>NZ_BMUL01000001.1 GCF_014650175.1 Streptomyces termitum
CCTTTCAGCGCCGATGGTACTGCAGGGGGGACCCTGTGGGAGAGTAGGACACCGCCGAACAATTTTTAGCCTCAACCCCCGGATCTTGTCCGGGGGTTGAGGCATTTCTGCGTTCAAAACCAGTCCGCTCTAAAACGCCTCGACAGCGGGTGCGGTGATCGGGGACGCTTCGCGCGATGACGACGAGAATCAGTGACACACCGTCCGCGTGGGACGAGCGCACCCAGCTCACCACCTTCCTCGATTACGCGCGGGACACCGCCCGTGCCAAGTGCGAGGGCGTCTCCGAGGAGAACGCCCGCAAGGCGCTGCTGCCGGCCTCGCCGCTGATGACCATGAGCGGGCTGATCAACCATCTCCGCTGGGTCGAGTACTACTGGTTCCAGGTGATCCTCCTCGGCGAGGAGGACCTGGCCCCCATGACGGACGAGGACCCGGACCGCGAGATGCGGATCGCGGTCGGCTTCCCGCTCGCGCGGCTGCTCGACGAGTACGCCGAACAGAGCGCCCGCTACCGCGAACTGGTCGCCGCGACCGACCTGGACCGGCGGGCCGTGGGAACCATCCGCGGCGGCCTCCACGTCGACCTGCGCTGGATCCTCCTCCACCTCACCGAGGAGACCGCCCGCCACAACGGCCACCTGGACATCCTCCGCGAGCTGCTCGACGGCACGACCGGAGGCTAGGCCGGAGCGGGACGGGGCAGGGCGGGCCGGGGCAGGTCCCTAGGACGGTTTCACCAGGTGGGTGTCGTAGGCCAGGATCACCGCCTGGACGCGGTCCCTCGCCCCCGTCTTCGCGAGGATGCGGCCGACGTGGGTCTTCACCGTGGACTCCGCCAGGTGGAGGCGGTCGCAGATCTCCGTGTTGGTCCAGCCCTGGCCGATGACCGTCAGGATCTCGCGTTCGCGGTCCGTGAGGGAGGACAGGCGCGGGTCCTCGCCCGGGGCGGGGGCGGACGCGGAGGCCGGGAGGTGGTGGGCGTAGGTGTCCAGGAGGCGGCGGGTCAGGCTCGGGGCGACCACCGCGTCGCCGGCCGCGACCGCGCGGACGCCCGCGAGGAGCTCCTCCGGCTGGGCGTCCTTCACCAGGAAGCCGCTCGCACCGGCGCGCAGGCCGTCGTAGGCGTACGCGTCCAGGTCGAAGGTGGTGATGATGAGGACGCGGGTGCGGGCGCCCGCGGCGACGATGCGGCGGGTGGCCTCGATGCCGTCCAGGCCCGGCATGCGGATGTCCATGAGGACCACGTCCGGGTGGTGGGCGGCGACCTGCCGGACGGCCTCGGCGCCGTTCGCGGCCTCGCCGACGACCGTCATGTCGTCCTGGCTCTCCAGGAGCATGCGGAAGCCGAAGCGCTGCATCGGCTGGTCGTCGGCTATCAGGACGGTCGTCACGGGCGGGACTCCTCCGGGGAGTTCGGGCGGGCGGCGGGCAGGTGGAGCCGTACCCGCCAGCCGGTGCCGGCCGGCAGGGGGCCGCAGTCGAGTGTGCCGTCGTAGAGGGCCGCGCGCTCCCGCATTCCGGTCAGTCCCCGGCCCCGGCCGGGCGGACCGGACGGGGTGCCCGTGTCGGTGACGGTGACGACGGTGCCGTCCGGGGCGGCCGTCAGGCGGACCGTGGCCGTGGCGCCGGGCCCCGCGTGCTTGAGCGTGTTCGTCAGCGACTCCTGCACCACCCGGTAGACGGTGAGTTCGGCGCCGGGCGGCAGCGCGGGGAGCGGGTCGGGCAGGTCGGCCGCGACCGGCAGGCCCGCCTTCCGTACGCCCTCCAGGAGCGGTGCGAGGTCGGCCAGGGCCGGCTGGGGGGTGCGGTCCGCGCCGGGGGCGCCGTCCGGGACGGCGAGGACGCCCAGCAGGCGGCGGAGTTCGCCCAGGGCCTGACGGCTCGTCGTGCCGATGGCCTCCAGTGCCTGGGCGGCCCGCTCCGGGCTGCGGGCCGCCGCGTACCGGCCGCCGTCCGCGAGGCCGGTGATGACCGAGAGGTTGTGGCCGATGATGTCGTGCATCTCGCGGGCGATCCGGGCGCGTTCGGCGGCGGCGGCGAGCCGGCCCTCCTGGTCGCGCTCGATCTCCAGGCGGCGGGCCCGGTCCTCCAGGGCCGCGGTGTGGTCGCGGCGCGAGCGGACCGTGATGCCGAGCAGGGCGACGCCCGCGTACGCCCACAGGGTGGGGACGACGTGGGCGTCCCACGCCTCCCCGTCGAAGCGCAGCGCGCCCGCCAGGAGCGGCAGGGCGAGGGCGGGGAAGGCCCACAGGAGGCGGCGCGGCGGGCGGGTCAGGGCCAGCTGGAACAGGGGGAGGACCTGGAGGAACCCGGCCTGGAGGAAGGCGCCGGACACCTCGCTGGCGAAGGCCGCCGCCGCCATCACGGCGAGGACCGTGGTGGGGCGGCGGCGGCGCGCGTACAGGGGGAGGGCGAGGGCCAGGCTGAGGACGGCGACCAGACCGGCCGGGAGCGACGGGTCCCGGGCCACGTTCCGCCAGCCACCCGCCGCGTCCACCAGGGCCGCGACCGTCCAGACGAGGGTGACCGCGCCGTCCCACAGCCACGGGCGGGCCGCGTCGGCGGCGCGGACGCGGGCGGTGATCCGCTGGGCGTACCGGCTGGGGGCGGTCGGTTCCACCACGGCCGGTTCCACCGCACCCGACTTCGCCGCCCCCGGCTCCACCGCACCCGACCCCGCCACCCTCGACCTCACCGCCGTCGCCTCCGTGGTCCCCGCCGTTCCGGTCGTCTCCGTCGTCACCCGGTCATCATCCTCATACGTCCCGGCGGCGGAGCAAGAGCGCGGGGACCGCGAGGGCCGCCGCCGTCCACAGGGCGAGGGCCAGGAGGGCGGCCCCCGTGGAGGGCGCGTCCGGCAGCGGGGTCGCGGAGCCGAGGACGCCGGCCGCCTGGGTGGGGAAGTAGCGCAGCGCGGTCTCGACGGCGTCGTACGGGAGCATGCCGGCGACCTCGGGGAGGACGACGACGCCGCCGATGAACGCGCCGAGCCCGCCCGGCACCGAGCGCAGGGCCGCCCCCAGGGCGAGGGCGATCAGGGAGAGCAGGGTGAGCCCCACGGCGTTGCCCGCGACGGCGGCGAGGACGCCGTCGTCGGCGAGGGAGGCGGCCTGGTCGGTGTCGGCGAGGAAGAACTGGGCGGTGGTGAAGGTCAGCAGGTTGGTGAGGAGGCAGACCGCGAAGACGGTGCCGCCGAGGACCGCGGCCTTCGCCCCCAGCACCGGCAGGCGGCGGGGCACGGCGGTGAAGGTGGCGCGGGCCAGGCCGGTGGAGTGCTCGCCGGCGCTGACGAGGATGCCGAGGACGGCCAGGCAGATGCCGCTCAACTGCGAGCCGTAGAGGGTGAGGACGACGGTGTCCACGTCGGAGTCGCCGCCGTCGGAGGTGTAGGTGGTGCCCATCAGGAGGCCCACGCCGAGGACGAGGGCGGCGGCCGCGAGGAGCGTGGCCCAGGTGGAGCGGAGCGTCCACAGCTTGTGCCACTCCGCGCGCAGGACGCGGGCCGGGGTGATCCGGTAGGGGGCGGGGACGGTGGTCATGCGGCTGCTCCCTGGTATTCGACGGAGTCGTGGGTGAGGTCCATGAACGCCTGCTCCAGCGAGGCGTCCTCGGGGGTGAGGGCGTGGAGTTCGATGCCGTGGGCGGCGGCCAGGCGGCCGATGGCGGGGGCGTCGAGGCCGGTGACGCGGAGGGTGCCGGGGCCCTCCTCGGCGGTGCGGGCCGGGGTCGGCAGGAGGGTGCGGAGCCGGTCGGCGTCGGGGCTGGTGACGAGGACGGAGCCGGTGCCCGCGTCCCGTACGAGCTGCGCGACGGTGGTGTCGGCGAGGAGCCGGCCCCGGCCGATGACGACCAGGTGGTCGGCGGTCAGCGCCATCTCGCTCATCAGGTGGGAGGAGACGAGGACCGTACGGCCCTCGGCGGCCAGCGACTTGAGGAGGGTGCGGACCCAGCGGACGCCCTCCGGGTCGAGGCCGTTGACGGGCTCGTCGAGGACGACGGCGGCCGGGTCGCCGAGGAGCGCGGCGGCGATGCCGAGGCGCTGGCCCATGCCGAGGGAGAAGCCCTTCACACGGCGGCCGGCGACGTCGGAGAGGCCGGTGACCCCGAGGACGTGCTCGACGCGGGAGCGCGGGATGCCGTGGGTGTGGGCGAGCGACATCAGGTGGTGGAAGGCGGTGCGGCCGGGGTGGAAGGAGCGGGCGTCGAGGAGGGCGCCGACCTGGGTGAGGGGCGCCGGGTGGGCGGCGTAGGAGCGGCCGGCGACGGTGGCGGTGCCGCCGGTGGGGGCGTCGAGGCCGAGGACCATGCGCAGGGTGGTGGACTTGCCGGCGCCGTTGGGGCCGAGGAAGCCGGTGACGGTGCCGGGGCGGACGGTGAAGGAGAGGTCCCGGACGACGGTGCGGGAGCCGTACCGCTTGGTGAGTCGCTCTGCTCGGATCATGGGTACGACGCTACGGAGCGGGCGCGGGCCGGGCGTCGGACCGTGGTCGGCCGTCCGGCGGGCGGTGTCGTACCGGGGTACCACATGGGAGCGGGGGGCGGCTCTGAGCAGGGAATTCCCTTGTGGGGCGGGGTGGTCCGGGCGAGGATGCGGGGCATGAACCCTGCACCCCGCACCGTCCGCGCCGTCCGTCCCGACGAGTGGGAGGAGGCGCGCGAGCTGCGGCTCGCGGCGCTCCTCGACCCCGTCGCGCACCTCGCCTTCCTGGAGGCGCACGAGGACGCGGTGGCGCGTCCGGACGAGGTGTGGCGGGAGCGGACGGCGGCCGCGTCGGAGGCCGGGGAGGGCCGGGTGCGGCAGTTCGTGGCCGAGGCCGGGGACGGCCGCTGGGTCGGCTCGGTGACCGTGCTGGTCGAACGGCCGGAGGACGAGGTGCGGTTCGGGGAGCCGGCGAAGGTGCCGCAGACCCACCTGGTGGGGGTGTACGTGCGGCCGGAGGCGCGCGGCGACGGCACGGCCGGCGCGCTGTTCCGGGCGGCCGTCGCCTGGTCGTGGAGCGTGCCGGGGGTCCGCCGGGTGCGGCTGTACGTGCACGAGGAGAACGCGCGGGCCGCCGCCTTCTACCGGCGGTTCGGCTTCGTGCCGTCGGGCGAGCGGGTGCCGGTGCCGGGCGGTTCGGGGGCGTACGAGGAGGAGTACGAGCTGCCGCCGGTGGCGGGGTGCGTGGTCCGGCCGGTCCGGTCCGGGGAGTGGGAGGCGGTGCGCGAGCTGCGGCTGGCGGCGCTGCGGGACCCGGTGGCGGCGCTGGCGTTCGTGGAGTCGTACGAGGAGGCGGCGGCCCGGCCGGACGCCTTCTGGCGGGAGCGGGCCGAGGGCGGCTCGGAGGACCGGGGGACGTGGATCCGGCAGTTCGTGGCCGAGGCGGCGGACGGACGCTGGGTGGGCACGGCGACCGTGCTGGTGGAGCGGCCGGGTGAGGGGCCCGCGCCGTTCGGCGAGGTGACGGAGGCGCAGACCGACGTGGTGGGGGTGTACGTGCGGCCGGAGGCGCGCGGGAGCGGGCTGGTGGACGCGCTGCTGCGGACGGCCGTGGAGTGGTCGTGGGCGCAGGAGCCGCCGGTCGGGCGGGTGCGCCTCTTCGTGAACGAGGACAACGGGCGGGCGGAGGCCGTCTACCGGCGGTCCGGTTTCGTGCCGACCGGGGGGCGGGCGGACACGCTCGGGTCGGGCGAGGCGCGCGACCTGGAGTACGAGCTGCGCCGGTAGTCCTACCGCAGGGCGTGTTCGGGCCAGCGGGCGCGGGCCTGTTCGCGGGAGCGCATGAGCGCGAGGGCGGGCAGGCCGCGGGCCGGTCCGTCGGCGAGGAGGTCCGGCAGCTCGGGCAGCGGGGCGACGGCGGCGACGTCGTCGAGGACGAGGGTGAGTGGTGGGTCGAGCCGACCGTCGGATGACCGTGCGGCCACGCGGCGGCCGTGCTCGACCACGTGCGACGCGAGCGCGGTGAGGAGGGGCATCGCGCCCGGGTGGGTGCGCGGGTCCTCGACCGGTTCGCCCACCACGTAGAGGGTTCCCCCTTCGGCGGCGAAAGATGCCAGGGCGAGGGTGTCGGTCCGGTGCGGGGTGCACGCCTCGCGGATGTGGACCGAGGCGAGGGCGGAGAAGGCGCGGGCCGTCAGCTCCTGGGCGGTGCGGCGGCTGTCGGGGTGGGCGGTGAGCGTGGCTTCGAGGAGTCCGGCGAGGCCGGGGGCGGCCTTGGGGTGGCCGCGCAGCACGCGGACCGGGTCGTGGGCGTCGGTGCCCTGGGCCCAGCGGTGGACCTGGCGGAAGGGGCGGCCGTCGACGGCGGCGGCGTGCAGCCAGCAGCGCAGGAGGGTCTCGGCGGTGGTGGCGGTGGCCGCGTCGAGGCGGGCGTGCGGGCGGACCGGGGCGAGCAGGGCGGCGGCGCGGGTCCGTGCGGTCTCCGGGTCGGCGCAGCCCTCGACGGGGGACCAGTGGAGGCGGGCCGGGGTGTCGCAGAGGTGGCCGGGGTCGTAGACGAGGACGGGGCCGAGCTTGCCGCGCACGTCCTTGGTGTCGGCCCAGACGGCGGGGTCGGAGGTGACGACGAGGGCGGGCCCCTCGGCCTCGCGGACGGCCTGGACGGCGAGCGCCCGGCGGGTCTCGCGCGGCCCGTAGAAGGCGCCGGGGCGGGGGACGGGCGCGGGCGCCGGTGCGGGTGCCGGGGTCGTGGTCGGTGCCGGGGGCTGGGCGGGGACCGGTGCGGCCGGGGCGGTCTGTACGGGGTGCGGGGCCGGGTCCTGGGCGCGTACGGGCTCGGCGGGCGCGGGGTCCTGGGTGTGGGCGGGGGCGGGGCGCGGGGCGGTCTTCCGGTCGGCGCGGACGGCGCGCCAGCGGGCGAAGGTGCCCAGGAGGAAGACGGCGAGGACGGCGAGGATCATGGCCTGGCCGATGACGATGCCCCAGAAGAGGCCGTAGCCGGAGAGCGCGCCGGGCGGGGTGGCGGGCCAGGCGGCCGGGAGGTCGGTCGGGTCGGTCGCCAGGGAGCGGAGGGCCGGCGGGGTGCGGGTGAGGTCGACCCCGGCCGGCCAGGCGCCGTGGGAGAGCAGCCCGGAGAGGCCGGTCGCGGACCAGACGAGCAGGGCCGCGCCGAGGATCAGGGCGAACAGTCCGATCAGGAGGCCGTCGGAGACGCCGCCCTGCCGCTGCCGTGCCTGGGTCACGTCAGGCCACCGTGGACCGGGGGTTGTCGTTCATGCGCTGGCGCTCCATCAGGAGGGCGCGCTGCTCCGTCTCCCATTCGAGGTCGTGGTCGTCGGGGTCGGCGGGGCCGGAGGACTCGGTCATGGCGCGGTCGGTGTAGACGAGCGGCCGTTCCCGTTCGGTGATGAGGTGTTTGACGACCTGCACGTTGCCGTTGACGTCCCAGACGGCGATGCCGGGGGTGAGGGTGGGGATGATCTCGACGGCCCAGCGGGGCAGGCCGAGGACCTGGCCGGTGGAGCGGGCCTCGTCGGCCTTCTGGGCGTAGATGGTGCGGGTGGAGGCCATCTTGAGGATGGCGGCTGCCTCCTTGGCGGCGGCGCCGTCGACGACGTCCGAGAGGTGGTGGACGACGGCGACGAAGGAGAGGCCGAGGCGGCGGCCGAACTTCAGCAGGCGCTGGAACAGCTGGGCCACGAAGGGGCTGTTGATGATGTGCCAGGCCTCCTCGACGAGGAAGATGCGCTTCTTCCGGTCGGGGCGGATCCAGGTGTGCTCCAGCCACACGCCGACGATCGCCATGAGGATGGGCATGGCGATGGAGTTGCGGTCGATGTGGGAGAGGTCGAAGACGATCAGGGGCGCGTCGAGGTCGATGCCGACGGTGGTGGGGCCGTCGAACATGCCGCGCAGGTCGCCGTCGACGAGCCGGTCGAGGACGAGGGCCACGTCGAGGCCCCAGGCCCGGACGTCGTCTATGTCGACGTTCATGGCCTCCGCGGACTCGGCCTCGGGGTGGCGCAGCCGCTCGACGATGTCGGTGAGGATCGGCTGGCGGTCGGTGATGTGGTTGTTGACGTGGGCGTGGGCGACCTTGAGGGCGAAGCCGGAGCGCTCGTCGAGGCCGTGGCCCATCGCCACCTCGATGATGGTGCGCAGCAGGGCGAGCTGGCCGGTGGTGGTGATGGCGGGGTCGAGGGGGTTGAGGCGGATCCCGGCGTCGTTGGCGACCATCGGGTCCAGGCGGATGGGGGTTATCCCCAGCTCCTGGGCGATGAGGTTCCATTCGCCGACGCCGTCCTCGCCCTGGGCGTCGAGGACGACGACCTGCCGGTCGCGGAAGCGGAGCTGGCGGAGCACGTACGTCTTCTCCAGCGCCGACTTGCCGTTGCCGGACTCGCCGAGGACGAGCCAGTGGGGGGCGGGGAGCTGCTGCCCGTACAGCTGGAAGGGGTCGTACACGTAGCCCTTGCCGCTGTAGACCTCGCGGCCGATGATCACGCCGGAGTCGCCGAGGCCGGGGGCGGCGGTCGGCAGGTAGACGGCCTGGGCCTGCCCGGTGGAGGTGCGGACGGGCAGGCGGGTGGTCTCCACCTTGCCGAAGAGGAAGGCGGTGAAGGCTTCGGTGAGGACGGACAGCGGATCTCGCATCGGTCGGTGCCCCTTCGGCCCTAGCGGCGGATGCCGGTCGCGAACGGCAGGGTGTTCACAAAGGCCCGGTGGTGCTCGCGGTCGCACCACTCCAGCTTGAGGTACGACTTGCCGGCGGAGGCCCGGATCGTGCGCTTGTCCCGGGCCAGGGCCTCGGGCGAACGCGACGACACCGTGATGTACCCGACGAGGTTGACCCCGGCAGCGCCGCTGGCGAGATCTTCACCCCGCTGGTCGAGCCGGCCGTGGGCGGCGATGTCGCGGGGGTCGACCGTGCGGTTCATCTTGGCCTGGCGGGACGCCTCGGCCTCGTCGTTGGTCTTCTCCGTGAGCATCCGCTCGATGGCGACCTCGGTGGGCTCCAGGTCCATGGTGACGGCGACGGTGCGGATGACGTCGGGGGTGTGGACGAGGAGCGGGGCGAGGAAGTTGACGCCGACCGGGGTCATCGGCCACTCCTTGACCCAGGCGGTGGCGTGGCACCAGGGGGCGCGGGTGGAGGACTCGCGGGTCTTGGCCTGGAGGTAGGTGGCCTCCATGGCGTCGAGTTCGGCGGGCCAGGCGTTGCGCTTGGTCATGGCCTGGATGTGGTCGATCGGGTGGTCCGGGTCGTACATGGAGTGGACGAGGGAGGCGAGGCGGGACTGGCCGAGGGGCTGGCGGACGCGGATGTCGGCCTCGGTGAGGCGGGCGCAGATGTCGGTGAGTTCGCGGGCCATGACGACGGCGAGGCCGCCGTCGCGGTCGAGGCGGCGGGCGCCGGACGCCTGGCGGGTGGCGTGGGCCATGGCGTTGGCCTCGGCGGCGAGGTCGCGGGTGTAGTGCATGCAGGCGACGAGGTAGGCGCGGTGCTGCTCGCTGGAGGTCGACACCATGGACTGGAGCTGGTCGTACGACTCCTGGAGCCAGCCGGGGGCCTGCGGGTCGCCGCGCTGGGCGACGTCCTTGGCGTGGGCGTCGGGGTCGGCGGGGAGGGTGCGGGCGAGCATCTGGAGGCGGGTGACGAAGCCGTCCCCGTTGGCGACGTGCTTCAGCAGGGTGCCGAAGCGGTCGACGAGGGCCTCCTGGTCCTCCGAGTCGCGCAGGCCGACGCCGGGGCCCTCGATCTCGATGGCGGCGGTGACGGTGCGGCGGTCGGCGTGCAGGAGGACGGCGATCTCGTCCGGGCCGAAGGGGGCGGAGAGCCAGCCGACGCGGCCGATGCCCGGGGGCGGGCCGACCTCGACCTCGCGGCCGTCGAGGCGGGTGCCGGCCTCGGCGGTGGTGGAGCGGTAGGCGGTGCCGCGCTTGAGCATCCGCTTGTAGCTGCGGTTGATCTCGAACCACTTGTAGAACGTGCGCTGCTTGTACGGGAGGTACACGGCGGCGATGGCGAGCATCGGCAGGCCGGCGAGGAGGCCGATCCGCAGCGGGAGGAGGGGGACGAGGAGTCCGCTCATCATGCCGAGGAAGGCGCCGACGATGATCAGGGCGATCTCGCCGGTCTCGCGGTTCTTGCCGACGATCGCGTTCGGCCGGGCGCGGCCGACGAGGTACGTGCGGCGGGGCGTGACCGGTGGGGACTGGGTCGTCAACGCCCTGCACCTCCTGTGTTCTTGCGGTTGCTGTGCGGGGTGCCCGCGGTGGGGCTGCTGCTGCGGGGCGGGGGCGTGGCGCCGCCGCCGCGGTTGTCCCCGGAGCGGCTGCTGTGGGCGGCGACGCCGCCGGAGAGCTGGTTGGCCGGGCGGGGGGCCGCGGAGGAGGAGCCCTGGCCGCCGCCGGAGCCGCTGTCGCGGGTGCTGTGGGTCTTGATGCCCTGGGAGACGAGGGAGGCGGGGGAGGAGATGACCGCGGCGGCGGCGTTCTCGCCGGCGCGGTGCAGGCGGTTGTTGCGGGAGGCGACGATCTCGTCGCCGAAGCCGGGGACGAAGCGGTAGATCATCGCGGAGGAGAAGATCGCGAGCAGGATGATCGCGAGGCCGGAGACGACGGCGGAGAAGGAGTCGGGCCCGGTGCCGGAGGAGAGCGCGCCGGCGAGGCCGAGGACGATGACGATGATCGGCTTCACCAGGATGACGGCGATCATGATGCCGGCCCAGCGGCGGACGTGGCCCCACATGTTCTTGTCGACGAGCCCGGCGTAGACGACGACGCCGAGGAGGGCGCCTACGTAGAGGAGGACGGCGCGGAGGAAGAGCTCCAGGTACAGCACGCCGGCGGCGAGGACGGTGACCAGGCTGACGATGATCAGCATGATCGGGCCGCCGCTGATGCTGTCGCCCTTCTGGAGGGCCTGTTTGAACGCGCCGAAGAAGACGTCGGTCTGCTGGCCGGTGCCGGAGGCGATCACTTCCGTGATGGCGTCGGTGGCGTTCACGACGGTGTAGAGGATCAGCGGGGTGAACGCGGAGGCGAGGACGGTCAGCCAGAGGAAGCCGACGGCCTCGGAGAGCGCGGTGGTGAGCGGGACGCCGCGCATGGCGCGCTTGGCGACGGCGAGCAGCCAGAGGAGGACGGTGAGGAAGGTGGCCGCGGCGAAGACGACGGCGTAGCGGCTGAGGAACTCGGGGTTGGTGAAGTCGACCTGGGCGGTCTCCTTCACGGCCTTGGAGAGGTAGTCGACGACGGCGACGGCGGCATCGGCACAGCCCCGCGCGAGCGAGGAGAGGGGATCGAGGGCGGAGGCGGGGTCCTGGGTGGCACCGGTGCCTCCGGTGCCACCGCCGGTCTGGCTCCCCTCGCACAGCTCCCGTGCCTGGCCGACGATGAGGTTGCATTCGTCGCTGGTCGGTGTCGGCGACGGGGTGGGGATCGACGGGCTGCCGGTCGGGGTCGGCCCGGTCGGGGTGGGCGTCGGGTCCGCGTGTGCGGTTCCGGCGAGGAGTACGGGGAGGGCGAGCGCTCCGGCGAGGAGCGGGGCCGCGAGGGCGCCTGCCCGCGCGGCCGCGCGGCCCGCCGGGTTTCGACTAGCGGGCATAGGTGAACCCTCCGTACTGCTCGACGGCGTCGGCGATCTCGCCCGCGAGGGACGCGCGGTTGTCGCCGTTGACGGGGGTCGGGCCCTCGGTCTGACTGGAGGCGCTGACCCGCCAGTTCCCTCCGGCCCAGACGAGTTTCTGGGTGAGGGTGTACCAGGTGGAGGTCACGGGGCGGGTCGAGCCTTCGCCGGCGAGGCCGACGAGGCCGGTGCACCAGACCTCGACGGTGGCCGTGCCTCCGGCGTACTCCTTGACCTTGGTGCCGACCGGGACGGTGCGGGAGACGAAGGTGAGGTCGGTGGGCGCGGTGCCGTCCGCGTTGAGTCCGGTGGCGGCCATGAGGGAGGGGGAGTACGAGCCGTCGAGGCGCTTCAGGAGCCCCTCGACGACGTCCGGTGCGTAGACCGCGCGGACCAGGGCCTCCCGCGGGCCCTTCTGGAACATGTCGGTGGAGCCCAGGGCGACCGCGTAGTTGGCGGCCGCGCTCTGGGCGCCCTGTTCGTCGTGGGCGAAGCCGGTGGGGACGGTGCCGTCGTGGCCGGTGACCGGGCGGGTGCCGGTGGCGGCGGTGGCGGACTTCCCGGGGGTGCGGGAGGTGGGGGACGCGTCCGCCGGGTCCTCGCCGCCGCGGTTGGCGAAGGCGATGGCGGCGACGAGGAGCACCACCACGCCCACGGCCATGAGGAGGGAGCGGGAGCCGCGGGCGGGGCGGCGGGGGCCGCCGCGGACGTCACCGGTGTTGCCCTCGGGCAGGCGGGTACGGGTCTGGCCCGAGCCGCCGTAGCCGTCGTGCTCGTCGCCGGGACTCATGCCGGGTACGCCCCCTCCACTCGTTCACGGGTACGACTGTGCTGCTGCATGACCGTTCGTCGGGTCCGTCGGTGCTCTTCGGTGCTCTTCGGTGTTCTCGGTGTTCGGTGTACGGGTCGACGCGGGGTCAGATCGCCATTCCGTAGACGATGGTGAAGAGGGTGCCGAGGGAGCCGATGATGAAGACGCCGGTGAGGCCGGCGACGATCAGGCCCTTGCCCTGTTCCGCGCTGAAGGTGTCGC
Organism: Streptomyces termitum; assembly: GCF_014650175.1. Taxonomy (GTDB): domain Bacteria; phylum Actinomycetota; class Actinomycetes; order Streptomycetales; family Streptomycetaceae; genus Streptomyces; species Streptomyces termitum. The sequence goes on from NZ_BMUL01000001.1 coordinate 12,586, forward strand.
GGAGCGCGGTCGCGCCGATGCGCTGCTTGGCCGCGCCCCAGATGGCGATGCCCAGGCAGAGCAGGATCGCGACGGCCATCACGACCTCGATCATGATCTTCGCTTCGGCGCCGAGGCTCCCGAAGGGCCCCCAGTTCGGGGCGATTCCACCGATGATGGTGGTGATGTCGCCCTTCTCGGCCGCCAGGTACATAGAACTCACCGCCCCTGTCGGGTCGTTGGTCGGCCCCCGCCGGGCGGCAGGGGGCATCACCACTATCTTCGCTGATGAAACCGTTTGTGTGTGACGGCTTGGCCGCTGTCTTTACCCGATCCCCGCACACTTGACCGGTCTGACCGTCTTGACCTGCGGTGGTGCGGCCGGATTCCATACGAAGACGCGTATGGTCACTCTGTGTATCACGCAGGGTGACTTTGGGCAATGATTGTCGTTGTTGCACTCTTGGGGCCGCGTCGGGCGCGGGCCGTCCCCGGGAGGGAGCGCCCCGCCTAGACTGGCCGGGCGGGGCGTACTGCCAGGGACCGAGGGGTGGTTGACGGTGCGTAGGGCGGGCAGGGCGTGGCTGCTGGCGGGCGGGGGTCTCGGGCTCTGCGCGGGGTTCGTGGCGCTGCTCCTGGTCGGTACGTACGCGGCGGCCGCCGGTTTCCTCGGGGGCGCGGGTTCGGCCAGGACCGGCACGGTGGCCTTGGCCAAGGGTGCGGTTCCGGCCATGTACCAGGGGCTGGTGCAGCGGTGGGGCAATCTGTGCCCGGCGCTCAATCCGGCGCTCCTCGCGGCGCAGCTGTACCAGGAGAGCGGCTGGTCCCCGCGGGCGGTGTCGCCGGTGGGCGCGCAGGGCATCGCCCAGTTCATGCCGGGCACCTGGGCGAGCCACGGCGTGGACGGGGACGGGGACGGCGACAAGGACGTCTGGGACCCGGCGGACGCGATCCCGTCGGCGGCCTCGTACGACTGCGCGCTGGCGGGGTACGTGAAGGACGTGCCGGGCGATCCGGTCAGCAACATGCTGGCGGCGTACAACGCGGGCGCGTACCGGGTGATCCAGTACAAGGGGGTCCCGCCGTACGAGGAGACGCGGAACTACGTGCGGATCATCCGGTCGCTGGAGCGGAGCTTCGCGCGGCCGGTGGGCCGGGTGCAGCCCTCGCAGCAGGCGGCGGGCGCGATCCACTACGCGCAGGGCAAGCTGGGGACCCCGTACCTGTGGGGCGGGACGGGCACGGCGGCGCAGAACGGGCGGTTCGACTGCTCGGGGCTGACGCAGGCGGCGTACCTGTCGGTGGGGATCGAGCTGCCCCGGGTGGCCAACGACCAGTACAACGCGGGCCCGCATCCGAGCCGGGAGGAGCTGCTCCCGGGTGACCTGGTGTTCTTCTCCGACGACCTGACGAATTCGCGGGCGATCCGTCACGTGGGCATCTACGTGGGCGGCGGGTACATGATCGACGCGCCGCGGACGGGGGCGGTGATCCGCTTCGACCGGATCGACACGCCGGACTACTTCGGGGCGACCCGGGTGACGAAGGACGGGGCGGCGGCGCTGCCGACGGACCTTCCCGGGACCCCGGCGTGAGCCGGCGGTCCGCCGGGCGGGCGGTCCCGGGGCGGCGGTCCCGGGGCGGAGGGTGCGGGGACGCTCGGTGAGGCCGGGGCCCTGGGCTGCGGGCGGGCGTCACTCTTCGATAACGTCGGCGTGATCCACCGGAGATCGCGGAACGTGCTCCTCAGGAGCTTCGTTCTCCCTTCCGACGACTCTGACCACGTCTGAACCACGGGGGTTGGAAACCAGACACGAGAAGCAAGGGGCCGCCACAGATGGCTGAACTCGCATCGGACGGTTCGAGTCCCGATGTCGGCCTGCTGTACGACATCAACGGGCTGGCGAAGGCCGCACCCCCGTGGTTCGACCGGGTCATGGAGTTCACCGGCGAGTACGGGATCATGCTCGCGATGGTGCTGGTGGTGCTCGGGTGCTGGTGGAGCGTCCGCCGGCGCGGGTCCCTGGCGGACTCGGTCTCGTCCGTCGCCGCGATCGTCTGGGCGCCGCTCGCCGCCGGTATCGCGCTCCTCGTCAACATTCCCATCCGCGGCTTCGTCGAGCGGCCGCGTCCCTTCGTCGACCACCAGGGCCTGGAGGTCCTGGTCGGCGGGAAGACGGACTACTCCTTCGTCAGCGATCACGCCACGATGGCGATGGCGCTCGCCGTCGGCCTGTTCGTCGCCCACCGCCGGTTCGGTCTGGCCGCCATCGGGCTCGCGCTCGCCGAGGGCTTCGCCCGCGTCTACATGGGCGTGCACTATCCGACCGACGTCGTCGGCGGCTTCGCGCTCGGCACCGCGGTGGCGCTGCTCCTGGCGCCGCTGACGCCGGTGCTGCTGGTGCCGCTGGTCGGCGCGGTCGCCCGCTCGCGCCGGGCGGGCGTCCTGGTCCGCTCCCGCCGCGCGGCGCCGTCGCCGGCCCGTCCCGGCGCGGTCGGCATCCCCGAGCCCCGCCTCGGCGGCCCGGCGGGCGGCGGCGAACGCGACCTCGCGGCCTGAGGGCTGACGGTTCCCCGGGCCTGCCCGGGCGGGCCCGGGGAGATCCGCCGGACGAGTCCTAGACCGCTTCGGCGGTGTGCAGGTGGTCGTCGGCGTCGGTGCGGGCGCGGTCCCTCGATCTGCGGGCCGGGCCGGTCCAGCCGCAGGTGCAGCGGGCCAGGGCGAAGGAGCCGCGTTCGGTGGTGGTCGTGTGGTGCGGGCGGGGCGCCGGCTGCTCGTGCACGTCCTCCACGGTACTGCGCGTGACGGCTCGCCCGTGCCGTCGTTATCCGCATCGGGAAAACCGGTCCTTTGGGGGTTGACGGGCGATGGCGGTGCAGGGGTACGGACGTCCGCGCGGTCACGGCGGGGTCCTCGCCCTCACCGCGGCCCTGCTCGCCTCGGCGGTCACCGGCTGCGGGGCGCCCGGGGAGGCCGCGCCGCCGCCCGATCCGGCGGGGGCGGTCCGGGGCGCGGCGGACGCGCTGGCCCGGGCGGGCACCTCGAAGGCGTCGACGGCGATGGAGATGGCGTCCGGCGGGACCCGGGTGACGATCCGGGGCGAGGGCGGTTACGACTTCCGGAGCCGTACCGGACGGCTGCGGGTGGTGCTGCCGAAGGACGCGGCCGGGACCAGCGCGCACCGGCCGATCACCGAGCTGCTCGTCCCCGGCGCCCTGTACATGAAGAACCGGGGTGCGGGCGTCCCCGCCGACAAGTGGGTGCGGGTGGACACCACGACCCTCGACGACGGGAACCTGGTCACCGGCGGGGCCACCGATCCGGGCGCGGCGGTGGAGCTGCTGCGCGGGGCGCGGGACGTGCGGTTCGTGGGGGAGACCGAGCTGGCCGGGGTGAAGGTGGCGCACTACCGGGGGGTGGCGGTGATCGGGGACGCGGCGCGGGCGGCGTCGCCGCAGCTGCGGGGGCCGCTGACGGCGGCGGCGAAGGGGTTCACCACCGACGAGGTGCCGTTCGACGCGTATCTCGACGGGTCGGGCCGGCTGCGGAAGGTCCGGCACCTGTTCAGCTTCAGCAACCAGGGGCGGGCGGTCGCGGTGTCGTCGACGACGCTGCTGTACGGCTTCGGGGTGCCGGTGGAGGTGGAGCTGCCGGACGGCCGGGACATCTACGCCGGGCGGATCCAGGTCTGAACGGCCCCCGTACCGGTGTGGCGCGGACCATCGGCAAATGGTCCGTCCGTGTCATGCGCGCCCCGTGGCCCGATCCCTACGCTGGGAGGCCGACTCCGGCAGGAAACGTCCGGCAGGAAGAGGTGAACGCGCGTGGCACCCCTCAAGACGGCGGGCGCGGACCAGGACTGCGTCGCCCTCGCCGAGATAGAGCTGTGCGGCGATCTGATCATCGCCGCGTCGGCGGCGGACGGGGAGCGGCTGAGCGCCGACCGGATCGACGAGGTGCTGCGCGTCGAGCCGGCCGGCTGAGCGGTTCGGCCGCACGGGTGGCCGGGGGCGGGTGCCTTCGGGGGTGCCGGGCTCAGGTGCGGAGCATGCGGCCGATCGCCTTGGTGGCCTCCTCGACCTTGGCGTCGATGCCCTCGCCGGTGGCGGCGGCGTCGGCGACGCAGTGCCTCAGGTGCTCCTCCAGGAGCTGGAGGGCGAAGGACTGGAGGGCCTTCGTGGAGGCGGAGACCTGGGTGAGTATGTCGATGCAGTAGACGTCCTCGTCGACCATCCGCTGGAGTCCGCGGATCTGGCCCTCGATCCGCCGCAGTCGCTTGAGGTGTTCGTCCTTCTGTTTGTGGTAGCCGTGCACCCCGTGGGCGTGGTCGGCCGGCTCGACGGCGCCGACGGCCTCGGGGGTGACCTGGTCCGCCTCGGTGGTCGTCATCGCGTCCTCCCGTTGTCCTGAAAAGGGGGTGTATACCCCTCGTGGGTATATGGTACCGATCCCCGCCGATCCGGGGGCGGGGGTCTCGTGCAGATCACTGTGCCTGATGGGCGACACTGAGAGGACGCCGGTTAGCCGTGGCCGGATGATGTGCTTAGCATCAGCCTGACCGAAACCCAGCACCCCGAGGACCTCACGTGCGATTTCGCCTGACCCCCAGGGAGACGAGCTTCTACGACATGTTCGCCGCGTCCGCGGACAACATCGTCACGGGCTCCAAGCTCCTGATGGAACTGCTCGGAGCGGACGTGTCCGCCCGGGCCGAGATCGCGGAACGGATGCGGGCAGCGGAGCACGCCGGCGACGACGCCACCCACGCGATCTTCCACCAGCTGAACTCCTCCTTCATCACGCCGTTCGACCGTGAGGACATCTACTCCCTCGCCTCGTCCCTCGACGACATCATGGACTTCATGGAGGAGGCCGTCGACCTGGTCGTCCTCTACAACATCGAGGAACTGCCCAAGGGCGTCGAGCAGCAGATCGAGGTCCTGGCGCGGGCGGCCGAGCTGACGGCCGAGGCGATGCCGAACCTCCGGACGATGGACAACCTCACCGAGTACTGGATCGAGGTCAACCGGCTGGAGAACCAGGCCGACCAGATCCACCGCAAGCTGCTCGCCCACCTCTTCAACGGCAAGTACGACGCCATCGAGGTGCTGAAGCTCAAGCAGGTCGTGGACGTGCTGGAGGAGGCGGCCGACGCGTTCGAGCACGTGGCCAACACGGTGGAGACCATCGCGGTCAAGGAGTCCTGAGGCTTCGTGGACACCTTCGCTCTGATCGTGACCATCGGCGTCGCGCTCGGCTTCACGTACACCAACGGCTTCCACGACTCGGCCAACGCGATCGCCACCTCGGTGTCGACGCGGGCGCTGACGCCCCGGGCCGCCCTCGCGATGGCGGCGGTGATGAACCTCGCGGGCGCCTTCATGGGCAGCGGGGTCGCCAAGACGGTCAGTGAGGGCCTGATCGAGACGCCGCACGGCGACAAGGGGATGGGCATCCTCTTCGCCGCGCTGGTCGGCGCGATCATCTGGAACCTGGTGACCTGGTACTTCGGTCTGCCGTCCTCCTCCTCCCACGCGCTGTTCGGCGGCATGGTGGGCGCGGCGCTGGCCGGCGGTACGGAGGTCATCTGGGGCGGCGTCCTCGACAAGGTCGTCATCCCGATGTTCGTCTCCCCGGTGATCGGCCTCGTCGCCGGTTACCTGGTCATGTGCGCGATCATGTGGATGTTCCGCCGGGCCAACCCGCACAAGGCCAAGCGCGGCTTCCGCATCGCGCAGACCGTGTCGGCGGCCGGCATGGCGCTGGGCCACGGCCTCCAGGACGCGCAGAAGACGATGGGCATCGTGGTGATGGCCCTGGTCATCGCCGACGTGCAGGGCGCGGGCGACGAGATCCCGGTGTGGGTGAAGATCGCCTGTGCGGTGATGCTCTCGCTGGGCACGTACGCGGGCGGCTGGCGGATCATGCGGACCCTCGGCCGCAAGATCATCGAGCTGGACCCGCCGCAGGGCTTCGCGGCGGAGACGACCGGCGCGTCGATCATGTTCGGTTCGGCGTTCCTCTTCCACGCGCCGATCTCCACGACGCACGTCATCACCTCCGCGATCATGGGTGTGGGCGCGACCAAGCGGGTCAACGCGGTCCGCTGGGGCGTCGCGAAGAACATCATCCTCGGCTGGTTCATCACCATGCCGGCGGCGGCGGTCGTGGCGGCGCTCAGCTACTACGTGGTGCAGCTGGTCTTCGGCTGACGGCCGCCCGGACCTGTCCGGGCGATGTGGTCGGGCCCGGCTCCCCTGGGGGGAGCCGGGCCCGTCTGCGTCGTACGGCGGCACCGCCATGCAGCGCCGTACGACCGTCTTATCCGAAGCGGCCGGAGATGTAGTCCTCGGTCGCCTGGACGCTCGGGTTGGAGAAGATGCGCTCGGTGTCGTCCAGCTCGATGAGCTTGCCGGGCTGGCCGACCGCGGCCAGGTTGAAGAAGGCGGTGCGGTCGGAGACGCGGGCGGCCTGCTGCATGTTGTGCGTCACGATGACGATCGTGAAGCGCTCCTTCAGCTCGCCGATCAGGTCCTCGATGGCGAGGGTGGAGATCGGGTCGAGGGCGGAGCAGGGCTCGTCCATCAGGAGCACGTCGGGCTCGACGGCGATGGCGCGGGCGATGCAGAGGCGCTGCTGCTGGCCGCCGGAGAGGCCGGAGCCGGGCTTGTTGAGGCGGTCCTTGACCTCGTTCCAGAGGTTGGCGCCCTTGAGGGACTTCTCGACGATGTCGTTGAGCTCGGCCTTCTTGTACTTGCCGTTCAGCCGCAGGCCCGCCGCCACGTTGTCGAAGATCGACATGGTGGGGAAGGGGTTGGGGCGCTGGAAGACCATGCCGACCGTGCGGCGGACCGCGACCGGGTCGACGTTGGCGCCGTACAGGTTCTCGTCGTCCAGCATCACCTTGCCCTCGACGCGGCCGCCGGGGGTGACCTCGTGCATGCGGTTCAGGGTGCGCAGGAAGGTGGACTTGCCGCAGCCGGAGGGCCCGATGAAGGCGGTCACGGAGCGGGGCTCGACGGTCATCGAGATGTCGTCGATCGCCTTGTGGTTGCCGTAGTAGGCGGAGAGGCCGCTGACGTCGATTCGCTTGGCCATGATTAGTTCACTTCCGTTCGGCTCAGCGGCCGGTCTTCGGGGCCTTCCAGCGGGCGATGCCGCGGGCCACCATGTTGAGGATCATGACGAAGGCGATCAGGACGAGTGCGGCGGCCCAGGCGCGGGCCACGGACTGGTCGGTGCCGACCTGGTACTGCTCGTACACGTAGAGCGGCAGGGAGGACTGGGCGCCTTCGAAGGGGTTCGGGTTGATGAGCTTCGTACCGAACACGAGGAGCAGGACCGGGGCGGTCTCGCCGGTGATGCGGGCGACCGCGAGCATGACGCCCGTGGTGATGCCGCCGATCGCGGTGGGCAGGACCACCTTCAGGATCGTGCGCCACTTGGGGATGCCGAGGGCGAGGCTGGCCTCGCGGAGCTCGTTCGGGACGAGCTTGAGCATCTCCTCGGTGGAGCGGACGACGACCGGCATCATCAGGATGGCGAGGGCCATCGCGCCGGCGAAGCCGGAGGGGCCGAAGTCCAGCATCAGGGTCCAGGTGGACAGGACGAAGAGGCCGGCGACGATCGAGGGGATGCCCGTCATGACGTCGACGAAGAAGGTGACGGCCTTGGCCAGCCGGCCCTTGCCGTACTCGACGAGGTAGACGGCGGTCAGCAGTCCGATGGGGGCGGCGATCAGGGTGGCGATGCCGACCTGCTCGATGGTGCCGAGCAGCGCGTGGTAGACGCCGCCGCCGGCCTCGGCGTCGAGGACGCCGTTCATCGAGTGGGTCAGGAAGTAGACGTCGAGGACGGCGATGCCCTTGCTGATCGTGACCCAGGCGAGGGAGAGCAGCGGGACGACGGCGAGGACGAAGCAGACCCAGACGAGGCTGGTGGCGACGCGGTCCTTGGCCTGGCGGGCGCCTTCGACCTTGCTGGTGAGGGCGTAGCTGACCAGGACGAAGAGGAGGGCGGCGAGCATGCCCCACTGGGTCCTGGAGTGCCAGCCGGCGGCGAGGCCGATGCCGATGCCGGCGGCGATGGAGCCGGCCGCGACGGCGGCGGGGGTCCAGCGCGGGAGGCGGGCGTGGGAGAGGGGGCCGCGGGGCTTGGAGAGCGCGACCGGGCGTTCCTGTACGGCGTGGCTCATGCGTTCGCCCCCGAGTACTCCTTGCGGCGCGCGATGATCATGCGTGCGGCGCCGTTGACCAGCAGGGTGATGACGAAGAGGACGAGGCCGGAGGCGATGAGCGCGTCCCGGCCGTAGGCGTCGGCCTCGTTGAACTTGGCGGCGATGTTCTGGGCGAAGGTGCCGCCGCCGGGGTCGAGCAGGTGCAGGGAGAGCGCGAAGCTCGGGGAGAGGACGACGGCGACGGCCATCGTCTCGCCGAGGGCGCGGCCGAGGCCGAGCATCGAGGCGGAGATGATGCCGGAGCGGCCGAAGGGCAGCACCGCCATGCGGATGACCTCCCAGCGCGTGGCGCCGAGGGCGAGCGCGGCCTCTTCGTGCATCTTCGGGGCCTGGAGGAAGACCTCGCGGGTGACGTTGGTGATGATCGGAAGGATCATGATCGCCAGCAGGATGCCCACGGTGAACATGTTGCGGGCGACGCCGTCGGCGGACTTGTCGAAGATGTACGTCCAGCCGAGGTACTGGTCGAGCCACTGGTTGAGGCCGTCGAGGTACGGGACCAGGAAGATCGCGCCCCAGAGGCCGTAGATGATGCTGGGCACGGCGGCGAGCAGGTCGACGACGTACGCGAGCGGCTTGGCCAGCTTGCGCGGGGCGTAGTGCGAGATGAAGAGGGCGATGCCGATGGCGACCGGCACGGCGATGGCCATGGCGATGACCGAGGAGACGATCGTGCCGAAGGCGAGGACGGCGATGCCGAAGACCGGCGGGTCGCCGGCCGGGTTCCACTCGAAGGTGGTGAAGAAGTTGGCGCTGTCGTCGGAGATGGCGAGGACGGCGCGGTAGGTGAGGAAGACCGCGATCGCGGCCATGATCACGAGGAGGGTGATGCCGGAGCCCTTGGAGAGGCCGCTGAATATGCGGTCCCCGGGGCGTACCGCGCTCGAAGCGCGCCGGCTCCTGTTCTGGTCTGTCGCTGGCGGTGTGGTGGTAACCATCGGATTCTCCGGTCTGCGGAGCCGTACGGGGTACGGGCTCCTGGCGGCGGTGCACCGGATGCCGGGGGCGGCCCCTCCCACGGGAGGTGGAGGAAGCCGCCCCCGGCGGTGGGTCAGGACAGGGTCGGGACGATGGCGCGGACCTTGGCGGCGATCTCGGCCGGCAGCGGCGCGTAGCCGGCGTCGGAGAGGATCTTCTGGCCCTCGTCGCTGACGGTGTAGTTGAGGAAGGCCTTCAGGGTCGGCAGGGTCTCCGCCTTGTTGCCCTTGTCGCAGGCGATCTCGTAGGTGACGAGGATCAGCGGGTAGGCGCCCTCGGCCTTGGTGCCGTAGTCGAGGGAGAGGGCGACGTCGTTGCCGGTGCCCTTGACCTTGGCGGCGGCGATGGCCTTGGAGGCGTTCTCCGAGGTGGCGGCGACCGGGGCGGAGGCGCCGGTGTTCAGGCTCACGGTGGAGATCTTGTTGGCGTTGGCGAAGGAGAGCTCGAAGTAGCCGATGGAGCCCTCGGTGTCCTTGACGGCGGAGGCGACGCCGGAGGAGCCGCTGGCGGCCTGGCCCTTCTGGGCGGGCCACGACTTGGCCTTCGGGTCGTACTTCCAGTCGGCCGGGGCGGCGACGGAGAAGTACTTGCCCAGGTTCTGGGTGGTGCCCGACTCGTCGGAGCGGTGGAACGCCTGGATCGTGCTGTCGGGCAGCTTGGCGCCCGGGTTCAGCTTGGTGATCGCCTCGTCGTTCCACTTGGTGATCTTGTTGTCGAAGATCTTGGCGAGCGTGGGGGCGTCGAGGATCAGGTTGTCCACGCCCTCCAGCTTGTAGCCGATGGCGATGGGGCCGCCGACCATGGGGAGGTTGACGCCGGTGCCGCCGGCGCAGACCTTCTTGGACTCGGCGACCTCCTCCTCCTTCAGGGCGGAGTCGGAGCCGGCCAGGGCGACCTGGCCCTGGTTGAACTTGGTGATGCCGCCGCCGGAGCCGATGCCCTGGTAGTTGATCTCGACGCCGGCGCACGCGGCCTGGAAGTTCTTGACCCACAGGTCCATCGCGCCCTTCTGCGCGCTGGAACCCGCGGCGAGCAGCTGGCCCTTGGCACCGTCGCACTTGATGTTCGACGCGGCGGCGGAGGTCTTGTCGCCGCCGGCCTTGGCGGGCTCGCTGTTGTTGTCCGAGCCACACGCCGACAGGACGAGCGCGCCGGAGACGACGAGGGCACCGATCGCGGAGGCGCGAAGCCCGTTCTTGCGCGAAAGCTTCACTTTCGGGTGTTCCTTCCAGAAGCCGCCGGGCCCGGACTCGGTGTCCGGTGCGCCGAGGGCGGCACGTGTCGGGTGGTGGGTGCATCGTCAGGCTCCGTGCACCGCGTAAGGCCGAAATTAGGCAGATCAGGTGAAGCGGCCAGCCGTGGAGAGTGAACGTGAGGTGAACCGTGCCGTAAGCCACGGTGCGGTCCGCCCCGGGCGGACGCCCGCGCGCGGGCACGGCGGCCCGCGCCGGTGGGGCGGCGGGCCGGTGCGGTGCGGGGAGCGGCGGAGCCGGTACGGGGACGGGGGCGGGGGACGGCCGGTGCGGTACGGCGCCGGGGCCGCGGGTGTCCGGAAGGTGCCTAGGGTCTGTCCGGCGGAGCTGTGCGGGGCCCGGTCAGGAAGGCGTCGAGGAGGTCCCGGTCGCGGTGCCGGGTCAGGAGGGCGCGGGCGGCGGCGGGGGGCAGCCGGCGCAGCCGGTCCACCTCGCGGCCGGGGGCGAAGGCGCCGCCGAGGGCGCGGGCCGCCCAGTAGTCGACCTCCTTGGGGCGGCCGTCGACCGGGTAGCGGACGGTGGGCAGCCGGGGGCCGAGCGCGCAGTGGTGGCCGGTCTCCTCCAGGACCTCGCGCAGGGCGCACGCCTCGGCGCTCTCGCCGCGCTCGCGCTTGCCCTTCGGGTGCGACCAGTCGTCGTACCGGGGCCGGTGGACGAGGGCGATCTCGACGTCCCCGCCGGGGGCCGGGCGCCACAGGACGCAGCCGGCCGCCCGGACGGGGTCCTGCCGGGCGGTGCTCACGGCACGGGCGCGGCGGCGGTGTGCCAGGCGTGCTGGAAGGCGAAGCGGGCGGCCTCGACCTCGTGGCGCTGGTCGGCGTGGAGGACGCCGAGGGCGTAGGCGGTGGCGGGGGCGATCCGGGGGGTGCGGGCCGCGCCGGCGGCGGCCGCCGCGGCCTCGGCGGCGTCGCGGTGCCGGTCGAGGGCGCGGGCCGCCTCGTACAGCGCCCGGTCGGGTTCGCCGCCGCCGGAGGTGACCTCGGTGGCGTAGCGGTGCAGGCGGAGCAGGAGGCGGGTGTGGTGCCAGGGGGCGTCCTGGTTCTCGCCGGCCAGGGCGAGCGCCTCGGCGTTGTACGGGTGGGCGGCCCGGTGCAGCGGCAGGGTGTCGACGGCGTCGAGGAGCCGGCGGCGGGCGACCGAGGCGGAGGCGTCGAGGACCTCGGGGGCGGGGGCGGTGCCCGCGGGGCCGAGCGGCACCTCGGAGGCGAGCAGGGCGACGGCGTCGGCGAGGGCGTGGAAGCGGGAGGAGCCGAGGGCCTGGAGGGCGGCCGAGTGGGCGCGGGTGCGGGCCAGGGTGAGCTGCCGCTCCAGGAGGGCGCCGGCGCGGGCGGTGCCGACGGCGAGGCCGGCGGCCTCCGAGCCGCGGGCGGCGGGGACGGGTCCGCTGCCGGTGGAGAGCCGGTTGAGGGCGTCCATCAGCCGCACCAGCCGGGAGGTGCACGCCTGTTCGAGGGCGAGGGTGCCGGAGAGCCAGGCGAGCTCGGTGCGCAGCTGGTCGGCCCAGGCCGGGTCGAGCAGCGGCCGGAAGGTGTGGAGGGTGCCGCTGATCCGGCGGGCGGCCGCCCGCAGGGTGCCGGCGGCCTCCTCCGCTCCGCCGGTGTCCGCGCCGCTCTCGCCGTGCTGCCGCAGGCCGCGGAGGAAGTCCGCGGCCCGTCCGTGCAGATAGGGGGAGAGGACCTCGCCCGCGGTGACGGCCTGGATGGGGTCAAGGTTGTGCACGCCGGCGCCTCCGCGCGTCGATGAGCATCTCCTGCACGTGCCGCAGCGGCTTGCCCTCCGGGTCGGTCGCGTGGCGCGTCCAGTTCCCGTCCGGGCCGAGGTGCCAGGAGGAGGTGGTGTCGGACATCCCGGTCTCCAGGAGCCGGGTGAGGGCGGCCCGGTGGGCGGGGTCGGTGACCCGCACCAGGGCTTCGATGCGCCGGTCGAGGTTGCGGTGCATCATGTCGGCGCTGCCGAACCAGACTTCGGGTTCGCCGCCGTTGCCGAAGGCGAAGACCCGGGAGTGCTCCAGGAAGCGGCCGAGGACCGAGCGGACCCGGATGTTCTCGGAGAGGCCGGGGACGCCGGGGCGGACGGCGCAGATGCCGCGCACCCAGATGTCGACCGGGACGCCGGCCCGGGAGGCCCGGTAGCAGGCGTCGATGACGGCCTCGTCGACCATCGAGTTGACCTTGATCTTCACGTACGCCGGCCGGCCCGCCCGGTGGTGCGCGATCTCCTTGGTGATGCGGGAGACCAGTCCGTCGCGGAGCGACTTGGGGGCGGTGAGGAGGCGGCGGTAGGTCTCGCGGCGGGAGTAGCCGGAGAGCCGGTTGAAGAGGTCGGAGAGGTCGGCGCCGACCTGCGGGTCGGCGGTGAGCAGGCCGAGGTCCTCGTAGAGCCGGGCGGTCTTGGGGTGGTAGTTGCCGGTGCCGACGTGCGAGTAGCGGCGCAGCAGGTCGCCCTCCTGACGGACCACCAGGGAGAGCTTGCAGTGGGTCTTGAGGCCGACGAGGCCGTAGACGACGTGGCAGCCGGCCTCCTCCAGCTTGCGCGCCCACTTGATGTTGGCCTGCTCGTCGAAGCGGGCCTTGATCTCGACGAGGACGAGGACCTGCTTGCCGGACTCGGCGGCGTCGATGAGGGCGTCGACTATGGGGGAGTCGCCGGAGGTGCGGTAGAGCGTCTGCTTGATGGCGAGGACGTCGGGGTCGGCCGCCGCCTGCTCCAGGAAGGCCTGGACGGAGGTGGAGAAGGAGTCGTACGGGTGGTGCAGGAGCACGTCCCGTTCGCGCAGCGCGGCGAAGATGTCGGGCGCGGACGCGGACTCGACCTCGGCGAGGTCCCGGTGGGTGCCGGCGACGAACTTCGGGTACTTCAGCTCGGGCCGGTCCTGGCCGGCGATGCCGAAGAGGCCGGTGAGGTCGAGCGGGCCGGGCAGCGGGTAGACCTCGGCGTCGGAGATCTTCAGTTCGCGGACGAGGAGGTCGAGGACGTACGGGTCGATGGACTCCTCGACCTCCAGGCGGACCGGCGGGCCGAAGCGGCGCCGCATGAGCTCCTTCTCCAGGGCCTGGAGGAGGTTCTCGGCGTCGTCCTCCTCGACCTCCAGGTCCTCGTTGCGGGTCACCCGGAACATGTGGTGCGCGAGCACCTCCATGCCGGGGAACAGCTCCTCCAGGTGCGCCGCGATCACGTCCTCCAGGGGGACGTACCGCTGCGGGGACGCCTCCAGGAAGCGGGAGAGCAGCGGCGGCACCTTGACCCGGGCGAAGTGGCGGTGGCCGCTGACCGGGTTGCGGACGACGACGGCGAGGTTGAGGGAGAGCCCGGAGATGTACGGGAAGGGGTGCGCCGGGTCCACGGCGAGCGGGGTGAGGACGGGGAAGATCCGCTGCCGGAACAGGGTGAACAGGCCGGCCTGCTCCTTCTCGGTCAGCTCGGGCCAGCGGATCAGGTGGATGCCCTCGTCGGCCAGGGCGGGGGCGACGTCCTGCTGGTAGCAGGCGGCGTGCCGGGCCATGAGCTCGCGGGAGCGGGTCCAGATGAGGTCGAGGACCTCGCGGGGCTGGAGCCCGGAGGCGGAGCGGGTGGCGACGCCGGTGGCGATGCGGCGCTTGAGTCCGGCGACCCGGACCATGAAGAACTCGTCGAGGTTCGAGGCGAAGATCGCGAGGAAGTTCGCCCGTTCGAGGAGGGGGGTGGCGGGGTCCTCGGCGAGTTCGAGGACGCGCTCGTTGAAGGCGAGCCAGCTGCGCTCGCGGTCCAGGAAGCGGCCCTGGGGCAGCTTCCCGCCGCCGTTCCCGCCGCCCTCGGTCCCGTCCTCGTACTCCTCGTAGACGTCGGGGTCGACGTCGAGCTCGGGCTCCGGGCCGCTGTACGGGCGGGAGGCCGTCGCGGCGCTCGGGGAGGGCTGCGGGGACGCGGGGGCGGAGGTCTGGACCGGGACCTCGGCGGGCTGCTGGCTCATGGGGCCATTCTTCCGCGCGAAGGGGGTCTCGGGCGCGTCGGAGCGGGCCGTGGGGGAGGGCAGTCTCCCCTTGGGAAGTCTTCCCGGGGAGGAGGCCCTGCCGGGTGCGGACACGGATCGCTTCATTGCGTGAGCGTCGCAAGCGCGTCTGAATGGCGGGTGACGACGACATGACGTACGGGAATCGCGGACCGATCAGGGCGGGGCCCGTTTCCGGACCCCGCCCCGGACCGTGACGGAGGGTGATCCCCGCCGGGCGCGCCTAGGGGTGCCGGGCCCGCAGCACGCGGAAGGCGGCGTAGAGGGCGAGGGCGGCGAGGGCGAGGAGGATGCCGGACTCGATGAGCTGGGTGGGCCAGAAGTGGGATTCGGGGTGGTAGTCGGCGTACTGAGAGACGACGCCGTGGTCGGCGAAGCACTGGGCCTGCGCCTTGCCCCACGCCTGGGGGTCGGTGTCGATGCCGGGGGCGTTGTTGATCTGCTCCCAGCACCGCGACTCGTCGAAGCGGGCACCGGAGGAGGTGAGCAGGCCGGTGTCCATGACGAGGCCGTTGCCGGGGGCCCACAGGGTGGGTCCGGCGGGGCCGGTGACGGTCTCCACCGGCATCAGGGACCAGCGGTAGGCGCCGAGGACGAGGGTGAGCAGGCCCATGACCAGGGCGGTGGCGGCCATGGCGGGCAGGGTGCGGCGGACGAGCTGGCCGATCAGGGCGCCGACGGCGAGGGCGGCGAGGAGGTACGCGAAGAGGACGGCGCCGGTCGGGATGTAGACGTACGGCTCGGCCCAGAGGAAGTACCCGACCTCTCCCGTCCGGGACCAGCCGAGGGCGAAGACGCCCATGCCGGCGAGTGCGGTGAGGGAGGCGCCCGCCGCGGTGAGGAGCAGTTTGGAGCGGAGCCAGGCGGCCGGGCTCACCGACTGGGTGAGGGAGAGGCTGTACGTCCCCGACTCGTACTCGCGGGCCACCATCGGGCCCGCGACCAGGGCGGCGACGGCGATCGGCAGCAGGGCCAGGCCCATGCCCAGGTATTGCAGGAGCCACTGGAGCAGGCCGAACGCCCGGTTGTCGGGGTCCGGGTTCCAGCCGCCGTTCTCCAGGGCGGTGTCCGGGTAGCGCGCGTCCCAGATCCGCAGGGCGGCGACCGCGGCCAGGGCGAGGAGGACCAGGGCCAGGGCCGCCCACAGCGTCCGCCGGTACTGGCGGACCGTCACCCAGGCGGGGCCCCTGAGGGCGGGGCTGCTCATGCGGGGGCTCCTTCGGGGGTGCGGAGGTGGGCGAGGAGGAGTTCTTCGAGGGAGGGTTCGGTGGTCTCCCAGGGGCCTTCGACGGGGCCCTCGCGGCGGACGAGCGCGGTGAGCTGACGGCCCGTCGTGCGGGAGTCGACCACCGTGTGCGGGGCGAGGTCGCCGACCGGGCCGCGCAGCAGGGCGTGCGCGGCGAGCAGGTCGTCGACGGTGCCGGCGAGGCGGATGCGGCCGCCGGCGAGCAGCAGCAGGTGGTCGCAGGAGCCCTCCAGCTCGGTGAGGATGTGCGACGACATGACGACGGTGGTGCCGCGCTCGGCCGCGTCGGCCATCAGCAGGCCCATGAGCTGGTGCCGGGCGAGCGGGTCGAGGTCGGCCATCGGCTCGTCGAGGAGCAGGAGCCCGGCGCGCTTGCCGAGCGCGAGGGCGAGGGCGACGCGGGTGCGCTGGCCGCCGGAGAGGTGGTGGACGAGGGTGTCGGAGGAGAAGCCGCCGCCCTCGACGACCCGGAGCGCGGCGGCCCCGTCCCAGCGGCCGGGGTTGAGCTCGCGGCCCATGCGCAGGGTGTCGGCGACGGTGAGCCGGGGGTGCAGCGGCTTGCTCTGGGCGACGTACGCGAGGTCGTCGCGGGCGGGCCGGGCGAGGGTGCCCTCGGTGGGCCGGGTGAGGCCGGCGGCGAGGGCGAGGAGGGTGGACTTGCCGGCGCCGTTGGGGCCGACGAGGGCGCAGATCCGGCCGGTGGGGAGGGCGAAGTCGCACTCCCGCAGGGCCCAGCCGCCGCGTCGTCCTCCGTACTTCTTGCCCAGGAGGTCCGCCTCCAGGGCGATTCCCTCGGTATGTGCGGTCACTGTTCCCCGTCCCCCTCGAAGTGCTGTGCCAGTACGTCGGTGAAGAGTGCGGTCACGTCCTCGCGGTCGAGTCCGGCGGCGCGTGCGCGGCGGGCCCAGGCGGCGAGCTCGCCCCGGAGGGGGGAGTCGGCGGGGGCGGTGGTGCCGAGCGTGGCGCGGACGAAGGTGCCGAGGCCGCGGCGGGCCTCGACGAGTCCTTCGCGTTCGAGTTCGCGGTAGGCCTTGAGGACCGTGTTGGGGTTGATGGCGGTCGCCTCGACGACCTCGCGTGCGGTGGGCAGCCGGTCGCCGGGTTCCAGGAGGCCCATCCGGAGGGCCTGTTTCGTCTGCTGGACGATCTGGAGGTAGGTGGCGACGCCGCTGCGCCGGTCGATGCGGTACTCGACCACGATTCCCTTCCACCACCCTTTCACTAATCAAGTAGTGAAAGGGTGGTGGAAAGAAGGGGGCGGTGTCAACCGCCCCCGGGTGAGGAGGTGTTACGGCTCCGAGGCGGCGTTACGACTCCGCGCGGTACATCAGGTCCACCTCGTGGGTCCGGAAGCCCAGCCCCTCGTAGACCCGCACGGCCGCCGTGTTGTCCGCGTCCACGTACAGCATCGCGGTCGGCAGCCCCCGCGCCGCCAGGTGCCGCAGGCCGATCGCGGTGAGCACCTTGCCGAGGCCGCCGCCCTGCGCCTGCGGCAGGATCCCGACCACGTACACCTCGCCGAGCTGTTCCTCGGCGTGCGTCTTGGTCCAGTGGAAGCCGAGGAGCCGGCCCTCGGCGTCCTCCGCGAGGAAGAAGCCCTTCGGGTCGAACCACGGCTCGGCCGTGCGATCGTCCAGGTCCCGCTGGGTCAGCGAGCCCTGCTCGGGGTGGTGGGAGAAGGCGGCGGCGTTGACCGCGAGCCAGGCCGCGTCGTCCCGGCCGGGGACGAAGGTGCGGATCGTGACGCCCTCGGGGACGGCCGGCTCGGCGATGTCCAGCGGCTCCAGGGGGCGGCGCAGCTGGCGCAGTTCGCGGAAGAGGGTGAGGCCCAGGACCTGTGCGAGGTGCCGGGCGGCGGGCTTGCCGCCGTGCGCCCAGACGCGCAGCCGCTTGCCGGAGGCGTCGAGGAGGGCGGTGCCCAGCGCCCGCCCGTGGCCCCGGCCGCGCCGGTCGGGGTGGACGACGAGTTCGGCGGCGGGCGCCTCGACCGGGTCGGTCTCCTCCAGCTGGGCGTAGCCGTGGAGGTGCGGGCCGGAGGTGAGGAGGAGGTGGCGGATGCCGTCGCGCCGGCCGTGGCGCAGGTAGAGGCGGCCCTGCTCGGAGACGGCGTGCACGCCGTCGGCGCGGTCCGCGGCCGCGAGCAGCTCCATGACCTCCCGGACCTGGTCGGGGGTCAGCTCGTCGTGGATCTGGATCTGCCGTCCCGGTTCGAGGGGCGGCACCGCGTCGGAAGTCATGCCCCGAGCCTACGGCGACACTTCGTCAGCCAGAGGCAACTGTCTTGTAACCGGCCACCCCCTGTTGCGCTACGCGCGTTGACTCTAGGCTGCCACCGCAGGCCGGGGGATGAACAAGGCCGCGAAACGGGACAAGGCGAAAAGAGGGCCTCGGGAGAGATGGCAGTGAAGCGCGAGAACAGCAAGGCGGTGCGGCGGATTCTGGCCGCGGGCGCGGGGCTGGCGACGGTCGGGGCGCTCGTCGCCGCGATGCCTGCGGGCGCCGCCCAGGACACCGCCGCCGCCGGGGGCGGGACGAACGGCAAGGGCTGGGGCCGGATGGTCGACGTCCAGCTGCTGTCCTTCAACGACCTGCACGGCAACCTGGAGCCGCCGGCCGGCTCCTCCGGCCAGGTCACCCGTCTGAACGCGGACGGCACCACCACGAAGGTCGACGCCGGCGGTGTCGAGTACCTGGCGACCCACCTGCGCGAGGCGCGCAAGGGGAACCGTTACTCCATCACGGCGGCCGCGGGCGACATGATCGGCGCCTCGCCGATGCTCTCCGGCCTCTTCCACGACGAGCCGACCATCGGCGCGCTCAACGGCCTGGGCCTCGACGTCAGCTCCGTCGGCAACCACGAGTTCGACGAGGGCTCGGCCGAGCTGGCCCGCATGCAGAACGGCGGCTGTCACCCGACGGCCGGCTGCTACGTGCCGGGCAAGAAGTTCCGGGGCGCCGACTTCCCCTACCTCGCGGCCAACGTGACGAAGGAGTCGACGGGCAAGCCGGTCCTCGACCCGACCTTCATCTGGGAGAAGAACGGCGTCCGCATCGGCTTCATCGGCGTGACCCTGGAGGGCACCCCGAACGTCGTCACCGCCGAGGGCGTCAAGGGCCTGAAGTTCGGCGACGAGGTCGAGACGATCAACAAGTACACCAAGGTCCTGGAGCGCAAGGGCGTCAAGTCCATCGTCGCCCTGGTCCACGAGGGCGGCCTGCCGGCCTCCTCCTCGTACAACTACGACTGCGACAGCCCCGGTCCGGGCGACGGCGTCTCCGGCGCGATCGTCGAGATCGCCAAGAAGGTCTCGCCGCAGGTCGACGCGATGGTCACCGGCCACACCCACCAGGCGTACGCGTGCACCATCCCCGACCCGGCGGGCAAGCCGCGCCTGGTCACCTCGGCGTCCTCCTTCGGCAAGCTGTTCACCGACACGACGCTGACCTACGACCGCGCCACCAAGGACATCGTGCGCGCGGCGGTCGCCACGTCCAACAAGGTCGTCACCCGTGACGTCCCGAAGGCCGCGGACATGACCAGGCTGATCGGCGACTGGCAGGCGCTCGCCGCCCCGATCGCCAACCGCCCGCAGGGCTGGATCGCCGGCGACATCAACGGCCGCGGCTCCACGGCGTACGAGAAGCCGCTCGGCGACGTGATCGCCGACGCGCAGCTGGAGGGCCTGGCCCCGGCGGACAAGGGCGGCGCCCAGCTCGCCTTCATGAACCCGGGCGGCATCCGCGCCGACCTCGTCCACAAGGCGTCCGGCGCCGAGGGCGACGGCGTGGTGACCTACGGCGAGGCCTTCACCGTCCAGCCGTTCACCAACATGATGAACGTCGTCGACCTGACCGGCGCCAACGTCATCGCCACGCTGAAGCAGCAGGTCAGCGGTGCGAACGCGGCCTCCCCGCGGATCCTCCAGATCTCGAAGGGCCTCACCTACACGCTCGACATGACCAAGGCGGGCGCGGACCGCGTCGTCGAGTCCTCCATCAGGCTCAACGGCGAGCCGATCGACCCGTCGAAGACCTACCGCGTCGCGATGAACGAGTTCCTCGCGGGCGGCGGCGACGGCTTCCCGGCCCTGGCCACCGGCACGAACAAGCTGGTCGGCGCCTCGGACCTCGACGTCTTCAACGCCTACCTGGCGGCCAACTCCTCGGCCGCCGCGCCGCTCCCGGTCCCGGCCGCGGACCGCATCACGGTCATCCAGTAGCACCCGGCGGTCCCCCGAAAGGGGCCGTCCCCCCGCCCGCGCGGGGGGACGGCCCCTTTTTCCGCGCCCTGGCGGAGATTGACGCGCACCTGTCATCATCGGGTCCATGGAGCGACGACGCTTTCTCACCGGGGCCCTCGGGGCCGGAGCCCTCCTGCTCGCCGGGGCGCCCGCGGCGCGGGCCGCGGCCGCGGACCCGCGGGCGTGGATGGCCGGACACGGCGACGGGACCGCGCTCGCGCGGCTCACCATCCCCGGGACGCACGACTCCGGGGCGCGGTTCGGCGGGCCCTGGGCACAGTGCCAGAACACGACGATCGCCCAGCAGCTCGACAGCGGCGTCCGCTTCCTCGACGTGCGGTGCCGGGTGACCGGCGGCTCCTTCGCTGTACACCACGGCTCCGCCTACCAGAACATGATGTTCGGCGACGTCCTGATCGCCTGCCGCGACTTCCTCGCCGCGCACCCCTCCGAGACCGTCCTCATGCGGGTCAAGCAGGAGTACTCGGAGGAGTCCGACGCGGTCTTCCGGGCCGTCTTCGACGACTACCTCGACGCGCGCGGCTGGCGCTCCCTCTTCCGGATCGGCGACGGGCTGCCGGCGCTCGGCGAGGCGCGCGGCCGGGTCGTGCTGCTCGCCGACAACGGCGGGCTGCCCGGCCTGCGCTGGGCCGACTCCCGGTACTTCGCCGTCCAGGACGACTGGAACGCGCTGCCCGCCGCCAAGTACCCCAAGGTCGAGGCCCACTTCCGGGCCGCCGTCGAACGCCCCGGACCGCTGTACGTGAACTTCGTCAGCACCTCCGCCGCCCTGCCGCCCCGCTGGAACTCCGACAACCTCAATCCGCGCGTCCACGGCTGGCTGGACGGCTCCTGGGCGGCCGGCCGCACCGGCCTCGGCATCGTCCCGCTGGACTTCCCCGCCACCCGCGCCGGACTCGTCGAGGCGCTGCTGCGGCA
The DNA here is from genome assembly GCF_014650175.1 of Streptomyces termitum. Taxonomy (GTDB): domain Bacteria; phylum Actinomycetota; class Actinomycetes; order Streptomycetales; family Streptomycetaceae; genus Streptomyces; species Streptomyces termitum. Next base: position 33,447 of record NZ_BMUL01000001.1, read on the forward strand.
CAACTGAGCCGCCCGCAAAGCGCTGGCGCCCGGCCCCGGGGGCGTACGACCATGCCCGCATGGAGAGCGAAGCGAGCGACGTACGGCGGTGGACCACCGCCACCGTCCACCCCGATATGTGGACCGACCCCGCCGAGGACCCGCGCGAGCGGGACGCGGTGGAGGGCGCCGACGAGCGGGCCGCGCTCCTGGAGGCGCTGCGGTACTTCCGGCTCACCCTGGAGCTGAAGTGCGAGGGCCTGGACGCGGAGCAGCTCGCCCGCCGCTCCGTGCCGCCCTCGACGATGTCGCTGCTGGGCCTGATCCGGCACATGGCCGAGGACGAGCGGCACTTCCGCCGCCTCGCGGGCGGGGACCTGCCCCGGATCTACCGCACCGCCGACGACCGCGAGGCCGACTGGGACGGCGCGGTCGCCGATCCGGAGGTCGTCGCGGAGGCCCGGCGCCGCTGGAAGGAGGAGGCCGGGGCCACCGACCGCTTCCTGGCCGCCGCCCCCGACCTCGGCGCCCCGCTCCCCGACGGCGGCCGGCTCCGCGAACTCCTCGCCATGCAGGTCACCGAGTACGCCCGCCACTGCGGCCACGCCGACCTGCTGCGCGAACGGCTCGACGGCCGGGTCGGGCAGTAGGCCCCGGCGGGCCCTCCTGTCGGGGGATCATCCGGTGGTCTCCGGTGGGGGTGTCGGGGCGCCGGGGAAGTGGAGGACGGCGCGGGTGCCGCCGCCGTCGGCGGCGGTCAGGGCGACCGAGCCGCCGGTCCGCTTCACGGTGCGGGCGACGATGGACAGGCCGAGGCCGGAGCCGGGGAGGCTGCGGGCGGAGGGGGAGCGCCAGAAGCGGTCGAAGACGTGGGGGAGTTCGTCGGGGGCGATGCCGGGGCCGTGGTCGCGGACGGTCAGTTCGCCGCGCATGAGGGTGACCTCGACGGTGCCGCGCGGGGGCGAGAACTTCACGGCGTTGTCGAGGACGTTGACCAGGGCCCGTTCGAGGGCGGCGGGTTCGGCGCGGACGTACCAGGGGGCGAGGTCGGTGGTGAAGGTGAGTTCGGGGCCGCGCAGCCGGGCCCGGTCGAGGGCGGTGCGCAGGGCGGTGTGGAGGGGGACGACCTCCAGCGGGCCGGGGCGGACGGCGTCGGGGCGGGCGAGTTCCTGGAGGTCGCCGATGAGCGAGGCCAGTTCGGTCATCTGGGCCTTCACCGAGGTCATCAGGGCCCGCCGGTCCTCGGCGGGGATCGCCCGGCCGGTCTGCTCGCTGCGGGCGAGGAGTTCGACGTTGGTGCGCAGGGAGGTGAGCGGGGTGCGCAGTTCGTGGCCGGCGTCGGCGATGAGCCGGGCCTGCCGGTCGCGGGAGCTGGCGAGCGAGGCGGTCATCTGGTTGAAGGCGCGGGAGAGGCGGGCGATCTCGTCCTCGCCCTCGGCGGGGATGCGGACGGTGAGGTCCTCGGTGGCGGCGACGTGCTCGACGGCGCCGGTGAGCCGGTCGACGGGTTCGAGGCCGGTGCGGGCGACCCAGAGGCCGGCCGCGCCGGCGCCGAGGACGCCGATGCCGGAGACGAGGAGCAGCACCCAGCCCAGGGTGGAGAGGGAGTTGTCGAGCTCGGCGAGCGGGCGGGCGACGGAGACGGCGAGACCGGCCGGGACGGTGGGGCCGGGCTGCTGCGGGTAGGTGTAGACGCGCATCTCGCGCCCGTCGGCGTCCTTCACGGTGTGCAGGACGTCGCCGAGGGTGCCGCGGGCGACCGCGAGGTCGGCGGCGCCGACCGGGAGGGCGGCCTCGCCCGCGGTGCAGACGCCGCCGGAGGCGTCGATGATCTGGACGGTGTACGTGCCGGTGGCGGGCGGCGGGGTGGCGCCCTGGCGGCAGAGGGCGAGCAGGCCGCGGACGCCGTCGGAGTCGAGCCGGGTGCTGCGCAGGGCGTCGTCCATCTCGCTCTCCAGCTGGGCCCGGGTGACGAACCAGCAGGCGGCGGAGACGGCGGCGACGGCGACGGCGACGGCGAAGGCGGTGAGCAGGGCGAGCCGGGAGCGCAGCGGCCGGGAGCGGAACCAGGCGTGCGGGGTCCGGCGGCGGTGCGGGGCGGCGGGCGGGGTCATTCGGTGCCGCCTCCGGCGCGCAGGACGTAGCCGACGCCGCGGACGGTGTGCACGAGGCGGGGTTCGCCGCCGGCCTCGGTCTTGCGCCGCAGGTACATCACGTACACGTCCAGGGAGTTGGAGCTGGGTTCGAAGTCGAAGCCCCAGACGGCCTTGAGGATCTGCTCGCGGGTGAGGACCTGCCGGGGGTGGGCGAGGAAGAGTTCGAGGAGGGTGTACTCGGTGCGGGTGAGTTCGACCGGGCGTCCGGCGCGGGTGACCTCGCGGGTGGTGAGGTCCATCCGCAGGTCGTCGAAGGCGAGGACGTCGGAGGCGGCGGTGCCGGGTCCGGGGGCGGCCGGGGCGGCGTAGGCGCTGCGCCGGAGCAGGGCCCGGATGCGGGCGAACAGCTCGTCGAGCTCGAAGGGTTTGACGAGGTAGTCGTCGGCGCCCGCGTCGAGGCCGGTGACGCGGTCGCCGACGGTGTCGCGGGCGGTCAGCATGAGGAGGGGGACGGTGGAGCCGGCGGCCCGGATGCGGCGGGCGGCGGTGAGCCCGTCCACGCGGGGCATCTGCACGTCGAGGATGACGAGGTCGGGGGCGTACTCCTCCAGGGCGGCGAGCGCGTCGGCTCCGTCGGCGGCTTCCCGGGTGGCGTACCCCTCGAAGGCGAGGGAGCGCCGCAGGGCTTCGCGCACGGCGGGTTCGTCGTCGACGATGAGGATGCGTTCGGGGTCGTTCGGCCGCTCGGTCATGGGGTCAGCGTCGCACGGGGGCGGTGGCGCGGTCAGTTCGAGCCGCCCGAGCGCAGGGCGTCGAGGTCGGCCTTGAGGGTGTTGACCGGGATGGCGAATCCGAGGCCGACGCTGCCCGCGGTGGAGGCGCCCGAGGAGCTGGGCGCGTACATGGCCGAATTGATGCCGATGATCCGGCCGTTCATGTCGATGAGCGCGCCGCCGGAATTCCCGGGGTTGAGGGAGGCGTCGGTCTGGAGCGCCTTGTAGGTGGTCTTCGAGGAGCCGGTGTCGCCGTTGAACTGCTGTCCGCCGAATTCGAAGGGCCAGCCCTGGCGGGGGTCCCACTGCTGCTGGCCCTGGCCGGAGCCGGAGCCGGAGTCGCCTTCGTCCTTGGCGACGGTGACGTCGCGGTCGAGGGCGGAGACGATGCCGCTGGTGACGGTGCCGGTGAGGCCCTCGGGGGAGCCGATGGCCACGACCTGGTCGCCGACGCGGACCTGGGCGGAGTCGCCGAGGACGGCGGCCTTGAGCCCGGAGGCGTCGCGCAGCTTGAGGAGGGCGAGGTCCTTGTCGGGGTCGGTGCCGACGGTCTCGGCGGCGTACTTCCTGCCGTCGCTGGTGCGGACGGTGATCTCGGAGGCGCCGGAGACGACGTGGTTGTTGGTGACGATCTCGCCGTCGCCGGTGATGATCACGCCGGAGCCGGTGGACCGCCCGGCGGTGGAGCTCGCGGAGATCTCGACGATGGACGGGGAGACGGCGGCGGCGACGCCCGCGACGGTGCCGGCGCTGCCGGTGGAGACGTTGGTGCCGGCGACCGGGGCGGAGGCGGTGGCGGCGGGGGCGTCGGCGGTGAGCTGCTGGAGGAGGGTGGCGGTGCCGCCGCCGACGGCCGCGGCGGCGAGGGCGACGGCGGCCATCAGGCCGACTCCGCGGCGGGCGCGGCGGGCGGGCGCCGGGCCGGGCGCCGCGTGGGCGGGGCCGGCCGGGGGAGGGGTGTGCCCGCCGCCGGATCCGGACGGCCACACGGTGGTGCCCGGCCCGGTGGTGAACGGCCGCGTCGGCTCGTAGGGGGGACGCGGCGGGTGGTACGGCTGCTGGGGCTGCTGGTGGTCCGTCATGGCTATGACTCTCGGCCCGCCGGATGAGAACGGTCTGAGGACCGGCTGAGAAGCCCGACAGAACCCTGTATGCCCGATGTAAAGGCAGGGGGTTCTGTCGTACGGAGGGGGGGCTGGGGCCTGTCCCGCGAAGGTCCGCCGGACGGTGCCTAGTGGCAGCCGCAGGAGCGGCGGACCACCAGGGCGGAGGGGAACTGCCGGACGCGGTCCCGGCGCGAGCCGTTGACCCGGACCGAGTCGTCGAGGACGAGGTCGACGGCGGCCCGCGCCATCGCCGGGCGGTCGGAGTGCACGGTGGTCAGCGGCGGGTCGGTGAGCGCCGCCTCCTTGACGTCGTCGAAGCCGGCCACCGCCAGCTCGGCCGGCACGTCGATGCGGAGTTCGCGGGCGGCCCGCAGCACGCCGAAGGCCTGGTCGTCGGTGGAGCAGAAGATGGCCGGCGGCCGGTCCGGGCCCGCCAGCAGCTTCAGGGCCAGCTGGTAGGCGTCGTAGCGGTTGTACGGGGCCTCGAAGAGGCGGCCCTCGACGGAGCGGCCGGCCTCCAGCATGGCGCGTCGCCAGCCCTCGACGTGGTCGGCGACCGGGTCGCCGACGATCGGGGTGGTGGGGACGCCGCCGAGGCAGGCCACGTAGGGGTGGCCGTGCTCCAGGAGGTGGCGGGTGGCGAGCTGGGCGCCGCCGATGTCGTCGGTGACGACGGCCACGTCGTCGATGGCCTCGGGCCGCTCGTGCAGCAGCACCACGCGCGCGTCCCACGCCTCGATCTCGCCGGCGGCCTGCTCGTTCATGCCCTGGCTGACCAGGATCAGGCCGGAGACCCGCATGCCGAGGAAGGCGCGCAGGTAGTGCAGCTCGCGCTCGGTGCGGTAGTCGGAGTTCCCGACGAGGACCATCTTTCCGCGCTCGGCGGCGGCCTGCTCGACCGCGTGCGCCATCTCCGCGAAGAAGGGCTGGCGCGCGTCGGGGACGATCATGCCTATGAGGTCGGTGCGGCGGGAGGCCATCGCCTGGGCCACCCGGTCGGGGCGGTAGCCCAGCTCCTTGATGGCGGCGAGGACACGCTCGCGCGTGGCCGGGGCGACCGGCCGGGGTCCGTTGTTGATGACGTAACTCACGACCGCGGTCGAAGTACCCGCCAGTCGCGCCACATCATCCCGCGTCACCTTGGCCACGTGCGGGAGTCTACGCGGGGTGACCTTCCTACCGGCAGGTCACCTTGTGGCATACGCCACGTTCGGGTCGCCCGGACGGGTGATGGTGGGGGTGTCGTTCTTGACCCGGGTGCCGTCTCAGGCCCGCCCGCGGGCCCCCACCCGGCCGCCCTGCCCCGCTTCCTCCCGTTTCGCCCCGCCGGTTTCGGGCGCCGCCTCCGTCCGGGTGCCCTCGGCGCCCCGGTCACTCGTCCCGGTGGTCCGCTCGGCCTTGTCGGCGGGCTTCTCGGGGACGACGAAGCGGTATCCCACATTGCGGACGGTGCCGATGAGCGACTCGTGCTCGGGGCCGAGCTTGGCGCGCAGCCGCCGCACGTGGACGTCGACCGTGCGGGTGCCGCCGAAGTAGTCGTACCCCCACACCTCCTGGAGGAGCTGCGCGCGGGTGAAGACCCGGCCCGGGTGCTGCGCCAGGTACTTCAGCAGCTCGAACTCCTTGAAGGTGAGGTCCAGGACCCGGCCCTTCAGCTTCGCGCTGTACGTCGCCTCGTCCACCGACAGGTCGCCGTTGCGGATCTCCATGGGGGAGTCGTCTGCGACGATCTGCCGCCGCCCCAGGGCCAGCCGCAGCCGGGCCTCGACCTCGGCGGGCCCCGCCGTGTCGAGCAGGACGTCGTCGATGCCCCAGTCCGCGGTGACGGCGGCCAGACCGCCCTCGGTGACCACCAGGACCAGCGGACAGCCGGGCCCGGTGGAGCGCAGCAGCTGGCAGAGCGAACGGATCTGCGGCAGGTCGCGCCGCCCGTCCACGAGGATCACGTCGGCGCCCGGGGTGTCCACGAGCGCGGGGCCCTCGGCGGGCGCCACGCGCACGCTGTGCAGCAGCAGGCCGAGGGCGGGGAGCACCTCGGTCGACGGCTGGAGGGCGTTGGTGAGGAGCAACAGGGAACTCATCGCGACACTCCACCTGCCTGGATCGTCGGCTCGGTCTGCTTCGTCGGCTGCAAGGTCCTGGCCGGCCGGTCCGGTCGGCCGTCCTTCGTACGCTCGCCCATGCGTCGGTTCCTCCTCGGTCCGTGCGAGGACGTCCGCGGCACCGTCCGGTCCCACCATCGGCCCTCGCGGTCCCGCCTGCCGCTCTCGTGCCCGGAGAGCTTTTGTTCATCCGTCCGTAACAACGGCCGGAAAACGCAAAAGGACCCGATGGCTGCGTCGCCCGGATCCCTTCCCAGGAGAATAGCCCACATGAGTTCCGAGGAAGAGGACCGATTTCACATGGCGGATGTCTTCTCGCTCACTTCCGGCTCCCGCCGCGCCACCCTGCGGGCGTCCGACGGCGTCCCGATCGAAGCGCTGTACGAGCCCTCCCCGGGGCGCGCGACGGGGACCGCCGTCGTCCTCGCGCACGGCTTCACCGGCTCCGTCGACCGGCCCGCCGTGCGCCGCGCGGCCCGCGCCCTCGGCCGGCACGCGGACGCCGTCGTCACCTTCTCCTTCCGGGGCCACGGCGGCTCCGGCGGCCGGTCCACCCTCGGCGACCGCGAGGTCCTCGACCTCTCCGCCGCCGTCCGCTGGGCCCGGGAGCGGGGGCACGCGCGCGTGGTCACCGCCGGCTTCTCCATGGGCGGCTCCGTCGTGCTGCGCCAGGCCGCCCTGGAGCACGGCGCCCCGGCCGGGCCGGACGCGGTGGCCGCCGTCTCCGCCCCCGCCCGCTGGTACTACCGGGGGACGGCCCCGATGCGCCGGCTGCACTGGGTCGTCACCCGTCCGGTGGGCCGCCTCGTCGGCCGCTACGGGCTGCGCACCCGCATCGACGCCCGCCCCTGGGACCCGGTCCCGATGTCCCCGGTGGAGGCGGTCCCGCTGATCGCGCCCGTCCCGCTGCTCCTCGTCCACGGCGACCGGGACGCCTACTTCCCGCTCGACCACCCCCGGATGCTGGCCGACGCGGCGGGCGGGGCGGCGGAGCTGTGGCTGGAGCCGGGCATGGGGCACGCGGAGAACGCGGCGGACGAGGAGCTCCTCGACCGGCTCGGCGCCTGGCTCGTCCGCCGATAGCCCATCATGGGGGGCGGCGCGCACACGAACGAAGGGAGCGCCGCTATGGCAGCGGGAACCATCCGCTACTGGGCCGCGGCCAAGGCGGCCGCCGGTGTCGCCGAGGAGCCGTACCGTGCGGAGACGCTCGCGGAGGCCCTCGACGCGGCCCGCGCGAACCATCCGGGGGAGCTGGCCGGGGTACTCCGGCGCTGCTCGTTCCTGATCGACGGCGACCCGGTCGGGACCCGGAGCCATGAGACGGTACGGCTTGCCGAGGGCGGCACGGTCGAGGTGCTCCCCCCGTTCGCAGGAGGGTGAACAGCACAGCATGAGCGACGACCAGCGGTACGGGCCCGGCGGCGGGCAGCCGCACGACCCGCACGCGCACGCGTACGACCCCCCGGTCGCCCAGACCTGGGAGGGCCAGACGTGGGACACCACGTACCAGCCCGCGGTCGACCCCCACGCACCCCGGCCGTACGGCCAGGACCAGGGCCGGGCGCAGCAGTACGGCCAGAGCCAGGGATACGGCCAGGGCCAGGGCCAGGGATACGGCCAGGGGTACGGGTACGGGCAGGACGCCCAGGCCCGGCCGTCGTACGGCGGCCAGGGCGCGTACGCGCCGCAGGGCCACCCCGGGCAGGCGTACGCCCCGGAGGCGTACCCCCAGGCCCCCGCTCAGGCCCCCGCCCAGGGCGCGCCGCGGGCGTACGCCGAGCCGCTGCCCGCCCCGCAGGCCCCGGCCCCCGCCTTCGCCGCCGCGCAGGCGCCCGCGCCGGCCCACGCGCCGGTCCAGGAGCAGGCGCCCGCGCCCGCACCGGCCGGCGACGGGCCCGCGTACTCCTCGCCGACGACCTCCGGCGCGACCCGGATCACCGACGCCCAGCGCGCGCGGGCCGAGGGCCGGTCGCCGATCATCGATCCCGGTCTGCGGCCCGCCGTCCTGACGGCCGTCCTCGGGCTGCTGCTCGCCGGTGGCGCCGCCCTCGGCCCGTACGGACTCCTGCTGCCGCTGGTCGCCCTCCAGGGCCTGACCGCGGCCGGCTGGTTCCGGCTCAACGGCATGTGGCCCGCCCGCCAGGGCATCGCCCTCGCCTTCCTCGGCGGCCTCGTCTCCGACGCGGCCCTGCTGGCGGTCGGCCGCGAGCACGCCGCCGGGGCGATCCTCGGCACCCTCGGCGTCTGGGTGCTGCTCTGCCTGGTCCTCCAGCTCCGCAGCCACGCCGACCCCGACGAGCGCGTGTACGGCCTGATGGCCACGATCGCCTCGGCGGCCCTCACCGTCCTCGCCACCGGGCACCTCGGCGCCGAGGCGGACGCGGTCGTCATCGGCGGCGCGGCCGTGGCGGCGACCGTCCTGGCCCGCGCGGTGCCGCTGCCGGGACCGGTCTCGCTCGCCGCCGCGCTCCTCGCGGGCGCGGGCGCGGGCCTGGTGGCCGGCGCCCTGACGGCCACCTCCGGCGCCGGGGCGCTGCTCGGCCTCGGCGCGGGCGTCTGCGCCCTCGTCGGCCTGCGGGCGGCCGCCTACGACTACCCGTCGCGCTTCGTGCACATGACGGCGGGCGTGGCCCTGCCGCTGACGGCCGCCGCGCCCGCCGTGTACCTTCTCGGCCGCGCCCTGGTCTGACCGCGGACCCGGGGCGTCCGGGAACCGCCCGGCCCCCCGACACGTCGATCTTGTGTCGGGGGGCCGGTCGCGTCACCGGCACCGGAACGGGCTCACACGGGGGACTGACAGTCATGCGCGCACTACGGATCCTGCTGGTCGTGGCCGTCGTGCTGGGCGGAGTCCTGGCCGGCGTCGACCGGCTGGCCGCCGCCTGGGCCGAGTCCGAGGTCGCCGGCCGCGCCTCCCTGGCGGGCGGCCGGACCGAGTCCGTCGAGGTCGACATCAAGGGCTTCCCGTTCCTCACCCAGGCCGCCGGCAAGCGCTTCGACGAGGTCGAGGTGGTCGCCCGGGGCGTCCACACCCAGGCCGGCGGCAAGCCCGTCCGGATCGGCGAACTCACCGTCGGGCTGCGGGACGTGACGGTCACCGGCGACTGGACCGGCTACCGGGCCGGCCGCGCCACCGGCACCGCCCTCATCTCCTACGCGGACCTGGTCGCGGCCTCCGAGCGGGCGACCGGCATGGAGTACGGCGGGCCGGGCAAGGTGAAGGTGACGGGCAGCGTCAAGGTCCTCGGCCGGACCCTGACCCGCACCGTCGTCTCGTCGGTCACGCTGGTCGGCGGGGACACCGTCAAGGTCCGCGCCGACGAGGTGCCGGGCGAGGGCATCCCGCTGCTGGAGGAGATGGTCCGCGAGCGGACCGACTTCGAGCGGCCGCTCGGCCGGGTCGCCGGGATGCGGGTGACGAAGGTGGAGCCGCGCCCGGAGGGGCTCGCGGTCACGGTGAGCGGCGAGGACGTCGCCATAGCGGGCTGATCCGGCCCGCCGGGGCCGCGCGGCGCGGGCCGGTCTCCACATAGTGAGACAGGGGCGTCCGATCCGCAGAAGCAGGGGCCGAGGCGGCGTGACGGCGGGGCTTCCCGTCCCCTTTCGCCCCTCCTCGCGTCCCATTCCTCGGATGATCGCGTCTCGGTATCTGACACGCCGGTGACACGGCCGCCTTTCCGTCCCTACGATCGACGGCATGAAGCGACAGGCGGACCTCACGAAGCGGCGGGCAGTAGACCTGTGCCGCATCGCCGCCATGCTCTGTCGCTCCGTCTGAGCGGGCCGCGCTCCGCGCCCGCATTCCTCACGGTCCACCGCCCCCGGCGGACGGGACCGCCCTGTGTAGCACCACGCCGTCGTGGCCCCTCACCCCGACGTGCTTCCGCACACGCACCGCACCGCACGACACCGCCGCACACTGCCCCGGAGGAGAAACAGCATGGCTCGCAGCGACGTACTGGTCGACGCCGACTGGGTCGAGGCCAACCTCGACAACCCGGCCGTCGCGATCGTCGAGGTCGACGAGGACACCGCCGCCTACGACAAGAACCACATCCGGAACGCCATCCGGATCGACTGGACGAAGGACCTCCAGGACCCCGTCCGCCGCGACTTCGTCGACCAGGAGGGCTTCGAGAAGCTCCTCTCCGCCAAGGGCATCGCCAACGACACCACGGTCGTGCTCTACGGCGGCAACAACAACTGGTTCGCCTCCTACGCGTACTGGTACTTCAAGCTCTACGGCCACCAGGACGTCAAGCTCCTCGACGGCGGCCGCAAGAAGTGGGAGCTCGACTCCCGAGACCTGGTCGACGGCTCCGAGGTCCCGGCCCGCCCGGCCACCGACTACAAGGCCCAGGCACAGGACCTCTCCATCCGCGCCTTCCGCGACGACGTCGTGGCCGCGATCGGCACCCAGAACCTGGTCGACGTCCGGTCGCCCGACGAGTTCTCCGGCAAGCTGCTCGCCCCGGCCCACCTCCCGCAGGAGCAGTCGCAGCGTCCGGGCCACGTCCCGTCCGCCCGCAACATCCCGTGGTCGAAGAACGCCAACGACGACGGCACCTTCAAGTCGGACGAGGACCTGAAGGCCCTCTACGAGGCCGAGCGGGTCGATCTGGCGAAGGACACCGTCGCCTACTGCCGCATCGGCGAGCGCTCCGCCCTCACCTGGTTCGTCCTGCACGAGCTCCTCGAGGTCACGAACGTCAAGAACTACGACGGCTCGTGGACCGAGTACGGCTCCCTCGTCGGCGTGCCGATCGAGCTCGGCGCGGCCAAGTAACCGCCTTCCCCCCTTCGCGACAGGACAGGACAGAGACATGTGTGGAGCCCAGGTCGGCGGCCCCGACGTCAGCACCCTCAAGCCCGGTGAGACGGCCATCCAGGGCCAGGTGACCAAGGACGGCGAGCCCGTCACCGGTTACGTGCGCCTGCTGGACGCCTCCGGCGAGTTCACGGCCGAGGTCCCCACCTCCGCCACCGGCCAGTTCCGCTTCTACGCGGCCACCGGCGAGTGGACCCTGCGCGCCCTCGTTCCCGGTGCGCAGGCCGACCGCAAGGTCGTCGTCACCGAGACCGGCAGCCTGACGGACGTCGCCATCGCGGTCTGACCCGCGACGGCCGCGCGAGCGGCACCCGAACGGCCGGAGGGCCGTGCCTCCTGGGGGGTTGGACGCCATCACCAGGACCTGAGGCACGGCCCTCCGGCTTTTCCGCCGTCCGTCGGCGGCGGTCCGGCGGTCGTACGCTGGAGGTGTGTACGCACGGCGTCGGCACGTCTACTTCTGGATGATGGGTGCCTGCCTGGTCCTCTTCGTGGGCGCCTGGGCCGTCGTGCGGCTGTTCTCCACGCCGGCGGCGATCGCGATGTGCGTCGTCGCCATGGTCATCCCCCCGGTCGCCGCGGTGGTCGCGAACCGGCGGGGGCCCGAGGACCGCTGGTGGGACGACCCCTCGGGCGACCCGAAGTCGGACGAGTGGTGGGACGAGCTCGACGGCAAGCGGAAGCCGCCCCACGACCGGTAGGCCCGTACGGTCCGCACGGCCGTACGGGAACGGTCCGGCGCGTCAGTAGACGAGCGCCTGCGTGCCGTCGGTCATGGCCTCCTGCACGAAGACCTGCGCTCCGGCGATCCGGACGCCCTCGATGATGTCGTCCCCGGTGATCTCGCGGCGGGCCGCGCACTGGGTGCACAGGGTGATCCGGCCGGCCGCCAGGATCGACTCGATCAGGTCCGGCAGCGGGGCCGCGTGCGGCAGTTCGAACTCGGCGGCCTTCCCCGGCACCGCGAACCACGACGACTCGCCGGTCAGCCACAGCGACACCTCGACGCCGCTCGCCACGGCGACGGCGGCCACGGTGAAGGCCTGGGAGCAGCGTTCCGGGGCGTCGGCCCCGGCGGTCACCTTGATCACGAGCTTCTTCGCCATATACCGAACTGTAATGCGAGGGCAGGCAACTTCACGCACCCCTCACGGGTCGCTGCTTGCGCGGACGAACGGAATCCGCGCTTCACGTCCTGGGGGGACCGGCTTTGGAAGTCTCGGAAACAGTCACGCCCGACCGGAGAGATCCGGAGCCGGCACCGGAGCAGACCCCGGCCCCGGAAACGGCCCCGGCAGTGGCCCCGGAAACGGCCCCGGAAGCGGCACCGGCAGTGGCCCCGGAAACGGCACCGGAAGCGGCACCGCAGCCGGAGGCCGGGCCCGGGCCCGGGGCGGGGCCGGGCGCGGAGCCCGTACCGGCTCCGCGCCGTCGTCCCCGCGTCGCCCGGACGATCGGCCTCCTCGCCGTCGCCGCCGTCCTCGGCCTCGTCGGCGGCACCGCCGTCGGCTACCGCGTCCAGGCGGACCGCGAGCCGGTCGCGCTCCCGCCGCTGAACCAGCCGGGCCTCGCCTACCCGGCGAAGCCGCTCCCCGAGGAGCGGAAGCCGAAGCCGCTGCCCGCCGCGGAGGACCTGCGGACCGCGGCCGAGGGCGACCTGCGCAAGCTGCTGGTGGCGAAGCCCGCCGGGGCGAAGGCGAACCCGTACCAAGGCGACGGCTGGCTGCCGGTGCAGCGGTTCGCCGCCGAGTTCACGTCCCCCGGGGGCTCCCTCGACCACCAGCTGGACCTCGGCATCCGGCGGATCGCCCAGTCCGCCTGGGCGACGGGCGAGCACCGGACGGTCGAGATCCGGCTCGTCCAGTACCGCGCGGGCGACTTCCTCGGCGCGCGCGAGTACATCGCGAGCCAGCAGGACTACATGCCGAGGAAGGACTACGCCGGCGGCGAGGGCACGTCGCTCAAGGGCTCGGCCGACGGCCGCCTCTACGTCTTCCCGGTCGAGCGGAAGCCCGGCTACCTCGACTTCCACCACGCCCGCGCGTACTTCTACCGGGGCGACATCGCGGTCGAGATCTTCATCTCCGACACGAAGAAGATCTCCGTGAAGGACATCGGCTCGCTGGCCGAACGACAGCTGGAGCGCCTGTGACCGGGGAGAACACCACCGAGACCGCCGCGTCCGTCGAGACTGCCGCGTCCGTCGAGATCGTCGAGAACGCGGAGCCGGCCGCGCGGAAGCGGAAGGGGAAGGCCGGGCGGATCCTGCTCCGGGTCGTCCTGCCCTCCGTGGTCGTGCTCGGCCTGATCGGCGGCGGCGCCGGGTACACCGCCGTCACCGCCTCCTCCGCCGACCGCACCGCGCCGACGGTGCTGTGGGGCGCGCGGGAGGACGGCGGGAAGGCCGACGGGAACGAGGACCCGGCCGCCGCCGCGGCGCGCGGCAAGGCGGACACGCCGCTGAGCAAGCTCCTCCTGCCGCTGCCGGAGGGGTACGGGTTCGGCCCCGACGAGGGGCTGTACGGGAACGACGGCGAGCTGGGCGCCGCCGAGGCGACCGCCCTGCTGAAGCAGGCGGGCAAGGGCCTCTCCGGCAAGAAGCGCCGCGACTTCGAGAAGCAGATCGACGGGCTCGGCGTCGCGGGCGTCGCCATCCGCTCCTTCGCCGACCCCGACAGCGACGTCGTCGTCACGCTCGAAGTCGGGCGGATGAAGGACAAGAAGCGGGTCGGCTCCTCCTTCCGGCTCCGCAAGGAGATGCTGGAGTTCCTGGAGTTCCCCAAGGGTCCCAAGGTGAAGGACCACCGCAACGCCGCCTGCTACATGGCACCCGTGGACGAGTCGCTGGACAAGGAGGAGCGGGCCGAGGCGCTGGACGAGATGATCTGCCTCGCGTACGACTCCGAGGTCTTCGTCACCCTGCGGGCGGCGGGCGCCAAGCCGTTCGACAAGGCGGAGGTGGCCGACCTGCTGAAGCGGCAGCTCGACCACATCGCATCCCCGGGGGAGTACGTATGACCGACCTGACCAAGCCCCGGCCCGAGTCCCCGACCGGTCCGGAGCCCACGCACGAGGCCCCGGCGCGGCCCGAGGCCGAGTCCCCGGCCGGGGCCGCGCCCGAGTCCGGGGCCGCGCCCGTCGAGGCCGTCGCCGCGCCCCGGAAGTCACGGCGGCCCCTGTGGTGGGGGATCGCGCGGTGGACCGCCGCCGTGCTCGTCTGCGGCGGGGTGGGGGCCGGTACGGCCCTGGGCATCACCGGCATGGAGCGCTCCGAGGTGCCCGGCCTGTCGACCCTGTCCGACGGGCGCTGGACCTACCCGGAGCTCAGCCTCCCCGCGCTGCCCGAGGGGTCCCCGCGGCCGTTCACCGACGGCAACGACGGCGAGGTGCACCACGCCGACCTGCGCCGGCTCCTGCTGCCCGCCCCGGCCGGCGCGACCGCCGACCCGAAGCTGAGGGGCGGCTGGACCGGGCTCGACTCCTACCTGGAGGTGGTGGCGGAGAAGGACCGGGCCGCCGTGCGCGAGCACATGGCCGACTCGACGCTCCGGCACGTCGCCGCGCGCGGCTGGACCATGCCCGACGGCACGGCCACCCGCATCCACCTGCTGCGCTTCTCGTCGGTGGCGTACGCGGAGGCGTACCGCGACGAGAGCGCCGGGAAGGTGCTCTCGGGCGAGCGGCTGCCCCCGGGCGTGGAGGCGGCGAAGGTCGACACGTCCACCCAGGACGTCAAGGTGCCGAACCTGTCCCTCTACTCCTACAAGGAGGAGGAGCCGGCCGGCCCCGAGGAGACCCGGTGGTCCTTCATCCAGGCCGGCGACACCCTCGCGGTGATCACCCAGACCCGGAAGGGCGGCATCCTGGCCGTGCCGTTCCAGCAGACCGTGGCGCTCCAGGCGCAGCTGCTCGGCTGACCGCCGCCGCGCGCCTCCGGCGCAGGCACCCACCTCGCCGAGTGGGCCGGGCCCCCGCCCACTAAGCTGGGGTCCGGCCCGTACCGCCCTCATCCCTCAGCCGAGGAGCAACCCCGTGATCCTTTTCTTCGAAACGCTGCTGGTCCTCGTCGCCGTGGGCGTCCTCGCCTTCGCGGGGCTGACCGTGAAGAAGCTGTACCAGGGCCAGCGCTGACCCCCTCCTCCATCCCCTCGACAGATCGTCTGAGCTGCTCATGATCGAGATTCCGTCCGACCTCAACCCGGACCTCGTCCCGCTCGCGTTCCTCCTCGGGACCTGGGAGGGCGCCGGCGTGTCCGACTTCCCGGGCGCCGAGAAGTGCAACTTCGGCCAGTCCGTGACCTTCAGCCACGACGGCCGGGACTTCCTCGAGTACCACTCCCACACGTGGGTGCTGGACAACGACGGCAACAAGGTCCGCCCGCTGGAGAGCGAGAGCGGATTCTGGCGCGTCGACAAGGACCGCAAGGTCGAGGTCGTCATGGTCCGCGACGACGGCGTCGTCGAGGTCTGGTACGGCGAGCTCGCCGACCAGAAGCCGCAGATCGACCTGGCCACCGACGCCGTCGCCCGGACCGCGGCCTCCGGCCCGTACTCCGGCGGCAAGCGCCTCTACGGCTACGTCAAGAGCGACCTCATGTGGGTCGGCGAGAAGGCGACCCCCGAGGTCCCGCTCCGCCCCTACATGTCGGCGCACCTGAAGAAGGTCGTCACCCCCGAGGAGGTCGCCGAGATGGCGCGCAACCTCCCCGACATGCCCGACGACGGCATCGCCTTCTTCAAGTAGGCCGTCTTTCCCGGGCCGGCCGGTTCCGCGGGAGCCGGCCGGTCTCCCGGAGCGGTCCGAACGGGTCCTGTCCGGACCCGGCACGGGAGCGCCGCGCCCTCCTACACTGGGGGCGTGGTGAGCACCGACTGGAAAAGCGACCTGCGGCAGCGCGGCTACCGGCTGACGCCCCAGCGACAGCTCGTCCTGGAGGCGGTGGACGCGCTGGAGCACGCGACCCCGGACGAGATCCTCGCCGAGGTCCGCAGGACCGCGTCCGGCGTGAACATCTCCACCGTCTACCGGACGCTGGAGCTCCTGGAGGAGCTGGGCCTGGTCAGCCACGCCCACCTCGGGCACGGGGCGCCGACCTACCACCTCGCCGACCGCCACCACCACCTGCACCTGGTGTGCCGGGACTGCTCGGGGGTCATCGAGGCGGACGTGGAGGTGGCCGCCGACTTCACCGGCAAACTCCGCGAGACCTTCGGCTTCGACACCGACATGAAGCACTTCGCGATCTTCGGCCGCTGTGCCGACTGCTCCCGCCGGGCCGCCGCCGCGGAGTCGTAGGCTCTTCCCATGAAGAGTCCCCTGCTGTCCCTGCCCGGCGCCGTCCCCGCCGAAGGCCGTGACGAAGGCGTCGCCGCCCACTACGGCGACCTGTTCCGCGAGCAGCGCGCCCTCGCGGACGGCGCCGGATTCGTCGACCTCTCCCACCGGGGGGTCGTCACCGTCTCCGGCGGCGACCGGCTGAGCTGGCTGCACCTGCTGCTCACCCAGCACGTCAGCGACCTGCCGGCCGGACGGGCGACCGAGGCCCTGATCCTCTCCGCCAACGGCCACATCGAGCACGCCCTCTCCCTCGTCGACGACGGGGAGACGGTCTGGATCCACGTCGAACCGGGCACCCAGGGCGAGCTGATCGCCTACCTGGAGTCGATGAAGTTCTTCTACCGGGTCGAGGTCGCCGACCGCACCGGCGACTTCGCCGTCGTGCACCTGCCGGCCGGTTCGGTGACGGAGGCGCCCGAGGGGACGGTCGTACGGGAGACCGCGTACGGCCGCGACCTGTTCCTGCCCCGGGCGGGCCTGGAGTCCTTCGCCGCCGCGCACGGTCCGGCCGCCGGCGTCCTCGCGTACGAGGCGCTGCGGGTCGAGGCGCACCGGCCCCGGCTCGGCTTCGAGACCGACCACCGGACCATCCCGCACGAGCTCGGCCTCATCGGCAGCGCCGTCCACCTCCAGAAGGGCTGCTACCGGGGGCAGGAGACCGTCGCCCGGGTGCAGAACCTCGGCAAGCCGCCGCGCCGCCTGGTCTTCCTGCACCTGGACGGCAGCGAGGTCCTCCTCCCCGGCCACGGCACGCCGGTGCGGCTCGCGGCCGACGGCGAGGAGGGCCGCCAGCTGGGCTTCGTGACCAGCGCGGTCCGCCACCACGAGCTGGGCCCGATCGCCCTCGCCCTGGTGAAGCGGAACGTGCCGGTGGACGCGCCGCTGATCGCCGGGACGACGGCCGCCGCGCAGGAGACCGTCGTCGAGCCGTAGGCGGACGGACTCAGACCTCGACGATGACCGTGAACGGGCCGTGGTTGGTGAGCGAGACGCGCATGTCCGCCCCGAAGCGGCCCGTCTCCACGCGCGCGCCCAGCTTCCGCAGCTGGGCCACCACCTCGTCGACGAGGGGCTCGGCGACCGGGCCGGGCGCGGCGGCGTTCCAGGTGGGGCGGCGGCCCTTGCGGGCGTCCCCGTAGAGCGTGAACTGGGAGATCACCAGCAGCGGCGCGTCCACGTCGGAGCAGGACTTCTCCCCCTCCAGTACCCGGACGGACCAGAGTTTTCCGGCCAATCGGGCAGCCTTCTCCGGAGTGTCGTCGTGGGTGACCCCGACCAGGACGCACAGTCCCTCGCCGGTGATCTCGCCGACCGTCTCCCCTGCGACGACGACCTTCGCGCCGTCCACCCTCTGCACCACAGCTCGCATGGGCCCCAACCTACCGATCGGGGATTTCTGGGGGCCGAACGGGTG
Source organism: Streptomyces termitum (assembly GCF_014650175.1). Lineage (GTDB taxonomy): Bacteria > Actinomycetota > Actinomycetes > Streptomycetales > Streptomycetaceae > Streptomyces > Streptomyces termitum. The sequence continues at coordinate 51,086 of NZ_BMUL01000001.1, forward strand.
CAGAGCGCCTGCACGCGCGCGTACCGGGGTGGCACCATGCCAGGAGGCGGTGCGGCTCCGCACCGGTCGAGGGGACGATTCTCATGAGTGCATCAGGCACCGGGCCGACGCCGTCCGGCCCCGTACCGCTGATCCGCCCCGCCGCGCGCCCGCCCGCGCAGCGGACCACCGAACCCGAACCCGCCGGCCACCGGCTCGGCGGGCTGCGCCTGGCCGAACTGCGGTCCTTGCGCCGGGACGCGCAGAGCGACGAGGCCGACCTCAGCTACGTGCGGCGGATGCTCCAGGGCCGCATCGACATCCTGCGGGCCGAGCTGGCGCGCCGCAGCGATCCGGAGGAGCCCGTCCTCGACCGGCTCTCGGAGATCCTCGCCGACGGCCCCTCCCGGCACCGCTCCTCGGCCCGGCACGTGACGCTGTCCACGCCGCGCGCGGAGGAGTACCGGCGGCTGGCGGCCGAGGTGCTGTCGGAGGTCGAGCTGTCGGACCTGTCGGCCCGCACCGACGACGAGCTGCACACGGCGATGGGCCGGCTGGCCGGGTACGAGCAGGAGGTCTCCCGCCGCCGTCAGCGGCTCCAGCGCACCGCCGACGACTGCGGCACCGAGATCGCCCGCCGCTACCGCGAGGGCGAGGCCCAGATCGACGACCTGCTGGCCTGAGCCCGGCGGGACCCGGGCCCGCCGGACCGCCCGGGCCCGGGCGGCGCGCGGAAAATGCGGTGCGGGCGGAGCCGCCCCGTCCGTAGGGTCGGAGGATGGCCGTCGAACTGCGCACCGTGACCGAGTCCGATCTCCCCGGCTGGCTGAGGTCCCTGCGGACCGGCTTCCTGAACGAGCCGGTCGCCCCCGACGAGCTGGTCGCCGACCGGCTGGCCGCCTTCGACCTCGACCGGACCCGGGCCGCCTTCGACGACGGCCGGGTGGTCGCCACCTTCCGCTCCTTCGCCCAGCGGCTGAGCACCGTCGGCGGCGGCGACATCGGCGCCGACGCGATCACGCAGGTGACGGTGGCGCCGACGCACCGGCGGCGCGGCCTGCTGAGCCGGCTGATGGCCCAGGACCTCGACGCCGCCCGCGAGCGCGGCGACGCGCTGGCGACGCTGATCGCCGCCGAGTACCCGATCTATGGGCGGTACGGCTTCGGTCCCGCGAGCCGGACCGCCGAGTGGAGCGTGGACCTGCGCCGGGCCGGGCTCGACCCGCGCCGCACCGGCCGCCCCGACGCCGGGCGCGTCGACTTCTCGGACGGGGCGGAGATCCGCCGGATCGGCCCCGGGCTGCACCGGCGGCTGGCGGCCGTCCGGGCCGGGGTGACCGACCGGTCCGAGCGGAACTGGCGGCTCGGCACCGGCCTCGGCCACCAGCTCGAACCCTGGACGGAGCCGTACTACGCGGTCTACCGCTCCGCCTCCGGCGAGCCCGAGGGGTACGTGTCGTACCGGGCGGACGCCAAGTGGACCGACGGCAACCAGCCGGAGAACACCCTGACGGTGCGGGACCTGATCGCCGCCACGCCGGCCGCCGAGCACGCGCTGTGGCGGTTCGTCTGCTCGGTCGACTGGGTGACGACCGTGCGCAGCGGGCGCCGGCCGGTGGACGACCCGCTGCCGGAGCTGCTGCCGGACCCGCGCGCGGCGCGGACCCTGGTCAGCACGGACATGCTGTGGGCGCGGATCCTCGACGTGCCCCGGGTGCTGGAGGAGCGGACGTACCCGGTGGCGGACGCCCTGGTGCTCGACGTCCGCGACGCGGGCGGCTACGCGGGCGGCCGGTTCCGGCTGGACGCCTCCCCGAAGGGCGCCGCGTGCGCCCCGACGACCGCCTCGGCCGACCTGGTGCTCGACGTGGCCGACCTGGCCCGGCTGTTCCTCGGCGACGGGTCGCCGGTGCGGCTGGCGCGGCTGGGCCGGATCGAGGAGGCGGTGCCGGGCGCGGCGGCCCGCGCCGAGCTGCTGCTGCGCACCCCGCTGCGGCCGTTCTCCCCCGACATCTTCTGACCCCCGCCGCGTCTTCCGGCCCCGGCGGTCACTTCGTACGGAACCGGAAGAGGGCGCCGGAGGCGGCGACGGCCACCGCGAGCAGGGCGGCGCACCAGGCGAGCGCGATCCAGGGGGCGTCGCCGACCGGCCGGTCGAGGAGCAGCCCGCGCATGGACTCGATGAGCGGGGTGACGGGCTGGTGCTCGGCGAAGCCGTGCAGCCAGTCCGGCATGGTGTCGATCGGCACGAAGGCGCTGCTCGGGTAGGGCAGGAACATCATGAAGAAGGTCACCGCGCCCGCCGCCTCGGGCGTCCGGGCGAGCAGTCCGGCCGCCGCCGACAGCCACGAGACGGTGGTGATGTAGACGAGGAGCAGGCCGATCGCGGCGAGCCAGCCGCCGGGGGTGGCGGCGGGGCGGAAGCCGATGAGGAAGGCGACGCCGAGGACGAGCGCGGTGGCCAGGGCGTTGCGGACGACGGTGGCGGCGACGTGTCCGGCGAGGATCGGGACGCCGCCGATGTCGAGGGTGCGGAAGCGGTCGACGGTGCCGCGCCGCATGTCGTCGCTGACGGAGACGGCGGTGCCGGCGGCGCCGAAGCCCGCGCAGAGCACGAGGACGCCGGGGACCACGTAGGTGACGTACCGGGTGTCGCCGGTGTCGATGGCGCCGCCGAAGAAGTAGACGAAGACCAGCATCAGCAGCACCGGCAGCATCAGCGAGGTGATGACGGCGTCGAGGTTGCGGCGGCTGAGCCGGAGGCCGCGTCCGGCGAGGACGGCGGTGGTGGTGAGGGCGTCAGCGGACACGGGCCGGCTCCTTGGCGGGGCTCTCGCGGTGGGTGAGGCTGAGGAAGACGTCGTCGAGGGTGGCGGTGTGCAGGGCGAAGCGCTCGATGTCGGCGCGGTGCGGGTCGAGGGCGTCGAGGAGCGCGCGGACGTGGGCGGCGGTGCCGTCGGTGGGGACGCCGAGGGTGAGCGTGCCCGGGTCGGGGGTGCCGGGCGCGCCGGTCCCGTCCCCGGCGCGGGCGGTGAGGCGGAGGTACGCCTCCGGGTCGCGGGCGGTGAGGTCGAGGCGGTGGCCCGCGTAGCGGTCCTTCAGTTCGGCGGGGGTGCCCTCGGCGAGGGTGCGGCCGTCGCCGAGGACGGCGATGCGGTGGGCGAGCCGGTCGGCCTCCTCCAGGTACTGGGTGGTGAGGAAGACGGTGGTGCCGTGCGCGGACAGTTCGCGGACGGCGTCCCAGAGCTCCTGGCGGCTGCGCGGGTCGAGGCCGGTGGTGGGCTCGTCGAGGAAGACGACGCGGGTGGTGCCGGGGTCGCGGACGAGTCCGGCGGCGAGGTCGAGGCGGCGCCGCATGCCGCCGGAGTACGTCTTCACCTGCCGGTCGCGGGCGTCGGTGAGGCGGAAGCGGTCGAGGAGTTCGTCGGTGCGGCGGGCGGCGGCGGTGCGGGAGAGGCCGGAGAGCCGGGCGGTGGTGCGGAGGTTCTCGGCGCCGGTGAGGGTCTCGTCGACGGCGGCGTACTGGCCGGTGAGGCTGATGGCGCGGCGGACGGCCCGGCGTTCGGTGACGACGTCGTGGCCGGCCACGCGCGCGTGGCCGCCGTCGGGGGCGGTGAGGGTGGCGAGGATGCGGACGGTGGTGGTCTTCCCGGCGCCGTTGGGGCCGAGGAGGGCGAAGACGGTACCGGTCTCGACGCGGAGGTCGAGGGCGTCGAGGACGCGGACGGTTCCGTAGCTCTTGGACAGGCCGGTGGTCTCGATGGCCGGAGGCATGAGGGTCCCCTTCTGCCGCGCGGGGCGGCTCACCTCAGTACTGCGTATGCCTTACGCGTTACTGTGTAAGGGTTACGCATTACTAGGATGGGCGTCAAGCGACTGAGCGTGGAGGCGGCGCGATGACGGACCACAGGGCCGGCGGGACACCGGGGCGCGAGGAGGACGGGGGAAGTTTCCTGCCGCCCGCCGTCGAGGCGGCCTGGGGGCTGCGCGAGCGCCCCACCAAGGGGCCCCGGCCCGGCCTCAGCCTGGACCGCATCGTCGGCGCGGCCGTGCGGCTCGCCTCCGAGGAGGGCCTCGGCGCCGTCTCCATGGGGCGGGTCGCCAAGGAGCTGGGCGCCTCCACCATGTCCCTCTACCGGTACGTCTCCGCCAAGAGCGAGCTGTACACGCTGATGCAGGAGGCGGCCACCGGCGCCCCGCCGCCCGGCCTGCTCGACCCCGGGGCCGGCTGGCGGGCGAACCTGGAGCGCTGGGCCGGCGCGATGCGGGGGATCTACCTGCGCGAGCCGTGGCTGCTGCGGGTCCCCGTCTCCGGCCCGCCCGCCACCCCGAACGCGGTGGCCTGGTGGGAGCAGGCGCTCCTCGCGATGGACGGCACCGGCCTCGACGCGGGCACCCGGCTCTCGGTGACGCTGCTGGTGGCCGGCTTCGTCAAGAGCGAGGCGCTGATGGCCGCCGAGGTGGGGGAGGCCATCGGGGTGGCCGGGCCCGAGGGGGCGGAGGAGGCGCTGCGCCGGTACGCCCAGACGCTGCGCCGGCTCGCCGTCCCGGAGACGTACCCTCGGGTGGCGTGGGTGCTCGACTCCGGGGTGCTGGACGAGGCCGGCGGCCCCGACGACGAGTTCCGCTTCGGCCTGGACCGGATCCTCGACGGCGTCGCGGTCCTGGTGGAGGGCCGCGACGCCTGAGGGGGTCGGGGGAGGGGCGTCAGGCGGTGGCCTGGGCGATCCGGATCATGGTCCCGGACGGGTCGCGGAAGGCGCAGTCCCGGACGCCGTACGGCTGGTCCATCGGCTCCTGGAGGACGTCCGCGCCCGTGGCCCGGACCTTCTCGAAGGCCGCGTCCACGTCGGCGGCCCTGAGGTTGACGCCGCGCAGCAGCCCCTTGGCGAGCAGTTCGGCGACGGCCTTCCGGTCCTCCTCGGTGGCGTTCGGGTCGGCCAGCGGCGGTTCGAGGACGATCTCGACGTCCGGCTGCGCGGGCGACCCGAGGGTCACCCAGCGCATCCCCTCGTGGCCCACGTCCTTGCGGACCTCGAAGCCGAGCGCGTCGCGGTAGAAGCCGAGGGCCGCCTCGTGGTCGTCGACGGCGATGAAGCACTGGTGCAGGTTGATGTCCATGCCCTCCACGCTAGGGAGCCGGATCGGGCCGCGCTTCTCCGTTCCTGACCGGTCGCGTGACGACCTTGGCGACACAGGCCGGAAGCCCCTCGTCCGCACCGTGCTCCCGGGCCCGGTACGCGCTCGGCGTCTCGCCGACCAGCTGGGTGAAGCGCGCGCTGAACGACCCCAGCGAGGTGCACCCCACCTCCATGCAGACGTCCGTCACCGACAGGTCCCCGCGCCGCAGCAGCGCCTTCGCCCGCTCGATCCGCCGCGTCATCAGGTACCCGTACGGGGTCTCCCCGAAGGCCGCCCGGAAACTGCGCGCGAAGTGCCCGGCCGACATCAGCGCGACCCCCGCCAGCGCCGCCACGTCCAGCGGCCGCGCGTACTCCCGGTCCATCAGGTCCCGAGCCCTCCGCAACCGCCGGAGGTCATCGAGCGGTATCCGCGTCTCCCTGGTCACACGGCTCACGGTACCGGCGGCGGAGCCCGGCATCGGGAACACTTTTGCAAGCGGGTGCTTGCAAAAGTTAGCAAGGGGTGGCAGGGTCGGAGCATGGCAGCGTTCAACGTCGGCGATCTCGGCAACCTCGGTGCGTACCTGCGCGAGCAGCGGCGCACCGCGCAGTTGTCGCTGCGGCAGCTCGCGGAGGCCGCCGGCGTGTCGAACCCGTACCTGAGCCAGATCGAGCGCGGGCTGCGCAAGCCCAGCGCCGAAGTGCTCCAGCAGGTCGCCAAGGCGCTGCGGATCTCGGCCGAGACGCTCTACGTCCGGGCCGGGATCCTCGACGAGAAGGAGCGGGACGACCTGGAGACGCGGGCCGTCATCCTGGCCGATCCCTCCATCAGCGAGCGGCAGAAGCAGGTGCTGCTCCAGATCTACGACGCCTTCCGCAAGGAGAACGCGGCGGAGGCGGCCGCCGCCGCGGAGGCGGCGGAGACCGAAGAACCGAGCTAGCGAGCCGTACGTACGCCCCACCGGGAGGACCTCCAGCATGGCCATCATCGACGAACTGCGCACCCCCCTCTACTTCGCCGCCGGCACCGCCGACCTGGCCGTCCGGCAGGCCCGCAAGGTGCCCGGCCTGATCGAGCAGATCGCCGCCGAGGCGCCCGGCCGCATCGAGGCCGTGCGGAACACCGACACCAAGGCCGTCCAGGAGAAGGTGGCCGGCCGGGCCAAGGAGGCCCAGGCGGTCGTCCAGGCCAAGGTCGCCGAGGTCGTCGGCGGGCTCGACACCGACTTCAAGAAGCTCGGCGAGACGGCGCAGGACCTGGCGCTGCGCGGCGTCGGCGTGGCCGCCGAGTACGCCGTCAAGGCGCGCGAGAAGTACGAGGAGGTCGCCGTCCGCGGCGAGGAGGCCGTCCGCGCCTGGCGCGGCGAGCCCGCCGAGCCCGCCGCCGAGATCACCGTCGTGGTCGAGCCGGTGGAGGAGCCCGTGGCGGCCGGGACCGTGGCGGAGGAGCCGGTGGCGGCCGAGGCCGTGGCGGAGGAGCTGGTGGCCGCCGAGGCCGTCGCCGAGCCCGCCGCCGGGGAGCCCGCGCCCGCGAAGGCGCCCGCCCGCAAGACCTCCGTCCGCAAGGCGTCCGCCAAGAAGGAGGCCGCCGCCGAGACCGCGGCCGAGGCCGAATAGCCCGGCCGGGCACGATTCAGGAGGCCCTGAGCGTTGGAACGGGTACCTTGGCCGCGAGGCGCACGTACCCCATGACCACCTAGGCGGTGTCCCGCATGCTGATGGACCAGTTCGACAGCACCCTGTCGCTGCTGACTTTCCTCGTCTTCACCGGTTTCGCCGTCGCCTCGTTCGTCATCGCGGCGATGGTCCGCGAGGACGCCTACCGGGCGGCCGACAAGCAGACGAAGAAGTTCTGGCTGATCCTGCTCGGGATCAACCTGGTCATCAACCTCCTCCTGCCCATGTTCTTCCTCCAGATCGCCGGTCTGGTCGCCGCCATCGTCTTCATGGTGGACGTCCGGCCCGCCGTCCGGCAGATCATGGGCGGCGGCAACCGGCGCGGCGGATCGAGCAGCGACGGCCCGTACGGCCCGTACAACGGCGGCCGGTGACCCGGACGCCGCACGGGCGGCGCGTACGGAACGCACGACCGCGCGAGCCGCGCGAAGCGCGTGGAGAAGTCGCGCGAAGGAGTACGGACCACGGGGTCCGGGGGTGGACTACCCCCGGGCCCCGTCCCGTTCCAGGGCCAGCAGGGCCACGTCGTCGGTCAGCTCGCCGCCGTTGAGGGAGCGCGCCTCCGCCATCGCGGCCTCCAGGAGGGCCTCGCCGCGCAGGCCGCCGGTCAGCTGCCGGTTGATCATGCCGACCATGCCGTCCTGGCCGAGGCGGGGCGAGCCGGGGCCCGCCGTCCGGCCCTCGATCAGGCCGTCGGTGTAGAGCAGCAGGCTCCACGCGCCGCCCAGCTCGACCTGTCGGCGCGGCCAGCGCGCGTGCGGCAGCAGGCCGAGGGCCGGGCCGCCGTCCTCGTACGGCAGGAGGCGGGCGGTGCCGCCGTGCTGGGCGATCAGCGGGGCCGGGTGCCCGGCCAGGCAGAGCCCGGCGCGGCGCCCGTCCGGCGCGATGTCCACGGTGCAGAGGGTCGCGAAGATCTCCTCGCTCTCCCGCTCGTGCTCCAGGACCCGCTGGAGGGTGGAGAGCAGCTCGTCCCCGCACAGTCCGGCGAAGGTCAGGGCGCGCCAGGCGATCCGCAGCTCGACGCCGAGGGCGGCCTCGTCGGGACCGTGGCCGCAGACGTCGCCGATCATGGCGTGGACGGTGCCGTCGGGGGTGCGGACGACGTCGTAGAAGTCGCCGCCGAGCAGCGCGCGGGACCGGCCGGGCCGGTAGCTGGCCGCGAACCGCAGGTCGGAGCCCTCCAGGAGCGGGGTGGGCAGCAGGCCGCGCTCCAAGCGGGCGTTCTCCTGGGCGCGCAGCCGGGACTCGGCGAGCTTCGCCCTGGCGGCGTCGTTGCGCTTGCGCTCGACCGCGTACCGCACGGCGCGGCTCAGCAGCCGGCCGTCCAGTTCCTCGCGGAAGAGGTGGTCCTGGGCCCCGACCCGGACCGCCTCGGCGGCCAGCCCGGCGTCGGCCGAGGGCGCGAGGGCGAGCACGGCGTGCCGGGGCGCGAGGCGCAGGACGTGCCGCAGCGGGGCGAGCGGGTCGTCGTCGGCGGCGCCCCGGGGCACGGGCAGTGCCAGGTCGACGAGGACGCAGTGCACGTCGTCGGTGAGCAGCCGCTCGGCCTCGGTGAGGTTGCGGGCGGTGCGGATGCGGATGCGGGTGCCCGCGGCGCCGGCCGCGTCGAGCGGTTCGGGCGCGGCGAGGGAGCCCGCCGGGTCGTCCTCGACGACCAGGAGGGTGAGGGTGGCGGGGGCCGCCGCGGGGTCCGTTCCGGCGCCGGGCACGGCCGGGGCGTCCACGGCGGTCGCGGTGGACGGGGTCGCCGCGGAGGCGGTCACGGTGGCGGGGTCCGTGGCGGTGGTCTCGCCTTGCCCCACGGCAGAGACGTTTCTCTGGCGCGGTACGGATACGGGCATCGGTTCGGGTTTCCTTCCCTCCCCCGAGGGTGCGCCGGGCGCCGGGTGGCGGCCCGCCCGTCCGGGACCATAGCGGCACTGCGGCGTGCGGCGGAATGGCCCGCGGCCCGCCGGAGCCCTGCACCCCCTTGGCATATGCCGCGGAAAGGGAGGTAGTTGCGCCGGTGGCGGGGGCGTACCGCCTTTGAACCCATGAGAAAGGTCACTCGGGCACCGTGCTTCGGACCGGCGCCACGGGTGTACGGGCGCACGCGCGCGGTGGCGTACGGGGACGGGGCGCCGCGCGGTCACGAAGGCGCCCCGCACGCGCGGTGGCGTACGGGGCCGTCTTCACGCGCGCGTGTGGCTGTGGTTGAGGAGGGCCGGCCGGTCCGGAGGCGTCCTCACGCGCGCGTGCGGGGTCAGTTCGGGCGGACGATGCCGAGGATCTCCATCGAACCCGCGCCCGCGACCGTCACGTTCCGCCCGGGGCGGGGCGCGTGGACCATCTTCCCGTCGCCGATGTACATCGCGATGTGGCTGGCGTCCTTGAAGTAGACGATCAGGTCGCCGGGGCGCATGTCCTTCGGCGCCACGCGCGGCAGCAGCCGCCACTGCTCCTGCGAGGTGCGCGGGATGCGCTTGCCCGCCGCGGCCCAGGCGGACTGGGTGAGGCCCGAGCAGTCGAACGAGTCCGGGCCCTCGGCCCCCCACACGTACGGCTTCCCGACCTGGGCGAGCGCGTTCCCGATCGCCCGGCGGGCCTCCGGGGTGGCCTCGGTCGTCAGCCGGTCGAGGATGCCGGAGCTGAGCCACTGCGTCTGGGAGCGCTGCCGGGCCTGCTCCTCCAGCTGCCGCAGCCGCTCGCGCTCCTCGGCGGCGAGCTCGCCCTCCAGCTTCTTCGCGGCCTCTATGCGGGTGTTGATGTCCTTCTTCGCCTGGGCCTGCTTGACGCGGTTGCTCTCCAGCTTGGACCAGTTGTCGCCGGCCTCCTTGGCGTAGCCGCCCAGCTCGTCCTGGACGCGGCTGAGGTCGCCGATCAGGTCCGTGGTGGCCTTCGCGCCCTCCCGGAGCCGCCCGGCGGTGTCCAGGAACAGCTGCGGGTCGCCGGTGAGCACCAGCTGCGCGCTCTCCGGGATGCCGCCGTTGCGGTACTGGGCGCGGGCGGCGGCCCCCGCCTGTGCCTTGAGCGTCTCGATCCGCTTCCGGCCGTCCTCGATCATCCTCGCGAGCCGCACGATCTCGGCGGACTGCCGCTCGGTGCGCTCCTCGGCCAGGTTGTACGCGTCGGTGGCCGCGGCCGCCTGCCGGTACAGCTCGTCGATCTCCTGGCGCACCTCTTCGAGCGTCTTCTTCGGCGGAGGCGGCGGCAGCGGCGCCGCGGACGCCTGGAGGGTCAGCACGGGCGAGGCCAGGACGGCCAGCGCGAGGGCCACGGTGACCGCGGCGGCGGCGTGCGGACGTCGGCGTCGTCGGTTCACAGGCTCCCCCTCATGGCCGGATCGCCCCCCGGCCACTTTCTGATTTACCGTCAGTAACTTGTGGTGGTCCTGGCGATAGTGCCACGTGGAACCGGAAAACGACAGGTACCCCGCCAGGGTGACGCGTGAGAAGGGAATGACGTTCCCGTGACGCGCGGGCGGGGGGTGACGGAAGGGGAAATGTGGGGCGTTGGTGGCGTGCGGGACATCTGGTGGTCACCGGGGGAGTGGATCCAGGATCCGGTGTCCAGCATTTTGGATCCGAGATCCAATCTCCAGGATCCAACCTCCAACCTCCAGTCTCCAGTCTCCGGGATCCGGGATCCGGGATCCAAGACATTGGATCCAAAGACCTCCGCCCCTCACCCACCCCCCGGCGCCAGCGCCTCCCACCGCACCGTGACCTCGCCCTGCCGCCAGCGGCGGGGGCCGTCCGCGACCGGCCAGTCGGCGGCCAGGTCGCGGACGGCGCGGATCCAGCGCTGCCGGGCGCCGAGGGAGGCGTAGGGGGCGGCGGCGGCCCAGGCGCGGTCGAAGTCGCGGAGGAAGGCGTGGACGGGTTCGCCGGGGACGTTGCGGTGGATGAGGGCCTTGGGGAGGCGTTCGGCGAGGTCGGAGGGGCGGTCGAGGGAGCCGAGGCGGGTGGCGAAGGTGACAGTGCGGGGGCCGGTGCGGTCGAGGGCGACCCAGACGTGCCGGCGGCCGATCTCGTCGCAGGTGCCCTCGACGAGCAGGCCGTCCGGGGCGAGCCGGTCGCAGAGCCGCCGCCACACGGCGGCGACCTGCTCCTCGTCGTACTGGCGCAGCACGTTCGCGGCCCGGATGAGGGAGGGCGCGCCGGGGACCGGCACTTCGAAGCCGCCGTGGCGGAAGGCCAGGCCGTCGCCCTCGTAGGGCTTGGCGGCCTCGACCCGGGCCGGTTCGATCTCGATCCCGTACAGCAGGGTGCGGGGGTCGGCGGTGCGCAGCCGGGCGAGCAGTTCGACGGCGGTCCAGGGGGCGGCCCCGTACCCGAGGTCGACGGCGACCGGCGGGGCGGCGGAGCGGCGCAGGGCGGGGCCGTGCGCGGCGGCGATCCAGCGGTCCATGCGCCGCAGGCGGTTGGGGTTGGTGGTCCCGCGGGTCGGGGTGCCGACGGGGCGGGTGGTGCGCGGGGCCATGGGACGAGGATACGGAGCGCGGAAGGACCGGACACTCCCCCGTACCCCCGCCCGCCCCCGTACCCCGTCCGCACGTCGGCCCGTTCCCTCGCCCGGCCCGCGCACCGGCCCCACCCGTACCCCGCCCCGTACCCCCGCTCCCGCCCCGCCCGTGCGGCGACCCCGTGCAACGAATTGGCAAAGTGGCCGGTGGGGGAAATGAAAACGGCCCCTCGGGGTGTTGTGCGGTGGCGGAGGGCGTCCGCGCCCTCTCGCGGGCGCGTGCCCGGTGTCCGTACGGCCGCCGGTCCCCGCCCGCGTGCCCGACGCCCGCACGCCCCGCCAGGCCCCTCTCGCGGAAGGACCGCCGACGTGAGCCAGTACGTGTCCCGGTTCGCCGGTACCCGGCACCGGTACCCGGCGGTGCCGTCCCTGCTCCGGCTGCCCGGCCGGCCCCGCACCCCGCGCCGGGTCGCCATGCTCTCCGTCCACACCTCGCCGCTGCACCAGCCGGGCACCGGCGACGCGGGCGGCATGAACGTCTACATCGTGGAGCTGGCCAAGCGGCTCGCCGCGATCGACATAGAGGTCGAGATCTTCACCCGGGCCACCACCGGCGGCCTGGCCCCGGTGGTCGAGCTGGCGCCCGGCGTCCTCGTCCGGCACGTGGACGCGGGCCCGTACGAGGGGCTGGCGAAGGAGGAGCTGCCGGCCCAGCTGTGCGCCTTCACGCACGGCGTGATGCAGGCGTGGGCGGGCCACCGCCCCGGCCACTACGACCTGGTCCACTCGCACTACTGGCTCTCCGGGCACGTCGGCTGGCTGGCCGCCGAGCGCTGGGGGGTGCCGCTGGTGCACGCCATGCACACCATGGCCAAGGTGAAGAACGCGCTGCTCGCGGAGGGCGACACGCCGGAGCCCGCGGCCCGGGTGATCGGCGAGACGCAGATCGTCTCCGCCGCCGACCGGCTGATAGCCAACACCACGGAGGAGTCCGACGAGCTGGTCCGCTTCTACGAGGCGGACCCCGGGAAGGTCGCGGTCGTCCACCCGGGCGTCAATCTGGACCGCTTCCGGCCCGCCGACGGCCGGGCCGCCGCCCGCGCCCGCCTCGGCCTGCCGAAGGACGCCTTCATCCCCGTCTTCGCGGGCCGCATCCAGCCCCTCAAGGCCCCCGACGTGCTCCTGCGGGCCGCGGCCCTGATGGTCGACCGGGACCCGTCGCTGCGCGCGCGCATGGTGGTGCCGGTGGTCGGCGGTCCGAGCGGCAGCGGTCTCGCCAAGCCGGAGGGCCTCCAGAAGCTGGCCGCCAAGCTGGGCATCGCCGATCTGGTGCGCTTCCACCCGCCGGTCGGGCAGGAGCGGCTCGCGGACTGGTTCCGGGCTGCGTCGGTCCTGGTGATGCCCTCGTACAGCGAGTCCTTCGGGCTCGTCGCGATCGAGGCGCAGGCGGCGGGCACCCCGGTCGTCGCGGCCTCGGTGGGCGGTCTGCCGGTGGCGGTGCGGGACGGCCGGACCGGTTTCCTGGTCCAGGGGCACGATCCCGGGGACTACGCGCGCGTGCTGGAGCGGTTCGCCGCCGAGCCGGCGCTCGTCGCCCGGATGGGCGAGGCGGCGGCGCGGCACGCGGAGTCCTTCGGCTGGGACACGGCGGCGGCGGGGACGGCCGAGGTGTACACGGCCGCCCTGCACGACCATCGGCAGCGCGCGCACCACCGTCGCGTACGCTCCCACCATGGCTGACGCTCAGGACGCGAGGGACGCTCAGGACACCGGGGACGTACGAGACGACGGGGACGTACGAGACGACGGGGACGTACGAGACGCCGGGGACGTACGGGAGGCGCCGGACGCGCGGCGCGTCGTCGAGGAGACCCTCGCCGAGGCGGAGCTGGAGTGGGAGAGCCCGGCGCCGGGGTCGTACGTGGTCAAGCTCCCCGGCACCCGCAAGCTCTTCACGACGCTGTCGCTGCGGCTCGGCCGCCACTCCCTCTCGCTCAACGCCTTCGTGGTCCGCCACCCCGACGAGAACGAGGCGGGCGTCCACCGCTGGCTCCTGGAGCGGAACCTCAAGCTGTACGGGGTCGGGTACGCGATCGACCCGCTCGGCGACATCTACCTGGCCGGCAAGCTGCCGCTCGCCGCCGTCACCCCAGAGGAGCTGGACCGGCTGCTGGGCTCGGTCCTGGAGGCGGCGGACGGCGACTTCAACACGCTGCTGGAGCTGGGCTTCGCGACGGCGATCCGGCGCGAGTACGCCTGGCGGGTGTCACGCGGCGAGTCGACGCGGAACCTGGACGCGTTCAGGCACCTGACGCGGACGCCGGAGCCGAAGGACTGACGGGCTCCGCGCCCTTCCCGTCCCCCGCGCCCTTCCGGTCCGCCACCGCTTCCACGGCCTCCACCGGTACGGCCTCCGCCGCCACCGTCTTCTCCGCCGCCACCGTCTCCTCCGGCGCCCCGCCGAGCGCCCTGCGCAGCCGCAGGGCGTAGCCGGCGGCGGCGAGGAGGCCGATGGCGAAGGTGCCGGCCCACAGGACGTCCGGACCGGGACCGTCGACGACGACGCCGGCCATGATCGGCGCGACGAAACCGGCGACCGCCCACGACATGCCCATCACGCCCTGATAGCGGCCGCGCGCGTGCTCCGGCGCGAGCCGGGCGGTGGCGGCGGCGTTCGTCGGCACGTGGACCATCTCGCCGATCGTCCAGATGACGACGGTCGCGGCGAAGGCGACGGGGGAGCCGGCCAGCGCGGTGGCGCCGGTGCCGACGGCGAAGAGGAGCGAGGCGACGGTCAGCAGGACGACCGGCGAGCGCCGCTCGGTCACCTTGTTGACCAGCAGCTGGAAACCGACGATCACGATGCCGTTGACGGCGATGACCATGCCGTACGAGGAGGCCGGGAGGCCCTGTCCGGTCATCGTCAGCGGCAGGCCGATCCACGGCACGGTGAAGACCAGGCAGACCAGCAGGTTGAGCAGGACGAGGGTCCGGAAGGGCCCGTCGCGCAGCACGTCCAGCATGGACACCCGGTCGGCCGGCCCGGCGTCCCCGGCGGCCCGCTCCGGCCGCTCCGGGCGGGTCTCGGGCAGCCGGAGGAAGACGATGACCGCGCACAGCAGGGTGGCGACGGCGTCGACCAGGAAGAGGGTGCGGTAGCCGAGGAAGGCGGCGGCGCCGCCCGCGATGGAGGCGACGGCGAAGCCGAGGTTCAGGGCCCAGTAGTTGAGCGAGAAGGCGCGGCGGACGTCCTCGTCGGGGACCGTGTCGGCGATGGTCGCGTTGATCGACGGCCGGACGGCCTGCATGGCGACGCCCATCAGCAGGACGACGGCGGCGACGCCCCAGGCGCTGGTGACGAAGGCGAGCGCGGCGGCGCAGGCGGCGGCCGCGAGGTGCATGGTGATCATCGTGGGGCGGCGGCCCCAGCGGTCGGTGAGGACGCCGCCGAGCGGGGACCCGGCGACGCCGCCGAGGCCGTGCAGGGCGACGACGAGTCCGGCGAACCAGGCGGAGTGGCCGAGTTCGGCGGTGAGGTAGAGGGAGAGGAAGGTGAGGACGAAGGCGCCGGTCCGGTTCACCAGGGTGGACAGCCAGAGCCACCAGAAGCCCGGGGGGAGGCCGGAGACCGTGGCACGTGCCGATCGTCTGAGCGAGTCGATGGACATGTGTGGCGGCCCCTTGCGTGATGTAAGTCCCTCTAACGGCTCTCGAAACTTACGCATCTCGGTGGGCGGACGCCAGCGAATTGACGACGCGCGTCAATCGTCCGAGGTCCATTAGGCTCGTACGCATGGCCGACGCACCGTACAAGCTGATCCTCCTCCGCCACGGCGAGAGCGAGTGGAACGAGAAGAATCTGTTCACCGGGTGGGTGGACGTGAACCTCACCGCGAAGGGCGAGAAGGAGGCGACGCGCGGCGGCGAGCTGCTCAAGGACGCCGGTCTGCTCCCCGACGTGCTGCACACCTCCCTCCAGAAGCGCGCCATCCGCACCGCGCAGCTCGCGCTGGAGTCCGCCGACCGCCACTGGATCCCGGTCCACCGCTCCTGGCGCCTGAACGAGCGTCACTACGGCGCCCTCCAGGGCAAGGACAAGGCGCAGACCCTCGCCGAGTTCGGCGAGGAGCAGTTCATGCTGTGGCGCCGCTCGTACGACACCCCGCCGCCGGCGCTCGCCGACGACAGCGAGTTCTCCCAGGTGGACGACGCGCGCTACGCGTCCATCCCCTCCGAGCGACTGCCCCGCACCGAGTGCCTGAAGGACGTCGTGGAGCGGATGCTCCCGTACTGGTACGACGTGATCGTCCCCGACCTCCTCACCGGCCGCACGGTCCTGGTCGCCGCCCACGGCAACAGCCTCCGCGCCCTGGTGAAGCACCTCGACGGCATCTCGGACGCCGACATCGCGGGCCTCAACATCCCCACCGGCATCCCCCTCTCGTACGAACTCGACGAGAACTTCAAGCCCCTCAACCCCGGCGGCACCTACCTCGACCCGGAGGCCGCCGCGTCCGCCATCGAGGCGGTCAAGAACCAGGGCAAGAAGTAACCCCCACCCACGAAAGAGCCCCCTTCCTGCGGTCTTCCCGCCGGGAGGGGGCTTTTTTGTGGGCCGGGGCCGGGCCCTGCTGGTCCGGTGTCAGGTGGTCTCGTCGCTGTCCTTCTCCGGAGTCGTCGGGAGCGGGGTGTGCTTGGAGAGGGACCAGGACATGGAGAAGCCGAGGGCGGCGAGGAGGCCGTAGACGAGGGCGGCGACCCAGGCGCGGGACATGTTGTCCGCGCTGCCCTTGCCGGGGAGCCAGAACTCGGCGTTCGGGCCGTCGGTGAGGTGGGCGACGAGGGCCGCGACGGCGGCGCCCGAGGCCGCGAGCGCGGGGAGGCTCAGGATCAGCATCCAGAGCCAGCGGCGGCGGGTGGGCATGGTGTGTCCTCCTTCTGGCGGTGGTCTCAGTGTTCCTGCTTCGCGCCCGTCGCCTCGTCGCAGGCCCGGTCGCGGAAGTCGTCGAGGAGGGAGACGCGGGTCTCGCCGCCGAGGGTGTGGCGGACCTCGCCCGGCTTGAGGCGGGCCAGGTCCTCCGGGGTGAAGCGGACGGGGACGGCCGACCAGGAGCCGTCCTCGGTCCAGCCGGCGAGCCGGTAGCTGCGGCCCTTCTCCAGGCGGGTGGTCTCCGTCTTCGGGGTCCACCGCTCGGCCTCGGGCACGCCGGAGGTGCGGATCAGCGGCCAGGAGGTGAAGCCGGTGACGGGGCCGTCGTGCCACCAGACGCCGGTGGCCGGGGAGGCGTCCGCCGGTGCGTCGGCGGGGGAGAGGGTCGCCCCGTCCAGGTGGTCGTGGCACATCAGGAGGATGCCGAGCGGGGTGCCGTCCTCCGCGACCGTGACGCCCGCGAGGCCGGCGGGAGGCGTCGCGCAGCCCGTGAGCAGCAGCGCGGCGGCACCGGCCGCCGCCGCCGTCAGAAGGGTCGTGCGCGGGGAGTGCATGGCCGCAATTCTGTCGTTCCGGAAGGCCGCCTGCCCAGGGGTGACCGGCGGTAATACGAGGTGGGAGGGAGGTAATCGGGGGCGGTGGGCGTCCCGGGTCGCCTACTGTCCGGCGCATGACCTCATCACCGCGCCTGGAGCGGGTCACCCCCGCCACCCTCGACGCCGCGCTCGCCCTGCGGGTCCACCCCCACCAGGAGAAGAACGTCGCCCCCGTCGTGAAGTCGCTGGCCGAGGCGTACGCGCACGGCGAGACCGCCTGGCCCCGGCTGATCCTCGACGGTGACCGGCTCGTCGGCTTCCTGATGGCCTTCCTCGACGTGCCGTGGGCGCCGGAGCGGGACCCGGCCGACCGCCGCAGCGGACTGTGGCGGCTGAACGTCTCCGCCGACGCGCAGGGTGCCGGGTACGGCCGCTTCGCGGTCGGGGCCGTCGCCGAGGAGCTGCGCCGCCGGGGGACCGCGCGGATGTACGTGACCTGGGAACCCGGCGAGGACGGGCCGGGCGCCTTCTACCGCCGGCTGGGGTTCCGTACGACAGGGGAGGAGAGCGGCGGCCAGGTCGTCGGCGTACTCGACCTCTGAGCCCTCTGAGACCTCTGGGATCTCTCAGACCTCCGGGACCTTGAGACCTCGGAGACCTTCGAGGTCTCAGAGACCTCCCAGACCTCCGGGACCTCCCGGGCCTCCGGGACCTCCCGGACCTCTGGACCCCCCGGACCCCCGGAAGAAGGGGCGGGGAAGGGGCCGTCGCTCCTTCCCCGTCCCCTCCGTTCCGTCAGCCCGAGCAGCCGCCGCACTGGCACGGCGCGCCCGACTGGCAGCCGCAGCCGCAGCCCGAGCCGCAACCGCAGGCGCCGAGGACGGGCAGGTGGGTCCGCTCGCGCGGGGCGTCCGCCGAGGAGTCGGTCGTGATGGGGGAATCGGCCATGGGGGTCCCTCCCTCGCGGGACGCGCATCGTCCCTCGTACCCATTCCATGCCCGCCGGGACCGGCGCATCAACGGCGCACAGGAGCCCCGCGCTCCTGTGCGCCCCCCGTGGGCCGCCGAGGGGGAGCCCCTACGCGCCCTCGACCGGCGTGTCCGTCTGCTGGAGCTCGTCCGCGTGCTCGCCGGTCACCAGGTAGACGACGCGCTTCGCGACGGACACCGCGTGGTCGGCGAAGCGCTCGTAGTACCGGCCGAGCAGCGTCACGTCGACGGCGGTCTCGATGCCGTGCTTCCACCGGTCGTCCATGAGGTGCTGGAAGAGGGCCCGGTGCAGCAGGTCCATCTCGTCGTCGTCCTGCTCCAGCTGCATGGCCAGGTCGACGTCCTTGGTGATGATCACCTCGGCGGCCTTCGCCATCAGGCGCTGCGCGAGCTGGCCCATCTGGAGGATGGTGGCGTGCAGGTCGTCGGGGACCGCACGGTCGGGGAAGCGCAGCCGGGTGAGCTTGGCCACGTGCTGGGCCAGGTCGCCGGAGCGCTCCAGGTCGGCGCTCATCCGCAGCGAGGTGACCACGATCCGCAGGTCGGTGGCCACCGGCTGCTGGCGCGCGAGCAGCGCTATCGCCCGCGCCTCCAGGTCGTGCTGGAGGTCGTCGACCTTCTGGTCCGCGGCGATCACGCTCTCCGCGAGCTTCAGGTCGGCGTCGAGCATCGCCGTGGTGGCGCGCCCGATCGCCGATCCGACCAGACGGGCCATCTCGACCAGGCCCTCGCCGATCGAATCAAGTTCCTCGTGGTACGCGTCCCGCATGGATGTCCCTCTCTACAGGCGAGTGCACGGGCGAGTGCTCTCGGCTCCGTCGGTCTCCGTAGGGTCCTGGTGGACCGTTACGGTCCCACGTTCGGCCCCCCGGGCGTCCGGTTCCGCCCGCCCGTGTGAACCGGGGTCGGCCTCCAGGTGAACTCTGGGCGACGCGGGCCCTCGTGCCCCTCGGGGCAAGTGAACCGGCACCGTCCTGAGGGTGAACTCTGAGCGACGAGTGTTCGAGCAGCCACTCGGACGGCTGGGAGAGTGTCCGTGACCACGCATAACCTGGTCGGCATGGACGTGAACGCGGCGGTCGCCGCATTGGCAGCGATCGCCGGAGTGTGCACCGGCGTGATCGCCATGCTGGCGTTCCGCTGGAGCGAACGCGACCAGGCGCGACCCACCCGCACCTCCCTGCACACCGACGCCGTGCTGCCGCCCGGTGTCGACACCGTACTCTCCGTGCTGCGCTCCTCCGCGGTCGTCCTCGACGAGAGCGACTCCGTGGTGAAGGCCAGCTCGGCGGCGTACGCCCTCGGCCTGGTCCGGGGCGGCAAGCTGTCCGTGGAGCCCATGCTCAACATGGCCCGCGACACGCGCAGGGACGGGGAGATACGCCAGGTCGAACTGGACCTGCCCCGGCGCGGCGGACGCGGCGAGGCCCTCGCGGTCTCCGCGCGGGTCGCCCCGCTGGGCTCGCGGCTCGTCCTGCTCCTGGTCGAGGACCTGACTGAGGCCCGGCGCATCGAGGCGGTGCGGCGCGACTTCGTCGCGAACGTGAGCCACGAGCTGAAGACCCCGGTCGGGGCGCTCTCCCTGCTCTCCGAGGCCGTCATGGACGCCTCGGACGACCCCGAGGCCGTGGTGCGCTTCGCGGGCCGGATGCAGATCGAGGCGACCCGGCTGACCAACCTGGTCCAGGAGCTGATCGACCTCTCGCGGGTGCAGAACGACGATCCGCTGGAGGACTCCGAGCCGGTGTCCGTGGACGAGCTGGTCGCGGAGGCGATCGACCGCTCGCGGCACACCGCCTCCACCAAGCAGATCACCATGGCCTCCGGAGGCTCCGCCGACCTGTTCGTGTGGGGCAGCCGGGGCCAGCTCGCCGCCGCTCTCGGCAACCTCGTCGAGAACGCCGTCAACTACTCGCCGGCCCGCACCCGGGTGGGCGTCGCCGCCCGCCGCGTCGCGGCCCCCGGCGGGGACCTCATCGAGATAGCCGTGACCGACCAGGGCCTCGGCATCCCGGAGAAGGACCGCGAGCGGATCTTCGAGCGCTTCTACCGCGTCGACCCGGCACGCTCGCGTGCCACCGGCGGTACGGGGCTCGGGCTCGCGATCGTCAAGCACGTGGCCGCCTCGCACGGCGGAGAGGTCACCGTCTGGAGCACCGAGGGTCAGGGCTCCACCTTCACCCTGCGGCTGCCCGAGGCGGGCTCCGCACGGGACCGCCGGACCCCCGCCTCCCTCACCCCCGATCTCATGACCGAACCGCTTCCCGCACCGGAGGTCCTTCCGTGACCCGAGTCCTTGTCGTCGAGGATGAGGAATCCTTCAGCGACGCCCTGTCGTACATGCTCCGCAAGGAGGGCTTCGAGGTGGCCGTGGCGGCCACCGGGCCCGACGGCCTCGACGAGTTCGAGCGCAACGGGGCGGACCTCGTCCTCCTCGACCTGATGCTGCCGGGCCTGCCCGGTACGGAGGTCTGCCGGCAGCTGCGGGGACGCTCCAACGTCCCGGTCATCATGGTGACCGCCAAGGACAGCGAGATCGACAAGGTCGTCGGCCTGGAGATAGGAGCCGACGACTACGTGACCAAGCCCTTCTCCTCGCGCGAGCTGGTCGCCCGCATCCGCGCGGTGCTGCGCCGCCGCGGCGAGCCGGAGGAGGTCACCCCGGCGGCGCTGGAGGCCGGCCCGGTCCGGATGGACGTCGACCGGCACGTGGTGACGGTCGCGGGCGCCAAGGTCGACCTGCCGCTGAAGGAGTTCGACCTCCTGGAGATGCTGCTGCGCAACGCGGGCCGCGTCCTGACCCGCATGCAGCTGATCGACCGGGTCTGGGGCGCCGACTACGTGGGCGACACCAAGACCCTCGACGTCCACGTCAAGCGGCTGCGCGCCAAGATCGAGCCGGACCCGGGCGCCCCGCGCTATCTGGTGACGGTCCGCGGCCTGGGCTACAAGTTCGAGCCGTAAAAAGGAGCGGTGTGCGCCCGGCCGCGGGGAGCGGCCGGGCGCACGGCAGCGCGAAGGGGCGCCCCCGAGAGCGGGGGCGCCCCTTCGCGCGTGGGTACGGCGGGACTCAGTGGCCGGCCGTCGGGCTGGCCGAGCCCTCGGGAGCGCCCTCGGTGCCGTGCTCGGCGCCGCTCTCCGTGCCGTGCCCGCCCTCGCCGGCCGAGGCCGTGGCGGACGGGGTCGCGGACGGGGGAGCCGGGACGATGGACGGGCCGAAGCCCTCGAAGTAGCTCTCCGCCGGGACGACGAACGCCTGGATGGTGACGTCACCGGTCTTGCTGAACTTGAAGACGACCTTCTGGGAGTCGCCGTTCTTCACGGCCTCGTGGCCGTTCTCGATCGTGGCGGAGGCGTTGCCCTCGCCGCCGATGACGACGGAGCCGCCGGCCGGGACCACGATCGGGCCGGAGCCCTCGGCGGGCTTCAGGGCGACCTGGGCGCTGCTGCCGGGCAGGCTGACCGACTCCAGCGTCTGCGGGGCGCGCCCGTTGTTGAAGAGGGTGGCCGAGACGGCGGCCGGGCCCTTGACGCCGGGGGTCGGCTGGGTGATGACGAGCGCGTTCTGGATCTTGACGTCGTCCACCGTGACGGCGGCGTTGTCCGGCCGGACGCCGAGGGTCTGGGCGTCGTTGCCCGCGCCACAGGCCGACAGGGCGGCGATCGAGAACACGATGGCGGTGGCGGCGAGGGCGCCGCGTCGAAGGCTGCGGCTCACGGCGGCGGCATCTCCTAGGACGTACGGACGGGCGGTGAGGGACTGCGGTGCGGCGCCCGGGATTGGCGGAGCCGCGGTGGAACCCAAGGACCAGCTAGTGGAACTAAGGACCAGCTAAAGGTGTGTCAGCGGCTTCAGGTTACCGAGCCGCCCTCTCCGTCCCGCACCCGACCCGCCCCTAAGAGTGCGGCGCGGTCCGGGAGGCTCCGGACGGGGGCGTACGTGTCACATGAGGAGGTGGCCGAAACATGTCCCATTGGCCTGCCGTTCACATAACCGACGTGATCAATTCCGGTGGTCGTGTCGCATTCCGCACTCATCCCCTTACGGAAAAGCGCGGACGAGTCGTCCACTGATCAATTCCGGATTCCCGCCCCGAACCCGCCGGACAAGTGGTCGATCCTCGAACGGAGTACGTGAAGAGGGCCACTCCGGGGCGGATAGAATAGGACAAACCGCCCTCCTTGGTAGGTCCCGGATGTGTGTAACGTGCGCGTTTCTCTCCGTCGACGCAGCCGCTCCGACCTGCGAATACCGCCTTCCGGAAGTCCTCCGCAGCACGTTCGCGGCGCTGTTGTCAAGCCCCGAGATATGCCCTGACCTGCGGAAACGCCATTCAGAAGAAGCCGTTTCCGTGTTACCCTGGATAGCCACGGAAGGGGTACCTGTCACATGACGTTCAAGGTTGGCGACACCGTGGTCTATCCCCATCACGGGGCCGCGCTGATCGAGGCCATCGAAACTCGCCAGATCAAAGGCGTGGACAAGACCTACTTGGTGCTCAAGGTCGCGCAGGGCGACCTGACGGTTCGCGTGCCGGCGGACAACGCGGAGTTCGTAGGCGTGCGCGACGTTGTCGGGCAGGACGGGCTGGACCGGGTCTTCGAGGTGCTGCGCGCGCCGTACGCCGAGGAGCCGACGAACTGGTCCCGCCGCTACAAGGCGAACCTCGAGAAGCTCGCCTCCGGCGATGTCATCAAGGTCGCCGAAGTAGTCCGCGACCTGTGGCGCCGGGAGCGGGAGCGTGGTCTCTCCGCAGGTGAGAAGCGCATGCTCGCCAAGGCGCGACAGATTCTCGTCAGCGAGCTGGCCCTCGCGGAGAACACCAACGAGGACAAGGCCGAGGCCCTCCTCGACGAGGTGCTCGCGTCCTGACGCCTGCCGTCCGAAGCCTGGCCCCACACGCCATGCCCGGCAGCAGTGCCCAGTAGCAACAGCATCAGCCATGCCGCGGTGCCCGTCGGCGCGCTGTGAATCGGTTCCCTGATTCCGCAGCGCCGTCGCCGGGCACCGCGGCATGTCCGCCTCTCCTCCTCGCCCCACCACCTCGCGCGTACGGTTCCGCACGTTCCGTCCCACGCGTCCCCCAGCACCGCGAAGCACCGCGCGGACCGGCCGGAACCGGCCCCGCGCGTCCGAATCACGCCGGTGCGCGCACCCGGATCCGACACCTCCGCGCGCGGGCCCGGCGTGTCGTGCCAGCATGGCGACGCCTCGACCGTCCGTCACGGAAGGGCCCGGTCGAGGCGTCGTCTCAAGCCTGCTGACGCCATACCCACGTCGCCCGCGGAAACAAACCTGCCGGAGTGCAACCGATGTCAGACGAAGCGCGTCCTCCTCGTACCGCCGTGGTCATCCCGGCGGCCGGCCGGGGCGTACGCCTCGGTCCGGGCGCCCCCAAAGCGCTGCGCGCGCTGAACGGCACCCCCATGCTCGTCCACGCCGTCCGCGCGATGGCCGCCTCCCGCGCGGTCTCGCTCGTCGTCGTGGTCGCCCCCGCCGACGGCGTCCCCGAGGTCAAGCACCTCCTCGACGCCCACGCCCTCCCCGAGCGGACCGACTACCGGGTCGTCGCCGGCGGCGACACCCGCCAGGAGTCGGTCCGCCTCGGCCTCGACGCGGTCCCCGGGGACGTGGACGTCGTCCTCGTCCACGACGCCGCCCGCCCCCTCGTCCCGGTCGAGACCGTCGACGCGGTCGTCGAGGCCGTCCGCGACGGCGCCGTCGCCGTCGTCCCCGCGATGCCCGTCACCGACACCGTCAAGGAGGTCGAGCCGGCCGGCGGGCCCGGCGGCCCCGAGCCGGTCGTGGCCACCCCGGTCCGCGCCCGGCTGCGCGCCGTGCAGACCCCGCAGGGCTTCGACCGCGCCACCCTCGTCGACGCCCACGCCACCATCGCCCTCGCCGGAGAGGGCGCCACCGACGACGCCGGCATGGTGGAACGGCTCGGCGCCCCCGTCGTGGTCGTCCCCGGCCACGAGGAGGCGTTCAAGGTGACCCGACCCCTCGACCTCGTCCTCGCCGAGGCCGTACTCGCCCGCAGGAGGGCCAACGATGGCTTCTGAGCCGCTGCTCCCCCGTACCGGCATCGGTACCGACGTCCACGCCTTCGAGAAGGGCCGCGAACTGTGGTGCGCGGGCCTGCTCTGGGAAGGGGAGGAGTACGGGCTCGCCGGGCACTCCGACGGCGACGTCGCCGCCCACGCCGCCTGCGACGCCCTCTTCTCCGCCGCCGGCATCGGCGACCTCGGCGCCCACTTCGGCACCTCCCGCCCCGAGTGGTCCGGCGCCTCCGGCACCACCCTGCTCGCCGAGGCCGCCCGGATCGTCCGCGCCGAGGGGTACGAGATCGGCAACATCGCCGTGCAGGTCGTCGGCGTCCGCCCCAAGGTCGGCAAGCGCCGCGACGAGGCGCAGAAGGCGCTGAGCGAGGCGGCCGGAGCGCCCGTCTCCGTCTCCGGCACCACCACCGACGGCCTCGGCCTGACCGGCCGCGCCGAGGGCCTCGCCGCCCTCGCGACCGCCCTGGTCTACCCGGTGTCGCGCTAGGCCGTGTCCGGCGGAGATCCGCCGGACAGGCCCTGGGCGCGGCGCGCGCCGGGAAAGAAGGTGTCCCGTGTCCGGGAATCGGTCGCGGGGCACTGGCGCGCGCCCACTACCCTTGACCCGTGACCATTCGCCTGTACGACACCAGCGCCCGGCAGATCCGCGACTTCACCCCGCTCACGCCGGGCTGCGTCTCGATCTACCTGTGTGGTGCCACCGTTCAGGCGGCCCCGCACATCGGCCACATCCGCTCCGGCCTGAACTTCGACATCATGCGCCGCTGGTTCACCCACCGCGGCTACGACGTCACCTTCGTCCGGAACGTCACCGACATCGACGACAAGATCATCAGGAAGGGCGCCGAGCAGGGCCGCCCCTGGTGGTCCATCGGCTACGAGAACGAGCGCGCGTTCAACGCCGGCTACGAGGCCCTCGGCTGCCTCCCGCCGACCTACGAGCCCCGCGCCACCGGCCACGTACCCGAGATGATCGAGATGATGCGCGGCCTGATCGAGCGCGGCCACGCCTACGAGGCCGACGGCAGCGTCTACTTCGACGTGCGCTCCTTCCCCGGCTACCTGGAGCTCTCCAACCAGGACCTGGACGACCTCCGCCAGCCCGACGAGGGCGTCTCCGGCAAGCGCGACCCCCGCGACTTCGCCATGTGGAAGGCGACCAAGCCCGGCGAGCCGGACTGGGAGACCCCGTGGGGCCGCGGCCGGCCCGGCTGGCACCTGGAGTGCTCGGCCATGGCCCACAAGTACCTGGGCTCCGCCTTCGACATCCACGGCGGCGGCCTCGACCTGATCTTCCCCCACCACGAGAACGAGATCGCCCAGGCCAAGGCCTTCGGCGACGCCTTCGCCTCGTACTGGGTGCACAACGCCTGGGTCACCATGTCCGGCGAGAAGATGTCGAAGTCGCTGGGCAACTCGGTCCTCGTGAGCGAGATGGTGAAGAACTGGCGCCCGATCGTCCTGCGCTACTACCTGGGCACTCCGCACTACCGGTCGATGATCGAGTACAGCGAGGAGTCCCTGCGCGAGGCCGAGGCCGCCTTCGGCCGCATCGAGGGCTTCGTGCAGCGCGCCACCGAGAAGGCGGGCCGGACCGTCCCGCCCGCCGCCGAGGTGCCGCCGGCCTTCGCCGAGGCCATGGACGACGACCTGGGCGTCCCGCACGCGCTGGCGATCATCCACACCACCGTCCGGCAGGGCAACAGCGCGCTCGGCGCCGACGACAAGGACGAGGCCATCGCGCGCCTCGCCGAGGTCCGCGCCATGCTCGGCGTCCTCGGCCTGGACCCGCTCGACCCGCACTGGGCCGACGAGTCCGGCGGCGGCGAGGAGCTGCACGGCGTCGTCGACACCCTCGTCCGCCTCGTGCTCCAGCAGCGCGAGTCCGCCCGCGAGCGCAAGGACTGGGCCACCGCGGACGCGATCCGCGACCAGCTCGGCCGGTCCGGGCTCGCCATCGAGGACAGCCCCGACGGCCCCCGCTGGACCATCGCCCACCGATAGAACACCGATGATGTGCCGCCCGGAGCCCCGGGCGGCACACTTCACTTACAGACTTCCGTACGCACGCAGGTAGAGGAACAGGTAGCAGCCATGGCCGGGAACAGCCAGCGCAGGGGACGTCGTACGTCCAACAAGAAGGGCGCGACGATCGGCAGCGGCGGCCAGCGGCGCAAGGGCCTGGAGGGCAAGGGCCCGACGCCCAAGGCCGAGAACCGCAAGGGCCACAAGGCCTTCCGCGTCTCCAACGCGATGGCCCGCAACGCGGCCAAGCGCAAGCCCGTCGTCCGCCGCGGCGGCAAGGGCCAGGCCGAGATGGTCGTCGGCCGCAACCCGGTCTTCGAGGCGCTGCGCGACGGAGTCCCCGCCACCACGCTCTACGTGCAGCAGTTCATCGACAACGACGAGCGCGTGCGCGAGGCCCTCAACCTCGCCACCGGCCGCGGCAACATCAACATCATGGAGGCGCCGCGCCCCGAGCTGGACCGGATGACCAACGGCCTGAACCACCAGGGCCTCGTCCTCCAGGTCCCGCCGTACGAGTACGCGCACCCCGAGGACCTCGCCGCGGCGGCCTACGACGAGCAGGAGGACCCGCTGATCGTGGCCCTCGACGGCGTCACCGACCCGCGCAACCTCGGCGCCGTCGTCCGCTCCGTCTCCGCCTTCGGCGGCCACGGCGTCGTCGTCCCCGAGCGGCGCGCCGCCGGCATGACCGCCGGTGCCTGGAAGACCTCGGCCGGCACCGCCGCCCGCACCCCGGTCGCCCGCGCCACCAATCTGACCCGCTGCCTGCAGGAGTACCAGAAGGCCGGTCTGACGGTCGTCGGCCTGGCCGCCGACGGCGAGACCGAGGTGCACCAGCTGGAGGCCCTGGAGGGCCCGGTCGTCATCGTGGTCGGCTCCGAGGGCAAGGGCCTGTCCCGGCTCGTCGGCGAGACCTGCGACTTCCTGGTCCGCATCCCGATGCCGGGCGGCGCCGAGTCGCTGAACGCGGGCGTCGCCGCGGGCGTCGTGCTGTACGAGGCGGCCCGCCGCCGGATGGCCTGACCCGTCCGCCCGGTCGGCCCCACCCGCACGGGTCGGGCCGACCGGGCGTGATCTTGACGGGTCTCGGACATTCCGAGCCCGTCAGAACAGTGTCCTAACCCGGCGTCACTCGGTTAGATGAGTGTGGACACCAGAACGCCCCGGCCGGGGTTCGACGATCAGCCCCCCCTGAGCATGGTCAAAGTGGATTCCGATCCCGCCCAGGTGATCGTGAACCACGCCAGCTTCCGTGTGCGGCTCGCGCCGGCCCCGCAGCCGAGGCTCGCCGCGCACGCGGCCTCCCTCGCCGGCGCGGGCGCGGCCCGCCGCCGCCCCGTCGTGTGGACCGGCAGGGCCGCCCCGGGAGCGTCCGGGCTGCTCCAGGCCGTGCGCGACTCCTCGGCCGCCCCCGGCGGCGCCGTCTCCACCCTGGACCCGGCCACCCAGGCCATCCCGCGCGTCGACGACACGATGCCCACCCCCGTCGTGCCCGCCGGCGCGGCCCCCCCGATCCTGCCGCCGATGCGGCGGGCCGAGGGCGCCTACGACGACGTGTACGAGATGCGGCCCGAGCCGTCGTACGAGGAGACCTCCCGGCAGGACCGGCGGACCGGCTCCGACGGCGTCCGGCAGGGCTACTACCCCGGCCGCCGGATGAACCTCGGCGTGGTGCTGCTGCCGCTCCGCGTCTTCCTCGGCCTCATCTCCGTCTACGCGGGCATGGGCAAGCTCTGCGACCCCGTCTACTTCGACGGCGGCGAGCGCGGCTCCATGGTCAAGTGGCTGACCTCGCTGCATCCGTGGCCGCTCGCCGAGCCGCTGCGGGACTTCGCCCTCCAGCACCCGGTCGGCGCCGGACTGACCGTCGCCTTCCTCCAGGTCGTCGTCGGCGTCCTCACCGTCCTCGGCCTGTGGCAGCGGGCCGCGGCCGTCGTCGGCGCGCTCCTGTCGGCCGCGCTGCTCCTCACCGTCAGCTGGAAGTCGGTCCCGGTCTACGACTCCGCCGACATCATCTACCTGGCCGCCTGGTCGCCGCTGATCATCGCCGGCGCGCCGGTCTACTCGGCCGACGGACGGCTGGCCGGGGAGGCGTGGCGGACCCTCGGCCCGCGCGCCGACCTGGCCGCGCTGCGCCGCCGGGTGCTGCGCCGCTCCACCCTCTTCGCCGCCGTGGTCGTCGGCCTCACCCTGCTGATCGGCTCGGTCCTCGGCGGCGCGGTCCGCTCCACCGAGATGGTCACCGTGCCCGGTCCGAACGACGACCCGATCAACCACCTGCCCGGCCGGCCGCTGCCGACCGAGCCGACGCGGAGCCGTACCCCCTCGGAGAGCCCGCAGGGCCGGACCGAGCCGACCGCGGCGGCGACCACGGAGAAGGCCCGCGAGGAGGACGCCGGGGAGACCGGCCGCCCGACCGAGACGGGCACCGGCGCCGGCTCCTCGCCGACGGAGGAGCGGCCGTCCGCCACCACGGGCGGCGGGACCGGGAGCCGTACGCCGTCCCAGTCGCGGCCCGAGCCGCCGCCGTCCACCAGCGACAGCCCGAGCGGCACCTCGGGCGGCTCCACGTCCGGTGGGACCAGCGGGTCGCCCGCGCAGGAGTCCCCGTCCGAGCCGGCCGGCGGCGAGGCGCCGAAGAACCCGATCGGCGGTCTGCTCGGCTGATCCGGCCGTACGACGACAGGAGGCGGCACCCCCGGGGAAGGGGGTGCCGCCTCCGGCGCGTCAGCGGTGGCTCTGGGCGGCCAGCTCCTTCGCGGCCTCGGTGAGGTCCTTGGCGGTGTCGATGGCCCGCCAGTACGCCCCCTGGGGC
Source organism: Streptomyces termitum (assembly GCF_014650175.1). GTDB lineage: Bacteria > Actinomycetota > Actinomycetes > Streptomycetales > Streptomycetaceae > Streptomyces > Streptomyces termitum. The sequence goes on from NZ_BMUL01000001.1 coordinate 79,667, forward strand.
AGCGGGAAGCCGGCCAGGCGCTTCTCGCGGGCGAGGCGGGGGAAGGTGGTCCGCTCGTGGTCGCCGAGGTCGGGCAGCAGCTCGGTGAAGCCGGGGGAGAAGACGTACACGCCGGCGTTGATGAGGAAGGGCGACGGCGGCGCCTCGACGAAGTCGGTGATGTGCCCGAAGGTGTCGGTCTCGACGGCGCCCCACGGGATGCGGGGGCGGGCCAGGGCGAGGGTGGCGGTGGCGTCGCGCTCGTCGTGGAAGGCGGCCATCTCGCGCAGCGAGAAGCGCGTCCAGATGTCGCCGTTGGTGGCGTACCAGGGTTGGTCCGGCGCGGGCAGGTGCGCGGCGGCGTACTTGAGGCCGCCGCCGCGGCCCAGCGGCTCGGTCTCGACGACGGTGGTCACCTTGAGCGGCAGGTCGGCGCCGGCCAGCCACTCCTGGAGGACCTCGGCGAGGTGCCCGCAGGAGACGACGGCGTCGGTCACGCCCTCGGCGGCCAGCCAGGACAGCTGATGGCCGATGATCGGCGTCCCGGTGCCCGGGATCTCGACCATCGGCTTGGGGCGGTCGTCGGTGTAGGGGCGCAGCCGTGAGCCCTGGCCGCCCGCCAGGACCACGGCCTGCGTCGGAGTGGTGTGCATACGGGGAACGATAGGTGTCCCGTACGCGCGCGCGGGGCGTCAGCGCACGATGAACGCCGGATCCGGCCCCGAGCCACGTGCCCCGTACGCGCGCGGGGCGTCAGCTCGCGCGCATCACGCCGGTCGCGTACGCGGTGTCGCAGACCGGGCGGGAGAACGCCTGGGCGCGGGCGGGGCCGTAGTGCTGGACGGCGGCGCGGCCTAGGGCGCGGGCGATGGACACGCAGTGCCCGGCGAGGGAGGGGCGGTTCTCCACCTCGCGCTGGAGGTGGGTGAGGGCGACGCCCGGGTCCTTCTCCTGGAGCTCGGCGAGGAGCCGGTCGCGGAGCACGTCCTGCGGGGCGCGGGACTTCGCGGGGGTGGAGACGTCCGCGGCCGAGGCGGCCAGCAGCTGGTTGCCGTCGGACTGGCCGGCCCACGGCACGGCGGACACCGCCAGCGTTCCGGACAGGACCAGGACGACGGGGAGGACGAGGGCGAGGGAGCGGCCGATGCGGCGGGCAGAGTGCGTCACGGAGGCGAGCGTAGCGGCCGGTAGTGATATGGCGACATTTAGTCACTCTCACGGGGGACGGCGCTCCGTGGTCTTTCGAATCCCGGGTTGACGCGGAGGGGTTTCCGGGCCCCGAATGCCGGGGTTTTCGGGGGTGTGCCCGTTTAAACGAACGACCCCGCTTCCGCAAGGGAAACGGGGCCGTTCGCCACTTCTTTCCGGCGAGGGGTCACTCGCTGATGCGCTGCTCCGTGGACTTGGAGAAGACGTGCAGCTCACCGGCGCGCGGGACGACGTGCAGCGTGGAGCCCTTGGCGGGGATCTCGCGGCCGCCGACGCGGATGACGATGTCCTTGTCCTCGCCGCCGACGCGGGTGGAGCCGTAGACGAAGCCGTCGGAGCCGAGCTCCTCGACCACGTTGACGGTGACGGCGACGCCGTCCTTGCTGGTGGCGCCGGAGACGTCGAAGTGCTCCGGGCGGACGCCGACGACGACGGTGGTGTCGCCGTTGGCGGCGGCGGTGGCGAGGGCGTCGCGGGAGACCGGGACGACGCTGTTGCCGAACTTGACGCCGCCCTCGGTGATCGGGACCTCGATCAGGTTCATGGCCGGGGAGCCGATGAAGCCGGCGACGAAGAGGTTGGCGGGCTTGTCGTACATGTTGCGCGGGGTGTCGACCTGCTGGAGCAGACCGTCCTTCAGCACGGCGACGCGGTCGCCCATGGTGAGCGCCTCGGTCTGGTCGTGGGTGACGTAGACCGTGGTGATGCCCAGGCGGCGCTGGAGGCCGGCGATCTGGGTGCGGGTCGAGACGCGAAGCTTGGCGTCGAGGTTCGACAGCGGCTCGTCCATGAGGAAGACCTGCGGCTCGCGGACGATCGCGCGGCCCATGGCGACGCGCTGGCGCTGACCGCCGGAGAGCGCCTTCGGCTTGCGGTCGAGGTACTCGGTGAGGTCGAGGATCTTCGCGGCCTCTTCGACCTTGGCGCGGATCTCGGCCTTGTTGACGCCGGCGATCTTGAGGGCGAAGCCCATGTTGTCGGCGACGCTCATGTGCGGGTACAGCGCGTAGTTCTGGAACACCATGGCGATGTCCCGGTCCTTCGGCGGCAGGTGCGTGACGTCGCGGTCGCCGATGCGGATGGCGCCGCCGTTGACGTCCTCCAGACCGGCGAGCATGCGCAGCGAGGTCGACTTGCCGCAGCCGGAGGGGCCGACGAGGACGAGGAACTCGCCGTCCGCGATCTCGATGTCGAGCTGGTTGACGGAGGGCTTGGTGGCGCCGGGGTAGATCCGGGTCGCCTTGTCGAACGTGACGGAAGCCATGGTGATGTGTCCCTTCACCGGCAGGAACGTGCCGGACGATCCGAGTAAAGGAAGGATTGAGGTCTAGTCCACCTGGGTGAACCTGAGGTGACGCTACCTGGCGATGCCCGTTCTGTCAGCAGTTCGAAGGACGTGAGATTTCCGACCGTCGCGTCACCGGCGTTGGATACACTGCACGGGCTGCCTCCTTAGCTCAGCTGGCCAGAGCACCGCTCTTGTAAAGCGGGGGTCGTCGGTTCGAACCCGACAGGGGGCTCTGTCTTCGCGAGGGGCCGGCACGGGGAGGTTTCCCGGCGCCGGCCCCTTTCGCGTGATCACGGCCGTTCCCCCTACGTGCCAGAAGGCCCTGGATCGCTGTCCTTCCGGGCCTGGCGGATCATCTCCCCGAGCTTCCCCGCGATGTGCTGATCACGATCGCTCGTCATGTGCTGACAGATCAGCGCGGCCCGGGTGGCCCAACTCCGTGACGTCGGCCCTCCGCCGGAGCGAGCGTTTCTCGGTACGGAACATGTGCGGGTGCTCGTTCCGATGCGCGCAGGTGAACGGGAGTACGTGGCGCTCGAAGACAGTTCCACAGGGGCAGAAGCTGCTGGCGCTGGCCCATCAGGTCCAGCTCGAAGGGGACCTGGGGTACATCCCCGCCACGGGAGAGATCGACCTCGACCTCGACCGCGAGGACCCCGACAGTCCGGCGCCCGAGGACATCGCGTACCTCGGCAGGCTCCGCCGCCCCGACGGCCAGGGGACCTTCCTCCTCATCGCGGGCATTCACGCGATCGGATCGCTGGGTGTGGCGCACTTCCTCGCCGAGAACATCACCGGCATCTACCAGGAGGCCGGCGCGAAGCCGTTCTCCATGGTGATCGCCGCCGACTACGAACCGGGCACCAAGACGATCCTCGGCAGCCGGGCCTTGAGCGGCGTTCTGCTTCACGAGACGGCCTAGCGTGCGGGTCCTCCAGACGAGCGTGCCTCGCCCTGGGGCGCCCAACGAGGACTTCGTCCTGTCCAGTCGCACCGCGGTTGTGGTACTGGACGGCGCCGGCCTGGCCCCCGGCATCGCGACGGGATGCGGGCACGGGGTCGTCTGGTACGTGGAGCAGCTGGGCGCCCGTCTCCACGCGGCGGCGGTCCGGGGAGAGGTTCCGCTTGCCGACTGTCTCGCGGAGGTGATCGGTTCCACGGCGGACGCGCACCGGGACACCTGCGCCGTCGACGATCCGTTCTCCCCGTCCGCGACCGTGGCGGTGGCCAGGGTCCCGGCCGGGCTCTTCGAGTGGCTGGTACGGGGGACTGCACGCTCGTCCTGGAGAAGGACGGGAAGGCCACGGCGGTGACCGACGACCGTCTCGCCCACATGGCAGCGGAAGCCCGCCAAACTCTCGCCGCGATGGCCCCGGACTCGGAGGAGAGGAGGAGGGCTCATCAGATCCTCGTCAGGCAGGAACGCGGTCTTCGCAACACACCGGGCGGCTACTGGGTGGTGGCAGCCGATCCGCAAGCGGCCCACCACGCCCTCACCGGCACCGAACCCGCCACCGACATCCAGCGGGCAGCCCTCCTGACCGACGGCGCCGCACGCCCCGTGACCACCTTCCACACCACCGACTGGAACGGCCTCCTGGACCTCCTCACCCACCACGGCCCCCGGGCCACGATCCACACGATCCGCGAGACGGAACACTCCGACCCCCACCTGAACCGCCGGCCCCGCAGCAAGCAGCACGACGACGCGACGATCGCGCACCTGCACCTGCACCTGTAGGGAGCTGTTACAGGTTTCTCTACCTCATCAAGGCACCCGCCGCGCACGGCGCGGCGCGCGCGGCCCGTCGCCCGGGCCTGCGCTCCTGTCTTCGCCCCGCTCCAGCCCGGCCGCCGTCCGCACGCCTGACAGCTCGGGTTGATGGGCGACGAACCACGACGCGGCCGAGGCGGTACACAAGTGCGGCTCAAGACGATGCCTCCGGCGGGGGCGCTCCGACTCCGGGATGGGAGGGGACCGTACGCGGGTGCCGGCCGGTGGGATGGGAGCGGGGAGGTGGCGTGCGTGTGCCAGCGCGACCCCACGGGACATAACTGCGTCCATTATGGACGCGACAGCGGTCTATGTGTACGATACTCCGTACTCAATGGACGTTGGGTGGGGTGGTTCTGTGGGAAGGAGTTTTTCGTGAGGGTCTATGCCTACTGGAACAACAAGGGCGGTACCGGTAAGACGAGCTTGGTCTTTCAGTCGCTGTGCTTCTACGCCGACCAGCATCCGGAGGAGCGCATCCTCGCTATCGATGTATGCCCGCAGGCGAACCTTAGTGAGCTGCTGTTCGGTGGTCTTACCAACCAGGGGAGTCAGAGGCTGCTGCTGCAGCAGGGGGAGATCCCCCGTAAGACCCTGGGCGGGTACTTCGAGAAGAGGTTGCCGTCGCCTTTCACCATGCCGGCCGTAACGCCCAGCGACTACATCTCGACGCCGAACAACTTCAACTCGGCGGTCCCTTCAAACGTAGATCTGATTGCGGGCGATCCGCTGCTGGAGCTGCAGAGTAACGCCATCTCGACCCTGGCGAACACTCAGATTCCCGGTACGAATTCATGGCTCAAGGTCATTGACTGGATCCGTGACCTGATCGAAAGCCTGGACGGGAAGTACGACACGATCTTCATCGACTCCAACCCATCGTTCTCGATCTACACTCAGATCGCCCTTTCGGCTGCCGATCGTCTGGTTCTGCCCGTAATGGCTGACGACTCGTCTCGCCGCGCGATCCAGAACGCCTTCTCCCTGATTTACGGTCTCAAGCTTCCTTCCGAGATCTACTCGACCTATGCCTTTGCTACCCGCTTGCAGGCTGCGGAGCGGGTGCTGCCGAAGGTGCATCTGATCGCGAAGAACCGTCTGACTCAGTACATGGGGTCTGCTTCGGCCTACGCGGCTGTGCTGCGATCCATCGACGACGACATCGATGGACTGCTTGAGGATCACCCTGAAATGTTCACATTCACCAAGGTGGAGGACGGTGTCGTGGATATCCGGGACTTCCAGACGACGGGGGTCGTTGCCTTTGCACGTGGGTGTCCCTTCTACGCGCAGAGGTCTGGCCGCTTCGATGTGATGGGGAAGCGAGTTCGGGTAGACCCGAACTACTTGACGAACTGCGTTGAGGCTGTCCAGGGGTTGGTGGCCCACCTTTAGGTGGGGTGGCAATACAGCAAGTACGTACCGCAGCCTCATCGATCACGACCACCCCGCAGCGTCCCTCAGAATCCCGTAGCGACTGGCGTGACCGCCACTGAACGATCCCGGTGGAGCTGCGGGGCAAGAAGGCCCTGACATCCACGGCTGACATCAACGACGCCGTACGGGGGCGCACACGAGCGTCCTCGTACGGCAGCCGTGCCGGCGGGCAGGATGGTCGTCGGTGGCTTCCGATCGAACTTGTAAAGCGGGGGTCGTCGGTTCGAACCCGGCAGGGGGCTCTGTCTTCAGGAGGGGCCGGCACGGGGAGGGATCCCGTGCCGGTCCCTTTTGCGTGGGGGTTATGCCGGGGCCGTCCCGGTCCCGAGGGTTCCGGTGCGGAGGGTTTCCTGGAGGGCGTGGGTGATCTCCTCCGGTTTGAGGGTGATGCTGGCGAGGCCGGTCGGGGTCAGTGGGATTTCTTCCAGGGCGTACTCGCCGCGGCCTTCGGTGCTGAACTCGGGGCCGGTGCGGGCGGCGAAGGACCAGGTTGTGATGTGGGCGAGGTAGAAGAGTTGGCGCTCGTCGCCGGTCTCCATCGTGTGGAGGAGGCGGACGATGTCGGCCTTTCCGGCGATCTCCTCGTGGATCTCGCGGTGGAGGGCGGCCTCGCGGGAGGCGTCGTCGGGTTCGACGCCGCCGCCGGGCAGGACCCAGTACTCGGGGATGCCGGGGCGGGTGCGGCGGATGACCAGCATCGTGTCGTCGGGGGTGATGAGGACGGCGCGGACTCGTTCGGTCATGTCGGTCGGTCTCCTTGGTGGTTGAGGGTGCCAGTGGAGCAGCCGGATGCTGTTGAGGGGACGGATCGCCCTGTGGCGAACGGGGCGGAGGAGCCGTCGGGGCGGGTGTGGAGTTTCTGTGTGCAAGGGCTTCGTCGTCCGGGACAATCTGGGGGCGCGGGGGTGTTCACGTGGTGCGGGGTGTGTGGGGAGGGGTGCGCGGATGGGGCGGCGTTCCGGGGGGTTGATCGGGCTGTGGGCGGAGCAGCAGCGGGCGGCGCAGCGGCAGCGGGAGGAGCGGGAGGCGGCCCTGGCGCGGCAGCGGCGGGAGGCGGAGCGGCAGCAGCGGGCGTACGAGCGGGACGTGTCCCGGATGCAGCGGGAGCAGAAGGCCGCCTACCGGCGGCACCGGGACGCCGACGCGCTGCGGAGGACCCGCGAGATCGACGAGCGGGTGGCCGTGCTGGAGGGGCTGCTCGCCGCCGGGTGCCGGGCGCCCGCCTTCCGGGTGGAGTCGCTGCGGCGGAGCGAGGAGGTCGAGCCGTTCGCTCCCGGGGCCCTCGCGCAGCCCGTACCCATGCCCGACCAGCGGCGCTACTCCGGGCGTGACGCGCGGGCGCGGTTCGAGCGGGACTGGTACGCCGCGCAGGCGGCCGAGGCGCGGCGGCTGGAGTCGCTGGCCGCGTACCGGAGGGAGTACGACGCCTGGGCCGCCGCCCGGACCGCCGAGATCCGGGAGCACAACCGGGGGGTCGCCGGGACCGGCGCGGCCCTGGCCGGCGGTGACGCCGAGACCGTCGTCGACTACTTCTCGGCGGTGCTCTTCGCCTCCGCCGGCTGGCCCGACGGGTTTCCGCGCGAGGTCTCGGCCGCCTACGACCGGGGCGGGCGCGGGCTCGTCCTCGACTGGGACCTGCCCGGTTACGAGGTCGTTCCCGAGACCAAGGGCGTCAAGTACCTGCCGAGCACGGACCAGGAGAAGGAGGTCGCGCGGCCGGTCACGCAGCGGCGGGCGCTGTACCGGAGCGTGCTCGCCCAGAGCGTGCTGCTCGCCGTGCGGGAGCTGTTCGCCGCCGACGGGTTCGGGGCCCTGGAGTCCGTCGCCCTCAACGGGTACGTGGACGGCGTCGATCCGGCCACCGGGCTCGCCTCCCGGGTGTGCGTGGCCTCGGTCGTCGTGTCCCGGCGGGACTTCGACCGGCTCAATCTGGAGCTCGTCGCCGCCGTGGACTGCCTGACCGGCGCGCTCGCCGGGCGGCTCTCCGGGAAGCCCGACGAGCGGGCCGCCGTCGCCCCGTTCCGTACGCCCGACCAGGTCGGGGGCGACGTCGTGGTGCAGGGGGACGGCGAGGAGCCCGACCTGCTGGCCATGGACCCGATCGCCTTCGAGGGGCTCGTCGCCGAGCTCTTCCGGGCCCGCGGCCTCCAGGCCGTCACCACCCGCCGCTCCAACGACGGCGGGGTCGACGTCGACGCGCTCGATCCCGACCCCATCAGCGGCGGTTCGATCGTCGTCCAGGTCAAGCGGTACCGGAACACCGTCCCGCCGTCCGCCGTGCGCGACCTGTACGGGACGGTGCAGGGCGCGGGTGCCAACAAGGGCGTCCTCGTCACCACGTCGAAGTTCGGGCCCGGCTCCTACACCTTCGCCGACGGCAAGCCGCTGACGCTGATCTCGGGCACCGAACTCGTCGACCTGCTGCGGCGGCACGGGCTGCGGGGGCGGCTGGGCGACGGGCGGCCGGAGGAGGCTCCCGCTCCCGCCGCCGCCTCCGCCGCCGCTGATGCTTCCGGCGACTTCAACACGCTGGGGATGGTCTGGCGGGGCTCCGTCGCCCTCGACGTCTGCGCGCTCGTCTGCGCGGGCGGCCGGGTGCTCGGCGACGAGTGGTTCGTCTTCTACAACAACCCGGCCACGCCGGACGGTTCGGTCGCCTTCGCCCCCGCGGCCTTCGGCGACCGGGCCGCCGTCCGCGTCGGCTTCGACGCCCTTCCGGCCCGCGCCGACCGGGTCGTCCTCGTCGCCGCCGTCGACCCCGAGGTCAACCCGGACGCCGACCTGCGCGGCTTCATGGAGGCCGGGATACGGCTCCGGGACGCCTCCGGCGGCGAGCTGGACCGGCTGGTGGTGTCCGACGGGCGGCCCGGGGAGACGGCCCTCGTCCTCGGGTCGTTCCGGCGGCGGGCCGGGGGCGACTGGGACTTCGTGGTCGGGGGGAAGGGGTACGCCGGCGGGCTCGGGGAGCTGGTCGGGGACTTCGGCGTGGAGGTGGGGTAGGGCTCGGTCTTCGCCGGAGCCGCCCGGGTGCCGGGCCCCGGGTGCCGGGTCCCCAGGCGCCAGGCCCCGGGCCCCGGTTGCCGGGCCCTCCCGTCCCTTATCTGCCGCTCAGTCGGTTCGCCCAGGTGGCGATGGGGTCGGTGGTGGCCGTGTGGGTGGTGGTCTCGCGTTGGTCGGCGCCGCGGAAGGCGGCGTACATGGTCTGGACGCCGAGCCAGCGGAAGGGTTCGGGTTCCCACTTGCGGACCTTGTGGTTGACCCAGGGGAGGGCCGTGAGGTCGGTGGGGCCGGACTGGCCGGAGTCCTGCTGGATGAGGTCGCGCAGGGTGCGGGCGGCGAGGTTGGTGGTGGCGACGCCGGAGCCGACGTAGCCGCCCGCCCAGCCGAGGCCGGTGGAGCGGTCGAGGGTGGCGGTGGCGCACCAGTCGCGGGGGACGCCGAGGACGCCGGACCAGGCGTGGTCGATCCGGACGCCGGCGAGCTGCGGGAAGAAGCGGACGAGGATCTCGCGCAGGGCCTCGACGGTCCGCGGCTGGGTGCGGCCGTCGTTGTCGGTCTTCGAGCCGAAGCGGTAGGGGACGCCCCGGCCGCCGAGGGCGATGCGGCCGTCGGCGGTGCGCTGGGCGTACATGTAGGCGTGGGCCATGTCGCCGAGGGTCTCCAGGCCGTTCCAGCCGATGGAATCCCACTGGGCGTCGGTGAGCGGTTCGGTGGCGACCATCGAGGAGTTCATGGGGAGCCAGGTGCGGCGCTGGCCGGCGAGGGAGGCGGTGAAGCCCTCGGTGCAGCGGAGCACGTAGGGGGCGCGGACCGTGCCGTAGGGGGTGCGGGCGTGCTTGGGCTCGATGGCGGTGACCGGGGTGGACTCGTGGACGGTGACGCCGAGGGCCTCGACGGCGGCGCGCAGGCCGTGGACGAGCTTGACGGGGTGGAGGCGGGCGCCGTGCGGGGTCCAGGAGGAGCCGACGGCACCGGCGACGCGGATGCGCGCGGCGGTCTCGCGGGCGCCGTAGATCTCGCGGTCGGCCTCGCCGAAGGCGTGCTCGGCGGCGTGGAACTCCTTGAGGCGGGCGAGCTGGGCGGGGGTGAGGGCGACTTCGAGGACGCCGCCGCGGTGCTGGTCGGCCTCGATCCCCTCGGTGTCGAGGACGTCGAGGACCTCGGTGACGGTGGCGTTCATGGCCTGCTGGAGGCGGACGGCGGCCTCGTGGCCGTGGAGCTTGGCGTAGCGGTCGCGGCCGGCGATGCCGTTGTAGAGCCAGCCGCCGTTGCGGCCGGAGGCGCCGTAGCCGCAGAAGCGGGCCTCCAGGACGACGATGTCGAGGAAGGGGACGGCCTTCTTCAGGTAGTAGGCGGTCCACAGGCCGGTGTAGCCGCCGCCGACGATGCAGACGTCGGCGGTCCGGTCGCCGGGGAGGGGTTCGCGGGGTGCGGGCAGGCCCTCCTGGGCGAACCAGAAGGAGATGCCGCCGTTGACCGTGTCCGTACTGCTGTTCATGCCGTCCCTCTTCCCGGTGCGTGGCCGGAGGGTACCCGGGGGGCCGGGCCGCTGGGAACGGGTGACCGCGGCGGGGGGAACGGGCGCCTCCGGGTGCGCGGAGCGGACGGCCCGGCCGGGTCCCCGCCCCCGTAGGCTCGTGACGTGATCCACGTACCCGAGGAACTCGCGGCGTCCCAGGCGAAGTACAACGGCGCGGCGGGACGAGCCTTCGTCGCCGCGCTGCCCGGCCTGGCGGCGGACTTCCTGGACCGCTGGGGGCTGCGGCTCACCGGCCCCCCGATGCACGGCGTCGCCTCCCTGGTGCTGCCCGTCGACCGGGACGGCGGCACCCCCGCCGCGCTCAAGCTCCAGCTCCTCGACGAGGAGAGCGAGGGCGAGCCCGTCGGGCTGCGGGTCTGGGACGGCGACGGGGCCGTACGGCTCCTCGACCACGATCCGGAGACCGGCACCATGCTGCTCGAACGGGCCGACGAGACCCGGCACCTGTCGCGCCTCGGGGACGAGCGGGCGGCGGTGCGGATCCTGGCCGGGCTCCTCGCCCGGCTCTCCGCCCGGCCCGCCCCGCCCGGTCTGCGGACCCTCGGCGCCACCGCCGCCGCGATGCTCGGCGCGGCCCCCGGCGCGGCGGCCCGGCTCGGCGCGGCCGACGCCGCGCTCCTGACGGACTGCGCCGCCGCCGTCCGCGAGGTCGCGGCCGAGCCCGGCGACCGGCTGCTCCACTGGGACCTGCACTACGACAACATCCTCGGCGCCGACCGCGAACCCTGGCTCGCCATCGACCCCAAACCGCTCGCCGGGGACCCCGGCTTCGAGCTGCTGCCCGCCCTCACCGACCTGTGGAACCCGGACCCGGCCGCGATCCGGTGGCGCTTCGACCTGCTCGCCGAACACCTCGGGCTCGACCGGGACCGGGCGCTGGCCTGGACGCTCGGCCGGGTGCTCCAGAACGGGCTGTGGGACGTCGAGGACGCGGTGGAGGCCGGTGAGGAGCCCCGGCTCGACGCCCACCAGGTGGTCATCGCGCGGGCGCTGATGGCACGCTGACCTCGTGATCCGTACCGCCGCCCCCGCCGACGTGCCCGCCGTCCACGCCCTGGTCCGCGAACTCGCGGAGTACGAGAAGGCCCTCCACGAGGTCCGGATGACGCCGGACCAGCTCCACGAGGTCCTCTTCGGCGAGCGGCCCGCCGCCTACGCCCACGTCGCCGAGGACGCGGAGGGGCGGGTCGTCGGCTTCGCCCTGTGGTTCCTCAGCTTCTCGACCTGGCGCGGCGTGCACGGCATCCACCTGGAGGACCTGTACGTCCGCCCGGAGGCGCGCGGCGGCGGCCACGGCCGGGCGCTCCTCGCCGAGCTGGCCCGGCTCTGCGTGGCCCGCGGCTACCAGCGCCTGGAGTGGTCGGTGCTGAACTGGAACCGGTCCGCGATCGGCTTCTACGAGTCCCTGGGCGCCCGCCCGCAGGACGAGTGGACGGTCTACCGGCTGACCGACGGACCCCTCGCGGCACTGGGCGCCCCGGCGACGGTGTAGGAAGTCCCCATGTGCAACGACCACGGCAATCACGACGACGACCCGGGCGTCGAGGCCCGCTTCCAGCGGATCACCGCCTTCATCGAGGCCCGGCTGACCCCCCTCTTCGACCCGGCGAACGGCAGCGACCACGGCTTCGGGATGGACGACACCTCCCGCGCCCTGCGCGCGCTGCGCTACACCGTGCAGGCCGCCTCGGCGGTGAACGGCCTGGTGGAGAAGCGGGAGACGGCCCCCGAGCTGCGCCAGGTGGTGGACCAGGCGCTGGAGCACAACTGGGACGCGCTGCGCTCCGTCGCCCGGATGTGGGAGGACCACGAGGACTTCCGCAAGGAGTTCAAGGCGCACTCCTGGGACGTGCTCGGCGTCTGACGCCGGGACGGCCCGGGGTCCCTTGATTCCCGGTCAGGGGATCAGGACCACCTTGCCCACCGTGCCCCGGTTCTCCAGGGCGCGGTGGGCGCCCGCCGCCTCGGCGAGGGGGAAGCGGTGGACGGCCGGGCGCAGGGTGCCGTCGGCCGCGGCGGCGAGCGCGGCCCGTTCGAGGTTCCGGATGTCGCCGCCGGCCTTCTCGATCATCACCGGGCCGAGGACGGAGCCGGAGGTGATGCCCCGCTCGGCCAGCTCCTCGTCGGTGAAGGTGAGCGGTTCGCCGTCGTGGAGGCCGGCGCCGGACCAGCCGAAGACGAGGTGCTGCCCGCCCGGCCCGAGGAGGTCGACGGCGGTGCGGCCGGTGTCGCCGCCGACCGAGTCGAAGACGACGGTGGCGGTACGGTCCCCGAGCGCGGCCCGCACCTCGTCCGGCCAGTCGGGGCGGGTGTAGTCGACGGCGATGTCGGCGCCGTTCGCCCGGACCAGGGCGGTCTTGCGGGGGCCGCCCGCGAGGCCGACGACGGTGGCGCCGGCGTTCTTCGCGTACTGCACGAGGAGGGTGCCGATGCCGCCCGCGGCGGCCGGTACGACCGCCACCGACTCCGGTCCCAGCTCGGTGAAGCCGAGGATGCCGAGGGTGGTGCGGCCGGTGCCGATCATGGCGACGGCCTCCGCCTCGCCGACGTGGTCGGGCAGGGCGTGCAGCCGGGCGGCGTCGGTGACGGCGAGTTCGGCGTAGCCGCCGGGGTTCATGCCGAGGTGGGCGACGACGCGGCGGCCGAGCCAGGACGGGTCGGTGCCCTCGCCGAGGGCGTCGACGGTTCCGGCGACCTCGCGGCCGGGCACGGTGGGCAGTGCGGCGGGGGCGGGGAAGGGGCCGGGCAGGCCCTCGCGGAGCGCGGTGTCGAGGAGGTGGACACCGGCGGCGGCGACCGCGACGCGGACCTGGCCGGGGCCGGGCACGGGGTCGGGCACCTCCTCGTGGACGAGGTTCTCGGCGGGTCCGAAGGCGTGGAGGCGGACGGCGTGCATGACGGTTCCCCTGTCGTCGCTGGGACGTGCCCGCGGGGGCGGGCGCTGCCCCCACCCTCATACCTCGACCTTGCTTGAGGTCAAGGCGGTGCGGGTGCGGTCGCGGGCGTTGTCGGTGGCGTCGGCCACGATGGGGGGATGAAGCGAAAGACGACCGGGCCGCGCGCGCCCCGCAGGCCCGAACTGCGGCTGCCGCCCCTGGAGCCGTACGACGGCGGACTCGCGCCCGACGGGGACTACGACGGTCTCGAACTGTCCGGGCTCGACCTGACCGGTGCCTCGGGGGAGGGCGCCCGGTTCCTGGACTGCGCGGTGCGCGGGTGCGCGCTCGACGGGGCCCGGCTCGACGGCGCCCGCTTCCTGGACTCCCGGCTGGAGGGCGTACGGGGCGTGGGCACCGGCCTGGCCGGGGCGCAGCTGCGGGACGCCGAGGTGGTGGAGGCGCGGTTCGGCGGCACCCAGCTGCACGGCTCGGCGTGGGAGCGGGTCCTCGTCCGGGGCGGCAAGTGGGACTACCCCAACCTGCGCTCCGCGACCCTGCGGGACGTCGTCTTCGAGGGGTGCGTGCTGGTGGAGCCCGACTTCGGCGGCGCCGTCCTGGAGCGGGTCTCCTTCGTGGACTGCGAGCTGACCGGGCCCGATCTGACGGGCGTCCGGATGACGGACGTGGACCTGCGGGGCGTGCGGCGCCTGGACATCGCCCGGGGGGTGGAGTCGCTGGCGGGCGCGGTGGTCTCCTCGCCGCAGCTCCTCGACCTGGCCCCGGTCCTCGCGGCCCGGCTGGGGCTGCGGGTGGAGGACTGAGACGGGGGCGGGGGCGGGGCTACGTGGCCTTGACGCGGGGGAAGCGGGCCTGGAGGTCCCAGACCACCGGGTTGTCCGCCAGGCCCTCGTGCATGTCGGTGAGGTCGGCGATCAGGTCGTGGAGGAAGTCGCGGGCCTCCCGGCGCAGTTCGGCGTGGCCGAAGGTGAGCGGCGGCTCGTCGCCCGGCATCCAGTCGGCCTCGACGTCCACCCAGCCGAAGCGGCGCTCGAAGAGCATCCGGTCCGAGGACTCGGTGAAGTCCAGTTCCGCGTACTGCGGCTGGGCGGCCCGGCTGCCGCGCGGGTCCCGGTCGACCAGCTCGACGATGTCGCAGAGCGCCCACGCGAAGTCGAGGACCGGCACCCAGCCCCAGGCCGTGGACACCTCCCGGTCCTCCTTGGTGTCCGCGAGGTAGACGTCCCCGCAGAAGAGGTCGTGCCGCAGCGCGTGCACGTCCGCCCGCCGGTAGTCGGTCTGCGGCGGGTCGGGGAAGCGACGGGAGAGGGAGTAGCCGATGTCGAGCACGTCTTCGATGGTGTCACGGCGCGGGGGCGGCGGCGTACGGGGAGGGGGCCGGGGGCCGGGGCCGGGCGTACGGGCCGGGGCTCCGGGGGTACGTGACGGGGTTCGGGAGCCGGGTCCGGGCGTACGGGGCCGGGTTCCGGGCCTCCAGGGCCGGGTCCGGCCGTGCGGGAAGGGGATCAGGCCGTACGGGACGGGGTTCCGGGCGTACGGGGAGGGGGCGGTGGCGTGCCGGGAGGGGCGCGGCGCCGGGGTCCGAGCGGCGAGATCGGCGTGCGGGCGGCCCGCCGTGGCTGGAATGATGCCTGCCGGTTCCGTCGGCTCCGCCCGTGCCGACGGGGCCGGGTCCGTCCCGCCGGTGCCCCGGCGGGCCGGCTGGTCACCGCACGGCGTGGGGGAACATGGTGCTGAGGTTCGGTCTGCTCGGGCCGCTCGTCGTCCACGACGGGGCGGAGCCCCTTCCGGTGACCGGGCGCAAGACCCGGGTCCTGCTCGCGGCCCTGCTGCTGCGGGCCAACGAGACGGTCCCCAAGGACGTGCTCAAGGCGGCGCTCTGGGAGGACCGGCCGCCCACCAGCGCCGAGGCGTCGCTCGCCAACCACCTGACCCGGCTGCGCCGCTGCCTGGCGGCGGCGCCGGGCGGGGCAGGCCGGCTGCGGACCCTCGCCGACGGCTACCGCCTCGACGTCGCCGACGGCGAGCTGGACGCGGAGGTCTTCGACACCGAGGTGCGGGCCGCGCGGGCCGCGTACGGCCGCCGGGACTGGGAGACGGTCCTGCGGCACGCCACGGCCGCGCTCGCCCTGTGGCGCGGCGCGCCCCTCGCCGACCTCGGGCCGTTCGCCGAGGGGGAGGGCGCGCTCCGCGCGCACCAGCTCGGCGAGGACCGGCTCCAGCTCCTGGAGTGGCGGTACGAGGCGGGGCTCCACCTGGGCCGCCACCACGAGCTGGTCTCGCCGCTGACCACGCTCGCCGCCGAGCAGCCGCTGCGCGAGAACCTGCACCGCACGCTGATGCTGGCGCTGCACCGCTCCGGCCGCCGGGCCGACGCCCTCGCGGTCTTCGGACGGCTGCGGCGGTCCCTCGTCGACGAGCTGGGGGTGGAGCCGGGCGCCGCCGTCCAGCGGGCGTACCGGGAGATGCTGGCCGACGAGAAGCCCCCGGTACCGGCCGCGCCCTCCGGGGCGCCCTTCCAGCTGCCGGGCGAGCCGGAGGCGTTCACCGGGCGGGCGGCGGAGGCCGCCAGGATCCGGGAGCTGCTGCTCGGGGAGCCGGACGCGGCGCCGGAGCCGCCCGGCGGGCGCCGGGCCCGGGTCGTCGTGGTGTCCGGGATGGGCGGGGTGGGGAAGACCGCGCTGGCGGTGCACGTGGCCCACCGGGTGCGGGACGCCTTCCCGGACGGCGTCCTCCACGCCGACCTGCGCGGCTACGGCGTCCAGGGCGCGCGGACCGCGCGGGAGCTGCTGGCCCGTTTCCTCTCCGACCTGGGGGTCCACCACGACACGCTGCCGGACGACGCCGACGACCGGGCGCTGCTGCTGCGGTCGGCGCTGGCCGGGCGGCGGGTGCTGCTGGTCCTGGACAACGCGCGGGACGCGGCGCACGTGGCGCCGCTGCTCCCGGCGGGCGGCCCGAGCGCGGCCCTGGTCACCAGCCGGCAGCTGCTGGCCGAGCTGACCGGGGCGGTCACCGTGCCGCTGGCGCCCTTCCCGGAGGAGGAGCAGCGGGCGCTGCTCGCCGCGCTCTGCGGCGCCGACCGGGTCGGCCGCGAGCCCGAGGCGGCGGCGGCCGTCCTCGCGGCCTGCGGCGGGCTGCCGCTCGCCCTGCACATCGTGGGCAGCCGGCTGGCGTCCCGGCCCGCCTGGCCGCTCGCGCTGCTGGCGGGCCGGCTGACCCCGCACCGGGGGCGGCTGGAGGCCCTCGCGATGGGGACCGTGGACGTGCGGCACACCTTCGCCATGAGCTACACGGCGATGCGGGACAGCGACCGGCCGCTGGAGCGGGAGGCGGCCCGCGCCTTCCGGCTCCTGGGCCTGTGGGCGACGCATCCGCTGACCCCGGCGGCGACGGCCGCGCTGCTCGGCGTCACGGAGGCGCGGGCCGCCGCGCTGCTCGACGTCCTCGCCGACGCGCACCTGGTGCTGAACCCGGAGCCCGACCGGTACACCCTGCACGACCTGCTGGGCGAGTACGCGGCCCGCTGCACCGAGGAGGAGGACCCGCCCGGGGAGCGGGAGGCCGCCGAACTGCGGCTGCTGTCCTGGTACGTGGCGGCCCTCGCGGCCTCCTCGCGGGCCGCCACCCACGAGACGCAGCCCCCGCCGCCGCTGGAGCCGGAGCCGGAGCCGGGGCCGGGGTGGGTGCTGCCGTCGTTCACCGACGACGACGAGGCGATCCGCTGGGCGGCCCGGGAGCTGCCCGCCGTCCGGCAGGCGCTGACGCGGGCGGACGCGCTGGGCCGTTCCGACATGGCCTGGCGGCTCGCGGTGGGCCTCTTCGGCTACGCGGGCACCCACTGGTGGACGGGGGAGTGGGACGCCTGCCTGGCGCAGGCCATGGAGACCGCCCGCGCGCACGGCGACGAGCTGGGCCGGGCGTGGCTGCACCGGCGGACGGCCGTCGCGCACGGGATGGCGGAGCGCAACGAGGAGTGCCTGGCGGAACTGCGGCTGTCGCTGGAGCTGTTCACCCGGCGCGGCGACGTCCTGGCGCAGGCGTCGATCCTGGGGAACATGTCGGCGCTGTACCAGCAGGTCGGGGACGCCCGGCAGTCCCTGGTCCACGCCGAGCTGTCCCGCGACACGTACCTGCGGGCGGGGAGCGCCGGGGGCGGGACGGTCCGGGGCGAGGCGCTGGTCCTCAGCCGGATCGCGTACGCCCTGCGGTTGAACGGCGAGCCGGAGCGGGCGGCGGCCGACTACCGGCGGGTCATCGAGCTGCTGCGCGGGCGCGGGCACGGCGTCTTCCTCGCCACCACGCTCACCCAGTACGCCGACGTGCTGCGCGAACTGGGGCGGCGGGACGGGGCGTTCGCCGCGCTGGAGGAGGCGCGGGCCATCCGGGAGCGGATGAGCGACCGGGGCGGTACGGCCGACTGCCTGGTGTCGCGGGCGCTGGCCCACCACCACTTCGGCGAGTGGGCCGAGGCGCGGGCGGCCTGGGAGGAGTGCCTGGAGCTGGCGCGGGCGCACCGGCTGGAGCGGCGGGTGGAGCAGTGCGCGGCGGGTCTGGAGGAACTGGCGCGGGACGGGCGGTGAGTGTTCTCCCGCCCGGACCCGCGCCGGTTCCTCCGTCCCCCGTTCCCCCGTTGCCGCCTCGGCCCGCCGGGTTCCGGCGGGCGGAGGCGGCGATGTGGGTACTGTGCCGGGCGGCTCCAACGGACCGGCAACGAACGTCCAACGCGGCTTTCCGCGGGCCGGTTCAGCCCCGGTGGACGGCGCGGGCGACGCGCGGGCCGAGCCAGCGCTTGAGGCGGCGCAGCGCCTCCAGGCGGCCGGCGGCGCGGTCGAGGCGGTAGTAGAGCTGCGGGGGCACGTACGGGAGCAGCGGGGAGTGGCGCTGGCCGAGGAGCGCGAACATCCGCTCCGGCTCCAGGTCCATGTAGCGGGGCAGGTTCTCGTACCACCGGGCGCTGAGGCGGGCGGCGCTCTGCGCGGAGAGCAGTTCGGCGCGGCGCCGCTTGCCGTAGGTGGTGAGCGCGGTCTCCAGGTCGTCCGGGTGGGCGCGCAGGGCGGCGGCCAGGGCGAGGGCGTCCTCCAGGGCGAGGGTGGTGCCGGCGCCGATGGAGTAGTGGGTGGTGTGGGCGGCGTCGCCGAGGAGGACGGTGGTGCCCTGGTGCCAGGTGCGGGTGGTGAGGGTGCGGAAGCGGAGCCACTGGGCGGGTTCGGTGCCCCGGTCGCGGCCGATGAGGGGGTGGCCGTCGAGGAGGTCGTGGAAGAGCTTCTCCAGGAGGGCCAGGCAGTCGCCCTCGCCCATGGTGTCCAGGCCGAGGCCGGTCCAGGTGTCGGGGGCGCATTCGACGACGCAGGTGGAGCGCTCGCCGCTGAAGCCGTAGGCGTAGCACCAGATCCAGCCGTGGTCGGTCTCCTTGAAGGCGAAGCTGAAGGAGTCGAAGACCTTGGTGGTGCCGAGCCAGATGTAGGGGTTGCGGCCGGTGGTGAAGGCGGTGCCGTAGTGGCCGGGGTGGGCCTCGCGCAGGGCGCTGTGGACGCCGTCGGCGGCCACGATCAGGTCGGCGCCGTCGAGTTCGGGGGCGTCGGGCCCGTCGACCGGGTGCTCGTGGCGGACGTCGACGCCGAGGGCGGCCGCCCGGTCGGCGAGGAGGCCGAGCATCCGGCGGCGGCCGATGCCGAAGCCGGCGTCGCCCCGGTGGACGGTCCGCTCGTCGCGGACGATCGCGAGCCCGTCGGTCCAGGTCACCGAGGCGTCGGCGACGGCCGCCGCCGACTCGGGGTCGCCCGCCCGGAGCCGGTCGAGGAGTCCGGCCCAGTAGGTGACGCCCCAGCCGTAGGTGGAGCCGGCGGCGTTCCGCTCGTACACGGTGATCTCGTGGGCCGGGTCCTGCCGCTTGAGCAGGACCGAGAGGTACAGGCCGGCGGGCCCGCCACCGACGACGGCGATCTTCACGTGCGCTCCCACGGAGACATGACGCTGTGCACTGGAACGACAGCGCACGGTAGCAGTCTCAGGGGAGCAGTCGCTGCTCCTTCGCGACCGCCACGGCGCCGGCCCGCGTGTCGACGCCGAGCTTGGCGTAGATGCGGCCCAGGTGGGTCTTGACGGTGGCCTCGCTGATGAAGAGGGCGCGGGCGATCTCCTTGTTGCCGAGGCCGTGCGCGAGCTGGCCGAGGATGTCGCGCTCGCGGTCGGTCAGCGAGGGGCGGGCGGCGCCGCGCATCCGGTCCATGACCCGGCTGGCGACCGGCGGGGAGAGCGCGGTGCGGCCCTGGGCGGCGGCGTGGATGGCGGCGAAGAGCTCCTCGGGCCGTTCGGCCTTCAGGAGGTAGCCGGTGGCGCCCGCCTCGATGGCGCGGGTGATGTCGGCGTCGGTGTCGTAGGTGGTGAGGACGAGGACGTGGACGCCGGTGGGCGCGATCCGGCGGGTGGCCTCCACGCCGTCGATGCCGGGGCCGAGCTGGAGGTCCATCAGGACCACGTCCGGCTTCAGCTTCGCGGCCATCGCGACGGCCTCCTCGCCGCTGCCGGCCTCCCCGACGACCTCGATGTCGGGGGTGGAGCCGAGCAGGGCGAGCAGCCCGGCGCGGACGACGACGTGGTCGTCGCAGAGCAGGATGCGGACGGTCACGGGCCGGCCTCCGTGGGGGGTGCGAGGGGGATCGAGGCGGAGAGCACGGTGCCCTCGCCGGGGGTGGACTCCACGGTAAGCGTCCCGCCGAGCTGCTGGACCCGGACCCGCATGGCGGGCAGGCCGTGGCCGCGCACGCCGCCGCCGTCGCGGGCGGCCGCCGGGTCGAAGCCACTGCCGTCGTCGGCGACGTCGAGGACGACCTGGTCGTCGAGGTAGGTGAGGGTGAGGGCGGTGGAGTCGGCGCCCGCGTGTTCGCGGATGTTCGCGAAGGCGCCCTGCGCGATCCGCAGCAGCGCCGACTGGGCCCGGTCCGGCAGCGCCACGGGGGTGCCGTCCACCCGGAAGACCGCCGACTCGCGCTCGGCGAGGCCGCGCAGCGCCTGCTCCAGGCCGCCGCCCTCGGCGAGGTCGGCGGGGGCCAGGTCGTGCACGAAGCGGCGGGCCTCGGCGAGGTTCCGTTCGGCGATCGATTCGGCGGTGCGGACGTGCCGGCGGGCGGTGGCCGGGTCGGTCTCCCAGGTGCGGTCGGCGGCCTGGAGCAGCATCTGCTGGCTGGACAGGCCCTGCGCGAGGGTGTCGTGGATCTCCATGGAGAGCCGCTGGCGTTCGGCGAGGGTGCCCTCGCGGCGTTCGATCGCGGCGAGTTCGCGGCGGGTGCGGATCAGGTCGTGGATGAGGGCCCGCTGCCGGGCGGCCTGCCGGTCGGCGTGGACGAAGACGCCGGTGGCGATGGCGGCGACGGCCGGCGGGGCGACGATCAGGTTGGGGTCCCAGCCGCCGTGCGAGAGCTGCACCTGCGCGAAGACGACGAAGGCGGTGAGGAGGGTGACGAGGACCAGGGCGGCCCGGGCGGGCAGGGTCCGCAGGCCGGTGAAGAAGAGGGGCACCGCGCACCAGGCGAAGCTGGGCGCGAGGACGACGAGGACGACCCACACGGCGACGACCGTGCACAGCCAGGCGATGCGGCCCGGGGTGGCGCGGGTGCCGAGGACCGGGCCCAGCAGGTAGAGCGCGGCGAGCGCGGCGCTGAGCACGATGATCCAGGGGCTGCGGTCCTCCCACTCGTGGCGGATCAGGAACCGTACGAGGGAGGCGCCGAGCAGCAGGAAGAACGCGACGTGCATGACGCGCCCCAGCCAGCCGGCGTCCGGGTCGTGGTCGGGCCCGAGGGGCGGGGCGGGGCGGGGGCCGCCGGTCTTCCGGGGGGCGGTCCGCGCCTGCCTGCGGGTCGGGTCCACGGTCTCGTCTCCTTCGCGGGCCGTCCGCCCGGTCCGTGCGCGGGGTGCGCCCGGCGGGCGTTTTCGCGACCTGGGTGTACGTGTCCATGCTGGCCCCCGGGGGCCGTCCGGGCATCAGCCGATCGGCTGACCCCGCCGTCCTCCGGTGCGCGCCGCGAGGGCAGCCGGACCGTCGACCGTGCGGGGCGGGGAGCGGACCCAGGATGGAGGCAGAGCGAACGCACCACCCCCCTCCACCGGACCGAACGGGTCCGCCTCGATCTCTCGGGAGTCGTCATGAAGAAGAAGCTCGTCCTCGGTGCCACCGTCGCGGCCGTCCTGACCGCCGGCACCTTCGGCGCGGTCTCCGCCTCCGCCTCCGCCCCGGCCGCCGCTCCCGCCGCCGTGGCCAAGGCCGATGCCGGGAACGGCAACCTCTTCCAGACGAACCACCTGACGATCGAGGCCGCCACCGACGCCGCCGAGGCCGTGCTCGACGCCGCGCAGAAGGAGAACCAGCGCGTCTCCGTGGCGATCGTGGACCGCAACGGCAACACCATCCTCACGATGCGTGGCGACGGTGCGGGCCCGCAGTCCTACGAGGCCGCCGAGAAGAAGGCGTTCACCGCCGTCTCCTGGAACGCCCCCACCTCCGAGCTGGCCAAGCGCCTGACGAACGCCCCGACCCTGAAGGACATCCCCGGCACCCTCTTCCTCGGCGGCGGCGCCCCGGTCACCTCGAAGGGCGCCCCGATCGCGGGCATCGGCGTCGCGGGCGCCCCCTCCGGCGACCTCGACGAGAAGTTCGCCCGGGCCGGCGTCGCCGAGCTGGCCGAGTAACACCCCCGAGCGGCGGCGCCGCCCCGGCCGCCGGTGCCCCGGCACCGGCCCGGGACGGCCCCGCCCCCGACCGCCGCGCGGTGTGGTCCCGCGCGGCGGCGGACCACGGACCGGCGGGGGCGCCCACGCCCCCCGATGGGCGCCCCCGCCCCCGCCCCCCTGTCCGACTTGTCTAGGATCCGTACGTGATCGACGACAGCCGGACCGGACGGTCCCCCCGGGCCGCCGCCGTGCTGGCGGCGGCCCTCGGCCTGTGTGTGCTCCTGACCGGCGGCTGTGCCCCGGAGGCCGGCGGGGTGCGCGGCACGCCGGGCGCGGCGGGGCTGCGCGACCCGTACTTCCCCAAGCAGGGCAACGGCGGCTACGACGTCCGCCACTACGCCCTCGACCTGGCCTACGACCCGGGCACCGGCCGCCTGGACGGCACCGCGCGGATCACCGCCCGCGCCACCCAGGACCTCTCCGCCTTCAATCTGGACCTGGCCGGGCTGACCGTCCGCGAGGCGCGCGTCGACGGCGTGCCCGCCGCCGTCAACCGGGCCGGGAACGAGCTGACGCTCCGCCCGCGCGACGAGCTGGCGAAGGGCGCCGACTTCACCGCGACCGTCGTCTACACGGGCGTGCCCGAGCCGGTCACCGACCCCGACGGCTCGGCCGAGGGCTGGCTGCGCACCGCCGACGGGGCGGTGGCGGTCGGCGAGCCGGACGGCTCCATGGGCTGGTTCCCCGGCAACCACCACCCCTCGGACAAGGCGGCGTACGAGATCGCGCTGACCGTCCCGAACGGTCTGACGGCGCTCTCCAACGGCGTCCGGGTCTCCTCCGCGCCGGTCTCCGGCGGCCGCACCCGGACCGTCTGGCGCCAGTCCGAGCCGATGGCGAGCTATCTGGCGACGGTGGCGATCGGCCGGTACACGACCAGCACCGGTACGGCCCTGGGCTCGGTCCCGGTCGTCACCGCCGTCACCGCCACCGACCCCGCGCTGTCGGCCGCCACCGCCGGGCTCCGGGCCGAGCTGCCCGCGATCCTCGCCCGGCAGCGGGACCGTTTCGGCCCGTATCCCTTCGGCGCGGCGGGCGCCGTCGTCGTCCCCGACGGCGCCCTCGGCTACGCCCTGGAGACCCAGACCCGGCCGGTCTTCCCGGCCGGCGCCTTCGACCGCTCCACCCTGGTCCACGAGCAGGCCCACCAGTGGTTCGGGAACTCGGTCACCCCCGCGAGCTGGCGCGACATCTGGCTCAACGAGGGCTTCGCCACCTACGCCGAGTGGCTGTACGGGGAGGACCACGAGGGCGTCCCGGCCCGCACCCGCTTCGAGGAGGCGTTCGCCGACGACGACGCCTGGGCCTTCCCGCCCGCCGAGCCGCCGGCCGCCGCGAACCTCTTCGCCGCGCCCGTCTACCGGCGCGGCGCGATGGTCCTGCACCAGCTCCGCGAGACGGTCGGCGACCCGGTCTTCGACCGGTTGCTGCGCGGCTGGACGGCCGAGCGCCGCCACGCCAACGCCACCACGGCCGACTTCACCGCCTACGCGGAACGGATCGCGGACCGCGACCTGACCGCCCTGTGGGACGTCTGGCTGTACGGCCGCGACCGCCCGCCCCGGCCCTGACCTCAGTAGCCCCAGCGCGCCCGCGAGCCGTCCATGCGGCAGTGGATCAGGCGGCGGTTGGCGGCGTGGGTGGACCGGCCGAGGTCGGCCTTTCGGCAGAACTGGCCGGCGCTGTAGCAGTTCCCGGCGTTGGAGAGGATCTCGCAGGTCGCCCGGGGGGCCGGGGCGGCGGTCGTCCGCTTCGGGGCGGCCGTCCTGGCGGCGGGGGCCTTCGTGGGGGCTTTGACGGGCGGCTTGGTGGTGCGGACCGCCGTCGGCCGGGGCGCGGCGGGCGCCTCGGTGGTGGCGACCGGGGCGGGGGAGGTGGTGGGGGCCGCGGTGGTCGTCGGCGGCGGGGTGGTCGGCGGCGGGGTCGTCGGGGGTGCCGTCGTGGCCGGGGCGGCGGTCGTCGTGGCCGGGGCGGAGACCGGCGGCGGGGTGGTGGGGGAGTCGCCGGGGCCGGCGGGGCCGCAGGCGGCGGTGACGCCGGCGAGGAACAGGCCGGCCAGGGTCCGCCGGATCGCCCTCCCCCGTCGTCTCCGGCCGGATATGCCGTCGTCGGTGGTGCGCGCGGTGCCGTGCATGGGTCCCTCCCCAGGGTCGTTCTCCGGTCGGAGAACGGACAGCGTAGGGGGTGTTCAGGAGAGGGCGGCGCGGCGGTCCCCGCCCGGCGGCGGGAACGGCGCGGGCCCCCGGGACCGTGGGGTCCCGGGGGCCCGTGGGCGTGGCCGGTGCGTCAGAGGTTGACGCCGAAGTCGCGGGCGATGCCCTCCAGGCCGGAGGCGTAGCCCTGGCCGACCGCGCGGAACTTCCACTCGGCGCCGTTGCGGTACAGCTCGCCGAAGACCATGGCGGTCTCGGTGGCGGCGTCCTCGGAGAGGTCGTAGCGGGCGATCTCGGCGCCGCCGGCCTGGTTCACGATGCGGATGTACGCATTGCGGACCTGGCCGAAGTTCTGCGAGCGGGAGACCGCGTCGTAGATGGAGACCGGGAAGACGATCTTGTCGACGGTGGCGGGGAGGCCCGCGAGGTTGACGTTGATCTGCTCGTCGTCGCCGCCGCCCTCGCCGGTGCGGTTGTCACCGGTGTGGACGATGGTCTGGTCCGGCGTCGCCTTGTTGTTGAAGAAGACGAAGTGGGCGTCCGAGGCCACCCGGCCGGCCGCGTCGACACCGATCGCGGAGGCGTCGAGGTCGAAGTCGGTGCCGGTGGTGGTGCGGACGTCCCAGCCGAGACCCACGGTGACGGCGGTCAGGCCCGGTGCCTCCTTCGTCAGGGAGACGTTGCCGCCCTTGGAGAGGCTCACAGCCATGGAAGTCCCTTTCCTCGTGGTCCGGCGCGCTCGTCGCGCGTCGTCGGGAGAAACGCGGCACGGTGGCCGGTGGTTCCCGGGTGTACGAAAACAGGGTGACGCCTCCGGCCCGTGCCGGGGAACATGGGGGCATGGCAGGCCCCTATCCGATCCGCGGCTCCGTCTCGCTCCCCGAGGCCGAGCTCCAGTGGCGTTTCTCGCGTTCCTCGGGCCCCGGGGGCCAGCACGTGAACACCTCGGACTCGCGCGTCGAGCTGAGTTTCGACCTGGCGGCGACCGGGTCCCTGCCCGAGGTGTGGAAGGCCCGCGCCCTGGAGCGGCTGGCCTCCCGCCTGGTCGACGGCGTCCTGACCGTACGGGCCTCGGAGCACCGCTCCCAGTGGCGCAACCGCGAGACGGCGGCCGTCCGGCTCGCCGCGCTCCTCGCCGAGGCCACCGCCCCGCCGCCCCGCCCGCGCCGCGCCACGAAGATCCCCCGGGGGATCAACGAGCGCCGGCTGCGCGAGAAGAAGCAGCGCGCCGAGACGAAGCGCGGCCGCCAGGGCCGCGACTGGGGCTGAGCCGGTCCGTCCGGGCTCAGCCCAGGGTGCGGTAGCGCCCGCGGAAGTAGGCGAGGGGCTCGTCGTCCGGGGCCGGGAGGCCGACGGTGAGGACCCGGCCGATGACCAGGGTGTGGTCCCCGGCCGTGACGCGGTTCTCGGTGCGGCACTCCAGGGTGGCGAGGGCGTCGTCGAGGAGCGGCGCGCCGCTGGCCGTGCCGCGGGTGTGCGGGAGGTCGGCGAAGAGCAGGCGGTCGGAGACGCGCCCCTTCATGGCGAAGCGCCCGGCGACGTGCCGCTGGTTCTCGGCCAGCACGGAGACGGCCCAGGTGGGCACCTCGTCGAGGAGGTCGTCCATGCGGGAGCCGGTCCGGAGGCTGACCAGGACCAGCGGCGGGTCCAGGGAGACGGAGAGGAAGGCGGTGGCGGTCATGCCGGCGTCGCCGCCGTGCGGACCGTCGTCGGGGTCGTGCGCGGTCACCAGGACCACGCCGGCCGCGAGGCGGGACAGGGCCGCCCGGAACTCGTCGTCGCTCACCCCCTCAGGATGCGGGAGGGGGAGGTCGGTGAGGGGGGTTTTCCAGAGCACGTCGGCACGCTAACCGGGCCCCGGCGCGGCGGGCATCGGGCGGGGGGACCAGGTGGGACCCGGCGTGGGTCCTAGGACCGGCCACCGTCAGCGGTGACCCGCCGTATTCAGCCATCCGATAATGTGACTTGAGTCACAGAGGGCACTATTTGCTGACCCTGTGTACCGGCTGCACAGCTCACTGTGATTCAGTGGCGGGGACAGTACAGCACGAAGTCGATGAGAACCCTGGAGTTGCTGTCGAGGTCTCGGGGAGAGCGAGCGATGGAGACCGAGTCGGAGCCTTACGTCCGTCTCTCGACGCTGCGGCAACTGCATCAGGTCGTGGCGGACCTCAACACCGCCCGCAGCATGGCGGACACCCTTCAGACCGTCGCCGACGGCGTCGTCGCCGGGCTCAACTACCAGCTCGCCGCCGTCAACCTCGTCCGCCCCGACGGTGACCTCGTCGTCGCCGCCTTCGCCGGGGACGCCGCCGCCGAGGCCCTGATCACCGGCCGGGTCGGCTCCCGGGAGGCGTGGGAGCGCCGGCTCGCGATGGCCGTCCCCTGGGGCGACCTGCGGTTCATCCCGTACACCGAGGGCTGGGTCCTCATGGACGACGACGTGCCGCAGTGGCACACCGACGGCCCCGCCCCCCGCTTCGAGGACGAGTGGCACCCGCACGACCGGCTGTACGCCCCCATGTATGCCTCCGGCACCGGCCGCGAGCTGCTCGGCGTCATATCCGTCGACCGCCCGCGCAACGGCCGGCACCCCGGGCCCTGGGGCCAGGAGGCCCTCCAGATGTACGCCTCCCAGTCCGCCATCGCGATCAGCAACGCCCGGCTCCGCTCCAACATGCAGCGCGCCCTCGTCCGCCTGGAGCGCGAGCAGCAGGCCCTGCGCGCCAGCGAGGAGTCCTTCCGGCAGGCATTCGAGTACGCCCCCTCCGGCATGGCCATCGCCGAGCTCGGCGGCGACCAGCACGGCCGCCTCCTGCGGACCAACGACGCGCTCTGCCGGCTCCTCGGCCGCCCCTCCTCCGTGATGCGCCGCTACTCCTTCGCCGACCTCGTCCACCCCGAGGACATCGGCACCCTGCTCCGCACCTCCGCCGAGGGCGGCCGGGCGGAGCTGCGGCTGGCCCGCCGCGACGGCACCTACGTCTGGGTCTCGCTGCGGAACTCGGTGGTCGCCGACGCCGCCGACGGCCCCCGCTTCCTCCTCACCCACGTCGAGGACATCGAGGAGCGCAAGCGGCACGAGCTCCAGCTCGCCCACCGCGCCTCCCACGACGCCCTCACCGGCCTGCCGAACAGCGCCGAGCTGCGCTCCCGGCTCTCCGCCCGGATCTGCGAGCGCCCCGCGCACACCGGCGCCTACCAGGGGCCGGGCCCGGACGCCGCCGCCTACGGCACCGGTTACGAGCAGGTGGCGGAGGCGCCCGCGTACGACGGCCGCCCCGAGTACGAGCACGAGCACGAACACGGCTTCGGCTTCGAACCGGCCGGGGGCGGGGCGTACGACCACCACGTCCACCTCGTCGCGCCCGCCGGCGGCGAGACCGACGACGGCACGAAGGGGCTCGCCGTCCTCTTCTGCGACCTCGACGGCTTCAAGTCGATCAACGACCGGTTCGGGCACCACACCGGCGACGCCGTCCTCATCGAGGTGGCCCGCCGGCTGACCACCTGCGTCCGCGACGGCGACACGGTCGCCCGGCTCGGCGGCGACGAGTTCGTCGTCCTCGCCGACGGGCTCGGTGCGGCCGACGCCGCCGACCTCGCCGTCCGGCTGCGCAACGCGATCATCCCGCCCATCCGGGTGGACGGCCGGGCGGTGCGCGTCGGCGCCAGTTTCGGCATCGGCTGGGCCGAATGCGGGATGACCGTCGAAGAGGTGCTGAACTCCGCCGACCAGCGGATGTACGTGGAGAAGCGTTCCCGCTCCAAGGTGCAGCGCCGGGCCGGCTGATCACCGCGGCGCGGGGGGCTTCGTCCGTTCGGGGTAGGCTCGCCGGGTCGGCGACGGCTGGCGAGCATGGAGAGGAAGACCCGGATGGCTGCCGGTAACGACGGCGCGAGCAAGCCCGAGGACGAGGATCCGTTCGGCTATCTGTACGCCGACGGACAGGACGCGTCCGGCCGCTCCGCCCAGGGCGGGGGTTACGGCTACCCGGGCCCCGCGCCCGCGCAGCCGGGGGTGCCCCGTACCTCCTACAACCAGGTCCGCACCGTCGGCGAGCGCCAGTACGGCGGCCCGCAGCAGCAGGCGTACGTGCCTCCGCAGCAGCAGGCGCCCTACGGCCAGCCGCACCCGCAGTACGCGGCCCCCGAGACGTACGGCAACGGGCAGCAGACCCGGCAGTCCCCGCCGCCCGCCCCGCGCGGCGGCGGCCGGGGTCCCAACACCCGGGGCCTGATGATCGGCGCGATCGCGGTCGTCGGCGTCGTCGTGGCGGGCATCGCCGCCGCCGTCATCAACAACATGGGCGGCGAGAAGGACCCGAACGCGGGCGGCACCACGCCGACCTCCGCCCCGGCCACCGCCTCCCAGGAGCCCACCGCCTCCGCCGAGCCGAGCGGGGAGCCCACGAAGACCGCCCTCCCCAAGCAGGACGCGGCCACCCTCCGGCTCGGCGGCCCGGCCGCGGTCGGCAAGGACATCAAGGGCGCCAAGGGCCCCGGCGGCACCTACGTGATGCTCAACGGCGTCGGAGGCTCCGCGAGCTGGACGGTGGACGTGCCGGAGGCGGGCGACTACACCCTCCGGATCACCTACAGCGTGCCCGGCGAGGACTACAACGCCATGCTGACGGTCAACGACCGTCCGCCCTACAAGATCAACATGAAGAACTACGCGCGCGCCGCCCAGGGGGACTGGGAGAAGGGGTGGACCACCACCTTCGGGTACGCGACCCTCGACAAGGGCACCAACTCGCTCAAGATCTCCTGCGAGCAGGAGAACACCTGCGGCGGGATCATCGACCAGGTCTACCTGGAGGCGGGCAAGGCGGGCCAGCGCGGCTGACCCGCGCGCCGGGCCCCGGGCCTCCGCCCGGGCGCCCGTCCGGCCGGGGCGGTCAGGCGCGGGTGTCGTCCGTCACGGTGACCCCCGGCAGGAGGTCCGCGTAGACCGCCGGGTCGAACTCGCCGGCGACCGGGGAGGCGACGGTGGCCGCCGAGAGGGCGACCGCCCGGGCCAGCCGGTCCGGCCACGGGGTGCCGTCGGCCAGCCCCGCGAGGAGGGCGGCGACGGCGGAGTCGCCCGCGCCGGTCGGATTGCCCCGGACCGGGGCCGGGGGCGCCGCCCGCCACAGGCCGTCGGGGGTGGCGGCGAGCAGGCCGTCCGGGCCGAGCGAGGAGACCACCGCGTGCGCGCCCCGGCGGCGCGCGTCGAGGGTGGCGCGGCGGGGTTCGCGCGAGCCGGTGAGACCGGCGAGTTCGTCCGCGTTGGGCTTGACCACGTCGGGGCGGGCGGCGATGCCCCGGCGCAGGGGTTCGCCGCTGGTGTCGAGGAGGACCGGGACGCCCGCGGCGCGGGCGGCGCGGATCAGGTCGGCGTACGCGCCGACGTGGACGCCCGGCGGGAGGCTGCCGCAGAGGGCGACGGCCGCGGCCCCGGGCAGCAGGCGCGCGTACCGCTCCCGCAGGGCGGCCCATTCGGCGGCGGTGACGGCGGCCCCGGCCTCGTTGAACTGGGTGGTGTCCCCGGCGGCGGAGTCCACCACGGCGACCGTGCGGCGGGTGTCGGCGGCGACGTCGACGAGGGCGTCGGTCAGCCGGGGGACGGGGGCGAGGAGTTCCCGCAGCCGGGCCCCGGTGGCGCCGCCGGCGAAGCCGGTGACGACCGTCTCGTGGCCGAGGGCGGCGAGCACGCGGGAGACGTTGACGCCCTTGCCGCCGGGGCGCTCGGTGCTGAGGGCGACCCGGTGGCTGGCGCGCGGGACGAGGGCGGGCACCTGGTAGGTGAGGTCCAGCGCCGTGTTGAGGGTGACCGTGAGGATCACCTGCCCACCCCCGTACTCCCGGTAAGACCGTGTGGCGTGCGTCCTGTGACGGTCCACGATCATGCCAAAGGAACGGCGATCGGCCCAGACCCGGGGCGGTCGCCGTTCCTTCCGGCCCTGATCAGGCGGTCTGCGGCACCCGGGCGGAGACGCCCTGCGGGGCGACGATCCACTCGCCCTTGCGCATGACGCCCTTGACGTCGAAGTCGGCGTCGAGGACGACGAGGTCGGCGTCCTTGCCGGGCTCCAGGGAGCCGACGCGGTCGTCGACGCCGAGGAGGCGGGCCGGGTTGGCGGAGATGGCCTGGACGATCGACTCGACCGGCAGGCGGTCGATGGTGGCGGCGCGCTTGAAGGCGCGGTCCAGGGTGAGGGTGGAGCCGGCGATGGAGCCGCCCTCGACGAGGCGGGCCACGCTGTCCTTCACCTCGACCTCCAGCGGGCCGAGCATGTAGCGGCCGTCGCCGAAGCCGGCGGCGTCCATGGCGTCGGTGATGAAGGCGACCCGCGCGGCCCCGGCGTGGTGGAAGGCGAGTTCCAGGGCGGCGGGGTGGAGGTGGGTGCCGTCGTTGATCAGCTCGACGGTGACCCGCTCGTCCTCCAGGAGGGCGGCGATCGGGCCGGGCGCGCGGTGGCCGAGGCCGGGCATCGCGTTGTAGAGGTGGGTGGCGACGGTGGCGCCGGCGTCGATGGCCTCGGCGGTCTGCTCGTAGCTGGCGTCGGTGTGGCCGATGGCGGCGATGACGCCCTGCTCGGCGAGGAGGCGCACGGAGTCGAGGCCGCCGGGCAGCTCGGTGGCGAGGGTGACCATGCGGGCCTGGCCGCGGGCGGCGTCGATCAGCTTGAGGACGTCGGCCGGGTGCGGGTCGCGCAGCAGGGTCTCGTCGTGGGCGCCCTTGCGGCAGGGGGAGATGAAAGGGCCCTCGAAGTGGATGCCGGCGATCTCGCCCTGCTCGGCCAGCTCGGAGAGGAGGCCGGCCCGCTGGACGAGGAAGTCCGTCTCGCCGGTGACGAAGGAGGCGACGACGGTGGTGGTGCCGTGCAGGCGGTGGGTGTGGACGCCCTTGAGGACGTCCTCGACGCTCCCGGAGGTGAAGGAGGCGCCGCCGCCGCCGTGGTTGTGCATGTCGACGAAGCCGGGCACGAGCCAGTGGCCGCTGAGGTCGAGGACGGGGGCGTCCTCGGGCGCCTGGCCCGCGATGCGGCCGCCGTCGACGATCACGCGTCCGTTCTCGACGATCCCGGTGGGCAGCACGACGCGTGCGCCGGCGAGAACCTTGTGATCGGACATCAGGCGGAAACCTCCGAGTCGGTGGGGCGCTGGTCGGCGAGCAGGTCCCAGGCGAGGAGGCCCGCGCCCAGGCATCCGGCGGTGTCCCCGAGGGCCGCCGGCACGATGGCGGGCAGCTTCTGGAAGGTCACACGTGCCTCCACCGCGGCCCGAAGGGGTGTGAACAAGGTTTCCCCGGCCTCGGCGAGTCCGCCACCGATGATGAGGGTGCGGGGGTCCAGCAGGGTGAGGGCGGTGACGAGGCCGTCGGCGAGGGCGTCCACGGCGTCCTGCCAGATCCGTACGGCGACGGGGTCGCCGGACTCGACGGCCTTGGCGCAGTCGGCGGCGTCGGCCTCCGGGTCGCCGGAGGCGTCGGCCCAGGCGAGGGAGACGGCGGAGGCGGAGGCGTACCGCTCCAGGCAGCCGCGCTGGCCGCAGCCGCAGTCGGCGCCGCCGGGGCGGACCACGATGTGGCCGATCTCGCCGGCGTAGCCGTGCGCGCCGGCCTCGATGCGGTCGCCGATGCCGATGGCGCCGGCGATGCCGGTGCCGAGGGGCACGAAGAGGAAGCGGTCGGCGCCGTTGCCCGCGCCGATGCGGCCCTCGGCGAGGCCGCCGGTGCGCACGTCGTGGCCGAGGGCGACGGGGAGGCCGCCGAGGCGCTCGCTGAGGAAGGCGCGGAGCGGGACGTCGCGCCAGCCGAGGTTGGCGGCGTAGACGGCGATGCCGCGGTCGGCGTCGACGATGCCGGGGACGGCGACTCCGGCGGCCGCGGCGGGCTCGCCGTACCGCTCTCTGCCGAGGTCGTGCAGCTCCTGGGCGAAGGCGAGGATCGTCTCGACGACGGCCTCGGGCCCGCGGTCGCGCCCGGTGGCGCGGCGGGCTTCGTGGAGCAGGGTGCCGTCCGCCCCGACGAGGGCGGCCTTCATGCCGGTGCCGCCCACATCGAGGGCGATGACGTGTCTCACGGAGGACAGTCTCGCGCGACTCGCCCCTAAAGGTCTAGTCCACTGCGGAGGATTGTTGCGCTCGGATACAAATTCGAGCCCCCGGACGTGGGGAGTTTGTGGTGAAGGTCCTACGGGAGTTGCCGAAGTGATATCGGACTGGTGTAGACCTCTCGCGGAGGGTGGGGGAGACTTTCTGACCCTGAACCCCCTGAATTTGCAGCTCACTGCTGCTCAACGACGAGCAAAAGGTGGATGAAGCCGTGGAGCGGCGACGATTTCTCGGACTGACCGCGGCCGCCGCCGCACTCGGCCTGACCGCCACGGTCGCCGGCTGCGGCAGCATCGGCGGCGACGGCGGCGACGTGACCCTGCGCCTGGTCGCCGCCGACTACGACCTGACCGGCGGGAACACCACCAAGAAGTACTGGGACGACCTCGTCACCGCCTTTCAGGCCGGCCACCCGGGCATCAAGGTCCAGGTCGACGTCGTCTCCTGGGACGACGTCGACCGCAAGGTCGCCGAGATGGTCAAGGCGGGCAAGGCCCCCGACGTCGCCCAGATCGGCGCCTACGCCGACTACGCCGCCGCCGGGCAGCTCTACTCCGCCGACGAGCTCCTCACCATCCCCGTCCAGGCCAACTTCCTGCCCGTCCTCGCCGACGCGGGCGAGTACTCCCGGACCCAGTACGGCCTGCCGTTCGTCGCCTCCACCCGCCCCCTCTTCTACAACCTGGACCTCTTCGAGAAGGCCGGGGTCAAGCCGCCCACCACCTGGGACGAGCTCGCCGAGGCGGCCGCCAAGCTCAAGGAGGAGGGCGTCCGCACCCCCTTCGCGCTGCCCCTCGGGCCCGAGGAGGCCCAGGCCGAGTCCCTGATGTGGCTGCTCAGCGGCGACGGCGGCTGGACCGACGACTCCGACCGGTACGCCGTCGACTCCGACGCGAACGTCAAGACCTTCACCTGGCTCAAGGACGAGCTGGTCGGCAAGGGCCTCACCGGCCCCGTCGCCCCCGGCAAGCTCAACCGCAAGGCCGCCTTCGCCGCCTTCGCGCGCGGCGAGGTCGGCATGCTCAACGGCCACCCCTCCCTGCTCAAGGAGGCCGCCAAGCAGGGCGTCAAGGTCGGCCAGGCCCCGCTGCCCGGCACCGACGGCCCGCCGAAGTCCGCGATGGGCGTCGCCGACTGGATCATGGGCTTCAAGCAGAACGGCCACCGCAAGGAGGTCGGCAGCTTCCTCGACTTCGTCTTCACCGACGAGAACGTCCTCAAGTTCGCCGGTGACAACGACCTGCTGCCGGTCACCGTCACCGCCTCCAACCGGATGGCGACCGAGGCCGAGCACGCCAAGCTGCGCGAGTTCCTCAAGGCCCTGCCCACCGCCCAGCTCCCGCCGGTCGGCAAGACCTCGTGGGCCAAGGTCAGCGAGACCATCAAGCAGAACATCGGCACCGCCGTCACCCCGGCCGGCCGCCCCGACGAGGTGCTCGGCTCCATCGCCCGCACCGCGACCGCCGCGGAGGCGGCCGAGTGAGCCGGGTAATAGGTTGACCGTATGAGCGATGAGCACGGACCCGACCCCGCCCCCGAGGCCGACGACTCCGGCCTCGGGGAGCTGGAGCGGGACGTGCTCGCGGTCGAGCGCCGCTCCTGGCCCGGCCCCGGCGCCAAGGAGCGGGCCGTGCGCGAGCGGCTGGGCCTCTCGCCGACCCGCTACTACCAGCTCCTCAACGCCCTGCTCGACGACCCGCGCGCCCTCGCGCACGACCCGGTCACCGTCAACCGCCTGCGCCGCGTCCGCACCGAGCGCGAACGCCGCCGCTGAGCCCCCGGCGGCCGGGCCCGGCGGGAGGCGCCGGTCACGCTGACGGGACGGCCGTACGTCGGTAGGGTCGGCGGCATGGTCAGCCTTCCGCACCTGGCTCCATCCGCCGGCCGCGACGGCCTGGACGCCCTGCTGGCGCGTCCCTCCGAGGCCGTCGTCGCCCTCGACTTCGACGGGACGCTCGCCGAGATCGTCCCCGATCCCGAGCGGGCCCGCGCCCATCCCGGCGCCGTGCCCGCCCTCGCCGCCCTCGCCCCCCGCCTGGCCGCCCTGGTCGTGGTGACCGGCCGCCCCGCCGGGGTCGCCGTCCGCCTCGGCGGTCTCGCCGGGGTCCCGGGCCTCGACCGCCTCACCGTCCTCGGCCACTACGGCGCCGAGCGCTGGGACGCCGCCACCGGCACGGTCACGGCCGCCGCCCCGCACCCCGGCGTGGCCTCGGTCCGCGCCGAGCTGCCCGGCTTCCTCGACCGGCACGGCGCCTGGCCCGGCGTCTGGATCGAGGAGAAGGGCCGCGCGGTCGCCGTCCACACCCGCCGGGCCCGCGACCCGCAGGGCGCCTTCGAGGCGCTCAGGGGCCCGCTGGGCGACCTGGCCGCCGCGCACGGCCTGGTCCTGGAGCCCGGCCGGCTGGTCCTGGAGCTACGGCCCCCCGGCATGGACAAGGGG
The DNA here is from genome assembly GCF_014650175.1 of Streptomyces termitum. Taxonomy (GTDB): domain Bacteria; phylum Actinomycetota; class Actinomycetes; order Streptomycetales; family Streptomycetaceae; genus Streptomyces; species Streptomyces termitum. The sequence continues at coordinate 114,217 of NZ_BMUL01000001.1, forward strand.
GTGGCGCTGGCGGAGTTCGTACGGGAGAAGGGCGCGGGCTGCGTCCTGTACGCCGGTGACGACCTGGGCGACCTGCCCGCCTTCGCCGCCGTCGAGAAGCTGCGCGGCGAGGGTCTCCCGGGCGTCCTGGTCTGCTCCGGCTCCGCCGAGGTGCCCGAGCTGGCCGACCGCGCCGACCTCGCGGTCCCCGGCCCGGCCGGCGTGGTCGCCCTCCTCACGTCCCTGGCGGCGGCACTGGCCGGGGAGTGAACCGGGCGGTCCGGGGGCGGCCCCAGGGCGTGAGCCGGGCGGCCCCGAGGGGTGAGTCGGGCGGCCCCGGGGCCGTGGGCCGGGCCGGTCAGCGCCAGGTGGCGGTGTCCGGGTCCACGCCGTGGGCGCGCGCCTCCGCGTCGATCACGCGGCGGAACCATCCGGCGAGGCCGGGCCGGATCGCGTCGTAGTGCGCGGCGAAGCCGGGGTCGGCCTCGTAGGTGCGGCCCAGGCAGACCTGCATCTCGCGGGTGAGGGGGAAGTACGCGGCGAAGACCTCGCGGTGCCGGGCGGCCAGCCGGTTCGCCCCAGGGCCGCCGGGGACGGCGCCCGCGTCCATCGCCGCCGCGAGCTCGCGCTCGAAGTCGGCCACGGCCCCGGTGACGGCCCGCCACTCCTCCGGTCCGCGCCCGGCGGCCCGCTCGGCGTACTGCCGCCACTGGTCGGTGTCCCCGTACTTCTCCCGGGCGAGCGCGGGCCCCTCGGGGTCCCAGCCGGGGCCGAAGACCTCGGCCTGCTGCGCGGGGGTGAGCAGCGGGCCGCGCTCATGGGCGCCGATCATCCGTTCGAGCCCGGCGTCGAGTTCCCGCAGCCGCGCGATCCGCTCGGCGATCCGGGCGCGCTGGGCGCGCAGCGCGGCGGGCACGTCGGCGGCGGAGTCGTCCAGGACGGCGCGGATCCGGCCGAGGCCGAGGCCGAGTTCGCGGTAGACGACGATGCGGTGGAGGCGTTCCAGGTCGGCGGGGGTGTAGAGCCGGTATCCGGCCGCCGTGCGCAGCGACGGCCGGGCCAGGCCGATCTCGTCCCAGTGGTGCAGCGCGCGGACGGTCACGCCGAGGCGGGCCGCGACCTGGCCGACGGTCAGGCCGTCGGCTCCGGCACCGGTGGCATCAGGCATGGGCCCCATTGTGGCGGTCGCGGCGGGGCCCGGCCGCGGGGCCGGGGGCGGACTCGGGCGGGGTGATGCCGATGTCCGCGAGGTTCTTCGCCTCCTGGCTGCCGGGGACGTGGGGCTTCGCCGCGGTGAAGACGATCCGGGCGTTCTCGGGGGTGATCACCTCCACGTCGCGGGTGTTCCACGGGGTGTCGCGGGGGCCGTCGACCGCGCCGGGCCGCAGGGCGCGGCAGGCGGCGGCGATCTCCTCGGCCTGGGCGAGGACGCCGGAGAAGCTGAAGCTCATCGCGGGCGGCTCGGCGGGGACGCTCGGCGCCGCGACGAGCAGGACGTCCTGGAAGGCCCAGCGTCGCAGGTGGACGAGGGTGCCGGGGATCTCGAAGAGGGTGAAGAAGCCGAGGCCCCGGGTCCAGAAGTCCACCGACGCGGCGAGGTCGGCGGTGGGGATGCTGACGAAGGCGGGCATGCCGTAGATGCCGTGGCAGGGCTCCGGCGGGACGGCGTCCGGGCCGGGGGCGGGGACGGGGCTCATCTCGAAGGCGTCGTAGTGGTCGCTCATGGGTGCCACCGTGGTCCCTCACGCCGCGTGAGGGTCAAGCCCGGCCCCGCCGCCGCTCCCGCCGCCGGGGTCAGGCGGGGCCTCTGAGGGCCTCCAGCTGGTCGAGGAACCACTGCTGCGGGGGCAGCGCGGTGGCGGCGGCGGCGAGCCGCTTGGTCCGCTCGGCCCGCTCCGGCGCGGGCATGGACAGGGCCTCGTGCAGGGCCTCGGCGGTGCGGCTGACGTCGAAGGGGTCGACGGTGAGCGCGTCGGCGCCGAGTTCGTGGTGGGCGCCCGCGCCGGTGGAGAGGACCAGCGCGCAGCCCTCCTCGGAGACGACGGGGATCTCCTTGGCGACCAGGTTCATGCCGTCCCGGACGGGGTTGACCAGGGCCACGTCGGCGAGTCGGTAGGCGGCCAGGGAGCGGACGAAGTCGTCCTCGACGGAGACCAGCACGGGCTGCCAGTCCGGGGTGCCGTACGCCTCGTTGATCTCCCCGGCGAGCTCGATCACGGAGGCGGTGTACGCCCGGTAGGACTCCAGGTCCTGGCGGGAGGGGTAGGCGGAGGCGAGGTGGACGACCCGGTCGCGCCATTCGGGGCGGGTGTCGAGCAGTTCCCGGTAGGCGAGCAGGCCGCGCAGGATGTTCTTGGAGAGCTCGGTGCGGTCGACGCGGACGATGCTCCTGCGCCGCTCGCCGGTGGCGGCGGTCTCGCCGATCTCGTCGCGGAGCCGGGCGAGCCGGTCGTCGACCGGGGGCCGGTGGGCGAGCGCCCGCAGTTCGTCGGCGTCGACGCCGAGGGCCCAGACCCGGACCCGGGTGCGCCGCTGCGGCAGGTCCCGGTCCTCGCAGCAGTCGAGGAAGTGCTCGGCCCACTCCTCGGTGTGGAAGCCGAGCTGGTCGGCGCCGAGCATGCCGCGCAGGAGTTCGTCGACGACGTCGTCGGGCGCCATCCGCAGGTAGTCGGCGGAGACCCACGGGGTGTGGGTGAAGTGGCCGATCCTGAGGTCGGGCCGCAGCTCGCGGAGCATGCCGGGGACCAGGGCGAGGTGGTAGTCCTGCACGAGGACGGCGGCCCCGTCGGCGGCTTCGGCGGCGAGCGCCTCGGCGAAGGCGCGGTTGTAGGCGCGGTAGGACTCCCAGCGGCGGCGGAAGGCGGCGTCGAAGACGGGTTCGCGGGGGATCGCGTAGAGGTGGTGGTGGAGGAACCACAGCACCGAGTTCGCGATGCCGTTGTACGCGTCCGCGTACACCTCGGGGTCGATGTCGAGCATCCGCACCCCGGGTTCGGCTATGCCGCGCCGGACGGCCTCCCGGTCGCCGTCGCCGAGCGCGGCGCAGACCCACAGGCTGTCCTCGGAGTCCACGGCGCTCAGCCCGGAGACGAGGCCGCCGCCGCCGCGCCGGGCGGAGAGCGCGCCGTCGTCACCGAGCGTGTACGAGACCGGGCCCCGGTTCGATGCAACGAGCACAGAAACCATGGGGCGAACCTAGCCCGTCCGGTAAACGCTCAAACGTACGGATACGGTCGGGCTGGAACCGGGGGCCGTACGGCTCCGGCGGGTCCCGGCCCGGTCACGGCAGGTCGCCGGGGGTCACGTCCGGTGACGGGACGCGACGCGGTGTGACAGGAATCACGGGGCGTCCGGACACCGCCCCGCCCCGAAGGTCACACGGCGCGACCGCCCCGCCCGCGCCCCTCCCCGCCCGCCTTCCCTCCCCGCCCGCCCCTTCCCGGAACGCCCGACCCGCCCCGTCCGTCTCACGCCACCCGGCGCCGGGCGTACTCGGCGATCTCGGCCATCGGCGGCCGCTCCTCCGTGTCCACCGCGTACGTCCTCGGCTCGAAGCCCTTCTCGCCCCGCTCGAACTGGGTGAGCCGGGGCCGGACGAGGTGCCCCCGGGAGAGCCGCAGCTGGGCGGTCCGGTAGATGGCCGCCGCCATCCGGCCGAGGGCCCGGCCGTCCTGGTGGCGGTGTTTGCGGACGCCGACGTCGACCTGGGCGAGCGCGTCCAGGCCCACGGTGTGCAGCGCGTCGACCAGGAGCCCCAGCTCCACTCCGTAACCGACGGGGAAGGGGAGGCGTTCGAGGAGGGAGCGGCGGGCGGCGTACTCCCCGCCGAGCGGCTGGACGAATCCGGCGAGCGCGGGCCAGTGCAGGTTGAGCAGCGGGCGGGCCACGAGTTCGGTGACGCGGCCGCCCTGGTCCGGGGCGTCGTTGAGGGGCCGGTCGTACATCGCCTTCACGAGGGCGACGTCGGGGTCGGTGAGGAGGGGGCCGACGATGCCGGTCACGAAGTCGGTGGAGAAGTCCCTGAGGTCGGCGTCGACGAAGCAGACGATCTCCCCGCTCGTCACCATGAGCGACCGCCACAGGACCTCGCCCTTGCCGGGGAGGGCCGGTATCCGGGGCAGTACGTCGTCCCGGGCGACCACCCGGGCGCCGGCCGCCGCCGCGACCTCGGCGGTCCGGTCGGTGGAGCCGGAGTCGACGACCACGAGTTCGTCCACCAGGGGGACGGGTCCGGTCATCAGGTCGCGCCGGATCGCGGTCACGATGGCGCCGACGGTGGCCTCCTCGTTCAGCGCGGGCAGGACCACGCTGACGGTCGTTCCGCGCTTGGCGGCGAGGACCTGTTCCAGCGGCCGGTCGGACAGCGACCAGGACCGCCGGGCCAGCCAGCGCTCCACTTCTTCCAGCACGTGATCTCCATCTCGCGGATCGGACGACCGTCTCCACCATCGAAGCCTTCGGTTACAGTCTTGAACAACGCGGACGCCCGATACATCTCGGGGTGCCACCCGCGTCTCACAATCGAATACCGCTCATCCAGAGGGGCAGAGGGATACGGCCCGTTGAAGCCCCGGCAACCCGCCAGTCGGTTCTCGTCCGCGCGCACGTCGTCACGTGCGGTGCCGCGAGGTCCCCGGCTAGGGAAGGTGCCAAATCCGTCTCATGGCGAAATGCGCCGTGAGGAAGATGAGGAGAAAGGGCCTCGCCTCCATGGCTGTTCAGACTGTCGCACCCGTCGCTTCCGACGCTTCCGACTCCGCTTCCCCCGTCGACCTCGGTCCCGCCTCCGGCCTCTCCTGTCGTGAGTGCGGAGAGGTCTTCGCCCTCGGCCCGATCTTCGCCTGCGAGCTCTGCTTCGGCCCCCTCGAAGTCGCCTACGACCTGCCGCTCGGCGACCCCGAGGCGCTGCGGAAGAGGATCGAGGCCGGTCCGGCCAACATCTGGCGGTACGCCCCGCTGCTGCCGGTCCCGGCCGACGTGGCCGACAAGCCGAACCTGAACCCCGGCTGGACCAAGCTGGTCCAGGCCGACAACCTGGCCCGCGAGATCGGCGTCGAGCCCGGCAAGCTGTTCGTGAAGGACGACTCGGGCAACCCGACGCACTCCTTCAAGGACCGCGTCGTCGCCCAGGCCATCGAGGCCGCCCGCGCCTTCGGCTTCACCACCCTGTCCTGCTCCTCGACGGGCAACCTGGCGGGCGCGGTCGGCGCCGCCGCCGCCCGCGCCGGCTTCCGGTCCTGCGTCTTCATCCCGCACGACCTGGAGCAGGGCAAGGTCGTCATGGCCGGTGTCTACGGCGGCGACCTGGTCGCCATCGAGGGCAACTACGACGACGTGAACCGTTTCTGCTCGGAGCTGATCGGCGACCCGCTCGGCGAGGGCTGGGGCTTCGTCAACGTGAACCTGCGGCCGTACTACGGCGAGGGCTCGAAGACGCTGGCGTACGAGATCTGCGAGCAGCTCGGCTGGGTCATCCCGGACCAGCTCGTCATCCCGATCGCCTCCGGCTCCCAGCTCACCAAGATCGACAAGGGCCTCCAGGAGCTGATCAAGCTCGGTCTGGTCGAGGACAAGCCGTACAAGATCTTCGGCGCGCAGGCCGAGGGCTGCTCCCCGGTGTCGGCCGCCTTCAAGGCGGGTCACGACGTGGTCCGCCCGCAGAAGCCGAACACGATCGCCAAGTCGCTGGCGATCGGCAACCCGGCGGACGGCCCGTACGTGCTCGACATCGCCCGCCGCACCGGCGGCGCGGTGGAGGACGTGAACGACGAGCAGGTGGTGGACGCCATCAAGCTGCTCGCCACGACCGAGGGCATCTTCGCGGAGACGGCGGGCGGCGTGACCGTCGGCGTGACGCGCAAGCTGGTGGAGAACGGCCTCATCGACCCGTCGCTGACGACCGTGGTCCTCAACACGGGCGACGGCCTCAAGACCCTGGACGCGGTGGCCGACACCTCGGGTGCGACCGCCACCATCCGCCCGAGCCTGGACGCGTTCCGCGACGCGGGCCTGGCCCACTGAATCCGAGAGGTACGAAGACAGCCATGGCCGTGAACGTCCGCATCCCCACCATCCTCCGCACCTACACCGGCGGGCGGGCCGAGGTCCCCGCCGAGGGCGCCACCCTCGCCGAGGTCATCGCCGACCTGGAGAAGAACCACACGGGCATCGCCGCCCGCGTCCTGGACGACCAGGGCAAGCTGCGCCGCTTCGTGAACGTGTACGTGAACGACGACGACGTCCGCTTCGAGCAGGGCCTGGAGACGGCCACGCCGGACGGCGCGGGCGTCTCGATCATCCCGGCGGTCGCCGGCGGCTGCTGAGCCGCGCCGGGCCCCGCCCGGCATTACCCGCTGGTACTGAATTGCCCCTTCCGCGAGAAGAAGCGGAGGGGGCAATTCTGTATGGTTGAGCGCGGTAGAGTTGGGGAAGCCCCCTCCGCCGCTCTTGCCGGAGGCATAAGGGAAAGCGTCCGTTCCTGTCGAGAACGAGACAACCAGCGGCCGAAAAGCGCGCGCGATCTGCACCACATGTTCGTTTCGCCCGGCCCGACTTGCCCCGCATTTCAAGGTTTTATCCCCGATTCCCCTTTCCGTACCGCACGGATTTCTCCGCGGATTGCCCTGTTGCAGAGGGCAGTTGGACAGATACATTCAGCCGCGGTCGACGCGTTCCGGCGCAGGTTCTGACCCGGGTCCGTGAAGTGCGGATCCGCTCAAGGGCCAGTAAGTAATAGGGGAGTTAGGCATGGCTCAGGGCACCGTCAAGTGGTTCAACGCGGAGAAGGGCTACGGCTTCATCGCGGTCGACGGTGGCGCGGATGTTTTCGTCCACTACAGCGCCATTCAGATGGATGGGTACCGCGCCCTCGAAGAGGGCCAGCGAGTCGAGTTCGAGATCTCGCAGGGTCAGAAGGGTCCGCAGGCGGACATGGTCAAGGTGACCGTCTGAGCGCGACGCGATCGGCCACCGACGCCAACGCCGTCGAGGGGCCCGCATCCTCAGGGATGCGGGCCCCTCACGCGTTCCCGTGACGTTCTGCGGTTCCCCTCCCGCCGGTGGCCGGGGGTGCCCGATCCACGAGAGTCGCTTGCACTCGCATGGGTCGAGTGCTAATCATTGGCGTTAGCACTCGGAAGGTGAGAGTGCTACGAGGATCGGGCAGACGAGGCCGCCGGCCGAGTGGGGCAAGGAACCACACGGAAGACGCGGAGGCCGTCCGTCGCGGGCGTCGGCGCGGTCCTGGAGCGTTATCCACCCCATGTCCGGGAGGACCACTTCACATGGCCAAGATCATCGCGTTCGACGAGGAGGCCCGGCGCGGTCTCGAGCGCGGCATGAACCAGCTCGCTGACGCCGTCAAGGTCACCCTCGGCCCCAAGGGTCGCAACGTCGTCCTCGAGAAGAAGTGGGGCGCCCCCACGATCACCAACGATGGTGTGTCCATCGCCAAGGAGATCGAGCTCGAGGACCCGTACGAGAAGATCGGCGCCGAGCTGGTCAAGGAAGTCGCCAAGAAGACGGACGACGTCGCGGGCGACGGTACGACCACCGCCACCGTGCTGGCCCAGGCCCTGGTCCGCGAGGGCCTGCGCAACGTGGCCGCCGGTGCCAACCCGATGGCCCTCAAGCGCGGCATCGAGAAGGCCGTCGAGGCCGTCTCCGGCGCCCTGCTCGACCAGGCCAAGGAGGTCGAGACCAAGGAGCAGATCGCCTCCACCGCCTCCATCTCCGCCGCCGACACCCAGATCGGCGAGCTCATCGCCGAGGCCATGGACAAGGTCGGCAAGGAAGGCGTCATCACGGTCGAGGAGTCCCAGACCTTCGGTCTGGAGCTGGAGCTCACCGAGGGCATGCGCTTCGACAAGGGCTACATCTCGGCGTACTTCGCGACCGACATGGAGCGCATGGAGGCCGCCCTCGAGGACCCCTACATCCTCATCGTCAACTCCAAGATCTCCTCGGTGAAGGACCTCCTTCCGCTCCTGGAGAAGGTCATGCAGTCGGGCAAGCCGCTGCTGATCATCGCCGAGGACGTCGAGGGCGAGGCCCTGTCGACGCTGGTCGTCAACAAGATCCGCGGCACCTTCCGCTCCGTCGCGGTCAAGGCCCCGGGCTTCGGCGACCGCCGCAAGGCCATGCTCCAGGACATCGCCATCCTCACCGGCGGCACGGTCATCTCCGAGGAGGTCGGCCTCAAGCTGGAGTCGGCCGGTCTCGACCTGCTGGGCCGCGCCCGCAAGGTCGTCATCACCAAGGACGAGACCACCATCGTCGACGGTGCCGGTGACAGCGAGCAGGTCGCGGGCCGCGTGAACCAGATCCGCGCCGAGATCGAGAACAGCGACTCCGACTACGACCGCGAGAAGCTCCAGGAGCGCCTGGCGAAGCTCGCGGGCGGCGTGGCGGTCATCAAGGCCGGTGCCGCGACCGAGGTCGAGCTCAAGGAGCGCAAGCACCGCATCGAGGACGCCGTGCGCAACGCGAAGGCGGCCGTCGAGGAGGGCATCGTCGCCGGCGGTGGCGTGGCCCTGCTCCAGGCGTCCAGCGTCTTCGAGAAGCTGGAGCTGGACGGCGACGAGGCCACCGGTGCCGCGATCGTCAGGCTGGCGCTGGAGGCCCCGATCAAGCAGATCGCGGTCAACGCCGGTCTCGAGGGCGGCGTCGTGGTCGAGAAGGTGCGCAACCTGACCCCGGGTCACGGTCTGAACGCCGCGACCGGCGAGTACGTCGACCTGGTCGCCGAGGGCATCATCGACCCGGCCAAGGTGACGCGCTCCGCGCTGCAGAACGCCGCGTCGATCGCCGCGCTGTTCCTCACCACCGAGGCCGTCATCGCCGACAAGCCGGAGAAGGCCGCTGCCCCGGCCGGCGGCGGCATGCCGGGCGGTGACATGGACTTCTGATCCTCCGGGATCGGTGGTTCATCGCTGAACGCGAACACGCCGAGGGCGGCACTCCCCAACCGGGGGTGCCGCCCTCGGCGCTTTCCCGTTCCCCGTCCGGCCGGGCGCTCAGACCACGGGCCGGGCGAGGGCCTCGGCGAAGGGTTCGCCGGTGCGCCGGGCCAGGGCCGTGCGGGCCTTCACCTCGGAGAGGGTGCGGGGCCGGTAGCCGGAGCCGTCGCCGCAGCACCCCCGCTTGTGGAAGCGCAGCCCGGCGTGGAGCACCACGGACAGCACCCGCCAGCCCTCGGCGTCGCGCCGCTTCGGCGGCTGGAAGGCGGACCCGACGTGGATCATCGCCTCCCCGCACCGCGGACAGTTCCGCACACCGTCGCCGTATCCCTGCTTGTACGCCCCCCGGCACGGCAGGCAGACGTAGGAGGTCCTGGAGTGTCCGAACATCCCCCCACCCTAGGGACGGTCCCCGCCCCCGTCCCACCGGTTTACGGCCGCCCTCAGAGGAGCGCCCACGCGAACACCGCCGTGACCGCGAGGGGCGTGACGACCGTCCACACCGCCCCCGGGCGGCTGCCGGGCTGGACGAAGGCGGCGGTCAGGAACAGCAGGGCCGCGGGGAGGAACAGGAACATGAGGATCTGGAAGGCGACCACTCCCCAGATCAGCAGGGCGGTGCCGATGACGAGGCAGAGCCGGGCGCACCCCCGCGCGTGCCAGAGCAGTAGCAGGGGAGTGGCGGCGGGGACCCCGGTGAGCAGGAAGAACCCGCCGAAGAGCGGACCTGTCAGCATCCCGAGGAGCGTTGCCCCTCCGGCCGCCGCCACCGCGCCCATGAGCCAGGCCCGCTGTCGCGCGGGCGCGCCCTGGGATTCCTCCGCACCGGCCATGCCGACCCCCCGGATCTTCGCGTTTGAACGCGTTCAAGAGGGAGTGTACGCCGGTTCACGGCTTGCGGAAGAGGGCGGTCCAGAGGAAGGGCTTGCCGAAGTGGGCGGAGGTTTCGGGTTCGTCGTGCATGCGGCGGATCTCCAGGGGGGTCAGGTCGCCGAAGACGGTGCGCAGGGCGGTGTCCGTGTAGGCGAGGCCGCCTTCCAGGCCGCCCAGCCGGTAGAAGTCGGCGTCGGGCCGTTCGGAGCCCATGCCGCCCTCTCCGGCGGCGAAGGCGGTCAGGGTGAAGTGGCCGCCGGGGGCGAGGACGCGGTCGAGGAGGGCGAGGTAGCCGACGCGCCGGTGGGGCGGCAGGTGGTGGAAGCAGCCGGAGTCGTGGACGAGGTCGTACGGCCCCTCCAGGGTGCCTTCCGCGAAGGCGTCGCCGCGCAGGAAGCGCACGCCCTCGGCGCCGGTCTCCCGGGCCCGTTCCTGGGCCCAGCGGACGGCGGTGGCGGAGAGGTCGACGCCGTCCGCCTGGTAGCCGAGGGAGGCGAGGTGCAGGGTGTTGCGGCCGGGCCCGCAGCCGAGGTCGAGGGCCCGCCCGGTGCGCGGCACGAGGCCCCGTTCGACGTACGAGACGAGGCTTTCGTCGGGCTTCGCCACGAAGAACGGTACGGCCCGTTCCCGGTCGGCGTAGAACGTGTCCCACCAGTCGGCCCCGCCGCCGGACCACCGGTCGGCGCCGGGCGCGAACAGTCCGTCCAGCATCGCCATGACGTCCTCGACCGTCCGCACGGTCCGCCCCTCGGCGCCCGCCGTCCCCACGGCTTCCACCACGGTTTCCGCCACCGTTTCCGTCACGCGGTTCTCCCCTCGAAGTGTGTCCCCATTTTATCTCTGTGACCATCAAATACCCAGGTCAGAGCGGGTGTTGAGGGGTGAGGGGGAGGGGTTGTACGGGGAGCGGCGGGGCCCCTGGAGGGGGTCTGGTGGGCCCGGCCCCGGCGGGCCGGGAGACGGCTCCCAGGGCCCCTTCCCGGCCCGGGAAGGGCCCTCGGGGCTCCGGGCCCGGGTGGGTTTCCCGGGCCCGTCCGGAGGCGTCACGGGCGCCCGGCGGCCGGTCCCACGGCGGCCCCGCACCCGGCCGTCCGAGGCGCGGAACCAGGGCGCGGAACCGGGACGCGAGACCGAGGCGCGAGGCCGGAACGCGGAACAGAGGCGCGGAACAGAGGCGCGGAACCGCGACGCGGCCGTGCGGAACTTACTTCTGCCGGTACGACTTCCTGGTGGCGGCCCCGTGCCGGTGGTGGACTGGTGGCGAATCCCGGCCCACGGACCACCGCGTCGCGGGTTTCCCGCGCGCACGCGCTCCTCGTACCGCCCCCGGCTCGTCGTCGGCGAGCCGTCGGCGTCCGGGGGCGTTCCTCCGGTCCGGGGCCGGCCCGCACCGCGACCGCCGTCGGTTCGGCGGCGCGGGCCGGTTCCGGGTGGCGACCGCCCACCCCTCTTCCTTCCGGTCCAGGACACAGGAGTCCCATGTCCCCCACCTCTCTGTACGGTCCCCGGGTCAGACCCCGGGGCCCGCTCCGCCCGCTGGCCCGCCTGCTGACGGCCTGTGCCGCCGCGGGGTCCCTGCTCTTCGCCGCGGCTCCCGCGCAGGCGGCGGGTTCGACCAGCTCCGACGCCTTCTACAACATGGGGTCGACGTCCCGCGCGGACTGGATGAGGAGCCTCGCCGGCACCACCTCCCTGGCGTCGGTCTCCATGCCCGGCACCCATGACACGCTGGCCATCCACGGCGGCCAGTTCGTGGAGACGCAGGCCGACCACGGCGACAGCGCCCAGACCCTGTCGGTCCAGCTCGACCGGGGCATCCGTGCCATCGACATCCGGGTGCGCGTCACCGAGAACCAGTACTTCACCGTCCACCACGCCGCGTACTACCAGCAGGCCAACTTCGACGACGTCCTGAGCAAGGCGAAGGCGTTCCTCACCGCGCACAAGGACGAGACCATCGTCATGCGCCTGAAGGCCGAGTGCCCCCAGTCGGGCGGCGGGATCGCCGACTGCAAGAACGATCCGTCCAACGTGTCGTCGGAACGGATCGCGACGATCTTCGACCTGTACGCGAAGAAGTACGACGGCCTCTTCTACAAGCCGTCGATCGAGCGGAACAGCACGGGCGCCGTGCCCACCCTCTCCCAGGCCCGGGGCAAGATCGTGCTGGGCGCCTTCGACAGCGTCGGCTACTCGTACGGGACCTCCGGCTTCAACAGCAACACCGAGGACCACTGGAAGGCACCCGGCCCCGAGGAGAAGTTCGACTACGTCAGGGCGAACCTGGAGAGGGCGGTCAAGGGCAGCGCGTCCGCGATGTACGTGACCTACTCCTCCGCCTCCACCGTCCCCACCTACTACCCCGAGGAGTTCGCGGCCGGGTTCGGGAGGTGGATGGGCCGGGAGTACGTCTGGACCGAGGGCGTCAACTCCCGGCTGATGCGCTACCTCAACGACGGCGGCGGCAACGGCCGCATCGGCATCGTCATGATGGACTTCCCCGGCTGGGCCCTGCTGGAGAACATCATCGCCCGCAACGTCGGCAACATGATCAAGGGCAGTCACCCGGCCATCTGGCTGGTCAACGACAACAAGACCTATGTGAACAGCAAGTACAACCGGTGCATGGTGCGCGGTCCCGAGTTCGACAGCTCCAAGACCGGTGGTCTGGTCACCCAGCGCGCGTGCCAGCCGACGCCGCCGGTCAGCCACCAGTGGGGGGTCGCGCAGCCCACGAGCTTCGACGCCAAGGGCTACTACTGGATCAAGTCCAGCAACGGCAGTTGCCTGACCGTCCCCTACAACAACGGCACTCCGCCGCCGGCCGGTACGCAGCTGTACTGGTGGGGCTGTGAGACCCGCTGGTTCTCGGGCAACCAGATGTGGAACGTGATTCCCATGGAGGTCGGGTTCGTGGGGACCTCCCGGACGGCCTACGCCTTCATCAACCAGTGGACGGGCCAGTGCCTGGCCATCGACCCGGCCACCGCCACCGTCGCCGGTGGCAAGGTGACCCAGGACGTCTGCCCCAAGTAGACCCACCCCGCGCAGGGCCCGCCCCCACTCGGGGGACGGGCCCTGCGTGCTGTCGTTCCGCTCAGACGGCGGCGTACGAGACGGCCCTGTCCTCCCGAAGCTGCCGCGAAGTGACAAGTAGCTCTCTGTAGCAAAGCAGGGGTGTGTTTGTCCGTGTTTTCAATCTTCTGGGGTTGTTGAGGGAGCGGTTCCGCGAGGTTGGTCCGGTCACGACGACCGGAGGGAGCGCGGGGTGCGGCAGGAGTGGGAGCCGGAGGACCTGATCGAGGTCTGGACGCTGCTGGAGGAGGACCAGGAGCGGCTGCGGAACAAGTCGGGGGCGAACCGGCTGGGGTTCGCGTTGTTGCTGAAGTTCTTCGAGGTGGAGGCCCGGTTCCCAGAGGATCCCGGGGAGATCCCGGCGCCTGCGGTGTCGTACGTGGCCCAGCAGGTGAAGGTGCCGGCCGAGGAGTGGGCCGGGTACGACTGGCAGGGCCGGGCGATCAAGCGGCACCGGGTGGAGATCCGGGGCGCGTTCGGGTTCCGGGAGTGCACCGTGGAGGACCAGGTCCAGCTCGCCGAGTGGCTGGCGGCGGAGCTGTGCGGAGTGGAGCTGAACCGGGACCGGCTGGCGGAGGCCGTGGTCGTGCGCTGCCGGGGGATCGGATGGAGCCGCCGACGCCGGGGCGCATCGCCCGCCTGGTCGGGTCGGCGGTCACCGCCTTCGAGGAGCGGTTCTGCACGGCTACCGTGGACCGGCTGTCGGCGGCGACCCGTTCCCGGCTGGACGACCTGGTTGCCGAGGACGCCGGGGCGTGATGGCTTTGCCCGGGCGCCGTTGGGCCCTCAGGCTGTGTAGTCGAGGAAGTCGGCCACACCGCGGATGTGCCGGTGGTCGGTGAACTGGCCGCGGAGGTCAGCGAGGGTGCTGGTGGTGCGGGCGGAGCCGACTCCGCCCATGGCGTCGATGACCTGGTGGCCGATGTCGAGGGCGGCGTCGATGTCGCCGAGGGCGAGGTGGGCTTCGGCCTGGCGGGCCTGGTAGATGAGGGTGCCGCGCGTCTCGCGTTCGGTGTCGTACGGGTCTTCGTGGGTGCGGGCTGCGTCGAAGTTCTCCAGGGCGCGGTGGTGCTCGCCCAGGGTGAGGGCGGAGCTGGCGGCGACCTGGTGGAGTTCGCCGTGGTTGATCCAGTACATCGACGCGAGGTCCGCCTCGGGTACGTCGGCGCGGCTGTAGGCGTCGAAGGCGGCGTCGACCTGCCGCCAGGCCGGGGTGGGCTGTCCGGCCTTGGAGTGGGCGCGGGCGGCTCGGGCGTGGAGCATGGCCATCACTCTGGGGGAGGCGATCTTGTGCCGGTCGGCGAGCGCGCCGTCGATGAGGTGGAGGGCTCCGTGCGGGTCGTTGGCGTTGTAGCGGAGGTTGGCCCAGAAGGCGAGGGTGACCGCGCCGAGGGTGGGGTCCTTCGCGGAGGCGGAGGCGCGCAGGGAGGCGATGAAGTGGCGTTCGGCGGCAGCGTGCCGGCCGGCGTCGTAGGCGCACCATCCGGCGAGCCGGGAGGCTTCCGCCCCGGCGGCGAACAGGCGCCGGCCGGTGGTCTCGGTGTAGGAGGCGTTCTTGAGGAGGCCGGTGATGAGGCGGATCTCCAGGACGGCGGCGTCGTAGACCTCGTCGGCGCCGACGGTGTCGTCGAGGTGGCGCAAGGCGTCGAGGCGGGTGTCGAACAGGCCGACGGCCTCGGCGCCGACCTGGCGGCCCGGGCCGGTGACGGCGAGGGCTGGTTCGGCGGTGATCCACTGCGCGACGGCAGCGGCCAGCGTGCTGGTGGAAGCGATCAGAAAGCCGCGCCGGTCCACGGGACCTCCCACGTCCGTCAGTGATGTGACCGTACCCGCCACCGTCCACGGCGACTCCAGAACGGCCTTGTCGTCATCGAGGGCGAGCAGGAGGAAGCCGGGCCAGCCGTAGCGGTCGACGTCGGCGAAGTCGATGCCGTGGAGGCTGGCGATGGCCAGCAGCGCGGTCCGCTCGGGGGTGACGCCCTCGCGCGTCCACCGGGTGGCCTTCTCCTTGCGGTGGGCCATCGCGCCGAAGCCGAGGGCCTGGTGACGGTCGGCCACCCGCTTGAGGTAGGCGGCCGCGGTCAGCCCGTGCCGGGCCATCAGCGTGGTCAGCGGATGGGTGTGCCGTACGGCGGTAGCGGTGATCACGGGCGCTTGACCTCCCCCGAACAGATCCCCCGAGTCTCCGCCTCTCCTCGCCGGTGAGGAAGGGCGCGTCGGGGGTGAGGCAACGGGGAGCAACCGGGGGCAACCCGCGGCAACACCCGGCGCCTTCCCGGCCGGGGTGGTGCGGCCCGAACGTGGCAGGACCCCGCCGCGAGAGAGGGGCGGGCGACCCCACCGGATTCTCGGAGGTACGTGATGCGTGTCCTCATCGACGGCCTGGACCTGTCCGGCAAGACCACCCTCACCGCCGCCCTCGCGGCCGAACTCGAAGCCCGCGGCCGCACCGTGGTCGAGCACCGCGGCTTCCTCGCCGTCCGCCACCCCGCGCGCCGGCTGCTGAAGAAGCTGCCGCTCGTACGGCAGCCCGACAGCACGCTCGTCACCACCGCCTACCTGACCGCCGGATACGTGCTGGACTCCCTGCTCGTGCGGACCCGCCGGGCCGAGCCGGCGGGCACCGTCCTGATCCAGGACGGGTACGTGGACCGCACCGTCGCCTTCGGCATGGCCGGCGGCCCGTACCTGGCGGCCGTCCTCGCGCTGCGCTGGCCGCGGGTGTTCGCCCCGTTCGACGTCGCCGTCTACCTCCACGCCCCCGCCGATGCCCGCCGCGCCCGGCTCGGCGTACGGGAGACGCCGGACGCGGTGGACATCCGCGGGGTCGAGGACGGCGAGTTCGCCGCCACCTTCACCGCGATGCTCACCCGGGGCATGGGCCGCCGCCACAGGAAGCTCCTCGTCTTCGACACCTCCGCCCACAGCCCCGAGGAGATGGCCACAGCCATCGCCGACGCCCTCCTCGGCACCCGGGCGACCGCCGTACTCCCGCTGTCCGCACTCAGAGAGCTGGAGCGTGCGGCGTGACCGCCTGGATGAGCCCGGTCGACACCGGCCTCGCCGAGGCGGCCGGGACCGCTCTGGCCCGCGTGCTCGATGGCAGGCCGCTGGTGTCCGCCGAACGGTTCGGCTCCTCGATGCGCACCTTGTACGCAGGGCCCGGGCCGATCAGGCAGGCCCGGCCGGCGCTCGCGGTCGGCTGCTACCCCGGCTGGGAGCCGGCCGCACCCGGTACGGTCCTGGCCGCCGAGGACCGTACGGGGCGCCGCGGGCCCGCCGAGCGGCACTCCTGGATGGAGGCCGTGGACGCGGACGCGGTCCGGTGGCTCGCCGAGCTCCCCAAGCCGCCGGTGATCGCCGCCTGGTACGCCACCGGCCGCCTGCGCCGCTGGGCCGGTCCCGGTGGCACGGTCGCCGCGATCGACGGCCGGCTGCGGTCCGTCATCGAGGACAAGGCCGCCTTCGACGCGCTCCTGGAAGCGGCCGGGGTGCCGCAGCGGATGAGGATCCCGTGCGTACGGATCGACGGGATGCTGCCCTCGCTCGCCGAGCTGCGACGGCGGGTGGGATCGGCGCGGCTGGTCGTGCAGGCCGGGGCGGACTCCGGCGGCCGGGGCACCGTCTTCGTCGACCACGACGCCGACCTGGCGCGCGCGGCGGCCTTGTCCGGCCCGTACAAGGTCGCCGCGTTCATCACCGGCTGGTCGTCGAACACCACGGTCCTGTCCGTCCCCACCGCTTCGGGCGGGGTCGCCTTGTACGTCGACCGCCCGTCGCACAAGGCGGTCGGGATCGCCGAGGCCGGGATCGGGCCGGGCAAGAGCGCCGGGAACGACTGGTCGCGCCCCTGGCCCGAGGAGGCGTCGGCCGAGCTGGTGGACGCGGCCGTCCGGATCGGCCGGCATCTGTGGGCCGAGCACCGGATGGCGGGGTTGTTCGGGCTCGACGCGCTGCTGACGGCCGAGGGCCGGGTGATGTTCAACGAGATCAACTGCCGCAACCAGGGCACTACCGAGGTCTCCGCGGTCAACCAGCAGCTGCGCGGTCTGCCGCCGTTCCTCGCCGCCCACCTCACCGTGGTCCTCGGCGGCCGGCCCGACTGGCTTCCGGACCCCGATGGCTTCAACGAGGCCACCCTCCACGCGGCTGCGCGGGGCGGGCCCGGGCCGTACTACCTCAAGCTCCGCCACCGCGGGGCCGAGCCGGTCCGGGTGAGCGGGCTGGGCGGGCCCGGCGTCTACCGAGCGGAGGGCGGCCGCCTCGTCTGGGTGCGGCCCGGCGCCCACCCGGCGTGTGCGAACGCCGACCTCGGCGAGGCGCTGTTGGCGAACCTGCCCGCCGAGCACGTGGTGTGCCTGCCCGGCGCCGAACTCGGCACCGCCGAAGCGCTCACCGCCGGCCCCGGCACCCCCTTCGCCGCTCCGCACCAGCTGTCCGTCTTCGGCGACGCCGTCCTCGACGCGCTCGCCGCCCACCTCACCCCCGTCCGATCCGACTCCCGCGAGGTGACACCGTCATGACCACCACCACACCCGCCACGACCACGACCGTGGTGCCCGGACTGCTCGACCAGCTGCGGACGCTGCCCGACGAGGCGTTCACCCGCGTCCAGTACATCGCGCCGCAGGTCGGCTGCTTCAACGGGTGCGCCATGTGCTCCCAGTTCGCCGGCCGCGACACCTGGGGCCTCACCCGCGAGGGCCTCACCGGCCTGTTCACCAGCCTCGGCCAGGTCGCCGCCGAGCGGGACCTGGCCGTCGCCTCCGGCCGGATCCACCGCCCGCGCGTGGTCTTCCCCTACCTGGACAACGACATCGGCTCCTACCCGCACCTCGACCGCTACGCCGAGCTCGCCCGCGACGTCCTGGGCGTGAAGCTGCGCGTCTCCACCGTCGGCTACTCCTCCCGCTCCGACCACCTGACGGCGATGCACGAGCGCCTGGTGGCCGAGCACACCGGCTCCTTCGACGGGGTGCGGTTCTCCATCACCCCCTACACCCTCGGGTTCACCGGCCGCTCCGGCACCGACCGCCAGGCGTACGTCGACGATCTCGCCGCGGGTCTGCGCACGTACCGGCCGCTGCTCGACGCGCTCGGGCACGGCGCCGCCACGGCCGCGTGCGAGCTCCGCTTCGCCCCGCTCGTCGGCATCGGCGAGCTGACCGACACCCACATCGACGGCCACCGCGTCCTCGCGACCGGCCCCCACCTGCTCATCTCCCGCCACCGCAGCGCCGGCGAGCTGCGGGAGACGGTGATCGAGCGCCTGGACGAGCACACCCAGCCGGTCTACTCCCACCCCGGGGCCCCGTACCTGCACATCCGCTCCGAGACCGCCGAGCCGACGGCGGCGACCGTACGGGCCGCGCTCGACAACACCCTCGACGTCCCGCACCAGGCCCGCCAGGTGCGGCTGCACCGCTTCTCCAACGCCGACGGCCCGTACTGGGCGGCCGACCCCGACTTCCACCCGGACGGCACCTTCACCGCCCTGCACCTCTACCCGGCCACGTCCGTCCGCCCGAACTCCGGCTACACCGACGCCACCCGCCCCTTCCTCAACACGCTCCTCGCCCACAAGCGGGGCCGCGGGCTCGGGCGCCGCGACGAGTTCGAGAACGCCACCGGCACGGACGTCGACGCCGTACTCGACGCGCTCGCCGCCCAGGCCGAAGAGCTGGAGTCGGTCGACACCCGGGCGGCCGCCCACCTGCGTGAGCAGGTCCACCCGCAGATCGCCGCGTACGCGGCGGCGCTGGAGCGGGCCGGCTACCCGCCGCGCCTGTTCTTCTCCCGCGCCTTCACCATCGACACCGGCCAGATCGTCAACCAGGGCCGCGCCGAGCACCTGTTCCGCGGGCTGACCGGCACCAACGGCGAGCCGATGACCCCGCGCGAGGAACGCGGCTTCGGCCAGGCGAGCCTGTCCACCGTCCGGGGCCCGATCTGGCGGATCACCCCGCTACCCCTCACCCCGACCGGGCGTCTGCCCATCGCCCTCGCCGGGAAGAAGAACCAGACCACGAGCGCCCCGAGCCTGCTCGTCGAGGAGCTCGATCCCTGCCACCTCTCCCCGGTCATGCGGACCACCGGCTGCCGCCTGCGCCGGCACGTGCTGACCCTGCCGGACGGCTTCATCGAGCACACCAGCATGGCGCAGGGCCGCGCCGCGTTCGCGCTGCCGGGCCTGCCCGCTTCCTGAACGACCGGCGCCGGGCGGGCGGGTGAAAGAGGGGCAGAGCCCGCCCGGGCCGCTGGGGCGGCCGCGATACTGGCCGCCATGACCAGCACACCCGAAACCCCCGCCGCGGCCCCGTTCTCCCGGATCAAGATCCGGACCGGGGCCCTGGTGTTCTGCGGCGACGACGTCGCCCTGATCCGCCGCGACCGCGCCGGCTCCACCCACTACACCCCGCCCGGCGGCAACGTCGAACACGGTGAAGACCTCGACCAAGCGCTCGCCCGCGAGCTCGCCGAGGAGCTCGACCTCGATGTCGACCAGGCCGAGGGCGGCGACCTGATGTGGGTCGTCGACCAGCGCGTCACCCGCCCCGGCCCCACACCGCCGCCGCGCAAGCTCCACCTGATCTACCGCCTCCACATCACCCCCGAACTCCGCGCCACCCTCGCCGAGGTCGAGCTGGACGAACTGCCCGACGGCAGCCACGAGACCGGCGTCATCGAGTGGATCGACTACCGCAAGACCGCCGAACTGCCGATCTTCCCGCCCATCGGGCCCGCTCTCGCCGCCCTGGCCGACCCCCGCGCCGCCGTCACCGACGCCGCCCTCGAAGCCGTTACCGACGAGAACTACACCTGGGTCGTGTGACATGAAGTCGCACGGAATGAGTAATTTCTTACACCGGAGGAAAAATGGGAAGAAATTCGGGCTAATACTCAGAGCCTGTCCCCATCTCGGCGTGCGTCGCTGGTAACGGTGGGGTGCGAAACCCGGGACAAAAGCCCAACTCGCAGCGCGTGAGGATCTCATCGGTGAGGGGGCCACGCCGGTACTTGGGCGTGAAGACCAAGTGGGCGTGGAGGGTGTGGACGACGGTTCTACCCCTGCGAATGTCGGGGTTCGGCTCTCATCGAGGTGACATAGGTCAACGCTACGATCATGGCCGTGAAGCTCGTGACTCAGGTGAAGCTGATGCCGGAGGCCGATCAGGCCGCCGCGCTGCGCTCCACTCTGCGCACGGTCAACGAGGCCGCCTGCTGGGTGTCGGCGGTGGCGTTCGAACAGGGTGTGCCGCGTGAGTACGAGCTGCGCAAGCACACCTACACCGAGTTGAAGGCGCGGGGGCTGGGGGCGCAGGCCGCGCAGCATGTCATCAGGAAGACCCGCGACGCCTACACCGCGTTGAAGGCGAACATCCGGGCGGGGAACCTGGGCAAGCCGGGTTCGAAGCGTCGGATCAAGGCGGAGTCCAAGCCGGTCACGTTCCGGCCCGAGGCGGCGCAGCCGTATGACGACCGGTGCCTGTCCTGGCAATACGACCAGCAGACCGTGAGTATCTGGACCACCGCAGGTCGGATCAAGAACGTCCGCTTCGCCTGCTCTCCCGGCGCGCTCAGGACATTGCGGGAGTACCGCAAGGGCGAAGCCGACCTGATCGAGCGCGATGGCGTGTTCTACCTGGTCGCCGTGTGCGAGGTGCCCGAGGCCCCGCTGAACGAGGACCCTGCCGGGTTCGTCGGCGTTGACCTCGGCATCATCAACATCGCCACCACGTCCACCGGCTACCGCGCCGCCGGGCGCGGCCTGAACCGGCACCGCAAGCGGCAGCTCGACCTGCGGCGCAAGTTGCAGGCCAAGGGCACCAAGTCCGCGAAGCGCCTGCTCAAGAAGCGCTCCCGCAAGGAAGCCCGGCACACCGCCAACGTCAACCACGTCGTCTCGAAGACGATCGTCACCGCCGCTGAACGCACCGGCTCCGGTATCGCCCTGGAAGACCTCACGGGCATCCGCGGCCGGGTACGGCTCCGCAAGGACCAGCGGACCTCCCTGCACTCGTGGAGCTTCCAGCAGCTCGGCGCGTTCCTTGAGTACAAGGCACGCCGGGCCGGGGTGCCGCTGGTGTACGTCGATCCGGCGTACACCAGCCGGCAGTGCTCCGAGTGCGGCCATATCGACCGGCGCAACCGCCAGTCGCAAGCGACGTTCGCGTGCCGGGCCTGCGGGTTCCTGTCCAACGCGGACGACAACGCGTCCCGCAACCTCGCCCGCAAGGGCGTAACCGTGTGGACCGCGGGGCGTGAGTCACGCGTCCCTGCCACCCCATAAGGGGTGTCTGGACGGAGGAGCCAACCCAGCAGCCAGTCGGGCGCTACCTCCAAACCCGGCCCTTCAGGACCGGGTCAAGTTGACGAGGACAGGGCCGAGACGAACGCGGCCCACGCGGTGGGGGCGAGGGCGAGCTGGGGTCCGTCGAGGCACTTGGAGTCGCGGACGTGGACGGTGGTGGGGCAGGCGGCGAACTCGACGCAGGATTCACCGTTGTTGCCGCTGCTGTAGCTGCTCTTGCGCCAGTCGAGGGCGACTTCGATGCAGGATTCGCCGTCGGTGCCGCTGCTGTAACTGCTCTTGAACCAGACGAGTTCGGAGGTGGGTCCGGGCGGGGTGTCGCGGATCATGTCTCTCCTTGGCAGTCGGTGCTCCGGTGAAGCGGAATCAGACGGCGGCGTACGAGACGAACGCGGCCCACGCGGTGGGGGCCAGGGCGAGCTGGGGTCCGTCGAGGCACTTGGAGTCGCGGACGTGGACGGTGGTGGGGCAGGCGGCGAACTCGACGCAGGATTCACCGTTGTTGCCGCCGCTGTAGCTGCTCTTGCGCCAGTCGAGGGCGACCTCGATGCAGGATTCGCCGTCGTTGCCACTGCTGTGGCTGCTCTTGAACCAGACGAGTTCGGAGGTGGGTCCGTGCGAGGTGTCGCGGATCATGGCTCTCCCAACGGTCGATGTTCCGGTGGGGCGGACGGCGATCCGTCCGCCCCATCGTTCAGGACGGCCTCAGACGGCCGCGTACGAGACGAAGTTGGCCCACGCGGTGGGTGCCAGGGCGAGCTGGGGGCCGCCGAGGCACTTGGAGTCGCGGACGTGGATGGTGGCGGGGGTGGTGGCGATCTCGATGCAGGATTCGCCGTTGGTCCCGCTGCTGTAGCTGCTTTTGAACCAGGACAGTTCGGAGGCGTCCCCGGCCGGGGTGTTGCGGATCATGTTTCTCCCAGCAGTTGTTCGATGAGAGCAAGCGACTCCCGAGGCGGAAGCGCCTGCGCTCGGATGGTGCCATATTGCAGCTCAAGGATGCGGATCTTCCTCGGTTCGAAGACCGTGCTTCCGTTGAACTCGCCGTCCGAGCGCCCCACCGCCGTACCGTCCGGGAACTTCAACAGCTCGATCCTGCCGTCCAGCCCCGGGTGGGCGTCCGTGTTCGTCGGCATGATCTGAAGCGTGACGTGCCGCATGCGGCCCACCTCCAGCAGACGTTCGAGCTGCTGTCGCCACGCCATTGTGCCCCCAACCCGACGATGCAGCGGGGCCTCTTCCATGACGAAGTGAATCGACGGGGCCGGGTCCCTTTCGAAGACCGACTGGCGGGCCAGACGAGCGGCCACCATGCGCTCCACGTTGTCCGGCGAGTACGGCGGCTGCGCGGCCCCGATCAGGATGCGGGCGTGCTCCGGCGTCTGGAGCAGGCCGTGGATGCTGTTGGACTCGTAGACCCCGATCTCGACCGCCTTGCCCTCCAGCTTCGCCATGTCCCGCACCTTCTTCGGGTACCGGACCTTCTTGACGTCCTCCTTCATCGCGGCGATCAGGCCGCGCGCGTCCAGGACCTGGTCGGCCTTGTCCAGGAACTCGGGGCGGGGGATCCGCTTCCCGCCCTCGATCTTGTAGATGAGCGCCTCGCCGTAGCCGACGGCTTCGCCGAAGACGGCGGCGCGCATGCCGACCGCCTCGCGCCGGAGCTTCAACTGCCGTCCCACGGTGGCGATGACGGCGACACCCCACTCGTCATTGGGGTCCACGTCCCAACCGGGCTCGTCCGCCTCGTCCGTAAGGTTCTGCGCACCGTCGTCCACCACCATCTCGCACCTTTCCCTCGCGTCCTCACGACGCCTCAGATCTACCCGGGCGAACGACTCGGACAGGCCGGACAGCGCTGGACAGACTCCGGACAGTGACCGTCCGCATCGGATGCGGAGTCGTGTCCGGGTGCGGCCGGCGGCGTGCCCGAGTCGTGCGCCACGGGACGACTGTGAGCGCAACGGAACGTGTCCACAGCGAATATGGGAAACGGGTTGCCGGACGCCGCCGCCTGTGCTGTGGAGGGGTGGGGTGAGTTGTCCACCGGAGTACGGCTGGGCTGTGGATAACTTCTGGGGAATCCGGTTCACCGAAGGCCGGGATCCCGGCCTTCGGTGGCCTGGCCGCTCCCTACCAAGGGGCGACGACAGCAGAAGGAAGAACCAACCCGACCCCACCCGCCTCCCCGCGAAGGCGCTGGTCACCCGCGAGGGTGAATATGCCAACTGAGCGGTCTTTTGGGTGGGTTGTCTGATCTACGCTCGGCCTGACCGAACTCCAGACACACATGAGTCGGCCCCCGGCGGGACTTGCACTCCCGGCGAGGGCCTGACCAATCGAGGAAGCCAGAAACCTTCCTGATGGATACCCAGAACATTACTGCCTGCCCTCCCTCCGCGTCCCCGGACTCGGAGAAGAAGCGCCGTACCCGACCGCGTCGGCGCAGCATCCGGGTGCACTGCCGGGGGATGCGTTTCGGCGGCGTGATCCACGACAACGTCCGGCACGCCAGGGACTTCCTGATGGTCGGCAACCACCTCGGCCGCAACGTGAAGCTGTCGCCCAACGCGATCGGGCTCTCCGTGCACATCCAGAACGTGCCCGAGGGCGGCGAGATCAGCGTCCAGAGCCTCTACGAGCGCTTCCGCGAGTCGGGCACCAGCAAGGCGACGATCGCCAAGGGGCTGCGGGAACTGGAGGAACACGGCTACCTGAGCCGGATCGTGGTCCAGGACGACGAGGGCCAGTTCGCGACGGTGACGATCTCCCACAACTACCCGGCCCGCTACCGAAACCCCGCCGACCGGGAACTCCCACCCCTCCGCCGAACCCCCGCCTCCCCGGTGACAACCGAAATCCTCGCCCTCCTCCAGCCCACCCCACCCACCAGCGCCGACCTCCCACCCACCGGCGCCGAACCTCCGTCCCGTCCGCCCACCGGCGCCGAGCCCCCGCCCTGTCCACCCACCGGCGACGACCCCCCACCCACCGGCGCCGAACCTCCGTCCCGTCCGCCCACCGGCGGCGACCTCCCGGCCTGTCCGCCCACCGGCGACGAGCCCCCGGCCCGTCCGCCCGTACGACCCTCGTCCCGGCCGTCCGCGCGGCCGGCCCAGCCGCCTATGCGCCCCCCGGCCCAGCCGCCCGTACGGCCCCCGGTCCAGCCGCCCGTACGCCCCCCGGTGCAGCCGTCCACGCGGCCCCCGGCGCCCGCGCAGCCCCCGGCGGCGACCGTCCCGCCGCCCCGCCGCCCGCGCCCCGCACCCGCCCGGCCCCGGGCGCTGCCTCCCGTACCGCAGCCGCTGTTCCCCGCGCGGGCGCTCCTGGAGACGGCCTGGACGGTGGTGGCGGGGCTGCGCCGGGAGGACCCGAGGCTGCTGGTCTCCGAGACCGATGCCGAACACCTGACCTCAGGGGTTGCCGCCTGGCTCGAACGTGACCTCACCCCCGAAGACGTCACCCGGGCCCTCGCCCACGACCTGCCGCCCGACCCCCTTTACCGCCCGGCCGCCCTGATCGCCCACCGCCTCACCCACGACCTCCCACCCCTCCCCTCCTTCCAGCCCCCGACCCCACCCCTCCACCCCCTCCAGAACTGCGACAAATGCGACCGCGCCCACCGCGCCCCACAAGCGGGCCCGTGCCCGGCCTGCACACCCTGAACGGCAGATCCCCGAAATCCACCGCCTGTGGATAACCCTGTGGAAAGCCCTGTGGACAACTCTCCCTCCCCGGCTGCCCGTTCCCCCCTCCACCAACGCCCGAGGAACCCATGGTCAACCCGCCCCACGAGGCGCTGCACCGGATCTTCCAGCACGATCCGATGCTGTTCAGCCGACTGTCGAGGCTGCTGGGGATCCGCCTCCCCACCCCCGTCGAGGCCGTTCTCCTGCCCACCGACCTCACCGAGACGAAACCCGTCGAACGCCGGGTGGACACCCTCCTGAAGTTCGACAGCGCGACGGAGGGATCCCTGCTCCTGGCCATCGAGTCGCAGGGCAAGAAGGACCCGGCCAAGCACGCCAGCTGGGCGTACTACGCCGCGTACCTGTGGACGAAGTACCAACTGCCGACCGCACTGCTCGTCGTCTGCCAGAACCGGGCCACCGCCGCGTGGGCCGCACGGGAGGTGGCCTGCGGGCCGCCCGGCATGCCGACCCTCATCGTCCGCCCCACCGTCGTGGGCCCCCACAACATGCCGGTCATCGCCGACCCGGTCCGGGCCCGGGGAGACCTGGCCCTCGCCACCCTGTCGGCCATCACCCACGCGGGTGATCCGGACATCGGTGACATACTGAAAGCACTGTCCACGGCACTCCGGGACCTGCCCGAGGAGGTCGCGGACCCCCTCATCGAGTTCACCGCGCAGGGGCTCAGCAAGCGCCCGGCCCAGAAGATCTGGAGGAACCTGGTGGCCACGGACCTCTCCTTCTACAAGTCGTACCTTTCCGAGGAGCTTCGGGCGGAAGGCCGTACCGAGGGGCTGGCGCAGGGCGGTATCGACGCCATACTGCTCGTCCTGGAGCAGCGCGGACTCGACGTCTCCGACGAGGTGCGCGACCGGGTCACCGCCTGCGACGACCCGGACGTGCTGCGCGGCTGGCTCGCCCGCGCCGTCACCGCCGCCACCGCCGAGGAGATTTTCGCGGACGGCTGACATCCTCCGCCGGGGGCGAACGGACTGCCTGGTACGGGAGTTCGGGTGGTCCACTGGGCCGCATGGACATTCTGGTGCTGGGCGGGACGGCATGGGTGGGCCGCGAAGTGTCGCGGCGGGGGCTGGCGCGGGGGCACGCGGTGACGTGTCTCGCGCGCGGGGAGAGCGGAGGGGTGGCCGAGGGGGCCGAGCTGGTGGTCGCGGACCGGCGGGAGCCGGGGGCGTACGACGCGGTGCGGGAGCGGGACTGGGACGCCGTGGTCGAGGTGTCCTGGCAGCCCGGCTTCGTCCGGGAGGCGCTCGCCGCCGTCGGCCCCCGGGCCCGGCACTGGACGTACGTCTCGTCCGGGAACGTCTACGCCTCGCACGCCGAGATCGGCGCCGACGAGTCCGCCGCCCTGCTGGAGCCGACCGCACTCGACGAGGTCGACCGGGAGCTGTACGGGGAGGCGAAGGTCGCCTGCGAGCTGGCCTCCGGCGCGGCCGTCGGCGACCGGCTCCTGATCGCCCGGGCCGGGCTCATCGGCGGGCCCGGCGACATCAGCGACCGCACCGGCTACTGGACGGCCCGCGCCGCCCGCGACCCCGAGGGCCCGCTCCTCGTCCCCGACGAGCCCGACCTGCCCTCCCGCGTCGTGGACGTCCGCGACCTCGTCGACTGGATCCTCGACTCCGCCGAGAAGGGGCTGACCGGCGCGTACGACGCCGTCGGGCCGAACGTCACCCTCGGCGACTGGATCACCCTGTCCCGCGCCGCCGCCGGACACACCGGCGAGGTCGTCCCGGCCGACCAGAGCTGGCTGCTCGCCCAGGGCGTCACGGAGTTCATGGGCCCCGAATCGCTGCCCCTGTGGATCGTCGCCGCCGACTGGAGCGGCTTCCAGGCCCGCTCCGGCGCCGCCGCCCTCGCCGCCGGACTCCGCCACCGCCCCCGCGAGACGATGATCGCCGACACCCTGGCCTGGGAACGCGAACGGGGCCTCGACCGCGACCGCCGCGCCGGCCTCACCCCCGCCAAGGAAGCCGAACTGCTGGCCGCGCTGGGGAAGTAGCGGCACCCCGCCGGGAGGCCGGGCCGGGCCCGTGCCCGCGCGGCGGTCCGGTCAGGCCAGCCAGCGGGCGCCGTGGCGGTGCCGGGCCGGCGGGACGTCCACGGTGTCCGCCGCGTCGAGGTCGAGCGGGCCGCCCGGGGTGCGGGCCAGGCGGCGGACCGCGCCGAGCCGGGCCCGGAGGTCCTGGCGGGCGCGGCGCTCCAGCCGGGCCGCCCAGCGGCCCACGGCGGGGTCGTGCTGGTGGCGCGGGAGCCAGTGGACGGCGACGTGGCGGCGGACGCGGTGGACGCGGTGGGTGGGGCGGACACGGTCGGTGGCGGCGGGAGCGCCCACCGGGCCCTCGGTGCGGGAGGCGTACCGGAGGTCGTACAGGGTCAAGGCGTGCCAGGGGGAGCCGGGCGGGGTCCCGTCGGTGGCCTCTGTGTCCCAGGCGGCGCGGGTGAGGTGGTGCGCGGTGCGGGACATCGGGACTCCGATCCGGTGCGGGCGGGCGCGGGGGACGGGGGCGGGGGACGGGTGCGGGGGTGCGCGGGTGTGGGAAGGCGGCGGGGCCTTTCAGGGGTGCCGCCGCCTTTCGGGTGGGGTCAGACCTTGGCCGGTTCGGGGGTGGGCTCGGTGGGGGTGGTGGCCGGGGTGGTGTGCGGTGCCGCTTCGGGGTCGATGTCGAACTCCTCGATCATCTCGCGGCTGAAGCCCCAGAAGTAGGTCGCGGTGAAACCGGCGGCGTAGCCGACGAGCAGCCCGCCCGCGTAGATCGCGATCGTCGTGCCGAGGCCCTTGTCGCCGTCGAGGAGCGGGAAGAGCGCCCAGCCGGACGGGCCGATCGCGGTGGAGCCGACCTTGTCGCCCAGCATGCTGAACAGGCCGACGAAGCCGCCGCCGAACGCGCCGCCCACGCAGGCCGTGACGAAGGGGCGGCCCAGCGGCAGCGAGACGCCGTAGATCAGCGGCTCGCCGACGCCGAGGAAACCGGCCGGGAGCGCGGACCTGATCGTGCGGCGGATCGAACCGTTGCGGGGCAGCTTCAGGTAGACCGCCATCGCCGCGCCGACCTGGCCCGCGCCCGCCATCGCCAGGATGGGCAGGAGGACGGTGTAGCCCTGCTGCTCGATGAGGGTGGTGTGGATGGGGATGAGCGCCTGGTGCAGGCCCAGCATCACCAGCGGCAGGAACAGGCCGCCGAGGAGGAAGCCCGCGCCCGCGCCCGCGTGCGCCAGGAGCCAGTTCGCGAAGTCGCCGATGGCCTGCGAGACCTCGCCCGCCACGTACATCAGGCCGAAGACCGTGACCAGGCCGGAGACGAGCACCGTGAGGGTGGGGGTGACCAGGACGTCCAGCGACTCCGGCACCCACCTGCGGCACCACTTCTCCACGTACACGGCGAGGACCGCCGCGCCGAGCGCGCCGAGGACGCCGCCCTGGCCGGGCGAGAGCTGCTGCCCGAAGACCTCGATCTTGGCGACGCCCGGGTAGACGATGATCGCCGCGACCGCGCCGCCGAGGACGGGCGTGCCGCCGAACTCCTTGGCCGTGTTGTAGCCGACGAAGACCGCGATGAGGGCCATGAAGCCGCTCGCGACGGCGGCGAGCGCCGGGGTGACGCCGGGCAGCCGACCGAGGTTGACCAGCAGGCCGTTGAGACCGGCGATGATGCCGCAGCCGATGAGGGCGGGGATCAGCGGCACGAAGATGTTCGCGATCTTCCGCAGGAAGAGCTTGAAGGGGGTGGAGTTCTTCGCCTTCCGGGCGGCCTTGAGGGCGGCGCCCCGGTCGGCCAGCTCCTCGGCGGTGTGCCCGGCCCCGGGCGCGGCGGCGCCGGTCTCTCCGGCGGGGGCGCCCTCGGCCACCAGGGCCTCGAACGCGGGGGTGACGCGGGCGACCGTGCCCGGCCCCAGGACGATCTGGTACGTGTCGTCCTCCACCGTGCCCAGCACGGCCGGCAGGGCCTTCAGCGCCTCCTCCCGGACGAGCGAGCGGTCGCGCAGACCCAGCCGGAGCCGGGTCATGCAGTGGGCGACGGAGGTGATGTTCCCGGCGCCGCCGACGAGGGGGAGGATCGCGGCGGCGGTGGCGCGGTTCTTGTCGTCTGTGCTCATGGTGCGGTGGTGCCTTCGGTGCGGGGGGTGTTCGGTACGGGGTGTTCCGTGGGGGGCGCTCGGTACGTGGGTGTCCGGCGGCGGGGGGCTCTTCCCGCCGGGAGGGTTCAGGCGGTCGCGTGCAGGGCCGCGCGCAGGTGGCCGTGGGTGGCGGTCAGGCGCTCGGCGGCGGTGGCGGCGTCGACGTCGGCCAGGATGATCAGGATGGCGTTCTTCACCTCCCCGCCGGTGGCGGCGAGGGCGGCCTCGATCTGCTCGTCGTGCGCGCCGGTCGCCAGGGCGACGATCCGCCGGGACCGGGCCTGGAGCTTCTCGTTGGAGGCGCGGACGTCGACCATCAGGTTCCCGTAGGTCTTGCCGAGCCGGATCATGGTGATCGTCGAGATCATGTTGAGGACGAGCTTCTGCGCCGTACCGGCCTTGAGGCGGGTGGAGCCGGTGAGCAGCTCGGGGCCGGGCACGACCTCGATGCCGTGCTCGGCGGCGGCGGCCAGCGCGCTGTCGGCGTTGCAGGAGAGGCCGATGGTGAGCGCCCCGGCGGCCCGCGCGTGCTCGACGGCGCCGATGGCGTACGGGGTGCGGCCGGAGGCGGAGATGCCGACCACGGTGTCGTCGGCGGTCAGGCCCAGCGCGTCGAGGTCGGCGGCGGCCAGCTCCTTGGAGTCCTCGGCGCCCTCCACGGCCTTCACCATGGCCCCGGGGCCGCCCGCGATCAGGCCGACGACCTGCGCGGGGTCGGTGTTGAAGGTGGGCGGGCACTCGCTCGCGTCGAGGACCCCGAGCCGCCCGGCGGTGCCCGCGCCGAGGTAGAGCAGCCGGCCGCCCCGGGCCATCCGCTCGGCGGTGGCGTCGATGGCGGCGGCGATGGCGGGGAGCGCCCGGGCCACGGCGGCGGGGACGGTCCGGTCCTCGTCGTTCATCAGGCCGGCGAGCTCCAGGGTGGAGAGCCGGTCGATCTCGGCCAGTTCGGGGCGGAACGCCTCGGTGGTGAGGGTGGCGAGCTGGGCGCGGAGTGCGGAGTACGTGCTGGTGGACACGGGGCGGCTGCTTTCTTTCCTGGGTCCGGGCGGTGCGGTGCGGGCGGTGCGGTGCGGGCGGTCCGGGCGGTGCGGGGTCGGGGGCGGGGCGGAGTCGGGTCCAGGGCCGGGGGTCGGGCCGGGGTCGGGGGCGGAAGGGGCCCGGGTCAGCGGGTGGTGCGGGGGGAGTGGCGGTGGGCGAGGGCCTCGTAGGAGGCGGCGAGTGCCGGGGCCGCCGTCTCGTACGTGCGCTGTGTGACACACGTGAACAGGCAGTCCACGACGAGGAGTTGGCTGGTACGGGACGACATGGCGGCCGGCCGCAGCTCGCTCTCGCGGGCCGTGGAGGTGGTCAGCACGTGGTCGGCGTACTGGCTGACGGGGCCGTCCGGGCGGCCGGTGATCGCGACGGTGGTGGCACCGTGCTCGAAGGCGACCCGGAGCGGTTCTATGACGTCGCCGGTCGAACCGGAGTGGGTGATCGCGAGGGCGACGTCACCGGAGCGGAGCTGCACGGCGTTGGTGACGGCGAGGTGCGGGTCGCTGTGCGCGTGGGCGACGATCCCGATGCGGAGCAGCTTCTGCACGAGGTCCTGGGCGACGAGACCGGAGGCGCCGACCCCGTACACGTCGATGCGGCGGGCGGTCGCGCAGGCGGCGGCGACGGCGCCGAGCTGCACCGTGTCCAGGGCGGCGGCCGTGTCGGCGAGGGTCTGCCGCTCGTCGTGGGCGAGCTTGGCGACGACGTCGGCGACCGGGTCGTCCACGGCGATGTCGGCGGTGACGGCGGGCGCCCGGCCCGACTGCTGCTGGGCGGCCAGCCCGGCGAGCGCGAGCCGCAGGTCGCGGTAGCCGGGGTAGCCGAGCAGGCGGGCGGTGCGGACGACGGTGGCCTCGCTGGTGCCGGTCAGCTCGGCGAGGCCGGTGACCGTGAGGGCGGCACAGCCCGCGGGGTCCCCGGCCACGGCCTCGGCGACCCGCTGCATGGAACGGGTCATGGACGGGGAGAGGGTCCGTACCTTGGCGGCGAGGGCGGCCGGAGCCGGGGGCGCCTCACCGCTGAAAGTTTCCTTCACGTCATTGGTCACATCTGAAAGATACTTTCAGAAAGTGGGCCGGACAAGGGTCAGGACGGCCCGGAACGGGACGGGACCTCGGACCCTCCGGCTTCCCCCGGCCGCCTCCCTCCGGTCCTCGGCCGGTGACGGGGGACAATGGGGCCATGGACGACATCGACCCCCTGGAGCAGGCGCTCCACGCCGCCCGCGCCCTGGTGTTGGCCGACCTCGCCGCCCGTGACGTGGCCGCCGCCCAGGTCGTGTCGATGGTGGAGGACGCCGTCACCCACCGCCGCTGGTGGGTCGAGCAGTGGCCCGAGGGCGTCGCGTACGTCGCCGGACTCGTCGCCCAGGACGTCCAGGACGCCCTCCTGGAGCAGTACGGCCGCTGGCCCCTCTGCCCCGTCTGCGCCGCGGGCGACCCCCACGCCCTCGACGTCGAACCCGAACTCGGCCCCGACCCGCACTGGGTCTGCGGCAAACAGGGCGTCGTCGTCGCCCCCGTCGGCGGCCTGAGCTGAGAGGCACCCCGGCGTGACCCTCTACATCGACCCGCCGACCTGGCCCGGCCACGGCCGCATGTGGTCCCACCTGGTCAGCGACACGTCCTTCGAAGAACTCCACGCCTTCGCCGCCGCCCTCGGCGCCCCCGCCCGCGGCTTCGACCGCGACCACTACGACCTCCCCTCCGACTGGTACGACAAGGCCCTCACGGCCGGCGCCGTCCCCGTCGGCTCCAAGGAACTCCTCCGCCGCCTCACGGAAGCGGGCCTGCGGCGACCGAAGGGGCGGGCGCACGGGGGGTGAGGAACCGGGCGTTCGGCCGCCCCCGCGCGGCCCGCGCCGCTAGGGTTCCCGGCAGTGGCGGGGCCGGGGAGCGGGGGGACCGATGGGGTTCGAGATCGTCGTGGCGGCGGCGGGGATCGTCGGGAAGGCGGCGGCCAAACCGGCCTCCGACGCGGCACTGCGCCAGGAGAAGGTCATCCGGGCGCTCAAGAAGCTCCACCTCGACCCCAAGGTCCCGCCCCAGGACTTCCACAGCCTGTACGCGTACACCCTCATCGAGTACTGCCACGGCCGCGCGGCCTCCGTCCTCGCCTTCTTCCGCGACGAGTACGTCACGGAGGCGTTCCGGCGCTCCTTCGGGGACGGGGACTGGGACCGGCTGCGCCGCGAGGCGGACGAGGCCGTCGTCCGCAACCGCGAGACGCGGGAGTTCGGGCACCTGGAGCACGGCTTCGAGGAGCACGTCGCCGCCTTCACCACCGCCTTCCAGTCGCTCGTCGACCGCAGCCGCGCCCCGCACGAGGTCCGCCTCGAACAGAAGGTGGACGCGCTCGGCGGCCTCTTCCTCGAACAGATGGCCAGGACCCGGGTCGACGAGGAGAGCCACCGCGCCCGCACCGAACCCGGCCGGTCCGACCTCTCCCCGGCGCAGCGGCTCGCCCAGGACGTGCGCGAGTGGTTCACCGCCGTCGGCTACGAGGTCCGGCGGGTCTGGGAGCCGGACGGGGAGACCGTCGCCCTGCTCGTCGACATCCCGCAGCGCCGCCCCGGCCGCTTCGACCGGACGGTGATGCTCTGCGTCGAGGGCGAACTGCTGCCGCACCACCTGCGGCTCCTCGACGGCCTGGTCGCCGCCGAGGCCGCCGCCGAGGGCTGGGGCCTGGCCCGGCTCCGGGTCAGCCAGGCCGCCCGCCGCCTGGCCGAGGACTCCGACGACGTGCTGTTCTGCTACTCCTTCGACGAACTCATCGACCTGGAAGCGGACTTCGAGCCGTACATCGAATGGATCGAGGAGGAGGTACGGCGCCGGGGCGTCGACCTGCGGTACGTCCCCGTCTCCTGCCGCAAGGAGGAGATCGACCCCGCCACCCAGCACCCGATCGCCACCAGCGCCTACCACTGGAAGGACGGCGGCCTCGGCGGATACGTGGCGGCCTGGCTCCAGGAGCCCACCAAGCGGCACCTGTCGGTGCTCGGCGAGTTCGGCATGGGCAAGACGTGGTTCGCCCTGCACCTGGCCGGCGAGATGGCCCGGGGCTGGCGCGACGCCAAGCGCCGGGGCGTGCCGCGCCCCCGCGTCCCGCTGCTGATCCCGCTCCGCGACTACGCCAAGCAGACCACCGTGCAGGGGCTCGTCTCGGAGTTCTTCTTCAACAAGCACAAGATCGACCTGCGCAGCTACGACGTCTTCCGGGTGCTCAACCGGATGGGCCGGCTGCTCCTCATCTTCGACGGCTTCGACGAGATGGCCGCCCGCGCCGACCAGCACACCGTCGTCGCGAACTTCTGGGAACTGGCCGGCGTGGTCGAACCCGGCGCGAAGGTCCTGCTCAGCAGCCGCAAGGAGCACTTCCGCTCGGCGCAGGAGGCGCGCGAGCTGTTCGACGCCAAGGTGGGCGCGACGGCCTCCGTGCCGCCGGAGGGCGCCCCGGCCTTCGACATCGTCGAACTGGACCGCTTCGACGACGAGCAGATCGAGACCGTCCTGCGGCACGACCTGCCCGAGGACAAGATCAGGCTCGTCATGGACAACGACGACGTGCGGGAACTGCTGGGCCGCGCCGTCATGTTCGAGCTGGTCATCGACGCCCTGCCGGAGATCGAGCAGGGCGCGGAGGTCGACCTGGCCCGCGTCTACCTCTACGCCGTGCAGCGGAAGATGGACCGGGACGTGAAGGCGGAGCGGACCTTCACCTCGCGCGCGGACAAGGTCCTCTTCCTGTGCGAGGTGTCGGACGAGATGCTGAGGACCGGCGTCCTGGCCCTCAACTACCGCGACTTCCCCGACAAGCTGAGGTCCTGCTTCGGCTCCGCCGTGAAGAGCGCGAAGGACCTCGACTTCTGGGAACAGGACATGCGCAACCAGGGCATGCTGGTGCGCGACGGGGAGGGGGACTACGGGCCCTCCCACAAGTCGCTCCTGGAGTTCTTCGCCGCGTTCAAGTACGCCGCCGAACTGGGCATCCTCGGCGGGGACTTCCTCGGCATGATTCCCGGCGCGGGGGAGGGGACAAAGACGCCGACCTGGTCGGAGTACTTCGAGGCCCGCCCGGCGGACGGGAAGCTGCCGCCGATCCGCCGGTTCGGGGCGGAGCCGGTGCACAAGGTCATGTTCTCGTTCGGCCGGGAGGGGCTGAACGAGGCGGTGTACGCGTTCCTGCGCGCGATGACCGCCGGGCACCCGGACCGGCGCGAGCGGCTGCTGGAGACGGTCGGCGAGTCCAGCACCGACCCCATGCCGGGAACCCTGGCCGGCAACTGCCTCAACCTGCTCGCCCTGTCCGGCGACAGCCTGGAGGGGGCCGACCTGCGGAACACCGAGCTGGAGGGCTTCGACCCGCCGGAGGGGAGCCCGCGGGTGTCGCTCTCGGGCGCGGACCTGCGGGGAGCCGACCTGAAGGGAGCCCGGCTCCAGGGGATCGACCTCTCGGGGGCCGACCTCACCGGGGCCCGGTGGGACAAGGACCTCCTGGACGACGGGTGGCGCTGGCAGCCGGCGCTCTGCCACTCCAGCGGCGCGGTCGCGGTGGGCGACGGCACGCACGTCCTGTGCTGGCCCGACGGACGGCTCGACCGGGAACCCGTCCGGCTGCCCTTCGAGGGCGACCCCAGGCTCGTGCGGATCGACGACTGGTCGGAGACCGTCTGGTGGTACGGAGACGAGTCGGACAGTTCGCTCGTCGACGCCCGCACGGGGGCCGTCGTCCGTGCCGGCATCACGTCGGGTGTCAGCGCCATGCCCGTCAGATGGGGGGACCGCATGGCGCTGGCGGAGGTCTCCTTCGACGAGCAGATGTTCACGCTGTACGACGAGGACGCGGGCCAGGTGCTGGGAACCGTCGCATTCCCCAGGATGGAGGGGAGGTTCATGATCTACATGACGGGGAGAAACGGGATTCTCGCGCTGGTGGAGGGCACGGAGGGGCTCGACCTGCTCCATGCCTCCGACGAAGGAGGGGGGTCTTGGGACGTCGTCCACTCGGTCGGCTGCCCGCAGCACGGCCGGAACGTCGGGATGCACTCGTCCTACGGCAACGCCCTGCTGACCCTGGACAGCCGGTTCGTGGCGGCGGTCGACGCCCAGGGGCCCGTGGCCCTGATGGACGCCGCGGGACTGGACTTCCCGGTGGAGTACGGCGAAGAGGTCGAGGGCTTCGCCTTCCGCGCCTCCTCCGGCATGGCGGCGCTCGCCATGGACGGCGTCCTGTACGGCTGGCGGCTCGGGGACGGGGAGCGGGAGCTCGCCTGGCGGATGCCGGTCCCCGGCGGGACGAAGGCGCTGCGGGCGCCCGAGACGGGTGACCGGCTGCTGGTCCTCACCCGGCTCGGGGAGCTGTGGCTGTGCGACTTCCGGACCGGCGAGGTCCTCTCCCGTACCACCGTGGGCGGACGGCTGCGCGGGACCCGCTTCTCCCACGACTGCGGCCTCGACCCGGAGGTCCTGGTGGCGATCTCCCGGGTCGGGGGCGTCATCACCTTCCCGAAGGACCGCCGCTGAACCCCGGCCGTTCCCGCTAGGGCGCGGCGGGGGCGGGCTCCGGTTCGGTCGCCGGGGCGCCCGTGACCACCCGCGAGCGGGACCGGCCCAGCCGGAGGGCGAGGACCACCGCGCCCAGGCCCAGGAGGGTCATGGCGGCGCCCGCCCAGGCCGGGGAGGTGTAGCCGAGGTCCGCGTCGATGACGGTGCCGCCGAGCCAGGGGCCGGCGGTGTTGCCGAGGTTGAAGGCGGCCGTGGTGGTGGCCGCGGCCAGGGTGGGGGCGGCGCCGGCGACGTTGAACATGCGGGCGTTGAGGGCGGGGGCCGTGAAGAAGGCGGAGACGCCGAGGAGGAAGGAGAGGACGACCGTCACGGCCGGGCTGGTGGCGAAGAGGGCCAGGGTGGCGAGGAAGACGGTGGAGGCGGTGATGCCGGTGAGCATGACGCCGAAGAGGTGGGCGTCGGCGACCCGGCCGCCGATCATGGTGCCGATCAGGGCGCCGATGCCGAAGAGGGCGAGGACGGGGGAGACCCAGCCCTGGCCGAGGCCGGAGACGTCGGTGAGGAGCGGGGCCAGGTAGGAGAAGGCGCAGAAGACGCCGCCCGCCGCGAGGGCGGTGATGACGACGGCGAGGAGGACCTGCCGGTCGCGGTAGATGGTCAGCTCGCGGCGCAGCCGGGGCCTGGTCTCGGGCAGCGGGATGCGCGGGATGCGGGTGAGGACGCCGACGAGGGCGATCGCGGAGGCGATGCCGACGGCCCAGAAGGCGGCGCGCCAGCCGAGGTGCTCGCCGAGGAAGGCGCCGGCGGGGACGCCGAGGACGTTGGCGATGGAGAGGCCGCCGATCATGACGGCCATGGCGCGGGCGCGGGCGTCGAAGGGGACCATCGCGATGGCGACGGAGGCGCCGACGGCCCAGAAGCCGGCGCAGGCGAGGGCGCTGACCACGCGGGAGGCGAAGAGGACCGGGTAGTCGGGGGCGAGCGCGCCCGCGACCTGGCCGAGGCCGAAGACGGTGATGAGGGCGACGAGGGCGGTCCTGCGGGGGAGCCGGAGGGTGGCGACGGCGAGCAGGGGCGCGCCGACGACCATGCCGATGGCGAAGGCGGATATGAGCAGGCCGGCCTGCGGGATGGAGACGTCCATGTCCGCGGCGATGTGCTGCACGAGACCGGAGAGCATGAACTCGCTCGTGCCGAGCGCGAACACGGAGAGTCCGAGGATGTAGACGGCGAGGGGCATCCGGGGACGGGCGGGGGCCGCGCCGGAGGCGGTGGCGGGGGCCGGGTCGGGGGTGGCGGCGGTCGTCGGGGAGGGCCGGGGGGCGGGCTCGGCGGAGGGAGACGGCATGACATGGGTGAACGGGGGATTGGTTCCTGTCATTCCGGCGAGCCGGTTTTTTCTCGGCATGCGAGACGCGCGG
Organism: Streptomyces termitum; assembly: GCF_014650175.1. Lineage (GTDB taxonomy): Bacteria > Actinomycetota > Actinomycetes > Streptomycetales > Streptomycetaceae > Streptomyces > Streptomyces termitum. The sequence goes on from NZ_BMUL01000001.1 coordinate 151,201, forward strand.
GCGGGGGTGGCCGGATTCTTCGCCTGCCTGGTGCGTTGGGTCCGGAAGAAGCGCAAGCGGCTCGCAGCCGAGAAGAAGGCCCTGCCCAGGCCGCGGGAGAGTCCGAAGCGGCATCCCCGCACGCCCGCGCACGGACACCTCGCCCGGAGCGGAGCGCCCTGCCGGCCTGCCGATCAGGGCGAGGAGGATCCGGGCGGTTCAGAGGATCGGGGGGCGTCCGGCGCGGGTGAGGCGGGCGACGGTGTGCCAGCTCATGGGCGTCCGGTGGCCGTGGCCGCCGCGCAGCCCTTCGCGGAAGCCCGCGAGGGTGGCGCGGAGTGCGGCCTTCTCACGGAAGCGGCAGAGGCTGAGCAGGGCGAAGGCGGCGAGGTTGAGCGGGATCAGGGGCGCGGGGAGGTTGCGGCGGGCGAGCCAGACGCGGTTGCGGGCGTTGAGGCGGTAGAAGCGGTCGTGGCGGGCGGGGCTGGTCGCGGGGTGGTGGACGAGGATGTCGGGCAGGTAGCGGCCGGTGCCGCCGTGGTTCCAGAGCCGCCAGGCGAGGTCGATGCCCTCGTGGAACAGGAAGAAGTCGCCGGGCCAGCCTCCGGCGGTGTCGAAGGCGCTGCGGCGGATCATGACGACGCTTTCGGCCATGACCGTGACGATGCCGGGCCGGGTCGGGTCTTTGGCGCGCAGGCGGGGGACCCAGCGGCGCACGGTGGTCCCGGTGTCGGGGTCGGCGATCCGGGGCTGGGCGTAGGCGAGGGCCGGCTCGTCGTGAAGGGCGGCGGCGAGGCGGGCGAGGGCGTCGGTGCCGGGCAGGACAGCGTCGTTGTCGAAGAAGAACAGCAGTTCGCCGTCGACCGCCTGCGCGCCGATGTTGCGGCCCTCGGGGATGCCGACGTTCTCCTCCAGGGCGATCGTCTTCACCCCGGGTGGGACCTGGGCGGGAACGCAGCCGTTGCCGACCACCACCACGTCCAGCTCGACACCCTTCTGCGCGAGGAGGGAGTCCATGGCCCGGGGGAACTCGTCGGGACGGTCGTTCATCGTCAGGACGACCGCCCCGACACGGGGCGCGCCAGTGCTCAAGGTCCGGTCCTTCGTCCGCGCCGGGATTCTTCCCGTCGCCGTCTGGCCGTCCGGGAGACGGCCCACCTCGGACGGGTGGTCGTCCTCGTGCGGCGCCGGTGAGGACGGCGGGCGCGGTGGCGGGTCGGGGGCGGGGTGGTGTCGGTGGTGTCGTGGCGGGGCCGGATGATCCGGCCGGCGGCCCCGGAGTTCCTTGATCACGTTTCGGCGTCGGTCCGGAGCGGGGTGGCGAGTTCCGCGAGTTCCTTCTCCATGTTGGCCCGTGCCCTTTCCTCCCAGGCGGCGGCGCCGTAGGGGGTGCGGAAGAGGCGGGGGAGGTCGAGGAGGTGGCGCAGGACGGCGGCGCGGCCCTCGCGGAAGGTGTCGTCGGGGACGAAGCCGTACTCCTCCCGGACCGCCGCCGCATACCCCCTGTAGGTATCGGGGTCGCCGGCCAGGACGGCGAGGTCGGCGTCGCAGAGGGTCTCGCCGTTGAGGTCGCCCTCGGCCGGGTCGTGGGTGGTGGTGAGGCGGACCAGGCGGGCCACCTCCGCGACCTCGTGCGGGGTCAACCCGGCTTCGTTCAGGGCTCGTTCGGCGAGGTTGGCGGAGCGTTCCTCGTTCTCGGAGCGGTCGGGGCGGTAGACGGCGTCGTGGAACCAGGCGGCGAGCCGGACGAGTTCGAGCTCTCCGCCCTCGCCGCCCTGGTCGGTGAGTTCGTCGACGCGGTCGAGGACCGCCCGCAGGTGGGCGGTGGTGTGGTAGCGGCGCTGGGGTTCGGCCCAGCGGGCGAGCAGGTCGAGGCCGTACGGGGCGGGGTCGGGACCCTCGCGGCCGGCGCGGGCGGCGAGCAGGGTGCTGTTCCAGCGCCGGAGGAGGTCGCTGTCCTCGGTTGCGGTCATGGCCGCATTGTGCCCGGCGGGGGCCCCGCTGACGCGGCGACAGGTCGCGCCGCCCTCTCCCTTACATACCCCCCATGGGTATGCTACGGTGCTCCGCGAAGGTACCCCCCTGGGGTATGTGACCGGCCTCTTGCCGGTCCTCGGCCGCGAGTGAAGGGCAGTGCGATGTCAACCGTCAACCCCCGGCGCTGGTGGGCACTTCTCGTGCTCGCCACCGCGCAGTTCATGGTCATCATGGACACTTCGATCATCGGGGTCGCGCTCCCCGAGATGCAGAAGGACCTCGGCTTCAGCCAGGGCGAACTCCAGTGGGTCTTCAACGCCTACGTGATCGTCTTCGGCGGCCTGCTCCTCCTCGGCGGCCGCCTCTCCGACCTCGTCGGGGCCCGCAAGATCTTCGTCACCGGCTGGGCCGTGATGATCGCCGGCTCGGTCCTCGCCGCCGCCGCGCAGACCGCCTGGGTCGAGATCGCGGGCCGCGCCGTGCAGGGCGTCGGCGGCGCGCTCATCGCGCCCTCCGCGATGACCCTGCTGATGATGCTCTTCATGCACGACCCGAAGGAGCTCGGCAAGGCGATGGCGCTGTACGGCGCCGCGGCCCCGGCCGGCGGCACCGCGGGCGTCTTCCTCGGCGGCGTCTTCACCGAGTGGGCCGCCTGGCAGTGGGTCTTCATCATCTACATCCCGATCGGCCTGGCCACCCTCGCCGCCACCAAGCTCCTCCCGAACGTCGAGTCCCGCCGCGGCTCCGTCGACGTCCTCGGCGCCGTCGCCGTCACCGCCGGCCTCGCGCTCGCCGTCTTCGCCGTGGTCCGCGCCCCCGAGGTCGGCTGGGGCTCCACCGGCACGATCCTCCAGCTGGCCGGCGCCGCCGCCCTGCTGATCCTCTTCTTCGTGATCCAGAAGTCGATCCGCGAGCCGCTCATGCCGCTCAGCGTCTGGCGCGTCCCGCGCCTCGGCTCGGCCAACCTGGCGATGACGCTGCTCGGCGCCGCCTGGATCCCGATGTGGTACTTCCTGAACCTCTACCTCCAGCAGGTCCTCGGCTTCGGCGCCTTCGAGTCCGGTGCCGCGCTGCTCCCGATGACCGTCCTCCTGATGATCTTCATGACGGCCATCACCGCCCGCCTGATGATGAAGGTCGGCGCCAAGCCGCTCATCGGCGGCGGCCTGCTGGTCCTCGCCGCCGGCCTGGTCTGGCTCGCCGCGGTCGAGCCCACCGGCACCTTCCTGGTGGACGTCCTGCCGGCCTCGCTGGTCGCCGCGCTCGGCATGTCCCTCGCCTACATCCCGACGATGATGACCGCCATGTCCGGCGCCCCGCAGGAGCAGGCGGGCCTCGCCTCCGGCATCGTCAACACCACCTACAACGTCGGCTCGGCCCTCGGCCTCGCCGCCCTCACCGCGGTCGCCATGTCGCAGGGCGCCGACCAGCTCGGCAACCTGCCCAAGCTCACCGAGGGCTTCTCGTCCGCCTTCGTCGGCGCCGCGATCATCGCCGCCGTCGGCGGTGTCGTCACCCTCCTGGTGATGAAGGGCGACAAGGCCGCCGCCGCCGAGGCCGCCGCCCCCGCCGCGCAGGGCGAGAAGGTCTCCGCCTGACCCGTCCGGCAGCCGTACCCCGAAGGGGCCGCCCGATGTCCGTCCCGGACGTCGGGCGGCCCCTTTTCCCGCGCCGGGGACCCGTACCGAGGGACCCGCACCGGGAGACCCGTACCGAGAAGCCCGTGCCGGGCCCCGTGCCGGGAGACCCGTACCGCATCCGGGATCCGTACCGGAAGACCCGTACCGAGAGGAAGCAGGCACCCATGGAACCCAAGCCCCTGGACCTGGCCACCCGTGCCGTCCACGTCGTCAACGAGCCTTTCCCCGAGGGGAGCTGGCCGCTCTCCGTGCCGCTCGTGCAGTCCTCCGCCTTCGCCTTCGACTCCGCCGACGCGCTGGCCGGCGCGATGGCGGACCCCGACGGCCGGTACGTCTACGGCCGCCGGGGCAATCCGACCGTCCGGGCCCTGGAGCGGACCCTCGCCGGGCTGGAGCGGGGGGCCTGTGCCCTCGCCTTCTCCTCCGGGATGGGCGCGATCAGCGGCGTCCTGCTGGCGCTGCTCAAGCCGGGCGACCGGGTGGTGGCCCAGCGCTGCCTGTACGGCGGGACGCACGCGGTCCTGGCCGACCTCGCCGCGCGGTACGGGATCGAGGTCGTCCGGATCTCCGGCGACGACCCGGCGGAGTTCGAGGCGGCGGCCGTGCACCCGGCGACCCGGCTGCTGGTCCTGGAGACCGTCGCCAACCCCACCGGGCAGGTCCCCGACCTGCCCGGACTGCTCGCCGCCGCCCGCCGCCTGGGGGTGCTGAGCATGGTGGACAACTCGCTGGCCTCGCCGGTGCTGTGCCGCCCGCTGGAGCTGGGCGCGGACGTCGTCGTCCACTCCACCACCAAGTACCTCTCCGGCCATTCCGATGTACTGGGCGGCGCGGCCGTCTTCGCCGACGACGGGCTGCGCCGCCGGATCTGGCCGCGCACGGTCGAACTCGGCGCCTGCGCCGACCCGTTCGCGGCCTGGCTGGTGCTGCGCGGGATACCGACGCTGCCGCTGCGGATGCGCGAGCACTGCGCCGGCGCGGCGGTGCTGGCACAGCGGCTGGAGGGGCGGCCGGAGGTGACGGCCGTGCACTACCCGTGGCTGCCGTCGCACCCCTCGTACGCCCTGGCCAGGAAGGTGCTCTCGGGCGGCGGCGGGCTGCTCTCCTTCGAGCTGGCGGGCGGCCGGGAGGCGGGCCGGGCCTTCATCGAGCGGGTCCGGATCGGCCGGCTGGCGCTCTCGCTGGGCGGCGTGGAGACGCTGGTGACGCACCCGGCCTCGACCTCGCACCGGGAGCTGGACGGGGCCGAGCTGGCGGCGGCCGGGGTGGCGCCGGGGCTGGTCCGGATGTCGGTGGGCATCGAGGCGGTCGAGGACCTGTGGGCGGATGTGGAACAGGCCCTGGAATGAGGGCCCTTGAGCCTTCTTTTGGGTTGACAAAATAAATGGTTGATTCGTAGATTGGGTGATGCCAGGAAACGTAGAACTCCTAGGTCAAGGGGGGCGCGCGATGCGCTACTTCGAGGACTTCCGGCCCGGCGACGTCCACGAGCTGGGCGCCGTCACCGTCACGGCGGAGGAGGTGCTGGAGTTCGGCAGGCGCTTCGACCCGCAGCCCTTCCACACGGATCCCGAGCGGGCGAAGGACTCGCCCTTCAAGGGTCTGATCGCGAGCGGTTTCCACACCCAGGCGCTCTTCATGCGCCGGTACGTGGACGGACTGCTCGCCTACAGCGACTGTCTCGGCTCGCCCGGCATCGACGAGGTCCGCTACCTGCGGCCCGTCCGCCCGGGCGACGTCCTGACCGCCCGCGTCGAGATCCTCGGCGCCACCCCGTCGCCGTTCAATCCCGCCACCGGCACCGTCAAACCGCGGTGCACGCTGGTGGCCGCCGACGGGGCGGCCGTGTTCAGCATGATCCTGCACAGCATCTTCCGCCGCCGACCGGCCGAGACCGACGCCGCGCATCCGTCGTCGTTGCCCGCGGCCCAGGATCCCGTCGGCTGCGCCGGCGGCGCGCGGGCGAAGCGCTGTGTGCCGGCCATGACCGCCTGACGGGTCCGTATGCCCGCCCGGCCCTGAACACGGCCGCCCGCACCACCTCCCCACCCGCTCGCACTTCCCACACCGACCGAAGGGGGACCTCCCGTGGAGGCCGTATCCCGCACCGCCCAGTGGACCGCCGCAGCGCGGGCCCTGGAGACCGAGCGCGAGGACCGGCTGTTCGCCGATCCCTACGCGCGCACCGTCGCCGACGAGATCGGCTTCGAGCTGCTGAAGCGCTACGACGGGGGCGGCATCGTGCCCTTCCTCGCCATCCGCACCACCTACCTCGACCGGGCCGTCGTCCGGACCGTCCGGGAGCGCGGCATCCGCCAGGTCGTCTTCCTCGCCGCCGGCATGGACACCCGCTTCTACCGGCTGCCCTGGCCCGACGGCGTCACCGTCTACGAGCTCGACCGCCCCGCCCTCCTCGACGCCAAGGCCGGGATGCTGAAGGACGAGCCGGCCCCCGCCGGCCGCACCCGGGTCGCCGTCCCCGTCGACCTCACCCAGGACTGGACCGGCGCCCTGAAGGAGGCCGGCTGGAAGAGCGACGAGCCCGTCCTCTGGGTCGTCGAGGGCCTGCTGTTCTTCCTCCCCGAGCAGGCCGTACGGACCCTGATCTCGACGCTCTCCGCGCACGCCGCCCCCGGCTCCGTGCTGCTCGGCGACGTCATCTCCCGGGCCGCCCTGGTCAACCCGCTGGCCCGGAGCTTCATGAAGGCGCTGGCGGAGGACGGCAACCCCTGGCTCTTCGGCACCGAGGAGCCCGAGGCCCTGCTCGCCGAGTGCGGCTGGGACGTCCGCGAGGTCCGGCAGCCCGGCGAGGACGGCGCCGACTTCGAGCGCTGGCCCTACCCGGTGCCCGCCCGCACCGTCCCCGGCGTCCCCCGCTCCTTCCTCTTCACCTGCGACCTGCCGACGACCAGCCAGGAGGTGGCCGCGTGAGCGCCCACGACTTCCACCAGAGAGTCATCACCGACGCCGGCGCGGCGGTGCGCGGCCTGACCGTCGCGCTCGGCGAGCGCCTCGGCCTCTACCGGGCCCTCGCCGACCACGGCCCGATCACCGCCGGGGACCTGGCGGCGAAGACCGGCACGAACGAGCGGTACGTGGAGGAGTGGCTGCACGCCCAGCTCTCCGCCGGATACGTCGAGCGGCACCCGAGCTCGCTCACGTACACCCTGCCCGCCGACCACGCCGAGGTGCTCGCCGACCCGAAGGCCGTCACCTTCGCCGCCGGTTTCTTCACCGCCCTGAAGGCGCTGTACGCCACCGAGGACCTGCTGGTCGAGGCGTACCGCAGCGGCGACGGCGTCGGCTGGGCCGAGCACGACGCCGCCCTCGACACCGGCATGGGCTCCTTCTTCCAGCCGACGTACGAGCACAAGCTGGTGCCCGACTGGCTGCCCTCGCTGCACCAGGTCACCGACAAGCTGGCGGCGGGCGGCACGGTCGCGGACGTCGGCTGCGGCGTCGGCCACACCACCCTCCTCATCGCGAAGGCGTTCCCCAACGCCACCGTGCACGGCTTCGACTACTCCGAGGAGGCCATCGCGATCGCCCGCGAGCTGGCCGAGGAGGCCGGTCTCTCCGGCCGGGTCGTCTTCGAGGTCGCCTCCGCCGACGACTACCCCGGCACCGGCTACGACCTGGTCTGCTTCTTCAACGCCCTGCACGACATGGGCGACCCGGTCGCCGCCGCCCAGCACGTGCTGGGCTCGCTGGACGCCGACGGCACCTGGATGCTCGTCGAGTCCAACGTCTCCCCGCGGGACGTCGACGTCCAGACCCCGGCCGCCCGCATGTTCATGGCCCTGTCCGCCGTGATGTGCCTGCCGGTCGCCGTCGCCCAGCGCGGTCCGCACGCGCTCGGCAACCACTCGGGCGAGCGGGCCTTCCGCGCCATCGCCGAGGAGGCCGGCTTCACCCGCTGGCGGCGCGCGAACGAGACGCCCGTGAACGCGGTCTACGAAGTCCGCCCGTAACCCCCCGCGAAGGAGCCAGACCATGGGCGTCGCCGCCCCCCTGCCCGTCACCGACCGCTTCATGGAGGTCCTGGCGCGGCTCAGCGAGCGGTCCGTCGAGGACTACTACAACCCGTACCAGACCTTCCAGTGGCCCGAGACCCTGGAGGAGAACCGTTTCTGGATGACGCCGGAGCTGCTCACCGTCTTCGGCACCGAGCACTACGACCGCCTCGGTGAGGAAACGCTTCAGCGCCTCTCGAAGTGGGAGTCGGTCAACTTCTACAGCCTCAACGTGCACGGCATCCGCGAACTCCTCATCGAGGTCGTCGGCCGCATCCACATGCCCGGCTTCGAGGTGCCGTCCGACTTCTTCCACCACTTCATCGGCGAGGAGAACGAACACATGTGGTTCTTCTCCGAGTTCTGCCGCCGCTACGGCCACAAGATCTACGGCTCCACCGCCATGCGCGCCGACGCCGCCTGGGAACCCGAGATCGAGAACTTCCTCGTCTTCACCCGCATCCTCTTCTTCGAGGAGCTGGTCGACCACTACAACTCCCGGATGGCGAAGGACACCTCCCTCTGCCACACCATCCGCGAGGTCAACCGCATCCACCACCAGGACGAGTCCCGGCACATCGCCTTCGGCCGCGAACTGGTCTCCCTGCTGTACCAGCGCATGTGCCAGGCCGTGAGCGCCGAACGCGTCCGCGAGGTGGAGGCGTACCTCAAGCGGTACGTCGTCTACAGCGTCAACTCCCTCTACAACCCGCACGTGTACAAGGACGCCGGCATCGCCGACCCGCTCGGCCTGCGCAACGCGCTCATCGCCGACCCGGCCCGCCGCGCCCACGAGCGCAAGGCGATCCGCAAGCCGCTCGCCTTCTTCCTGAAGACCGGGATCTTCTCCGACGACGTCCTGCCCGTCCTCTGAGACCGTCCCGGCGCCCTCACCCGTGAGCCCTCACCGAGAGGTGCACCGACCATGACCGTCACCACCCCCGAGACCGTCGGGGCGACCAGGGGCCTGCCCTCCCTGGGACCGGAGGGGACCCGCCTGCTGCGGCTCCTCGACGACACCTTCGAGGGCTGGGGACTGAGCGCGGGCGCCCGCCCGATGACCATGCCCCCGCTGCTGCCCGCCGCCGACCTCGCCCGGCTCGACTACTACGACAACTTCCCCCACCAGGCCGTCCTCGCCGCCCCGCTCGACCTGGACCGGCGCCTGACCACCCCCTTCGACGAGGCCCGCGGCCAGTGGCCCGCCGCCTCCCTCGAACCGGCCGGCCTCGGCCTGCCGTCCGCCTCCTGCTACGCCGTCTACCTCGACCACCAGGGCCGGCAGGTCGCCGACGACACCCTCGTCACCATCTGCTCCTGGTGCTTCCGCAAGGAGACCCACTACGAGGGCATGCGGCGCCAGCTCGGCTTCCGCATGCGGGAGGTCGTCGCCCTCGGCACCCGCGAGCACGCCGAGGACCACCTCGCCGCCTTCACCGCCCGCATCGAGTCCTTCGCCGCCGCCGTCGGCCTCACCCTCCGCAAGGAGGCCGCCTGCGACCCCTTCTTCGACAAGGGCGGCTCCAAGGCCCTGCTCCAGCGGCTCACCCCGGTCAAGCACGAGTTCCTGTACGAGGACCTGGCCATCGCCTCGGTCAACACCCACCGGAACTTCTTCGGCGACCGCTGCGCCATCACCCTCGGCTCCGGCGGCCCCGCCTTCACCAGCTGCGTGGCCTTCGGCCTCGAACGCTGGCTCTCCGCCCTGACCCGCCGCCACGGCGGCTGGGAAGCGGCCACCCGGGCCGTCCTGGACGCGGCCGGGCCGGTGACCTGACGTGCCGGCCCGTCCCGTCGCCCCGCCGGCGGGCGGCCTGGGCTGGGCGAACCTCGGCATGGACATCGTGTCCGTCAACCGTGTCCGCCGGCTCCTCGCGCAGTACGGGGAGCGCTTCTTCGAGCGGATGCTCACCCCCGGCGAACTCGCCGACTGCCGCACCTCCGACGGGCTCGACGTGCTGAGCCTGTGCGGCCGGATCGCGGCCAAGGAAGCGGCCTTCAAGACCTTACGGGTCCGGGGCAGGTTCCTGCCCTGGCCGGACATCGTGGTGCGGCGCTCCGACGGCGGCTGGCCGCTCGTCGAACTGCGCGGCGCCGCCGCCGACATGGCGGCCGACTCCGGCATCACCGAGATCACCGTGTCCATCAGCCACGACGTGGACTACGCGGTGGCGGTCGCCGCCCCGATCATCGCCCCCACCCCATCCAGTCACACGAGTTGAGGAGAACCACCATGGCCGACGGCCTGCAGCAGGTGAAGAACTGGATCCTGGAGCGCCACCCGGAGCGCCAGGACATCGCCCCCGACCTCGACCTCATCGAGAACCGGCTCATCGACTCCCTCTCCTTCGTCGAGTTCGTCTTCCTCCTGGAGCAGGAGAGCGGCGTCTCCATCCAGATGGAGACCCTGGAGGTCGACGCCATCCGCACCCTCGGCGCCATCGAGCGGCACTTCTTCGCCACGTCCGGGGCGGAGGTGGCGCAGGCATGAGCGGGCGCCTCTTCACCTCGGAGTCCGTCACCGAGGGACACCCCGACAAGATCGCCGACCGGATCAGCGACACCATCCTCGACGCGCTCCTCGCGCAGGACCCGCAGTCCCGGGTCGCCGTCGAGACCCTGATCACCACCGGCCAGGTCCACATCGCCGGCGAGGTCACCACCAGCGCCTACGCGCCGATAGCCCAGCTCGTCCGGGACGCCATCCTGGACATCGGCTACGACTCCTCCGCGAAGGGCTTCGACGGCGCCTCCTGCGGCGTCTCGGTCTCCATCGGCGCCCAGTCCCCGGACATCGCCCAGGGCGTCGACACCGCCTACGAGTCCCGGGTCGAGGGCACCGAGGACGCGCTCGCCGCGCAGGGCGCCGGCGACCAGGGCCTGATGTTCGGCTACGCCTGCGACGACACCGCCGAGCTGATGCCGCTGCCCATCGCGCTCGCCCACCGGCTCGCCCGCCGGCTCACCGAGGTCCGCAAGGACGGCACCGTGCCCTACCTGCGCCCGGACGGCAAGACGCAGGTCACCATCGAGTACGACGGCGACCGCCCGGTCCGCCTCGACACGGTCGTCGTCTCCTCGCAGCACGCGGCCGACATCTCCGTCGAGGGCCTGCTCGCCCCCGACGTCCGCGAGCACGTCGTCGAGCACGTCCTCAAGGAGCTCGTCGAGGAGGGCGTCACCCTGGAGTCCGACGGCTACCGGCTGCTTGTCAACCCGACCGGGCGCTTCGAGGTCGGCGGCCCGATGGGCGACGCGGGCCTCACCGGCCGCAAGATCATCATCGACACGTACGGCGGCATGGCCCGCCACGGCGGCGGCGCCTTCTCCGGCAAGGACCCCTCCAAGGTCGACCGCTCGGCCGCCTACGCCATGCGCTGGGTCGCCAAGAACGTCGTCGCCGCCGGTCTCGCCCGCCGCTGCGAGGTGCAGGTCGCGTACGCCATCGGCAAGGCCGAGCCGGTCGGCCTCTTCGTCGAGACCTTCGGCACCGAGACCGTGCCCGTCGCCCGCATCCAGGACGCCGTCCGCGAGGTCTTCGACCTCCGCCCGGCCGCGATCATCCGCGACCTCGACCTCAAGCGGCCGGTGTACGCGGCGACCGCCGCCTACGGACACTTCGGCCGCGAGCTGCCGGACTTCACCTGGGAGCGCACCGACCGTGCCGACGCCCTCGCGAAGGCCGCCCGCCGGGACGAAGGGGCCTGACCATGCGGATCGCTGTCACGGGTTCCATCGCGACCGACCATCTGATGACCTTCCCCGGCCGGTTCGCCGAGCAGCTGCTGGCCGGCCGGCTGGACCGGGTGTCCCTGTCGTTCCTCGCCGACGACCTGGAGGTCCGGCGCGGCGGAGTGGCAGCGAACATCGCCTTCGGACTCGGCGTGCTCGGCCTGCGCCCCCTCCTCGTGGGCGCGGTCGGCGCCGACTTCGAGCCGTACCGGATCCGGCTCAAGGACCACGGCGTGGACACCGACTCCGTCCGGGTCAGCGGCACCCTCCACACCGCCCGGTTCGTCTGTACCACCGACCGGGACCAGAACCAGATCGCCACCTTCTACACCGGGGCGATGGCCGAGGCGCGCGAGATCGACCTCCGCGAGACCGTCGCGCGCGCCGGCCGCCTGGACCTCGTCCTGGTCTCCCCGGACGACCCCGGGGCCATGCTCCGGCACACCCGCACCTGCCGCGAGCTGGGCATCCCCTTCGCCGCCGACCCCTCGCAGCAGCTCGCGCGGCTCGACGGCGGCGAGGTGCGCGCGCTGGTGGAGGGTGCCCGCCACCTCTTCACCAACGAGTACGAGACCGCCCTCCTGCTGGAGAAGACCGGCTGGACCCACGCCCAGGTGCTGTCCCGGGTCGGCCGCTGGGTCACCACCCACGGCGACGCCGGCGTCCGGATCCGCGCCGAGGGGGAGCGGCCGCTCGCGGTGCCCGCCGTCCCGGTGCGCGACGTCGCCGACCCGACGGGCGTCGGCGACGCCTTCCGGGCCGGCTTCCTCGCCGGGACCCTGTGGGGCGTGCCCGAGAAGTGCGCCGCGCAGCTCGGCTGCGCCGTCGCCGCGACCGTCCTCGGCTCCGTCGGCACCCAGGAGTACGTCCTGGACCGGGAGTCGCTGGTCGCCCGGGTCCGGGAGACCTACGGGGCGGGCTGCACGGCCACCCTCCTCGCCCACCTGAGGGCCCTGACGTGAACGGGGCCGACACGAACGGGGCCGACATGCGCCACGCCAGGCGGCCGCTGCGGGAGGAGTTCGCGCGCCGGGTCGTGGTGGCCGACGGAGCCATGGGCACCATGCTCCAGGCCGCCGACCCGACGCTGGACGACTTCACCGGCCTCGAAGGCTGCAACGAGATCCTCAACCTGACCCGACCCGACATCGTCGCCTCCGTCCACGACGCCTACTTCTCCGTCGGCGTGGACTGCGTGGAGACCAACACCTTCGGCGCCAACCTCGCCGCCCTGGCCGAGTACGGCATCGAGCACCGCGTGTACGAGCTCTCCGAGGCGGGCGCCCGGATCGCCCGCGCCGCCGCCGACGCCCACACCGCCGCCGACGGCCGGCCCCGCTGGGTCCTCGGCTCCATCGGCCCCGGCACCAAGCTGCCGACCCTCGGCCACATCTCGTACGGACCCCTGCGCGACGCCTTCCAGCAGAACGCCGAGGGCCTGCTCCGGGGCGGCGCCGACGCCCTCCTCATCGAGACCTCGCAGGACCTGCTCCAGACGAAGGCGGCCGTCATCGGCGCCCGCCGCGCCCTGGACCTGGCCGGCCTCGACCTCCCGGTGATCGTCCAGGTCACCGTGGAGACCACCGGCACGATGCTGCTCGGTTCGGAGATCGGCGCGGCCCTGACGGCGCTGGAGCCGCTGGGCATCGACATGATCGGCCTGAACTGCGCCACCGGCCCGGCCGAGATGGCCGAGCACCTGCGCCACCTGTCCCGGCACGCCCGCGTCCCGCTCTCCGTCATGCCCAACGCGGGCCTGCCCGTCCTCACCTCCGACGGCGCCCACTACCCGCTGGGCCCGGAGGAACTGGCCGACGCCCAGGAGGAGTTCGTCCGGGGCTACGGCCCCGCGCTGGTCGGCGGCTGCTGCGGTACGACCCCGGAGCACCTGCGGGCGATCGTGGAGCGGGTGCGGGGCGCGGCGGTCCTGGACCGCCGCCCCGAGCACGAGCCCGGCGCCTCCTCGCTCTACTCCCACGTCCCCTTCCGGCAGGACACGTCGTACCTGGCGATCGGGGAGCGGACGAACGCGAACGGTTCGAAGAAGTTCCGCGAGGCCATGCTGGAGGGCCGGTGGGACGACTGTGTGGAGATGGCGCGGGACCAGATCCGCGAGGGCGCGCACATGCTGGACCTGTGCGTGGACTACGTGGGCCGTGACGGGGTCGCGGACATGGAGGAGCTGGCGGGGCGGTTCGCGACCGCCTCGACGCTGCCGATCGTGCTGGACTCCACCGAGGTGCCCGTCCTGCGGGCCGGCCTGGAGAAGCTCGGCGGGCGCGCCGTCCTGAACTCGGTGAACTATGAGGACGGCGACGGCCCCGAGTCGCGCTTCGCCAAGGTGGCGGGGCTCGCGCGGGAGCACGGCGCCGCGCTGATGGCCCTCACGATCGACGAGGAGGGCCAGGCCCGTACCGCCGAGAAGAAGGTCGAGATCGCCGAGCGGATCATCGACGACCTCACCGGCAACTGGGGGATCCGCGCGTCGGACATCCTCATCGACACGCTGACCTTCACGATCTGCACCGGTCAGGAGGAGTCCCGCAAGGACGGCGTCGCCACCATCGAGGCGATCCGCGAGCTGAAGCGCCGCCGCCCCGAGGTGCAGACGACGCTCGGCCTGTCCAACATCTCCTTCGGCCTCAACCCGGCCGCCCGGCTCGTCCTCAACTCGGTCTTCCTCGACGAGTGCGTGAAGGCCGGACTGGACTCCGCGATCGTCCACGCCTCCAAGATCCTGCCCATCGCCCGGCTCGAACCCGAGCAGGTCGAGGTGGCCCTCGACCTCATCCACGACCGGCGGCGCGAGGGCTACGACCCGCTCCAGCGGCTCCTGGAACTCTTCGAGGGCGCCACCGCCCAGTCCCTCAAGGCCGGCAAGGCCGAGGAGCTGGCGGCGCTGCCCCTGGAGGAGCGGCTCAAGCGGCGGATCATCGACGGCGAGAAGAACGGCCTGGAGACGGACCTCGACACCGCCCTCCGGGACCGGCCGGCCCTGGAGATCGTCAACGAGGTCCTGCTCGACGGGATGAAGACGGTCGGTGAGCTGTTCGGTTCGGGTCAGATGCAGCTGCCGTTCGTGCTCCAGTCGGCCGAGGTGATGAAGACCGCGGTGGCGCACCTGGAGCCGCACATGGAGAAGTCGGACGCGGACGGCAAGGGCACGATCGTGCTCGCGACCGTCCGCGGCGACGTGCACGACATCGGCAAGAACCTGGTGGACATCATCCTGTCCAACAACGGCTACAACGTGGTGAACATCGGCATCAAGCAGCCGGTCTCCGCGATCCTGGAGGCGGCCGAGGAGCACCGGGCCGACGTCATCGGCATGTCGGGCCTGCTGGTGAAGTCCACGGTGATCATGAAGGAGAACCTGGAGGAGCTCAACCAGCGCGAGCTGGCCGCGAAGTACCCGGTCATCCTCGGCGGCGCCGCCCTGACCCGGGCCTACGTCGAACAGGACCTCCACGNGGGAGTGAAGCGCGGCGTCCCCGGGGCCGTACTGCCCCCGCTGAAGCAGCGGCGGGTGCCCAAGGCCGCCGCCGTCCCCCTCCGGGCGGCCGAGCCCGAGCCCGGCGGCCGCTCCGACACCGCCACCGACAACCCCGTCCCCGAGCCGCCCTTCCTCGGCACGAAGGTCGTCACGGGCATCCCGCTCAAGGACTACGCCCCCTGGCTCGACGAGACCGCCCTCTTCAAGGGGCAGTGGGGGCTCAAGGACTCCGGGACGATCGAGACGGAGGGCCGGCCCCGGCTGCGCGCCCTCCTGGAACGGGTCGAGCGCGAGGCCCTGGTGGAGGCGGCCGTCGTCTACGGCTGGTTCCCCTGCGTGGCCAAGGGCGACGACCTGATCGTCCTGGACGAGGACGGAGGCGAGCGGACCCGCTTCTCCTTCCCCCGCCAACAGCGGGGCCGCCGCCTCTGCCTCGCCGACTACCACCGCGCCGAGGACTCCGGCGAGGTCGACGCGATCGCCCTCCAGCTCGTCACCGTCGGCCCCCGCGTCGGGGAGGAGACCGCCCGCCTCTTCGCCGCCGACGCCTACCGCGACTACCTCGAACTCCATGGCCTGTCCGTCCAGTTGGCCGAAGCGCTCGCCGAGCACTGGCACGCCCGGGTGCGCGCCGAGTGGGGCATCGGCGGCGCCGACCCCGACGGTCTGGCGGGCATGCTCCGCACCGAGTACCAGGGCTGCCGCTACTCGCTGGGCTACCCCGCCTGCCCCGACCTGGAGGACCGCGCCAAGATCGCGGAGCTGCTGCGGCCCGAGCGGATCGGGGTCAGCCTCTCCGAGGAGTTCCAGCTCCATCCGGAGCAGTCCACGGACGCCTTCGTCGTCCACCACCCGGAGGCGAGCTACTTCAACGCCGGAGGCCGCAGATGACCCCCACGTACTCCTTCGAGTTCTTCCCGCCGAAGACGGACCGGGGTGAGGCCGCCCTGTGGGACGCGATCCGGCGGGTGGAGGCCCTGGGGCCCGACTTCGTCTCCGTCACGTACGGGGCGGGCGGCTCCTCCCGGGACCGGACCATCGAGGTCACCCAGCGGATCGTCACCGAGACCACCCTGCGGCCCGTCGCCCACCTCACCGCCGTCGGCCACTCGGTCGCCGAGCTGCGGGCGATCATCGGGGCGTACGCCGACGCGGGCGTCCGGGACGTGCTGGTGCTGCGCGGCGACCCGCCCGGCGACCCGCGCGGCCCGTGGACCGCGCACCCGGACGGCTTCCGGTACGCCTACGAACTCGTCGAACTCGTCCGCTCGCTGGGCGACTTCCGCATCGGCGTCGCCGCCTTCCCCGAGGGCCACCCCCGGTCGGCCGGGCCGGAGAGCGACCTCGCGCACTTCGTCGCCAAGTGCCGGGCGGGCGCCGACTACGCCATCACGCAGATGTTCTTCGACCCCGAGGACTACCTGCGGCTGCGGGACCGGGTCGCCGCCGCCGGCTGCGACACCCCGATCATCCCGGAGATCATGCCCGCCACCGACGTCCGCCAGATCCGCCGCTTCGCCGAACTGTCGGACGCGGCCTTCCCCGAGGACCTGGCGCACCGCCTGGAGGCCGCGAAGGACGATCCGGCGCTCGCGCACCGGATCGGCGTCGAGCACGCGACCGGCATGGGCCTGCGGCTCCTCGACGAGGGCGCGCCCGGCCTGCACTACATCACGCTCAACAAGTCGACGGCCGCCCTCGAAATCCACCGAACCATCCTCAGCGCAAGGAGAGTTGTCGCACATGTCTGAGTTCACCGATTTCAAGGTCGCGGACCTCTCGCTCGCGGACTTCGGCCGCAAGGAGATCACCCTCGCCGAGCACGAGATGCCCGGTCTGATGTCGATCCGCCGCGAGTACGCCGCGACCCGGCCGCTGGCCGGTGCCCGGATCACCGGCTCGCTGCACATGACCGTGCAGACCGCCGTCCTCATCGAGACGCTGGTCGCCCTCGGCGCCGAGGTCCGCTGGGTGTCCTGCAACATCTACTCGACGCAGGACCACGCCGCCGCCGCGATCGCCGCCGCCGGCATCCCGGTCTTCGCCTGGAAGGGCGAGACCCTGGAGGAGTACTGGTGGTGCACCGAGCGGGCGCTCGCCTGGCCGGGGGGCGACGGCCCGAACATGATCCTGGACGACGGCGGCGACGCCACCCTCCTCGTCCACAAGGGCGTCGAGTACCAGAAGACCGGGGCCCTGCCGGAGGCGGAGAACGAGGAACTGGCCGTCGTCCGCGCCCTGCTGGAGAACAGCCCGCTCGACTGGTCGGCGCTGGCGGCCGGCATCCGGGGCGTCACCGAGGAGACCACCACCGGCGTCCACCGCCTGTACGAGATGCACCGCGAGGGCGCGCTCCTCTTCCCGGCGATCAACGTGAACGACGCCGTGACGAAGTCGAAGTTCGACAACAAGTACGGCTGCCGCCACTCGCTGATCGACGGCATCAACCGCGCCACCGACGTCCTCATCGGCGGCAAGACGGCGGTGGTGTTCGGCTACGGCGACGTCGGCAAGGGCTGCGCCGAGTCCCTCCGTGGCCAGGGCGCCCGGGTGATCGTCACCGAGATCGACCCCATCTGCGCCCTCCAGGCGGCGATGGACGGCTACCAGGTGACGACCCTGGAGGAGGTCGTGGAGACGGCGGACATCTTCATCACCACGACGGGCAACAAGGACATCATCATGGCCTCGGACATGGCCCGGATGAAGCACCAGGCGATCGTGGGCAACATCGGCCACTTCGACAACGAGATCGACATGGCGGGTCTGGCGAAGATCCCGGGCATCGTGAAGGACGAGGTCAAGCCGCAGGTCCACACCTGGACCTTCGAGGACGGCAAGGTCCTGATCGTCCTGTCCGAGGGCCGGCTGCTGAACCTGGGCAACGCCACCGGTCACCCGTCCTTCGTGATGTCGAACTCCTTCGCCGACCAGACGCTGGCCCAGATCGAGCTCTTCACCAAGCCGGAGGAGTACCCGACGGACGTCTACACGCTGCCCAAGCACCTGGACGAGAAGGTCGCCCGGCTCCACCTCGACGCGCTCGGCGTGAGGCTCACGACCCTCCGCACCGACCAGGCCGCCTACATCGGCGTCCCCGTCGACGGCCCGTACAAGCCCGACCACTACCGCTACTGATGTGTACCGACTGCCTGCCGGCCGTCCGTGACCCCTGGCTGCCGCACCGGCTCCTCACCACCGAGCGCGACCTGCTGATGCCGCTGCTGCGCCGCACGCCCGAGGCGGCGTACGAGCAGCGCACCGCCTGTCCGGGCTGGACGGCCCGGCAGGTCCTCGCGCACTGCGGGGCGGCCCTGGTCCGGATCGTCGAGGACCGGCTCGAAGAGGGCGTCTTCCTCCCCGAGGCCAACGCCCGCGACGTGGCCGAACGCGAGGACTGGCCGCTCGGCCGGATCCTCGACGAGCTGGAGCGCGGCCTCAGCGAGGCGGGCCCGGTGATCGCCGGGCACGAGGACGGCCGCCTCGACGCGGTCGCCCTCGGCGAGTGGGTGCACGCCGGGGACGTACGGGAGGCGTTCGGCGAGCCGGGCGCGTACTGCGGCGAGGCCCTCTGCCTCGCCCTCCCGCTGCTCTCCGTCACCAGCCGCCGCCGGGAGACGCCCCGGCTGGTCTGCCGGCTCGACGACCACACGGGGGAGGTGGCCCTCGGGAACGAGATCGAGGGCCGCCCGCCCGCCGTCTTCGCGGGCGACGCCGCCACCCTCATCCGCATCTACGCGGGCCGCCCCCTGGTCCGCACCCGCTACGCCCTCACGGGCGCGACGGAGCAGGAACTCCTCATCTACCGCTGACACCGGGGGCCCGGCACCGGGACGCGCCCGCCCCGCCCGCCCCGGCCGCCGCAGGAAGGACCCCGCATGTCCACACTGGACCAGCTCCTCCGCCACCAGGCGGCCGTCCGCCCGCACGCCACGGCGGTCGTCGCGGCGGAGGGCGCGCTCACCTTCGCGGAGCTGTACGGGCGGGCCGCCGCGCTCGCCGCCGGGCTGCGCGCCCTCGGGGCCGCGCCCGACGCGCGGATCGGCGTCCACGTCGAGCCGGGGCTCGACCTGGTGGTGGGCGTGTGGGCGGTGGTGCTCTCCGGCGCCGCCTACCTGCCGCTCTCGCCGGAGTACCCGGAGGAGCGGATACGGGCCATGGTCGAGGACGGCGGCGCGGCCGTCGTCCTCACCCAGCCGGGGCTGCGCGACCGGCTGGCGGGCCTGGTGCCGCCGGGCACCCGGACCGTCACCCCCGCCGAACTGACCGGCCCGGCGGGCCCGGCGGAGAAGCGCGACGCGCCCGCCGCGGGGGCGGAGGACCTCGCGTACGTCATCTACACCTCGGGCTCGACCGGCCGCCCCAAGGGCGTGATGATCGAACACCGGTCGATCGTCGCGCAGATGGAGTGGATGGCCCGCGCGCACGGGCTGGGGCCGGGCGAGACCGTCGTGCAGAAGACGCCGATGAGCTTCGACGCCGCCCAGTGGGAGATCCTCGCCCCGGCGGTCGGCGCCCGGGTGGCGGCCGGCCCGCCGGGGGTGCACCGCGACCCGGAGGCCCTGATCGACACGGTGGTGCGGTACGGGGCGACCCTGCTCCAGGGGGTGCCGACGCTGCTCCAGGCGCTGGTGGACACCGAGCGGCTGCCGTCCTGCACGAGCCTGCGGCGGGTGTACTCGGGCGGCGAGGTGCTGTCGCGGAACCTGGCGGCGGCGCTCCTCGCGGAGCTGCCGGGCGCGGAGCTGGTGAACCTGTACGGCCCCACGGAGTGCACCATCAACGCCTCCTCGCACACCGTGGACCGGGCCGCGGCGGCGGCCGGTCCGGCGGCGGTGCCGATCGGGCGCCCGGCCGGGGACACGGTCTTCCGCATCCTGGACGGCGAACTGTGCCTGGGCGGGACGCAGGTGGCGCGGGGCTACCTGGGCCGCCCCGACCTCACGCGGGAACGTTTCATCACCACGGCGGACGGCGAACGCCTCTACCGCACCGGCGACCTCGCCGCCTGGAACGACGACGGCACCGTCCAGTTCCTGGGCCGCGCCGACAACCAGGTCAAACTGCGCGGCTACCGCGTCGAGCTCGACGAGATCGCCCTCGCCGTCGAGGACCACGACTGGGTCCGCTCCGCCGCCGTCCTCGTCCGCGACGAGCCCCGCACCGGCTTCCAGAACCTGGTGGCCTGCGTCGAGCTCTCCCCGAAGGAGGCCGCCCTGATGGACCAGGGCCGGCACGGCGCCCACCACCGCTCCAAGGAGTCCCGGCTCCAGGTCCGCGCCCAGCTCTCCCACGCCGGCACCGTCCCCGACCGCGAACTCGCCGGACGGCCCTCGCTCGCCCTGCCCGGCGGCACCCCCGACGAGGCCACCCGCCGGGCCGTCTTCGCCCGCAAGACCTACCGCTTCTACGACGGCCCCGGCCCCGTCACCCCCGACGCCCTGCTCGCCGTCCTCACCCGCCGCCCCGAAGGCGTCGGCTCCCGCTCGGTGGCCAGCCTCACCGCCGCCGACCTGGGCGAGATCCTGCGCTGGACCGGCCGCTTCGAGAGCGAGGAGCGGCTGCTGCCCAAGTACGCCTACGCCTCCCCGGGCGCCCTGTACGCCACCCGGCTGCACGTCACGGCGCGCGGCATCGCGGGCGTCGACCCGGGCACGTACTACTACCACCCGCTCCGCCACCGGCTCTACCTGCGCGAACGGCTCGACCCGGCCGGCGGGCCCCTCCTGCGGATCGACCTCGAAGGCCGCCCCGAGGTCATCGAGACCGTCTACCGCAGCAACGTCCGGGAGGTCCTGGAGATCGAGGCCGGCCACCTGGTGGGCCTCCTGGAGGAGATCCTGCCCGCCCGCGGCCTCGACCTCCGCTCCCGCGGCGAGGGCCGGGGCTGGGAGATCGTCCCGTACGACCCCGACGGCCGGCACGGCCCCGAGGCCGACCTCTACGTCCAGCCGCAGGGCGCCGGGATCGAGGGCCTGGCCCCCGGCCAGCACCTCCTGGCCGACGGCCGCCTCGTGCCCGTCTCCCCCGGCCTGGTCGAGAAGAAGCACGTCATCGCCATCAACCAGGCGGTGTACGAGCGCGCCCGCTTCGGGATCACCGCCGTCAGCCGCACCCCCGAGACCTGGCGCGCCTACATCGACCTCGGCCGGATCCTCCAGCGCCTCCAGCTCGCCGGCGACGGCCTCGGCTACATGTCCTCCGGCTACAGCTCCCGCAGCGGCGAACCGCTGCCCGCCGCCCGCCGGATCGACGACCTCCTCACCGCCGCCGGACGCCCCACCGGCCCCTCGTACTTCTTCGTCGGCGGCCCCGTCAGCGAGGAGCAGCGGCTCGGCGAGGGCATGTACGAGGACACCGTCCACATGAAGGGCCCCGCCGAGCTGATCCGCGACGACCTGGCCCGGCGGCTGCCCGACTACATGGTGCCCAACCGGGTCGTCGTCCTCGACCGCCTCCCCCTCACCGCCAACGGCAAGGTCGACACCAAGGCCCTCGGCGAACTGGCCCTCGTCCACTCCGGACTCCACGGCCGCCCGCACGTCCCGCCCCGCACCCCCACCGAGACCCGGCTCGCCGCGATCTGGGCCAAGGCCCTCGGCTACGAGGAGGAGTCCGCCGTCTCCGTCGAGGACGACTTCTTCGAGTCCGGCGGCAACTCCCTCATCGCCGTCACCCTCATCGGCCGCGTCAACCGGGAGTTCGGCGCCTCGCTGCCGCTCCAGATCCTCTTCGACGCCCCCACCGTCGCCCGGCTCGCCCACCGCCTCGACCGGGCCGCCACCGCCCCCGCCTCCCGGCTCGTCCGGCTCCACGCCGCCGGCTCCCAGGCCCCCGTCTTCTGCTGGCCCGGCCTCGGCGGCTACACCATGAACCTGCGGCACCTCGCCGAGGAGATCGGCATCGACCGGCCCTTCTACGGCATCCAGGCGCACGGCATCAACCGGGGCGAGGAACCCCACCCGACGATCCGGGAGATGGCGGCGGCCGACGTCGCCATGATCCGCCGCCGCCAGCCCACCGGCCCGTACACCCTGTGGGGGTACTCCTTCGGCGCCCGCGTCGCCTTCGAGTCCGCGCACCTGCTCGAAGCGGCCGGCGAACAGGTCGAGCACCTCTTCCTCATCGCACCCGGCTCCCCGAAGGTCCGGGCGGACGGGACGGCCGGGGCGGGCGGCTCTGGCGGTTCCGGTGGGTCTGCCGACTCCGGCGGTTCCGGTGGGGTGGCCGGGGTGAGCGGGACGAGTGTGGCCTCGTACGACGATCCGGCCTTCGTGACGATCCTGCACTCCGTCTTCTCCGGCACCCTGGAGACCGGCCTGCCCACCGGCGACCGGGACGCCTTCCTCGCCCACGTCGCCGGCCGCTTCCCCGCCCTCGACCCCGAACTGATCGCCCGGATCACCGCCATCGTCGAGGAGACCTTCGACTTCACCTACACCTTCAAGGAATTGAGGGACCGTCAGGTGTCGTGCCCGGTCACCGTCTTCAAGGCGCGCGGCGACGACTACTCCTTCCTGGAGTCCACCGGCGGCTGGTCCGTCCGCCCACCCACCGTCGTCGACCTCGCCGCCGACCACTACAGCCTGCTGCGCCAGCCCGACCTGAGGGAACTCGTCAAGAAGATCCGCTACCGCCTCGGCCAGTGACCCGGCGCGCCCGGGGAAGCCTCCCGGGGGCGCCGAAAACCCTTTGCGGGGCCGGGCGCGGGAACGTCAGGCTGCGGCCATGACGAGCCATCCCAGCGACGCCCGGCCCCGCCCCGTCGCGGACCTGTTCTCCGCCGACGGGCGCCTGATCGCGATCCCGCGCCGCCGCGAGCGCCGCGCCGCGCTCCTCGCCCACCTCGCCGAGACCCTCTTCGAACCCGGCCGCGTCTACCGCGAGACCGAGGTGAACGAGGCCCTGCGCACCGTCCACGACGACCACCCGGCCCTGCGCCGGTACCTCGTCACCGACGGCCTCCTCACCCGGACCCGCGACGGCTCCGCCTACCACCGACAGCCCACGACCCCGGCCCCCGGAGGCACGGCCCCGACCGCCGCGTGACCGGCGCGGTGACGGCCGGCCTGCTGGCCGGCTACGGCATCGCGATCCCGGTGGGCGCCATCGGCGCCCACCTCGTGGCGGTCTCCGCCCGCTCCCCCTGGCGCACCGGCGCCGGCGCGGCCCTCGGCGTAGCCACCGCCGACGGCGCGTACGCGCTCGCCGCCGTCCTCGGCGGTACGGCCCTGGTGCCGCTGCTCGCCCCCGTCGCCACACCCCTGCGCCAGGCGTCCGCCGTCGTACTGCTGCTCCTCGCGGCGTCCTCGGCCCGCACCGCGCTCAGGGCCCGCCGCGCCCCGGCCGGCCGGCCGCCCCCGCCGCCCGGCCGCGCCTACGGGACCTTCCTCGGCCTCACGATCCTCAACCCGGTGACCGTCCTGTACTTCACCGCCCTGGTCCTGGGCGGCCACGCCACCACCGGGCCCGCCGCGTCGGCCGTCTTCGTCCTCGCCGCCTCCGCGAGCTGGCAGCTCGCCCTCGCCACCGCCGGTACCCTCCTCGGCCGCGCCCTGACGGGCGTCCGCGCCCGGCTCCTCACGGGCCTGGCATCGAGCGTCCTGATCGGGTTCTTGGCGGTGCGGATGCTGTGGTGACTGGATGTTGGATCCGATGTCCTGGATCCAACATCCAGGCTTCTGGATCCAACATCCATACGGCTCCGGTCAGTACGGCTCCGATCAGTAAGGCTTCACCAGGACGTGCGCCGCCCCGGGGATGCCGACCTTCAGCAGTTCGTCCTCCTCCGGCGTGGTCTCCGCGCCCATCTCCTGCTTGAGGATCGCGCGGGACAGCGACTGCACCCACATGGCGCGCGGGCGGCGGCGGGACTCCCAGGCGGCGAGGGCGTCGGGGACGGTGTCCTCGTCGCGGAGGGAGTCGGCGAGGACGAGGGCGTCCTCGACGGCCATGGCCGCGCCCTGCGCGAGGTGCGGGGTGGAGGCGTGGGCGGCGTCGCCGGCGAGGACGATCCGGCCGACGTGCCACGGGTCCTCGACGGTGACCTGCGAGATGCGGCTGTAGACGACGGCCTCGGGGCCGGTGACGGCGGCGAGGGCCTCGGCGACGGGGCCGGAGAAGGCGGCGAGCCGCTTGGCCAGCTCCTCGTGGGCGGTGTCGGCGCCGGGGCGGTGGTCCGCCTCCTCGGCGAAGACGGCGCCCAGGTACATGAGTTCGTCGGTGATGGGGGTGAGGAGGGCCTTGGCCTCCTGGCCGGCCATGCACATCACGACGCCCTTGACCTGCGGCAGGCGCGGCACGGTGACCCGCCAGTTGGCGAAGCCGGTGTACTCGGGGGTGTAGCGGTCGCCGTAGAGGCGGGTGCGGAGCGGGGAGCCGATGCCGTCGAAGCCGACGACGAGGTCCCAGCGGCCGGTGGAGCCGTCGGTGAGGGTGACGTCGACGCCGTCGCCGTCGTCGGTCAGGTCCTGGATGGTGGCGCCGAAGCGGATCGTGGCACCGGCGGCGCGGGCGCCGTCGGCGAGGAGGGCGGCGAGCGCGGGCCGGGGGATGCCGTTGGCGGGCGGGGCGTCGCCCATCCGGGGCTGGGGGATCTCGGCGCGCGGGGTGCCGGCCGGGTCGGCGATGGTGAGGATCTCCCACTCGAAGCCCGCGTCGAGGCAGGCGTCGAGGAGACCGGCCTCGGCCATGACGTGCAGGGCGTTGGAGGGCTGGATGATGCCGACGCCGAGCGCGTCCAGTTCGTCGCGGAGTTCGACGACCTCCACGGTGTGGCCGCGGCGGCCGAGCAGGGTGGCGAGGGTGAGGCCGCCTATGCCGCCGCCGTGGACGAGGACGCGCAGGGGGGTTGCCATCTCGGATGCCTCCAGGGGCAGAGTCGTGCGGAAGTGCGAGGAGAAGAAGGGGGGGAGGGGGAGAGGGGGGTCAGGCGGGGGCCGGGAGGCTCATCAGGTGGTCGACGAGGGCCAGCAGGGACTCCTTGCCGAAGGAGCGCTGGCGGACGTCGCCGATGAGCAGCGGCACGTGCGGGTCGAGGTCGAGCGCGGCCCGGATCTCGTCGGCGGTGCGGGTGTTCTGCCCGTGGAAGCAGTTGATGGCGACGACGAAGGGGATCTCGCGGCTCTCGAAGAAGTCGATGGAGGCGAAGCTCGTCTCCAGGCGGCGGGTGTCGGCGATGACGACGCCGCCGAGCGCGCCGTGCACCAGGTCGTTCCACATGAACCAGAAGCGTTCCTGGCCGGGGGTGCCGAAGAGGTACACGACGAGTTCGTCGCTGACGGTGATGCGGCCGAAGTCGAGGGCGACGGTGGTGGTCTCCTTGGCGGAGACCCCGGCCAGGTCGTCCACGCCGACGCTGGCGGTGGTGAGGTACTCCTCGGTCCGCAGCGGGGTGACCTCGCTGACCGCGCCGACCAGGGTGGTCTTGCCGACGCCGAAGCCTCCGGCGACGAGGATCTTGACGGCGGAGGGGGCCGTCGGGTTGCTGATCATGGGTGTCAGAGTCTCCGGATTCCGTCGCGGACGGCGGCCAGCAGGTCGTGGCGGGCGCCGCCGGCGGCGCGGGCCACGGACAGCGGGGCCCGGGCGGTGAGCAGGCCGAGTCCGACCAGGTCGCCCAGCAGGATCTTGGTCACCGACACCGGGAGGCCCAGGGCGGCGGCGACCTCCGCGAGGGCCAGCGGGCGTCGGCAGCTGTCGAGGATCAGCCGGTGTTCGGGCTGGAGGCGCTGGGGTCGGAGCGGCCTGCCGAACTCGTCGAGGGGTTCCTCGACGGTCGTGAGCACGGTGATGAGGGTGAGGTCGTCCCGCTCGGGGGCGGTCCGTCCCCGGGTGACCGTGTACGGGCGGACCATGGTGCCCGAGGCGTCCTCGTACGCGTCCTCGGGCAGGTCCTCCGGGTCCCAGCCGGGTGTCATCCGAGCGGTCCGGCGGAGGTGCCGAAGGCGTCGAACTGCGAGCGGGAGGGGGTGCCCAGCTTCTGGCCGACCTGCTGCACGAGGTTGTGCATGGAGAGCGACATGACCTCGGCGTCGACCTCCTGGGAGGCGACGACGGCGAGGTGGGTGCCCTGGCCGGCGGAGATGATGAACAGCCACAGCTCGGAGAGCTCGACGATCACCTGGTGGACCGCGCCGCCGTCGAAGAGCTGGCCGACGCCGCGGGCCAGGCTCTGCTGGCCGGTGCAGATCGCCGCGAGCCGCTCGGCGGAGGAGCGGTCCAGGGTCCGGGAGTGGCTGACGACGAGGCCGTCGTCGGAGAGCAGGACCGCGCTGCGGGTCTCGGCCACGGACTCGACCAGGCCGTCGAGCAGCCAGTCCAGCTCCTGATGGGTGGCGATTGTGCGGGTCATGACCAGTCTTCTCTCGTGGAGGGGTTGGGGGTGGGGGCGGGGGCGTCCCCGGGGGTCTGGACGCGGGCCTCGCGGGACCGGCGCTGGAAGGCGCCGATGGTGGCTCCGGCGCGGCGGGGCGCGGGGCGCAGCATCGGGTCGCTGCGCCAGTCCGGCGGGGGAGCCGGCTGGGTGCGGGGCGCCTCGGGGGCGATGCGCAGTTCGTCGGCGAGGCTGGCCTGCCGGACGCGGCGGGGCAGCGGCTGCTGGGTTCCGCCGAGGGCGCCGGGGGAGGTGACGGGCGTTCCGTAGGGGTGCTGCGGCTGCGCGGGTACGGGCATGGGGGCGTACGGCTCCGGTTCGGCGGCCGTCGGGTGCGGCAGGCCGCCGCCCTGGCCGTGGTCGGCGGGCCCGTCGTGCGTGGTGCCGGCGGGCACCGGCGGGGCGAACGGGGCGGCGGGCGCGGGGAGCGCGGGCCGCTCCCGGACCGGCCCGGCGGGCGCGGCGTACGGGAAGGGCTCCCCGGCACCGGCGGGCGCGGGGCGCGGGAAGGGCTCGATGATCGCGGGCCCGCCCTGGACGGGCCCCCGGGGCAGGGAGCTCGGGAACGGGTCGGCGTCCTGCGGCGCGGCGGCCTCGGCGGGCGCGTACGGGAACGGGTCGGCGGTCTCCGGCGCGGTGGGCGCGGCCCCGTCGCCCCCGGTGTACGCGAACGGGTCGGCGTCCTGCGGCGCGGCCGTCCCGGCGGGTTCGTACGCGAACGGGTCGGCGGTCTCCGGCGCGGTCGGCGCGGCCCCGTCGCCCCCGGCGTACGGGAACGGCTCGCTGGTCTCCGGCGCCGCCGGGGCGGTCGGCGCGGGGAACGGCAGCGGCGCGGGCGGCGCGGCGTCGGGCACGGCGTACGGGAAGCCGGGCGCGGGGTGCTGTCCGGTGACCTCGGCGAGGGCGCGGCCCCGGCCCCGGCTGGGCAGGGCGCCGGTGCCGGGGTCGACGGCGACGGGCGGGCCGACCGGCCCGGCGGGCGCGGCGGCGTTCGGCGCGGGGTTCGGGACGGCGGTCGGGCGGGTGGGCGCGGCCTCGGCCCCGGCCGGTCCGGAGACCAGCTCGTGCGGGACGAGGACGACGGCGCGGGTGCCGCCGTACGCGGAGGAGCGGAACTCGACCCGCAGGCCGTACTGGGCGGCGAGGCGGGAGACCACGTGCAGGCCGAGGCGGATGTCCTCGGTGCGGGCCAGGAGGTCCATCCGGGGCGGACGGGCCATCAGTTCGTTGAGTTCGGCGAGCTGCTCGTCGTCCATGCCGAGGCCGCGGTCCTCGACCTCGATCGCCAGGCCGCGGCTGACGACCGCGGCGCGGACCTCGACGGGGCTGGGCGGGCGGGAGAAGGCGAGGGCGTTCTCGATGAGTTCGGCGAGGACGTGGGTGACGGGTCCGACCGCGCGGGGCGCGATCCACGGGGCGCCGTCGAGGTCGAGCATGACCCGGCGGTAGTCCTGCACCTCGCCCTGGGCGGAGCGCATGATGTCGAGGAGCGCGACCGGCCGGCGCCAGCGGCGGTGCGGGGAGCCGCCCGCGAGGATGACGAGGTTCTCCTCGTACCGGCGCAGACGGGCGGTCAGGTGGTCGAGGTCGAAGAGGTCTTCGAGGAGCTCGGGGTCCTCGTGGCGGTGCTCCAGGTCGTTGAGCTTCTTGAGCTGCTGGCCGATGAGCTGCTGGGTGCGGCGGGCGATCCGCTGGAGCAGGCGCTCGAAGCCCCGGTGCTGGTCGGACTGGCGGACGGCGGCTTCGAGGGCGCTGGTGCGGGCGAGGGTCAGGGCCTCGCCGAGGCGGGTGATCTCGTCGTCCGCGCGGTCCTTCTCGTCCTCCCGGATGACCTGGGACTCGGCCTCGACGTCGATCCGCTCGCCCTGGGAGAGCCGCTCGACGAGGTCGGGCAGGCTGCGCTCCAGCTCCTCGGCGCGCTCCCGCAGGTGCTCGATGCGGCGGCGCAGGGCGCGGGTGAGGCGCCAGGTGACGGTGATGACGGCGGCGATGGCGAGCAGGCCGATGACGGTGGTGAGGCCCATGCGGAGCAGCAGCGACATGATGCTGCCCTTGCCCTCCTCGACGACGAGGGCGGTGCGGTGCTCCAGGAGGGCCTCGATGCGGTCGTCGAGGGCGTCGATCGAGGCGCGCCAGGTCTTCTGGTCGGACGTCAGCGGGACGGAGCCGGTGGAGGAGGCGCGGCCCGGGGCGAGGATCGTGTTCTCGATCCCGGTCTTGGCCTTCCACTCCTGGCTGCCGATGACCGCGTCCCACATGTCCTTCTCCTCGGCCGGCAGGTAGGGCACGACGGAGGAGGTGTAGGTGAGGGACTGGGCGGAGACGAGCTGCCGGAATTCGGCGAACTCGCGGTCGCTCAGGGTCCGGTCGGCCCAGCCGCGGGCGAGGATCGCGTCGGAGCGGGAGATCATCTCCTTGACGCGGAAGAGGTCCACGAGCGGCTGCGAGAGGGTGGTGATGCGGCCGTTGTCGACGTGGCTGAGGGCGGCGAAGAGGTCGAGGTCGACCGCGATGAGGTCGGTGTAGTAGTCGTACACCGCCTGCTGCTGGTCGTCGTCGCCGCTGTCCACGAGGGAGCGCTGCGCGTCGAGTCGGGCGATGGCCGCGCGGGCGGCGGAGACGGCGTCGAGGACTTCCTGCGGGGCGCCGTCCTCGGAGACGTCCGAGAGGGTCTGGAACTGGCGGACGGCCTCGTCGGTCCTGACCCGCTGCTCCTTGAGCGCGTTGGCGGCACCGGACCGGCCAGCCAGGACGTCGGCGCTCAGGCGCCGTTCCTCCTGGAGGCTGTAGTAGACGAGGTTGGAGGGCTGGCCCGCCTTCTCGGCGAGCAGGCCCTGACCGGCCTGCCGCTGGAAGTCGAGGAAGACCTGACCGCTGGTGACGCCCCAGAGGGCGATCAGCGCGATCGCGGGTACGAAGGCGATGACCAGCAGGGTCCGGCGCAAGGAGAGGGTGGACGACCTGCGGGTCCGCTGGACTGTGGGCTTGCGCAGGGCATGCTCCTCGACAGGGAACGGACGGCACCGTTCGGCAGCGCACGTGCATCGACGCGTGCATAGTATTCACATTGCGATCACACCCGATCGCTAGGTGTGCGGAATCGTTCATTCCGTGAAGGGCGGTACGTCTCCGCCCCCTTCACGCCCCACCCCCGGCCCTCGCGGCGACCACCAGGAAGAACGAGCCACCGCGACCCCCTGGTTCAAGCCATCGGGTCGGGCCGCCCGGGCAGCCACTACCGTGAGCCCGGGTGATCGCTTCCGGTCCGAGGGGGGAACGAAACGGTGCTCGCGTCACCGCGTACACAGATGTGGAGGACGGCGGCCGCGGTCTGCCTCGCGGCCCTGGCCGCGGGGTGCACGGGCCCGGCCGCGCACAAGGAGGCGGACTCCGTCACCGAGGAGCCCTGGCCCGGCGGCGTCGAGTGCGGACTGGAGGCGCCCGCCCGCGACGACGGCCTGCTCTCCGCCCGGGAGGTGTGGCCCGATGCGGGGAGGACGGGGCGGTCGGCGCACGTCGTCGACCTGGACCGCGTCACGTGCGCCACGGGGAGGACCCCCGCCGCGATGAGGGCGGGGTCGTGCGACACCTCCGGCTTCCCCTGGGCCGGTTCGCCGGCCGCGTCGCACCAGGAGTTGTACAGCTCGGGAGTGCGGCGGTGGGCGTACGCCAGCCTGGAGGGACCGGACGGAGGGCGCCTCAAGGAGCACGTCCTGATCCCCTCGGACGGGGAGTCGGAGAGGGTCGTGGCCGCCTGCCGGAAGCAGGTGGAGAGCTGCGCGGCCGAGGTGCTGGACGCCGGGGAGTCCTCCCGGTTCCTCCTGGAGGGCTCCCCGGCGCTCGCGGTGAGCTTCCGGGGCGGGCGGGTCACCGCCTTGCAGGGATACGGCTCCGGCTGGGGGGCCACCCGCCTGAGCGGCCTTCTCGCGGAGGCGGAGAAGCGCGGCGGAAGCCTCGCGGAGGGATAGCCGCCCGTTTCCCGCCCCGGCCGCCCGGCGTCACGGTCTGGGGTCGCCGCTGATGGCGCGGCGGGTGTCGTCGTCTGTCTCGCCCTGGGTGGCGGAGGAGGCGAGGACGGCGGAGCGGAGGGTGCCGGAGAGGTGGTCGGCGAGGGCGGTGACGGCGTCGGTGAGGTGGTCGGCGACGGTCTTGAGGGCGCCCGCGGCGAGGGCGCCGTGCTCGCCGCCGCCGAGGGCGGTCAGTTCGGCGTGGAGGGTGGTGAGGGGCGGGAGGGCGTCGGCGCGGAGGGCGATCGCGACCTCGTCGAGGCGGGAGGCGGCCCGCTTGCTCTCGTCGTGGTCGACGAGGGTCCCGGTGTCGGGCTCGCCGAAGGCCCGGCCGGACATGCCGCCCGTCGCCCCGCCGTACATGCCGCCACCCGCCCCGGCGACCGCCGCGCCCGCCTCCAGGGCGCCGGCCGCGCCGCCGGCGGCACCGGCCATGCCGCCCACGGCGCCCGTCGCGCCGCCGGCCATGCCGCCCGCGGCGCCGCCGGGGAGGTCGGTGCGGACGGTGGAGAGGCCGGAGACGTTCGGGTCCTGGAGGACGCGGCCGAGGTCCTGCCGGATCCCGGTGAGGGCCCGGGCCAGCTGGTCCGCCATCACCGTCCGGGTGGCGGCGACGGTGCCGGCGAAGGTGGCGAGCGACGCGCCGCCGGTGCCGGGTGCCATCAGGGTCGCCTCCGCCTCCTCCTTCATCAGGGCGGCGACCTGGGCCAGCAGGGTCAGCTTGCCCGCCTCGATCTCGGCGACGGTCCTCTCACACCCCGGGGTGATCGCGTCCGTCGCCGCGAGGACCCGGTCGAACAGGGAGGACACCGTGTCCCAGTGCGCGGCGAGGGCCTTGGGGACCTCGCCGCGGCCGGATTCGACGAGCTGGCCGACGGGCCGCCGGGCTTCGGCCCGGGCCGCGGCGGTCGCGTCGCGGAAGGAGCGGAGGGGCGCGGACACCGCGCGCAGCCGGTCCTCGTCGGCCTCCAGCCAGGGCAGGTTCTGGGTGTGCATGAACGTCTTCGCCGCACCGTCCGGTTCTATCGCCATCGCGTGAACTCCCCCCAGGAATTGGCGTGTTGAGGTGAAACGCCTCACGGTCCCATGGGGGTCACGGCGTCACAAGACGCCCGGCGGCGGGCCGTCAGTCGATGTGGACGATCTGGAACGCCTCCGCCATCCGGCCCGCCGGGAGCCCGCCGGCGACGGCGTGCTCGGAGAGCCAGGTGCGCAGGAGGCCGGCGAGGTCGTCGAAGTGGGCGGTCTGGGAGGTGTGGATGCGCAGGGCCTCGACCTTGCGGTCGAAGACGGGGGTGACGTCCACGTACTGGTTGGGGGTGGGGCCGGTCATGAGCCACAGCTCGTGGACGGTCCAGGGTTCGAGGCCCTCGTCCCTGAGGAGGGCGGGGTGGGCGAAGGGGTTGCGGGCCTCGGGGTAGACGGCGCGCAGGCAGGCGTCGCCGACGGCCCGGTGGTCGGGGTGGAGGTCGGCGACGCGGGCCCAGTTGATCTCGGGCGAGGGGATGATGGCCCGCTGCGGGCGGACTTCGCGGATGATCCGGCACAGGTCGCGGCGCAGTTCCACGGAGGCTTCGACGAAGCTGTCGGGGTAGCCGAGGAAGCGGACGTCGGCGACGCCGCTGAGCTTCGCGGAGTGGACCTGTTCGGCCCGGCGCAGGTCCGCCATGGCCTGCCGGGGGAGCAGCGGGTCGTAACCGCCGGCGCCGCCGTCGGTGACGATGCAGTAGGTGACGCGGGTGCCGCGTTCGATCCACTGCATGACGGTCCCGCTGACGCAGAACTCGATGTCGTCCGGGTGCGCGGCCACCACCAGCAGGGATGCGGGCGCGCTGCGGACGGTCGGGTCGTTCGTCGCCAAGTCCTCCATGCGTCCAGCCTGTTGGGGCGGGAGGGGCGTCGCAAGGCCAACCCGTGGCGTGAACAGGACATGGCACTTACGCGCCACCCAAAAGCTTGGTAGATTCAAATCATTGGATGGCCCATGGAATGGGGTCTCCATCGGCCGGACCCGCCGGGGCCCGGCCGCCCGCAGTGCACCAGGACACGGAGGCGACCGGCATGTGCAGGATTCTCGGCTCCTTCGCCGCCGGGGCGGACCGCCCCGACCCGGCCGAACTCTCGGCGGCCTCGGCCCGCCAGCGCCACGGCGGACCCGACGAGCACCAGGTGCTCCGCGGGCCCGGCTGGGCGCTCGGCTGCGACCGGCTCGCCGTCACCGACCCCTGCGGCGGGCGGCAGCCCTACCGGCTGCCGCACCTGCCCGGGATCCTCGCCGTCCTCAACGGCGAGATCTACAACCACGCCGAGCTGCGCCGCGCGCTCGCCGCCCGCGGCCACCGCTTCCCCGACCGCTGCGACGGCACCGTACTGCCCGCCCTCTACGCCGAGTACGGCCCCGCCTTCGCCGAGCACCTCGACGGCATGTTCGCCGTCGCCGTCCTCGACCTTCGCCCCGGCCGCACCCGACTGGTCCTCGCCGTCGACGACATGGGCATGAAGCCGATCCACCTGCACCACGACCCGGAGGACGGCTCCACCCGCTTCGCCTCCGAGATCCCCGCCCTCCTCGCCTTCGGCGGCGTGCGCATCAGCCCCCGCGAGGACTCCCTCGACACCGTCCTCGCCACCCGCACCTCCTTCTCCACCGGCACCGCCCTCGACGGCATCTCCGTGCTGCCGCCCGGCGCCACCGCCCTCGTCCGGCCGGGCGCCGCGCCGGTCGTCCGCCGCCGGGGCCCGCACCGGGCCGCGCCGGTCGGCGACACCCAGGACGTGCTGCGCCACGAGGTCCGCCGGCTCGCCACCGCCGACGTGCCGGTCTGCGCCGTCACCAGCGGCGGCCTCGACTCCGGCCTGGTCACCGCGCTCGCCGCCGAGCACGCCCGGGAGACCGACGCGCCGCCGCTGCACACCTTCCACCTCACCTACCGGGGCGGCTGGCCCGGCTCCGAGGCGGCCCACGCCCGCTCGGTCGCCCGCCGCACCCGCACCGTCCACCACGAGATCGCCCTCGACCCCGACGAGCTGCCGTCCCTGCTGACCCGCACGGTCCGCCACCTCGGCCAGCCCAACGCCGACCCCATCACCCTCTCCACCTACGCCCTCTTCCGGGCCGTCCGCCGCCAGGGCTTCACCGTCGCCCTCGCCGGAGACGGCGCCGACGAGCTCTTCGGCGGCTACGACCGGATGCGGGCCGCGCTCGCCGCCCCGCCCGGCGCCGACTGGGCCGCCGCCTACACCGACGCCCTCTCCGCCGCCCCGCGCCTGCTGCGCGAGCACCTCTACACCGCCGACTACCGCGCCCACATCGCCGATACGGGCTCCGCCGCCGACCGCATCGAGCAGGAGCTGCGCTCCGCCGAGGCCGTCGGCGCGGACCGGGTCACCGCCATGACCGCCCTGGAGACCCGCTGGCGGCTGCCCGCCTACCACCTGCGGCGGGTGGACCACCTGTCGATGGCGTGGGCCGTCGAGACCCGGCTGCCGTTCTGCCAGCCGTCCGTCGTCGCGCACGCCCGCGCGCTGCCCGCCGCCGCCCGCACCGGCAAGCGCGCGCTGTACGAGGCGGGCGCCGAACTGCTGCCCGCGCCGGTGCTGCGCCGCCCCAAGCAGCCCTTCACGCTGCCCGTCGAGGCGATGATCGCCCCCGGCGGCCCGCTCCTCGACACCGTCCGCGAACTCCTCTCCCCGGCCCGTCTGGTCCTCGGCGGCAAGGTCCGCGCCGACCGGGTCGGCAAGCTCCTCGCCCGCCAGCTGGAGCGCCCCGACCGCGCGGACGCGCAGGCGCTGTGGGCGCTCGCCGTCCACGAGCTGTGGACGGACGTGGTCCGCGGCATGAGCATCCCCGCCGGCTGTGCCGCGGCCTGACCGGCCCGCCCCCCGGGCCCCGTCCACCCCCGCCCCCCGCGCCCTCCTCGTCCGTGCGCTCGACGCCCCCGGGCCCACGCTCGTGGTGCGGGCCGGGGAGCTGCCGGCGGGGGTGCTCGGCCTCTCCTCGCAGCTCGCCCGGCTCGGGCTCGGCCCGGGCCGGGGGGCGGCGCCCCGCAAGATCGCGCTGTACGGCCCTGGCGAGGACGGCGGACTGCGCTACCGCTTCGTGCAGGCGCTGCCGGACGGCCGCTTCGACTTCCGGGCCGGCTGCGGCCACTCGCTGCTCGCCTGCGTCGTCGCCGAGGGCCGCCCCGGGCCCGTCACCGTGCGCGCCCTCACCACCGGCGACACCGTGCTGTGCGAGCCGGAGCGGGAGCCGGGGACGTACACCCTGCACTTCCTGCGCGCCCCGGACGCGCCGGGCACGCTGCCCACCGGGCGGCCCCGGGACCGGCTGCTCGGCGTGCCCGTCACCCTCGTCCGGTACGGCAACCCGTACGTCTTCGTCGACGTGCGGCGGCTCGCGCCCGGCCCCGTACGCCCCCAACTCCTGGCGCTGCGCGCCGAGGCCGCCCGGCTGCTCGGGCACCCGCCGCACTCCGCCCTGCCGAAGATCGCCGCCGTCGAGGCGACCCCCGGCGGGCTGGCGGTCCGCGCGCTGACCGTCGGCGGCTGGCATCCGCGCCTCGCGCTCACCGGGGCCGCCGCGCTCGCCGCCGCCGGGGCCCTGGACGGCACCGTCGTGCCGCCGGTGCGGCAGCCGGTGCGGACCCCCGGCGGCACCGTCACGGTCCTCGCCGGAGCCGACCGGGTCAGCGTCCGGCACAAGCGGGCGGCCGTCCTCGGAAGCCGCCCGCTGCCCTGGCGTGTCCACGCAACGGCGTGAACGCGCAGCCCTTTTCGCAGGTCCAGGGGGCCCGGCCTCTGCCACGCTGACGGGGACCGGCCGCTGATTTCGGTATCCGTTCGGTATCCGTGGGGAGAGCAGACGCACATGAAATTCGAGAACCTGCGTGTCGTCGTGACCGGGGCGTCCCGCTACTTCGGCCGCGCGCTCGCCGTCGGATTCGCCCACCTGGGGGCCGAGGTCTACGTGTCGGCCCGGACGGTGGAGGCCGCCGAGCGGACCCGCGCCGAGGTGATGGGCTCCGCCCGCGACCGCATCCACGCCTTCGGCTGCGACCTCAGCCGGCCCGCCGAGATCCGCGAGTTCGCGGCCCGGGTGGGCGAACACACCGACCGGGTCGACCTGTTGGTGAACAACGGCGCCCGCTGGCTCGACGGCATGGACCTGGAGTCCGCCAGCGACGCCGAGATCGTCGAGACCATCGAGTCCACCGCGGGCGGCACGGTGCTGATGGTGAAGCACTTCCTGCCGCTGCTGCGCGGCTCGCTGCGCCCCGACATCGTCAACATGGTGGCGGTGCGGGACGCGGGCGGCACCGCCTCGGGCGCGGCCGGCGCCGCCCACGAGGCGTTCTGGGCGGCCAAGAGCGCCCAGGCGGGCTTCGCGGACATCCTGTCCCGCCGGCTGCGCCCCTCCGGCGTCCGGGTCTTCTCCCTCTTCCCGCCGGACTTCTCCACCTCCGACCCGCGCTTCGCGGAGTGGGACGGCTCCAACCCGGACGGCCTCGCGCCCGACGAGAAGCTGACCACCCAGGCCCTCTTCGAGTGCATCGTCTACGCCGTCGAGCAGCCCCGCGACTGCTTCATCCGCTCCTTCCACTTCGAGCCCCGCTGAATCTCCACCTTCGTGCCGACGCTCAGGAGGCTTCCGTGAGCACCCCCGTCTGGATCACCGCGACCCCGCCCGCCACCCACGGCGAACTGCACATCGGCCACCTCGCGGGGCCGTACGTGGCCGCCGACGTCCTGACCCGGTTCCTGCGGGCCGAGGGCGAACCCGTCCGGTTCACCACCGGCACCGCCGACCACGCCAGCTCCGTCGAGGTCCGGGCGCTGCGCCTGGGCCGCAAGCCGGAGGAGGTCGCGGAGGGGTACCGGGCCGCGATCACCGCCGACTGGCTGCGCTCCGGCGTCGAGTTCGACCACATCGTCCGGCCCCGCCGCGACAAGGGGTACGGCCGCTGGGTGCAGGACCTCTTCGCGAAGCTGTACGCGGAGGGCGTCATCGCCCCGCGCACCCGCCTCCTGCCGTACTGCGAGCCGTGCGAGCGCTGGCTGCACGGGGCGCACGCCACCGGCTCCTGCCCGCACTGCGGCGCCGCGAGCGACGGCGGCATGTGCCACGAGTGCGCCCGGCCCAACGACGGCGGCGACCTGATCGGAGCGCGCTGCGCGCTCTGCGGCACCCCGGCGGTGGCCCGCCGCTGCCGCCGGCTCTACATCCCCCTGGAGCCCTTCCGGGACACGCTCGCCGACTACTGGGCGGCGGCCGGGCTGCCGCCGCGGCTCGCCGCGCTGTGCGAGTCGCTGGTGGAGGACGGGCTGCCGGACATCGCGGTCGGCCACCCGGCCGAGTGGGGGCTCCAGGTGCCGGTGGAGGGCTTCCCCGAGCACCGGATCGACGGCTGCTTCGAGGCCGCCGCGATGCACCTGTTCGGCTACGACCCGAAGGGCCCGCTGCCGGCCCGCGCCATCCACTTCTGCGGCTTCGGCCACTCCTTCTGCCACGCGGTGCTGCTGCCGGTGCTGCTGCTCGCGCAGGACGTGAAGCTGCCGCAGGACTTCAACGTCAACGAGTCGTTCGTGATCGAGGAGGGGGTGCGCGGCGGGAACGTGTGGGCGCTGGACCTGCTCACCGAGTACGGCTCCGACACCCTGCGCCGGCACGTCCTCCAGGCCCGTCCGCTGGGCCGCCGCACGGTCTTCCGGCGCGACCGGCTGGCCGCCGCCCGCCGCGAGCTGGACGAGAACTGGAACAGCTGGCTGTCCCGGCTCTTCGCGGCGGTCCGCGAGGAGTGCGACGGGCTCGCCCCGCAGGCGCTGCCCGGCGGCACCGGCTGGGAGGTGCTGGAGCGGCGGCTGCACCGGGCCGTGGACGACCTGCGCGAGGCGTACGGCGCGGACGCCTTCGACCCGCGCCGGGCGGTGGCCGTCCTCGACGAGATGGTGCGCTCGGCGGCCGACTTCGGCTACGTCAACGCCCATGAGCGGTGCCGCCCCACCACGGCCTGCCGTCATCTGCCCGCGCTGGCTGCGCAGTTGGCGGTGGCGTCGGCGCTGACCGCGTGGGCGCGGCCGGTGATGCCGGAGGGTGCGGACCGGCTGGCGGCGGCGCTGAGGGTGGAGACCGGACGGCCGGTGGACTGGCACGCGCTGATCCCGCCGCTGCCGGGGACCCGGCTGGCACCGCCCTCGGGGCCGGTCTTCGGCTTCTGAGCCGCCGATTCCCGGCCATCAGCTTCTAAGCCACTAAGAAGACGACTAGACGGACGGACGGACGACCGGACGGACGACCGGACGGAGGGGTCCGGCCTCCGGGCCGGACCGGAGAGAACAGCGCGCCCCCATCCCCCTGCCGCGCGAACCCGGCGCGACCCGCGCGGGGACACGCGGCCCCCCACCCACAGGAGCCCCCCGTGTCCCTGCGCGTCGCCATGCTCAGCGTCCACACCTCCCCGCTCCACCAGCCCGGCACCGGGGACGCCGGCGGCATGAACGTCTACATGGTCGAACTCTCCCGGGCGCTGGCCGAACAGGGCGTCGAGGTCGACCTGTTCACCCGCCACCAGGACGTCGGCGAGCCCCGCCTCACCGACCTCGCGCCCGGCGTGCGGGTCCGCCAGGTGGCGGCGGGTCCGCGCCGCCCGGTGGCCAAGGAGGAGGTGGCGGACCTCGTCCTGCCCTTCGCGCTCGGCCTCTTCCGCCAGGAGCGGGCGTACGACCTCGTCCACTCGCACTACTGGCTCTCCGGGCAGGCCGGGCGGATCGCCGCCTTCGGCTGGAACACCCCGCTGGTGCACACCGCGCACACCCTGGCCCTGGTGAAGAACGCCCACCTGGCCGAGGGCGACACCCCCGAACCGGCCGCCCGGATCGACGGCGAGCGGCGGCTCGCGGCCGAGGCGGACCGGCTGATCGCCAACACGGCGGACGAGGCCGAGGCGCTGCGCGGGCTGTACGGGGCGGACGCGGCCCGCACCCAGGTGGTGCGGCCCGGGGTGGATCTGCGGACCTTCGCGCCCGGTCCCGGCCGGGACGCGGGGCGGGCGGCGGCCCGGGCCCGGCTCGGCCTGCCCGCCGACGCCTTCGTGCCGCTCTACGCGGGCCGCATCCAGCCGCTGAAGGGCCCGGACGTGCTGGTCCGGGCGGTGGCCGAACTGCTGCGGATGGCGCCGTGGCTGCGCGGCCGGCTCCTGGTGCCGGTGATCGGCGGGCACTCGGGCGCGGGGGAGCGGGGCACGGTGGGGCGGCTGGCGGCGGAGCTGGGCGTCACGGACGTGCTGCTGCCCTGTCCGCCGGTGCGGCAGGAGCGGCTCGCGGAGTGGTTCCGGGCGGCGGACGTGGTGGTGGTGCCCTCGCGCAGCGAGTCCTTCGGCCTGGTGGCGGCGGAGGCGCAGGCGTGCGGCACGCCGGTGCTGGCCTCGGCGGTGGGCGGGCTGCCGACGGCCGTGTGGGACGGGGTGACGGGGCTGCTGGTGCGGGGGCACGACCCGGTGGAGTACGCCCGCCGGCTGCTGTGGCTGGCGGTGCGGCCGGAGGCGCGGGAGACGATGGGGGCGGCGGCGGTCGGGCACGCCCGGGGGATGAGCTGGCGGACCTCCGCCGCGCGGACGATCGACGTCTACGAGGACGCGCTGGCGGTGCGCGAGCGGGCCGGGCTGCGGCGCGGACCGGGACGGGTGGGGCAAGGGCGGCGGCACGCCCCTGCCCCGGCGGCCCCTCTCTCCTGGAGGAACGAGAAGGCCGTAGCACGAGTCTAGCATCTCTTTTGGTTCGACCAAAGGTTAGGCGGGCTCCGGATGTGTGAATTCCGTTCAGGTGGCGGCGCATTGACGCACACACGCCATGGCGGATCCACGCATCGAGAATCCCTGGATTCACCCGGGAGCGGCCGACAGAATAGAGATGTCTTCAGGGGGAACCCGGCGGCACGGGCCCCGAAGACGGAAATTCGAAGGTCAACTCCTGGAGGAAATAGTCATGAACGCCCGCCAGAACAACGGACTTCGTACCGCCGCCCGCCAGTTCGGCCTCGCGCTGGCCGCCTGTCTCGCCGTCGCCGGCGGCGCGGCCCTGGCCGTCGCCCCCGAGGCGTCCTCGGCCCCCCGCCCCGTCGTGGCCGGTCCCGCCGAGGACCCGGCCCCCACGCCCACGCCGACCTCGACCAACGGCAACGGCTGGAACGGCCCCTCCCCGGCCCCCGCGCCCGCCCTGGCCGCCGGCCAGTAGCCCACCGCCCGCACCACCGTCGCAGGCCCGCGGGGGAACACCCCCGTGAAGCCCCCGCGGGCCTGTGGAAACACCCGGGAAACGACGGCGCGAACACCGGCCGGAACGCCCGGGAGAAAGACGCCGGAACACCGGCGAAATCCTGCCGCGAGAGGCCCCGTGATTCCCCACCGGAATCCCGGGGTTTCTTGCGTGCGCATTCGGGGCGCCCCATCCCCCGTCCTTTTCCTTTGGTATATGCCCGGAGCCGGGGCGGACCGCTCCCCCGCCCCCGGCACCGCACCGGGGCGTCCCGTCCCTCAGTCC
Source organism: Streptomyces termitum (assembly GCF_014650175.1). Taxonomy (GTDB): domain Bacteria; phylum Actinomycetota; class Actinomycetes; order Streptomycetales; family Streptomycetaceae; genus Streptomyces; species Streptomyces termitum. Next base: position 190,950 of record NZ_BMUL01000001.1, read on the forward strand.
AGCCAGCCCAGCCGGACCGCCCGCACGCCCGCCTCGAAGCGGCTCTGCGCGCCCAGCTCCTGCATCAGCTCCGAGAGCATCCGGCTCACCGTGCGCAGCGAGACGCCCAGCGTCCGCGCGATCTTCTCGTCCTTCATCCCGCCGGCCAGCATCCGCAGCGCGGCGCGCTGCTGCTCCGACAGGCCGTCCCCGCCCCGGTCGGCGCCCACGTCGTGCCCGAACGGGGCGGCCATGTGCCAGCAGTGCTCGTACAGCCCCAGGTAGGACCCCACCAGGGCCGGGCCGCGCACCAGGATCGCGCCCTCGGCGGCGTTCTCCGGGCGGATCGGCACCATGGCGAACTGCCGGTCCGCGATGATCATCGTCATGGGCACCAGCGGCGACAACCGCACCTCCACGCCCACCTCCAGACGGCGCGTCAGCATCTCCGCCACCTCCGGGTGGCTCGCCGCGTGCTGGCTGTAGATGGCGCGGACCCGCACCCCGTTCTCGATCTGCCGCCGGTCCCGGCTCAGCACTCGCTCGGCGACCTCCTGCACCAGCGAGGTCGGGTGCATGGAGACCAGGTCGGACTGGATGACGTCGGTGATGTCCTCCAGGACCTGCTGGATCCGCCGGTAGTCGGTCAGCTGCTCCACGTCGATCTCGGGCCGCAGCGAGGCCGACCGGAGCACCGTCCCGGCCAGCGTCTCCAGCGTGCTGTACGCCTGGTCGGCCTCGGCCAGGTGCTCGCGCAGGCGCTCCCGCTCGCGCTCCAGGAGCCGCAGCAGGGCGATCTCCGGGTCGATGGCGGCGACCGTGTCCAGGTCCGGCCGCCAGGCGCCGGTGCGCAGTTCCTCGCGCTCGGCGTGGGTCGCGGTGGTCGGGGCGACCAGCCCCAGGGAGAGCAGTTCGTCACGACATCGCTCGTACTCCTCGCCGGTCAGGCCCAGTTCGGCCGCGACCTCGGCGAGGCTCGACACCCCCCGGCGGCGTAATTCGCGGTAGACGGGGACGAGCCGGCCGCCCGGCAGCCCCGCGAACGCCTCCGGCCCGTCGCCGGTCGTACCGTCCGTGGCGTCGTCGGTCGCGGCCATGGCGCGTCTCCCCCTCGTCGTCGTGGACCCACCCTGCGGAATCGCCAGACTACGTGCCGCGTCCGCCCCGGCCCGTCCTCCCGTCCCCGCCGCCGTGGTCAGGCGGGCGGCTCGTACGGCTCCCCGTCGAGGAGGCCGAGGCGGGCGGCCCGGACACCCGCCTCGAAGCGGCTGGCGGCGTCGAGTTCCTGCATGAGTTCGGAGATGAGCCGGCTGACCGTGCGCAGCGAGACGCCCAGGTTGCGGGCCACCTGCTCGTCCTTGATGCCGGAGGCGAGCATCCGCAGCGCGGCCCGCTGCTGCTCGGACAGGCCGTCGCCGCCGTGCTCGCCCGGCTCCTCGCGGCCGTACGGGGTGGCGGCGTGCCAGCAGTAGTCGTAGAGGGCCCGGTAGGAGCGGACCAGACCGGGGCCGCGGGCCAGGATGGCGGCCGACTCCGGGTCGTGCGGATCGGTCGGCAGCAGCGCGAAGTTCTCGTCGGCGAGGACCATGTTCATGGGGACGACGGCGGAGAGCCGCACCTCGACGCCGAGCGCGGTCCGCTCGGCCAGGTGCTGGGCCATCTCCGGGACCTGGCCCACCCGGTGGCTGTACATGGCCTGGACGCGGACCCCGCGGGCGGTCCGCTCGCGGTCCCGGTCCAGTTCGAGGCACATCTCGTCGCGCCGCACCGAACCGGTCAGCATCGAGTGGACCGAGGCGCGGACGGTCTCCGTCAGCTCGGCGAGCTCGCGGCGGATCCGGGCCGGGTCCTCGACGATCTCCACCTCGACCTCGGAGCCGGGCTCGGTCCCGCTCCGCAGGAAGGGGCCGGCCAGCGTCTCCAGGGTGGTGTGCGCGCGGCTGGTCTCGGCCAGCCGGTGCTCCAGCCGCTCCCGCTCGTGCTGGAGCAGCCGCAGCAGGGCGGTGTCGGGCGGGACCACGACCGGGGCGGTGCCGGCGGCGGGCGGTTCGATCAGCCCGAGCGCGGCCAGCTCCGCGCGGCACTGCTCGCGCTCGGCCGCGGTGAGGTTCAGTCTGCGGGCCGCGTCGTCGAAGCCCTCGCCGGGTGCGTCGCGCAGCTCCTGGTAGAGCGTCAGGGCCTGTTCGCTTCCCGTGCGCGCTCCGGCGGCGTTCTTGGACACGACGCAGCTGACTCCCCTCGGATCGCGCGGATCCCGTTGAAACGCCCCGCTAGACCCTGCCACAGATTCGAACGCGCCGCACGGCCTTGAGAGTTCCCGCCATCGTCCGGGACGTTCACCCGCGCCGTACGGGCCGCTTCAAGCGGTCAGGAAGCCGCGGGCTCTTCCTGGCGGCAGTCGGGGCACAGCCCCTTGAAGACCAGCTCGGCGTCGCCGGTCCGCCAGCCCGGCAGGCTGCCGCGCGGGGGCACGGGGGCGGGCGCGTCCACGTTCTCCACCCGGCCGCAGCGCACGCACAGGGCGTGCTGGTGGCGGGGGCCCGAGATCTCGAAGACGGCGGGCAGGCCGGGCCGGTCGAACTTGCTGACCAGGCCCGTCTCCTGGAAGTGCCGCAGCATCTCGTAGACGGCCTGGCTGGTGAGGGTGCCGAGCCGCTCGCGGGCGGTCGCGGTGATCGCCTCGACGTCGAGATGGCCGCCGGCGGCGAGCACCGTGAGGACCTCCAGGCGCGGCCCGGTCACCCGCAGGCCGACGTCCCGCAGGCGCTGGATCACCGCCTCGCGCCCGGCCAGTTCTTCCACGACTGCCATTCTCTCCGCCCGCCACCTGGTCGGCTCAAACGTTTGTGGCCATCGTACCTCTTGCCCGTCAACGCCGTCAGTCGTCCGTGCGGCAGACCAGCAGCACCGACTCGGTGCGCTCGTCGATCCGGTGCCGCCGCCGGCCCTCCACCCGCAGCCCCGCCGCGTGCAGTTCGGCCGCCAGCCGGTCCGGGTCCACGATCCACTTGTCGGTGGTGAGCACCGTCCGCTCCGAGGACGTCTTCCCGGTCCGCGCCGAGCAGTAGGTGATCCGCTCGCTCATCGCCGCCAGGTCGAAGACCTGCCGGGCCACCACCCACTCGTCGATCCCGTCGAACCTCGGCACCTGGAAGGCCCAGGTCCGGCGCGGCTCCGCGATCAGGCCGGGCAGTTCGTGCGCCGTGTAGTCCAGGGCCAGCGCCCCGCCGTCCGCCAGGTGCGAGGCGACCTCCCGCAGCAGCCCCGGCCGCCGGGCGGGCGGGACGGCCGAGACCATCGCGCCCGCCAGCAGGGCCAGCCGGTAGCTCCCGGCGAGCCGCAGCTCGCCCAGGTCCGCCCGGCGGGTGACGACCAGTCCGGCCACCTGCGGACCGATCCGGCGGGCCCAGCCTTCGAGGCGCTCCAGTGCGGAGGCGTCCCGGTCCACGGCTTCCACGGCGAAGCCGTGCCGGGCGAAGGGGACGGCGAGCCGTCCCGCGCCGGAGCCGAGGTCCAGGACGGGTCCGCCGACGGAGCGGGCGAGGCCGAGGTACCGGACGATGTCCGCGCTGTGCGGGCCGAGCAGGGCGTCGTGCAGCCACACGGAGCCCTCGTCCGTCGCGGAGACGGACTCCAGGCCGGGCAGGGCGTCGGGGTGGAGCCGCACCCCGGCGCCGGGACCCGGCACCGGTTCGTATCGGGACGGCAGGACCGGCGCGAGCGCTGCGGGCACGGCGGGCAGGGAAGTGCCGCTCGGGGTGTGCATCCGCTCCTCCAGGTGCTCGCTCGGTCCATGCCGTCCGGCGGGGGCGCCCGTGCCGCCGGGACCGCACCGCTGCGACCATCCTGACCTGGGGGAGGAGCCCCGATCCACCGGATCGGGCTGCGTGAACACGCGATGGCGTGGATCTGCCACGGGTACGGGGAGGGGCGCGGGGCCGTGCCGGGGGAGCCGGGGCCGCCCGGAGCGGAGCCGTACCGGGGGAGTCGCGGGGGGGGAGAGGAGTCGTACGGGGAAGGGGGACGCGGGGTCAGACGGCGCGGCCCCAGCGGCGCGGGCCGAGGGGGGCGAAGCCGAGGCGGCGGTAGAAGGGGAGGGCCGGGTCCGCCTCCACCGGGAGCTGCACCCGCTGCCCGCGGGCCCCGTACTCCCGGGACCGGTCGGTGGCCGCCGCGAGCAGGGCGGTGCCGGTGCCGCGCCGGCGCGCGTCCGCCGCGACCGCGAGCGCGTACACCTCGCCCTCGCCGGGCACCGGTACGCCGCAGGCGGCGGCGCCGAGGACACGGCCCTCGTCGTTCTCCGCGACCAGCCAGCCGAGCCAGCCGGGGGCGCCGCCCGGAATTTCAATTTCCGCGCGTATGCGGGGCAGCGCGCATTGCGTGGAGATCAGCCGGCGCAGCGGGATTTCACCCAGCATTCCCGCATAGCTGCCGCGGATCGCGTCGGCGAGCAGCCGGGATATCGTCGTCGCGTCGCCGGCAGCTGCCGTACGGACGCCAGCGAGCTGCATTGGATCTGTACCCTTCGCCGTGTCGAGCGCCGTATCGGGTCCTGTTGCCGAGCCGGAGCCCCAAGGTACCCACAATAGCGGTCGATTTCCCCGTGTGTGACCGATGCGAAATCTACGAATTCACTTAGTAAATAGAAGAGTTGGTCCGGTCTTTAGGCCGGGAAGGAACAGCAGGCGATGACGAGCGGAGCCATCGCGAGAGCCGCCGCCGAGATCGCGAACAGCCCCCGGAGCACGGGGTGTCCGGCGCTGTGCGGAGTGAGGATGCGGCGCATCCGGAGCGCGGCCGAGGGGCCGCCCGCGGCGAAGGCGGAGCGCGGCGCCCGGCCCGCCGCGAGGGCGTAGAGCGCGGTGGCGAGCGCGTCCCTGGTACATCGGCGCAGGGCGCGGTCGTCGGCGGCCATCTCCAGGAGGAGCGGCACCGAGGCGGCCCCGTGCCGGGCGAGCGGCAGGCCCCGGAAGGCGGTGCGGAAAGCCTCGGCGGCGGCCACCAGGAGGTGGTGGCGGCCCGCGATGTGGGCCCGCTCGTGGGCGAGGGCGGCGGCGAGCTGGGCGGGGGTGAGGGTCTCGACGGCGCCGGAGGAGACGACGACGCGGCGGCTGCGGCCGGGCAGGCAGTAGACGGCGGGCCGGGCGTGGTCGAGGACGGTGGCCCGCAGCCCGGGGTCGTAGCGGCCGATCATCCGGAGCACGTCGGCGTGGGCGCGGCGGCTCCTGCGGGCCCGCAGCAGCCCCCGGCCGAAGGCGCCGGCCGGCAGGGCGAGCACGGCGGCGGCGAGCAGGGCGGCGAGCAGGTCCCGGCCGCGCAGGGCGAGCAGGTGGGCGGGGGTGGGCAGGTCGAGCGTGAAGAGCAGGTCGGCGAGGCGGTGGCTGGACTCGGCGGGCAGCACCATCTGGGCGGGGAGCAGCGCGGCGGAGACGGCGAAGACGGCGCCGCAGGCGGTCCAGGCGGCGAGCGCGAGCCGGGGCACCTGCGGCGCCCAGCGCGCGGGGACGAGCAGCCAGGGCGCGACGAATCCGCTGAACAGCACGAAGCCGAGGGGCACGAGCACGTGGTGGTTCACGACCGGCCCCCCGGTGCGGGCGGCGCGTCCCGGCGCGCCCGGGGCCGCGGCGGTACGCCTCCGAGGCCGAAGCCGCGCGGGGCGTCGCCGGGGAAGGACCCGCGCCCGGCCGGTGCTCCGGCGGCGGACCCGGGACCTGGCGCGGTGCCGGGTCCTGCCCCGGCGCCCCGGCCGGCCCCGGCACCCCGGCCGGCCCCGGCACCCCGGCCGGTCCCGGCACCGCGGTCGGTCCCGGCACCGCGGTCGGAGGGGGCCGGGCGGCCGGGACCGGCGAGGGGTCCGGCGGGGGGCCCGGAGGGGGGCGGCGCGGGTTCGCCGCGGGCGGCGCGGAGGGCGGCGTCGAGGGCTTCGGCGTCCTCGTCGGAGATGGCCTCGACGAAGCGGAGCAGGGCGGCGGGGCGGTCGGGGCTGTCGCCCAGCGCGTCGCGCATGAGGCCGGCGGTGTACTCCTCGCGGCTGCGGACGGGTTCGTACAGCCAGGCGCGGCCCGCCTTCTCGCGGCGGAGCCAGCCCTTGCGGTGCAGGATGTCGGCCACGGTCATGACGGTGGTGTAGGCGACGCGGCGGTCGCGGTTGATGTCGTCGACGACCTCGCGGACCGTGGCGGGCCGCTGCCAGGCCCACAGCCGGTCCATGATCTCGGCCTCCAGCTCTCCCAGCCGGCGCACGTGCATCCCCTCCCCTTGCGGGCGGCTCATCGTACGGCTCGCACACCCGCCCGAGGTATACCCCCCAGGGGTAGGGTGGCGCGAACGCGCACGGCCGCCGCCCCCGTGCGGAGGCCCGTTTCCACGGGCCCCGCGCGCGGGGGCGGCGGGTGGTCCGGTCAGGTCCGGATCAGTCGGGCGATGGCCTTCGACGCCTCGCCGACCTTGGCTTTCGCCTCGTCGCCGCCGGCCTCGATGGCCTCGGTGACGCAGCAGCTCAGGTGCTCGTCCAGGAGGGCCACGGCGCAGGACTGGAGGGCCGCGTTGATGGCCGATACCTGGGTCAGGACGTCGATGCAGTAGACGTCCTCGTCGACCATCCGCTGCACTCCCCGGACCTGGCCCTCGATCCGGCGGAGCCTTCTGATGATGTCTTCCTTGTGCTGTCCGTAACCGGCCACGGCGGGGCTCCCGTCAACATCACTCGTGGGTGATCACTTGTCCGCGGCCTGGAAGCCGCGGAGGCGGAGGCTGTTGCCGACCACGAAGACCGAGGAGAAGGCCATCGCGGCACCGGCGATCATCGGGTTGAGCAGTCCGGCCGCGGCGAGCGGCAGGGCGGCCACGTTGTAGGCGAAGGCCCAGAAGAGGTTGGACCGGATGGTGCCGAGGGTCTTGCGGGAGAGCCGGATGGCGTCCGCCGCGGCCCGCAGGTCGCCCCGGACCAGGGTCAGGTCGCCGGCCTCGATGGCGGCGTCGGTGCCGGTGCCCATCGCCAGGCCCAGGTCGGCCTGGGCGAGCGCGGCGGCGTCGTTGACGCCGTCGCCGACCATGGCGACCGAACGGCCCTCGGCCTGGAGGCGCTTGACCACGTCGACCTTGTCCTGCGGCATGACCTCGGCGATGACCTCGCCGATGCCGACCTCGGCGGCGACGGACTCGGCGACCGCCTGGTTGTCACCGGTCAGCAGGATCGGGGTGAGGCCGAGGCCCTTGAGCCGGCGGATGGCCTCCGCGCTGGTCTCCTTGACGGCGTCGGCGACCTCCAGGACCGCGCGGGCCTCCCCGTCCCAGGCGACCGCGATGGCCGTCCTGCCGGCCTTCTCGGCCGCGTCCTTCGCGGACTTGAGGCTCGCGGGCAGCTCCATCGCCCACTCTTCGAGCAGCTTCTCGCGGCCGACGAGGACGGCGTGTCCGTCGACGACGCCCTGGACGCCGAGTCCGGGGATGTTGGCGAAGTCCTCGGGGGTGGGCAGGGTGCCGACCCGGGCGGCGGCGCCGGTGGCGACGGCCTGGGCGATCGGGTGCTCGGAGGAGTGCTCCAGGGCGCCGGCCAGGCGCAGCACGTCGGTCTCGTCCGTACCGGCGGCGGTGTGCACCTTGATGAGGGTCATCCGGCCGGTGGTGACGGTGCCGGTCTTGTCCAGGACGATGGTGTCGACCTTGCGGGTGGTCTCCAGGACCTCGGGGCCCTTGATCAGGATGCCGAGCTGGGCGCCGCGGCCGGTGCCGACCATGAGGGCGGTCGGGGTGGCGAGGCCCAGGGCGCAGGGGCAGGCGATGATCAGGACGGCGACGGCGGCGGTGAAGGCGGCGGTCAGGCCCTGCCCGGTGCCGAGCCAGAAGCCGAGGGTGCCGAGGGCGAGCGCGATGACGATCGGCACGAAGACGGCGGAGATCTTGTCGGCGAGGCGCTGGGCGGCGGCCTTGCCGTTCTGCGCGTCCTCGACGAGCTTGGCCATGCGGGCGAGCTGGGTGTCGGCGCCGACGCGGGTGGCCTCGACGACCAGGCGGCCGCCGGCGTTCAGGGTGGCGCCGGTGACGGAGTCGCCGGTGGAGACCTCGACCGGCACGGACTCGCCGGTGAGCATGGAGGCGTCGACGGCGGAGGAGCCCTCGACGACGGTGCCGTCGGTGGCGATCTTCTCGCCGGGGCGGACCAGGAAGCGGTCCCCGACCTGGAGTTCGGCGGTGGGTACGGTGACCTCGCGGCCGTTCTTGAGGACGGTCACCTCCTTCGCGCCGAGCTGCATCAGCGCCTTGAGCGCGGCGCCCGCCTTGCGCTTCGAGCGGGCCTCGAAGTAGCGGCCGGCCAGGATGAAGGCGGTGACGCCGGCGGCGGCCTCCAGGTAGATGTTCCCGGCGCCGTCGGTGCGGGCGATGGTGAACTCGAAGGGGTGCGTCATGCCGGGCGTGCCGGCGGTGCCGAAGAAGAGGGCCCACAGCGACCACAGGAACGCGGCGATGGTGCCGACCGAGATCAGCGTGTCCATGGTCGCGGCGCCGTGCCTGGCGTTGGTCCAGGCGGCCCGGTGGAAGGGCCAGGCGGCGTAGACGACGACCGGCGCGGCGAGCGTGAGGCTCAGCCACTGCCAGTACTCGATCTGGAGTGCCGGGACCATCGCCATGGCGATGACGGGCACGGCGAGGGCGACGGCGGTGATCAGCCGCTGCTTGAGGGGCCGCAGTTCGGCGTCGGCCTTCTCCTCGTCGGTGGGGCCGTCGGTGCCGGGGGCCTCGCTCCGCGGCGGGGCGGGCTCCTCGGCGGTGTAGCCGGTGGCCTCGACGGTGGCGATCAGGTCGGCGACGGGGATGTCGGCGGCGAAGGTGACCTTCGCCTTCTCGGTCGCGTAGTTGACGGTGGCCTCGACCCCGTCCATGCGGTTGAGCTTCTTCTCGATCCGGGCCGCGCACGAAGCGCAGGTCATGCCGCCGATGGCGAGCTCGACCTGGGCCGTGCCGGGGGTCGTGGTGGTCATGAAACTGCTCCTCGGTGTCGCGGGTGCGGGGGCCGGGGCCCGGCGTGGCCGGTACGGGCCCCGGCGGCCGGGTCGGTCAGGCGCGGCCGGTCAGCTCGTAGCCCGCGTCGTCGATCGCGGCGGCGATCGCGGCGTCGTCGGGCTCGCCGCCGGTGGTGACGGTCACCAGGCCGCCGGCGACGTCGACGTCCACGTTCAGGACGCCGTCCAGGGCGCTGACGGACGTGGTGATGGCGGTCTTGCAGTGGCCGCAGGTCATGCCGGTGACGGCGTAGACCGTGCGGGTGCCTTCGGCGATGGCGACCGTGGCGTCGCCGGTCGAGCAGCTGTTGTCGGGGGTGCAGCAGGAACCCATGTCGTCCTCCATCGTGCGTCCAGTGGGCCGCGATACCCTCGGGGGGTATCGGCGGTGTGAGTTCATGTATACCCCCCGGCGGTATCCGACGCAAGCGGGTCCCCGACTTGACTTGATACCCCCCAGGGGTATGGTGAAGTGCGAAGAGCAGTCAGGAACACCGCCACCCGTACTTGGGAGAGCAGCCATGAACACCGGAGTGAAGATCACCGCCTTCGCCGCCGCGCTCGCCGCGACCTTCGGGACCGCGTACGGGGTCGGCAAGGGCGTCGGCCCGATCGAGGAGCCGAAGAAGGCGGAGCACGCGGGACAGCACGCCGAGACCACCCCCGGTCCCGCCGAGACCTCCGGCGGGCACGGCGGCCACGAGGAGGCCCCCGCCCAGGGCGCCGCCGAGCTCCCCGGCGGCCTCCAGGTCTCCGAGGCCGGCTACACCCTCGACCTCCAGACCCCCACCCCGCCGCGCGGCCGCAGCACCCTGAAGTTCGCCGTCAAGGACGCCGCCGGGAAGAACGTCACCGCCTTCACCACCGAGCACGACAAGGAACTGCACTTCATCGTCGCCTCGCGCGACCTGACGGTCTTCCGCCACCTCCACCCGGTGAAGGCGGCCGACGGCACCTGGACGGTCGACGCCGACCTCCCCGACGCCGGCGGCTACAAGGCGTTCGCCGACTTCAAGCCCGCCGCGAAGGGCGCCCCGGCGGTCACCCTCGGCGCCGACCTCGGCGTCCCCGGCGCCTACGCCCCCAAGCCGCTGCCCGCCGCCGCGCCCACCGCCTCGGTCGACGGCTACCAGGTCCGCCTCGGCGGCACCCTCGACCCCGGCAAGGCCGGCGAGCTGCGGCTCACCGTCACCAGGGCGGGGAAGCCGGTCACCGACCTGGAGCCGTACCTCGGCGCGTACGGTCACCTCGTCGCCCTCCGCCAGAGCGACCTCGCCTACCTCCACGTCCACCCGAACGAGGGCGGCCCCGGCCCCGACGTCTCCTTCACCGCCACCGCCCCGAGCTCCGGCACCTACCGCCTCTTCCTCGACTTCCAGCACGAGGGCAAGGTCCGCACCGCCGCCTTCACGGTCCGCGCGGGCACCCCGGGCACGGCCCCGAACACACCTCCGGCCCCGGCGACGAGCCCCGCGAACGATGCGGGAGGGCACACTCACGGCTAGGCTGGTCATTGGACTAGACCTGTAGTCGTCATTCATGGAGGAATGGGCGCAATGAGCAACCGTGCTGTCCTGGAGGTGATCGCCCTCGACGCGCAGGACGCGGTCGCCGCCCAGACCGGGGGCGCCGACCGCCTCGAACTCGTCACCGACATGGCGGCGGACGGCCTCACCCCGTCCACGGCCGGCTTCACGGCCATCCGCCGTGCCGTCGACATCCCGCTGCGCGTGATGCTCCGCCTGGCCGACGGCTTCGCGGCCGGAGACATCGACGCCCTGGTGGCGCGGGCCGCCGAGCTCCGCGAGGCCGGTGCCGACGAGTTCGTCCTCGGATTCCTCACCGCCGACGGCGAGCCCGACCTGGTCGCCGTCGAGCGGCTCGTCGCCGTCCTCGACGGCGCCCAGTGGACCTTCCACCGGGCCATCGACCGCGCCGCCGACCGCGACGGCCTGCGCAAGCGCCTCGCCGACCTGCCCGGCCTCGACACCTACCTCACCGCCGGTGCCGCGGGCGGCGTCGACGACGGCCTGCCGGTCCTGGAGGCCGAGGCCGCCCGCACCGGCGAACCCGGCTACGAACCGCAGATCCTCGTCGGCGGCGGCCTCCGCCTCGACCACCTCCCGCGCCTGCGCGCCGCCGGTCTCACCGCCTTCCACATCGGCGGCGCGGCCCGCCCCGACGGCTGGTCCGGCCCGGTCTCCGCCGACGCGGTCCGCGCCTGGCGCGAGGCGATCGACGCGTAAGCGGCCCTGCGGGGCCCGGAGGCGGTCGCTTCCGGGGGGCCGGCCATGACGGCCCGGCCCCCGTGGCGGACGGGGGCGCCGTCGCTCAGGCCGCGGCCCTGCCCTCCGGGCCGCGCGCCGCACGGCAGTCCGCGCACAGAGGATCCGGCCCGTGGGACCTGACGGCCCGCTCGCATCCGTCACAGCTCACGAGGGGCGCGAGCGGGGGCGGCGACGGCGCCTCGGCGGGCAGGGGCGGCGGCAGCTGGGTGGCGAGCCGGTACGCGAGGAAGCGGGCCGGGTGATGAATGGGCACGTGAGCGGGTGGCAGCGCCGACGTGAGCGTCCGCGTGACCTGCGCGCCCTCGATGCCGAGCGCCAGCCATCCGTCCACGGCGGGCGCCAGCCGCTCCACGTCGCGGCAGGACAGCACCAGCCGGGAGTCGGCCGCGCGCAGCCGCGCGAGAAGCGCGGCGGCGGGCCCGGAGGGCGGCGCGGCCGGGGAGGACGGCGGCGTTCCGGGTCGTACGGCGGCGGGCGCGGGCGCGCCCTTGGACACGGCTGCGCCCTCGGACACGGCTGCGACCCCGGGTACGGGCGCGGCCTCGGATACGGGTACGGCCCCGGGCTTGTCGTACCAGACCAGCCGCGTGGCGTACCGCCCACCACCGAGCGCCACCCGCCGCCGCTCCAGGTACCCGGCGGCGACCAGCTCGTTGAGCGCCCGCCGGATGGAGATCTCGCCCTCGGGGAGGAGCAGCGCGAGCCTCTTCACGGACACGTCGGCGCCGTCCGGCAGCGACTGGATGCGCACTCCGACCCCGATCGCGAGCCCCGAGAGGGCCGGATGCTGGGCCAGGTGGTTGCCCACGACCGTGAACCGGTCGCGGTGGCGGTGCCGCACGTGGATCACCCCTGAGCGTGGCGCGTCGGCGGGGATCTCGAACGGAGCGGGGGAAGCGGGCACGGTCGCGTTAGACTGCGAAGCATCCATTGGGAAGGTTGGTTCTTCCTGATCGGTAGGCCCTCGTCAGGATTGCAGTCCTGCCGGGGGCCGAGTTGCGTATGCGGTTGTCGCGACCGACCGTACCGCACCTGTCCGACTTCCGGACACTCCGTCACCCGTTCGTGTGAGCAGGCCAGTTGGGGGACGGAGGGGGTGGGTTGGGTAGTTCCTTTCCCGCCGTTCTTTACCGGGAGTCGCGCATCACCGGGGCGTGGCCGGCCGCGCCCCGGCCGGGGCTCAGCCCAGGAAGGTCCGCCGCCATTCCAGCGGGGACATCGTCAGCGCGGCCGCGGCGAGTTCGCGCGCGGACGCCGTCTTCAGACTGTTCAAGGACGTGTCGATCCAGTCCTGGACCAGCGTGTTCCCCTGCGCGCGGTACTCCACCGCCTGCACCAGGCACTCCAACTTGTCCGCGTCCCGCGCCACGACCGCCTCGGGCGTCCCCTTGGCCTCGTACTCGGCCACGACGCGCCGCACCCCGTCACGTACCACCGGATGCGCGGCGGACACCTGGTCGGCGGTGACGGTCTCGTTGGCGGCGGCGTCGAGATAGCGACGGCCGATGTGCGGGATGTCCCCGATCCGGACGCCGCCGAGCGGGCGAGGAGAGCACTCACCGAGGCCGAGGCCGAGACCGAGGCCGGGTACGGGACGGCGACGGCGGTCGTCACGGGAGCCCCTGGACGCGGAAAATACAGCGCGAGCGTCGCGCGTTCTCGTTAGCGTCCCTTCCCATGGCGGACGAGATCGACGCGGCACTCGTACGGCGGCTCCTCGCCGCCCAGTTCCCCCGGTGGGCGGGGCTGGAGGTGCGGGAGGTCGTCTCGGCGGGGACCGACAACGCCGTGTTCCGGCTCGGCGACGAGCTGGCCGTACGGCTGCCGAAGGCCCCGTGGGCGACCGGCCAGATCGAGAAGGAGCGGCGCTGGCTGCCCCGGCTCGCCCCCGAGCTCCCGCTGCCCGTGCCGGTGCCCGTCGGTGCGGGCGTCCCCGGCGAGGGCTTCGAGCGGCCCTGGGGGGTCTACGCCTGGCTGGACGGCGCCGACGCCTGGGCCGCGCCCGTCACCGACCTCGCGCACGCCGCACGGGAGTTGGGGCGGTTCGGGGTGGCGCTGCGGTCCGTGGACGCCACGGGCGGGCCGCCGTCCTTCCGGGGCGGACCGGTCACCGACTGGGAGCGGGGCGCCATGCGGCCCTCCGTCGCCGCGCTCGCCGCCGCCGGCCTGCTCGACGCGGACGCCGTGCTCGCCGCCTGGGAGGAGGCCCTCGCCCTGCCCGCCCGGGACGCGGACCCGGTCTGGCTGCACGGCGACCTCCTGCCCGGCAACCTCCTCACCCGCGACGGCCGGCTCGCCGCCGTCATCGACTTCGGCGGCCTCGGCACCGGCGACCCCGCCGCCGACCTGCTGCCCGCCTGGACCCTCCTCACCGCCGCCACCCGCCCCCTCTTCCGCGCCGCCTCCCGCGTCGACGACGCCACCTGGGCCCGGGGCCGCGGCTGGGCCCTGTGCTGGGGCGTCGTCACCGACTTCTACTACGGCGACACCGCCGCCCCCGGCACCGCCCCGACCCCGAACCCCGTCCTGGCCGCCGTCGCCCGCCGCTCCTGGACCGAGGCCCTGGCCGAGTTCACCTGACAGGCGCAGGGCGAGAGCATCCGGTTGCGCCCTGGAGCGTGTCGAAAGAGCAGGTCGACAGCGACTTTTAACGGTTGACAGCTATTCCGGTACGGGTGAGGGTGGCGCTCGCGGCCGGGTCCGTCCGGCCGGTTTCACCAGGGGTGGGGACTCTTGAACGACAGCCGTACGCGCGCCGAGGCATTCATCGCCGCCGGACGCCCGGGGGAGGCGCGGACCGTCGCGCGGGACGCGCTCGACACGGACGGGCCCGACGCCGGGCTCTTCCTCGTGCTCGCCCGCGCGCACATGGCCGAGGACGACGACGACCACGACGACGCGGCCGAACGCGTCTTCCGCGACGGCCTCGACGCCTTTCCGGACGACATCGGGCTGCTCGGCGGGTACGCCGAACTCTGCGCCCGCACCGACGTGTTCGAGCGGCCGGGACGGCGCGCCCGCGGCGAGGAGATCAGCGCCCGGCTGCGGGAACTCGCCCCGTACTCGGCGGAGTTGCGGCGGGCGGAGGAGGCCGGGAAGTCGGTCCCCGCCGTCTCGGGGAACGCCGTCTCGGAGCGCCGGGTGCAGGCGTTCGACGCGGCCCGCGCCTTCGCGGCCGCCCCCGCGCCCTCCCACGCGGCCGACCAGGCCGCGCAGTGGGCCGCCCGCGCCCCGTACGACCGCCGGCTCGCCGTCCTCGCCGAGACGACCGCCGCCCTCGCCGCCCCCGGCCGCGCCTGGCTCCGCCTCCTGCTGTGCCGGGCCTCCGAGTACCGGCTCGCCGGGACCGCGCTCGTCGTGCTGTTCGTCGTCCTGCGCGTCACGGTCCTCCCGGTGCCGTACGGCGTCACGGTGGCCGTGCTCGTCCTCCTGAGCCTCCCGGACCTCGCCCTGCGCCGCCTCCTGCGCGGGGCCCGGGAGCGGGGCGCCGCCCGTGCCTCGGACGCCGTGCCGTCGGGGACGGACGACGCCTCGGCCTCCGACGGCTCCGGCCCGCCCGAGCTGCCGCCCGTCCCGCGCTTCACCCGCCGCGAGTACGCCTTCGCGGGCGCCGGGATCGCCCTCGCGCTGGTCGCCGGCGGAGCGGCGTACGCCTCCTCCCTCGCGTACCCGCACTACGAGGTGGTCGCCCACGACGAGTACCGGGGCATGGCCGGCTACGACCTCCAGGACGCGTACAACCCCTTCCGCACCATGCCCGGCTTCGCGCCGGCGCAGTCGGTGGCCCGGGTGTACGCCGAGAAGGGCGCCGCCCCGGACGCCGGCGCCGCGTACCTGGTGGCCGTCGCCGTCGGCGACTTCCACAAGGCGCGGGAGCCGGACCTGCGCGGCGGGACGGTCTTCGAGACGATGACGGAGGCGGCCGGCACCGTCCACGACTCCTGGGAGGCCGGGGAGGGCCCGTACGGCGGCTGGATGCAGTGCGCCCGCTACACCGAGACGGCCTCCGGCACGCCCAGGGGCATGTGCGTGTGGGCCGACAAGGGCAGCCTCGGCCTGGTCCTGTTCACGGCCGCCGACGACGACCGCGAAGCGGTCGAGACCACGGCCCGCTCGGTCGGCGGCGACTTCCTCCGCCCCGCCGACGACTGACACCCCCGCCGGGAACCGGCACTCCCCGCCGGAGACCGACACCCCTCGCGAGGACGGCCCCCCCGCGAGGACCGGCGTACCCGAGAGGAGTGTCGGACCGCCGTGGTACTTCTGTCCCCATGAGCCAGTTCCACGACTTCAACCTCAAGCTGCTCGTCATCGAGGAGCTCATGTACGGCGACGAGCCGCTGCTCCCGGTGTACGACGTGCACGCCCGGCTGGCCGAGCGCGGGATCACCGACGCCGCCTCGTACGCGCTGCAGAACGACCTCGTCTCGGAGGTGCTGCCGGAGTCCCGGGCCCACTTCGAGGCGCTGGAGATCCCGGCCGAGCTGCTCGCCCGCGTCGAGGAGCTGTGCTTCGACGCGGGCACGGACGTCTTCCACCACTGCGCCCCCGCCTGGGACGGCGAGGACGACCTCTTCGACGTCCGCTCGCTCGCCGACCTCGACCTGCTGCCCAACCTGCGGGAGGTCACCTTCGTCGAGGACGGCGTCCTGGCCGTGCCGGACGCGGCGGAGATCTTCGCCGCGCGCGGCATCGAGACCGACTGAGCCTCAGGCCCCGGCCGCCACCAGCTCCACCTCGAAGCCGTCCGCGTTCTCCAGGTAGGCCGCGTAGTGGCCGGGGCCGCCCGCGTGCGGGTGCCGGTCCGGGAAGAGCAGCCGCCAGCCGTGCTCCGGGGCCGCCGCCACCAGGGCGTCCACCTCCGCCCGCCCGGCGACGTGGAAGGCCAGGTGGTTCAGGCCCGGCCGGTGCCGGTCGTGGACGTCGCCGCGGCGCGCCGGGGACTCCTCCGCCACCAGGTAGAAGGAGCCCAGCGCCCAGCTCCGGCCGCCGTCCCAGCGCTGGAACGGCGCGTAGCCGAGGGCGCCCAGGAGCCACCCGAGGCTCTCCTCGGCGTGTGCCAGATCGCCCACCCACAGCTCGACGTGGTGCGGCATCCCCGGCACCGGGGCCGTCACGCGGACACCGCCAGCTGCTCCGGCAGCGGCGCCGCGTGCACCACCGTCAGGCCGGACACCGCACGGGTCAGCGCCACGTACAGCCGCCGCAGCCCGGTCCGCTCGTCGGGCTCGCCGTCCACGACGGCCGCCGGTTCGTCGAGGACCACGTGGTCGTACTCCAGGCCCTTCGCCAGCGAGGCCGGGACCAGCGTCAGCCGGGACTCGGCCGTCGTCTCCTCGCCGGGCGACAGGCAGGCCAGGCCCGCCGCCTCCAGCGCCGCCGCCAGCGGGGCGATCCGCGCGTCGGCGGCGATCAGGCCGATGGAGCCCTCGTGGCGGAGCGCGTCCGCGCACGCCGCGACGACCGCCGCGTCCGCCGTCTCCGGCGCGACCGTCCGGACCTCGAAGTCGCCCGGGTTCTCCCGTACGGACTCCACCGGCGCCAGCCCCGGCGCCATGTGCGGCAGCAGCCGGGAGGCGTACGCGATGACCTCGCTCGGCACGCGGAAACCGGCCGTCAGCTCCTCCACCCGCGCCTCCGGCTTGCCCAGGTGGGTCAGGGCCGCCTCCCAACTGCCGGTGGCCCAGGGGGTGGTGCCCTGCGCGAGGTCGCCGAGGACGGTCGCCGAACCGGTCGTGCAGCGCCGCCCCACCGCCCGGTACTGCATCGGCGACAGGTCCTGCGCCTCGTCGAGGACCACGTGCCCCAGCGAGTGGGTGCGCTCGATCAGGTCCGCCGCCTCGTCGACGAGGACGGCGTCGGCCGCCGACCACTTCGCGCTCTTCACGCTCCGCGCGGGCTTCGCCCACAGCAGCAGCTTCTGCTCGTCCGCGTCGAGGACGCCCTCCGCGTGCTCCGCGAGGAAGTCGGCGTCGCCCAGCAGCCGCAGCACCAGCTTGGCCGGGTCCACCGCCGGCCAGCACTCCTTCACGACGGCCTTGACCGCCGCGGTGCGCGCGACCGCGTTCTGCACCCGGTCGTCGGGCGCCTCGCCCGCCTGCTCCATCCGCACCAGGACCGCGTGCGCGATCCGCTGCGGCAGCGCCTCGCGGGCCGCCCCGTACCGGATGTCGCGCTCCCGCAGCTCCCGGACGATCTCCTCCAGCTCGTGCGCGGGCACCCGCCAGCGCCGCGAGCCGCGCACCACCATCAGCGGCTCCGCCGGGGCGGTGACGTGCGACCAGACGGCCCGGCGCAGCACCTCCGCCATCCGGGCGTCGCCCTTCACGACCGCCGTCGCCGCCTCGTCGGCGCCCCGCACCTCCACGTGCGCCACCAGGTCGTCCACCGTCGCCTGCTTGACCTCCAGCTCGCCGAGGGCGGGCAGCACCTGCTCGATGTACTGGAGGAAGGACCGGTTCGGCCCGATGACGAGGGTCCCGGTGCGGGCCAGCCGCTCCCGGTGGGCGTACAGCAGGAAGGCGACGCGGTGCAGGCCGACGGCCGTCTTTCCGGTGCCGGGCCCGCCCTGCACGCAGACCGTGCCGGACAGGCCGGCGCGGACGATCTCGTCCTGCTCGGGCTGGATCGTCGCGACGATGTCCCGCATGGGGCCGACGCGCGGGCGCTCGATCTCGGTCTGGAGCAGCCGGCTGGTGCGCTCCTCCTCGGTCGGGTCGGACAGGCGCTCGTCCTCGTAGGCGGTGAGCTCGCCGCCGGTGTAGCCGAAGCGGCGGCGCAGCCCCACGTCCCGGGGGTCCTTCTTCGACGCCTGGTAGTACGGCTGGGAGACCGGCGCGCGCCAGTCGACGACCATCGGGTCGCCGTGCGCGTCGTGCACGTGGCGGCGGCCGATGTAGAAGCGCTGTCCGTGCTGGGTGGGCGGCAGGTAGTCCAGCCGGCCGAAGAACAGCGGGGTGTGGGCGAGGTCGGCGAGGGCCTTGACGCGGTCCTCGATCTGCCGCTCCAGGACGATCGAGTTCACCCAGTTCGCGGTGACGTCCTTGATGTCGAGCGCCTCGACCTCCTCGCGCATGGCGCGCAGGGCGGCGCGGGAGGAGGTCAGGTGCGCCCGTTCGCGTACGAGCGGATCGTCGGTGGGCACGGCTGCGGACACGAGGGGGCCTCCGGTCGGGGACGGGACTCACGGGCACGTCGACGTGGCCGCCGGTTTCCGACCGGGCGGCGGCGCTCCGCGTACGGGGACGGGAGGCGGGGAAGCCGGTGATTCTAACGCCGTCCCGGCGGGCCGGGCGAATCGGTTTCCCGTAGGGGTCGGGATCCGCCGCAAGGGTGAGGGCGGTTCCACCCGCAGGCCGATGTGTTCGGAATGTCCGGATTCCATGATGGAGGTATGAGCGCGACGACCTTCACCCTCGTGACCACCGTCCCCCGCCCCCGCCCCCGGCGGATCGCGGCGGCGCTCCGGGCCTTCGGCTCGGCCGCCGTCGGCGTCGTCCTGCTGGGCGACCACGGCCCGGCCGGGGCGGCTGTCCGCAGCCCCCGGCCTGAGTACGCCGCCGCCCCCGACTGAGTACGCGGACGCCTGCCGGACCCGGCGGACACGCGGTGTGATCGTCACATGACGACGCGCCCCGCCGACGCCCCCACCGAGACGGCCCCTGCCGCCCCCTCCACCGCCGCCCCTGCCGCGACCGTCACCGGCCCGGCCCCTGCCGCGACCGTCACCGGTCCGGCCGCCGGGGCCGCCCCCGAGCCGGTCCCCGCCGCCCCGGCCCCTGCCGGGACCATCACCGGCCCGGCCGCCGCCACCCCGGCCGCCCCCGTCGGCGAAGCCCCCGGCCGTGAAGCCCCCGACCCGGCCGCCTCCGTGCGGGAGGCCGACGCCGAGGCGGACGCGCGGGTCACGCGGCGGCTGCGGTGGCTGGCGCTCGGCGGATACTTCTTCCTCCTCGGCTGCCTGGCCCTCGTCGTCGTCCTCGTCCTGGGGGACGCGCTGGACGGCGACGGCCGGGGCGGGCCCTTCACCGACGCCGCCTTCTGGGCCGTCCCGGCCGGCGCGGCGATCGGCCTGGTGCCGCTGGCCGCGCCGCGCGGACTGCTGCCGCCGGTGCGCCGCACGGTCCTCGTCGTCGCCCAGTACGGCGCGGGGGTCCTGGCGGTTCTCCTCCAGATCGCCGACATGGTCTGAGCCGGGCCCCGCCGCTCAGGGCGCCAGCAGCTCGTCCGCGTCGACGATCCGGTACGCGTACCCCTGCTCCGCCAGGAACCGCTGCCGGTGGGCGGCGAAGTCCTGGTCGATGGTGTCGCGGGCGACGACCGAGTAGAAGTGCGCCTGGTGCCCGTCCGCCTTCGGGCGCAGGACGCGGCCGAGGCGCTGCGCCTCCTCCTGGCGGGAGCCGAAGGTGCCGGAGACCTGGATGGCGACGGTCGCCTCGGGCAGGTCGATGGAGAAGTTCGCGACCTTCGACACGACCAGCACGTTCAGCTCGCCGTTGCGGAAGGCGTCGAAGAGGCGCTCCCGCTCCTTGTTGGAGGTCTCGCCCTTGATGACGGGCGCGTCGAGGTGCGCGCCGAGTTCGTCGAGCTGGTCGATGTACTGGCCGATGACGAGGATCTGCTGCCCGGCGAACTTCTTCACCAGCGCCTCGGTCACCCGCCGCTTCGTCGCCGTCGTCGCGCAGAAGCGGTACTTCTCCTCGGCCTCGGCGGTGGCGTAGGCGAGCCGCTCCGAGTCGGTGAGGTTGACCCGGACCTCGACGCAGTCGGCGGGCGCGATGTAGCCCTGCGCCTCGATCTCCTTCCAGGGCGCGTCGAAGCGCTTGGGCCCGATGAGGGAGAAGACGTCCGCCTCCTTGCCGTCCTCGCGCACCAGCGTCGCGGTCAGGCCGAGCCGGCGGCGGGCCTGGAGGTCGGCGGTGAACTTGAAGACGGGCGCGGGGAGCAGGTGGACCTCGTCGTAGACGATCAGGCCCCAGTCGCGGGAGTCGAACAGCTCCAGGTGCGGGTAGACGCCCTTCCGGCGGGTGGTCAGCACCTGGTAGGTGGCGATGGTGACGGGCCGGATCTCCTTCTTCGTCCCGCTGTACTCGCCGATCTCGTCCTCCGTCAGGGAGGTCCGCTTGACCAGCTCGTTCTTCCACTGCCGGGCGGAGACGGTGTTGGTGACGAGGATCAGCGTCGTCGCCTTCGCCTGGGCCATCGCCCCGGCGCCGACGAGGGTCTTGCCCGCGCCGCAGGGCAGCACGACGACGCCGCTGCCGCCGTGCCAGAACCCCTCCACGGCCTGCCGCTGGTACGGCCGCAGGCTCCAGCCGTCCTCGGCCAGGTCGATCGGGTGCGCCTCGCCGTCCACGTATCCGGCGAGGTCCTCGGCGGGCCAGCCCAGCTTCAGCAGCGTCTGCTTGATCTGCCCGCGCTCGGAGGGGTGCACCACCACCGTGTCGGGGTCGATCCGCGCCCCGACCAGCGGCTGGACCCGCTTCGACCGCAGGATCTCCTCCAGGACCGGCCGGTCGGTGGTGGTCAGCACCAGCCCGTGCGCCGGGTGCTTGGAGAGCGTGAGCCGCCCGTACCGGCCCATCGTCTCGGCGATGTCCACCAGCAGCGCGTGCGGCACCGGGTAGCGGGAGTACTCCACCAGCGCGTCCACGACCTGCTCGGCGTCGTGCCCGGCGGCCCGCGCGTTCCACAGCCCGAGCGGCGTCACCCGGTAGGTGTGGATGTGCTCGGGCGCCCGCTCCAGCTCCGCGAAGGGCGCGATGGCCCGCCGGCAGGCGTCCGCGCGCTCGTGGTCGACCTCCAGGAGCAGCGTCTTGTCGCTCTGGACGATGAGTGGCCCATTCACGTGGTTCGGTCCTTCCCGGGCCGTTCCCGCGACGGCCAATCCTCCAGTCTGCCGCATGGGCGCCGGATCGGGCTCAGTCGTCCGCGAGTTCCGCGACGCCCGTGATCCGGTGCAGGGGGTACGTGCGGACCTCGTCGGCCGTGTGGTCGTAGCCGGTCACGAAGCCGCCCTCGACGCGGACCGGGGCGATGACGCGCTGGCTGGCGGTGCCCTCGGCGTTGACGTAGCCGATCCACACCGCCGAGCCGGTCAGGGCGGCGGCCTGGACGGTGGCCAGGGTCTCGGCGGCCGAGGTGCGGGGCAGGCCGCCGGACCCCGCCTCGGGAGCGGGCTCCCGGTGGACGGCGGTGGCCGCCCGGTCGCCGGCCCGGATCGCCTTCACGGCCGCCGCGAGGAGGGTCGCGTCGGGGCGCGGCGGGCCGTCCGGGACGGGGACCGGTGCGGTGCGGGGCGGGGTGCGGCGGGCGTCGGCGCGGGAGACGAGGACGTCGCCCTCGGCCGACTCGGCGGCCGGGGCGTAGCCCATCGCCCGCAGGCCGTCGAGGAGGGAGGACGGGTCGGTCTGGGCGGCGAGGACCGTCGGGGCGAGGCGGCGCAGGCGCAGGGCGGCGGCCCGGCGGTCGGCGAGGATCTCGCCGAGCAGCGCGTCGTCGTCGCAGCGGACGTACGCGGACGCCGCGCCGACCCGCAGGTGGCCGTGTTTCCTGGCCACGTCGTCGATCAGGTACGCCAGCGGCTGCGGCACCGGGGTGCGGGAGTGGGCGGCGAGGAAGGCGTGCAGGTCGGAGGCGCTCCGCCCGGTGTCGAGGGCGCGCCGCACCGAGCCGGGCGTGAAGCGGTAGACGGTCGCGCCGCCCTTGGACTCCACGTCCGCGAGGACCGCCAGCGCGCCGGCCAGCGGCCGCAGCAGCGGGCCGGGGGCGACGGCCGTCAGGTCGGCCTGGAGGAGGACGTGGTCGACGGCCTCCGGCAGCAGCGGGGCGAGGAGTTCCGCCGCCCGCTCGGCCGCCGTCTCCGGCTCCACCCCGCCGCCCTCGGCGTCCGGCCGGGCGGCCGTGTCGAGCGGCAGGTTGAGCAGGGCGCGGCCCGCCGTGGAGAGCGCGGCGCGGCCGGTGATCCCGAGGAGTTCGGCCTCGTCGAGGGCCCAGCGGGCGAGCCGCTCCCGGGGGTCGGCGGGGGGCGGGGCGGCGGCGCGGGACGCGGAGGCCCACGGGCCGGAGGGCCCCGCCTCGGCGCCTCCACCGGTGGTGGTGGGAGCGGGCGCCGGGTCCGGGCGGGTGCCGCGCGGGGGCCGCTCCCAGCGCAGCCGGGCGAACAGGTCCTCCGGGACGGCCGCCGCGCCCGGCGGCAGCGTCGCCAGGAGCAGCAGGACCCGGTGCCGGATCTCCGGGGCCGCCGCCCGGTCCAGGTCGGGGCCGAGCGCCGACAGCGTCCGCCCCTTCGCGTCCTGCCCGCCGACCGGCCCCGGGGTGCGGGTCGCGGCCAGCCAGGCGGTCGCCAGCCGGGCCCAGCGCTCGGCGGGCGGCAGGTCGAGCCAGTCGTCGGCGGCGGGCGTCGGCGCGTACCGCTCGTCGGCCTCGCCGTCCGAGGCGATCAGCCCCGCCCCGTACGCCAGCTCCAGCCAGAACGCGGCGACCGGCTCCGGCACGTCCAGCGCCGCCGCCGTCCGCTTCAGGTCCCGCACCGCGAGCCCGCCCGCCCGCAGCACCTGCGGGCCGCCGTGGTCCCAGGACTTCAGCAGCTCCTCGACGGTGGCGAGCGCCGCGTACGCCTGCCCGGCGGCGGCGCCGTCCGCCACGGCGGGGCGGTGCTCGCGCGCCGTCCCCACCTCCGGCGGGCACGGCTCCGGTGCCCGGTGCGCCCGCCCGCCGCGCAGGTGCAGCGCCACCTCGCGGGGCAGCACCATGGTGCGCGGCGACACCGGCAGCAGCAGCCCCCGGTCCCGCAGCCAGGCCACCGGCGGCGCGGGCTTCGCCGTCACCTCCCCGTACGGCGGTCCCCACACCAGCCGGTCGAGGATCGCCAGCGCCTCCGGCGGCGCCGTGTCGAGCAGCGCGCCCATCCGGGTCCGGTCGGTGAACAGCGAGGTCAGCGCGGCGACCGCGGACACCGGGTCGTGCGTGGACGGCAGCCCGGCCGTCGCCACGATCTCCTGGAGCCGGCCCGGGGACATGCCGGCGGTGGCCTCGGCGACCGCCGGGCCGAGCCCGGTGGGGGAGGGGTGCTGCGGGGACGGCGCCAGCAGTTCGCGGGCGGTGCGCACCAGCCGCAGCCGGTCGTCGCCGCCCCACACGAGGGCCTGCTCGCGCAGCAGCGCGACGGCCCGGGGCAGCGCCTCGGCGATCCGGGGATCGGACTCGCCGTCACCGGTGAGCAGCCCGAGGAGGACGGGGTACGGGGCGGGGTCCGGCGCCACCGCGAGGGCCTGGGCGGTCTGGAGCGCGAAGCGGTCGAGCCGCTCCAGGGCCCGCACCACCGAGGCCCGGGTGCCGGCGCGGGTGGCGAGCTGGGTCACGTCGTTCGGCACCGGGCCGAGGAGGTCGGGGCGGGCCCGCAGCAGCGCGGCGAGGCCGTCGTCGCCGCGCGCCCGCAGCGCCTCCGCGAGCGTGCGGGGGCTTCCCGCCGTCCCATCCGGTCGTCCCTCGGGCACGTGCGCCTCCCGGTCCAGCTCGCCGATCCCCATCCGCCCCACGTTATCCGCTGCGCAGGCGCTACCGTCAGGACCGGGACGGCGGATCGGCCGGACGGTGGAGGGGCGGCGTGGGCAACGAGAGCGACCGGTTGGTCTTCGACTACCTCAGCCGGGTCGGCGACCTGGCGCAGCGGCGGCAGCTCCCGGCGGACGAGCGGCGGGCCCTCGTCGCGGGCCTGCGCGACGAGATCGACCGCCGCCGGGCCACCCGGGGCGAGGAGTCGCCCGCGGCGGTCCGGGGCATCCTGGGCGCGCTCGGCACCCCCGACGAGGTGGTCGGCCCGGCGCAGGACGCCCGGGGCGACTGGTGGGGCGCCGGGGACGACGCTCCGGCGGCGGAGGCGGAGCCCGTACGCCCGGCGGATCCGCTGCCGCGCCCCCGGCGCGCCGCTGCCGCCGCCGACGTGTGGTGGCACGACGAGCGCGGCGGGGAGGACGGGTTCGGGGACGGGGACGGGGACGTGGGCGCCGAGCTGCGCGCGCTCGGCTTCGTCGGGGGCGTCGAGGCGCCGGAGGTGTTCGCCCCGCCGCCGCCCGAGGAGCCGGAGGCGCCGGCCGAGGCCCCGCCGGAGCCCGCGGGCCGGGCCCGCCGCCTCGCCGGGGCCCTGCTCCGCAGGCGCCGCCCCGGCCCGGCGCCCGAGCCCGAACCGGCACCGGAGGCGCCCGCCGGCCGCCGGTTCGGCAGCCCGTTCCTGGTCCTGGCGGCGGTGCTGCTCCTCGCGGGCGCGACCTTCGGCTGGCTCCTCGCGCTGGCCGCGGGCTGGCTCCTCGCGTACGGCTCGCGGCGCCTGAGCGCCGGCGAGACGAGGACGGCCGTCTTCGTGCTGCCCGGCCTCGCCGCCGCGGGCGGCCTGGTCTGGCTGTGGGGCCGGCTCCAGGGCCGCTGGGGCGAGGCGGTCGCGGCGGGCGGCGACGCGACGGGCGCGGCCCTCGCCGGCACCTGGCCGTGGACCCTGCGGGCCGCCGCCGTCTCCTCCGCCCTCTACCTCCTGTGGCGCGCCCGCCGCGCCTGACGGCGGGCCCCGGCCGTGGGCGGAGGGTTCCGCCGTCCAGGAGTCCCTACGGCGTCCAGGGCGCCCCCGGCACCACCAGCGGGGAGCCGGTGACGGGGTCGGGGACGACGACGGCGGGCAGGCCGAAGACCTCGCGGACGAGGGTCTCGGTGACGACCTCCTCCGGCGGCCCCTCCGCGACCACCCGGCCCGCCTTCATCGCGATGAGGTGGTCGGCGTACCGGGCGGCCTGGTTGAGGTCGTGCAGGACGAGGACGACGGTCCGCCCCCGGGTCCGGTTGAGGCGGCGCACCAGGTCGAGGACCTCCACCTGGTGCGCGATGTCCAGGTAGGTGGTGGGCTCGTCGAGGAGCAGCAGGTCGGTCTCCTGCGCGAGGGCCATCGCGATCCAGACGCGCTGCCGCTGGCCGCCGGACAGCTCGTCGACGGAGCGGTCGGCGAGGGCGGTGACGTCGGTGCGCTCCATGGCCTCGGTGACGGCCCGCTCGTCCTCCTCGGACCACTGCTTCCACCACGCCTGGTGCGGCTGGCGGCCCCGGGAGACGAGGTCGGCGACGGTGATGGCCTCGGGGGCGACGGGCGTCTGCGGCAGCAGGCCGAGGGAGCGGGCGATCCGCTTGGTGGGCAGCTTCGCCAGGTCCTCCCCGTCGAGGAGGACCGCGCCCCGGGCGGGCCGCAGCAGCCGGCCGAGGGCGCGCAGGGTGGTGGACTTGCCGCAGGCGTTGGGGCCGACGATGACGGTGACCCGGCCGTCGGGGACCACCAGGTCGAGGCCGTCGACGACGGTCCGGTTCTCGTAGGCGAGGGTCAGGTCGCGGGCGGCCAGCCGGCCCTCCGTACGCGCCTGCGGGACCGCGCCGGAACCCGTGCCCGTATCCGTATCCGTGCTCATGCCTTCTCTCCCGTGCGGCTCCGGACGATGAGCCAGATCAGGTACGGGGCGCCGATCGCCGCCGTCAGGACGCCCACCGGCAGTTCCACCGGTGAGAACAGCCGCCTGCCGACGAGGTCGGCGGCGACGACGATCAGCGCGCCCAGGAGCGCCGAGCAGAACAGCGGGATCTGGGCGGTGCGGGTCATCCGGCGGGCGATCTGCGGCGCCAGGAGGGCCACGAAGTCGACCGGTCCGGCGACGCCGGTCGCCACCGAGGCGAGGACGACGCCGGTGCCGACCAGCCCGAGCCGGACCCGGCCGAGCCGCACGCCGAGCGCGGTCGCGGTGGAGTCGTCGAGGGAGACGGTCCGCTGGGCGCGGGCCGCCCACAGCACGGCGGGCAGCAGGGCCAGGAGCGTCCAGCGGACCGGCGCCGACTCGTCCCAGCCGCGCCCGTTGAGGGAGCCGGTCATCCAGATCTGCGCCTGCTGGGCGACGAGGTAGTCGCCCTTGGTCATGAAGAGGGTGATGAGGGAGCGCAGGGCGATGGCGATGCCGATGCCGATGAGGACGAAGCGGGTGGCGTGCAGGCCGCCGCGCCAGGCGAAGGCGTAGACGAGCGCGGCGGCCAGGACGCCGCCCGCGATCGACAGGTAGGGCAGGACCGTGTACGGGGCGAGGCCGAAGGTCATCGCGCCGACGGTGAGGGCGCCCGCGCCCTGGCTGATGCCGATGATGTCGGGCGAGGCCAGGGGGTTGCGGGCGACGGTCTGGATGAGCGCGCCCGCGATGCCGAAGGCGGCGCCGACGGCGAGGCCGGTGACGAGCCGGGGGACCCGCAGCTCCTCGACGACGAAGGCGGCGGGGGAGTCGCCGCCGGTGAGGACGGTGAGGACCTCGCCGGGGGCGAAGGTCTTCTCGCCGACGCAGAGGTACGCCACGGCGGTCGCGGCCAGCAGCAGCAGGAGGGCGGCGGCGGAGACGACCGAGCGGCGGTGGACGAGGAAGGAGGCCGGGCCGAGCCGGACCAGGCCGTGCCCGGCGGGCCGGACCCGGGGACGGGGCTTGTCGAGGACGGTGGTGCTCACGCCGGGACCGCCTTCCGCCGCACCAGGGTGACCAGGAACGGCACGCCGATGAGGGCCGTCATGACGCCCGCCGGGACCTCGCCGGGCGGGAAGACGATCCGGCCGGCGACGTCCGCGACGAGGACCATGACGGGGCCGATGAGCGCGGCCATGGGCAGCACCCAGCGGTGGTCGGAGCCGACGATCGCGCGGGCGATGTGCGGGACGGCGAGGCCGACGAAGGCGAGCGGGCCGGCGGCGGCGACGGCCGCGCCGGTGAGGACGGTGGCGCCGAGCCCGCCGACGATCCGTACGGTGGCGACCTTCTGGCCCAGGCCCTTGGCGACGTCCTCGCCGAGGGCGAGCGCGTCGAGGCCGCGGGCGACGGAGAGCACGAGGACGGCGCCGATCAGCAGGAAGGGCCAGATCTGGCCGAGGACGGCGGTGTCGCGGCCGTCCAGGGAGCCGATCTGCCAGAACCGGAACTCGTCCAGGGCGGCGGCCTTGGTGGTGAGGACGCCGGTGGTCACCGAGAGCAGCAGGGCGTTGACGGCCGCGCCGCCGAGGGCGAGCTTGACGGGGGTGGCGCCGCCCCGGCCGCGGGCGGCGATGGCGTACACCGCGACCGAGGCGAGGGCGGCGCCGAGGAAGGCGAACCACACGTAGCCGGAGAGGGTGTGCACGCCGAGGAAGGCGATGGCGAGGACGACGGCGACGGCGGAGCCCTGGCTGATGCCGAGGATGCCGGGGTCGGCGATGGGGTTGCGGGTGATGCCCTGGAGTGCGGTGCCGGCGAGCGCGAGGGCGGCGCCGACCATCAGCCCGACGAGGGTGCGCGGGACGCGCAGGCCCCGTACGACCTCGGCGTCGTCGCCGGTGGCCCCGTGCAGGAGGGCGTCCAGGACGGTGCCGGGGGAGACGGCGCGGGCGCCGACGGCGAGGCTGAGGAGGACGGCGAGGAGCAGGGCGACGACGGCCGCCGAGGTCGCGAGGACCCGTCTGGAACGGAAAGCGGCTGGCATGTGCGGCACCCATCGGGCATCGGTGGTTCGGTTAGGTGAGGCTTGGCTTGGTGGCCGGGCCCGGGGGCCAGTCTAAGCAGCCGCCCGAATCGAACACCCGGGCACAATGTCACCCATGACGACGAACGCGCCGACAGGCCCCCTCACGGTCGGATTCGACCTCGACCTCACCCTCCTCGACACCCGCCCCGGCATCCGGGCCGCCTTCGTGGCCTTCTCCGAGCGGTACGGGGTCGAGGTCGACGCCGACCTCGTCGTCACCCGCCTCGGGCCCCCGCTGGAGCAGGAGATGGCCCACTGGGTCCCGGCCGAGCACGTCGCCGAGATGACCGCCCGCTACCGGGCCCTCTACCCCCTGCACGCCATCGCCCCGACCGTCCCCATGCCGGGCGCGCGCGACGCCCTCGACGCCGTCCGCGAGGCCGGCGGCCGCACCGTCGTCGTCACCGCCAAGAACGGCGCCGACGCCGAGCGCCACTTCGCCCACCTGGGCATCGCCCCGGACGCGGTCGTCGGCCGCCTCTTCGCCGAGGCCAAGGCGGAGGCGCTGCGCGCCCACGGCGCCACGGTCTACGTCGGCGACCACGTCGGCGACGTGCGCGGCGCGAAGGCCGCGGACGCCCTGTCGGTCGCCGTCGCGACCGGCCCGTGCGCCCCCGGAGAACTGCGCGAGGCAGGCGCCGACGTCGTCCTGGACGACCTGACGGACTTCCGCGCCTGGTGGGAGACCTACCGCTCCCCGGCGGCCTCCTAGGCCGTGCGCCGCCCGCCGCGCGCCTGCCGGCGCTGGGCCGCGGCGGAGCGGAGCACCCCGGCGGCGGCGACCGCGAAACCGACCCCCATCAGCATCGACACCAGATAGGCGACGGTCGGGAAGGGGTCCGTGCCCAGGAGCAGCGGGGCGACCGTGACCAGCGTCGCCAGCGCGCCGACCGCGAAGAGGACCACGCCCGCCCTGACGAGCCCGTCGCCCGGCGCGGAGTCGTCGACGGAATCGCTCACCGGTCCTGTGGGGGTTTCACCGCTCATCCCGACAGGGTAGTTCCCTGGCCGGAGGAACACCTCGGCGGCGTCTTGCCACGGCCGCCCCGCCCATTAGCCTTGGTCGCGGCGGGCCGCTCACGACCCGCCCTTCCTGCTGCCCGTTCCACCGGGCCCACCGAGTTCCACTGCCCTACGAGTCGATGAGGACGAGGACAGACGTGCCTACCGGCAAGGTCAAATGGTTCAACAGCGAGAAGGGCTTCGGCTTCCTCTCCCGCGACGACGGCGGCGACGTCTTCGTGCACTCGTCGGTGCTCCCGGACGGGGTCGACGCGCTGAAGCCGGGCCAGCGGGTGGAGTTCGGCGTCGTCGCGGGGCAGCGCGGGGACCAGGCGCTGTCGGTGGTGATCCTCGACCCGACCCCGTCGGTGGCCGCGGCCCAGCGCCGCAAGCCCGACGAGCTGGCGTCGATCGTCCAGGACCTGACCACGCTCCTGGAGAACATCACGCCGATGCTGGAGCGCGGCCGGTACCCCGACAAGGCGGCCGGCAAGAAGATCGCGGGCCTGCTGCGCGCGGTCGCGGACCAGCTCGACGTCTGACCCGCCCTCCCTCAGGGGAAGGCCAGCGCGTCCGGGCCGAGGGGCGGTACGAGTCCCTCGGCCGCGGCCCGCGTGAGCAGCCCGCGGACCGCCGCGTAGCCGTCCTCGCCGAGGTCGGCGGTGAACTCGTTCACGTACAGCCCGATGTGCTGGTCGGCGACCTTCGGATCCATCTCCTGCGCGTGCTCCATCACGTACGGCCGCGACGCCTCCGGGTCGTCCCAGGCGGCCCGCACCGAGGCGCGCGCGGAGTCCGCCAGCAGCCGCAGCGCCTCCGCGCCCAGCGAGCGGCGGGCCACGATCGCGCCCAGCGGGATCGGCAGCCCGGTCGTCTCCTCCCAGTGCTCGCCCATGTCGGCGAGCTTGTGCAGCCCGTACGAGCCGTAGGTGAAGCGGGCCTCGTGGATGACGAGCCCGGCGTCCACCTTCCCGTCCCGGACCGCCGGCATGATCTCGTGGAAGGGCATCACGACGACCTCGCCGACCCCGCCCGGCACCCGGTCCGCGGCCCACAGCCGGAACAGCAGGTAGGCGGTCGAGCGCTCGCTCGGCACGGCCACCGTCCGGCCCGCCAGGTCCGCCGGGCTCCCGGCGCCGCGGGTGAGGACCAGCGGGCCGCAGCCGCGCCCCAGGGCCCCGCCGCAGGGCAGCAGGGCGTACTCGTCGAGGATCCACGGCAGCACCGCGTACGACACCTTCAGGACGTCGTGCGCGTCGGTGCCGGACTCGGCCCAGCCGTTGGTGACGTCGATGTCGGCGAAGGTCACGTCCAGGCGCGGGGCGCCGGGGACGCGGCCGTGGGCCCAGGCGTCGAAGACGAAGGTGTCGTTCGGGCAGGGCGAGTAGGCGATCTTCAGCCGCACGGCCGGGCCTCCAGGGCGCAGAGGGTGGGTTCAAGGGCCGCCGCGGCGCGCCGGAGGGCGGTCAGGGCGTCCCCGATCCGCCAGGCGGCGCGGTCCCGGGGGCCGACGGCGTTCGACACGGCCCGCAGCTCCAGGGCGGGGACGCCGTGCGCGGCGGCGGCCTCGGCGACCCCGAAGCCCTCCATCGCCTCGGCGGCGGCCCCCGGGTGGCGGGCGGCGAGCGCGGCGGCGCGGGCGGCGGTGCCGGTCACGGTGGAGACGGTGAGCACGGTGCCGGTGGTGTGCGGCAGCCCGGCGGCGGCCAGGGCGGCGGCGACGGGGCCGGTGACGGCCGGGTCCGCCCGGTGGACCGAGCGGCCGAAGCCCAGCTCCTCCACGGGCAGGAAGCCGTCGGGGGTCTCGGCGCCCAGGTCGGCGGCGACGATCGCGTCCGCGACGACGAGCGAGCCGAGCGGGGCGCGCGGCGCGAAACCGCCGGCGATCCCGGCGGAGACGACGAGCCCGTACGGCACCCCGCCGAGCGCGGCCCGGGTCAGCGCGGCACCGGTGGCGGCGGCGACGGCGGCGGGGCCCACACCGCCGACGAGTACGTCGACACGGCCGCGGCCGGGGGCGGGCGCGGGGGGACCGGACGGCGGGCGTCCGGGTGCCGTGAGGCCGGCGGCGAAGGAGTCGGCCTCCACCGCCACGGCCGTCACGACCAGGACCCGGCGGACGGCCGGGTCGTCGGAAGTCCCGGGGATCAGGATTCCTTCTTCAGCTCGAAGTGCCAGATGCCGGTCAGCGTCTTGCCGGTGTTCTCGACGATCGTCACCTGGGTGCTGTCCGTCGCCTCACCGGTCTGGCTGGCGAAGAAGGCGCTGGCCGGGATCGACCGGTACGTCTTCTTGTTCGGCTCCTGCTCGGCCTGCTGGCCGCCCAGGAAGATCGTCCAGCCGTTGTCGGCGATCTCCGGGTCGACGCCGAAGCGGACCTTGTCCTCCATGGACACGGTGATCGACTTCTCGGCCTTCTTGTTGAGGCACTTCTGGATCTCGGACTCCTTGATCGGCTTGCCGTCGTTGTAGCAAGCGGCCTCGGAGTTGACCGATTCGCTCCCGACCGTGATGGTCGCGATCGGAGTCGGCTTGTCGCAGGCGGTCAGAACGAGGAGCCCGGCGGAGACGGCCCCGAGGGCGAGGGCGGCCCGGCGGCGCGAGCCGGAGAAGAACGCAACGGTCATGAGCCGAAGGCTATCGGGCCGCCGCGCCACCGACACGCCGGGGTACGGCGCGGCGCGCCCGCCGGAGCCGTACCGCCCCCTTCCGCCCGGTTCGGCCCCGGCTCCCCGCCCGCTCAGGCCACCCGGGCGCGCCGGGGCCGCTCCGGGGCGCCGCCGCCGGGACCGGACGAGGACAGCAGCCCCCGCACGGCGAGCAGCGCGCCGACCGACAGGAAGCCCGCCGCCACCGCCATCCCCACCGTCCCGTTCAGCGGCATCGCGATCCCCAGCGCGCCGCCCACCACCCACGCCATCTGCAACGCCGTCTCCGAGCGGGCGAACGCCGAGGTCCGCACCACCTCCGGCACGTCCCGCTGGATCAGCGCGTCCAGCGACAGCTTCGACAGGGCCTGCGTCAGCCCCGCGACCGCGCCGAGCACCGCCACCATCACCCCGCCGAAGAAGACCGCCGCGCAGACCGCCGTCGCCAGCACCGTCGAGATCATCGTCGCGATGATCACCTCCGGCCGGTGGCCCCGGTCCCGCAGCAGCGACCCCGCCGCCGTGCCGCACGCGTTGCCCACCCCCGCCGACACGCCCACGATCCCCAGCGACACCGCCGCGCTCTGCCCCGACACCGGGTGCTCCCGCATCAGGAACGCCAGGAAGAAGATCAGGAACCCGGACAGCATCCGCTGCGCCGCGTTCGCCTCCAGGCCGTGCAGCACCGCCGGGCCCACCGTCCGCAGGCTCGGCCGCTTCTCGCCGTGCGTCAGCAGGTGCGCCCGCCGCTCGCCCTTCGCCGAGTCCACCTTCGGCGGCATCCGCACCGCCCAGAACGCGCCCAGCAGGAACAGCGCGCACGCCCCGAACAGCGGCCAGCGCGGCCCCAGCAGCTGGAGCCCGGCCCCCACCGGCGCGGCGATCCCGGTCGCCAGCAGCCCCGCCAGCGTCACCCGCGAGTTCGCCTTCACCAGCGAGAAGCCCGGCGGCAGCAGCCGGGGCACCACCGCGCTGCGCACCACCCCGTACGCCTTCGACGCCACCAGCACCCCGAGCGCCGCCGGATACAGCTCCAGACCACCGGTCGCCACCGCGCCCGACATCAGCACCGCCAGCACCGCCCGGACCAGCATCGCGCCCGCCATCGCCGCCCGGCGGCCGTGCGGCAGCCGGTCCAGGAGCGGGCCGATCACCGGCGCGAGCAGTGCGAACGGCGCCATCGTGATCGCCAGGTAGAGCGCCACCCGGCCGCGCGCCTCGTCCGTCGGCACCGAGAAGAACACCGTCGACGCCAGGGCCACCGTGATCATCACGTCGCCCGCGCCGTTCACCGCGTGCAGCTCGATCAGCTTGCCGAGCCCCGACTCGCCCGCGCCGTGCGCGTGCGTCGCCCGCCGGATGCCCCGCGCGGTGCCGGTGAACGGCAGGTGCAGGGCACGCCCCACCGCCCGGCCCGCGCGGCGGACCGGCCCGGCGTGCCCGTGGGATCGGACGGGGGACCGTGCGGCTGCCACTCCGTCATAGTGCCCCACTCACGCCCCGGGCGAACCGGGAGGAAGCATCCGTACGGCCCCCGGAACGCCCCGGCGCGGACGGGGGCACCGGCTCCGCGCCCGCCGGGGGAGCCCCCGGCACGGGCGGGAGGGCGCCCCCGTACGGAGTCCCCGTACGGCCCAGGGCCCCGGCCGGGCGGCCGGAACGGCCCGCCACGCCCGGGCGTGTCCCGCCCCGGACCGCCCCGCCCGGCCCGCCCGTTCCGCCCCCGCGCGGCCGCCGGAACCGGCACCGGAACGGACCACTTGGGACCGGCAGGTGGGCCCAGGCCCGCGAACGGGGTAGCGTGCGTAGCGCGCCACCGGCGGTTCCCCTCGGCCGCGCGCCCCTTCGGCATCCCGCAGAATGGATGACGAAAGGTGTGCCCGAGACGCGTGAGACCGGTCGGGTGCGGACGTCGATGCGGCCCCCAGGTCCGCTCCGCCCGCCCCGTCCCCGGAGCCTCGCTCCCGAACCTCGGCCGGCGCACCCGTGAGACGGCGTAGGAGAGAAGCGAGACCTGTGAGTGCTGCGACGACGCGAACGCGTACCCCGCGAGCCCCGCGTACCCCGGCCCCCGACCGCCTCTGCGCCGAGGCGGTGGACCTCGCCAGGGAGGCCGCCGAAGAGGCCGCCGCGCCCGGCGTCGTAGGAGAGCACTCCGGTGTGGTCTCCGAGGGTGACCGGGTCGTCACCCACTACTTCGCCTGCAAGGAACCCGGCTACCGGGGCTGGCGCTGGGCGGTCACCGTCACCCGGGCCTCCCGCGCCAAGAACGTCACCCTCGACGAGACCGTCCTGCTGCCCGGCCCCGACGCCCTCCTCGCCCCCGAATGGGTGCCCTGGAGCGAGCGGCTGCGCCCCGGCGACCTCGGCCCCGGCGACCTGCTGCCCACCGAGCAGGACGACCCCCGCCTCGAACCCGGCTACACCGGCGAGGACGCCCCGCCGCCGAACTCCGCGGTCTCCACCGACCTCGCCGACCACCTCGACACCGAGGACGCCGAGATCACCGGCCGCACCACCACCCGGGGCGCCATCGCCGCCGTCGCCGACGAGCTCGGCATGGGCCGCGCCCGCGTCCTGTCCCGGCACGGCCTCCGGCTCGCCGCCGACCGCTGGGACGAGTCCTTCGGCCCCCGCACCCCGATGGCCCAGGCGGCCCCCGCCAGCTGCCGGACGTGCGCCTTCCTGGTCCCGCTGGCCGGCTCGCTGAGCCAGTCCTTCGGACTCTGCGCCAACGAGCTGGCGCCCGCCGACGGCCGCGTGGTCTCCCTCGAATACGGCTGCGGCGGCCACTCCGAGGCGGCCGTCGTGCCCGCCCCGCCCCGCCCGGCCGAACCGGTCCTCGACTCCACCGCCGTCGACCCCTTCCCGCTCCGCCCGCCGGCCGACTCCGGCTCGGTCGGCGCCCCGGACGAGGCGTCGGAGGACCTCGGCCACTCCTGACGCCCGCCGTTCCCTCCCCGGCCCGGCGCGCGCGGTACCTTCGGCGCGGCAGCCAGGCACGGCAGAGTGGAGTCAGACGTGAGCGTCACCGTCCGGACGACGACCGACGGGAGCGACCCCTTCGGGACCGCCCGCCTGCGGCGCGGCGTGCTCGACTCCTGGGGGGCCTCCCCCGCCCGCTTCCGCGAGGACGCCAACGCCGAGGAGGACCTCGTCCTCGGCGGCTACCGCGACCGCCTCGTCGTGGAACTGGCGCAGAACGCCGCCGACGCCGCCGCGCGGGCCGGCGTGCCCGGCCGGCTCCGGCTGACCCTGCACCCGGCCGACCGGGACAGCCCGGCGGCGCTGGCCGCCGCGAACACCGGCGCCCCGCTCGACGCCACCGGCGTCGAGTCGCTGGCCACCCTCCGCGCCTCAGCCAAGCGGGAGCGCGGCGAGTCCGTCGGCCGCTTCGGCGTCGGTTTCGCCGCCGTCCTCGCCGTCACCGACGAACCGGCCGTCCTCGGCCGGCACGGCGGCGTCCGCTGGTCCCTCGCCGAGGCCCGCGCCCTGGCGGCGGACGCGGCCCGGCACAGCCCCGGCCTCGGCGACGAGCTGCGCCGCCGCGACGGCCACGTGCCGCTGCTGCGGCTGCCGCTGCCCGCCGAGGGCACCGCCCCCGACGGCTACGACACGGTCGTCGTGCTGCCGCTGCGGGACGCCGCCGCCCGGGACCTCGCCGAGCGGCTGCTCGACTCCGTGGACGACGCGCTGCTCCTCACCCTCCCCGGCCTCCGCGAGGTCGTCGTGGAGACCGCCGCGGGCGTCCGCGTCCTGACCCGCTCCGAGGCCGACGGCCACGTGCGGATCGAGGACTCGGCCGCCGACGCCCCGCGCCGCTGGCGCACCGTCGTCCGCACCGGCCCGCTGGACGCCGCCCTGCTGGCCGACCGGCCGGTGGAGGAGCGGCTGCGCCCGCACTGGTCGGTCACCTGGGCCGTGCCCGTCGACGACGCCGGCGCCCCCCGCCACCCGAGCACCGCGCCCGTCGTCCACGCGCCGACCCCGACCGACGAGCCGCTGGGCCTCCCGGCGCTGCTCATCGCCTCGCTGCCGCTGGACACCGCGCGCCGGCACCCCGCGCCGGGGCCGCTGACCGACTTCCTGGTGCGGCGGGCGGCGGAGGCGTACACCGAACTCCTCGCTCACTGGCGGCCGGTGACGACCGGCCTGCTCGACCTGGTGCCCGGCCCGCTGGGCAAGGGGCCGCTGGACGGGGCGCTGCGGGAAGCGGTCCTGGAGCTGCTGCCGAGGGCCGCCTTCCTCGCCCCGGCGGCCCCCTCCGAGGAGCTGCCCGCGCTGCGGCCCGTCGAGGCGGAGGTCGTGGAGGGCGCGGGCGCGGAGACCGTCGCCGTGCTGGCCGAGGTCTTCCCCGGACTGCTCCCGGCCGGTCTGGAGCGCCGCCCCGAGCTGCGGACGCTGGGCGTGGGCCGGGTGCCGCTGACCGAGGCGGTGGACCGGCTGGCGGGCGCGGAGCGGTCGCCGGAGTGGTGGCGGCGGCTGTACGACTCGCTGGCGGGCGTCGACCCGGACCGGCTGACGGGCCTGCCGGTGCCGCTGGACTCGGGGCGGACGGTGATCGGCCCCCGGCAGGTCCTGCTGCCGCAGGAGGGCACCCCGGCGGAGCTGGCCCGGCTGGGCCTGAAGGTGGCGCACCCGGAGGCGGCCCATCCGCTCCTGGAGAAGCTGGGGGCGCTGCCCGCGACGCCGCGCGCCGTGCTGACGACCCCGCAGGTGCGGGCGGCGGTGGCGGCCTCGCTGGACGCGGGCGAGGTGTGGGACGAGGACGGGGCGGCCCTCGACGCCGACGAGCTGGCGGAGACGGTCCTCGGCCTGGTGCGGGACGCGGACCTGGAGCCGGGCGACGAGCCGTGGCTGGGGGCGCTGGCGCTGCCGGACGAGGACGGCGAGCTGTCCCCGGCGGGCGAGCTGGTGCTGCCGGGGTCGGCCTTCGCGTCGGTGATGCGGGAGGACGAGCTGGCGTACGTGGACGAGGAGCTGGCCGGGCGGTGGGGCGCGGGCCCGCTCGCGGCCTGCGGCGTCCTCGCGGACTTCGCGCTGGTCCGGGCCACCGACCTGGTCCTGGACCCGGACGACCTGGAGCCGCGCGACGGCGACTATCCGGAGCCGGACGACGCCGGGCTGCTGGACGCGGTGGACGTGTGGTGCGAGGACGTCCTCGACCGGCTGCCGGAGGCGGTGGTGCCGCCGGTGGCGACGGAGATCGTGGCGGTGCGGGACCTGGACCTGGTGGACGACGACGCCTGGCCGCGCGCCCTGTCCCTGCTGGCCCGGCCGCCGCTGCGGGACGCCCTCGTCCAGCCCGTACGGGTCCTCCTGCCGGACGGCACCACCGAGACGGTCCGCTCCTACACGGCGTGGTGGCTGCGCGACCACCCGGTCCTGGACGGGCGCCGCCCGGCGGGCCTGCGGGCGGCGGGCACGGACCCGCTGCTGGCCGGGCTGTACGACTCCGCCGACGCGACCGGCTTCGACGACGAGCAGGTGCTGCGGGCGCTGGGCGTGCGGACCTCGGTGGCGGCCCTCCTGGACGAGCCGGGCGGCGCGGCCGAGCTGCTGGCCCGCCTGGCGGACCCGGACCGCGCGGTGTCGGCCCCGCAGCTGCACGCCCTGTACACGGCCCTGGCCGACCTGGACCCCGAGCGGGTCACCCTCCCCGACGAGCTGCGGGCGGTGGCCGACGGCGAGCTGGTGGTGGTCGACGCGGCGGAGGCGCTGATCGCGGACGCCCCCGACCTGCTGCCCCTCGCGGCGGGCCGCCCGCTGCTGCCGGTCGCCCCGTCCCGCGCGGCCGACCTGGCGGAGCTGCTCCAGGTCCGGCGGCTGAGCGAGGAGGTCGAGGCGGAGGTCACGACGGAGGGCGAGGAGCACGAGGTCCCGGCCCCGGTCCACGCCCTCCTCGGCCCGGCGACCCCGGCCGCGTACCTCGAACACGAGGAGCTGCGGGCGGGCGGCGTGGAGCTGGACTGGCGCCGCACCCCGGACGGCGTGGTGCACGCCGCCACCCTGGAGGGCGTCGCCGCCGGCCTCGCCTGGGCCGCCGGCCAGTGGCCCCGCCGCTTCGAGGTCGCCGCCCTCCTGGAAGACCCGACCCGCACCCCGGAACTGGCCCGCGACCGCTGGTTCGACTGACGCCGGGCCCCGCCGCCGCTTCCCGCCCCGCTCAGGCCGGGAAGCGGCGGCCGACCCAGCGCCAGGCGAGTTCCAGGAGGGCCGCGCCGGCGGCGGCGATGGCTACGGCGGTCCAGGGCATGGTGACGCCGACGAGTTTGAGGGCGAAGAAGTCCTGGAGCCAGGGGACGGCGAGGACCAGGAGGAAGGCGCCGCCCATGGCGGCGACCAGGGCGATCCGCCACCAGGTGTAGGGGCGGGCGATGATCGCCAGGACCCACATGGAGACGAGGAAGAGGGTCAGGGTGGCGGCGCTGGTCTCGGCGCCGAGGGCGTCGGCGCCGGTGTAGTGGTGGCGGGCCAGCAGGTAGGTGGTGAAGGTGGCCGCCGCCGCGATGACGCCGCTGGGGATCGCGTACCGCATGACGCGCCGGACGAAGTGCGGCTTGGCGCGCTCCTTGTTGGGGGCGAGGGCGAGGAAGAAGGCCGGGATGCCGATGGTCAGGGTGGAGAGCAGGGTCAGGTGCCTGGGCAGGAAGGGGTACTCGATCTGGGAGACGACCACCAGGATCGCGAGCAGCACCGAGTAGACCGTCTTGGTGAGGAAGAGGGTCGCGACGCGGGTGATGTTGCCGATCACCCGGCGGCCCTCGCCGACCACCGAGGGCAGGGTGGCGAAGGAGTTGTTGAGGAGGACGATCTGGGCGACGGCCCGGGTCGCCTCGGAGCCGGAGCCCATGGAGACGCCGATGTCGGCGTCCTTGAGGGCGAGGACGTCGTTGACGCCGTCGCCGGTCATGGCGACGGTGTGGCCCCGGGACTGGAGCGCGGCGACCATGTCGCGCTTCTGCTGGGGGGTGACGCGGCCGAAGACGGAGTTGGCTTCGAGGACCTTCGCCATCTCCTCGGGGTCGGTGGGCAGGGTGCGGGCGTCGACGGTGTTCGCGGCGCCGGGCAGGCCGAGCTTTCCGGCGACGGCGCCGACGGAGACCGCGTTGTCGCCGGAGATGACCTTGGCGGCGACGTGCTGTTCGGCGAAGTAGGCGAGGGTGTCGCCCGCGTCGGGCCGCAGCCGCTGTTCGAGGACGACGAGGGCGGTGGGCCGGGCGTCCTTCGCGACCTCGGGGGAGTCGAGGTCGTGGACGGCGCGGGCGAGGAGGAGGACCCGCAGGCCCTGCTCGTTGAGCCGGTCGGTCTCGGCGAGGGCCGGGTCGCCGGCCGGGAGGAGGACGTCGGGGGCGCCGAGCAGCCAGGTGGTCTCCTCGCCGCCGCCCTCGCTGAAGGCGGCGCCGCTGTACTTGCGGGCGGAGGAGAAGGGCAGCGACTCGACGCAGCGCCAGTCCTCGGTGTCGGGGTGGGCGGCGATGACGGCCTGGAGGGAGGCGTTGGGGCGGGGGTCGGACTCGCCGAGGGCGCCGAGCACCTTGCCCACGTACGCCGCGTCGGCGCCGTTCAGCGGCCGGGTCTCGGTGACGTCCATGCCGCCCTCGGTGAGGGTGCCGGTCTTGTCGAGGCAGACGACGTCGACGCGGGCGAGGCCCTCGATGGCGGGCAGCTCCTGCACGAGGCACTGCTTGCGGCCGAGCCGGACGACGCCGATGGCGAAGGCGACGGAGGTGAGGAGGACGAGGCCCTCGGGGATCATCGGGACGATGCCGCCGACGGTGCGGGCGATGGAGTTCCTGAGGTCGTTGTCCTTGACGACGAGCTGGCTGATGATCAGGCCGAGCGCGGTGGGGACCATCATCCAGGTCACGTACTTGAGGATGGTGGAGATGCCGGAGCGCAGCTCGGAGTGGACGAGGGTGAAGCGGGACGCCTCCTCGGCGAGCTGGGCCGCGTACGCCTCCCGGCCGACCTTGGTGGCGGTGAAGGCGCCGCCGCCGGCGACGACGAAGGAGCCGGACATGACCGGGTCGCCGGGGTGCTTGACGACGGGGTCGGCCTCGCCGGTGAGGAGGGACTCGTCGATCTCCATGCTGTCGGCCTCGGCGACGACGCCGTCGACGACGACCTTGTCGCCGGGCCCGAGCTCGATGAGGTCGCCGAGGACGATCTCGGAGGTGGAGATCTCGGCGGCGAGCCCGTCGCGCCGGACGGTGGGTTTCGCCTCGCCGATGACGGCGAGGCCGTCGAGGGTCTTCTTGGCGCGGAGCTCCTGGATGATGCCGATGCCGGTGTTGGCGACGATCACGAAGCCGAAGAGGCTGTCCTGGATCGGGGCGACGATCAGCATGATCACCCAGAGCACGCCGATGATCGCGTTGAAGCGGGTGAAGACGTTGGCGCGGACGATGTCGGCGGTGGAGCGGGAGCTGCGGACCGGGACGTCGTTGACCTCGCCGCGGGCGACGCGCTCGGCGACCTCGGCGCCGGTGAGGCCGGCGGGCCGGTGGACCACGGCCGTGGCGTTCTCCCCGGCCGGTCCCGGGGGGAGGCCGTCGCCGCCGCCGTCGTCGGTGTCGATCTTCGCCCGCTGAGTCATGTTCTCGACGGTACGGCCGGTTCCGGGCGTTCACCCGCCGAGCGGTCCGAAGATCAGACCGGGGGAGGAGCGGAATCCTCCCGGGGTGCTATGCGCGGGCCCCCGGGGCCGGGGTCGTGGCCGGGGTCGTCACGAGGGGGAGGGTGTCGTGCCGTCGGCCAGGGCCCGCGCCGCCGCGTGCCGCTTGATGGCCGCGTCGCGCTTGCGCACGTACCAGATGCCGATCAGGCCGAGACCGCCGCCGGCCAGGCAGGTCCACACCCACCAGGTGAGGTCGCGGTCGGCGAACCAGGAGTAGAAGGGGACCTGGACGAGGAAGAGGGCGAACCAGATGACGGTGCCGCCGGTGATGGTGCCGACGACGGGCCCCTCCAGGGGCTCCGGTGCCTCGTGCTGGGGTGTCCACTTCGCCATGGGGTCCAGTCTAGGCGGCCCGTTTTCAGGTCTACGCGCGGAGATGGACTCGCACTCGTTCATGTGTTCATACTGAAACGGTTTGCCTGTGGCGGGTTTCCTTCGTATGAACCGCCAAAAAGGACGCTTCGAAGAGGAACCTACTCCATGAGCACCACGGCCACCGCCAAGGCCCCCGCACCCGGTCCCCAGGGCCCAGGGGCGGTCTCTCCGATCGACCGCTACTTCCGGGTGACCGAGCGCGGCTCGACCTTCGCCCGCGAGATCCGCGGCGGCTTCGCCACCTTCTTCGCGATGGCCTACATCATCGTGCTGAACCCGATCATCCTCGGCAGTGCCAAGGACATGTACGGGCACCAGCTCGACGGCGGCCAGCTCGTCACCGCCACCGTCCTCTCGGCGGCCTTCTCGACGCTCCTCATGGGCGTCATCGGCAACGTGCCGATCGCGCTCGCCGCCGGTCTCGGCGTGAACACGGTCGTCGCCCTCCAGCTCGCCCCGAACATGTCCTGGCCGGACGCCATGGGCATGGTCTTCCTCGCCGGCATCGTCGTGATGCTGCTGGTCGCCACGGGCCTGCGCGAGCGCGTGATGAACGCCGTCCCGGTCAGCCTCCGCAAGGGCATCGCGATCGGCATCGGCTTCTTCATCATGCTGATCGGCCTGGTCGACTCGGGCTTCGTCTCCCGCATCCCGGACGCCGCGCACACCACGGTCCCGCTCCAGCTCGGCGCGGACGGCCACCTCAACGGCTGGCCGGTGCTCGTCTTCGTCCTGGGCACCCTGCTCACCCTCGCGCTGATCGTCCGCAAGGTGCCGGGCGCGATCCTGATCTCCATCGTCGTCATGACGATCGTGGCCATGGTGATCAACGCGGTCGCCGACATCCCGTCCTGGGGCCTGACCACCCCGGAGTGGCCCGGCAACCCGGTCTCCAGCCCCGACTTCGGCCTGCTCGGCGAGATGAGCCTCTTCGGCGGCTTCTCCAAGGTCGGCGTCCTGACCGGCGTCCTCTTCGTCTTCACCGTCCTGCTGTCCTGCTTCTTCGACGCGATGGGCACGATCCTGGGCGTCGGTGACGAGGCCAAGCTGATGGACACGGACGGCAACTTCCCCGGCATCAACAAGGTCCTGCTGGTGGACGGCCTGGCGGTCGCCTCCGGCGGCGCCACCTCGTCCTCGGCCACCACCTGCTTCGTGGAGTCGACGGCGGGCGTCGGCGAGGGCGCCCGTACCGGCCTCGCCTCGCTCGTCACGGGCGCGCTGTTCTCGGTGGCGCTGTTCCTCACGCCGCTGGCGACCATGGTGCCGTCGCAGGCGGCGACCCCCGCGCTGCTCGCGGTGGGCTTCCTGATC
The DNA here is from genome assembly GCF_014650175.1 of Streptomyces termitum. GTDB lineage: Bacteria > Actinomycetota > Actinomycetes > Streptomycetales > Streptomycetaceae > Streptomyces > Streptomyces termitum. The sequence continues at coordinate 232,795 of NZ_BMUL01000001.1, forward strand.
CTCGCCGGGTCGGTCAAGGACATCGACTGGAGCGACTACACCGTCGCGATCCCGGCGTTCCTGGCCATGGTGATGATGCCGTTCACGTACTCGATCACGAACGGCATCGGCATCGGCTTCATCGCCTTCACCGTGCTGCGCCTCGCCGCGGGCCGGGCCCGGGAGGTCCCGGCGGCCATGTACGCGGTCTCGGCGGTCTTCGTCTTCTACTACGCGATGCCGGCGCTGGGCCTGACCTGATCGTGCGGGACGGGGCCGGGGGGACCCGGCTCCGTCCCGTAGAACTTCTCCGTCTCCTCGACGGCGGTCTTGAACCGCTCGTCGAAGTCCTCTCGAATGAGCGTCCGGACGACATAGTCCTGGACGCTCATTCCTCTTTTCGCGGCGTGACCCTTGAGCCGGTCGAGCAGCTCACTGTCGATGCGCAGGCTGAGCACTGTCGATCCCATGCCGTTCAGGGTCGGGGCTGCCGGGGCTCCTTTGCGTCACTTTCCGGATCCGGCTCACCCGTTCGGGTGATACATCGAGACCGGCCGTGACCTGTGCGAAAGCGATTCGTGTCCGTGTCGTACGCGTTTCGGGTGAGACGTGCGACACGGGGAAACCCGGTTGGTATTTAGGGAAAGTAATGAGGTAGTCTAACTACATGCCTGACCTGTCCCACGGCACCGCCGACGACGCCGCGGCCGTGAACGCGATCCGCTCGTCCGTCATGCGGCTGAGCCGGCGCCTCAAGCACCAGCGCGTCGACGAGTCGCTGAGCCCGACCGAGATGTCGGTGCTCGGCACCCTGGCCCTCTGCGGCTCCGCCACCCCCGGTGAGCTGGCCCGCAAGGAGCACGTACAGCCGCCGTCGATGACCCGCATCGTGGCCCTGCTCGAAGCCAAGGGACTGGTCCGGCTGGAGCCGCATCCCGACGACCGCCGGCAGAAGGTGGTCAGCCAGACCGAGCGGGCCGAGGTCATGCTCGAAGACGCCCGCCGCAAGCGGAACGCCTGGCTGGCCTCCCTCGCCGAGGGGCTGGACGAGGACGAGTGGGCCGTACTGCGCGCGGCCGCTCCGGTCCTGGAGAAGCTCGCCCATCTCTGAAACCGAGCGCCAAGGAGGCGACGCACTTTGAGTACGGGACCCGGAGCAGACTCCGCCCCCGTCCATCGATCCACCACGACACCCCGTGAGGGGAAGGGAACCTTCTCCTCGCTCGCCGTCCGCAACTACCGGCTGTTCTTCACCGGAGCGATCGTCTCCAACACCGGTACCTGGATGGCCCGCATCACCCAGGACTGGCTGGTCCTGAGCCTCACCGGCTCGGCCGCCGCCGTCGGCATCACCACGGCCCTCCAGTTCCTGCCGATGCTGCTGTTCGGCCTCTACGGCGGCGTCATCGCCGACCGCTACCCCAAGCGGCGGCTGCTGATGATCAGCCAGGGCGCCCTCGGCCTGTGCGGCCTCGCGCTCGCCGTCCTCACCCTCTCCGGACAGGTCCAGGTCTGGCACGTCTACCTGATCGCCTTCCTGCTCGGCATGGTCACCGTGGTCGACAACCCGGCCCGGCAGTCCTTCGTCTCCGAACTCGTCGGCCCCGGCCTGCTCCGCAACGCCGTCTCCCTGAACTCCGCGAACTTCCAGTCCGCCCGGCTCGTCGGCCCCGCCGTCGCCGGCGTCCTGATCGCCGGCGTCGGCAGCGGCTGGGCCTTCCTCGTCAACGGCCTCTCCTTCCTCGCGCCGCTCGCGGCCCTGTGGCTGATGCGCCCCGCCGAGCTGCACAAGGTGGAGCGCGCGCCGCGCGGCAAGGGACAGCTGCGGGAGGGACTGCGGTACGTCGCCGGGCGGCCGGACCTGATCTGGCCGATCGTCCTCGTCGGCTTCGTCGGCACCTTCGGCTTCAACTTCCCGATCTGGCTCACGGCCTTCTCCGGGGAGGTCTTCCACGTCGGCGCCGGCACCTATGGCTTCCTCAACACCCTGATGGCGGCCGGCTCCCTCGCGGGCGCCCTGCTCGCCGCCCGCCGCGGCTCCACCCGGCTGCGGATGCTGGTGATCGCCGCGGGCGTCTTCGGCGCCCTGGAGATCGCGGCGGCCCTCTCGCCGTCGTTCTGGCTGTTCGCCCTGCTGCTGGTGCCGATCGGCATGGTCGGCCTCACGGTGAACATCACCGCCAACTCGGCCGTCCAGATGGCCACCGACCCCGTCATGCGGGGCCGCGTGATGAGCCTCTACATGATGGTCTTCGCCGGCGGCACCCCGATCGGCGCGCCGCTGCTCGGCTGGGTCACCGACACCTACGGCGCGCGCGTCGGCTTCGCCACCGGCGGCGCCCTCTCGCTCGCCGCGGCGGCCGGCATCGGCCTGGTCCTCGCCCGGGTCGGCGGCCTGACGGCGGTCTGGGCCTGGCGCGGCGGCCACCCGAGCCTCCGCTTCGTCCCGCGCGCCCGCCCGGAGCGCCTGGCGACGGCGGCCTGACGCCCCCCCCGGCCGCTTCCGGCCGGGGGCGGTTTCAAGCCAAGGGGCGGGTGGGAGTCACCGACTCCCGCCCGCCCCTTTCGCGTCCTTCCGGATGTGGCCGTTTCCGTGAGGAGTTGTGTGCCTCCTGTGTATGTTGAGCCGACCATTCACCGGCACCACCCAGGGGGACTCCCTTGCGCACGCGTCTCGTCCGTCCGGCCACGGCCGCGCTCCTCACCGCCGGAGCGCTGACCGGAGCCCTCGTCGCGTCCCCGGCCCAGGCCACCGAGTACTCCTCGGCGCTGAAGATCTCCGGCGTCCAGTACGACGCCCCCGGCCGCGACGGCAACGGCTACATCACCTTCCACTGACAAAAGGCGCGGCCTGCCGGCTCAGACCCGCATCTCCAGGAGCTGCCCCGGCCAGTCGCCGACCGTGAACGGGTCGGTGCGGGTGAAGCCCCGGCGCTCGTAGTACGCCACCAGCCGGCCCCCGCTGCCCGCGAAGCAGTCCACCCGGAGCAGCGAGACGCCCGCGCGGCGGGTCTCCTCCACCGCGCGGGCGAGCAGCGCCGCCCCCACCCCGAGGCCGTGGAACCGCCCGTCCGTGGCGAGGAAGCGGACGTACCGCTCCGGCTCGTCCGCCGGCGGCACGTACGAGCCGGGGTGCGGGGTCAGCGTGAGGGTGCCGGCCGGGACGCCGCCGACCTCCGCGATCCAGGTCCGCCCCCCGGTCGCGACCTCCGTCACCAGCTCCACCGTCTTCGGCCGCGCGGAGAAGGGCTCGGTGCCCCACTGGGCGGTGATCCCCTTCCCGTTCAGCCACACCACGGCGCTGTCCAGGATCCCCAGCATCACGGGAACGTCCCGCGCCCCGCGCCCCTGCCTGATCGTGATCGCGTTCTCGCGCTCGCTCTCCATCCGGCCGAGGGTAGGGGGTGCCGGACTCGACGGCATGAGGCTTTTCGCCTCGAACCTCCCGGCCGGCGGCCCGGCGGGCGCCCGGCCCCGCTACGGGACGGTGGCGGTCTGGCCCCTGGCGGGGCCGGGCGGGGGGCCGGGTTAATCTCGAAGGGTGGATCCGAAGACTCGTAACCAGATCATGGCCGGTGTGCTCGTACTGATGTTCGCGATCATCGCGGTGGCGTCGGTGGTCGGGTCGTAGGTTCCGCCGCCCCGCGGGTCGCCGTGACGGCCCGTACGACCCCCCTCCCGGTGCCTCCGGTCGCCGGAATCCGGCCGGTGGGAGCACCGTTGGCTTGAACCGTGTGGTCTGGACCACTTCTGCCGGTGGAACTGCCTGGTCCGTGCCGAGGACGGCTGCTGGACTGGTCGGCGGAGCACCGCGTGCCGTTCCGCGTGCCTCCGGGCCTCCGCCGCCGTCCGGGCGCGGAGGCTTTCCCGTACCGCATGGAGGGCCGTCCCGTGACCCCGCAGAGCACCGTCCGCAGACCCGAGCCACCACCGGCCGCCGGCCTCCCGGGGACGGGGCGCCGCCCGCTGGCGTACCTCCTCGTGCTGGCGCTGGCCCTCGGCCTGGCGGTGACGGGCGGCCTGGTGACGGGCGCGAGCCCCGCCGCGGCCGCCCCGCCGACCGTCGGGCGCGTCTACCTCCAGAACGTCCTCAACGGGTACGCGATCTCCGCCGACTACGGCGGCACGCCCAAGACCACGCGCCCCCAGGGCGACGAGAAGCACCAGCAGTGGGAGTTCCGGCAGCTCCCCGGGAACAACACGTACCAGATCAAGAACTCCACCCGCACCGACGCCTGCCTCGGCCGCAACGGCGACATGGAGGGCTTCACCCCGTCCCCGGTGGTCCGGCCCTGCGACGCGTACGCCACCGACTGGGTCCTGGAGTCGATCGGGCCCGAGCGCTACCGCCTCAAGGTCCCCTCGACCGGCGTGCCGCTGGTCGGCGCGCCCGCCGGGGACAACGCGTCCGAGCTGACCCTCGGCACGGGGGCGGAGAACCGGCGCGACGAGTGGTACGTCATCCCGGCCGACGTGGTCGCCGAGCAGAAGCACCCGATGCCCGCCGACCCGCGGCTGGACCAGAAGACCTTCCTCACCGCCCACAACTCCTTCGTCAACGACGAGGACGACCCGATCCGCGACGTCGCGACCAACCAGCCGCACTCCATCGCGCGCCAGCTGGAGGACGGCGTCGAGGCGCTGATGCTCGACACCCGCTTCCACGACGGGCAGGTCCGGCTCTGCCACAACTCCTGCGGCCCCGGGCAGCAGACGCTGGTCAGCGCCCTACAGACCGTCACCTCGTTCATGAAGCGCCCGGGCAACGAGAAGAAGATCATCACCCTGTTCCTGGAGGACTACACCGAGCCCTTCCAGCTGAAGGCCGCCCTGGCCCAGGTCCCCGCCGTCGCCGAACTTGTCTACAACCCCGAGACGTCGGGCGTCCGGTCGAAGGGCTGGCCCCGCCTCAGCGAGATGACCGACCGGCGACTGCTGATCTTCTCGGACAGAAACCAGCTGCTGGAGGCCGACGGCGTCATGTTCGGCCAGGACTGGACGGTCGAGAACCACTGGTCCATGGGACCGGGCCTGGGCAACTCCGACTGGAACTGCCGCAGCCGCTGGCCGGCGATCCCGCTCAGCCTGGAGAAGGGCGACCGGGAGGTCTACGTCGAGGCGACACAGACGTGGGAGAGGGAGAAGTTCAACCGGCTGTTCGTGATGAACCACTTCCGCGACGCCCCCCTCTCCCCCACCTACACCAACGACAACAGCAAGGTCCTCAACCGGGCCGAGCGGTTCTGCACCCCCGCCGCCCGCAAGAAGCCCACCTACCTCGCGGTCGACCAGTACAAGGACGGCGACCCCGCCCCGCTGGCCTCCGTCGCCCAGCTGAACACCTACACCTACAACGGCAGCGACCTCCAGGACGCCGAGCCGGGCGGCCCGATGCAGCCCGGCGAGTGGAACACCCCCCGGCTCGCGGTGATGCCGCTCGGCGACTCGATCACCCTCGGCGTCGGCAGCACCACCCGCACCGGCTACCGCCCCGGACTCGCCGCCCGGCTCGCCGGCCGCGCCACCTCGCTGGAGTTCGTCGGCAGCCTCCAGGACCCCGACGGCACCCGCCACGAAGGCCATTCCGGCTGGCGCATCGACCAGCTGGCGGCCGGGATCGACGGCTGGATGGCGACGGCCCGGCCCAACGTGGTGCTGCTCCACATCGGCACCAACGACATGAACCGGAACTACCAGGTCGGCACCGCCACCCAGCGGCTCGGCGGCCTCGTCGACCAGATCCACGCCGCCTCCCCCGACACCGCGATCGTGCTGGCCTCCCTGGTGCCCGCCACCGACCCCGCGGTCCAGGCCCGGGTCGACGCGTACAACAACGCCCTGCCCGGCCTGGTCGCCTCCCGCACCGCGCTCGGCTACCGCATCACCCAGGTCGGCATGGGGGCGCTGACCACCGCCGACCTCAACGACGACCTCCACCCCAACAACGCCGGCTACACGAAGATGGCCGACGCCTTCCTGGGCGGCATCGAGACGGTCGTCCGCAAGGGCTGGGTCAAGGAGTTCGTCGACGTCCGGCCCGCGCCGCCGGCCCGCGCCACCGCCGGTGACTACGACGTCGACATCGACGGCGACGGCCGCGCCGACTACCTCGCGGTCGACGCCAACGGCGCCGTCCGCGCCTGGCGCAACACCGGCCTCGGCAGCTGGGAGGCGCTCGGCTACATCGCCTCCGGCTCCAGCGCCTGGACCGGCGGCCAGGTCCGCTTCGCCGACGTCGACGGCGACGGCCGCGCCGACTACCTCGTCCTCGACGGCAACGGCGCCGTCCGCGCCTACCTCAACCGGGGCGGCGACGGCCGCGGCGGCTGGGTCCAGCAGGGCGTCATCGCCACCGGCTCCAGCGCCTGGACCGGCAGCCAGGTCCGCTTCGCCGACATCGACGGCGACGCCCGCGCCGACTACCTCGTCCTCGACGCCAACGGCGCCGTCCGCGCCTGGCGCAGCACCGCCCTCGGCAGCTGGGAGGAGCTGGGCTACATCGCCTCCGGCTCCAGCGCCTGGAGCGCCGACCGGGTCCGCTTCGCCGACATCGGCGGCGACGGCCGCGCCGACTACCTCGTCCTGGACGAGAACGGCGCCGTCCGCGCCTTCGTCAACCAGGGCGGCAACGGCCGGGGCGGCTGGCAGGAGCTGGGCTACATCGCCTCCGGCTCCAGCGCCTGGACCGCCGACCAGGTCCGCTTCGCGGACGTCGGCGGCGACGCCCGCGCCGACTACCTGGTGCTGGAGGCCGACGGCTCCCTCCAGGCCTTCGTCGGCAGCACCGACGCGGCCGGCACCATCCGCTGGGCCGCCCCGCAGGTGATCGCCACCGGCGTCGGCGCCCCCGCGCACGAGATCCACATCTGAGTCGGGGCGCCGGGCGCCCCGACGACGGCGACGGCCGCCGCCCGCACGAGCGGGCGTCGGCCGTCGGCCGTGCCGGGCCCGGTCGTGTGCCTACCAGGCGAAGGCCTCCGGGGACGGGCCGGGGCCGGGGAAGATCTCGTCGAGTCCGGTCAGCAGTTCCTCGGAGAGTTCCAGTTCCAGCGCGCGCAGGGCGCCGGAGAGCTGTTCCGGGGTGCGCGGGCCGACGATCGGTCCGGTCACGCCGGGCCGGGTGAGGAGCCAGGCGAGGCCGACCTCGCCGGGGGCGAGCCCGTGCTTGTCGAGCAGGTCCTCGTACGCCTGGAAGCGGGCCCGCACCGCCGGGTCGGCGAGGCTCTCCGCCGCCCGGCCCTCGGTACGGCGCTTGCCCCCGGCCTCCTTCTTCAGGACACCGCCGAGGAGCCCGCCGTGCAGCGGCGACCAGGGAATGACCCCGAGGCCGTACTCCTGCGCGGCCGGGATCACCTCCATCTCGGCGCGCCGCTCGAAGAGGTTGTAGAGGCACTGCTCGCTGACCAGGCCGACCATGCCGCGCCGGGCGGCGGCCTCGTTGGCCTGGGCGATCTTGTAGCCGGGGAAGTTGGACGAACCGGCGTAGAGGATCTTGCCCTGCCGGATCAGGACGTCGACCGCCTGCCAGATCTCGTCGAAGGGGGTGCTCCGGTCGACGTGGTGGAACTGGTACAGGTCGATGTAGTCGGTGCCGAGGCGCTTGAGACTGGCGTCGACCGCGCGGCGGATGTTCAGCGCCGAGAGCTTGTCGTGGTTGGGCCAGGTCTCGCCGTCCCGGTGCATCGACCCGTAGACCTTGGTGGCGAGGACCGTCTTCTCCCGGCGGCCACCGCCCTGGGCGAACCAGGAGCCGATGATCTCCTCGGTACGGCCCTTGTTCTCGCCCCACCCATACACGTTGGCGGTGTCGAAGAAGTTGAGGCCCGCGTCGAGCGCCGCGTCCATGATGGCGTGGCTGGTGGGCTCGTCGGTCTGCGGTCCGAAGTTCATCGTGCCGAGGACGAGGCGGCTGACCTTGAGTCCGGTGCGTCCGAGCTGCGTGTACTTCATGGGTCACCATCCCACTCGTTGGAGTCCGCTCGAAGCAAGGGCGTACCGCCCGGGGCGCCCCGTCCGGCCCCTACCCCTCCCGGTAGGGGCCGCCCAGGGCCCACGCCTGGTGCATCGCGTCGGCGAAGGCCGCCGCCAGTTTGTGTTCGCCGGACGGGCTCGGGTGGGTGCCGTCGTAGGTGTCGGTCCGCAGGTCGTACGTGTCGGGGACGGTGGCGAGGAGCAGCGGGGAGGCCGCCTCGTCGAGGTCGGCGACGGCCTTCGCGAGGAGGTCGTTGAAGCGGGCGCACTCGGCGGCGAAGGCGGGGTCGTAGCCGGCCCGGACGTTCGGGATGACGGGCAGCAGCACCATCCGCACGCGCGGGTTCGCGGCGCGGGCGGCGGCGACGAAGGCCCGGACGTTCTCCTCGGTCTGGTCGCCGTTGGTGTAGAAGCCGAGGTCGATCAGGCCGAGCGAGACGAGGAGCACGTCGGCGCGGGTCGCGGTGACGGTCTCGCCGATGACCGGGGCCATGTGGAGCCAGCCCTCGCCCCAGCCCGCGAGGTGGCGGCGGGCGGCGGGCGGGAAGTCCGGGTCCGCGTAGTCCTGCGGGTCGCCCGCCTCGCCCTCCGGGACGTACAGGCCGTCGCGCGGGCCGACGACCGCGTACCCGCCGGGCAGGACCGCCTCCAGGTGCCGCCACATGCGGTGCCGCCAGGTCCAGTCGCCGGCGCGTCCGATGGTCATGCTGTCGCCGACGAACAGAAAACGCATGCGCCCATCTTTCCCGACCCCGCCGCCGCCCACGACGTGACCCCCGCCACGGGCGCGGGGCACGTGGCAGGCTGGGGGGATGCGTAGTGTTCCGCGTCTGCTGCGGGGGGCCGGGGCGGCCGCCGCCCTCGTCCTCCTGGTGCCCCTGCCCGCCCACGCGCGGGAGGCGCCGCCGGACCGGGACTTCACGATCGGGGACGCGCGGATCGACGAGTCCAGCGGGCTCGCGGCGAGCGTGCGGCACCCGGGCGTCTACTGGACCCACAACGACCAGGACGAGCCCCGGATCTACGCGGTGGACTCCCGGACCGGGAAGACCGTCGCGACCGTCACCATGGCGGGCGTCGGTACGCCCCGCGACATGGAGGCGATCTCCATCGGCCCCGACGGCGACCTCTACGTCGGCGACATCGGGGACAACCTGGACGGCTCCTGGGACCACGTCTGGATCTACCGCTTCCCCGAGCCCGAGGTGCTGAAGGACCAGACGGTCAGGGCCACCCAGTACGTCGTGAAGTACGCCGACGGGCCCCGGAACGCCGAGGCGCTGATGGTCCATCCGAAGACCGGCCGGGTCTACATCGCCAGCAAGAACCAGGGCGGCGGGGGCCTCTACGCCGGGCCCGAGCGCCTCTCCTCCTCCGGCACCAACACCTTCCGCCGCGTCGGGGAGGTCCCCTGGGTGACGGACGGCGCCTTCTCCCCGGACGGCGAACGGCTGGTGCTGCGCGGCTACTTCAGCGCCAAGGAGTACGGCTGGAAGGACGGCCGCCTCGACGGCGACGGCGTCCCGGTCGGGGCGCCCTTCCAGGGGCAGGCGGAGTCGGTGACGTACACCCGCGACGGCACGGCCTTCATGTTCGGCTCCGAGGGGCGCGGCAGCCGGGTGGTGCGGGTCGAGCGGGAGGCGGCCCGGCCCGGGGAGGAGCCGCCGGGGACGCCGGGCGCCACCGGCCCGTCCGCCGGTGCCTCCGGCGGGCCCTCCGCCGCCGGGGAGTCCGGCGCGGACTCCGGCACGCCGAAGGGCAGCGCCACCACCGGCTTCCTCGTCCTCGCCGGCGCCGCCGCCCTCTTCCTGGGCGTCAAGCGGCTGCGGCGGCGCGGCGACTGACCCGCCCGCGCGCGCGGCGAAAGAGGCGCCGCGCCCGCGCGCGATGGCGGGAGCCCGCCCGCGCCCGTGTACGGCGAAGGGGCCCGGCGGGTGAACCGCCGGGCCCCTTCGGGGTGTTCGGGAGCCGGTCAGAGGCGCTCGATGACGTAGTCCACGCACGCGGTCAGCGCGCGGACGTCGGCCGGGTCGATCGCCGGGAAGAGCGCCACCCGGAGCTGGTTGCGGCCCAGCTTGCGGTAGGGCTCGGTGTCCACGATGCCGTTGGCGCGCAGCGCCTTGGCGACGGCCGCCGCGTCGACCTCGTCGGAGAAGTCGATCGTGCCGATGACCTGCGAGCGCTTCGCCGGGTCGGTGACGAACGGGGTGGCGTGCTTGGACTCCTCGGCCCAGGTGTACAGCGCGTCCGAGGACTCCTTGGTGCGGGCCACGGCCCACTCCAGACCGCCCTGGCCGTTGATCCACTTCAGCTGCTCGTTGAGCAGGAAGAGGGTCGAGAGCGCCGGGGTGTTGTACGTCTGGTTCTTCAGCGAGTTGTCGATCGCCGTCGGCAGCGAGAAGAACTCGGGGATGTGACGGCCCGACGCGTGGATCCGCTGGGCGCGCTCCAGGGCGGCGGGGGAGAAGACCGCCAGCCACAGGCCGCCGTCGGCGGCGAAGGACTTCTGCGGCGCGAAGTAGTAGACGTCGGTCTCGGCGATGTCGACCGGGAGGCCGCCCGCGCCGGAGGTGGCGTCCACCAGGACGAGCGCGCCCTCGTCGGCTCCCGCGACCCGCCGGATGGGGGCGGCGACACCGGTGGAGGTCTCGTTGTGGGTGTAGGCGTAGACGTCGACGCCCGCCTCGGCCACCGGCTCCGGGTGGGTGCCCGGGTCGGAGGAGATCACGGTCGGCTCGGCCAGCCACGGGGCCAGCTTCGCGGCCTTCGCGAACTTGGAGGAGAACTCGCCGAAGGCGAGGTGCTGCGACTTGTTCTCGATCAGGCCGTGGGTCGCGATGTCCCAGAAGGCGGTGGAGCCGCCGTTGCCCAGGATCACCTCGTAGCCCTCGGGCAGCGAGAAGAGGTCGGAGACGCCGGTACGGACCTCGCCGACCAGGTTCTTCACGCGCGCCTGGCGGTGGGAGGTGCCCAGGAAGGAGGTGCCGGTGGCGGCGAGGGCGTCCAGCGCCTCCGTGCGCACCTTGGAGGGGCCCGCGCCGAAACGACCGTCTGCGGGCTTGATGTCAGCGGGAATCTGGATGTCGGCCACGAGCCGGAGCGTATCGGTTCGGGACGGGCCCGGTCGCGGGATGTCCGCCGGATGAGACGAGGAACGAGACATGCTTGCGTCGTGGGAACAGACGAAGCAACGCGCCGGGGACTCGCCGCCGCCCTGAGGGCCGCGCTCGCCGGGGAGGTCGACTTCACCTCCTCCGCGCGGGCGCTGGCGACCATGGACGCCTCCAACTACCGCCGGGTGCCGCTGGGGACGGTCGCCCCGCGCGACGCCGACGACGTGGCCGCCGCGCTGGCCGTCTGCCGGGAGCACGGGGTGCCGGTCGTCGCGCGCGGCGCCGGGACCTCGATCGGCGGCCAGGCCACCGGCACCGGCGTGGTGCTGGACTTCACACGGCACCTCGGCGGGCTGGTCTCGGTCGACCCGGAGGCGCGGACCGCCGTGGTCCGCCCGGGGCTGGTGCCGGCCCGGCTGCGGGAGGCGGTGCGGCCGTACGGGCTGACCTTCGGCCCCGACCCGTCCACGTACGGCCGCTGCACCCTCGGCGGCATGATCGGCAACAACGCCTGCGGGGCGCACTCGGTCGCGTGGGGCACGACCGCGGACAACGTGCGCTCCCTCGACGTGGTGACCTACCGGGGCGCCCGGCTGACGCTCGGGCGGGACGGGCGGGGCGCCCCGCCCGGCCTCCTGGACCTCGCCGACCGCCACCTGGGGCTGCTCCGCACGGGTTACCCGGCCGGGCTGCCCCGCCGGATCTCCGGGTACGCGCTGGACGCGCTGCTGCCCGAGCGGGGCCGGGACGTCGTCCGCTCCTTCGTCGGCTCCGAGGGCACCCTCGGGATCGTCACGGAGGCGACCGTCCGGCTGGTGCCGCTCCCGGCGGACCCGGTCCTCGTCGTCCTCGGGTACGCCGACGAGACCGCCGCCGCCGACGCGGCCGCCGGGCTCCTCCCGCTGGGCCCGCTGACCGTGGAGGGCATGGCGGCCGATCTCGTCGGGGCCGCCGCCGGGCTGCCGAGGGGCGGGGCGTGGCTCTTCTGCGAGGTGGACGGGGAGGGCGCGGCCCGGAGGCTGGTGCGGGCGGCGGACGCGCTCGACGCGGCGGTGGTGCGCGATCCGGCCGGGCAGCGGGCGCTGTGGCGGATCCGCGAGGACGCGGCGGGCACGGCGACCCGGCTGCCCGCCGCGCCCGGGAGCGGGCCCGGCGGGGCCCCGGCGGCGGGCGGGGAGGCGTGGCCCGGGTGGGAGGACTGCGCCGTGCCGCCCGCCCGGCTCGGCGCCTACCTGCGGGAGTTCCGCGCCCTGCTGGCCGCGCACGGCCTCCGGGGGGTGCCGTACGGGCACTTCGGCGACGGCTGCGTGCACGTCCGGATCGACTTCGACCTGTGGACGCCCGACGGGGTCCGCCGCTTCCGCCGCTTCTCCGAGGAGGTCGCCGGACTCGTCGTCGCCCACGGCGGCTCCCTCTCCGGCGAGCACGGCGACGGCAAGGCGCGGGCCGAACTCCTGCCGAGGATGTACGGGGACGGGCTGGTCGGCCTCTTCGGCGCGGCGAAGGACCTGTGGGACCCGGACGGCGGCCTCAACCCGGGCATGCTGGTGCGGCCCGAACCGCTCGACTCCGGGCTCCGCTTCACCGGCCTGCCGCTGGTGGGGCTCGGCCGGGAGGCGGCCCGCTGCGTCGGGGTCGCCAAGTGCCGGGTCTCCGGGCCGGTCCCGGACGACTCGGTGATGTGCCCGTCCTTCCGCGCCACCGGCGAGGAGAGGCACTCCACCCGGGGCCGGGCCCGCCTCCTCCACGAGATGGCGCTCGGCGAGGTCGTCACGGACGGGCACCGCTCCGAGGAGGTCCGGGAGGCGCTGGACCTGTGCCTGTCCTGCAAGGGCTGCCGCCGCGACTGCCCGGTGGGCGTCGACATGGCCGCGTACAAGGCGGAGTTCCTCGACCGGTACCACGCGGGCTTCGGCGGGGCGCTGCGCCGGCCGCGCGCGCACTGGACGCTCGGCGGGCTGCCGCGCTGGCTCGACCTGCTGGGCCGGGGCCTGAACGCGGTCACCCGGCTGCCGTTCGCGGCCCGGCTGGCGGGCGTCACGCCCCGGCGGGCGATGCCGAGGGTGGCGGGGTCCACCCTCACCGCCTGGTTCGCGGAGCGCGCCCCGGCCCGGCCGCCGGTGCTCACGCTGTGGCCGGACACCTTCACCGACCACCTCGCGCCCGAGGCGGGCCGGGCCGCCGTCCGGGTCCTGGAGGACGCCGGGCTGGGGGTCGCGCTGCCGCCCGGCCGGGTCTGCTGCGGCCTCACCTACGTGTCCACCGGGCGGCTCGGCGCGGCCCGGCGGGTGCTGCGCCGGACGCTCGGCGTGATGGCGGGGACGGACGGGCCGGTGGTCGTCCTGGAGCCCTCCTGCGCGGCGGCCCTCCGCACCGACCTGCCCGCGCTGCTGCCCGGTGACCCGCGGGCGGCGCGGCTCGCCGCCTCCGTCCGCACCTTCGCGGAGGCCCTGGAGGAGCTGGCGCCCGGCTGGGTCCCGCCCCGGCTGGACCGGCCGGTCACCGGCCAGACCCACTGCCACCAGCACGCCGTCCTCGGCGACGCCGCCGAGCGCCGGCTGCGCGAGCGGGCCGGGCTCACCGGCGGGCTCGCGGGCGGCTGCTGCGGCCTGGCGGGCGACTTCGGCTTCGCGCCCGGCCACTACGAGGTGTCGGTGGCCTGTGCGGAGGACCGGCTGCTGCCCGCCCTGCGCGCCGCCCCGGCCGGGGCGGAGGTGCTGGCCGACGGCTTCTCCTGCCGCACCCAGATCGCGCACCTGACCGGCCGCCGGGCCCGCCACCTGGCGGAACTCCTCGCGGAGGGGCTTGAGGAGGGGCGCGCGCAGGGGGCGGGCTGAGGGGTCGGGCCGGGGGCGGCGCCGGGTCAGGCGTCCCGGACGATCTCCCGGGCCATCGCGGCGAGGGCGGCGGTCGCCGGGTGGGGGAAGGCGTCGCGCCAGGCCAGCAGGACGGGGAGCGGCGGGGCGTCGGGCAGCGGCCGGTAGGTGACGCCGGGGTGGGGGTGGAGGGCGGCGGTCGAGGCGGAGGAGACGCCGACGCCCCGGCCGGCGGCGATGGCGGTGAGCCAGTCGTCGGTGTTGGCGACGGTGAGGGCGGAGACGGGCCGGTCGGGCAGCGGCCACAGGGTGAGGGCGGTGGTGCCGGAGACGGTGTTGAGGACGACCGTCTCGCCCGCGAGGTCGCGCAGGGAGAGCGGGCCGGGCCGGTCGGCGAGGGGGCTGTCGGAGGGGAGGGCGGCGACCCGGGGCTCGCTGGTCAGCTCGGCGGTGACCAGGCCGGGGGCCTCGACCGCGCCGCGCAGCAGGGCCGCGTCGACCTGGCCGCGGGCGAGTCCGGCGGTGCGGTCGTCGACGCGGAGGAGTTCGAGCGGGGTCTCGGGGTGCTCCCGCTGCCAGCGGCGCAGCAGGGGGGTGGTGTACGGGCCGAAGGCGGACCAGGCGTGGCCGAGGCGGAGCGGGCGGTGGCGCAGCCGGGCGGGGTCGACGGCGGCGTCGAAGGCGGCGAGGGCGGCGGCGGCCCGCTCGCGGAAGGCGCGGCCCTCGGCGGTGAGCTCCAGGTGGTGGGTGGAGCGGTCGACGAGCCGGGCGCCGAGGTGCCGTTCGAGGGCGGCGAGGGTGCGGGAGACGGCGGGCTGGGTGAGGTGGAGGCGGGCGGCGGCCCGCGTGAGGTTCCTCTCCTCGGCGATGGCGAGGAAGCAGCGCAGGTGGCGCAGCTCGATGCGCACGGTCATGCGTCCGGAGCATAACCGCAGGAAGGTCGGCATTTCCGTTGCCGCACGGGGGCTCCCTAGCGTGGAAGCGGAATCTGGCCGTCAGGGTGCGGGGGAGTGCACTACTCTGAACTGACGGTTTAATGAAGTGAACTTATCGGTGGATGAGCCGGTCCGACGGCGGACCGGGGAGGAGCGGTGGCGTGAACAGCCAGGTCAAGGAGATGGCCCCGGTGGTCTCCGGCGGTACGGCTCCGAGCGCGCCGGGCGCGCGTGCGGGCACGGCCCCGGCCGCGCCGGGCGGGCGCCGGGGCGGGCTGGGGCCCGTCGCGCTCGTCGTCGCCGGCGGGCTCTCCGTCCAGTTCGGCTCGGCCGTCGCCGTCCTGCTGATGCCCCGGGCCGGCGCCCTCGGCGTCGTCACCCTGCGGCTGGTCCTCGCCGCCCTCGTCCTGCTGCTGGTCTGCCGGCCGAAGGTCCGCGGCTACGGCCGCGCCGACTGGGGCACCGTCGTCGCCTTCGGCACCGCCATGGCGGGCATGAACATCCTCTTCTACCAGGCCCTCGACCGGATCCCGCTGGGCGTCGCCGTCACCCTGGAGGTGCTCGGCCCGCTCGCGCTCTCCGTCATCGCCTCCCGGCGGCTCGTCAACCTCCTGTGGGCCGGTCTCGCCCTCGGCGGCGTCGCCCTCCTCGGCGGCGGCGGCTTCGACCGGCTCGACCCGCTCGGCGCGGGCTTCGCGCTCGGCGCGGGCGCCATGTGGGCCACGTACATCGTCTTCAGCGCGCGCACCGGGCGCCGCTTCCCCAAGGCCGACGGGCTGGCCCTCGCGATGGCCTTCGGCGCGGTCCTCAGCCTGCCGCTGGGCATCGCCGAGGCGGGCGGCGCGCTCGTCGTGCCCACCACCGTCGCGCTGGGCCTCGGCGTCGCCCTGCTCTCCTCGGTGCTGCCGTACACGCTCGAACTGCTCGCCCTGCGCCGGCTGCCCGCCCCGACCTTCGCCGTCCTGATGAGCCTGGAGCCCGCCATCGCGGCCGGCGCGGGCCTCCTCGTCCTGCACCAGGCGCTCTCGCCCACCGACGGCCTCGCCATCGCCCTCGTCATCGCCGCGAGCGTCGGCGCGGTCCGCACCCAGACGGCGCGGACCGGCGGTCCGGGTCAGCGGACGACGTCGTAGACCTGCTTCTGGACGCCGTTCGGGTACGCCTCGTGCTCGGTCAGCCGGAGCTTCTGGGCGTCCTTGTCGGTGGCGCTGAAGAGCCGCTTGCCGGCGCCGAGGAGCAGCGGGAAGACCAGCAGGTGGTAGCGGTCGATCAGGCCGGCGTCGGACAGCGCGCGGTTCAGCGAGGCGCTGCCGTGCAGGATGACCGGGCCGCCGTCGGTCTCCTTCAGGGCGGCGACCTCGTCCACCGAGCGCAGGATCGTGGTCGGCCCCCAGTCGTCGACGAGGGCGTCCTCGGCGAGGGTGGTGGAGACGACGTACTTCGGCATCTCCTTGTAGCCGGCGAAGTCGGCCATGCCGGGCCACACGGGGCTGAACGCCTCGTAGCTGACGCGGCCGAGCAGCATCGCGGTGGCCTCCTCCTGCTCGCGGCCCTTGATCTCGAACGCCTCCGGCAGGAACGCGACGTCCTTGAAGGTCCAGCCGGAGTTGCGGTAGCCGGGTTCGCCGCCGGGGGCCTCGACGACGCCGTCGAGGGAGACGAAGGCGGAGCTGATGAGCGTGCGCATGGCGGGGACCTCGGTTCCTGGGGGCCGGTGGTGTCGCGTTCATGATCTAGGACCGGGGCCGGGCCGGAAACTCATCGCTCCCGGGTGTCCCCGTCCGAACGTCCTTCTCCGGCGCGGTCCTTGCGGCCGGGGCCGCGCCACGCCGCGTACAGGCCGGAGACCGCCACGGTGACCGTGGTCAGGGTCGCCGGATCGGTGCCGCGCAGCACCAGGGCGGCGGCGGTGGCGAGGACGGCGAGGAAGACGACGAGGTCGGCGGTGCGGGGCTGGGGCACGGGGGCTCCTTGTCCGGTTTCCGGTGTGCGGAGGGGTCTCCTGGGCCAGACTCGCGGGGGAGCGGGGTGCTGCGGCAGGTGCAGCGGTGCTGCGGGCGAACCGGCAGCACCCGCCGGGAGGAGGCGGGGCGATGACCGGACTGAAGCCGCTCGGCGAGGAGGCGCCGCCGGAGGCGCTGGCACTGGCGAGGGCCCTGCGGGACCTGTTCGCGGGGCTCGCGCCGCTGTCGGTGCGCCGCTACGCGGTCCGCAGGTCGTACGACTCCGGCGCCGTCTCCCGGTACTTCGGCGGGCGGCGCGTCCCGCACTGGGACTTCGTGCGGAACCTGCTGGGCGACGTCGCGGAGGCGCGGGGTACCGAGGTGCCGACCGAGGAGACCGTGGCGATGTTCAAGGCCCTGCACCGGGCCGCCGTGTACGCCTCCCGGGGGCCGGTCCACCGGGTCCGGCTGCTGGAGCTCCAGCTCGCCGAGGCGGACGGCGAGGCCCAGCGGGCCGCCCGGTCCGTGCGGCGCCTGGAGGAGACGCTCGACGACCGCGAGCGGCGGGTGCGGGAGCTGCGGCTCCAGCTCCGGGAGCTGCGCGCGGAGGGCGACGGCGGGCCCGGCGAGTACGCCCGGCTGCGCGAGGAGGTGCGGGAGCTGCGGGAGGAGCTGGAGCGGGTCCGGGAGCTGCACCGGCGGGCGGAGGAGCGGTGCGAGCGGCTGGAGCACCGGCTGGCGGAGGCGGAGGCGGCACCCCCGGCGGTCACCCCGGTGGTTCCCCCGGTGGTTCCCCCGGCGGTCCCGGCGGCCCGGCCGGAGTCCCCGGGGCGCGAGGGCGCGGGAGGGGAGGGCCCGGGACGTGCGGAGCCGGGGCGCGGCGGCCCGGGGCGCGAGGACCCGGACCCGTACGGCCTGCGGATCGAGGGCGGCGGGAACACGGTGCACTTCTACGGGGCTCCGCCGCCGATGGACGAGGAGGCCGCCGCGGCGCTCAGCGCGCAGATCTCCTACGGGACGAGCGAGGCCAGCGGCCTGCTGGTCGACGGGCGGACGGTGGTCTCCGCGCTGGAGTGGGACGTGGCGACGAAGGCGCGGCGGCTGGTCCGGTCGGTCGACGTCGGCGGGCTGACCGTGCCGGCGGAGGTGCGGGAGGTGAGCGGGGTGGACGGTCTGGCGCACAAGGACGTGCAACTGCTGGTCCTGGAGCTCCGGGAGCCGGTGCCGCCGCCCGCCGTGCCGGTCCGCCTGGACCGGAAGCCGCCGATCGGCTCCCGGCTCCTGGCCAGCGCCCGCAACCCCTACAGGCCGTACTCCTGCCTGGTGGACCTGCGGGGGCGCACGGGCGGGCTGCTGCGGGTGGTGGGGGAGATGGACGGCGCGCTCCGGGGCGCCCCGATGTTCTCGGAGCGGGGCGGCCTGGTGGGCTTCCAGATCTCGACGTACCGCAACGGCACCCTCGGCTACCTCCTGCCGGCCGCCGCCCTCGACGCCCTGACCACGGTCTCCCTCCCGGGCTGATCCCGGACGGCCCTTCCGGGGCGGGTTCCGGGCCCGCACCAATCAAAGCAAGCATGCTTGATTGTTTCCCGGATCGCTGCCATGCTCCCACTCCTCAGGCCCGTCCTCCCGAGGGGAGCGCACCGTGTCCGACCCCGTCGACGTCCTCGTCGACCTCCGCGCCGAGGGCGACGAACTCGACGCCCTCGTCGCCGACCTGACCCCGGCGGACTGGTCCCGCCCCACCCCCGCCCCGCGCTGGACCCTCGCCCACCAGATCGCGCACCTCGCCTGGACGGACCGGGCCGCGCTGCTCGCCGTCACCGACGCGGAGGGCTTCGCGGCCGAGGTGGAGAAGGCGCCGGCCGCGCCCGAGCGGTTCGTCGACGAGGGGGCCGAGGAGGGGGCCGCGCTGCCGCCGGACGTGCTCCTCGCCCGCTGGCGCGACGGCCGGGAGCGGCTGGAGCGGGCCCTGCGCGCGGTGCCGCCCGGCGGCCGCTTCCCCTGGTACGGGCCGCCGATGAGCGCCCCCGCGATGGCCACCGCCCGGCTGATGGAGACCTGGGCGCACGGCCAGGACGTGGCCGACGCCCTGGGGGCCGTCCGCACGCCCACCGCCCGGCTGCGGCACGTCGCCTGGATCGGCCACCGGGCCCGCGGCTACGCCTATCTGGTGCGCGGCGAGCAGCCGCCGCCGGACCCGGTCCGGGTCGAACTCACCGCCCCGGACGGCACGTCGTGGACGTACGGCCCCGAGGACGCGGCCCAGCGGGTCACCGGCGACGCGCTCGACTTCTGCCTCCTGGTCACCCAGCGGATCCACCGGGACGACACCGCCCTCGTCGCCGAGGGTGCCGACGCCGAGCGCTGGCTCTCCTTCGCGCAGGCGTTCGCCGGACCGGCGGGCGCGGGCCGCCCGGCCCGCGAGGAGGCCAGGCCGTGACCGGACCGGGTGCGGCGGGGCGGGGCGCCGAGGGCCGGGCCGTGACGGGACCGGCGGTGGCCGGACCGGGTGCGGCGGGGCGGGTCCTGCGGATCGGGAACGCCTCCGGTTTCTACGGCGACCGCTTCGACGCCGTCCGCGAGATGCTGACCGGCGGCGGACTCGACGTCCTCACCGGCGACTACCTCGCCGAACTCACCATGCTCATCCTCGGCCGCGACGTCCTCAAGGACCCGTCGGCGGGGTACGCCAAGACCTTCCTGCGGCAGATGGAGGAGGGCCTCGGGCTCGCCCACGAGCGCGGCGTCCGGATCGTCGCCAACGCCGGAGGGCTCAACCCGGCCGGGCTCGCCGCCGCCCTGCGGGAGCTGGCCGCCAAGCTCGGCCTGCCGACCCGCGTCGCCCACGTCGAGGGCGACGCGCTGCCGCCCGGACCGGGCGTCCTGACCGCCAACGCCTACCTGGGCGGCGGCGGGATCGCCGCCTGCCTCGCCGCCGGCGCCGACGTCGTCGTCACCGGCCGGGTCACCGACGCCGCCCTCGTCACCGGCCCCGCCCAGTGGTGGTTCGGCTGGGGGCCCGAGGAGTACGACCGGCTGGCCGGGGCGGTCGTCGCCGGGCACGTCCTGGAGTGCGGCACCCAGGCCACCGGCGGCAACTACGCCTTCTTCCGGGAGCTCGCCGAGCGCGACCCGAAGGCCCTGGCACGGCCCGGCTTCCCGCTCGCCGAGCTGTACGGGGACGGGTCGGCGGTCGTCACCAAGCACCCCGGCACCGGCGGCGCCGTCGACGTCGGCACGGTCACCGCCCAGCTCCTGTACGAGACCTCCGGCGCCCGCTACGCCGGACCCGACGCGACCGCCCGCCTCGACACCGTGCGGCTCGTCCAGGACGGGCCGGACCGGGTGCGGATCGAGGGGGTGCGGGGCGAGGCCCCGCCGCCCACCCTCAAGGCGGGCGGCTGCCGCCTCGGCGGCCACCGCAACGAGGTCGTCTTCGTCCTCACCGGCCTCGACGTCGACGCCAAGGCCGCCCTCGTCCGGGAGCAGGTCGGGGCCGCGCTCGCCGCCGCGCCGCCCGCCGAGGTCCGCTGGGAACTGGCCCGCACCGACCGGGAGGACGCGCCGACCGAGGAGACCGCCAGCGCCCTGCTGCGGCTCGTCGTCCGCGACCCCGACCCCGACCGGGTGGGCCGCGACCTGACGGGGGCCGCGATCGAACTGGCCCTCGCCAGCTACCCCGGCTTCCACGTCACCGCCCCGCCCGGCCGGGGCGCCCCCTACGGGGTCTTCGAGACCGCGTACGTGCCCGCCGCCGACGTCCCGCACACGGCCGTGCTCCCCGACGGGACCCGTACCGCCGTCCCCGTACCGCCGGACAGCCGGGTCCTGGAACCGGTGCCCGAGCCCGACCTGCCGCCGCCACCGCCCCCGGGCCCGGTGGTCCGCGCCCCGCTGGGGCGGATCGCGGGCGCCCGCAGCGGCGACAAGGGCGGCGACGCCAACGTGGGCGTGTGGGTGCGCACCGAGGAGGAGTGGCGGTGGCTCGTCCACACCCTCACCGCCGACCTCTTCCGCGCACTGCTCCCCGAGACGGCCGGACTGCCCGTCACCCGGCACGTGCTGCCGAACCTGCGGGCGCTGAACTTCACCGTCGCCGGGCTCCTCGGCGAGGGCGTCGCCTCGCGGGCCCGCTTCGACCCGCAGGCCAAGGCCCTCGGCGAATGGCTCCGCTCCCGCCACCTCGACCTCCCGGAGACCCTGCTGTGACCGTCCTCGCCTCCGCCCTCGACACCGGCGGACCCGACCACGCCGCCCACCGGGCCGCCATGCTGGAGAAGCTCGCCGCGCTCGACGCCGAGCACGCCCGGGCGCTCGCGGGCGGCGGCGAGAAGTACACGGAGCGGCACCGCCGGCGCGGCAAGCTGCTCGCCCGGGAGCGGATCGAGCTCCTGGTGGACCCCGACAGCCCCTTCCTGGAACTCTCCCCGCTCGCCGCCTGGGGCAGCGACTACCCCGTGGGCGCGTCCCTGGTGACCGGCATCGGGGTGGTGGAGGGCGTCGAGTGCCTGATCACCGCCAACGACCCGACCGTGCGCGGCGGCGCCTCCAACCCGTGGACCCTGAAGAAGGCGCTGCGCGCCAACGAGATCGCGTACGCCAACCGGCTCCCGGTGATCTCCCTCGTCGAGTCCGGCGGCGCCGACCTGCCCTCCCAGAAGGAGATCTTCATCCCCGGCGGGGCGCTCTTCCGCGACCTCACCCGGCTCTCGGCGGCGGGCATTCCCACGATCGCGGTCGTCTTCGGCAACTCCACGGCCGGCGGCGCCTACGTGCCCGGCATGTCCGACCACACGGTGATGATCGAGGAGCGGTCGAAGGTCTTCCTCGGCGGGCCGCCGCTGGTGAAGATGGCGACCGGCGAGGAGAGCGACGACGAGTCGCTGGGCGGGGCGGCGATGCACGCCCGGGTCTCCGGGCTCGCCGACCACTACGCGGTGGACGAGCCCGACGCGATCCGGCAGGCCCGCCGGATCGTCGCCCGCCTCAACCACCGCAAGGCGCACCCCGATCCGGACCCGGCGGCCTACGAGCCGCCGAAGTACGACCCGGAGGAGCTCCTCGGGATCGTGCCCGGCGACCTGAAGACGCCCTTCGACCCGCGCGAGGTGATCGCCCGCCTCGTCGACGGCTCCGACTTCGACGAGTTCAAGCCGCTGTACGGATCGTCGCTGACCACCGGCTGGGCCCGGCTGCACGGCTACCCCGTCGGCATCCTCGCCAACGCGCGGGGCGTGC
This sequence comes from Streptomyces termitum, assembly GCF_014650175.1. GTDB lineage: Bacteria > Actinomycetota > Actinomycetes > Streptomycetales > Streptomycetaceae > Streptomyces > Streptomyces termitum. Next base: position 254,793 of record NZ_BMUL01000001.1, read on the forward strand.
TGTTCTCCGCCGAGTCGCAGAAGGCCGCCCAGTTCATCCAGCTCGCCAACCAGCGGGACATCCCGCTGCTGTTCCTCCACAACACCACCGGCTACATGGTCGGCAGGGAGTACGAGCAGGGCGGCATCATCAAGCACGGCGCCATGATGATCAACGCGGTGTCGAACTCCCGGGTCCCGCACCTCTCCGTCCTCATGGGCGCGAGCTACGGCGCCGGGCACTACGGCATGTGCGGCCGCGCCTACGACCCCCGCTTCCTCTTCGCCTGGCCCAGCGCCAAGTCCGCCGTCATGGGCCCCCAGCAGCTCGCGGGCGTCCTGTCCATCGTGGCGCGCGCGTCGGCCGCCGCGAAGGGGCAGTCCTACGACGACAAGGCCGACGCCGGGCTGCGCGCCCTGGTCGAGGCGCAGATCGAGTCCGAGTCCCTCCCGATGTTCCTCTCCGGCCGGCTCTACGACGACGGGGTCATCGACCCCCGCGACACCCGCACGGTCCTCGGACTGTGCCTGTCCGCGATCCACACGGCACCGGTCGAGGGCGCGCGCGGCGGCTTCGGCGTCTTCCGAATGTGAGGCACCTTCGTTGATCACCTCCGTCCTTGTGGCCAACCGGGGCGAGATCGCCTGCCGCGTCTTCCGCACCTGCCGGGAGCTGGGCATCGCGACCGTCGCCGTCCACTCCGACGCGGACGCGGACGCCCTGCACGTGCGGGAGGCGGACACGGCGGTACGGCTGCCGGGGGCCGCGCCCTCGGAGACGTACCTGCGCGGCGACCTCGTCGTGGCGGCGGCGCTCGCGGCGGGCGCCGACGCGGTCCACCCCGGCTACGGCTTCCTCTCCGAGAGCGCGGACTTCGCCCGTGCCGTCACCGCCGCCGGACTGACCTGGATCGGGCCGCCGCCGGAGGCCGTCGAGGCGATGGCGTCGAAGACCCGCGCCAAGGAACTCCTCGGCATCGCCCCGCTCGACCCGGCCGCCGTCACCGCCGCCGACCTGCCGGTCCTGGTGAAGGCGGCGGCCGGCGGCGGCGGCCGGGGCATGCGGATCGTCCGCGAACTCACCGCCCTGGAAGGGGAGATGGCGTCCGCCTCGGCGGAGGCCGCGAGCGCCTTCGGGGACGGCGAGGTCTTCGTCGAGCCGTACGTGGAGGGCGGCCGGCACGTCGAGGTACAGGTCCTCGCCGACACCCACGGCACGGTGTGGGCGCTCGGCACCCGGGACTGCTCCCTCCAGCGCCGCCACCAGAAGGTGATCGAGGAGGCGCCCGCGCCCGGCCTGTCCGCCGCCCTGGAGGCGTCCCTCCTGGACACGGCGGTCCGCGCCGCGAAGGCCGTGGGCTACACCGGCGCCGGCACGGTCGAGTTCCTGGTCGCCGACGGGCGGGCGCACTTCCTGGAGATGAACACCCGCCTCCAGGTCGAGCACCCCGTCACCGAGGAGGTCCACGGCGTCGACCTCGTCGCCCTCCAGCTCGCCGTCGCCGAGGGCCGGGCGCTGCCCGCCGAGCCGCCGCCCGCCCGGGGCCACGCGGTCGAGGCCCGGCTCTACGCCGAGGACCCGGCCGCCGGCTGGGCCCCGCAGACCGGCGTCCTGCACCGCTTCGAACTGCCTGCCGGGGACGGCGTGCGGGTGGACACCGGTTACGCCTCCGGAGACGCGGTCGGCGTCCACTACGACGCCATGCTCGCCAAGGTCATCGTCCGCGCGCCCACCCGCGAGGCCGCCCTGCGCAAGCTCGCCCACGCCCTGGAGCGGGCCCGGCTGCACGGCCCCGCCACCAACCGCGACCTCCTCGTCGCCTCCCTGCGCCACCCCGACCTCGCCGACCCGGCCCGCCTCGGCACCGGCTTCTACGACCGCCACCTCCCCGCCCTGACCGCCGCCCCGGAGGGCCGGGCGCACGCGGCCGTCGCCGCCGCGCTCGCCGGGGCCGCCGCCCGCCGGGGCCGCTTCGGCGGCGGCTGGCGCAACGTCCGCTCCGGCGACGAGACCCGGAGCTACGAGGGCCTGCCGGAGGTCCGCTACCGGCCCGCCCGGGACGGCGGCTTCGAGGTCCTGGCCCCCGGGGGCGTCCGGGCCGTCAGCGCCGCGCCCGACCGGGTCCGGCTCGAAGTCGCCGGAGTCGTCCGGGACTTCGAGGTGGCGGAGTACCCCGACGGCCTGGTCTGCGCGGGCCCGTACCGGCTCACCGCCCGCCCCCGCTTCACCGACCCGCGCGAGCGGACCCTGCCCGGGTCCCTCCTCGCGCCCATGCCCGGCACCGTCGTCAGGGTCGCGGACGGCCTCGCCCCCGGCGACCGCGTCGAGGCCGGGCAGCCCCTGCTCTGGCTGGAGGCGATGAAGATGGAGCACCGCGTCACCGCTCCCGCCTCCGGCACGCTCACCGCGCTCCACGCCGCCCCCGGCCGCCAGGTCGAGGTCGGCGCCCTGCTCGCCGTCGTCCAGACCGAAGCACAGGAGGACCAGACCGTATGAGCACCGACATCGAGTCGCCGGAACACACCGCGCTCCGCGCCGCCGTCGCCGCCCTCGGCCACCGGCACGGCCCCGGCTTCGACCGGGCCGCCCTGTGGGAGGAGGCCGGAAAGCTCGGCTACCTGGGCGTCAACCTGCCGGAGGAGTACGGAGGCGGGGGCGGCGGCATGGCCGAGCTCTCCCTCGTCCTGGAGGAGGCGGGCGCCGCCGGGGCCCCGCTCCTGATGATGGTCGTCTCGCCCGCGATCTGCGGCACGGTCATCGCCCGCTTCGGCACCGAGGAGCAGAAGCGGGCCTGGCTGCCGGGGCTCGCGGACGGGTCGAGGACGATGGCCTTCGGCATCACCGAGCCCGACGCGGGCTCCAACTCGCACCGGATCACCACCACCGCCACCCGCACCGGCGACAGCTGGACGCTCAACGGCCGGAAGGTCTTCGTCTCCGGCGTCGACATCGCCGACGCCACCCTGATCGTGGGCCGCACCTCCGACGCCCGCACCGGGAACCTCAAGGCGTGCCTCTTCATCGTGCCGCGCGACACTCCGGGCTTCGGCCGCCGCCACATCGAGATGGAACTCGACGCGGCGGAGAAGCAGTTCGAGCTCACCCTCGACGACGTCCACCTCCCTGCCGAGGCGCTCGTCGGCGACGAGGACGCGGGACTGCTCCAGCTGTTCGCGGGGCTCAACCCGGAGCGGATCATGACGGCCGCGTTCGCGATCGGCATGGGCCGCTTCGCCCTCGACCGGGCCGTCGCCTACGCCAAGGAGCGGCAGGTCTGGAAGGCCCCGATCGGCGCCCACCAGGCCATCGCCCACCCGCTCGCCCAGTCCCGCATCGAGCTCGAACTCGCCCGCCTGATGATGCGGAAGGCGGCCCGGCTGTACGACGCGGGCGACGACATGGGCGCGGGCGAGGCCGCCAACATGGCGAAGTACGCGGCGGCCGAGGCGTGCGTGAAGGCCGTCGACACCGCCGTCCACACCCTCGGCGGCAACGGCCTCACCAAGGAGTTCGGCCTCGCCCGGCTGATCGCCGCCTCCCGGGTGGCCCGGATCGCCCCGGTCAGCCGGGAGATGATCCTCAACTTCGTCTCCCACCAGACCCTGGGGCTGCCGAAGTCGTACTGACACGAGGGGCGAGGGGCGGGGCGGGGGCGGCCGTGACCGGATCTCCGCACGAGGGGGTTCTCCTGTGAAGATCCTGTGTACGATCCTGGGCACCCCGCCCCGCGCCGCGCGCGCCCTTCAGTCCCGGAGCCCCCCGTGCACCCGCAGCCCCACCCGTACCAGCCGCCCCCGGCCTGGCGGCCCCAGCGCCGCTGGTGGCAGCATCCGGCGCTGATCATCACCCTGCTCGTGCTGCTCCCGCCGGCGGGCATCGCCCTGGCCTGGCTCGGCCACTGGACGACCCGTACGAAGGCCGTGGCGTCGGTCCTCTCCGGGCTGTGGTTCCTCCTGGTGCTGGTCATACCCCCGGAGGAGAAGGCCCCGGAGGGCGACCCGAAGCCGGCGGTGACGGCGAGCCCGGCGCCCGCCCCGACCTCCGAGAGCCCGTCCCCGGAGCCGACGACCGAGAGCCCGAGCCCGGAGCCGACGACCGCGACCCCGACGCCGGAGCCCACCACCGAGGCGCCCTCCCCGGACCCGACCACCCGGGCGCCCGAGCCGGAGCCGGAGCCGACCACCCAGGCCCCGAAGACCCTGAAGCCGAAGCTGCCGCCGCAGACCACTCGGCCCCCGGAGACCGCCGAGCCGGACCCGGAGCCGTACTACGCCAACTGCGCCGCCGTCCGCGCCGCGGGTGCCGCCCCCATCTACGCGGGCGACCCCGGCTACAGCCGCAAACTGGACCGCGACGGCGACGGCGTCGCCTGCGAGAACTGACCGCCCCGGGGGCGGCGGGCCCGGTGCCCGCCGCCCCCGGGCCCGTTCCGCACCCGTGAATCATGCATGCGTGCTTGCTTGTTTTGCGGGGCGCTGACAGGGTCGTCCCCACCCGCCCCCTCGGGGGCGGCCCGGCGACCGCCGCCCCGCCCCGTCCCCCGCCCCGCCAGGAGGCCGCAGATGGTGTTCCGCAGCGCGTACGACCCCGTTCCCGTCCTCTCCCTCCCCATCCACGACGCCGTCCTGGGCGGGGCCGCCGCGTACGGCGACGCGCCCGCCCTGATCGACGGGGCCGGCGACCTGACCCTCAGCTACGCGCAGGTGGACGCCTTCCACCGGCGGGTCGCCGCCGGGCTCGCGGAGGCCGGGGTGCGCAAGGGCGACGTGCTCGCGCTGCACAGCCCCAACACCGTCCTCTTCCCGGTCGCCTTCTACGCCGCCACCCGCGCCGGGGCCGCCGTCACCACCGTCCACCCGCTGGCCACCCCCGAGGAGTTCGCCAAACAGCTCCGGGACTCGGCCGCGCGCTGGATCGTGACCGTCTCCCCGCTGCTCCCCGCCGCCCGCGCGGCGGCCGAACTCGCGGGCGGCGTCGAGGAGATCCTCGTCTGCGACGCGGCGGCGGACGGGGCCAGGTCGCTCCAGGAGTTCCTGGGCTCCACCGCGCCCGAGCCGGAGATCGCCATCGACCCCGCCGAGGACGTCGCCGCCCTCCCGTACTCCTCCGGCACCACCGGCGTCCCCAAGGGCGTGATGCTCACGCACGCCTCCATCGCCACCAACCTGGCGCAGCTCGACCCCTTCATCCCGATGGGCCCCGGCGACCGAATTCTCGCCGTACTTCCCTTTTTTCACATCTACGGCCTCACGGCCCTGATGAACGCGCCGCTGCGCAAGGGCGCCACCGTCGTCGTGCTGCCCCGCTTCGACCTGGACACCTTCCTCGGCGCCGTCCAGAAGCACCGCATCAACGGCCTGTACGTCGCCCCGCCGATCGTCCTCGCGCTCGCCAAGCACCCGGCCGTCGCCGACTACGACCTGTCCTCGCTGGAGTACCTGGTCTCCGCCGCCGCCCCGCTCGACGCGGCCCTCGCCGAGGCGTGCTCCCGGCGGCTCGGACTGCCGCCGGTCCGGCAGGCGTACGGCATGACCGAACTGTCCCCGGGCACCCACGTCACCCCGCTCTCCGAGGCGGACCCGCCGCCCGGCACCGTCGGCAGGCTGCTGCCCTCCACCGAGCTGCGCGTCCTCGACCTGGACGACCCGGCGAAGGACGCGGCGCCCGGCGCGGAGGGCGAGATCGCCATCCGGGGCCCGCAGGTGATGAAGGGGTACCTGGGGCGGCCCGACGCCACCGCAGCGATGATCGACGCGGACGGCTGGGTGCACACCGGCGACGTCGGCCGGGTCGACGCCGACGGCTGGCTGTACGTCGTGGACCGGGTCAAGGAGCTGATCAAGTACAAGGGCTTCCAGGTCGCCCCGGCCGAACTGGAGGCGCTGCTGCTCACCCACGAGGGCGTCGCGGACGCCGCCGTGATCGGGGTGACCGACGCCGAGGGCGCCGAGATCCCGAAGGCGTTCGTGGTCCGCCAGCCCGCCGCCGCCGGGCTCACCGCCGAGGAGGTCATGGCCCACGTGGCCGCCCGCGTCGCCCCGTACAAGAAGGTCCGGGCCGTCGAGTTCGTCGACGCCGTGCCCCGGGCAGCCTCCGGGAAGATCCTCCGCCGAGAACTGAGGGAGCGCGCGTGAGCCCGATCGTCGTCACCGAGGAGCGGGGGATCGTCACCCTGGCCCTGGACTCCCCCGACACCCGCAACGCCCTCTCGGCGGCCCTCGTCACCGGCCTCGCCGACGCGCTCGCCGGGGCGGGCGAGGACCCGGCGGTGCGGGCGGTCGTCCTCACCCACACCGGCACCACCTTCAGCGCGGGCGCCGACCTGAAGGCCCCGCCCAGCCCGTACGCCTTCGTCGACCTGCTCCGGCAGGTCGTGGAGCTGCCGAAGCCCGTCGTCGGACACGTCGCCGCAGGGGGCAGGGCCCGCGCGGGCGGCCTCGGCCTCCTCGGCGCCTGCGACGTCGTGGTGGCGGGCGAGGGCGCGGACTTCGCGCTCACCGAGGTGCGGATCGGGGTCGCCCCGGCGGTGATCTCCCTGACGCTGCTGCCCCGGCTCGACCCGCGCGCCGCCGCCCGGTACTACCTCACCGGCGAGCGGTTCGGGGTGCCCGAGGCGCGCGCCATGGGCCTGGTGACGGCCGGGGAGGAGGAGCTTCCGGCGATCCTGGACGGGCTGCGGGCCGGTTCCCCGCAGGGCCTGCGCGAGTCGAAGCGGCTGGTCACCGCTAGAGTCCTGGCAGCCTTCGAGCGCGACGCGGAGGAACTCGTCCAGAGGTCGGCCACGCTCTTCGCCTCCGCCGAGGCGCGCGAGGGCATGACGGCCTTCCTCGAACGACGGGACCCCGCATGGCGGTTGTGACCGCACCCAAGCAGGACCGGAGCCGCGCCACCCGGCAGCGGCTCCTGGAGGCCGCCGTGGCCTGCCTGGCCGACGTCGGCTGGGCGGGTTCCACGGTGGCCGTGGTCGCCGAGCGGGCCGGGGTGTCGCGGGGCGCGGCCCAGCACCACTTCCCGACCCGGGAGGACCTGTTCACGGCGGCGGTGGAGTACGTGGCGGAGGAGCGCTCGCAGGCGCTGCGGGCGCTGCCCACCGACGACCGGGAGCAGACCGTCGCCGCGCTGGTCGGCCTCTTCACCGGCCCGCTGTTCCGGGCCGCGCTCCAGCTGTGGGTGGCGGCCGCCCACGAGGACCAGCTCCGCGACCGGGTGGCGGAGCTGGAGGCCCGGGTGGGCCGCGAGTCGCACCGCATCGCCGTCGAGCTGCTGGGCGCCGACGAGTCCCGGCCGGGCGTCCGCGAGACGGTCCAGGGCCTCCTGGACATGGCCCGGGGCCTCGGCCTGGCGACGCTGCTGACCGACGACACGGCCCGCCGCGACCGGGTGGTGGCCCAGTGGGCCCGCCTGATCGACGAAACCCTCACGGCGGACTGAGACGACGGAGGGGGCCCGAGGTGGCGGTACGGGTCCGTCTGACCGACGGGCCCTCGCGGCGGGCCGGGGCGGTGGCTCAGCGGACGCCGAGGCGGTCGGCCCAGGCGGTGACGTCGGCGGTGGTGGCGTTGCCGCCGCAGACGACCAGGCCGAGGCGGGCGCCGGGGCCGACCCGGTCCAGGACCCGGCGGGCGGCCGGGAGCAGGCAGCCAGCGGCGGGCTCGGCCCACACCTTGGCGTGCTCGGCCAGGTCCAGGACGCCGCGCACGGCCTCCGCGTCGGTCACCGTGATCACGTCCTCGACGAGGGCGGCGGCGTGCGCGTGGGTGAGCGCGGAGGCGCTGGGGGCGCTCAGCGTCGACACGATCGAGGAGAGCGCGACCGGCACCGGGCCGCCGGCGGCGAGCGCGGCCGTCATGGCCTGGGCGCCCTCGGTCTCGACGCCCCAGATCCGGACGCCGGGGCGGCGGGCGCGCAGCGCGGTGGCGACGCCCGCGATCAGCCCGCCGCCGCCGATGCTGACGAGGACGTCGGTGAGCTCGCCCGCGTCCTCGGCGAACTCCAGGCCGACGGTGCCCTGGGCGGCGACCACGAGCGGGTCGTCGAAGGGGTGGACGACGGCGAGCCCGGCGTCCCGCAGCTCGTCCATCAGGGCGAAGGCGGCGGGCATGGTGTCGGCGAGCCGGACCTCCGCCCCGGCGGCCCTCGCGGTCTCGACGGCGCGGGCCGGGGCGGTGCGCGGCATGACGACGGTGGCCCGCACGCCGAGCGCCCCGGCCATGACGGCGAGCGCGACGCCGTGGTTGCCGCCGCTGACCGCGACGACGCCGGCCGCCCGCTCCCCGGGGGTGAGCGAGAGGAGCTTGGCGACCGCCCCGCGCGCCTTGAACGAGCCGGTGCGCTGGAGGAGTTCGAGCTTGACGGTGACGTCCGCGCCGAGCAGCGCGGTCAGTCCGGGACTGGGCAGGACCGGGGTCCGTACGACGTGTCCGGTGAGGCGTTCGGCAGCGGCTTCGACGTCCGCGACGGTGATCAGCACGCCGCCCACTGTGCCGTACGGCCCCGGCGCCCGGGGCCGTACGGTCAGACGCCGGGGCCCCGGCCCTCACGATCCGCTGTGACCCGGGCCACACCTCTTTCCACGGGGCCGCAGTACGCTGGTCCCATGCCTCCGCTCGTACGCCGCCGTCACGTGGACTTCGTCCGCGTCACGAGCATGAGCTGTCGCCGCGCCGCCTGACCCGGGGGCGCCACCACGTACGCCCCGCAGGGTCCCTCCACCGACCTTGTCGACCGGTACCCGCGGCCCCCGCCCCACCCCCGGCGGCCGCCCCGGGACCCGTACACCCCGCGGACGCACCCATGAGCCTCAGCACCACTCCCGCCCCCTCCCTCCCGTACGCCTCCCAGCTCCCGATCGTCGACCTCTCCGCCGCCGACCGCGGCCCCGACGCCCGCCGGCTGCTCCACGCCCAGCTGCACTCCGCCGCCCACGACGTCGGCTTCTTCCAGCTTGTCGGGCACGGCGTGACCGAGGCGGAGACGAAGGCCCTCACCGACGCCACGCGCGCCTTCTTCGCGCTGCCCGAGGCGGACCGGCTGGCCCTCGACAACATCAACTCGCCGCACTTCCGCGGCTACACCCGGATCGGCGACGAGCGCACCCGGGGGGCCCGGGACTGGCGCGACCAGCTCGACATCGGCGCCGAGCGGCCCGCCCGCGCGCCCGCCCCCTGGGAGCCCGCCTACGGCTGGCTGGAGGGCCCCAACCAGTGGCCCGAGGCGCTGCCGGAGCTGCGCACCGCCGCCCTGCACTGGATCGACCGGCTCAGCGGCGTCGCGGCGAAGCTGCTGCGCGAGCTGCTCGCCTCCATCGGCGCGGCCCCCGACTTCTACGACGGCGCCTTCGGCCCGCACGCCCACCCGCAGCTCAAGCTGGTCCGCTACCCGGGCAGCAGCGGCGAGGGCGACGACCAGGGCGTCGGCGCGCACAAGGACTACGGCTTCCTGACCCTGCTGCTCCAGGACCGCGTCGGCGGGCTCCAGGTGCAGCGCGAGGACGGGAACTTCCACGACGTGCCGCCGCTGCCCGGCGCCTTCGTCGTCAACCTCGGCGAACTCCTCGAAGTCGCCACCGACGGCTACCTGCTCGCGACCAACCACCGGGTGGTCTCCCCGCCCGGCGCGACGGAGCGCTTCTCCGTCCCGTTCTTCTACAACCCCCGGCTCGACGCCCGGATCGCCCCGCTGGACTTCCCGTACGCCTCCGCCGCCCCCGGCGTCACGACCGACCCGGCGAACCCGCTGTTCGCCGAGTACGGCCGCAACGCCCTCAAGGGAAAGATGCGCGCACATCCCCTGGTGGCCGCCCGCCACCACGCGGACCTGCTGCTGCGCCCCGAGGGGCGCCCGGATCAGCCGGCGATGTCGGCGTAGCCCTCGATCTCGCGCGGGTCCCGCTGCCCGGGGCCCGTGTAGCGGGCCGACGGGCGGACCAGGCGGCCGGTGCGCTTCTGCTCCAGGATGTGCGCCGACCAGCCGGCCGTCCGGGCACAGGTGAACATCGACGTGAACATGTGCGCCGGGACCTCGGCGAAGTCCAGCACGATCGCCGCCCAGAACTCGACGTTCGTCGCCAGCACCCGGTCCGGGCGGCGGTTGTGCAGCTCCTCCAGGGCCGCCTTCTCCAGCGCCTCCGCGACCTCGAAGCGCGGCGCCGCCAGCTCCTTGGCGGTCCGGCGCAGCACGCGGGCGCGCGGGTCCTCGGCCCGGTAGACGCGGTGGCCGAAGCCCATCAGCCGCTCGCCCTTGTCGAGCGCCTGCCTCACGTAGGCGGTCGCGTCGCCGGTCCGCTCGATCTCCTCGATCATGCCGAGGACGCGGGAGGGCGCGCCGCCGTGCAGCGGGCCGGACATGGCGCCGACCGCGCCGGAGAGCGAGGCGGCCACGTCGGCGCCGGTGGAGGCGATGACGCGGGCGGTGAAGGTGGAGGCGTTCATGCCGTGCTCGGCGGCCGAGGTCCAGTAGGCGTCGACGGCCTTGACGTGCTTCGGGTCCGGCTCGCCGCGCCAGCGGATCATGAACCGCTCGACGATGGACTCGGCCTTGTCGATCTCGCTCTGCGGCACCATCGGCACGCCCTGGCCGCGCGCCGACTGGGCGACGTAGGACAGGGCCATGACGGCGGCGCGGGCGAGGTCGTCGCGGGCCTGCTCGGGGGAGATGTCGAGGAGCGGTTTGAGGCCCCAGACGGGGGCGAGCATGGCGAGCGCGGACTGCACGTCGACCCGGATGTCGCCGGAGTGGACCGGGATCGGGAAGGGCTCGGCGGCCGGCAGGCCGGGGTTGAAGGCGCCGTCGACGAGCAGGCCCCACACGTTGCCGAAGGAGACGTGGCCGACGAGGTCCTCGATGTCCACGCCGCGGTAGCGGAGCGCGCCGCCCTCCTTGTCGGGCTCGGCGATCTCGGTCTCGAACGCGACGACTCCTTCGAGGCCCGGTACGAAGTCGGACATCAGGCGGCTCCTTCTATCGATGATCGATCACCCGAACGGTGGCGGCTGGAGGGACTCGACAGCCATGCCGCCGTCGAGTCTGTACGGTTCCGATGATGCGGGGAAGCGTGACATCCGGCACACTGCGCCGATCCGGCGACGAAGGATTGGCGGCCCGCCGGGGCGGGCAGACTGGGGTGCCGGTCCGGCGGGCGGACCCGGGCGCGCGGCGGCACCCCGCGGTGGCGGGCGGCCCGGGCGGCTGCGGCAGGATGGGCCCGTGACCGACGCTCTGGACCCCGCCGACATGCGCGAGCAGTACCGCACCAAGGAGCTGTCCCCCGCGGACCTCGCGCCCGACCCGATCGGGCAGTTCGCGCTCTGGTTCAAGGAGACCGCCGCCAGTCCGGCGATCCACGAGCCGAACGCGATGGTCGTCTCGACCGCGACCCCCGACGGGCGCCCCTCGTCCCGGACGGTCCTGCTCAAGCACTACGACGGCGCCGGCTTCGTCTTCTTCACCAACTACGGCTCCCGCAAGGGCACCGAGCTGGCCGCGAACCCGTACGTCTCGCTGCTCTTCCCCTGGCACCCGCTGGCCCGCCAGGTCATCGTCACCGGCCGGGCCGCCCGCACCTCCCGCGAGGAGACCGCCGCCTACTTCCGCACCCGCCCGCACGGCTCCCAGCTGGGCGCCTGGGCGAGCGAGCAGTCCCGGGTGATCCCCTCCCGGCAGGCGCTCCTGGACCGCTACGAGGAGCTGGCGGCCCGCCATCCGGACCGCGGCGAGGTGCCGGTGCCCCCGGAGTGGGGCGGCTTCCGGGTGGTCCCGGAGGCGGTCGAGTTCTGGCAGGGGCACGAGAACCGCCTGCACGACCGGCTGCGGTATGTCCGCGCGGGCGAGGGCTGGCGGGTCGAGCGGCTCGCCCCCTGAGCCGCGCCCGGGGCCGCGGAGCAGCGGCTTCGCGGAGCCCGTACGGCTCCGGAGAACGCGAACGACCCGTGGGCCTCGGTCCCGTCCGCCTAGGTTCGGACGGGAGCCGGCCGGACTGACCGGCGGCCCACGGGTCGGGTGACTGCTGGGGTTTCGGCAGAGGGCCTGCCGAGGTGCACATCGTGCGACGGCAGGCCTTAGCCCGCAGTCACCTCACGAGTCCGAAAAGAAATCATTTTTCCGGATCACCTCCTTTCGCGTGTACCCCCACCCTACGAACCCCCGCCGACCCCCACAAGCGAATTGACCGCGTCCCTCAGACGTCCCGTCGGCGCACCGCCCACCACCCCGCGAGCAGGGCGGCACCGGCCCACAGGGCGGTCACCCCGATCCCGGTCCAGGGCCCCAGCGGCCCGGTGTGCTCCTGGTACAGGATCTGCTGCCCGGCCCGGTCCGGCAGCCAGGCCGCCACTCCCTCGGAGAAGCCGACGACGACGAAGGAGACGATGAGGATGAACGGCACCAGCAGGCTCAGCACCGCGACCGCGCTGCGCAGCAGGAAGGCCAGCCCCATCGAGAACAGCGCGATCAGGGCCAGGTAGAGGCCGGCGCCGAAGCAGGACCGCAGCGCCCCCGGCTCGCCGATCCCGATGGCGTACTCCCCGAGGAAGGCGTTGGCCGTGAAGAACATGACGAACCCGGACACCACGCCCACGGCCAGCGCGAGCGCCCCCACGACCAGCGCCTTCGCCCCGTAGAACAGGCCCCGGCGCGGCACGGCCGCCAGCGAGTTCCGCAGCGCCCCGTTCAGGTACTCGGAGGAGGCGGCGGTGGCGCCGAAGGCGATGGCGGCGATCTGCACGAAGTTCAGCGGGTAGTAGAGCCAGAACAGCGGGTCCAGCTCCTCGGTCGCCGCCTGCTCCCGCCCGATGTTCGGGAAGGTGACCAGGGCGATGGCCAGGGCGGAGACGAGGACGGCGACCAGCGGACCGGCGACCGAGCGGACCGACCAGATCTTGATCCACTCGGAGCGGAGCACGGCGGTGGCGGACACGGTCAGACCTCCTGCGGGGAAGCGGCGGGGGACGCGGCGGTACGGGTGGTGAACTGGGCGGCCTCCGCGGTGAGGGCCAGGTACGCCTGCTCCAGCGAGGCGCGCTCGCCGGCCAGCTCGAAGACCGGGATGCCCTCGCGGGCGGTGGCCGCCCCGATCTCCTCGGCGGAGGCGCCCTCCACCACCCACCGGCCGTCCCCGTCCGGGGCCTCGCCGACCGTCCACCCCTTCGCCCGGAGCACGGCCCGCAGCCGCACCGGGTCCCCGGTGCGCACCCGGACCCGGTCCTGGCTGTGGGCGTCGATGAAGTCCCGCGTCGGCACGTCCGCGAGCAGCCGGCCCCGGCCGAGGACCACCAGGTGGTCGGCGAAGGCCGAAGTCTCGTTCATGAGGTGGCTGGAGACCAGCACCGTGCGACCCTCGGCGGCCAGCCGGCGCAGCAGCCCCCGGATCCAGACGATGCCCTCCGGGTCCAGGCCGTTGGCGGGCTCGTCCAGCATCAGCACCCCGGGGTCGCCCAGCAGCGCGGCGGCGATCCCGAGCCGCTGCCGCATGCCCAGCGAGTAGGTGCGGATCCGGCGCCCGGCCGCGTCCGCCAGACCGGTCTCGTCCAGCACCTCGGCCACCCGGCGCTCCGGCAGTCCGTTGGAGGCGGCGAGAAGGCGCAGGTGGTTCCGGCCAGTCCTGGACGGGTGCGCGGCCTGCGCGTCGAGGAGCGCGCCGACCGCGCGCAGCGGCTCGGCCAGCGTCACGTACGGGCGGCCGCCGACGGTGGCGGTGCCCGACGTCGGCCGGTCGAGGCCGAGGACGAGCCGCATGGTGGTCGACTTCCCGGCGCCGTTGGGGCCCAGGAAGCCGGTGACGCGGCCCGGCTCGACCCGGAAGGTCAGCCCGTCCACGGCGCGGGTCACCTGCCGGCCGCGGTACTCCTTGGTGAGGTTCCTGACGTCGATGCTGGTCATGGCACCAGCCTGGCCGCCGGGCGGCCCCGGGCCATCCCCGGCGAGGGGGGACCGTCTCCCCCGCGCGGGGGAGGAGCCGCGCGGGCGCCGCTGCGAGGATGACGGGATGTTCCTGCGCCCCCTGGTCCGCGCGGTCACCTACACCCGCTGGCTGCACCTGATGATCGGCGCGGTGGTGCCGATCGCCGCCGGGCTGATCTATCCCGGCCTCTCCTCGCCGACCGTCGCCGACTGGCTGGTCGCCGGCCTGCTGCCGGTCCCGCCGGTGGCGGCCCTCGCCCTGCTCCCCTCGGCCCGCCGCGCCGAGGGCCTCCAGGCGCGCCTGATGCTCTTCCCCGGCAAGCACGCGCGCGTGCGGGGCGCCGGGGAGGCCGGGACGGGCATCTCCGCGACCCCGTCGGCGTCCTGGGCGGACCGGGGCAGGACGGCCCTGTGGGCGGTCTTCCGGATGGAGGCGGGTCTCGCGGTCTGGATCGTCTCCGTCTGGCTGCTCCAGTGCGCGCTGGTGCTGTCCGGCACGTCGGTGGAGGAGCCGGTGGCGGGGGCGCTGCCCCGGCCGGGGGTGCCGGGCGGCGGCTTCCTCGCGCCGCTCCCGCTGTTTCTTCTGCTGGCCCTGGTGGTCGGGGCCGGGCGGCTGGAGACCCGGGTGGCGCTCCGGCTGCTCGGCCCGTCGGTGAAGGAGCGGATGACGGCCCTGGAGGAGCGCACGGAGCGGCTCCTGGAGCGGAACAGGATCGCCCGCGAGCTGCACGACTCGCTGGGCCACGCGCTCACCCTGGCCGTGGTGCAGGCGGGCGCGGCGCGGGCGGCGGGCGATCCGGAGTTCACCGACCGGGCGCTCGCGGCGATCGAGGAGAGCGGCCGGGCCGCCCTGGAGGACCTGGAGCGGGTGCTGCTGCTGCTCCGGGAGAAGGGCGGGCCGCGCGGCGCGGCCCCGGGCCTGGAGGAGGCGGCCCGGCTCCTGGAGTCGGCCCGCTCGTCCGGGGCGCGGGTGTCGGCGGAGGTGACGGGGCCGGTGGAGGAGCTGCCGGGGCCGGTCTCCCGGGAGGCGTACCGGATGCTCCAGGAGGCGCTGACGAACGCGCTGCGGCACGCGGGCCCGGTCCCGGTGACCGTCCGGGTGGCGGCGGAGCCGTCCCGCTTCCTGCTGCGGGTGGCCAATCCGGTCCCGGCCGGCCGGCCGCCCGCCGCGGCCGGTTCGGGCAGCGGGCTGCGGGGCGTCCGGGAGCGGGCGGCGCTGCTGGGCGGCGAGGCGTGGGCGGGGGTGCGGGACGGCGAGTGGCGGGTGGAGGTCACCCTGCCCCTGCGCTGATCCCGCGCCGGGGCGGCCGGCCGGGAAGTTTCTTTCGGATCGGGCCGGACCCCGCGAGCCTGGCCCGATCCGAAGGAGACTCCCTACGCTGGCACGATGGTGATCAAGGTCCTTCTCGTCGACGACGAACCCCTGGTCCGGGCCGGCCTGCGGGTGGTCCTGGAGGCCCAGCCCGACATCGAGGTGGTGGGGGAGGCGGCGGACGGCGCGGCCGTCGTCCCGCTGGTCCGCTCGCTGCGCCCGGACGTGGTGGCGATGGACGTCCGGATGCCGCTGATGGACGGCATCGAGGCGACCTCGGCGGTGCTCCGCACGGTGGCCGCGCCGCCGAAGATCCTGGTGGTCACCACGTTCGAGAACGACGAGTACGTGTACGGGGCGCTGCGCGCGGGTGCCGACGGCTTCCTCCTCAAGCGGGCCCGCCCGGCGGAGATCGTGCACGCGGTCCGGCTGGTCGCGGAGGGCGATTCGCTGCTCTTCCCGGCGGCCGTCCGGGAGCTGGCCGCCGCGTACGGGCGGGAGCGCGGCGGGGCACGGGCCCGGGAGGCGCTGGCCCGCGCGGGGCTGACCGAGCGGGAGGAGGACGTGCTGCGCCTGATGGCCAGGGGACTGTCGAACGCGGAGATCGCGGCGCGGCTGATCGTGGGCACCGAGACGGTGAAGTCGCACGTCAGCGCCATCCTGGCGAAGCTCGGTGCCCGGGACAGGACCCAGGCGGTGATCGCCGCGTACGAGTCGGGTTTCGTCGCCCCGGCCTGACCGCTGCCGCCGTCACGTGCCACCGGCGGATGCCCGTACGGCCCCCGCGAGGGGACCCGGCGGGGGCCGGCGAAGGGTTCCCGAAGACGTTTCGCCGAACCCGGTGTGGGATGGGTCACGTTCCAGTTGAATGGCCTGCGTCAGGGGGGTTACCGGGGGGAGTGCCAGGTGAGTGCTTTCACGGGGGCCGCGCGGGACACCGTTCCGGCCCCGGAGGCCGGGGCGGATCTGCTGGCCGCGCTGCTCGACGGGATGGACGCGGCGCTGTGCGCGCTGGACGCGGACGGGACGATCACGCACTGGAACCGCGAGGCCGAGCGGATCCTCGGCTGGCCCGCGGCGGAGGCCGTGGGGCGGCGGGGCTTCGACGGCTGGGCGGCGCGCAGCGCCGACGCGGCCCGCACGCTGGCCCGGGTGATGGGGGCGATGCGGACGCCGGGCCGCCAGGTGCACGAGCTGGCGCTGCTCCGCAAGGACGGCGGCCGGGTCCTGGTGCGCTGCCAGACGGCCGGGGTGCGCGCCGCGGACGGCCGGCCGGCCGGGGTGTACTGCGCCTTCAGCGAGGTGCACGTGCAGATCGACCTGGAGCGGTCGATCGCGCTGAGCGAGGCGCTGTTCGACGACGCGCCCTGGGGGGTCGTCCTGGTCGACGCCGATCTGCGCCCGGCGGTGGTCAACGACCACGCGGCGCGGGCGATCGGCGCGGGCCGCACGGCGCTCCTCGGCCGCCCGCTGGGCGAGGTGGTCGCGGGGGGCGTGGAGGAGCTGGAGGGGGCGCTCCAGCACGTGCTGGCGGAGGGTGCCCCGCCCGCCCCGGCGGACCTGTGGGTGACGCTCGCGGCGCGGCCCGGCGCGGGCGGGGGAGAGCGGCGGCGGTGCTGGCGCAGCGGTTTCGTGCGGCTGTCGTCGCCGATGACGGAGGAGCCGGTGCCGCTGGGGGTGGCGTGGCTGTTCCAGGACGTGACGGAGGAGCGGCGGGCGGCCCGGGAGGCGGACCGGACCCGGTTCCGCTGGGCCCAGCTGCACCGGGCGGGCGTGGCGGCGGCGGAGTACGCGGACCCGGCGGAGGCGGTGGCGGTGCTGCTCGACTTCGCGCTGGCCGGGTTCGCCGACCACGGTCTGGTGGACCGGGTGGCGGGCGGCCGCCGGCTGACCCGGGCGGTGGCCTCGCCGGGCGGCGCCCCCGAGGGGGCGGGCTTCGACGAGGCGGCGGGCCTGACCGGCGGTTTTCCGCAGCGGTACGGCTCCGATCACCCGGCGTTCCAGGCGTGGGACCGGGCGGGTTCGGTGCGGACGGAGGCGGGGCGGGACGCGGCGCGGTGGGCGGAGGAGCGCCACTGGCCCGCCGGCACGGCGCACGCCCTGTGCACGGCGCTGCGCTCCCGGGGCCGCACGGTCGGGGTGCTGACCTTCCTGCGCACGGCGGCCCGTGGCGCCTTCGAGCGCGCGGACGTGGTGTACGCGGAGACGGTCGCGGCCCGGGTGGCGGGCTGCCTGGACCTGCCGGGCGAACTCCCGGGCGCCTGACGGGCGTCCGGCGCGAGCGTTCGGCGGGGGGCGTCCGGCGCGGGCGGTGCGGACCGGGGTCCGTACCGCCCGCGCCGCGTGCCTCAGTGCCGGTAGAAGATCCGGTCCGCGTACTCGGTCATCACGCGGCCGTTCCACTCGTGGCCGCCGTCGACGTTGCCGGAGCGCAGCAGCGGCGGCTCGATGCCGCGCCGGACCAGCTCCTCGGCGGCGGCGGCCATGGTGGCCTGCATGAGGGCGCTGGTCACGACGGTGGAGGCGGGGGCGAAGGGCGCCTCGATGCCGTCGTGGGTCAGCTCCGCGTCGCCGATCTCGATCTTCGAGTCGAGGACGATGTCGCAGTGGTCCTTGAGGTACGTCCCCGACACGTGCCGGGACTTCGTCTCGGTGGCGTACGCGGTGGAGGTCACGCCGACGACGGTGACGCCGAGGGCGCGGGCGTTCATGGCCATCTCGACGGGCAGGGCGTTGCGCCCGGACAGGGAGATGATGAAGAGGACGTCGCCGGAGGCGATGGGGGAGGTGTCGAGGACTGCTGCGGCGAGTCCGTCGACCCGCTCCAGGGCGGAGCCGAGCGTCGCGGGCATCACGTCGACGCCGACGACGCCGGGGACGACGAGCAGGTTCATCAGGGCCAGGCCGCCGGCCCGGTAGACGACGTCCTGGGCGGGCAGGGAGGAGTGCCCGGCGCCGAAGGTGAAGATGCGGTTGCCGCTCGCGACGGCTGTGGCGACGGCGGCTCCGGCGGCGGCGATCTCGGCGGCGTCCTCGTCGCGGACCTGCTGGAGCAGGCCGATCGCCGCGTCGAAGAACCGTCCCGCCAGCTTGCTCTCCGCCGTGCTCGCGTTCGCGTTCCCGCCCGCGTTCTCGCCCATGTGAGGAAGCTCCTTGTCGTCGAGGTCGCCGATCACGGTGCGGTCTGGACCATTGCTCTGTCAATACTGCCTCGGGGGTCTCCCTGTCCCCGTCTCGCCCACTCTCGCCCCGGCGCGGTCCGCTTGTCCGCCCGATGCGCAAGAATTGGCACAGGGCCAGCGCACGACTCATCGAGGGGCACGAATGTCCGGACTGATCGACACCACGGAGATGTATCTCCGCACCATCCTCGAACTCGAAGAGGAAGGTGTGGTCCCCATGCGCGCCCGGATCGCGGAGCGGCTCGACCAGAGCGGCCCCACGGTCAGCCAGACGGTGGCCCGCATGGAGCGGGACGGGCTGGTCGCCGTGGCGTCCGACCGCCACCTGGAGCTGACCGAGGAGGGCCGCCGCCTCGCGACGCGCGTCATGCGCAAGCACCGGCTCGCCGAGTGCCTGCTCGTGGACGTGATCGGCCTGGAGTGGGAGCAGGTCCACGCGGAGGCGTGCCGCTGGGAGCACGTGATGAGCGAGGCGGTGGAGCGCCGCGTACTGGAGCTGCTGCGGCACCCGACGGAGTCGCCGTACGGCAACCCGATCCCGGGCCTGGAGGAGCTGGGCGAGAAGGCCGAGGCCGAGTCCTTCCTCGACGACTCGATGGTGTCGCTGGCGGACCTGGACGCGAGCGGCGGCAAGACGGTGGTCGTGCGCCGGATCGGCGAGCCGATCCAGACGGACGCCCAGCTCATGTACACGCTGCGGCGGGCGGGCGTGCAGCCCGGCTCGGTCGTGTCGGTGTCGGAGTCGGCGGGCGGCGTGCTGGTCGGCAGCAGCGGCGAGGCGGCCGAGCTGGACGCGGAGGTCGCGGCGCACGTCTTCGTCGCGAAGCGCTGACCCGTCCGAGGACGGGAGGAGCCCCGGCGCCGGTCCGCCCGGCCCGGGGCTCCGGCACGTCCGGACGCGGCGCCCGGGCCGGGTGTCCGGGCTCCGGGCTTCGGCGCGCGTCCGGGCCCCGGCCTCCGCGCGTCCGGGCTCAGACGTAGGGCCGGACGAGTCCGGCGGTGCCGAGGGCGAGGACGGCGAGGGCGAGCGCGAAGCCGAGGCCGTACTTGGCGACGACCCACGCGGCGGGCTGCCGCAGCACGCTGTCCCGGGGGGACTCGGGGTCGTAGACGAGGTGGGCGGCGGGCTCCGTGCCGCCCTTCGCGTGCCCGTACTCGTTGCCCAGGGCGTCGGTGTACGTGAACCCGCCGTGCGGGGTCCCGTCCGGGTGCCGGCCCCGGACGCCCATGACGGTGACGCCCCGCCGGGCGAGCCGCGCCCGGACGAGGGCGCCCCGCGCGCCGGCCCGGACGGCGAGCAGGCCGAGGAGCGCGGCGGGGGCGCCCAGGGCGCTGGTGAGCGCGCCGAGGAGACCGGGGCCGACGGCGACCCGGAGGACGTAACCGGCGTACGCCAGCCCGACCGCGCCGGCCGTCAGCCGCCGCAGCCAGGGCCGCCGCCTGCGCTCCCGCTCGGTGAGCAGGGCGCTGCCGGCCGGGTCGCGCCGCTCTGGCAGCGCGGCGGTGAGGGCGGCGCGGAAGGCGTCGGCGGCGTGCGCGGTGCCGCCGGGCAGGCGGCGGGTGGCGCCGTCGGTCAGTACCAGCGTCAGCGCGGTCGCCCCGTGCGGGCGGACCTCCTGGACGGCGGCGAGCGGCACGGTGGTCGTCCGCCGCCCCCGGGAGAGCGTCAGCCGACCGCCCTTCAGGGTCGTGGTGTGGGCGCCCTTGACCAGGACGTGGGTACTGCGCATGGCTCCATTCACCCATGCGAGGGAGAGCGAACCGCAGGGGGCGCGCGGAACCGGCGCGCGCCGGGGGTCCGGCCGCCCCCGTCCGTTCCGATTTACGTCGGAATGGTCACGCCCGCGCCCTTGCCGTGCCACGCTGGTCCTCGACGCGGCGGAACGCGGGGAGGGGGGCTGCGGGGTGACGGACGCTCAGCGGACGACAGAGGGCCCCGGCGCCCTGCGGCGCCGGGGCCTGTCCTCCCCTGTTCCGACCTGGAGCCCCGAGCTCTCAAGGTCGGTCCCCTCGGACCGTTTTCCCCGAGCGGTCCGCCTCCCGGTGAAGATCTCCCCTCGGCGGAGCCCGGCAATCCCCGAGGGCCGTCACTCGAACGAGGGGTGTTACGCGGCGGCAACGCATTTTCGAATGCGAGTTCGATAGTCTGGCGGGGTTCGACGGGAAAGAGGGGGTGCCAGATCATGGCGCGACGACTCGACGTCACCGGAGCCGACGGCATCCGGCTGGCGGCCTGGGACTTCACGACAGGGGACCGCACCGGCGGCACCCCTGAGGACCGCACACCTCCGGGCCCTGAAGCGCGCCCGGCCCCTGCCGCGCCTTCGGGCCCGGCCGCACGTCCGGCCCCGGTTTTCGCACCGACACCGGCCCCCGCGTCGGCACCGGCACCGGCCCCGGGTCCCGCCCCGGCCCGGACCCCGGTCATCGGCAGGCAGTCCACCGGCCCGGAGGGCAGAACCGCCCCGGAGGACTCGGCTCCCTCCGGGGACCGGCCCGCGCCGGTGCTGCTGCTGCACGGCCTGATGGGGCACGCCGCCCACTGGGCCCCCGCCGCGCGCCTCCTGACGGGCGGTCACCGGCTCGTCGGGCTCGACCAGCGGGGCCACGGGGCGAGCGCGAAGCCGCCCGCCGGACCGTTCACGCGCGAGGCGTACGTGGCGGACGCGGCGGCCGTCGTCGAGGGCCTCGGCCTCGGTCCCGTCACCCTCGTCGGCCACTCCATGGGCGCGCTCACCGCCTGGCAGCTCGCCGCCGAGCGCCCCGACCTGGTCCGGGCGCTCGTCATCAGCGACATGCGCGCCTCCGCGCTCGGCGCGGCCTCGCAGCGCGCCTGGCGGGAGTGGTTCCGCGACTGGCCGGCCCCGTTCCCGTCCCTGGCGGCCGTGCACCGCTGGTTCGGCGCGGACGACCCGTGGGTGGAGGAGCCGAACCCCGCGCGGGGCGCCTTCTTCGCCGAGGTCATGACCGAACGCCCCGACGGCTGGCACCCGGTCTTCGACCCCGAACAGATGCTGACCTCCCGCGAGACCTGGGTGCACGACGCCCACTGGGACTCCCTGGCCCAGGTCCGCTGCCCCACCCTCGTCGTCCGCGGCCTCGACGGCGAACTGGGCCGCGCGGAGGCCCAGGAGATGGTCCGCGTCCTCCCGCACGGCCGGTACGCGGAGATCCCCGACGCGGGCCACCTCCTCCACTACACCCACCCGGAAGCCTGGTCGGAGGCGGTCACTCCGTTCCTGGAGGGGGTCCTGACGGGGTGACGGCCCGGCGGTACGGAGGCTGTCGAAGGCCCGTTCGCGCGGGGACGGGCTCCGCGTCGCCCCCGGGCTCGTCGCACGCCCGGATCCCTCCGGGCGGGCCGCCCCGCCCGCCGGAGCGCCGCGCTCAGGCCCCGAGCAGGGCCGTCAGCAGGCGGCGGACCCGGGGGCGGGGGTCGGGGGAGTCGGGCCAGGTGGTCATCAGCAGGTGGTGGCTCGTGCCGACGAGGGCGAGGGCCGCGGCGGCGGTGTCCAGGGCGGCCGGGACGCGGCCGAGCGCCCGCTCGGCCTCCAGATAGCCGGCGACGGACTCCTCGATCGCCGCGAAGCCCGGCGCGCCGCCCGCCAGGGCCTCGCGGACCCGGAGGGAGGCGGCGGGGCGGCCCATGACGAGGCCGGAGACGGCGGGGCCGCCGGAGTCGAAGAGGGCCAGGACGACCGCGTCGAGGTTCCCGGCCACGGTGCCCCGCCCGGCCAGGCCGTCCAGGGCGCGCGCCTTTTCGGCGGTCCTGGCGAAGCGGTCGAGGCACAGCTCGGCCACGAACTCGTCGAAGCCCGCGAAGTGGGCGTGCAGCAGCCCCTTGGCGCAGCCCGCCTCGGTGGTCACGGACCGGCTGGTGAGCGCGCCCGCGCCGTCCCTCTCCACGACCCGCTCGGCCGCCGCGAACAGTCGTTCGCGCACGTCCGGCGTCGCCACTCCACGCGGTGACATGAGCCTGCCGTCCTCTCCTCGCGCCCCGGCGGCCCGGTCCGGCCGCATCCGTTCGCATCCGTTCGCATCCGTTCGCTTCAGCCCGCGTCCGGCCGAACGGATCGTAGACGGGATTGCCCGAATGGGCGTGTGCCCATACTGTGGGGCACCAGGAATGGGCGTGTGCCCATTCTTTCCGTCACCCGTGGAGGCAGTCGTGACGACCATCGCCAACACCGCGCAGGAGCAGGCGTGGAACGGCCCCGAGGGCGCCCACTGGGCCCGCCACCAGGACCGCTGGAACGCCGTCAACGACGGCTTCAACACCCCGCTCCTCGACGCCGCCGGAATCACCGGCGACCACCGGGTCCTCGACCTCGGCTGCGGCGCCGGACGCACCACCCGGCTCGCCGCCCTCCGCGCCCCGCGCGGCCACGCCCTCGGCCTCGACCTCTCCGCGCCCATGCTCGCCGAGGCCCGCGCCCGGGCCGCCTGGGAAGGCGTCGCCAATGCCTCCTTCGTACGCGGCGACGCCCAGACGCACCCCTTCGAGACGGGTTCCTTCGACGCGGCCGTCAGCCGCTACGGCGCCATGTTCTTCGCCGACCCCGAAGCGGCCTTCGGCAACATCGGCCGCGCCCTGCGCCCCGGCGGGCGGCTCGCCCTCGTCTGCCCGTCCGACCCGGACCGCAACGACTGGGTGACCGCCATGGCCTCCCTGCGCGGCATCCTCCCGGTCGGCGACTTCGCCCGGCCCGGCCTGCCCGGCATGTTCTCCCTCGCCGACCCGGACCGCGTCCGGGCGGTCCTCGCGGCGGCCGGCTTCGCGCGGACGTCCGTCGAGGAGGTCCGGGCGTACGGCACCTGGGGCCGGGACGCCGCCGACGCGGCCGACTTCCTCCTGGCCACCGGTCCCGGCCGCCACCTGATGGACCGGGCCGACGAGCCCACCCGCGCCCGCGCCCGCACCGCCCTCACCACCCACCTCCGCCCCCACCGGACCCCCACCGGCCCGGTCCGCCTCCTCAGCACGTCCTGGCTGGTGACGGCCACCCGCCCCTGAGACCGCCGCCGCGCGGCCTGACGCGCGAAGGCCGCCCGGAGGGTGCTCCGGGCGGCCTTCAGGAGAGTTCGGTTCAGCCGGTCTTGTCGAGGAAGACCGAGCCGACCGGGCCGGTCTGAGTGGTGTTCACCCCGCCCGTGCCGGTGAAGTCCGCCGTCTCCCGGCCGTTCCAGTCGGGGATCGGCGAGCCGCCGAGCGCGAGGTGCCGGAAGCGGCTGGGCAGGTCCGGGTCGGAGCCGAACTGGAACACCGGCTGGGGAGCGGTGCCGCCGAAGACGTTCGAGTACGGCGCGTAGTACCAGTACGGGCCGCCCTCCTCCAGCTGCTTGGTGAGGACGTTGTCGTGGAAGACGTTCTGCGGCCCGGAGGAGCCGGACCACTTCGCCGCCTTCGGACCGGCCGCCCACCAGATCGGGTACCAGGTGCCCGTCTCGGTGCCGCCGCCCTCACCGCCGCAGTTGGCACGGCAGTTGCCCGGCGCGTGCTGGGCGGAGACCTGGACCACGTTCTTCTCGAAGAGGTTCCGGCGCTCCCAGCCGCCGTGCAGGTTCAGGTCCGAGTCGAAGTCGTTGCCGTAGACGACATTGCCCGACGCGGACCACTGGAGGGTGAAGTGGCGCAGGTTCCGGGTGGTGTTGAACGCGTACAGCGAGTCCCAGACCCGGCTGCCCCGGAAGTAGCCGTTGCCGCCCTTGCCCTTGTTCCAGGCCCCGTTGAGGACGTTCTTCTCGAACTGGAGGTTCTTGGCGACCTCGGTCACGATCGGGTGCGAGCCGGTCATCCGGGAGCCGACGTTCCGGACCCAGGAGTCGGCCGCCCACTTGAAGACCAGGCCGTGCAGGGCCTCGGCGGGCGCCCGGTTGCCGTAGTCGTTCTTCCCCGGCTGCTCGGCGTTGGCGGCGTCCACCTGCTGGGTGAAGGCGAAGTTCTCGAAGCCGACGCCGACCACCATCTTCAGGGGCGTGACCTTGCTGACGTACGGGGTGGAGCCGATCGGCGCGGACCCGTCGGAGGTGGAGTCGAGGGGGAGGTCGAACTCCAGCGGCTTGTCGAGCGTGACGGTGCGGTCGGCCGCGTCCACCCGGCTGATGCGGAACACCTGCTGGCGCATGTGCAGGTCCTCGTAGTAGCCGGTGTCCGTCACCTCCTGCTGCTCGTAGAACTTCCGGCTGTTCGCCGCGCCCACCCACAGGTGGCCGCCGACGGCGAACCGGCTCATGTCGGCGTTCGACGCCAGGTGGACGACCGTGCCGCCCTCCCGCGCGGAGTAGGCGGAGTCGCCCGCCGCGCCGCGCAGCTTCACGCCGGAGGCCCAGTGCTGGTTGACCGAGCCCTCGTAGAGGTCCTTGCGGTTGGCGGGGGCGGCGGCCCACTCGTCGGCGTAGCGCGGGGCGACCTCGCGGGTCTGCACCCGGAAGAGGCCGCGACCCGGCCAGATCCAGCCGCCCTTGGCGGTGTCGGCGCCCGCCTGGTACGTCATCGCGTCCTGGTCCCAGCGCCCCCCGTCCGCGGTGAGGGTGTCGTAGCGGGTGTTCGCGTCCGGCGCGAAGACGATGTTCGTGCCGTTGGCGCCGCGCCCCTGGCCCCGCAGGACGAGGAAGTCGGCGTCCATGCCGAGCTGCCGGGTGACGATCAGCTCACCGGCGGGAAGCTCGATCGACGAGAGCTTGTCGAAGGAGGCCGTGGGGCCGCACACGGTGCGGATGTGGTCGATGGCGCTCTGTAGACCGGCGGAGTCGTCCAGGCCGTCGCCGGGCTTCACCCCGTAGGCGTCGGCCAGGGTCTGCGGAGTGAGGCGGCACGCCGGGTCGTCGTTGAACTGCCGGCGCGCGGGCAGCTCGCCGTTGCTCCGGTAGCCGACCCCGCTCCAGTTCGGCAGGCCGGGCAGGGGGCCGCGGCGGTTCTGCGAGGTGATGTCCGGGGTGGTGGCGGGAGCGGGGGCTCCCGAGGAGCGGTACCGGTACTGGTTGATGGTCCGCACCGCCAGGAAGTTGGCCTCCACGCTGGGGTACTCGTAGTAGTCGACGGCCACGTAGTTCGGCGTCTTGCGGGCGGCGGGCCCGCAGTAGTCCAGCGCCCGCTCCACCAGGGGCGGACCGTTGTCGATCCCGGCCGTGATGGTGGTGGGGATGTTCCTGAACTGGTTCATGACGAACAGCGGGACGAACTTGGGCTGGGTCCGGGTGAGCGGGACGTCACCCCAGCGGCTGTAGCACTGGAAGTCGCCGCCCCCGCCGCCGATGCTCCAGAAGTTCTCGACCGTCCACTGCTTGCCGAAGGCCAGGCCGATCTCGGAGGGCACGTAGACGTCCTGGCCCTGCGCGTTCTTCCGCGTGAGGTGCGTGTCCCGGTCGCTGAAGACCAGCAGCCGCTTCCCCGAACGCCGCATGTCGGACAGTCGCGGCCAGCCGGTCGACCGCACGTCCTCCGCCTCCGGATCGAAGATCACATCGGCGAGCCCCGCCTTCCTGAACTCCGTCTCCAGGAGCTCCGGGTCGGAGAGGTAGCTCTCCAGGAAGAGGGTGACGATCGCCTCGGGGTCCTTCTTCAGGTACTCCGAGACCTCGGCGAGCCCCCGGCTCATCCGGATGCCGCCGTTCAGCGTGCAGGAGGTGTGGCACAGCTGGAGGGTGCCGAACTCCTCGTGGACGTCGAGCATCAGGGCGCGTACACCGTCGTCGAGCTGCTCCGTCAAGGAACGCGACTGGTTGGCGGCCGTGAGCGCGTAGGCGGAGCTGCTGAAGGCGTTGTGCGTGGTGAGGAAGGTCGCCTCGTCGAGGCGGGGGTCGGCCGGAGGGGTGTACTTCTCCAGCGTCAGGTTGTTCAGGTACCAGGCGCCGCGGACCATGGCGTGGTTCCGGTCGCCCAGCACGAGCTGCCGCTCGTTGTTCTCCTTCCCGCCCACCGGAGCGAGCATGTCCTCGTTCTCCGAGGGCGACTGGTCCTCCTTCAGGAACCGGAGGGGCGCCATCAGGTACTGCGCGCTCCCGGCGTCCTTCAGCAGGTAGGTGTCGGCGGCGGTCTCGTCGAAGATCCAGGCGGTGCCCTCGGCGCCGCAGGACTTCAGCACGGCGACCCCGTGGGCGGCGTCGGCGGCGAGGCAGTAGGCGCCGTTCACATTGCTCTTGATGTGGTACTGGTTCGGCGCGCCGGTCGCCTCGAACCACCACTGCTGGCGCTTCTCCGCCTTGTAGAAGCGCTGGAGGATCTTCCTGCCCTCCTCCATGTCACCGGCGTCGGCGTCGACGGCGAAGCCGTTGCCGGTGTTCTGTATCGCGACCGGGCCGAGGCGGTTCGGCGGCCCTTCCGCCGCGTCGGCGCTGCCCGTCGCACCGGGCAGCGTGAGCGCCGCCAGGGTGAGGGCCAGTGCGCCGACGGCCGCGCGGACCAGCCGCCCGGGGCGGCGATCTCGCTTGAACATGGGGTGGTGCTCCTTCGGGGACGGGGCCTCGCGGCCGACGGAACGGCCCCGCTCGTCGTACGGGCGAACGGGGCCGGGAAAGAGAAGGGTGCTAGCGCGGGGCGGGGGTGTCCGCCTGCCGGGCCGAGGCCGTCGCGTCGGCGACGGTGGCGCGGTAGAGGCCCAGCCGGGGGGCGAAGACACCGGCGGCCGGGCCGAGGCGGAAGACCCGGGTGTCGGCGTTGGGCATCTGGGAGGGGCTGAGCAGGACGTTCATCTCGTTCACGTCCTCCTCGGTGCCGCCGGTCCGCCGGGCCGGGTTGATGTCGAGGACGGCGTACGCCGTGGTGCCCGCGCGCAGCACGTGGCCGGGGCCGCCGACGCCGCCGGGGACCAGCGGGTGGATGTTGCGGTCCTGGCCGGAGTTGTCCTGGTCGCCGAGGTCGACGGCGGGCAGCGGGTCGAGGAGGCAGGCGTCGGCGGTGGTGTTGGTGACCTCGATGATCCGCAGGGTCCCGCTCGGACGGACCTCCAGCGACAACTGGGTCATCGCGCACGGGTGGGCGTACGCGTACGCCTCCGTGTCGTTCACGCCGCCGCGCGGCCCGGCGGGCTTCCGCTTCCCGGACGTCCGCGAGGTCCCCGACGCGGCGGCCTCCGTCGCCCCGGCGCTCTCCGGGGCCTCCGCCTCCGGGGCCGTACCCCCGGGCGTCGCCGGGGTGTCGGCGGCGGGGCCGGTGGAGCGGTCCGCCGGACCGCCGGCGGTCGTCCCGCCACCGCCGCAGGCGGTGAGGCCCAGGGCCAGGGCGGCGGTGGTGACGGCGAGGAACGCGCGCCGGCGGGAACGCGTGCGCATGGTGGAACCCCCGGGGGTGAGGTACGACGGATCGGCCCCGGCCGCCGGCCGGAGCGTCCGGCCAGTCCATCACCCTCCACGCGACCGTCACCAGGAAGTTCCACCGGCGGAAGTAGGCTGCGGTGTACTTCTGCCGGACGCCCGGCCGGGCGACCGGGCGGACGCCCGGCCCGACCACGGGCCGGACGCCCGGCCGACCGCACTTCTTCACGGGGACGCACACGATGAGCACCGACGACGACGGTCACGGGGAGTTCGCGTCCCTGCTGTGCGCCCTGCGCCGGCGCGCCGGACTCAGCCAGGAGGAGCTGGCCCACCGGGCGGGGGTCAGCGTGCGGGCCCTGGCCGACATGGAGCGGGGCCGCACCCGGGGCCCGCAGCGGCGAACGGTCACCGCGCTGACGGAGGTCCTCGCGCCCACCGGAGAGGAGGCCGCGGAACTGGAACGGACGGCGGCCGCGGGCCGGCCCCGCCCGAAGCCCGCCCCCGCCGCCCCCGGCGGACTGCGGCTGCCGCGCGACGTCGGCGACTTCACCGCCCGCGAGGAGGACCTGGCCCGGCTGCGGGCGGCGGCCGCCGAGGGACCCGCGCCCATGATCCTCGTCACGGGCCAGCCGGGACTGGGCAAGACGGCCTTCACGGTCCGGGCGGCGCACGAACTCGCGGACCACTACCCCGACGGCCGGTTCTCCGTCGACCTGCGCGGCACCCGGGCGGAACCGGCCGAACCGCGCGAGGTCCTCGGCTCGCTGCTGCGCGCCTGCGGGATCGCGGGGAACGCGCTGCCGCCGGACACCGAGGGCCGGGCCGACCTGTTCCGCACCCTGACCGGACGGCGCCGGATGCTCCTCCTCCTCGACGACGCCGCCGACGAGGCGCAGGTCAGGCCGCTGCTGCCGGCCGAGGGCCGCTCGCTGACCCTGGTCACCAGCCGCAGCGCCCTCACCGGCCTCGAAGGCGCCCACCGCCTCGCCCTCGGGGTGCTGCGCCGCGAGGAGTCCGTGGCCCTGCTGGCCCGGGTCATCGGCCCGGAACGGGTCGCGGCGGAGGCCCAGGCGGCGCGCGACCTGACGGAACTCTGCGGACAGCTCCCGCTGGCCGTCCGGATCGCCGCCCAGAAACTGGCCGCCCGGCCGCGCGAACGCCTCGCCCGGCTCGCGGCCCGGCTCGCCGACGAGAGCCGCCGCCTCGACGCCCTGGAGGCCGGCGACCTGCGGGTGCGGGCCGCCTTCGCGCTCTCCTACCGGCAGCTCGACCCGCCGGCGCGGCTGCTGCTGCGGCGCGCCGCCCTGGCCGCCGGACCCGACTTCTCCCCGCGCACCGCGGCGCTCCTGGCGGGCATGCCGCTCGGCCGGGCGGAGCGGTACGCGGAGGAGCTGGCCGACCGGGGGCTGCTGCTGCCCGACCCGGCCGTCGAGCGCTACCGCTTCCACGACCTGCTGCGCCTGTTCGCCGCCGAGCGCCTCGACGAGGACGACCCGGTCGAGCTGGCCCGCCGCCAGGAGGAGGCGGCGCACTGGATGCTGGCCCGCGCCACCGCCGCCGCCCTCCACTTCGACGCCGAACGCCCGCCCGCGGGCGACCCCGAACCGGCGACCCGACCGCGCGGCCCCGAGGAGGCCCGCGACTGGCTGGAGACCGAGCGGGCCCAGTGGCTGGACGCCCTGCGCCGGGCCCAGGCGGCCGGACACCACCGGGAGGTCCTGGACACGGCGGAGGCCATGCACTGGTTCTCCGACCAGGTCCAGCACTGGGAGCAGTGGACGGAGGTGTTCCGCCACTCGGTGGCGGCCGCCCGCGCCCTGGGCGACCGGCGCGAGGAGGCCACGCACCTCAACTACCTGGCCTGGTCGTACAACCTGTGCGTGCACGACCCCACCCGGGGGCTCAGCACCGCCCGCGAGGCGCTGGCCGTGGCGCGCGAGACGGGCGACCTCCTCCAGGTGGGCTGGGCGTACGGCTACGGGGCGGGGGCCATGGCCCGCCTCGGCCGCGCCGGGGAGGCGGTGGCCTGGCTGGAGAACGCCGCGGCCTGCCACCGGGAGAACCCCGCCCAGCAGGCCCGCCTCGCGGAGCTGTCCACCCTCAACACCCTGGGCCGGCAACTGCGCGTCCTGGGCCGGGCCGAGGAGGCCCTGACCGTCCACCGGCGCACCAAGGAACTCTGCCTGGCCGGCATCCCCGGCCGGACGACGGGCATCCTGAGCCTCTTCCGGTCCTACGTCCTGCACGAACTCGGCCTGGACCTCGGCGTGCTGGGCCGCTGGGCGGAGGCCGAACCGCTGCTGCGCCGCGCCCTGGAGAGCTTCGAGTCCTCCGGCATGGACGCCTGGAGCGAACCCGTCCGGCTCGACCTGGCCATCGCGCTGCGCCGCCTCGGCCGCGAGACGGAGGCCCGCACCATGCTGGAGGCGGCCCGCCGCGGCCTCGGCGAACAGAGCCACCCCCGCCTCGCGGAAGCCGACCGGGAACTCGCCGCTCCGGGCGCCCCGGACACCCCCCACTGACCCGGCCCCGTCCGCGCGGGTCGCTGCCCCGACGTTCCCACCGACCCGCCGTGCTCCGCGACCCCTGTGGACGGCGGCCTGTGGAAAACTCCTGGCCGCCGTCGGGGCCGCCCGGCTACGTTTTCGGCCATGAGCAGCATCGGTCCCGCTTCCGGCCTCCCGCCGCGTCCGACGACGACCCTCTGGCGCCCCACCGGCCCCGAGGAGCTCGCCCTCGTCCGCGACCTCGGCTGGCGGGCCTGGCCGCCCCGCCTGCCCGACCAGCCGATCTTCTACCCGGTCATGAACGAGGACTACGCGATCCGCATCGCCCGCGACTGGAACGTGAAGCACAGCGGAGTCGGCCACGTCACCCGCTTCGAGGTCGACTCCGCCTTCCTCGCCCGCTACCCCGTCCGGCAGGCCGGCGGCCGCACCATCCTGGAGCTGTGGGTGCCCGCCGAGGAGCTCGACGAGTTCAACGCGCACATCGTCGGCACCATCGGCGTGGTCCACACCTTCCGGCCCTGAGCGGGGAGCGGGGCCCGGGACGGTGCGGCCGCCGTCCGGATCAGGCCGGTGCGGCGGCCGTCCGGGTCAGGTGCCGGGCGAGGAAACGGGCCGCGCTCTCGGACTCGACGAACCGGGGGAAGTCGACGTGGAGGCCCGCGTTCGCGTGCAGGCTCTTCTCCGCCGACCCGAACGCCTCGAACAGCGCGAGGCCCCCTTCCCGCGGGATCCGGGTGTCGTCCCACTGGAGGGCGTACTCCACCGGCACGGTGATCCGCCGCGCCGCCTCGAAGAGGGCGTCGGGCCACATCAGGCCGAAGACGGCCGCCGTGATCCGGGGCTCGGCCGCCACCAGCGGCACGCCGATCGCGCTGCCCATGGCGACGCCCGCGTAGCCCACCGGGCCCTCGGCGCCGATCTCGGGGAGCTCCTGGAGGGCGTCCAGGGCGGCCCGCCACTCGGGCACGGCCCGCTCCGCCAGCCGGGCGTTGTACGGGACCACGACGGGCCCCTCCGGTTCGCCCGCCGCCTGCGCCGCGCGCAGGGCGGCGATGTCGCGCTCGTCCTCGGCCGACCGGGGCCGGTCGCCGTGGCCGGGCGCGTCGAGGACGGCGACGTGGAAGCCGTGACCGGTCACGAGCTGCCGGGCCCGGCCGATCATCGCGGGGTGCTTCTTGTGGGCGCCGCCGCCGTGGCCCAGCAGGACCAGGGGCGCGCGGCCGGTGCCGGAGACCGGCGACCAGAGGACACCGGGGACGCCGTCCACGGTGAAGTCGCGCTCGCGCATGCCGTGCGAGGGCGCGTCGGCGGTGAAGGCGAGGGACGGGTGGGTCCGAGGGGGCCGGGAAGTCTGGTGGGACCGGGGGGAATGCGAAGAGTTCATGGCTGACGCCTTTCGGGAGTCCTCGTGTTCGGGGGCTCCCGGCGACACCCGTGTCAGTCGCCGGCCGTGACGGAAAGGGGGAGCACCCACATCGCTACAGCGTTCATGGGTCTCACCTCCTGGTACGGGGCCACGGTCTCCTCGCACCGTACAAGCCCGCCCCGCACCCCGTCCACGCGTTTTCCGGCGACCGGCGACCGGCGGCCGACCGCCCGCGAGGAGTCGGCCGCCGGTCCTCCCGTCAGCCCTTGCTGACCGCCGCCAGGATCTCCGGCAGCCGCTTCGCCATGCCGCGGGACATGACCTTCAGCGCCGCCCAGGTCAGCGTCACGCCGTACGCCACCCCCAGCGGCAGCAGCAGCCACAGCAGGCCCTCGTGCGCGGAGCCGCGCAGCCAGAACAGCAGCACGAGCAGCGGGGCGCACAGCACCGGGCCGCCGAACATGCCGGCGAAGATCGCGCCGACCGCCATGCCGCCCTGCCCCGGCGCCACGTTCCGCCGCGAGTCCTGCGGGATCCCGTACGGGAACCGCACCGACGCCACCACGCCCAGCGCCAGCATCGCGCCGAGCAGCGCGAACGCCAGGCCGAACACCTGCGGGAGCTGCGACCAGCCGCCCGTGATCAGACCGGTGGCGACCGCCACGACCACGGTGAACGGCACGGTGATCACCACCAGCGCGTACGCGCGGTCGCGCAGTTCCGCGTAGGCGTCCGCCGGGGAGGAGATCGTCTGCGCCACCATCCAGAACGCCGACGAGTCCTGCCCGAACTGGTTGAACATCTGCACGCCGAGCATGCCCGAGGCGAAGCACGCCCAGTAGACCGAGCCCGCCTCCTGGAAGGCGTTGAAGATCGGCACGAGCGCGCCGACCGCCAGCGAGGAGACCCACGCCGCCTTCGTCTTCGGGTCGCGCCAGATGTAGCGGAAGCAACGTTCCATCACCGCTCCGGTACGGCCTCCGGGCAGCAGCCGCGCCAGCGGTCCGCGCCCCTTGGAGGGGTCCCGGCCCGCGTCCGGCGCCGCGCCGATCGTCGACCCGTCCGGCTCGACCATCAGCCGCACCAGGCTCCGCCGCCACCACCACAGCAGCAGCACCAGGGCCGCCACCGAGGGCACCAGCCGGGCCACCGCGAGGCCCGGGTTCCCGTCGGCCGCGTCGCGCACCGCCGCGACCGCCGAGGCGGGCGGCAGCCAGCCCACCACCGACGCCACCGTGTCCAGCACCGACAGGTCCTTGGACCGGCCCAGGGCCTGCGCGCCGAAGTTGACCGCCTGGACGCCGAGCGCGATCACCAGGCCGCTCAGGAGCGCCAGGTCCCGGCCCTTGCGGGAGGTCAGCAGCCGTACGTTGGCCGCCGCGACGGCCCGCGACAGCGCCACGCACACCAGCAGGACCAGCGGCACGGCGAGCACGCCGATCACCGTGGCCACCGGGCCGTACGCGACGGCCGCCACGGCGCCGACCGCCAGGCAGAGCGTGAACAGCGGCCCGATGCCGACCAGGGAGGCCACCAGCAGCGCCCGTACCAGCGGCTGCGGGCGCAGCGGCAGCATCACCAGCCGCGACGGGTCGAGCGTCTCGTCGCCGCCCGGCAGGAACAGCGGCATCACCGCCCAGCCCGCGCCGAACAGGGCGACGGTCAGGACCGCCACCGCACCGGCTGCCTCGTGCCCGCGCAGCAGCAGGAAACCGAGCACCACCAGGGCGGCGAGGAACAGCACGATCACCAGGGAGGCGACGAACGCGAAGGTCCGGCCGCCCGACTGCCGCAGCCCGTTGCGTATCAGCGACAGCTTGAGCCGGACGAAGACGGAGGTCAGGGAGGGGCCCGCGGCGGACGCCGGGACCGGGGCCGAGTCGGTCACGGAGCTCACCGCCGCCCGTCCCGCTCGCCGCCCCGGCCGCCGCCCAGCCAGTCCAGCGAATCGCCCGCCGCGTCCCGGCTGCCCGCGCCCACCAGCTCCAGGAACGCCTCCTGGAGGGTGGCCGCCGAGCCCTTCACCTCGGCCAGCGGGCCCTGCGCGCGGATGTGGCCGCCCGCCATCACCGCGACCCAGTCGCACAGCGACTCCACCAGCTCCATGACGTGGCTGGAGAAGACGACGGTCGCGCCGGAGCCGGTGTACCGCTCCAGGACGCCCCGGATGGTCTGCGCGGAGACCGGGTCGACGCCCTCGAAGGGCTCGTCGAGGAAGAGGACCTCGGGGTTGTGCAGCAGCGCCGCCGCCAGGCCGATCTTCTTCCGCATGCCGGTCGAGTAGTCCACGACCAGCTTGTTCTGCGAACCGGCCAGGTCGAGGACGTCGAGGAGCTGGGTGGCCCGCTTGTCGACCTCGGCGCCCGGCAGCCCGCGCAGCCGGCCGCTGTACGCCAGGAGCTCCCGGCCCGACAGCCGCTCGAACATCCGCAGCCCCTCGGGCAGGATGCCGATCCGGGCCTTGACCTGGGCGACCGACTCGGGGTCCCGCCACACGTCGTGCCCGGCGACCTGGATCCGGCCCGCGTCGGGCCGGAGCAGGCCGGTGATCATCGAGAGGGTGGTGGTCTTGCCCGCGCCGTTCGGGCCGACGAGGCCGATGAACCGGCCGGCGGGCAGGGTCAGGTCGATCCCGCTGACCGCGATCTGCTGCCCGAACCGCTTCCACACCCCCTCCACGTGCACGGCGGGCGCCGCGCCCGGTGATCCCGGTGCGGCGCCCGCCGTCTCGAACACTCCGTCAGATGCCTGGTCGGGCATGGTCCGTCAGCCTTCCGATCGTCCCCGTACGGCGCGCGAAGGCGCCTCCATGGGGCCAACCCTAGGTCGTGTCCGGAAACTCCCGTCGTGCGCCCGGAGGGCGCGGCCTGCGGCGTCCGGTGCGTGCTCTCGGCGTGCCGGCCGTGATCCCCCGTACTGGATGTACTGGGGATTTCGGCCGGTGCGGCGAGAGTGCGTGCCGGGCGTCGCGGGCCAGGCGGGAGTTTCCGGACACGGCCTAGGCCGCCGCCCGGCGGAACCCCAGGTCACGGCGTGATCGCCGTCCGGCGGACCCCCGGCTCACGGCGTGACCGAGGCCCTCTCACGCCCCCTTGGTGCGGGCGTCGGCGGCTTCGCGTCCGCACGCGTACGCGAGGGCGCTGATCAGCTCCTCCGCGTCGGGCAGCCAGCGGTTGGCGGGGGTGGGGCGGCGGGCCCACTGGACCGCGCCCCGGCCGCCCACCCGGGTGGGCGGGGCCGCCACGTAATGGCCCTCCCCGCGCGTGGTGAGGTCGAGGGAGGAGGGCACCCAGCCCAGCTTGCGGATCAGGTCGGGCACCTTGGCGGCGGCGCCGGGGAGCACGAAGAAGAACATCCGGCGGTCGGGGGTGCAGGTCACCGGGCCCGGGCTCAGTCCCATCCGCTCCAGCCGGGCGAGCGCCAGGAAGCCGGCCGACTCGGAGACCTCGACGGCGTCGAAGGTGCGGCCGGTGGGGAGGAGGATCGACGCCTTCGGGTGCTTGGTCCACATGCGCCGGGCCCCGACCCCGCTCCCGGTCGCCAGCGTCGCCCAGTCCGGCTTCACGGCGTGGGCCCCCGGCAGCGGGCAGTCCGCCGTGCCGCAGGAGCAGAGCTCCCGGCCCTCGACGGCTTCCAGCCACGTTCCCGGGAACACGTCCCAGTGCCGCTCGTCCGCGTACCGCACGGCGCCGTCGAGCAGTTGCTCGCCGCGCTGGCCGGGGATCTGGGCGGTTTTCGTCGTGACTCCGATGCTCTCATCCACGGTCATGACAACTGCCCCCGTCACCTGGGGTTACGGGCGCGGCGGCGCCGGGGGTGAGGCATCGATCCTGCATGCGGGGCGCATGGGTGCACGCGCGGGGGCGCGCGGAGGACCGGGGCGTGGAAAGGGGTACGGAAAGGGCGGGAAAAGGGCGCGCCGAGGGGGAACCAGCGTGTCCGGTTTCGCGTGTTCACATCGGCATTGACCGGATATTAGCCGGGCAGTGTTGAGACCGTGTCCGTACATGCTCCGTCTGGGGGTTCCACACATGGCAGCCAGGCCACTCGTGCCGCGACAGCCCAACGAACGGCTCCAGGCGCTCATTCAGGAGGCCGCGTGCTCCAACGCGGGCCTCGCCCGCAGGGTCAACATGGTCGGCGCGGAACGCGGCCTCGACCTGCGGTACGACAAGACCTCGGTGGCGCGGTGGCTGCGCGGGCAGCAGCCGCGCGGGCGCGCGCCCGGCATCATCGCCGAGGCGCTCGGCCGCAAACTCGGCCGCACCGTCACCATCGACGAGGTGGGGATGGCCAACGGCCGGAACCTCGCGGCGGGCGTCGGGCTCCAGTTCGCGCCGACCGTGCTCGGCGCGATCGAGCAGGTGTGTGAGCTGTACCGGGGCGACGTGGGCCGCCGGGAGTTCCTGAACGGCTCCGCGGTGGCCGCCTCCGCGCTCGTGGAGCCCAGCCGCGACTGGCTGATCACCGGCACCGACGCGCAGGTGGCGCGCTCCACCGGGGCCCGGGTGGGTCCTTCGGACGTGGCGGCGGTCCGGGAGACCACGGCCGCCCTCGTCGAGCTGGACCGGCGGTTCGGCGGCGGCCACGTCCGCCCGGTGGTGGTCCACTACCTCGACAGCGTGGTGTCCGGGATGCTGTCGGGCTCCTACCGGGAGTCGGTGGGGCGGGAGTTGTTCGCCGCCGCCGCCCGGCTGACCGAGCTGGCCGGCTACATGGCGGTGGACACCGGCCAACCGGGGCTCGCCCAGCGGTACTACATCCAGGCGCTGCGGCTCTCGCAGGCGGCCGGGGACCGGGGCTACGGCGGGTACGTCCTGGCGGCGTCCATGAGCCACCTGGCCGCGCAGCTCGGGAACCCGCGCGAGATCGCCCAGTTGGCGCGGGCCGCCCAGGAGGGCACCCGGGGGCGGGTGACGCCGCGGGCCGAGGCGATGTTCCTGGCGGCGGAGGCCCGCGGGCACGCGCTGCTCGGGGACACCCGCGCCTTCGAGGCCGCCGCGGGCCGTGCCGTACGCGCGCTGGAGGCGGCCGATCCGGACACGGGCGACGACCCGCCGTGGATCACCCACTTCGACGGGGCGTACCTCGCGGACGAACTCGCCCACTGCTACCGGGACCTGGGCTGGGCGGAGGCGGCGGTCCACGCGGCGGAGGAGTCGCTGTCCGGGCATCCGGAGAGCCGGGTGCGGCGGCGGGCGATCGGCCTGGCGCTGCTCGCGGTGGCGCGGGTGCAGCAGCGGGAGATCGAGGAGGCGTGCCGCACGGGCACGCGCGCGCTGGAACTCCTGGGCACGCTGCGGACCTCGCGCGGGGCGGAGTACCTGGAGGACCTGAGGGAGCGCCTGGAGCCCTACGCGGGCGAGCCGGTGGTGCGGGAGTTCGAGGCCCGGCTGGAGGTGGTGGCCGCCTGAGCGGCCGGCGGCGGGGCGGTCGGGATCTTTTCCGGAGGGCGTTCCGGGACGAAGGGTGTTACCGGCCTCACACGTGTGTGCGGACTCGTAGGGGCATTCGGTAGCGTGAGCCGACGATTCCGTAGGTCGGTCCATCAGTAGGAGTCCCGGTGACGCAGAACGGACAGGGTCCGGAGCAGGGGGGCGCGCAGGCGTGGGGCGGTGCCTGGGGCCCCGGTGGCGCCCAGCCCCAGCCGGGCGGGCAGCCGCTGCCCCCGGCGCAGCCGCTGCCGCCCGAGGCGCCGGCCGGTGATCTCCAGGCCACCCAGTACATCGCCCCGCTGCCCCAGCAGCCCCCAGCCGGCCCGCCCGCCGGCTACGGCTATCCGCCGCCGGTCGCCGCCCACGGCGACATGCAGGCGACCCAGTACCTGGCGCCGGTGCCCGGCGGGATGCCGCCGGCCGGGCCGCCGCAGGGCCCGCCCGCCGGGTACGGCTATCCGCCGCCGGTCGCCCCGCACGGCGACATGCAGGCCACCCAGCACCTCGCGCCCGTGCCGCCGCTGAACGGCGCCGGGGACGGCGGGCAGACGCAGTTCCTCGGTACGGGTCCGCTGGCGCAGCCGCCCGCCCCGGCCGGGGCCTCGGACGCCACCCAGTACATCGCCCCGGTGCCGGGCGGACCCGCGGGCGGCGGCCCGATGGGCGGTCCGGCGGGCGGCGGCCCGATGGGCGGCGGGCCCCTGCACGGCGGGCCGCCGCAGCCGCAGCCGCCCGCCGAGTTCGACAACCTCTTCCGGGACTCGGCGCCCGCGCGCCCCGCGCCCCCGGCCTACCAGCAGCCCGCCCCGGCCCCGTACCAGCAGAATCCGCAGCACCAGCAGCACCCTCCGCACCAGCCGCCGCCGCAGTACGGCTACCAGGAGGAGTACTACGACGAGCCCGAGCCGCGCCGGAAGTCGCCGGTCGCGCTGATCGCGGTCGTGGTCGCGGGCTGCGCGGTCGTCGGCCTCGGCGCGGGCGCCCTGCTCAGCGGCGGCGACGACGACAAGAAGGACACCACGGCGGGCGGTGACAAGGTGGCCGCCGGTTCGCCGACGCCCGGCGCCGAGAAGACCGGTTCCGCCCCGGCGGAGAAGGCCGACGACCCGGCCGAGCCGCAGGCGAAGGACCTGGACAAGCTCCTCGCGACCAGCAACGACAGCCGGGACGCGGTCATCCGCTCGGTCGAGGCGATCAAGCAGTGCAAGGACCTCGACCAGGCCGCCGCCGACCTGCGGGGCGCCGCAGAGCAGCGCCGGGGCCTGGTCACCAAGCTCCAGACGCTCAGCGTCGACAAGCTGCCCGACAGCGCCGCGCTGACGGCCGCGCTCACGCGCGCGTGGCAGGCGTCCGCCGCCGCCGACGACCACTACGCGGGCTGGGCCGACCAGATGAAGGCCAAGAACGGCTGCAAGGACGGCAAGGCCCGCAACACCAACCGCCTCAAGGCCGCCGACGAGAAGAGCGGCGAGGCGACCCGGGAGAAGAAGGCGGCGGCCGGGCTGTGGAACCCGACCGCCGACAAGTACGGCCTGACCCGCCGCGCCGCCACCCAGCTCTAGGGCTGTCCGGCGCCGCCCGGTCCTCCGCCTCCTTCCGAAGGGGCGGGGGTCAGACGGCGGCGCCGGTGACGGTCGGGCCGACGTCCACGAAGCCCGGCTTCTGGGCCACCAGGCGGCCCTGGCGGACCACCTGGAAGGTCACCGCGTGGTTGACGATCCGGGGGAAGCCCGGGGCGCCGAGCAGGTCCCCGTACATCCACCGCAGCGTCGGGGTGAGGCCGCCGGTGTCCACCTGGGCGCCCCGGTCGAGGGCGCCGCTGATCCGCGAGCCGGTGACCTTGTCCGTGTTCAGCGACTCGATCACCTTCTTGAGGACGGTGTACGCGATCCAGGTCGTCTGCACGCCCGCGTCGGCCGGGTCCACCCGGTTGTCGGCGAAGGCGTGCGCCTGGATGACCTTCCGCATCGGCTCCCAGCTCGGGTCGCCCGCCGCCGGGTACCAGCCGGTGACGTAGGCGCCCTCGAAGGGGCTGCGGGCGCCGCCGGTGCGGTCGATGAGCGGCTGGCCGACGCTGCCGAGCACGGAGGAGATCCGCACCTGCGCCGCCTCCTCCTTCCCGGAGCCCTCCGGGAGCCGCCGGAAGGAGTCGAAGAAGGTCTGGGTGCGCTCGCCGAGGACGGCCGCGACGCAGCCGTCGTCCGTGCCCGCCCGCTCCCGCGCGCGGGTGGCCTGCGAGGTGTACTCGGTGGCGTCCTCGACGGCCGGGATGTCCACGGCCTGGTGCCGGCGGGCCTTGCGCAGCCCGGCGTCGAGGAGCTTGGGCAGCCGGTCGCCGGCGACGGTGTCGGGCCGGACCAGGGAGACCTGGCGGCAGGATTCGGCCAACTGCATGCCGTGCCCCGCGACGAGCGAGGCGACACCGCCGTTGACGGGGTACGAGACCGGGCTGGTGAACTCGTCCTCGGTGATGCCGTAGCCGCCGATGTACGGGATGCCGGCCGCCTCCAGGGGGGCCATGAAGGCGCGGCCGTTCTGGCTGTACGAGCCCACCACGGCCACCACGTTCTCGCGCACCGCGCGGCGGGCGCAGGCGGCGGCGCCCGTCGGGCTGTTCTCCTCGTTGCAGGTGAGGACGCGGAGCTGGTGGCCGTCGATGCCGCCCTCGGAGTTCACCCAGCGGGCGTACGCCTGGGCCATGGCGGGCATGCCGGGCATGTTGGTCGCGCGCGTCTGGTCGGGGGCCCAGGTCATCACCGTGACGGGCTCCCTGGAGCCTCCGGAGACGCCGGGGAGCGCGCCGCACCCGGTGAGGAGCGACGCGCCGGCCGCCGCGGCGGTGACGGACGCGAGGAATGAGGACAGTCGCCTACCGGTCATGTCCACGCACCATTCCGCGTTCCGGGTAACGCGGGAGTGTGTGTTGTTCGACGGAGGGTGACGCAGAGGTGAATTGCGGGGGTCGGTCCCCATAAGGGGAGGGGGTGACTCCGCTTGTCGGAGGCGAACCGTACGATCGGACGATGTCCAGTCCCGCACCCGGTTCGGCCAACTCTTCCCGTCGCGGCCGTCGCTCCTCCACCATGGGCGGCATGCCGCTCAACGACATGCCGTGGTGGCGCTGGCGCGCCAACGTGCGCTCAGCGCTGCACATGCTCTCCGATCCCGGGTTCCACCGGTCCGTCTGGCTCGCCGGCCAGGAGGGGTACGGGGACGTCACCGACGCCGTCTACCGGCTCGTCGAGGACACCTGGCTCGACAACTGGTCCGCCGAGAGGTACGTCGGGGCGATCTTCCGCGACTCCGGCGAGGCGCAGGCCGTCGACCTCGCCGTCCTGCGGGTGCTGCGCATCCTGCACCAGGCCGGGCCCGACGCGCCCGTCTCCGCCTACCTGGAGCACCCCGGCTGGCCCGAGGCCGTCCAGGCGGCCCGCGACGCCCACGTCCGGCTCGCCACCGCCGACGGGGACGACCCGGACGTGCCGCCGCGCTCGCTGGAGCTCCTGCGCGTCCTCACGCGCGCGTAGCGGTTCGGGGGCGTACCGGCGGGGACGCGCGGCGGGGCGTGCGGCGTCCCGATGGGTGGACGGAGACTGCGGCACGGGGGTTTCCGTGTGGCACGCTGTCGCCATGACCGACCAGTATGTCCTCACCCTTTCGTGCCCGGACAAAAAGGGCATCGTGCACGCCGTGTCGAGCTACCTCTTCATCACCGGATGCAACATCGAGGACAGCCAGCAGTACGGCGACCACGACACCGGACTCTTCTTCATGCGGGTCCACTTCTCCGCCGAAGCGCCGGTGAACGTCGAGAAGCTGCGGGCCAGCTTCACCGCCGTCGGCGACTCCTTCGCCATGGACTGGCAGATCAACCGGGCCGACGAGCGGATGCGCGTCGTCCTGATGGTCTCCAAGTTCGGTCACTGCCTCAACGACCTGCTGTTCCGGTCCGGCATCGGCGCGCTGCCCGTCGAGATCGTCGCCGTCGTCTCCAACCACACCGACTTCGCCGAGCTCGTCGCCTCCTACGACATCCCCTTCCGGCACATCCCCGTGACGAAGGACACCAAGCAGGCGGCCGAGGCGGAGCTGCTCGCGCTGGTCGAGGAGGAGAACGTCGAACTCGTCGTCCTCGCGCGCTACATGCAGGTCCTCTCCGACGACCTCTGCAAGCGGCTCTCCGGGCGGATCATCAACATCCACCACTCCTTCCTCCCCAGCTTCAAGGGTGCCAAGCCCTACCACCAGGCGCACGCGCGCGGGGTGAAGCTCATCGGGGCGACGGCGCACTACGTCACGGCCGACCTCGACGAGGGGCCGATCATCGAGCAGGAGGTCGAACGGGTCGGGCACGAGGTCACGCCGGACCAGCTCGTCGCGGTCGGGCGGGACGTGGAGTGCCAGGCGCTGGCGCGGGCGGTCAAGTGGCACGCGGAACGCCGCATCCTCCCCAACGGCCGCCGCACCGTCATCTTCGCCTGACCCGGGCCGGTCGAGTCCGGTCGAGTCCGGTCGAGTCCGGTCGGGTCCGACCGGGTCTGGGCCGGGCCGGGAGGAGCGTCCTAGAGGCGGCTCAGGGAGGCGGCCGTGGTGAGGACGTCGTGGATGGCCTCCCGGTCGCCGTCCTGGCCCGCCGCCGCTTCCTGCGGGGAGATGTGGCCCGCCACGAGCCGGCAGAACTCGACCCCGTCCATGGCGACCTGCGCCACCGTGTGGTCGGGGGAGCCGAGGGCCGCGGGGGAGTCCAGCGCGATGTACCAGTGGCCGCCGCCCACGCCCTCGACCTCCAGGTGGAGGGAGCGGCCGGGCGAGCCCGCGGCGACGAGCCGGCGGGGCGGGGCCGCGCGTCCGGACCGGCGGCGGTGGGCGAGGGCGCCGGGCAGCAGCCGCGCGGCGAGGTCGATCATGCCGCGCAGGTGCGGGCCGCTGGGCGGGTCGTACGGGTAGGCGACCGCGTTCGCGATGTCCTCCGCGTGGACCCAGCACTCGAAGGCCCGCTCCAGCAGGGCGTCCTGGAGGGGGAGGGCGAATTCGCCGTAGGTGACGGTGAGGTCGGCCGCGCCGGGCCCGGCGACGGAGACGGTCTGGACGAGGGCGTGGCTCTGGTCCCGCCAGGGCGCCCGCAGGGTCCGGTTGGGCGGCCGGTCGAGCGCCTTCCAGAAGGATTCGGTCCGCTCGGTCGGCGTCAGTTCGGGCACGTCGGGCCCGAGCGGGTCGGCGAGGCCGAGCGCGCCGGAGACCAGGCCGTCGACGGCGAGGAGGTGGCCGATGACTCCGGCGACGGTGGACTTGCGCCGCACCAGGGCGTCGTCCTCGTACCACTTGAGCCGTACGGGCGCGTGCCACTCGGATTCGCCGATGTCGCGCAGCAGCGCGTCGAGGCGGGCGGTCTCGGCGTCGTAGGGCGCGGCCCAGGCGGGGACGGGGATGCGGGCGGGGCGCCGCTTGAGGCAGTTGTCCAGGACGCGGAAGCGCAGCATGGGGTCGAGGTCCAGGTCGCGGTCCTCGTGGAGGAGGCTGACCGCGTTCCGCAGCCGGAGGGCTTCCTCGGCGCAGGGCGCGCAGCCGGTGAGGTGGTCCTCGACGGCCTCGGTCTCGGCGGCCGAACACGCCGAGAGTGCCCAGGCCCCGAGGAGGGACTTGAGCACGGTGTGGCTGAGGGGCACCTCCGCTCCGGGGGCTTCCGGTGGGCGCGGGGCGCGTGCGGGGCCGTCGTCCTCGCCGTTCGCCCCCGTCACAGGATCCGTCCGTGGCCGCCCGGCGGTCCGTCGAGCGGCCGGGTCTCGGCGGTGGCGAGGAGCTGGAGTCCGAGCCGGAGCCTGCGCCGGGCCTCCTCGTGGGTGATGGAGAGGTCGGCGGCGGTCTGGCGGTAGTCCCGCCGCTGGAAGTAGGCGAGTTCGAGCGCCTTGCGGAGCGGGGCGGGCATGGAGGTGGCGATGTAGTCGGCGCGGGCGGCGACGCCGGCGCGGTGCACCTTGGCCTCCAGCTCCTCGGCGGAGCCGACGCCGGTCTCGGCGTAGGCGGTGGTCTCGGTCTGTCGGAGCCTCTGCACGGCCTCCCGCTGGGTCAGCCGGGCGACCCAGGACCGCATGCTGCCCTGCCGGGGGTCGTAGGCGTCGGGGTTC
The DNA here is from genome assembly GCF_014650175.1 of Streptomyces termitum. Classification (GTDB taxonomy): domain Bacteria; phylum Actinomycetota; class Actinomycetes; order Streptomycetales; family Streptomycetaceae; genus Streptomyces; species Streptomyces termitum. Next base: position 297,853 of record NZ_BMUL01000001.1, read on the forward strand.
TCCCATATGTAGCCGAAGACCTCGCGGGTGATCTGGTCGGCGGCCCGGTCGTCGTCGAGGACGCGGTGGGCGAGGCTGTGCACGAGGGAGGCGAACCGGTCGTACAGCTCGCCGAGCGCGGCGGCCTCGCCGCGGGCGAGCCGCTGCTGCATCCTGCGGTCCCAGCGCGGTGGTGTGAGGTGCGCCATCCGAGCTTCACCACCCTTCCGCTTCCGTACGCGCCCTGCTGCCCGTCGGGCCCGACCCCGTGCGGGGACCGGCCCGTCTCTGTCCGGGGGACCAGACTTTCCTGTTCCGAACTCCAAAGTAATGCGGTGGGCCCGCGGCGCACGCCCGTTTGCCGCAAGTGCGCCCTTGACGCGGGTGCGGGTGGTAAGGAAAGCGTCATCCGCCCTTACGGGGGGTTTCGCCGGTGTCCCCCTGGGCAGGCGCCCGTCCGTGACGACGATCGAGGCCCATGAGGACGACCACGGCGCGTGGACGGTGCTGCGCCTGAGCGGCGAGCTGGACCTGGTGACCTCGCCGCGGATACGCAGGCGGGTGCACGACGCCGTCGCGGCGGGCCGGCACGATCTGGTCGTCGACCTCTCGGACGTCCTCTTCTGCGACTCGACCGGGGTCGGGGTGCTGGTGGCCGCCCGCCGGCTGCTGCGCTCCTGCGGCGGGCGGCTGCGCCTGGTCCTCCCGCCGGAGCCGGGCCGGGGCACGGGGGACGGCCGGGGCCACGTGACCCGGGTCTTCTCGGCGCTGGGCGTGGTCCGCCTCTTCGACGTGTACGAGGACGTCCCGGCGGCCCTGGAGGCGGGCGCGCCCGTCCCCGTGCCCTCGCCCGCCCCCGTACCCCCGCGCGCGCCGTCCCCGGCCCCGCCTCCGGTGGTGGTCAGTCCGCGGCGGCCGGGGTCCCGAACCGCTCCCTGAGCTTGTACTTGAGGACCTTGCGCAGGGTGTCGTTGCGCGGCAGGGCCGCCACGACCTCCAGTCGCTCCGGCAGTTTGTGGACGGAGAGCCCGGCCGCGCGCAGGAAGCCGGTGACGTCGGCGAGGGTGAGCGGCGGGGCGTCCGCGGGCTGTTCGACGACGGCGCAGACCAGCTCGCCGCGCTCGGGGTCGGGGAGGCCGACGACGGCGACGTCGCCGACCGCCGGGTGCTCGTGCAGGAGGTCCTCGATCTCCTTGGCCGAGATGTTCTCGCCCTTGCGGATGATGACGTCCTTGGCCCGGCCGGTGAGCACGAGGTGCCCGGTCGGGGTGAGGCGGCCGAGGTCGCCGGTGATCAGGAAGCCGTCCCGGTCGAAGGCGGCGGCGGTCTGCTCCGGGTCGAGGTAGCCGCGGCAGACGGCTTCGCCGCGCAGCCGTATCCCGCCGTCGGCGTCGATCCTGATCTCCATGGCGGCGGGCGGCCGGCCCTCGGTGGTGGCGAGGTTCTCGGGGGTGTCGTCGGGGTCCCCCATGGTGATCATGGGGACTTCGGTCATGCCGTAGCCGTGGGTGAGCTGGCAGCCGAGCTCCTCGCGGACGGCGTGGTACAGCTCGGGCGGTTTGGGGGCGCCGCCGCCGGCGAGGAGCCGGAGGGAGGGCAGGACGGGCGTGCCGGGGCGGGCCCGCTGCTCGGCGAGGAACATCGCGTAGAAGGCGGTGGAGCCGCCGGCGATGGTGACGCCGTGGGCGCGGTAGGCGTCGAGCGCGCCGGGCAGCGCGAACTGCTCGGACATGAGGGCGGGGAAGCCGTACAGCAGCAGCATGACGAGGTAGTCGGGGCCGCCGATGTGCGCGTACGGGAAGGCGATGGAGCCGACGTCGTCGGGGCGGGGGCGCAGCGCGTGGGCCAGGCAGGAGCCGCCGGCGATCAGGGAGCGGTCGGTGTGCAGGACGCCCTTGGGGTCGGAGGTGGTGCCGGAGGTCCAGTAGATCCAGCGGACGTCGGTGCCGGTGCCGGGCGCGGGGGGCGGCGGCAGGGTGCCGGGGTCGCCGTCGGGGAGGGTGTCGTACGCCTCCAGGACGCCGCGCGCGCCGAGCCGCCGGGCCATGGCGGTGTGGTCGAAGCCGCGCCAGGTGCCGGGCACGACGAAGTGCTCGGCGGCGCAGGCGCGCAGCGCGAAGCCGACCTCCTTGTCCCGGTGGAAGGGGATGACGGGGGACTGGACGGCGCCGAGGCGGGTGAGCGCGGCGGAGAGGACGGCGGTCTCCAGGCGGGTGGGGAGCTGCCAGGCGACGACGGTCCCGGACCGCACGCCGCGCGCGTACAGCCCGGCCGCGCACCGTTCGGCGCGGTCCCTGAACTGTCCGAAGGTGAGGACGCGGTCGTCCTGGAGGAGGACGGGCCGGTCGGGGGTGAGGGCGGCGCGGCGTTCGACGAGCTCCCAGAGCGTGCGGGACGCGCCCAGGTCCTGCGGGGTTTCGGTCATGCCCGGACTCCTCTTCGCTGACGGACCGTCAGATCGTGCGGAGAGCGTAGAGGGCCGGTCCTTGTCGGTCCAGGGGTGCGGGGCTAGCCTGGCGGCACCGGGATCTGACGATCCATCAGATATCAGGAGGGGTCATGACCGAACCGCCCCGCGCCACCGGCGCGGAAGAGCCCGCCCGCGCGATCCGGCCCGCCCGCTCTCCCTCCGCACCCCGGCCCGCCCGCGCCGCCGAGGGCGCCCGCTCCCGGGGGCGCGTCTGATGGACCTCACCCACACCGAGGAGGACGAGGAGTTCCGCGCGGGGCTGCGGGCGTGGCTGGCCGCCGTGCTGCCCGGACTGCCGCCGCGCCCCGACCCGCTCGACTGGCCGGCCCGGCGGGCGTACGACTGCGGCTGGCAGCGGCGGCTCTACGACGCGGGGTACGGGCACGTCCACTGGGACGCCTCGCCCGCCCGGCGGCTGGTCTTCCTGGAGGAGACCGAGCGGGCCGGCGCCCCCTACGTCGGCGCCAACTTCGTCGGTCTCCTGCACGCCGGGCCGACCATCGCCGCCGAGGGCACGCCCGAGCAGCGGGAGCGCTGGCTGGAGCCGGTGCTGCGCGGCGACGAGGTGTGGTGCCAGGGCTTCAGCGAGCCCGGCGCCGGCTCCGACCTGGCCTCCCTGCGGACCCGGGCGGTCCGGGACGGGGACGCGTACGTCGTCACCGGGCAGAAGATCTGGACCTCGCACGCCGAGGTCGCCGACTGGTGCGAACTCCTGGTGCGCACCGGCACCGAGGGGCCCCGGCACCGGGGCATCACCTGGCTCGCGCTGCCCATGGACGCGCCGGGCGTGACGGTCCGCCCGCTGCGCACCCTCGCCGGCTCCGCCGAGTTCGCCGAACTCTTCCTCGACGAGGTGCGGGTGCCGGTCGCGAACCGGGTCGGCGAGGAGGACGACGGCTGGCGCGTCACCATGGTGACCCTCTCCTTCGAGCGCGGCACCGCCTTCGTCGGCGAGGTCGTCGCCTGCCGCCGCCTCCTCGGCGAACTCGCCCGTACGGCACGGGCCAACGGCACCTGGGACGACCCGGCCCTGCGCCGCCGCCTCGGCCGCCTCTCCGCCGAGTTCCTGGCCCTGTGGCGGCTCACCCAGCGCAACGTCAGCGAGGCCGGGGCCGGCGGCGTGCCCGGCACCGGCGGCTCCGTCTTCAAGCTGCACTACTCGCACGCCCGCCAGGAGCTGTACGACGCCGCCGCCGAGGTCCTCGGGCCCGACGCGCTCGACCTCGGCCGGGAGTGGACCCTCGACCGGCTCTCGTCCCTCTCGTACACGATCGCCGCGGGCACCAGCCAGATCCAGCGCAACATCGTCGCCGAGCGCATCCTCGGCCTGCCGAAGGGGCGGTGAGCGGGACCGTGGACTTCCGACCGAGCGAGGACCAGCGGGATCTGGCGCGGGGGATGCGGGAACTGCTCGCCGGGCGGTTCGGCCGCGAGGCGCTGCGGGCCGCCGCCGACGGCCCGGCCCGGCTCGACCGGGCGCTGTGGAAGGAGCTGGGCGAGGCGGGCCTCTTCGCGCTGCGGCTGCCGGAGGCGGCGGGCGGCGTCGGGCTCGGACTGCCGGAGGCGGTGCTGCTCTTCGAGGAGGCGGGGCGGGCGCTGCTGCCCGGCCCGCTGGTCGCCACCCACCTGGCGGCGGGGCGCGTGCCGGGGGCGGCGGAGGGGACCGCCGTCGTCACGGAGGTCTCGCCGGAGGGGCTGCTGCCGTGGGCGGACGACGCGGACGTGGTCCTCGGCCCCGCCGCCGGCGCGGTGCCGGTGCGGTCGGTCGATCCGCTGACGCCCCTGCACCGGGTGCCCGGCGGGCCGGCCGGACTCCGCTGGGAGGCGGTGCTGCTGACCGCCGCCGAGCAGGTCGGGTCCGCCGCCTGGTGCACCGACGCGGCCGTCGCGTACGCCGGGCAGCGGGAGCAGTTCGGGCAGGTCATCGGCGGTTTCCAGGCGGTCAAGCACCTGTGTGCCGGGATGCTGGTGCGGACCGAGCTGGCGCGGGCCGCCGTGCACGGGGCGGCGGTCACCGCGGAGCCGGTGGAGATCGCGGGGGCGAAGCTGCTCGCCGACGAGGCGGCGGTGGCGAACGCCCGGGACTGCCTCCAGGTCCACGGCGGCATGGGCTTCACCTGGGAGGCGGACGTGCACCTCCACCTGAAGCGGGCCTGGGTGCGGGCCGCGCTGCTGCTGCCGGGGGCGCGCGCGGCGGAACGGGTGGCCGACGCGCTCTAGGCCCGTACGGGATCCGGGGCCGTACGGGTCCCGGGTCCGGCCCGGTCCGGACCGGCTCCCCGGTCTCTTCCGGAGCGTGTCCACGGACCGTGAGCGCGCTCCCACCGGACCGGGTGAACAGCGGGCGAACTGGTGACGGAGCGTGTTCGATTCGGGGTGCGAGCCGATATCGGGTTGTGTCCTGCGGGGGGCCGTCACGGGCCGGAAGGGACGTTCCGCTCCGGTACTCTCCGGGGGACGCGCGTGCTCGCGGGCCCGGGATCGCGCCCCGCGTTCGACCTCCCCGCCGAGTGCGTCGCACAGTATGGACCATGCGTACTCCTTCGCGCTGGAATATGCCCGAAGCGCTTGTTGCGGTGACTGTACGTCAACCATGCTGTCTCGCAAGGTAATCACGTTCCGTGAAGGTGTGTTCGCCGGTTCGGATGGTGTGAACGGTGCAGGTGCTTCAGGTTCAGTTGGAGGTCGGGCCGGACCCGGCGGAGGTGGGCCGTGCGCGGAGGTGGGCCAGGAAACGGCTCGCCGGCTCGGGCATAGGGGAGGACGAGCCGCTCGCGGAGACGCTGGTGCTGCTCATCTCCGAGCTGGTCACCAACGCGGTGGTGCACACCGGCTGCCCGGCCGTGCTGCGGATGCTCTTCGCGGCGGAGGGAGGGGTGCGGGTGGAGGTCGCCGACGCGAGCGATCGGCCGCCCCGGCCCCGCCATGCCGCCGGCGAGGACACCAACGGGCGCGGGCTCGAACTCGTGGACGGTCTCGCCGACCGGTGGGGCTGGCAGCGCGAGGGCGTCGGCAAGAGCATCTGGTGCGAGGTGGACCGGTCGCCGGCCGACCCCGTCGCCGGGGAGGGCTTCGGCTCACCCGGCCGGGTGCACTGTTGACGGTTCGTTCCGTTTTGCCCACCCTGGGGTGAGCGATTCGTGGCGAGGGGAGCCGAGGGCCGTGCGCCCTCGGCAGGTGCGGGTCGTGGCCGGGCGGCGGCCGTACGTGCCGTGCTCGGGGCGCGCGCGGGCGCGCCGCCGCCCGCCGCCTTTCCGCGCGCCCCTCGTCCTCCGGCCCGCCCTCGCACGCGCCTTCGTGCGCGCCCCCGCGGCCCCCGCACGTGCCCTCGCGCGGCCCCCGTGCGGCCCCCGTGCGTGCCTTCGCGCGGCCCCCGTGCGCGCCCTCGGGCGGTCAGAGCAGGGCGACCGGGGCGACCGGCGTGCCGGTGCCGCCGACGAAGGGCTCCGGCATCGCGGAGAGCAGGAAGGCGTACCGGCCTTCTTGTGCACAGGCTGTGGACAGTTCTTCCAGGTTCCAGTTCTGGCCCTGGAGCATCCCCATCTCCACCAGGTCCAGCGCGTGCACCGGCAGCCACAGGTCCTCGATCTCCGGCGGGAAGATCTCGAAGGTCAGCGTGTCGTTGGCGACGGCCGCCACGTCCCGCGCGTGGAACCACTCCGGCGTGCGGACCGAGAGCCCCGGCGACGGGAAGGCGTACCCGTGCCGGTCGCCCGCCAGGTACGCCCGGATCTGCCCCGTCCGTACGAGGACGACATCGCCCGCCCGGACCGTGACCCGCCCGAACTCCGCCGCCTCGTCCAGGTCCTCCGGGGTCACCGCGTGGTCGCCCGGCAGCCGGTCCACCCCCTTCGCCGCCGCCACGTCCAGGAGCACCCCCCGGCTGACCAGGTGCCGGGCGGTGTGGATGCCGCTGAAGGCCGCCCGGCCGTGCGCGGTGACGGTGTCGGCGGGGCGGCCGTTGTAGATCCGGCCCGAGTGCGAGGCGTGCGTGAGGGCGTCCCAGTGGGTGCCGGCCTGGAGGCCGAGGGTCACCGCGTCGTCGCTGGTGGCGACCGTGCCGGGGCCGAAGAGCTCCTGGTTGACCTGCACCATCACGTGCAGCGGGTTGACCCGGCCGGGGATCATCCCGGTCTGCACCCCGTCCTGCTTCAGCTCCACCGCGAGCGGCACGCGCAGGCCGCGGCGGACGGTGGCGGCGGCCTCCCGCACCACCTCGTCGGTGATCAGGTTCAGGGTCCCGATCTCGTCCTCCCGGCCCCAGCGGCCCCAGTTGTTGACGCGCGCGGCGATCTCGTGGAAAGCGGCGGGGAGGGACATCGGGGCCTCCGGGGTCTTGTTTTCCGGCATCTGGCGACCCATAGAATCTAACGGACCGTCAGAAACTGCGGGAAGGGGCCGGAGATGGGGAACTTCTTGGCGGGCAAGGTCGTCGCCGTGACCGGGGCGGGACGCGGTATCGGCCGCGCCGTCGCCCTCGCCTGCGCGGCGGAGGGCGCCAAGGTCGTCGTCAACGACTACGGGGTCTCCGTCGAGGGCGGCGAACCGACCTCCGAGATCGCCGCCGGGGTCGTGAAGGAGATCGAGGCCGCGGGCGGCACCGCCGTCGCCGTCGCCGACGACATCTCCACGATGGCCGGCGGGCAGCGGGTCGTCGACACGGCGCTGAGCGCGTACGGCCGGATCGACGGCGTCGTCTGCGTGGCCGGCATCCTGCGCGAGCGGATGCTGTTCAACATGTCCGAGGAGGAGTGGGACCCCGTCGTCGCCACCCACCTCAAGGGCACCTTCACCGTCTTCCGGGCCGCCTCCGCCGTCATGCGCAAGCAGGGCTCCGGCACGCTCGTCGGCTTCACCAGCGGCAACCACCAGGGGTCGGTGGCCCAGGCCAACTACGCGGCGGCCAAGGGCGGGATCATCTCGCTGGTCCGCAGCGCCGCCCTCGGCCTCCACAAGTACGGCGTCACCGCCAACGCGGTCGCGCCCGTCGCCCGGACCCGGATGTCCGCCAACGTGCCGATGGAGCTGAAGGAGATCGGGGAGCCGGAGGACGTCGCCGCGCTCGTCGTCTACCTGCTCTCCGAGCGGGCCCGCGAGGAGCGGATCACCGGCCAGGTCTACACGATCGCCGGCCCCAAGATCGCCGTCTGGGCGCAGCCCCGCGAACTGCGGGCCGGATACGCGGAGGGCGGCGGGTGGACGCCGGAGCGCATCGCGGACTTCCTGCCCGGGACGGTCGGCACCGATCCGATGCCGATGCTGGCCCGGCTGGAGGAGATGGCCCGCGCGGCGGCGGAGGGCGCGCGCCCGAACCAGTGAGCGGGACGGACGACCGGTACCGGTAACAGGAGACGAGGGAGGGGCTGTCGTGCGGGGTGTGGTGTTCGACGGGAAGCGGGTCGAGGTCGTCACGGACCTGGAGGTGCGGCCGCCGGGGCCCGGGGAGGTGCTGGTCGGCATCCGGGCCGCCGGGCTCTGCCACAGCGACCTGTCCGTCATCGACGGGACGATCCCCTTCCCGCCGCCCGTCGTCCTCGGACACGAGGGCGCCGGGGTCGTGGAGGCGGTCGGGGAGGGGGTGCGGCACGTCGTCCCCGGCGACCACGTGGCGCTCTCCACGCTCGCCAACTGCGGGGCCTGCCCCGACTGCGACACCGGCCGCCCCACCATGTGCCGCAAGGCGATCGGGATGCCCGGGAAGCCCTTCTCGCGCGGCGGCCGGGACCTCTACCAGTTCGCCTCCAACTCGTCCTTCGCCGAGCGGACCGTCGTGAAGGCGGTGCAGGCGGTGAAGATCCCCGAGGACGTGCCGTTCGCCTCCGCCGCGCTCCTCGGCTGCGGCGTCCTCACCGGCGTCGGCGCCGTCCTGAACCGGGCCCGGGTGGCCCGGGGCGACACCGTCGTCGTCATCGGCACCGGCGGCATCGGGCTGAACGTCCTCCAGGGCGCCCGGATCGCGGGCGCGCTCACGATCGTCGCCGTGGACACCAATCCGGCGAAGGAGGAGGTGGCCCGCCGCTTCGGCGCCACCCACTTCCTGCCCTCCGCCGACGGCGTCCGCGAGGTGCTGCCGACCGGCGCCGACCACGTCTTCGAGTGCGTCGGCCACACCGGTCTGGTCCGCACCGCCATCGACCTCCTCGACCGGCACGGGCAGGCCGTGCTGCTGGGGATGACGGCGCCGAAGGCGGAGGCGAGCTTCCCGCCCGCCGCGATGTTCCTCGACAAGTCGGTCCTGGGCTGCCGGTACGGCTCCTCCCGCCCCCAGAAGGACATCCCGCTCTACGCCGAGCTGTACCGCTCCGGAGCCCTCCTCCTCGACGAACTGGTCACCGCCTCGTACCCGGTGGAGGAGTTCGACCGGGCCCGCGAGGACGCCGAGGCGGGCAAGGTCGCCCGGGGGGTGCTGGTCTTCTAGCCACGGGCGGCCGTGCGGTCAGCGGCAGCGCCAGTTCGTGGAGTCGCTCGCCGCGGCGTTCAGCCGGGACCAGGTCTGCGGGCCCACGATGCCGTCCTGCGTGATGCCGACGCACGCCTGGAAGTTCCGGACGGCCCGCTCGGTGGCCGGGCCCCAGTCGCCGTCCTTCGTCAGCGAGCCGTAGGTGTTCGGGGAGAGGGAGTTGTTCAGCTCGCACTGGAGCTGCGTCACCGCCGTGCCCCGGTCGCCGTAGGCCAGCTCGGGCTCCGCGGCGGTGTACCCGCACTTGTCCGGGATGATCGCCGCGTTCGCGGCGGGCGCGGCCAGGAGGCCGCCCGACAGGACGAGTCCGGCGGTGGCGAGACCGGTCAGCAGGCGCTTGCGCATGGGTGTTCCCCCTTCGGGACGGGCCGGCCGGATGCCGGGCCCGGACCGACCGTAGGCGCCGCCCGGCCCGTCCCGGCCGTCTCACGGGTCCCGGACACGTCCCGGGACGCGTTCCCGGGACGTACCCGCCCGGGGGCCGTTCGCCCGGCCGGTGACCGCCCGCCCCCTCAGCCGTCCGCCTGGGGGAGGCGGAAGGTCCGGCGGTAGGCGCTGGGGGTGACCCCGATCGCGGCGGTCAGCTGGACCCGCAGCGACTGGGCGGTGCCGAAGCCGGCGTCCCGGGCGATCCGGTCCACCGGCAGGTCGGTGGTTTCGAGCAGGTGCCGGGCCCGCTCGATGCGCTGCCGGGTGAGCCACTGGCCGGGGCTGACGCCGACCTCGTCGCGGAAGCGGCGGGTGAAGGTCCGCACGCTCATCGCCTCCCGCTCGGCGAGGTCGCGCAGTTGCAGCGGCTCGTCGAGGTGGGCCAGGGCCCAGGCGCGGGCGCCGGTGGTGGTGTGCGCGGTGCCGTCCGGGACCGGGCGGGCGATGTACTGGGCCTGGCCGCCGTCCCGGTGCGGCGGGACGATCGTGCGGCGGGCGACGTCGTTGGCGACGGCCGCGCCGTGGTCGCGGCGCACCAGGTGCAGGCACAGGTCGAGCCCGGCGGCGACGCCCGCCGAGGTGAGGACGTCGCCGTCGTCGACGAAGAGGACGTCCGCGTCGACCCGCACCGACGGGAAGAGGCGCTGGAAGTGTTCGGCCGAGGCCCAGTGGGTGGTGGCCGGGCGCCCGTCGAGGTGGCCGGCGGCGGCGAGCACGTACCCGCCGGTGCAGATGGCGACGAGCCGGGTGCCGGGCCGGATGCGGGCGAGGGCGGCGGCCAGGTCGGCGGGGAGCCTGCCCTCCTCGTAGACCGGCCCCAGTTCGTACGAGGCGGGGACGACGACCGTGTCGGCGGCGGCGAGCGCCTCCGGGCCGTGCTCGACGTGGATGGCGAAGTCCGCGTCGGTCCGCACCGGCCCTGCGGTCACGGCGCAGGTGGTGATCGTGTAGAGCGGCCGTCCCTCGGGGTCCCGGGCGCGGCCGAAGATCCGGTGCGGGATGCCCAGCTCGAAGGGGAGGATGCCGGGCAGGGCGAGGACGACGACGCGGTGCGGTGCGGGGCCGGGGCCCGGGGCGGGGTGCGGCACGGGGTTCCTCCCGTCGTGGCGTGGAAAGGGCGGGCGGAGCGGGCCCGGGGGCCCGGTCTCCGGAAAAAGGAGTGGTGGTCCAGACCACTCGGTGGTACCACTGGCTCTCCGTGACGGACAACACCTACAAGTCTGAGGCCGGCGCGCGGATTCCCGCCCCCGTCGTCCCGCCCGCGCTCTGGAACCGCAACTTCCGCCTCTTCTTCACCGCCCGCGCCGCCGCCGTCCTCGGCGAGGGGATGGTGCCGGTCGCCTTCGCCGCCGGCCTCCTCGGCGCGGGCCGCCCCGGCTCCACCGTCGGCTACGCGCTCGGCCTGTGGACCGCCGCCTTCGCCGTCTTCGTCCTCTTCGGCGGCGTCCTCGCGGACCGCTTCACCGCCCGCCGCATGATGATCACCGCCGATCTGCTGCGGCTGCCCGGCGCCGGGCTCCTCGCCGTCTCCTTCGCGGTCGGCAGCCCGCCGCTGTGGGCCGTGTACGGGCTCTCCGTCGTCGCGGGCGTCGGCGCGGCCCTCTTCCAGCCGGGCGTCGCCTCCACGATCCCGCGCATCGCGCCCGACGTGCAGCGCGCCAACGCGGTCCTGCGGGTCGCCGAGGCCCTCATGACGATGGCGGGCCCGGCGCTGGCGGGCCTCCTCGTGGCGCTGTGGAACGCGGGCGCCGCCTTCGCCGCCAACGCCTCCACCTTCGCCGTCAGCGCCGTCTGCTTCCTCCTCATGCGGCTGCCCCCGGCCCCCGCCGACGACCGCAGGCGCGGCTCCTTCGCCGCCGAGCTCGCCCTCGGCTGGCGCGAGTTCCGCTCCCGGAGCTGGCTGTGGGGGGTCATCTCCATCTGGACGGTGTACGGCCTGACGGTGGCCGGGCCGATGGTGCCGCTCACCGCGAGCCTGGTGACCGGCGCGCACGGGTCGGCCGTCTACGGCGTGCTGATGGCGGTCAACGGCGCGGGCAGCGCGCTCGGCGGCCTGCTCGCCCTGCGGATCCGGCCCCGCCGCCCGCTGGCCTCCGGCGCGGTCGCGCTCCTCGGCCTGCCGGTGAACCTCGTCCTGCTCGGCCTCGACGCGCCCGTCCCGGCCCTGGCGGCGGGCCAGTTCGTGGCGGGCACGGCCTTCGCGTACTGGCTGGTGATGTGGTCCACGGCGGTGCAGACGCACGTCCCGCAGGAGGCCCTGAACCGGATGCACGCCTACGACGTCGCCGGCTCCCTGCTCATGATGGGCGTCGGCCGCGCGCTCTCCGGCCCGGTCGCGGGCGTCGTCGGCCCGGAGGCGGTCCTCCTCGCGGGCGCCTCGATCGCGGTCCTGGTGGTCACGGCCCTCCTGTCGGTCCGCCCGATCAGGAACCTGCCCCGGATCTCCTAGCCGCACGGGGGAAGGGGAGGGTGGCCCGATCCGTTGGAAAGATGGCAGCCGGGCCAATGGCGGGGGTACGGGTCCCGGGCGATGCTCATGACATGGCCCAGACGACGGAGGCCCGCCCCTCCACCCCCCAGCCCTCCCGCACCCCCCGCTTCCACCGCGCCTGGTCGGTCGCCGCCGTCACCTTCGTGACGGTCATCGGCGCGGCCGGCTTCGCCTCCCTGCCGGGCCTGCTCATCGAGCCGCTGCACGAGGAGTTCGCCTGGTCGCGCGGCACGATCGGCTTCGCGGTCTCGGTGAACCTCGCGCTGTACGGCCTCACGGCCCCCTTCGCCGCCGCCCTCATGGACCGCTTCGGCATCCGCCGGGTCGTCGCCGCCGCGCTCTCGGTGATCGCGCTCGGCTCGCTGCTCACGGTCTGGATGACGGCCGCCTGGCAGCTCGTCCTCTTCTGGGGGATCCTCGTCGGCCTGGGCAGCGGCTCGATGGCGCTGGCCTTCGCCGCGACCGTCACCAACCGCTGGTTCGCCGCCCGCCGGGGCCTGGTGACCGGCATCCTCACGGCGGCCGGCGCCTCCGGGCAGCTCGTCTTCCTGCCGCTGCTGTCCTGGCTGGTCGAGGACCACGGCTGGCGCCCGGCCGCCGTGACCGTCGCGCTCACCGCGCTCGCCGTCGTCCCCTTCGTGTGGCTGCTGCTGCGCGACCACCCGGCGGACGTCGGCCTCGCCCCGTACGGCGGGGAGTACGCGCCCAAGCCCGCCCCGGTCACCGGCGCGGCCCGCCGCGCGGTCACCGTCCTGTTCAAGGCGGCGCGGACCGGCCCCTTCTGGCTCCTCGCGGGCGCCTTCGCGATCTGCGGCGCCTCGACGAACGGCCTGATCAAGACGCACTTCGTGCCCGCCGCCCACGACCACGGCATGCCGGTCACGGCCGCCGCCGGACTGCTCGCCGTCATCGGCGTCTTCGACGTCGCGGGCACGATCGCCTCCGGCTGGCTCACCGACCGCTTCTCGCCCCGCCGCCTCCTCGCGGTCTACTACGCGCTGCGCGGCGTCTCGCTCCTCTTCCTGCCGATGCTGCTGGCGCCCTCGGTGCAGCCGCCGATGCTCTTCTTCGTCGTCTTCTACGGCCTGGACTGGGTGGCGACGGTCCCCCCGACGATCGCCCTGTGTCGCGAGCACTACGGCGACGACTCGGCGATCGTCTTCGGCTGGGTCCTCGCCTCCCACCAGGTCGGCGCCGCCGCCGTCGCCTTCGCGGGCGGCGTGGCCCGCGACGTCTTCGGCTCGTACGACGTCGTCTGGTACGCGGCCGGCGCCCTGTGCGCGGCGGCGGCCCTGATGTCCCTGGTCATCCGCCGCCCCGGCACCCCGGAGGGCCGCCCGCTCACGGCGTGAAGCCGCCGAACCTTCCCCGGTGGAAGAGGAGCGGGGCGCTCTCGTCGGCCGCGTCGAGGGCTTCCACCCGGCCGACCACGATCAGGTGGTCGCCGCCGGTGTGGACGGCGGTGACGGTGCAGTCGATCCAGGCGGGGGCGCCGGTGACGCGGGGGGCGCCGGTGACCGGGGCGGGGGTCCAGTCGACGCCCGCGAACTTGTCGGCGCCGCTGACCGCGAAGGACCGGCACAGGGGGGCCTGGCCGGCGCCGAGGACGTTGACGCAGAAGGTGCCGGCGGCGGCGATCCGGGGCCAGGTGGTGGAGGTCCTGGCGACCATGAAGGCGACGAGCGGCGGGTCGAGGGAGAGCGAGGCGAAGGACTGGCAGGCGAAGCCGGTGGGGCCCGCCGGGCCGGTGGCGGTGATCAGGGTGACGCCGCTCGCGAAGTGTCCGAGGACCCGGCGGAACTCCGCCGGGTCGAGGGGCGCCCGCTCGTCCTCCCGCACGGCCCGCAGCGCGGGCCGGGGGAGGGGTTCGACGGCCGTGGGCGCCCCGGCCGCTCTCAGGTGTCGGACGGCGCTGGCCGCCATCCCCGCGTGTCCCATCATGTCCAGCATTGAAACTGACGATGCGTCAGATGGGAAGGCCCGCAGCACCCCTCACCGGCCCTCGTACCGCGCCTCCCGCCGCTCCACGAAGCTCGCCACGCCCTCCTGGGCGTCCCGGGTGGTCATGTTGAGCTCCTGGGCGGTGGCCTCGGCGGCGAGGGCGGTGGCCCGGTCGGAGTCGAGGGAGGCGTTGACCAGGGCCTTGGTGAGGGCCAGGGCGCGGGTGGGGCCCTGGGCGAGGCGCTCGGCCCACTCCCGGGCGGTCGCGGCCAGCTCGCCGGCCGGGACCACGCGGTTGACCAGGCCCATGGCGTGGGCCTCGGCGGCCGGGAGGGCGTCGCCGAAGAACATCAGCTCCTTGGCGCGCTGGGGGCCGATCAGCCGGGGCAGCAGGTAGGCGCCGCCGCCGTCGGGGACCAGGCCCCGGCGGGCGAAGACCTCGATGAAGCGGGCGTCCTCGGCGGCGAGGACGAGGTCGCAGGCGAGGGCGAGGTGGGCGCCGATCCCGGCCGCCGTGCCGTTGACGGCCGCGAGGACGGGCTTCTCGCAGTCGAGGACGGCGGTGACGAAGCGCTGGGCGCCCCGCCGGATCATCCGGGCGACGTCCCCGGCGACCCGCTCGCCGTCCGCCCGGGGCCCGCCCCGCAGGTCGGCCCCGGCGCAGAAGCCGCGTCCGGTGGCGGTGAGGACGACGGCGCGGACGTCCGGGTCGGCGGAGGCGTCGGCGAGCAGGCCGATGATCCGTTCGCGCTGGTCCCAGGTGACGGCGTTCATCGCCTCGGGCCGGTTGAGGGTGATCCAGGAGACGCCGTTCTCGACCGCGTGCAGCACGTCGGGGGGCGCGGACGCGGCGGGCTCCGAGGACTCGGCGGGCTCGGCGGGGGCGGGGGCCATGGCGGCGGGCTCCTATCGGCAGACGGCGAGCGCGTCGAGGGCCACCGCGCCCTGGCCGCGCGGCAGCACCATCAGCGGGTTGATGTCGAGTTCGGTGAGGTCGCCGTCGAGTTCGAGGGCCATCCGCTGGACCCGCAGGACGACTTCGACGAGGGCGTCGACGTCGGCGGGCGGGGCGCCCCGGACGCCGTCGAGGAGGGCCCGGCCGCGCAGTTCGTCCAGCATGGAGCGGGCCTCGCGCTCGCCGAAGGGCGGGACGCGGACGGCGGTGTCGTTCAGGACTTCGACGAGGACACCGCCGAGTCCGACGGTGACGGTGGGCCCGAAGAGTTCGTCCCGGGTGACGCCGACGACCATCTCGACGCCCTTGCCGACCATCTGGCAGACGAGGATGCCGTCGAGGTCGATCTGTTCGTAGCGGGCGATGTCGGTGAGGTCGCGGTAGGCGTCGCGGACCTGGCTGGCGGAGGTGAGACCGACCTTGACCAGGCCGAGTTCGGTCTTGTGGGCGAGCTGGGTGCCGGACGCCTTCATGACGACGGGGTAGCCGACGAGCCCGGCGGCGCGGACGGCCGCCGCCGCGCTGGTGACGAGCTGTTCGCGCGGGACGCGGATGCCGTACGCGCGCAGCAGCTGCTTGGCGGCGTGCTCGCTGAGCCGCCGGCCGGGCCGCAGGAGGGCCTGGGCCTTGCGGAGGGACGGCGAGGGGGTGCGGGGGGCCTCGTCGAAGGGGGAGCGGTAGTCGGCGGTGAAGCGGTGGTGGTCGAGGTAGGCCTTCACGGCGCCGACGCAGTTGGCGAAGGTGCGGAAGGTGGCGACGCGGGAGGAGCCGAGGAGGGTGGTGCGGTACGCCTCCTCGGTGCCGACGGGCGAGCCCCAGACCACGCAGACCAGCTTGTCGGTGGCCTCGGCGGCGTCCACGAGGTCCTGGGCGAGCTTGTCGCTCATGGGCGGGAAGGGCCCGGTGATGGGACAGACGAGGACGCCGACGGCGGGGTCGGCGAGGATCGCGTCGATGATCTTCCGGCCGCGCCAGTCGCCGACGGGGTGGCCGCCGTTGTCGACCGGGTTGGCGACGTTGAGGTAGTCGGGGATCCACTGGTGCAGCTCGTCCTGCTTGGCCTGCGGCAGGGTGGGCAGGTCGAGCCCGGCGGCCGTGGCGAGGTCGGCGAAGTGGGCTCCCGTACCGCCGGAGATGGAGTAGACGACGACGCCGTCGGCGAGGGGTTTGCGGGCGCGGGCGAGGAGGGCGGCGGTGTCCTGGAGCTGGTCGAGGCCGTCGACGCGGATGACGCCGAACTGCCGCATGGCCGCGTCGACGACCCGGTCGGCGCCGGTGAGCTTGCCGGTGTGGGAGGCGGCGGTGCGGGCGCCGGTCTCGGTGCGGCCGACCTTGACGGCGACGACGGGCACGCCTTCGCGGGCGGCCCGGTCGGCGGCGAGCAGGAAGGACCGCCCGTCCTTGAGCCCTTCGACGTAGGCGGCGACGGCGCCTACCTCGGGGAGGGAGGCGAAGTAGGAGAGGAAGTCGGCGGTCTCCAGGTCGGCCTCGTTGCCGGTGGGGGCCCAGTGGGAGAGCCGGACGCCGAGCTCCTGGAGGGTGAAGAGGGGGCGGCCCTGGTGTCCGGACTGGGTGATGAGGGCGATGGCGGGGCCGTCGAGGTCGTCGCGGAAGTGCTCGAAGGCGTTGAGGTTGGTGTTGGGGCCGAGGAGGCGGACGCCGCTGCGGCGGACGGCCTCGGCGAGGCGTTCCTGCGCGGCGGCCCCGTCGGCGCCGGTCTCGGCGAAGCCGGAGGCGAAGGCGACGGCGAAGCGGATGCCGGCCCGGCCGAGCTCCTCGACGAGGGGGAGCGGGTCGGAGACGAGGAGGACGGCGAGGTCGACGGGCCCGGGGAGGTCGTCGACGGTGGGGACGCAGGGCAGGCCGAAGACCGTGGTGCGCTTCGGATGCACGGGTACGAGCTCCGCGCCGACCCGCCCGGCCCAGGCGAGCAGTTGCCGGGTGATGCCGGTGTTCGGCCGCCCCTCGGCGTCGGAGGCGCCGACGACGGCGACGGTCCGGGGCCGGAAGAAGCGGTCGAGGTCGGGGACGGCGGCGTGCAGCGGCCGGCCGCTGACGTCCAGGTCGCCGGGCGCGGCGGCGTGCCCGTGGACGGCGTCGCGGGGTGTCTCCCCGCAGGCTTCCACGCGGGCGCGCAGACCGGTGGTGAAGGTGCCGTGGGTCGATCCAAGCATCGTTGCGCTCCGCCCTTCCGTGCTGGAGGCGTCCAGGACAAGTGACCTGACGCACTGTCAGATTACAGAACTGACGCCTAGTCAGGAATGGGGCGGGACGGAAGAAGCACGAAGGCCCCGCCCGGGACTCCCCGGACGGGGCCGTGCGGCCGGCGGTCCGGGCCTAGCGCGTGCGTGCGATCCGGCGGGCGATGCGTTCCGCGTCGAGGGCCATTTCGCGGAGCATGCCGCTGATGGGGTTGGAGAAGCCGATGAAGTAGAGGCCGGGGGCGTGGCGGGGGCTGCGGGCGCCGGAGGCCACGGGGCGGCCCCGCTCGTCGAGGGCGTCGAGGTGGCCGAGGAGGGGTTCCAGGCCGCGCCGGTAGCCGGTGGCGGCGATGACCGCGTCGGGGGCGATTCGGCTGCCGTCGGCGAGCACGACCTCGTCCCCGTCGAAGGACTCGACGGCGGCGACGACCTCGACGGTCCCGGCCTTCACCGCGTCGATCAGCCCCACGTCCTGGACCGGGATGGCCCCGGCCCGCGCGCGGGTGGCGAGGCCGGTGTCCGGGCGGGGCAGGCCGTGGGCGGAGAGGTCGGGGACGGCGAGCCGGTTCATGCCGGTGCCGAGGAGGTCGACCAGGCGGGCGGGGAGCCGCCGCATGAGGATGCCGTTGCGCTGCGAGGCCCAGCCCGCGGTGGTGCGGCGGACGATGTGCGGGACGGTGCGGACCGCGATCCGGACCCGGGCGGCGCCGCCCCCGGCGAGGTCGGCGGCTATCTCGGCGCCGGTGTTGCCGATGCCGACGACGAGGACGTCCTTGCCCGCGTAGCGCTCCGGGTTGCGGTACTCGCGGGCGTGGACCAGCTCCCCGGCGTAGGTGTCGCGGCCGGGCCAGGACGGCACGCGCGGGGTGTGGTTGAAGCCGGTGGCGACGACGACGGCCCGGCCGGTGAGCCGCCGCCCGCCGGTCGCGTGCAGGACCCAGCCGCCGTCCTCGCCGGGGTCGATCCGGTGCACCTCCACCCCGGTCACGACGTCCAGCTCGTGCGTCTCGGTGTACGTCTCCAGGTAGCGGACGACGTCGGCGCGGGCGACCCAGCGGCCGTAGGAGCGGGGGATGCGCAGGCCGGGCAGGGCGGACAGGCGGCGGGTGGTGTGCAGCCGCAGCCGGTCGTAGTGGCCGCGCCAGGAGGCGCCGACGGCGTCGGACCGCTCCAGGACGACGGCGCGGACGCCGCGGGCGCGCAGGGTGGCGGCGACCGCGAGCCCGCCGGGGCCGGCGCCGATGACGTAGACCGGCTCTTGGGGGGTGGTGACCATGACTGCTGAGCGTAATGACGTGTACACGCGGTGGGTCTCGGTCAAGAGGGATTTCGGTTGCGAAACGGTCACGCCGTGCGGGGCTTGCGGAGCGGCGCCGGGTGCGCTGAACTGACGTACCGTCAGTTCCGGGTTCCGGTGCCGGGGAGCGCCCGTACGGCCCCGGTCCCGCCCCCCCCCCCCCCCCCCCCCCCCCCGAGAGCGGAGTCCCCGTGACCGCCACCCCCGACATCGACGCCTTCACCCGCCCCTACTGGGACGCCGCCGCCGAGGGCCGCCTCCTGCTCCGGCACTGCGCCGCCTGCGACCGCCCCCACCACTATCCGCGCGAGTTCTGCCCGCACTGCTGGAGCGAGGACGTCCGCTGGACGGAGGCGAGCGGCCGGGCGGTGCTCTACACCTGGTCCGTCGTCCACCGCAACGACCTCCCGCCCTTCGGCGACCGCGTCCCCTACGTGGCCGCCGTCGTGGACCTGGCGGAGGGCCCGCGCGTGATGACCGAGGTCGTCGGCGTCCCGGAGGCGGACCTCCGGATCGGGATGCCGCTGTCCGTCTCCTTCCGCACGGGCGACGACGGCGTGGCGGTCCCCGTCTTCACCGCCCGGCCGGACAGGCCCTAGACCGGTCCGGCGTACTTCCAGTAGTGGGGGGTGCCGGTCTCGCAGCGGAGGACCGACGCCTGGAAGGACTGGGGGACCAGGCAGGCGTCCAGGGCGAAGTTCTTGACCATGAAGCCCTGGCTGGAGGGGCGGTAGGTCTTCCAGAGCTGGTTCGCCGAGCCGTCGCAGGGGGCGGTGATCAGGAAGGAGCTGGGCTGCGCGTGGAGGCACATCCCCGACTTCTTGCTGATCAGCTGGAAGGTGCCGTCCGACTTGCCCACGTATTTCCAGGTGAAGGAGTACGTGCCCATGGCGTTGCTCGCCTCGCCGCACTTGGTGGCGGCGACCTGGGCGCCGTAGCTGAAGACGACCTCCGCGAGGCAGTCGGTGGTGCCCGAGTTCCGGAGGGAGTAGTACTTCGCCGTCGTCGCCGGAGGCTTGGGCGTGGTGGTGGCGGGGCGCGGGGCGGTCGTCCTCGGCGCGGTGGTCGGCTGGGGGGCGGGCGGCGCGGCCGTCGTCTTCGACCCGCCGCCGGAGCCCCCGGAACCGCCCCCGGAGCCGCCGCCGGACCCGCCCGCCGGGGGCGGCGGGAGCTGGGCCGGGGCGCCGGGCGGCGGCGGGGCCGCCGACGAGGGCCCGCCGGGCGGCGCGGCGGAGGAGGGGCCCGAGGCGGACGGGGAGGCGGAGGCCGTGGTGGTCGGGGCGCCGGGGGAGGCCGGGCCGGGCTGCTGCGGGGCCGCGCTGCTCGGCCCGCCGGACGGCGGACCCTGCGCGCCCGCGCGCCCGATCTCGTACGGCCCGAGGGCGAGCGTCAGGGTCGTCCCCGTGGTGATGACGACGGGCACGGCCATGAGGAGGAGCCGGTTGCGCCGCTGCTTCTCGGGCTTCCCGGGCTGCGAGGTGACGAGCGGGTCGCCCGGCACCGGCACCCGCACCTGCGGGGTCAGGGGCGCGGTGGCCTCGTCCTCGGTGGGGTCGGCGGCCTCCAGCGCGGCCAGGGTCTCGGCGGTCGGCGCCCCGGCGGCGAAGGCGGCGCGCTCCGCGATCCGCGCGGCGACCGGTTCCGGCCAGGCGACCCCGGCGGCCCGCGCGTCCGCGTGCCCGACGAGTTCGGTGGCGGTGGGCCGGTCGGCGGGGTCCTTCGCGAGGCAGGTGCGGACGAGCCCGGCGAGGTCGGGGTCGGTCTCCTCCAGGGTGCCGAAGTCGGGCTGCCCGTGGACGACCCGGTAGAGCAGGTCGGGTCCGGAGCCGTCGCCGAAGGGCGGCCGGCCGTTGGCCGCGTAGAGGATGAGGCTGCCGAGGGCGAAGACGTCGGCGGCGCCGGTCAGTTCGCGGTCGGCGACGGCCTGTTCGGGCGCCATGTAGGCGGGCGTGCCGATGACCATGCCGGTCTTGGTCAGCCTGCTCTGGTCGGCGGCCCGCGCGACGCCGAAGTCGATGAGGGAGAGCCCGTCCTTGGTCAGCATGACGTTGGACGGCTTGAGGTCGCGGTGCACCATCTCGGCGGTGTGCACGGACCGCAGTCCGGCCGCCGCCTCGCGCAGCAGCCGCCACAGGGCGTCGGCGGGCAGCGGCCCGCCGTGGAGCCGCAGCGCGTCGTTGAGGGTGACGCCGGGGATGAAGGCGGTCGCGAACCACGGCGGCTTCGCCAGCCGGTCGCTCGCCAGCAGCCGGGTGCTGGCCCCGGCGGGCAGCCGCGCGAGGTTGTCCAGCTCGTGCCCGAAGTGGCTGAGGAAGTCCGCGTCCTCGGCGAGCACGGGCAGCACCCGCTTCACCGCCGCGTACGTCCCCGGCACGGCCCCCAGGTAGACCCGGCCCATGCCGCCGGAGCCGAGGATGCCGAGCAGGCGGAAGGCCCCGATGCGGCGCGGGTCGTCCTCTTCGAGCGGTATCGCACCGCTGCCCGCCAAACTAGAGTCGTTTTCCAATTCCCCCTGCATGGGCCACAGGGTAGCCGAGTGTCACAGGCAACTGAATCGCCGTCAGCGTCTTGTTACCGGGCTGTGGTTGAAGGTTCCGTGAACGCCGAAGGGCCTCCCCGGTGCGTACCGGGAAGGCCCTTGCGCGCGCGGCCGGTCAGACGCGCGGGGGTGTCCTCGACGGAGCCCCGCGCGGGACGGGTCCCGTCAGAAGACGTTCGTGAACGTGGTGCCCTCGCCCGCGTAGAGCGAGGTCGCCGCCTTCGTGAAGGGGGCGGACCAGCTGCCGGTGGACCGGTAGAGGAAGGTGCCGCCGGAGCCGTACGCGATCAGGTCGGGGCGGCCGTCGTCGTCGACGTCGCCCGCGTTCACGAGCTGGGAGAAGGCGCCCCAGCCGGTGCCGACCTTGGCGCGGTTGGCGAAGGTGCCGTCCCCGTTGCCCAGGTGCAGCCACAGCGTGCCGGAGGCGTCCCGGGCGACGACGTCGCCGCCCGCGCCGCCCGCGATGTTCCCGAGCGCGGTGATCTGGTTGTACGTGTTCCATCCGGTGGCCGCCTTCACGCGCGGCTCGTACGGCGTCTTGTAGCTGCCGGTGCCCTTGTAGAGCCACAGCACGCCCGCGGAGTCGGTGGCGAGGATGTCGGCCTTGCCGTCACCGGTCACGTCCGAGCCGCCGGTGAGCTTGTCGTAGTTCCAGCCCGTGCCGACCTGGATGCGGCTGGTGAAGGTCCCGTCGCCGTAGCCCAGGTACAGCCACAGGACGTGGGAGCCGTCGAGGGCGAGCAGATCGCCCGCCGTGCCCCCGCCGATGTTGCCGACGGCCTCCATGACCCGGTAGTTCCAGCCCGACCCGATCCGGGTCCTGGAGGCGGCCTTGACCACCCCGTCCAGCGGCCGGTCCCGCAGGTCCTCGCGCCACAGCACGCCGGAGGAGTCCCGGGCGAGCAGGTCGGGCGAGCCGTTGTCGTTGAAGTCGTGGGGGTTGGGCGTACGGGTGACCTGCATCGGCAGCGTCAGCCGCACCGGCTCCCCGACGCCGTCGACCTGCGTCGCCACCATCGCCACCGTGTACGCGCCGTTCGGGGCGTCGTCGGTGTACGGACCGCTCGGCCGGAAGACCTCGCCGGACCACTCGAACGAGAACAGCGTGCCGTCGGTGACCGGGTTGATCGACGTCCGGTACGCCTTGCCGGTCGCCGTGTGGGTGACCGTCACGTCCACCACCGCGTCCGGGCGCGACAGCGTCCAGCCCAGCTTCACCCGGCCGCCGGACTTGTCCAGGTCCACCGTGGCCGGGACGTGCGACTGGGTGACGGCGAGCGGGGCGCCCTCCGTCATCTCGGCCGCCTTGGTGACGACCAGCTCGCGGTACGTCTCCGCCGTGCTCAGGCGGAAGACGCCGATGCTGCCGTCGGGGCGCCGCCCGCTGACCAGCGAGTCGCCGCCCTCCAGGGCCGCCAGACCGGTCGTCCCGTTGATCTCGTCGGTGATGACCCGGCCGTCGCCGCTGGACAGCGAGTAGGCGCGGACGCCCTTCGAATGCCCGTAGACCAGCCAGTCGCCCGCCAGGGTGGCGAGCATGTTGGTGCTCTCGGTGCCGAGGACCTTCGTCTCCCGCTCGGGGACCCGGCGGTCCACCGCCACGAGGGTGATCGTCGTGCCCTCGCGCTCGTACCAGGCCACGAACGACGGGGAGAACAGCAGGTGGCCGTACTCGATCCCGCCCTCGGAGGCGCCGTACGTCAGCACGACGGAGGCGGTGGCGATGTCGATCACGGACCGGCCGCCGGCCAGCGGCTTGGTGGTGCTCGCCATGTGGCCGACGAAGACCTGGCCGTCCACGATCGGCGCGTCGCTGTAGAACCGCCGGGCGCCCGCGGGCAGTCCGGTCACGGGCTTCGTGGTCAGACCGGCGGCGGTCTTCGTCA
The DNA here is from genome assembly GCF_014650175.1 of Streptomyces termitum. Taxonomy (GTDB): domain Bacteria; phylum Actinomycetota; class Actinomycetes; order Streptomycetales; family Streptomycetaceae; genus Streptomyces; species Streptomyces termitum. The sequence goes on from NZ_BMUL01000001.1 coordinate 320,501, forward strand.
CCACGGCCAGCTCCGAGGAGCCGTCGGGCTTCGGCAGCTCGGCCAGCACGGTGTCCGGACCGAGGACGGTCACGTACCGCCCGTCGAGGGAGGTCAGGTCGATGTCCACGGGGACGGAGTCCCGGACCGCCATGTTCCGCAGACTGACCTTGCGCATGTCGCGGGCGGAGGGCGCGTCGCCGAGGACGAGGACGTCCCCGCCCGCCGACGCCCAGCCGCCGCCCGCCGGAATCGTCACCGGAACCGGCGCGCCGCCGTCGAGCGGCGTCCAGGCCATGGCGACCGACGGCCAGTCGTCCTGCGTGAGAAGGCCCGACGGACCCGTGGCCAGCACCCGGGCGCCCGTCGGCACGGCGGGCAGGGCGCCGTCCTGCGCCGCGGCGGCGGACGCCGCGAAGGCCACCGGAGCGGCGGCCAGGGACCCGGCACCGAGCGCGGTCACGGCGAGAACGGCCGTGACGGCGACGGCGAGACGGGAACCGGTGGAGCGGTGCTGCAAGGAAACCCCCAGAAAAGGAAACACGGGCACGAGAAAGTGCCACGCCGGATCGGACACCCGACGGAACCGATCGGTTGTACGAGAGGAGAAAATCCTCACGACATCGGCCGGGCCGGAGCGGAGCATTCCAGGAACGACCCCGTTCCGGCAACGGAAAAAGGCCCCGCACCGGCCGGTCCGGCGGGACGTTCCGGGCGCGGCCCGGGGAGCGGGCGACCCCTCAGCCGCCCGTCCGGCCCAGCACGCCCCGTACGTACGCCGCCTGGCCCGCGTGCTGGAGGCCGTCCGCGATCACCGAGACCAGGCGGACGCCCAGCGTCACCGGGGGGTCCCAGGCCGTGTCCACCACCCGGTCCAGGTCCGCGTCCGTGACCGGGGCCAGCAGTGCGGCCGTCCGGTCCTGCACCGCGTCGTGGTAGCCCAGCAGCAGCGCGGCCGGGGCCCGTACCAGGCCCGCGTCCGCCGGTGACTGCCCGTACCCCGTCGCCCCGGCCGGGAAGGGCAGCCCGAAGCGGTCCCGCCACCCCTCCGCACGCCACAGCTGCTCCGTGCCGAAGGCGTCCGCCAGGTGGTCGTCCTGCACCCGGGTGAGGTGCCAGACCAGCCAGGCGATCGCATTGGCCTCCGGATCCAGCCGGGCGGCGAGCGCGTCCTCGCCGAGCCCCTTCACGGCCGCGTGAACGGCCTCACGGACCCGCCCGAAGCCGTCCAGCAGCAGACCGGCACTCCTCATCACGCCTCCCGGGCGTCGCGCGCCTCCCGCCAGCGGGCCAGCTCCGCCTCGACGTCGAACGGCGCCAGGCGCAGCGGCGGGCCCGCCGGGGGACGGCGCAGGGCTTCCGCGATCCTGGTGTTGATGTCGCCGAGGATCCGCCGGACCTCGCTCTCCGAGCGGGCCGCCGCCACCGCGGCCCCGGCGTCCTCGACGTCCTTGCGGAGCCGGAGGGCGGGCGGCAGTACCGCCACCCCTTCCCGGTGCATCTTCTGCTTGACCCACCACAGGTCGTCGTAGGGGGCCGTGTCGTCGGGAAGGGGCCGGCCGAAGCCGGGGAGCGTCCGGAAGTCGCCGCGCTCCGCCGCCTCCCGGATCTGCCGGTCGACGAAGGACTCGAAGCTGACACCGGGCGGTTTCCGTTCGGTCATGTGTCCAGCGTACGTATCCGGGCCGGGAAGCGTGTGGCGTACGCGGTCTACTGCGGCGGCCCGCCGTCCGGCACCCTGGTGCCGCTCAACGCGCGTCCACCGCCCCTTTTCCCCTTCCCGGAGGAAGAAACCGCATGCGACACCCGCGTACGGCACGAATCCCCGCCCTCGGCGGCCTGCTCGCCCTCCTCGCCGGACTGCTCACGGTCCTCGGCACGGCCGGCACCGCCCACGCCGCCCCCCTCTTCAAGGCGCCCTTCCCCTGCGGCCAGAAATGGACCTACAGCCACCACTCCGCCGAGGTCCGCCAGGCCCTCGACTTCATCCGCTCGGACGGCGGCGCCACCGCCGGGACCCCCGTCCTGGCCTCCGCCTCCGGCACCGCCTACCGCTACTCCCAGCCGTCCGGCGCCGGGAACTACATCGTGATCGACCACGGCGGCGGCTGGCAGACCTACTACTTCCACCTCTCGGCCTACTCGGTCGCCCATGGCGAGGCCGTCTCCCAGGGCCGCCAGATCGGCACCACCGGCTCCACCGGCAACAGCTCCGGCGCCCACATCCACTACGAGCAGCTCTACAACGGCACCGGCCAGTCCATCGTGATCAACGGCGCCTCGCTCGCCCCGTACCCCGGCTCCTACGGTTCCAAGAGCCTGACCAGCGACAACGGCTGCGGCGGCGGCACTCCCACGAAGTACTGGGTGGACACCTTCGCCAACGCCACCGGCTACGCGGGCCCGAACAGCACCGACGCCCAGGGCGTCCTGAACGCGGGCACGAACTACGTCTACTGCAAGGTCTGGGGCCGGCAGATCGGCAGCGGCACCAGCTACAACCACTGGTGGCTCCGCACCGACCTCGACACCGTCTACGCCGGGAAGAACGGCCGGAACGCCTACGTCTCCGCCTACTACCTCTCCCGCTGGGGCAACGACGAGGCCCGGGACAACAACGGCACCGTGATCCGGGACTGCTGAGCACCGGGAACGGGACCGCTCCCGCCGGGCCCGCCCGAAACGGGCCCGGGAACGGGCAGGAGCCCCGCTCGTGCCGCACCTGCGGCACGGAGCGGGGCTCCTTGGGTACTGCTCTAGAAGATCGCGATCGCCACTACGGCGTTCAGATCGTGGTGACGTTCTCCGCCTGCGGACCCTTCGGGCCCTGCGTGACGTCGAAGCTCACCTGCTGGTTCTCCTCAAGCGAACGGAAGCCGTTCGCGTTGATCGCGGAGTAGTGGACGAAGACATCCGGGCCGCCGCCTTCCTGGGCGATGAAGCCAAAGCCCTTTTCAGCGTTGAACCACTTGACGGTTCCGGTAGCCATGAGCCCTCCTATGGGCCAAAGGGTCGCCCTGCTCCAGAACCTGCAAACAAGTCTGAAAACTACAAAAGCCTGCGGGTTACATGCTCCGCAGGCTCTGTACTGCAAGGGAAACCAAACTGCAACTTGCGTCGAGCGTAGCACGCAGTGCTCACGCCGCGATAGAGGGAGAGATCACGTCACCCTCATGTTTGAACCGATCCTAACGCGCTGACGGCCTCGTCGATGTCCGCCGCGATGTCCGCCGCGATGTCCCCGGCGATGTCCACGGTACGAGACGGGTCTAGCCTCGCGATGTGGACAATGCGAACGACGAGCACCAGCGCAGCCGCCCCCGGGTCGGACACATCCAGTTCCTGAACTGCCTCCCCCTCTACTGGGGCCTCGCCAGAACCGGCACCCTCCTCGACCTGGAGCTGACCAAGGACACCCCCGAGAAGCTCAGCGAGCGGCTCGTGCGCGGCGACCTCGACATCGGCCCCATCACCCTCGTGGAGTACCTCCGCCACGCCGAAGAGCTGGTCGCCCTCCCCGACATCGCCGTCGGCTGCGACGGGCCCGTCATGTCCTGCGTGATCGTCTCCCAGCGGCCCCTGGAGGAGCTGGACGGCTCCCGCGTCGCCCTCGGCTCCACCTCCCGCACCTCCGTCCGCCTCGCCCAGCTGCTGCTCTCCGAGCGGTACGGGGTCGAGCCGGCCTACTTCACCTGCCCGCCCGACCTGGGCCTGATGATGCAGGAGGCCGAGGCGGCGGTGCTGATCGGCGACGCCGCGCTGCGCGCCTCCCTGCACGACGCGCCCCGGCTCGGGCTCCAGGTCCACGACCTCGGCCTGATGTGGAAGGAGTGGACCGGGCTGCCGTTCGTCTTCGCCGTCTGGGCCGCCCGCAAGGACTACCTGGCCCGCGAGCCGGAGACCGTCCACGAGGTGCACCGGGCCTTCCTCGCCTCCCGCGACCTCTCCCTCGACGAGGTCGCCAAGGTGGCCGAACAGGCCGCCCGCTGGGAGGCATTCGACGCCGAGCTGCTGGAGCGCTACTTCCGCACCCTCGACTTCCGCTTCGGCCCGGAGCAACTCGCCGGGGTCCGGGAGTTCGCCCGCCGCACCGGACCGACGACCGGATTTCCGGCCGACGTGACCGTCGAACTGCTCCCGCCGGCCGAATAGCCGACAGGGCGTCCGGCAAAGCCCCGGACCGCCCCCCGGGAGAGTTCCGGACCAACCCCCGGGAGAGTTCGGGACCGGCCCCCGGAGGAGTTCGGGACCGGCTCCGGGAGAGTTCCGGCATTCCCCTTCGCAATTCGCGGACGACCCCCACCGCGCCTTCCCATTCGCTCCACTTGCTCCACGGGATTCGCGCGGATGAACGTTCATCCGAATTTCATGCCGGTGCCGCCCCGGGGCGGACCCCGCCCCGGGCCGCCCGCCCCGCTGACGTACGCTGGATCGGTCCGTCACAGACCCCGAAGCAATCCTCCGAAAGGGACACCGGTGACCGAGAAGGCCGATCTCCAGTCCGTTCTCGACCGCGCCGCCGCGGGTGGCCGGATCACCCCCGAGGAGGCGCTCGACCTGTACCGCTCGGCGCCCCTGCACGCGCTCGGCGCCGCCGCCGACGCGGTGCGCCGCCGCCGCTACGCCGGGACCGAGCACATCGCGACGTACATCATCGAGCGGAACATCAACTACACCAACGTGTGCGTGACGGCGTGCCGCTTCTGCGCCTTCTACGCCGCCCCCAAGGACACCGAGAAGGGCTGGACCCGCGACCTCGACGACATCCTGCGCCGCTGCGCGGAGACCGTCGAACTCGGCGGCACCCAGATCATGTTCCAGGGCGGCCACCACCCGGACTACGGCGTCGAGTACTACGAGAAGCACTTCGCCGCCATCAAGAAGGACTTCCCGCAGCTCGTCATCCACTCCCTCGGCGCCTCCGAGGTCGACCACATGGCCCGCATCTCCGGCGTCTCCGTCGAGGAGGCCGTCACCCGCATCCACGCGGCCGGCCTCGACTCCTTCGCCGGTGCCGGTGCCGAGCTGCTCCCCGAGCGCCCCCGCAAGGCCATCGCCCCCCTCAAGGAGAGCGGCGAGCGCTGGCTGGAGATCATGGAGACCGCCCACCGGCTGGGCGTCGAGTCCACCTCCACCATGCTCATGGGCACCGGCGAGACCAACGCCGAGCGCATCGAGCACCTGCGGATGATCCGCGACGCGCAGGACCGGACGGGCGGCTTCCGGGCCTTCATCCCGTACACGTACCAGCCCGAGAACAACCACCTCAAGGGTCGCACGCAGGCCACCCTCTTCGAGTACCTCCGCATGATCGCCATCGCGCGGATCTTCCTCGACAACGTCGCCCACATCCAGGGCTCCTGGCTCACCACCGGCAAGGAGGTCGGCCAGCTCTCCCTTCACTACGGCGCCGACGACCTCGGCTCGATCATGCTGGAGGAGAACGTCGTCTCCTCCGCCGGTGCCAGGCACCGCTCCAACCGCCAGGAGATCATCGACCTCATCCGCAAGGCCGGCCGCGTCCCCGCCCAGCGCTCCACCACCTACGAGCACCTCGCCGTCCACGACGACCCGGCGAACGACCCGGTCGACGAGCGCGTCGCCTCCCACATCTCCTCGGTGGCGATCGAGGGCGGCACCGCCCACCCGGAGCTCAAGCTCCTCGACGCCCGCTAGGGCCGTCGTGCTCACGCTGCACGCCGCCGAGGCGTCGCCGGAGACCGCCGTCCTGGTCGACGGCGCGCGCCTCGCCGCCGTCGGGCCGTACGAGGAACTCGCCGACGCCCACCCCGGCGCCCGGCTGCGCCGCTGGCCCGGCATCCTCACCCCCGGCCTGCTCAACCCCTACGGCCCCGAGCTCCTCGAACTGACCTACCACCCGGACCCGCGCGAGGCCGACGCGTTCGGCACCGCGCCGGTCACCGGGGAGCGGGCCCGGGAGCTCTTCCGCGCCGACCCCGCCCGGCTCGGCGCCAGCGCCCGGCGCGGGGTGCAGCGGCTCCTCGCCCACGGCACCGTCGCGCTCGCGGGCGAGCTGCGCACCCGCGCCGCCCAGGACGCCGTCCGCCGGGTCGGGCTCGCCCTCGCCGGCCGCCCGGACCGGCTCCCCGGCCCGCCCGCGCTCTCCCCGGCGCCCCTCGTCCTGCTGCCCGCCCTCGCGGCGGGCGGCCCCGCCCGCTTCGCCGTCTTCGACGTCCCCGACCGCGCCGCCCTGGTCCGCGCGGGCGCGGCGACCTGCGTGGCCACCGTCATCGGCGGCCGGCTCGTCCACCGGGCCCGCTGAGCCCCCGCACCGGACCCGCCTGCCAGAATGGGCGGGTCCGTCCCCTCCCGACCCTGCGAGGCCGAGCACCCGTGACCCGCGCATCCCTGGACAAGCAGCCGCACGAAGTCGCCTCCATGTTCGACGGCGTGGCGGCCAACTACGACCTCACCAACGACGTGCTCTCCCTCGGCCAGGACCGGCGCTGGCGCAAGGAGGCCGCCAAGGCGGTCGACGCCCGGCCCGCGCAGAAGATCCTCGACCTCGCCGCGGGCACCGCGACCTCCTCGCAGCCCTTCGCCCGCGCGGGCGCGTACGTCGTCCCCTGCGACTTCTCGCTCGGCATGCTCCGGGTCGGCAAGCGGCGCCACCCCTGGATGCCCTTCACCGCGGGCGACGGCACGAAGCTCCCCTTCCGGGACGACGTCTTCGACGCCGTCACCATCTCCTTCGGGCTGCGCAACATCCAGGACACCGAGCAGGCGCTGCGCGAGCTGTACCGGGTCACCAAGCCCGGCGGCCGGGTCGTCATCTCCGAGTTCTCCCACCCCACCTGGGCGCCCTTCCGCACCGTGTACGAGGAGTACCTGATGCGCGCCCTGCCGCCGGTCGCCCGCGCCGTCTCCTCCAACCCCGACGCGTACGTCTACCTCGCCGAGTCCATCCAGTCCTGGCCCGACCAGCCCGCCCTGGCCGCCCTGCTCCAGAAGGCCGGCTGGTCCGAGGTCGCCTGGCGCAACCTCAGCGGCGGCATCGTCGCCCTCCACCGGGGCTTCAAGCGGGCGTAGCCCGCACCCCTCCGGCCCGGCCCGCCCGGGGCGCACCCCGCACCCCGCGCCCCACTCCGCCGGTCCGGCCCGCGCCCGGGGGCGTACCCCGCCCCTCCGGTCCGGGCCGCCCGCGCCGCCCTAGACTTTCCCCGATCCCTTCGCCGACCTCCCGGGAGTTCCGCCGTGACCGAGCAGCCCCTCTCCGAGCACCGTGCAGACGTGATCGTCGTCGGGGCGGGCCCGGCCGGCTCCACCACCGCCTACTACCTGGCCAAGGCCGGACTCGACGTCCTCCTCCTGGAGAAGACCGCCTTCCCGCGCGAGAAGGTCTGCGGCGACGGCCTCACCCCGCGCGCCACCAAGCAGCTCGTCTCCATGGGCATCGACATCTCCGAAGAGGCCGGCTGGCTGCGGAACAAGGGCCTGCGGATCATCGGCGGCGGCGTCCGGCTCCAGCTCGACTGGCCCGACCTCGCCTCGTACCCGGACTACGGACTGGTCCGCAAGCGCGACGACTTCGACGAGCTGCTCGCCCGCCAGGCGCAGAAGGCCGGCGCCCGCCTGTACGAGCGCTGCAACGTCGGCGCGCCGGTCGTCGACGACCGCACCGGCCGCATCACCGGCGTGCACGCCAAGCTCGGCGAGGAGAAGCGCGAGGTCACCTTCCACGCCCCGCTCGTCGTCGCCGCCGACGGCAACTCCACCCGGCTCTCCCTCGCCATGGGCCTGCACCGCCGCGAGGACCGCCCCATGGGCGTCGCCGTCCGCACCTACTTCACCACCCCCCGGCACGACGACGACTACCTGGAGTCGTGGCTCGAACTGTGGGACAAGCGCGGCGCCGAGGACCGCCTGCTGCCCGGCTACGGCTGGATCTTCGGCATGGGCGACGGCACCTCCAACGTCGGCCTCGGCATCCTCAACTCCTCCTCCGCCTTCCGCGAGCTGGACTGGCGCGAGGTCCTCAAGGCGTGGTGCGCCTCCATGCCGGAGGACTGGGGCTTCACCCCCGACAACATGACGACCCCGATCCGGGGCGCCGCCCTCCCCATGGCCTTCAACCGTCAGCCGCACTACACCCGCGGCCTGCTCCTCGTCGGCGACGCGGGCGGCCTCGTCAACCCCTTCAACGGCGAGGGCATCGCCTACGCGATGGAGTCCGGCCAGATCGCCGCCGACGTCATCGTCCAGGCCCACGCCCGCGCCACCCCCGCCCAGCGCGAACTGGCCCTGCGGAACTACCCGCGGATCCTCAAGGACACCTACGGCGGCTACTACACGCTCGGCCGCGCCTTCGTGAAGCTCATCGGCAACCCCAAGGTCATGAAGATCGCCACCCAGCGCGGCCTGACCCACCCGGTCCTGATGAAGTTCACGCTCAAGATGCTGGCCAACCTCACCGACCCCACCGGCGGCGACGCCATGGACCGCATCATCAACGGCCTGTCGAAGGTCGCGCCGAAGGCCTGAACGCCTCCCGGTAGGCGCTCGGGGAGAGCCCGAGCGCCCGCGTGAAGTGACGGCGGAGGTTGGCGGCCGACCCGAGGCCGCTCTCCTCCCCGATCCGCTCCACCGGCAGGTCCGTCGCCTCCAGGAGCGTCTGCGCCCGCGCCACCCGCTGTCCCAGCAGCCACTGGAGCGGGGTGGTGCCGTGCGCCTCGCGCACCCGCCGGTGGAAGGTGCGCGGACTCATCCGGGCCCGGCGCGCCAGCTCCTCCACCGACAGCGGCTCCCGCAGGTGCTCCGCCGCCCAGTGCAGCACCGGCCCCAGGCTGTCCTCGTCCCGGGGCGGCACCGGCGCCGCCACCGCCTGCGGCTGCCCGCCCGGCCGGTGCGCCGGGACCACCAGCCGCCGCGCCAGCTCGCCCGCCACCGCCGCCCCCAGGTCCTTCCGTACGAGGTGGAGGCAGAGGTCCAGGCCGGCGGCGGCGCCCGCCCCGGTCAGCACCCGGTCCCCGTCGGTGTAGAGCACCGAGGCGTCCACGGTCACCCGGGGGTGGCGGGCGGCCAGCAGCGGCGCGTAGTTCGGGTGCAGGACCGCCCGGTGGCCGTCCAGCAGCCCGGCCGCCGCCAGCGCGAAGGCGCCGGTGCACATCGACACCATGCGGGCCCCCGCCGCCCCGGCCTCCCGCAGCGCCCCGACGATCTCCTCCGGCACCTCCGCCCGCCCCTCGGCCACCGCCACCGGCACCGAGGGCACCACGACGGTCGCCGCACCGGCGATCCCGTCCAGGCCGTGGGTGCCGTACGGCCCCGGGCCGCACACCCGCAACGCGTACCAGGGATCGGCGAGATCGGGGTAGGGCACCCCGAACACCATGGAGATCGTGGACAGTTCGTACTGGTCCCAGGGGGACAGGCCGCCCCGCTCGTCGGGGACGAGGACGACGGCGACCGCTCCAGCGCTCATGCTCCGACGGTACGGCACCGGACCGACACCGTGGCAGGAACCGTGCGCCGCACGGCGGTTCCGCTCCTGTCGGCGCGGCCCGCGCGCTGCGAGCGTGGAGCCATGAGCACGCAGAACACTCCAGTGACCGTCATCGGCCTCGGGCAGATGGGCGCCGCCCTCGCGGGCGCCTTCCTCGACGCCGGCCACCCCACCACCGTCTTCAACCGCACCCCCGAGAAGGCCGAGCCGCTCGTGGCGCGCGGCGCCGTCCGGGCCGCCACCGTCGCCGAGGCGGTCGCGGCGAGCGGACTCGTCGTGGTCTGCGTCCTCGACTACCCGGCGGTCCGGGACCTCCTCGGACCGGTCGCCGGCGCGCTGCGCGGCCGGACCCTGGTCAACCTCACCTCCGGCTCGCCCGAGCAGGCCCGCGAGGAGGCCGCGTGGGCCGCCGGGCACGGCGCCGGCTACCTCGACGGCGCCGTCATGACCACCCCGCCGGGCGTCGGCGACAGCGAGAGCATGATCCTCTACTCGGGCGGCCCGGAGCTGCTGGCCGGGCACCGCGCGGCCCTCGGCGTCCTCGGCGACCCGGTCGACCTGGGCGCGGACGCGGGCCTCGCCTCGCTGTACGACTCCGGGCTGCTCGGCCTGATGTGGTCGGTCTTCGGCGGCTGGCTGCACGGCACCGCGCTGACCGGGGCGGACGGGGTGCCGGCGAAGGAGTTCACGGCGGTCTCGGTGCGCTGGCTGCGCACGGTGTCGTGGTTCCTCTCCACCTACGCGGACCAGATCGACGCGGGGGAGTACCCCGGCGACGACGCCACCATCGACGTCCAGGTGGCGACGGTCGGGCACCTGCTGCACGCGGGGGAGGCGCGCGGCATCGACGGGCGGCTGCCGCGGCTGCACCTGGAGCTGATGAAGGAGGCGGTGGCGGCGGGCCACGGCGGGGACAGCTACGCCCGGGTCATCGACTCCTTCCGGAAGGCCCGCCCGTCGGAAGGGTCCGGCTCGTGACGCTTCGGGCGTGATGTCCGTACCGGCATGCGCGAAGGGCCGTCGCTCCCCCGAGGAGTGACGGCCCTTCGCGCTGCTTCCGATCCGGGGATCAGAGGATGCGGACGGCGCCCGACGGCGTGTCCCAGTCGAGCGAGCGCTCGACGACGCCGGTGGACGGGTTCTGCGCGCCGACGTACTTGCCGCCGCCGACGTAGATGGCGACGTGGTACGAGCCGCTGCGGCTGCCCCAGTAGAGGACGTCGCCCGGCTGGAGGTTGCTCAGGGAGACCAAGGTGCCCATGGAGGACTGGGAGCCGGAGACGCGCGGCAGGTCGATGTTGGCCTGGCGGTAGGCGGCCTGGACGAGGCCGGAGCAGTCCCACGAGTTGGGGCCGGTGCCGCCCCGGACGTACGCGTCGCCGACCTGGGCGCGGGCGAAGGCGACGATCGCGGCGGCGGAGCCGGTGACGGGCTTCGCGGTCTCGGAGGAGGAGCGGCTCACCGAGCCGGACGCCGAGGAGCCGGACGCGGAGGTGGCGGTGAGGGTGCTGCGGGCGCTGTCGCGGGTGGCACGGGCCTCGGCGCGGGCGCGCTCGGCCTCGGCCTTCGCCTCGGCCTCCTGGCGGGCCTTCTCGGCCTTCTCCGCGGCGGCCTTGCGGTCGGCCTCGGCCTTGGCCTTCTTGGCCTCCAGGGCGGCCTTCAGCGCGGCGGCGGACTCCTGGTCCTCCAGGGACCGGCCCATGGCCTCCTGCTGGGAGGCGTCCGCGGAGGCGGCGACGGCGGTGGCGAGGTCCGCGCCGAGCGAGCCGAGGGTGGGCATCTCGATGGTCTCGGCCACCGGCTCGGCACTGGCCGGCCCGGCAGCACCGGCGACGGCGATGGTGCCGAGGACGCCACCGGCAACTCCGGCGCGGAGCGCGAGCTTCGACGCGCTGCGGCGGGGCTTCCGGTGGCTGGGTATGTGAGCGGTGTGGGACATGGGAACAACCGCTATCAGGGCTTCAGGGTTCCCATCAAGAAACGTGGGTTGCGCCACAGTTACGACCGGAATCGTTGAATCCGCTTCACCCGAAAGAGCATTGACGGCACAAAGGGCAAAACGGTCATCGCTCATTCCGCCCTTGATCACGCGTTTTCGATGAGATGCCCGAATTGCCCTTCACCTACCACCTCTTGGGGCCGATGGCCAAGCCCCGTTCTTTTCGCGCCAAGATCACGTGACGCAGGTCACATTCGAGGCTCGTGAACGCGGGCACACGGACTCCGGCCGTCCACTTTCGTCCCGACGGCCCCCCGGACGGGCGACGCGCATGCCTATATCACCCGTCCGCGTCCACTGCCAATTTGCTTGTACTGCCCATGTCTTGATAGAGCGCCACCCGCTCCGACCAGCGATTTCCGGTCCGAATGTCACACCTGGTGATCACCTGGGCGCTTCACGCAACAAGATCACCGCTCATCCGACTTCATGATCCTTCGTCAGGTGGTGGAGATCACAAATCCGTTGGCGTACCCCGTGTCGCAGATCACAGAGGGGCGGGCTTAAGATACGCGGACGTCAGGCTTGTGAACTGCCTCACATGGGGGCGATCTTCCTGGAGGTCGCCCGCCGGGGCCGTGAGCCGGCAGTGCGGTCCAACGGTCAAGGACGACTGGAAGGAGCGAGGAGCGTGAATACGTACGCGCCCGTCCTCGTGCTCGGTGCCCTGGGTGCGGGGTTTGCGATCTTCTCCGTGGTCATGGCCACGCTAATCGGGCCAAAGCGGTACAACAGGGCAAAACTTGAGGCGTACGAGTGCGGCATCGAGCCGACCCCGACTCCCGCCGGCGGCGGGCGCTTCCCCATCAAGTACTACCTGACGGCGATGCTGTTCATCGTCTTCGACATCGAGATCGTCTTCCTCTACCCCTGGGCCGTCACCTTCGACGCCCTGGGGCTTTTCGGGCTCGTGGAGATGCTGCTCTTCGTGCTCACCGTCTTCGTCGCCTACGCCTACGTGTGGCGGCGCGGCGGCCTGGAATGGGACTGAGGGGCTGAGGAGCACCCATGGGACTCGAAGAGAAACTCCCGAGCGGCTTTCTGCTGACCACCGTCGAGCAGGCCGCGGGCTGGGTCCGGAAGGCGTCCGTCTTCCCCGCGACCTTCGGCCTCGCCTGCTGCGCCATCGAGATGATGACCACCGGCGCCGGACGCTACGACCTCGCCCGCTTCGGCATGGAGGTCTTCCGCGGCTCACCGCGCCAGGCCGACCTCATGATCGTCGCCGGCCGGGTCAGCCAGAAGATGGCCCCCGTCCTGCGGCAGGTCTACGACCAGATGCCCAACCCCAAGTGGGTCATCTCCATGGGCGTCTGCGCCTCCTCGGGCGGCATGTTCAACAACTACGCCATCGTCCAGGGCGTCGACCACATCGTCCCGGTCGACATCTACCTCCCCGGCTGCCCGCCGCGCCCCGAGATGCTGATGGACGCGATCCTCAAGCTCCACCAGAAGATCCAGGGCTCCAAGCTCGGCGTCAACGCGGAGGAGGCGGCCCGCGAGGCGGAGGAGGCCGCGCTCAAGGCGCTGCCGGTCATCGAGATGAAGGGCCTGCTCCGGTGAGCGACGAGACACCCAATCCCGAGAAGGAGCTGAGCGCGCAGAACCTGCCCGGTCAGCGCGGCGAGCACGGGGAGGAGGTCCGGCTCCAGCGCGGCATGTTCGGCGCGAACAACGGCGGCGACACCAGCGGCTACGGCGGCCTCGTCCGCTCCGTCCGCCTCCCCGGCGCCGCCACCCGCCCCTACGGCGGCTGGTTCGACGAGGTCGCCGACGAACTCGAAGGCGCCCTGGAGGAGCAGGGACTCCTCCCCGAGAACGCCATCGGGAAGACCGTCGTCGACCGCGGCGAGCTCACCTTCCACATCGAGCGCGAGCACCTCGCCCGCGTCGCCCGCACCCTCCGCGACGACCCGGCGCTCCGCTTCGAGCTCTGCACCGGCGTCTCCGGCGTCCACTACCCGGGCGACAAGGGCCGCGAGCTGCACGCCGTCTACCACCTGCGCTCGCTCACCCACGGCCGGCTGATCCGCCTGGAGGTGTCCGCCCCGGACACCGACCCGCGCATCCCCTCCCTCGTCGCCGTCTACCCGACGAACGACTGGCACGAGCGCGAGACGTACGACTTCTTCGGAATCGTCTTCGAAGGCCACCCGGCCCTCACCCGGATCATGATGCCGGACGACTGGCAGGGCCACCCGCAGCGCAAGGACTACCCCCTCGGCGGCATCGCCGTCGAGTACAAGGGCGCCCAGATCCCGGCTCCGGACCAGCGGAGGTCGTACTCGTGAGCAACACCGCATCCAACCCCCGCGAGACCACCGAAGGCTCGGTCTACACCGTCACCGGCGGCGACTGGGACGAGGTCGTGCGCTCGGCGGCCAAGGCCGACGACGAGCGCATCGTCGTCAACATGGGCCCCCAGCACCCGTCCACCCACGGCGTGCTCCGGCTCATCCTGGAGATCGACGGCGAGACCGTCACCGAGGCCCGCTGCGGCATCGGCTACCTCCACACCGGCATCGAGAAGAACCTCGAATACCGGACCTGGACGCAGGGCACCACCTTCGTCACGCGCATGGACTACCTCACCTCGTTCTACAACGAGACGGCGTACTGCCTCGGCGTGGAGAAGCTGCTCGGCATCACCGACGACGTGCCCGACCGCGCCAGCGTCATCCGGGTCCTCCTCATGGAGCTCAACCGGCTCTCCTCGCACCTCGTCTGCATCGCCACCGGCGGCATGGAGCTCGGCGCCACCACGATCATGATCTACGGCTTCCGGGACCGCGAACTGATCCTGGACCTGTACGAGCTGATCACCGGCCTGCGCATGAACCACGCCTACATCCGGCCCGGCGGCCTCGCCCAGGACCTCCCGCCCGGCGGCGTCGACGCGATCCGCGAGTTCGTGAAGACCATGAAGAAGAACCTGCCGGAGTACGACAAGCTCGCCACCGGCAACCCCATCTTCAAGGCCCGCATGCAGGACGTCGGCCACCTCGACCTCACCGGCTGCATGGCCCTCGGCGTCACCGGACCGATCCTGCGCTCCGCGGGACTCCCGCACGACCTGCGCAAGACCGACCCGTACTGCGGCTACGAGAACTACGACTTCGAGGTCCCCACCGCCGACACCTGCGACGCCTACGGCCGCTTCCTCATCCGCCTGGAGGAGATGCGCCAGTCGCTGCGGATCGTCGAGCAGTGCCTCGACCGGCTCGAACCCGGACCGGTCATGGTCGGCGACAAGAAGATCGCCTGGCCCGCGCAGCTCGCCCTCGGCCCCGACGGCCTCGGCAACTCCCTCGACCACATCAAGAAGATCATGGGCACCTCCATGGAGGCCCTGATCCACCACTTCAAGCTGGTCACCGAGGGCTTCCGGGTCCCGGCCGGCCAGGCGTACGCGGCCGTCGAGTCCCCCAAGGGCGAACTCGGCGTGCACGTCGCCTCCGACGGCGGCACCCGCCCCTACCGGGTCCACTTCCGCGACCCGTCCTTCACCAACCTCCAGGCCATGGCCGCGATGTGCGAGGGCGGCCAGGTCGCCGACGTCATCGTCGCCGTCGCCTCCATCGACCCCGTGATGGGAGGCGTCGACCGATGACCGACAACGTCAGCCTGGGGATGCCCCAGCTCCCCGCCCCCGCCTACCCGGCCGACGTCCGGGCCCGGCTGGAGGAGGACGCGAAGGCGATCATCGACCGCTACCCCGGCTCCCGCTCCGCGCTCCTGCCGATGCTGCACCTCGTGCAGGCGGAGGAGGGCCACGTGACCCGTACCGGCATGCGGTTCTGCGCCGACGTGCTCGGCCTCACCACCGCCGAGGTCACCGCCGTCGCCACCTTCTACACCATGTACCGCCGCCGGCCGTCCGGCGACTACCAGGTCGGCGTCTGCACCAACACCCTCTGCGCCGTCATGGGCGGCGACGCCATCTACGAGGAGCTCAAGGAGCACCTCGGCGTCGACGACAAGGGCACCACCGACGACGGCAAGATCACCCTTGAGCACATCGAGTGCAACGCCGCCTGCGACTTCGCCCCCGTCGTGATGGTCAACTGGGAGTTCTTCGACAACCAGACCCCCGAGTCGGCCCGGAAGATGGTCGACGACCTGCGCGCCGGCCGCACCGTCGAACCCACCCGCGGCGCCCCCCTGTGCACCTTCAAGGAGACCGCGCGGATCCTCGCCGGCTTCCCCGACGAGCGCCCCGGCGCGGTCGCCGCCACCGGCGGCGCCGGCCCCGCCTCCCTCGTCGGACTCCGCCTCGCCAAGGGCGAGACCCCGCAGCAGACCCGGATCGTCCACCCGCGCGGCGAATCAGCCGGTCAGGAGGGAGAGTGATGACCTTGGCCGCCGAGATCAACTCCAGCAGCCCCGAGAAGCTCCTGTCCCCCGTCCTCTCCGCCTTCTGGGACCAGCCCGACTCCTGGACCCTGGAGACGTACGAGCGCCACGACGGCTACCGGGGCCTGCGCAAGGCCCTCGCGATGAGCCCCGACGACCTCATCGCCTACGTCAAGGAATCCGGCCTCCGCGGACGCGGCGGCGCCGGCTTCCCCACCGGCATGAAGTGGCAGTTCATCCCGCAGGGCGACGGCAAGCCGCACTACCTCGTCGTCAACGCCGACGAGTCCGAGCCCGGCACCTGCAAGGACATCCCGCTCCTCTTCGCCAACCCGCACTCCCTCATCGAGGGCATCGTGATCGCCTGCTACGCGATCCGCTCCAGCCACGCCTTCATCTACCTGCGCGGCGAGGTCGTCCCCGTCCTGCGCCGCCTCCACGAGGCCGTCCGCGAGGCGTACGCCGCCGGATACCTCGGCACGAACGTCCTCGGCAGCGGCCTCGACGTCGAACTCACCGTGCACGCGGGCGCGGGCGCCTACATCTGCGGCGAGGAGACCGCCCTCCTCGACTCCCTCGAAGGCCGCCGCGGCCAGCCCCGGCTCCGGCCGCCCTTCCCCGCCGTCGCCGGCCTCTACGCCTGCCCCACCGTGGTGAACAACGTCGAGTCCATCGCGTCCGTTCCCGCCATCCTCCACCGGGGCAAGGACTGGTTCACCTCCATGGGCAGCGAGAAGTCCCCCGGCTTCACGCTCTACTCGCTCAGCGGGCACGTCGCCTCGCCCGGCCAGTACGAGGCCCCCCTCGGCATCACCCTGCGCCAGCTCCTCGACATGAGCGGCGGCATGCGGCCCGGCCACCGCCTCAAGTTCTGGACCCCCGGCGGCTCCTCCACCCCCATGTTCACCGACGAGCACCTCGACGTCCCCCTCGACTACGAGGGCGTCGGCGCCGCCGGCTCCATGCTCGGCACCAAGGCGCTCCAGTGCTTCGACGAGACCACCTGCGTGGTCCGCGCCGTCACCCGCTGGACCGAGTTCTACGCGCACGAGTCCTGCGGCAAGTGCACCCCCTGCCGCGAGGGCACCTACTGGCTCGTCCAGCTCATGCGCGACATCGAGGCGGGCGAGGGGGAGATGGCCGACCTCGACAAGCTGGCCGACATCGCCGACAACATCAACGGCAAGTCGTTCTGCGCCCTCGGCGACGGCGCCGCCTCGCCGATCTTCTCCTCCCTCAAGTACTTCCGCGAGGAGTACGAGCAGCACATCACGGGCAAGGGCTGCCCCTTCGACCCGGCCAAGTCGACCGCCTGGGCGGACAACCACAAGGAGGTGACCGCATGACCGTCACCGAGTCCACCCCGGCGGGGGGCGGCTCCCCGGCCGTACCGCCGGAAGACCTGGTCACGCTGACCATCGACGGCGCCGAGATCTCCGTCCCCAAGGGGACCCTGGTCATCCGCGCCGCCGAACAGCTCGGCATCGAGATCCCCCGCTTCTGCGACCACCCCCTCCTCGACCCGGCCGGCGCCTGCCGCCAGTGCATCGTCGAGGTCGAGGGCCAGCGCAAGCCGATGGCCTCCTGCACCATCACCTGCACCGACGGCATGGTCGTCCGCTCGCAGCTGACCTCCCCGGTCGCCGAGAAGGCCCAGCACGGCGTGATGGAGCTGCTGCTCATCAACCACCCGCTGGACTGCCCGGTCTGCGACAAGGGCGGCGAGTGCCCGCTCCAGAACCAGGCCATGTCCCACGGGCAGGCCGACTCCCGCTTCGAGGGCGTCAAGCGCACCTACGAGAAGCCGGTCAACATCTCCACCCAGGTCCTCCTCGACCGCGAGCGGTGCGTCCTGTGCGCCCGCTGCACCCGCTTCTCCAACCAGGTCGCCGGCGACCCGATGATCGAACTCATCGAGCGCGGCGCCCTCCAGCAGGTCGGCACCGGCGAGGGCGACCCCTTCGAGTCGTACTTCTCCGGCAACACCATCCAGATCTGCCCGGTCGGCGCCCTCACCTCCGCCGCCTACCGCTTCCGCTCCCGCCCCTTCGACCTCGTCTCGTCGCCCTCGGTGTGCGAGCACTGCGCCGGCGGCTGCGCCACCCGCACCGACCACCGGCGCGGCAAGGTCATGCGCCGCCTCGCGCAGAACGACCCCGAGGTCAACGAGGAGTGGATCTGCGACAAGGGCCGGTTCGGCTTCCGGTACGCGCAGCAGCGCGACCGGCTGACCACCCCCCTCGTCCGCAACGCCGACGGGGTCCTCGAACCGGCCTCCTGGCCCGAGGCCCTCGAAGCCGCCGCCCGCGGCCTCGTCCGCGGCCGCACCGGCGTCCTGCCCGGCGGCCGGCTCACCGTCGAGGACGCGTACGCCTACGCCAAGTTCGCCCGCGTCGCCCTCGACACCCACGACGTCGACTTCCGGGCCCGGATCCACTCCGGCGAGGAGGCCGACTTCCTCGCCGCGCACGTCGCCGGACGCGGCCGCGACCTTGGGGGCACCTCCCTGTTCGAGCGAAGCCGAGAACTTGGGGGAGGCACCGGGCTCACCTACACCTCGCTCGAAGCCGCGCCCACGGTGCTGCTCGTCGGCCTGGAGTCCGAGGAGGAGGCGCCCGGCGTCTTCCTGAGGCTCCGCAAGGCCTGGCGCAAGCACGGCCAGCGGACGTACGCCGTCGCCTCCCACGCCACCCGCGGCCTGGAGAAGACCGGCGGCACCCTGCTGCCCGCCGCCCCCGGCACCGAGACCGAATGGCTCGACGCCCTCACCTCCCGCGTCGGCCTCGACCCCACCGGCTGGGCCGCCGCCGACGCCCTGCGCGAGGACGGCGCCGTCATCGCCGTCGGCGAGCGCCTCGCCGGGGTCCCCGGCGCGCTCACCGCCGCCCTGCGCGCCTCCGCCGCCACCGGCGCGACGCTCGTGTGGATCCCGCGGCGGGCCGGCGAGCGCGGCGCGATCGAGGCCGGCGCCCTGCCGAGCCTGCTGCCCGGCGGCCGGCCCGCGACCGACCCGCGCGCCCGCGAGGAGGTCGCCGCCGCCTGGGGCGTCCGCGAACTCCCGCACGGCTACGGTCGCGACACCGGCCAGATCCTGGAGGCCGCCGCCGGCGGCGAGATCGCCGCCCTGCTCGTCGGCGGCGTCGGGATCGACGACCTGCCCGACCCCGAGCGGGCCCGCGAAGCCCTCGACGCGGCCTTCGTCGTCTCCCTGGAACTGCGGCCCGGCGACGTCACCGACCGCGCCGACGTCGTCCTCCCGGTCGCCGCCGTCGCCGAGAAGCCCGGCACCTTCCTCACCTGGGAGGGCCGCGTCCGGATGTTCGAGGCCGCGCTCAAGCCCGAGCAGATGACCCGCCCGCTCGCCCCCGGCGACGCGCGCGTCCTGCACATGCTCGCCGACGCCCTCGACGTCCACCTCGCCCTCCCCGACCTCGCCTCGGCCCGGCGCGAGATGGACCGGCTCGGCCGCTGGCGCGAGGAGCGGGCCTCCGAGCCCACCACCCACGCCATCCCGGCCTCCCGGCCCGGCGACGGCGAGGCCGTCCTCGCCGGCCACCGGCTGCTGCTCGACCTCGGCCGCCTCCAGGAGGGCGACACCGCCCTGGCCGGCACCCGCCACGCGGCGGTCGCCCGGCTCTCCGCCGCCACCGCCGCCGACACCGGCGTCAAGGACGGCGACCTGCTGGAGGTCTCCGGCCCGGACGGCACGACCGCCCTCCCGCTGGCCGTCACCGCCATGCCCGACCGGGTCGTCTGGCTCCCGCTGAACTCGACCGGCCGCGGCGTCCTCGCCGACACCGGCGCCCGCCCCGGCGACCTGGTCCGCATCGGCCCGGCCACCCCGAAGGAGGCGCAGGCGTGAACACGCCCCTCGCCGCGGAAGACCTCTCCATGTTCGGCACGGACCCCTGGTGGCTCGTCGTCGTCAAGGCCGTCTTCTGCTTCGCGTTCCTCATGGTCACCGTGCTGTTCTCCATCGTGTGGGAACGCAAGGTGGTCGCCTGGATGCAGCTGCGCGTCGGCCCCAACCGGCACGGCCCCTGGGGCCTCCTCCAGTCCCTCGCGGACGGCGTCAAACTGATGCTGAAGGAGGACGTGATCGTCAAGCGCGCCGACAAGGCCGTCTACGTCCTCGCGCCGATCGTCGCCGCCATCCCCGCCTTCATGGCCATCGCCGTCATCCCCTTCGGACCGGCCGGCAACGAGGTGTCGATCTTCGGCCAGCGCACCACGATGCAGCTCACCGACCTGCCGATCGCGATGCTCTACATCCTCGCGGTCGCCTCCGTCGGCATCTACGGCATCGTGCTCGCCGGCTGGTCGTCCGGCTCCACCTACCCGCTCCTCGGCGGCCTGCGCTCCTGCGCCCAGATGATCTCGTACGAGATCGCCATGGGCGCCGCCTTCGCCTCCGTCTTCCTCTACTCCGGCTCGATGTCCACCTCGGCCATCGTCGAGGCCCAGCACGACCGCTGGTTCATCGTCCTGCTGCCGGTCTCCTTCCTCATCTACATCGTGACGATGGTCGGCGAGACCAACCGCGCCCCCTTCGACATGCCGGAGTCCGAGGGCGACCTCGTCGGCGGCTTCAACACCGAGTACTCCTCCATCAAGTTCGCGCTGTTCATGCTCGCCGAGTACGTGAACATGGTGACGGTCTCCGCCGTGTCGGTGACCCTCTTCCTCGGCGGCTGGCGCGCCCCCTACCCGATCAGCACCTTCTGGGAGGGCGCCAACCACGGCTGGTGGCCCATGCTGTGGTTCGTCCTCAAGGTGCAGCTCCTCCTCTTCTTCTTCATCTGGCTGCGCGGCACCCTCCCCCGGGTCCGCTACGACCAGCTGATGAAGCTCGGCTGGAAGGTCCTCATCCCGGTCTCCGTGGTCTGGCTGATGCTGGTCGCCACCGTCCGGGCGCTGCGCAACGAGAACATCGCCTTCACCAACATCGTGCTGTACGTGGCCGGTGCCGTCCTCGTGGTGCTGCTCCTCTCCTTCCTCGCCGACCTCTTCCGCGACCGCAAGGCGAAGGACGGGGCGGCCGGGCCCGCCGCCGAACGGGACTTCGACCCGATGGCCGGAGGCTTCCCCGTACCGCCCAAGCCCGGACAGACCCTGCCGCCCGTGCCCCGGCGCGGGCCCCGCCGCCCGCGGGACCTCGTTGTCAGTGGCGGCCCCGATACTGCTACCGAGAGTGATGAGAGGGGGACGGATCGTGTCTGACTTCCAGAATCCGGTGGCCGGCTTCGGCGTGACCTTCAAGGCCATGTTCAAGAAGCGGCTGACCGAGCAGTACCCGGAGCAGAAGAAGACGACGGCACCCCGCTTCCACGGCCGGCACCAGCTCAACCGCCACCCCGACGGGCTGGAGAAGTGCGTCGGCTGCGAGCTGTGCGCCTGGGCCTGTCCGGCCGACGCCATCTACGTGGAGGGCGCCGACAACACGGACGAGGAGCGCTACTCGCCCGGCGAGCGGTACGGCCGCGTCTACCAGATCAACTACGCCCGCTGCATCCTGTGCGGGCTGTGCATCGAGGCGTGCCCCACCCGGGCGCTCACGATGACCAACGAGTTCGAACTGGCCGACTCCTCCCGCGAGAACCTCATCTACACCAAGGAGCAGCTGCTCGCCGGGCTCGACGAGCGGATGGTCGACACCCCGCACGCGATCTTCCCCGGCATGACCGAGCAGGACTACTACCGGGGCCTGGTCACCGAGGTCGCGCCCGGCACCGAGCGCCAGGTCGCCGTCTCCAAGGGCGAGACCCCCGAACCGGAAGGGGCGGAGGCATGAGCGCGCTCGCCGCCTACGCCACCTCCACCGGCGAGGCGTTCCAGTTCTGGATCCTCGGCACCGTCGCCGTCATCGGCGCCCTGTGCACGATCCTCATGCGCAAGGCCGTGCACAGCGCCCTGTGCCTGGCCGGCACCATGATCATCCTCGCGGTCTTCTACCTGGCCAACGGGGCGTACTTCCTCGGCATCGTCCAGATCGTCGTCTACACCGGCGCGATCATGATGCTCTTCCTCTTCGTGGTCATGCTGGTCGGCGTCACCGCCGCCGACTCCGTCAAGGAGACCATCAAGGGCCAGCGCTGGTGGGCCGCCGCCTGCGGCCTCGGCTTCGGCGTCCTCCTCTTCGCCGGCATCGGCAACGCCTCGCTCGACGAGTTCACCGGCCTCGGCGCGGCCAACACCGCCCACGGCGGAAACGTCGAGGGCCTGGCCACCCTCATCTTCACCAAGTACGTCTTCGCCTTCGAGATCACCGGCGCCCTCCTGATCACCGCCTCCGTCGGCGCCATGGTCCTCACCCACCGGGAGCGCACCGAGCGCGCCCGCACCCAGCGCGAGCTGGCCGAGCGGCGCGTCCGCGAGGGCAAGCACCTGCCGCCGCTCCCCGCCCCCGGCGTCTACGCCCGGCACAACGCGGTGGACGTCCCCGGTCTGCTGCCCGACGGCACCCCCTCCGAGCTCACCGTCATCTCCACCCTGCGCGAGCGGGGCCAGGTGCGGGACGTCTCGGCGGAGGCGCTCGCCGATCTCAAGGCGCTGGAGCAGCGCTCCGCGGAGCGCCTGGGACGCGGCCGCGACGAGGCCCGCGAAGGAAAGGAGGCCACCCGGTGAATCCCGTCAACTACCTGTACCTCGCCGCCCTGCTGTTCACCATCGGCGCGGTCGGCGTACTGATCCGGCGGAACGCGATCGTGGTCTTCATGTGCGTCGAGCTGATGCTCAACGCCTGCAACCTCGCGTTCGTCACCTTCTCCCGCATGCACGGCAACCTCGACGGCCAGATCATCGCCTTCTTCACGATGGTCGTCGCCGCCGCGGAGGTCGTCGTCGGGCTCGCGATCATCGTGTCCGTCTTCCGATCGCGCCACTCGGCCTCGGTCGACGACGCCAGCCTGATGAAGCTGTGAGGGGCTGAACCGTGGACAACCTGATTGCGCTGCTCATCGCGGCGCCCCTGCTCGGAGCGGCGGTGCTGCTCTGCGGCGGCCGCCGGCTCGACAAGACCGGGCACTGGCTCGGCACGCTCCTCGCCGCGGTCTCCTTCGCCACGGCCGTCGCCCTCTTCGCCGACATGCTCGGCAAGGGCGCCGACGACCGGGCGATGCACCAGCGGCTCTTCTCCTGGATCCCCGTCGAGGGCTTCCAGGCGGACATCGCCTTCCAGCTCGACCAGCTCTCGATGACCTTCGTGCTGCTGATCACCGGCGTGGGCACGCTCATCCACGTCTACTCGATCGGGTACATGGAGCACGACGAGCGGCGCCGCCGCTTCTTCGGCTACCTGAACCTGTTCGTCGCGGCGATGCTGCTCCTGGTCCTCGCCGACAACTACCTGCTGCTGTACTTCGGCTGGGAGGGCGTCGGCCTCGCCTCGTACCTCCTCATCGGCTTCTGGCAGCACAAGCCGAGCGCGGCCACCGCCGCGAAGAAGGCGTTCCTCGTCAACCGGGTCGGCGACATCGGCCTGTCGATCGCGATCATGCTGATGTTCACCACCTTCGGCACCTTCGCCTTCGGCCCCGTCCTCGCCTCCGCCGAGAACGCCACCGAGGGCAAGCTGACCGCCATCGGCCTGATGCTGCTCCTCGCCGCCTGCGGCAAGTCCGCGCAGGTGCCGCTCCAGTCCTGGCTGGGCGACGCGATGGAGGGCCCGACCCCGGTCTCGGCCCTCATCCACGCGGCGACCATGGTCACCGCCGGCGTCTACCTGATCGTCCGCTCCGCCGACA
Organism: Streptomyces termitum; assembly: GCF_014650175.1. GTDB lineage: Bacteria > Actinomycetota > Actinomycetes > Streptomycetales > Streptomycetaceae > Streptomyces > Streptomyces termitum. The sequence goes on from NZ_BMUL01000001.1 coordinate 344,037, forward strand.
TCTTCAACGCGGCGCCGGACGCCCAGCTCGTCGTCACCATCGTCGGCGCCGTCACGCTCCTCTTCGGCGCGATCGTCGGTTGCGCCAAGGACGACATCAAGAAGGCCCTCGCCGGGTCGACGATGTCGCAGATCGGCTACATGATCCTCGCCGCCGGCCTCGGCCCCGTCGGCTACGTCTTCGCGATCATGCACCTGGTCACGCACGGCTTCTTCAAGGCCGGGCTGTTCCTCGGCGCCGGCTCGGTCATGCACGGCATGAACGACGAGGTCGACATGCGCAAGTACGGCGGCCTGCGGAAGTACATGCCGGTCACCTTCATCACCTTCGGCCTCGGCTACCTCGCCATCATCGGCTTCCCCGGCCTGTCCGGCTTCTTCTCCAAGGACAAGATCATCGAAGCGGCCTTCGCCAAGGGCGGCACCGAGGGCTGGATCCTCGGCGCGGTCACCCTGCTCGGCGCCGCCGTCACCGCGTACTACATGACCCGCGTGATGCTGATGACCTTCTTCGGCGAGAAGCGCTGGCAGCCCGACGCCGACGGCAGGCCGCCGCACCCGCACGAGTCCCCGAAGTCCATGCTCGTCCCGATGATCCTGCTCGCCGTGGGCTCCGTCGGCGGCGGCGCGGTCTTCGAGTTCTCCGGCTTCACCGAATGGCTGGAGCCCGTCACCGGCTTCGACCACGGCCACGCGCCGATCAGCGCCGCCGCCGTCACCGCCGCCACCGTCGCCGTCATGGTGATCGGCGTCGGACTGGCCTACCTCCAGTACGGCCGCAAGCCCGTCCCGGTCGTCGCCCCGCGCGGCTCGCTCCTCACCCGGGCCGCCCGCCGCGACCTCCTCCAGGACGACCTCAACCACGCCGTCTTCGTCACCGGCGGCACCCACCTGACCCGCTCGCTCGTCTACGTCGACCACACCCTCGTGGACGGCGTCGTCAACGGCACGGCGGCCTCCGTCGGCGGCCTCTCCGGCCGGCTGCGCAAGCTCCAGAACGGCTACGTCCGCTCGTACGCCGTCTCCATGTTGGGCGGTACGGCGGTACTCATCGCCGCGACCCTGCTGATGAGGGCGGTGTAACCACCATGTCCTTCCCGCTCCTTACGGTGACGGCGGCGGTCCCCGCGGTCGGTGCGATCCTCACCGCCGCCGTGCCCGCGGGCCGCCGCACCGCCGCCAAGTGGCTGGCGCTGCTCGTCTCGCTCGCCACCCTCGTCCTCGCCGGACTGGTCTTCGCCCGCTTCGAACCGGGCGGCGACCGCTACCAGCTCACCGAGTCGCACGCCTGGATCAAGGACTTCGGGGTCCGCTACGAGCTCGGCGTCGACGGCATCGGCGTCGCCCTCATCGGCCTCACCGCCCTGCTGATCCCCTTCGTCATGCTGGCCGGCTGGCACGACGCCGACCCCCTGGAGACCTCCTCCAAGCGGTGGCGCCCCACCCAGGGCTTCTTCGCCCTGATCCTCATGGTCGAGGCGATGGTGATCCTCTCCTTCGAGGCCACCGACGTCTTCCTCTTCTACATCCTCTTCGAAGCCATGCTCATCCCGATGTACTTCCTCATCGGCGGCTTCGGCGACCGCGCCCACAGCGGCTCCGACGAGAACGCGGCGGCCCAGCGCTCGTACGCGGCGGTCAAGTTCCTGCTCTACAACCTGGTCGGCGGCCTCATCATGCTGGCCGCCGTCATCGGCCTCTACACGGTCGCGGGGAACTTCTCCCTCACCGAGATCGCCGAGGCCCGCGCCAACGGCACCCTGGAGATGGCGACCGGCACCGAGCGGTGGCTGTTCCTCGGCTTCTTCTTCGCCTTCGCGGTGAAGGCGCCGCTGTGGCCGCTGCACACCTGGCTGCCGAACGCGATGGGGGAGGCCACCGCACCGGTCGCCGTCCTCATCACCGCCATCGTCGACAAGGTCGGCACCTTCGCGATGCTCCGCTTCTGCCTCGGCCTCTTCCCCGAGGCGTCGCAGTGGGCCACCCCGGTGATCGTCGTCCTCGCCCTGATCAGCATCGTGTACGGGGCGCTGCTCGCCGTCGGCCAGCGCGACATCAAGCGCCTGATCGCCTACGCGTCGATCTCCCACTTCGGCTTCATCGTCCTGGGCATCTTCGCGATGACCAGCCAGGGCCAGTCCGGCGCCACGCTCTACATGGTCAACCACGGCATCTCCACCGCCGCCCTGATGCTCGTCGCCGGCTTCCTGATCTCCCGGCGCGGCTCCCGGCTCATCGCCGACTACGGCGGCGTCCAGAAGGTCGCGCCGGTCCTCGCCGGCACCTTCCTGATCGGCGGCCTCGCCACCCTGTCGCTGCCCGGACTCGCCCCCTTCGTCAGCGAGTTCCTGGTCCTCGTCGGCACCTTCGCCCGCTATCCGGCGGCCGGCGTCGTCGCCACCACCGGCATCGTCCTCGCCGCGCTCTACGTCCTCGTCCTCTACCAGCGGACGATGACCGGACCGGTGAAGGAGGAGGTGCGGTCCATGCCGGACCTGCGCCCCCGCGAGCTGGCCGTCGTCGCCCCGCTGATCGCGGTCCTCCTCTTCCTCGGCGTCTTCCCGAAGCCGCTGACGGACGTCGTGAACCCGGCCGTCCGGCACACCATGTCGGACGTCGGCAAGACCGACCCCACGCCCGAAGTCCCCGTCCAGAACGTGGAGGCGGCCAAGTGAACGCCCTCACCGTCCACAGCATGTGGACGACGGCGGCCGAGCCGCTGAACAAGATCCCGGCACCGAAGATCGAGTACGTCCAGCTCGCGCCGGTCCTCATCGTCGTCGGCGCGGCGGTCCTCGGCATCCTCGCCGAGGCGTTCGTGCCCCGCCGGGGCCGGTACGTCACCCAGGTCTTCCTGACCCTCCTCGCCCTGGCGGCCTCCTTCGCGGCCGTCGTCGCGCTCGCCGCCGGCGGCTACGGCACCACCAAGGCCCACATCGCGGCCATGGGCGCCATCGCCGTCGACGGCCCCGCGCTGTTCCTCCAGGGCACCATCATCCTCGCCTCCGTCGTCGCGGTCCTCACCTTCGCCGAGCGCCGGCTCGACCCGGCCGACCACGGCCACAAGGTCGACTCCTTCGCCGCCGAGGCGGCCGCGGTGCCCGGCGGCGACCACGAGAAGGCCGCCGTCAAGGCGGGCTTCACCACCACCGAGGTCTTCCCGCTCGCCCTCTTCGCCATCGCGGGCATGCTGGTCTTCCCGGCCGCCAACGACCTGCTGACCCTCTTCATCGCGCTGGAGGTCTTCTCCCTCCCGCTGTACCTGCTCTGCGCCGTCGCCCGCCGCAAGCGGCTGATGTCGCAGGAGGCGGCCCTCAAGTACTTCCTGCTGGGCGCCTTCTCGTCGGCCTTCCTCCTCTTCGGGATCGCCCTCCTCTACGGCTACGCGGGCTCCGTCTCGTACGCCACCATCGCGGGCGTCGTCGACGGCTCCGTCGGCTCCGTCGACCCGGCCCTCGCGCAGACCATGGGCAACGACGCGCTGCTCCTCATCGGCTTCGCGCTCGTCCTGATGGGCCTGCTGTTCAAGGTCGGCGCCGTCCCCTTCCACATGTGGACGCCGGACGTCTACCAGGGCGCCCCCACCCCGGTCACCGGCTTCATGGCCGCCGCCACCAAGGTCGCCGCCTTCGGCGCCCTGCTCCGCCTGCTGTACGTGGTCCTCCCGGGCCTCACCTGGGACTGGCGGCCGGTCATGTGGGGCGTCGCGATCGTCACCATGCTCGGCGGTGCGATCGTCGCCATCACCCAGACCGACATCAAGCGGCTGCTCGCCTACTCGTCGATCGCGCACGCGGGCTTCCTGCTCGCGGGCGTCATCGCCGCCACCCCGAGCGGCATCTCGTCGGTCCTCTTCTACCTGGGCGCGTACTCCTTCGTGACGATCGGCGCCTTCGCCGTCGTCACCCTGGTCCGCGACGCGGGCGGCGAGGCCACCCACCTCTCCAAGTGGGCCGGTCTCGGCCGCCGTTCGCCGCTGGTCGCCGCCGTCTTCGCGGTCTTCCTCCTCGCCTTCGCCGGCATCCCGCTGACCTCCGGCTTCTCCGGCAAGTTCGCGGTCTTCAAGGCGGCGGCGGAGGGCGGCGCGGGCGCGCTGGTGGTGGTCGGTGTCATCGCCTCCGCCATCGCGGCCTTCTTCTACATCCGGGTCATCGTCCTGATGTTCTTCAGCGAGCCGAAGGCCGACGGCCCCACGGTCGCCGTCCCCTCCGTCCTGACCACCCTCACCATCACGGCGGGCGTGGTCGTCACCCTGGTCCTGGGCCTGGCCCCCCAGTACTTCCTGGACCTCGCCGGCCAAGCGAGCGTCTTCGTCCGCTGACGGCGGGAAGAAGGGCCCGGCTCGGGGGCGAGCCGGGCCCTTCGGCGTGCCGCGGTGTCCCCGGGGGCGGCGCGGTCCCGGGGCCGCCCGGTTCCTAGGATGGCCGAAGGAGACCTGGTCGTGCCGGTGCTCGCGTCCGGGGGGGCGTCGCCCCCTTCGCGGGTCCAGCCGTTTCGGAGGGGGGATGTCATGAGGGACGTTCTGGTGGCCGTCTCGATCGTTCCGTCGATGTACTTCGGGTTCGCCCTGATCTTCGACGTGAAGGGGTTCCGGACGGATTTCGAAGGGCGGTGGGGCGAGGAGCGCCGGGAGACCGTGAAGAGGTTCCGGGTCGCAGCCGTCCTGGGGGTGGCGCTCCTCTTCGGGCTGCCCGTACTGGCGGTGCTGTCCTTCGGGCACTGATCCCGGGCGCCGGGAAACGCGAACGGCTCGCGCACCCGGGGGTGTGCGAGCCGTTCGGTGTGGAGGGGGACGGGTCAGGCCAGGTCGGAGAAGGCGGTCCAGCCTCCGGTGCCGACGACGGTCCCGGCGCCCAGGGCGTTCGGGTAGAAGTAGAGCTTTCCGTCGGCGGTGGTGGCCCAGAGGTCCGGGGTGCCGTTCTTGTCGGCGTCGGGGACGGCCGTGAACAGCGGGCGGTTCGCGGCGGTCCAGGCGCTTCCGATGACGGTGAAGCTGGAGCCGGAGCCGAGGCCGGCACCGTCCTTGCCGCCGGAGTAGAGGCGCAGTTCACCGGTGGTGTTCTGGCGGGCGATCAGGTCGAGGTAGCCGTCCTTGTCCTGGTCGCCCGGGGCGGTGAGGGTGTAGGGGGCCCAGCCGCCGGTGCCGATGAGCTTGGGCTGGCGGCCGGGGTCGCTGTCGAGGTAGTGGTCGGCGGAGCCGTAGTACAGCCACAGCAGGTTGCCCTGCTTGACCAGGAGGTCGGGGTGGCCGGGCACGTCGACGACGCCGTCCGCGTTGGTGTCGAGCGGGCCGTCGACGTCTCCGATGGCGATGACCTGGTCGGCGTCGGCCCAGTGGTTGTTGTTCGGGTCGTAGACGGAGAGCGTCGCCGCGTCGTACTGGCACGCCTTCGAGACGCCGTCGGCCTCTTCGCCCCGGGCCGAGCACGCGTGCCCGAAGCCGTTGTTGGGGTAGATCGTCAGGGTCTTCTCGTCGGTGGCCCCGCTGAGGGCGATGAGGTCCTCGTAGCCGTCCTGGGTCCAGTCGCCGCGGCGGGTGATGTCGCTGCCGGTGAAGTCCTGGTTCGACGCGACGACGGCGGGGGCCATGATGCCGGTGCCGTGGCCGGCGTAGAACCACAGTTCGCCGTCGCTGCGCACGCCGTAGAGGTCGGCCAGGCCGTCGCCGTTGAGGTCGCCGGGCTTGTCGGGGGTGTTGGGACCGTTGGCGTAGAACCAGTAGCGGGTGGTGTCGGAGAGGTTGCCGCCGGCGTCGACGGACCGGACGCTCAGGGCGTGCCGGCCGACGCTGGGCGGCGTCAGCTTGAGGTTGGCCAGCATGCCGCCGCCGATGGGCAGGGTGGCCTTGCGGACGGTCGGGTCCCAGTCGGTCCAGTACTCGAAGGCGGCGGCCGGCTCGGTGTCCTTGTTGGTGATCTGGAAGGTGCCCTCGGAGCGGGCCATGCCGGTCGTCTCGGGCCAGCCGTCGGCGCCGTCGGGGAACTGGGTCGAGGTCACGGCCGGCGGGAAGCTCGGCCGGGCGGCGTCGAAGCGGAAGGAGCAGGTGGAGGTCCGGGGGCCGGAGAGCTCGCCGTCCTCGGCGCGGACGTGCCAGGAGAAGGTGCCGGTGCCGGTCTGGCCGTTGTCGGCCAGGAGCTTCTTCATCTCGGCCTTGGTGACGACGGTCCGGGCGCTCTTGCCGGAGGCGACGTCCACGGTCCGGTTCACCTCGTTGGAGGCGCCGCCGTAGCCGGTGGGCCACAGGACGAAGCGGGCCTTGACGGTGCCGCCGTCGGGGTCGGTGACGGTGGCCGCGAGGGTGAGGTCGGCGTTTCCGATCGTCGCGGTGAGGTACGGGCCCGCCAGGCACTCGGGGGTGTTGGTGTCCGGGGAGGTCCAGACGTTCGTCGGGGCCTTGGGGTAGGTGTTGTACGTGGTGGTCAGCCGGGCCGTGCCGACGTCGAACTTCTTCCACGCGAAGACGTCGGTCTCACTGGTGGCGCGGAGGCCGATCGTGATGTTGTTCCACTTCTTCGTCACCGACTCCTTGGCCGCGGAGGTGGTGTCGAAGGCGAGGTCGCCCGCGGGGCAGCCGGAGGAGTAGCCCAGGGACTGGTTGACCGAGCTGAGCTTCCGGCTCCACATGGTGGAGTTGTCGGTGTTGCTCCAGTTGGTGGCCGAGGAGATGCCGCCGGTGAGCCACAGGTCGACGGAGCGGTCGGTGCAGGACCAGGACCAGACGTTCTTGATCCGGAACGTCGAGGTCTTGATGTACTTGCTGGTGTTCCACAGGTTGTTGGAGTCCATGCGGAAGAACGAGCGGGCGAGGCCGTTGGTGACGTTCTCGTAGCCGACGCGGGCCTGGTTGGTGCCGACGCTGCCGTCCGAGTTGTGCCAGCCCGCGCCGTTGTAGTACGAGGCGGTCGGGGTCTTCTTGTAGGCGATGGCCCACGCCTCGCGGCTGCCGGTCGCGGAGAAGGTGGGGTCGATGAAGACCGGGTAGGTGGTGTCCTTGCCGGTGAGCAGCGACTGGTCCGGCTTGAGGCTCAGCGCGTCGCGGGTGACGGAGAGGCCGAGCGGGGCCTCCTTCGCGCCGTACCCGGGTTCGAACGCGTCGGTGGGCGGCGTGGCCGCGGCGGCCAGGGAGCGGGCCTGGCCCGCTCCCGCCGGGGCGGCGGCCTTCGAGCTGTCCCACATGCGCGGGGTGGGGGCGGTGAAGACCTCCTGGCCGGCCGGGTTCACGGCGGCCAGGTTGCCGTCGGCGTCGGCCGAGACCGTCAGGCCGTCGGCGGCCATCGACATGCGGACGGTCCTGAGCGCCGGGTTCGCCGCCGCCTGCGGGGTCTTGACGACGAGGAGCTGGCCGAAGCCGCTGTTGCCGGCCCGCAGCTGGAGGTCGACGCCGGGGAGCACCTCGCGGTAGGTCGCGGTGTCGCCCTCGACCACGGGGGCGGGCAGGGGGGAGGGCCAGTCGAGGGAGACGGAGCGGCCGTCCTGCTCGATGGTCACGGCGTGTCCCGTGCCGCCGCCGGAGAAGGACACCCCGGTCTTCGTGGCGCCCGGGGCCAGCCGGCCGTCCGGGCCGGCGGCCAGGTCCGTGTCGATCGGGACGAGCTTGTTGTCCTTCCGCGTCCAGCGGGGGAGGACGTACTGCTCGTTGGTGAAGGTGCCCGACGGGTCGGCGAAGAACTGGGACGTCTCCGTGCGGCGGGCCAGCACCTCGACGGGCTTCCCGGTCTTCCGGGCCTGGAGGCTCGCGGTCTCCTCGGGCGCCGGGGCCGGCGCGGCCGACGGGGACGCGGTCCCCTCGGCGGTGAGCGCCGACGCGCCCTGGGGCGCGACCATCGCGCCGAGCAGGACCGTGGCGGCCGTGGTCATGAGCGCGAGGGTTCTCGCGGGTCTTTTTCGGGTGTTTCGGTACTTCATGATCTCCCTCCCCAAAACATTCGGATCGAACACTAGATCGCAGTCTCGAATGAGCGGAGCTTCTCCCTTCTCGGTTTCCATAGTTGGCTTGAAAAAGCTGAACCAGGTGAGAAGTTGCGGGTGTTTAACCGGCAATTAATGCGAATCGCCCCTTTATATGTGACGAACTAAGGGTCATTTTTCAGTCGTCTGTAAAGAGACTTGTGGGCTTCCGGCTAGGTTCTTTCGGTCAGTGATCAAGCGTTTTACGCACACAAAACGTGCACAGGGGTGGGAAAACGAACATGACTAGGCGTGAAAAGCACAGACCACCGGTCCGGAAAGGCGCCGTGAGCACGGTTTCCCTGCTCACGGCGGGCTTCCTGGCCGCCGGACTGCTCGGCGGACCGGTGGCCGCGGCCGCCGTCGCCTGGCAGCCGGAGCCGCAGAAGAAGACCGAACCGCTCCAGGTCGAGCAGGTCCGCCCCCAGGACGCGGCCGCCGGGGCGAAGGGCCGGGTCGCCGACTGGAAGACCCCCGCCGTGACCTGGCCCGCGGCCCGCACCGCCGAACAGGGCCTCCAGGGCGACCCCGCCGTGCTCCTCGCACCGGCGAAGCGGGACGCCCGGCCGTCCCCGCGGACCGACCCGGCCGTCTCCGGCGTCCGCGTCTCCAAGAAGGACGCCAAGGGCACCGACCGCACCCGCGTCCGGATGCTCGACCGCGCCGCCGCGGACCGGCTCGGCGTCGAAGGAGTGGTGTTCTCCGTCGAACCCCTCCAGCGGAAGACCGGCGAGGTGCGGGTCGAACTCGACTACGACGCCTTCCGCGCCGCCTACGGCGGTGACTGGGCCTCCCGGCTGCGCCTGCGGGCCCTGCCCGCCTGCGCCCTGACGACCCCCGGCGTGAAGGGCTGCGCCGGCGGCACCGACCTGCCGACCGTCAACGACACCGGCACCGGCACGCTCAGCACCACCGCGGCCCTGTCGGCCACGGCCGGACAGGCCACCGTCTTCGCCGCCACCGCGGCCGCCTCCGGCTCCTCCGGCGACTTCAAGGCCACCTCGCTCGCCCCCTCCGGCTCGTGGTCGGCCGGCGGCTCCAGCGGCGGCTTCAGCTGGAACTACGACATCGCCGTCCCCGACGTCCCCGGCGACACCGCCCCGAAGCTCTCGATCGGCTACAGCTCCCTGGCCATCGACGGCCGGACCGCCGCCACCAACAACCAGCCCGGCGGCATCGGCGACGGCTGGTCCATGGAACCCGGCTACATCGAGCGCCAGTACGTCTCCTGCGTGGACGACAAGACCGGCAGCAACAACACCACCGCCAAGGTCGGCGACCTGTGCTGGAAGAAGGACAACGCCGTCCTCAACCTGAACGGCCGCACCAACCAGCTCATCCGGGACACCGCCACCGGCGACTGGCACCTCCAGTCCGACGACGGCACCCGCATCGAGAAGGCCGTCAGCACCGCCGCCGACAACTACGGCGACAACAACGGTGACGACAACGGCGAGCACTGGAAGGTGACGACGCCGGACGGCACCCGCTACCACTTCGGCGCCAACCGGCTCGACGGCTGGGTCTCCGGCAAGACCGAGACCCGCTCCACCTGGACCGTCCCCGTCTTCGGCAACCACAGCGGCGAGCCCTGCTACCAGGCCGCCTTCAAGGACGCCTGGTGCCAGCAGGCCTGGCGCTGGAACCTCGACTACGTGGTCGACCCCCGCGGCAACGCCATGACGTACTACTGGGGCGAGGAGACCAACAACTACGGCCGCAACATGGACCCGGCCACCGGCAACGCCACCGCGACCCCGTACGACCGCAGCGGCTACCTCAAGCGCATCGAGTACGGCCTGCGCGACACCGCCCTCTACGGGCAGCCCGCCGCCAAGGTCGAGTTCACCCACGGCGAGCGCTGCGTCAGCGGCTGCGCCACCTTCGACGCGGCCAACGCCAAGAACTGGCCGGACGTGCCCTTCGACCAGTACTGCGCCAACGGCGCCGTCTGCAAGGACCGCTACTCGCCGTCCTTCTGGACCCGCCTCAAGCTCACCACCATCGCCACCCACGTCTGGTCCGCAGGCGCCTGGAAGCCCGTCGACAGCTGGGCCCTGGACGCCAACTTCCCGGCCACCGGCGACGGCGGCGCCGCCCCGCTGTGGCTCAAGTCGATCACCCGTACCGGCCACACCGGCACCGGCGCCGTCACCCTGCCCGCCGTCACCTTCAACGGCACCCCCCTCCCCAACCGGGTCGAGGGCGCCACCACCGGCGGAAAGCCCGACCCGCTGCCCGGCATGAGGCGCTACCGCGTCACCGCCGTCAACACCGAGAGCGGCGGCACCATCGGCGTCGGCTACACGCCCGAGGACTGCTCCGCCACCAGCGTGCCCGCCCCCACGGCGGCCAACACCCGCCGCTGCTATCCGATCAAGTGGTCCCCGCCGGACGCGCCGGCCGCCGACTACGAGCCGTACCTCGACTGGTTCCACGCCTACGCGGTCAACCTGATCGTCGAGACCGACAACACCGCCGGCGGCGTGCCCAAGCGGACCGAGTACACCTATCCCGAGGGCATGGCCTGGGGCAAGGCGCCGGACGACGAGTTCACCAAGGCCGAGAACCTCACCTACAGCGACCGCAAGGGCTTCGGCCGGGTCCAGGTGCGCTCCGGCGCCTCCTCCACTCCGCGCACCCTGAAGGAGTACCGCTACTTCCGCGGCATCCCCGGCGCGGAGGTCAAGGACAGCGAAGGGGTTCCCGCCACCGACCACGAGGCCTTCGCGGGCATGATCCGCGACGAGGCCACCTACAACGGCGACGGCGGCCGGCTGGAGACCTCCAGCGGCTTCACCCCGTGGGTGTCGGCCGCGACCGCGACCGAGACCCGGGCCGAAGGCCTGCCCGCCCGGCACGCCTACGTCACCGGCGGCGCGAAGGAGCGGATCCGCACCGCCGTCGGCCAGACCTGGCGCACCACCGAGACCCGCCGCACCTTCGACGCCAACGGCGACCTGCTCACCGAGTCCCGGCTCGGCGACACCGCGAAGACCGGCGACGAGGAGTGCACCACCACGACCTACGCGCCCGGCGCCCTCCTCGGCCTGCCGACGGAGGTCCGGACCGTGGCCCAGGCGTGCGGCACCACGCCGAACCTGCCCGCCGACCTGATCTCCGTCGAGCGCCGCTACTACGACAACGCCACCTCCCTCACCGCCGTTCCGGCGAAGGGCCTCGTCACCCGGCTCGACGAGCAGGACGCCGCGGGCACCGGGTACCTGACCACCGCCAAGCACACCTACGACCAGTACGGCCGTGAGCTCACCGAGACCGACGCGCTCGGGAACACCACCACGACCGCCCACACCCCGGCCACCGGCATCCCCACCTCCGTGAAGGTGACCAACGCCCTCGGCCACGAGAGCACCACGAACCTCGACCCGGTGCGCGGCGTCCCCACCTCCGCCGTCGACGCCAACGGCAAGCGCACCGACGCCGTCCACGACGGCCTCGGCCGCGTCCTCCAGGTCTGGCAGCCCGGCTGGTCCAAGGCCGACCACGCCACCCAGCCCTCCGTGCGGTACGAGTACCGGATCTCCCGGACCGCGCCCAACGCCGTCACCACCAAGACCCTCAAGCAGAACGGCGAGTACCGGACCACCTACGCCCTGTACGACGGCCTGCTCAGGGAGCGCCAGACCCAGGCCCCCGCGCCCGGCACCCAGCACACCGTCCTGACGGAGACCCGCTACGACACCCGCGGCTGGGTCGCCAAGTCCTTCGCCCCCTACTACGGCGACGTCGCCCCCTCGGCGACCCTGTACACCGCGAAGCAGGAGAACGCGGTCGACAACGTCACCGAGAACACCTACGACGGCCTCGGCCGGGTCACCGACGCCGTCTCGCTCTTCCGCGGCGACGAGAAGTGGCGGACCACGACCGTCTACGGCGGCGACCGGGTCACGGTCGTCCCGCCGAAGGGCGGCACGACCACCACGACGGTCACCGACGCCAGGGGCCGCAGGACCCAGCTGATCGAGTACGCCGGCGCCGGGCAGACCCAGCCGCAGACGACGACGTACGCCTACGGCAAGTACGACGAGGCGTCCTCGGTCACCGACCCGGCCGGCAACACCTGGTCGTACACCTTCGACGCCCGGGGCCAGAAGACCCGCGTCGACGACCCCGACAAGGGCGTCAGCGACCTCACCTACGACGCCCTGGGCCGGGTCGTCACCACCAAGGACGCCCGCGAGCGCACCCTGACCACGGTCTACGACAAGCTCGGCCGCAAGACCGCGCTGAAGGAGGGCGCCACCACGCTCGCCGCGTGGACCTACGACACCCTCGCCAAGGGCAGGCTCACCAGCAGCAGCCGCTACGTCGGCGGAGCCGAGTACAAGGAGCAGGCCGGAGGCTTCGACGACCGGTACCAGCCGACGTCGGCCAGCCTCGTCGTCCCCGCCGCCGCGGGCGGCCTCGCCGGCACCTACAGCTGGAGCTACGGCTACGAGGAGAAGACCGGAGCCCTGCTCTGGACCCTCAACCCCGCGATCGGCGACATCCCCGCCGAGCGCGTCACCACCAACTACAACAGCGACGACCAGCCCTACCGCACCACCCGCGGCGGCGTCATCCTCGTCGCCAACGTCCAGTACGACTGGCAGGGCCGCCCCGTCGGCACCGAGTTCGGCTCCGACCTCGACAAGAAGGTCTGGCGGACCCAGGCCTACGACGACCACACCGGCCGTCTGATCGAGCGCACCACCGACCGGTACCTCGCGCCCCAGCGGGTCGACCGCTCGCTGTACACCTACGACCCGGCCGGCAACGTCACCAGCCTCACCAGCACCACCGGCCAGGACGCCACGGCCGTCACCGACCGCCAGTGCTTCACCAACGACGCCCTCGGCCGGCTGACGGAGGCGTGGACGGCGAAGACCGACTGCGCCACGGCACCGGGCACCACGAGCGTCGGCGGCCCGAGCACCTACTGGCTGACGTACGGCTACGACAAGACGGGCAACCGCACCGAGCAGAAGGACCGGCTCGGCGCGGTCACCACCGCCTACACCCACCCCGCCGGCGGAGCCGACCGGCCGCACGCCGTCCAGCAGGCCACCGTCACCGGCGGCCCGGACGACGGCCGCGTCAGCACCTTCCAGTACGACGCGACGGGCAACGTCACCGGCCGCGCCATCGGCACCAGGGCGCAGACCCTCGACTGGGACGCCGAAGGCAGGCTCGCCACCCTCACCGAGGGCGGCAAGACCACCGCTTACGTGTACAACGCCGACGGCGAACGGCTCCTCACCAAGAACGCGGACGGCACCCAGGTGCTGACCCTGCCCAACGGCGACGAGCTGAAGCTGGCGGCCAACGGCACCACCAAGACGGCCACCCGCTACTACACCCACGGCGGCGAGACCGTCGCGGTCCGCAGCGGAGCGGCCGTCTCCTACCTGATCAACGACCACCAGGGCACGGCCACGACGGCCATCGACACCACGACCCTGGCGTTCACCCAGCGCAAGCAGCTTCCCTTCGGTGAACTGCGCACCGCCCAGTCGCCGGTCTTCGGCACCCGGGGCTTCGTCGGCGGCACCAACGACCCGACGGGCCTGACCCACCTCGGAGCCCGCGAGTACGACCCGGTCCTGGGCCGCTTCCTCTCGGTCGACCCGGTCGTCGACTTCGGCGACCCGGCCCAGATGAACGCGTACTCCTACGCCCACAACAACCCGCTCACCAAGTCCGACCCGACGGGCCTGCGCCCCGACGGCCCGGTCGGCGGCAACGGCGTCAGCGACTCCTACTGGGCCAGCGAACGCGGCATGACCGCCGGATACACCTACAAGAGCGGCAAGTGGATCTGGCACCAGACGCCCAAGAAGGACGCCGCCTCCCGGGCCAAGTACCGGGCGTACCGGGCGGATCCGGCCAACTACCGGGTGTACCACTACGACGCCAAGAAGGTCGCCCAGGCGAAGAAGGCCGCCGATGACCGGAAGCGGCAGCGGGAGGCCGACGCGGCCGCCAAGGCGAAGGCGGACGCCGAACGGCGGAAGAAGGACAGCTTCTTCGGCAAGGTCATGGGGGGTCTCGAATTCCTGAACACCCATCGGACGACGATCCTGAGCGTGGCCTCGATCTTCGTCCCGGCCCTCATCCCGGTCGCCATGGCGAGCGGTGCGGCGGACGCCTACAGTGACTTCTCGAAGGGGGACTGGGTCGCGGGCACACTCGACCTGGTGGGAGTGGCCGGAGGCGGCCTGGCCTTGAAGTTCGGCAGGGCCATGTACCAGGGTGAAGTGGCCCAGTCGGCACTCAGCGGTGTGACACGGACCGCCCTCAAGATGGGCCGGAACCAGTTCCACCAACTGAGAGCGGGGCTCGGTTCCACCGTCAGCGCCGGTGCCCGGGCCACGCGGTACAACAACTGGAACACGGCGGCGGGTGTCACCGCCACCGCCACGTACGAGATCCGGGCGGCGATGGCTGACTGAGCCGCTCGCCCGGACCGACATCAGTGGAGGGGTGAATGAAGTACGCGGGAATCGCCGTGCTCGTCGTGGGGGCGGTCGGACTGGCCGTGACCACGCGCGGGGTGCGCGGGTGGGAGAACTGGACGAGCCGGCAGAAGAAGGGGATGTCGCTGAGCGCCTTCCTGTTCTTCCTCGGCATCGTCCTGATGAACCTGGGCAAGAGCGGCTGACACCGCCCTGACCCGCCGCCCGGCGAGGGCCGGGCCCCGGACCCCTTCCGGACGGGAAGCCCCGCAGGAGTGATCCTGCGGGGCTTCTTCTCGTGCGCCGGGGAGGGTGACCGGCGGGCTCCGGCGTGGGATCGTGGGGACCGGCTAATGGTCTGTACCAGTCGTGGAGGGGTGGTTTCCATGCGGGGGAGCACGGTGTTAGCCGGAGAGCCCTGTGCCGTGCCCCGGGAGGGGGATCCGCCGGTGCACCGGCTGGAGTTGAGGCTGCCGGACCAGGTGCCCTTCGCCGCCGGGGGGTTCGACGCGATGGGACCGATGTCGCGGGCCGCGTACCCGCACCGGCACACCTTCTACGAGATCGTGCACGTGGTGGAGGGCAGCGGCGTGCACGTCATCGACACCGAGCGGTACGCGGTGCGGCCGCCGCAGCTGGGGGTGATCCTGCCGGGGCAGGTGCACCGGTGGGAGGGGGTGCGGGGGCTGGAGGGGTCGCTCGTGCTGTTCACGCCGGAGTTCCTGGTCGGCGGGGTGGGCGACGAGGAGCTGCTGCGGCGGCTGGGGGAGCGGCCCTGGGTGGACCTGGACGGGGCCGGGCACGCCCGGACCGGGCTGCTGATGGAGGAGCTGGCGGAGGAGTACCGGGGCGGCGCGGACGGCTTCGCGGGGGTGCTGCGCTCGCTGCTGCACGTCCTGCTGGTGCGGGCGGCGCGGCAGCCGGGCGGCGGTGGCGCGGGCGGGCCGGTGGCGCCGGTGGTGCGGGGGGTCGCGGAGGAGTTCCTGCGGCTCGCCCCGGCCGCCGGGATCGCCGGGGTGCCGGTGCGGGAGTGCGCCGAGCGGCTGGGGGTGACGCCGGGGCACCTGACCGAGGTGGTGCGGGCGGCCACCGGGCGGACGCCGGCCGCGCTGCTGCGGGAGGAGCGGGTGCGGGAGGCGCAGCGGCTGCTGATCGCCACCGACCTGTCGGTGCGTCAGGTCGCCGCCCGCGTCGGCTTCGACGATCCGGCGTACTTCTGCCGCTTCTTCCGGCGGGAGGCCGGGCGCAGTCCGGGCGGCTTCCGAAAACACCACGACGGCCGTGTTCCGTCCATCGAAGCGGACGCGCCGCCCGCTTAGGTTCGTTGCCGACCTCAGCCCCCCACCCGAGGAGCAAGGCAACATGGAGAACGAGACCAGCACCGGGCACGTCACCCGCAAGACGGTCCTGAAGGCCGCGCTCGCGGCCGGCATGGCGGCGCCCGTGGCCCTGATGGGCGTTCCGGCGCTCGCCCGCACCATGGGCGGGTCCGAAGGGGACCTGGCCCTGACGCCGACCTGCGACGACGGCGACGACCCGACCATCCCGCAGATGGAGGGCCCCTACTTCAAGCCCAACTCGCCGCTGCGCAGCAGCATGCCCGACGGCCCCGGCACCCGCCTCACCGTCAGCGGCTACGTCTTCGGCCGGTCCTGCCTGCCGATATCCGGGGTCCTGCTGGACTTCTGGCAGGCCGACAACAACGGCGCCTACGACAACACCGGCTTCAAGTTCCGCGGCCACCAGTTCACCGGCGCCGACGGCTCGTACAAGCTGACCGCGATCGTCCCCGGCCTCTACCCGGGCCGCACCCGCCACATCCACGTCAAGGTGCAGGCGCCGGGCCGCCCGATCCTCACGACCCAGCTGTACTTCCCGAACGAGCCCCGGAACAACACCGACACCATCTACGACCCGCGGCTGCTGATGAACGTCCGGGACGGCTCCGGGGGCCGCGAGGCCGCCTTCGACTTCGTCCTCGACGTGAAGCAGAACCCCAGCCCGACGCCGACCCCGACGTCGACCGCCACCAGCAACCCGCCCGGCGGCACGTGGGCCGCCGGGACGGCGTACACGGCGGGGGCCAGGGTCACCTACGGCGGTGTGGGCTACGTGTGCCTCCAGGCCCACACCGCCATCGCCGGCTGGGAGCCGCCGAACGTCCCCGCCCTCTGGCGGGTCGGCTAGTCAGCCGGCCGCGGGGGCGATCCGGCCCCGGACCTCGCCCAGTCCCACCCGGGTGCCGTCCGGGCCGGGGGCCCACGCGGTGAGGACGACCTCGTCGCCGTCCTCCAGGAACGTCCGCTTGCCGTCGGCGAGTTCGATGGCGTCGCGGCCGTTCCAGGTGAGTTCCAGGAGCGAGCCGCGCTGGCCGGTCTCCGGGCCGGAGACCGTGCCGGAGCCGTACAGGTCGCCGGTGCGCAGGGAGGCGCCGTTCACCGTCATGTGGGCGAGCTGCTGGGCCGCCGTCCAGTACATGGTGGAGAACGGCGGCTCGGCCACCGCCTCCCCGTTGATCTCCACGGAGATCCGCACGTCGTAGCCGCCCGGCTCCTCCTCCGCGTCGTCCAGGTACGGCAGGAGGGGGAGGTCCCGGGCCGGCGGCGCGGTCCGGGCCGCGTCCAGCGCCTCCAGGGGCGTCACCCACGCCGACACCGAGGTCTGGAACGACTTGCCGAGGAACGGGCCCAGCGGCACGTACTCCCACGCCTGCACGTCCCGCGCCGACCAGTCGTTGAGCAGCGTCAGGCCGAAGACGTGGTCGCGGTACGAGGAGAGCGGCACCGGGCGCCCGAGCTCCGAGGGCGTGCCGACGAGGAAGCCGACCTCCGCCTCGATGTCCAGCTTCACCGACGGGCCGAAGACCGGCGCCGGGTCGGCGGGCGCCTTGCGCTGCCCCGTCGGGCGCACCACGTCGGTGCCGGAGACGACGATCGTGCCCGCCCGCCCGTGGTAACCGATGGGCAGGTGCTTCCAGTTGGGCGTCAGCGCGTCGCCGTCGGGGCGGAAGATGCGGCCCACGTTGGTGGCGTGGTGCTCGCTCGCGTAGAAGTCCACGTAGTCCGCGACCTCGTACGGCAGGTGCAGCTCCACCGTGCCCAGCGGGTGCAGCAGCGGCTCGACGGCCGCGCGGTGCGCCGGGTCGGTGACCCAGGCGGTGAGCTCCCGGCGGACCTCCTGCCAGACGGCGCGCCCGGCGGCCAGCAGCGGGTTGAGCGACGGCCGGCCGAGCAGGTCCGCGTGCGGCGAGCCGAGGGCGTGCGCGGCGGCCCCCGCGTCCAGCACGTGGCCGCCGATCCGGACGCCGATCCGGCGCCGGGCGGGCTCGTCGGCGGTGGTGAAGACGCCGTACGGGAGGTTGTGCGGGCCGAAGGGGTCGCCCTCGGCCAGGTCGAGCGGGCTGTGCTCGGACATCGGTGCGTGCCTCGCTTTCGATGAATCGGTGAGGGACACGTTACGGCTCGGGCCGCGCGGCGCGGATGACATGGATCACAGAGAAAGCGCGGCCTCCGTGGGCAACTGCCCCCGGGCGCCCGGATTGTTCCGCGAGCGGCCGCCGGTCCCCGTACGAGCGGGGGGAAAACCCGCCGCCAGGGGGCCCGGCGGAGCCCTACGATCACGGTGGTGGCGCCCCCGCGTGACGTAGCCCGCGGGCGCGCACCCCTTTTTTCTTTCCGACCGGTTTCCTGACCAGGAAAGGTCCGCACGTTGAAGATCCGACGCATTCTCGCGACCGCCGTGGCCGCCGCCGTGACCACGCCCGTCGTGTTCCTGTCCGCCGCCCCGGCCTTCGCCGGGACGCAGAAGCCGGCGGCCGGCAGCAGCGCCGAGCAGGACGACCCCGCGCACGGGCGGCTGGTCGCCGCCGTGGAGCGGGCCGAGAAGAAGCTCAAGAGCCTGCGGGAGCAGCGCGAGCGGGTCCTGAAGGACCTGGATAACGACAACATCGGCAAGGACGTGGTGGAGGAGGAGGCCGCGGCGAAGAAGGCCCTCGCCGAGGCCGAGACGGCCGTCACCGACACCGCCGCCGCCCTCAAGGCGGCGCAGGACGCCCTGGCCCTGGTCGAGGCCGACCCGGAGGCCACGCCCGAGGCGAAGGAGCTGGCCGCCGGGCTCGTCACCGCCGCCGGGACGAAGGCCCAGGAGGCCGCCGCGGCCCGGACGGCCGCCGCCGAGCGCCGCGACAAGGCCGTCGACGCGTGGCACGACGCCCGGGTGGCGCTCGCCCGCAAGGCGTCGGTCCTCGCCGACGACATCGCGAAGGCCGAGAAGGCCCTCGCCGCCGCCGAGGCCGCCCTCGAGAAGTACGAGGAGGAGGAAGGGAGCTGGGAGGAGTGCGAGGACGGCGGGCTCGCCGTCTCGCTGACCGGCCCCCGCTCCGTCACCGCCGGTACCAGCGCCGTCTTCTCGCTGACGGTGGAGAACACCGCGAAGAAGGACCTGGAGGCGGTGCACGCGTACGTCTTCTCCGGCATCCTGCCGAACTCCGCCAAGGACCTGGAGGAGCTGGAGGAGGACGACGTCGAGAAGATCGTCCGGCACACCACGGTCGAGTGGTCCTCCACGGCCCACCCGAAGTGGACGAAGCTGCCCGCCCTGGGGATCGACGCGGTCGAGCTGGGCGCGCTCTCCAAGGGCGGCAAGGCGGACGCGAAGCTGCGGCTGACCGTCGCGAAGGGCGCGCCGGCCGGGGTCGGCGTCCTCAGCGCGGCGGGGGAGTACGACATCGAGGACGGCGGCTGCGGCTACACCGAGGACGAGGACGCCTACTTCGACGTCGTCAAGGCGAAGCCCGCCGGGAAGCCGGTGCCGGAGGCGAAGCCGTCGACCGGCACCCCGGCCCCGGTGGACCACACCGGGCAGGGCGGTTCGTCGTCGGTGCCGCTGACCGGCGGGCAGCTGGCGGCGACCGGCGCGGGCGACGCCCTGCCGGGGATCGGCGCGGCGGCGGGCGCGGCGGTCGTGCTCGGCGCGGGCGCGGTGTTCGCGGCCCGGCGCCGGAAGGCCGGCGCGGGCGCGTAGGCGCGCGGGAGGACGGACGGACGATCCCCCGTACGGGTCGGGCTCAGCCCGCCGTGCGGGGGATCGTCTTTTCCCAGGTGCGGTGGAAGACGACCTCGCCGCCCTCGGTGCACACCACCTCGTCGGAGGTGTGGAAGGCGCGGGCGTCGCAGGTGATCTCGGAGCGGGTCTCGATCCGGACGTCCCAGGCGAGGTCGGGCCGGTGCAGCCGGACGGTCCAGTCGGAGCGGGTGCGGGCGGTCAGCGGGTCGTCCTCGGCGATGGTGTAGGTCTCGACGGCGTCCTCGGTGAATTCGAGGCCGTCGGGGTAGACGCGGGTGCCGCCGTACTTCGGGTCGACCTGGAGGGTCCATTCGCCCTTGGCGACGTCGCGCCGGACGAGCCGTTCGGGGCGGGTCTCCTCCAGGGTGCCGGGGGTGGTGACGCCGAGCGGCGGGGCCTGCTCGGGTTCCTCGAAGGCGACGGCGTCCCGGGTGGGGGCGCGGACCGGGAGGGTGAGGGCGGAGCCGGCCGGGTCGAGGGTGAAGCCGGCGGCGTCGGGCCGGGGCCAGAGCCAGGGCCAGTAGGCGGAGGAGACGGCGAGCCGGACGCGGTGGCCGGGCGGGAAGGTGTGCCCGATGCCGTTGAGTTCGAAGGCGTACGTGTCCCATTCCCCGACGGGCGCGTCGACGGCGTGGTCGCGGCCGTGGCGGGCGGAGAGGTTGAGGGCGCCGCGGGTGACGAGGGTGGAGGAGCCGTCGGGGGCGACGTCGCAGAGCCGGGCGGCGATCTGGCCGGTGGGGGCGGGGGTCAGGAGGCGGAGGCGGACGGCGGGCCGGCCGAGGATCTCGACGGGGGCGCCGTCCTCGGGGACGGTGAAGTCGAAGCAGGCGGAGTGGGCGTCCTCGTCGCGCTGGTCGGGCGGCAGGTCGGCGTCGTTGCCGAAGGGGAAGAAACGGCCGGCGTCGAGGCCGGTCTGCTGCGGGGAGTGGACCTGGAGGGGCTCGCCGCCGAAGCCGTACTCGGCGCGGGTGACGTGCGGGGAGGGCCAGGACGGGTCGGCGACCCAGCGGCCGGGCAGTTCGGCGTAGACGGTGGCGGGCGGGTGGGATTCGCTGATCCAGGAGCGGAGCGCGGGTTCGGCCATGACGCCGTTGTCCACGCCCTTGAGGTGGTGGTCCCACCAGCGGAGGGTCTCCTGGAGGAAGCCGATGGCGGGGCCGGGCGGCAGGCCGCGGTCGGGGTACTGGTGGGACCAGGGGCCGATGATGCCGCGGACCCGGTCGGCGGGGAGGTGTTCGACGAGCCGGAGGACGGTGTCGCGGTACGGGTCGTGCCAGCCGCCGACGGCGAGGACGGCGGCCTTGATCGCGCCGTAGTCCTCGCAGACGCTGCCGTGCCGCCAGTAGGCGTCGCGGGTCTGGTGGGCGAGCCAGGTGTGGATGTAGGGGCGGACGGCCTCCAGGCGGCGCAGCCACAGCTCCCGCCACTCCTCGCCCGCGTGGGCCGGGTCGGGGGGCCGGCAGGTGAAGGCGAGCATGGTGGCGGCCCAGGCGTGCATGTCGACGGCGAGGACGGAGCCGCCCATGTAGTGGACGTCGTTGTCGTAGCGGTCGTCGGTGGAGCAGACGGTGACGATCGCCTTGAGGGCTTCGGGGGCGAGGGCGGCGATCTGGAGGCTGTTGAAGCCGCCCCAGGAGATGCCGAACATGCCGACTTTTCCGGTGCACCAGGGCTGGGCGGCGAGCCATGCGACGACGGCGGCGCCGTCGGCGAGTTCGGTGGCGTCGTACTCGTCGCCGGGCAGGCCCCCGCTGTTGCCGTGGCCGCGCACGTCGACCCGGACGGAGGCGTAGCCGTGGCCCGCGTACCAGGGGTGGCGCTGCTGGTCGCGGGGGGCGGTCCAGTCGGTGAGCCGGTAGGGCAGGTACTCCAGGAGGGCGGGGACGGGTTCGTCGGTGACCGGGCGCCACACGCGGGCGTAGAGGAGGGTGCCGTCCGCCATGGGGATGCGGACGTCCTCGTGGCGGGTCTCGTGGGGGAAGTCGGTGCGGATGCGCATGGCGGGACCTCGGGAGCCTGGGGGACCTCGGGGGGATCTCAGCGGACGGGGTGCATGGTGCGGCGCAGCCAGGGCGCCAGGGCCATCACGGCGAGGCCGACGGCGACGGCGACGGCGCCGTTGACGCCGAAGTAGGCGGGCTTGGAGACGTCGTCGTAGAGCTTCACGGTCTGGGCCTGGATGCCGTTGGCGAGGGCGAGGGAGAGGAACCAGAGGGACATGGTCTGGCTGGAGAACGCCTTGGGGGCGAGCTTGCTGGTGGCGGACATGCCGGAGGTCTCCAGGAGCACGTCGCCGAGGCCGAGCAGCAGGTAGGAGCCCACGATCCACCAGGCGGCCATCTGGTACGTGTCGTCGGCGTGGCCGGAGGTGGGCAGGACCATCAGGAGGAAGGACAGGCCGCCGAGGATCACGCCGAGGGCGATCTTGTGGGAGGCGTGCGGCTGGCGGGGGCCCATCCGGGCCCAGACGGTGGCGACGACGGGGGCGAGGGCGACCTCGAAGGCGCCGAGGGCGGAGGCGTACCAGCTGGGCGGGAAGTCGAAGCCGAGGAGGGTGGTGCGGGCGTTCGACTGGGCCAGCAGCATCATCGTGGAGTACGCCTGGAAGAGGATGAAGTTGAAGGCGACGGAGGCGAGGAAGAGGACGACGTACGGCTTGAGCCGGCCGCGTTCTTCGGGGGTGACGCGGGGGCTGGTGAACATGACCCAGAAGTAGACGACGGGCGCGATCACCGAGATCAGGGTGAGCAGGTCGACGAAGCGGCCCATGGTGAGCCATCCGGCGGCGGCGAGGAGCACGGCGAGCACGGCGGTGGCGGCGGCCCCGGCGACCATGGAGGTGATCGCGCGGCGCAGGGCGGCGGGGGCGAGCGGGAATTCGGCGGAGTGCTTCTTCCCGGCGAGGTGGCGGCGGCCGGCGACGTACTGGATCAGGCCGAAGGTCATGCCGACGGCGGCGGCGGAGAAGCCCCAGTGGTAGCCCTTGTGGTCGGCGAGCCAGCCGGTGATGAGGGGGCCGGCGAAGGCGCCGATGTTGATGGCCATGTAGTAGAGGGCGAAGCCGGCGTCGCGGCGCTCGTCGTCGGTGCGGTACAGCTTGCCGACCATGGTGGCGACGTTGGGCTTGAGGAGGCCGGTGCCGGCGCTGATGAGGCCGAGTCCGGTCCAGGTCATGGCGGCGGTGGGCACCGCCATGGAGTAGTGGCCGCAGGCGATCAGGACGCCGCCCCACAGGACGGCCCGGTAGGAGCCGAGGACGCGGTCGGCGAGCCAGCCGCCGGCGACGGAGACCAGGTAGACGAGGGTGCCGTAGGCGGCGGAGACGGAGGCGGCGGTTCCGGCGTCCATGCCGAGGCCGCCGTCGGAGACGGCCGCCGCGAAGTACAGGACGAGGATCGCCTGCATGCCGAGGAAGGAGAACCGCTCCCAGACCTCCAGGCCGGAGAGGGCGAGGAGGCCGCGCGGATGGCCGAGGAAGGCGTGGTCGTCCTCGGGCGGCGGCTGTTCGCCGGGCGGGCCGTCCTCGTCGTGCGCGTCGTTGCCGATCGCCGTTCTGGACATAAGGTTCTCTCCGTGTCGTATCAGCTGATCTCGAACATACCGGGGGTGACGGGAAGGCGCCCACGGTGATCGAAACGTGACCGGATACGCTGGCTGGAGTGCATCCCAGCGACACATCGACCATCCGTGTGACTCGCGTGCTCCGCGTGAACCCCACCGGACACACCAGTGATCGCCGGCAGGCGTCAGCAGACAGGAGAACCCCTCGTGACCGTCGTCGGGCCGTTCGGGCTTAGCGTGCGGGACCAGGCTCTTGAGGCCGATGTCCAGACGGGGTTGGCGGCCGTCGAGGCGGGCCTCCTCGACGCGACCAAGAGCGATGTCCCCTTCATCACCGAGGCCGCCCAGCACCTGGTGCTCGCCGGCGGCAAGCGGTTCCGTCCGCTGCTCGTGATGCTCGCCGCCCAGTTCGGCGACCCCTACGCGCCCGGCGTGGTCCCCTCGGCCGTGGTGGTCGAGCTGACCCACCTGGCCACGCTCTACCACGACGACGTCATGGACGAGGCGGCCGTGCGCCGGGGCGTGGCCAGCGCCAACAGCCGCTGGGGCAACTCGCTCGCCGTCCTCACCGGCGACTTCCTCTTCGCCCGCGCCTCGCACACCCTCGCGGACCTCGGCCCGGAGGCCGTCCGCGTGCAGTCCGAGGCGTTCGAGCGGCTGGTCACCGGGCAGATCCTGGAGACCGCGGGCCCGGTCGACGGCCGCGACCCCGTCGAGCACTACCTCGACGTCCTCGGCGGCAAGACCGGCTCCCTCGTCGCCGTCTCCTGCCGCTTCGGCGCGATGATGTCCGGCGCCGACGAGTCGGTCGTGGAGATCCTCACCCAGTACGGGGAGCGGCTCGGGGTCGCCTTCCAGCTCGCCGACGACGTCCTCGACATCGCCTCCGAGGGCCACGAGTCCGGCAAGACCCCCGGCACCGACCTGCGCGAGGGCGTCCCCACCCTGCCGGTGCTCCACCTGCGGGCCGCCGCGGCCGCCCACGGGCGCCCCGGCGACCTGGAGCTGGTCGGCCTGATCGACGGCGACCTCACCGACGACGCCCGGCACGCCGAGGCGCTGTCCCGGCTCCGCGCCCACCCCGCCCTGGAGCAGGCCCGCCGGGACACCGTGCGCTACGCCGAGGAGGCCCGCGCGATGCTCGCGCCGCTGCCCGAGGGGTACGCGAAGGCGGCCCTGGAGGAGCTGTGCGACGCGGTGGTGCACCGCGCGGGCTGACCCGCCGGGGGGCCTTCCGGGGGCGGTTCCCTAGGGGTTGTCATCCCGGAGAGGTACGCGGGGTTGGGCCCGGGGGCTGACGATTCGGCCCTCCCGTCCTGGTGTGATGGTGTCATCGACCAGGCAGCCCACTGAGGGCACGGAGGGATCACAGACCATGGCAGCACAGCGCAAGGCGAGCAGGTACATCGTCCCCGTCGCGGTGGCCGGTGTGGCCGCCGCGACCATCGGCCTCGTCCCGGCGCTCGCCGCGTCGGGCGACCCGGACCTGCCGGAGATCACCGCCCAGAAGCTCATCGAGAAGATCGCCGCCTCGGACACCCAGACCCTGTCCGGCACCTTCCGGGTCTCCACGGACCTCGGGCTGCCGGCCTTCGACGGGCTGCTGTCCGGGCTGGCGTCCGGCGCCGGGGCCTCGGAGGGGCCCGGCACCGCCGACCCGTCCGCGCAGCTCACCCGGCTGGTCTCCGGCACCCACACCCTGAAGGTGGCGGCCGACGGACCGGACCGGCAGAAGCTGACGGTCCTCGACGGCAAGGAGCGCTACAGCCTCGTCCACAACGGCGACGAGGTGTGGGCCTACGACTCCCGCTCGAACGAGGTCTTCCACGAGAAGGGCGCGGGCGGCACCGGCCCGGCGCCGGAGAAGGAGCTCGGCAAGGAGCTGCCCGCCACCCCGAAGGAGCTGGCGGACGAGGTCCTGAAGGCCGCCGGGGACACCACCTCGATCACCGTCGACGGCACGGCGAAGATCGCCGGCCGGGACGCGTACCGGTTGGTGATCACGCCGAAGCAGCAGGGTTCGACGGTCAAGGCCGTCACCATCGCGGTGGACGCGGCCAGCGGCACCCCGCTCAAGTTCACCCTGGACTCCGTCGACGGCGGCAAGCCGGTGGTGGACGCGGGCTTCACCACGGTCGACTTCTCCCGGCCGGCCGCCTCCGAGTTCGCCTTCAGCGTCCCCGAGGGCGCGAAGGTGACGGAGGCGGACGAGGTGGAGAAGGGCCTGGGGAAGGCGGGCAAGGGCGGGGACAAGGCCCCGCAGGAGCTGGAGAAGGCCCTCGGCGACCTGGGTCTCGGCGGTCTCGGCGGGGGCGGCGTCAACGGCGGGGACGGCGGCTTCCGGGTCATCGGCGAGGGCTGGACCACGATCGCGCGGTTCGACACCGGCGCGCCCGCCCCGAAGACGGACGAGGCCCCGGCGGAGGCCCAGGACTTCCTGAACGCCCTCGGGGACCAGGTGAAGGGGAAGTTCGGCTCCGGCACCGTCTTCAAGACCAAGATCGTCAACGTCCTGATGACGGACTCCGGCAAGGTCTACGCGGGCGCGGTCACCCCGCAGACCCTCGTGGACGCGGCGAACTCCGGCAAGTAGCAAGAGGGTTGGAGCCCCGGGCGGGTCGGGATACGTGTCACCGACCCGCCCGGGTGGTCTTTTCCGTAAGGCCGGGGAGGCTTACGGGAAGGTCAGCTTGAAGCTGTTGATGTAGCCGGTGTCCCCGGACGCCTTGTCCTGCACGCGGAGCTTCCAGACGCCGTTGGCGACCTCGGAGGAGGCGTTGACGGTGTAGGTCTGCTGGATGTTGTCCGCGCTGCTGCCGGTGCGGTTGTGCAGGTTGTAGACCGAGCCGTCGGGGGCGATCAGGTCGACGACGAGGTCACCGCGCCAGGTGTGGATGATGTCCACGCCGACCGCCAGGTTGGACGGGGCGTTGCCGGTGACGCCGGAGACGGTCACCGAGGAGGTGACGGCCGCGCCGTTGTCCGGGACGGAGACGTCGGCGGTGTTCTCGAAGACCGTGCCGGCCGGCGGCGTGGTCGTCGTGCCGGACAGCGCCCAGATCGCGTACGCGACGGCGTCGCTGTTGCGGTCCAGGGCGGTGTCGTTGATGTTCGCCGTCGTGTCGCACGAGGAGTGGTAGCAGCGGTCGAAGGACTGGCCCGCCGTGCCGCCCCACTTCTGCGCCTGCGCCGACGTCTTCACGTAGTCCGCGCCCGAGAACAGGCCGCCGACCGGGATGCCGGCGTTCTTGAACGGGGCGTGGTCGGAGCGGCCGTCGCCCTCGGTCTCGATCTCGGTCGGGACGCCGAGGCCCGCGTAGTAGGTCTTGAAGGTCTGCTCGATCGTCGGGTCGTCGTCGTAGACGAAGTAGCCCGGGTTCGGCGAGCCGATCATGTCGAAGTTCAGGTAGCCCTTGACCTTCGCGCGCTCGGTCGACGCGAGGTTGTTCACGTAGTACTTCGAGCCGATCAGGCCCAGCTCCTCCGCGCCCCACCAGGCGAACCGCAGGTGCTTGGAGGGCTGGTAGCCGGCGCGGGAGACGGCGAGCGCGGTCTCCAGGACGGCGGCGGAGCCGGAGCCGTTGTCGTTGATGCCGGCGCCGGAGGTCACCGAGTCCAGGTGCGAGCCGGCCATCAGGACCTGGTTCGGGTCGCCGCCCGGCCAGTCGGCTATCAGGTTGTAGCCGGTGGCGCCGGAGGAGGTGAAGGTCTGGAGCGTGGTGGTGTATCCGGCCGCGTCCAGCTTGGCCTTCACGAAGTCGATGGACGCCTTGTAGCCGGTCCGGCCGTGCGCGCGGTTGCCGCCGTTGGCGGTCGCGATGGACTGGAGGTCGGCCAGGTGCTGCTTGACGTTGGCGAGCGGGATGTCCGGCGCGGCGGTGGCACCGGTGGGCGCGGCCGAGGCCGGCGCGGCACCGGCGAGGGCGCCGACGACGAGGGCCGAGGCACCGGCCAGGGCGGAGAGTCTCGCGGAGAGTTTCATGTGGGGGCTCCGGATTCCGAACTGGGGATGGGACGGAACGTGCGAGAGCCTCGCGCCCTGGGTGGCACGAGGCGTGGAGCTGTACGGGTGGTGCCCGTAGGGGTGATGGGACCCCTACGGTTGGTGTGCGCGTGCTGAATGCTCAGTGACGTGACGATGTCCCGTCAAGACCTCAATCCGGTCAGCCCCGTCCGCTCAGCGGACAGGAGGGCATGCGGGGGTGCCGGTCACTCCTCCCGCAGGAGGGTCACCAACTCCCGTACGGAGGCGATCGGATCGTCCGCCAGGACGTCCAGGAGCTCCCGCGCCGCGTCCGTGTCGCGGTCGCACAGGCTCTCCGCCGCGGCCTCCCGCACGGCGGCCCTCGGGTCGCGGGCCAGCTCCGCGAGGAGCGCGTCCGCGCCGGGCGTGGACCGCAGGCCGAGGATCGCGGCGACGGTCGCGCGCACCGCGGGCTCGGCCCCGCCCGCCAGCTCCCGCAGCAGGGCGTCCGCCCCCGGTGTCCGCCACCCCGACACGGCCCACGCGAGCCGCCGCCGCACCCCCGGGTCGGGATGCCCGGCGAGGGCGGCCAGCCGCTCCACCGGCCCCCGGCGGCGCAGCTCGTACCCCTGGAGGACCCGGCACAGCTCCTCCGTGTCGCCGCGCGCCTCCGCCCGCTCCAGGCGGCTCGCCAGCAGCGCGGGCGCGGGCGGCGGCCCGTCCAGGGGGTGCGGGCGCCGCTCCCGCAGCCGCCGGGAGCCGTACTCGCCCCGCACCCGGCAGCCGGCGCAGACGCACGGGGTGACGCCGTGGGCGCCGGGGAAGTACCGCCAGCCGGCGACCTGCCGCACCGCGCGGATCCGCCGGACCTCGCCGGGCGCGACGGCCCGGGGCAGAAAGACCTCCCAGCCGAGCGGGTCCGCCAGCTCCCCGATCCGGCGTACGGCCCCGGCCGCCGTCGTCGCGGCGGGCTCCCGGTCGTCGTACCGGCCGACGGTCACCGGCTCGTCGTCCGGCAGCCGCACGTGCACGGCCGCGTACCGCCGGGGGCCGGGCCGCCGGGCCAGCTCGCGCAGCCACTGGTGCGTCACCGGGTACGAGGGCAGCACCGGGAACAGGTACACGCCCCGCCGGGGCCCGAGCGCCTTGATCCCCCCGCGCCGGACGCGCTCCACCCGGTCGCCGGGGGTCAGGTGCACGAAGGTCGCCATGCGGCGATGCTAGGGCCTGTCCGGCGGAGCTTCGCGGGCCCCCGGCCTCGCGCGGGGCCGGGGGCGGTCAGGGCAGGAAGGGGAGCAGGGCGTCGGCCGCGCCCGGGGTGCCGGCGAGCCGGCCGGCCCGGCGGATGCCCTCCGCGTCGAGGGCGCCCGCCTTCACCAGCGCTATGGCCTCGTGGACGCCGTCCCCGTCGCCGTGCGCGAACATCACGAGGAACCAGCGCACCGCCTCCACCGGGTCGGGCGCGGTGCCGAAGCCGTCGCGGTACCAGGAGGCGGCGGCGTGCATGGCGCCGATGTGGCCGCGCCCGGCGGCCCACAGGTACCAGCCGAGGGCCTCCTCGTCCCGGTCGACGGCGGCCAGCCGGTCGGCGAGGACCGCCCCGGCCTCCTCGACGCCCTGCTCGGCGGCGGTCCGCAGCAGGGCCAGGGCCTCGTCGAAGTCGTCGGAGAGCTGTCCCAGGTTGAAGGCGGCGTACGGGTCCCCGGCCTCCGCCGCCGCCCGGAAGAGGGCCTTGGCCGTGACCGGGTCGGCCGGGACGCCGAGGCCGTTGGCCAGCAGGTGCCCGTAGGTGCGCTGGCCCGCCGGGTGCCGGGCGTCGGCCGCCGCGCGGGCGTAGGCCGCGGCCGTCGGCAGCGCGGACCCGTCGGAGTGCTCCAGCAGGATGCCGGCGATCAGGGCCGCCGCGTCGGCCGAACCGGCGTCGGCGAGCGGCACGAGCCCGCCGACGACCCGCACGGCGAGGTCGGCGCCCTCCGCGCTGCCCTCGGTCGCGGCCCGTACGAAGGCGTGTCCGGCGGCCAGCCAGTCCCCGGCGGCGACGGCCTCCCGCCCCGCCTCCAAGTCGTCGTGCGCGGGGTCGCCCGCGCGCTCGTCCATGCGGTGGTCCATGCGCGGGAGGCTACAGCGGCGCGCGCCGCCCCACAGGCCCCTTCCGCATCAACGGTTCCCGGCCATCACGACCCAGACCGCCGCGACCACGAACCCCACCAGGAGCACCGCCCCGGCCACCAGCGCGCACCCGAGCGCCCCGGACACCCCGGCGATAGCCGTCCATCCGATCCGCTCGGCCCGCGCGGCCCGCCGCTCGGCGTCCCGCAGCCCGTCGTCGCCGTCCCCGGCGTACGCGTCGTGCCCGGCGTGTCTGTCGTGTCTGTCGGCCATGTGCCACCCCCTGGGAGGGACCCTACGCCCCGGCCGACCGGCAGAATCGGGCGGACGGGTCGGGACGGAGCGGAGCGGGGAGCGGGCGCGTGGGGCGGCGGGAGTGGGAGCGGAAGGTGGCGCGGCGGCTGGAGCGGGCGGGGGTGGAGCTGCGGCCCGGGGGCGTGCCGGAGGGGGCGGTCCCGCACGTCTTCGGGGCGGAGCGGGAGCGGCACGCCGGGGGCTTCCAACTGGACTACGGGACGCCGCGCCTGGTGGAGCGACTCAACGAGAGCTGGTACGAACTCGCCTCCTCCATCGGCCTGTTCGACGGGGACGGCGAGTTCCTGCTCATGCTGCCGAGGACCGCCCGGACGGCCGAGCAGCACCGGCGGAGGCACGACATGCCGGTCTGGCGCCGGGTCCGGCTGCGGGAGCGGTGGGACCTCATGGGCACGGGAGCGGCGGGTTTCCTCGGCACCCGTGCGGGCCATCCGGGCTTCGCCGCGCTCGCCCTCGACGGGGGCGTCTGGATCCTGGTGGACACCTACGAGACGGGCGTCGGCGCGTACGCGGTGCGGGATCCGGCACGGTCCCCGGGGGTCCTGCGCCAGTTGGAGCGGGAGGTGCGGGCGGGGAGGGGCCGGGACCGGGACTTCCTGCGGGAGACCGCCGCCTGGCTGGAGCGGAGGAACTGAGACGGGCCGGGGGCGCGGGGTCAGGAGTGCCGGGCGGTGATGTCGCCGTTGTCGCTCGTGAGGTCGAGGGCGTAGGTGCCCGCCGGGTCGGTGGGGACGCCGATGTCCTTCCGGCCGTTGTCCGTGGTGGCGGTCACCCGGTAGCGGGCCTTCGGGACGGTGACGCGGATCGCCCCGTTGGAGGTCCCGGCCCGGACGTCGGCGGGGGTGGCCGGGGCGAGGGTGACGTCCCCGTTGGTGGTGTGGGCCTCGATCCGGGGGCCCTTGATGTTCCGGCCGGTGATCCGGCCGTTGGAGCTGCGCACGTCCACCGTGCCGGTCACGCCGTCGAGTTCGATCCGGCCGTTCCCGGAGGTGATCCGCACCGCCCCCACCTCGTTCAGGCGGACGTCGCCGTTGGACACCCCGCCGGTCACGGGCAGGCCGGCGGGCAGGTCGACGGTGTAGCGGACCGAGCAGCGGTCGCCGCAGCCGCGCAGGACGAGGACGCCGTCCTCGATCCGGTGGCTGGCGCCCTCGGGCCGGTCGCCCCGGTACTGGACCTCGCGGTGCAGCGACGGACTCCCGCCGCCGGTGCGCCCGTTGAGGGTGACGCCGCCCGATCCGTTCTCCAGCCGCACCGAGGTGATCTTCTCGCCGAGCGTGCCGTCGTCCTCGAAGGTCGAGCTCATGAGCGGCCCGCACGCGGCGAGTCCGGCGGTCGTGAGGCCGGCCGCGGCCAGGATGACGAGGCGGTGCGGTCGTCGGCGCATGGGTGTCCCCCGTGTTCTCAAGGTGTCGGGTGCCCGGCGTCCGTCGTGGCGCCGGTGTACGTCGACGCTAGGGGAGCCGGCGGTCACGGGACCATGGGGCAGACCCCCGGACCGGAGCGGGCGGACCCCACCCCCGTACGGGTGCGCCCCGGGGGTGCGCTCCGGGGCGCGGGGCGGGGGTACGGGGCCGGGGCGCGGGGTCGGGCCCGGGGCGCGGTCAGCGGCAGAGGGCCGCGTCCACGGTCTCGTTCGCGTGCTTCTCCGCGGTGCCGTCGCCGCCCGGGATGGTGGTGACGGCGAGGTGCGCGGCGCGGCCGTCCTCGGTGACGCCGCCGAAGGTCGCGTATCCCGGGATGCCGCCGCCGTGCCCCCAGGAGACGCCGCCGCAGGAGAGCGGGGTGCTCATGATGCCGAGGCCGTAGCGGGCCCCGGGGGCGACCGCGTCGGCGGGGACGGTGGCGCGCATCTGGGCGAGCTGGGCCGGGGGCAGCAGCCGGCCGCCGAGCAGCGCGCCGTAGAACCGGTTGAGGTCGCCGTTGGTCGAGATCATCGCGCCGGCCGCCCAGCCCCAGGACGGGTCCAGCACCGTGTAGTCGCGCGGCGTGCCGTCCTCGGTGCGCTGGTAGCCCTTGGGGTGGGGGCCGGGGATCGTCATGTCGCCGGGGGTGGGGAAGGAGGTGTGGCGCAGGCCGACGCGGTCGATGATCCGCCGGGTGACCTCCTCGCCGAAGGGGCGGCCGGTGGTCTTCTGGACGATCAGGCCCGCCACCAGGTAGTTGGTGTTGCTGTACTCCCACCGGGCGCCGGGTGCGAAGTGGGCCTTCTTGACCAGGGCGGCGTCGAGGAGTTCGCGCGGCTCGAAGTAGCGCCGGGGGGCGTCGAGCACGGCCTTCTGGTCGACGTAGTCGGGCAGGCCGCTGGTGTGCTGGAGGAGCTGGCGGACGGTGATGGTCCGGCCGTCGATGCCGTCGCCGCGCAGCAGGCCGGGCAGGTAGGTGTCGACGCTCGCGTCGAGGCCGAGCTTCCCCTCGGCGACGAGCTGGAGCACGACGACGGCGGTGAACGCCTTCGTGTTGCTGCCGATCCGCACCCGGCCGTCCCGGGGCACCTTGGCCCCGGTGACCACGTCGCCGACCCCGGCGGTGTAGGCGCGGGTGCGGCCGTCGCGGCCGGTGACGGTGGCGAGGGCGCCGGGCACCCCGTCCTGCGCGACCAGGCCGTCGAGCCGCTGCTGTACGGAGTCCGGCCGGGGCGCGGCGGAGACGGAGGCCGGTGCCAGGACCCCGGCCAGCACGGCGGCGGCCGCGGCGGCCACGACCGCCGCCACCGCGCGCCCGCGCCTGCGGGGCCGGTGCGGACGGGGGTGCGCCGATGCGTTCTCGTTCATGGGAAAGCCCCTCTGAGCAGGGCGCCGGAGCTCTTCGCGGCGCCCTCCAAGAGGACCATCCGCCACCCCGCCGATCCGTCGCCGCGAAGAACGAGACCGCACCGGGAACGTGCTCCGGGTCACCCCTCCACCTGGGACCGTACTCCCGGGCCCGCCCGGCCCCCGCCGGGCACGACGCCCTCCGACCGGGCGCCACCACAACGGTGCTGACGGCGCGTCGGAGTAGGGGCGGCGCGGTCCCGCCGGTTCAGTCGGCGGGTTCCATCAAGCACATCAACCGTGAAGGAGTCACCATGGGTTGGGGAACGGGCAAGGGCGGTTCGAGCGGCGGCGGCAAGCACGGAGGGAACAAGGACTTCAACACGAGCGGATCGAACCCGGACTCGCAGAAGCCCAAGGAAGAGCCGAAGCACAAGAAGGACGAGAAGAAGTGAAGGCGATCAACCCGGAGTCGGAGCGCGCGGCCATCCGTGCCCTAGGTGCCTCTCTCGAAGCTGACGGCTTCCTGCCGCAGGAGTGGGAGGCCGCCGTGTGGGCCGTGCCCCGCTCCGCCTACGTACCGGATCGCATCTACGTGGGTGACGATCTCACGCCGTTAGACCGTGCCGACGACCCGGAGGCGTGGCTGAAGGCGGTCTACGCCGACGCCCCCGTGGTGACGCAGATCAACGACGGCCAGGACCCGGACGATCCCGACGACCGGGACCCGTCCAGCTCCGCCAGCGCCCCCGGTGTCGTGTTCCGCATGCTCGCGCTCGCCGACCTCCAGGACGGACACAAGGTTCTGGAGATCGGGACGGGCACGGGCTGGAATGCCGGGCTCCTCTCCCGCGCCGTGGGCGGGGAGAACGTCGTCTCCGTCGAGGTGGACGAGGCCCTTGCCGGCGAGGCCGCCGCGCGTCTCAAGGCCGAGGAGACGGGCGCGACGGTCATCGCCGGGGACGGGGCCGAGGGGTACGCGGGCCGTGCCCCGTACGACAGGGTGATCGCCACCTGTTCCGTGCGGTCCGTGCCGTTCGCGTGGGTCGCGCAGACCCGCCCCGGCGGAATCATCCTCACGCCGTGGGACTCGGCATGGTGCAACTACGGGTTGCTGCGGCTCGTGGCGAAGGGCGACGGCCGGACGGCCGAGGGGGTGTTCACGGGGTACTCGGCGTTCATGCTCCTGAGGAGTCAGCGCAACCGGCTCAAGCTCTACCGCGACGTGGTGCACGACGAGCACGTCCCCCGGGAGAGCGCCACCTCGCTGACTCCGTGGGCTGTGGCGGGCGACGACCTGTCGGCGCAGTTCTCCGTGGGCCTGGCTGTCCCGGACGTCTGGCACGTGTGGCAGCCGAATCCCGTCCCGGGCGTCATGTCCCGGCTGTGGCTGGGCACGGCCGACGCGACATCGTGGGCGGCCGTCGACTACGACGGAGAGACCGAGGAAGAGTTCAAGGTCTACCAACACGGCCCCGCCAGCCTGTGGAACGCGGTGAAGGACGCGTACACGTGGTGGGTCGACCAGGGGCGGCCGGATCCCGGCCGATTCGGCATGACGGTCACGCCCGAGGGGCAGACGGCATGGCTTGACGGGCCCGACCGGCCGGTCCCGCTCACGTACTGAACCAGGCAGCCACACGGCACCGTGCGCTTTCCAAGCCCGGCGTCTCGGAGAACCGCCGACCGAGGACGACGGTCCCGTAGCGGGCGAGTTCGCCCCGTCTGTGCGCCCCCGTGGCGCAGAGGCGGGGTTACTGCGCGTCCTGGCGTTCGTCCTCGCCGCGGTCGCTCACCTGTGCCCCGCTGCGGCACGGTGTACACGTACCCGTGCCCGGAGAGCTTGAGCCGGACGCGTAGACCGCCAGACAGCGAAAACGCCCCGTGCGGCTCAACTGCCGTGCGGGGCTTCCGTCTTCTCTGACGCGCTCGTATCCCCTCCCCTCCGGAAGGCCGGATGTGCGGGCGGACGGAGGGCCGGCCTAGGGGGCCCTGTCGGAGCCTGCCGATACGGTTCCCGCGTCCGCGCCCGCATCCGATCCGCCCCAGGGGGAACCCCATGGACATCCTGCTCGTCGCCGGTCTCTGGTTCGACGGCTCCGTGTGGGACGAGGTCGTCCCCGAGCTGGCCGCGCTCGGGCACCGGCCCGTGCCGCTCACCCTGCCGGGTCAGGGCGACGGGACCTCCGTCGCGTCGCTCGGCGACCAGGTGGCGGCGGTGGTCGCCGCCGTGGACGCGGCGGAGGGGAAGCCGCTGGTGGTGGGGCATTCGGCGGCGTCGACGCTGGCCTGGGCGGCGGCCGACGCGCGCCCGGGGGAGGTGGCGGGGGTCGTGCTGGTCGGCGGTTTCCCGGTCCCCGACGGGCGGGCCTACGCCGACTTCTTCCCGGTCGAGGACGGCGTGATGCCGTTCCCGGGCTGGGCCCCCTTCGAGGGCTTGGACGCCGCCGACCTGGACGAGGAGGCCCGCGCCCGGCTGGCGTCCGTCGCGGTGCCGGTCCCCGAGGGGGTCGCCCGGGGGATCGTGCGCCTGGCCGACGAGCGCCGTTTCGACGTCCCCGTCGTGGTCGTCTGCCCGGAGTTCACCCCCGCCCAGGCGAAGGAGTGGGTGGCCGGCGGCGACAGCCCGGACCTGGCCCGCGCGGCCGACGTCACGTACGTGGACCTCGACTCGGGCCACTGGCCGATGGCCACCCGCCCCCGCGAACTGGCCCACGTCCTGGCGGAGGCGGCCGACAGGCTCTGACGGCCCCGGCGCCCCCCTCGTACCGCCAACATGCCTTGGAGGGAAAGGTGTTCGCCTTCCCCTGCCCGCCCGTGGTCATCCCCAGGGCGCACGGGCCGGGGGCGCCGTCAGCCGGGAAGCGCACCGGGAGTGGGACCGGCGGGCGACGCGCCGGGAGGGGCCGGGCTGGAAGCGTGGGAACCGCCGGCGCCGAAGCGGGCGCCCACCGACGGCCCGAGGAGCACGCATGACCACCAGACATGCCCCCGCACCCGCCCAGCCCGCCCCCTTCGGGCGGCTGCGCGCCGCGTGGCGCGGGGCGCACGCGCCGGTGCCCGGCGTCCCCCGGTGGGCGAGGTGGGCCGCGTACACCATCCCCTTCGCGGTCCTGCCCTCCGGCCTGTGGCGGATCATGACGGTCGTCTTCGGGATCGGCGACAGCGCCGTGCACGGGCGGGGGCAGCTCCCGTCGTGGCTGCCGGGTTCGGTGTACGTGGTGGCCCTGTCGCTCGTCTCCGAGCTGCTGGCCTTCACGGCGATAGGACTGATCGCCTCGTGGGGCGAGGTCTTCCCGCGCTGGATCCCGCTGCTGGGCGGCCGCCGGGTGCCGACGCTCGCGGCCGTCGTGCCCGCCGCCCTCGGGGCGCTGGCCCTGACCGCCCTGTGGACGGCAGCGCTCGTCACCTCGCTGTTCGGCCTGACCCTCCAGGGCGACCCGCTCCCGAGCGACTACCCCGGAAACGCGATGCACGGCTGGGAACTGGCCTTCTTCCACGCCACCTACATCCCGCTCCTCCTCTGGGGCCCGCTCCTGGCGGCGGTCTGCTTCGCGTACTGGCGCAGGCGCACCCAGGGCACCGGCCCGGCCCGCCCGTAGCCGGAAAGCCCGCTGCGGCCGGGCTCGGCGGCGGGCGCGGCCGGGCCCTGGCGGGCGGCGGGTCAGCGGTTGCCCGTCCAGACGACCCGATCGGCGAAGCCGCCGCGCTCGTCGGCCTTGGCGCGCCGGATCTTCTCCAACTGCTCGGGCTCCAGGCCCATGTCCTCGGCAAGGGCCTGGATCACCTCAAGGATGCCGGCCAGCTCCTCCGGCGCGGAGTCGGCGTCCGCCTCAAGGAACTCGGCGACCTCCTCCCCGAGCTTCGCCCGCAGCCGGGCGCGGTACTCGTCCCGGTCCGCGACGTACGTGACCGGCACGGCCCCGTTCTCACGGATGATCTCCGGGATCCTGTCCCGTACGAGCTTGCCTTCCAAGCCGTCACTGCTCACGTGTGCTCTCCGGCGCCGATCGCCGCAGGAAGGCTCCAGCCGCCGCCCCGCGTGCTCACCGCAGCCTAGGAAGACCGTCTCCCGGCCCGCCATGAGAACCGAGGAACCCACCCGTTTCGGGTACGGGCGCAGGCGCACCCAGAGCACCCGTTCCGGACCCTGCCGCCGGGACTCAACCGGCAGTGTCCGTTCCTCGTGCACCTGGCGGATGTGCACCGCACCTGGCGAGGCGTCCGTTTCGCGTCCCGCTGGAATGGGCGGGAGCGGCGAAGGGCTGCGGCCTCAGAGAGAAGCGAGGCCAGATGCTCCTTAGGCCCTGAGTGCCTGATCCATGTCCCCGTGATGCCCATCCGCCGACGTGGACCGGGTCCATGTAGCGTCGGTGCCAGGGGGGATGGGATGAACTTCGACGAGAACGAACCGCAGTCTGTTCGAGAGGAGCGCTTCGCCGCGGAGCGGGCCGGCCGCAGGGAGACGCGCAAGGCCGCGTCGCTCGACTTGTGGGGCGCCCACCTCGGCGTGGCCGTCGTGACCGTCGCCCTGGTCCTCCTCGGCTGGAACGGGAAGCCGGTCGTTCTGGGCGTCGTCGGGGGAGTCTTTCTGCTCTGGTTCTCCGCAGCCCTCGCATGGGCCTACGCCGACGGGGACCACGGCCGGCACGCACTCCAGCGCGCGTACCGCATCACTTTCGGGTGGGGCGACGGGTTCTGAGCACCAAGGCCGCGGCGGAGGGGACGATGTGACGTTCTGATCGTCCAGGTCTCGGCCGGTGTCGGTGCGGGTGGCCGTCCGCCCTGCCTCAACCCGCTTCGAGCTGGAGGAACTTCCGGAACTCCGTCGTTCCGGCAGGGTCGTTCAGAGGGGCGTTCCACCGGGCGAGGTCGGCTTCCGGGAGGTCGGCGTCGAGGGGGAGGAAGACCCGGACGGCGTGCGGCCACCGTGTGAAGAACCCGCGGGCGGCCGACTCCGCCAGTGCCTGCGCGATCGAGTCCCATACGGCCTGCCGGAACGCGTGGAGGCCCGCGTCCGACCCGCCGAAGTGCCGCCGGGCCCGGTCCGCCTCGGCGCGGACCGGTTCCAGCGGGTCGTCGGCCCCGGCGATGTCCACGTCCCACTCGCCGAGGTGCCACTTCGCGTCGAGGGCGAACTCCGGTTCCCGGGCGGTCATCGTGTCGAGGTGCCGCCGCGAGTGCGCGAAGGCGACGATCGCCGTGGCGTCGGCGCAGGTCGCGATTCCGACGCCGAC
Organism: Streptomyces termitum; assembly: GCF_014650175.1. Lineage (GTDB taxonomy): Bacteria > Actinomycetota > Actinomycetes > Streptomycetales > Streptomycetaceae > Streptomyces > Streptomyces termitum. The sequence goes on from NZ_BMUL01000001.1 coordinate 381,441, forward strand.
CACGTCGTCCGCCGGGAGCCGTCCCGCGACCGCCGCGACGGCCTGTTCGAGCGCCGGTCCCAGACGGCCGGCCCAGTCACGCGCCCACGCGCGGATCTCCGTGTCCATGCCCCATTGTCCCGGGCGGACAGGCCCCGGCGAGGCCACCTCCCGGCCCGCCATGAGAGCCGCCGGACCCACCCGTTCCGCACGAGCGCGGCGGCCTGGTCGATGCCGGTCTCGGTGGTGGCGCGTCCGATGCTGAGCCGGTGGGCTGCTCGTCGCTGCGGTCCGCCGTCACCCGCCCGGGTGATTTCCTGCCGTGTCGCCGGGTGGCGGTGGAGTGCCTGAGGTCGTGGAAGCGGATACGGCGGTGACCGCCACCGCCTCCAGCGGGGGCGATGGCCAGGCAGCTCACCCCCGCGGCGGACCGCTCCCGCTCCGGCCCCCGCGCCGCCGAACCGGGACGCGTCAGCCCGGCCCGTATACCATCGGTGCTATGGACGGCGGGCGGTACTCGATCGAGATCGAGCCGGAGGTACGGCTGTGGCTGGAGAACATTCCGGCCCATCACTACAAGCAGGTCGAACGCATCGCCGACCTGCTTGCCGAGCAGCCCACCACGCTCGACGAACCGCACTCCCGCCATCTGGGCGGCAAGCTCCGCGAGCTGCGCTTCCGCCTCGGCGACGCGCACCAGCGCATCACCTACTGGCTGGCACCCGGCCGACGTGTCGTGCTGCTCACCGTGTTCCGCAAGACCAGGATGCGCGAGCAGGCCGAAGTGGACCGCGCCCACGCCGCACAGCGATGGTGCGAGGCAGAGCATGAAGCCGCCGCCGGGCACGACCTCTACAGCCGCGACCTCAAGGAGAACCGGTGAACCACAGCGAATGGAAAACCCGTCGCCACCGCCGGCTGCTGGGCGAGCACCTGGACGCCGACCCCGAGTACGACCGGGTCTACGAAGAGGCCGGCCTCGCCATGACGTTGGGCAAGGCCGTCTATGACCGGCGCAAGCAGCTGGGCCTGAGCGAGGCCGACCTCGCCGAGCGCATGCACGTCGACGTCGATGACATCGAAGGCATCGAGACGGCCACCGAGCTGCCGCCCATCGCGGTCATCATGCGCCTGGCCCGCGCACTGGACCTCACGGTGGACGTGCACCTCGCAGGCGGAGACGAGCCCACCGTCACCATCGTCGCCCCAGCGGCCTGAGGCGGGGAGGGACCATGCAGGACCCGCCTTCCGCGCTCGCCCGGGAGCTCGGGCGGCTCGTCCACGACCGGCGCATCGAGCTCGGACTGTCCCAGGCCGAGCTGGCCGAGCGGTGCGGGATGCGGCAGCCGCAGATCTCCCGCTTCGAAGGCGGCGGGACCGTGCCCACGCTTCCCCTCCTGCGCCGCCTGGCCCAGGCACTCGGTGCCGACCTGACCATCAGCCTCACCCCGCACGACAAAGCCGCCTGACACGCGTTCGGAGTTCCCGGGATTTCCCCGGGCGGCGCGGACCGCTGACGGCGCCGGTGACGGCGCCAAGCGCGGACACCAGGGCACGGCCACAGACGCCAGTGGAACGCGAAACCGCAGCTGAGGGTGGGGTTCGGCGTCACTCGCCCGGGCGATTTCCGGACGTGTCGCCGGGGGGTGGTCGTGGGGGCCTCGCATGCTGGTGGGGCCGTCACGTGCCGTGCGGGCGACCGGCGCGCGTTCGCCCCGGAAGGGCGTGGGGGCTCGATCCGCTCGCGGAGCCAGGCACTTGGAGTATTCATGCCGGAAGATTTCGATGACGTTCCCGAGGCCGAGGACGACGTCTCCGGGGACGCCCCGGACGAGACCGGGATCGACCCCAGGGACATCGAGCTGGTGATGGCCCAGACCGGCAGGTCCAGGGCGGTCGCGGTCCGGGCCCTGAGGGACAGCGGCGGCGACCTCATCAACGCGATCATGGCGGCCGGCGAGTAGTCGGCGATCGCTTCGGCCCGGTCCCGGGTGTCGGCGATCCGCCGGGCAGTGCCTAGGCGGCCACGGCGCTGCACCCCGGGCAGGTGCCCGGTTCGGGGGCGCGGAAGGCGTGGTCGCAGGCGTCGCAGTTCTGGAGGGGGACGACCGGGGCGGGGGCGGGGCCCGCCGGGAGGGGTGGCGGGAGGAGGGCCGCCAGGCGGTGGGCGAGGAGCCCCGCCGGGTGGCGGAGGTTGGGCGGCAGGTCGGCGCAGAGCGTGCGGCGCACGGCGTCGGGGTCCGCGCCCCGGTCGAGCCAGGCCGTCACGCCGGGCGCGAGCCGCCGGACGTCCCGCTCGGAGAGCAGCAGCCGGGGTTCGTGCGCGCGGAGCCGGGCGAGCAGATCGGCGGCGGGCCGGTCGGCCTCGGCGAGCGGGAGCGGCACGGGCGCCGGGGCCGGGGGCGGCGTGACGGCTTCCCGGGCCGGGGCGGGGGACGGAGGCGGCGTCACGGCTTCCGGGGTCGGCACGGCCTCCAGGGGCGGCGTCGCGACTTCCGGGGCCGGGGGCGGGGGTGGCGGAGGTGGTGTTGCGGCTTCCCGGGGCGGGGTCGGTGGAAGAGGGGGTACGACCTCCGGGGGCGGGGGCGGCCGGGGCGGTACGGGTCCCGGGGGAGGGGTGCGGGGTGCGGCGGGCGCCGGGGCCGGGGCGGGCGGGGGCGTCGCCGGTGCGGGGGCGGGGTCAGCCACCGGCAGGTTGTGCGAGACGGTCAGGCAGACGATTCGCCCGTTCGGCAGCCGTTCCCTGGTGCGCTCGACGAAGCCGCAGCGTTCCAGCTCCCGCAGGGCCTGCGCGATGCGGAGTTCGCCCTCCTTGGCGCCCGAGGCCAGGGCCTTGATGCCGACGGGCGTCCCGGCGGGCAGCGACTGGAGGTGCAGGGCGACGCCCTTGGCGGTGTACGAGAGGCTGGGGTGCTGGGCGAGGTCGTTGCTGACGACGACGTACCGCCGGGTCAGCCGCACGTTGCGGTGAACGAGCCCTGAGGCGCGCGGGGGCGCGCTAATCTGCTGCGGAGCCACGGGAAGTTTGTGCCTTCCTCGGTGGTCAGGCCCTCGATCGGGATTGCCGTCCCGGCCGGGGGCCGACTCATGTCTGGGGTTGTGAGCGTGAGCATATGCCAGGCAACCGGCTCCAAATCCAGCCCAGTTGGCACAGATCACCCATCCGGGTGAGGGGCCCGGCGGCGGTTCGCCGGGGGAGAGGGTGGGGGAGGGGAGGGTACTTCCCCCGGTCTTTTTCCTTTACGTCGTGCCGGACCGCGACGCGGCCCCTCGCGGCGCGGCGACCCCCGCCCCGGCGCCCCGCGACAGGGCGCCGCGCGCCCCGGCGGCCCGTACCGGATTCGCCACCGGCAGCGCCAGTTCCGCCCACACCGTCTTCTGCGGCGCCGGCCCCCGCTCCGCCCCCCACCGCAGCGCCAGCGCCTCCACGATGAGCATTCCGCGCCCCGTCTCGCCCACCTCCTCGGGGTCCTCGATGAGCGGCATGTGGTCACCCTGCGTGTCCGTCACCTCGATCCGGACCGCCGCTCCCGTCACGATCACGCGCAGCCGGAAATCGCGCCCGGAGACGTGCCCGTGCGTCACCGCGTTGTTCGCCAGCTCCGCCACGATCTGCGCGACCGGCTCCGTGACGGCCTCCAGATCCCAGGAACGAAGCTGCTCAACGGCCAGCAGCCGCGCGAGCCGCGCACCCCTGCGGGTCGAGGAGAGCTGGAGCGTGAAGTGACGCGCGGCGGCCATGAGTTGGCTGGTTTCCATGTTCATGGGGCCCAGCGTGACGACCTCCGCCTACGCTGCCCACCAGAAACGCCCTTACGTATGGTTACTGTCTCGCGACTGTCCCGCGCTGTCTCGACTGTCTTGGGTCACACCTCGGGTAGAGGGCCGCCACACAAGGAGGTGGACACGCATGAGCGTGCAGGACGTGGACGGTGTGGTTGCGGAGGATGCGGGCTGGGAGGTCGATCCCGGCGATGAGCCGGTCATGGCTGTTCTGGCCGTAGTCGGACGGCGCCTCAAGGATCGGCGAGAGCGGGCGGGCCTGAGCGCCGCAGAACTCGGCGACCTGACTGGTTACGGCGAGGACATGATCCGGAAGCTGGAGCGCGGCGACCGCATTCCGCGCCCCGAGTTCCTCGACAGGGCCGACGAGGTGCTCAACGCGGGCGGCGTCGTGGCGGACTTGAAGAACGACCTCAGGGAGGTCCGCTACCCGAAGCCGATCCGGGACCTCGCGAAGATGGAGGGGAAGGCGGTGGAGTTCAACATGTACACCAACTTCGACATCCACGGCCTGTTGCAGACGGACGAGTTCTCACGGTCGATCATGCAGGGCTGGCGGCCGATGTACACCCCGGCGCAACTGGAGAGGTACCTGGCGGCTCGTGAGGCCCGTCGGGGAGTGCTGATGAAGGACCCGGCGCCAGAGTTCAGTTTCGTCCAGGAAGAGGTGTCGCTGAGGCGGCCCGTCGGGGGGAGAATGGTGCTGCGCCGCCAACTGGAGCACATGCTGGAGGTGAGCGAGTTGCCCCACGTCTCGATTCAGGTAATGCCAACAGAGCGTGCGGAACACCCCGGTTCGAGCGGGGTGATCGAGATCCTCAAGTTCGCTGACGGCAAGGCTGTGGGCCGCATGGACGGGGACTTCGGTGGACGGCCGGTGTCCGACCCGAAACGCCTCCGGTTCCTGGACCTCCGCTATGGCATCATCCGCTCCATGGCCCTCACGCCAGTGGAATCGCGGGGCTTCATCGAACGATTGTTGGGAGAAACATGATCGGCACGTCCGACCTGGACTGGTTCAAGAGCAGCTACAGCAACGGCGGCAACGGCGAGACGTGCGTCGAGGTCGCCAACACCCCGGGCACCGTGCACGTCCGTGACTCCAAGAACATCGAAGGCCCCCGCCTGGCCTTCGGCCCGACCGCCTGGGCGGGGTTCGTGGCGCACAGCGCGGGGGAGTAATCGACGTACCTGACGGCTGAGGAAGGACGTGGACTCCGTGCCCGAGCTGACCTGGTTCAAGAGCAGCTATAGCGACAGCAGTAACGGCAACGACTGCATCGAGGTCGCCAACACCCCCGGCACGGTCCACGTCCGTGACTCCAAGAACATCGAGGGTCCCCGCCTGGCCTTCGGACCGACCGCGTGGGCGGGGTTCGTGGCGCACAGCGCGGGGGAGTAACCGACGTGGACTTCGTACCCGAGCTGACCTGGTTCAAGAGCAGCTACAGCAGCAGTGGCAACGGCGAGACGTGCGTCGAGGTCGCCGCTGCTTCCGGCACGGTGCACGTCCGTGACTCCAAGAACGTCGAGGGTCCCCGCCTCGCCTTCGGCCCGGCCGCGTGGGCGGGGTTCGTGGCGCACAGCGCGGGGGAGTAATCGACGTACTGCCTGACGGTTGAGGAAGGACGTGGACTTCGTGCCCGAACTGGACTGGTTCAAGAGCAGCTACAGCAACAGCAGCAACGGTGAGACGTGCGTCGAGGTCGCCAGCACCCCTGGCACCGTGCACGTCCGTGACTCCAAGAACGTCGAGGGCCCCCGCCTCGCCTTCGGCCCGGCCGCGTGGGCGGGGTTCGTGGCGCACCGCGCGGGGGAGTAACCGACGTGGACTTCGTACCCGAGCTGACCTGGTTCAAGAGCAGCTACAGCAGCAGCAGTAACGGCAACGACTGCGTCGAGGTCGCCAACACCCCCGGCACGGTCCACGTCCGTGACTCCAAGAACATCGAGGGCCCCCGCCTCGCCTTCGGCCCGGCCGCCTGGGCGGGGTTCGTGGCGCACCGCGCGGGGGAGTGACCGTCTTCGGGCCCGGCCCCGAAGGTCTATCGTGCCTCCATGGCGTTTGATCTGATCCGTATCGTTTCGCGTGATTCGCCGATGGCACTCGCCCAGGTGGAGCGTGTCCGCGCCGAGCTGGCCGCGCTCCACCCCGGCGTCACCACCGAGGTCCTGCCGGTGAAGACGACGGGCGACAAGTGGATGGGCGACCTCTCCCAGGTCGAGGGCAAGGGCGCCTTCACCAAGGAGGTCGACGCCGCGCTCCTCGCCGGGGAGGCCGACCTCGCGGTGCACTGCGTCAAGGACGTCCCGGCCGACCGGCCCCTCCCGGCGGGCACCGTCTTCGCCGCCTTCCTCAAGCGCGACGACATCCGCGACGCCCTGATCCACCCCGGCGGGCTCACGCTGGACGAACTGCCCGCCGGCACCCGGATCGGCACCTCCTCCGTACGGCGCGTCGCCCAGCTCGCGGCCTCCCACCCGCACCTGGAATGCGTCCCGATCCGGGGCAACGCCAACAAGCGCCTGGAGAAGCTCGCGGCCGGAGAGGCGGACGCGCTGCTCCTGGCCGTCGCCGGACTGGAACGCATCGGCCGCCCCGAGATCATCACCGAGATCCTGTCGACCGAGGCGATGATGCCGCCGATCGGCGCCGGGGTCCTCGCACTCCAGTGCCGAGAAGGCGACACGGAACTGATCGACCTGGTCAGCGGCCTCGGCGACCGCGGCGCCTACCGTGAGACACAGGCCGAACGGATGCTCCTGCACGTCCTCCAAGGACACTGCAACAGCCCCATCGCGGGCTTCGCCCGGGTCGAACGCGGCGGGGAACTCTCCCTGCGCGCCTGCGTCTTCTCCCCCGACGGCAAGACGATGCTGAACGCGCACGAATGGGCGGGCCGCCTCGACCCGGCGACCCTCGGAACCTCGGTCGCCGTCGCACTCCTCCGCCAGGGAGCGCGCGAAGTGATCGACTCCATCCCGCACTGAACCGACCCGACCCGACCCGACCCGGCCCGACCCGATTCGGCCGGGGCCGGACCGCTCGCCGGATCCGGGTCACGGGCGCGGGAAGCGGGCGCGCGGGGCGTCGACGCAGGTGTCCCGGGACGTGGGACCGCCGAACCGAAGACGGTCGTAGGCCGTGAACGCCGGTTCCAGCGCGTCGAGTTCGTCGACCAGCGCGTGCAGCCGCCCGGACCACCGCGCGGAACCGGCATCCGGCTCGTTCGCCGCCGCGCCGATCGCGGTCGTCAGGTGGTCCTTGCGCTGAATGGCGGCCGGGGTCACCGAGCGCAGGCACACGTACTGCCCGCTGAGATACGCGTCCCACTCCGCCCTCCCGGCGACCGGATCGGCCCAGTGGGCGGTGAACCACGCTTCGAGCGGCTCCACACCGCCGGCCTCACCGGCGAGGGCGAACAGGTCGGCCGGCACCATCTCGGCACCGTCGGAGCGCAGATACCCCGGAAGCGGCAGACGCCGCCCCAGCATCAGCCGGCGGACCGCGTCGGCGTCGCGGCCATGAATCGCGCACAGCTCCTCCAGGACGACGAACTGCGCGCTGACGTACGCGTCATCGGCATCGGTCATCGGATGGTCGCCGTTGACCTCGCGGAATCGCTCGGCGAGCCGCTGCTTCAGATCGGTCTCCGACATCGGGCCGCCTCCGGTGTTCACCAGCACGGGCACCTCCCGCACAGGACTCGGCACGCTACCGGCCGGACGATTCGGCCCCCACCGAACCCTCGCCGGAACCACGACGGCGAGAAGCCGTTGAAGGCTTCGGTCGCGCGCCGTGGGCGAACGGGTCGCCGAGGATGCCGGCGAGGCGGACGAGCCCGGGGCCGTCGTCGCCCTGGACCACCACGTAGACGGTGTGGTTCCAGCCGTGCCGGGCCGCGTACTCCCGGGCCCAGGCGAGAACCGCGTCCGCGTCGGAGTCCTCGGCGACTTCGAACTCATGGGCCGTGAGCCGGGGCACGTCCCAGAAGTAGACGCGGTAGCGGGCATGGTCCTGCTCCCAGACGGTGTCACGGGGATCGACCCGGCGGATCTTCATGCCCCGAGCGTAGGGGCGGCGGGCCCTGCCGGACTTCCGCGGCCCCGCCGCGGCCATCATCGACGCCGCCCGGAACCCGGCCGGTCACCGTACCGGCGCACCACCCGGACCGGAGGCCCGCACACCGCCGGTCCGCGGTGCGGAGAGGGCCGCCGCCCGGGACCCCGTACCGGAGGGTTTACCGCTGTCGGGTCAGGACGTACCGGTCGCCCGTGTCCGGCTCGCCGATCCAGGCGAAGACCGTCGGGCGCTCCTCCGTGCCGCCGATGCCCCAGCCGGAGGACAGGCCCGCGCAGTCCGCGATGCCGAGCTCCAACGGCAGCCCGGCACTCTCGCCCTCGGCCAGCCGCCACGTCCCGGCGCGGTCGCAGGTGCCGGACCGCTCGCCCGTGGCCGCGTACCCGGTGACGCCCTTCGCCGTCACCGTGCCGTCCGCCTCGAAGCGGAGGCTTCCGCCGTCGCCGTCCGTCCAGGTGCCGACCATGTCGGCCGCGGTGAGCCGGGGCGGTTCGTAGACCTTGAGGATGCCCGCGCCGTACGCCGCCGCCCCGGCCACGGCCGTCACCGCGAGCAGCCCCAGACCGCCCAGCGCCACGCGCCCGAGGACCCGCCAACGGGCCCCGGGAGCCCCGGGGTTGCCCGCCGCACGGGCGCACAGGGTCGCCGGTGCCAGCACGACGACGAGACCGAGGGCGAGGGCGGGATAGACCAGCAGGTCGCCGGGGCCGTCGAAGCCGGCCAGGAGCACGCAGGAGCCGATGAGCAGCGCCAGGGCGCCGGAGACGACCGCCACGGTGGCCAGGGTGAGCCGAGGGCTGTCGGGCCGGCCCGTACGGCGGGCCACCGCACGCCCGAGATGGACGAGGGGAAGCACCGCCGCCGCCGAGACGGCCAGCCCCGCGACCGCCGAGACCACCGCCAGCAGCACGAACGCGAACACGGTGCCGAACAGCCACCCGAGGCCGCCCTCGCCTCCATGGGACTCGAACCGCAAGCCGTACAGGACGCCGACCAGCGCGGCGAGCACGGCCTCGATCCCGAGGGCCACGGCCCCGACGGTGAACACCGCGCCGTTCCCGCCACCCGGAGGCCGCACAGGCCCGAACCCCTGCGGCGGCGGCCCGCTCGGATCCCCGGGAACCCCCGGCGATGTCGATCCCCAAGTCGGCTGCGTGGTCTGCGTCATGCGTCCTCCTCGTGTCCGGACACATCATGCTCCTGGGCACACCAGTGCGATGAAGGGGGGCGGGTCAGCCCTTCCGGACGCGGTCGGTGATCTCCGGCTGGGACGTGAAGCCGGCCGCCTCGTACGTCGCGATCGCGGCGGCGTTCTCCGTCGGGGTGTAGACGCGGACGCTCGACGCGCCCATCTCGCGGAGCGCGGCGGCCCCGGCGAGAGTGACCGCGCGGCCGAGGCCCCGGCCCCGGTGGTCCGCGTGGACGCCCATCGGCTCGACGAGACCCGGGCGCCCCGGACCGGCCGACCAGACCGTCACCACGGCCACGGGGGCGTCCCCGCCGTCGTAGATCCCCAGGCACCGGCCGTCGGCGGCGAACGGACCCGACGCCATCCCGTACCGGTACGCGGCGGAGGGCCGGTCCGTGCCGAACGCGGACCGCAGCACGGCGGCGAACTCCTCCGCCTGCTCCAGGCCCAGCTCCCCGACCCGTGCCCCCGGGTCCTCCACCGCCCCCGCGAGGTCGCGGTAGAGCGGCGTCCACGGCTCGTCCACGCCCCAGCCCCGGTCGGTCAGCCGGTCGTGGAGGAGCAGGCCGGGCGGCGCCTCGACGGACACCTCGCCCTCCGGGAAGACATCGCGGCCGGACAGCGAGAGGTCCTCGGCGAGCCGCTGCGCCAACTCCTCGTCGCGGAACGCGTCCGGGGCGACCGCCACCCGCAGCAGCGTCGGGCCGTCCAGCAGTCCGACGGCGAGAATCCGCCCGTCCCGGCTCCAGGTCCGGACGGCCGAAGCCGTCTCGGCCGCCCCGAAGCGGTAGTACCAACCGATGTCCCCGGGGTGCAGCTGCATCGGCGCCCCGTCGTCCTGCCACTCCCTCAACACCGCGAGGGCCCCGCGCACTTCGTCCACCGCCGGCGTGCTCAGCACAATCGTCATGCCGCCGATCCGACCCCGTCACGAGGGGAACACGCAACCGATTAACGTAGGCGGACCGGCGCCCGCCGCGCCGCCCTTCCCCGCCACGGAGGCGCCGTGAAACCCGTACCCCTCTGGAGATCCCTCGTGCCGGTGGCGGTCAACCTGCTGCTGGGCGTCCCGGCCGTCGTACCCGCCTTCCTCGTCTGGTACTACCTCACCAACGGGCCCCTCGCCGACCTGGGCTGGACCCGGCGCGACCCGAACGAGAACGACGGGATGCTCCTCTGGCTCGTCATCGTCGTCCCCGTCGTCGCCCTCTTCGCGACGGTGTGGGGGCTGGCCAACGGGTGGATGCGCCGCCGCACCGTCCCGGGCACGCCGCCGTACCCGTACTGGACGATCGCGACGGTCCTCACCCTCGCCCCGACCCTCGTGGCCGTCGGCCTCGGATGAGACGGCGACGCGCCCCGTACGCCCCCGGCCGCCCCTACGATCAGCCGATGAACGCTCCCGACGCCGCCGTCCTCCACGTGCCCGAGACGCCCGACCGTCCCGCCCTCGTCCTGCGCCCCTGGCGGACGGAGGACATCGCCGGGCTGATCGAGGCGTGCCGGGACCCCGTCCTGCGCCGGTGGACGACGACCGCCGTGGACGACGAGGCCGACGGGGAGCGCTGGGTGGAGACCCAGCGGCAGGGCTGGGCGTCCGGAACCCGCCTCGCCTTCGCCGTCCTGTCCCCCCGGGGCCGGCTCCTGGGCCACGCGGTCCTCAAGCGGAACGACCCCGGCGGCCCGGCCGGCGAGGTCGGCTACTGGACGACGGCCCGCGCCCGGGGCCGGGGCGTGGCCCCCCGCGCCCTGGAAGCCCTCACCCACTGGTCCTTCACCACCTTCGACGGCCTGGAACGCCTCGAACTCCTCCACCAGACCGACAACACGGCCTCCTGCCGGGTCGCCCAGAAGACCCGCTACCCCCTCGACCACGTCCTCCCCGCCGCCCCGCCCGCCTACCTCCGGGACGGCCACGTCCACGTGCGGCACGCGGGGGACTGAGCCCTCCGTCAGGCGGTCCGGGCGACCCGCAGGTTGGCACGGACCTGCTCGGTGATCGGGTGGTCCTGGCTCAGCGACTGTTCGCAGGCGGCGAGGACCGCCTCGTACAGGGGGACGGCGCGGTCCGGGCTGCCCGCCGCCAGGTACATGCTGGCGAGGTTGTTGCGTGCGGAGAGGGTGCGGGGGTGGTCGGGGCCCAGGACGCGTTCGAAGGCGGCGCAGCCCGTCTCGCACAGGGGGAGGGCACGGTCCAGGTCCCCCGCCGCCTCGTACACGCCGGCCAGGTTGATGCGCGCGATGAGGGTCTCGGGCCGGTCCGGGCCCAGGACCCGTTCGGAGTCGGCGAGGACCCTCTCGCTCAGCGGGACGGCGCGGTCCAGATCGCCCGCCGCCAGGTACGTGTGGGCGAGGTTGTTGCGCGAGACGAGCGTGTCGGAGTGGTCCTGGCCCAGGACCCGCTCGCGTGCGGAGAGGGTGGCCTCGTGCAGGGAGACGGCCCGTTCCAGGTCGCCCGCCGCCTTGTACGCGCCCGCGAGGTTGTTCCGCGTGATGAGCGTGTACGGATGGTCGGGGCCCAGGACGCGTTCGCAGTCGGCCAGGACGGCCTCGTACAGGGGGACGGCCCGGCGCGGGTCGCCCGCCGCCTCGTACGTGCCGGCGAGGTTGTTGCGGGAGGCCAGCACCTCGGGATGGTCCGGGCCGAGCGTGCGCTCCCGCGCGGCGAGCGCGCGCCGGAAACCGGCCAGGGCCGGCGCCAGCGCGCCCTGGTCCTCCCGGTAGGAGGCGGAGAGGTCGAGGACGGTGGCGGTGTCGGGGGTGTCGTGCTCGTCGGCGTGGTGGCCGGTGAGGGCGTCGACGTGGGGGAGGAGCGCCTGGCAGCGGGGCCAGTTCGCGGGATCCGCGTAGTCCGCGGGATAGGCGGCGACGAGGAGTGCCGTCGCGAGCCCCCGGGCCACTTCGATGTCCAGCGCCTGGCGGTGGGGGTCCTCGGCGTCGGGGGTGCGGGCGAGGGACTGGACCAGGCGGTGGACGGTGAGGCTGCCGTCGGGGTGGACGGTGATCATGTTGTAGGCCGCCAGCCTGCCGAGCGCCGCGTCGAGGTCGGGGGGCGGGGCGAGCGGGGCGAGCAGGTCGCGGGGGATGCGGTCGGAGGCGTACCAGGCCAGCAGGCGAAGGACGTTCCCCGCGTACGGGGTGGCCTCGACGCGGTCGAGGGTCAGGCGCCAGATGCGGGCGCAGGTGCGGGCCGAGTCGCCGCCCTCGGCGGTCGCGGCGTACATCGTCGCGGGCCAGGCCGCGAGCCGCTCCAGGTAGGCGAGCGGGCCGGTGCCGGTCTCCGCGCAGTAGGCGGCCGCCTGCTCGACGGCCAGCGCGAGGTGCCCGAGCTCCGCGCACAGCGCCTCGGCGCCGGTGAGGTCGCGCGGCCCGTGCTGGGTGAGGACGCGGGTGAACAGCTCGACCGCGTCCGCCGGGGCGAGGACGTCCAGGCGGACGACCGTGGCGTGGCGGTGCCAGCCGCTGGCCAGCCGGGTCGTGATCAGGACCCGGCCGCCCGGGACCCGGTCCAGGAGCGGGCGGACGTGGGCGGGCGACTCGACGTTGTCCAGGACCAGCAGCCACCGGTCCGGATGGTCGGCGAGCCACCGGATCGCGCGTTCGGCCTGCACCTCGGCGGGGAGGGCGGCCAGGCCGGGTTGCAGGGCGCGGGCCAGCGCCGCCGTCCCGGCGTCGACGGAGGCCGCGGTGTCGGCGGTGATCCACCACCGCACCGGCTCGTGCCGCCCGGCCGCCCACCGGGCGGCGAGCGCCGACTTCCCGACCCCTCCCAGCCCGTGCACCGCCTGGACGAGCACCTCGCCCGGGTCGGTGAACTTCTCTTCCAGAGAGGCGAGTTCGGACGTCCTTCCGGTGAAGTGGGCGGCGACGGCCGGAATGTTCGACACCCCGTGCCCCGCCGCGTCCGCCGGGATCGGACCGTGCGCCTCAGGGGAGAGGACGAACGCCTGCCCGGCCTCGATGTGCTGGGCCACCGAGCCGTTGACGTCGCCCCCGGCGACGATCGCCCCCTCGGACGCCTTCAATCCGGTGGGGCTCTCGTCCCCGGGCCGCTTCTTCGGGGCGAACCGCTTCCAGATCACGGGCGGTAGTCCGTGGTCGAGTCCTCGACGTCACCCCCGGCCGCGATCGAGCCGTCCCGGGCGGTGAGCCCGTCCGGCGACGCCGGGGCGGGAGCGGGCGTCGCGGGAGGCGTACCGGCGTACCGGGTGGAGGAACGGGTCACGTTCCCCCGCGCCGCGATCCCGCCCCGCTCCGCGACCACCGGGTCCGCCGGGGCGGGCGCGGGAGCGGGGGCGGGCGCCGGGGTCGCCGTCCGCAGCTGCCACAGCGCCGCGCCGGCCGCGATCACCCCCGCCACCGCGCCCACGACGCCCCAGCCCTGGGCGGAGCCCTCGGGGTGCTTCACCGTCACCCACACCAGCAGTCCGACCGCCGCCCCGGCCCCGACCAGGGCCAGCCCCCACCAACACACCCGCCGCCATGTCGCCATGTCCTCATGATGGACCAGCGGTACGGCTCAAGTCGCCGGTTCGGTACGGGTCATGAGCCGGGGCGGGAGAGGTCCTCCAGGTGCTCGATGCCCTGGTTGAGCTGGGTCAGCAGGGTGAGGAACCGGTGGGTGGTGGCCGGTTCCCAGCCGGTCGCCTCGATCAGGCGGGCGGTGCCTTCGAGGCTGATGGCGCGGTCGGCGCGGAGGCGCTCGATGCCGAGGGCGGTGGGGCGCAGGCGGCGGGCGATGCCGCCGTCGGGGTCCGGGATGCGTTCCACCAGGCCGTTCCTGAGCATGGCGTTCACCTGGCGGCTGATGGTGGAGACGTCCACCTGGAAGGTGTGCGCGAGCTCCTTCAGGGTGAGGGGGTCGCTGGTCTCCATGCGGGTGAGCAGGACGTACGCCGAGCGTTCGAGGACGTGGCCGCTGCGGGCGCCCCGGGCGCCGAGGAAGTGCCGCGACAGCAGGGTCAGCTCCCGTTCGAGATCGTCGAGCCGGCCTTCGCGCTCGTCCATGCCTCCGCCCTTCCCTGTCCGGTGCCCCCGTGCGCGGGGGAGTGCTCCGCTCATCCTCGCCCATCGGGTCCCCGGAGCGGACCCGAACCCTCCCGTGTTGTGCATGATGCAAGTCGTATGTACTGTGCAATGAATATGCAGAGTGCACATCCTCTGGGTGTGCGCCCCCGTTCCGAGTCCCCGTGCAGAGGAGCACCACCATGAACCGCCTCCAGGACAAGGTCGCCGTCATCACCGGGGCCGGCAGCGGCATCGGGCGCGCCGCCGCCCGGCTGATGGCCGCGCAGGGCGCCCGCGTCGTCGTCGCCGACCACGACGCCGACGCCGCCCGCGAGACCGCCGGACTCGTCACCGCCGGGGGCGGCGAGGCGCTGGCCCTCACGGTGGACGTCACGGAGGAGGCCTCCGTCGCCGCCATGACCGACGCCACCGTCGCGGAGTACGGCGCCCTGCACGTCCTGTGCAACCACGTCGGCGGCACCAACCCCCGTACCGACCTCGACGTGCTCCGCATGGACATGGCCGAATTCGACCGGGCCGTCGCCCTCAACATCCGCAGCACCCTCCTCGGGTCCCGCCGCGCGATCCCGCACATGATCCGCGCCGGTGGCGGCTCCGTCATCAACACCGCCTCCGTGGCCGCCCTCGTCGGCGACGTCCTCCAGACCTCCTACGGCGCGGTCAAGGCCGCCGTCGTCAGCCTCACCAAGTCCCTCGCCACCCAGTACGGTCCCCACGGCATCCGCTGCAACGCCATCGCCCCCGGCGCCGTCATGACCCCCGCCCTGGAGAACAACCTCCCCCAGGAGGTCATCGACAGCCTCCTCGCGGTCAACGCCCTGCCCTACCTCGGCGCCCCCGAGGACATCGCCCACGCCATGGTCTTCCTCGCCTCCGACGAGTCCCGCTACCTCACCGGCCAGCTCCTCGTCGTCGACGGCGGCATGACCACCCAGTCCCCGGCCGCCCCGGGCCGCCGCGCCATGCTTCCCGCCTAGGGGGCGTCCGGGGGCGCCGTCAGGCCAGGGCCGTGGTCAGCAGGGCGAAGGCGGCGACGATGACGGCGACGCGGGCGTAGTGGTAGCGGTCCCAGCGGTCGCTCTGCTCCTTCCAGTCGGCGGGCCGGTTCTCGGGGGTCCACGTCTTGCCCCGGTTGTTGATCGGGACGAGCAGCAGCACCGACATCAGCACGCTCACGACCAGCAGCGCGCCGGCGGTGACGACGAGGCCGGTGCCGGGGCGGCCCCATCCGGCGACGGCCCAGACGGCGGCGAGGGCGAGCGAGCCGAAGTACCAGAACGGCATCGCCGCGCCGAGCATCCGGCCGCCGTGGGAGCGGGCGAGCTGGGCGCTGTCCTCGGGCAGCGCCTTGAAGATCGGGTTCATGACGAAGGCGACGGAGAGCTCCACCCCCACCATCAGGCCGACGGTCACCACAGTGAAGACCTCAAGCGCGTCGAACATGACGACCCCTCCAGGATCTAGCGTTGCTAGCAAGTAGTTCAACGCTAGACCTATCATCGCTCGATTGTCTAGCGGTGCTAGCATCGAGTCATGTCGGTACAGGAACGCAAGCAGCGCGAACGGGCGGACCGCGAGCGCCTCATCGTGGCCACCGCCCGCGAACTCGCCGAGCGGCAGGGCTGGGACGCGGTCACCACCCGCCGCCTCGCCGAGCGCATCGAGTACAGCCAGCCCGTCCTCTACAGCCACTTCCGGGGCAAGCGCGAGATCATCGGCGCCGTCGCCCTCGAAGGCGCCGCCGAGCTGGCCGCCGCGCTGCGAGCCGCGACCCGCGACGCGGCCGAACCCCGTGACGGAGCCGGGTCCCGCGACGCGGCCGGGCCGCAGGACGGGGCCGGGCCGCAGGATGGGGCCGGTCTATGGGACGGGGTCGGGCCGCAGGACGGGGCTGGTCTACGGGACGGCGCCGGGGCGCAGGGCTGGGGCGGGTCCCGCGCCGAGGGCGGTTCGCGCGCACGGGTCACCGCGCTCGCCCGCGCCTACCTCGACTTCGCCGCCCGCAACCCGGCGGTCTACGACGCGATGTTCCGTCTCGACGGCGGCCTGGCCTTCGCCCGGGAGGACACCCCCGCCCCGCTCAAGGACGCCTTCGCCGCCTTCCTGGAGACCCTCGGCGAGGTCGCCGGGGAGGGCGTCCACCCGGCACTCTTCACCGAGGTCTTCTGGGCCGCGCTGCACGGCCTGGCCACCCTCACCCGCGAGGGCCGGCTCCCCCCGGCCGACGCTGAACGGCGCACGGAACTGCTGGTGGACCGCCTCGCCGCCTTCTGAACCGGCCCGGTCCGCCGGACCGGTCCTAGTACTTCATCAGGGTCTCGAAGCCCACCGCCGAGCAGTAGGCGGAGATCCGCCCCTCCGCGTACCGGTCGTTCGCGGAGACCGCGTCCCCCGTGTCGCGCAGGACGTGGCTGCCCCCGTGGTCCAGGTGGTGGCGGTCGAGGACCTTCGCGGCCGTCACGACCGCCGAGGAGGCCAGGACGAGGTCGTTCCCGTAGCCCTTCTCCGGCGGGTCATGGGCGAGCCGCTGCCACAGGGAGAGGTCCTGGCAGTAGTCCTCCCGCCAGGCCGCCACGTCCTCCGGGGCGGGCTCCTCCGCGCCGCATCCCGCCAGCGCTCCGACCAGTGCCGCCGCCAGGAGCAGTGCGGCCGGTCCCCCGCGCGTCCCACGCATCCGGGCCCCCTCTCGTCTTGTCGGGAGCATGCTAGGCACGGCTCCGGCGGTCCCGTGCTCCGCCGTGGTTTTTAAAGGGATGTGGACGGCCGAAACGCTTTGTTACGGTGACCGAATGGCGTCGATCAAGAAGTTCCAGGTCACCATCGACTGCGCGGACCCGGTCCGCCTCGCCCGGTTCTGGTGCGAGGTGCTGGGATACGTGATCCCGGCGGAGGAGGAGGACGAGGACCCCGCGACCGTCCAGTACTTCGCGTGCGTCGACCCCTCCGGGGAGGGCCCGCGCGTGCTGTTCCAGCGGGTCCCCGAGGGCAAGGCCGTCAAGAACCGGGTCCACCTCGACGTGCGGGCCGGCACCGGCCTCGTCGGCGACGAGCGCCTCGCCGTGCTCACGGCCGAGCGCGACCGGCTCGTCGCCCTCGGCGCGGTGTGCGACAAGGTCCTCCTCGCCGACGGCGAGAACGAGTCCTGCATCAACATGCGGGACATCGAGGGCAACGAGTTCTGCCTCGACTGAGCCGCCCGTCCCTCCGCCGCCCGCCCGTCAGTCCGTCCGGTCGTCCGCCCGGGGGAGCGTCAGGCGGAACGCGGCGCCGCCGTCCGCGCCCGCCCCGGCCGTGAGCGTGCCGCCGTGCCGCTCGGCCAGGTCGCGGGCGATGGACAGGCCCAGGCCCGCGCCGCCCTCGTCGCGGCCCCGGGCCTCGTCGAGCCGTACGAAGCGCTCGAAGATCCGCTCCCGGTCCCCGGGCGCGACGCCGTGGCCGTCGTCGGTCACGGTGAGCACCGCGTCCGGGCCCTCCGCGCGCAGCTCCACGGTGATCCGGGAGGCCGCGTGCCGGCGGGCGTTGTCGAGGAGGTTGTCCAGGACGCGGGCCAGCCGCCCCCGGTGCCCGCGCACCTCCACCGGCCCGTCCGGCACCCGGACGACCACGGCGACCGGCCCCGCCGCCCCTTCCGGCCCCTCCACCGCCTCCGTCGCCTCCCGCACCAGTCCCGTCAGGTCCACCCGGGCCCGCGCCGCCGGTTCGCCCGCGTCGAGACGGGCCAGGAGGAGCAGGTCGGCGGCCAGGTGCTGGAGGCGTACGACGTCGTGCAGCAGGTCCGGCAGGTCGAGGAGGTCCGGATGCTGCTGGGCCACCTCGATCTGGGTGCGCAGCGAGGCGATCGGACTGCGCAGCTCGTGCGAGGCGTCCGCGACGAAGCGGTGCCGCCGCTCCACGGACCGCTGGAGCGCGGCCAGCGTCTCGTTCGTGGTGCGGGCCAGCCGCGCCACCTCGTCCCGCGCGTCCGGCTCGGGCACCCGCCGGTCCAGGTCGCCGCTGCCGGTGATCTCGGCCATCTCGGCGCGGATGTCCTCCACCGGCCGCAGCGCCCGCCCCGTGCCCAGCCAGGTCACCCCGGCCACGACGGCCAGCAGGAACGGCAGGCCGATCAGCATGGCCCGGACGACCTGGTCCAGGGTGGCCCGCTCCTCGTCCAGGGACGACCCGGCGTAGACGGTGTAGGCCCGGCCCTCGTAGGTCGTGCCCGCGACCGCCGCGAAGCGGAAGGTGCGGGTCTCGCCGCCGTCCCGCAGCGTCACCGTCCGCAGCTCGGTCCCGGTGCCGACCTTCCCCCGGTCCGGCACGTCGTCCCGGTCGTCGTCCGGCTCCTCGGGGGGCGTACTGCTCCGGGGCGCGGGCCCGGTGACGACGACCGCCCGGTGCGCGGGCACCCCCGGCCCCGCCGCCACCACCCCGCCCGCGCCGTCCACGACCTGGACCGGGTGTTCGGCGTCGCCGCGCAGGTCCAGCGCCCCGAAGTCCCCTTCCAGGGCCGCCTGGGAGCCGGCCACGGTCCGGGCGGCGACCTCGGCCCGCAGCCCGGCCCGGTCCGCGAGGTCGTGCCGCAGCACGGCGGCGACGACGATCCCCGCCGCGACCAGGGCGAGCGACACCACGACCGTGGTGGCCAGCGTCGTGCGGGCCCGGACCGAGGCGAAGGGCCTACGCCGGGCCACGGCGCCCCCCGGCGGCCTCCAGCCGGTACCCGGCACCGCGCACGGTGGTGATGGACCGCCGCGCGAACGGGGCGTCGATCTTGCGACGCAGGGCGCTGACGTACACCTCGACGATGTTCGGATCGCCGTCGAAGGCCATGTCCCAGACGTGGTCGAGGATCTCGGCCTTGGACACCACCCGGCCCGCGTGCACCGCCAGGTGCTCCAGGACCGCGAACTCCTTCGTGGTCAGCTCCACCGCCGTGCCGTCCCGCTCCACCCGCCGGGCCGCCCGGTCCAGGACCAGGTCCCCCACCCGCAGCGACGGCGGCCCGCCGCCGGTGCGGCGGCGCAGCAGGGCCCGGACCCGGGCCTGGAGGACGACGTACGAGAACGGCTTGGTCAGGTAGTCGTCCGCACCGGTGTCCAGCCCCTCCGCCTCGTCGTACACGCCGTCCTTCGCGGTCAGCATGAGGATCGGCACGTCCCGGCCGGCGGCCCGCAGCCGGGCGCAGATCCGGTAGCCGTTCAGGCCGGGCAGCATGATGTCCAGGACGACCAGGTCGTACGTCCCCTCCAGCGCCAGCCGCAGCCCGGTCGGGCCGTCGTGCGCCAGGTCCACCGCGTACCCGTCGGCCTCCAGACCCCGCCCCAGGGCGGCGGCCAGACGCTTCTCGTCCTCCACGATCAGCAGGCGCATACCTCAAGCGTCCCAGACGGAAGGGGCGGGAGGCCGGTCAACCTGAAGGGATCTTCAGGGTGGTTCAGGTGGGCTTCAGGCCGCCCGGTCATGGTGAAGGAAACGCCGCGACCCCGAACGGAACGGAAGGCGCTCCCATGAAGTCGATCAAGCAGCAGAAGGCCGCCGGCCACCGCCGCACCGCCACCGCCGCCCTCGCCGCCGCCCTGGCCCTCGGCGGCGCCGGAGCCGCGACCGCCGCCGGCATGGCCTCCGCCGCCGCCGACAGCGGCGGCGGCACGCACGCGACCATGCGGGCGAATCCCGAAGTCGACATCAAGGCGGCCGCCGCCACCGCCATGAAGACCGTGTCCGGCACCGTGACCTCCGTCGACCTGGAGGGCGGCGGCAAGCAGAGCTGGAAGGTCGACATCATCGACGCCAAGGGCACCGAGCACCAGATCGCCGTCGACGCCACCAGCGGCAAGGTCACCGGCAACAAGGTCGACCAGGACAACGACGCCGACAACAAGGACGAGGCCGCCCTCGCCAAGTCGGCGAAGACCACCCTGCCGAAGGCCGTGGACGCCGCCCGCGCGAAGACCGCGGGCACCGCCACCTCCGCCGAACTGGAGAAGGAGCACGGCAAGGCCGTCTGGGACGTCGACGTCTCCGACGCCAAGGGCACGGAGCACGAGGTCACCGTCGACGACGCCACCGGCAGGGCCACCGCCTCCACCGTCGACACCCACCACGACGAGTACGGCACGAGCGACGACCACACCGCCTCGGACCCCCATGGCACCTGATCCGGAACCTGGTCCGGGACCTCGTCCGCCCCTGACCCCGGGCCAGGATCAGGGGCGGCACCGGTCCCGGGCCCGGATCAGGACCCGGGCCGGGGCCGGTCGAGGGCGTACACGCGGACCGCGCGGTGCGGGCCGGGAGTCACCGTCTCCCGGTCCAGCACCATGCCCAGCTTCTCCGTGATCCGCTCGGAGGCGCGGTTCCCGGTCTGGACGACGCTCACCACCCGGTCGAGACCGGCCTCCCCGAAGCCGTACGCGAGCGCCGCCCGCGCCGCCTCCGTGGCGAGGCCCCGCCCCCAGTGCGCGCGGTCCAGCCGCCAGCCGATCTCGACGGCCGGCAGGATCTCCGGCAGGAAGAGGGGGACGGCCAGCCCGGCGAAGCCCAGCATCCGGCCGGTGGCCCTCTCCTCCAGCGCGAACAGGCCGAACCCCTGCTCCTCCCACGACCGTTCGGCCGCCTCGATGCCCGCCCGGGTCGTCTCCTCGTCCCGCGTCGTGCCGTCCCCGATCCAGCGCATCACCTCCGGGTCGGCGTTCACCCCGGCCATCGGCGCCAGGTCCTCCTCCCGCCACCGCCGCAGCACCAGCCGCTCCGTCTCCAGCCTCATCGGGCTCCTTCCCCTTCGTCAGCGCGCGGTCCGAATCCCGCCAGCGGCCGGCCGGGGCCGGGGCGACGCTGGGGGACATGAGCATCTTCACCGCGCGGGCCGTCGAACCCGCCGTCCTCACCGAACTCCGCACTACCGACGACGCCGGCCGCCGCCCCGTCCCGTACCCGACCGGGGACGGCGGGGAACCTCTGCGCTGCTGCCTGCGCCCGGCCCGCCCGGGGGAGCGGCTGGTCCTCGTCTCGTACGCGCCGCTGCGGCGGTGGGCGGCGGCCACCGGGGCGCGGCCGGGGGCGTACGACGAGGTCGGACCGGTCTTCGTGCACGCCGGACCGGAGGACTGCGACGGGCCGGGGGCGGACCCGGGCGCGGGGCGGGCTCCGGGGGCGTACCCCTTCGAGCGGGAGCGGATGCTGCGGACGGTGCGGCGGTACGGCGCGGACGGCCGGATCCTCGGCGGCCGGCTGGTGCAACTGCCCGGACTGCACGGCGCCTTCACCGACGCCTTCGCCGACCCGGCGGTCGCCCTGGTGCACGTCCGGGCGGTCGAGTACGGCTGCTTCCTCTTCGAGGTGCGGCGCCCCTGACCGGCCCGGGGCGCCGGGGCCGACCTCCACCCGTCCGGCTGAACCTGCCGGGGTCCGGCAGTGAGGAAACGTTCCTCTCTGCCTATGTCCGGTTTTGGCTTCCCTCGGCTTTCGGGAGAAGGTGGGCGGACCGGACGACGAGGGGCGGGGACATGAGCACCGACACGAAGCGACGGCCGTCCTTCTGGATGCGGCTCGTGGGGCTGCCGCTGCTCGCCCTCTCCTTCTTCCTGGCCGCCGGCTCCGCCCTCGCCTTCGCCGACTGGCTCCCCTCCGACCTGGAGCGGTACCGCTCCTACACGGCCGCCGTGCCGTGCCCCGCCGACACCGCGCCCCGGCGCGCGGACGACTGCCTGCGGCAGGTGCCGTACACCGTCGAACGGGCCGGGCGCGAGTCCGCCGGGAAGAGCCAGACCTACCGGGTGGCCCTCAAGGGCGGCCCCTTCGGCAACGGCGAGGTGGACCTCGGCAGCCCCGGGGAACTGTCCGGCTGGCTCCGCCCCGGCGACCGGGTGACCGCCACCGTGTGGCGCGGCGAGGTCATCGACGTCGCCGCGCACGACCGGCGCCGGACCAGCGAGAACGAGCCGCGCGACGAGCCGCAGATGCCCGCCGCCCTGGGCACGGCCGGCGCCCTGCTCGCCCTCGTCCTCCTCGGATACGGCGGCGTGCTCCTGACCGGCCTCGGATACGGCCGGATCACCTGGAAGCGCCACGTCTGGCCGCTGGTCGGGGGCCTCTTCGCCGGCCCCCTGATCGTCGGCCTCCTGACCGTCTGGCTCCACGTGCCCTGGCAGGCCGTGCCCCCGGTGATCGTGCTCGGCACGGCCGGGGCCCTGCGGCTGTTCCTCCGGCGCGACGAGCCCGCCGCACCCCGCTCCCACCGCGCCTCCGGCACTCCGGACCCCGTGCGCTAGGCCGTTTCCCGGGCCGTACGGCTCACGCCACGCAGAACTCGTTGCCCTCCGGGTCGGTCATGACGACCCATTCGCCGCCCTGCTCGGCGACCCGCCGCAGCACGGCCGCGCCCAGCTTCTCCAGGCGCTCGACCTCCGCGTCCCGGGTGCCGGGGGCGGCGTGGACGTCGAGGTGGAGGCGGTTCTTGCCGGTCTTCTCCTCGGGGACCCGCTGGAAGAGGACGCGGCGGCCGAGCCCCGCGCCGTTCTCCTCGGAGACCGGGTCCTCGGGGTGCCGGATGCCGGCCAGGCCGTGCCAGCCGAGCCGCTCCTCGGGGGTGCCGGGGTGGACGGTCCGCGTCGCCTCGGCGGGGACGGCCCCGAAGCCGAGGAGCCTGCCGACGAGCGCGCTGTGGTCCTCCTCCACGTAGCCGAGGGCGGCCGCCCAGAAGGCCGCCTGGGCGTGCGGGTCGTTGGCGTCGATCACGAGCTTCCAGTGCAGTGCGTTCATGTAACCACTTATACTGGTTACATGAGTCGGTCCGCCACCGGAGCCACTGAATCCGGAATGCTCCTCCGCCCCCGCCACGGGCGGCCCTTCCGCTTCGACGCGGGCGCCCTCTGCCTGGAACTGCTGCTCACCGGCGGTCCCGGCCCGATCGCCCGGCAGTACGAGAGCCTCGACGATCCCGAAGGGCTGCGCGACTGGGCCCGCGACAGCCGCCTGCCCGACGGCCTCCCGCCGGACCTCCCCGTCACCGGCGACGACCTCGCCGCCGCCCGGACCCTCCGCGACGCCCTCTGGCGGCTCGCGCTCGCCCGCGCCGACGGCGCGCCGTACGACCCCGGGGCGCTGGCCGTCCTCAACGCGGCCGCCGCCGCCCCGCCGCTCGCCCCCGCGCTCGCCCCCGACGGCGCCCGCGCCTGGGCCCCCGGCGCCACCGCCGGAGCCCTGCTCTCCACCGTCGCCCGCGACGCCGTCGACCTGCTCACCGGCCCGCACGCCGACCGCGTCCGGGTCTGCGGCGCCGACGACTGCTCCCTGCTCTTCGCCGACACCTCGCGGCCGGGCGCCCGCCGCTGGTGCTCCATGGCCCGCTGCGGCAACCGCCACAAGGCCCGCGCCCACCGCGCCGCCAAGGACTGAGGGGCGGCCTCAGGGGCGGACGCGGTCCAGCAGCCCCGGCACCTCCGGGTACGGCGTCTCCACCGGCAGCAGCCGCCCGGCCGCCGCCAGGTCACCGGCCCGCACCAGCCCGTGCACCTCGCGGGCGAGCGGCGTCACGTCCCGGACGGAGACCGTCCACTCGTCCGCGTACCGCCGCGCCGCCTCGCCCGCCAGCCCCAGCTGGAGCGAGCGGTACGGCAGCGGCGCCAGCCGCAGATCGCGCTCCGGGTCCCACTGCACCCGCGCCGGTGCCTCCCGAAGCTCCCGCCGCCACGCGTCCCGGTCGGGGTGGAAGCCCCGCTCGTAGTGCGACAGGCAGGCCCCGCGCAGCGCCCACTCGAAGCCCTCGCGGGTGATCTCCACGGCGAGGACGACCTCCTGGCCCTCCTTGGCGCCCCAGCCGCAGCGGTACATCATCCACAGGAACGACGGCTTGATCCACGTCATCCGGTCCCGCTTCCAGGCGGCCGGGAACCGGCCGTCCCGCGCGGCGGGCACCCCGATCACCGGCGAGTACGCCTGGTAGACGGTGATCGTGCCGGCGGTGTGCGCGGCCCGGATCCGGCGCTTCGGCTCGGTGCGGGGGTCCCGTTCTTCCATGGGCCCAGCCTGGTCCGGGCCCCGGCCCCCCGGCCACCGGTTTTCCAGCGGCGGCCGGGCGGTTCAGGCGCGGTGCTCGCCCGCCGGGGCCGGACCGGCGGCGGGAGCCGGGACCTGCGCGGGCCGCGGCCGCGGCGGTGCGTCCGACTCCGGCTTCGACTCCGGCTCGGGCTTCCGCTCCGGCTCCGCGAGGAGCCCCGCGGCGTCCCGGGCGGCCGCCTCCCGGGCCGCGCGGGCGACGGCCGCCCGGCTGCGGCGGCCGGTGCGCAGCGCGTCCCAGGTGAGGATCGTCAGGGCCAGCCAGACCAGCGAGAAGCCCGCCCAGCGCTCCGGCGGCATCGCCTCGTGGAAGTACGTCACGCCCAGCAGGAACTGCGAGATCGGCGCCAGGTACTGGAGCAGGCCCAGCGTCGACAGCGGCACCCGGATCGCCGCCGCGCCGAAGAGGACCAGCGGCACCGCGGTGACGATGCCGGTGGAGGCGAGCAGCGCCATGTGCCCGGCGCCCTCGGTGCCGAAGGCCAGCGAGCCCTGGGTCCCGAGCAGGACCAGGTAGCCGAGGGCCGGCAGGAACTGCACGGCGGTCTCCGCCGCCAGCGACTCCAGGCCGCCCAGGTTCACCTTCTTCTTCGCCAGGCCGTAGAGGGCGAAGGAGAAGGCGAGGGTGAGGGAGATCCACGGCGGGCGCCCGGCGGCCACCGCCAGCACCACGACGGCCGCGAGGCCGATGCCGACGGCCGCCCACTGCGCCGGGCGGAGCCGCTCCTTGAGGACGAGGACGCCGAGCGCGATGGTGACCAGCGGGTTGATGAAGTAGCCGAGGGACGCCTCGACGACGTGGCCGGTGTTGACCGACCAGATGTACAGGCCCCAGTTGACCGTGATCACGGCGGCGGCGAGGGTCAGCAGGGCCAGCTTGCGCGGGCTGGCGGCCAGCTCGCGGACCCAGTCCCAGCGGCGCACCACCAGCAGCGCGATGCCGACGAAGACGAACGACCACACCATCCGGTGGGCGAGGATCTCGCCCGCGCTCGCCGGCTTGAGCAGCGGCCAGAAGAGGGGGACCAGGCCCCACATGCCGTAGGCGGCGAAGCCGTAGAGGAGCCCGGTCCGGCCCTCTCCTCCGTCGTCCGGCCCGGCCGTGCCCGCCGTGCCGCCCGTCCCGGCCCCGTTCTCCGGTCGCCCGCCCATGAAAGCCTCCCGCCCCGCACCGTGCTGTTGCGACGAAGGTAGCGCCGCACGGGCCCGGCTGTCATGCGCGTACCGTTATACGGTCATGACCTTGGGGTGCGGGAGGCGTGCGGGACGCGCGGGACTACTCCGCCGCGGCCAGCGCCTCGCCGATCGTCACGCCGATCGGGGTGGTCGGACGGCCGATCAGCCGCGCCAGGTCACCGGTCCGCAGCGCCAGCGAACCCCGCCCGATGGCCTCGTCCACGTCCACCAGGACCGCCGCGAAGGAGTCCGGCACCCCGGCGCCCGTCAGGATCTCCCGGTGCGCCGCCGCCGGCACGTTCCGGTAGGCGACCTCCCGGCCGCTGCGGGCCGCGACCTCGGCCGCGTACTCCGCCAGCGACCACGCCTCGTCGCCGCTCAGCTCGTACGCCCGGCCCGTGTGCTCCCCGGCCGGACCGGTCAGCACGGCCGCCGCGGCGGCGGCGAAGTCGGCGCGCGGGGCGGTCGCGATCCGGCCCTCGCCCGCGTTGGCGACGACGGCGCCGTGCGCGAGGACCGCCCCGAGGTGCGCGGTGTAGTTCTCGCTGTACCAGCCGTTGCGGAGGAAGGTGTACGGCAGGCCGGAGGCGAGGATCAGCGCCTCGGTCTCCTTGTGCTCCGCCGCCAGGTCGAAGTCGGCCTCCGGGCCGCCCAGGACGCCGGTGTACGCGAGCTGGGCCACGCCCGCCGCCTTCGCCGCGTCGATCACGGCGGCGTGCTGCGGCACCCGGCGCCCGACCTCGCTGCCGGAGACCAGCAGCACCCGGTCCCCGGCCCGGAAGGCCCCGGCGAGCGTCTCGGGCCGGTCGTAGTCCGCGATCCGCAGCTCGACGCCGCGCTCCGCCAGGTCCGCGGCCTTCTTCCCGTCGCGCACCACGGCGGCGACGGAGGAGGCGGGGACGGCGGGGTCGGCGAGGAGGGCCTCGACGACGAGGCGGCCCAGCTGGCCGGTGGCTCCGGTGACGACGATGCTCATGGGGGACTTCCTTCGGGGGTGGCGTGCGGCGTACCCACTCACCGTACGACCGGCACTAACCAGAAGAAAGTACCCACTTTGAAGTAAGGTACTGGTGTGAGCGTAAGTGACCAGATGCCGATGATCGGCGTCTACGACACCCAGTGCCCGTCCCGGATCGTCCTGGAGCACGTCACCAGCCGCTGGGGCGTCCTCGTCCTCATCGCCCTCCTGGAGCGGCCGTACCGCTTCAGCGAACTGCGCCGCAGGATCGGCGGCGTCAGCGAGAAGATGCTGACCCAGACCCTCCAGACCCTGGAGCGCGACGGCTTCGTGCACCGCGACGCCCACCCCGTCATCCCGCCCCGCGTCGACTACAGCCTCACCGCGCTCGGCACCGACGCCGCCCACCGGATCCGGGCCCTCGCCGTGTGGACCGAGGAGCGGGTCCCCGAGGTCGAGGCGGCCCGCGCCCGCTACGACGGGGCCCGCGAGGAGCGCTGAGGCCGCGCCCGCCGGGAGGAACGCCGGAGGCCCGGCCGCGCGGTGCGGCCGGGCCCCGGGGGTGGTGCGGGCGGGTCAGCCCACGACCGTCCAGGTGTCGTTGCCCGCGAGCAGCCGGCCCAGGTCGCCCTTGCCCTGCTGGTCCACCGCCCGGTCGAGCTGCTCGGACATCAGCGTGTCGTAGACCGGCCGGTCCACGGAGCGCAGGACGCCGATGGGCGTGTGGTGCAGGGTGTCGGGGTCGGCGAGCCGGGAGAGCGCGAAGGCCGTCGTCGGCGAGGCCGCGTGGGCGTCGTGGACGAGGACGCGGCCTTCGTTCTCCGGGGTGACGGTGACGACCTCCAGGTCGCCGGTGGCCGGGTCGCGGACGACGCCCTTCTCGCCCTCGGCGCCGAAGCGGATCGGCTGCCCGTGCTCCAGCCGGATCACCGCCTCCTTCGCCCGGTCCTTGTCCTTCAGGGCCTCGAAGGCGCCGTCGTTGAAGATGTTGCAGTTCTGGTAGATCTCCACCAGGGCGGTGCCGTTGTGCTCGGCGGCCTGCCGCAGCACCTCGGTGAGGTGCTTGCGGTCCGAGTCCACCGTCCGCGCCACGAAGCTCGCCTCCGCGCCGATCGCCAGCGACACCGGGTTGAAGGGCGCGTCCAGCGAGCCCATCGGCGTCGACTTGGTGATCTTCCCGGTCTCCGAGGTGGGCGAGTACTGCCCCTTGGTGAGGCCGTAGATGCGGTTGTTGAAGAGGAGGATCTTCAGGTTGACGTTGCGCCGCAGGGCGTGGATCAGGTGGTTGCCGCCGATGGACAGGGCGTCGCCGTCACCGGTCACGACCCACACCGACAGGTCCCGCCGGGAGGTGGCCAGGCCGGTGGCGATGGCCGGGGCGCGGCCGTGGATGGAGTGCATCCCGTACGTGTTCATGTAGTACGGGAAGCGGGAGGAGCAGCCGATGCCGGAGACGAAGACGATGTTCTCCTTCGCCAGGCCCAGTTCGGGCAGGAAGCCCTGGACGGCGGCGAGGACGGCGTAGTCGCCGCAGCCGGGGCACCAGCGCACCTCCTGGTCCGACTTGAAGTCCTTCATGGTCTGGACGGCCTCGGCCCGGGGCACGAGGTTCAGCAGCGGCTCAGGCATCGAGGGCCTCCTTGAGGACGGTGGCGAGCTGCTCCGCCTTGAACGGCATGCCGTTGACCTGCGTGTACGACTGGGCGTCGACGAGGAACCGGGCCCGGATCAGGGTGGCGAGCTGCCCGAGGTTCATCTCCGGCACCACGACCCGCTCGTACCGGCCGAGGACCTCGCCGAGGTTCTTCGGGAAGGGGTTGAGGTGGCGCAGGTGGGCCTGGGCGACGCTGCCGCCCTCGCGCCGCACCCGCCGCACGGCGGCCGTGACCGGGCCGTAGGTGGAGCCCCAGCCGAGCACCAGCACCCGCGCGCCGTCCGGGTCGTCGACCTCCAGGTCGGGCACCGCGATGCCGTCCACCTTGGCCTGCCGGGTGCGGACCATGAAGTCGTGGTTGGCGGGGTCGTACGAGATGTTCCCGGTGCCGTCCTGCTTCTCGATGCCGCCGATGCGGTGTTCGAGGCCGGGGGTGCCGGGCACCGCCCAGGGGCGGGCCAGCGTCTCCGGGTCCCGCTTGTACGGCCAGAAGACCTCCGTGCCGTCCGCGAGGGCGTGGTTCGGCCCGGTCGCGAAGGCCGTCCGCAGGTCGGGCAGGTCGGCCGTCTCGGGGATCCGCCACGGCTCCGAGCCGTTGGCCAGGTAGCCGTCGGAGAGCAGGAAGACCGGGGTGCGGTAGGTGAGCGCGATCCGCGCGGCGTCCAGGGCGGCGTCGAAGCAGTCCGCCGGGGTCCGCGGCGCCACGACCGGCACCGGCGCCTCGCCGTTGCGCCCGTACATCGCCTGGAGGAGGTCGGCCTGCTCGGTCTTGGTGGGCAGGCCGGTGGACGGGCCGCCGCGCTGGATGTCCACGATCAGCAGCGGCAGTTCGAGCGAGACGGCGAGGCCGATGGTCTCCGACTTGAGCGCCACGCCCGGACCGGAGGTCGTGGTCACGGCGAGGGAGCCGCCGAAGGCGGCGCCGAGTGCGGCGCCGATGCCCGCGATCTCGTCCTCGGCCTGGAAGGTCCGCACGCCGAAGTTCTTGTGCCGGGACAGCTCGTGCAGGATGTCCGAGGCCGGGGTGATCGGGTACGAGCCCAGGTAGAGCGGCAGGTCGGCCTGGCGGCTCGCGGCGATCAGCCCGTAGGACAGCGCCAGGTTCCCGGAGATGTTGCGGTAGGTGCCGGTGGGGAAGGCGCGGGTGGCGGGCGCCACCTCGTAGGAGACGGCGAAGTCCTCGGTGGTCTCGCCGAAGTTCCAGCCGGCCCGGAAGGCCGCCACGTTCGCCTCGGCGATCTGCGGCTTCTTCGCGAACTTCGTCCGCAGGAACGCCTCGGTGCTCTCGGTGGGCCGGTGGTACATCCACGACAGCAGCCCGAGCGCGAACATGTTCTTGCTGCGCTCGGCCTCCTTCCGGGACAGGCCGAACTCCTTGAGCGCCTCGATGGTCAGCGTGGTCAGCGGCACCGGGTGGACCCGGTAGCCCTCCAGCGACCCGTCCTCCAGCGGGGAGGCCGCGTAGCCGACCTTGGCCATCGCCCGCTTCGCGAACTCGTCCGTGTTGACGATGATCTCGCCGCCGCGGGGCACGTCGGCGATGTTGGCCTTCAGCGCCGCGGGGTTCATCGCGACGAGCACGTTCGGCGCGTCGCCGGGGGTGAGGATGTCGTGGTCGGCGAAGTGGAGCTGGAACGACGACACGCCCGGCAGGGTGCCGGCGGGGGCGCGGATCTCGGCGGGGAAGTTCGGCAGGGTCGACAGGTCGTTGCCGAACGACGCGGTCTCCGAGGTGAAGCGGTCGCCCGTGAGCTGCATGCCGTCACCGGAGTCGCCCGCGAACCGGATGATCACCCGGTCCAGACGCCGGACCTCTTTCTCGGCACCCTGACGCGCCCGTGCCGGAGCACTGCGCTGCTCCCCGACCAGGGCCTCACCGGCCTCGCTGCTGACCTGGCTGGTCACTGAACTGGACCTCCCTAGCGGCAAGGGGACTCTGGGCCCAACCCTACGACGGAGGGGTGGGCCTCCCGGGGACTTCTCACATCCTGGTCACCGGTTTGAGACGCCTTTTTGCCCTGTGTTGTCATGGTCTGTCGGCTCCCGGATTGCTCCGGAATTTCAGTTTCCTGCTCATTCTTCCGTCCTGGGACCGGGGTCCCCGGGCGGAGCGTGCGCGTGCTCGTTTCTGACAGGGTGTCAGATGATCAGGGGTGTGGCCCGGGAGCGGGGCCGAGACCTCCGACACGTCCGGAGGTGCCCGGCCGCCGCCCCCGCCGGATCAGGACCGCAGGTACGTCAGCACCGCGAGGACCCGGCGGTGGTCGCCCTCGCTCGGCGAGAGCCCCAGCTTCAGGAAGATGTTCCCGATGTGCTTCTCCACCGCGCCGTCGCTCACCACCAGCTGCTTCGCGATGGCCGAGTTGGTCCGCCCCTCGGCCATCAGACCGAGGACCTCCCGCTCGCGCGGCGTCAGGTGCGCCAGGACGTCCTGCTGCCGGCTGCGGCCCAGCAACTGCTGCACCACCTCCGGATCCAGGGCCGTGCCCCCGGACGCCACCCGCACCACCGCCTCGGTGAACTCGCGGACCTCCGCCACCCGGTCCTTCAGCAGATAGCCCACGCCCCGCGTGGAACCGGCCAGCAGTTCGGTGGCGTACTGCTCCTCCACGTACTGCGACAGCACCAGCACCCCGAGCTCCGGATGCTCCGACCGCAGCCGCACCGCCGCCCGCACCCCCTCGTCGGTGTGCGTCGGCGGCATCCGGACGTCCGCCACCACCACGTCCGGCAGCGCGCCCGCCTCCGCGAGGTCCGCCACCGTCTTCACCAGCGCCTCGCCGTCCCCGACCCCCGCGACCACCTCGTGCCCGCGGTCGGTCAGCAACCGGGTCAGCCCCTCGCGCAGCAGTACCGAATCCTCCGCGATGACCACCCGCACCCGGTCCGCCACCTCTCCCACGCCCACGACCCGCAGCCCCCAAACCCCTCGCTCGACACCCTGCACTACGTGATCAGCATTCCAGGAAACCCCCCGTTCGCGGTACGCCTTCGCCCGGCGGGCCCCAGGGATGTCAGGTCGGCGGGAGGCGCCGGGGCGCACGACGGCGGGCGCGGCCGGCATTCCGCCGACCGCGCCCGCCCGATCCGTACCGCCGCCGTGCCCGTCCCCACGAGCCCGTCCGTACGGCTCCGTCCTCCGCCGCCGCGGCCCTCTTCTCAGGCCCGCCAGGGAAGTTCCGCCGTCACCACCGTCGGGCCGCCCTCCGGCGACTCCACGGCCAGCACCCCGTCCACCGACCGCAGCCGCTCCGCCAGGTCGCGCAGCCCCCGGCCCCGCGCCGGGTCCGCCCCGCCCACGCCGTCGTCCCGGACCTGGACCATCAGCCGCTCCCCGGACCGCCACACGTCCACCGACGCCCGCCGGGCCCGCGCGTGCCCCGTCACGTTCCTCAGCAGCTCCGTCACCACCGTGTAGGCCAGGCCCTCGATCGCCGGCACCGGCCGGCCCGGCAGCTCCACCGTCACCGACACCGGCACCGCGCACGCCGCCGCCACCGACGACAGCGCCGCGTCCAGCCCCCGGTCGGTCAGCACCGCCGGATGGATGCCCCGCGCCAGGTCCCGCAGCTCCCGCAGCGCCAGCTTCACCTCGCCGTGCGCCTCGTCCACCAGCGCCGCCGCCCCCTCCGGGTCCCGCTCCAGCTTCTCCTTCGCCAGCCCCAGGTCCATCGCCAGCGACGCCAGCCGCGCCTGCGGCCCGTCGTGCAGGTCCCGCTCGATCCGCCGCAGGTCCGCCGCCGCCGTGTCCACCACGACCACCCGGTCCGACTCCAGCTCCGACACCCGCTCCGTCAGCCGCGACGGCCCCAGCAGCCCCGCCGCCAGCACCCGGTCCACCGCCGTCAGCCCGCGCAGCAGCGGCGGCCACAGCAGCACGAAGACCAGCCCGACCAGCCAGGCGACCCCGATCTCGAAGGGCGAGTCGACGTACAGGCCGTGCGTCCCGTCCCCGTACAGCTGGATCCCGTCCTGCCCCACGTACGCCGGGAAGACCCACTGCCACAGCGGGTACGAGAACAGGCCCCAGGCCCAGGTGAAGACCGTGATCGACACGCAGAACGAGAACACCGCCCACGGGAAGTGCAGCAGCCCGTACAGCAGGTGCCGCCACGAGCTCCCGCTCCGCAGCACCGCCGACATCCACGAGAAGACCCCGCCCGTCCGGCCCCGCACCGGCTCCGGCGCCGGCACGTCCGCGCCCAGCAGCCCCCGCACCCGGGCCCGCTCCACCGAACCCATCCCCCGCGACACGGCCAGCGAAGCCGCCAGCACCGGGATGCCGAGGAAGGTGATCAGCAGCCCGGCGCCGACCGAGGTCAGCGACACCGCCATGACGAACCACAGGATGCTCAGCGGCAGCCCCGTCAGCGTGAACAGGAACGCCCGCCAGGTACGGGCCTGGAAGGGGGCGCGGAGCGCGGAGGGAACGAGCGGCGAGTCCATCGGCACGACCTTCTGTGAGGTGGGGAGGAGAGGGAGGAGAGGGAGGAGAGGGAGGAGAAACGAGGGGAGCGGAGGAGTACACCCCCAGGGTTCCGTGCCGGACCCCTGCCGGACCATGAGGAGGGTGGGCGTCTCGGCCCGGGGGTTAACCCCACCCCCGCTCCGGACGGGCGGGGGGAGGGCCACGGCGATGGGCCGTCCCGTCTTCGGTCACGGCGACGGGCCGCTCCGTCTTCGGTCACGGCGACGGGCCGCTCCGTCTTCGGTCACGGCGACGGGCCGCCCGCCCGAGGGCGAAGCGGCCCGTCCCGGCCCCGCCGGTCAGTCGCGGTTCCGCCAGGGCAGTTCCGCCGTCACCACCGTCGGGCCGCCCGCCGGCGAGTCCACCACCAGCACGCCGTCCACCGCGCCCAGCCGCTCCGCCAGCCCCGCCAGCCCGGTCCCCGTGCCGTCCGTCCGGGCACCGCCCACGCCGTCGTCCCGCACCTGGAGCAGCAGCCGGCCCTCCGACCGCCACACCTCCACCGACGCCGACCGGGCACGGGCGTGCTTCGACACGTTCTGGAGCAGCTCCGAGACCGTGAAGTACGCGATGCCCTCGATGGCCTCCACCGGCCGGCCCGGCAGCTCCACCGACACCGACACCGGCACCGTGCACCGCCCCGCCAGCGACGACAGCGCCGCGTCCAGCCCCCGGTCGGTCAGCACCGCCGGATGGATGCCCCGGGCCAGGTCCCGCAGCTCCTGGAGGGCCAGCTTCACCTCGCCGTGCGCCTCCGCGACCATCGCCGCCGCCGCCTCCGGGTCCTCGTGCAGCTTCTCCTTCGCCAGCCCGAGCCCCATCGCCAGCGCCACGAGCCGCGCCTGCGCCCCGTCGTGCAGGTCGCGTTCGATCCGCCGCAGGTCCGCCGCCGCCGTGTCCACCACGACGACCCGGTCCGTCTCCAGCTCGCTGATCCGCCGCTCCAGCTCGTCCGACGGCGACAGCAGCCCCCGCACCATGCCCCGGTCCGCCGCCGCCAGACCGCGCACGACGAACGGCAGCACCGGCCACAGCGCGATCACCGCCACCAGGGTCACGCCGAAGGTGAGCACCCCCCACGGCAGCCTGATCAGGCCGTACAACTGCGTCCGCCACGCCACCGGGTCCTTCAGCCGCCCCCACAGCCAGGACAGCCCCCCGGCGGACGGCAGCCGCGACGGCTCCGCCACCGCCACGTCCAGCAGCGCGCGGGCCCGCGCCCGCTCGGACCGGCCGATCAGCCGCGCCCCCGACAGCCCGGCGGCCAGCAGCGGCAGCCCGACCACGGTGACGGAGAGCCCGATCCCGACGACCACGCTCGTCAGCGCGTACACGAACCCCACGATCGAGGCGGGCAGGTTGAGCAGCAGGAAGCAGACCTCCTTCCAGGTCTCCTTCCCGTACGCGGCCCGCTTCCGCCCGGCCCCGACACCGGCCGGCCCGGCGGCGGACCCGGGGGAGCCGGGAGAACCGGGAGAACCGGAGGAGCCGGGCGGGGCCGTCCGGGAGGCAGGGGTGAAGCGCTGATCGGCGGTCATGCCCCAAGCCTGCCCTCTGCCGCCACCCCGGTGCCATGGGGGAGGTGGGGGTCGGGCAGGGGGGATAACCCCACCGCACACGCCCTAGACTCGCGTCCGTGAAAACGGCGGCGAGGAACTGAGGGGCGGACGTGCGGCAACCGACCGTAGTCGCGGCCGACCAGGCGGCGGACTACTTCGACACCTACTCCGTCGTCGGCCTGCTCGCCGTCGTCGGCGTGCTCTTCGTGGCGGTGGCCTTCGGCGCCGGCCGGCTCCTGCGGCCCGTCGTGCCGACCCCGGAGAAACTCCTCACCTACGAGTGCGGCGTCGACCCGGTGGGGGAGGGCTGGGCCCACACCCAGGTCCGCTACTACGTCTACGCCTTCCTCTACGTGATCTTCGCCGTCGACTCGATCTTCCTCTTCCCGTGGGCGACGGTCTTCGCCGCGCCCGGCTACGGCGCCACCACGCTCGCCGAGATGTTCGTCTTCCTCGGCTTCCTGGCCGTCGGGCTGCTCTACGCGTACAAGAAGGGCGTCCTGACATGGACGTGACCCCGCTCCCCGCCCCGGCGCTGGGACCGCTCGCCCGCCTGGCCCCCGAGCCCATGAAGGTGGTCCTCAACTGGGGCCGCCGCTACAGCCTCTGGGTCTTCAACTTCGGCCTCGCCTGCTGCGCCATCGAGTTCATCGCCGCGTCGATGGCCCGCCACGACTTCATCCGGCTCGGCGTCATCCCCTTCGCGCCCGGCCCCCGGCAGGCCGACCTGATGATCGTCTCCGGCACGGTGACCGACAAGATGGCCCCCGCCGTCAAGCGGCTGTACGAGCAGATGCCCGAACCGAAGTACGTGATCTCCTTCGGCGCCTGCTCCAACTGCGGCGGCCCGTACTGGGACTCGTACTCCGTCACCAAGGGCGTCGACCAGATCATCCCCGTCGACGTGTACGTCCCCGGCTGCCCGCCCCGGCCCGAGGCGCTCCTCCAGGGCATCCTGAAACTCCAGGAGAAGATCGCCCGCGAGAGCCTCGCCGAGCGGTACGGCACCGGCGGCGGCGCCACCGTCGCCCAGCTGACCAGCCCGCTGGTCACCCCGCCGCCGGGAGGCGACGCCCGGTGAACCGCTACGACTCCCTCCCCGAGGCCGTGACGGACCTGTTCGGCGACGAGGCGACGGCGGAGCGGGCGTACGACCTGCTGACCGTCGACGTCCCCGTCACCGAGTGGCTCGACGCGCTGCGGACCGCCCGGGACGAGCTGGGCTGCACCTACTTCGACTGGCTGAGCGCCGTCGACGAACCCGGCACCGGCTTCCGCGTCTGCGCCCACGTCGTCGCCCTCGGCGGCGCCCCCCGCCGGCTCCTGCTGCGCACCACCGTCGACCACGCCGCCCCCGTCCTGCCGACGGCCGTCGGCGTCTACGCGGGCGCGGCCTGGCACGAGCGCGAGACCCACGAGATGTTCGGCGTCCGCTTCGAGGACCACCCGAACCTCACCCCGCTCCTCCTCCCCGAGAACTTCGAGGGCCACCCCCTCCGCAAGGACTTCGTCCTCGCCGCCCGCGTCGCCAAGGCGTGGCCCGGCGCGAAGGAGCCGGGCGAGTCCCACGACGGCGGCCCCAAGCGCCGCCAGATGCTGCCCCCCGGCGTCCCCGACCCCAACGAATGGGGACCCCTCAAGGGCCAGCTCCCCCCGGCCCCCGAACGCCCCGCCCGAGGCGCCGCCGCCGACCGCCCCCGCCGCACCCGCTCCGCGTCCGAGGGCTCCGCGAGCCAGACACCCCCGGCGGCCCCCGGCCCGGACACCCCCCGCCGTACGCGCTCCGCGTCCGACGGCTCGGCCAGCCAGCAGGCCCCGGAAGCCCCCGGCCCGGTCACTCCCCGCCGTACGCGCTCCGCGTCCGAGGGCTCGGCCAGCCAGACGCCCCCGGAGCCGGGCGCCGCGGCCCCGCCCCGCCGCATGCGCTCGGCCTCCCAGGGCTCCGCGAGCCAAGCGGCCCCCGAGGCCCCCGAGTCCGGCGCGGCCCCGCCCCGCCGCACCCGCTCCGCGTCCGACGGCTCGGCGAGCCGGCCGGCGACGGGAGGCGACGGGCCGTCCGCGCGCCCGGAGCCCGCGCCCCGCCCCCGCGGCGCGGACGCCCCCTGGCACCACGCCCGCCCGGCCTTCGACGAGGACCCGGAACCCGCCGGACCCGAAGCCCCCGCCGAGACCGCCGACAAGCCCCGTACCGACCCGGGTACCGACACCGGCCCGGGTACCGACACCGGCCCCGGCCCGGACACCGGCCCCACCGATCCCGGCCCCACGGCCCCCGGCCCCGGCCCCACCGATCCCGGCCCCACGGCCCCCGGCACCGGTCCCACCGATCCCGGACCCACCGATCCCGACCCCGCCGGAGGCGATCCCGCGTGAACGACGCACTCGACGTCGCCCTCCGGCTGCTCCTCGTCTTCCTCGCCTTCCTCGTGCTGCCGCTCGTCGTCGGCCAGACCGAGCACAAGGTCATGGCCCACATGCAGGGCCGCCTCGGTCCCATGTACGCGGGCGGCTTCCACGGCTGGGCCCAGCTCGTCGCGGACGGCGTGAAGTTCGCGCAGAAGGAGGACATCGTCCCGAAGGACGCCGACCGGCGGGTGTTCCAGCTCGCACCGGCCGTCGCGCTCCTCCCGTACCTCCTCGTCCTCGTCGCCGTCCCGGTCGGGCCGGGCGACGGGGCCGTCGGCGCGGTCGTGGACGCGGGCGTCTTCTTCGTGCTCGCCGTCATGGGCGTCGGCGTCCTCGGCAGCCTGATGGCCGGCTGGGCGTCCGCCAACAAGTTCTCGCTCCTCGGCGGACTGCGCACCACCGCCCAGCTCCTCGCCTACGAACTGCCGATGCTGCTCGCCGCCGCCTCCGTCGCGATGGCCGCCGGCACCGTCTCCCTCACCGGCATCCTCGACGGCTTCGCCTGGTGGTGGGTGCCGTGGCAGATCACCGGCGCCCTCGTCTTCTTCGTCGCGGGCCTCGCCGAGCTCCAGCGGCCCCCGTTCGACATGCCGGTGGCCGACTCGGAGATCATCTTCGGCGCGTACACCGAGTACACCGGCCTCCGCTTCGCCCTCTTCCTGCTCGCCGAGTACGCGGGGATCGTCGTCCTCTGCGCCCTCACCTCGGTCCTCTTCCTCGGCGGCTGGCACGGCCCCTGGGGCGACGCCGGCCTCGGCTGGTTCTGGACCCTCCTGAAGACCGCCGTCCTGGCCTTCGTCGTGATCTGGCTGCGGGTCTCCTACCCGCGCCTGCGCGAGGACCAGCTCCAGAAGCTGGCCTGGACGGTCCTCGTGCCGCTCGCCCTGGCGCAGATCGCGCTCACCGGCATCGTGAAGGTGGCGATCAACTAAATGGCTCCGATCCCCGGCTCCGGCCTCGCCAAGGGCCTCGCCGTCACCCTCCGCACGATGACGCGGAAGACCGTCACCGCGCAGTACCCGGAGGTCCAGCCCGAACTGCCGCCCCGCACGCGCGGGGTGATCGGCCTGTTCGAGGAGAACTGCACGGTCTGCATGCTGTGCGCCCGCGAGTGCCCCGACTGGTGCATCTACATCGACTCCCACAAGGAGACGGTGCCGGCCGCCGCGCCCGGCGGCCGCGAGCGCAGCCGCAACGTCCTCGACCGCTTCGCCATCGACTTCTCGCTCTGCATGTACTGCGGCATCTGCATCGAGGTGTGCCCCTTCGACGCCCTCTTCTGGTCGCCGGAGTTCGAGTACGCCGAGACCGACATCCACGAGCTGACCCACGAGCGGGACAAGCTCCGCCAGTGGATGTGGACCGTGCCGGAACCGCCCGCGCTCGACCCGCGCGCGGAGGAGCCGAAGGAGGTCGCGGCGGCCCGCAAGGCCGCCGAGAAGGCCGCCGCCCAAGCCGCCGCGCAGGCCGCGTCCCCGGCCGCCGCCCAGGGCACCGACGCCCAGGACACCGACGCCCGGGAGGACCGGCCGTGACCCTCGCCGCCGCCTCCCCCGGCTTCCTCTCGCCCACCGGAGTCGAGGTCGCCTTCCTCCTCGTCGGCCTCGTCACCCTCGGCGCCGCCGTCCTCTCCGTCACCACCCGGCAGCTCGTGCACGCCGCCCTGTGGCTGGTCGTCGCCCTCGGCGGCCTCGCCGTCGAGTACCTGCTCCTCACCGCCGAGTTCATCGCCTGGGTGCAGGTCCTCATCTACGTCGGCTCGGTCGTCGTCCTGCTCCTCTTCGGCCTCATGCTCACCAAGGCCCCCATCGGCCGCTCCCCGGACGCCGACTCCGGCAACCGGCCGGTCGCCCTGGCCGTCGCCGTCACCGCCGCCGCGGCCCTCGTCTGGGTCGTCACCGACGCCTTCCGCACCACCTGGATCGACCTCGAAGGACCCGCCCGGGGCTCCACCGGCGTCACCGGCGAGATCCTCTTCCAGCACTGGGTGCTGCCCTTCGAGGCCCTGTCGGTGCTGCTGCTCGCCGCCCTGGTCGGCGCCATCGTCCTGTCCCGCAAGAAGCCGGAAGGGGAGCGGGACTGATGCACCTCGCCTACCCCGCCGTCCTCGCCGCGCTCCTCTTCTGCGTCGGCCTGTACGGCGTCCTCGCCCGCCGCAACGCGATCCTGGTCCTGATGTCGGTGGAGCTGATGCTCAACGCCGTCAACCTCAACCTGGTCGCCTTCGACGTGTGGCTGCGCGACGCCCTCCACTCCGGCCAGGCCCTCACCCTCTTCACCATCGCCGTCGCCGCCGCCGAGATCGGCATCGGCCTCGCCATCGTCCTGATGGTCCACCGCAACCGGGGCACGTCCGACGTGGACCGCCTCCGCGACACGGCCGAACCCCGGCGCGGCGACGGGGACACCGACAGCACCGACGAGAAGGCCGAGGCCGCCGCGTGACCACCACGACCCTCGCCGCCCTCGTCCCCCTCCTGCCCTTCCTCGGCGCCGCCGCCGGACTCGCCCTGGGCCGCACCGCCCCCGGCTTCGTCCGCCCGCTCGCCGTGCTGCCGACGCTCGCCGCCGCCGTCCTCGCCGTCCTCGTCGCCGCCCGCCAGGGCGGGGGAGCGGTCATCGAGGCGAGCACCCAGCTCACCCCCACCGGCTCCGTCCCCATCACCCTGGGCCTGCACGTCGACGGCTTCGCCGCGCTCGTCGCCGTCCTCGTCGGCGCCGTCGCGACCTGCGTGCAGGTCTACTCGACCGGCTACCTCCGCGACGACCCCCGCTACCCCTCGTACGCGGCGCTCGTCTCCCTCTTCACCGCCGCCATGCTCCTCGTCGTCTACACCGGCGACCTGATGGTCCTGCTGGTCGGCTGGGAGGTCATGGGCATCTGCTCGTACTTCCTCGTCGGCCACTACTGGGAGACGCCGGAGGCCCGCGCCGCCTCCCTCAAGGCGTTCCTCGTCACCAAGGCCGGTGACGTGCCCTTCCTCTTCGGCCTCTTCGCGCTCGCCGCCGACGCCGGGACCTTCCGCATCGACGGCGTCCTCGCCGCCGTCGCCGACGGCCGCCTCGACCACCCCACCCCGGTGGCGCTGCTGCTCCTCGCGGGCGTGGCCGGCAAGTCCGCCCAGTTCCCGCTGCACACCTGGCTCCCCGACGCCATGGCCGGCCCCACCCCGGTCTCCGCGCTCATCCACGCCGCCACCATGGTCGCCGCCGGCATCTACTTCGTGGCCCGGCTGCTGCCCGTCTTCGCCGCCTCCGCCGCCGCCATGACCGTCCTCGCCGTGATGGCCGCGGTCACCATGGCCGGCTCGGCGCTCGCCGCGCTCGCCCAGGACGACATCAAACGGGTCCTCGCCTACTCGACGATCGGCCAACTCGGCTACATGGCCGGGGCGCTCGCCGTCGGCGACCGGAGCGCCGCCGTCTTCCACCTGCTCTCCCACGCCGCCTTCAAGGCGCTGCTGTTCCTCGCCGCCGGAGCCGTCATCCACGCCGCCGGCACCAACTCGCTGACCGCCATGGCCCGCATGGGCGGCCTGGCCCGGCGGATCCCCGACGCGTACTGGACGATGACCGTCGCCCTCCTCGCGCTCGCCGCGATCCCGCCCTTCGCCGGCTTCTTCTCCAAGGAGGCCGTCCTGGTCGCCGCCGAGCGCACCGCGCTGGACGGCGCCGACGCCCCCGCCGCCGCCGGCTGGACCGTCCTCGTCGCCGGTCTGCTGACCGCCCTCCTCACCGCCGCGTACGCGCTCCGCCTCTGGCTGCGCGCCTTCCGCGGCCACGGCCCCGCCGCCCCCGACCACGGCCGCCAGCCGATCGCCATGACCGCCGTCCTGTGGGTCCTCGCGATCCCCTCCCTCGGCTTCGGCCTCACCACCGCCTACGTCGACGACTGGTTCGACCGGGACGGCCTCGGCCCCACCCTCGTCACCGCCGTCCTCGGCACCGGCCTCGCCGTCGCCGGCGGCGCCGTCACCTACGCCGTCTGGCGGACCCTCGCCGCCCGGGCCGTACCCCCCGCCCCCGCCCCGCACGTCGCCCACCCGGACGCCGACGCCGGACACGTCGAGGCCGAGGCGCTGCGCCTGCCGCACCCCGCCGAGGACCCGGCCGACCCCGGCCGCGCCCTCCTCGGCCCGCTGCACCGCCCGGCCGCCGCCGGCTTCCACCTCGACGCCCTCTACGACCGGGTCCTCGTCCGGCCCGTGCTCGGCGCCGCCTCCCTGGTCCGCTTCCTGGACCGCGAGGTCGTCGACACCTACGTCCGGGGCGCGGGCGCCACCGCCAAGGGCCTCGGACGGCTGGTCCGCCGCGCCCAGACCGGCAACGTCCAGACCTACCTCGGCGCCCTGCTGGCCGGATCCGTCGTCCTGGCGATCGCCGCCGTCGCCCTCGCCAACGCCTTCGCCGGAGCGTGACCCGTGCTCGACCTCAGCCCCACCGTGATGCAGTACCTCCTGGTGGCCGTCGTCGCCGGACCGCTGCTCGGCGCCGCCGCCGCGCTCCTGCCCGCCCCGCCCGGCCTCAAGGGGAAGTCGCCCGACCAGGCCGTCCTCCGCCACGGCGTCACCGTCACCGGCGTGATCCTGCTC
Organism: Streptomyces termitum; assembly: GCF_014650175.1. GTDB lineage: Bacteria > Actinomycetota > Actinomycetes > Streptomycetales > Streptomycetaceae > Streptomyces > Streptomyces termitum. The sequence goes on from NZ_BMUL01000001.1 coordinate 422,352, forward strand.
GCCGCGATCGTCCTCGCCGCCGGCTTCGACCACGACCGGCCGTCCCGCATGCAGGCCACCACCGACATCAGCTGGATCCGGGCCCTCGACGTCCGCATCCACCTCGGCGTCGACGGCATCTCGCTGCCCCTGCTGCTGCTGACCGCGCTGCTCGCCTTCCTCTGCGCCCTCTACAGCTACTTCAAGATGCCCCAGGGCCCGTCCCCGAAGGCGTTCGTCGCCCTGCTCCTCCTCCTGGAGGCCGGCACCCTCGCCACCTTCGCCGTCCTCGACCTGGTCCTCTTCTTCCTGGCCTTCGAGACGGTCCTCGTCCCCATGTACTTCCTCATCGCCCGCTGGGGCGGCGAGGGCCGCCGGGCCGCCGCCGGGAAGTTCATCCTCTACACCCTCCTCGGCTCCGTGATCATGCTGCTCGGCCTGCTCCTCGTCGGGATCAAGGCCGGCACCTTCGACATGGTCGCGCTGGCCGCCGGCGGCGGCCGCGGCCTCACCGCCTCCGTCCAGGTCACCGCCGTCCTCGCGATCGGCCTCGGGCTCGCCGTGAAGACCCCCATGTGGCCGCTGCACTCCTGGCTGCCGGACGCCCACACCGCCGCCCCCACCGCGGGCTCGGTCCTCCTCGCCGGCGTCCTCCTCAAGATGGGCACGTACGGCTTCGTCCGCATCGCCCTGCCCATCGCCCCCGACGGCATGCGCACCCTCGCCCCCTACCTGGCCGCCTTCGCCGCCGCCGGCATCCTCTACGGCTCCCTCGCCTGCCTCGCCCTCGCCCTGCCGTCCTCACCGGGCCGCTCCGCGGCGGCGAGCCCTCCCGGCGGAACCGGGAGCGACCTCAAACGGCTCATCGCCTACTCCTCCGTCGGCCACATGGGCTTCGTCCTCCTCGGCATCGCCACCCTCACCCCCACCGGCGTCAACGCCGCCCTCTTCGCCAACATCGCCCACGGCCTCATCACCGGCCTCCTCTTCTTCCTCGTCGGCGCCCTCAAGGACCGCTACGGCACCGCCGACCTCGACACCCTCGCCGGAGCCACCGGCGCCGCCCTCTACGGCCGCGCCCCCCGCCTCGGCGCCCTCCTCGCCTTCGCCGCCGTCGCCTCCCTCGGCCTGCCCGGCCTGGCCGGCTTCTGGGGCGAGATGCTCGCCCTCTTCGCCGCCTTCGACCCCGCCGAGGGCCTCCACCGGGGCGCCTACCTCACCTTCATGGCGATCGGCGGCCTCGGCACCCTCCTCACCGCCGCCTACCTCCTGATCGTGGTCCGCCGCGTCTGCATGGGCGGCCCCCGCCCCGCCGGAGAACCGGAACTCGCCGACGTCCAGCCCTACGAGCTGGCCGCCTGGACCCCGCTCGCCGCCCTCACCGTCCTCGCCGGACTCTGGCCCGCCGCCCTCCTCGGCCTGACCGACCCGGCCGTCCAGCAGCTCCTCGCCGGAGGCACCCAGTGACGTCCGCCAGCGCCTCCCTCGTCCAGTCCGTCGACTGGCTCACGATCGCGCCCCCGACCCTCACCGCCCTGGCCGCGCTCGGCGTCCTCGTCGCCGACCTCTTCGTCCCCGCCGCCCGCAAACAGCTCCTCGGCCGGGTCTCCGTCGGCGCCCTCGCCGCCGCCCTCGCCCTGCTCCTGCCGCTGCGCGCCGGCGACCGCGCCACCTTCTGCCTCACCGCCCCCGCCCAGGCCGCGAGCCATGCCCGGACCGCCGGGTGCAGCTACACCGCCGACGACTTCACCCTCGTCATCCAGCTCCTGGTCCTCGGCGGCGCCCTCCTCACCGCCCTCCTCTCGCTCCCCGCCACCCGCGAGAAGCTCCCCGCCGGCGAGTACTGGTTCCTGCTCCTCTCCTCCGCCGCCGGCGCCGCCCTGCTGCCCGCCGCCCGCGACCTCGCCACCCTCGTCGTCGCCCTCGAAGTGGCCTCGCTGCCCGCCTTCGCCCTCGTCGGCCTCAAGCGCGGCGACCGCCGCTCCTCCGAGGCCGCCCTCAAGTTCTTCCTCTCCTCGGTGACCGCCACCGCCGTCACCCTCCTCGGCGCGAGCTTCGTCTACGCCGCCACCGGCACCCTCCACCTCACCGAGATCGCCGCCCGCCTCGACGACGTCCCCGGACAGCTCCAGACCCTCGCCGAGACCGGCGTCGCCCTCACCCTCGTCGGCTTCGCCTTCAAGGTCGCCGCCGTCCCCTTCCACTTCTGGGTCCCCGACACCTACACCGGCGCCCCGCTGCCCGTCGCCGCCTACCTGTCGGTCGTCGGCAAGGCCGTCGGCTTCACCGGCCTCATCCTCGTCACCGTCGTCGCCTTCCCCTCCTACGCCGACGTGTGGGGCCCGGCCCTCGCCGTCCTCGCCGCCCTCACCATGACCGCGGGCAACGCCGCCGCACTCCGCCAGGACCCCGCCCGCGAGGGCAGCGCCGTCCGCCTCCTCGCCTGGTCCTCCGTCGCCCAGGCCGGCTACCTCCTGGTGCCGATCGCCGCCGCCGCGTACTCCGGCGACGACCAGATCGGCGCCACCGTCGCGTACGCCCTCATGTACGCCGTCGTGAACCTCGGCGCCTTCGCCGTCGTCGTCCTCGTCGCCCGCACCCACCCCGGCAAGCGCCTCACCGACCACGTCGGGCTGTACGCGACCAGCCCCGCCGCCGCCCTCGCGCTCGCCTTCTTCCTCCTGAATCTGGCCGGTCTGCCCCCGGGTATCATCGGCCTCTTCGCCAAGGTGACCGTCTTCTCGTCGGCCGTCGACGCGGGCCTCGGCTGGCTGGCCGTGGTCATGGGCGTCAACGTCGTCATCGGCCTCGCGTACTACCTGCGCTGGACGGCGCTCCTCTTCCGCACCCCGGAGAGCGCGCCGGCCACCGTGCCGGACGGACCCCGGGCCCCCGCGCCCGTCACCCTGGCGATCGTGCTGACCGCCGCCGGCGGCGCCGTCCTGTCGGGCTACCCGCAGTTCGCGCTCCGCTTCGTGACGGCCGGCCTCTTCTGACCCCACACCCCCCACCGGAAAACCCCCTGAGGAGCGCACCCCCGTGCTGAACGGATTCAAGGACTTCATACTTCGCGGGAACGTCGTCGCGATGGCCATCGGTCTGGCCGTCGGCTCGGCGTTCACCGCCGTCGTCACGGGCTTCAGCAAGGCGTTCATCACCCCGCTCATCGGCCTCGCCACCGGCTCGGTCGGCGACTTCAGCGCCGCCGAGTTCACCCTCGGCAAGACCGTCTTCCCCTACGGCCTGGCGATCTCCGCCACCATCGCCTTCCTCATCACCGCCGTCGTCCTCTACTTCCTCTTCGTCCTCCCCATGGCGAAGGTCCAGGCGAAGTTCGCCCGGGAAGAGGCCGCCGACCCCAAGTCCGAGAAGCGCGACTGCCCCCACTGCTACGCCGAGATCCCGGCCATCGCCACCCGCTGCGCCCACTGCACCAGCGAGGTCGAGCCGGTCGCCGAGGCCCTCGCCAAGGCCGGCCTCGCCCCCGCCGCCAAGGTCCCCGCCGCCCGCTGATCACCCGGACGGCTCAGCCCCTCCCCGGTGCGGCCGGGGGAACCGCAGCCTCCCGCCTGGCGTTGACCAGTACGGAAGGGTCCACTGGACAGCAGACCCCCGGACGAAGCCGGGGGGAGGACCACCGAGCAAAGGGTTCCCCTGCCGCACCACCTGGAGGGCGTACCGTGCACCGCCGGCACAACGGGCTGAGGACCGCCGTACTCCTCGGAGGGCTCTCGGCCCTCATCATCGTCATCGGCAGCTTCTTCGGCCGTACGGGCCTGATCGTCGGCCTCGTCGTCGCGATCGGCACCAACGCCTACGCGTACTGGAACAGCGACAAACTCGCGCTGCGGGCCATGCGGGCCCGCCCCGTCAGCGAATTCGAGGCCCCCGCCCTCTACCGGATGGTGCGGGAGCTCTCCACCCAGGCCCGGCAGCCGATGCCCCGCCTCTACATCTCGCCCACCCAGGCGCCCAACGCCTTCGCCACCGGACGCAACCCGCGCAACGCGGCCGTCTGCTGCACCGAGGGCATCCTCGCGCTCCTCGACGAACGCGAGCTGCGCGGCGTCATCGGCCACGAGCTCAGCCACGTCTACAACCGGGACATCCTCATCTCCTCCGTCGCCGGAGCCCTCGCCTCCGTCGTCATGTTCCTGGTCAACTTCGCCTGGCTCATCCCCATCGGCCGGTCCAACGACGACGACGGCCCCGGCCTCCTCGGCTACCTCATGATCGTCATCCTCGGCCCCATCGCCGCCTCGATCATCCAGCTCGCCATCTCCCGCTCCCGCGAGTACGAGGCCGACGCCTCCGGCGCCCAGCTCACCGGCGACCCGCTCGCCCTCGCCGGAGCCCTGCGCAAACTCGACGCCGGCACCAAACAGCTCCCGCTGCCCCCCGAGCCCCGCATCGAGACCGCCAGCCACATGATGATCGCGAACCCCTTCCGCCCCGGGCAGGGGCTGTCCAAGATGTTCTCGACCCACCCGCCCATGGCCGAGCGCATCGCCCGGCTCGAAGAGATGGCAGGCCGCCACCCGTGAAGACCGTCCTCAACGTCATATGGCTCGTGCTCTCCGGCTTCTGGCTGTTCCTCGGCTACCTCTTCGCCGGACTGCTGCTCTGCATCACGATCATCGGCATCCCCTTCGGACTCGCCGCCTTCCGCATCGGCCTCTACGCCCTCTGGCCCTTCGGCCGCACCGTCGTCGACAAGCCCGGCGCCGGCGCCGCCTCCTGCGTCGGCAACGTCCTCTGGCTGGTCCTCGCCGGCTGGTGGCTCGCCCTGGGCCACATCGTCACCGGCATCGCCCTCTGCGTCACGATCATCGGCATCCCCCTCGGCATCGCGAACTTCAAGCTCATCCCCGTCTCGCTGCTGCCGCTCGGCAAGGACATCGTCCCCACCGACCAGGCGTACGGCCGCCCCGGCTTCTGAGGACCGCGCCGGTGGACCAGCCCCGCTACGCCCTCCTGACCGGCCTGCACGCCGTCGCCCTCTGCCACGACGTCGACGGCCTCTACGGCGACCCCGTCCCGCCCCCGCGGATCCGCCACGAACTGCGCGGCTGCGAACCGCGCGGCGCCCTCGCCCGCGCCGTCACCGAGGCCATCATCGAAGGCACCGCCCCGCTCGGCACCCTCGACGTCGAGACCCCCGACGGAGCCTGGCGGCTCACCGCCGTCCGGGTCCTCGGGGCCCGCGGCGACGCCGTCACCGTCGAGTCCGCCGGCCCCCCGGCCCGCCTCCACGGCGCGTACGGCGCGGTCCCCTGCGGCAACCTCGTCCGCGTCTCGCCCGCCCCGCCCCGCGACCTCACCCACACCGAGATCACCTTCCTCGGCTGCTCCCCGCGCGGCGCGCTCCGCGACGCCCTCGCCGCCGGAGCCCCCGGCCCCGAACCCGTCCGCTACCAGGTCCTGAACCGGATGGCCGACCTCCAGTACGAGGCGGCGGCCGGCCCCGTCACCGCCGCCGTCCCCTCCCGCCGCCACCACGGCCTCCTCGACCTCACCGTCTCCTTCCCCCGCGCCGGCCTCCTGCCGCCCCAGCACCGCGAGGTCTGGGACCTCTTCCACGACCACGACCCCCCGGCCGCCCCCGGCACCTGGCGCCGCTTCACCGGCCCCGCCCGCGCCGCCTGGCTCACCCGCGCCGCCCGCCACGGCCACCGCGCCCCCCAGCCCGTCCCCGGCGCCGCCTACGAGCTCGACGGCCGCGGCGTCACCGACGACACCGCCTTCCTCTGCGCCCTCGGCGAGGCCGTCCTCGGCCCCGGCCGCGCCCTCGCCACCGGCGCCCCCCGCGCCCTCGGCGCCGAACTCTCCGGCTGCGTCCTCGTCTGGCACCACTCCGCCGTCGCCCGCGCCTGCCTCGGCGTCACCCCGCTCCTCGTCCGCCCCCGCCCCGCCACCTTCCAGGAGTACGTCGACGGCCTCAGGGCCGAGGGCGTCCGGGTCGACCTGGCATAGGCCGCCCCGGCCGCCCCGGACTCACCCCGTACGCCACCACACCCACCGCGAGCACCCCCGCGCCCGCCGCCACCGCCCCCGGCGGCAGCGCCACGGCCAGCGCCGCGCACCCCGCCAGCCCCACCAGCGCGAGCGCCCGCCCCCGGCCGCCCAGCGTCCACGCCGAGGCGTTCGCGATCCCGTAGTAGACGAGGACCCCGAAGGACGAGAAGCCGATCGCGCCCCGCACGTCCGCCGTCGCCGCCACCACGGCCACCACCGCCCCCACCGCCAGCTCCGCCCGGTGCGGCACCCGGAACACCGGATGGACCGCCGCCAGCCCCCGCGGCAGGAAACCGTCCCGGGCCATCGCCAGCACCGTCCGCGACACCCCCAGGACCAGCGACAGCAGCGACCCCAGCGCCGCCACCACCGCCCCGGCCGCCACCACCGGCACCAGCGCCGCCGCCCCCGCCGCGCGCACCGCGTCGGCCAGCGGCGCCGGGGAGAGCGTCAGCCCGACCGGCCCCAGCACCCCCAGCGCCGCCACCGCCACCAGCGCGTACACGGCCAGCGCCAGACCCAGCGCCAGCGGCACCGCCCGGGGGATCGTCCGCGCCGGATCGCGCACCTCCTCCCCGAGCGTCGCGATCCGCGCGTACCCCGCGAAAGCGAAGAACAGCAAACCCGCGGCCTGGAGCACCCCGCCCGCCGTCACCTCCCCGCCCAGCCCGTACCGCACCCCGGGGGACCCCGCCAGACAGGCCGTCACGACCGCCGCGAGCACCGCCAGCACCCCCGCCACGACCACCCGCGTCAGCAGCGCCGACTTCTGGACACCCCGGTAGTTCACGGCCGTCAGCGCCACCACCGACGCCACCGCCACGGCATGCGCCCGCTCCGGCCACAGATAGGAACCCACCGTCAGCGCCATCGCCGCGCACGAGGCCGTCTTGCCCACCACGAACGCCCACCCGGCCAGATACCCCCAGAAGGGACCGAGACGTTCGCGACCGTACACATAGGTGCCGCCGGACTCCGGATGGAGGGCCGCCAGCCGGGCCGACGCCGTCGCGTTGGCACAGGCGACGACCGCCGCCGCGCCGAGCGCGGTCAGCAGCCCCGCCGCGCTCCCCGCCGCCCCGGCCGCCGGCCCGAGCGCCACGAAGATCCCCGCGCCCACCATGGACCCGAGACCGATCACGACGGCGTCGAAGACACCGAGGGACCTGCGCAGTGGTGCTGTCACGGCCGACCCGTCTCCCGAAGCGTGAGGTTGAGCCGGCCCGTCAGCCCCAGCGACGGATCGGCCGTCCCAGCAAACACCCTCGGCACCCCGTGGTACACCCACCGCGACTCCCGCCCGAAGACGAACAGATCGCCCGAGCCCAGCTCCACGTCGGTCCACGGCCGCCCCCGCCCCGCCGCGTTGCCCAGCCGGAAGACGCACCGGTCGCCCAGGCTCAGCGACACCACCGGCGCCCCCGACCGCTCCTCCCGGTCCTGGTGCATGCCCATCCGGGCGCCGTCCCCGTAGAAGTTCACCAGCGCCGTGTCCGGCGCGAAGGACCCCGCCTCCCCGTACGCCTCCGCCACCGCCGCCCGCCCCAGCGCCACCAGCCACTCCGGCAGCGCGACGTCCACCCGGTCCAGATAGCGGTACGGCACCCACCGCCGCCCCAGGCAGAGCGACCGCACCGACATCACCCCGCCGCCCGGCAGCACGGTGTGCTCGTACGCCAGCGGCCCGCGCCCGAACTCCCGGCAGGCCGCCACCAGTTCCCGCTGCCGCTCGAAGGACAGCCACTCCGGCACGTGCACCGCCCCCGGCGCCGGCTCGGCCCGCTCGCGCGGGAACAGCCCCCCGGTCACGCGAGGGCGCCCTCCAGCTCCAGCAGCGACCGCTTCCGCTCCGGCCCCGCCGCGTACCCCCGCAGACTCCCGTCCGCGCCGATCACCCGGTGGCACGGCCGCACCACGAGCAGCGGATTGCGCCCGATCGCCGTCCCCACCGCCCGCACCCCGGCCCCGGCCACCCCGACCGCCCGCCCGATCTCGCCGTAGCTCACCGTCGTCCCGTACGGGATCTCCTCCAGCGCCGCCCACACCTTGCGCTGGAACTCCGTCCCCGCCACCGCGAACGGCACGTCGAACCGCACCGGCTCACCCGCGAAGTACGCCCCCAGCCGCTCCACCACCCCGCCGAACGCCCCCTGGTCCCGCGTCCACCCCGCCGCGACCTCCACCGCGCCCTTCTGCCCCGGCAGCGACAGCGACCGCAGCACGACCCCGCCCCGCGCCGCGGGCGCGCCCACCAGGAGCATCCCGCCGAGGGGGCCGTCGGCGTACGCGTACACAGTCTCGTTCTCGTCCATGCCTCCAGTGTGCGAGCACCGCCCACCCGGCGGCTGGCGGCTTTCGGACACGAGCCTGCGTACGGGCTCAGTCCTCCGTCTCCCAGAAGCCGCGCGTCCCCAGGGCCACCACCGGAAGCTCCTCCTCCGCCGGCTCGGCCTCGAAGAAGTCCAGCTCGCCGGGGTCCAGGTCCAGCGCCGCGCAGATCTCCTCGTGCAGCCGCGCGAAGGCCAGGAACCGCTCCTCCTGCCACTCCTCGCGCTCCTCCCGGCTCCGGTTGAGCACGGCCGGATCGAGGTCGAACACCCCGCCCGTCCACTGCTGGTGCCACTCGAAGACGTCCTCCACCGCCCCGGTGGTGCCCTCGTCCCCCAGCTCACCCAGCTTGTCGGCGGCCAGCCGGGCCAGGGACGCCGCCCGGCGGCACTCCCGCACGTTGCCCGGCGGGAAGCCGTGGGAGGAGAACGTGATCGCCATGTCCAGATTGCCGGTGGCCCTCGCCCAGACGTCCACCTCCCGCTGGAACCGCCGGTAGGCCCGGATCAGCCCTGCCTTCGGCGCGGAGTCCTCCGGCGCCACCCGGTTGGGGTCCGGCAGCCGCAGCAACTCCTTGTAGCGCAGCATCGCCTGCCGGTCGATCTCGCCCCGGTCGAAACGGGTGTGGCAGTTCGGGCACAGCACGATCAGATTGTGGAACTCGTGCCGGCGGACCCGGTGCCAGGGCACGATGTGCGCGATCTCCAGCGGCGTCGCCCGGCACGCCGGTATCGCGCACCGGTGCCCCGCCTCCACGAACAACTGCCGGACCAGCGGACGGGGGACCTTGGAGCGGTGAGCGGCCATGCGCGCAGGGTAGCCGCCACCACCGACACCCCGTCCGAGCACGCGCACGGCCCGGAACCCCTCGGGGCTCCGGGCCGCACGGACCGCCGGATCAGCGGTAGTTCACGAACTGGATCGCGAAGTCGAAGTCCTTGCCCTTCAGCAGCGCCTGCACGGCCTGGAGGTCGTCCCGGCTCTTGGAGCTGACCCGCAGCTCGTCGCCCTGCACCTGCGCCTTCACGCCCTTCGGACCCTCGTCGCGGATCACCTTGGCGACCTTCTTCGCGTTCTCCTGGGAGATGCCCTCCTGGACGGACGCGAAGAGCTTGTACTCCTTGCCGGACAGCTGCGGCTCGCCCTCGACCTCCAGCGACTTCAGCGAGATGCCCCGCTTGATCAGCTTGGACTGGAAGATGTCCAGGATCGCCTTGACGCGCTCGTCGCCGCTCGCCTGCATCAGGATCTTCTCGCCCGACCATTCGATCTTGGCGTTCGTGCCCTTGAAGTCGTAGCGCTGCGAGATCTCCTTGACGGCCTGGTTGAGGGCGTTGTCGACCTCCTGCCGCTCGACCTTGGAGACGATGTCGAAACTGGAGTCGGCCATGACTCGTGGCTCCTTGCTCGGATGCTTGCGGTACCCCCAAAGCCTAGGGGGTGAGCCCCACCGCCCGACGCTCCCCGAACCCCCGACCGACCCCCGGTCAATCGAGTGGCGAACCACCCCCGGGGATCGGGTATTGTTTACGTCGTTGCCGGGGAACACCGCAGAACAGCGGGACTACCGGGCAGCGAACCCATGGCGATGTGCCCGAGTGGCCAATGGGAGCGGACTGTAAATCCGTCGGCTTAGCCTACCCAGGTTCGAATCCTGGCGTCGCCACGCTTAAGGAACGGCCCCTGATCTGCGGAAACGCGATCAGGGGCCGTTTGCGTGTGTAAGTGTGACAGCGGACGGCCGTCAGTGTCAGTTCCCGGCCACGTCCCGGACCGCGACCGCCACCGGGGTGGGGCCCTCGATCAGTTCCAGGGTCAGGCCGGCCGTGCCCGGGGTCTCCAGCAGCTCCGCCAGGACCGCCGCCACGTCGTCGCGGGAGACCCGGCCCCGGCCGGTGGCGGACGCCAGCCGGACCCGGCCCGTCCCCGCGTCGTCCGTGAGCGCCCCGGGCCGCAGGACCGTCCACTCCAGGCCGGTACGGGCCCGCACCGCGTCGTCCGCGGCGCCCTTCGCCCGCAGGTACACGTCGAAGACCTCGTCGCCCGGATGCCCGGCGTCCGCGCCCATCGACGAGACGACCACGAAGCGCCGTACGCCCGCCCGCTCCGCCGCGTCCGCGAAGAGGACCGCCGCGTCCCGGTCCACCGTGTCCTTGCGGGCCGCCCCGCTGTCCGGGCCCGCGCCCGCCGCGAAGACCGCCGCGTCCGCGCCCCGCAGGACCTCCGCCACCTCCGCCGCGGAGGCCGACTCCAGGTCCAGGACGGCCGCCTCCGCGCCGGCCGCCCGCAGATCCTCCACCTGCTCCGGCCGGCGCACCACGCCGACCGCCTCGTGCCCGCCCGCCGAGAGCAGCCGCTCCAGGCGCAGGGCGATCCGACCGTGTCCTCCAGCGATGACGATGCGCATGCTCCGACCGTACGGCTCAGCGGGCCGCCGGGCCTCCCGGACCGGGCCGCGCCTGCCGGGGCAGGTCAGGACCCGCCTCCGTGTCGCAGTACTCCCGCACCGCGCTGGTCCGCGCCACCACCCGCCCCCGGTGCACCACGATCCGGCTGTACGCCAGCGACAGCACCCCCGCCAGCCGCTCGCCCCGCACCGCCACCAGCTCCGCCGGGAAACCCGCCTCCACCCGCACCTCCGGCAGCCCCATCGCCTCCCGCGCCCGCGCGCTCACCGCCGCGTACGCCTCCGCAGGCGCCAGCCCCTCCAGCGAGGCCAGCAGGAACGCCGCCTCCAGCGGATCGCCCCGCCCCACCGGGTTCGCCGCGTCCCGCAGCGCCCCGCCGCCCGCCGCCAGCCGCACCCCCGCCGACCGCAGCAGCCGCACCGGCGCCACCCCCCGCCGCTCCGCCCCCGCGCAGCCGCCCTGCGGCAGGCACACCACCGTCACGCCCGCCGCCGCCAGCCGGTCCGCCGCCCGGCCCGCCACCTCCTCCGGCAGCCGCCCCAGCCCCGCGCACGGCCCGATCACCACCCCGGGCCGCAGCCCGCCCGCCATCGCCGCCAGCCGGGCCAGCCGCGCCGGATGGTCACCGTCCGTGTGCAGGTCCACCGGCACCCCGTGCTCGGCCGCCACCTCCAGGACCGCCTCCACGTACCCCGCCGGGTCCGGGTCCCGGTCCGGGCAGCCGCCCACCACCCCGGCGCCCATCTTCACCGCGTCCCGCAGCATCGCCAGGCCGTCCGCGCCCGCCGCCCCGGTCAGCAGCCGGGGCGGCACCGCCACCGCCGTCAGGTCCGTCAGCCCGCGCAGCGACCGCCGGGCCCGCAGCACCGCCTCCAGCGGCCCCAGCCCCCGCACCGCCCCGATCCGCACGTGCGCCCGCAGCGCCGTCGCCCCGTGCCCGAGCTGGAGCAGCGCCGCCTCGGTGGCCCGCCGCCGCACCTCCCCGGGCTCGTACGCCACCGGCCCGGGGACGTCCGCCGAGAGCGCCGTGTCCGCGTGCGCGTGCGGCTCGGCCGGGGCGGGCAGCAGCAGGAACCCGGACAGGTCCACCCGCGTGCCCGCCGTGCTCAGGCTCCCGGCCGTGCCGACCGCCTCGATCCGGCCCCGCACCAGCCGCACGTCCACCGTCCGCCCGTCGGTCAGCCGGGCGTTCGCCAGCAGCAGCGCCCCCGCCCCGCCGGCCGCCGAGCCCCCCTCGTCACCGGGCGGACGGGGCTGCTTGCTGTCGGCCGACATCGGGCTCCTCACCACGTCACCAAGATCGGGATCACAGGGTGTGGGGCAGCCTAGGGGCGGCCGGCCCGCCCTCCCCGAGGAGCGGCAATAGTCGTACCGATGAGTCCACGAGTGGCGTACGGGGCGTGGCCAGCGACCTTGTCCCGAGGGGGCGCCGAAACGGATTTGGGTGATGGGCCGCAGACCGTGTAATGTCTTCCTCGCTCGCCCCAATAGCTCAGTCGGCAGAGCGTCTCCATGGTAAGGAGAAGGTCTACGGTTCGATTCCGTATTGGGGCTCTGGTGAAGAGGAACCCGCCTCCGGGCGGGGACCCGATCATCAAAGCGGTGTAGCTCAGTCGGTAGAGCAAGCGGCTCATAATCGCTGTGTCACCGGTTCAAGTCCGGTCACCGCTACACAAAGTAGCCGATTGTGGGGTCGGTCCTACGATCGGCTACTCTTTTTGCGTTCATCCGTCCATCCGTCCGTCAAGGAGCACTCACGTGGCTGCCACCGACGTCCGCCCGAAGATCACGCTGGCCTGCGTGGAGTGCAAGGAGCGGAACTACATCACCAAGAAGAACCGGCGTAACAACCCGGACCGTCTTGAGATGAAGAAGCACTGCCCCCGCTGCAACTCGCACACCGCGCACCGCGAGACGCGATAATCAGGCTCGTTCACGAGGCCGTCCCCTCTCGAGGGGGCGGCCTCGTGGCGTTTTCCGCCCCAACGCACCAGATCACCAGATCCAGCAGGAGGTATCGAGTCCATGGCGCTCGACCAGTCCTTCGTGGGCCGCACCTATCCGCCCACCCCTTCCTACGAGGTCGGCCGGGAGAAGATCCGCGAATTCGCCGAGGCGATCGGTGACGCCAATCCCGCGTACACCGACCCGGAGGCCGCCAAGGAACTCGGCCACCCCGACGTGATCGCCCCGCCGACCTTCGTCTTCGCCATCACCTTCAAGGCCGCCGGCCTGGTCATCGAGGACCCCCAGCTCGGCCTCGACTACAGCCGCGTCGTCCACGGCGACCAGAAGTTCGCCTACACCCGGCCCGTCCGCGCCGGCGACCGCCTCTCGGTCACCTCCACCATCGAGGCGGTCAAGTCCCTCGCGGGCAACGACATCCTGGACATCCGCGGCGAGGTCCACGACGCCACCGGCGAGCACGTCGTCACCGCCTGGACCAAGCTGGTCTCCCGCGCCCCCGAGGAGAGCTGACATGACCGCGAAGATCGCCTACGACGAGGTCGAGGTCGGCACCGAGCTGCCCGCGCGGACCTTCCCGGTGACCCGCGCCACCCTCGTCCAGTACGCCGGTGCCTCCGGCGACTTCAACCCCATCCACTGGAACGAGAAGTTCGCGGTGGAGGTCGGCCTCCCCGACGTCATCGCCCACGGCATGTTCACCATGGCCGAGGCGATCCGCGTCGTCACCGACTGGGCCGGCGACCCCGCCGCCGTCGTCGAGTACGGCGTCCGCTTCACCAAGCCGGTCGTCGTCCCGAACGACGGCGTCGGCGCCGTGATCGAGGTCTCCGCGAAGGTCGCCGTCAAGCTGGACGACAACCGCGTGCGCGTCGACCTGACGGCCACCTCGGCGGGCCAGAAGGTGCTGGGGATGAGCCGGGCGGTCGTCCGGCTGGCGTGACGGACGAACGTATCTCCCACGGGTGGCACGTATGACCCATGGGAGATACGTAGTCTGGAACGCGTGCAGCTCCTCAAAGACGCCCCCCTCGCCCCCCTCACCACCTTCCGTCTCGGTGGCCCCGCCGCCCGGCTCGTGACGGCGACCACCGACGACGAGGTCGTCGCCGCGATCCGTGAGGCGGACCTCTCCGGCACGCCGCTGCTCGTCGTCGGTGGCGGCAGCAACCTCGTCATCAGCGACGAGGGCTTCGAGGGCACCGTCCTGCACATCGCCACCAAGGGCTTCGCCCTCGACGGGACCACCCTGGAGGTGGCCGCCGGAGAGGTGTGGTCCGAGGTCGTCGACCGGACCGTCGAGGCCGGGCTCGCCGGGATCGAGTGCCTGGCCGGCATCCCCGGCTCGGCCGGCGCCACGCCCGTCCAGAACGTCGGCGCCTACGGCCAGGACGTGGCCGAGACCATCACCGAGGTCGTCGTCTACGACACCCGCGACCACCAGAAGCTCACGCTCACGAACGAGGAGTGCCGCTTCTCGTACCGCCACAGCGTCTTCAAGGAGCGGCCGGGGGAGTACGTCGTCCTCCGGGTCCGCTTCGCGCTGGAGGACGCCGGCGGGATGTCGGCCCCCATCGGGTACGAGCAGACCGCCCGCGCCCTCGGCGCCGGAATGGGCGACCGGGTGCCGCTGGTCCACGCCCGGGACACGGTCCTGAAGCTCCGCGCGGAGAAGGGCATGGTGCTCGACCCCGAGGACCACGACACCTGGTCCGCCGGCTCCTTCTTCACCAACCCGATCCTCACCAACGACGAGTTCGCGGCGTTTTGCGAGCGGGTCGCCGAGCGGCTCGGCGCCGACGCCCAGGCCCCCGCCTTCCCCGTCGGCACCTCCCACACCAAGACCTCCGCCGCCTGGCTCATCGACAAGGCCGGCTTCACCAAGGGGTACGGCACCGGGCCCGCCCGGATCTCCACCAAGCACACCCTCGCCCTCACCAACCGGGGCGAGGCGACCACCGAGGACCTCCTCGCGCTCGCCCGCGAGGTCGTCGCCGGCGTCCACGCCGCCTTCGGCGTCACCCTCGTCAACGAACCGGTGACCGTCGGCGTGAAGCTCTAGGCGACCCCTACGCGGCCAGCCAGTCGTCCACCCCGGCCAGCAGCCGCTTTCGTACGTCCTCCGGGGCCGCCGAGCCCCGGACGGACTGCCGGGCCAGCTCCGCCAGCTCCGCGTCGGTGAAGCCGTGGTGGCGGCGGGCGATCTCGTACTGGGCGGCCAGCCGGGAACCGAAGAGGAGCGGGTCGTCGGCGCCCAGCGCCATCGGGACGCCCGCCTCGAAGAGGGCCCGCAGCGGAACGTCCTCGTGCTTCTCGTACACGCCCAGGGCCACGTTCGACGCCGGGCACACCTCGCAGGTCACCCCGCGCTCCGCGAGCTTCCGCAGCAGCCGGGGGTCCTCCGCCGAACGCACCCCGTGGCCGACGCGGGCCGCCCGCAGGTCGTCCAGGCAGTCCCGCACCGACGAGGGACCGGTCAGCTCGCCGCCGTGCGGGGCCGCCAGCAGACCGCCCTCCCGGGCGATGGCGAAGGCCCGGTCGAAATCGCGCGCCATGCCCCGCCGCTCGTCGTTCGAGAGCCCGAAGCCGACCACGCCCCGGTCCGCGTACCGCACCGCCAGCCGGGCCAGCGTGCGCGCCTCCAGCGGATGCTTCATCCGGTTGGCCGCGACCACCACCCGCATCCCGAGCCCGGTCTCCCGGGACGCCGCGTCGACCGCGTCCAGGATGATCTCCAGGGCCGGGATCAGACCGCCCAGATGGGGCGCGTACGAGGTCGGGTCGACCTGGATCTCCAGCCACCCGGACCCGTCCCGCACGTCCTCCTGCGCCGCCTCCCGCACCAGCCGCTGGATGTCCTCCGGGGCGCGCAGGCAGGAGCGGGCGATGTCGTACAGGCGCTGGAAGCGGAACCAGCCGCGCTCGTCGGTCGCCCGGAGCCTCGGAGGCGTACCGCTCCTGAGGGCCTCGGGGAGGCTCACCCCGTACTTGTCGGCCAGTTCGAGGAGGGTGGTGGGCCGCATCGAACCGGTGAAGTGCAGGTGCAGATGGGCCTTGGGCAGGGCGCTGAGGTCGCGGGAAACGTGCTCCATCGCCCGATCCTGCCCTACCCGAATGGACGACAACAGGCCGTTTCCCCGATCGGGACCTTGCCCGAACGTAAAAACGGCCCCCGGATCCGAAGATCCGGGGGCCGCCTCGTGCCGCAGGTCAGTCGCGGGCCTCGGCCAGCAGCTTCTGGATCCGGGACACGCCCTCCACCAGGTCCTCGTCACCGAGCGCGTACGACAGGCGCAGGTAGCCGGGGGTGCCGAACGCCTCGCCCGGGACCACCGCGACCTCCGCCTCGTCCAGGATCAGCGCGGCCAGCTCGACGGAGCTCTGCGGGCGCTTGCCCCGGATCTCCTTGCCGAGCAGCGCCTTCACCGACGGGTACGCGTAGAACGCGCCCTCCGGGGTGGGGCAGTACACGCCCTCGATCTCGTTGAGCATCCGCACGATCGTCTGCCGGCGGCGGTCGAAGGCGGTCCGCATCTCGGCGACCGCGTCCAGGTTCCCGGAGACGGCGGCCAGCGCGGCGACCTGGGCCACGTTGGAGACGTTGGAGGTGGCGTGCGACTGCAGGTTGGTCGCGGCCTTCACGACGTCCTTCGGGCCGACGATCCACCCGACGCGCCAGCCGGTCATCGCGTACGTCTTCGCGACGCCGTTCACGACGACGCACTTGTCGCGCAGCTCGGGCACGATCGCCGGCAGCGAGGTGAACTTCGCGTCGCCGTAGACCAGGTGCTCGTAGATCTCGTCGGTGAGGACCCACAGGCCGTGCTCGACGGCCCAGCGGCCGATCGCCTCGGCGTCGGCCTCGCTGTAGACCGCGCCGGTCGGGTTCGACGGGGAGACGAAGAGGACGACCTTGGTCCGCTCGGTGCGGGCCGCCTCCAGCTGCTCCACGGAGACGCGGTAGCCGGTGGTCTCGTCGGCGACGACCTCCACCGGGACGCCGCCCGCGAGCCGGATCGACTCCGGGTAGGTGGTCCAGTACGGGGCCGGGACGATGACCTCGTCACCCGGGTCGAGGATCGCGGCGAACGCCTCGTAGATCGCCTGCTTGCCGCCGTTGGTCACCAGGACCTGGGAGGCGTCGACCTCGTAGCCGGAGTCGCGGAGCGTCTTGGCGGCGATCGCGGCCTTCAGCTCCGGCAGGCCGCCGGCCGGGGTGTAGCGGTGGTACTTCGGGTTCTTGCAGGCTTCGATGGCCGCCTCGACGATGTAGTCCGGGGTCGGGAAGTCGGGCTCGCCCGCGCCGAAGCCGATCACCGGACGCCCGGCGGCCTTGAGGGCCTTGGCCTTGGCGTCGACGGCGAGGGTGGCGGACTCGGAGATCGCACCGACGCGGGCGGAGACCCGACGCTCGGTGGGAGGGGTGACAGCGCTCATGCGGCCATCGTCCCAGACCGTTTCCCGGCCCGGCACACAGGTTTCAGGGAGCGGACAGGACCGGTCAATCCCGGTCGAGGTCGGCGCCGCCGCAGGTTCGGCGCGGCTCCTGTTCGACGCGGAGCCCCAAGACCACGTACACTCACTCCTCGTTGGCCCGCACCGACCACATCACCGATGGGGTACGTTGGGGAAGCCACAAAGGGTCGTAGCTCAATTGGTAGAGCACCGGTCTCCAAAACCGGCGGTTGGGGGTTCAAGTCCCTCCGGCCCTGCTACACACACCGCCAGGTGGTTGTGTGCGCATGTACGTACTTCATTGCACCGCCGTGCGGCTCCACCCGGGCGCGGCACGGCCACGACCCGGAATCAGGTGAGAGATCGTGACGGACGCCGTTGGCTCCATCGACATGCCTGATGCCGAAGACGCGGCTCCGGAGTCGAAGAAGAAGGGCCGCAAGGGCGGCAAGCGCGGAAAGAAGGGCCCGCTGGGCCGCATCGCGCTCTTCTACCGCCAGATCATCGCGGAGCTCCGCAAGGTCGTCTGGCCGACGCGCAGTCAGCTGACGTCGTACACCACTGTGGTGATCGTCTTCGTGGTCGTGATGATCGGCCTCGTGACCGTGATTGACTTTGGCTTCCAGGAAGCAGTCAAGTACGTCTTCGGCTGACTTTTTGTTCCACCCATCTGTATCGCAGGAAGAAGCAGCCACCGTGTCTGACGCGAACCTGAACGACGCCTTCGAGTCCGAGTCCGTCGAGGACGAGCTGGACATCGTGGAGGCCGCCGACGAGGACCAGGCGGAGACTGCGGACGCGGCGGCGGGCATCGCCGCCGAGGACGAGGCGCTCCACGTCGAGGACGAGGACTCCGAGGCCGCCGACGAGGACGACTCGGACGAGTCCGACGAGGACTCCGAGGGTGACTCGGACGACGAGGCGGAGGAGTCCGACGAGGACGAGACCGCCGACGTCGAGGCCGAGGCCGACGTCGAGGAGACCGAGGAGGAGGCTGAGCCGGCCGCCCCGGTCGACCCGGTCGCCGCGCTCCGCGAGGAGCTGCGCACCCTGCCCGGCGAGTGGTACGTCATCCACACCTACGCGGGCTACGAGAAGCGCGTGAAGGCCAACCTGGAGCAGCGCGCCGTCTCGCTCAACGTCGAGGACTTCATCTACCAGGCCGAGGTGCCCGAGGAAGAGATCGTCCAGATCAAGGGCGGCGAGCGGAAGAACGTCAAGCAGAACAAGCTCCCCGGCTACGTCCTCGTCCGCATGGACCTGACGAACGAGTCCTGGGGCGTCGTCCGCAACACCCCCGGCGTCACCGGCTTCGTGGGCAACGCCTACGACCCGTACCCGCTGACCCTGGACGAGATCGTCAAGATGCTCGCCCCCGAGGCCGAGGAGAAGGCCGCCCGCGAGGCCGCCGAGGCCGAGGGCAAGCCGGCTCCGGCCCGCAGGCTGGAGGTCCAGGTCCTCGACTTCGAGGTCGGCGACTCGGTCACCGTCACCGACGGCCCCTTCGCCACCCTCCAGGCCACGATCAACGAGATCAACCCGGACTCCAAGAAGGTCAAGGGCCTCGTCGAGATCTTCGGCCGCGAGACCCCGGTCGAGCTCAGCTTCGACCAGATCCAGAAGAACTGATCCCTCCCAGGGATCTCCCGAGTTTCCGAACAGGTCAGAGGGGCTGCCACAGCCCCTCTGACCTGCTCGGTTTTTGGACGCGCAGCTATACCCGTTATCGTTGTGCGGTATGCCTCCATCCGGATGACCGGAAGGATCGGCTGAAAACTCTCACTAGGACCCGGAGAGAGCAATGCCTCCCAAGAAGAAGAAGGTCACGGGGCTCATCAAGCTCCAGATCAACGCCGGTGCGGCCAACCCGGCCCCGCCGGTCGGCCCCGCGCTCGGCCAGCACGGCGTCAACATCATGGAGTTCTGCAAGGCCTACAACGCCGCGACCGAGTCGCAGCGTGGCTGGGTGATCCCGGTGGAGATCACGGTCTACGAGGACCGCTCCTTCACCTTCATCACCAAGACCCCCCCGGCCGCCAAGATGATCCTCAAGGCCGCGGGTGTGGAGAAGGGCTCCGGCGAGCCGCACAAGACCAAGGTCGCCAAGATCACCGAGGCGCAGGTCCGCGAGATCGCCACCACCAAGATGCCCGACCTCAACGCGAACGACCTGGACGCCGCGTCGAAGATCATCGCCGGCACCGCCCGTTCCATGGGCATCACGGTCGAGGGCTGATCACCCCCCTCGTGACCTCAGTGGTAGGGCCATGCGCCGGCCCGCACCACGACTCCACACCTGCCGTGCGGCTCCGTCCGCAGGGCGAACACTTTCCACAGGAGCAGAAGTGAAGCGCAGCAAGTCCCTCCGCGCTGCGGACGCCAAGATCGACCGGGAGAAGTTCTACGCCCCGCTCGAGGCCGTCCGTCTCGCCAAGGAGACCTCCACCACGAAGTTCGACAGCACCGTCGAGGTCGCTTTCCGCCTGGGTGTCGACCCGCGCAAGGCCGACCAGATGGTCCGCGGCACCGTGAACCTCCCGCACGGCACCGGCAAGACCGCCCGGGTCCTGGTCTTCGCGACCGGTGAGCGTGCCGAGGCCGCGGTCGCCGCGGGCGCCGACATCGTCGGCTCCGACGAGCTGATCGACGAGATCGCCAAGGGCCAGCGCCTGAACGAGTTCGACGCCGTGGTCGCCACCCCGGACCTCATGGGCAAGGTCGGCCGCCTCGGCCGCGTGCTCGGTCCCCGTGGCCTCATGCCGAACCCGAAGACCGGCACCGTCACCCCCGATGTCGCCAAGGCCGTCAACGACATCAAGGGCGGCAAGATCGAGTTCCGCGTCGACAAGCACTCGAACCTGCACTTCATCATCGGCAAGGTGTCCTTCGACGACACCCAGCTGGTGGAGAACTACGGCGCGGCCCTGGAGGAGATCCTCCGCCTGAAGCCGTCCGCCGCCAAGGGTCGCTACATCAAGAAGGCCGCCATCAGCACCACGATGGGCCCCGGCATTCCGGTCGACTCCAACCGCACCCGCAACCTCCTCGTCGAGGAGGACCCGGCCGCGGTCTGAACCCTCCCGGTTCACCAGCAGCAGGTCTGAAAGCCGCCCCCCGTCCCTCTCCGGAGGAACGGGGGGCGGCTTTATTCGCGTCTTCCTGTCGTAGGGCTGGGATACGGTTCAAGAGAACGCAAAGACGAACTAGGGGTGGGGAACACCGATGAGCAAGACGACCTGGAAGCGCGCGGGCGTCGCGCTGACCGCCGCCGCTCTCGTGGCCGGTCTCGCCGGCTGCAACGACGACAGGGGCGACAAGAAGGCCGCGGGCGGCAAGACGGGCGCCTCGGCGCCCGCCGAGAAGGGCGGCGACGCCACGCAGGTCCTCAAGGCCGCCTACGAGAAGACCTCCGCGGCCAAGGCCGCGAAGATCAAGGCGACCATCACCACCCAGGGCACCCCCGAGGAGTCCGGCACCATCGAGATGAGCGGCGTCCAGGGCTGGGCCCCCGCCACGATGGACGTGACCATGAAGGGCTCCATGCTCGGCGCGGGCACCCCCGGCGCCCCCGAGCAGATGCGCGTGGTCATGCTGGACAACGCCATGTACATGGACATGGGCGCCGAGCAGGCCGCCCAGATGGACGGCAAGCGCTGGATGAAGATGGACCTCAAGTCCATCGCGGAGGCCTCCGGCGACAAGGCCCTCCAGAAGCAGATGACCGGCAACCTGGACAGCATGAACCAGGACCCGGCCCAGCAGCTCGGCCTCCTCCTGGAGTCCCCGGACCTCAAGCACGTCGGCCCGGAGAAGGTCAACGGCATGGAGACCCAGCACTACAAGGGCACGCTGACCTTCGAGCAGATGCTCAAGACCAACGACTCCGCGAAGGTCCTCCCGAAGGAGGACTACGACAAGCTCATCGAGAACGTGAAGAAGACTGGTCTCAAGGGCTACGACATGGAGATCTGGGTCAACGGGGACAACTACCCGGCCCGGATGAAGCTCGGCATGAAGATGGACGCGGCCACCGTCCACATGACCATGGACTACAGCGACTACGGCACCAAGTCCGCCGTCCAGGCCCCGCCGGCCGCCGAGACCGTCGACCTCTTCAAGATGCTCCAGGAGGCCGGTGCCGGCGCCGGTGCCTCGGCGGGCGCCCAGGGCTGATTTGCCCCGGGACCGGACCATCACGTACGCTTCCACAGAAGCCAAAGACCGCTGGTCGTCGCCGTGCCCGTCAGGGTGGGGCGGCCGAAGGACTCGCTGACAGACGCGAGCGACCCGCGCAGGTGACTGTGGAAGAGTTCCCGGTTCGGTTCACCCCGATCAGGTCGAGCTAAGCCCCGTGCGCCTGCGCCGGGGCGTTTTCTTTTGTCCAGCCCCTTCTGAGCGGTCCTCATCACCCGGAAGGAGGCGAACGCACTATGCCGACGCCCAACAAGGCTGCATCGGTGGCCGAGCTCAAGGACGCGTTCCAGAGCTCCAACGCCGCGGTGCTGACCGAGTACCGGGGTCTCACCGTCGCGCAGCTCAAGACGCTGCGTCGTTCTCTCGGTGAGAACGCCCAGTACGCCGTGGTGAAGAACACGCTGACCAAGATTGCGGCCAACCAGGCTGGGATCACCGCGCTGGACGACCACTTCGCTGGTCCGACGGCGGTCGCCTTCGTCACCGGTGACCCGGTGGAGTCGGCGAAGGCTCTGCGTGACTTCGCCAAGGAGAACCCGAACCTCATCATCAAGGCCGGTGTCCTTGACGGTAAGGCTCTCTCCGCCGACGACATCAAGAAGCTCGCGGACCTCGAGTCCCGCGAGGTTCTGCTCAGCAAGCTGGCCGGTGCCTTCAAGGGCAAGCAGTCTCAGGCTGCTCAGCTCTTCCAGGCGCTGCCGTCGAAGCTCGTCCGCACCGTGGACGCGCTCCGTGCCAAGCAGGCCGAGCAGGGCGGTGCCGAGTAATTCGGCTCGCGCACTGATCCGGACCGCCGTCCCGGCGGAGCGGATCACAGCGGGCCGACAGTACGCCCGCCTCACCAGAACATCCGGCACCTGCCGAATTAGTGGAAGGATCGCCCATCATGGCGAAGCTCTCTCAGGATGACCTGCTCGCGCAGTTCGAGGAGATGACCCTCATCGAGCTCTCCGAGTTCGTGAAGGCGTTCGAGGAGAAGTTCGACGTCACCGCCGCCGCGGCCGTCGCCGTTGCCGCCCCGGGTGCCCCCGGCGCCCCGGCCGAGGCCGCCGAGGAGCAGGACGAGTTCGACGTCATCCTCACCGGCGCCGGCGAGAAGAAGATCCAGGTCATCAAGGTCGTGCGCGAGCTGACCTCCCTGGGTCTGAAGGAGGCCAAGGACCTCGTCGACGGCACCCCGAAGCCGGTCCTCGAGAAGGTCGCCAAGGACGCCGCGGAGAAGGCCGCCGAGGCCCTCAAGGGCGCCGGCGCCTCCGTCGAGGTCAAGTAACACCTCGTCGCGCGCAGCGTGACTCTTCTGCCGCCGAGCGTGTAACGCTCACGGTGCGAAAGGCGATCACCCCTATGGGTGGTCGCCTTTCGGCGTTCCCGGGAGCCGCGTGGCGGCGGCCCCGGCCGCCCGGGGAAGCGGAGTATGGTGATCTTCGCCGTGCGCCGCACGCGGGCGGGGGCCTTGACGAACGGCACGCCGCGCGCAATTCTCAGGACGCGTCGTCACAACGATCCGGTTTCCGAGGCATGGATCGACGGCCGAGTGGGCAGTATCGAGGTGCGCCGTACGGCGCGAGTACCACGGAGTTGAGAGCAACGAGGGTCGCGCAGGACTCGCCCTGGACATCAGTGAGCCAAGTGGCTACACTGTCCCTTTGCGCTGCCTGTTAGCTGCCTCCTGCCCGTCACCAGGGGCATACTCTCGCATCTGCATCGTGGGCCACACGCCCCTGACCTGGTCTTTCGACCGTTCCGGGAAGCTGTGCCCCCGTCGCTCCGTGAGGGACCGGTACGCGCGCAGTGAGTCCGAGCCCTCGGAAGGACCCCCTCTTGGCCGCCTCGCGCAACGCCTCGACCCATACGAACAACGGCGCCAGCACCGCCCCGCTGCGCATCTCCTTTGCAAAGATCAAGGAGCCCCTCGAGGTTCCGAACCTCCTCGCGCTGCAGACCGAGAGCTTTGACTGGCTGCTCGGCAACGCCGCCTGGAAGGCTCGCGTCGAGGCTGCCCTTGAGTCGGGACAGGACGTCCCCACGAAGTCCGGTCTGGAGGAGATCTTCGAGGAGATCTCCCCGATCGAGGACTTCTCCGGGTCGATGTCGCTGACCTTCCGCGACCACCGCTTCGAGCCGCCGAAGAACTCCATCGACGAGTGCAAGGACCGTGACTTCACGTACGGCGCCCCGCTCTTCGTCACCGCCGAGTTCACGAACAACGAGACCGGCGAGATCAAGTCCCAGACGGTCTTCATGGGCGACTTCCCGCTCATGACCAACAAGGGCACCTTCGTCATCAACGGCACCGAGCGTGTCGTCGTCTCGCAGCTCGTCCGCTCGCCCGGCGTCTACTTCGACTCCTCCATCGACAAGACGTCCGACAAGGACATCTTCTCCGCCAAGATCATCCCCTCCCGGGGTGCCTGGCTGGAGATGGAGATCGACAAGCGCGACCTCGTCGGTGTCCGCATCGACCGCAAGCGCAAGCAGTCCGTCACCGTCCTCCTGAAGGCCCTCGGCTGGACCACCGAGCAGATCCTCCAGGAGTTCGGCGAGTACGAGTCCATGCGCGCCACCCTGGAGAAGGACCACACCCAGGGCCAGGACGACGCGCTGCTCGACATCTACCGCAAGCTCCGTCCGGGCGAGCCGCCGACCCGTGAGGCCGCTCAGACGCTGCTGGAGAACCTCTACTTCAACCCGAAGCGCTACGACCTCGCGAAGGTCGGCCGCTACAAGGTGAACAAGAAGCTCGGCGCCGACGAGCCGCTGAACGCCGGTGTCCTCACCACCGACGACGTCATCGCCACGATCAAGTACCTGGTCAAGCTGCACGCCGGCGAGACCGAGACGATCGGCGAGAACGGCAACGAGATCGTCGTCGAGACCGACGACATCGACCACTTCGGCAACCGCCGCCTGCGCAACGTCGGCGAGCTCATCCAGAACCAGGTCCGTACGGGTCTCGCCCGCATGGAGCGCGTCGTGCGCGAGCGCATGACCACCCAGGACGTCGAGGCGATCACGCCGCAGACCCTGATCAACATCCGGCCGGTCGTCGCCTCCATCAAGGAGTTCTTCGGCACCAGCCAGCTGTCCCAGTTCATGGACCAGAACAACCCGCTCTCGGGTCTGACGCACAAGCGTCGTCTGTCCGCGCTGGGCCCCGGCGGTCTCTCCCGTGAGCGGGCCGGCTTCGAGGTCCGAGACGTGCACCCGTCCCACTACGGACGCATGTGCCCGATCGAGACCCCCGAAGGCCCGAACATCGGTCTGATCGGTTCGCTCGCCTCGTACGGCCGCGTCAACGCGTTCGGCTTCATCGAGACCCCGTACCGCAAGGTCGTCGACGGCCAGGTCACCGACGAGGTCGACTACGTCACCGCCGACGAGGAGGACCGCTTCGTCATCGCGCAGGCCAACGCCGCGCTCGACGACGACCTGCGCTTCACCGAGAACCGCGTCCTGGTCCGCAAGCGCGGCGGCGAGGTCGACTACGTCGAGCCCGTCGACGTCGACTACATGGACGTCTCCCCGCGCCAGATGGTGTCCGTCGCGACCGCGATGATCCCCTTCCTGGAGCACGACGACGCCAACCGCGCCCTCATGGGCGCGAACATGATGCGCCAGGCCGTCCCGCTCATCAAGGCGGAGGCCCCGCTCGTCGGCACCGGCATGGAGTACCGCTGCGCCACCGACGCCGGCGACGTGCTCAAGGCCGAGAAGGCCGGTGTCGTCCAGGAGCTGTCGGCCGACTACATCACGGTCACCAACGACGACGGCACGTACATCACGTACCGCCTGCACAAGTTCTCCCGCTCGAACCAGGGCACCTCGGTCAACCAGAAGGTCGTCGTCTCCGAGGGCGACCGGGTCATCGAGGGCCAGGTCCTCGCCGACGGTCCGGCGACCGAAGAGGGCGAGATGGCCCTCGGCAAGAACCTGCTCGTCGCGTTCATGCCGTGGGAGGGTCACAACTACGAGGACGCGATCATCCTGTCGCAGCGCCTCGTCCAGGACGACGTCCTCTCCTCGATCCACATCGAGGAGCACGAGGTCGACGCCCGTGACACCAAGCTCGGCCCCGAGGAGATCACCCGGGACATCCCGAACGTCTCCGAGGAGGTCCTCGCCGACCTCGACGAGCGCGGCATCATCCGCATCGGTGCCGAGGTCGTCGCCGGCGACATCCTGGTCGGCAAGGTCACCCCGAAGGGCGAGACCGAGCTGACCCCGGAGGAGCGCCTGCTCCGCGCGATCTTCGGCGAGAAGGCCCGCGAGGTCCGCGACACCTCCCTGAAGGTCCCGCACGGCGAGATCGGCAAGATCATCGGCGTCCGCGTCTTCGACCGCGAGGAGGGGGACGAGCTTCCCCCCGGCGTGAACCAGCTGGTCCGCGTCTACGTCGCCCAGAAGCGCAAGATCACCGACGGTGACAAGCTCGCCGGCCGCCACGGCAACAAGGGCGTCATCTCCAAGATCCTCCCGATCGAGGACATGCCCTTCCTTGAGGACGGCACCCCGGTCGACATCATCCTCAACCCGCTCGGCGTCCCGTCCCGAATGAACCCGGGACAGGTCCTGGAGATCCACCTCGGCTGGCTCGCCAGCCGCGGCTGGGACGTCTCCGGCCTCGCCGACGAGTGGGCGCAGCGCCTCCAGGCCATCGGTGCCGACCAGGTCGCCCCCGGCACCAACGTCGCCACCCCGGTCTTCGACGGCGCCCGCGAGGACGAGCTGGCCGGTCTGCTCCAGCACACCATCCCGAACCGCGACGGCGAGCGCATGGTGCTCCCCACCGGCAAGGCGCGCCTGTTCGACGGCCGCTCCGGCGAGCCGTTCCCGGACCCGATCTCGGTCGGGTACATGTACATCCTCAAGCTCCACCACCTGGTCGACGACAAGCTCCACGCGCGTTCGACCGGCCCGTACTCGATGATCACCCAGCAGCCGCTGGGTGGTAAGGCCCAGTTCGGTGGCCAGCGCTTCGGTGAGATGGAGGTGTGGGCGCTGGAGGCTTACGGCGCCGCGTACGCCCTCCAGGAGCTGCTGACGATCAAGTCCGACGACGTGACCGGCCGCGTGAAGGTCTACGAGGCCATCGTCAAGGGCGAGAACATCCCTGAGCCCGGCATCCCCGAGTCCTTCAAGGTGCTCATCAAGGAGATGCAGTCCCTGTGCCTCAACGTGGAGGTGCTGTCCTCGGACGGCATGTCCATCGAGATGCGCGACACCGACGAGGACGTCTTCCGCGCAGCGGAGGAGCTCGGCATCGACCTGTCCCGGCGCGAGCCGAGCAGCGTCGAAGAGGTCTGACGGGAGTCCGGCGGGCCTTGAGTGATCAAGGCCCGCCGGCCCCAGGACCCCCGTATCAGACCCCACAGCCTTACAACCCTGAGAGGGATTGACGCATAGTGCTCGACGTCAACTTCTTCGACGAGCTCCGGATCGGTCTGGCCACCGCTGACGACATCCGTCAGTGGAGCCACGGCGAGGTCAAGAAGCCGGAGACCATCAACTACCGCACGCTCAAGCCCGAGAAGGACGGACTCTTCTGCGAGAAGATCTTCGGTCCGACCCGGGACTGGGAGTGCTACTGCGGCAAGTACAAGCGCGTCCGCTTCAAGGGCATCATCTGCGAGCGGTGTGGCGTCGAGGTCACCCGCGCCAAGGTGCGCCGTGAGCGGATGGGCCACATCGAGCTCGCCGCCCCCGTCACCCACATCTGGTACTTCAAGGGCGTCCCGTCGCGCCTCGGATACCTGCTGGACCTCGCCCCGAAGGACCTGGAGAAGGTCATCTACTTCGCGGCGTACATGATCACGTTCGTCGACGAGGAGCGCCGCACCCGCGACCTCCCGTCGCTGGAGGCCCACGTCTCCGTCGAGCGCCAGCAGATCGAGCAGCGCCGCGACTCCGACCTGGAGAACCGCGCCAAGAAGCTCGAGTCCGACCTGGCCGAGCTGGAGGCCGAGGGCGCCAAGGCCGACGTGCGCCGCAAGGTGCGCGAGGGTGCCGAGCGCGAGATGAAGCAGCTGCGCGACCGCGCGCAGCGCGAGATCGACCGTCTGGACGAGGTCTGGTCCCGCTTCAAGAACCTCAAGGTCCAGGACCTGGAGGGCGACGAGCTCCTCTACCGCGAGCTGCGTGACCGCTTCGGCACGTACTTCGACGGCTCGATGGGCGCCGCCGCGCTGCAGAAGCGCCTGGAGTCCTTCGACCTGGAGGAAGAGGCCGAGAAGCTCCGCGAGATCATCCGCACCGGCAAGGGCCAGAAGAAGACCCGCGCGCTCAAGCGCCTCAAGGT
Source organism: Streptomyces termitum (assembly GCF_014650175.1). GTDB lineage: Bacteria > Actinomycetota > Actinomycetes > Streptomycetales > Streptomycetaceae > Streptomyces > Streptomyces termitum. The sequence continues at coordinate 449,991 of NZ_BMUL01000001.1, forward strand.
CGTCTCCGCCTTCCTGCAGACCGCGAACAGCCCCAAGGGCATGGTTCTCGACTGCGTGCCGGTCATCCCGCCGGACCTCCGTCCGATGGTGCAGCTCGACGGCGGCCGCTTCGCGACCTCCGACCTGAACGACCTGTACCGCCGCGTCATCAACCGCAACAACCGCCTGAAGCGGCTTCTCGACCTCGGCGCGCCCGAGATCATCGTGAACAACGAGAAGCGCATGCTCCAGGAGGCCGTGGACGCCCTCTTCGACAACGGTCGTCGCGGTCGCCCGGTCACCGGTCCCGGCAACCGCCCGCTGAAGTCCCTGAGCGACATGCTCAAGGGCAAGCAGGGTCGTTTCCGTCAGAACCTGCTCGGCAAGCGCGTGGACTACTCCGCGCGTTCCGTCATCGTCGTCGGCCCGCAGCTCAAGCTGCACCAGTGCGGTCTGCCGAAGGCCATGGCGCTCGAGCTCTTCAAGCCGTTCGTGATGAAGCGCCTGGTCGACCTGAACCACGCGCAGAACATCAAGAGCGCGAAGCGCATGGTCGAGCGCGGCCGCACGGTCGTGTACGACGTGCTCGAAGAGGTCATCGCCGAGCACCCGGTCCTCCTGAACCGTGCGCCCACGCTGCACCGCCTCGGCATCCAGGCCTTCGAGCCGCAGCTCGTCGAGGGCAAGGCCATCCAGATCCACCCGCTCGTCTGCACCGCGTTCAACGCGGACTTCGACGGTGACCAGATGGCCGTCCACCTGCCGCTCTCCGCGGAGGCGCAGGCCGAGGCCCGCATCCTGATGCTGTCCTCGAACAACATCCTCAAGCCGGCCGACGGCCGCCCGGTGACGATGCCGACCCAGGACATGGTCCTCGGTCTGTTCTTCCTCACCACCGACGGCGAGCTGCGTGACACCAAGGGCGAGGGCCGCGCGTTCGGCTCCACGGCCGAGGCGATCATGGCGTTCGACGCCGGGGAGCTCGCGCTCCAGTCGGAGATCGACATCCGCTTCCCGATCGGCACCGTCCCGCCGCGCGGCTGGGTTCCCCCGGTCGCGGAGGAGGGGGACGACCACGTCGGGGCAGGCGAGTGGCAGACGGGCGACTCGTTCCGCCTGAAGACCACGCTGGGCCGCGCGCTCTTCAACGAGCTGCTGCCCGAGGACTACCCGTTCGTCGACCACTCGGTGGGCAAGAAGCAGCTCTCCGAGATCGTCAACGACTTGGCCGAGCGCTACCCCAAGGTCATCGTGGCGGCGACGCTCGACAACCTGAAGGCGGCCGGCTTCCACTGGGCGACCCGTTCGGGCGTCACCGTGGCCATCTCCGACGTCGTCGTGCCCGAGGCCAAGAAGGCCATCGTCAAGGGCTACGAGGAGCAGGACGAGAAGGTCCAGAAGCAGTACGAGCGCGGCCTCATCACCAAGGAGGAGCGCACGCAGGAGCTCATCGCGATCTGGACCAAGGCGACCAACGAGGTCGCCGAGGCGATGAACGCGAACTTCCCGCGGACCAACCCGATCTTCATGATGGTGGACTCGGGCGCCCGAGGAAACATGATGCAGATGCGTCAGATCGCCGGTATGCGTGGTCTGGTGTCGAACGCCAAGAACGAGACGATCCCGCGTCCCATCAAGGCGTCCTTCCGCGAGGGCCTCACCGTCCTCGAGTACTTCATCTCCACGCACGGTGCCCGTAAGGGTCTCGCCGACACCGCCCTGCGTACCGCCGACTCGGGTTACCTGACCCGTCGTCTGGTGGACGTCTCGCAGGACGTGATCATCCGCGAGGAGGACTGCGGCACCGAGCGCGGTCTGAAGCTGCGGATCGCGGCCAAGGACGAGACCGGTGTCCTGCGGAAGACCGAGGACGTCGAGACCTCCGTGTACGCGCGGATGCTCGCCGAGGACGTCGTCGTCGACGGCAAGGTCGTCGCGCCGGCCAACGTGGACCTGGGCGACGTGCTCATCGACGCGCTGGTCGACGCGGGCGTCGAGGAGGTCAAGACCCGCTCGGTCCTGACCTGTGAGTCCGCCGTCGGCACCTGTGCCTTCTGCTACGGCCGCTCGCTGGCCACCGGCAAGCTGGTCGACATCGGTGAGGCGGTCGGCATCATCGCCGCCCAGTCCATCGGTGAGCCCGGTACCCAGCTGACGATGCGTACCTTCCACACCGGTGGTGTGGCCGGTGACGACATCACCCAGGGTCTGCCCCGTGTCGTCGAGCTCTTCGAGGCCCGGCAGCCGAAGGGTGTCGCCCCGATCTCGGAGGCGGCCGGCCGCGTCCGCATCGAGGAGACCGAGAAGACCAAGAAGATCGTCGTCACCCCGGACGACGGCAGCGACGAGACGGCGTTCCCGATCTCGAAGCGCGCCCGTCTGCTCGTGGGCGAGGGCGACCACGTCGAGGTGGGCCAGAAGCTCACCGTGGGTGCCACCAACCCGCACGACGTGCTGCGCATCCTCGGCCAGCGCGCCGTCCAGGTCCACCTGGTCGGCGAGGTCCAGAAGGTCTACAACTCGCAGGGCGTGTCGATCCACGACAAGCACATCGAGATCATCATCCGGCAGATGCTGCGCCGCGTGACGATCATCGAGTCCGGCGACGCGGAGCTCCTGCCGGGCGAGCTGGTCGAGCGGTCGAAGTTCGAGACCGAGAACCGTCGTGTGGTCACCGAGGGCGGTCACCCCGCCTCCGGCCGTCCGCAGCTGATGGGTATCACCAAGGCCTCGCTGGCCACGGAGTCCTGGCTGTCGGCCGCCTCCTTCCAGGAGACGACCCGAGTCCTGACGGACGCGGCGATCAACGCCAAGTCCGACAGCCTCATCGGCCTCAAGGAGAACGTGATCATCGGTAAGCTCATCCCGGCCGGTACGGGTCTGTCCCGCTACCGCAACATCCGGGTGGAGCCCACCGAGGAGGCCAAGGCCGCGATGTACTCGTCCGTCGGCTACGACGACCTCGACTACTCGCCCTTCGGCTCCGGCTCCGGCCAGGCCGTTCCGCTGGAGGACTACGACTACGGTCCGTACAACCAGTAGGAGCGATGCTCGACCGCAGGGCGGTCACCCCGTGCAGACGGGGTGGCCGCCCTGCGGCGTTTCTCACCGGCCGGCCAGTTCCCAGAGGGCCAGGCCCACGCCGGCGGTGGCGGTCAGCGCGGCGACGGAGGCGAGCGGCCAGCGGGCCCGCTCCAGGGCGTCGAGCCGGGCCTCGTGGTCGGCGAGCTGCCGGTCGGTCTGGTCGCTGCGCTGCACGAGCAGGGCGAGCGAGCCGTCGACGCGGGCGAAGCCGGCCTCCAGGGTGCCGCGGAGCCGTTCGAGTTCGAGGGCGACCGCGACCGGGTCGTTCGGATCACCCTCGGCCATCGGCGTCCTCCGCGTCCGTGCGCAGCCAGCCGGGGAGCAGGAGCTGGACGGCGGGGACCGCCATGACCCGGGCGAGGGCGCCCGCGGCGGCGAGCGCGCCGGCGACCCAGGGCAGGGTGGCGGGGAGGCCGGCGGCGTCCACGAGCGCGGGGAGCGCGACGGCGAGGCCGACGGCGCTCTGGAGCACGGTGCGGGCGGTCCGCTTCGCGGCGTCCGACATGGGGGTCCTCCTCATTTCGTGTACGGGACCTTCAGGGCGTTCCACGAGGTGGCGCCGGGCCAGCCGTCGGCGTCGGAGCCGCGGAAGCCGAGCTTGCGCTGCCAGGCGGCGTACGACTGCCGGTCGGCCTCGGTCCAGCGGGGGCCGGGGCCGACCTGGTAGCGGCCGCAGCCCTCGGCCGTCAGGCGGCGGCCCATCGCGGTGACGACGGGGGAGCTGGGGGCGCCGCGGAAGAACGAGGTGCCGGGGAAGGGCTGGTGGCGGGGGGCGGGCGGCCGGGCGGCCGGGGGCTTCCCGGCGGGGGCGGCGGCGAGCCGCCGCTGGATCCGGTCGCGCATCCCGGGCATGCCGAACCCCTTGGGGTCGCTCTTCCAGTCGGACCACTCCAGGTGGCCGATGACGGAGCGGGCGCCCCAGGAGTGGGCGCGGCACAGGGCGGCGGAGACCCGCTCGATCGCGTCGAGCTGGGCGGCCGGCCAGGGGTCGGCGCCGTCGCCGAGGTTGACGCACTCGAAGCCGTAGAAGCGGGCGTTGCCGTCGACGGCGTGCGCGCTGCCCTGGTGCTCGCGGGGGGCCGGCGGGCGGTCGCCGTACGCCTCGGTGACGACGGCGCGCAGGACGGACGGGTCGCCGCCGCCGGCGTGGTTCGCGCGGCCGGCGCTGATCAGGTGGACGGTGCCGTCCTTGGCGACGACGCCGTGGCAGAGCGGGCCGGGGAGGCCCTGGTAGCCGTCGGAGCACAGCTCGACGGAGTGCGCGGTGCCGCTGGACACGGTGTGGTGGATCATCACGCCGGCGACCGGGCCCCAGGCGCCGGCCCGGCCGCGGTCGTGGGTGCGCCAGCCGGGGTGCTCGACGACGGTGACGCCTTCGGCGCGGAGCGCGGCGAGGAGCCGGTCCGCGGACAGGGGAGTGGCCAACTGTCTGCCTCCAGACATGCGAAGGCCCCGGGCCGGCGGCGGCGCGGGGCGGGCGTACGGGGGGACTCGGGGCTCAGGGCGCGGGCGCGGGCTCCGGGTCCGGGGCGGGTTCGGGCGTGGGCTCGGGGCCGGGGTCCGGGACGGGGACCCAGGCGGCGCAGAGCGCGGCGAAGGCGGCCCGGCGGGTCTCGAAGTCGGCCAGCGCGGCGGTGACGGCGCGGACGACGGCGGCCGGGTCGGGCAGGACCGGGCGGCCGTGCGTCGGCTGGACGACGGTCATGCCGTAGCCGCGGAGCTGGACGCCGTTCCCGCCGTTCTCGACGGTCTGCGCGGTCACGTACACGGCCGGGTACTCGCCGGTGACCGGGTCGATGTCCAGCGGGCCGCCGAGGGTGTTGTCGTACAGCCGGACGCCGACGGTGTGGCCGCTCTCGGTGACGGTGCCGCGGCCCGCGTAGTCGATGGCGACGCCCCAGGGCTGGGTGGGGTCGGGGATCATGGGGTGCTCTCCTTCCGGGGAGGGCGGTGGGGTCAGGTCTGGCGGCCGTGCATCAGGACCGGCTTGGCGTAGACGGTGCCGCTCGCGCTGGTGACGAGGGCCTGGACCTCGACGGTCAGGTCCTTGCCGAAGTCGGCCTGCATGTCGGCGGTGACGGCGGCGGTGTGGTCGAAGACGGTCCCGGCGGCCACGGTCGGGCCGAAGGGGACGCCGCCGGCCAGCACCCGCACCTGCCCGGCGGCGCCGGAGGAGACCCGGGTGAACATCCGCAGCCGCAGCTTCGGCTGCCAGATCGGGTTCTGGGACTGGGCGATGGTGGTCCAGGCGGTGGCGGCGGTGTTCGGCCAGGAGGCCGTGACCATGGTCTGCGGGGGCAGCATCGGCAGCCAGGGCCGGGCCAGGCCGCCGCTCAGCAGGTCGTCCGAGAGGACCTCGTGGCCGTAGGCGTCGAGGACCCGCAGCACCGGCTTGGTGCCGTCGGGGCCGCTGGTGGTGAACTGGGCGACGAGGGCGGTGACGGACGGGTCGAGCGGGTCGGTCCGGCGCCTCAGGGCCAGCGAGCCGTTGACGATCTCGGTGAGCGGCGGGCGGGTGTTGACCGCCGTGGACAGGGCGTTCAGCCGGCGCTCCATCTGGATCAGCCGGTCGATGATGTCCTCGGGCAGCAGTGCCATCAGACCTCCTCCAGGGCGAGTTCGGCGGTGTCGGGGCGGCCGCGTTCGGCCGGCCGGACCTTGACGCCGACGATGCGGAAGCGGGAGTCGAGGCCCGTCGGGTGCCATTCGTCGGTGATCCGGACGCGGGCGGTGCGGCCGAGGAGCGCCGAGGGCACGACGTCGGAGAGCCGGATGCTGAGCTCCGGGATGAGGACCGAGCCCTGGGCCTCCTGGAGGACGGCCAGGGCCAGCGCGTCGAGGGCGGCCTTGTCGCCGATGTCGTTGTAGTCGGTGGACAGGTCGAGCTGGGGCCACAGGTCCGGCAGGTCCTCGGCCTTCACCTCCCCGGAGAGGGTGGGCCGGGACTCGGCGGCGGCGTTGCCGTTGGTGGAGGCGCCGCGGGCGAGGGAGGTGGTGCCGCCGCGGGTGGCGTCGTCCGGCAGGGAGTACGAGAGGATCGTGCCGGGGCGGTCGAGGACGACGTCGGTGGCGCCGGTGCGGATGCGGGGGGAGCCGAGCCGGAGCCGGCGGACCCGCCGTCCGTCGGAGGGGTCGCGGTGGACGAGGATCTGGTACTCGGTCCCGTCCGCGTAGGCCCCGAGCTGGTCGAGTGCCTCCTGGTAGACGGTCTCGTCGCCGTGCCGCCAGGACGCGGTGCGGAACACCGGCTCGGACGGCAGGTCGTCGCCGAGGTCGACGGCGCTGGAGCCGAGGCCGCGGTTGAGCTCCGCCCAGAGGCCGCGGACGATGTCGAACTGCTCGGTCTCGGTGTACTTGAGCTCGGTGCGGACGCGGCGGCGGCCCGCGTACGAGTCGAAGGTGGCGGCCTGGACGCCGAGGGTGACCACGCCCCGGTCGCTGCTCTGGAGGTTGGTGGTCCAGACGATGCCGCCCCACCACAGGAAGCCGCCGCGCTCCAGGTAGACGGTGGTGCGGCCGGGCTTGATCTGGCGGGCCCGGTCGGCCATCGCCCGGTCGGGGACGGGCACGGTGCCGGAGAGCGAGCCGGCCCGGCCGATGTAGTCCTCGAAGGAGACGTCCCGCAGCGGCAGGATGTCGAGGGTCTGGTCGGTCACCAGGTCGCAGAAGATGGCCCGGTAGGGAGTGTCGAGACTCATGGGGCGGACCTCACGGAAGGATGTAGGTGGCGCTGACGCGGACGTTGCGCTCCACCTTGAGGAGGCCGTTCGGGGACCAGGTGCGCAGGGTGATCAGGCCGCTGGAGGCGATCATGGCCGAGCCGTCGCCGTAGCCGTCGGCCACGGCGGCCTCCAGGTTGAACGGCGGGCGCCATCCGGCGGGCAGGGTGCACAGGGTGACGTCGTTGATGTTCCCGTCGGGGTCCGAGGGGATGTTGGCGCCGGTGCGGGTGACGACGACCGACATGGTGCACAGGCCGCGGCTGCGGCGGGCCTCGTAGGAGACGACGGACCAGCCGGTCGTGGCGACCGCGCCGCTGCTGAGGGACTCGGTCTGGACCGGCGGCTGGTAGGCGGCCCAGGAGGTGCCGTTCCACCGCTGGAGGACGCCGTTGTGCTCGCGGTACTGGCCGGGGTAGGAGCCGACGGAGAGGGCGTTCTGCGGGGCGACGCCGCCGATCTCCTTCGGGTAGGCGACCCAGGCGGTGCCGCTCCAGCGCTGGAGGTGGTGGGTGACGTCGTCGTCCTGGTACTGGCCGGGGTAGGCGCCGGGCACGCCCGCGTTGTTGTAGACGGGCAGGATGCCGCCGACCGAGGCGACGGTGGTGCGCAGGTCGGTGAGGTCGGCGTTCCAGTCGATGCCGCCGGTGCCGGCGGAGGTGCCCGCCTTGACCCGGACGGTGAAGAGGGCGAGGGAGGCGCCGGGGGTCTCCGGGACGACGGGGGTGGCGGCGGCCTGGCCGGTGATGACCTCCAGGACGGCGCCGTACGCGTCGAGGCCGTCGGCGTCGTGGTCGTACACGCGCAGCACGACGAGGTCGACGCGCGGGTTGAGCGGGTTGCCGTCGGTGAAGGTGAGGACGGTGTCGCCGCTGAGGTCGACGGGGTACGCGCCCTGCTCGGGCAGGCCCTGGACGAGGGCGCGCCCGGCGTGGACGGTGGCGGTCATGGGGCCGCTGCCGGTCAGCGACAGGCCGCTGACCCGGTAGGTGCCGTCGGCCGAGCCGGGGAGGATGCCGGAGCGGGAGGCGGACTGGTCGGCCGGGGTGCCGGCGCCGAGGGCGGTCAGGCGGGTGGTCTGGCGGGTCTGCCCCTGGGGCAGCACCCAGCCGGTGCGGATGGGCATCGGGGGTTCCTCTCTCGGGGTGGGATCGGGCGTCCGGGGGCTACGGGAGCGGGTCGACCTTGATGTAGGTGTTGTCGAAGCCCGCCTTGAGGCCGAGGGTGTTGGCGAGGATCCGGAAGTAGGCCGTGAGGGTGTACGTCGTGCCCGGGGTGAGGTTCGACAGGCGGCGGGTGGTGGAGACGGAGATCGAGGTGCTGCTGGCGCCGATGGTGGCGTAGTCGTCGTCGAGGTCGTTGACGACGGTGCTGCCCTGGGTGAGCCGGAGCGCCATGTAGGCGTAGTGGTCGTCGCGGGAGCGCATGCGGCAGCCGAAGCCGACGGCGACGGCCTTCGACGGCGGGGCGGTGAAGCTGACGGTGAGCGGGTTGGTGGTGCGCCCGGCGAGGGTGGAGGTGTAGGTGGTGGAGGTGGTGTCGCCGAAGTCGCCGTTGTCGATGAAGTACGGGCCGGGGACGGCCGGGGCCCAGGCGGCGCCGTTCCAGCGCTGGAGCTGTCCGCCCGGCGAGTCGCGGTACTGGCCGGTGTAGCTGGCGGTCAGGGAGGCGGAGGAGTTCGGGACGATGCCGCCGAGCGCCGAGGGGTACGCGACCCAGGCGCCGCCGTCCCAGCGCTGGAGGATGTCGCCGGCGTCCTGGTACTGGCCGGGGTAGGCGCCGGGCAGGACCGCGCCCTCGACCGGGAGGATGCCGCCGAGGCCGACGACGGGGGTGCGCAGGTCGGTGAGGGAGGTGTTCCACGGGATGCCGCCGTTGCCCGCGGAGGCGCCGGCCGGGACGAGCACCTCGTAGAGGGGGAGGCAGCGGGGCGGGAGCGTCGGGCGCTGCGGGACCTGCTCGGCCTTGCCCTCGATGATCTCCAGGGCGGCGTCGAACTTCTGCTCGGTGTCGTAGAGGCCGTCGTAGATCCGCAGGACGATCATGTCGATGCGGTTGTACTGGGCGGTGCCCGGGGTGAAGGTGAGGGTCTCGGAGGCCGGCAGGGTGACCGGGTAGGCGCCCTGGGCGATCTCGCCCTGGATGACGGCGCGGCCCTCGGAGACGGTCGCGGTCATCGGGGCGGAGCCGTAGGTCCAGAAGCCGGAGAGCCGGTACCGGCCGTCGTAGGAGCCGGGGACGATGCCGGAGCGGACCTGGACGGGGTTGGCGAGGGTGGTGATGCCGGTCTGGGTGAGGCGGGTGTCCTCGCGGGTCTGGCCGGTGGCGACGGCCCAGCTGCTGCGCAGGTTCACGGGGTTCTCCGTTCGGGAGGGGACGGGAGGGGGACGGGGGCGGCGGTCAGGACCTGAGCCATTCGGCGGTGAGGGAGCAGGCGTAGCCGGAGCCGCCGAGGGTCTTCACCGGCGCGGTGTGGTTGTGGAAGCCGGCGAGCTGGAGGACGTCTCCGGCGGCGAGCCTGAGCACGCCCGAGCCGCCGACGGAGACGGCGCCGTTCCCGGCGGGGGTGAGCCAGGTCATCCGGGCCTGTCCGGTGCCGCCGACCAGGATCCGGGCGCCGCGCATGCCGGTCTGGGCGTCGTTGGCGAAGGTGGCGTGGGCGGAGATCCGCCACCAGCCGGGGCGGGTGACGGAGTATCCGGTGCCGTTCCAGCGGCCGGCGTCGTCGACGTCGACGGTGGGCAGGTTGAGCACGGTCCAGGTGTTGCCGGCCAGGCTCTGCTGCTGGGTGGTCTGCCACTGGCTGGCGCTGAGCAGCACGGTGGCGGCGCCCTCGGCGTACTGCCAGGCGGTGCCGTCCCAGCGCTGGAGGCCGCCGGGGGTGTCCCGGTACTGGCCGGCGTAGGCGCCGGTGGGGGTGGAGGCGGGGGCGATGCCGCCGATGGCCTTCGGGTAGGAGACCCAGGTGGTGCCGTCCCAGCGCTGGAGCAGGCCGGAGGTGTCGCGGTACTGGCCGGCGTAGGCGCCCTTGTAGCCGCTGGCCGGCATGATGCCGCCGAGGGCGACCACCGGCCAGTGCCGGACGGTGACCGCGCCGGAGTTCCAGGCGATGCCGCCGGTGCCGGCGGAGGTGCCCTTGGGGACGCGGACCGTGTAGAGCGGGAGGGCGCTGCCGGGGCCGCCGGCCGGGGCGGTGGGGGTGGCGGAGGGTTCGCCGCGGACGAGGCGGACGACGGCCTCGGTGGCGCCGGAGCGGTCGTACGTGTCGTCGAGGACGGCGAGTTCGACCAGGTCGACGCGGTCGTACTGCGGGTCGCCGTCGGTGAGGGTCAGGGTCTCGGGGGCGGTGACGGCGACCAGGTACGCGCCCTGGGCGGTGTCGTTGCCCTGGACGACGGCGCGGCCGGTGCCGACGGTGGCCTGCATGGGGGCGGTGCCGGTCAGCGCGAAGCCGCCGGGGACGATGCCGGGCCGGGAGCGGAGCGGGGTCTCCGCCTCGCTCTGGCCGCTGGGGGTGAGGAGCGCGGCGAGGGTCAGGCGGGTGTCCTCGCGGGTCTGCCCGGTGGACTGGAGCCAGGCGGCTCGTACGGTCATGGGTCACCTCGGGATGGGGGCGGGCGGGCGGCGCGGCCGCCGGGCGGTCCGGTGGGGCCGTCCGGCGGCGGGGGTCACGCGGCCGTCACCATTCGGCGCTGCGCCAGCGGACGGTCATGAGGGACTGCTCGGTGCCGTCCTCGGGGCGGAAGGACAGGTCGGTGCGGCCGGGGTCGAGGACGAACAGCTCCTCCGGGGTGGAGTCGGCCATCGCGGTGTGGAGCCGGGAGGCGGAGTTGTTGAGGGTGACCGTGCCGGCGCGGGTGTCGACGGTGAGCTCGTCGCCGGCGGCGAGGTCGATCGCGTACCGCAGCCGGCGGCGGCTGACCCGCTCGGTGACGCTCGGCATCGAGCAGGGGCCGCGGAAGGTGATCACCGGGTGGGTGGGGGCGGAGCCGGTGTTCTCGACGACGGCGTCGCCGGTGGACTTGGCCTCGCCCCAGTCGAGGGGCCAGGTCAGCGGCCAGGTGATGCCCGCCTCGGGCTGCGGCGGGGTGGTGGTGGACACCTGTTCGTTGACGCCGTACCGGCGGGGGTCGGCGGCGAGCCACTGGGCGGAGACGCGGGAGCTGCCCTGGGTGGCGAAGCCCTGGTCGGCGGGGACGACCCGCTGGGCGATCCGGGCGCGGACGGCGAGGGTCTCGCCGTGCAGCCGGACGGCGAGCCAGCGCTCCTCGTCGAGCAGGGCGAGGGCCTGGCGCAGCGCCCGGACGGTGCCGGGGGCGTCGCCGTGCTCGGGGACGAGGACGATGGTGCCGCCGATCTTGCGGGGCTTGGCGTAGCGGGAGCCGGGCCAGGCGCCGTGGGAGGTCGGGCGGTCGGCGTCGGAGGAGTCGTACTCGGGGAGGTCCTCCCAGCCGGTCAGGCCGGACTTGTCGACGGCGAAGGGGGTGCCGGGGCCGATGAGGAGCCCGGCCCACTGCATCTGCCCGTCCTGGGTGATGAGGGAGCCGGGCGCGAGGTCGGCGATGAGGGAGTTTCCGGCGTACGGGATCGTGGTCTCGGCCATGGCGGCCGTCACCTCACTATCGGGTGGGCGTGCGGGCGGTCAGGGGCCGGTGGCGAGGAGCGGCGCTCCGGCGGGGTCCGGCGCGCCGTGGGCGGTCAGCAGGAAGAGGAGGTCCTCGGCGGTGGCGCGGGGTCCGGCACCGGCCTCCTCGTGGAAGTCGCGGACGCGGTGCGGGGCCGGGGGCGGCTCGGTGAGGGCGGGGACGCGGCGGCGTTCCAGCTCGGTGAGGGCGTCGATGCGGTAGGAGCCCGCTTCGGGCGGCGAGACGATGCCGCCCTCGGCGAGCAGGGGGATCTTGTCGAGGTCGACGCCGAACTTCTTGCCGGTGAGCGGGATCTTGAAGCTGAGCTTGTTGAGGCCGTCGATGATCCAGTTGGCGAAGGCGATGAGGCCGTTGACCGGCCCCTTGACGACGCCGAGGACGGCGCTGAGGCCGCCCTCGACCAGTTCGCCGATGCCCTTGAGGGCCCGGGAGACGGCGTCCTTGGCGGTGCGGAAGAAGCCGGGGACCTTGTCGGTGATCCAGCGCACGACGGGCTGGACGGCGCTCTTGACGCCGCCGAGGGCGCGGGAGGCGATGCCGCGCAGGGCGGTGGTGGCGGAGCGGACGGCGGAGCCGATCCGGGAGACGCCGCGGACGAGGGTGGCGAGGCCCTTGAGGGCGGTGGTGAAGGCCGTCAGGTACGCCTTGGCGTAAGTGGCGACGGCCTGGCCGATGAGCTTCAGGAGCGGCTGGAGGAAGGTCCACACGGCCCGGACGCCCTGGAGCGCCTGCTGGAGGACCTTGCGGATGATCTTCTGGCCGGTCTCGGAGGTGACGGCGAGTTCGATCAGATAGGCGGCGACGGGCACGATCAGGCCGACGAGGAAGCCCAGCGGGTTGGCCCGCATGGCGACGTTGACGCCGGTCATGGCGACCGAGGCGACGGTGGTGACGGTGCCGAAGGTGCCCATCAGGCCGGTGATCACCTCGGCGACGGGGAGCAGCGGCAGCAGCAGGCCGAGGACGGCGCCGGCCGTGGTGCCGATCCGGCCGGCGGCGGTACGGGCCCGGCCGGCGGCGGTGCCGATCCGGCGGACGGCGGCGGGGGCGGTGGAGCCGCGGAGCCGGTTCAGCGGGGCGGCGGTGCCGGCGGAGTCCCGGCCGAGGGTACGGACGGAGGTGCCGGCGGAGCGGAGCGCGGCGGCCACCGCGTCGACGCCCCCGGCGGCCCGCCGGACGCCCTGCCGCAGGCCGTTCACCGCGCCGCCGGCGCCGCCGAGGTCCCGGCCCAGGGCCCCGGCCCGGGGGATCAGGGCGCGGAAGTCCGGCAGGGCGAGGACCACGGCGCTCATGCGCGGGCTCCCCGCGCCTTCACCAGGTACATGAGGGCGTCGGCGGTGGCGTTCGGGTCGCTGGAGCGGGCCGCGTGGTAGTGCTCGATGTGCAGACCGGCGCCGCCGGTGGGGCCGGCCGGGGCCTGGGCCTGGCGGGCGCGGCGGGCGGTGAGGGCGAGGAGCCGGTCGAGCTTGGAGAGCGGCAGGACGGCCTCGGCCTCGCCCGCCTCGGCGAGGATGGCGGGGACGCCGCCGGTGCGGGGCATGACGACGCCGCCGGTGGCCAGCATCGGGATGGTCGGGATGCTGACGCCGAAGGTCTTGCCGCCGACGACGGGGACCCAGCCGGGGACGCTGACCTTGACCCGGTTGAGGGCGCCGATCATGCGGTTGATGAGGCCGATGACGGCGTTGATCGGGCCCTTGACGCCGCTCTTGATGCCGTTGAAGGCGCGGGAGGCGATGGACTTCAGGCCGTTCCAGATCGACGACATCTTGCTCTTGACGGCGCTGAACGCCTTCGGGATGGCGCTCTTGATCCAGTTGACGACCGGTGAGATGACGGCCTTGATGCCCCGCCAGACGGTGCTGATGACCGTCTTGATGGCCTTCATGACCGTGGTGATGACCGTCTTCCAGATCTTCACGTAGGTCTTGATGACGGTGGCGACGGCCTTGACGACGGTGGAGATGGCCTTCTTGATGCCGTTCCAGACCGTCTTGATGAGCGATCCGGCCTTCTTCATGATCGGGCCGATGGCCTTCATGACGGAGCCGATCACGCTCTTGATCGCGCTGAAGGCCTTCTTCATGACCGCCTGCATCGTCTTCGAGCGCGTCGCCATGTCGACGACGGCCTCGATGAGCGGCATGAAGAGTTCGAGCAGGCGGATCAGGAAGTTGCCCTTCATGGACTTGTTGAGCCGGTCCTGGCCCTTGGCCGCCTTGCCGGCGCCGGACTCGTACCTCCCGAGCTTCCCGCCGGCCGACTGGGCGGTGGTGCCGGCCTTCTTCATGGCGCGCTCGGCCTGGTCCGAGGCGGTCCTGAGGTTCTTGAGCTGCCCGCCGGCGCCCTGGGCGTTCGTCCGGAGGGTCTTGAGCTGGCCGGAGGCCGACCGGCCGGCGTCGCCGACCTTCTTGACCGAGGTCCCGGCGCCGGACGCCTGGGACTTGAAACCGCCGAGGGCGGTGGAAGCGCCCTTGAGGGACTTGATGAGGGACATGGGGGATTGCCTCCTTTCGGGGTGGGGGCGGGATCAGGCGGTGGTGGCCGCGCCGATGGCGTCGTCGAGGCTCCGGACGCTCCGCGAGAGCTCCTGGAACTTGCTCCGCAGGGTCCCGGTCTCGCGGGCGAGGTTCCCCATGGCGTCGGCGGACGCCTGGAGGGTGGGGCCGGAGGGGATACGGGACGGCTCGAAGCCGGTCAGGGCGGACTTCATGCGGTCGGTGGCGGACGCGACCTTCCCGATCTTCGTGGGGTTGAGGGTCCGCAGGGCGCCGGAGAGCGCCTTGAGGCCCTCGGTGACCCGGGTGGCCACCGCCTGCTTCGGCAGCTTGCGGAACTGCCGGAGGAAGTCGGGGGCGCGGTTGTTGAAGGTGAGGAGTTCGGGGTTGATGCGGGTGAGGGCCTGGTGCAGGGTGTCGAGGTTCCCGGCGGCGCCCGGCGGGAGGTCGGCGAGGCCGGTGCCGCCGTTGGCGACCCGGCGCTCGCGGTTCTCGACGTCCGTACGGTTCTGCAGCCGGAGGTTGCCCTCCTCGTCGAGGGCGAGGATCCGGCGGGTGGGGCCCCCGATCTGCTGGATGCTCCGCTGGATGCCGGTGAGCTTGCCGGCCAGGTAGACGCCGATGCCGCCGATGATGATGGCAGCCAGGGCGCCGCCGCCGGTGGAGAGCCAGTACGCGACCGCGGTGCCCAGGCCCTCGCCCTCGTACAGCTTCTCGATGCCGGCGGCGATGCCGTCGAAACCGGCGGCCTCCCAGTACTCCGTCACCGGGTTCTTGACGATCTCCTTGTGGACCTCTTCGAGCTTCCCCTTGAGGTCCTCGATCACCTTGTTGACGGGGGCCATCTGCTGCTTCACCCACTCGGTCGTGGGTAGCCAGCCTCCGTCCACCTTCCGCAGGTAGTGCCGGAGCCCGGCGATCTGGATCGAGAGGTCGTCGTTCGTTACTTCTGCCATGGTTGCTCCGCTTCCGGCCCGGGAGGGCCAAGCGCCGAAAAGCCCCCGCCGGAGGGGGCGGGGGCTTCTCGTTCGTCGGGGGCGGCGCGGGCGGTCAGGCTCCGGCGTCCCGGCGGGGGGCGGGCCGGGCGGTGGCGAGGGCGTCGTTCCAGCCGGCCGCGTACGCGAGGGTCTCGCGCCGGGAGACCTCGGCGCACAGGGTGCCGAGCAGGGCTCTCCGGTCGCGGCCGGCGGGTCCTTCGAGGAGCTGGCGGAGGCGGTCCTGGAGCGGGATGTGCGGGGATGCCTCGGCCTGCTGAGTCATGGACGCCTGCCTTCCGGTTGCTTGCCCGTGCGTGTGGCGGCGCCGCGGAGTGAGGAGCGGGGGCACCACGTATTCGAACTGTTGTGCGAGTTTCTGTGCGAACAGAGTGTGGTCCACCCACTCGGCGTTTGTCGAGCGGGAAACGTCTGACGTGACGTCTTCTCGTCAGGTTCTCGAACGAGTTGGCGGCTGGAAACCGCGAATGTTCGACCGGGTAACCTGGTGCGCGCCCCTGGACCCGACCACGACGGGGGCGAGGGGCGCGAGGTGCGCGCGGGGGACCCAGGGGGCTGGAAGGCAGTACTGACGCATGGATACGGAGCCCGGAGCCGACCGGCGGGACCGGATGGTCGACTGGCTCGCCTCCCACCCCGATCTGCCGCACCTCTTCGCACGGCTCTCCGAACTCGTCCACGTCCACGGGTACGCCCCCGAGGAGCTCCTCGTGCTGCCCAGGTCCGAGCTGGACCGCCGGGAGACCGGCGCGTTCACCTCGGGCTGGGCCGAGGCCGTCTCCGAGGAACTCCCGGGCATCCGGAGGGAGTACGAGCGCCGCGTCGCCGACGCGTACGCGCAGGGGCAGGACGACGCCCGGGGCGTCCGCAGGCCGCAGCGCCGGGGCGACCCCGGCGGCCCGCACGACGGGGCCCGGGTCATCACCCTGCCCTTCGCCCGGCTCCTCGAACCGCCGGCCGCCGTCGTCGAGGCGGAGGAGCGGGTCCGCCGGGAGCGCGAGCGGTTCGCCCGCACCGGACCCGGCTTCGAACCGGAACCCGAGCCGGAGCCCGAGCACCAGAAGGAACCCGCCCCGGACCCGGAGCCCGACGTCCTCGTCACGGCCCAGGAGAGCCGCGCCCGCCGCGCCCCGCAGACCGTGCGGAAGGTGGTGCGCGGCAAGGGCGGCCGGCCGATCGTCCCGCCGCTGGCCCACGTGCCGGCCCAGCAGCCCCCGGCCGGCGACCGCCGGGACGCCGACCCGGCCGGCCCGGACCAGCGTCCGGGCCGGGGCCGGCGGCTCTCCGAGCGGGCCAAGGCCCTGGAGGAGGAGCTGGCGGCGGACCGTACCCCGCAAGCACCCCCGGAGTCCGCCCCCTGACGGGAGCGGACCAGGGGCGGGGCGGCGGACCCGCGGCGGGCGGGGATCAGCCGAAGAAGCGGGCGAGTTCACCGGCGGACACCGTCGGGACGGCCTCCTCCGGCTCCCCGCCCCCGCCCTCTCGGGCCGTCGCGCCGGGGTCGTCCCCGCCGTCCGGGTCGCCGTACTCCGGCCGGGGCACCGGCTTCGGCGGGTCGGGGCGTTCGTCGTCCTCGCCGGTGTTGGCGCAGACGAACATCCAGTTGGCGGCGGCGAGGTGGTCCACCGCCGCCGCCAGCAGATGGTCGGTCACCGACCACTCGGCGGCCTCGCCGTGCAGCTCGCGGTGGACGGCGCTGCCCCTCGGCAGGTGCTTGACCAGGGCCAGCACCCGCCGGCTGGACAGCGCGCCGCGGTGCCAGTCGAGCAGGTCGACGCCGTAGTAGCGGATCAGGTCC
The DNA here is from genome assembly GCF_014650175.1 of Streptomyces termitum. Classification (GTDB taxonomy): domain Bacteria; phylum Actinomycetota; class Actinomycetes; order Streptomycetales; family Streptomycetaceae; genus Streptomyces; species Streptomyces termitum. Next base: position 466,711 of record NZ_BMUL01000001.1, read on the forward strand.
GCCTCAAGGGCCTCGGCGTGTTCGTCGACGAACTCGACGAGGCTCAGTCTTCCCCCAGGCCGAGCCCGGTCTCCTTGCCGTACGCCTCCAGGATCGCGGCGATGTCCTGCATGGTGATGTCGTGCTCCTCGAAGCGGGCGAACTGGTCCGGCCCCATCAGGAGCGCGAGCAGACCGTCCACGTCGTTGTCGTCCAGCTTGCGCAGCCCCTTGGCGACCGCGCGGGAGAGCTCCGTCGGGAGGGTGAAGGTGTCGCCGTCCAGCTCGAAGGACCAGGTGCGGCCGTGCGCCTCCTGGCGCTGGGCGCGGGCGGCGTTGACGTCGAAGCGGGCCATGGTGATGCGTACTCCTTGAGGGGGTGCGTACGGAAGGAGGGGCGGGGCGGGACGGCGCGCGGCCGTCCCGCCCCGGAGGGGGATCAGGCCGAGGCCGTGCCGTACTGGCCGTCCTTCATGAGGAAGGTCGCCAGCGGCGCGCCGTCCCCGTTCGACATGGCGGTGAAGGTGACGCCCAGGGTGGACGCCGCCTTGCGGGCCAGCTTGATGTCGTCGGAGGCGGTGACCTGGCCGCGCGGGATGACGAAGCGGTAGGTGACCGCGACGCCGCCGACCTTCACGTCGGTGAACTCCAGGCCGAGGGCGCGGGCGTCCGCGTACGGACGCTCGGCGATCTCGTACTTGTACGTGTCGGTCGACGTCGCCGACTCCGGCTCGACCTGGCCGCCGCCCATGAAGAACGGCAGCGTGTCCTCGTTGAACTGGAGCAGGGAGAACTTCAGCGAGAGGTCGCGGCTGGAGTAGATGAAGTGCACCGGGGAGACCGACTGCCAGGTGTCGATCGGCTCCAGCTTGTCCTTCTTGGAGAAGGTGACGCCGTCACCGGTGGTGTAGCCGAGGTTCGTCCAGGTCGCGGACGGCCAGTCGCCGGCCCCGTCGGCCGTGAAGGTCGGGAGCGGCGAGCCGGCCTTGGCCACGAAGAGCTTGCCGGTGCCGGCGACGCGGATCTCGGCCGAGTTGTTTCCTGCCATGGTGATGTCTCCTTGGGTGGATGGGTGCCGCGCCCGGACCGGTGCGGATGCGGGTGCGGAGGGTCCGGGTACGGCGAAGGCCCCGCCGGTCGGCGGGGCCTCGTCTGGGGGGAGCGGCCCGGGGGGCGCGCTCGGGCCGCCGGTCGGCGGCGGGGTGGGGGCCGTCGGGGGACGGCCCGGGTCAGAAGACCGTCAGGGAGAGGCGCAGCACGCAGAGGTAGCGGTGGGCGCCCCGGTAGAGGTAGTCGGGCAGCCAGCGCGGCCCGTCCTGTTCCTCCACGTCGTGGACGACGTTGTTCGCGCCGATGCGGGTGCCGATGGCGGCGAGCAGGGCGCGCCGGGCGCCGTTGGCGAGCACGTGGGCGGCCTCCTTGGTGGGGCCGTACACCTCGAACTCGATCAGCGGCATGTCGACGTGCAGGTCGCCGATCCAGGCGCCGCCGCGGCGGTTCACCAGGACGGCGGCCTGGGTGCCGTCGAAGCCGGCGGGCGGCTGGACGGCGAGCACCGCCCCGGCCAGCGCCGGGTCGGCCTTGAGGACGTCGACGACCAGCTTCTCGACGTCCGGGAAGGCACTCGGGGGAGTGGTCATCGCGGATTCTCCTCGGGAGGGAGCGGTGGACGGGCGGGCGGAGGGGGCGGGCCGTCCGGGGCTCCGGCGGGGAGGGGGCGGGGCGCGGGAGCACGCCCGGACGGCCGACGGCGGAGCCGCGCCCTTTCGTCCGGGCACAGCTCCGCCGCTGCGCCAACTGTGACAGAGAGCGTGCGCGCACGCAACTAGTTCGGGAAAGGGGGCGCCGAACCCCCGAAGAAACGTTCCCTCGGGGCCCGGGTAGGTTGACCGCCACCCGACCGAGGGAGCCGCCCGTGTCCGCCGCCCGCCCCCGCCTGCTCTACGTCACCGACCTCGCCTACCCCGCCCGCGGCCGCCGCTACTGCGACGAGGACATCGGCCTCACCGCCCGCCTGCGCGACTCCTTCGACCTGGCCCTCTGCCACCCGCGCGACGCCGCCGCCCTGATGACCGGCTTCGACGCCGTCGTCGTCCGCAACAGCGGCCCCGTCCTCCACCACCGGGAGGCGTACGAGGAGTTCCGCGAGCGCGCCGCCGCCCTCGGCACCCGCGTCTACAACCCGCCGCACGGCCGCGGAGACATGGCCGGCAAGCAGTACCTCCTCGACCTCACCGCCGAGGGCCGCCCCGTCATCCCCACCGTCGACCGCCCCGAGGACCTGCCGCTCCTCCCCGCGGCCGAGCTGTACGCGGTCAAGCCGAAGGCCGGCGCCGACTCCATCGGCCTGCGCTTCGTCCCGTACGCCGAACTGGCCGAACTGGCCGGGCTCGCGGCGGACGGCGGGCTCCTCGTCCAGCCGCGCGTCGACTTCGCGTACGAGGTCTCCTTCTACTTCGTCGACGACGACCTCCAGTACGCCCTGTACGCCCCCGACCCCGGGCGCCGCTGGGTCCTGGAGCCGTACGAACCCACCCCGGCCGACCTCGACTTCGCCCGCGGCTTCATCGACTGGAACACCCTCGACCACGGCATCCAGCGCGTCGACGCCTGCCGCACCCGAGGCGGCGCCCTGCTCCTGGTCGAGCTGGAGGACCTCAACCCCTACCTCTCCCTCGACCGCGTCCCCGACGAGGTCCGCGAGCGCTTCGCCGCCCGGCTGACGCGCTCGCTCCACGCCTTCCTGGAGGCATGAGGAAAGGGCCCCTCCTCCGGTGGGAGAAGGGGCCCTTCGCGGTACGGAACGAGCGGTACGGAACGAGCGGTACGGAACGAGCGGTACGGGTCGGGCGGTACGGATCGGGCGGCGGGGATCAGGCGGTGCGGGGCCGGCGGCGGGCCGCCCGCTCCGCCGCGAAGACGTCCTCCAGGCGGAAGAGCTGCGCCCGCCCCGCCCGGCCCGCGGCCCGCAGGTGACCGAGCTGCACCCACTTCCGGATGGTGGCGGGGGCGACCCCCGCCTCCTCGGCGGCGAGCGGCCCCGGGATCAGGGCGGGCAGGTGCGCCGGCTTCAGCACGCGGTCTCCTCGGTGTCGGTGTCCGTGCCGGTCCCGGTGTCGGCACCGGTCCCGGGGTCGTCCTCCGTGCCGTCCATCGCCGTCTCGATCTCCTCGGTACGGGCCCCGGACGCGTCCGCCAGCTCCCGCCACTCGTCCTCCCGCCACAGGTGGCGGTAGGCCGGATCGTCCTGGCAGCCGCACACCGGATCCACGCACACGCAGGCCGGGTTGACGCACAGCACCGCCCGGCGGTCGGGGAAGGCGCGCAGCGAGACCGAGTCGCACCAGGGGCAACGGCCCGCCACCCGCACCACGGGCTCCGCCTCGCCGAGCGTCCGCGCGCACCGGCGGGCCATCCGCCGGACCTCGTCCCGCACGTGCCGGGCCAGGTCCGGGTGGGCCCCGATCCCGTCCAGCAGGCCGGCGATCCGGCGCAGCCGCTCGGTGACGCCGGCCCGCGGCGGCCGGGGCAGCCCCAGCCGGGAGCGGACGGCCTCCTCCAGCTCCACCACCCCGTCGGTGACGTCCCGGATGCAGTCGGAGACGTGCAGCCGGATCGGGGCGGCGCCGTGGCCGGGGACGGCGAGCCCGTGCCGCTGCTCCAGGAGCAGCGCCTCCCGCCGCTCCCTGCGGAGCAGTTCGGCGTCGCCGGGGGAGGGGGCGGCGGGCCGGGTGCCGGCGGGGGAGCGGCGGCCGGGCGCCAGCTCCTCGGCGAGTTCGGGGAAGCGGCGGACGAGGGCGGCGGCCCAGAGGAGCGTGTCCCGCAGGACGGCCTCGGTGCCCGGGGCGGTCGGCTCAGCCACGGCGGCCTCCGGCGCGGGCGGCGACGGCGAGTCCCGCCGCGTCGAGCCGGGCGGCGAGCTCGAACGCGTCGAACGCGCCCCCGGTGCCGACGCCGGCCACCGGGGCTTCGGCGCCGGCCGTGCCGGCGCGACCGGCGGCCGTACGGAGGACTCCGCCCCCCTTCCGGGAGGAACGGGGCGTCACCGGGCGGCCGTTGCGCCACACGCGGCCCGCGCAGACGCCGTCGAACCAGCTCTCGGCGGGGGCGACGGCCTCCTCGCACTCGCGGAGGACGGGGCAGACGGCGCAGGCCCGCAGGGCCGGGGCGGCCTGTCGCTCGCGGCGGGCGAAGACGACGGACGGGGAGAGGCCGGCGCACGCGGCGGCGGCCTGCCAGGGGGTCGGGTCGGGTGGGGACAAGGCGGTTCTCTCCACGGTCCGGGGCCTCCGGTGCGCCGGGGACCCGTGGGGTGCCCGGGGCGCGGGGGGCCGGCGAGTGCGGCGACCGCAGAGTGACATGTTGCGCGCGAGCTCGCAACTAGTGATGTGGAGGCGCCTCCTTCGTTTCGACGCCCTTTCGACACGATTGCGCGCCCGAAAGCACGTAATTCTTTGCGCGCAAGCACGCTAGGATGGCGGCCCGGAGGGTGGGGATGATGAGGGAGCGGTAGAGCATGAGCACTCGAGGACTCGACGAGTTCGCCGGCTGGGTCGAAGACCTGATGAGACGGCGCGGCTACGACATCGACAGCCCGCGCGGCGGCGGGAAGTCCCGGATCGCGGACGAGGCCGGAGTCCACCGCGCCGCGGTGACCCGCCTGCTCCAGCGGCAGAGCATGCCCGACCTGGAGACCATGCGCCGCATCGCCCCGCTGCTCGGGGTCTCCGTGCGCGACATGCTGATCCGGTCCGGCCGGGTCAGCCCGGAGGAGCTGCCGCTCGCGGCGGACCTCCTCCCGCCGTCCGACTGGCAGCCCACCATGGAGGACTTCGCCCGCTGGCTGGGCGTCCCGGACGACCGCATGGGCGTCTTCGTCAAGGTCGTCAACCAGTTCCTGGAGCCCGACGCGGACGCGGCGGAGGACGGACCGGCCGCCGAGGCCCGCCGGGCGGCCCGCGACTGACCCCGTACGGGCGGGTTCCGAGGGGGAGGGGGGCGCCCCTTCCGGACCCGCCCGGCGCGCGATCCGCCGCCCGGCCTTCCGGCGGCGTGGGCTTTTCTTTTGACCGCAGTCCGTGCGATAGGTACGCTCATGCCTTGTGCCTGGGGTGTGCCTGGGCTCCCGTGCGTGTCCACAGCCGCACGGCGAGTCAGATATCGGCCGCCGCGATCCGTGCCCCTTCCGCGCTTGAGCGGGGGGTCCGCCGGGTCCGACACGCCCGACCGCGTGGGTCGGTGAATGTTCCAGGTTAGTAGTACTCACGGCACACAGAAACCGGAGAAGTAGTGCCTACGATCCAGCAGCTGGTCCGGAAGGGCCGGCAGGACAAGGTCGAGAAGAACAAGACGCCCGCACTCGAGGGTTCGCCCCAGCGCCGTGGCGTCTGCACGCGTGTGTTCACGACCACCCCGAAGAAGCCGAACTCGGCCCTCCGTAAGGTCGCGCGTGTGCGTCTGACCAGCGGCATCGAGGTCACGGCCTACATCCCGGGTGAGGGACACAACCTGCAGGAGCACTCCATCGTGCTCGTGCGTGGTGGCCGTGTGAAGGACCTGCCTGGTGTTCGTTACAAGATCATCCGCGGCTCCCTCGACACCCAGGGTGTCAAGAACCGCAAGCAGGCCCGCAGCCGCTACGGCGCCAAGAAGGAGAAGTAAGAATGCCTCGTAAGGGCCCCGCCCCGAAGCGCCCGGTCATCATCGACCCGGTCTACGGTTCTCCTCTTGTCACGTCGCTGATCAACAAGATCCTGCTCGACGGCAAGCGCTCCACCGCCGAGCGCATCGTCTACGGCGCCATGGAGGGCCTGCGCGAGAAGACCGGTGCTGACCCGGTCGTCACGCTGAAGCGCGCCCTCGAGAACGTCAAGCCGGCTCTCGAGGTCAAGTCCCGCCGTGTCGGTGGCGCCACCTACCAGGTGCCGATCGAGGTCAAGCCCGGTCGTGCCTCCACCCTCGCGCTGCGCTGGCTCGTCGGTTACTCCCGCGCCCGCCGCGAGAAGACCATGACCGAGCGCCTGATGAACGAGCTCCTGGACGCCTCCAACGGCCTGGGTGCTTCGGTCAAGAAGCGCGAGGACACGCACAAGATGGCCGAGTCCAACAAGGCCTTCGCGCACTACCGCTGGTAGTCGCAACCCACATCGAGACCGAGAGAAGACTGAGCCGATATGGCTACCACTTCGCTTGACCTTGCCAAGGTGCGCAACATCGGCATCATGGCGCACATCGACGCGGGCAAGACGACCACCACCGAGCGGATCCTGTTCTACACCGGCGTCTCGTACAAGATCGGTGAGGTCCACGACGGCGCCGCCACGATGGACTGGATGGAGCAGGAGCAGGAGCGTGGCATCACGATCACGTCCGCTGCCACCACCTGCCACTGGCCGCTCGAGGACGTCGATCACACGATCAACATCATCGACACGCCGGGCCACGTCGACTTCACCGTCGAGGTGGAGCGTTCGCTCCGCGTGCTCGACGGCGCGGTGACGGTGTTCGACGGCGTCGCCGGTGTCGAGCCCCAGTCCGAGACCGTCTGGCGTCAGGCGGACCGCTACGGCGTTCCGCGCATCTGCTTCGTCAACAAGCTCGACCGCACCGGCGCCGACTTCCTGCGCTGCGTCGACATGATCGTGAACCGCCTCGGCGCGACCCCGATCGTGATGCAGCTCCCGATCGGTGCCGAGGCCGACTTCCAGGGTGTCGTCGACCTCGTCCGCATGAAGGCCCTGGTGTACTCCGCCGAGGCCAGCAAGGGCGAGATGTACGACGTCGTCGACATCCCGGCCGACCTCCAGGAGCTCGCCGAGGAGTACCGCGGCAAGCTCATCGAGGCCGTCGCGGAGAACGACGAGGAGCTCATGGAGCTGTTCCTGGAGGGCGTCGAGCCCACCGAGGAGCAGATCTACGCCGCCGTCCGTCGCATCACCATCGCCTCCGGCGCCGGTGGCGAGACCACGGTCACCCCGGTGTTCTGCGGCACCGCGTTCAAGAACAAGGGCGTCCAGCCCCTGCTCGACGCGGTCGTGCGCTACCTCCCGTCGCCCCTCGACGTCGAGGCCATCGAGGGCCACGACGTCAAGGACGCCGAGGTCGTCGTCAAGCGCAAGCCGTCCGACGACGAGCCGCTGGCCGCCCTCGCGTTCAAGATCGCGAGCGACCCGCACCTCGGCAAGCTCACCTTCGTCCGGGTCTACTCGGGCCGCATGGAGGCCGGCACCGCGGTGCTGAACTCCGTGAAGGGCAAGAAGGAGCGCATCGGCAAGATCTACCGCATGCACGCGAACAAGCGTGAGGAGATCGACTCGGTGGGCGCCGGCGACATCGTCGCCGTCATGGGCCTGAAGCAGACCACCACCGGTGAGACGCTGTGCGACGACAAGAGCCCGGTCATCCTGGAGTCCATGGACTTCCCGGCGCCGGTCATCCAGGTCGCGATCGAGCCCAAGTCCAAGGGTGACCAGGAGAAGCTGGGTGTCGCCATCCAGCGTCTCGCGGAGGAGGACCCCTCCTTCCAGGTGCACTCGGACGAGGAGACCGGCCAGACCATCATCGGTGGCATGGGCGAGCTCCACCTCGACATCCTCGTCGACCGCATGCGTCGCGAGTTCAAGGTCGAGGCGAACGTCGGCAAGCCGCAGGTGGCCTACCGCGAGACGATCCGCAAGGCCGTCGAGCGCGTCGACTACACGCACAAGAAGCAGACCGGTGGTACGGGTCAGTTCGCCAAGGTCCAGATCGGCATCGAGCCGATCGAGGGCGGCGAGGCCTCGTACGAGTTCGTGAACAAGGTCACCGGTGGCCGCATCCCCAAGGAGTACATCCCCTCGGTGGACGCGGGTGCTCAGGAGGCCATGCAGTTCGGCATCCTGGCCGGCTACGAGATGACCGGCGTCCGTGTGATCCTGCACGACGGTGGTTACCACGAGGTCGACTCCTCCGAGCTCGCGTTCAAGATCGCCGGTTCGCAGGCCTTCAAGGAGGCCGCGCGCAAGGCTTCCCCCGTGCTCCTTGAGCCGATGATGGCCGTCGAGGTCACCACGCCCGAGGACTACATGGGCGAGGTCATCGGCGACATCAACTCCCGCCGTGGCCAGATCCAGGCCATGGAGGAGCGTCACGGTGCCCGCATCGTGAAGGGCCTCGTGCCCCTGTCGGAGATGTTCGGCTACGTCGGCGACCTCCGCAGCAAGACCTCGGGTCGCGCAAGCTACTCGATGCAGTTCGACTCCTACGCCGAGGTTCCGCGGAACGTCGCCGAGGAGATCATCGCGAAGGCCAAGGGCGAGTAACCGCACCGCGTTCCACGCACCGCGCACACACGCTTTAGGCTTGACACCGAACGGTGGGGGGCCGTCCCGGACGGGACACCCCCTGCCGGGCGGCACCCCAGCAAAGATCACCTGGCGCCGATGAAGCAAGGCGTTCAGAACCACTCCAGGAGGACCCCAGTGGCGAAGGCGAAGTTCGAGCGGACTAAGCCGCACGTCAACATCGGCACCATCGGTCACATCGACCACGGTAAGACGACCCTCACGGCCGCCATTACCAAGGTGCTGCACGACGCGTACCCGGACCTGAACGAGGCCTCGGCCTTCGACCAGATCGACAAGGCTCCCGAGGAGCGCCAGCGCGGTATCACCATCTCCATCGCGCACGTCGAGTACCAGACGGAGCAGCGTCACTACGCCCACGTCGACTGCCCCGGTCACGCGGACTACATCAAGAACATGATCACCGGTGCCGCGCAGATGGACGGCGCCATCCTCGTGGTCGCCGCCACCGACGGCCCGATGCCGCAGACCAAGGAGCACGTGCTCCTGGCCCGCCAGGTCGGCGTTCCGTACATCGTCGTCGCCCTGAACAAGGCCGACATGGTGGACGACGAGGAGATCCTGGAGCTCGTCGAGCTCGAGGTCCGTGAGCTCCTCTCCGAGTACGAGTTCCCGGGCGACGACCTGCCGGTCGTCCGCGTCTCCGCGCTCAAGGCCCTCGAGGGCGACAAGGAGTGGGGCGAGAAGCTCCTCGGCCTCATGAAGGCCGTGGACGAGTCCATCCCGCAGCCCGAGCGCGACGTCGACAAGCCGTTCCTGATGCCGATCGAGGACGTCTTCACGATCACCGGTCGTGGCACCGTCGTCACCGGCCGCATCGAGCGTGGTGTCCTCAAGGTCAACGAGACCGTCGACATCATCGGCATCAAGACCGAGAAGACCACCACCACGGTCACCGGCATCGAGATGTTCCGCAAGCTCCTCGACGAGGGCCAGGCCGGTGAGAACGTCGGTCTGCTCCTCCGTGGCATCAAGCGCGAGGACGTCGAGCGCGGCCAGGTCATCATCAAGCCCGGCTCGGTCACGCCGCACACCTCCTTCGAGGCCCAGGCGTACATCCTGTCGAAGGACGAGGGTGGCCGTCACACCCCGTTCTTCAACAACTACCGCCCGCAGTTCTACTTCCGTACCACGGACGTGACCGGCGTCGTGACCCTCCCCGAGGGCACCGAGATGGTCATGCCGGGCGACAACACCTCCATGACCGTCGAGCTGATCCAGCCCGTCGCCATGGAGGAGGGCCTCAAGTTCGCCATCCGTGAGGGTGGCCGGACCGTCGGCGCCGGCCAGGTCGTCAAGATCAACGCCTGATCTCGAACTGACCTGGTAGCTCGCACGAGTTGCTCGCAGTGAACGGGAGGGCCCCGCACCGAAAGGTGCGGGGCCCTCCTGCTTTTCCCGTACGGCACAGGGGCTCAGGGCCGCCAGGACCACGGGCGGCCGTCCGGACCGAGCCCCGCCACCACCACCCCGCCCGGCGCCGCCAGCAGCCCCGCCGAGAGCGCCGCGGGACCCCCGGGCCGCACGCGGGTGCGCCCGCCCGCCCGCACCCGGAGCCGGCCGTCGGCGCCCGTGCCCAGCAGGACGGTGCCCAGCGCCTCCGTACGGACCGCCGCCACCTCCCCGTACCCGTCCAGCCCCGCGTCGGCGCCGTCCGGGCCCAGCAGCCGCGCCGCGGCCGGCGGCCGGTGGTACAGCCCGCCGCCCGCGCTCGCCACCGCCGACCCCGACACCGGCAGCGCCCCCGGCGCCTCCCGCCCGTCCACCCAGTGCCGTACGGACGCCGGTCCCGCCGCGTACAGATGCGTACGGCCCGCCGCGTCCAGCGAGACGGCGAAACCGTCCTGCACCACCGCGTCCCCCGGCAGCGCCCGCCACGGCCCCCAGGAGCCGTCCGCCGCCCGCACCCGCTCCGCGACCCCCCGCGCCGCGTCCCGCACGAACAGCCGCACCCGGCCGTCCGGCAGGGCCAGCGCCACCGGCACGCCCAGCCGCCGGCCGCGCTCCGGGCCCCGGTCGGGCCCGCCGAGCCCCCGCCAGGCCAGGAACGGCCCGCCGGGGGAGCGCTGCTCCAGGACCACCACCTCCCGCCCGTTCGGCCCGCCACGGCCCGTCAGGGCCGTGAAACGGACCCCGAACAGCAGCACCCGCCCGTCCGGCAGCACCGCCGAGCCCAGCGCGGGCGCCAGCGGCCCGCCGCCCAGGTCCTCCGGCGGCCCCCACGCCCCCGGCCGGTCCTCCCGCCAGCGCACCGCCCGCAGCCCCAGCACCCCGTACGCGGCGATCCGCCCGTCCGGCTCCGCCGCCAGGCGCGGGGCCGCCCCCGGCCACCGGTGGTGGGTCGAGCGCACCCAGCCCTTCCGGTTGGTCAGCGGCCGGTCGCCGCCCACCCCGTAGTCGCCGCAGCCCGACGGGTTCCCGCACGCCCAGGACGGATCGCCGCCGTACGGGACCAGCCGGGCCGCCTTCCCGGCGAGCACCTCCGGCGGCAGGTTCTTCGGCCAGTGCCGGTTGTAGTAGCCGCGGAAGGCCGTCGCCGTGAAGGCCGGCACCGGCGCCCCGGCCCGCACCTCCTCCGCCACCCAGCGGATCAGCGCCGCCCAGCTGAAGCAGGCCACCGCCGTGTGGTCGCCGTGGTCCGAGAAGCCCGGCTGCTCGCTGTCGCGCCGCCGGGTCGCGTCGTCGCCCGGCTGCGCGTCCGGATCCGGGTCCAGGGTGTGCACCACGGTCGGCCGGTAGCGGCGCAGCAGCGCCACCAGGGCCGCCACCAGACCGTCGTGGTCGTACGGCCCCGGGCGGCGCACCGGCGAGCCCGCCGAGCGGTGCGGGGACAGCTCCAGCGCCCGGTCCTCCCACAGCGCCGGCACCGCCATGTAGCGGCGCGGGGTGTGCATCGGCAGGTCCAGGAAGACCAGCTCCACCCGCCGCCCGCCGTGCGCGAGGACCGCCAGCTCGGCCGCCCGGCCGCCGCCCAGGGGCAGCTCGGTCCGCCGCCACGGCGCGAACAGCGGCAGGCCGAGCGCCCGCGCGTAGCTCTGCCGCAGGCCCTGGCGGCGGGCGGAGGAGTACGCGGCCGGGTCCGGGGCCGTCCTCGGCATCCCCGCGATCCGGTTCACTCCGGTGTGCTCGCCGCCCGTCACGTAGACCGAGACCAGCGGCACCCCCGCGTCGAACAGGCGCTGCGAGTCCGGGTTCATGAAGTACAGGTCGTCGTCCGGGTGCGCGGATATCTGGAGCAGCAGCGCCCGGCCCGGGGCGCCCGCCGCGAGCGCCTTCCCGGGCGCCGGATCGGCGGCCGGCGCGGCCCGGCGCGCGTCCGGCACCGAGCAGCCGGCCGCCGCCGTGCCCGCCGCGGCGGCGACGGCGGCGGCGAGCAGCGCGCGCCGGGACGCGCCCCGCGCGGCGCCCGAAGGCGCGCCGGCGGCATCGGAAGACGTATACGAAAGCGGTGACGAGTGCACGGAAAGCGGCCCTTCCCCCCAGGGGTCCCGACGGCCGCCCACACGTTCGGCCCCTTGCTAGACGGCAGGTCCGGGGGCGTGGTTGCCCCCTCACCGGGCCGTACGCGCCGTCTCGTATTCCGGACGTACGGGATCGCTTACTGGTGCGTGCATTCACTCGGATGTAACAGTGGAGCCCGGCGGCGGTCCGACAGGTGCGGGGGCGCGCGAGGACGCCGCCCGTCAACGCTCGGCAACGGCGCCGAGCTCCGCACCGCTTCCCTGGCGCACACACCCGCGTCAGAAGGGGGTACTCCGTGCCGTCCCAGCCCACCGCCGAGACCGCCGCCGCCCGCTCCGCGCTCGACCACCTGCGCGTCGACATCGAACGGCGCAACCCGGCCCAGCCCGAGTTCCACCAGGCCGTGCACGAGGTCCTGGACACGCTCGCGCCCGTCCTCGCCGCCCGTCCCGAGTACGCCGAGCCCGGCCTCCTGGAGCGCCTGGTCGAGCCCGAGCGCCAGATCATCTTCCGCGTGCCGTGGCAGGACGACCGGGGCCGCACCCAGGTCAACCGCGGCTACCGCGTCGAGTTCAACAGCGCCCTCGGCCCCTACAAGGGCGGCCTGCGCTTCCACTCCTCGGTCAACCTCGGCATCGTCAAGTTCCTCGGCTTCGAGCAGATCTTCAAGAACGCCCTCACCGGCCTCGGCATCGGCGGCGGCAAGGGCGGCAGCGACTTCGACCCGCACGGCCGCAGCGACGCCGAGGTCATGCGCTTCTGCCAGTCCTTCATGACCGAGCTCTACCGCCACCTCGGCGAGCACACCGACGTCCCCGCGGGCGACATCGGCGTCGGCGGCCGCGAGATCGGCTACCTCTTCGGCCAGTACCGCCGCATCACCAACCGCTGGGAGGCCGGCGTCCTCACCGGCAAGGGCCAGGGCTGGGGCGGCTCCGCGATCCGCCCCGAGGCCACCGGCTACGGCAGCGTCCTCTTCGCCGCCGCCATGCTCCGCGAGCGCGGCGAGGAGCTGGAGGGCCAGACCGCCGTCGTCTCCGGCTCCGGCAACGTGGCGCTGTACACCATCGAGAAGCTCCTCGCCCTCGGCGCCAACCCGCTGACCTGCTCCGACTCCAGCGGCTACGTCTACGACGACAAGGGCATCGACCTCGACCTGCTCAAGCAGATCAAGGAGGTCGAGCGCGGCCGGGTCGCCGACTACGCCGAGCGGCGCGGCGCCTCCGCCCGCTTCGTGCCCGGCGGCCGCGTCTGGGAGGTCCCGGCCGACGTCGCCCTGCCGTCCGCCACCCAGAACGAGCTGGACGAGAACGACGCCGCCGCGCTGATCCGCAACGGCGTCAAGGCCGTCGCGGAGGGCGCCAACATGCCCACCACCGCCGAGGCCGTCCACCTCCTCCAGCAGGCCGGCGTCGCCTTCGGCCCCGGCAAGGCCGCCAACGCGGGCGGCGTCGCCGTCAGCGCCCTGGAGATGGCCCAGAACCACTCCCGCACCTCCTGGTCCGCCGCCCGGGTCGAGGAGGAGCTGGCCGGCATCATGACCGACATCCACCGCACCTGCCACGAGACCGCCGAGCGGTACGGCGCCCCCGGCGACTACGTCACCGGCGCCAACATCGCCGGCTTCGAGCGGGTCGCCGACTCGATGCTGGCGCAGGGCGTCATCTGACCCCGGCACCGCCCTCCGACATCCCCCGGAAAGATTCTTCAGAAGATCTTTCCGGGGGATGTCGAGCTTCCGGGACCGGCTCCGACCGTAGGGTGACGGCGCGCCGCAGGGGTGCGCGGAACGGGGAGGACACCCGATGAAGTACGTCGCGATGATCTACGGCAACCAGGCCAAGTGGGACTCCTTCCCCGCCGACGCCTGGCCCGAGGCGATCGCCCGCCAGGAGGCGTTCAACCGCAGGTACCGCGAGACCGGCGAACTCCTCGGCGCCTACGGGCTCGCCGACGCCGCCGCCGCGCAGCTCGTCCGCCGCGAGGACGGCGCCCCGGCCGTCACCGACGGCCCCTACCTGGAGACCAAGGAGTACCTGGCCAGCTTCTACCTGCTGGACTGCGAATCCCCCGAGCGGGCCCGGGAGATCGCCGCCGACATGCCCTTCGCGGACGTCGACCCGGTCGAGCTCTGGCCGGTCCTGCACGAGTCCGCGGCGGACGTGTGACCGGCCCGGACACCCCCGGCGTCGAGGAGCTGCTGCGGGCCCACGCCCCCCGGGTCCTCGGCGCCATGGTCCGCCGCCACGGCGACTTCTACGGCTGCGAGGACGCGGTCCAGGAGGCGCTGATCGCGGCGGCCCGGCAGTGGCCCGGCGAGGGCGTGCCCGAGCGGCCGGGGAACTGGCTGCTCGCCGTCGCCCGGCGCCGCTACGTCGACCTCGTCCGGAGCGAGGCCGCGCGCCGCCGCCGCGAGGACGGCGTCGCGCTCGCCACCCCGGCGGCCGAACTCCTCGCACCGGCCGCCGACGAGGCGGAGGCGGGGGAGCGGGCGGACGACTCGCTCGCGCTGCTCTTCCTCTGCTGCCACCGGGACCTGTCGCCGCCGAGCCGGATCGCGCTCACCCTGCGCGCCGTCGGCGGCCTGACCACGGCGCAGATCGCGGCGGCCTTCCTGGTGCCGGAGGCGACGATGGCGCAGCGGATCAGCCGGGCGAAGCAGACCGTACGGGCGGCCGGCGGGGACGCCCTCGCGCTGCCCGCGGGCGAGGACCGCACCGCCCGGCTCGCCGAGGTCCGGCACGTGCTCTACCTGGTCTTCAACGAGGGGTACACGGCGAGCGCGGGCGAGGAGCTGACCGCCCCGGAGCTCTCCTCGGAGGCGATCCGCCTCGCCCGCCTGCTGCACCGGCTCGTCCCGGACGACGAGGAGACGGCGGGCCTGCTCGCCCTCATGCTGCTGACCGACGCCCGCCGGCCGGCCCGCACCGGCCCGCACGGCGAACTGGTCCCGCTGGCCGACCAGGACCGGGGCCGGTGGGACGCGGCCCTGATCGCGGAGGGCGTCGGGCTGATCAGCCGCGTCCTGCCGCGCGGCCGGGTGGGCCCGTACCAGCTCCAGGCGGCCGTCGCCGCGGTCCACGACGAGGCGGAGTCGGCGGAGGCGACCGACTGGCCGCAGATCCTCGCCCTGTACACGCTCCTGGAGCGGGTGGCCCCGAACCCGATGGTCAGCCTGAACCGGGCGGTCGCGGTGGCGATGGCGCACGGCCCGGGGGAGGGCCTCGCCCTGCTCGACGCCCTGGCGGCCGACAAGCGCCTGGCCCGCCACCACCGCCTCCTGGCGACCCGCGCCCACCTCCTGGAGCTGACCGGCGACACCACCGCCGCGGCCGCCGCCTACCGCGAGGCGGCCCGCCGCACCACCAGCGCCCCGGAACGCCGCCACCTCACGGAACGGGCCCGCCGCCTGGACTGAGCGGCCGGTGCCCCGGGCCGCCCGCGGTGCGTGCGGCGGAGCCGGGGGAGGAGGGCCCGCGCGCCCCTCGGGTGGGGGCGGACGTGACGTGGGGTACAGTCTTGGACCCTGATTGGCGGCCCGCAGGGGCCGTATGGCAGACTGGCGGGGTTGCTCGGTTGAGTACCGATGCTGCGCGCCTCCCGCCGGGAGGACCGGAAGCGAGTCCCACAGTACTCGTCGTCCCTTCTCAGGGGCGGACGTACGGGAATCTTCCGGGAAGCGTGAGCGGGGTGCAGACCAGGCACCCGGTGGGTGTTCTCCCCCGGCTCGCGGTCCACGGCCCGCATCCCCTTGGTTGGGAAATCCTTCGGGACTTCTTCGTAGAGGGAATGCGACACGCCCGACCGCGTGGGTCGGAGAAGAACGCGAACCGACCGGGTTCCAGAGCGTTGGACATACAGAGACAGGACTACGAAGTAGCCATGGCGGGACAGAAGATCCGCATCCGGCTCAAGGCCTACGACCACGAGGTCATCGACTCCTCGGCGAAGAAGATCGTCGAGACGGTGACCCGCACTGGTGCGTCGGTCGCGGGCCCGGTGCCGCTGCCCACTGAGAAGAACGTGTACTGCGTCATCAAGTCGCCGCACAAGTACAAGGACTCGCGCGAGCACTTCGAGATGCGCACGCACAAGCGCCTCATCGACATCCTCGACCCCACGCCGAAGACGGTCGACTCGCTCATGCGTCTCGACCTGCCGGCGGGCGTCGACATCGAGATCAAGCTCTGAGGTGACGCGCGAGATGGCTAAGAACATCAAGGGCATCCTGGGCGAGAAGCTCGGCATGACGCAGGTCTGGGACGAGAACAACCGGGTCGTCCCGGTGACCGTCGTCAAGGCCGGCCCGAACGTCGTGACCCAGGTGCGTACGAACGACAACGACGGCTACGAGTCGGTCCAGATCGCCTTCGGCGAGATCGACCCGCGCAAGGTGAACAAGCCCCTCAAGGGCCACTTCGCCAAGGCCGACGTCACCCCGCGCCGTCACCTCGTCGAGATCCGTACCGCTGACGCCAGCGAGTACACCCTCGGCCAGGAGATCACCGCCGAGGTCTTCGAGGCGGGCATCAAGGTCGACGTCACCGGCAAGAGCAAGGGCAAGGGCTTCGCCGGTGCCATGAAGCGCCACAACTTCCGTGGTGGCAAGGCCTCCCACGGTGCCCACCGTGTGCACCGCAAGCCGGGTTCGATCGGTGGCTGCGCCACCCCGGGCCGCGTCTTCAAGGGCATGCGCATGGCCGGCCGTATGGGCAACGAGCGCGTGACCACCCAGAACCTGACCGTTCACGCCGTTGACGCGGAGAAGGGCCTGCTGCTCATCAAGGGCGCGGTTCCTGGTCCGAACGGCGGCCTCGTCCTGGTCCGCACCGCGGCCAAGGGGGCCTGAGGATATGAGCACCATTGACATTCTGTCGCCCTCCGGCGACAAGGCGGGGACCATCGAGCTCCCGGCCGAGATCTTCGACGCCAAGGTCAGCGTCCCGCTGATCCACCAGGTCGTCGTCGCGCAGCTGGCCGCGGCCCGTCAGGGCACGCACAAGACCAAGACGCGTGGCGAGGTTCGCGGTGGTGGCAAGAAGCCGTACCGCCAGAAGGGCACCGGCCGCGCCCGTCAGGGTTCGACCCGCGCCCCGCAGTTCGCCGGTGGTGGCGTCGTGCACGGTCCCGTGCCGCGTGACTACTCGCAGCGGACCCCCAAGAAGATGAAGGCCGCCGCCCTCCGCGGTGCCCTCTCCGACCGGGCCAACCACTCCCGCATCCACGTCGTCACCGGCGTGGTCGAGGGTGGCGTCTCCACCAAGGCCGCCAAGACGCTGTTCGGCAAGATCTCGGAGCGCAAGAACCTGCTCCTGGTCGTCGACCGCGCCGACGAGGCCGCGTGGCTGTCCGCCCGCAACCTGCCCCAGGTCCACATCCTGGAGCCGGGCCAGCTGAACACGTACGACGTGATGCGCTCTGACGACGTGGTCTTCACCCAGGCCGCCCTCGAGTCCTTCGTGTCTGGCCCCAAGGCCGCTGACAACGAGGGGAACGAAGCCTGATGGCCGAGATCACCAGCAAGACCTTCACGGACCCGCGCGACGTCCTCGTCAAGCCGGTTGTCTCCGAGAAGAGCTACGCCCTGCTCGACGAGAACAAGTACACGTTCATCGTCGCGCCCGGCTCCAACAAGACCCAGATCAAGCAGGCCGTCGAGGCGGTCTTCTCGGTCAAGGTCACCGGGGTCAACACGATCAACCGCCAGGGCAAGCGCAAGCGCACCCGCACCGGTTTCGGCAAGCGCGCCAACACCAAGCGCGCCATCGTGACCCTTGCTGAGGGCAACCGAATCGACATCTTCGGCGGCCCGACCGCCTGACGGCGGTCGAGTCGTCCGATATCGGACGAGGACTGAGAAATGGGTATCCGCAAGTACAAGCCGACTACGCCGGGCCGTCGTGGCTCCTCCGTAGCCGACTTCGTCGAGATCACGCGGTCCACGCCGGAGAAGTCGCTGGTCCGCCCCCTGCACAGCAAGGGCGGCCGTAACAACACCGGCCGGATCACCGTGCGCCACCAGGGTGGCGGACACAAGCGCGCCTACCGCGTGATCGACTTCCGTCGTCACGACAAGGACGGCGTGCCGGCCAAGGTCGCTCACATCGAGTACGACCCCAACCGCACCGCGCGCATCGCGCTGCTCCACTACGCGGACGGCGAGAAGCGCTACATCATCGCCCCGCGCGGCCTCTCGCAGGGCGACCGGGTCGAGAACGGCCCCACGGCCGACATCAAGCCCGGCAACAACCTGGCCCTCCGCAACATCCCGGTCGGTACCACGATCCACGCGATCGAGCTCCGTCCCGGTGGCGGTGCCAAGTTCGCCCGCTCCGCCGGCGCCTCCGTGCAGCTGCTTGCGAAGGAGGGCACCATGGCCCACCTCCGCATGCCGTCCGGCGAGATCCGTCTGGTCGACGCCCGCTGCCGCGCCACCATCGGCGAGGTCGGCAACGCCGAGCAGTCGAACATCAACTGGGGCAAGGCCGGCCGCAAGCGCTGGCTGGGCGTTCGCCCGACCGTCCGCGGTGTGGCGATGAACCCGGTCGACCACCCGCACGGTGGTGGTGAGGGCAAGACCTCCGGTGGTCGCCACCCGGTCTCCCCGTGGGGTCAGAAGGAGGGTCGTACGCGTTCGCCGAAGAAGGCTTCGAACAAGTACATCGTCCGCCGCCGCAAGACGAACAAGAAGCGCTAGGAGCGGGTTTAGATGCCGCGCAGTCTCAAGAAGGGACCCTTCGTCGACGGCCACCTCGTCAAGAAGGTGGACGCCCAGAACGAAGCCGGTACCAAGAACGTCATCAAGACCTGGTCCCGTCGCTCGATGATCATCCCGGCCATGCTCGGCCACACGATCGCGGTGCACAACGGCAAGACCCACATTCCGGTGTTTGTCACCGAGTCGATGGTCGGCCACAAGCTCGGCGAGTTCTCGCCGACGCGCACCTTCCGGGGTCACGTGAAGGACGACCGGAAGTCGAAGCGCCGCTAGTAGCGGGGTGGAATGACCATGACAGACACTGGAAGGACAACCATGGAAGCCAGGGCCCAGGCGCGGTACATCCGCGTCACGCCCATGAAGGCCCGCCGCGTGGTGGACCTTATCCGTGGCATGGACGCCACGGAGGCTCAGGCGGTCCTGCGTTTCGCCCCGCAGGCCGCGAGCGTGCCGGTTGGCAAGGTGCTGGACAGCGCCATCGCCAACGCCGCGCACAACTACGACCACACTGACGCCTCTTCGCTGGTCATCAGCGAGGCGTACGTGGATGAGGGCCCGACCCTGAAGCGGTTCCGTCCGCGTGCCCAGGGCCGCGCCTACCGGATCCGTAAGCGGACCAGCCACATCACCGTGGTCGTCAGCAGCAAGGAAGGAACCCGGTAATGGGCCAGAAGGTTAACCCGCATGGGTTCCGGCTCGGCATCACCACGGACTTCAAGTCCCGCTGGTACGCCGACAAGCTGTACAAGGACTACGTCAAGGAAGACGTCGCCATCCGGCGGATGCTGACGTCCGGCATGGAGCGCGCCGGCATCTCGAAGGTTGAGATCGAGCGCACCCGCGACCGCGTCCGTGTGGACATCCACACCGCTCGCCCGGGTATCGTCATCGGCCGCCGCGGCGCCGAGGCCGACAAGATCCGCGGCCAGCTGGAGAAGCTGACCGGCAAGCAGGTCCAGCTGAACATCCTTGAGGTCAAGAACCCCGAGGTGGACGCTCAGCTGGTGGCCCAGGCCGTCGCCGAGCAGCTCTCCTCCCGCGTCTCCTTCCGTCGGGCCATGCGCAAGAGCATGCAGTCCGCCATGAAGGCCGGCGCCAAGGGCATCAAGATCCAGTGCGGTGGCCGTCTCGGCGGCGCCGAGATGTCCCGCTCGGAGTTCTACCGCGAGGGCCGTGTGCCGCTGCACACGCTCCGCGCGAACGTCGAGTACGGCTTCTTCGAGGCCAAGACGACCTTCGGCCGCATCGGCGTGAAGGTCTGGATCTACAAGGGCGACGTCAAGAACATCGCCGAGGTCCGCGCCGAGAACGCCGCCGCCCGCGCCGGCAACCGCCCGGCCCGTGGCGGCGCTGACCGCCCGGCCGGCCGCGGTGGCCGCGGTGGCGAGCGTGGCGGTCGCGGTCGCAAGCCGCAGCAGGCTCCCGCTGCCGAGGCCCCCAAGGCCGAGGCCGCCGCCGCTCCGGCTGCTGAGAGCACCGGAACGGAGGCCTGACCGACATGCTGATCCCCCGTAGGGTCAAGCACCGCAAGCAGCACCACCCCAAGCGCTCTGGCATGAGCAAGGGTGGTACGCAGGTCGCGTTCGGCGAGTACGGCATTCAGGCCCTCACGCCGGCGTACGTGACCAACCGCCAGATCGAGGCGGCTCGTATCGCGATGACCCGCCACATCAAGCGTGGCGGCAAGGTCTGGATCAACATCTACCCGGACCGCCCGCTCACGAAGAAGCCTGCCGAGACCCGCATGGGTTCCGGTAAGGGTTCGCCGGAGTGGTGGATCGCGAACGTCAAGCCCGGTCGGGTGATGTTCGAGCTGTCCTACCCGAACGAGAAGATCGCGCGTGAGGCTCTGACTCGTGCGGCTCACAAGCTGCCGATGAAGTGCAAGATCGTTAAGCGCGAGGCAGGTGAGCTGTGATGTCGGCCGGTACCAAGGCGTCCGAGCTGCGCGAGCTGGGCAACGAGGAGCTTGTCGCCAAGCTCCGCGAGGCCAAGGAAGAGCTGTTCAACCTCCGCTTCCAGGCGGCGACGGGCCAGCTCGAGAACCACGGCCGTCTCCGGGCGGTCCGTAAGGACATCGCCCGGATCTACACCCTCATGCGAGAGCGTGAGCTCGGCATTGAGACGGTGGAGAACGCCTGATGAGCGAGAGCAACGTGACTGAGACTGCAGCCAAGAGCGGCTCCGCCGCGGGCGAGCGCAACGCTCGCAAGGTCCGCGAGGGCCTGGTCGTCAGCGACAAGATGGACAAGACCGTCGTCGTCGCCGTCGAGGACCGCGTCAAGCACGCGCTGTACGGCAAGGTCATCCGCCGTACGAACAAGCTCAAGGCTCACGACGAGCAGAACGCCGCCGGCATCGGCGACCGCGTCCTCCTGATGGAGACCCGGAAGCTGTCGGCGACGAAGCACTGGCGCGTCGTCGAGATCCTCGAGAAGGCCAAGTAATCCCTCCTAGGGGGACCCCCTAGGAACAGTTCCGCCAGGCTCGGCGGGGACCGCTGATCGACCAGCGGTCCCCGCCGGGAACCGGCAGACAATCAGGAGATAGACGTGATCCAGCAGGAGTCGCGACTGCGCGTCGCCGACAACACTGGTGCCAAGGAGATCCTTTGCATCCGTGTTCTCGGTGGCTCGGGTCGCCGCTACGCGGGCATCGGTGACGTCATCGTCGCCACCGTCAAGGACGCGATCCCCGGTGGCAACGTGAAGAAGGGTGACGTCGTCAAGGCGGTCATCGTTCGCACCGTCAAGGAGCGTCGTCGTCAGGACGGCTCGTACATCCGCTTCGACGAGAACGCCGCCGTCATTCTGAAGAACGACGGCGACCCTCGCGGCACCCGTATCTTCGGCCCCGTCGGCCGTGAGCTGCGCGAGAAGAAGTTCATGAAGATCATCTCGCTCGCGCCGGAGGTGCTGTAAGCATGAAGATCAAGAAGGGCGACCTGGTCCAGGTCATCACCGGCAAGGACAAGGGCAAGCAGGGCAAGGTCATCGCGGCCTACCCCGCCGACTCGCGCGTCCTCGTCGAGGGTGTCAACCGGGTCAAGAAGCACACGAAGGCCGGCCCGAACCAGGCCGGCGGCATCGTGACCACCGAGGCTCCGGTCCACGTCTCCAACGTCCAGCTGGTCGTGGAGAAGGACGGCAAGAAGGTCGTCACGCGTGTGGGTTACCGCTTCGACGACGAGGGCAACAAGATCCGCGTTGCCAAGCGGACGGGTGAGGACATCTGATGGCTACCACCACTCCGCGTCTCAAGACGAAGTACCGCGAGGAGATCGCGGGCAAGCTGCGTGACGAGTTCAAGTACGAGAACGTCATGCAGATCCCCGGCCTCGTGAAGATCGTGGTCAACATGGGTGTCGGCGACGCCGCCCGTGACTCGAAGCTGATCGAGGGCGCGATCCGCGACCTCACCACGATCACCGGTCAGAAGCCGGCCGTCACCAAGGCCCGCAAGTCCATCGCGCAGTTCAAGCTCCGCGAGGGCCAGCCGATCGGTGCCCACGTCACGCTCCGTGGCGACCGCATGTGGGAGTTCCTGGACCGCACCCTGTCGCTCGCGCTGCCGCGCATCCGCGACTTCCGCGGCCTGTCCCCGAAGCAGTTCGACGGCCGTGGCAACTACACCTTCGGTCTCACGGAGCAGGTCATGTTCCACGAGATCGACCAGGACAAGATCGACCGTACCCGGGGTATGGACATCACCGTGGTCACCACGGCGACCAACGACGACGAGGGCCGCGCGCTTCTCCGTCACCTCGGCTTCCCGTTCAAGGAGGCGTAAGCGAGATGGCGAAGAAGGCTCTCATCGCGAAGGCTGCCCGCAAGCCCAAGTTCGGTGTGCGTGCGTACACCCGCTGCCAGCGCTGCGGTCGCCCCCACTCCGTGTACCGCAAGTTCGGCCTCTGCCGCGTGTGCCTTCGTGAGATGGCTCACCGTGGCGAGCTGCCGGGCGTGACCAAGAGCTCCTGGTAATTCCCCTTCGCCCTCTGGGCGTTGGTGAATGACCGGAGTCTCTCGGTAGGCATTGGGTTGGCGGACTCCCCGCCTCACATGGCTTAGGCTAGTGGGGTTGGGCGTCCGCCGCCCTTACGACTTACTACGCCGTAGGTCCACCGCACCGCACCCGCCCCGTCTCGGATCGGGGAGAGGGATGGTGCACCAGGAAACCCCGGCGAGAGAGGCCGAAGGCCAATTCATGACCATGACTGATCCGATCGCAGACATGCTCACGCGTCTGCGTAACGCGAACTCGGCGTACCACGACACCGTGACGATGCCGCACAGCAAGATCAAGTCGCACATCGCGGAAATCCTCCAGCAGGAGGGCTTCATCACGGGCTGGAAGGTCGAGGACGCCGAGGTCGGCAAGAACCTCGTCATCGACCTCAAGTTCGGTCCGAACCGTGAGCGCTCCATCGCGGGCATCAAGCGGATCTCGAAGCCGGGCCTCCGGGTTTACGCGAAGTCCACCAACCTGCCGAAGGTCCTCGGCGGCCTGGGCGTGGCGATCATCTCCACGTCCCACGGTCTCCTGACCGGCCAGCAGGCGCAGAAGAAGGGCGTGGGTGGGGAAGTCCTCGCCTACGTCTGGTAGTCGGGAACGGAGGAATAGCAATGTCGCGAATCGGCAAGCTCCCCATCACGGTTCCCGCCGGCGTGGACGTCACCATCGAGGGCCGCACGGTCACGGTGAAGGGTTCCAAGGGCACCCTGACCCACACCGTCGCCGCGCCGATCGAGATCGCCAAGGGCGAGGAGGGCGTGCTCAACGTCACCCGTCCGAACGATGAGCGTCAGAACAAGGCCCTCCACGGCCTGTCCCGCACGCTGGTGGCCAACATGATCACCGGTGTGACCCAGGGGTACGTCAAGGCGCTCGAGATCAGCGGTGTCGGTTACCGCGTGGCCGCGAAGGGCTCCGGTCTGGAGTTCCAGCTCGGCTACAGCCACTCGATCCTGGTGGAGGCCCCCGAGGGCATCTCCTTCAAGGTCGAGTCGCCGACCAAGTTCTCGGTCGAGGGCATCGACAAGCAGAAGGTCGGCGAGGTCGCCGCGAACATCCGCAAGCTGCGGAAGCCCGACCCGTACAAGGCCAAGGGCGTCAAGTACGCGGGCGAGGTCATCCGCCGCAAGGTCGGAAAGGCTGGTAAGTAAGCCATGGCATACGGTGTCAAGATCGCCAAGGGCGACGCTTACAAGCGCGCCGCGAAGGCGCGTCGTCACCTGCGCATCCGCAAGAACGTGTCCGGTACGGCGGAGCGTCCGCGCCTCGTCGTGACGCGCACCAACCGCGGCATCACCGCGCAGGTCATCGACGACCTCAAGGGCCACACCGTGGCGTCGGCCTCCCACCTGGACGCTTCCGTCCGCGGTGGCGAGGGTGACAAGTCCGCGCAGGCCAAGCAGGTCGGCGCCCTGGTCGCCGAGCGCGCCAAGGCCGCCGGTGTCGAGGCCGTCGTGTTCGACCGTGGTGGCAACAGGTACGCCGGGCGCATTGCCGCTCTGGCTGACGCCGCCCGCGAAGCCGGGCTGAAGTTCTAAGCCCCGGTTCCGGGACTAACGGACGTAACAGAGAGAGGTATTCCAATGGCTGGACCCCAGCGCCGCGGCAGCGGTGCCGGTGGCGGCGAGCGGCGGGACCGGAAGGGCCGCGACGGTGGCGCTGCCGCCGCCGAGAAGACCGCGTACGTTGAGCGCGTAGTCGCGATCAACCGCGTCGCCAAGGTTGTCAAGGGTGGTCGTCGTTTCAGCTTCACCGCGCTCGTCGTGGTGGGTGACGGTGACGGCACCGTGGGTGTCGGTTACGGCAAGGCCAAGGAGGTGCCGGCCGCCATCGCCAAGGGTGTTGAGGAGGCCAAGAAGCACTTCTTCAAGGTCCCCCGCATCCAGGGCACCATCCCCCACCCGATCCAGGGCGAGAAGGCCGCGGGCGTCGTCCTGCTCAAGCCTGCTTCCCCCGGTACCGGTGTGATCGCCGGTGGCCCGGTGCGCGCGGTGCTCGAGTGCGCCGGCGTGCACGACATCCTGTCGAAGTCGCTCGGCTCCGACAACGCGATCAACATCGTGCACGCGACCGTGGAGGCCCTCAAGGGCCTGCAGCGTCCCGAGGAGATCGCGGCCCGCCGCGGTCTGCCCCTCGAGGACGTCGCCCCCGCGGCTCTGCTTCGTGCGCGTGCGGGAGCGGGTGCGTAATGGCTCGCCTCAAGATCACGCAGACGAAGTCGTACATCGGCAGCAAGCAGAACCACCGCGACACCCTTCGTTCGCTCGGGCTCAAGCGCCTGAACGACGTGGTCGTCAAGGAGGACCGCCCCGAGTTCCGCGGCATGGTGCACACCGTCCGCCACCTCGTGACGGTTGAGGAGGTCGACTGATCATGGCGGAGAACAACCCGCTCAAGATCCACAACCTCCGTCCCGCCCCGGGCGCCAAGACCGCCAAGACCCGTGTGGGTCGTGGTGAGGCGTCCAAGGGTAAGACGGCCGGTCGTGGTACCAAGGGCACGAAGGCCCGCTACCAGGTTCCGGAGCGCTTCGAGGGTGGCCAGATGCCCCTCCACATGCGTCTCCCGAAGCTGAAGGGCTTCAAGAACCCCTTCCGCACCGAGTACCAGGTCGTGAACCTGGACAAGCTGGCCGCGCTCTACCCGCAGGGTGGCGAGGTCACGGTGGCCGATCTGGTCGCCAAGGGTGCCGTTCGCAAGAACCAGCTCGTCAAGGTCCTGGGCCAGGGCGAGGTCTCCGTGGCGCTGCAGGTGACGGTCGACGCCGTCTCCGGCTCCGCCAAGGAGAAGATCGCCGCCGCCGGCGGCACCGTCACCGAGCTCGTCTGAGACGACTCGATGGCTTGAACATCCGACCGGGGATGCCTCTCAAAAGGGGCATCCCCGGTTGGTCGTTCCTAGGGGGGCACGGTCGCCGGTAAGGTGGCGTGCACCGTCCATGCTCATGCGGTATAGACCGCCGGAGCCGGGGCGGATATACATCCGTCCTTATCGAATCTCAAGACCGTCACCTCTGACGCATAGCGCGGGGGTCGCAGGAGGCACCGTGCTCACCGGCTTCGCCCGGGCGTTCAAGACGCCCGACCTGCGCAAGAAGCTGCTCTTCACGCTGGGCATCATCGTGCTGTACCGCCTCGGGGCCCACATCCCGGTCCCCGGCGTCAGCTACGAGGCCGTCCAGATGTGTGTGAACCAGGCACGCGATGGCAACAACAGCCTGTTCGGCCTGGTGAACATGTTCAGCGGCGGCGCACTGCTGCAGATCACCATCTTCGCGCTCGGCATCATGCCGTACATCACCGCGAGCATCATCCTGCAGCTGCTCACGGTCGTGATCCCGCGTCTGGAGGCCCTCAAGAAGGAGGGGCAGTCCGGCACCGCGAAGATCACGCAGTACACCCGCTACCTGACGATCGCGCTGGCGATCCTCCAGGGCACGGGCCTGGTGGCCACCGCCAAGAGCGGTGCCCTCTTCAGCGGCTGCTCCGTCGCGAGCCAGGTCGTTCCCGACCCGTCGATCTTCACCATCGCCACCATGGTCATCACCATGACCGCGGGCACCGCCGTCGTGATGTGGCTCGGCGAGATCATCACCGACCGCGGCATCGGCAACGGCATGTCGATCCTGATGTTCATCTCGATCGCCGCCGGCTTCCCGGGCGCCCTCTGGGCCATCAAGGAGAGCGGCAAGCTCGCCCAGGGCTGGATCGAGTTCGGCACCGTCATCCTCATCGGCTTCGTGATGGTGGCCCTCGTGGTCTTCGTCGAGCAGGCGCAGCGCCGGATCCCGGTGCAGTACGCGAAGCGCATGATCGGCCGACGCTCCTACGGCGGTACGTCCACGTACATCCCGCTCAAGGTGAACCAGGCGGGTGTGATTCCCGTCATCTTCGCCTCGTCGCTGCTCTACATCCCGGCCCTGATCGCGCAGTTCTCGAACTCCACGGCGGGCTGGAAGACCTGGATCGAAGCGCACTTCGTCAAGGGTGACCACCCCTACTACATCGCCGCCTACTTCCTCCTGATCGTGTTCTTCGCCTTCTTCTACGTGGCGATCTCGTTCAACCCCGAGGAAGTCGCGGACAACATGAAGAAGTATGGTGGGTTCATCCCGGGTATCCGGGCTGGTCGACCTACTGCCGAGTACCTGAGCTACGTGCTCAACAGGATCACTTGGCCGGGCTCGCTGTACTTGGGTCTGATCGCTCTTGTGCCGACGATGGCGTTGGCAGGCTTCGGCGGTGCCAATGCCAACTTCCCGTTCGGCGGGACGAGCATCCTCATCATCGTGGGTGTGGGGCTGGAGACCGTGAAGCAGATCGAGAGCCAACTCCAGCAGCGCAATTACGAAGGGTTCCTCCGCTGATGCGAATCGTCCTCGTCGGACCGCCCGGGGCCGGCAAGGGAACGCAGGCCGCGTTCCTTGCCAAGAACCTGGACATCCCCCACATCTCCACGGGTGACCTGTTCCGTGCCAACATCTCGCAGGGCACGGCGCTGGGCCTGGAGGCCAAGGGTTACATGGACCGGGGCGAGCTCGTCCCGGACGAGGTGACCATCGGGATGGCCAAGGACCGTATGGAGCAGGCGGACGCCGCGAACGGCTTCCTGCTCGACGGGTTCCCGCGCAACGTGGCTCAGGCCGAGGCCCTGGATGTCGTCCTCAAGGCGGACGAGATGCAGCTGGACGCGGTCCTGGACCTGGAGGTCCCCGAGGACGAGGTCGTGAAGCGGATCGCGGGTCGCCGCATCTGCCGCAACGACTCCTCGCACGTCTTCCACGTCGAGTACAACGCCCCGAAGACCGAGGGCGTGTGCGACACCTGTGGTGGCGAGCTCTACCAGCGCGCGGACGACTCCGAGGAGACCGTCCGCACCCGCCTGGAGGTCTACCACACGCAGACCGAGCCGATCATCGACTACTACCGGGCGCAGAACCTGGTCGTGACGATCTCCGCGCTCGGCAAGGTGGACGAGGTCACGGCGCGCGCCATGGCCGCGCTGAAGAAGTAACCCCCGGTTCGTCCGACACGGCCGCGGTGCCCCTCACGGGTGCCGCGGCCGTATCGTTGTTCCTGCCCCCTGTAGTCGTTGGAAAGGCCCCCGTCACGATGGTGCAGATCAAGACCCCCGAGCAGATCGCGAAGATGCGAGCGGCGGGGCTGGTCGTCGCCGCCATCCACGCGGCGACCCGCGAGGCCGCCGTGCCCGGCGCCACGACGCGGGACCTGGACGAGGTCGCGCGCAAGGTGATCGCCGACCACGGGGCGAAGTCGAACTTCCTCGGGTACGGCGGCTTCCCCGCGACCATCTGCACCTCGGTCAACGAGGTCGTCGTCCACGGCATCCCGGACGACAAGACGGTCCTCAAGGACGGCGACATCATCTCGATCGACTGCGGCGCGATCGTCGACGGCTGGCACGGCGACGCCGCGTACACCGCCTTCGTCGGCACCGGTCACGCCCCGGAGCTGATCGAGCTCTCCCGGGTGACCGAGGAGTCGATGTGGGCCGGCATCGCCGCGATGAAGGCCGGCAACCGGCTGGTGGACATCTCCAAGGCGATCGAGTCGTACATCAAGCGGCAGCCCCGGCCGCCGGTCGGCGACCACAGCCTCGGCCGGTACGGCATCGTCGAGGACTACGGCGGCCACGGCATCGGCACCGAGATGCACATGGACCCGCACCTGCTGAACTACGTCTCCCGCAAGCGCGGCAAGGGCCCCAAGCTGGTGCCCGGCCTCTGCCTGGCGATCGAGCCGATGGTCTCGCTGGGCACGCCGCGCACCGAGGTCCTCCAGGACGACTGGACGGTCATCACGACCGACGGCACCTGGTCCTCGCACTGGGAGCACAGCATCGCGCTGACGGAGGAGGGCCCGCTGGTCCTCACCGCGGTGGACGGCGGCCGGGCGAAGCTCGCGGAGCTGGGCGTCACGGCGGCCCCGGACCCGCTGGCGTAACGATCTTAGATGCTGGGCACACTTTCCCGATTCGTCTTTTGGGTAGGGCCTGGCGTAGACTGACGCGTCGGCTCTCGTGTACCCGTGTGTCCGCACCGGAGTGCGAGAGTCGATCAAGGTAGCCGATTCGAAGGGCGAAGCGTGGCCAAGAAGCAAGGTGCCATCGAAATCGAGGGCACCGTGATCGAGTCCCTGCCGAACGCCATGTTCAAGGTGGAGCTCCAGAACGGTCACAAGGTCCTCGCGCACATCTCCGGCAAGATGCGTATGCACTACATCCGCATCCTCCCGGACGACCGGGTCGTCGTGGAGCTGTCTCCGTACGACCTGACGCGTGGCCGGATCGTCTACCGGTACAAGTAGATCTTGCCCGCACCCACGCCTCCGCGCGCGGGTGGTGGCACTGACCCGGAGAACCTCACATCCCATGAAGGTCAAGCCGAGCGTCAAGAAGATCTGCGACAAGTGCAAGGTGATCCGCCGTCACGGCCGGGTCATGGTCATCTGCGACAACCTGCGCCACAAGCAGCGCCAGGGCTGACGCACGCCGACCGACCTGCATCTCGCAGTCTTCGCGCGACGCATAGCAATACGTACATACGCAGAACCCGTCCGGTCGTGATCCACGGCTGACGGTACCTCCGGCGGGGGCCGGGGACCCGACCTGTACCTGATACGGCAGCCGGGAGTGGTTCTGCAGCAGACCCCCGAGAACACAGGAGCCATTGAATGGCACGCGTTTCCGGTGTTGACATCCCGCGCGAGAAGCGCGTGGTGGTCGCACTCACCTACGTCTTCGGTATCGGGCGCACCCGGTCCGAGGAGATCCTCGCCGCGACCGGCGTGGACCCGTCCACCCGTGTCCGTGAGCTTGCCGAGGAAGACCTCGTCAAGATCCGCGAGTACGTGGACGCCAACCTCCAGACGGAGGGTGACCTCCGCCGCGAGATCGCCGCCGACATCCGCCGCAAGGTCGAGATCGGCTGCTACCAGGGCCTGCGCCACCGTCGTGGCCTGCCCGTCCGCGGCCAGCGCACCAGCACGAACGCTCGTACCCGCAAGGGCCCGCGTCGCGCCATCGCCGGCAAGAAGAAGCCGGGCAAGAAGTAGTCCTCAGCGGACGCTTGACCAAGCGGTCTTCGCTGTAGGACCGACCACCTCCCGTAGGAGTAAGAGATGCCCCCCAAGGGTCGTCAGGGCGCTGCCAAGAAGGTGCGCCGCAAGGAAAAGAAGAACGTCGCTCACGGCCACGCGCACATCAAGAGCACGTTCAACAACACGATCGTCTCGATCACGGACCCGTCCGGCAACGTGATCTCCTGGGCCTCCGCCGGCCACGTCGGCTTCAAGGGCTCGCGCAAGTCCACCCCCTTCGCCGCGCAGATGGCCGCCGAGTCGGCCGCCCGCCGCGCGCAGGAGCACGGCATGCGCAAGGTCGACGTCTTCGTCAAGGGTCCCGGCTCCGGCCGCGAGACCGCGATCCGCTCCCTCCAGGCCACCGGCCTCGAGGTCGGCTCGATCCAGGACGTCACCCCCACGCCGCACAACGGCTGCCGTCCGCCCAAGCGCCGCCGCGTCTGACCCGGTCGGCGGCGTTCTCCGCCGCCGCGGCTGACACACGGCCTGCTTGACCAGGGCTTTCGGGCGGTGCGTCCCCTCCGGGGGGCGTACCGCCCGTACCCTTGTAACACCCGAGGACGTCAAATAGTGGGCGTCCACGACTGAAGGAACACACATGCTTATCGCTCAGCGTCCGTCGCTGACCGAAGAGGTCGTCGACGAGTTCCGCTCCCGGTTCGTGATCGAGCCGCTGGAGCCGGGCTTCGGCTACACCCTCGGCAACAGCCTCCGTCGTACCCTCCTCTCCTCGATCCCGGGTGCCGCCGTCACCAGCATCCGCGTCGACGGCGTCCTGCACGAGTTCACCACCGTGCCGGGTGTCAAGGAGGACGTCACCGACCTCATCCTCAACATCAAGCAGCTGGTCGTCTCCTCGGAGCACGACGAGCCGGTCGTGATGTACCTGCGCAAGCAGGGCCCGGGTCTGGTCACCGCCGCCGACATCGCGCCCCCGGCCGGTGTCGAGGTGCACAACCCCGACCTCGTCCTGGCGACCCTGAACGCCAAGGGCAAGCTGGAGATGGAGCTGACCGTCGAGCGCGGTCGCGGCTACGTCTCCGCCGTGCAGAACAAGCAGGTCGGCCAGGAGATCGGCCGCATCCCGGTCGACTCCATCTACTCGCCGGTCCTCAAGGTCACCTACAAGGTCGAGGCGACCCGAGTCGAGCAGCGCACCGACTTCGACAAGCTCATCGTCGACGTCGAGACCAAGCAGGCGATGCGCCCGCGCGACGCCATGGCGTCCGCCGGCAAGACCCTGGTCGAGCTGTTCGGTCTCGCCCGCGAGCTGAACATCGACGCCGAGGGCATCGACATGGGCCCGTCCCCCACGGACGCCGCCCTGGCCGCCGACCTCGCGCTGCCGATCGAGGAGCTGGAGCTCACCGTCCGCTCCTACAACTGCCTCAAGCGCGAGGGCATCCACTCCGTGGGTGAGCTCGTGGCGCGCTCCGAGGCCGACCTGCTCGACATCCGCAACTTCGGTGCGAAGTCGATCGACGAGGTCAAGGCGAAGCTGGCCGGCATGGGCCTGGCCCTCAAGGACAGCCCGCCCGGATTCGACCCGACCGCCGCCGCCGACGCCTTCGGCGCGGACGACGACGCGGACGCCGGTTTCGTCGAGACCGAGCAGTACTGAGAACTCGGGCCCTCGGGTCCGTACTCCGGCGCGGGTGCGCTGTGCTTGACCGCGCAGTTCCCCGCGCCCCTTCCGGACTCGCCCCTTCGGGGCCTGTCCGGATCTCCGACGGGTGACCGCCCGCTCGGACACTGACACCGGTACCTCATACGGCCGGTGCAGATCACAAGGAGAAACACCATGCCGCGTCCCGCGAAGGGTGCCCGCCTCGGCGGTTCCGCCGCTCACGAGAAGCTGCTCCTCGCCAACCTGGCGAAGTCGCTGTTCGAGCACGGCCGCATCACGACGACCGAGGCCAAGGCCCGCCGTCTGCGTCCCGTCGCCGAGCGCCTGATCACCAAGGCGAAGAAGGGCGACATCCACAACCGTCGCCTGGTGCTGCAGACGATCACCGACAAGGGCATCGTCCACACCCTCTTCACCGAGATCGCCCCGCGCTACTCGGAGCGTCCGGGTGGTTACACCCGTATCACCAAGATCGGCAACCGTCGTGGCGACAACGCCCCGATGGCCGTGATCGAGCTGGTCGAGGGCGAGATCGCCAAGAAGGCGACCGTCGCCGAGGCCGAGGCCGCCACCAAGCGCGCCGTCAAGGAGGCCGACGAGGCCCCCGCCGCCGAGGCGACCGAGGACGAGGCGAAGGACGCGTAAGCGTCTCCTTCCGGAGTCTCTCGCGGACGGGCCCGTACCCCCTGGGGTGCGGGCCCGTTCCCGTGCGTCTGAGAGGATTCCGGGGTGAGTGATGACGCGCAGCCCGGGTTCGTACGGGTACGGCTGGACCTTTCGTACGACGGCCGGGACTTCTCCGGCTGGGCCAAGCAGGCCCGCGGGCAGCGGACCGTGCAGGGCGAGATCGAGGACGCGCTGAGGACCGTGACGCGGTCCCCTCAGACGTACGAGCTGACCGTCGCCGGGCGGACCGACGCCGGCGTGCACGCGCGCGGGCAGGTCGCCCATGTGGACCTGCCGGCGGCGGTGTGGGAGGAGCACCGGGAGCTGCTGCTGCGGCGGCTCGCCGGGCGGCTCCCGCACGACGTGCGGGTGTGGTCCGTCGCCGAGGCCCCGGCGGGGTTCAACGCCCGCTTCTCGGCGGTCTGGCGGCGGTACGCCTACCGGGTCACCGACCGCCCCGGCGGCGTCGACCCGCTGCTGCGCGGGCACGTGCTGTGGCACGACTGGACCCTCGACGCGGACGCCATGAACGAGGCCGCCGCCGCGCTGATCGGCGAGCACGACTTCGCCGCGTACTGCAAGAAGCGGGAGGGCGCGACGACCATCCGCACCCTCCAGGAGCTGCGCTGGGAGCGGCGGCCGGACGGGGTCCTGGAGGCCACGGTCAAGGCCGACGCCTTCTGCCACAACATGGTGCGCTCGCTGGTCGGCGCGCTGCTCTTCGTCGGCGACGGCCACCGGCCGGTGGACTGGCCGGGGAAGGTGCTGGCCGCCGGGGTCCGGGACTCCGCCGTCCACGTGGTGCGCCCGCACGGCCTCACCCTGGAGGAGGTCGGCTACCCGGCCGACGAACTGCTGGCCGTTCGCAGCCGGGAGGCCCGGAACAAGCGGACCCTGCCCGGCGCGGCCGGCTGCTGCTGAGGGACCGGCCCCGCTACCGCGGCGGGGCCGAGGCGGCGGCCTTCGCCTGCGCCTTGCCGCGGGCGTAGATCTGGTTGAAGACGAAGGTGCCGAGGTCGTCGCTGGCC
Source organism: Streptomyces termitum (assembly GCF_014650175.1). GTDB lineage: Bacteria > Actinomycetota > Actinomycetes > Streptomycetales > Streptomycetaceae > Streptomyces > Streptomyces termitum. The sequence goes on from NZ_BMUL01000001.1 coordinate 499,643, forward strand.
TGGAAGACCGGCTTGTCCGCGGTGGTGACCTTGGCGCCGTTCAGGAAGCCGGCCTGGGTGAAGTACGCGTAGCGGCCGAGCGAGTTCGAGCGGCGCAGGCAGACCGTGGCGCGGCAGAAGCCCGGCACGCCGGAGCCCGCCAGCGGGGCGATGCCGCCGTCGGCCTCCTTCTTCGCGGCCAGCGCGGCCTTCTCGGCGGGGAAGACGGCGACGCCGACGGTGACCGCGACGCCGTCCTTCACGTAGGTCGCGCGGATGACCCGCTCGCAGCCGTGGCGGTTCAGGACCGATCCGAGCGCGCCCTGGGTGACCGAGGCGCACTTCGTCGTGGAGGAGGTCGCGCCCTTCTGGTAGGGCCGGCCGGCCATGGTGAGCTTCTTGCCGGGGAAGAGTCCTTCGGCGGTCAGCGGGGCCGTGTCCTTCTTCGGGTCGGTGATGTAGTCCTTCGGGTCCGGCGGGGGCGGCGGCGCCACGGAGGAGAAGGTCGGCTCCGGGGTGGGGGAGGCCGTCGCGGTGGCGGTGGGGGCGGGCGTGGGGCCGCCGTTCTTCGCCTCGTCGTTCTTCTTGTTGGTGACGACGACGGCGGTCGCGACGAGCGCGCCCACGGCCACCGTGGCGAGCACTCCGCCCGCGATCATCAGCCGGCGCCTGCGGCGGCCACCGGCGGCGGAGGCGTCGGCGAGGGCGCCCCAGTCGGGGGTGCCGGCGGCGGCGGGGTCGGGCTGCTGCTGCCACGGCGGCTGCGGGGGCTGCTGCTGTCCGTGAGGACCGGGCTGCTGCCCGTACGGACCGGGCTGCGGACCGTAGGGGCCGGGCTGCTGCCCGTACGGCCCCGGCTGCCCCTGCGGCGGTCCCGGTGGCTGCCCCTGTGGCGGTCCGCCCCACCCCTGCTGCCCCTGCTGCTGCGGCTCCTGCGGCCACTGCGGTCCCCCAAAGCTCATGCCGCGCATCCTAAACCGCTTGGGGGAAAGCGACACGGGCGGTGACAATGCCCTCCATGGGACATGTCGAGGCCGCGCATCTGGAGTACTACCTTCCGGACGGGAGGGTCCTGCTCGGGGACGCCTCCTTCCGGGTGGGCGAGGGCGCGGTCGTCGCGCTGGTCGGGGCCAACGGCGCCGGCAAGACGACGCTGCTGCGCATGATCGCGGGGGAGCTCCAGCCGCACGGCGGCTCCGTCACCGTCGGCGGCGGGCTCGGCGTGATGCCGCAGTTCATCGGCTCCGTACGGGACGGGTCGACCGTCCGGGACCTGCTGGTCTCGGTGGCGCACCCCCGGATCCGGGAGGCGGCGAAGGCGGTCGACGCGGCCGAGCACCTGATCATGACCGTCGACGACGAGGCCGCGCAGATGGCGTACGCGCAGGCGCTCGCCGACTGGGCCGAGGTGCAGGGCTACGAGGCCGAGACGCTGTGGGACATCTGCACCACGGCCGCGCTCGGCATGCCGTACGACAAGGCGCAGTTCCGCGAGGTGCGGACGCTCTCCGGCGGTGAGCAGAAGCGGCTGGTCCTGGAGGCGCTGCTGCGCGGCACCGACGAGGTGCTGCTCCTGGACGAGCCGGACAACTACCTGGACGTGCCCGGCAAGCGGTGGCTGGAGGAGCGGCTGCGGGAGACCCGCAAGACCGTCCTCTTCATCTCCCACGACCGGGAGCTGCTCTCCCGGGCCGCGCAGAAGATCATCGCGGTGGAGCCCGGCGCGGCCGGCTCCGACGTGTGGGTGCACGGCGGCGGCTTCGACACCTTCCACGAGGCCCGGCGCGAGCGCTTCGCCCGCTTCGAGGAGCTGAAGCGGCGCTGGGAGGAGAAGCACGCCCAGCTGAAGAAGCTGGTGGTCAACCTGCGGCAGGCGGCGGCGGTCAGCCACGAGATGGCGTCCCGGTACGCGGCGGCGCAGACCCGGCTGCGGAAGTTCGAGGAGGCGGGCCCGCCGCCGGAGCCGCCGCGCGAGCAGGACATCCGGATGCGGCTGCGCGGCGGCCGGACCGGGGTCCGGGCGGTGACGGTCGAGGGGCTGGAGCTGACCGGCCTGATGAAGCCGTTCTCCCTGGAGGTGTTCTACGGGGAGCGGGTCGCCGTCCTCGGGTCGAACGGCTCCGGGAAGTCGCACTTCCTGCGGCTGCTCGCCGGGGACCCGTCGGTGGCGCACACCGGGGAGTGGAAGCTGGGGGCGCGGGTCGTCCCCGGGCACTTCGCGCAGACCCACGCCCACCCCGAGCTGGCCGGGCGCCCGCTGGTGGACATCCTGTGGACGGAGCACGCCAAGGACCGGGGCGGGGCGATGTCGATGCTGCGCCGGTACGAGCTGGAGCGGCAGGGCGACCAGCCCTTCGACAAGCTCTCCGGCGGCCAGCAGGCCCGCTTCCAGATCCTGCTCCTGGAGCTGGCGGGCACCACGGCGCTGCTCCTGGACGAGCCGACGGACAACCTGGACCTGGAGTCGGCGGAGGCCCTCCAGACCGGTCTGGAGTCGTACGAGGGCACGGTGCTGTGCGTCACGCACGACCGCTGGTTCGCCAAGAGCTTCGACCGGTACCTGGTCTTCGGCTCGGACGGGGTCGTGCGGGAGACGACGGAGCCGGTGTGGGACGAGCGGCGGGTCGACCGGGCCCGCTGACGGCGGTGCCCCGGCGTCCTGGGGGCGCCGGGGCATTTTGACCCGCCGGGGGTGGCGCGGGTACTGTTGCCGTTTGTTATGCGTATGGGCTTCGGCGTTCTCACGCGAAGGAGCCGTACGCAGGTTCCCTGGAGCAGTTACCAGTGGCTCGCATACGGGCGTGACCCGGCAGTGCAGGCCCCAGCTGCATGATCGCTTCAGGTGTGTCTGGACTCCATCCACTGAAGAAGCGAAGGCTACGAAGTGCGTACGTACAGCCCCAAGCCCGGCGATGTCACTCGCCAGTGGCACATCATCGACGCGCAGGACATCGTCCTGGGCCGTCTGGCGACGACGGCTGCGAACCTCCTGCGAGGCAAGCACAAGCCGGTCTACGCCCCCCACATGGACATGGGCGACTTCGTCATCATCATCAACGCCGACAAGGTCCACCTGTCCGGCAACAAGAAGACCCAGAAGATGGCGTACCGCCACTCCGGCTACCCGGGTGGTCTGCGCTCCGTCCGCTACGACGAGTTGCTGGCCAAGAACCCCGAGAAGGCCGTCGAGAAGGCCATCAAGGGCATGATCCCCAAGAACACCCTGGGCCGTCAGATGCTCTCGAAGCTGAAGGTCTACGCGGGCGAGAACCACCCGCACGCTGCCCAGCAGCCGGTCCCGTTCGAGATCACCCAGGTCGCGCAGTAGTTCCGGCCACACCCCCTAAGAACGAAAGAAATCTGAGGAGCATCGTGGCCGAGACCACCCCCGAGACCCCCGTCGACGAGTTCGAGGGCGTCGAGGAGTACACCACCGAGACCGAGATCGTCGAGGGTGACTACACCTCCGAGTCCCTCGCGTCCCGCTTCGGCGACCCGCAGCCGGCCGCCGGCCTGGGCCGTCGCAAGAACGCCATCGCCCGCGTCCGGATCGTCCCGGGCACCGGCAAGTGGAAGATCAACGGTCGCACCCTTGAGGACTACTTCCCCAACAAGGTGCACCAGCAGGAAGTCAACGAGCCCTTCAAGGTGCTTGAGCTCGACGACCGCTACGACGTCATCGCCCGCATCGCGGGTGGCGGCGTGTCCGGCCAGGCCGGCGCCCTCCGCCTCGGCGTGGCCCGTGCCCTCAACGAGGCCGACGTCGAGAACAACCGCCCGGCGCTGAAGAAGGCCGGCTTCCTCTCCCGTGACGACCGCGCGGTCGAGCGGAAGAAGGCCGGTCTCAAGAAGGCCCGTAAGGCTCCGCAGTACAGCAAGCGTTAATCGCCTGCTCGCACTGCTTGTACGTACGCCCCGGCGCACTGCGCGTGCCGTCGGGGCGTACGTTTTTTCATGGATGCTTTGATGACACCCTGGGCACGCATTTTCGGAGGACAGCTGTGGGACGACTCTTCGGCACGGACGGCGTGCGCGGTGTGGCCAACGCCGATCTGACGGCCGAGCTGGCGCTCGGCCTGTCGGTCGCGGCGGCGCACGTGCTCGCCGAGGCGGGCACCTTCGAGGGCCACCGGCCGGTGGCCGTGGTCGGCCGTGACCCCCGCGCGTCGGGAGAGTTCCTGGAGGCCGCCGTCGTCGCGGGCCTCGCCAGCGCCGGCGTCGACGTCCTGCGCGTCGGCGTGCTGCCCACCCCGGCCGTGGCGCACCTCACCGGCGTCCTCGGCGCCGACCTCGGCGTGATGCTCTCCGCCAGCCACAACGCGATGCCCGACAACGGCGTCAAGTTCTTCGCCCGCGGCGGCCACAAGCTCGCCGACGAGCTGGAGGACAAGATCGAGGCCGTGTACGAGGAGCACCGCACCGGCGCCCCCTGGGAGCGCCCGACCGGTGCCGGCGTCGGCCGCGTCCGCGACTACACCGAGGGCTTCGAGACGTACGTCGCCCACCTGCTGGGCGTGCTGCCCAACCGCATCGACGGCCTGAAGGTCGTCCTCGACGAGGCGCACGGCGCCGCCGCCCGCGTCTCGCCCGAGGCGTTCACCCGGGCCGGCGCCCAGGTCGTCACCATCGGCGCCGCCCCCGACGGCCTCAACATCAACGACGGCTGCGGCTCCACCCACCTGGAGCTGCTCAAGGCCGCCGTCGTCGAGCACGGCGCCGACTTCGGCATCGCCCACGACGGCGACGCCGACCGCTGCCTGGCCGTCGACCACACCGGCGCGGAGGTGGACGGCGACCAGATCCTCGCCGTGCTCGCCCTCGCCATGCGCGAGGCCGGCACCCTGCGCGGGGACACCGTCGTCGCCACCGTCATGTCCAACCTGGGCTTCAAGCTCGCCATGGAGCGCGAGGGCCTCACCCTCGTCCAGACCGCGGTCGGCGACCGCTACGTCCTGGAGTCCATGAAGGAGCACGGCTTCGCCCTCGGCGGCGAGCAGTCCGGCCACGTCATCGTCCTCGACCACGCCACCACCGGCGACGGCACCCTCACCGGCCTCATGCTGGCCGCCCGGGTCGCCGCCACCGGCAAGTCCCTCGCGGAGCTGGCCGCCGTCATGGAGCGGCTGCCGCAGATCCTCATCAACGTGAAGGACGTCGACAAGTCCCGCGTGACGACCTCCGCGGAGCTGGCCGCCGCGGTCACCGACGCCGAGCGCGAGCTGGGCACCACCGGCCGGGTCCTGCTGCGCTCCTCCGGCACCGAGCCGCTGGTCCGCGTCATGGTCGAGGCCGCCGACATCGAGCAGGCCCGCGCGGTCGCGCAGCGCCTCGCCGACGTCGTGAAGTCGGCGCTCGGCTAGACCGGCGCCGCCCGTGACGAGACGGGACGGGGGCGGTGCGGGGAGACCCGTACCGCCCCCGTCGTCATCCCCGGCGCAGCCGGCGCCTCAGCTTGCCGCGCTGGGTGTGCCAGAGCTTCTTCTGGAGCGCGAGGGTCGCCGTGCCGGACACGAGGATCGCGGCGAGGTTCAGCAGCAGCTGCTCGATGGAGCCCCACATCTGGCCGACCTCGCCGTAGCCGAGCGCCACCGCCGCGTTGGCCGCCGCCGGGACGGTCGTCACCGAGATGGCCACGCCCACCAGCGCGCCCGACTTCGACGAGGTCAGCGACAGGGTGCCGGCCGCGCCCGCGAGCAGCGCCACCACCAGGGAGAACGGGTCCGGCTGCCAGATGAAGCTGGTCTGCGGGCGCGCCCCGTCGAGCATGGACTCGCTGAACAGGTCCAGCCGGTCCATCAGCAGGCTGAACAGCGTCGTCGCCACGATCGCCGCGACGAACCCGATCAGCAGGGCCACCAGCGCGCGGGCGGCCAGCCGCGGCGCCCGCTGCACGATCGCCGTGCACACCCCCGCCAGCGGACCGAACTCCGGGCCGACCGCCATGGCGCCCACGATCAGGATGGCGTTGTCCAGGACGACGCCGCAGGCGGCGATCATCGTCGCCAGGACCATGAACGACAGGTAGGTGAAGGAGAGCGTCGACTCCTCGTGCGTCGCCTCCGCCAACTGCTCCCAGATGACGGCGTCCGCGCCCTCGCCCGGGGCCTCCTCCTCGGCGGCGTCGGCCCGCTCCGACATCGACAGGTCGATGTTCTCGACGGCGATGGCGCCGTCGTGATCGATCCTCAGCTCCCGCAGCCCGTGCAGCAGTTCGTCGCCCGCCTCGCGGGCCACGTCGCACAGGACGACGTCCCCGGCGGGGTCCCGGGCCGCGCCCGGCAGCACCACCAGGTGGGCGGTGCCGACGGTCGCCCCGATCAGGTCGGTGACCGCCCGGGTGCGATCGGACGGCACGAGGATCCGCAGATGCAGCATCCTCAGAGCTTACGGAGGCTCAGCTTCTGGACCTTGTGGTCCGGGCCCTTGCGGACGACGAGCGTGGCGCGGCCCCGGGTGGGGGCCACGTTCTCCAGCAGGTTCACCCTGTTGACGGTCCGCCACATGGTGCGGGCGTAGTCGAGCGCCTCCTCCTCGGAGACCTGCGTCCACCGGCGGAAGTACGAGGACGGGTCCTGGAAGGCGGTCTCGCGGAGCTTGCGGAAGCGGTTGAGGTACCAGCCCTCGATGTCCTCCGGGCGGGCGTCCACGTACACCGAGAAGTCGAAGTAGTCGGCGAGGCCCACCCGGGTCCGGCCGTCCTTGCCGGGCAGCGCGGGCTGGAGCACGTTCAGCCCCTCGACGATGAGGATGTCGGGGCGGCGCACCACCAGCCGCTCGTCGGGCACCCGGTCGTAGATCAGGTGCGAGTAGACCGGTGCGGTGACCTCCTGCTTCCCCGCCTTCACGTCGGCGACGAAGCGGGTCAGCGCCCGCCGGTCGTACGACTCCGGGAAGCCCTTGCGGGACATCAGGCCGCGCGACTTCAGCTCCTCCATCGGATAGAGGAACCCGTCGGTGGTGATCCGCTGCACGCGCGGGTGCTCGGGCCAGCGCGCGAGCAGCGCCTCCAGGAGGCGGGCGACGGTCGACTTCCCGACCGCGACCGACCCGGCGACCCCTATGACGAACGGCGTGCCGCTCTGCTCGGCCCGCTCCCCGAGGAAGGTGTTCAGCGCCCCCCGCAGTCCGCTGGTGGCCTGCACGTACAGATTGAGCAGCCGGGAGAGCGGCAGGTAGACGTCCCGCACCTCGTCGAGGTCGATGACGTCGCCGAGGCCCTGGAGCCGCTCGACCTCGTCGGCGGTCAGCGGCAGCGGCGTCTTGTCCCGCAGGGCGCTCCACTCGGCGCGGGTGAGGTCGACGTACGGAGTCGTCTCGGGCACCTTACGGCTCCCCCCGCTCACGGCTCGGACGCCGTGGGCGCTTCGTGGCGGCGAAGTGATCACGGCCCCATTGTCCCGGGTCGGCGGGGGGAGTGGGGGGTGGGGTGGGTCACGTGGTGTCCGGTTGACGGCGACCGGCCGGGGCCCGTGCGGGTTCCGGTCCTCCCGGGCCTCCCCGCCGTAGGCTGCCGCACATGTGCGGAATCGTGGGATATGTCGGTGGGCAGTCGGCGCTCGATGTGGTGGTCGCGGGGCTGCGGAGGCTGGAGTACCGGGGGTACGACTCGGCGGGGGTGGCGGTGCTCGCGGACGGCGGGCTGGCCGCCGCGCGGAAGGCCGGGAAGCTGGTCAACCTGGAGAAGGAGCTGGTCGAACGGCCGTTGCCGGGCGGGATGGTGGGGATCGGGCACACCCGGTGGGCCACCCACGGCGGGCCGACCGACGCCAACGCCCATCCGCACCTGGACAACGCCGGGCGCGTCGCCGTCGTGCACAACGGGATCATCGAGAACTTCGCCGCGCTGCGCGAGGAGCTGGCCGGGCGCGGGCACGTGCTGCGGTCCGAGACGGACACCGAGGTCGTCGCGCACCTGCTGGCCGAGGAGTTCTCCGCGACCGGGGACCTGGCGGAGGCGATGCGGCTGGTGTGCCGGCGGCTCGACGGGGCCTTCACCCTGGTCGCGGTCCACGCCGACCAGCCGGAGACGGTCGTGGGCGCGCGCCGGAACTCGCCGCTCGTCGTCGGCGTGGGGGAGGGGGAGAACTTCCTCGCCTCCGACGTGTCGGCGTTCATCGCGCACACCCGCTCGGCGATCGAGCTGGGCCAGGACCAGGTCGTCGAGCTGACCCGGGACGGCGTCGCCGTCACCGGCTTCGACGGCGCGCCCGCCGTGGTCCGCGCCTTCCACGTGGACTGGGACGCGTCCGCCGCCGAGAAGGGCGGCCACGACCACTTCATGCTCAAGGAGATCGCCGAGCAGCCGAAGGCCGTGGCCGACACCCTGCTGGGGCGGATCGACGCGAGCGGCCGGCTCACCCTCGACGAGGTGCGCATCCCGGCCGAGGTCCTGCGCGAGGCCGACAAGATCGTCATCGTGGCGTGCGGCACCGCCTTCCACGCCGGGCTGATCGCCAAGTACGCCATCGAGCACTGGACCCGCATCCCCTGCGAGGTGGAGCTGGCCAGCGAGTTCCGCTACCGGGACCCGATCCTGGGGGCGCGGACGCTGGTCGTCGCGATCTCCCAGTCGGGGGAGACCATGGACACCCTGATGGCGCTGCGGCACGCCCGCGAGCAGGGCGCCAAGGTGCTCGCCGTCTGCAACACCAACGGCTCGACCATCCCGCGCGAGTCCGACGCCGTGCTCTACACGCACGCCGGGCCCGAGATCGCGGTCGCGTCCACCAAGGCGTTCCTCACCCAGCTCGTCGCCTGCTACCTGCTCGCGCTCTACCTGGGGCAGGTGCGGGGCACCAAGTGGGGCGACGAGGTCCGCGCGGTCGTCCGCGAGCTGGCCAGGATCGGCGAGGAGGTGGAGCGGGTCCTGGAGACGATGGAGCCGGTCCGCACCCTGGCCCGCTCGCTCGCGGACAAGGACACGATCCTCTTCCTGGGCCGGCACGTCGGCCATCCGGTGGCCCTGGAGGGCGCGCTGAAGCTGAAGGAGCTGGCGTACATGCACGCCGAGGGCTTCGCGGCGGGCGAGCTGAAGCACGGGCCGATCGCGCTGGTCGAGGAGGACCTGCCGGTCGTCGTGGTGGTGCCCTCGCCGAAGGGGCGCTCGGTCCTCCACGACAAGATCGTCTCGAACATCCAGGAGATCCGCGCCCGCGGCGCCCGTACGATCGTGATCGCGGAGGAGGGCGACGAGACCGTGGTCCCGTTCGCCGACCACCTCGTGCGGATCCCGGCCACGCCCACGCTGCTCCAGCCGCTGGTCGCCACGGTGCCGCTCCAGGTCTTCGCCTGCGAGCTGGCCACCGCCCGGGGCAACGAGGTGGACCAGCCGCGCAACCTGGCCAAATCCGTGACGGTGGAGTGAGAACGTGATCATCGGGGTGGGGATCGACGTGGCGGAGATCGACCGGTTCGCCGCGTCGCTGGAACGGACGCCGGCGCTGGTCCAGCGCCTCTTCGTCGAGGGCGAGCTGCTGCTCCCGAGCGGCGAGCGGCGCGGTCCGGCCTCCCTGGCGGTGCGCTTCGCCGCCAAGGAGGCTCTGGCGAAGGCGCTCGGGGCGCCGGGGAACCTGCACTGGACCGACGCCGAGGTGTACGTGGAGTCCACCGGCCAGCCCCGGCTGCGGGTGCGCGGCACGGTCGCGGCCCGCGCCGCCGAGCTGGGCGTCCGGCACTGGCACGTCTCCCTGAGCCATGACGCGGGGGTGGCCTCGGCGGTGGTGATCGCGGAGGGGTGAGCCCTCCGGGCGCCGTGCGGAAGCGGGCGTACGGGAACGGGGTCCGGCCGCGAGGAGGCGGTGCCGGACCCCGTTCCCCGGCGTGCGCGGCTGCCAGGGCCGGCGGCGGTACGAGTGCCGCGCACGGGTCTCGGACCCCGGGCGGACCGGGGAGTTCTACTTAGGTAAGGCAAACCTAAGTCGGCTGGTGCGGGGGAGTCAACCCCCCGGGCGCGGACCCGCCCGCTGCGGCAGACTGCTGCCCATGCGTACCGCTCACCGCGTGGAGACCGTCCGGGCCGCCGAGGCCGCGCTGGCGGCCCGGCTGCCCGACGGGGCCCTCATGGAGCGGGCCGCCGCCGGACTCGCCGCCGCCTGCTGCTCCCTGCTCGGCAGGGGCCGGGTCTACGGCGCCCGGGTCGTCCTCCTCGTCGGCAGCGGCGACAACGGCGGCGACGCCCTCCACGCCGGCGCCCGGCTGGCCCGGCGCGGCGCCGGCACCACCGCGATCCTCCTCGGCACCCGCGCCCACGGCGGCGGCCTCGCCGCCTTCCGCGCCGCCGGCGGCCGCGTCGCCGAGGACCCCTACGAGGCCCTGGCCGCCGCCGACCTCGTCCTCGACGGCGTCACCGGCATCGGCGGCCGGGGCGGACTGCGCCCCGAGGCCGTCCCCGTCGCCCGCGCCGCGCGCGGCTCCGACGCCGTCGTCGTCGCCGTCGACCTGCCCAGCGGCGTCGACGCCGACACCGGAGAGGTCGCCGGGGAGGCCCTGCGCGCCGACGCCACCGTCACCTTCGGCACGTACAAGCCCGGCCTGCTGATCGACCCCGCCCGGGAGTACGCGGGCGCCCTGCGGCTGGTCGACATCGGCCTCGGCCCGCACCTCCCCTCCGTGCCCGACCTGGAGGCCCTCCAGCACCAGGACGTGGCCCGGCTGCTGCCCGCCCCGGCCGCCGAGAGTGACAAGTACCGCCGGGGCGTCCTCGGCGTCGTCGCCGGCTCGGCCCGCTACCCCGGCGCCGCCGTCCTCGCCGTCGCCGGAGCCCTGCGCGGCGGCGCCGGAGCCGTCCGCTACGTCGGCCCGGCCCGCGACGCGGTGATCGCCGCCCACCCCGAGACCCTCGTCCACGAGGGCCCGCCGGACCGGGCCGGCCGCGTCCAGGCGTGGGTGGTCGGCCCCGGCACCGGCGAGGGGCCCGGCGCCCCGGTCGCGGTCGCCGAGGTCCTCGCCTCCGACGTGCCCGTCCTGGTCGACGCCGACGGGCTGCGCCACCTGACCCCCGAGGCCGTCCGGGCCCGCACCGCCCCCACCCTGCTCACCCCGCACGCCGGCGAGGCCGCCGCCCTGCTCGGCACCGAACGGGCCGGAGTGGAGGCCGGCCGGCTCGCCGCCGTCCGCGCACTCGCCGCCCGCTACGGCGCCACCGTCCTCCTCAAGGGCTCCACCACCCTGGTCTGCGGCCCCGGCGGCACCGGCCCCGTCCGGGTCAACCCCACCGGCACCCCCTGGCTCGCCACCGCCGGCTCCGGCGACGTCCTCTCCGGCCTGGCCGGCGCCCTCCTCGCCGCCGGACTCGCCCCCCTGGACGCCGCCTCCTGCGCCGCCTACCTGCACGGCCTCGCCGCCCGCCGGGCCTCCGCCGGGGCCGGGCCGATCACCGCCACCGAGGTCGCCGGCCACCTCCGGGCCGCCTGGCAGGACGTCCGGGAACCCTGACCGCCCGGCCCCCGGACGCCCGACACGCCCGGCCCCGGCCCGCCGGAGGACCGTAAAGCACCGTTTCGTACCCCGGGAGGGTGATCGGGGCGACAGCGGGCGCGCACGGCCGGGCGGCGGCCACCTGAGAGACTGGGCGCGATGACTGACACCGCACCGCACCGCAGAGCCCGCGCCGAGATCGACCTCGGGGCGCTGCGCGCCAACGTCCGCTCGCTGCGCGCCCGCCTCGCCCCCCGCGTCCGGATCATGGCCGTCGTCAAGGCCGACGCGTACGGGCACGGCGCCGAGCGCTGTGCCCGGGCCGCCCTCGACGCGGGCGCGGACTGGCTCGGCACCGCCACCCCGCAGGAGGCGCTCGCCCTGCGCGCCGCCGGGATCACCGGCGTCCCCGTCATGTGCTGGCTGTGGACCCCCGGCGACCCGTGGGACCAGGGCATCGAGGCCGGTCTCGACATGTCCGTGAGCGGCCGGTGGGCCCTCGACGAGGTCACCGCCGCCGCCCGCCGCACCGGCGGCACCGCCCGTATCCAGCTCAAGGCCGACACCGGTCTCGGCCGCAACGGCTGCCAGCCCGCCGACTGGCCCGCCCTCGTCGCCGCGGCGCTGGAGGCCGAGAAGGCCGGCCTGGTCAAGGTCACCGGCCTCTGGTCGCACTTCGCCTGCGCCGACGAGCCCGGCCACCCCTCGATCGCCGCCCAGCTCGACGTCTTCCGCTCGATGCTCGACCACGCGGAGAAGGCCGGGATCGAGCCCGAGGTCCGGCACATCGCCAACTCGCCCGCCACCCTCACCCTGCCCGAGGCCCACTTCGACCTGGTCCGGCCCGGCATCGCGGTCTACGGCGTCTCGCCCAGCCCCGAGCTGGGCACCTCCGCCGAGCTGGGCCTGCGCCCGGTGATGACGCTCAAGGCGAGCGTCGCCCTGGTCAAGGAGGTGCCGCCCGGCCACGGCGTCTCCTACGGGCACCACTACGTGACCGGCGGCGAGACCACCCTCGGCCTGATCCCCGTCGGCTACGCGGACGGCGTCCCCCGGCACGCCTCCGGCCGCGGCCCGGTCCTCGTCGACGGCACCGTCCGCACGGTCGCGGGGCGGGTCGCCATGGACCAGTTCGTGGTGGACCTCGGCGGCGACCGGCCCGCGCCCGGCACCGAGGCCGTCCTCTTCGGCTCCGCCGAGCGCGGCGAACCGACCGCCGAGGACTGGGCGGTGGCCGCCGACACCATCGCGTACGAGATCGTCACCCGGATCGGCGCGCGTGTGCCGCGCGTCTACCTGGGGGAGTAGTCCCGCGTGGGGGAGACCAGCACGGGCACGGGCGGCTGGCGCCGGGCCGGATGGGCGGGCGCCGCGATAGGCGTGCTCGCGGCCGGCGCGGCGGCCGGGGTCGCCGTCGAGCGGCTGACGGTCGGCCGCTCGGTCCGGCAGAAGGCCCGGCTCGCCCTGGACTCCACCGGCCCGTACGGCACCCTGCGCGGCACGCCCGGCCGGGCCCTCGCCGACGACGGCACCGTCCTCGTCTACGAGACGGAGGAGCCCGAGGGCACCGCCCCGGACGCCCCCACCGTCGTCTTCTGCCACGGCTTCTGCCTCACCCAGGACTCCTGGCACTTCCAGCGCGCCGCCCTGCGCGGCCGGGTCCGGGCCGTCTACTGGGACCAGCGCAGCCACGGCCGCTCCGCCCGGGGCGCCTCCCAGGCCGGTCCGGACGGGGTGCCGGTCACCATCGACCGGCTCGGCCGCGACCTCCGGGCCGTCATCGACGCCGCCGCGCCCCGGGGCCCGCTGGTCCTCGTCGGGCACTCCATGGGCGGCATGACGATCATGGCGCTGGCGGGGCTCCACCCGGAGCTGGTGCGGGAGCGGGTCGTGGGCGTCGCCCTCGTCGGCACCTCGGCCGGGGAGCTGGACGACGTCTCGTACGGGCTGCCGCCGGGCGGCGTCCGGGCGGTCCGCCGGGTCCTGCCGGGGGTGCTGCGGGCGCTCGGCGCCCAGGCCGAGCTGGTCGAGCGGGGCCGCCGGGCCACCGCCGACCTCTTCACCGGCCTGGTGAAGAAGTACTCCTTCGCCTCGAAGGACGTGGACCCGGCCGTGGTCCGCTTCGCCGAGCGGATGATCGAGTCGACCCCGGTGGACGTGGTCGCCGAGTTCTACCCCGCCTTCGCCGAGCACGAGAAGCGGGCCGCGCTGGCCGGCTTCCGCACCCTGCCGGGGCTCGCGCTCGCGGGCGACCAGGACCTGGTGACGCCCGTCTCGCACACCGAGGCCATCGCCGCCGAGCTGCCGGGCGCCGAGCTGGTCGTGGTGCCCGAGGCCGGGCACCTGGTGATGCTGGAGCGGCCCGGGACCGTCGACGCGGCGCTGTGGCGGCTGCTGGTCAGGGCCGGGGTCGCGGCGGCCGGGGAGGGCCCGGCGAGCGGATAGGTTGGCGGGCATGGAAGCAGCGCACCCGCCCGTCTCCGGCGCCACCCTCTCCGTCGACTCCCCCGCGCGGATGGGAGACCTCGGCCGCCGCCTCGCCGCCCTCCTCCGCCCCGGCGACCTCGTCATGCTCACCGGCGAGCTGGGCGCCGGGAAGACCACCCTGACCCGCGGCCTGGGGGAGGGGCTCGGCGTGCGCGGCGCGGTCACCTCGCCGACCTTCGTCATCGCCCGCGTCCACCCGTCCCTGACCGGCGGCCCGGCCCTGGTCCACGTGGACGCGTACCGGCTGGGCGGCGGTCTGGACGAGATGGAGGACCTGGACCTCGACGTCTCGCTGCCGGACTCGGTGGTGGTCGTGGAGTGGGGCGACGGCAAGGTCGAGGAGCTGACCGAGGACCGGCTGCACGTGCTCATCCACCGGGTGACCGGCGACACCGACGACGACCGGCGCACGGTCGAGCTGCGCGGACTCGGCGAACGGTGGGCCGGAACGGACCTGTCCGGGCTCTGAGCGCCCCGCACGGGTGAACGCCGCCCGTAGGTTCCGACAACGTGTCGGGAAAATGTTGCGCCGCCGCTCCGCCCCGTGGTGACATGGGGGGAGGAGCTGGTTAGGTGTACCTAACCTACGGGAGGCATGCATGGCGACGCCCGAGCGCGACGACCGCACCGAGGACCGCATCATCTCCATGGGAGAGCTGCTGGCCGCCTGCGCCGCGGCCAGTGCCGTCTCCACCCCGCCCAGACGCGAGCGCGCCGACGAGGAGCCGGAGGACGGCCGGGAGCTGCGGGACGAGGCCGCGTAGCACCGGGGCACCGGCCGGGGCCGCACCACGGCCGTGCGGCGCGGCAAGGACCGCGCGGGGCGGGAAGGGCGTCCGGGGCGGTGCCGCGCGGAAGGGCCGCGGGGCGCCGGGTCAGGCGACGACGACGACCTTCGCGCCGATCGACGCGAAGGTCCACATCGCGTCCCCGTCCTCCCGCTTCATGCGGATGCCGCCGGTCTTCTTGTCCGGGTCCGGCGCGGGCGTCGAGCCGTCCACCGCCGCGCTGAAGCCGACCGTCACGTCCTGCACCGTCGCGAACCGGACCACGTGCTCGATCTGCACCCCGTCCGAACCGCGCACCGAGCCCGAGCGCGAGGAGACCGCGTACGAACCGGGCGGGGGGCTCACCGTGCTCGGCGCCACCGTGAAGGTCCGGACGGCCTTGCCGGCCTTGTCCACCAGCCACACCCGGCGGTCCGTCAGCGCGTACACCACGCGCTCGCCCGTGCCGGAGGCCGCCGGGACCGCCAGCGGGTCCTTCGCCGGTTTCTTCGCCCCCGGCGTCGCGGAGGCGGCCGGGGTGGGCGCGACCGAGGCGGCCGGGCGCTCCGCGAGGCCGGCCGGCACGCCGGCCGACGCCTGGTAGGCGAGCAAGCCGACCGCGGCCACGGCCACCGCGGTGAGCCCGGCCACGAATCCCGAGCTGCTCCGTGCCACCGCTCCACCTCTTCGTACGTGTGTCCTGCCGGTCGTTCCCGCTCTCGGGGCTGACGGTAGCAGCCGGGTCCCCGAACAGCCGCGCGCCGCATCGCCCGCCCGTGGCGCCGTAGGCTGTTCGCGTGCTGTTGCTCGCCATGGATACCGCCACCCCCGCCGTCACCGTCGCCCTCCACGACGGGACCTCCGTCGTCGCCGAGTCGACCCGCATAGACGCCCGCCGCCACGGGGAGCTGCTGCTCCCCGCCGTCGACCGGGTCGTGAAGGAGGCCGGCGTCTCCCTCGACGCGCTGACCGGGATCGTGGTCGGCGTCGGCCCGGGGCCGTACACCGGCCTGCGGGTCGGCCTCGCCACCGCCGCCGCCTTCTCCTCCGCCCTCGGCGGGGTCCCCGTGCACGGCCTGTGCACCCTGGACGGCCTCGCGTACGCCTCCGGCCTGGAGGAGCCCTTCGCGGTGGCGACCGACGCCCGCCGCAAGGAGGTCTACTGGGCGCGGTACGACGACGCGAGGACCCGTACCACCGACGCCTCCGTCGACCGCCCCGCCGACATCGCAGGGGAGCTGGCCGGCCTGCCGGTGGTCGGCGCCGGCGCCCTGCTCTACCCGGACGCCTTCCCCGACGCCCGCGGCCCCGAGCACCAGTCCGCCGCCGCGCTCGCCGCCCTCGCCGCCGAGCGGCTCGCGGCGGGCGGCGGCGGCTTCCTCGACCCGCTGCCGATGTACCTGCGCCGCCCCGACGCGCAGGTGCCGAAGAACTACAAGGTGGTCACCCCCACGTGACCGGCGGTGTGGAACTGCGCGAGATGCGCTGGTGGGACATCGAGCCGGTGCTGACCCTGGAGGACGACCTCTTCCCCGAGGACGCCTGGTCGGCCGGGATGTTCTGGTCCGAGCTGGCCCACTCCCGCGGCCCCGGCGCCACCCGCCGGTACGTGGTCGCGGAGGGCCCCGGCGGCCGGCTCGCCGGATACGCCGGGCTCGCCGCCGCCGGCGGCCTCGGCGACGTGCAGACGATCGCCGTCGCCCGCGAGCAGTGGGGCACCGGTCTCGGTGCCCGGCTCCTCACCGACCTGCTCCAGCACGCCACCGCCTTCGAGTGCGACGAGGTCCTGCTCGAAGTGCGCGTGGACAACACCCGGGCGCAGAAGCTCTACGAGCGCTTCGGCTTCGAGCCGATCGGCTTCCGCCGCGGCTACTACCAGCCGGGCAACGTGGACGCGCTCGTGATGCGACTGACCGTTCAAGGAACTGGGACCGATATCTGATGGCTGCTGACGAACCCCTCGTACTCGGCATCGAGACCTCCTGCGACGAGACCGGCGTCGGCATCGTCCACGGCACGACCCTCCTCGCCGACGCGGTGGCCTCCAGCGTCGACACCCACGCCCGCTTCGGCGGCGTGGTGCCGGAGATCGCCTCCCGGGCCCACCTGGAGGCGATGGTCCCGACGATCGAGCGCGCGCTGAAGACGGCCGGCGTCTCCCCGAAGGACCTGGACGGCATCGCGGTCACCGCGGGCCCCGGCCTGGCGGGCGCGCTCCTCGTCGGCGTCTCGGCGGCGAAGGCGTACGCCTACGCGCTGGGCAAGCCGCTCTACGGCGTCAACCACCTGGCCTCGCACATCTGCGTCGACCAGCTGGAGCACGGCCGGCTGCCCGAGCCGACGATGGCCCTGCTGGTCTCCGGCGGGCACTCCTCGCTGCTGCTCTCCTCCGACATCACCTCCGACGTCCGGCCGATGGGCGCCACCATCGACGACGCGGCCGGCGAGGCCTTCGACAAGATCGCCCGCGTGCTCGACCTGGGCTTCCCCGGCGGACCGGTCATCGACCGGCTCGCCAAGGAGGGCGACCCGGCCGCCATCGCCTTCCCGCGCGGCCTGTCGACCGCCAAGGACCCGGCGTACGACTTCTCCTTCTCCGGCCTCAAGACGGCGGTGGCCCGCTGGATCGAGGCCAAGCGGGCGGCCGGCGAGGAGGTGCCGGTGCGGGACGTGGCCGCGTCCTTCCAGGAGGCCGTGGTGGACGTGCTGACCCGCAAGGCCGTCCGGGCCTGCAAGGACGAGGGCGTCGACCACCTGATGATCGGCGGCGGCGTCGCCGCGAACTCGCGGCTGCGGGCGCTGGCCCAGGAGCGGTGCGAGCGGGCCGGCATCCGGCTGCGGGTGCCCCGGCCGGGCCTGTGCACCGACAACGGGGCGATGGTCGCGGCCCTCGGCGCGGAGATGGTCGCCCGCAACCGGCCGGCCTCCGACCTGGAGCTGTCCGCGGACTCCTCGCTGCCGGTGACCGACCCGCACGTGCCGGGCGCCCACGCGCACCCGCACGACCACGACCACGTGCACGAGGTCAGCAAGGAGAACCTGTACTCATGAGGCTCACCCTCATGTGGGAGGCCCGCGCCGTCCAGGGCCGGGGCGCCGAGCTCCTGGAATGGGCGCGGGCCCGGGTGCTGCCGCGCGAGCCGCTGCGCCGGGAGGTCTTCCGGGCCCCGCAGGACCGGGTCCTCGTGCTCACCTGGTGGGAGGCGGCGGACTTCGGCGCGGAGCTGCCTGAGCTGCCGGAGCCCGCGCCGGAGCTGATCACCCGGCCGGTCCACCGCTGGCGCTTCGAAGCGGTCGACTAGGTCCTGTCCGGCGGATCTTCGCGGGACAGGACCTAGGTCACATCGGCGAAGATCGAGCAACTTTTCGATCCGACCGGGCATCCCACAGCCCGTGAAGAAGACGATCGTGCTGTGGGCCGCGCTGACCGCCGTGACACTCCTGATGACGGGCTGCACGGCCCAGGCGCCGGACCCGCGGCCGGTCGCCGACCCCATCGGGGCCGGCCCCGCCCCCACCACGGCCGCCCCCGCCCCGGACCCGGCCGCCGTCCGCGCCGCCGCCTACCGGAAGTGGGGCATCCCGCCGCTTCCGGAGCCGCCCGCCCCGCCCGCCGTCAAACCGGTCAAGCGGACCCCCGGCGGCCCCGTCCCCGTCATCAGCGACATCCCCGTCACCGAGAAGGTCGTCTTCCTCACCATCGACGACGGCGCCGAGAAGGACCCCGAGTTCGTCCGCATGACGGCCGAACTCGGCATCCCCTTCACCATGTTCCTCACCGACTCCGTCATCAGCGCCGACTACGGCTACTTCGACCCGCTGGTCGCCCAGGGCCACGGCGTCGCCAACCACACGCTCACCCACCCCAACCTGCGCACCCTCTCCCCGGACGCCCAGCGCCGCGAGATCTGCGGCCAGCAGGAGAAGCTGGCGAAGCGCTACGGCACCGCCCCCCGCCTCTTCCGCCCGCCCTACGGCAACTGGAACGAGGCCACCCGCGCCGCCGCCGCCACCTGCGGCGTCGACGCGCTCGTCCTGTGGCGCGAATCCATGCAGATCAAGGACATGCAGTACCAGCGCGGCGACCGCAAGCTGCACCCCGGCGACATCGTCCTCGCCCACTTCCGCGGCCCCGCCGAGCTCAAGGGCCGCTCGATGACCGAGATGACCGCCAACCTCCTCCGCAAGATCCAGGAACAGGGCTTCACCGTCGCCCGGCTGGAGGACTACGTGTAGTCCGGAAAAAGATCCCGGAAAAGATCCCGGGCGCGTGTCGATGCGGGCCCGGCCCGTTCGACGTAGGAGTGGAAGGCGGGGAACGGCCCCGCCACCGCACCCGAGGAGTCACCGTGCCCCGTTTCCTCTCCCTCGTCCGCATCGAGGAGAACACCATCGACATGGAGAGCGCCGACCCCGGCTTCGAGGAGCGCATGGGCGCCCTCTTCGAGGAGATCACCAAGGCCGGCGTCATGGTCGACACGGCGGGCCTGCGCCCCACCGCCGAGGCCACCCGCATCACCTGGGCCGACGGCCGGCTGTCGTACACCGACGGGCCCTTCACCGAGACCAAGGAGGTCGTCGGCGGCTACGCGATGCTCCAGTGCAAGGACCGCGCCGAGGCGATCGAGTGGGGCAAGCGGTTCCTCGCCGTCCACCCGGCGCACTGGAAGGTCGCCCTGGAGGTCCGCGAGGTCGAGGAGATGCCCGAGGGCTGACCCGGCCCGTGCTCTCCTGGGGGGCATGACGGTGGAGAGCACGCTGGAGACGGTCTTCCGGATGGAGTCGGCGCGGATCGTCGCCGCGGCGGCCCGGATCGTGCGGGACGTCGGCATCGCCGAGGAACTCGCGCAGGACGCCCTCGTCGCCGCCCTGGAGCGGTGGCCGCGCGAGGGCGTCCCGGACCGCCCGGCCGCCTGGCTCACGGCCACCGCCAAGCACCGGGCCGTCGACCTCGTCCGCCGCCGCGAGACCTACGCGCGCAAACTCGCCGAGGTCGGCCGCGCCCTCCCCGGGGAGGCGTACGACCCCGAGCCGTCCGGCCCCGGCGACATCGACGACGACGTCCTCCGGCTCGTCTTCACCACCTGCCACCCGGTGCTCTCCGCCGACGCCCGCGCCGCCCTCACCCTGCGGCTCGTCGGCGGGCTGCGCACCGACGAGATCGCCCGCGCCTTCCTCGTCCCCGAGGCGACCGTCGCGGCCCGCGTCACCCGCGCCAAACGGAGCCTCGCCAGGGCGGACGTCGCCTTCGAGGTGCCGTACGGGCCGGACCGGGCGGCCCGGCTCGACTCCGTCCTGGAGGTCGTCTACCTGATCTTCAACGAGGGGTACGCGGCCACCGCCGGCGACGACCTGCTGCGCCCCGGGCTCTGCGAGGACGCGCTCCGGCTGGCCCGGGGCCTGGCCGCCCTCATGCCCGCCGAGAGCGAGGTCCACGGGCTCGCCGCCCTGCTCGAACTCCAGGCGTCCCGCATCCCCGCCCGCACCGGCCCCGACGGCCGGCCGGTGCTCCTCGCCGACCAGAACCGGGCCCGCTGGAACCGGCTGCTGATCCGGCGCGGCTACGCGGCCCTCGCCCGCGCCTGGGAGTCCCCCCGGCCGGAGACCGGGGCGGAGACCGGGGCGGACCGCGCCCCCGGCCCCTACGCCCTCCAGGCCGCCATCGCCGCCTGCCACGCGCGGGCCGCCTCCTCCGCGGAGACCGACTGGGCGGTGATCGCCGGACTCTACGCCCGCCTGGGCGAGCTGGCGCCCTCGCCGGTGGTCGAGCTGAACCGGGCGGTCGCCGTGTCGATGACCGAGGGCCCGGCCGCCGCCCTCGCCCTCGTCGACGCCCTCGCCGCCGCGCCCGCCCTGGCCCGCTACCACCTGCTGCCGTCCGTCCGCGGCGACCTCCTGGCCCGCCTCGGCCGCGCCGAGGAGGCCCGCGCGGAGTTCGCCCGCGCCGCCGCCCTCACCCGCAACGAGAGCGAACGCGCCCTCCTGCGCGCCCGCGCGGACACGGCCCGCGACGCCTCCCCCGAAGACCCGCCGGACCGCGCCTAGGCCCTGTCCGGCGGATCTTCGCGGGCCCGCGACGCCTGGCACGTCCTCTCGCCGCACGCCCGGATCGCCCGAGTACGTCCAGTACGAGGGCGACCCGGGCGCACGCCGAGAGAACGCACCAGACGCCGCGGGCTGATCCACGAAGATCCGCCGGACACGGCCTAGGCCGGGCGTCCGATCAGCATCGTCGGGGCGCCCGCGGCGCGGGTCAGGAGGACCGTCGCCGCGTTCGGTCCCTTCGGCTTGACCCGGCGCCGGATCTCCTCCGGCTCGACCGCCGAGCCGCGCTTCTTCACGGTCAGCGTGCCGACCTCCCGCTCCCGCAGCAGGGCCTTGAGCCGCTTGAGGTTGAAGGGCAGCACATCGGTGATCTCGTAGGCGGAGGCGTACGGCACGGGCACCAGCGCGTCGGCGGTGACGTACGCGATCGTCTCGTCGATCAGCCCGCCGCCGACCCGCTCGGCGACCTCCGCGACCAGATGGGCGCGGATGACGGCGCCGTCCGGCTCGTACAGCCAGCGGCCCACCGGGCGGACCGGCGGGTCGGGCAGCCCCCGGCCGGTCAGGCTCGCCCCGCCGGGCAGCAGGGTCGCCCGCCGCGCCCCCGGCTCGGTGCCGAACCAGAGCACCGCCTCCTTCACGTCCCCGCCGTCCGAGATCCACTCCGCCTCGGCCTCCGGCGGCACCGTCTCGTGCGGGATGCCCGGCGCGATCTTGAGGGCCGCGCGCGGCGCCTTCCGGGCCGCCTCGACGGCCCAGGACAGCGGCGGCGAGTACGCCTCCGGATCGAAGATCCGGCCCCGGCCGCCCCGCCGCGCCGGGTCCACGAAGACCGCGTCGTACGGGCTGGTGTCGATCTCGGTGACGTCGGCGCGGCGGACCTCGATCAGCTCCGCCAGGCCCAGCGCCTCGGCGTTGGCGCGGGCGACGGCGGCGGTCAGCGGGTCGTGGTCCACGGCGAGGACGGAGATCCCGGCGCGGGCCAGCGCGAGCGCGTCGCCGCCGATGCCGGAGCAGAGGTCGGCGACGGAGCCCACGCCCAGCTCCCTGAGCCGGGCCGCGCGGTACGCGCCGACCGCGGCCCGGGTCGACTGCTCGACGCCGTTCGGCGTGAAGTACATCCGGTACGCGTCCTCGGGGCCGAACTTGGCCACCGCGCGCTGCCGCAGCCGGGCCTGCCCGAGGGCCGCCGAGACCAGCTCGGCGGGGTGGTCGCGGCGCAGCCGGGAGGCGACCGCCAGCTCCTGGGCGGGGTCGTGGTCGCGCAGGACGGCGAGGAGCGTCTGCCCCTCGGGGGAGAGCAGGGAGGCGAAGGCGGCGAGGTCGGTCACCGTTCCATTCTCCCTGTGGGCCGGGCGGGGGACCGTGGGGCCGGTACGGCGGTGTCGCGGCCCGGGGAGCGGGTCGCGCTGACAGGATGCGGCGCCATACCGGTCGTACGACAAAAGGAAGAAACTATGGCAAAGGGTGGCTCGCGCCGCATCCTGGGAGCGGCGCTCCTCGTCGCCGCACTCACCTCCACCGCCGCCTGCGGCGCCTCCTCCGACGGTGCCGGACGGGCCGTCGAGGGCGCCCCCGGCCCCGCCGCCGGACAGCAGGCGCCCGCGAAGACCGCCGCCCAGCTCCGCGCCGAGCAGCGGGCCGCGGTGGAGAAGCAGCGGGCCGTCCGGGCCGCCGCCGCCCGGAAGTGGGGGCTCAAGCGGGTCCCCCTCGAAGCCCCCGCCCCGCCGAGGACGAAGCCGGTGATCACCACCCGGAAGGGCTTCGAGACCGCCGGCACCGGCCTGCCGCCCGTCTTCACCACCGTCCCCACCAAGGAGAAGGTCGTCTTCCTCACCATCGACGACGGCTCGGACAAGGACCCCGAGCTGATCCGCATGATGGCCGAGCTGAAGATCCCGTACAGCGCCTTCCTCAGCGACTACGTGGTCAGCGACGACTACGGCTACTTCGAGAAGATGCGGAAGTCGCAGCCCGCCGGGGTCACCCTCAACAACCACACGCTCAACCACAAGTACCTGCCCGGCCTCTCCTACGCGCAGCAGGAGCGGGAGATCTGCGGCATGCAGAAGATCATCGAGAAGCGGTACGGCAAGCGGCCCGAGCTCTTCCGGCCGCCGTACGGCAACTACAACGAGGACACCCTGCGCGTCGCCAAGTCCTGCGGCGTCAAGGCCGTCCCGCTCTGGGCCGCCGAGGCGTTCCCCGACCACATGGAGTGGCGCGAGTGGGACCAGGACCTGCACCCCGGCGACATCGTCCTCACCCACTTCCGCGGCAAGGAGGAGTGGAAGGGCACCATGCCCGACATGATCCGCCGGGTCATGGACGTCATCACGTCCAAGGGGTACGCCGTCGGCCGCCTGGAGGACTACGTATGAGCCGGCTGCGGCCCCTCGTGGTCGCCGCCGTCCTCCTCGGCCTCACCGGCTGCGCCCCCGCCGTCGACCCGCTCGCGCGCCTCGGCGGCAAGGCCGTCCACCGGATCGGCCACCAGCCCCCGCCCGACGCCCCCGTCCGCGCGGAGGGCGGCCGGGGCTGAGACGGCGGACACGCCGTCCCGGAGGTCTCGCACGGAACACGGGGCTCCGTGCGGACGTTCCCAGGATCGTGGCCGGAGCGGCGCTCCGGCACGCTTCCGGAGCCGCCACGGAGTGAGGAATTGGCACTCCGCTTGACCGAGTGCTAATCCCGGTCATAGTCTCGGCCCTGGCACTCCCCACCGGAGAGTGCCAACACAGCGACAGGCAGGTCCGGCACCCGCGACGACGGATCGACCTGGTCGCCACCTCAGACAGTTAACCCCGCGAGATCTCCGAAGGGGGAGGTCGGATCGTGACGACCGCCAGCTCCAAGGTTGCCATCAAGCCGCTTGAGGACCGCATCGTGGTCCAGCCGCTCGACGCCGAGCAGACCACGGCCTCCGGCCTGGTCATCCCGGACACCGCGAAGGAGAAGCCCCAGGAGGGCGTCGTCCTCGCCGTGGGCCCGGGCCGTTTCGAGAACGGCGAGCGCCTTCCGCTCGACGTGCAGGTCGGCGACGTCGTGCTCTACAGCAAGTACGGCGGCACCGAGGTGAAGTACAACGGCGACGAGTACCTCGTCCTCTCGGCCCGCGACGTGCTCGCGATCATCGAGAAGTAAGCCGTACCGCTTCACCCGAGGCTTCTGCACAGATGCTTTGAACTGCGCCCCTGACCCCACTGGTTCTCCACCGCGGGCGTCCAGGGGCGCAGTTCTCTTTACACGACGATTTCCGAGAGGGCTGAACCGCTCCCATGGCGAAGATCCTGAAGTTCGACGAGGACGCCCGTCGCGCCCTTGAGCGCGGCGTCAACAAGCTGGCCGACACGGTGAAGGTGACGATCGGCCCCAAGGGCCGCAACGTCGTCATCGACAAGAAGTTCGGCGCCCCCACCATCACCAACGACGGTGTCACGATCGCCCGCGAGGTCGAGATCGAGGACCCGTACGAGAACCTCGGCGCCCAGCTCGTGAAGGAGGTGGCGACCAAGACCAACGACATCGCGGGTGACGGCACCACCACCGCCACCGTGCTCGCCCAGGCGCTCGTCCGCGAGGGCCTGCGCAACGTCGCCGCCGGCGCCTCGCCGTCCTCCCTGAAGAAGGGCATCGACGCCGCGGTCAAGGCCGTCTCCGAGGAGCTCCTCGCCACCGCGCGCCCGATCGAGGACAAGTCCGACATCGCCGCCGTCGCCGCGCTCTCCGCGCAGGACCAGCAGGTCGGCGAGCTCATCGCCGAGGCGATGGACAAGGTCGGCAAGGACGGCGTCATCACCGTCGAGGAGTCCAACACCTTCGGCCTGGAGCTCGACTTCACCGAGGGCATGGCCTTCGACAAGGGCTACCTGTCCCCGTACATGGTGACCGACCAGGAGCGCATGGAGGCCGTCCTCGACGACCCGTACATCCTGATCCACCAGGGCAAGATCTCCTCGATCCAGGACCTGCTGCCCCTCCTGGAGAAGGTCATCCAGTCCGGTGGCTCCAAGCCGCTGCTGATCATCGCCGAGGACGTCGAGGGCGAGGCGCTCTCCACCCTCGTCGTCAACAAGATCCGCGGCACCTTCAACGCGGTGGCCGTCAAGGCCCCCGGCTTCGGCGACCGCCGCAAGGCGATGCTCGGCGACATGGCCACCCTCACCGGTGCCACCGTCATCGCCGAGGAGGTCGGCCTCAAGCTCGACCAGGCCGGTCTGGACGTGCTGGGCACCGCCCGCCGCGTGACCGTCAGCAAGGACGACACCACCATCGTCGACGGTGGCGGCAACTCCGGGGACGTCGCGGGCCGCGTCGCGCAGATCAAGGCCGAGATCGAGACCACGGACTCCGACTGGGACCGCGAGAAGCTCCAGGAGCGCCTCGCGAAGCTGGCCGGCGGCGTGTGCGTGATCAAGGTCGGCGCCGCCACCGAGGTCGAGCTCAAGGAGAAGAAGCACCGTCTGGAGGACGCCATCTCCGCGACCCGCGCCGCGGTCGAGGAGGGCATCGTCTCCGGTGGCGGCTCCGCGCTCGTCCACGCCGTCAAGGTCCTGGAGGGCAACCTCGACAAGACCGGCGACGAGGCCACCGGCGTCGCGGTCGTCCGCCGCGCCGCCGTCGAGCCGCTGCGCTGGATCGCCGAGAACGCCGGCCTGGAGGGCTACGTCATCACCTCCAAGGTCGCCGACCTCGACAAGGGCCAGGGCTTCAACGCCGCCACCGGCGAGTACGGCGACCTGGTCAAGGCCGGCGTCATCGACCCGGTGAAGGTCACCCGCTCCGCCCTGGAGAACGCCGCCTCCATCGCCTCCCTGCTCCTCACCACCGAGACCCTCGTGGTGGAGAAGAAGGAGGAGGAGCCGGCGGACCACGGTCACGGCCACGGTCACTCCCACTGACGTCTCCACGTCACGAGGCCCGGTGCTCCCGTCGCGGGAGCACCGGGCCTCGCCCGTTTCCGGGCCCGTTCAGGCCGAGCGGGACAGGTCGGCGGCCCTGACCTCCTCCGCGAAGGCGTCGCCGCGCGCGTACCGGGCGATCTCCTCCACGGCCTGGTCGGCCATGCGGTGCAGCTCGTTGCCGAGGGAGCCGGCGACGTGCGGGGTGAGGAGCACGTTGGGGAGCGTGTAGAGGGGCGAGTCGGGGGCGGGCAGATCGGGGTCGGTGACGTCGAGGACGGCGTGCAGCCGACCCGTCACCAGGTGTTCCAGGAGCGCGGGTTCGTCGATGAGCGAGCCGCGCGAGGTGTTGATGAGGGTCGCGCCGTCGGGCATGGCGGCGAGCTGCCGGGCGCCGATCATGCGGTACGTGGACGGCAGCTGGGGCGCGTGCACGGAGACGATCGAGCTGCGGGCGCACAGTTCGTCCAGGCCGACGAGCTCCACGCCGGGCCCCGGGTCCTCCGCGTACGGGTCGTACAGCAGGATCTCGAAGTCGAAGGGGCGCAGCAGGTCGACGACCCGGCGGCCGATGCGGGAGGCGCCGACGACGCCGATGGTGCGCCGGTGGTTGCCCCACCCGGCGGCCTCCTCCAGCCAGCCGTGCGGGGTGCGGAGTTCGGCGTACCGCTGCGCGGAGCGCAGCACCCGCTTCCCGGCGAAGAGGATGGCGGCGAGGGTGTACTCGGCGACCGGCAGCGCGTTGGCGGCGGCGGCCGAGGTGACCTTGAGGCCGCGCTTCCAGCAGGCGTCGGTGATGTGGTGCTTGACCGAACCGGCGGCGTGCACCACGGCCTTGAGGCGGGGGGCGCGGGCCAGCACCTCGGGGGTGAGCGGGGTGGCGCCCCAGCAGGTGAGGAGGAGTTCGGCCTCGGCGAGGGCGGCGGCGGCGCGCGGCGACGGGTCGGCCAGGTCGTGGACGACGAAGCGCGGGTCGGTGCGGGTGAGGACGGCGAGCCGGGCCCGGTGGGCGTCGGTGAGGAGCCGGTCGGCGATGCCGGGGCCCATCGCGAGCAGGAGGGCGGGGCGGCTGTCGGTGGCGGGGTGCATGGTGGGACCTGTGCTCCTCACTTGACGCTGCCGGCGGTCAGGCCGGCCTTCCAGTGGCGCTGGAGCGAGACGAAGGCGAGGACGAGGGGGACGACGGCGAGCAGGGAGCCGGTGACGACGAGGGGGTAGAAGCCGGGTTCGGCGTGGGCGTTGCTGTTCCACGCGTACAGGCCGAGGCTCAGCGGGAAGAGCTTCTGGTCGGAGAGCATCACCAGGGGGAGGAAGAAGTTGTTCCAGACGGCGGTGAACTGGAAGAGGAAGACGGTCACGAAGCCGGGCATGACGGTGCGCAGGCCGATGGACCAGAAGACGCGGAGTTCGCCGGCGCCGTCGATGCGGGCGGCTTCGAGGGCCTCGTCGGGGACGTAGGCGGCGCACAGCACCCGGGAGAGGTAGACGCCGAAGGGGTTGACGAGGACCGGGAGCAGGACGGCGGCGTAGGTGTTGACCAGGCCGATCTCGCTGGCGAGCAGGTACATCGGCAGGGCGAGCGCGGTGGTGGGGACGAGGACGCCGAGCAGCACCAGGCCGAACAGCTTCTCCTTGCCGGGGAAGCGGTAGACGTGGAAGGCGTATCCGGCGGCGACGCTGATGAGGGCGCAGGCGGCGGCGCCGACGCCCGCGTAGAGCAGGCTGTTGAGGTACCAGCGGAAGTAGACGCCGTCGTTGTACTCGGCGAGCCGGGTGAGGTTGCCGCCGAGGTCGAAGCCCTCGAAGGAGAAGGCGTTCCCGGCGAGCAGGCCGCCGGCGTCCTTGGTGGCGGCGGTGACCAGCCAGACCAGTGGGAAGAGCATGTAGCAGGTGGCGAGGGCGAGGACGCCGTTGACGGCGGTCTTCGACAGCCAGCGGGAGCGGGGGGTGCTCATGCGGTCCGCTCCTTCCGGTCCTTCTTCCCGGCGGCGAGCCGGGTGACGGCGAAGGAGAGCAGGGCGGCCGTCAGGGCGAGCAGGATCGAGGCCGCCGCGGCGAGGCCGTAGTCGTTGCGGTCGAAGGCGGCGGAGTACGCGTACATGTTCGGCGTCCAGGTGGAGGTGACGGCGGAGCCGGTGCCCCGGCTGAGGATCAGCGGCTCGGTGAAGAGCTGGAGGGAGCCGATGACGGTGAAGAGGCCGACCATCGTCAGGGAGCCGCGCAGCAGCGGGATCTTGACGGAGAAGGCGGTGCGCCAGGCGCCGGCGCCGTCGACGGTGGCGGCCTCCAGGACGGAGCGGTCGATGGCCTGGAGGGCGGCGTAGAAGATGATCAGGTTGTAGCCGAGCCACTCCCACAGGGCGATGTTGACGACGGACGGCAGGGCGCCGCCGGGGGAGAAGAAGTCGAAGCCGATCCCGCCCGCCTCCATGGCCTGGACGACCGGGCTGAGCTGGGGCGTGTAGAGGTAGACCCAGATCAGGGCGGCGATGATGCCGGGCACGGCGTGCGGCAGGAAGAGGGCGAGCTGGAAGAAGCGGCGGGCGCGGGCGAGGGCGGTGTCGAGGAGCAGGGCGAGGCCGAGGGCCCCGCCGAGCAGCAGCGGCAGGTAGAGCAGGCAGTAGCCGAGCAGGACGCCGAAGCCCTCCCGGAAGGCCCGGTCACCCAGGGCCGCGGTGTAGTTCCCGAGGCCGGCGAAGACGGTCTCGGCGCCGCCGAAGCCCAGTCCCGACTGCTTCTCGGTGAAGAGGCTGAGCCAGACCGCGTATCCGATCGGCACCACCAGCACCGCGGTGAAGAGCAGGAAGAACGGGGTCAGCAGGAGTGCCGCGGCTCGGGTGCGGGCCTTCACGGGATCAGCCCTCGACCTTCAGGCCGCGCCTGGTGAGTTCGGCGACGGTGGCGTCGTGGCCGGCCTTCACCGCGTCGGCGAGGGTGGGGCCGCCGGCGGTGACGGCGCCGAAGCGGTCCTTGATGGTGGTGTTGGTGGTGCCGGTGGTGGGGCCCCAGGACCAGTTCTTCCCGATGGAGGCGCCGGCGGTCTCGAAGAGGGCGTAGATGTCCTGGCCGCCGTAGAAGCTCGCGTCGAACGCCTTCTTGGCGGTGGGGCGGAGCGCGGTGGCGGCGGGGAAGGCGCTGGAGGTGCCGGAGGCGATGCGGGCCTTGACGCCCTCCTCGGTGGTGGTCATCCACTTGGCGAACTCGACGGCGGCGGCCTTGTTCCGGCTGTCCTTGGTGACGGCGAAGGTGGAGCCGCCGAGCATGCCGCTGGCGGGCTTGCCGTCCCAGCTGGGCACGGGGGCGACGGCCCACTTGCCGGACTGCTCGGGGAGGGTGCCCTTGAGGACGCCGGCGCCCCAGGAGGCGCCGAGGTAGCCGAGGGTGGTGCCGTTCTTGAGGGAGCCGGTCCACTCGGGGCTGAAGGAGGCGTTCTTGTGGACGAGGCCGTCGTCGAGGAGGCCCTGCCAGTAGGCGGTGACCCTGGTGGTGGCGGCGTCGGCGGTGTCGATCTTCCAGCTGTCCTCGCCGGCCTTGAACCACTGGGCGCCGGCCTGCCAGGCCATGGCCTCGAAGGTGGTCGGGTCGTCGGGGAAGAAGGTGGCGATCCGGGCCTTGGCGTCGGCCTTCCTGACCTGCTCGGCGGCGGTGCGGAACTCGTCCCAGGTGGTGGGGACGGTGACCTTGTACTTCTCGAAGAGGTCCTTGCGGTAGAAGAACGCCTGCGGGGCGGCGTCGAAGGGGACGGCCCAGTTCTTGCCGCCGAGGGTGGTGAGGTCGATGGCCTGGGGGAGGAACTTGGCGCGGTCGGCCTCGGTGAAGGCGTCGCCGATGTCCTGGAGGGCGCCGGAGGAGACGAACTCGGGGAGCGAGGGGTACTCGATGGAGACGAGGTCGGGGGCGTTGCCCGCCTTCACGGCGTTGGAGATCTTGGCGTAGCCGCCGGCGGTGCCGGAGGGGATCTCCTCGAACTTCACCTTGATGCCGGTGTGGGAGGCGTTGAAGGCGTCGACGACGTCCTTGGTGCCCTTGGCCCAGCCCCAGAAGGTGAGGGTGACGGGCCCGTCCGGCTTCCCGGCGGCGTCGTCACCGCCCCCGCCGCAGGCCGTGAGGGAGGTGAGGGCGGTGACGGTGGCGAGGCAGGCTATGACGCGGGTGGTTCTGCTGAGGCTCACGGCGCGGCTCCTGATCGGCGGCGTGGAGGGGTTGGCCGTGATCCTGGGACCGTTCATGAGCGAAGTCAAGAGCGAAAGATTGAATGATCGAAACGAGCGCGATTCGATCAGGAGAGGAGGGTGGGGTACGGGTCCCGGCGCCGGGCCCGTACCCCACCCGGGGCGCTCAGCCCCCGGACGCCCACGCTCCCGAGCGCTCAGCTCCCGGGCGCCCACGCTCCCGGGCGCCCAGCTCCCGGGCGCCCACGCTCCCGGGCGCCCAGTTCCCGGACGCCCGCGTTCCCGGGCGCTCAGCCCCCCGACGCCCCGCAGGAGGCGCGGACGCGCAGGGCGGGCAGCAGGCTCAGGTGGCGCCGCGCCTCCTCCTCGTCCGCGCCGCCCGTCAGCCGCTCCAGCAGCAGCTCCGCCGCGTGCCGCCCCACCTGCCGCTTCGGCGGGGCGACCGCCGTCAGCGGGATGTCGGCCAGGGCCGCCACCTCGTCGTCGTACGCCACCAGGGCGAGGTCCTGCGGGACCCGCACGCCGAGCGGGGCCAGCCGCTGCACGATCTCGATGGCGTCCACGTCGTTGTGGACCAGCGCCGCGCTCGCCAGGCCGGAGCGGACCGCCTCGTGCAGCGCCCGCACCGCCCGCTCGAAGCCCTCCGGGTCCGCCTCGGCGGGCACCGAGTCGATCACCGGCCGGGGCTCCGCGAGCCCCAGCGCGGCCAGTGCCTCCGCGTACCCGGCGCGCACCGCGAGCGCCGTCGGCGAGTCCCGGCGGGCCACCAGGAGCGGTGTCGCGTGGCCGAGTCCGAGCAGGTGGCGCAGGGCGAGCAGCACGCCGTGGCCGTGGTCGGAGGAGACCCGGTCGAGGCCGTCGAGCGGGCTGCCGGGCGCGGCGCGCCGCTCCAGCAGGACCGCCGGCACCGGCAGCTCCGCCAGCCAGTCCCCGTACGCGAGCCGGTCCTCGGGCCCGCGCCAGCCGGGGGCGACGAGCACCCCCTCGGCGCCGGCCGCGAGCAGCCCCTCGGTGCGGGCCCGGTCCTCCTCCGGCCGGTAGTCGGAGATCCGCAGCACCAGCCGGGCGCCGGCCCGCGCCGCCGCCTCGTGCGCGCCCCGGATGACCTCGGCGAAGTAGTACGTGGCGGAGGGCGCGAGCAGGCCGAGGACCAGGCCCTCGCCGCTCCCGGCGCCGGGGCGCGGGGCGGGGCGGGGCCAGGAGACCCGGCCGTGCACCCGGTCGAGCAGCCCCCGCGCGGCCAGCGCCTCCGCGTCGCGACGGGCGGTGACCGGGGAGACCCCCAGGAGCCCGGCCAGCTCGGCGACGCGGACCGTGCCGTGCTCGCGCACCAGGTCGAGCAGGCGGGCGTGTCGTGCGGCGGCACTCTCGCGCATGTGCGGTTCCCCCTCGCGGTGTGGTGGTGGTGATGGTGGGTCCCGACCTTAGAGGAAGATGATCGAACGGCGGGAGTTTCGATCATTCGATCCCGAACTCTTGACGTTCGATCGGAGCCTGCCGAGGATCTGGACGACACCGACGCCCGGCGGGCCGCCGGGCCCCACCGACGTCCTCCCGGGAATCCAGGAAGCATCATGCACATGCCGCCCGAGAACCGTCAGCGCAGTGCGCACACCGGCTGGACCCGGGACCACTGGGAGCACGCCGCCGACCGGCTGCTCCTCGCCGTCCGCCCGTACGCCTCCCCCGGCGGCGCCCTGATCGGCCTCCCCGGTCCCCGCCCCAGCTGGTCCGGCCCCCGCTCCGACGGCCTCGAAGGCTTCGCCCGCACCTTCCTGCTCGCCGCCCTCCGCGTCGCCGGGGCCGGCGGCCACGACCCCCACGGCCACCTCGACCGCTACGCCCGGGGGCTCGCCGCAGGCACCGCCCGCCCCGGCGGGGACGGCCCCGACTCCTGGCCCGCGCTCCCCACCACCCGCCAGGCCGTCGTCGAGTCCGCCTCCGTCGCCCTCGCCCTGCGCCTCACCCGCCCCTGGCTCTGGGACCGCCTCGACGCCCCCGTCCGCGAACGGGTCACCGCCTGGCTCCGGCCCGCCCTCGACCCGTCCCCCGTCGACAACAACTGGTGGCTCTTCGGCCTCACCGTCGCCGGCTTCCTCCAGGACGCGGGACCCGGCACCGACCGCGCCGCCGCCACCGTCGACCGCTCCCTCGCCCGGATCGAGGACTGGTGGCTCGGCGACGGCTGGTACAGCGACGGCGCCAACCGCGCCTTCGACCACTACAACGCCTGGGCCCTGCACTTCTACCCGGTCCTCCACGCCCACCTGGCCGGCGACCGCGCCCTCCTCGACCGCTACGGCCCCCGGCTCCGCGCCCACCTCGCCGACCACGTCCACCTCTTCGACGCGAACGGCGCCCCCGTCCCGTACGGACGCTCCCTGATCTACCGCTTCGCCGCGGCCGCCGCCCCCTGGCTCGGCGCCCTCACCGGCCACACCCCGCTCAGCCCCGGCGCCACCCGCCGCCTCGCCTCCGGCACCCTGCGCCACTTCCTCGACCGGGGCGCCACCGACGACCGCGGCCTGCTCACCCTCGGCTGGTACGGCCCCCACCCGCCGCTCGTCCAGCCCTACTCGGGCCCCGGCTCCCCCTACTGGGCCGCCAAGGGCTTCCTCGGCCTGCTCCTCCCGCCCGGCCACCCCGCCTGGACCGACCCCGAGGAACCCCTCCCCGCCGAGCGCGCCGACACCACCCGCCCCCTCGGCCCCACCGGCCTCCTCGTCCAGACCACCGCCGCCGACGGACTCGTCCGCCTCCACAACCACGGCAGCAACCACGTGGAGAGCGGCGGCCCCGGCGGCGACGACCCCGGCTACGCCCGCTTCGCCTACGCCACCCGGACCGGCCCCACCGCCGCCCCCGACCCCGCCGACAACCACTTCGCGCTGCTCCGGCCCGACGGCACCGCCACCCACCGGGGCCCCGCCGAACCCCTCGCCACCGGCCCCGACCGGGCCCTCTCCGCGCACACCCCGCTGCCCGGGGTCCGCGTCGTCTCCGCCGTCCTCGTCCACGGCCGCGCCGAACTCCGCGCCCACCTCGTCCTCGGCGCCCCGGAGGGAACCCCCGTACGGCAGACCGGCTGGACCACCGGACCCGGCGGCCCCGCCTCCCAGCTCCACCCCGTCCACGGCTACGGCTCCGGGGCCGCCGGCCTGCCGACCGGCGCCACCCTCCAGGGGCCGGGCCCCACCCGCACCCCCGCCGTCCACGGCGCGACCACCGGGCCCGCCGCCCTCTTCGTCGCCCTCGCCTCCCTCACCGGCGAACCCGACCCGGCCCCCGCCGCCGGCCTCGCCCGGGTGCGGATCACCGAGGGGCCCGAACTGCACGTCACCTGGTGGGACGGCACCCGCGCGCACCTCGCCCTGCCGCACCCCGGCCCGACCCCGCCGTGACCACCACCGCCCGGGGCCCCGGGGCCTACTCGGGGCCGTACTTGCGGCCCGCCTTCGAGGAGACCCCGCCCAGCAGGCCGCGCGGCGCCAGCTTCACCACGCCCATCAGCGCCTTGTAGCGGGGATCGGGGATCGACAGGGTGCGGCCCCGCGCCAGGTCCGCCAGCGCCGCCGCCACCAGCTTGTCCGCGTCCAGCCACATCCACCCCGGGATGTTGTCCGTGCCCATCCCGGCCCGCTCGTGGAACTCGGTCCGTACGAAACCGGGGCACAGGGCCATCAGCCGCACCCCGCTCCCCGCCAGGTCCCGGGCCGCGCCCTGGGTGAACTGCACGACCCACGCCTTGGAGGCGCCGTACGTGCCGCGCGGCAGGAAGGCCGCCACCGAGGCCACGTTGACCACCCCGCCCCGGCCGCGCTCCCGCATCGCGGCCGACGCCGCCGAGGTCAGCCGGAGCACCGCCTCGCAGTGCACCGTCAGCATCTTCAGCTCGTCGGCCATCGAGACCTCCAGGAACCGCCCCCGGTTGCCGAAGCCCGCGTTGTTCACCAGCAGGTCCACCGGCCGGCGCGGGTCGGAGAGCCGCGCCTCGACGGCCGCGATCCCCTCCTCCCCGGAGAGGTCCGCGGCGAGCACCTCGGCCTCCACCCCGTGCCGGTCGTGCAGCTCGGTGGCCTGCTCCCGCAGGCGCTTCAGGTCCCGGGCCACGAGGACGACGTCGTGGCCGTCGGCGGCCAGCCGGCGGGCGAAGGCGGCCCCGATGCCGGCGGTGGCTCCCGTGATCAGTGCAGTGGTCATACCGGAACCGTAGTGCCCGCCCGCCGCCGCCAGGTCAGTCCCCCGAGGACGTCTCCCGACCCTCCCCGCCGCGTTCACCGGCGTCCTCCCCGGTGTGCTTCTCGGCGTGCCGCCGGGCCAGCGCCAGCAGCCCGGACTCCATCCACGCGGCGGCCACCAGCGTCCGCGGCAGCAGCTCCCGCTCGGTGGTCGCGGCCCGGTGCAGGAGGGCCACCGTGACGTCGTGGTCGGGCCGGCTCAGCACCTCCACCGGATCGCCCGCCCGCACCTCGCCCGGTTCGATCACCCGCAGCAGCGCGCCCGGACCGGCCTGCGCCCGCGTGAACCGCCGCACCCAGCCCTGGGCGTCGACGCCCCGCTCGGCCAGATGGCCCTGGAAGGTGCGGCACGGGATCCGGCCGCCGGTCACTTCGAGCACCACCGTGCCGCCGATCCGCCAGCGCTCGCCGATCAGCGCCCCGTTCACGTCCAGACCGCTCGTCGTCAGGTTCTCGCCGAACGCGCCGTTCGGCAGCGGCCCGCCCAGCTCGCGCTCCCAGCGGTCCAGGTCCTCCCGGGCGAAGGCGTACACCGCCCGGTCGGCGCCGCCGTGGAAACGCAGGTCGCACACGGTGTCCCCGGCGACGCCGCTGGCCCCCACCCCGTTCGGCCCGGGGGTCTCGATCCGGACCGGTCCGTCGACGGGCCGCTTGTCGATGCCCGTCATCCCCGAGGCCGCGTCGGTGTAGTCGACGCGCTTCGCCCGGCCCACGTTCACACTCAGCAAGGTCATGGGGGCAGCGTAGGACGCCCACCACCCCTTCACCTCAAAGAATTGTTCGAAGATTCGCGGTCGGCTCCAAGAGTCGCTTATGCTCGCCTCATGATCGAGGCACGCCACCTCCGCGTCCTGCGCGCCGTCGCCGCCACCGGCTCCTTCTCCGCCGCCGCGCGCGAACTCGGCTGCACCCAGCCCGCCGTGAGCCAGCAGATGAAGGCCCTGGAGGCCTCCGCCGGCACCCCGCTGCTGGTCCGCACCGGCCGCGAGACGCGCCTCACCCAGGCCGGCGAGGTCCTCGTCCGGCACGCCGCGGGCATCCTCGCCGGGCTCACCGCCGCCGAGGAGGAGGTCGCCGCCATCGCCGGGCTCCGGGCCGGCCGGGTCCGCCTGGTCTCCTTCCCCAGCGGCAGCTCCACCCTCGTCCCCACCGCCCTCGCCGCCCTGCGCGCCGCCCACCCCGGCACCCGCGTCTCCCTGGTCGAGGCCGAACCGCCGCGCTCGGTGGAGATGCTCCGCGACGGCGACTGCGACGTGGCCCTCGCCTTCCGGTACGGGGCGGGCCACACCGCCGCCGAATGGGACGACCTGGTCGTCCGCCCGCTCCTCGCCGACCGGCTGGTCGGCCTGGTCCCGGAGGGGCACCGGCTCGCCGACGCGGGCTCGGTCGAGATCGCCGAACTGGCCGGGGAGTCCTGGATCGCGGGCTGTCCGCGCTGCCGCCGCCAACTCGTCGACGTCTGCGAGGAGGCGGGCTTCGTCCCGCGCATCGACTTCGCCACCGACGACTACCCGGCGGTGGTGGGCCTGGTCGGCGCGGGCCTGGGCGTGGCCGTCCTGCCGGAGCTGGCCATCGAGTCCGTACGGCCCAAGGGGGCGCGGACGGTGACGGTGGAGCCCGCCGTGGAGCGGGAGATCGTGGCCCTCACCCTGCCGGACCTGGCGCAGGTCCCGACGGTCGCGGCCACCCTCGACGAGCTGTCCCGGGCCGCCACGCGCGCGTAGGGCGCGGTGCGCGCCACGCGCGCGTGCGGCCGCGAGGGACGCAGGGGAAACGTTCCTTCAGGCGCGCCCCGCAACCGGCCGTCCGGCTGTCGCCGGGGCCGCGGTGATCAGGCGGTTGCGCGCGCGTCCCATGAGTTCTTCGCGTTCGTCCTCGGTGAGGCCGCCCCAGACGCCGTACGGCTCCCGTACGGCGAGTGCGTGTGCCGCGCACTCCGCGCGGACGGGGCACCGCATGCAGACCTCTTTCGCCGAGTTCTCACGCGCACTCCGTGCCGCGCCGCGCTCTCCCTCGGGGTGGAAGAACAGGGAGCTGTCGACCCCGCGGCAGGCCGCGAGCAGCTGCCAGTCCCACAGATCGGCGTTGGGTCCGGGAAGGCGGGAGAAATCTGCCATTGCGCTAGTCCCCTTGAAACCGTGTCGAAACGGGTTGGTGGGTGGGCGGAAGGTGGCTGTCTGTCCGGGGCTCCTGCCCCCGGGAGGTGGGGATATCCACAGCTACTGTCGAAGTAGATGTAAATATGACTCATTGCGAATCTAGCCACAGACACCGCGAAAAGGGAAGGAAGCCATCTAAATGGGGCATAGGTTCTGAGAGCGGACGTATGACCCTCGTCGCTCTCCTCCGTGCCCGGACCCTCACGTGGAGTGCCGAAGTCCGCGTCCGACCCGTAACTCTTTCGAGTGACCGTCGTTGAGAGTGCGGAGGCGGTTGAATGAAGAAGCGATCGGGCAGGTGTCCGGGAGCGTCAACCGCACAGGTGACGATACGTACCAGCCCTGGAGGCTCAAGGTGACGCGCAACAGCTGCGAGAGCCGCGGAGGTCAGTCATGACGTCCGTCCTCGTCTGCGACGACTCCCCACTCGCCCGAGAGGCGCTGCGCCGCGCGGTCGCGACCGTGCCCGGCGTAGAGCGCGTGACCACCGCGGCCAACGGCGAGGAAGTCCTCCGCCGCTGGGGCGCGGACCGCTCGGACCTCATCCTGATGGATGTGCGCATGCCCGGTCTCGGTGGTGTGGAAACCGTCCGCAGGCTGCTCTCCGCCGATCCCGGCGCCCGGATCATCATGCTGACGGTCGCCGAGGACCTCGACGGGGTCGCGCTCGCGGTCGCCGCCGGTGCCCGCGGCTACCTGCACAAGGACGCCTCGCGCGCCGAACTGCGGGCGACCGTCACCCAGGCGCTCGCCGACCCGACCTGGCGGCTCGCCCCCCGCCGGCTCCGCTCGGCCGAGATGGGCGCCGCGCCCACCCTGACCGCCCGCGAGATCCAGGTCCTCGAAGGCATGAGCCACGGCCGGTCCAACGCGGAGATCGGGCGCGAGCTCTTCCTCTCCGAGGACACGGTCAAGACCCACGCCCGGCGCCTCTTCAAGAAGCTCGGAGCCTCGGACCGGGCGCACGCCGTCGCGCTCGGTTTCCGCTGGGGCCTGGTCCGCTGAATCGCAGGCCACCGGCCGTCTCCCCGTCCGCATCCCCGTCCGCCGAGGGGCGGACGGGGCGGGCCTGTGTCACTTCCCCGCCCGATGACGCATCCTTGAGGGGTGGAGTTCCTCGGGGACGAGTCGATCGAGCGGAAGGGGAGGGCGCCAGAGATGAATCCCGGCGCACCTGCTCATAACGCTTCGGTGCACAACTACGGACGCGGTGGCACCGACAAGCGCGCGTCAGGGCACCATGGAGCGATGCGCGACGACGAGAACATGGGTTCACCCATGCCCGCCGGGCAGGGGGAGATCGGTGCGCTCGTCCACCGTGCCGTCGAAGGGGACGCGCAGGCCACCCACGACCTGCTGGCGCGCGTCCACCCCCTCGCGCTGCGCTACTGCCGCACCCGGCTCAGCCGGCTGCCCGGTGACGCCCGCCACTTCGTCGAGGACCTCGCCCAGGAGGTCTGCGTCGCCGTCCTGATGGCCCTCCCGCGCTACAAGGACACCGGCCGCCCCTTCGAGGCGTTCGTCTTCGCCATCGCCGGACACAAGGTCGCCGACCTCCAGCGGGCCGCCATGCGCCACCCCGGCTCCACCGCCGTGCCCTCCGACGAGATGCCCGAGCGGCCCGACGACTCCCTCGGGCCCGAGGAGCGCGCCCTCCTCAGCGACGACGCCGAATGGGCCAAGAAGCTCCTCGCCAACCTCCCGGAGAACCAGCGCGAGCTGCTCGTCCTCCGGGTCGCCGTCGGCCTCACCGCCGAGGAGACCGGTCAGATGCTCGGGATGTCCCCGGGCGCCGTCCGGGTCGCCCAGCACCGGGCCCTCAGCCGACTGCGGGCCCTGGCCGAGCAGTGAGCCCCGCCGGGCCCCGCCGTCCCTTTCGTACACGTACGAAGGTCCAAAGCTTCCCGCTGATCTTGATCGTGGAATGAGACACCGCTCCGGCCCGTTAGCATGGACATCCCGCACCGATCAAGGCCATTTGGGAAGGTGTCATGACTGCCAACGTCGACGGAGTGCCCGGAAAATTCGCGACACTCGGGCTGACCTACGACGACGTGCTGCTGCTGCCCGGCGCGTCCGACATGGCGCCCGACCAGATCGACACCGCCTCGTACATCTCGAAGAACGTGCGGGTGAACATCCCGCTGCTCTCCGCCGCGATGGACAAGGTCACCGAGTCGCGCATGGCGATCGCCATGGCCCGACAGGGCGGTGTCGGTGTTCTGCACCGCAACCTCTCCATCGCCGATCAGGCGAACCAGGCCGACCTGGTGAAGCGCTCCGAGTCCGGCATGGTGACCGACCCGATCACCGTCCACCCGGACGCCACGCTCGCCGAGGCCGACGCGATCTGCGCCAAGTTCCGCATCAGCGGCGTCCCGGTGACCGACCCGGCGGGCAAGCTCCTCGGCATCGTCACCAACCGCGACATGGCCTTCGAGTCGGACCGCAGCCGCCAGGTGCGCGAGGTCATGACCCCCATGCCGCTCGTCACCGGTCACGTCGGCATCTCCGGCGTGGATGCCATGGGCCTGCTGCGCCGCCACAAGATCGAGAAGCTTCCGCTGGTCGACGAGGCGGGCGTCCTCAAGGGCCTCATCACGGTCAAGGACTTCGTCAAGGCCGAGAAGTACCCGAACGCCGCCAAGGACAAGGAAGGCCGCCTGCTCGTCGGCGCGGCCGTCGGCGTCGCCGGCGACTCCTTCGAGCGAGCCCAGGCCCTCATCGAGGCCGGTGTCGACTTCATCGTCGTCGACACCGCGCACGGCCACTCCCGGCTGGTCGGCGACATGATCGCCAAGATCAAGTCGAACTCCTCGGTGGACGTCATCGGCGGCAACGTCGCCACCCGCGACGGCGCCCAGGCGCTCGTCGACGCCGGTGCCGACGGCATCAAGGTCGGCGTCGGCCCCGGCTCCATCTGCACCACCCGCGTGGTCGCCGGCGTCGGCGTCCCGCAGGTCACCGCCATCTACGAGGCCGCCCTCGCCGCCAAGGCGGCCGGCGTCCCGGTCATCGGCGACGGCGGCCTGCAGTACTCCGGCGACATCGCCAAGGCGCTCGTCGCGGGCGCCGACACGGTGATGCTCGGCTCGCTGCTCGCGGGCTGCGAGGAGTCCCCGGGCGAACTGCTCTTCATCAACGGCAAGCAGTTCAAGTCGTACCGCGGCATGGGCTCGCTGGGCGCCATGCAGACCCGCGGCGACCGCAAGTCCTTCTCCAAGGACCGCTACTTCCAGGAGGCCGTCGCCTCCGACGACGCGCTGATCCCCGAGGGCATCGAGGGCCAGGTGCCGTACCGCGGCCCGCTCGCCTCCGTGGTCCACCAGCTGGTCGGCGGCCTGCGCCAGTCGATGTTCTACGTCGGCGGCCGGACCGTTCCGGAGCTCCAGGAGAACGGCCGCTTCGTCCGGATCACCTCGGCGGGCCTCAAGGAGAGCCACCCGCACGACATCCAGATGACGGTCGAGGCGCCGAACTACAGCAGGAAGTAGTCCGCACGCGGGTGAGGGGCGGTTCCGGCATGCGGCCGGAGCCGCCCCTCGCGCGCGTGTCGGGGATACTGGTAGGCGCAGACGTAGAGGGAAAGGCCACACATCGTGACTGAGATCGAGATCGGGCGCGGCAAGCGCGGCCGCAGGGCGTACGCGTTCGACGACATCGCCGTCGTACCGAGCCGGCGCACCCGGGACCCGAAGGAGGTCTCGATCGCCTGGCAGATCGACGCCTACCGCTTCGAGCTGCCCTTCCTGGCCGCTCCCATGGACTCGGTCGTCTCCCCGCAGACCGCCATCCGCATCGGCGAGATGGGCGGCCTCGGGGTGCTCAACCTCGAAGGACTGTGGACCCGCTACGAGGACCCGCAGCCGCTGCTCGACGAGATCGCGGAGCTGGACGAGGCCGCCGCCACCCGCCGTCTGCAGGAGATCTACGCCGCCCCGATCAAGGAGGAGCTGATCGGGCAGCGCATCAAGGAGGTCCGCGACTCCGGCGTCGTCACCGCCGCCGCGCTCTCCCCGCAGCGCACCGCCCAGTTCTCCAAGGCCGTCGTCGACGCGGGCGTGGACATCTTCGTGATCCGCGGCACCACGGTCTCCGCCGAGCACGTCTCCGGCGCCTCCGAGCCGCTCAACCTCAAGCAGTTCATCTACGAGCTGGACGTCCCGGTCATCGTCGGCGGCTGCGCCACGTACACCGCCGCCCTGCACCTGATGCGGACCGGCGCCGCGGGCGTCCTGGTCGGCTTCGGCGGCGGCGCCGCGCACACCACCCGCAACGTGCTGGGCATCCAGGTCCCGATGGCGACCGCCGTCGCCGACGTGGCCGCGGCCCGCCGCGACTACATGGACGAGTCCGGCGGCCGGTACGTGCACGTCATCGCCGACGGCGGCGTGGGCTGGTCCGGCGACCTCCCGAAGGCCATCGCCTGCGGCGCCGACGCGGTCATGATCGGCTCCCCGCTGGCGCGCGGCACCGACGCGCCGGGCAAGGGCCACCACTGGGGCATGGAGGCCGTCCACGAGGACGTGCCGCGCGGCAAGCTGGTCGACCTGGGCATCGTCGGCACCACCGAGGAGATCCTCACCGGCCCGTCGCACACCCCGGACGGCTCGATGAACTTCTTCGGCGCCCTGCGCCGCGCCATGGCCACCACCGGCTACAGCGAGCTCAAGGAGTTCCAGCGCGTCGAGGTCACCGTCGCGGACGCCCAGCACAGCCGCTGACACCGTCCCGTACGTACGCGCGTGGGGCCCCGCACCGACCGGTGCGGGGCCCCACGCGCGTACGGGTGTCCGGCGTCGGCGGTCGGGGCGGCTCCGGCCGGGAGCCGGGGTCCACGCGCGCGTACGGGCGTCTAGAGGCGGTGGGCGCTGCCCGCCGGGGTGGCGCCTCGGGTGTCGAGGAGGAGCTGGGCCTTCACCGCCAGGCCCTGGAGGTCGTAGACGCGGTGGTGCTGGAGGAGGACGGTCAGGTCGGCGTGGGCGGCGGCCTCGTAGAGGGAGTCCGCGCGCGGGACGGGCTGCTCGCGCACCCGCCAGTCGGGGACGTACGGGTCGTGGAAGCTGACGGCCGCGCCGAGGTCCATCAGGCGGTGGGCGATCTCGTCGGCGGGGGAGCCCTCGCGGTCGGCGAGGTCCGGCTTGTAGGTGATGCCGAGGAGGAGGATCCGGGCGCCCCGGGCGGACTTGCCGTGCTCGTTGAGGAGGGCGGCGGCGCGCCGGACGACGTACCGGGGCATCCGCTGGTTGACCTCGCCGGCGAGTTCGACCAGGCGGAGCGGGCGGTGGGCGCCGAGGCGCTCGACGGGGACGGCGTGGCCGCCGACGCCGGGGCCGGGGCGGAACGCCTGGAAGCCGAAGGGCTTGGTCTCGGCGCAGCGGATGACGTCCCAGAGGTCCACGCCGAGCTCGTGGCAGAGCATCGCCATCTCGTTGACGAGGGCGATGTTGACGTGCCGGAAGTTGGTCTCCAGGAGCTTGACCGTCTCGGCCTCCCGGGGCCCGCGCGCGCGGACCACCTTGTCGGTGAAGCGGCCGTAGAAGGCGGCGGCGGACTCGGTGCAGGCGGGCGTGAGGCCGCCGATGACCTTCGGGGTGGCGGCGGGGCCGTGCAGGCGGTTGCCGGGGTCCAGGCGGCCGGGGGAGTAGGCCAGGTGGAAGTCGCGGCCGGCGCGCAGCCCGGAGCCGGCCTCCAGGAGCTCGCGGAGCGGGCCCTCGGTGGTGCCGGGCGGGACGGGGGACTCCAGGAGGACGGTGGTGTGCGGGCGCAGCCGGGCGGCCAGCGCGCGGGCGGCGCCGGTGACGGCGGTGAGGTCGAGGGCGCCGTCGGGGCCGAGGGGGGTGGGGGAGCAGAGGACGGCGGTGCGGACCCGGCCCAGCTCGACCGGGCTGGTGGTGGCCCGGAAGCCGCCGGCGAGCATCCGGCGGACCTCGGGGGCGCTGAGGGAGCCGTCGACCGGGGAGCGGCCGGCGGCGAGTTCGGCGACCGGGCGCGGATCGGTGTCGAAGCCGACGGTGGCGATGCCCGCGGCGGTGGCGGCCTGGGCGAGGGGGAGGCCGTGGTGGCCGAGGCCGATGACGGCGAGGTCTGCGGGCATGGGGGGGTGGGCCGTCCTTCCCGGTAGCCGTGATCCGCTGCGTACGCAACAGGGGGCAATGTCAGACTAGGAGTAAATATGACCGTTCTGTGGCATTGGGTGGTCGAAGGTCGCCGAGTGTTATCCACAGGTCCGGGCGGGGGCGGTGGCCGAAGCCGCCGGGCCGGTCCAGAATCGGGACGGAGAGCCGGACCGCCCCGCGGTCCGGTCCCCCGCTGGACGGACACGAGGACGTGCGCACACCCGCGACACGAGGTGCGGGCGCGCGCACGGGACGACGGGAGGCGGCAGCCGTGAGGACAGCGACACTGGGACCCGCCGAGCGCGCCGAGGCGCTCGCGGCCATGGCCGGGCGCGAGCTGGACGTGCTCGTGGTGGGCGGCGGGGTGGTCGGCGCCGGCACCGCCCTCGACGCCGTCACCCGAGGACTCTCCACCGGCATCGTCGAGGCCCGCGACTGGGCCTCCGGCACCTCCAGCCGCTCCAGCAAGCTCATCCACGGCGGCCTGCGCTACCTGGAGATGCTCGACTTCGCCCTGGTCCGCGAGGCCCTCAAGGAGCGCGGCCT
This sequence comes from Streptomyces termitum, assembly GCF_014650175.1. Lineage (GTDB taxonomy): Bacteria > Actinomycetota > Actinomycetes > Streptomycetales > Streptomycetaceae > Streptomyces > Streptomyces termitum. Next base: position 542,471 of record NZ_BMUL01000001.1, read on the forward strand.
GCTCCTGGAGCGGCTCGCCCCCCACCTGGTGAAGCCGGTCCCCTTCCTCTACCCCCTCCGGCACAAGGGCTGGGAGCGGTTCTACGCGGGCTCCGGCGTCGCCCTGTACGACGCCATGTCCGTCTCCTCCGGCCACGGCCGGGGCCTGCCCGCCCACCGCCACCTCAGCCGCCGGGGCGCCCTCCGCGTCGCCCCCTGCCTCCGCAAGGACGCCCTGGTCGGCGCCCTCCAGTACTACGACGCCCGGATGGACGACGCCCGCTTCGTCCTCACCCTCGTCCGCACCGCCGCCTCCTACGGCGCCCGCGCCGCCAGCCGGGCCCGCGTCACCGGCTTCCTCCGCGAGGGCGAGCGGGTCGTCGGCGCCCGCGTCCAGGACGTCGAGACCGGCGGCGAGTACGTGATCCGCGCCAAGCAGGTCGTCAACGCCACCGGCGTCTGGACCGACGACACCCAGGCCCTCATCGGCGAGCGCGGCCAGTTCCACGTCCGCGCCTCCAAGGGCATCCACCTCGTCGTCCCCAAGGACCGGATCCACTCCACCACCGGCCTCATCCTGCGCACCGAGAAGTCCGTCCTCTTCGTCATCCCCTGGGGACGGCACTGGATCGTCGGCACCACCGACACCGACTGGGACCTCGACAAGGCCCATCCGGCCGCCTCCAGCGCCGACATCGACTACCTCCTCGAACACGTCAACACGGTCCTCGCCACCCCCCTCTCCCGGGACGACGTCCAGGGCGTCTACGCCGGCCTGCGCCCGCTCCTCGCCGGGGAGTCCGACGCCACCAGCAAGCTCTCCCGCGAGCACACCGTCGCCCACCCCGTGCCCGGCCTGGTCGTCGTCGCGGGCGGCAAGTACACGACGTACCGGGTGATGGCGAAGGACGCCGTCGACGAGGCCGTCCACGGCCTCGGGCCCGGGGTGTCCCCTGCGCGAAGTGCTTGGGGAGGTGTCGCCCCCTGCGTCACCGAGGACACCCCGCTCCTCGGCGCCGAGGGCTACCGCGCGCTGTGGAACGCGCGGGCCGGGATCGCCGCCCGCGCCGGCCTGCACGTCGCCCGCGTCGAGCACCTCCTCGACCGGTACGGCTCGGCGGTCGAGGAGGTCCTCGCCCTCGTCGCCGAGGACCCCTCCCTCGGCGAACCCCTCGCCGCCGCCGACGACTACCTGCGCGCCGAGGTCGTCTACGCCGCCTCCCACGAGGGCGCCCGCCACCTCGACGACGTCCTCACCCGCCGCACCCGGATCTCCATCGAGACCTTCGACCGGGGCACCCGCAGCGCCCGCGAGTGCGCCGAGCTGATGGCGCCCGTCCTCGGCTGGGACGAGCGCCAGGTCGAGAAGGAGGTCGAGCACTACGAGAAGCGGGTGGAGGCGGAGCGCGAGTCGCAGCGGCAGCCCGACGACCTCACGGCGGACGCCGCCCGGCTCGGTGCGCCCGACATCGTCCCGATCTGACGGGTCCGCCGCCTGACGGCACGTCCGGGACGGGAGGGAACCCGGGGGCGGTGGTGGCGCGTCGTCATACCGGAGTGCGGACCCGGGGGCGCCGCCCGCCGCGAGGTGAGGGACAATGGCGTCTCTTCCAGGGCGGGTTGCCGCAGCGCGTGAGGCGCGGGGCCGCGGCGGAGACCAGGGATCGCAGAGGGGACGCATGTCGGAGTCGGAGCAGTCGCGGGACACGGCGAAGGACCCCCGGCGGGACGCCGCCGCGGGGGCCGCGACCGACGGCGGGCGGGGGACGGTTCCGGCCGCGCGCGAGGCCGGGAAGGCCGCGGAGCGGACGGCGGAGCCGGCCCCCGCGAAGCCGGACGCGACCCCGCCCGCGGGCACGGGCGCCGGTACGGACGAGAGCACGGGCGCCGGTACGGGCGCGGGCGCCGGTGCGGAGACGGGCACGGACCCGCGCGCCGCGGCGGCCGGGGACGCGCGGCCCGCCGCCGCGCCGTCCAGGACGCCCGCCGCGCCGTCCACGTCACCCGCCGGACCGGAGAAGTCACCCGCCGCGTCGGAGAAGTCCGCCGCACAGGGGAAGTCCGCCGGGCCGGAGAAGGCGTCCGGGGCGCGCGTGCCCGGGACCGAGCCGTCCACCGGCCGGGCCGGGTTCGGCGCGGGCGACGGGGACGGCGAGAGCGCCCGGCCCGCCGCGCCCGCCGACCGCCTCCGCAAGAGCGGCACCGCCGAGACCGAGGGCCGGCTCCTCGCCGGCCGCTACCGCCTCGGCGCCCTCCTGGGCCGCGGCGGCATGGGCACCGTCTGGCGCGCCGTCGACGAGACCCTCGGCCGCACCGTCGCCGTCAAGGAACTCCGCTTCCCCAGCAGCATCGACGACGACGAGAAGCGCCGCCTCATCACCCGGACCCTGCGCGAGGCCAAGGCCATCGCCAAGATCCGCAACAACGGCGCCGTGACCGTCTACGACGTCGTCGACGAGGACGACCGCCCGTGGATCGTCATGGAGCTGATCGAGGGCAAGTCCCTCGCCGACGCCGTGCGCGAGGACGGCGTCCTCACCCCGCACCGCGCCGCCGAGGTCGGCCTCGCCATCCTCGACGTGCTGCGCTCCGCGCACCGCGAGGGCATCCTGCACCGCGACGTGAAGCCGTCCAACGTGCTCATCTCCGACGACGGCCGCGTCGTCCTCACCGACTTCGGCATCGCCCAGGTCGAGGGCGACCCGTCGATCACCTCCACCGGCATGCTCGTCGGCGCCCCCTCCTACATCTCGCCCGAGCGCGCCCGCGGCCACAAGCCCGGCCCCGCCGCCGACATGTGGTCCCTGGGCGGCCTGCTCTACGCGGCGGTCGAGGGCAGCCCGCCGTACGACAAGGGCTCCGCCATCGCGACCCTCACCGCCGTGATGACCGAGCCGGTCGACCCGCCGAAGAACGCGGGCCCCGAGCTGGAGAAGGTCATCTACGGCCTGCTCGCCAAGGACCCGGCGCAGCGCCTCGACGACGCCGGCGCCCGGGTGCTGCTGCGCGCGGTGCTCGACGCCCCCGCGCCCGCGCCGCAGCCCTCGCCCGAGGAGACCAGGGTCATCCCCCTGCCGTCGCTGCCCGAGCGCGCCCCCGCGACCCCGGCCGCCACCCCGGAGAAGGCCCCCGAGGCCGCCGCCGAGCGGATGCGGGGCGCCCTCGCCTCCGTACGGAACGCGGCGAAGGCCGACGGGAAGGACCGGGGCGGCGAGCGGGACGGCAAGGAGCGGCCGGCCCGCCCGGTGCCGCCGCCGGCCGGCGCCCGGCCCGCGCCCGCCCGTGCCCCGCTCACCGACGTGGTGCCCCGGCGCACCCTGGTGATCATCGCGGCGGTCGCGGTCCTCGCCGTGCTCGGCACCATCCTCGCCGTCTCCCTGGGCGGCGGCGACGAGAAGGACAAGGGCGACCAGGGCAAGGGCGACGGCACCAGCGTCTCGGCCGGCGCCACCGGCGGCTCCGGCACCGGGGCGAGCGGCGGCGCGTCGAGCGACCCCGGCCAGCAGGGCGGCACCCGGCCCGGCGAGAACCCCACGCCCGGCGGGTCCGGCGCGACCGGCTCCACCGGCCCCGACGGCACGACCGGGTCCACCGGCGCCACGCCGACCGGCGGCCCGAGCGGCGGCACGGCCGCCCTCCCGGCCGGCTACACCCTGGTCACCAACGACCGCTTCCACTTCTCGATGGCCCTGCCGGCCTCCTTCCGCATGCGCCCCATAGACGGGTACAGCGGCGGCGCCATATGGAGCGAGAGCGGCGGCTTCCCGCGCGTCCAGGTCGACTTCAACGGCAGCCCGAAGGACGACGCCAAGGCCGCCTGGCTCGCCGCCCTCGGCGGCGTCAAGCTGACCAGCAGCGGCTACAAGCACATCGACATCCGCTCCGTCTCCTACAAGGGCTACCCGACCGTCGCCGACTGGGAGTTCGAGCGGAACCAGAAGGGCCAGCGGGTCCACGTCCTCAACCGGGGCTTCAAGGTGGACGCCGGGCACGGCTACTCGATCATGGTCAGCTGCAAGGCCGACGAGTGGGACGGGCCGGAGTGCCGGACGCTGCGGGAGACGGCGTTCGCCACGTTCAGCCCCAAGGACTGACCGAGGCCCCGTATCGTGAGGTGCGGGGCAGGACCGACGCGCAGGGGGAGGCGCCGTGGACGCGTACGCGGGAAGGGTGCTCGCGGACCGCTACCGTCTGCCGCTGCCGCCCGACGGCCCCGCCGCCGAGGCCGAGGCGGCCGAGACCCGGGCCTTCGACACGTACAGCGGGCAGGAGGTGAGGGTCCGCCAGGTCCCGCTGCCCGAGTTCGTCGACGCCGAGGTCCTCGACGGCGGGCCCGCCCCCGCCGGTCCCTACGGGGGCGGTTCCGGGGCCACCCGCCGGCCGGCCGAGCCGGTGGTCCGCCGGGCCGTCGAGGCGGCCCAGGCCGCCGCCCAGGTCCCCGACCACCCGTTACTCGACCAGGTCTTCGACGTCTTCGCGGAGGCCGGCTCGCTCTGGATAGTCAGCGAGCACGTCCCCGCCCGCCCGCTCTCCGCGCTCCTCGCCGAGGGCCCGCTCAACCCCTTCCGCGCCGCCGAGATAGCCGCGGACGTCCTCACCGCCCTGCGCGCGCTGCACGCCCACGGCTGGGTCCACCGCAACATCACCGCCCGCACGGTCCTCGTCTGCGACGACGGCCGCGTCCTCCTCACCGGTCTCGCCGCCGGCGCCGCCGAGGAGGCCCTCTGCGGCTACGACCCCGTCCCCGACCCGGACGACCCCGCCCTCCACCCCGGGGAGGACCCCTACGCCCCCGGCGCCGGGACGTACGACCCCGGCTACGAGGAGGTCTACGAGGCGGAGTACGCCCCTGACGACGCCGACGCCGACGCCGACGCCGCCGCTGCCGACGCCGCCGCCGTCGAGGAGGAGCCCGGCCCGCCCCGGGACCCGGACGACGCCGAGGTGTACGAGCCGGAGGCGTACGAGCCCGGCGCGTACGAGGACGGCGCCCACGGGGCCGGGGCGTACGTTTCCCCGGAGGAGTACGGCTCCGAGCCGTACGGGGCCGGACCGCGCGAGGTCCCGCCCCCCGCCGGCCCCGGGCCCGCCCCCCTGCCCGGCCCCGCGTCCGGACCCGCCCACGACCCGGGGTCCGGCCCCGCGTACGACTCCGGCCCCGCGTACGACTCCGGGTTCGAGCCGGAGTCCGGGCCCGAGCCGGCGCCCGGGGCCGTCACCGGGCCGGAGCCCGTCCCGTACGGGGTCGATCCCTACGGCCGGGCGGCGCCCGTGCCGCGCCCCGCCGCCCCGCCGGAGGCCCCCGCCGTGCCGCCCAGCGCGGACGCGCGCGCGGCCAGGGCCGGGGCCATCGCCGCCTACCGCGCGGCCACCCGCGCGGCCGCGGCCCGGCGGGGCGAGCCCGCCGGACTCCCGGCCCCGGCCCAGCCGGAGCAGGAGGCCCGGCCGGAGCAGGAGGCCCAGCCGGAGCCCGCGCCCGAGCCCCCCGCGCTTCCGTCCCCGCCTCCGGCCGCCACGCGGCCAGGACCCGCGCCGCAGTGGTGGGCGCGGGCGGCCGACGACGAGGACGAGGGGGACGACGAGGAGGAGGGCCCGCGCCCGCCCCGGGTGCTGCTCAAGGGCTCCTGGAGCGACGGCCCGCACGCCTCCCGGGACGGCTCGCCGCCCGTCTCCGCGGGCGGCGGCCCGGCCCTGCCCGCGCTGCCCGCCGGTTACACGGCCGCCCCGGCGCCCGTCCCCGCGCCGGCCGCCCCCGAGCGGTACGGGCCGGCGGGCGAGCGGTACCGGGGGCCCACGACCCGGCTCGCCGCCGAGCGGGCCCGGCAGACCCGGATCGCGGTCGTCGGCGCCGTCACCGAGCGCTGGGCCCCCGAACAGGCCGGTCCCGTCCACGAGAACTGGCGGCTCGCCCCGCCCATCGGCCCCGCCACCGACCTCTGGGCGCTCGGCGCCCTGCTCTACCGGGCCGTCCAGGGCCACGCCCCCTACCCCGAGGACAGCGCCGCCGAACTGGTCCAGCTCGTCTGCGCCGAACCCCCGGCCTTCGCCGAGGAGTGCGGACCGCTGCGCCCGGTGGTGGAGTCGCTGCTCCGCCAGGACCCCACCGAGCGCCCGGACTTCGAGGAGCTGCGCGGCTGGCTGCGCTCGCTGGTCCGCTCCGCGCCGGAGCCGGAGCCGGACGTGGTGGCCCCGCCGTCGGTGTTCGACGCGAAGCGGCTGCCGATCCTGCGCCGCCGGGGCGAGCTGGTGCGCCGCCGGCGCGGCGCCCGGCACCGCCACCGGCGAGGCAAGGAGGACCGCCGCGCACCGGCCGCCTCCCCCCTCCCGCCCGAGGACCACGAACCGACCGAGCGATTCCCGCCGTACGAAGCCGGGGAGTCGTACGAGACCCGGGAACCGTACGAGACCGGGGAGCCGTACGGGCCCCGGGAGCCGCAGGGGCCCCGCGAGCCGTACGCGTCCCCGGAGGCGTACGCGCCGCAAGAGCCGTACGCGCCCGAGGAGTCGTACGAGCGGGCGCACGAGGAGCGCGAGCCGTACGAGCGGCGCGCGGCCCGCGAGGCGTACGAGGAGCCCGTCGGGTCCGGCCGCCGTTACGACTACGCCGAGGACGACGGCGAGCCGGAGCCGCCGCGCCGCCCGGCGGCCCCGCGCTCCCGCGGCCGGATCCTGGTGCCGCTCGTCCTCCTGCTGCTCGGCGGCGGCGTCGCGTACGCCGTCGTCGGACTGCCCGGCGACGGGGAGGAGCCCGCCGGCGCCCGCCCGAGCGCGACCGCGCCGGAGAAGCCCGCCGGGACCCCGTCCGCCGGCCCGGCCACGGACGCGCCGCCCCCGGCCGAGCCCGGCACCACCCCGCCGTCGTCCCCGGCGAAGCCCCCGGCCCCCTCCGCGGGACCCGCCCTCGCCGCCGGGTACGCGCTGCGCCAGGACCCGGAGGGGTTCCGGATCGGCGTCCCGGCCGACTGGCGCCGCAGCCCCCTCAACGGCTCCGGGCAAGTCCGCTACGGCGCGGGCGACTTCTCGATGATCGTCGTCCCGGGCCGGGACCGCGTCCAGGACAACGGCTCCGACCCGCTGGAGTACCAGAACTCCCGGGAGCGCGAGCTGGAGCCCTACCGGCAGTCCTCGTGGGCCCGTCAGGAGAAGGCCCGCCGGGTGGACATCGGCCGCACGCCCACCGCCGAGGGCCACTACGTCTGGTACGACGGCACCGGCCGCGAGGTCTTCGTCCGCAACCTCGCCCTCATCGACGGGGGCCGCTACTACGTCGTCCAGGTGATCGGCCCGGAGAACGAGCGGGACAAGGTGTCGGAGATCTACGACCAGGCGGTGAAGGGCTTCCGCCCCGGCCGCTGAACCCGCTTCCGGTCACAGTGGTGTTCCTTTGCGACCCCCGAGGTTCCGTGGGCCGTGCCCTCCTCCGTAACCTTGCACCGGAAGCGACGGGCGGGGGCAAGTGGAACACTCTCAGAGCACAGGGCCGGGGCTGCTGCTCGCCGGGCGGTACCGGCTGGGCGAGTCGATCGGGCGCGGCGGCATGGGCAAGGTGTGGCGCGCGCACGACGAGGTGCTGCACCGCGTGGTGGCGGTGAAGGAACTGACGGCGGGTCGGTTCGTCGCCGAGGCGGACCGGCTGGTGCTCCACGCGCGCACCCAGAAGGAGGCGCGGGCCGCCGCGAGGATCACCCACCCCGGCGTGGTCACCGTTCACGACGTGCTCGAACACGACGACCGCCCCTGGATCGTCATGCAGTACGTCGACGGGCCCTCGCTCGCCGACGCGGTCAAGGAGGCCGGGACGGTCGAGCCCCGCGAGGCGGCCCGGGTCGGGCTGCACGTCGTCGGCGCGCTGCGCGCCGCGCACGCGGCCGGGGTGCTGCACCGGGACGTCAAGCCGGGCAACGTGCTGCTCGCCCGCGACGGCCGGGTCCTCATCACCGACTTCGGCATCGCGGCCATCGAGGGCGACTCCACGATCACCCGCACGGGCGAACTGGTCGGCTCCATCGACTACCTGGCGCCCGAGCGGGTCAAGGGCGCCGACCCGGGCCCCGCCTCCGACCTGTGGTCCCTCGGCGCCACCCTGTACACGGCGGTCGAGGGCACCTCGCCGTTCCGCCGCACCTCCCCGATCAGCACCATGCAGGCGGTCGTCGGCGAGGAGCCGCCGTACCCGGCGAACGCGGGTCCGCTGGCCCCGGTCATCGTCGCGCTGCTGAGCAAGGAGCCGGAGCGGCGGCCGCAGGCCGACGAGGCCGAGCGGATGCTGCTGGAGGCGATGGAGGGGCGCAGCCCCCAGACGGCGCAGGCGTACGTGCCGACGCAGCGGTTCGACCGGCGGGAGGCCCTGGAGGAGGGCACCGCCGTCGCCCCGGTGCCGGCGGCCGTCCCCGCCACCGCCCCGACCGCGTCCCCGGCCCCGGCGCCTGTGCCGGTCCCGGCGCCCGTCCCCATCCCGGTCCCGGAACCGGGACCGTCGCCCACCCTCGCCTCCGCCGCCGGGCCCGTCGCGCCGGTCCAGGGGAAGGGCCGCTGGCGGACCGCCGTCCTCACCGCCGTCCTCGCCGCCGTCGTCGCGGGCGGGGCCGTCTTCGCGGTGATGGAGTACGGCAACGGCCGGGGCGGCACCGACCCCGACCCCCGCCCGACCACCGCCGCCCCGGCCCCCGAGCCGACCGGCACCGGCACCACCGGCACCACCGGTCCCGACCGGGGCGTGGCGCCGGGCGACGCGCCGGAGGGCTGGCACCGGGTGGACGACCCGGAGGGCTTCAGCCTCGCCGTCCCGGACGGCTGGAAGCGGCAGAAGGACGGCGACCAGATCGACTACACCCCGGACAACGGCCGCCACCGCATCCGGATCAGCATCGACCGCAGCCCCGACTTCGAGAACCCCTACGTGCACGCCCTGGACCTGGAGAAGACCCTTCAGAACCGGATGGACTACGAGCGGGTGCTGCTCAACCAGAACACCTACCGCGACCAGGTGAAGTCCGCGATATGGGAGTTCACCTGGACCGAGAAGCAGAGCTTCCCCGGGCCCCGGCACGCGATCGACCAGCTCTACTACGGCGACGACGGCACCGAGTACGCGATCTACATGTCCGCGCCGGAGGAGAGCTGGGAGGCGACCCGGGAGCAGTTCGACGTGGTCCTCCAGCACTGGCGCGTGCCCGGCGAGTGACACCGGCCCCGCCCGCCCCCGGGGACGGCGTTCCCGGGGGCGGCACCGCCGGGAAAGCGCCGGAAAAATCTCCGTCGCGGGCCCCCGACAGCCGTAAGCCGCTGATCAGGACTTATGCGCCAGCGATCACTGGCGCGATGTGCGCGGGTGGTGAAAACGCGTTACCGGCGGGTACCCAAAGGCCGGAACGACGCCTACCCTCGGCTCCATGACGGACTCGCAGGCCCCCGCCGCCCCCACGGTTCCCGCCGACGCCGCGCCGGCGGCCCGCCCCGCCGCCCCGGCCGGCGCGACCAACCCGGTCGCCCCCGCCCCGGCCGGCGCCCGGACCGCCGCCGACGTCGTGACCCCCGAGCTGGTCGCCCGGCTCACCCGGGGCGTCATCGGCTCCGGCCGGACCGCCAACCACACCCCCTTCACCGGGGAGAAGCTGGCGGACCTGCCCGAGGCCACGCCCGAGGAGGTCGCCGAGGCGTTCGACCGCGCCCGCGCCGCGCAGGCCGCCTGGGCCGCCACCTCCGTCCGCGAGCGCGCCGGCGTCCTGCTCCGCTTCCACGACCTGGTCCTCGCCCGCCAGGCCGAGGTCCTCGACCTCATCCAGCTGGAGACCGGCAAGGCCCGGCTGCACGCCCACGAGGAGGTCCTCGCGGTCGCCGTCGCCGCCCGCCACTACGGCCGCCGGGCCTCCTCGTACCTGCGCCCCAAGCGCCACACCGGCGTCGTCCCGACCCTCACCAAGGTCACCGAACTGCGCCAGCCGCGCGGCGTCGTCGGCCAGATCGCCCCCTGGAACTACCCCCTCGAACTCTCCGTCGGCGACGCCCTGCCCGCCTTCGTCGCGGGCAACGCGCTGGTGATGAAGCCCGACACCGAGACCGCGCTCACCGCGCTGTGGGCCCGCGACCTGCTCATCGAGGCCGGGCTGCCCGCCGAGGTCTTCCAGGTCGTCCTCGGCGAGGGCCCGGTCGTCGGCCCCGAGGTGGTCCGGCACGCCGACTACGTCTCCTTCACCGGCTCCACCCGCACCGGCCGCGAGGTCGCCCAGGGCGCCGCCGCCCGCCTGGTCGGCGTCTCCCTCGAACTCGGCGGCAAGAACGCCATGCTGGTCCTGAAGGACGCCGACGTGGAGAAGGCCGCCGCCGGAGCCGTCCGCGCCTGCTTCTCCTCCGCCGGACAGCTCTGCATCTCCATCGAGCGGCTGTACGTGCACGAGTCGATCGCGGACGCCTTCGTCGAGCGCTTCGCCGCCCGCACCCGGGCCATGCGGCTCGGCACCTCCCTCGCGTACGGCGCCGACATGGGCTCCCTCGTCGGCGAGCGCCAGCTGGAGACCGTCACCCGGCACGTCGAGGAGGCCGTCGCCAAGGGCGCCAAGCTGGTCGCCGGGGGCGTCGCCCGCCCCGACATCGGCCCGCTGTTCTACGAGCCGACCATCCTCGACGGCGTCGAGGCCCCGATGACCGTCTGCGCCGAGGAGACCTTCGGCCCGGTCGTCTCGGTCTACCGCTTCGCCGACGAGGACGAGGCGGTCGCCCGCGCCAACGCCACCCCGTACGGCCTCAACGCCTCCGTCTGGACCACCGACTCCCGCCGGGGCCACGCCGTCGCCGCCCGCCTGCGCACCGGCACCGTCAACATCAACGAGGGGTACGCCCCCGCGTACGGCAGCGTGCGCGCCCCGATGGGCGGCATGAAGGACTCCGGACTCGGCCGCCGCCACGGCTCCGAGGGCATCCTCAAGTACACCGAGGCCCAGACCGTCGCCCAGCAGCGCCTGATGCCGCTCGCGCCGTCCTTCGGGATGGACGACGAGAAGTACGCGGCGCTGATGAGCCTGTCCCTGAAGGCGCTGAAGGCGTTCCGCCTGAGCTGACGCCCGGTCCCGGGCCGGCCCCCGCGCCAGGGGAGCCGGCCCCGCGCCGTCCCCCCGTACCCCCTGCCCGTTTCCGCCCTTTCCCTCCCGAGGAGAGCCATGACCGCGGTACCCCCTGCCCGAAATCAGGACGAGGAAGGCGCGTACGACTACGACGTCCTCGTGGTCGGCTCCGGCTTCGGCGGCTCGGTCACCGCGCTCCGCCTCACCGAGAAGGGCTACCGGGTCGGCGTCCTGGAGGCCGGCCGCCGCTTCACCCGCGAGACCCTGCCGAAGAACTCCTGGGACCTGAGGAACTTCCTGTGGGCCCCCGCCCTCGGCCTGTACGGCATCCAGCGCATCCACCTGCTCGGCAACGTGATGGTGCTGGCCGGCGCGGGCGTCGGCGGCGGTTCACTCAACTACGCGAACACGCTGTACGAGCCGCTGGCGCCGTTCTTCGACGACCCGCAGTGGAAGGACATCACCGACTGGCGCGCCGAGCTCGCCCCGTACTACGACCAGGCGAAGCGGATGCTGGGCGTCCGGCTCAATCCGACGATGACCCCCTCCGACGTGCACCTGAAGGCCGCCGCCCAGGCCATGGGCATCGGCGACACCTTCCACATGGCGCCGGTCGGCGTCTTCTTCGGGGACGGGAAGGACGCCGACGGCACCGCGCGGGCGACACCGGGCGGCGAGGTCGCCGACCCGTTCTTCGGCGGCGCGGGCCCCTCGCGCAAGGCGTGCACCGAGTGCGGCGAGTGCATGACCGGCTGCCGCCACGGCGCCAAGAACACCCTCAACGAGAACTACCTCCACCTCGCGGAGAAGGCGGGCGCCACCGTCCACCCGATGACGTCCGTGGTCGCCGTCACCGAGGACTCGCGCGGCGGCTTCGCGGTCAGGACCCTCCCCACCGACGACCGGAAGAAGGGCAAGGGCCGCACCTTCACCGCCCGCCGGGTGGTGATCGCCGCGGGCACGTACGGCACCCAGACCCTGCTGCACCGCATGAAGGACACCGGGCTGCTGCCCCGGATCTCCGACCGGCTCGGCGAACTGACCCGCACCAACTCGGAGGGCCTGGTCGGCGCCCAGACCACCGACCGCCGCTACCGCCGCAAGCACGGCCAGGCGCGGGCCGACTTCACCCGGGGCGTCGCCATCACCTCGTCGGTCCACCCGGACGAGAACACCCACATCGAGCCGGTCCGCTACGGCAAGGGCTCCAACTCGATGGGCGGGCTCACCGTCCTCCAGGTCCCCTATGGGGCCCACCGGGTGCGGAACTGGGCGCTCAACATGCTCCGGCACCCCACCCTCGCGCTCCGCTCGCTCTCCAACCGGCGCTGGTCCGAGAAGACCATCATCGGGCTCGTCATGCAGTCCCTGGACAACTCCCTCACCACCTACCGCAAGCCCGGCGGCCTCGGAAAGGGCCTGCTCACGGCCCGGCAGGGGCACGGCGCGCCGAACCCGACCCAGATCGAGGCGGCGACCCGGGCCGCCACCCTGATCTCCGAGGAGATCAACGGCTTCGCGGGCTCCAACATCGGCGAGCTGATGGGCACCCCGCTGACCGCGCACTTCCTGGGCGGCTGCCCGATCGGCGCCGACGCCGACTCCGGTGTCATCGACCCGTACCACCGGCTCTACGGCCACCCGGGGATCTCGGTCGTGGACGGCTCGGCGGTCTCCGCCAACCTCGGGGTGAACCCGTCGCTGACGATCACCGCGCAGGCGGAGCGGGCGATGTCCTTCTGGCCGAACAAGGGCGAGGAGGACCCGCGGCCCCGGCAGGGCGAGGCGTACGCGCGCCTGGCGCCGGTCGAGCCGAAGGCGCCGGCGGTGCCCGCGGAGGCGTTCGGCGCCCTGCGGCTGCCCTTCCTCGGCATTCCGGTGGTCCCGCCGAAGAAGCCCTGACGGTTCCGGGGCGGCTTCGGGACGGCTTCGGGGAAAAGGAAAGGGCGCTGCACCCCCCTCCGAGTGCAGCGCCCCTCCGGCTTTTCGGTGGTGCCGCATAGATGACCCGCGATCCCCGCCCTTGGTTGTAGGCGTTGCGTCAGATTGCGGTGTGACGCGCGTCACGTAGGAGAAAGAGGGAGGGCCCGTGCCGCGATTCCGGTCGCGGCACGGGCCCTGGCGTCGGCACCGGTGTCAGGGCAGCGGCGGTGCCGAGCGGAGCGGCGCCGGGGGGTCGCGCCGCGTCGGGGGAGGGGGGTCTGGGGAGGGAGGTCGAGGGGACGGAGGCCGTGCGGGGGGCGGGTGGTGGACCGCGGAGACCGCGGCCGGCGAGCCGGTTGCGGTCGGCCCCGGGCGTCCCCGGGACCGACCGCCCTTTCTGGGCGACCGGACTGCTGTCCCCTGCCGTCCGGTCACATGAGCTGGAGCGAGGTCCCACGGCGCACCCGGAGGTACGCCACACGCCCCAGCGAAGCCACGCGTGGTTTTCTGCTGGCCCGCCCCTGGCTGGCACGGACACCACGCTCAACGAAGCCCCGCGGGGCCCGGTCACGCGCCGTACGGGTGAGACCCAGCCCGAACGCGGGTACGGGCACCCACTCAGACGCGTCCCCCGCACGGGCCCGGGACGGGGCCCGGTCGCGGGTGTGCGGGTACGGCTCCGAGTTCCGTCGCGGGTACGGCCCCGGGCGCGGCTCCCGGTCAGATGCGGCCCCGGCACAGCTCCAGCACCGTCATCGCCAGGGCCGTGCCCGGCTTGCCCAGCGCGTCCCGGTAGTGGGCCAGGACGTCCATCTCGCGGGCCAGGTTCACCCGCCGGCCGCCGGAGGAGATCCGGGCCTCCTGGATGACGGCCGAGACCGCCACCCGTTCCTGGATCAGCCCGATGATCCGGTCGTCGAGCGCGTCGATCCGCTCGCGGGCGTCGCCGATCAGCGAAGCCGCCTCGTCGGTGCGGGCGCCGGTCTGCTCGGTCAGGGTCCTGCTGGTCATCGGGGGCTCCTCGGGTGTCCGTGTGTCCGCGGGTGCGGTGCGGTGCGGGGGACCGGGGCCCCGGGGCGGTGCGGCCCGGGAAACGCGAAGCGCCCCGGGCCTTGTCGGCCCGGGGCGCCTCGGAAGTCGCTTGTCAGTTGCTCAAGCAGCACGACCATGGCAGCCGGTGGGCCGGATGCCATAGGTAAAGACGAAGGTCGTGAGCGTGCGCATGGTGCCAGTATGGCCCCCTCCCGGCGGGCCGGGGCAAGCCGGGCCCGGATCGTGAGACGAAGGCCACCTTGGCGGACGGGAGCGGTGACCAAGGCCACCCCGGTTCGGATGGTGAGACGAAGGGGGACACCCGCGCGCCGGTAGAATCGACGAAACAGCCCCCCTTCGGGGGAACCCTCCCACCGCCGGAAGGCTGCCGCAGTGTCATCAGCGCCCCACGCTGCCGCGTCCGACGTCACCAACCCGGACGTAGTCCTCGTTGTCGACTTCGGCGCCCAGTACGCCCAGCTCATCGCCCGCCGTGTCCGCGAGGCGCGGGTCTATAGCGAGATCGTCCCGTCCACCATGCCGGTGGCCGAGATGCTGGCCAGGAACCCGAAGGCGATCATCCTCTCCGGCGGCCCGTCGTCCGTGTACGCCGAGGGCGCCCCGCGCCTCGACCGCGCGATCTTCGAGGCCGGCGTCCCCGTCTTCGGCATGTGCTACGGCTTCCAGCTGATGGCCCAGACCCTCGGCGGCACCGTCGACGACAACGGCGCCCGCGAGTACGGCCGCACCCCGCTGCACGTCTCCAGGGCGGGCTCCACCCTCTTCGAGGGCACCCCGGTCGAGCAGTCGGTGTGGATGTCGCACGGCGACGCCTGCTCCGCCGCCCCCGAGGGCTTCGCCGTCACCGCCTCCACCGACGTGGTCCCGGTCGCCGCCTTCGAGAACGACGAGAAGAAGCTCTACGGCGTCCAGTACCACCCCGAGGTGCTGCACTCCACGCACGGCCAGCAGATCCTGGAGCACTTCCTCTACCGCGGCGCCGGCATCGAGCCCAGCTGGACCACCGGCAACGTCATCGAGGAGCAGGTCGCCGCGATCCGCGCCCAGGTCGGCGACAAGCGCGCCATCTGCGGCCTCTCCGGCGGCGTCGACTCCGCCGTGGCCGCCGCCCTCGTCCAGAAGGCCATCGGCTCGCAGCTCACCTGCGTCTACGTCGACCACGGCCTGATGCGCAAGGGCGAGACCGAGCAGGTCGAGAAGGACTTCGTGGCCGCCACCGGCGCCAACCTGGTCGTCGTCGACGCGCAGGAGCGCTTCCTGACCGCGCTCGCCGGAGTCTCCGACCCGGAGACCAAGCGCAAGATCATCGGCCGCGAGTTCATCCGCGTCTTCGAGCAGGCGCAGCTGGAGATCCTCCAGGAGGACGGCCCCGAGGTCGCCTTCCTCGTGCAGGGCACCCTCTACCCGGACATCGTCGAGTCCGGCGGCGGCACCGGCACCGCCAACATCAAGTCCCACCACAACGTGGGCGGGCTCCCCGACGACATCGAGTTCCAGCTCGTCGAGCCGCTGCGGCAGCTCTTCAAGGACGAGGTCCGCATGGTCGGCCAGGAGCTCGGCCTGCCGGACGAGATCGTCCAGCGCCAGCCCTTCCCCGGCCCCGGCCTCGGCATCCGCATCGTCGGCGAGGTCACCAAGGAGCGCCTGGACCTGCTCCGCGAGGCCGACGCCATCGCCCGCGAGGAGCTGACCGCCGCCGGTCTCGACCGCGAGATCTGGCAGTGCCCGGTCGTCCTCCTCGCCGACGTCCGCTCCGTCGGCGTCCAGGGCGACGGCCGCACCTACGGCCACCCGATCGTGCTCCGTCCGGTCTCCTCCGAGGACGCCATGACGGCCGACTGGTCGCGCCTGCCCTACGAGGTCCTGGCGAAGATCTCCACCCGCATCACCAACGAGGTCGCCGACGTCAACCGCGTCGTCCTCGACGTCACCAGCAAGCCCCCGGGCACCATCGAGTGGGAGTGACCCCTCCCGCCTCGCACGAGGCCGCCGTCCCGCCCCGCGGGACGGCGGCCTCGCCGCTTCCCGGGCCGCCCGCCCACACCGGTCCCGTCCCGAGTCTGGTCACTTGACCTGCGGGGCGTTACCTTCCGGCGCATGACCGAGATACCGGCGCCCGTCCCCGTCGAACGGCTCCACTTCGCCATGCCGCCCGTGCACGCGACGGCCGGGGAGGAACGCGCCCACCGCAAGCAGCGGCTCGCCGCCGCCCTGCGCCTCTTCGGACGGTTCGGGTACGAGGAGGGCGTCTCCGGCCACATCACCGTCCGCGACCCCGAGTACGACGACTGCTACTGGGTGAACCCCTTCGGCGCCCCCTTCGGCGACCTCACCGCCGGCGACCTCGTCCTCGCCAACGGCGAGGGGCAGGTCGTCCTCGGCGGCCGGCACGTCAACCAGGCCGCCTTCACCGTCCACGCCCAGGTCCACCGCGCCCGCCCGGACGCCGTCGCCGTCGTCCACACCCACTCGGTCCACGGCCGCGCCCTGGCCGCCCTCGGCGAACTCCTCGACCCCCTCACCCAGGAGGCGTGCGCCTTCTACCAGGACCACGCCCTCTACGACGCCTACACCGGCGTCACCGTCGACACCGAGGAGGCCCGCCGGGTCGCCGCCGCCCTCGGCCCCTTCAAGGGCATCGTGCTCCGCAACCACGGCCTCCTCACCGTCGGCTCCTCCGTCGACGCCGCCGCCTGGTGGTTCATCTCCATGGAGCGCTGCGCCCGCGTCCAGCTCACCGCCCGCGCCGCCGGCAAACCCGTCCTCATCGACCACAAGGACGCCGTCGCCACCCGCGAACAGCTCGGCGGCGACCTCGTCGCCTGGATCAACTACCAGCCCCTCTGGCACAGGATCAGCCGAGCGGAGCCCGAACTCCTGTCGTGACACCCGCCCCTCCTGTGTCGCCCCACAGGATCAGCGGAGACAATCGTTGCGCGAACAGTCGTACGGGGTGGGGAGAGGTGGCCGATCATGACCGCATACCTGGACCGTCCCGGCGGAACCCGGGGCTCCGGCGTCCGGGCCCGCCTGGACGCCTGGCGGGCGACCGCCTCCCGTTACGCCCTCCTGCCCCTGCGGGTCTTCCTCGGCGTCACCTTCGTCTACGCCGGCCTCGACAAGCTCACCGACCCGGCCTTCCTCTCCGGCACCGGCACCGGATCCATCGGCGAGACCATGCGGGGCGTCCGCGACTCCGCCGCGATCCCCGGCCTCGTCGACCTCGCCCTGCACAGCCCCACCGGCTTCGGCTACGCCCTCGCCATCGGCGAGGTCCTCGTCGGCCTGGGCACCCTCCTGGGCCTCTGGGCCCGGGTGGCCGCGCTCGGCGGCGCGCTGATCTCGCTGAGCCTCTGGCTCACCGTGAGCTGGCAGGTCACCCCCTACTACCTGGGCAACGACCTCGCCTATCTCATGTCCTGGCTGCCGCTGCTGCTCGCCGGGGCCCCGGTGCTCTCCGCCGACCGCCTCCTCGCCGACCGCCGCCGCACCCCGTAGGACACCCAGGTCGCGATCCCCGCCAGCGTCAGACCGGCGCACAGCACCGGAACGACCAGCAGCGGCGGCACCGACCACCGGTCGGCGGCCTCCCCGCCGTAGGCGGCGGCCACGACGAGGGCGGACACCCCCACGATCAGCCGGCCGGGCCGGAACTCATGAAGCAGCACGGGTGACCTCCACCTGTCCGAGGGCGACCTCCAGCGAGAGGTCCAGGGTGCCCGCCGGGACCGTCCCGGCGGGCGGGTCCAGCGTCGTCGTCTCGTCGCGGTCCGGGGCGATGTCGATGTCGTCCGGCGCCTGCCCCGGCAGCTGGAGATCGCCCAGCCCCACCTTGGCGCGCAGCTTCACCACCACGTCCTTCGGCACCACGACCTCCAGCTTGCCCGCGCCCACGTCCACCGAGGTGGCGACCGTCGTCCCCTTCGGCACCGACAGCCCGGACAGGTCCAGCGTGCCCACCCCCGACCCCAGGTCGTAGCGCGGCTGCACCGCCGCCGCCGTGGACGGCGTCCACGTCTGCCGCGTCCAGTCCGTGGAGATCCGGTCCGGCAGCGCCACCGCCCCCGCCAGCAGCACGGCCGTCACCACCACCTGGACGATCGTCCCGAAGCCGGTCCTGCCCAGGAAGCTGCCGACCACCAGCCCCAGTCCGAGCACCGCGAGCGAGCCGGCCAGACCCGCCGCCAGGCTGGTGCCCAGCGGCTGCGACTCCCAGGTCAGGGCCACCCCGGCCACGAAGGCGGCCGTCGCGAGCAGATCGATCAGACCGGAGATCGAGTACGGGCTCCGCCGCACCGACGGCTCCGGCCGCCCGGCGGCCGCCGGACGGCTCCACCGGCTGCCCGGCTTCGGCACCTCGCCGTCGACCCGGCCCTCGCCGTCCAGCATCCCGGACGGCCCCCACAGATAGCCGATGGCCGTCCGGCCCGTCGAACCGTCCTTCACGATCGGGTCGCGCCACCACGAACCGGACCCCGCCTTGACCGGCGGCGCCTGCGCCTCCGGCGGGGCCTCGGGTCCGGCGTGCGGACCCTTCGGCCCGGCCGCCGGGGCGCCCTCCGCCTCACCGCCCGGGACCCGGCGCCGCTGCGACCAGAACGCCGCACCGGCCGTCGCCACCACCAGCGTCACCGAGAAGCCCAGCATCGTCCCCGTACGCAGCATCGACAGGAAGATGCCGCAGCCCACCAGCGCCATCAGCAGCGCCGCCAGCGCACCGCCGGAGACCCGCCCGGTCAGCAGCCGCCGGCCCTCGCTCTCGTCCTCGCCCGCGAGCGGTATCGCCAGCGACGCGAAGCCGTAGAAGATCAGACCGAGACCGCCGGCCACCGACAGCACCGCCACCACCACCCGGAAGATCACCGGGTCCAGGTCGAAGTGCCGGCCGAGGCCGCCGCACACCCCGCCGACCATTCCGCCGCGCGCACGGCGCAGGGGGGCCGCGGGGCCCTCACCGGTCGGCGGGGCCCCGTGCTGCGGAGGCTGCGAAGGCATCGAACTCGTCATGCGTCCATGGTGACGGCCGGTGACCCCCGGACGGCACCGGGAACGACCCTGGCCGGACCCTGATATTCGACGGCCTGCCGACCCCGAGGCGAACCCGGGGCCGATCTCAGGGCGGACCCTGATGTCCGCGCGGGGCCGGTCGTGTGACGATCGGTGCATGTCCGCAACCGCTCGGGTCGCCGAGCCCGACGAACCGCCCGTGCGCAGGCTCTACCGGAGCGCCGACGGGCGGTGGCTCGGCGGTGTCGCCCGCGGTCTCGCCGGTCACCTCGGTCTGCCCGTCGCGTGGGTGCGCGTCGTCTTCGCGGTGCTCGTCCTCACCGAGGGCCTCGGGCTCCTCCTCTACGCCGTCTTCTGGATCGTGGTCCCGCTCGGCGTCGGCGGCCGGGGCGCGCCCCGGCCCGTCTTCGAGGTCACCGAGGACGGCAGGCGCCGGCTCCGCAAGCCCGACCGGGGCCAGCTCGTGGCCCTGGCCGCCTTCGCGGTCGGCGCGGCCGTCTTCATCACCAACGTCCGGGTGGACAACGAGACCGGCCGGTACGTGTGGCCGGCGCTGCTCATCGGCGTCGGCGTCGTCCTGGTCTGGCGACAGGCGGACAACGCCCGCCGGGACACCTGGACCGGCCGGTCGGTCCGGCACCGGCGGGCCTTCCACGTCGTCCGGGGCCTGGTCGGCGTCGCCCTCGTCGGCACCGGCCTCGCCGTCTTCGTCGTCGTGCGCGGCTCCGTCGCCCAGATCGGCACCGCGCTGACCGCTGCCGTCGCCGTCCTCACCGGCATCGTCCTGCTCGCCGGCCCGTGGCTGATCAGGATGTCGCAGGACCTCACCGCCGAGCGGACCCTGCGCATCCGGGCCCAGGAACGGGCCGAGGTCGCCGCCCACGTCCACGACTCCGTCCTGCACACCCTCACCCTGATCCAGCGCAACGCCGACGACGCGGGCGAGGTCCGCCGCCTCGCCCGCGCCCAGGAGCGGGAGCTGCGGAACTGGCTCTACAAGCCGGAGGGCACCGGCCGGGACGAGGAGCCGGAGACCCTCGCCGAGGCGGTGAAGCGGGCCGCCGCCGAGGTCGAGGACAAGCACGGGGTGCCGCTGGAGGTGGTCGTCGTCGGCGACTGCCCGCTCGACGAGAAGCTGGTCGCGCAGATGCAGGCCGCGCGCGAGGCGATGGTCAACGCCGCCAAGTACGGTGGCGAGGGCGGGGCGGTGCAGGTGTACGCCGAGGTGGAGGGGCGCGCGGTCTTCGTCTCGGTGCGCGACCGGGGTCCGGGGTTCGACCTGGACGAGGTCCCCGAGGACAGAATGGGCGTACGAGAATCGATCATCGGCCGGATGCAGCGCAACGGCGGTACGGCCCGCCTCCGGGCCGTACCGGGCGGGGGCACCGAAGTCGAGCTGGAGATGGAGAGGGCGGACGGATGAGCGACGAGACCGGAGCGACCACCGGAGCCGACGCGGGCGCGGGGCCGGACGCGGCGGGAGCGGAGCCGGGGCACGGCCCGGGGCCGGGTGCGGGGCGCCGGGTGCGGGTCGTCCTCGTCGACGACCACCGGATGTTCCGCACCGGGGTGCGGGCCGAGATCGGCCGGACCGACGCCACCGGGGTCGAGGTGGTCGGCGAGGCCGCCGACGTCGACCAGGCCGTCGACGTGATCACCGCGACCCGGCCCGAGGTCGTCCTGCTCGACGTCCACCTGCCCGGGGGCGGCGGCGTCGAGGTGCTGCGCCGCTGCGCCGGGCTGATGGCCGCCGCCCAGGACCCGGTCCGCTTCCTCGCGCTCTCCGTCTCGGACGCGGCGGAGGACGTGATCGGCGTGATCCGGGGCGGGGCCCGGGGCTACGTCACCAAGACCATCACCGGGAACGACCTGGTGGACTCGGTCTTCCGGGTCCAGGAGGGCGACGCGGTCTTCTCGCCCCGGCTGGCCGGCTTCGTCCTGGACGCCTTCGCCTCCACCGACGCGCCCCCGATCGACGAGGACCTGGACCGGCTGACCCAGCGGGAGCGGGAGGTGCTGCGGCTGATCGCCCGGGGCTACGCCTACAAGGAGGTCGCCAAGCAGCTCTACATCTCGGTGAAGACGGTGGAGTCGCACGTCTCGGCGGTGCTCCGCAAGCTCCAGCTCTCCAACCGGCACGAGCTGACCCGCTGGGCCACCGCCCGCCGCCTGGTCTGAGCCCGGCGGGCGGGGCCGGGGGTCAGGCGACGCGGGTGGCGCCCGCGAAGGGCATCTCGTCGATGGGCGCGACGCGGATCGGGGCTCCCGGGCGGGGGGCGTGGATCATCTGGCCGCCGCCGATGTAGAGGCCCACGTGGCTGATGCCGGAGTAGAAGAAGACCAGGTCGCCCGGGGCGAGCTCGGAGCGGGAGACCCGGCGGCCGGCGTTGATCTGGGTGTAGGTGGTGCGGGGCAGCGAGACCCCGGCGGCGCGCCAGGCGGCCTGGGTGAGCCCCGAGCAGTCGTAGCCCGAGGGGCCGGTGGCGCCCCAGACGTAGGGCTTGCCGAGCTGGGCGCGGGCGAAGGAGATCGCCGCGGCGGCGCGGCCGGCGACCGGGCCCCGGGCGGCCGAGGAGCGGTCGGCCCGGGTGGCGGGGCCCCCGGTCCGGGTGCCGGTCCCGCCGGGCCGGGGGGTGGCGGTGGCCGCCGGGGCCGCCTCGTACCGGGCCCGCTCCTCGGCGGTCAGCCGGGCGAGGAGGGTGCGCGCCTCGGCGAGTTTGGCGAGGACGGTCGACTTCTGGCGGCGCAGGTCGGCCTCGTGGCCGCGCAGGGCGGTGAGCCGGCCCGCGGACTCGCTGCGGAGCTGGGCGAGGGCGGCGAGCTCCCGGCGTACCGAGGTGAGGACGGCGGCCTGGCGGTCGCCCGCCTTCTCGGCGAGCGCGGCCCGCTCCAGGTACTGGTCGGGGTCGGAGGTGAGGACGAGCCGCACGGCCGGGTCGAGGCCGCCGGAGCGGTACTGGGCGGCGGCGAGGGCCCCGAGGCCCTGGCGGGCGGTGTTGAGCCGCTCGGTGCGGCGGGCGGCCTCGTCGCGCAGCCGGTCGTAGGCGGCGCGGGCGGCGTCGGCCCGCTCCTTGGCGCCGTTGTACCGCTCGGTGGCGGCCCCGGCCTCCTCGTAGAGCCGGTCGATCTCGGCCTCGACCTGGGCGGGGGTGCGGGCCGGGCGGGCCGGGTCGGCGTGGCCGGAGCCCTCGGAGAGGGTGACGGTGGCGGCGGAGGCCAGGGCGAGGGTCGCGGCGGTGCGGAGCGCCGGGCGGCCGAGCGGTGACCGCCGGGGTTTTCGGTGAGCTGCCACGAGGGCGGGTCACATCCTCTTCCGATGGGGGACGGTGCGGCCGGAGCCGGCGGCGGGCCGCACAGGGGAGACGGTCCGCCGCCGGGGTTTTCCGGCAGGGGGGTCGGCACCGCCGGTCGTCCGGCGGGGTGGGGAGCCGACCACCCGGGGCAGGACGCTAGCCCCGCAGGTCACGATCCGGCGTCGGGTTGACCGTTATTGGCGCCGGATGACGTCCCGGGACCGTTCGCTTTCGTCCGGGAGGGGCGGAGAGGGAGGTTTCCGAGGGCGGGCGACCGATGCGGGGGAGTGGGTGGACCCGGCCGGAGAGCGGTGCTAGGGCCCCGGTTAGGCTCCGCCCCATGGACATCCTCATCAATGTCTTCGTCGCGCTCCACGTCATCGGCATCGCCTCGCTGCTGGGCGGTTTCCTCACCCAGATGAAGGCGATCGGGGCCGGTACGGCCCGGTTCACCCCGGCGATGCTGCACGGCGCGCTGACCATGCTGGTCACCGGCGTCGCGCTCGTCGGCCTGCACCAGGCCGAGGGCCACACGGTGAACAACATCAAGATCGGCATCAAGCTGGCGATCCTCGTGGTGATCCTCGGCATCGTCTACGTCAAGCGCGACGAGGAGACCGCCGACAAGGCCCTCTTCGGCGCCGTCGGCGGCCTGACCATGGCGAACATCTTCATCGCGACCCTCTGGACGTGACCCCTCCGGCGGTCTGACCGGTGCCCCGGCGGGCGCCGCGCGGGCCGCCTCCCCGGGCCGCCCGGACCGGAACCGGCCGAAGGCGGGGCCGGATGTCGGCGGGGCGTCCTAGACTCGTGAGGCGATGAGCAGCCTCTTTGACGACAGCTTCCTGGCCGGCCTCCAGTCCTCCGCCCCGGAGGAGGACCCGCCCCCGCCCGAGGACGACGCCCACGGCGCACCGGCCCCGGAGGAGGTCCCGCACGACCTGTTCGGGGCGCACTTCGACGCGCCCCCGCCCCGCGACCCGTACTACCGGGACGGCGCCCCCCGCCCGGTGGTGGACCCGGCCGCCCTGCTGGACGGGCTGAACGAGCAGCAGCGTGCCGCCGTCGTGCACACCGGCTCCCCGCTGCTCATCGTGGCCGGCGCGGGCTCCGGCAAGACCCGGGTCCTCACCCACCGCATCGCCCACCTCCTGGGCACGCGGTACGTGCACCCCGGCCAGATACTGGCGATCACCTTCACCAACAAGGCCGCCGGGGAGATGAAGGAGCGCGTCGAGCAGCTCGTCGGCCCCCGGGCGAACGCGATGTGGGTGATGACCTTCCACAGCGCCTGCGTCCGCATCCTGCGCCGCGAGTCCAAGCGGCTCGGCTTCACCTCCTCGTTCTCGATCTACGACGCCGCCGACTCCAAGCGCCTGATGGCGCTGGTCTGCCGCGACCTGGACCTGGACCCGAAGAAGTTCCCGCCGAAGTCCTTCAGCGCCAAGATCTCGAACCTGAAGAACGAGCTGATCGACGAGGAGACCTTCGCCGACCAGGCCGCCGACGGTTTTGAGAAGACGCTCGCCGAGGCTTATCGGATGTACCAGGCGCGGCTGCGCGAGGCCAACGCCCTGGACTTCGACGACATCATCATGACGACGGTGCACCTGCTCCAGGCGTTCCCGGACGTCGCCGAGCACTACCGCCGCCGCTTCCGCCACGTCCTGGTCGACGAGTACCAGGACACCAACCACGCCCAGTACACGCTGGTGCGCGAGCTGGTCGGCACCGGCTACGAGGACCTGGGCCCGGCCGAGCTGTGCGTCGTCGGCGACGCCGACCAGTCGATCTACGCCTTCCGCGGCGCGACGATCCGCAACATCCTCCAGTTCGAGGAGGACTACCCGGACGCGACGACGATCCTGCTGGAGCAGAACTACCGCTCCACCCAGACGATCCTCTCCGCCGCCAACGCGGTCATCGAGCGCAACGAGTCCCGCCGCCCCAAGAACCTGTGGACCGACGCGGGCGCGGGCGCGCAGATCACCGGCTACGTCGCGGACACCGAGCACGACGAGGCGCAGTTCGTCGCCGACGAGATCG
Source organism: Streptomyces termitum (assembly GCF_014650175.1). GTDB lineage: Bacteria > Actinomycetota > Actinomycetes > Streptomycetales > Streptomycetaceae > Streptomyces > Streptomyces termitum. Next base: position 566,832 of record NZ_BMUL01000001.1, read on the forward strand.
ACCGGCTGACGGACGCCGGGGACGCGAAGGCCGGGGACGTCGCCGTCTTCTACCGGACCAACGCCCAGTCCCGCGTCTTCGAGGAGATCTTCATCCGCGTCGGCCTGCCCTACAAGGTCGTCGGCGGGGTGCGGTTCTACGAGCGCAAGGAGGTCCGGGACGTCCTGGCCTACCTGCGCGTCCTCGCCAACCCCGAGGACAACGTGCCGCTGCGCCGCATCCTCAACGTGCCCAAGCGCGGCATCGGCGAGCGCGCCGAGGCGATGATCGACGCGCTCGCGCTCCGCGAGCGGATCACCTTCCCGCAGGCGCTGAAGCGGGTGGACGAGGCGTACGGCATGGCGGCCCGCTCGGCCAACGCCGTGAAGCGGTTCAACACGCTGATGGACGAGCTGCGCACGATCGTGGAGTCCGGCGCGGGCCCGGCGGTCGTCCTGGAGGCGGTGCTGGAGCGCACCGGCTACCTCGCGGAGCTCCAGGCGTCCACCGACCCGCAGGACGAGACCCGGATCGAGAACCTCCAGGAACTGGCCGCCGTGGCCCTGGAGTTCGAGCAGGACCGCGCCGCCGCCGAGGACGGGGCGGCGGCGGAGGCGGCCGACGGAGCCGCGGAGGAAGCGGCCGGGGCGGCGGCGGGCGCGGGCACGCTCGCGGAGTTCCTGGAGCGGGTCGCGCTGGTCGCGGACTCGGACCAGATCCCCGACGAGGACGAGGAGGGTTCCGGCGTCATCACGCTGATGACCCTGCACACCGCGAAGGGCCTGGAGTTCCCGGTGGTCTTCCTCACCGGCATGGAGGACGGCGTCTTCCCGCACATGCGGGCGCTGGGCCAGACCAAGGAGCTGGAGGAGGAGCGGCGCCTCGCGTACGTGGGCATCACGCGCGCGCGGGAGCGGCTCTACCTGACGCGGTCGTCGATGCGCAGCGCCTGGGGCCAGCCCTCGTACAACCCGGCCTCGCGCTTCCTGGAGGAGATCCCGCCGGCGTACCTGGAGTGGAAGCGGACCGGGCCGGTGGCGCGTCCGGCGGGGCCGGTCTCCGGCGCCGCCTCCGCGCTGTCGTCGTCGCTCTCCTCGTCGCGGGCCCGCTCGGGCCCCTCGGGCTTCGCGACGCGCCGCGCGGGCGCGGAGAAGCCGGTGGTCGCGCTGACGGTCGGCGACCGGGTCACGCACGACCAGTTCGGCCTGGGCACGGTCGTGGCGGTGACGGGTTCGGGTTCGGACGCGCAGGCGACGATCGACTTCGGCGACGAGAAGCCGAAGCGGCTGCTGCTGCGGTACGCGCCGGTCGAGAAGCTGTAGCGGTACGTACGCCGAAGGGCCCGGTCCAGGTGGGGACCGGGCCCTTCGGCGTACCGCCGTGCGGGGGCGGACCGGACGCGGGGGACCGGTGCCGCGCGGGCTCAGGTGGTGGGGTCGAGGCCCTTGCTGCGGAGCCAGGCCAGCGGGTCGATGGCGGAGCCGCCGCCGGGCCGGACCTCGAAGTGGAGGTGCGGGCCGGTGGAGTTGCCGGAGTCGCCGGAGTAGGCGATGACGTCGCCGGCCTTGACCTTGCCCATGCGGATCTTGGGGCTGCTGAGGTGGCAGTACCAGGTCTCGGTGCCGTCCGGGGCGGTCACGATGACCATGTTGCCGTAGGCGCTGTTGATCTGGGTGCGGACGGTGCCGTCCGTCGCGGCCATGACCGGGGTGCCGTACTGCACGGGGAAGTCGATGCCGGTGTGCACCGACATCCAGTTGACGCCGGCCTGGCCGAAGCGGGCGCTGAGCTGGTGCAGCTTCACCGGCAGGGCGTACTTGGGGCGCAGGGCCTCGCGGCGGGCGGCCTCGGCCTCGCGCTTCTTCTTCTCCTCGGCCTGCCGGACCTTGAGGTCGATGCGCTCCTGGGTGCGGCTGGCGCGGTCGCCGAAGTCGCGGGCGCCGCCGGCCAGGGCGGTGAGCTGGGTGTCCAGGGTGTTGTTGGCCGCGACCTGCTTCACGCTGGCGGGGTCGGCGACGGTGAGCGCGGTGTCCTTCTGCTTCGGGGCGTCGTCGCCGCCGATGCCGGGGAGCCCGCCGACGGAGGCGGCGGCGATGCCGGCGACGCCCATGACGCAGGCGGACGGGACGGCGACGGTCAGGAGGGCGGAGCGCTTGGCGGGGGTGCGGCGCCGGGCGCGGCCGCCACCGCCGGGGGCGCGGCGCGCGGCGCGGGCGTCGGTGCGGACCTCGGGCGCGGGGCGCTCCTCGGCGGGCTCGCCGTCGGCGTCGGCGTCGGGGCCCGCCGCGCCGTCGTCGTACGCCTCCGGGCCGTCGTACGACGCGTCGTACGCCTCGGTGTCCTCGTACGTCTCCGCGTCGGCGTAGGCGTTCTCGTACGCGGGGGTGTCGTCCTCGTACGCGTCCGTGCCGGGGGCGGTGTACGGCTCCTGGGCCGGCTCCGTCTCGTAGGGGACGTACTGCTGGGGGACGACCGGCTCGGCCTGCTCGGCGGCCTGGTTCCACGCGGTGGCGTCGTAGACGCCGGTCTCGGTGGTGAAGGCGGGGGCGGCCCACTGGCCGGTGGCGTCGTACGGCTCGTAGCCGGCCCCGGTGTCCTGGGGGGCGTAGCCGCCGGAGTGGAGGGTCTCGTACTGCCCGGTGTGCTGGGCCTCGGTCCAGGCGGAGGCGTCCCACTGGCCGGTCGTGTCGTACGTCCCGTACGCCGCCGGCTCGTACGCGGTGGCGGTGGCGGTCGCGGCGGCGGCCCACTGGCCGGTGGTGTCCCACTGACCGGTGGCGTCGTAGCCGCCGGCGACGGCGTCGTAGCCGGTCGCGGTGGTCCAGGCACCCGTGTCGTACGCGCCGGTCGTGTCGTACGTACCGGTGGCGGCGTACTGGCCGAGGTCCCACTGGCCGCTGTGATCGGCCTGCCCGGCGTCGGACCAGGATCCGAAGAGGGGGTCGGCCGCGAAGCCGCCGGTGGGGTGGGCGCCGTCTCCGGCGTACCCGGCGTGGGGGTGCTGGTCGTTCACCAACGTCTCTCTCGCCTCGGCAGCAGGACCAGTCCGGGGTGGGCCCGACAGGGGGTGTCCCGGGGGGAAGCAGTGGCGCGACTGTACCCGGCGGTATGCGGGACCGACAATCTTCGGCGGGGTTCACCCGGGCGGGAAAGGGGCGATCGGTCGCGTTTCGGCAGGTCGCGCACAGAGCTTTGGCCTTGTGTTCGAAGAATGTTCGATGGAAGAGGTCGCGAGTGTCGGACGGCGCGGCGCGCTCACGCCACGGAAGCGGTCCCTCCGCCCCGCGTCCCGCCGGTCTCCTCCGCCCCGTCCGCGTCCAGCGCCGCCAGGATCTCCGCCGCCACTGCCGGGTGCACCGGCAGCGCGAGATGGCCGACCCCGCTCACCCGTACATCGCATGTCCGCAGGTCGGGGTGGTCGAGCCGGGCCGTCTCCACCGGCACCATGATCCGGTCCAGGTCGCTCCAGAAGCTCACGAACCGGGTCCGGCAGCCCGGCGCGGGCCCCGCCAGCTCCCGCAGCACCTCCGACCCCGGCCGCATCTGCCGCACCAGCGGATGCGCGTCGGCGAGCGGCGCGACCGAGGTGCCCGCGTGCGGGGTGCCGAGGGTGACCAGGGTCCGCACCCGGACGTCACCGCCCAGCCGCTGCACGTAGTAGCGGGCGATCAGCCCGCCCAGGCTGTGGCCCACCAGGTCCACCTCGCGGTGGCCGGTGCGCGCCCGGACCGCCTCGACCTGCCGCCCCAGCAGCTCGGCGGCGGTCCGCAGGTCGCAGGTGAGCGGCGAGTAGTTGAGCGAGACGACGTGCGCCCGGCCGTGCCGCAGCAGGGCGCGGCGCAGCAGGACGAAGACCGAGCGGTTGTCGGCGAAGCCGTGCAGCAGGACGACCGGGCGCGGGCCCCGCTCCGGGGGCAGGGCGCGCGGGGCCCCGGCGGCGGCGCCAGAGGGCGCGTCGGAGCCGTCGGGGCGGGCCGGAGCGGAGCGCTCGGCGGCGATGCCCGACGGGTAGAGGAGGAGATGGCCGGTGAGGATCGCGATCTCCAGGACGGTGGCCTTCATCAGGACGGTGACCTTGGCGAACTCCATCGCCGACCTCCCGTACGGCCCGCGCGGGACCTTCCGGCCGGGGCCCGGGGCCAGGCGGACGCCGGTGCGCCGGGGCCGCGCCGCACGGACGACGGCACGGACCCCGGCGACCGGTGTCGCGGCTGCTCGCGCGGTCCGCCCCGGGGCGGCTGGTGGGCCCAGGAGGAGGGCCCGAACGGGGCGGAACGCGGAGCGAACGTGTCCCACGGGTGATTTCCCCCTTCCGCGCCGTCGCGAAACGGCCCCGTGCGGGATGCTGGACCCGACGTTCGTCCACCGCCCCCGCGCCGGAGCACGGGGGGCGCATGGGGAGGCAGTGATGGGTGTGACCGGTCCGATCCGCGTCGTGGTCGCCAAGCCGGGGCTCGACGGCCACGACCGGGGCGCCAAGGTCATCGCGCGCGCCCTGCGCGACGCCGGCATGGAGGTCGTCTACACCGGGCTCCACCAGACGCCCGAGCAGATCGTCGCCACCGCGATCCAGGAGGACGCCGACGCGATCGGCCTGTCGATCCTCTCGGGCGCGCACAACACGCTCTTCGCCCAGGTCATCGACCTGCTCAAGGAGCGCGACGCGGAGGACATCAAGGTCTTCGGCGGCGGCATCATCCCGGAGGCCGACATCCCGCCGCTCAAGGAGAAGGGCGTCGCGGAGATCTTCACCCCGGGCACCACGACCGCGTCGATCGTCGACTGGGTGAACACGCACGTCCGCACGACGGCGGCCTGACCCCGGCCACCTCCGCGGAGGCTTCCGGGCACGGGCACGGGCACGGGCACGGACGCCGTGAGCCGTACGGCCGTCACGCCGGGACGGCGCCGTCCAGTTCGGCCCGCATCTCCGCGCGCAGCCGCAGCGTGGCCGTCAGGCGCTGGAACGCCTCCGCCCAGTAGGCGCCCGCGCCCGGCGGGGCGTCCTCCGCGTCCGGGACCGTCGCCGCGAGCGCGGCGAGGCGGTCCGCCGCCGCAGGAGAGAGGCAGCGCTCCGCGAGCCCCATCACCCCGCTGAAGCTCCACGGATAGCCGCCCGCGTCCCGCGCGGTGTCCAGCGCGTCGATCACCGCCTCCCCCAGCGGCTCCGCCCACGGCACCGGGCACACCCCGAGCAGCTGGAACGCCTCCGACAGGCCGTGCGCCGCCACGGACGCCGCCACCCAGTGGGCCCGCTCCAGCGGCCCCAGCGTCGACAGCAGCTGTGCCCGCTCCGCCAGCGACGACGTGCCGGGACCGGTCGCCGGAGGGACCGCCGGGGCGCCCAGGAGCGCCCGCGACCAGGCCGGGTCCCGCTGCCGCACCGCCGCCCGGCACCAGGCCGCGTGCAGCTCGGGCCGCCAGTCGTCGGCGACCGGCAGGGCCACGATCTCCTCCGGCGTCCGCCCGCCGAACCGGGGCGGCCAGCAGGACAGCGGCGCCGCCTCCACCAGCTGCCCCAGCCACCAGGAGCGCTCGCCGCGCCCCGGCGGCGGCACCGCGACCACCCCGTCCCGCTCCATCGCCGCGTCGCACTCGTGCGGCGCCTCCACGACCACGGTCGGCACGGCCGCCGTCCGGTCCGGGCCCACGCAGGTCACCGCCCGCCCCGCCATCCGGGCCGCGAGCGCGGAGCCGGGCAGCGCGGAGAGCAGCTCGGCGGCGGTCGCCCGGACGTTGCGGCTGCGGTCGGCGAGCGCCGCCTCCAGGAACGCCTCGTCCGCCGGGGACAGCCCGGCCCGCAGCGAGTCCAGGAACATCAGCCGGTCCTCGGCCCGCTCCCCGGCCCAGGTCCCCGCCAGCAGCGCCCGCCCGGCCGCCGCGTCCCGCTTCCGCACGGCCGCGAGCAGCGCGACCCGCTCGGCGAACAGCCCCTCCTCCCACAGCTCCCGCACCGCCGCCGCGTCCCCGGGGTCGGGCAGCCCGGCCGCGCCGCCCCGCAGGGCGAACCGCCAGTCGGGGTTGAACCCGGCCAGCCACCGGCCGCGCGGCCCGGCGAGCGCCAGCGCCCCCGGCCGCAGATCGGTACGGGCCCGCGCCGCGTCGAGCAGCGCGGGCAGCGCGGCCGGCGGCGCCCGGTAGCCGCGCTCGCCCGCGAGGGCCAGCCACTGCGGCAGCAGTTCGGCCAGGTCGGGCGCGGTGCCCCGGCGCCCGCCCGCCGGTGCGGGGGCGGCCCGCCCGGCCAGGAGCCGGTCCAGCCGCCGCCGGGCCGCCGGGGGCAGCGGGGGGCGCGGGTCGGCGGGCGCGGGCGGCGGCGGCGCGGCGGCGGGGCCGGGCCGCAGCCCCGCCCGCCGCCGCAGCGCGTGCCGGGCGGCGGCGTCGAGGAGCGCGCCCGCCGCCCGCTCCCCGCGCCCGCCGGCCACGGGCCGCCGGTCGGTGCCGAGCAGCGCGGCGGCCGTCAGCTCCTCCCAGCCGGGATCGGCCGCGGCGGGCGAACTGGTGAACGGGGTGGTGGACGGGCGGGTGGAACGTGGATCGGCGGTCGTCATCGGGCCTCCCGGGGCGCGGTCGCGTGCTCGGTCCTCGTCGTGGACGCCGAGCGGTGCGGGACGGGCGGACGGAGCACAGGCGTACACGTACGCGTGCGCCTGCGGGGCCGGGCGGACGGAGCACAGGAGTACGTGTACGGGGTCGGCCGGACGGAGCACAGGCGTACGCGTACCGGGTCGGGCGGTGGTCTCCGGGTGCGCGCGTGCGCGGGCCGCCCGGCGGCGGGCCCGCCGGAGCACGTGCGGACGCGGGCGGGGCCGGGCGGCGCGAGGGGGACGGGCCCGGCGGTGCGTCCCGTCACAGGAGGGGGACCGTTTCGGCCGGTTCCTCCGGGGACCAGGCGGCGAGGGGGGTGAGACCGCGGTGGCCGAGTTCGCCGAAGACCGTGACGGGGGCGCCGCCGGACAGGGCGAGCAGCCGCCACAGGCCGGGCCGGGACCGGTCGGCGCCGGTCAGCGGCAGCGCCTCGCGGCCGTCGGCGTCGGCGAGCTGCCAGCCGTACGCGGCCCGCGCCGGGACCACGCGCGCGAGGGTCACCGGCCAGGCGTCCAGCCACGGGTCGTCCCGCAGCGCCCGCCCGTACGCGTCGAGCGCCGCGCCGACCGTCCCGCCCGGCGGCGGCGCGGCCGGGACCCCGGCCGGCCGCAGCTCCTCACCGGGGTCGGCCCGGAGCCGCCCGGAGCCCTCGTGCGGGGTCAGGTCGCCCTCGACGACCGCGCCCACCGGCAGCGCGAGCGCGGGCGCGCGGCCCGCCGCCCCGAAGGAGAGCACCAGGGCCGTACGGCCCAGGCCGGTGCCGAACAGCCAGGTCCGACGGGTCGTCAGGCGGGCGTCCCCGGTGTCGTACCGGGCGAGGACCTGCCACCGGTCGCGCAGCACCGTGCCGCCCGGCGGCGAGGGCAGCCCGACCCGGGTCCGCACCGTCGTCGCCAGCGGGGCGGGCAGCCGGTCGACGGCCAGCCACGCCCGGTCCAGCAGATGGGTGAGCGCGCACTCCTCCAGGAGCCGCGCCGGCCAGTCCGGGCCCGAGCCCGGCAGCGCGCCCAGCTCCCGCACCCGGGCGGCGAGGCCCGGCGCCTGCGCGTCGACCATCCGGGCCGCCGTCTCCTCCCACGGGCCGGACCCGGGGTGCCCGGCCGCCGCGAGGCCGCCGCGCACCAGGTCGGCCAGGCGCCGCTCCAACTCCTCGGCGCCCGCCGTGATCCGGGCCGCCCGGCGCTCCGCCCGGCGGCGGGCGGCCGCCGGGTCGGCCGGTCCGGTCCGGGCCGCCGCCGGTCGCGCGGCGGGGAGCGCGGCACGCGCGCGGACGGCCCAGGCGGGCGGCCCGGCCGCGTCCGGCACGGCCGCCGGGTCGGCCGCCCGCAGCAGCAGGAGCCCCAGCGCGTGCACACAGAGTGACGGAACGGTCCCGCAGGTGCACGCGTGCGCGGGCCCCGCCGGGTCCACGACGGTCCGGTACGCGCCCCCTCCGCCGCCCTCCTCCGGGCCCTCGCACCGCCCCCAGAGCAGCCCCTCGGCGGCCCCCGTCCCCTCCCACGCGGCGGCCGCCGCGAACCCCCGCGCCGCTTCGCGCGACGCCTCGTCAGGAGCCGGTGCCGGTACCTGGCCGGACGTCCGGCGCACCCCCATGGCATTCATGGACCTGACGTTAGAGTCCGCCACTGACAATGGTTCTGACCTGCGGCTTCAACGCCCTTGGAGGGCCCCGGCGGCAGAGTGGTTTTGCTCACCCTTTACGGTGCTGTCACGGCTCGCGCGAACCAGCGCGCGGCCCCACGTCCGCACCACCGTGCAGGGGGAGTACCACCATGAACCGCACCGTCCGCACCGCCGTCTCGGCCTTCGCCGTCACCGGCCTCGCGTTCGGGCTCGGCGCCTGTTCCGAAGCCGCCGACAAGGCCGCCGACAGCGTCGACAAGGCAGTTGCGAAGAGCTACGAGGTGACCTACGAAGTCACCGGGAGCAGCCTGGAGTCGGTCGACTACCACGCCGGTGACGGCACCGCGATGCAGCCGCAGGTCCAGAGCGAGAAGAAGCCCGGCACGCCCTGGACGAAGACCGTCCAGTTGCACGGCATCATGCCGCCGGCCGTCATGCCGGTCTCGCTCGCGCCCGAGGACCTCACCTGCAAGGTCGTCTACCAGGGCAAGGTCATCAAGGAGGCCAAGGGCGAGCAGGCCATGGCGGGCGGCTGCGTCGCCGTCTCCCCGGTCTTCAACTGACCCCGGCCCCCGGCCGGTTCCCCGGCCCCGGCGAGGGCCGGTTGTCAGTGGGGTGGTGCACGGTGGATCGGACAGCAGGTCGAACGATCTGGAGGGGGATCCATGACCGTTTCCGAGACCATCGCGGAGCCCGGCGCCGGTGTTGTGACGGACACCGGCCCGGGCGGGCTCCGCCCCGCCGCGGAAGTCCTGCGGCCCCACGCCGAGGACGCCTTCGCCCACGAGCTCGCGGCGCTCGCCGCCGCCGACGACCGCCCCCGGCCCGCCCGCTGGCGCCTCTCGCCCCGGGCCGTCGCCACCTACCTCCTCGGCGGCACGCTCCCCGACGGGACCGTGATCACGCCCAAGTACGTCGGTCCCCGGCGCATCGTCGAGGTCGCCGTCACCACGCTCGCCACCGACCGGGCCCTGCTCCTGCTCGGCGTCCCCGGCACCGCCAAGACCTGGCTCTCCGAGCACCTGGCGGCGGCCGTCAGCGGCGACTCCACGCTGCTCGTCCAGGGCACCGCGGGCACCGGGGAGGAGGCCGTCCGGTACGGGTGGAACTACGCGCGGCTGCTCGCCGAGGGCCCCGGCCGTGCCGCCCTCGTGCCCAGCCCCGTGCTGCGCGCCATGGAGCGGGGCGCGACCGCCCGGGTCGAGGAGCTGACCCGGATGCCCGCCGACGTGCAGGACGCGCTCATCACGATCCTGTCCGAGAAGACCCTGCCCGTCCCCGAACTGGCCGAGGAGGTCCAGGCGGTCCCCGGCTTCAACCTGATCGCCACCGCCAACGACCGCGACCGGGGCGTCAACGAGCTGTCCAGCGCGCTCCGGCGCCGCTTCAACACCGTCGTGCTGCCGCTGCCGGCCACCGCCGAGGACGAGGTCGCCATCGTCGCCCGCCGGGTGGACCAGCTCGGCCGCTCCCTCGAACTCCCCGCCGTGCCCGACGGGGTGGCCGAGATCCGACGGGTCGTCACCGTCTTCCGCGAACTCCGCGACGGCGTCACCGCCGACGGCCGCACCCGCCTCAAGTCCCCCTCGGGGACGCTCTCCACCGCCGAGGCGATCTCCGTCGTCACCGGCGGCCTGGCGCTCGCCGCCCACTTCGGCGACGGCGTGCTCCGCCCCTCGGACACGGCCGCCGGGATCCTCGGCGCCGTCGTCCGCGACCCCGCCCACGACCGGGTCGTCTGGCAGGAGTACCTGGAGACCGTGGTCCGCGGGCGCGACGGCTGGCAGGACTTCTACCGGGCCTGCCGCGAGGTGGGCCCGTGACCGCGCCGCCCGCCCGCGCACCCCTGCTGCTCGGGGTCCGCCACCACGGGCCCGGCTCCGCGCGCGCCGTGCGCGCCGCCCTGGCCGCGGCCCGGCCCGCCGCCGTCCTCGTCGAGGGCCCCGCCGAGGCCGACGCGCTGGCCGGCCTCGCCGCCGACCCGGACATGCGGCCCCCGGTCGCCCTCCTCGCCCACGCCGCCGACGACCCCGGCCGGGCCGCGTTCTGGCCCTTCGCCGCCTTCTCGCCGGAGTGGACCGCCCTGCGCTGGGCGCTCGACGTGGGCGTCCCGGTCCGGTTCGCGGACCTGCCCGCCGCCCACACCCTCGCCGCCGACCCCACCTGGGGCGACGGCGACGAGGACGCCGACGACGCCGCCCCCGCCCCCGACCCGCTCGCCGAACTCGCCCGCGCCGCCGGGCACGAGGACCCCGAGCGGTGGTGGGAGGACGCGGTCGAACTCCGCGAGGGCGGGGGCGCCGACCCGCTCGCCCCCTTCGAGGCCCTGGCGGAGGCGATGACCGTCCTGCGCGAGCGGCACGGGTCCGCCGTCCGGCCGCGCGACCTCGTCCGCGAGGCGCACATGCGGCTCCGGCTGCGGGCCGCCCGCAAGGAGTTCGGCGACCGGATCGTCGTCGTCTGCGGCGCCTGGCACGTGCCCGCGCTCGCCCTGCGCACCACCGTCGCCGCCGACCGGGCCCTCCTCAAGGGCCTGCCCAAGGTGCGGACCGAGCTGACCTGGGTGCCCTGGACGCACCGCAGGCTCGCCCGCCGCTCCGGTTACGGCGCCGGGATCACCGCCCCCGGCTGGTACGGGCACCTCTTCGCCGCCCCCGACCGGCCCGTCGAGCGCTGGATGACCCGGGCCGCCGGGCTCCTCAGGGAGGCCGACCACCCCGTCTCCACCGCCCACGTCATCGAGGCCGTCCGCCTCGCCGAGGGCCTCGCCGCCCTGCGCGGCCGCCCCCGGCCCGGCCTCGACGAGACCACCGACGCCGTCCGGGCCGTCCTCTGCGGGGGCTCCGACGTGTCCCTCGGCCTGGTCCGGGACCGGCTCGTCATCGGGGACGACCTCGGGGAGGTGCCGGCCGGCGCGCCCGCCGTCCCGCTCCAGCGCGACCTGACCCGCCTCCAGAAGAGCCTGCGCCTCAAGCCCGAGGCGGACGGCCGCGACCTCGACCTCGACCTGCGCGGCGGGACCGACGCGGCCCGCAGCCGGCTCCTGCACCGGCTGCGGCTCCTCGGCGTCGACTGGGGCGAGCCCGCCCCCGGCCGGTCCGGCACCGGCACCTTCCGGGAGGGCTGGCGGCTCTCCTGGCAGCCCGAACTGCACGTCAGGGTCGCGGAGGCGGGCGTCTGGGGCACCACCGTCGAGTCCGCCGCCACCGCCCGCGCCGCCTTTCTGGCCCGTACCGCCGACACCCTCCGGGAGGTCACGGACCTCGCCGAGCGGTGCCTGCTCGCCGGGCTCGGCGACGCGCTCCCCGCCGTCCTCGGGGCCCTCGCCGACCGGGCCGCGCTCGACACCGACGCGGCCCGCCTGGCCGACGCGCTCCCGGCCCTGGCCCGCGCCCTGCGGTACGGGGACGTGCGCGGCACCGACACGGCGGCGCTCGCCGGGGTCGCCCTCGGCGTCGCGGAGCGGATCTGCGTCGGCCTGCCGGCCGCCTGCGCCGGTCTCGCCCCGGCCGCCGCCGAGGCGATGCGCGACCGCCTGGACGCGGTCCACACGGCGATCGCCCTCCTCCCGGACCCGAAACCGGACCCCGGAACGGAACCGGACCCGAAACCCGGCTCAGGGTCCGACCCGGGACCCGGCCCAGGACCCGGCCCGGCACCGGACCCGCCGTCGGAGGCGGACGCCGTTCCCGGTCCCGGGCTCCTCTCCGACCGCTGGGCGGGGACGCTGCGGCGGCTCGCCGGCGGGGAGCGGGTGGCCGGGGTGGTCCGGGGCCGGGCGGCGCGGACGCTCTTCGACGGGGGCCTGGCCGGGACCCGGGAGACGGGCCGGACCATGGGGCTCGCGCTCTCGCCCGCCGTGCCGCCCGCCGAGGCCGCCGCCTGGATCGACGGCTTCGCGGGCGGGGCCGGCGGCGGGCTGCCGCTCGTCCACGACGAGCGGCTGTTCGCCCTGCTGGACGCCTGGCTCGGAGCCGTACCCGACGAGGTGTTCCCGGCCGTGCTGCCGCTGCTGCGGCGCACCTTCGGCGGATACGACCCCGGGGTGCGGCGGGCCCTCGGGGAGCTCGCCGCGCGGGGGCCGGGGGCCGCCGTCCCGGCCGCCGCCGCGCCCGGCTTCGCCGCCGAGCCCGACGCGGCGCGCGCCGACGCCGTCCTGCCCCTGCTCCGCCTCGTCCTCGGACCGGAGGTCCCCGCATGAGCCCCACGACCGACGAGCGGCTGCGCCGCTGGCGCCTGGTCCTCGGCACCGGCGACCCGGAGCTGTCCGGCGCCGACGCGGCCATGGACGCCGCCCTCGCCGCGCTCTACGACGACCGGGGCGGCGAGCGGGACGGCGGCCGGACCGGCGGTACGGGCCGGGGCACGGCGCGGGCCGGGGGGCTCGGCGGGTCCGCGCCCTCGGTCGCCCGCTGGCTCGGCGACATCCGCGCCTGCTTCCCCACCTCCGTCGTGCAGGTCATGCAGCGCGACGCCGTCGACCGGCTCGGGCTCGCCCCGCTGCTCCTGGAGCCGGAGCTGCTGGCCGCCGCCGAGCCCGACGTGCACCTCGTCGGCACCCTCCTGTCGCTGGCCGAGGCGCTGCCGGAGACCACCCGGCGGACCGCGCGGGCCGTGGTCCGCAAGGTCGTCGCGGAGCTGGAGGCGAAGCTCGCGGACCGCACCAGGACGGTCCTCGGCGGCGCCCTCGACCGCACGGCCAGGACCGCCCGCCCCCGGCACCGGGACATCGACTGGGACCGCACCCTGCGGGCCAACCTCGGCACCTACCTGCCCGAGCACCGCACGGTCGTCCCCGAGCGGCTGGTCGGCCGTGCCCGCTCCGCGCGGGCGGTCCGCAAGGAGGTGGTGCTCTGCGTCGACCAGTCCGGCTCGATGGCCGCGTCCGTCGTCTACGCGGCGGTCTTCGGCGCCGTCCTCGCCTCGCTGCGGACGGTCGAGACCCGGCTCGTCGTCTTCGACACCTCGGTCGTGGACCTGACCGGAGAGCTGGCCGACCCGGTGGACGTCCTCCTCGGCACCCGGCTCGGCGGCGGCACCGACATCGGCCGGGCGCTCGCCCACTGCCAGGCGCGGATCACCCGCCCCGCCGACACGGTCCTCGTCCTGATCAGCGACCTGTACGACGGCGGCGTCCGGAGCGAGCCGGTGCGGCGGATCGCGGCGATGCGGGCGGCCGGGGTGGAGTGCGTGGTCCTGTCGGCGCTCTCCGACGAGGGCGCCCCGGCGCACGACCGGGAGCGGGCGGCGGAGCTGGCGGCGCTCGGCGTGCCCGTCTTCGCCTGCACCCCCGACCTCTTCCCGGAGGTGATGGCCGCCGCCCTGGAGAAGCGCCCCCTGCCGGTCCCCGAGACGCCGTGACCCGGTCCCCGGCCGGTCGCGCGCGGCCGCGGAATCCGTCGCGGGGCCGCCACCCGGACGGGCGCTTCCGGCCCGACTGAGGCCCATATCACACGGGTGGCGGCATGGCCCTCACCCCGCGTCGCGGTGTGGCGCGAGGAGCGCGCACCCCTTACCCCGCCTGCCCGGGAAGGAGCGGGGGAGGGGGCTTTGGAGTCCACGGAAAGCCCCGCGTCCCCTACGTTCTGTGACCCGTATCACCGCTCTCCGGTCACCCGCGATTTAGGGTCCCACGGCCTGCGGGGATAACCTGCGAGACGGACATGCCGCGTCCACGGACACCGTGTACGCCCTCCTGGTGACAGCGCCGTCACGTTGCCCTCCGCGGCACGCCCACGCAGACAACGAACCGCGATCATCTAGAAAAGGGACGCGCGTGGACCTGTTCGAGTACCAGGCGAGGGACCTCTTCGCCAAGCACGGTGTACCGGTGCTGGCCGGTGAAGTCATCGACACGCCTGAGGCGGCGCGCGAGGCCACCGAGCGTCTTGGCGGCAAGTCGGTCGTCAAGGCCCAGGTGAAGGTCGGCGGCCGCGGCAAGGCCGGCGGCGTCAAGCTCGCCGCCACCCCGGACGAGGCCGTCGCCCGCGCGACGGACATCCTGGGCATGGACATCAAGGGCCACACGGTCCACAAGGTGATGATCGCCGAGCTGTCCCCGGAGATCGAGGCGGAGTACTACGTCTCGTACCTCCTCGACCGCACCAACCGCACCTTCCTGGCCATGGCCTCGGTGCAGGGCGGCATGGACATCGAGGAGGTCGCGGAGAAGACCCCCGAGGCCCTCGCGAAGGTCCCGGTCAACGCCAACGACGGCGTCACCATCGAGAAGGCCCGCGAGATCGTCGCCCAGGCGAAGTTCCCGGCCGAGGTCGCCGAGGGCGTCGCCGAGGTCCTGGTCACCCTGTGGGACACCTTCGTCGCCGAGGACGCCCTCCTCGTCGAGGTCAACCCGCTGGTGAAGACCAAGGACGGCCGCATCCTGGCCCTCGACGGCAAGGTCTCGCTCGACGAGAACGCCGACTTCCGCCAGCCGGAGCACGAGGCCCTGGAGGACAAGGCCGCGGCCAACCCGCTGGAGGCCGCCGCCAAGGCCAAGGGCCTCAACTACGTCAAGCTCGACGGCGAGGTCGGCATCATCGGCAACGGCGCCGGCCTGGTCATGTCGACCCTGGACGTCGTCGCGTACGCCGGTGAGAACCACGGCGGCGTGAAGCCGGCCAACTTCCTCGACATCGGCGGCGGCGCCTCCGCCGAGGTCATGGCGAACGGCCTGGAGATCATCCTCGGCGACGCGGACGTCAAGTCCGTCTTCGTCAACGTCTTCGGCGGCATCACCGCCTGCGACGAGGTCGCCAACGGCATCGTGCAGGCCCTGGAGCTCCTCGCCTCGAAGGGCGAAGAGGTCACCAAGCCGCTGGTCGTGCGCCTCGACGGCAACAACGCGGAGCTGGGTCGCAAGATCCTGTCGGACGCCAACCACCCGCTCGTGCAGCGCGTGGACACCATGGACGGCGCGGCCGACAAGGCCGCCGAGCTCGCGGCCGCGAAGTAAGGGAAGAGGGAAAGAACAGCCATGGCTATCTTCCTCAACAAGGACAGCAAGGTCATCGTCCAGGGCATGACCGGTGCCACGGGCATGAAGCACACCAAGCTCATGCTGGGTGACGGCACCAACATCGTCGGCGGCGTGAACCCGCGCAAGGCCGGCACCGTCGTCGACTTCGACGGCACCGAGGTCCCCGTCTTCGGCACCGTCGCCGAGGCCATGAAGGAGACCGGCGCCAACGTCTCGGTCCTCTTCGTGCCGCCGGCCTTCGCGAAGGCCGCCGTGGTCGAGGCGATCGACGCCGAGATCCCGCTCGCCGTCGTCATCACCGAGGGCATCGCCGTCCACGACTCGGCCGCGTTCTACGCGTACGCCGTGGCGCAGGGCAACAAGACCCGCCTCATCGGCCCGAACTGCCCCGGCCTCATCACCCCGGGCCAGTCCAACGCCGGCATCATCCCGGGCGACATCACGAAGCCGGGCCGCATCGGCCTGGTCTCGAAGTCCGGCACGCTGACGTACCAGATGATGTACGAGCTCCGCGACATCGGCTTCTCCTCCGCCGTCGGCATCGGTGGCGACCCGGTCATCGGCACCACGCACATCGACGCCCTCGCGGCCTTCGAGGCGGACCCCGACACCGACCTGATCGTCATGATCGGCGAGATCGGCGGCGACGCCGAGGAGCGCGCGGCCGACTACATCAAGGCCAACGTCACCAAGCCG
Organism: Streptomyces termitum; assembly: GCF_014650175.1. Taxonomy (GTDB): domain Bacteria; phylum Actinomycetota; class Actinomycetes; order Streptomycetales; family Streptomycetaceae; genus Streptomyces; species Streptomyces termitum. The sequence goes on from NZ_BMUL01000001.1 coordinate 582,694, forward strand.
GTCGTCGGCTACGTCGCGGGCTTCACCGCGCCCGAGGGCAAGACCATGGGCCACGCCGGCGCCATCGTCTCCGGCTCCTCCGGCACCGCCCAGGCGAAGAAGGAGGCCCTGGAGGCCGCCGGTGTGAAGGTCGGCAAGACCCCCACCGAGACCGCCAAGCTGGCGCGCGCGATCCTCGCGGGCTGACACGGCACAGCAGGACCGTAGGCGAGTGGGCCCCGCCCTCCCGGAAGACCGGGAGGCGGGGCCCACTCGCGTGTGCCGGACAGGGCCTAGGCCCTAGCCGGTGAAGGGCAGCAGCCGTTCGGGGCCGGGGTTCGGTTCGGTGCGGAGGCGGTCGCGCAGCTTCGTGTCCTGCGTGCCGAGCTTCTGCGGGCCGCCGCGCACCGGGACGCCGTTCACGATCTGGCCGGGGGCGACGTCCGGGATGTAGCGGGTCGGCGCGGTCAGCGCGGTCAGGGCGGTGACGCAGGCCAGGACGGCGGTGACGCCGACGACCACCCGGGTGGTGCGCCGGAGCCGCCGGTCGCTGCCGGTGCGGACGGTGCGGGCCGCCGGGAGGGCCGCCGCCGGGGTCTCCGCGACGAGCGCGCCCAGCCGTTCCCGGAGCGCGTCGGGGTCGGCGAGCTCGGGCATCCGGCGGCCGATCTCGTCGTGCGCGTACATCAGCCGGTTGGCGGCGGCGGGGGTGCTCGCCTCGGTCTCGGCGGCGGTCTCGGGCAGGTCGAGCCCGAGCCCGTCGTAGAGCAGGACGGTGCGGCGGTACGGCGCCGGCAGGTCGAGGAGCGTGCCGAGCAGGGTCCGGGGGCCGGTCTCGGAGGGCGGGGCGTCGGGGTGCCGGTGGGCGCGGCGCAGCCGGTGCCAGGGGGAGAGGGCGTACTCGTACGCCGCCGCCCGCACCCAGCCGACCGGGTCGGCGTCCACGGCCACCTCGGGCCAGTGCTGCCAGGCGGTCCGGAAGGCGTGCTCGACGGCCTCGGCGGAGAGCGCGCGGCGGCCGGTGAGCAGGTGGGTCTGGTGGACGAGCCCGGGGGCGGCGTGCCCGTAGAGCGCGTCGAACGCCTCCTCGGGGGTGAGCCCGGCCGGCCCGGGACCGGCGGTCTCGGACACGGCGGCCTCGGGTGCGGCGGTGTCGGGCACGGTGGTCCCGGGAGGGGCCCCGGAGGACTCCTCCGCGCGTTTCAGGCGTTCCCCGGAGCGGGCCGGGGAGCCCGGGGCCCCGGCGGCGGTGCCCCGCCCGGCCGCCTTGGGCCGCACGTTCGCGGCGGGCGGCGCGGACGGCTTGCGCTCCTGGGGAGCGGCGGGCCCGGCCGGGGCGCCGTCCAGCAGCCGGACGTACGCCTCCCGCTTGCGGCCCCGGGGGGCCGAGCGGCCGGTCTCCCACGCCTTGACCGTGGCCTTCGTGACGCCCACGGCCTCGGCGACCTGCTCCTCGCTCAGGGCGAGCGCCTCGCGCAGCCGCCGCCGTTCCTTGGGCGTCGGCAGCGCGGTCGCGGTGGAGGGGGGCGCGGTGCCCCCCCGGCTCGGCTGGCTCATCGGCGTCGACCTCCCGCGGAGCAACTCTGGCCGGAAAAGTACATAAACGTATATTGAGCGACACAGCGGATGTTTGCCTGTTACGCCGCGAAAGCGCGTGTCGTTGGCAGCATGGCCCCGTGACCCACCTGACCGAGCACTCCCTCGTCCGGCGCGGCACCTCCGCGGCCTTCGTGACCGCCTGCGTCCGGGGCGGGCTCGCCGCCGGACTCGGCGCCGGAGCGCTCGCGGTCCTGGTGGTCGTCGCCTGGATCAGCTCCCCCTTCCCCGACGGCGACGCGGGCGGGGCCCTCCATCTGGCCGCCGGGCTGTGGCTGCTGGCCCACGGGGTGGACCTGGTCCGCACCGACGCCCTCGGCGGGGTCCCCGCCCCGCTCGGGCTCGCCCCGCTGCTGCTGGCCTGGCCGCCGCTGTGGCTGGTCTTCCGGGCCGTGCGCGGCACCCTCGCGCCCGCCGACGAGACCCGCCCCCGGCCCTCCCCGGCGGGCGCGCTCGGCGCCGTCTCCGGCGGCTACCTGCTGGTCGCGGCCGTGATCGTGGTCTACAGCGAGAGCGGCCCGTTCCCCGCCGACCTGGTCACGGCGGGCCTGTGGCTGCCGGGTGCGGTGCTCGGCGCGGCCGGGGCCGGGGTGTGGGCGGCGCTGGGCCGGCCCCTGCCGGGCCGGGAGGAGGCCGCCGCCGCGCTGCGCGGCGCCGCGAGCGGCCTGGTGGCGCTGTCGGCCGGTGGGGCGGTGCTGGCGGGGACGGCGCTGGTGTGGCGGGCGGGCGCCGCGCGGGCCGCCTTCGACGGGATCGCGGGGGAGTGGTCCGGTCGGGTGGCGCTGGGGCTGCTGCTCCTCGCGCTGCTGCCGAACGCGGCGGTGTGGGCGGCGGCGTACGGCCTCGGGCCCGGTTTCGCGCTCGGCACGGGCGTCCTGGCGACCCCGCTGGGCCTCGCCGGGGACCCGGCCCTGCCGCCGTTCCCGCTGCTCGCGGCGGTGCCGCCGGAGGGGCGGGGCGGCTGGCCGCAGTGGGCCGCGCTGGCGGTGCCGCTGCTGGCCGCGGTGCTGCTGGGGCGCGCGGTGGGCCGGGAGACCGGCACCGGACCGGCGCGCGGGACGGCGCTCGCGGCACTCGGCGCGGCGGGGGCGTACGCCGTCGGGGTCGCGGTCCTGGCGGGCGCCGCGGCGGGCCCGCTGGGCTCGGGCCGGCTGCGCGCCTTCGGCCCGGTGTGGTGGCAGGCGGGCGGGGCGGCGGCCGTCTGGGCCCTGCTCCTCGGCCTGCCGACGGCCCTGGCGGTACGGGCCTGGGGCCGCCGCGTACCCCGCCCGAAGGAGCCGAAGAGGCCGAAGGAGCCGGAGCACCCGAAGGGCCCGGAGGCCGCCGGGCACGCGGAGGAAACGGCCCCGTCCGGCGCCCGGTCCGCCCGGCTCCCCGCCCTCTTCCGGAGGCCCTTCCTCCGGTCGCCCTTCCTCCGGCTCCCCTTCCGGCGGAGGGCCGCGCAGGGCGGGCCCGTCCCCGAGGAGGTCCGGGCCCCCGTCCCCGTACGCCCCGCCTCGCCCCGGGGGCCGGACCCCCTGGACGTGGCGCTGGGCCTGGACGACGAGGGCTACGAGCCGTACGACTACCTCCCGGCCTCCTGGGAGAGCGGCCCGGGCGCCCCCGGCGGCGCCCCGAAGCCCGGCTGACCGGCTGAGGCTTTGCTACTCGCGCACCCCGAAGCCCGTCCGCAGCGGCTTGGGCAGCAGGTCGTTGCAGGCCAGCTCGCCCGCGTGCGTGAGGGCGTCGTCCCGGCACTCGTAGAAGTCCCGGTAGACGAGCTGCATGGTGAAGCCGAAGCCCACGATCAGCAGGGCGACGGTGGCGGAGACCAGGCCGCCGATGGCCGCGGTCCGCATCGAGCGGGCCGGACTGGGGGCGGCCGGCCGTCCCGAGGGCTGGGACGGGGGCTGTGATTCCCGCGACATTCCGGCGGCCGCCTCCGGGGCCCCCGGCGTCCCCGTCTCCTTCGGCTTCGACCGCAGCGCGCTGACCGCCCAGTAGACGGAGAGCGCGCCGAGCAGCAGGGCAAGCTGCGGCAGGTCGAAGATCGCGAAGAAGAAGGCCCACATGCCGCCGAGGACGGCGTACCGGGCCCGCCGCTGGGCCGGGTCGGTCGGGTCCCAGCGCAGCCCCGGCCGCTCGGGCCCGGGTCCGGCGGGGCCGCCGCCCTGGCCGCCGCTCCGGCGCTCGGGGCCGCCGCCGAAGCCGTCCGACGAACGGCCCGGCTGGCGCGGGCTCCAGCGCCCGTCCGCGGAGCCGGTGACGGGCGACGAGGGATCGCCGGAGCCGTCCCCGGAGCCGTCGGCGGCGTGGTCGTCCCGCCCCCGCGGACCGTCCGGCCGCTGCGGCTGGCGCGGCTGCCACGGCTGGTCGGGCTGGCCCTCGGGCGGCGGCGCGAACGGGTTGTTGTCGTTCGTGGACTGGCGATCCGGCATCTGCTGGACGTCTTCCCTCTGTCGTCGTGACCGTCGTCGCACCGGGAGGCGTCACCGGCGTCGGACCCTGACGCTACCCCCCTGCTCCGCCCCCGTCCCGTGGGGGCCGTCCCGTGTGCCGGTATCGTTGCTCGCGGTCGAGCCATTCGTAGGGTTCCCCGTATCGAGGGGCACGATTCGTTCGTACGACCGCACAAACACCACGGAAAGAGTGCCCCTGTGGCTGCCGCCCGCCTTGTCGTCCTGGTCTCCGGGTCGGGTACCAACCTCCAGGCCCTCCTCGACGGCATCGCCGCCGACCCCGACGGGTACGGCGCGGAGATCGTCGCCGTCGGCGCGGACCGCGAGGGGATCGCCGGTCTGGAGCGGGCCGACCGCGCCGGGATCCCCACCTTCGTGTGCCGGGTGAAGGACCACGCGACCCGCGAGGAGTGGGACCGCGCGCTGGCCGCGGCCACCGCCGCGCACGCCCCCGACCTCGTCGTCTCGGCCGGGTTCATGAAGATCCTCGGCAAGGAGTTCCTCGCCCGCTTCGGCGGCCGGGTCGTCAACACCCACCCGGCGCTCCTCCCCAGTTTTCCCGGTGCCCACGGGGTGCGTGACGCGCTCGCCCACGGCGTGAAGGTCACCGGATGCACCGTCCACTTCGTCGACGACGGCGTCGACACCGGCCCGATCATCGCCCAGGGGGCGGTCGAGGTCCGGGAGTCGGACGATGAAGCCGCTCTGCACGAGCGGATCAAGGAAGTCGAGCGCTCGCTGCTCGTCGACGTCGTGGGGCGCCTCGCCCGGCACGGCTACCGCATTGAGGGACGAAAGGTTCAGATCGGTGAACACGGACACCGCTAAGCCCATCCGCCGCGCGCTGGTCAGCGTCTACGACAAGACCGGCCTGGAGGAGCTGGCCCGCGGCCTGCACGAGGCCGGTGTCGAGCTCGTCTCCACCGGTTCCACCGCCGGGAGGATCGCCGCCGCGGGCGTTCCCGTCACCAAGGTCGAGGAGCTGACCGGCTTCCCCGAGTGCCTGGACGGCCGCGTCAAGACGCTGCACCCGCGCGTGCACGCCGGCATCCTCGCCGACCTGCGCCTGGAGTCGCACCGCGCGCAGCTCGCCGAGCTGGGCGTCGAGCCCTTCGACCTGGTCGTCGTGAACCTCTACCCGTTCCGCGAGACCGTCGCCTCCGGCGCCTCGGACGACGAGTGCGTCGAGCAGATCGACATCGGCGGCCCGTCGATGGTCCGCGCCGCCGCCAAGAACCACCCGTCGGTCGCCATCGTCACCAGCCCCGACCGGTACGCCGACGTCCTCGCCGCGGTCAAGGCCGGCGGCTTCGACCTGACCGCCCGCAAGCGGCTCGCCGCCGAGGCGTTCCAGCACACCGCCGCCTACGACGTGGCCGTGGCCTCCTGGTTCGCCGCCGACTACGCCGCCGCCGACGACAGCGGCTTCCCGGACTTCCTGGGCGCCACCTACACGCGCGAGAACGTCCTGCGCTACGGCGAGAACCCGCACCAGGGCGCCGCGCTCTACATCGCCGGTACCGGCGGCCTCGCCGAGGCCGAGCAGCTGCACGGCAAGGAGATGTCCTACAACAACTACACGGACACCGACGCCGCCCGCCGCGCCGCCTACGACCACGCCGAGCCCTGCGTCGCGATCATCAAGCACGCCAACCCGTGCGGCATCGCGATCGGCGCCGACGTCGCCGAGGCCCACCGCAAGGCCCACGCCTGCGACCCGCTCTCCGCCTTCGGCGGCGTCATCGCCGTCAACCGTCCGGTCTCCGTCGCCATGGCCGAGCAGGTCGCCGAGATCTTCACCGAGGTCATCGTCGCCCCCGGCTACGAGGACGGGGCCGTCGAGGTCCTGGCCAAGAAGAAGAACATCCGCGTCCTGAAGGCGGACGGCGCCCCGGCCAACCCGGTCGAGGTCAAGCCGATCGACGGCGGCGCCCTCCTCCAGGTCACCGACCGCCTCCAGGCCGAGGGCGACGACCCGGCCCACTGGACCCTCGCCACCGGCGAGGCCCTCTCCGCCGAGGAGCTGGCCGAGCTGGCCTTCGCCTGGAAGGCGTGCCGCGCGGTCAAGTCGAACGCGATCCTCCTCGCCAAGGACGGCGCCTCCGTCGGCGTCGGCATGGGCCAGGTCAACCGCGTCGACTCCGCCAAGCTCGCCGTCGAGCGGGCCGGCGAGGAGCGCGCCCGCGGCTCCTACGCCGCCTCCGACGCCTTCTTCCCCTTCCCCGACGGCCTGGAGATCCTCACCGCGGCCGGCGTGAAGGCGGTCGTCCAGCCCGGCGGCTCGGTGCGCGACGAGCTCGTCGTCGAGGCGGCGGCCAAGGCCGGCGTGACGATGTACCTCACCGGCGCCCGTCACTTCTTCCACTGACGGATCCGCGGGCGCGGGCCTTCCACCAGGTGGAGGCCCCGCGCCCGCGCCCCCGTGAGCCGCTCAGCCGTTCGGGCCGTCTCTGGTCTAATGGTCCGGTCCCGGGGCGGCCGGCATGAGTGGAGACGTGGTGTTGGACCTACTGAAGAAGCCCGCTGCGGACTCCGCCGAGGAGCGGCCCGAGGGCCGGCCGGGCCCCGCGCCCGCCCCCCTCCTGCCGTACCTCGCGGCCGCCGCCGTCCTCACCGGCCTGTACTTCCTCTACTCCTGGGTGCAGTACGACCACTTCCGCACCCCCTCCTGGGACCTCGGCATCTTCGGGCAGTCCGTCCGCTCCTACGCCGAGTTCCGCCTCCCGGTCTCCGACATCAAGGGCCCCGGCTTCCCGATCCTCGGCGACCACTTCAGCCCGGTGACGGCGCTCCTCGCCCCGCTCTACTGGATATGGTCCTCACCGGTCTCGCTGCTGTTCGCGCAGGCCGCCCTCTTCGCCGCCTCCGCCGTCGTCGTCGGCCGCACCGCCCAGGAGGTCCTGGGCAGCCGCGCGGCGGGCCTCGCCCTCACGGCGGCGTACGGGCTCTCCTGGGGCCTCCAGGAGGCCGTGAAGTCGGACTTCCACGAGATCGCCTTCGCCGTCCCGCTGCTCGCCCTCACCTGCCGGGCCCTGATCCTCGGCCGCTGGACCGCCGCCGTGGCCTGGTCGGTGCCGCTGGTGCTGGTCAAGGAGGACATGGGGCTGACGGTCGCCATGGTCGGCGTCGTCCTCGTGGTGAAGGGGCAGCGGGCGCTCGGCGCGGCCCTCGCCGGCTTCGGCGCCACCGCCTTCGCGCTCACCGTCCTCGTCCTCATCCCGGCCGCCAGCAAGCTCGGCCAGTACGACTACTGGTCCAAGATCGAGAAGACCGGCAGCGGCGCCGAGACCTCCTTCGCGCAGCTCGTCTCGGACGCGCTCTCCTCCGGCGAGCGCTGGGAGATGGTCCTCTTCCTCTTCGCGATCACCGGCTTCCTCGCCCTGCGCTCGCCGCTCGCGCTGCTCGTCCTGCCCACCCTGGGCTGGCGCTTCGTCTCCCAGGACCCCAACCACTGGGGCATGCACTGGCACTACAGCGCCGTCCTGATGCCGGTGGCCTTCCTGGCCCTGGTCGACGGGATCCGGGCGGCGCGCACCTCGCCGCGCCCCTGGCTGGCCGCGTACGGGAAGGTGGCGGTGGCCGCCTCGGTCGCCGTCTCGCTGACCCTCGCCGCGAACCTGCCGCTGCGCGACCTGCTCAAGCCGGAGACGTACGCCGCCGACGTCCGCGCCGACCAGGCCCGCGCGGCGGTCGCGGCGGTCCCGGCGGGCGCCAGCGTGGAGGCGGACGTGCCGCTGCTCGCCCACCTCACCGCCGGCCACCGGGTCTTCTGGGTGGGCACCTCGAAGGGGGCGACGCCGGACTACCTCGCCCTCGACCTGCGCGGCTGGGGCCAGCCGCTCACCGACCCGGTCGCGACGGCGACCCAGCTCCACCCGGAGGCGTCGTACGAGATCGTCCACCGCTCGGAGGGCTTCGCGGTCCTGCGCAAGAAGTAGCGGGTACGCCGAAGGGGCCCGGTTCCGACGCGGAACCGGGCCCCTTCGCGGTGCCGTGCGGAGGATCAGAAGCGCGGGCGCTTGAACCAGGCGGCGGCGTCCGCCTTCGAGAAGAAGACGATGATCAGGATGCCGAGCACCAGCGCGACGACCGAGGCGCCCTGGCCCTGGGCCATGTTCGCCAGACCGCCCGCGGTGACGAGCGAGCCGTAGACGATGCCGGATATCCGGATGCCGTTGCCGCCGTTGGCGCACTTGGCGGCGATGATGACGCCCCAGACACCGAGGGCGACGCCGATCAGGCCGATGATGACGATCACGCCGGTCGCGGTGGCGGAGGCGGTGCTGTCGAGCCCCGCCTCGTTCACGAGCATGCTGCCCGCGAAGGCGGCGATGATGCCGACGAGGATCTGGAGGATGCCCATGATCCACAGCATCACGCGGGCCGCCTTGACGGTGCCCGGCATGGGCATCGGCGCGCCGTACGGCGCCGGGCCGCCCGGGTAGGCGCCGTAGGGGGAGACCGGCGGGGCGGCCGGGTAGCCGTAGCCGGGCTGCTGGCCCTGCGGCTGGCCGTAACCGGGCTGCTGGCCCTGCGGCGGGCCGTAGGGGTTGTTCGGGTCGCCGAAGCTCATCGTGCACTTCCTCCGTGAATGTTCTCGTGCGGGGACGACGCGGCCCGCGCGGAGGAACTTTCACGGCACGTGAGCGGATTCCCCCCGGCACTTTCCGCGGCACTGCGCTGGTCATCGTCGTCGCAGGCCGGACGTGTTGTCCAGTCGGTACGCCCCGGAGTTGTGCAAGTGCAACCCTTCGTTCCGCCCGGGGAGGCCCCCTCCGGAGCCCGTACGGCTCCGAATTGGGAGAAGGCGGGGGTCATCCGCGAGGATGTCCCCATGAGCGCCCAGATTCTCGATGGCAAGGCCACCGCGGCCGCGATCAAGTCCGACCTGACCGCCCGCGTGGCGGCCCTCAAGGAGAAGGGCGTGACGCCCGGTCTCGGCACCGTCCTGGTCGGCGACGACCCGGCCAGCCACAAGTACGTGGCGGGCAAGCACCGCGACTGCGCCCAGGTCGGCCTCGCCTCCATCCAGCGTGAACTTCCGGCCACCGCGACCCAGGAGGAGATCGAGGCGGTCGTCCGCGAGCTGAACGAGGACCCGGCCTGCACCGGCTACATCGTCCAGCTCCCGCTGCCCAAGGGCATCGACGAGAACCGCGTCCTGGAGCTGATGGACCCGGCGAAGGACGCCGACGGCCTGCACCCGACCAACCTCGGCCGGCTGGTCCTCAACGAGCCCGCCCCGCTGCCCTGCACGCCCAACGGCGTCATCACCCTCCTGCGCGCGCACGGCGTGGAGATCGACGGCGCGGAGGTCGTCGTGGTCGGCCGCGGCGTCACCATCGGCCGCACCATGCCGCTGCTGCTGACCCGCCGCTCCGAGAACGCGACCGTGACCCAGTGCCACACCGGCACCAAGGACCTCTCGGCCCACCTGCGGAACGCCGACATCATCGTGGCCGCCGCGGGCGTGCCGCACCTGATCAAGGCGGAGGACGTGAAGCCGGGCGCGGCCATCCTCGACGTCGGCGTCTCGCGCAACGCCGAGGGCAAGATCGTCGGCGACGTGCACCCGGACGCCGCCGAGGTGGCCGGCTGGATCTCCCCCAACCCCGGCGGCGTCGGCCCGATGACCCGCGCGCAGCTGCTCGTGAACGTGGTCGAGGCCGCGGAGCGCGCGGCCGCGGCCCTCTGAGGTGAGCAAGGGCACCCCGGGGGCCTCCCGCGCCCCCGGCGGCCCGAAGGAGCTGCGCGGCCGGCGGATCTCGAAGGTCCGCCGGGTGCGCGGCTCGCGCCGTCCCCCGACCGTCACCACCGACACCGCCCGCCCCGAGGGCGGCGGCCGGGCGGCGGCCGGCGACGCCCCGGCGCCCGCCCGCCAGTGGCCGCTGCTGCTGGTCCTCGGGACGGCGGCGCTGGGCCTGCTCGTGGTGGGGACCGACCCCTTCCCGCAGTCCTTCCGGGTCGGGACGATGCTGGTGGGCGTGGCGCTGCTGCTGGGCGCGGTGATGCGCCGGCTGGTCTCCTCGGTGGGCATGCTGGCAGTGCGCTCGCGCTTCACCGACATGATCACGTACGGGGTGATGGGGGCGCTGATCGTGCTGCTCGCGCTCATGGTGCAGCCGAAGCCCTGGCTGCGGATCCCGTTCCTGGAGGACATCCTCCACCTGACGGTGACCTGAGCGGCCCCCGCCCGCCGCGGGACGCACGGCGACGGCGCCCGCCCTCTCCCCCGTGGGAGGGCGGGCGCCGTCTGTGATCAAGGGTCATGTACGCGCCAACGGTAGGGCAAGTTCGGGCCGCCCGCTGTGGCACGGAGGTGACCATTCCGCTACATCGGTCCATCCCGGTTCACCTCGGTCCGGTCCCGCGCGGACCGGGGAACTGCCATCCTTCGGTGAGACCCGGACGGGCCGGGGCGGGGAACGCGGGACGCGGGGGCGGGCATGGCGGGCTGGGCGGCACTGGACGACGGACTCGACCCGGACGTACGGGCGTTCACCGAGCGGCTGCGGCTGCTGGTCGAGCGCAGCGGCCTCGGCGTCGTCGCCGTCGCCGAGCGCACCGGCCGCGACCGCGCCGACTGGGACGCCTACCTCGATGCCCGCCGCCCCGTCCCGAGGTCCGCCGTCGTCGCCCTCTCCGACGCCACCGGCGCCGACCTCGGCTCCCTCACCGCCCAGTGGGAACACGCGGACCGCGCCTGGAAACACCTCCTGCGCGAACGCGCCGCCGTGCCGGCCCCGGCCCCGGCCCTGGAGGGCGCGCCGGACCCGGCCTCCGCCCCGGTCCCGCCCCCGGGCTTCGATCCGGTCCCGCCCCCGGAGGGCGTACCCGCCGAACACACCCTCCGCATGCGTCCCGTCCCGGCGTCCGTCCCGGCGCCGGCCGCCGCCCGGGAGCCCACCGCCCGGGAGTCCGGCCCGGAGGCTCCCGTCCCGAAGTCCTCCGCCCCGGCGTCGCGCGCCCCCGCGCGGGCCCGGCGGGCCTCTCCGCTGCTCTACGCGGCCGGGGTCGTGGGGGCGCTGCTCGTCGCGACCGCCGCCGTGCTCCTCGCCGATCTCGGAGGGTCCGAGGCGACGCCCGCCGCGCCCGCGGCGCCCGCCACCACCCCCGCGCCCACGACCGCCTCCCCGCTCCCCGACGGGGTGCGCTGCGCCGGGGAGGACTGCGCCGGGCGGGACCCGGAGCTGATGGGCTGCGGCGGCCCGCTCGCCACCACCGTGGCCCGCACCCGGATCGGCGGCGCCCTGGTCGAGGTCCGCTACAGCGCGACCTGCGGCGGCGCCTGGGCCCGGATCTCCGGGGCGGCCCCGGGGGACGAGGTGAGCGTCCAGGCGGGAACCGCCGTCGAGGCGGCGGACGTCCCGGCGGGCGGCGACACCGACGCGTACACGCTGATGATCGCGGCCGGTTCCCCGGACGGCGTCCGCGCCTGCGCCCACCGCTCCTCCGGCGCCGACGGCTGCACGGACGGGTGAAACGGGGGCGCGGGGTGAGGCGGACCACAAGGGGGTGGAGGTGCGCGGGCCCCAGGGTCCGATAGCCTGACGCCGGATATCTCTTCACGTCGAGACATCGATCGATCAGGGAGCGGTATCCAGCCTCAGGGGCAGGGACCCCCACCGCCAGCTGTCTTACGGAGATCGCCATGACCCGCACTCCCGTGAATGTCACCGTGACCGGCGCGGCCGGCCAGATCGGCTACGCGCTGCTCTTCCGCATCGCCTCCGGCCACCTGCTCGGCGCGGACGTGCCGGTCAAGCTGCGCCTTCTTGAGATCCCGCAGGGCGTGAAGGCCGCCGAGGGCACCGCCATGGAGCTCGACGACTGCGCGTTCCCGCTGCTCAAGGGCATCGACATCTTCGACGACCCGAACAAGGGCTTCGAGGGTGCCAACATCGGCCTGCTCGTGGGCGCCCGCCCGCGCGGCCCGGGCATGGAGCGCGGCGACCTGCTCGCCGCCAACGGCGGCATCTTCAAGCCGCAGGGCGAGGCCATCGCCGCCCACGCCGCGGACGACATCAAGGTCCTCGTCGTCGGCAACCCGGCCAACACCAACGCCCTGATCGCCCAGTCCGCCGCCAAGGGCGTCCCGGCCGAGCGCTTCACCGCGATGACCCGCCTGGACCACAACCGCGCGCTGACGCAGCTCGCCCAGAAGACCGGCTCCTCGGTCACGGACATCAAGCGCCTCACCATCTGGGGCAACCACTCCGCGACCCAGTACCCGGACATCTTCCAGGCGGAGATCGCCGGCAAGAACGCCGCCGACGTCGTCAACGACGAGGCGTGGCTGGCCGACACCTTCATCCCGACCGTCGCCAAGCGCGGCGCCGCGATCATCGACGCCCGGGGCGCCTCCTCCGCCGCCTCGGCCGCCAACGCCGCCATCGACCACGTGTACACCTGGGTCAACGGCACCGCCGAGGGCGACTGGACCTCCATGGGCGTCCCGTCCGACGGCTCCTACGGCGTCCCCGAGGGCCTCATCTCGTCCTTCCCCGTCACCTGCAAGGACGGCGCGTACGAGATCGTCCAGGGCCTGGAGATCAACGACTTCTCCCGCTCCCGCATCGACGCCTCCGTCAAGGAGCTGTCGGAGGAGCGCGACGCGGTCCGCGAGCTCGGCCTCATCTGAGCCGCTCCCTCCTGACGCACTGAAGCACTGACGCACCCGAGTGCCCCGGCCGACCGGCCGGGGCACTCGTGCTCCGCCTCCCCTATGCTGTGCCACCGGCTCGCGCCCGTGCGGCGGAGCAGGTGCGCTTCAGATCATCGGGGGAAGACATGACGCAGCCTTTGGTGCCCCGGCAGCCCGACGGGCCGCCGGACCGGCAGCCCGGGACCGCCGCCGCGCGCTCCTCGCCGCACTCCAGCGAGGCGACCCGGATGCTCTGCGCCGGGACCTACCTCGACGACGTCTTCCGCGACGCGGTCATCGACGAGCTGTACGTCCACGAGGAGCGCTTCGCCGCGCCCGCCCTCGGCCACGACGCCGCCCGCGTCCTCGCGCACGCGCTGCGCGCCCGCCGCATCGAACTCGGCTGGGCCTGCGCGATCCTTTTCCTCTGGATCGTCGCCTTCCCGCTCACCGGCGGCCTGATCGGCTCCTTCGTCGCGCCCTTCCTGCTGCTCGCCCTCGCCCGCCGGATCCGGGGCGGCGCCGACCACCCGCCCGCCTACCGGGTGGTGCCCGCCCTCCTGCTGCGCTGGTACGCCCGCGCCCTCGGCGCCGTCGCCGGGATCCTCGTCCTCACGCTGGCCTTCGGCGGCGTCGTCTGGAACGTCCTCAGCACCGGCGACGAGGTGCTCGACGGGTCCTTCGGGCAGGGACCGGGCCTGTTCGACCTGATCGGCGTGTTCCTGGGGCAGAGCGGATCGTTCGGGAGCGGCGGCGCCCTGGCGGCGTGGATCTGCCTCGCCGTGCCCCTGCTGGTGGCCTGGGCGGTGGCGGTCCAGCGCGGCCAGTTCGCCCGCGCGCTCACCCAGGAGCTGTCCCGGGAGCGCTTCGCCGACCTGCGCGCCGACCCCGCGGAGCACGCCGAGGGGGCCCGCTTCCGGCGGCTGCGCGACCGGATCAGGACCGAGCAGCACTCCCCGGTCGTCATGTACGACGCCGACGACCCCTTCTGCGGGGCCGGCGAGCCCTACGAGCCCTGGTCGCTCTCCGTCGAACTGCGGCCCCGCAAGAGCCTGGACGGCGACGCCCCCGCCCCGCTCGACAACGGCGCCGTCCTGCGCCGCGTCGTCCCCCTGGTGGAGGCGCTGCGCGCACCGGCCCCGCACGGCTCCCCGCAGGCGCGGGCGTCGGTCCGGGACCGGCTGCGCGAGCTGGAGATCGACGAGGTCGTCTTCCTGCCCGTCGACGGCCTGCCGGACCGCGCCGCCGCGCCGTACGGCCCCCAGGGCTTCGAGCCGCACCGCGCGGCGGCCGTGGAGGAGGGCGGCGAGGCCCGCCGGCACTTCCTGCGGATCCGCGTCGGCGGCTGGGACGAGGAGATCGTCACCACCGTCTTCGTCCGCGTCCACACCCAGGGCGGCATGCTGATGCTGGAGGTCGCCCCGCACGTCCTGCGCCCCGTCCGGCGGCTCTACCGGCACGCCGACCGGATCGCCCACCGCTACCGGCACAACAACCACTTCGGCCGGGCCGTCTGGGCGCTGGGCCGGGTCCCGCGCTCGGCCGGCCGGGCGTTCGGCACCGTCGGCCGCGCCCTCGGCCACGTGTGGCGGGTGACCGTCGGCGGGCACGCCGGGGCGCTCCCGGAGGGGCCGCTGGTCTCGGTCCGGGAACTGGGCTCGGACGACACCGCCTCCCTCTTCCAGGAGATGGACGTCAGCCGCTACCTCAAGAGCATCCAGGACCGGGTGGCGAACGGCGTCGTCCTCGCCCTGCGCGAGGCCGGCTACGAGACGGCCGAGTTCGAGCAGAAGATCGTGCACGTGGCGGAGGGCGCCACCTTCATCGAGAACTCCAAGGGGAACGTCGTGCTCGGCAGCCGCAACACCGTCACGCATTCCACGACCCCATCGAACGACACGACCGGAGGCGACCGTGGCTGACACGAACGACGAACGGCCGCGCGGCGGCATACACATCACCAACACCGGCGGCAACGTCACCATCGGCGACCGCAACACCGTCACCCACACGGTCCACCACGGCGCGGGACCGGCCCGGGACCCGCGCCAGGAGGAACTGCTCCAGGCGGTCCGCCGGCTCCGCACCGACCTCGGGGCGGTCGTCGAGTCGGAGGCGACGACGGCGCTCGACACCGAACTCGCCGGGACCGAGGCCGAGATCGAGGAGACCGGAGCGGCGGCGCCCGGCCGGCTCGCCCGGCTCGGCCGGGCACTGGGCGAGGCGGGCGACGTGGCGGGCCTGCTCGCCTCCGGCGTCGCCGTCGGCCAGGCCCTCGCCGCCCTGCTCGGCAGCTGAGGTGGGCACCCGCGCGGGAGGCGGCGCCCGCTGGAACGACGAGACGCAGAGCTGGGAGCGGACACCGGCGGACGGCGGTACGGCCCCGCCCGTGCCCGGCACGCCGCCGCTGCTCCCGCCGCCCGCGTACGCGCCGGAGGTCCCGGCCGGCGGGTACGACCCGGTGTACGGCGCCGGCCCCGGCGGGGCGGTGCCGGGGCGGTCCCGCGTGCCGGGGCCCGTCGTGGCCGGTGTCGTCGCGGCCCTCGTCGCGGGCGCGGCGGTCGGCGGCTGGATGACGTGGCGCGGCGACCGCGACGCCCCGCCCCCGGCGGCGGGCGGCCCGGCCGCGAGCGTCTCGCCGACGGGCGGCCCGGACGGCACGGAGCCGTCGGGCGGGGAGTCCGGGGCGTCCCCCACGCCCTCCGGCGACGCCACGTCCGCGACCCCGTCGGACGGCGCGCCGCCGCCCGGCTACTGGGTGGGGGAGGACCTCAAGGGCTTCACGATCGCCGTGCCGAAGGACTGGAACCGCACCGAGAACGAGCAGGGCGTCTTCTTCAACGCGCCCGACGGGCGCAGCCTGATCCAGGTCTTCGTGATAGAAGGCGCCGGGACGACCCCGTACGAGGCCCTGCGCGGCGCCTCCGCGCAGGGCGGGGCCGACAAGCCGGGCTACGAGGAGCTGAGCCTCGGCCCGGTCACCGGGGAGCCGGGGGCGCCCTCCGACGCGGCCGAGCTGGTGTACGCGTACGACCGCGAGGGGGGCCGCCGCAAGGTCGTGGACCGTGCCTTCACCGCCCCGGACGGCAACCGCTACGCCATCCTGGCCGCCGGTCCGGAGGGCGACTGGCCGCTCCAGCGCGAGCGCCTGCGGGTGGCCCTGGACTTCTTCCGGCCGGGAGCCTACTGAGCGCCGCGCGGCGTGTAGTGGCCCGGCACCATCAGGGTGGTGACGGCGATGCGGTTCCACGCGTTGATCACGACGATCGCGGAGAGGAGCCGGGCCAGTTCGGCCTGCTCGAAGTGGTCGGCCGCCGCCGCGTAGACCTCGTCGGGGACCGCGTTCTCCGAGATCAGGGTGACCGCCTCGGTGAGGGCGAGGGCGGCCAGTTCCCGCTCGGTGTAGAAGTGGCGGGACTCGCGCCAGGCGGAGAGCTGCACGATCCGCTCGACGGTCTCGCCGTCGGCGAGGGCGTCCTTGGTGTGCATGTCGATGCAGAAGGCGCAGTGGTTGACCTGCGAGGCCCGGATCTTGACCAGGTGGAAGAGGACGGGGTCCAGGCCCTTGGCCGCCTCCTGGTCCAGCCGGACCATCGCCCGGTAGAACTCGGGAGCCTGCTCCGGGAAGGCCATCCGGGGGGTGTGGGCGGGGGCGAGTGCTTCTGTGGTGGTGGTCATGGACCGAACCTATACAGCGGATGGCGCCCCGCTATGGTCCATTCCCATGCGGGACGACTGGGCCACTTTCGGGGCCGACCTCCATCTGGAACTGCGCGGGACCCGGCTGCGGGCCGGGCTGATGGACGCACTGCGCGAGGCCGTACGGGGCGGGCGGCTCGCGCCCGGCACCCGGCTGCCGTCCTCGCGGCAGCTCGCGGCGGACCTCGGGGTCGCCCGGAACACGGTCGCCGACGCCTATGCCGAACTGGTCGCCGAAGGGTGGCTCACCGCACGCCAGGGTTCCGGCACCCGGGTCGCGGACCGCTCCGACCCCCTCCCGCCGGCCCGCCCGCCCCGGCCCGCCCCGGCCGGGCTCAGCCCCGGCGGCACGCCCGGCCGGGGCGGTCTCGTCCCCGCGTACGACCTGCGGACCGGCAGTCCCGACCTCGCCTCCTTCCCGCGCGCGCAGTGGCTCACCGCCTACCGGCGGGCGCTCACCGCCGCGCCCAACGAGGCCCTCGGGTACGGCGATCCGCGCGGCCGGGCCGAACTGCGCGCCGTCCTCGCCGAGTACCTCGCCCGCGCGCGCGGGGTGCGGGCGCGGCCCGAACGGATCGTGATCTGCTCCGGGTTCGTGCACGGCCTGATGCTGATGGCGCAGGTGCTGCGGGCGCGCGGGGCGACGGCGGTCGTGGTCGAGTCGTACGGGCTCGACTTCTACACGGGCATCCTGCGCGGCGCGGGCCTCGCCACCCCGGCGCTGCCGCTGGACGAGCGGGGCACGCGGGTGGACGGGCTGCGGGCGGCGGCGCCCGGCGCGGTGCTGCTGACGGCCGCCCACCAGTTCCCGCTGGGCGGGGCGCTGCCGCCGGAGCGGCGGGCCGCCGTCGTGGACTGGGCGCGGGCGGCCGGCGGGCTCGTCCTGGAGGACGACTACGACGGCGAGTTCCGCTACGACCGCCAGCCGGTGGGCGCCCTCCAGGGCCTGGACCCGGAGCGGGTGGTCTACCTGGGCACCGCCAGCAAGTCGCTGGCGCCGGGGCTGCGGCTGGCCTGGATGGTGCTGCCGGAGGAGCTGGTGGAGGAGGTGACGGCGGCGAAGGGCGCGGTGGTGGACTGGATGTGCGGCACGCCGGACCAGCTGGCCTTCGCGGAGTTCGTCCGCTCGGGGGCGTACGACCGGCACATCCGGGCGATGCGGCTGCGCTACCGGCGCCGCCGCGACCAGCTCGTCGCCGCGCTGGCCGCGCACGCCCCGGGGGTGCGGCCGTCGGGCATCGCGGCGGGCCTGCACGCGGTGCTGCCGCTGCCGCCCGGCACCGAGCAGCCGCTGCTGCGCTCCGCCGCCTGGCACGGCCTGGCGCTCCAGGGCCTGTCGCAGTTCCGCCACCCGGAGGCGGCCGCCGCCCGGGAGGGCCTAGTCGTCGGCTACGGCACCCCGCCGGACAGCGCCTGGCAGCCGGCCCTCGCCACCCTCGCCCGGGTCCTGGAGACCCTTCCGGTCGACTAGGCCGTGTCCGGTGGATCTTCGCGGGCCCGCGACGCCTGGCACGTCCTCTCGCCGCACGCCCGGATCGCCCGAGTACGTCCAGTACGAGGGCGACCCGGGCGCACGCCGAGAGAACGCACCAGACGCCGCGGGCTGATCCACGAAGATCCGCCGGACACGGCCTAGGGCGTCTCCTTGAGGACCGGGCCCGGTCCGCGAGGACAGGTCCTAGGAGGAAGCCTCCGGTTCCTCGGGGGGTTCGCCGAAGCGGGCCAGGGCGAGGGCGGAGGCCACGGCGAGGGCGAAGCCGGCGAGGGCCAGGGGGCCGAGGCCGGGGCGGGTGCGGTCGCCCAGCCAGGCGAGGCCGATCCCGGCGGGGGCGAGGGTCTCGCCGAGGACCATGCCGGCGGTGGCGGTGGTGACGGCGCCGCGCTGGAAGGCGGAGGTGAGGAGGAGGAAGGCGGTGGCGCCGCCGAGGAGGAGCGCCCACAGGGCGGGGTCGGCGGGGCGGACGCCGTCGAGGAGGCGGACGGCGACCTCCACGACGCCGAAGCCGAGTCCGGCGCCGAGGCCGAGGAGGAGGGCGCGGGGGCGGGCGGGCAGGCGGCCCGCGGCGGCGCCCAGGAGGAGCAGGGCCGCCGCGGCGGCCAGCAGGGTCCAGGGGAGGGGCGCCGGGCCGGGGGAGCGGCCCTCGGGGCCCGCGGCGAGGGCGAGGAGCGCGAGGCCGCCGCAGACGCCCGCGACCGCGGCCCGTTCGGCGGACCGCAGGCGGGTGCCGAGGAGGCGGGTGGAGAGGGCGGCGGTGACGGCGAGGCTGGCGGCGAGCGCGGCGCCGACGGCGTACAGGGGGAGGACGCGCAGGGCGGCGACCTCCAGGAGGAAGCCGAGGCCGTCGAGGGCGAGGCCGAGGAGGTAGCGCCACTGGCGCAGGGCCCGCCAGAGCAGTCTCACATCGACGCCGCTACCGCCGCCGGTGCCGGGGGCGGCGGTGCGGGCGGCGGCGGCCTGGAGGACGGTGGCGGTGCCGAAGCAGAGGGCGGCACCGAGAGCGCAGATCATCCCGAACAGCACATTCCGACTCTATGGCCCGGGGCCGGAAACCGGCGGCCTACACTGTGCGGTCGCCGGGCTCACGCCTTTCCGAACGGCCGCGCGGGTCCGGCACGCGCGTCCGTCGGCCGCGCGCTCGGGCGAAGGGGAGGGCGAGGAACATGCGGAGGCTCAGGTCGAGCACGGTGGTGCTCGGCGGGATGGGCGTGCTCGCGGCGACGATCACCGCCTGCGGCGCCGAGCCCGACCGCCGGTGCGCGGATCCGGTGACGCTGGAGGAGCTGCCCTCCTACCGGTGCGAGACGGACGACGACGATGACGATGACGGCGCCGAGGGCGGCAGCAGCGGCTCGTACAGCCACGGCGCGTACTACTACGGCGGCATGGTCCGCAACTCCCGTGTGACGGGCGGCAGTTTCGACCGCAAGGCCGTGGAGACGGGCGGCTTCGGCTGCTCGTCGTCGGGGTCGAGCGGCGGCTGAGGGCGCGGCGCGGGCCATGGAGCGGCACACCATCACCCCCCGACCGGACTGGCAGCGGACCGTGGAGGACCAGGGGCTCGTCTATCCGCTGACCCGGTACCCGGACGGTTCGCTGCGCCCGTACTGGGACGAGAGCGCGTACTACTCCTTCACGCTGCCCGAGGTGGAGGCGCTGGAGGAGGTCGTCGAGGAGCTGCACGCGATGTGCCTCGCGGCGGCGGCGCACATCGTGGAGCGGAATCGTTTCCCCGATCTGGGGATCACGGACGCCCGGGTGGTGGAGCGGGTCACCGAGTCGTGGCGCCGCCGCGCCGAACAGCCCTCCCTCTACGCCCGCTTCGACCTCGTCTACGACGGCACCGGCCCGGCGAAGATGCTGGAGTACAACGCGGACACCCCCACCTCCCTGGTGGAGGCGGCGAGCCCGCAGTGGTTCTGGATGGAGGACCGCTTCCCCGGCGCCGACCAGTGGAACTCGCTGCACGAGCGGCTGGTGGACGCCTGGCGGCGGCAGGCGCCGCTGCTGCCGCCCGGCCCGGTGCACTTCGCGCACTCGGAGACGGACGAGCTGGGCGAGGACCTGATGACGGTCGCGTACCTGCGGGAGACCGCCGAGCAGGCGGGGCTGGTCACCGAGGCGCTGTCGGTGGAGCGGATCGGCTGGGACCGGCTGTCGCGCCGCTTCGTCGACGAGAAGCTGCGCTTCATCCGCAGCTGCTTCAAGCTCTACCCGTGGGAGTGGCTGGTCACCGACCGCTTCGGGAAGCACGTGCTGTCCACGCTGGACAACGGCGGTGGCTCCGGCACCACCTGCTGGATCGAACCGGCCTGGAAGATGCTGCTCTCCAACAAGGCGCTGCTGGCGATCCTGTGGGAGCTCTACCCGGACCACCCCAACCTGCTGCCCGCCTACCTCGACGGCCCGCGCGAACTGGCCGCGACCGGCTGGGCGTCGAAGCCGCTGCTGGGCCGGGAGGGCGCGGGCGTGGTCCTGCACCCGCCGGGCGGCGCCCCGGAGGTCCGCGACGAGCCGTGCTGCTACCAGGGGCTCGCCCCGCTGCCCGACTTCGACGGCAACCGCACGCTGCTGGGCGCCTGGGTGGTGGAGGACGAGGCGGCGGGCCTGGGCATCCGGGAGTCGGCGGGCCCCGTCACCGACGAGTACGCCCGCTTCCTCCCGCACGTCATCCTGTAGCGCCTACTCGGGGACGTAGTCCCGCAGCGGCGCCGGGCGCAGACCGGCCTCCCCGGCGAGCTCCAGCGCCCGCTCCAGGTCCTGCTCCAGCGTCTCGTTGAAGTGCAGCAGGATGATGTCGCCGGCCTTCAGCTCGGGGGTGGGCGGGCTCCACTGCCCCCAGGTGGTCAGGTCGTGCGTCCAGGTGACCACGGCCTTCGCGCCGCAGGCGCGGGCGGCGGTGCGGGTGGCCTCGTCGTACACGCCGTACGGCGGGCGGACCAGGCGCGGCCCGTCGCCGAACTCGGCGAGGTGGGCGTCGCGCGCCCCGCACAGCTCGGCCTTCTGCCCGGCCGCGTCGAGCGCGGTGAGGTCGGGGTGGCCGACGGTGTGGTTCTCGATCCGCACGGGCCCGTTGTCGACGAGCCGGTGGAAGTAGCCGGAGTCGTACGAGTACGCCCCCGGGAGCAGGAACAGCGAGGCGGGCACCCGCCGGTCGAGCAGCGTCCGCGCGGCCGCCGGGTCGTGGTACCAGCCGTCGTCGATGGTGATGAAGACGACCGGGTCGGCGGTCTCGATCCGGGAGACCACCGGCGCGGGTTCGGGCCAGGCCGAGGGCGTGGCGGCGGTCGCGGGCCCGGACGCTCCGAGGAGCGCGAGCGGGACGAGGGCGGCGAGCGCGCCGAGGGCGGCGCGGCGCGGGCGGGGGCTCGACATACCGGCAACATTGGCCTAGACCAACTCCGGTGTCAATGGCCGGAATTGACCCGGGGCGGCCCGGCGGGGCCGCCCCGGCGCGGAGGGGCGAAACGGACGCCGTCAGTCCGCCAGCACCTCCCGCAGCTGCTCCAGGCCCCAGTCCAGGTCCTCCTTCGAGATCACCAGCGGCGGCGCGATCCGGATCGTCGACCCGTGCGTGTCCTTCACCAGCACGCCCCGCTCCATCAACCGCTCGGAGACCTCCCGGCCGGTGCCCCGCGACGGCGCGACGTCCACGCCCGCCCACAGGCCCCGCCCGCGCACCGCCTCGACCGCCCCGCCGCCGACCAGCAGCCCCAGCTCCCGGTGCAGGTGCTCGCCCAGCTCGGCGGCCCGCCTCTGGTACTCCCCGGTGTTCAGCATCGCGATCACCTCCAGGGCGACCGCGCAGGCCAGCGGGTTCCCGCCGAAGGTGGAGCCGTGCTCGCCCGGCCGGAAGACGCCGAGCACGTCCGCGTCGGCGACCACCGCCGACACCGGCACCACCCCGCCGCCGAGCGCCTTCCCCAGGATGTACACGTCGGGCACCACGTCCTCGTGCTCGCACGCGAAGGTCCGCCCGGTCCGCCCCAGACCGGACTGGATCTCGTCGGCCATGAACAGCACGTTCCGCCGGGCGGTCAGCTCCCGCACCCCGCGCAGGTAGCCGTCCGGCGGCACCAGGACGCCCGCCTCGCCCTGGATCGGCTCCAGCAGCACCGCCACCGTGTTCTCGGTGACGGCCGCCTCCAGCGCGGTCAGGTCGCCGTACGGCACGATCTCGAAGCCCGGCGTGTACGGCCCGTAGTGGTCGCGGGCCTCGTGGTCGGTGGAGAACGACACGATGGTCGTGGTCCGGCCGTGGAAGTTGTTCGCCGCGACCACGATCTTGGCGTGCCCGTCCGGCACGCCCTTCACCTCGTACCCCCACTTCCGGGCGGTCTTCACGGCCGTCTCGACGGCCTCCGCGCCGGTGTTCATGGGCAGCACCATCTCCTTGCCGCACAGCTCCGCGAGCCGCGCGCAGAAGTCCGCGAAGCGGTCGTGGTGGAAGGCCCGCGAGGTGAGCGTGACCCGGTCGAGCTGCGCCTTCGCCGCCGCGATCAGCCGCGCGTTGCCGTGGCCGAAGTTGAGCGCCGAGTAGCCGGCGAGCAGGTCCAGGAAGCGGCGCCCCTCCACGTCGGTCATCCAGGCGCCCTCGGCGGAGGCGACCACGACGGGCAGGGGGTGGTAGTTGTGGGCGCTGTGCGCGTCCGCCGCCGCGATCTCGTCCCGCGTCCTCGACGCGGGGGCGGGCGGCGCGGAAGCGGGCGACGCGGGGGTGTGCGACACGGGAGTACTCGACACGGGATCTCCGTTCGTCCTGCGGCCGGGGAACCCGGCGGCCGGGGGATTCGTGCGACCAGGGGGTCTTGTGGCCCCTTTCTTATCGTCGCTCGGACTCCGGACGGAGAAACCCCGGCCGACGGCGCGCCCGCCACCGCGTGAACACGCGCGGCGGCCTCGCGCCGGGCCCCTCCCGGCCGGATCGCCGCCGCCCCCGCCGTACCGGGCCGGTCCGGGGGCGGTCGCCGTACCTGAGAGAATGATGTGCATGGCCTCTGATGCTCGTCCCCGTGTGCTCTCCGGAATCCAGCCCACCTCGGGCTCCTTCCACCTCGGCAACTACCTCGGCGCCGTCCGCCAGTGGGTCGCCCTCCAGGAGTCGCACGACGCGTTCTACATGGTCGTCGACCTGCACGCGATCACCGTGCCGCAGGACCCGGCCGAGCTGCGGGCCAACACCCGGCTCGCCATCGCGCAGCTCCTCGCCGCCGGTGTCGACCCCGAGCGCTGCACCCTCTTCGTCCAGAGCCACGTGCCCGAGCACGCGCAGCTCGGCTGGGTGATGAACTGCCTCACCGGCTTCGGCGAGGCGTCCCGCATGACCCAGTTCAAGGACAAGTCGGCCAAGCAGGGCGCCGACCGCGCCACCGTCGGCCTCTTCACGTACCCGGTCCTCCAGGTCGCGGACATCCTGCTCTACCAGGCCGACCAGGTCCCGGTCGGCGAGGACCAGCGCCAGCACATCGAGCTGACCCGCGACCTCGCCGAGCGCTTCAACGGCCGCTTCGGCGACACGTTCACGATCCCGGCCCCGTACATCCTCAAGGAGACGGGCAAGATCTACGACCTCCAGGACCCGTCGATCAAGATGAGCAAGTCGGCGTCCACGCCGAAGGGCCTCATCAACCTCCTCGACGACCCGAAGGCCACCGCCAAGAAGGTCAAGAGCGCCGTCACCGACACCGACACGGTGATCCGCTTCGACCCCGAGGAGAAGCCCGGCGTCTCCAACCTCCTCACGATCATGTCCACCCTCACCGGGAAGGGCGTCGAGGAGCTGGTGGCCGGTTACGAGGGCAAGATGTACGGCGCCCTGAAGACCGACCTCGCCGAGATCGTCGTGGACTTCGTCACTCCCTTCCGGACCCGCGTCGAGGAATACCTCGGGGACCCGGAGACGCTGGACTCCATCCTGGCCAAGGGCGCCCAGAAGGCGCGGGCCGTCGCCGCCGAGACCCTGGCGCAGACGTACGAGAAGATCGGCTTCCTCCCCGCGAAGCACTAGAGCCACACCGGGACCGAGGACCCTGGCCGAAAGGGTGGTGCAGGCCGCACACTGGCGGCTGCACCACCACACACGTTTCGACGGACGACGGAGGAGAACGACGTGGGGACCGTAACGCTCGGCGTTTCGATCGCGGTCCCGGAGCCTCACGGCAGCCTGCTCCAGGAGCGGCGCGCGGGCTTCGGCGATTTTGCCGCTCACGCCATCCCCACCCACGTCACGCTCGTCCCGCCGACCGAGGTCGAGCGGGACCTGCTGCCGGGCATCGAGGCGCACCTCGCGGGCGTCGCCGCCGACTCGCTGCCCTTCCCGATAAGGCTCAGCGGCACCGGCACCTTCCGGCCCCTCTCGCCCGTGGTCTTCGTCACCCTCGCCGAGGGCGTCGCCGGCTGCGACCGGCTCCAGGCCCGGCTGCGGGACGCGGCGGGACCCCTGGTGCGCGAGCTCCAGTTCCCGTACCACCCGCACGTCACCGTCGCCCACGGCATCTCCGAGGAGGCCATGGACCGGGCCCACGCGGAGCTCGCCGGCTACGAGGCGGCCTGGACCTGCGCCGCCTTCTCGCTCTACGAGCAGGGCGCCGACGGGGTGTGGCGCAAGCTCCACGACTACGCCTTCGGCGGCGGCCGGCCGATCGCCTCGCTGCCCGCGCAGTCCCAGGGCGGGACCCCCGTCCCCTCCTGACCGTGGTGTCGGTCCGTGTCCCCCGCGCCCGCGCGGGGGATGCTCGACGGCATGGACTGGCTCACCAAGCTCCCCGTCATCGGCCCCTGGGCCGCCCGGCTGATGAGAACGCACGCCTGGCGGTCCTACGAGCGGCTGGACGAGGTCCACTGGAGCCGGCTGGCCGCCGCCATCACCTTCCTCTCCTTCCTCGCCCTCTTCCCGCTGATCACCGTCGCCGCCGCGATCGGCGCCGCGCTCCTCAGCGAGGACCAGCTCGACACCATCGAGCAGAAGCTCTCCGACCAGGTCCCCGGCATCTCCGACCAGCTGAACATCGGCGGTCTCGTCGACAACGCCGGAACGGTCGGCCTGGTCGCCGGCGCGCTGCTCCTCTTCACCGGCATCGGCTGGATCGGCTCCATGCGGGACTGCCTGCGCGCCGTGTGGGGCCTGGACGACATCGAGGGGAACCCGGTCCTGCTCAAGGGCAAGGACGCGGTCATCCTCGTCGGCCTCGGCGGGGTGGCCCTCTGCTCGCTGGCCGCCTCCTGGCTCGGGTCGACGGCCGTCGGCTGGAGCGCCGACCGGATCGGCCTCTCCGGCGACGGCGCGGGCGGCGTCGTCCTCCAGGCCGCCGCCGTCCTCGTGGCGATGGCCGCCGACTTCCTGATCCTGCTGTACGTCCTCAAGCCGCTGCCCGGCGTCGATCCGCCGCGCCGCCGCCTGATCGTCGCCGGGCTCCTCGGCGCGGCCGGCTTCGAGCTCCTGAAGCTGCTGCTCGGCGGCTACATGCGGGAGGTCGCGGCGAAGTCCATGTACGGGGCCTTCGGCGTGCCGGTGGCCCTGCTGCTGTGGATCAACTTCACCGCGAAGCTCCTGCTCTTCTGCGCGGCCTGGACGGCCGTCGACTCGAAGGACGCCGCCGCCGATGCCGCTGCTGACGCCGCCGCCGACACCGGCGGCACCGGCGGCGGTCCGGCCGGTGCTACGGCTTCGCGTCCGGAGCCGGCTCCGTAGCCGCGTCCGCGTCGGGGGCAGCGTCCGCGTCGGAGGCCGCGTCCGTGTCCGTGTCCGGCTCCGGAGCGGGGGCCGCCGCCGTCCGGCGGGCCGGCCACCGGCGGTTGACGAGGAAGACGCCGGCCGCGATCAGGACGAGGACCCCGCCCGCGATCGCCGCCGCGATCCCGACCCCGCCGCCGCTCTTCCCGGCCGCGACCGGCCGCGCCGCGTCCGGGTGCTCCTCGCCCGGCGCGGGCGCGGGCGCCGAGCCGGTGGCCGCCGGGGCGCTCGCCCCGGTCCGCGCCGATGTCGGCGGCACCAGTTCGCCGACCGGCGTCACCTTCCCCGAGGCGGCGAAGCCCCAGTCCAGCAGCCGGGCGGCCTCCTTGTAGACGGCGTGCTGCTCCTGCGAGGACGGGTTCATCACGGTCACCAGGAGCACCCGGCCGTTCCGCTCGGCGACCCCGGTGAAGGTGGCGCCGGCGTGCGTCGTGTTGCCGTTCTTCACCCCGGCGATGCCCTGGTACGGGGCCAGGCCGAAGTCGCCGGTCAGCAGCCGGTTGGTGTTCTGTATCTCGAACGTCTCGCGCTTCTTCCCCGGCTTCGCCTCGCCGGGGAAGGCGGTGCGCACGGTCGCCGCGTACTTCCGGAAGTCCTCCTTCTGCATGCCGCTGCGGGCGATGAGCGTCAGGTCGTACGCGGACGACACCTGGCCCGGGGCGTCGTAGCCGTCCGGCGTCTTCACGGTCGTGTCCAGCGCCTGGAGCTCGACCGCGCGGGCGTTCATCTCGGCGACCGTCTTCGCCAGGCCCTGGTTCATCTGGGTCAGCACGTGCACGGCGTCGTTCCCCGACCGCAGGAACACGCCCAGCCACAGGTCCCGGACGGTGTAGCTCTGCTTCTCCTTGATGCCGACCAGGCTCGACCCCTCGCCCATCCCCGCCAGGTCCGCCTCGGTCACCAGGTGCGTCTGCTTCGGGTCGGTGAACTTCGGGATCAGGGTGTCCGCGAACAGCATCTTCAGGGTCGACGCGGGCGCCAGCCGCCAGTGCGCGTTGTGCGAGGCCAGGACGGCGCCGCTCTCCGCGTCCGCCACGATCCAGGACCGCGCCGACAGCTCCTTGGGCAGCACCGGCGCCCCGGTGCCCAGCTTCACCTGCGTGCCCGGCAGCCCCAGCGCCGCCCCGCCCACCGACGACATGTTCGCCGGGGGCTGCGGCTGCGGCGTCCCGGTGGCCCCGGGTCTCACGGGCTCGTCCGCCAGAGCGGGCCCGGCGGCGAACACGAGCGGAAGCAACAGGGCAGCGGAGACCGCACCGGCGATCTTTTTCGAAGCAGACACGGACGTGAACGTACATGTATTCGGTGACGGTCCGAACCCCCCGGGGTACCGTGCGCCCGTGACGGGGCGAGGACGGCGGAACCGTGAACCGCCGTCAGGCGTTCGTTCCCATCGGCCGGAGAAGCCCTCCCGGGGCCCGGCCGACGGCCTAGTCTGAAAGATCCGGACGGAGCGGAAGAGGGGCGGGGGGTCCGCGTGCGCAGCGAGGACAACGAGGGCACGGGCGGCGGGGGTTCCGGCGCGTCCGGCGCCGACGACTGGTCCGGCAGGCACCACGAGAGCGACGGGGCGGGGGCCCGCGTCCCCGACACGGTCGTGGAACGGGGCGCCGTCGTCGCCGGCCGCTACGTCCTGAGCCGCCGGATCGGCAGCGGCGGCATGGGCGTCGTCTGGGAAGCCCTCGACCTCCGGCTCAACCGGAAGGTCGCGGTCAAGGGCCTGCTCTACCGCGACGACGCCGTGGACGCCCGCCTCCAGGCCGAACTGGTCGAACGGGCCCGCCGCGAGGCCCAGGCCACGGCGAGGATCCGGCACCAGAACGTCGTCGCCGTCCACGACGTGATCGAGGCCGACAGCCAGGTCTGGATCGTCATGGACCTCTTCGACGCGGGCTCCCTCGCGAGCCTGCTGCAGGAGCGGGAACAGCTCCCCGTCCCGCAGGTCGCCCGCATCGGCCTCCAGGTCCTGCGGGGCCTGCGCGCCGCCCACGCCGCGCAGGTCCTCCACCGGGACGTGAAACCCGCCAACATCCTCTTCAACGCCGAGGGCCAGGCGATGCTGATGGACTTCGGCATCGCGACCTTCGAGGGCGCCGACCACCTCACCGTCGCGGGCCAGGTCGTCGGCACCCCCATGTACACCGCGCCCGAACTGGCCCGCTCCACCCCCGGCGGGCAGGCCCCCGCCGCGGACCTGTGGTCGCTCGGCGTGACCCTCTACCAGGCGGTCGAGGGCCGGCCGCCCTTCCACGCCGCCACCCCGATCCAGATGGCCGTCGCCGTCTGCGAGTCCGACCCCGAGCCCATGCGGTACGCGGGCCCCCTGGCGCCCGTCATCGAGGCCCTGCTCCAGCGGGACCCGGCCCGCCGCCCGGACGCGGCCCGCGCGGAGGAGATGCTCCGCGCCGTCCTCGACACCGCCCCGGCCGTCCCGCCCGCCCCCACCCCGCCCCCCGCCCCCGCGGACCCTCCGCCGCCGGCCCCGCCCGCGCGCACCGCCCCCTGGCGCCCCCTGCTGGCCGCGGCCCTCTGCCTGACCCTCCTGGGCGGCGGAGGCTGGTACCTCTGGGACCAGTCCCGCGACAAGACCCCGACGGCCCCCGCCGCCGACGGGAAACCGACGACCCCGCCCGCGGACAAGAACCCGACGGGGCCCGGGAAGGGCCTTCCTCCGGAGATCACCTTCGGAGTGAAGGCGGACCAGCCGGGCCTCAGCGTGGACATCGGCAACGGGAGGGGAGGCTACGACGATTACGTGGGATTCGAACCCGACATCGCGCGAGCCCTGGCGAAGCGGATGGGATACAAGAAGGAGCAGGTTCACTTCAAGACCGTGACCTCGGCGAACCGTGAGGGCAAGGTCGTGACCGGCGCGGTGCATCTCGTTCTCGCCACGCACAGCATGGATGCGAAGAAGAAGACGGCCGGTGTCTCCATGATCGGCCCGTACCACAAGGTCGGCCGCGGCCTCGTGATCCGCGAGAAGCACATCAAGCTCTACCCCGACCTCGAAAGCCTCCGGGCGGAGAACAAGCAGGTGTGCACCGCCGCAGGGTCGGTGTATGTGGACATACTCGCCGAGAAGAAGGTCCGGGTGACGACGAGGACGAGCTACCAGAAATGCCTTGAGGATCTTGAGAAGGACAACCAGATCTACGCCGTCGCCACCGACGACGTGATCCTGAAGGGTTTCCTCGCCAAGAAGGAGAACAAGGACAGGTACCTGTCCCTGGACAATCTCGACGGCTACGAGAGGTGGGGCATCGACGTCGCCAGTGACGACGCGGTGCTCCGGGAGAAGACGTGCGAGGCGCTGAAAGCCGTCCTCGGCGGGGACGAATGGCAGAAGGCGTACGACGACAACCTGAAGGAGACGATGAAGTCGGAATGGGCGCCGCCGAAGGTGACCGCCTGCTGAATTCCCGGCGCGGCCGCCGCGTCAGCGCTCCCGCCGGGCCGCCCGGACGCCCCGCAGGCCGATGAGGCCGATCGCGTTTCCGAGGAGGAAGGACGTGACGGCCAGGGCGAGGTGGACCCAGAAGTAGGCGGTCGGGTCCCCCGCGTCGTCGAAGGCGAGCCCGCTGCCGTCCTTCCAGAGGTTCTTCGCGAAGGTGATCCAGATCACCCACGACCAGATGCCGAAGGCGAGCAGGAACCAGGAGACGGGGCGGCTGAGTTTCACGGGGAGGTCCTTCACGGCGGTCGGTCGGGTCCTGCCAGTATCGGACCGCCTCCGCCCCGCTCCGTACGGGGGCCTCCCCGCACATGAAAAGAGAGGTACCGGGCGTGCTCGCCTTCCTGCCCTTCCTGGTCGTGGCCCTCGCGCTGCTCGGCGCGGTCCACTGGTACGTGTGGCGCCGCCTGGTGCGGGACGTCACCGTGTCCGGCGGCCCGGCCCGGCGCCTCGGCACCACCGTGGTGATCGCGCTGCCGCTGCTCTCCGTCCTCGCCCTCGTCGGCGGGCGGGCCGGGCTGCCCTTCGTCGCGCAGCAGGCCGTGGCCTGGCCCGGCTTCCTGTGGCTGGCGACGCTCCTGTACCTGGTGCTCGCGCTGTTGGTGGGGGAGGCCGTGCGGCCGCCGCTGCGGGCCTGGCTGGCCCGCCGGGACGCCGCCGCCTCCGCCCCGGCGGCGGTGACCGTCATGGAGGCCCCGGCCCCCGCCCCCGTACCCGTACCGGAGAAGACGGAGAAGACGGAGGAGCCCGCGCCGGAGCCGGAGGCCGCGCCCGCGCCCGCCGCGGCCGTCTCGCGGCGGCTGTTCGTGTCGCGGGCCGTCGGCGGCGCGGCCGTCGCCGTCGCCGCCGGGACCGTCGCCACCGGCGCGTACGGGGTGCTGCGCGGGCCGAAGGTGAAGCGGGTCACCGTGCCGCTGGCCAAGCTGCCCCGGGCCGCCCACGGCTACCGGATCGCGGTCGTCTCCGACATCCACCTCGGGCCGACCCTCGGCCGCGCGCACGCGCAGCGCATCGTGGACACGATCAACTCCACCCAGCCCGACCTGATCGCGGTGGTCGGCGACCTCGTCGACGGCACCGTCGAGGACCTCGGTCCGGCCGCCGAGCCGCTCGCCGGGCTCCGGGCCCGGCACGGCTCCTTCTTCGTGACCGGCAACCACGAGTACATCTCCGGCGCCGAGCCGTGGGTCGAGCACGTCCGCGAGCTGGGCCTGCGCCCGCTGCGCAACGAGCGCCTGGAGATCGCCGCCGGGTTCGACCTGGCCGGCGTGGACGACGTGGCGGGGGAGCGGGAGGGCAGGGGCCCCGACTTCGTCCGCGCGCTCGGCGACCGCGACCGGTCCCGCGCCGCCGTCCTCCTCGCGCACCAGCCGGTCGTCATCGACGACGCCGTCCGCCACGGCGTGGACCTCCAGCTCTCCGGCCACACCCACGGCGGCCAGCTCTGGCCGGGCAACCTCATCGCGGAGCTCGCCAATCCGACGGTCGCGGGACTGGAGCGGTACGGCGACACCCAGCTGTACGTCTCCCGGGGCGCGGGCGCCTGGGGACCCCCGGTCCGGGTCGGCGCGCCCTCCGACATCACGATCGTCCAACTCGCCTCGAAACAGGCGTAAATCGGAGATTGTCACTCACCGCGCCGGGGTCGATACGCGCCGCTCATCGACTTAAATTCGCATTTCACGGACATATACATGCGGTGTGAAGATTTCCTCTTCCCCATGTGAAACCCGTGTGATTGGCTGACGCCACAGCGGCGGTCCGGGGGGCGCCGTGTCAGGGGTACTTGCACGAAAAAAGGAAGCACGGCAATGCGGTCGACGGTCCGACTCCGGATCCTCATCACTTGTGGAGTACTGGTGGCCGCGGGGGTGGGGGGCTGGCAACTCCTTCCCTCCGACGAGGGCCGTACCGACGCGATCCCGGTGGGCACGACCGACGTGGTCAGCTCGCTGGACCCGGCCGGCGCGTACGACGCGGGCTCCTGGGCGATCTACAGCAACATCTACCAGTCGCTGATGAGCTTCAAGCCGGGCTTCACCACGCCGACCCCGGACGCCGCCGAGGAGTGCAAGTTCGTGAGCGACCAGCTCACGACGTACCGCTGCACCCTCCGCGGCGACCTGGTCTTCTCCAACGGGCGCAAGATCACGGCCGAGGACGTCAAGTACTCCTTCGACCGCATCCTGAAGATCAAGGCCGAGGTCGGTCCCGCGCCGCTCTTCCCGACGCTGAAGAGCGTCACGGCGGACGGCCTCACCGTCACCTTCAACCTCTCCGGCCGCGACGCGACCTTCCCGCTCAAGCTGGCCACCGGCGCCGGTTCGATCGTGGACCGCGAGCGCTACCCGTCCGACAAGCTGCGCACGGACAACGGTGTCGACGCCTCCGGGCCGTACCTCCTCAAGGAGTACAAGCCCGGCGAGTCCGCCCGCCTGGAGCCGAACCCGAACTACCACGGTGCCCTCACCAAGGTCGGCGGCCCGGTCCTGATCAAGTACTACAAGCAGTCGGACGACCTGGCCGAGGCGTGGAAGTCCGGCCAGGTCCAGGTCGCCCACCGCGACCTCCCGCCGGCCTTCGTCCAGGGCATGACCGCCGACGGCAGCGTCCGCCTGACCGAGGCCGAGAGCGCCGAGGTCCGCAACATCAACTTCAACACCCGCTCCGGCTCGGTGATGTCGGACGCCGCCGTCCGGCGCGCGGTCGCCGCCGTCCTCGACCGCCCCGAGATCACCACCAACATCTACAAGGGCACCGTCGAGCCGCTGTACTCCCTGATCCCGCAGGGCTTCCTCGGGCACAGCACCTCGTTCTACGACCGCTACCCGGCGCCCGACGCCGCGAAGGCCAAGAAGATCCTGAAGGACGCCGACGTCGAGACGCCGGTCGCCTTCACCTTCGGCTACCGCCAGGGCCCCACGTACAAGGCGGAGACCGAGGAGATCAAGAAGCAGCTGGAGAAGACCGGCCTCTTCAAGGTCAACCTGGTCGAGGCCGACTGGCCGAGCCTCCAGAAGGGCTACACCAGCGGCGCCTACGACGTCTACACCGTCGGCTGGGTCCCCGACTTCCCGGACTCGGACAACTTCACGGGCCCGCTCGTCGGCACCGGGAACAGCCTCGCCAACAACTACTCCAGCAAGGTCGTCGACCGGCTCATCACGGAGACCCAGCAGTACAGCGAGCGGGCCCGCGCGGTCCGCGACTTCAAGGCCATCCAGGAGGAGATCGCGAAGGACGTGCCGCTCCTCCCGCTCTGGCAGAAGAAGGACTACGTGCTGTCCACCGAGTCCGTCGGCGGCTCGCAGTACCTCTCCGACGGCACCGGCGTCTGGCGCCTGTGGGAACTGAACTGGATCTAGGTCCGGACACGGAAAGGGCCCTGCCCGGCCCCCTCTCGAAGGGGGCCGGGCAGGGCCCTTCCGCCGTCAGTCCTTCTTCGCGCCGCTCCGCCGGGGGCGGCCCGAGGCGGCCATCCCCGCCGCCGTCGGCATGAAGTCCGACAGGAGCTCGTGGGTCTCCTTCACCAGCGGGCGCAGGATCCGGAACCGCGACAGCGAGATCGCCCGCGCGGTCACCGGCGACAGCCGCTCCACCAGCCGCCGGCTGTTCTCGGCGCCCTCGGAGCGGTCGTACACCCAGAACAGCACCAGGCCCATCTGCTGGAGCCACAGCAGGCGCGGCAGCGCCTCCGACAGCTCCGGGTCGATCTTCACCGAGGCCCCGGAGATCACCCGCCGGTGCACCTCGATCGCCGCCTCGCGCGGCCCCTCGGACTCCGGGGAGAACGGCGAGAGCGGGCTGTCCGGGTCGGCGGCGTTCTTGAAGAACTGGGCCGCGAACTCGTGGTACGGCTCCGCGATGTCCAGCCAGGCGAGCAGCACCCCCCGGATGCGGTCCACCAGCTCCTTCTCGCCGCCCTCCAGGACCGGTTCCACCGCGGCCTGGTGCTCCTCCGCGATCCGGTCGTAGAAGCCCTGGACCAGGTGCTCCTTGGACGCGAAGTAGTAGTACGCGTTCCCGACCGAGACCCCGGCCTCCTGGGCGATGGCCCGCATCGTGGTCTTGTCGTACCCCCGCTCGCGGAAGAGCCGGAGGGCGGTCTCCAGGATGAGCGTCCGCGTCTGCGCGCTCTTGGGGGCCTTCCTGCCGTCGGGCTTCCCGTCCGGCTCCCCGTCCCGCTTCTCTTCCTGCTTCTCTTCCTGAGCGTCCTTCACGGGACCGAGCCTATCCGGGCGGACCCGGCACCTCGCAGTGCCCGTCCGCGCAGCCGTCCGCCTTGAGGGCCTCGCGCCACCGGGCGGCGGCGAGGACGGCCGCGCGGGCGACGAGCTGACCGGCGGGGGTGGCGAGCCGGTGGGCCTGGTGCCGGTGCGCGGCCAGCGCCCACAGGCAGACCGTCCAGGCGGCGGCGCCCCGGTAGACCTGCCCCCGGTCCCCGACCACGGTGATCTCCCGCAGGGTGGCGCCGTGGTCGAGGGCGGGGAGGAGCCGGCGGGCCCGCTGGGAGCCGGCCGGGACGAGGTCGAGCGGGACGAGCTGCCGCTGCCGCAGCAGCCAGTGCCGCAGGTGCACGCAGAGCGGGCAGTCGGCGTCGTACAGGACGGTGAGCCGCCCGACGGGGGTGCCCCGGCGCGTGACGCCCTCCGGGGCGGTGGCGGTCTCCGGACCGGCGGTGCCGTACGGGCCGGCGGTGCCGCTCGGGGCGGTGGCGGGGTCCGGGTCCATGCCGGTCACGGCCCGTCAGACCTGGGGGCCGGCCGGGGCCGGCGGGGCCCAGGGGCCGTTCTTCGGGGGCGCGGTCCAGCCCTGCGGGGCGACCGGCGGGACCTGCTCGCGCTCCATGGCGCCCCGGCGGCGGATCTTGTTGAGGACGTAGACGTTCCCGAGGTGCATCACGCCGAGGACGAGGAGGACCACGCCGAGCTTGACCGAGAGGGCCTCGAAGAGCTCCCGGGCGTCGCGGACGGCCGAGTCCCGGCTCAGGTAGAGCGCGACGAAGCCGAAGTTGACGAGGTAGAAGCCGACCACGAGCAGGTGGTTGACGGCGTCCGCCAGCTTCTCGTTCCCGTGCAGCACGTCGGCGAGGAAGATCCTGCCGTTGCGGCTGAGGGTGCGGGCGACCCAGACGGTCAGGCCCACGGCGATCAGCAGGTAGACGATGTACGCGACGACAGTGAGGTCCATGCCCCACGCTCCCTTGAACGCGTTCAAATGCTGGCAGGCATGACTGTAGACCCCTTCTTGAACGTGTTCAACCCGGGGGGAGAAAGCTGTGGCCGAGGAGGTCAGGGGCGTCTAGAGTCACGCGGATGACGCTCTCTCACGACACGGCCGGCACCGGCCCCCGCACCGTCGTCCTGCTGCACTCCGGGGTCTGCGACCGCCGGATGTGGGACGGGCAGTTCCAGGCCCTCGCCGACGCCGGCCACCACGTCGTCCGCTGCGACCTCCGCGGCTTCGGCGACAGCCCCGTCGACGCCCCGCACCTCCACGCCGACGACGTCCGCGACCTCCTCGACCACCTCGGCGTCGAGCGCGCCGTCCTCGTCGGCTCCTCCTTCGGCGGCGAGGTCGCCCTGGAGCACGCCGTCCGCCACCCCGACCGGACCGAGGCCCTCGTCCTGCTCTGCGCCGCCGCCCCCGTCGAGCACGAGGCCGGACCCGAACTCCGCGCCTTCTGCGAGCGGGAGGACGCCCTCGTCGAGGCCGGCGACCTCGACGCCGCCAGCGCCCTCAACGCCGCGCTCTGGCTCGGCCCCGACGCCGACGACGACACCCGCGCCCTCGTCCACGCCATGCAGCGCCGCGCCTTCGAACTCCAGCTCGCCGCCCCGGAGGAGTTCGAACCCCAGCCCTCGGGCGTCACCGAGCGGGACCTGGCGGCGATCACCGCCCCCGCCCTCGTCGTCACCGGCGCCCACGACCTCCCCGACTTCCGCGCCATCGGCGAGAAGACCGCCGCCCTCCTCCCCGCCGCCCGCCGCCTCACCCTCGACTGGGCCGGTCACCTGCCCGCGCTGGAGCGCCCCGAGGAGACCCTGCGCCTCCTCACCGACCACCTCGCCGCACTCGCCGGGGTCACCGCCCCCGCCGCAGCTGGGCGGTGATCGACGCGTCGGTGATCCGGTCGTCCGCCGCCAGCAGGAACGCCTTCGACAGGATCACCGACAGCATCCCCCCGTCCTCCTCGAACGGCAGGAACACCTTCCCCGCCGCCCGCGACCGGTCCACCACCACGCACAGGTACGCGTCCGACGGCTCCCGCAGCACGTTCCCCGACCCCAGATGGATCCGGTACGCGCCCAGCTCCCCCCGCACCCGCAGGAACCGGTCCGTCAGCTCCACCCGGTCCGCGATCCGGGTCCGGGGCAGCAGCCGCGCCAGCGCCTCCCGCCGCACCCGCGCCGACTCCGACAGCTCACCGAAGCCCCACTCCCGCCAGTAGTCGCCGAACGCCCGGTCCGCGCCCCGGTCCCGCCACTCCGGATCCGCCCCGACCGACGCCACCCCCACGAACAGGTCCACGTCCCGCAGCGCCTCCGACAGCACCAGCGGCTCCACCTCCGCCAGCGGCACCTCCTCCCACGCCCGAGGCCCGGCCGACCCCGCCCGCCGCTCGAACCGCACCTGGTCCGTCGCGCACAGCCGCGCCGCCCCGTCCGCCCCCGGCCCCGCCGCCTCCCCGGGACCCTCCTCGACCAGCTCCACGAAGAACCGGGCCCGCCACCGCCACCCCTCCGCCGCCGGCCGCTCGCCCGGCACCGGCAGCTCCTTCACCATCTCCGCCGCGTACCCGTCGGAGAAGTACCCCAGGTGCCGCCCCGCCCAGCCCCGCCCCGTCATCAGCGCCCGCGCCTGCCCGTACCGCAGCACGTGCCCGGCGAACCGGTTCGAGTACGACCCCGTCTCCCGCTCCGCCGGCGTCAGCGGGTACACCTCCCGGAACACCTGCCGGAACGGCTGCCGCGCCTCCCGGTCCAGCAGCGCCGCCCGCCACCGGGCCACGTCCTCGTCCCCGGCCCGCAGCGGATGCCACAGCCGCACCCGGTCGCCCGCCGCCACCGGCCGCGCCGTGCCGTCCGCGTCCGCCAGCGCCCAGCCCCCGGCCACCCGCTCCGGCAGCCCCGCCGCCCACGTCCCCGCGCCGTCCCCGGCCTCCCACACCAGGGCCCGCGCCACCGCCCCCGTCACCGGATGGTCCGCGTAGTACCGCAGCCAGTCCGCCGCCGGCCACGTCGTCCCCGCCGCCAGGTGCTCCTCCAGCCGGGACCGCTCCTCCGACAGCAGCGCCGACACCCCCCGCAGCGCCGCCCGCACCGCCTTCACCTCCTGCGCGCGCCCCTCCCGCAGCGCCTTCGGGGCCGTCTTCACCACCCGGCCCTCCGGCCCCCGGAAGGACAGCGCCGCCGCCCCCGGCTCCCGCACCGACAGCTCCGCCGTCCACGCCCCCACGGTGATCTCCCGCACCCCGCGCCCGTCCAGGCCGAGCACCGGCACCGCCCGCTCCCGCAGCATCGACGCCGTCACCCCCGCCCGCGCCGACACCGCCTCCCGGGCCTTCGCGATGTTCTTCACCACCGTCCGGTTGACGACCTTGCGCGGCAGCCTCCCCAGCTCCGCCACGGCCGCCTCCGCCCGCTCCGCCGGGCACTCCCCGAGCGCCGCCACCGCCGCCGACGCGATCGACTGGCTCCGGCACATCCCCCCGGACCCGCCGAGCCCCGTCCCCGCGTGCAGCGCCACCGACCCCACCAGCGGCACCGCCCACTCCTCCGGGAGCCCCACCGCCGCCCACACCAGGCCCCGCACCAGCAGCGTGTTGGACTCCCCGGCCAGCGACCGCAGCCCCGTCCCGAAGAGGTTCAGCTCAAAGACCCGGTGCGAGGGCTGCGCCGCGATCCCCACGAGCAGCGCCGCCACCACGTCGGGGCCCCGCTCCGCCGCCGCCAGCAGGTGTGCCGCCCGCGTCCGCCACGCGCGCGTGGCCCTCGGCCGGTCCATCAGCGCGCAGTGCGCCAGGAACGCGGCGACCCCCGCCCCCGCCAGCAGCTCCCCGTGCGCCGCCCGCATCGCCGGGCCGTACTCGTCCAGACCGTCCAGCACGTGCCGGGGCAGCTCCCCGTCCGCCACCGGCTCCGCCCGCCGCAGCAGTACGTCGATCCGGTCCCGCAGCTCCTCGTACCGGCCCCCCACGGACCACCGGTAGTCCACCGCGACCTTCCGCAGCGCCCGCAGCCGCGCCCGGTCGTACCCCGCCACCCGTTCAGCCGCCGCGACCACGACCGGCACCACCAGGGAGAAGCCCTCCCGCAGCCCGTACGAGTCGTACTCCGCCCCCGGGCCGATCGTCCGGGCCAGCAGCAGATCGGACTCCTCCCGCGTCCAGTCCGGCTCCCGCGCCTCCACGAACGCCAGCCCCCGCGCCGCCGCGAGGCGCCGCTCCTTGTCCGCCGCGCGCCGGTGCAGCGTCAGCGCGGCCGACCGCAGCCCCGCCCCGTCCAGCGTCTCCAGGAACCGCACCAGGGCCCCCTCGTCGCCGCCCAGCTCCCGGCCCCACGCGTCGTCCAGCCCGCTCACCGGGCCCGTGATCCCCACCATGCCGCCCACGGTAGAACCCACCACCGACAACACCCCCGGCCGCCCGCCGACGACGCCCCCGGCCGCCCCGCCGTACGCGCCCGGCCGCCCGCCGCGAGGCCCGCCGCCCGCCCGGCCGTACGCGTCCCGGCCACCCCGCCCTACGCGCCCCGCCACGCCCGCCCACCACCCCCGGAAACCCCGCGTCCCGCACGTACCATCCCCCCATGGACGCCCAGGAACCGACCGGAGCCCTCCCGCCGACCGGACCGCGCGACTGGACCGACGACCACGTGGCCCGGCTGCTCCCCGCGCTCCCCGGCCTCGACCCCGTCGTCGAGGGCGCCGTCACCCGCATGAAGCGCCTCTCCGTGCACCTGCGCCACGTCCGCGAGCGCGCCCTCGCCGACTTCGGCCTGGAACGCCACGAGTTCGACACCCTGCACCGGCTCGCCGGACACGGCGGCGCCGCCGCCCCCTCCGTCCTCGCCGCCGAACTCGGCCTGCCCCCGGTCTCCGTCACGGCCCGCCTCGACGCCCTGGAGGAGCGCGGCCTCCTCGCCCGCCTCCCCGCCGCCGCCGAGCCCCGCCGCCTCGACGCCGTCCTCACCGACACCGGCCGCGCCACCTGGCGCGGCACCATGGAGGTCCTCACCCGCGAGGAGGAGCGCCTCCTCGGCGTCCTCACCCCCGCCGAACGCGCCGTCCTCGACGGCCTCCTGCGCCGCGTCCTGCTCGCCGCCGAGACCCCGCCCCCCACTGTCGGAGGCGGGTCCTAACCTCGGGCCCATGGGAACAGTCACCTTCGTCGACGAGACGACCATGGGCGCCCGGACCGCCTCCGTGCCCCTCACCGTCCCCGAGGAGCGCCTGCCGCTGCGCGAGCTGATCGCCCGCCGGGTCGCCCTGGAGACCGGCCCCGAGGGCTACGAGGACGCCCTCGCCCAGGCCCTCGCCGCCTTCGCGCGAAACGGCTTCCTGGTCCTCGTCGGCGACCGCCAGATAGAGGACCCGGACGAGACGGTGACGGTCGGCCCGGCCACCGAGGTCGTCTTCCTCAAGCTCGTTCCCCTGGTGGGTGGCTGATGGGGCGGCGGGCGGACGAGAAGCGCCGCGCCCGCATGGCGGAACTGGGCGGCGAGGCCACCCATTTCAACACCTACGAGATGGTCCGCCTGGCCCGTGACGAGCGCGCCGCCGGCGGCACCGTCCCCGGCCCCTTCCTCGCCACCATGCGCCGCACCGTCCGCCTCGGCTACTTCACCGACCAGGCCCTCGCCAAGCTCCTGCGCGAGGTCACCGAACCCGTCCTCAACCCGGGCGAGCCCTGGGCCGACGCGGCCATGGCCGACGCGGCCATGGCCGACGCCCCGCCCGGCCTCCTGGCCCACCTGCTCACCGCCACCGGCAGCCGCCCCACCGCCGCCTGGAGCAGGGCGGCGCTCGCCCTGTGCGGGCCGGAGCCGGCGGCGGTACGGGACGCGGCGGTCCGCTGGCTCGCCCTCGCCGGCCGGCCCCGCACCCTCCCGCTGCGCGCCCGTCCGGGCGAGTCCGCCGGCGACCGCGGCTACGACGTGCACAACGCCGACGCGCTCAAGGGACTCGCCTGGCTGCTCTCCGTCCTGCCGCCCGACCCCGCCTCCGTACGGGCCCTCGGTGCCCTCGTGGAGACGTCCCTGCGCCGGGTCCCCGGCCTCGGACCGCACAGCCCCAAGGTGGCCAACGCGGCCGTCCTCGCCCTCGCCCGCACCGACCACGGGGCCGCCCTCGGCGAACTCGCCCGGCTCGCCGCCAGGGTGACCTACAAGGGCACCCTCAAGCAGATCACCGCCGCCCTCGACGCGCAGGCCGCCGAGCGGGGCGTCGGCCGCGCGGAGATCGAGGAGATGGCCGTCCCCGCCCACGGGCTGACCGGGACCGGCCGCCGCGAGATCAGCCTCGGCGGCGCCCGGGGCCTCCTGGAGGTCCACGGCACCCGCACCCGGCTCGTCTGGACCAACGCCAAGGGCCGGCAGGTCGCCACCGTCCCCGCCGAGGTCCGCCGCGACCACGCCGACGCCCTCAAGGAGATCAAGGCGTCCGCCAGGGACGTGGAGAAGGCGCTCAGCGCCCACGGCGACCGCCTGGACCGGCAGTTCCTCGCCGACCGCACCTGGACCCACGCCGACTGGCGCGCCCGGCTGCTCGACCACCCGCTGCTCGGTACCCTCGCCGGGCGCCTGT
Organism: Streptomyces termitum; assembly: GCF_014650175.1. GTDB lineage: Bacteria > Actinomycetota > Actinomycetes > Streptomycetales > Streptomycetaceae > Streptomyces > Streptomyces termitum. Next base: position 622,540 of record NZ_BMUL01000001.1, read on the forward strand.
TCTGGCTGCTGGAGGGGGAGACCCCGATGCTCGGCGGGACCACCCTCGACGGCGACCCGGTGTGCGCCCGGCCGGACGCGGCCGTCACCCTGTGGCATCCGCTCGGCCGCCCCGCCGAGGAGGTCGCCGCCTGCCGCGCGCTGCTTGAACGGCGCGGCGTCACCCAGCCGTTCAAGCAGGCCCACCGCGAGACGTACCCGCTCACCGACGCCGAGCGCACCACCCGCGTCTACTCGAACCGCTTCGCCGGCCACATCCTGCGGCAGTACCAGCTCAACGCGCTGGCCGCGCAGCGCGGCTGGACGGCGAAGCTGCGGCTCGGCGTCGACGACTCCTGCCCGCCGCTCCACCGCGAGCTGGCCCCGTGGGGGCTGCGCGCCGAGTTCTGGGTGGAGAGCTCCGGCGGCGACCAGGACGGCGACCTCACCGGCTCGGGCGGCTACACCCACGTCACCACCGACCAGGTCCGCTTCCACCGGATCGGCGACCCGCACAACTGGAACCACGCCTGCGGCGGCGCCTACACCACCCGCTCCGCGCCGGTCCCGCTGGAGGAGGTCCCCGAGCGGGTGCTCTCCGAGGTGCTGCGGGACGTGGACCTCTTCGTCGGCGTCACCAGCGTCGGCAACGACCCGACCTGGCAGGACGGCGGCCCCGGCGGCCGGCACCGCGACTACTGGCGGGCGTACGGCTTCGGCGAGCTGTCGCGCACCGCCGAGACCCGCCGCGACCTGCTCGCCCGGCTCGTCCCCCGGCTGGCGATCGGCGACCGCTGCGCGATCGACGGCCGCTTCCTGCGGGTGCGCGGCGACCTCCACACGTACCGCATCCACCTGGGCTCGGGGAACGTGCTGATCGAGCCGTACGACCGCTACCTGTGCGTCGTCCCGCGGCGGTCGGCGGCGGTCCACCCGGCCGGACTGCCCTACGAGGGCGACGGCATGCTCGCCGTCGTCCTCAGCAAGGCGGCGCTGCTCGCCGGGGACGCCGCCATCACCGACCCCACCATCACCAGCCAGCTCCACTGACCCGCCCGGCACTGGCATGGGCGTGGGCGGTGACGGCGGAAGGCCCCGCCTTCCGAGGGGGAGACGGGGCCTTCCGGGGCACTTCCGGGGTACCGCGGGGGATCAGTAGCGACGCGTGATCAGCGCGCGCTTGACCTCCTGGATCGCCTTGGTGATCTCGATGCCACGGGGGCAGGCGTCCGTGCAGTTGAACGTGGTGCGGCAGCGCCACACGCCGTCCTTGTCGTTCAGGATCTCCAGGCGCTGCTCGCCGCCCTCGTCGCGCGAGTCGAAGATGAAGCGGTGCGCGTTGACGATCGCGGCCGGACCGAAGTACTGGCCGTCGTTCCAGAAGACCGGGCAGGACGACGTGCACGCGGCGCACAGGATGCACTTGGTGGTGTCGTCGTAGCGCTCGCGGTCCTCGGGGGACTGCTTGCGCTCGCGGGTCGGCTCGTTCCCCTTGGTGATGAGGAAGGGCATGACGTCGCGGTACGCCTGGAAGAAGGGCTCCATGTCGACCACGAGGTCCTTCAGCACCGTCAGGCCCTTGATGGGCTCGATGGTGATCGGCTTCTCGGGGTTCAGGTCCTTGATCAGGGTCTTGCAGGCGAGCCGGTTCTTGCCGTTGATGCGCATGGCGTCCGAGCCGCAGATGCCGTGCGCGCAGGAGCGGCGGAAGGTGAGCGTGCCGTCCATGTCCCACTTGATCTTGTGGAGACCGTCGAGCACGCGCTCCTTCGGGTCGATCTCGACCGCGAAGTCCTCCCAGACCACCGCGTCCGAGATCTCGGGGTTGAAGCGGCGGATCCGGAAGGTGACCGTGATGTACGGCGAGGCGGCGGATTCCTTCTCCACCTTGTCCAGAACGGGGGTAGCCATCAGTACTTACGCTCCATCGGCTGGTAGCGGGTCGTCACGACCGGCTTGTAGTCGAGACGCACGGTCTCGGAGCCGTCCTCGCCGACCTCGCGGTACGCCATCGTGTGGCGCATGAAGTTGACGTCGTCGCGGGTGGGGTAGTCCTCGCGGTAGTGACCGCCGCGGGACTCCTTGCGCGCCAGGGCCGACACGGCCATGACCTCGGCCAGTTCGAGCAGGTTGCCCAGCTCGATGGCCTCCAGGAGGTCGGTGTTGAAGCGCTTGCCCTTGTCCTGGATGGACACGTTCTTGTAGCGCTCGCGCAGCTCGGCGACCTTGTCGACGGCCGTCTTGATGGTCTGCTCCGTGCGGAACACCATCACGTTGGCGTCCATCGTCTCCTGGAGCTCGCGGCGCAGGTCGGCGACCCGCTCGGTGCCCGTGGAGTTGCGCAGGTTCTCGATCTGCGCGACGACGAACGCCTCGGGGTCCTCCGGCAGCTCGACGTAGTCGTGCGCGTGGGAGTACTCGGCGGCGGCGATGCCGGCGCGGCGCCCGAAGACGTTGATGTCGAGGAGCGAGTTGGTGCCGAGGCGGTTGGCGCCGTGCACCGACACGCAGGCGACCTCGCCGGCCGCGTACAGGCCCGGGACGACGGTGGTGTTGTCCGAGAGGACCTCACCCTCGACGTTGGTCGGGATGCCGCCCATGGCGTAGTGCGCGGTGGGCTGGATCGGGATCGGGTCCGTGTACGGCTCGATGCCGAGGTACGTACGGGCGAACTCGGTGATGTCCGGGAGCTTGGCGTCGAGCTGCTCCGGCGGGAGGTGCGTCAGGTCCAGGTAGACGTGGTCGCCCTCGGGACCGCAGCCGCGGCCCTCGCGGATCTCCGTGTAGATGGAGCGGGAGACGACGTCGCGGGAGGCGAGGTCCTTCATGACGGGCGCGTACTTCTCCATGAAGCGCTCGCCGTCCTTGTTGCGGAGGATGCCGCCCTCACCGCGGGCGCCCTCCGTCAGCAGGATGCCCATGCGCCAGATGCCCGTCGGGTGGAACTGGAAGAACTCCATGTCCTCCAGGGGCAGGCCGCGGCGGTAGCAGGCGGCCTGGCCGTCACCGGTCAGGGTGTGGGCGTTGGAGGTCACCTTGAAGAACTTGCCGGTGCCGCCGGAGGCGTAGACGACGGCCTTCGCCTGGAAGACGTGGATCTCGCCGGTGGCCAGCTCGTACGCGACGACGCCGGCGGACTTCTTGACGCCGTCGACCTCGACGATGAGCTGGTCCAGGACGTAGAACTCGTTGAAGAACTCCACGCCCTCCTTGATGCAGTTCTGGTAGAGCGTCTGGAGGATCATGTGGCCGGTGCGGTCGCCCGAGTAGCAGGCGCGGCGGACCGGGGCCTCGCCGTGGTTGCGGGAGTGCCCGCCGAACCGGCGCTGGTCGATGTCGCCGTTGGGCGTGCGGCCGAAGGGCAGGCCCATCTTCTCCAGGTCGAGGACGGCGTCGATGGCCTCCTTCGCCAGGATCTCGGCGGCGTCCTGGTCGACCAGGTAGTCACCGCCCTTGATCGTGTCGAAGGTGTGCCACTCCCAGTTGTCCTCCTCCACGTTGGCCAGCGCGGCGGCCATGCCGCCCTGCGCGGCGCCCGTGTGGGAGCGGGTGGGGTAGAGCTTGGTCAGCACGGCGGTGCGGCTGCGCTTGGTCGACTCGATGGCCGCGCGCATGCCGGCGCCACCGGCGCCGACGATGACGGTGTCGTACTTGTGGAACTTCATGACGTGGTTACCTCAGCCCCGTGCCTAGCGGATGTTCGGGTCGAAGGTGAAGATCACCAGCGTGCCCAGAAGGATGGTGAACACCGTGGCGGTGTACAGCAGGCCCTTGAGCCACAGGCGCGTGTTGGCCCGCTCCGCGTAGTCGTTGATGACGGTACGGAGGCCGTTGGCGCCGTGCAGCATGGCCAGCCACAGCATCAGCAGGTCCCAGACCTGCCAGAACGGGGACGCCCAGCGGCCGGCCACGAAGGCGAAGCCGATCTTGGAGACGCCGCCGTCCAGGAAGAGCTGGATCAGCAGGTGGCCGAGGACCAGGACGACGAGGACGACGCCGGAGAGGCGCATGAAGAGCCACGCGGCCATCTCGAAGTTGCCGCGCGTCGACTTCGGCGTCCGGCCCGTGCGCTTGCGCGGGGGCTCGATGTAGGGGGCGGGGTTGTCCACGTCGTAGGCGGCGCCTTCGACGGGCCCGATCGCGGAGGTGGTGTCAGAGGACATGTCTGGCGTCAGCTCCCGAACAGTTCACGTGCGGCGTGGCCGAGGACGGGGTACAGCGAGCCCGCCATCAGCACGACCCAGATGCCCACGACGGTCCAGAGCATCTGCTTCTGGTAGCGCGGGCCCTTGGACCAGAAGTCCACGGCGATGACCCGCAGGCCGTTCAGCGCGTGGAAGAGGATGGCGGCGACCAGGCCGTACTCCAGAAGAGCGACGATCGGCGTCTTGTAGGTCGCGACGACCTCGTCGTACGCCTCGGGGGAGACGCGGACGAGAGCGGTGTCCAGCACGTGTACGAACAGGAAGAAGAAGATGAGGACGCCGGTGACTCGGTGAGCCACCCAGGACCACATTCCTTCCCGGCCGCGGTACAGCGTTCCAGCCGGCACGGAAAAACCCTCCGGGAGCGGGGATCGGGGCCGGCCGGCTTCTCTGTCGGTCTGGCCCGGCCGGGTACGGTCCACCGGCCCCGGTCATCGTAGCGACGACTCGCGGGTTCGCTCGCGCGGGGTCCATAGGTGTGATCAAACAGGCACGGACGGCCTATCATCCGAGGCCCGATCGGGACTTTTCGGGTGATATCACCGCTCCGGGCGGGGTACGGCGGGTCCGCGGGCGAGCGTGAGGGCGAGCCGGGAGCGGGCGAGCCGGCGCAGCTCGTCGGCGGCGACGGCCCGCTCCTCGTCCGGTTCGTTGCCGAGACGTGACCGGATCCCGGCCAGGACGGTGTTCAGGCGCTCGCCGGGGCGGACCCCGTCGAGGCTGATGACGAAGGCGTGGCCGAAGCCGCTCTCGTACGCGGCGTGGGCGGCGCTCAGCGCGGTGCGGGCGGCCGGCGGGGCGTCCGGGTGCGGCGGGGCGGCGGACTCCCCGGCCAGCGCCTCGTCGAGATCGGCGCCGGTCAGGTCGTATCCGGCCTCCTCGGCGGCGGCCAGCAGGGCGTCGGTCGTGGGGTAGGGCCGGTGGGAGGCCACCCGGGCGGCCCAGCGGCGGCTGCGGCAGCAGGCGAGCAGCAGCTCCTCGGCCTCGGCGGGGGAGGCGGCGTTGAAGCGGAGCAGGCCGGGCGGGACGCCGGGCGGCTTCTGGGCGGGGAGGGCGGGCGCGGCCGCGGGGCCCGTCGGGCGGGCGTGGGCGCGGGTGTCGCTGGTCAGCGTGGGCTCCGGGACGACGGGGCGGGCGGGGCGCCGGGGCGAACGGGGCGGGGGCGGTGATGCGGGAGGGGCGGGGCGGTGGAGACGGGGCGAAGGGGGTGGGGCGGAGGGGATGGGACGAAGGGGGTGGACGTGACGCAACGTTATCGACGGTACGGGGGAAGTGTCCGACGCCTGCGCGAATTTCACCCGGAAGGGAGAGTTTAGGAACGTGTGATGGACGTGAAGATTCCGTTCCCCGGCTGGCCGCCCCGGCGGGCGTGCGGAAGGATGCCGGTGATGCGGTACTCCCCTCCCCCCTCGCGCGTCCCGGCGCTCCTGGCGGCCGCGGTGGCCCTGACCACCGTCGCGGCCTGCTCGAACGGCTCCCCGTCCGCCCCCGCCACCGGCACCGCCGCGGACCGCTCCCCGTCCGCCGCCCCCGCCACGCCGACGCCGTCCCCCACCCCCACCCGGACGTACCCCCTCTCCACCGCGCCCCGCACCGTCCCCGCCGTCCGCTCCCACGAGCCCGCCCGGGGACCCGGCTGGAAGCCCGCGCCCGGCGCCGGCGTCGTCCTCGCGGCGGGCGCCGGGGGCCTCGCCGACGAGGGCCGCCTGATCGCCGGAGAGCTGGGCCTGGCCTACCGGGGCGAGGCCGCCGCGGGCCCCGGCGACGTGGAGCTGGCGCTCGGCGGGAAGGGCGCCCCGGAGTCGTACACCCTCGCCGTCACCGGCGGCCGGGTCCGGATCACCGGCCCCGACGAGGCCGGAGTCTTCTACGGCACCCGCACCCTCAAGCAGTCCGTCGGCTCCGCCGGGACCATGCCCGAGGGCACCGTCACCGACGCCCCGGCCAAGCCGCAGCGCGGCCTGAACGTGGACATCGCCCGCAAGCACTTCACCGCCGCCTGGCTGGAGGACCGCATCCGGGAGATGGGCGACCTCAAGCTCAACCAGCTCGGCCTGCACTTCTCCGACGACCAGGGCTTCCGCATCGAGTCCGAGTCGCACCCCGAGATCGTCTCGAAGCAGCACCTCACCAAGGCCGAGGTGCGCCGGATCCTCGCCCTCGCCGCGAGCCGGCACGTCACGGTCGTCCCCGAGATCGACTCGCCCGGCCACCTCGGCGCGGTCATCGACGCCCACCCCGGCCTCCAGCTCGTCAGCGTCAGCGGCCGCCGGCCGCGCGGCACCGTGGACGTCTCCGACCCCGAGGCGGCCCGGATCGTCGACGACCTGCTGCGCGAGTACGCCGCCCTCTTCCCCGGCGCCTACTGGCACCTCGGCGCCGACGAGTACGTGGCCCTGATGGCGAAGAACCCGGAGGCCACCTACCCGCGGCTGGCCCGCGCCGCGAAGGAGAAGTACGGGCCGGCCGGCCGGATCCAGGACCTGGCCACCGACTGGCTCAACGACCGCGCCGCCGTCGTCCGCCCCACCGGCAAGACCCTCAAGGCGTGGAACGACGGCTTCTTCGCGGGCGGCGAGACGACCGCCGCGAAGGACCTCCAGGTCGAGTACTGGACGGGGAAGGAGTACGGGGCCCGGCCCCCGCTCGCGTACCTCCAGGCGGGCCGCGACCTCGTCAACCTCAACGACGAGTACCTCTACTACGTGCTCGGCGAGCCCAACGGCTTCACCTACCCCACCGGCCGCCGCATCTACGAGCGGTGGACCCCCCGCGTCGTGCGCGGCACCACCCCGGTCCCCGCCCGCTACGACGCCCAGATCCTCGGCGCCCGGCTGGCCGTCTGGTGCGACTTCTCGAACGCGCAGACCCAGGACCAGATCGCCACCGCCCTGCGGATGCCCCTCGCGGCCCTCTCCCAGAAGGTCTGGGACGCCCGCACGCCGTCCGCGAGCTGGTCCGACTTCCGCGCCCTGGCGGCGAAGGTACGGGACTGAGCGGCACTTTCTCCCTGGACGGACGCCCGGCTCCCGCCGTTTCGCCGGAGCCACCGGGCTCCGCGCCGACGGCCTCGTCGTGCCCGGGACCGCCTGCGCCCTCGCCGTCCTGTCCACCCACCGGTCGACCTCTATGCAGCACGCCAAGGCCACTGGCATGATTCCGGCCACCATGTGACGGAAACGTGCCGTTCGGCACGAGGGTGGGCGGAGGCGGTCATGACCTCGGAGACGGGCCGGAACCTGCGCGAGCAGACCGAGGGCGCGGACGAGCGGGGCCTCGCCGCCGCCGGACTCGCCTGCCTGGACCGCTGTCTGCCGCTGCTCGCCGCCGACGGCGCCGACGCGCTGCGCCCGGTGTGGGCGGCGGTCGCCCGCGCGGACTCCGCCGCCTGGGCCGAGGCCCTCGACAAGGCCCTCGCCGAACTCTCCGGCCCCGCCGCCGAACCGGCGGGCGCGGCCGTCCGCGACCTGCTCGCCGCCGCCCCGCGCGCCTGGACGGCCCCGGCGCTGCGCGCCTGGGCCGCCGACTGCTCCGCCGCCGCCCTCGGCGCGCACGGCCGCTACGACCCCGCCGGGCTGCCCGACGGACTGGTCGAGCGGTGCCGGGCCGGGGTGCCGGACGGCGCGGGCCCGCTGCTCGCGGGCGAACTCCGCCGTCAGCAGGCCGTCCTCGACGCGGTCGCGCTGGGCCCGACCGGACTGCGCCGGGCCCGCGAGCTGTCCGTCGAGGGCGGCCGGGTGCTGCGCGCGGTGGTCTCCCGCCGGGCCCGCACCGCCTGAGCCGTCATTCGGCGGCGGGCGCCTGGAGCGCGATCGAGTCGATCATCTCGGTGATGTCCCGCTCCGCCGCCGCCTTCTCCAGGCCGAGGCCGCTGAGCACCCCGGTGCCGTCCTCGTGCTCCAGGAGGGCGAGCAGGACGTGCTCGGTGCCGACGTAGTTGTGCCCGAGGCGCAGGGCCTCGCGGAAGGTCAGCTCCAGGACCTTCTTCGCCGCCGCGTCGTACGGGACGAGCGAGGGCGGCTCCTCGACGGCCGCCGGGAGCACCGCCTCGGCGGCCTCCCGGACCTGCTCGGCGGTGACGCCCCGGGTGGTGATCCAGTGGGCGGCGATCCCCTCGGGTTCGGCCAGCAGGCCGAGGACGAGGTGGGCGGGGACGATCTCGCCGTTGCGGGCGGCGACGGCCTCGTTCTGGGAGGCCACCACGACGTTGCGGGCGCGCGGGGTGAAGCGGCTGAACCCGGCGTTCGGGTCCATCTTCTCGGCGTCGGGGTCCTTGGGGACGAAGCGCTTCTGGGCGGCCTGGCGGGTCACGCCCATGCTGCGGCCGATGTCGGTCCAGGAGGCGCCGGAGCGGCGGGCCTGGTCGACGAAGTGGCCGATGAGGTGGTCGGCGACCTCGCCGAGGTAGTCCGCCGCGATGACCGCTCCGGAGAGTTGGTCGAGGGTGTCGGGGTGGACCTTCTTGATCGCTTCGATGAGTTCGTCGAGGCGGATGCTGACGTTCGGAACCACGGGCTGCGTCATGAGGCAACCCTAGGTTGACAGTCGCGGACTGTCAACGTCGAGTTGACACCTGGGGGCGATGACTCCTTTCGGGTGACACGGGCGCGCTGTTCATTCCGTACGAACATGTGCAAAAAGGGCTTACGGGGGACGGGGAAACCCCCGGAAAAGGCAGACGACCGGGGCCGCCACCCCCCACAGGAGAGGCCCCGGTCGTCCTCCACGGAGCCGCAGCACGGCTCCGTACTCCATACAGCGCCGCCCCCTCGTTTTGTGTCACACCGCGCACCCGGAACGAAGGTTGCAAGTTGCACAAGGAGCCGGTACCGCGTGGACGCGGCGCCCGCACTCCACGTAGCGTTCTGGAGCGCGAGGCGGAATCGCCGGCTGTGACCGGCCGCGAGGACGCGAACGACGGACAGGGTGTGGGGAGTGCTGGGGGACGACGCGGAGCTGACGGCCGCGCTGCTCGCTGCTCAGGACGGGGACGAGGACGCCTTCCGGACTGTGTACCGCGCCGTGCACCCGAGGCTGCTGGGCTACATCCGCACACTGGTCGGCGACGCCGACGCCGAGGACGTCGCCTCGGAGTCCTGGCTCCAGATAGCCCGCGACCTCGACCGCTTCGACGGCGACGCCGACCGCTTCCGGGGCTGGGCCGCCCGCATCGCCCGCAACCGCGCCCTCGACCACATCCGGATGCGCGGCCGCCGCCCCGCCTCCGGCGGCGACGAGACCGAACTGACCGACCGGCCCGCCGACTCCGACACCGCCGGCGAGGCCCTGGAGGCCCTGGCCACCGGCCGCACCCTCCGCCTCATCGCCCGCCTTCCGCAGGACCAGGCCGAGGCCGTCGTCCTGCGCGTCGTCGTCGGACTCGACGCCAAGACCGCCGCCGACACCCTCGGCAAACGCCCCGGAGCCGTCCGCACCGCCGCCCACCGCGGCCTCAAGAAGCTCGCCGAACTCCTCGGCACCGAGGGCGCCACCGGCACGGAACCGGACGGACCGGCCGCCGACGGCACCCCGGCCCTGGACGGCGTGCCCCCGCAGCGCGGCCGGAACCCCGGGTTCACGGCCCCCGGCGGTGTGACGCATTGGCGTCCCCGGACGCAGAAGGACATGTGATGGCCGACGAGCGGTACCAGTGGCTCGACCCGGAGGCCGCGGAGCGGCTGCTCCGAGGCGACCCCATCGACCCCGCCGCCCCCGGCGCCGCCGCCCTCGCCGAAGCCCTCGACGCGGCCCGCGTCCCCGCCGCCGCGCCCGCCGCCCCGCTCGCCGGGGAGGACGCCGCCGTCGCCGCCTTCCGCGCCGCGACCGCCGCCCGCGCGTCCGTCACCGCCCCGCCCGTCACCGCCCCGGCCGCCGCCGCGCCCGCCGCCGACCTCGGCCGGGTCCGGCTCGCCCCCGTCCCCGGCACCCGCCGCCGCTGGGGCCGCTCGCTGCGCTACGGGCTCGCCGCGGCCGTCGCCGCCGTCACCGTCGGCGGAGTCGCCGTCGCCGCCGGCACCGGGGTGATCCCGCTCATCCGCGACGAGCCCTCCCGCACGGTCACCGCCGTCGAACCGCCCTCGCCCGACGGCGCCGGCCCCTCCGGGGAGCCCCGCCGCCGGGGCCCGTCCGACGCCCCCGCCCCCGGCGTCACCCCGCCCGCCCGCCAGGACGGCACCGCCACCACCCCCGCCGACCCGGACCCGGACCGCCCCGCGACCGGTGCCTCCGCGACGGCCGAGGCCGAGGGCCGGGTCAGGGCCTGCCGCGAGTACCGCGCCGGGCACCTCGACGCCGCTGGGCGCACGCGGCTCTCCCGCGCCCTGCGCGCCGACGAGTCCCTCCGCTCCTACTGCGACCGCCTCCTCACCGGCGACACGGACGGCGACGAGAACGGCGACCAGAACGGCGACAACGGCGACAACGGGAACAGCGGCAACACCGGCAAGGGAAACAACGGCAAGGGCAACAGCGGCAACAACGGGAACGGCAACGGCAACGGCGGGAAGGGCACCGACCACGGCACCGCCCCCGCGACCGGCGCCCCCGACCGCAAGCAGGGCCGCTCCCCGGGCAAGGACAAGGGCGGCGGCGGGGGAGCGGGCGGCGAGGACGCTCGGCCGGGTGCCCGGAAGGGCGGCCGGGACCAAGGCTCCGCGGGCCGCCGGACCACCCCTCAGCAGCGCGGCGACAGCGCCGGACACCGGCGGGACGACCCGCCCGGCACCCCCGGCGGGACCGGCCGGGGAGCCCGTACCGCCACCGCCGCCACCACGCCCCCCTGTCCGGCGGAGGACCCGGCCGGAACCCCCTTCGCGCCGTTCCCCGACACCTTTCCCGGCACCCTCGCCGCCGCTCTTTCGGGGACCCCCGACGCGTCCGCGTGACACGAGGTGTGACACTTTCGGAGCCGATGGCGCAGTACGGAATGCCGACTGGTCATCGGCCGCGCGAGAGAGCCGGGGTTCCCCCCGTACCTGCGGCTCCGCGCACCCGGCGCGGGTGGGACACGTTCCCCCGGTCCCACCCGCGCCCCTTCTCCGCCCCGCGCCCGCCGCGGCTCACCAGTGGACGACCACCTTGTCCCCGACCTTCACCTGGTCGAAGAGGGCCGAGAGCTTCGCCTTGTCCCGGACGTTGACGCAGCCGTGCGAGGCACCGGCGTACCCGCGCGCCGCGAAGTCCGCCGAGTAGTGCACCGCCTGGCCGCCGCTGAAGAACATCGCGTACGGCATCGGCGTGTGGTAGATCGTCGACGTCCAGTCCTTCGCCTTCCAGCCCACGGCGAAGACGCCCTCACGGGTCGGGGTGTTCTCCGAACCGAAGCGCACGTCCATCGACGACACCACCCGGCCGTCGATCATCCACGCCAGGGTCCGGCTCTCCTTGCTGATGCACAGCACCCGGCCCTGCTTGCAGCGCGGGTCCGGCTCGTCCAGCTTGTTGGTCGTGGCCGGCTTCAGCTCGGCGGCGGTCGGCTTCTTCGTCACCGCCAGCAGCTGCCGCCAGGTCGCCTCGTCCACCACGCCCGTCTGCGGCAGCCCCCGCCGGTTCTGGAACCGCTTGACGGCCTTCGCCGTGATCGAACCGTAGAAACCGGTCGGCGCCCGGTCGAAGAAGTCCAGCTGCCGCAGCCGCGCCTGGAGCTCGCGGACCTGCTCGTTCTCGTCGCCGTCGTCCATCAGGGCCCGCGCCGACGGGGTGGCGGACGGGGACGCGGCGGGCTTGCCGTCGTCGGACGGGGAGGCGGACGGCCGCTTCGACGCAGACGCCGACTCCGAGGGCCTCCCGGACGGGGAGGCGGACGCCGACGGCTGCTCCGACGGCGCGGCGGACGACGACTGCGAGGGCGCCGCCGGCGGAGTCGTACCGCCGCCAGGACCGGCCGGAACGCCCCCCGGCCCCTCGCACCCCGTCGTGACGAGCGCGACCGCCGCGACGCCGAGCACCACTCTGTGTATGACGCGAGAACGCTTCACCATGACCCCCGTGGAAAGAACTGTGTCCATAGGGATGCTTCCCACGCCCGTGCGGTTGCGCACCCGCGCGGGTGAGACGGACCGGCCCGTACGGAGGGGCCCCGCGCCGCGCCCCGCCGGGCCGCGCGGCTGCGGTTACAGTCCCTCGCGGGGGCCGGACCCGCCCGGACGGCGGCCGTCGAGCGGGAGGCACGAGCAATGGCGCGCGAGTCGGAGTCGGGACTGCCCGTCGAACCGGTCTACGGACCGGACGCCCTGACGGACTGGGACCCCGCCGAGAGACTGGGCGAGCCCGGCGCGTACCCCTTCACCCGGGGCGTCTACCCCACCATGTACACCGGCCGCCCCTGGACCGTGCGCCAGTACGCCGGCTTCGGCACCGCCGCCGAGTCGAACGCCCGCTACCAGCGGCTCATCGAGAACGGCACCACCGGCCTCTCCGTCGCCTTCGACCTCCCCACCCAGATGGGATACGACTCCGACGCGCCGCTCGCGCACGGCGAGGTCGGCAAGGTCGGCGTCGCGATCGACTCCGTCGAGGACATGCGGGTCCTCTTCGACGGCATCCCGCTCGACCGGGTCTCCACCTCGATGACCATCAACGCCCCCGCCGCGCTGCTCCTGCTCATGTACCGGATCGTCGCCGAGGAACAGGGCGTCCCGGCGGAGAAGCTCACCGGCACCGTCCAGAACGACGTGCTCAAGGAGTACATCGCCCGCGGCACGTACATCTTCCCGCCGCGGCCCTCGCTCCGGCTGACCGCCGACATCTTCCGCTACTGCCGCGCCGAGATGCCGAAGTGGAACACCATCTCCATCTCCGGCTACCACATGGCCGAGGCCGGGGCCACGCCCGTGCAGGAGGTCGCCTTCACCCTCGCCGACGGCATCGCCTACGTCCGCACCGCCGTCGCCGCCGGCATGGACGTCGACGACTTCGCGCCCCGCCTCTCCTTCTTCTTCGTCGCCCGCACCACGCTCCTGGAGGAGGTCGCCAAGTTCCGCGCCGCCCGCCGGATCTGGGCCCGGGTGATGCGCGAGGAGTTCGGCGCGAAGGACCCGAAGTCGCTCATGCTCCGCTTCCACACCCAGACCGCGGGCGTCCAGCTCACCGCCCAGCAGCCCGAGGTCAACCTGGTCCGGGTCGCCGTGCAGGGCCTCGCCGCCGTCCTCGGCGGCACCCAGTCCCTGCACACCAACAGCTTCGACGAGGCCCTCGCCCTGCCCACCGAGAAGTCCGCCCGGCTCGCCCTGCGCACCCAGCAGGTCCTCGCCCACGAGACCGACGTGACCGCCACCGTCGACCCCTTCGCCGGCTCCTACGCGGTGGAGCGGATGACCGACGACGTCGAGGCGGCCGCCGTCGCCCTGATGGACCGGGTGGAGGAGATGGGCGGCGCGGTCCGCGCCATCGAACGCGGCTTCCAGAAGAGCGAGATCGAGCACTCCGCCTACCGGATCGCGCGGGAGACCGACTCCGGCGAGCGGGTCGTCGTCGGCGTCAACCGGTACGCGATCGACGTCGAGGAGCCCTACGAGCCGCTGCGCGTCGACCCGGCCGTCGAGGCCCGGCAGGCCGAGCGCCTCGCCCGGCTCCGCGCCTCCCGCGACGGGGCCGCCGTCACCACCGCCCTCGCCGCCCTCCGGCGGGCCGCCGCCGGCACCGACAACGTCCTCCCCCCGATGAAGACCGCCCTCGAAGCCCGCGCCACCGTCGGCGAGGTCTGCGACGCCCTGCGCGCGGTCTGGGGCACCCACACCCCCGGCGAGGCCCCCTGATCCCGGGGACCGCGTCCGGCGACGGAGGTCACAGCGCGGAGTTCCGGCCATGTGCGACACTCCGCCCATGCTGGGTGTCACCGATCTGCCGACCTATCTCGCCGGGCTCGTCCTCATCATCCTCCTGCCGGGGCCGAACTCCCTCTACGTGCTCTCCGTGGCCGCCCGCAAGGGCACCCGGACCGGCTACAAGGCCGCCGCCGGAGTCTTCACCGGCGACACGGTCCTGATGACCCTGGCCGCCCTCGGAGCCGCCTCCCTCCTCCAGACCACCCCGCTCCTCTTCACGGTGGTCAAGTACGCGGGCGCCGGCTACCTGGCCTGGATGGCGTACGGCATGCTCCGCTCCGCCCTCGCCCTGTGGCGCACCCGCCGCGAGCCCGCCGAGGCCGCCGCCGAGGCCGCCGAGGGCCCCGCCGAGCACCCGTACCGCCGCGCCCTCGTCATCAGCCTCTTCAACCCGAAGGCGATCCTCTTCCTGATCTCCTTCTTCGTGCAGTTCGTCGACCCCTCCTACGCCTACCCGGCGCTCTCCTTCCTGGTCCTCGGCACCCTGCTCCAGCTCGGCAGCTTCCTCTACCTCACCACCCTCATCTTCGGCGGCACCCGCCTCGCCACCGCCTTCCGCCGCCGCAAGCGCCTCTCCGCCGGCGCCACCTCCGCCGCCGGCGCCCTCTTCCTCGGCTTCGCCGTGAAGCTCTCCCTCAGCAGCGCCGCTTGACCCTCTCTCCGTGTCAGGGTCTTGAGTAAGGGGCGTCATGTTCGCCATCGGAGACTTCGCCCGGCACGGGCGGGTGTCGGTCCGGATGCTGCGTCACTACGACGCCATCGGACTGCTGCGCCCGGCCCGGGTCGATCCGCACAGCGGGTACCGCTTCTACACGGCGGGCCAGCTCGCGCGGCTCAATCGCGTCATCGCGCTCAAGGAGCTCGGCTTCACCCTGGAACAGGTGGGGGCCATCCTCGGCGACGAGCTCGGCGCGGAGGAGCTGCGGGGGATGCTGCGGCTGCGGCAGGCCGAGCTGGAGACCGCGCTGCGCGAGGCGCGGGCGCGGCTCGCGCAGGTCGGTGCGAGGCTCCGTGCCATCGAGAGCGAGGGACGCATGTCCACGCAGGACGTCGTCGTCAAGAAGATCCCCGCCGTCCGGATCGCGGAGCTGAGCGGCACCGCCTCCTCCTTCGGACCGGAGGACATCGGGCCGGTCATCGGGCCGCTGTACGGGGAGCTGTGCGGCCGTCTGGAGGCCGCCGGGGTCACCGGCTTCGGGCCGGGGATCGCGTACTACGAGGACGCGGGGCGCGGTGACGGGTCCGTCGTCGTGCACGCCGCGATGACGGTGCCGGAGGGCACCGAGGCGGAGGGCGTGCGGGTGCACGTGCTCCCCGGGATCGAGGAGGCGGCGACCGTCGTCCACCGGGGTTCGATGGACGACGTCCTGCCGACCGCGCAGGCCCTCGCCTCCTGGATCGAGACCAACGGCTACGCCTCCGCCGGGTACGCCCGCGAGCTGTACCTGGAGTGCCCGGAGGACCCGGCCGGCTGGGTCGCGGAGATCCAGGAGCCGGTCGTCCGGGCCTGAGGCGCTACCGCCGCAGGGCCCTGCGCAGCCGCAGGGCCCTGCGGGCGAGCCTGCGGACGCCCGGGTGGCGGGGGACCGGGAGGCCGCCGGGGAGGCCGAGGACGGTGAGGCGGCGGCGGGTGAAGTGGTGCCGGGTGCGTTCCGCGTACGGCCCCGACAGGTGCCGTACCGCCGCCTCCCGCAGGTCCGGCCGGATCTTCGGCTGCATCGCGAAGCCGACCGCGGCCACCAGGTCGTCCAGCCGCTCCGGGTCGGTCACCGGCTCCTCGCCGCCCGGTTCGAGGGGCGGGACGACCGCGTCGACGACCGTGAGCGGGATCCGGTTGCTGTTCTGGAAGGGCGCGAGCCGCTGGAGCAGCTCCCGGGTGCCGACCCGGGCGACCGGCAGGCCGTAGAAGGTGAGGGCGGTCATCAGGGCCGTCGAGAAGCAGCCCACCACCAGTGCGGGCCGCAGTTCGCGGTAGAGGACCTCGGCGAGCACCGGCCGGTCCTCCACGGTCAGGGCGGCGCCGAGCCGCTCCGCCTCCTCGGCGAGCGAGCGGGTCCAGGAGTCGGGGGCGTTCGGGTGCGGCTTGAAGACGAGGGCGCGGTGGCCGCGGGCGACCGCGCCGCGCACCATCCGCAGGTGCAGCTCCTCCTCCTCGGCGGCGGTCATCAGGTGCAGCGCGGCCAGGTACTGGCCGAGGAGCAGCGCGGGCCCGTCGCCGGGTTCCGTGGCGGGCGCAGGCGGGCCGGTGAGTTCCGCGACGGCCGCGGTGAACGCCTCCGCCGGGACGGTCTGCGCCACCGTCCCGAACTCGCCGAGCAGCAGCGGCCGGAGCCCCGGCACCAGGTCGAGGTGGAGGAGCCGGCCGGCCCGGCCGCCGATCATCGGGTCGATCTTGTTGCGGGTCGGCCCGTAGCTCATCAGCCCGTCCGCGTAGACGGTGATCTCCGCCTCGGGCAGCAGCTCGGCGAGGGCGAGGGCCGGGGTGACCTGGATGGACTCCACGACCAGTTCGACCCGGTCGTCGCCGAGCCGCCACAGCGTGTTCAGGTACCGCTGGAGCATCGGCAGGTCCTGGCCGCGCGGGGTCCAGCCGCCGGGGTGCAGCGGGGAGATCGTCTCGTTCCACGACAGCACCTCGTCGAAGCGGCCGCGGATCCGGTCGAAGCCCTCCGCCCGGTCGAAGGCCGGGGTGGTCTCGGGGACCGGCGCGTTGTGGGTGACGAGCAGCAGCCGCCGGTCGGCGGCGGCGAAGCGGCCGCTGTCCAGGGCGGCGGCCAGGGTGACGGCGCCGAACAGGGTGGAGGCGGCGAAGATCTGGGTGGTGCGGCGGGCGCTCACGCGGCCACCTCCGGGGTGCCCGTGCCGCCGGGGCCGGCCGGTGGCGGGGCGGGCCGCCGCCTGCGCAGCCGGCGCAGCAGCGCGGCCCGGTCGCCGCCCATCGAGGCCAGCGCCTCGTCGAGGACCGGCTGCGGCATCCGGCGCAGCGCCCCCGCGCTCATCGCCTTGAGCCGCCGGGCCACCGCGGGTTCGAACTTCTGGAGGGTTCCGACGTGGTGCGCGATGACCGCGCAATAGGTGCGGACGGCTTTCGGGAGGAAATGCTCGGCGTCCTTGTCCCGCGCCGTCTCCTCGATCACCAGATCGAATGCGCGAATGAAATCCAATTGTCGTACGTCACCGATCTGTGTGAGCGAGTTCGGCACCCCGCGCCGGTAGAAGACACCGAATTCGCTGATCGCCGCGAAGGATTCCGCCTCGCGGTGCAGCCGCCAGATCCACGGCCGGTCCTCGGCGGTCCGCAGCCCGTCGGGGAAACGCAGCAGACCCCGGTCGAGGAGCCGCCGGTGGTAGATCCCGGCCCAGGCGTACGGGTAGTCGACGGAGGTGGT
Source organism: Streptomyces termitum (assembly GCF_014650175.1). Classification (GTDB taxonomy): domain Bacteria; phylum Actinomycetota; class Actinomycetes; order Streptomycetales; family Streptomycetaceae; genus Streptomyces; species Streptomyces termitum. The sequence goes on from NZ_BMUL01000001.1 coordinate 639,936, forward strand.
GCGGTGCGCGGGCAGGATCGCCCCGCGCGGGTCGAGGACCTCGGCGCGGCGCGGCACGGGCGCCCGGCGGACCGCGCGGGCGCGCCCGGTGACGGTGGTGTGGTCGGTGCGCAGGAAGTCGCAGCCGAGCTCCTCGGCGGCGGCGAGCAGCCGCCCGCAGTGGCCGGGGGCCAGCCAGTCGTCCCCGTCGAGGAAGGCGAGGTACGTGCCGCGGGCCGCGTCCAGACCGGTGTTGCGGGCGGTCGCCAGGCCCCCGTTGCGCTCGCGCCGGATCAGGACGGCGCCGGGCAGGTCCCGCGCGGCGCGCTCCAGGATCTCGGGGGTGGCGTCGGAGGAGCAGTCGTCGACGAGGAGGAACTCGACGTCGTCGCGGGCGTTGGCGCGCAGACTGGCGAGGGTGTCGGGGGCGTATGTCTGCACGTTGAAGAACGGCACGACGACGGAGAGCTTGACCACGCGGCCGACGCTAGGCGCCGCCCCGGCCACCTCGCCGACCGGCCGGGGGATTTCCGGTGAACACGAAGCGGCGGACTCCTTAACCGCCTTTACCCGAGGGGTTCCCGGGCCGTCCACCGGCTGAATCCCGGGCCGCTTCAACGCTCCGAGAGGTGCTGTTCACCGTTTGTTGCGATCGCGTTGGGCCGAAGACCCGAATGCCCTTCTAGCGTCCTCGACGTGCCAGCAAGTTCCCGTGAAACGGTACGGATCGCCGTACTCGCCGATTCCGACACCCGGTGGAAATGGGGTGCGCTCACCGCGCGCCGCATCACCGCCGGGGACGTCGAGCCCACCGGCTTCGTCCTGCGCGGCCGGGCCACTCCCACCGCCCGCCAGCTCGCCGAGACCGGGGCGGCGGCCGCCGCCCCGCGCGAGGTGACCGGCGCGGAGTTCCTGCGCGCGGTGCGGGACGCGGAGGTGCGCGGCGAACGGTACGACGTGATCGTCCTCGCGCTGGTCGGCGGCACCGTCCGGGCCGTCCTCCAGGGCCTCGCCGACCTCGGCCTCGACCGCCGCCCGGTGATCGTCACCGGCTATGTCGGCGTCGTCTACGAGAAGCTGGCCGACGGACTGCTGCTGCGCCACGGCGCCGACGTGGTGCTCGCCAACTCCCGCCACGACGCGGACCGTTTCCGCGCCGTGTACGAAGGGGTGGGCGCCGGCGCCGAGTCGGTCGTCGAGGCCGCGCTGCCCTTCCTCGGCGGAGCCCCGTACCGGCCCGAACCCGGCCGCGACACCCTGGTGTTCGCCGCCCAGCCGTCGGTGCCCACCACCCGCGCCGAGCGCGCCTACGTCCTGGAGCGGCTGGTCCGGCACGCCCGGCTGCACCCCGGCCGCGAGGTCCTCCTCAAGCTCCGCTCCAAGCCCGGCGAGCACACCACGCACCTGGAGGAGCACCCGTACCAGAAGCTGGTGCGCGGTCTGGAGCCGCCCGCCAACCTCCGCCTGGTCTACGGGCACATGGGCGAGGTCCTGGACCGCACCGACCTGCTGGTCACCGTCTCCTCCACGGCCGCCCTGGAGTCCCTGCACCGCCGGATCCCGACCGCGGTCCTCACCGACTGCGGCGTCCGCGAGGCCCACGGCAACCACCACTTCCTCGGCTCCGGCCTGCTCACCTCCTTCGACCGGCTCGACCGGGGCGAGGTCCCGGTCCCCGACGAGGCGTGGCTGGCCCGGCAGGGCGTCGCCGCCGGCGCGGGGGAGGGCTCGTACGACGCCGCCTTCGACGCCGCCCGCGCCCGGGTCGCCGACCTCCTCGCCCGGCCCGGACTGCCCCCGATCGCCCCCTACTACACGGCGGAGACGGCCGGCGGCTACCTGCCCGGCATCCTCGCCCGCCACCGCCTGGACGTCACCGCGCCGCCGGCCCGCGACAGCGGACTGCGCCGGATCGTCCGCGAGGCGGCGCGCGGCGCCTACCGCCACGGCGTCCAGCGCGTGGCCCCCGTCGTCCGACGCCTGGGAGAACTGTGATGCCCGAGAAGCAGCCGATCACCCCCACCGTGCTCGCCGTCATCCCCGCCCGGGGCGGCTCCAAGGGCGTCCCCGCCAAGAACCTCGCCCCCGTCGCCGGGATCCCGCTGGTCGGCCGGGCCGTCCGCGCCTGCCTCGGCGCGCCGGGCGTCACCGACGTCGTCGTCTCCACCGACGACGGGGCGATCGCCGCCGCCGCCCGCTCCTTCGGCGCCGGTGCCGTCCGGCGGCCCGCCGAGATCGCGGGCGACACCGCCACCAGCGAGTCCGCCGTCCGGCACGCCCTGGAGACCTTCGAGGCCGAGCACGGCCGCACCGTCGACGTGGTCCTCCTCGTCCAGTGCACCAGCCCCTTCCTCACGGCGGCCGAGGTCGCCGAGACCGCCGCCCGGGTCGCCTCCGGTGCCGCCGACACCGCCTTCACCGCCGCCCCCTCGCACGGCTTCCTGTGGAAGGAGGCGGCCGACGGCGCCACCGGCGTCAACCACGACAAGGCGCACCGGCCGCGCCGCCAGGACCGCGCGGCCGAATACCTGGAGACCGGCGCCGTCTACGCGATGGACGCGGCCGGCTTCCGCCGCCACGGGCACCGCTTCTTCGGCCGTACCGCGCTCGTCGTCACCGACCCGGCGCGCGCCTTGGAGATCGACGACCCGCACGACCTGGCCCGCGCCCAGGTCCTCGCCCCGCTCCTCGACACGCCGCTCACCCCGTCCCTCGCGGACGTCGACGCGGTCGTCCTCGACTTCGACGGCACCCAGACCGACGACCGGGTCCATCTCGACGCGGAGGGCCGCGAGTTCGTCTCCGCGCACCGCGGCGACGGCCTCGGCATCGCGGCCCTGCGCCGCGCCGGACTGCCCGTCCTCATCCTCTCCACCGAGCAGAACGCGGTCGTCGCCGCCCGCGCCCGCAAGCTGCGCATCCCCGTCCTGCACGGCATCGACCGCAAGGACCTCGCCCTCAAGGAGTGGTGCGAGGCCGAGGGGATCGACCCGGCGCGCGTCCTCTACGCCGGCAACGACGTCAACGACCTGCCCTGCTTCCACCTCGTCGGCTGGCCCGTCGCGGTGAGCAGCGCCCACGACTCCGTCCGGGCCGCGGCCCGCGCGGTCACCGTCACCCCGGGCGGCTTCGGAGCGATCCGCGAGATCGCCGCCTGGCTCCTCGGACCCGAGCTGAACACCCCCGCCCCGCCCAACCCGTAAGGAAAGACCATGAACTCCCGTCTGCGCACCCTCGGTTCCAAGACCGCCGGCCCCGGCCGGCCCGTCTACATCACGGGTGAGATCGGCATCAACCACAACGGCGACCTCGACAACGCCCTCAAGCTGATCGACGTGGCCGCCGAGGCCGGCTGCGACGCCGTCAAGTTCCAGAAGCGCACCCCGGAGATCTGCACCCCGCGCGACCAGTGGGACATCGAGCGCGACACCCCCTGGGGCCGGATGACGTACATCGACTACCGCCACCGAGTGGAGTTCGGCGAGGACGAGTACCGCGCCATCTCCGAGCACTGCGCCGAGCGCGGCATCGACTGGTTCGCCTCCCCGTGGGACACCGAGGCCGTCGCCTTCCTGGAGAAGTTCGACGTCCCCGCCCACAAGGTGGCCTCCGCCTCCCTCACCGACGACGAGCTGCTGCGCGAGCTGCGCGCCACAGGCCGCACCGTCATCCTCTCCACCGGCATGTCCACCCCGGCGCAGATCCGGCACGCCGTCGAGGTCCTCGGCAGCGCGAACATCCTGCTCTGCCACGCCACCTCCACCTACCCGGCCAAGGCCGAGGAGCTGAACCTGCGCGTCATCCAGACGCTCCAGGAGGAGTACCCGAACGTCCCGATCGGCTACTCCGGCCACGAGACCGGCCTCCAGACCACGCTGGCCGCCGTCGCCCTCGGCGCCGCCTTCGTCGAGCGCCACATCACCCTCGACCGCGCCATGTGGGGCTCGGACCAGGCCGCCTCGGTCGAGCCGCAGGGCCTGGAGCGCCTCGTCCGCGACATCCGCACCATCGAGGCGGCGCTCGGCGACGGCGTGAAGAAGGTCTACGAGTCGGAGCTCGGCCCGATGAAGAAGCTCCGCCGGGTCCAGGGGCTCGTCTCCGCATGACCGGCCGGCTGGCGTTCGTCGAGAGCCCGGTCCAGCTCCTGAACGTCCTGGAATGGGCCCACACCCGCGGCCGGGCCACTGCCCCGGCCGCGGGCCCCGGGCCGGGGGAGCCCCCCGCGCCCTCCCCCCGCTGCGACCCGCCCCCGAACCCCCTGCCCGACCTGCGGATCGTGGTGCTCTCGCCGAACGACCCGATGTCGCGCGGCCAGCTCCGCCGGATGGCGCAGCTGGCCCGGGACGAGGGCTTCGACGTGCACTGGCAGGAGGCGCGGGCCGGGCGCGGGGCGCTGGTGCGGACCCTGCGGGAGCTGGCCGGGCCGCTGCGCTCGGCGGAGCGGGTGGTGGTGGGCGACCCCTTCTCGCGCTACGTCCAGCTGCTGCTGTCCCTCTTCGGGCCCCGGCACGTGACGGTCGTGGACGACGGCACCGCCACCATGGAGTTCGCCGCCCAGCTGGCGGGCGGGGAGCGGCTGGTCCGCTGGCACCGCAAGGGCGACCACGGGCCGCGCGAGCTGGTCCTCGCCCCGGTGACCTCGCTGGCCCGCCGCCGGCTCGCCCCGGGCGCCCGCCGCTCCGTCGAGATCTTCACCTCGCTGCCCGTGCAGGCGCCGCCCGGCGCCGAGGTCACCGAGAACCGCTACGCGTGGACCCGGTCCCGCTTCGGCCCGCCGCTGCTCACCGGCGGCGCGGATCTGGTGGGCACCTCGCTGGTGGAGACCGGGGTGGTGGACGCCGACCACTACCTGCGGGTCGTCGGGCAGCTGGCCCGCGCCCACGGCGCCACCCGCTACTTCGCGCACCGCCGCGAGACCCCGGAGAAGCTGCACCGGGTCGCGGTCGAGACCGGCCTCCAGGTGGTCCGCCCGGACCTGCCGCTGGAGCTGATCGCCCGGCGCGGCCCCATCGGCACCACGGTGGTCAGCTTCCCGTCGACGGTCGTGCACACCCTGCCGCTGGCCCTGGAGGGCACCGGCGTGAAGGTCGCGGTCTGCGAGATCGCCCCCGAGTGGCTGCGGGCCACGGCCTCGCCGAGGGCCCAGGGCTTCCTGGCCGGGGTGGTCGGCACGGCGTCCGGGGCGGACCGGCTGACGCCGCGGAGCGGTTCGGGGGTCGACCGGCTCGAATTCGGGTGAGCGTACCCATACGGAGAGCCACTCATGCGCGTCCGACCGAGAATCTTTCCCCTAACGGGCTGAACTTTTTCTGATCAACGGGCAGTTGATCACCAGATGGGCCTACGCTTCAAAGGGTGAACCAGTTGAAGTCCCGTGAGCCCGGATCCGTCGACCTGCCCGGAACACTGTCCTCCGCCCTGCGCGCCGAACTGATCGCGTTCCGCAGGGACTTGCACATGCACCCCGAGTTGGGGAACCAGGAGTTCCGCACCACCGCGGCGCTCAAGGCCCGCCTGGAGGCGGCCGGCCTCGCGCCACGGGTCCTCCCGGGCGGCACCGGACTCATCTGTGACATCGGCACCTGGGACGGCGGGCGCCCCATGCTCGCCATCCGCGCCGACCTGGACGCCCTGCCCATCCCGGACGTGAAGACCGTCGCGTACCGCTCCACCGTGCCCAACCGCGCCCACGCCTGCGGCCACGACGTGCACACCACCACCGTCCTCGGCGCCGGCCTGGTGCTGGCCGGGATGGAGCGCGAGGGGCTGCTGCCGCGCCCGGTCCGGCTGCTCTTCCAGCCCGCCGAGGAGGTGCTGCCCGGCGGCGCCGCCGACGCGGTCGCGGCGGGCGTCCTCGACGGCGTCGGCCGGATCATCGCCGTGCACTGCGACCCGAAGGTGGACGCCGGGAAGATCGGCCTGCGGGTCGGCCCGATCACCTCGGCCTGCGACCGCCTGGAGGTCACCCTCGACGGCCCCGGCGGCCACACCGCCCGCCCGCACCTCACCACCGACCTGGTGACCGCCGCCGCCCGGGTCGCGACCGACGTGCCCGCGGTGCTCGCCCGCCGGGTGGACGCCCGCTCGGGCCTCTCGCTCACCTGGGGCCGGATCGAGGCCGGGCACGCGCCCAACGTGATCCCGCAGCACGCCGAGCTCTCCGGCACGGTCCGCTGCCTGGACCTGCCGGCCTGGCGCGACGCCCCGGACCTGGTGCACGCGGCGGTGGACGAGGTCGCCGCCCTGCACCGGGCGAAGTCGACGGTGAACTACGTGCGCGGCGTCCCGCCGGTCGTGAACGACGCGGTGATCGCGGAGCTGCTGCGGGACGCGATGATCGCCCGGCGCGGGTTCGACGCGGTCGAGGACACCGAGCAGAGCCTCGGCGGCGAGGACTTCTCCTGGTACCTGGAGCACGTGCCCGGCGCGATGGCCCGGCTCGGCGTCCGCACCCCCGGCGACCCCCGGGTCCGCGACCTGCACGCGGGCGATTTCGACGTGGACGAGGACGCCATCGAGACCGCCGTGGAGCTCTTCACGGCCGCCGCGGTGATCGACGCCACGCCGAAGGGCTGAGCCCGCACCGGATTGGCTTGAAATCGGGGCGAACTCTCTCAAATAAAGTACGACCTTATGGCCGGACGGTGTGATCAGCCGTCCGGCCCAGTCGTCCGGCGCGGCGCCGGGAAAACCCTTCCGGGCCCTTGTCCCAGACGGTATAACCGGCAGTACCGGGCCGAACGCCCCCGGTCGCCTCCCCCCGGGCCGGTTCGCGACGATCCGATAACGACTCATGAACGGGTCTTTAACTGACATCTACGCGCGTTACGATCGCGGCGAAACCAGCGCCGGAAGAGGCGCTTTCGGTCAGTCTCGAAGGGACCCTCCTCTTGCGCCGGATCACCAGGATCACCACCGTGGGCATCGCCTCCGCGGCGCTCGCGCTCTCCGCCACCGCCTGTGGCAAGAACTCCTCGGACAGCGGCTCCGGCTCCTCGGACTCGAAGGCGACCAAGGCCGCCATCGCGTACGACATCGGCGGCCGCGGCGACCAGTCCTTCAACGACGCCGCCTACGCGGGTCTGAAGAAGGCCGAGGACGAGCTCAAGGTCAAGGGCGCCGAGGCCGAGCCGTCGGCCGGCGAGGGCGACGCCGACAAGGTCCAGCGCCTCACCTCGCTGGCCCGCGCCGGCAACAACCCGGTCATCGGCGTCGGCTTCGCCTACGCCCCGGCCATCGAGAAGGTCGCCAAGCAGTTCCCGAAGACCACCTTCGGCATCATCGACGACACCTCGGTCACCGGCGAGAACATCGCCAACCTCGTCTTCAACGAGGAGCAGGGCTCCTACCTGGCCGGCGTCGCCGCCGCCAAGGCGTCCAAGACCGGCACCGTCGGCTTCATCGGCGGCGTCGAGGTCCCGCTGATCAAGAAGTTCGAGGCGGGCTACGTCCAGGGCGTCAAGGACACCAACCCCAAGGCGAAGGTGCTCACCCAGTACCTGACCCAGCCGCCGAACTTCGACGGTTTCGCCAAGCCCGACCTCGGCAAGGCCGCCGCCCAGGGCCAGCTCGACAAGGGCGCCGACGTGGTCTACGCCGCCGCCGGTCTGGCCGGTTCCGGTGCCATCGAGGCCGCCTCCAAGGCCGGCAAGTGGTCCATCGGCGTCGACTCCGACCAGTACAACCAGGCCGGTCTGAAGGCGTACAAGGACTCCATCCTGACCTCGGTCACCAAGGACGTCTCGGACTCCGTCTTCAACCTGATCAAGTCGGTCCAGGACGGCAAGCCGCAGACCGGTGAGATCCGCTACGGCCTCGCCACGGACGGTGTCGGCCTGGCCGACTCCAACCCGAAGTACAAGGCGATGACCGACCTGATCGCCGCGGTCGACAAGGCGAAGAAGGACATCGTCGACGGCAAGATCACGGTCAAGACCGCTCCGTAAGGAAGCGCAGGTCACGACCTGTCGCCGCGGGCCCGGCCCCGGTGGGACACCCACCGGACCGGGCCCCGGCCCCATTCCCGTACGGGTTTTCACTTTTTCGGCAGCGCTACGCGTGTAGATGTCGCACCGGCACGATAACTTCGCCCCGCCCTGCCCTCCGCTCCCACTCCTTCCGGCCAAGGAGAGTGCGTCATCAACGCGTCCAGCCCCCCGGCCGTGGAACTCCACGGCATCACCAAGCGCTTCCCCGGCGTCGTCGCCAACCGGGACATCGCGATCACCGTCCGCAAGGGCACGGTTCACGCCCTCATCGGTGAGAACGGTGCCGGCAAGTCGACCCTCATGAAGATCCTCTACGGCATGCAGAAGCCGGACGAGGGCACCATCGCCATCGACGGGGAGCAGGTCGCCTTCTCCACGCCCGGCGACGCCATCGCGCGCGGCATCGGCATGGTGCACCAGCACTTCATGCTCGCCGACAACCTCACCGTCCTGGAGAACGTCGTCCTCGGCGGCGAGAAGCTCCACGGCATCGGCGCCAAGGCCCGCAAGAAGATCCTGGAGATCTCCGACGCGTACGGCCTCGGGGTCCGCCCCGACGCCCTCGTCGAGGACCTCGGCGTCGCCGACCGCCAGCGCGTCGAGATCCTCAAGGTCCTCTACCGCGGCGCCCGGATCCTCATCCTCGACGAGCCCACCGCCGTCCTCGTCCCGCAGGAGGTCGACGCGCTCTTCGACAACCTCCGCGAGCTCAAGGCCGAGGGCCTCACCGTCATCTTCATCTCGCACAAGCTGGGCGAGGTCCTGAAGGTCGCCGACGACATCACCGTCATCCGGCGCGGCACCACCGTCGGCACCGCCGACCCGAGGACCGCCACCACCAAGCAGCTCGCCGAGCTGATGGTCGGCAGCGAGCTGCCCTCCCCGGAGACCCGCGAGTCGACCGTCACCGACGTGCCGATGCTCCAGGTCGAGGGGCTGACCCTGCTGGAGACCGGCATCACCGCCGTCCCCCAGGTGTCCGCCGCCCGGGTCGTCTCGCCCAGCGACACGTACGTGCACGAAAGCGCCGAGGTCGGCCGCAAGCTCCTCGACGACGTCTCGCTCACCATCCACAAGGGCGAGATCCTCGGCATCGCGGGCGTCGAGGGCAACGGCCAGACCGAGCTGATCGAAGCCCTCATGGGCATGGTCTCGCCCGACGCGGGCGTCATCCGCCTCGACGGCGCGGACCTCTCCGCCGTCCCGGTGCGCAAGCGCCGCGAGGGCGGCATCGGCTACATCCCCGAGGACCGCCACCGGCACGGCCTGCTCCTGGAGGCCCCCCTCTGGGAGAACCGCATCCTCGGCCACGTCACCGAGGCCCCCAACTCCAAGCGCGGCATCCTCGACCTGAAGGCCGCCCGCCAGGACACCGAGCGGATCGTGCGCGAGTACGACGTCCGCACCCCGGGCATCGACGTGACCGCGGCCTCCCTCTCCGGCGGCAACCAGCAGAAGCTGATCGTCGGCCGCGAGATGAGCCACAACCCCAAGTTCCTGATCGCCGCCCACCCCACCCGCGGCGTGGACGTCGGCGCGCAGGCGCAGATCTGGGACGCGATCCGCGACGCCCGCCGCGAGGGCCTGGCCGTCCTGCTGATCTCGGCCGACCTCGACGAGCTGATCGGCCTCTCCGACACCCTCCGGGTCATGTACCGCGGCAAGCTCGTCGCGGACGCGGACCCCGCCACCATCACGCCCGAGCAGCTCGGCTCCGCCATGACCGGTGCGGCCTCCGGCCACCTCGAAGGCGGCGAGCAGGCCGAGCAGTCCGCGCAGCCCGAGCAGTCCGAAGACGGTGACGCCCGATGAAGAAATTCGACAAGGACAAGCTGATCATCGGGGCCGCGGGCCCGGTGCTCGCGCTGGTCTCCTCGTTCGTGCTCACCATGCTGGTGCTGCTCGCCACGGGCCTCGACCCGATCGAGCCGATCCGGCTGATGATCGAGAACGCCGGGTACTCGGACATCCAGGTCCTGATCGTCAACCAGACCGGGATCTACTACCTGGCCGCCCTGGGCGTCGCCCTCGGCTTCCGGATGAACCTCTTCAACATCGGCGTCGACGGCCAGTACCGCCTCGCGGCGATGGTCTCGGCCGTGGTCGGCGCCTCGGTGGAGCTGCCCGGCCCGCTGCACATCCTGCTGATCGTGCTCGTCGCGATGCTCACCGGCGCCTTCTGGGCCGGCATCGCGGGCATCCTGAAGACCAGCCGGGGCGTCTCCGAGGTCGTCTCGACGATCATGCTGAACGCCATCGCGACCTCCCTGATCGCCTGGCTGATCCTGCCGAAGAACCTCGGCGTCCAGCCCGCGGGCTCCAACGACCTGACCACCGGCAAGATCGCCGAGTCCGGCTGGTTCCCCGGCATCGACATGGGCCAGGGCAACGGCGAGATCTACGGCTTCACCTTCGTCGCCCTCGCCCTCGGCGTCGTCTACTGGTTCGCCCTCAACCGCACCCGCTTCGGCTTCGACCTGCGCGCCACCGGCGAGAGCGAGTCGGCGGCCCAGGCCAGCGGCGTGGACGCCAAGAAGATGATCCTCACCTCGATGCTGCTCTCGGGCGCGCTGGCCGGCCTCTCCGGCATGCCGACGCTGCTCGGCGACACCCACACGTACAGCCTCTCGTTCCCGGTCGGCGTCGGCTTCACCGCCATCACGATCGCGCTCCTCGGCCGGAACAACCCGGTCGGCGTCCTCTTCGCGGCCCTCCTCTTCGCGTTCCTCGACAAGGCGTCCTCGTCGCTGGACGTCGAGGGCTACCCGAAGGAGATCACGCAGATCATGCAGGGCATCATCGTGATCGCCGTGGTGGTCTCCTACGAACTCGTCCGCCGCTACGGCACCCGGCGCCAGCAGCAGAAGGTCGGCGAGGAGCTGGCCGCCGGCGGCGCCCTCAAGACCGACAAGGAGGTCTCGGCATGAGCACCGGTACCGTCGCCAAGCCGAGCGCCGCACCCCGGAAGGCCGGGCGCCGCAAGCTCACCTGGCCCTGGATCCTGCTGATCGTCGCGGCCGGCCTCGTCCTCTTCTCCCTCGTCCGCGTCGTCTCCGGCGCCGACGACCTCACCTCCGTCGGCCAGGTCTCCGGCGCGCTCCAGCTCGCCGTCCCGATCGGCCTCGCCGGTCTCGGCGGCCTGTGGTCCGAGCGCGCGGGCGTCGTCAACATCGGCCTCGAAGGCATGATGGTCCTCGGCACCTGGTTCGGCGCCTGGGCCGGCTACCAGTGGGGCCCCTGGGTGGGCGTCCTCTTCGGCCTCGTCGGCGGCGCGCTCGGCGGCCTGCTGCACGCGGTCATCACCGTCACGTTCAACGTGAACCACATCGTCTCCGGTGTGGCGATCAACATCCTGGCGGTCGGCTTCACCCAGTACCTGTCGAACTTCACCTTCGCCGAGGCCGAGGGCGGCTCCTCCAAGCAGTCCCCGCGCATCGACGAGATCACCGACATCACCGTTCCGGGGCTCTCGGACTGGCTGGCCACCCTCCAGGGCAAGCACTGGTTCCTGATCTCGGACCTCGCCGGCATCCTCGGCGGCCTGGTCACCAACCTGTCGCTGCTCACCGTCGTCGCGATCCTGCTGATCCCGGCCACCTGGTGGATCCTGTGGCGCACGGCCTTCGGCCTGCGGCTGCGCTCCTGCGGCGAGAACCCGGTCGCGGCCGAGTCCCTCGGCGTCAACGTGTACAAGTACAAGTACATCGCCGTCACCGCCTCCGGCGCCCTCGCCGGCCTCGGCGGCGCCTTCCTCGCGATCGTCGCCACCGGCATCTACCAGGAGGGCCAGACCGGCGGCCGCGGCTACATCGGTCTCGCCGCGATGATCTTCGGCAACTGGATGCCGGGCGGCATGGCCCTCGGCGCCGGCCTCTTCGGCTTCACCGACAGCCTCAAGCTGCGCGGCGGCGCCGAGAACGTCCACGCGCTGCTGCTGCTCGTCGCGGTCCTCCTCGTGATCGCCACCGTCTGGCAGCTGTACAGGAAGAAGTACGTGCCCGCCGTGATCGCCGCCGTCTTCTCGGCCGGCTTCTTCCTCTGGTACGCCCTCACCGACCAGGTCCCGAGCCAGTTCGTCGACGCCGCCCCGTACATCACCACCCTGCTCGTGCTGGCCCTGTCGGCACAGCGGCTGCGGATGCCGAAGGCGGACGGCCTGCCCTACCGGAAGGGCCAGGGCAAGTGACGGCGGAGCCCGACTGGGACCTCCTGCGGAAGGCCGCCCGCGAGGCGATGTCCCACGCGTACGCCCCGTACTCCGGCTTCCCCGTCGGCGCCGCCGCGCGCGTCGACGACGGGCGGACGGTCTCCGGGTGCAACGTGGAGAACGCCTCGTTCGGCCTCGGCCTGTGCGCCGAGTGCGGGCTGGTCTCCCAGCTCCAGGCCACCGGCGGCGGCCGGCTCACCCACTTCGTGTGCGTGGACGGCCGGGGCGAGTCCCTCGTCCCCTGCGGCCGGTGCCGGCAGCTGCTGTACGAGTTCGGCGGCCCCGACCTCGTCCTGGAGACGCCCGCCGGGTTCCTCACCCTGGCGGAGATGCTCCCGCAGGCCTTCGGCCCGGAGCACCTCGCCCCGTAACACCTCGGAGCGGCCCTTCCGGCACCATGGGAAGGGCCGCTCCTCCCGTTCCCCCCTCTATGCGCGTAGAAAGAGGCACCACGACATGGACGTCATCTCTGTCATCCGGACCAAGCGGGACAAGGGCGAGCTGAGCCCCGAGCAGATCGACTGGGTCATCGACGCCTACACCCGCGGCGCGGTCGCGGACGAGCAGATGTCGGCCCTGGCCATGGCGATCCTGCTCAACGGCATGAACCGCGACGAGATCGCCCGCTGGACGGCGGCCATGATCGCCTCCGGCGAGCGGATGAACTTCGACGCGCTCTCCCGCCCCACCGCCGACAAGCACTCCACCGGCGGCGTCGGCGACAAGATCACCCTCCCGCTCGCCCCGCTCGTCGCCGCCTGCGGCGCGGCCGTCCCGCAGCTCTCCGGCCGGGGCCTCGGCCACACCGGCGGCACCCTCGACAAGCTGGAGTCCATCCCCGGCTGGCGCGCCCTGCTCTCCAACGAGGAGATGCTGCACGTCCTCGACACCACCGGCGCCGTCATCTGCGCGGCGGGCGACGGCCTGGCCCCCGCCGACAAGAAGCTGTACGCGCTCCGCGACGTCACCGGCACCGTCGAGGCCATCCCGCTGATCGCCTCCTCGATCATGTCGAAGAAGATCGCCGAGGGCACCGGCTCCCTCGTCCTCGACGTCAAGGTCGGCACCGGCGCCTTCATGAAGACCATCGAGGACGCCCGCGAGCTGGCCTCCACCATGGTCGCGCTCGGCACCGACAGCGGTGTGAAGACCGTCGCGCTGCTCACCGACATGTCCACTCCGCTCGGCCTCACCGCGGGCAACGCCCTGGAGGTCCGCGAGTCCGTCGAGGTCCTCGCCGGCGGCGGCCCGCAGGACGTCGTGGATCTCACCCTGGCCCTCGCCCGCGAGATGCTCGACGCGGCCGGGCTCAAGGACGCCGACCCGGCGAAGGCGCTCAAGGACGGCTCCGCGATGGACGTCTGGCGCCGCATGATCTCCGCCCAGGGCGGCGACCCGGACGCGGCCCTCCCGGTCGCCCGCGAGCGGCACGTGGTGACGGCCCCGTCCTCCGGCGTCCTCACCCGCCTCGACGCCTACGACATCGGCATCGCCGCCTGGCGCCTCGGCGCGGGCCGCGCCCGCAAGGAGGACCCGGTGCAGGCCGGCGCGGGCGTCGAACTGCACGCCCGCCCCGGCGACACGGTCACCGCCGGGCAGCCGCTGCTCACCCTGCACACGGACACCCCGGAGAAGTTCGACTACGCCCTCGGCTCCCTGACGTCCGCCTGGGACATCGCCCCCGAGGGCACGGACTTCAAGGCGACCCCGATCGTCCTGGACCGCATCGCGTAACAGCACCTCTGGCATGTGCCGCTGACACCTTCGGGTGAACGGGACCGGTGGACCCCCGCCGGTCCCGTTCGGCATGCTGGGATCGGTGACGACCGAATGAGGAGCACACCATGAGCGCACTCGCTGCCGAGCCCCACCCCGACGCGGGCAACGGCTGGGAGGACCTGGTCCGTCGCTGGGAGTCGATGGACTGGCCCGAGGGCTGCAAGGTGGAGATCATCGAGGGGATCATCACCGTGGCACCGTCACCCGCCAACCAGCACAACGGCATCGCGGAGGAGATCCAGCGCAGGCTGTACCGGGTGATCCCGGAGGACTGGGGCATCTACCAGACCCAGGCCGTCGCCATCCCCGCGAGGGCGGGCATGTACGTCCCCGATCTACTGGTCGCGCCCAAGGCGGCGCTGCGGGAGTCCAGCGGCCACTTCATCCCGGCGGCGGAGGCGGAGCTGGTCGTGGAGATCACCTCGCGGTCGAACGCGAACCACGACCGGATCGCGAAGGCCGCCGGCTACGCCACGGCCGGTGTGCCGCTCTACCTCCTGGTCGACCGCTGGGCGCCGGGCGGGCCGACGGTCACGCTCTACGGACAGCCCGCCTCCGACGTCTACCGGGTCCTGCGCGCCGTCCCGTTCGGCGAGAAGATCCACCTCCCCGCCCCGTTCGACCTGACCCTCGACACCGCCGAGTTCCCCTCCGCCTGAGCCCGCCGCGATGAGTTCCGGCCCTCGGGCCGGTCACCCCCTCGTGGACACCAGCCGACCCCTCGTCATGGCCCTGCCTGCCGCGCCCACCCGTGAGGAGGTCGCCCGGCTCTGTGCCGAGCTGGCCGCCGCCCCGCCGGGGGACGTGCGCTGCCGGGTCGACGCGGCGGCGGACGGGCTCGCCGCCGTCGACGCCCTGGCCCGGCTGGCGCTCGCCGCCCGCCGGGCGGGCCACCGGCTGACCTTCCACGGAGCGGGACCCGGCCTCACGGCCCTGCTCCGCCTCACCGGCCTCGATCAGGTGCTCTAGCCGTCCAGCCGCTCCGGCAGGTCGAAGAGGGGGAACCAGCGCGGGGTGTCCAGGAAGAAGTCCATCCCGGCCACCTTCCCGTCCCGCAGCTCCAGCACGATGAGCGCCCAGGGGCTGTAGCCGCCCTCCGGGTCCGGGTGGTAGTGGGCGAAGGCCGGCGCGCCGTTGGCGACGGTCGGGACCAGCTTCGAGCCGCGGCACACGTCGCCGACGCCGAGCATCCAGCCGACGATGTTCTCGTGGCCCTGGAGCCACAGGTCGAACGGCGGCATGGTCATGGTCGCGTCCTCGTGGAGGAGCGCGGTCAGCGCCTGCATGTCGTAGCCCTCGAAGGCCGCCACGTACCGCTCCAGGAGCGCCTGCTGCTCCTCGTCCAGCGGGTTCGCCGCGTCGGACTCGGCGGGGGCCTGCTCGGCGATGGTCGCGCGGGCCCGCTGGAGCGCGCTGTTCACCGACGCGACGGTGGTGTCGAGGAGTTCGGCGACCTCGGCGGCCTTCCACGCGAGGACCTCGCGCAGGATGAGCACCGCGCGCTGCTTCGGCGCCAGGTGCTGGAGCGCGGCCACGAAGGCGAGCCGCACGGTCTCCCGGTGCAGCGCGGCCTCGGCCGGGTCGCCGGCGGTCGGCATCACGCGCCCGTCCGGGATCGGCTCCAGCCAGGTGATCTCCGGCTGCTTGACGAGCTGCGCCTGCGCGACGGGCGTCGGGCCGGACAGGTCCATCGGCCGGGCCCGCTTGTTGCCCGCGTTGAGCGCGTCGAGGCAGACGTTGGTGGCGATCCGGTAGAGCCAGGACCGCAGCGACGAGCGTCCCTCGAAGGAGTCGATCGCCTTCCAGGCCCGCACCATCGTGTCCTGTACCGCGTCCTCCGCCTCGAAGGAGGAACCGAGCATCCGGTAGCAGTAACCGGTCAGCTCCCTGCGGTACTTGTCGAGTTCCTCGGTCGTCGCCGTCGCGGCTTCGCTCATCGGGTCACACCCCACTCACCCCTCACCGGCACCGGTCGGTGCCGGTGAGAGCGAAGCTACCGCAGCGCACTGACAGCCGGGGTCAGGTTCCCGGCTTGCGCCCGTACACGTAGACCTCGTCGCCGTTGCGCAGGAGGTTCCAGTACGCCTTGGCGTCGGCGGGGCGCATGTTGACGCAGCCGGCCGAGCCGGGCGGGTTCCACATGGACTTGGTGACCGAGTGGAAGGCCTGGCCGCCGTCGAAGAACTGGGCGTACGGCATCGACACGTTGTAGAGCGTCGACCAGTGGTTGATGTTCCGCCAGTAGACCTTCTTGAGGCCGGTACGGGTCTCGGTGCCGTCCTTGCCGGTGCGCACCGGCACCGGGCCGTACTTCAGCTTGGCGCCGTCCTGGATCCAGGACAGCTGGCGGGTGAGGTCCACGCAGGCGATCCGGCCCTTGTTGGTCGGGCACGTGCCGGCCTTGTTCGGGGTGGTCCCGGCGGCCTTCTGCTGGAGCATCGTGTTCATCGTCTGCCAGGTCAGCGGGCCCGCGTACCCCATGGTCGGGGTGATGCCGTGGGTGCGCTGGAACTTCTGGATCGCGGTGCAGTCGGCGGCCGACTGGCGCCCGTCGACCGGGCGGCCGAGGAACTTCTCGACCTGCTTCTGGTACGGCCCCGTCGTCACGTTGCACGAGGCGGCCTGGGCCGGCGCGGCGCCGAGCACGACCGTCACCGGCACCAGGAGCGAGGTGAGGCCGGCGGCTATGCCCGCCCGCTTCCCCGCACGGCGCGTGAATCCGTTCATGATCTTCAACTCCCCCTAGAGTCCTGTCTCCTGGGACGTCCGCGGAAGTATGTCAGTTGCGCCCGGACCGAGGATGTGACCGTACGGTCATATGCCCGTTCTCAGGCCGTCACCGGGAGCGGCCGCCGCGCCGCCACGCGCGCGCTGTGCGTCCCGTACAGGGTGATCGAGACGACGCCCGCGACCGCGACCAGGCCGATTCCGACCGTCCCGCCCCAGCCGCCCGCGTGGAAGGCGACCGCGCCCAGCGTGCCGCCCGCGCTGGAGCCCAGGTAGTACGCCGACTGGTAGAGCGCCGACGCCTGCGCCCGGCCCGTCTTCGCGGTCCGGCTCACCGACGACGACGCCACCGCGTGGCCCGCGAAGAAGCCGGCCGTGATGAGGACCAGGCCCGCCAGGACCGCGGCCAGCGACTCGCCGAGCGAGAGCAGCAGACCGGCGGCGGTGGTGGAGACCGCCAGGTAGAGCGCCCCGCGCCGGCCCATCCGGCCGACCAGCCGGCCGGCCGCCGCCGAGGAGGCCGTACCGACCAGGTAGACGAGGAAGACCGAGCCGACCACACCGGGCGGCAGCGAGAACGGCGCCTCGGCCAGCCGGTAGCCGATCACCGTGTACACCGCGCCGAAGACCGTCATGAACAGCGCGCCGATCCCGTACAGCCGCAGCAGCAGCGGGTCCGCCAGGTGCGCCCGCACCGTCCCGGCCAGCGCCCTCGGGTCGAGGGTGCCGGGGGTGAAGTGCCGGGCCTTCGGCAGCAGTGCCCGGAAGGCCAGCGCGCACAGCAGCGACGTCACGCCGACGGCGGCCAGACCGGCCCGCCAGCCCCACAGCTGCGCCACCCAGCCGGTGACGATCCGGCCGCTCATGCCGCCGATCGAATTGCCCGCGACGAAGAGGCCGATGGCGCCGATCAGCGCCCGGGGCCGCACCTCCTCGGCCAGGTACGCCATCGCCGAGGCCGGCAGTCCGGCCAGCGCCGCGCCCTGCACCGCCCGCAGCGCGATCAGGACCTCCAGGTTCGGCGCGAACGGCACGAGCAGCGCCACGCCGACCGCGACCGCGAGGGAGCCGGTCATCATCGCGCGCCGCCCGAAGCGCTCCGACAGCGCGCTGAGCGGCAGCACGCACAGGGCGAGCGCGCCGGTCGCGGCGGAGACGGTCCAGGAGGCGGCCGAGGCGGTGGCGCCGAACTCGGCGGAGATCGCCGGGAGGAGGGCCTGGGTGGAGTAGAGGAGCGCGAAGGCGGCGAGGCCGGCGGCGAAGAGGGCGAGGCTCATCCGGCGGTGGCCGGGGGCGCCCGGGGCGAGGCGGGTGTCGGCGGACGCGAGGGTGGCGTCCGCCTTGGTACTGGCGGAAGGCATGCCACGAACGTAGGACGACCCGTTTCATGCGTCCAATGCATGGAACTGCTGTAA
This sequence comes from Streptomyces termitum, assembly GCF_014650175.1. Classification (GTDB taxonomy): domain Bacteria; phylum Actinomycetota; class Actinomycetes; order Streptomycetales; family Streptomycetaceae; genus Streptomyces; species Streptomyces termitum. Next base: position 658,031 of record NZ_BMUL01000001.1, read on the forward strand.
TCGTTCCCATGGTGCATGAGTACAGGTCACAGCCTCGCCTGTCACCGAACAGTAACGAAGAAGACATGGGATCGCTGCTGGCGCCCCGGCTCGCCTACTTCGCCGCGGTCGCCCGCCACGAGCACGTCACCCGGGCCGCCGCCGAACTGGGCGTCCCCCAGTCGACGCTCTCGCGCGCCATGGTCCGGCTGGAGGACGACCTCGGGGTGGCCCTCTTCGCCCGCCGGGGCCGCACCGTCTCCCTCACCCCGGCCGGCCGCCGCTTCCTCACCGCCGCCGAGCGGGCCCTCGCCGAGGTCGAGCGGGCCGCCGACACCGTACGGGCCGACGCCGACCCCGCCGCCGGCCGGGTCGCCTTCGGCTTCCTGCACACCATGGGCTCGGAGACCGTCCCGGCCCTGATCCGGGCCTTCCGCGTCGACCACCCCCGGGTCCGCTTCACCCTGGTGCAGAACTACGGCGAGGCGATGATCGAACGGCTCCGGGCCGGCGAGCTCGACCTCTGCCTCACCTCCCCGGTCCCCGACGCCCCCGACCTGGTCGGCCGCCGCCTCGACGAGCAGCGGCTGCGGCTCGTCGTCCCCGACGACCACCGCCTCGCCGGCCGCAAGCGGGTCCGGCTCGCCGAGGCCGCCGACGAGACCTTCGTGACCCTGGAACCGGGCTACGGGCTCCGCCGCATCACCGACGACCTGTGCGCCGAGGCCGGCTTCACGCCCCGGGTCGCCTTCGAGGGCGAGGAGGCCGAGACGCTGCGCGGCCTGGTCGCGGCCGGCCTCGGGGTGGCCCTGCTGCCGCCGCCCGCCGTGCCGCGCCCCGGCGTCGTGGAGCTGACCGTGACGGCGCCGCGCGCGGTCCGCGAGATCGGGGTGGCCTGGCTCGACGGCCACCCGGACACCGCCCCGGTGGCCGCCTTCAAGAAGTTCCTGCTGGGCCGCCGGGGCCATCTGCTGCCCAAGGGGGCGGCGGGGGAGTCCTCAGCGCCGGCGTGAGCCGCCGAAGCCCGCCGCCAGCGGCATCCGCAGCCCGATCGGCGGCGGCGCGGCCATCGCGTCCGTCAGCGGCCGGGCCACCGGCCGGCCGAACAGCGCGCCGAGCGCGAAGTCGGCGGCGAGCGCCCGCACCTCGGAGGCGTACTGGCGCAGCGCGTGCCCGTCGGTGTGCACCTCGAAGCGGCACGTCTCCCGGTTCGCCTTCTTGGCGCGCACCGCGTAGCGGAAGGAGAGCTCGGGGTCGGTCGCGGCGTCGTCGGTGCCGTGCACGATCAGCACCCGGCGGCCGGTGAGCTGCCGCACCGGCTCCGGCTCGGCGGCGACGTCGTCCTCCGGCAGCCAGGGCGCGAGCGCCATCACCGCGCCGACCGCCGGATGCCCGGCGGCGCGCAGCGCGGCCCGCGCGCCCATGCCGTGGCCGACGAGGCAGACCGGTACGTCGCCGTGGCGCCGCACCGCCTCGGCGATCGCCCAGGAGGCGTCCGCCGCGAGTTCCGCGTCGGCGCCGTTCCAGCCCCGTCCCCGGTAGCGGACCACCTGGGCGAGCAGCCCGTCCGCCCGTCCGGCGCGGGCCAGTGCGCGCGCCATCGGCAGCGCGGCGGCGTGCGCGCGGGCCGACGCCCGGCGGCCCGACACCGGTTCCCCGTCCGGCAGGAGCAGCACCACGCCGCCCACCGCCGTCGCGGACCGTGAAACCCCGACAGGCCGACCGAGCCGGGGTCTCCGGCCGTCGGCGGTCCCCACGAGTGCGTACTGCGCCATGACAGAACAGTCTCAGAATCGGAGGTGTACGGCAGTCGTACGCGCGGTCTCTGTTACGTATCGTCCTTCAGGCGAACTCCCGGGGCCCCTACGCGCGTTCGAAGCACTCCACCGCGCCGACCGGGACGAAGCCGCGCCGCTCGTACCAGCGGCGCGGCCAGTCGTCGGCGAGCGCGGAGAGGAAGACGGTCGCGCAGCCGGCCCCGGCGGCGAGCCGCAGCGCCGTGTCCAGGACCACCCCGGCGTGACCCTGCCGCAGGTGGGAGGCGGCCGTCACCAGGTCCTCGACCTGTGCCACCCCGGCGACCGGGTCCAGATAGAGGTCGGCCCAGGAGGCGACCTCGCCCCACTCGTCGTGGGAGGCGAGGAAGCGGACGTCGGAGGTGCCGCGCCGGCGGGCCTCGCGCCGCCCGACCAGGTCCCGGATCACCTCCTCCCCGACGTCGGGCAGGAAGCGGCGCCAGCTCTCCGCGACGGGGCCGCTCAGGGCCGGGAGGTCCACCTCGCGGGCCCCGCCGAGTTCGGGCACCGGGCCGGTGTGCCGCATGAGGAGCACGGTCGCGCGGGTGTACCCGGCCCGCTCCAGCGGCCCCGCGCAGGCCGCCGCGACGGCCGTGTCGAGGACGTAGACGGTCCGGTGGGGGAGGTGGGCGAGGAGTTCGTCGACCCGTCCGGGCAGGGCGTCCGGGTCGGTCGGGCCGTCCACGAGGACGTGGTTGTCGCCGTGCGAGAGCGCGTAGGCGTCGTTCAGCGCGGCGAAGCCGCCGGGGAAGTCGACGGTCCGGGCGGCCTGTCGGCGGGTGAAGGCGGACAGGAAGCCGTGGATGCGCCGGAGTTCAGCGGCGTCGCCGTCGCGGGTGCCGGTCGGGGAGGTGGTGCCGGGGTCGGGGCCGGTGGTGCCGGGGGCGGTGCTCATCCCGGCAGCCTAGGCGGCGGTTCCGGGACCCGCACCGGAAAAACCTGGGGGCGGCGCCGGTCCCGACGAGGCGCGTTCTACGCGCGTAGGGGCTAGAGTGCGGCAATGACGAGCCAGACAACCCACGTCCCCACCGCGGACCAGATCCGCCGTGCCCCGAAGGTGCTGCTCCACGACCACCTCGACGGCGGACTGCGCCCCGGCACGATCATCGAACTCGCCCGCGCGCAGGGCTACTCGAAGCTCCCCGAGACCGAACCCGACAAGCTGGGCGCCTGGTTCCGGGACGCCGCCGACTCCGGCTCCCTGGAGCGCTACCTGGAGACCTTCGCCCACACCTGCGCCGTCATGCAGACCCGCGAGGCGCTGGTCCGGGTCGCCGCCGAGTGCGCCGTGGACCTGGCCGAGGACGGCGTGGTCTACGCCGAGGTGCGCTACGCCCCCGAACAGCACCTGGAGGCCGGACTCACCCTCGAAGAGGTCGTCGAGGCGGTCAACGAGGGCTTCCGGGAGGGCGAGCGGCTCGCCCGCGAGGCCGGGCACCGGATCCGCGTCGGCGCCCTGCTGACCGCCATGCGGCACGCGGCCCGCGCCCTGGAGATCGCGGAGCTGGCCAACCGCTACCGGGACGACGGCGTCGTCGGCTTCGACATCGCGGGCGCCGAGGCCGGCTACCCGCCCACCCGCCACCTCGACGCCTTCGAGTACCTGAAGCGGGAGAACAACCACTTCACCATCCACGCGGGCGAGGCGTTCGGCCTGCCGTCGATCTGGCAGGCGCTCCAGTGGTGCGGCGCCGACCGGCTCGGCCACGGCGTGCGGATCATCGACGACATCGAGGTCGCCGAGGACGGCGCGGTGACCCTCGGCCGGCTGGCCGCGTACGTCCGGGACAAGCGGATCCCGCTGGAGATGTGCCCCACCTCCAACCTCCAGACCGGCGCCGCCGCCTCGTACGCCGAGCACCCCATCGGGCTGCTGCGCAAGCTGCACTTCCGGGCGACCGTGAACACGGACAACCGTCTGATGAGTGGCACCAGCATGAGCCGGGAATTCGAGCTGCTGGTCGACGCCTTCGATTACACGCTCGACGATCTCCAGTGGTTCACGGTCAATGCGATGAAATCAGCGTTCATTCCTTTCGATGAACGGCTGGCCATGATCAATGACGTGATCAAGCCCGGATATGCCGAACTGAAGTCCGAGTGGCTCTTCCGGCAGACCGTCGCGACCAGCGGGTCTTCCACTCCGGGGGAGTGAGGAAAGGGGGCGGTGGGCGCCCGGCGCGCGCGACACCGGGCGGTGTTCGGGTGATTGCGGAGCGGGGTCGGGGCGGTTAACTTGCGAAGCTGCTCGGCACATCCGGAGCCATGCATTCCGCCGTTCCGGATTTCTTTCCTGATGTCCCGAAGCTAGCCCCCAAGCCAAGGAAGATCCTCAGATGAAGCAGTCCGCCGCCAAGAAGCTCGGTGTCGCCGTCCTCGGCGCCGCATTCGCCGCTGCCGCCGCCGGCACGGCCTCCGCGGCCCCGCTCCCGGCACCGCTCGCCGGCGCCGACGCGCTGTCCACCGTGGGTCAGGTCGCCCCCCTCGGCGACGGCCTCACCCAGCTCCCCGACGGGGCCGGCGAGTCCCTCGCCGCCGGGCAGGGCGCCCTCGGCCAGGGCGTCGACCAGGGTGTGAAGACCCTCCCCGCCACCGCCGGCCAGGTCACCCAGAACGCGCCGCTCGGCGCCGCCACCGGCGCCCTCGGCGCCACCCCCCTCGGCGGCCTCCTCGGCGGCCTCCCGCTCAACGGCCTGCCGCTCGGCTGACCCGCCGCACACGCCCCAGGGGCGCGCACCCGGTCCTCCCGGGGGCGCGCCCCTGTCGTCTCCCCCGGCGGCCGGCCGCTACCAGGCGGTCTTCGCCGTCCGCGACTCGCCCGGCAGCAGCACCCACAGCGCCAGGTAGAGCAGGAACTGCGGGCCGGGCAGCAGGCACGAGACCAGGAAGATCACGCGCATCGTCAGCGCGGAGGTGCCGAAGCGCCGGGCGAGCGCCGCGCACACCCCGCCGAGCATCCTGCCTTCGCTGGGGCGGACAAGTGCGGCCATGGTGGGCTCCTTCGTCGATTCCGGAAGCCACCCCGTCGGGCTCCCGATGACTCCATGGTGCGTCCCGCCCCACCCCTTCGACATCGGACTACCGGGCGATCGGGACCCTGGGAATCCTCGGGGTACGACCCTGAGCCGTGTCGTTCCCGATGACGACCCGGCTCCGCCCCGGGTCCCGCCGGGCGGCGTCCCGCCGCCGCAGCCGCGTCCGCGCGGCCGGCACCACCAGGAGGTGCGCCAGCGCCACCCCCAGGGTGTTCAGGAGCACCGAGTCCACGTCCACGACCTGCCCCGGCACCGCCGTCTGCAACAGTTCGAGCGCCAGCGACACCAGCGCCCCCGCCGCCGTCGTCCGGATCAGCGAGGCCCATCCCGAGACCCTCAGCCGCCCCTCGCACATCGGCAGCAGCACCCCGAGCGGGGCGAGCAGCAGCAGTCCCTCGCCGATCAGCCGGGCCGCCTCGGCGGTCCCCAGCGCCAGATCGGCCCGCAGCCCCGCCAGCGGCACCGTGTTCGGCGCGGTCACCCAGGCCACGTCGCGTGGTCGCAGACCGATCCAGGCGACGCACAGCAGATGCGTGACCAGGAGCGCGAACCCCGTCACCCGGACGACCACGGCGGTGTTCCCGCCCGAACCTTGACGCTGCACGCCCCCCAAGACGTGCCGACCGGGCGGAACGGTTCCGGCCGGACCGGAAACGGAACCCCCGCTCCCGGACCGTCAGCCCGCCGGGCTCCCCTCCGGAGCCGGCGCCGCGACCGTCGGCACCGCCGTCCCCGGCCGCTCCCGCAGCTCCGCCGTGCACCGGTACCGCTTCGGCGGATACGCCCCCGGTCCCGCCAGCAGCACCGTGTGCCCGCCGGCCCCCGCCGAGCTCTCCGCGAAGGTGCACACCAACTGCGACAGCGCCTCCGGCACCAGGTCCTCCGGCTGCCGGCTCAGCCGCAGCGTCCCCTCCGGATCGCCCTTCCGGCCGCCCGCCACCGCCAGCGGAGCCCGTACCGACGTGGTGAAACCGGCCTGCCGCTCCGCCTCCGACGGGTCCGACAGCAACTGCGCGAGCAGCGCCGTCGCCGTCCGCACCGGATCGCCGCTCGCCTTGTCCTCCGGCTGCGGCGAGCGCCGGTCCACCGGCTCCAGCTGCGAGCCGCACACCAGGAACACCCGCACCGGCACCCCCGCCGCCGGACCCGAGTCCTCGGCCACCCCGCACGGCACCCGCGACGGGGCCGGGCCCGCGTCCACCGGCACCGACGTCGTCCTGATGCCGCAGCCCGCCGCCAGCAGGGCGAGCGCCGCCACCGCCACCGTACGCAGCCTCACTGGTCCACCCCTCCGTCCCGCCCGGAGCGGGCGTCCGGCTCGCCGGCGACCGCCGACGCGTCCCGGGGCAGCCGCAGCACGAACACCGCGCCGTCCACCGCCCCGTCCTCGTCCGCCGAGTTCGCGGCGGTGATCGTCCCGCCGTGGATCAGCGCGTTCTCCATGGCGATCGACAGGCCCAGCCCCGACCCCTCCGAGCGGGGCCGCTGCGCGCTCGCCTTGTAGAACCGGTCGAAGACGTGCGGCAGCACCTCCTCCGGAATGCCCGGCCCGTGGTCGCGGACCGCGATGACCAGGTCCTCCCCGTCCGGCCCCGGCTCGGTGCGGACCGCGACCCGCACCGGCGAACCGCCGTGCTTCAGCGCGTTCCCGATCAGGTTCGCCAGGATCACGTCCAGCCGGCGCGGGTCGAGCCGGCACATCAGGCCGCGCTCCGCGTCCAGGTCCACCGCGTCCAGCCACGCCCGCGCGTCGACGCACGCGGTGATCTGGTCGGCGATGTCGACGTCGTCCAGGACCAGCCGGGCGGTGCCCGCGTCGAAGCGGGTCACCTCCATCAGGTTCTCCACCAGGTCGTTCAGCCGCCGGGTCTCGCTCACCACCAGCGCCACCGCCGGCGCGATCATCGGGTCCAGCGTGTCCTGCTCGTCCTCCAGGACCTCGGTGACCGCCGTCAGCGCGGTCAGCGGGGTCCGCAGCTCGTGCGACATGTCGGCCACGAACCGCCGGGAGGACTCCTCCCGGGCGCTCATGTCCGCCACCTTCTTCTGGAGGTTCTCCGCCGCGCTGTTGAAGGTCCGCGACAGGTCGGACAGCTCGTCGGCGCCGGTCACCCGCAGCCGGGTGTCCAGCTTCCCCTCGCCGAGCTGCCGGGCCGCCTCGCCGAGCCGCCGCACCGGGCGCAGCACGGTCGTCGCCGCGACCTGCGCCATCAGCACCGAGCCGATCACCGCGAGCCCGGTCGCGATCCCCAGCGACCAGCTCAGCGAGTTCAGGTCGGCCTTCTCCGCCGCCAGCGACTTGAACATGTAACCGGCCGGCCCGCCGCCGTCGATCCGCGTCCCGCCCACCAGGTACGGCGTCCCGCCCCGCTCGGTCCGCTGCCAGAACAGGTGGTACGGGTACGGGTTGGTCTCCGTCACCGGGCGCCGCGTGTCCACCGCCTTCCGCAGCGCCGCCGGCACGTCCGCCAGCGTGAACGCGTCCGGGTCCGAGGCGCCCACGATCGGCTTGCCCGCCGCCCGCTCGCCCAGCAGCAGCACCTGGTAGTTCGCGCTGCCCGCCGCCATCTGCTCGGCGGTCCGCCGCAGGTCGTCCTGGGTCGGCCGCTGCGGCAGCGCCGCCGCCCGGTTCTGCATCTCCTGCCGGAAGTCGTTCAGCGCGCTGTCCTGGGTCCGCTTGAGCACCGCCTCGCGGTTCAGCCAGTACGCGATCCCCGACGCCGACACCGCCGCCGTCAGCGCCACCAGCGCGAACACCACGACCAGCCGCAGGCGCAGGCTGGACAGCCGCAGCCGGGCGAGCACCCCCCTGTTCTCCTTCGTCACGCAGGGACGTCCAGCCGGTAGCCGACGCCGCGCACCGTGCGGATCAGGGTCGGCGAGGACGGCACGTCCTCCACCTTCGCCCGCAGCCGCTGCACGCAGGCGTCCACCAGGCGCGAGTCGCCCAGGTAGTCGTGCTCCCACACCAGCCGCAGCAACTGCTGCCGGGACAGCGCCTGTCCGGGCCGCCGGCTCAGTTCGAGCAGCAGCCGCAGCTCGGTCGGGGTCAGCTGGAGGTCGGAGCCGTTCTTCGTCACGGTCATCGCGGCCCGGTCGATCACCAGCGAGCCGAAGGTCGCCGAGTCCGTCGACTCCCGCTCGCCGCGCCGCAGCACGGCCCGGATGCGGGCGTCGAGCACCCGGCCCTGCACCGGCTTCACCACGTAGTCGTCCGCGCCCGACTCCAGGCCCACGACCACGTCGATGTCGTCGCTGCGCGCCGTGAGCAGGATGATCGGGAGCTGGTCGGTGCGGCGGATCCGCCGGCACACCTCGAACCCGTCGATGCCGGGCAGCATCACGTCGAGCACGATCAGGTCCGGCCGCTGCTCCTTGAGCAGCAGCAGGCCGTCCTCGCCCGACGCGGCGGTCGCCACCCGGTGACCCTGCCGGGACAGGGAGAGTTCGAGGGCCGTGCGGATGGCGTCGTCGTCCTCGATCAGCAGCAGAAAAGGCACGCCCGCCATTCTGGCTCATACGCCGTCCGAGTTCGACCGCCCGGAGGCGCGCTTCCGTGACGGGCCCTGTGACACGCCTGTGACAGTCGGCGGACACCGCCATGATGTCCGCCGGGCAAGCTTCTTGGCACACGGACCGATCAACAACTCCGACCGACAGGAGGCGCGAGATGAACGCACTGCACAGCACCACCTCCAGCGCAGTCGTCACACGTCTCCACGACGTCGTGCGGAGCACCGAGAAGTCCGGCGGTGCTGGGGGAACCTCCCTGCTCGAGCGAAGCCGAGAGCTTGGGGGAGGACGGGGGTGCGTTCGGACCGTCGGACGTCAGCGCAAGGCGCCTTACATGGTCGCCGTCGCTGACGGGGGAGCGGTGTACGGGGAGGCCACGGGGGAGCGTTCCTGCTCGGAGGCCGAGTTCACGGCCTACGTGCGAGAGCGCCGGGCCTCCCTGTACGCCACCGCCTACCACCTGACCGGTGACCGGTTCGAGGCCGAGGACCTGCTCCAGAGCGCGCTGTTCTCCACGTACCGCGCCTGGGAGCGGATCAGCGACAAGGCCGCCGTCGGCGGGTACCTGCGTCGCACCATGACCAACCTGCACATCAGCGCCTGGCGCCGCCGCAAGGTCAACGAGTACCCGACCGAGGAGCTGCCGGAGACGGTCGGCGAGACGGACGCGATGCGCGGGACCGAGCTGCGCGCGGTGCTGTGGCAGGCCCTGGCCCGGCTGCCCGAGCTCCAGCGGACCATGCTGGTGCTGCGCTACTACGAGGGCCGGACCGATCCGGAGATCGCGGAGATCCTGGACATCAGTGTCGGCACGGTGAAGTCGAGCATCTGGCGCTCGCTGCGGCGACTGCGCGAGGACGAGGTGCTGAGCTTCGGCCGTGACGAGGAGGAGTCCTTCGGCGAGTTGGTCGCCTGAGGATCGGGGGAAGCACGGGGGAAGGCCCCACGGGGGAAGTACGGGGCCTGACGGGGGAACAACGGGGGAAAGAAGCGAAGCGGGTCGTACGAGTCCGGGGGGTCTCGTAGGGCCCGCTTCGTGCTGTCCGGGGGCGTGCGCCCGGGGCGTCCCCGGACGCCTCAGCGGGCGGCCGGGGTGCGGTGGCGGCCCGCCGCGGCGGCGGCCAGCCGGCCCAGGGCCTCCGGCTTGGCGCACGGGTGGGCGCCCAGGGAGGTCTGCCGGGCGACGATCGCCCGCTCGGCGCGCATCAGGCGCCAGCCCCTGCGGAGCAGGAACGGCACCGACTTGCGGCCCTCCTTGAGGTCGCGCAGCAGCCGGCGGCGGAAGGTGGTGGACGGCCGGCCGCGCAGGCAGAGCGCGTCGGCCAGCACGCCCAGTTCGCGGCAGCGGGCCACCAGCTCGGCCGCGAAGATGCCCTCCGCGACGAAGAGCGGGGTCCGGCCGATGTCGAGGCGGTCGGCGCCGGTGCGGGAGCTGCTGGCGATCGAGTAGACCGGGACGTCGGTCCGGCCCGTACGGCACAGTTCGACGATGGCGGCGACGGCCGTGTCCGCGTCCCAGGAACGCGGAGAGTCCCAGTCGACGTCGGAGGAGCCCTCGACGAGGGGCAGGGAGGGGTCGCCCGCCTCCTTGTAGAAGTCGTCGAGGCGCAGGACCGGCAGGCCGGCGGCGGCGGCGAGGTACGACTTGCCGGAGCCGGAGGGGCCCGCGAGCAGGACGACCCGGGTCGGGATCGGTTGGGGACTCACGGAACACCAGTGTGAGGCATTACCCCTTCCAGGGGACCACCGAGGGAGGGCGTTGGTATCGAGCATCACACCTCCACTACTGTCGGTGGCCGCCCGATCACCCCTGGGAAGGATCTCCATGGCGCGTCACGCCCAGCCGAAGGCCCCCCGTCTCGCCGTCCTGTGGAAGGCCGGTCTCGGTGTCACCGCCGCCGGGGCCGCCGTGCTCGGTGCCGGGGCCGCCGCCCAGGCCGCCCCGGCGGTGCCGCTGCCGGTGGACTCCCTGACCCGTACCGACGCGGCCGCGGCCGGCGAGGGCGCGCTGACCGGCGTCGCCCACGGGGTCGGCCCGCTGACCCGGCTCCAGCTCGACCCGCTGGCCAACACGGGCGTCGACCCGCTCGCCAACGGACTGGGCACCCAGGTCTCCGACTTCAAGCCGGTCGGCACGAATCTGGTCACCGACCACGTCACGAAGGGCGGCGCCGTCGCCGACCTGCCGGTGGCGGGCCCGCTGACGCAGAGCCTGCTGCCGTAGCCGGGGCGCGCCGGGGGCCCGGTCCGGGGTGCGGACCGGGTCCCCGGCGCGTTTCTTCCGTCAGTACGAGGAGCCGCTCGCGCCCAGCGAACCCGTGGGGTGCCAGACGGTCTTGGTCTCCAGGAAGGCGGTCATGCGGTCGGTGCCGGGGGAGGCGGTGAAGTCCTCGGCGCGGGGGCGCAGGACCCGCTTGAGGTTCTCCGCCGCCGCGATCTCCAGGTCGCGGGCGAGCTCGTCGTCCGCGCCGGTCAGGTCGATCGCGTTGACGTCGAGGTGGGCCGCGAGGTGCGGGCCCATCTCGGACGCCTTGCCGGAGAGGATGTTGACCACGCCGCCGGGGAGGTCGGAGGTGGCCAGCACCTCGCCCAGGGAGAGGGCGGGGAGCGGGGACCTCTCCGAGGCGACGACGACGGCCGTGTTGCCCGTCGCGATCACCGGGGCGATCACCGAGACCAGGCCCAGGAAGGACGAGTCCTGGGGGGCGAGGACGGTGACGACGCCGGTCGGCTCCGGGGTGGAGAGGTTGAAGAAGGGGCCCGCGACCGGGTTGGCGCCGCCGACCACCTGGGCGATCTTGTCGGTCCAGCCCGCGTACCAGACCCAGCGGTCGATCGCGGCGTCCACCTGGGCGGCCGCCTTCGGCTTCGACAGGCCCTCGGCCTCGGCGACCTCGCGGACGAACTGGTCCCGGCGGCCCTCCAGCATCTCGGCGACGCGGTAGAGGATCTGGCCGCGCAGGTAGGCGGTGGCGCCCGCCCAGGCGCCCTGGGCCTTGCGGGCGGCGACGACCGCGTCCCGGGCGTCCTTGCGGGAGGAGAGCGGGGCGTTCGCCAGCCAGTTGCCCTTGGAGTCGGTCACCTCGTACACCCGGCCGCTCTCGGAACGGGGGAACTTGCCCCCGACGTACAGCTTGTAGGTCTTGAAGACGCTCAGACGGTGCTGCTCGGTCTTATCGGACATCGAGGTACGCCTCCAGGCCGTGGCGGCCGCCTTCGCGGCCGAAGCCCGACTCCTTGTAGCCGCCGAAGGGCGAGGTCGGGTCGAACTTGTTGAACGTGTTGGCCCAGACGACGCCGGCCCGGAGCTTGTTCGCGACCGCGAGGATGCGGGAGCCCTTCTCCGTCCAGATGCCGGCGGAGAGCCCGTACTGGCTGTTGTTGGCCTTGGCGACGGCCTCGTCCGGGGTGCGGAAGGTCAGCACCGACAGGACCGGGCCGAAGACCTCGTCCCGGGCGATGGTGTGCGCCTGGGTGACGTTCGTGAACAGCGTCGGCGCGAACCAGTAGCCCGCCCCGGGGAGTTCGCAGGCGGCGGTCCAGCGCTCGGCGCCCTCGGCCTCGCCCTGGTCGGCCAGCGCGGTGATGCGGGCCAGCTGTTCGGCGGAGTTGATGGCGCCGATGTCGGTGTTCTTGTCCAGCGGGTCGCCGAGGCGGAGCGTGGACAGGCGGCGCTTGAGCGCGTCGAGCAGCTCGTCCTGGATCGACTCCTGGACGAGGAGGCGCGAGCCGGCGCAGCAGACCTGGCCCTGGTTGAAGAAGATGCCGGTGACGATGCCCTCGACGGCCTGGTCGATCGGGGCGTCGTCGAAGACGATGTTGGCGCCCTTGCCGCCCAGTTCCAGCGTGAGCTTCTTGCCGGTGCCCGCGACGGTCCGGGCGATCTGCTTGCCGACGGCGGTCGAGCCGGTGAAGGCGACCTTGTCCACGTCCGGGTGCGCGACCAGGGCGGCGCCCGCGTCCCCGTATCCGGGGAGGATGTTGACGACGCCCTTCGGCAGCCCGGCCTGGCGGCAGACGTCCGCGAAGAACAGGGCGGAGAGGGGGGTGGTCTCGGCGGGCTTGAGGACGACCGTGTTGCCCGCCGCGAGCGCCGGGGCGATCTTCCACGCGAGCATGAGCAGCGGGAAGTTCCACGGGATGACCTGGCCGGCCACGCCCAGCGGGCGCGGGTCCGCGCCGAAGCCGGCGTGGTCGAGCTTGTCGGCCCAGCCCGCGTAGTAGAAGAAGTGGGCGGCGACCAGGGGGAGGTCCGCGTCGCGGGTCTCCTTGATCGGCTTGCCGTTGTCGAGGGTCTCCAGGACGGCCAGTTCGCGGCTGCGCTCCTGGACGATGCGGGCGATCCGGAAGAGGTACTTGGCGCGCTCGGAGCCGGGCAGCGCGGACCACTTCCCGAAGGCCCGGCGGGCGGCCGCCACCGCGCGGTCCACGTCCGCCTCGCCCGCCCGGGCGATCTCGGAGAGGACCTCCTCGGTGGAGGGGGAGACGGTCTTGAAGACCTTGCCGTCGGCCGCGTCGGTGAACTCGCCGTCGATGAACAGGCCGTAGTTCGGCGCGATGTCGACGACCGCGCGCGACTCGGGCGCGGGGGCGTACTCGAAGGGGGAGGTCATGTCGATCAGTCCACCGTCACGTAATCGGGGCCGGAGTAGTGGCCGGTGGCCATCTTCTGGCGCTGCATCAGCAGGTCGTTGAGCAGGCTGGAGGCGCCGAAGCGGAACCAGTGGTTGTCCAGCCAGTCGGCGCCCGCCGTCTCGTTGACCAGCACCAGGAACTTGATCGCTTCCTTGGTGTTGCGGATGCCGCCGGCCGGCTTGACGCCGATCTGGACGCCGGTCTGCGCGCGGAAGTCGCGCACCGCCTCCAGCATGAGCAGGGTGTTGGCCGGGGTGGCGTTGACCGCGACCTTGCCGGTCGAGGTCTTGATGAAGTCGGCGCCGGCCATCATGCCGAGCCAGGAGGCGCGGCGGATGTTGTCGTACGTGGACAGCTCGCCGGTCTCGAAGATCACCTTGAGCCGGGCGCGGTCGCCGCACTCGGCCCTGATGGCGGCGATCTGGTCGTGCACCTCCAGGTAGCGGCCGGCGAGGAAGGCGCCACGGTCGATGACCATGTCGATCTCGTCGGCGCCGGCGGCGATCGCGTCGGCGGTGTCGGCCAGCTTCACCGGGAGGGCGGCGCGGCCCGCCGGGAAGGCGGTGGCGACCGAGGCGACCTTGACGTCCGAGCCCGCGAGGGCGGCCTTGGCGGTGGCCACCATGTCGGGGTAGACGCAGACGGCGGCGGTCGTCGGGGTCGTGCGGTCGGTCGGGTCGGGGTGGACGGCCTTGGCGGCGAGGGCCCGGACCTTGCCCGGGGTGTCCGCGCCTTCGAGCGTCGTCAGGTCGATCATGGAGATGGCCAGGTCGATGGCGTACGCCTTGGCCGTGGTCTTGATCGAGCGGGTGCCGAGGGACGCGGCGCGCGCCTCCAGGCCGACGGCGTCGACGCCGGGCAGCCCGTGGAGGAAGCGGCGCAACGTGCTCTCGGACGCGGTCACGTCGGCGAAAGCCGCTGCTGCGGTGGCAGTGGTGGGCATGGTCACCAGTCGAGCATATCTACGCGCGTAGCGTCCTGTACAGGGGGCTGCCCGGGCGGGGACGGGGGAGGGCTTGGGAGGGCTGGGGGAGCAGGCGGAAGTGAGTCCTGTCACACGCCTGTGACGTGAAGGGGAACACTCCGCGATGCAAGATCCGTAACGTTTCTTCTGCAGCCAGCCAGAACTCACCGGCCCCACCCGAACGAGATGTCAGCGGTATGCGGCTCTTCCCGTCCACCTGTCTGAAGCCACAGGAGTCGTCATGCGCACCGCCCTTCGCACCGCCCTCGCCACCGCCTTCGTCGCGGGCGTCGTGCTCACCACCCCGGTCCTCACCGCAGGCGCCGCCTTCGCCGCCGACGGCCCGGCCGCCGCCGGCTCCGCCGAGGTGAGGCCGACCGCCGAGGCCGCCCCGGGCGCGGGGACCGCCGGTGAGGCCGCCCCGGGCACCGCCGGCGACGCGGCGAAGGGCACCCTCGTCCGCACCGAGACCCTCCTCGACGGCACCATCGCCAAGATCTACAAGGTCGGTCCGGCGCACCACCGCGCCGAGCTCTTCTCGCAGGGCGCCCCGGCCGGTGTCCTCGACGCGGTCACCCGCCCGGTCGCCGGCAACGACAACGGCACGTTCTTCGTCCTCTTCGAGGACGGCCGCACCTTCAACTGGGACCGCAACTACCTCCCCGGCGCCCGGCCCGGCACCTACCGGCTCGCCGACGGCACCCTCCTGGAGCTCGCCCGCAAGGACGGCCGCTACGGCCTCCAGAAGATCGAGGACGGCAAGGGCCGCGGCTTCACCTACCTCAACGGGCTCCGCCAGGTCTGGCAGTACGGCAAGGCGGTCGTCGTCCTGGAGCACGACGGCGGTTTCGCCGCCTACATCGAGGGCTCGGCGAAGCAGGCCGCCCCGCGGCCCGTCGAGAAGCCGGCCCCCGCCCCGGCCCCGGAGCGCACTCCGGGCCCCGTCGTCACCGTCGGCGCGTGCACCGTCCGGCAGGTCGTCCCCTCCGGCTTCCCTGGCTGGAAGGTCACGCTCACCAACGATCTCGCCAAGGGGCCGAAGGCCGTCCTCACGGACGACAAGGGCGAGGTCCGGGGCAGCGTGGACCGCGCGCACCCCACCGGCGGCCAGGGCGGCCTCACGATCAAGGGCGCGGACACCGCCGCCCCGCGGTTCGGCCAGCGCACCCAGGGCGGCGACATGCCGTTCTCCTGGACCGACTTCCCGAAGCTCCCCAAGGGCTGTGCCAAGGACTCCGCCGCGCCCGCCCCGGCGCCCTCCGCCACCACCGGCACGGGCACCGGAACCCAGGGCGGCCAGACCTCCGTCGTTCCCCGGGGCGGCGTCGCCGCCGGTGCCGAGTTCGCTCCCGAGGGCGGCTCCACCACCCTGGTCGCCACCGGGGCGGGCGCCGCCGTGCTGGCCGCCGCGGGGCTCGGCCTGGTCTCCCTGCGCCGCCGCACCGCCGCCGCGCGCGGCTGACGCCCCGGTCCGCGCCCGGCGGGAAACCCTGACGTCCCGCCGGGCCGGACCGGCCTCCGCTCCGCGCCCACGACCCGAGCCAGGAGCACCGACCCGCCCCGGGCCGGCCGCCGCACCCCGTGCGACGGCCGGCCGCACCCGTACCCGGAGCCGTCCTGTGTCCCGTCCCCGCGTCCCCGCCCCGGACCCCTCCCGCACGAGCGCCGCCCCGGCCCGGCGCCGGGCCGCCGCCCCCCTCGTCGTCCTCGCCGCGCTGGCCGTCCTCACCGGCTGTTCCGCCGCCGCCGGGCCCGCCGCCGGGCCGCCCGCCCGGATCACCCCGACGGCCGCCCCGGCGCCGTCCGGGGCCCCGCGGGTGGAGCCGCTCGCCCGGTCGCTGCCCGTGCGGGTGGGCCTGCCCTCCGCCGGGGTGGACGCCCGGGGAATCCTGGAGCTGGGGCTGAACGCGGACGGGACCGTCGAGGTGCCGTCCGTCGAGCAGGCCGACCGGATCGGCTGGTACGAGAACGGCGTCACCCCCGGCGAGACCGGCCCCGCCGTCCTCATCGGCCACTTCGACACCGCGCGCGGACCGGCCGTCCTCAAGGACGTCGCCCGGGTCCGGACCGGCGACCGGATCACCGTGACCCGCGCCGACGGCTCCGCCGCCGTCTTCCGCGTCCGCGAGCTGGAGCAGGTCGACAAGGACGCCTTCCCGACGGAGAAGGTCTACGGCGACACCCGCCGCCCCGAGCTGCGGGTGATCACCTGTGGGGGTGCGCTCGTCGACGGGCACCGGCCGGACAACGTCATCCTGTACGCGGACCTGGTCGCCACCCGGCCCGCCTGAGCGGGCCGCTCGACCCCGGTCCGGGCTCCTGAGGCACAATCGGCGGCATGACGACCCCCGAGCCGACCCCCGAGCCGCGCCCCGAGACGGATTCCGGGCCGACCTCCGGGCCGACCCCCGAGCCGGCCTCCGCCGACCGCGTCTTCCGCTCCTCCTTCGGGATCGCGGGAGGCGTCTTCCTGCTGCTCCTGGCGGGCGTCTTCACGGGCGACGCGGTGCTGCGCGGCGAGGGCCGGACGCCCTGGCTGGCGCTGGCCGGGCTGATCATCGCGGTGCCGATGGTCATCGCGCTCACCCTGCGGCCCGTCGTCCGCGCCAACGAGGACCGGCTCCGCATCCGCAACCCCTTCCGCACGATCGAGCTGCCCTGGTCCTCGGTCGCCGACCTCCGGGCCGGCTACTCCAGCGAGGTCTTCACGCACGCCGGCGCCACCTACCAGCTGTGGTCCGTGCCGGTCTCGCTGCGGCAGCGGAAGAAGGCCGCCCGCAAGGCGATGCGCGCCGCCCAGGACGACCCGCACGGCCGCACCTCGGTCACCGCCGACGTGCGGGACAGCGCCTCCCGCACCGCGCCCAGCGACCAGGTCGTGGCCGACCTGCGGGAGATGGCCGAGCGGTACGCCGGCCGGCCCGGCGCCCAGGGCGAGCCGCAGGTCCGCTGGGCGTACGAGCTCCTCGCCCCGGCCGCCGCCGGACTGCTCCTCCTGGTGATCCTGCTCGCCACCGGCTGAGCCGGTACGCCGCCCGCCCGCCCCGCCGGTGTCCTAGGGGCAACGGCGGGGTGAAGCATGCCTCCCGCAGATGGTTTAGCGCCCAACGATCCCGGCGGCGTCAATAGATTGCCCGTGCCGAGACTGTGGGGGTGGGGGCGATGACCAAGGGCACCGGTGTGTCCGGGACGCGTTGTCTGGTCGACATCGGATCCGACGGACGGTACGGGTGGCGGATCGTCGCCCAGAACGGGCGGGTGGTGGCGCGGTCGGGGCAGTGGTCCGCCGACCACGCCGCCTGCCGGGCCGCCTTCGCCGCGCTCTGCGCCGGCCACGCGGAACTGGGCGGCGGGGTGCAGCACACCCCCGCCGGCACCGGCTGGATCTGGCTGCTGCGCGACGCCCAGGGCCGTACCGTCGCGCTCTCCGGGAGGGCGTACGAGCGCCACTCCACCTGCCGCTCCGCCTACGACCGCTTCCGCGCCCTGCTGGTCGCGGAAGCCCCGGGGTGGCTCTCGACCGCCTTATGGTGAACGGACGTTGCCCCGCGGGCGCCCCTCGTTCACGTCTCGTGGCGCACATGTCAACCGGGCCGGGCTTACGTCCTTACCGTGACGACCGACACGACCGACGCGACCGCGCCGCACGAGGCCGCCGACCCGCGGCCCGACCGCCCGACCGACGTGCCGCGCCGGCTGCGCGCCGACCCCGGCCCCGCCGACCGGGTCTTCCGGGGCGTCGCCCGCACCGGCGGCGGCCTGGTCCTCGCCGTGATGCTCCTGGTCGGCGGCTTCCTCCTGCGTCGCGCCTGGCAGGCGCTCGACCGGGCCGGCGGCTCCTTCCTCACCACCGAGGGCTGGGAGCCCGACGCCGGGCGGTTCGGCATCGCCGCGGTCCTCCTCGGGACCGTCCTCATCGCCCTCGTCGCGATCGTCGTCGCCGTGCCGCTCGCCACCGGGGCCGCGCTCTACATCTCCGAGTACGCCCCGCCCCGGCTGCGCCGCACCCTGGTCTCCACCGTCGACCTGATGGCCGCCGTGCCCTCCGTCGTCTACGGGCTGTGGGGGGTGTTCTGGCTGGAGGAATCGATTCTGCCGATCGCCCGCTGGATCTCCGCGTACTTCGGCTGGATCCCCTTCCTCCGCGTCGACGGCGCCGACCCGGACGACCCGCTCGCCCCGCCCACCGTCTACACCTCCTCCACCTTCGTCGCCGGCCTCGTTGTCGCCATGATGGTCGCCCCGATCATCTGCTCGATCATGCGCGAGGTCTTCTCCCAGGCCCCGGCCGGCGAACGCGAGGGCGCCTACGCCCTCGGCGCCACCCGCTGGGGCATGATCCGCTCCGTCGTCCTGCCCTTCGGCAAGGGCGGCATGATCGGCGGCACCATGCTCGGCCTCGGCCGCGCCCTCGGCGAGACCATCGCCGTCTACATGGTCATCTCGCAGGTCTTCACGATCCAGTGGCACGTGCTCCAGACCGGCACCAGCTCGGTCTCCTCGCTCATCGCCCTGCGCTACGGAGAGGCCACCGAGTTCGGCATGTCCGCCCTGATGGCGGCCGGCTTCGCCCTCTTCGTCATGACCCTGATCGTCAACTTCGCCGCCTCGTCCATCGTCGCCCGCAGCCGCTCCGGCGCCACCAGCGACGCGTGACCCGGCCGCCCGCGCCCCGGGCGCCGCGCCTCCCGAGCTTCCCGCACTCCCGTACTCCCGAGGGGGACCCGTACCGATGACCACCGCCCCGGAGCGGCCCCGGCTCCGCCCGCCCGCCGCGGGCCCCGGACCCGCCGGACCCGAACGGCGCCGCACCACCGGCGGCACCCGCGCCACCGACGTCTACGCCCTCCTCGGCGCCGCCGCGGCCGCCCTCGCCCTGACCTGGCTCCTCTTCGCCCGGCTGCTGCCGTTCAGCGGCACGGTCGGCTTCGTCCTCGTCGCGTACCTGCTCTTCCTCGGCCTCTACGCGCTCCTCGTCTCCTTCGACGAGGACGCGCCGGCCGTCCGCGACCGGGTCGCCGGGGTCGTCGTCCGCAGCCTCGGCCTCGTCCTCCTCGCCGTCCTCGTCTTCGTCGTCGCCTTCACCCTCTGGGAGGGCCGCCGGGCCCTCGTCCACCTCAACTTCTTCACCCAGGACATGAGCCTCGCCGGACCGCTCGAACCGCTCGACGTCGGCGGCGTCCTGCACGCCGTCGTCGGCACCCTCGAACAGGTCGGCATCGCGCTCCTCCTCACCGTCCCCGCCGGCATCGTCTGCGCCGTCTTCCTCAACGAGGTCCCCGGCCCCTTCGCCCGCCTGGTTCGCACCGTCGTCGAGGCCATGACCGCGCTGCCGTCGATCGTCGCGGGCCTCTTCGTCTACGCCACCGTCATCCTGGCCCTCGGCACGGAGCGCTCCGGCCTCGCCGCCGCCCTCGCCCTCTCCGTGATGATGCTGCCGATCATCATCCGGGCCTCCGACGTCGTCATCCGGCTGGTCCCCGGCACCCTGCGCGAAGCCTCGTACGCCATGGGCGCCTCCCGCTGGCGGACCGTCTGGCACGTCGTCCTGCCCACCGCCCGCTCCGGCCTCACCACCGCCGTCATCCTCGGCACCGCGCGCGGCGTCGGCGAGACCTCGCCCGTGCTGCTCACCGCGGGCTTCACCGCCGAACTGAACGCGCTGCCCACCTCCGGCGCCCAGGTCTCCCTGCCGCTCGCCACCTTCGAGCTGGTCAAGTCGCCCGAACCGAACATGATCGCCCGCGGCTTCGGCACCGCCGCCGTGCTGATGCTGCTCGTCCTCCTGCTGTTCGTGCTCGCCCGGATCGCCGGCGGACGCGGCCCCGGACAGCTCACCCGGCGACAGGAGCGCCGCCGGGCGGCCGCCTCCCGCGAGGATGCCGCCCGCTTCGCGCCCGCCGCCCGCCGCCCCGCCCCGCACGCCCAGCCCGCACCTCCGAGGAGCACGCCGTGAGAACGCCGCCCGTCCCGCTCGCCCGGACCCTGCTGGGGACGGCCGCAGTGCTCGCCGCGCTGCTCGCCCTCCTCGCGGGCCCGCCCGCCGCCCAGGCGGCCGGCTACACCAAGATCACCGGCTCGGGCTCCACCTGGAGCTCCAACGCCGTCGAGCAGTGGCGCCGCAACATCGGCGCCAACACCGGCCTCACCGTCAACTTCAACGCCAACGGCTCCTCCCAGGGCCGCGAGCAGTTCAAGAACGGCACCGTCGACTTCGCCGTCTCCGAGATCCCCTACGGGCTCACCGACGGCGGCGCCACCGACGTGCCCCCGCGCCGCGGCTACGCCTACATGCCGATCGTCGCCGGCGGCACCGCCTTCATGTACAACCTCCGCATCGGCGGCCGCCAGGTCACCAACCTGCGCCTCTCCGGACCCGTCCTCGCCGGGATCTTCACCGGCCGGCTGACCATGTGGAACGCCCCCGAGATCAAGGCCGACAACCCCGGCCTCGTGCTGCCCGCCCGCCGGATCGTGCCCGTCGTCCGCTCCGACGGCTCGGGCACCACCGCCCAGTTCACCACCTGGCTCGCCAAGGAGCACGGCGGAGCCTGGGACGACTACTGCCGCCGGGCCGGCCGCTCCACCCCCTGCGGGATGACCTCGTACTTCCCCGTCGTCCCCGGCGCCACCACCGTCGCCAAGTCCGGCTCCCTCGGCGTCTCCGCGCACGTCCGCCAGCCGCAGGGCGAGGGCGCCATCACCTACGTCGAGTACTCGTACGCGGTCAACGCCCACTTCCCGGTCGTCAAGGTCCTCAACGCCTCCGGCCACTACGTCGAACCCACCGCCCAGGCCGTCGCCGTCGCCCTCCTGGAGGCCCGGATCGACCAGGACCGGTCCTCGCCCGACTACCTCACCCAGATCCTCGACGGCGTCTACCGCTCCCGCGACTCCCGCGCCTACCCGCTCTCCAGCTACAGCTACATGGTCGTCCCCACCTCGGAGACCGCCCCGCACACCGCCGACAAGGGCCGCTCGCTCGGCACCTTCGCCCGCTACTTCCTCTGCGAGGGCCAGCAGCAGGCCGAGGAACTCGGCTACTCGCCGCTGCCGAAGAACCTCGTCCAGGCAGGCTTCGAGCAGGTCCGCCGCATCCCCGGCGCGCCCGCGGGCGCCGTCGACCTCGCCTCCTGCCGCAACCCCACCTTCTCCGCCGACGGCACCAACACCCTCGCCAGGAACGCCCCCCGGCCCAAGCCCTGCGACAAGCGCGGCCCGACGCAGTGCGCCGACGGCACCGGCGGCGCCCGGGGCACCGCCACCCCGGTCTCCTCCGGCGGCGGTACGGCCTCCGGCGGCACGACCGGCACCACCGGGGGCACCGGCACCGGCGGCACGACCGGCGGCGGGAGCCGGGGCACGGCCACCGGCGGCACCGGCGGCGGTACGGGCCCGGCCGCGTCCGGCGGCACCGGCGGCGCCCCCGGCACCACCGGAGGCGCCGACACCACCGGCGCGCCCGCCGGGGCCGTCGACCCCGACACCGGCGACGTCATCGCGGCCGGCGGCGCCGGGGGAGCGGCGGGCGGCGACGCCGGGGGCTACGGGGCGGACACCGTCACCGGCACCCCCGTCACCCTCGCCGCCGACACCGGCGCCGGACTGCGCGGCCTCCTCATGGTCCTCTCCGCCGTCCTCCTGCTCGCCACCGTCATCGCCCCGCCGCTCGTCGGCCGCGCGCTGACCGCCCGCGCCGCACGCCGGGGGGACGACCGATGACATCCGCCGACCGCTCCCGCCGCTCTTTCCGTTCCCTCCGTTCCTTCCGCTCTTTCCGCTCTTTCCGCCGTCGTGCCGCCGGGCTCGGCGCGCTGCTCGCCGCGCTCCTCCTCGCCCTCCTGCCGCTGCCCCCGGCCCCGGCCGCCGCGGCCGCCCCCGACGCCTCCGGGGGCTCGGCCGTCACCCGGCGCGGCGCCAAGGGACCGTACGACGACTTCTCCGGCCTGGAGGTGACCGTCCACCAGACGAAGAACCTCCGCGGCCAGGGCGTCCGGGTCAGCTGGAAGGGCGCGAAGCCCACCCAGGGCGTCAAGACCGACTTCCTCCAGATCATGCAGTGCTGGGGCGACGACCCGGCCGGACCCCGGCGCGACCAGTGCCAGTTCGGCACCGGCTCCGTCCTCGGCACCGGGACCAACCTCCTGCGGCGGATCATCGCCGCCGGACAGGACCCGGAGGAGACCCGGTACACCGAGATGATCCCCAGCCCGGAGTACCCCGGGCAGATGACCGACCCCTTCGTCCCCTTCACCCCCGTCAGCGGCCCGCCCACCACCAAGCCCACCGACTGGACCTACTACAGCGCCGCCGACAGCAACGAGGAGTACCTCGCCGTCACCCAGCCCGACGGCACCGGCGAGGTCGGCTTCAACCTCCAGTCCGTCCGCGAGGCCCCGCACCTCGGCTGCGGCGACCCGGTCGGCACCGGCCCCGGCGCGCGCGGCCGGAACTGCTGGCTCGTCGTGGTGCCCCGGGGCTCCCACGACCCCGACGGCAGCCTCGCCAACGGCCAGCTGCACTCCTCGCCGTTCTCCGCCACCAACTGGAACCGGCGCCTGGTCTTCCCGCTCGACTTCCTGCCCGTCGGCGACGCCTGCCCCGACAAGACCGAGCGCCGCATGACCGGCTCCGAACTGGTCACCGAGGCCGTCACCTCCTGGCAGGCCGCCCTGTGCGCCGGCGGCGCCACCCGCTTCACCTTCTCCCAGCGCGGCGAGGAACTCGCCCGCCAGAGCCTCCTCCACCCCACCGCCTCGTCCCCCGGCCTCGCCTTCACCGTCGAACCGGTCCCCGGCGGCGAGGCGGCCGGCTTCGTCCACGCCCCCGTCGCCGTCAGCGGCCTCGTCGTCGGCTTCTTCTGGGAGGCCGACCGCATCGGCCTGGTCCAGCGGCTCCGGCTCACGCCCCGGCTGCTCGCCAAGGTCCTCACCGCCTCCTACCCGTACGACGTCCGGCTCCTCAGCGACACCGCCCCGGTCCCCGCCCACCTCGCCGGAAACCCCGAGTCCATCCTCCGCGACCCGGATTTCCTCGCCCTCAACCCGCAATTCGAGGAGTACCGCCAGACCGTCTCCAGCTATCCCGGCGGAATCCTCCTCTCCGCCGACCGGTCGGACACCACCCGGATCGTCTGGAACTATCTGCGGGCCGACCGGGACGCCCGCTCCTTCCTCGAAGGAAAACCGGACCCCTGGGGCATGAAGGTCAATCCGAACTACCGCGGTCTGGGAATTCTGGAGAACGGCTCCGACGAATTCCCCAAGGCGGACCCCACCCTCACCGAGGCCGTCATCGTCCGGGGCGAGAAGGGCGTCGACTACACCCAGCTCGACCGCTCCCCGTACGCCAACGACCTGCACGACGCGGCCCGCCTGGTCCGGCGCGGCAGCAACGGCGCCAAGGACCGGGCCGAGGTCGTCGACGGCGCCCCCAAGCTCGTCTCCGGCCCCGTCCTCTCCGGCAGCCGCCGCGCCTACGGCCTCACCGAGGCCGCCACCGCCGTCCGCTACAGCCTCCAGATCGCGGCCCTCGCCAACGCCGACGGCGCCTTCGTCCTGCCCACCACCGCCTCCCTCACCGAAGCGGTCGGACAGTTCCGGGACTCCGCCGTCCCCGGCGTCCTCGCCGCCGACCCGGCCCGCGCCCGCAAGGGCGCCTACCCGCTCACCGCCGTCGGCTACGCCGCCGCCTCCACCGCCCTGCCCGCCGCCGACCGCGCCGACTTCGCCCGGGTCATGCGCTACGCGGCCGGACCCGGCCAGAAGCAGGGCACCGCCCCCGGCGAACTCCCCCTCGGCTACGCCCCGCTCCCCGCCCCCCTCAGGCTGCGGGCACTGGCCGCGGCCGACCGGCTGGAACGCGGAGCCCCGCCCGCCGCCCGCCCGCCCGCCACCGGCACCACCAGCGGCGGTACGGACTCCGGCGGCGCCACCGGCACCACCGGCGGTGGGGACCCGGGCACCACCGCCACCGGCACCACGGGAGGCACCGCCGGAGCGGCCGGCGGCGGCTCCCCGGGCGGCGGCACGGGCGCCGCCGCCGGGACCACGGGCGCCGCCGGCCCCGGCGGCGCGCCCGGCACCGGCGGCCCGCAGCTCGCCGCCGGCACCGGCAGCACCCCCTCCCAGGCCCTCGGCACGATCCGCTGGGTCCTCCTCGGGGTCCTCGTCGCAGGCGGCGCCGCCGGACTCGCCGGACCGGCCGTCCTGGGAAGGGCGGGCCGCCGCCCGACCCCCTCGGATTCACCTAGGACAGGAATTCGTAACCTGAAAAGCGGCTGAACGTGGTGGTTTCTCGGCCCGTCCCTGCGGAATTCTTGGTCCCGGCCGGCCGACGGGTCGGTGGAAAAAGAATACGGATCCGCCCGGACATTCCCGCACTTCCATTCCATGAAATCCGTTTTCGCGGAGGAGATCAGAAGTGAACGTCAAGTCCCGCGCTCGTGCCGGTGCCGCCCTCGGTGTGGCCGTCCTCGCCCTCGGCGCCGCCCTCGCCCCGGCGGCCCAGGCCGACCCGAACCCCGTCACCCAGTACCGCACCCTCGCGGGTGCCGGCTCCGACACGACCCAGGACGTCCTCAACGGCCTCGGCAACGTCGTCGTCAACGCCCTGAACCAGAAGGTCATCGCCTCCTGGGACGCCACCGGCACCGCCACCGTCAAGACCAAGGCGACCGGCTGCGTCATCAACCGCCCCAACGGCTCCTCGGCCGGCATCGACGCGCTCCGCAACGCCGTGGACACCAACTCCGGCTGCCTCGACTTCGCCCGCTCCTCGCGCGGCCCGGCCGACACCAGCACCACGGACCTCACCTGGATCCCCTTCGCCAAGGACGCCGTGAGCTGGGTCAAGCGCTCCGACAGCGCCCTGCCGGCCGACCTGACGGCCGCGCAGCTGAAGGACATCTACGAGTGCAACCTGACCACGCTCAACGGCGTGGCGCTCACCCCGATCCTGCCGCAGGCCAACTCCGGCACCCGCCAGTTCTTCCTCTCCGCCATCAACGTCGCCACCCCCGGCGCCTGCGTCCAGCAGGGCGTCCAGGAGAACGACGGCACCGCCCTCGACACCGCCGGCGACATCGCCCCCTACTCCGTCGCCCAGTACACGGCGCAGGAGAAGGCCGTCGTCACCGACCGCCGCGGCGCGGCCGTCCTCGGCTCCGTCGGCACCGTCGCCCCGCGCAACGCCGACAAGACGCTCAACCTGTCCTTCCCCTTCACCCGCGACGTCTACAACGTGGTCCCGACCGCGAAGCTGACGAACGCCACGATCGCCTCCACCTTCGTCGGCTCCTCCTCGAAGGTCTGCGCCGCCGCCACGACGATCACCGCCTACGGCTTCGGCACCCTCGGCACCAACTGCGGCGCCACCCTCCTCAAGGGCGAGCGCTGACCGGCACTCCCCTGACCGCGTGACGGCCGGGCACCCCCGCGGTGCCCGGCCCCGCGGCGTCCCCGTCCCGCCTCCCACCGCCACCACCCGCCCCGGAGGAACACCACCTCATGAAGTCCCTCGCACCACACCGGACACCCGTGGCCCTGCTCACGGCCCTCGCCCTCCTCTGCGGCGTCCTGGCGGCCGTCCTCGCCCTCTCCACGCCCGCCTCCGCCGCCGACCGGCGCGGCGACCTCACCCTCACCCCCGCCACTGGCACCCTCGCCGCGGGCCCGGCCGCCGTCACCGCGGGCGACGCCTGCCCCGCCCCCGCCGACCCCGCCCAGCCGTTCACCAAGGGCGTCCTCGCGCTGGCCGGCGCCGACTGGACCGTCCCCGCCGCCCCGATCGCCGACGTGGTGCCCGCCGCCCCGCCCGGCACCGCCCCGATCACCGGCGCGCCCGCCGCCCCCGGCGCGGGCCAGGCCCCGCTCCTGGACCGGCTGCGCGAACTCGTCCCGGCCGGCCCCCTCGACGGCCGCTACGAACTGCGGCTGTTCTGCGCCACCGCCGCGGGCGAGGGCACCACGTACTTCTCCCGCGTGATCGAGGTCGCCGGAGAGAACTGGACCGCCGTCGACCAGCGCGCCACCAACCTGGTCGTCGAGGACGACGGCGCGGGCCGCCCGGCCGGCGAGCCCTTCACCGTCCGGGCCCGGGTCCAGCCCGCCACCGCCACCGGCACGGTCGCCTTCTTCGGCCTGATCGGCGAGGAACTGGTCGAGCTCGGCAGCGAGGACGTGGCCGGCGGCGCGGCGGAGGTCACCGCCACCATGAGCGCGGAGGTCAACTCCTCCTTCTCCGTCCTCGCCCAGTACACCCCCGCCGACCCGGCGGCCCACACGCCGTCCCAGGTCGCCGCCATGTTCTACGCCGTCCCGCCGGCCTCCCCGAGCCCCTCCGGCACCACCCCCTCCGGGACTCCCTCGGGCACGCCCTCCGGCACCCCGTCGGGCACCCCGACCGAGCCGCCCACGGACACCCCCACCGACGGCACCCCCACCGACGGCACGCCCTCCGAGACCCCGACCGACACCCCCTCCGGGACGCCCTCCGGCACTCCTTCGGACACCGCCTCGGACACCACCGGCGCCACCGGAAGCTCCGGCGGTTCCGACGGCACCGGCGGCGGTACGGCCGGCGGCTCCGGCGGCACCCTCGCCGCCACCGGCACCGCCACCGCGGCCTCCGCCGCGCTCGGCGCCCTCGCCCTCTGCCTGACCGGCGCCGCCGCCGTCCTCCAGGTCCGCCGCCGCCGGGCGGGCGCCCGGCCGTGACCACCGCACCGCCCCCCACCGCCCGTCCCGGCGCCGCCCTGGCCGGGGCGGCGCTGTGCGTCCTCGCCGCGCTGCTCCTCGGCTTCGCCGCCAACCTCACCGTCGTCGGCCACCTCCAGCACGCCCGCGACCAGGCCACCGCCTACGACACCCTGCGCGAGCGGCTCGCCCTCGGCACCGCCCCGGTGGGCCAGACCACCTACGACGGCAGGCCGGTCACCCCCGGCGACCCCGTCGCCCTGCTCCGCGTCCCCGTCCTCGGCCTGCGCGAGGTCGTCGCCGAGGGCACCACCTCCGGGATCCTCATGTCCGGGCCCGGCCACCGCCGCGACACCCCGCTGCCCGGCCAGGCCGGACAGGCCGTCCTGATGGGCCGCCAGTGGGGATACGGCAGTCCCTTCAACGACGTGCACCGGCTGCCGTCCGGCGCCCGCGTCGAGCTGACCACCGGCCAGGGCGAGGCCGTCTACGAGGTGCTCGGCGTCCGCCGCCCCGGCGACCCCGTCCCCGCCCCGCCCCGGGCCGGCGAGGGCCGCCTCACCCTGGTGACCGCGAGCGGCGGCGCGTACACCCCCGAGAACGCCCTCTTCGTCGACGCGAAACTCGTCTCCGAGGTGTGGCCCAGCCCGCCCCGGCCGCTGCGCCCCGGCTGGCTCGCCGACGCCGAGAAACCGCTCCGGGGCGACCAGGCCGCCTGGCCGACGGTCTTCCTCGGCGCCCAGGGCCTGCTGGCCGCCGCCCTCCTCACCGTCGCCGCCCGCCGCCGCTGGGGCCCCCGCCAGACCTGGATCGCCGCCACCCCCGTCCTCCTCGCCCTCGGCGTCCTCGTCTCCGGCGAACTGACCCGTCTCCTGCCCAACCTCCTGTGAGAAACCCGGAGCTGATGCACCCGTGACCGACCTCGCCGACACCGTCACCCTGCCGCCCGTCCCCGCCGGGAAGCGGCCGGCCACCCGCGCCGGCGCCCTCGACGCCGAGGCCGTCTCCGCCTGGTTCGGCGACCGCAAGGTCCTCGACCGGGTCTCCCTCGCCATGCCCGCCCGCGAGGTCACCGCCCTCATCGGCCCCTCCGGCTGCGGCAAGTCCACCTTCCTGCGCATCCTCAACCGGATGCACGAACTCGTCGGCTCCGCCTCCCTCGCGGGCCGCGTCCTCCTCGACGGCGCCGACATCTACGACCGGGGCCGCCGCATCACCCACGCCCGCCGCGAGATCGGCATGGTCTTCCAGAAGCCCAACCCGTTCCCCGCGATGTCCCTGTACGAGAACGTCCTCGCCGGACTCAGGCTCGGCGGGGTCCGCGCCGGACGCGACGAGAAGGACGCCCTGGTCGAGGAGTGCCTCACCCGCGCCGGGCTGTGGAACGAGGTCAGGGACCGGCTCCGGCAGCCCGGCGGCGCGCTCTCCGGCGGCCAGCAGCAGCGCCTGTGCATCGCCCGCGCCCTCGCCGTCCGCCCCCGCGTCCTGCTCATGGACGAGCCCTGCTCGGCCCTCGACCCGACCTCCACCCGGCGCGTCGAGGAGACCATCGCCGAACTCCGCTCCGAGGTCACCATCGTGATCGTCACCCACAACATGCAGCAGGCCGCCCGGGTCTCCGACTCCTGCGCCTTCTTCCTCGCCGAGCAGGGCACCCCCGGCGTCATCGTCGAACACGGCCCGACGGAGCGGATGTTCGGCTCCCCGAGCGACCCCCGCACCGCCGACTACGTCAACGGCCGCTTCGGATAAGGGACGTGGAGAAGCAGAAGCGGGGCCGGTACGGGAACTCCCGTACCGGCCCCGCCCGCTCCACGCGTCGCGCGGTCAGAGCCCGGCGGCCGCCGCCAGGTCCTTCTTCAGCGCGCCCAGCACCTCGGCACCGGTCTCCCGGGCCGCCGCCAGACCGCTCGCCCCGGCCACCGGCACCACGACCTCCAGGTAGCACTTGAGCTTCGGCTCGGTGCCCGACGGCCGCACGATCACCCGCGCCCGGTACTCCCCGTCCAGGTGGTAGCGCAGCCCGTCCGTCGGCGGCAGCGCCGCCGAACCCTCGGTCAGGTCCTCCGCCGAGACCACGGACAGGCCCGCGAGCCGCACCGGGGGCTTCTCGCGCAGCGCGGCCATCGCCGCCGCGATGACACCCAGGTCCTCCACCCGCACCGACAGCTGGTCCGTGGCGTGCAGCCCGTGCTCCACCGCCAGGTCGTCCAGCAGGTCGGTCAGCGTCCGGCCCCGCTCCTTCAGCTCCGAGGCCAGCTCGGTGACGAGCAGCGCCGCCGTGATGCCGTCCTTGTCGCGGACGCCCTCCGGGTCCACGCAGTAGCCGAGCGCCTCCTCGTAGCCGTACCGCAGCCCCTCGACCCGGGCGATCCACTTGAAGCCGGTCAGCGTCTCCTCGTACCCGACCCCGGCCGCCTCCGCGATCCGGCCCAGCAGCGAGGACGACACGATCGACTCGGCGAAGACGCCCCGCGCGCCCTTGCGCACCAGGTGCGCGGCGAGCAGCGCACCGACCTCGTCGCCGCGCAGCATCCGCCAGCCGCCGTCCGCCGAGGCGTCCGGCACGGCCACCGCGCAGCGGTCGGCGTCCGGGTCGTTGGCGATGACCAGATCGGGGTCGACGGCGCGGGCGGCCTCGAAGGCCAGGTCCATCGCGCCCGGCTCCTCCGGGTTCGGGAAGGCGACCGTCGGGAAGGCCGGGTCGGGTTCGGCCTGCGCGGCGACCAGCGCCGGCGGCGGGAAGCCGTGCCGGGCGAAGGCCGCCGTCAGGACGTCCTTGCCGACCCCGTGCATCGCCGTGTAGACGGTCCGCGCGGTGCGCGGCGAGCCCGGCGTGAGGACGGCGTCGGTCCGGGCCAGGTACGCCTCCAGGACCTCCTCGCCCAGCGTCTCCCAGCCGCTCTCGGGCCGGGGCACGTCCGCCGGCGTCCGGACGGCGGCGATCTCGGCGGCGATCTCCGCGTCGGCCGGCGGCACGATCTGCGACCCGTCGCCCAGGTACACCTTGTAGCCGTTGTCGCGCGGCGGGTTGTGGCTCGCGGTCACCTCGACGCCCGCGACGGCCCCCAGGTGCCTTATGGCGTACGCGAGGACCGGTGTCGGCAGCGGGCGCGGCAGCAGCGCGGCGCGCAGCCCGGCCCCCGTCATCACCGCGGCGGTGTCCCGCGCGAAGTCGGCCGACCTGTACCGGGCGTCGTACCCGACGACGACCAGACCACCGGTCTGCCCCTTCCCCTTCAGGTACGCGGCGAGCCCGGCGGCGGCCCGGATCACGACGGCCCGGTTCATCCGCATCGGCCCGGCGCCCAGCTCGCCCCGCAGCCCGGCGGTGCCGAACTGGAGCGTGCCGGCGAAGCGCGCGGCCAGCTCCTCCCGGTCGCCGCTCTCGATCAGCGCGGCGAGTTCGTCGCGGGTCTCGCCGTCGGGGTCCTCGGCGAGCCACGCCAGGGCCCGGGGGAGGAGGTCGTCCTGCGTCACGGTGTGCCTTTCGGGAGGAAGGGGGAGGAAGGCGGCGCGGGCCGCCGCACGGAGCCTCTACCCGCTCCGCGCGCCGGCACCGGCGGTCCGTCAGATCCGGTCGAGCACCCGGGTGAGCAGCTCACCCATCCGGGCCGCCGAGTCGCGCCCCGCCTGGAGCACCTCCTCGTGGTTCAGCGGCTCGCCGGAGAGACCGGCCGCGAGGTTGGTGACGAGGGAGATGCCGAGGACCTTCGCACCGGCCTCGCGGGCGGCGATGGCCTCCAGGACGGTGGACATGCCGACGAGGTCGCCGCCCATGACGCGGACCATGTTGATCTCGGCCGGGGTCTCGTAGTGCGGGCCGGGGAACTGGACGTAGACGCCCTCCTCCAGCGTCGGGTCGATCTCCCGGCACAGCGCGCGCAGCTCCGGCGCGTACAGGTCGGTGAGGTCCACGAAGTTCGCGCCGACGATCGGGGAGGCGGCCGTCAGGTTGAGGTGGTCGCTGATCAGGACCGGCTGGCCGGGGCGCATGCCCTCGCGCAGACCGCCGCAGCCGTTGGTCAGGACGACCGTCCCGACGCCGGCGGCGACGGCGGTGCGGACGCCGTGGGCGACGGAGGCGACGCCCCGGCCCTCGTAGAAGTGGGTGCGGCCGAGGAAGACCAGGACGCGCTTCTCGCCGATCTTGTACGAGCGGATCTTGCCGCCGTGGCCCTCGACGGCCGGCGGCGGGAAGCCGGGCAGCTCGGTGACGGGGAACTCGGCCTCGGGCGTGCCGAGGGCGTCGACGGCCGGGGCCCAGCCGGAGCCCATGACCAGGGCGACGTCGTGCTTCTCGGCTCCGGTCAGCTCGCGCAGGCGCGCGGCGGCGGCCTCGGCGGCCTCGTACGGGGTGGTGGTGGCGTTCACTGGCTCTCTTCGCCTCGGGGAGGGGGGTCCGAGGGGCGCCCCGGACGATTTCCTTCGCGAAGAAGCCTAGCGGGAGAATTCCTACGCGCGTAGATGACAGTGCGGACGGACATGCGATCGTTGTCTTGTCGTTTCGGACGAGACCGCCGCCACGCCCGGCTCGGCGGGACCGCCCGGACCCCGGACCGGGGCCGCCCGTCAGCAGGGGCGCTTGCGCAGTTCCATCACGTAGTCGTGGGGGGCGCCCGCGGACTCGGCGGCGTCGGCGACCTCGCCGAGGTAGCGCGCGGACGGCAGCCCGCCCTCGTAGGCGTCGAGCACGTACGCCCAGGCGGGCTCGTCGCCGTCCAGGGTGTGCACCCGGATCCGCGTCCGGCGGTAGATGTCGAGCCCGACGCCCTCCCACCGGTCCATGGACTCCTCGTCCATGGGGGCGATGTCGTACAGCGCCACGAAGACCTGCTGGCCGGGGGCCTCCACGAGGGTGGCGAGCGCCCCCTCCCACCCCATCTGCTCCCCGCCGAAGGTGAGCCGCCAGCCGTTCAGCCAGCCGGTGCCGCGCAGCGGGGAGTGGGGGGCGCGGCGGCTCATCAGCCGCGCGTCGAGGTTGCCGGCGTAGGCGGCGTAGAGCGACATGGGACCGAGGGTACGGGAGTGACCGGGGTGTCCGGTGAACACCGAGGTGGGGGCCGTCCGGGGGCTCCCGCACGGCCGCCCGGGCGGCTTCCGGGGCCCCGGGGAGAGGGACCCGGCGCCGTGCGGGAGAATGGGGTACGCACTTGAAGCGTGCGGGACAATGGCGTACGCACTGCAGCCCAGCGGGGCGACCCCCCGGCAGAACGAGAGCGCGAGGCGTAGATCCCAGTGACCCGGATCGTGATCATCGGCGGCGGACCCGGCGGATACGAGGCGGCCCTGGTGGGCGCCCAACTCGGCGCGGAGGTGACCGTCGTGGACTGCGACGGCCTCGGCGGCGCGTCCGTCCTGACCGACTGCGTCCCCTCCAAGACCCTGATCGCCACCGCCGAGGTGATGACCACCTTCGACTCCTCCTACGAGGAGCTGGGCATCATCGTCGCGGACGACACCCCGCACATCGAGCAGGCCGCCCGCGTGGTCGGCGTGGACCTCGGCAAGGTCAACCGGCGGGTGAAGCGCCTCGCGCTGGCCCAGTCGCACGACATCACCGCCTCGGTCACCCGGGCGGGCGCCCGGGTGCTGCGCGGCCGGGGCCGGCTCTCCGGCCGCCAGGCCGTGGACGGCTCCCGCCAGGTGATCGTGACGGCCGCCGACGGCTCCGAGGAGACGCTGACGGCGGACGCGGTGCTGATCGCCACCGGCGGCCACCCGCGCGAGCTGCCCGACGCGCAGCCCGACGGCGAGCGCATCCTGAACTGGACCCAGGTCTACGACCTCAAGGAGCTCCCGGAGGAGCTCATCGTGGTCGGCTCCGGCGTCACCGGCGCCGAGTTCGCCGGTGCCTACCAGGCGCTCGGCTCCCGGGTCACCCTCGTCTCCTCCCGCGACCGGGTGCTGCCCGGCGAGGACCCGGACGCCGCCGCCGTCCTGGAGGACGTCTTCCGGCGCCGGGGCATGAACGTCATGGCCCGCTCGCGCGCCGAGTCCGCCAAGCGGGTCGGCGACCGGGTCGAGGTGACCCTCTCCGACGGCCGGGTCATCTCCGGCACCCACTGCCTGATGGCGGTCGGCGCCATCCCGAACTCCGCCGGGATGGGCCTGGAGGAGGCCGGTGTCCGGGTGAAGGACTCCGGCCACATCTGGACCGACCGGGTCTCCCGCACCTCCGCCCCGGGCGTCTACGCGGCCGGTGACGTGACGGGCGTCTTCGCGCTCGCCTCGGTCGCCGCCATGCAGGGCCGGATCGCGATGTACCACTTCCTCGGCGACGCGGTGGCCCCGCTGAACCTGAAGACGGTCTCCTCGAACGTCTTCACCGACCCCGAGATCGCCACCGTCGGCTACACCCAGGCCGACGTGGACGCGGGCAAGATCGACGCCAAGGTCGTCAAGCTGCCGCTGCTGCGCAACCCGCGCGCCAAGATGCAGGGCATCCGGGACGGCTTCGTGAAGATCTTCTGCCGTCCGGGCACCGGCATCGTGGTCGGCGGCTGTGTCGTCGCCCCCCGGGCGAGCGAGCTGATCCACCCCATCTCGATCGCGGTCGACAACAATCTGACCGTCGAACAGATCGCAAATGCTTTCACCGTGTACCCCTCCCTTTCGGGTTCGATCGCGGAAGTGGCACGGCAGTTGCACACCCGGAAGACGGCCGACGAGGCGTAAGCACGCCAGGCGCCGCCGTTCTCAACTGGGGAAACGGTTCGCCGACTCGGACAACCCCCGGCAAGCCGGGGCATAGAACGATCAATGACGGGGTCCTCCATACCACTTGGGGACCCCGCCCGTGTGCATCTTCTGCAATTCGGCGCATACCGCTGAAAACTGGCAGCGGGTCACGTTACTGTCAGTTTCGTGTTCGCTGCTGAACGTCGCCAATTGATCCTCGAAATGGTGCGAGCCAATGGGGCCGTGTCGCTCCGCGAGCTCGCCCGTGTCGTCCAGACCTCCGAAGTGACCGTACGCCGCGACGTACGGGCACTGGAGGCAGAAGGACTCCTCGACCGCCGGCACGGCGGTGCGGTGTTGCCGGGTGGATTCACGCGAGAATCCGGCTTCCCGCAGAAATCCCATCTCGCGACCGCGGAGAAGACGGCCATCGCGGACGTCGCCGCGAGCCTGGTCGAAGAGGGCGAGGCCATCGTCGTCGGCGCCGGGACCACCACCCAGGAGCTGGCCCGAAGGCTCGCCCGGGTGCCCGGCCTCACCGTGGTGACCAACTCGCTGCTCGTCGCCCAGGCCCTCGCCCACGCCAACCGCGTGGAGGTCGTCATGACCGGCGGCACCCTGCGCGGCTCCAACTACGCCCTGGTGGGCAGCGGGGCCGAGCAGTCGCTCCAGGGCCTGCGGGTCTCCCGCGCCTTCCTCTCCGGGAGCGGTCTGACCGCCGAGCGCGGCCTCTCCACCTCCAACATGCTCTCCGCGAGCGTGGACCGGGCGCTGGTGCAGGCGGCGGCCGAGGTCGTCGTCCTCGCCGACCACACCAAGCTCGGCACCGACACCATGTTCCAGACGGTGCCGACGGACGTGATCACCCGCCTGGTCACCGACGAGCCGCCCGCCCACGACGACCGGGCCGCCACCGAGCTCCAGGCCCTCGCCGACCAGGGCGTGCAGATCGCCGTGGCGGGCACCGGCCAGAGCGGTCCGGGCCACGGCCACGGCCACGGCACCGAGCAGCTCCCCCCCGGCGCCCGGGGCCGCCGCGACCTGCCCCTGCCCGTCCAGCGCGGCGGCCGACCGCCCGCCGGACAGTTCCGCCCCGGCCCCGGCATGGGTGCCGAGCCCCTGGAGCGCACCGCCCGCGTCGCCGACATGCGCCGCCGCTGACCGTGCCCCCGCAGCCGCGCCCCGCCGCCGCGCCGTACGCCTCCGGCCCGTTATCCCGCCGGGGCCGCGCGCCCGGGTCCGCCGCCCCCGCCGGGACGGCGCTGAACCCGCCCGCCCGGAACCCGCGCCGCTGATCGAGCCCCCGCCCGCACGCCCGCTTCGCCCGCGCACGCCGAGGGCCCCGGGCGGTGTCGCTGCCCGGGGCCCTCGGCGTCGTGGTGCCGGTGCTACTTGATGTCGCAGATGGTGGCGCCGGAGGTGAGGGAGGCGCCGACTTCGGCGGTGAGGCCGGTGATGGTGCCGGTTTTGTGGGCGTTGAGGGGCTGTTCCATCTTCATGGCTTCGAGGACGACGATGAGGTCGCCTTCCTGGACTTCCTGGCCGTCTTCGACGGCGACCTTGACGATGGTGCCCTGCATGGGGGAGGCGAGGGTGTCGCCGGAGGCGGTGGGCCCGGACTTCTTCGCGGCGCGGCGTTTGGGCTTGGCGCCGGCGGCGAGCCCGGTGCGGGCCAGGCTCATGCCGAGGGAGGAGGGCAGGGAGACTTCGAGGCGTTTGCCGCCGACCTCGACGACGATGGTCTCGCGTCCGGTCTCGTCCTCGCCCTCGTCACCGCCGGGGGTGGTGGGGGCGAAGGGTTTGATGTCGTTGGTGAACTCGGTCTCGATCCAGCGGGTGTGGATGCGGAAGGGGTCGGTGGTGAAGGCGG
>NZ_BMUL01000002.1 GCF_014650175.1 Streptomyces termitum
AAGACCGCCCAGTCCTACGAAGCAGCCGTCACTCTCGCATCACTCCTGATGTGGGCGTGACATTTGACGACAGAACCTAGGGCCTGTCCGGCGGATCTTCGCGGGCCCGCGACGCCCGGCACGCCCTCTCGCCGCACGCCCGGACCGCCCGAGTACGTCCAGTACGAGGGCGACCCGGGCGCACGCCGAGAGCACGCACCGGACGCCGCGGGCTGATCCACGAAGATCCGCCGGACAGGCCCTAGAGTCGCGGGGTGCCGAACGACCACCGGATTCCCGCGCCCCGTGTCCTGACCACCGCCGCCGTCCTCGTCTGCTCCGCCGTGCTCGCGGGCTGCGGGGCGGGCTCCGGAGCCGCGCAGGGCTCCCCGGGGCCGTCCGCGGCCACCTCCACCACCGCGTCCTCCCCGGCGCCCGCGCCCGCGTCCGCCTCCCCGGCCGCCGCCACCGCCACCGCCGCGAAGCCGCTCGCGGGCCGCACCGTCGTCGTCGACCCCGGGCACAACCCCGGGAACTTCGGGCACGGCCGGGAGATCGCGCGCCCGGTGGACGTCGGCACCCACCGCAAGGAGTGCGACACCACCGGCACCTCCACCGACGCGACCGGCGGGCGGCCCGCGTACACGGAGGCCGCGTACACGCTCGACGTCTCGCACCGGCTGCGGGACCTGCTGGAGGCCCGGGGCGCGAAGGTCGTCCTGACGCACGACGCGGACCGGCCGTACGGCCCCTGCGTCGACGAGCGGGCCCGGATCGGGAACAGGGCGGCGGCCGACGCCGTCGTCTCCGTGCACGCGGACGGCTCCGCGGTGGGGAACCGCGGCTTCCACGTGATCGTCCCCGCGAAGGTGAAGGAGGGGGCGGCCGACACCTCCCCGATCGTCGCCCCGTCGCGTACCCTCGGCGAGCGGATCGTCACCGCCTTCCGCCGGGCGACCGGCACCTCGCCCGCCAACTACCTCGGCGGGGGTACGGGGTTGGACGTCCGCTCGGATCTCGGCGGACTGAATCTCTCGACCGTGCCCAAGGTCTTCGTCGAATGCGGCAATATGCGTGATCCGAAGGACGCCGCACTGCTGACGTCCGGACCGTGGCGGCAGAAGGCGGCCCAGGGCATCGCCGACGGCATCGTGACCTACCTCCAGGGGTAGAACCCGCGAGCGATAGATTCGCTCCGTACGATGGGGCCGCCCCCGTGCCGAGAACCGGCGCCTGCCCGACACGACGACGACCCGACGAAGGACTTCTCACGTGAATATCCGCTCCCTCACCCGAGGCGATGGCGTGCTGATCGGCGCTGCGGTGGTGCTGTTCATCGCCTCGTTCCTGAACCTCTACAGCTGCGACGGCGGCGGTTGCTCCACGTTCGCGTGGGAGGACTCCCCGGTCGGCTGGGGTTCCTTCCTCCTGGGCATCGCGGGGGCCGCGCTCGTCGTCTTCGCCCGCAGCCAGCCGCAGCCCCGCAAGGTCGTGGGCCTGGAGCTCGGCCAGGTCGGCGCCTCCTTCGCGATCGCCTCGGCGTGGACCCTGCTCATGGCGGTCTTCGAGGCCTTCAGCCCCGGCGCGGGCCTGATCCTCGGTGTGATCGCCGCGCTGGTGCTGGCCGCCGCCGCGGTGGCCGGTCCGATGGTCCCGGCCCTCCAGGCCCCGCTCCTCAGCGCTCCCCAGCCGGCGGCCCCGCAGCCGTACGGCGCGCAGCCCGGCCAGCCCGGCGTCCCCGGCGGCTACGGCTACCCGGGCGCGGGCGCCCCGCAGCCCTACCCGGGCCCGCAGCAGGACGCCTCGCAGGGCGGCCAGGGCTTCGGCCAGCAGCCGGCCCCGCAGCCGTCGGCGGCGCAGGCGGCCCCGGCGGCCGACTTCGCCCCGTTCTGGTTCGCGGTCCCGGCCGCGCGCCCGCTGTACGCGGAGGACAACCCCGGCGCGCAGATCGCCGAACTGGCCCCCGGCACCTGGTACCTGGCCGTCGAGCAGCGCGGCCAGGCGCTGGTGGCGCAGACGCAGGACGGGCGCCGCGGCGTCCTCCAGGACTCCACGGGCATCCAGCGCGGCTGATCCCGCGGCCCCGCGCACGGCGGCCCCCCGACCGGAAGCCTTCCGGTCGGGGGGCCGCTGCCGTACAGTCCCGGAAACCGAACTGACACACCGTCAGAAAGGGGTCCGGACCATGCGCCTGGGACTCGCGCTCGGCTACTGGGGCCGCGGCCCCTCCCCCGCCCACCTGGAACTCGCCCGCGAGGCCGAACGGCTCGGCTACGGCTCCGTGTGGACGGCCGAGGCGTGGGGCTCCGACGCCTTCACCGCCCTCACCTGGATCGCCGCCCACACCTCCCGCATCGGCCTCGGCACCGCCGTCGCGCAGATGGCGGCCCGCACCCCGACCGCGACCGCGATGCACGCCCTCACCCTGGACCACCTGTCGGGCGGCCGGCTCCGCCTGGGCCTCGGGCTCTCCGGGCCGCAGGTCGTCGAGGGCTGGTACGGCCGCCCCTTCCCCCGCTCCCCGCTCACCGCCACCCGCGAGTACGTGGACGTCGTCCGGCAGGTGCTGCGCCGCGAGGCCCCCGTCACCCTCGCCGGCCGCCACCACCGCCTGCCGTACGCGGGCGAGGACGGCACCGGCCTCGGCCGGCCCCTGAAGCCGATCACCCACCCGCTCCGCGCCGACCTGCCGGTCCTGCTCGGCGCCGAGGGGCCGAAGAACATCGCGCAGACCCTGGAGATCGCCGACGGCTGGCTTCCTCTCTACTGGTCGCCCGAGCGCTGGCGCGAGGTCTACGCCCTCCCGGAGCGGCTGCCCGCCGGCTTCCTCGTCGCCCCGCTGGTCCGCGCCCGCGTCTGCGACGACGTGGCCGAGGGGCTGCTGCCGGTCAAGGCCATGCTCGGCTTCTACATCGGCGGCATGGGCCACGCCACCCGCAACTTCCACGCCGACCTGATGGCCCGCATGGGATACGGCGCCGAGGCCCGGCGCGTCCAGGAGCTCTTCGCGGAGGGCCGCCGCGAGGAGGCCGTCCTCGCCGTCCCCGACGCCTTCGCCGACGAGATCTCCCTCGTCGGCCCGCGCGCGCGGATCGCGGAGCGGCTCGACCGGTGGCGGACGGGCCCGGTGACGGACCTGCTGGTCACGGCACCGGACCCGGAGACGCTGCGCGTCCTGGCCGAGCTGAACTCCTGACGGCCGGGGTCCGGCCGGTCAGCCGCCGCTGAGCTGGGAGGCCGAGGGGACCTTGTCCTTCACCTCGGCGCCGGCGCTCTTGCCCGCGTCCTTGAGGTCGTTGATGACGCCCTCCAGGCCCTTGACCTCCGCGTCACCGACCTCGCCCTTGCGGAGCTTGGTGCCCAGCTCCTTCAGGGAGTCGATGCCGGAGGAGAGCGGCGCCACCGCCTTCGACAGCAGCGGGTCGCCCTTGGCGTTCTCCACCGCCGCCTTCAGCCGGTTGTAGGTGAAGGCACCCGCCAGGCCCGCCTTCACCAGGGCGAAGGTCCGGCCGTCCGCGCCCTTCTTGAACGTGCCCGCCCTGTACGGCTTCACGATCCACTGGTACGCGGCCCCCGCCGCCAGGCCCGCGTTCGCCACGAAGCGGGTCTTCGCCAGCTTCTGGCGCTCGGCGGACGCCGACGCGGACGGGGACGGCGCGGCGGCGGTCACGGCCGCCGCGGAACCGGTGGTCAGGCTCTGCGTGCTGTCGGCGCCGCACGCCGCGGTGGTGAGGAGCAGGCTGCCGGAGAGCAGCAGCGCGGCGGCGCCGCGACGGAGGGTTCTGGACACAGCGGGACCTTCCTGGGAGTGGTCCCGCCAGCCTCGCCCCGGGCCCCGGGCCCCGCCAGCCGGACGGCCCGTACGGGTGCGGCCCCGAGGCCCGCCCCGGCATCCCTCCTTCCCCCGGCCGCATCGGCGTCTTCGCAGGTCAGAACCGTGGGACGTCCCTCCGCGTCCCTGGGACGACGGCACCTCTGGCACCGGCCCGGGGCCGGGTCGGACAGTGGTGCCGGGGAGCCGGGACGGCTCCGGGCGAGGAGCGGGGGCGGGGAGAGCGATGGTCAGACACCGGGTGTGCTCGGGGGGCGGTCGGTGCGAGTGGTTCATCGGCGAGCCGGACGCCCGGCTGCGCGGCGCCGTCCGGCCGTACCGCGGCTTTCGCGCGCGGGCGGGCGTGCCGCAGGAGCGGCTCGTCGTGCCCAGCGGGCGGGTCTCCCTCCTGATCGGCTTCGGCGGCGAGCTGCGGGTGGGCGGGCCGGGGCCCGGCGCCGCGCGGCACACCTCCGTCGTGTCGGGGCTGCACAGCCGCGCCCGGGTGCTGGGGCACGGCGGGCGGCTGCACGGGGTGGAGCTGGCGCTCGCCCCGTGGGCGGCGTACCGGCTCCTCGGCGGGGGCTCCCTCGCGGACCTCGGCGACGTCCTGACCGACCCGGAGGACGTGCTGGGCGGCCGGTGCCGGGTGCTGGGCGAGCGGCTGGCCGAGGCGCCCGGCTGGGCGGAGCGCTTCGCGCTGCTCGACGAGGCGCTGCTGGCCTGGACGGCGGCGGCGGACCCCGCGCACACGGTCGCGCCGGTGGTCATGGAGGCGTGGCGGCTGCTCCACCGGGCCCAGGGGCACCTGCGGATACGGGAGCTGGCGGACCGGACCGGGTGGAGCACCCGGCACCTGGAGAACCGGTTCCGGGAGCAGATCGGGATCACGCCCAAGCGGCTGGCCCGGGTGCTGCGGCTGCGGCGGGCCGTCGGGGAGCTGACGGCGGGGCGGGGCGCGGCGGAGACCGCCGCCGTGTGCGGCTTCTACGACCAGCCGCACCTGAGCCGGGAGTTCAAGGACCTGACGGGGCTGCCGCCGGGGCGGTTCCTGGCGGCGGCGGGGACGGCGGACGCCGCCTGGATCACCGGCTGACCCGGCGGTGCGCTTTCGTCCAAGACGGGCCGGGGCGGCGGCTGCGACGCTGGCACCGCCGCACGCGCCCGGGACGGGGCCGGGCCCCGGTGCCACAGGGGAGCACCGGACCCCGGTCCCGCCGGACAGGGCCTAGGCCCTGTCCGGCGGATCTTCGCGGATCAGCCCGCGGCGTCCGGTGCGTTCTCTCGGCGTGCGCCCGGGTCGCCCTCGTACTGGACGTACTCGGGCGATCCGGGCGTGCGGCGAGAGGACGTGCCAGNGGGCGTGCGGCGAGAGGACGTGCCAGACGTCGCGGGCCCGCGAAGATCCGCCGGACAGGGCCTAGGGTGCCTGGGCCGCTTCCCGGCTCGGGATGAAGCGGCCGGTGCAGGTGGGCGCGGTGTCCTGGCCGTTCTTCCCGGGCAGGGCGGCGCAGGCGAAGACCGAGCCGTCGTCGGGGGCCGCGACCAGGGGTGTGTAGACGTCCCGGTCGTAGTGGACGACGTCGGCCTGGGCGGCGCCGTCGGAGTTGTTGACGACGACGGTGGCGCCGACCTCCGCGAAGGAGATCCGGCCCCAGGCGGCCTTGCAGGCGCGGCTGTAGCGGAGCTCGATGACGAGGTCCTTGGGGATGGACCCGGTACGGACGGTGACCGCGTCGGCGCCGCAGTTCATCTTCTTGGGGTCGCGGCCCTCGCAGGCGGCGAGGGTGCAGCCGGCGGCCGGGCCCACCACCTTCACGCTCGGCAGCGGCCGGGCGGCGGGCGGCGGGCCGTCGTCGGAGCCGGTGAAGGAGGCGACGGCGTACGTGCCCGCGCCGGCCACCAGGAGGACGGCGAGGACGAGGGCGGCCCACAGGCCGCGGCGCGACGGCCTCGGCAGCGGGGAGGCGGTGGTCCCGTCCCCCTCGCCGGCCCCGCCGGTCCTGTCGGCCTCTCCGGTCCCACCGGTCCCACCGGTCCTGCCTGCCCCACCGGTCCTGCCTGCCCCACCGGTCCTGCCTGCCCCACCGGCCTCTCTGGTCCCGTCGGCCCCCTCGGCCACTTCGGTCCCGTCGGCCACTTCGGCCCCGTCGGCCGGTTCGGTCCCGGTGCGGTCCGTCTGGCGGGTGCGGCGGGCGTCCTCCTCGGCCCAGAGGGCGAGCAGCGGGCCCGGGTCGGTGCCGCAGAGCCTCGCGAGGCTCTCGACGGCGTCGCGGGGCGGGAACTGTTTGCCGTTGACCCACCGCTCCCAGGAGGATTTGGCGTAGTGGGTCTTCTCGCTGAGCTGGGCGAAGCTCGATCCCGACGCCTTCTTCAGCGCGAGCAGCTCGCCCGCGAGGCCAAGGTCTCTGTCCGACCCCGCACCGTCCATCGCGCCCTTTTCCCCTTGCTGTGCGTGCCCATGCCTGTCGTGGGCACGCACATCCTAAAGCGCCCGGTCACCGGGGGTTCACGTGCGTCTCGCGGCGGTCAGCCGCAGCAGTCGGGCTCCAGGCCGCGGGGCAGCCGCTCGCCGCCGAAGACGGCGGTGGTCGCCTCCTCGCCGCCGAGCGCGGCCACCGCGAGCAGCAGCGAGCCCGCGGTCCAGGTGGTCTGCTCCTCCGGCCAGACCGCCCGGTCGCCCTCGAAGACGTACCCCGTCCAGTAGTTGCCGTTCGCGGCCCGCAGGTGGCCGAGGGAGGTGAGGATCTCCAGGGCCCGGTCGGACTCTCCCATCACCCAGAGGGTGAGGGCGAGTTCGCAGCTCTCGCCGCCGGTGACCCAGGGGTTGGGCAGGACGCAGCGGACGCCGAGGCCGGGCACGACGAAGTCGTCCCAGCGGGCGTCGATGCGGGCCTTCGCCTCCGGTCCGGTGACCGCGCCGCCGAGCACCGGGTAGTACCAGTCCATCGAGTAGCGGGACTTGTCGAGGAAGCGCTCCGGGTGGGCGCGTACGGCGTGGCCGAGGGCACCGGCCGCCAGCTCCCAGTCGGGCTGCGGCTCCTCGCGCTCCTCGGCGAGGGCGAGGGCGCAGCGCAGGGCCTGGTGGATCGAGGAGCAGCCGGTGAGCAGCGCGTCGGTGACGGGGGTCCCGTCGGGCTCGCGCTTCCAGCCGATCTGGCCGCCGGGCCGCTGGAGGCCGAGGACGAATCCGACGGCCGCGCGGACCACCGGCCACATGCGGTCGAGGAAGGTGTCGTCGCCGGTGGAGAGGTAGTGGTGCCAGACGCCGACGGCGACGTACGCGGTGAAGTTGGACTCCTTGCCGCGGTCGGTGACGTCGTCGGGGTCGCCGTCGCGGTAGGCGGCGTACCAGGAGCCGTCCGGGTTCTGGTGGCGGGCCAGCCAGTCGTACGCCCGCCGGGCGGCGTCGTGCTCGCCCGCGGTGTCGAGGGCCATGGCGGCCTCGGTGTGGTCCCACGGGTCGAGGTGGTGGCCCCGGAACCACGGGATGGCGCCGTCCTCGCGCTGGACGGCGAGGATGCCGGCGACGGTCTCGGCGGCCTGTTCGGCGGTGAGGACGCCGGGGAGGACGAGGTGCTCGGCGATCCGCTCGGGCGAGGTCACTGGGCGTCGGCCTCGGCCGGGCCGGTGCGGGGCAGGTGCGGCTTGGTGGCGTAGGCGACGAAGCTCTTGCCGACGACCGGGTTGAGCAGCTGCTCGGTGATCCGGGTCAGGGCGGGCTTCTTCATGATGTCCCAGACCAGGAGCTTGTGGTAGGCGCGGACCGGGAGCGCCTTGTCGTTGTCGACGCCGAAGGCGCACTTGAGCCACCAGTAGGGGGCGTGCAGGGCGTGCGCGTGGTGGGTGCCGTACGGGCGCAGGCCGGCCTGGCGGATCCTGGCGAGGAGTTCGTCCGCCTTGTAGATGCGGATGTGGCCGCCCTCGACCTCGTGGTAGGCGTCGGAGAGGGCCCAGCAGACCTTCTCGGGGCCGTAGCGCGGGACGGTGATCGCGATGCGGCCGCCGGGCTTGAGGACGCGGACCATCTCGGCGAGGACGCCCTTGTCGTCCGGGATGTGCTCCATGACCTCGGAGATGATGACGACGTCGAAGGACTCGTCGGGGAAGGGCAGGTTGAGGGCGTCGCCCTCCATGGCGGTGGCGGTGGCGCCGGCCGGGGCCTCACCGGCCTCCTTCATGGCGGCGAACCACTTGGCGACCTCGCGGATCTCCTCGCCGTTCTGGTCGAGGGCGACGACCTGGGCGCCGCGCCGGTAGCACTCGAAGGCGTGCCGGCCCGCACCGCAGCCCAGGTCGAGCACGCGGTCGCCGGGGGCGAGCGGGAAGCGGGTGAAGTCGACGGTCAGCACGGGGTCTGCCCTTCCGAGTGGCGGGGGGTACGGGTGGTGCGGGAGGCGGGGGCGGGTCAGCGCCGGGCCGCGCCCTGGCGGGCCAGGGCCTCCCGGTACAGCTCGGCGGTGCCCTGGGCCGCGCGGGCCCAGGTGAAGCGGTCCAGGACGCGGGCGCGGCCGGCCGCGCCGAGCCGGGCCCGCAGCCCGGGGTCGCCGAACATCCGGCCGAGGGCGGCGGCGAGGGCCCCGGCGTCGCCGGTGGGGACCGCGAGGCAGGTCTCGCCGTCGGGTCCGGCGACCTCGGGGATGGCGCCGCCGGTGGTGGCGACGAGCGGGGTGCCGGTGGCCATGCCCTCGGCGGCGGGCAGCGAGAAGCCCTCGTAGAGGGAGGGGACGCAGGCGACCTGGGCGGAGCGGTAGAGGTCGACGAGTTCGGCGTCGGTGACGCCCTTGACGAACTCGACGGCGCCGGCGAGGCCGTACCGCTCGATGGCCTGGGCGACGGGGCCGTCCTCGGCGCGCTTGCCGACGACGACGAGGTGGGCGGCGGGGTGCTCGGTGCGGAGCTTGGCGAGCGCCTCGATCAGGAAGACGAGGCCCTTGAGGGGGACGTCGGCGCTGGAGGTGGTGACGATCCGGCCGGGGACCTCGGCGACGGACGGGTCGGGGGACCACAGGTCGGTGTCGGCGCCGATGTGGACGACGCGGACGCGGTCCTCGCGGACGCCGAGGTGCTCGACGATCTCCCGGCGGCTGGTGCCGGAGACGGTGAGGACGGAGGGCAGTCGGCGGGCGACCCGCTTCTGCATGCGGGTGAAGCCGTACCAGCGGCGGACGGAGGCGCGGCGCTTCCAGTCGGCGGCGGCGTCGAGGTCGAGCCGGCGGTCGACGGTGATGGGGTGGTGGATCGTGGTGACCAGCGGGGCGCCGAGCGCGCGGGGGCCGCCGAGGAGCCCGTAACCGAGGGTCTGGTTGTCGTGGACGACGTCGAAGTCGCCGCGGCGGGCGGCGAGGGTCCGGCGGGCGCGCAGCGAGAAGGTCAGCGGCTCGGGGAAGCCGCCGGTCCACATGGTGGCGACCTCCAGGG
The DNA here is from genome assembly GCF_014650175.1 of Streptomyces termitum. GTDB lineage: Bacteria > Actinomycetota > Actinomycetes > Streptomycetales > Streptomycetaceae > Streptomyces > Streptomyces termitum. The sequence goes on from NZ_BMUL01000002.1 coordinate 9,212, forward strand.
CGTCGATCCAGTCCCGGTACTCCTCGCGCTTCGGGGTCCGGAAGGGGTCCGGGGAGCGGTAGAGGTCGAGGCTGGCGATCTCGGTGAGGGAGAGTCCGCGCAGTTCCTCGCCCTCGTCGAGGACGGGGTAGGGCTGGGAGCCGATGACCTCGACGGTGTGGCCGAGGCGGACCAGTTCGCGGGAGAGGTGGCGGACGTAGACGCCCTGGCCGCCGCAGAAGGGGTTGCCCTTGTACGTGAGGAGAGCGATCCGCAACGGACCGTCACCGGATGCCGTGACGCCCTGTCGGGGGCTTGCCTCTACGGCCTCAGCGGTCATGCGCGACCCCCTTCGAGCGTGCGTTTCGCGGGAGCGTAACCGCTCGCGCTAATGTAGAACAAGTTACAGACTTGATCGTTCTCGATCGTTCGGGAACCACAGAATCTACCGGCAGGTAGCTCGGGCGCGAGCGCCGGAACAGGTGATTCGCACCACGGCCGCGCGGGTTCGCACCGCGCCCGTCCTCCGCCATACTGACGCTCCCCACCGCACGGAACGGGACCTCGATGACCGCAGAGAGCAGAGCGGACCACAGACCCGCCACGCCGCCCCTGACGGAACGGCAGGAGGCGCGCCGCCGCCGCATCCTGGACGCCAGCGCCCGGCTGGCCGCCCGGGGCGGCTTCGACGCCGTGCAGATGCGGGAGGTGGCCGAGGCCGCCGGGGTCGCCCTCGGCACCCTCTACCGCTACTTCCCCTCCAAGATCCACCTGCTGGTCGCGACCATGCAGGACCAGCTCCAGCACATGCACACCACGCTGCGGAAGCGGCCCCCGGCGGGCGCCGACCCGGCCACCCGGGTCGCGGAGACGCTGATGCGCGCCTTCCGCGCCCTCCAGCGCGAGCCGCAGCTCGCCGACGCGATGGTCCGGGCGCTCACCTTCGCCGACCGGGGCGTCAGCCCCGAGGTGGACACCGTGTCGCGGCTGACCACGGCGATCATCCTGGACGCGATGGGCGCCGAGCAGCCCACCCCGGCCCAGCTCTCGGCCGTCCGGGTGATCGAGCACACCTGGCACTCGGCCCTGATCACCTGGCTCTCGGGGCGCGCCTCGATCGCCCAGGTGAAGATCGACATCGAGACGGTCTGCCGCCTGATCGACCTGACGGCCCCGGAGCGGCCCCACCGCTGAGGCCCGGCCCGGCCCGGTCAGGGGCCGACGGCGTCCTCGCCGTACATCGTCTCCAGGTCCTGCTCGCTGAACTGCGCCATGCACGCGTCCTCCGTGGCGTTGAGGGAGATCGCGTCCATCTTCAGGGCCTTCGGCGAGGTGTGCCGGGCGTACAGCGTCCACCCCTCCTTCTTGAACGTGGCCCCGACCACGGTGCCGACCTCGTCGGACGTCTCCTCGATCCGCTGTCCCGGCTCCTTCCACCCCGCCCCGGCCAGCGCGGTGAGCGCCTTGTCGAAGCCCGCCCGCGAACCCGCCACGACCGGACCGGTGTACTGCCACCCGGCGGCGCACCCGGTGGCCTTCGCGAGCAGCCGCTCGCGCGGTGCGGTCGGGGTCGCGGAGGGGGTGGCCTCCCCCGGGCCCGGCAGCCCCGACTCCGGCAGCCCGGACGCGGCGACGACCCCGAGGATCTCCTCGTGCACGGCCTTCCGGTCGAAGCCGGCCGTGCTCCGGACGTCCGCCCCGCCTCCGCCCCCGCAGCCCGCCGCCCCGAACACGACCAGTCCGGCCAGCGCCGCGGCGGCGGCCCCTCGCTTCCTCCGCATGTGCGCCCTTCTCCCTGGTCACGGGCCCGTTCGTCCCGTGATCGAGGTAGGAGTGTGTCACGGGAGGGGGCTACTCCTCCGGTGGGTACACGGGCTCCCCGCCGTCGGCGAGGGTGATCAGGATGGCCTCGACGGGGCAGCCCTCGGCCGCCGCGAGGAGGCGTTCGCCCGCGTCGGCCTCCGGGGCGACGGGGTGGGACTGGCGGGCGGTGTCCAGGCGGAAGCCGTCCGGGGCGTGGTTCACGCACATGCCGGAGCCGATGCAGACGCCCCGGTCCACCTCCACGCGCCAGCGGTCGCCCATCACCGGCCCCCGTACCCGGCCGGCAGGTGGATCATCTTGTGCTCCAGGTACTCGGAGAAGCCCTCGGGGCCGAACTCGCGGCCCAGGCCGGAGTTCTTGTAGCCGCCGAAGGGGCCGAGCATGTCGAGGCTGAAGGTGTTGACGCCGAAGGTGCCGGTGCGGATCCGCCGGGCCACGTCGACGCCGTGCTCGGCGTCCCCGGTCCAGACGCTGCCGCTGAGGCCGTACTCGGAGTCGTTCGCGATCCGCAGCGCCTCGTCCTCGTCCCCGTACGGCAGGAGGCAGACGACCGGGCCGAAGATCTCCTCGCGGGCGATCCGCATGGAGTTGTCGACGTCGCCGAAGAGCGTCGGCTCCACGTACCAGCCCCGGTCGAGGGCGGCCGGGCGGCCGCCGCCCGTCAGGACCTTGGCGCCCTCCTGGCGGCCGATGTCGATGTAGTCGAGGGAGCGGCGCTGCTGGCGGCGGGCGACCAGCGGGCCGATCTGGGTGGCCGGGTCGAGCGGGTCGCCGACGGTGAGGGCGGCGGCCGCGGCGGCGAAGCCCTCGGCGAACTCGTCGTAGCGGGAGCGGGGCACCAGGATGCGGGTCTGGGCGACGCACGCCTGCCCGTTGTTCATCCAGGCGGCGGGGACGATCCCGGCGACGGCGGTGGCCGCGTCGGCGTCGGGCAGGACGATCGCGGCGGACTTGCCGCCGAGTTCGAGGGTGACCCGGGTGAGGTTGCGGGAGGCGACCTCCATGACCCGGCGGCCGGCCGCGACGGAGCCGGTGAAGGAGACCTTGTCGACGCCGGGGTGGCCGACCAGGTACTCGCTGACCTCGCGGTCGGCGGGCAGGATCGACAGGACGCCCTCCGGCAGCCCGGCCCCGGCGGCGATCTCGCCGAGCAGGTACGAGTCGAGCGGCGACTCCGGCGACGGCTTGAGGACCACCGCGCAGCCGGCCAGCAGCGCCGGGCCGAGCTTGGCGGCGGCGGTGAACTGCGGCACGTTCCAGGGGACGACGGCCGCGACCACCCCGACCGGCTCCCGGCGCACCAGCAGCGGCCCGAGCGCCCCGTCCCGCCGCTCCTCGAAGACGAAGCCGCGGGCGACGGTGATCGCCGCGTCCCAGACCATCATGGCGCCGAGGGCCTGCGCGAGGACGGACCAGGAGTACGGGGAGCCGTTCTGCGCGCTGATGGAGCGGCCGATCTCCTCGTACCGGGCGGCGATCGCGTCCTTGATCCGGGTGACGACCGCGATCCGCTCCTCCAGCGACGCCCGCGGCCAGGGCCCCTCGTCGAACGCCCGCCGGGCGGCGGCCACGGCCCGGTCCACGTCGGCCTCGGAGGCGTGCGGCACCCGGCCGATGACCTCCTCGGTGTGCGGGGAGACCACCTCGATGAAGGCGTCACCGAGAGGATCGGTCAACTCCCCCCCGATGTACAGCTTTCCGTGCTCCACAAGCTCGGCCATGCCCGTCGCCTCCCGAGGAACAGCAATTCTCTGACGATGTGTCAGAACTGATACCAGTTCTCGTTATAGTGGGCAACGGTCCCGCCGGTACCCAGAGATGAGGACGCCCATGAACCAGGTGACCGAGCACGGCGGTGGCGTCTGGTCGCTGCGGGTGCCGATTCCCGACAATCCGCTCGGCCACACCCTCGTCCACGTCCTCGACACCGACCGCGGGCCCGTGCTCGTGGACACCGGGTGGGACGACCCCGGGTCCTGGACGGAGCTCATCGGCGGGCTGGGGGCGCTGGGGATCGGGATCGGGGACGTGCACGGGGTCGTCATCACCCACCACCACCCCGACCACCACGGGCTCTCCGGCCGGGTGCGGGAGGAGTCCGGGGCCTGGATCGCCATGCACGCCGCCGACACCGCCGTGGTGCGCCGCACCCGCGAGTCCGACCCCGGCACCTGGCTCGACTACCTCGCCCGCAAGCTCGCCGCCGCCGGGGCCCCCGAGGAGCACCTGGCGCCGCTGCGGGCCGCGCGGTCCGGGGGCCGGACGGGGACCCTGCCCGGCCTCGGCGCGGCCCTGCCCGACCGGGAGATCGTCCCCGGCGAACTGCTCGACCTGGCCGGCCGGCGGCTCCGCGCGGTCTGGACGCCCGGCCACACCCCCGGCCACGTCTGCCTCCACCTGGAGGAGGAGCACCCGGCCGGACTGCCCGGCCGGGGCCGGCTCTTCTCCGGCGACCACCTGCTGCCCGGCATCTCCCCGCACATCGGCCTGTACGAGGACCCCGACGACCAGACGGTCACCGACCCCCTCGGCGACTACCTCGACTCCCTGGAGCGGATCGGCCGGCTCGGCGTCGCCGAGGTGCTCCCCGCCCACCAGCACGCCTTCACCGACTCCGCCGGGCGGGTCCGCGAGCTCCTCGACCACCACGAGGAGCGGCTCACCGGGCTGCTCGCCCTGCTCGCCGTGCCGCTCACCCCGTGGCAGCTCGCCGAGCGCATGGAGTGGAACCGGCCCTGGGACCGCATCCCGTACGGCTCGCGCAACATCGCCGTCAGCGAGGCCGAGGCGCACCTGCGGCGGCTGGTGAAGCTGGGCCGCGCGGAGGCCGTGGCGGGGACGGAGCCGGTGACCTTCGTCGCCGTGTAGGGACACTCCGCGCACGCCCGGCGGGGGCGGTGTGACGCGGCTCGCACGGCCGGGGGGAGGCCGTGGCGGGCCGGTAGAGTGGCCCGGTCGTCTTCATGCCCGAGTGGGGGAAAGCCGGTGCGAATCCGGCGCTGACCCTCCCCCTGTTTCTCGACTTCGCTCGAAGAGGGGGCACCCCCGACCGTGACGTGCCTCCCCGGCACGGAGCCGGAACGCCCCGCTCGGGACGTGAGCGCCGGCACCGTCGAGGAATACGGCGCCGGACGCGGGCCCCGCGGGGCGCCGGTGTCCGGTGCCCGCACGAGAGGCAACCATGATCAGCGTCCGCCGCGCCGCCGCCGCGCTCACCGCCGCCGCGGCCGTGCTCAGCACCGCCGCCACCGGCACGGCGTCCGCCGCGCCCTCGCCGAGCGCGTCCGCCGCCGCGCTCCCGCCCGGCCTGTACGGCACCGGCGACCCGACGTACGACGGCGTCTGGCGGCAGTCGCTCGCCTTCCTCGCCCAGCGCGCCACCGGCTACCAGCCGGCCGACTCCGCGGTGGACTGGCTGCTCGGCCAGCAGTGCGCCGACGGCTCCTTCGCCTCCTACCGGCCCGACCCGGCGAAGCCCTGCGACGGCACGACGCTGCGGGACTCCAACGCCACCGCCGTCGCCGTCCAGGCGCTCGGCGCGGTCCGCCGCGAGGCCGCCGACCCGGCAAAGATCGACGCCGCGGTCAAGGGCGGCCTCGGCTGGCTGCGCGGCGTGCAGAACAAGGACGGCGGCTGGAGCTACACCCCCGGCGGCCCCAGCGACGCCAACTCGACCTCCATCGTCGTCAGCGCCGTCGCCGCCTCCAACACCAAGCCCGGCTCGTTCACCTCCGCCGAGGGCCGCACCCCCTACGACGCGCTGCTCGCGCTCGCGCTGCCCTGCACCGACGAGGAGGGGCCGGGCGCCTTCGCGTACCAGCCCGACAAGGACGGCAAGCTGGCCGCCAACGCCGACGCCACCGCCGCGGCGGTCCTGGCCGGCCTCGGCAAGGGCATCACCGCCGTGAAGGCCGGCCCCGCGCAGGCCCCCACCTGCACCGACCTCGACGAGCCGACCGTCGAGCGGGCCGCCCTCAACGGCGCCTCCTACCTGGCCAAGGCGCTGGTGAAGAACGGCCACCTGTCGACGCCGCCGATGCCCGGCGCCGCCGACACCGCCGAGCAGCCCGACTTCGGCAACACCGCCGACGCCGTCGTCGCCCTCGCCGCCGCCGGCACCTCCCGGCTCGCCGAGCCCTCCCTCCAGTGGCTGGAGCAGAACGCGGAGCCGTGGGCCCGCAAGACCGGCCCCGCCGCCTACGCGCAGCTGATCCTGGCCGCCCGCGCGATGGAGGCCGACCCGCGCGACTTCGGCAAGAAGACCGACCTGGTCGAGCGGCTCAACGCGACCGGACCTGCGCCCAAGACCCCCGACACCTCCGCCGCCTCCACCGACGACGAGGAGGAGGAGTCGTTCCTCGGCTTCGACGTGTGGTGGATCATCGGCATCGGCATGGTCGCCGGCGTCGGCATCGGCTTCCTCGTGAGCGGCCGCAAGAAGTGAGCCGCAACGGAAGGGGCCGGGCCGGAAGGGGCCCGACCGGCGCGCTGGCGGCCGGCGCGGCGGGCCTGCTGCTCGCCCTCGGCACCGCCTCCCCCGCCCAGGCCGCCGGCTACCGGTACTGGTCGTTCTGGGAGTCCGGCGCGGGGACGTGGACGTACGCCACCCAGGGCCCGGCGACCGCCCGGCCCGCCGACGGCGACACCGTCGGCTTCCGCTTCGCGCTCAGCGAGGACTCGGCGAACGCCGCGAAGCCGACCGTCGCCCCCGACTTCGCCGCGCTCTGCGCCGGCGTCCCGGAGAAGCCCGGCGTCAAGCGGATCGCGGTCGTCGTCGACTTCGGCACCGCGAAGGACGCGCCGGCCGGCGAGACCCCGCCGAAGACCGCCCCGACGACCGGCTGCGCCGTCGTCACCGGGAACGGCACCGCCGCCGACGCCCTCGCCGCCGTCGCCAAGCCGCTGCGCTACGACTCCTCCGCCATGCTCTGCGGCATCGCGGGCTATCCGGCGCGCGGCTGCGGCGAGGCCGTCGGCGGCACCGGCCCCGCCACCACCGGCCCCGACTTCACCGCCGACGCCGCTCCCTCGCCCGCCGCGAAGGACGACGGCGGCGGGGGCCCGTCGCTCGGCCTCCTCGTCGGCGGCGGGGCCGTCCTGCTGCTGGGCGCCGCGGCCGTCTGGAAGTCCCGCCGCCGCGCATGACCCCGCCGAGCCAGAACCCGGCGGCCCGGGGCCGGGCCGCCGCCGGCCGCGCCGGTCCGGGCGCGCGGCTGCTCGCCCCGGTCGCCGACCGGGGCAACGCGCTGCACCCGGGGGCCTGGTGGCTGTGGGCGCTCGGGCTCGCCGTCGCCGCCTCCCGGACCACCAACCCGCTGCTGCTCGGGCTGATCGTCGGCGTCGCCGGGTACGTGGTGGCGGCCCGGCGCACCGACGCGCCCTGGGCCCGCTCGTACGGGGCCTTCGTCAAGCTCGGCCTGTTCGTCGTCGCCCTGCGGATCGTCTTCTCGGTGGTCCTCGGCTCGCCGCTGCCCGGCTCCGTGGAGCTGTTCACGCTGCCCGAGCTGCCGCTGCCCGACTGGGCGCAGGGCATCAGGATCGGCGGCCGGGTCACCGCCGAGCAGCTCGTCTTCGCCCTGTACGACGGCCTCAAGCTGGCCGCCCTGCTGATCTGCGTGGGCGCCGCGAACGCGCTCGCCAACCCGGCGCGGCTGCTGAAGTCGCTGCCGGGCGCGCTGTACGAGGCCGGGGTCGCGGTCGTCGTCGCGATGACCTTCGCCCCGAACCTCGTCGCGGACGTGGTCCGGCTGCGCACCGCCCGGCGGCTGCGCGGCCGGTCCACCGGCGGGGTGCGGGCCGTGCTCCGGATCGGGCTGCCCGTCCTGGAGGGCGCGCTGGAGCGGTCGGTGGCGGTCGCCGCCTCGATGGACGCGCGGGGCTACGGCCGCACCGCCGAGGTCCCGCCGGCCGTGCGCCGCACCACGAACGTCCTCACCCTCGGCGGTCTGCTGGGGGTGTGCGCGGGCACGTACGGGCTGCTCGCCGCCGAGGGCGCCGGATACGGGCTGCCGCTGCTCGGCGCCGGGCTCGCGGCGGCGGTCGCCGGGCTGCGGCTGGGCGGGCGCCGCAGCGTCCGCACCCGCTACCGGCCGGACCGCTTCGGTCCCCGGTCCTGGCTGGTCGCCGCCTCGGGCGTCGCGGTGGCCGTCCTGATGATCCGGGCCAATGCCTACGCGCCGGACGCCCTGCACCCGGGGGTGGTGCCGCTGGTGGCGCCCGCGCTGCCGCTGTGGCCGGCGCTGTCGGTGCTGCCCGGCCTGCTGCCCGCCCTGGTCGCCCCGGTCCCACCCGGCCCGGCCCCGTCCGACCCCACTCCACCCGGCCCGGTCCCGTCCGACCCCGCTGCGCCCTCCCCCGCTCCGCCCGACCCCGTTCCGTCCGACCCCGCGAAGGAGCCGTCCGCGTGATCCGCTTCGAGAACGTCTCCGTGACGTACGAGGACGCCGCGGGACCCACCCTCCAGGGGGTGGACCTCACGGTCCCGGAGGGCGAGCTGGTGCTGCTCGTCGGCCCCTCGGGCGTCGGCAAGTCGACCCTGCTGGGCGCGGTCTCCGGGCTCGTCCCGCACTTCACCGGCGGCACCCTGCGCGGCCGGGTCACGGTCGGCGGCCGGGACACCCGCACCCACCACCCGCGCGAGCTGGCCGACCTCGTCGGCACGGTCGGCCAGGACCCGCTGGCCCACTTCGTCACGGACACCGTGGAGGACGAGCTCGCCTACGGCATGGAGTCGCTGGGGCTCGCCCCGGCGGTGATGCGGCGGCGCGTCGAGGAGACCCTCGACCTGCTGGGCCTCGCCGAGCTGCGCGACCGGCCGATCGCGACCCTCTCCGGCGGCCAGCAGCAGCGCGTGGCCATCGGCTCCGTCCTCACCACCCACCCCCGGGTCCTCGTCCTCGACGAGCCGACCTCCGCCCTGGACCCGTCGGCGGCGGAGGACGTCCTCGCCGTGCTCCAGCGCCTCGTCCACGACCTGGGCACCACGGTCCTCCTGGCCGAGCACCGGCTGGAACGGGTCGTGCAGTACGCGGACCGGGTGCTGCTCCTGCCCGACGCGGTCCTCGGCACCCCCGCCGAGATCATGGCCGTCTCCCCCGTCCACCCCCCGGTGGTGGCCCTGGGCCGGCTGGCGGGCTGGGACCCGCTGCCGCTGACGGTCCGCGACGCGCGCCGCCGGGCGGACGGGCTGCGGGAGCGGCTGGACGGGCGGGAGGGAGGGACGGGGACCGCCCGCGCCGGAACCCGGCCGCTCCCCTCTTCTCCTTCTCCCCTCTCTCCCCTTTCCGGGGAGCGGCCCGGCGGGAGGCCCTCCCTCTTCTCCCGGCTGCGCCGCGCCCGCCCCGCCGCGCCCGTGCCCGCCCCCGATCCCGGTGCCCCGCTGCTCGCCGTCGACCGGCTCGCCGTGCGGCGCGGCCGGGTGGAGGCCCTGCGCGGGGTCGGGCTGCGGGTCGCGCCGGGCGAGACCGTCGCCCTCATGGGCCGTAACGGGGCGGGCAAGTCCACCCTGCTGGGCGCCCTGGTCGGCATGGTCCCGCCCACCTCCGGCTCGGTGCGGGTCGCGGGGCTCGTCCCGCACACCACCGACCCCCGGGAGCTGATCCGGCGGGTCGGCCTGGTGCCGCAGGAGCCCCGGGACCTGCTCTACGCGGAGACCGTCGCCGAGGAGTGCGCGGCGGCCGACGCGGACGCGGGCGCGGCGCCCGGCACCTGCCGGGAGCTGGTGGCGGAGCTGGTGCCGGGCGTGGCGGACGGGACCCATCCCCGGGACCTGTCCGAGGGGCAGCGGCTGGCGCTGGCGCTGGCCGTGGTGCTGACCGCCCGGCCGCCGCTGGTGCTGCTCGACGAGCCGACCCGGGGCCTGGACTACGTGGCGAAGGCGCGGCTGGTGGCCCGGCTGCGGGCGCTGGCCGCCGAGGGGCACGCCGTCGTGCTGGCCACGCACGACGTGGAGCTGGCGGCGGAGCTGGTGGACCGGGTGGTGGTGATCGCGGGCGGCGAGGTGGTCGCGGACGGTCCGACGGCCGAGGTCGTCGTCTCGTCGCCGGCCTTCGCCCCGCAGGTGGCGAAGGTGCTGGCGCCCCGGCCGTGGCTCACGGTCGAGCAGGTGGAGGAGGCGCTGCGCGCGTGAGGAACCGTCCCGTCCGGCTGGGGCCGCGCTCGGTCGCGGCCCTCGTCCTGGTCTCCCTGGTGGGGCTGGCCGGCATCGGCTGGCCGCTGTTCGCGGACGCCGGGTCCGCGGTCACCGATCACGCGGCGGACGCGCCGTGGCTCTTCGCCCTGATCCTTCCGCTGCTCATCGCGGTGGTGGTGGCGACGATCGCGGACTGCGGCCTGGACGCGAAGGCGGTGGCGATGCTGGGGGTGCTGGCCGCCGTGGGGGCGGCGCTGCGCCCGCTGGGGGCGGGGACGGCGGGGCTTGAGCCGATGTTCTTCCTGATGGTGCTGAGCGGGCGGGTGCTGGGGCCGGGGTTCGGCTTCGTGCTCGGGGCGGTGACGATGTTCGCGTCGGCGCTGCTCACGGGCGGGGTGGGGCCGTGGATGCCGACGCAGATGCTGGCGATGGGCTGGTTCTCGATGGGGGCGGGGCTGCTGCCTGCGGCGGTGCGGGGGCTGCCGGAGCGGCTGATGCTCGCCGGGTACGGCTTCCTGGCGGCGTTCGCGTACGGCACGGTCACCAATCTGTACGGGTGGGTGACGGTGGGCGGCATGGCGCAGGCGGTGTCGTTCGCGCCGGGGGCGCCGCTCGGGGAGAACCTGGTCCGGTTCCTGGCCTATGTCCTGGCCACGTCGCTCGGCTGGGACCTGGGGCGGGCGGTGCTGACCGTGGTGCTGACCCTGACGGTCGGCGGGCCGCTGCTGCGGGCGCTGCGGAGGGCCACCCGGAGGGCCAACTTCGAGGCCCAGGTCACATTCGAGGGGTCCGAGAAGGGGTCCGCGGGTGAGGCGCCTCATAGGACCCACGTCACGTACGAGGCGAAATAGTAGAGCGGTACGCGTCGGGCGAAACGCCCATCGCCGGGCGTGACCTGCGGAAACGTCCGGAGGGCGGGGAGGGGGCGCGGGGGCGGGAGTCCGATGCTCCCTCGTACCCGGGGGCATTGCACCGATCCGCCGGATTTGTTTCTGTAGTGGACGTCGCCAGGCGGCAGTGCCCACCGGCACAGCGCCTCACACACCGGATCTTCCAGATTCCCGGGTTCCCCCGGGGCCTGGTTCCGGCATGCCGAAACCGGCAGGAGACGCCCGGCGCGCCCCAAGTCCCCGACGTTAGGTACACGTTTTGTTCCGCTCGATCGCCACTCGCGCCGTTGCCCGCAAGAAGTCCATCGCCGCCTCCGCAGCCGTGCTGCTCGGCGCCTCGGGTGCGGTCCTCGGCACGACGGGCTCGGCCTCGGCCGCCAGCCCGCAGGAGCTCGCCCGGCAGATCGTCCCCGCCTCGCAGTACTCCGCCTTCAGCAAGATCGTGTCGCACGAGTCCGGCTGGAACCACAAGGCGACCAACTCCTCGTCCGGCGCCTACGGCCTCGTCCAGGCCCTGCCGGCCTCGAAGATGTCCTCCGCCGGTTCCGACTGGAAGACCAACCCGGCCACCCAGATCAAGTGGGGCCTGAACTACATGAACGAGCGCTACGGCTCCCCGAACGCCGCCTGGGCGTTCTGGCAGGCCAACGGCTGGTACTAAGAGTCACCACGCCGCCTCCCGCGCACCCGCAAGGCCCCGCCCTCCACTCGGAGGGGCGGGGCCTGCGGCGTTCCCCCGTGCGGTACGGCCCCGGTCCCGCACGGCATCGGAGCCGTACGGGACCGGAGTCGTACGGGATCAGAGTCGTACGGGATCGGGGTCGTACCGGATCGAGCCGTCCGGGGTCAGAGGCGCTGGATGATCGTGCCCGTCGCCAGCGCGCCGCCCGCGCACATGGTGACGAGGGCGAACTCCTTGTCGGTCCGCTCCAGCTCGTGCAGGGCGGTGGCGATCAGCCGGGCGCCGGTGGCCCCGACGGGGTGGCCGAGGGCGATGGCGCCGCCGTTGACGTTGACCTTCTCCAGGCCGTCGAGGTCCTTCTCGAAGACCTGGGCCCAGCTGAGGACGACCGAGGCGAACGCCTCGTTGATCTCGACGACGTCGATGTCCCGCAGCGACATGCCCGCCTTGCCGAGGACGGTCCGGGTCGCGTCGATCGGCCCGTCGAGGTGGTAGTGCGGGTCGGCGCCGACGAGGGCCTGGGCGACGATCCGGGCCCGGGGCCGCAGTTTCAGCGCGCGGGCCATCCGCTTGGAGGCCCACATCACGGCGGAGGCCCCGTCGGAGATCTGGGAGGAGTTCCCGGCGGTGTGGACCGCGGTGGGCAGCACCGGCTTGAGGCCGCCGAGCCCCTCCATGGTGGTGTCGCGCAGCCCCTCGTCGCGGTCGACCAGGCGCCACATGCCCTGTCCGGCGCGCTGCTCGTCCTCGGTGGTGGGGACCTGCACGGCGAAGGTCTCGCGCTTGAACCGCTCCTCGGCCCAGGCGGTGGCGGCCCGCTCCTGGGAGAGCAGGCCGAGGGAGTCGACGCGCTCGCGGGTGAGGCCGCGGCGGCGGGCGATCCGCTCGGCCGCCTCGAACTGGTTGGGCAGGTCGACGTTCCACTCGTCGGGGAAGGGCTTGCCGGGCCCGTGCTTGGAGCCGGAGCCGAGCGGCACGCGGGACATGGCCTCGACGCCGCAGGAGATGCCGACGTCGATGACGCCGGCGGCGATCATGTTGGCGACCATGTGGCTGGCCTGCTGCGAGGAGCCGCACTGGCAGTCGACGGTGGTGGCGGCGGTCTCGTAGGGCAGTCCCATGGTGAGCCAGGCGGTGCGCGCCGGGTTCATGGACTGCTCCCCGGCGTGGGTGACGGTGCCGCCGACGACCTGCTCGACGCAGTCGGCGGGGATGCCGGTGCGGCCGAGGAGTTCGCGGTAGGTCTCGCCCAGGAGGTAGGCGGGGTGGAGGTTGGCGAGCGCGCCTCCGCGCTTGCCGATGGGGGTGCGTACGGCTTCGACGATGACGGGTTCCGCGGCCATGAGCTCGGTCCTCTCCTCGACGGGCGGGGTGTCCCGGCACTCCGCCGGCCGGCGTCACGGGAGAACTAGTACGCGTTCTAGTTCTGGATGCAGTCTTATGACTGCTACCGCCGGTACGCAAGGGTCCGGAAGGCAGCAGTTCCACCGCCGGGCGACTCGGGGCGCCCGGAGCGGACCCCTCAAGCCCCTTCTTTCACACCGGAGTTCGCATTCCAGAGGGGGCGCGGGGGACGAGTTCCGTCCGCGCCCCTTGCGACTTGTAGAACTCGTTACTAACTTTCCCGGCAACTTCTGATGGTCCATCAGATATGGAGCGTGCTGCCGATGACCTGCCCCCATCTCCCCGACGGATTCGACGCCACCGACCCCGACCTGCTGCGCAGTCGCGTCCCGCTCCCGGAGTTCGCGCGGCTGCGGGAGACCGCCCCGGTCTGGTGGTGCGCCCAGCCGCGCGGCGTCACCGGTTTCGACGACGAGGGGTACTGGGCGGTGACCCGCCACGCGGACGTCAAGTACGTCTCCACCCACCCCGAGCTGTTCTCCTCGCACGAGAACACCGCCGTGATCCGCTTCAACGAGCACATCGACCGCGACCAGATCGACGTCCAGAAGCTGATCATGCTGAACATGGACCCGCCGGAGCACACCCGGGTCCGCCAGATCGTCCAGCGCGGCTTCACCCCGCGCGCCGTCCGCAGCCTGGAGACCGTGCTGCGCACCCGGGCCCGCGCCATCGCCGAGGAGGCCCGCGCCGCCGCGGCCGAGGACCCGGACGGCACCTTCGACTTCGTCACCCGGGTCGCCGTCGAACTCCCCCTCCAGGCCATCGCCGAACTCATCGGCGTGCCCCAGGAGGACCGCTCCCGGATCTTCGACTGGTCCAACAAGATGGTGGCGTACGACGATCCCGAGTACGCCATCACCGAGGAGGTCGGCGTCGAGGCCGCCATGGAACTCATCGGCTACGCGATGAACATGGCCGCCGCGCGCAAGGAGTGCCCCGCCCGGGACATCGTGTCCCAGCTCGTCGCCGCCGAGGGCCAGGGCAACCTCTCCTCCGACGAGTTCGGCTTCTTCGTGCTGCTGCTCGCCGTCGCCGGGAACGAGACCACCCGCAACGCGATCAGCCACGGCATGCACGCCTTCCTCACCCACCCCGACCAGTGGGAGCTGTACAAGCGGGAGCGCCCGGCGACCACCGCCGAGGAGATCGTCCGCTGGGCCAGCCCGGTCGTCTCCTTCCAGCGCACCGCCACCCAGGACACCGAACTCGGCGGGCAGACCATCCGGAAGGGCGACCGGGTCGGCCTCTTCTACTCCTCCGCCAACCACGACCCCGAGGTCTTCGAGGACCCCGGCCGCTTCGACATCACCCGCGACCCCAACCCGCACCTCGGCTTCGGCGGCGGCGGACCCCACTTCTGCCTCGGCAAGTCCCTCGCCGTGAAGGAGATCGAGCTGATCTTCGACGCCCTCGCGGACGTCCTGCCGGACCTCACCCTCGCCGCCGAACCCCGCCGGCTGCGCGCGGCCTGGCTCAACGGCGTCAAGGAACTCCGGGTCCGCGCCGGCTGACGGCCCCCGGCGCGCCCTGACGGTACGGCCCCGGGACCGCGCCTCCGGGACCGGGGCCGTACCGCCGGAACCGTATCGCCGGAGCCGTATCGCCGGAACCGGAAGGAGCCCCCGTACGTCCGACCGGGCATGCGGGGGACCACACACAGAATCCTGACCACGCTGGCCGCGCTGCTCGCGCTCCAGCTCGGCTCGCTCGTCGCACCGGCCTGGGCCTGCGGCTGCGGGGCCATGATCCCGGACGAGGACCGGCGGATCGGCGTCGACCGGGAGGAGTCCGCCGTCCGCTGGGACGGCCGGACCGAGACCGTCGTCATGCGCTTCCGCGTGCACGGGAACGCCGAACGGGCCGCCTGGATCATGCCCGTGCCGGACCGCGCCGACGTCACCCTCGGCGATCCGGAACTCTTCGACGCGCTGGAGGAGCTGGCCGCGCCCGAGCGGCGCGACCGCACCTACTTCTGGCCCCGCGAGGACGACTGGCCCTTCGACGCCGGGCGCGGCGACGGGGCCTCGGCCGGGGCCGCCCCCGGCGGCCGGGTCGGCGTCGTCGGCCGCGAGCGGCTCGGCCCCTTCGACGTCGCCCGGCTGACCGCCACCGACCCCGACGCGCTCGGCGACTGGCTGCGCGCCAACGGCTTCGCGCTGCCCGACCGGCTCACCCCCGAACTCCGGCCCTACGTCGAGCGGAAGTGGGAGTACGTCGCCGTCCGCCTCGCACCCGAGGAGCGCGGCGCGCCGCTGTACGGGGAGCTGACCCCGCTGCGGATCACCTTCGCCTCCACCGAACTCGTCTACCCCATGCGGCTCTCCCGGCTCGCCGCCCAGCGCCAGACCCTCGGCCTGTCGATCCTCGCCGACCACCGGATGGAGCCCCGCTCCGCGATCGGCGGTGCCCGCCCCGAGGTCGCCTTCTCCGGCCGGATCGACCGCCCGGAGGGCCCGGTCGCCGCGCTCACCGGCGGCGCGCCCGCCCATCTCACGGTCCTGGAGCAGGAGTTCCCCGAGCCGTCCCGCATCGACGACGACCACGTCCTGCGGACCGTCGCCGACACCCCGTACCGCCGGGTCGTCTACACCGACCGGATCGCCACCGTCGCCGGTATCCCGGCCTGGCTGCTCGCGACGGGCGGCGGCGCGGCCCTGGTCGCGGCGGCCGCCGTGCTGACCGCGCGGGCGCGCCGCCGCCGGGTACCGTCGGCCGCATGACACACCCTCAGCCGAACCCCCGGTGGGACGAAGTCGACTCCTACCTCACCGACCTGCTGGTCCCCGCCGACGAGGCGCTGACCGCCGCGCTCGCCGACTCGGCGGCGGCCGGACTCCCCGAGATCGCCGTCGCCCCCAACCAGGGCAAGCTCCTGAACCTGCTGGCCCAGGTGCAGGGCGCCCGCCGCATCCTGGAGATCGGCACCCTCGGCGGCTACAGCACCATCTGGCTGGCCCGCGCGCTGCCCGCCGACGGCCGGCTGATCAGCCTGGAGTACGAGCCCCGGCACGCCGAGGTGGCGCGCGCCAACCTCGCCCGCGCGGGCCTGGCCGACCGCGTCGAGGTCCGCACCGGGCCCGCCCTGGACAGCCTCCCCCGGCTGGCGGAGGAGGGCGCGGGCCCCTTCGACCTGGTCTTCGTCGACGCCGACAAGGCGAACAATCCGCACTACGTGGCCTGGGCTCTGAAGCTCTCCCGCCCGGGCACCCTGCTCGTCGTCGACAACGTGGTGCGCGGCGGGCGGGTCGCCACCGAGGACCCGGCGGACCCGGCGATCACCGGCACCCGGGCCATGTTCGACCTCGTCGCGCGCGAGCCCCGGCTGGACGCCACCGCGATCCAGACGGTCGGCTCGAAGGGCCACGACGGCCTCCTCGTCGCCCGCGTCACGAACTGACCGCCCGCCGCCGGACCGACCGTCGGGCCGACCGTCGGCGCGGGCCGGCCGCCGGCCAGGCGGCCGGCCCGGCACGGCGCGGCCCGGGGGTCAGCCGGCCCGCCACCCCGTGAAGAGCGGCAGCCGCCCCTCGGCGTCGAGGACGACGACGCCGAAGGGGCGGTCGAAGGCGATCCGCTCCACCGGCGCGGGCCGGGCCGCGCTGCGGGTCATCACGACCTGGGTGACGGCCGCCGCCTCCACCCCCTCCTCCGCGACCTCCAGCACCGCCTCCTGGAGCGCCTCGGTGACGTGCAGCGGCTCGGGCGAGAGGCCGGAGAAGTCGGCACCGGGACGGAGCGGGGCGGTCACCCCGAGGGAGGCCAGCAGGGACAGGACGTCGGTGCGCCCGCGCAGCGTGAAGCGGGGCAGCGCCAGTTCGACGGCCCCGGCCCGCACCGGCTCCCGCCCGCCCTCCGCCCAGGCCAGCGGCACCACGGCGGCGGGCCCGGCCCCCTCGGGCCCGAGCACGAAGCGCACCAGCGGCGCCCGCTCCCCCGCGCAGGGCAGCTCCACCACGGTCCCGCCGCCGACCCGCCAGGCGCGGTCGGCGGGCAGCCCGCGGTGCATCGTCGGCACCCCGGTGACGGTCCCGCGCCCGTCGGTGAAGGGCGCGGGCCGGGTCGCGGACCGCGCGAACGCCTCCCGCCAGCGCGCGGCCAGCGCCACCACCCCCACCAGGACCAGGTCCGCCCCGCCGTCCAGGGCGGCGGGCAGCCGCGCGATCCGCCCGCCGGTGGCCCCGGCGACCCACGCGTCCAGCTCCGCCGCCGTCCCCGGCCCCAGCCCGCCGAAGCCGATCCCGGGCAGCGCGTCCCGGTAGGCGGCGTACACCGGCACCCGGCTGCGCACCGAGGTCCCGCACGCGACGCCGCCGGTCCGGGCGAGGAGCGCGTCCATCCCGGCGACGGCCGGTCCGGCCTCCTCCCCGGCGGTCCCGAGCAGCCCCCGCAGCTCCTCGGCCGTCCGCCCGCGCGCCCCGGCCGCGACGGCGGCGAGCGCCGTCCACAGCCCGGCCGGGGAGCCCGCCCAGTCCGCCGCCGGATCGTCCGGCAGCGCCCACTCGGCCAGCTCCCGCACCGCACCCGCCCGTCCCGCGCCCCTGTCGCCGGTCATATCCTGCCTTTCATGAGCATCGTGAAGATCAACGTCCTGACCGTGCCCGCCGAGCAGCGGGAGGTCCTGGAGCGGCGGTTCGCCTCGCGGGCCGGGGCCGTGGAGGGGTCCGACGGCTTCGAGTGGTTCGAGCTGCTGCGTCCGGTCGAGGGCACCGACCAGTACCTGGTGTACACCCGCTGGCGCAGCGAGGAGGACTTCCAGAACTGGATGAACGGTTCCATGAAGGCCGCCCACCAGGGCGCCGCCGGCGGCGAGGGCGGGGAGCGCCCGAAGCCCGCCGCGAGCGGTTCGACGCTGTGGTCCTTCGAGGTCGTGCAGCAGGCCGCGCCCCCGGCGTAGCCGCACCGTTTATCCGGAGGCGGCGGGGGCGGGGCGGGCCGCAGAATGGCGGCCATGACCTGGAGCCTCGCCCCCGAAGCCGTCGACACCCCGGACGCCACCGCCCTGCGCCGCGCCTACTACGGCGACGTCGCCGGGCGGTACTGGGGCCGTCCGGCGACGGAGGCGGAGGTCGACGAGGGGCTCGCGGACGACGGGGTGGCGGCGCTCGCCGCGCCCACCGGGGCCTTCCTGGTCGCCCGGTACGGGGGCGAGGCGGCGGGCTGCGGCGGGCTGCTCCTGCTGGACGGCGGGCGGGCCGAGCTGACCCGCGTCTTCCTGCGGCACGCCTTCCGGGGCCGGGGCGGCGCCGATCTGCTGATGGCCGGTCTGGAGGACGCGGCCCGCGCGCTCGGCGCCCGCCGGACGGTCCTCAACACCCGTCTCGACCTGGTGGAGGCGCGGGCGCTGTACGTCCGGCACGGGTACGGGGAGATCCCGGCGTACTGCTCGGGGCCGTACATGGAGATCTGGTACGGCAAGGAGCTCTGACCCCGCCGGCCGGGCCCCGCCGGGGTGCCGTCAGGCCCGGTGGTCGCGGGGCGGTTCCGGGCCCTGGGGGTGCTCCTGGTCCGAGCCGCACAGTTCGGCGTTGAGCTCCTCGACCAGCCGGACCAGGTCGGTGGGCCGGTCGGGGCCCCACCAGTCGCCGAGGAGTTCGGCGAGGGACTCCTCGCGGGCCGCGGCGAGGCGGGTGGCGGTGGCCACGCCGTCCTCGGTGAGCATCAGCTGGACGCCCTCGCGCGCGACCATGCGCCGTTCCTCGATCTCGCGGGCCGCCTCGGTGACGACCCGTACCGGCAGGGGCACGGTCTCGGCGAGCCGGGCGGGTTCGACGGCCCCGTGGCGGCGGATGCGGAGCAGCAACCAGCCGGCGGCGGGCGACAGGTCGAGCCCGGCGCGGGCGGTGATCTTCTCGTAGATCCGCTTGCGGCCCTCGCGGGAGCCGAGCACGGACAGGGCGCGGGCGGCCTCGTCGCGCGAGGAGCGCTCGACGGGGTTGGCGCCGAGGGTCTGGCCCGCGTCGGGCGCGGTGACGGAGGCCCGGAGCGGGTCCTCCCTGAGGAACCAGGAGACGGCGAAGGCGAGGAGGACGACCGGCGCCGCGTACAGGAACACGTCCGTGATGGAGGTGGCGTACGCGTGCAGCACCTCGGGCCGCAGTTCGGGCGGGAGGTGGGCGGCGGCGCGCGGGTCGGCGGCGACCCGGCCGGCGTCGGTGCCGGGCGGGACCGGGAGGCCTGCCGCGGCGGCGCGGGCGAAGACGTCCTCCAGTTCGCCGGTGAGCCGGTCGGTGAAGAGGGTGCCGAAGACGGCGACGCCGAAGGAGGCGCCGATGGAGCGGAAGAAGGTGGCGCCCGAGGTGGCGACGCCGAGGTCCTCGTATCCGACGGCGTTCTGCACGACGAGGACGAGGACCTGCATGACCAGGCCGAGGCCGGCGCCGAAGACGAAGAAGTACAGGCTCATCTCCCAGGTGGGGCTGGTCTCGGTGAGCCCGTGCAGGAGGAGCAGGCCGATCGTGGTGACGGCGGTGCCCGCGATCGGGAAGACCTTCCACCGGCCGGTCCTCGACACGATCTGGCCGGAGGCGGTGGAGGTGAGCAGCAGGCCGAGGACCATCGGCAGCATGTGGACGCCGGACATGGTGGGCGTGACGCCCTGGACGACCTGGAGGAAGGTCGGCAGGTAGGTCATGGCGCCGAACATCGCGAAGCCGATGACGAAGCTGATGACCGAGACCAGGGTGAAGGTCCTGACCCGGAAGAGGCGGAGCGGGAGGACCGGTTCGGCGGCCCGCCGCTCCACCGCCACGAAGCAGACCAGGAGGACGGCGCCGAGCACGGCGAGGCCGATGATCTGCGGCGAGCCCCAGTCCCAGGTGGTGCCGCCGAGGGAGGCGACCAGGACGAGGCAGGTGGCGACCGAGGCGATGAGGAAGGTGCCGAGGTAGTCGATGGTGTGCCGGGTGGAGCGGACCGGGATGTGCAGCACGGCGGCGATGACGAAGAGGGCGACGACGCCGATGGGGAGGTTGACGTAGAAGACCCAGCGCCAGGAGAGGTGCTGGGTGAGGAGGCCGCCGAGGAGCGGTCCGAGGACGCTGGTGGCGCCGAAGACGGCGCCGAAGAGGCCCTGGTAGCGGCCGCGCTCGCGGGGCGGGACGAGGTCGCCGACGATCGCCATGGACAGCACCATGAGGCCGCCGCCGCCGAGGCCCTGGACGGCGCGGAAGGCGATCAGCTCCGGCATGTTCCGGGCCAGGCCGCAGAGGGCGGAGCCGATGAGGAAGAGGACGATCGCGCCCTGGAAGAGCTTCTTGCGGCCGTACTGGTCGCCGAGCTTGCCCCACAGGGGCGTGGCGGCGGTGGAGGCCAGCAGGTAGGCGGTGACCACCCAGGAGAGGTGCTCCATGCCGCCGAGTTCGCTGACGATCGTCGGCAGCGCGGTGGAGACGATCGTCTGGTCGAGGGCGGCGAGCAGCATGCCGAGCAGCAGCGCGCCGATCGCGACGAGGACGGTGCGGCGGCTCTGTCCCTCCCCGGGCGCCGGGGCCGCTTTTCCGCCAGGTGGGGACGGGCTGGTCTCCTGCGCCATGGGCCTCTCCTCCCGAGTCCCCTCCATCCTGAGTCGTATGTCCGGATATGGCCCGCCGAGGGGCACATCTGTTCCCCCATGGGAAAGATCCGGGCTGCATAATCACTGCCAGTTGCTTGGGGAGGGACACATCATGACCGGACACGCATGTCCTGAATGCGGTGGTCGGAGACCGGGCTGCGCCTGCGCCCGCGCGGAGCGGGCGGCGGCCGAGGACTTCGACCCGCTGCGCATCAGGCCGTACGTGACGCTGGAGGCGCACGACGTCCAGGACCTCCCCGACGGGGCGGGCGACCCGCCCACGGCCCGGCTCGCCGCGATCCGCCCGGACCCGGCCCCCGGCGGGGCCGGTGCGACGCACGGGGGACACGAGGGGTACGGGCCGGACGCGGGGCACGGGAGGGACGCGGCGCATGGGAGGGACGCGGCGTACGGGACGGCGTACGGCTCCGAGGCCGCGCACGGCTCCGAGGCCGCGTACGGCCCCGGCGCGGGCGCCCCGTACGACGCGGGCGTCCCCTATGACTCCACCGTCCCCTACGGCTCCGGCGCCCCGCACGACTCCGGCGCGCCGTACGACTCCGGCGCTCCCGCTCCGTACGGGCACGGCGGCGGGGGTCCGGAGACGGCGCCGCTGCTCCTCGACGGGACCGGCGGCGAGGCGCCCGGACGGGAGCGGGCGCGCCGGCGGCGCGGCGCGGTCGTCGCGGTCGTCGCGGCGGCGGCCGTGGTCGGCACGGCCGCCCTGGCGGCGGCGGTCTTCGGCGGCGAGGAGCCGGAGGACCGGGCGGCCGTCCCCGAGGTGACCACCAGCGCCTCCCTGAACCTCGCCGTGTCGGAGGCCCCGTCCCCCTCCTCGTCCTCCCCCACGCCGACCCGCTCCCCGTCCGCCACGCCCTCGCGGCGCACCTCCTCGGCCTCCCCGACGGCCTCGGCGACGGCGTCCGCGGAACCGACGGCGACGGGCTCGCCGACGGCGACCGGCGGGGCGGGCCCCACCGGGGGCGCGTCCACGGCGGCGACGCCCACGCCCGGCCGCACGACCGCGCCGGTGGCCCCGGTCGCACCGACCCCCACGGACGCGCCGGAGGGGGCGACCCTGCGCCTCGGGGACACCGGACCGGCGGTACGGGACCTCCAGGCCCGGCTGAAGTTCCTGTGGGCCTACACGGGCAAGGTCGACGGCGTCTACGGCAAGGACGTGCGGGCCGCGGTGGCGGACTTCCAGAACCGGTTCTGGCCGATGGAGGACCCGCGGGGCGTGTACGGCCCGTACACGCGGCAGCGGCTGGAGTACGAGAGCGACTGGCGCGGCTACGGGGACTGACGGGGCCGCCGGCCCCTTTGGCGCGGGGCCGGGTGGCCAAGACGCCCCCCGGTTTTGTATCGTGGAAAAACAAAGTGGCCCCGCCCGTATTCCCTGACCGGCGGGCGGGACCGCTTCGTTCTCCGCACCACCCCCCTGGAGACCTCATGGCCGCCACCCCGGCAACGCTCACCGCCCGCGCCCTCCTGCTCGACATGGACGGCACCCTGGTCAACTCGGACGCCGTCGTGGAACGCTGCTGGCGCCGCTGGGCCGACCGCCAGGG
Organism: Streptomyces termitum; assembly: GCF_014650175.1. Lineage (GTDB taxonomy): Bacteria > Actinomycetota > Actinomycetes > Streptomycetales > Streptomycetaceae > Streptomyces > Streptomyces termitum. The sequence continues at coordinate 31,248 of NZ_BMUL01000002.1, forward strand.
GCTCGACGCCGGGGCCGTCCTCAAGGTCGTGCACGGCCGCCAGGGGTACGCCACGATGGCGGTCCTCCTCCCCGACCGCCCGATGGCCGAGAACCACGCCGACAACGCGCTGATGCTCGCCGAGGAGACCGCCGACCTGGACGGGGTCGTACCGGTCGACGGCGCCCCCGCCTTCATGGACGCCCTCGCGGACCTCCCGCACGCCCTCGTCACCTCGGCGGACCTGGCGCTCGCCACGGCCCGGATGGGCGCGGCGGGGCTGCGGATGCCGGAGGTCCGGGTCACCGCCGAACAGGTCGGCGCGAGCAAGCCGGACCCGGAGGGCTTCCTCAAGGGCGCGGCCGAGCTGGGCGTGGACCCGGCGGAGTGCGTGTCCTTCGAGGACTCCGAGGCCGGCATCCAGGCGGCGCGGGCGGCCGGGACGCGCGTGGTGGGCGTCGGCCCGCGCGCGGCGGCCTTCGCGCCGGACGTCCACGTGGCGGACCTGACCGCGCTGCGGGTGGAGCGCTCCGCCGATGGCGGGATCGTGCTCACCGTCCTGCCCGACTGACCGTCAACCCCCTTGCGCACCAAGGGAATCGGCCCCCGTATCGAACGTGATACGGGGGCCGTTCTCCGTCGCGCGCACGCGCCGGCTTCGCTACCCTCCCTACCTCAGCAGTTCGGCAGGCGACGGGAGGGTCCTGCGGTGGCCCAGGTAACAATCAATGAAGGCGTCTTGTGGGTGGGCGGCGAGGCGTATCCGCTCCGCAACATATCCCACGTCGGACAGCGCCGGCTGGCCGTCGACCAGGGGGCGGCCTGGAAGACGTTCATCCTCCGGACGATCGGCTGGCTGATCGTCGGCGGCATCATCGCCGCGGTCGGCGACACGGTGGGGACGCTCGTCCTCCTCGCCGTCGAGGGCCTGTTGATCTGGAGGCTGGTCGCGGCCCTCCAGAAGCCCCCGCTGTACGGCCTGGTCCTCAACACCTCCGGCACCCAGCGCGAGGCCATCTGGTCCACGCGGCAGGAGGAGATCCAGCAGCTGATCTACGAGATCACCAAGGCGATCGGCAATCCGGAGGTCGCGCAGATCGTCATCAACGTCGAGCACGCGGTCCACGGCGACCTGATCAAGCAGTACGGCCCGGGCAGCATCGGCAAGGCCCACCACAGCGGAAGCGGGGACATCCGGACATGACGAGCGGCGACCACATCGAACAGCACGGCGCGGGCAGCATCGGCAAGGCCGAGCACACCGGGTCCGGAGACATCGTGGCCGGCGGCAAGACCGTCGGCGCCACCACGGGAGGGCCTGCGCTGGAGGCCCTGCTGCGGGAGATCGAGAAGCTCCGCCCGCACCTGGACGAGAGCGACCGGGCGGAGGTGGACGCGGCGGCCGACTCGATCGCCGCCGAGACCTCCCCGGACCGGCGGCGCGGCCTGGTGCAGCGCATCACCGGCATCGCGGCCCTGCTCGGCGAGGTCGGCGTCCCGGTCATCGCGGCGGCGAGGGCCCTCCTGACCGGCTGACCCGCCCCGCCCACGGGCGGACCCCACGACCGAGGGGCGCGCCCCGGCCCGCCCGGAACGCGCCCCTCGGCCACACCCGACCCCGAACGGACCCCGCCCCGCCTCTTCACCCCCTATCCCCAACTCCTCACCACCCGGCGGAATCCGACGCTCCGTCAGGGTTCCGCGCACCCCTTGATGTGACGTGCCCATGTCGCCACTCTGTTACCTGGCGCACGCCGCAGCGACATCCGGCGCCGTCACGATGGCCGGGCACCCGCCCGGCACCGCACGGGACCGGACGCATCGCCGAGGTCCCCTCGAACCAAGGGAGTTCCCCCATGCCCGTCGGCAAGGTCTACGCGCGTCGAGCCGCTGTGCTCGCCTCCTCCGCCGCCCTCGCCCTCACCGGCCTGGCGACCGCCGCGCCCTCCGCGCAGGCCGCGATGCCCACCCCCGTCAGCGCCGCCACCGCCCGCACCTACCTCGCCTCCCTCACGGTCAAGGCGGAAGGTTCCCTCAGCGGCTACAGCCGCGACCTCTTCCCGCACTGGATCACCCAGTCCGGCACCTGCAACACCCGCGAGACGGTGCTCAAGCGCGACGGCTCCAACGTCGTCACCGACTCCGCCTGCGCCTCGGTGAGCGGGAGTTGGTACTCGCCGTACGACGGCGCGACCTGGACCGCCGCCTCGGACCTCGACATCGACCACCTCGTCCCGCTCGCCGAGGCGTGGCGCTCGGGGGCCAACTCCTGGACGACCGCCCAGCGCCAGGGCCTCGCCAACGACCTGACGCGGCCGCAGCTCATAGCCGTGACCGACAACGTCAACCAGTCCAAGGGCGACCAGGACCCGGCCAGCTGGCTGCCGTCGCGCACGGCGTACCGCTGCACCTACGTCCGCGCCTGGGTCCAGGTGAAGTACTACTACAAACTCAGCGTCGACTCCGCCGAGAAGAGCGCCCTCCAGTCGGTCCTCAACGGCTGCTGAACAAACGGTTCGGCACGCGCCGGCGATCGTGCGGGAACGGCGCGAGAACGGCGTGAAATCGGCGCGTCGGTGGTCCAGACCATAGGGAACTCTATGACCACCGGCGCGCCGCTCCTCATCGACATGCTTGAACTTGCAAGTACAAGTGAGGGTCACCTAACCTTGCGACGTCCGGCGGCACCCCCACACCCGCCCCCACCCAGGGCGGACCAGCCGAAGGAGTCCCCCTCATGAACCAGTTGACCCCTCGTCTCCAGCAGGCGCAGCCGTACGCGCTCGGCCTGTTCCGGATCGTCGTCGGCCTGCTCTTCGCCTGCCACGGCGCCGCCTCCCTCTTCGGCGTCCTCGGCGGCGCGATGGGCGGCGGCACCATACCCGCCGGCACCTGGCCCGGCTGGTACGCGGCGGTGATCCAGCTCGTCTGCGGCGCCCTGGTCCTGCTCGGCCTCGGCACCCGCGGCGCGGCCCTCCTCGCCTCGGGCTCCATGGCGTACGCGTACTTCTGGGTGCACCAGTCCCACGCCCTCTTCCCGCTCCAGAACGGCGGCGAGACCGCCGCGCTGTTCTCCTGGACCTTCGCCCTGCTGATCTTCACCGGCCCCGGCGCCCTCTCCCTCGGCACCCTCTTCGGCCCGAAGGCACCGGCCGCCGCGTCGGACACCCGGACCGGCCGGGGCCCGGCGGGCACCGAGAGCGCGCCGGGCGGCGAGAAGCGGGGCGCGACGATGGCCGCCTGAGGCCCCGCCCTCTCCCCTCTCCTCTCCGCGAGCCCCCGCCGGCACCCGCCCGGCGGGGGCTCGGGCGTCGCCGCGTAGGCTCTGGCCCTGTGAATCTGCTCGACGACATGGGCTCGCTGAGGTCGCTGGCCGCGGGCCCGTGGATCTATCCGGTGGTGGCGACGTCGATCCTGCTCGACGTCTTCCTCCCCGTGCTGCCGAGCGGCTTCCTCGTGATCTCCGCCGCCACGGCCGCCTCCGCCGCCATCGGCGCGGTCGGCACCGCCCCCTCCGACGTGCCGTCCCTGCTCGCGCTGCTGCTGACCGCCGCCTCGGCCTCCCTGCTCGGCGACTTCCTCGCCTACCGGCTGGCGCTGCGCGGCGGACACCGGCTGGACCGGGCGATAGCCCGCTCCCGCCGCCTCACCCTGGCGCGGGAACGCCTCGGCACCGCCCTGGCCCGGGGCGGCGGACTCCTCGTGATCCTGGCCCGGTTCGCCCCCGCGGGCCGTTCGGTGGTCTCCCTGGGCGCGGGCGCGGCCCGGCGGCCCCCCGAGCAGTTCCTGCCCTGGTCCGCGCTGGCGGCGGTGATATGGGCCTCGTACAGCGTCGGCCTCGGCTGGCTGGGAGGCCGCTGGCTGGGCGCGACGTGGTTCAGCGCGGCGGTGTCCACCCTGGCGCTGCTGCTGGCCGGCGGCCTGGCCGGCTACCTCCTCCGCCGCCCGGGACCGTCCCCGGCCCCGGCGTCCTGACCGGCCGACGCCCCGGGCCGACCGGCTGATCGACCGGCCGCCGCCCCCTCCGATCGACCGGCCGCCCCCCCTCTGACCGGCCGCCTTCTCCCGGCCTCTCAACCTGGCTGACCGCCGGTCCGTCGGCCGGTCGGTCCGTCGGCCTGTCGACCGACCGGTCGGCGTCCCCTACGCCCCTCCGTCGTCCCTACGCCCCGTCGTGCGGCCGGGCGCCGCTCCCCCGTACCTCCAGGGTGTCGAGGAGCCGGGCGGTGGCCTCGGCGATCTCGTCCACGGCCCGCTCGAAGACCTCGCGGTTGTGCGCGGCGGGGGCGCGGAAGCCGGAGACCTTGCGGACGTACTGGAGGGCGGCGGCGCGGACGTCGTCCGGGGTCGCCTCGTGGGGCAGGACGGGCGGGCGGAGGGTCTTGATGCTGCGGCACATGCCTCCAGTGTGGCGCGCGCCACCGACAGTGCCCCTCCGGCAGCGCCCCGCCGACGGCCGCCGCCGGAGGTCTCCACCACTTCCCGGCCCTCCCGGCAAGCGCTAATTCAGGCCACGTCTGCTGCGGGCGTTGATCTCGGCCGCGCGGGCGCGGAGTTCGCGCAGGGGGGTGGCGGGCTGCACGTCGCCGGGTTCTGCCTCCCATACCGTCCCGCCGTGGACGGTGCGGATCAGGAGGCGCCCGGAGGCGTTCCGCACGAAGAAGCCGACCCGCCCCGTGGCGGTGTCGCGGACGAGGTCACCGACCTCGGGCCATGACTGCACGCAATCCCTCCGTCCCGTCCGGATGCCGCGTGGACGCCGCATGGATGCCGCTTGAGGGACACCTAGGGAAGCGCGGCGGCCTCCCCCTGTCAACACATCTCTAGAGATGTCCCCTGATGGATGGAGTACGGGGCGGGACGGCGCACACGTGTGCAGCCCGGCCCCGGGGCGCCCCTTAGGGTGTCCCGCAGACGAAGGGAGTGGTCCATCCGTGACTGACCAGGACGGCGCTCGTCGGCCCAAGTACCAACGCATCGCTGATGAGTTGAGAGAAGCGATCCGCTCGGGCGACTTCGCGCCGGGCGACCGGCTCCCCGGCGAGAACGACCTCATGGCCGCCCACGACGTGGCCCGGATGACCGTCCGGCAGGCGCTCGCGGTCCTGGGCGGTGAGGGCCTCACCGAGGCGCGCAAGGGCTCCGGGGTCTTCGTCCGCTCCTTCCGGCCGCTGCGCCGCCGGGGCGTCTCCCGCCTCGCCGCCGAGGGCTGGTCCGGCGGGCGTTCGGTCTGGGCGGCGGAGACGGAGCGGCGCGCCCTGGCCGTGGACCGGGTCGAGGTGTCGGAGCGGGCCGCGGGGGCCCGGATCGCGGGCGCGCTGGACCTGGCGCCGGAGGACCCGGTCTGCGTCCGCAGCCGCCGCTACGTCCTCGACGACAAGCCGGTCCTGCTCTCCGTCTCGTACCTCTCGGCGGCCCTGGTGCGCGGCACCCCGATCACCGCGCCGGACACCGGCCCCGGGGGCACGTACGCCCGGCTGGCCGAGCTAGGGCACCGGCCGGTCCGCTTCCGCGAGGAGATCCGCTGCCGGATGCCGACGGCGGACGAGTCGGACGGCCTGGCCCTGCCGCCGGGCACGCCGGTCGTCCTGATCGGGCGCACCGCCTACACGGGGCCGGGCACGGCGGTCGAGCTCAACGAGATGACCCTCGACGCGTCGGCGTACATCCTGGAGTACGACTTCGACGCCTGAGCCCCTGCGCCCCGCGCCGCTCCCCCGCCCTCAGCGCTGCGCGGGCACGGCGGCCTCCCGCCCGTCCACGTCGGCGCTGACCTGCCCGCCCAGCGTCATGACGTTGAGGGTGGCGGCGTTCTCGTTGGCGATGGCCTTCTCGACGCGGGCGACGAGCAGGGTGAACGCCTCCCGCTCCGCGAGGCCCCGGTAGGGCCCCACCCGCGCCGCGAAGTAGATCCGCTCGTGCCCGAGCAGTTGCTCGGTGGAGCGGTAGTTCTTCCACTGCTCGCGGTACCGGTAGACGCTCTCCAGCGACACCGCCGCGACCACGACCACGCTCAGCACGGTCGCGGTGACGCGCGCGAAGCCCGCGTCCAGGTTCACGAACACCGGCACCAGCGCCCCGCCGACCACCGAGACGGTCCGCATCCGCAGGTGCATGGCCTTCATCCGGGCGGCCTTGACGTCGTACCACTCCTGATACTGCGCCAGCCGGCTCTCGACGTACTTCCGCGGCGTCATCTCGCCGCCCTCGCCGTCCACTTCGGGTGCGTCCCCCACTTCCACCATGCCCGGAGTAGACCCGCGGCGCGGTCCCCGCGTCAACCCGGGCCCACCCGTTCCCCGGCGGCGGGTGGGCACGATACGTTCACCCCGTCATCACCACCCCACCACACCACCGGGAGTCCTCATGACGACCACCGCCACCCGCGCCGGCGTCCTCCTCGCCGTCCTCGCCGCGGCGGCCGCCGCCCTCGGCACCCTGCTCGCCGCCCCCTCCACCACCACCGACGCCAGCGACCGCGAGACGGGCACGGTCAAGTGGATCACGGAGGCCAAGTCGGCCGGCGACAAGAAGGTCGAGGTCATCAAGTAACCCGGAACCGGGAGACCGCGAAGGCCCGGACCGCCGCTTCGACACCGGCGTCCGGGCCTTCGCCGCGCCACCCGCCGCCGGGTGCGGACGGCTCAGGCCTCCAGCCGAACCGTCACCGCGACTCCCTCACTCCTCGTCGCTCCGCTCCAGCACCAGGCCGACGGACCCCTCCTCCAGCCCGTTGCCGTCTTCGAGATGCAGATGGGCCCCGTCGGAAACACCGTCCCCGGCCAGCACCAGCAAGTGCCCGGCCAGCGTCCTGAGACCCGCCGCATTGGCCTCGATGACGACCTCGCTCCCGAGCCCCCGCACCTCGATGCGCGCGTCCTCGTCCCACGCGAAGACCAGCCCGGCCCCGTCCGCCTTGACCGTGGCACGGGTGCTCTCCGTCGGGGCACCGCCGTACTCGGAGTTCATGCCGTCCATGATGGCACCGCCGGCCGGGGCGTTGCGGGTACCCGGTTCAACCGAACCGGGCCGGCCCCTCCCCCTCCAGAGCCGCGATGGCGCGCCGACGGCATCGGACGGCCTGCGTCACGATGCTCCCGCAGGAGAGCGCGGCAAGGACGGCGCCGCCCCCACCAGAGCGGCGGAGCCGTACCCGAGCTTCCCCGCGTCCCGCGCTCTCCCTCTTCGCCGCCCGCGTCCGGCATGACGACCGGATCCGCGGGCGTCACCGACGCGCGACCGGCACCTCGTAGACGACCTCGCCCAGGGCGGCGGGCACGATGATGTCGGCCGTCTCCACGGCCCGGCCATCGTCGCTGTAGTACGTCCTCCGGATGCGCGTCACCAGCGCGCCCTTCTGGATGCCGAGCAGCGACGCCTCCTCGGCGGTCGCCTGCGTCGGTTCGAGCCGCTCCACGGCGTGGCTGACGGTGATCCCGATGACGGCCATCCGGTTGACGACGCCCGTGCCGGCGTGCGGTCCACCCTCGGGAAGGACGACGAGGGTGCCGGCGGTGAGGGCGTACGGCTCCCAGCTCGTCGAGAGCTGCACGGGGCGGCCGTCGGCGAGGAACTCGTACACGCTCCGGACGCACGGCTCACCCTCCTCGATGCCGAGCCGCGAGGCGATCTCGGCGGGCGCCGGGACCTTGGCCTCCGTCCGGCTCTCCCAGTCGCCGAGCTTGCCCATGGCCTTCATGTCGGCCTGGAACGGCGAGCCGCCGCCCTGCTCCCGCGTCGAGGAGCGCATCATCCGCACCCGCTGGCGGGCCTCGGCGACGTAGGTGCCCGAGCCCGCGCGGCCCTCCAACACGCCGTGGGAGATCAGCAGTTCCTGGGCGCGGCGCACCACGTTGTCGCCGACGCCGTACTCCTGGGCGATCTGCGCCCGCGAGGGGAGCCGGTCCCCGGGCGCCCACTCGTGCGCCGCGATCCGCTCTCGAAGGACATCCGCGATGCGGAGGTATGGCGGCTGCTCAGGCATATGGAAAATCTAGTCCACTAGCTCTAATCTAGTTAACTAGCTTCACGCAATGTGATCACCTGGCGACGGAGGCCCTCTGTGCCCGCTTCGAAGGCAAGCGCCGAGGACATCGCCGCCCGGTTGTCCGCCCTCGGATTCACCCCCCGCGTGGAGCGGCACGCCCACGAGACGACCGTCGAAGCGGAGGTACCGGACCTGGTCCCGTCCGACACCTGGTGGAAGGCGCTGGAGGCGGTGGCCCGGGCGGACCGCTTCGGCCTCCTCGCAGGCAGCGAGAACGGCCGCGTCTTATGGGCCGCCGTCCACGGAACGGCCCCCGCCCCCACCCCCGACGAGAGGAACCGACCGACATGACCCAGCACCCCCGCCACACGACACTCCGACCCCCGAGGCCGGGCCCCCCGACACTCCGGCCCCCGAGGCCCGCCACCCTGACACTTCAGCCCCCGGGGCCCGGCCCCCAAACACCCCAGCCCCCGAAGTCCCGTTCTCTGACGCTCCGGCCCCCGGAATTCCGGCCCCCGACGCCTTGGCCCCTGACGCCCTGGTCTCCAACGCCCCGGCCCCTGGCACCCCGATCCCTGGCACCCCGGTCCCTGACGCCCTGGTCTCCGACTCCTTGGTCCCTGACGCCCCGGCCGGGAACGGCGGGAACCGTCCGATGACCCCGTACCGCTCCTCCGCCTGCCGCATCGGCACCCACCACGCGTGCCCCCACCGCGACCCCGCCCCGGCGGCGCCGTCCACCGCCCCCGGCGTCCCCGACATCCCCGTCGTCTACGAGGCGTGCGCCTGCCCCTGCCACCCGCCGGCCGCCCCTTGCCCGCACCCGGAGGTCGCCCCGTGAGGTCCTGGCCCCCCGGCGGCGCCATGGCCGCCACGATCGAGATCACCACGGCGAACGTGCGGCGCGGTGACGTCATCCAGATCGGCGGACGCCCCTGCCGGGTCGCCGACCTCCGCCAACTCCCCCTCGGCGGCAAGCACCTCCTCTTCGAGACCGGTGAACAACTGACCATGCACGCCCGCACCCGCCTCCTGGCCCTCCGGGTCCACACCGGCTGGTGACCGACTCACCCCGAGAGAACAGGCGCATGACATCCCACGACGAACTACGGCTCCTCCCGTGGTCCGGCCCCGACGGCAAACCGTGCTTCCTCAGCACCGACGACGGCGACAGCCGCCTCTCCCGGCTGGCCGACACCCTCGAAACGGCCCACCTCGCCTCGGCCACCGAGCTCCTCGACGACGCCGCCCGGATCCTCGGCCACCCCCACCCCGCCCCGCGCGACCTCCGCCCCCTGGCCCTCGCCCTCACCACGGCCTTACGCCAGGTCCTCCGCGTCGCCGAGAGCCGTGGCCACCGCCTCCCCCCACCCCCCGACACCCCCGCCTGACCCCACCCGAGCCCCTGCCCGAACCGCCGACGCGGGAGGGCCCGGCCACACGGACGACGAAGGCCCCCGCCATGAACGGCGGGGGCCTTCGTCGGTGTGCCTGCTGGTGGGCGCGGACGGTTTCGAACCGCCGACATCTGCTTTGTAAGAGCAGCGCTCTACCCCTGAGCTACGCACCCGTGGGTGGGCTCAGCCTACATGGCGGGGGCGGGCCGGTCGCACACCGGTGGGCGGGGGGCGAACCGGGTGGGCCGTGTGTTCGTCCTTCCCTGGTGGGAGAATGGTCGTTCGGACGGACGGCAGGGCGGATGCGGCGCGGGAGAGGTACGAGGTACGTGGCGGCGAGCGGCGTGAGGGGCAGGGCGGCGTCCAGGGGTGGGGCGGCGGTGCGGCTCGCGCTGGTGCTGCCGGTGCTCGTGGGGGCGCTGCTGCCGCAGGCGTTCGCGGGCGGGGGGACCCGGCGGTGGTTCGGGGGGCGCGGGGAGAGCCAGCGGGCCGGGGCGCAGGCCGCGAAGGACGCCGCGGCCGCCGCGTTCTACGAGCTGGACACCGCGCAGCGCGGGCTGCGGATCACCCTGGAGACGATCTCCGCCGTGGACGGGTCGCCGGAGGCGCTGCGGGCCGCCGAGGGGTTCGCGGCGCTGGGGCGGCGGATCGACGCGGTGTCGGAGGCGTACATCTCCGCCGTCGACGCCCATGACCTCGACCGGGACGAGCTGGACGCCGCGACGGCGAACCGGGCCCGGACGGAGCTGACCCGGGCCAAGGAGGAACTGGACCGCGTCAAGGGCGAGCTGGACCGCTTCGAGGCGGGGCTCGCGCCGCTGCTGGACCGGGCCGAGACGCAGCTCGCCCGGCTCGCGCCGGCCGTCGAGCGGGCCCGGCAGGCGCTGCGCGGGGCGAGCGACGCGCTCGACTCCGTACGGGCGGCGGGGCTGCGGGCCGACGAGCTGGCCGCGCGGCTCGCGGCGCTCGGGCCCGAGCTGACCCGGCTCAACGAGGGCGCCGGGCGGCACGGCGTCCCCGAGACGCTCCAGCGCGCCGACCGGGTGCTGCGGAACGCGGAGGCGGTGCGGGCGGAGGCCGGGCGGCTGCCGGAGCGGGCCGCCGGGATCGACAAGCGGCTGGTGTCGCTGCGGACCCGGGCGCAGGCCGTGACCACGCGCGCGCAGGCCGTCGAGCCGGTCCTGTCCGAGCTGCGCCGGCGCTACTCGGCCGCCTGCTGGCAGGACCTCCAGCAGGTGCCGGACCAGGCCGCCGAAGCCGTACGGCAGGCGGAGGAGCGGCTCGCGGAGGCCGTGACGGCCCGGTCGGAGCAGCGGTGGGCGGACGCGACCGCGCTGCTCTCGACCGTGCGGGCGCTGCTCGACACGACGGGCGAGGCGGTGGCGGCGGCCGGGGACCGGCTGCGGCGGCTCGACGCGGTCGCCGCGGACCCGACGGCGGAGACGGACCGGGCGAGGTTCGCGGTGCGGGACGCGCAGCGGTTCGCCATGGAGGGCCGGACCCGGCCCGAACCCCGGCACGCCCGGCCGCTGGACGAGGCGGTGGAGCGGATCGAGCGGGCGGTGGCCGGTCTGGAGGGCCGTCACCCCGACTACTGGCACTTCCTGACCGAGCTGGAGGCGGTACGGGCCGAGGCCGGACGCGTGGTCGCCGCCATCCGGGAGGAGCGGGGCGCGGGCGCCCACTGAGCCCTTTCCGGGCCGCCCACTGAGCCCTTCCCTCCTGGCGCCCACAGGCTTCCCCGCGCCCCAGCCGCCCACTGAGCCCCTCGCCCAGGCCGCCCACGGCGGTTCCCCTCCCCCGGGCGCCCATGGAGTCCCCGTCTCCCCGGCCGCCCGCTGAGCCCCCTCGCCCGCCGGGGCTCCGCTCCCGGGCTCCCCGGCCGGGCTCCGGCCGCTCCCCGGCCGGCTTCCCCGGTGCTCGTGCCCGGGGAGGCCCTAGCCTGGGCGCATGCCTCGTTACGAATACCGGTGCCGCACCTGCGACGACACCTTCGAGCTCAGTCGGCCGATGGCCGAGTCCTCCGATCCCGCCTCCTGCCCCGCCGGGCACGGGGACACCGTCAAGCTGCTGTCGGCCGTGGCCGTCGGCGGGTCGGCGTCCTCGCCGGCCCCCGCCGCCGGTGGGGGCGGCGGGGGCTGCTGCGGAGGGGGCTGCTGCGGCTGACCCGTCAGGGCCGGGCGGCGGCGGCGCGGAAGCGGCGGAGGATCTCCTCCCCCGCCGCGACGCCCCGCTCGGCGAGCACGTCGAGGTGGGGCGCGGTCCAGTCGGTGTCGGCGAGTTCGCCGTGGCCGGGCCGCCAGGCGCGGTCGGCGGCGAGGAGCAGGTCGGCGTCGAGGAGCGAGTCGCCCGCGGCGAGGGTGAGCGCGGCGCCGGTGCGCCGGGCGACCTCGCGGACGGCGGCGCCCTTGGTGAGCGGCTTGGGCACCGCGTACACCTTGCGGCCCTGGAGGGAGACGGTCCAGCCCCGGTCCCCGGCCCAGGCGCCGAAGCGGTCGAGCCAGTCGGCGGGGAGCCGTTCCCGTTCCACCACGAGGTAGGCGAAGAGGTCTTCGGCGACCCGGTGCTTGCGGACCCACGACAGGTCGGTGGTGGCGGTGAGGTAGGCGCGGATCTCGGCGAGCGGGGCGCACTCGTCGGCGAGCCGGCGGACGACGGAGTCGTGCCAGTCGCGGTCGGTGGCGCCGTCGACGAGGATGTGCCCGCCGTTGGCGCAGATCGCGTACTCCGGTGTGGTGCCCGGGAGTTGGATGCGCTGGTACTGCTTGCGGGTGCGGGTGGTGGTGGGCACGAAGACGGCCTCGGCGGTGAGCCGGGCGAGGAGTTCGGCCGCTTCCTCGGTCATGTACGAGAGCGGCTTGGACTCGTGGACCTCGACGCAGAGCAGCCGGGGCGCCTGCGCGTCCGGCATGCCGAGGGCGAGGGCGGCGGTCGAGTAGATGAGGGTGCGGTCGAGGTCGCTGGCGACGAGGGTCGGCGCGGTGGTGTTCATCGGGTCGCCACCGCCTTGCCGTCGGCGCCGGTGGCGCCGCGTGTGTAGCGGGGGTGGATGAGGCCCACGCAGGTGTACGGGAGGCCGTCGACCTCCTCCACCGGTACGCCGCGCTGCTCGGCGAGGAGCCGGACGTGGGCGAGGTCGGCGCCGGCGCCGCGCCGGGCGAGGATCTTCCAGGGGACGCGGCGGAGCAGGACGCGGGTGGTCTCGCCGACGCCGGGCTTCACGAGGTTGACGTCGTGGATGCCGTACTCCTCGCTGATGCGCTCCACGGCGGCCCAGCCCTCCCAGGTGGGGGTGCGGTCGGCGGCGAGGAGTTCCTTGACGCCGGTGTCGACGTCGGCGGCGACCTCGTCGAAGCGGGCCTCGACGGCGTCGAGGAAGGCTCCGGAGACGTCGGCGCCGGAGAGTTCGCGGTAGAACTTGGCGCCGTGGAAGTCGTCCGGGCCGACCAGGTCGGCGCGGAGCACGGTGCGCGATATCAGGCCGGAGACGGTGGAGTTGAGGCAGGCGGAGGGGATGAGGAAGTCCTCGCGGGTGCCGTAGGTGCGGACGCAGGAGCCGGGGTCGGCGAGGACGGCGATCTCCGGGTCGAAGCCGGCGAACTCCGCCGACTCTCGCAGGGCGGCGGCGAGTTCGCGGCTGATGGCTCCCTTGCCGGTCCAGCCGTCGACGAAGACGACGTCGGCGGGGTCGTGGTGGGCGGCGAGCCAGCGCAGCGCGTTGGCGTCGATGCCCCGGCCGCGCACGATGGAGACGGCGTAGTGGGGCAGGTCGAGGCCGTGGCGGTGGCGGGCCCAGCGGCGCATGAGGACGCCGACGGGGGTACCTGCGCGGGCGAGGGAGACGAGGACCGGGCGGCCGGCCTTCTCGGCGAGGACGGTCTCGGTGACGGTGCCGACGGCGTGCGCGATGCGGGCGGCGGAGGCTTCCAGGGCGCTGTGGAACAGCTCCTGGTAGGCGGCGGTGGGCTGGTACTCGACGGGCAGCGACTCGGCGTAGTGCGCGCCGCCGCTCTGGATGGCTTCCTCGCGTTCCTCGGTGGGCGCCTCCAGCTCGGCGTCCGAGAGGTCCTGGAGCAGCCAGCCGACCTCTTCGGGGGCGTACGAGGAGAAGGCGGGGCCGCGGAGGGGCTCGGGCAGCATGGAGCTCCTTTCGGGAGCTTCGACGACGGTGACGGGGGCGGTGCCGGTGTCGCTGTCCTCGCCGGTTCGGGACCCGGTGGTCGTGGCGGGGTCCGTGCCGGTTCCGGTCGCGGGCTCCGTCGCCCGCGGTGCGTACGAGGGGAGGACCGCGAGCACCACGTGCGGGATGTGGTCCGCGAGGCGGGCGAGCAGGCCGTCCGGGGCGTGCAGGAGCGGGGTGTCGGCGGCCGAGTCGACGACGGCGACGACGGCGTCGAAGCCGCCGCCCGCCACGTTGTAGGCGTAGCGGTCGCCGGGGCCGTCGGCGGGGTCGTCGTGGGCCGGGAAGACGAGCCGGGTGCGGATGGCGTAGCCGGGGTCGTCGACGGCGAGGACGGGCGAGCGGGTGGTGGTGGAGTAGCGGACGTCGAGTCCGGCGTCCTCCAGCGCCCCGGCGATCCGCAGCGGCGCGTACATCAGCTCCTCGAAGCCGAGGACGAGGACGCGGGGGGAGCCGTCCGCGGCCGGGCCGTCGGCCAGGGCCCGCGTGAGCGTCCCGGTCATCGCCGGGAGGGCGGCCTCCAGGCGGGCGCGGTGCTCGGGCGTGAAGCCGTGACGGCCGCCGTCGGGGACTCCGGCGGGCCAGTCGAGGCCGATCCGGACGGGGCGGGGGGCGGGCCGGGGGGCCGGGGAGCGGCGGGGCGGCGCGGGTACGGGCTCCGCCTCGTGCCGCGCGACGAGGGCCTGCCCCTTCTCCAGGACGCCGTCGGGGAGGAGGACGGTGCCGGCCGCGAGGGTGACGAGGTCGACGCGGGCGCCGAGTTCGGCGGCGAAGGCGGTGAGCCGGTCGCGGTCGGCGGGGCCGCGCATGTCGACCAGGGCGACGACGACGTACCGCTCGCGGGGGTGGCGGGCGTGCAGGGCGCGGAGGGTGTTGAGGACGGTGTTGCCGGTGGAGAACTCGTCGTCGACGAGGACCAGCGGGCCTTCGCCGGAGAGGAGTTCCGGGTCCTCGGGGAGCAGCAGGTGCGAGGTGGCGTGGGAGTGGGACTCCTCGAAGCCGCCCGCGGTGGCGGCGCCGGGGACCGGGCGGCGGGTGGAGTGGAGGTAGGGGGCGGTGCCGATGCCGTCGGCGACGGCGTGGCCGAGGGCGGTGGCGGTCTCCGCGTAGCCGAGGACGACGGCGCGGGCGGCCTCCTCGGCGCCGAGGAGTTCGCGGACGCGCAGGCCGAGGCCGAGGCCGGAGCCGTACACGACGGAGGGGTGCTGGGGGACGTGCTTGCCGAGCACGCTGGAGACGAGCAGGTGGGCCCGCTTGGGGTTGCGGCGCAGGGCGAGGCCCAGGAGGGCCGGCAGCTCCTCGTCGCCGATCAGTTCGACGCCGAGCCGCTCCGCGACCCACGTTCCGGTCCAGACCACGTCGCCGTCGTCCCTTCGTCAGCCGGCGAGGCCGGCGGTGAGCAGTTCCACGAAACCGACGTCCTCGCGGGCGACGCCGAAGACCTCGGCGCGGACGAGGGTGCGTTCGGCCCAGGCCCGGTGCGGTTTCACTTCGTTCATCTTGTTCGTGTAGGCGGAGCGGAGGACCCCGCCGCCGTCCCGCTCCGGCCGCAGGATGTCCTGGGCGTCGCTCCACTCCTCGTGGCTGACCACGGAGAGGGCGTGGACGGGCAGCACGTGGGTGGGGTGGATGCAGGTCTTGCCGAGGAGGCCGTTGGCGCGGTCGAGTTCGATCTCGCGGAGCAGCCCGTCCATGTCGTGCTCGATGAGGGCGGTGCGCAGGTCCTCGGCGCGGCCCTCCAGGAAGGGGCTGCGGCGGAGCTGGGGCTTGAAGATGCGCTCGCCGGGGCGGAAGTACTCCCAGACGGGGCCGGTGATGGTGAAGCCGGTGCCGTCGGCGCGGCCGAGGACGTTGACGACGTCGGCGATGACGTGGGAGACGACCTTGACGTCGTAGGCGGTCATGTCGGGCGAGCGGCGCAGCCCGTAGGCGGAGCAGAAGTCGGTGACGCCGAGGCGGAGCGCGAGGATCCGGTCGCGGTACTTGTCGGTGAGGGCGGCGATGCCGGCGAGGGTCTCGGCCCGGGTCTCCAGGTGGAGGAGTTCGGGGGACTCCAGGACGGGCATGGCGAAGAGGCGGCGGCCGGCGGTGTGCTCGGCCTCGGTGAGGGCTTCGAGGAAGGCCCGGCCGCGGTGTTCGGTGAATTTGGGCAGTACGAATCCGGCCAGCAGGGCGACGGTGTCGCCGAGCCGGGCGGTGAGGTCGGTGATCTGTGCCGGTTCGCGGACCCGGATGAAGAGGAGGGGGACGTCGGGGCCGCCGGCGGCCCGGTCGTCGGCGAGCGCGCGGAACTCGGCGACCAGGTTCGCCTCGCCCGCCGCCACGTCGGCGTCGCCGATCGAATCTTCGAGGCAGAGGACCATGGAGACGACGCCCCGGGCGGCCTGCTTGCGGACGGCGTCGGCGAGCCGGGGCCGGGTGGCGGGGCTGTAGAGGGTGGCGCCGAGGGCGACCGCGAGGGTACGGGCGGGCGAGTCCGCGGTGAACTCGGCCGGCTCGCGGTGGAAGAGCGCGGCCCTCGCAGCGGACGGGATGTGCCCGAAATGACGCATGTGAATCCCCCGTCTACCTCTCTGACCCTAAAGACACGTGGCCGGTAATAGTACGTAGGTACGGGTGTCCTTAGTTCCCGCTCCGTGTGAAATCCAGGTGACCCGCCCGCGTCCGGCACCTCCGCGCGCACCCTCCCCCGCCCGCTCCCGAGCTGCTCCGGAGCGTTCCGCTTCTCCCGCTTCCGTCCTCCTCCGCCCCTTTCCGTCCCTCTCCGTCCCGGTCCGACTCCGTCAGGTGCGGGCCGGGAGCGGAGAGCGACGCTCCGGTCCGGCGGGGTGAACTCGCGCGGCGGACCGGCGGCGGGGCCGTGACGCGGGCGGTACGGGCGGTGACGCGAGGGGCGGGGGCGCCGGGAGGGGTGGCGCGCCCGGCGATGTGACCGGCACCACACCGCGGTGTGACCGGCGCCACACGGCGGTCCCACAGGGTGGGACGGACCGCCCGCCGCCCCGCCCGGTGGCGCCCCTTCCGCTATCCGTGACGCCCCCGCGTTGTCCGGGGGTCGGCGGGGAGGGCAGGATGGCCGTCATGACGCACGCGATGCTGAAGGGCTCGAACGTCCCTCTCGACACCGCGGCCGTACGGGCCGTGCTCCGCTGGACCCCGGGCCCCGGGGTCCCCGACGTGGACGCCTCGGCCCTGGTCCTCGGGCCGGACGGGCGGGTCCGCTCCGACGAGGACTTCGTCTTCTACAACCAGCCCCGCCACCCCTCGGGCCTGGTCCGGCGGCTGCCGAAGAAGCGGGTCGCCGAGGGACTGACGGACACCGTCGAGGCGGATCTCGCCGCGCTCGACCCGGCCGTCGACCGGGTGGTGCTGGCCGCCTCCTCCGACGGGGGCACCTTCCGCTCCGTGACGGACCTGCGGATCGCGCTGTACGACGCGACGGCCGGGCCCGACCGGGAGCCGCTGGCCTTCTTCGACGTGACGGCCGAGACCGGCGAGGAGACCGCCGTCATCTGCGGCGAGCTCTACCGGCGGGGCGACGGCTGGAAGTTCCGCGCGGTGGGCCAGGGCTATCCGACCGGTCTGGTGGGGCTGGCGACGGACTTCGGCATCTCGGTGGACGAGGACCCCGGGGCCCCGGCGCCCGGCCCGGACGCCGGGGACTTCGGCACCGGCGCCGGTACGGCCGCCGGCGGGAACCCCGACCTCGACCTGACCGTCGCCCACGCCCCCGTGCCGCCCGGCCCGTCGCTGCCCGCGGTGCCGTCCGTGCCGCCGATGCCCGAGCGGGCGCCCGCCTACGGCTATCCGCAGGAGCGGCCCGCGCCGGCCTACGGCTACCCGCAGGAGCCGCCGACCGAGCCCGCCCCCGCGTACGGCTACCCGCAGGGGCCCTCGTACGGCTATCCGCAGCCGGTGGGGGCCGCGGCGGGCCCGGAGGCCGCCGACTTCCGGATGCCGCCGATGGGGCCGCAGTTCCAGCGCCCGTGACGCCGCGGCGGCCCGGCGGGGGCCGCCGTCAGGTCCGGCTCTTGTAGCCGCGGCCCCACTGGAGGCCCCAGCCGTAGAGCCGGTCCAGCTCGGCCTGGAAGCCGTAGACGAACCGCACCTCGCGCCGCACCAGCAGCTCGCCCTTGCTGTTGTCCACGGAGAAGACGGCGCAGGAGCGGGCCTGCGGGGCGCGCTCGTCGAGGTCGATCTCGATCCGGGGGCCGTTGCTCGGGTAGAGGGTGATCTTGGCGTGCGTCCGGTCGAAGGCCGGGGTCTGGTCGTAGATGTACGCGAAGAACAGCAGCCGCTTGATCTCGTCCTGGTGGTCGAGGTTGACGAAGATCGTCTCTCCGGAGGGGGAGCCGAACCGGTCGTCGCCGCTGAGCTTCACGTACGGCGCGTCGTTGAGGTCGCCCATGAAGCCGCCGAGCGGCTGCACCACGCCCTTGCTGCCGTCCTTGAGCTCGTACAGGCAGCCGAGGTCGAGGTCGACGTTGACCATGCCCTGGGTGTGGGCCTGGACGACCTCGGGCCGGAAGAGCTGGGCCGGGTTGCGCAGCAGCCGGCCGCTCTGGCGGGAGCGGCCCTCGATGTCGGAGCTCCGCATCCGCCAGGAGAGGTTGACCCGGAGGTTGCCGGTGGCGCCGCCCTGCTTGGCGAGCGAGACCGTCGGCCGGCGCCGGGTCAGGTCGATGGTGTGGGACGCGCCCACCCCCGTGTCGAAGGACGTCGTTCGTCCAGGAAGAAGATTGTCCCAGAAGGCCATCGGCCCCCACCCCCACCGTCGGTCGCCTTGTCCGTCACACGCCTGCGGGGCGGCCGGACGCGCCGGCCGCCCCGCAGGGAAGCGTTCCTCATTGTCCCCGGCGTCACACCCCGGAACGGGGCGCACGCCCGGGTGCAGGGTGTCACACCCCGGAGCTCACCTCGGCCTTGTCCCCGGACGCGCCGGAGCCGCCCTCGGCCGCGGCGAGGGCCTTGTTGCGGCGGACCGAGGACCAGAAGGACCAGGCGATCAGGATGACGCCGATGGAGCCGGTGATGACCTCGGGGATCTCGTACTGGATGGTGACCAGGAGGAGGACGGCCAGGGCGCCGATGGCGTAGTGGGCGCCGTGCTCCAGGTACACGTAGTCGTCCAGGGTGCCCTGCTTGACCAGGTAGACCGTCAGCGAACGGACGTACATGGCGCCGACGCCGAGGCCGAGCGCCATCAGGACGATGTCGTTGGTGATGGCGAAGGCGCCGATGACGCCGTCGAAGGAGAAGGAGGCGTCGAGGACCTCCAGGTAGAGGAACATGAAGAAGGCGGCCTTGCCGGCCAGCTGGACGACGGTGACCTTCTTGCCGCTGCGCTTGGCCGCTTCCTCGGCCTCGTGCTCGCGCTCCTCTTCCTCCTCCAGCTTGTTCTCGAAGTAGCCGGAGAGACCGCCGACGACGAGGTACGTGATGAGGCCGGCGATGCCGGAGATCAGGACGGTCTGCGCCTTGTCGACGTGCATGCCGCCGTGCTGGTGGGCGTGGGTGGCGAAGGTCATGGCGCTGACGAGCAGGACGACGAGCGCGATGCAGACCGACAGCATGTCGACCTTGCCGAGCTTGGCGAGCGGGCGCTCGATCCAGCGCAGCCACTGGATGTCCCGGTCCTCGAAGATGAAGTCGAGGAAGATCATCAGGAGGAACATGCCACCGAAGGCGGCGATCGACGGGTGCGCGTCGGTGACCAGTTCCTGGTAACGGTCGGCGTCGTTGAGCGCCAGATCGACCGCTTCGATCGGGCCGATCTTGGCGCTGACCGCGACGATCACGACGGGGAAGACCAGGCGCATTCCGAAGACGGCGATCAGGACGCCGATGGTGAGGAAGATCTTCTGCCAGAAGGCATTCATCTTCTTCAGGATCCCGGCGTTGACCACCGCGTTGTCGAAGGAGAGCGAGATTTCGAGGATGCAGAGGATCGCGACGACCCCGAACGCTTCCCACCCACCGTACAAGACCGCGGCCACCAGGCCGAGGACGGTGATCGCGAACGACCAGCCGAAGGTTTTCAGAACCACTGTCTACCCCATTGTGTGATAACGCGGCTTTACGAAACGTTGACCCCGAAGTCTAGAGCGATGCCGCGCAGCCCGGACGCGTACCCCTGACCGACGGCCCGGAACTTCCATTCGCCGTTGTAGCGGTAGAGCTCACCGAAGATCATCGCCGTCTCGCTGGAGGCGTCCTCCGAGAGGTCGTAGCGGGCGAGTTCCTGTCCGTCCGCCTGGTTGACCACGCGAATGAAGGCATTGCTGACCTGGCCGAACGTCTGGCCACGGTTGTCCGCGTCGTGAATGGAGACGGGGAAGACGATCTTGTCGCAGCGCTCCGGCACTCTGGTGAGGTCGATGACGAGCGACTCGTCGTCACCATCACCCTCACCGGTGAGGTTGTCGCCCGTGTGCTCGACCGAACCCTCGGGGCTGCGCAGCTGGTTGTAGAAGACGAAGTATTCGTCACCGAGCACCCGGCCGGCCTGGCACATGAGCGCGCTGGCGTCGAGGTCGAAGGGGGCTCCGGTGGTGGACCGCGCGTCCCAGCCGAGGCCCACCAGGACCTTGACGAGATTGGGTGCGGCCTTGGAGAGGGAGACGTTGCCTCCCTTGGCGAGCGTGACGCCCATGGTGTTCGGTTCCTCCCCGGTGAGTGCGGCTGCCATGAGGCACGTCCGGCGCCGCACGAGCGTGCGGCGCCGGACGGTCGGTCGAGCGGACGCGGCCCGGACCCCTGCGGCCCGGGCCGGGCGGCCCTGTGGTGCGACGGATCAGACGTTGACGCCGAAGTCCTGCGCGATGCCGCGCAGGCCCGAGGCGTAGCCCTGGCCGACCGCGCGGAACTTCCACTCGGCGCCGTTGCGGTACAGCTCGCCGAAGACCATGGCGGTCTCGGTCGAGGCGTCCTCCGACAGGTCGTAGCGGGCGATCTCGGCGCCGCCGGCCTGGTTCACGACGCGGATGAACGCGTTGCGCACCTGGCCGAAGGACTGCTGGCGGTTCTCGGCGTCGTAGATCGACACCGGGAAGACGATCTTGGCCACGTCGGCCGGAACGCCCACGAGGTTGACCTTGACCTGCTCGTCGTCGCCCTCGCCCTCGCCGGTGAGGTTGTCACCGGTGTGCTCGACGGAGCCGTCGGCGCTCTTGAGGTTGTTGAAGAAGACGAAGTCCTGGTCGTTGCGCACCTTGCCGGCCTCGCTCACCAGGATCGCGCTGGCGTCGAGGTCGAAGTCCGTACCGGTGGTGGTGCGGACGTCCCAGCCCAGACCGACGGTCACGGCGGTGAGGCCAGGGGCCTCCTTGGTCAGCGAGACGTTGCCGCCCTTGCTGAGGCTGACTCCCACGAGTCCCTCCATAGGTTTTCAGGGGCAGCGCCCCCGGTCGTGCGTTGGCATCGGATCAACGACTGGATCCTAGTGACGGGTTCCCAGTCGAAACAGGCGATTCGCCCGGGGAATCGGAGGTGTCGGCCGAAGCCCGGTGAACACCCGCCGTTCCGAGCGTGCCACTTCAGAGGGTTTCGAGCGCCTTCACGTACGCGTCGAGGTCGCGCGCGTCCGGCAGGGCGTTGACGACGGTCCAGCGGACCACGCCCTCCTTGTCGATGATGAAGGTGCCCCGGACGGCGCAGCCCTTCTCCTCGTCGAAGACGCCGTAGGCGCGGGACGCCTCGCCGTGCTTCCAGAAGTCGGAGAGCAGCGGGTACTCCAGGCCCTCCTGCTCGGCGAAGACGCGCAGGGTGTGGATGGAGTCGTTGGAGACGGCCAGCAGCTGGGTGTCGTCGTTGACGAACGTCGGCAGGTTGTCGCGCAGCTCGCACAGCTCGCCGGTGCACACGCCGGTGAAGGCGAAGGGGTAGAAGAGGAGGACCACGTTCTTCTCGCCGCGGAAGTCCGACAGCCGCACGGTGCGGCCGTGGTTGTCCTTCAGCTCGAAATCGGGGGCCTTCGTGCCGACCTCGATCGCCATCGCGTACGCATCCCTTCGACGGGGCCCGGCCCTCTGGGCCGAACCGGTGAACCCCACCCTACGGCCTGCCCGCCGGCGAACCGGGGACGGCCCGGGAAGGACCGGGGAAGGCCCCTGGGGAAACACTCCCGGGAACCCCCCGAGAACCCCCTGAGACCCCCGAGGAGACCCGCTGGGCCGTCCGGGGCGGGGCGCGGAGCGGGGCACGGTGTACGGCTCCGAGGGCGGGAGCGGGCTTTCCGCGCCGGGGCTTCCGGGCGGGGCGCCCGAAGGGACTTCCGAGCCGGGCTCCCGGGCCCGGGCGGGCGCGCCGGGGGGGCGGGGCGCCGGGCGGGCGGGGGCGCCGGGTTTCCGGGCCCGGGCGGGCGGGCGCGCCGGGGGGCAGGACGCCGCGGGCCAGGGTGCCGGGGGGCGCGCTGGGGGGCGGGGCGCCGGGCGGGCGGTGGGGTGGGCGCGCCGGAGGGCGGTCGGGCGGGCAGGGGGCGGGAAAAGCGGAAGCCCCCGCCGGGGTGCGGCGGGGGCTACGCGCGGTGGAGAGGTCAGCGCTTCGGGGCGACGAGTCGGCTGCCCGCCCAGTCCTTGGCGACGCTGATGCTCTTGGTCTGGGAGAGACCGGCGGTCTGCGCGGCATCGTTGATGTCGCTCGGCTCGATGTAGCCGTCGCGACCGGTCTTCGGAGTCAGCAGCCAGATGATGCCGCCGTCCTCCAGGAAACCGATGCTGTCCACCAGTGCGTCGGTGAGGTCACCGTCCTCGTCGCGGAACCAGAGGACGACGGCGTCGGCGACGTCGTCGTAGTCCTCGTCCACGAGCTCCTGGCCGGTGGTGGACTCGATGCCTTCACGGAGATCCTGGTCGACGTCGTCGTCGTAACCGATCTCCTGGACCACCTGTCCGGGCTCGAACCCCAGCCTCGCCGCCGGGTTGGTCCGCTCCTCCGCGTGGTCCGCGGTCGCGCTCACGGCTTGCCTCCTGATCGTGTATCGGAAAATGCTCGGGCCGCGCATGCGCGCGGCGCTGGCCGTAGTCCACACGTGACGGGGCGGATCGCGCAAGTACCCGGCCGCCGAGACCGCCGAAACGGTGACGTTTGGGGCTGTCTCGCCGCAACTTCCGGCACATTTCGACAGCACTCCGTGATCAAGGGTGCGCGATTCGTCCCGCTTCGCGGGCTTCTACGTCTCCAGTCTGCCCTCAGTCTGCCGAACGCTTTACCGGAACGCATGCGCGGATTGGGCGTAAGGTTGCGATTTGACCGCACTGCGTACACGCGAAAGGCGCGGGGAGGACCGCCTCTCGGTAAAGATGACGTGTGACTCGGGCCGGGTACACGATGGACCTCCCGGCATCGGGACATCCCGGCCCCAACGGGGTACCTCCCTCGTGGGGCTCCCCCCGACCAGCGAAGGAACAGCGTGGCTCCCGGATCCGATCGCAACCCGATCATCATTGGCGGCCTTCCCAGCCAGGTCCCGGACTTCGATCCCGAAGAGACCCGGGAGTGGCTCGACTCCCTCGACGCGGCGGTCGACGAGCGGGGCCGGGAACGGGCCCGCTACCTGATGCTCCGACTGATCGAGCGCGCCCGCGAGAAGCGCGTGGCCGTGCCCGAGATGCGCAGCACGGACTA
This sequence comes from Streptomyces termitum, assembly GCF_014650175.1. GTDB lineage: Bacteria > Actinomycetota > Actinomycetes > Streptomycetales > Streptomycetaceae > Streptomyces > Streptomyces termitum. Next base: position 54,418 of record NZ_BMUL01000002.1, read on the forward strand.
CGTCAACACCATCGCCACCAGGGACGAGCCCTTCTTCCCCGGCAACGAGGAGATCGAGCGCAAGGTCCTCAACGCCACCCGGTGGAACGCGGCCGTGATGGTCTCGCGCGCCCAGCGTCCCGGGATCGGCGTCGGCGGCCACATCGCCACCTTCGCCTCCTCCGCCTCCCTCTACGACGTGGGCTTCAACCACTTCTTCCGGGGCAAGGACGAGGGCGACGGCGGCGACCAGATCTTCTTCCAGGGGCACGCCTCCCCCGGCATCTACGCCCGCGCCTTCCTCCTCGACCGGCTGACCGCGACCCAGCTCGACGGCTTCCGCCAGGAGAAGTCGAAGTACCCGAACGGGCTGTCGTCCTATCCGCACCCGCGGCTGATGCCGGACTTCTGGGAGTTCCCGACGGTGTCGATGGGCCTCGGCCCGCTCGGCGCGATCTACCAGGCCCGGATGAACCGGTACCTGGAGGCGCGCGGGATCGCCGACACCGCCAAGTCCCACGTGTGGGCCTTCCTCGGCGACGGCGAGATGGACGAGGTCGAGTCGCTCGGCCAGCTCTCCATCGCGGCCCGCGAGGGCCTCGACAACCTCACCTTCGTCGTCAACTGCAACCTCCAGCGCCTCGACGGCCCGGTCCGCGGCAACGGCAAGATCATCCAGGAGCTGGAGTCGATCTTCCGGGGCAACGGCTGGAACGTCATCAAGCTGATCTGGGACCGCTCCTGGGACCCGCTGCTCGCCCAGGACCGGGACGGCGTCCTGGTGAACCGCCTGAACACCACGCCGGACGGGCAGTTCCAGACGTACGCCACGGAGACCGGCTCGTACATCCGCGACCACTTCTTCGGCGACGACCACCGGCTGCGGGCGATGGTCGAGTCCATGTCCGACCAGCAGATCCTGCACCTCGGGCGCGGCGGCCACGACCACAAGAAGATCTTCGCGGCCTACACGGCGGCCAAGACGCACAAGGGCCAGCCGACGGTGATCCTGGCCCAGACCGTCAAGGGCTGGACCCTCGGCCCCAACTTCGAGGGCCGCAACGCCACCCACCAGATGAAGAAGCTGACGGTCGACGACCTGAAGCGCTTCCGGGACCGGCTGCACATCCCGGTGACCGACAAGGAGCTGGAGTCCGGCCTGCCGCCGTACTACCACCCGGGCCGGGACTCCGAGGAGATCCAGTACATGCACGACCGCCGCAACGCGCTCGGCGGCTACGTGCCGACCCGCGTCGTGCGGGCGAAGCCGCTGGCGCTGCCGGAGGACAAGACCTACGCGGCGGTCCGCAAGGGCTCGGGCCAGCAGTCGATCGCCACCACCATGGCCTTCGTCCGGCTGCTGAAGGACCTGATGCGGGACAAGGAGATCGGCAAGCGCTTCGTGCTGATCGCCCCGGACGAGTACCGCACCTTCGGCATGGACTCCTTCTTCCCGAGCGCCAAGATCTACAACCCGCTGGGGCAGCAGTACGAGGCGGTGGACCGCGAACTCCTCCTGGCCTACAAGGAGTCCCCGACCGGCCAGATGCTGCACGACGGGATCTCCGAGGCCGGCTGCACGGCCTCGCTGATCGCCGCCGGGTCGGCCTACGCCACCCACGGCGAGCCGCTGATCCCGGTCTACGTCTTCTACTCGATGTTCGGCTTCCAGCGGACCGGCGACCAGTTCTGGCAGATGGCCGACCAGCTCGCGCGGGGCTTCGTGCTCGGCGCCACGGCCGGCCGGACCACACTGACCGGCGAGGGCCTCCAGCACGCCGACGGCCATTCGCACCTCCTCGCGTCGACGAACCCGGCGTGCATCGCGTACGACCCGGCGTTCGGCTTCGAGATCGCGCACATCGTCAAGGACGGCCTGCGCCGGATGTACGGCCCCCACGCGGAGGACGTCTTCTACTACCTGACGGTCTACAACGAGCCGATCCAGCACCCCGCCGAGCCGGAGGACGTGGACGTGGAGGGCATCCTCCAGGGCATCCACCGCTTCCGGCGCGGCGAGGCCGGCGCGATCCCGGCGCAGATCATGGCCTCCGGCGTCGCCGTGCCGTGGGCGGTCGAGGCGCAGCGGATCCTCGCCGAGGAGTGGAACGTGCGGGCCGACGTCTGGTCCGCGACCTCCTGGAACGAGCTGCGCCGCGAGGCCGTGGCCGTCGAGGAGCACAACCTGCTCCACCCGGACGAGGAGCAGCGCGTCCCGTACGTCACCCGCAAGCTCCAGAGCGCCGAGGGCCCCTTCGTGGCGGTCTCGGACTGGATGCGCTCGGTGCCGGACCAGATCGCCCGCTGGATCCCCGGCGCGTACACCTCCCTCGGTGCGGACGGCTTCGGTTTCGCGGACACCCGGGGCGCCGCCCGCCGGTACTTCCACATCGACGCGCAGTCGATCGTGCTGGCGGTGCTGACCGAGCTGGCGCGCGCGGGCAAGGTGGACCGGGCGGTCCTGAAGCAGGCGGTGGACCGCTACCAGCTCCTGGACGTGGCCGCCGCCGACCCGGGCGCCGCGGGCGGCGACGCCTGAGCCGCCCGGACGGCGCGTAACGCCTGGTGAGGGGCGGTGGGACCGGTGGTCCCGCCGCCCTTCGGCACGTCCGGGCCTGGCGCCGGTCAACGCTCCCAGAGCTTGAAGGCCCTGACCTCGTACGGCGTCTGCGGGACCCAGGTGCCCTTGCCCGGGTAGGTCTCGAACTCGCCCGTCTCCGCGCACCGCTCCGACTGGTACGCGGTGACCGGGCGGCCGGTGCGGACCGCGAGGGACTGGGCCGTGACCCCGGCCGGCAGGGCCACGCAGCTCTCGATGTCGGTGGAGGCCAGCTCGTACGTCCACGGCCGGCCCTTGAAGTCGGGCCGGGGCCACAGGCAGAGCCGTCCGGGCCCGCAGGCCCCGAGGGCGGCGGCGGGCACGGTCACCGCCGGGGCCGGGGTCACCGCCGGGGCCGCCGACGCGGTCGGCGCGGTGGCGGGGAGGGCGGGCAGGAGCACCGCCAGTCCCGCGAGCACGGTCGTCATCCTCTTGTTCATGCAGTTCATCCCCCATGTCGTCACTCTCTGTAATCACGAGCATGGGGCAGGGCGGGCCCCGAACGGAAGGGGGGCCGCCCCCGTTCCTTCGAACGGGTGACGGCCCCCACGGAAGCCCAGGGCGCGCCCGGGGGCGCGGGAGGGGTCAGATGTGGCCGCCGCCCATGCCCGACTGCGCGTTCGCGCCGCGCTTGGTGAGCGTCGCGACCAGGGCCGCCACCACCGCGACGACGCCCGCGACGGTGAAGGCCAGGCCCATGCCGTCGAGGAAGGTGTCGTGGATGACATCGGCGATCTTCGCGGCGAGTTCCTCGGTCATGCCGGGGGCCTTGTCCATGCCCGCGGGCGCCATGCCGAACTCGGCGGCCTCCTGGAGGCGCGGGTCGGGCGGGACCGGGATGCCGGCGGCCTTCCAGTTCTCCCCGAAGGCGGTGGAGACCTTGGAGGCCATGACCGCGCCGAGCACCGCGGTGCCGAGCGCGCCGCCGACCTGCATGGCGGCCTGCTGGAGGCCGCCGGCGACGCCGGAGAGCTCCAGCGGCGCGTTGCCCACGATGACCTCGGTGGCGCCGACCATGACCGGGGCGAGGCCCAGGCCGAGGAGGGCGAACCAGAGGGACATGGCCAGCGTGCTCGTGCCGGCCGAGAGCGTGATCATGCCGAACATCGCGGCGGCGGTGCAGACCATGCCGCCGACCAGCGGGACCCGCGGGCCGAACTTGGTGATGAGCGCGCCGGCCAGCGGCGAGGCGACGATCATCATGGCGGTCAGCGGCAGCAGCCGCAGACCGGCGTCGATCGGGCCGAGGCCCTGCACGCCCTGGAGGTAGAAGGTCACGAAGAACAGGCCGCCCATGAAGGCGAAGGCCATCAGGACCATCAGCACCACGCCGGCCGAGAGCGGCACGGAGCGGAACAGGCCGAGCGGGATGAGCGGTTCGGCGACCTTCGTCTCCCAGAGGGCGAAGATCCCGAAGAGGACCAGGGAGCCGATCAGACAGCCCCAGGTGTTGGCGCTGGTCCAGCCCCACTCGGCGCCGGCCTGGATGAGGCTCCAGACGAGCAGGCCCATCGCGCCGGAGAGCAGCGCGATGCCGAGGACGTCGAAGGAGCGCGGCGCGTTCTCCGCGCGGTGGTCCTTGAGGATCAGCAGGCCGAGGGCGAGCGCGAGGACGCCGACCGGCACGTTGATGAAGAAGACGGACTGCCAGCTGACGTGCTCGACGAGGAAGCCGCCGAGGATCGGGCCGCCTGCGGTGGAGGCGCCGATGACCATGCCCCAGATGCCGATGGCCATGTTCAGCTTCTCGGCGGGGAAGGTGGCGCGGAGCAGGCCGAGGGCGGCCGGCATGAGCAGGGCGCCGAAGAGGCCCTGGAGGACGCGGAAGGCGATGACGGCGGCGATCGAGTCGGAGAGCCCGATCGCGCCCGAGGCGGCGGCGAAGCCCGCGATGCCGATGAGGAAGGTCTGGCGGTGGCCGAAGCGGTCACCGAGCTTTCCGGCGGTGATCAGCGCGACGGCGAGCGCGAGCAGGTAGCCGTTGGTGATCCACTGGAGCTGGTCCAGGGAGGCGCCGAGGTCGGCCTGGATGGCGGGGTTGGCGATGGCCACGATGGTGCCGTCGAGGGCGACCATCATCACGCCTGCTGCAACGGCAAACAAAGTCAACCAAGGGTGGCCGCGCAGGCCCTTCGCCGGGGCCGGACCAGGCTCCCCGGCGCCCCCCTGGCCCTGCGGGGCCTTTTCCACTGTGATCTGACTAGTCATGAAAGCAGGCTAGTGACAGTGACTGACAATTGACAAAGCGATTCATGCGCCGGTAACTGTCATATAGCTCACAGGTACCCTGAACAGGGAAAAGATCCCGATTCCTCCCCCCGACAAGCACATGCGAACGAAAGAGGCCCCCTTGACCGTGCGTGCCCCCGGGCCGCCCGCGCTCGGCCTGCGCGAGCGGAAGAAGCAGCGCACGCGCGACGCCCTCATCCGGGTCGCCCTGGAGCTGTTCACCGAGCAGGGGTACGAGCGGACCACCGTCGACGAGATCGTCGACGCCGTCGAGGTCTCCCAGCGGACCTTCTTCCGCTACTTCTCCTCCAAGGAGGAGGTCGCCTTCGCCGTCCAGCGGATGGTGGAGGAGGAGTTCGTCCGCTCCCTCGCCCTGCGCCCGCCGGAGGAGGGCCCCCTCGACGCCATGCGCAACGCCGTGCTGGGCTCGTGGGACAGCGTCGGCGAGGTCATCGACCGGATCGTGCCGGTCGACCTCTACCTGCGGACCTTCCTCATGATCGAGTCGACCCCGGCGCTGCTCGCCGTCCACCTGCGCCTCTCCAGCGAGATGGAGGAGGGCGTCGCCCGGCTGCTCGCCGAGCGCGAGGGGCTGGACGTGGACGCCGACCCGCGCCCCCGGATCGCCGTGGCCGCCTTCTGCGGAGTGATGCGCGTCACCGGACAGATCTGGGGAAAGGGGACGGACCCCACGCTGGAGGGCATCCGGAACCTGACCGAGCGGTACCTCGACCAACTGGGCCCCGCCCTGGCCCCGCACTGGCGCGGGCCGCGCACGGGGGTCTGAGCGGCCCCGGGAACGCCTTCCGGCGCAGGTCACCGGAGCGATCCGCTCCGGCGGCCGGGGCGCCGGACCCGTCACCTTCGCCGTCTAGGGTGTCGGCCCGTGACCTCCGCCGACGCCCCGCCGTCCCTCGTCGTCCTGCGCACCCTCCTCGTGCTGGGCGTCGTCCTCGTCATGCTCGCCACCACCGGCTGGACCACCGTCCGCCACCGGCAGGCGTCCGGGACCGCCATGGAGGCCGCGCTCGCCGCCTGGGCGGGAGAGCGCACCGGCGGCGGGCCGCCGCCCGACCCGGCCGCCGCCCCGCCCCGTACCGTCGCGGCCTGGTTCGCCGCCCTCGGCCCGGCCCGCGCACGGGGGCTGGCCGACCGGCACCCGCTCGTCGTCGGCAACCTCGACGGGGCGCCGCCCGCGCTGCGCTACCGCGCCAACCGGACCGCCCTCGCCCGCACCCTGGCCGCCGAGCGGGCCCGCCCGTACGACCCCCGGCTCACCCCCGAGGGGCGGCACGAGGCCCGCCGCCGGGTGGACCGCCTCGCCTCCCTGCTGGCGCCCGGCCGCCACGTCCTGGCCTTCGACCCGACCGGTACGGGACGCGTCGCCGAGGTCCTGGGCGACCTGGACCGGGCCCGGCGGGTGACGGTGGTCGTGCCCGGCGTCGACACCAACCTGCTCACCTTCCAGAAGACCGGCGGCCCGTACACCGCGCCGGTCGGCATGGCCCGCGCCCTGTACGAGACCGAGCGCCGCACCGCGCCCGGCACCCGGGTCGCCGTCATCGCCTGGGCCGACTACACGGCGCCCGCCCGGGTCGGCGTGGACGCGGCCACCGGACGGCTCGCCGCGCTCGGCGCCGACCGGCTGGTCCGGCTGACCGAGGGCCTGCCCGGCACCGCCCGGATCGCGCTCGCCTGCCACAGCTACGGCTCCGTGCTCTGCGGCCTCGCCGCGTCCCGGCTGCCCGACCGGGTGACCGACCTGGCGGTGGCCGGCAGCCCCGGGATGCGCGCGGAGACGGCGGCCGACCTGGGCACCCGGGCCCGGGTCTGGGCGATGCGGGACGCCGGGGACTGGATAGCGGACGTGCCCCACCTGGAGGTCGGCGGGATCGGGCACGGACCGGACCCGGTGGAGCCGGAGTTCGGGGCGCGGATCCTCTCGGCGGCCGGTGCCGAGGGCCACACCGGCTACTTCACTCCCGGCACGGAGAGCCTCGCCAACTTCGCCGCGATAGGGGCGGGGGCTTTCGGCCGCGTGGTCTGCGCACGTGCCGACAGCGCCTGCCGCGGGGGAATCTCCGGCGGCCCGGGGTCCGGACGCGCGTAGATCACGGAATTTCAGGACAGTTCCGAGGGGCGACGCGGAGCCACGCGCCGCATACGATGAGGCGCATGGGTGAGGTGCTGGCCGGAAATCATGCCACCTGGGAGTTGGAGAGCGACGCCCTCGTCATCCGCTTCGAACGGGGGATCCGCACGCCGAGACTGTTCCAGACGCTGCGCGAACGACGCGTGCCGTACGAGGCGCTGGCCTCGGTGACGCTCACGCCGGGCAGGCGGGGCACCGTCGTGCTGCACGCCGTGCCCCGGCCCGGCGCCGATCCGCTGATGACGGCGGCGGCGGGGCAGCTGAAGGAGACGTGCGACCCGTACCGGCTGGCGCTGCCGGGCGACCGGGAGGCGCTCGCCGCGCACTGGCGCGAGGAGCTGGCCGCGCTCGTCCCGCCCGGCCCGGCGGACCCGGAGGAGCGGTGCGAGGGGGGCTTCCTCGTCGCCCCGCCGCAGGGGCCGCTCTCCTTCAAGGCGTACGACGGGAAGGCCGTCTTCGACGGGTCGTCGGAGGTCTCCTTCCGCTGGTCCTCGACCGGGGCCACCTCGGAGAAGTGGAAGAGCGGCGACCGGTTCTATCCGGTGCGGGAGCTGAGCGGCGTCGAGTGGCGCACGCCGGACGCCCCCGGCGGGTGCCTCCGGCTGCTCCTCCGGGGCGCCGAGGTGACGGCGGAGCGGCCCGACCACGACCCGGCGTCGGTCGTCTTCGGGCTCGGGTACGGCGCCGTGCACGAGTCCCTCCCGTTCGCGGCGGCGGTCCTCGCGGCGGTCCGCGGCAAGGAGCGCGCGCCGGTCCCGGCGGGCGCGCGCGGTGCGGCGCACGGAAACCCCGGCGTCGTTGCCGAAAGGATTCGGCACCTGGGCGAACTGCACCGGGCGGGACTGGTGACGGACGAGGAATTCGCGGCGAAGAAAACGCAACTCCTCGCCGAGCTGTAGGGCCCGCCCGGGAGGTCCCGCCCGGGAGGTCCCGCCGACGGCGCCCGGTGTCATACCCCGGTCTCCCCCGCGACCACCCCCCTGGTACGACGACGGGGCCGCCGTACCGAACCTAGGCTGGCCCGTCATGGAAGCGATCGAGAAGCGGCCGGCGGCACGGCTCGCGGCACGGCTCGGCGGCTGGTCGCGGGCCGCCCTGCGGGCCCTGGAAGCCGCCTTCACCGAACCCGCCCCCGCCGGGAGCGCCCCCTTCGCGGGGGCGTCCTCGCGGTGGGTGCGGCTGCTGCCGTACGGGATCGGGGTCGCGCTCGTCGCCTCCCTGCTCCCGGTCACCGTCCACCTGCTCATCCACGACTACGACGTGCCCGGCGCGCTGGCCGGGGCGCTCGGCACCGCGCAGACCGCGCCGCTGCTGCTCGCCCTCACCCGGCCGCTGCGGGCCTGGTGGGTGGTGCTGCCCGCCGACGTGGTGGGGGCCTTCGTCCTCCTCGCCTCCGACGGGCCCCGCGCCCAGCTGTGGCCGTGGACCCCGCCCGCCGTCGTCGGGTACTGCGCGCTGATGCTCGCGCTCGGGCTGCGCGAACCGCGCCGCACCCTGATCGGGGTCTGGCTGGCGACCGGCGCGGCGGGCTACCTCCTGGAGGTCCTGCGGCCGTACGGCGACCCCGGCATCACCACGCTCCTCTTCGTCCTCAGCGGCGTCCTGCTGCTGCTCACCTCCTCGCTCCGGGCGCGGGGCGAGGCGCGGCGGCTGCTGGCCGAGCAGGAGACCATCAGCGAGGCCGAGCGGGCCCGCCGCACGCTCCTGGAGGAGCGGGCCCGGATCGCGCGCGAGCTGCACGACGTGGTCGCCCACCACATGTCGGTGATCACCGTGCAGGCGGACTCCGCGCCGTACCGCATCCCGGGGCTGCCGGAGGCGGCCCGCGAGGAGTTCGCGTCGATCGCGGGCGGCGCGCGGGAGTCGCTGGCCGAGATGCGGCGGCTGCTCGCGGTGCTGCGCAGCGACGGCGGCGAGGGCGAGCGGGCCCCGCAGCCGGGCCTCGACCGGCTCCAGCAGCTGGTGGAGGCGACCGTACGGGCCGGGGTGCCGGCGGAGCTGTCGCTGGCGGCGGACCTGGCCGACGGGCGGGCCGGGGTGGGGCAGGCGGTGGGGCTCTCCGCGTACCGGATCGTGCAGGAGGCGCTGGCCAACGTGGTGCGGCACGCGCCGGGCGCGCCGACCCGGGTGTCGGTGCGCGCCGACGAACCGGGCGAGCTGATGGTCCTCGTGGTCAACGGGCCCGCGCCGGAGCCGGCCGTGCCGCTGGAGGGCGGCGCGGGCACCGGGCACGGCCTGGTGGGGATGCGGGAGCGGGTCCGGCTGACCGGCGGCTCCCTGGACACCGGCCCCCTCCCGGACGGCGGCTTCCGCGTCGCCGCCCGCCTCCCGCTCACGGCCCCGGACCCGGACCCGGCCTCCGCAGCGGACCCCGGCCCGCACCGCCCCGGACCGGCCTGACCGGGGCGGCGCGGGCCGGGCCGGGAAGGAGGCCGGGGGTCCGGCGGCGGACCGCCTAAGGTCGGCGGGGGAAGCCGTCCAGTGAACGAAGGTGCCGCGTGACCATTCGGGTGATCATCGTCGACGACCAGGCCATGGTGCGGGCGGGGTTCGCCGCGCTGCTCGCGGCGCAGGCCGACATCGACGTGGTGGGGGAGGCGCCGGACGGGCGGCGGGGGATCGAGGTGGCGCGGGCCGTCCACCCCGACGTGGTCCTGATGGACGTGCGGATGCCGGAGCTGGACGGGCTGGCGGCGGCCCGGGAGATCCTGCACCCGCCGGCCGGGGTGACCCACCGGCCCCGGGTGCTGATGCTGACCACCTTCGACGTCGACGACTACGTGTACGAGGCGCTGCGCGCGGGGGCGTCCGGCTTCCTGCTGAAGGACGCGCCGCCGGCCGACCTGATCGCCGCCGTGCGGGTGGTGGCGGCGGGCGACGCGCTGCTGGCGCCGTCCGTGACCCGGCGGCTGATCGCCGACTTCGCCGCCACCCGCCCGGCGGCCCGGAAGGACGTGACGGCGCTCCGGCTCAACGGGCTGACGCCGCGTGAGACCGAGGTGCTGGAGCTGATCGCCCGGGGCCTGTCGAACCAGGAGATCGCCCAGCGCCTGGTGCTGGCCGAGCAGACGGTGAAGACCCACATCGGGCGGGTGCTCGCCAAGCTGGACCTGCGGGACCGCGCCCAGGCGGTGGTCTTCGCCTACGAGTCGGGCCTGGTGACCCCCGGGGGCTAGCCCCACCCCGGGCCGGGGGTGGGCCGCTCGTCCACCCCCTACCCGGGTACGGGACGGGAGTTGGCCCCCCGGTGTGACGTGCCGTCACCCGTCTCCTTCCTACCTTCCTCTCGCCCACCGAGGGCCGAGCGAGAGGGAGGGAACGATGCGTCGCTTCACCAGGGGTCTGGTCACCGCCGTCGTGGTGGGGGCCGTGGTCGCGGGGACGGCCGGCTGGGCGGCCGGGAGCGCCCAGGAGCCGGTGACGGGACCGCCGCCGGGGACGGCGGCGTGGAAGGCGGCCGGACTGCCGGACCCGGAGCGGACGGACCCGGCGGGGACGGCCCGGTTCTTCGCGGGGCTCGGGCCCGCGGAGCGGCGGGCGCTGGTCCTGGCCCACCCGTCGGTGGTCGGGAACCTGGACGGGGCGCCGCTGGAGCTGCGCTACGCGGCCAACGCCCGGACGGCGGCGGGCCGGTTCGCGGGGGCGCGGGTCCTCGCCTACGATCCGCGCGGGCGCGGCCAGGCGGTGCTGGTCTACGGGGACCTGGCGCGGGCCCGGCGGGTGGCGGTGCTGGTACCGGGGTCCGACGTGGACGCGGGCCGGATGGAGTCGCTCACCCGGAAGGCGACCGCCCTGCGGGAGGCGACCGGCGGGCGGACCGCGGTCGTCGCCTGGGCCGGCTACACCACCCCGGTCGGAGTGGGCCCGGACGCCGCCGCCGGGGAGCTGGCCGAGGCGGGGGCCGGGCGGCTGGTCCGGTTCACGGAGGGGCTGCGGGCGGCCGGGGTGGCAAACGCGCCCTCGCTGTTCTGCCACAGCTACGGCTCGGTGGTCTGCGGGCTGGCGGCGCACCGGCTGAAGGCGAAGGACCTGGTGGTGTTCGGCTCCCCGGGGATGCGGGCGGCGAACGCGGCCGCGCTGGGGACGACGGCCCGGGTGTGGGCGGCGAAGGACCCGACGGACTGGATCGACCGGGTGCCGAACGTGGCGGTGGCGGGGTACGGGCACGGGCCCGACCCGACGGCGCCGGAGTTCGGGGCGCGGCGGGTGCCCGCGGCGGACGCGGTCGGCCACGACGGGTACTTCGCGCCCGGCACCTCCTCGCTGCGCGCCTTCGCCGCGATCGCGGAGGGGGACGCGCGATGAGGACCCTCGTACAGAAGATCGAGGCGGGCACGCCGGCCCATCGGGACCGGGCGGTGGACGGGCTGCGCGCCCTGGCGCTGCTCGCGGTGCCCACCGGGCACTGGCTGCTCGGCGGTTTCACCCGCTCCGCCGACGGGGCGCTGCACAACGCCTCGCCGCTGTCGGCGTTCGGGGCGCTGGCTCCGGCGAGCTGGGTGCTCCAGATGCTGGGGATCTTCTTCCTGGTCGGCGGGTACGCCTCGGTGCTGTCCTACCGGCGGCGGAAGGGGTCCGCGCGGGCCTGGCTGGGCGGCCGGCTGGCCCGGCTGGGGCGGCCGGTGCTGGGGGTGACGGCGGTGTGGGCGGTGCTGCTGCCGGTGCTGCACCACGGGTTCGGGGTGCCGGTGGACACCCTGCGGACGGCGTCGACGCTGGTGGTCCAGCCGCTGTGGTTCGTCGGTGTGTACACGGTGGTGACGGCGCTGACGCCGCTGTGCGCGCGGGCCGCGCGGCGGCTGGGGGCGTGGTCGGCGGCGCCGCTGCTCGGCTCGGTCGCCGTGGTCGACTTCCTGCGGTACGGGCCGTACGCGGACGCGGTGCCGTCCTGGCTGAGCCTGCTGAACATCCTGCCGGGGTGGCTGTTCGCGTACCAGCTCGGGGTGGCCTGGGGCGAGGGCCGGGTGACGCGGCGGCACGCGTGGGCGCTGCTGGCCGGCGGGGCGGCGCTGTTCGCGGCGCTGCTGCTGGTCTTCGGCTATCCGGCGTCGATGGTCGGGGTGCCGGGCGAGGCGCGGACCAACTCGCACCCGCCGTCGCTGCTGGTGCTCGCGCTGGCCGCCGCGCAGAGCGGCGCGGCGGTCCTGCTGCGGGACCGGCTGGGCCGGCTGCTCGCGCGGCCCGCGCTGTGGGCGCCGGTCGTGGTGGTCAACCTGTCGGCGATGACGATCCTGTGCTGGCACCAGACGGCGATGCTGGCGGCGGCGGTGCCCGCCTCCTTCCTCGGCGAGGTGCCCGGCCTGGTGGGGGCGCCCGACTCGGTCGGCTGGATCCTGGCCCGGCTGGCCTGGATGCCGGTCTTCGCCGGGCTGCTGGTCCTCATCGGCCGGTACGCGCGCGGCTTCGAGTCGCCGTGGGCGCGCACCGGCCCGGCCCGCCGGGCGCTGGCGGGCCTGCTGGCGGCGGGCTTCGCGGTCTTCGCCCTGGGCCTGGCGTGAGGTCCCCCGGCCGGGGGCGGCGGTCAGCCCTCGCGGGAGACCGAGGTGAAGCTCATGTCGGGGTAGCGGTCGCCGGCGACGAGGCCCGCGATCGGTTCCAGGGCGGCGAGTTCGGCGTCGGTGAGGGTGAGGCGGGTGGCGGCGGCGTTCTCCTCCAGGCGGGCGCGACGGCGGGTGCCGGGGATGGGGACGACCGTCAGGCCGTGGACGGCGGACCGCTGCTGGACCCAGGCGAGGGCGATCTGCGCGGGGGTGGCGCCGTGGGCGGCGGCGATCTTACGGACCGGGTCGAGGAGGGCCGCGTTCCGTGCGGCGTTGTCGCCGGTGAAGCGGGGCTGGTGGCGGCGGAAGTCGTCCTTCGACAGGTCCTTGCCCGCGTCGGCGAAGGCGCCGGTGAGGAAGCCCCGGCCGAGCGGCGAGTACGGGACGAAGGTGACGCCCAGTTCGGCGGCGGCGGCCACGGCGGAGCGCTCGACGTCCCGGGAGAAGAGGGACCACTCCGACTGGAGGGCGGCGATCGGGTGCACGGCGTGCGCCTCGCGCAGTTCGGCACCGGTGACCTCGCTGAGCCCGAGGCGGCGGACCTTGCCCTCGGCGACCAGTTCGGCCATGGCGCCGACGGACTCGGCGAGCGGCACGGCGGGGTCGCGGCGGTGCATGTAGTAGAGGTCGATGGTGTCGGTGCCGAGGCGGCGCAGGCTGCCCTCGACGGCCTGCCGGATGTAGGCGCGGTCGTTGCGGATGCCGCGGTGCTGGGGGCGGGCGGGGTCGCGTTCGATGGCGAACTTGGTGGCGAGGACGATCTCGTCGCGGTGGGCGGCGACGAAGGGGGCGAGGAACTCCTCGTTGGCGCCGCTGCCGTAGATGTCGGCGGTGTCGATGAGGGTGACGCCCTGTTCCAGGGCGGCGTCGAGGGTGTCGCGGGCGGTGGCCTCGTCGGTGGCGCCGTAGAACTCGCTGATGCCCATGGCGCCGAAGCCCTGGACGCCGATCTCGGGGCCGTCGGGGCCGCCGAGGCGCACGGTGTCGATCTTTCCGGTGCCGCCGGTGGTGCCGGTGCCGTCGTTCATGGGGAAACGCCTCCGCAGATGGTTCCGTAGTGGTCGATCTTGAGGTCGAGCACGGCGAGCGTGGACTGGAGCTCGGCGATCCGGCGCACGACGTCGCTCCGGGTGGACTCCAGGAGGGCCCGGCGCTCGGCGTGGGTGTGGTCGCCCTCCCGGACCAGCTCGGCGTAGCGGACCATGTCCGCCACCGGCATCCCGGTCAGCCGCAGTTTGCCGACGAACGCCAGCCAGCCGAGGTCGCGTTCGGTGAAGCGCCGCTGCCCGGTGTGCGACCGGTCGACGTGCGGCATGAGGCCGATCCGCTCGTACCAGCGCAGGGTGTGCGCGGTGAGGCCGGTGAGGGCGGCCACCTCGCTGATCGTGTAGCGGTCCTTCCCCCGCGGCGCGGTCGTGCTCTCGACGCTCTGGACGCTCTCGGTCACGCTCATGCCCCCACGCTAAAAGGTTGGAGTGCACTTCAAGCAAGTAGGCTCGGCTCCATGAACAGCAGCGTGCCCAGCCTGGCGGCGATCGAGAACTGGCCCGTCCCGACCGCGGCGGCGGCCGTGGTCCGCGCCGACGGCACGGTGGCCGGGAGCCACGGCCCCACCGGCCACCGCTTCCCGCTCGCCTCGGTGACCAAGCCGCTGGCGGCGTACGCGGTGCTCGTCGCGTACGAGGAGGGGGCGATCGACCTCGACGAGCCGGCCGGTCCGGAGGGCGCCACCGTGCGCCACCTGCTGGCGCACACCTCGGGGCTCGCCTTCGACGAGAACCGCGTCCAGGCCGCGCCCGGCACCCGCCGGATCTACTCCAACACCGGCTTCGAGGTCCTGGGCGACCTGGTCGCCAAGGCCACCGACATCCCCTTCGCCGACTACCTGCACCAGGCGGTCCTGGAGCCGCTGGGCATGGCGGCGACGAGCCTGGAGGGCTCCCCCGCCAAGGACGCGGTGTCGACCGTGGACGACCTGGTGCGGTTCGCGGCCGAGGTGCAGGCGCCCCGGCTGCTCGACGCCCGCACGGTGCTGGACGCGATGACGGTCGCGTACCCCGGCCTCACCGGCATCCTGCCGGGCTACGGGCACCAGCGGCCCAACGACTGGGGGCTCGGCTTCGAGATCCGCGACGGCAAGGCGCCGCACTGGACGGGCGCCGCGTCCTCGCCGCGCACGTTCGGCCACTTCGGCCAGGCCGGGACCTTCCTGTGGGTCGACCCGGACGCGGGGGCGGCGTGCGTGGCGCTGACGGACCGGGCGTTCGGGCCGTGGGCGGTCGAGGCGTGGCCGCCGTTCACCGACGCGGTCCTCGCCGACCTGCGCCGCTGACCCGGGGGCGGGGGCTCAGACCTCGCAGGAGGAGGCGGGCAGCGAGCCGTCGGTGCCGGTGACGGTCACCCGGGCGGTGCCGGAGCGGTCGGCGGAGAAGGCCATCGTGCACACCAGCTGCCCGACCGCGCCGGGCGGCAGCGAGCGGACCGGGAAGCCCACCCGGATCAGGAGGCCGTCCGGCCCGTCGGTCCTGACCTGGGCGGCCCGCAGGCCGTCCGGGGGCAGTGCGGTGGTCAGGCCGGCCGCGCGCTCGGGCGGGCGGGGTCCGGCGAAGAGCGCGGCGAGCGCCTTCGCCGGGGCGATGCCGGCGGCGTACGGATGGCCGGCGTCGATCTCGTACCCCTGCCCGAAGCCGTCGAAGGGGACGGTCTCCCCGGTCGCGGCGTCCGGGTCGCCGCCCGGCCCGCTCCGGGTGGGGACCGGCACGCCGATGCGGCCGACGTCCCGGGAGACCGGCATCAGCCGCCCGTCGGGGCCGAGGAAGTACAGCAGCAGCCGGCTCTCGGGGAAGGGCGCGACGACGACGGTGGGCGCCCCGCCCGCCTCCACGACGTCGCTGCCCCGGATGCCGCAGCCGGCGAGCGCCAGCAGTCCGGCGGCGCACAGGGCGAGCCGGGCGGCCCGCCGGGTCACAGCGGGATCCGGACCGTGAACACGGCGCCGCCCTCCGGTCCGTTGGCGGCCTCGACGGTGCCGCCGTGCAGCCGTACGTTCTCCTCGGTGATGGCCAGGCCGAGGCCGCTGCCCGCCGAGCGGGCGCGGGCCGGGTCGGCCTTGAAGAAGCGGTCGAAGACGTGCGGCAGGACGTCGGGGTGGATGCCGGGGCCCCGGTCGGAGACCTCCGTGACGAGGGTGTCCCCCTCCGCGCGCACCCGGACCGTGACGGGGGCGGCGCCGTGCCGGAGCGCGTTGCCGACCAGGTTGGCCACGACGACGTCGAAGCGGCGCGGGTCGAGGTCGGCCCGGACGCCCTCGGCGAGCAGCGGGACGACCTGCGCGGGGTCGGTCCAGCGGCGGCCGGCCAGGGTCCTGCGGACGCAGTCGGCGACGTCCACCTGGTCGGTGTGGAGCTCGGCGGCGCGGGCGTCGAAGCGGGAGATCTCCATCAGGTCCTCGACGAGCACGGCGAGCTTGACCGTCTCGGCGCTGATCAGCCGGACCGCGCGGGCCGTGTCGCTGTCCAGGGCGCCGGCGTCCTCGTCGAGGACCTCGGTGACGGCGAGCATCCCGGCGAGCGGGGTGCGCAGTTCGTGCGAGACGTCGGAGGCGAAGCGGCGGGCGCGGGCCTCGGCGCGGCGCAGCTCGGTGACGGAGCGCTCCAGTTCGGCGGCGGACTCGTTGAAGGTGCGGGCCAGGTCGGCGAGTTCGTCGCTGCCCTTGGCGTGGATGCGGGTGTCGAGGCGGCCCCGGCCCATGCTGTGGGCGGCGTGGCGCAGTTCGCGTACGGGCCGCAGGACGCCCCGCGCGGCGATCAGCGCGGGGACGAGGGCGACGGCGAGCGCGGGCAGCGCGCCGTCGCGGGCGGCGGTGACCAGGGCCTCGATGTTCGCCTCCTCCTCGCCCAGCTCCATCACCGCGTAGACGACGAGGCCGGTGGGCTGGCCCGCGCCCGCCACCGCGTCGGTGCGGAAGACCGCGGGCACGGCGATCGTCAGATACGGTACGCGGCCCTTGACCACCCGCTGGAAGCCGGCCTGCGGGGTGGCCGTGCGGGCGTGGGCGCGGTCGCGCAGTTCGGGGGTGATGACGCTGGAGGTGGGGCGGTCGGTGGAGGAGACGCGGAGGGAGCCGTACTCGGCGTAGACCCGCCAGGGGCGGGGCTTGCCCTGGCGGGCGATGCGCATGAGGGCGTCGCGCAGCGAGTCCGGGTCGGGGGGCAGGGCGAGGTTGAGGTCGTCGACCTGCTGGCGGAAGGCGGAGACGGCGGTGTTCTGGGTCTGCTCCAGGATCGCGTTGCGGGCGGCCCGGTAGGTGAGGGCGGCGGTGGTGCCGCAGCCGACGGCGGCGACCAGGAGGAAGGCGAGGACCAGGCGGGTGCGCAGGCCGAAGGGGCGGGGGCGGCGGCGCCGGGCGCGCCGCGCGGCGCGCGTGTCCGGCGCGGGCGTGCGCTCCGGCTCCGGTGCGGCCGTCCGCTCCGCGCGGCGGGTCCGGCCGCGCCGGAAGCGGCGGCCCGGGGTGCCGGACGGTTCCCCCGCCGCCGGGCCGGCCGGGTTCACACAGGTCTTCACAGCGGTCCGAAGCGGTAGCCGAAGCCGCGCAGGGTCTGGATGTAGCGGGGCTCGCCGGGGGTGTCCTCGATCTTGGCGCGCAGCCGCCGCACGCAGGCGTCCACCAGCCGGGCGTCGCCGTGGTAGTTGTGCTCCCAGACGTGCTCCAGGAGCTGCTGGCGGCTGAAGACCTGCTCGGGGGCGGCGGTGAGGTGGAGCAGCAGCTTCAGCTCGGAGGGGGCGAGGGCGATCCGCTCGCCGTCCTTGGCGACGGTGAGGCCCGCCCGGTCGACGGCGAGGGCGCCGTGGTGCTCGACCGCCGGGCGGCCGCCGCCGAGGTCCTCGATGCGGCGCAGCACGGCCCGGATGCGGGCCTCGATGACCTCGGTGCGGGCGGGTTTGACGATGTAGTCGTCGGCGCCCGCCTCCAGCCCGACGACGACGTCGAAGTCGTCGCCCCGGGCGGTGAGCATGATGATCGGGAGCTGGCTGCCCTCGCGGACGCGGCGGCAGACCTGGACGCCGTTCATGCCGGGCAGCATGAGGTCGAGGAGCAGCAGGTCGGGGCGGAACTCGCCGAGGGCGGCGAGCCCGGCCTCGCCGGTGGCGGCGGTGCGCACCTCGTGGCCGCGGCGCCGGAGGCCGAGCTCGACGCCTTCGCGGACCGAGGGGTCGTCTTCGATGAGGAGCACGCGGGGCATTCGTGGAGTATCCCAAGGTCGGCGGGGGTCCCGGCGGGGAGCCCCGGGCGGGGTGGGTCAGGCGCGGCGGGCGAGCCGGGCGGTGGCGGCCGTCAGGAGCGCGGACACCTCGGTGAGGCGCAGCGGACGGGCGAGGAGGACGAAGACGGCGAGGACGGCGGCGGCCCCGGCGAGACCGGAGACGACGGCCCCGGCCTGGGCGGTTCCCTCGGCGGCGGCCAGGCCGTATCCGGCGGCGGGGACGGCGGCGAGCAGCAGCCGGCCGGGGCCGGAGCCGCCGTCGGCGGCCGGGAGGCGGCGGCGCAGGACGCGGGCGGTGAGGGCCCAGCCGGCCCAGAGGGCGAGCGAGTACCCGGCGGCCATGCCGGTGACGGTCCAGCGGGTGGGCAGCCACTGGTGGGCGGCGAGCGCCAGGAGCGCGTTGAGACCGGCGATGACGAGGTTGAGCAGGAAGGGGGTGCGGGTGTCGCGGAGCGCGTAGAAGGCGCGGGTGCACACGTACTGGCCGGAGAGGGCGATCAGGCCGGGGGCGAGCGCCATCAGGGTCCAGGCCATGGCCCGTACGTCGGCGTCGCCGGTGGCGCCGTAGCCGAAGACGACCGACATGAGGGGGACGGCGAGGGCGAAGAGGGCGCAGGCGGCGGGGACGACGGCGGCGGCGGTGGTGCGCTGGGCGTAGCCGATGTCGCGGCGGACGGCGGCGAGGTCGCCGTCGGCGGCGGCGCCGCTCATCCGGGGCATGAGGGCGGTGACCAGGGAGACGGTGACGATGCCGTGCGGGACGGCCCACAGCAGGTAGGCGTTGTTGTAGGCGGCGAGGCCGGCGCCGCCGGTGCCCGCGCCGGCGCCCGCGGAGGTGGCGACCCAGGTGGTGACCCAGTAGGCGGCCTGGTTGGTGAGGACGAGGAGGACGAGCCAGCCGGCGGCGCGCAGCGGGGCGGCGAGGCCGCTGCCGCGCCAGTCGAGGCGGGGCCGGAAGCGGAAGCGGGCGGCGCGCAGCGAGGGGAGGAGGGCGAGGGCCTGGGCGGCGATGCCGGCGGTGGTGCCCCAGCCGAGGAGGGCGGTCTCGCCCGCCGTGAGCGCGCCGCCGTCGCTGACGGCGAGGAAGAGGCCGAAGACGGCGACGGCCACGACGTTGTTGAGGACGGGGGTCCACATCATGGCGCCGAACCGGCCGCGGGCGTTGAGGACCTGGCCGAGGAGGGTGAAGAGGCCGAGGAAGAGGATCTGCGGCAGGCAGGCGCGGGTGAAGGCGATGGTGAGGTCGCGCTGGCCGCCGGTGTAGTCGGTGTACGCGTCGACGAGGGCGGGCGCGGCGAGGACGGCGCCGGCGGTGAGGACGAGGAGGGCGAGCCCGCAGAGGGTGAGGAGCCGGTCGGTGTAGGCGGCGCCGCCGTCCTCGTGCTCCTTGGCGGCCTTGACCAGTTCGGGGACGAAGACGGCGTTGAGGGCGCCACCGAGGAGCAGGGTGTAGACGATGGTGGGGACGGAGTTGCCGACCGCGTAGCCGTCGGCGACCAGGCCCGCGCCGAGCGCGGCGGCGACGACGGCGGCGCGGACGAAGCCGGTGGCGCGGGAGACGAGCGAGCCGGCGGCCATGACGGCGCCGCTGCGGAGCGCGGACGGCTTCTTCGGGGGTGCGGGCGGCGGGGCGAGCGTCGTCACCGGCGGGCCAGGTACGCCTGGAAGGCGCGGTACAGCGCGTGGTTGGTCGTGCCGTGCATCGGTGTCTCCCACTCCCCCAGCGTCTCGACGACCTGTCCGCCCGTGCCGAGCTTCCAGCGCAGCAGCCCGTGGGCGCGGTCGTCCGGATCGAGGGTGGAGGGTACCCCGCGCAGGTCGTAGACGTCGGCCCCGAGGGCGTGGGCGTCGAGGAGCATGCGCCACTGGAGGGCGTTGGAGGGGCGGACCTCGCGGCGGTGGTCGGCGGAGGCGCCGGTCTGGTACCAGACCCGGCCGCCGACGGTGATCATGGTGTGGGCGGCGAGGATCTCGCCCTCGTGGCGGGCCAGGTAGAGCTTCATGCGGCCGGGGTGCTCGGCGTTGAGGACGGCGTACTGGCGCTCGTAGTAGGCGAGGGAGCGGCCGAGGCGGAAGCCGTCGCGCTCCTCGGTGATCCGCAGCAGGCGGTGGAACTCGGGGAGGTCGGCGGCGGAGCCGAGGGTGATCTCGACGCCGGACTTGCGGGCCCTGCGGACGTTGCGCCGCCATTCCTGGTTGAGGCCGGCCCACAGGTCGTCGGGGGTGCGGCCGGTGAGCGGGACCTGGAAGACGTGCCGGGGCTGGGCGTCGGCGCCGTCCTCGGAGTCGCCGCCGCAGCGCTTCCAGCCGCGGGCGCGGAGGCGTTCGGCGACGGCGGTGCCGAGCGGGTCGACCTCGTCGGCGAGGGCGTCGCCGAGGCGGCGGCCGGGGCCGGTGGCGGCCTTGACGGTGGCGGCGTGCCAGCGGCGGTGGGCGGGGGTGGGGCCGATGCGGACGGCGAAGGCGCCGGCGGCCCGCAGGTGGGCGAGGAGCGGGTCGAGCCAGTGGTCGAGGTCGGGGTCGGCCCAGTCGGCGACGGGTCCCTCGGGGAGGTAGGCGAAGTACTTGCGGGTGCCGGGGAAGGCGCGGAGCAGGACGAGGGCGACGCCGGTGAGGCCGCCGTCGGCGGGTCCCCAGCCGACGAGCTGGTGGCACCAGCCGTCCTTGACCCGGGCCCAGGCGGGCAGTTGGAGGAAGCTGGGACCTTCGGGTCCGGTCCGGGCGGCGAGGAAGGCGCGGTACGCCTCCGGGGTGACGGTGGCGAGCCGGAGCGGTCCGGCGGGCGGGCGGGCGCCCCGGTGCTTCACGGGTGCGGGCGTCAGGAGCAGCGCTGACACGGCGGGAGCCTCCTCGGGGTCGCGGCCGTGCCTCGGTGGCGCGGCGGACAGCAGGCTCACAGCCGGATGAGACCGGTCCGCGCGGCGTGTGTGACGGGACGGTGACCGTTTCTCCGCAGCTGCCGTCACAGGGGTCCGCGGGCCGCCGCGGGGGCCCCGGGGGCGCCTAGAGTCCGGGCATCCCGCCCTTTCCTTCCTCTTCCCGGAGGTGCTCCGTGCCGTCCATACGCCCGTCCCGGCCCGTGCTGGCCGCCGTCGCCCTGGCCGTCTCCCTCACCGCCTGCTCGGCCGGGTCCGGGGGCGGTCCCGCCGCCCCGTCGGCCGCGGCGGACGGGGCGCCCCCGAAGGTGTCCGTGGTGGCCCCGGCGGCCGGGAAGCAGGTGACGGTGACGGCGTCCGGCGGGACGCTGGCGTCGGTGACGGTGACCGACGCGGCGGGCGGCCGGCTCGCGGGCCGGGCGGCGGCGGGCGGGGCCCGCTGGACGTCGGACCGGAAGGCGGCGCCGGGGGCGTCGTACACGGTCGCGGTGGTGTCGCGGAGCACCGGCGGGAAGGAGACGACGACGCGGTCCGCCTTCACCACGCAGAAGGCCGGGGCGGTCAACCGGCTGACGCTGGCGCCCGGGAAGGACACCACCGTCGGCATCGGGCAGCCGCTGTCGATCGTCTTCGACCGGCCGGTGCGCCGGAAGGCCGACGTGGAACGGCAGTTGAAGGTCACGACGTCGAACGGCACCGAGGGCTCGTGGGGCTGGATCACCGACCACTCGGGCCGCGACCGGGTCGACTGGCGGCCCCGGGAGTACTGGAAGCCGGGCACGAGGGTCGTCCTGGAGGCGGACCTCAACGGGACGGACTCCGGCGGCGGCTGGTTCGTACGGGACTACCGGACCTCCTTCACGATCGGCGCGGCGCAGGTGGTGAAGGTGGACCTCGACGCCAAGCGGCTCTCCCTGGTGCGGGACGGGCGGACGGTCCGCACGGTCCCGGTCTCCGGCGGCACGCCCGGCGGCGACAAGCGGTCCTGGCGGGGAACGGCCGTGCTGATGGCGAAGGAGGGCACGATCCGGATGAACTCGGAGACGGTCGGGCTCGGCGACGCCTACGACAAGATGGTCGACTACTCGATGCGGCTGACCTGGTCGGGCATGTACACGCACGCGGCGCCGTGGAACGCGGCGTACTTCGGCCGCGCCAACAGGAGCTCCGGCTGCATCGGGATGAGCACGGCCGACGCCCGGTCCTTCTACGACGCGGTCCGCGTCGGCGACCCCTTCGAGATCAGCGGCGGCGACACGAAGGGCGTGGTCGCGGAGGGCAACGGCTACGGGGCGTGGAACACCCCCTGGGCGAAGTGGCGGGCCAAGAGCGCGCTGCGCTGAGCCGCGCTGCGCTGAGCCGCGCCGCGCCCGCCGCGCCCGCTGCGCCCGGCCCGACCGGCGCGGCCCCGGGAAGCGGCGCGGTCTCAGGGGGCGGCGCACTCCCAGACCAGCACCTCGGCCGGGTCCGCCGCCGCGAGGACGAGGCCCCGCTCCCCGGTGGCCCGGACCGCGTCGCCCGCCGCCAGGGCCGTACCGCCCAGGGCGACCCTCCCCCGGACCACGTGGACGTACAGCGCGGCCGCGTCGGGCAGCGGCACCTCCTCGCCCGCCGCCGGGCGGTGGACATGCAGGACGGCGCCCGCCGCGGGCAGCGCGTACCGGCCGGGAAGCTCGCGGACCAGCTCGTACGAGGGCTCCCCACCGGGCTCGCGCGGGGCCAGCCACATCTGGACGAAGACCAGGGGGGCGGCGCCGTCGTTGCGCTCGGTGTGCCGGACGCCGGCCGCCGAGGAGAGGTGCTGGAGGTCGCCGGGGCGGACGGTCGTGCGGTGCCCGGCCGAGTCGCGGTGGGTGAGCTCGCCCTCCGCCACCCAGGTCACGATCTCGGTGTGGGAGTGCGGGTGCTCACCGAAGCCGGCGCCCGGCGCGAGCCGCTCCTCGTTGACCGCGAGGAGCGGGCCGAAGCGGAGGTTGTCGGGGTCGTAGTACGGCCCGAAGGACAGGGCGTGCCGGGTCTCGACACCGGCCTCGGGGTCGCCGCCCGGATACCGCTCGCCGGCGCGCTGGATGCGTATCACCCCACGTACGGTAGCGCGGCGACCGGCGGCGAAACCGCCCCGACCCCGCACGTCGGCGCCCGGATGAGGCAGTCTTGTCCCCGTGTCTGAACCCGCGAACGCCGCTCATCCCCACGCCGCGACCCTGAAGCGACTCGAACAGTCCTCCGGGCGGCTGGCCGCCAACGCCATCGCCCGCATGGACGAGACGCTGCCGTGGTACCGGGCGATGCCGCCCGAGAACCGCTCGTGGATCGGCCTGGTCGCGCAGGCGGGCATCGCCGCGTTCACCGAGTGGTTCCGGCATCCGGAGACCCCGCAGGCCATCTCGACGGACGTCTTCGGGACCGCGCCGCGCGAGCTGACCCGGGCGATCACGCTGCGGCAGACCGTGGAGATGGTCCGCACCACCATCGAGGTGATGGAGGCGGCCATCGACGAGGTCGCCGCGCCCGGCGACGCGTCGGTGCTGCGCGAGGCGCTGCTCGTCTACGCCCGGGAGATCGCCTTCGCGACGGCCCAGGTCTACGCGCAGGCGGCGGAGGCGCGCGGCGCCTGGGACGCCCGCCTGGAGTCGCTGGTGGTCAACGCGGTGCTGTCCGGGGAGGCCGACGAGGGCGCCGTCTCGCGGGCCGCCGCGCTCGGCTGGAACTCCCCCGACCACGTCTGCGTGGTGCTCGGCACCGCCCCCGACGGGGACAGCGAGCTGACCGTGGAGGCGATCCGGCGGGCCGCCCGGCACGCCAAGCTCCAGGTGCTCACCGGGGTCCTCGGCGCCCGCCTGGTGGTGATCGCGGGCGGCTCCGACAATCCGCTGGCGGTGGCGAAGGCGCTGATCGGGCCGTACGCGCCGGGGGCGGTGGTGGCCGGCCCGGTGGTGCCCGACCTGCTGGCGGCGACCCGCTCCGCGCAGGCGGCGGCGGCCGGCCTGAAGGCGTGCACGGCCTGGCAGGACGCACCCCGGCCGGTGCTCGCGGACGACCTCCTGCCGGAGCGCGCCATCGCCTCCGACCCGTCGGCCCGCGAGCAGCTGGTGGAGGAGATCTACAGACCGCTGGAGGAAGCGGGCTCGGCCCTGCTGGAAACTCTGAGTGTCTACCTGGAGCAGGCCAGCAGCCTGGAAGGCGCGGCGAGGATGCTCTTCGTCCACCCGAACACCGTGCGCTACCGGCTTCGACGTGTGACCGACGTCACCGGCTGGTCACCCTCCGATGTCCGATCCGCCTTCACCCTGCGAATCGCGCTCATCCTCGGACGCTTGGCCGACGCGGATCAGCCGTCCTAGACTTTTGTGGGACACCGACAATTCCCCCGACGGTTCTTCGTCCCTGTCCTCACGGGCGCGGGACACCGTCCCCAAGAGAGAGTGTGAGGGTGCTCGTACTCGTCGCTCCCGGCCAAGGCGCCCAGACGCCCGGCTTCCTGACCCCCTGGCTCGAACTCCCCGGTGCCGCCGACCGCCTCGCGGCCTGGTCCGAGGAGATCGGGCTCGACCTCGTGCACTACGGCACGAAGGCGGACGCGGACGAGATCCGCGACACCGCCGTCGCCCAGCCACTGCTGGTCGCGGCCGGTCTCCTCTCCGCCGCCGCCCTCGGTGAGACCGCCCCCGGCGCGATCGCCGGTCACAGCGTCGGCGAGTTCACCGCCGCGGCGCTGGCGGGCGTCCTCGACGCCACCGCCGCCCTGAAGCTGGTCCGCGCCCGCGGCCTGGCGATGGCCGACGCCGCCGCGATCGCCCCGACCGGCATGGCGGCCCTGCTCGGCGGCGACCCCGAGGTGACCGTCCCGCACCTGGAGAAGCTCGGCCTGACCCCGGCCAACGTGAACGGCGCGGGCCAGATCGTCGCCGCCGGCACCCTGGAGCAGCTGGCCGCCCTGGAGGCGGACAAGCCCGAGGGCGTCCGCCGGGTGATCGCCCTGAAGGTCGCCGGCGCCTTCCACACGCACCACATGGCCCCCGCGGTCGCCACCCTGGAGCGGGCGGCGAAGGAGCTGGCCCCGGCCGATCCGAACGTGACGTATGTCTCCAACAAGGACGGCCGGGCCGTCGGCACCGGCGCGGAGGTCCTCTCCCGCCTGGTCGGCCAGGTCGCCAATCCGGTCCGCTGGGACCTGTGCATGGAGACCTTCCGGAGCCTCGGCGCCACCGCGCTGGTCGAGGTCTGCCCCGGCGGCACCCTCACCGGCATCGCCAAGCGCGCGATGCCCGGCGTGGCCACGGTGGCGCTCAAGACTCCCGACGACCTGGACGCGGCCCGTACGCTCGTCGCCGAGCACACGGCCGTCTGACGAGGAGTGTCGAGAACCATGTCGAAGATCAAGCCCAGCAAGGGCGCCCCGTACGCGCGCATCATGGGCGTGGGCGGCTACCGCCCGGTCCGGGTCGTGCCCAACGAGGTGATCCTCGAGAAGATCGACTCGTCCGACGAGTGGATCCGCTCGCGCTCGGGCATCGCCACCCGCCACTGGGCCTCCCCCGAGGAGACCGTGACCGCGATGTCGGTCGAGGCGTCCGGCAAGGCGATCGCCGCGGCCGGGATCTCCCCCGAGCAGATCGGCGCCGTCGTCGTCTCGACGGTCTCGCACTTCAAGCAGACCCCGGCCGTCGCCACCGAGATCGCCGACAAGATCGGCGCCGGGAAGCCGGCCGCCTTCGACATCTCCGCCGGCTGCGCGGGCTTCGGCTACGGCCTGACCCTCGCCAAGGGCATGATCGTCGAGGGTTCCGCGGAATACGTGCTGGTCATCGGCGTGGAGCGGCTCAGCGACCTGACCGACCTGGAGGACCGCGCGACGGCCTTCCTGTTCGGCGACGGCGCGGGCGCCGTCGTGGTCGGCCCTTCCGACGAGCCGCACATCGGCCCCAGCGTCTGGGGCTCCGAGGGCGACAAGTCGGAGACCATCAAGCAGACCGTCCCGTGGAACGATTTTCACGTGGGCGACGTCACCAACCTCCCCCTCAACGAAGCGGGCGAGATCAAGTTCCCCGCCATCACGCAGGAGGGCCAGGCGGTCTTCCGCTGGGCCGTCTTCGAGATGGCGAAGGTGGCCCAGCAGGCGCTCGACGCCGCCGGCATCACGGCGGACGACCTGGACGTCTTCATCCCGCACCAGGCCAACATGCGGATCATCGACTCGATGGTGAAGACCCTGAAGCTGCCGGAGCACGTCACCGTCGCCCGCGACGTCGAGACCACCGGCAACACGTCGGCCGCCTCGATCCCGCTCGCGATGGAGCGGCTCCTGGCCACCGGACAGGCGAAGAGCGGCGACACCGCGCTCGTCATCGGCTTCGGGGCGGGTCTCGTCTTCGCCGCGACGGTCGTTACTCTCCCCTAGGCGACCGGGATCACCCGGCCGCCAACCCACCGAAGCAACCACAGAAGGAGCGCCACCATGGCCTTCACCCAGGAGCAGCTCGTCGAAGGTCTCGCCGAGATCGTGAACGAGATCGCCGGCATCCCGGTCGAGGACGTCAAGCTGGACAAGTCCTTCACCGACGACCTGGACGTCGACTCCCTGTCGATGGTCGAGGTCGTCGTCGCCGCCGAGGAGCGCTTCGACGTCAAGATCCCCGACGAGGACGTCAAGAACCTCAAGACCGTGGGCGACGCCGTCGACTACATCCTCAAGCACCAGGCCTGATCCGGCGCCCGCCGGCCCAGCCCTCCGCTGACGGCCGGCCCGGTCCGCCACCCGGCGGTGGCGCCGTCTTCCGACCATCACCACACATGGAGAACGAATTCCTGTGAGCTCGACCAATCGCACGGTGGTCGTCACCGGTATCGGCGCAACCACACCGCTGGGTGGCGACTCCGCCTCGACCTGGGAAGGTCTGATGGCAGGGCGCTCCGGCGTCAAGCCCCTGGAGGGCGAGCGCTTCGCCGAACTCCCGGTCCGCATCGCCGCGCTCGCCGCGGTGGACCCCGGCGACGTGCTGCCCCGCCCGCTCGCCCGCCGACTGGACCGCTCGGCGCAGTTCGCGCTGATCGCGGCCCGCGAGGCGTGGGCCGACGCGGGCTACACCGCCCCCGCCGGCGAGGACTCCGGCCTCGCGCCCGAGCGCCTCGGCACCGTCATCGCCTCCGGCATCGGCGGCGTCACCACCCTGCTCGACCAGTACGACGTGCTCAAGGAGAAGGGCGTCCGCCGCGTCTCCCCGCACACCGTGCCCATGCTGATGCCGAACGGCCCCTCCGCCAACGTGGGCCTGGAGGTGAACGCCCGCGCCGGCGTCCACACCCCGGTCTCCGCCTGCGCGTCCGGCGCCGAGGCGATCGGCTACGCCGTCGAGATGATCCGCACCGGCCGTGCCGACGTGGTCGTCGCCGGCGGCACCGAGGCCGCGATCCACCCGCTGCCGATCGCCGCCTTCGCCAACATGATGGCGATGTCCAAGAACAACGAGTCGCCGACGACGGCCTCGCGCCCCTACGACACCGGCCGCGACGGCTTCGTGCTCGGCGAGGGCGCCGGCGTCGTGATCCTGGAGTCCGAGGAGCACGCCAAGGCCCGCGGCGCGCGGATCTACTGCGAGGCGCTCGGCCAGGGCCTGTCGGCCGACAGCCACCACATCGCGCAGCCCGAGCCGTCCGGCCGGGGCATCGCCGCCGCGCTCCAGCACCTGTTGGACTCCACCGACCTGAAGCCGTCCGAGATCGTGCACCTCAACGCGCACGCCACCTCGACGCCGCAGGGCGACGTCGCCGAGATCAAGGCGCTGCGGAAGGTCCTCGGCGAGGACCTCGACCACGTGGCCGTCTCCGCGACCAAGTCGATGACCGGCCACCTCCTCGGCGGCGCGGGCGGCATCGAGACCGTCGCGACGGTCCTCGCCCTGCACCACCGCCTGGCCCCGCCGACCATCAACGTCGACGAGCTGGACCCCGAGGTCGACGCGGACATCGTCCGCGGCGAGCCCCGCCCCCTCCCCCAGGGCACCATCGCCGCGGTCAACAACTCCTTCGGCTTCGGCGGCCACAACGTGGTCCTGGCCTTCCGCAGCGTCTGACGCGGAGCGGTTCGCCGCACGTACGCGGGAGCGGCCCCCCGGTTCTTCCGGGGGGCCGCTCCCGTAGGGGCGTACGGGGGGTCAGACGACCTGGTGGAGCCAGCGGACGGGGGCGCCCTCGCCGGCGTAGCGGAAGGGCTCCAGTTCGTCGTCCCAGGGCTTGCCGAGGAGTTTGGCGACCTCGGTCTCCAGGACGGTCTCGCCCCGGGCGGCGCGGGCGAGGGCGGCGCGGAGCCGGTCCTCGGGGACCAGGATGTCGCCGTGCATGCCGGTGACGGCGTGGAAGATGCCCAGGTCGGGGGTGGCGCTGTAGCGCTCGCCCTCGGCGGTGGGGCAGGGTTCGGCGGTCACCTCGAAGCGGAGCAACTGCCAGCCGCGGAGGGCGGAGGCGAGTTCGGAGGCGGTGCCGGTACGGCCCTGCCAGGAGAACTCGGCTCTCCAGGTGCCGGGGGCCGCGGGCTGGCGGATCCAGTCGAGCTGGACCCTCGCACCGAGGACGCCCGCCACCGCCCATTCGACGTGCGGGCAGAGCGCGCGCGGTGCGGAGTGTACGTACAGGACTCCACGTGTCGTCACCGGGACCTCCAGTGTGGGACGAGGTACGCCTTCCCAGCGGCCTCGGTGGACATCATCGGAAACGATAACCACGCGAGCCCCCGGGAAAGGGGCAGCGCGGGGCGTGATGTCGTGCACCGGAGCCGGTCGGCACGGGCGCGCCGCTGGTTCGACGGGGGAAAAGCTACCGTGCCGCGCCGCCGTCGGGGTGACGTACGGTCGGTCGGGGGCGGGTGGACACCAAGCTTTCACCCGCCGGGACATCCGCAGGACGCAGGACAGGACGAAGGAGGGGCCGGTGCCGTACGGCCGTCGCCGTTTCCGGACCACCGCCGTGGGAGCGCTGCTCGCCGCGACCGTGCTGGCGGGCTGCGCGGGCTCCCCCGCGCCCGCGCCCTCCAGCGCGCCCTCCGCGCCCGCCTCGACCGCCGCGCCGACGCCGTCCCCGCCGCCCGCGCCCTGGGTCTCCTCGCCCGCCTCCGTCGCCGCCGTCGGCGACTCGATCACCCGCGCCTTCGACGCCTGCGCGCTGCTCGCGGACTGCCCGGAGGCGTCCTGGGCGACCGGCACGGACCCGGCGGTGAACAGCCTGGCGCTGCGTCTGCTGGGCCCCGGGCGGGTCGCGGAGCACAGCTGGAACCTCGCGGAGAGCGGGTCGAGGATGGCGGCGCTGCCGGAGCAGATGGCGCGGGCGGCGGCCCGGCGGCCCGCGCTGGTCACGGTGATGTCGGGGGCCAACGACGCCTGCCGGCCGACGCCGGGCGGGATGACGCCGGTGGCGGATTTCCGCCGGTCCTTCGAGGCGGCGCTCGCCCGGCTGCGGCAGGACGCCCCCGGGGCCCGGGTGTACGTGGCGAGCGTGCCGGACCTGCTGCGGCTGTGGGAGACCGGCCGGGCGAGCCCGCTGGTGCGGCGGGTGTGGGAGCTGGGCGTCTGCGGCTCGATGCTGGCCGACCCGGAGGACCTGGGGGCGGCGGCGGCCGGGCGGCGCGCGGCGGTGCGGGACCGGGTGGTGGCGTACAACCGGGTGCTGGCCGAGGTGTGCGCCGCCGACGCGCTGTGCCGGTACGACGGCGGCGCCGTGTTCGGCTTCCGCTTCGACGGCACGCTGCTGAGCCGCTGGGACTGGTTCCATCCGAGCCGGGACGGTCAGGCGCGGCTGGCGGAGCTGGCGTACCGGCGGATCACCGCGCCCTGACCGCCGGGGCGGCTTCGGTGATCAGTTCGCCGGGTGCGTCGGCGGGGCCCGGGGTGGACGGGGCGGACGCGGCGGCCGGGGAGCTGCGAGCATGGCCGGCATGAGGATCGCCGCCGCGCAGTTCGCCCCGGTCGCCGGGGACGTCGAGACCAATGTCCGCACGGTCGCCGGGCTGGTCCGGGAGGCCGGGGCGGCCGGGGCCCGGGTGGTGGTCTTCGCCGAGCTGTGCCTGACCGGGTACGTGCCGGCCCGGATCGGCCGCGAGCCGGGGCTGGTGCTCGGTCCGGACGATCCGCGGCTGGCCCCGGTGCGGGCGGCCTGCCGGGAGGCGGGGGCGGCGGCGGTGGTCAACGGGCCGGTGCGGGGCGGGGGTCCGCGCCCCGGTCTGACGACGCTGGTGATCGGCCCGGACGGCGGGACGGCGGCCCGCTACGACAAGCGGCACCTGTACGGGGTGGAGGCCGAGGTCTTCGAACCGGGCGCGTCCGACGGGCGGTTCGCGCTGGACGGGGTCCGGTTCGCGCTGGCCACCTGCTACGACAACCGGTTCCCCGAGGTGGCGGAGCGGGCGGCGGCGGACGGCTGCGCGGTGTACCTGGCGAGTTCGGTGCTGGGCGCGGGGAACGACTCGTTCGAGACGGTGTATCCGGCGCGGGCCCGGGAGTTCGGGCTGTACGTGGTGCTGGGCAACGCCCTGGGGGCGAACGAGGACGGCACGGCCTGCGGCCGGTCCGGGGCCTGGGGTCCGGACGGGGCGCGGCTCGCCGACGCGGGCGGCGAGGGTCCCGGCTTCGTCCTGGTCGAGACCGGCCGGGCGGGCTGAGCGGGCGGGACCGGGGGCGTACCGGCGGGAGAACGGGGAAGGGGCCGGGCCGCCGCGGGACTACGGCGGTCCGGCCCGGGGGCGGTCCGGCGGCGGAACCCCCGGTCCGCCGCTCGGCCGCCCCGCCCCGGGGCGGGGTGTCAGGTCTCCGCCCCGGGGTGGTCGTCACCCCGTCAGGGGGCGCTCAGGCCCAGGGTGTAGGAGCCGGAGCCGCTGTAGGCGTGGACGACGTAGCGGTAGTAGCCCGCGGTGCCGTAGTAGCTGGTGTTCTCGTCGGCTCCGGCGGTGCCGCCGACGGCCACGTCGGCCCAGCTCGCCCCGTTCCACTTCTGGAGGTAGAGGTCGAAGTCGGTGCCGGCCGGGCCGCGCAGGCAGCCGGTGTGGGTGCCGGCGGTGGCCGAGTAGTAGTACGAGCCGTCCGGCTGGGCCACGGCCTGCCCGGAGGTCAGGCTGCCCTGGTAGGTGTACTCGGAGTTGGCGCACCCGGTGGGCGGGGTGCTGGTGCCGACGGCCAGCTGGTAGGTGACCGTGTGGGTGGCGGAGCCCGTACCGGTGACGGTGATCGGGTAGGTGCCGTTCGGCGTGCCCGCGGCGACCTGGAGGGTCATCGTGGAGCTGTTGCCGGAGGTCACCGAGGAGGGGCTGAAGGAGACCGTGACGCCGCTGGGGGCGCCGCTCGCGGTGAGCTGGACGGTCTGCGCGCTGCCGCCGGTGGTGCTGGTGGAGACGGTGGAGGTGACCGAGGCGCCGGCCTGGACCGAGCCCGAGGACGGGTTCAGGGAGAGCGTGAAGTCCGGGGTGGAGGTGCCGCCGCAGTCGGTCTCGCCGGACTGGGCCGGGACGCCGATCGCGTTCCAGGCCGCCTTCACCGCGTTGCACTCGGTCGCGCCGTAGGTGTTCTTGGCGGAGGTGAGGGTGGCGCGGCGGGCCGCGAGGTGGTTCCAGGAGGAGGTCTTCATCAGCAGGGCGCCCATGAAGATCTTGCCGGCCTTCTGGATGCCGATGCCGGTGACGGAGGAGGGGCCACCGGAACATATCGGGCTGCTGGGCTTGCCGCCGCCGGGGTTGGAGCCCTCGGCGAGCAGGTAGAACCAGTGGTTCTGCGGGCCGGCCGCCGCGTGCACCTCGGTGTTGGAGCTCAACTGGGTGTAGCAGTTGGGGTCGCCGCCGACGAGGGAGGGGTTGTACATGTTCCGGATCGGCTTGCCGTCGCCGAAGAAGTTGACCTTCTCGCCGACGGTGTAGTCCGGGGTGTCGTTCGGGTTGTTGGCGTAGTGCTCGGTGAGCGCGCCGAAGATGTCGCCGGTCGACTCGTTCATGCCGCCGTTCTCGTTGGACGAGCCGGCGGAGCCCGGGGTGCGGTCGAAGATCTCGTGGCCGTACTCGTGGGCGACGACGTCGATGCCGGTGAGCTGGTTCGAGCCGGTCTGGGCCCGCCCGTAGGTCGTCTTCGTGCCGTCGTAGTAGGCGTTGACCTCGGAGAGTCCGGCGCGGGCCGGGACCATGCCGCCCTGGCCGTTCTGGCCGTTGTAGCCGAACCACTCCTTGAGCATGGAGTGTTCCTTCTGCGCCGCGTACATGATGTCGACGCAGGCGGTCACGAGGTCGTTGGCGCCGCCGCTGCCCCACGGGGAGGAGCCGGTGTAGGCGCTGCCGTTCTGGCCGCCGCACTTGAAGGAGCCGCGGCTGGTGTCGGTCATCGAGGAGGCGGCGGTGTCGATGGTGACGTTGCCGTTGTGGTAGCCGCGGCCCTCGGCGTGCATGACCTTGTCGACGGCCTGGGCGACCTTGCCGGTGCGGGCGTCGACGTAGGTGTCGAGCGAGCTGGGGAGGTTCTTCGCGGTGCGGCCGACGACCAGGGTGTGCCAGGCGAGGACGGGCTTGCCGCCCTTGAGGAGCACGGTCAGTTCGGGGGTGCTCGCGCTCTCCACGGCGGCGAGCTGGCCGCGCGCGGTGGCGAGGGCCTTCGCCGAGGTGACCTTGGCGCTCGTCGAGAGCTTCAGCGCCGGGGCGGCGGAGCCGGTGACGTCGCGGACCTTGCCGCCGGAGTCGGAGAGGACGACGGCGTCGCCGCCGCCGTGGACCGGGAGGCCCTTGTACGTGCGCTGGTAGGCGGCGTAGTAGAGGCCGTTGGACCAGGGGGTGACGGAGGTCCGGACGAGGTCCTCGTCGGGACCGTGCCGCAGCTCGTCGAGGCCGCTGGCGGCGGCGGTGTCCGCGGCGGCGAGCGCGAGGGACTTGCCCTGGCCCGGGGGAATCGGCTGCGCCTGGGGTGCGGCGGCGGTGGCGGTGCCGGCGAGGGCGGTGGCCAGGCTCGCCGAGAGGGCCAGGGCGGCCACGGCCGCCGTGAGTCTGTTCGGGTGCAACGGCGTGCTCCGTTCAGGGTGGGGGAGACGGATCGTCGCGCCGAGTATGGGCGTGGACATGTCCGGTCGGGGACATCTCACCGTGCATAAGACACGAGTTATGGTGCGGCCGTCCGGTGCTGCGTACGCTGCTGAAATGCAGCTGGAGTTGAGGCATCTGGAAGCCGTCTGCAGGATTGCGGAGGCGGGCAGTCTGGGCAGGGCGGCAGGGCTGCTCGGCGTCTCCCAGCCCGCGCTCTCGGCCCAGTTGCGGAGGATCGAGAAGGTCGCGGGCGGGGAGCTGTTCCTCCGGGGGCGGCATGGTGTGGAACCCACTCCGCTGGGCGAGTTCGTGCTCTCCAAGGCGCGTCTCGTGCTGGGCGAGATGGACGCGCTCACCGCCGGGGCGCGGGCCGCGGCCCCGGACACGCCGCTGCGGCTCGGCTGCATCCTGCTGGTCCTCGTGGACACCCTGCTGAACCGGCTCGACCAGGTCGTGGCGGGCCGGGAGATCTCCGTGACGGTGGAGCAGTCGGCGACCACGCTGACCCGGCAGCTGGGCGCGGGCCGGTACGACGCGGTGCTGTACGGGGAGGTCAACGACCACGAGGTGCCGCTGCCGCAGGGGACGACGGCCCGGACGCTGGTCCCCCGGGAGCCGTTCTGCGTGCGGCTCTCGGCCGGTCACCGGCTCGCCGGGAAGGAGCGGATCGCGCTGGCGGAGCTGGCGGACGAGTCGTGGATGACGCTGGTGGAGGACGATGACGGCGGCCCCGAGGCGCTGGTCGCGGCCTGCGAGCGGGCGGGTTTCGCGCCGTCCCTGCGGCACCGGGTCGCCGACCGGAAGATCCACTACGACCTGATCGCCTCGGGCCGGGCGATCTCGCTGAGCCAGCCGACCGCCCCGGCCACCGAGGGGACGGTGCTGCGGCCGCTGGAGGGCGATCCGGTGACCGGCCGGATCCGGATCGCCTGGAACCGCGCGGCCGTCTCGGCCCGGCACGCGGAGCTGCTGTACCGGGCGGCGGCGGAGGCGTACCTCGCGAACGTCGGCAACAACGCCTTCCACCGGGAGTGGTGGGAGGCCCGCCCGGAACTCCACCCGGTCCTGGACGACTAGTGGCCGGTGGCCGGTGGCCGGTGGCCGGTGGCCGGTGGCCGGTGGCCGGTGACGAACGGTCAGGACAGGTGGTCGGTGGCCTCGCGCGCGGCGGCGTTCCCGGTCGCCCCGGCGCCCCCGGCGGTCTCGTCGGACTCGTCGGACTCGTCGGCCTCGCCGTCGGACGGGCCGTCGGGCTCGCCGCGCAGGTCGCGGGCCATCAGGGTGGCGCCGGCGACGGCTCCGGGCATCAGGAAGACCGCGACGAAGGGGACGAGGAAGGCGAGGGTGAGGGGGACGCCGAAGCCGAGCGCGGCCCCGCGCCGGCCGCGCAGCAGCGCGAGGCGCTCCTTGAACTCCACGCCCCGGCGCTGGAGGGCGACGGCGGTCAGCTCCTCGGCGAGGAAGAAGCCGGAGACGCAGAAGCCGAGGACGGGGACGACCGTCTGGCCGACGACCGGGATGAAACCGGCGGCGAAGAGGAGCACGCCGTAGAGGAGGACCCGGAGCAGGACCCGGACGCTGTCGCGGGCCGAGATCCACAGGTCGCGCCAGAGCGGCAGCCCGGACTCGGGCACCTCGCCGCCCCGGTCCCGGTCGACGTCCTCGGAGAGGGACTCGTAGAAGGGCTGGCCGACGAGGAGGGTGACGGCGGTGAAGGTGATGACGGCGAGGAAGAGCCCGAGGACGAAGACGAGGGCGGTCAGGCCGGTGCGGAGGAGGCCCTGCCACGGCGAGGACCAGTCGTCGGCGAAGGGGGTCGCCCAGGCCACCAGGTCGTCCGCCCCGAAGCCGAGGCCGGTGAGGGCCCCGAGGTAGAGGACGAAGGTCAGCAGGCCGGGCAGCAGCCCGAATCCGAACCGCCGGCCGTGCCGGGCCACCCACTTCTGGCCCTGGATCAGATGACCGAAACCCACCCCGAAATCGCGCATGGGGGCAGCCTAGCGGGGCTGGTCACCGGTCTCGTACGCATGTGCGTGCGGGCCGCACCCCGGTCGGTCGGGGTGCGGCCCGCACTCAGTGTGCGCCGGTCCGGCTCAGACCGCGAGCTCGACCGTGATGTTGCCGCGGGTCGCCTTGGAGTACGGGCAGACCTGGTGGGCCTTCTCGATGAGGCTCTTGGCGGTCTCGGCGTCCACGTTCGGGATGGAGGCCGAGATCTTGACGATGATGCCGAAGCCGTCGTCGTTCTTGCCGATGCCGACCTCGGCGGTGACCGTCGAGCCGGAGATGTCGGCGTTCTCGTTCCGCGCGACGACGCCCAGGGCGCCCTGGAAGCAGGCGCTGTAGCCGGCCGCGAAGAGCTGCTCGGGGTTGGTGCCCTCGCCGGAGCCGCCCATGGCCTTCGGCGGGTTGACGACGACGTCGAGCTTGCCGTCGTCGGTGGCGACGCGGCCGTCCCGGCCGTTCTCCGCGGTGGCGACGGCGGTGTAGAGGACGTCGGAGTGCTGGATGGACATGCGGGTTCCTGCCTTCTTCTTCCCCGTCTCGACTCGCGCCCACGATCGCGACGGCTGGGGGCAGCCTAACGGGTCAGCGAGACGATCATCTTTCCGGTGTTGTCACCGCGGAGCAGACCGAGGAAGGCGTCCACCCCGCTCTCGATGCCCTCGACGGAGGTCTCGCGGTACTTCAGCTCGCCGGAGCGCAGCCAGCCGCCGACCTCCTCGACGAAGCGGGGCTGGAGGCCGTAGTGGTCGCCGACGAGGACGCCCTGGAGGCGGAGCCGCTTGCCGATGATCAGCGCCATGTTGCGCGGGCCGGGGACCGGCTCCGTGTCGTTGTACTGCGCGATCATGCCGCAGATGGTGGCGCGGCCGTGCACGTTGAGCGAGGAGATCGCGGCTTCCAGGTGCTCGCCGCCCACGTTGTCGAAGTAGACGTCGATGCCGTCCGGGGCGGCCTCGCGGAGCTGGTCCTTCACCGGGCCGTTGCGGTAGTTGAAGGCGGCGTCGAAGCCGAGCTCCTCGACGAGCCACTTCACCTTCTCGTCGGAGCCGGCCGAGCCGATGACCCGGGAGGCGCCCTTGAGCTTCGCGAGCTGGCCGACCTGGCTGCCGACCGCGCCGGCCGCGCCGGAGACGAAGACGGCGTCGCCCTCCTTGAAGGAGGCGGTCTCGAAGAGGCCCGCGTAGGCGGTGAGGCCGGGCATGCCGAGGACGCCCAGGTAGGTGGAGAGCGGGGCGACCTCCGGGTCGACCTTGGTGGCGTGCCGGGCCGGGACGTCGGCGTACTCGCGCCAGCCGAGGCCGTGCAGGACGTGGTCGCCCTCGGCGAAGCCCTCCGCGCTCGACGCGACGACCACGCCGACGGCGCCGCCGTCCATCGGGCGGTCCAGCTCGAACGGCGGGACGTACGACTTCACGTCGTTCATCCGGCCGCGCATGTAGGGGTCCACCGAGAAGTGCAGGTTCCGCACCAGGATCCGGCCTTCGGCGGGGGCCTCGACGGGGCTCTCGCGCAGGGCGAAGTCGGTCGGGGCGGGCCAGCCGTGCGGGCGGGCGACGAGGTGCCAGGCGCGGCTGGTGGCGGGCAGAGCGGTCATCTCGGGGGACCTCCGGGAAAAAGCTTCACTTGATGAAACAACCATGCGCCTCAATATTTCATGTTGTCAAGCATCCGGGTACGATGGTCCCCATGTCCACCTCACACACGGACCCCGTGACCCTCGAAGTCGTCGAGCTGATCGGCACGGTCGTGGCGCGGTACCACCAGGAGTACGAGGAGGCCGCCGCCTCCCACTCCCTCACCGGCGCCCAGGCCCGGGTCCTCGGGCTGCTCACCCTGGAGCCCACGCCGATGCGGAAGATCGCCGAGAAGCTCAAGTGCGAGCCGTCGAACGTCACGGGGATCATCGACCGCCTGGAGTCCCGGGGCCTGGTCGAGCGGCGCCCCGACCCGGCGGACCGGCGGGTCAAGCTGGCCGCCCCCACCGACGAGGGCCGCGACACCGCCCGCCGGCTGCGCGAGTCGCTGCGCTTCGCCCGCGAGCCCCTGGGCGGGCTGACCGACCTGGAGCGCACCCTCCTGCGAGACCTGCTGCTGCGCATGCTCGGCGAGGAGACCGCCTGACGGGGCCGGTACGGGGCCGGGGACGGGACCCGGGAGGCGCGGGGCGCGGACGAGCCGGGGGCCGGGCCCCGGGCGGCTCAGCCCAGCGCGCGCGGCGGGCCGGGTGGTCGCACCATGCGAAGCAGGAACCCGAACCGCGACACCTCGCCCGTGTCAGCACCGCACCCCGGAGGATCCGCCGTGACCGTCAGCCTGGAACAGCTGCGCCGTTGCCATGTCGCCGTCGACCTGGGTGCCGCCCGCACCCGGGTCTTCGTCAAGGGGGCCGGACTCGTCGTCGACGAGCCGAGCGTCGCCGCCGTCAACACCCGCACCGGCGCGCTGATCGCGGTCGGCGCGCTCGCCGAGAAGATGACCGGCCGCACCCCGGACTACATCCGGGTGGTGCGCCCCGTCTCCGGCGGCACCGTGGTGGACATCGAGATGGCCCAGCGGATGCTCCGCCACCTGCTCGGCGAGAAGCTGCGCCGCCAGCTGCGCCGCAAGCCCCGTCTGCGGGCCGCCGCCTGCACCCCGCACGACAGCGACCCGCTCGCCCAGCGCGCCGCCGTGGAGACCCTGGTGGGGCTCGGGGCGCGCCGGGTCGAGCTGGTCGACACCCTGATCGCCGCGGCCGTCGGCTGCGGGCTGCCGGTGGAGCAGCCGACCGCCACCATGATCATGGTGTGCGGGGCGGCGACCACCCAGGTCGCGGTGCTCTCGCTGGGCGCGATCGTGACGGCCGAGCGGATGCCGGTCGGCGGGGACGCCATCGACCACGCGATCATCCAGCACCTGCGCCACCACCACGAGCTGATGCTGCCGAGCCAGTCGGTGCGCCCGCTCCAGCTCGCGCTGAGCGGCAACGGCCTCACCCCGTCCGGCCCGGTCTCGACCGAGATCCACGGCCGGGACGTCGCCACCGGCCTGGCCCGCTCGGTCATCGTGGACACCGCCGCCGTCCGGGAGGCCATCCACACCCCGCTGACGGCCGTCCTCGACGGGATCGGGAAGGTGCTGCGGGACTGCCCGCCGGACCTGGTGGCCGACCTCGCCGACCGCGGGATCATGATGGTCGGCGGCAGCGCGCTCCTGCCGGGCCTGGACCAGATGCTGCGGGAGGCCACCGGCATGCCGGTGCACATCGCCGAACGGCCCGACGTCTGCGCCGTGCTGGGCCTCGGCGCGATGCTGGAGGGCAAGGTGCAGCCGATGGTCCTGGACCCGCTGGGCGGCCACCGGGGCCTCGACGACGACCCGTTCACCGGCCGCGACCGCGACGACCGCGACTACGCGGACGGAACGGCGGGCTGACCGGGCGCGCCGGACCGCCCCCGGAAACCGGACGGACCGTGGAGGACACCCGCACGAGACCGACCGGACCGGCCGGACGCACCGGGCGGAGCGGAGACGGCACCGGAGCCGACGCCGGGACCGGAACCGGAGGCGCGGCCGGGGCCGGGACCGCGATCGAGCCCGGGAGCGCCCAAGGCGGCGCGGCCCGGCTGTCTCCGCTGCTCGAAGCGGTCCTCGCCGTCGGCACGGAGCTCGAACTCCGCGCCACCCTCCAGCACGTCGTGGACGCGGCGACCGACCTCACCGGGGCCCGGCACGGCGCGCTCGCCGTCCTGGACCCCGAGCGCCCCCGCCTCACCGGGCTGCTCACCGCCGGCGCCACCGAGGAGGACCGGAGCGGTGCCGCCCGCCTCCCCGCCGAGGAGCCCGGCCCGGCCGGGCCGCTGACCGTCCCGATCCGGGTGCACACCCAGGTCTTCGGCCACCTGTACCTCGCCGGGAAGCCCGGCGGCTTCACCGGGGAGGACCGCGCCCTGCTGCGGGTCCTCGCCGCCCAGGCCGGCATCGCCGTCGGCAACGCCCGGCTCTACGAGACCGCCCGGCTGCGCGAGCGGTGGATCGAGGGCGCGGCGGCCGTCACCACGGCCCTGCTGACCGGCGAGTCCGCCGAGGACGCCCTGATGACCGTCGCGGAGGGGGCCCGCGTCCTCGCCGGGGCGGCGGCCGGGGTGATCCTCCAGCCCACCCCGGAGGGCGGGATGGAGATCGTGACGGCCTCCACCGCCGGCGACCCCGGCGACCTCGTCGGCGCGACGATCCGGCCCGGCTCCCCCGTCCTCGTCCAGCTCCTCGGCGGGGAGCCGGTCTTCGTCGAGGACTCGGCCACCGACCCCCGGATGACCACGCACGTCCGCTCCCGGTTCGGGCCGTCGATGATGCTGCCGCTGCGCAGCGGCGGGAAGCTGATCGGCACCCTCGCCCTCCCCCGGCACCGGGGCGCGGAGCCGTACTCGGCGGTGGACCGGCTGCTCGCCGCCCAGTTCGCCTCGCAGGCGGCGCTGGCGCTGGTCCTGGCGGACGCCCGGCACGACCGGGAGCGGCTCGCCGTCTACGAGGACCGCGACCGGATCGCCCGGGACCTGCACGACCTGGTGGTCCAGCGGCTGTTCGCCACCGAGATGATGCTGGAGTCGACCCGCCGCCGCGCCGGGGCCGGTGCCGGGGAGGACGAGCTGATCGGGCGGGCGGTGGACGAGCTGGACTCGACGATCCAGGAGGTGCGGACGACGATCTTCGCCCTCCAGCAGCCGCCCGCCGACGCCCCCGCCACCTTCCGCGGCCGGGTGCTGCGGGAGACCGACGGGGCGGCGGCGCTGCTCGGCTTCCGGCCGTCGGTGCGCTTCGCCGGACCGGTGGACACGCTGGTCGACGAGGCGTCGGCGGGGCGGCTGACGGCCGTGCTGCGCGGGGCCCTCGCCGCCGCCCACCGGCGGCCGGGGGTCGGCCGGATCACGGTGGACGTGGCGGCGGGCGGGCAGGGCGCGGTCCGGCTGCGGGTCGAGGACGACGGCACCCCGCCGACGGTGGTCACCTGGCCCTGACCGACCGCCCCCGCCCGTACGCCCCGCCGCCTCCACCCGGCCGCCCCCACCGGCACGCCCGCCGCCCCGCCCCGGCCACCCCCGCCGACGCGTCCCGGGCCCCGCCCCGTACCGACCGCCCCGCCCCTCCCGTACCGACCGCACCACCCGTACCGCCCCTCCCCCGCCGCCCCCCGTACGGAGCAGTCCCGCGCGCCGTGCGGGCCGGGCGGATCTTGACTGGAGGGGTGACCCCCGACACCGCCTCCCCGCCCGCGGCGGCCTACCGCAATCTGGTGGTGGCCACCCTCGGCTTCACGCTCACCTTCTGGGCGTGGAACCTGATCGCCCCCCTCGGCAGCTGGTACGGCGAGCACCTGGGCCTCAGCTCGTTCCAGCAGTCCTTCCTCGTGGCCGTGCCGGTGCTGGTCGGTTCGCTGGGCCGGATCCCGGTCGGCGCGCTCACCGACACGTACGGCGCGAAGCTGATGTTCCCGCTCGTCTCGGCGCTGACGATCGTCCCCGTACTGCTGCTGATCGTGGTGAAGGACTCGTACGGGCTGATGCTCGTGGTGGGCTTCCTGCTCGGCCTCGGCGGCACGACCTTCGCCATCGGCATCCCGCTGGTCAACTCGTGGTTCCCGCCCGCCAAGCGGGGTCTGGCGCTGGGCGTGTTCGGCATGGGCATGGGCGGTGTGGCGCTGTCCGGCTACTTCACGCCCCGGATCGCCAAGCACGGCGAGAACCTGCCGTTCATCGTGGTGGCCGCCGCGCTCGCCGTGTACGCGGTGCTCGCCGTCCTCCTCATCACCGACCACCCCGGCCGCCCGGTGCCGACGGCCTCGCTGGGCTCCCGGCTGGGCACGGCGGGCCGGCTGCGGGTGACGTGGGAGCTGTCCGCGCTGTACGCGATCGGCTTCGGCGGCATCGTCGCCTTCGGCGTCTACCTGCCGACCTATCTGAAGACCTGGTACGAGCTGGATCCGACCGACGCGGGCACCAGGGCGGCCGGGTTCGCGGCGGTCACGGTCGTCTTCCGGCCGATCGGCGGCTGGCTGTCGGACCGGATCCATCCGGCGGTGGTGACGGCGTGGGCGCTCGGCGTCGTCGCCCTCCTCGCCATCGTCCAGGCCTTCGACCCGGAGCTGGTGCCGGGCGGCACGATCGCCCTGCTGGTCATGGCGGCGGGCCTGGGCACCGCGAGCGGTTCGGTCTTCGCGCTGGTCTCGCAGGTCACCCCACAGGCGCAGGTGGGCTCGGTGACCGGCATCGTCGGCGCGATGGGCGGCCTGGGCGGCTTCGTGCCGCCGCTGGTCATGGGCGCGATCTACAGCGCCAAGGACTCGTACTCGATCGGCTTCATGCTCCTGTCCGACCTGGCGCTCGCCGGCTGCGTGTACGCGTACGGGCGGATGCGCGGACTGCGGCCGGGCGGGGAGCCCGCTCCGGCGGCGAAGGCGGCCGGGAAGCCCTGACGGCCCGGCAGAATGCCTCCCGGTGCCCCCCGGCGAGCCGTCCGCTCGCCCCGATCCGAGGAGGACGCCCGGTGTCCGCTCTCTTCCCGGCCCTCGCGGCCCCGACCGACCGCCCCGCCCTGCGCTGCGGCCCGGACGCGCTCTCGTACGAGGAGCTGCTCCGGGCCGCCGGTGCGCTCGCCGCCCGGATCGGGGACGCGGGGCGGGTCGCCGTGTGGGCGGTGCCGACCGCCCGGACGGCGGTCGCGGTGGTGGCGGCGCTGCTCGCGGGCGTGCCCGCCGTGCCGCTCAATCCGCGCTCCGGGGAGCGGGAGCTGGCTCACGTGCTGGCGGACAGCGCGCCGGACGCGGTCCTGGCGGGTCCGGCGGACGAGCTGCCGGCCGCGCTCGCCGGGCTGCCCCGGATCGACGTGGGGCTGACCGGCCCGGCGGGGGTGCGGGTGCCGCCGGAGCCGGATCCGGAGTCCACCGCCCTGATCGTCTACACCTCCGGCACCACGGGCCCGCCGAAGGGGGTGCTGCTGTCCCGCCGGGCGGTGGCCGCCTCGCTGGACGCGCTGGCGGAGGCGTGGGCGTGGACCGGGGACGACGTGCTGGTGCACGGGCTGCCGCTGTTCCACGTGCACGGTCTGGTGCTGGGGGTCCTGGGGCCGCTGCGGCGCGGCGGGGAGGTCCGGCACCTGGGGGCCTTCTCGGCGGAGGGCGTCGCGCGGGAGCTGGCGGACGGCGGGACGGTGCTGTTCGGGGTGCCGACGATGTACCACCGGCTGGCCGACGCCCTGCCCTCGGACCCGGCGCTGGGGGCGGCGCTGGCGGGGGCCCGGCTGCTGGTGTCGGGGTCGGCGGCGCTGCCGGTCCACGACCACGAGCGGATCGCGGCGGCGACGGGCCGGACGGTGGTGGAGCGGTACGGGATGAGCGAGACGCTGATGAACACCAGCGTGCGGCCGGGCGGGCCGCCGCGCCCGGGGACGGTGGGGACGCCGCTGCCGGGGGTGGCGGTGCGGCTGGTGGAGGAGGACGGCGCGGTGCTGGCCGGGTCGGACGGGGAGACGGTCGGCGAGGTGCAGGTGCGCGGGCCGAACCTCTTCTCCGGCTATCTGAACCTGCCGGAGGCGACGGCCGCCGCCTTCGACGGGGAGTGGTTTTGCACCGGGGACGTGGCGGTGCGGGAGGCGGACGGCACGATCCGGCTGGTGGGCCGCAAGGCGACCGATCTGATCAAGAGCGGCGGGTACAAGATCGGGGCGGGCGAGATCGAGAACGCGCTGCTCGACCACCCGGGGGTGCGGGAGGCGGCCGTGACCGGGGAGCCCGATCCCGATCTGGGCGAGCGGGTCGTCGCCTGGGTGGTGCCGGCGGACCCGGCGCGGCCCCCGGCGGCACAGGAGCTGGCCGGGCACGTGGCGCGGCTGCTGGCCCCGCACAAGCGGCCCCGGGAGGTCCGCTTCCTGGACGCGCTGCCCCGCAACGACCTGGGGAAGGTGCTGAAGAAGCGGCTGCCCCGGGGGTGACGGAGGGGCCGGGCCCCCGGCGGGGGCCCGGCCCGGTCCCGTCCCCGTGGCGGGGCGCGGGGGTTACTTCACGCCGACCGCGCGGATCAGCTCCTGGGTGACGGAGCCGCCCCGGTCGTCGGTGGCGGCGGCCCGCAGGGAGACGGCGGTGGCGCCGGACGGGACGCGGAGCTCGCCGGTCCAGGCGGCCTTTCCGGCCCCGGTGGTCCTCCCGGCCTTCTTGAGGGCGACCTTCGTCCAGGTGGCGCCGTCGTCGTAGGAGACCTCCAGGCTGCCGCCGGTGAGGGCGCCGGTGCCCTCGGCGCCCGCCACGTACTGCGCGAAGACGCCGACGGGCAGCCGCTTGCCGGCCCGCACGTCGCCGTACAGGTCGGTGTCGAGGTCGAAGCCGAGGTTGAGCATCGGCAGGAAGGTCTCGCGGTCCTGGGGGGTCTCGGCGGAGCGGAAGGTCCACTCGCTGTGGCCCCTGGTGCCGAGCCGCCAGCGGGCCGGGTCGAGGGCGGTGTCGGTGACGACCCGGTAGGCGGCCTCCTCCGCCGGAGCGTCCCAGGCGTAGGCGCCGGAGCTGGTCTTGCGGTCGACGCGGGCGCCGTTCACGTACACCTCGGTGGTCTGGCTCATGGTGTCGTCGCTCCACACGTCGCCGAAGCCGGTGTGGTCGGTGCCGGAGTCGCCCCAGCCGGGGGTGTTGAAGCGGAGGTCGTTGCCGCGCCGCTGCTGGCCCCAGCCGAGGCCGGTGCCGAGCCAGGGGTGCCAGACGGGGCCGAACCAGTCGAGGGCGGTGGTGGTGCCGCCCCGGTAGACCGAACGGCCGCCGCGCTCCTCCAGGGACTCGCCGAGGTCGACGGACTCGTGCCACTGCTGGCCCGCGGTGGTGGAGACGTACTCGGTGCGCTCGGCGGGGAAGGCGATCCACTCCTTGAAGCCGACGCCGATCGGGAAGGTGTCGGTGAGGGAGTAGCGGAACTCGCCGCCGAGTTCGGCGCGCCGGGTGGGGGCGCGGAAGGTGGAGCGGACGGTGGCCAGGTCCCGGGGGCCGGGACGGAAGACGAGGTCGGTGCCGATGCGGCCGGGGTGCCCCTCGGAGAGGTCGTAGGTGTACGGGGTGAAGCGGGTGCCGGTGAGGTCGAGGGACCGGCCGCGGGCGGCGCCTGCGGCGAGGCGGGCGGCGTCGGCGCGGTTCACGGTGGCGACGGGCAGCGGCCGGTCCCGGTAGTCGTCGGTGCCGAACCAGTCCATCAGCCGGCCGGGGGCGTCGTCGGTGACGAACAGGGCGGCGGCGCCGGCGTCCTGGGCGGTCTGGGCGGCGGCGACCGGGTCGGCGCCGGCGGCGAGGCGGACGAGGACGGCGCGGCCCTTGACGTCCTTGCCCGCGTACGCGGCGGGGGTGCCGTCGCCCGCGTCGGCGAGGGCGAGGCGGTGGCGGCCTTCGAGGAGGCCGCCGCCGGCCTGCGGGCGGGCGTCGGCGAGGCGGGCGCCGTCGACGGCCGCCTCCAGGACGGGCTTGCCGAGCCGCCAGACCGTGCGGTACTCGAAGGTGCCGTCGGCGACGGGCGCGGTGGGGGCGGCGAAGAGGGAGTCGTAGGTGAGCGGGACCTGGACGATGTCGGTGTAGCCGGCGCCGTTCGCCCGGCGGTCGTACTCCATCAGGAGCTGGCGGGTCTCGGTGCGCTTCCCGACGTCGGCGCGGACCTCGCGCAGGGTGCGGCCGTCGAGGGTGATCTCGCGGTCGCGGTCGAGGACGACCTCGGGGGCGGCGAGGAAGCCGAGGCCGAGGGAGTCGGCGCCGCGGGCACCGCGCACGTCGAGGAAGGTGTCTACGGTGTA
This sequence comes from Streptomyces termitum, assembly GCF_014650175.1. GTDB lineage: Bacteria > Actinomycetota > Actinomycetes > Streptomycetales > Streptomycetaceae > Streptomyces > Streptomyces termitum. The sequence goes on from NZ_BMUL01000002.1 coordinate 98,893, forward strand.
CGTGCCCGGCTTCAGGCGCAGTTCGAGGGTGCCGGAGTCGCCGACGGAGGCCGGGAAGGGCTCCTCGCCGGGGGTGAGCTCCCCGATGCCGAGGCGGGCGGCGGCGGGGGCGCCGTCGCGGTCCTTGACGTGCACGGTGAGGGTGTAGCGCTCCTCCTCCTTGACCAGGCCGAGGGCGGTGCGGGCCACGGGGGCGCCGTGCGCGGTGGCGGTGATCCGGCCGGAGCTGGTGCCGACCGGGGCGGCGGCGCCGTCGCCGGTGACGGTGGTGGACGCGGTGCCGTGGGCGGGGACGGTGAGGGCGGTGTCGGCGAGGGCGGCGGTGCCGGCCGGCATGCCCTCGACGGCGAGGCTCAGCGCGACGGGGGCGTCGGAGGAGTTGGTGTAGGTGACGGTCCTCGTGACCGGCTTGTTCTCCTCGTAGGGCCAGGCGAAGAAGCCGAGGTCGGCGGAGCCGGTGGCGGTGACGTCGGCGGTGACGGCCGCGGCGGCGTCGACGCGTCCGGCGCCGAGGTCGTAGGCGGAGGCGTCGAGGGCGGCGGAGCTGGACATGAGGGCGTCCTTGAGGCGGGCGCCGGTCCAGTCGGGGTGCTTCTCGGCGAGCAGGGCGGCGACTCCGGCGACGTGCGGGGTCGCCATGGAGGTGCCGTTCATCGCGGTGTAGAGGCCGGTGCCTTCGGTGAGCTGCGAGCGGGCGGCGAGGATGCCGACGCCGGGGGCGGAGAGGTCCGGCTTGAGGGCCTGGTCGCGGTAGCGGGGGCCCTTGCTGGTGAAGTAGGCGGCCTCGTCGGCGGAGTCGACGGCGCCGATGGTGAGGGCGGCGTCGGCGGCGCCGGGCGAGCCGATGGAGCCGGGGGCGCCGGAGTTCCCGGCGGCGATGACGAAGAGGGTGCCGGTCTCGGCGGAGAGGGTGTTGACGGCCTGCGCCATCGGGTCGGTGCCGTCGCTGCCCTCCGGGGAGCCGAGGCTCATCGAGACGATCTTCGCGTCGATGTCCTTGGCGGCCCACTCCATGCCGGCGATGATCTCGGACTCGGAGCCGTAGCCCTCGTCGCTGAGGACCTTGCCGACGGCGAGGTCGGCGCCGGGGGCGACGCCCTTCTCCCGGCCGTCGGAGCCGGCGCCGCTGCCGCCGACGGTGGAGGTGACGTGGGTGCCGTGGCCGTTGCGGTCGGCGACCTCCTCGCCGGCGATGAAGGACTTCGTCTCGGTGACGCGGCCCGCGAGGTCGGGGTGGCCGGCGTCCACGCCGGTGTCGAGGACGGCGACCTTGACGCCCTTGCCGGTGAGTCCGGCCTCCCACGCCTTCGGGGTGCCGATCTGGGCGTTGGACTCGGCCATGGCGGCCTTCACCCGGCCGTCGAGCCAGACCTTGGCGGGGGCGGCGGAGCGCGCCCGGGGGCCGGTGAAGGAGGCCCAGAAGGCGGCCGGGTCGGTGGCGGTGACGGCGGTGCCGCCGACGCTGGGCAGCGCGCGGACGGTCCGGGTGCCGTGCGGGGCGGGGAGGGCGGCGCGGGCGTTCTTCCCGCCGTACGTGACGATCAGCGGGAGCGTGCCGGTGACGCCCTGCTCGGCGAGGCCGGTGACGTCGAAGAGGCGCGGGTCGAGGGCGCCGGAGTCGAGGTAGGGGCGGGCCTCGTCGGGGACGACGGTGACGCGGCCGTCGGAGACCTGGGTGCGGACGGCGCCGGTGGCGCCCTTCGCCCGGTCGACGGTGACGGTCCGGCGGCCGCCGTCGAGCGGGGTGAGGGTGACCCGGTCGCCGGTGACGAGGGTGACGGTGGTGCTCGCCGCGGGGCCCGCGAAGGTGTCGGGGACGGGGGCGGCGGGGCCGGCCGGCGCGGCGGCGGTCTGCCCGGCCGAGAGCATCACGAGGGAGACACCGGCGGCGAGCAGTCCGGCCCTTCCTCTGAACAGGGGTGCGGTCATGGGGACGACGACTCCTCGCGGATCCGGGGCTCGGGGGTGGGATTCCGGATCCGCGGGAAGTCTGGTCCCGGGGAGGGGAGTTGATTCCTGTCGCAGGCGGCGGCTATGCGCCGTGGCGGGGGCCCGCCAGTCGGGCGAAGACGTCCCAGGACGGGCGTGTCCGGGACGCTCCGGACCGGCTGTGCGTCAGGGCTTGGGGTCGAGGGAGTCGTACCGCCACAGGCCGCGCGCGTACAGCGAGAAGAGGACGATGGCGAGGGCGCAGGCGAGACCGCCGCCGGTGATGGCGAGCGCGGGCGAGGTGAGGTCGGCGACCGTGCCGGAGACGAAGTCGCCGAGGCGGGGCCCGCCGGCGACCACCACGACGAAGACGCCCTGGAGCCGGCCGCGCATCTCGTCGGGGGCGGCGACCTGCATCATCGTGTTCCGGAAGATCATCGACGAGGTGTCGGCGTATCCGGCGACGGCGAGGCAGAGCAGGCCGACCCAGAGGTTCCGGCTGAGGCCGAAGGCGGCGATGGCCAGGCCCCAGGCGGCGACGGCGATGAGGATGGCCTGCCCGTGGTGGCGGACGCGGCTCTGCCAGCCGGAGACCACTCCGCCCATCAGCGCGCCGAACGCGGGGGCGGCGACGAGGAGTCCGGTGGTCTTCGCGTCGCCGCCGAACCAGAGGACGGCGACGGCCGGGAAGAGGGCCTTCGGCTGGGCGAGGATCATCGCGAAGAGGTCGGAGACGAAGGTCGCGCGCAGGTTGGGCCGGGTGCCGAGGAAGCGGAGCCCGTCCAGCACGGAGGCCCTCCTCCGGGTCCCCGCCGCGTCGCGCTCGGGCGGCATGGAGGGCAGCCGCCACATCGCGTACAGGCTGGCGAAGAAGGCGAGGGCGTCGATGAGGTAGGCGGTCTGGTAGCCGGCGAGTCCCACGATGACGCCGCCGAGGCTGGGGCCGATGAGGGTGCCGAAGGTCATGACCATGGAGTTGAGCGCGTTGGCGGCGCGCAGCTGCTCGGCGGGGATCAGGCGGGGGATCATCGCGCTGCGGGCGGGCGAGTTGAGCGCGGCGCAGACGGCCTGGAGGGCGACGATCGCGTAGAGGAACCAGACGTGGTGGAAGCCGGCGAAGGCGGCGCCGGCGAGGGCGGCGGAGAGGACGGCGGCACCGGAGGCGCCGGCCAGGCCGAGGGCGCGCCGGTCGACGGTGTCGGCGATGGCCCCGCCGTACAGGCCGAAGACGACGAGCGGGACGAGGGAGAAGAGGCCGACGAGGCCGACCGAGAAGGCCGAGCCGGTGATGTCGTAGACCTGGAGGGAGATGGCGAGGGCGGTCATGCCCTGGCCGATCCAGGAGACGGTGTTCCCGAACCAGAGGCGGCGGTAGTCGGCGGAGGTGCGCAGCGGGGTGAGGTCGGCGAAGACCCGCCGCTTCTCCTCGGCCTGCGGCCGGACCCCGGTCACGCGGCGGCCGCGGCGGAATCGTCGGCGGCGGTGCCGTCCGCGGCTATGCCGGGGGCTCCAGCGGAGGCGGCGGAGGGGCCGTCGGCGGACGCGGTGGTCAGGTCGTACGTCAGCTCGGGGCGGTCCCAGTGGATGCGTCCCGCGGCGGCGACGGTGCCGGTGCGGCGGGCTCCGGTGCGCAGGTAGAAGGGTTCGGCGGGCGGGTGGGCGACGACCCGGACGGAGTCGAGGCCGGCCGCCCGGGCCCGGTCCTTCATGTGGGCGACGAGCAGGCGGCCGATGCCGAGGCCCTGGGCGTCGTCGGCGACGAAGGCGAGGTCGAGTTCGGCCTCGTCGAGGAGGAGGGCGTAGAAGCCGAGGACGCGGCCGTCGGCGTCGGTGGCGGCGAAGACGGGGTGGTGCTCGATGTAGGCGCCGCCGACCTGGTAGCCGTCGACCATGACGGCGTACGGGCCCCGGTAGGCGCCGGAGCGGCGGACGAGCCGGGTCAGTCGCCGGGAGTCGGCGGCCGTGGCCCGGCGGATGGTGATCTCGGACATGGGCCGAGTATAGGACCGTCAAACTGTGACGGTCCTTACATTTTCCGGGAGGAGCGACGGGCCGGCCGTCAGCCGCAGGCGGGCCGGAGCGCGCCGGGGTCGACGCCGTCCAGGCGGGCGGCGAGGACGGCCAGCCGCTCGCGCAGTTCGCCGATCTCCTCGACGCCGAGACCGGTGGCGGCGGCGATCCGGCGGGGCACGCCGAGGGCCCGCTCCCGCAGGGCGGCGCCCCCGGGGGTGGTCCGGACGGTGACCGAGCGCTCGTCCTCGGGGCTGCGCCGGCGCTCCACGAGTCCGGCCGCCTCCAGCCGCTTGAGCAGCGGCGACAGGGTGCCGGAGTCGAGCCGGAGCCGCTCGCCGATGCCCTTGACGGGCAGTTCGCCCTGCTCCCACAGGACGAGCATGACGAGGTACTGGGGGTAGGTGAGCCCGAGCTCCCCGAGGGCCTCGCGGTAGACGCCGTTGAACGCGCGGGCGGCGGCGTGCAGCGAGAAGCAGATCTGCCGGTCGAGCCGGAGGAACTCCTCGTCGGGGAGGCCGTCGAGGACTCCCGGACCGAGCACCCCCGCCTCGGGCGCCTCCGTACCGGCCTTCTCCGTGTCGGGCTTCTCCATGCGGTCAGGATACGCCGCCGACCCCTCACACGCCATTCAGTTGTGCACAATTGAATTGTGGGCTATCAATGAAGGGCGGGTCACCGCACCCCCCGAAGACGGAACCGAGAGACCGGAGAACCCCCATGGACGCGCTCTACACCGCCGTCGCCACCGCCAACGGCCGCGAGGGCCGCGCCGTCAGCTCCGACGGCCTGCTCGACCTGCCCCTCGCCCACCCTCCGGTCCTCGGCGGCGACGGCCGCGGCACCAACCCCGAGCAGCTGTTCGCCGCCGGGTACGCCGCCTGCTTCGCCAGCGCCATGGGCGTCATCGCCCGCCAGGAGCGGATCGACGTCTCCGAGGTCTCCGTCACCGCCGAGGTCTCCCTCGGCAAGGACGCCGCGGACGGCGGCTTCGGCCTCGCGGTCGTCATGCGCGCCGAGTTCCCCGACCACCTCCAGGGCGAGGCCGGCCGCGCCCTCCTGGAGAAGACCCACGCCTTCTGCCCCTACTCCAAGGCCACCCGGGGGAACATCGCGGTCGAACTCGTCGTTGAATGACCCGAGTCGGACGGCTCCGGCCCGGCGGGCAAAACCGCCGGGCGGCTCCCGTCCGGCGGCGGACGGCCGCAAGGAACCCGGCCGGTGGGGTGGCGACTCCTCCGGCCCGCGCCATACCCTGGACACCGGGGGCGATGGTGTGCGTACGACCCGTGCCCGACAGGGAGTTGGAGACACCGGAGCCGCGACGGGGGGGCTTGTGCACGAGGAGGGGCGCAGCGCCCACACCAAGGAACTCTGGCGCGAGCTGATCAACCAGCTGTGCGCGATGCAGAGCCTCGACACCCCCGACGGCCGGAACCTCTTCATCAACCTGCTCTCCGAGCAGTTACCCGACATCAGCGACGTGCCCCGGCACGGGCGGACCCGGCTGGACATCCTGGAGATCGTCCACCTCTGCCAGCGCCTGGACCAGGGACCGCGGCACCTGGCCGACGCCGTGGAGGACATGGCCCCCCGCTCCGGCCCCGCCCAGAAGGTGCGGGAGCTCGTCGACGCCCTCACCTCCGCCTCCGCCGTCCCCGGGGTGCTGCCCGCCCTGCCCGAGACCGACGCGGACGAGGTCCGCGCCCTGCTGGCCCGGCTGCCGCACCTCGACGCCCACGGCCTGCTGTACGCCGCCGCGGGCGACCTGCCGCTGCCGGACCGCCCCGTGACCGGCCTCGGCGCCGCCTTCGACCACCTGGTCCGGGCCAACGCCCGGCCCGACGGCCTGCTCCCCGTGACGGTCCTCGTCGAGCACGTGGCCGCCGCCCTCGACCGCGCCGGGACCCACCCCGGGGACGCCGCCGCCCTGCGCGAGTGGAACGACGCCCGCACCGCCGGGGCCGCCCTCGGCGCCCCGCTGGCCGCGCTGCGCGCGGAACTCGGCCGCGCCCCGGCCGCACAACCCGCGCCCGCCTGCCTCGTTGTCCAGTTGTGCAGAAGCGGAATGGACCCGGACCGGTACCTCCTGTCCCACTGGCGGCAGCTCCGGCCGGGCCCCTGGCGCCCCGAGCGCGGCGAGGACCGGCTCGTCACCCTCGCCGAGGTGGCGGGCGCCGTGGACCGGCTGGTGCAGCGGACCGAGGAGGAGTGGGCCGCGCGGACCGGCCGGCCCGTCCTGGAGTTCATCCTCCCCTTCCACCTGCTCAACCAGGAACTCGAATGGCCCGCACCGGCCCCGGGCACCGACCTCCCCGAACCCCTCGGCCTGGTCTACCCCGTGGTGCTGCGCAGCCTGGACCGGATGCGCGCCAAGGCCCACCACCGCAAGTGGCGCAACCGCTGGCAACAGCTCCTGGACAGCCCGGACACCGCCTGCCACTGGGACACCGCCGACCGGCGCGACCACGACGCCGTCCGCTGGAGCAGCGAACTCGTCGCCGACGAGAGCCTGATCGCCGTCGCCCTCGCCGCTCCCCCGGTCCAGCGCCCCGGCACCCGGTCCTCCCTGGAGGTCGCGCTGCGCGCCGGGGTGCCGACCGTCTTCTGGGACCGGCGCCCGCAGCCCGCCGCGGACTTCCGCAAGCGGGCCAGAAAGCTCCTGAAGGGAAAGGCCGTGGACCTTCCGCAGCGCGTGCAGCTGCTCCGGAAGGAAGCGGCCACCGCCACCGCGGGCCAGCGGGACACCCACGTCGGACGGCACCTCGCCGTCCTCTTCGACGACCCCGACCGGCTCGTCGACTGGGCCGGAGCGCCCCACCCGGGCGCGGCGTCCGGAGCGCCCCACCGGGGCGCCGGGACCGTGGGTGGCGGACACGACGACGAGGGGGAAACATGAGCGGTGTCCAGCATCCGGCCGACGGCGGCCGACCCACCGGACACGTCAGCAGCCGCAGCTGGTGGATCTACCGGGGCACCGGACAGCCCCTGGCCGACGTCCGCCTCGGCGATGTCCTGCCGCCGCCGCCCGGCTGGCGGGACTTCGACGGCGGCCCCGTGCTGCCCCCGGTCCCGGCCGAGAGCACCGAGACCGACCGGCGGCTCGGCGCCGCGGGCCGCACCACCCCCCGGCAGGACCCGCACGACATCGACATGATCAACACGGCCCTGCTGCTCCGCCGGCCCCTCCTGGTGACCGGCCGCCCCGGCATCGGCAAATCCACCCTCGCCTACCTCGTCGCCCGCGAACTGGGCCTGGGCCGCGTCCTGCACTGGGGCATCACCTCCCGCAGCACCCTGCGCTCCGGGCTGTACGAGTACGACGCGATCGGCCGCGCCCAGGCGTCCCTCGGCCACGGCCGCACCGGCGCCCCGGTCCCCGCCCAGCCGACCGGCGGGACCGACGGGACCGACGGCCCCGGGGGCGCGCCCCGGATCGGGGACTTCGTCCGGCTCGGCCCGCTGGGCACCGCCCTCCTCCCGTACGAACTGCCCCGCGTCCTGCTCATCGACGAGCTGGACAAGAGCGACATCGACCTGCCCAACGACCTCCTGCACGTCCTGGAGAACGGCTCCTACGCCATCCCCGAGCTGGTCCGGGCCCGCCACCAGGAGGCCCGCGCCCGGGTCTTCACCGACGACCCGGACGGCACCGCGACGGTCGCCGACGGCCTGGTCCGCTGCCGGGCCTTCCCCTTCATCGTGATCACCAGCAACGGGGAGCGGCAGTTCCCCGCGCCGTTCCTGCGCCGCTGCGTCCGGCTGGACGTCTCCGCACCGCGCGAGGACCAGCTCGCCGCCATGATCGCCGCGCACTTCCGGGACCAGGGCGGCCGGCACGACGCCATGATCCGGGCGTTCGTGGAGCGCAGCCGGGAGCACGGCGGCCTGGCCACCGACCAGCTGCTGAACGCCGTCTTCCTGCGGACGGCCGGGGTACGCGACGACGACGAGGCGTGGGGCGAACTGCTGGAGGCCCTCTGGCGGCAGCTCTCGGGAGCACCCTGATGGACGACGAAGACCGTTCGCTCCCGGAGCCCTTCGAAGTGGCGGAGGCGCTGTGGCTGCACGCGTACCAGACGCTCGCCGCCCGGCTGCCCCCGGCCACCGATCCGCCGCGCCCCCGCCCGGCGGCCTGGCCCGACCTCCCCGGGGCACCGGCGGACCCGGACGCCCCGGACGGCGGACTCCCGGACGGCGGGCCCCCGTCCGGGCGCTCCGCCGTGCCCGGCGCCGACGGCCCGCCGCCGCCCTGGACCGCCGGCCCCCCGGGCCCGACCCCACCGGAGGACGGGCCGGAGCCCGACCACGACACCGCGCCCGCCGTCGCCCCCAGACCCGGGCCGGGAGCGGACACCCTGCCGGCGCCGCCGCCCGGCTCCCCCGCCGACGCGCCGACCGCCCGCCGCGTCACCGGACGACTCGCCCTCCTCCGCGAGTTCCCCGACGACCGCCCCGGCGCCGAGGCGCTGCCCGACCTGCCCGACGCCCCCGCCATCGCCCGGGCCCTGCGCCCCCTGCGCCGGCGGGTCCCCTCCGCGACCGCGTACGAGCTCGACGAGGAGACCACCGCCGAGCGCGCCGTCGAGGACGGCTTCTGGCTGCCCTACACCCGCCCGGCGACCGAGCGCCGCTTCACCCTCACCCTGGTGGTGGACGACCACGCGACGATGGCCGTCTGGGAGCAGACCGTCGCCGAGTTCACCGCCGCCGCCGAGCAGTCCGGCGCCTTCCGGGACGTCCGGGTCCGGCGGATGGGCCCGCACACCCCGCCCGGCGGCGAGCCCGCCGCCGCCGTGCTGCGCGGCCCGGCCGGCTCCCCCGCCGAACTCGTCGACCGGACCGGCCGCCACCTCGTCCTCGTCCTCACCGACGCCCTGGGCCCGCTGTGGCGGACCGGGGCCGGCACCCGGGCCCTGGAGACCTGGGCCGGCGCCGGGCCGACCGCCGTCATCCACCTGCTGGGCCAGCGGGACTGGCACCGCACCGCCCTCGTCCCGCGCCGGGTCCGGCTGCACTGCCCCCGCCCCGGCGCCGCCCTCGCGGTGGCCTTCCCGCCGGAGGAGTACGACCCCTTCGACCCGCCGCCGGCCGACTGGACGGCGGCCGTGCCCGTGCTCGAACTGGACGCCGACTGGATCGGCCGCTGGGCCTCGCTGGTGGCCGGCGAGGCGCCCGACGGCACCGACGCCCCCGTCCTGCTCCTCGGCGTGCCCGCGCCCGAGGAGGAGGGGGAGGCGGAGTCCGGGCCGCCGGACGGCCCCCCGCCGCCGACCGTGCAGGAGCGCATCCGCCGCTTCCGCAGCCACGCCACCCCGACCGCCTTCCGGCTCGCCACCCACCTGGCCGCCGCCGTCCTCGACCCCCGGCTGGTGCGGACCGTGCGGCACCGCTTCGTCCCGGAGGCCCAACCGGTGCACGTGGCCGAGCTGTTCCTCAGCGGGCTGGTCGAGGAGCCGGCGCGGGGCACCGCCGCGCGGCCCCCGCTGGACTTCGTCGACGGCGCCCGCGAGGCCCTGCTCGCCGGCGCGATGCGGGCGGACACCGCGCGCGTCGCCCGCTCCGTCTCCGACTTCTTCGGCGCCCGCTCCCCGGCCGCGCGGAGCCTGCACGGCGCCCTGCTCGCCCCGGAGGAGGCACCGGTCCCCCGCCCCAGCGACGAGGAACTGCCCTTCATCCGGGTCGAACTGGCGATCCTGCGCGCCCTGTCCGGCCCCTATCTGACCCGCGCCCACCGGATCAGCTCCGCCCTGGAGAGCACCACGGCGGGAGCGTCATTCACCCCGACAAATGACTCTTTGGTCCACGATATCCGCGACACCCACGTACATTCCGACACGGGCGGCCCCTCCATGACCGACACCACTGCCAGCCAGCATCAGCGCGAGGAAGGAGGGGCCGTGAACGGGACCCCGGCCCATCCGACGTCCGGCACCCCGACCCCGGCCTCGGGCACCCCGATCCCGGCCGGCACCCCGATCCCCGGCCAGCACGCGCCCGGGGTCCACCCGTCCCGGCCGCCGCACTCCGCCGTCCCCGCCGTCTGGGGCAGCGTCCCCCCGAACAACCCCAACTTCGTGGGCCGGGAGGACCTCCTCGCGCAGATCCGGGAGCAGTTGCTGACCGGCGACACCTCCGCCGTGCTCCCCCACACCCTGCACGGCATGGGCGGCGTCGGGAAGTCGCAGATCGCCATCGAGTACGTCTACCGGTACGCCTCCGACTACGACGTCGTCTGGTGGATCCCCTCCGAGCAGCCCGCGATGATCCTCACCGCGCTCACCGAACTCGCCCAGCGGATGGGCCTGAACGTGGGCAGCGAGGCCAACCGGGCCGTCCCCGCCGTCCGCGAGGCGCTGCGGCGCGGCGAGCCGTACGACCGCTGGCTGCTGGTCTTCGACAACGCGGAGAACGTGGAGGCCGTCCGCCCCTACTTCCCCACCGGCGGCACCGGCAAGATCCTCATCACCTCCCGGAACCAGGAGTGGGACCGGGTCGCGCGGACCCTCTCCGTGGACGTCTTCACCCGCGAGGAGAGCAAGGCGCTGCTGCGCCGCCGCGCCCGCGACCTCACCGACGAGGACGCCGACCGCCTCGCCGAGGCGCTGGGCGACCTGCCGCTCGCCATCGAGCAGGCGGCGGCCTGGCAGGCCGTCACCGGCATGACGGTCCCCGACTACCTGCGGCTGATCAACGAGAAGATCGCCGAGCTGATGCTCGAACTCGTCCCCTCGCCCGACTACCCGATGTCGGTGGCGGCGGCCTGGGACGTCTCGCTGCGCCAGCTCGAACAGCGCAACCCCGCCGCGCTCCAGCTCCTCCAGGTCTGCTCGTTCTTCGCCCCGGAGCCGATCTCCCGCTCCCTCTTCAACAACTCGCGGACCACCACCATCGCCCCCGAGCTGGACGAGGTCCTGCGCCACCCGATCAAACTGGGCCGCGCCATCCGCGAGATCAACATCTACGCCCTGGCCCGGATCGAGCACCGGCACGACACCATCCAGCTGCACCGCCTGGTCCAGGCGGTGCTGGTCAACCGCATGTCCCCGCAGCAGCAGGCCGACATGCGGCACGGCGCGCACCTGCTCCTCGCCGACGCCAACCCCAACAGCCCCGGCTCGCGCGAACTGTGGCCGCGCTACCAGGCGCTGCTGCCGCACGTGGTGGTCTCCCGGGCCGTCGAGTGCGACTCCCCGTGGGTGCGCGGCCTGATCCGCGGCATGGTCGAGTTCCTGCACATGTGGGGCGACCACGCGGGCTCGGCGGCGATGGCCCGGGAGGCGCTGGAGATCTGGACCGGGAAGTTCGGCGCGGAGGACCAGCAGACCCTGGAGATGGCGAAGTGGCTGGCGTTCACCCTGCGCACCCTGGGTGAGTACCAGGAGGCCGCCGCCATGATGGAGCGGACCGCCGACACGTACCTGCGGACCGCGGGCGAGGACGACGAGGGCACCCTCGACGCCCTGATCCAGCTGTGCAGCGGACTGCGGCTGCGGGCCGAGATGGCCCGCGGCCTGGAGATCAACCGCTCGGTGTACGAGCGCTCGCTGCGGTCCTTCGGCGAGGACGACCCGGCCTCCCTGCGGGCCGCCCACAGCCTGGGCGTCGGCCTGCGCCTGATGGGCCTGTACCGGGAGGCGCGGGCGTACGACACCGAGACCGCCCGGCTGCGCTCCCTCACCCTCGGCGAGCAGCACTTCGACACCCTCAACACCCTCAGCGGCCTGTCCATCGACATCCGCGAGACCGGTGACTACCTGGAGGCCGTCGCCCACCAGGAGGACGTCTACGCCCGCTACGTCACCCACTTCGGCGAGGACACCCCCGCCAGCCTCGGCTGCGCCCGCGTCCTGGCGGTGTGCCGGCGCCGCGCCGGCGACCACGCGGGGGCGCTCGCCCTGAGCGAGGCGGCGTGGACGAAGTTCGCCAACCGGTACGGCCACGACCACCCGGACGCCGTCGCCTGCGCGGCCAACCTGGTCGTGGACCTGCGGCAGGACGGGCAGCTGCGGCGCTCGCGGGAGCTGGGCGAGGCGACGGTCGGACGGTACGCCGCCAAGCTCGGCGAGGCGCACCCGTACACCCTCTCGGCCCGGGTCAACCTGGCCATCACGCTGCGGCACCTCGACGAGCCGGCGGGCGCCGGGGAGCACCTGGCGGCGGCCCTGCCCGGTCTGCGGGAGAACCTGGGCGAGGACCACGTCCTGGCCCTGACCGCGGCCATCGGCGCCGCCAGCCAGTACGCCGCCGAGGGGCGCCACGAGGAGGCCCTGGAGCTGGACCGGGCGACCCTGGAGGTGCTGCGCCGGGACCACGGCGAGGACCACCCGACGGCGCTGGCCTGCGCCACCAACCTGGTGCTCGACCTGCGGGCGCTGGGCCGGGACGACGAGGCGACCGCCCTGCACACCGAGACGCTGGCGGGCTTCCGCCGCCGGCTCGGCGAGGACCACCCGGCGACGGTGGCCTCCGCCTCCGGCAAGCGCGCCGACGTGGACATCGCCCCGGTGCCCTTCTAGCGGCCCGAGGGGGCGGGTCCGCCCGCCCCCTCGCCCCGGTCACGGCTCCGCCCCGGCGGCGGACACCGGGGGTGCGCCGGCCCCGTCCCGGGCGGCCGGCGGCCTTCCCGGCTCCGGCCCGGCCGGGGCGTCCGCCGGCGGGTCCGGCACCGGGCGCGCCGGCCGGCGCAGCAGCCGGATCAGCGGCCCGGTGGCGGCGGTGGTGACCAGCGCCATCACGACGAGCAGCGCGTAGAGCCGGGGGCCGATGATCCCGGCCTGGAGGCCGACGTTGAGCACGATCAGTTCGGTCAGGCCCCGGGTGTTGAGCAGGACGCCGATCAGCAGCGCCTCCCGCCAGGAGTGCCGGGCGCCGCGCGCCGAGAGGGCGCCCGCGCCGACCTTCCCGGCCACCGCGGCGACCACTATCACCAGCAGGATCAGCAGGTCGGAGCCGTGCAGCCCGCCGAGCACGACGGCCATGCCGGAGATCGCGAAGAACATCGGGAGCAGCAGTTCGCCGGCCTCCCGCAGCGGGCGCAGCAGCTCCTCGTCGGGGGCGCCGTCGGGCCGCCGGGGCATGATCACGCCGGCCAGCAGCGCGCCGAAGATGACGTGCAGGCCGAGGGAGTCGGTGGCCCAGGCGGAGGCCAGGGCGACGGTGACGGCGACCGGGACCCGGTGGGCGGCCGAGCGGCCGGGCCGGGCCGACCAGCGGGCCAGCAGCGGCCGGACGGCGAAGACCATCACGAGCACGTACAGGACCGTGAGGGCGGCCTTGACCGCCCACTGGCGGACCGAGCCGCCCTGCGTCCCGCCAACCAGGATCACGGCGAGGACGGGCCAGCTCAGCGCGTCGATGACACCGGCCGAGGCCATCGCGATGGTGCCGGCCCTGGTCCCGGACAGGCCCTGGTCCCGGATGATGCTGGCCAGCACGGGCACGGCCGTGACGGAGAGGGCGACCGCCATGTAGAGGACGAAGGTGGCGTCCCCCGGCCGGCCGTCGTTGACCTCGGCGAAGCCGCCGGGGAGGAGGAGCACGATGGCCGCGCCCAGCAGCATGGGGAGGGCGAAGCCCGCGACGGAGACCGGGACGACGGCCTTCTGGTGGCGGAGCATCCCGAGGTCGAGTTCGTAACCCACCGCGAACAGGAAGAGGACCAGGGCGACTTGGGCCAGGGCCGTCAGGACGGGATGGATCTGCGGCGGGAAGAGGGTCTCCTGGAGCTGTCCCGGCAGCAGGCCGAGCAGGCTGGGACCCAGCGCGATGCCCGCGAACAGCTGTCCGACGACGGGGGGTTGGCCGAGTCTTCGGGCCACCGCGCCGGCGGCGTGGGAGGCGGCGATCACCACGGCGAGCGCGGCGACGACATGGGTGATGACGGAGTCCGGACTCACCGGCACGCTCCTTCCGGCACGCGCCCGCACGGTGGCGCAATCCCTACGCAGTGTAGCCGCCGGAGGGCCAAGTGCCCTATCGTGAGAGCCATTTGGCGTATGCCGAATCGAACGGGGGTCAGCGGTGACGACAGTGCTGTTCGTCCACGGCACGGGGGTGCGCGAGCCCGGGTACTCCGAGGGGCTGGAACGGGTCCGCGAGGGATTGCGGCCGTTACGGCCCGAAGTGACCGTGACTCCCTGTTATTGGGGTGGACGTGCCGGATCGGCCCTGCGCGCCGGCGGCCTCTCGGTGCCGGGGTACGGCACCGGGCGGGACGTGCCGGAGGCCGGCCCGGACCCCGCCTCCGCCTCTGCCTCTGCCTCTGCCTCTGCCGACGAGGACGTCGAGTTGTGGGGGCTGCTCTACCTCGACCCGCTGCTCGAACTCCGGCTGCTCGGCGACGGGTCCGGCCCGCGCGCGGAGCTGGCGCCGGGCGCGGTCCCGCCCGGCGAGGCGCTCTCCGCGGCGGCGCTCGCCCTCGGCGCGGACGACCGGCTGCGGGAGCTGCTCGACGCGGCCGGGATCGGGGCGGAGTTCGCCGGGGCGGTGGCCGCCGTGCTCACCTCGCCCGACGGGCGGGACTTCCTGCGCTCCCCCGCCGCCGGCGCGGGGGCGGAGGTGCTGGCCCGGGCGTGCGCGGCCGAGGCGGTGCGCCGCCGGGCCGCCCGGGACGGCGCGGCCCCGGCGCTCGACGGCGCCGCGCGCGACGCGGCCGTGGAGCGGATCGCCGCCCTGCTGCCCGGGGAGCCGGACGGGACGCACCGGGGGCCGGTGGCGCGGCGGGCGAAGCGGCTGGCCGGCCGGCTGGCGCTGGGCCTGGCCTCGGCGCAGGTGGTGAAGCGGCGTTCGGCGCTCACCGACGCGGCCCACCCGGCCGCCGGGGACGTCCTGCTCTACCTGGCCCGGGGCGAGGCGCTCCGGGCGGTCGTGGAGGAGGCGGTGCGGGCCGCCGAGCCGCCGGTCGTCCTGCTCGCGCACAGCCTGGGCGGCATCGCCTGCCTGGACCTGCTGGCGCTGCGGGAGCTGCCGGAGGTGGAGCTGCTGGTCACCGTCGGCTCGCAGGCGCCGTTCCTGTACGAGCTGGGGGCGCTGCCGAGCCTGGAGCACGGCAGTCCGCTGCCCGCCCGCGTACCGCGCTGGATCAACGTGTACGACCGGCGCGACCTCTTGAGCTACGTCGGCGCCGGGGTCTTCCCCGGGCGGGTGGAGGACGTGGCGCTCGACGGGCGGCAGCCGTTCCCGCTCGCGCACAGCGCCTACTTCGGCAATCCGGAGCTGTACCGCCTGCTCGCGGCGGAGCTGCCGTGACGGCGGCCCGCCCGGAGCGGACGCACGCGCTGGTCGTCGGCGTCGAGCGGTACGCGGCGGGGGCGGCCTGGGACCTGCCGGGGCCCGCCGCCGACGCCCGCCGCTTCACCGCCTGGCTGCGCGGGCGCGGCGTGCCCGCCGCCCAGATCTCGCTGCTCCTGGAGCCGCTGCCCGGGGCGGGCGGGCCCGAGGTGGACGTGCCCGCGGGCCCGGCCGGGCGGGAGGCCGTGCAGGAGGTGCTGACGCGCCGGCTGCCGGCCCGGGAGGGCGATCTGCTCTGGGTGTTCTGGGGCGGCCACGGCGTCACCGACCCGCGCGGGCACCGGCGCCTCTTCTACGCCGACGCGGGCCCGGACGACCGGCGCAACCTCGATCTGGACGCGTGGCTGACCGCCTTCACCACCGACCTGGTGCCCGGCTTCGCCCGGCAGATCTGGCTGGTGGACTCCTGCCAGACCTTCGTCGAGGACCTCGGCTTCGCCCGTACGCTGCCCGCCGAGGTGCCGCCGGGCGGCGACCGGCTGCCGGGCCGCGAGCAGTTCGCGCTGCTGGCCTCGGGGCCGGGGCAGCGGGCGGCCAACGATCCGGCGGCGCAGACCGGGGCCTTCTCCCGGGCCGTCCTGGAGGGGCTGGCCGGGTCGGACGGCGCGGCGTGGCCGCCCGACATGGCGGCGCTCGCGGACGGGGTGGTCGGCGCCTTCACCGGCGGCGGGCAGCGGCCCACCTCGCTGCGGTACCAGACCTGGGCGGGCGACGTCCGCCGCTACGAGGCCCCCGCCCCGTCCGTACCCCCGGCGCCGCCCGCACCGGCCGTCCCCGCCGCTTCCGCCGCGCCGCCCGTCGCCTCCGCCGTGCGGACGGCGGTGCGGGCGGTGCCGGACGCGGCGGTGCGGGCACTGGTGGACCTGCTCGCCTCCTGGCCGAGCATGACCGACCAGAACCACCGCCAACTCGTCCTCGGCATGCTCCCGGTGGAGCTGGCCGGTGCCGTCCCCCGGCTGCCGGCGGCGCGCACCGACATCCTCAGCATCGTACGGACCTGCCGGCACCACCCGGGGGGCCTGACCGCCCTCGTGGAGGCCGTCTCCTTCCTCGAACCCGGCTCCCTGGAGCAGGGCGCGCTGGCGGAGTGGGCGGCGCGCTGGCTCCCTCCGGAAGAAGCGGAACAGGGGGGCGCACCCGCCTGATCACGCCCTTCCGGAAGCCAGGAGGCTGCGCCATCATGAAGACAAACGGGGTTCACGGGCATGGCAGGGGGATGTCGATGCACACGTCCGACACGTCCACGGGGCAGGAGTACCTGGGGTCCGAGCTGATCGACCTCAGCGAGGTGCCGCTCGCCGACCTGCGGACACAGAGTCCGCGGCTGCACGCCCGCTCGCTGGAGCGGCTGCTGCGCCAGGTCGAGCGTCCCCGGATCAACTTCGCCGGAGACCCGGGGCCCGGCCGGGCCGACTGACCGTCCGCCCCCGGGAGGAGATCCGTGCAGACCGACGGACGCCACGAAGACGCCGGTACCACGCACCATCTCGTTCCCTCGGCGCACTTCGACGCCCTGGCCTCGGGCCGGGGCGGAGCCGACACGATCCGCTTCCTGCGGACGACCGAGTACAGCAGGCGGCTCCTGCTGCTCCGGGCCCTGCTCGACACGGCGGCCAGGACCCCGGACGCGCTGGGGCCGCTGCCGTCCGTGGACAGCGCCTGGGAGACGCTGACGGCCGCCCAGGAGCGGGCCCCTGAGGAGTTCCGGGAGCTGCTGCTGCACCCGCAGACCGGGGTCTGGCTGGGGCACGGGCTGCGGCGGCTGCACCACACGGCCTGGGGCGACGGCCCGGTCTGGACCGACCTCGGCCACCTGCACGCGGTGTGCGCCGTCGCCGCGCTGCGCGCCGGGCTGCCGCTGCGCACCGCCGTGCCGCTGCGGGACGGTTCCGCGATGTTCCCCACCCTCGGTCTGGCCCGGCTGCCGGGGCGCCCGCGCTGGGGCACGGCGGACGTGGTGGTGGCCGGCGGCCGGCTGCGGATCGGCCCGCACGGCGCCCCCGTCGGCCCGCCCGCGCCCGGCGGGGACGGCGGGGAGCCGGCCGACGCCCCCGGTTGGGCGCCGCTGCGCCGGCTGCGCGCGCGGGCGGCGCGGCGGCGGCTGGACGTCTGGCTGGACGACGTCGGGCCCTACCGGGACCTCAGCGAGCCGCTGCCGCCCCGGCGGCTCTCCCCGGCCGGGGCCGCCCGCTGGCAGGACCGCTTCGCGCGGGCCGTCACCGTGCTCCAGGAGACCGACCCGGAGACGGCCGGGGCCCTCGCCGAGGGGTTACGGAGCCTGACGCCGGTCCCGCCGTCGCCGCACGGGGTGGTGCTGAGCGCCTCCTCGGGCGACGCCTTCGGCGGGGTGCTGACCACGCTGCCGCCGGACCCGGTGACCTTCGCGGTGACCCTGGTCCACGAGTTCCAGCACACCAAACTGGGCGCGCTGCTCCACCTGCTGACGCTGGAACGGGACGGCGGCGCCGAGCGGCACCACGCCCCCTGGCGGGACGATCCCCGGCCGCTGGGCGGGCTGCTCCAGGGGGCGTACGCCTTCCTGGGGATCACCGACTTCTGGGCCCGCTACCTGGGGCGGGCGCCCCGGGCCGAACGGGCCGCCGCGGAGTTCGAGTTCGCCCTCGGCCGGCGGCAGACCCGCGAGGCCGTCCTGACGCTGGCCGCCGATCCCGCGCTGACCGCGCACGGGCGCCGCTTCGTGGCGGGCATGGCGGCCCGGCTCGACGCGCTGCCGGCCGCCGCGCGGGTCCGGCCGGGCGCCGACGCGCTGGCCGCGCTGGCCGCCACCGACCACCGCACCGAGTGGCGGATCCGGCACCTGGTCCCCGCCCCCGAGGACGTCCGCGCCCTGGCCCGCGCCTTCGTCACCGGCGCCCCCGCCGAGGGCACCGGCACCGGCGCCCCGGCCGTCGTCCCGGACCCCACCCCGCGCTGGGCGCACGCCCGCACCGGGCTGATCCGGCACGCCCTCGCCCCCGGCGCCCCCGCGCCCGCCGCCTCGCCCGCCGACCGGGCGCTGCTCGCCGGCGACCCGTCCGCCGCCGGCGCCTACGCCCGCCTGCTGGCCGCGGACCCCGAGTGCCCCGACGCCTGGACGGGCCTGGTCCTCTCCCTCGCCACCGCCGACCCGGCCGCCCGCCCGCTCCTCCACCGCCCCGAACTGCTCCGCCCGCTCCACCGCGAGCTCCGCCTCCTGGGCCGCCCCACTCCCCCGGCCCGCCTGGCCCACTGGCTGGTTTCCGGCGGTCCGTCCGGGTGAGAACCCGGCGTGTCGCGGACGCGGCGCCCGGGCCGGAGGGGCACGGTGGAGCACGAAAAAGCCCGCGTCCGCAGGTGAATCCTTCCTGCGGACACGGGCAGTGGTGGGGCGGGTGGGACTCGAACCCACGGCCGACGGATTATGAGTCCGCTGCTCTAACCGGCTGAGCTACCGCCCCCGACGCTGACGCCGCGTACACGTGTACGCGCCGTCTGCCGCAGCATAGCCGCTCATACGATCTCTTGCCTCGGATGATCGACGCTGCTCGACCAGGAAGACTTCGGCCGGAAGCGGATGGTTCCCCGGAACGCGAAAAAGGACCCGGAAGGGTCCTTTTTCGCTCTGCTCCCCCGACTGGACTCGAACCAGTAACCCTCCGGTTAACAGCCGAATGCTCTGCCAATTGAGCTACAGGGGATCGCGCTCCCCCGACTGGACTCGAACCAGTAACCTGCCGGTTAACAGCCGGCTGCTCTGCCAATTGAGCTACAGGGGATTGCTGCGTTGCACCGAACGGTCCTGCCCGGGGGTTCCCGGGCGGCGGGCGCTCGCTGCGAGACATACATTAGCGCAAGCAGGGGGGTGCTCCGCCAATCGGTATCCCCAGGACCCTTGAGGGAAGGATCGCAGCGTGCGGTACAAGCTGACGTTCGCCGCGGGTCTCGCGCTCGGTTACGTGATCGGTACGCGCGCCGGGCGCGAGCGCTACGAGCGGATGAAGACGGCGGCCCGCGACCTCGCCCGGAACCCGGCCGTGCGCAACGCCGCCGAGTCCGCCGCCCAGACCGGCCGGCAGTTCGCCGGGAAGGCCGCGCACGCCGTGGGCGACAAGGTGGGCGACCGGCTGCCGTCGTCCGTGACCGACCGGGTGTCCGCCCTGCGCGGACGCGCCCACGCCAACGGGCAGGTCACCGAGGACGACGACTGGGGCACCAGCAACACCTGACCCGCGAACGCCCGGCGTGCGGCAGAATCGGGTGTCATGGGGATAGTCGCGGGACTCGACAGTTCTTCGGACGCCACGCGCATCGTGGTCTGTGACACGGACACCGGCGCGGTACTGCGGCAGGGCCATGCCCCGCACCCGGTCGATCCGAAGACCGCGGACATCGATCCGCAGACCTGGCTGCTCTCGCTCGGGGAGGCCGCCACCGGCGGGCTCCTCGAAGGCGTGGAGGCCATCGGCGTCGCCGCGCAGGCGCACGGCGTGGTGCCGCTCGACGCGCAGGGCGGCCTGGTCCGGCCCGCGCTGGTCGGCAACGACAAGCGGGCCCAGGTCGCGGCCGCCGACCTGATCGAGGCGCTCGGCGGGCGGGAGGCGTGGGCCGAGGCCGTCGGCACCGTCCCGCAGTCCGGCCTCCCGGTCGCGAAGCTGCGCTGGCTGGCCCGTACCGAACCCGAGCACGCCCGGCGGGTGGCCGCCGTCCTCCAGCCGCACGACTGGCTGGTCTGGCAGCTGCTCGGCCGGCCGACCCGCCGCACCACCGACCGGGGCGCCGCCTCCGGCACCGGCTACTGGTCCGCCCGCACCGGCACCTACCGCCCCGACCTGGTCGAACTGGCCCTGGGCCACCAGGTCGCGCTGCCCGAGGTGCTCGGTCCCGCCGAGCCCGCCGGGACCACCCCGGAGGGGCTGCTGATCTCGGCCGGCACCGGCGAGACCATGGCCGCCGCCTTCGGCCTCGGCCTGGGGCCGGGCGACGCGGTCGTCTCGCTCGGCGCCTCCGGTTCGGTGATGGCCGTCCACCACGAGGCGCTCACCGAGCCGGGCGGCGCGATCACCTCGTACGCCGACGCCACCGGACGGCACCTGCCGGTCGTCTCCGTGACCAACGCGGTGCGGACGCTGCGCGGCACCGCCGAGATGCTCGGACTGCCCTCCCTGGAGGAGCTGTCCGCCCTCGCCCTGAAGTCCACCCCGGGCGCGTCCGGGCTCGTGCTGCTGCCCTACCTGGAGGGCGAGCGGGTGCCGAACCTGCCGCACGCCGCCGGCACCCTGAGCGGGCTGCGCCGCGAGTCGATGAAGCCCGAGCACCTGGCGCGGGCCGCCTTCGAGGGCATGCTCTGCGGGCTCGCCGATGCGCTGGACGTGGTGCGCGGCCGGGGCGTCGAGGTGCGGCGGATCTTCCTGCTCGGCGCGGCCGGCGCGCTGGCCGCCGTGCAGGCGCTGGCCCCGGCGGTCTTCGGCACGCAGGTCGTCGTCCCCCAGCCGGCCGACTACGCGGCGCTCGGCGCCGCCCGGCAGGCGGCCTGGGCGCTGGGCGCGGCGCGCGGCACCCTGTCGCCGTCGGCTCCCCCGGCCTGGCAGGGGGCCGCCGCCCAGATCCTGGAGCCGGGCGAGGAGCTGGCGGCGGGCCGGGCGGTGCGCCAGCAGTACGCGGCGACCCGGGACCAGCTCCACCCGGGGGCCTTCGCCTGAGGGGCGGAACCGTCTCCGGCGGAACCCGCCGGGGACGGTTCGTAAAGTCTTGCCCAGGGCTCGGCCGGACGCCCCAAACTCAGTCGTAACGGCGCGGGCCCTCGGGCGATAGTGGGAATCGTGCTCATAAGACTTCTCCGAACCCACCTGCGGCCCTATCGAAAACCCATCGCCCTGCTCGTCCTGCTCCAGTTCCTGGCGACCTGCGCGAGCCTCTACCTGCCGACCCTGAACGCGGACATCATCGACGACGGCGTCGTCGAGGGGGACACCGGCTACATCCTGCGGTTCGGCGCGCTGATGATCGGCGTCTCCGTGGTGCAGGTGCTCTGCAACATCGGCGCCGTGTACTACGGCGCGCGGACCGCCTCGGCGGTCGGCCGGGACGTGCGCGGCGCCGTCTACGACCGGGTGCAGTCCTTCTCCGCCCGCGAGCTGGGGCAGTTCGGCGCGCCCTCGCTGATCACCCGGACCACCAACGACGTACAGCAGGTCCAGATGCTGGTCCTGATGGCGTTCACCCTGATGGTCTCCGCGCCCATCATGTGTGTCGGCGGCATCGTGATGGCCCTCGGCCAGGACGTGCCGCTGTCGGGCGTGCTGCTCGCGGTGGTGCCGGTGCTCGGCATCGCGGTCTCGCTGATCGTCCGGCGGATGCGGCCCCTCTTCCGGACCATGCAGGAGCGGCTGGACACGGTGAACCGGGTGCTGCGCGAGCAGATCACCGGCAACCGCGTGATCCGGGCCTTCGTGAAGGACGGGTACGAGGAGGAGCGCTTCCGGGGTGCCAACGGCGAGCTGACCGACGTGTCGGTGGCGACCGGCCGGCTGATGGCGCTGATGTTCCCGACCGTGATGACGGTGGTGAACGTCTCCAGCGTGGCCGTGGTCTGGTTCGGCGCGCACCGCATCGACAGCGGCGGGATGGAGATCGGCGCGCTGACCGCCTTCCTGGCCTATCTGATGCAGATCGTGATGTCGGTGATGATGGCCACCTTCATGTTCATGATGGTGCCCCGGGCCGAGGTCTGCGCCGAGCGCATCGAGGAGGTCCTGGGGACCTCGTCGAGCGTGGTGCCGCCCGCGGAGCCGGTGACCTCGCTGGACCGGCGCGGCCATCTGGAGGTCAGGGGCGCGGACTTCCGCTACCCGGGTGCCGAGGAGTCGGTGCTGCGCGAGGTGGAGCTGGTGGCGCGGCCGGGCGAGACCACCGCGATCATCGGCTCGACCGGCAGCGGCAAGTCGACGCTGCTCGGCCTGGTGCCCCGGCTGTTCGACGTGACCGGCGGCGAGGTCCTCGTCGACGGGGTGGACGTGCGGACGCTGGACCCGGCGCTGATGGCCCGGACGGTGGGGCTCGTCCCGCAGAAGCCGTACCTCTTCTCGGGGACGATCGCCTCGAACCTGCGGTACGGGAAGCCGGACGCGAGCGACGAGGAGTTGTGGCACGCCCTGGAGGTGGCCCAGGCCGCCGACTTCGTACGGAAGCTGGAGCACGGTCTGGAGGCGCCCGTCGCCCAGGGCGGCACCAATGTGTCCGGCGGCCAGCGGCAGCGGCTCGCGATCGCGCGGACGCTGGTGCAGCGGCCGGAGATCTACCTCTTCGACGACTCCTTCTCGGCGCTCGACTACGAGACGGACGCCCGGCTGCGGGCCGCGCTCTCCGAGGAGACCTCGGACTCCACCGTGGTGATCGTCGCCCAGCGGGTGTCGACCATCCGGGACGCCGACCGGATCGTGGTCCTGGACGAGGGCCGGGTCGTCGGCACCGGACGGCACCACGAGCTGATGGCGGAGAACGAGACGTACCGGGAGATCGTGCTCTCCCAGCTGACCGAGGCGGAGGCAGCCTGATGGCCGGTCCTGGCGGACGCATGATGGCCGGGGGCGCCCCGGGTGAGCGGTCGATGGACTTCAAGGGGTCGTCGAAGCGGCTGCTGCGGCAGCTCGCGCCGGAGCGCACCGGGCTCTGGGTGATGCTGCTCGCCGGCGTGCTGTCGGTGGCGGCCTCGGTGGTCGGCCCGAAGATCCTGGGCCGGGCGACGGACCTGATCTTCGCGGGCGTGGTCGGGCGGCGGCTGCCCGAGGGGGTGACGAAGGACCAGGCGCTGGCGAAGCTGCGCGCGGACGGCGAGGGCGGCATGGCCGACATGCTGTCCGGGGTCGACTTCACGCCCGGTCACGGCATCGACTTCGGCGCGGTCGGCGAGGTGCTGCTGATCGCGCTCGGCGTGTACGTGGCGGCGGGGCTGCTGATGCTGGTCTCCACCCGCATGTCGATCATGGTGATCAACCGGACGGTCTTCCGGATGCGGGAGGACGTCCAGACGAAGCTGGCGCGGCTGCCGCTGTCGTACTTCGACCGGGCGAAGCGCGGCGAGGTGCTGTCGCGGGCGACCAACGACATCGACAACATCTCGCAGACGCTCCAGCAGTCGATGGGCCAGCTGGTCAACTCGCTGCTGACGATCGTCGGCGTGCTGGCGATGATGTTCTGGATCTCGCCGCTGCTGGCGCTCGTCGCGCTGGTGACGGTGCCGGTGTCGGTGGTGGTCGCGGCGAAGATCGGCAAGCGCTCGCAGCCGCACTTCGTGCAGCAGTGGAAGTCGACGGGCGCGCTCAACGCGCACGTGGAGGAGATGTACACCGGGCACACCCTGGTGAAGGTCTTCGGCCGGCAGGACGAGGCCGCCGAGGGCTTCCGCGAGCAGAACGAGGCGCTGTACCAGGCCGGTTTCAAGGCCCAGTTCAACAGCGGCATGATGCAGCCGGTGATGTTCTTCGTCTCGAACATCAACTACGTGCTGGTCGCGGTCGTCGGCGGGCTGCGGGTGGCGAGCGGTTCGCTCTCCATCGGTGACGTGCAGGCGTTCATCCAGTACTCGCGCCAGTTCTCGATGCCGCTGACGCAGGTGGCGTCGATGGCGAACCTGGTGCAGTCGGGCGTGGCCTCGGCGGAGCGGATCTTCGAGCTGCTCGACGCCGAGGAGCAGGAGCCGGACGCGCCGGTCTCCGGGCGGAAGCGGGACTTCAAGGGGAAGGTGGCCCTGGAGCACGTCTCGTTCCGCTACGAGGCCGACAAGCCGCTCATCGAGGACCTGTCGCTCACCGTGGAGCCGGGCCAGACGGTCGCGATCGTCGGTCCGACCGGGGCGGGCAAGACGACGCTGGTCAACCTCCTCATGCGGTTCTACGAGGTGACGGGCGGCCGGATCACGCTGGACGGGACGGACGTCGCGTCGATGCCCCGGGAGGAGCTGCGGGCCGGGATCGGCATGGTCCTCCAGGACACCTGGCTGTTCGGCGGGACGATCGCGGAGAACATCGCGTACGGCGCGACCCGCGAGGTGAGCCGGGCGGAGATCGAGGAGGCCGCGCGGGCGGCGCACGCGGACCGCTTCGTGCGCACCCTGCCCGAGGGGTACGACACGGTCATCGACGACGACGGGGCGGGGGTCAGCGCGGGCGAGAAGCAGCTGATCACCATCGCGCGGGCGTTCCTGTCCGACCCGGTGATCCTGGTCCTCGACGAGGCGACGAGTTCGGTGGACACCCGGACCGAGGTGCTGATCCAGAAGGCGATGGCCCGGCTGGCCCAGGGCCGTACCTCCTTCGTGATCGCGCACCGGCTCTCCACCATCCGGGACGCGGACGTGATCCTGGTGATGGAGAACGGCTCGATCGTGGAGCAGGGCACGCACGAGGAGCTGCTCGTCTCGGGCGGTGCCTACGCGCGGCTGTACGCGGCGCAGTTCGCGGAGGCGGTCGCCGAGGTCGACTGACCCGGCGGTCGCCGTACGGACGGCCCGTGTCGCACCCGGTGCGGCACGGGCCGTCCTCAGTCGAGGTAGCCGCGCAGCTGGTCGGCGTAGGCGTGGTGACGGAGCTTGCCCAGGGTCTTCGACTCGATCTGGCGGATGCGTTCGCGCGTCACCCCGAAGATCTGCCCTATCTCCTCCAGGGTGCGGGGCCGGCCGTCCGCGAGGCCGTAGCGGAGCTGGACGACCTTGCGCTCCCGCTCGTTCAGGGTGGACAGGACGTCCTCCAGGTGCCGGCGGAGCAGCAGGAAGGCGGCGGACTCGACGGGCGAGGCGGCGTCGCCGTCCTCGATGAGGTCGCCGAGGGCCACGTCGTCCTCCTCGCCGACCGGGGTGTGCAGCGAGACCGGCTCCTGGGCGAGCCGCAGCACCTCGCCGACGCGCTCCGGGGCGAGGTCCAGGTGGATGGCGACCTCCTCGGCGGTGGGCTCCCTCCCCCACTCCTGGAGCAGTCCGCGCTGGACCCGGACGACCCGGTTGATCAGCTCGACGACGTGGACCGGGACCCGGATGGTGCGGGCCTGGTCGGCCAGGGCCCGGGACATCGCCTGGCGGATCCACCAGGTGGCGTAGGTGGAGAACTTGTAGCCCCGCGCGTAGTCGAACTTCTCGACGGCCCTGATCAGGCCGAGGTTGCCCTCCTGGACGAGGTCGAGCATGGTCAGGCCCCGGCCGACGTACCGCTTGGCGATCGAGACGACGAGCCGGAGGTTGGCCTCGATCAGCTTCCGCTTGGCGATCCGGCCGAGCACCACGAGCCGGTCGAGGTCGTACGCCAGCCGGGAGTCGAGGTCGGGGGTGAGGGCCAGCTTCTCCTCCGCGAAGAGGCCGGCCTCGACGCGGCGGGCCAGCTCGACCTCCTCCTCGGCGGTGAGCAGCGGGATGCGGCCGATCTCGCGGAGGTACTGGCGGAAGAGGTCGGCGGAGGCACCGCCCCCGAAGTCGCCGGTGCGGCGGCGCTGGGCCGGCACCTCGGGCGCCCCGGACGCCCCGGCCTCCGGAGGGAGTCCGTCCCGCTCGTCCGGTTCGGTGGTCTGGATCTCGGTCTGCACGACGGGCGACCTCCAGGAGGGGCGGAAGGGCTCCGTCACCCAGTGTGGGGTACGACACATCGGCGCACGAGGGGCGTGCGGTGACTTTCTGGTTCCGCCCGGTGACGGGCGGGGCGGCCCGGCCGGGGTCAGAGGGCGGCGGCGCCGTGCGACTGGAGGGCCACCTTGTACTGCTGGAGGACGTACAGCTCCTGCGATGCGGCGGTCACCTGGTCCGGGTGGGTGTGTCCCAGCCGCTTCAGCGCGGCGTTGAGCTGGTCGATGCGGCGGTCCACCGCGCGCAGCCGGACCGCGACGAGCTGCGTGGCCGCGTAGACCTCGTCCACGCCCTTGGCCACGAAGATCGCTTCGACGACGAGCTCCCGCACGAGGGCGCGGACCGTGTCGTCGGGCGCGGCTTCGAGGACGGCGTCCACGTAGTCGGCGGGGGCGCCGTCGGCGCCGCCGGCGTCCTGGATGCACTGGCGGACGGCGGCGTAGGGCGGTGCGGTGAACTCGTCCACCCCGTACGCGTCGAAGAAGGGGGAGACCAGTTCGGGCTGCTGGAGCGCCAGCTTCAGGAGTTCGCGCTCGGTGCGGTGGGCGGGGCTGCGCAGGTTGAGCGCGGGTCCGGCGACGGCCTCGGGGGCCCGCACGTCGTCGTAGGTGCGCTGCCGGACGGGCCGCGGGGCGTCCCCCTTGCCGCGCTGCCACTGGGAGATCTGGCTGACCCGCCGCACGACGAACTGGTCCTCCATGATGCCGAGCAGCCCCGCGAGCTTGACCGCGACCCGCTGGCGCACGGACGGGTCCTTCAGCTTCGCGACGACCGGGGCGGCCTCGTTCAGGGCGGCGGCCTGGCCCGCCGGGGTGTCGAGGTCGTAGCGGTCGACGATCTGGCGGAGGGCGAACTCGAAGAGGGGGGTGCGGGGCTCGGCCAGTTCGGCGACGGCCCCGTCGCCCTTGGCGAGCCGCAGCTCGCAGGGGTCCATGCCGTCGGGGGCGATGGCGATGTACGTCTCGGCGGCGAACTTCTGGTCGTCCTCGAAGGCGCGCAGGGCGGCCTTCTGGCCGGCGGCGTCGCCGTCGAAGGTGAAGATGACGCGGGCCGAGCCGTTGTCCATCAGGAGCCGGCGCAGGATCTTGATGTGGTCGCCGCCGAAGGCGGTGCCGCAGGTGGCGATGGCGGTGGTGACGCCGGCCAGGTGGCAGGCCATGACGTCGGTGTAGCCCTCGACGACGACGGCCCGGCTGCTCTTGGCGATCTCCTTCTTGGCGAGGTCGATGCCGTAGAGGACCTGGGACTTCTTGTAGACCGGCGTCTCGGGGGTGTTGAGGTACTTGGGGCCGTTGTCGTCCTCGCGCAGGCGGCGGGCGCCGAAGCCGACGATCTCGCCGCCGACGTCCCGGATCGGCCACATCAGGCGGCCCCGGAAACGGTCGATGGGGCCGCGCCGGCCGTCCTGGGAGAGGCCGGAGAGGATCAGCTCCTTGTCGGAGAAGCCCTTGCCGCGCAGGAAGCGGGTGAGGTGGTCCCAGCCGGCCGGGGAGTAGCCGACGCCGAAGTGGGCGGCGGCGGCCCGGTCGAAGCCGCGCTCGGCGAGGAACCTGCGGCCGATCTCGGCCTCGGGAGAGTCGAGTTGGCCGGCGTAGTAGTCGGCGGCGAACTTGTGGGCCTCGATCAGGCGGATGCGCTCGCCGCGCTGGTGGCCGGGGTTGTAGCCGCCCTCCTCGTAGCGGAGGGTGATGCCGGCCTTGGCGGCGAGGCGCTCGACCGTCTCCGAGAAGGAGAGGTGGTCGATCTTCATCACGAAGGCGATGGTGTCGCCGCCCTCCTGGCAGCCGAAGCAGTGGAAGAGTCCCTTGCTCGGGCTGACCTGGAAGGAGGGCGACTTCTCGTCGTGGAAGGGGCAGAGCCCCTTGAGGTTCCCGCCGCCGGCGTTGCGGAGCTGGAGGTACTCGGACACCACGGAGTCGATCGGGACCGCGTCCCGGACCGCCTTCACGTCGTCATCGTTGATCCTGCCTGCCACGCGGGAAGTCTACGTGGTCAGAGGAGGCTCTCCAGGGCCACGGAGGGGTCGCAGAGGGCGTCCGGGTCCACGGTGGCGCGGGAGCGGATGAGCTTCTGGATGGGGTCTGTGACGTCCCACACGTTCACGTTCATGCCGGCGATCACCCGGCCGCCGTTCAGCCAGAAGGCGATGAACTCGCGCTTGCCGGTGTCGCCGCGCACCACGACCTGGTCGTACGAGCCGGGCGGCGCCCAGCCGGAGTACTCCATGCCCAGGTCGTACTGGTCGGTGAAGAAGTACGGCACCCGGTCGTAGGAGACGTCCCGGCCGAGCATGGCGCGGGCGGCGGCGGGCCCGCCGTTGAGGGCGTTGGACCAGTGCTCGACGCGGATGCGGTGGTGCAGGAAGGGGTGCTCGGCGGCGGCGACGTCGCCGGCGGCGTAGATGTCGGGGTCGGAGGTGCGCAGCGAGGCGTCGACGGCGATGCCGCCGCCGTCGGCGCGGTCGACGAGGGCGAGTCCGGCGTTCTCGGCGAGGGCGGCGCGGGGGGCGGCGCCGACGGCGACGAGGACGGCGTGGGCGGGGTGCTCCTCGCCGTCGTCGGTGCGCACCGCGAGGACCATGCCGTCCTGGCCGGTGAACTCCTGGATGCGGGCGCCGAAGTGGAAGCGGACGCCGTGCGCGGTGTGCAGGTCGGCGAAGAGCTGGCCCAGTTCGGGGCCGAGGACCCGGTGGAGCGGGGTGGGGTCGGGCTCGACGACGGTGACCTCTGCGCCGTAGGTGCGGGCGGCGGCGGCGACCTCCAGGCCGATCCAGCCGGCGCCGGCGATGACCAGGTGGCCGTTGTCCCGGCCGAGGGCCTTCAGCTCGTGGCGGAGCCGCTCGGCGTGGGAGAGGCGGCGCAGGTGGTGCACGCCGGCGAGGCCGGTGCCGGGGACGTCCAGGCGGCGCGGCTCGGAGCCGGTGGCGAGGAGGAGCTTGTCGTAGCGCAGGACGGTGCCGTCGCCGAGGCGGACGGTGTGGGCGTCGCGGTCGAGGCCGGTGACGGTCTGGCCGAGGTGGAGCTCGATGTCGTGGCTCGCGTACCAGGCCGGGTCGTGGACGAGGGCGTCGGTGCGGTCCTTCTCGCCGAGGAGGTACCCCTTGGAGAGCGGGGGGCGCTCGTAGGGGTACTCGCGTTCGTCGCAGACGAGGATGACCCGTCCGCTGAACCCCTCGGCGCGGAGCGTCTCCGCCGCCTTGGCCCCGGCCAGGCCCCCGCCGACGATGACGAAGGTCTGATCTGCGTCGACCACGTTGATTCCTCCTCGTTGCGACCGGTTCTCTACGCTACGCCCCCGGGCCCGGCCCTGGTCGCACCGCCTCGGGACGCGCATGCGAGGGTCCCGCACCGTGCGGGAAGGCGGAAGGGGGCGAACGGCCCCCGGGTCCCGGGCGGGCGGCCCTCAGGGGCGGGGGTGGCGCAGGCGGTGGTGGAGGGTGCGGGCGGAGGCGTCGGTGAGGGAGGCGATCTGGTCGACGATCACCCGCATGCGGGAACGGTCGTCGGGCGCGTCGGCGAAGAGGGCGCGGAACTGCGGTTCGAGCCCGTCGGGGGCGCGGGCGACGAGCGCCTCGGCGAGTTCGGCGACGATGATCCGCTGGTCGGCGCGGAGCGCCTCCTGCTCGGCGCGCTGCATCACGTACCGGTCGGCGACGGCCTTGAGGACGGCGCACTCGTTGCGCGTCTCGCGGGGGACGACGAGCTCGGCGCCGTAGCGGGTGAGGCGGCCGGAGCCTCCCCCGGAGCCCGAGCGGCCCGGGCGGGGCCCCCACGCCTGCCTCGTGGCGGCCTCGGCGGCGAGGCAGAAGCGGCCGATGAGCTGGCTGGTGGCGTCCTTGAGGCGGGCCTGGGCGACGGCGGAGCCGTCGTAGCCGTGCGGCCACCAGTCCTGGGCGAGGAGGCGGTCGAGGGCCTCGGCGAGCTCGGCGGGGTCGGTGTCCCCGGGGACGTAGCGGCCGATGGCGACGGCGAAGACGTCGGCGCGCTCGGGTCCGGCGTACAGCAGATCGGGGTCGATGTGGCCGGCGCGCAGGCCGTCCTCGACGTCGTGGACGGAGTAGGCGACGTCGTCGGACCAGTCCATGACCTGGGCCTCGAAGCAGGTGCGGCCGTCGGGGACGCCGCGCCGGACCCATTCGAAGACGGGCAGGTCGTCCTCGTAGACGCCGAACTTGGGCGAGGCGGGGTCGGTGGGGTGGCCGCCGCGCGGCCAGGGGTACTTGGTGGCGGCGTCGAGGGCGGCGCGGGTGAGGTTGAGTCCGACGCTGACGGGGGCGCCGTCGGGGCCGGGGACGAAGCGCTTGGGCTCGATGCGGGTGAGGAGGCGGAGCGACTGGGCGTTGCCCTCGAAGCCGCCGCAGTCCTTGGCGACGTCGTTGAGCGCCTGCTCGCCGTTGTGCCCGAAGGGCGGGTGGCCCATGTCGTGGGCGAGGCAGGCGGTCTCGACGAGGTCGGGGTCGCAGCCGAGGGCGGCGCCCAGCTCGCGGCCGACCTGGGCGCACTCCAGGGAGTGGGTGAGCCGGGTGCGGGGGCTGGCGTCCCAGGCGTGGACGGGGGTCTCCCCCGCCGGGGCGAAGCCGAACGCCTGGGGGAGGGTGCCGGGGGTGACGACTTGGGTCTTCCCGGCGAGCCGGCGCAGGGCGGCGGAGTGCAGCACGCGGGCGCGGTCGCGCTGGAAGGCGGTGCGGCCGGGCCGTTTGTCGGGCTCGGCCGCCCAGCGCTCGGTGGCGGTCGGGTCGTAGCCCGGGGTCTCGCTGGTGCCGTCGTAGCCTGCCATGCCTCGACGGTAACGGGCGGCGCCGACAAAAGGGGTCAGATGGCGGCGAGTTCCCGCGCGGGGCGGGTGGTGCGGGTGCGGTCGTAGCGGTGCAGGACGAGGCGGGCCAGGTCCGGGTGGGCGCCGAGCGGGGCGGCGGCGATCCAGGGGGCGTGGGCGGCGGCGCGGGCGGCGAAGAGGCCGGGGGCGGTGAAGCAGGAGGCGAGGGCGGCCCGGGGGCGGCCCCGGGCGGCGAGCGCGGCGAGGGCGCCGGGGACGTCGGGGACGGCGGCGGGCAGGACGGGGACGGGGGCGCCGTCGCCGCCGAGGCGGGCGCCGAGGGCGGCGGCGGTGCGGCGCAGGACGGCGGCGGAGCGGGGGTCGCGGGAGCCGGCGGAGGCGAGGACGACGCCGGTGGTGCGGGAGGCGGCGTCGGCGGGGGTCCAGCCCGCCTCGGCCAGCCGTCCGGCGAGGGCCTCGACGAGCAGCGGATGCGGGCCGAGGGGTCCGGCGGCGCGGGCCCGCAGACCGGGCACGGCGGCGAGCGCGGCGGGCAGGTCGTGGCCGGTGTGGTGGCCGGGGGCGAGCAGGAGGGGGACGAGGACGGCCTCGCGGCCCTCGGCGGCGAGCGCTTCGAGCGCCGGGGCGAGGAGCGGGGCGTTCAGCTCGATGTGGGCGAGCCGGACGTCGAGTCCGGGCCGCAGCGCCCGGACGCGGTCGAGCAGCCGCCCGAGGACGGCCCGCGCCCGGGGGTCCCGGCTGCCGTGCCCGACGGCGAGGAGCACGGGCCCGGACCCTCCGGGCGGGGCGGAAACGGCGGGGCCGGCGGGGACGGTAGGCGTGCGGGGGACGGCGGTACGGGACGGGTGCATGGGGGCCTCCTGGCCGGACTTCTCCGGCGGGGCGCCGTACGGACGCACCCGCCGGGGCCGGAGGCCGGACCGGCTCCGCCGTGTGCCGATCCTGGCGGGGCCGTGTTGCCGGCCCGTTGCGCGGCGGTCACGGCCGCCCGCCGGGACCGCGCGCGGGTGTTTCGGCTCCCTCACGGCCGCCGGGTCAGGCGAGCCAGACGCGGAGCGGGCCGAGGGGGCGCAGCCCGGCGGCGAGGGCGGCGGCGAGGTCGTCGCCGGACTCGTAGCCGACGACGGGGAGGGCGGGGTCGGCGGCGGCGAGGACGGCGGCCCAGACGGCGCCGGGCTCCGTGCCGTCGGCGGCGAAGAGGTTGGAGACGCCGGTGGCTCTGGCGCCGGTGGAGAGGACGGCGCCGCCGAGGATCCGCCCGCCGGGCCCCGGGACGGCGAGGACGGTGACGGACGGGTCGTCGAGGAGGTCCGGGCGGAAGAGGGCGGCCTCCGCCGCGTCGCCGCCGCTCCAGGCGAGGGCCCAGGCGGCGAGGTCGGCGGGGGTGCCGGCGCGGACGGCCGGGGCGGCGGCGGGCCCGGCGGGGGCGCCCGCCGGGCGGCCGATCCAGGTGGCGTCGAAGAGGGGGCGGAAGCCCTCGGGGGCGAGGTCGAGGCGGGCGTACGCGTCCTTCACCGAGGCGCCGGGCGCGGTCCGGTCGATGCCCGCGAGGACGTCGGCGGCGGTCGCGTCGCCGGTGAGGGAGACGGCGTCCGGGTAGTAGAGGGGGGTGCGGCGGGGGCTGGTCCAGGCCCGGGGGCCCTCGGCGGTGGCGAGACCGTGGGCCCGGCACATGCTCGCGCACCAGACGGCGTTGTTCCGCACGGCGACGGCCAGCAGCGCGCCGACGTCCGGGGGCCCGTCGGCGGTCGGCGGCGCGGAGGTGCCCGGTGCGGAAGTCGGCGGTTCGGTGGGGTGGAGTTCTTCGTCGGTCACCGGCGGATCGTACGGAAGGAGCACCCCTCTCCTCCCCTCTTTTATCCTTCCGAATCACGGAATATCTTTTCCATTATGAGAATGCCTCCCGCGCCGCTCCCCCGGCGCGTCGCCGCCGAGTTCACCGGCACCGCCGCCCTCGTCGCCGTGATCGTCGGCTCCGGCATCCGCGCCGACCTGCTCAGCGGGGACCTCGGGGTCCGGCTGCTCGGCAACGCCGCCGCCTCCGCGATCGGCCTCGGCCTGCTCATCGCCCTGCTCGGGCCGGTCTCCGGCGCCCACCTCAACCCGGTCGTCACCCTCTCCGCGTGGTGGGACCGCCGCCGGGAGCCGGGCGGGGACGGGGGCCGCGAGGTCCTCGCCTACCTCGCCGCCCAGCTCGCCGGGGCCGTCGGCGGCGCGCTGCTCGCCGAGGCGATGTTCGGCCGGGCCCCCGGCGGCTCCTGGCCGGCCGGACCGGCCGCCTCCCCGCACCTGCTGCTCGGCGAGGCGGTCGCCACCGCCGGTCTGGTCCTCGTCGTGCGCGGACCGGCGCGCGTCGGCCGTCCCGGGCTCGCGCCGGTCGCGGTCGCCGGGTACGTCGGCGCGGCGATCTGGTTCACCTCCTCCGGCGCCTTCGCCAACCCGGCGGCGACCGTGGGCCGTTCCCTCACCGACTCCTTCACCGGCATCGCCCCCGCCTCGGTACCGGCCTACGCCGCCGCCCAGTTCCTCGGCCTGCTGCTCGGCACGGGGCTGGCGGGTGTGCTGTACGGCACGGTTCGCGCCGGGGCAGAACCGGAACCGGCCCCCGCGCGTCGGACCGGGTGACAGCCCGTCCCCGAGCTCCTGGAGACCCCGCGATGCAGCTCCGCCTCCCCCGTACCGTCCGGGCCCGGCGCCGCACCGTCCAGGCCGTGATGGCGGCCGCCGTGCTGGCGCTCGCCCCGGCGACGTGGATGCACGCGGCGGCCGCGGGGAAGCTGCGGACCACCGCCGACGTGCCCGCCGCGGACGTCGCCGTCGTCTTCGGGGCCGGTCTGTGGCAGGGCCGCCCCACCCCGTACCTGGCGCACCGGCTCGACGCCGCCGCCGAGCTGTACCGCACCGGGAAGGTGAAGGTCCTCCTGGTCACCGGCGACAACAGCCGCACCGAGTACGACGAGCCGGGCGCCATGCGCGCCTACCTGGCGGAGCGGGGCGTGCCGGACGGGAAGGTCGTCAGCGACTACGCGGGCTTCGACACCTGGGACAGCTGCGTGCGGGCCCGGGAGGTCTTCGGCGTGGACCGGGCCGTCCTCGTCACCCAGGACTTCCACATCAAGCGGGCGGTGGCGCTGTGCGAGCGGGCCGGGGTCGCCTCGTACGGGGTCGGGGTCGCCGAACCGCAGGACTCCACCTGGTACTACGGCACCACCCGGGAGCTGTTCGCGGCCGGGAAGGCGGCCCTGGACGCGGCCGTCCGGCCCGCCCCGCGCTTCCTCGGCCCGCACGAGCCGGGGGTCACCGAGGCCCTCGCGGCGGCCGCCTCACCCACCGCGCCGCGCTGATCCCGGCACCTGGCACCGTCCCCGTAATACGGCGGGCGCCCCGGCGTAACACGCCCGGCGCACCCTCGTGGCATGTCCGACACCGCCGCCGTCCCCACCCACTGCCCCTACTGCGCCCTCCAGTGCGGCATGGGCCTGCGCCCGACCGGGGGCGCGCAGCCGCCCGTCGAGGTCGTGGAGCGGGCCTCCTTCCCGGTCAACCGGGGCGCCTTGTGCGGCAAGGGCCGTACCGCCCCCGCCGTGCTCTCCTCCCGGGTCCGGCTCACCGGGCCGCTGGTCCGCGACCCCGCCACCGGGGATCTGGCGCCCGCCTCCTGGGAGGAGGCGCTGGACGCGGTCGCGCGGGGGCTGCGGCGGACCCGGGACGGGCACGGGCCGGACGCGGTGGGGGTCTTCGGCGGCGGCGGGCTCACCAACGAGAAGGCGTACGCGCTCGGCAAATTCGCCCGGCTGGTCCTGGCCACCTCGCAGATCGACTACAACGGCCGCTTCTGCATGTCCTCGGCGGCCGCCGCCCACCAGCGGGCCTTCGGCCTCGACCGGGGGCTGCCGTTCCCGCTGGAGGACGTCCCCCGCACCGGCTGCGTGATCCTGGTCGGCTCCAATCCGGCCGAGACCATGCCGCCGGCCCTGCGCCACTTCACCGAACTCCGGGAGAACGGCGGGAAGCTGATCGTCGTGGACCCGCGCCGCACCCGCACCGCCGAGCTGGCCGACCTGCACCTGGCGCCCCGGCCCGGCACCGATCTGGCGCTCGCCCTGGGCCTGTTGCACCTGGTGGTCGCCGAGGGCCGGGTCGACGAGGCGTTCGTCGCGGAGCGCACCACCGGCTGGGAGGCGGCCCGCGCCCCGGTCATGGCCCACTGGCCGGAGCAGGTCGAGCGGATCACCGGGGTGCCGGTGCCGCGCCTGCGGGAGGCGGTCGCGCTGTTCTGCGACGCGGACAGCTCCATGGTGCTGACCGCCCGCGGCCCCGAGCAGCAGTCCAAGGGCACCGACACCGTGGGCGCCTGGATCAACCTCTGCCTGGCCACCGGCCGGGCGGGCCGGCCGCTGTCCGGATACGGCTGCCTCACCGGGCAGGGCAACGGGCAGGGCGGCCGCGAGCACGGCCAGAAGGCCGACCAGCTGCCCGGCTACCGCAAGCTCGACGACCCCGCCGCCCGCGCCCACGTCGCCGGGGTGTGGGGGGTGGCGCCGGAGTCGCTGCCGGGGCCGGGGCGGAGCGCGTACGAGCTGCTCGACGCGCTCGGCGGCGAGGTGCGGGCGCTGCTCCTGATGGGCTCCAACCCGGTCGTCTCCGCGCCGCACGCCGCGCACGTCGAGGAGCGGCTGCGGTCGCTGGACTTCCTGGCCGTCGCCGACGTGGTCCTCTCCGAGACCGCCGCCCTCGCCGACGTGGTGCTGCCGGTGACGCAGTGGGCGGAGGAGACGGGCACGACGACGAACCTGGAGGGCAGGGTGCTGCTGCGGCGGCGCGCCCTCGACCCGCCGCCGGGGGTGCGGACCGATCTGGAGGTGCTGCACGGGCTGGCCGCGCGGCTCGGCTGGGAGAAGGGCTTCCCCACCGACCCGGAGGAGGTCTTCGAGGAGCTGCGGCGGGCCTCCGCGGGCGGGCCCGCCGACTACGCGGGCATCGACTACCGGCGGATCGCGGCGGAGGACGGCGTGTTCTGGCCCTGTCCCGCCGAGGACCATCCGGGCACGCCCCGGCTGTTCCTCGACCGGTTCGCGACCGCCGACGGGCGGGCCCGGTTCGTGCCGGTGACGCACCGTCCGGCGGCCGAGGAGCCCGACGCCGCCTATCCGGTGGTGCTGACCACCGGCCGGGTCGTCGCGCAGTACCAGTCGGGGGCGCAGACCCGGCGGGTGGCGGAGCTGAACGCGGCGGCTCCGGGGCCGTTCGTGGAGCTGCATCCGCGGCTGGCCGCGCGGATCGGGGTCGCGGAGGGCGAGCCGGTCGCGGTGGTGTCGCGGCGCGGGCGGGCGGTGGCGCCGGCCCGGATCACCGGCGCGATCCGCCCGGACACCGTCTTCATGCCCTTCCACTGGCCCGGGGAGGGACGGGCGAACACGGTGGTGAACCCGGCGCTGGACCCGGTCTCCCGGATGCCCGAGTTCAAGGTGTGCGCGGTCCGCCTGGAGCGCGCCTGAGCCCGGTCCCCGCCCGGGTGAGGGGCTTCCCGGGGTGAGGCGTCCTCCTCGGTGGCGGTGCGGCCGAGGAGGAGCCGGCCGTGGGGGCGGGTGCCCGGAGGGTCGGTTGCCTCCCGGGCGGGTGCCGTGGAGGCAGGATGGCAGCCTCAGACGGGCCGGACCTCGTTTTCCAGCCACTCCAGGGCTGCTGGTCACCTCCCCACCGTAGCCGCCGGTACGGCGCCCGGACGGGCCCGCGCGGGAGATCGCGCGGGCCCGTCCGGGGCGTACGGGGGCCTGGCGGGTCGTACGGGTCGTGCCTACGCGGCGTACGGGCGGACGGCCTTGGCGTCCCGGAGGGCGTGGCCCCACCAGGCGAGCTGGTCGAGCATCGACTTGGCGCCCTCCTCCGGCCCGGTCGGGTCCTTGAGGGTGCCGTCCTCCTCGAAGAGGCCGTGCACATAGGGGAAGGCGACGCCGTCGCGGACGGTGACGGTGTGCGTCTCGGCGTAGACCTGGCGGAGCTGCTCGACGGCGCGGATGCCGCCGGAGAGGCCGCCGTAGGAGACGAAGCCGAGGGGCTTGGCGCGCCATTCGGTGTAGTGCCGGTCGATGAGGTTCTTGAGGGAGGCCGGGAAGGAGTGGTTGTACTCGGGGGTGAGGACGACGAACGCCTCGGCGGCCTCCAGGACCGGTGTGACGTCCGCGAGCGCGGCGCGGACGGCCGGATCGGGGTCGTAGGAGAGCGAGGTCGGGAGGGTGAGGTCGGCGAGGTCGAGGACGGTGAGGTCGAAGTCGGTGCGCTCGGCGACGCGGGCGCGGACCCAGTCGGCGACGACGGGGGCGAAACGGCCCTCCCGGTCGCTGGCGACGATGAGGACGAGGTTCAGGGGCTTCAGCGGCGTGTTCATGACGATGATCCTGAGACCTCGACCTAGCTTGAGGTCAAGTGCTTCTTTCGGCCGTCCGCGCGCACACCCCCGGCGTGAAAAAGCCGGTGGGCGGGACGGAGGAGTCCTCCGTCCCGCCCACCGGCCTCGATACCGGGATGCCGGGGTGCGGTCAGGCGTCGCGGCCGGCCGCGTCCCGCATCAGCTCCTGGACCGAGTCCGCGCTGCGGGAGGGCGCCGGGTAGCGCAGGTGCGCCAGGCGGGCCTGCTCCTGCCGCATGTGCATGAACGACTCCAGGATGTAGCCCACCATCAGCACGAGCATCGCGATGATCATGATGGAGGCGGCCAGGATCGCGGTGGGGAAGCGCGGCACGTCGCCGGTGCGGATGAAGTCCGCCACGACCGGGATGCCGAGGACCAGCGAGACCAGGGCCAGCAGGCCGGCGATCACCGAGTGGAACAGCGACGGGCGCTGGCGGCGGGTGAGGCCGAGGATGAGCTTGAGGATGCGCCAGCCGTCGCGGTAGGTGCGGAGCTTGCTCACACTGCCGGCCGGGCGGTCCTTGAAGTCCACCTCCATCTCGGCGGTGGGCAGGCGCAGGCTGAGCGCGTGGACCGTCATCTCGGTCTCGGTCTCGAACTCGTGCGAGAGCGCCGGGAACGACTTGATGTAGCGGCGCGAGAACACACGGTAACCGCTGAGCATATCACTGACATCGTTACCGAACAGCGATCGAACAGCGCCGGTGAGCATCTTGTTGCCGACGGCGTGACCGGCGCGGTAGGCCGTCTCCACGACCTCGCGGCGGGCGCCGACGACCTGGTCGTACGGGCCCTCGAAGAGCAGGTCGACCATCTCGCGGGCGCGCGAGGCGTCGTAGGTGTCGTCGCCGTCGATGATCAGCAGCGCGTCGGCCTCGACGTCGGCGAAGGCCCGCCGTATGACGTTGCCCTTGCCCTTGCGCGGCTCGTGCCGCACGATCGCTCCGGCCTTCTGCGCCTCGGCGACGGTGTTGTCCGTCGAGTTGTTGTCGTAGACGTAGATGAGGGCTTCGGGCAGCGAGGCGCGCAGGTCGCGAACGACCTTAGCGATCGCGGCCTCCTCGTTGTAGCACGGAACGACACACGCGACCGTCGGTTGCATCGGGTCCTCTTGAGGGCTTCGAAGTGGTCTTGGGGGTGGGCGGCTCGCCCGTCCTTCCCGGGGGCAGACGTGCTGCTCGCGCCGGGGCGTCCAAACATTACCTCGATTTGTCTAACCAGGTCTAAGCCGCTTAGGTTGCGCCCCATGGCGCTGTTGACGGGATGGGGGCGACGTCTGCCCTCATGGCTGCGGAACATCTGGCAGGAGGTCGCGGCCTTCGGCATCGTGGGCGCCCTCGCGTTCGTGGTGGAGATCGTCGGGTTCAACCTGCTGGTCTTCGGCCTCACCCCCTCCGGTGACGGGGCCCTGCGCGGTTCGCCCGTGCTGGCCTCCTCGCTGGCGACCCTCCTGGCCATGGTCGTCAGCTGGGTCGGAAACCGCTACTGGACCTACCGCGACCGGCGCGGGCCGATCGACCTGCGCGAGGTCACCCTCTTCATCGGGGTCAATCTCGCGGGCATGGTCGTGACGGCGATCCCCGTCTACCTCTCGCACACCGTGCTGGGCCTCGGTTCCCCGCTCAGCGACAACATCGCCCGTCTGGTCGGCTGGGCCGCCGCGACCGTGCTCCGGTTCGTCGCCTACCGCACCCTCGTGTTCACCTCCGCCGACGCATCCGCCGAGGCCGCTGCCGCAAAGGACGCCACGCCCGTGCCCGGAACCGCCGACCGGTCGACCGCCCCGCTGCGCGAGGCATGGCGGAGCGGGCGCCTCTGGCCGTGGTGCCTGGCCGTCCTCGCCGCCTTCTGCGGCTACTGCGTCGCCACCGTCTTCCACCCCGGCTACGTCACCACCGACAGCATCGACCAGCTGCGCCAGGCGCTGGGCGACTGGCCGGTCAATGACTGGCACCCGCCGGTCATGGCGCTCCTGTGGCGCGTCCTGATCGCGACCACCGGCTCCTTCTCCGCCATGGCGGCCCTCCAGGCGGCCGTGCTGTGGGGCGCCCTGTGGCTGCTGGCCCGGGTGGTCTGGCTGCGCACCCGCAGCCACGGCCTCTCCCTCGCGATGCTCGCCGTCGGCCTCGCCCCGCACGTCGTGAACTTCACCGGCGTGGTCTGGAAGGACGTGCACATGGCCTACGCCATGCTCGCCGTCCTGGCCCTCGCCCTCACCGCCCGCGAACTGCCGGCCGGCCGCACCCGCACCCGCTGGGTCCTCTTCGGCCTGGGCGCGCTGCTGCTCGCGTACTGCGTCCTGGTCCGCAAGAACGGCCTGCCGGCCGTGATCCCGGTCTTCGCCCTGCTGGTCATGGCCGTGTGGCCGTCCCCCGGCCGCCGCCGCTGGCTGCTCACCTCCGGCCTGCTCGTCGCGGTCACCGCCGTCGGCAGCGTCGGCGTCTCCGCGATCACCCAGCCGATCGCCACCAAGCAGGTCGCCCAGCTCCCGCTCGACGACCTGCTGCACGTCCTCACCCCGGCCCAGGTGGGCCGGGCCGCCGAGAAGGCGGGCGCCACCGACGACTTCCGCGACCGGCTGGTCACCGCGGCCACCCGCTGCCAGACCAGGAAGATCGCCTCCGACGCGTACTTCATGTGCTACCCCCGCGAGCGTCCGACCGCGGCCACCACGACGGAGCTGGGCGAGCACTCCGAGGTCCTGTTCCGGATGTGGACGCAGCAGATGCCGAAGCACTGGAAGGGGTACCTGGAGTACCGCACCCGGGTCTACGCCAAGCTGATGTTCCAGAGCAATCAGCAGTTCCAGAGCGGGCACTACCTCTCCCCCGGCATGACGCTCCCCGAGCCGGTGGCGAAGGCCCCGTACAACGAGACGCTCCGGCAGACCCTCCAGGCGTACGTGACGGGCGCGCTGCGCGACCTGTCGATGATCTACCAGGGCTGGTTCTGGACCGCCGTCGCGCTGGTGCTCCTGCTGCGCCGCCGCTGGCCCGGCCCGTACACCCGGGAGCTGCGCCTGCTCGGCGCCAGCACCGTCCTGTACATGCTGGCGTACTTCCCGACCGCGCCGCAGTCGAACTACCGCTACCTCTACTGGCCCGCCGTCTCCGGCACCGTCGCCCTGCTGCTCGTCGCCGTCGGGTACGCGATCCGGCGCCGCGAGGCCCGGCAGGAGGCCGCCGAGGCCGCCGGGACCACCCCTGAGCCGGCCGGACCGGCTGCCGGGACCCCGGACGCGGCCGGACCGGCGCAGCCCCGGGAGGCCGCGGTCACCGGCTGACCGGCACGGCATCACGGGTGAGGGGCGGGACCATGCGGTCCCGCCCCTCACCCGTTCGGCACGGAGTGTCGTACGGGGCCCTCGCACCCGCTCCGGCCTGCGGGAACGTCCGGATTCCAGTCGACGCGCCGTATCGGACGGCGTAATCCTGACACCGCATCAGCAGGCGCCGGGCGCGCCGCGGCCGTTACCTCGGTCCTACGGAAGACCGAACGACCGCGCGCCCCGGAGGACCCCACCATGCGCCCCACCGCCCGCCTGCTCACCGGAACCGCGCTGGCGTTCGCCGCCCTCGGCGCGTTCGCCGCCCCCGGCGCGTTCGCCGCCCCCGGCGCGTTCGCCGCCCCCGGCGCGTACGCGAACAACAACCCCGAGCCGCTGGAGATCTACCCCTCCACCGCCTCCCCCGGCACCACCGTCACCGTCAACACGCTGGCCTGCGGCAAGGACGGGCACGGCGTCGGCGACGCGAACGCGCTGGGCGCCGGGGAGTTCCAGCTCAACCCCGGCACCCACAAGGAGGTCGTGGTCGGGCAGTTCACCGTGCCCGAGCACGCCAAGCCCGGCGTCCACTGGATCGGGGTGACCTGCGACAACGGCCGGACCGCCCGGGGCGAGCTGACCGTCAGGCACCGGGAGCCCAGCGGGCACGTCAAGACGGGCGTCGGCGGCAGCGTCGGCCCCGACACCACCCAGGTCACGGCGGGCGTGGCGGTGCTGACCGCGGCCGCCGTCGGCGGTGTGTGGCTCCTGCGGCGCCGGGCGAGCGGCGCCCAGGGCTGAGCGGCACACCGCCCGTCCCGCCCCCGTCCGGCCGCCGCGCGCGGCCGGACGGGGGCGGGCCCTCTCCCCTCCCCGAATGAGGAATCGACGTGAGCAACAGGAGCAAGGGCTGGGGCGTCGCGGTGGCCGCCTGCGTCGGGATCTGGCTGGTCCAGAACGGCTCGGAGGACGTCACCCCGCCCGTCCCCTCCGCCGCCCAGGCCTTCGCCGCCGGGCCCAGCGTCCACACCGACGCCGCCGCCGACCCGCTGCCGCCGTCCCCGCCGGTGCGGCTGCGCATCCCGGAGACCGACGTGGACGCCCCGATGACCCGGCTCGGGCTGGCCCCCAACGGCTCCCTGGAGGTGCCGCCCGCCGAGGACCGCAACCTGGCCGGCTGGTACGCGGACGGCGTCACCCCCGGCGCCGAGGGCACCGCGATCGTCGCGGGCCACGTCGACAACGCCGGCGGACCGGCCGTCTTCTACACCCTGGGCGCCCTCAAGAAGGGCCACCGCATCGAGATCGACCGCGAGGACGGGAAGACCGCCGTCTTCACCGTGGACGCGGTCGAGGTCTACGACAACGACGCCTTCCCCGACAAGAAGGTGTACGGCGCCACCGACCGGGCCGAGCTGCGGGTGATCACCTGCGGCGGCGGCTTCTCCGCGAAGAAGGGCGGCTACCAGGGGAACGTGGTCGCCTTCGGGCACCTCATCGGGGTGCGCTGAGACGGCGGCGGCCCGGTCCGTCTCACGCCCACTGGTCCCAGCCCAGCTTCGCGACCATCGAGAAGACCACGGCGAGCAGCACCCCCCGGACGAACCCCGAGCCCTTGCTCAGCGCCATCCGGGCCCCGACCGTCCCGCCCACCAGGTTGAACAGGGCCATCAGACCGGCCAGCTGCCAGTAGACGGTGCCCTGGTAGGCGAACATGGCGAGCGCGCCGCCGTTGGTGCAGACGTTGACGACCTTGGCGGTGGCGGAGGCCGTCACCAGGTCCAGGTGGAGGACGGCCGTCAGGGCGAGCACCAGGAAGGTGCCGGTGCCGGGCCCGAACAGGCCGTCGTAGAAGCCGATGCCGCCGCCGACGACCACGATCGCCGTGACGATCCGGGCCCGGGTGAGCCGGGTCCGCTCCTCGCCCTCGGGCCGCGCCCCGAAGGCGGGCCTGAGGATGACGAAGGTCCCCACCGCGAGGAGCACCACCATGATCAGCGGGCGCAGCACCTCCTGGTCGATCATCGTGGCGAAGAGGGCGCCGGCCGAGGAGCCCGCGAGGGCCGCGAGCCCGACCCGCACCGCCGTCCGCACCGGCACCCTGGTCCGGCGGGCGTAGGTGACGGCCGCGCCCGTGGTGCCGACGATCGCGACCGCCTTGTTGGTGCCGAGGACGTAGCCGTTCGGGGCGTGCGGCACGCCGATCAGGAGCGCGGGCAGGAGCAGCAGCCCGCCGCCGCCGACCACGGCGTCGATCCAGCCCGCGGCGAGCGCGGCCAGGCAGAGCAGGACGAGGGTGGTCAGGGCTATGTCGGGCATGGCAGCGAGCCTAGGGACCGCTTGTGTGGCCCGTCCATCGATCACCCGATCATTGAGCAAGGTCTGAGCTTGAATGCCCCGGATCCCGGTCGGGGGCGGGCGGCGCCGCCGGGTTCACCGAGGTCAGGAGGGTCGCGGCGAGCGCTCCGGCGCCGACGAGGACGGCGGCGAGGCGGCGGCGCAGCCGCTCCTCGGTGGGCTGCCGGGGGCGGGCCCGGTGGCGGGGCGCGGAGGCCGGCACGGGGGCGGCGGCGGTGGCGGGTCTAGGCACGGGCGGGCTCCCCGAAGTTCTCGGCGTGGACGCGGGCGGCCGGCACTCCGGCCCGCAGGAGGGAGGCGGTGGCGGCGCGGGCCATCGCGGGCGGGCCGCACAGGTAGACGTCGTGGGCGGCGAGGTCGGGCACCAGCGCCTTCAGGGAGCGCGCGGCGAGCGGGTCGTACGAGCCGTCGGAGGGGCCCAGCAGGTAGTGCAGGGCGGCCTGCCGCTCCCGGGCGATGGCCTCCAGCTCGGCGCGGAGCACCAGGCCGCCCTCCTCGGAGGCCCGGTAGAGCAGGGTCAGGTCGCCGGGGCCGCCCGGCAGCGTCTCGAAGAGGGCCCGCAGCGGGGTGATGCCGACGCCGCCGGCGAGCAGCAGCACCTTGCGGCGGGTGCGGCGGTGCGCGGTCAGGGCGCCGTACGGGCCGGAGGCGAGGACGCGGGTGCCGGGGCGGAGCCGGCGGACCCGGCGGGTGTGGTCGCCGATGGCCTTCACGGTGATCCGCAGGGTGTCGTCCCGGACCGGCGCGGAGAGCGAGAAGGGCAGGGCGGTGGCCCACAGGCCGCGGCGGAGGAAGCGCCAGCGGAAGAACTGGCCGGATTCGGCGCGCAGCCGGGCCACGCCCCGGCCCCGGATCAGGACGGAGACGACGCCGGGGGCCTCGTCGCGGACCTCCACGACCCGCAGGTCGTGCCGGAGCGCGGCCCGGACGGGGACGGCGAAGCGGTACCAGAGGAGGAGGACGGCGACGGTGGCGTGGGCCATCGACCAGAGCCAGCGAGTGAGGAGGCCGCCCGCGATGTCGGGCCCGGCGAGCTGGTGGACGAAGCCGAGGGCGGCGGCGAGCAGGGCGCCGAGGTGGACGGCGTGCCAGGTCTCGTGGCGGATGCGGCCCCGGACGGCGCGGGCGGAGGTGATGCCGACGGCGGTGAAGAGGACGGTGCCGGCGACGGCGGCGGCGAGCGCCCCGTAGCCGAGGAGGTCGCCGGTGGCGGTGACGAGGTCGGTGCGGCTGTGCACGGCGTAGCCGCAGAGGGCGAGGACGGTGTGGGCGGCGATCAGGCCGAGGGTGTAGCGGCCGCCCCGGGAGTGCCAGCGGGCCAGCCGGTCCGCGCCGACGCCGTGCTCGACGGCCGGGATCCGGGCCATCAGCAGGAGCAGGACGAGGACGCCGTATCCGGCGAGGAGGCCGGTGAGGTGGGCGGCGGTGGCGAAGAAGACGTCGAGGCGGGCGGAGGGGCGGGCCTGCACGCCCCACAGCAGGGCGACGGCTCCGGCCCCGGCGATGATGCCGTCCCCCAGGCGGCCGGGGGCGAGACGCGGCGCGGACGCGGGGCGCGCGGCGGAGGCGGACGCGGGCCGGGGGCGGCGGCCGGGTTCCCGGCCGGGGCGGGTCCGGGTCCCGGGGTGACCGGCCCGCCGGGCGGCGCGCAGTCCGGCGTCGTGCCCGGCCCGCCGCCCGGCCGCCCGGCCGCCCGGGGGCGGGGCGTCGTACACCGGAGTGCCCTGGACCGGGGTGTCGTGCACCGGTTCCTCCAGCGGCTCCCCCGCCGGGGATATGAGGGGCGGGACGGGTGCGGAGGGAACGTTCCGCGCGGCGGCGAGCGGAACGGAGACGGGGCTGTAGAGGGGATGGGGGCGAGCCTCGGTGGTCACCTTCGGCACCCTAGGACGGCCCGGCCGCGCGAGTCCCGGCCGCGGGCCCGCCACCACGATCCTTAAGGCGCGCTTGAGGCAAGCCTGATCACGCCTTAACCCCGAAGGCCCCGGGGCCCGCCCGCACGCCGCCACGGGCAGCCCGTCCGTCCGCGACCCGCCCCGCCCGCCCGCCTGTCCGTGCCCCGACCGCCCGCCGGACCCGACCGC
The DNA here is from genome assembly GCF_014650175.1 of Streptomyces termitum. Classification (GTDB taxonomy): domain Bacteria; phylum Actinomycetota; class Actinomycetes; order Streptomycetales; family Streptomycetaceae; genus Streptomyces; species Streptomyces termitum. The sequence continues at coordinate 143,604 of NZ_BMUL01000002.1, forward strand.
CCGTCCGTCCCCACCCCGCTCCGGGCCGCGCCGGGCCGCCCCGGGCCGCCTCGGGCCGCCTCGGGCCGCTCCGGGCGGCTCCGGGCGGCTCCGGTGCCCCCTCACATCCCGTCCCCTCCCCGGCGGAGGTCAGCGTTCCCCGCGGGTAACAGGCGGGATGCCGCCGGGAAACACCCGCCCCGCACGCTTCCTGGCATGCGTACACGGATCGTGGTGGTCGGAGGCGGCACGGCGGGCCTCCGCCTCGCCCAGCGGCTGCCGGTCACCGTCCTCGGGGAGGAGGCGCGCGCCCCGTACAACAGGGTGCTGCTCGCCGATGTGCTCGCCGGGCGGTACGCCCCCGAGGTGATCGCCCTGCCCGCGCCGGACGGCCCGGTGCGGCGCGGGACCCGGGTGGTGCGGATCGACCGGGCGGCCCGGCGGGTGGAGTGCGCGGACGGTTCGTCCGTGGACTACGACCGGCTGGTCCTGGCCACCGGCGCCAATCCGGTGCTGCCGCCGCTGCGCGGTCTGCGCGGGCCGGAACTCCCGGCGGGCGTGCACGCCTTCCGCACCCTCGACGACTGCCTGGCGCTGCGGACGGCCGTCCGGCCCGGGACGCGGGCGGTCGTCGTCGGCGGCGGGCTGCTCGGGGTGTCGGCGGCGCGGGCGCTGGCCGCGCTGGGCGCGGAGGTCGTCCTCGCCCAGCAGGGCGAGGGCCTGATGGAGCGCCAGCTCGACCCGGCCGCCTCGGCGCTGCTGCGGGAGCACCTGGACGGGCTGGGCGTGGAGACGCACACCGAGTGCCGGGTGAGCGGGCTGCGGCGGCGGGACGGGGCGGTGTCGGCGGTCGAACTGGCCGACGGCTTCGTCCTGGAGGCGCGGGTCGTGGTCCTGGCGTGCGGGGTGCGGCCCCGGGTCGCGCTGGCCCGCGCGGCGGGGCTCGACGTGCGGACCGGGATCGTCGTCGACGACGAGCTGCGGACCTCGGACCCGTACGTCCACGCGATCGGGGACTGCGCCGAGCACGCCGGCCGGGTCTACGGCCTGGCGGGCCCGGCGCTGGAACAGGCCGACGTCCTCGCGGACGTGCTCTCCGGGACGGCCGGGGCCCGCTACACCGGCACCCGCGCCCTGACCCGGCTCACCCTCGGCGGGGCCCGGCCGCTGGACCTGGCCGCCTTCGGGGAGGCCGTCCCGCGACCGGGCGACGACGTGGTCCGGCTGACCGACGCGACCCGGGGCGCGTACCGCAAGGTCGTCGTCCGCGGCGACCGGCTCGTCGGGGGCGTCCTCCTCGGCGACCTGGCCGCGGTCGGCGCGCTCGCCCGTGCCTGGGAGGGCGACGAGGCCCTTCCCGAGGCCCCCCTGCTGCACCTGCTCACCCATGACGGAGGCTCCTGATGAACCCCACTCCCACCATCGTCCTGGTCGGCCACGGCATGGTCGGCCAGCGGTTCCTGGAGGCGCTCGCCGAGCGGGGCGTGACCGGGCGGGCCCGGATCGTGGTGCTCGGCGAGGAGCCCCGTCCGGCGTACGACCGCGTCCAGCTGACCTCGTACTTCTCCGGGCGGACCCCGGAGGAGCTGTCGGTGGTCGGGGACGGCTTCCTGGAGCGGCACGGCATCGAGCTGCGCACCGGGGACCCGGTCGTGGCGGTCGACCGGGCGGCGCGGACGGTGGTCACCGGGTCGGGCCGGACCGTCGCCTACGACCACCTGGTGCTGGCCACCGGCTCGTACCCCTTCGTGCCGCCGGTGCCCGGCCGGGACGCGGCCGGCTGCTTCGTCTACCGGACGATCGAGGACCTGCTCGCGATCGAGGAGTACGCGAAGGGGGCGACGACCGGCGCGGTGGTCGGCGGCGGGCTGCTCGGCCTGGAGGCGGCGGGCGCGCTGAAGGGCCTCGGTCTGGCGACGCACGTGGTGGAGTTCGCGCCCCGGCTGATGCCGGTGCAGGTGGACGAGGGCGGCGGCGCGGCGCTGCTGCGGACGATCGAGCGGATGGGGCTGACCGTGCACACCGGCACGGGCACCCAGGAGGTCGTGGCGGACGGCGGGGCGGTGACGGGCATGCGCCTGTCGGACGGCTCCGAACTCGCCGTGGACATGGTGGTGTTCTCGGCGGGCGTACGGCCCCGGGACCAGCTGGCGCGGGAGTGCGGGCTGGCGGTCGGGGAGCGCGGCGGCATCGCCGTCGACGCGCACTGCCGGACCTCCGACCCGGCGGTCTTCGCGATCGGCGAGTGCGCGCTCGCGGCCGACGGGCGGGTGTACGGCCTGGTGGCGCCGGGGTACGAGATGGCGCGGACGGTGGCGGCGGTGCTGGCCGGGGAGGCGGACGGCGGCTTCACCGGCGCGGACCTGTCGACCAAGCTGAAGCTGCTCGGGGTGGACGTGGCCTCCTTCGGCGACGCGCACGGCACCGCCGAGGGCTGCCTCGACGTCGTGTACGCCGACTCCCGGGCGGGCGTGTACAAGAAGCTGGTGGTGGACGCCGAGGGCCGGCTGCTCGGCGGGGTGCTGGTCGGCGACGCCGAGGCGTACGGGCTGCTGCGCCCGATGACCGGCTCCAGGCCGCCGGTCCCGCCGGAGCGGCTGGTGCTGCCGGCGGGGGCGGGCGCGCCGGCGGCGCTCGGCCCGGCCGCGCTGCCGGACGACGCCGTCGTCTGCTCCTGCCACAACGTGACCAAGCACGCGATCGGGCAGTGCTCCACGCTGGCCGAGGTGAAGCGGTGCACCAAGGCGGGCACCGGCTGCGGCGGCTGCGTGAAGGTGATCGAGCAGCTGCTGCCGAGCCCCGCCGAGCAGGGGCTCTGCGGCTGCTTCCCGTACACCCGCAGCGAGTTGTACGAGATCGCCCGCACCCTGCGGACGACGTCCTTCGCGGCGCTGCTCGACTCGCACGGCCGGGAGGCGGCGAAGGGCGGCGAGGGCTGCGAGGTGTGCAAGCCGGCGGTGGGCTCGATCCTGGCCTCGCTGGGCAACGGCTACATCCTGGACGGCGAACAGGCGGCGCTCCAGGACACCAACGACCACCACCTCGCCAACCTCCAGCGCAACGGCTCCTATTCGGTGGTGCCTCGTGTCCCCGGCGGCGAGATCACTCCGGAGAAGCTGATCGTGATCGGCGAGGTGGCCCGCGACTTCGGGCTCTACACGAAGATCACCGGCGGTCAGCGGATCGACCTCTTCGGCGCCCGGGTGGACCAGCTCCCCTCGATCTGGACCCGGCTGGTCGACGCCGGCTTCGAGTCCGGGCACGCCTACGGCAAGGCGCTGCGCACGGTGAAGTCCTGCGTGGGGCAGACCTGGTGCCGGTACGGGGTGCAGGACTCGGTGCGGATGGCGATCCGGCTGGAGCTGCGCTACCGGGGGCTGCGCGCCCCGCACAAGCTGAAGTCGGCGGTCTCCGGCTGCGCCCGCGAGTGCGCCGAGGCCCGCTCGAAGGACTTCGGCGTGATCGCGACGGCGGGCGGCTGGAACCTGTACGTGGGCGGGAACGGCGGCGCCTCCCCGCGCCACGCGGACCTGCTCGCCCAGGACCTGTCGGACGCCGAACTGGTGCGGCTGATCGACCGGTTCCTGATGTTCTACATCCGGACGGCGGAGCGCCTTGAGCGGACGTCGGTGTGGCTGGAGCGCCTGGAGGGCGGGCTCGACCACCTGAGGGAGGTGGTCGTGGACGACTCGCTCGGCCTGGCGGCGGAGCTGGAGTCGCTGATGGCGGCGCACGTCGCCGGCTACCGGGACGAGTGGGCCGAGACCCTGGACGACCCGGAGCGGCTGCGGCGCTTCGTCTCCTTCGTGAACGCCCCGGAGACCCCGGACCCGACCGTCCGCTTCGTGCCGGAGCGCGACCAGATCAAGCCCGACCTGGCCTTTCTCACCCTGGAAGGGGTCACTTCCCGATGACGGTACTGGAACTCTCCACGGCGCCCGGCTCCTGGACGGCGGTCTGCGAGGAGGCCCGGCTGACCCCGGGCCGGGGGCTGGCGGCGCTGCTGCCGGACGGACGGCAGGCGGCGGTCTTCCGGGACCGGGCGGGGCGGGCGTACGCGATCGACAACCGCGACCCGTTCACGGGCGCGCAGGTGCTGTCCCGGGGGCTGGTCGGCTCGGCGGGCGGGCGGCCCTTCGTGGCCTCGCCGCTGCTGAAGCAGCGCTTCGACCTGGCGACGGGGCGGTGCCTGGACGACGAGGCGGTGGTGGTGGCGGTGTACGAGATCCGCGCCAGGTGACGCGCGGGCGGCGGCGGATCCCGTACCGCGCCCGGCGGTCAGCCCTGCTCGACGGCGGCGGGGTCCATCCAGAAGACCTCCCAGTGGTGGCCGTCCGGGTCGGCGAAGGAGCGGCCGTACATGAAGCCCATCTCCAGCGGCTCCTTCGCCGGGGAACCGCCCGCCGCGAGGGCGCGGTCGGCCAGCTCGTCGGCCTTCTCGCGGCTCTCCGCGCTGAGCGAGAACAGCGCCTGGGTGGTGGCGCGGGCGTCGGCGAGGGTCTTGCCGGGGGCGGTGAACTGCTGGAACTTCTCCTCGGTGAGGAGCATGAGGAAGATGGTGTCGCTGATCACCACACAGGCGGTGGAGTCGTCGCTGAACTGCGGGTTGATCGTGTACCCGAGCTTCTCGTAGAAGGCGCGGCTGACGCCGAGGTCCTTCACCGGCAGGTTCACGAAGATCATCTGCGGGGCCATGGCGGTCTCCTCCGTCGGGCGGCGCGGCCGGGCGGTCCGTCGCGCGGCGCGCTGTGCGGTGCTGTCGAGAGGTAGGACGGGCCGGGCGGGCGGAACTCATCGGTCCCGGCACGGAAATCTTCCGGGCGGGGCTCCGCGCGGGGCCGCATGGCGGGAGGGCCGGCCCCGGACCGCCGCGCACCGGACGTGCGGGACCCGCTCTCAGACCGCCGCGCGCAGGGTGAGGGCCGCCAGCGGGACGAAGCCGCCGGTGCCGCCGGTGGCCGCCTCCCGCTCCGCGCCGGGGCCGCCGAGCCGCCGGAGCATGGAGAGCGCGATCCGCTCCCCCATGGCCTTGGCGCGGTCGGCGCGCGGCCCCCGGTGGCGGCCGTCGACGGTGGCGTGCCAGAGCTGGACCCAGCGGCCGAAGTGGGCGGGGGTGAGCGGGCGGGCCGCGTGCAGGGCGGCGTGCGGGGCGAGGGCGTCCCGCCCGTAGGGGGCGGTGCGGAAGAGGGCCCGCTCCCAGAAGTCGCCGATGTGCGGCAGGTGGACCTCCAGGTCGGTGCCGGCGATCTCGGTGAAGAAGGGGCCGATGAGCGGGTCTGCGAAGGCGGCGCCGTAGAAGCGGCGCAGCAGCACGTCGAGGTCGTCGCGGCCGCCGATGTCGGTGAGGTCCCGGGTTTCGCGCATACGCCCAGTGTGCGCCGGAGCGGGCGGCCCGCCCCAGTGCCGAAGGTCCCGTCCCGTCCCGGCCCCGCACCCGTCACCGATTGTTGATGCTCAGTCAACTCTGCGCTCCTAGTCTGACTCCCCGCGCGGCCCCGCCGCCGTCCTCGCGGCGGGCGGTCACCACACCCCTGGAGATGAAGACGTGGAGCGACGCAGTTTCCTGCGCGGAGCGGTCATCGGCACGTCGGCGGCGGCCTTCGGAGGCACCCTGATGCCGGGGGCCGCCCACGCGGCCCCCGCCCAGCCCGGCACCGGCCCCTACGGGGCGCTCGGCCCGGCGGACGCGAACGGCATCCTGCTGCCGGCCGGGTTCACCAGCCGGATCGTCGCCCGCTCGGGACAGACCGTCCCCGGCACCTCGTACACCTGGCACAACGCCCCTGACGGCGGGGCCTGTTTCGCCGAGGATGGGGGTACCTCCCGTTCGAGCGAAGCCGAGAGCGGGGGAGGCTGGATCTACGTCTCGAACTCGGAGGTCAACCCGAGCGGCGGGGCGAGCGCGGTGAGGTTCTCCGCGACCGGCGCGGTCACCGGCGCGTACCGCGTGCTGTCCGGCACCCGGCAGAACTGCGCGGGCGGCCGGACCCCGTGGAACACCTGGCTCTCCTGCGAGGAGGTCAGCCTCGGCTACGTCTACGAGACCGACCCGTACGGCGTGAAGGCGGCCGTCCGCCGCGACGCCCTGGGCCGCTTCAAGCACGAGGCCGCCGCCGCCGACCCGGTCCGCAGGGCGGTCTACCTCACCGAGGACGAGACCGACGGCTGCTTCTACCGCTTCCTGCCCACCACCTGGGGCGACCTGTCCTCCGGCACCCTCCAGGTCCTCAAGGCGGGCACCGCCGCCTCCGGCTCCTTCACCTGGCAGAACGTGCCGGACCCGGACGGCTCCCCCGCCACCACCCGCTCCCAGGTCTCCGGCGCGAAGCGGTTCAACGGCGGCGAGGGCTGCCACTACGCCGACGACAAGGTCTGGTTCACCACCAAGGGCGACAACCGGGTCTGGCGGCTGAACCTCACCGCGAACACCTACGAGCTGGCCTACGACGACTCGCTGGTGCCCGGCGGCGCCGCCCCGCTCACCGGCGTGGACAACGTCACCGGCGCCTCCTCCGGCGACCTGTACGTCGCCGAGGACGGCGGCAACATGGAGATCTGCCTGATCACGCCCGCCGACACCGTGGCGCCCTTCCTGCGGATCACCGGCCAGTCCGGCTCCGAGATCACCGGACCGGCCTTCTCCCCCGACGGCACGCGGCTGTACTTCTCCAGCCAGCGCGGCACCTCGGGCAGCTCCTCGGGCGGCATCACCTACGAGGTGACCGGCCCGTTCCGCGCGTAGCAGCGCTCCTGGGCGCCCCCTCCGCCGAGGAGGGCGGCGCCCAGCGGCGTCAGGGTGTGCAGGACGGCGCCGCCGTGCCGCAGGGTCGCGATCAGCCCGGCCTCGCGCAGCACGCCCGCGTGCTGGCTGGCCGAGGCCGCCGACACCCCGGTCCGGCGGGCCAGCTCGCTGGTCGTCCCGCCGTCCCCGATCGCCTGGAGCACCTCCGCGCGGGTCTGCCCGACCAGCTTGGCCAGCGAGGAGGCGCCCGGCGGCCGGACCGTCGGCGCCTCGCCGTGGGTCACCGGGTAGACGAGCACCGGCGGCAGCGCCGGGTCGCGCAGCATCACCGGCGTCCCCCGGCAGAAGTACGAGGGCTGGAGCAGCAGCCCCCGCCCGTCCAGGTGCACGTCCCGGTCGACCGGGTAGGCGGCCTCCAGGACCGGCGCGCGCCAGCTCAGCATCGGCGGCAGCGAGCCGAGCAGCTCCTCGGCCCCGCCGTCCAGGAGGGCCCGGCCCCGGCGGGCCCGGTCGGCCTCCACCCGGGCCCTGATGTGCGGCCAGTACGGCTCCACCGCCGCCCGGTGGTAGCCGCGCAGCGCGCCGAGGAGCCGGTCGAAGGGCTCGCTCCCGCCGTCGGCGAGGGCCCGCAGCGAGTGCGGCACGGTCCGGCCGCCGGTCCGGTCGGCGGCGAGCAGGGAGAGCTCCGAGCGGAGCCGGCCGGCCGGGGTCGCCCGGAGCGCCTGGAGGCCGTCGTCGAGGCCCTGCAGGCCCTCCGCCGGGGTCAGGAAGTCGGGGAAATAGCCCCGGCTGGGGACGAGCGCGGCGAGCAGCCGGGCCTCCCCGCCGAGCCGCGCGCGCGTTTCCGTGCGCCATCCGCCGAAGACCACCGGCCCGCGCCGGTCCCTTAAACGGTGAAAGCTGAGAATCGTTTCCCAGAGGACGTCAGGACGGGCGGCGATCCGCACCCCCGCCAGATCGTCCGCGGTGAAATGAATACGAAGCATGAAGTCCCCACCTGTGCAACCGCAACCACCCCACGATCGAGTATGCACACCATCACTGCACGTTACCAGGGGGTTTCAGCCACAGTTGAAAAGCATCGCGGCGAACACCCGCCAACGGAAATGCTGTGCGGGTCGGGCAGGAAACCTTCAGGACCGATGGTGACGCCGCGAAGACCGTGGGGGGCTTTGCGCGTCCGGCGGCGGTCGGCGAGGTTGCGGCTCACCTGCCCGGCACAGTGAAAAGGGCACGGCCCCCGGGTGGGGATCCGGGGGCCGTACCCGAAAGGACCGGAAACGCAAATGTTCAATTGCCAATAATTCACATCGACAGTAATCGTGCGTGAACTCGTGCCGCACCCCGCCGGGTCCGGCGTCCCGTCCCGGCCGGTCCGGCGGCCCGCCCCGCCGGATCCGGCGGGCGAACGACGGGACGGACACCCCCGCACAGGGTGTCCGTCCCGTCTCTCTCGGATCCGGTGCCGCCGCCCGCCGGTGAGGGTGGGAGGGGATGGCCGGCGGCGGCTCCGGGGGTTCTCGGGGCCCGCGGGCCCCCTCGGCTCAGCGGCTGTCGCTGCCCTGCGACCCGGCCGCCGCGCGGCCCGCCTCCAGGCGCGCCACCGGGATCCGGAAGGGCGAGCAGGAGACGTAGTCGAGGCCGACCTCGTGGAAGAAGTGCACCGACTCCGGGTCGCCGCCGTGCTCGCCGCAGACGCCGAGCTTGATGTCGGGGCGGGTGGCCCGGCCGGCCTGGACCGCGCTGCGGACCAGGGCGCCGACGCCGTCCTTGTCGATGGTCTCGAAGGGGCTGACGCCGAAGATGCCCTTCTCCAGGTAGGCGGTGAAGAAGCTGGCCTCCACGTCGTCGCGGGAGAAGCCCCAGACCGTCTGGGTGAGGTCGTTGGTGCCGAAGGAGAAGAACTCGGCGGCCTCGGCGATCTGGCCGGCCGTGACGGCGGCGCGGGGCAGCTCGATCATGGTGCCGAGCGCGAGCTTCAGCTCGACGCCGGTGGCGGCCTGGACCTCGGCGATGACGCGCTCGGCGTCCTCGCGGACGATCTCCAGCTCCTGGACGGTGCCGACGAGCGGGATCATGATCTCGACGCGCGGGTCGCCCTTGGCGTCGATCCGCTGGGCGGCGGCCTCGGCGATGGCGCGGACCTGCATGGTGAACAGACCGGGGATGACCAGGCCGAGGCGGACGCCGCGCAGACCCAGCATCGGGTTCTGCTCGTGCAGCCGGTGCACGGCCTGGAGGAGGCGCAGGTCGTTCTCGTGCGGCTCCTTGCGGGACTCGGCGAGGGCGACCCGGACCGACAGCTCGGTGATGTCGGGCAGGAACTCGTGGAGCGGCGGGTCGAGCAGGCGGACGGTGACCGGGAGGCCGTCCATCGCCTCGAAGAGCTCGACGAAGTCGGTCTGCTGGAGCGGCAGGAGGGTGGTGAGGGCCTCCTCGCGCTCCTCCTCGGTGTCCGCGAGGATGAGCCGCTCGACGTGCTGGCGGCGCTCGCCGAGGAACATGTGCTCGGTGCGGCACAGGCCGATGCCCTGGGCGCCGAAGCGGCGGGCGCGCAGCGCGTCCTCGGCGTTGTCGGCGTTGGCGCGGACCCGCAGGCGGCGGACGCGGTCGGCGTAGGCCATGATCCGGTGGACGGCCTGGACCAGCTCGTCGGCGTCGTCGGCGCCGGCGTGCATGCGGCCCTCGAAGTACTCGACGACCGGGGACGGCACGACGGGTACCTCGCCGAGGTAGACCTTGCCGGTGGAGCCGTCGATGGAGACGACGTCGCCCTCCTCGATGACCGCGCCGGAGGCGGTGGTCATGCGGCGGCGCTTGGTGTCGACCTCCAGCTCCTCGGCGCCGCAGACACAGGTCTTGCCCATGCCGCGGGCGACGACGGCGGCGTGCGAGGTCTTGCCGCCGCGCGAGGTGAGGATGCCCTCGGCGGCGATCATGCCGTCCAGGTCGTCGGGGTTGGTCTCGCGGCGGATCAGGATGACCTTCTCGCCGGAGCGGGACCACTTGACGGCGGTGTACGAGTCGAAGACGGCCTTGCCGACGGCGGCGCCCGGGGAGGCGGCGATGCCGCGCCCGATCTGCTCGACCTTGGCCTCGTCGTCGAACTTGGGGAACATCAGCTGGGCGAGCTGGGCGCCGGTGACGCGCTGGAGCGCCTCGGCCTCGTCGATGAGGCCCTGGTCCACGAGCTGGGTGGCGATGCGGAAGGCGGCACCGGCGGTGCGCTTGCCGACGCGGGTCTGGAGCATCCAGAGCTGGCCGCGCTCGATGGTGAACTCGATGTCGCAGAGATCCTTGTAGTGGGTCTCCAGCGTCTCCATGATCTGCATGAGCTGGTCGTACGACGCCTTGTCGATCGACTCCAGGTCGGCCAGCGGCACCGTGTTGCGGATGCCGGCGACGACGTCCTCGCCCTGCGCGTTCTGGAGGTAGTCGCCGTAGACGCCCTGGTGGCCGGAGGCGGGGTCGCGGGTGAAGGCGACGCCGGTGCCGGAGTCCGGGCCGAGGTTGCCGAAGACCATGGAGCAGACGTTGACGGCGGTGCCGAGGTCGTGCGGGATGCGCTCCTGGCGGCGGTACAGCTTGGCGCGGTCGCCGTTCCAGGAGTCGAAGACGGCCTTGATGGCCAGGTCCATCTGCTCGCGCGGGTCCTGCGGGAAGTCGCGGCCGGTGTCGGCCTTCACGATCCCCTTGAACCGCTGGACGAGCTCCTTGAGGTCGGCGGCGTCCAGGTCGGTGTCGCTGGCGGCCTTCTTGGCGGCCTTGGCCTCGTCGAGGGCGTCCTCGAAGTGCTCGCCGTCGACGCCGAGCACGGTCTTGCCGAACATCTGGATGAGGCGGCGGTACGAGTCCCAGGCGAAGCGCTCGTTGCCGGCCTGCTTGGCGAGGCCCTCGACGGAGAGGTCGGAGAGGCCGATGTTGAGGACGGTGTCCATCATGCCCGGCATGGAGAACTTGGCACCGGAGCGGACGGAGACCAGCAGCGGGTCGTCGGCCTGGCCGAGCTTCTTGCCCATCGTCGCCTCAAGGGCGTCGAGGTGGGCGGAGACCTCGTCGCGCAGGGCGACCGGCTCCGCACCGCTGTCGAGGTAGACCTTGCACGCCTCGGTGGTGATCGTGAAGCCCGGAGGGACCGGCAGGCCGAGATTGGTCATCTCGGCGAGGTTGGCCCCCTTGCCACCGAGCAGGTCTTTCAGGTCCCTGTTGCCCTCGGTGAAGTCGTACACGAACTTCTGATCATTGTTTTCCGACACGGGTCCCGACTCCTCGACGACTCGGTTGGCTGCCCTGACGGCGAGGAACATACCCAGATCGAAGGCTTCTGGGGAGGTACGCCTACCGGTCACGTGGGCTTAACCACCCGTCCGCCCCCACTTCGAAAGTTACCGAGGCGAAGCTTCCGTTTTCACGGCCCGAAGGCCGCTTGACCCAATCCAGGGACTATCCGCTCAGATGAGCACCCCTTCGCCACATTTGCGTTCAACTCTTGAACGCAAAAAGGGTGGCACCCCGTGCCACCCTTCAAGCGGTACACCCTCCCATAACCTGCTCATCTGAGCACCACCCCCCTCAGGGGTGGCGAGGATCACTCCTCCGGAGGGCCCGACATCTCAGCCTCCGGACGTGTCCAGTTCGGCGTCCTCGCTCACCCCGGCGCAGTCGTAGGGGTCCTTCAGCCACCCGTCCGGCAGGACAACCCGGTTGTTTCCGGACGTACGGCCCCGGGGACCGTCCGCACCCTCCGGCCACGGCTGGTCCAGGTCCAGCTCGCTCAACTGAGCGCGCAGCGCCTCCAGGGACGAGGTGACCGCCAGCCGCTTGCGCATCTCCGAGCCGACCGAGAACCCCTTCAGGTACCAGGCCACGTGCTTGCGGAAGTCGACGACACCGCGCCGCTCGTCGCCCAGCCACTCCCCCAGCAGCGTCGCGTGCCGCACCATCACGTCGGCGACCTCCCGCAGCCCCGGCGTCCGGTACCCCCCGGTCCCCTCCAGACCCGCCACCAGATCCGCGAAGAGCCACGGCCGGCCCAGGCAGCCGCGCCCCACGACCACGCCGTCGCAGCCGGTCTCGCGCATCATCCGCGCCGCGTCGTCCGCCGACCAGATGTCGCCGTTGCCGAGCACCGGGATCTCCGGCACGTGCTCCTTGAGCCGCGCGATGGCGTCCCAGTCGGCCGTGCCGCCGTAGTGCTGCGCCGCCGTCCGCCCGTGCAGGGCGATCGCCGTCACGCCCTCCTCGACCGCGATCCGCCCGGCGTCGAGGTAGGTGATGTGGTCGTCGTCGATGCCCTTGCGCATCTTCATGGTGACCGGCAGGTCGCCCGCGTTGGCCACCGCCTCGTGCAGGATCGCCCGCAGCAGCGGCCGCTTGTACGGCAGCGCGGAGCCGCCGCCCTTCCGGGTCACCTTGGGGACCGGGCAGCCGAAGTTCAGGTCGACGTGGTCCGCGAGGTCCTCGTCGACGATCATCCGCACCGCCTTGCCGACGGTGACCGGGTCCACCCCGTACAGCTGGATCGACCGGGGCGTCTCGCTCGCGTCGAACCGGATGAGCTGCATCGTCTTCTCGTTGCGCTCGACCAGCGCCCGCGTCGTGATCATCTCGCTCACGAAGAGGCCCTTGCCGCCGCTGAACTCGCGGCAGAGGGTCCGGAAGGGGGCGTTGGTGATGCCGGCCATGGGCGCGAGCACCACCGGGGGCCGCACCGTGTGCGGGCCGATGGAGAGGGGGGAGAACGCGGTCATGGCCCCATTGTCCCGCACCCGCGGGAATCGTTAGGCAGCCGTACGATCGGCCCATGCCCGAGCTCACCCGGAGGCGCCGGCTCACCGTCCTCGCCGTCTGCTGCATGAGCCTGCTCATCGTCAGCCTCGACAACACCGCCCTGAACGTCGCGCTGCCCTCCATGCGCCGCGAGTTCGACGCCACCGTCTCCGGGATGCAGTGGACGATCGACGCCTACACCCTGGTCCTCGCCTCGCTGCTGATGCTCGCCGGCTCCACCGCCGACCGGATCGGCCGCCGCAGGGTCTTCACCACCGGTCTGGTCGTCTTCGCCCTCGGCTCGCTGCTCTGCTCGCTGGCGCCCAGCCTGGAGGCGCTGGTCGCCTTCCGCGCGGTGCAGGCCGTCGGCGGCTCGATGCTCAACCCGGTCGCCATGTCCATCATCACCAACACCTTCACAAAACCCGCCGCACGCGCGCGTGCCATCGGCGTCTGGGGCGCCGTCGTCGGCGTCTCCCTCGCCGCCGGGCCGCTGGTGGGCGGGGCGCTCGTGGAGTCGGTCGGCTGGCGGGCGATCTTCTGGGTCAACCTGCCGGTGGCCCTGGCCGCCCTCCTCCTCACCCTGCGGTACGTCCCCGAGTCCCGCGCGCCCCGGCCCCGCCGCCCCGACCCGGTCGGGCAGGTCCTGGTGGCGCTGCTGCTGGGCTCGCTCACGTACGCGATCATCGAGACGGACCCGCTCTTCGCCGGGATCGCCGTCCTCGCCCTCGCCGGACTGCTGCGCTACGAGCCCCGCCGCCGCGAACCCCTGATCGACCTGCGGTTCTTCCGCAGCGCGCCCTTCTCAGGGGCCACCGTGATCGCGGTCTCGGCCTTCGCCGCGCTCGGCGGCTTCCTCTTCCTGAACACCCTCTACCTCCAGGACGTGCGCGGTCTGGACGCCCTGCGCGCCGGCCTCTTCATGCTCCCGATGGCCGGCATGACCTTCGTCTGCGCGCCCCTGTCGGGCCGGCTGACGGGATCGCGCGGCCCCCGGCTGCCGCTGCTGCTCGCCGGGACGGCGATGGCGGCGGGCGCCCTCCTCTTCGCCGCCTTCGAGGCGGAGACCGACGACGTCCTCCTCCTCACCGGGTACGTCGTCTTCGGCATCGGCTTCGGCCTGGTGAACGCGCCGATCACCGACACGGCCGTCTCCGGGATGCCCCGCGCCCAGGCCGGGGTGGCGGCGGCGGTCGCCTCGACCAGCCGGCAGATCGGGCAGACGCTCGGCGTCGCGGTGATCGGGACGGTCCTCGCGGCGGGCGCGGGCCCGGACCCGGCCGCGGCGGACTTCACGGCGGCGGCCCGGCCCGGCTACTGGGTGGTGACCGGCTGCGGCCTCGTGGTCCTGCTGGTCGGGGCGCTGACCACGGGCGGCTGGGCCCGGGGCACGGCGCGGCGGACGGCCCGCCGGCTGGAGATCGAGGAGGCCCCGGCCTGATCCGGGGCGTGGCACGCGGTGCCGCCGCCCGCCCGGCCCCTTCACTGCTCGACGGCACGGGGCGGTGGACGGAGAGGGGCCCGGACCGCGTGGCGGTCCGGGCCCCTCGGGGTGCGGGGTGCTATTCGGCGGCGTCCTGGGTGCGCTCGCGCATCTTCCGCAGCAGCTCCTGCTTGTGCTCCTCGGCGGAGCGGCGGTCGGCGGCGCCTTCGGGTCCTGCGCCGTTCCGTTCGGCGCGGGACAGCTTGCGGCGCTGCCCGCCGACGCCGAGAAGGTTGTTACGGCTCTTGGCCACGGGGTTCTCCCCTTCGGTGAGGTGTGCGGTGGTCGTCGTCCGGCCGGGGCCGCGACGCTCTCACTCGTAGATCGGGAGGTGAGCGAACATACCCCGCACGGTAGCGGGCCGACCGGACGGCCCGCACCCGGTTTTCCCCGCCGCCGCGCGCCCCACCGCGTACCTGCCGCGCCCCCCACCACGCACCTCACCGCGCCACGGAATGACAAATATTGAAATCTGTCATCGGTCATGTCATTCTTGAGGAGCATCCTTCCCGTACCCCTCCCCCAGGAGTCCCTCATGCTCCCCACCCGCTCCCTCGGCACCACCGGCCCCGCCGTCTCCGCCCTCGGCCTCGGCTGCATGGGCATGTCCGCGCTCTACGGCGAGGCCGACCGGACCGAGTCGATCGCCACCCTCCACGCCGCCCTGGACGCCGGCGTCACCCTGCTCGACACCGGCGACTTCTACGGCATGGGCCACAACGAGCTGCTGATCAACGAGGCCCTGCGCACCGCCCCCGCCGCCCTGCGCGAGCGGGCCCTCGTCAGCGTGAAGTTCGGCGCGCTGCGGACCGTCGAGGGCGGCTTCACCGGCTACGACGGCCGCCCGGCGGCGGTGAAGAACTTCGCCGCGTACTCCCTCCAGCGCCTGGGCACCGGCCACATCGACGTCTACCGGATCGCCCGCGTCGACCCCGACGTGCCGATCGAGGAGACCGTCGGCGCCATCGCCGAGCTGGTCGAGGCCGGGCACGTCCGGCACATCGGCCTCTCCGAGGTCGGCGCGGACACCCTGCGCCGGGCCGCCGCCGTCGCCCCGATCACCGACCTCCAGATCGAGTACTCGCTGGTCTCCCGGGGCATCGAGGAGAAGATCCTGCCGACCGCCCGCGAGCTGGGCATCGGCGTCACCGCGTACGGCGTCCTCTCCCGCGGCCTGATCAGCGGCCACTTCACCCGGGACCGCGAGCTGGCCGCCGGTGACTTCCGCGGCATGAGCCCCCGCTTCCAGGGCGCCAACCTGGAGCGGAACCTCGACCTGGTGGACCGGCTGCGGGCGGTCGCGGAGGCCAAGGGCGTCTCGGTCGCGCAGACCGCCATCGCCTGGGTCCTCTCCCGGGGCGAGGACATCGTGCCGCTGGTCGGCGCCCGCACCCGGACCCGGCTCACCGAGGCCCTCGGCGCCCTGGACGTCGTGCTCGACGCCGCCGACCTGGCCGCGATCGAGGAGGCCGTCCCGGCCGGAGCGGTGGCCGGCGACCGCTACCCCGCCGCGCAGATGGCCCACCTGGACAGCGAGCACTGACGGGTACTGTCCTTCCATGGCCGCCACCGAAACCCTCACCGCCGAGCGCATCCTCGAAGCCACCGAGGAGGTGCTGCGGCGGTACGGCCCCGCGAAGGCGACGGTCGTGGACGTGGCCCGCGCCCTCGGGGTGAGCCACGGCAGCGTCTACCGCCACTTCCGCACCAAGGCGGCCCTGCGCGAGGCGGTCACGGAGCGGTGGCTGGAGCGGAACGTGACGGAGCTGCGCCCGTACGCCGAGGGCCCCGGCCCCGCCGCCGAGCGACTGACCGGCTGGCTGGAGCACCTCTTCGCGCTCAAGCGGCAGAAGGCGGGCGGCGATCCGGAGCTGATGGCCACCTTCCAGGTCCTCATCGGCGAGAACAGCGCGGTGGTCGACCGGCACGTGGAGCACCTGGTGGCGCAGATCGCCGCCGTCCTCGCGGACGGCGTCCGGGACGGCGTCTTCGCCGCCGGGGACCACGGGGTCACCGCGACCGCGCGGGCGGTCTTCGACGCCACGGACCGCTTCCACGACCCGGCGCACGCGGCCGACTGGGCCGCCCCCGGCATCGAGGACGACTTCCGCGCCGTCGTCTCCCTCGTGACGCGCGGCCTGCGGGCCTGAACCCCCGCGCCCGCCGGGCGCTTTGGTGATCATTTGGCCCGGACTTTTCCCTTCCCTGTCCGGAAACCTCCCCCGGTCTGGCTAGCGTGCCGTACCGCACATCCGCACGCTTCCAGGGGGAACCATGTCCGCAACCGACCGGCAGGCCGGACCGCCGGCCCGCTCGGGGAAGGCCGCCGCGCTCGGCTGGATCCTGACCATCGGCCTCAACGTGGTGGCGCCGATCGTCACCTACGACGTCCTGACCGGGGACCGGGGCTGGTCCGAGTTCGCCGCGCTGCTGGCCGGCAGCGCCTGGCCGGTGCTCGACAGCGCGATCATGATGGCGTGGCGGCGCAAGGTCGACGAGTTCGCCGTCGTCACCCTGGTCTTCCTGGTGATCACCGCGCTGGTCTCGCTGATCGGCGCGCACACCGCCCGCGCGCTGCTGGTCAAGGACTCCGGCGTGACCGGCCTGTTCGGGCTGCTCTGCCTGGCCACCCTGCTCGCCTCGCGCCCGCTGATGTTCTACTTCGGCCGGAAGTTCGCCACGGACGGCACCCCGGAGTCCACGGCCTGGTGGAACGGCATGTGGCAGTACGAGGGCTTCCGCTCCACCATGCGCACGATGACGCTGGTGTGGGGCGTGGCGTACCTGGCGGAGGCGCTGACGCGGATCGCGCTGGCGTACGTCCTGCCGACCGACACCATGGTGGTGGTCAGCCCGGTGATGATCTACGGGGTGCTGGGGGCGCTCGGCGTCTGGACGGCCTGGTTCGGCAGGCGGCGGGCGGCCGAGGGCCGGCGCCGGGCCGCCGAGGCGGAGGCGGAGGCGGCGGCCGCGGCCTGAGCCCCGTACCCGTACCCGTACACAGAAAAAGGGGAGAGCCCCCGGTCCGAGTGCGTCTCGGACCGGGGGCTCTCCCGTGGGCGGTGCGGCGGTTCAGCAGCCGATGAGGCGGGTGGCCAGGTAGCCCTGGATCTGGTCCAGGGAGACCCGCTCCTGCTTCATGGTGTCGCGCTCGCGCACGGTCACCGCGTTGTCGTCGAGGGTGTCGAAGTCGACGGTGATGCAGTACGGGGTGCCGATCTCGTCCTGACGGCGGTAGCGGCGGCCGATGGCGCCGGCGTCGTCGAAGTCGATGTTCCAGTTCTGCCGCAGGTCGGCCGCGAGGCCCTTGGCCTTCGGGGAGAGCTGCGGGTTGCGGGAGAGCGGCAGGACCGCGGCCTTGACCGGGGCCAGGCGGTGGTCGAGGCGCAGCACGACGCGCTTCTCCATGACGCCCTTGGCGTTGGGGGCCTCGTCCTCGGTGTAGGCGTCGAGGAGGAAGGCGAGCATGGTGCGGCCGACACCGGCGGCGGGCTCGATGACGTACGGCGTGTAGCGCTCGCCGGACTCCTGGTCCAGGTACGTCAGGTTGGCGCCGGACGCCTGGGAGTGGGCGTTCAGGTCGTAGTCGGTGCGGTTGGCGACGCCCTCCAGCTCGCCCCACTCGCTGCCGCCGAAGGAGAAGCGGTACTCGATGTCGGCGGTGCGCTTCGAGTAGTGGGAGAGCTTCTCCTGCGGGTGCTCGAACCAGCGCATGTTCTCCTCGCGCAGGCCGAGGTTGGTGTACCAGTTCCAGCGCTGCTGCATCCAGTACTCCTGCCACTCCTCGTCCTCGCCCGGCTTGACGAAGAACTCCATCTCCATCTGCTCGAACTCGCGGGTCCGGAAGATGAAGTTGCCCGGAGTGATCTCGTTCCGGAAGGACTTGCCCATCTGCGCGATGCCGAACGGGGGCTTCTTGCGCGCGGTGGTCTGCACCTGGGAGAAGTTGGTGAAGATGCCCTGGGCGGTCTCGGGGCGCAGGTAGGCGACGGAGCCGCTGTCCTGGGTCGGGCCGAGGTGGGTGGCGAGCAGGCCGGAGAAGTTCTTGGGCTCGGTGAAGGTGCCCTTGTTGCCGCAGTTGGGGCAGTTGAGGTCGGCGAGGCCGTTCTCGGGGAGGCGGCCGTGCTTCTCCTCGTACGCCTCCTCCAGGTGGTCGGCGCGGAAGCGCTTGTGGCAGGAGGTGCACTCGGTCAGCGGGTCGGTGAAGGTGGCGACGTGACCGGACGCCTCCCAGACCTCGGTCGCCAGGATGACCGACGAGTCGATGCCGACGACGTCCTCGCGCGAGGTGACCATGTAACGCCACCACTGGCGCTTGATGTTCTCCTTGAGCTCGACGCCCAGGTGCCCGTAGTCCCAGGCGGCGCGCTGGCCGCCGTAGATCTCGCTACAGGGGAAAACGAAGCCACGGCGCTTGCTCAGGCTGACGATGGTGTCGATCTTGTCGGCGGCCACGGTGCTCTCTTCATTACGACGACGGAAAGGACGGGAACTGCGGCGCGAAGCGCCTCTGTGGGGGGTGGTGGTCAGGAGACGGGTGGGCGAATGCCTCAGGTTACCGGCGCCCCTGGGGCCGGTATCAAATCGGTATCCCCACCGGCCCGGGGTGGCCCGGACCACACCTCCGGCCACCCGAAGGCAATTGACAACCGTTTCCAGTTTTGTTGAAAATGAGTGTCATGAACGCACGCCGTCCGATAGCCGTGACCCTCACCGCCGGAGCCGTCTCCCTCGGTCTCCTCACCCTCTCCGCCTGCGGCACGAGCCCATCGGACGCGGCCGAGGGGAAGGGCGGCCGGCTGGACGTCGTCGCGTCGTTCTACCCCATGCAGTACCTCGC
The DNA here is from genome assembly GCF_014650175.1 of Streptomyces termitum. Classification (GTDB taxonomy): domain Bacteria; phylum Actinomycetota; class Actinomycetes; order Streptomycetales; family Streptomycetaceae; genus Streptomyces; species Streptomyces termitum. The sequence continues at coordinate 162,417 of NZ_BMUL01000002.1, forward strand.
CGAGGAGATAGGCGGCGGCCACGTGGCCGTCCGCACCCTGACCGCCCCCGGCGTCGAACCCCACGACCTGGAGCTCAAGCCCCGGCAGATCGGCGAGCTCGGCGAGGCCGACGTCCTCCTCTACCTCAAGGGCCTCCAGCCCGCCGTCGACGACGCCGTCGCCCAGGCCGGCGTGCGGCACACCGTCGACGCCGCGACCCTCACCAGCCTCGACTCCCCCGCCGCCGAGGAGCACGACCACGCCGCCGAGGGCGGGGAGCACGCGGACGAGCACGCCGAGGAGCCCGCGGGCGACTCCCACGACGGCCACGACCACGGCACCTCCGAGGGCCTCGACCCGCACGTCTGGCTCGACCCGGTGAAGTACGCCGAGATCGCCCGGGGCGTCGGCGCCGCCCTCGGCAAGGCCGACCCGGCGCACGCCGCCGACTACGACAAGAACACCGCCGCCCTGGTGAAGAAGCTCGGCGACCTGGACACCGCCTTCGCGACCGGCCTGAAGAACACCGCGACCCGCACCTTCATCACCACCCACTCCGCCTTCGGCCACCTCGCCCAGCGCTACCACCTGGAGCAGGAGGGCATCACCGGCGTCGACCCCGAGTCCGAGCCGAGCCCCGCCCGCGTCAAGCAGCTCCAGGACATCGCGAAGGCCGACAAGGTCACCACCGTCTTCTTCGAGACCCTCGCCAGCGACAAGACCGCGAAGACCCTCGCCCGCGACACCGGTCTGAAGACCGACGTGCTCGACCCGCTGGAGGGCATCACCGACCAGTCGAAGGGCTCCGACTACCTCGCCGTCATGCGGGCCAACCTGGCCGCCCTGCAGAAGGCCCTCGGCGCCAAGTGACCACCGCACCCCAGGAGGCCGTCGTGAACGGCGAACCCGTCATCTCCGTCCGGGGCGCCACCGCCGCCCTCGGCGCCCGCCCCGTCCTGCGCGGCGTCGATCTGACCGTCCACCGGGGCGAGGTCGTCGCCCTGCTCGGCGCCAACGGCTCCGGCAAGTCCACCGCCGTCCGCTCGCTCATCGGCCAGGTGCCGCTGACCGGCGGCACCGTCGAACTCTTCGGCACCGAGCGGAAGCGGTTCCGCGACTGGGCCCGCGTCGGCTACGTGCCGCAGCGCACCACCGCCGCCTCCGGGGTCCCCGCCACCGTCCGCGAGGTCGTCGCCTCCGGCCGGCTCTCCCGCCGCCGGTTCGGCTGGACGACCGGGGCCGACCGGGCCGCCGTCGACCGGGCCATCGCCCTCGTCGGCCTCGCCGACCGGGCCGGGGACGCCGTCTCCGCCCTCTCCGGCGGCCAGCACCAGCGGGTCCTCATCGCCCGCGCGCTCGCCTCCGAACCCGAACTCCTCATCATGGACGAGCCGATGGCCGGCGTGGACCTCGCCAGCCAGGAGATCCTCGCCGCGACCCTGCGCGAACAGGTCGCCGCCGGCACCTCCGTCCTCCTCGTCCTGCACGAACTCGGCCCGCTGGAGCCGCTGATCGACCGCGCGATCGTCCTGCGCGACGGCTGCGTCGTCCACGACGGCCCGCCGCCCGAGGCCGTCGGCCAGCACTCGCTGCCCGGCCACGACCACGTCCATCCGCACGCGGCCGGCGAGCCGCTCCGTACGGGACTGCTGAGCTGACCATGGAATTCCTCCAGTACGCCTTCATGCAGCGGGCCCTGCTCGCCGCCGTCCTCGTCGGCGTCACCGCGCCCGCCGTCGGCATCTACCTCGTCCAGCGCCGCCAGGCCCTGATGGGCGACGGCATCGGCCACGTGGCGATGACCGGCGTCGGCCTCGGCTTCCTGCTCAACGCCAGCCCGGTCTGGATGGCGACCCTCGTCGCCGTCGCAGGATCGGTGGCGATGGAGCTGATCAGGGCCTACGGCAGGACCCGCGGCGACATCGCCCTCGCGCTCCTCTTCTACGGCGGCATGGCCGGCGGCGTGCTGCTCATCAACCTCGCGCCGAGCGGCTCCAACGCCAACCTGAGCACGTACCTCTTCGGCTCGCTCTCCACGGTCTCCCCCGCGGACGTCACCGCGATCAGCCTGCTGGCCGCCTTCGTCGTCCTGGTCACCGTCGGCCTGCGGCGGCAGTTCTTCGCCGTCAGCCAGGACGAGGAGTTCGCCCGGGTCACCGGCCTGCCGGTGCGGCTGCTCAACCTGCTCATCGCGGTCACCGCCGCCGTCACCGTCACCGTCGCCATGCGGGTCGTCGGCCTGCTCCTGGTGAGCGCGCTGATGGTGGTGCCGGTCGCCGCCGCCCAGCAGCTGACGAAGTCCTTCCGGGCCACCTTCGTGCTCGCCGTCGCGACGGGCATCACCGTCACCCTGGCCGGCACGGTCACCTCGTACTACCAGGACGTCCCGCCCGGCGCGACGATCGTCCTGTACGCGATCGGCGTCTTCCTCCTCATGGCGCTGCTGGCCGCCCCGCTCGCCCGGCGCCGGGCGCGGGCCGCCGAGGCCGCGGCCCTGGACGGCTGCTCGCCCGTGGTCCCGGCGGGCCGGAAGCCCGCCGACGACGTCAAGGTCTGACCGGCGCACAGGGGGGACTGGCAGAATGGCGGGGGCAACGGATACATCAAGGAGGCCCCCGTGGCGACGGCAGGACCCCCCGTACGCGGCCGATCCACCCGACAGCGCGCCGCCGTGTCGGCCGCGCTGAGCGAGGTGGACGAGTTCCGCAGCGCGCAGGAGCTGCACGACATGCTCAAGCACCGCGGCGACTCCGTCGGCCTGACCACCGTCTACCGCACCCTCCAGTCACTGGCGGACGCGGGCGAGGTCGACGCGCTGCGCACCAGCGACGGCGAGACGGTCTACCGCCGCTGCTCGTCCGGCGACCACCACCACCACCTGGTCTGCCGCGCCTGCGGCAAGGCCGTCGAGGTGGAGGGACCGATGGTGGAGCAGTGGGCCGAGGCGGTCGCCGCCGAGCACGGCTTCGTCAACGTGGCGCACACCGTCGAGATCTTCGGCACCTGCGCGGAGTGCGCGAGCCGCTGAGCGTCCCGCCCGAGCCGTGACCTGACACACGTGGGGCCCGTACCGGAGGAGATCCGGTACGGGCCCCGCCGTGTTCGCGCGCGCCTCACATACGGGTGATGTTGCGGTCCAGCAGGGTGCGGAGCCGGTCGACGTCGGCGGGGTCGGCGAGGCCCCTCTTGGGGAGCGCCGCGAAGCCGACCCGGCCCTTGTCGCCGGAGAGCAGCACGAACTGCGTCGGGGTCTCGACGTACCGCGGCGTCAGCCGCCAGCGGGCCGTCACCTCGCTGACCCCGGTCGTCCAGCGGACCTCCTCCTCGCCGACCTCGGCCCGGTGCTCGCCCTGCCGCTCGACCATCGCGTACACCTGCCGGACGGTGATCCGGGCCGCGACCGGCAGGAGGACCAGGGTGAGCAGGCCGAGCCCGCCCATCAGGACCGCGCCGCCGACGTCCGGCCGGCCGGGCGAGGTCAGCAGCAGCACGACGGCCAGGGCCGCCAGTGCGGAGGCGGCCGGCAGCACCCGCCGCAGCACCCGGAAGGTGCCGTGCCGCAGCTGCACCCGCACCGCGTCGGCGATGTCCTCGCGCGTCGGCGTGTAGACCAGTTCCACCGTCACTCCCCCGCCCCCGGGTCAGCCCTTGTCGAGGACCGCGAGGTCCGCCGGGTCGACCCCGCCGAAGCGGCGGTCGCGCTGGGCGTACTCGACGCAGGCCCGCCACAGGTCGCGGCGGTCGAAGTCGGGCCACAGCACGTCCTGGAAGACCATCTCGGCGTACGCGCTCTGCCAGATCAGGTAGTTCGAGGTGCGCTGCTCGCCGCTGGGCCGCAGGAAGAGGTCCACGTCCGGCATGTCCGGGTAGTAGAGGTACTTCTGGATGGTCTTCTCGGTGATCTTCGCCGGGTCGAGCCGGCCCGCCCTCACGTCCTCCGCCAGCGCCTGCGCGGCGTCCGTCAGCTCCGCGCGGCCGCCGTAGTTCATGCAGAAGTACAGCGTCAGCTTCGTGTTGTCCTTGGTCTGCTCCTGGGCGACCTGGAGCTCCTTCGCCACCGACTTCCACAGCTTCGGCATCCGGCCCACCCAGCGGACCCGGACGCCGAGCGAGTCGAGCTGGTCGCGGGACTTGCGGATGAAGTCGCGGTTGAAGTTCATCAGGAAGCGGACCTCTTCGGGCGAGCGCTTCCAGTTCTCCGTGGAGAAGGCGTACAGCGAGATCGAGCCGACGCCCATCTCGATCGCGCCCTGGAGGACGTCGAGCACCTGCTCGGCGCCGACCTTGTGGCCCTCGGTGCGCGGCAGGCCCCGCTCCTTGGCCCAGCGGCCGTTGCCGTCCATGACGATCGCGACGTGCTCCGGGACCAGCTCCGGCTGGAGCCTCGGCGGGCGGGCGCCGGACGGGTGCGGCTCGGGGGTCGCGTACTCCCGGCGCTGGCGTCCGAGCAGTCGTGCGATGGCCATGGCTGGTGTCTCCTAGCTGTTCTCTACGTAACGCAGGGAGCGCAGGCCGCGCTCCAGGTGCCAGTGCAGATAGGCGGACACGAGCCCGCTGCCCTCCCTGACGTGACGCGGCTCGCACGCGTCCGCAGTCGCCCAGTCGCCGGTGAGCAGCGCGCCGAGCAGGCCGATGGCCTCCGCCGAGGGTACGACGCTTCCGGGCACCCGGCAGTCGCCGCAGACCACTCCGCCCGCCGCGACCGAGAAGAACCGGTTGGGCCCGTCGAGTCCGCACTTGGCGCAGTTGTCGAAGGAGGGGGCGTAGCCGTTCACGGCGAGCGAGCGCAGCAGGAAGGCGTCGAGGATCAGGTGCGGGGCGTGCTCGGCGCGGGCGAGCGTCCGCAGCCCGCCGACGAGCAGCAGGTACTGCTGCACGGCCGGCTCGCCCTCGTGCTCGGTGAACCGCTCCGCCGTCTCCAGCATGGCGGTGCCGGCGGTGTAGCGGGCGTAGTCGGTGACGATGCCGCCGCCGTACGCGGCGATGGTCTCGCTCTGTGTGCACAGCGGCAGCCCGCGGCCCACCAGTTCGCTGCCCCGCGCGAAGAACTGCACGTCCACGTGGGAGAACGGCTCCAACCGCGCCCCGAACTTGGACTTCGTCCGCCGCACCCCCCGCGCCACGGCCCGCACCCGCCCGTGCCCGCGGGTGAGGATCGTGATGATCCGGTCCGCCTCGCCCAGCTTCTGGGTCCGCAGCACGACGCCGTCATCCCGGAACAAACTCATGCCGCCCATTCTCCCCCACCCCTCGGACACCCCTCGGACGCCCCGGGGCCCGTCCCGGACGGAGCCGGGTGCGGGAAGCCGGGTGCGGGAAGCCGGGTGCGAGGGGGTGCGGGCGCCGGGCCCGGGGGGCTCGGGCTCAGGGGCGGAGGGGGTCGCGGGGTGCGGGGGGCCGCGGGAGCCCGGGTTTCAGGGGACCTCGCCGCGGCTGCGGGCGTTGGCGTGGGCCGTGGCGGCGCTGAGCCGCTCCGACGAGGTGGCCTCGCGGACCGCTTCCGGTTCCACGTCCCACTCGCGGCCGCCGCCGAGCGGGCGGAGCTGGACGTAGGGGCCGTCGCAGCCCATGACCCTGGCGACCCGCCCGGTGCGGATCTCCACCACGTACGCCCCGATCTGCAGTGCCATGACCGGCCTCCTCCCCGACGGCCGGGGCCGCCGTGCGGTGTCGCTCTCGAACGGGCCGGCGCGGCGGCGGCGGGCGGGCCGGGACCGCGGACCGGCCGGGAGGGAATCCCTCCGCGCCGGTCCCGCGCTTTTCCGTCCCGCGCGCCGCGCCGCTCCGACTTCCCCGTGGCCGTTCTTCTCCGATGTCTTCCTTCACCAACGTATGCCTTTCTGAATCCATTTCCCGCTTCCCCACTCCCGGGTGGCCGGTGATCCGTAGAATCGGGGCACGCATCAAGGGAGTTCGGCCCGGTCCCGCGCCCTGCGACGGGTCGGGATGTTCGAGCGGATAATTCGATTCGGGGCCGCCGGTACGGGCGTTCGTCCGGCGAAATCCCGTAAATCCGGGGGATTGTCGAACGGCCGTCCCGACGCCTTTCCGGATGCGCGCCCCCTATTCGCCCCGGCGCACACGGGGGCGCGCGGAACGGGCGGACGGGCCGGGTCCGGCGGCCGGGCATGGTGCGGGGCGGGCCGGTGCCCCTACCATCGGCGCGGAAGCGTCTCCCTGTCGCCCGGGGGCGCACCGGGACGCACCGACGGCGGCGGAGGAACGCGGACGATGACCACCCCCCCTTCCCTGGTCCTGCCCGGTGGCGAATCGGTTCTTCGCTTCGCGGGCGGCCCGGTCACCCTGGACCGCAGGGACAAGGCGCACCGCATACCGCTGGAGGCGATCTCCTTCGTCCACGCGGAGGGCCCCTCCCTGGCGATCGTGCTCACCGCCTCGGGCGCGAACGAGCCGACGATCTACCGCGTCGCGGGCGTGGACGAGGCCGCCGCGCTGGCCTTCGCGGAGGCGGTGACCGCCGCCCTGCCCGCGACCCCGGCCCCGGACGGCGCCGCGCTCGTCACGACCAGCCTCCTGGGGGCCCCGGAGCCCCGCCCCGCCCTCTGGCGCCGCCTGTGGCCCCGCAGGACGTCCTCCTGACCCCTCCGCGCTCCCCGGGCCCCCTCCGCCCCCCTTCGGGCGACCCCGCCCCGCCCCCGTACGATCACCTCGACCCCAGCCCACACTTTGAGAAGTCATAAGTTCGCCTTATGGGGGCATAGACCGGGGTCGGGTACCTCTTCGCGCTCCGGGATAATTAGGGTGGCCTAAGTGTCGGCGGCCTCGCCGCCACCCCGTATGCGAAGGGAATCCAGACATGCCCCGCCCCCTCCGGGTCGCGATCGTCGGCGCCGGCCCCGCCGGCATCTACGCCGCCGACGCGCTGCTGAAGTCCGACACCGCCGCCGAGCCGGGCGTGTCCATCGACATCTTCGAGCGGATGCCCGCCCCCTTCGGCCTCATCCGCTACGGCGTCGCCCCCGACCACCCCCGCATCAAGGGCATCATCACCGCCCTGCACCAGGTCCTCGACAAGCCGCAGGTCCGCCTCTTCGGCCATGTGAACTACGGCACCGACGTCCACCTCGACGACCTGCGGTCCTTCTACGACGCGGTGGTCTTCTCCACCGGCGCCATGTTCGACCGCGAGCTGAGGATCCCCGGCGTCGAGCTGGACGGCTCCTTCGGCGCCGCCGACTTCGCCTCCTGGTACGACGGCCACCCGGACGTCCCGCGCACCTGGGACCTGTCCGCCGGGAAGGTCGCCGTCCTCGGCGTCGGCAACGTGGCCCTCGACGTCGCCCGCATCCTCGCCAAGACCGCCGAGGAGCTGCTGCCGACCGAGATCCCGGCCAACGTCCACGAGGGCCTGAAGGCCAACAAGGCCGTCGAGGTCCACGTCTTCGGCCGCCGCGGCCCCGCCCAGGCCAAGTTCAGCCCCATGGAGCTGCGCGAGCTGGACCACTCGCCGAACATCGAGGTCATCGTCAACCCCGAGGACATCGACTACGACGAGGGCTCGATCGCCGAGCGCCGCAAGAACAAGCAGACCGACATGGTCGCCAAGACCCTGGAGAACTGGGCGATCCGCGACGTCGGCGACCGCCCGCACAAGCTCTTCCTGCACTTCTTCGAGTCGCCCGTCGAGATCCTCGGCGAGGACGGCCGGGTCGTCGGCCTGCGCACCGAGCGCACCGAGCTGGACGGCACCGGGAACGTGACGGGCACCGGCCGCACCACCGACTGGGACGTCAGCTCCGTCTACCGCGCCGTCGGCTACCTCTCCGACGAGCTGCCCAAGCTCCCCTGGGACACCGTCAGCGGCACCGTGCCGGACGAGGGCGGCCGCGTGATGGAGGGCGAGGAGCACATGGCCTCCACCTACGTCACCGGCTGGATCCGCCGCGGCCCCGTCGGCCTCATCGGCCACACCAAGGGCGACGCCAACGAGACCGTCGCCAACCTGCTGGCCGACTTCGCCGCCGGCCGGCTCCTCACCCCGTCGCACCCGGAGGAGGACGCCGTCGTCGCCTTCCTGGAGGGCAAGGGCGTCACCTACACGACGTGGGACGGCTGGTACAAGCTGGACGCCGCCGAGAAGGCGCTGGGCGAGTCGCAGGGCCGCGAGCGCGTGAAGCTCGTCGAGCGCGAGGAGATGCTCCGCGCGAGCGGCGCCATCGACTGACCCCGTACGCGGGAAGGGGGCACCCGGCGGGTGCCCCCTTTTTCCGTGCCCGCCCCGTACGGGTGGTGCTCAGCGCACCGTGCGGGCGGACTCCATGAGCCGCAGGACGTCCTCCGGGGCGAGGCCCAGCGCGGTCCCCACGGTGCCGATGACCTCCTGCTCGGCCGGGCTGTACCCGGCGTCGGCCAGGGCGATCCGGGCGGCCTGGAAGAGGATCGCCTCCCGCCCGGCGGCCTCCAGGTGCGGGGTGAGCGGTTCGAGGGCCTCGTGGATCTCGATGGCGAGGAGCGCGCCCTCGGGATTGATCTCGGGCATGAAGCGGCCGGTGTCGGCCTCCAGCGCCTCGACCAGGTCGACGAGCTGGACGGCCGTGCAGTCGGCGTACCCGGCGGAGCGCACCGCGTGCACGGCCCGGTCCAGGACCTCGCGGGAGGCGGTGCCGCCGGCGGCGAGGACCGCGAGGGCGACGGTGTGGACCGCGTCCCGCAGCATCGCGGAGAAGCGGGCGGTGGTGGGCCGCTCCAGCACCTCGGTGCCGAAGCGGCCGTGACACGCGGCGCACTCCACGACGGGCCCGGTGCTGCCCCGGGACAGCAGCGGGACGCCGAGGACGGCGAACCGGCGGCGGCCGGTGCGCCGCCGGTAGTTGCGGTCCCCGCCGCACTCCTCGCAGAAGAACTCGCCGTCGCCGACGGTGTTCCAGGAGGTGCGGACGCCGCACAGCGTCGGCTTCCCCTCACGCGGTTTCCGGGCTGAACGCACGCGCACCTCCTCGACGGTCCGGCTGCACTGCCGGTGCGTGGGCGTGATGTTAGCCACATCGATGATGCGGCGTCAGCACCTCGTCCGTACTTCGCACCGGAGATGGCCGAGACGCGCCACCGGAGTCTCAGGCCCGGCGGCGGCGCTTCGCGAAGGCCAGGAAGCCTCCGCCGAGCAGGACGGCGGCGACGGCGGCGGCGATGACGCCGGGGCCGATGGCCGAACCCGTCGTGGCGAGATCACCCTCCGGGGTGGTGGCGGAGGGGGCGGGGGTCTCCCCGGTCGCGTCCGGGGTGGCACCGGCCGACGGCGTCCCGGAGGGGGCCGTGGAGGGGCTCTCGGAGCCCTCCGGGGTGGGCTCCGAGGGCGGGGTGGTGCCCGGGACGGAGGAGGTGGCCGACGGGGTCGGGGTCGGGGTGTGGCTGGGGACCGGGGTGTCGGTCGGCTTCGGCGTCTCCGGGGTGACGACCGGGCCGGGGGTGGTCTCCTTGGGGAGGCAGCCGGCGAAGGTCATCTGGTGGGTCTCGGCGCCGGGCACGGTGACGAGGTTCTTGGCGATGACGGCGCCGTTGACGTGGCCGGGGCCGACGCCGGGGCCGCCCATGTGGACGGTGGCGCGGGGCGCGAGGATCGTGCCGGGCCAGGAGGTGTAGTTCTTCTTGACCGTGGTGGCCTGGGGGAAGTTCCACAGCAGCTTGGAGCGGATCGTCCGGTAGGCCTGGTCCGGCACGTTGTAGTCGTCGACGACGGGCAGGCCGCCGGAGAGGTTCTTGTAGTACACGCCGTAGGTGGCGTGGGCGTTCATGTCGTACGTGGCGCCGAGCACGTTCACCAGGGTGGAGGCGCCGACCGGCACGTCCAGGGTGATGGCGCGGGCCTTCTGGAGGTCGGCGGCGGCCACGGCGAAGACGTTGAGCTGCTTGTCGGTGCCGGTGAGGAAGATGCCGTCACCGGCGGCGGAGACCGTGCCGTTGGGCTTCTCGCCCGCCCAGCCGGCGGAGAGGGTGCGCAGGCCGGCGAACTCCTTGCCGAAGTCGACCGGGGAGGCGCCCTCGGTGATCGGGCCGTCCACGCCGAAGTTCTTGCCGCCGGAGGCGTTCACGACCTTGCCGGCGATGCCGGTGCCCTTGGTGATGACGACCTGGTTGGCGGAGAGGGTGCCGCCGACGACGAGGCTGTGGCCGCCGGGGAGCTTCCCGAGGTCGCCGGGGGTGAGCTGGTAGCCGACGGAGAAGCCGGAGGGGTGCTTCGGGTCGCCGAAGGTGGCGTCGCCGCCGACCGCGACCGCGCCCTCGGAGTCGGAGTGGCGGACCGAGTCCTGCTCGACGAACTCCGCGTAGAGGCCGGCGGTGCCGAGCGGATTGGCGGCGCACTCCGTGGTGGCGGAAGCGGCGGGGGCCCAGGCGAGGGCGGCTCCGGTCACCGCGAGGACGGTGGCCGCGGCAGCGGTCGTACGCATACGGAACTCCAGGTCAGGGAGTGCGGGGAGGGAAGGCGTGGGGGGCCGAGGGGGGAGTGGTCTGAACCATTCATCACACCTTGATGTGCCGTCAACCCATCCGATAACGCGCTAATCCGTCATCCCTGTACGATCTTCCTTAAGTAAGACTCAAACTGTGATGGGTCTCACACGCAAAAGCGCCCCACCCCCCAGAAAAAGGGGCGGGGCGCCGTGGTGCGGGAGGGTCAGCGCGCGGCGCGGTTGACCGCCGAGATGACCGCCTTCAGGGAGGCGCGGGTGGTGTTGGCGTCGATGCCGATGCCCCACAGGACCCGGCCGTCGATGGCGCACTCGATGTACGAGGCGGCCTGCGCGGAGGCGCCCTCGCTCATGGTGTGCTCCTGGTAGTCCAGCAGGCGGGCGTCCACGCCGATCGACTGCAGGGCGTCGAAGAAGGCGGAGATCGGGCCGTTGCCGGAGCCGGTCAGGACGGTGTCCGCGCCGTCGACGACCGCCTCGACGCGCAGGGTGTCGGTGCCGTCCGTGTCCGAGGTGGACTGGCCGGAACGCAGCTGGACGCGGCCCCAGGCGTTCTCCGGGTTGGGCAGGTACTCGTCCTGGAAGACGGACCAGATCGCGGCCGGGGTGACCTCGCCGCCCTCGGCGTCGGTCTTGGCCTGGATGATCCGGGAGAACTCGATCTGCATCCGGCGGGGCAGGTCCAGCTTGTGGTCGTTCTTCAGGACGTACGCGATGCCGCCCTTGCCGGACTGCGAGTTGACCCGGATGACCGCCTCGTAGGAGCGGCCGACGTCCTTGGGGTCGATGGGCAGGTACGGCACGGCCCACTCGATGTCGTCGACGGTCTTCCCCCGGGCGGCCGCGTCGGCCTCCATGGCGTCGAAGCCCTTCTTGATGGCGTCCTGGTGGGAGCCGGAGAAGGCGGTGTAGACCAGGTCGCCCGCGTAGGGGTGGCGCGGGTGGACCTCCATCTGGTTGCAGTACTCGCTGGTGCGGCGGATCTCGTCGATCTGCGAGAAGTCGATCTGCGGGTCGACGCCCTGGCTGAACAGGTTCATGCCCAGGGTGACCAGGTCGACGTTGCCGGTGCGCTCGCCCTGGCCGAACAGGCAGCCCTCGATGCGGTCGGCGCCGGCCATGATCGCCAGCTCGGCGGCGGCGACGGCGGTGCCCCGGTCGTTGTGCGGGTGGACCGACAGGCAGACGTGCTCGCGGCGGGTCAGGTGGCGGGACATCCACTCGAAGCGGTCCGCGTGGGTGGAGGGCGTCGAACGCTCCACGGTGGCGGGCAGGTTCAGGATGATCTCGCGGCCGGGGCCGGGCTGCCAGACGTCGCAGACCGCCTCGCAGACCTCCAGGGCGAAGTCCAGCTCGGTGTCGGTGAAGATCTCCGGGCTGTACTGGTAGCCGAAGGCGGTCTCCGGGCCCAGCAGCTTCTCGGCGTACTCCATCACCAGGCGGGTGCCGTCGACGGCGATCTGCTTGATGTCGTCCTTGGAGCCGCGGAAGACCACCCGGCGGAAGGTGGGCGCGGTGGCGTTGTACAGGTGGACGGTGGCGCGCTTCGCGCCGACCAGGGACTCCACGGTCCGCTCGATCAGGTCCTCGCGGGCCTGGGTCAGGACGGAGATGGTGACGTCGTCCGGGATCGCGCCCTCTTCGATGATGGAGCGGACGAAGGCGAAGTCGGTCTCGCCGGAGGACGGGAAGCCGACCTCGATCTCCTTGTAGCCCAGGCGTACCAGCAGGTCGAACATCTCCCGCTTGCGGGCGGGGGACATCGGGTCGATCAGGGCCTGGTTGCCGTCGCGCAGGTCGGTGGAGAGCCAGCGGGGCGCCTCGGTGATGCGCCGCTCGGGCCAGGTGCGGTCGGGGATCTCGACGGCCTCGTACGCGCCGTACTTGTGGATCGGCATCCCGGACGGCCGCTGCGCGTGCGTCGCGTTGGTGACGGGCGTCGGACGGCTGACGAACGGGGACTGGGACATGACGTGGGCTCCTCGGCTCCTGAAGGTAGGACGGCCGACTGTCGAACGCAGCACCGAAACCCGCGGGGAGGGGGTCGGCCTACGACTACAGGCCCTCGCCGCGGCAGCTAAGGAGAAGCAGCCCGAAACGCATGATGTGCGTCACCATAGCCCAGGACCGGCGGAGGCGGACGTCCCGTTTCAGTATGCGGGACGGCCGCACAGTCAAGAGCGAAAGGTGACTCATCACTCCATTTCGCCAATCCTCGTCGCAAGCCGTGACACGGCCGTCACAGCCTGCCACATTGCCGTCATGACTCCCTCCTTCTGCACCATCGTGCCGCCCCACCTCCTGGAGCACCTGGCGGCCTCGGAGAACCCCTCCGTCGCGGCGGCCGCCCGCCGCACCCTGCTCGCCGACGCCACCGCCCGCACCGCCCGGACGCGGCCCCGCCCGGACGCTCCCGCCCCCGGCGCCGAGGCGCCCGCCGAGCCCCGCCGCACCATCCACGACGCCCGCAACCGCACCGCCCTGCCCGGCGCGAAGGTCCGCGACGAGGGCGAGGAGCCCGTCGCCGACGCCACCGTCAACCGCGCCTACACCGGCCTGGGCGCCACCTTCGCCCTCTTCCGCGACGCCTTCGGCCGCGACTCGATGGACGGGGCCGGACTGCCGCTGATCGCCTCCGTCCACTACGACGAGAAGTACGGCAACGCCTTCTGGAACGGCGAGCAGATGGTGTTCGGCGACGGCGACGGCGAGATCTTCCTCGACTTCACCCTTCCGGTGGACGTCATCGGCCACGAGCTGGCCCACGGCTTCACCCAGTACACGGCGAACCTGGAGTACTTCAGCCAGTCCGGGGCGCTCAACGAGTCGGTCTCGGACGTCTTCGGCTCCCTGGTGAAGCAGTACGCGCTGGGGCAGAGCGCCGACCAGGCCGACTGGCTGATCGGCGCGGGCCTCTTCCACCCGGACGTGCAGGGCGCCGCGCTGCGCTCGATGAAGGCGCCGGGGACCGCGTACGACGACGACGTCCTCGGCAAGGACCCGCAGCCCGCCCACATGGACGACTACGTGCGCACCGGGCAGGACAACGGCGGGGTGCACATCAACTCGGGCATCCCCAACCACGCCTTCTACCTGGCGGCGACCGAACTGGGCGGCAACGCCTGGGAGCGGGCCGGGCGGATCTGGTACGACGTGCTGACCGGCGGCACCCTCACCCCCGACACCCGCTTCACCGAGTTCGCGGCGGCGACGGTGCGGGCGGCGCGGGCCCGGTACGGCGACGCGGCGGAGATCCAGGCCGTCACCAAGGCGTGGGCGGCCGTGGGCGTGCCCACCGACTGACCCGGCTGGTAGACAGGGCCCATGCGGATTCGAGTGCGGCGCACCGGTGGTTTCGCGGGGATCGAGCGGTCGGCGGAGGTGGAGGCCGACGGGCCCGGCTGGGAGGCGCTGGCCGCCGCCGTCCTCGCCGGGGACGGCGCGGCCGGCCGGGGCGTCCCGGACGGCTTCGCGTACGAGATCACGATCGACGGCCGGACGGTGCGCTGCGCCGACCCCCACCTGACGGAGGCCCAGCGGACCCTGGTCTCCCGGGTCCTGCGGGAGGGCGCCTGACCCCGGGGCGGCCCGGGGCCGGGGCCCGGGGGTCAGAAGCCGAGGCGGCGCAGCTGCTTGGGGTCGCGCTGCCAGTCCTTGGCGACCTTGACGTGCAGGTCGAGGAAGACCGGGGTGCCGAGGAGCGCCTCGATGTGCTTGCGGGACTTCATGCCGACCTCCTTCAGGCGGCTGCCCTTGGGGCCGATGATGATGCCCTTCTGGCTGGGGCGCTCGATGTACACGTTGGCGTGGATGTCGAGCAGCGGCCGGTCGGCGGGGCGGTCCTCGCGCGGGATCATCTCCTCGACGACGACCGCGATGGAGTGCGGCAGCTCGTCGCGGACGCCTTCGAGGGCGGCCTCGCGGATCAGCTCGGCGACCATGACCTGCTCGGGCTCGTCGGTGAGGTCGCCCTCGGGGTAGAGCGGCGGGGACTCCGGCAGCAGCGGGATGAGCAGGTCGGCGACGAGCTGGACCTGCTTGTTGCCGACGGCCGAGACCGGGACGATCTCCGCCCACTCGAAGCCCAGCTCCTTGCCGAGCTGGTCGATCGCGATCAGCTGCTCGGCGAGGGTCTTGGAGTCGACCAGGTCGGTCTTGGTGATGATCGCGACCTTGGGGGTCTTCCGGATCCCGGCGAGCTCCTTGGCGATGAAGCGGTCGCCGGGGCCGAGCTTCTGGTCGGCGGGCAGGCAGAAGCCGATGACGTCGACCTCGGCCCAGGTGGTGCGGACGACGTCGTTGAGCCGCTCGCCGAGGAGGGTGCGCGGCTTGTGGAGGCCGGGGGTGTCCACCAGGATCAGCTGGGCGTCCGGGCGGTGCACGATGCCGCGCACGGTGTGCCGGGTGGTCTGGGGGCGGTTGGAGGTGATCGCCACCTTCTGGCCGACCAGAGCGTTGGTGAGGGTGGACTTGCCCGCGTTGGGGCGCCCGACGAAGCAGGCGAAGCCCGCCCGGTGGGGGGCGGTGTTCTTCTCATCGGTCTCATCACGGCGCACGCTCATGGGGGCCATTGTCCCCGATGAGCGGGCCGGTCACGCACTCAGTGCCCCGGGCGGGTCCGGCGGCGCCGGATCCGCCACCCGGCGAGGGACGCGGCGGCGGCGAGGAGGACCCCGGAGGCGAGCTGCCAGGGCAGGGCGAAGAAGGAGGCGGAGCCGGTCTCCCGGAGGTCCCGGGCGGTGGCCGTGAGGACGACCTCGCCCCAGTCGAGCTGCGGCGATCCGTTCCACCGCTCGGTGAGCCGGATGCTCTGCCGGGGCAGCAGCTCGGAGGGGACCTTGGCGAGGTCGCGCTCCAGCAGGGTGCGGCCGAAGAGCCCCTCGGCGGTGAGGACGACCTTGGGGTCGAGGGTGACGTTGCCCCGGTTGCTGAGGGTGTACGAGACGAGGGTGGTGCCGGTCCGGGTGCCCGGGACGACCGGCCGGTCCTGCTCCAGGGTGACGTCCTCGACGGCGAGCGCGGGCACGGCAGGGCCGCTGACCTTGAGGTAGACGCGGGCGGCGACGGCCCGCTGGACGCCCATGGCGACCGTGCCGCCGCCGGGGGTGACCCGCTCGTCGAGGGCGACGAGGGCGCCGGGGTGGTCCCCCGGGTCGGCGTCGGCGGGGACGGTGAGGGTGAAGGGGACGGTGACGGTGGAGCGCGGCGGGACGGTGACCTCGGTGCGCTCGGGCCGGATCCAGGCACCG
Source organism: Streptomyces termitum (assembly GCF_014650175.1). Taxonomy (GTDB): domain Bacteria; phylum Actinomycetota; class Actinomycetes; order Streptomycetales; family Streptomycetaceae; genus Streptomyces; species Streptomyces termitum. Next base: position 178,073 of record NZ_BMUL01000002.1, read on the forward strand.
GCGCCGGTCCTCGGCTCCTTGAGGGTGCGGACGGCGAAGCCGCCGTCGCGCTCGGTGTTGTAGGCGTCGGCGGCGTAGAGCCGGAAGGTGAGCGGGGCGGCGGTCCTGTTGGCGACGGTGACCGCGTCGCGCAGGGTGGCGCCGGGGTCGGCGGTGAGGAAGAAGTAGGGGCGCTCGCCGAGCCGGGCGGCGGCCGGGTAGACGGCCCACTCCCCGTTGTCGGCGGCGCGGGCGGCGGGGGCCCCGAGGAGCAGCAGGGCGGCGCTCAGGAGGAGGACGTACAGCTTGCGACGCACGGTGCGGTACCCCCGGGTGCGGTGGGAGGGAGTGGGCGCGGGGCGCCGGGGGCCGGCCGGGGGTGCGCCCGGCCGGCCCCCGGCCGCCGTCAGGACAGGGTCAGCGTGAGCACGCCCGCGTAGGAGCCGGGGGCGGTGAAGGCCGGGACGTCCAGCGCGAGCTGGGCGTCGACGGTGAACTCGCCGCCGGTGACCGTGCCGTTCGCCGTGGAGGCGAGGGTGGCGCCGGTGCCGACGGGTCCGGCGGTGCCGGCCGCGCAGGCGCTGGGGCTGCCCTCCTTGGCGACGCAGGCGGGGGTCCAGCTGAGCCGGTCGGCGCCGATGGCGCCGCCGGGGCCCGCGAAGTCGGTGACCTTGCCGGTCAGGGACCAGCCCGCGGGGCCGCCGCGGAAGTCCTTGACCGTCACCGTCTGGAGGGCTCCGGTGGCCGCGCCGCCGGTGCCGAAGTCGACGGCGGAGAGCTGGACGGCGTCGCCGGCCTGGCTCATCGACAGTTCGCCCGCGGTGACGGAGGCGGTGAGCCGCTGGCTGCCCGGCGGGGCCGGGGTGTCGTCGATCACCTGGTACGGGAGGGGGCCCGCGCCCTTCTCGGCGTCCCAGGTGGCGCCCTCGTAGGCGACGATGCCGGTGGTGGCCTTGTCGTTCACCTTGAGCCGGGCGGTGAAGCCGCCCTCGCTGTCGGTGGTGAGGGTCATCCGGTCGGCGGTCTCCGCGCCGCCGGCCCGGCCGACGACGGTCACCTCGGCGAGCGGGGTGAACTTCCCGCCGGTGACGGTGACGCGGGCCCCGGGGGCGCCGGAGGCGGCGCCGAGTTCCAGGGTCCGCGCGTTGGGCTGGGGCTGGTCGTCACCGGCCTGGACCGTCTCGGAGACGGGGGCGGGCGGGTTCAGCACCGTGCAGGGGGTGTCCAGCTCCATGAGGTAGCTGGTGTGGATGTTGTAGTCGCCGGGCGCGAGGGTGATGGCGCCCGCCTGGGAGACGGTGAAGGAGCCCGTCATGGAGAAGCCCGGGAAGGAGCCCTTGCCGGGGACCGGCGGGTTCTTCTTGGGGCCGGTGACGGAGACCGTGCCGGTCTGCGCGCCGCCGAGGACGACCTTGCCGGTCGGGGTCAGGATGTCGGCCGGGAGGGCGAGGTCCACCGGGTTCGACGCGGCGGGCCGGGTGACCGAGTAGGTCACCTTGACCGTGTCGCCGACCTTCGGGTTCGCGTTGTCGACCGAGACCACGGCGGTGGTGGTGCCCTCGATGGGCGGGATGCCGGCGATCGGCGGCGGGACGCAGCGGGTGGCGAAGTCCACCGACTGCGCGGAGCCGAGCGCGGTCGCCGGGGCGGCGAGCGCGCCGCCCGCCGCGGCCACGAGGGCGGTGGCGCCGAGGACGGCGGTCCAGCGCCGTCTTCGGGTCGCCGCCCGGGTACGGGTGAGTGCCATGGGTGCCCCTCCTGAGGGTCGGGAGGGCGCCATTGACGGCTGGTGGCCGAAAGAAGTCAAGGGAGACGGACCCCATCGACTGATGGGCCATCAGATAATGGCAGGATCGGCCGATGTGCCGACTTCTCCGGAATGCCGGCGGGCACGGCGAGGACCGGTGCCGCCCCAGGCGGCACCGGTCGACGGGTGGTGCGGGGATCAGCTGATGACGAACGACCCCGGCGACTGCGAGGTCACCGCGTCGCAGTTCACCGTGACGCCGAAGATCACCAGCTTGAGCGCGGTGCCGGCGAAGTACGAGTTGAGCTTGTCGCCGGCCACCACGGGCGTGGCGGTGAGCGGGCCGAGCTTCGCGGTGCCGCCGGCCGGGATCGCCGGGTTCTTCTTGCCGGTGAAGACCCGGTTGGGACCGGTCGAGTTGGCCAGGGTCAGCGAGGAGGTGATGCTGTCCGCGCCGACCGCGATCGGCGTGGTCACCGGGGCCGTGATGGTCACCTGGGCGGTGGTGCCCGAGTGGGTCATGACGAGCGTGGCGACACCGCCGCCCCAGCTCCCGCAGTCGTACGTGGCCGTCGCCGTGCCCGGCGAGACGGCCGCGGCGGCGGTGGGGGCGAAGGCGAGGGACGCGGTGGCGATTCCTGCGGCGAGCGCGCCGGCCGCTCCCAGAGTGCTTCTTCTCATGACGGGTTCGTACCCCTTCCGATGACGAACGCAGGGGTGCGGGCACTGCGTGGAGTGGCGCAGATCTGACGGTCCGTCGGACCGCCCGGGCCTATTGACGCGCAGACCGCATGGGAAGGCAAGAGAAGGCACGGAGATCCTTCACAAACGCGCAAGGGCCCGGCCGCGGCCGGACCCCCTCCACCGCCGGGCGGCGCTCAGCCCGCGGTGACCGCCGCGCGCAGCACCCCGTCCGGACCCGCGAGCAGCACCGGGGTCTCCGGCCCGCCCAGGTCCCGTACGGCCGCGCGGTCCTCGGCCGACGCCTCCCCGGCGGCGGAGACCACGGCCGCCGCCTCCAGCGACCGCGCGCCGCTCGCCACGGCCATCGCCACGGCGGTGCGCAGCGCGCTCAGCCGCAGCGACTCCAGCTCCACCGTGCCCGCCACATAGGTGCGGCCGGTCTCGTCGCGCACGGCCGCGCCCTCGGCCACGCCGTTGCGGGCACGGGCGCTGCGCGCCAGCGTGATGATCTTGAGGTCCTCGGCGCCGAGGTCGCCGTGCTCACTGCTGAGTGTCATGCACCGAGCATAGGTCGGGGCGGCGGCTCAGCCCGCCAGCGGGTGCATCGCCCCGCGCCGCCCCTCCGGCGACACCAGCCACTCCAGCTTCCGCGCCGTGTCCGCCTCCGGCAGCGGGGTGTGCAGCACGATCACCAGGTCCGGCCGGGCCGGCACCCGCAGCTGGGTGGCCTCCACCACCAGCAGCCCCGCCAGCGGATGGTCGATCTCCTTGCGGTTCTGGCCGCCCGGCCGGACGTCCCGCCGCTCCCACAGCGCGGCGAACTCCGCGCTGGCCGCCTTCGCCTCCTCGACCACCGCCCGGAAGCCGTCGTCGTCCGGGCACTCCGAACAGGCCGACCGGAACTGCGCCACGACCTTCGGCGCCAACTCCTCCCAGCCCGGCATCCGCGCCCGGTACCGCTCGTCGGTGAAGAAGTCGATCAGACAGTTCCGGGTCGTGTCCGACCGCATCCCGAGCACGGCCGCCGCCGCGTCGTTGTACATCACCGCGTTCCAGTACACGTCCATGATGTGCGCCGGGAAGGGCATCCACGCGTCGATCAGCCGCCGCAGCCCCTGGCACATGTCCCGGTCCTCCGGCGCCGGCTCCAGCGCCGGCGGGTTCAGCCCCGCCAGGACGTACAGGTGGCGGCGCTCGGCCGGGCTCAGCCGCAGCACCCGCGCCACCGAGTCCAGCACCTGCGGGGAGACCGTGATGTCCCGCCCCTGCTCCAGCCACTGGTACCAGCTCACCCCGACCCCGGCGAGCACCGCGACCTCCTCGCGGCGCAGCCCCGGCGTCCGCCGCCGGCCGCCGTCCGGCAGCCCCGCCTCGGCCGGCGTGACCCTGGCCCGCCGGCTCCTCAGGAACTCCCGCAGCTCGGCCAGCCGGTGCCGCTTGGCCGGATCGCCCTCCACCGCTGTCGCCACGTCTGCTTCCTCCCCCTGGACGCCTGGTGGTACGGGCAACAGGATAAGTTCCCGCTCCCCGCGCCCGGCCCCGCCCGCCGAGGGTGGGGCCATGACAACGCTCACCCCCGCCCGCGACACGGCCCCCGGCCGGACCGCTCCCCCGGCCCTCACCGGCCGCGCCCGGCTCGTCCTCCTCGTGCTGTGCGCCGCCCAGTTCATGGTCTCGCTGGACTTCTCCGTCCTGAACGTCGCCCTGCCCGCGCTCGGCACCGACCTCGGCCTCGGCCCCTCCGCCCTCCCCTGGGCGGTCACCGCCTTCGCCCTGCCGTCCGGCGGCTTCCTGCTCCTCTTCGGCCGGGTCGGCGACCTCCACGGCCGCAAGCGCCTCTTCCTCGCCGGCCTGGCCGTCTTCGGCGCCGCCTCCCTGCTCGCCGCCCTCGCCTGGAACCCGGCCTCCTTCCTCGCCGGCCGCGCCCTCCAGGGCCTCGGCGCCGCCGCGATCGTGCCCACCGGCATGTCCCTGCTCACCACCACCTTCCCCGAGGGCCCGCAGCGCGACCGGGCACTCGGCATCTCCGGCACCCTGCTGTCGCTCGGCTTCACCGTCGGCATGGTCCTCGGCGGCGTCATGACCGACACCCTCGGCTGGCGCTCCACCATGGGCCTGCTCGCCCTCTTCGCCGCGCTGGTGCTGCCCTTCGCGCCCCGGCTGCTCACCGAGTCCCGCTCCCCCGCCCCCGAGCGGCCCCGGCTCGACGTGCCCGGCGCGGTGACCGTCACCGGCGGCCTGCTGGCCCTCATCTACGCCCTGTCCACGGCCGCCGAGCGCGGCTTCGCCGGCACCGACGTCCGGGCCGCCCTGACCGCCGGGATCGTGCTGCTCGCCGCCTTCGCGGTGGTGGAGTCCCGCAGCGCCGCCCCGCTGGTGTCGCTGCCGATGCTGCGGCGGCGGACCGTCGCCTTCGGGAACCTGGGCGGCCTCGTCACCTTCTCGATGATGTCGACGCTCGTCTTCGCGCTGACCCTCTACCTCCAGGAGACCCTCGGCCTGTCCGGCTTCGCCACCGGCCTGGTCTTCGGCGTCCAGGGCCTCCTGTCGGTCCTCGCCGGGACCCTCGCGCCCCGCCTGATCGGCCGCTTCGGCGCCCGCCGCGCCCTGGCCGCCGGGCTCGCCGGGCAGGGCCTGTGCGGCACCGCCCTGCTGGGCGTCGGCCCGTCCTCGGGCGCGCTCCTGGCCACCGTCGCCGTCTCGATCGCCTCCATGTTCCACCTGGTCGCGATCGTCTCGTACGGCGTGACCGTCACCTCCGGCGTCCCCGACGCGGACCAGGGCCTGGCGACCGGCCTGGTCACCACCACCCAGCAGGTCGGCCTGACCGTCGGCATCCCGCTGCTCGGCACCCTCGCCACCACCGGCGGCGACCTGTACGAGGGGGTGCGCACGGTCGTCGTCCTGGACGCGGCGATCGTGCTGGGCGCGGCGGTCCTGGTCGCCCTGGGCCTGCGGAAGCGGACCTGAGCCGGGGTCAGGGCCGGTCGAGGCGGAGCCGTACCGCCTTCGGCAGGCCGGCGACGACCAGGTCGTACGAGTCCTCGATCAGCTCCCGGACCATCCGGTCCGGGAGCCCGGTCACGTCCACGGTGTTCCAGTGGCGCTTGTTCATGTGGTAGCCGGGGGTGATCGCCGGGTGCTCCTCGCGGAGCCGTACGGCGTCGTCCGGATCGCACTTGAGATTGACCTTCAGCGGCTCGGCGTCGAGCGAGGAGAGCGCGAACAGCTTGCCCTCCACCCGGAAGACCGAGGTGTCGGGGCCGAAGGGGAAGTCCTCCACGGCGCCGTTCTGCTCCAGGCACAGGGCGCGCAGCCGCTCCGGGGTCATTCCCCGCCCTCCTCCGCGCCGGCCGGGGCGACCGGCTCGACGAGCACGGTGACGATCTTGTTGCGGCGGCCGGCCGGGGCCTCCGCGGTGAGCCGCAGCTCCCGGCCGTCCGGCAGCGCGACGACCGCCGAGGCACCGGAGATCGGCACCCGGCCGAGGGCCTTGGCGAGCAGGCCGCCGACGGTCTCCACGTCCTCGTCGTCGAACTCGTCCGGGCCGAAGCCGTACAGCTCGCCGAGGTCGCCGATGTCGAGGCGGGCGGTGACCCGGTGCCGGTCGTCGCCGAGGTCCTGGACCGGCGGCAGCTCCCGGTCGTACTCGTCGGTGATCTCGCCGACGATCTCCTCCAGGATGTCCTCGATGGTGACGATGCCGGCGGTGCCGCCGTACTCGTCGATGACGACGGCAACGTGGTTGCGCTCCTGCTGCATCTCGCGCAGCAGGTCGCCCGCGTTCTTGGTGTCGGGGACGAAGACCGCGGCCCGCATCGCCGTGGAGACCAGGTCGGCCTCGGCGTCGCGGCTGATGTGCGTCTTGCGGACCATGTCCTTCAGGTACACGATGCCGACGATGTCGTCCTCGTTCTCCCCGGTCACCGGGATGCGGGAGAAGCCGGAGCGCAGCGCGAGGGTGAGGGCCTGCCGGACGGTCTTGTACCGCTCGATGCAGACCAGGTCGGTGCGCGGCACCATCACCTCGCGGACCAGGGTGTCGCCCAGCTCGAAGACGGAGTGCACCATGCGGCGCTCCTCGTCCTCGATGAGCGACTCCCGCTCGGCCAGGTCCACCAGGGCGCGCAGCTCGGCCTCGGAGGCGAAGGGGCCCTTGCGGAAGCCCTTGCCGGGGGTGAGCGCGTTGCCGATGAGGATCAGCAGCTGCGGGATCGGGCCCATGACCCGGGCCAGCGGCAGCAGGACGTACGCGGCGGCGGTCGCCGTGTTCAGCGGGTGCTGGCGGCCGATGGTGCGCGGCGAGACGCCGACCGCCACGTAGGAGACCAGCACCATCACGGCGATGGCGACGAGGAGCGCCTCCCAGGTCTCCGGGAAGTACTCCAGGCAGGCGTAGGTGACCAGGACGCCGGCCGCCATCTCGCAGGCGACGCGGACCAGCAGCGCCACGTTGAGGTAGCGGGTCGGGTCGGCGGCGATCTGGGCGAGTTTCGCGGCCCCGCGCCGTCCGGAGCGGACGGCCTCGGCGGCGCGGAAGCTGGTGACGCGGGCGAGCCCGGCCTCGGCGCAGGCGGCGAGCCAGGCGACGACGACCAGGGCGACCGCGCCCAGGATCAGCTGGATGCTCATCGGGCGCGCGGGGTCAGTTGACGGTCGGGGCCGGGGAGGGGCCGGTGAGGCCCCGCTCCGCGCGCCAGCCGTCCACGATCGCCGCCTGGAGGCCGAACATCTCGGCCTTCTCGTCGGGCTCCTCGTGGTCGTAGCCGAGCAGGTGGAGGACGCCGTGGACGGTGAGGAGCTGGAGCTCCTCGTCCATGGAGTGCCCGGTGGGCGCGTCCTCGCCCTGCTTCTTGGCGACCTCGGGGCAGAGCACGATGTCGCCGAGGAGCCCCTGCGGGGGCTCCTCGTCGTCCTTGGCCGGCGGGCGCAGCTCGTCCATCGGGAAGGACATGACGTCCGTGGGTCCGGGGAGGTCCATCCACTGGATGTGGAGCTGCTCCATCGCCTCCGCGTCCACGACGATCACCGAGAGCTCGGAGAGCGGGTGGATGCGCATGCGTCCGAGGGCGTAGCGGGCGACATCGAGGATCGCCTGCTCGTCGACCTCGGTGCCGGACTCGTTGTTGACGTCGATCGACATGTGCGGTTGCTTCTACTTCCCGTTGCGGCCGGTGCGCTGCTCGTTGGCGCTGTCGTACTTCTCGTACGCGTCGACGATACGGCCGACGAGCCGGTGCCGGACGACATCCTGCGACGTGAGGGTGGAGAAGTGCACGTCGGGCACCCCGTCGAGGATGTCCCGCACCTGCCGCAGACCGCTCTTGGTGCCGCCCGGGAGGTCGACCTGGGTGATGTCACCGGTGATGACGATCTTCGAGTCGAAGCCGAGGCGGGTGAGGAACATCTTCATCTGCTCGGGGTTCGTGTTCTGCGCCTCGTCGAGGATGATGAACGCGTCGTTCAGGGTACGGCCCCGCATGTAGGCCAGCGGCGCGACCTCGATCGTCCCGCTCGCCATGAGCTTGGGGATGGAGTCGGGGTCGAGCATGTCGTGCAGGGCGTCGTAGAGGGGGCGCAGGTAGGGGTCGATCTTCTCGTAGAGGGTGCCGGGCAGGAAGCCGAGGCGCTCGCCGGCCTCGACGGCGGGGCGGGTCAGGATGATGCGGGTGACCTGCTTGGACTGGAGGGCCTGCACGGCCTTGGCCATGGCCAGGTAGGTCTTGCCGGTGCCGGCGGGGCCGATGCCGAAGACGATCGTGTGCTTGTCGATCGCGTCGACGTACCGCTTCTGGTTGAGGGTCTTGGGGCGGATGGTGCGGCCGCGGCTGGAGAGGATGTTCTGGGTGAGCACCTCGGCCGGGGTCTCGGCGCCGTCCGCGCCGTCCTCGCTCGCCTTGAGCATCGCGATGGAGCGTTCCACTGCGTCCTCCGTCATCGGCTGTCCGGTGCGGAGCACCAGCATCATCTCGTCGAACAGGCGCTGGATGAGGGCGACTTCCGCGGCGTCGCCGACCGCGCTGACCTGGTTGCCCCGGACGTGGATGTCGGCGCGCGGGAAGGCGCGCTCGATCACGCGGAGCAGGGAGTCGCCGGAACCGAGGACGGTCACCATGGGGTGCTTGGCCGGCACCGCGAAGTGGGCGCGGGCCTCGCCCGGCGTTCCGTTGGGGGCTGTGGGTGTCTGCGTCATGGGCCGGCACTCTGGCCTGCGCACACCTCCTGCTGCGGGGTTCTCGTCTGTTCGACAACCTCTCGCCCCCAGCCTACGACCTGGGACCGGTGAGCCCGAAGCGGTTTACGGGACCGACGACCGGAAGCCGATGGTGGGGACCGCCCTGCGGGGCGGCCAGGGGCGGGCGGGGGCCGGGAGGAGTCCTTCGAGGAAGGCGTAGCGGGCGCGCAGGGCCTCGGGGTCCTGCCGGTCGTCGTGCTGGACGTGCTGCCACCAGGCGGCGATCTCGGTCCAGGTGGGGGCGGAGAGGGAGCCGCCGAACTCCTGGACGGAGAGGGCGGCGGTGAGGCCGGCGAAGGCGAGCCGGTCGGCGAGCGGCCAGTCGGCGAGGGTGCCGGTGACGAAGCCGGCGACGAAGACGTCGCCGGCGCCGGTGGGGTCGAGGGCCTCGACGCGGATGGCGGGGACCTCGGCGGTCTCGCCGGTGGCGCCGTCCACGGCGTAGGCGCCCTCGGCGCCGAGGGTGACGACGGCGTAGCGGACCTTGTCGGCCAGCGCGCGGGCGGCGGCGCGGGGGCAGTCGGTGCGGGTGTAGCGCATGGCCTCGGCGGCGTTGGGCAGGAAGGCTTCGCAGTGTTCCAGGTCGGCGAGTCCGGCGAGGTCCCAGCGGCCGGTGTCGTCCCAGCCGACGTCGGCGAAGACGCGGGTGCCGGAGCGGGCGGCGCGGGCGACCCATTCCTCGGCGCGGCCGGGCACCAGGGAGGCGACGGCGGCGCGGGCGGGCGGCGGGTCGGCGAGGGCGCCGTCGGGGTGGGGGGCCTCGTGGCCGTGGGAGACCATCGTGCGCTCGCCCTCGTAGGCCATGGAGACGGTGACCGGGGAGTGCCAGCCGGGGACGGTGCGGGAGAGGGAGAGGTCGATGCCCTCGCCCTGTTCGAGGGCGTCCCAGCAGTATTCGCCGTAGTGGTCGTCGCCGAAGGCGGCGGCGAGCGAGGTGCGCAGGCCGAGGCGGGCGAGGGCGGTGGCCATGTTGGCGACGCCGCCGGGGCTGGAGCCCATGCCGCGGGCCCAGGACTCGGTGCCGCGGACGGGGGCGCTGTCGAGGCCGGTGAAGATGATGTCGAGGAAGACGGTGCCGGTGAGGAAGACGTCGCGGGCGGGGTCGGCGGGGCCGCGGACGGTCTCCAGCGGGTCGAGGCCGGGCTCGCGCCGGTCCGCGGGCGGGGCCCCGTGGGGGGCTCCGTCCTGCTGTCCGCGCTGGTCTCCGCTGGGTGTGGTCACGTCGAACTCCCGGTCGTGGTGCGGCGGGACCGGCACGCGGGTGCCGGTCCGGACAGTGTGCCCGACGGGGCGGGGGTGACGGGGGTGACGCGGCCAGGTCGCGCGTGAATACCCCGCTCCTCCGATTCCAAACCGATTGTGTCCCGTATCACAGGTCGAATCGGGGGATCGTCCCTTCTCCGCCCATTCGGTTGCTTGATACACATGGTGCCGCGACCCCGTGGTTCACCGGGCGCCGTCTCATTCCCCCGTTCAGTTCCTGGAACGCCCATGTCCGCGCGCCCGCGCGCCCGGGGGCCGCTCGCCGCCCTCGTCGCCCTCTTCACGGCCGGCTACCTCGCCCCGTACCTCCTGCCCACCGTCGTCGGCCGGCTCGCCGCCGGGCTCGGCCTGGGACCGGCCCAGGCCGGCCTGGTCGGCTCGGTGCTGCTGCTCGGCTCCGCCTCCGCCGGTCTCACGCTCGCCGCCCGCGTGGAGCGGGTCGGCCCGCGCCGGGCGGCCCGCCTCGGACTCCTCGCGATGGTGCTGGGGTACGGCTCCGCCGCCGCGACCGGCAGCCTGCCGCTGGTGGTCGCCGGGGTGGTCCTCGGCGGCTTCGGCTCGGGCTCGGCGACGGCGGTGGCCGCCTCCGGCATCGCCGGCCGCCCCGATCCGCAGCGGGCCTCCACGCTCGGCCTGCTGTCGGTCTCGGCCGCGGCGGGTGTCCTGTACCTGACGCTGCCGAGGCTCGGCGGCGGCCACTCTCTGCCGCTGCTGGCGCTCGCGGGGGCGGCGGTCCTGGTGTGGCCGGTGACGGGGCGGCTGCCGGGCGCCACGCGCGCGTACCGGGGCGTCGCGGTGGCGGAGGCCGCCGGGCCGCTGCCGTACCGGCGGGCGGGGGCGGTGCTGGCGGGCTGCGTGCTGGCCTGGTCGATGGCGCAGAACGCCCTGTGGGGCGTGAGCGGCCGGATCGGCACCGGGCAGGCGGGGCTCTCCGAGGTGACCGCCGGGGCCGTCTTCGCGGTGGCGCTCGGCGGCGGGCTTGCCGGGGTGACGGCCGCCGGGGCGCTCGGCTCGCGGCTGGGCCGGGCGGTCCCGATCGGGGCGGGCACGGTCCTGATCGCGGCCTGCGTGCTGCTCAGCGCGAACGCGGACGGCCTCGCGTCCTTCGCGACCGGCGAGGTGCTGTGGAACACCGTCTATCCGGTGGTCCTCTCCTACCTGCTGGGCCTGGCCGCCTCGCTCGACCCGCGCGGGCGCTGGGCGGTCCTGGTCGGCTCGGCGTCCTCGCTGGGCACCGCCTGCGGGCCGGTGGTCGGCAGCGTGCTGTCCCAGGCGGCCGGCTTCCCGGTGATGGGCGCGGTCCTCGCCGGTCTGCTGCTGGCGGTGGCCGGGCCGATGGCGGTGGTGGCCCGGCACGCGTCGGGGCGGCCGCTGGTGCCCGGTTCGATCCGCCGCAGGGGCGGTGCCCCGGCGGCGTTCGTGGCGGGCGCGGCCCCGGCGACGACGGCGCTGCTGCCGCAGGTCGGTGCCCCGGAGCAGGAGATCGCCGCGATCCCGGCGCCGGTGGCGGGCCGCCGCCGGCCGGTCCGCTCGGCCTTCCGGCTGGCCCGCCCGGGGCGCGGCTGAGCCGGGCGGGGCCGGGCCGGGCGGGGATCGGGAGACGGGCGGCGGAGGGCGGGGGTCAGAAGGTGTACGCCTCGACCTCGGCCAGGTAGCGGGCCCGGCGCGGTTCGTCGTCCTCCAGGAAGGAGGCTTCGAAGGAGTGCCGGGCCAGGGTGCGGAGCTGGTCCGGGGTGAGGCCGAGGGCGTCGCGGACGCCGTCGTAGTTGTCGCCCGCGTAGCCGCCGAAGTAGGCGGGGTCGTCGGAGTTGACGGTGACCAGGAGGCCGGCGTCGAGCATCTGCCGCAGCGGGTGGTCGGCGAGGGTGTCGATGACGCGGAGCCGGACGTTCGACAGCGGGCAGAGGGTGAGCGGGATCCGCTCGCGGGCCAGCCGCTCGACCAGCCCGGGGTCCTCCATGCAGCGCAGTCCGTGGTCGATCCGCTCCACGCCGAGGACGTCGAGGGCCTCGCGGACGTAGGCGGCCGGGCCCTCCTCGCCGGCGTGCGCGACCCGGCGCAGGCCGAGCCGGGCGGCCTCCTCGTACACGGCGGCGAACTTGGCCGGCGGGTGGCCGATCTCGGCCGAGTCGAGGCCGACGCCGGTGATCCGGTCCAGGTACGGCTTCGCCTCCTCCAGGGTGGCGAGGGCCGACTCGGCGGACTCGTCGCGCAGGAAGCACAGGATGAGCCGGGTGGAGACGCCGTACCGCTCCTCGGCGCGGTCGAGGGAGGCGGCCAGGCCCTCGATCACGGTGCCGATCGGGACGCCGCGGGCGGTGTGGGCCTGCGGGTCGAAGAAGATCTCGGCGTGCCGGACGCCCTGGGCGGCGGCCCGCTCCAGGTAGGCGTCGGCGAGGTCGGTGAAGTCCCGGGGCGTCCGCAGCACCGCCATCAGCGCGTAGTAGAGGTCCAGGAAGGACTGGAGGTCGCTGAAGCGGTACGCCTCCCGCAGGGCGGCGGTGTCGGCGTGGGGCAGGGTGACGCCGTTGCGGGCGGCGAGGGCGAAGGCCAGTTCGGGTTCGAGGGTGCCTTCGATGTGGAGGTGCAGTTCGGCCTTGGGGACGGGCATGTTCACGTTCGTTTCGGTACGGGGACCCGCATGAGGTCCTGGGCGACGCTCAGTTCGCCCTCGAAGCCGGCGGCCCTGGCCTGCCGTTCGAACTCGGAGGGGTCGGAGTAGCGCTGGGAGAAGTGGGTGAGGACGAGGTGGCGGACGCCGGCGTCGCGGGCGACGGCGGCGGCCTGTCCGGCGGTCAGGTGGCCGTGGTCGGTGGCGAGCCGCTCGTCCTCGTCGAGGAAGGTCGACTCGATGACCAGCAGGTCGACGCCGTCCGCGAGGGCGTGCACGCCGTCGCAGAGCCGGGTGTCCATGACGAAGGCGAAGCGCTGGCCGCGCCGGACCTCGCTGACCTCGTCGAGAAGGACCCCGCCGAGGGAGCCCTCGCGCTGGATGCGGCCGACGTCGGGGCCCGCGATGCCGTGCGCGGCGAGCCGCTCGGGCAGCAGGCGGCGGCCGTCGGGCTCGACCAGGCGGTAGCCGAAGGACTCGACGGGGTGGGAGAGCCGGCGGGCCTCCAGGGTGAAGGCGCCGGTGACGGCGAGGACGCCGTCCGCCGCCACCGGCTCCTCGGTGATCTCGACGCTCTCGCGGTAGGCGGTGGCGTACCGGAGCCGGTCGAAGAAGTCCTGTCCGCTCGCCGGGTAGTGGGCGGTGACCGGGTGCGCGACCTGGTCGAGGTTGATCCGCTGGATCACCCCGGCCAGGCCGAGCGAGTGGTCGCCGTGGAAGTGCGTGACGCAGATCCGGTTCAGGTCGTGGGCGGCGACCCCGGCCCGCAGCATCTGCCGCTGGGTGCCCTCCCCGGGGTCGAAGAGGAGGCCGTGGCCGTCCCAGCGGAGCACGTAGCCGTTGTGGTTGCGGTGGCGGGTCGGGACCTGGCTGGCGGTGCCGAGGACGACCAGTTCGCGGGCGGACACGGGGGGCTATCCGGGGGGCCAGTTGAGGCCGCGGCCGCCCAGCACGTGCGCGTGCGCGTGGAAGACGGTCTGTCCGGCGCCCGCGCCGGTGTTCAGGACGATGCGGTAGCCGCTGTCGTCGGTCTTCTCCTGGGCGGCGACCTCGCCGGCCTCGCGCAGCACGTCGGCGGCGACGCTCGGCGCGGCGGCGGCGAGCGAGGCGGCGTCCGGGTAGTGCAGGCGCGGGATGACCAGGACGTGGCTGGGCGCCTGCGGGTTGATGTCGCGGAAGGCCAGCGTGGTCTCGGTCTCGCGGACGATCGTCGCCGGCACCTCCCCCGCCACGATCTTGCAGAACAGGCAGTCGTCCTGTGGCTCTCCGGCCATGGCCTGGGGCCTCCTCGTCTCGGCTGGTCCGTACGGGGGCATGCTATCCGGCGGTCCCGACCGGCCCCCGGGCATTTGCCGATCGGGGCCGGGGCCGGTCGCGGATCGGGCACCCGGCGGCCGGGGCCGGGCCGGTCCTCGCGCATCCGGTGGCCGGAGCCCCCGCCACCGGCCGCCGGGTGCCCGGTGGCGGGGGCTCCGGTGGCGGGGGCTCCGGCCGGGCTCGGGTCAGTCCTTGGGCATCCGCCGGTTGAGGGCGGAGCGGCTCACCCAGTACGTGATGATCACGGCCCAGAACAGGGGGGTGCCGAGGCCGCCGACGAGGGCCGAGTCGAGGGACCACAGGGCGAGGACGGCGAAGGAGTACAGGCTGAGCAGGGCGACGGCGCCGGCCATGTAGAGCACGGGCGGGCAGTTGCGCGCCACCAGGAGCAGGGGGCGGCGCAGCCGGGGCGGCACCCGGCGGGCCATCCACACGCCCCAGACGGCCCAGGCGGCGACGAGGACGGCGCCGCCGGTGAGGAGCGGGACGACCGCCTCGGAGGCGGACGCGTCGGAGGGGACCCAGGCGAGGGCGATCACGGAGGCGACGAAGCCGACCAGCGCGACCCAGCGGGCCCCGGCGGCGGTCCCCCAGGCCATCGCCTCCAGGTTGTAGCGGGCCTTGCGGTCGGTGAGGTCGAGGGCGGCGGAGGCGACGAAGCCCTCGGCGGCCTGGGTCCAGGCCCCGCGCCGCAGCCAGCGGCGGCGCAGCCGCAGCAGGGAGAGGTTGTTGTGGGCCTCGCTGGACTGCGGGTTGAGCCGCAGGGTCGTCTCGTACGCCCGCCGGGCGGTGGCGTGGTCGCCGCGCCGCTGGGCGGTGAGGCCGACGAGGAAGTGGGCGGCGTCCTCCTCGGGGCCGAGGGCGACGGCGGTCCTGGCGGCCTCGTAGGCGGCGGTGACGCGGGCCCGGTCGCGGCCGCCGCCGTACTCGGCGGTCTCGGCGAGCGCGGTGCCCAGCGCGTAGTGGCTGCCCCAGAAGGAGGGGGCGAGCTGGACGGTGCGGTGGGCGGACGCCTCGGCGTCGCCGAAGCGCTTGAGGGCGAGCAGGATCTGGGTGCGCATGAGGTGGCCCATGACCAGCTCGGGCTGGGCGCGCAGGGCCCGCTCGACGGCGGTGAGCGCGGCCGGGTGGTCGCCGGCCCGGTGCAGGCAGCGGGCGAGGAGGACGAGCGCGTCGGCGTCCTCGGGGTCGGTCGCCAGGTGGCGGGCGGCCAGCTCGCCGGCCTGTTCGAAGCGCCCGGCGTCGTAGAGCGCCTCGGCGCGGGCGAGTGCGGTGGGCGTGGTCACAGCTTGCGCTTCCGCTTCAGGTAGGCGAGGAGGTCGTCGTAGAGACCGCCCTCGTTGGCGAACATGGCGACGTTCCGGGCGGCGGCGAACCAGGGTTCGGTGGACGGCCTGAGCTGCTTGGCGGCGTTCAGGAGGTCCTTGGTGCCGATGAGGCGGACGGTGCCGGTGCGGGCGGAGTCGAGGAGCGCGGCCTCGGCGGCGGTCTCGCACAGGTGGGCGAGGTCGGCGCCGGAGAAGTCTTCGGTGGCCTTGACGATCCGGCCGAGGTCGACGGCCTCGATGGGGCGCTCGCGCAGGTGGTAGCGGAGGATCGCCTCGCGGGCGGGGGCGTCGGGCGGCAGCACCAGGAGGGTGCGGTCGAGGCGGCCGGGGCGGCGCAGGGCGATGTCCACGTCCCAGGGCACGTTGGTGGCGGCGAGGACGAAGACGCCCTCGTTGCCGGTGCCGGAGGCGATGCCGTCGAGCTCGGTGAGGAGCTGGTTGACGACGTTGCGGAGCCCGTTGTTGTGGGTGCGGGAGCGCTTGCCGCCGAGGGCGTCCAGCTCGTCGAGGAAGACCACGCAGGGGGCCTGGCGGCGGGCCGTCTCGAAGATGTCGTGGATGTTCTTCTCGGAGGCGCCGATCCACATGTCGAGGACGTCGGAGAGCGAGACGGTGAGGAAGTTCGCGCCGAGCTCGCCCGCGACGGCGCGGGCGATGAAGGTCTTGCCGCAGCCGGGGGGACCGTAGAGCAGCAGGCCGCCGCGGAGGGACTTGCCGTAGAGGCGGCGCAGCTCGGGGTTGCGCATGGGGGCGAGGAAGGCGGCTTCGAGGCGTTCCTTGACGTCGGTCATACCACCGACGTCGGCGAGGCGTACGGCTCCGGGGGCGTCGACGTCCCAGGCTGCGGCGTCCCCGTCGAGGCCGTCCCCGCCGTCGGTCTGCGCCTCCTCCAGGAACCTCGGCCCGACGAGGTCGGACACCTGTTCCTCGGCGGCGGCCCAGTCGAAGGCGGGCGCGTCGGGGGGCCGGGGGGCCTCGGGAGCGGGCGTCTCGTGGACGGCCGGGGGCGCGGGAGGGGCGGGCGCGGGGGTCGTGGGCACGGCGGGAGGCCCGGGGACGGTCGGAGTGGTGGGCACGGTCGGCGGCGCGGGCGGCATGCCCATGGCGCGGACCATCAGCGCGCGGGCGGCCGCGTCCCCCGGCGCGTGCTGGAGGGCGGCGGCCGCCTCCGCGACGGCCTCGTCGTTCCGTCCCTCGGAGAGGAGGAGTTCGGCGAAGTGGAGGCGGAGCGGCACGTCGCCGGGCGCGGCGGCGACCGCGGCGCGCAGACTGCGGATCAAGGGGGACTCGTCGGCCATACGGGTCAGCCTAGAAAAGATCCGCCCCGAAGGAACAGCCGGTCCCCCGCCGGAACCCCGCCGACCCGTCACCGGCCCCGCGCCGGACCCGTGCGAGAACCCCGCCGGCCCTGCGCCGGACCGCCGCCGACCGTCCCGCCGGGCCGCCGCCGGTCCCTGCCGGACCGCCGCCGACCGTCCCGCCGGGCCGTGCGCGGGTCCGGTTCTTCAGCCCCAGCGGCCGGTGCGGGCGAGGACGACCGCGGTGGCCGCCGTGCCCGCCGTGGAGGTGCGCAGCACGCTGGGCCCGAGCCGGTACGGCCGCGCGCCCGCCTCGGCGAAGGCGGCCAGTTCCTCCGGGGAGACCCCGCCCTCGGGGCCGACGACGAGCACGATCGAACCGCTCGCGGGCAGTTCGGCCGTGGCGAGGGCGCCGCTCGGGTGGTCGCGGTCCTCGTGCAGCACGGCCGCGAAGTCGGCGGTGGCGAGGAGCGCGGCGACCTGCTTGGTGGTCATCGGGTCGGTGACCTCGGGGAAGCGGGTGCGGCGGGACTGCTTGCCGGCCTCGCGGGCGGTGGAGCGCCACTTGGCGAGCGCCTTCCCGGCCCGCTCGCCGCGCCACTGGGTGATGCAGCGGGAGGCGGACCAGGGCACGATCGCGTCCACGCCGGTCTCGGTCATCGTCTCGACGGCGAGCTCGCCCCGGTCGCCCTTGGGGAGGGCCTGGACGACGGTGACGTACGGCCGCTCCTCCGGGTCCTGGTGGACGGTGGAGAGTTCGAGGGTGAGCCGGTCCTTGCCCTCGGCGGCGAGGACGACGCAGTCGGCCCAGCCGCCCCGCCCGTCGACGAGGACGACGTCCTCGCCCTCGCGCAGCCGCTTCACGGAGACGGCGTGCCGGCCCTCCGGCCCGTCGAGGACGAAGGTCCGGCCGGTGGGGAGGGTGTCCACGACGAAGACGGGTGCGGTCATGAGGCGTTCCTGAGGTCGAGTCCGGTGCGGGCGATGTCGAGTTCGGCGGCGAGCAGCGCGACCAGTTCCCCGGCGGGCAGCTCGCGGGCGAGCCGGTGCCCCTGGCCGGCCCACAGGGCCATGCCCTGGGCGTCGCCCGCGGTGGCGGCGGCCTTGCGCAGCGGGGCGGTGAGGTGGTGCAGCTCGGGGTAGGCGGCGGGGGCGTACGGGCCGTGCTCGCGCATGAAGCGGTTGACGAGGCCGCGGGCCGGCCGCCCGGAGAAGGCCCGGGTGAGGGCGGTGCGGTGGAAGAGCGGGTCGGTGAGGGCCCGCTTGTGCAGGGGGTGCGCGCCGGACTCGGGGCAGCCGAGGAAGGCGGTGCCGAGCTGCGCGGCGGCGGCCCCGGCGGCGAGGACGGCGGCGATCTGCGCGCCCCGCATGATGCCGCCGGCGGCGATCAGCGGCAGCGCGGTGGTCTCGCGGACCTGGGTGAGGAGGGTGAGCAGGCCGGTGCCGGGCTGTTCCTCGGCGGGGTCGTCGCGGTACGAGCCCTGGTGGCCGCCCGCCTCGACGCCCTGGACGCAGAGCGCCCCGGCCCCGGCGGCCTCGGCCGTGCGGGCCTCCTCGGCGGAGGTGACGGTGACGATCGTGAACGTACCGGCGCGGGCGAAGGCGGCGAGGGTCTCGGGGCGCGGGCAGCCGAAGGTGAAGGAGACGACGGGGACCGGGTCCTCCAGGAGGATCGCCAGCTTGGACTCGTACCCGTCGTCGCGGCCCTCGTCGGTCTCGCCGAGCGGGGTCTCGTACCAGCCGGACTCGCCCGCGAGCTGGTGGCGGTAGACCTCGACGGCGGCGGGGTCGGCGGTGGGGCCGTCCTGGGGCATGAAGACGTTGACGCCGAAGGGCCGTCCGGTCAGCCTCCGGGCCTGCTTGACCTCCTGGTAGAGGCTTCCGGCGGTCTTGTAGCCCGCGGCCAGGAAACCGAGCCCGCCGGCCGCGCAGACGGCGCCGACGAGTTCGGGACAGGAGGCGCCACCCGCCATGGGGGCCTGCACGATCGGGTACCGGAAGAGATCGTTCAGTGGGGTGGTGGACATATGGGCATCGTGTCATGCCCGATCCCGGGCAGCGGAGAGGGGCGGCACTCTCCGTGCCGCCCCTCTCACGCACCGGTCACACGCGTCCGCTCGGCGAACAGTGGGAACGGCCTTCGGCTCAGCGCCCGTTGAACGCGTCCTTCAGCCGCGAGAACAGCCCCTGCTGCCCCGGCTGGCCGTGCTGACCCGGGGGACGACCCCCGGACCCCCGGCAGCACGGGCCCCTCCGCTCAGCGCCCGTTGAACGCGTCCTTCAACCGCGAGAACAGCCCCTGCTGCCCCGGCTGGAACTGGCCCGTGGGGCGCTCCTCGCCGCGCAGCTTGGCCAGTTCGCGCAGGAGGCGTTCCTGCTCCGCGTCGAGCTTGCCCGGGGTCTGGACCTCGACGTGCACGATGAGGTCGCCGCGCCCGTTGCCCCGCAGGTGGGTGACGCCGCGCCCGTGCAGCGGGACCGACTGGCCGGACTGGGTGCCGGGCCGGATGTCGATCTCCTCCATGCCGTCGAGCGTCTGGAGCGGCACCTTGGTGCCGAGCGCGCCCGCCGTCATCGGGATGGTGACCGTGCAGTGCAGGTCGTCGCCGCGCCGCTGGAAGACCTCGTGCGGGGTCTCCTGGATCTCGACGTAGAGGTCGCCGGCCGGGCCGCCGCCGGGGCCGACCTCGCCCTCCCCGGCGAGCTGGATCCGGGTGCCGTTGTCGACACCGGCCGGGATCTTGACCGTGAGGGTGCGGCGGGACCGGACCCGGCCGTCGCCCGCGCACTCGGGGCACGGCGTCGGGACGACGGTGCCGAAGCCCTGGCACTGGGGGCAGGGCCGGGAGGTCATGACCTGGCCGAGGAAGGACCGGGTGACCTGGGAGACCTCGCCGCGGCCGTGGCACATGTCGCAGGTCTGCGCGGAGGTGCCGGGCGCCGCGCCCTCACCCGAACAGGTGGTGCAGACGACGGCCGTGTCGACCTGGAGGTCCTTGGTGGTGCCGAAGGCCGCCTCGTTGAGGTCGATCTCCAGGCGGATCATGGCGTCCTGGCCGCGGCGGGTCCGCGAGCGCGGCCCGCGCTGCCCGGCCGTGCCGAAGAAGGCGTCCATGATGTCGGAGAAGTTGCCGAAGCCGCCGGCTCCGAAGCCGCCCGCGCCGCCGCCCATGCCGCCGGAGGAGAGCGGGTCGCCGCCGAGGTCGTAGACCTGCTTCTTCTGCGGGTCCGAGAGGACCTCGTAGGCGGCGTTGATCTCCTTGAACCGCTCCTGCGTCTTCGGGTCCGGGTTCACGTCCGGGTGAAGTTCGCGGGCCAGGCGCCGGAACGCCTTCTTGATCTCGTCCTGGGACGCGTCGCGGCGCACGCCGAGCACGGCGTAGTAGTCGGTGGCCACTTACGACTCCGCCAGGATCTGTCCGACGTAACGTGCCACTGCGCGTACCGCTCCCATCGTTCCGGGGTAGTCCATGCGGGTCGGTCCGACCACGCCGAGTTTGGCGACTGCCTCGCCGCCCGAACCGTAGCCGACCGAGACGACGGACGTGGAGTTCAGCCCTTCATAGGCGTTCTCGTGCCCGATCCGTACGGTCATGCCCGATTCCTTGACCTCGCCGAGCAGCCTGAGGAGCACGACCTGCTCCTCAAGGGCTTCCAGGACGGGTCTGATCGTCAGGGGGAAATCATGCCCGAAGCGGGTGAGATTGGCGGTGCCGCCGATCATCAGCCGCTCCTCGTGCTCCTCCACCAGGGTCTCCAGCAGGGTCGCGAGCACGGTGGAGACCGTGGCGCGGTCCTCGGACTCCTCGAAGGACTCGGGGAGGTCCTGCACCAGCTGCGGCACGTCGGCGAAGCGCCGCCCGGCGACCCGGCTGTTGAGCCGGGCCCGCAGATCGGCGAGGGAGGTCTCGCCGAACGGCACGGGGCAGTCGATGACCCGCTGCTCGACCCGCCCGGTGTCCGTGATGAGCACGAGCATCAGCCGGGCCGGGGAGAGCGCGAGGAGTTCGACGTGCCGGATGGAGGAGCGGGTCAGGGACGGGTACTGGACGACGGCGACCTGCCGGGTCAGCTGCGCGAGCAGCCGCACCGTGCGGCTCACGACGTCGTCGAGGTCCACGGCCCCGTCGAGGAAGTTGTGGATGGCGCGCCGCTCGGGGGTGGACAGCGGCTTGACGCCGGCGAGCCGGTCGACGAAGAGGCGGTAGCCCCGGTCGGTCGGGATGCGACCGGCGCTGGTGTGGGGCTGGGCGATGTAGCCCTCCTCCTCCAGCACCGCCATGTCGTTGCGCACGGTGGCCGGGGACACGCCGAGCTGGTGGCGCTCGGTGAGCGCCTTGGAGCCGACCGGCTCCTCCGTCCCGACGTAGTCCTGGACGATGGCGCGCAGCACCTCGAGTCTGCGTTCGCTCAGCACGCTCCCACCTCCGCTCCAGCCGTTCCGGTTGCTCCGCTTTTGGCACTCGCCCCGCCCGAGTGCCAGCGATCCCCGGCCAGTGTACGGCCGGGCCGGTCGTTCCTGGCAAGGAGGCGGACCCGCTAGCGTCGGCGGCATGCGCATCGACTGGACGGCTCAGGGGTGGGAACGGCTGGCGGACGGGGTGGGGCGGCGGCGGCTGCCCGGCTGGGACGCGACCACCGGACTGGTCGTGGGGGACAAGGCCGTACTGCTGTACGACACCGGCTCCTCGCTCGCCGAGGGAGCCGCGATCCGGGCCCAGACGGAGGCCCTGACCGGCGGCCGGCGCGTGACGCACATCGCACTCGGCCACCCCCACTTCGACCACGTCCTGGGCACCGCCGCCTTCGCCGGCGCGGAGGTCTTCGGCGCGGTCGGCACCGAGGAGCTGCTGGCCTCCGCCCGGACCCGCGAGGAGCTGTACGAGGACGCGGTGCGGCAGGGCGCCGGCGAGCGGGCCTCGGCGGAGGCGGCCGAGGCGCTGGTGGCCCCGCGGCACGCGGTCACCGGCGAGCGGACCCTCGACCTGGGCGGACGGCAGGTCCTGCTGGCCAACCTGGGCCCCGCCCACACCGGCCACGACCTGGCCGTCCTCGTGCCCGGCGAGCGCGAGGTGGTCTTCTGCGGCGACCTGGTGGAGGAGTCCGGCGAGCCGCAGGCGGGGCCGGACGCGGTCGGCGCCCGCTGGCCCGACGCCCTCGACCGGCTGCTCGCCCTCGGCGGCGAGGACGCGCTGTACGTCCCCGGGCACGGCGCGGTCGTCGACGCGGCCTTCGTCCGGCGCCAGCGCGATGAACTGGCACGCCGCTTCCCGGTGTCGTAGCGTCCCCGGAATGCGCAGCTACGAACCGGATCTGACGCCCCCGTGGAAGAAGCGGGCCCCCGTGCCGGAGGTCCCGGCCGATCCCGACCTGGTCGTGGAGGAGGTGTCCACCGGCTTCTGCGGGGCGGTGATCCGCTGCGAGGCGGGCACGGTGACGCTGGAGGACCGCTTCGGCAAGCACCGGGTCTTCCCGCTGGAGCCGCGCGGCTTCCTCCTGGAGGGCCGGACGGTGACCCTGGTCCGCCCCGCGTCCGGCGGCCCGGTCCGGCCCGCCCGGACGGCCTCCGGCTCGCTCGCGGTGCCGACCGCCCGCGCCCGCGTGGCGCGCGCCGGGCGGATCTACGTCGAGGGCCGCCACGACGCCGAGCTGGTCGAGCGGGTCTGGGGCGACGACCTGCGGATCGAGGGCGTGGTGGTGGAGTACCTGGAGGGCGTCGACCACCTGCCGGACGTGGTCGCGGCCTTCGGTCCCGGCCCCGACGCCCGGCTCGGCGTCCTCGTCGACCACCTGGTGCCGGGCTCCAAGGAGTCGCGGATCGCCGCCGCGGTCGCCTCCCCCGACGTGCTGGTGGTGGGGCACCCGTACATCGACGTGTGGCAGGCGGTGAAGCCGTCCGTCCTGGGCATCCCGGCCTGGCCGGAGGTGCCCCGGGGGCAGGACTGGAAGACCGGCGTCTGCCGCGCCCTGGGCTGGCCCGCCGACAACACGGGCGCGGTCTGGCAGGCCGTTCTGAAGCGGGTGACGTCGTACAAGGACCTGGAGCCGGAGCTGCTGGGCCGGGTCGAGCACCTGATCGACTTCGTGACGGTGGGCTGACCCCACCGTCCCTCAGTCGACCAGGTCGCGGACGACCGCGTCGGCGAGCAGCCGTCCCCGCAGGGTGAGGACGGCCCGCCCGGCGGCGTACGGCTCCGGGTCGAGCAGCCCGTCGGCCAGGGCCCGGCGGGAGGCGGCCAGCCCCTCGGGCCGGAGCAGGTCCAGCGGGCAGCCCTCGCGCAGTCGCAGCTCCAGCAGGATCCGCTCGACCCGGCGGTCCTCCTCGGAGAGCAGTTCGCGGCCGGCGCCGGGGGACTTCCCGGCGCCGAGGGCGGCGGCGTAGGCGCCGGGGTGCTTGACGTTCCACCACCGCACGCCGCCGACGTGGGAGTGGGCGCCGGGTCCGGCGCCCCACCAGTCGGCGCCGCGCCAGTACAGCTCGTTGTGGAGGCAGCGCCCAGCCTCGGAGGTGGCCCAGTTGGAGACCTCGTACCAGTCGAAACCGGCCCGGGAGAGCAGTTCCTCCGCGATCAGGTACCGGTCGGCGTGGACGTCGTCGTCGGTCATCGGCACCTCGCCGCGCCGGATGCGGCGGGCGAGCTGGGTGCCCTCCTCGACGATCAGGGCGTAGGCGCTGACGTGGTCGGGCCCGGCACCGACCGCGGCCTCCAGGGAGGCCCGCCAGTCGTCGTCGGACTCGCCGGGGGTGCCGTAGATCAGGTCGAGGTTGACGTGCGCGAAGCCGGCGGCCCGCGCCTCGGCGACGCACGCCTCCGGCCGTCCCGGGGTGTGGGTGCGGTCGAGGATCTTGAGGACGTGCGGGCGGGCGCTCTGCATGCCGAAGGAGATCCGGTTGAAGCCGCCGGCCCGGAGTTCCTCCAGGTAGGCGGGGTCGACCGACTCGGGGTTGGCCTCGGTGGTCACCTCGGCGTCGTCGGCGAGTCCGAACTCGTCGCGGATCGCGCCGAGCATCCGGACCAGGTCCCCGGCGGCGAGCAGCGTCGGGGTGCCGCCGCCGACGAAGACGGTGCGGACCGGCCGGGGGTCGTCGCCGAGGACCTTCCGGGCGAGCCGGATCTCCTCGGCGACCTGTCCGGCGTAGTTGTCCCGGGAGGCGAGCACGCCCCCGGCACCGCGCAGCTCGCTCGCGGTGTACGTGTTGAAGTCGCAGTAGCCGCACCGCGTGGCGCAGTACGGCACGTGCAGGTAGAACCCGAGCGGCCGGTCCCCGGCCCCCTCCAGGGCGCGCGCGGGCAGCGCCCCGTCCTCGGGCACGGGCTCACCATCGGGCAGTACGGAAGGCATGGGCCCCATTGTCCCGCACCGCCCGGGGCACCCAGTCCGGTGCCGCCCCGCGCCCCGGTCCGGGACCGGATCAGTCCTCCACCCGTCGGATGATCGCTCTGTGGGCGCGGTCGTCCGCCGAACGCCACTCGACGGTGTCGCCGGCCTCCCGCCACATCAGGGCCTGCCCGAGGGGGGTGTCGGGGCTCAGCCGCTCGGCGTCGCCTCCTGCTCTCAGGGCGATCTCGTAGGTTGTGATTCCGGCCGCACCGGAGTGCTCGACCCCGACGAGGCATCCCGGGGTGACGTACCGACCGCCGGCGCGGGGGTCCAGCTCGGCCTCATCCAGGAGGGTCCTCAGGAAGTCCTTGCGGTCGTGCAGGGTGTCCAGCAGCTGCTCGCGCGCGGCCTGCTGGGACCGCCATGACGCCGAGTCCACCGCGATGATCTCCGGCTCCGGCCGTTCCAGTTCGTCCCGGATGCGGTCCAGCTCCCGCTGGACTCTCTGGTACGCCCTCACGGACAGACGCCGGATCCGTTCCTCCGGCAGTCGCCGCCCGGGTCCGGCCGTCAGCTCCTCCACCGGGGCCACCGGGGATGCCGCTCGTCCCTGAAAGACCGGCTCAGCCACCGGACGCATGAGTTCCGTGGAGGACCCGTGCAAGGCCGCTTCCGGCGTCTGCCGACCGTGATACCGGACCAGGGCTGTCTGGTGGCCTGCCTGGAGCACAGGAACATCGGTCCTGGCGATGCCGGCCCGGATGAGCCCCTGTACCTCGTCGTGGTTCAGCCGGACCAGAGGCTCCCCCTCCCGGACGACCTCGACCATGTCACCGCCCGACGGGTCCGCACCGGGCAGGAAGCGCGCCTTGCTCCGGCGCTCCTCGGCATTGGGCGCGGTGCGTCTCATGCTGAAGGAGTGCTGGGCCGCGTTCACCTCCCCGCGTCGCAGCCAGGCTGCGGTCCTGAACCCCGCCGGGTCGGTCGTCCACACCGCCTCCTTCGACCGTTCCTGAGGCTCTGCCCGGTCCTGCGGCTCTGCCGGCATCTGAACCAGGGGCTCCACCTTGTCCTGCGGCTCTGCCGGAACCTGGATCGGGATCGGGGCCTGCGGTCCGCCGATGGATGCCGTGGCAGGCGCGAGAGCCGGGTCCGCTGGACCCTGGTCCTGCGTCCGGGCAGGGACTTCGACCGTCTCCGGATCCGTCCACTCGTCCATCGCCTTCTCGATGCCCAACCTGTCGAGCTCCGCCCAGAGCGGTTCCAGTGCCAGGTCAGGGTCGAAAAAGAAACGGCTGCCCCTGATGCGTACGAAGGTCCAGCCCACCCGCTCCAGCTCGCGCTGGCGGGCCGCGTCCGCGTCCGCGTTCTCCTCCGTGTGGAACGCGTCTCCGTCGCACTCGACGGCGAGCCGCCGTGTACCGCCTTCGACGACGAGGTCGATCCGGTACCGCCCGGCCGGGTACTGCGGACGGACGCGGTACCCCTTCCGCCTCAAGGCCAGGAAGACCCGCTGCTCGAAGAGACTGTCGAAGGCATCGTGGGGCTCATCCTCCGTGACGTCACCGAGGCCCAGACCGTCCAGCTGCTCCGCAGGCCGGGAGAACCAGTCGAGGTATCGGCGCCGAAAGTCCGACTCGGCCAGCTCAGTCAGGGTCACGCTGTGGAAGAGCCAGACCTGGTCCCGTGCCCGGGAAGCCGCCACATTGATGTGCTGCTGGTACAGGGTGCTGCTGTAGGAACCGATCCGGCGCGGGCCGTCCGGGCCGGTGAGCGAGGCCACGGTGGACACGAAGACGACGTCTCGCTCGTCACCCTGGAACTCCTCCGCGCTGCCGACCCTGAGCCGGCGGCGCTGCCGCTCGTCGAGGGGGACGCGGTCGGCGAGCAGATCCTCGATGCGGAACTTCTGCCCGTTTCCGAGGAGGGTGATCACCCCCATGGTCCGGCCCGCGTAGGCCGGGTCCTGGATGCACCGGACCACTTCCTCCACGAGGCGTTCAGCCTCCAGGTGGTTGGCCTGTTTCTGCCCGGTGCCCTCCACGTATCCGTCGGCGACGTGGACCGAGCGCAGCGGAGGCAGCCGGTCCGCGCCGTACTGCCGCAGCGGCTGAAGCTTGCCTCCGTAGCAGAGCTCGTTGGAGAACCCGATGATCTCCGGCATGCAGCGGAAGTGTTCGCGCAGCATGAGCCGGCCCCTCCCGCCGGCGAGTCCCGAGGCGATGTCGAAAAAGCTCGCCGTGGGTGCGAAGAGGTTGCGACGGAAGTCGGGGAGCCCGCCGAGGACCCGTCGCTGGACGGCGAACAGCTGGTCGTGGTCGATGCCGACGTTGGCCGGACTGACCTGCTTGTCGTCGCCCACCACGACGATCTTGGCTCCGAGCCAGGCCAGAAGCAGGGCCTCCGGGCCGGACTGGCTCGCCTCGTCGATGATGACCACGTCGAAGCGGCCGGCCCGGTCCATCGGAACGGTGTCCGTGACCGCGTGCAGAGGCATGATCCACGCGGGGACGGCCTCCTGGCTCCCCTTGAGGCTCTCCCGGGCCTGCTGCCGGTACTGATGCGCGTACTTTCCCGTTCCCTTCCCCAGCCGCTTGACGCTCTGCTGGTATGAGGTGAGGGCGACGGCCTGGTCGTCGGTGAGCCGGGAGAGGCAGCCGTACCACGCCTTGTCCGCCGCGAGCCGCTCCAAGCCGATACGGATATCGGCATCGGCCTGGGCGAGGCGGGCCAGAGTGCGCTTCTCGGCGGCGGGATCGGTCAGCTCCTCCATCCGGCTGCACCAGGCCGACCACGCCCAGGCTTCCTCGTAGCGGCGCAGCCGCTCGCCCCAGACCGGGGCCTCCGCCTCGGCCTCCAGTTGATCCGCGAGCTCGGGCAGCTGGTCGGCGACGGCGGAGTAGGCCAGATCACAGGCATGCTTGCGGGCCAACGCCTCCCTCAGTTCCTCCATCTCTCCGACCGCCTCGGCGTAGGCCCGCACGTCCTGCTCCTCCGCGGCGCGCCGGGCCCGCTCCACGGCGGACGGGACGCCGCGCTGCAGGGCGGCCGCACCAAGGACGGCAGCGGTGTCCGCCAGGCTTCGGCGCGGTGCGGCGGCACGGCGGCTGGCGGCGTGGGCGCGCAGCAGGGCCACCACGGTGGTCCGAGGTTCGTCGTGCTGCCAGGCGAGGCCCGCGAAGGCGGGAAACCCTGATGCGGAGCGCACCAGGGCCGCGCGGCGGTCCGCGAGCGCCACGAGAGTCTCCAGGGCCTGGACGTGCTGCCGGAGCCGGGCCAGCCTGCGGGAGGGCGACTGCCAGGGCTCCGGGGTGCCGTACTCCTCCTCGGTGTCCTGGAGGTGGCGCTCCAGCCGTACCCGCTGGAGCACGGTCTCGGCGGCGGCCGGCGTCTGCACCGTCTGTCCGTCGACCTTCACCGTCTCCGGAAAGTCGCCCACCGCCTTGCGCAGCCGGGTCTTGAGGCCGAGGGGGCCGCGTAGCTTCTCGCCGGCGGCAAGGCCGTCGCGGAGCGTGGTCGACAGGCCGAGCGCGTCTGCCACGGTCAGCTTCTCCAGGCCGCTGACCAGGGCGTTCCCGCAGGAATCCATCGCTTGCAGGGCCGCCTCCAGCGCCGCGTGGGAGCGGTCGGACTGCGCCCTCGCTTCGTGTTCCCTTCCGTCGAGGGTCTCTTGGCGCAGGGCGGTGAACCACGACGCCTGCTCCTGCGCGCTTTCGGCCATCGCCGTAAGGAAGTCCTCCAGCGCCTGCGCCAATCCCTCCTGCCGGTCCACGGGCAGGCCGACGACGTGGCCGTCGAGGAGGGACGACTGCGAAGTCGCACGCAGGGTGGCCAGGTCGGCCTCGGCCTCCCGGACTGCGGTGACGGCCTCGGCGAACTCCGGTCCGGACAGAAGCTGCTGGACGGCGGGGAGCTTCGCCGAAACAGAGGCTGCCAGTGCCCGGTGCCGTGCGGTGAAGGCAAGGGCGGCCCGCCGGAGTCCGGCCACCGCATCGGCGCTCACGACGGTTTCCGGGGCCGGGACCACGCCGATCCACTCGTGGACGGGTCGCTCGTCGTGGAGACGGCTCGCGATCTGCGCGAGGGTTCCCTGGTAGTCGCCTATGTCCATGGGGTGGCGGTAGGTCTCCCGCTCACGGATCGCGCGCAGTTCCTTGAGGGAGACGGCCTGGATGGAGCGGGCGGTGCGCAGCTTCTCCTCATGGTCCTTGATCCGCCGCTGGTAGTCGCGCGGGGAGAACTCGCCCTGACGGTCGAGAATCGCCTTCACCGACTGCTCCAGCTCCTGCTGGGCAGTCAGTTCGTCCGTACGGCTCACGCAGAGTTCCCGCACGGAGAGGGGGAGCTTCTCTTTGAGGACCCTGAGAGCACGTGAAGTGTGGCTGGTGATCAGCACACGTTGTCCGTGGGCGAGCAGATCGGTGACGAGGTTGGCGATGGTGTGCGTCTTGCCGGTGCCGGGCGGACCCTGGACGACGACGAGGCTGCGGTCCCGCAGCCGCTCGGCGATCGTACGCTGCTCGTCGTTGGAGGGGAGCGCGAAGTAGAGCTCCTGCGGCGGGGCGCTCGCTCCGCTCCTGTCCGGGTCGTGGGGGCGGCCGGATCCGTCGAACCCCGCAGAGTCGTCCGTGCCCGCGATCGCCCTCAGCAACCGGGTCGGTTCGGCCCCGTTCTCGATGAGGCGGGCGACGTTCTGAAGGGCTTCCTGCATGCTGCGGCGTGTGCGCTCGCGCAGGAGAAGAACCGGAGCGAACCGGACGACGGGCGCGTCCCCGTGCGCGCTCCGGCCCGGGCGGTCCGGTCGGGGGATGTACTCCCCCGATTGATGAGCCGCGATCGCCCAGGTGTTGAGGGCCCGGTGCAGCAGGTCACGGCCCTCCGGCTCGGTGGCGTCACCGGCCGCTTCGAGGTCCTTCAGGACGAGTTCCCGGGTGTGAGCACGCGCCTTCTGATCGGAGTCGATCATCGATTCGTCGAGTGCAAACGCCCCGTGCTCGGGGTCAGGGGCGACGGTGATGGCACCGCTGTCCGGGTCGAGAGCGATGACAGCGCGACAGGTGACGAGATGACGCCGGACGGGTTCGTCGCCCGACTGCCAGGCCAGATGACCGAGGCCGAGGAGGAGTTCATAGCTCTCGCCGAGATCGCTGACGTCCTCATGGACACGGTAGAGGCGGTCGTAGGCCCGCACCACAGGCTTGACGGCACGGTCGTACCGAGCCCAGCTGGTCCAGAGCGCGGCCCACTCACCGTACTGGGCCCCCACCTCGTCGCGTCGCTGGTACTCGCCGAGGGGGACGGTGCGGGTGCGGCGGAGGGTGCTGCCGTCGGGGGTCACCTCGGAGACGGACAGCTCCGCAGTGGCGCGCAACCGGGGGGCTTCCTCGGGCTCCGAGTCGTGCACAAGGGCTGCGTCCAGCCAGAGGGCAAGCGGCTGGGGCGGGAGGGGAGGCGCGCTCCTCAGCGGCCGCTCGGCCCGCAGCCACAGCGGACGGTCGCCGGGTATCGGTTCCCGGATGAAGTTCTGGAACTGCGGAGGGAGTTCGTCGAACCACAGGGTGTGCCGGGCACCGTCGTCGTGACGCACGGGCTTTGTCCGGGTTCCGCCGACCTCGGCGAGGTAGCGGAAGATCTGCCGGACGCGCGCGGCATCCTCGGGCACAACGGCGGGGTCGGGCACGGTTACCTCGCTGACGGACGGCCGACGTGAAGATCTCGTGGAGATCCTATGTGTCGGCGCCGACAGCGGGGGCCCGGATGCCCGATCCCACCGCTTCCCGGAGCGGCACGCTCCGGGAACACCCGGTCAGGACTCCCTGGCCCCCGTGTACATCCCGTCGATGAGGTCCTTGTAGGTGCGCTCGACGACGGGGCGCTTGAGCTTGAGGGAGGGGGTGAGCTCGCCGTGCTCGATGTCGAGGTCGCGGGGCAGGAGGCGGAACTTCTTGATGGTCTGCCAGCGCTGGAGGCCCTCGTTGAGGCGGTCGACGTAGCCCTGGACCATCTTCTCGGTCTGCGGGGCGGCGACGATCTCGGCGTAGGACTTGCCGGCGAGGCCGTGCTCGGCGGCCCAGCCGAGGAGGGAGGGCTCGTCGAGGGCGATGAGGGCGGTGCAGTAGTTCCGGTCGGCGCCGTGGACGAGGATGTTGGAGACGAAGGGGCAGACGGCCTTGAACTGGCCCTCGACCTCGGCGGGGGCGATGTACTTGCCGCCGGAGGTCTTGATCAGGTCCTTCTTGCGGTCGGTGATCTTGAGGTAGCCGTCGGCGGAGAGCTCGCCGATGTCGCCGGTGTGGAACCAGCCGTCGGCCTCCAGGACCTCGGCGGTCTTCTCGGGCAGGCCGTGGTAGCCCTCCATGATGCCGGGGCCGCGGAGCAGGATCTCGCCGTCGTCGGCGATGCGGACCTCGGTGCCGGGGAGCGGCTTGCCGACGGTGCCGGTGCGGTAGGCCTCGCCGGGGTTGACGAAGGAGGCGGCGGAGGACTCGGTGAGGCCGTACCCCTCCAGGATGTGGATGCCGGCGCCGGCGAAGAAGTAGCCGATCTCGGGGGCGAGGGCGGCGGAGCCGGAGATGCAGGCGCGCAGGTTGCCGCCGAATGCCTCGCGGATCTTGGCGTAGACGAGGGCGTCGGCGACCTTGTGCTTGGCGGTGAGGCCGAAGGGCGCGGAGGCGGTGCCGGTGCGGCGGAAGGTGTCCTGGGTGGCCTTGGCGTAGTCGCGGGAGACGCCGGCCGCCCACTGGAAGATCTTGTACTTGGCGCCGCCGCCGGCGCGGGCCTTGGCGGCGACCCCGTTGTAGACCTTCTCGAAGATGCGGGGGACGGCCGCCATGTAGGTGGGCCGGACCACCGGCAGGTTCTCGATGATCTTGTCGACGCGGCCGTCGACGGCGGTGACGTGGCCGACCTCGATCTGGCCGGAGGTGAGGACCTTGCCGAAGACGTGGGCGAGCGGCAGCCACAGGTACTGGACGTCGTCCCGGGTGACGAGGCCGGTGGCGGCGATGGCCTTGGCCATGTAGGACCAGTTGTCGTGCGGCAGGCGGACGCCCTTGGGGCGGCCGGTGGTGCCGGAGGTGTAGATGAGGGTGGCGAGCTGGTCGGCGGTGATCGCGGAGACCCGCTCCTTGACCGCCTCGGGGTGCTCCTTGAGGTACGCGGCTCCGCGCGCCTCCAGGTCGGCGAGGGTGAGGACCCAGTCGTCGGAGGTGTCGGCGCCCTCGGCGTCGATGACGACGACGTGGTGGAGGCCGGGCAGGTCGGCGCGGCGCTCGACGGCCTTGGCGAGCTGGGCGGCGTCCTCGGCGATGAGGACCTTCGACTCGGAGTCGGAGAGGATGAACGCGGACTCGTCGGCGTTGGTCTGCGGGTAGACCGTGGTGGTCGCGGCGCCGGCGCACATGACGCCGAGGTCGGCGAGGATCCACTCGACGCGGGTGGCGGAGGCGAGGGCGACCCGCTGCTCCGGCTCGACGCCGAGGTCGATCAGGCCGGCGGCGATGGCGTAGACCCGCTCGGCGGCCTGCCCCCAGGTGAGCGACTTCCAGTCGTCCGGGCCGCTGCCCGAGGCGGCGGGCACCGGATGGCGGTACGCCTCGGCGTCGGGAGTGCGCTCGACCCGTTCGAGGAAGAGCGTCGCGACGGACGGCGGCCGGTTGTCGATCGGGGTCTGCTTGTCGCTCACGTCGTCCTCCGGGCGGCGGCTGTGCCTGTTGGGGTGCAACTGCGGATGCGTAACTAACTCGCGAGTAACCTCTGGGGGGCTCTCAGAGTAGAGCGCCGACGTCCGGTACGTAAGGGCCTGTGGATAACGAACGGGTCCGCGCGCCGTCGGCACGCGGACCCGTTCCCACCCTGCGGGGCTTGCCAGCCCTTGACCTGGGCCTGACTACTTCTTGGCCTTGCCGCCGGACTCGTCGCTCGACAGGACGGCGATGAACGCCTCCTGCGGGACCTCCACGGAGCCGACCATCTTCATCCGCTTCTTGCCCTCCTTCTGCTTCTCCAGCAGCTTGCGCTTGCGGGAGATGTCGCCGCCGTAGCACTTGGCGAGGACGTCCTTGCGGATGGCGCGGATGGTCTCGCGGGCGATGACCCGGGAGCCGATGGCCGCCTGGATCGGCACCTCGAACGCCTGGCGCGGGATGAGCTCGCGCAGCTTGGCGACGAGCCGCACGCCGTAGGCGTACGCGGCGTCCTTGTGGGTGATCGCCGAAAAGGCGTCCACCTTGTCGCCGTGCAGCAGGATGTCGACCTTGACCAGGCTGGAGACCTGCTCGCCGGTGGGCTCGTAGTCGAGCGAGGCGTAGCCGCGGGTCTTGGACTTCAGCTGGTCGAAGAAGTCGAAGACGATCTCGGCGAGGGGGAGGGTGTAGCGGATCTCCACCCGGTCCTCGGAGAGGTAGTCCATGCCGATGAGGGTGCCGCGCCGGGTCTGGCACAGCTCCATGATCGCGCCGATGAACTCGCTGGGGGCGAGGATCGTGGCGCGGACGACCGGCTCGTAGACCTCGTCGATCTTGCCTTCGGGGAACTCGCTCGGGTTGGTGACCGTGTGCTCGGCGCCGTCCTCCATGACCACGCGGTAGACCACGTTGGGGGCGGTGGCGATCAGGTCGAGGCCGAACTCGCGCTCCAGCCGCTCGCGGATCACGT
This sequence comes from Streptomyces termitum, assembly GCF_014650175.1. GTDB lineage: Bacteria > Actinomycetota > Actinomycetes > Streptomycetales > Streptomycetaceae > Streptomyces > Streptomyces termitum. The sequence continues at coordinate 210,513 of NZ_BMUL01000002.1, forward strand.
CGAGGTGCAGCAGGCCGAGGAAGCCGACGCGGAAGCCGAAGCCGAGGGCGGCGGAGGTCTCCGGCTCGTAGACCAGCGCGGCGTCGTTGAGCTGGAGCTTGTCGAGCGCGTCGCGCAGCTCCGGGTAGTCCGAGCCGTCCAGCGGGTACAGACCGGAGAAGACCATCGGCTTCGGGTCCTTGTAGCCGCCGAGCGCCTCGGTGGCGCCCTTGTGCTGCGAGGTGATCGTGTCGCCGACCTTGGACTGGCGGACGTCCTTCACGCCGGTGATCAGGTAGCCCACCTCGCCGACGCCGAGGCCGTCGGCCGGCAGCATCTCGGGCGAGTTGGTGCCGATCTCCAGGAGCTCGTGGGTGGCGCCGGTCGACATCATCTTGATGCGCTCGCGCTTGTTGAGCTGGCCGTCGATCACACGCACGTAGGTGACGACGCCCCGGTAGGAGTCGTAGACCGAGTCGAAGATCATCGCGCGGGCGGGCGCGTCCGCGTCGCCGACGGGGGCCGGGACGTCGCGGACGACGCGGTCGAGGAGCGCCTCGACGCCCATGCCGGTCTTCGCCGAGACCTTGAGGACGTCCTCCGGCTGACAGCCGATGAGGTTCGCCAGCTCCTCGGAGAACTTCTCCGGCTGGGCGGCCGGCAGGTCGATCTTGTTGAGGACCGGGACGATGGTGAGGTCGTTCTCCATCGCCAGGTAGAGGTTGGCGAGGGTCTGCGCCTCGATGCCCTGGGCCGCGTCGACGAGGAGGATCGTGCCCTCGCAGGCCGCGAGCGAGCGCGAGACCTCGTAGGTGAAGTCGACGTGCCCGGGGGTGTCGATCATGTTGAGGATGTGCGTCCGGCCCTGCTCCGGCCCCTCGGTGGGCGACCAGGGCAGGCGGACCGCCTGGGACTTGATCGTGATGCCGCGCTCACGCTCGATGTCCATCCGGTCGAGGTACTGGGCGCGCATCTGCCGCTGGTCGACCACACCGGTCAGCTGGAGCATCCGGTCGGCGAGCGTGGACTTGCCGTGGTCGATGTGCGCGATGATGCAGAAGTTGCGGATCAGTGCCGGGTCGGTACGGCTCGGCTCGGGCACGTTGGTAGGAGTCGCGGGCACGCAGGGTTCTCGTCTCGGGCGATGTTCGGAACGGACACGTAACCCCCATCGTCCCATGCCCGCCGCCGGGCGTCCGGTTTGGGCGGTGCGCCGGGGGGCCTTCGGCGGCCGGGCGGTGATCTCCCGCTCGGTTTGGGGGCCGGGAGGCCGCCTGATACCGTGGACAGCTGTGTCTCGTGTGCCCTCTCAGCTGCGTGGCACATCCTGAGGAAACATCGAACCTGTAAAGGCTCTTTCAGTGGCGAACATCAAGTCCCAGATCAAGCGGAACAAGACCAACGAGAAGGCGCGCCTGCGCAACAAGGCCGTCAAGTCGTCGCTCAAGACCGCGATCCGCAAGGCCCGTGAGGCTGTCGCCGCCGGCGACCTCGAGAAGGCCACCGTGGCCACCCGTGCCGCCTCGCGTCAGCTCGACAAGGCCGTCTCGAAGGGCGTCATCCACAAGAACGCCGCCGCCAACAAGAAGTCGGCGCTGGCGATCAAGGTTGCCTCCCTCCAGGGCTGAGTCCGGATCCCCTGATCTCAGGCTGATCCCCGTGCCGTGACCGCTCCCCCACCGGGGAGGGCCGGCACCTACGGCCGCACGGGACCCAAGCGGACCCTCTCTCCCGCTCCCGCCCGGCCACCCGGCCCGTACGCGAGACGCGTTCGCCACGCGTGTACGGGACAGCGAGCAGTGCACCGAGGCCCCGGCCGCTCCTTCCCCAGGAGCCCCGGGGCCTTCGGCATGCCCGCCCCCACCCGCCGCAGCCCGCCCACGAGCACCCCACCGCCCGGCCCCACACCCCCAGAAACAGGGTGTACGACCTCCGGAACGCGTCGCGCGGACCCCGCCGGGCGCGCGAGGGCGTGCCCGGCGGGGTCCCAGGGGGAGGGTGCCCGCCCTACTCGCGCCGGGCCCGGGCCGCCCGCGCCACGGCGACGACCGCCTTCTCCAGGGCGTACTCGGGGTCGTCCCCGCCACCCTTCACCCCCGCGTCGGCCTCCGCGACGGCCCGCAGCGCGATGGCCACCCCGTCGGGGGTCCAGCCCCGCATCTGCTGCCGGACGCGGTCGATCTTCCACGGCGGCATGCCCAGCTCGCGCGCGAGGTCGGCGGGCCGGCCGCCGCGCGCGGAGGAGAGCTTGCCGATGGCCCGGACGCCCTGCGCGAGGGCGCTGGTGATGAGGACCGGCGCGACGCCGGTCGACAGCGACCAGCGCAGGGCCTCCAGTGCCTCCGCCGCCCGGCCCTCGACGGCCCGGTCGGCGACGTTGAAGGAGGACGCCTCGGCGCGGCCGGTGTAGTACCGCCCGACGACCGCCTCGTCGATCGTCCCGTCGACATCGGCGGTGAGCTGGGTGACCGCCGAGGCCAGCTCCCGCAGGTCGCTGCCGATGGAGTCGACGAGGGCCTGGCACGCCTCGGGGGTGGCGGACCGGCCGAGCGTCCGGAACTCCTGCCGAACGAAGGACAGCCGCTCCGCGGGCTTGGTGGTCTTGGGGCAGGCGACCTCCCGCGCGCCCGCCTTGCGGGCCGCGTCGAGGAGTCCCTTGCCCTTGGCTCCGCCCGCGTGGAGCAGGACGAGGCTGATGTCCTCGACGGGTGCGTCGAGGTAGCCCTTGACGTCCTTGACGCTCTCCGCCGAGAGGTCCTGCGCGTTGCGCACGATCAGCACCTTGCGCTCGGCGAAGAGCGAGGGGCTGGTCAGTTCGGCGAGGGAGCCGGGCTGGAGCTGGTCGGAGGTGAGGTCCCGCACGTCCGTGTCGGCGTCGGCGGCCCGCGCGGCCGCCACCACCTCCCGGACGGCGCGGTCGAGGAGCAGGTCCTCCTGGCCCACGGCGAGCGTGACGGGGCCGAGGAGGTCGTCGCTGGAAGTCTTTCTGGTGGCCATCGCGCTCCAGCATCCCACGCCCCGCCGACAACGGGTCCCGGGCGAGAATGGCGGGGTGAGTGAACGACACGTACTGGTGCTCCCCGACCGCGACGCCGCCGAGGAGCTGTCCGAGGAGTTGTCCGGCCGCTTCGGGGTGGCCGAGGAACCGCAGTTGGTCCGGGACGCGCTGGCCGGCGAGGACGACGCGGAGGACGCGCAGTGGCTGGTGGTGGTCGAGGACCCGGAGGGCCGGCTCGACCCGGCGGCGCTGGACGCCTTCGCCGCCGAGTACGAGGGCTGGCTGGAGTCCCCGTGACCACCCCGGACCGAACCTAGGCGGCGGTCTTCGGCACGATCTGGACGTCGAGGTCGATGGAGATGCTGGAGCCGACCACCGCGATGCCCCGCGCGAGCAGGGTCTGCCAGGTGAGGGTGAAGTCCTCGCGGTGGAGTTCGGTGGTGGCCCGGCAGGCGCAGCGGGTCTCGCCCTCCAGGCCGCTGCCGAGGCCCAGGTACTGGGTGTCGAGCGTCACGGTGCGGCTCACGCCGTGCAGGCTGAGCGCGCCGGTGACGTTCCAGCGGCTGCCGCCCCGGTGGGTGAAGCGGTCGCCGAAGAACTCGATGGTCGGATAGGCGCCGACGTCGAGGAAGTCCCCGGAGCGCAGGTGGTCGTCGCGCATCTGGACGCCGGTGTCGATGGAGGCGGCGTCGATCACGACGTGCATCGCCGAGTGCTCCATGTCGTCGGCGATCCGGAGGGCGCCGGCGAAGCTGTTGAACCGGCCGTGGATCCGGGCCAGTCCGATGTGCCGGGCGGTGAAGCCGATCTGGGAGTGGGTGGGGTCGATCTCCCAGTCGCCCGCGGCGGGCAGCGGCGGCTGCTGGGCGACCTGGAGTAGGACGTCGCCGAGCTCGGTGGGGACCCCCTCGGCGACGACGGCCGTGGCGTGGTGCGGCGTGTAGCCCTCGGAGGTGAGGGCGAGCCGGTACTCACCGGCCGGGACGGTCGCGAGGAGGGTGCCGTACGGGTCGGTCTCACCGGCCAGGACCTTGCGGCCGGCCGCGTCGGCGAGGACGAACTCGGCCTGCCGCAGCGGTTCGTGCACGGGGTCGAGGACCCGGCAGCTCACCACGCCCGCCGAGGCCGGTACGGAGATTCCGGCGAGGGCGCCGCCCCGGCCGCCACCGCCGCCGCCCCACTTCCCGAAGAGACCACCGAACATCTTCCACGCACCCCCGTGCGACTAGTTCACCGTACAACGACTTCGCATTCGACCATCCATGGGGCGTTCGAGGCAAACGCGCTCTTCTTACCGGTGAGTCCGAATTACGCTCGCGCCTCGTCTCCTCCTCCCTTCCCTCCTCGTACGACGGGCAGCTCGTCGAGCACGATGCCGAAGAGATCCCGGTACGCCTCGCGCAGCTCCGCGTCGGTGCCGAGCTCCCGCTCGGTGCGCCCGTCGGCCGAGGTCCGCAGGAGCCTGCGGTCGGAGATGCTGACCCGGCCGTCGCCGGTGAGCCGGGAGCAGATCACCTTGCGGGTGAAGTGCGACTCGGGCGAGGTCCGGTGGTACCAGGCGCCCGCCGTGAAGTCCGCGAGCCGCCGGGGCCGGGGCTCCAGCCGGTACCGGGGCACCCCGTCCCGCACCACGTCGAGGTCGCCCGCCGCCCCGTCCGGTCCTTCGGCGGGACGGACCAGGAAGGTCCCGGCGGGGTCGTCCTGCTCGCCGCGCGCGTCGAGGAGGAGCGGGCGGTGGCTGTGGTCGCCGAAGCCGACGTCGGCCAGCCACCGCGTCCCGTCCTCGGTCTCCACCAGCAGCGCCATGTGGTCGTACGGGATGCCCGGCCGCCCCCGGTCGTCGAGCACCCGCGCCTGGAGCGGCTCCACCCGGTAACCGAGCGCCCGCAGGAGCGCGCCGAACGCGGTGTTCAGTTCGTAGCAGAAGCCGCCCCGCCGGGCCACGGCCACCTTGTCGACCAGCGCCCGCTCGTCGAGGACGATGTCCTCCCCGAGGTGGATCGAGAGGTTCTCGAAGGGGACGGTCCGCAGGTGCCGCAGGTGCAGCTCCCGCAGGGCCCCGGCGTCCGGCCGGGCGGGCCGCTCGGCGCCGATGCGCCGCAGGTAGGTGTCGACGAGGCCGTCCGGCAGTACGGCCCCGGTCGGGTCGGCGCTTCGCTCGTGATCGGTCATGGGGGCAGTCTGCCCCGGCCCCGCCGCCGACCCCGCTCCTGGCCCCGCTCCTGGCTCCGCTCCCGGGCCGCTACGCGGCGGGGGCGGTCTCCCGGGCGGTCGTCGGCAGCTCGCGCGTCCGGGGCAGCGGCGAGGGGAACAGCCACAGCACCGCGAAGACGCCGCCGACGGTGGCGATCCAGAGAGTCGGCCGCAGTCCGATCGTCGAGCCGAGCAGCCCGCCGACGAGGGCCCCGACGGGCCGGAAGCCGTGGTTGAGGGTGCGGAAGGCCCCCATGACCCTGGCGCGCAGGGCGTCGGGTATGAGCGCGAGCTGGAACGCCCCGGCGGCCACGTCGACGATCATCACGCCGACGCAGGAGAGGAACTCGGCGAGGAAGAGCACGCCCGCCACCAGCGGCAGGGGGCCGCTCGCGAGCGGGACGAGGATCAGCGGCAGGGAGAAGCCGAGGAAGCCGGTGACGAGGGAGCCGCCGATGCCGATGCGGCGGACCACCGCCCCGCTGCACGCCGCGCCCAGCAGGCCGCCGACGGCCCCGGCGCCGAGGATCGCCCCGAGCAGGCCCGCGCTCAGGCCGAGCTCGGTGGTCACGTAGAGGACGAAGAGGGTGTGGAACATGTAGTTGAAGAACTGGATGGTGCCGGACGAGGCGAACAGCGCCCGCATCGACGGCTCCCGCACCGTCCAGCGCAGCCCCTCCGTGAAGTGCCCCTTGGTGACCGGTTCCGGGGCGGGTTCGGCCGGCGCGATCCTGGCCAGGTAACCGGCGGACACCAGGTAGGTGAGGGCGTCCGCGAGCAGTGCCACGGGGGCGGTGAGCACCTGGACGAGGACACCGCCGATGCCGGGCCCGGCGAGCCAGGCCATCGAGCGGCTGCCGCTCACCAGGGAGTTGGCCTGCACGAAGCCCTCGGCGGGGACCAGGGCGGCGAAGAGGGTGACGTTGCACGCCTCGAAGAGCACCGACAGGACGCCCATGCCGAGGGCGACCGCGTAGAGCTGGCCGAGCGTCAGCACGTCGAGGAGGTAGGCGACGGGGAGGGTCAGCAGCAGCACGGCCCGCCCCAGGTCGGTGGCGATCATGATGCGCCGGCGGTGCGGCCGCCGGTCGACCCAGGCCCCGAAGGGGATGTTGAGCAGGAGGGCGGGGAGGAGTTCGAGGGTCTTGAGCCAGCCCATCTGGGCGGCGTCGGCACCGAGCACGAGGACGGCGGCGAGCGGCAGCGCCATCAGGGAGATCTGGTCGCCGATCAGCGAGACGGTCTGCCCCGTCCAGTAGCGGCGGAACGTCCGTTCGCGCAGCAGGGCCGGGATCCGTGCGGTGAGCCCCATCCTTCTCCTTCCTTCTCCTCGCCGGTCATCTCCGGTCGTCGTCGGTGTTCCGTTCTTCCCCGGCGTCCCGCTCCGCGTCGACGTCCGGGTCCAGGTAGGCGATCTGGAGGAAGCTGACGGGCATCGTGTCCGCCGGCCGGCGCGCGGGCGCGCCCTCCCGTTCCGTGTAGGGCCGGAGGAGTTCGGTGATCCGCTCGCCCAGTTCGGCCAGTTCGGCGGGGGTGACGTAGAGCAGGGCGTCGCCGAACAGCTCGGCCTCGCGCCACTCCTTCGGGACGTCCGTCCGGCTCTCCACGGCCTGGGCGAGCCGTCCGAACCAGCGCTCGGCGACGGCCACGTTCAGCTCGTCGGCCGCCTGCGCGACGGCGGGGTCGTCGCTGTGGCCGGGCCATTCGGTGTACCGGGCGGTGGCCCGCCACGGCTTCTCCCGCCCCCGCCCGCCCGGCGCCTCCTCCACGAGCCCGTACTTGGCGAGTATCCGCAGGTGGTACGAGCAGCTGGCGACCGATTCACCGGTCAGCTCGGCGGCCCGGGTGGCGGTGCAGGGCCCGTACCGGCGCAGCAGTCCGACCAGGGTCAGCCGCAGCGGATGGGCGTAGGCCCGCAGGGCGCGGGGGTCCGTGAGCCTGACGCTGTGGGGCTGTTCGTCCCCGGGGGACGGTGCGCTGTTCCGCTCGTTCTCCACCATGGTCTAAAGCTATCTATAGAAAGACTCCTTTACAAGGATTCGTTTACAACCACTTCTTTACAAGCGCTTGTAAAGAAACGCTTCCCTACGGACATCCCTCCCTCCGCACAGCCGCCTCCCCGCCGTCGCCGCCTCACCGGCCCCGCGCCACGGCCGCCAACTCCCCTCCCGCGCCCACCACCGCGATCGCCCCGTCCCGGTCGGTGCTCAGCACCCGCGCCCCGCCGGCCCGCAACACGGCCAGCGTCCGGGGAGCCGGATGGCCGTACGGGTTGTCGCGCCCGGCGGAGACCAGCGCCAGCCTCGGCCGGACCACCGCCGCCAGCCCGGGGTCCTGGTGCGCCGAGCCGTGATGGGCCACCTTCAGCACGTCCACCGCCCCCAGTTCCGGGTGCGCCCGCCACAGGGCCCGCTGCGCCGGTGGCTCCAGGTCACCGGGCAGCAGCACGCTCACCCCGCCCCGCGCCCGCACCAGCAACGTCACACTCGCGTCGTTCGCCCCGCCACCCGGACCTCCCGACGCTCCCGGTCCCGTCCCTTCTCCCGCACCTCCCGGCGGCCACAGCACGGTCCACTCCAGCGGTCCGATCCGGCGCCGCTCCCCCGCCACCGCCCTGACCACCGGCACCCCGGCCGCCTTCGCCACCCGCCGGACGAACTCCGCCTGCCCCTGCGGCTCGTCGAGCCCCGTGACCTGGATCGCCCCCACCGCCCTCCCCCGCAGCACCCCGGGGAGCCCGGCCACGTGGTCGGCGTGGAAGTGGGTGAGGACCAGCAGCGGCACCCGCTCGATCCCCAGCTCGCGCAGGCAGCGGTCCACCGCCGCCGGGTCGGGCCCGGCGTCCACCACCACCCCTGCGTCCCCGCCCGCCGCCAGCACGGTCGCGTCCCCCTGCCCCACCTGGCACATCGCGAACACCCAGCCGGGCGGCGGCCACCCGGTGAACCAGCGCACCACCGGCGCCGGCCGCGCCACCGCGAGCACCAGCAGCACCGCCGCCCCGGCCAGCGGCCACGCCCGGCGCCGCAGCCTCCGCACCACCACGACGACCACGACCGTGACGAGGGCCAGCGCGCCCCCTCCCCACCAGCCGCCCGGCCACGCCACCTCCGCCCCCGGCAGCGCCGCCCCCGTCCGGGCCACCCCCGCGATCCACCCGGCCGGCCACCCCGCCACCCACGCCAGTCCCGCCGCACCGCCCGGCCACAGCGGCGCCACGGCGAGCGCCGCGAAGCCGAGGACCGTCGCCGGTGCCACCGCCAGTTCCGCGAACAGGTTCGCCGGGATCGCCACCAGGCTCATCCGGGCCGCGAAGACCGCCACCACCGGCGCGCTCACCGCCTGCGCCGCGAGCGCGGCCGCCAGCGCCTCCGCGAGCCGCCCCGGCACCCCGCGCCGCCGCAGCGCGTCGCTCCACCCGGGCGCCACCACCAGCAGCGCCCCGGTGGCCAGCACCGACAGCAGGAACCCGTAGCTCCGCGCCAGCCAGGGGTCGTACAGCACGAGCAGCAGCACCGCCCCGGCCAGTGCGGGGACCAGCGAACGCCTGCGGCCGGTGGCGATCGCCAGCAGCGCGACCAGCCCGCAGGCCGCCGCCCGCAGCACGCTCGGGTCCGGCCGGCACACCACCACGAAGGCCAGCGTGAGCCCGGCGCCCGCCACCGCCGTCCCCCGCAGCGAGAGCCCGATCCGGGGCGCCAGCCCGCCCCGCTCCACCTGCCGCGCCCGCCCCGGCCGCCCGACGAGCAGCAGCAGGACGATGGACAGATTGCTTCCCGAGACGGCCAGCAGGTGCGTGAGGTCCGTCGCCTCGAACGCCTCGCGCAGGTCGGTCCCGATCCGCGAGGTGTCCCCGACCACCAGCCCCGGGAGCAGCGCCCGCGCGTCCGGCGCCAGTCCCCCGGTCGCCTCCCGCAGCCCGGCCCGCAGGGAGCCCGCGGTCCGCTGGAGCGCGCTCGGCGGCGCCACGACCACCGGCGGCCCCGCCCTCGCCTTGAGGACGGCCGCGAACGGATCGCCCGGGTCCATCGGCGGGGCGAAGCGGGCGGCGATCCGCAGCCGCGTCGAGGGCAGCAGCCGCAGCCACGCCTCCCGCCCCTCCTCCGAGGGCACGATCAGCAGCACGGGCGCGCGCGTCCGGTGGGCCGGGCCGCCGGGCCGCTCCACCCGGGTCACCTCGGCGCCCACCACCACCGACACCGGCGCCATTCCCGATCCCCGCACCCGGGGCCGGGTCAGCCGGGGGTCCGCCGTGACGGTGACCTCCACCCAGGCCCGGCCGTACTCCCGCGCCAGCACGGGCACCGGTCCCCGCCGCAGGTCCGCCGCGTGCAGCCCCGCCGAGGCGGCGCCCGCCGCCGCGCACAACAGCACCCCAGCCCACGCGGTGGCCCGCAACCGCCACCCCGCCGTCCGCCCCCGCGCCCCGGCCCGCACCGACCCGGCGTCCCCCGCCCCGGCGTCCCCCGGCGCGGCCTCCCTCCTTCCGGCGACCCGTCGCGCCACTCCCGGTACGAGCAGCGCGGCGGCCCCGGCCAGACAGACGCCCACCCCGGCGACCGTCCACCAGCCGGCGACGCCCAGACCCACCGCGGCGGCCGCCCAGGCGCCGAGCGCGAGCGGCACGAGCCGCAGATCAGCCGCCTCCGCCCCTCCCTTCTCCGCCCCTCCCCTCTCCACCCCGTTCTCCCCCGCATCCGCCTCCGCCTCCGTCTCCACCTCCCGTCCGGCCCCCACCGCTCCGCCCCGCGTCACGGCCGCACCAGCGGGCGGAGGTCGGCGAAGCGCCGTTCGCCGATTCCGTTCACTTCCCGCAGCTCCTCGACCGAGCGGAATCCGCCGTGCTCCGTGCGGTGGTCGACGATCCTCCGGGCGAGCACCGGCCCCACCCCGGGCAGGGCGTCGAACTGCTCGGCCGTCCCCGCGTTGAGGCTCACCGGCGCACCGCCCCCGCCGGACCCCGCACCGGGCGCACCGCCCGGCGGCGGCGCGGGCGCTCCGGGCACGCCGACGAGCACCTGCTCCCCGTCGAGGAGGACCCTGGCCCGGTTGACGCCCGTCAGGTCCGCCCCGGGCCGTACGCCGCCGGCGGCCCGCAGCGCGTCCGCGACCCGTGACCCGGCGGGCAGCGTCAGCACCCCCGGCTCGCGGACCTTTCCTCCCACGTCCACCACGACCTCCGCCGGGGCGCGGGCCGGGGCCGTCGTCCCGTCGGCCGGGGCCGGGGCCGGTGCGGGCGAGGGCGCCTCCGGTGCGGCCCGGACGACCTCCGGCGCGCTCACCGCCTCGGGCCGTCCCGCCCAGAAGGAGCCGCCCGCCGCGCAGGCCGCCACCACCAGGACCACACCGAGCGCGGCCAGGGTCCTCGGTTCGAGCCCGCACCGCGTCTGCGTCCACAGCGGCAGCCGCTCCCGCCCCGCGGCGCGCCACCTCCGCTCCGCCACCGGCGCCTCGGTGGGCGCGGCGGGCGACTCGACGGCCGCGTCCTGCGGGGCCGCACCCGGGAAGAGGGCGTCGCCCCGCTCCCGGGCCCGCCGCCCGGCGAGCCCGGAGCCACCGCCGGAAACAAAGGGAGGAGAACTCGTACGAAGGTCCATGCCTGCGACGGTAGGGTCCGCCACCGGCCCGTGCCGTCCCCCGGCAACTTCCGTGGACGACGGCTCACTTGTGGACAACTCCGTCACCCACACGGGTGAGGACAGGGGTCAGCGCGGTGAGACGACCACCGCGAGCAGTCCCGGCCCCGTGTGCGCGCCGATCACCGCGCCGACCTCGCTGACGTGCAGTTCCACCAGTCCCGGCAGCCGTTCCCCGAGCCGCTCCGCGAGCGCCTCGGCCCGCTCCGGCGCGGAGAGGTGGTGGACGGCGATGTCCACGGGCCCGGAGCCCGCCCGTTCGACGGCCAGCTCCTCCAGCCGGGCGATCGCCTTCGACGCGGTCCGCACCTTCTCCCTCAGTTCGATGCGGCCCCCGTCGAGTTCGAGCAGCGGCTTCACCGCGAGCGCGGAGCCGAGCAGGGCCTGGGCGGTCCCGATCCGCCCGCCCCGGCGCAGATAGTCCAGGGTGTCCACGTAGAAGTAGCCGGCGGTGTTCCCGGCCCGCTTCTCGGCCGCCGCGACCGCCTCGTCGAGCGAACCCCCGCCCTCGACGACCTCCGCCGCCGCGAGGGCGCAGAAGCCGAGGGCCATCCCGATCATGCGGGTGTCCACGACCCGTACCGGGACGGGCGCGTCCTTGGCCGCGAGCACAGCGGCGTCGTAGGTGCCGGAGACCTCGGCGGAGAGGTGGAGGGAGACGACGCCCCGGGCTCCGGCCTCCGCCGCCGCGCGGTAGGCGTCGGCGAAGACCTCGGGGCTCGGCCGCGAGGTGGTGACGGGCCGCCGCTTCTGCAGCGCCTCGGCGAGCGCTCCGGCCGAGATCTCGGTGCCTTCGAGGAAGGCGCGGTCGCCGATGACGACGGTCAGCGGGACCGTGGTGATGGCGTGCCGCTCCCTCGTCCGGGGTGGCAGGTAGGCCGTGGAATCGGTGACGATCGCGACATGCCGGGACATGAGCGGGAGGTTACCCGCCGCGACCGCCGCACGGCAGCCCGACCCCGGCCGCGGCCGGACGCGTCCGGTTCCGCGCTCCCGCCGGACAGGGCCCAGGTGGGCGGTCAGCCCGCCGAGGACTCCGGGCGGGCCGTCTTCTCCCACGGGTAGGCGGCCGGCCGGGGCTCCGGTGCGGTGAGGGCCTGCGGCCCCTCGGCGGTGCCCGGCCGCCGGGCCCCCTGGTCCGCCGTCCCGGGCGCCGCCTCGTACCAGGCGGGGTCCGGCGCCGCGGTGCCCGCCGTGCCGGTCCCGGTCCGCTCGGTGGTGGTCCAGTGGCGCAGCGCGCCGGCCTCGACGTCGATCTGGGCGCTCAGCGTCTCCAGGTCGTCCTCGGCGAACCTGCGGGCCCGGTCGCGGGCGGCCCGGCGCAGCGCGTCGGCCGAGTCGGTGATCCGCTCCGTCCGCTCGGTGAGCGCGGGCAGCTGCCCGGCCACGTACGCCTTGTCGGGCTCCCGCTCCAGGCGCTTGAGGTCCTCGTCCAGCTCGCGTCCGTGGGCGCTGAGCCGGGCGAAGAGGTCGAGGGACTCCCGCAGCGAAGCGTCCTCCACCGCGCCCGCCTGGAGCGCGTCCTGGGTGGCGCGCATCGAGGTCCGCAGCGCCAGTCGCAGTCGGGCCAGCTCGGCGGCGGCGCCGAGCTGGCCGAAGCTCTTGGCCCGCAGCGTGGTGTCCTCGACGGTGCGGCGCGCCTGGTCGATGGTGCGGTCGACACCCCGCTTGGCGGCCTTGACGACCTTCACCGCGGCGTAGGTCCCGAGCGCCACGAACGAGAGGAAGAGCAGCGCCAGGATCGTGACAATCGTGGCTTCCATGTACGTCGCTCCTCGGTTCGGCCGGCGTCCCACGGCTGTGGTTCTTCCACGGTAAACGGAACGGGCAGGCCGCGGGTTCCCTCGGAACCCCCAACCTGCCCGTAGGGGAAACCCCTGGGTCCTGTCCGGAAAAACCCACCAGGGTCTTTCCGGACAGGACCTGATGCCGCCGCGGCACTCAGGCCACGATGTTCACCAGCTTCGGCGCGCGCACGATCACCTTGCGGATCTCGGCGCCGCCGAGGGCCGTGACGACGTGCGGATCGGCCAGGGCCAGCGCCTCCAGGTCGGCGTCGGAGATCGACGGGGAGACCTCCAGGCGGGCCTTGACCTTGCCCTTGATCTGCACGACGCAGGTGACGGTCTCGTCGACCACGTACGCCGGGTCGGCGACCGGGAAGTCCTGGTGGACGACCGAGTCGGTGTGGCCCAGGCGGCGCCACAGCTCCTCCGCGATGTGCGGGGCGAGCGGGGCGACCAGCAGCACCAGCTGTTCGGCGACCGTCCGGGAGAGGGGACCACCGGTCTTGGTCAGGTGGTTGTTCAGCTCGGTGATCTTGGCGATGGCGGTGTTGAAGCGCATCGCGACCATGTCCTGGGAGACGCCGTCGATCGCCTTGTGCAGGGCGCGCAGCGTGTCCTCGTCGGCGGCGGCGTCGACGACGGTGACCTCGCCGGTCGCCTCGTCGACGATGTTGCGCCACAGCCGCTGGAGCAGCCGGTACTGGCCTACGACGGCGCGGGTGTCCCAGGGGCGGGAGACGTCCAGCGGGCCCATCGCCATCTCGTACAGGCGCAGGGTGTCGGCGCCGTACTCGGTGCAGATCTCGTCGGGCGTGACGGCGTTCTTCAGGGACTTGCCCATCTTGCCGAGGACGCGGCTGACCTTCTCGCCCTCGTACCAGAACGCGCCGTCGCGCTCCTCGACCTCGGCCGCCGGGACCGCGATGCCGCGGGCGTCCCGGTAGACGAAGGCCTGGATCATGCCCTGGTTGTAGAGCTTGTGGAAGGGCTCGGCCGACGAGATGTGGCCCAGGTCGAAGAGGATCTTGGACCAGAAGCGGGCGTACAGCAGGTGCAGCACGGCGTGCTCGGCGCCGCCGACGTACAGGTCGACGCCGCCGGTGGGCATGCCCTCGCGCGGCCCCATCCAGTACTGCTCGATGGCCGGGTCGACCAGCTTCTCCTCGTTGTGCGGGTCGAGGTAGCGCAGCTCGTACCAGCAGGAACCGGCCCAGTTGGGCATGGTGTTGGTCTCACGGCGGTACTTCTTCGGCCCGTCGCCCAGGTCCAGGGTGACGTGGACCCAGTCCGCGTTGCGGGAGAGCGGGGTCTCCGGCTGGGTGTCGGCGTCGTCCGGGTCGAAGGTGCGCGGCGAGTAGTCCTCGACCTCGGGCAGCTCCAGCGGGAGCATCGACTCGGGCAGCGCGTGGGCGACGCCGTCCTCGTCGTAGACGATCGGGAAGGGCTCGCCCCAGTACCGCTGGCGGCTGAACAGCCAGTCGCGCAGCCGGAAGTTGACGGTGCCCTCGCCGATGCCGCGCTCGGCCAGCCAGGCGGTGATCCGGGCCTTGGCCTCGACGACGCCCAGGCCGTCCAGCGAGATCTCGTCGTTGGCGGAGTTGATCAGCTTCGCCTCGTAGGAGGAGAAGGCGTCGTCCCAGGCGGCCGGGTCGGTGCCGCGGTCGTCGCTCGGCTCGACGACGCAGCGCATCGGCAGCTCGAAGGCGCGCGCGAAGGCGAAGTCGCGGGAGTCGTGCGCCGGGACGGCCATGATGGCGCCGGTGCCGTAACCCATGAGGACGTAGTCGGCGATGAAGACGGGGACCCGCTCGCCGCTGACCGGGTTGGTGGCGTACGCGCCGGTGAAGACGCCGGTCTTCTCCTTGGCGTCGGCCTGGCGCTCGACGTCGGACTTGGAGGCGGCCTGCTTGCGGTAGGCGGCGACGGCCTCGGCGGGGGTGGCGTGGCCGCCGGTCCACACCGCGTGGGCGTCCTCGGGCCACTCGGCCGGGACGATCGCGTCGACCAGGTCGTGCTCGGGCGCCAGGACCATGTAGGTGGCGCCGAACAGGGTGTCCTGGCGGGTGGTGAAGACCGTGATGGCGCCGGCCCCGTCGACCGGGAAGTCGACGCGGGCGCCCTCGGAGCGGCCGATCCAGTTCCGCTGCTGCAGCTTGATGGCCTCGGGCCAGTCCAGGGCGTCGAGGTCGTCCAGCAGACGGTCCGCGTAGGCGGTGATGCGCATGTTCCACTGGCGCAGCTTGGCCTTGAAGACGGGGAAGTTGCCGCGCTCGGAGCGGCCGTCGGCGGTGACCTCCTCGTTGGCCAGGACGGTGCCCAGGCCGGGGCACCAGTTGACCGGCGCGTCGGAGGCGTACGCCAGGCGGTACTCGCCCAGGACGTCGGCGCGCTCGGCGGCGGTCAGCGCGCTCCACGCGCGCGTGGTGCCGGGAACCTCGCGGGTGCCGTTCTCGAACTGCTCGATCAGCTCGGCGATCGGGCGGGCCTTGGCGGCCTCGGTGTCGTACCAGGAGTTGTAGATCTGCAGGAAGATCCACTGGGTCCACTTGTAGTAGTCCGCGTCGATGGTGGCGAACGAGCGGCGCTTGTCGTGGCCCAGGCCGAGCCGGCGCAGCTGGGCCTTCATGTTCTCCATGTTGGCCTCGGTGGACACGCGGGGGTGCGTGCCGGTCTGCACCGCGTACTGCTCGGCGGGCAGGCCGAAGGCGTCGAAGCCCAGGGTGTGCAGCACGTTGTGGCCGCTCATGCGCGCGTGACGGGCGAAGACGTCCGTGGCGATGTAGCCGAGCGGGTGGCCGACGTGCAGGCCCGCGCCCGAGGGGTACGGGAACATGTCCATGATGAACTTCTTGGGGCGGGCGGCGACCTCGGGGTCACCGGCCAGGTCGCCGGAGGGGTTCGGCGCCTCGTAGGTGCCCTCGGCGTCCCAGACGTCCTGCCAGCGTGCCTCGATGTCGGCGGCCATGGCCGCCGTGTAGCGATGCGGGGCCGCCGTCTCGGCGGCCGTGTTGATCTCGGTCATGGTCCTAGAAGCTCCATCGATCGTCTCTGCCCACTGCCACGAACTGCCACGAAATGAAAAATCCCCTCGCACAGGAGGGGACGCCGCGCCGACTCCGACGGGGAGGGCTTCCGCCCGTCGGGACTGGTCAGCGCGGCTCGATAAGCAGGAGGCGTACGGCACGCATGGCGCCAGGGTACCGCAGGGCCCCCGCGGGCCGCATCGGCGTTCACGGCGGCGGGAACGACGAAGCGGGCCATCCGATCCGGATGACCCGCTTCTCTTCTGTGGAGCTAAGGAGAATTGAACTCCTGACCTCCTGCATGCCATGCAGGCGCTCTACCAACTGAGCTATAGCCCCTCATTGCGACACTCAGCGTACCGCAGAAGTGCGGCGAGCCATCCGCTACGGATGACTCGCTTGCCTTCTGTGGAGCTAAGGAGAATTGAACTCCTGACCTCCTGCATGCCATGCAGGCGCTCTACCAACTGAGCTATAGCCCCTCGTGTCGTCCCCGCCCGGCTCCCTCTCGGGGTGCTCCTCGCGGCGACGGACAGAACAGTAACCGGCGGCCGGGCAGAACTCCAAATCCGTTTCTCCGGCCCCGTCGGGGGCTCCGGGTAGGGTCGCCGTCTGTGCCTTCCTCCGCTTCCCTCTCCCCGCCCCGCGCCCGCCTCCGGCCCCTGATCGCCGCCGCCGCGGTCTGCCTGTTCTCGTTCGCGGCCTTCTGGGTGGCGCAGCGCGTCGCCCGCGTGAACATGCTCGACGTGATGGTCTACCGGGCCGAGGCCGAGACGCTGCGGGCCGGAGCCGACCTGTACGCGATGCGCGCCACCTCGGCGGACCTCGCGATGACCTATCCGCCGTTCGCGGCCGTGCTGTTCCTGCCGCTGACGCTGGTGGGCGTCCCGCTGATGCGGACGCTGTCCACGGCGGGGAACCTGGTGCTGGTGGTGGCGCTGGTGCAGCTGTCGCTCCAGCTGGTCCGCCCGGCCCTGGCCGCACCCGCGCGACGGGTCGATCTGTGGCGTACGACACTGTGGATAGCCGCGGTCGTCGTCTGGTCCGAGCCGGTGTGGACGACGCTGCGGTACGGGCAGATCAACCTGCTGGTCACGGTGGCGGTGCTGTGGGACCTGACCCGCCGCGAGGGCAGCCGCTGGGCGGGCGTCGGCATCGGCCTGGCGACCGCGGTCAAGCTCACACCGGGGCTCTTCGTGGTGCTGCTCCTGGCGGCCGGCCTGCTGCTGTGGCGGCGGGACCGGGCGGTGAACCAGTGGCTGCGCACGGCGCTGACGGCGACCGGCACCTTCCTCGCCGTCACCCTGGCCATGGTGGTGGCGCTGCCCGCAGACTCGAAGACCTTCTGGACCCGGACCCTGTTCGAGACGGGCCGGGTGGGGCACGCCGAGGAGACCGCCAACCAGTCCCTCAGCGGGGTCCTCGCCCGGCTGATGCACACCGACGCGCCGGGCCTGTGGTGGCTGGCGGCGGCGGTCCTGCTGGGCGGCGCGGCGATGGTCCTGGCGGTCCGGGCGGCGGTCCTGGGCGACCGGGCGGTGGCCGTGGTCGGCACGGCGTTCACGGCCCTGATGGTGTCGCCGATCTCCTGGTCGCACCACTGGGTCTGGTGCGTGCCGCTCCTGATCCTGCTGTACGACCGCGCCACGCGCGCGTGGCCCGTGACGATCGCCGTGGGGCTGGTGTTCGCCTCGTTCGCGCTGTGGTGGGTGCCGCACGACCCGGGCCGGCCCGAACTGGACCAGAACGCCGGACAGATGCTGCTGTCGGCAATCTACCCGCTGACGGCGCTGGCGGTCTTCGCCGGGTACGCGCTGTCGGTGCGGCGGTCGCGCCGGGAGGGGGCTCCCGTGGTGGCACCCCGGGAGCCCGTCGCGGTCCGCGAGCCTCAGGCCGTGGCGAAGGAGTAGAAGCGCTTGAGGGTGCAGTGCTCGTCGAGGAGCCGGCCGTAGATCGGCTCCCCTTCGAGTTCGCGGTAGGTCTCGATGGGGTCGCCCTTTATGATCAGCGCCCGCGCGCACTCCTCGCACCAGTACTGGTACTCGGGGTTGACGGGGTCCATGTCCCGCACGATGGGCGTGCCGCTGCCGCACCAGTCGCACTTCCGCCTGTGCGCACCCAAAGGCCACCCTCCCGTCCGGATCCTGGTCCCCCTCCGGCGGTCCGATTCTGCCATGGCGGGGTGGTCGCCCAGAAGTGACAAAACGACAGATCCCGCCCCCCTGATGGGGAACGGGATCCGGTGATTGTGGAGCTAAGGAGAATTGAACTCCTGACCTCCTGCATGCCATGCAGGCGCTCTACCAACTGAGCTATAGCCCCTCACGTCCTTGGCGCTGCGCGCCGCGAACAAGATGAACTTTAGCCTGCGACCTGCCGGAAAGTGAAATCCGGGGCGGGTGGGCGCCCTGTGTGTCAGGTGTCGTCGCCGAGGACCGGCTCGGGCAGCGAGCCGGCGTTGTGCTCCAGCAGGCGCCAGCCGCGCGCGCCCCCGCCCAGGACGGACCAGGAGCAGTTGGAGAGCCCGCCCAGGCCCTCCCAGTGGTGGGGCTCCAGGCCGAGGAGCCGGCCGATGGCGGTGCGGATGGTGCCGCCGTGGCTGACGACGACCAGGGTGCCGTCCTCCGGCAGCTTGTCGGCGTGCCGCAGGATCACCGGGGCGGCCCGGTCGGCCACCTCGGTCTCCAGCTCGCCGCCGCCCCGGCGGACCGGCTCGCCGCGCTTCCAGGCGGCGTACTGCTCGCCGTACCGCGCGATGATCTCCTCGTGGGTCAGCCCCTGCCACTCGCCCGCGTACGTCTCGCGCAGCGCGGCGTCGTGGGTGACGGGGAGCCCGGTGAGGGCGGCCAGCTCGGCGGCGGTGGCCGCCGTCCGCTTCAGGTCGGACGCGACGATCGCGTCCGGCCGGAGCGCGGCGAGCAGCCGGGCGGCGCGGCGGGCCTGGTGGATGCCGGCGTCCGTGAGCTCGATGTCGGTCGAGCCCTGGAAGCGGCGCTCCAGGTTCCAGGCGGTCTGGCCGTGGCGCCACAGCACGATGCGGCGGCCGGTGCCGCCCCTGGCGGTGCTCAGCTCAGCTCACCGTCCGCCCCGTCGGCGCCGGTCAGGGCGGCGTGCTCGGCGGCCTTGCCGCGGGTCTTGAGGGCGTCCTCGGGCAGGGGCAGCTCGGGGCAGTCCTTCCAGAGCCGCTCCAGGGCGTAGAAGACGCGCTCCTCGCTGTGCTGGACGTGGACGACGATGTCGACGTAGTCCAGGAGGATCCAGCGGGCGTCGCGGTCGCCCTCGCGGCGGACCGGCTTGGCGCCGAGTTCCTTGAGGAGCCGCTCCTCGATCTCGTCGACGATCGACTTGACCTGGCGGTCGTTGGGCGCGGAGGCGAGCAGGAAGGCGTCGGTGATCGACAGCACGTCGCTGACGTCGTACGCGATGATGTCGTGCGCGAGCCGGTCGGCGGCCGCCTGGGCGGCGGCGTTGACGAGTTCGATGGAGCGGTCCGTGGCGGTCACAAGCAGGCTTTCGTCGGCGGTCCAGTACCCCTCAAGGGTCTCACGGACCGCCGACGACCCCACAAACGTTTACGGAGCGCCCGGAATCTCGTAGTCCCGGCCGAGGACGACGGTGACGGCGGCGGTGCCGAAGGGCTTGCCCTTGACGGCCGCGGAGGCGGGCAGTCCGAGGGTCTTGGCGACCTCGGCGGCCGTGTCCTTCTGGGCGTCGTCGGCGTAGACGACCTCGGACTTCGCCTGGCTGTCGGCCTTGGTGCCGCCGACGAAGACGTAGCCGCCGTTGATGAGGACGATCTTGGCCGCCTCGGTGGCGTCCTTGCCGGAGGCGTCCTTGATCGAGACGCGCGGGACGCCGCCGGTGTCGGGGGCGGTGACCTTGCCGCCGAGGACGTCCTTGACCACGCCGTCGCCGGCGCCCTCGGCGAGCGAGCCGTCCTCGCCGACGGGGAGCACGGTCGTCTTGTAGGCGCCGGTCTTGGCGTGGTCGGCGAGCTTGGCGAGGGAGGCGCCGAGGTCCTTCTCGGGGAGGGAGGGGTCGGCGATCTGCTGGAGGTACTCGATGGCGGTGGTGGCGTTCTTCGCGTCGCTGGGCAGCTTGCGGAGCAGGCCGCCGACGACCTGGCCGAAGCGCTGGAGCTGCTTGGCCTCGGCCTCGCCGGCGCCCCGGTGGGTGGCGTAGGCGACGGCGGCGCGGCCGTTCAGGGTCTGCTTCTCGCCCTGGGCGACGAGCGGCTCGGCGCCCTTCTTGCCCTTGGGGTCCGGGATCGCCACGTCGGTGTCGACGTCGACGCCGCCGAGGTACTCGACGAGGTTCTCCAGGTACGGGGTGTCCAGGCGCCAGGTGCCGGCGAGCTTGGCGCCGAGGAGGTTGCCGAGGGCCTCGCGGGTGCCGCTGGAGCCGTCGTCCTCGACGGACTTGCCGAGGGTGGTGGTGGCGCCCTCGGTGTCGGCGACGGCGAGCGCGTTGGGGAGCAGGACGGTGGTGCCCTGTCGGGTGGTGCTGTTGTCGACGAGGAGGGCGGTGGACGTGGCGCCGCCGGCGGTGTCGTGGAGGTGGAGGACGATCGTGGCCCGCTGCTGCGGGCCGGTGGCGGCGGCCTGCTTCTGCTCGGGCTCGCCGGTGCCGGGGAGCAGACCGGCCGACCAGAGGTAGCCGAGGCCGCCGACGACGGCGAGGGCGAGGACGACGCCGAGCGCGACGATCCGGTTGCGGCCGCGGCGGCGGGCCTCCTCGCGGCGCTCGGAGCGGCTCTCGGTGAACTTGAGCCAGTCGATGACGTCCTCGGAGTCCTCGTCGGGCTCCTCGATGAAGGAGAACTGCTCGGTCCGGTAGTCGCGGTCGTCGTCCCCGGCCGCGGGCCGGGGCACCCGGGGCGCGGCGGCGGGCGCCTGGGGCACGGGGGCGGGCCGCTGGCCGGGGACACCGGCGGGGGCGGCGGTGGGCGCGGCGGGCACGGGCGCCGGGGCGGCGGGGGCGGGCGCGACGGGTTCGGGGGCCTGCCAGCCCTGCTGTCCTCCGGCGTAGGGGTCGTACGGGTCGTGGACGGGCTGCTGGGGCGCGTAGCCCTGCGGGACGGCGTAGGGGTCGTACGGCTGCTGCGGGGGCTGCTGCGGCTGCTGTTCCTGCGGCTGGGCGTAGGCGTCGTAGCCGTACGCCTGCCGCTGGTCGGCGTACGGGTCGTACGCCTGCTGCCCGGGGGGCGGGGTCTGCTGCTGGTACACCGGCTGCCCGTACGCGTCGTAGCCGATGATCTG
This sequence comes from Streptomyces termitum, assembly GCF_014650175.1. Taxonomy (GTDB): domain Bacteria; phylum Actinomycetota; class Actinomycetes; order Streptomycetales; family Streptomycetaceae; genus Streptomyces; species Streptomyces termitum. The sequence goes on from NZ_BMUL01000002.1 coordinate 231,387, forward strand.
CGGCTGCTGCGGGTAGTACGGGTCGTACGGGTTCTGCTGGTCGTTCACCGGTGGCCCCTCCCCGGGTGTCACTCGCCTCGGTACAGCTGGCGCTTGTCGATGTAGCGGACCACGCCGTCCGGGACGAGATACCAGACGGGATCGCTCTTGGCGACCCGGGCGCGGCAGTCGGTGGACGAGATGGCGAGGGCGGGCACCTCGACGAGGGAGACGCCGCCCTTGGGCAGTCCGTCGTCGGTGAGGTCGTGGCCCGGCCGGGTGACGCCGATGAAGTGGGCGAGGGCGAAGAGTTCCTCCGCGTCGCGCCAGGTGAGGATCTGGGCGAGGGCGTCGGCCCCGGTGATGAAGAAGAGGTCGGCGTCGGCGTTGAGGGAGCGCAGTTCGCGCAGGGTGTCGATGGTGTAGGTCGCGCCGCCGCGGTCGATGTCGATGCGGCTGACCGAGAACTGCGGGTTGGAGGCCGTGGCGATGACCGTCATCAGGTACCGGTCCTCGGCGGGCGACACGGCCTTGTCGCTCTTCTGCCACGGTTCACCGGTCGGTACGAAGACCACCTCGTCCAGGTGGAACAGCGCGGCGACCTCGCTGGCCGCCACCAGGTGTCCGTGGTGGACCGGATCGAACGTCCCGCCCATCACGCCGAGACGGCGCTTGCCGCGGCCGCCAGTAGGCACTTCCTGCTCTCCCATGCGTGCAGAGCCTACTGGCACGGCCGCGGGCACCGACCCGGCGGCCTCCCGGTCGGCGTCCGGCTCAGCGGTCGCGGTTGAAGCGCGTGGTGATCCAGAGCAGCAGCATGAGCGCGATGAAGGCGCCGACGCCGGTGACGTACGGGCTCAGGCTCTCGTGGTTGCCACCGTGCTCGGCGCCCTCGGAGGCGAGCGTGACGAGGTTGGCGGCGGTGCTGTGGAGGCTCATCTTCGGCAGACCTATCCGATCGGGGGTGGGAGCGGAGACTTCGCGCACATCGTATGCGGCACGTCACGGCCGTCTCACGCCGACTCAGGCGTTGGCGTCCCCCGCGTCCTCGGAGGCACCCCGGGCGGCGGTGTCGGCGGGCCGGCCGCCGGGCTCGTCGGCGGTCTCGCCCCGGCGGTAGCCGCGGAGCAGGAACCAGGCGAGGAGGGCGCCGCCGACCATCGAGACCAGTAGCACGACGCGCAGTGTGTTGCCGGGCCCCTGCGGGGCGGCGGCGGCGAGTTCGGTGAGGGCGGCGGCGGCCGTCGCGATGTCCGGCATGGGGTCGTGCTCCCTCGTTGTCCACAGGGCCCCAGTTGTCCACAGCCCTCCGGCACACGGTAGCGCCCTCGCCTAGGCTGGGGCGTGTCAGGGGGACGAGTACCGACGCGTACGGATGGACAAGGGGGCGTTCATGACCGGAAACAACGGCGGGGACCAGCACGGAGGCGTGCCGAGCAGGCAGCGCAAGCGGTTCCCCGGCATCTCCTCGCGGGCCTACGAGCACCCGGCGGACCGCTCGGCGCTGGTGGCGCTGCGGAAGCTGAGCGGCTTCGACACCGTGTTCAAGACGCTGAGCGGGCTGCTGCCCGAGCGCAGTCTCAGGCTGCTCTTCCTCTCGGACTCCGTCCGGGTGAGCGACGCGCAGTTCATCCACCTCAACGACATGCTGCGGGACGCCTGTTACATCCTGGACCTGGAGAAGGTCCCGCCGATGTACGTGACCCAGGACCCGGTGCCGAACGCGATGTGCGTGGGCCTGGACGAGCCCGTGATCGTGCTGACGACGGGGCTGGTCGAGCTGCTCGACGAGGAGGAGATGCGGGCGGTGATCGGCCATGAGGTCGGGCACGCCCTGTCGGGGCACGCGGTCTACCGGACGGTGCTGTTCTTCCTGACGAGCGTGGCGCTGAAGGTGGCCTGGATCCCGCTGGGGAACGTGGCGGTGATGGCGCTCGTGACGGCGCTGCGCGAGTGGTTCCGCAAGTCGGAGCTGTCGGCGGACCGGGCGGGCCTGCTGGTGGGCCAGGACCTGCGGGCGTCGATGCGGGGCCTGATGAAGATCGCCGGCGGCAACCACCTGCACGAGATGAACGTGGACGCCTTCCTCGCCCAGGCGGAGGAGTACGAGAAGGGCGGGGACCTGCGGGACTCGGTCCTGAAGATCCTGAACGTGCTGCCGCGTTCGCACCCCTTCACCACCGTGCGGGCGGCGGAGCTGAAGAAGTGGTCGGAGAGCCGGGACTTCCAGCGGCTGATGGACGGCCACTACCCGAAGCGGTCGGAGGACGGGGACGCCTCGGTGCGGGACTCCTTCCGGGAGTCCGCCGGGCACTACGCGCAGACGGTGAAGGACAGCAGGGATCCGCTGTTCAAGCTCGTCGGGGACATAGCCGGCGGGGCCGGGGACCTGGCGGGCGACCTGGGCGGGAAGCTGCGGACCGTGTTCGGCGGCGGGGACCGGAAGGACTCCGGCGGCGGGACGGACCGGGGCGACGGCGGGAAGGCCGACGGGGGGAAGGCCGACGGGGGCTCCGGCAAGGACGCCTGAGCCGGCGGGCCCCGCCGGGGTCAGGGCCGGGGCTGGGCCGCGGGGTCGAGGGCGCCGCAGAGGGCGGCGGTCCCGGGGCCGCCGGTGGCGTACGGGTCGGTGAGGACCGGCCGGGCTCCGGCCGGGGGCTTCTCCCCGGCCAGGAGCGGCGCGAGCCCGCCCGCGGTGTCGGCGCCGCACGCCTGCGGCCCGGCCTCGACGGTGCTGGTGAGCAGTTCGGCCCGGTGCATGCGCAGGTCCTCGCGATCGAAGCGGAGGCGCAGGGTGCGGTGGACCGTGAAGAGGGAGGCGGGCGCGGTGGCCGGGCCCTGGGCGGGGCGCAGGACATAGGTGAAGGTGTGGTCGGCGGTGACGTCCAGGGTGTCGGCGGCGACCTCGGCGAAGCCGAGGGTGCCCTGCACGCGGGGCGCGGGGGCGGCGACGGTGACCCGGCGGGGGTCGAAGCGGACCAGCCAGGCGGCGACGGCGTGCCGGCCGTCGTCGGCGGGCCGGTCGACGCTGCGGTCGAACTGGGCGAGCTGGTCGGGGTCGATCAGCAGGCGGGCGGGCCGGACGGTCTGACCGGCGAGGACGTCGGGCTCCAGGGAGGAGGCGACGAGGTAGTCCTTGGCGATGCTGAGGGCGGTGACGATCTGGCCCTCGGAGAAGTGGAGGGTGCGGGCGGGGATCGGGAGGTTGATGCCGGCGGCCGCGGTGCGGTGGGCGGCGGCGGGGCTGCGGGCGAGGAGCCGGGCGGGGTCGCCGCCGGGGACGGGGCCCTGCGGGGCGAGCGGGACGACGGTGGTCCGCAGGGGTTCGGCGGGCTGGTCGGGCGGGGGCTGGTAGGGGTTGCGCAGGCCGAGGTAGAAGGCCGTGCCGAAGGCCAGGAGGATCAGCAGGACCAGGAGGAGTGCCTGGCCGGAGCCGCGGCGGGCGGGGCCGGGGCGGCTGCGGACGGCGAGCGCGTGCTCGCCCATCCGTTCCCGGGCGGAGTACTCCTGGAGGTGGGCAGCGCGGACGAACGCCTCGTCGAAGACGAGGGACCGGTACTCGTCCTCTCCGCCGGGGAGTCCCTCGGGATTCCCCTCAGGCGGGTCGCCACGCCCTGCCATACCTTCAGGGTAGGTCGGCGGGGGCTTCGGTAAACGCTCCGGTGCGCGACAAGTCCGGAAGTCCTCCGCGGTTGTCCGCCGTCGGGGGGGGTGCGGGCGGGCTCGTGCGGAAAGGGCCCGTGCGGGTGGGGTCAGGGGGTGTCGGCGGCCGGCGGGGCCGTCCGGGTGATGGTCGGGGGCAGTGCGCCGACCGGGTGAGCGACGGCGGTCGCGGGGGTGCCGGTGAGCACCGGCACCGGGGGGCCGGCGGCCGGGGAGGCGGTGGGTGCCGGGGTGGGCTGGTCGACGCCGGTGGAGGCCGGGGGGACCTGGTCCTGCTCGTTGCCGACGGCGCCCCGGTAGACGGCGCTGAAGGCGAGGGCGACCATGCCGACGCCCATGAGGAGGGCGAGGACCCAGGCGACGGGGCGGTGCCAGCGGGCGCTGCCCCGGTAGGGGCGCAGGGCGCCGCCGTGGCGGCCGTAGGGGCTGGCGTCGTCGCCGATGTCGTCGGGTTCGTAGGTGGGGCCGTGGGGGTCGCGGGCGTCGCCGTAGGGGTCCTCGTCGGCGGTGCGGCGGCCGGTGCGGGCGCGGGCCGCTTCGGTCTCCGCCTCGGCGCGGGCCTGGGCGGCGGCGAGGAGCCGCTCGACGGCGCTGGGCTCGTGGAAGGCGGCGGCCCGGACGAAGTCCTCGTCGAAGACCACGTCCCAGCGGCCCTCGGCGGCGCCTCCGCGCTCGTCGTCGGGCTCCCAGCCGTTCGGGGACGGCTTGCCCCCCACGTCGTCCGGCACGGTTTCAGAGTAGACCCGGGAGGGGTGTTTGGGCAGGGAGAGTGCGAAGTCTCCCCGCCCGTACCGACCCGTACCGAAAGGAGGTGTGCGGGAGGGTGTTACCGGATGTGGCCGTCGCCGGTCACGATGTACTTGGTGGAGGTGAGCTCCGGAAGGCCCATGGGGCCCCGGGCGTGGAGCTTCTGGGTGGAGATGCCGATCTCGGCGCCGAAGCCGAACTGTCCGCCGTCCGTGAAGCGGGTGGAGGCGTTGACGGCCACCGTGGTGGAGTCGACCAGCTGGGTGAAGCGGCGCGCCGCGGCCTGCGAGGTGGTGACGATGGCCTCGGTGTGGCCGGAGCTCCACGTGCGGATGTGTTCGACGGCCTTGTCGAGGGAGTCGACCACGGCGGCGGCGATGTCGTGGGAGAGGTATTCGGTCTCCCAGTCCTCGGGGGTGGCCGGGACGACGGTGGCCTTGGTGTCCCCGGCGTGGGCGAGGACCCGCTCGTCGGCGTGGACGGTGACGCCGGCCTCGGCGAGGGCGTCGAGGGCCCGGGGCAGGAAGGCGGCGGCGACGTCCTGGTGGACGAGGAGGGTCTCGGCGGCGTTGCAGACGCTGACCCGGTGGGCCTTGGAGTTGACGAGGATCTCGACGGCCATGTCGAGGTCGGTCTCGGCGTCGACGTAGACGTGGCAGTTGCCGGTGCCGGTCTCGATGACCGGGACGGTGGACTGCTCGACGACGGTGCGGATGAGGGAGGCGCCGCCGCGCGGGATGAGGACGTCGACGAGGCCGCGGGCGCGCATCAGTTCGCGGACGGAGTCGCGGGACTCGCCGGGGACGAGCTGGACGGCGTCGGCGGGCAGTCCGGCGCCGCCGACGGCGTCGCGCAGGACCGTCACGAGGGCGGTGTTGGAGGCGTAGGCGGAGGAGGAGCCGCGCAGGAGGACGGCGTTGCCGGACTTGAGGCAGAGGGCGGCGGCGTCGACGGTGACGTTGGGGCGGGCCTCGTAGATGATGCCGACGACGCCGAGGGGGACGCGGACCTGGCGGAGGTCGATCCCGTTGGGCAGGGTCGAGCCGCGGACGACCTCGCCGACCGGGTCGGGCAGGGCGGCGACGTGGCGGACGTCGGCGGCGATGGCGCGGACCCGCTCGGGGGTGAGGGTGAGCCGGTCGATGACGGACTCGCTGGTGCCGGCCTCGCGGGCCTTGGCGATGTCCTCGGCGTTGGCCTCGACGATCTCCGCGGTGCGGACTTCGAGGGCGTCCGCGATCGCGAGGAGGGCGGCGTCCTTGACGGCGCGCGGCAGTGGCGCGATCTGGGCGGCGGCGCCACGGGCCCGGTAGGCGGCCCGGGTGACCGGGGTGAGGTTGTCGAGGGGCGTGAGCGAGGTCATGCCCGCAGGGTACTGGCACGGAAGGGGGCGTTCGGCACGGATGAGGGGCGTATCCCGCAGTGCGAGACGCGTCGGTGCCGCCGGGCGGTGCCGGGTGGCGGCGGTCCGTCCGCCCGCTTCGGGAGTGGTGGCGTCGGTGTCCGGATTTCGCCGGTGCCGGTGGCGTCCCGTGCCGTCCTCCGGCGTGCGGTGGACGGCCGTCCGCGCCCCCGCCGTGGTCCGGCGCCGGGCCGCCCCGGGGGTGCGGGCGCCGGGCCGGGAGGGGCGGGGTGCGGAGGGGTCAGTACGGGTGGACGCCGACCGGGGCGGCGGGCGGCGGGCCGTAGCCCTCCGCGATGCGCTGGTGGTAGGTCTCGCGGTCGATGACCTCCAGGCCGACGATCTCCCAGGGCGGGAGCTTCGCCGTCTGCCGGTGCTCGCCCCACAGGCGCAGGGCGACGGCGGCCGCGTCGTGCAGGTCGCGGGCCTCTTCCCAGTACCGGATCTCGGCGTGGTCGTTGGCGTAGCGGCTGGTCAGCAGGAAGGGGTGGTCGTGGGCCAGTTGTTCGAGCCCGCGCCGCACCTCCTTCAGCGGCGACTCGATGCCGGACACGCTGAGGGTGATGTGCCACAGCTTGGACAGGGGGCGTTCCTTGGTGCCCGCCTCCCGTGCGGTGGTCTCGCCCGTCGTGTCGTCCCTTCCTTTCGTGGCCCTGTCCCGTGCCGCGTCGAAGTCGGCTCCGGCCTCGACACTCGTCAGGGCGCGTTCGGCCGTCCCGCGGGGCAGTGCCCCAGGGCGCGCTCGTCTCACCGGCGGCCTCCTGTGTGATGCGTGTGGTGCTGTACCCCGCGTTGCTCGTTACCCCCGAGACAAAGTTGACCAGCCCGGGAGGCCACGTGGGGCGGTTTTGGTAAAGGTCCCTTCCGGATGGCAGGAGTTTCAGCCGTTTCGGCGGCTGTCGCGCGAAAGCCCGCGCGAAACCTCTCCTGTCGTTCCAGGGACTCCCCGGGAACCCTCCCGGGGCTCTTCCGGGGCTCCTGGGACGCCTCTCCCGGGCCGGTTCAGGCGAGGACGACGAGGTCGTCGCGGTGGACGATCTCCCGCTCGTACTCGGGGCCGAGTTCCCGGGCGAGTTCGTGAGTGGAGCGGCCCAGCATCCGGGGGAGCTCCTTGGCGTCGAAGTTGACGAGGCCGCGGGCGACGGCGCGCCCGGCGGCGTCGCGGAGTTCGACCGGGTCACCGGCGGCGAAGTCGCCCTCGACGGTGGCGATGCCCGCCGCGAGCAGCGATTTCTTTCCTTCGACGACGGCGCGGACGGCCCCGTCGTCGAGCCCCAGGGAGCCCTGGGGGGTGGAGGCGTGGGCGAGCCAGAGGAGGCGGTCGGCGAAGCGGCGGCCGGTGCGGTGGAAGTAGGTGCCGGTGTCGCGGCCCGCGAGGGCGTCGGCGGCGCGGCTGGCGGAGGTGAGGACGACGGGGATGCCGGCGGCGGCGGCGATCCGGGCGGCCTCGACCTTGGTGACCATGCCGCCGGTGCCGACGCCGGCCTTGCCGGCGGAGCCGATCTCGACGTGGGCGATGTCCGCCGGGCCGGCGACCTCGGTGATCCGGGAGGTGCCGGGCCGGGACGGGTCGCCGTCGTAGAGGCCGTCGACGTCGGAGAGGAGGACGAGGAGGTCGGCCCGGACGAGGTGGGCGACGAGCGCGGCGAGCCGGTCGTTGTCGCCGAAGCGGATCTCGTCGGTGGCGACGGTGTCGTTCTCGTTGACGACCGGCAGGGCGCCCATGGCGAGGAGCTGGTCGAGGGTGCGGTAGGCGTTGCGGTAGTGGGCGCGGCGGCTGGTGTCGTCGGTGGTGAGCAGCACCTGGCCGACGCGGACGCCGTAGCGGGCGAAGGAGGCGGTGTAGCGGGCGACGAGGAGGCCCTGGCCGACGCTGGCGGCGGCCTGCTGGCGGGCCAGGTCCTTGGGGCGGCGGGTCAGGCCGAGCGGGGCGAGGCCGGCGGCGATGGCGCCGGAGGAGACCAGGACGATCTCCTTCTCGCCGCCGCTGCGGACCTTGGCCAGGACGTCGACGAGGGCGTCGACGCGGTCGGCGTCGAGGCCGCCCGCGGCGGTGGTGAGGGAGGAGGAGCCGACCTTGACGACGATCCTGCGGGCCTCCGTCACGTACTGCCGTGCCACTGCCGCCGGCACCGTCGTCATCTCCGCCGCCCTCTCCGTCGCCACCCGCGCCGACCTCGTCCGCCGTTCGGGGCACCGCGCGCTCCCGGCGCGGTCGCGAGGGGCAATCTACGCGAGCCGGGACGGCCGCCGCTCCTCCGTTCCGCTCTCCGGACCGCCGCGCTCCGGCTCCCGTACCTCCGCGTCCCGGCCGGGCGCGCCGCCGTCCCGGTCCGGTCCGGCCCGCTCCGGGGCCCGGCCGGTGAGGATCCGCCGGGAGATCAGGTACGTGAAGGGGATGGCGACGACGGCGGCGACGAGCGGCGCGATCCGGTCGTCGGTCCCGGCCCAGGTGACGAGGGCGTACAGACCGGCGCTCTGCACCAGGTAGTTGGTGACGTTGGTGAGGGGGAAGAGGGCGAACTTCTTCCAGGTGGGGCGGGTGCGGTAGGTGAAGTAGGTGTTGAGGAAGAAGGAGCCGACCATGCTGAGCAGGAAGGCGAGGGTGTACGCGGCGAAGTACGGCATCCAGGGGTGGAGGAGCAGGTAGCACCCGAAGAAGGTGGCGGTGTTGGCGCCGCCGACGAGGGCGAAGCGCGTGACCTCCGCGAGCCGGGCCCGCCCGCCGCCGCGCCCCGTCCCGGCGCCGGTCCCTCCTCCGTTTCCGGCCCCGTCCCCGTTCCCGGCCGTCGCACCCGTACCGTTCCCGTCCATCGCCGTCGGCCGTCCCTTTCCCTGTACGAGGGGGCGACCGTACGGCGCCGGGGTGGCCCGGGTGTGACGCCCGGGTGGACGGCGCGGATCCCCCCGCCGTCCGGGCGTCGACGAAGCGGCCGGCGGGAGGCCGGAGGAAGACCCTGCGGGAACCCGGGCGGGAGACCGACGGAACGACAGGCGGGGAGACCGGGGGGACAACGGGCGGGGAGACCGGAGGAAGCGACGGGAGGAAGGGCCGGGAAGGGAAGGAGCCGGGGAGGACCTGACGGCCGGAGCGTTCCCCGGCCCGGATCCGGTGTGTTGTGTGCCACTTCGCCACGACGGCGGTCGTAGGGTTTGGGGTAGGTTCTCCCCCCGTGCGCGCGCCCGCCTCCCGCGGGCCCCCGACCGGCCTCCACCTGCGGTTCCCGGCGGAGCTGGGCCGTTGCCCCGAGGGCTTCTTCTCACCTCTGTCACGATCGTGGCACGGGGGCCCGGGCGTGCGCGGAACGGGCAGGAAACACCAGGTAGCTTGGGTGTGTCTGAGAAGAAGGAAAAGTGGATCGAGGTGCAAGTGCCTGACGTCTCCGTGGTCGTCATCGCCTACAACGACGCAGAGCGTCTCCCGACGGCCGTGCAATCGGTACTGGACCAGACCCTGCACAGCGTCGAGGTCGTGATCGTCGACGACTGCAGCAAGGACAGCACCTTCGAGGTCGCCCGCGCGCTGGCGGCGAAGACCCCGGACCGGGTCAGAGCCTTCCAGCTGCCGGAGAACAGCGGCGGCTGCGGCGCGCCCCGCAATCTCGGCATCAAGGAGGCCGCCGGCACCTACGTCATGTTCCTCGACAGCGACGACGTGCTGGAGCGGAACGCCTGCCGGAACATGCTGGAGGCCGCCGAGTCCACCGGCTCCGACCTGGTGTCGGGCCTCTGCGTGCGCGTCACCGTGGACAGCCGGAAGAAGAAGACCGCCGGCTGGTACCCCTGGATATACGCCGAGACGCGGACGATCGACTCCATCACGGAGCTGCCCGACCTGCTCGTCTTCGACACCCTCTCGACGAACAAGTGCTACCGGCGCGGCTTCCTCCTGGACCAGGGCCTGGAGTTCCCCGTCGGCATCCACTACGAGGACCTGCTCTTCTCGGCGCAGGCGTACATCGCCGCGAGCCGGATCACGCTCATCCCGAACCACGTCTACTACTGGAACGTGCAGGAGCGCGCCGCCTCGAAGTCGATCAGCAACCGGCGCCACGAGATCGCCAACTTCGTGCACCGGATGACGATCCACCGCCGGGTGGACGCCCTGCTGGAGAGCAAGGGCTACGAGGACCTCCGGTACCGCAAGGACATCAAGTTCCTCAAGCACGACCTGGCGCTGCACCTGCGCGACCTGGCCCTCCTCGACCAGGACTACCAGCGCGAGTTCGCCCGGCTGGCGAACGAGTACCTGGCCGGGATCTCCCCGGAGGCGTACTCCGAGGTGCAGCCGCTCCAGGCCATCTGCGCCTTCCTGCTGACGCGGGAGGACTGGGAGAACCTGCTCCCGGCGACCGACGCGCTCACCAACCCCGGCCGCATCACCAGCCCGCTCGTCGAGCGCGACGGCCGGATCTACTGGTGCGACCGGCACCTGGACGGCGAGGAGGGCCGCGCGATCCTGGACGTGACGGCAGCCGGCCACCACACCAAGCCGCTCACGTCGCTCTCCCTGGGCAACAAGCTGACCTCGTACGAGAGCGCCGGCGGTTCGATCAAGCTGTCCGGGCGCGTCGTCAACCCGCTCGGCCGGATCGCCCCGGACGCGAAGCTCGGCGCGGCCCTGGAGTTCTCCGCCCGGCGCAACGTCAGCGGGAAGACGGCCCGGATCCCGCTGACGACGGTCCGGCACGCCGGTGACCACATCGAGTGGTCGGGCGTGGTGGACGTGGCCCGCGCGGTCCGCCCGCTCGGTGTCATCGACGCCGTCTGGGACGTCCACCTGGTCCTCACCGTCGGCGAGGACGAGCTCAGGACCCGGGTCTCGGCCGGCGGCACCCCGCTCGACGAGGCCGGTTCCGTGCGGATCCGGCCCCGCCTGACCACGCTGGTCTCCGACCGCTTCGTGCCGCAGATCACGCCGAAGGGCAACCTGTCGTACGTGCTGACCGCCGAGAGCAAGGTGGCGGTGCGCACCTCGGCGATGATCGACGGCGCGATGCACGGGCAGCCCGCCCGGCTCGCGAAGAGCGGTCTGCACCGGCTGGTCACGGCCAAGCGGAACCTGTCCTCGGGCGAGACGAAGATCCGCGTCTACCACGAGCTGTACAGCAAGCTGCCGATCAAGAAGGGGCTCGTCGTCTTCGAGAGCCACCTCGGCAAGCAGTACAGCGACAGCCCGAAGGCGATCTACGAGGAGATGCGCCGCCAGGGCGTGAAGTTCGAGGCCGTCTGGTCCTACGCGGGTGCCAAGCCGACCGGGTTCCCCAAGGACGCGACGCTGGTGCGGCGCTGGAGCCGGCAGTACCTGCGGGCGCTGGCCCAGGCCGAGTTCTGGATCGACAACCAGGGCTTCCCGCTGGCGCTCGCCAAGCGCCCGGGGACCACGTACATCCAGACCTGGCACGGCACCGCGCTGAAGCGGATGGGCTTCGACGAGCCGGGCACCAAGGCCCGCGGGCTCGGCGCGCAGGCGTCGTTCCAGAAGGCCCTGGACCGCTTCGACCACTTCCTGATCCGCGGCGAGCACGACCGGCGCACCCTCGCGAAGGGCTTCCGGCTCCGCGACGAGGTGCTGCTGCCCGTCGGCTACCCGCGCAACGACGAGCTGGCCGCCACCCGCGCGAAGGAGGCCGAGTCCGGCGTCCGCGAGCGCGGTCCGCTGGCGGCCGAGCTGGGCATCGACCCGGAGAAGAAGGTGCTGCTGTACGCGCCGACCTTCCGGGCCGGTCCGGGCGGCAAGGTGCAGGCGTTCCAGGCCCCGTTCTCCGTCGAGGAGTTCGCGGAGCGCTTCGGCGACACCCACACGCTGCTGATCAGGACGCACTACCTGAACAACGTGACGCTGCCGCCGTCGGTGCGCGGCCGGGTCGTCGACGTCTCCTCGCACCACGACGTCACCCCGCTGCTCGCCCTCGCGGACGGCCTGATCACCGACTACTCGTCCGTGATGTTCGACTACGGGCTCCTCGAACGCCCGATGATCTTCTTCACGTACGACTACGACGAGTACGCCCAGGAGAACCGCGGCACCTACTTCGACCTGAAGGAGCGCGCCCCGGGTCCCGTGGTGGAGACCGAGGAGGACCTCTTCGGCGCGGTCGCGCGCTTCGACGAGGAGGCCGACGCCAAGTACGTGGCGGCCCGTCAGCGGTTCAACACCGAGTTCAGCGAGTACGACCGGGGCGACGCGGCCCGCCGGATCGTCGCCAAGTTCTTCACCGGGAGCGGGAAGTGACCGACCAGACCACCGTGTCCGGAGCCCGCGACATCTTCATCGTCTCCAACAGCGTGGACGAGATGGGCGGTGTGACCACCTGGACGCACCAGATGGCCCGGGAGTTCACCGGCCGCGGCCACACCGTCCACGTCATCGGCGTGACGCCCGCCCCGGCCGACCGGCGGCACGAGTTCCCCGACCCGCTGCCGTACGCCACCACCACCCTGTACGAGGAGCACCCGCCGCAGCTCAAGGCGCTGAGGGGCCTCAAGGGCAAGCTCAACGCGGTGGAGCGGCGCCGGTACGCGGCCCGCTCGGCGGCCATGCAGGAGCGCGCCGACCGGATGACCGCCCTGTTCCGGGCGGCCCGGCCGGGTGCGGTGGTGATCGTCACGCAGGTGTGGGCGATGGAGTGGGTGGGCCTCGCGGACACCTCGGGGCTCCTCGTCATCGGCATGAGCCACGAGTCGTACGACGCCAGTGCGGGCTCCTCCCGGCTCCCCCGGGTGAAGCGCCACTACAAGGACGTCGACCGGCTCCTCGTCCTCACCCCGGAGGACGCCAACAAGTGGATCCGGGCGGGCATGGACAACGTCGGCCACATGCCGAACGCCCTGCCGTTCGTCCCCGAGCGTCCGGTGGCCCGCAGCGGGAAGGTGGTCGCCTCGGTCGGCCGCCTCTCCCACGAGAAGGGCGTGGACATGCTGCTCGACAGCTGGGCGGAGATCTCCTCCCGTCACCCCGACTGGAAGCTGCGGATCTACGGCGCCGGTGACGAGGAGCAGGCGCTGCTCGCCCGGACGACCGAGCTGGGCCTCGACGGCTCCGTGGAGTGGATGGGCCGGACGAACGACGTCCTCGGGGCGCTCTCGGAGGCGTCGGTCTTCGCCCAGGCGTCCCGCGCCGAGGGCTTCCCCATCACCCTCCTGGAGGCGATGGCGGCGGGCGTGCCGTGTGCGGCGTTCGACTGCGCGCCGGGCGTGCGGGAGATAATCCGGGACGGTGAGGACGGCCTGCTGGCCCGGCTCGGCAACGTCATGGAGCTGGGCGGCCACATCAGCGCCCTGATCTCCGACAAGGAGCTGCGGGACCGGATGGGCGAGGCCGCCTTCAAGAACGTGAAGCGGTACGCGCCCGAGGAGATCACCGACCGCTGGGAGGCCCTCTTCGCCTTCCTGGAGCGCTGACGGCGCGGGCGGGACGCACGGACGGTACGGGAACGGGCCGGGGAGCAGTCGCTCCCCGGCCCGTTCCCGTACCCGCGCCGCCGGACGGCGCGGGCGTGCCGGTCAGACGGTGACGCGGTGCGCGGTCCAGCCGCCCCAGGCCGACTCGATCATGTCGCGGACGTCGTGCCGGGCCGACCAGCCCAGCTCGGCGGCGATGCGGTCGGCGGAGGCGACGACGCGGGCCGGGTCACCGGCGCGGCGCGGGGTGACGAGGGGCTCGGTGGCGTGGCCGGTGACCTCGTTGATCAGGGCGACCATCTCGGTCACGGAGACGCCCTCGCCGCGGCCGATGTTGACGGTGAGGTCGCGCGGCTCGCCGGCCGCGGCCCACTCGGCGAGCTTGCGGGCGGCGACGAGGTGCGCGTCGGCGAGGTCCTCGACGTGGATGTAGTCGCGGATGCAGGTGCCGTCGGGGGTGTCGTAGTCGTCGCCGAAGATCCGGGGGGACTCGCCCGCGTCGAGCCGCTCGAAGACCATCGGGACCAGGTTGAAGACGCCGGTGTCGGCCAGCTCGGGGGTGGCGGCGCCCGCCACGTTGAAGTACCGCAGGCAGGCCGTGGCGATGCCGTGGGCGGCGCCGGTGGCGCGGACCAGCCACTCGCCGGCGAGCTTGGTCTCGCCGTACGGGCTGAGCGGGACGCAGGGGGTCTCCTCGGTGACGAGGTCGACGTCCGGCATGCCGTACACGGCGGCCGAGGAGGAGAAGAGGAAGTTGCGGACGCCGGCCGCCGCGACCGCCTCCAGGAGGACGGTGAGGCCGACGATGTTCTCGCGGTAGTAGTGCAGCGGCAGTTCGACGGACTCGCCGACCTGCTTCTTCGCGGCGAGGTGGACGACGCCGGTGACACCGTGCTCGGCGATCACGCGGTCGAGCAGGTCGCGGTCGAGGGTCGAGCCGACCACCAGGGGGACGCCCTCCGGGATCCGGTGGGTGTATCCGGTCGACAGGTCGTCGAGGACGACGACCCGCTCGCCGGCCGCCGTCATGGCCCGGACCACGTGCGAGCCGATGTAACCGGCACCGCCGGTGATCAGGTACGTCATGCGTTCCCCACATCCCTTTTCGCTGAGCACTTGCGGAGGGACAGCGTACCTTCCGGGCCTTTCGGGCCTGTCCGGCCCCGTCGCGGGGAGCGCGCGGGTGGACTCCGCGCGCCTGGCAGGGGTCCGGGAGGCGGCATACTGAGGAACGGTAACTCTCCGCGTATGTTCGTGTTCGAGGAGTAAACGGCTGTGCGAAATCCCGAATCGCCCCGGCTGCTCGGGGTCTACCGCCGAGCCGTGCCCGCCCGCGTGCGACGGGCCGTCGTCTCCCAGGTGGACGCCGATGTGCGCCGCCGCGTGAAGCTCGGCATCGCCAGCGGCACCGCCGCCGCCGAGCGGCTGCGCCGCAACCGGCTGGCCCGGCGCTACGCGGCGCTCACCTCCGGCCCCGGCCGGACGGTGATCGACATCGGCCGGGAGCCGAAGGTGGCCCTGGTCTCCGAGGGGATCACCCCGCTGCGGGCCCGCCGGGCCAACCTCGACGCGGTGCTCGCCGCGCTCGCCGCCGCCGGGATCGAGCACTTCTGCGTGCCCGGCAAGGCCGACACCTCCTCCGCCGTGGCCGTCCGCGAGGAGGACCGCGCCGAGGTCCTCGCCGCCCTGGCCGCCGCCTGCGACCACGAGCCCGGCTATGTCGCCGGGACCGGCGGTCCGGCCGGGCGGGAGTCCCGGCCCGGCTTCGCCCCCTCGACCTGGCACCGGCTGCGCGCCGCCGCCGTGCTGCGCCTCGTCTGGTACCGCACCGACCCCACCGGGCAGCTCAAGCTGGGCGCCCCGTACGGCTGCGACGTGGAGTTCTGGCGGCACGAGGACGGCGAGCTGGTCGCGCCCCGGCCGGGCCGGCTCGTCGCCGCGCTCCCCCGCCAGGGCCGTATCGTCGACGCCCCGGAGTCCTGCTTCACCGGCTTCACCGACGCCCGGGAGGAGCCCCGGGTGCCGGCCCGTGCGGAGACCGCCGTCGTCCGCACCGACCAGGTCACCTTCCCGGTGGACGTCGTCTACACCTGGGTGGACGGGTCGGACCCGGAGTGGCTGCGGCGGCGCGCGCGGTACTCCGGCGAGGGGTACCACGCGGAATCGGCCAACGCGGCCCGCTACCTCAGCCGCGACGAGCTGCGCTACTCGCTGCGCTCGCTGCACCTGTACGCCCCCTGGGTGCGGAACGTCTTCCTCGTCACCGACGACCAGGTCCCGGCCTGGCTGGACACCGCCGCCCCCCACCTGCGGGTCGTCCCGCACCAGGAGATCTTCCGCTCGCCGGCGCTGCTGCCCACCTTCAACTCGCACGCCATCGAGTCCCAGCTGCACCACATCGAGGGCCTCTCCGAGCACTTCCTCTACCTCAACGACGACGTGATGCTGAGCCGCGAGGTCACCCCGGAGGACTTCTTCCTGGCCAGCGGCATCACCCGCTTCTTCCCCTCCCCCGCCCTGGTGCCGCTGGGCGAGCGGAGCCCCGACGACCCGCCGGTGGCCGCCGCCGGCAAGAACAACCGCCGGCTGCTCCAGGAGCGGTACGGCACGGTCCTGGTGCAGAAGATGAAGCACATGCCGCACCCGCTGCGGCGCAGCGTCCTGACCGAGATCGAGACGGAGTTCGACGCCGCCTACCGGCGCACCGAGGCGAACCGCTTCCGCAGCGTCGACGACATCTCCATCGCCTCCTCGCTGCACCACTACTACGCCTTCCACACCGGCCGCGCGGTCCCCTCGACCGACCTGCCGTACGCCTACCTGGACCTCACCCACCCGTGGACGGAGACCCGGCTCGGCCGGCTGCTCGCCCAGCGGGACCGGGCGGTCTTCTGCGTCAACGACACGACCTCCGCGGAGGGGGACGCGGACGGCCAGAAGGACCTGATCACCCCGTTCCTGGAGGCGTACTTCCCGGTGCCCAGCCCGTACGAGAAGCGCTAGCGGCCGGGCGGGGCGGGGAGAGTCCTCCCCGCCCGGCCGGGTCAGTCCTTCTCGTACGGGGAGCGGACCGGGAAGTACGCCTCCAGGAAGGCCCGCAGCACCCGGTCCCGCTCGTCCTGCGGCACCTCGGCCTCCGCCGACTCGCCGACGCAGATGACGTCGCGGTGCCGGGCCGCGAGGAGCCGGCCGAGCGCCACGTGGTGCCGGTAGTCGCCGATGTTGGCGTACGCGGCGGAGATGCCGCCCGGGGACGCCTTGCCGGTCAGGTAGCCGTAGTGGTGGTGGAGCGAGGAGGTGATCGACAGGTCGGTCCGGCCCCGGAAGGGGGTCGCGGCGGTCCGCGCGGTCTCCTCCGGCCAGCGCTCGGCGATCTCCGCGAGGACGCTGCGGCGCAGGGCGTGCGGGGTGTGCAGGAAACCGTGGGTGGCGACCCGGCCGAAGGCCGCCTCCAGGAGGGCCTGGTTGTTCTTGGCCGCGACGAAGTAGCCCTCGGTCTCCTCGGTGACCTCGCCCGGCGGGACGGCGGTCGGCGAGTGGAAGAAGAGCGAGGTGCCGTTCGACCGGAAGAACTTGCCCGGGGCGAGCGGGCGGCCGAAGAACACGTCGTCGTTGAGGTAGAGGAAGTGCTCGGAGAGGCCCTCGACGCGGTGCAGCTGGGACTCGATGGCGTGCGAGTTGAAGCTGGGCAGCCAGGCCGGGTCGGCGAACAGCTCGCGGTGGCCGACCAGCCGGACGTCCGGGTGGCCGGTGTCCAGCCAGGCCGGTGCCTGGTCGTCGGTGACCAGGAAGATCCGCCGGATCCAGGGGGCGTGCGCGGCGAGCGAGCGCAGCGAGTAGCGCAGCTCGTCGCGGTTGCGGAAGCGGACGTCGCCGGACTGGGCGTCGTCGGCGGGCAGGCCGTGCGCGCGGCGGGCGGCGTCCCGCTTGGCGCGCCACGCCGGGTCGGTGTCGTCGACCCAGGTGTAGACGGCGTCGACGGGGAAGTCGACGTCCCCCATGAGCCTCCTGGTGAAGATCTCCAGGGTCGGGTACTCCCGGCCCCCGACCGCGATCCGGGCGTCGCCGTCGAGGCCGGGCAGCCGGGGGCCGACCGGGGTGGTGCCGCGCGGGGCCGCGTACCAGCCGGTGCCGCCCTCCTCCGCGGTCCAGAACTCGACGCCGCAGCCGTACACCGGCCCGTACCGCAGTGTCCGGCTGGTGGTGACCAGCGGCTTGAAGACCCGGACGCCCTCGGCCTCGGGGGCGGCGGTCAGGGTCTCGGCGAGCCGGGCGCCGGGGGCGGCGGTCCGGGGGGCGATCAGCTCCGCGTAGACCGGCCTGCCGTGCAGTTCGGTGCCGAGGGCGCGCAGCGCGCGCTCCCGGTCGGCGTCCTTGACGGCGAGCCGGTGGCCGACGGTCGCCGGGTCGTGCAGCAGGACGAAGGGGACGCCGTGCCGCTCCAGCGCGGACGCGGTCAGCTCCAGGTTGATCTCGCCCATCCGCCAGGACGGGACGTCGTCGCGGACCTCGGCGAGCCGGCCCGCCGAGCGGACCAGCGCCTTGGGGTCCTTCGCCTGGAGGACGACCTCACGGGCCTTCTGCTCCCCGGACGACGGGGACAGCCTGCCGACCGGGGCGGAGACGGCGAAGCTGCGGCCGCCGCCGGCCGCGATCCGGCGGGCCGCGCGGTCGGCGCGGGCGGCGGCGCGGGCGGCCGGGGCCTCGGCGGCGACCTCGGCGAAGAGCGCGTCCCAGCGGGCGGTGACCAGCTCGGGGGCGAAGCGTTCGCGGGCCCCGGCGCGGGCGGCGGCCCCGTAGGCGGCGCGCAGTTCGTCGTCGCCCATCAGCCGGGAGAGGGCCGCGCCGAGCGAGGCGATGTCGTCGGCGGGCACCAGGAGCCCGTCCACCTCGTGGCGGACGATCTGGGAGGGGCCGGTGAGGGTGTCGTACGCGACGACCGGGACGCCCGCGGTGAACGCCTCCAGCATCACCAGGCCGAAGGACTCCACCCGCGAGGGCATCAGGCAGAGCGCGGCCGTCGCCCACTCCTCCTCCATCCGGCGGCTGCGGCCGACGAGTTCGACCCGGTCGTGCAGGCCGAGCCCTTCGACCAGCCGGCGCAGGTTGACCAGCTGCGGCCCGTCGCCGAAGACCCGCAGCCGCCAGTCCGGGTGCTCGGCGACGGCCTCGGCGAAGGCCTGCACGGCGTGGTCGAGCTGCTTCTCCGGCACCATCCGGCCCGCCACCACGACCGTCTTCGAGCCGAGGTCGGAGCGGGGCCGGTAGCCGTCGGGCATGGCGTTGGGGACGGTGGCCAGGCGCGGGGCGGCGGACCCCAGCGACTCGGCGAACCAGTCGGTGGTCAGCTCGGTCAGCGAGACCAGGGCGTCCAGCCGGGGCGCGTGGGTGAGCAGCGGCTCGCCGGTGGCGCCGCGCAGCTGGGAGACCCGGTGCTCCTGGTGGACGACGGCCACCCGGGCGGGGGCGAGCGTGACGGCGGCGGCCATCAGCGCCGGGGTCGTGGTGACCAGGACGTCCGTGTCGAGCCCGGCGAGCGCCGCCGTCATCTCGATGTCGGAGAGCCGGTCGAAGGCGGGCTCCCAGGCGGGGTCGATCAGTTCGCTGGGCAGGGCGGCGAGGGCCGCGCACTCGGCGGCGGAGAGCGCGGAGCCGCGCACCGGGCGGGGGGCGCGGCCGGTGCGGTCCACCAGGTAGCGGAGCGTCAGTCCCCCGGCCTCCGGCAGGAAGGGCTCCGCCTCCGTGCGGAACACGCTGAGCACCTCCACCTCGTGACGTGGCGCCAGCTGGGCGGCCTGGGTGTAGGCGGCCATCTCCGTGCCGCCCATCGCGTCGCCCCAGGTGAGCAGGATGGTGATCTTCATACGCGTTCCTCCGCGCCGCCGGGGGCGCCCTCGAATGCGGCACAGGAGACGGCGAGCGCCCCGGCCGGGGTGATGTAGGCGTGGACCCGCAGCAGCGAGCCGTCCGCCAGGGCGACGATCCGGAAGGAGGTGCGGATCACCTGGTCGCGGCGGCGCAGGTCGGTGAGCCGGCGGGCGATCCTGAGCCCGGTGCGGCCCCGCTGGAGCTGGACGTCCCACCGGCCGCCCTTCCGGGCCGCCATGGTGGCCAGGGGCAGGTCGAAGGCGAAGGTGTCGCCGTCCCACTCCACCGGGGCGCCGACGACGGCGCCGCCGCCGCGCCGCACCGCCTGCGCGGTGTAGGAGGCGGCCGGGCCGCGCGGGGCGATGAGCCTGCCCCGGACCGTGACGCGGTCCCAGCGCAGGGCGAAGGTGTCGAGTTCGGCCTGGTGGGCGGGGGGCCGGACGCGGAGGACGGCGAAGCCGTCGACCGAGCGCATCAGCCGGAAGAGGGCGCCGCGGACCGGGTCGGGCGAGACGGGGGCGACGGGGCCGTCGGCGGCGGGGAGCCCGACGGCGGCGACGCCGGTGCGCGTCTCGCCGCCGTCCGCGCCGGTGAGGACGACGGCGAGACGCCACAGACCGGCGGAGAGCGGAAGCCCGGGACGACCGGGACCGCGGGCCGCGGCCTCTCCGGTGGCCTGGCCCGTGTCCTGGCTCCCGGCCGGGCCGGCGCCCTCGGCGGGGGCCTCGGCGGGGGCCCGGTCGGCGTCACGGCCGGGGCTCTCGGCGGGGGCCCGGTCGGGGCCGGGTTTCCGGGCCGGGGGGCCGTCCGTGAAGGACAGGGCGGTGGTCGCAGTGAGCAGGAGGCTGCCGTCGGCCTGCGGTTCGGCCTCCAGCGGGAGGCGGTGGGCGCTCCGGCCCCGGACGAGTTCCAGCCGGGCCGCACTGACACCGGCGGACGGCGGGGCGGGCACGGCGACGTTGAGGGTGCGGCCGCCGAGGACGGAGAGGTGGACGGGGCGGAGCGCGGAGCGGGGCGGGATCCCCCCGCCGAACGCCGGTGCGGTGTGCAGCCGTTCCATCCGCCGGCGCACCCTCACCGCCACCCGCCGGGCTCGTTTCGCGGCACCCACCGCGTAGGGCAGCAAGGCGTCACTCACGACAATCCCGGCTTCCGTTCAGGGGGTTGACAGATCGGCGCCACATAGTGGCAATGGCCCCCGACAAAGGCAAATCGGTGCTGATCCGTATGTTCGATGACGACTCTCATACAAACGGATGAAATCCAGGTGGCGGTTTTCCCCTCTCACCCTGACAAATCCCTCCTCTCCGACAGGAAGGCATAGGGGTCATGGGACGCTGGACCGCTCTCGACGACACCGCGCCGTCCCGGCGCCGCCTGCTCCTCGCCGCCGCCGTCACCGCCGTCGCCGGGGCCGTCGGCGGCTGCTCCGGACGCTCCGCCCCCGGGCCCGCGCCGGGCCCCCGGGGACCGGCGGCACCGCCGGTCCGGCGGATCGCCGGCACCGGCCCCGCGCCGGGCGCCGGTTTCGCCCCCGCCGGGCCGCCCGCCGTCCTGCAGATCCTCGCCCACCCGGACGACGACCTCTTCTTCATGAACCCCGACCTGGTCCGGGACCTGTCCGCCGGTACCCCCGTGACCTCGGTGTACGTCACCGACGGCGGCGCCTTCGGGCGCAACGCGGCCCCCGGCGGACCCCCCGCCCGGCCGAACGTGCCCGCCTACGTCTCCGCCCGGCAGCAGGGACTGCGGCAGGCGTACGCGCGGATGCTCGGCGCTCCCCTCTTCACCCCCTGGGATCGGTCCGCGCTCCCCCTGCCCGGCGGCCGGCAGGCGGAGGTCGACCGGCTCGTCCACCGGGGGCGGTGCGCGGAGCTGGTCTTCCTCGGCCTGCGCATGCACGCCGCGAACGGCGGGACCCCGGTGAATCTCACCCGATTGTGGGACGGCCCGGGGGTGAACCTGCCCACCCGTCCGGCCCCCGAGTCACCGGTCCGGCGAAGCTTCTCGTACGGCCGCCGGGACCTCGTCGACGTCCTCGTGCACCTGCTCTCCCGGACCCGGCCCACCCTCGTCCGGACCCTCGATCCCGACCCCGACGCCCAGGTCCACGACCGGCGCCACCCGCGCGGCAGCGACCAGCCCGGCTACTCCGACCACCCCGACCACACCGCCGCCGGGCTCTTCGCCTGGGCCGCGCTCGCCCGCTGGGGCGGCCGGGACCGCGCCCGGCCGTTCCAGACGGAGGCATACCGCGGCTACTACAACCAGCGCTGGCCCCACAACCTGCCGCCCTCCGCGGTCGCCCTCAAGGCCCGCTACCTCGACGCGTACGGCGGCGACCCGCGCTGGCCCTGCGGCAACCCCTCCGGCTGCGGCGACTACGCCCTCGGCGGGAACGCCGCGCTCGCCTCCCGGAAGGGCTGGATCCGCTCCACCCACCCGCGCCACCCCGGCGCCGGACCCCGGGTGCTGACCGGTCCCGGGGGCCGGCTGAGCGTGTACGGGGTCCTCGGCACCCGCCTCGCCCGCTGGCGGTCCGGGCCGTCGGCGGGCACCTTCGGGCCGCCCGAGGACCTCGGCGGCGGCCCGCTCGCCCCCGCGCTCTCCGTGGTCCGCGCCCCCGACGGGCGGCACCTCGTCTTCGGCCTGCGCTTCACCTCCCTCGGCGGGCCCGCCGCGCGGAACCTGCGGGAGGTCGTCCTGCTGCGGCAGCGGACGCCCGGCGGCGGCTTCGAGACGTCCTGGCTCGGCCTCGGCAGCCCCGAGACGGTGCCCCGCCGCACCCGGCTGACCGGCGCGCCGACCGCCGTGACCGACGCGGACGGCCGCGTCCACCTCTTCGTCCGCAACGGCGACCGGGGCGTCTGCGCCCGGGTCCTGGACACCGACGGCCGCTGGTCGCCGTGGTACGTCCTGCCCGGCGGCGACGTGCAGGAGGGGCTGGCGGCCACCGTCGACGGGCGGGGCCTCGTGCACCTCTTCGGCGCCTCCGCGGAACGGATCGAGCACTGGGCCCAGCGCACCCCCGGCGGCCCGCTGCACCGGGGCACGCGCCCGCCGGACGGGTGCCCCGGCGACGTGCCGGACGCGGTCACCGCCCCGGACGGCTCGGTCCTGCTCTGCTACCGCCGGGCCGAAGGCGACGGCGTCGTCGTCGCCCGGCTGGCCCCCGGCCGGGGCCGCCGCTGGCGGACGGTCGCCCGGCCGTCGATCCCCGGGTACGGGCGGATCGGCCTCGCCCCGTCCGGCGGGGACCTGCTCCTCGTCCCCGTCGGCGCGGACCGGCGGCCCGCCTACGACCTCACCGGCGGGCGTGTCCTCGCGGCCGGTTCACCGGCGGCCGCCCCGCAGGTCGGCGCCCCCGCCCTCCTGGTCCATCCGGACGGCACCGCCGCCACCGTCTCCCTCTCCCTCTCCTGTGTCCCGGCCCTCACCCCGCTGCGCCCGCCGGCCCCCGCCTGACCCGGCCCGCGTCCCTGGACGCGAAAGGACCCCCGGCGGCCGAAGCCGCCGGGGGTCCCGGTTCCGTTCCGCTCCGGCAGGGCCGGGCGGGGACCGCTAGAACGGGTCGAACTCGTCGTACTCGCGGTCCGCGTCGTCGTGCTCCGCCTGGCGGTCGCGGCGGCGCTGGGCGGCGGGGCGCGGGGCCTCCAGGCGGTGGTCCTCGCCACGGCGACCGAGCATCTCCGCGCCGGCCATGAGGGTGGGCTCCCAGTCGAAGACGACCGCGTTCTCCTCCGCGCCGATGGCGACGCCGTCGCCCGCGCGGGCGCCCGCCTTCATCAGCGCGTCCTCGACGCCGAGGCGGTTGAGGCGGTCGGCGAGGTAGCCGACGGCCTCGTCGTTGTTGAAGTCGGTCTGGCGGACCCAGCGCTCCGGCTTCTCGCCGCGCACCCGGTAGACCTCCTCGGCCTCGTCGTAGGTGACGGTGAAGCCCGCGTCGTCGACGGCCTTCGGGCGGATGACGATGCGGGTCGCCTCCTCCTTCGGCTTCGCGGCGCGCGCCTTCGCGACGATGTCGGCGAGGGCGAAGGAGAGCTCCTTGAGGCCGGTGCGGGCGACCGCGGAGACCTCGAAGACGCGGTAGCCGCGCTCCTCCAGGTCCGGGCGGATCATGTCCGCGAGGTCCTGCCCGTCCGGGATGTCGATCTTGTTGAGGACGACGACGCGCGGCCGGTCGTCGAGGCCGCCGTACTGCTTCAGCTCCTCCTCGATGATGTCGAGGTCGCTGACCGGGTCGCGGTCGGACTCCAGCGTCGCCGTGTCGAGGACGTGGACGAGGACCGAGCAGCGCTCGACGTGCCGGAGGAACTCCAGGCCGAGGCCGCGGCCCTGGCTGGCGCCGGGGATGAGGCCGGGGACGTCGGCGATGGTGTAGACGGTCGAGCCGGCCGTCACCACGCCGAGGTTCGGGACCAGGGTGGTGAAGGGGTAGTCCGCGATCTTCGGCTTGGCGGCCGAGAGGACGGAGATGAGGGAGGACTTGCCGGCGCTGGGGTAGCCGACGAGCGCCACGTCGGCGACGGTCTTCAGCTCCAGGACGATGTCCTGGAGGTCGCCGGGCACGCCGAGCAGCGCGAAGCCGGGGGCCTTGCGGCGGGCGGAGGACAGCGCCGCGTTGCCGAGGCCGCCGCGGCCGCCCTCGGCGGCGACGTAGGTCGTGCCGTGGCCGACGAGGTCCGCGAGGACCTCGCCCTTCCCGTCGAGGACGACGGTGCCGTCGGGCACGTACAGGACGAGGTCCTGGCCGTCCTTGCCCGCGCGGTTGCCGCCCTCGCCGGGCTTGCCGTTGGTGGCCTTGCGGTGCGGGGAGTGGTGGTACTCCAGGAGGGTGGTGACGGACTGGTCGACGACCAGGATCACGTCGCCGCCACGGCCGCCGTTGCCGCCGTCCGGGCCGCCGAGCGGCTTGAACTTCTCCCGGTGGACGGAGGCGCAGCCGTGGCCTCCGTTACCCGCGGCGACGTGCAGCTCGACGCGGTCCACGAAGGTGGTCATGGTTCTGTGCCTCCAGCAGTCAGCTTCGTACGTAATGTCTATCTAGTAACACGCGAAAGGCGGACCCTCTTCCCCGCCGGGGAAGTGAGGTCCGCCTCCGCAGTAACGTCCGATCAGGCGACCGGGACGATGTTCACGACCTTGCGGCCACGGAAGGTGCCGAACTGCACCGAACCGGCCTGCAGGGCGAACAGGGTGTCGTCGCCACCGCGACCGACGCCCGAGCCCGGGTGGAAGTGGGTGCCGCGCTGGCGGACCAGGATCTCACCCGCGTTGACGACCTGACCGCCGAAGCGCTTCACGCCGAGCCGCTGGGCATTGGAATCGCGACCGTTCCGGGTGGACGATGCGCCCTTCTTGTGTGCCATTGCTCAGTCCCTCTTTACTTCGCGGCCGACGGGATGGACGTGACCTTGATCGCCGTGTACTGCTGGCGGTGACCCTGGCGACGGCGGTAGCCGGTCTTGTTCTTGTAGCGCAGGATGTCGATCTTGGCACCCTTGGTGTGGTCCACGACCTCGGCCTGGACCTTGATGCCGGCCAGGACCCACGGGTCGCTGGTGACGGCCTCGCCGTCGACCACGAGCAGGGTCGAGAGCTCGACCGTGTCGCCGATCTTGGCGGTGGAAATCTTGTCAACCTCAACGATGTCGCCGACAGCAACCTTGTGCTGGCGACCACCGCTGCGCACGATGGCGTACACGCGGACTCTCTCTCACTCGACGGGAACCTCTGAAGCCAGCCGTCCCCCGCGAACGCGGGAGGGGCCTCCTCCGTCACCGCGCGGCGGTTCGGGAGGGTGGGGTGCTCAGGGGGTGGCGCGTACACAGACACGCCGACGGCCAAGGCTACGGTGACCGGCTTGAGAGGTCAAACCGGGCCCTGCCGGGGGCGCCCGGACCACCGGACCGGGGCCGTCGCGCGCTCGCCGGCGTCCGGGACGACGGCTTCCCGGGGCGTCGGCGGGGCCGGGTGGGGCCGGTCGCGGCGGGACGTCCGCCGTGGGCCGGCCAGGGGTCCGGTGGGCGCACGCGGCGCTGCCGTGGCCCGTCGGCACCGGGAGCCGGTCCCTTCCTGACACGGTGAAACACGGTGAAACACGGTGAAACACGGTGAAACACGCGAAGTCCCGCCCGCCCCCCTCTCGGGGGCCGGGCGGGACTTCGCACGAGGACCTGCCGGGACGTCAGTCCTGGGCCGGGGTCTTCTCCGCCGCCTTCTTGGCCGGGGCCTTCTTGGCGGCGGTCTTCTTCGCCGCCGTCTTCTTGGCCGCCGTCTTCTTCGTGGCGGCCTTCTTGGCGGTGGCCTTCTTCGCCGTCTTGCGGGCCGCCTTCTTGGCCGCCGGGGCGGCCTCGGGCTCCTCGCCGGACTCCGCGGCCGGGGCCTCGGAGTCGGCGGGGGCGGCCGCGGCGACCACGATCTCGGCGGCCTCGGCACCGGCGGGCGCACCGGCCGGGGCGGTGGCCTTGCGGACCACCCGGCGACGGGCACGCGGCGCGGCGGCGGGCGCCTCCTCGGCGACCGGCTCCGCGACGGCCTCGGCGACCGGCTCGGTGACGGTCTCCGCGACGGGCTCCGCGACCGGCTCGGGCGCGGTCTCGACGACCGGCTCCGGCGCCGGTACGGCCTCCGGCTCCGGCGCCCCGGCGGCCTGCTCGCCGGTCGAGACGACCGGGGAGGTGGCACGGCGGGTGGCGCGGCGGCGGGTGCGCGGCGCGGGCGCCGCCTCCACGGCCTCGGCCTCGACCGGCGCCTCGGCCACCACGGGCTCCGGCTCCGCGACGGGCTCGGCGACCGGCTCCGCGACGATCTCCGTGACGATCTCGGCGGCCGGCTCGGCGACGGGCTCCGCGATCGGGGTCGGGGTCACCGGCGCGGTCACCTTGCGGGTGACCCGGCGGCGGCCACGGCCGCGCGTGGCGGCGGCCTCGGCCTCCGCGGCGCTGCCGTACAGCTCCTCGTCCGGGGCGATCGGGACCGGCACGGCCACCGGGGCGGCCACCTCGGCCGCGACCTCGGCCTCGGTCTCGTGCGTCTCGGTCTCGTGCGCCTCGTGCGTGTCGTGGGCGTGGTCGTGGTCGTGACCGTCGCCGCCCCGGCCGCGCTTCTTCGCGCGCTTGCCGCCACCGCCGCCGCCGTGCGAGGCCGGCTGCTCCATGTGGACGATGACGCCCCGGCCGTTGCAGTGGACGCAGGTCTCGGAGAAGGACTCCAGGAGGCCCTGGCCGACCCGCTTGCGGGTCATCTGCACCAGGCCGAGCGAGGTGACCTCGGCCACCTGGTGCTTGGTCCGGTCGCGGCCCAGGCACTCCAGGAGGCGGCGGAGCACCAGGTCGCGGTTGGACTCCAGGACCATGTCGATGAAGTCGATGACGACGATGCCGCCGAGGTCGCGCAGCCGCAGCTGGCGCACGATCTCCTCGGCCGCCTCCAGGTTGTTCCTGGTGACGGTCTCCTCCAGGTTGCCGCCCTGGCCGGTGAACTTGCCGGTGTTGACGTCGACGACGATCATCGCCTCGGTCTTGTCGATCACCAGCGAGCCGCCGGACGGCAGCCACACCTTCCGGTCGAGCGCCTTCATCAGCTGCTCGTCGATCCGGTAGGTGGCGAAGACGTCGACCTCGCTGGTCCACCGCGTCAGGCGGTCGGCCAGGTCGGGCGCGACGTGCGAGACGTAGCCGTGGATGGTCTCCCACGCCTCGTCACCGCTCACGATGACCTTGGAGAAGTCCTCGTTGAAGATGTCGCGGACGACCCGGACGGTCATGTCCGGCTCGCCGTAGAGGAGGCTCGGCGCGGACGTGGTGATCTGGCCGGCCTTCTTCTGGATGTCGGCCCACTGCGCCTGGAGGCGCTCCACGTCGCGGCGCAGCTCGTCCTCGCTCGCGCCCTCGGCGGCGGTGCGCACGATGACGCCCGCGTCCTCGGGGACGATCTTCTTGAGGATGGTCTTCAGGCGGGCGCGCTCGGTGTCCGGGAGCTTGCGGCTGATGCCGGTCATCGAGCCCTCGGGGACGTACACGAGGTAGCGGCCGGGGAGGGAGACCTGGCTGGTCAGACGGGCGCCCTTGTGGCCGATCGGGTCCTTGGTGACCTGCACCAGGACCGACTGGCCGGACTTGAGGGCGGCCTCGATGCGGCGCGGGCCGTGGCCCATGCCGAGCGCCTCGAAGTTGACCTCGCCGGCGTAGAGGACCGCGTTGCGGCCCTTGCCGATGTCGACGAAGGCGGCCTCCATCGACGGCAGCACGTTCTGGACCTTGCCCAGGTAGACGTTGCCGACGTACGAGGTGGCCTGCTCCTTGTTGACGTAGTGCTCGACGAGGACGTTGTCCTCCAGGACGCCGATCTGGGTGCGCTCGCCGTTCTGGCGGACGACCATGACGCGCTCGACGGCCTCGCGGCGGGCCAGGAACTCGGCCTCGCTGATGATCGGGACGCGGCGGCGGCCCTGCTCGCGGCCCTCGCGGCGGCGCTGCTTCTTGGCCTCCAGGCGGGTGGAGCCCTTGATGGACTGCACCTCGTCGGCGCCGGTGCCGTGCTCGGCCTTCTCGCGGGCCGGGCGCGGCTCGCGGACCTTGACGACCGTGCGGACGCCGTCCTCGTCGGCGGCCTCGCCCTCGCCCGGGGCGTCACCGCTGCGACGGCGGCGGCGACGGCGGCGACGGGAGCTGCTGGAGCCGGAGAGGCCGGACTCGTCGTCGTCCTCGGCGTCCTCGGACTCCTCGGCGCCGGACTCCTCCTCGCCCTCGGCGTGGAACTCGTCGGCCTCGTCGGCCTCGTCCGCCTCGGCGTGCTCGCCGCGGCGGCGGCGACGGCCCCCGCGACGGCGGCGGCGGGACGGACGGTCGCCGTACTCGTCGGCCTCGTCCGCCTCCTCGGCCTCCGCCTCCTCGGCCTCGTCGGCGACGTGCTCGACCTCGGGCTCGTCCGCGACGGTGGACGGTACGGGCTCCACCGCGACGGGCTCGCCGCGGCGGCGACGGCGACGGCGCGAACCGGTCTCGGCGCGCTCGGCGGTCTCGGCGGCGGGGGCCGTCTCGACGACGGTCTCCTCGGTCTCCTCCTCCGGCTCCTCCTCGACGGTCTCGGCGACGGCGGCGGCCGCGAAGGCGGCGGTCTCCGGCGTCTGGAACATCGGCTCGGTGAAGACCGGGGCCTGGAAGACGGCGACGGCGGGGCGGGCGGCGCGGCGCGGGCCGCGCTCCTCCCCGGCGGCGGGCGGCTCGGAGGTGAACTGCGGGCTGCTGACCCGGCGGCGGCCACGGCCCCGGGTGGCGGCGGTCTCGGCGGCGGCGACCTCGGCGCCGTGGGAGGCGATCTCCTCGACGGTGTCCTCGGGGAGGGCCTCGCCGGAGGCGGCGATCTCGGCGGCGGCGTCGGGGGTGACGGCGGTCTCGGGCGCGGCGGCCCTGCGGGTGGCGCGGCGGCGGGTACGGGCCGGGGCGGCCTCCGCCACCGGCTCCTCGGCCACCGGCTCGGCGGCGGGAGCCTCGGCCGGGGCCTCGGTCCCGGCCTCGACGGTGGTCACCGGGGCGGAGACCCGGCGGGTCGCGCGGCGGCGGGTGCGGGCGGGGGCCGCCTCCGGCTCCTCGGCCGGGGCCTGCGCCTCGACGGCGGCCGGGGCCTCGGCGGGCTCCTCGGCGGCGGCCGGGGCGGTCTCGGGCGCGGCGGCCTTGCGGGTCGCGCGGCGGCGGGTACGGGCCGGAGCGGCCTCCGCCACCGGCTCCTCGGCCACCGGCTCGGCGGCGGGAGCCTCGGCCGGGGTCGCGGCGGGCTCCTCGGCGGCGGCCGTGGCCGTCACCGGCGCGGCGGCCTTGCGGGTGGCGCGGCGGCGGGTGCGGGCCGGAGCGGCCTCGGGCTCGTCCGCCGGGGCCTGCGCCTCGACGGCGGCCGGGGCCTCGGCGGCCTCGGGCGTGTCGGCGGCGGTGCCGGCCGCGACCGGGGGGCCCGCGGGGCGGGAGGCGGCGCGGCGCCGGCGGCGCGGCGGCAGCTTGTCGCCGGGGGCGTTGCTGTCGTGGGTCTCGTTGGTCTCGTCGAGCATGCGGGGGTTCTCCCGTCACGCTCCCGGGCGCCGCGTCGGATTCCGGCGGGGCGGCACGGACGCGCGTCGTGCGCGGTGCCGCCCGTCCGGGGCGCGGGCGCCGCACGGGAGCTGATGTATGGCTCGCCGGTTCCGTACGCCCGATGCGGACGGCCTGGCGAAAGTCTCCTGGTCAGTGCGCGGCCCGACCCAGGTGGCTCCCGAGTGCCAGGGCTGCGCTCGACGTCGTCCCCTACGCGGGGCCTGCCTCCGGCGCCGTCGCCGGGGCGGTCGCGGCGGCCGTGGTAGAAGCGGCCGTGACTGCCTCGCGGTCGGGCGCGAGCGGGTCGGTCACCGTGCCGGACTCCTCGTCGAAGGGCCCCTGCGCCAGCCTGGTCACCGCTGCGGGGACCGGCGGCGCCAGGTCGGCCACGGCGCGGAGACCGGACAGGACGTCGTCGGGTCGCACGGCGGGTGTCATGTGCCGAACGACCAGCCGCAGTATCGCACAGGCGTCGTCCGCGGGCCCATCGCCCCGGGGATCGCCCTGGGGCCGGTCCGCGGCGAGCGCGGCGACCGCGGCGCGGGTGTCGAAGGTGCGGATGCCGTTCTTAGTCTTGCGCTGCACCTCCACGGTCTCGGCCGCGAGGAAGGCGTCGACGGCCTTTTCCGCGTCCTCGACGGGGACGCCGTCGAGCCGCAGCTCCCACACGGAGGCGGCGAGCCGGTCGGCGAGGCCCGAGGTGCGGGCCTCGACGGCGTCGGTGATGTCGAGGCCGGCCGGGAGGGACTCGTCGAGCAGGGCCCGCAGGGTCTCGGGGTCGCGGCGCTCGGTGAGGGCGATCTCCAGGAACTCGGCCTCGGAGCCCGTACCCGTGGGGGCGGCGTTGGCGTACGACACCTTGGGGTGCGGGGTGAAGCCGGCCGAGTACGCCATGGGCACCTCGGCGCGGCGCAGGGCGCGCTCGAAGGCGCGCTGGAAGTCGCGGTGGCTGGTGAACCGGAGGCGGCCTCGCTTGGTGTAGCGCAGTCGGATGCGCTGCACCGCCGGTGCGGGCGGCGGACCTTCGGGCTGTCGCTTGCCCAGTGGTTCTTCTCCTCGGTGCGGGGCGGGCGCGGTGGCGCTCCGCCCGGAAGCTCTTGGGCGTCCCCTGGGTCCCGCCCGGCTCACCCCCGCACGGGCGGGGAGGTCTCGGGGGCGGGCGCCGCGCCGGGGACGTTCGTTGTACTACCCAGAGTACGCGCCCGGCGCACCCGGGGTTCCCCGGCGAGCCGGGGACACGGTCAGCGGGGGCCGCCGAAGAGGGCGGTCCGCACCTCGCGGGCGGCGGCGCGCACGGCCCGGGCCGCGGCGGCGACCGGCGCCCACACCCAGGCGCGCAGCCAGTGGCCCAGGGGAGTGAGGACGGTCCGGTACAGCCAGGCGAGCGGCCGGCCGACCGCGTGCCACAGCACCCACCCGACGGCCCGGCCGAGGGCCTTCAGGATCCGTCCGGCGACGTCCCAGGCCCAGGCGAGGGCCGCTCCGGCGAAGCGGACCACGGGGCCGAGGACCCACCGCCAGAGCCAGCCCAGCGGGGTGACGACGAGCAGGTCGACCACCCACCACACGGCCCGCAGGACGGGGGCGAGGACGTACCGCCACAGCCAGGCCGCCGGGACGAGGACGACCCGGTCGAACAGCCACCACAGGGCGCGGCCGACCGGGGCGAGGACCCACTCCCAGAGCCAGCGGAGCGGGACGACGAGCAGGTGGTGGACCAGCCATCCGAGGGCGCGGCCGACGGGGGCGAGGATCCAGCGCCAGAGCTGTCCGAGACACCAGGCGAGGGCGTCCCAGAGCAGCCGTACGGGCAGGACGACGACGAGGGCGACGGCGCGCGCCACCCCCGTGAGACAGCCCGGGTTCTCCGTGTTCATGCCCACAACGACGTGGGGACCCCGCGGCGGGTTTCCCCCCGGCCCCGTTTTCCCGCGGACGTCACCAAGGCGTTACCCGGCGGGGCGGGGCGCCCTTGCGCCATCCGGCCCTCCCCCGGCCCGGCACCTCCCCGGAACGAAATGATGCTCCTGTCATACTGCGAATGAGCGGTTCGACTGAGGAGACAACACGGCATGCCGTCTGCAGCTACCCCCCGGTTCAGTGTGATCGTCCCGGTCCACGGGGTCGAGGGCTACATCCGCGAATGCCTCGAATCCCTGCTCGCGCAGGACTACACCGACTTCGAGATCATCGCCGTCGACGACCGCTCCCCCGACGGCAGCGGTGCCATCCTCGACGAGCTCGCCGCCCGCGACCCGCGCGTCCGCCCGGTGCACCGCGCCGAGAACGGCGGCATCGGCGCCGCCCGCAACACCGGCATCGCCGAGGCCCGCGGCGACTACCTGCTCTTCCTCGACGGCGACGACTCCGTCCGCCCCGGCTCGCTGCGGGCCGTCGCCGACCGGCTCGCCGAGACCGGCGACCCCGAGATCCTCCTCTTCGACCACGTCCGCACCTACGCCGACGGCACCGTCGAGGCCAGCAACTCCGCCCCCCGGCTGGCCGAGATCCGCGACCGGGTCGTCCGTCCCGCCGACCACCTCGGCCTGCTGCGCCTGTTCGCCGTCGTCTGGAACCGGGCCTACCGCCGCGACTTCTTCACCTCCGGCGGCCTCGACGGCCGGGGCTTCAGCTTCACCGACGGCCTCTACGAGGACGCGCTCATGGTCTACACGACCATGGCCGCGGCCGAGCGCCTCGCCGTCCTCGAACAGGTCGTCGTCGAGTACCGCCAGCGCCGCCGGGGCAGCTCCATGCGCAGCAGCGCGCCCCGCAAACACTTCGTGATCTTCGACCAGTACCAGGCGGTCTTCGACTACCTCGAAGGCCGCCCCGGCTTCGACGACTACCGCACGGTCGTCTTCGAGCGGATGATCTCCCACTTCCTCTACACCCTCGCCCGCCCCTTCCGCATACCGCGCACCCACCGCCGCGCCTACCTCCACCGGGCCGGCCAGGTGTACCGGAAGAACGAACCGCGGGGCTTCACCCCGCCGCCCGGCGTCGTCGGTCTGAAGTTCAAGGTCCTGCGCACCGGTTCGTACGCCGCCTTCGCCTCGCTCAAGCTGGCCAACGGCACCCGCGAGACCGCCTTCCGCGCCCTCGGGGACTCCAAGCGCTGGGGCGGCCGCAAGGCCCTGAAGACGTACTACGCCGTGCAGCGGCGGCTCCCCGTCGACGAGAACCTCGCCGTCTACTCCGCCTACTGGGGCCGTACCCCCTCCTGCAATCCGCTCGCCGTCCACGAGGCCGCCCGGGAACTCGCCCCGCACCTGCGCGGTGTCTGGGTCGTGAACCCCTCCCACGCCGCCTCGCTGCCCCCCGGGACCACCCGGATCGCCCCCGCCACCTTCGGCTACTGGAAGGCCATGGCGCGGGCCAAGTACCTGGTCAACAACGTCAACTTCCCGGACTCCGTGGTCAAGCGCCCCGGCCAGGTCCACCTCCAGACCCACCACGGCACTCCGCTCAAGCGGATGGGCCTCGACCAGCAGCGCTTCCCGGCCGTCGCCAGGAGCATGGACTTCGACAAGCTGATGGAGCGCGTGGACCGCTGGGACTGGAGCGTCTCCGCCAACCCGCACTCCACCGAGCACTGGGAGCGGGTCTACCCGGCGCCCTTCACCTCCCTCGACACCGGCTACCCGCGCAACGACGTCTACCAGCGGGCCACCGCCGAGGACGTCCGCCGGATCCGGGCCGCCCTCGGCATCGCCCCCGGCCGCAAGGCGCTGCTGTACGCGCCCACCGTCCGCGACCACCAGAAGGACGCCTTCGTCCCCCGGCTCGACCTCGCCCGCTTCGCCCGCGAGCTCGGCCCCGACCACGTCCTGCTGGTCCGCGCCCACTACTTCTACGGCGCCGACCCCGAGCTGGACGCGCTCGCCGGACGCGGCGCCCTCGTCGACGTCTCCCGCCACCCCTCGGTGGAGGAGCTGTGCCTGGCGGCCGACGCCCTGATCACGGACTACTCGTCGATCATGTTCGACTACGCCAACCTCGACCGGCCGATCGTCACCTACGCCGACGACTGGGAGATGTACCGCACCTGTCGCGGCGTCACCTTCGACCTGCTCTCCGGCGAGCCCGGCGACACCCCCGGCGTGATCGCCACCACCGAGGACGAGCTGATCGAGGCCTTCCGCAGCGGAGCCTGGGAGGGCGGGGCCGCCGCCGCGCTGCGCCGGGCCTTCCGCGAGCGGTTCTGCGTCTGGGACGACGGCCACGCCGCCGAGCGGGTCGTCCGCCGCGTCTTCCTCGGCGAGGAGGGGACGAACCCGCCCTTCGTGCCGCTCGCCGAGCGCACCCCGGCCCCGACCCCGGCCGAGGCCGCCGAGCCCGCCGGGGCGGAGCCCGTGGCGAAGTGACCCCGCGCGTGCGAGAGGGGCGCCCCGGCGGATCTCCGCCGGGGCGCCCCTCTCGCGTACGGGAGCCGTACGGGACTACTTGACCACGCTCAGCGGCAGCAGCTTCTTGCCGGTGGGGCCGATCTGGATGTGGGTGTCCATCTGCGGGCAGACGCCGCAGTCGAAGCACGGGGTCCAGCGGCAGTCCTCGACCTCGGTCTCGTCGAGGGCGTCCTGCCAGTCCTCCCAGAGCCAGTCCTTGTCGAGACCGGAGTCCAGGTGGTCCCAGGGCAGGACCTCCTCGTAGGAGCGCTCGCGGGTGGTGTACCAGGCGACGTCCACGCCGTACTCGGGGAGGGTCTTCTCCGCGCACTCCATCCAGCGGTCGTAGCTGAAGTGCTCGCGCCAGCCGTCGAAGCGGCCGCCGTCCTCGTAGACCGCGCGGATGACGGCGCCGATGCGGCGGTCGCCCCGGGAGAGGAGGCCCTCGACGATGCCGGGCTTGCCGTCGTGGTAGCGGAAGCCGATGGAGCGGCCGTGCGCCTTGTCGCCGCGGATCTTGTCGCGGAGCTTCTGCAGGCGGGCGTCCGTCTCCTCGGCGGAGAGCTGCGGGGCCCACTGGAAGGGGGTATGCGGCTTGGGCACGAAGCCGCCGATGGAGACGGTGCAGCGGATGTCGTTCTGGCCGGAGACCTCGCGGCCCTTCCTGATGACGTTGATCGCCATGTCGGCGATCTGGAGGACGTCCTCGTCGGTCTCGGTGGGCAGGCCGCACATGAAGTACAGCTTCACCTGGCGCCAGCCGTTGCCGTAGGCGGTGGCGACGGTCCGGATGAGGTCCTCCTCCGAGACCATCTTGTTGATGACCTTGCGCATGCGCTCGGAGCCGCCCTCGGGGGCGAAGGTGAGACCGGAGCGGCGGCCGTTGCGGGTCAGCTCGTTGGCCAGGTCGACGTTGAAGGCGTCGACGCGGGTCGAGGGGAGCGACAGGCCGATCTTGTCGTCGGTGTAGCGGTCCGCGAGGCCCTTGGCGATCTCGCCGATCTCGGAGTGGTCCGCCGAGGAGAGCGAGAGGAGGCCGACCTCCTCGAAGCCGGTGGCCTTCAGGCCGCGGTCCACCATCTCGCCGATGCCGGTGATGCTTCGCTCCCGCACGGGGCGCGTGATCATGCCGGCCTGGCAGAAGCGGCAGCCGCGGGTGCAGCCGCGGAAGATCTCGACGGACATGCGCTCGTGGACGGTCTCCGCGAGCGGGACGAGGGGCTGCTTGGGGTAGGGCCACTCGTCGAGGTCCATGACGGTGTGCTTGGAGACGCGCCACGGCACGCCCGAGCGGTTGGGGACGACGCGGCCGATGCGGCCGTCCGGCAGGTACTCGACGTCGTAGAACGCCGGGATGTAGACGCCGCCGGTCCTGGCGAGGCGGAGCAGGACCTCCTCGCGGCCGCCCGGCCGGCCCTCCGCCTTCCACTGCCGGATGACCTCGGTCATGTCGAGCACGGCCTGCTCGCCGTCGCCGATGACCGCCGCGTCGATGAAGTCCGCGATCGGCTCGGGGTTGAAGGCGGCGTGGCCGCCCGCGAGCACGATGGGGTGGTCGACGGTGCGGTCCTTGGACTCCAGCGGGATGCCCGCCAGGTCCAGGGCCGTGAGCATGTTGGTGTAGCCCAGCTCGGTGGAGAAGGACAGGCCGAAGACGTCGAAGGCGCCGACCGGGCGGTGGCTGTCCACGGTGAACTGCGGCACCTGGTGCTCGCGCATCAGTTCTTCGAGGTCGGGCCAGACGCTGTAGGTGCGCTCGGCGAGGACGCCCTCGCGCTCGTTCAGCACCTCGTAGAGGATCATGACGCCCTGGTTGGGCAGGCCGACCTCGTACGCGTCCGGGTACATGAGAGCCCAGCGGACGTCGGCGGACTCCCACGGCTTGACCGTGGAGTTCAGCTCTCCACCGACGTACTGGATCGGCTTCTGCACGTGCGGGAGCAGAGCTTCGAGCTGCGGGAAGACAGACTCGGCAGCAGACATCTCGAACCTTCGTGAGCGGGCAGGGGGGCGACTCTCAAGCGTACCCCGGTGCTCAGTGCCCCGGCGCCGCCGTGAGGGGCGGGGCCGAGGCGCGGGCCCAGACCTCCGGCAGGGCCCGTACCGCGTCGGCGGCGGCCGCTTCCTCCCGGCCGTACAGGAGTCCCCAGGTGAAGGCGGATTCCCCGGCGCCCTGGGCCCGGACGGCGAGCTCGCGCAGGGCGGCGCGGGCGACGACGGAGTCCTGGTGCTCGCCCAGCAGGGACTGGACGGCCTTCACCCGTTTCGCCAGGCGCTTCGCGGGCTTGCCGAGGGTGGGGACGGCGGCGTCGGCGGCGTACCGGGCGCGCTTGGCGGCCTTGCGGGCCGCGTGGAGGGCGAGGTCGCGCTCGGGGCCGGGGTCGAGGGAGAGGGCGTGCGCGATCCGGGCGGCGAGCCGGTCGTGGTCCCCGCGGACGGCGCGGGCGAGGACCTTCGGGGCGGGGCGGTGCGCGGCGCCGCGCGCGGGCGGGTCGGCGAGGAGCGCGTCGAGGCGGTCGAGGAGGGCGAGGTGGCGGTCGGAGTCGAGGGCGGCGAGGGCGGCGCGGCGGGCTCCCGCGCCGCGGGCGACGCTCCCGGCGCGCAGCCGGGCCCGGACCGGGCCGAGGCGCAGGGTGCGGGGCAGCGCGTCGAGCCGGGCGCCGAGCCGTTGGGTGAGGACCTCCTGGTCGCGGGCGGCGCCGAGCTGTCCGGCGAGCCATTTCAGCTCGTCGCCGATCGGGTCGGTGGCCGTGCGGTCGAGGACCGCGCGGTGGGTCCTGAGGGCGCTGCGCAGGCGGCGGCAGGCGACCCGGAGCCCGTGGACGGAGTCGGGCAGGTCGCGGCGGACGGCGGGGTCGAGGGTGACGATCGCCTCGACCTGTTCGCGTACGTACGCGAGGACGGCGGCGCCCGCGGTGCCGTCCTCGTACGGCCGGGCGGGCGGCGGGGGCGCGAGGCCGGCGCCGGTGAGCGCGCGGGCGAGTTTGGAGGGGGCGCCGGCGGGGCGGATGCCGGCCTTGCGCAGGCGCTTGTGCACGGCGTCGAGGACGGCGGGGTCGGCGCCGTCGGCGAGTTCGACCTCGATCTCGGTCCAGTCGGCGGTGGCGCCGTCCCCGGCGCCCGCGAGGAGGACGGCGTGGACGGTGTCGACGGAGAGTTCGGCCAGGAGGGTGCCGTCGGCGGCGTGGAGGCGGCGGACGTCGCGGGAGGAGCGGACGCGGACGAGGGGGACGACCCTCCCGGTGCGGACGCGGGAGCGCAGGAGCGCCGCCAGGGGGCGCGGGAGGGTGTCGGAGAGCGGGGCGGCGAGTTCGTCGCGGACGCCGGGGGCGACGGGGAACTTGAGGTGCCAGCCGGCGTCGGCGCCGCCGGTGCGGCGGCGCAGGGTGAGTCCGTCGGCGAAGAGGCGCAGGTCCGGGGTGTCGTGGTAGACGGCGTCGAGTTCCGTGACGCCCTCGTCGGTGACGCGGGCGACGCCGGGGGCACGGGTGAGGTCCGGCAGCTCCGTGTCCCCGGTGGCTTCGTACTTCCGCTCGATCTCGCGCTTCGTCCCGGCCATGTCTCGCATCTTGCCCGTTCCTTCCGGATCATGCCGGATCGCGCCGGATCGGGAGGCGGGCGGGCGTCAGGCGGTCATGGGCCGTTGGACGCGGATCGACTGGAGGAGGCCGATGGCCACCCAGACGGCGAACATCGAGGAGCCGCCGTAGGAGACGAAGGGCAGCGGCAGTCCTGCGACCGGCATGATGCCGAGGGTCATGCCGATGTTCTCGAAGGACTGGAAGGCGAACCAGGAGACGATGCCGGCGGCGACGATCGTCCCGTACAGCTCGGTGGAGCTGCGGGCGATGCGGCAGGCGCGCCACAGGATGACGCCGAGGAGGACGAGGATCAGTCCGGCGCCGACGAAGCCGAGCTCCTCGCCCGCGACGGTGAAGACGAAGTCGGTCTGCTGCTCGGGGACGAACTGGCCGGTGGTCTGGGAGCCGTTGAAGAGGCCGGCGCCGAAGCGGCCGCCGGAGCCGATGGCGATGCGGGCCTGGTTGGTGTTGTAGCCGACGCCGGACGGGTCGAGGTCGGGGTTGGCGAAGGCGGCGAAGCGGTTGATCTGGTACTCGTCGAGCATGCCGAGGGCGGTGACGAGGACCGCGCCGAGGACACCGGCGCCGATGAGGCCGAGGATCCACCGGTTGGAGGCGCCGGAGGCGAGGAGCACGCCGAGCACGATCACGATCATCACCATGACCGAGCCGAGGTCGGGCATCAGCATGACGATGCCCATGGGGAGCGCGGCGAGGACCAGCGCCTTGGCGACGGTGCCGTGGTCGGGGTGGATCTGGTCGCCCGCGTCGACCTTGGCGGCGAGGAGCATCGCCGCGACCAGGATGATGGTGATCTTCACGAACTCGCTGGGCTGGAGCGAGAAGCCGCCGCCGATGACGATCCACGCGTGGGCGCCGTTGATGGTGGCGCCGAGCGGGGTGAGGACGGCGAGGATCAGCACGATCGACAGGCCGTAGAGGACGGGCACCGCGCCGCGCAGGGTGCGGTGGCCGAGCCAGATGGTGCCGATCATCAGGGCGACGCCGATGCCGGTGTTGAGCAGGTGGCGGAAGAGGAAGTAGTACGGGTCGCCCTGGTTGAGCGAGGTGCGGCCCCGGGTGGCGGACCACACCAGGAGCGAGCCGATCAGGGAGAGGGCGAGCGCGGAGAGCAGGATCGGCCAGTCGAGGCGGCGGAGCACCGAGTCGCGGGCGGTGAGCCGGGCGAGGGTGGAGCGCTCGGGGGCGTAGCGGGAGACGGAGAAGCCGTGCGGCGCGGTCATGGTCAGTCCCTCCGCCAGGTGGCGGCGGGCGGCCCGGCGAGGGCGGCGGTGCCGTCCTTCGCGGGGTCGGCCTTCTGCGCCTCGGGGTCGTAGGGCTTGACCGTCGGGGCGTCGATGGAGCCGTCGGCCGCGATCTTCGGGAGGGCCGCCTGGGGCTTGGGCAGCAGGGCGCGCTTGAGGTCCTGGTTGCCGGCGTCGTCGAGGCCGTAGAGGGCGTCGTAGATGTTGCGGACGGCGGGGCCGGAGGCGCCGGAGCCGGTGCCGCCCTGGGAGATCGTCATGACGATCGCGTAGTCCTTGGTGTACGTGGCGAACCAGGAGGTGGTCTGCTTGCCGTAGACCTCGGCGGTGCCGGTCTTGGCGTGCATCGGGATCTTGTCCTGCGGCCAGCCGCCGAAGCGCCAGGCGGCCGTGCCGCGGGTGGCGACACCCGCGAGGGCCTCCTCTATCAAGCTCTGCGTCTTCGCGTTCATCGGGAGCTTGCCGTGGGCCTGGGGCTTGATCTCGGTGACGGTCTTTCCGTCGGGGCTGACGACGGCCTTGCCGACGGAGGGGTTCCACAGGGTGCCGCCGTTGGAGATGGCGGCGTAGATGGTGGCCATCTGGATGGGGGTGACGAGGGTGTCGCCCTGTCCGATGGAGTAGTTGACCGAGTCACCGGCGCGCATCAGGTTGCCTTCGAGGCAGTTCTCGTACGAGAGCTGCTCGACGTAGCTGCCGCCGCGCTTGCCGATCTTGCACCAGTAGTCCTTGTTGGCCTCCCAGAAGGTCTGCTTCCACTTCCGGTCGGGGACGCGGCCGGAGACCTCGTTGGGGAGGTCGATGCCGGTGGTGGCGCCGAGGCCGAACTGGTGGGCCGTCTTGTAGAACCAGTCCTTGGCGTCCTTCTTCGGCTTCATGCCGCCGTCCTTCTGCCACTGCTGGTGGGCCAGCGCGTAGTAGACGGTGTCGCAGGAGACTTCGAGGGCCTGGCCGAGGGTGATGTTGCCGTGGCCCTGGGACTCGAAGTTCTTGAAGACCTGGTTGCCGATGGAGTACGAGGACGGGCAGGGGTAGCGGCCGTTGAACTCGTAGCCGGCGTTGACGGCGGCGGTGGTCGGGATGACCTTGAAGATGGAGCCGGGGGCGGCCTGGCCCTGGATGGCGCGGTTGAGCAGCGGGAAGTTGGAGTTCTTGCCGGTCAGGGCGGCGTAGTCCTTGGCGGAGATGCCGCCGACCCAGGCGTTGGGGTCGTAGTCGGGCTGGGAGGCCATGGCGACGACGCGGCCGGTCCTGGCCTCCATGACGACGACGGCGCCGGCGTCGGCCTTGTAGTTCTCGTTGGTGTTCTTGTCGAAGGTCTTGCGGGCCTCGACCATCGCGTTGTGCAGCTCCCATTCGGCGACCGCCTGGACGCGGGCGTCGATGGAGGTGACGACGTTGGAGCCGGGGACGGCGGGGTCGGACTGGGCCTGGCCGATGACGCGGCCGAGGTTGTCGACCTCGTAGCGGGTGACGCCGGCCTTGCCGCGCAGTTCCTTGTCGTAGGTGCGCTCCAGGCCGGAGCGGCCGACCTGGTCGGAGCGGAGGTACGGCGAGTCGCCGTCCTTGGCCTTCTCGATCTCCTGGTCGGTGACGGGCGAGAGGTAGCCGAGGACCTGGGAGGTGCGGGACTCGCCGGGGGCCGGGTAGCGGCGGACGGCGGTGGGTTCGGCGGTGATGCCGGGGAAGTCCTCGGCGCGCTCGCGGATCTGGAGGGCCTGCTGGGTGGTGGCCTCGTCGGTGACCGGGATCGGCTGGTACGGGGAGCCGTTCCAGCACGGCTTGGGCGTCTTGGCGTCGCAGAGCCGGATCTTGTTGATGACGTCCTCGGGCTTCATGGCGAGGACGCCGGCGAGCCGGGTGAGGACGGCCTTGCCGTCGTCCTTCATCCTCATCAGCTCGGTGCGCGAGGCGGAGACCACGAGGCGGGTCTCGTTGTCGGCGAGCGGGACGCCCCGGGCGTCGAGGATGGAGCCGCGGACGGCGGGCTGGACGACCTGCTGGACGTGGTTGTTCTTGGCCTCGTCCGTGTACTCCTTGCCGTTGCGGATCTGGAGGTACCAGAGCCGGCCGCCCAGGGTGAGCAGCAGGGAGAAGACGAGGATCTGGATGACGACGAGCCGGGTCTGGACGCGGGGGGTCCGTCCCGTCTCGGGGATGTTGGTCATGCTGCCGGTGCCCCCTCGGTCACAGTCGCTTGACTCCCTTGATGCGGCCGGCGCGTCCGGCGCGGGAGCGGGCCGCCTTGACGCGCAGTCCGCCGCGCTGGCTGCCGATCCTCAGGCCGGTGCCGGAGGAGAGCCAGCCGGCGGAGACGTCGCCGCCGCCCGCGCCGGTGGCGTCGGCGACCGGGTCGTTCTCGGCGCGGCGGGCCAGGGCCATGAGGAACGGCACCGTGAACGGGGCGAGCAGCAGGTCGTAGACGACGGCGGTGAGGAGCAGCGAGGTGAGGCCCACGTGCCGGGCGGCGGTGTCGCCGACGAGGGCGCCGACGCCCGCGTAGAGCAGGGTGGAGCCGACGGCCGCGCCGACGACGGCGGCCATCGGGCCGAAGGCGGAGGTGAAGCGGCCGTTCTCGGGCCGGACGAGGCCGACGAGGTAGCCGACGACGCAGAGGACGAGGGCGTAGCGGCCGGCGGCGTGGTCGGCGGGCGGCGCGAAATCGGCGAGCAGGCCGGCGCTGAAGCCGACGAGGGCGCCGGTGACGGGCCCGTGGACGAGGGCGAGCGCGACGACGGTGAGGAGGACGAGGTCGGGTACGGCGCCGGGGAGCTGGAGCCGGGCGAGGACGGAGACCTGGACGACGAGGGCGACCACGATCAGGGCCGCGGAGAGGAGGATGCGGTTGAACTTCACGGTGTCGCGTCCTCCTGGGCGTTCGGGTCCTGGGCCGGATTCTGGGCCTGGTTCTGGGCCGGGTCCTGGGCCTGGTTCCGGGCCGGGTCCTGCGCCTGGTTCTGTGCCGGATCCTGTATCGGCTTCTCGGCCCGGCCCTGGGCCTCCTGGCCGGCCGGCTTCTCGGCGTCGCCGGGCTCGGCGGTGACCGTGACGGTGACGGTGGGCGCCGGCTCGGGCTTCCGCGGCAGCACCATGTCGCGCGGGTCGGAGCGGGGGGCCTGGACGACGACGCCGACGATGTCGAGCTTGGTGAAGCCGACGTACGGGCGGACGTAGACGTTGCGGGTGAGGCCGCCGCCGGAGGGGTCGACGCGGACGACCTCGCCGACCGGGACGCCGGGCACGAAGGGCTTGTCGCCGCTGGAGCCGAAGGTGACGAGCCGGTCGCCGGCCTTCACCTTGGCCTTGCCGTTGAGGAGCTGGACGAGGAAGGGGCGGTCGCCCTGGCCGGTGGCGAAGCCGAGTTCGTCGGTCTTCTCCATGCGGGTGCCGACGGTGAAGTCGGGGTCGTTGGCCAGCAGGACGGTGGAGGTGGAGGGGCCGACGGTGGTGACCCGGCCGACGAGTCCGGAGCCGTTCAGGACGGTCATGTCGCGCTTGACGCCGTCGCGGGCGCCGATGTCGATGGTGACGGTCCAGGAGAAGCCCTGGGCCGCTCCTATGGCGACGACCTGGGCGCCCTTGATGCCGTACTGGCCGGCGCCGGCGGTCTTGAGCATCGTGTCGAGTTCGCGCAGCCGGTTGCGGTTGCGGTCGTCGCTGCCGAGCTTCGCCTTGAGCTCGGCGTTCTCCTTCTCCAGGGCGGCGATGCGGGTGTGCCGCTCGCCGGAGTCGCGGACCGCGCCTATGGCGTTGCCGATCGGGTCGACCGCCGCGGCGACGCCGTTCTCGACGGGGCCGAAGACGGCGGCGGCGGCCTGCCGGGCGCCGTCGACCGGCGACTCCTGGCCGCCGCGGATGTCCACCGTGATCAGCGCGAACGCGATCGCGACCAGCAGCACCAGGAGCAGCCGGCTCTCTCGTGTGTCCCTCACGTGCGGCGGCCGTGCCCTTCCTCGTGGTTCGTTGTGCAGATGTGCGTACCGTACGGGGTCCCGTGCGGAACGGTGCTCAGCGGCGCGGCTGGGCGTCCAGGACCTGCTGGAGGGCCTCGAACTCCTCGACGCACTTGCCGGAGCCCAGCGCCACCGAGTCCAGCGGGTCCTCGGCGATGTGGATCGGCATGCCGGTCTCGCGGCGCAGCCGCTCGTCGAGGCCGCGCAGCAGGGCGCCGCCACCGGTGAGAACGATGCCGCGGTCCATCACGTCACCGGAGAGCTCCGGCGGGCACTTGTCGAGGGTCGTCTTGACCGCGTCGACGATGGCGTTGACCGGCTCCTCGATGGCCTTGCGGACCTCGGCGGCGGAGATGACGACGGTCTTGGGGAGGCCCGAGACGAGGTCGCGGCCGCGGATCTCGGTGTGCTCGTCCTGCTCCAGGTCGTAGGCCGAACCGATGGTGATCTTGATCTGTTCGGCGGTGCGCTCGCCGAGGAGGAGCGAGTACTCCTTCTTGATGTGCTGGATGATCGCGTTGTCCAGCTCGTCGCCGGCGACCCGGATGGACTGTGCCGTGACGATTCCTCCGAGGGAGATCACGGCGACCTCGGTGGTGCCGCCGCCGATGTCGACGACCATGTTGCCGGTGGCCTCGTGGACGGGGAGGCCGGAGCCGATGGCGGCGGCCATGGGCTCCTCGATGATGTGCACCTGGCGGGCGCCGGCCTGGGTGGACGCCTCGATGACGGCGCGGCGCTCGACGCCGGTGATGCCGGAGGGCACGCAGACCACGACGCGGGGACGGGCCAGGTAGCGCCGCTTGTGGATCTTCAGGATGAAGTAGCGGAGCATCCGCTCGGTGATCTCGAAGTCGGCGATCACGCCGTCCTTCAGCGGGCGGACCGCGACGATGTTGCCGGGGGTCCGGCCGATCATCTTCTTCGCCTCGGCACCCACCGCGAGGATCCCGCCGGTGTTGGTGTTGATCGCGACGACGGACGGCTCGTTGAGGACGATGCCTCGACCCCTGACGTACACCAGCGTGTTGGCGGTCCCGAGGTCGACAGCCATGTCACGGCCGATGAACGACATGAAGTTCCCCTTGTTTCCCATGGGTGAGGGTGGTGCGGCGTGGAGTTTTCCATCGTAGTGCCGCCGACGCGGAAGACGCGCGCTGGTCCACCTCTGTAGTAGGTGACGGTAGGACGCGGCGATCCGTTCCCGGGATTGGCGTTCATATGCCTGGGGGCGGCCGAATTCCTTCGGTCGCCCCATCAGGTGGCCGCCGTCCGGCTGACGCGGGGTCAGACGGGCGGCGGAGCGTGCGGTCCGCGCTCAGCCGAGGCCGGGGAAGAAGATCTTCAGCTCGCGCGCGGCGGACTCCTCCGAGTCCGAGGCGTGGATCAGGTTCTCGCGGACGATGGTGCCGTAGTCGCCGCGGATCGAGCCCGGGGCGGCGGCGATCGGGTCGGTCGGGCCGGCCAGCTGCCGGACGCCCTCGATGACCCGCTCGCCCTCGACGACGAGCGCGACGACCGGACCGGAGGCCATGAAGCCCATCAGCGGCTCGTAGAAGGGCTTGCCCTTGTGCTCGCCGTAGTGCTCCTCCAGCGTCTCCTGGTCCAGGTGGCGCAGCTCCAGGGCCGCGAGGGTCCAGCCGGCCTTGCGCTCGATGCGGCCGATGATCTCGCCGATCAGGCCGCGTCGGACCGCGTCGGGCTTGAGCAGGACGAGCGTGCGCTGACTCACGGGAGGAACTCCTTCGGGGAAAAGGTGTGCGGACCTACGAATCTACAGGGCCCGCACCGCCTTCCGTCACGCAGCGTCAGGCCCTGCGGAGCCCTGGGCGGCGGCCCAGCGGGCCTTCGTCTCGTCCACTCTGCGCCCGTAGTGCACCGAGCACCACCAGAGCACGGCGAAGAGGGCCCCGAGGAAGAACATCACGGGGACGAAGAAGCCGCTGACGACCAGACCGGCCTGGAGCGCCCAGCCGAGCTGCACGCCGCCGGGCCGGGTGATCATCCCGCAGAGCAGCACCGACAGGACCATCGCCACCCCGCACACCCACCAGACGGTGGACGTGGCCAGGGAGGCGTCCTTCATGGCGACCAGACCGGCGAAGCCGATGACGAAGAACTCCCCGATGAGGGTGGAGGAGCAGAGCGTGCGCATGCGGGTCAGCCCCTCTTGAGCAGCAGCCGGGCGTCCCCGACCGTGAAGATCGAACCGGTCACCAGGACGCCGGCGCCGCCGTACTCGGCCTCCTCCTCGGCGAGCGTGATCGCCGCCTCCAGGGCGTCGGGCAGCCGGGGCTCGACGACCACCCGGTCCTCGCCGAAGACCTCGACGGCGACCGCGGCGAGCGCGTCGGCGTCGGTGGCGCG
The DNA here is from genome assembly GCF_014650175.1 of Streptomyces termitum. Taxonomy (GTDB): domain Bacteria; phylum Actinomycetota; class Actinomycetes; order Streptomycetales; family Streptomycetaceae; genus Streptomyces; species Streptomyces termitum. The sequence continues at coordinate 276,071 of NZ_BMUL01000002.1, forward strand.
CGCGGTGGAGTTCTGGGTGACGACGATCTCCGCGAAGATCGGCTCGAAGGCCTCCAGGAAGCCCCGCGCGTCCTTGTCGCCGCTGGTGGAGACGACGCCGATGAGCCGGGAGAAGCCGAACGCCTCGGAGACCGCCTCGGCGGTGGCGCGGGCGCCGTGCGGATTGTGCGCGGCGTCCAGGATGACCGTCGGGGAGGAGCGGACGACCTCCAGGCGGCCGGGCGAGGTCACCCGGGCGAAGGCCTGCCGGACGGTCTCGACGTCGAGGGTGCGGGCGTGGTCGGCACCGATGCCGAAGAACGCCTCGACGGCGGCGAGCGCCACCGCCGCGTTGTGCGCCTGGTGGGCGCCGTACAGCGGCAGGAAGACGCCGTCGTACTCGCCGCCGAGGCCGCGCAGGGTCAGCAGCTGGCCGCCGACGGCGATCTCGCGGGAGACGACGCCGAACTCCATGCCCTCGCGGGCCACGGTGGCGTCCTCCTCCACGGCCTTCTTCAGGAGGACCTGGGCGGCGTCCACCGGCTGCTGGGCCAGGACGACGGTCGCGCCCCGCTTGATGATCCCGGACTTCTCGGTCGCGATGGCGCCGGTGGTCTCGCCGAGCCGGTCGGTGTGGTCGAGGTCGATGGGGGTGACGACGGCGACGGAGCCGTCGATCACGTTGGTCGCGTCCCAGGTGCCGCCCATACCGACCTCGACGACGGCCACGTCGACCGGGGCGTCGGCGAAGGCCGCGTACGCCATGCCGGTGACGACCTCGAAGAAGGAGAGCCGGTACTCCTCCTTGGCGTCGACCATCTCCACGTACGGCTTCACGTCCTGGTACGTCTCGATGAACCGCTCGGCGGAGATCGGCGCGCCGTCCAGGCTGATCCGCTCGGTGATGGTCTGCACGTGCGGCGAGGTGTAGCGGCCGGTGCGCAGCTCGAAGGCGCCGAGCAGGATCTCGATCATGCGGGCGGTGGACGTCTTGCCGTTGGTGCCCGTGATGTGGATCGACGGGTACGCGCGCTGCGGCTCGCCCAGCACGTCCATGAGCGCCGCGATCCGGGTGACCGAGGGCTCCAGCTTGGTCTCGCCCCAGCGGGTGGACAGCTCGGTCTCGACCTCGCGCAGCGCCCGGTCCACCTCGGGGTCCTCGGGGCGGGTCGGCACCGGGTCGCCCTGCGGCGGTCCGGCCTGGGTGCGCAGGGTGCGGCTGCCGGCCTCGATCACCGCCAGGTCGGGGTCTCGGCCGGTCTCGGCGTCGACGAGGTCGTCGAAGGCGTCGGCGGGCTCGTCGGCGTGGTCGCGCGGATCGCTCGGGTCACTCACGGCCCCCAGTCTACGGAGCCCCGCCGACAGGACGGCGGACGCACCCCCGAGTGGGGGGCGGGGGCCGACGGGCGGGGGCGCGTCAGCGGGGTGGGAGGCCGGAGGGGAGGCGGGCCTCCACCACGTACGCGTCGCCCCGGACGCCCGCCGCGAAGGTGCCGCCCATGCTGGCGACCCGCTCCTCCATCGAGACGAGGCCGGTGCCGGTGGAGACCGGGGCGCGGTCCGGCGGGTCCTTCGGCAGCGGGTTGCGGACCTCGATCCGCAGGTCGGGCCCCGCCACGTCGACGGCGATCCGGACGGGCAGGCCGGGAGCGTGCTTGGCGGCGTTCGTCAGGCACTCCTTCACCACCCGGTGGACGGCGGTCTGCCGCAGCGGGGACAGCGCCTTCGCCTCCTCGGCGACGCGCAGGGCGACCGGGCCGCCCAGCCGCCCGCTCTCGGCGGCCAGTTCGGCCAGCCCCTCCAGGCCGGGCGTGGCGCCCTCCCGGTCGGCGCGGCGCACCAGGGTCTCGTTCAGCATGAGGTGGGCGCGGCGGGCGGTGTCCGCGAGCTCCTCGAAGTCCCGCTGGTGCGCCCCGCCCCGGGCCCGGACGGCGAGCACCTCGGCGCGGACGGCGAGCACGGTCAGCTCGCGGCCGACCAGGTCGTGCACGTCCCGGCCGACCTGGATGCGCTCCTCCTGGACGGCCTGCCGGGCGGCCGCCGCCCGCGCCTGGGCCTCCAGGGCGCGGACCAGGTCCTGGCGGTAGGCGGCGATGCCGACGCCCGCCGAGAGGACGCCGATCGGGACGACGAGGCTGAGGAAGTCGCTGAGGGTGTCGCCGTGCCGGGCGGGCCAGCCGGGCGTCTGGAAGAGGGCGTAGGCGACGGCGATGTAGAGCGCGGTGGCGCCGATCGCGGCCCGCCGGCCCCGGAAGCGGCCCAGCGAGTACAGCGCGAACTGGATCATCGTGACCTCGTGCAGCCAGCCCATCAGGCCGAGCGCCACCAGGTACGGCACCCAGGGGGCGCGCCGGCGCAGCACCAGGGTGGCGGCGCCGGCGGCGAGGACGAGGGTGGCGGTGACCCCGCTGAGGGAGTTGTCCTCCCGGGCCAGTCCCGGCACGTCCAGGACCATCAGGCCGAAGGCGCTGAGGGCGGCGACGACGTCGAGGGCGCGGGGCGAGGCGGCCCACCGGTCCGCGTGGCGGCGCAGCGCGGGGACGCCGGGGAGGCGGAGCATGCCTCCATCATCCAGGGTCCTTGGTCCCGACGCGGTGGACCCGAAGTCCCGGATGGCGTGAGATCGGGCACTTCGCCCTTTTTCCTGTTTGACTCGGAGACGTGCCCGACCATCCGCCGGACCCCGACGGCCCTCCGGCCCCCGAACCCCCGCCCGCCGGGACGCCGCGCCACGGGGCCGGGGCCCGGCCGCCCGGCGGGGAGCCCGGCGCGGGGTCCGGTGCGGAGCCCGGCTCGGGGCCCGTGGCGGAGCCCGGCTCGGAGCCCGTGGCGGGGTCCAGTGCGGAGCCCGCCGAGGAGCCCGGCTCGGAGCTCGGGGCGGGGCTCGACGACGACCCCGGCGCGCTCGCGCGGGCCGTGCTCGACGCGCTGCCGCAGGCCGCCGCGCTGGTCGGCGCCGACCGGCGGTTCCACCACGTCAACCGGCGCTTCCGCGAGGTGCTGCGGCTGCCGGACGACCTGGACCCGACCGCCCCCGGCGGCACCGGGCGGCTGCTCGCCCACGTCGCCGCGCTGCTCGCCCGCCCCGGGGACCGCGACCGCTTCCTCGCCGAGGCGCACGGCCGTCGGCCCGTCACCCGGACCGCCGACCACCACCTGGAGGACGGCCGGGTCCTGCGCCGCCGCCGCTCCCCCGTCGGCGGCCCGGACCGGCCCGCCGGGCACCTGCTGCTCGTCGAGGACGTCACCCGGCGGCACGAGGAGCGGGAGAACCTGGACCGGCGGCTGCGGGAGCTGACCGCGCTCGCCGACGAGCGGGCCGCCTTCGCCGGTCGCGCCCTGCACGAGCTGCGCACCCCGCTCGCCACCGTCCTCAGCTTCGCCGAACTGCTCCTCGACCCGGCCGGCGGCCCGCTCGGCCAGGAGCAGACCCGCTATCTGGAGGCGGTGCTGCGCAACGCCCGCCGGATGAGCTCGATCGCCGCGAACCTGCCCCGGTCGGCCGCCGGGGCGCCGGTGGCCGAGCCCCGCCCCGGCCGGGTCCTCGTCCCCGAGCTGGTCGAGCGGGTGGCCCTGGAGGCGCTCCAGCGCGGCGGCGGCGCGGGGCCGTACCTCTCCGTGGACGTCCCGGCGGACGGCCCGCCGCTGCGCGCCGACGGATGGCTGCTGACCGGGGCGCTGGAGGAGCTGGTCGCCAACGCGCTGCGCTTCACCCCCGCCGACGGGCGGGTGGAGCTGGGCGCGCGGTACGAGGACGACGGCTGGACCGTGCGGGTGAAGGACACCGGGATCGGCGTCCCGCTGGAGTACCAGGAGGAGGTCTTCACGCCGTACGTGCGCGCCCCCAACGCCCGGCGCGGCGGCTTCCCCGGCACCGGCCTCGGCCTGGCGGGCGCCCGGGAGGCGGCCCGCCTGCACGGCGGCACCCTCACCGTCCGCGACCGCCGCGACGGCCCGGGCGCCGCCTTCACCCTCCGCCTCCCCCTGCCCGGCCCGTACGCGAACCCGAACCCGGGGCCGGGCACGGACCCGGACACGGGCACCGGCACTCAGCCGGAGGTGGACCCCGGTACGGGCCCGTCTCCGGGCCCCGGCGGTCGTGCGGGCGGTGACGGCGGGGCCGCCGGATGACCCGGCTGCTCGTCGTCGAGGACGATCCCGACCTCGCGCTCGCCCTGCGGGTGCTCCTCTCCCGGGACGGGTACGAGGTCTCCCTCGCCGCCGACGGCCGGGAGGCGCTGCGGCTGCTGTTCGCCGAGCGGCCCGCGCTGATGGTGCTCGACCTGGTCCTGCCCGGACTGGACGGCTGGGAGGTACTGGACCGGACCCGGGACATGAGCGATCTGCCGGTGCTCGTCCTCTCCGGCCTCGGCGAGCCCGAGGACCGGGTCAGGGCGCTGCGCTCCGGCGCCGACGACTACCTGGTGAAGCCGTTCGCGCAGGCCGAGCTGCTGGCCAGGATCGAGGCGCTGCTGCGCCGCGCCGGGCCGGGCGGCTGGGCGGGCGAGACGGTCGAGCAGGACCTGCGCCTGGTCCCGGAGCGGCGCTCCGCCCTGTGGCTGGGCACCGAGATCCGGCTCAGCGACATCGAGTACCGCCTGCTCCAGCTCCTGGTCCGCAACCGGGGCCGGGTCGTCACCACCGAGCAGCTCCTGGACCAGGTGTGGGACGACGCCGCCGCCGTCGGCCGCGACCGGGTCAAGTTCGGGGTGCTGCGGCTGCGCCGGAAGCTGCGGTACGCGGGCGGCCCGCTGGCCCGCGACCCGATCGAGTCCGTACGCGGCCTGGGCTACCGCTACGAGACGACCGACCGCCGCTCCCCCGCCGGGTGACGAGGAACACCCCGAAACGGGCCGAAGGTCCCGGGACCAACCTCACGAGAACGCCCGGGAGGCCCATGACAACCGTCCGGCAACCGTGCGCCACCGGACCCCGCCACCGACCCCCGGCACCGTCGTCCCATGCACACCCTCCCCGCCCGCAGCATCGCCCTCGTCCTCGGCACCCGCCCCGAGCTGGTCAAGCTCGCCGAACTGATCCGCGTCCTCGGCCCCGCCGCCCGCGTCGTCCACACCGGCCAGCACTACGACGACGAGCTGTCCGGGGACTTCCTGGCCGAACTGGGCCTGCCCGAGCCCGAGTACCTCACCGGCGTCGGCGGCCGGCCGCGCGCCGTCCAGGTCGCCGCCGCGCTCGGCGCCCTCGACGAGCTGTTCGCCGCCGACCCGCCGCTGGCCGTCGTCGTCCAGGGCGACACCAACGCCGCCCTCGCCGGCGCGCTCGCCGCCAACGCCCGCGACCTGCCCCTCGTCCACGTCGAGGCCGGTCTGCGCAGCCACGACCGGGCCATGCCCGAGGAGCACAACCGGGTCCTCATCGACCGGCTCGCCGACGTGCTGTGCGCCGCCACCCCCGACAACCGCGCCCTGCTGCTCGCCGAGGGCCTGCCCGAGGACCGGATCGCCGTCACCGGCAACCCGGTCGTCGAAGCCGTACGCGACCACCTGCCGCCCGCCGGGGAGCGGGCCCGGCTGCTCGCCCGCCACGGCCTCGCCGCCGACGGCTACCTGCTGGCCACCGTGCACCGCCCCGAGAACACCGACGACCCGGCCGCGCTCGCCGCCGTCCTCACCGGGCTCGCCGACCTCGCCGCCGAGCTCCCGGTGGTCCTCCCGCTCCACCCCCGCACCCGCGCCCGGATCGCGGCGGCCGGGCTGACCGGGCTCCTCGACGGCCTGACCGTGCTGCCCCCGGCCGGTTACGGCACCTTCCTCGCGCTCGCCCGGCACGCCGCCGCGCTGGTCTCCGACTCCGGCGGCGTCCAGGAGGAGACCACCGTCCTGGGCCGCCCGCTGGTCGTGGTCCGCCGCTCCACCGAGCGCCCCGAGGCCCTGGCCGACTTCGCCGAGCTGGTCGCCCCCGGCCCGGCCATCGCCGCCGCCGTCCGCCGCCGCCTCGCCGAGGGGCCCGCCGGACTGCGCCGGCTGTCCGCGCTGCCCAGCCCGTACGGCGACGGCACCGCCTCCGACCGGATCGCCGACCTCACCGCCCACCTCGCCCGGGAGCGGGCGGTCCCCGGCTCGGGCCACGCCATGGCGGCCTGACCCCTCCCCGGACCCCTCTCCCTCCTGCCCCCTCCCGGAGACCGTCCCCATGTCCCTCCAGCTCCTCCTCTACGTCCTGCCCTTCCTCCTCCTCGGCGGCTTCCTCGTCTACTGGGCCGGTGCCCGGCACGCCTACGCGCGCCGCCGGCCCACCGAGCCCGGCGACCCGGCCGCGTACGACTGGCACTTCTTCGTGCCCTGCCGCGACGAGGAGGCCGTCATCGCCACCACCGTCGCCCGGCTGCGCGCCGACTTCCCCGCCGGGCACGTCTGGGTCATCGACGACGCCAGCGACGACCTGACCGGCCCGATCGTCACCGCCCTCGGCGCGCACGACCCCCGGGTCCACCTGGTCTCCCGGCGCCGCCCCGACGCCCGGGTCGGCAAGGGCGCCGCGCTCAACGCCGCCTACGACGCCCTCGACGCGCACCTGCCGGCCGGCACCGACCGCGCCCGGGTCGTCGTCTGCGTCGTCGACGCGGACGGGCAGCTCTCCCCCGACGCCCTCGCCCGGGTCAGCGGCCCCGACGCCTTCGGCGACCCCGACACGGGCGGCGTGCAGATCGGCGTGCGGATGCGGAACGTCGAGGACGAGCGCCCGCTGCCCGACCGGGGCCGGCTCGCCAACGCGTACGCGCGGCTCCTGATCCGCATGCAGGACGCCGAGTTCGCCGTCTCCAACACCGCGATGCAGCTGCTGCGCCGCCGCACCGGCTCCGTCGGCCTCGGCGGCAACGGCCAGTTCACCCGCCTCACCGCCCTGGACCGGATCGCCGCCGCCGAGCGCCGCCCCTGGCAGCGGGACGCCCTCCTGGAGGACTACGAGCTGGGGCTGCACATGCGGCTCGCCGGGTACGGCGTCACCCACGTCCACGACGTCTGGGTCAGCCAGGAGGCGCTGCCGTACACCCGCCGCTTCCTCACCCAGCGCACCCGCTGGGCACAGGGCAACATCTCCTGCGTCCGCTACACCGGCCGGATCGTCTCCTCCCGCCACTACCGGGCGCGCGGCGTCCTCGAATCGCTCTACACCTTCTTCCAGCCGGTCGCGCACCTGGCGACGCTGCTGCTGACCGCGCTCATGCTGGTGCTGCTCGTCCTCGGCGGGGCCGCCGGGGCGGTGCTGCTCGCCGCCTGGCCGCTCGCGCTCGGCCTCGCCCTGGTGTCGGTGGTGCCCTTCGTGCTGTGGGGGCCGGTCTACCGCCGCGAGTTCGCCCCCGACCGCTCCCGGCTGACCGGCGTCCTGTGGGGCCTCGCGCTCTGGCTGTACGCCTACCACCTGTTCGTCGTCTCGGCGCGCGGCTTCGTCCGGCTGCTGCGCGGCCGCACCGGCTGGGCCAAGACCCGGCGCAACGCGGAGACGGCCGGGGTGGGACCGGTGGCCACCGAGTCCTGAGGGGCGCGGACACGCCGAAGGGGCCCGGGACCGTCATGGTCCCGGGCCCCTTCCGGCGGTACGGCTACGCCTGCGGCAGCTTCTCCAGCTGGGCCTGGATGCGGGCGATGTCCTCGTCCGCCTTGGCGAGACGGCCCTTGATCTTGTCCACGACGTTGTCGGGGGCCTTGGCCAGGAACGCCTCGTTGCCCAGCTTGGCCTCGGCCTGCGCCTTCTCCTTCTCGGCGGCGGCCAGGTCCTTCGCGAGCCGCTTGCGCTCGGCGGCCACGTCGATGGTGCCGGACAGGTCGAGCGAGACCGTGCAGCCGACGACCGGCAGGGAGGCGGTGGCCTCGAAGCCCTCGCCCTCCGGCTGGAGGCGCAGCACCTGGCGGATGGCCGCCTCGTGCGCGGCCAGCGAGGTGCCGCTCAGGTCCAGGCGGGCCGGGACCTTCTGGGCGTCCTGGAGGCCCTGCTCCTTGCGGAAGCGGCGGATCTCGGTGACGAGCCGCTGGACCAGCTCGATCTCCTTCTCGGCGGCCTCGTCGCGGAAGCCCGAGTCCTTCGGCCACTCGGCGATCACGAGGGACTCGCCGCCGGTCAGCGTGGTCCACAGGGTGTCCGTGACGAACGGGACGATCGGGTGGAGCAGCCGCAGCATGACGTCCAGGACCTCGCCGAGGACCCGGCCGGAGACCTTGGCGCCCGCGCCGCCCGCGAAGAAGGTGGTCTTCGACAGCTCGACGTACCAGGCGAAGACCTCGTCCCACGCGAAGTGGTAGAGCGACTCGCTCAGCTTCGCGAACTGGAAGTCCTCGTAGTAGGCGTCGACCTGCGCGACCGTCTCGTTGAGCCGGGACAGGATCCAGCGGTCCGTCGCCGACATCTCCGAGGCGTCCGGCAGCGGGCCCTCGATGGTGGCGCCGTTCATCATCGCGAAGCGGGTCGCGTTCCAGATCTTGTTGGCGAAGTTCCGGGACGCCTGGACCCAGTCCTCGCCGATCGGGACGTCCGCGCCCGGGTTGGCGCCCTTGGCCAGGGTGAAGCGGACGGCGTCGGAGCCGTACGCGTCCATCCAGTCCAGCGGGTCCACCGCGTTCGGGTTCGACTTCGACATCTTCTTGCCGAACTCGTCGCGGACCAGGCCGGTCAGGGCGACCGTCTTGAACGGGACCTCGCCGTCCATCGCGTACAGGCCGAACATCATCATCCGGGCGACCCAGAAGAAGATGATGTCGTGGCCGGTGAGCAGGACGTCGGTCGAGTAGAACTTCGCCAGGTCCGGGGTCTTCTCCGGCCAGCCGAGCGTGGAGAACGGCCACAGGCCGGAGGAGAACCAGGTGTCCAGGACGTCGGGGTCCTGGGTCCAGCCCTCGGCCTCGGTGCCGGGCGCCTCCTCGTCGGGGCCGACGCAGACGACCTCGCCGTCGGGGCCGTACCAGATCGGGATGCGGTGGCCCCACCACAGCTGGCGCGAGATGCACCAGTCGTGCATGTTGTCGACCCAGTCGAAGTAGCGCTTGGAGAGCTCCTTCGGGTGGATCTCAACGGAGCCGTCGCGGACCGCGTCGCCGGCGGCCTGCGCCAGCGGGCCGACCTTGACCCACCACTGCATCGACAGGCGCGGCTCGACGGTCGTCTTGCAGCGCGAGCAGTGGCCCACCGAGTGCATGTACGGGCGCTTCTCGGCGACGATCCGGCCCTGCTCCTTCAGCGCGCCGACGATCGCCGAGCGGGCCTCGAAGCGGTCCAGGCCGAGGAAGGGGCCGTGGACGGTGATGACGCCGTGCTCGTCCATGACCGTCAGGGACGGCAGGTCGTGGCGGCGGCCGATCTCGAAGTCGTTCGGGTCGTGCGCCGGGGTCACCTTGACGGCGCCGGTGCCGAACTCGGGGTCGACGTGGGTGTCGGCGACGACCGGGATGGTGCGGTCGGTCAGCGGCAGCTTGATCCGCTTGCCGACCAGGTGCCGGTACCGCTCGTCGTCGGGGTGGACGGCGACGGCGGTGTCGCCGAGCATCGTCTCGGCCCGGGTGGTGGCGACGACCAGGGAGTCCTCGCCCTCGCCGTAGCGGATGGAGACGAGCTCTCCGGCGTCGTCCTGGTACTCGACCTCGATGTCGGAGATGGCCGTCAGACAGCGCGGGCACCAGTTGATGATGCGCTCGGCGCGGTAGATCAGACCGTCCTCGTAGAGGTCCTTGAAGATCTTCTGGACGGCCTTGGAGAGGCCCTCGTCCATGGTGAAGCGCTCGCGCGACCAGTCGAGGCCGGCGCCGAGGCGGCGCAGCTGGCCGAGGATCCGGCCGCCGTACTCGTCCTTCCACTGCCAGACGCGGTCGACGAACTCGTCCCGGCCCAGGTCGTGGCGGGACTTGCCCTCCTCGGCGAGCTGCTGCTCGACCTTGTTCTGGGTCGCGATGCCGGCGTGGTCCATGCCCGGCAGCCACAGCGTCTCGAAGCCCTGCATCCGCTTGCGGCGGGTCAGCGCGTCCATCAGCGTGACCTGGAAGGCGTGGCCCAGGTGCAGGGCGCCGGTGACGTTCGGCGGCGGGATGACGATGGTGTACGGCGGCTTCTCGCTCTTCGCGTCCGCCTCGAAGTACCCGCGCTCTACCCAGCGCTGGTACAGCGGCCCCTCTACCTCGGCCGGCGCGTACTGGGTCGGCAGTTCGGTGGTGGGCGCTGTCTGCTGCTGAGTGTTCTCGGTCACGAGCCCAGTTTAGGGGGGTCGCGGGCGTGTCCCGAAACGCGATTGTTCGGTAACGGTGTGACCCCCACCGCCCCGCCCGCCGCCGCCTTCCGCCAGGATGTTCGCTACGCGTAAACATCCTGTGAGGGGAACCAGTCGATGAGCTACAACCAGCCGGGGCCGTACGGCGGCCAGCAGCCGCAGCAGCCCGGCCCCTACGGCCAGCAGCCGGGATACGGCCAGCAGCCGGGGCCCTACGGGCAGCCGCAGGCCCCGCAGCCCGGTTACGGCTACCCCCAGCAGGCCCCGCAGGGCGTGCCGCCGCAGGGTTACGGCCACCCGCAGCAGCAGCCGCAGCCGGGTCCGTACGGCCAGCAGCCGCAGTACGGCGCCCCCCAGGGCCCCGGCGGCTACGTGCCGCACCCCCCGGCCGCGCCGAAGAGCAAGACCCCCATGATCATCGGCGCGGTCGCCGTCGTCGCGGCGATCGCGGTGGCCGCGTACTTCCTGATCGGCGGGGGCGGCTCCTCCGTCGCGAACGACGGCCCGCACAAGCTGATCACGCCGGAGACGGTGCTGGGCGAGTACAAGAAGTCGCCGGACAAGAGCAGCACCGGGAAGAACGACGACGACTTCGTCAAGAACTCCGAGAAGTTCGGTGTCAAGAACCCCACCCAGGTCACGGGTTCGTGGCAGGTCCAGGACAAGAGCAACCCGCTGGCGGGCAAGATGCTCACGCTCAGCGGCGTGTACGGCGAGATCGACGACCCTGAGAAGGCCCTCGACAACGTCTTCGCCAACATGAAGACCGAGGCTGAGAAGGACAAGGGCGAGGGCGAGCTGATCGGCGAGCCCAAGACGGTCACGCCCGCCGGGCTCGACGGCGCCGTGATGAAGTGCCAGGAGCTCAAGACCAAGTCGGGTGCCGACTCCGGCGGTCTCGGGCCCAAGGAGATGACCATGCCGGTGTGCGCCTGGAGCGACCACAGCACCATCGGTTACGTGCTCCACATCAACCTCGCCGACATGATGACCGGCAAGGCCGGCAGCATCGACGAGCTCTCCGGCATCGCCGCCAAGCTCCGCAAGGAGGTCCGCGTCAAGTCCTGACGCGGCGGACCCACGTGAAAGGGGCGCCCCCACCGGTCCGGTGGGGGCGCCCCTTTCACATGAGCCGGGCGGTTACGCCGACTTCTCGTGGCGGCCGTCGTTCTTGACGATCCGGGGGACCAGCGTCGGGTTCACGTTGTCGCGGACGACGTCCGCCGTGATGACCACGCGGGCCACGTCCTTGCGGGACGGGACCTCGTACATCACCGACTGGAGGACCTCCTCCATGATGGCGCGCAGGCCGCGCGCGCCGGTGCCGCGGAGGATGGCCTGGTCGGCGATGGCCTCCAGGGCGGGGCGGTCGAAGTCCAGCTCGACGCCGTCGAGTTCGAAGAGGCGCTGGTACTGCTTGACCAGGGCGTTGCGCGGCTCGACGAGGATCTTCAGGAGCGCCTCGCGGTCCAGGTTGTGGACCGAGGTGATGACGGGGAGACGGCCGATGAACTCGGGGATCATCCCGAACTTCACCAGGTCCTCCGGCATGACCTCCTGGAACTGGTCGCTCGCCTCGATCTCGCGCTTGGAGCGGATGGTGGCGCCGAAGCCGATGCCCTTGGCTCCGGCCCGCGACTCGATGAGCTTCTCCAGGCCCGCGAAGGCGCCGCCCACGATGAACAGCACGTTCGTCGTGTCGATCTGGATGAACTCCTGGTGCGGGTGCTTCCGGCCGCCCTGCGGCGGGACGGAGGCGGTGGTGCCCTCCAGGATCTTCAGGAGGGCCTGCTGCACGCCCTCCCCGCTCACGTCGCGCGTGATCGACGGGTTCTCGCTCTTGCGGGCGACCTTGTCGATCTCGTCGATGTAGATGATCCCGGTCTCCGCCTTCTTGACGTCGTAGTCGGCGGCCTGGATCAGCTTGAGCAGGATGTTCTCGACGTCCTCGCCGACGTAGCCGGCCTCCGTCAGCGCCGTCGCGTCGGCGATGGCGAAGGGGACGTTGAGCATCCGGGCCAGGGTCTGGGCCAGGAGCGTCTTGCCCGAGCCCGTGGGGCCCAGCAGCAGAATGTTGGACTTGGCCAGTTCGATGGCGTCGTCACGACCCTGCGCGCCGCCGTTCTCGCCGGCCTGGACGCGCTTGTAGTGGTTGTACACAGCGACCGAGAGGGCCTTCTTCGCCGGCTCCTGGCCGACGACGTACCCCTCCAGGAACTCGTAGATCTCGCGGGGCTTGGGGAGTTCCTCCCACCGCACCTCGCTCGTCTCCGCGAGCTCCTCCTCGATGATCTCGTTGCAGAGGTCGATGCACTCGTCGCAGATGTACACACCGGGTCCCGCGATGAGCTTCTTCACCTGCTTCTGGCTCTTTCCGCAGAACGAGCACTTGAGCAGATCGCCGCCATCACCGATGCGTGCCACGAGGTGCTTCCCCTTCGCCTGGGAGCGCTTGGTTCAGCGACTCCTGGTGCCTCATATTCGACGGTACCTTGCCGGGCCCCCCGTTCGGGCCCCCCTTGGCGTGGTTGGCATGGTCGGGATTCGGCCATGCCGACCACGGCGAGGGAAGGTGGAGCGTCAGGCTGCCGAGGCGGCCGTGCTCTTGCGGGTCGAGACGATCTGGTCGATCAGGCCGTACGCGAGGGCGTCCTCGGCCGTCAGGATCTTGTCGCGCTCGATGTCGTCGCGGATCTTCTCGATCGGCGTCGAGGAGTGCTTGGCCAGCATGTCCTCCAGCTGGCTGCGCATGCGCAGGATCTCCTTGGCCGCGATCTCCAGGTCGGAGAGCTGCTCGCGGCCGGTGCCGCCGGAGGGCTGGTGGATCAGCACGCGCGCGTTCGGCAGGGCCATCCGCTTGCCGGGGGTGCCGGCGGCCAGCAGGATCGCCGCGGCGGAGGCCGCCTGGCCCATGCAGACCGTCTGGATGTCCGGCTTCACGAACTGCATCGTGTCGTAGATGGCCGTGAGCGCGGTGAAGGAGCCGCCGGGGCTGTTGATGTAGATGGAGATGTCCCGGTCCGGGTCCATCGACTCCAGGCACAGGAGCTGCGCCATCACGTCGTTGGCGGACGCGTCGTCGATCTGCACGCCGAGGAAGATCACGCGCTCCTCGAACAGCTTCGCGTACGGGTCGTACTCGCGCACGCCCTGCGAGGTGCGCTCGACGAAGCGCGGGACGACGTAGCGGTTGTCCATCGGCGCGCCGGTGTACAGGCCGCTCGGGGAGAGGTTGTTCAGCATGTGGGTGTTCACCGTCCTGGTGGCGTTCGGCGGGGGCTGGTGTCTTCGGCGGGCGGCCGGCGCTCAGGCGCCCGTGCCGCCGCCGCCCGGAACACCCGCGGCGTGCGTGATGATGTCGTCGATGAGGCCGTACTCCTTGGCCTCCTCCGCGGTGAACCAGCGGTCGCGGTCGCCGTCGCGGATGATCGCCTCGACGGTCTGGCCCGAGTGGTGCGCGGTGATCTCGGCCATGCGCTTCTTCGTGCGAAGGAGGTACTCGGCCTGGATCTTGATGTCGGAGGCCGTGCCGCCGATGCCGGCGGAGCCCTGGTGCATCAGGATGTCGGTGTTCGGCAGCGCGAAGCGCTTGCCGGGGGTGCCGCCGGTGAGCAGGAACTGCCCCATCGAGGCGGCCATGCCCATGCCGATGGTCACGACGTCGTTGGGGATGTACTGCATGGTGTCGTAGACGGCCATGCCGGCCGTCACGGAGCCACCGGGGCTGTTGATGTAGAGGTAGATGTCCTTCTCCGGGTCGGCGGCCAGGAGGAGCATCTGGGCGGTGATCTTGTTGGCGATGTCGTCGTCGACCTGCTGGCCGAGGAAGATGATGCGCTCGCCGAGCAGCCGGTTGTAGACATGGTCGCCGAGGCCGCCACCGATGGACGGCTCACCCGCGGCGTAAGGCTTCAGATTCGTCACGTATCCACCTGCTCGTCTCCGACGGCCCCGGGCCGTCTCAGCGTCTTTGTTCTGAGGGCAGTGCCCCCGTATCCATGGACCCTAACGCGCAGGTGGGACAACGCCATCCCGGTTCCCGAACTGTTCGCTGGGAGCGCAAGGTAGTTGGGGGCGCATGAAAAGGCGCACGCGCGCCCACCGGCGGGTCCCCGTACGCCACGGGCCCGGACGCACAGTCGTGCGTCCGGGCCCGTGCGCGATTCGGCGCGAGGCGCGGGCCTCCCGGCGGGGCCGGGCGGGGCCTACTTCTCCTCGGAGACCTCGGCCTCGCCGGTGACGGCCTCGACCGTCTCGGCGGCCTGGTCCTCGTCCTCGTCGGAGAGGTCCACGACCTCGCCGTTGGTGTCGACGACCTTGGCGGCCTCGACGACGACCGCGAGGGCCTTGCCGCGGGCGACCTCGCCGACCAGCATCGGCACCTGGCCGCCCTGGACGACGGCCTGGGCGAACTGGTCGGGGGACATGCCGGAGGAGGCGGCACGGCGGAAGAGGTGCTCGGTGAGCTCCTCCTGCTCGACGTTCAGCTTCTCCTGGGAGACCAGCTCGTCGAGGAGGAACTGGGTCTTGATGCCCTTGACCGCCTGCTCCTTGGTCTCGGCCTCGAACTCCTCGACCGTCTTGCCCTGGAGCTCCAGGTACTTCTCCAGGCTCAGGCCCATCTGGCCGAGCTGGTGGTGCTCCAGGTTGTGCTTGCGGGTGTTGACCTCTTCCTCGAGGAGCTTCTCGGGGACGGGGATCTCCGCCAGCTCCAGGAACTTCTCCAGGACGCGCTCCTGCGCCTGGGTGGCCTGGTCGAACTGCTTCATGTTCTCGAGGCGCTTGCGGCTGTCGGCCTTGAGCTCGTCGAGGGTGTCGAACTCCGACGCCATCTGCGCGAACTCGTCGTCCAGCTCGGGGAGCTCGCGGGCGGCGACGGTGGTGACCTTGACGGTGACCTCGGCCTCCTTGCCCGCGGCCGAGCCGCCCTTCAGCTCGGAGGCGAAGGTCGCCTCGCCGCCGGCCTCCAGGCCGGTGACGGCGGCGTCGATGCCGTCGAGCAGCTCGCCGGAGCCGATGGTGTACGAGACGCCGTCGGCGACGCCGTCGGGCAGCACCTCGCCGTCGACCTTGGCGGTCAGGTCCACGGTCACGACGTCGCCCTCGGCGGCGGCGCGCTCGACCGGGTTGGTGGAGGCGAAGCGCTCGCGGAGCTGCTCCACGGACTTCTCGACGTCCTCGTCGGTGACCTCGACCGCGTCGACCTCGACCTCGATGCCGGAGTAGTCCGGGATCTCGATGGCCGGGCGGACGTCGACCTCGGCGGTGAAGGCGAGGACCTCGCCGTCCTTCAGCTCCGTGATGTCGACCTCGGGCTGACCCAGCGGGTTGACCTCGGCCTCGTTCACGGCCTCGGTGTAGAACTTCGGGAGCGCGTCGTTGACGGCCTCCTCCAGCACGGCGCCACGGCCGAAGCGCTGGTCGATGACGCGCGCGGGGATCTTGCCCTTGCGGAAGCCCTTGACCGTGACCTGCTGGTTGATCTTCTTGTACGCCGCGTCGAGGCTGTCCTTGAGCTCCTCGAAGGGCACCTCGACAGTGAGCCGAACCCGAGTCGGGTTCAGGGTCTCCACGGCGCTCTTCACGGTTCGGTCTCCTTGGTGGCTGATTCCTGGATTCCGGCCGAGCCGCGCGGGGGCGGTTCCGGCCGATGGGCCCGGTCAGAAAAGACACACGGGCACGCAGCTTGCATAGTAACCGCACGAAGGATGACGCCCACAACGCGATCAAGAACCAGCGGGCGGGACCGCGGAGGATCATGATGGTCGGGGTGGCGGGATTTGAACCCACGGCCTTCCGCTCCCAAAGCGGACGCGCTACCAAGCTGCGCCACACCCCGTCGGTGCGACACGTAGGGTACATGCACGGGGACGCTGCGACGCCCCCCGTTTTCCGGGGTGTGCACGGAGGGCTCCGGACCGGCTACCATGCTCTCCGTGCCGAGGTCCTTTTGACCTGCGGCGCCCTGCATGCGGGCGTAGCTCAATGGTAGAGCCCTAGTCTTCCAAACTAGCTACGCGGGTTCGATTCCCGTCGCCCGCTCTGTACGGCCCCGGGCCCGGTCCTCTTCAGGAGGAACCGGGCCCGGGGTCTTTTCCATGCCTCCGCGCGCGTGCCGGGCCCCGCCGGGGCGACGGCGGGGCCCGGCACGCGCGGGTCAGAACTTGATGGCCCCGATGGTCTGGGTTATCGAGTCCAGGAAGCGCTGGATGTCGTCGGCCATGCCGGTGGAGGCGAGGAAGAAGCCGAAGAGGATGGCGACGGCCGCGGGTCCGCCCTTGAGGCTGCCCCCGCGGATCAGCACCACGAGGACGATCGCCAACAGCAGCACCACGGACAGCGAAATGGCCATAACTGATTCACACCCTCGGTCGGTCCCACCCAGCCACCGGGAGGCGCACCTGTCGAGCACCCCCCGCACCTCCATCGTGCCACCAACCCCCCTGCCCCCGCCGGGGGGTGACGAATCGTGGGACGCCGGTACCGGTGGAAGACGCCTCCGGGGGCCGGGGGGGTTCAGCCCTGGCGTGAGATGAGGAGGAGCGCCCGGTCGTCGTTGACGTCCTTGGCGACGGCCTCGATGAGGTGGCGGGCGACGCCGTGGAAGCCGTCGGGGAGGCAGCGCTCGGCCTCGCCGGTGAGGCGGTCGATGCCCTCGTCGAGGTCGCGGTCGGCGGCCTCGACGAGGCCGTCGGTGAACAGCATCAGGACGTCGCCGGGGCGCAGGCTGCCCTTGACCGGGTGGAAGTCGGCGCCGTCGTAGACGCCGAGGAGGGGTCCTTCGCCGTCCTTCTGCTCCCAGCGGCCGGTGCCGGCGTGGAGCTGGAGCGCGGGCAGGTGGCCGGCGGAGAAGAGTTCGTAGTCGCCGGAGTCCAGGTCGAGGACGAGGTGGACGGAGGTGGCGAAGCCCTCGTCCCAGTCCTGCCGGAGCAGGTAGCCGTTGGCGGCGGGCAGGAAGCCGTGCGGCGGGAGCGAGCCGAGGAGGCCGCCGAAGGCCCCGGAGAGCAGCAGGGAGCGGGAGGCGGCGTCCATGCCCTTGCCGGAGACGTCGGTGAGGACGACCTCCAGGGTGCGGCCGCCGTGGGTGCGGGCGGCGACGACGAAGTCGCCGGAGAAGGACTGGCCGCCGGCCGGGCGGAGCGCCATCTCGCGGTGCCAGCCGTTCGGCAGCCGGGGCAGGGCGCTCTGGACGCGGAGCCGTTCGCGCAGGTCGAAGAGCATGGTGCCGCCGCGCCGCCAGGGCACGCCGACGCGGGCCCGGAACTGGGCGATGAGCAGGCCGAAGAGTCCGCAGGCGGCGACGACCAGGACGGTGCCGGGGGTGACCCGGGCGGGGCCCTCGCCGTACGGGCCGAGGAGCACGGACTCGACGATGAGGCCGCCGGCCGCCGCCGCGTACAGGGCGAGGAGGCTGGCGGGGCGCAGCAGCAGGCCGCCGGCGACGATCGGCAGGACGAGGGCGGCGGGCGAGCACCAGACGGGGTCGAGGACGGTGCCGCAGACGATGGCGGGGACGGTGAGCAGGAGGCCCGCCAGGGCGAGCCGGTCGGAGGCGCCGCCGCGGAAGTACTCGACGCCGGTCCGGCGCAGCGCGAGGCGGGCCCGGTGGACGCTCCTGCGCAGCCGGGCCGCGTGCGTGTCGTGTTTCGCGCGGTCACCCATTGGCCTGGACCCTATCCATCCCGGCCGGTTCCGTGCAGGGGTACCCCGGTGACAAGGGGGCTCAAATCGGGTCGCCCCCGGCGCCGGGCCCTGATATCGATGGCATATGACAAGCGAGATGCGGGTGCTGGACCCGTCGGAGTGGGACCGCTGGTTCGGGGCGCTGGAACTGGCCTTCGGGGGCGTACCCGAGGAGCCCGAGGAGCGGGAGCTCTGGCGCGACCTGACCGAGTGCGACCGGTCGCTGGGCGTCTGGGAGGGGGAGCGGCCGGTGGCGACGGCCGGGGCGTTCTCGTTCCGGATGACGGTGCCCGGCGGGGCCGCGGTGCCGACGGCCGGGGTGACGATGGTGAGCGTGGCCTCGACGCACCGGCGGCGCGGGATCCTGACCTCGATGATGCGGCGGCAGCTCGACGACGTGCGGGAGCGGGGCGAGCCGCTGGCGGTGCTGACCGCCTCCGAGCCGGTGATCTACGGGCGGTTCGGGTACGGGGCGGCGAGCTGGGCGCACCGGGCGGTGATCGACACCACGCGGGTGCGGCTGGACCTGCCGGCGGGCGTGGACGGGGTGGTGCTGCGGCCGGTGCCGCTGGCGGAGTCCTCGGCGGCCTACGAGGAGCTGTACGCGCGGCTGGTGCCGCGCCGGCCGGGGATGACGGTGCGCCCGGCGGGCTGGGAGCGGCAGCCGGTGCTGGATCCGCCGGGCGCGCGCGGGGGTTCCTCGCCGCGGCAGTGCGTGCTGGCGGAGCGGGACGGGGAGCTGGTGGGCTACGCCTCGTACAGCGTCAAGCCGGACTGGGGCTGGGCGGGGCCGGACGGCTCGGTGACGGTGCGGGAGCTGATGGGGCTCGATCCGGTGGCGGAGGCGGCGCTGTGGCGCTTCCTGTGCTCGGTGGACCTGACGGCGAAGGTGCGGATCGACAGCCGTCCGGTGGACGACGGGTGGCGGCACCTGGTGTCGGACGTGCGGCGGTGCGAGCCGGTGCTGCGGGAGGTGCTGTTCGCCCGTCCGGTGGAGGTGGGCGCGGCGCTGGCGGCGCGGACGTACCGGGCGCCGGTGGACGTGGTCCTCGACGTGTCGGACGCGTTCTGTCCGTGGAACGAGGGGCGCTGGCGGCTGTCGGGGGACGCGAAGGGGGCGGTCTGCGAGCGGACCTCGGACGCGCCGGAGCTGGCGCTGTCGGTACGGGAGCTGGGGGCGGCCTATCTGGGCGGTACGGCGCTGTCGTCGCTGGCCGCGGCGGGCCGGGTGACCGAGCTGCGGGACGGGGCGCTCGCGGAGGCGTCGCTCGCCTTCGGCTCGGACGCGGCGCCCTGGCTGCCGCACGGCTTCTAGGAAGCGGTACGGCCCCCGGTGCGTCCGGGGGCCGTACGGGGCTGCGGGTCAGCGGGTCTGGCAGGCGGGGCACCAGAAGAGGTTGCGCGCGGCCAGGTCGGCGGTGCGGATCGCGGTGCCGCAGAGGTGGCAGGGCAGGTGCGCGCGGCGGTAGACGTACACCTCGCCGCCGTGGTCGTCGACGCGCGGCGGGCGGCCCATCGCCTCGGGGGTGTGCTCGGGGCGGACGGTGTCGATGCGGTTGAGCCGGACGCCTTCGCGCATCAGTCCGCGCAGGTCGTCCCAGATCGCGGTCCACTCCCCCGGCGTGAGGTCGCGGCCGGCCCGGTAGGGGTCGATGCCGTGCCGGAAGAGGACTTCGGCGCGGTAGACGTTGCCGACGCCCGCGATGACCTTCTGGTCCATGAGCAGGGCGGCGATGGTGCTGCGGGAGCGGGAGATCCGGTGCCAGGCGCGGTCGGGGTCGGCGTCGGCGCGCAGCGGGTCGGGGCCGAGCCGGTCGTGGACGGCCCGCTTCTCCTCGTCGGTGACGAGGGCGCAGGTGGTGGGGCCGCGCAGGTCCATGTACCCGTCGGGGCCGGTCAGCCGGAGCCGTACCGTGTCGGCGGGCGGCGGGGCGGGGACGTCGCCGAAGCCGACCTTGCCGAAGAGGCCGAGGTGGATGTGGATCCACTCGTCGCGGGGGAAGCCGAGGAAGAGGTGCTTGCCGTGCGCCTCGGCGGTCTCCAGGACGGAGCCGTCGAGGAGGGCGGCGGAGTCGGCGAACTTCCCCTGGGGGCTGGAGACGCGCACGGGCCGGCCGCCGAACCGCTCGCGGTGGTCGGCGGCCAGCCGGTGGATGGTGTGCCCTTCGGGCATCAGGCGGTGGGCTCCTGCGGGTGGTGGGCCGGGATCGGGGGCAGGTCGCCGGTGGTCTCGTAGGCGGTCAGCATCTCGATGCGGCGGGTGTGGCGCTCGTCGCCGGAGTACGGGGTGGCGAGGAAGATCTCGACGAACTTGGTCGCCTCCTCCTGGCTGTGCATGCGGGCGCCGACGGCGACGACGTTGGCGTTGTTGTGCTCGCGGCCGAGGGCGGCGGTCTGCTCGCTCCAGGCGAGGGCGGCACGGACGCCCTTGACCTTGTTGGCGGCGATCTGCTCGCCGTTGCCGGAGCCGCCGATGACGATGCCGAGGGCGTCCGCGTCGGCGGCGGTGCGCTCGGCGGCCCGCAGGCAGAACGGCGGGTAGTCGTCGAGGGCGTCGTAGAGGTGGGGGCCGCAGTCGACGGGCTCGTGGCCCTGGGCGGTGAGCCACTCGACGAGGTGGGTCTTGAGTTCGTAGCCGGCGTGGTCGGAACCGAGGTAGACGCGCATGCCGTCGAGTGTGGCACGGCCGGGGCGGGCGGGGCGCCAGCGGGGGGCACGCGGCGGGGCCCCGCCCCCGGTGGCCGGGTGCGGGGCCCCGGCGGGGTCCTGGGCGCGTGGAGCACGTGACGGACGCGGTGCGTGTGGCTCGCGTGGCGCGTGCGGACGCGGCGCGCGTGACGGGCGTGGTGCGCGTGACGGGCATGGTGCGTGGGGCCGGGCGCCGTGGCGGGCGCCGGCCCGAGCGTGGCGCCCGGTGCGGGGTCAGCCCTTGCGGCCGGCGAGCTTCCAGGCGGCGGGGAGGGCGCCCATGGCGAGGGCGGCCTTGAGGGCGTCGCCGATGAGGAAGGGGGTGAGGCCGGCGGCGACGGCCTGGCCGAGGGTCATGCCGGTGGCGAGGGCCAGGTAGGGCACGCCGACGGCGTAGATGACGGCGGAGCCGAGGACCATGGTGCCGGCGGTGCGCAGGACCGAGCGGTCGGCGCCGCGGCGGGCGAGGGCGCCGACGACGGTGGCGGCGAGGAGCATGCCGAGGACGTAGCCGAAGGACGGCATGGCGTAGCCGGAGCTGCCCTGGGCGAACCACGGGACGCCCGCCATGCCGGCGACGGCGTAGAGCGCGAGGGCGAGGAAGCCGCGGCGGGCGCCGAGGGCGGTGCCGACGAGGAGGGCGGCGAAGGTCTGGCCGGAGACGGGGACCGGGGAGCCGGGGACCGGGACGGAGAGCTGCGCGGCCAGGCCGGTGAGGGCGGCGCCGCCGGCGACGAGGGCGATGTCGCGGGCGCGGCTGGAGGGGAGGAGGTCGGCGAGGACGGTACCCGTACGGAGGGTGCGGGCGGGGGCGGCGGCGGTGCTCATCGGTACTCCGCGGGGGTGAGGGTGCAGGGACAGGTTGACGCTATGCCAGGGGTGAGCGCCCGATCACCGTCAGCCGCCGACAAAGCCTCGGCCCGGGGGTTCATGGAGTTCCGACAAAGGAGGGCTCGGGCGCCACGCGCCACGTGATGCTCATCACTGCCGACTCGTCAGGTGTCGCCCCTTTTGCGTCGGGAGGCGGTCGGCGGAGAGACTGTGGGGTCTCCATAAGTTCCCTTTCCAGAGCGCGAGCCCCCACCATGCGCGACGACGTTCCGCCGTCCTCCCCCCTGACCGAACCCGAGCCGCTGACGCACGGGTTGAAACAGCGGCACCTGACGATGCTGGGGCTGGGCGGGGTGATCGGCGCCGGGCTCTTCGTGGGCTCGGGGGCGGGCATCGCGGTCGCCGGGCCGGGGATCGTGGTCTCGTACCTGCTCGCGGGCGGGCTGGCGATGCTGGTGATGCGGATGCTGGGCGAGATGTCGGCGGCGATGCCGGCGTCCGGGGCGTTCTCGGTGCACGCGGAGCGGGCGCTGGGCCGGTGGGCCGGTTTCACGGTGGGCTGGCTGTACTGGTTCCTGCTGGTGGTGGTGCTGGCCGTGGAGGCGACGGCGGCGGCGCGGATCGCGCACGGCTGGGTGCCGGGGGTTCCGCAGTGGGGCTGGGTGCTGGTGTTCATGCTGGTCTTCACGGCGGCGAACCTGGCGGCGGTGAAGAACTTCGGCGAGTTCGAGTTCTGGTTCGCGGCCCTGAAGGTGGGGGCCATCGTCCTCTTCCTGGCGCTGGGCGCGCTGGCGGTCGCCGGCTGGCTGCCGGACACCGACCCGGTGGGCCTGGCGAACCTGACCGGCCGGGGCGGCTTCCTGCCGAACGGCTGGTCGGGAGTGGTCTCCGGGGTGCTGGTGGTGGTCTTCGCCTTCGGCGGCCTGGAGGTCGTGACGATCGCGGCGGCCGAGTCGGAGGACCCGGCGCGGAACGTGGCGCGGGCGGTGCGCAGCGCGGTCTGGCGGATCCTGCTGTTCTACGTCGGCTCGATGCTGGTGATCGTGACGCTGCTGCCGTGGACGGCGATCGTGCCGGGCGAGTCGCCGTACGTGGCGGTGCTGGACGCGATCGGGGTGCCGGGGGCGGGGCAGATCATGAACGTGGTGATCTTCGTGGCGCTGCTGTCGGCGCTCAACGCCAACCTGTACGGCTCCTCCCGCATGGTCTTCTCCCTCGCCGAGCGCGGCGAGGCCCCGCGCGGGCTGCTGCGGACGGCGGGCGGGGTGCCGCGCCGGGCGGTGCTCGCCTCGGTGGCCTTCGGCTTCGTGTCGGTCCTGCTGAACCTGAAGTGGCCGGACTCGGTCTTCCTCTACCTGCTGAACGCGGTGGGCTCGGTCCTCCTCTTCGTCTGGGCCCTGATCGCCGTCTCGGAACTGCGCCTGCGCCGCCGGATCGAACGGGAGGCGCCCGAGGCCCTCTCCCTGCGCATGTGGGCCTTCCCGTACCTGACCTGGACCGCCCTCGCCGCGATGGCCGCCGTCCTGATCCTGATGCTCCTGGACCCCGGAACCCGCCCCCAGATGCTGTGGTCGACGGCCGCGACGGCCCTGGTCCTGCTGGTGGCCCTGGCCCGGGAACGATGGGCGGCGCGAACGCGGTGACGGGTCCCCCGGCGGGGGTGTCAGTCGGCGGCGGGTACGGGCGCGGCGAAATAGGTGCCGGTCAGGAAGGTCCCGATGTACGCGCCGGGCCCGTGCCGGGCGTCGAGCCAGGCGGAGAGGTCTTCGGTGTCGCCGCTGATCACCGCGCGCAGGACGAGGGTGTGCAGCTCCTCTTCCTCGCCGGGGGGCGAACTCGGCGAGGAAGGCCGCCAGTTTCCGCAGCGCGGCCGGGACCGGACGACCCGGGCGGCGGGGCCGGCCCGCGCCCCTCACGCGGGGTCCAGCCGCATCACGGGCGCGACGGACCTGGTGCTGCTGGTGGCGCTCGCCCCGGAGCGGTGGGCGGCGCGGACGTGGTGACGGGGTCACTCCCGGGCTTGCTCCCGCTCCCCGTCCTCCCAGGCGTGGCCGCAGGCGTGGCCCGCCGGGAACGCGCACGCGGACCGGTGGACCGGCGGGAGGCCGGGGTCCCCCTCCTCGCAGGGCGTCAGCCGGACGAACCGGATCTCGTCCGCCTCCCCCTCCCACCGCGCCCACAGCTCCGGTCCTCCGTCGTGCGCGTACAGGTACGCGGAGTGGGGGTCGCCGTGCCCCTCGCCCAGTTCGCAGCGGCGGACCATCTCGTGCCGGGAGGGGTACTCCTCCTCCCCCGCCCCGGCCGTGTACAGGGCGACCAGCAGCCCCGCGTAGGGGAGCCGACGCGTGGACCGGCATGTCTTCACGCGGCTTCCTCCGTGGGTACGGGGGCGGAGGCGGGCCTCACGTCGGCTCCAGGCAGGTCACGAGCGCCACGTCCGAGTACTCCCGGGCGAAACGGCGGTGCGACGGGTTCAGTTCGGTGTGCGCGAGGCACTCGTCGCCCACCAGGTCGGCGTCCGCGCCGGGGGCGGCGACCCATCCGCACATGGCGTCCAGGCACCGCGCCCCCACGGCCGGGGCAGTACCGGGATCGCTCTGGATGCGGCGCAGGACGACCCCGTAGGCCCACGTCCCCGACGCCCTCACCTGTCCACCCAGCGCACGGGCCGGGTGAGGGTGCGGATCAAGGCGCGCTCCTCCTGCGTGGGCGGGCGCAGCGCGTCCGGCGCCGCCGTCCACTCCGCGCCCCCGCCGGGGGGACACAGGTGGCACAACTCACCGTCCCACGAGGTCACGCGGCCGAGCCGGGGCGTGCCCTCCGGCCGGGCCGGGCGCACTTCGGCCATGAACGTCCCGAGGTCGGGCGGGCGGTTTTCGTTCAACTGTGCAGACATGACCACTCCTCTCCGTAGCGGAACCACTACCGGGAGCATCAGCGTGCACCTACGCTGGAGGGGTCCTCAACGTACGAGGTGGGGAGGGAGAGTTGTGTCCAACATCAAGACGCTGCACCCCGAGAACGGACCCGCTGCGGCCTACGGGGCGAGAGTGCGCAGCACGCGGGAGGAGCGGGGGTGGACGCAGGAGGACCTGGCGGACCGAACGGGATATTCCAGCAAGCATATTTCGGCGGTTGAAACCAGCCGCAGATCTTCTACTCTCCGCTTCTCGCAAGTCCTCGACGTCGCCTTCGGCCTGACGGGGAGCGACGAAGCGTTCGAGCGCGAGTGGATGAAACTGCGGCACGGCGTCCTGCTGGAGGGGTTCCCCCAGTACGTCCACCACGAGCGGCAGGCCATCGAGATCCGGCTGTTCGACATCGGGATCGCCCCGGGGCTGCTACAGACGGCCGCGTACGCACGCGCGTTGGCCCACGGCGATGTGCGGCGGGGGTCCATCACCCCCCTCCAGGCGGACGAACGGTGTGCCGTCCTGGCCGAGCGCCAGGCGGCGGTGACGAAGAACCGGTCACCGATCATGCACGTCGTGATCGACGAGAGCTGCATCCGCCGCCCCGTCGGAGGGCAGGACGTGACGGGAGCGCAGCTCGACCGCCTGCTGGAGTTCGCCGAACTGCCGAACACCACCCTCCAGGTGGCTCCGTACGCCATAGGAGAACTGCGGCCGTTCAACCTTCCGGTCAACCTGCTCACCCTGGCCGACCGGTCCATGCTCGCCTACACCGAATCGCACCTACAGGGGCATCTGGCACGGGAAACCACAACGGTGGCAACGACACTGACGGAGTACTATCAGCTACAGGCCGAAAGCCTGAGCCAGGCTGACTCCATGGCCATGATCCGTGAGGCACGAAAGGCTTACCCGTGACGATCGACACCCCACAGTGGTTCAAGTCCTCCTACAGCTCCAATGGCGGAAACTGCGTGGAGGTCGCCACCAACACCGCCCCGCAGGGCATCGTTCCCGTCCGTGACTCCAAGGTTTCCGCCGGCCCGGTCGTGACCGTCGGCGCCTCCGCCTTCGCCGCGTTCATCGCACACGTCAAGGAGGGCTAGCCCGGCATCCGGGCGCCCCTGAGGCCCCGTCCGTCCTTCCGGTCACCCGGGAGGACGGGCGGGGCCTTTCGCGTGTCCGGGGGTGGCGCGACACGGCCGGAGACCTAGGTCGATCGACTGATCAACAACTTCCGCAGGTGCTGTTAGCCTGCACTTGCACATTAATTGCAATAAGAAGTCGGTCGAAGGGCGAGGGCTCGCACATGGCGATCTACACACTTCCTGAGCTGCCGTACGACTACGCGGCGCTGGAGCCGGTGATCAACCCGCAGATCATCGAGCTGCACCACGACAAGCACCACGCCGCTTACGTCAAGGGCGCGAACGACACCCTGGAGCAGCTGGAGGAGGCCCGCGACAAGGAGTCGTGGGGGGCCATCAACGGCCTGGAGAAGAACCTGGCCTTCCACCTCTCCGGCCACATCCTCCACTCCATCTACTGGAACAACATGGCCAGCCCGAAGGAGGGCGAGGGCGGCGGCGAGCCGCTCGCGGCCGACGGGGTCGGCGAGCTGGCCGACGCGATCACCGCGTCCTTCGGTTCCTTCGCCAAGTTCAAGTCGCAGCTCACCAAGGCCGCCGCGACCACGCAGGGCTCCGGCTGGGGCGTCCTCGCCTACGAGCCGATCAGCGGCCGCCTCATCGTCGAGCAGGTCTACGACCACCAGGGCAACGTCGGCCAGGGCTCCGTCCCGGTCCTCGTCTTCGACGCCTGGGAGCACGCCTTCTACCTCCAGTACAAGAACCAGAAGGTCGACTTCATCGACGCCATGTGGCAGGTCGTCAACTGGCAGGACGTGAACGCGCGCTACCTGGCCGCCAAGGCCAGCGTGCCGCTGATCTCCTTCTGACCCCCTCCCGGGGCCGGCCCCGGGAGGACCCCACGCGTCCTGCTCGTGATCGTCTTCTCAACCTTCACCGGGCGGGCGGATGAAAGAAGAACCCCCGCGATGACGTG
Source organism: Streptomyces termitum (assembly GCF_014650175.1). Taxonomy (GTDB): domain Bacteria; phylum Actinomycetota; class Actinomycetes; order Streptomycetales; family Streptomycetaceae; genus Streptomyces; species Streptomyces termitum. The sequence continues at coordinate 302,441 of NZ_BMUL01000002.1, forward strand.
AATCGCGGGGGTTCTTCCGTGGGGGCGGGTGCCTACTCGAAGCTCGGCGCCGCCGTCCGGGTGCGCTTGATCTCGTAGAAGCCGGGGGTCGAGGCCACCAGCAGCGTGCCGTCCCACAGCCGGGCGGCGGCCTCGCCGCGCGGGGTCGGGGTGACGACCGGGCCGAAGAAGGCGACCTCCTCGCCGTCCGGGCCGGGCACCGCGACGACCGGGGTGCCGACGTCCTGGCCGACCTTGTCGATGCCCTCCTGGTGGGAGGCCCGCAGCTCGGCGTCGTACGTGTCCTTGTCGGCGTACTCGGCCAGCGACTCCGGCAGACCGACGTCCTTCAGGGCGCCCACGATGGCCTCGGGGGTGACGCCCTCGCCGTCGTTGTGGAAGCGGGTGCCGAGGGCGGTGTAGAGCTTGCCGACGACCTCGTCGCCGTGCAGCTGCTGGGCCGCGACGACGACCCGGACCGGGCCCCACGCCTGCGTCTCCAGCATCTCCCGGTACTCGGCGGGGACCTCGTCCAGCCGGTCCTCGTTCAGCACCGCGAGGCTCATCACCTTCCAGCGGACGTCCACCGGGCGCACCTTCTCGACCTCCAGCATCCAGCGGGAGGTCATCCAGGCCCAGGGGCAGAGCGGGTCGAAGAAGAAATCGGCGGTGGTCCTGCTCTCGGACATGTGACTCCTCGGAAAGGTGCGAAGAACGGGTGCGAAGCAACGTGGTGCGCCGATCTGGCGCAACACCGGCAAGCCGTGTCGGCATTCCCGTGCACCGGGTGACAGGCGCACATGGGAGGATCGGTCCTGTTTCGAACACGCCACGAAGGAGTGACCGTGCCCGGTGAGAACCTGACCCGCGACGAGGCCCACGAGCGGGCGGCGCTGCTGTCCGTCGACGGCTACGAGGTCGCCCTCGACCTGCGCTCGGCGGTCGGAGAGTCCACGGAGGCGGTGCGCACCTTCCGCTCGGTGACGACGATCCGCTTCCGCCGTACCGGCGAGGCGACCTCGACCTTCGCCGACCTGATCGCCCCCTCCGTGACCTCCGTCACCCTCAACGGGCGGGAGCTGGACCCGGCGGTCGTCTTCGACGGCACCCGGATCGCCCTGGACGGCCTGGCCGAGGAGAACGTGCTGGTCGTCGACGCGCAGTGCGCGTACAGCCGCACCGGCGAGGGCCTGCACCGCTTCGTCGACCCCGAGGACGGCGAGGTCTACCTCTACACGCAGTACGAGCCGGCCGACGCCCGCCGGGTCTACGCCAACTTCGAGCAGCCCGACCTGAAGGCCCCGTACCGCTTCGAGGTGACCGCCCCCGACGCCTGGTCGGTCTGGTCGAACGGCGCGGGCGAGCGGGACGCCGACGGCGTGTGGCGCTTCGCCGAGACGAAGCCGATCTCCACGTACATCACCTGCGTGGTCGCCGGCCCGTACCACTACGTCACCGACAGCTACGAGCGCGACGGCCTGGTGATCCCGCTCGGCGCCATGTGCCGCAAGGGCCTCGCCAAGCACTTCGACGCGGACGACGTCTTCCTGATCACCAAGCAGGGCCTGGACTTCTTCCACGACAACTTCGACTACCCGTACCCCTTCGGCAAGTACGACCAGGCCTTCGTGCCCGAGTACAACCTCGGCGCCATGGAGAACCCGGGCATGGTCACCTTCACCGAGGAGTACGTCTACCGGGGCAAGGTCACCCGCGCGGCGTACGAGCGGCGGGCCAACGTGATCCTGCACGAGATGGCCCACATGTGGTTCGGCGACCTGGTCACCATGGTCTGGTGGGACGACCTGTGGCTGAAGGAGTCCTTCGCCGACTTCATGGGCTCCTTCTCGCTGGCCGAGGCGACCCGCTTCACCAACAGCTGGGTCACCTTCGCCAACAACCGCAAGGCGTGGGCCTACCGGGCCGACCAGCTGCCGTCCACCCACCCGATCACGGCCGACATCCGTGACCTGGAGGACGCCAAGCTGAACTTCGACGGCATCACCTACGCCAAGGGCGCCTCCGTCCTCAAGCAGCTCGTCGCCTACGCGGGCCGGGACGCCTTCCTGGAGGGCGCCCGCCGCTACTTCAAGCGGCACGCCTACGGCAACACCCGCCTCGCGGACCTGCTGGCCGTCCTGGAGGAGACCTCCGGCCGCGACATGAAGACGTGGTCGAAGTCCTGGCTCCAGACCTCCGGCGTCAACGTCCTCGCCCCCGAGGTCACCTACGACGCCGAGGGCCGGATCACCGAGCTCGCCGTCCTCCAGGAGGGCGACGAGCTGCGCCCGCACCGCGTGGCCGTCGGCCTCTACCGGCTCGCCGACGGGGAGCTGACCCGGTACGCGCGCACCGAGGCCGACGTGGCCGGCGTCCGGACCGTGGTCGCGGAGCTGGCCGGCGCCGAGCGCCCCGACCTGATCCTCGTCAACGACGACGACCTCACCTTCTGCAAGGTCCGCTTCGACGAGGGCTCGATGGAGACCCTGCGCGGCCACCTCGGCGACATCACCGACCCGCTGGCCCGCGCGCTGTGCTGGTCGGGGCTGTGGAGCCTGACCCGGGACGGGCTGATGCCGGCCCGCGACTTCGTCGCCGTCGTGCTCGCCTTCGCGGGCCGCGAGACCGACATCGGCGTCCTCCAGATGGTGCACGCCTGGGCGCAGACCGCCGTCACCCACTACGCGGACCAGGCGTGGCGCGCCGAGGGCGGGCGGCTGCTCGCCGAGGGCGGGCTGCGCGAGCTGCGGGCGGCCGAGCCGGGCAGCGAGCAGCAGCTGACCTGGGCCCGCTTCCTCGCCGCGACGGCCTCCTCCGACGCCGACCTCCAGCTCCTGGAGGGCCTGCTCGCGGGCACCGCCCGGATCGACGGCCTCGACGTCGACCAGGAGCTGCGCTGGGCGCTGCTCTCCCCGCTGGCCGCGCGCGGCCGGGCCGACGAGGCCCGGATCGACGAGGAGCTGGCCCGGGACGACACCGCCTCCGGCAAGCGCCACCAGGTGCGGCTGCTGGCCTCGCGGCCCTCGGAGGCGGTCAAGGCGCAGGCGTGGGCGCAGGTCGTCGAGTCGGACGCGCTGTCGAACGCGCTGGTGGGCGCGACGATCGCCGGCTTCACCCAGTCCTCGCAGCGCGAGCTGATCGCGCCGTACGCGGAGAAGTACTTCGCGGTGATCGAGCGGATCTGGGCCGAGCGGTCGATCCAGATCGGCATGGACGTCGTACGGGGCCTGTTCCCGGCGCTCCAGGACCGTCCGGAGACGCTGGCGGCGACCGACGCGTGGCTGGCGGAGCACGCGGACGCGGCCCCGGCGCTGCGCCGCCTGGTGCTGGAGTCCCGCGACGACCTGGCGCGCGCCCTGCGGGCCCAGGAGTGCGACGCGCAGGCGAAGTGAGCCGGTCCGGGAGGGGGTCCGCCGCCGGGCGGGCCCCCTCTCGGCACTCGAACGCACGTACTTTAGGACGGCCTTGTCCCGGATTGTCGACGGGCACGTAACAGACCGTTAGGAGCGGGCCGGGGAGCGGAAGACCCCCGGCATGAACCACGACACCCCCCTCCCCGCCCGCTCCCGCCGCCGCCCCGCCCCCTCGGCGCTGACCCAGCGGCTCGCCTCCGCCCCGCAGCTGCGGGCCATGGGCGTGCCCGCCGCCGAGGTCGCCGGACGGTCGGCGGAGGGCGGCGACTGGCAGCAGTTGCTGCCCGGCGTCTTCCTGCTCCGCCCCACCGCCCCGACCGGCGACGACCGGCTGCGGGCCGCGCTGCTCTACGCCCGCCGGGACGGCGGCACCGGGCCGCAGGGGCCGGGCCCGATGCTCACCGGCCTGGCCGGGCTGGCCCTGCACGGCTTCTCCTCCGCTCCCCCGCCCGAGGCCCTGGAGCGGATCGACGTCCTGGTGGGGCGCACCCGACGGCTGCGGTCCACCGGCTTCGCGCGGGTGGTGCGCGCGCCCGAGCCGCCGGAGCCGGTGGAGCTGGGCGGGCTTCCGGTGGCGCCGGTGGCCCGCGCGCTGGCGGACGCCGTGTCGGGGCTGTACGACGCGGGGGCGGTGCGCCGGATGCTGGCGGAGGCGGTGCGCGGCGGGCACTGCGAGCCGGCGGCGGTGGTGCGGGAGCTGGGGCGGCTGCGGCTGCTGTCCCGGCCGCACGTGCGGGACGCGGTGGAGGCGGTGCTGGTGGAGGGGCGCGCGCTGTCGGAGGAGCGGCTGTACGAGATGGTGCGGGAGTTCCGGCTGCCGGATCCGGTGTGGAACGTGGACCTGCGGCTGCCGGGCGGCCCGCACCTGGGCGGGGTGGACGCCTACTGGCCGGAGCACGCGGTGGCGGTGGAGCTGGACACCCGGGTGCCCCGGCCGGACGAGGAGGCGCTGTGGTCCGCGTACACCCGCAAGCGGGAGCACCTGGAGCGGCTGGGGATCGCGGTGGTGCACGTGACCCCGCGCGGGCTGCGGGAGTCGGCCGAGCGGCAGGCGGCCGTGGTCCGGACGGCCCTGATGGCCGCGCCGGACCGGCAGCCCGCCGCCTATGTGGTGGTGCTGCCCCGCTGAGCTACTTCTTCGGGAGGGTGCCGCAGAACTCGGCCTCGACGATCGCCTGGCTGGTGCCGGTCCAGTCGCCGTTGAGGTTGGCGGCGAGGGTGTGGCGGCCGTCGCGGGTGGCGAACGCCTCGGAGCTGGAGCCGTGGATGCCGCCGCCGTGGCCCCAGACCTCCTTGCCGCAGCTCAGTTCCTGCTTCATCAGGCCGAGGCCGTAGCCCACGCCGGGGAGGTCGGGGGAGACCGGGACGGTGGTCGTCATCTCCTTCAGCGCGGACTTCGGCAGCAGGCGGCCCTGGAGCAGGGCCCGGTAGAAGGTCCGCAGGTCGCGGGAGTCGGAGATCATCTCGCCGGCGGCGTGGGCGATGCTCGGGTTGAGTTCGGTGACGTCGTGGAGGGGGGCGCCGGGGTCCGCGACGAGGGGCGAGTAGGCGCGGCTGCTGGGACGGGGCATGGCGGGGTCGGTGCCGGGGACGAGGGTGGCGCGGAGCTTGAGGGGCTTGAGGACGCGGTTCTCGACGGCCTTGCCGTAGGGGCGGCCGGTGACCTTCTCGATGACCAGGCCGGCGAGGACGTAGTTGGTGTTGGAGTAGCTCCAGCCGGTGCCGGGGGCGAACTCGGGGGCGTGCTCCATGGCGATGCGGACCAGCTCGCGGGGCTGCCAGGTGTCGTAGCGGTGCTCCAGGAAGCCGGCGCCGAAGATCTTCTTCTGGAAGCCGGGGTCGCCGGTGTAGCTGTAGACGCCGCTGGTGTGGTTGAGGAGCTGGCGGACGGTGATCTTCCGGCCGTCGTGGCCGTGGCCCCGGACGAGGCCGGGGAGCCACCGGTCGACCGGGTCGTCGAGGTCGATGCGGCCCTCGGCCTGGAGCTGGAGGAGGACGGTGGCGGTGAAGGTCTTGGTGATGGAGCCGACGCGGTAGCGGTCGGCGCCGCCGCGCTCGCCGGCGGTGCCGGTCCAGTCGGCGCCGTCCTTCCCGGCCTGGGCGACGGCGCCGGGGATGCCCGCGTCGACGGCCGCGCGGAGCGCCTGCCGGGTGGCCTCGTGGCCGGGGCGGGCGGCGGCCGGGTCCGCCGCCGCGAGGGCGGGGGCGGCGAGGGCGCCGACGGTGAGGCCGGCCGCGAGCGCGGCGGCGACGGCGGTGCGGACCGTGCGGGCGGTGCGGCCGCGGGCGGCACGGGTGCGGACGGTGCGGGTGTCGGTCATGTGGGTCCCCTGGTTCTCGCGGTCCGGTGCTGCGGTCGGCGGGGAGGACCACGGGGGGTGCGGGGAGGTTGAGCGGGTGCGTACCGGTTGAGCCCTTTCCGGCCGTTCGGCGGTACGGGGGCGGGGGCCGGGTTCAGCGGGGGCCGGGGCGGCCGGCCGGGGGGCGGTCCCGCCACAGGCCGAGGCCGATGTCGACCAGGGGGACCCGGTCCAGGCCGGGCACCGCGTCGAGCGGGTGCCAGGCGGCGAGATCGGTGGAGCCGCCGGTCTCGGGGCGCAGGGCGCCGCCGGTGATCCGGGCCTCGTAGACGATGCGGAGGCTCTGGAAGGAGCCGGCGGTGCGGAGCCGCAGGGACCAGCTCTGGATGTCCGAATCGATGCCCAGGAGGGCGAGCGGCTCGGCGGCGTACCCGGTCTCTCCCCCAGGCCCTGCGGCCTGGGGGGACCCCCACCTCGACCTCGCGGACCACGGTCTCGACGGGGTCCTCGCCGTGCTCCATGCCGCCGCCGGGCAGGGTCCAGCGGCGGACCCCGTCGCGGCCGACCCAGCGGGCCAGCAGCAGTTCGCCGTCCCGGACGCACACGGCGTAGGCCGCCACCCTCAGCCCCTGCTTCATGGGACGAGGTTAGGGGAAGAGCGGGCGGCCGGACCCGTCGGCGGGGGAAGCGGTCAGTACCAGTAGAGCGGGTAGCGGCGGCGGTTGGCGCGGGCGACGACCAGGCCGATCGCCACCAGCAGGGCGCAGGAGAGCGCCAGCAGGCCGGTGAAGCTCCAGAACGCCGGGGCGTCCAGGGTGATGATCACCGCGGTGGCGGCGGCCGGGGAGTGCGGGGCGCGGGCCAGCATCATCACGCCGAGGGCGAGGCCGCCGGCGACGGCGGCGCTCCACAGGCCGGGCCCGGCGACGGCGAGGACGGCGAAGCCGGCCAGGGCGGAGAGGAGCTGGCCGCCGACGACCGAGCGGGGCTGCGACAGCGGCAGCTCCGGGGAGGCGGCGACCAGCGCCATGCTCGCGGCGAGCGGCGGTATGAGCAGCGGATGGTGCAGGACCGTGCCCAGGGCGACCAGCAGGAGCAGGGCGGCGACGCTGGCGCCGGTGCAGGCGAGCACGGCGAGCCAGTGCGGGCGCGGCGGCGGGCAGGGCCGGGTGGCGGGGGCGGTCACGATCCGCGGGGCGGCCTCGGCGGCGGCTGCGGCGGTGGCCTCCGTGGCCGTGGTGGCGGTGGTCGGGACGGCGGTGGTCGGGACGGGGGTGGCGGACGGGGCGGGCACGGTGGCCTCGGGAGCCTGGGTGGGCACGGGTTCCTCGGGGTCGTGGATCGGGTGTCCGCGTGCGGGCGGTGCGGCGATCGGGTCGGTCGGCGGGCCGGGAGCACCCGGGCGCGACCGGTCCGGGAGGGGCCGGCGGCCGGGGTCTCGACGGCGCTGTCGACCCGGAAGCGGACGAACCGCTCCTTACGACGGTATACCGTTTCCATCCGATCGGTGATCGAGAAGTCCGCTCCCCGGACACGATCCCGAGACGGCACCCCGCGGAAGGCCGCACGGCTCCGGGATACCGGCGTCCGGGGTGTGAGGAACATCGCGCCGCCGGACGCCGCCGCGCGGCCCGGCCGCCCGGCCGGACCCGCCCCGGCGCGAAGCGCGCGGCCCCCTCCCGGCGCGAAGCGCGCTCCCGGGCCCCCGCGCACCCCACCCGTACCCCCCGCCGCGTCCGCCCCGGGGTTCCACCCGCTCGGACGCCACGTCAGAAGCCGTGCGGATCGCCCTTCTTGCATACGATTCGTCACACGTGGCGGAGTGTGCGCGGTGGCGGATGTACGCCACCGGCACAAGCTGCCGTCCTCTAACTCTCCACAAAACCCTGTCATTTACGAAAGGCTGAGCGGTCATCCGGTACCGAAATCCGGACTCTCTCTTTCACAAACAGGGATGTACATGACCACCCCCGAAATGCAGAGCTCCATATCCGGACGCTCGACCTCCGGGACCAGACGGGCCGCCCGGATCGCCGCCGCAGCCGGTCTGGTGACCGCGCTCGTCGCGGCCGGTGCCGCTCCGGTGCTCGCCGCCGACGAGCCGGCGACCACGCCCCCGGTGAAGACCGCGGAGCCCGCCGACAAGCTCGGCGCCACCGACGCCCAGCGCCTCGCCGAGGCCGAGGCCGCCGGCGAGTCGCACGTGACCATTCTGGTCGCCACCGCCCCCGGCAGCACCGAGCAGGTCGCCGGCCAGCTCGACGCCGTCCCCGGCGCCTCCGTCGGCAACCGCAACGACGCGCTCGGCTACGTCCGCGCGACCCTGCCGACCGACCGCGCCAAGGCCGCGATCTCCGCCGCGGGCAAGCTGTCCTCCGTCCAGTCGATCGACCTGCGGGCCGAGATCGAGCTCGACGACCCGACGCCCGGCATCGCGGGCGGCGCCGCCGACCGCAAGGGCCCGGTCGGCAGGACCTACCCGGCCCCGTCGAAGAAGACCCCGGCGAAGAACCCGTACAACCCGTCCCACGAGACGGGCGCCGTCGACTTCGTCGAGGACCACCCCAGGGCCGACGGCCGCGGCGTGACCATCGGCATCCTCGACTCGGGCGTCGACCTGGCCCACCCGGCCCTCCAGAAGACCACCACCGGCGAGCGCAAGATCGTCGACTGGGTCACCGCCACCGACCCGCTGGTCGACGGCGACGCCACCTGGCGCGCCCAGATCACCCCGGTCTCGGGCCCCGCCTTCACCGCGAACGGCCAGTCCTGGAAGGCGCCCGCGGGCTCCTACCAGTGGAGCCGCTTCCTGGAGTCGGCCACCGCGGGCGGCGACCCGGCCGGTGACATCAACCGCGACGGCGACACCACCGACCAGTTCGGCATCCTGTACGACCCGGTCGCCGGCACCGTCCGCGTCGACACCGACCAGAACAACGACTTCACGGACAACGCGCCGATGAAGGCGTACAAGGACGGCGCGCAGGTCGGCTACTTCGGCACCGACAACCCGGCCACCGACGTCGCCGAGCGCGTCCCCTTCGTCGTGCAGATCCGCAAGGACGTCCCGATGGACCCGCTGGGCGGCTCCTGGGTCGGCCAGAAGCGGGACTTCGTCAACATCGGCGTCGTCGAGTCCGCGCACGGCACCCACGTCGCCGGCATCACCGCCGCCCACGGCCTCTTCGGCGGCAGGATGAACGGCGCCGCCCCCGGCGCGAAGATCGTCTCCTCGCGCGCCTGCACCTGGGACGGCGGCTGCACCAACGTCGCCCTCACCGAGGGCATGGTCGACCTCGTCGTCAACCGCGGCGTCGACATCGTCAACATGTCGATCGGCGGCCTGCCCGCGCTGAACGACGGCGACAACGTCCGCGCCCGCCTCTACACCCGTCTCATCGACGACTACGGCGTGCAGCTGGTGATCTCGGCCGGCAACTCCGGCCCCGGCACCAACACGATCGGCGACCCCGGCCTGGCCGACAAGGTCCTCTCCGTCGGCGCGGCCGTCTCCAAGGAGACCTGGGCCGCCAACTACGGCTCCGACGTGACCAAGAAGTACGCCATGTTCCCGTTCTCGTCGCGCGGTCCGCGCGAGGACGGCGGCGCCACCCCGCTCATCACCGGTCCGGGCTCGGCCGTCAACACCATCCCGACCTGGCAGGCCGGCGCCGGCGTGCCCGAGGCGGGCTACGACCTGCCCGCCGGCTACGGGATGCTCAACGGCACCTCGATGTCCTCCCCTCAGGTCGCGGGCGCGAGCGCGCTGCTGCTCTCCGCCGCGAAGCAGAAGGGCATCGCGCTCACCCCGCTGACCCTGCGCACCGCGCTCACCTCGACCGCCCAGCGCATCCCCGGCGTCGCGGCCCACGAGCAGGGCTCCGGCCGCATCGACATCAACGAGGCGTGGGAGTCGATCAAGGACAGGGCGACCGCCCACTCCTACAAGGTCGAGGCCCCGGTCGACACCGTGATCTTCCCGGCGCCGCACACCGGCACCGGCGTCTACGACCGCGAGGGCGGCCTCAAGGTCGGCCAGAAGAAGGTCTACGACGTCACGATCACCCGCACCAGCGGTCCGGACCGCGCCATCGAGCACGAGCTGGACCTCAAGCACAACGACGGCACCTTCCGCATCCTCGGCGACGACGAGGTCCGGCTCCCGCTGAACAAGCCGGTCACCGTCCGCCTGGAGGCCCGTCCGAAGACCGCCGGCGTGCACAGCGTGCTCCTGGAGGCCGACGACGACCGCACCGAGGGCGTCGACAAGCAGATCCTCGCCACCACCGTGGTCGCCAGTGACCTGGTCGCCCCCGGCTACGGCTTCAGCGCCGCCGGCTCGGTCCAGCGCAACAGCAGCACCTCGTACTTCGTGACCGTGCCGAAGGGCGCCACCTCCCTGGAGGTCGCGATCGGCGGCCTGAAGGAGAAGAGCCAGACCCGGTTCATCTCCATCCACCCGTACGGCGTCCCGGTCGACCCGACCACGACCACCGTGTGCTACCCGCACTACAACCCGGCGAACACCTGCCGCCCCGACCAGCGCTCCTACGCCAACCCGCAGGCCGGCGTCTGGGAGATCGAGGTCGAGGCCCGGCGCACCTCGCCGGACCTGAACAACCCGTACAAGCTGAACGTCTCCGTCCTGGGCGCCTCCTTCGACCCGGCCGTCCAGACCATCGACGAGGCGAAGGTCGGCGTCCCGGCGGGCGTCGAGTGGACCGTCGCCAACCGCTTCGCCGGCATCGACGGCAAGCTCAAGGGCGGCTCGCTCGGCTCGGCCAAGGTCGAGACCACGACCGTCCAGCACCACGAGACCCACACCCGGACCGTCACCGTCGGTGAGGGCGTGGAGCGGCTCGACGTCGCGATCGGCAACACCTCCGACAAGGCCGCCGACCTCGACCTGACCGTCCTGCTCGACGGCGCCAAGGTCGCGTCCTCGGCCGACGGCGACTCGGAGGAGTCCGTCTCCATCGCCAACCCGAAGCCGGGCACGTACACCGTCGTGGTCGACGCCTACGCGGTCCAGGCCGCGGGCGGCACGAGCTACGACTACAAGGACGTCTACTACTCGGCGGCGCTCGGCACCGTGAAGGTCGACGAGTCGAAGACGTACCCGCTGGCCAACGGCGCGAGCACCAAGGTCACGGCCGAGGTCGTCGCCGGCGGTCCGGCCCCCGAGGGACGCCAGTTCTTCGGCGAGGTCCGGCTGCTCAACGCGCGCGGCACCGTCGCGGGCTCCGGCAGCGTCCTGATCGGCAGCGTCACCCCGTAACACCGCAGTGCCCGGGAGGGGCGGGGGTCCGGCCGGACCCCCGCCCCTCCTGTCCGTCCCGCGCGCCGCCCTCCGGACACCGTCCCGCCCCTCGGACAATGGATTGGACAAGGCGGCCGGGGACATACGCATCATGGAGCGGCAGCACCCTGCACACACGTACGGAGGAAGTCCCGTGAAGGTCGGAATCGTCGGAGCCACCGGTCAGGTCGGCACAGTCATGCGCAGGATCCTGGCCGAGCGGAACTTCCCGCTGGACGAGCTGCGGCTCTTCGCCTCCGCCCGGTCCGCCGGCACGGTCGTCGACGGCATCACCGTCGAGGACGCCTCCACCGCCGACTACAGCGGCCTGGACATCGTCCTCTTCTCCGCCGGCGGCGCCACCTCCAAGGCCCTCGCCGAGAAGGTCGCCGCCCAGGGCGCCGTCGTCATCGACAACTCCTCCGCCTGGCGCCGCGACCCCGAGGTCCCCCTCGTCGTGTCCGAGGTGAACCCGCACGCGGTCAAGGACCGCCCCAAGGGCATCATCGCCAACCCGAACTGCACCACCATGGCCGCCATGCCGGTCCTCAAGCCGCTCCACCAGGAGGCCGGCCTGACCGCGCTGGTCGCCACCACCTACCAGGCCGTCTCCGGCTCCGGCGTGGCCGGCGTGGCCGAGCTCGACGGCCAGGTCAAGGCGGTCGCCGAGGGCGCCGCCGCGCTGACCCACGACGGCGGGGCCGTGGAGTACCCGGAGCCCGGCGTCTACAAGCGCCCGATCGCGTTCAACGTGCTGCCGCTGGCGGGCTCGATCGTCGACGACGGCTCCTTCGAGACCGACGAGGAGCAGAAGCTCCGCCACGAGTCCCGCAAGATCCTGGAGATCCCGGAGCTCAAGGTCTCCGGCACCTGCGTCCGCGTGCCGGTCTTCTCCGGCCACTCGCTCCAGGTCAACGCCCGCTTCGCCCGCCCGATCGGCGTCGAGCGCGCCATCGAGCTGCTGGAGGGCGCCGAGGGCGTCGAGCTGTCCGAGATCCCCACCCCGCTCCAGGCGGCCGGCAAGGACGCCTCCTACGTGGGCCGCATCCGCGTCGACGAGACCGTCGAGCACGGCCTCGCGCTGTTCCTCTCCAACGACAACCTCCGCAAGGGCGCCGCGCTCAACGCGGTGCAGATCGCGGAGCTGGTCGCGGCCGAGCTCAAGGGCTGACCCACCGCTTCCCCGGAGGGGCGGCTTCCCGTTGCGGGGAGCCGCCCCTCCGGCGCGTCCGGCGTGCCACAGTGCCTCCATGGACGCCTCCGCGCACCCGATACCGGTGCCCACCCGCCCCCTGTACGCGGCGGCCGGCTGGCGCACCGGGCCGGGGGTGCCCGACGTGGACGTGTCGGCGCTCCTCCTCGGCCCCGGCGACCGGGTCCGGGGCGACGCCGACCTCGTCTTCTACAACCATCCGGCGCACCCCTCGGGCGCGGTGCGGCACCTGGGCCGGTCGGCGCCCGGCGCGCCCGGGACGCCCGCCGCGGACTGGCTGTGGCTGGACCTCGCCCGGGTGGACCCCGGGGTGGAGCGGCTGGTGCTGGCCTGCTCGGCGGACGGCGGGCCGCTGGGCCGGGTGCCCGGCCTCGACGTGCGGATCGCCGACGCGACCGGGGCGCCGGTCGCCCACCTGCCGGTGGGCGGCGGGGTGCGGGAGTCGGCGTGCGTGCCCGGGGAGTTCCGGCGGGCGGGCGGCGGCTGGTGGTTCCACCCGGTGGGGCGGGGGTACGGGCCGGGCCTCGCCGGGCTCGCGGCGGGCTTCGGGGTGGTGGTGGAGGCGCCGCCGCCGGTGGTCCCCGGCCCGGGGTACGTGGCGGAGCCGGTGCCCGCGCCGCCCCCTCCCCCGGCGCCCCCGGCGGCCTCGGGGCCGTACGGCGGGGAGTTCCGGCCGGTCGCCTACCAGGGGCGCGGACGGCAGGTCCTGCGGTGCGGGCCCGAGCTGCCGGCCGGGCACTGGGTGCTCCTGGAGGCGGAGGCGCACCACGCGCTGTCGACGACGGTGGAGTCCTGCGACGCGCGCGGCCGGCCGGAGGAGTTCCTGCTGGCGGCGTACGAGGACGAGGTGCGGGCCCGGACGGTGGCGCTGGTGCCGCGCTCGCGCCCGCTGGTGCTGCGGATGGAGGCGGAGACGCCGTGGACGCTGCGGGTGCTGCCGCTGTCGCGCGCCCGCCGCTTCACCGGCCGCATCACGGGCACCGCGCACGATCTGGTGGTCTACGAGGGGCCGGCCGGGACGCTGGACTTCCGGCACGCCGGGCGGGCCCCGGCCACGGTCCATCTGCACGCCCCGCCGCACGATCCGCTCTACGACGACGAGGAGCGGGAGCTGCTGGTCAGCGGGGTGGGCGAGCTGCGGGTGAGCGTGCCGGTGCCGGGGCCGGGCCTGCTGCGGATCGGGGCCGACGGGCCGTGGGAATGTGCCGTGCGCCGCTGAGCCGGTGCGTGGAAGGATGGCCCAAACGTCACGAAACCGAGGAGTTGACCGGGTGCCTGGTACGAACCTGACCCGTGAAGAGGCCCAGCAGCGGGCGGCGCTGCTGACCGTGGACGCGTACGAGGTCGAACTGGACCTCACGGGTGCGCAGGGTGGGGGCACCGCCCATGCGAGCGAAGCCGAGTATGGGGGAGGTACCTACCGGTCCGTCACCACCGTCCGCTTCGATTCCGCCGAGGCGGGCGCCGAGACCTTCATCGATCTCGTCGCCCCCGCCGTCCACGAGGCCGTGCTGAACGGCCGCTCGCTGGACGTGGCCGCCGTCTTCCGCGACTCGCGGATCGCCCTGCCGCACCTGCTGGAGGGCCGCAACGAGCTGCGCGTGGTCGCCGACTGCGCGTACACCAACACGGGTGAGGGCCTGCACCGCTTCGTCGACCCGGTCGACGGGCAGGCGTACCTGTACACGCAGTTCGAGGTGCCGGACGCGCGCCGCGTCTTCGCCTCCTTCGAGCAGCCCGACCTGAAGGCGACCTTCGCCTTCACGGTGAAGGCGCCCGAGGGCTGGAGCGTGATCTCGAACTCGCCGACCCCGGAGCCGAAGGACGGGGTGTGGGCCTTCGAGCCGACCCCGCGGATCTCCACGTACATCACGGCCCTGATCGTCGGCCCGTACCACTCGGTGCACTCGTCCTACGAGGGCCCGGACGGGCAGGTCGTGCCGCTGGGCATCTACTGCCGCCCGTCGCTGGCGGAGTTCCTGGACGCGGAGCACATCTTCGACGTGACCCGGCAGGGCTTCGGCTGGTTCCAGGAGAAGTTCGCGTACGCCTACCCGTTCGCCAAGTACGACCAGCTGTTCGTGCCGGAGTTCAACGCGGGCGCGATGGAGAACGCGGGCGCGGTCACCATCCGCGACCAGTACGTCTTCCGCTCGAAGGTGACGGACGCGGCCTACGAGCGGCGCGCCGAGACCATCCTCCACGAGCTGGCCCACATGTGGTTCGGCGACCTGGTCACCATGGAGTGGTGGAACGACCTGTGGCTGAACGAGTCGTTCGCCACCTACACCTCGGTCGCCTGCCAGGCCGCCGTCGAGGGCACCCGCTGGCCGCACGCCTGGACCACCTTCGCCAACGCGGAGAAGACCTGGGCCTACCGCCAGGACCAGCTGCCGTCCACGCACCCGATCATGGCCGAGATCAACGACCTGGAGGACGTGCTCGTCAACTTCGACGGGATCACGTACGCCAAGGGCGCCTCGGTCCTCAAGCAGCTCGTCGCCTACGTCGGCCAGGACGAGTTCTTCAAGGGCGTGCAGGCGTACTTCCAGCGCCACGCCTACGGCAACACCCGCCTGGGCGACCTGCTCGGCGCGCTGGAGGAGACCTCCGGGCGCGACCTGAAGACCTGGTCGAAGGCGTGGCTGGAGACCGCCGGCATCAACATCCTGCGCCCGGAGATCGAGACCGACGAGAACGGCTCGATCACCGCCTTCGCGGTGCGCCAGGAGGCCCCCGCGCTGCCCGCCGGCGCCAAGGGCGAGGCCGTGCTCCGCCCGCACCGCATCGCGATCGGCTTCTACGACCTCGACGCGGACGGCAAGCTGGTCCGCACCGAGCGCCTGGAGCTGGACGTCGAGGCCGCCGGGCTGACCGGGGTGCCGGCGCTGGTGGGCAAGCCCCGCCCGGCGGTCGTCCTCCTCAACGACGACGACCTGTCCTACGCCAAGGTCCGCCTCGACGAGGTGTCCCTGAAGAACGTCACCACGCACCTCGGCGACTTCGCCGAGTCGCTGCCGCGCGCCCTGTGCTGGGCCTCCGCCTGGGACATGACCCGGGACGGCGAGCTGGCCACCCGCGACTACCTGGAGCTGGTGCTGACGGGCATCGGCAAGGAGTCCGACATCGGCGTGGTGCAGTCGCTCCAGGGGCAGGTCAAGGCCGCCCTGGAGCTGTACGCGGCGCCGGAGTGGCGGGACGCGGGCCTGACCCGCTGGACCGAGGCGGCGCTCACCCACCTGAAGGCCGCCGAGGCGGCGAGCGACCACCAGCTGGCGTGGGCGCGGGCCTTCGCCGCGACCGCCCGCACGCCGCAGCAGCTCGACCTGCTGGCCGGGCTGCTGGAGGGCCGCGAGGAGATCGAGGGCCTGGCCGTCGACACCGAGCTGCGCTGGGCGTTCGTGCAGCGGCTGGCCTCCGCCGGCGTCTACGACGAGGCGGAGATCGCGGCCGAGCTGGAGCGGGACCGGACGGCCGCGGGCGAGCGCCACGCGGCGACCGCGCGGGCGGGGCGTCCGACCGAGGCCGCGAAGGCCGAGGCGTGGGCGTCGGTCGTCGAGGACGACAAGCTGGCCAACGCGGTGCAGGAGGCCGTGATCGGCGGCTTCTCGCAGCCCGACCAGCGCGAGCTGCTCGCCCCGTACACGGCGAAGTACTTCGCCGCGATCAAGGGCGTGTCGGAGACCCGCAGCCACGAGATGATCCAGCAGATCGTGGTCGGCCTCTACCCGACGCTCCAGGTCTCGCAGGAGACGCTGGACGCGACGGACGCGTGGATCGCCGAGCACGACCCGGTGCCGGCGCTGCGGCGCCTGGTGACGGAGTGCCGGGCGGGCGTCGAGCGGGCGCTGAAGGCCCGCGCGGCGGACGCGGCCGCCGCGTAGCCGTCCCCTTCCGGACAGGAAGAAGGGGCGCCCTCCCCCAGGGGGGCGCCCCTTTTCCGGTCCTGCGGCCCTGCCGCCCGCCTACCGGCTCGCGCGCTCGAAGCGGGCGCGCAGGTCGGCGGCGCCCTCCTCGGTCAGGACGCCGTGCAGGCGCATGCGGGCCACGCCGCCGTCCGGGAAGGCGTCGAGGCGGACGTGGGTGACGACCGCCTGGGCCTGGAGGGCGAAGCGGTGGAGGGTGTCGGGCTGGAGGCGGGTGCGGGGCAGGATCTCGAACCACTCGCCGGTCTCGCCGTTGCGGCCCTGGAGGGCGATCCAGCCGGCCGAGTTGCCCTTGAGGTAGGCGGTGTCGATCTCGACGGCGCGGACGGCGCCCTGGGCGGGGAGGCGAAAGCGCACCCAGTCGTTGGTGCCCCGGACCCGGCGGCGGCGGTTCTCCCAGCCGTCGTCCATCTTGCGGGAGGTGCCGGGCAGGATGATCTGCGTCGGCGAGGAGTAGAACTTGTCCGAGGCGTCCTCGTACGAGCCGCCGTTGAGGACCGAGAGCAGGTCGACGGTGCCGAGCAGGCCGAGCCACTCGGGGTCGGGGAGCACCTCGCCGTGGACGCGGAAGCGGGCGATGCCGCCGTCGGGGTGCTGGCAGAGGCGGACGTGGGTCCAGCGGCGGTCGCTGTCGATCGCGAAGCCGTTGGCGGCGTGGCCGCGCACGGGGGTGGGCGGGACGAGCTCCTCCCACGTGGCGTCGAGGAGCTCCTCGGGGCCGGGGCTGCCCTCGACGGCGGTGGCCTGGACGCTGATCTTCTGCGGGTAGTTGCCGCGGAAGTGGGCGGTGTCGACGATCAGGCCCCTGATGACGCCGGGGGCGCCGAGGCGGACGATCGCCCAGTCGTGGTCCTCGGGGGCCGGGAAGGGGTTCTCGCCGTCGGTGCCGCGGCGACGGCGGGTCTCCCAGCCGTCCATGATCTTGCCCTTGTGGCCGAAGTGCTCGGGGTCGAAGACGGCCCGCTCGCGCAGGAGCAGGTTCTCGCGCTCGGCGAAGAACTCGTCGTTGGCGGCGACGACACCGCCGCCGAGGCGGCGGTCGGCGAGGTCGACCAGCTCGGTGAAGGGGAAGTCCCCGGTGCGGTAGTCGGCGTAGGGGTCGCCTCCGCCGTAGGGGGCGGCGTCGTTGGCGTGCGGGTCCTGGGCGTCCTCGTGAGCGGTCATGGCTCCGACTGTCCTCCCCCGGCCGCCCGGGGTCCATCGAATGTTTTCGACAGGTCTTTTCAGTTCTCCTGAAAGGTCTCCCGGTCGGCGGCGGCCCGGTGGAGCGCGCCGAGGACGGCGGCGACGGCCGGTCCGTCCTCGGCGCCCCGGCGGACGGCGGCGACGACGTGCCGGCGCGGCTGGTCGGCGGCGAGGACCCGCATGACGACCCCGGCGCGGCGCTCGGCGGCGGCCATCCGGGGCACGAGGGCGACGCCCATCCCGGCCTCGACCATGGCGAGGATCGCGGTCCATCCGGCGGCGCTGTGGGCCTGCTCGGGGACGAAGCCGGCGGCCTCGCAGGCGGCGGTGGTGATCTCGGACCAGGGGCCGGAGCCGCCGAAGATCCAGGGCTCGCCGGAGAGGTCGGCGAGCCGCAGGCCGGGGGCGGCGGCGAGCGGGTGCCCGGCGGGGAGGGCCAGGTCGAGGGGGTCGGCGAGGAGCGGGACGCGGGTGAAGCGGGCGTCGCGGGCGGTGGGGGCGTGCGCGGCGAGGGAGAGCGCGAGGTCGACGTCGGCGGCGGCGAGGAGTTCGTACGCCTCCGCCGCCTCGGCCTCGCGGACCCGGAGGTCGAGGCCGGGGCGCTCGGCGGCGAGCAGGGTGACGGCGGGGACGACGAGGGCGGGGACGGCGGTGGAGAAGGCGGCGATCCGGATGCGTCCGGCCGCACCGTGCCGCTGGGCGGCGAGTTCGGCGTCGGCCCGCTCCAGCTGGGCGAAGACGGCCTCGGCGTGGCGGAGCACCAGGTGGGCGGCGTCGGTGAGCCGGACCCGGCGGCCGTGCGCCTCCAGGAGCGGCACGCCGAGCTGCCGGGCGAGGTTGGTGAGCTGCTGGGAGACGGCCGAGGGGGTCATGAGCAGGGCCTCGGCGGTGGCGGTGACGGTGCCCCGGTCGCGGAGGGTGCGCAGGATGCGGAGCTTCTTGATGTCCCACTCGGTCATGGGCGCAACCTACGGCACCGGCCCGCGCCGTCCCCCCGGGGGCGGGGTCGGCGCGGGCCGGGGGTCCGGGGGCGTCGGGAGGCGCCTACCGGCGGGCCGGTACGGCTCCCGGGAGCCCGGCGGGCTGCTCGGCGGGCGGCTCCGCCGCGGGCCCGGCGGGCGGCTCGGCGGCGGGTCCGGCGGGCCGTGCGGCGGCGGGCTCCTCCGCGGCGGGTCCGGCGGGCCGCTCCGCCGGCTTCTTCGCCGGGGTGAGCTGGCCGGCCAGGGTGGCGCCGAAGGCGATGACCATGCCGAGGAGCTGGACGGGGCCGAGGGCCTGGCCGAGGGCGGCCCAGCCGATGACGGCGGCGGTGATCGGGGAGAGCGGGCCGAGCAGGGTGACGGCGGAGGCGCTGAGCCGCTCGATGCCCCGGAACCAGAGGAAGTAGGAGATCGCGGTGTTGCCGAAGGCGAGGTAGGCGTAGCCGGCCAGGTGGGTGCCGGTGAGGGCGGGCGGGGCGCCTTCGACGAGGAGGGCGAGGGGGAGGATGAAGAGGCCGCCCGCGCTGAGCTGCCAGCCGGTGAGGGCGAGGGCGCCGACGCCCTCGGGGCGGCCCCAGCGCTTGGTGAGGACGACACCGGCGGACATGGAGAGCGCGGAGAGCAGTCCGGCGACCACGCCGACGAGGTCGAGGGCGGCGCCCGCCTTGAGGACGACGAGGCTGACACCGAAGGCGGCGGCGACGGCGGTGAGCAGGGCCCTCGGGGTGGGCCGGTCGCCGAGGAGGAGCGCGGCGAGGCCGACGACGAAGAGCGGGCCGACGGAGCCGACGACGGCGGCGACGCCGCCGGGGAGGCGGTAGGCGGCGAGGAAGAGGAGGGGGAAGAAGGCGCCGATGTTGAGGGCGCCGAGGACTCCGGCCTTCCACCACCAGGCGCCGGTGGGGAGCTTGCGGGTGAGGGCGAGGAGCAGGAGGCCGGCGGGCAGGGCCCGCATGAGGCCGGTGAAGAGGGGCCGGTCGGGCGGCAGGAACTCGGTGGTCACGAAGTAGGTGGAGCCCCAGGAGATCGGGGCGAGGGCGGTGAGCGCGACGACGGCGGCCTTGCGGGACATGGCGGGTCTCCCCCTGGAGCGGCGCGGTCCCGGTCCGGGACCCGACTGGCTTGGCGGTAATTAACTTAGCACTAAGCTACTTACTTGCAAGTGGCTTTGTTGCCATCGACCGCCCGGGAAGGGAACACTGAGGTCATGAACACGCAGCCCCCCGCCCACGACCCCGTCGACGCGATCATCGACCAGTGGGCCGTGGTCCGCCCCGAGCTGGAGACCCTCCCCATGGAGGTCTTCGGGCGGATCTACCGGCTCTCCGCCGCCATGCGCGGCAAGGTCGACAAGGCGTACTCCCCCTACGGGCTGGCGCTCGGGGAGTTCGACGTCCTCGGGACCCTGCGCCGGTCCGGGGAGCCCTACACGCTGTCGCCGCGCGAGCTGACGGCCACGCTGATGATCACCACCGGCGGGATGACCGGCCGGCTGGACAAGCTGGAGAAGGCGGGACTGCTCACCCGCAACCCGGACCCGCACGACCGGCGCGGACTGCGCGTCACGCTCACCGAGCGCGGCCGGGAACTGGCCGACCTGGCCGTCGCGGCGGGCCTGGACCGGCAGCGCGAGGCCCTGGAGTCGGCCCTGACCGAGGAGGAGTCCCGGCAACTGGCCGGCCTGCTGCGCAAACTCCTCGCGACCACGGCCTGAGCCGGGGCGTCACCCGGACCGGGCACGCACACCGGCCGGGGCCGCGCCCGGACCGGGCGCGGACGTGCGAGGGCGCCGCCCGGCCGTGCGGCCGGGCGGCGCCCTCGGGAGAGACGGACGGAGGCGGTTACGCCTGCTTGCGGGACTTGTCGAGGACCATCACCAGGCCGGCGATGACCAGGAACAGCACCAGCGGGGCGGCCACGAACAGGCCGAGGGTCTCGATGACCTCCAGCTTGGGGGCGGGGTCGTCACCGTCGTCGCGGGTCAGCGCGAGCGCGGGGGACGACATGAGCAGCATCATCAGCGTCGTACCGGCCGCGACGGCGCCGGCGCGCAGGGCGTTCTTCTTGTCCACGGTGCAAAAGTAGCGAACGCCTAGACGGCCCGCGCGCCCGGGGGTGCCGTACGGGCTCCGACCCCCTCCGCGACCGTCCGCAGGAGGGCGTGCGCGCGGGGCGCGGCGGCGATCCGCTCCAGGGTGAGCGGCTGCCCGTCGGGACCCGCGACCGGCAGCCGCCAGTTGGGGTACTCGTCCCAGGTACCCGGCAGGTTCTGCGGCCGGCGGTCGCCCACCAGGTCCGGCAGCCACACCCCCACCAGGCGGGCCGGGGTGCGGGTCAGGAACCGGTGCACGGCCCGGACCTCGGCCTCCTCGTCGCCGGGACCCTCCGGGAGCAGTCCGAGCCGCTGGAGGAGGTCCAGCCACTCGGCCGTCTCGGCGGCGTCGGCGGCCCGCTCGCGCTCCGGGTCGCCGGTGAGCAGCCCGAGCCGGCGGCGCAGCAGCACGTGGTCGCCGGAGAGCCGGGCGGCGGTGGACGGCAGGTCGTGGGTGGTGGCGGTGGCCACGCAGCCGGCCCGCCACGCCTCCGGCGGCAGCGGGGCGCCGCCCCCGTCCCAGTCCCGCTCGAACCAGAGCACCGAGGTGCCCAGCACCCCGCGCCGGGCCAGCGCCTCGCGGACGCCGGGCTCGACGGTGCCGAGGTCCTCGCCGACGACGAGGGCGCCCGCCCGGTGCGCCTCCAGGACCAGGACGGCGAGCATCGCGTCGGCGTCGTACCGGACGTAGGTGCCCTCGGTGGGCTCGCTCCCCTCCGGCACCCACCACAGCCGGAACAGGCCCATGACGTGGTCGATCCGCAGCGCGCCCGCGTGCCGCAGGAGCTCGCGCAGGAGGCCGCGGTACGGGGCGTACCCGGCGGCGGCCAGGGCGTCCGGCCGCCACGGCGGCAGGCCCCAGTCCTGGCCCCGGGCGTTGAAGGCGTCGGGCGGGGCGCCGACCGACATCCCGGCGGCGAAGTCGCCCTGCCGGGCCCAGACGTCGGAGCCCTCCGGATGCACCCCGACGGCCAGGTCGTGGACGAGGCCGACGCCCATCCCGGCCTCCCGGGCGGCGTCGGCCGCCGCCCCGAGCTGCTGGTCCGTCAGCCAGGCGAGCCGGCAGTGGAGGTCGGCCCGGGCGGCCAGCTCCGGGTCGGCCCGGACGGCGGCCGCCGCCCCCTCGGGGGTGCGCAGCGCCTCGGGCCAGGAGCGCCAGTGCGGGCCGTGCCGCTCGGCGAGGGCCCGGTGGGCGGCGTGGTCCTCCAGGGGCCGGCCGCGCTCGGCGAGGAAGTCGTGGAAGCAGGCCCGCCGGCCGGGTCCGAGGTCGACGGCGGCGAGGAGCTCCAGGGCGCGGAGCTTGAGCGCCCACACGGCGTCCCGGTCCACCGGGGCGCCCTTGGCGAGGACGCCCTCGCGCAGTTCGGCGGCGGCGGCGAGGAGCCGGTCCAGTTCGCCCCGGTGCCGCGGGTCGACGTGGGCGTACTCGGGGACGTCCTCGATCCGCAGGTGGACGGGGTCGGGGAAGCGGCGCGAGGAGGGGCGGTACGGGGAGGGGTCGGAGGGGGCGCCGGGCATGCCCGCGTGCAGCGGGTTGACCTGCACGAAACCGGCGCCGTGCGCGCGGCCCGCCCAGGAGACCAGCTCGCGCAGGTCGCCGAGGTCGCCCATGCCCCAGGAGCGGGTGGAGAGCAGCGAGTAGAGCTGGACCAGGAGGCCGTACGCGCGCGGGCCGGGGTCCGGCAGGCGGTCGGGGGCGACGATCAGGGTGCTCCGGCCGGTCCGTCCGTCGGACGCCTCGGCGTCCACGGTGTGCACGCCGTGCGGGAGCCCGGCCCAGTCGCCCTCGTGGACGGCGCCGTCCTCGGTGGTGACGCGGAGCCGGGTCCCGGCGGGGAGCCCGTCCGGCGGGCGGACGGGCTCCCCTCCGGTGTGCCGGACCAGGGTGGCCGGGAGCAGCCGCTCCCGGTCGGCCCGGTCCGCCTCGGCGAGGGCGGCCCCGACCGCCTCCGGGGTGCCGGCGTCGACCCCGAGGGCGGCCAGGACCGCGACGACGGTGCGGTCGGGCACGGGGACGGTGCGGCCGTCGGGCGGGCTGAACTCGGTGGCGACGCCGTGACGGGCGGCGAGGCGGGCCAGGGTCACTTCTTACACTCCGGGGGACTCCGTGCCGCCCGCGGTGCCGGGGGCGGTGGGCTCGCTGGTGAGGGGGGCCGCGCCGGTCAGCGGTGGTTCGCTGGTGAGGGGCGCGGCGTCGGCGAGCGGCGGCTCGCTGGTCAGGGGCGCCGCGTCCGGGGCGGGTTCGCCGATGAGGGGCGCGTCGCCGGGGGCGGGCTGCTGCGGGATCCGTATCCGTCCGGAGTGGTGGCGGGCGGTCGTGGTCACGGGGATCTCCCGGTTCGTGTCGACGGAGGCCGGTGGTGCGGCGGGTGGCCGCCGGCCGTGGGGAGGGAACGGGTGAGCCCTACCCAGCCGGCCCCTCTTCGCCCCTTTTACCGGGGGAATGTGGCCGAAGGGCGACAGCTCGCCGATGAATCGCGGGGCAAACGCGACACTTCGGCCGGGTGCGTTGACACGTCCGTGCGACGGGTGGTGGGCTCGTGACCTGCTCGTGACCGACCGGCCGGGCGGGGAACGCCCCCTGACGCTCCGGCGGCTCCCCGGCCGAGGCGAAGGGAGACCCCGTGACGCCCGTGCGCCCGGGACGCGGACCTCGTACCGCGACGGCCGCGGCGGTCGCCGCCGCCGTCATCGGCGGACTCCTCTGCGGCGCCGCGCCCGGAGCGGCCCTGGCCGCCCCCCTGCCGGGGGCGGCCGCCGCGCCCTTCCCGCCCGCGCCGGCCGCTTCGGCACCGGCCGCCCCCTCGCCCGCCGCGGCCGGGCCCGCCGCGCCCCGGACCGGCGCGGCCGTGCCCGCCGTATGGCCCCGGCCGCAGTCGCTCGCCGCCGCCGGGCCCGCCGTGCGCCTCGGCGAGCGGGTCACCCTGGTCGCGGACCCGGACGCCGATCCGTACGCCCTGGCGGAGCTGCGGGAGCTGCTCGCGCGGGCCGGGGTGCGGACCGTGCACGAGGGGCTGCCGGGCGCGGGCCCGGTGGTCCGGGCCTCGGGGCCGTCCGGGGCGGCGGCGGGGGCGGTGCTCGACGCCTTCGGGGTGCCCGCGCGGGGCGACCTGCCGGGCGGCGGCTACCGGCTGGCCACCGGCCGGTCCGGCGGCCGGGAGACGGTCGTCCTGGACGGGGTGGGCGAGGACGGGCTGTTCCACGCGGTGCAGACGCTGCGCCGGCTCCTCGGGGAGGGGCCGGACGGGGTCGGCGGCACGGTGCCGGGGGTCGTCGTCCGGGACTGGCCGGGGACCGCCGAGCGGGGTGTCGCGGAGGGCTTCTACGGCACCCCGTGGACGACGGAGCAGCGGCTCGCCATGGTCGACTTCCTGGGCCGCACCAAGCAGAACCGCTATCTGTACGCCCCGGGTGACGACCCGTACCGCGCGGCGCGCTGGCGCGAGCCCTATCCGCGGGCGCAGCGGGAGGGGTTCCGGGCGCTGGCCGAGCGGGCCCGCGCCCGGCACGTGACGCTGGGCTGGGCGGTGGCCCCGGCGCAGTCGATGTGCCTGTCCTCGGCGGCGGACGTGGCGGCGCTGACGCGGAAGCTGGACGAGATGCGGGAGCTGGGCTTCCGCTCCTTCCAGTTGCAGTTCCCGGACGCCGGGTACGGCGAGTGGACCTGCGACGGGGACGCGGACGCCTTCGGGCGGGACGCGGCGGGCGCGGCGCGGGCGCACGCGCGCGTGGCGAACACGGTGGCCCGTCACCTGGCCGGACGGTACCCGGGCTCCGAGCCGCTGACGGTGCTGCCGACGGAGTACTACCAGGAGGGCGCCAGCGCCTACCGCTCGGCACTGGCCGGGGCGCTCGACCCCGGGGTGCGGGTGGCGTGGACGGGCGTCGGGGTGGTGCCGCCCGCCATCACCGGCGGCGAACTGGCCGGGGTGCGCGGGGCGCTGGGCCGCCACCCGCTGGTCACCATGGACAACTACCCGGTGAACGACTACGCGCAGGACCGCCTCTTCCTGGGGCCCTCCACGGGCCGGGAGCCGGCCGTGGCCGCCGGGTCCGCCGCCTATCTGGCGCACGCGATGGAGCAGCCCGCCGCCTCCAGGATCGCCCTCTTCACCAGTGGGGACTTCGCCTGGAACCCGCGCGGCTACCGGCCCGCCGAGGCGTGGCGGGCGGCGGTCGACGAGCTGGCGGGCCCCGACCCGGCGGCGCGCGAGGCGCTCGGCGCCCTGGCGGGGAACGCGGCCTCCTCGCTGCTCGCCCCCGAGGCGGAGTCGGCGGAGCTGAAGCCGCTGATGGCGGCCTTCTGGTCGGCCCGGTCCACCGGCCCCGCGGTGGCCCGGGAGAAGGCCGGGCGGGAGCTGCGGGCCGCGTTCACCGTGATGCGGGAGGCGCCGGAGCGGCTGGCGGGCACGGCGGGCGGCGCGCTGCGCGCCGAGGCCGGGCCGTGGCTGGCGGAGCTGTCCCGGTACGGGGCGGCGGGCGAGGCGGCCGTGGACATGCTCCTCGCGCAGGCGCGCGGGGACGGGGCGGCGGCCTGGCGGGCGCAGTTGCGCCTGGAGCCGCTGCGGGAGCGTCCGGCGGAGCGCCGGGCGACGGTCGGCGCCGGGGTCCTGGACCCGTTCCTGGAGCGCGCGGTGCGGGAGTCGGCGGCCTGGACGGGCGCCGACCGGGCGCCGGAGCACGGGGTGGACCGGGCCGCCGGGTCGTACACGCTGGAGCTGGACGGGGCGCGGCCGGTGGAGACGGTGACGGTGATGGCCGGGCCGCCGACCGGGGCGGAGCCGGGCCGGGACGGGGTGCGCAAGCCGGTGCACGCGCGCGTGGAGGCGCGGGTGGCGGGCGTCTGGCGGTCGCTGGGGCCGCTGTCCGCCTCCGGGTGGACGCAGACCGAGCCGAAGGGGCTGCGGGCCGAGGCGCTGCGGGTGGTGTGGGACGGCGAGGGTCCGGCGCCCGAGGTGCGGTCGCTGGTGCCGTGGTTCGCGGACGGGCCGCGCGCCGGGCTCGAACTGGCCCGGGAGTCCGCGGACGTGGAGATCGGCGGCCCGGCGGGGCGGGTGGAGCTGGACCTGACGGGGCGGCGGGCGGCCGGGGTGCGGGGCCCGCTGGCCGCGCGGGCGCCCGAGGGGGTCACCGTACGGCTGCCGAAGGAGGCGTCGGTGGAGCGCGGCGGGCGGACCCGGGTGCCGCTGGAGGTGTCGGTGGCGCCGGGCACCCCGTCCGGGGAGTACCGGGTGCCGGTGTCGTTCGGCGGCGGGGAGCGGGTGCTGACGGTGCGGGCCTTCCCGCGCGCGGGCGGCCCGGACCTGGCGCGGACGGCGACGGCCTCCTCCTCCGGCGACGAGACGCCGGACTTCCCGGCCGCGCTGGCGGCGGACGGCGATCCGGAGACCCGCTGGTCCTCGCCGGTCGACGACGGGGCCTGGCTCCAGCTGGAGCTGGCCGCGCCCGCCCGGGTGGGGCAGGTGGTGCTGAACTGGCAGGACGCCCATCCGAGCCGCTACCGGGTGCGGGTCTCGGCGGACGGGCGGACCTGGCGGACGGCGGCGACGGTCGCGGACGGGCGGGGCGGCCGGGAGTCGGTGCGGATGGACGAGGCGGACACCCGCTTCGTCCGGGTGCAGGGCGAGAAGCGGGCCACCGAGTACGGCTATTCGCTCTGGTCGGTGGAGGCGTACGCGGTGGAGGAGAAGGCGGAGGAGAAGCCCGAGACCCCCGGGACCGGGGAGAAGGCCCCCGGAGCCGGTACGGACGAGGACGCGGGCGCGGACGCGCCGGAGGAGGGCGCCGCCCCCTGAGCGGCGGCGCCCCGGCGCCGTGCCCGTATCCGCGTCCCACGAGCCCCCGGAAACGCGGAAGGCCCGGATCAGCCCGTCGTCAGCACCCCCGCGGGGATGTCGGCGACGGAGTCGATCCGGGCCATCACGTCCTCGGCTCCGTACGGCCTCAGATAGGGCAGCCAGCGGGGGTCCCGGTGGCCGGTCCCGATGATCCGCCAGGCGAGGCCGGTGGGCGGGGCGGGCTGGTGGCTCAGCCGCCAGCCCAGTTCCCTCAGGTAGCGGTCGGCCTTGAGGTGGTTGCAGCGGCGGCAGGCCGCCACCACGTTCTCCCAGGCGTGCCTCCCTCCCCTGCTGCGCGGGACGACGTGGTCGACGCTGGTGGCGACCGCCCCGCAGTACATGCAGCGCCCGCCGTCGCGGGCGAAGAGGGCCCGGCGGGTGAGGGGGACGGCCCCGCGGTGGGGGACCCGCACGAAGCGGCTCAGCCGGATCACGCTGGGCGCGGACACGATCCGGCGCTCGCTGTGCAGGAAGGCGCCGGACTCCTCCAGGCACTGGGCCTTGTTCTCCAGAACGAGGACGAGTGCGCGGCGGAGCGGTACGACGCCCAGGGGCTCGTACGACGCGTTGAGGACCAGGACATGCGGCACGGATGCCTCCTATGGCGCCGGCGGCGCGTGGCTCGCGCCGGGACGAACTGCTCTCAGTCTCTCCTCATGCCTGGTCGGAGCGCCAGCACGTTCCCGTGACGGACGGGAGCGGGAGCGGCGTGTTCTCGGCCACATCGGCATGTCTTCCGGGTATGTGCCCGGGTGAGGTCCGTCTCTCCCTCGAACACGGCAACGGGTGCACGCGAACAGCCCCGTTAGGGTGGACGACCTGCGTACGCGATGCCTGGAGGTTCTTCCGTGTCCTGGTCCGTCCTAGGGGCCGCCACCGAGCCCGACCCGATTCCCGTGACGCTGGACGAGGCTGCGGCGCGCGCCACCGACGCGGCGAGCTGGGTCGAGGAGAACTGGTCCACCTGGCTCAACACCGGTCTGCGGATCCTGGTGATCGTCTTCGTCGCCGTGATCCTGCGGATGGCCGTCCGGCGCGCCCTGACCAAGCTGATCGACCGCATGAACCGCTCCGCCCAGGCGGTGGAGGGGACCGCGCTGGGCGGGCTGCTGGTCAACGCGGAGCGGCGGCGGCAGCGGTCCGAGGCGATCGGTTCGGTGCTGCGCTCGGTGGCGTCGTTCCTGATCCTGGGCACGGCCGGGCTGATGGTGCTGGGCGCCTTCAAGATCGACCTGGCGCCGCTGCTCGCCTCGGCGGGTGTGGCCGGTGTGGCGATCGGTTTCGGCGCGCGGAACCTGGTGACGGACTTCCTCTCCGGCGTCTTCATGATCCTGGAGGACCAGTACGGCGTCGGTGACTCGGTCGACGCGGGCGTGGCCTCCGGCGAGGTCGTCGAGGTCGGGCTGCGGGTGACGAAGCTGCGCGGCGTGGACGGCGAGATCTGGTACGTGCGCAACGGCGAGATCAAGCGGATAGGGAACCTCAGCCAGGGCTGGGCGACGGCGGGCGTGGACGTGACGGTCCGGCCGACGGAGGACCTGGACGAGGTGCGGTCCGTGATCGCCGGGGTGGGCGAGGCGATGGCCAAGGACGAGCCGTGGAACGAGCGGCTGTGGGGTCCGGTGGAGGTGCTGGGCCTGACCGAGGTGCTGCTCGACTCGATGACGGTGCGGGTCTCGGCGAAGACCATGCCGGGCAAGCGGCTGGGCGTGGAGCGGGAGCTGCGCTGGCGGATCAAGCGGGCGCTGGACGAGGCGGGCATCCGGATCGTGGGCGGGCTGCCGCCGCAGGCGGAGGAGGCGGCGGCCGATCCGTCGGCGGGCATGGCGGCCCCCTCGGTGTTCGCGAACGCGGCGTCGCCGCAGTCGGCGGCGGCCACCCCGCTGCCGAAGCCGGACCTCAACAAGCCCTGAGACAGGGGCTTTCGGCACCCCCGACGGGTAACGCTCCGGTTGCCGTCGGGGGTGTCGTGCGTGTGCGGGTATTGACGCCCCGGTGGCGGCCGTCCTACCGTCCTCCCACCGAATAGGAAACCTTCCTAACAGTGGGCCGGGAAAAAGCCGCCGCCGGCGGCGCGCCACAATGGCCCGACGAGCGTCGAAGGGCAGGTGCGATCCCATGGCCGCAACCCAGGGCATCCCGGGCACCCCGCGGGTGCTGCGGGCCATGAACGACCGTGCCGCGCTCGACCTCCTCCTGGAGCACGGCACCCTCTCCCGCACCCGGATCGGCAAGCTCACCGGCCTGTCGAAGCCGACCGCCTCCCAGCTCCTGGCCCGCCTGGAGGCCGCCGGGCTCGTCCGCGCCACCGGCACCACCGCCGGCCGGCCGGGCCCCAGCGCCCAGCTCTACGCCCTCGACCCGGGCGCCGGGCACGCCGCCGGACTCGACGTCAACCAGGACCGGGTCCGCGCCGCCGTCGCCGACATCACCGGCACCGTCGTCGGCGAGTACGAGCTGCGCACCCAGGGCCGTACCGGCGACGGCGTGGTCCGGCAGGTCACCGACGCCCTCGACGGGGCCGTGAAGGCCGCCGGGCTCACCCGCGCCGACGTCCGCCGCCTGGTCATCGGCACCCCCGGCGCCTTCGACCCGGCCACCGGCCGCCTCCGCTACGCCTCCCACCTGCCCGGCTGGCACTCCCCCACCCTCCTGGAGGAGCTGGCCGCGGCCCTGCCCATGCCCTTCGAGTACGAGAACGACGTCAATCTGGTCGCCGTCGCCGAGCGGGCCCTCGGCGCCGCCCGCGGCCACGACGACTTCGTCCTGCTGTGGAACCAGGAGGGCATCGGCGCCGCCGTCGTCCTCGGCGGCCGGCTGCACCGCGGCTTCACCGGCGGCGCCGGCGAGGTCGGCTTCCTGCCGGTCCCCGGCACCCCCCTGGTCCGCCAGGTCACCAAGGCCAACTCCGGCGGCTTCCAGGAGCTCGCCGGGGTGCAGGCGGTGCCCCGGATCGCCCGCACCGCCGGCCTCGACACCCCCGAACGCCCCTACGTGCCGGTCGCCTGCGGGCTCCTCGCGCGGGCCGCCGAGACCCCCGACGAGGGGCCGTACGCCGACCTCCTCGACCGGTACGCCGAACGGCTCGCCACCGGCCTCGCCTCCGTCGTCGCCGTCCTCGACCCCGAACTGATCGTGCTCTCCGGGGACGTCCTCGTCGCCGGCGGCGAACCCCTGCGGGCCCGCGTCCAGGCCGAACTGGCCGACCTCGCGGCCTCCCGCCCCCGGCTCGTCCTCACCTCCGTGCCCCGCGAGCCCGTCCTGCGCGGCGCGCTGGAGAGCGCCCTCGCCGCCACCCGCGACGAGGTCTTCGACACGTCCCGCTGACCGTCCCGGAAGACCTCCCCCAGAACCGCCCCCGGGCCCGCACCGGAGCCCCGGGGCCCGCACCACCCGTCCCGCCCCGCCCCTCGCCCCACGGGAGACCCGTCATGCCCGCACGCCTCCGCGCGGCCGTCGCCGCGCTCGCCGCAGCCTCCTCGCTCGCCCTCCTCTCCGCCTGTACCGGCTCCCCGTCGACCGCGACGAGCGACGACCCGAACGCGCAGACCACCATCACCTTCTGGCACGGCTGGGCCGCCCCCTCCGAGGTCGCGGCGATCAAGGCCAACGTGGACCGCTTCACCAAGGCCCACCCCAACATCAAGGTGAAGACCGTCGGCGGCATCAACGACGACAAGCTCAACCAGGCGCTGCGCGCGGGCGGTTCCAACGGACCCGACGTCGTCTCCTCCTTCACGACGTCCAACGTCGGCAAGTTCTGCGCCTCGGGCGCCCTCGCCGACCTCAAGCCCTTCATCGAGAAGGACAAGCTGGACCTCGACAAGATCTTCCCGAAGGTCCTCCAGGACTACACCCAGTTCGAGGGCAGGCGCTGCTCGCTGCCGCTGCTCTCGGACGCGTACGGCCTCTTCTACAACAAGGACGCCTTCCGCGAGGCCGGGCTCGACCCCGAGGCCCCGCCGAAGACCTGGTCGCAGTTCACCGAGGTCGCCAAGAAGCTCACCAGGCCCAAGGGCGACTCCTACGAGCGGGTCGGCTTCATGCCGACCTACCTCGGCTACGAGACCGTCGTCTCGCACTACATGTCGCAGTGGAAGCACGACGGCTACTTCGGCAAGGACGGCAAGTCGGCCGTCGCCACCGACCCCGGCTTCGCCAAGATGATGACCTACCAGAAGTCCCTGGTGGACGCGCTCGGCGGCTTCGAGAAGCTCGACCGCTACCGCACCTCCTTCGGCGACGAGTGGGGCGCCAAGCACCCCTTCCACACCGGCCAGGTCGCCATGCAGCTGGACGGCGAGTGGCGGCTGAACTTCGCCAAGGACGCCAAGGTGCCCTTCGAGATCGGCGTCGCGCCGCTGCCGGTCGCCGACGACGAGGTCGCCGAGTACGGCAAGGGCTACCTCTCCGGCACCATCATGGGCATCGCCCCCCAGAGCAAGAAGCAGAACGCCGCCTGGGAGCTGGTCAAGTTCATGACCACGAACACCGAGGCCGTGGTCGGCTTCGCCCAGGACATCGGCAACGTGCCCTCCACCCTGGACGCCCTGAACTCCCCCGACCTGAAGGTCGACGACCGCTTCAAGGTCTTCCTGGACATCGCCCGGCACCCGGCCTCCACCACCTCCGACGGCGCCATCAACGGCTCCGCCTACCAGGACACCCTCCAGAAGTTCTCCCAGCAGTACGAGAAGGGCAAGGTCGCCGACCTGAAGAAGGGCCTGGAGGAGACCGCCGCCCAGATCGACCGCGACATCGCCGCGGCGAAGTGACGGCCGGCACCCGCCCATGAGCACGGACACCCTGACCACGAAGGCGGCGGCCGCCCCGGCCGCCGCCCCGCCCCGGGGGCGCAACACCCTGCGCGCCCGGCGGCGCCGCGACGCGCTGCGCACCCTCGCCTTCATGTCGCCCTGGCTGATCGGCTTCGGCGTCTTCTTCGTCTACCCCCTCGTCTCCACCGTCTACTTCTCCTTCATGCGGTACGACGGCCTCAACCCGCCGACCTGGCGGGGCACGGAGAACTGGGTCTACGTCTTCACCGACTTCCCCCAGCTCTGGCCGGCGCTGACCAACACCCTCTGGCTCTGCCTCGTGATGGTCGGCTGCCGGGTCGTCTTCGGCCTCGGCATCGGCCTGCTCATCACGAAGATCAAGACGGGCACGGGGGTCTTCCGCACCCTCTTCTACCTGCCCTACCTGGCCCCGCCGGTGGCGGCGACGCTCGCCTTCGTCTTCCTGCTCAACCCCGGCACCGGACCCGTCAACTCCCTCCTGGAGTCCGTGGGCGTCCCCGGCCCCGCCTGGTTCACCGACCCCGCCTGGTCCAAGCCGGCCCTCACCGTCCTGGCGGTGTGGGGCGTCGGCGACCTCATGGTCATCTTCATGGCCGCCCTGCTCGACGTCCCCAAGGAGCAGTACGAGGCCGCCGAGCTCGACGGCGCCTCCGCCTGGCAGCGGTTCCGCTACGTCACCCTGCCGAACATCTCGCCGATCGTCCTCTTCGCGGTCGTCACCGGGATCATCGGCGCGATGCAGTACTACACCCAGCCGATCGTGGCCTCCAAGGTCGCCTCGGGGGTGATGGGCGGCTCGGGCGTCACCTTCGTCCCCGGCTACCCGGAGGACTCCACCCTGACCCTCCCCCAGCTGATCTACAGCCTGGGATTCAGCCAGTTCAACTACGGCGCGGCCTGCGTGGTGGCGCTGGTGCTCCTCGCCCTCTCCATGGCCTTCACCGCGCTGCTGATGCGCCGGCGCGGCGGCCTGATCGGCTCGGGTGACTGACCATGACCTCCTCCGCCTCCCCCGCGCTGCGCCGGGCCCGCCGCACCGCGCTGCTCCAGTGGATCGCCGTGCACGCGCTCGGCATCGCCGCGGCCCTCTTCTTCGTCCTGCCGTTCGTCTTCGTGGTGCTCACCTCCCTGATGAGCGACCAGCAGGCGCTCACCCGGGACCTGACGCCGAACACCTGGCACTTCGAGAACTACCTGAAGGTGTTCCACACCGACGGCTTCCTCCTCTGGTGGCGCAACTCGCTGCTCTACGCCGGACTCGGCACCGTCCTCGTCGTGGTCTCCTCGATCCCGGTGGCGTACGCGCTGGCCAAGTTCCGCTTCCGCGGCCGGCACCTGTCGCTGCTGCTGGTCATCTCGATGATGATGCTGCCGCCGCAGGTCGTGATCATCCCCATGTACCTGTTCTGGGCCAAGCAGATGGACCTCTCCGGCACGCTGTGGCCGCTGATCATCCCGATGGCCTTCGGCGACGCCTTCGCCATCTTCCTGCTGCGGCAGTTCCTCCTGACCATCCCGAACGAGTACGTCGAGGCGGCCCGGATCGACGGCTGCGGCGAACTGCGCACCCTGGTCCGGATCGTGCTGCCGATGGCCAAGCCCGGCATCGCGGCCGTCGCCCTCTTCCAGTTCTTCTACTGCTGGAACGACTACTTCGGACCGCAGATCTACGCCTCCGAGAACTCCACCGCCTGGACCCTCAGCTACGGCCTGGAGTCCTTCAAGAGCGCGCACCAGACCGACTGGAACCTGACCATGGCCGCGACCGTGATGGTCATGGCCCCCGTGATCCTCGTGTTCTTCTTCGCCCAGAAGGCGTTCGTCGAGGGAGTCACACTGACCGGAGTGAAGGGCTGATACGAAAATGAAGCTCGCTGTCGTGGGGGGCGGCTCCACCTACACCCCCGAACTGATCGACGGATTCGCGCGCTTGCGCGACACCCTGCCCATCACCGAACTCGTCCTCGTGGACCCGGCGGCCGACCGGCTCGACCTGGTCGGCGGCCTCGCCCGGCGGATCTTCGCCAAGCAGGGCCACCCGGGACGGATCGTCACCACGCACGACCTCGACGCCGCCGTCGAGGGCGCCGACGCCGTCCTCCTCCAGCTCCGCGTCGGCGGCCAGGCCGCCCGGAACCAGGACGAGACCTGGCCGCTGGAGTGCGGCTGCGTCGGCCAGGAGACCACCGGCGCCGGCGGCCTCGCCAAGGCGCTGCGCACCGTCCCCGTCGTCCTCGACATCGCGGAGCGGGTCCGGCGCGCCAACCCGGACGCCTGGATCATCGACTTCACCAACCCCGTCGGCATCGTCACCCGCGCCCTGCTCGGGGCCGGGCACAAGGCCGTCGGCCTGTGCAACGTCGCCATCGGCTTCCAGCGGAAGTTCGCCGGGCACCTCGGCGTCGACCCGGCCCGCGTCCACCTCGGCCACGTCGGCCTCAACCACCTCACCTGGGAGACCTCCGTCCGGCTCGACGGCCCCGGCGGCGAGGAGGTGCTGCCCCGGCTGCTCGCCGGACACGGCGACGCCATCGCCGCCGACCTGCGGCTGCCGCGCCCGGTCCTCGACCGGCTCGGCGTGGTCCCCTCGTACTACCTGCGGTACTTCTACGCCCACGACGAGGTCGTCGAGGAGCTGCGCACCAAGCCGTCGCGGGCCGCCGAGGTCGCCGCGATGGAGAAGGAACTCCTGGAGATGTACGGCGACCCGGCGCTCGACGAGAAGCCCGAGCTGCTCGCCAAGCGCGGCGGCGCCTTCTACTCGGAGGCGGCCGTGGACCTGGCGGCCTCGCTGCTGGGCGCGGGCGGCTCCCCGTACCAGGTGGTGAACACCCTCAACAACGGCACGCTGCCCTTCCTGCCCGACGACGCCGTCATCGAGACGCAGGCCGCGGTGGGCCGCGACGGGGCCGTGCCGCTGCCCGCCGGCCCGGTCGACCCGCTGTTCGCGGGGCTGATCGCGAACGTGACGGCCTATGAGGACCTGGCGCTCGACGCGGCCCTGCGCGGCGGCCGGGAGCGGGTCTTCAAGGCGCTGCTCGCCCACCCGCTGATCGGCCAGTACGCCTACGCCGACCAGCTCACCGACCGGCTGATCGCCCACAACGGGGAGCACCTGGCGTGGGCGTGAACGGAGCGCTGCTCGCGGTCGACGCGGGCAACAGCAAGACCGACGTGGCGGTCCTCACCCCGGCCGGGGAGGTGCTGGGCGCCGCGCGCGGCGGCGGCTTCCAGCCCCCGCTGGTGGGGGTGGCCGAGTCGGTCGGCGCGCTGGCGGAGATCGTGGACCGGGCCTGGGCGGCGGCCGGCGGCACCGGCGCCCCGGCCTTCGCCCACGTCACCGCCTGCCTCTCCAACGCCGACCTGCCGGTCGAGGAGCAGGAGCTCGAAAGGGCCCTGTACGCCCGGGACCTGAGCCGTTCGATACGGGTCCACAACGACACCTTCGCGATCCTGCGGGCCGGGCTCGACGAGCCGCGCGGGGTGGCCGTGGTGTGCGGCGCGGGCGTGAACTGCGTGGGCCTGACCCCGGACGGCCGGACCGCCCGCTTCCCGGCGATCGGGAAGATCTCCGGGGACTGGGGCGGCGGCGGCGGGCTCGCCGACGAGGCCCTGTGGTGCGCGGCGCGCGGCGAGGACGGGCGGGGCGAGCCGACCGAGCTGGCGCGGGCGCTGCCCGGCCACTTCGGCCTGGAGACCATGTACGCCCTGATCGAGGCGCTGCACCTGGGCCGGATCCCGATGGCCCGGCGGCACGAGCTGGCCCCGGTGCTCTTCCGGGTGGCGGCGGCGGGCGACCCGGTGGCGGCGGGGCTGGTGCGCCGGCAGGCCGAGGAGGTCGTCGCGATGTCGTCGGTGGCGCTGGGGCGGCTCGGACTCCTCGACGAGGAGACGCCGGTGGTGCTCGGCGGCAGCGTGCTCGCCGCCCGGCACCCGCAGTTGGAGGAGCACGTCCGCGAACTCCTCGCGGAGCGGGCCCCGAAGGCGGTCGTCCGGTACGTGACGGCGCCGCCGGTGCTGGGCTCGGGGCTGCTCGCGCTGGACGAGACCGGGGCGGCGCAGGAGGCGAAGGAGCGGCTGCGGGCGCACTACGCGGCCTGACGCGCGGACGCGGGGCGTCTCCCTCCGAGGAGGCGCCCCGCCGTCATGTTCACCTGTTCGAGCGACGGCCGGGGCGGAACCGGGCGAGGGTGCTCGTACGTATGTCAGGGAGAGGAACGTTCGACGGCGCGCGGAGCCGCGCGACG
Source organism: Streptomyces termitum (assembly GCF_014650175.1). GTDB lineage: Bacteria > Actinomycetota > Actinomycetes > Streptomycetales > Streptomycetaceae > Streptomyces > Streptomyces termitum. Next base: position 337,711 of record NZ_BMUL01000002.1, read on the forward strand.
GGAGGGGCGAGGGAGGGGAGACGGAAGAAGGAGGGGCCCGGAGGGGCCTCGCCGGACGAAGTCCCGCGGGAGTGGGGCACGATAGACACAAGATCGTGTCATTCCCGGTGTGCGGGCGGGGCCCCTGCGGCCATACTGCTCGCCGGGGTCGATCCACGTCGAGACCGAGGGGGAGGTCACGTGACACACCCGCCGAGCGCGCCCGCCTCGACGGCCGCGCAGGGCCCGGCGCACGCGCCCGCGCACCCGGGGGTCCCGGGTCAGGTCTCGCGCGCCTCCGCCGCCGCACCGCCGCCGCCCGCCCGGGGGGCCTGGGCCACCGGCCGCGAGGTGCTGCGGGCCGCCGCCCGGACCGAGCCGGGCCGGCTGCGGGTCCTCGGCGCCGTCCTCGCCCTGCTCGTCGTCGCCCTGGGCGCCGTCGCCGGACTGGAGGCGGCCGACCGGGCCGCCACCGCCGAGGACGTCGTCGGCCGCAGCCAGCCGCTGAGCGCCGACGCCGCCGCCCTCTACCGCTCGCTGGCCGACGCCGACTCCACGGCCGCCGCCGGCTTCCTCGCCGGCATACTCGAACCGGCCGACTCCCGCGCCCGCTACGACCGGGACATCGCCACCGCCTCCCGGCTCCTCGTCAAGGCCGCCGCCAACACCGACGGTTCGGGCGCGTCGGCCCGCGAGATCACCACCCTCAACGAGCTCCTGCCCCGCTACACCGGCCTGGTCGAGCGGGCCCGCGCCGCCAACCGGCAGGGCCTGCCCCTCGGCGGCGCCTACCTGCGCTACGCCAACCAGGAGATGACGACCCGCCTGCTGCCCGCCGCCGAGCGGCTGTACGCGGCGGAGACCGCCCGGCTGCACCGGGACGACGACGGGGCCCGCGCCTGGCCGCTGCTCGGCCTCGGCGCCGGGGTGCTCGCCCTCGCCGCCCTGGCCTGGGCGCAGCGGCGCGAGTACCGGCGCACCCACCGGGTCTTCGAGCGGGGCCTGCTCGCCGCCACCGCCGCCACCGTGGTCGCGCTGCTCTGGCTGACCGGCGCGCACACCGTGGCCCGCACCGGCCTGGGCACCGCGCAGACCGAGGGGCAGCGCTCCCTCCAGGTCCTCAACGAGGCCCGGATCAGCTCCCTGAAGGCCCGCGCCAACGAGAACCTGACCCAGGTCGCCCGGGGCGCCGTGCTCACCGAGGACGGCAAGCGGGACAAGTACGAGGCCGAGTACGAGACCGGCATGGCCGCCCTCACCGACGCGCTGGCCCGCGCCTCCCGCTTCGCCGACGACGAGGCGGGCCGGGCCCCGCTGGCCGAGGCCACCGCGCGGGCCGGCGAGTGGCGCGCGCGGCACGCCGCCGCCCGCGACCTGGGCGAGGCCGGCGACTACCCCGGCGCCCTGGACCGGATCATCGGCCCCGGCCCGTCGGCCGGCCGCTCCTTCGACCAGGTCGACGCCGCCCTGGAGCGGGCCCTGGCGCACGAACAGGACGAGTTCACCCGGTCCGCGCGGGGTGCCGTGCGGGCCCTCACCGGGCTGCCGGTGGGGGCGGCCGTGCTCGGCGCGCTGGGCGCGCTCTGCGCGGTGCTCGGCATCAACCGAAGACTGTCGGAGTACCGGTGAGAGGGGGCGGCATGGCATCCGACGGCGCGTCACCGGCCCGGCGGGCGGCCCGGCGGCTGCGGGGCTGGGGCGGCGTGGCCGCGATGGGCGCGGCCTGCGCGCTCACCGCCGCCTCCCTCACCCTGCTGCCCGGCTCCGGGCCCGCGGCCGTCCCGTCCGCCGGGACCGGCACGGGCACCGGCATCCGGATCGAGGCCGAGAGCTGCGAGCACCCGGAGGCGTCGCTGCGGCCCTCGGCGGCGGAGGGTCCGGCGGTCGCCGCGATCCGCGCCCGGGGCAAGCTGGTCGTCGGCGTCGACCAGTCCAGCTACCGCTGGGGCTTCCGCGACCCGGAGACCGGCGCCCTGGAGGGGTTCGACATCACACTGGCCCGGGCCATCGCCAAGGACCTGCTGGGCCGCGAGGACGCGGTCGTCTTCCGCACGGTCCCCACCAACCAGCGGATCGCCGCCCTCGACAGCGGCCAGGTCGACCTGGTGGTCCGCACCATGACGATCAACTGCAAGCGGATCGAGCAGGTGGCCTTCTCCACCGCCTACTTCCGGGCCGGGCAGCAGGTGCTGGCGCCGAAGAAGTCGCCGATCACCGGCTACGACGCCTCGCTGAAGGGCCGCCGGGTCTGCACCGCGGAGGGCTCCACCGCCCACGAGGCGCTGGAGGCGGACTCCTTCGGAGCGGTCTTCCGCGACGACGGCGACGGCACCCCCGCCGACCGGGACCTGCTGACCGTGCCCAACCAGCTCGACTGCCTGGCCCGGCTCCAGCTCGGCGAGGTGGACGCGGTCGTCACCGACAACGCCCTGGCCGCCGGGCAGGCCGCGCAGGACCCGGCGGTGGAGCTGAAGGGCCGGCCGTTCACCGAGGAGTACTACGGGGTGGCGGCCAGGCTCGGCAACGACGACCTGGTGCGCCGGGTCAACAAGGTCCTGGAGGAGTACCGCAAGGGGCCCTGGCAGGAGGCGTACCGGACGTGGCTGGAGGCGGGCCTCGGCAAGGCCGAGCCCCCCGCGCCGCTGTACCGGTAGCACCGCCGGACCTCCGGCACGGAAGAGAACGAGACGGCACGAGACGAGCGGCGGCCCCGGGCGGGGCGGGAATGAGGAGAGCGATGGGCGTCGCGGGACCTCCCGGGCCGGTGATGGACCGGGACGAGGTGGACCGTGCGCTGGCGCGCCTCGGCGCGGAGCACAAGGCGGTCGAGGACTCGCTCCTCGCGCTCCAGGACCACGCCGGGCGGCGGCTCCTCGAAGGGGCCGAGCTGACCGGCACCACCCGGGAGCGGTGGGCGGCGGCCGAGCGGACCATCACCCTGCTCTGGAACTGCTTCGACGCCTACACGGCGGCCCTGCGGGAGGTCCGGGAGATACGCTCGCGGCGCAAGTGGCCCGGCCGGGAGGAGCTGGCGGAGCTGACCGACCGGCTGCGCGGCGACGTCGTGCACGTGCCGGGCGGGGCCGGCGAGGAGGCGCTGCTCGCCGAGCGGTTCACCCTGGACGGGCTGGTCCGCCGGATGAACGGCCTGTACGCGGCCTCGCTCGACGTGGTGGTCACCGCCGACGCCGTGTGGTCGGCGCTGCCCGCCCGGATCGACCTGCTCGCCGCCGAACTGGGCCGGACCCGCTCGCTCGCCCACTCGGTCGGGGTGCGGCCCGGGGAGCACCCGGCCGGCGACGAGCTGGAGTCGATCACCGCCGAGCTGACCGTGCTGCGGGCCTCGGTGATAACGGACCCGCTGGCCTTCTGGCGGCCCGCCGAGGGCAGTTCGGCCCCGGGCGGCGGCCGGCCCGACACCCTCCGCTACGACCGGGCGGCCCTCGCCCTGGAGGACGTGCGGCGCGAGATCGAGGCCGTGCTCGCGGTGCGGCAGGACGCCGAGGAGCGGCTGCTGCGGCTGCGGGACGTGCTGTCCCGGGCCGACCGGACGCTCGCCGAGGCCCGGGTGGCGCGCGGCGAGGTCCTCGCGAAGATCGCCGCCTCCGAGGTACCGGCCGTGAGCGGGCCGCCGACCGCGCTCCAGGAACGGCTCCAGGCCGCCGCCGACCACCGCAGGCACGCCCGCTGGCACCGGCTCTCGCCGCTGCTCGACGCGCTGGAGCGGGAGGCGGAGGAGGAGCTGCTGCGGGCCCGGGACTCGCTGACGGCGGTGACGGCGCCGCTCGCGGTGCGGGCCGAGCTGCGGGGCCGGCTGGACGCCTACCGGGCGAAGGCGACCCGGCTCGGCGGGGCCGGCGACCCCGTCCTGACCGAGCGGTACGACACGGCGCGCCGGATGCTGTGGAGCGCGCCCTGCGACCTGCGGGCGGCCGAGCAGGCCGTGCTGCGGTACCAGCGGGCGGTGGCGGACGTGGTGTCCGGTCCGTCGGACACGGGAGGACGGCAGTGGTGAGCGGTCGGACGGGAGGCTGCCAGCGGCCCGCGTGCGAGGGGGCGTACGAGGACGTCGGCGGCGGCGAGCTGTACTGCGACACCTGCGGCCTGGCGCCGGTGGTGGCGCCCAGCGGGCGGCTCCAGGCCAATCCGACCGGGGTCGCGGTGCCGGGGAGGACCGGCGGGTCCGGTCCGGTGCCGGGCGCCGGGGCGCCGTCCGGGGCGCCGTCCGGGGCGACCGGCTGGGGGTCCGACCCGGCGTCGGCGCCCAGCGGTTCGCGGGCGTCCTCCCGGTCCTCCTCGCGCTCCTCGTCCTCCCGCCGGTCGGTCTCCGGGCGGCTGTCGCGGTCCCTCGCGCTCTCCGGGCGGGCCACCGGCCGCTCGGTGTCGGTGCGCAGCTCCGGCTCCTCGGCGGGCCAGTCGGCGCGCAAGCGGCTCGGCGCGGGGCTGGTCGCGGTCCCGGAGGTGCCGCGCCCCGATCCGCGCGGGGCGGTGATGGAGCGGGCCGAGGTGCCGGAGCGGAAGCGGTTCTGCTCCCGCTCCGACTGCGGGGCGCCGGTGGGCCGTTCGCGCGGCGAGCGGCCGGGCCGCACCGAGGGCTTCTGCACCGCGTGCGGGCACCCGTACTCCTTCGTGCCGAAGCTGCGCGCCGGGGACGTGGTGCACGGCCAGTACGAGGTGGCGGGCTGTCTGGCGCACGGCGGCCTCGGCTGGATCTACCTGGCGGTGGACCGGGCCGTCTCGGACCGGTGGGTGGTCCTCAAGGGCCTGCTCGACACCGGCGACCAGGACGCGATGGAGGCGGCGATCTCGGAGCGGCGCTTCCTCGCCGAGATCGAGCACGCCAACATCGTCCGCATCTACAACTTCGTCGAGCACCTCGACCCGCGCACCGGCTCCCTCGACGGCTACATCGTCATGGAGTACGTGGGCGGCAAGTCCCTCAAGGAGATCGCCAACGACCGGCGGACCCCCGAGGGCCGGCGCGACCCGCTGCCGGTCGAGCAGGCGTGCGCGTACGGCATCGAGGCGCTGGAGGCCCTGGGCCACCTGCACAGCCGCCGGCTGCTGTACTGCGACTTCAAGGTGGACAACGCGATCCAGACCGAGGACCAGCTCAAGCTCATCGACATGGGCGCGGTCCGGCGGATGGACGACGACCGGTCCGCGATCTACGGCACGGTCGGCTACCAGGCGCCCGAGGTCGCCGAGGTCGGCCCGTCGGTCGCCAGCGACCTGTACACGGTCGCCCGCACCCTCGCCGTCCTCACCTTCGACTTCCAGGGCTACACCAACGTCTTCGCGGACTCGCTGCCCGAGCCCGAGCACATCGAGGTCTTCCGGCGGTACGAGTCCTTCTACCGCCTCCTGGTGCGGGCCACCGACCCGGACCCGGGCCGCCGCTTCGGCTCCGCCGAGGAGATGGCCGAGCAGCTCACCGGGGTGCTGCGGGAGGTCGTCGCGCTCCAGTCGGGACGGCCCCGCCCGGCGCTCTCCACCCTCTTCGGGGCGGAGACCCGGGTCACCGACACGGTCCTCTTCGCCGAGCGGGACGAGGACGTGTCGGTCCTCGGGGCCCGCCGCACCGGCCGCGCCCGGCGGACCGCCGCGCCGGCCGCCGGGGGCGTACCCGCCGGGCAGGGGCTGGGCGCGCTGCTCGCCCCGCTCGACGTGGCGGCCACCGCGCTGGCGCTGCCGGTGCCCCGGGTCGACCCCGCCGACGCCAACGCCGGCTTCCTCGCCGTCCTGACCGCCGCCGCCCCCGGCGAGCTGCTCACCGCGCTGCGGGCCGCGCCCGCCGACACCCCGGAGCTGCGGCTGCGGGCCCTGCGCGCCCAGCTCGACCTGCGGGACACGGTCTCCGCCGGGCAGACGCTGACCGCCCTGGAGAACTGGGACGCGGACGACTGGCGGGTGGTGTGGCACCGGGGCCTGGCCTCGCTGGTGGGCGGCGACCACGCGCGGGCGGCGCTCGCCTTCGACGCGGTGTACGACGCCTTCCCCGGCGAGCCGGCGCCCAAGCTGGCGCTCGGCGTCTGCGCCGAGGTGCTGGGCCAGCTCGACAACGCCGCCGAGTACTACCACCTGGTGTGGACGGCCGACCCCGGCTTCGTCAGCGCCGCCTTCGGCCTGGCCCGGGTGCGGCTCGCCGCCGGGGACCGGACGGGCGCGGTCGCCGCGCTCGAATCCGTACCGGAGTCGTCCATCCACTACACGGCGGCCCGGGTGGCGGCCGTCCGCGCCCGGCTGCGGCGGCGCCCGCCGCGCGAGCCGCTCGGCGCGGACCTGACCGCCGCCGCGGCGCAGGTCTCGGCGCTGGGCGGCTTCGGACTCGACCCGGTCCGCCGGGAGCGGTTGTCGGCGGAAGTGCTCGGCACCGCCCTGGACTGGGTACTCTCCGGGAGTCCCGGCGCCGCCCCGGGCGGCGGTGGAGCGCTGCTCGGCAGCGGACTGGACGAGCGCGGGCTGCGCTTCGGCCTGGAACGCGCCTACCGGGTGCTGGCCCGGCTCGCCCAGCAGGGCGAGGAGAGGATCGAACTGGTGGAGCGGGCCAACCGCTACCGCCCCCGGACGTGGGTGTGAGGATGGACCAGAACCCCCAGCCGCCGTCGCACGGACTCGACGCCTGTCCGAACCCGGACTGCGCCGAACCCGTCGACCCCAGGGACCGCTACTGCGGGGCCTGCGGGCACGACCTGTCGGCCTCGGCGGACCCGCCGGCCGGGCAGGACCGGCCGACCGTGCCGATCGGCGCGCCGGTCTGGCCCGAGGCCCCGCCCCGGGACCCGGGCTCGCTGTCGACGGCGACCCAGCACCCCGGCGACCTGCCGGGCACCGACTCGGGCGGCCGCGACCTGACCCGGGGCGGGGCCGGCGCCCCGGCCGGGTCCGGCGAGGTGCCGGTGCGGACCGACGGGCCCGCGCCCGCGCGGCCGAGTGGGGAGACCGCGCGCGGCGACGGCGACTTCGAGCTGGCGGCGCCGGACCCGCGCGCGGCGGTACGGGCGGAGCCCGCGGGGGTCCCGGACTCCTCGGGGTCCCCGGAGCCCCCGGTGGCCGCGGTGCCCTCCGCGACCGGAGAGGCCGGAGAGACCGGGGAGGCCGCCGGGGTGGCGCCCGCCGGGACCTGTGTGGCCTGCCGGGCCGGGCGGGTGGACGACGACGGGTACTGCGAGAACTGCGGCCACGCCCAGCCCCGCGAACGCGACCACATGGAGCGCGCGTTGGGGACGGTCGCCGCCGTCAGCGACCGGGGCCTGCGGCACCACCGCAACGAGGACGCGTTCGCGGTCGCCGAGACCGCGCTGCCCGACGGCCGGCCGGCCACTGTCGCCATCGTCTGCGACGGCGTCTCCTCCGCCCACCGCCCCGACGAGGCGTCCGCCGCCGCCGCGCGCGCCGCCGGTGCCCTCGTCGCCGAGGCCCTGCCCCGGGGCACCCACCCGCAGCAGGCCATGCACGAGGCGATCGTCGCCGCCGGCGAGGCCGTCACCGCCCTCGTCCGCGTCCCCGGCCCGGACGGCACCGTCCAGGACCCGCCGCCCGGCGGGAACTCCCCCGCCTGCACCATCGTCGGCTCCGTCGTCGCCGACGACCTGCTCGTCGTCGGCTGGGTCGGCGACAGCCGCGCCTACTGGGTGCCCGACGACCGGGGCGCGCCCGCCGCCCGGCTCACCGAGGACGACTCGTGGGCCGCCCAGATGGTCAAGGCCGGCCTCATGTCCGAGGAGCAGGCGTACGCCGACGAGCGCGCCCACGCCATCACCGGCTGGCTCGGCGCCGACGCGTACGAACTGGAGCCGCACACCGCCGCGTTCAAACCCGACCGGCCCGGGGTCGTCGTGGTCTGCACCGACGGGCTGTGGAACTACGCGGAGGCGGCCGACGCGCTGGCCCGGGTGCTCCCCGCCGACGCGGCGCTCCGGCCGCTGCACGCCGCGCAGGTCCTCGTCGGCCACGCGCTCGACGGCGGCGGGCACGACAACATCACGGTCGCGCTGCTGCCGTTCGCCCCGCCGGCCGCCGGGGCAGCCTCTCCCTGACCCGCCGTCACCGGCACCGCCCACCGCCTTCCCACCGTCCCGCCGTCACCGGCACCGCCGTCCCGCCGTCACCGCCCACCGCCGTCCCGCCGTCACCGTCACCGGCACCGCCCACCGCCGTCCCGCCGTCCCGCCGTCCCGCCGTCCCACCGTCGTCGGCTCACCGCAGCCGTCGCCGTCGTCGCCACCGCCGTCGCCACCGAGGAGCCGAAACCAGATGGCGAACTTCGCCAAGCCGTCCGTGCCGCAGTTCTCGGTGGACGTCTACCAGAACGCGTACCTGCCGGACGGCGGGCGGGACGTCGACGCCATCGTCACCGTCACCGCGACCGGCGGCGGCACCAGCGGCGCCACCGGCCTCGTCGGCGGGCCGGCCGGAATCGTGTTCCTGGTCGACTGCTCCGGCTCCATGAACTACCCGCCCGCCAAGATGGAGGGCGCCCGCGCCGCCACCGCCGCCGCCCTCGACACCCTCCGCGACGGCACCTCCTTCGCCGTCGTCGCCGGCACCCACACCGCCGTCCAGGTCTACCCCGACCACGGGCGGCTCGCCGTCGCCGGACCCCGCACCCGCGCCGAGGCCAAGGCGGCCCTCGGCCGGCTCACCCCCGGCGGCGGCACCGCCATCGGCACCTGGCTCCGGCTCGCCGACGCCCTCCTGACCGGCGAGGACCTCGTCATCCGGCACGGCATCCTGCTCACCGACGGGCGCAACGAGCACGAGTCGCCGGAGGCCCTGCGCGCCGCGCTCGACGCCGCCGCCGGACGCTTCACCTGCGACGCGCGGGGCGTCGGCACCGACTGGGAGGTGAAGGAGGTCACCGGCATCGCCGCCGCGCTCCTCGGCACCGCCGACATCGTCGCCGACCCGGCCGGGCTCGCCGCCGACTTCACCGCCGTGATGGAGAACGTCATGGGCAAGGGCGTCGGCGACGTGACCCTGCGGCTGTGGACCCCGGTCGGCGCGGAGATCGCCTTCGTCAAGCAGGTCGCGCCGTCCGTCGCCGACCTCACCGGGCGGCGCGCCGACAGCGGGCCCCGCTCCGGGGACTACCCCACCGGGTCCTGGGGCGACGAGTCCCGCGACTACCACGTCCGGGTACGGGTCCCGGCCAACGCGGTCGGCCGGGAGATGCTCGCCGCGCGGGTCTCCCTCGTACTGCCCGACCCGGCCGGCGGCGACGCCCGGCCGGTCGCGCAGGGGCTGGTACGGGCGGTGTGGACCCACGACGTGGCGATGACCACGGCCATCCACCCGCAGGTCGCGCACTACACCGGGCAGGCCGAACTCGCGGACGCCATCCAGGAGGGCCTCGACGCGCGCAAATCGGGCGATCAGGACGGCGCGACCGCGAAACTGGGCCGCGCGGTGCAGCTCGCGGCGGCTTCCGGAAACGCCGATACGGCGAAACTGCTTTCGAAGGTGGTGGACGTGGTCGACGCGGCGGCGGGTACTGTGCGGTTGAAAGCCAAGGTCGCGGAGGCGGACGAGATGACGCTCGAAACCCGCTCCACCAAGACCGTGCGTGTGAAGAGGTAGCCCGGCCAGCGGGCCGGACGACGAGAGGGGGAAGCACCGACATGCCGACCTGCCCGAACGGACACCAGTCGGTCTCCGACGACTGGTGCGAGGTCTGCGGCCATCGCATGACCGGGGCGGGCGCGCCTGCGGGTGCCGTACCGCCCCCACCCCCGCCGCCCCCCGCCTACGGCTACCCCCACCCGACCCCCCCGGGCCCGCCCGGCCCTCCGGGACCTCCGGGCGCGCCCGGTGGCCCAGGTGTCCCTGATGGTCCGGGCCCGGCCGGTGGTCCCGGCGCCCCGGGCAACCCCAACTTCTTCGGCGGCCCCGGTGCTCCGGGCACCCCCGGCGGTCCGGGTGCCCCTGGTGGCCCCGGCCCCGCCGGTGGCCCCGGCGTTCCCGGCAACCCGAACTTCTTCGGCGGCCCGGGCGGCCCGAACGGCCCGGGTGCGCCCGGCGGCCCCGAGGCCCCCGGCAACCCCTCCTTCTTCGGCGGCCCGGGTGCCCCGGGCACGCCCGGCGGTCCGAGCACCCCCGGTGGCCCCGGCCCGGCCGGTGGCCCCGACGCCCCGGGCAACCCGAACTTCTTCGGCGGACCGAACGGACCCGGCACCCCGAATGGTCCCGGCGGCCCCGGCGGACCGACCGCCCCCGGCGGTCCCGGCGCACCTGGTGCGCCTGGTGGCCCGAACTTCTTCGGTGGCCCTGGTGGTCCGGGCGGGCCGAACGGCCCCGGCGCCCCGGGCTCGCCCGGCGGCCCGAACGTCCCCGGCTTCCCCGGCGCTCCGGGCAGCCCCGGCGGTGCCCCCGACGCCCCCGGCAACCCGAACTTCTTCGGCGGCCCGAACGGCCCCGGCGGTCCCGGTCCGGGCAGCCCCGGCAGCCAGGGTGCGCCCGGCGCTCCGTCCGGTGGCCCCGGCTTCGCGGGCGGCCCCGGACCCAGCGGCCCCCACGCCCCGGCCGGCCCCGGCCCGTCCGGTGGCCCCGGCGCCCCGAACGGTCCCGGCGCCCCCGCCTTCGCGGGCGGCCCGGGCGCTCCCGGTGGCCCAAACTTCTCCGGCGGCCCCGGTGCTCCGGGCGGCCCGGACGGTCCCGGCTTCCCCGGCGGTCCCGGCCCGGCTGGCGGCTCGAACGGCCCCGGTCCGTCCGGTGGCCCGGGCGTCCCCGGCTTCGCGGGCGGCCCGAACGGGCCCGGTGCCCCTGGCGGCCCCGGCGCGCCCTCGTACCCCGGCGGTCCCGGTCCGATCGGCGGACCCGGCGCGCCCGCTGGTCCCTCGTACCCCGACGGCCCCGGCCACCCCGGCGGTCCCGGCGCGCCCAACGGCCCCGGCGGACCGGGGGCGCCCGGCCACCCCGGCGGGCCCGGGCCCGGTGCCCCCGGTCCCCACGCGTTCAGCCCTCAGGGTGACCCCAACGCGACCGCGCAGGCGGAGCTGTGTCCGCAGTGCCGGACGCCCCGGGAGCCCATGGCGCCGTTCTGCGAGGAGTGCCGCTGGAACTTCCTGACCGGGACGGCGACCTCGTACACCCCGATCGCGCCCGCGCCGCAGGCCCCGCGGCCGGGCGGGTTCTCCGCGCCGCCCGCTCCTCCGGCGCAGCCCGTACCGCCTGCGCAGCCCGTACCGCCCGGTCCTCACGGGCAGCCCGGGCCGGACGGGTTTGGGTACCACGATTCGCAGCCTTCGCGGGTGAACCGGCCCGCCGAGCCGCTCGGGGCGGAGCCGACGCACCAGCAGGCCCCGCCGCAGCCGCCCCGCGCGGACGACGACTGGGTGCTGTCTCCCCCGGCCCAGCCGCAGCAGCCCCGGCCTCCGCAGCCGCAGGGGCCGCAGAGCTGGACCGCGTACATCGGGCCCGACCGCGACTACTTCATGGCGATGATGCGCCGCAGCGGTCCGGAGGCCGCCGGGCTCAACCTGCCCGCGTACGCGCCGCCGAAGCAACTGCCGCTCCAGGGCAACCAGGTGTCGATCGGGCGCCGCCGGCACTCGACCGGCGAGGCGCCGGACATCGACCTGTCGGTGCCGCCGGAGGACCCGGGCGTCTCGCACCAGCACGCGGTGCTGGTGCAGCAGCCGGACGGCTCGTGGGCGGTGGTGGACCAGAACTCCACCAACGGCACCACGGTCAACGGCGGCGAGGAGCCGGTCCAGCCGTACGTGCCGATCCAGCTCCAGGACGGCGACCGGGTGCACGTGGGCGCCTGGACGACGATCACCGTCCGGCGCGGCTGACCCGGCCCCCGGCGCACGCGCGGCGCACCCGTACCGGCGGAGGTCCGGAGGTCCTAGACCTCCGGACCTCCGCCGGTCCGTCTGAGACGATGGACGGGTGAACGAGATTCCCGGGGACGGCGCGGTGCAGGAGCAGCAGACCTTCTACGAGCAGGTCGGCGGCGAGGAGACGTTCCGCCGCCTCGTCCGGCGTTTCTACGAGGGCGTCGCCGGGGACCCGCTGCTGCGCCCGATGTACCCCGAGGAGGACCTCGGCCCGGCCGAGGAGCGGCTCGTGCTCTTCCTGATGCAGTACTGGGGCGGCCCGCGCACCTACAGCGAGCACCGGGGCCACCCGCGGCTGCGCATGCGGCACGCGCCGTTCACGGTGGACCGGGCCGCGCACGACGCCTGGCTGCTGCACATGCGGACGGCGCTCGACGAGCTCGGGCTCGCGCCGGAGCACGAGCGGGAGCTGTGGCGGTACATGACGTACGCGGCGGCCTCGATGGTGAACACCCCGGGCTGATCCGCCGTCCCGCACCCGTCCCGCACCCGTCGTCACGCTGCGACCGGTACAGACCACTCCATGCCACCGGATGAACACATTCCGGGGATCATTGACCGATTAACGGTCACGATCGCATCAAGGTCGGTGCGCAAGCGGTTTCCAGCGACCCATGGCCGATGAAAGCATCGCCAGAACGTTTCGAAAGTTCGACAACGTTCAGCCATCGCGCGGACGCGCGTGGAGCGGCCAGGGGGATGGGTGACGGGGTTCGTACTTCTGCGCGTCAGGGCGCACCGGCTGCTGCTCGGCGCCGCGCTGCTCGCCGTCGTCCTGACCACGACGGTCCTCGCGACCCTGGCCGGCTTCTCCGGCTCCATCGGGGACGCGGCGCTCCAGGCCGTCCTGCGTGACCGCTCCGCGGCCGCCTCGACCCTGCTCGTCTCCGGGCAGGTGCCGGCCGACCACCGGGCCTCCGCCGACGCCGCCGTGCGGGCGAGCGCCAAGCGCGCCTTCGACGGACTGCCCGCCACCGTGCGGCGGCTGGAGAGCTCGGGGCCGTACGCGCTGCCGCGTTCGCTCCAGCCGCCCGCGGCCCGCGCCGGGGACCCGGACCTGACCCACTTCGCGGCTCTCGACCGCTCCCGGCTCACCCTGGTGAAGGGCGCCTGGCCGTCGGCCGCGCGGACCGGCGGCATCGTCGAGTCGGCGCTGCCCGAGGAGGCCGCGAAGCGGCTGAAGACCGGCCCCGGCGCCGTCCTCGAACTCACCGACCGGCTCACCGACAAGCGGATGAGGACCCGGATCACCGGCGTCTACCGGCCGGCCGACACCACCGACCCGTACTGGCTGCTCGACCCGGCCGGCGGCCGGGGCGTGCGGACCGTCTCCTTCACCACCTACGGCCCGCTGCTCGCCGACCCGGCCGTCCTCTCCTCCGGCACGCTCGCCCTCGGCGAGACCGCCTGGCTCGGCTCCGCCGACTTCTCCCGCCTCGACACCGGCGGCATCGCGTCGCTGCGGACCGCCGCGGCCGCCGAGCCGGAGAAGCTGATCGGCGACAGCGCCGCCTTCGGCACCACGGTCAGCGCGGGCACCGGCCTGCCGACCGTCCTGGAGCAGACCGAGCGCGCGCTCGCCGTCTCCCGCTCCACCCTCCTCATCGTCGCCGTGCAGCTCGTCATGCTCGCCGCCTACGCGCTGCTCCTGGTGGCCCGGCTGCTGAGCACCGAGCGCTCCGGCGAGACCGCGCTGCTGCGGGCCCGCGGCGGTTCCCGGCGGAGGATCGCCGGCCTGGCGACCGCCGAGGCGCTGCTGCTCGCGCTGCCCGCCGCGCTGCTCGCCCCGCTCCTCGCCGGGCCGCTGACCCGGCTGTTCGCCGAGCGGTCCGCGCTGTCCTCGCTGGGGGTCCGGCTGGACACCTCGCCGTCGGCGGCGGTCTGGCTGGTCTCCACGGCGGTGGCGCTGGCCTGCGCGGCGGCGGTCGTCGCCCCGGCGCTGGCCGCCCGGGACGGGGACGCCGTCTCGCTGCGCAAGACCCGGGGCGGCACCCTGCCGTGGCCGGTGCGGGCGGGCGCCGACGTGGCGCTGCTGCTGATCGCGGGCATCGCGCTCTGGCAGCTCCAGCGGCAGCCGGAGGCGGTCGCGGACGGCGCCTCGGTCGATCCGGTGCTCGTCGCGGCCCCCGCGCTCGCGCTGCTCGCCGGCACCGTCCTGACGCTGCGCCTGCTGCCGCCCGCCGCGAAGCTGGCCGAGCGGCGCGCGGCCGGCGGACGGGGCCTGTCGGCCGCGCTGGCCGGCTGGCAGTTCAGCCGCCGTCCGCTGCGCGGCGCGGGCCCGGTGCTGCTGCTGGTCCTGGCGGTGGCGATGGGCATGCTGGCGATCGGGCAGAGCCGCTCGTGGGAGCGGTCGCAGCACGACCAGGCCGATTTCCGGGCCGGTGCCGAGGTGCGGGTGCTGGGCGTCGGTCCCGGCGACCCGACCCGCACCGGGCGGCTCGCCGCCGTGCCGGGGGTCCGCGAGGCCGCCCCGGTCTTCCGCACCACCATGGACGTGGCGGGCCGCAACACGACCGTGCTCGCCGCCGCCACCGAGCGGCTGGCCGCCGGGATGCTGGTCCGCGAGGACCTGGCCGGCGGTTCCGCCGCCGGGCTGCTGGGGCCGCTGGCGCCGAAGGGCGGCGCCCGGCCCGGTTTCGCGGTTCCCGGGGACAGCGCGTCGCTCGTGGTCGACCTGCGGTCGCAGGCGCCGCGCGGCACCTCCGACGCGCGCGTCACCTTCGCCCTGGAGGACGCGTACGGCGTGCCGTACCTGCGTCCGATGGGCAGCCTGCCGCCCGACGGCCGCACCCACCGGTTCTCACTCGACCTGGCCGGGCTGGCCTCGGAGAAGAACCGCACGGTCGACGGCTTCGTCCTCACCGGCATCGAGATCGACGCCGAGTTCACCGAGGGCAACGACCGGGCGCAGAGCCTGCGCGTCGACGCCCTCGGCACGACCGGGAAGGACGGGGCGCTGCGCACCGTCGACCCGGCGCGCACCCTGGACCGCTGGACCGCCGTGGGCGAGCAGTCGCAGGAGCCCGACCCGGCGCCGCTGACCGGCGCCGCCGGCACCCCGGCGGCGGGCGGCACGGGGACCCCGTACGCGGTCCCGTACCGCCTGAAGGGCGCCTTCACCGGCGATCCGTTCACCTCGCCGCTCTTCGAGACCTACGCGGTGCGGCTGATGGCGCCGCTGGAGAAGCAGCCCGCGCGGCTGCCGGCGATCGCCTCCGAGGCGTTCATGACGGCCTCGAAGGCCAAGCAGGGCGACGCCGTCCAGCTGTCGCTCAACGGCCGGATGCTCGACGTGGTCATCACGCGGGTCGTGCCGGAGCTGCCGACGACCGGCGCCGCGGGCCGGACCACGGACGCGGAGGCGGCCGGCGGCCTTCCGGAGGACGGCGGCGGCGTGCTCGTCGACCTGACGACCGTCAACCGCTTCCTCGCCGTGGACGACCCGATGGCCCCGGTGGCGCCCACCGAGTGGTGGCTGGCCGTGGAGCCGGGGCAGGCGGGCGCGGTCGCGAAGGCGCTGCGCGAGGCCCCCGACCGGGAGCCGGGCCAGTTCGTCGTCCGCGACGAGATCACCGCCGACCTGCTCGGCGACCCGCTGGGCGCGGGCCCCAACACGGCCCTGATGGCGGTGGCCGCCGCCGCCGCGGCGCTGGCCGCCGTCGGCTTCGCGGTCGGCTCGGCCGGTTCGGTACGGGAGCGGTCCGCCGAGTTCGCGGTGCTGCGGGCCCTCGGCGCGCCGCGCCGCCGGCTCGCCCGGCTGCTCGCCGCCGAGCAGGGCGTCCTGATCGCCGTCGGCCTGCTGGTCGGCGTCGCCCTCGGCACCCTGCTGGCCCGGGTGGTCGTCCCGCTCGTGGTGCTCACGGGCCGGGCCACCCGCCCGGTCCCCGAGGTCCTGGTCGAACTCCCCGCCGGTCAGGTGGCCCTGCTGCTCGCCGGCGTGGCCGCCCTGCCCCTCGCGGTCGTCGCGGCCATCGCCCTGCGCCGCAACGACCCGGCGGTGACCCTGCGCCACCAGGGAGACAACTGATGTCCGACGCCCCTGACGAGGAGTCCCGCCCGATGCAGTCCGCAGGCGAGTCCCCCGCCCCCCGGCCCGCCCCGGCGGCGCCGGCCACCCCGGCGCCGGCCCCGGACGGCTCCGGCACGGCGCCCGCGCGGATCGTCGCGCCCTGGGTGCGGACCCGGCTGCGGGCCGCGCCCGGCGCGGCGGCCGGCCTCGCCCTGCTGGTCTTCGTCACCTCGCTGCTGGCCGCCGCGCTGCCGCGCGCCATGGACGCGTACGAGACGGAGGGGATACGGCACGCGCTCCGCACCGCCCCCGCCCACGTCGCCGTGGTGGACATCTCCTCCCCGCTGGACGTCGCGCAGAAGCCGGCCGGGCTGTACGGCCCCGACCTGGGGAAGCGGCAGGAGGAGCTGCGCAGGCTGCTGCCCCCGCCGCTGCTCACCGTCCCGGAGCAGAGCGCGTACGGCATCCGGACCACGCAGCGGCTCCTGGCGTCCGACGCGTGGCTGCCCCAGCCGGACCACCTGCTGCCCGCCTTCACCCTCGCCTCGCCCTCCGACCTCGGCCGGCACGCGGTGCTGCGCGCGGGCCGGCTGCCCGCCGGCGAGCCGGAGGAGCCCGAGGCGGCGGTGAGCGCGGAGACCGCGAAGGCCCTGAACATCAAGGTCGGCTCGGTCGTCCACGTGCCCGGCATCTCCGGCTCCCCGGTCGGCTTCACCGTCACCGGCATCGTCGAGCCGCGCGAGCCCGGGAAGTCGTACTGGTCGGTGGACCCGGTGCTGCGGTCCCCGATGATCAAGACGATCCTGGCCCCGGACGGCAGTGCCTACCGGCAGTGGCAGGGCGCGCTCCTGGTCTCCCCGGACTCGGCGCCCGGCCTCACCGCCACCACCGGCCTGCCGGAGACCTACTGGCTCTTCCCGCCGACCGGCGACCGCCTCACCGCGCGGGACATCGAGCCGCTGGCCGGCGCCCTGGACTCGACCGCCGGCGGTCCGGTCCTGCTGAAGATCCGCGAGAGCGTCGGCGAGAACGGCCGGATGGCCACCGGGCTCGACGACGTCGTCGCCGCCACCGTCTCCACCCGTGACGCGATCTCCCCGGTCGTCGCCGTCGCCGTCTTCGGCATCGGCGCGGTCGCGGTCGTCGTCATCGCCATGACCGGCGGGCTGTTCCTCAGCCGCCGCGAGGTCGAGCTGACCCTGCTGCGGGCCCGCGGCGCCTCGCTGCCCGGCCTGGGCGGCCGGCTGCTCGGCGAGACGGTCGCGGTCGTCGCCCCGGCGGCCCTGCTCGGCCTGGCGGCCGCGGTGGCGCTGGTCCGCGGGCCGAAGACGCCCGGCGCGTCCGCGCTGCTCGGCTCCGCGCCGCTGCTGCCGTCCGTCCTCGCCGCCCT
This sequence comes from Streptomyces termitum, assembly GCF_014650175.1. Lineage (GTDB taxonomy): Bacteria > Actinomycetota > Actinomycetes > Streptomycetales > Streptomycetaceae > Streptomyces > Streptomyces termitum. The sequence goes on from NZ_BMUL01000002.1 coordinate 354,929, forward strand.
CCTGGTGGCGCTGGTCGCGGCCCTCGTGCTGCCGGTCCGGGCGATGCTGCGGCACCGCAGGCCGCGGCTGCACGGGGCCCGCGAGGACATGGTGGACGCCAAGCCGTCCCGCCGCCGCACCGTCGTCGAGCTGACCCTGCTCGTCCTGGCGGCGGGCGCGATCGGCTCGCTGCGGCTGCGCGGCACCTCCGACTCCGGGGACCACCTGGTCAGCGCCGCGCCGGTGCTGGTCGGGGTGATCGCCGCCTTCGTGCTGGTCCGCGTCCAGCCGCTGCCGCTGCGCTGGCTGGCCCGTCCGGCCCGCCGGATGCGCGGCGCCGTCGGCCCGCTGGCCATCGCCCGCGCCGCCCGCTCCTCGGCCACCGGGGTGCTGCCGCTGCTGGCGCTCGTCCTCGCGCTGACCACGGCGGCGTTCGGCGGCTCGGTCCTGGCGGGCGTCGCCGACGCCCGCGACCGGGTGGCGCTGCTCGCCATCGGCGCCGACGCCCGGATCGAGGGCAGCTCGGAGGGCGTCCCGCTGCCCGACGGCCTCGCCGAGGCGGTCGGCGGCGTGAAGGGCGTCCGGCAGGCGCTGCCCCTCCAGGTCGAGTACGGGCTGGCGCTGCCGTCCCCGAACCCGGCCGACCAGCCGATGAGCGCCCCGCTCGTCGCCGTCGAGCCGACCGCCTACGCCCGGCTCGCCCGGCGCGGCGACATCGGGGCCTTCCCGGCGGGGCTGCTCGCCTCCATCGGGAAGGGCGGTCCCGAGGCGGTCGGCGACACCGACCGGGTGCTGCCCGCGATCGCGTCGCCGAAGGTCGCCGCGCGCCTGGGCGACCAGCCGATGCTGGTGAACGCGGCGGCCGGCGCCTTCCGGGTGAAGGTGGTCGCGGTGCGGACCGCGACCCCGGCCGTGCACGGCGCCGAGTTCCTCGTCGTCAACGCCGCCGACGTCACCAACCGGCGGCAGACCGTCCTCCTGGTGGACGGCGCGGCCGACGGGAAGGCGCTGCGGGCCGCCGTCACGGCGAAGACCCGGGACTTCGCCGTGACGCTGCGGGCCGAGCAGCGGGGCACGTACGTGGACTCGCCGCTCCAGTCCGGCGCCGAGCGGCTCTACTCGGCGGCGATCGGCGCGGGCGCGGCCTACGCGATCGTGGCCGTGCTGCTGTCCCTGACGCAGAGCGGACCGGAGCGGGCGACGCTGCTGTCCCGGCTGCGGACGATGGGCCTGACCCGGCGGCAGGGCCGGCGTCTGCTCGGCCTCGAAGCGCTGCCGCCCGCGGTCTTCGCCGCGCTCGGCGGGGCGCTGGCCGGCTGGGCGACGGTGCCGCTGCTCGCGCCCGGCGTCGACCTCCAGCGGCTGGCGCTGCCCACGGCGGAGAACAGCGCGGCCCTGACCGGGGTGGCGCTGCGGCCCGACCTGGGTTCGCTGGTGGTGCCGGCGGTGGCCGTGGTCGTCCTGACCGCGGTGGCGGCGGGCGTACAGGCGTGGTGGACGGGCCGGAAGAGCTCGGTGAAGGAACTCAGGGCAGGAGACGCACGATGACGACGACCGACACCACTCTGGAGGAGCTGGAGCGGCGGGCGAACGCGCACCGCGACCGGCCCTCGTACGGCCACGACGCGCTGATCGCCTGCGACCGCCTGGTGCGGATCTTCACCACCGACGGGGTGGAGGTGCAGGCGCTCCAGGGCCTCGACCTGCTGGTGAAGGAGGGCGAGCTGATGGCCCTGGTCGGGGCCTCCGGCTCGGGCAAGTCGACCCTGATGAACATCCTGGCCGGTCTGGACGTGCCCACCGCGGGCGCGGCCCGGGTGGCGGGCTGCGACCTGCTGGCGATGACCGGCAAGGACCGGCTGCGCTACCGGCGGGAGGTCGTCGGCTTCGTCTGGCAGCAGACCGCCCGCAACCTCCTCCCCTATCTGACGGCCGCGCAGAACGTGGCGCTGCCGATGCAGTTGGCGGGGAGCCGGAAGAAGAAGGCGGAGCGGGTCGAGGAGCTGCTGACGATGATGGACCTGGCGCACTGCCGGGACCGGCGTCCGCACCAGCTCTCCGGCGGTCAGCAGCAGCGGGTCGCGATCGCCGTGGCGCTGGCCAACGATCCGTCGGTGCTGCTCGCCGACGAGCCGACCGGCGAGCTGGACTCGGCCACCGGCGAGCAGGTCTTCGCCGCCTTCCGCCGGGCCAACGAGGAGCTGGGCACGTCGATCGTGATCGTCACCCACGACCAGGCGGTGGCGAGTGAGGTCCGCCGCACGGTCGCGATCCGCGACGGCCGCACCTCCTCGGAGGTGCTGCGCCGCACGGAGGTGGACGCGGAGGGCCAGGAGTCGGTGGTGGCGCGGGAGTACGCGATGCTCGACCGCGCGGGCCGGCTCCAGCTCCCGGCGGACTACACGCAGGCCCTGGGCATGGAGCACCGGGTGGCCCTGGAGCTGGAGCAGGACCACATCGGGGTGTGGCCGGACGACCTGGAGCCCCGGACCGACGGGAGCTGATCCCCTCCCGGTGGCGCGAACGCCGTGGTCCCGGCCGGGACCACGGCGTTCTGCCGTCTCCCGGCTCCGCTCAGCGCGCCGGGGCGACGCTCAGGCCGGTGGGGGCGGTGCGCAGGGCGACGGAGCCGTACGGGGTGCGCAGCCGGAGCCACGGTCCGGCGGCCAGCAGCGCGACCGGGACCTCCCCCGGGGGCAGGAAGCCCAGCGACTGGGCGGCGTGCACGGCCCGCAGCGGCAGGCCGGTGGTGCCGAGGAGGCGGGACCAGATCTCGCGGCCGAGGCGGTCGCGCTCGGCGCGGGTGCGCCGTTCCTCGGGCAGGTCGCCGTCCCGGCGCCGGAACTCGGCGACGGCGGCGGCGACCGCCCCGCGCAGGGCGGGGGCGCCGGGCAGGCCGGGCACGGGGGTCCAGCCGCCGCGCGGCGGCAGGACGCCGGCCCAGGGCGGGCCGGTGACGGCGGCGGGGACGGCCGCCTTGCCGGCGTCCTCCTCGACGCCGTCGAGGAGTTCCCCGGCGGAGACGGTGGCGTCGAGGTCGACGGGGTCCGCCAGCCGGGCCGTCCGGATCGCGAGGACCTCGAAGGACGGCGGGCGGCCGAAGACCGCGAGGGCGCCGGCGCCCGCCTGGAGGCGGACGGCGGCGGCCCGGTCGTAGTGCACGAGCCGGGTCAGGAAGGCGGCGAGGGCCGCCGCCTCCCTGGGGTCGGCGAAGTGCAGCGGGGCGAGCACGGTCATGCGCCGGCCGTCATCCCGTCGTCGACGTACTCCTGGAGGAAGTGCCGCTCCTCCTCGGTGATCCGGCGCGGGCGCTGGGCCTCCAGGTCGAAGGGCACGACGACCGTGGAGGCCCGGACGTAGGTGACGTCCGGGTCCTTGATCTCGTACGCGATCGTCAGCGAGGCCGCGCCGATCTTCGTCACCCAGGACTCCACGGTCACCGGCTCGTGCCGGTGGACCAGCGGGCGCAGGTAGTCGATCTCGTGGCGCGCCACGACGGACCCGCCGGAGAAGGACGGGCTGCCGTCCCCCGGCGCCAGCCGGAACATGAAGTCGATCCGCGCCTCCTCCAGGTAGCGGAGGAAGACGACGTTGTTGACGTGCCCGAAGGCGTCCATGTCCGACCAGCGGAGGGGACAGCTGTAGAGGTGCCTCGCCACGACCGGTCAGCCCCGGGTGAGCTTCTTGTGGGTGGCGCGGTGCGGACGCGTGGCGTCCGGGCCGAGCCGCTCGACCTTGTTCTTCTCGTACGACTCGAAGTTGCCCTCGAACCAGAACCACTTGGAGTCGCCCTCGTACGCCAGGATGTGCGTGGCGACCCGGTCGAGGAACCAGCGGTCGTGGGAGACGACCACGGCGCAGCCGGGGAAGTCGAGGAGCGCGTTCTCCAGGGAGGACAGGGTCTCGACGTCGAGGTCGTTGGTGGGCTCGTCGAGGAGCAGCAGGTTGCCGCCCTGCTTGAGGGTGAGCGCCAGGTTGAGGCGGTTGCGCTCGCCGCCGGAGAGGACGCCGGCCGGCTTCTGCTGGTCCGGGCCCTTGAAGCCGAAGGCGGAGACGTAGGCGCGGGACGGCATCTCGACCTGGCCGACGTTGATGTAGTCCAGCTCGTCCGAGACGACGGCCCAGAGGGTCTTCTTCGGGTCGATGTTGGAGCGGCCCTGGTCGACGTAGGAGATCTTGACCGTGTCACCGATCTTGATCTCGCCGGCGTCGGGGGTCTCCAGGCCCTGGATCATCTTGAACAGCGTGGTCTTGCCGGCGCCGTTCGGGCCGATGATGCCGACGATGCCGTTGCGGGGCAGGGTGAAGGAGAGGTCGTCGATGAGGACCTTCTCGCCGAACGCCTTCGAGAGGTTGTTGACCTCGACGACGACGGAGCCCAGGCGCGGGCCCGGCGGGATCTGGATCTCCTCGAAGTCCAGCTTCCGCATCTTCTCGGCCTCGGCGGCCATCTCCTCGTAGCGGGCGAGGCGGGCCTTGGACTTGGCCTGGCGCCCCTTGGCGTTCGACCGCACCCACTCGAGCTCTTCCTTGAGGCGCTTGGCGCGCTTCTCGTCCTTCTTGCCCTCGACCTTGAGGCGCTCGGCCTTCTTCTGGAGGTAGGTCGAGTAGTTGCCCTCGTACGGGTGGGCGCGGCCGCGGTCGAGCTCCAGGATCCACTCGGCCACGTTGTCGAGGAAGTACCGGTCGTGGGTGATGGCCACGACGGTGCCCTTGTACTTGGCGAGGTGCTGCTCCAGCCAGTTCACCGACTCGGCGTCGAGGTGGTTGGTGGGCTCGTCGAGGAGCAGCAGGTCGGGGGCCTCCAGGAGGAGCTTGCAGAGCGCGACGCGGCGCTTCTCGCCACCGGAGAGGTTCTCGACCGGCCAGTCGCCGGGCGGGCAGCCCAGGGCGTCCATGGCCTGCTCCAGCTGGGCGTCCAGGTCCCACGCCTCGGCGTGGTCCAGGTCCTCCTGGAGCTTGCCCATCTCCTCCATGAGCGCGTCCGTGTAGTTCGTGGCCATCTCCTCGGCGATGGCGTTGAACCGGTCGAGCTTGCCCTTGATCTCCGCGACGCCGTCCTCGACGTTCTGCAGGACGGTCTTGGACTCGTCGAGCTTCGGCTCCTGCATGAGGATGCCGACCGAGTAGCCCGGGGAGAGGAAGGCGTCGCCGTTGGACGGCTGCTCCAGACCGGCCATGATCTTCAGAACGGTGGACTTACCGGCGCCGTTCGGGCCGACCACACCGATCTTCGCACCGGGCAGGAAGCTCAGCGTCACGTCATCGAGGATGACCTTGTCGCCGTGCGCCTTGCGCGTCTTGCGCATCGTGTAGATGTACTCAGCCAAAGGAAACCGTCCGGCAAAGAGTGAGTGGGCAGATACACCCATCTTGCCGCACCGGGCCCCTCAGGCGGAAACCAGTACCCCGCGCGCGGGGTGCCGGGGGCGGGCGTGCGACGGCCCCCGGACGCGGGTGCGTCCGGGGGCCGTCGGGGGTCACGGGGCGGATCGGCCCCGTGACGTGGCGCTTCCGGCCGTCACCGGCCGGGTGGCCCCGGTCACCGGCCGGAGCCGGGGGCCGGGGTCGGCGACCGGGGTCAGTGACCGGCGGTCTTCTTGCGGCGGAGGAAGAACACCGCGCCGCCGCCGAGGACGACGAGCGCGACGGCGATGCCGGCGATCATCGGGGTGGCGTTGGAGCTGCCGGTCTCGGCCAGGTCACCGCCGGTGGTGCCGGTGGAACCGGTGGAGGCGTCCGTGCTGGCGCTGGGGGCCGGGGTGCCGGTGGAGGGGGACTCCGAGGGGGTGCCGGGGGTGCTGGTCGACGGCTCCGGGCTCGGGGCGGTCTTGCAGTCCAGGACGCCCTTGAAGTTCTCGGAGAAGCCGTTCGGACCGGTGATGGTGAAGTCGTACGCCTCGTCCTCGCCGACCGGGAGGGAGATCGTCTTCGTCTCGCCGGCGGCGACCGTGTGCGAGGTGCCCTTCAGGTCGAAGGTCCAGGGCTCGTCGCCCTTGTTGGAGGCGATGATCTCCAGGGCGCCCTTGGCGCAGTCCTTCGCGACCGTGACGGCCGGGATGGCGCCGGTCTTCGCCCAGGCCGCACCGGCCTTGGCGGTGACGGTGGAGGCGCTGGAACCGGCCAGGATGAGGGTCTGGGACGGGCCGTCGACGGAGACGAAGGCGCGGCCCAGGGGGACCTCGGTGGTGATCGAGGCGGTCACCTCGGCGGTGCCGTCGGCGGTGCCGGCGGGCACGTCGAGGAACAGCTTGCTGCCGTCACCGGCGGTGGTGACGGGGGCGCCCTTGTCGTCGACGACCTTGACGCCCGCGGGCGCGCCGGGCGCGAGGGAGATCGCGGCGCCGTCCTTCTTGCTGCTGGAGACGGTGATCGGGCCGAGCTTCTCGCCGGACTTGCCGTTGACCGAGCTGGGCGAGAGGGAGAGCGACGCGGTGGGCTCCTCCAGCTTGACCGCCTTCTCCAGGAGGTAGTCGGTCAGCTTCTTGGCGTCCTTGTCGACCGGGGTCGCCTCGACGCCGTCGGAAAGGGTCCAGATCGCGGCCTGGGTGCCGGCGGCGGCGTCGCCCTTGGTGAGCTGGGCGCCGATCTTGGAGTTCAGGTCCGCGAGCTTCTGCTCCGGGTAGCCGTTCTCCAGGATCCAGAGGATCTTTCCGGCGTTCGGGTTGTTGTGCAGCGAGGACTGGTCCCAGCCGACTTCCTTGTACCGGTACTCGGTCTTGGCCAGCGTGTACAGGTCGATGCAGTAGGTGAACAGGTTCCCCCCGCCGTCGACCCGCATCGTGAAGAGACCGCCGGTCTCCGTGAAGGTGTCGCCGTCCTTCTCGGTGATCGTGATGCGGCCGGCCTCATTGGTCAGGCCGCCGAGCTTGGCGGTGGCACCGCCGTCGGCGAAGGCCGTACCCGCGGTGGCTATCGAGGCGGACGCGACGAGACCGGTGACCAGCGTCGCGGCGGCGAGGCGTGCAGCGGCCCGCCGACGAACTGAAAACATGGATTTCCCCTCCAGGCGAGCCGCTCCGCGAAAGTGGTCGTTTCGCGTGGGGGGAGCGCCCGCCAGCAGACTCATTGACTCGATGCTCGATGGGCTCACGTGCCTCATGAGTATTCGGGAATCCTAGGGAGGCGGAGGGGCCCGGTCCCCGGTCATGCGGTGAGATAACCATTCCGTCTCGTAATCGTTATACCCCCGGCGAGTTGGTCGACAAATCCCCACAACGCGTGGTCAGGGAGCGGTTACCAGCTGGTGTGCGGCGGCCGTCCAGGGGTCCTCGACGGCTTCGGAAACGCCCCTTCCTCCCCTGACGCCCCTTCCGTCCCTCCTCTTACCCGCCGCCCCACCGGTCCCGCTCGTGTCCCCGCCCGCTCCCCCCGTCCTCGCCTCGTGGCCCGTCAGCTCCCCGCCCCCGCCGCCCGGTTCCGTCCCCCGTCCCGCCCCCGGCCCCGGTTCCGCCCCCGGCTCCGCACCCGCGCCCGCCCTCGGTTCGGCCCGGACCGTCCGGCGGAAGGCGGAGGTGCCGCGCGTCAGGTCGTGGCCGACGGCGAACGCGTCCACGTCGACGAAGGTCTTGCGCTGCCCGTCCCGCTCGTCCTCCCGGACCTTCAACCGTCCGTGGACCACCAGCGGTTCCCCCACGGCGACCGAGGCCGCCAGGTTGGCCCCGAGGGTCCGCCAGGCCGAGACCGTGTAGAAGCTCGTGGGCCCGTCGCTCCAGGAGGCCCGCTCGCGGTCCCACCGCCGGGCGGTCACCGCGAACCGGAAGCGGGCCACCGCCCCCGCCATCGTGTCGCGGTACTCGACCGCCGTCGCCACGTTCCCCACCAGCGTCACCATCGTGTCGTTCACGCCCGTCCCCTTTGTCTCGTCGTCCCTGGTCGTCTCTCGTTCCGCGCGCCGCCCCGCCCACCGGACCGCCCACCGGACCGTCGGGTGGTCCGCCGGGTGGCCCGTCGGGTGGCCCGTCGGCCCGTCGGCCGGTCGGCCGGGGACCCGTCGGGGGCCGTCGGCCGGTCCGTCGGGGTCCGTCGGCCGGCCCGCCCGACCCATGCTGGAGGCATCGCGAAAAGCCCGCCGGCGCCTGTGGACGACCGACGGGCTGTGGACGGGGCCGTCACCCCCGCGAGGGATCCCGGACCGGGACTCCGGCTGCTAACGCACGCGCGCGCCCGCCCGGGTGGCGCCCAGGCGCGGGGCGCCGCGCCGTCCCATGCCCGCGCCGACGATCCGTGCCGAGGGACGGGGCCCGGCGACCTTCGCGTACTGCTCGCGCACCTCCCGGTAGCGCATCAGCTCGGCCGCGACGGGGTCGAGGACCCGGGCCCGGCCGCAGGCCGCGGCGGCCTCCGCCAGCTTGCGCTCGGCCTCCTGCCCGTACCGCCGGGCCGGCCCCTTCACCGCGCTCTCGCAGGCCCATTCGACGAGCGGCCCGCCGACGATCCCGCCCAGCATGACCAGGACCGGCGGCAGCAGCCCCGGTTCGACGACGCCCACGATCTGGCCGACCAGCCACAGGGCGCCGAACAGTTGCAGGAGCGTCATCAGGACCTGGGCGAGGACCGCGGCCGGCCACCAGGCGGGGCGGGGCGGCCGGGCGGCCGGGTCGCCGAGCCCGGCGGCCAGTTCGTCCAGCGCCTCCGGCAGTCCGGCCGCGCCGCGCGCCGCCGTCTCCCGTACCGCCTGGGCCCAGGGGGCGGGCAGGCCGCGCGCGGCCTCGTCGGCCACGATCCGCACCGCCTGCTCGACCCGCTGGCGGGCGGTCAGCTCGTCCTCGACGGGGGATTCGAGGCGCGGGTCGGTGGCGCCGTGCGCGCGCAGCCGCTCGTACCAGCGATAGAGCCGCAGCCAGGGCGAGCCGCAGGCGCGGATGGCGCCGCGCCGCCAGACCCGCTCGGCGGCCTCCCCGGCGGCCTGGGCGCCGACGGCGACGGCGAGCCGGCCGGTGAACTCCTCGCGGCTCCGCTCGCCGAGGCCGGGCCGCCCGTCGGCGACGTACACCGGCCGCAGCCGGGCCGCGGCGGCGTCGATGTCGGCGGCGATGCGCCGCTCGGGGGCGGTGCGGTCCTGGACGAAGCGGGCGAGGAGTTCGCGCAGTTCGGGCACGCCCTCGCCGGTGAGGGCGGAGACCGGCAGGACGGTGGCGCCGGGCTCGCCGTGCTCGCCGAGGGCCATGCCGTCCTCGTCGAGGAGGCGGCGCAGGTCGTCGAGGACGAGTTCGGCGGCCTCGGCGCCGAGCCGGTCGATCTGGTTGAGGACGACGAAGGTGACCTCGGCGTGCCCGGCGAGCGGCCGCAGGTAGCGCTCGTGGAGGGCGGCGTCGGCGTACTTCTCCGGGTCGACGACCCAGATGACGGCGTCCACCAGGCCGAGCGCCCGGTCCACCTGGTCGCGGTGGGCGGTGACGGCGGAGTCGTGGTCGGGCAGGTCGATGAGGACGAGGGACTGGAGGGCCGCGTCGGCGGTGCCGCCCGCGAGGGGCCGCCGCCGCAGCCGTCCCGGCACGCCCAGCCGGTCCAGGAGCCCGGCGGCCCCCTCCGACCAGGTGAGGGCGAGCGGCGCGGAGGTGGTGGGGCGGCGCAGGCCGGTCTCGGAGACGGCGACCCCGGCCAGGGCGTTGAAGAGGGTGGACTTGCCGCTGCCGGTGGCGCCGGCGAGGGCGACGACGGTGTGCCGGGAGGAGAGCCGCTGGCGGGCGGCGGCCTCGTCGAGCACCCGCCCGGCCTCGTCGAGGGCCTCGCCCTCGACCCGGGTGCGGGAGAGGCCGACGAGTTCGTGGAGGGCGTCGAGCCGGTGGCGGAGCCCGCCGCCGTAACTCCCGCCGATGCTCCCCCCGATGCCGCCGTCCGCCGCCCCGGCGCCGTCGCCCCCCTCCGGCCCCACGGGCACGGCGGCGGCGATCCGCTCGGCGGCCCGCCGGGCGATCAGCCCGTCGTCCCACCGCTCGTCCGCGCGCTCGCCCCTCCCCTCGCCGTTCCGGTCACCGCTCCGGTCACCGCTCCGGTCGTCCTTCCGGTCGCGTCCGCGCCCGGTCCGTTCCGTCGTCTCGGGCACGTCACTTCTCCTTCTGGAGTACGGAGAGCGCGGCGATCAGCTCCGCCTGCGGCTCGGGGGTGACGCCGAGGGCGTCGAGGGGGGCGAGGCGCCGGTCGCGCTCGGCGTGCAGGACCCGGTCCACGAGGGTGAGGACCAGGTCGCCGCCCTGGTCGCGCAGGCGCAGCGCGGCCTGGGCGCCGAGGAGTTCGGCGAGGCGCTCGCCCGCCGGGCGGGCGCGGCGGCCGCCGAGCAGGGAGGCGGCGAGGAGGGCGGCGACGGTCCCGGCGTCGGGCAGCGCGGCCCGCGCGGCGCGGGACCCGGCGGGCTTCTCCACGTTCCGTACCTCCTCCTCCGCCAGCTCCTCCAGGACCCGCCGCCAGCGCCGGGCCTCCAGGCCGATCCGTTCGGCGATCTCCCGGTCGGCGCCGGCGGGCGCGTTCCCCAGCGCTCCGGCGGCGGGCTCGCGGCGGTGCGCCTCGCGGATCCGCTCCTCGGCGGCGGCGACGGCGCAGTGCAGGAGGGCGGCGAGGGACTCGGTGAGCGCGTCGAGGAGTTCGTCGGCCGTGCTGTCGCGCGGGTAGGCCCGCCAGCGCGCGCGGGCGTCCCCCGCGAGGACCGCGCCCTTCCCCAACTCCTTGCGCACCCGCGCGCCTTCCCCGCCGTACGCCTTCTCGACGGCCGTCCCGAGCCGTACGGCGGCGGCGTACTGGGCGGCGACGGCGCCCGCCAGCTCGGGCAGCCGGGTGTCGAGGGAGTCGATGACGCCGGAGGCGGTACGGAAGACGACCTGCTGGCGCGCGGCCGGGTCCTCGGCCCGGTGCGCGAGCCACGCCCGCAGCGCGGCCACCGCGCTCTCCGGCAGCAGCCCGCTGCCGCCCCCGGTGGACTCGGGCAGTTCGGGGATGGTGAACCTCGGTACGCCCCCGAGCCCGGCCCGCTCCAGGAGCGCCCCGAACTGCCGCGACACCTCACCGACGATCTGGTGCGGGACCCGGTCCAGGACGGTGACGAGGGTGGCGTCGTACTCCTTGGCGGTACGGAGCAGGTGCCAGGGCACGGCGTCGGCGTACCGGGAGGCGGTGGTGACCATCACCCAGATGTCGGCGGCGCACATCAACTCGGCGGCGAGCAGCCGGTTCTCGACGACGAGCGAGTCGATGTCGGGGGCGTCGAGCAGCGCGAGGCCCCGGGGCAGCGTCGCGGCGGTCTCCACCCGCAGCGCGTTCGCCTCGGCCGGTTCCTCCACCGGGTGCTCCTCGTCCGCCTGCGGTAGCCACACCCGGGTCAGCTGCGGCAGCACGCGCAGCCCGGCGAACCAGTGCTGGTCCTCCGGGTGGCACACGAGCACCGGCGTCCGCGTGGTCGGCCGCAGCACCCCCGCCTCGCTGACCCGGCGTCCGATCAGCGAGTTGACGAGCGTCGACTTCCCGGCCCCCGTCGACCCGCCCACCACCGCCAGCAGCGGCGCGTCCGGGTCCTTGAGGCGCGGCACCAGGTAGTCGTCGAGCTGCGCGAGCAGCTCGGCCCGGGTCTGCCGGGCGCGCGACGCGTCGGGAAGGGGAAGGGGAAGACGCACGGCCGCGACTCGGTCGCGCAGGGCGGAGAGTGCGTCGATCAGCTGAGGCCGTTCGTCCAAGGTCACCACATGCGAAGAATGCCCAATTTATGAGCGTTTTTGAAGCGTATGACCACCCTGCGCGCCGAAGAAGGGAGCGGGAACCTGAACCCCGGGCATAACGACTGCACAACACCCGCCGCGTGCGGCGCGAAAAGCGCTGCGCGAATCGCACCTGCCTGCGATTATCGGTTCGCTTCACCGAACCTCCACATCGTGTCACGCAGGCGAAGCAACCGGGCCAAGGCGGTCGGAGCCCTATCCTTGTCCCGGCAGCCCCACCCCACCCACCCGGGCCACCAGGCCCACGGCCACCACCGGCCCCCGTAGCTCAGCGGATAGAGCAGGTGCCTTCTAAGCACTTGGCCGCAGGTTCGAGTCCTGCCGGGGGCGCACGAGCGAGGACCCTCCTTCGGGAGGGTCTTTTTGCTGGTGGGGCAAGGGATCGGGGGCGCGATCTGTTGCCTCCGGTGGTTGTTCGGTATGGCGGTGGGGGCTTCGGGAGGGGCTCTCCGTAGGTTCGAGAGGACAAATCGGCATTCGGGTTGAAGTCGCGGTGGTGCCCGGATCATCCTTACCGTCATGCCTCTCGCCGCCGCGCTCGACGTGTCACATCTGCCCGACTACGCGCACGACTGGGCTCTGGTCGACGTCGAGACGTCCGGCCTGGTCGCCCGGCGTGACCGGATCCTCTCGATCGCGGTGCTGACCTTCGCGCCGGACGGAAGTCCGACCGGCGAGTACTCGACCCTGCTGAACCCGGGCTGCGATCCCGGTCCCGTGCACGTCCACGGTCTGACCGCGGAACGGCTGAGCGGCGCCCCGACCTTCGAGCAGGTGGCCGGGCGGATCGGCGCGCTCCTGCGGGACCGCGTCATGGTGGCGCACAACGCGCAGTTCGACTACGACTTCCTGGCCCACGAGTTCGCCCGTGCCCGGCTCCATCTTCCGGTCACCCGGCGCCTGTGCACCCTGGCCCTGAACCGGCGGGTGGAACCGCCCGCCGCCGACCTCAGCCTGGCGTCGCTGGCCGCTCACTACGGTGTGCCGCAGACCAGCGCTCATGACGCGCTGGACGACACCCGCGTCCTCGCGGGCATCCTCCGCTCCTCCCTCGCCGAAGCCGCACGGCTGGACGTGCCGTTGCCGCTGGTGCCCTGCCCTCCCCGGCAGGATCCGCGGTTCGCGCCGAGTCCGCCGAAGACTCCGTGCGCCTACCGGAATCCGGGCCGTCTGGCACCCGGCGATCAGCTCGTCCAGGGCATGAAGGTCGCCCTCACGGGTGAGACGGAGACCTCCCGGGCCGAGCTGGTGGCCCGGGCCGTCGCCGCCGGTCTGAACGTCATGTCGTCGGTCAGCCGGCACACCAGCGTGCTCGTCACCAATGACGGGGCCTCGGGTTCGGCGAAGGCGCGGCGGGCGATCGCCGAAGGCGTCACGGTCATCGACGAGCGCACGTTCCTCGGGATGCTGGACGAGGTGCGTTCCGGAACACCGCACGAGAGCCAGGATGCGAAGAAGGCTCCGGAAGCGGCGGCCCCGGCCGCACCGCCCGCTGCACCGACGCCGTCCCCCGCCACGACCGCGACCGCGGCTGTCGCTGACGTGCCGGCGCCCGGGCGGCCCGGGCCCAAGCATTCCGTCAGGCCGTTCGGCCGTCGGCGGGTCCTGGTCCTGGGCGGCACCCACGAGGAGGCGTCCGCCGCCCGGGCCAGGGTCGTCGAGCTGGGCGGGGCAGCCGCGATCAACCTCTCGGCGAGCGTCACCGACGTCGTCCTCTTCCCCGGGGGCGAACGCGACCGCCGGATGACCCGCGTCACCGCGCTGGAGCTTCCGGTCCACGCGAGCGACTGGCTCGGGGCCTCCGCCTCCGAGCCGGCCGCCGCCCTCGCCCGGGGCGGTGCGGCGGCCGATGTCCTGCCGCGCGGCGGAGTCATCGACCTCCCCGCCCCGCCCACCGCCGGCCACTGGCATGTGAGTGCCTCCTGGGCGCAACAGCCGAACTGCGAGATCGACGTCGTCGCCTTCGTCCTCGACGAGGACGGGCAGGTCTCCTGCGACGGGGACTTCGTCTTCTACAGCGCGCCGGAAAGTCCCGACGGAGCCGTCCGTCTCCTCTGCGACGGCCCGACGGAGCAGACCATCGCCGTCGACCTCGCGGCACTGCCTCCCGCCGCCCACCGGATCGCGATCGCCGCCGCCATCGACGGTGCCGCCACCTTCGGGGACATCGGGGCGGTCCAGGTGACCCTCGCGCCGGGGGTGGACGCTCCGACCACGGCTCAGGCGACCCTGGACGCCGCCACCAGCGAGCGCACCCTGCTCCTCGCCGAGGTCTACCGCCGGGGCCCGAAGTGGCGCTTCCGCGCCGTCGGCCAGGGCTACGACCACGGTCTGGAGAGCCTCGTGCGTGGATACGGCGTCGACGTGGAGTAGTTCCTCGCCACCTGCCGGATGACGGGGAGGGAGCGCCCCGGTCCGCCGGACGCGAGAGGCCACGAAGCGCCTCCGGAGGGCCGGGGTTCCGGGCGGTCGTCTCCGTCGGCCGGTCGTGGGCCCGCGACCGGCCCCATGTCCTCACGGGCTCCGCTCCGTGGTCCGGATCATCGCGGAGAGGGAGCCGCGCGTTCCCCCTCCAGGAGGTCCAGCGCCTCTTCCCAGGGGAAGGGGACCTGGTCGCCCGTTGTCGGCGGGTGGGGGCCGGAGGTGCCGAACCGGACGCCCATCGCGCGCAGTTGCTCCAGGCTGCGGACGTAGGCCGGGTGGGCGGACAGGGCGGCGTTCACGTGCGGGAGGACGGCGGTCGGGGTCCCCGTGCCGTACGCCTCGCACAGGATGGCCAGGGCGAGGGTGTCGGCGATGCCCGCCGCCCACTTGTTGACGGTGTTGAAGGTGGCGGGCGCGACGGCGATGGCGTCGGCGGGCGGGAGGGGGCGCGGCGCGTCGGGGGTGCGCCAGGCCGAGCGGACCGGGTGGCCGGTCGTCGCCTCGATCGCCTCGGGGTCGAGGAAGGCGAGGCCCTGGGGGGTGGCGATGACGCCGACGTCCCAGCCGCGTTCCCGCGCGGCGGTGATCAGCCGGTCGGTCTCGCGGGCGATGCCGGCGGCGCAGACGACGACGTACAGGAACGGCCGTGCGGTCTCTGTCATGCGGACTCCCTGGACTCTGCGGAGGGGGGACCTCCCCAGGGTGTCAGGCACCGGAGAACCGGGAGCGGGACTCCGGGACTCCGGGACTCCAAAAGCATCAGGGCATCAGGACTCCCGGGCGTCAGGACGTCAGGGCGTCAGGCCGTCGAACCGTCAGCGTGCCGGAATCAGGCGCGGAACGAGCCGTACGTACGCGATCATGCCGAGGACCTCGACCAGGGTCTGGGTGACGACCGCCGCGGCCGCGACCGCGAGGCCGTCGGGGAGGGCCAGGGCCAGGGGGAGGACGACCAGGGAGTTGCGGGTGGCGCCGGTGAAGACGATCGCCCGCGCGCCGCCCGTGTCGAGGCGGAAGAGGCGGGCGACGGCCTTGCCCGCGAAGGCCATGACCACGAGGAAGGCCGCGTAGAAGGGGACGACGGCGGCGACGTCGGTGAGGCTGTCGCCGAGTTTCGGCACCTGGGAGGCGACGACCGTGAGGAGGGTCGCGGCCATCAGCGGAACCATCGTCGTGGTCGCCGCGGCCGAGACCCGCTCGCCCGCCGGGCGGCGGGCCGCCCACGCCTGGAGCGCCCAGGCCAGGGCCAGCGGGACGGCGATGAGGAAGAGGAACGCCTCCAGGAAGGGCCGGACCTCCACCACGTCGGCCAGTTCCGCGCCCATGAAGAGGTAGAGGAGGACCGGGAGCAGCAGCATCTGCGCCACCAGGAGCAGCGGGGTGGCGGCGAGCAGGCGGCGGCTGGAGCCGCCCGCCAGGCCCGAGAAGACGATCACGTAGTCGACGCAGGGGCAGAGCAGCACCAGCAGGACGCCGAGGCGGACCGCCTGGTCGGCCGGGAGGAACGTGAACATCGCGGCCACCACGAGCGGGACGACGGCGAAGTTCACCACCAGGGCCGCCGCCAGGAACCGGCCGTCGCGCAGCGAGCGGGCCAGGTCGGCGGCCGGGACCTGGAGGAAGGTCACGAAGAGGAGGGCGCCGAGGACCGGGTTGATGGCGTGTGCGAGGCCGGGGCCGAGGTCCGGGGCGAGCCGTCCCAGCAGCCCGCCGGCCGCCATCGCCGCGAGGTAGACCGCGACCTGGTGGTCCTCCATCCGCTCGACCGGCCCCTTGCCCGCCCGCTGCTGCCCCACGCCGTTCCCCGCTCCTCGTCCCTTGCCGTCCGCGCCCCGTAATCCAACACCGCACGTCCCGCACCCGGCGCCCCGCGCGTCCCGCGCCCCGCGCCTCGTAATCCAACACCGCACGTCCCGTGTTCAGCGCGTGCCCCGTCCCGGCCCTCCGTGGAGGGGGACGGTCACACCGTCCCCGACGGGGTGTCGCGGACGCCCAGCCGGAGGTGTTCGACGTGGTAGAGGGCCTGGTCGAGGAGTTCCGCGACGTGGTTGTCATAGAGGGCGTAGACGACCGAGCGGCCCCGGCGTTCGCCGGTGACGAGGCCGAGGTTGCGGAGCAGGCGGAGCTGGTGGGAGCAGGCGGAGGGCTCCATGCCGACGGCTTCGGCGAGTTCGCCGACCGCGCAGGGGCCTTCCTGGAGCCTGGCGAGGATGTACAGGCGGGAGGGGGTGGCGAGGGCCTGGAGGGTGGCGGCGACGTCGGCGGTGCCGACGGCGTCGAGCCGCTCGCGGGGGGTGGTGCCGGTGGCGGCGTCGGTTCCGTGGCCCATGCGGCCATCATACGGACGGCGCATCACTGACACCTGAATAGCTCTTCAGGTGTTCCGGTATGGTGAAGGGGTCGATGCCGCCTGCCCGCGAAGGGTCGCTCCGCCATGCCCTCCTCCCTGGACCAGCGCCCCGCCCCGGCGGGCGACGCCCCCCGCCCGCTCCCGGCCCGCCGCCGCACCCGCGTCCTCGCGCTGCCGGAGGCCCGGTGGGCCGCCGCATCGCTCGCCCTGTTCCTTCTCGCCCTCCCGCCGTACCTGCTGGACGGGCCCGGCTGGCTGTGGGGGACCCTCTTCGCCGCCGCCTACGCGACCGGCGGCTGGGAGCCGGGCCTGGAGGGGCTGCGGGCGCTGCGGGAGCGGACCCTCGACGTGGACCTGCTGATGGTGGTCGCCGCGCTCGGCGCCGCCGCGATCGGGCAGGTCCTCGACGGCGCGCTCCTCATCGTCATCTTCGCGACCTCGGGCGCCCTGGAGGCCGTCGCGACCGCCCGTACCGAGGACTCGGTGCGCGGGCTGCTCGACCTCGCGCCCGCCACCGCCACCCGGCTGCGCGCCGACGGCTCCGAGGAGACCGTCGAGGCCGGGCTGCTCGCCGTCGGCGACACCGTGCTGGTGCGGCCCGGGGAGCGGATCGGCGCGGACGGCACGGTCGTCGGCGGGGTGAGCGAGGTGGACCAGGCCGGCATCACGGGCGAACCGCTGCCGGTGGTGCGGGAGGCGGGCGACGAGGTGTTCGCCGGGACGGTCAACGGCACCGGCGTCCTGCGCGTGCGGGTCGGCCGCGACCCGGAGGACTCGGTGATCGCCCGGATCGTGCGGATGGTCGAGGAGGCGTCCCGGACGAAGGCGCCGACCCAGCTCTTCGTGGAGAAGGTCGAGCAGCGGTACGCGCTCGGCATGGTCGCCGCCACGCTCGCCGTCTTCGCCGTGCCGCTCGCCCTCGGCGACGCGCTGGAACCGGCCCTGCTGCGGGCCATGACCTTCATGATCGTCGCCTCGCCGTGCGCGGTCGTCCTCTCCACCATGCCGCCGCTCCTCTCCGCCATCGCCAACGCGGGCCGGCACGGCGTCCTCGCCAAGTCCGCCGTCGTGATGGAGCGGCTCGGGCGGGTCGACACCGTCGCCCTCGACAAGACCGGCACCCTCACGGAGGGCACCCCCCGCCTCACCGACGTCGTCCCCCTGCCCGCCCCGTCCCCGACCGGGAAGGAAGAGGGGGTGTACGGCTCCGATCCCGACGGGCGGCCGAAAAGCGGGACCGACGGGCGGCCGGGGAGCGGGGCCGACGCCCGCCGACGGACGGGAAGCGGGAACGGCCTCGGCGCCGACCGGCGGCCGGAGAGCGGGAACGGCCCCGCCGCCGACCGGCTGCTCCGGCTCGCCGCCTCCGCCGAGCACGGCAGCGAGCATCCGCTGGCCCGCGCGATCGTCGGCGCCGCCCTCGAACGGGGCCTCGTCCTGTCCCCCGCCGACGCGTTCGCCGCCACCCCCGGGCGGGGCGTCGCCGCCACCGTCGACGGGCACCGGATCGAGGTCGGCGCCCCCGCCCGCCTGCTGCCCGACGGCGCCCACGCGGGCCCGGCGCGGGAACTGGAGGAGGCCGGGAAGACCGTGGTGGCGGTGGTCCTGGACGGGCGCCCGGCGGGTCTCCTCGCCGTCGCCGACCGGCTGCGGCCCGGTGCCGCCGGGACGGTGGCCGCGCTGACCCGGCTCACCGGCCGCGCCCCGGCCCTGCTGACCGGCGACAACGAGCGCGCGGCGCAGCACGTCGCCGAGCGGGTCGGCATCACCGACGTGCGGGCGGGGCTGCTGCCCGGCGAGAAGGCGGCGGCGGTCCGGGAGTGGGAGGCGGCGGGCCGCCGGGTCCTGGTCGTCGGCGACGGCGTCAACGACGCGCCCGCGCTGGCCGCCGCCCACTGCGGGGTGGCGATGGGCCGGACCGGTTCCGACCTCGCCCTGGAGACCGCGGACGCCGTCGTCGTCCGGGACGAACTGGCCGCCGTCCCCGCCGTCGTCGCCCTCTCCCGGGCCGCGCACCGGCTCGTCGTGCAGAACCTGGTGATCGCGGGGGCGTTCATCGCCGTCCTGGTCGCCTGGGACCTGATCGGCACGCTGCCGCTGCCGCTCGGCGTCGCCGGGCACGAGGGCTCCACGGTCCTCGTCGGCCTCAACGGCCTGCGGCTGCTCCGCGAGGCCGCCTGGCCGCGCCCCCCGTTCTCCCCGGGCCCGCGCGCGGTGACGGAAGCCCCGTGAGGGGCGGAAACCGCCCCTCCTGTCGGTGCCCCGGGCCACAATCGGGGCCATGACCACGACCGGCTCCGCCGCCCCTCCCCCGCTCACCGCCCGCGCCCTCAACCGGGCCACCCTCGCCCGGCAGGTGCTGCTCGCCCGGGAGCCGCTCGGCGTCGAGGAGGCGGTCCGGCGGGTAGTGGCGCTCCAGGCGCAGCTGCCGGGTTCGCCGTACGTGGCGCTGTGGAACCGGCTGGAGGGCTTCGACCCGGCTCTGGTCGACGCCGCCGTCGACGGCTTCCGGCTGGTCCGCTCGACGCTGATGCGGATCACCCTGCACCTGGTGCACGTCGACGACCACGGCCCGTTCCGGGTGGCGATGGAGCCGACGCTGCGCGGCAGCCGGCTGCGGGACCGGCGGTTCGCGGAGGCCGGGCTCACCCCGGAGGACGCCGACCGGCTGCTGCCGGAGCTGCTCGCCTACGCGGCCCGGCCGCGCACCGGGGCCGAGCTCCAGGCCCGGTGCGGGGAGGGCTGGGGCGGGGTGGGCCTCACCCCGGTCGCCTGGCGGCTGCTGCGCCAGTACGCGCCCCTCTGGTACGTGCCGACCGGTCCGCCCTGGTCGTACGGCTCCTCCCCCGGCTTCGTCGCCGCCGCCCCCGAGCCGGTGCCGACCGCCCCGGAGGCGGCGGCCGAGGGCCTGGAGACGCTGGCCGGCCGCTACCTGGCGGGCTTCGGGCCCGCGTCGGCGGCGGACCTGGCCCAGTTCGCGCTGGTGCAGCGCGGCCGGGCCCGTACCGCGCTCGACGCCCTCGTCCGGGCCGGGACGGCGGAGGTCCTGGCCGGTCCGGACGGCACGGTGCTGTACGACCTGCCGGGCGCCGTCCGCCCGGACGGGGAGACGCCCGCCCCGCCGCGCCTGATGGCGATGTGGGACAGCACGCTCCTCGCGTACGCGGACCGCTCCCGGATCATCCCGCCCGCCTACCGCAAGGAGGTCATACGGAACAACGGGGACTCGCTGCCCACCCTCCTCGTCGACGGGTACGTGGCCGGGGTCTGGCGGCCGGTGCCGGGCGGGATCGAGGCGTCCGCCTTCCGTCCGCTGGCGGCCGGGGAGTGGGCCGGGCTCGCGGCCGAGGCGGCGTCGCTGGGCGCGATGCTCGCCGACCGCGACCCCCGGGTGTACGGGCGCTTCGACCACTGGTGGGCGAAGGGCGTCCCGGCGGTCGAGACCCGCCTCCTTCCCTACTGACGGTCCGCCAATTCCTTCAGTGCCACGTTGAGTTCGAGGACGTTGACGCGGGGTTCGCCGATGAAGCCGAGGATCCGGCCGTCGGTGTGGGCGGCGACGAGCCGGTCGACCCGGGCGACGGCGAGGCCGTTGCGCGCGGCGACCCGGTGGACCTGGAGCCTCGCGTACTCCGGGGAGATGTGCGGGTCGAGGCCGGAGCCGGAGGAGGTGACCGCGTCGGCGGGCACGTCCTCGGGGCGCACGGTGTGTCCGGCCACCGAGTTGTCCCGGACGACGGCCGCCTTCGCGTCGGTGACCCACCCGATCAGGTCCGCGTTGTCGCCGGAGCGGTTGGTGGCGCCGGAGAGGACCAGGTCGTAGCGGGTGTTGGCGCTGTTGGTGCCCAGGCCGCGGGAGGGGCGGGGCTGGAACCAGCGGAGGTCGGGGGCGTCTCCGGCGAGGTAGGTCTGGCCGATGAGCGAGGAGCCGACGGTCCGCCCGTCCGCGTCCCGCAGCTCGGAGCCGTTCGCCCGGCCGGGGAAGGCGAGTCGGGCGATCCCGGTGACGGCGAGCGGGTAGAGGACGCCGCAGACCAGGGTCAGGACGAGGAGGGCGCGCAGGCCCGCGGCCAGCAGGCGGCCCGTGTTTCCTACGGAGTGGTTCATGGCGGTCAGCCGATCCCGGGGACGAGGGAGAGGAGCAGGTCGATGAGTTTGATGCCGGCGAAGGGCGCCACCAGGCCGCCGAGTCCGTAGACCGCGAGGTTGCGGCGGAGCAGCGCGTCGGCGCTGGACGGCCGGTGGCGCACGCCCTTCAGGGCCAGCGGGACGAGGGCCACGATGATCAGCGCGTTGAAGATCACGGCGGAGAGGATCGCGGTCTCGGGCGAGTGCAGGCCCATGATGTTGAGCCGGTCGAGGCTCGGGTGGGCGACGGCGAACATCGCGGGGATGATCGCGAAGTACTTCGCGACGTCGTTGGCGAGGGAGAAGGTGGTCAGCGCGCCCCGGGTGATGAGGAGCTGCTTGCCGATCTCGACGATCTCGATGAGCTTGGTCGGGTCGGAGTCGAGGTCCACCATGTTGCCGGCCTCTTTCGCGGCCGACGTGCCCGTGTTCATCGCCACGCCGACGTCGGCCTGGGCGAGCGCGGGGGCGTCGTTGGTGCCGTCGCCGGTCATCGCGACCAGCTTGCCGCCCGCCTGCTCCCGCTTGATGAGGGCCATCTTGTCCTCGGGGGTGGCCTCGGCGAGGAAGTCGTCGACGCCCGCCTCCTCGGCGATGGCCTTCGCGGTCAGCGGGTTGTCGCCCGTGATCATGACGGTCCTGATGCCCATCCGGCGCAGCTCGGCGAACCGCTCGCGCATGCCCTCCTTGACGACGTCCTTGAGGTGGACGACACCGAGAACCCTGGCGCCCTCGGCGTCGTGCACGGCCACGAGCAGCGGCGTGCCACCGGCTTGGGAGATCCGGTCCGCGAGCGCCTGCGCGTCCTCGGCGACGGTCCCGCCCCGCTCCCTCACCCACGCGACGACCGAACCGGTCGCGCCCTTGCGGACCTCGCGTCCGTCCACGTCGACACCCGACATGCGGGTCTGGGCGGTGAACCCGATCCACTCGGCACCGGACAGTTCGCCCTGCCGGCGCTCCCGCAGGCCGTACTTCTCCTTCGCGAGGACGACGACCGAACGGCCCTCGGGGGTCTCGTCGGCGAGGGACGACAGCTGGGCGGCGCCGGCCAGCGCGGCGGCGGTGGTGCCGCGCACGGGCACGAACTCGGCGGCCTGCCGGTCGCCCAGGGTGATCGTGCCGGTCTTGTCGAGCAGCAGCGTGGAGACGTCCCCGGCCGCCTCGACGGCCCGGCCCGACATGGCGAGGACGTTGCGCTGCACCAGCCGGTCCATGCCCGCGATGCCGATGGCGGAGAGCAGGGCCCCGATGGTCGTCGGGATCAGGCAGACCAGGAGGGCGGTGAGGACGACGAGGGAGGTCTGCGCGTCGGCCCCGGCGTAGATCGCGAAGGGCTTGAGGGTGACAACGGCGAGCAGGAAGACGATGGTCAGGGAGGCGAGGAGGATGTTGAGGGCGACCTCGTTCGGCGTCTTCTGCCGGGCGGCGCCCTCGACCAGGCCGATCATGCGGTCGATGAAGGTCTCGCCGGGCTTCGCCGTGACGCGGACGACGATCCGGTCGGAGAGGACCTTGGTGCCGCCGGTGACGGCGCACCGGTCGCCGCCGGACTCGCGGATGACGGGCGCGGACTCGCCGGTGACGGCGGACTCGTCCACGGAGGCCACGCCCTCGACGACGTCGCCGTCGCCGGGGATGACGTCGCCCGCCTCGCACACCACCCGGTCGCCGACCGCCAGTTCGGTGCCGGGCACCCGCTCCTCGCCGGTGCCGGTCAGCCGGCGGGCGACGGTGTCCGTCCTGGTCCGGCGCAGGCTGTCGGCCTGCGCCTTGCCGCGCCCCTCGGCGACGGCCTCGGCGAGGTTGGCGAAGAGGGTGGTGGCCCACAGCCAGGCGGTGATCGCCCAGCCGAACCAGTCGGTGGGGTGGGCGGCGGCGAGGCCGGTGGTGACCACCGAACCGACCAGCACCACGAACATGACGGGCGACGTGATCATCACGCGCGGGTCGAGCTTCCGGAAGGCGTCCGGGAGCGCGGCGAGGAACTGCTCGGGGTCGAGGAGTCCGCCGCCGTTCCGGCCCGCTCCGGCCCGGGGCCGGTCGGCGGGACCCTCGGTGCGCGGGGGTCGGACGGGACTGGTGGTGCTCATGCTGCGAGCCCTTCGGCGAGCGGTCCCAGGGCGAGTGCCGGGAAGTAGGTGAGGCCGGTGACGATGCCGATCGTGCCGACGAGCAGGCCCGCGAAGAGGGGCTTCTCGGTGCGCAGGGTGCCGGCCGTCACGGGCACGGGCCGCTGTTCGGCGAGCGCGCCGGCCAGCGCGAGGACGAACACCATCGGCAGGAAGCGGCCGAGGAGCATGGCGAGGCCGATCGTGGCGTTGAACCACGGGGTGTCGGCGTTGAGGCCGGCGAAGGCGGAGCCGTTGTTGTTGGCGCCGGAGGTGTAGGCGTACAGGATCTCGGAGAAGCCGTGCGCGCCGGAGTTGGTCATCGAGTGCGGCGGGGTCGGCAGGGCCAGGGCGACGGCGGTGAAGCCGAGCACGAGCGCCGGGGTGACCAGGAGGTAGCAGGCGGCGAGCTTGATCTCGCGGGTGCCGATCTTCTTGCCGAGGTACTCGGGGGTGCGGCCGACCATCAGGCCGGCGAGGAAGACGGCGATGACCGCCATGACCAGCATGCCGTACAGGCCGGAGCCGACGCCGCCGGGGGCGATCTCGCCGAGCTGCATCCCGAGCAGGGTGAGGCCGCCGCCGAAGCCGGTGTAGGAGGAGTGGAAGGAGTTCACCGCGCCCGTGGAGGTGAGGGTGGTGGCGACGGCGAAGAGGGACGAGCCGGCGATGCCGAAGCGGGTCTCCTTGCCTTCCATGGCGCCGCCCGCGAGCTCGAACGCCGTCCCCTTGTGGGCGAATTCGGTCCACATCATCAGGGCGGTGAAGCCGAGCCAGATGACGGCCATCGTGCCGAGGATCGCGTAGCCCTGCCGGAGCGAGCCGACCATGCGGCCGAAGGTGCGGGTCAGCGCGAAGGGGATGACGAGGATCAGGTAGATCTCGAAGAGGTTGGACAGCCCGTTCGGGTTCTCGAAGGGGTGGGCGGAGTTGGCGTTGAAGTAGCCGCCGCCGTTGGTGCCCAGTTCCTTGATGACCTCCTGCGAGGCCACCGCGCCGCCGTTCCACTGCTGCGTGCCGCCGGTGAACTGGCCGACCTCGTGGATGCCGGAGAAGTTCTGGATCGCGCCGCAGGCGACCAGGACCAGGGCGCCGATCACCGAGATCGGCAGCAGGATGCGCACCACGCCCCGGACCAGGTCGGCCCAGAAGTTGCCCAGCTCGCCGGTGCGGGTCCGGGCGAAGCCGCGGACCAGCGCGACCGCGACCGCCATGCCGACGGCCGCCGACACGAAGTTCTGCACCGCCAGGCCGCCGGTCTGCACGACGTGGCCCATGGCCTGCTCGCCCGCGTACGACTGCCAGTTGGTGTTGGCCACGAACGAGGCGGCGGTGTTGAACGCCTGGTCCGGGTCGATCGACACGAAGCCGAGGGAGCCGGGCAGCGAGCCCTGCGCGCGCTGGAGCAGGTAGAGGAAGAGGACGCTCACGGCGGAGAAGGCGAGGACGCCGCGCAGGTACGCCGGCCAGCGCATCCCGGTGTCCGGGCGGGCGCCGATCGCCCGGTAGATCCACTTCTCGGGGCGCAGGTGGCGCTCCGAGGAGTAGACGCGCGCCATGTGGTCGCCCAGCGGCCGGTAGGACAGGCCGAGGGTGGCGACGAGCGCGAGGAGCTGGAGGACTCCAGCGAGGACGGGACTCATCTCGGTGCTCAGAACCTCTCGGGCTTGACGAGGGCGAGGACGAGATAGCCCAGCAGGGCGGCGGCGACGAGCAGGCCGACGACGTTCTCGGCACTCACAGCTTCGCCACCCCCTTGGCGATGAGCGCCACCAGCGCGAAGACCGCGATCGTGGCGGTGACGAAGACCAGGTCGGCCATCGTGAGCTCCCGTGGATGTAAGGGGGGCGGATTCTCGGACGAGTCGAGGAAAACCCCTCCCGGGGCGGACGGCTCCCGCCGTTGACGCTCCCCTGACGCGCCCCGCATCCGTCTTGACGCTTCCCCTACGGCTCTTGACGCCGCCCTGACGCGGGCGGGGCCGCGGACCGGCCATTGCCAGCCACCGTGATCGCACTTATGGTCGAGCCACACCTACGGACCGGGATGCTCGTCAGTCCCGGGGCGGTCCGCCGTTCACGGGCCGGACGGCGGGGAGCGCACCACCGCGGGACGCGGGCGCGCTGGACGCCGGGCGTACGGGATACCCCGTTATCCACGTACCCGCAGGAGTTGAGCTGCATGAGCAAGCACGTTCTGGCCCAGAACCAGTACGGCAAGGCGGAGAACCGCGTCGTCCACGTCTCCCGGAAGGGCGGCGAGGACGGCGCCTGGCACGAGATCCGCGACCTGAACGTGTCGGTGGCGCTGCGCGGCGAGTACCGCGAGGTGCACCTGACCGGCGACAACGGCAACTGCCTGCCGACCGACACCACCAAGAACACGGTCTACGCCTTCGCCAAGGAGCACGGCATCGCCTCCCCCGAGGCGTTCGCGATCCTCCTCGCCAAGCACTTCGTGACCTCCCAGCCCGTGATCCGCGAGGCGCAGATCCGCGTCGAGGAGTTCGCCTGGGAGCGCGTCCCGGTCCCGACCCGCAAGGAGCAGCACTCCTTCGTCCGCAAGGGCCAGGAGGTGCGCACCGCGCAGGTCACCTACTCGGAGACCACCGGCCTCCAGGTGCTGTCCGGGCTGAAGGACCTGACCGTGATGAACTCGACCGGCTCCGAGTTCCACGGCTTCCTCAAGGACGGGTACACGACGCTCCAGGAGGCGTACGACCGCATCCTGGCGACGAAGGTCACCGCCCGCTGGGCGCACTCGGCCACGGCGGCGGGGGACCCGGAGCACGACTGGGACCGGTCGTACGCGAAGGCCCGCCGGCACCTGCTGGAGACGTTCGCGGAGACGTACAGCCACTCGCTCCAGCAGACGCTGCACGCGATGGCCTGCCGGGTCCTGGACCACGTGCCGAGCGTCAACGAGGTGCGGCTCAACCTGCCGAACAAGCACCACTTCCTGGTGGACCTGGAGCCCTTCGGCCTGAAGAACGACAACGAGGTGTACTTCGCGGCGGACCGCATGTACGGCCTCATCGAGGGCACCGTCCACCGCGACGGCGTCCAGCCGGTGATCGCCACCAGCGACTGGATCACCGCCTGACGCACGGGCCCCGGGGGCTACAGCGGTCCGGCCACCGCGGTTCCGAGCCAGACGGCTCCGAGCCCGGCGGCCAGGCTGCCGGCCGCGTTCAGGACCGCGTAGCCCCTGGCGCCGCCCTCGTACAGCTTCAGCGTCTCGTAGGAGAAGGTGGAGTACGTGGTGAGGGCGCCGCACAGGCCGGTGCCGAGCAGCAGTTGGGCCCGGGCCGAGGTGACGCCGGTGAGCAGCCCGAGGACGAAGGAGCCCACCACGTTGACGATGAAGGTCCCCCAGGGGAAGACCGAGTCGTGGCGGGACTGGACGGCCCGGTCGGTGAGGTAGCGCAGGGGCGCGCCGACGGCGGCGCCGACCGCGACGAGCAGCCAGTTCACCGGGCGGGGGTCCCTTCCGGCGCGTCGCCGCGGCCCGGCCTGCGCACCACCTCGCAGGCGTCGAGGACGACCAGGCCGTCCGGCACCAGCGTGTCGAGTTCGGGCAGGAAGGCCCGGATCCGCTCCTCCTCGTCGACGATCAGGACGGCGACCGGCAGGTCCTCGCTGAGCGACAGGATGCGGGTGGTGTGGATGAGGGAGCCGGTGCCGAAGCCCTCGACGCCCCGGAAGACGGAGGCGCCGGCGAGCCCGGCGGCGTGGGCGCGGTGCACGACCTCGGTGTAGAGCGGGCGGTGGTGCCAGGTGTCGTTCTCGCCGACGACGACCGTCAGCCGCAGGGCCCGTCGGGTGGGGGGCGTCATGCCGTCTCCTTCCGTACCCACAGGGCCCGGCCCGCGGTCACGCCGGCCACGACGGCGGCGAGCGCGGTGACCAGGGTCCCGCCCAGGTAGAGGACGCCCTCGACGGCGCTGCCCGCGCCGAACAGGCGCCGGGTGTCGAGCGCGTACGTCGAGAAGGTGGTGAAGCCGCCGCAGAAGCCGGTCCCGAGGAACGGCCGCAGGAGCGGGTGCGGGGCGGCCGGGGCCTCCGTGGCGAGGACCATGATCAGCCCGAGCAGGGCGCAGCCGGTCGCGTTGACGGCGAAGACCGTCCAGGGGAAGGTGCCGGGCGCGGTGGGCCAGGCGAGGGTCGCCGCGTAGCGCGCGGACGCGCCGAGCACGCCTCCGGCGGCGACCACCGCGACGACCGGCAGTTGGTCCCGCATTCCCATGCTCCCCAGGTTACGGGGGAACGGCGGGACGTACGGCGCCCGGGGCGGACGGGCCCCGGGGCGAGGAGCACAGGCGCGGTTCCGGCCTGGGGCATTAACCGGGCCCGGCCCGTGCCGCCTCGCTCAGCGATGGTCCGGCGACGGAGCGCGACGGGTCAAAGACGGTCCGCCGAGTCTGTCAGTTACCCCCTCGGGGTGCCCGAGGGCTGGCTGAAACCTTTCACCAGGCGGCGGGTACCGGCCACTTCGCGGGCCCTTCGCAGGGGTGGCCCGGCCGGCGCCCGGGGCGGCGGGGCGGGGTGGCCCGGTCACCGGCGGGCGCGCCGGGGGGAGGTGGCCGGACCACCACCGGGGGTGCCGAAGGGGGGTTCCGGGCCCCTCCCGGAGGGCCGGAGGGCCGTTTTCGGACCCGGGGAAGGCCCGTACGGACGGGGATGCGGCGCAGGTCAGGGGCGGGGAGGTGGTCCGGCCACCATCCGGAGGCCGATTCGGGTGCCGGGTCCACCTCGTCGGGAGGGGGGCCGACGGGCGACGGTGGAGGGGCAGCGGGAGGCAGCTGCGCTTCCTTCGGACAGGACGGGCAGGAGTGTCGTGAGTACATCCGTCGCCATCAAGCGCGGGACGGCCGCCGTGGCCGGTTCGCCGATCGTGCCGCGGCCCCGGGTCCGCGCCGTGCCCCGGGCCGCCGCGCCCCGTCCCGGCGAGGACCTCTACACCGAGCTGACCTCCGCCCTCTTCTCCGGCTTCGCCCGCCGCGACCAGCGGCTGAAGGCCGAGCAGTACCTGCACGGGCTGCTGACCGCGCAGGGCCGGAAGTCGATCCGGAACATCGCCGCGCAGATCGGCGGCCCGGCCGCCGAGCAGAGCCTGCACCACTTCATCTCCAGCTCCACCTGGGACTGGCAGCCGATGCGGGCCTCGCTGGGGCGATTCCTGGAGCGCGGCGGGCACCCGCAGGCGTGGGTGGTGCGGCCGATGCCGATCCCGAAGGCCGGCGAGCACTCGGTGGGCGTGGACCGGCGGTTCGACCCGGAGCGCGGGCAGGTCTTCCAGGGCCAGCAGGCGTTCGGCGTGTGGTTCGCGGGCGAGGAGCTGAGCGCGCCGGTGAACTGGCGGCTGTTCCTGCCGGACCCGTGGGTGAAGGACCGCACCCGGCGCGACCGCGCGGAGGTCCCCGACGAGGCCGGCGAGGAGACGCTGGAGGAGTGCGCGGTCGCCGCGGCCCTCGACACCGCCCGCTGGACCGACGTCACCCGCAAGCCGGTCCTCCTCGACATCCGCGGCGGCGCGGGCCGGTCGGCGCTGGCCCGGCTCGCCGCCGCCGGGGTGCCGGTGGTGGCCCGGATCGGGGCCGGCTCCCGGCTGGCGATCGCGGACCGCTCGCTGCCCGGCTTCGGCGCGGGCCCGCTGCCCGCGGCGCAGATACTGGAGTCCCTGAAGGGACTGCGCAGGCCGGTGAGCTGGGTGGACACGGTCGGCGGGGCGCGGACCTCGCGGACCTCGCTGGCCACCGCCGTGCGGGTGGCGCTGCCCTCGCCGGGCGGTGAGCGGATGCGCCCGCTGATGCTGCTGGGCGAGTGGGACGACCCGCGCCGGGGCCCGGCCCGGGTGTGGATCAGCGACCTGACGCAGGCGACGGTCGGCTCGCTGCTGCGGCTGACCAAGCTGGCGCAGCGGGTGGACCGGGACTTCGCCGCGATCGGCGAGGGCGCGGGCCTGCGGGACTTCGTGGGCCGCTCGTACCGGGGCTGGCACCGGCACATCACGCTGGCCTCGGCCGCGCACACGGCGACGGTGCTCGGGGCGGCGTACGGGACGGGGCACGGCGCGCGGCGCGCGGCCGGCTGACGACGGACGGCACGGAGGCGCCCGCCGCGCACCCGCGCGGACGGGCGCTTCCGCGTACGCGGGCACGCGCGGGGACTTCGTTCTCACGCGCATGCGGTTCTCACGCGTGCGCGCGCGGCCCCTGCCTTCGCGTGCGCGCGTACGGCTCCGCGTTTCGCGGTTTCACGCGCGCGTGCGGCTCTCGTTCTTCGTGTGCACGCGCGCGTACGGCTCTCGCTTCTTCGCATGCACGCGCGTGCGGGCGGGTTCCGGTCAGTCGGCGGGGCCCGCGGCGGGGCGGGAGGGGACGGTGGCGGCGCGGCGGCGGGCCAGGACCTCGCGGGTGCGCTGGAGCCGCAGGGCGAGCTGGACCTCCAGGACCTGGCCGGGCCGCTGCCATTCGGGGCCGAGGAGTTCGCCGATGCGCTCCAGGCGGCGGGAGACCGTGTTCGGGTGGACGTGGAGGGCCTCGGCCGCGTTGGTGGGGCTGGCGCCGGAGGCGAAGTACGCCTCCAGGGTGCGGGTGAGGTCGGTGAGGCGCTCGGCGTCGTAGTCGAGGACCGGTCCGATCGCGTTCTCCACGAAGCCGTCGACGTCGTGGTCGTCGGAGAGCAGCATGCCGAGGAAGCCGAGGTCGGCGACGGCGGCGGCGGAGCCCGTACCGCCGAGGGCGCTCATCGCGTCGAGGCAGCGCAGCGCCTCCGCGTGGAGCGCGCCGACGGCGTCGGGGCCCGCGCCGGGGCCGGCGGCGGAGACCGAGACGGGGTGGCCCAGGAGCGGGGTGAGCTCCTCGGAGACGGCGGAGGCCGCGGCGGAGGCGTCCACCCCGGGGAGCAGCAGCACGATGCAGCCGCCCTGCACGGTCTTGAGCCCGGAGAGCCGGTAGGCGTACGAGGAGGCCCAGACGACGGCCCGGCCCTGCTCGCCGCCCTCGGGGCGGGCGACCACCAGGACGTGCGGCCGGCGCAGGTCCACGCCGAGGCGGCGGGCCCGGCGGGCGATCTGCTGGGGGGCGTGCGGCGGGTCGGCGATCAGGTCGTCGAGGAGTTCGTCGCGGACGGGCCCCTCGGCGACGGCGGTGGAGCGCTGCATGAGCAGGAGCAGGGCGACGGACTGGGCGACGAGTTCGAGGAGCCGCCCGTCCTCGTCGGTGAGGCCGCCCTCGGCGCGGACGACGAGGCCGCCGAGGTCCTCGGAGCCGGCGATGACGGGGGCGACCCAGACGGCGTCGGCGGCGAGGACGGGGCGGCGGCGGGCGTGGGCGTCGAGGGACGCCTTGGCGACGGCCTCCTCGTCGAGGCCGGGGAAGTCGCCGCTGGCGGCGAGGCGGCGGCCGCCGGGGTCGCGGATCATGACGGTGGCGTCGAGGGCGTCCCCGGCGGCCTGGGCGACGTGCGGGAGGTCGCCGCCCGCGAGGACCAGGTTCATGATGCGGCCGTGGGCCTCGCTGACGTGCCGCATCCGGGTGAGGCTGGTGCGGACGCGGGCGCTGTCCCGTTCGAGTTCGAGGAGTTCGGCGCGGGTGCGGTCGAGGAGGCCGGCCTTCTCGACGGCGAGGGCGGCCAGGTCGGCGAGGGCACCGAGAAGGGCGATCTCCTGCGGGGTGTGCTCGCGGACCCGGCGGTCGGCGCCGAAGAGGGCGCCGATGACGGAGTCGCCGCTGCGCAGCGGTACGGCCAGGATGGCGCGCAGGCCCTCGGCGCGGACCGCCTCGTCGCCGGGGTCGACGACCTCGGCGTCGTCGAGGGCGGCGGCCGGGTCGGGGGCCTCGCCGCTGGTGAAGCGCTCGTCGGCCGGGTAATCGGGGGTCCAGATGGGTTCGCCGGTGCGCTGGACGATGCCGCCGAGGCAGTTCCCGGCGCCGATCCGGAGGCCGGCGGCGAGGCCGGGTCCGGTGGGGGCGCCGGTGTCGCCGCCGGTGCGGGAGCCCTCGGTGACCCGGATGTAGCAGGCGCCCTGGGGGCCGCGCAGGGTCACGTAGGCCATGTCGAGGCCGAGGAGGCGGCGGGCGCGGCGGGTGACGATCCGCAGGAGGCCGTCCAGGTCGTAGCTGAGCGTCAGGTCGCGGGCGGTGTCGGTGAGGACGGCGAGGGAGGCGCCGCTGCGGGCGGCGCGGGCCCGGTCGGTGGCGCGCTCGTCGTGGAGGGAGCGGGCGAGGGCGACGGCCCGCTCCAGCCGGCCGGTGCCCTCCTCGTCGAGTCCGGCGACCCGGGCCTCGTCGAGGAGGGTGTCGAACTGTCCGGCCGGGCCCTGTCCGGCGAGCAGTTCCAGGACCGTGAGCAGCGCGTCGGCGCCCGCGCCCCCGTCCGCGCCGTGCGTGCCCATGGCCCCAACCCCCGTAGTCGATCCAAATCGGGCACCTCGGAGGAAACCCGTCCTGACGGCCGAAACTAATTCGGTCCCGGGAGCGGGTCAACGGTGACGTGCGGCACTTCATTCCCCCGGCCCGGCTTTGCCCCGGTTCGGAGGCGACGGCCCGTCAGACCGCCACGGCCACCGCCGCCTTCGCGGTCTCGGTGCGCGCGGGCGGGTGCGGGGCGGGGACGCGCGGGAGGGCGGGGGCGTACCAGGTGACGGTCGGCGCGCCTTCCCCGTGGGCGGGCACGGGTCCGGCGTCGTGGGCGAAGACGCTGCCGCCGGGGGTGCCGCGGCCGAGGGCGCGGGCGGAGTGTCCGGCGGCCACGCGCGTGTGCCGCACGGCGAGGACGGAGTGGTGGAGGCGACGGAGGCGGGCGCAGGGCTCCATGCCGGTCTCGCGGTGGAGGACGGTGCGCAGCCGCTCGTAGACGGCGAGGGCCTCCTCGTGGCGGCCGCAGCGCAGCAGGGCGACCATGAGGTGGGCCTGGAGGGGCTCGTTGGTGGCGTAGCGGGCGGCGAGGCCGGGCAGTTCGGAGAGGATCTCCTCGTGCCGGCCGAGGCCGAGCTGGGCCTCGACCCACTGGTCGAGGACGCTGAGCCGGGCCGTCTCCAGGCGCTCGATCTCGCGGCGGAGGCGGGGGCCCGCGGCCACGCCCGCGTACGGCTCGCCGCGCCAGAGGGCGAGGGCCTCGCCGAGGCGGAGCGAGGCGCGGTTCAGGTCGCCGGCGTCCATGGCGCGGTAGCCGGCTCCGGCGGCCCGCTGGAAGCGGCCGATGTCGTGGACGCCGCCGACGCCGGCGTCCAGGCGGTAGCCGCCGGGCAGCGAGACGAGGACCGCGTCGGCGGTGCGGGCCTCGGTCCAGCCGCCGGGGGCGGGGTCGCCGTCGGCCGGGGCGAGGGCGCGGGCCAGGAGGGCGCGCAGCTCCGCCACGTGGGCCGCGAGTTCGGTGCGCGCGCCGCGGGGGGCGCCGGACGGCCACAGCTCCTCGGTGAGGACGGTGACGGGCACGACCTGGCCGGCGAAGGCGGTGAGCAGGGCGAGCACCTGGCGTGGCGCGGCGGCGGTCGGAGTGATCGAGACGCCGTTCTCGCGGACCGACAGTCCCCCCAGGACGTGGATGTCCACTATGCCCCCTCGGTGTCTGCGCACGCGGATGATCCTCGTTGATTAAAAAAACCCCCGTAGTCATGTCAATAAGAAACCGGAAGGTATGAAATCCAGGACCCTGAAATCAGGGTGCTTCACCCCTTTTGACCCGATACCAAGGCGAAAGTTTTTCGCCAGAGGCCGGAAGGCGATGCGTGCGAGCGGCATGTTTCGGACTAGGTAGTTTGGTTTTGAAGGGTCGCTGCGGATGCGGCGGCGGTGATCTTCGACGAGATCGCGCCATCCTGCGGACGAAGCGAACCGCGCGGTACGTTCTCCGCCACCGGCCGGCGGGCGGGGTCAGCCGACGGCGGCCGCGGTGAGCAGGCCGAAGGAGACGAGGATCAGGGCCGTACGCGTCCGGTGGTGGGCGTTCCAGCGGCCCTCGAAGGCGGCGCGGGTCGCGGCCGGGTCCTCGTCGGCGCCCTCGGCGGCGGCGAGCGCCGTGTTGAGGGGCACGTTGCCGACGACGGTGACCAGGTGGTTGAGGACCGCGCAGACGAAGCCCGCGAGGACGAGCCAGCGCTGCGTGCCGGTCCGGCCCGCCACCGGCACGAGGTAGGCGAGGAGCGGCAGGACCGCCGAGGCGGTGAAGACGGTCATGAAGACCGCCCTGGGCACCGCCTCGTTGATCCGGCGCATCGCGGTGACGAACGCGGCGTCGGGGAGGCGGCCCAGGGCGGGCATGATCCCGGTGAGGAAGATCAGGAGGAAGCCGGCGTAGAGGCCGGTGCTTCCGACGGCGAGGGCGAGCAGCAGGGTGGCCATGGGGGCCATGATGCCGCCCCTCCGGCGGAGCCGTCCGTTCCTTTCGGGGCCGGTGCGCGCGGGCGCGCGCACCGGCCCCGAAAGGGTCAGGCGTACGGGTCGGCGGAGCCGAACTCCCCTTCCGGCGACGGGCGTCGGACGGCCAGCCGGTCCGCCTGCCGCACCGCCTCGGCCAGCTCCCCCACCACCGAGGAGCCGGACCGGGCCCGGATGCCGTCGGCGTACCCGGCGAGCGCGGCGAGGCCCGGCGACCCCGGCAGCGCGCCGCCGCGCAGCTCCTCCGCGAAGTAGGCGGAGATCGCCGAGAGCTGGAGGCTGTCGTGGCCGCCCTCCCAGAGCCGGGCGCCCAGCGCGCCGGACCCGATCGCGCCGGAGCGCTCGCGCGGGGCGCGGGTGGCGGGGTCGAGCCAGCGGACGGTGGCGGTGGCGACCGGCCCGGTGGCGCCCGGCCGGGTCTTCACCGCGTACAGCGCGGTGACGGTGTGCCCGGCCCCGATCTCGCCGCCGTCCACCCGGTCGTCGCGGAAGTCCTCGTCGGCGACCGCCCGGTTCTCGTACCCGACGAGCCGGAAGCGCTCCACGGTCTTCCGGTCGAAGGCGACCTGCGCCTTGGCGTCCCGGGCGCGCAGCTGGACGTGGGCGGGGAGCTGGTCGACGAAGACCTTGCGGGCCTGGTCGCGGGTGGAGACGTAGACGGTCTGGCCGTCGCCCCGGTCGGCGAGCCGCTCCATCAGCTCGTCGCCGTACTCGCTGCCGACGCCCACCCCGAAGAGGGTGATGCCGTGCTCCCGGCGCTGCGCGTCGATGCGGCCGAGGAGGGCGTCGGCGGCGGTCTCGCCGGTGTTGGCGAGGGCGTCGGAGAGCAGGACGACGCGGTTGGTGGCGCCCTTCCGGTGCCCCTCGGCGGCGACGTCGTAGCCGGTGGTCAGGCCGGCCTCCAGGTTGGTGGAGGCGCGGACCTCCAGGGAGTCGACGGCCTCGCGGACCCGGTCGCGGGCGCCGCCGAGCCGGGTCATCGGCAGGACGGTCTCGGCCCCGTCGCTGAAGGCGACGAGGCCGACCGAGTCGTCGTCGCGCAGCTGGTCGGCGGCGAGCCGCAGGGAGTGCCGGACGAGGTCGAGGCGGCCCGGCTCGCCCATCGAGCCGGAGACGTCGACGACGAAGGTGAGGGCGGCGGGCGGCCGCTCGGACGCGCGGTCGGCGGCCCGGGTGGCGAGGCCGACCCGGACCACGGACCAGCCGTCGGCGCCGGTGCGGGCGCCGTCGACGGTCACGCTGAAGCCGTCGTCGGCGGGGCGCGGGTAGTCGGGGCGGAAGCTGTTGACGAACTCCTCGGGCCGGACGGTGGCCGGGTCGGGCAGCCGCCCGTCGGCGAGGGACCGGCGGGCGTAGCCGTACGAGGCGGTGTCGACGTCGAGGGCGAAGGTGGAGAGGTAGTCGGGGGCGCGGGAGGGCGCCCGCCGCTCGCCCTCGGGGCCGTCGGGCGTCGCCGCGCCGGACGGGGCGGGTGCGGCGGTACGGCCCCCGTCGGGGGCGGCCGGCGCGGGGCGGCGGTGGTCGCTCGACGACGTGCTCCGGTCGCCGTTCGCGCCGCAGCCGGCGAGGGCGAGCCCGGCGGCGAGGGCGGCCGCGAGCACGGCGGCGGGCCGGACGGTACTCCTGTCGGGTCGGTTCACGCTCAACTCCCCGTTCCTCCATGAGGTGTGTGCCGGCGCGACCGGCGCGCGGCTCCTTGGGACTGTGACGAAGGAGGGGCCGGATCGGAGCGCGCGAAGGAGTTGCGGATGGATCTCGATGTGGCAACGGCGACGGCACCGACGACCGGAGGGAAACGGGTCGGGAGCAAAAAGGGAGCAGAACGGGAACGGTTGGCATGGAGTCGCCAGGTTTGTCCACAGGACTTGTCACCGTGCGCAGTCACATGCGTACATGGAGTGGACATCGAACGGCGGGGGTGGTCAGCGGTGGCAGAGAGCGCGGGCTCCGTGGTGCTCGCCCGTTCGGCGATGAACCGGGCCGTGATCGAGGGACAGCGGCCGGCGGGGCGCCCGGTCCGGGGCGCGCGGCGCATCAGCGCGGCGCTCGCCGGACTGGCGGCCTCGGCCCGGCACGAGCTGCTGACCTTCGACGATCCGGTGGCCTCGGCGGACCGCGCGATCCCCGAGCCGTTCCTGCGCCTGGCGGGAGCGTGCATGCGCGCGGCGGCCGAGCGGGCCGGGGAGGTGCGGCGGATCGTGCCCCGGCACGCGCTGCCGCGCCTGGAGGCCGGGCCGCGGTTACCGGGTCGGGCGCGGCTCGCCGACGAGATCCCGTTCAAGCTGATCGTGGTGGACCGGACGGTGGCGGCGGTCCCGCTCGATCTGGAACTGCTGTACAACGGGCTGCTGTTGATCAGGGACCCGGTGGTGGTGCAGGCCCTGGTGCGGGCGCACCACGTCTGCTGGGCGGCGGCGGAGGAGCCGGGCCGGGTGCCGCCGCCGAGGGCTCCGGGCGGGCCTCCGGAGCAGTTGCGGCCGGTCCTGGAGGCGCTGGTGTCGGGGCTGACGGACGAGGCGGCGGCGGCCCGGCTCGGCATGTCGGCGCGGACGTACAGCCGCCGGGTGGGTGAACTGCTGGCCGCGCTGGGGACGTCGAGCCGCTTCCGCGCGGGCGCGGAAGCGGCTCGGAGGGGGTGGTTGTAGGGACGGTTCCAGGGGGTCGGCCGCAGGGGCCCGGTCGGAGGGGCCTGATCGCGGGGGTCGTCGCGGGGGCGCGGACGGTGGACGCCCGGCCGGGCCGGGTGGGCTCAGGACACGATGTCCTTGCGGGCGAAGCCGCGGAAGGCGAGGGCGAAGAGGACCAGGGCGTAGGTGACGGAGACCGACGCCCCCTGGATCATGCCGCCCCATTCGAGACGGGGCTGGAGGGCGTCGATCCAGGCGAACTGCCAGTGCGCGGGCAGGAAGTCGCGCCAGTCGCCGAGGGCGGTGACCGCGTCCAGGACGTTGCCGACGATGGTCAGGCCGACGGCTCCGCCGACCGCGCCGAGCGGGGCGTCGGTGCGGGTGGAGAGCCAGAAGGCCAGGCCCGCGGTGACCAGTTGGGAGACCAGGATGAAGGCGGTGGCGATCAGCAGCCGGAGGACCGCGTCGCCCGCCGGGAGGGTGCCGCCGGTGGGGAGCCGGAGCGGGCCCCAGCCGTAGACGGCGGTGCCGGCGGCGAGGGCGAGGAGCGGGAGGAGGAAGAGGGCCGCGGTGCTGTAGCCGAGGGCGACCGTCAGCTTGGCGGTGAGCAGCCGGCCGCGCGGGACCGGGGCGGCCAGGAGGTAGCGGAGCGAGGACCATCCGGCCTCGGAGGCGACGGTGTCGCCGCAGAAGAGGGCGACGGGGATGACGAGGAGGAAGCCGGCCGAGACGAAGAGGCAGGTCGCGGCGAAGTTGGCGCCGGAGGCGGTGGCCGTGTCGATGAAGCTGACCCGGCCGCCCCGGTCCTCGCCCTCGGGGCCGCCGATGGCGAAGGCGACGATGAGGACGAAGGGCAGGGCGGCGAGGACACCGGCCATCACCAGGGTGCGGCGGCGCTTCCACTGGCGCAGGGCCTCGACGCGCAGCGGCAGGGTGCGCCCGGGGCGGTAGCCGTGGGCGAGCGCCCGGGGAGCGGTGGCCTCGGGGGCGGGGGTCTCGGGGCCGGGGGCCGTCGCGGTCATGCGGATCCTCCGATCAGGGTCAGGAACGCGTCCTCCAGGCGCCGGTGCGGTCCGACCCCGGTCAGCGGCACGTCCAGGCGGACGAGTTCGCCGATGAGGGCGGTGGTTCCGGCGGCGGTGTCGGCAGCGGTGTCGGCGGTGGCGAGGCGGACGAGGAGGGCGTCGTCGGCGCGGACGGCGGAGTCGACGCCGGGCAGGGCGGCGACCTTCTCGACGAGCGCGTCGGGGACCGGGGCGGCGAGGGTGACGAGCAGGGTGTCGCCGGAGCCGGTGATCTCCTCGACCGGTCCGGCCTGGACGAGCCGGCCCCGGTCCATGACGACGAGGTGGGTGCAGGACTGCTCGACCTCCGCGAGGAGGTGGCTGGAGACGATCACGGTGCGGCCGCCCGCCGCGTACCGGATCATCACCTCCCGCATCTCGCGGATCTGCGGCGGGTCGAGGCCGTTGGTGGGTTCGTCGAGGATGAGGAGGTCGGGCAGGCCGAGCATGGCCTGGGCGAGGGCGAGGCGCTGCCGCATGCCCTGCGAGTAGGTGCGGACGGCGCGTTGGAGGGCGCCGCCGAGGTTGGCGATGCGCAGGGCCTCGTCGAGGTGGGCGTCCCCGGCGGGGCGGCCGGTGGCCTTCCAGTACAGCTCCAGGTTCTCCCGGCCGGTGAGGTGCGGCAGGAAGCCCGCGCCCTCGACGAAGGAGCCGACGCGGGAGAGGACGGGGGCGCCGGGCCGGATCGCCTGGCCGAAGACCCTGATCTCGCCCTCGTCGGGGGTGATCAGACCCATGAGCATGCGCAGGGTGGTGGTCTTCCCGGCGCCGTTGGGGCCGAGGAGGCCGAGGACCTGGCCCTGTTCGACGCGGAAGGAGAGGTCGCGGACGGAGTACCGCTCGCCGCCCCGGTACTTCTTGGAGAGGCCGGTGATCTGGAGGGGGACGGCGGTGAGCGCGGGGTCCGGCGGCGGGGTGGCGGTGCGGCGGCGGGCGGTCAGGAGGAGGGCGGCGGCGGCCGCGAGGGCGAGCAGCGGCAGGAGCCAGACCCAGCGGGGCAGGCCGGCGGCCCGGGTGGTGACGGCGGGGGCCGTGGGCACCGCGAGGGGGCCCTCGGCGGTGACGGTGTAGCCGGCCGTGGCGGTCGGGGAGGCGTAGCCGAGGTCGGTGGCGGACAGCACGAGCCGGAGCCGGTGGCCGGCCTCCACCTCGTGGTCGATCGCGGGCAGGGTGAGGGTGACCGGGCGGCCCTTCCCGGCGTCCTCGACCCGGACCGGGGCGACGAGCTGGGCGGGCAGCACCTGTCGGCCGTCGGGGCCGACGTCGTACACCTTGGCGAAGAGGACGGCGGAGCCGTCGGGGGCGGTGGAGGCGACCCTGACCCGGACGGTCGGGGTGCCGGTGATCCGCAGCGGCGCGGGGAGCGGCTCCGTGTCGAAGCGGGCGTGCTGGCCGGGGAAGTCGAGGGCGAGGCCGACGCCGAGGGAGGAGGAGAGTCCGGCGAGGCCGCCGCCGAGGCCGGGGACGGCGGAGACGGCGGGCGGGGCGGCGCCGGGCGGGTTGGTGAAGCGCTGGGGCCGGCCGGTGAGGGCGAGGTCGCGGGCGCCGTCGGTGAGGCCGGGGTAGCGGTCGGCGGTGGCGGCGCGGAGGGTGGCGCGGCCGTCGGTGGAGTCGACGCCGCCGGTACGGCTGACGCGGAAGGCGGGGCCGGTGTCGGCGGAGGCGTCCTTCTTGAGCCAGCGGTCGAACCAGGTGCCGATCCGGGCCTCGACGCGGCCGGTCTCGCGGTCGCCGCCGTCGTGGCCGCCGACGGTCCAGTCGACGGCGACGGGGGCGCCGTTGGCGGTGAGGGCGCGGGCCATGGCGTCGGCCTGGCCGAGGGTGAAGAGGGAGTCGTTCTGGCCCTGGACGATCAGGGTGGGGACCTTGACGCGGTCGCCGACGGCGGAGGGGCTGCGGGCCTCCAGGAGGGCGCGGTCGGCGGGGGCCGGGCGGGCGGCGGTGGCGACGCGTTCCCGCAGGGCGCAGAGTTCGGGGGCGAAGCGTCCGCAGGCGTCGCCCTCGGTGCGGGCGTCGGTGCCCATGGAGAAGAGGATCCCGGCCCAGAGCTTCTTGTAGACGCCGTCGGGGAGGAGGGCGTCGGCGAGGTTCCAGTAGGTGATCTGCGGGGCGATGGCGTCGACGCGGGGGTCGTTCCCGGCAGCGAGCAGGGAGATCGCGCCGCCGTAGGAGGCGCCGGTGACGCCGACGCGGGGGTCGCCGGCCTTGTCGAGGAGGACCTCGGGGCGGGCGGCGAGCCAGTCGATCAGCTTCCGGACGTCCTTGACCTCGTGCGCGGGGTCGTTGAGGCCGATCTGTCCGCCGGAGGCGCCGAAGCCGCGGGCGGACCAGGTGAGGACGGCGTAGCCGTCGCGGGCGAGCCGTTCGGCCTGGGGGCGGACGTCGTCCTTGGAGCCGCCGAAGCCGTGGGCGAGGAGGACGGCGGGGCGGCGGCCGGTGCCCTCGGCGGTGAAGTACGAGGTGTCGATCCGTACCCCGTCGAGGTCGAGGGCCCGGTCCTCGCGCTGGACGGGCGGGGGGTCGTCCAGGGCGGCGGCGGTCCAGGTGCCGGCGCCCGCGAGGACGGCGAGAGCGGCGGTGACGGCGGCCCACCGGGGAATTCGGAGTCGCATGGCACCGAGCCTAGGCGGCCCGTCTGTGCGCGAGGGGCGGCCCGGGGCTGATCCGGCGGCCTCCTGGAGTCGTACGCGGCCTTCGGCGTGTACGGCGGACGCGGTACGCGCGCGGTGCGGCGGGCTCTCCCGGGCGCGGTCCGCGCGGGAACGGCCGGGCACCGTCTTGTATGGAACATGCCAAGTAGGCAGCCTGGGTGCGGCACGGCACCGGCCCCCGGGGTGCGGCGGCACGCACCCCGGGGGCCGGTCTCCGGTCCGCGGTCAGTGGTTGCGCGGGAAGCCCAGGTCCACGCCGGAGGGCGCGTCGGCCGGGTCGGGCCAGCGGGTGGTGACGACCTTGCCGCGGGTGTAGAAGTGCACGCCGTCGTTGCCGTAGATGTGGTGGTCGCCGAAGAGCGAGTCCTTCCAGCCACCGAAGGAGTGGTAGCCCACCGGCACCGGGATCGGCACGTTGACGCCGACCATGCCGGCCTCGACCTCCAGCTGGAAGCGGCGGGCGGCGCCGCCGTCGCGGGTGAAGATCGCGGTGCCGTTGCCGAACTTCGAGGCGTTGATGAGGGCGAGGCCCTCCTCGTAGGTCTCGGCGCGCAGCACGCAGAGCACCGGGCCGAAGATCTCGTCCTGGTACGCGGCGGCCGTGGTCGGCACGTGGTCCAGGAGGGAGAGGCCGATCCAGTGGCCGTCCTCGTACCCCTCGACCGTGTAGCCGGTGCCGTCCAGGACGACCTGGCAGCCCTCGGCCTCGGCGCCGTGCACGTAGGAGGCGACCTTGTCGCGGTGGACGGCCGTGATGAGCGGGCCCATCTCGGAGGCCGGGTCGTTGCCGGGGCCGATCTTGATCTTCTCGGCGCGCTCGCGGATCTTCTCGACGAGCTCGTCGCCGATCGAACCGACGGCCACGACCGCGGAGATGGCCATGCAGCGCTCGCCGGCGGAGCCGTACGCGGCGGAGACGGCGGCGTCGGCGGCGGCGTCCAGGTCGGCGTCCGGGAGGACCAGCATGTGGTTCTTGGCGCCGCCGAGGGCCTGCACGCGCTTGCCGTTCGCGGCGGCGGTGGTGTGGATGTGCCGGGCGATCGGGGTGGAGCCGACGAAGGAGACCGCGGAGACGTCCGGGTGCTCCAGCAGGCGGTCCACGGCGACCTTGTCGCCGTGCAGGACGTTGAACACGCCGTCCGGCAGACCGGCCTCGGCGAGCAGCTCGGCGATCTTCAGGGAGGCCGACGGGTCCTTCTCGCTCGGCTTGAGGACGAAGGTGTTGCCGGTCGCGATGGCGATCGGGAACATCCACATCGGCACCATGGCCGGGAAGTTGAAGGGCGTGATGCCCGCGACGACGCCGATCGGCTGGCGGATGGACGCCACGTCCACGCGGTTGGAGACCTGGGTGGACAGCTCGCCCTTGAGCTGGGTGGTGATGCCGCAGGCCAGGTCGACGATCTCCAGGCCGCGGGCGACCTCGCCGAGCGCGTCGGAGTGGACCTTGCCGTGCTCGGCGACGATCAGCTCGGCGATCGCGTCGCGGTTGGCGTCGAGCAGCGCGCGGAACTTGAAGAGGATCGTGGTGCGCTGGGCCAGCGAGGAGGTGCCCCAGGTGGCGAAGGCGCCCTTGGCGGCGGCGACGGCGGCGTCCACCTCCTCGACGGAGGCGAGGGCGACCTCGGTGGTGACGGCGCCGGTGGCGGGGTCGGTGACCGGGCCCCAGTTGCCCGACGTGCCCTCGGCGGTCTTGCCGCCGATCCAGTGGTGGACGCGCTTCGTCATGACGAGTTACTCCTTCAGGGCCTTCAGAGGTGGCGGCGTCGGACGGTGACGTGCCGGTCGTACTCCTCGCGTGCCTTGACCGCCGACGGGCGGGTCGAGGTCTCGGCCACGGGCACATCCCACCACGCCTGCGCCGGGGGCGCGCCCGACACACTGTCTGCCGTTTCGGTCTCGACGTAGACACATGTGGGATCCGTGGCGCCGCGCGCGTCCGCGAGGGCTTCTCGCAGGTCACGGATGGTGCGGGGGCGCAGCACCCGCATCCCGAGGGACGCCGCGTTGGCCGCGAGGTCCACGGGGAGCGGGGGGCCGGTGAAGCCTCCCGAGGCGTCCCGGAAGCGGTAGTCGGTGCCGTACCGCTCGGCGCCGACGGTCTCGGAGAGGCCGCCGATGGAGGCGTACCCGTGGTTCTGGAGGACGACCAGGCGCAGCGGCAGCCGCTCCTGGACGGCGGTGACGATCTCGGTGGGATTCATCAGGTACGTCCCGTCCCCGACGAGCGCCCAGACCGGCCGGGAGGGGTCGGCGAGGAGGACGCCGACGGCGGCCGGGATCTCGTAGCCCATGCAGGAGTAGCCGTACTCGACGTGGTACTGGCCCGGGGCGCGGGTCCGCCACAGCCGGTGGAGGTCGCCGGGGAGCGAGCCGGCCGCGTTGATCAGGACGTCGCGGTCGTCCACCAGGGCGTCGAGTGCGCCGAGGACCTGGGTCTGGGTGGGGCGTGCGGTGTCGTCGGGGGCGGCGTAGGCGGCGTCGACCCGGCGCTCCCAGGCGGCCTTCCCGGCGGCCCAGGCGGTGACCGGGCGGGGCGGGGCGCCGAGCCCGTCGAGGGCGTCGGTGAGGGCGGCGAGTCCTTCGCGGGCGTCGGCGACGAGCGGGAGGGCGGCGGCCTGCTTGTGGGCGTCGAAGCCGGTGACGTTGAGGTTGAGGAAGCGGGCGCCGG
Source organism: Streptomyces termitum (assembly GCF_014650175.1). Classification (GTDB taxonomy): domain Bacteria; phylum Actinomycetota; class Actinomycetes; order Streptomycetales; family Streptomycetaceae; genus Streptomyces; species Streptomyces termitum. Next base: position 397,024 of record NZ_BMUL01000002.1, read on the forward strand.
GGCGGAAGAGGGTGCCGGAGGCGGTGGTGAAGTCGGTGAAGCGGGTGCCGACGCCGATGACCAGGTCGGCGGCGCGGGCCAGGGCGTTGGCGGGGGCGGTGCCGGTGTGGCCGATGCCGCCGACGTCGCAGGGGTGGTCGTACGGCAGCGCCCCCTTGCCGGCCTGGGTGCTCGCGACCGGCAGCCCGGCCCGCTCGGCGAAGGCGCGCAGGGCGTCCTCGGCGGCGCTGTGCCGGACGCCGCCGCCCGCGACGACCAGCGGCCGCTCGGCCCGCGCCAGGGCCCGGGCGGCGGCGGCGAGTTCGCCGGCGTCGGGGCGGGACCGGCGGATCCGCCAGGTCCGTTCGGCGAAGAACTCCTCGGGCCAGTCGTACGCCTCCGCCTGCACGTCCTGCGGGAGGGCGAGGGTGACGGCGCCGGTGGCGGCGGGGTCGGTGAGGACCCGGGCGGCTTCGAGGGCGGCGGGGATCAGCGCCTCGGGGCGGGTGATCCGGTCGAAGTAGCGCGACACCGGCCGCAGGCAGTCGTTGACCGACACGTCGCCCGCGTGGGGCAGTTGGAGCTGCTGGAGGACCGGGTCGGCGGGGCGGGCGGCGAAGGTGTCGCCGGGGAGCAGGAGCACCGGCAGGTGGTTGACGGTGGCGAGGGCGGCACCGGTGACCAGGTTGGTGGCGCCGGGACCGATGGAGGTGGTGACGGCGTGCGCGGAGAGCCGGCCGGTGGCGCGGGCGTGGCCGACGGCGGCGTGCACCATGGCCTGCTCGTTGCGCCCCTGGTGGAAGGGCATGAGGCCGGGGTCCTCGACGAGGGCCTGGCCGATGCCGGCGACGTTGCCGTGGCCGAAGATGCCCCAGGTGGCGGCGATCAGCCGGTGCCGCTCGCCGTCCCGCTCGGTGTGCTGGGCGGCGAGGAAGCGCACCAGGGCCTGGGCGGTGGTCAGCCGGACGGTCACGCGTATCCCTCCGTGTGGTCGGGGTGGAAGCTGATCCGCCAGGCCCGCTCGGGTCCGGGACCGGCCATGACGTTGAGGTAGTAGAGGGCGTGGCCGGGCCGGGCGATCGAGGGGCCGTGCCAGCCGTCGGGGACGAGGACGGCGTCGCCGTGCCGGACCTCGGCGAGGAGGTCGGCGCCGCCGGGCCGGGAGGGCGAGATCCGCTGGTAGCCGTAGCCGTGCGGGGCCTCGGTCTCGTAGTAGTAGATCTCCTCCAGCACGGATTCGGTGCCGGGGCGGTCCTCGTCGTGCTTGTGCGGCGGGTAGGAGGACCAGTTGCCGCCGGGGGTGATCACCTCGACGGCGATGAGCCGGTCGCAGGGGAAGGCGTCGGCGGCGGCGAAGTTCCGCACCGTGCGGGTGCGGTTGCCGCTGCCCCGGGTCTCCACGGGGACCTCCGGCGCGGGGCCGTAGCGGGCGGGGAGTCGTCGCTCGCACTTCGCTCCTGCCAAAGCGAAGCGGCCTCCCGCACCGGAGGCGATCTGGGCGTGGGCGTCGCGGGGCACGTAGACGAAGTCGGACCCGGCGGCGAACACGCTTGCGCGACCGTGGAGTTCGAAAATCTCCCCGTCGAGGCGCACGGTACAGGCCCCGGCGAGGGGAAGCACCACCCATTCGGAATCCGCGCTGTCGAAGGCGTGTTCCGCACCCGGCGGCAGTTCGATCACACGCAGCGCGGAGTGCTCCCAACCCGCGAGCACGGGCTCGATGTCCACGCTGTACGGGCCGCGCGCGGCGGCTCCGGCGGGGAGGTGGAGGCGGCGGGGAGCGGTCACGGACTGCCGTCCTTCGGGAGGCACGCGCCCCCGCCGGGGAGGCCGGGACGCGGGGTGTGGGTGAACCGGCCGGGGTGGTCGGTGTGACCGGTGTGGTCGGGGTGACTGAGGTGGTTGGGGTGACCGGGGTCCGGGGGGAGGGTGCCGGAGCCGGTGGCGAGGGCGCGGCCGATCTCGGCGGGGTCGGGCATGGCGGGCGCGCAGGCGAGGCGGCCTGCGACGATCGCGCCGGCGGCGTTGGCCCGGCGCAGGACCTCGTCGAGGGGGCGGCCGGAGAGGAGGCCGTCGACGAGGGCGCCGCCGAACGCGTCGCCCGCGCCGAGGCCGTTGACGACGTCGACGGGCAGCGGGGCGACCCGGGCGCGGCGGCCGTCGGCGGCGAGGGCGAGGACGCCGTCCGGGCCGCGCTTGACGACGGCGAGCCGGAGACCGGGGGCGCCGGGACCGGTTCCGGTGGGGGCGGTTCCGGTGGGACCGGTTCCGGTGGGGGCGAGGAGGGTGAGGAGGGCGCGGGCGGCGGCCTCCGGATCGCTCTCGCCGGTGGCGACCTCGCACTCCTCGGCGTTGCCGACGGCGACGGTGGCGTGCCGCAGGGCCTCGGTGTAGTGGGGGCGGGCGGTGGCCGGATCGGGCCAGAACGCGGGCCGCCAGTCGAGGTCGAGGACGGTGTGCGGGCGGCCGGAGCGGGCCCGCAGGGCGGTGAGGGTGGCGGTGCGGCTGGGTTCCTCGCTGAGGCCGGTGCCGGTGGCCCACAGGACGCGGGCGGCGCGGATCGCGCCGAGGTCCAGTTCGTGCGGGTGGATCTCCAGGTCGGGGGCCTTGGGGCGGCGGTAGAAGGTGAGGGGGAAGTCGTCGGGCGGGAAGAGGGCGCAGAAGGTGACGGGGGTGGGGTGCTCGGCGACCTCGGTGACCCAGCGGGCGTCCACCCCGAACGCGCCCAGTTCGCGCCGGAGGTAGGTGCCGAAGGGGTCGGCGCCGGTGCGGCTGACGAGGGCGGTGCGGCGGCCGAGGCGGGCGGCGGCGACGGCCACGTTGGCGGGGGAGCCGCCGAGGAACCGTCCGAAGGTGTCGACCCGGTCGAGCCCGACCCCGCTGCGGAGCGGATAGAGATCGACGCCGAGCCGGCCCATGGTGATCAGGTCGTACGGCTCCGACTCCACCCGTGCCACCTCTCGACTCCGGTGTCCGGTTCCCAGGTCTAGCCGTCCGCCGGGAGGCGTGTCAACGATATGTCCGGACATTCGGCCGGCGGCCGGACCGGGCCCGCTCCGGCCGCCCCGGCCGCCGGACGCCCCGGGTCCGCGCCCGGCCCGGTCCCGGCCGGGTCCCCGGCGGGCCGGGACGGCGTCTTGACGCTGCTCCGGGGCCCGGTCAAGGTGGCTGGCATGACGAAGCCGCCGACGCCGCCGTCGTTGTCCCGCATCCGGGTCGGTTCCGCCCCGGACTCCTGGGGGGTGTGGTTCCCGGACGATCCCCGGCAGGTGCCGTGGCAGCGGTTCCTGGACGAGGTGGCGGGCTCCGGCTACGAGTGGATCGAGCTGGGTCCGTACGGCTACCTGCCGACCGATCCGGGGGTGCTCGCGGAGGAGACCGCCCGGCGCGGGCTGCGGGTCTCGGCGGGCACGGTCTTCACCGGGCTGCACCACGGGCCCGGCGTGTGGGAGCGGACCTGGGCGCACGTCGCGGAGAACGCGGCGCTGGCGCAGGCGATGGGCGCCCGGCACCTGGTGGTGATCCCGTCGTTCTGGCGGGACGACCGGACCGGCGAGGTGCTGGAGGACCGGGTGCTGTCGCCGGAGCGGTGGCGGCACCTGACGACGCTGACCGAGCGGCTGGGGCGGGAGGTGCGGGAGCGGTACGGGCTGCGGATCGTGGTGCATCCGCACGCGGACACCCACCTGGACGACGAGGAGAGCGTGACCCGCTTCCTGGACGCGACCGATCCGGAGGCGGTGGCGCTCTGTCTGGACACGGGGCACTACGCGTACGCGGGCGGGGACAGCGTCAAGCTGATCGAGACGTACGGGGAGCGGATCGGCTACCTCCATCTGAAGCAGGTGGACCCGGCGGTGCTGGCCGGGGTGCGGGCCGAGGGGCTGCCCTTCGGTCCGGCGGTGGCGCGGGGCGTGATGTGCGAGCCGCCGACGGGGGTGCCGGAGCTGGAGCCGGTGCTGGCCGCGGCGGCGGCGCTGGACGCGGAGCTGTTCGCCATCGTGGAGCAGGACATGTATCCGTGCCCGCCGGACGCCCCCTATCCGATCGCCCTGCGGACCCGCGGCTACCTGCGCTCCTGCGGGCTGTGACGCGCGGGACCCCGCCGGTGCGGCCGCGTGTCGCTTCCGTCATGGTGGCGCCTCGTTCGTCACGGATGTCTCCGTTACGCGGGTTCTGCGTCACAGGCCCGCGACAGGGCCTCCTCCCTCACCGACGGCGGCCGCTCGCCGGGACAGGCTCGTGAGCACCGACGCCATCGCCCGCAGCGCCCCCGAACGGCACCCCCGCCACCGCTGCGCGGCACGGGGCGTGAGGGAGGCACAGGCAATGTCGGACAGGAACCTCTGGTCGTACAAGGACATCGCGGCGCACATCCGGGTCCAGCCGGACACGGTCCGCTCCTACCGGAAGCACGGGCTGCTGCCGCCGCCGGACCGCGTCGAGTCGGGCAAGCCGTACTGGTACGCGGAGACGGTCCGGGCCTGGGTGGCGAGCCGCCCCGGGAACCGGGCCCGCCGCGACTGACCCGCTCCCGCTCCGCGTGCGGCGCCTCCCCTGGTCCCGGCCGGGGGCGGCGCCGCGCCGCGTTCAGCCCCGGGTGCCGGCGGGCTCCGGTATCTCCTCCGCCTCCTTCGGCGCCTCCGTCCCCTTCGGTCCGGGGGCGGCGGGGGCCGGGGCGTCCGACTCGCGGACGCCGAAGCGGTCGTGGAAGCGGCGCAGGGGCGCGGGGGCCCACCAGGTGAGGCGGCCGGTGAGGCGCATCACCGAGGGGACGAGGAGGCTGCGGACCACCATGGCGTCCATGACGACGGCGAGGGCGACGCCGAGGCCGAGCATCTTGGTGTTGGTGACCCGGGAGGTGCCGATGGCGACCATGACGACGGCGAGGATGACGGCGGCCGCGGTGATGAGGCCGCCGGTGCGGGCGAGGCCGAAGCGGACGGCGCCCTCGTGGTCGCCGGTGGCGTCGTACTCCTCCTTGATGCGGGAGAGCAGGAAGACGCCGTAGTCCATGGAGAGGCCGAAGGCGACGCAGAACATGAGGACCGGGAGGGTGGTCTCGATGTCTCCGGTGGCGGTGAAGCCGAGGAGCCCGGAGAGGTGTCCGTCCTGGAAGACCCAGACGACGGCGCCGAACATGGCGGTGAGGCTGAGGGCGTTGAGGACGACGGCCTGGAGGGGGATGAGGACGCTGCCGGTGAGCAGGAAGACCAGGAGCAGGGTGACGAGGACGATGATCCCCGCGGCCCAGGGCAGCCGGTCGGCTATGGCGTCCTTGCTGTCGGCGAGGACGGCGGCCTGGCCGGTGACGGAGGTCCGGAAGGGGGCGTCGGCGGAGCGGAGTTCCGCGACGGCCCGCTGGGCCCGCTCGCCGACGGCGGGGCCCTCGGGGGTCACGCTGTAGACGGCGTGGGCGGCGGCCCCGGTGCCGGAGACGAGGGGGCCGTCGACCCGGACGACGCCGTCGAGGGCGGCGATCCGGTCCCGGTAGGCGGCGTACTGGGCGGGGGTGGCGGAGCCCTGGGCGAGGACGGTGAGGCTGCCGCCGGGGTCGCCGGGGAAGTCCTGGCGCAGCTCCTCCTGGACGGTCCGGGAGGCGGCGGTGGTGGGCAGCTGGCGGTCGTCGGCGGTGCCGAAGTTGACGCCGAGGAAGGGCAGTCCGAGGAGGACGAGTCCCGCGGTGGTGAGGACGGCGAAGACCGGGGCGCGCCGCATGACCAGGCCGGCGGCCCGTGCCCAGCCGGCTCCGGCGGTGTCCTTCGCCGGGGTGCGGGTGCGGCGCAGGAGGCGGCGCAGGTCGAGGGCGTCCACCCGGTGGCCGAGGAGGACGAGGGCGGCGGGCAGGAGGGTGAGCGCGGCGGCCGCGGCGAGCAGGACGACGGCGATCCCCGCGTAGGCGAAGGAGCGCAGGAAGTACTGCGGGAAGACGAGCATGGCGGCGAGCGAGACGGCGACGGTGAGCGCGGAGAACAGCACGGTCCGGCCGGCGGTGCGCAGGGTGGTGCGGACGGCGGCGGAGGGTTCGGCTCCGGCCGCGAGCTCTTCGCGGTAGCGGCGGACGACGAACAGCGCGTAGTCGATGGCGAGGCCGAGGCCGAGCGCGGTGGTGAGGTTCTGCGCGAAGACGGAGACGTCGGTGAACTCGGTGAGGCCGCGGAGCACGGCGTTGGTGCCGAGGATGGCGACGATGCCGACGCCGAGCGGCAGCAGGGCGGCGACGGCGCTGCCGAAGACCATGACGAGCAGGACCAGGGTGAGGGGCAGGGCGATCAGCTCGGCCCGCAGCAGGTCCTCCTGGATGATCGTCTGCATCTCGTGGCGGACGGCGAGACCGCCGCCGAGGGTGACCTCGACGGGTCCGTGGGTGCCCCGGTAGGAGGGGGCGATCCGGTCGAGGACCTCGCCCGCCGCCTTCTCGTCGCCGGTGACGCGGGCGGCGACGAGGGCCCGGGTGCCGTCCTCGGAGCGGAGGGCGGGCGAGCCGGTGGCCCAGTAGGAGCCGACGCCCTCGACGCCGGGCTCGGCGGCGAGCCGCGCGGTGAGCCGGCGGGCCTCGGCGGCGGCGGCCGGGTCGTCGACGCCAGCCTTCCCCGCGTCGACGAGGAGCAGCAGGTTGGGCTGGGAGCCGGGGAACTCCCGCTCCAGCGCCCCGGTGGCGTAGGTGGACTCGGCGGCCGGGTCCTCCCAGCCGCCGCTGCCCATCCGCTCGGCGACCCCGTCGCCGGCGAGGACCGCGAGGGCGGTGAGGACGAGGGCGACGAGAAGGGTGAGCCGTGGCCGCGCGGTCACGAACCGCGTCCATCCCCCACCGCCGGAAGGCCCGGACGCTCTGGAGCCGCCACCGGACGGACCGGAGCCGCCGCCCCGCTCGGGGGTCTTCTTCTTGACTTCGGACATGACGCGGTGTCCCCTTCACCGTGGTCCCCGCTCTCGCTTCCCGGCAGGTCGCGGGGGCCGTCCATTGCCATAGACTGGCAAATACGAGTGATCGCTCGCACAATCCAAGAATGCGAGCGACCTCTCGTGTTTGTCAACGCGTATCGAGGAAGGCTGGGGACAGACATGTCCGAGGACCCGCGGCCGCGCCGCCGCCAGGCCCGCGGCGAACGCCGCATCTCCCAGCTGCTCCAGGCCGCCGCCGACGTGTTCTGCGCGAACGGCTACACCGCCGCCAGCACCAACGCGATCGCCCGCGAGGCCAAGGTCTCCCCGGGCACGCTCTACCAGTACTTCCCGAACAAGGAGGCCATCGCCATCGAGCTGGGCGGGCGCCTCATCCACCAGATGCGCGAGACCCACGGCCAGGTCTTCACCCCGGAGAACCTCTCCCTGCCGCTGCCCGAGCTGATCGACGCGGTCCTCGACCCGATGGTCGAGTTCAACTGCGCCAACCCCGCCTTCCTCGCCCTGATGCACGGCTCCGAGGTGCCCGGCCGGATCGCCGAGGAGCACGACGAGCTGCACGCCTCGCTGCTCTCCCAGGTCCGCGAGACGATCAGGGCGCAGGCCGTGCCCCCGCTGTCGCCCGAGGAGCTGGACCGGGTCGCGGACATGGCCTTCGCCGTCTTCAAGGGCGGGCTCGCGCTGATCGTCGCCGCCCCCGAGGGCCCCGTCCGGGACGCGGCCGTCGCCGAGCTGAAGAAGGTCATGCTCCGCTACCTGTCCCCGATCGTCGGCGGCGCCGGCCCCGGCACGGACCCCGCCGCCCCGGCCCCGGCCGCCCTCTGACCGGACGGCCCCGGCCCGGCCCCGGCCACCCTCCGGCCGGACGGACGGCCCCCTCGCGCCGAACCGGCCCCCACCACCCGGCCGGACGGCGGCCGGCCCCGGGCTCACCATGCCTCCGAAGGCCCCCCGACCGCCCCCGCGCCCGCACCCCCGTCGTCCCCCGATCCCGATCCCGATCCCGCCCCCTCCCGGTCCCGCCCCGCCCGGACCCGGAGCGCGAGCAGCGGGAAGACCAGGACCGAGGCCATTCCCGCGCCGACCAGGGCCGCCGCCTCGCCCGCTCCGAGGGCCCCGTCGTCCACGCCGATGGTGGTGATGGCGACGACGAGCGGGAGCGCGGTGGAGCCGTACAGGACGAGCGCGCCCCGGTCCCGGCGGTCGAGGTCGCGCGGGGCGAGGAACCAGACCGGCCCGCCGCGCACGACCAGGAACAGCAGCAGGAACAGCGGCAGGAGGAGGAGCGGCCGGCCGCCGGAGAGCAGCGAGTCCAGGTCGAACTCGATGCCGGTGACGACGAAGAAGACCGGCACCAGGAAGCCGAAGCCGACCCCTTCGACCTTCTCCAGGATCTCGGGCCCGGCCTCGGGCGCGGCCCCGGTGAGCACCAGCCGGGTGATGAGTCCGGCCGCGAAGGCGCCGAGGAGCACGTCGAGGCCGAGGGCGGTGGAGGCGCCGAGCATGAGGGCGAGCAGCAGGAAGACGAGGCGGACGGCGAACTGGCCGCTGGTGTGCAGGGTCTTGGCGATGACGGTGGCGAACCACGGCGGGCGGGGCCGCAGCGCCCAGAACACGGCGGCGGCGGTGAGCGCGGCGAAGACGGCGAGCAGCACGGTGGACTCGGCGGCGGAGCGCCCGCTGAGCAGCAGCGCCATGGCGATGATCGGCCCGAACTCGCCGACCGCGCCGAAGGCCATGACGACCGAGCCGAAGCGGCCGCGCAGCCCGCCGGAGTCCCGCAGCACGGGCAGGACGGTGCCGAGCGCGGTGCTGGTGAGGGCGACGCCGATGAAGACGCCGGTGGCGTAGCCGCCGCCGAGCAGGACGCCGGCGCCGAGGCCGAGGGCGAGCGCGGCCAGCCACGCCCACACCGAGCGCCGCAGGGTGTCGCCGCGGACCTTGCCGAACTCGATCTCGTACCCGGCCAGGAAGATGAGCATGGTGAGGCCGAGTTCCGAGAGGCCGTCGATCAGTTCGTCGGAGCGGGCCCAGTCGAGGACGTCGGGGCCGATGAGGATGCCGAGCAGGATCTCGAAGACGGCGAGCGGCACGGGGACCCGGCGCCCCACCCAATGGGCCAGCAGCGGCGCCAGGACGGCGATCGTCATGATCAGGACGAGGGTGATCCCCGAATGCGACATATCGGGTATCTACCATAAGCTCCGGTCAGACGCCCCGTCGGCGGAGGGACTTGGAGGCCCGCAGATGCACGAGTACCGGCCCGCGCCCCCGCCGCCCCCGCCCGCTCCCCCGCCGCCCGCGGAGGCCGGGCCGCGGCCGGGCCTGTGGAAGCGCTGCCTGGCGGGCGGCCTGGCGCTGTGGGCGCTGACCGCCGTGGTCACGTACGGCACCGCCAACACCACCCTGCTGCCCACCCTGATCCTGCTGGGCAGCTTCCTGGTCCCGGGGGTCTTCGTGCTGTGGGCGTACGAGCGGCACGGCCGCGACCTGGGCCTCCCGGTGCTCCTCGGCTGCTTCGTCACCGGCGGCATCCTGGGCGTCCTGGGCGCCTCGGTGATGGAGTACCACCTGCTCCACCCCTCGCTGTGGATGTTCGTCGGGGTGGGGCTGATCGAGGAGGCGGTGAAGCTCGTCGCCCTGATGTTCGTGGTCCGCCACCGGCCGTACCTGCGCGGCCGGCGGGCCGGTCTGGTGCTCGGCGGCACGGTCGGCTTCGGCTTCGCGGCCTTCGAGAGCGCCGGGTACGCCTTCAACGCGGCCGTCACCATGGACGGCATCGACCTGCGGGCCCTGCTGGAGACGGAGATCCTGCGCGGGCTGCTCGCCCCCTTCGGGCACGGCCTGTGGACGGCGATCGCGGGCGCGGTGCTGTTCTCCTTCCGCCGCCCCGACGGCCGCTTCCGGCTGACCGGCGCGGTGGTCGGCACCTATCTGGGGGTGGCGGCGCTGCACGCGCTCTGGGACTCGATGCACGGGATCGCGCTCTGGCTGGTGCTCCAGCTGACCACCACGAACCTGGACCGCTCGCTGTTCGCCCAGGGGTACATCCCGGAGCCGACCGACGCGCAGGAGCACCTCTTCACCCTCTTCTCGGTGGGCGGTCTGGTACTGGTGACACTGGTGGGACTGGCGTGGCTGAGATCGCTCTCCCGGCGCCCGCCGGACGCGGCCTCCCGACGCCCATCGGACACGACTGGATTTCATACCCCCTAGGGGTATAACCTCGACGGTGTACGACTCCGAACCGACGAGGAGGGCCCCATGGCCGCCGAGACGCAGACCGACACCACCACCGTCTACCAGGTCAAGGGCATGACCTGCGGCCACTGCGAGGGCGCCGTCTCCGGCGAGATCTCGGCCCTGCCCGGCGTCTCCTCGGTCACGGCCGTCGCCAAGACCGGCGAGGTCACCGTGGTCTCCGCCGCGCCGCTCGACCGCGAGGCCGTCGCCGCCGCCGTCGACGAGGCCGGCTACGAGCTGGTCTGACCCGCGACCCGTCCGAGCGGGGCCGTACCGTGGCCGGTACGGCCCCGCTCCCCTTTCTGGAACCGCACATGACCAGCACCGCCCCCGGCACCACCGTCACCGAGCTGACCATCGGCGGGATGACCTGCGCCTCCTGCGCGGCCCGCGTCGAGAAGAAGCTCAACCGGATGGACGGCGTCACCGCCACCGTCAACTACGCCACCGAGAAGGCCCGCGTCGAGCACGCCCCCGGCGTCGCCGTCGACGACCTGATCGCCACCGTGGTGAAGACCGGCTACACCGCCGAACCCCCCGCCCCGCCCGAGCCGGAGGCCCCCGGCCGGGACGCCGACCCGGAACTGACCGCCCTGCGCCGCCGGCTGCTCGTCTCCGCCGTCCTCGCCGCGCCCGTCGTCCTGCTCGCCATGGTCCCGGCCCTCCAGTTCGACAACTGGCAGTGGCTCTCCCTCACCCTCGCCTCCCCCGTCGTCGTCTGGGGCGGGCTGCCCTTCCACCGGGCCGCCTGGACCAACCTCCGGCACGGCGCCGCCACCATGGACACCCTCGTCTCGGTCGGCACCCTCGCCGCCTACGGCTGGTCGCTGTGGGCCCTCTTCCTCGGCGACGCCGGCACGCCCGGCATGCGGCACGGCTTCGACCTCACCGCGGACCGCGCCGACGGCTCCTCCGCGATCTACCTGGAGGTCGCCGCCGGGGTCGTCACCTTCCTCCTCCTCGGCCGCTACCTGGAGGCCCGCGCCAAGCGGCGGGCCGGGGCCGCGCTGCGCGCCCTGCTGGACCTCGGCGCCAAGGAGGTGAGCGTGGTGCGCGGCGGGACCGAGACCCGGGTGCCGGTGGACTCCCTGCGCGCCGGCGAGCTGTTCACGGTCCGCCCCGGGGAGAAGATCGCCACCGACGGCACCGTCACCGAGGGCTCCTCCGCCGTCGACGCCTCGATGCTCACCGGTGAGTCCCTGCCCGTCGACGTCGCCCCCGGCGACCCGGTCACCGGCGGCTGCCTCAACGTCTCGGGGCGGCTCACCGTGCGCGCCACCCGGGTCGGCGCCGAAACCCGGCTCGCCCGCATGGCCGAACTCGTCGAGCGGGCGCAGAGCGGCAAGGCCGAGGTGCAGCGGCTCGCCGACCAGGTCTCCGCCGTCTTCGTCCCGGTCGTCCTGGTCCTCGCCCTCGCCACCCTCGGCTTCTGGCTGGGCGCCGGCGCGGGCGCGACCGCCGCCTTCACCGCCGCGGTCGCCGTCCTGATCATCGCCTGCCCCTGCGCGCTTGGCCTGGCCACCCCGACGGCGCTGCTCGTCGGCACCGGGCGCGGCGCCCAGCTCGGCATCCTCATCAAGGGCCCCGAGGTCCTGGAGTCCACCCGGCGGATCGACACCGTCGTCCTCGACAAGACCGGCACCGTCACCACCGGCCGGATGGCCCTCACCGGCGTCCACCCGGCCCCCGGCACCGGCCCGGACGAGCTGCTGCGGCTCGCCGGGGGCCTGGAGCACCCCTCCGAGCACCCGGTGGCCCGGGCGGTGGCCGCGGGCGCCGCCGAGCGGCTCGGCGTCCCCGTCGACGCCCTGCCGGTCCCCAAGACCTTCGAGAACGTCCCCGGGCTCGGCGTGCGCGGCTCCGTGGACGGCCGGCTCGCGCTGGCAGGCCGGGCCGCCCTGCTGGCCGCCGAGGACGTCGAGGTGCCCGCCGGGACGGCGCCGGGGGCCGTGCTGGTCGCCTGGGACGGCGTCTTCCGCGGCTCCCTCACCGTCGCCGACGCGGTCAAGGACACCAGCGCCGAGGCGGTCGCCCGGCTGCGCGCCCTGGGGCTGCGGCCGGTGCTCCTGACCGGGGACCACCGGGCCGTCGCCGAGGCGGTCGCCGCCGAGGTCGGCATCGACGAGGTGATCGCCGGGGTGCTGCCGGAGGAGAAGGCTGCGGTGGTCCGGCGGCTGCGGGAGGAGGGCCGTACGGTCGCGATGGTCGGCGACGGGGTCAACGACGCCGCCGCGCTCGCCACCGCCGACCTGGGCCTGGCGATGGGCACCGGCACGGACGCGGCGATCGAGGCGGGCGACCTGACCCTGGTCCGGGGCGACCTGCGGACGGCCGCCGACGCGATCCGGCTCTCCCGGCGCACCCTGGGCACCATCAAGGGCAATCTGGCGTGGGCCTTCGGCTACAACGTCGCCGCCCTGCCACTCGCCGCCGCCGGACTGCTCAATCCGATGATCGCGGGCCTGACCATGGCGTTCTCGTCCGTGTTCGTGGTGACGAACAGCCTGCGACTGCGGCGGTTCCGTTGATTTCACCTACACGTGACGCACAAGTCCTTCACAAAGAGACCTAGATCACAGATATTGAGGGGTAACCATCTGGGCTGTTCGCGAGTCTAAGTGGGCGATGCCAGAACGTCTTGGGGGACGTTCGCTCGGGATGTCTTGGGGGACGTCCCGAACGGCAAGCGCGGCCGGGGCACGTGCAGCGGGGAGCTTTGAGCGGCCCTCCCGTACGTACCCCGGCAGACCGCGCACCGGACGCCCGGCCCGGATCCCGTGGGGGGAATCCGCACCGGGGATATGGGAAGCGCCCCGCTCGCCGACCCGTGGGGGGATCGGAGAGCGGGGCGCTTCTTCTTTTTTCCGCGTCCGGGCGGTGCCCAGCCGGTCTGTGCGGGACCGGCTCAGCGGGCCTCGACGGGCACGAAGTCGCGCAGGACCTCGCCCGTGTAGATCTGGCGCGGGCGGCCGATGCGGGAACCCGGCTCCTTGATCATCTCGTGCCACTGGGCGATCCAGCCCGGCAGGCGGCCGAGGGCGAAGAGGACCGTGAACATCTCGGTCGGGAAGCCCATCGCGCGGTAGATGAGACCCGTGTAGAAGTCCACGTTCGGGTAGAGGTTGCGCGAGACGAAGTACTCGTCGGAGAGCGCGTGCTCCTCCAGCTTGAGCGCGATGTCGAGCAGCGCGTCGTCCTTGCCGAGGGCCGAGAGGACGTCGTGCGCCGCCGCCTTGATGATCTTGGCGCGCGGGTCGAAGGACTTGTACACCCGGTGGCCGAAGCCCATCAGGCGGACGCCGTCCTCCTTGTTCTTCACCTTGCGGATGAAGGAGTCGACGTCGCCGCCGTTGGCCTGGATGCCCTCCAGCATCTCCAGGACGGACTGGTTGGCGCCGCCGTGCAGGGGGCCCCACAGCGCGGAGATGCCGGCCGAGATCGAGGCGAACATGTTCGCCTGCGAGGAGCCGACCAGGCGCACGGTGGAGGTCGAACAGTTCTGCTCGTGGTCCGCGTGCAGGATGAGCAGCTTGTCCAGCGCCGAGACGACGACCGGGTCGAGGTCGTACTCCTGGGCCGGGACGGAGAACGTCATCCGCAGGAAGTTCTCGACGTAGCCGAGGTCGTTGCGCGGGTAGACGAACGGGTGGCCGATCGACTTCTTGTACGCGTACGCCGCGATCGTCGGCAGCTTGGCGAGCAGCCGGATCGTCGACAGGTGGCGCTGCGTCTCGTCGAACGGGTTGTGGCTGTCCTGGTAGAAGGTGGACAGCGCGGACACCACGGAGGACAGCATCGCCATCGGGTGGGCGTCCCGCGGGAAGCCGCGGAAGAAGTTCTTGACGTCCTCGTGGACCAGCGTGTGCTGGGTGATCTCGTTCTTGAAGGTCGACAGCTCGTCGACCTTCGGAAGCTCGCCGTTGATCAGCAGGTACGCCACCTCAAGGAAGGTGGAGCGCTCGGCCAGCTGCTCGATGGGGTAGCCGCGGTACCGCAGGATCCCCTGCTCGCCATCGAGGTAGGTGATCGCGGATTTATAGGCGGCGGTGTTGCCGTAGCCGCTGTCCAGGGTGACCAGCCCGGTCTGGGCTCGCAGCTTCCCGATGTCGAAGCCCTGGTCGCCGACGGTGCTCTCGACCACCGGGTAGGTGTATTCGCCGCCCGCGTGCCGCAGTACTACAGAGTTGTCGCTCACGTCATCCCTCACCGACGTAGTGCCTCTTCTTCGAGGTGCCCTGACTGTCTCTACCATCCCTCACTTGGCTCAGGAGAGTGCACTCGGGGTCGCCATTGGGCCAATCGGCGGCACTGAGTGCCGCCAACCTGCTCATCCTGCCCCCTTCGCCCCGGTTCCGGAAGTCCCTCGTGATCTTTCACACGAGGGCACCCTCTGTCAGCCGGTGGGCCAGTGCGGTAAAGCGCCGGCCCGCCGAGACCGTGCGCACCGCCTGGGCGATGGCCCGGCGCGACCCGACCAGGACCACGAGCTTCCGGGCCCGGGTCACGGCCGTGTAGAGAAGATTGCGCTGGAGCATCATCCACGCACTCATCGTCACCGGGATCACCACCGCCGGATACTCACTGCCCTGCGAACGGTGGATGGTGACCGCGTACGCGTGCGACAGCTCGTCCAGCTCGTCGAAGCCGTACGGCACCTCCTCGTCCTCGTCCGTGCGGACCGTCAGCCGCTGCTCCACCGGGTCCAGGGCCGTCACCACCCCGACCGTGCCGTTGAAGACCCCGTTCTCGCCCTTCTCGTAGTTGTTGCGGATCTGGGTCACCTTGTCCCCCACCCGGAAGACCCGGCCGCCGAACCGCTTCTCCGGAAGGTCCGGGCGGGCCGGGGTGATCGCCTGCTGGAGCAGGCCGTTCAGCGTGCCCGCGCCCGCCGGGCCCCGGTGCATCGGGGCGAGGACCTGCACGTCGCGGCGGGGATCGAGGCCGAACTTGGCCGGGATCCGCCGGGCCGCCACCTCGACCGCGACCCGCGCCGCGTCCTCCGTCTCCTCCTCCGCGAAGAGGAAGAAGTCCGGCAGCCCCCGGGTCCGGGGCGGGGTTCCCGCGTTGATCAGGTGCGCGTTGGTGACCACGCCCGACTCCTGGGCCTGACGGAAGATCCGGGTCAGCCGGACCGCAGGGACCGGGCTGCCGGGGGCCAGGAGGTCCCCCAGCACCTCCCCCGCCCCCACCGACGGCAACTGGTCCACATCGCCCACCAGGAGCAGGTGCGCCCCCGGCGCCACCGCCTTCACCAGCTTGTTCGCGAGCAGCAGGTCCAGCATGGACGCCTCGTCCACCACCACGAGATCCGCGTCGAGCGGCCGGTCCCGGTCGTAGGCCGCGTCGCCGCCCGGCTTCAGCTCCAGCAGCCGGTGCACGGTGGACGCCTCCGCGCCGGTCAGCTCCGCCAGCCGCTTCGCCGCCCGGCCGGTCGGCGCCGCGAGCACCACCTTCGCCTTCTTCGCGCGGGCCAGCTCCACCACGGACCGGACCGTGAAGGACTTGCCGCAGCCGGGCCCGCCGGTGAGCACCGCCACCTTCTCCGTCAGGGCCAGCCGCACCGCCTGCTCCTGCTCGGGCGCGAGCGTCGCCCCGGTCCGCTCCGCCAGCCAGGCCAGCGCCCGCTCCCAGGCCACGTCCCGGAAGGCCGGCATCCGGTCCTCCGGGGTGCGCAGCAGCCGCCGCAGCTGACCGGCGAGCGACAGCTCGGCCCGGTGGAAGGGGATCAGGTAGACGGCGGTGACCGGCTCCCCCTCCGGCCCCGGGACCGTCTCCCGCACCACCCCCTCCGGATCGGCGGCCAGCTCCCCCAGGCAGTCGATGACGAGCCCGGTGTCCACCTGGAGCAGCTTCACCGCGTCGGCGATCAGCCGCTCCTCGGGCAGGAAGCAGTGCCCCTGGTCGGCGGACTGGGACAGGGCGTACTGGAGGCCGGCCTTCACCCGGTCGGGGCTGTCGTGCGGGATGCCGACGGACCGCGCGATCCGGTCGGCGGTGAGGAAGCCGATGCCCCAGACGTCGGAGGCCAGCCGGTAGGGCTGGTTGCGCACCACGGAGATCGACGCGTCGCCGTACTCCTTGTAGATCCGCACGGCGATGGAGGTGCTCACCCCCACCTCCTGGAGGAAGACCATCACCTCCTTGATCGCCTTCTGCTCCTCCCAGGCGGCGGTGATCCGCTTCGTCCGCTTCGGCCCGAGACCGGGCACCTCGACGAGGCGGCCGGGCGCCTCGTCCAGGATGTCGAGGGTCTCCAGGCCGAAGTGGGTGGTGATGCGGTCGGCGAAGACCGGCCCGATGCCCTTGATCAGGCCGGAGCCGAGATAGCGGCGGATGCCCTGGATCGTGGCGGGCAGCACCGTCGTGTAGTTGTCGACCTGGAACTGCCGCCCGTACTGCGGGTGCGAGCCCCAGCGCCCCTCCATCCGCAGCGACTCCCCCGGCTGCGCGCCCAGCAGCGCGCCCACGACGGTGAGCAGCTCCCCGGCCCCCCGCCCGGTGTCGACCCGGGCGACCGTGTAGCCGCTCTCCTCGTTGGCGTACGTGATCCGCTCCAGGACCCCCTCGACGACGGCGGGACGGTGCGGCGGCTGGCCCTCGTTGGACATGGACCGACCGTAGCGAAGACCACCGACAGGGCGGGCGGGGTCCGTGGACGAGCACTTCCGGAAGGGGCGGTCCGGGATGCCGGGGACCGGGAGGGAACGTAGCGTTCCGGGCATGAGCGAACCTCGTGATCCCCTGCGGGACGACGTGCTGGCCGAGCTCGGTGAGGAACGGCTCGGGGAGCTCGCCTCGGCCGCCGGAACCGATCCGGCGGGGGCCCGGGCCCTCGTCGGCGACTCCGTCGCGGCGCTGTCGGACGGGCTGCGGCGGGCCGCCGCCGAACCGGAGAGCGCGGGCGAGGTCCGGGCCGCCGTCGACGAGGCCGCCGAGGCCGGGCCGCCGCTCCGGGGCGTCGCGGCCTTCGGCGGCTTCGCCGCGGGGGGCCTGCTGGCGGGCGTCCTGGCCAAGGCCGCGCGCCCGGCGGCCCGCGCGGTCGCCAAGCGCACGGGCCTCCCTCCGGCCACCGCCGACCGCGCGGTGGACCTGCTGCTCCCGGTCGTGCTCGCGGTCCTCACGAAGCGCGCCGCCGCGAAGGGGAAGGGCGGCGGCCTCGGGGACCTGCTGGACGGCGACGGCGGGAAGAAGTAGCTTCCTCCGTTTCGCCGCGCGGGACGGTTCAGACCGCCCGGTAGGCGGCCACCGTCTCCTCCAGGACCGCCGCGCCGTCCCGCGCCCACAGGGCCGCGTTGAAGAGCTCGACCTCCACCGGGCCCGTGTAGCCAGCCCGGTCCAGGAGGGCCGCCCAGGCGGGGAGGTCGATGACGCCGGTGCCGAGCTGGGCCCGGCCCTCCAGGACGCCCTCCGGGAGGGGGGTGGCCCAGTCGGCGAGCTGGAAGGAGTGGATGCGGCCCCGCGCGCCCGCGCGCTCCACCGCCGCCGGGGCGTTCTCGTCCCACCACAGGTGGTACGTGTCGACGGTGACGCCGACCTGTTCCGCCGGGTGCCGCTCGGCGATGGCCAGCGCCTGGTCCAGGGTGGAGATCACGCAGCGGTCGGAGGCGTACATCGGATGGAGGGGTTCGATGGCGAGGCGGATCCCGCGCGCGCCCGCGTAGGGGGCGAGCCGGCCGATCGCGTCGGCGACGCGCGCGCGGGCGCCGGGCAGGTCGCGGCTGCCCGGCGGCAGCCCGCCGGAGACCAGGACCAGGGTGTCGGTGCCGAGCGCCGCCGCCTCGTCGATCGCCGCGCGGTTGTCGTCCTCCCAGTCGTCGGCGGTGAAGAAGCCGCCCCGGCAGAGGGTGGTGACGGCCAGGCCCGCGTCCCGCACCAGCGCGGCCGCCGCCTCGATCCCGTACGCCCTGACGGGGTCGCGCCACAGGCCGACGCCGGGGACGCCGAGGCGGACGCAGTGCTTCACCAGCTCCGGCAGGGACAGCTGCTTCACGGTCATCTGGTTGACGCTGAGCCGGTCGGGGTTCACCGGGGCACTCCGTGGACGGTGAGGAGGGCGCGCATCCGGGCCTCCGCGCGGGCGGGGTCGGGGAAGAGGCCGAGGCCGTCGGCGAGTTCGTAGGCGCGGGCCAGGTGCGGGAGGGAGCGGGCGGAGTGGAGGCCGCCGACCATGGTGAAGTGCTCCTGGTGGCCGGCGAGCCAGGCGAGGAGCACCACCCCGGTCTTGTAGTAGCGGGTCGGCGGTTCGAAGAGGTGCCGGGCGAGCGGCACGGTGGGGTCGAGGAGCGCGCGGAAGCCGGCCGTGTCGCCGGTGTCCAGGACCCGCACGGCCCGCGCCGCGAGCGGGCCGAGCGGGTCGAGGACGCCGAGCAGGGCGTGGCTGAAGCCCTGTTCGTCGCCCGCGATCAGCTCCGGGTAGTGGAAGTCGTCGCCGGTGTAGCAGCGGACGCCGTCGGGGAGGCGGCGGCGGAGCGCGACCTCGCGGCCGGCGTCCAGGAGGGAGATCTTGACGCCGTCGACCTTGTCGGGGTGGGCGGCGATGACGTCGAGGAAGGTCTCGGTGGCCGCGTCGAGGTCGGCGGAGCCCCAGTACCCCTCCAGGGCCGGGTCGAACATCGGGCCGAGCCAGTGCAGGACCACCGGTTCGGCGGCCTGGCGCAGCAGGTGGCCGTAGAGGTCGAGGTAGTCCTCGGGGCCGGTCGCGGCGGCGGCGAGGGCCCGGGAGGCCATGAGGACCGGCTGCGCGCCCGCCGCCTCGACGACGGCGAGCTGCTCCTCGTAGGCGGCGCGGATCTCCGGCAGGGTGCCGGCCGCGAGCTGGTCGGTGCCGGCCCCGCAGGCGATCCGGCCGCCGACGGCCCTCGCCTCGGCGCCGGAGCGGCGGATCAGTTCGGCCGCGCCGCCCCAGTCGAGGCCCATGCCGCGCTGGGCGGTGTCCATGGCCTCCGCGACGCCGAGCCCGTGGGACCACAGGTGGTGCCGGAAGGCGAGGGTGGCGTCCCAGTCGACGGCGGCGGGCCCGTCGGGCGTGGTCCCGGCGTACGGGTCGGCGACGACGTGCGCGGCGGCGAGGACGGTACGGGAGGCGAGCGCGGCGGCGCCGGGCGCGGCGGGCGCGAGGGGTTCGGTGCGGGGGCGGTACGCGCGCGTGCCGCCCCCGGGGAGGGGCAGGCGGAGGGTCACGGGGTCGGCTCCGGAGGGTCGAGGGGGCGGGGCGGCGAAGGCGGGGGCGGGGCGGCGGGGGCGGGCGGAATCCCGCCGCCCGCCGGAGCGGGTGTCACAGGGTCACCTCCGGGACGTCCAGGCGGCGGCCCTCGGCGGCGGAGCGGAGGCCCAGTTCGGCGAGCTGGACGCCCCGGGCGCCGGCCAGGAGGTCCCAGTGGTAGGGCTCGTCGAGGACGACGTGGCGGAGGAAGAGTTCCCACTGGGCCTTGAAGCCGTTGTCGAACTCGGTGTTGTCGGGGACCTCCTGCCACTGGTCGCGGAAGGGGTGGGTGACGGGCAGGTCGGGGTTCCAGACCGGCTTGGGGGTGGCCGAGCGGTGCTGGACGCGGCAGTCGCGCAGGCCGGCGACGGCGGAGCCCTCGGTGCCGTCGACCTGGAACTCGACGAGTTCGTCGCGGTGGACGCGGACCGCCCAGGAGGAGTTGATCTGGGCGACGGCGCCGCCCTCCAGCCGGAAGACGCCGTACGCCGCGTCGTCGGCGGTCGCCTCGTACGCCTCGCCCCGCTCGTCCCAGCGGCGCGGCACGTGGGTGGCGACCTCGGCGGAGACGGAGGTGACCCGGCCGAAGAGCTCGTGGAGCACGTACTCCCAGTGGGGGAACATGTCGACGACGATGCCGCCGCCGTCCTCGGCGCGGTAGTTCCAGCTGGGGCGCTGGGCCTCCTGCCAGTCGCCCTCGAAGACCCAGTAGCCGAACTCGCCGCGCACGGAGAGGATCTCGCCGAAGAAGCCGCCGTCGATCAGCCGCTTGAGCTTGCGCAGTCCGGGGAGGAAGAGCTTGTCCTGGACGACGCCGTGCTTGACGCCCTTCCCGGTGGCGAGGCGGGCGAGCGCGAGGGCGCCGGCGAAGTCGGCGGCGGTGGGCTTCTCGGTGTAGACGTGCTTGCCCGCGTGGACCGCCTTGGTGAGGGCGTCGGCGCGGGCGGAGGTGACCTGGGCGTCGAAGTAGATCTCGATCGAGTCGTCGGCGAGGACGGCGTCGAGGTCGGTGGACCACTCGGTCAGGCCGTGCCGCTCGGCGAGGGCGCGCAGGGCGTGCTCGCGGCGGCCGACGAGGACGGGTTCGGGCCACAGGACGTCGCCGTTCCCGAGGTCGAGGCCGCCCTGGTCGCGCAGGGCGAGGATCGAGCGGACGAGGTGCTGGCGGTGGCCCATCCGTCCGGTGACGCCGTTCATGGCGATGCGGACCGTCCTGCGTGTCATGGCGTGTTCCCCTTTCCCGGGCAGGCGCGTGCTCTCGGCCATCCGGGATAGAAAGCGCTTTCTGTCGGCGATGACGCTAGCCTGCCGACAACACGCCGGACAAGGGCCCGCCCCTTCCGGACCCCCCATGACACGCACGCTCCGCCGGAGGTACGCACGCGATGACCGTCACCCTGGCGGACGTGGCCGCCCGCGCCCGGGTCTCCCCCGCCACCGTCTCCCGCGTCCTGAACGGCAACTACCCGGTCGCCGCCGCCACCCGCGAGCGGGTCCTGCGGGCCGTCGAGGAGCTCGACTACGTCCTGAACGGGACCGCCAGCTCCCTCGCCGCCGCCACCTCCGACCTGGTCGGCGTCCTGGTCCACGACATCGCCGACCCCTTCTTCGGGATCATGGCGAGCGCCGCGCAGCACGCGATCGGGGAGGGCGGCAGCGGCCGGGCGGGCGGCGAGAAGCTCGCCGTCGTCTGCAACACCGGCGGCTCCCCCGAGCGGGAGCTGACCTACCTCACGCTGCTCCAGCGGCAGCGGGCCGCCGCCGTGATCCTCATGGGCGGCGGTCTGGAGGACCCCGTCCACCTCGACGCGACCGCCGCCAAGCTGGCCCGGATGGCCGAGGCGGGGACCCGGGTCGTGCTGTGCGGACGGCCGCCGGTGCCCGGCGACGCGCACACGGCGGCGCTCGTCTTCGACAACCGCACCGGAGGCCGGCTGCTCGCCGAGCACCTGCTCGGCCTCGGCCACCGGCGGATCGGTTACGCCGCCGGGCCCGCCGACCGCACCACCACCCGGCACCGCCTGGACGGCCACCGGCAGGCCCTCGCGGCGGCGGGCGTCCCCGAGGGGCCGACCACGCACGGCCCCTACGACCGGGTCTCCGGCCACGCGGCCGTCGCCGAACTCTTCGCCCGCGACCCGGACCTGACGGCGATCGTCGCCGCCAACGACACGGTCGCCCTCGGTGTCTGCGCGGCCCTGCGGGAGCGCGGTCTGACGATCCCGGGGGACGTCTCCGTCGCCGGCTTCGACGACCTGCCCTTCTCCGTGGACGCGGTCCCCGCCCTGACCACCGTCCACCTGCCGCTGCACGGGTCGGGCACCCGCGCGGGCCGGCTGGCGATGGGCACGGAGGAGCCGCCGGCGGACGGCACGGTGCCCGTCCCGTGCACCCTGGTGGTCCGCGACTCGACGGCGCCGCCCCGCGCCTGACCGGCGGCAAGGCAGGGCAAGGGGCCGTACGGCCGGGGGTCAGCCCGCCGCCGGCTCCAGTCCCGTCGCCGCCAGGACCGCGTCGACCGTCTCGGCCACCGTCTGGTCGGCGTTGTCGATCCAGACGGCCTCGTCCGCGAGTTCGGCGCGCATGGCCTCGTCGAGGAAGGTCCAGTCGGTGGTGAGCCGCTTGTCGCGGGCGTTGTTGCGCTCCCACGCCTTCTTCGGGCCGGGCGCCAGGACCACCACGTGGAGCGGGACGGCCGTCACCGACCGGCGGTAGAAGTCCAGGTGGGAGCGGCGGACCACGACGTCGTCCAGGACGGGCACGAACCCGGCGGCGGCGAAGCTGTCCGCCAGCAGTCCGGCGTTGCGGGCGCGCAGCAGGATCTGCCGGTCCGCCTCCGGGTCGCCGTCCGGCGTGGGCCAGTGGCCGCCGGAGACGATCAGCTCCTGGAGGTGGTCCACCTCGATGTGCGCGGCGCGCGCGAAGCGGGCGGCGAGGGCGGCAGAGACGGTCGACTTGCCGCTGCCGGGGATGCCGGCGAGGAGCAGGGCGCCGGGGGCGGGCCCGGAGGCGTCGACGGTCACGTTCTCGAAGGTCATGCGGGCCTTTCCTCACCGGTGGGACCCATGGACGATACGGGGACGGGCGCCTCCCGCACCAGGGATTTCGGGCCCTTCGCCACCGGGTCCCCGGGGGTCCGCCGTACGGGCTCCTCCGGGTCCTCCCGTACGGGCTCCGCTTCCGCCGGTTCCGGCGCCGGGCGCTTCCGGGGGGACAGGGAGGCCAGGGACACGCCGCCGACCAGGAGCGCCGCCGCCACCCACCGCAGCGGGCCGACCTCCTCGCCGAGGAAGAGCGCGGCCGAGGACATGCCGAAGACGGGGACGAGGAGGGAGAAGGGGGCGACGGAGGAGGCCGGGTGGCGGCGGAGCAGCCAGCCCCAGGCGCCGAAGCCGAAGACGGTGGTGATCCAGGCGACGTAGACGATCACGCCGACGCCGGTCCAGTCGAGGTTCCGCAGCGCGGCCAGGTCCCGCTCCGGGCCCTCCAGGAGGAGCGAGAGGGCGAGCAGCGGGAGGACGGGGACGGTGCTGACCCAGACCATCCAGTTGAGCGGGTCGGGCGGGGCGGCCTTGCGGGTGAGGACGTTGGAGACGCCCCAGCAGGCGGCGGCCGCGATGACCAGGACGAAGCCGGTGACCGGGCCGGAGGTGCCCTCGTCGACGGCGGCGACGCCGATGCCCGCGAGGGCGACCCCCATCCCGGCGAGGGCGGTCCGGCCGGGCCGCTCGCCGAGCGCGGCGAAGGCGAAGAGGGCGGTGAAGACGGCCTGGACCTGGAGGACGAGCGAGGAGAGGCCGGCCGGCGCGCCGAGGTCCATGCCGGTGAAGAGGAGGCCGAACTTGGCCACGCCCAGGGCGAGTCCGACGGCCACGATCCACTTCCAGGCGACCTTGGGGCGGCCGACGAGGAAGACCGCGGGCAGGGCGGCGACGAGGAAGCGGAGGGCGGAGAAGAGGAGCGGGGGGAAGTGGTCGAGACCGATCTCGATGACGACGAAGTTGACCCCCCAGACCGCGGCGACGAGCGCGGCGAGGGCGATGTGTGCGGGGCGCATGCGAGGAGCATGACCGCCCGGGACCGTGTAGCACCAGCACGTTTTCCTTCATGGTTGGATGTAGCGACGCTTCATCCTTAGTTTCATCCACGGCTTCATCCACGGTTTCATCCACGACGGCCTCCCGGGGGTTCCCGTGCTCGATCTCGGACGTCTGCGCGCCCTGCACGCCGTCTCCGTCCACGGCAGCGTGGGCGCCGCCGCGACGGCCCTCGGCTACACCCCCTCGGCGGTCTCCCAGCAGATCGCGAAGCTGGAGCGGGAGACCCGCACGACCCTGCTCGAACGGAGCGGGCGGGGCGTCCGGCTCACCGACGACGCCCGCCAACTGGCCTCCACCGCGCGCCAGTTGCTCTCCCTCGTGGAGGAGGCGGAGGTACGGCTCGAAGAGCGGCGCGGACTGCCCTCGGGGCTGCTCTCGATCGGCTGCTTCCCGAGCGCCGCGCGCGGGCTGATGCCCCGGGCCCTCGCCGAGCTGGCCCGCCGCCATCCGGGGCTGGACGCCCGGCTGACCGAGGTGGACCCGCACCTGTCGGTGGACCTGGTGGCGCGCGGGGTGCTCGACCTGGCGGTGGCGCACGACTGGGACATCGCGCCGCTGCCCGCGCCGCCGGGGGTGGAGCAGGCGGTGATCGGCGACGACGGCTGCGACATCCTGGTGCACCGGGACCATCCGCTCGCGGCGCGGCGCTCGGTGCGGCGCGAGGAGCTGGCGGAGGAACGGTGGATCTCGCAGCCGCCGGGGACGGTGTGCCACGACTGGCTGGCGCGGACCCTGCGGGCGACCGGCTTCGAGCCGCTGATCGTCCATCAGGCGGAGGAGAACCACACGCAGGTGGCGCTGGTGGCGGCGGGGCTCGGCATCGCGCTCGCCCCCCGGCTCGGGCGCGGCGCGCTGCCGCCGGAGGTGGCGCCGCTGCGGCTCGACCCGGCGCCGACGCGGCGGCTGCACGCCGTGTGGCGCGCGGGCGCGGCCCGCCGCCCGGCGATCCGCGAGACGGTCCGCACCCTCCAGGAGCTGTGGCCGTCGATCGCGACGGAGAGCTGACCCCCGCCGAGGGGACGGCGACGCGCGCCTGACGGCGGGCGGCGACCCAGGGGCGGGAGCGGCCGGGGGCCGGGAGCGGGACGACCGGGGCGGACAGGTGTTCCGCTCCCGGCGATTCGTGCGGAAATCCTTGACCTGGCAGTTACTTTCAGGCTATCCGTGCACCTTGGCAGTTTCCTTCACCCACTGCTTCACCCACGCACGGCCGGAAGGAGCACCAGTGCACCACCGCGCCCCCACGTCCGCTTCCCCCTCCCGCCGCACCCTGCTCGCCGTCACCGCCGCCGCCGCGGCCGCCGCCGTCACCGGGGCCGTCGCCCCCGCCTCGGCCGCCCCCGCCGACCGCGCCCGCACCGAGGAGCGGCTGCGCCGGATCATCGGCCGGATGACGCTGGAGGAGAAGGTCGGCCAGCTCTTCGTGACGCGGGTGTACGGCCACTCGGCCACCGCGCCCGACCAGGCCGACATCGACGCCAACCTCCGGGAGCTCGGCGTCCGGACCGCCGCCGAACTGGTCGAGCGGTACCGCGTCGGCGGGGTCATCTACTTCGCCTGGGCCCACAACACCCGCTCCCCGCACCAGATCGCGGAGCTCTCCCGGGGCATCCAGGAGGCCGCGCTCGCCTCCCGTACGCCCGTCCCCGTCCTGATCTCCACCGACCAGGAGCACGGCATCGTCTGCCGGGTCGGCGCCCCCGCCACCCTGCTGCCGGGCGCGATGGCGCTCGGCGCCGGCGGCTCCCCCGGCGACGCCCGCCGGGCGGCGGCCGTCGCGGGCGCCGAACTGGCCGCGCTCGGCATCCGGCAGAACTACGCCCCGGTCGCCGACGTCAACGTCGACCCGGCCAACCCGGTCATCGGCGTCCGCTCCTTCGGCGCCGTCCCGGACGCCGTGTCCCGGCTGGTCACCGCCCAGATCAAGGGCTACCAGGGCGCCGGGGTGGCGGCCACCGCCAAGCACTTCCCCGGCCACGGCGACACCGCCGTGGACAGCCACTACGGCCTGCCGGTCATCACCCACAGCCGCGCCCGGTGGGAGGAGCTGGACGCCCCGCCGTTCCGGGCCGCGATCGCCGCCGGCATCGACGCGATCATGACCGCGCACCTGGTGGTCCCGGCGCTCGACCCCTCCGAGGACCCGGCGACGCTCTCCCACCCGATCCTCACCGGCGTGCTGCGCGAGGAGCTCGGCTACGACGGGGTGGTGGTGACCGACGCCCTCGACATGCAGGGCGTGCGCACCAAGTACGGCGACGCGCGGGTGCCGGTGCTGGCGCTGAAGGCGGGCGTGGACCAGCTCCTCAACCCGCCGAAGCTGGACGTGGCCTGGAACGCCGTCCTGGCGGCGGTCCGCTCCGGGGAGCTGACCGAGGAGCGGATCGACACCTCGGTGCTGCGGATCCTGCGGCTCAAGGAGCGGCGCGGGCTGTTCGCCGCGCCCTGCGCGGACCCGGCGGAGGTGGACCGGACCGTCGGCACCCCCCGGCACCTGGCGGAGGCCGACCGGATCGCCGAGCGGACCACCACCCTGCTGGTCAACGAGGGCGGCTTCCTGCCGCTGCGGCCGGCCGCGCACGGCCGGATCCTGGTCGTCGGCGCCGACCCCGCCTCCCCGTCCGGGACGACCGGCCCGCCGACCACCGTCCTCGGCCGCGCCCTGCGCGAGCTCGGCTTCACCCCGACCGTGCTCTCCACCGGCATCACGCCGACCGCCGCCCTGATCGACGCGGCGGTGGCCGCCGCCGGGGGCCAGGACGCGATCCTGGTGGGGACGTACAACATCGGGGCGACGAGTCCGCAGCGGACGCTGGTGGCGCGGCTGGTGGCGACCGGGGTGCCGGTGGTGACGCTCGCGATCCGCAATCCGTACGACGTGGCCCGCACCACCGGCCAGCGGGCCGCGCTCGCCGCGTACTCGTGGACGGACGTCGAACTCCGGGCCGCCGTAAGGGTGCTGGCGGGCCGGGCCGCGCCGCGCGGCCGGCTCCCGGTGCCGGTCCCGAGCGCCGACGACCCGGCGGTGACGCTGTACCCGGTCGGGTACGGGCTCTCGTACGCCTGACGGGCGGGGGTGCGGCTCCGCTCCGGGCGGAGCCACACCCCCCCGCGCGTCACGGGCGCAGGCCGTGCTCCCGGGTGACGTCCTCGGCGACCGGCTTGTCGAGGCGGGCGTCGAAGCGGGCCAGCGGCTTCGCCTCGGCGACGGCGGGGGCCTCGACCCCGGCCCAGGCGAGGATGCGGGCGGTGGCCTTCTCCCGCTCGGCGTCGACGAGCCCGGCGACGCTGGCGCCGTGGTTGCCGCCCGGCGCGTAGAAGACGTAGCTGTCGCGGGAGCCCTTGCCCAGGCGGAACGGCTCGGCGCCCCACGGGTCGTTCTCGCCGTAGACGAACAGCATCTGGTGCGCGTTGCGGCGGACCCAGTTGTCGACGTCGCGCATCACCTGCGGCTTGAACTTCATCGGGATCTCGCGGGGCACGAAGCTGCTGGCCGGCTGGTAGCCGTAGCGGCTGAGGCCGCGCAGGTGCGGCTGCTTGATGGAGGGCGAGCCCAGCTCGGTCGCCGCCTGGTAGTAGTACGGCGTGTAGTACTCCAGGCCCTGGTCGGTGTAGGCGGACCAGCCCGCGTAGGCGTCGATCGTCTGATAGATCTCGTCGTCGGTGGCGGTGCGCGCCTCCGGGATGGTGTCGCAGACGTCCTCGCCGTAGTACTGCCAGAAGCCCCAGACGAAGTCGAGGACGGTGGCCTCCCACGCCTTGTCGACGGAGCCGACCGTGTTGAAGGTCGAGCCCTCGGCAGCGGCCTGCTCCTTGTACTTCTTCTGGAGCGGGGCGCGGCGGACCAGGGCCTCGCGCTGGAGGGAGTTGAGGCGGTCGCGGCACGCCTTGGTGCCGACGGTCTCGAAGAACCGGTCGTAGGCCGAGTCCTCCTTGTTGACCACGTCGTTGGGGGCGACGTAGGCGACGACGCCGTCCATGTCCTTCGGGTAGAAGCGCTCGTAGTAGGTGGCGGTCATGCCGCCCTTGGAGCCGCCGGTGGAGAGCCAGTTCTGGCCGTAGACCTTCTTCAGCGCGGTGTAGACGCGGTGCTGGTCGCTGGCGGCCTGCCAGATGTCGAGCTTGGACCAGTCGGCCGGCTGCGGGCGGGACGGCGTGAAGAAGCGGTACTCCAGGGAGATCTGGTTGCCGTCGACGATCCGGGTCGGCTCGGCGCGGCTGGGCGTGGTGCTCAGGCCGTAGCCGCTGGTCCGGAAGACGGTGGGACGGTCGGTGCCCTTGTGGAGGACCGAGATCCGCTGCTGGAAGGTGCCGGCCCAGGGGCGCCGGTGGTCGATCGGCTGCTCGTAGTTGAGGACGAGGAAGCGGTAGCCGGCGTACGGCTTCTCCTCGATCAGGCTCATCCCCGGGATCGCCAGCAGGCGGTCCTTGATGTCGGTGCTCTGCGTGTCCGCGACCGTGCCGCGGGACTCCGTGTCGGCGGCGGTGGCCACCCCGGCGGAGCCCACGGTGCCTATCAGCACCGAGATCGACAGCATCAGCGTCAGCGACTTGCGCAACTCAGCCTCCCCTTTGTTCACGACGGTGCCGCGAACCTAGCGGGGACGGCATACGGACCGCCAGACCCTTCCGCCACTTACCTATGGTTCAGCACAGGATCCAGCCGTTCGGTTCAGCGCCCCGGCTGAGCACACCGGTTGAGCACACCGGCTCGGCGTCCCGGCTCGGCGTCCCGGTTCAGCACAGGGTCCAGCCGGTGGCGGCCGAACGGCCGGCGGCGGTCGCGGAGGCGCGGACGCAGCGGTTGAGGGCGTGCACGGTCACGGGGCCGGCCTGCCGTCCCGAACGGACCGTCACCACGGCGGCCCGGCCGCCGCGCGGTTGCAGGGAGACCGTCAGCTTCCCGGGCGGCGCGGTCCGTCTGCCGACGACGAGCGCGCAGGCGTACTGCCGGGTCCGGTAGAGCCGCAGCTCCCCGGTGGCGAAGGCGACGGTCCTGGCGGGCCGGCCCTGGCAGACGGAGGCCGCCTCGGCGCTGCTCCCGCCGGGCCCGGCGAGGGCCAGCAGCCCGGCGAGGAAGGCGAGGACCAGCGCGTGCACCAGCGGGCGGGCGGGCGCGCGCGTGCCGCCCGCCGCCCCCGGACGGCGGACCCCGGTCTCCTCGGACATGCCCCGTACCCCCTCCGCGTCTCCCCCGCGTCGTACATGTTTACGACGCCTCCGGCGTCCGTACGGTTGCCGGGGTGAGGTGCGTCACGCGCGGGGCGCGGGCGGCCGGGCTCAGAGGGCGGCGGGCTCCGCCTCCCCGACGAAGGTGCGCCACAGGGCCGCGTACCGGCCGTTCCCGGCGAGGAGTTCGTCGTGGCGGCCGTCCTCGACGACCCGGCCGTGGTCCATGACGACCACCCGGTCCGCGCGGGCCGCCGTGGTCAGCCGGTGCGCCACGATCAGCGTCGTACGGCGCCCGGACAGCCGCTCGGTGGCCGCGTTGACCTGCGCCTCCGTGGCCAGGTCGAGGGCGGCGGTGGCCTCGTCGAGCAGGAGCACGTCCGGATCGACCAGCTCGGCGCGGGCCAGCGCGATCAGCTGCCGCTGGCCCGCCGAGAGGTTCCGGCCGCGCTCGGCGACCTCGTGGAGGTAGCCGCCGTCCAGGGTGGCGATCATGTCGTGGGCGCCGGAGGCGCGGGCCGCCGCCTCCACCTCCGCGTCGGTGGCGCCCGGCCGGCCGTACGCGATGGCGTCCCGGACCGTCCCCGCGAAGAGGTACGCCTCCTGGGGGACGACGCCGAGCCGGTGCCGGTACGAGGTGAGGTCGAGGTCCCGCAGGTCCTCGCCGTCCGCGGTGACCCGGCCCGCGGTCGGGTCGTAGAACCGGGCGACCAGCTTCACCAGGGTCGACTTGCCCGCGCCGGTCTCGCCGACGAAGGCGACCGTCTGCCCGGCCGGGATCCGCAGGTCGATCCCGGTGAGCGCGGCCTCTCCGGCGCCGTCGCCGTCGGAGCCGTACCCGAAGGAGACGTCCTCGAAGGCGATCTCGCCGCGCAGTGACAGCACCTCGCGCGGCTCGGCGGCCGGGGCCGTCGACGCCGGCTCCCGGAGCAGCTCCCGCATCCGGCCCAGTGACACGGAAGCCTGCTGGTAGCCGTCGAAGACCTGGGAGAGCTGCTGCACCGGCGCGAAGAACAGGTCGATGTAGAGCAGGTAGGCGACCAGCGCGCCGGTGGTGAGGGTGCCCGCCTCGATCCGGTTCGCGCCGACGATCATGACGGCCGCGGCGGCGGCCGAGGAGAGCAGCGTGACGAACGGGAAGTAGACGGAGATCAGCCACTGGCCGCGCACCCGGGCGTCCCGGTAGGACGCGCCGCGCGCCGCGAAGCGCTCGGCGCCCGCCCGCTCCCGGCCGAACGCCTGCACGATCCGCAGGCCGGCCACGGACTCCTGGAGGTCGGCGTTGACCACGCTGATCCGCTCCCGCGCCAGCTCGTACGCCTTCACGCTGGACCGGCGGAAGAAGTACGTGGCCACCGCGAGGACCGGCAGGGTCGCGAAGACCACCAGGGCCAGCTGGAGGTCGAGCACCACCAGCGCCACCATGATCCCGAAGAAGGTCACCACCGACACGAAGGCGGTCACCAGACCCGTCTGGAGGAACGTCGACAGGGCGTCCACGTCCGTCGTCATCCGGGTCATGATCCGGCCGGTCAGCTCCCGCTCGTAGTAGTCCAGGCCGAGCCGCTGGAGCTGCGCGAAGATCTTCAGGCGGAGCGCGTACAGCACCCGCTCGCCGGTCCGGCCCGTCATCCGGGTCTCGGCGCCCTGCGCCGCCCACTGCACCAGCACCGTCACCAGGGCCAGCGCGGACGCCGCCCACACCGCGCCGATCGCCAGCCGGTTCACGCCCTCGTCGATGCCGTGCCGGATCAGCACCGGCAGCAGCAGTCCGGCGCCCGCGTCCAGCGCCACCAGGCCCAGGCTGATCAGCAGCGGCAGGCCGAAGCCGCGCAGCATCCGGCGCAGCCCGTAGTCCCGCTCCGGGGCGACCGCCCGCGCCTCGTCCACCACCGGCACGTCGGCGGCGGGCGGCAGCGCGGCGACCGCCGCCAGCAGCTCCGGCGTGGCGCCGGGGGCCTTCGCCGCCCGGGCCGCGGCCTCCTCCCGCGCCCACAGGGCCGGGGTGATGCCCCGCTCGGCGTCGAACTCGGCGTCCAGCTCGGCGCGCAGCGCGTCGTCCTCGCCCTCCGCCGCGCCGGCCGCCGGGAGGTGGCCGGGCGAGACGCCGCCCAGCTCGTCCGGGTCGGTCAGCAGCCGCCGGTAGAGCGCCGAGCGCTCCTCCAGCTCCTCGTGGGTGCCGATGTCCGCGAGCCGGCCGCCGTCCAGGACCGCGATCCGGTCCGCCAGCCCCAGCGTGGAGCGGCGGTGGGCGATCAGCAGCGTCGTCCGCCCGGCCATGACGGCCTTCAGGGCCTCGTGGATCTCGTGCTCCACCTTGGCGTCCACCGCCGAGGTCGCGTCGTCGAGGACCAGCAGGCGCGGGTCGGTGAGGATCGCGCGGGCCAGCGCGATCCGCTGCCGCTGGCCGCCGGAGAGCGTCAGGCCGTGCTCGCCGACCTTGGTGGCGTACCCCTCGGGCAGCTCCGCCACGAACCGGTCCGCGCGGGCCGCGCGGGCGGCGGCCGCCACCTGCTCGTCGGTCGCGTCGGGGACCCCGTACGCGATGTTCGCGCGGACCGTGTCCGAGAAGAGGAAGGAGTCCTCGGGGACCATGCCGATCGCGGCCCGCAGCGACTCCAGGGTCAGCTCGCGGACGTCGTGCCCGCCGACCAGGACGGCGCCCCGGTCGGCGTCGTAGAAGCGGGGCAGCAGCAGCGACACGGTCGACTTGCCGGAGCCGGAGGCGCCGACCAGGGCGACGGTCTCGCCCTCCCGCAGCTCCAGCGAGAACCCGTCGAGGACCGGCCGGTCGCCGTAGCCGAAGGTCACGCCGTCGAACTCAACGGTGGCGGGCGCGTCGGCCGGCAGCTCCTTCGTGCCGTCCGCGATGACCGGCTCGGTGTCGATCAGCTCCACGACCCGCTCCACGCCCGCGCGGGCCTGCTGGCCGACGGTCAGCACCATGGCGAGCATCCGGACCGGGCCGACCAGGGAGGCCAGGTAGGAGGAGAAGGCGACGAAGGTGCCCAGGGTGATCTCGCCCTTGTACGCCAGCCAGCCGCCGAGCGCCAGGACGGCGACCTGCCCGAGGGCGGGGACCGCCTGGAGGGCCGGGGTGTAGCGGGCGTTCAGCCGGACGGTCCGCAGCCGGGCCGCGAACAGCCGCCGCCCCGCCTCCCGGATCTTCCCGGTCTCCTGCTCCTCCTGCCCGAAGCCCTTCACCACCCGGACCCCGGTCACCGCCCCGTCGACGACCCCGGCGACCGCCGCGGCCTCCTGCTGGGCGGCCCAGGTCGCCGGGTGCAGCCGGGTGCGGCTCCGCTTGGCGATCCACCACAGGGCGGGCGCGACGGCGAGCGCCACCAGGGTCAGCGGGAGCGACAGCCAGGCCATCACGCCCAGCGAGATCCCGAACAGCAGCACGTTCCCGATGGTCATCGGGAGCATGAACAGCAGGCCCTGGATCAGCTGGAGGTCGCTGGTGGCCCGGCCCACGACCTGCCCGGTCGACAGCTCGTCCTGGCGCCGCCCGTCCAGCCGCAGGATCGTCCCGTACATGTCGTCGCGCAGGTCCCGCTGCACGTCGAGCGCGAGCCGCCCGCCGTAGTAGCGCCGCACGTAGGTGAGGACGTACACCAGCACGGCCGCGCCGCCGAGGAAGCCGGTCCACACGGCCAGCGACCGCGTCCCCGCCCCGATCACGTCGTCGATGATCACCTTGGTGATGAGCGGCACCAGCGCCAGCAGCGCCATCCCGCCCAGCGACGACCCGAGCGCGAGCACGACGTCCGTCCGGTACCGCCAGGCGTACGACCACAGCCGCCGCGCCCACCCCTGTTCCCGCCGCTGCCCCACCACCGCCA
Source organism: Streptomyces termitum (assembly GCF_014650175.1). GTDB lineage: Bacteria > Actinomycetota > Actinomycetes > Streptomycetales > Streptomycetaceae > Streptomyces > Streptomyces termitum. The sequence goes on from NZ_BMUL01000002.1 coordinate 429,468, forward strand.
CGTGGCCGCCTCCCGTCCCGTCCTGGTCTACCGGAAGGCTGCAACATGCCCGACGTGCGATTTCATCCCGCCGCAACAAAGACCGGACGGAAGTCCTAGGACCCGCCCGCCTCCGGAGGCGGCCCGGCGGGCGGGGCCGTCAGAGGTGCGTCGGGTCGCACGTCCTCAGGAGGGCCGGGAGGACGACCACCGAGGGGCCGGGGGCGGCGAGGGCCTCGGTGAGGTCGGCGGTCAGGGTCTCGGGGGCGGTGCGGACGGCGGGAACGCCGAAGGAGCCGGCGAGGGCGACGAGGTCGGGGCGGACCGGTGCGGCGCCGGCGGTCCCGCCGTGGGCGTCCGTCGGGGAGGAGCTCCGGTCGCCGCCGTCGACGATCAGCCAGGTGACGTCGAGGCCGTGCTGCCGCGCGGTGGCGAGTTCCGCGAGCGTGTACAGGGCGCCGCCGTCGTCGGAGACCGCGAGGACCGGGACGGTGGGGTCGGCGACGGCCGCGCCGAGGGCGGCGGGGAGGGCGTAGCCGGGGCCTTTGGCGCCCTGCGCGGAGTGCATGGTGTTGGGGTGCCGGGCGTCGAAGGCGGACCACGCCCGGCGGGTGAGGGCCGTCATGTCCCAGAAGCCGGGGGCCCGGGAGGGGAGCGCCGCGCGGACGGCGTCCAGGAGCCGCCGCTCCAGGTCCGGGCCCTGGGCGTCCGGGCGGGCCCGGTCGAGGACGGTGCGGACCCGCTCGGGGGCGGTGGGGTCGGTGCGCTCCCTCACGGTCTCCAGGAGGGCCTGGAGCGCGAGCCGGGCGTCGGCGTGGATGCCGAGCGCCGGGTGGTGGGCCTCCAGTTTCGCCGCGTCCGCCTCGATCTGGACGATCCGGCCGCGCGGGGCGAAGGCGCGGTGGTCCGAGGAGAGCGCGCCGAGGCCGGAGCCGACGACGAGGAGGACGTCGGCGTCCTCCAGGAGGTCGAGGGTGTGCCGGTCCTCCAGCCGGGACCGGAGGGAGAGCGGGTGCTTCCACGGGAAGGCGCCCTTGCCGCCGAAGGTGGTGACGACGGGCGCGTCGAGCTTCTCGGCGAGCGCGCGGAGCTTGCCGGCCGCGTCGGAGCGGACGACCCCGCCGCCGGCGATGATCGCGGGGCGCTCGGCCGTCGACAGGAGGTGCGCGGCGACGGCGGTCAGCTCGGGGCGCGGGACGACGTCCTCGGGGGTGGCGTCCATCGCGGTGACGACCGGGAGGGCGGTCTCCGCGAGGAGCACGTCCCGCGGGATCTCGACCCGGACGGGGCCGTGCGGGACGGTGAGCGCCGACTCCCAGGCCGCGGCGAGCGCGGACGGGATCTGGGAGTGCGTGCGGGCCGTGTGGACGGACTTCACGACGTCCCGGAAGCGCGGCTCGTGAGAACAGCCGTGCGGGCCGCCGCCGGGCCCGACGGCGAGGACGGGCGCGGAGGCGGCGGCGGCCTCCTGGAGCGCGGGGAGCGCCAGCAGGGCGCCGGGGCCGGCGGGGAGGAACAGGGGCGCGGCCTCGCCGGTGATCCGGCCGTAGGCGTCGGCGGCGTAGCCCGCGCCGGTCTCGGTGCGCAGGCCGACGTGGCGCAGGGGGGAGCGGCGCAGCGCGTCGGAGAGGCCGGGGACGTGCTGTCCGGAGAGGCCGAAGACGGTGGTGGCGCCGAGGCCGCTCAGCGTCTCGATCACGAGGTCGCCGCCGGTGCGGCCGGCCGGCGGGTGGAGCGCCGCCTCGGTCTGCGCGGCCGTCGGGCGCGGGACCGGGTCGTGGTCGTGAGTCATGTCGGGTCCCCTGGCGTCGTGGTCGGTCGTGCACCGGGGTGCCCGGCCCGGCCGGGCCGGGCACCCCGGTGCATTATCGGCCGGCCGCGATCTGCCGGCTCATGATGGTGGTCAGCTCGTACGCCGTGTGGGAGGCGGCGACGGCGGTGATCTCGGCGTGGTCGTAGGCGGGGGCGACCTCGACGACGTCGGCGGAGACCAGGTTGCAGGAGGAGAGGCCGCGCAGGATCTCCAGGAGTTCGCGGGAGGTCATGCCGCCGGCCTCGGGGGTGCCGGTGCCGGGGGCGTGGGCCGGGTCGAGGCAGTCGATGTCGATGGAGATGTAGAGCGGGCGGTTCCCGATGCGCTGGCGGAGCTGGTCGGCGACCTCGTCGGCGCCGCGCCGGTAGACGTCGGCGGAGGTGACGATGCCGAAGCCCATCTTCTCGTCGTCGGTGAGGTCCTGCTTGCCGTAGAGCGGGCCGCGGATGCCGACGTGGGAGAGGGCCTCGGTGTCGAGGATGCCCTCCTCGACGGCGCGGCGGAACGGGGTGCCGTGGGTGTACTCGGCGCCGAAGTAGGTGTCCCAGGTGTCGAGGTGGGCGTCGAAGTGGAGCAGGGCGACGGGGCCGTGCTTCTTGGCGACCGAGCGGAGCAGCGGCAGGGCGATGGTGTGGTCGCCGCCGAGGGTCATCAGGCGGGCGCCGGTGGCGAGGAGGTCGTCGGCGGCGGCCTCGACGGTCTCGACGGCCTCGTTGATGTTGAAGGGGTTGGCGGCGATGTCGCCGGCGTCCGCGACCTGGGCGAGGGCGAAGGGGGAGGCGTCCTGGGCCGGGTTGTAGGGGCGCAGGAGGCGGGAGGCCTCGCGGATGGCGTTGCCGCCGAAGCGGGCGCCGGGGCGGTAGGAGACGCCGCTGTCGAAGGGGACGCCGACCACGGCGACGTCGGCGGCGCCGACCTCGTCGAGCCGCGGCAGCCGGGCGAACGTCGCGGGGCCGGCGTACCGCGGGACGCGGGACGAGTCGACGGGGCCGCGCGGGGTGTTCTGGTCGCTGCTCATGGGCGGTGCCTCCTGGGCTGTCGTCGGGGTGCGGCTCGACGGTAGGTCGCCCGAAAGCCACATTGAAGTGTACTTTTCCTCCACTGTCGGGGCGGATTGTGTACGAAGGGACCAGGCTGGTGGCGTTCTCGGAGCCGTTCTCCACTCCTCCGGCGGAGCCGGTGCCGCTCGCCGCGCTGCTCGCCCGGGGGGAGCTGGGGCTGCGGCTGCTGGCGGGCCCGGGGGACGCGGCGCTGCACTGGGTGCACGCCTCGGAGATGGCCGACCCCTATCCGTACCTGCTCGGCGGCGAGCTGGTGCTGACGGCGGGCGTGCAGCTGGAGGATCCGGCGCGCTATGTGGAGCGGGTGGTGGAGGCGGGGGCGGCGGCGCTCGGCTTCGGGGTGGCGCCGGTGCACGACACGGTGCCGGCGGAGCTGGTCGCGGCCTGTGTCCGGCACGGCCTGCCGCTGGTCGAGGTGCCGCCGGGGACGCCGTTCGCGGCGGTGGCGCGGGCGCTGTGGCGGCTGATGGCGGAGGCCCGGCTGTCCGGGCTGCGCCGGGTGGCGCGGGCGCAGCGGGCGCTGGCGACGGCGGCGGCCCGCCCGGCGCCGGTCCCGGCGGTCCTCGGCGCGCTGGCGTCGTGGCTGGAGGGCCGGGCGGTGCTGTTCGGCGCGGACGGCGCGGAGTCGGCGGCGGCGGGCCGGGAGGTCCCGGCGGCGGCCTCGGCGGCGCTCGCCGAACTGGCGGCCCTGGTGGCGCCCGGGCCGGGTCCGGTGTCGGCGAGCGGCGGGGAGGCGGGGCTGCGGCTCGCCGCGTACGCCCTCGGGGGCGGTGACGGGCTCGCGCTCGGGGTGGCGACGAAGCGGCACCGTCCCGGCGACCACACGGTGGCCGGGGTGGCCGGGGTGCTGCTGTCGCTGCTGACGGCCCCGCACCGGGCCGCCGACGTGTCGGTGCGGGACGGGGCCCTGACGCGGGTGCTGCTCGGCGCCCCGGCGGCGGAGGCGGCCGCCACGCTGTCGCCGGGGCCGTGGACGGTGGTGCACGCGCGGGGCGGCGACGGCACGCCGTTCGCGGCGGCGGCGCTGGCGGCGGCGCTCGGCACGGAGCTGGTGGACGACGGTCCGGTGGTACGGCTCCTGCTGCCGCCGGGCGCGGCGGTGGCCGCCCGGCCGGGGTGGACGCTGGGCGCGAGCGCCCCGGCCGCCCCCGACGCCCTGCCGGCGGCCGGCGCCCAGGCGGCGCGGGCGCTGCGGCGGGCGGAGGCGATCCGGACGCCCCTGGTGCGCCACCGGGCGGACGGCCTCGCCGGGCTGGTCGACCCGGCCGAGGCCGCCGCGCACGCGCGCGTGCTGCTCGCCCCCCTCAGCGAGCCGCAGGCCGAGACCCTGCGCACCTGGCTGTCCCTGCACGGTGGCTGGGACCGGACGGCCGCCGCACTGGGCGTCCACCGCAACACGGTCCGCCAGCGGATCGCCCGCTGCGCGGCCCTCCTGGACCTGGACCTGGACGACCCGGACGTGCGGATGGAGCTGTGGTTCGCGCTGCGGTGAGTCCCGGGCGCGGTCCCGGCCGGCTCAGTACAGCTTGTTCACGGCCGTGGCGGCGGTGGTGCGGAAGGCGGTCAGGGGGGCGTCCTTCAGGTCGCCCATCTGGCCCCAGCGGACGTAGGTGACGGTGCGGCCGTCGCGGCCGACGGCGAAGAGGTGGACGTCCGTGTTGCCGATCTCGGGGTCGGCGGTGTCGAGGCTGTAGACCCAGGCGCCCTCCTCGACGCCGAGCTTGCCGTGGTAGGCGCTGGAGGCGACCAGGCCCGGGTACTCCTGCTGGAGCCGGGCGGCGCAGCCCGCGAGGGCGGTGCGGAGGGAGGAGACCAGGGCGGCCGCGTCGGCCTCGCTGCGGGCGACGGTGGTCACCTGCACGCCGTTGGTGTCGAGCTCGGTGTAGAAGGACCGGTTGCGGGTGTTCTGGGCCGGGAAGTTCCCGGCGCAGAGCACGCCGGGCTCGGGCAGCCCCGCGGCGACCGGGGTGGCCGCCCACGGCGTGGCCGCGGCCGGCATCTGGCCGGGCGCGAGGAAGGCGGGCTGCGGGGCCGCCTGGGACGGCGCCGCGGTGAGGGCGGCGATGCCGAGGGCGGCGGCGGTGGCGGCGAGGGCGGTGCGGAAACGGTTCATGGCGGTGGTTCCCCCGTGGGTCGGCGATGCGTGTCCTCTCCAGCGTCGGGGCGGTCCCGGCTCCCCGCAACGGCGGCGGGCCCGCCGCCCGTCCCGGAACCGTTCCACCCCCGGTGACGTGGGGGAACGTGGAGGGGTGGAACGCCGGGGCGAGGGGGCGGGATGGCGAGGGACCCTGCGGTCGAGGAGTTCGCGGCGCTCGTGCGGGCGCTGAAGGCGCGCGACGGGCGCAGTTACGAGGCGCTGGGCCGGCGCCTGGGGGTGAGCGCGTCCACCCTCCACCGGTACTGCTCCGGCGAGGCCGTCCCGGAGGGCTTCGCGCCCGTCGCCCGGCTGGCCGTCCTGTGCGGCGCGTCGGCCGGGGAGACCGCGTCCCTGGAGGCGGCCTGGACCCGCGCGGACCGCGCCCGTCGGCCCCCGACGCCCGTCCCGGCGCCCGGACCTGAGGCACCGGCACCCGGGCCCGGGAACGAGTCCGAGGGCGGGGCGGGGAGCGGGACGGAGCCCGGGGCCGTGTCCGGCGGGGCCTCCCCGGAGGGGCTCCCGTCCGGGGGGCGGTGGGGGCGGTGGGGGTGGCGGGGCCTGGGGGGCGGGGCTCTGGCGGTCGTGGTGGCGGTGCTGATCGGAGCCGTACTCCTGCCTCGGGAGCGGGCGGAGCCACCGGCTCCGGCGGCGCCGCTGACGTGGACCGCCTCCTCCCACGTGTGGCGCAACGGGTGCGGGCACACCTATCTCGTGGACCGGGCGCCGGGCCGGGTGCCCGCGCCGCCGCCGCCCGCCGACGCCCGGCGGTGGGCGGCGGCGCGGGGCGCGGTGGACGGCGGGGAGACGCTGGTGCGGGTGTCGGTGCAGGGCACCGGCGACGCGGCGGTGGTGCTCCAGGCGCTGCACGTGCGGGTGGTGGGGCGGGCCGCGCCGCTGCCGTGGCCGGCCTACCGGATGGACCAGGGGTGCGGCGGGGCGGTGACCCCGCGCCTGCTCGACGTGGACCTGGACCGGCCGCGTCCGGTGGCGCGCCCGGTGGACGGCTTCGACGCCTCCGGCCAGGAGGGCCGGACCCTTCCGGCGGTGTCCTTCCCGTACGCGGTGACCGCCGCCGGTCCCGAGGAGCTGCTGGTGGCGGCCCGGACGGCGGGGTGCGACTGCCGCTGGTTCCTGGAGCTGGAGTGGAGTGCGGCGGGCCGCCGGGGCACGGTCCGGATCGGGGACGAGGGCGGGCGGCCGTTCCGGACGAGCGGAGTGGTGGGACGGCCGTCGTACGGGTACGACTCAGGAGGACGGGCCTGGATCACAGACGGGGAGTCTGGACAGGTCGGGTGACCGCTGGGTAACTTCGACCGGACAGGCTGAGCAAGCGCTTAGACAAGTGGGCGGGCGGCCGGCGGCAGCCGGGCACCGGCAGCGACGAAGAAGGAGGGCGGCTCGTGCGCCGTACCGTATTCAACGAGGACCACGAGGCGTTCCGGGAGACCATCCGGGCCTTCATCGAGGCCGAGGTCGTCCCCGTCTACGACGAGTGGTTCGCGGCCGGCCAGGCCCCCCGCGACTTCTACTACAAGCTCGGCGAGCTGGGCATCTTCGGCATCAACGTGCCCGAGGAGTTCGGCGGCGCCGGCCTCGACACCCACAAGTTCGAGGCCGTCCTCTACGAGGAGACCTCCCGCGCCGGCGTGCAGTTCGGCGGCTCCGGCGTGCACGTCCTGCTCGCCCTGCCCTACATCAAGATGCTCGCCACCGGCGACCAGAAGAAGCGCTACCTGCCGAAGTTCGTCTCCGGCGAGGAGATGTGGGCGCTCGCCATGACCGAGCCGGGCACCGGCTCCGACGTCGCGGGCATGAAGACCACCGCCAAGCTCTCCGAGGACGGCACCCACTACGTCCTCAACGGCGCCAAGACCTTCATCACCGGCGGCGTCCACGCCGACCGCGTCATCGTCTGCGCCCGCACCTCCGCCCCCTCCGAGGAGGACCGCCGCTTCGGCATCTCCCTCTTCGCCGTCGACACCAAGTCCGCGGGCTACTCCGTCGGCCGCAAGCTCGACAAGCTCGGCCTGAAGACCTCCGACACCGCCGAGCTCGCCTTCGTCGACGTCAAGGTCCCCGTCGAGGACCTGCTCGGCGAGGAGGGCAAGGGCTTCTCCTACCTCGGCCACAACCTCGCCTCCGAGCGCTGGGGCATCGCCTTCGGCGCCTACGCCCAGGCGAAGGCCGCCGTCCGCTTCGCCAAGCAGTACGTGCAGGAGCGCACCGTCTTCGGCAAGCCGGTCGCCCACTTCCAGAACACCAAGTTCGAGCTGGCCGCCTGCCAGGCCGAGGTGGACGCCGCCGAGGCCGTCGCCGACCGCGCCCTCGAAGCCCTCGACGCGGGCGAGCTGACCCCCGCCGAGGCCGCCTCCGCCAAGCTGTTCTGCACCGAGGTCGCCCACCGCGTCATCGACCGCTGCCTCCAGCTCCACGGCGGCTACGGCTACATGAACGAGTACCCGATCGCGCGCCTGTACGCCGACAACCGCGTCAACCGCATCTACGGCGGCACCAGCGAGATCATGAAGTCGATCATCGCGAAGAGCATGGGCCTGTAAGTGCCCGAAGCGCCTTCCGCACTGGATGACCTGCTCGCCCTGCTCGACCTGGAGCCGATCGAGCGGGACATCTTCCGGGGCCGGTCCCGGTCCGCGCTCGTCCCCCGCGTCTTCGGCGGCCAGGTGGCCGCCCAGGCGATGGTGGCGGCCGGCCGGACGGTCCCCCCGGAGCGTCCCCCAAGCTCTCGGCTTCGCTCGAGCAGGGGGGTCCCCCAGCCCCACTCGCTGCACGCCTACTTCCTGGTGCCGGGCGACCCGGGCGCGCCGATCGTCTACGAGGTGGACCGGATCCGCGACGGCCGCTCCTTCACCACCCGCCGGGTGGTCGCGATCCAGCACGGACGGCCGATCTTCCACCTCTCCGCCTCCTTCCAGACGGACGAGGAGGGGCTCGACCACCAGGCGGAGATGCCGGCCGCGCCCGACCCGGAGACGCTGCCGACCGCCGAGGAGATGCTCCCCCGCCACCTGCCGGAGGACATCGCCCGGCGGCTCGTCGAGGCCCGCGCCGCCGTCGACCTCCGCTACGCCGACACCCCGCCGTGGGGCTCGGTCGGCACCCTGCGCGAACCCCGCTCCCAGGTGTGGTTCCGCACCCACGGCAAGCTCGCCGACGACCCCCTCCTGCACGTCGTCCTCGCCACCTACGTCTCCGACATGACCCTGCTGGACTCGGTGCTGCTCGCCCACGGGCGGGGCGGCTGGGCCATCGGGGACGTCGTCGGCGCCTCCCTGGACCACGCCATGTGGTTCCACCGGCCCTTCCGGGCCGACGAATGGCTCCTCTACGACCAGGAGTCCCCGTCCGCCGCCGCCGGGCGCGGCCTCGGCCAGGCCCGGATCTGGACCCGGGACGGCCGGCTCGCGGTCTCCGTCATCCAGGAGGGTGTCGTGCGGGTGCCGCGCTGACCCGGCGGACATAGCGTCCGGTGCATGGCAGACAACGGTGAGAGCACCTTCACGGTGATCGTGGCGGCGGTCGCGAACCTCGGGATCGCCGTCGCCAAGGCCGTCGCGGGCATCGTCAGCGGCTCCAGCGCGATGCTGTCGGAGGCCGCCCACTCGGTCGCCGACACCGTCACCGAGGTCATGCTGCTCACCGCCCTCAAGCGCAGCGAGAAACCCGCCGACGAGGACCATCCGGTCGGGCACGCGGGCGAGCGGTACGTGTGGGCGATGCTCGCCGCCGTCGCCACCTTCGTCGGCGGCGCCGTCTTCTCCTTCTACGACGGCGTCCACACCCTCGTCGAGGGCGAGGAGCTCGGCGACCCGCTGGTCTCCTACATCGTCCTCGCCGTCGCCTTCGTCCTGGAGGGCTTCTCGCTGCGGACCGGCGTCAAGCAGGTCAAGGCGGAGGCCGAGCGGATGCGGGCACCGTTCGCCGACTACCTCCGGCTCACCCCCGACACCACCGTCAAGGCGGTGGTCATGGAGGACTCCGCCGCCCTCGCCGGCCTGATGCTCGCCGCCGGCGGCCTCCTCGGCGGGCAGATCACCGGCTCCGGCGTCTGGGACGGCGTCGCGTCCCTCCTCATCGGCTGCCTGCTCGTGTACGTCGCCTGGGTGCTGGGCCGCGCCAACGCCGAGCTGCTCATCGGCCGCCCGCTGCCGCCCGCCCTGCGCGCGGGCGTCCGCGAGGAGCTCCTCGCCGTCCCCCACGTGGTCGGCGTCCTCGACCTGGTCACCCTCATCCAGGGCCCCGGCGAGGTGCTGGTCGCCGCCAAGGTCGACTTCCGGGACGTGGTGACGGCGGCCGAGGTGGAGCGGGCCTGCGAGCGGGCGGAGGCCCGGCTGCGGGCCCGCCTCCCCTCGATCCGCCGCGTCTACCTGGACCCGACACCGGGGCCTACGGACACGGCCTAGCCGAGGAGTCCTGCGGCGTCGAGGAGGTAGGCCGTCATCGGCTCGTAGAAGCGGGGGTCCACGACGTGGTCGTCGAGCGGGACGGTGACCCGCATGGTGCCCTCGGCCTCGGCGAGGAACAGCGCCGGGTCGTTGCAGTCCGCGTAGCCCACCGAGTCGAGCCCCCGCTGGGCGGCCCGGCCGGCCCAGCCGTGGTCGGCGACCACCAGGTCGGGGGCGGGCTCGCCCAGCGCCCGGAGGCCGTCGAGGATCGCGTTCATCGGCTCGGGCGAGTGGGTGTGCCACAGGCTCGCGCCGCGCTCGAACATGGCGACGTCCGCGAACTGCACCACGTACCCCTCGTCGGCGGTCAGGCCGTTCGGGATCCGCACGATGTCGCAGCCCTGCGAGCGGAGCGCGGCGGCGACCCGGCCGTGGGCGTCGATCAGCGCGCCGGGGTGGCCGGTCGCGAACAGCACCCGCTCGCGCCCGGCGGCGGCCTGCTTCAGCCGGGCCGCCATCCGGTCCAGGGCGTCGACGGTCAGCTCGGGGTCGATGGTGTCCTGGCCCGCGCGGTGCGCCGGGTCGTCGACGACGCCGCAGCGCTCCGCCATCACGGCCAGCACGTCCTGCTCGTCGGTCCACCGGTCGCCGAACTCCAGGCCGAACCAGTAGTACCGGTCGCCGTTGGCGAGCTTGCGGTAGTGGTCCAGGTTGTTCTCGCGCGGGGTGGCGACGTCCCCCGCGATCCGGGCGCGGACGAGGTGCTCGACGAGGGCGGCACGGCTGAGTATCGGCATGCCCCTCATTCTGCCGGTCGACGCCCCCCGCCGTCCGGAGTGGCCGCACTCCGTTCCGGGACGCTCGTCACACGGGCCCGGAGAGGTACGGACCCGGATGTACGGCTCAAGCACGCACGGATCCGGGTGTACGGCTCAGGCGGCCAGCGCGCCCAGGGCTCCGTGGGCCAGGTTCCGCAGCAGCCGCTCCATCTCGGCGCGGCCGAGCGGGGCGCCGAGGTGGGGGGTGGAGTTCAGCAGCCCGAAGACCGCGTGGACGGCGGCCCGCGCCTCCGGCTCCCCCGCCTGCGGGTGCAGCTCGCGCACCACGGCCACCCAGAGCTCCACGTACTGCCGCTGGAGCTGCCGGACCCGCTTGCGGTCCTCGTCGCGGAGCCGGTCGAGCTCGCGGTCGTGGAGGGTGATGAGCGGCCGGTCGTCGAGGGCGAAGTCGATGTGCCCGTCGATGAGCGACCCGAGCAGCGCCCGGGGATCCCCGCCGGCCTCGGCCACCCGCAGCCGCCCGCCGTCGAGCAGCCGCTCGCTGATCCCGACCAGCAGCTCCGCGAGCATCGCGTCCTTGCCGGGGAAGTGCCGGTAGAGCCCGGGCCCGCTGATGCCGACGGCGGCCCCTATCTCGTCCACGCCCACGCCGTGGAACCCGCGCTCGGCGAAGAGGCGGGCGGCCTCCTTGAGGATCTGCTCGCGTCGGGTCGGCGCGTCCGTCCGCGTCGGGCTCGTGGTCATGGATTCGATTCTAGACAACCCCGTTAGCGGTCGTTAACCTGAGAGACGGACGTTAACGCTCATTAACCGAACAAGGGAGATCGGTCGATGCGGCAGGCACCTGTGCTGTCGAGTGCGGCGGATCCCGCCTCGCCCGCCTGGCGGGCCAACGAGGCGGCGCACCACGGGCTGGTCGCGGAGTTGCGGGACAAGCTCGCGGCGGCCGCGCTCGGCGGCGGGGAGAGGGCCCGGGCGCGGCACGTCGCGCGCGGCAAGCTGCTGCCGCGCGAGCGGGTGGACGCGCTGCTCGACCCGGGGTCGCCGTTCCTGGAGCTGGCGCCGCTGGCGGCGCACGGAATGTACGGGGACCAGGCGCCGGCGGCCGGTGTGATCGCGGGCGTGGGCCGGGTCTCCGGGCGCGAGTGCGTGATCGTGGCCAACGACGCGACCGTCAAGGGCGGCACGTACTACCCGATGACGGTGAAGAAGCACCTGCGGGCGCAGGAGGTGGCGCTGGAGAACCGTCTCCCCTGCCTCTACCTGGTCGACTCGGGCGGCGCGTTCCTGCCGATGCAGGACGACGTCTTCCCGGACCGGGAGCACTTCGGCCGGATCTTCTACAACCAGGCCCGCATGTCGGGGGCGGGCATCCCGCAGATCGCGGCGGTCATGGGCTCGTGCACGGCCGGCGGCGCGTACGTGCCGGCGATGAGCGACGAGGCCGTGATCGTGCGGGACCAGGGCACGATCTTCCTGGGCGGGCCGCCGCTGGTGAAGGCGGCGACCGGCGAGGTCGTCACGGCGGAGGAGCTGGGCGGCGGCGAGGTCCACTCGCGGATCTCGGGCGTCACCGACCACCTCGCGGAGGACGACGCGCACGCGCTGCGGATCGTGCGGAACATCGTGGCGACGCTGCCCGAGCGGGGCCCGCTGCCGTGGTCGGTGGAGCCGGTCGAGGAGCCGAAGGCCGACCCGTTCGGGCTGTACGGCGCGGTGCCGGTGGACTCCCGCACCCCGTACGACGTGCGGGAGGTGATCGCCCGGGTGGTGGACGGCTCCCGCTTCCAGGAGTTCAAGTCCGAGTACGGGCAGACGCTGGTGACCGGCTTCGCCCGGATCCACGGCCACCCGGTGGGGATCGTCGCCAACAACGGCATCCTGTTCGCGGAGTCGGCGCAGAAGGGCGCGCACTTCATCGAGCTGTGCGACCAGCGCGGCATCCCGCTGGTGTTCCTCCAGAACATCACCGGCTTCATGGTCGGCAAGGCGTACGAGCACGGCGGCATCGCCAAGCACGGCGCGAAGATGGTGACGGCGGTCGCGACCACGCGGGTGCCGAAGCTGACGGTCGTCGTCGGCGGCTCCTTCGGCGCGGGCAACTACTCGATGTGCGGCCGGGCCTACTCGCCCCGCTTCCTGTGGATGTGGCCGAACGCGAAGATCTCGGTGATGGGCGGCGAGCAGGCCGCCTCGGTCCTCGCCACGGTCAAGCGCGACCAGCTCGGGGACGGCTGGAGCGCCGAGGAGGAAGAGGCGTTCAAGGCGCCGATCCGCGAGCAGTACGAGACCCAGGGCAGCGCCTACTACGCGACGGCCCGGCTCTGGGACGACGGCGTGATCGACCCGCTGGAGACCCGGCAGGTGCTGGGCCTCGCGCTGACCGCCTGTGCCAACGCGCCGCTGGGTGACCCCCAGTTCGGCGTCTTCCGGATGTGAGGACCCTGACGATGCAGCAGATGTTCGACACCGTCCTCGTCGCCAACCGGGGCGAGATCGCGGTCCGCGTCATCCGCACCCTGCGGGCGCTGGGCGTCCGCTCGGTGGCGGTGTACAGCGACGCGGACGCGGACGCCCGGCACGTGCGGGAGGCGGACACGGCGGTACGGATCGGGCCCGCCCCGGCCTCGGAGTCGTACCTCTCCGTCCCGGCCCTGCTGGAGGCGGCCCGCCGCACCGGCGCGCGGGCCGTCCACCCGGGGTACGGCTTCCTCGCGGAGAACGCGGAGTTCGCGCGCGCCTGCGCGGCGGCGGGGCTCGTCTTCATCGGGCCGTCCGCCGAGGCGATCGCCCTGATGGGCGACAAGATCCGGGCGAAGGACACGGTGCGGGCGGCGGGCGTGCCCGTGGTGCCCGGCGACGCCGATCCCCGGGTGGCCGAGGCCGCGCGGGAGATGGGGCCGCCGGTGCTGCTCAAGCCCAGTGCGGGCGGCGGCGGCAAGGGGATGCGGCTGGTGCGGGACCTGGCGGTCCTGGACGAGGAGATCGCGGCGGCCCGCCGGGAGGCGCGGGCGTCCTTCGGTGACGACACGCTCCTGGTGGAGCGGTGGATCGACCGGCCCCGGCACATCGAGATCCAGGTCCTGGCGGACGCGCACGGGAACGTGGTGCACCTGGGCGAGCGCGAGTGCTCGCTCCAGCGCCGCCACCAGAAGGTCGTCGAGGAGGCGCCGAGCGTCCTGCTCGACGGGGCGACGCGGGCGGCGATGGGCGCGGCGGCCGTGGAGGCGGCCCGGTCCTGCGGCTATGTGGGCGCGGGCACGGTCGAGTTCATCGTGCCGGGCGGCGATCCCTCCCAGTACTACTTCATGGAGATGAACACCCGGCTCCAGGTCGAGCACCCGGTGACCGAGCTGGTCACCGGCCTGGACCTGGTGGAGTGGCAGCTGCGGGTGGCGGCGGGCGAGCCGCTGTCGTTCGGCCAGGACGACGTGCGGCTGGACGGCTGGGCGATCGAGGCGCGGATCTGCGCCGAGGACCCGTCGCGCGGCTTCCTGCCGTCGGGCGGCACGGTCCTCGCGCTGGACGAGCCGGCGGGCGACGGGGTGCGGACCGACTCGGGGCTGGTCGAGGGCTCCGAGGTGTCGTCGCTGTACGACCCGATGCTGTCGAAGGTGATCGTGCACGCGGCGGACCGGCCGGCCGCGCTGCGGAAGCTGCGCGCGGCCCTGGCCGGGCTGACCGTCCTGGGCGTCCCGACCAACGCGGGCTTCCTGCGCAGGCTGCTGGCCCATCCGGACGTGGTGTCCGGGGCGATGGACACGGGGCTGGTGGAGCGGGACGCGGAGTCGCTGGTCCCGGTGGGCGTGCCGGAGGAGGTGTACGCGGCGGCGGCGGCCGTCCGGGCGGCGGAGCTGGCGCCGGAGCCGCGCGGCGGCTGGACGGATCCGTTCGACGTGCCGAGCGGCTGGCGGCTCGGCGGCACGCCGAAGCCCCTCGCCTTCCCGCTGCGGGCTGCGGGGGCCGAGCCGGTCACCGTGGCGGCTCCGGCGGAGGCCCGGGTCTCCCCCGGCGCGGTCCGCGTGACCGTCGACGGCGTCACCCACTCCTTCCGGCGGGCCGGTGCCTGGCTGGGCCGGGACGGCGACTCCTGGCACGTGGCGGACCACGACCCGGTGGCCGCCGCGCTGTCCGGGGCGCGGCACGGCGGGGCGGACACGCTGGCCGCGCCGATGCCGGGCACCGTCACGGTCGTGAAGGTGGCGGTCGGGGACGAGGTGGAGGCGGGGCAGAGCCTGCTGGTGGTGGAGGCGATGAAGATGGAGCACGTCATCTCCGCCCCGCACGCCGGCACCGTGACCGAGCTGGACGTCGTGCCGGGGGCGACGGTGGCCATGGACCAGGTCCTGGCGGTCGTCGCGCCCCGTGAGGAGGAGGCGGGATGACGCTGCCGATGGTCTTCCGCGACCCGTCGCTGCCGGCCCGGGTGCGGATCCACGAGGTGGGTCCGCGGGACGGGTTGCAGAACGAGAAGACGGCCGTGCCGACGGCCGTGAAGGCGGAGTTCGTCCGCCGGCTGGCCGCCGCCGGGCTGTCCACGGTGGAGGCGACCAGTTTCGTGCACCCCCGCTGGGTGCCCCAACTGGCCGACGCCGAGGAGCTGTTCCCGCTGGTGCGGGAGCTTCCGGTGCGGCTGCCGGTGCTGGTGCCGAACGAGCGGGGGCTGGACCGGGCGCTCGCGCTCGGCGCCCGCGAGGTCGCCGTCTTCGCCTCCGCGACCGAGTCCTTCGCCCAGGCCAATCTGAACCGGACGGTGGACGGGGCGCTGGAGATGTTCGCGCCGGTCGTCTCCCGGGCCGTGGCGGCCGGGCTGCGGGTGCGCGGCTACCTGTCGATGTGCTTCGGCGACCCCTGGGAGGGGGCGGTGCCGGTCGAGCAGGTCGTGCGGGTGACGAAGGCGCTGGCCGGGATGGGGTGCGAGGAGCTGAGCCTCGGCGACACGATCGGCGTCGCGACCCCGGGCCACGTCGGCGCGCTGCTGACCGCGCTGGAGGCGGGCGGGGTGCCGGTCTCCCGGCTGGCCGTGCACTTCCACGACACGTACGGGCAGGCGCTCTCCAACACGCTGGCCGCGCTGCGGCACGGCGTGACCGTCGTGGACGCCTCGGCGGGCGGCCTCGGCGGCTGCCCGTACGCCAAGTCCGCCACCGGGAACCTCGCCACCGAGGACCTGGTGTGGATGCTCGACGGCCTCGGCATCGAGACCGGGGTCGACCTGGCCGCCCTCACCGCCACGAGCGGGTGGATGGCCGAACAGCTGGGACGGCCGAGTCCGTCCCGTACCGTACGCGCGCTCTCCCACAAGGAGTCCTGACCATGCCCCTCGACCACCGGCTCTCCGCAGAGCACGAGGAACTCCGCCGCACCGTGGAGCAGTTCGCCCACGACGTGGTGGCGCCGAAGATCGGCGACCTCTACGAGCGGCACGAGTTCCCGTACGAGATCGTCGCCGAGATGGGCCGGATGGGCCTGTTCGGGCTGCCGTTCCCGGAGGAGTACGGCGGCATGGGCGGTGACTACCTGGCGCTCGGCATCGCGCTGGAGGAGCTGGCCCGGGTGGACTCCTCGGTGGCGATCACCCTGGAGGCGGGCGTCTCGCTGGGCGCCATGCCGATCCACCTGTTCGGCACCGAGGAGCAGAAGCGGGAGTGGCTGCCGCGGCTGTGCGCGGGCGAGGTCCTGGGCGCCTTCGGGCTGACGGAGCCGGGCGCGGGTTCGGACGCGGGCGGCACCCGGACGACGGCGGTGCGCGACGGCGACGAGTGGGTGATCAACGGCTCGAAGTGCTTCATCACCAACTCCGGTACGGACATCACGGGTCTGGTGACGGTCACGGCGGTCACCGGCCGCAAGCCGGACGGCCGGCCGCTGATCTCCTCGATCATCGTCCCGGCGGGCACGCCGGGCTTCACGGTGGCCGCGCCGTACTCGAAGGTCGGCTGGAACAGCTCGGACACCCGTGAGCTGTCCTTCTCGGACGTGCGGGTGCCGGCGGCGAACCTGCTGGGCCAGGAGGGCCGGGGCTACGCGCAGTTCCTCCGGATCCTGGACGAGGGCCGGGTCGCCATCGCGGCGCTCGCCACCGGTCTGGCGCAGGGCTGTGTGGACGAGTCGGTGAAGTACGCGAAGGAGCGGCACGCCTTCGGCCGTCCGATCGGGGACAACCAGGCGATCCAGTTCAAGATCGCCGACATGGAGACGCGGGCGCACATGGCGCGGATCGGCTGGCGGGACGCGGCCTCGCGGCTGGTGCTCGGCGAGCCGTTCAAGAAGGAGGCGGCGATCGCGAAGCTGTACTCCTCCACGGTGGCGGTGGACAACGCGCGGGACGCGACGCAGATCCACGGCGGCTACGGCTTCATGAACGAGTACCCGGTGGCGCGGATGTGGCGCGACTCGAAGATCCTGGAGATCGGCGAGGGCACCAGCGAGGTCCAGCGCATGCTGATCGCGCGGGAGTTGGGCCTGTCCTGACCCCGTCCGGCACCCTTCGGGCCCGCCGCCCCCTTCCCCGGGGGCGGCGGGCTCCGTCGTTCCGTACGGGCTGCGCGCGCGGGAGGGGTGACGCGGGGTCGGGGCCGCGGGGCCGGGCTCTCGCGCAAAGGGCGTGACGCGTGATCAGGGCCGTACGGCCGCTCCTCGCGCACGTGATGTGACGTGGACCTCGCCGTCCGTACGCCCCCGCCCCTGTCGGCCCAGTGTGAGGTTAGGCTAACCTACCTTCGACTTGCCCAGGCCGACCCCGGCACGTACCGAAAGCGACCCCGCCATGCCCAGCACCGCCCGCGCCACCTCCCTCACCCGCCGCGGCCTGCTCGCCGCCGGCGGCGCCCTCGGGCTCGGCGCCGCGCTCGCCGCCTGCGGTGGCGGCGACGAGAAGGGCAAGGGCGGCGGCGCCTCCGCCCCGGCCTCGGCGAAGTCCGGTCCCTGGGAGTTCAAGGACGACCGCGGCACCCTCGTGACGACGAAGGCCGTCCCGAAGAACATCGTCGCCTTCACCGGCATGGCCGCCGCCCTCAAGGACTTCGGCGTCGAGGTGACCGGCGTCTTCGGCCCGACCTACGTCGAGGACCCGAAGACCAAGGAGAAGAAGCCGGACGTCCAGGCCGGCGACCTCGACATCGCCAAGGTGAAGGTCATCGGCAACGTCTGGGGCGAGTTCAACATCGAGGAGTACCTCAAGCTCCAGCCCGAGGTCCTCATCACCGACATGTGGGAGCAGAACGCCCTCTGGTACGTGCCGGAGGAGCAGAAGGACAAGATCCTCAAGATCGCCCCCAGTGTCGCCCTGTGGGCGGCCGGGAAGTCGATGCCCGCCGTCCTCCAGCGCCACGCCGACCTGGCCGCCTCGCTCGGCGCCGACGTGCAGAGCGCGAAGGTCAAGCAGGACAAGGCCCGCTTCGAGGCCGCCGCCGAGCGCCTGCGCAAGGTCGCCCAGGGCAAGAAGGACATCAAGGTCCTCATCGGCTCCGGCGCCCCGGACACCTTCTACGTCTCCACCCCGGTCCGCCCGACCGACACCCTCTTCTTCCAGGAGCTGGGCATCACGCTGGTGGTGCCGGAGAAGCTGGACCCGTCCGGCTGGTTCGAGCTCCTGAGCTGGGAGAACGTCGACAAGTACAAGGCCGACGTGATCCTGCTCGACAACCGCACCGGCACCCTCCAGCCCGAGCAGCTGAAGGCGAAGCCGACCTGGGCCGCGCTGCCCGCCGTGAAGGCCGGGCAGGTCTTCCCGCGCGTGACCGAGCCCGTCTACTCGTACGCCAAGTGCGCCCCGCTCCTGGAGGACCTGGCGACCGCCCTGGAGAACGCGAAGAAGGTGTCCTGACCCGATGACGACCACCGAGACCGCCCCGTTCCAGTTCTTCTCCCTCCAGGTCGACCGGACGCGGCGGCTCGGCCCGTCGCTGGTCCGGGTCACCTTCACCGGGGCGACCGGCGAGGAGCTCAAGGGCTTCGCCGCCGGGGGCCGCGACCAGTCGCTCTCCCTCTTCCTGCCGCACCCGGGGCAGGACGCGCCGGTGCTGCCGCCGCTGGACGACCCGGACATGTACGCGATCCTCGGCGCCTGGCGGGCCATGCCCGCCGACGTCCGGGCCGTGATGCGCTCCTACACGGTCCGCGAGCAGCGCACCGCGCCGGTGCGCGAGGTGGACATCGACTTCGCCGTCCACGAGGACGGCGGCCCGGCCTGCCGGTGGGCGCAGCAGGCGAAGCCGGGCGACCGGGTGGTCGTGCTGGGTCCGGCGGTGGCCGAGAACACCGGGGTCCGCTTCCGGCTGCCGGACGACGCCGACTCGGTGCTGATCTGGGCGGACGAGACGGCGCTGCCGGCCGCCTCGGCGATCCTGGAGTGGCTGCCGGCCGAGACCCGGGCCCGGGTCTTCCTCGACGTGCCGTACTCGGGCGACCGGACGGAGCTGTCGACGGAGGCGGACGCCACCGTGACCTGGCTGGTCCGGGAGGAGGGCGCGCCGTCGGCGGTGGAGGCCGTGGCGGCGGCGGAGCTGCCGGGCGAGGCGCCGTACGTGTGGATCGCGGGCGAGTCGGGCGCGGTGAAGGCGCTGCGGCGGCACTTCGTGCGCGAACGGGGCCTGGACCGGCGGCGGGTGACGTTCGTCGGCTACTGGCGCAAGGGCCTGTCGGAGGACGCGCTGCGCGAGGTCCCGGACGAGACGCAGGAGTGAGCACCGTTCGACGGCTGTGAATCAGCCATTCTTCGCACAGCCCCTCGACCTTCCCGGATCGGGGGGCTGCTGTCGTATTAAATTAGGTTAGGCTAACCTTTCTTACGCGACACGGCCTGTGCTTGTCCCGTCCCTCCGCGTTCCCCATCCCGAAAGGGCCCCCACATGCGTTCGCACCTGCTCAACGACACGACGGCGGAGAGCTACCGGCGCTCCGTGACCGAAGGAGTCGAGCGGGTGGCGAGGAAACTCGCCACGACGCGCGGCCCGTTCACCGGCGTCACCCCCGCCGAGCTGGCCCCCGTCGTCGACGCCGTCGACCTCGACCGGCCCCTCGGCGACGCCTCCGCCGCCCTCGACGAGCTGGAGGACGTCTACCTCCGCGACGCCGTCTACTTCCACCACCCCCGCTACCTGGCCCACCTCAACTGCCCGGTGGTCATCCCCGCCGTGCTCGGCGAGGCCGTCCTCTCCGCCGTCAACTCCTCCCTCGACACCTGGGACCAGAGCGCCGGCGCCACCCTCATCGAGCGGAAGCTGATCGCCTGGACCGCCGCCCGCGCCGGCCTCGGCCCGCTCGCCGACGGCGTCTTCACCAGCGGCGGCACCCAGTCCAACCTCCAGGCGCTGCTGCTCGCCCGCGAGGAGGCCGGCACCGCCGACCTGTCGAAACTGCGGATCTTCTCCTCCGAGTGCAGCCACTTCTCCGTACAGAAGTCGGCCACCCTCCTGGGCCTCGGCCGCGACGCCGTCGTCTCCGTCCCGGTCGACGGGAACCGGCGGATGCAGTCCGTCGTCCTCGCCGCCGAGCTGGAGACCTGCCGCGCCGAGGGCCTCGTCCCGATGGCGATCGTCGCGACCGCCGGCACCACCGACTTCGGCTCCATCGACCCGATGCCGGAGATCGCCGCGCTGGCCGAGGAGTACGGCGCCTGGATGCACGTGGACGCCGCGTACGGCTGCGGCCTGCTCGCCTCGCCGACGCGCCGCCACCTCCTCGACGGCATCGAGCGCGCCGACTCGGTCACCATCGACTACCACAAGTCCTTCTTCCAGCCGGTGAGTTCCTCGGCCCTGCTGGTCCGCGACGGCACCTCCCTGCGCCACGCGACGTACCACGCCGACTACCTCAACCCCCGGCGCACGGTGGCCGAGAAGATCCCCAACCAGGTGGACAAGTCGCTCCAGACCACCCGCCGCTTCGACGCCCTCAAACTGTGGATGACCCTGCGCGTCATGGGCGCCGACGGCATCGGCGAACTCTTCGACGAGGTCTGCGACCTGGCCCGCGCCGGACACGGCCTGCTCGCCGCCGACCCCCGCTACGACGTGGTCGTGGAGCCGCAGCTGTCCACCCTCGTCTACCGCTACGTCCCCGACGGCGCCGTCGCCCCCGCCGAGATCGACCGCGCCAACCTGCACGCCCGCAAGGCCCTCTTCGCCTCGGGCGAGGCCGTCGTCGCCGGCACGAAGGTGGACGGCCGCCAGTACCTCAAGTTCACCCTGCTCAACCCCGAGACCACGGTGGCCGACATCGCCGCCGTCCTCGACCTCATCGCCGGCCACGCCGAGCAGTACCTGGGAGAGAACCTTGTCCACGCCTGAGCACGCCGGGATCCACGACTTCATCGGCATCGGGCTCGGTCCCTTCAACCTGGGCCTCGCCTGCCTGACCGAGCCCATCGCCGAACTGGACGGCCTCTTCCTGGAGTCCAAGCCGGACTTCGAGTGGCACTCGGGGATGTTCCTCGACGGCGCCCACCTCCAGACGCCGTTCATGTCGGACCTGGTCACCCTCGCGGACCCGACCTCGCCGTACTCCTTCCTCAACTACCTGAAGGAGAAGGGCCGACTCTACTCGTTCTACATCCGCGAGAACTTCTACCCGCTGCGCGCCGAGTACAACGACTACTGCCGCTGGGCCGCCGGCCGGCTCACCTCGATCCGCTTCTCCACCACCGTCGAGGCCGTCGCGCACGACGCGGAGCACGGGGTGTACACCGTCACCACCACCGCCGGAGAAACGTTCCTGGCACGCCGGATCGTGCTCGGCACCGGCACCCCGCCGTACGTCCCCGACACCTGCCGGGAGCTCGGCGGCGACCTGATCCACAACTCGCGCTACGTGCACGAGAAGGCCGCCCTCCAGCGCAAGAAGTCGATCACCATCGTCGGCAGCGGCCAGTCCGCCGCCGAGATCTACCACGACCTCCTCTCGGAGATCGACGTCCACGGCTACCGGCTCAACTGGGTGACCCGCTCCCCGCGCTTCTTCCCGCTGGAGTACACCAAGCTCACCCTGGAGATGACCTCGCCCGAGTACGTGGACTACTTCCACGCGCTCCCCGAGGAGACCCGCTACCGCCTGGAGTCCCAGCAGAAGGGCCTCTTCAAGGGCATCAACGGCGACCTCGTCGACGCCATCTTCGACCTGCTCTACCAGAAGAACTTCGACGCCCCCGTCCCCACCCGCCTGCTCACCAACTCCGAGCTGCGCACCGCCTCCTACGACGAGGCGGCCGGCACGTACACCCTCGGCTTCCACCAGGAGGAGCAGGACAAGGCGTACGAGATCGAGACCGAGGGCCTGATCCTCGCCACCGGCTACAAGTACGCCGTCCCCGCCTTCCTGGAGCCGCTGCGCGACCGGCTGCGCTTCGACGCCCGGGGCCGCTTCGACGTCGCCCGCAACTACGCGGTGGACACCACCGGCCACGAGGTCTTCCTCCAGAACGCCGGCGTCCACACCCACTCGATCACCTCGCCCGACCTGGGCATGGGCGCGTACCGCAACGCGTACATCATCGGGGAGATGCTGGGCTCCGAGTACTACTCCGTAGAGAAGACCATCGCGTTCCAGGAGTTCGCCGTTTGACCTTCTCCCCCTCATGACCGAGGGGGAGTCCTACGGCTCGCGCCGTAGGGTTTCCTGCTTCGCCGCCGATCGCCCGCCCGGAGTTCTCCGTTGAGGTCTTACACCGGCTCCACAGGCCGACACCGCCAGCCCGGCGGCCTTGAGGTTCCTCGCCGCGTTCACGTCCCGGTCGTGGGCCGTTCCGCAGTTCTCGCACGTCCAGGTGCGGACGTTGAGCGGCAGCTTCTTCACGAGGCTGCCGCAGTGGGAGCACAGCTTGGAGGAGGGGAAGAAGCGGTCGACCACGACCACCTCCCGTCCGTACCAGGCCGCCTTGTACTCCAGCAGGCTTCGGAACTCGCCCCATGCCGCATCACTGATGGCACGGGCCAGGCTCCGGTTCCTGACCATGTTGCGGACGGTCAGGTCCTCGATCACGAGCGTTTGGTTCTCACGCACGAGACGAGTGGTCAGCTTGTGCAAGCCGTCACGCCTGCGGTCGGTGATCCGGGCATGGATGCTCGCGACCTTCTGCCGGGCCTTGCGGCGGTTGGCCCCGTCCCCCGGGGCCTTGCGGGACAGCGCCCGCTGGGCCTTCGCCAGCCGGACCCGGTCACGCCGCTCATGCCTCGGGTTGGCGATCTTCTCGCCGGTCGACAGCGTCAGGAGGTGGTCCAGGCCGACGTCGATCCCCACCGCCGTGCCTTTGGCGGGAAGCGGCTGGACGGCGGCGTCCTCGCACAGCAGGGTGACGAACCAACGCCCGGCCGCGTCCTGCGACACGGTCACCGTCGAAGGGCTCGCGCCCTCGGGCAGCGGCCTCGACCAGACGATGTCCAGCGGCTCGGCCATCTTCGCCAGCGTCAGCCGACCGTCCCGGAAGCGGAAGCCGGAGGTGGTGTACTCCGCGCTCCGGCGGGACTTCTTCTTCGACTTGAACCGCGGGTACTTCGCCCGCTTGCCGAAGAAGTTCGTGAACGCCGCCTGCAGGTGCCGAAGGCATTGCTGAAGCGGCACGGAGGAGACCTCTTTGAGGAACGCGAGCTCCTCGGTCTTCTTCCACTCGGTCAGCATCGCCGAGGTCGCGTTGTAGTTCACCCGCTCCTGCCGCGCCCACGCCTCCGTGCGAGCCGCCAACGCCAGGTTGTAGACCTTCCGCACACACCCGAACGTGCGCGACAACTCCGCCGCCTGCGCAGAGGTCGGATAGAAGCGGTACCTGAACGCCCGCTTCACATGAGTGCCCGTCACATTTCACAAACTAGCATGACGGATTGTGATCTATGTCTCGATCCACTGAAGAAGGAAGTCCGATGACCGTCCAGATCCGTCCCCTCGACCCGCTCCGGGACGCCGGGCTGATCCACCCCTGGGTCACCCATCCCAAGGCCGCCTTCTGGATGATGCAGGGCGCGGAGCTCCAGGACGTGGAGCGCGCCTACCGGGAGATCGACGCGCATCCGCACCACGACGCCTTCGTCGGGCTGGTCGACGGGGAGCCCGCCTTCCTGATGGAGCGGTACGACCCCCGCCACGTCGAGCTGGTCGGACTGTACGAGCCGGAGCCGGGGGACGTCGGGATGCACTTCCTCGTGGCGCCCACCGACACCCCGGTGCACGGCTTCACCCGCCTGGTGATCACCGCCGTGATGCGGGAGCTGTTCGCCGACCCGGCGACCGCCCGCGTGGTCGTCGAGCCGGACGTCCGCAACAAGGCCGTCCACGCGCTCAACGAGGCCGTCGGCTTCGTGCCCGAGCGGGAGATCGCGAAGCCGGAGAAGGACGCCCTGCTGAGCTTCTGCACCCGTGCCCGGTTCGAGACCGCCGTCGGAGCCGCGATATGAACCCCGTCGCCCATCTCACCCCCGAGCGGTGGGCCGAGGCCGAGCGGGCGCTGATCCGCAAGGGCCTCGCCGAGTTCGCCCACGAGCGGCTGCTGCACCCGCAGGAGCTGGGCGAGTCCCGCTACCGGGTGATCGCCGACGACGGCGTCACCGAGTACCGCTTCACCGCCGACCGCTTCGCGCTCGACCACTGGCAGATCTACCCCGAGTCGATCAGCCGGCACCGGGGCGACGAGCAGCTCCCCCTCGACGCGCTCCGGTTCATCACCGAACTGCGCGGCGCGCTCGGCCTGAGCGACGAGATCCTGCCGGTCTACCTGGAGGAGATCTCCTCCACCCTGGCCGGCACCGCCTACAAGGCGACCAAGCCGCAGGTGCCCGCCGCCGAGCTGGCCCGCGCGGACTTCCAGGCGATCGAGACCGGGATGACCGAGGGCCACCCCTGCTTCGTCGCCAACAACGGCCGCCTCGGCTTCGGCGTCGACGAGTACCGCGCCTACGCCCCCGAGGCCGCGAGCCCCGTCCACCTGGTGTGGCTGGCCGCCCACCGCGACCGGGCCGCCTTCACGGCCGGCGCGGGCATCGCGTACGA
Source organism: Streptomyces termitum (assembly GCF_014650175.1). Classification (GTDB taxonomy): domain Bacteria; phylum Actinomycetota; class Actinomycetes; order Streptomycetales; family Streptomycetaceae; genus Streptomyces; species Streptomyces termitum. Next base: position 453,617 of record NZ_BMUL01000002.1, read on the forward strand.
GACCTTCATCCGCGCCGAGCTGGGCGACGCGGCCGTCGACCGCTTCGCCGGGATCCTCACCGCGCGCGGCCTCGACCCGGCCGACTACCTCCTCATGCCGGCCCACCCCTGGCAGTGGTGGAACAAGCTGTCGGTGACCTTCGCCGCCGAGGTGGCGCAGCAGCGCCTGGTGTACCTCGGCGAGGGCGAGGACGCCTACCTGGCGCAGCAGTCGATCCGTACCTTCTTCAACACCGCCGACCCGGCCAAGCACTACGTGAAGACCGCCCTGTCGGTCCTCAACATGGGCTTCATGCGCGGCCTCTCGGCCGCCTACATGGAGGCCACCCCGGCGATCAACGACTGGCTGGCGCAGCTGATCGAGTCGGACTCCGTCCTCAAGGCGGCCCGCTTCTCGATCATCCGCGAGCGGGCGGCGGCCGGCTACCGGCACCTGGAGTACGAGGCCGCCACCGACCGCTACTCGCCCTACCGCAAAATGCTGGCCGCGCTGTGGCGCGAGTCGCCGGTGGAGCGGCTGGCGGACGGCGAGCGGCTCGCGACGATGGCGTCCCTGCTGCACGTCGACCACGCGGGCGCGTCCTTCGCGGGCGCCCTGATCAAGGAGTCCGGCCTGGAGCCGGCGGCCTGGCTGCGGAAGTACCTCGACGCGTACCTCCTGCCGGTCCTGCACTGCTTCTACGCCTACGACCTGGTCTACATGCCGCACGGCGAGAACGTGATCCTGGTCCTGGACGAGCGCGGCGCGGTCGACCGGGCGGTCTTCAAGGACATCGCCGAGGAGATCTGCGTCATGGACCCGCACGCGGTCCTGCCGCCCGCGGTGGAGCGGATCCGCGCCGACGTCCCCGAGGACATGAAGCTCCTCTCCGTCTTCACCGACGTCTTCGACTGCTTCTTCCGCTTCCTGGGGGCGACCCTGGCGGCGGAGGGCGTCGTCGGCGAGGACGTCTTCTGGCGGACGGTCGCGGAGTGCGTGAAGGGCTACCAGGAGTCGAAGCCGGAGCTGGCGGACCGCTTCGCGCAGTACGACATGTTCGCGGAGACCTTCGCGCTGTCCGCGCTCAACCGCCTCCAGCTGCGGAACAACAAGCAGATGGTGGACCTGGCGGACCCGTCGGCGGCGCTCCAGCTCGTCGGCGACCTGGTGAACCCGATCGCCCGGTTCGCCTGAGCCCCGAAGACCGGCGCGAGCCCCGGCGGAGTACGGTCCTCCGCCGGGGCTCCCGTCTGTCCGCGGCCCCTCCCCTCCGACCCTCCCGAGGGGCAAGGTCTGGACCAACAGGCCCGTTTTACGTGACGATCATGCGGCGCCTGCCCGATTTCGGGCAGGATTCTTGCGCGGAAGGCGCGCCACCCCTCAATATTCATGGGTGCTCGAACACCGCCCGACCCACGACGACCTCATCGACCACCTGGTCCGGAGCACCGCGCTCCAGCGTGGCGAGGCCGCCCGGGTGGTGCTCGACGTGCTGGCGTACTTCGACGAGACGACCGAGGAATTCGTCCGCCGCCGCCACCGCGAGCTCCAGTCCGGCGGCGCGGTGAACGCGGAGATCTTCGAGCGGATCGCGGGAGAGCTCCCGCACCGCGCCGTCGCACCGCCCGAGCTCTCGCTCCGGCAGCTGCGCCGGATCGTCTACGGCTGAGTCCGGACGCCGCCCGCGGCGTCCGCCGGACCGCATCGTCACCAACCGGAGGGGTTTCCTTTATGTGCGGAATTGTCGGTTACATCGGTAAGCGCGACGTGGCGCCGCTGCTCCTGGAGGGCCTCGCCCGCCTGGAGTACCGCGGCTACGACTCCGCCGGCCTGGTCATCAACAGCCCCAGGAGCGGGGCCCTGAAGATGGTCAAGGCCAAGGGCCGGGTCCGCGACCTGGAGGCCCGGGTCCCCAAGCGCTTCTCCGGCACCACCGGCATCGCGCACACCCGCTGGGCCACCCACGGCGCCCCCAGCGACCACAACTCGCACCCGCACCTGGACCCCGAGAACAAGGTCGCGGTCGTCCACAACGGCATCGTCGACAACGCCCAGGAGCTCCGCGCCAAGCTGGAGGCCGACGGCGTCGTCTTCGCCTCCGAGACCGACACCGAGGTCATCACCCACCTGATCGCCCGCTCGCAGGCCGACACCCTGGAGGAGAAGGTCCGCGAGGCGCTCAAGTCCATCGAGGGCACCTACGGCATCGCCGTGATGCACGCGGACTTCAACGACCGCATCGTCGTCGCCCGCAACGGCTCCCCGGTCATCCTCGGCATCGGCGAGAAGGAGATGCTGGTCGCCTCCGACGTGGCCGCGCTCATCGCCCACACCCGCCAGGTCGTCACCCTCGACGACGGCGAGATGGCCACCCTCAAGGCCGACGACTTCCGCACCTACACGGTCTCCGGCGCGTCCACCACCGCCACCCCCGAGACCGTCGAGTGGGAGGCCGCCTCCTACGACATGGGCGGCCACGACACGTACATGCACAAGGAGATCTCCGAGCAGCCCGACGCGGTCGACCGCGTGCTGCGCGGCCGGATCGACGACCGCTTCTCCACCGTGCACCTCGGCGGCCTCAACCTCGACCCGCGCGAGGCCCGCACCATCCGCCGCATCAAGATCCTCGGCTGCGGCACCTCGTACCACGCCGGTCTGATCGGCGCCTCCCTCATCGAGGGCATGGCCCGCATCCCGGCCGACGCCGAGCCGGCCTCCGAGTTCCGCTACCGCAACCCGGTCGTGGACCCCGACACCCTCTACATCGCGGTCTCCCAGTCCGGCGAGACCTACGACGTGCTCGCCGCCGTCCAGGAGCTGAAGCGCAAGGGCGCCCGCGTCCTCGGCGTGGTCAACGTGGTCGGCTCCGCCATCGCCCGCGAGGCCGACGGCGGCGTCTACGTCCACGCCGGGCCCGAGGTCTGCGTCGTCTCCACCAAGTGCTTCACCAACACGGTGGTCGCCTTCGCCCTGCTCGCCCTCCACCTCGGCCGCATCCGCGACCTGTCCGTCACCGACGGCAAGCGGATCATCGAGGGCCTGCGCAAGCTGCCCGCGCAGATCGAGGAGATCCTCAAGAACGAGGACGAGATCAAGACCCTCGCCGCCGAGTACGCGGGCGCCCAGTCGATGATGTTCATCGGCCGCGTCCGGGGCTACCCGGTCGCCCTGGAGGCCTCCCTCAAGCTGAAGGAGATCTCCTACATCCACGCCGAGGCGTACCCGGCCTCCGAGCTGAAGCACGGCCCGCTCGCCCTCATCGAGCCGGCCCTGCCGACGGTCGCGATCGTCCCCGACGACGACCTGCTGGAGAAGAACCGCGCGGCCCTGGAGGAGATCAAGGCCCGTTCCGGCCGGATCCTCGCCGTCGCGCACCAGCCGCAGGAGAAGGCCGACCACACCCTCGTCGTGCCGAAGAACGAGGACGAGCTCGACCCGATCCTCATGGGCATCCCGCTCCAGCTCTTCGCTTACCACACCGCCCTCGCCATGGGCCGCGACATCGACAAGCCGCGCAACCTGGCCAAGTCCGTCACGGTCGAGTAGCCGCGCGGCGGGCCTGTCCCCCGCCGCGCGCCGCACGGCTCCGGGCCTGTCCCCCGGAGCCGGCCGCCGGGCCTGTCCCCCGGCGGTCTCGGCCGGACACGCGGAACGGCCCCGGCACGCCTCCCAGGAGCGTGCCGGGGCCGTTCCGCCCTTCCCGCCGTGCCTCTTCGCTACGCGGCCGCCGCCGCGCCGCCGCGGCCCGCACGGCCCAGCGCCGTGGGCCAGCCCGCCAGGGCCGCCGTGGCGCCGTACCAGGCCGCCAGGCCCGCCAGGGCGGCGACCCAGCCGCCCGCCTTGCCGAGGCCCTCGCTGCCCGCCAGCGCGGCGATGCCCGAGAGCAGCAGCGCGACGAACAGCAGCCCGTACACGCCCTGCCCGAAGGCTCCGCCGCCCTTGGCGGCCACCGTCAGCGTGAGCGCCAGGAGCGCCCACAGGAGCAGGAAGAGTCCGGCCGCGTCGGCCGAGCCCCCGCCGCCCACTCCGGTCCCCCAGGTGAACCAGAAGGCGCCGAGCGCCGCGAAGGCCGTGCCGTCGCCGGTGGAGCCGGCCCGCAGGGCGAGCAGGCCGACCAGGAAGAGCGCCACGCCGCCGACCCAGGTGGCGAGGCCCGCGGCATCGGCTGCCGCGACGTTGTCGATGACTCCGGTGCCGCCCAGGCCGAAGGCCAGGAGGGTCAGTCCGAGAGCGAGGTTTCCGAGGGTGGAGGTGCCGTTCCCCGACGCGACGTCCTTGTGCACGACGGGCTCCCTTCGAACGAGCGGTGATGCCGCGTGAGCTGCTGTGTTCTGCCCTCCTTAACTACCCTTCACAAGCGCACAAATCACCTGCGGAGGGAAGAAATGTTCGGTGGGGCAAGGGAGTTGACGGACCGCCGGGCCGAACGGGACGGCGGGGAGGGCCGGTTACGGGATGACGATCACGGGCCGCCGTGCGCGGCGCGCGAGCCGCCCGGCGACCGAGCCGAAGATCCGGCCGACGATCCCGTGCGTGGAGCCGACCACGATCGCGTCGGCCGAGTACTCCCGGCCGACCTCCTCCAGCTCGTGGCAGATGTCGCCGCCGCGCTCGACCAGGATCCACGGCACCTCGGAGAGGTGGTCCGCGCAGGCCAGTTCCAGACCGAGGACCTCGGTGCGGTGGTCCGGCACGTCGACGAAGACGGGCGGCTCGCAGCCGGCCCAGACGGTGGTGGGGAGCCTGTTCGCGACGTGCACGATGATCAGGCCGGAGCCGGAGCGCCGGGCCATGCCGATGGCGTAGGCGAGGGCGCGCTCACTGGACGTGGAGCCGTCGAAGCCGACGACCACTCCGTGCCGGAAGGCCGGGTCGCAGGCGTGGCGTGGCTGTTCCACCGCGAGGGGGTCGACCGTGGAGTCGGCGACGCGCTTGCGGTCCGCGGGTTCGGGGAAATCGTGACCGGCCATCGGTGTCTCGGCTAGGGAGATCCTCGTGTGAAGGGACAAGAGAGGGGAACGGATCGGCGGGTGCGGCGGAGCTGTGTCCGGGAATCATCTTCCCCATCCCATACCCGTAAGGGTACGGCGACACTCCTCTCCTGCCCAGGGCCCGCCGTGCCACACCCGGGGTGCGCACGGCCCGTGCGCGGCTCGGCGCGCGCGGTGCCCCCCGGAGCATGCACGAGCGGTTCACCATCTGGCAATGCCGGATGTGCCCTACAGGCGTCCTTTGGCCACTGGTCCGGCGGCCGGTCCGGCGGCCGTCCCGGCGGCCGCGCCGTCCGGCCGTCCGGGGCCGAACGGGCGGCGCCCGAAGTGACCGGAACGTTCCGTTTCTCGTTCCCCACAGGTCCGGATCACCGACGCAGGGAGACCGCCCGTGCCCGCACCGTCCACCTCCGCCCCCGTCGCCGCCGCCCCCGTCGCCGCTCCCGCCGCCCTCCCGTCCCCCGCGCCCGGCGCCGTACCGCCGTCGACCGCCGGGGCGGAGGGGCCGGGGGGCCGTCCGGAGGGGGCGGGCGGGGGCCCGGGGGACCCGGCGGGGGACGTGGTGCGCTGGGCGGTCTTCTGCTGCGCCCTGGTGCCGCTGGTCCTGATCGCCTTCGGCACCTCGCTGGGCGGGGCCGGCGGGGCCGCGCTCGGGCTCGCCTCCGTGACGGCCGGATGCCGGCTGCTGCTGCGCCGCGCGGAACGCGGACTCCACGACTGAGACCCCCGCGCCCGGGTCCGTACGGGACGCGCGCCGGGGACCAGCGGCGTCCGGCCCCGCCCTCCGGCCCGACCCTCCGTCCGGCCTCCCGGCGGGGGCCCGGGGACCCCCTCCGAGTTGACAGGTTCGCACAGCCGATCCCATAGGTTTTCAGCCAACTTGAAGTTCTCGGCGCGCCCTTGCCGAAACGGTACGCCAACCCTCGGCCGTTCCCCCGGAAATCCGCCGCCACAAGGGCGCGCACCCCCCGCGTACGGCCACTTCGCCACCCGGGACCCCCTCCGGAAGCCCTTGCGGAAGCCTCCCTGACGGGCGATCACTTCGCGCCAAGTTGCCATGTCGACAATGTGCCGGATCGAGAACTTGTCACGCCGGCGCCACGGGACGCAGTAGATTCGATCATGGGTACCGAAGACTGGGGTCTCGTGCAAAACCGAGGGGAAACGTGGCACAGCGACACGACCAGGGAGACGCGAACACCGAGGGGGGCTTAGCACCATGAGCCAGGACTCCGCCGCACCGGAGGTCGCACGGAAGCTGTCCGGGCGCCGCCGTCGGGAAGTCGTCGCGGTGCTGCTGTTCAGCGGCGGCCCCATCTTCGAGAGCTCCATCCCGCTCTCCGTGTTCGGCATCGACCGGCAGGACGCCGGCGTGCCCCGCTACCGGCTGCTCGTCTGCGCCGGCGAGGAGGGCCCCCTGCGGACCACGGGCGGGCTCGAACTCACCGCGCCGTACGGCCTGGAGGCGATCGGCCGCGCCGGGACGGTCGTCGTCCCCGCCTGGCGTTCGATCACCTCGCCGCCGCCGCCGGAAGCGCTCGAAGCGCTCCGCCGGGCGCACGAGGAGGGGGCCAGGATCGTCGGCCTGTGCACCGGGGCGTTCGTCCTCGCCGCCGCCGGGCTGCTCGACGGCCGGCCGGCGACGACGCACTGGATGTACGCGCCGACGCTCGCCAAGCGCTACCCGTCGGTCCACGTGGACCCGCGGGAGCTGTTCGTCGACGACGGCGACGTGCTCACCTCCGCCGGCACCGCGGCCGGAATCGATCTGTGTCTGCACATCGTGCGGACCGACCACGGCACCGAGGCCGCGGGCGCGCTGGCGCGCCGGCTGGTCGTCCCGCCGCGGCGCAGCGGCGGTCAGGAGCGCTACCTCGACAGGTCTTTACCCGAGGAGATCGGCTCCGACCCGCTCGCCGAGGTCGTGGCCTGGGCCCTGGAGCACCTCCACGAGCAGTTCGACGTGGAGACCCTGGCGGCCCGCGCGTACATGTCGCGGCGGACCTTCGACCGCCGCTTCCGCTCGCTGACCGGCTCCGCGCCGCTCCAGTGGCTGATCACCCAGCGGGTGCTCCAGGCGCAGCGGCTCCTGGAGACCTCCGACTACTCGGTCGACGAGGTCGCGGGCCGCTGCGGCTTCCGCTCGCCGGTGGCGCTGCGCGGCCACTTCCGGCGGCAGCTCGGCTCCTCGCCGGCCGCCTACCGGGCCGCCTACCGGGCCCGGCGGCCGCAGGGCGACGCCCCGGCGGCCGTCCTGGAGGCGGCCGTGCCCGCCCAGGCCGGGGCGGGGCTCCGCCGCCCGGTGGTGTCCGAGCCGGGCAAGCCGCAGTCCGACGTCTACACGTCGGGCCGGCCGACCCTGCCGGGCCAGCGCAGCGCGCCGTAGGCGCGGGGCCGGCGCAGGCCCGCGCCGCCACGAGCGGCGCACGGCAAAACCGCGGGGCGCCCGGGGACACCTCCCCGGGCGCCCTCCGGCCCGTTCTCCCCCGTTCCGCCACGGCTCCCCCGCCGACGGCCCCCTAAGGTAGGACGCATGAACGATCGCATGGTGTGGATCGACTGCGAGATGACCGGGCTCTCGCTGACGGACGACGCACTCATCGAGGTGGCCGCGCTGGTCACCGACTCGGAACTGAACGTGCTCGGCGAAGGCGTGGACATCGTGATCCGCCCGCCGGACCGCGCCCTGGAGACCATGCCGGAGATCGTGCGCCGGATGCACACCTCCTCGGGCCTGCTGGACGAGCTGGCGGCCGGCACCACGCTGGCCGACGCCGAGGCCCAGGTCCTGGCCTACATCCGGGAGCACGTGAAGGAGCCCGGCAAGGCTCCGCTGTGCGGGAACTCGGTCTCCACCGACCGCGGCTTCCTCGCCCGCGACATGCCCGCCCTGGAGGGCCACCTCCACTACCGGATCGTCGACGTCTCCTCGGTCAAGGAACTGGCCCGCCGCTGGTACCCGAGGGCGTACTTCAACAGTCCGGAGAAGAACGGCAACCACCGGGCGCTCGCCGACATCCGCGAGTCCATCGCCGAGCTGCGCTACTACCGCGAGGCCGTCTTCGTGCCGCAGCCCGGCCCCGACTCGGAGACCGCGAAGGAGATCGCGGCCCGCCACGTCGTCCGCGACGCGTAGGCCCCCCGGAGGGGCCCGCTCGCGCGCACGGGAAAACGTGTGCGCGAGCACCCCCCGGAACCCTGTAGACTTCTTCTCGGCCGGTCGGGGAAACCCTCGGGAAAACCTTCGGCCCATGGTGGGTATAGCTCAGCTGGTAGAGCACCTGGTTGTGGTCCAGGAAGTCGCGGGTTCGAGTCCCGTTACTCACCCTGATGGCGGAGGCCCCGGTTCGGAAGAACCGGGGCCTCCGCCGTTTCCGCGCGCCCGGCCGCCGTCGTACGCCGAACGGGTGAGGCGGCGGCGTCCCCGGCGGCGCCCCGGCGGCCGTCCCCGTCCCGCCGCCTACGGTCGGGGCATGGGGCGGAGGACCGTACGGCGACCACGGCGAGCGAGAACCCCGGGCCCTGTCCGGCGGATCTCCTCGGGACGGGGCCTCGCGCTCGCGGTGCTGGCCGCCGCCGCGCTGCTCGCCGGCTGCGCCACCGACCCGCCGGTGCCGCCCGCCCCCGGCGCCGGGAGCCCCGTCCCGACCGCCGGCCGGCCGGTGACGCTCACCGTCGGGGTGTACGGCACCTTCGGCATGAAGGAGGCCGGGCTGTACGACGCGTACATGCGGCTCCACCCGGACGTCGCGATCCGGCAGACCTCCCTCTCCCGCACCGACGTCTACTACCCGCAGCTCCTCACCCACCTCACCGCCGGCGCCGGGCTCGCCGACGTCCAGGCGGTGGAGGTCGGCAACATCGCGGAGGTCGTCGGCACCCAGGCCGGGCGGCTCGCCGACCTCGCGCACGCGCCGGGGGTGCGCCGGGAGGACTTCCTGCCCTGGAAGTGGGCGCAGGCCCGGACCGCCGACGGGCGGGTCCTCGGGCTCGGCACCGACATCGGGCCGCTGGCCGTCTGCTACCGCAAGGACCTCTTCGCCGCCGCCGGGCTGCCCACCGACCGCGAGGAGGTGGGGCGGCTGTGGGCCGGGGACTGGCGGAAGTACCTGGCGGCGGGCCGCCGGTTCGCCGCCCGCGCCCCCGGGGGCACCGCGTTCACCGACTCGGCGTCCGGGGTGATGGCCGCGGTGGTCTCCGGCGCCCCGCTGCGGTACTACGACGCCGCGGGGCGGCTGGTGGTCGCCGCCAACCCGGCGGTGCGGGCCGCCTGGGACCTGGGCGCCGCCTTCGCCCGGGACGGGCTGACCGCGCGGCTCCAGCAGTTCACCCCCGACTGGGACCGGGGCTTCGCGCACGGCCGGTTCGCCTCGGTCACCTGCCCGGCGTGGATGCTCGGCTACATCCAGGACAAGGCCGGTCCGGCGGGGGCCGGGAAGTGGGACGTGGCGCGGGCGCCCCGGCCGGGGAACTGGGGCGGCTCCTTCCTGGTCGTCCCCTCGGCCGGGCCGCGCGTCGCCGAGGCCGCCGCGCTGGCGGCGTGGCTGACCGCGCCGGAGCAGCAGGCGGTGCTGTTCGAGCGGCGGGGCAGCTTCCCGAGCGCGCGGGCCGCCTTCGCGCTGCCGGCGGTGGCGGACGCCCGGCACCCCTACTTCGGGGACGCGCCGGTCGGCCGGATCTACTCGGCGGCGGCCCGGGAGGTGCCGGTGGCGCCGGTCGGGCCGAAGGACGGGCTCGTCAACCAGATCCTGTCCGACACCGGGATGCTCCAGGTCGACCAGACGGGGCGGGCGCCGGAGTCGGCGTGGCGGGCGGCGATGAAGGCGATCGACAACGCGCTGGACCGGTGAGGCGGGGTGGCGGGACGTGACCGATGACTGAGGAGACCGCGCGGCGGGCGCTCGTGCCGGTGGCGGCGGAGCGGGTACGGCCCCGGGGGCGGCCGCTGCGGTCGCGGGCGGCGCCGTACGCGCTGGTCGCGCCGTTCTTCCTGCTGTTCGCCGCGTTCGGGCTGTTCCCGCTGGCCGCGACGGCGTGGCTGTCGTTCTTCCGGGTGGACCTGACCGCGCCGGAGGCCCGGCAGTGGGCGGGGGCGCACAACTACGCACGGCTCCTGGGCGACGAGTTCTTCTGGAACGCGCTCTCCAACACGGTGCTGATCGGGCTGCTGGCGACCGTGCCGCAGCTGCTGCTGGCGCTCGGCGTGGCGCACCTGCTCGCGGCCCGGCTGCGCGGGCGCCTCTTCTTCCGGGTGGCGGCGCTCGCCCCGTACGCGACGTCGGTGGCGGCGGCCACCCTGGTCTTCGCCCTCTTCTACGGGCGCGACCAGGGGATGGTGAACTGGGCCCTCGGGGTGGTGGGGCTCTCCCCGGTGGACTGGCAGAACGGGCCGTGGGCGTCGAAGTTCGCGGTGGCGTCGATCGTGCTCTGGCGGTGGACCGGGTACAACGCGCTGATCTACCTGGCCGCGATGGGGACGGTGCCGCCGGAGCTGTACGAGGCGGCGGCGCTGGACGGGGCCGGGCGGTGGCGGCGGTTCTGGCACGTGACGCTGCCGGGGCTGCGGCCCGCGCTGGCCTTCACCGGGGCGGTGTCGGCGATCGGGGCGGTGCAGCTGTTCGGCGAGCCGCTGCTCTTCAGCAGCGGGGCGGGCGCTTCGGGCGGGGCCGACCACCAGTACCAGACGCTGGGGCTCTACCTGTACGAGCAGGGCTGGGTGAACCTGCACCTGGGGCGGGCGGCGGCGCTCGCGTGGGCGATGCTGCTGCTCCTGGTGGCCGGATTCGGGCTGGTCCGGCTGGTCCGGGGCGGCCGGGGCCGGGGGGCGCGGTGAGCGCGGCGGACGGGCGGGAGCGGGCGGGCTGGGGGACGTACCTGCTGCTGGGCGCCTTCACGGTGGTGTCGGTCTTCCCGCTGCTGTGGACGGCGGTGGCGGCCTCGCGGACCAGCGGGCGGCTGGCGCAGTCGCCGCCGCCGTTCCGGTTCGGGCGGAATCTGGGGCGGAACCTGTCGGTGGCGTGGACCGAGGGCGGGATGGGCGAGGCGCTGGCGAACACGGCGCTGGTGGCGGGGTCGGTGGCGCTGGGCACGGTGGTCCTGTCCACGCTGGCCGGTTTCGCCTTCGCCCGGCTGCGGTTCCGCTTCCGGGGGGCGCTGTTGCTGCTGGTGGGGGCGACCCTGCTGGTGCCGCCGCAGCTCGGGGTCGTACCGCTCTATCTGGTGATCGCGCGGCTGGGGTGGACGGACCAGCTCCAGGCGGTGGTGCTGCCCTCGCTGGTCTCCGCCTTCGGCGTCCTCTACCTGCGCCAGCACCTGGTGGAGGCGCTGCCGCCGGAGCTGCTCGAAGCGGCGCGGATGGACGGGGCGGGGACGGCGCGGGTGCTGTGGCACCTGGTGCTGCCGGCGGCGCGGCCGGCGATGGCGGTGCTGGGGACGCTGTCCTTCGTGGCGGCGTGGAACGACTTCTTCTGGCCGGTCCTGGCGCTCACGCAGACGGGGAACCCGACGGTGCAGGTGGCCCTGACGGGGCTGGGCCGGGGCTATGTGCCGGACACCTCGGTGGTGATGGCGGGGGCGCTGCTCGGGACGCTGCCGCTGCTGGTGGTGCTCGCGGTGTTCGGGCGGCAGATCGTGGGCGGGGTGATGCGGGGCGCGGTGAAGGGGTGACGGGCCCGTGCTCACCCGGACGGGTCTGGTGCCGGTCCATGGGTCCCGGCGCACTGTTAGCTTCCCTTTATGTCCGCATTGTTCGGTTTTTCTTCCGTACGGGTGGGGTGAGGCCGGATGGGAGTCCTGCGCGACCACCCCGAGCTCGCCCTCTTCCTCTGCCTCTCCGCCGGCTACCTCCTCGGCAAGCTCCGGGTCGGCCCCATCACCCTCGGCGGCATCTGCGGCACCCTGATCGTCTCGCTGCTCATGGGCGCCTGGGCGAAGGTCGTCGTCTCCGAGGACGTCAAGACGATCTTCTTCGCCCTCTTCATCTTCTCCCTCGGCTACCTCGCCGGGCCGCAGTTCTTCGCCAACCTCAACCGCAAGAGCCTGCGCTTCTTCACCCTCTGCCTCATCGAGGTGGTGTGCGTCGTCGGCATCGCCCTCGGCCTCGCCGAAGCCTTCGACCTGGACGTCGGCACCGCCGCCGGCATCCTGGCCGGCGCCGCCACCGAGTCCGCCGTCGTCGGCACCGCCACCGAGGCCATCGGCAAGCTCTCCGACCTGACCCAGGCCCAGATCACCCAGTACCAGGGGCACGTGGCCACCGCGTACACGGTCTGCTACCTCTTCGGCCTCATCACCATCGTGATCTACACCAGCCAGATCATGCCGATGCTGCTGCGGATCAACCTCCGGGACGCCTCCCGCGCCCTGTGGGAGAAGATGCGCGGCAGCGGCGGCGGCCTGGAGTCCGACGAGCGCGAGGCGCTGCCCGGCACGGTCGGCCGCACCTTCCTCGTCACCCTCGCCGACGGCGCCCGGGTGGACGAGCTGGAGCGGCGGTTCGGCGGACAGGTCACCGTCGAGGCGGTGAAGCGGGGCAGCAAGGTCCTCACCCCGCCGCCGCCCGACTTCGAGCTGACCCTCTCCGACCTGGTCCTGACCGTCGGCCGCCGCACCGCCATCATCGAGGCGGGCCGGTCCATCGGCCCGGAGACCCCGGCCGTCCCCGGCCTCGACACCCCGCTCGCCTCCACCCAGGTCTCGCTGACCGACAAGTCGGTGGACGGCAAGTCGATCGAGACGCTGAACCGGGAGCACCCGGAGTTCGCCACCGGCGGCGTGTACGTCACCGACGTGCTGCGCAACGAGTCGGACCTGCCCGCCACCCCGGAGACCGTCGTCCGCCGCGGCGACGTGCTCACCCTGGTCGGCTCCCGCGCCGCGCTCGGCCGGATCGCCTCCAAGGTCGGCGCGACCGTGAAGAACGACGCCACCGACTTCATCTACCTGGGGCTCGGCATCGCCTGCGGCTCGCTCCTCGGCCAGGTCGTGGTCCGCTTCGGCGACGTCCCCATGTCGCTGGGCACCGGCGGCGGCTGCCTCATCTCCGGGCTCCTCTTCGGCTGGTTCCGCTCCCGCACCCAGACCTTCGGCGCCTTCCCGCCGCAGGCCGCCACCACCCTGAAGGACATGGGCCTGGCCGTCTTCATCGCCTGTACCGGACTGGTCTCCGGCCCGCAGGCGTGGCCGCTGCTGAAGGAGTACGGGGCGCTGCTGCCGTTCGCGGGCATCGCCATGGTCCTCATCCCGGCGACGGTCTCGCTGATCGTCGGCCGGACCCTGCTGAAGATCGAGAAACCGCTGCTGATCGGCGCCATCGCGGGCCAGCAGTGCTCGACGCCCGCGATCACCTCCATCACCCAGGTGGCGCAGAGCTCGGTGCCGATGCTCGGCTACACGATCACGTACACCCTCTCCAACTTCCTGCTCCCGCTGACGGGCCCGCTGCTCGTCGGCGTCCTCGGAGCCTGAGAGGCCGCCCGCCATGATCGACTTCCTGAACCGGAACGTCTTCCAGCCCCATCCCGAACTGCTGGTCTTCATCACGGTCGCCCTCGGCTTCCTCTTCGGGAAGCTGCGCTACCGGGCCATCGCGCTCGGCGCCGTCACCGGCTGCCTGGTGGCGGGGCTGCTGCTCGGCGCCCAGTTCAAGATCACCATCGACGCCACGGTGAAGAACCTCTTCTTCACCCTCTTCCTCTTCGCCCTCGGCTACAAGGTCGGCCCCCAGTTCTTCCGGGGCCTGAAGAAGGACGGCCTGCCGCAGGTCGTCAACGCGCTCCTCGTCTGCGTCACCGGCCTGCTGGTCTCCTGGGGCTTCGCCGTGATGCTGGGGTACGGCCCCGGCCTCTCGGCCGGACTGCTCGGCGGCGCGCTCACCCAGTCCGCCGTCATCGGCGTCGCCCAGGACGCCATCGGCAACCTCCCCGGCCTCTCCGCCGACCAGATGAAGACCGAGGAGAACCTGGTCGCCATCGGGTACGCCGTCACCTACCCGCTCGGCACCATCCTCTGCGCGATCCTCCTCGCGAGCGTCCTGCCCCGCCTCTACAAGCGGGACCTGGCCGCCGAGTCCGCGCGGCTCGCCAAGGAGCTGGACGCGCCCGGCGACGACCCGGACCTCGCCGAGGGGTACTACGAGGTCGTCCTGCGGGCGTACACGATCCGGCGCCCCGACCTCGTCGGCCGCACCATCGACGACTTCGAGGACCAGCAGAGGGAACTCGGCCACCGCGTCTACCTCACCCGGGTGCGGCGCGACGGCGCGATCCTCCCCCACGACCAGGCGACCGTGCTCCGCGAGGGCGACGTGGTCGCCGTCTCCGCGCTGCGCGGCTCCCTGGTGGAATTCGACGCCCGCACCCACATCGGGCCCGAGACCGACGACGTCGAACTCCTCGGCTACGAGACGGAGACCCTGCACGTCGTCGCCTCGGAGAAGGCCCAGCTCGGCAGGACCATCGCCGACCTGCGCCGCGAACCCTTCATGGTCGGCGTCTACATCGACAAGCTGTACCGCTCCGGCGCCGAGTTCCCCTACCGGCTCTCGACCACGGTCGAGCGCGGCGACACCCTCATCCTCACCGGCCCGAAGCGGCTGGTGGACCCGGCGGGCCGGGCCATCGGCAAGCCGGTCCCGACCTCCTTCGCCACCGACATGCTCTGGGTCGGCCTCGGCGTCTTCCTCGGCGGCTGCGTCGGCATCCCCGCGCTCACCGTCTCCGGGGTGCCGATCTCGCTGTCCACCTCCGGCGGCGCCCTCATCATGGGCCTCGTCTTCGGCTGGATCCGCGGCAGGTACCCCACGTACGGCAACGTGCCGCCCGGCGCCCAGTGGTTCATGGACACCTTCGGGCTCTGCGCCTTCGTCGCCGTCGTCGGCATCAACGCCGGGCCCAGCTTCACCAGCGGCCTGTCCACGGCCGGCTGGGGACTGCTCCTGTGGGGCGCCGTCGCCACCCTGGTCCCGCTGGTCGTCGGCTTCCTCGTCGGCCACTACGTGCAGAAGATCCGCTTCCCGATCCTGATGGGCGTGCTGGCCGGCGGCCAGACCACCACCGCCGCGATCGGCGCGATCAACGAGCAGTCGAAGTCCCAGATCCCCACCCTCGGCTACACGATCCCCTACGCGGTCGGCAACGTGCTGCTGACCATCTGGGGCGCCGTGATCGTCCTCCTCAACCACTGACCCCCGCGAAGGACCCGCCATGCCCAAGACCACCTTCACCCGCGAGGAGATCAAGTCCTTCGCGCAGCTCTCGCCGTTCGAGCTGAAGGACAAGTTCATCACCCTCGCCCAGCACGTCCAGGGCGACCGGCCCGGCCAGAAGGACAAGTCCTCCGTCCAGATGCTCAACGCGGGCCGCGGCAACCCGAACTGGACCGCCACCAGCCCCCGCGAGGCCTTCCACGCCCTCGGCTACTTCGCGCTCTCCGAGTCCCGCCGGGTGTGGACCGCCGACGACCTCGGCGGCATGCCCGAACGCGCGGGCTCCGGCGACCGCTTCGACACCTTCGTGCGCCGCCACCCGGACCTGCCCGGCATCGAACTCCTCCAGCGGTCCGTCGCGTACGCCGTCGAGCGCTTCGGCTTCGACAAGGACGCCTTCGTCCACGAGCTGACCGACAGCTCCATCGGCGACAACTACCCGGTGCCGGACCGGATCCTCACCCACACCGAGCAGGTCGTCCGCGGCTACGTCGAGGACGAGATGTTCGACGGCCGCCCGCCCGAGGGGAACGTCTCGTACTTCGCCACCGAGGGCGGCACCGCCGCCATGTGCTACGTCTTCGACTCCCTGATGAAGAACGGGATCCTGAAGAAGGGCGACCGGATCGCCCTGATGGTGCCGGTGTTCACCCCGTACATCGAGATCCCCGAACTCGACACGTACGAGTTCGACGTCGTCCACGTCAACGCCTCCCTCTTCGCCGAGACCGGCGTCCGCGAGTGGCGCTACCCGGAGGAGGAGGTCGCCAAGCTGGAGGACCCGTCGGTCAAGCTGGTCTGCCTGGTCAACCCCTCCAACCCGCCCTCGCTCGCGCTCAGTCAGCGGGTCGCGAACCAGCTGAAGGAGATCGTCGCCGGCAAGAACCCGAACCTGGTGGTCGTCACCGACGACGTGTACGGCACCTTCGTCCCCGGCTTCCGCTCGGTCGCCGCCGACCTCCCGCACAACACCCTGCTCGTGTACTCGTACTCCAAGCACTACGGCGCCACCGGCTGGCGGCTCGGCGTCATCGGGCTCCACGACGACAACGTCGTCGACCGGATGATCGCCGAACTGCCCGCCGCCGAGAAGGAGCGCCTGAACAAGCGGTACGGGACCCTCTCCCTGGAGCCGGAGAAGATCCGCTTCATCGACCGGCTGGTCGCCGACTCCCGGCAGGTCGCCCTCAACCACACCGCCGGCCTGTCGCTGCCGCAGCAGGTCATGATGACCCTCTTCTCCCTCTTCGACATGCTCCCCGAGGGCCAGGCGTACAAGGAGCGGCTGCGCGGCATCGTCGGCCGGCGGCTCGAACTGCTCCTGGAAGGCGCCCGGATGAAGATCGCCGACGACGACAAGCGGGCCGGGTACTACATCGAGCTGGACCTCCTCGCGGAGGCCGAGCGCGTCCGCGGCAAGGGCTTCGCCGACTTCCTGGAGAAGAACTACGAGCCCGTGGACCCGCTGTTCCGGCTCGCCGAGCAGACCGGCGTGGTGCTCCTCAACGGCGGCGGCTTCGACGGACCCGAGTGGTCGGTCCGGGTCTCGCTCGCCAACCTGGACGACCTCGACTACCTGAAGATCGGCCACCACCTGCGGGCGATCTTCGACGACTACGCCGCCGAGTGGAAGGAGTCCTCGGGCGGCTGAGCCGGGAGAGAGGCGTGCCCCGGCCGAAGGTGGGGGTGGCACCAGCCGGGGCACGCGGTGTGGGGGGACGGGATGGTCTCGGGGGACGGGGTCACGAGGGGGAACGCGGGCTCGGAAGCCGTGACAGCACGCTAGCGCCCCCGGAAGGGGCGATCCACCCATAAGGTACGCATCCCCGGATCCTTAGGGTCCCCTTAAGGAAGCCATCACGGCGGGCAAAGGTTCGCCGGGACAAGGCCCTTGGGGTACGGGTCCCGGGCGCGGGTCCCGGGCGGGAGCCGCCGGACGCGGGGTTACGGGTACGGACCGCCGGATACGGGTCCTGGCGTACGGGTTCCGGGCGGGGTCAGCGGCGGGGGGCGCGGCGGCGGGAGGGGCGGTGGGAGCGGCGGGGCTGGGGCGCGGCCGGGTGTCCGCCGCCGAGGCCGAGCCAGATCCGGACCTCCGTACCGCCGAGGACCGAGTTCCCGATCCGGACGTCGCCGCCGGTCGCCTCCGCCATCCGGCGCACGATGTCGAGGCCCAGGCCGGTCGAGCCGTCCCGGGTGCCGCTGTTGCCGCGGGCGAGCGCGGCGGCCGGGTCGGCGATGCCGGGGCCCGCGTCGGAGACGAGGACGATGACCGCGTCGTCGCCGTTGTGGACGTCCACCGAGAAGGCGGTGCCCTCCGGGGTGTGCCGGAAGACGTTGCCGAGGAGCGCGTCGAGGGCGGCGACCAGTTCGGGGCGGGCCACCGGGATGCGTACCGGACCCTCGACGCCCGCGAGGCGGACCAGCCGCCCCTCGTCCTCGGCCAGCGCCGACCAGAACTCCATCCGCTCCCGGACCACCTCGGCCGCGTCGCAGCCCGCGCCGGGGCCGGTCGGCTGGGTGGTCTGCGGCTTCGCCTCGCGGGCCGTGCGGATGATCGTGTCCACCTCCCGCTCCAGCTGCTCGACGGCCGCCCGGGTCTGGTCGGCGGCCGGGCCGGAGCCGAGGGAGGCGGCGTTGAGCCGGAGCACGGTGAGCGGGGTGCGCAGCCGGTGGGACAGGTCGGCGGCCAGCTCCCGCTCGTTGGCGAGGAGCTGGATGACCTGGTCGGCCATCGAGTTGAAGGCGACCGCGGCGGACTTCAGCTCGGGCGGGCCCTCCTCGGCGACCCGGACGCCGAGCCGCCCCTCGCCCAGTTCGTGGGCGGCGCCGGCCAGCCGCTGGGCGGGCCGGACCATGCGGACGCCGAGCCGGTCGGCGACCGCGAGGGAGCCGATGATCAGGGCGACGCCGACCCCGGCGAGGACCAGCCAGGCGGTGGCGACGCCGTTGGTGACCTCCTCCTCGGGGACGAACAGCTCGACGACGGCGACCTGTCCGGAGCTGAGCGCGGTCGGCTGGAGCAGGGCGTAGCCGCCGGGGACCTCCGCGATGGAGGCCCGGCCCAGGCTGCGGGTGGCGGCCAGCTCCTCGGCCCTCGCCCGGCGGGTGCCGATCTCCAGGGCCTCCCCGCCGGTCCCGACGGGCGGCACGTGGACGGCGAGCCGGCCGGCCGCGCCGTCCTCGGTGGTGGCGACGGCCTTCTCCAGCTCCGTCCGGTCGGTGGTGATGGCGAGGACCGGGGCGAGCCCGGCGCCGCGCCGCTCGGCGTTGGAGAAGGCCCGGTCGCGGGCCATCTCCTTGACGACGAGGCCGAGCGGGACCGCGAAGGCGATGACCACCATGGCGGTGACCGCCAGGGACACCTTCACCAGGGCCCATCTCACGGGCGGGGCTCCCCCGGCGGCTCCAGCTTCACGCCGACGCCGCGCAGGGTGTGCAGGTAGCGCGGCCGGGCCGCCGTCTCGCCGAGCTTGCGCCGCAGCCACGACAGGTGCACGTCGATGGTCTGGTCGTCGCCGTACGCCTGCTGCCACACCTCGGCGAGCAGCTCCTTGCGCGGGACGACCACGCCGGGCCGCCCGGCCAGGAAGGCGAGCAGGTCGAACTCGCGGCGGGTCAGGTCGAGCGGGGTCCCGTCCAGGGCGGCCTGGCGGCGCAGCGGGTCGATGGCGAGCCCGCCGACCCGGAGCTCGGTGCTCGGCGCGGGCTCGCCGGAGACGGCCCGCGCCCGGCGCAGCACGGCGGCCATCCGGGCGGTCAGGTGGTCGACCGAGAACGGCTTGACGAGGTAGTCGTCGGCACCGGCGTGCAGCAGCCGGACGATCTCCGCCTCGTCGTCCCGGGCGGTCGCGATGATCACCGGCACGTCGGTGATGCCGCGCAGCATCTTGAGCGCCTCGGACCCGTCGAGATCGGGCAGACCGAGGTCGAGGACGACCACGTCGAAACGGAAATGGGCGACCTCGCGCAGCGCCTCCAGGGCCGTGCCGACGCTCCGCACCGTGTAGGAGGCTTCCGTCAGCTGCCGGATGAGGGCGGAGCGCACGAACTGATCGTCCTCGACCACGAGCACACTTGCCATGGGCGGCACCGTACGCCATTCGGGGGACAGCCGGAGAAACCGCACCTTCCGGTTCGCGTCGGCGGGGCGTGGTGCAGTATGGCCCTGATGCGAAGAGGACTCGTGCACGCCCTGGCCTGGTCGCTCGCCACCGGTGCCGCGGTCACGCTCTCCTGGTGGGGGGTGCACACCGTGCTGTCCGGGACCGTCTACGACGCCCCCCGGGCGCTCCCCCTGCCCACCGGCGCGGCCGCCGACCTGCTGCCGGCCGACGGGGCGGACGACGTGCCGCTGACGTCCTCGACCCACAGCGCGCGGCCCGCTCCCCCGACATCCGCGCCGCCGTCCGAGCCGCCCGAGCCGACCACCCCGCCGCCCACCACCCGGCCCCCGGCCACCGCCGCCGCCCCGGACCCCACCCCGCCGCCGCGCTCCCCGTCCTCGTCCTCGCGGGTGAAGACGTACGCGGTGGACGGCGGCCGGGTCACCTTCGACGTCGGCGGCGAGGCGGGCGAACTGGTCTCGGCGACCCCGGCGTCCGGCTGGCAGATGCGGGTGTGGAAGCAGACGACGTGGATCCGGGTGAGCTTCACCCGGGGCGACCGCGACGTCTCCGTCTTCTGCCTCTGGCACGACTCCCCGCCCCGCGTCCAGATCGAGGAGGGCCAGGCCTGACGCCGCTCAGCGGAAGGCCGACGGCGGCGGGGCCGGGGAGGGTTTCGCGGTCGCGTCGGTGACCGGGGCGGCGCCGCCGGTGAAGTCGGCGAGGCTCCGGCCGTGTTCGACGCGGCCGGGGTGCGGGTCGGAGGCGACCCGGCGGGTCAGTTCGGCGACGGGCAGCGGGAGTCCTGAGGCGACCAGGACGGCGTTGCCGAAGCGGCGGCCGCGCAGCACGGTGGGGTCGGCGACCAGGGCCAGTTCGGAAAAAACGGCGGCGGCGGTGGCGATCTGGCCGCGGAGGTGGGCGAGCGGCGGGCCGTCGGCGAGGTTGGCGGCGTACGTGCCGTCGGGGCGCAGGACGCGCCGGACCTCGGTGAGGAACTCGGTGCTGGTGAGGTGGGCGGGGGTGCGGGCGCCCCGGAAGACGTCGGCGACGACCAGGTCGGCCCAGCCGTCGGGGACCTTGCCGAGGGCGGCGCGGGCGTCGGCGGCGCGGACCCGGATCCGGGCGCCGGGGTCGAGCGGCAGTTCGCGGCGGACGAAGCGGACGAGGGGTTCGTCGATCTCGGCGATCTGCTGGGTGGAGCGGGGCCGGGTGGCGGCGGTGTAGCGGGCGAGGGTGAAGGCGCCGCCGCCGAGGTGGAGGACCTGGAGGGGGCGGCCGGGCGGGGCGGCGAGGTCGATGACGTGGCCGAGGCGGCGCTGGTACTCGAAGGCGAGCGCGGCCGGGTCGTCGAGGTCGACGTGGGACTGGGGGGCGCCGTCGAGGAGGAGGGTCCAGGCGCGGGCCCGGTCGCGGTCGGGTATCAGTTCGGCGAGCCCGCCGTCGACGGTCTCGGCGGCGCCTGCCGCCGCCCGCTCGCGCTGTTTGTTCCTGGCCATCCGCCCATTATCGGCCGGACCGGGCGCGGGGCCGCCCGGGAGGCGGGGCGGGGTCAGTGGCAGCCGTCGGCGGCCTCGATGAGGCGGGCGGCCTCGCCGAGGGCGCGGCGCAGGACGGCGGGGTCGGTGACCGGGCCGGTGTCGCCGGGGGGCAGCAGCCAGCCCGCCGGGCGGGGGGCGTCGCCGGCGGGCTCGGGGAGTTCGGGGAGCTCCGGCAGGCGCAGGCCGCGGCCGGAGGTGCGGGTACAGGCGCTGCCGGGGAGGTCCCAGGCGGCGGCGGTGCCGGGCGGGACGAGGAAGCCGAGGGTGTCGCAGGCGCCGTCGTGGAGGACCGGGCCGACCTCGGGGGCGCCGCGGCGGCGGAGGATGTCGACGGCCTCCAGGCCCTGGCGGGCGGGCACGGTCACCAGGTCGCAGGGCTCGGCGCCCGGGGCGCCGGTGACGGCGGCCGCCTGGGCGGCGGTCTCGAAAGGCATGGCGTTCTCGGACACGGACCCCTCCTCGCTTCCCGGAAGGAGACACGTTCCGTCTCTCCCATACGGTTCAACGCCCGTCCGCGTCAACGGCTACGGCGGCACACCGCCGCAAAGGATGGCGGTTCATGGCAGATGCCAGGCGAGATATCCGATTTGTAGCCAAACTCTGCGTAGGCATCCAGTCACAGCAGGTACGTTCTTGCCGCCGGAACACCCGGCGGCACCAGGAGAGGGCTCGGCCATGGCCATGTCACGGGCAGTTCCCAATCTCGCCTTCCGGCGGCTCCGCGGCCGGCACTCCCCGGCGGAGTTCGCCGCCGCGGTCCGCCGGGCGGCCCGGGAGATCGGCGAACAGGTCGCGTGCGACGCCCGGTACATCGGGCGCGTGGAGGCGGGCGAGATCCGCTGCCCCAACTACGCGTACGAGCGGGTCTTCCTGCACATGTTCCCCGGACTGACCCTCACCGACCTGGGCTTCTTCGCGCGGGAGGCGGTACGCGGCCGACGGCCGGGCGCCCCCGGCCGGGTCCCCGGGCCCCCGCCCCCCGCCCTCCCGAACCGGAACGATGAGGAGAGCGACGTGCTGCGTCGCGCATTCATGACGAGCGGCACCGCCACCCTGGCGGCCGCCACCTGGGGCCTCGGCGGCACCGCCGCCGCGATCCCGGCCCCCCGCGGCACCCACCGCATCGGCGAGGCCGAGGTCCTCGCCGTCGAGGAGGCCGTACGCCGCATCCGCCTGCTCGACGACCGGCACGGCGCCGACGGCCTCTACAAGATCGCCGCCCAGCCGCTGCGCGGCGCCTACGCCCTGCTCGACCGGGGCACCGCGGCCCGCCGCTCCACCGAGGACCGGCTCCTGTCGGGCGCCGGGGAGCTGTCCCTCTCGGTGGGCTGGCTGGCCCACGACTCGGGCCGCCACGAGGACGCCCGCTCGCACTACGCGGAGGCCCTGGCCACCGCGCGGGTCTCCGGCGACGCGGCCCTGGAGGCGCACGCCTTCTGCAACACCTCGTTCCTCGCCCGGGACACCGGCCGGCACCGCGAGGCGGTCCGCGCCGCCCAGGCCGGACTGCGCGCCGCCGCCCCGCTCGGCTCCCCCCGGCTGACCGCCCTGCTGTCGCTGCGCGAGGCCGCCGCCTGGGCCGGGCTCGGCGAGCGCGCCTCCGCCGAGGAGTGCCTGGGCCGCGCCCACGAGCACTTCGGCCGGGGCCACGCCGACCAGGACCCCGAGTGGATGTCCTTCTTCGGCGAGCCCGAGCTGGAGGCGCTGGAGGCGCACTGCTGGGCCGCGCTCGGCGACTGGAACCGGGCGGCCCGGCACGCCCAGCGCGCGACCCTGCTCCAGCACCCCCGCTTCGCCCGCAACCTCGCCCTCTACCGGGCGCAGCTGGCCGGGAACCTCGCCCGCGCCGGGCGGCGCGACGAGGCGGCGGCGGAGGCGAAGCGGGTGGCGGAGTCGCTGGACGACGGGATCGCCTCGGCCCGCGTCCGCGGCCTGCTGGCCGAAACCCGACTCATCCTGACGGGGGCGTGAACCGGCGCGCGTACACCCGCGGGTTCACGCCTCCAGGTGGCCGGTGTCGTTCCAGCGCTCGATCGCCGGTGCGCCGTACGCCCAGCCGAGCACCGACAGGCTGGTCGGGTCGAGCCGGATCCGGGCGGCGAAGGACACGTCCTCGCCGAGCCAGCGGGCGCCGATCGAGCGCAGGACGTGCCCGTGCGCGAAGACCAGCACGTCCCGGTCGGCCGACCGGGCCCAGGCCACGACCTCGTCGGCGCGGGCCGACAGTTCGGCCAGCGACTCGCCGTCCGGGACGGCGTCGCGCCAGATGAACCAGCCCGGCCGCCGCTCCTGGATCTGGGCCGGCGTCAGCCCCTCGTAGGCGCCGTAGTCCCACTCCATCAGGGCGTCCCAGGGCTCCGCGCGGTCGCCGAAACCGGCCAGGGAGCAGGTCTCGCTCGCCCGGACCAGCGGGCTGGTGCGCACCTCCACGCCGGGCAGGCCCTGCCAGGGGCCCCCGCGCAGGCGCTCGCCGAGCAGCTTCGCGCCGCGCCGCCCCTCGTCGAGCAGCGGGATGTCGGTCCTGCCGGTGTGCCGTCCGAGCAGCGACCACTCGGTCTGGCCGTGTCGGGCGAGCAGGATGCGCGGTGCCATGGGCGGGGCTCTCCAAAGAACGGGCGGAAACGGGTGCCCCATCATCGCTCAGGAGCCCGCCGCCCCGCGCCGGACGTCCACCGCCGCCGTACGCGGGCGTCCACCGCGCCGGCGCCCCCGTCCACGGGTGTCCGGCGGTCCCGCGCGGGCGGACGGACG
Source organism: Streptomyces termitum (assembly GCF_014650175.1). GTDB lineage: Bacteria > Actinomycetota > Actinomycetes > Streptomycetales > Streptomycetaceae > Streptomyces > Streptomyces termitum. Next base: position 477,193 of record NZ_BMUL01000002.1, read on the forward strand.
GTGAACTGCCGGGGGCCGCAAGGGTGGAACCGGCCCCGTTGTCGGTGGTGGATGCGAGACTTCCGTGGGTGAGCACTTCCCTGGACGACGGCCGGTCCCGGCCGGCGCAGACGACGGACCCCGTTCCGACCCCGGCGAGCCGGCGCAGGACGCGGGAGAGACTCGCCGAGCTGCGCGGACCGGCGGTCCCACCCCGCCCGCTGGACGCGCGGGCACTGGCCGCGCTGGCCGCCAATCCGGGCTGCCGCCGCCGGGCGCTGCTCGACGGCGCCGGGGTCGACAAGGCGGCGCTCGCGGCGAAACTGGGCTCGCCCGCGCCCTTCGGCCAGTCGCAGTTCGCGATCGTGCGGGGCAACAGCTTCGAGGCGCGGGTGAAGGCGGACGGCGGGCGCGAACTGCTGCGCCTGCTCGGCGTCGAGGAGCCCGGCGCGGTCGCCGTGCCCGACCTGTCGGCGGCCGGCCCGGAGGGGCGGACGGCCCGGACCGCGCTGGCGCTGCGCGAGGCGACCGCGGCCGGCGGCTGGACGCTGCTCGACCACCCGTTGCTGACGCTGGAGGTGGCCGGTTCGCCGGTGCACCTGGAGCCGGACGCGGTGGTGGTCGACCCGGCCGGGCGGTGGACGGTCGTGGAGATCAAGTCCTTCCCGATGCTGGACGGGTCGGCCGACGCGGCGAAGGTCGGCGCGGCGGCCCGGCAGGCGGCGGTGTACGTGCTGGCGCTGGAGCGGGTGGCGGCGGTGACGGCGGGCGCCGAGGTCGCCCACACGGTGCTGCTGGTCTGCCCGAAGGACTTCTCGAACCTGCCGACGGCCTCGGCCGTGGACGTGCGCAGGCAGCGGGCGGTGACGCGCCGCCAGCTGGCCCGGCTGACCCGGATCGACGAGATCGCGGACGCCCTGCCGGAGGGGCTGAGCTTCGACGTGGGGGGCTGCTCCGCCGCGGAGCTGTCGGCGGCCGTCGAGGCGGTGCCGCACGCCTACGCGCCGGAGTGCCTGGCCGCCTGCGAGATGGGCTTCCACTGCCGCTCGCGGGCCCGGGAGGCGGAGGCGGTGCAGACCCTGGGCCGGTCGGTGCGGGGCGAGCTGGGCGGGCTGACCACGGTCGGCGCGGTGCTGGCCGCCGCGCGCGGCGAGGCCGGCGACCCGGAGGACCCGGCGGTGGCGGCGCTGCGCCGGGCGCGGGCGCTGCGGCAGGAGGCCCTCGGGGAGGCCGCCGCATGTCGCTGATCGCGCACCTGGCCCGGATGGAGGCGGTGGAGGCGGGGCGGGCCCAGCCGCTGGCGACCGTCCGGCACCGGCACCTGTCCGCGCGGCCCCTCGTCCTGGTGCCGCTGACCACCGCCGGCGAGGCGGGCGCCCCGCTGGGGGCGCTGGTCGGCACCGATCCGGCGGAGCCCCGGCTGCTGGTGGTGCCGCAGCCCCGGGACCGGGAGCAGCGGTTCGCCTTCCTCGCCGAGCTGGCCGAGGTGGTGCTGCCGTACGTCGAGGGGTACGCGGACGACGTCGAGCCGGTGGAGCGGAAGGACCCGGCGACCGGCGAGAAGGTCCTGGTGGACCTGTGCGCGGACGCGCCGCAGCTGATCGTGCCGAGCAGGGCGGGCATCGCGTACGTACGGCTCCTGGGCCGGTCCATGCGGTTCCGGCGGACCGCCGAGCAGGACCCTGACACGCCCTATCCGGCGCCGCCGCGGGTGCCGCTGCTCGGCCGCTGGCTCACCCACTACGGGGAGCGGGCCCGGGTGCCGGGCTCCTCGCTGCTGCTGGCCGCGACCGACCTGCTGAACCGGCACTGGGCGACCGGCCAGTCGAGCCTGGAGGACCAGCACCTGGGGGCGCTGCTCGCCTGGATCGACGCCCCGGACGGGCCGGGCGCCGCGTCCGGCGCGGAGGCGGCGCACCGGGCGGAGCTGGGCCGGGACGAGCGGGGGCAGCTGCTGTGCCCGCCGGCCGGGCCCGCGACCGATCCGGCCTTCGACAACCAGCTCCTGGCGCCCGCGATCGAGGCGTACGACCGGGCCCGGCTGGGGGTCGGCGCGGCCGAGGACGGCGCGGCGGCGGAGCTGGCGCTGGGCGCGCTGCACCGGGCCGAGGGGGAGGTGCGGCGGCTCGTCGCCTCGCAGCTGAAGCCGACGTGGGACGCGTCCTGGCGGGCGCTCGCGCTGCTGCGGGAGCTGCCGGAGGGGGCCAGGGTCGCCGACCGGTGGACCCGGGACCGCTGGTCGTTCACCGCGCACCGGGACCGGATCACCGCCGGGGAGCCGCCGCAGCCGCGCCGCGACGACGCGGTGACGGCCGCCGCGAAGCTGGCCGCGCGCGAGCAGGCGCAGGGGCAGCTGGACGCGCAGGAGGCGCTGGACGATCCGCTGGTGCTGGCCGGGCGGCGGCTGGCGGGCGAGGCGTTCACCGGCGAGGTGACCGAGGTGGTGATGGCGTGGACGGAGTCGAAGCGGCCCGCGCCGCGTCCGCTGGTCACGGTCCGCACCGGGGACCGGCCGCACCTGGGCGGGGGCGTGAAGGCGTACCGCTCGCTGGACGGGCGGCCGCAGGCGGCCGAGTTCGTGGCGCTGGAGGAGGACGGCTCGGTGGTGCTGCGGCTGCTGGACAAGATGGGCCGGGCGAAGGAGCCGGCGCCGGGCACGGTGCCGGAGAAGGGCGACCGGATCGCCTGGACGCTGTTCGAGCACGACCAGCGGTCGGGGCCGAAGCTGCCCGATCCGGAGGAGACGCCGTGGACCCACGGCGGCCCGCCGCGCCATCCCGAAGGCGAACTTCCCGACGCCGTGACCCCCGAGGACCTGCTGTGAGCGTGTTCGATCCCTCCTCCGCGGCGGCGGAGGCGACGGCGGCGATCCTCGCCGACACCCTGCACGGCACCGCGCGGGGGGTCGTCGTCGACTCCCCGCCGGGGGCCGGGAAGTCGACCCTGGTGGTGCGGGCCGCGCTCGAACTGGCGGCGGCCGGGCGGCCGCTGATGGTGGTCGCGCAGACCAACGCGCAGGTGGACGACCTGGTGCTGCGGCTCGCGGAGAAGCAGCCGGAGCTGGAGGTGGGCCGGCTGCACTCCAGCGACAGCGATCCGTACGACCGGGCGCTGGACGGGCTGGAGCGGGTGCGGAAGTCGGCGAAGGCGGCCGATCTGGCCGGGCTGCCGGTGGTGGTCTCGACGGCCGCCAAGTGGGCGCACGTGAAGAACGTGGAGCCGTGGGCGCACGCGATCGTGGACGAGGCGTACCAGATGCGTTCGGACGCGCTGCTGGCGGTGGCGGGGCTGTTCGAGCGGGCGCTGTTCGTGGGCGATCCGGGGCAGTTGGACCCGTTCTCGGTGGTGGGCGCGGAGCAGTGGGCGGGGTTGTCGTACGACCCGTCGGCGTCGGCGGTCTCGACGCTGCTGGCGCACAATCCGGAGCTGCCGCAGCACCGGCTGCCGGTCTCCTGGCGGCTGCCCGCGTCGGCGGCGCCGCTGGTGTCGGACGCCTTCTATCCGTACACGCCCTTCCGGTCCGGGACCGGGCCGGGCGACCGGCGGCTCTCCTTCGGGGCGCCGTCGGACGGTTCGGCGCAGGACCGGGTGCTGGACGAGGCGGCGGAGTCCGGCTGGGGGCTGCTGGAGCTGCCCGCCCGGCACACGCCGCGCACCGATCCGGAGGCGGTCCGGGCGGTGGCCCTGGTGGTGCGGCGGCTGCTGGACCGGGGCGGGGCGGCGGTCTCGGAGCGCGCGGAGGAGCCGGTGCCGCTGACGGCCGGCCGGATCGCGGTGGGCACCGCCCATCGCGACCAGGCGGCGGCGGTCCGGGCGGCCCTGGCGGAGCTGGGCGTGTCGGGGGTGACGGTGGACACGGCCAACCGCCTCCAGGGCCGCGAGTACGACGTGACCGTGGTGCTGCACCCGTTGTCGGGCCGTCCGGACGCGACCGCCTTCCACCTGGAGACGGGCCGCCTGTGCGTGCTGGCCTCCCGGCACCGGCACGCCTGCGTGGTGGTGTGCCGCGCGGGCGTGACCGACCTCCTCGACGAGCACCCGTCGACGGAGCCGGTCCAGCTCGGCGTCACCGTGAAGTTCCCGGACGGGTGGGAGGCGAACCACGCGGTGCTCTCGCACCTGGCGGAGCACCGCGTGCGCTGGACGCCCTGAGGGGCCGGGAGGGTCAGGGGGTGGCGGCGCGCAGGACGGAGGCGCCGACGGGGGTGAGGGTGTGCAGGACGGTGGCGCCGTGCCGTCGGGTGGTGACGAGGCCGGCGTCGCGCAGGGCGGTGGCGTGCCGGCTGGCGGAGGCCGCGGAGACGCCCGCCGCGCGGGCGATCTCCCCGGTCGTCGCCCCGCCGGCGGCGGCGCGCAGGGCCGTCGCCCGGGTCCGGCCGAGGAGCGTCGCCAGGGGCGGCGCGGCCGTCTGGGCGAGCGGGTGGTCCGGGGGCAGCGGTGCGGCGCCCCGGTGCACCGGGTGGCACAGGACGGGCGGGAGCGCCGGGTCGGCGAGGCTGTTCGGGGAGCGCCAGCAGAAGTAGGTGGGGAGCAGGGTCAGGCCGCGTCCGTCGAGCCGCAGGTCGCGGTCGGCGGCCGGGTAGTCGACGTGCAGCGCGGGCGGGCGCCAGCGGATCGCGGGGCCCGCGCCGCCGAGCAGGCCGGGGACGCCGTCGTCGAGGAAGCCCCGGCCGAGGGCGGCCCGTTCGGCGTCGAAGCGGGAGCGGATCTCCTCGGTGTACGGGGCGACGGCGGCGTCGTGGTAGGCGCGCAGCAGCCGGACGAGGTCCCGGCGGGCCTCCGGGCCGGTGAGCCGGGGCGCCCAGGCGGGGGCGCCGACGACGCGGTCGAGCCGGGCCAGTTCCCGTGCCACCCGCCGGGGGCAGGTCGCCAGGATCTCGTCGGCTCCGGCGTCGAGGCCGTCGACGCCGGCGGCGGGGGTGAGGAAGTCGGGGAAGTACGCGGCGCGGGGGACGAGCGGCAGGAGGACCGTGCGCAGGGCCCGGTCGAGGCCCTTCTCGCGCAGCCGGACCCGGACGGTGCGGAACCAGTCGGCGTAGGCCCAGCGGCCGTCCCTGGTCTGGAGGCGGTGCAGGCTGGTGGCGATCTCCCAGAACGGGTTCGGTGCGGTGGCGACCCGGACGGCGCCCAGGTCGGTGTGTCCGAAGTGGATGCGGAGCATCTCGTTCCCCCCTTGCTCGCTCGGCTTTTACGGCCAGTCGCAACAGCGTCGCCGGGCGGGACCGGAATCCGTCATGGTTGCCGCACGGCGCAGGCCGGCAGGCGTGTCCGCGCCGTTCGGAGCAGGAAACGGGAGGAAGAAACATGCGGGCTCTCACGACTCGTACGACCGTCGCCCTCGCCACGGGCGCCCTGGCGCTCGCCGGTGTCCTGGGCGCGGCGGGCACGGCGGCCGCCGCTCCGGCCGGGGCGGAGCGGGCCGTCCTGTCAGGCCCGGTGCTGCCGCCGGTCCACAGCTACCGGAACGTCTGGAGCACGGTCAACCTGCGCCTCTACGCGACCGGCGACTCCCGGCTGCTGGGCAAGCTGTACGGCGGCAACTCCTACGCGGTGAGCTGCTGGAAGTACGGCCAGTCGGTCACCGCGGAGGGCACCACCAACAACGTCTGGATCCTCGCCCGGAGCGGCTCCGGCACCTGGGGCTACTCCAGCGCGATCTACTTCTCCGGCGACAAGTACGGGAACCTGCCCGCGTCCGCCAAGTGCTGACCCCCTCGGCCGGGCGGCCCGCCGCCGCCCGGCCGGGGCGCTCTTGCGGCACGCGGGACAATGAGGGGTGGCCCGGGTGTCCGGGCCGTGCGCGTGCGAGGAGGAACAGGACGATGGCGCAACCCGCGGAGCGGGGCGGACAGCGGCGGCTGCGACCGGCACCGCTGGTCTTCGAGCCCGCCGAGGCGACCGCCGACCCGGAGCACTTCTTCGATCTGGAGTCGATCGAGGATCCGAAGGAGCTGCTCTCCCGGGCGACGGAGCTGACCCTGGCGTTCCGGGCGGCGGCGGACCGGGCGGTGGAGTTCCAGGCCGTGGCGGCGGCGCAGCTGGCGGATCCGAAGCGGTTCGACCGGCTGTCGGCGGCGGACGTGGCCGAGCGGGCGGCCTGGACCGAGGACTACGCGCGCAAGATGATCGAGTTCGGGCGGGATCTGATCCGTACCGGCGGGCGGCCGGAGGAGGACTGATCCCGGGCCGTCCGGGGCCTGCCGCGCGGGGGTGTCGAACCCCTGCCCGATACCCCACCGGAACAGGCGTTCGGCATATGCGGGGTGCACGATACTCCCCCGCTCCGGCCCCTGTCCGGGTTTCCGGGAACTCTCCGCTGCGGCTCCGTCACCGCCGGTAGACCTGGAGTCATGACGACGACGACCTGGCTGCGCGACGAGACCCCGTACGACGTCTTCCCCTCCCTCTGGACGGGCGACGAGCACCGGCACCAGACCTCCCGGGTGACCGCCGACGGGGCCGCCTGGCTGGCCTCGGCCGCGACCGGCGGTCCGGACGGCCGGGGGGACCTCGGGGCGGCGCTCGCGCGCTGGGAGGCCCGGCCGGAGTCCCCCGCCGTCCTGCCCTGCGGCACGGCCTTCGACATCGTCAACGTGGACCCGGTCTTCGGCCGGCGGATGCTGGACCGGCTGTGGGAGGAGGGGCCCGGCTCCGGGCCGGTCGCCGCCCACCGGGGCCGGATGCTCCTCTTCGCCGCGCCGGGGACGGCCCATCGGCTGCCCGCGCTGCTCGACTGGGAGGAGTGGGGCGAGAAGGTGCCGCGCCCGCTCTGTCACGGCACGGGGGACGCGGTGACCGTGCCGCCGCTGGCCCCCGCGCGGGGCGACACCTCGGGTCCGCGCTGGCTGGTCGCCCCGGACACCCGCCACCCGTGGCTGCCGGGCCCCGAGGTGATGCTCTGGGCCTGTGTGCGGGCGGCCCGATCGGTTTCGGCGGCCGACGTGCGGGTATCGATTTTTCCTCCCGCCGCTCCGGGTGCTAATGTCTACGACGTCAGCAGGCGCCGCTAGCTCAGTTGGTTAGAGCAGCTGACTCTTAATCAGCGGGTCCGGGGTTCGAGTCCCTGGCGGCGCACCGACACAGGAGGCCCCTCGCGGAAGCGAGGGGCCTCCTGCTTTCCCGCCGCCGGGGCTCAGCCGACCCCCGGCGGGGTGATCTTCACCGTCCAGACGCCGGACGCGCTGCGGTCCGCGACCTCCACCCGCACCCCGGTGCCGGGGACCGTGAGCCGCTCGCCGACCTCCAGCGGGGCGTCCGCCAGCGGCGGGTAGACCGAGCGGTCCCCGCACGCCTCGGTGTCCGGATGCCCGTCCACCACCCGTACCGGCCCGTCGCCGGAGGCCGCGCCCGCCTCCACCCGGTAGACGAGGACGCCCTCGGTGCAGGTCCCGGCGTCGTTGCCGGTCGCCGCGCGGGCCTCGATCGCCAGGACGCCGTCGGCACCGGTGCGCACCACCGCCAGCCGGGTGCCGCGCGTCCCCGGGGTCGCGGAGACCGGCTCCAGGCCGACCACCCGCGGCTCGCCGCCCCGGACGCACGCCACCTGGTCGCGGTCGAGCCAGCCCAGCTTCCACTTGTGCCAGCCGAAGGGGTCCGGGGCCAGCCCGAACTGGCTGCCCATGACGTCCCAGTCCCCGACGTGGGTGTCCCAGTCGCCCTTGCCGTCGGCCGGCCGCCGGTAGAGGTCGGGCAGGTCGAAGACGTGGCCGGTCTCGTGGGCGAGGACGTTCCGGTCCGGCGGATGCCGCTCGAAGACCGTGACGACCCGCTGGATCCGCTTCCCGTCGGCCTCCAGCGGCCGCTCCAGGTTGACGACCTTGGTCGCGTCGGAGTCCACACCGGGCGCGTCCGGGTCCGCGACCAGGTAGACGATGTCGTACCGGGAGAAGTCGACGGAGTCGTCGGCGGCGGCCAGCGCGTCCCGCAGGTAGGCGGCGCGCATCTCCGGGGCCCAGTCGCGCCGCACGGCGTAGTCGGTGGAGGGCCGGGGCATCGGCGTCCAGGCCGCGGCCGGGTGCGCGCGCAGGGTGAAGCGGCCGTACGAGGCCCGCCGGAAGAAGTCGGTGGTGGCCGGGAAGTGGTCGGCGGCCAGCTCGGCGGGGGTGGTGAGCGGGGTCGCGTCCGGGAAGGACAGGAAGATCATCACCGCGTCGAGGGAGCGCTCGGGGCGCGGATAGGCGTCGTTCCAGTCGTCGAGGCCGAGCGAGTGGTGGGCCGAGGTGCGGGGCAGCACGCAGGGGCTCGCCGAGGGCGCCGCCGCGGCCGGTCCGGCGACCAGGCCGGTGGCGGCCAGGGCGGCGAGGGCGGTGAAGGAGGCGGCTCCGGCGCGCAGCCGGGGTCGCTCCGCTCCCCCGGGTGGCTGCTGACCCTCCACGTGGACCTCCGTTGCGCGAGTACGGGACACCTTCTCCACCTTGTGGTGATACATCCGGTTTCGCATATTTCCGCTGCCCGGTCGGGTGAGGAGGTGGCGCAAGGGTGACAACCGGCGGGCATATTTCAGCTCACGGACAGTCACATCCGGTCAGCAGGGAGACGCCCTGAGTCAGGCCCGGACGGAAACGGTCGTAAAGGGTGGCGCGGGGGGAGTGCGGTGGTCGGCCTCACACCCGCCGGAGCCCCCGCCCACCGCTCCGGAGCTGGAACGGCGCCCCGCGCTGGCTCTATGATCGGCACACTTGTCCCAGGCCGACCATTCCGACCACATGTGAACGGCCCGACTGCACCACGGGAGCGAGCGGTGAGCGGAACCCCCGAAGGACCGGTCCCCCCGGAGCCGCCGGACCTCCCCGCGGCCCGCCCCTCCCTCACGGAGCGTGAACACCACGACTACCGGGCCGGTTTCCGCACCGCCCCGCTGGCGATGGCCCTGGTCGACCGGGACGGCCTCGTCGTCGCCGCCAACGACGCCCTCGGCGGCCTCCTCGGCCGGGACTCCGCCGCCCTGCGCGAGCAGGCCGCCGCCGACCTGGTCGACCTCGCCGCCGACGGCCGCACCTGGGACTCCTACCGCGAGGTCCTGCTCGGCCGCCGGGCCCGCTTCCGCTGCACCCGCCGGCTGAAGCGGCCGGACGGCCGCTCGCTCTGGGCCGAGGTCACCGTCACCCCGGTCCCCGACACCGGCCGGGCGCTCCTCGCGGTCGCCGACATCAGCGACCGGCGCGAGCTCCAGGCCCGGCTGCGCCACCTCCAGATGCACGACCCGGTCACCCGGCTGCCCAACCGGGCCCTCTTCTTCGAGCGGCTCTCCGCCGCCCTGGAGGCGGCCGCCCCGGCGGAGCCCGGCCCCGGCGAGGAGCAGGACGCGCCCCGGTCGTACCAGTCGTACGGGCATGGCAGAACAGGGCGGATCGGGCTCTGCTACCTCGATCTGGACGGCTTCAAGGCGGTCAACGACACCCTCGGGCACCGGGTCGGCGACCGGCTCCTCGCCGCCGTCGCCGGGCGGCTGACCGAGTGCGCCGACAGCGACGGCTTCACCCGCAGCGGCGGCCATCTGGTGGCCCGGCTGGGCGGCGACGAGTTCGCCGTCCTGGTGGAGGAGTCCACCGGCACCGAGCACCTCGCCGACCTGGCCCGCTCGGTGCTGCGCGCCCTGGAGCGCCCCTTCGACCTGGGCGGGCAGCGGCTCTCCGTCTCCGCCTCCATCGGCGTCGTCGAGCGCAGCGCCGTCGGCACCACCGCGACCGGCCTGATGCAGGCCGCCGACACCACGCTGTACTGGGCCAAGGCCGACGGCAAGGCCCGCTGGACCCTCTTCGACCCCGAGCGCAACGCCCACCGGATGACCCGGCAGGCGCTCTCCTCGACGCTGCGTCCCGCCGTGGCGCACGGCGAGTTCGCCCTGGAGTACCAGCCGCTGGTGGACCTGGCGGACGGGACGGTGCGCGGGGTGGAGGCGCTGGTGCGCTGGAACCACCCGCAGTTCGGGGTGCTGCCGCCGAATCGGTTCGTCGGGATCGCCGAGGAGGACGGCTCGATCGTCGAGCTGGGCCGCTGGGTGCTGCGGACCGCCTGCCGGCAGGCCCGGCAGTGGCAGAAGGACCATCCGAGCGAGCGCCCGCTCTTCGTCAGCGTCAACGTGGCGGTCCGCCAGGTCTGGGACTCCGACCTGGTGGCGGACGTGGCGGGGATCCTCGCCGAGACCGGCCTCGCCCCGCACCTGCTCCAGCTGGAGCTGACCGAGTCGGCGGTGATGGGCTCGGCGGGCCGCCCGCTCCAGGCCCTCCAGGCGCTCAGCGACATGGGGGTGCGGATCGCCATCGACGACTTCGGCACCGGCTACTCGAACCTCGCCTACCTGAGCCGGCTGCCGGTCTCCGTGCTCAAGCTGGACGGCTCCTTCGTGCGCGGCTTCCAGGACGAGGAGCGGGCCAACCCGGCGGACGAGCTGATCGTGGAGGCGCTGGTGGGGCTCGCGCACCGGCTGGGCCTGACCGTCACCGCCGAGTGCGTGGAGACCTCCGGGCAGGCGGCGCGGCTGCGCCGGATCGGCTGCGACACCGGACAGGGCTGGCTGTACGCACGGCCGGTGGCGCCGGAGCGGATCGCGGAGATGATCGCGGGCTCGGCGCCGCTGCGGGTCTGAGCCGGCCCCGCCCGGGGGCCGCGCGGGCATGGAACTGCCCCCGGCCGGAGGGACATTCCGGGCGGGGGCAGTGGTTCATGCGGTGTTACGGACGGGCGGGCACTCAGCAGGCGCCGAGGTCCTGCCAGACGCCCCACTCACCGGTCGTGCCGGGGGCCTCGTTCTGGGTCCACCACTTGGCCTTGTACTTGCGGCCGTTGTGGGCGACCTCGTTGCCCGTGTTGTAGACCGTGCCGGCGACGTAGGCCGGGACCGTGCCGCAGCCCGAGGTGGGCGGCGTGGTCGGCGGCGTGGTCGGCGGGGTCGTGGGCGGGGTGGTCGGAGGCGTGGTGGGCGGGGTGGTCGGCGGCGTGGTCGGCGGGACGGTGGTGCCGCCGAGCGCGTCGTTGATCTGGCCCAGCAGGGTCGCCTTCTCGTCCAGGCCGAGGAGGGAGTACATCATCGCGCCGCCGAGGCCGCGCTGCTTGCCGTAGTTCACCCGCTCCTGGATGGACTTCTGGTTCAGGCCGGTGAAGAACTCGCCGTCCTTGTAGAAGTAGGAGGACTTGGCCTGGTCGTCCCAGAAGGTGGTCGCCGGGTTGTCGACGATGCCGCCGAGCTCCTTGTAGTGCGCGATGCCGGCCTGCTGCGAGAGCGGACGGGCGTTGGAGCCGCCGGTGGCGGTCTGCGCGAGGCCGTTGGCGGTGCCGGCGGGCACGCCCTTCCAGCCGCGGTAGTAGAACTCGTAGCCCAGCGTCAGCTTGTTGGCGGGGAAGCCGCCGGCGATGCCGTAGGCCGGGTTGCCGTCGATCCAGGAGTCGATGGCGGCGTCGACCGAGTACTTCTCCTGCCCGGGGGCGATGACGTCGGTCGGGTCGTTCGCGCCCGAGTACAGCGGCGACTGGTGGTACGTCGGCCCGTCGCCGTCCCAGGCGCCGTGCATGTCGTACGTCATGATGTTGGCGTAGTCCAAGTACTGGCCGATCTTGTCGGTCTCGATGTACTTGATCTTGTCCTGGCCGGCCGGCATGGCGGCGGTCAGCATGTACTTCTTGCCGCCGTTGGCCGCGCCGTAGGCGTCGAGCTGCTTGCGGAACTCGGCGAGCAGCAGCGTGAAGTTCTGCTTGTCGTCGGCCGAGTAGTGGTTGCCGAGGTGGCCGCCGTTCGAACCGGGGTACTCCCAGTCGATGTCGATGCCGTCGAAGATGCCGGCCGCGGTGCCGGGGCCGCCGAAGCCGCCCTCGACCGGGAGGTCGCCCTTGATGTACTGGTCGATGCAGGAGGAGACGAGCTTCTTGCGGCTCGCGTCCGTCTTGGCCGCGTCGCTGAAGTACTTGGAGTAGGTCCAGCCGCCCAGCGAGATGTTGATCTTCAGGTGGGGGTACTTCGCCTTCAGTTCCTTGAACTGGTTGAAGACGCCCACGATCGGCTGGTCCCACTTGTCGGCGACGCCGTCGACCGAGTCGGCCGCGCTGAAGGACTTCTGGTAGTCCGCGTAGGAGTCGCCCGCGCCGTCGCCCGCGTTCGGGTTGTTGTCGTCACCCGCGGCCTTGTTGGCCTGGAAACACGTGAGGTTCGTCGGGTGGATGTTGCCGAACGAGTAGTTCAGGACGTCGAGCTTGCTCGCGATGCCCCGGGTGTCGAGGTGCTTGGGGTAGAACGCGTTGCCGTACACGCTCCACTGGTCGTAGTACGCGATGCGCACCCCGCCGGGGGAGGCGGTGGTGGCGGCGTCGGCCGCCTGGGCGGAGCCGAGGCCGGCCGTCGCGGCGAGCGCTCCGGCGGCGAGGGCCGAGCTGAGCAGCGCGGCGATCATGGACTTACGGGGGTGCACGAGCGTCCTCCGATGGGGGGATTCAGGGCGGTGGTGCCGTGGTGCCGTGTGGTGCCGTACAGAAGATGGAGCAGTGATAACCCCCGTGTGAACGGCGCGTCAATGGTCTGAACCAGATTAAGGACTAGACCAATTCGCGGAAGAAACCGCTCGTCAGAGCCGTGCAGCACAAAACGGAACCGCTCGCCACCATGTGTGACGAGCGGTTTAAGGTTTCTTTAGGGAAGCGGACGAGGTTGGTTCGACGGTGAACCAAACGCCGACCGGAATCCCATATTCAGTCGAGCTCGGGCAACCCGTAGGCGTCCGCGATCAGTTCGTAGCTCCGCAGCCGGGCCGCCCCGCCGTGCGCGTTGGCGGTGATCATCAACTCGTCGGCGCCGGTGCGCTTCCGGAGCTCGTCGAGGCCCGTCCGGACCCGGTCCGGGGTGCCGTGCACGATGTTCCCGAGCCAGTCGTCGACGAACTCCCGCTCGGCCGGGGTGAATCCGCGCGCCGCCGCCTCCGCGTCCGCGGGCGTCGGCACCAGACCGGGGCGGCCGGTGCGCAGCCGCAGCATCGAGACGGCGCCGGTGAGCACCTGGCGGCGGGCCTCCGCCTCCTCGTCGGCGGCCAGCGCGGCCACCCCGATCAGCGCGTACGGCGCGTCGAGCACCGCCGAGGGGCGGAAGGACGACCGGTAGAGGTCGAGGGCCGGGACCGTGTTGCGGGCCGAGAAGTGGTGGGCGAAGGCGAAGGGCAGCCCCAGCAGGCCGGCCAGCCGGGCGCTGAAGCCGGAGGAGCCGAGCAGCCAGACCGGCGGCCGGCCCTTCGGCCCCTGCACCGGTCCGGGCACCGCGTGGATCCGGGCGTACGGATGCCCGTCCGGGAAGGCGTCGTCCAGGAACCGCGTCAGCTCCGAGAGCTGCTCGGGGAAGTCGTCCGCGCCTTCGTTCAGCCGGTCGGTGCGGCGCAGGGCGGCGGCGGTGGCGCCGTCCGTGCCCGGGGCGCGGCCGAGGCCGAGGTCGATCCGGCCCGGGGCGAGCGCCTCCAGGGTGCCGAACTGCTCGGCGATCACCAGCGGGGCGTGGTTGGGCAGCATCACTCCGCCGGAGCCGAGCCGGACGCGGCGGGTGTGGGCCGCGAGGTGGGCGAGGATCACGGCCGGCGAGGAGGAGGCGACGCCGGGCATCGAGTGGTGCTCGGCCACCCAGTGCCGGTGGTAGCCGCGCCGCTCGGCGAGCCGGCTCAGCTCGACGCTGGTGGCGAGGGAGGCGCTCGCGGTGCTCCCGTCGCCGACGGTCACCAGGTCGAGCACCGAGAGCGGTACGGGGGCGGTGCCCCGCGCCTCTCCTCGTACGGCGCCGCCCTCCGCGCCCGTTCCCGCCCCGTCATGGCTGCCGGTCTCGCTCACCGTCCGGTCCTTCCTCCGCTCGGATACGTCCATCCGTGCGGCAACAGGGCGGCGGCGGGCCTTATTCCGAAGCGAACGGGAGGATCGGGGCGAGCAGGGAGATAAGGGGTGACCGGGATCACCTCCGGACCACCGGAGGACGGGGGCCGAGGCCGGGGCCGGGGCCGGGTCCGGGTCCGGGGCCGTACCGCCCGGAAGATTCTTCGTGCCGCTTTCGGTTCGAACTCCTGCCCGAGGCGGGTTTCGCGCGCCCCTGACCTCCACCTCTCCGCACCTTTCATGCCTTAGGCATATGCCAGAGTGGCGCGTCCCAGCACAAGGCCCCGCACCGCCCGTCCCGTCTCCCCAACAGCCTCCCCGCGAGGCCCCTTTGAGGGCTATCGTGGGAGGAAAGCTGACGGTCGCGACCTGGTAGGGGGAACCGTGGCGCTGAGCCCCGAGCCCACCGCGCCGTTCCACTCGGTGCAGTACGCCCTGCGCGTCCTCGAAACGGTCTCGCGGCACGGCGGCGGGGTCTCGGACGCCCAGATATCCCGCGAGACCGGACTCCCCGCCGCCCACCTCTCCCCGCTGCTCCTCATGCTCCGGCACGAGGGGTACGTCGAGCGGATCGCCGACGGGGCGTACGCCACCGGCGACTCCCTGGTCCTCCTCGGCTCCGGCGCCACCCGCCGCGAGGCGCTGCGCGCCAAGCTCCAGGACACCCTCACCGACCTGCGCGACTCGGTCGGCGCCGCCGTCTACATCAGCCGGTACATCGACGGCGAGGTGCGGATCACCCAGTTCGCCGACAGCCCGCGCACCCCCAAGGTCCACGAGTGGGTCGACCTGCGCTCCGCCGCCCACGCCAGCGCCGTCGGCAAGTGCCTGCTCACCCAGCTCGACCTCGACGGGCGGCGCGACCACCTCTCCCGGCACCGGACCGCCCGGCTGACCTCGCGGACCATCACCGACGAGAAGGTCCTCTTCTCCCGGCTCGACAGCCAGCCGGCCACCGTCCCGGTCCTCGACCTCCAGGAGTACGCGGTCGGCACGGTCTGCGCCGCCGTGCCGCTCACCGCCGGGTCCGCCGTGGGCTGCCTGGCCCTCTCGCTCCCCGTCGAGCACGCCCACCGGCTGCGCGCGGCGGCCGACACCCTGAACCGGCGGGCCGCCCCGGTGGCCCTGTCGCTGGCCATCTGAGGACGCGCCGGGCGGCGGCGCGGCCCGGTGGTCACGAGCACCCCCCGGGACCAGGTAGTATTTTCTCTGTCAGCAGGCGCCGCTAGCTCAGTTGGTTAGAGCAGCTGACTCTTAATCAGCGGGTCCGGGGTTCGAGTCCCTGGCGGCGCACCGACAGAGAAGGCCCTCCGTTTCGCACGGGGGGCCTTCTCGCTGTCCCCGTACGCCCCCGGGGCAGGGGCCGCCCGTCACGCGGGGCCGCCGCCGGAGCCCGGACCACGGGGGCGGGAGGGCGTCTCGGGGGTAGCTCCCGCCCCGCCCCCCTTCGCCCTTCGCCCCGGCTCCTAGGATGCCCAAATGACGATGCGCGGAGACGGACCGGACGACGTGCGCGTGCTGCTCGACGGGGCGCGCGAGGACTACCGGGAGCCCGGCCGGGACCGGCCGGTGCGGGTGTACGTGTGGGAGCCCGCCGGGGAGGCGGCCGGGACCGTGGTGGTGTCGCACGGCACCGGCGGGTCGGGCGGGGACATGGGCTGGCTGGCGGCCCCGCTGCGGGCGGCCGGACTGCGCGCCGTCGCCGTCGACCACCACGGCAACAACCACGTCGACGGGTACGAGCCCGAGGGCTTCGTCCACGTGTGGGAGCGGCCCCGGGACGTGTCCTTCGTCCTCGACCGGCTCGGCGCGGAACGGGACCTCGGTCCGGTCGGCGTCGCCGGGTTCTCGGCCGGCGGCTACACGGCGGCCGCCGCCGTCGGGGCCCGGCTCGACCCGGCGGTCCTGGAGGCCGTGCTCACCGGGGCGGCGGCGCTGCCCGCGATCCCCGAGTTCCCCGGCGTCCTGGAGGCGCTGCGGGCGAAGCGGCCCGGCGAGGGGCTGCCCGCCGCCGCCGGGGCCGACCTGTCCGACCCCCGGGTGCGGGCCGCCTTCCAGGTGGCGCCCGGCCTGGGCCGGCTCGTCACGCCGGAGAGCCTGGCCGCGATCCGGACGCCGCTGGGCGTCCGCTGGGCCGGGGCCGACGACATCTGCCCGTACGAGCAGGACGTCCGCCCCTACCTGGAGCACGTGCCGGCGGCGGACGGCGCCTCGGTGGGACCGGCGGTCCGGCACGACGACTTCTTCGCGGACGAGCCGGCCGACCCCGGGGCGCGGGAGCGGGCGGCCACGGCGGCCGTCGCCTTCTTCGCCGCGCACCTGCGCCCGGCGTAGGGCCCGTCCGACCGGTTCGCGCCGGGTCACGCCGGGGTGCGGCCGTGGCGGGTGTACTCGGCGCGGAGGGCGGTGAGGGCGTGCGGGGTGAGCGGTTCGTAGGGGGCGCCGGGGGCGGGGCGCCACCAGACCGGGTCGGCGCAGAGGAAGGAGGCGCGGCGCAGGGCGACCCGGTGGATCTTGTTGGTGGCGGTGAGCGGGAGGGCCGGGGCGATCCGGACGAAGCGCGGAGGCATCTTGGTGCCCAGGTCGGGCTGAGCGTCGAGGAAGGCGGCGAAGGCCGCCGGGTCGAAGGCCGCGCCGGGGCGCAGGGCGAGGGCCGCCATGACCTGGTCGCCCGCGACCGGGTCGGGGACCGCGTAGACGGCGACGCCCGCGGCCCGGTCCCAGCGGGCCAGGATCGCCTCGATCATCGCCGCCGCCAGGTTCTCGCTGTCCACCCGCAGCCGGTCGTCGGCGCGGCCGGCGAAGTAGAGGAAGCCGTCCGCGTCCCGGTAGAAGAGGTCCCCGGTCCAGTACCAGCCGTCGCGGCGGCGGGCGGCCTCCGCCTCCGGGTTGCGCCAGTAGCCCTCGAAGGTGCCGGAGCCGCCCCGGTTGACGAGTTCGCCGACGGCCTCGTCGGCGTTGAGGAGCCGGCCGGCGGGCGAGAGGCGGGCGGGCGGGCACTCCCGGCGGGTGGCGGGATCGACGACGGCGAGGTCGTCGCCGGGCGCCGCGCGGCCCACCGCGCCGGGCGGGGTGCCGGGGGCGCGCTGGATCGCCGCGCCGCCCTCGGAGGAGCCGTACCCCTCCACCAGGCGCACCCCGAACCGCTCGTGGAAGCGGGCCGCGTCCACCGCCCCGGCCTCGGTGCCGAAGCCGAGGCGGAGCCGGTGGTCGCGGTCGTGCGGGCCGGGCGGGGTGGCGAGGACGTACTGGACGGCGCGGCCGACGTAGGTGAAGTAGGTGGCGCCGAAGCGGCGGACGTCGGGCAGGAAGCGGGAGGCGGAGAAGCGGTCCCGGAGCGCGACGGCGGCGCCTGCGGCGGTGGGGGTGCCCCCTGTTCGAGCGAAGCCGAGAACGTGGGGGCGGGCGCCCAGTCGGCGATGACGGCGTTGCCGTGGAACATCGGCATGCAGACGTAGTGGACGTCGTCGGGTCCGGTGCCGAAGGCGCGGGCGAGGGAGGCGCCGGCCGCCGCGACCGCGCCCTGGCTGCGCAGGGCGGCCTTGGGGGCGCCGGTGGAGCCGGAGGTGAAGGTGAGGAGGTAGCGGGTGGCGGGGCCGACCGGGCCGAGGACGGCGTCGCCGGGGCGGGCGCCGGCGTAGGGCGCGAGGAGGTCGGCGTACGCGTCGGTGTCGGTGACCAGGAGGCGGACGCCGGGCAGCGGCAGGCCGTCGAGGAGCGGCAGGTGGGCGCGCTGGGTGACGAGGACCCGGCAGGCGGTGTGGGTGATGTCGCGGGCGAGTTCGGCGCCGCGCCGGGTGGGGTTGATCCCGGCGGCGGCGGCCCCCGCGAGGGCCGCCGCGCCGAGCCAGAGCGGGTACTCGGGGGTGTTGTCGAGCAGGAGGCCGAGGTGCGGCTCGCTCCCCGGCCGGGGCGGCATCAGGTCCGCGAGCAGGGCGGCGCGGGCGGCGGCGCCGGCGGCGGCCTGGTGGTGGGTGAGGATGCGGTGCTCGTCGCGCAGCCCGGTCCCATGGTCGCCCCAGCGGCGCCGTATGAGCTCCGCGACGGTGTCCGCGCCTGCCCGTGTGGTGGCCGTCATGGGGCCGGACTGTAGATGACGGCTCGTCAGAAATGAACGGCCGGGAGGCGGAAGAGGTCCCCGGCCGCCCCGGGGGTGCCGGGGCGGCCGGGGGCCGGAGCCGTCAGAACTGGACGTCCGAGCAGGCGTAGAAGGCGTTCGCGGTGTCCGCGACCGTCCACACCGCCAGGATGACGTGCCGGCCCGTCTTGCCCGCCGGGAGCGTCCCGGAGTGCGAGAGCGTGGACGGCGGCTGCTGCCGGTTGTACGGCACCGTCAGGAACGGCTGCGGGTCGAGCTGGGCCCGGGTGAGCTTGGAGTTCGGGTTCCAGCCGTTCTTGGTGATGTAGTACCGGAAGTCCGTGGTGCTGTGGCGCGCCGTGAACTGCCAGCGGAAGCTGTAGCTCTGGCCCGCCGTGACCTTGGTGGCGGGCCAGGCGCCGCCGCGCGGGTCGTCGAGCTGCGCGAAGCGGGAGTTGCCGCCCGCGCAGATCGTGCCGTCGGCGGGGCCTGCGGCCGGGAAGCCCTTGAGGCCCTCGACCGACTGCGGCTCCCACTGGATGGAGCCGCAGTTCGACACCGTGCCGTTGGCACAGAGCTTCTGACGGCTGATCGGCGAGTCGGTGTAGCCGTGGCTGCCGGCGGTGCCGGCGGCGAAGAGGGAGGCGGCCGTGACGCCGAGCGCCACGACGCCGAGCCCTGTCTTTTTGCGCATGCTGTCGCTCCAGGAAGAACGTGGGGGAGTTCTGTGGTTTCCATGGGCCGTGCCGCACGCGTGCGGGTCTTTCGGATACCTCGGGCACTTCTGGTCTGGACCAACTACCACGGTAGGGACGGGAGTTGAACATGTCCATACCAAAGACGGGGCGGCCGGGGCGGAACCGGAACCACCCCGGCACCGCCCCGGCCGCCCGGCCGGACCCCGGACTCAGGCGCCCTCGCCCGCCCCGCCCCGCCCCGTGTAGAACGCCACCGTCAGGTCCTTCACCAGCGCCTTCCGCTCGTAGTCGTCCAGCTCCACCAGACCACGGCTGGTCAGCCGGTGGACCACGTCGTCCACCGCGTCCACCACCGAGGTCAGCACGCTGTCCCGGTGCTTCGCGTCGATCGCCGCGATCCGGCGGCGGCGCATCGCCTGCGCCACCTCGGGGGCGTACTCGATCCTCGTCGGCTGCGCCGAGAACACCTCCAGGCCCACCGGCACGCACTCCGCCGACAGCAGCCGCGTCAGCGCCTCCCCCACCGCCTCCGCGTCCCGCAGCGTCGGCGCGTCCTCGTGGAACGCGTCCGCCGGAAGCTGCGACAGGACCCGCGCCATCGCCGCCTCCACCTGCTCGCGCAGGTACTCCTCGTGGCCGTCCACGCCCAGCGCGGCCCGCACGGTGTCCCGCACCCGCCACACCACCAGGACCGTCACGTCCAGCGCCGTGCCCTTCGCGTCCACGGCCGGCAGCGGCTCGCTCCGCCAGTGCCGCAGCCGCACGTCCACCCGGCGGCGCAGCAGCAGCGGGCTCGCCCACACCAGGCCCGTCCGGCGCACGGTCCCCCGGTACTCACCGAACAGCGTCAGCACCCAGGCGTACCCCACCCGGCCCCGGCCCAGCCCGCCCACCGCGAACAGCAGCGCCAGCACGCCGAGCGCGAGCAGCGCCCACTCCCCCAGGTGGATGCCGTGGTACGCGCGCGGCGGCAGGCGCAGCATCCGCTCCGCCGCGCCGGGCACCGCCCCCGCCCACCACAGCACCGCCGCGCACCCGGCGAGCGCGGCCAGCGCGCCCAGCACCCCGACCCAGCCCGGCAGCACCCGGGCGGGCCGCTCGGCCAGTTCCGGATCGGCGGTCGGCGCGGGCCGCGCCGCGGCGGGCCGCGCCGGTTTCGCCGCCGGGCGCGGGATCACGGTCCGGGACTCCGGGCGCGGGCGCGCGGGCGGCGCCATCGCGACCGTGTCCGGGCCGCCGTCGTCCGCGCCCGCCACCGCGGCGGCACCGGCGTCCCGGAACAGCAGGTGGACGGGGATCGAGCCGGTCGTCTCGACCCCGATCACGTTCTTCCGCCTCGGCAACCGCCCCACGGCCGCCACCGGCACGGCGACGGAACGCACCCGCGCCCCGGTGATCCGCGCGAAGTCGAGCACGTCCCACTCCTCCTTGAAGACACCGACGGCCGGGGGGCCGGCGGTCGGGACGGCGGCCGAACCGTCGACCGGGCCGGTGGTCGGGCCGATGATCGGGCCGACAGTCGGACCGGGGGCCGGGCCTGTGGTCGGAACGGTGGTCGGAACGGTGGTGGCGGGCGGACCTGTGGTCGGGACGGTGGTCGGGACGGTGGTGGCGGGCGGGCGTCCCGGGACCCGTCCGGCCCCGGCCGCGAGCACCCCGCCGGGAGCGACCGGCGCCGCGTCGGCCGCCGGGGGCCTGCGGCCGACGGGGGCGGCGGGCGGAGTGGCCTGGGCGGTCGGGGCGGTCTGGGCGGTCGGGGCCGTTTGGGGGGCCGGGGTGGCCGGAGCCGTGCGCGTGACGGGTGCGGACGTGGGCGCGGTGGCCCGCTCCGGACGGCTCGACCGCTCGGCGGGGGCGGCGCCCCGGTCCGGACCCGTGCCCGGTACGGCCCCGGCGTCCGGAGTCGTACGGACCGCCGGGGGCGCGGGAGCGGCGGGCCCGCCGGTGCGCGCCGGACCCGTGACCGGACCGCCGGACCGGACCGCCGACGCGGCGGACCCGACGGAAGCGGACGGGCCCGACGCGGTCGGTGCGGGTGGCGCGGGTGGCTCCGACACGGCCGGGCCCGGAGCGGTCGGGGCCGTCGCGGCCGGACGCGGCGCGACCCGAGCGGGCGCGGTCGTGGCCGGCTCGGTCGGCGCCGACGCGGCGGGGCTCGGCGCGACCGGGCCCGGCGCGACCGGCGCCTTCGGGTCCGGCGCGGGCGGCGCGGTCGGCTGTGGGGTGCCCCCGCTCCGTACCACCGGGGGTCCTGCGGGATCGCCCGCCCCGGGCCGGGCCGTCGCCGGGCCCGACCCGCCCGGGGCCGGAGGCGGACCCGGCTCGGTCCGCACGGGCTCCGGTGCCGCCTCGGCCCGTGCCGACGGCGGGATCGACTCGGCCCGCACCGGTGGCGGGGACGGCTCCGGGCGCGCCACCGGCGCCGGGTCCTGCCGCGTCACCGCCGGGGACGGCTCCGGCCGCGCCGCCGCCGGGGCCGGTGGCTGCGGGGGGTCCGGTGGGGTGGGGCGGCGGGGGAGGGTGCCGTCGGTGAGGCGGCGGGCCGTGCGCGCCGCGTCGCGCGAGGCCGCCGCTCCCGAGTCGTTCGGGTTCGCTGCCGTCATTCGGGGTCCACCTCATGCTCTCGGGGTCATCGGAACAAACGCCGCCAGGTCTCCGGGCCCGGGTAGCCGTCGGCCGCCGCGCCGCGCCAGCCCTGTGCCCGCTGGAACGCCTCGACGTTGCGGCGGTCCGCCTCCGTCCAGCGCGGACCGGGTCCCGACAGGTAGTGCTTGCCGAAGCCCCGCTTCACCAGTTGTTTGCCCAGCTTCTCCACATATGCGTTGGACTGGCCCGGACGGAAGGAGCCACGCCCGGGGAACCCGTTCGCATCTGCGCTCGGACCGCCCGAACCACTCGAACCGCCGATGTCCCGGCCCTCCCCGGTGACGAGGAGCTTCCAGGTGTGCGGACCCGGCAGACCGTCCGCCTCCTTGCCCTTCCAGCCCTGCGCGAGCTGGAACGCCTGGGTCGCCCTGCGGTCCGCCTCGCCCCACTTCGGCCCCGGGCCCTCGGTGTAGAAGCGCTTGCCGCCCCGGGCCACGAGCATCTCGCCGAGCCTGGTCACGGAGGCGTTGTTCGCGCCGGGGCCGAACTTCGCCGCGCCGGGGTACGCCGCCGGCGTCGCGACCGGGCCCGAGCCGGTGGTACCGGAGACCAGGCCCTTGTAGCGGTAGGCGACGTACCGGTCGGAGTTCTCCCAGTACGCCATCGGCGTGGCCTGCTTCCGCGTGCGCGGCTTGGTCTGCTCGTAGGCGGTGTACGAGGTGTGGGTGTAGTCCGTCCAGCCGCCGAAGAGCGTCACGTGCGAGCCCCGGGTGGGGTCGGCCGGGTTGTGGAACAGCAGGATGTCGCCGGGCTGGAGCTCGGAGCGGGCGATGCGGACGGCGAAGCGGTCGAGGCTGCCGGTCCACTCGTTGCTGCTCAGGTTCCAGGCCATCGAGATGTAGCCGGAGCAGTCCTGGCGGTATCCGTCGGACCAGTACTTGTCCATCGAGTACGGCACCCGGGCCGCGACCCACTTCTTCGCCCGGTTGATGATCTCGGTGCGGGTCGTCCTGCGGAGCGTCTCCGCCGAGACCTGACTGGTCGTCGGGACCGCGCCGGGGGTGGGCGCGGCCGGCGGGCCGTGCAGCGGGGCCCGGCCGCCCTGCGGGGTGTCGGTGACCTGCGTCACGTCGGACGCGTCGGACACGCCGGACACGTCGGCGGCCCCGGACGCGCCGGCCGGGTCCGACGGGGCGGCCGGGGCGAGGACCCCCGCGACGGCGGTGCCGCCGCCTCCGCCCAGGACCGCGCCCGCCGCCGTGACCAGGACCAGGGCCCGGCGGGCGCCGTGCGCCGCCGGGTGGCCGCCCGCGCGGACCGGCAGGCCCAGCGCGAGGTCACGCCGCTGCCGGGCACAGCCCGGGCAGCCACAGTCGGGCGCGGGTTCGAATTCTTCGAAGACCGGCACGCTCATGCGCTTCCCCTCCACACTCGTCAAGATCTTCTGGGCCTCGTTTCGGGCGCCAGTTTCTCAACTGTCTGGACAAATCGCATTTTGACGGATCAACGGTCTGATAACACCATCCGACAGGCCGGGGGCGACCTGCCGGACGATCGATATTGGTCAGAACCACGCCCGGAGGTCGGGTAGAGTTCTCTCTGTCAGCAGGCGCCGCTAGCTCAGTTGGTTAGAGCAGCTGACTCTTAATCAGCGGGTCCGGGGTTCGAGTCCCTGGCGGCGCACCGACCGGAAAGCCCCTCGCTCATGCGAGGGGCTTTCTGTTTCTCCGCTTCAACTACCGTGCGTTGCGGGCCAGTTCCAGGGCGTAGGCGTCGAACCACTCCCCCGCCCGGGGGCCGCCCCGGCACTCCCCGTCCGACTCGCCCGGCCGCTTGATCCACAGATAGGCGCGGACCAGCGGGTCGCCCGTGCGGAGGGTCGGCGGCTCGCCGAGGGCCCGGCCCGGCGGATTGCACCAGCTCTCGGCGGGGTCGCCCTCCGTGTAGGGGCCGTTCCCGTTCCGGCTGGTGTCGACGACGAAGGGCTTGCCGCCGACCAGCGCGGAGAGCTGCCGCCCGTACGCGACGCTCTCGCCGGTCGTGCGGAAGTTCGAGACGTTGACCGCGAAGCCGTCGGCCGCGGCGACGCCGGACTCCCGCAGCGGTTCGGCCAGCCGGTCCGGGGCGATCCAGCCCGCGTTGCCCGCGTCCAGGTGGACGGTGACGGCAGGCTGCCTCTTCAGCCGTTCGACGGCCGCCTTGAGCAGGGAGTACCGCTCGGCGCGGCGCTCCTCGGGGAGGCAGCCGTCCACCGCGTGCGTCACCGCGTCGGGCTCCAGGACCACCGTCGCCCGGCGGCTCCCGATGCCCCGGGCGACCGCGTCCACCCAGGCGAGGTACGCGGGCCCGTCGGGGGCGCCGCCCGCCGAGTGCAGGCCGCAGT
The DNA here is from genome assembly GCF_014650175.1 of Streptomyces termitum. Classification (GTDB taxonomy): domain Bacteria; phylum Actinomycetota; class Actinomycetes; order Streptomycetales; family Streptomycetaceae; genus Streptomyces; species Streptomyces termitum. The sequence goes on from NZ_BMUL01000002.1 coordinate 500,750, forward strand.
CGCGGCCGGGGACGTCGTAGAGGACGAGGAGGGAGGCGCGGCCGGCCCGCGCCGCCGCCCCGGTCAGCTCCCTGGCCTCCGCCTCGGGACGGTCCGGGCCGATCCACTCCGCCACCGGGCGGGTCGCGATCCGGTCCAGCAGCCCGGCCTCGGCGGTCCGCCCCGCCGCGCGGTGCGCCGCCGCCGCGCGGGCGGCCTTCCCGTCCGGATTCACCCAGTAGGGCGCGCCCGCGTCGACGGCGGTCGGCCCTGCGGCGGGTTCGAGGGAGAGCGCGGCGGGCCCGGGGGACGCGGCGGCGCCGCACCCCGCGAGGGCCGCGGCGGCGAGCGCGAGGGCGAGCGGACGGGCGGCGCGGGCGGGCGCGCGGAGCCGTCCGCCGGGTCGGCGGACCCGGGCGGGAGGGGGCTCGGACGGGGGCGCCGGCGGGGGCGCGGGGAAGAACATGGGGCATCGTGACACGGCGGCCCGCCGCCCCCGCCGTGACACGGCCTCCGGCACGACGCGGCGCCGTTCCGGCACACGACCCCGGCACGGCACGGCGCCGCCCCGGCACCCGGCCCCCGCAGGGCACGCCGCGGCGCGGCACCGCACGCCCCGGCGCGCCGCGACACGGCCCCGGCCCGCCCCCGGCCACCCCGCGCCGGGGCGCGGGGTGGCCGGGGGCGGACCGGGAGGGGGTTACTCCGTCGCGGTCAGGTAGGCCGAGACGACGACGTTCGCCGTGTAGAGGCCGGCCTCGCGGTCGAAGGTGCCGCCGCAGGTGATGAGGCGGAGTTCGGCGCGGGACGGGTCGCGGGAGCCGTAGACCGCGCGGGCGTCGAAGCCCTCGCGCGGGACGACCCGCACGTCGTCGATGGTGAAGACCGCGACCGATCCGTCCGTCCGGGTGACGCGGACGTGCTGGCCGGGGCGGGCGGCGCTGAGCCCGTAGAAGACGGCGGGCCGGGTCTCGGTGTCGACGTGGCCGACGAGGAGCGCCGGTCCGGCCGCGCCGGGGGTGGTGCCGGAGCCGTACCAGCCGACCGTCTGCGGCATCTCGTACGGCGGCGGGTCGACCGCCCCGTCGGCGTCGAGGCCCCGGGGGACGACCGGGGCGTCGACGCCGAGCTCGGGCAGGGCGACGCGGCGCGGGGCGGGGGTGCCGGGGAGCGGGTCGCGGGCCGGCGGCAGCTCCACGTCCAGCGGGCGGCCGACGGCGGCGATGTCCCCGCGCGTCGGCGCCGAGCTGCCGCCGGGGCCGTCGACGCCGTCCCGGCCCCAGAGCCACAGTCCGAGGAGCAGGACCGCCCAGGCCACGCCGGTGACCGGGCGGCGGGCGGCGGCCACGGTCAGTCCGTGCCCGCGCCCGGGTCCGCTTCCCCTCGGCGGCGGGAGCTGCGGCGGGCCACCGCGACGGCGGCGACGGCCGCCATGCCGAGGCCGAGCAGGGTGTACGGGGTGCCGAGGCCGCCCTCGCCCGCGGTCTGGGCGACGCCCGGCGCGGCGGGGGCCGCGAAGGCGGCGGTGCCGCCGCCGCCCGCGCGGACCGGGGCGATCGGCACCGGCCGGTGGGTGGGCCGCTGGTGGTGGCGGCGCACGGTGACGGTGCCGATGTCGTTGTGGTCGTGGCCGTCGCAGCTGACGGAGACCTTGTAGGTGCCGTCCTCGATGTCGGAGCGCAGGGTGGCTCCGCCGTAGAGGGGGTAGTCGCCGTCCCGGCCGGTCAGCGCGGCCTCCCGGACGAACGCCTGGGACCGGGCGGCGCCGGTGGTGCCGCTGCACCCCTGGGCCCGGACGTCGACGTCGGTGTCGGGGGCCGCGGTGGACGGGGTGATGGTGACCTGGACGCCGTCGTGGGCGAAGGCGGTGCCCGCCGTGGGTGCGAGCACCAGCGCGAGGGCCGCCCCTGCGGCACTCAGCGCGATGGGACATGAACGCATGGTGACCTCCTGATACTGGCAGGGTCACCCGGTTCGGCCGTTCCCGCATCCGCAGGGGCGCGCCCGGGGGCGGCGGTCAGACGCGGTCGACGATGTCCGCGATCGACTTCACGACCTTCGAGGGGCGGAAGGGGAAGCGGTCGATCTCCGCCTGCGAGGTGAGGCCGGTGAGGACGAGGAAGGTCTGCATGCCCGCCTCCAGGCCGGCGAGGATGTCGGTGTCCATCCGGTCGCCGATCATCGCGCTGGACTCGGAGTGGGCGCCGATGGCGTTGAGCCCGGTGCGCATCATCAGCGGGTTGGGCTTGCCCGCGAAGTACGGGTCCTTGCCGGTGGCCTTGGTGATGAGGGCGGCGACGGAGCCGGTGGCGGGGAGCGGGCCCTCCAGGGAGGGGCCGGTCTCGTCGGGGTTGGTGCAGATGAAGCGGGCGCCGTTGTTGATGAGGCGGACGGCCTTGGTCATCGCCTCGAAGGAGTAGGTGCGGGTCTCGCCGAGGACCACGTAGTCGGGCTCGTGGTCGGTGAGGACGTAGCCGATGTCGTGGAGGGCGGTGGTGAGGCCGGCCTCGCCGATGACGTAGGCGGTGCCGCCGGGGCGCTGGTCGTCGAGGAACTTGGCGGTGGCGAGGGCCGAGGTCCAGATGTTCTCGACGGGCACGTCGAGGCCCATGCGGCGGAGCCGGGCGTGCAGGTCGCGGGCGGTGTAGATCGAGTTGTTGGTGAGGACCAGGAAGGGCTTCCCGGTCTCCCGCAGCTTCCTGATGAACGCGTCGGCGCCGGGGATCGGCACGCCCTCGTGGATGAGGACGCCGTCCATGTCGGTGAGCCAGGATTCGATCGGCTTGCGTTCTGCCATGGGTGCGGGACTCCTGCCGTGCGGGTCGTGCGGTGTACGGGGGCGACGCGACAGCGCTGTGGCGACGCCCCCAGCGTAGGTCAGGACGGGGTGACGGTGACCCCGTCGATCGTCCAGTACCAGTTGTTGGACCCGGTGTAGCGGAAGCGGAAGCTGACGCTCGACGCGCCGGCGGGGACGGGGACGGTCACCGCCTGGGGCTGGGAGACGACGTCGGCGGTGTAGCTCTTGACGACGGCGGGGGTGCCGCCGTTGAAGCTCGCGAGGATCTGGGCGCTCTGGGCGCCCTCCTGGCGGTAGAGCGTGGTGAAGCCGAGGGTGACGGAGGCGGCGCCGCCGACCGCGTACGCCGGGGTGACCAGCGTGGAGTCGTACGTCCCCGAGAAGGCCTTGTCGGCCCACTCGTCGGAGTCGGCGACGGCGAAGACGCCCCGGGCGCGGACGTTGAGCTCGCGCCACTGGTCGCGCTGGGAGCGGGACCAGAACTCGTCGGTGGCGAAGGACCAGCCGCGCCATTCGGCGACGCCGCCGGTGCCCATGGCGTTGTTGATGACGGACCAGCCGCTCGGCGGGGTGTGGGTGAAGCCGAGGACTCCGGCCGGGACGCCGGTCTCGTCGGCGCGGCCGGTGAGGACGGGCTGGAGGGTGTCGAAGGGGTCGGCGGTGCGCTGCTGGACGGGCTTGCCGTCGAGGCCCCAGGAGGGGTCGGGGACGATGCCGAGCTGGTGGAAGACGGTGGCGGCGACGTCCACGAGGCGGGTGTCGAGGGGGCGGGCGCCTGCGGCGATGCCGGGGCCCTGAGCGAGGACGAAGGTGCGGCGCTCCTCGACGCTGGAGCCGCCGTGGCCGCCGGCGTCGGTGTGGCCGTGGTCGGTGGCGACGAGGACGGTCCAGCGTTCGGCGGCGCGGGTGGGGCGGGCCTCGATCGCGGCGAGGAGGCGGCCGAGCTGCCGGTCCTGGACGGCGATGGCGTCGAGGTACCTGGCGTGCGCGGCGCCGTAGGTGTGGCCGATCTCGTCGGTCTCGCCGAAGTAGACGAAGAGGACGTCGGGGTTCTGGTCGCGCAGGATCTGCTCGGTGAGGCCGGTGATCACCTCGTCGTTGACGGCGTAGTCGTTGTCGTAGACGAGTTTCGCGTCGGCGCCGGGGGTGACGGTGCCGTGGGTGTCGAGTTCGGGCCAGTCGACGGCGGCGAAGAGGGAGAGTTCGGGGCGGACCTGGGCGAGGCGGGCCAGGAAGCCGGGGTAGCGGCCGTAGTTCTTGCCGGTGAAGGTGTTGTCCCGGACGCCGTGCTTGTCGGGCCAGACGCCGGTGGAGATCGTGGACCAGCCGGGGCCGGAGGAGGTGGCGGCCATGGGCTGGGCGTAGAGCAGGGAGCGGCCGTAGGTGCCGTTCGCCATGAGGGACGTGAGGACGGGGGCGTTCGCCGCGTCGATGCGGTCGTGGCGCAGGCCGTCCATGCCGACGACGAGGACCTTGTCGCGGCTGGTGCCGTTCGGGAGGACCGGGGCGGCGGTGGTGGCCGCGCGGGCGGTGGTGGCGGTGGCGAGACCGGTGGCGGCGAGGGCGGTGGTCGCGGCGGCGGTGGCGAGCACGGTGCGGCGGGGGATGCCGGTCGTCGGCATGCGATGCCTCCTGGGAGGGGGTGGGGTCACGCCAACGCCCCTGATTTCTCAGGGGCGTTGGTCCGTACCCGTTATCCTTCCGCGATCCGCGGGGGGCTTTCCAGGGGGCGTCCGGTGAACTCTCAGCTGCCGGTGGCGGTCTTCCACGCGTCGACGTAGGCGGTGAGGTTCTCGTCGATGTCGGCCCAGTCGGGCTCGAAGACCTCGACGCCGTCGATGAGCTTGGCGAGGGCGACGGCGTTGGCGTCGGCGGGCTTGACGTCCTTGCGGGCGGGGAAGCCGCCGCCGATGGCGCTGACCTCGCGCTGGGCGTTCTCGGCGAGCATGAAGTCGAGGAGCTTCTTGCCGTTCTCGGTGTGCGGGGCCTTGTCGACGAGTCCGGCCGCGTAGGGCAGGGCGAAGGTGGTGGGCCTGCCGCCCTCCTTGGCGGGGAACCAGATGCCGAGGTTCGGCATGGACTTGGCCTGGGCGAAGTTCATCTGGACGTCGCCGTTGGCGACGAGGAGTTCGCCCTTGTCGGTCTTGGGGGCGAGCTTGGAGGTGGAGGAGGACGGGCCGACGTTGTTGGCCTGGAGCTTCTTCAGGTACTCCAGGGCCGGGGCCTGGCCGCCGAAGTCGTGCATGGCCTTGATGAGGACGGCGGTGCCGTCGCCCGCGACGCCGGGGGTGGAGTACTGGAGCCGGTTCTTGAACCGGCCGTCGAGCAGGGCCTCCCAGGTGCCGGGGGGCTGCGGCAGCTCCTTCTTGTTGTGGACGAAGCCGAAGTAGTTGTTGACGACGGAGGTCCAGGTGCCGTCGGCGGCCTTGTCGGCGCCGTCGACCTGGTCGGCGCCCTTCGGGACGTACTTCTGGAGCAGGCCCTTGGAGCCGGCCTGCTGGATGAAGGGCGGGAGGGTGACGATCACGTCGGCCTGCGTGTTGGACTTCTCGCGCAGGGCCCGCTGGACCATCTCCCCGGAGCCGCCCTCCACGTACTTCACCTTGATGCCGGTCTGCTTCTCGAAGTCGGCGAAGACCTTGTCGTACCAGCCGTCGCCCTTCTCGCCCTTGAGGCCGTCGGCGCTGTAGACGGTGACGGTCTTCTCGTCGGCGGCGGCGGAGGAGCCGCCGCAGGCGGTGAGGGTGGCGGCGAGGGCGAGGGCGCCGGTGACGGCGGCGACCGGCTTGGCGTACGTGCGCATGACGTCGTTCTCTCCTGGTGTGGGGCTCATCAGCGGTAGGTGGCTTTGGTGCGGATGCGGGAGACGGCGAGCAGGACCAGCAGGGTGGTGGCCATGAGGACCACCGCGAGGGCCGATCCGGTGAAGAGGGAGCCGCGGTCGGTGGCGGTGAAGACCAGCACGGGGAGCGGCATCCAGTCCGGCGGGTAGAGCATCATCGTGGCGCTGAGCTCTCCCATGGACAGGGCGAAGCAGAGTCCGGCGGCGGCCCCGAGGGAGGGCAGCAGCAGGGGCAGCTTCACCCGCAGGAGGACGTACCAGGGGCGGGCGCCGAGACCGGCAGCCGCCTGCTCGTACATCGGGTCGAGGCGGCGGATCGCGGCCGAGACCGACTGGTGGGCGAAGGCCGTGACCAGGACGGTGTGGGCGAGGATCACGATCCAGCGGGTGCCGTTGAGGAGGATCGGGGGCCGGGAGAAGGCCACCAGGACGGCGAGGCCGACGACCACCGAGGGGACGGCCAGCGGCAGGACGAAGAGGGCGTCGAGGAGCCGGCGGCCCCGGCCGCGCAGCGCGGCGGCGGCGAGCGCGGCCCAGGTGCCGAGGGTCAGCGCGAGGGCGCTGGCGGCGGCGGCCGTGACGAGGCTGGTGGTGAGCGCCTGGAGGGACTCGCCGCGGACGGCGGCCGTGTAGTGCCCGGCGGTCGGGCCGGACGGGAAGGCGCCGGACCAGTGGGTGGAGAAGGAGGCGGCGAGGATGACGAGGAGGGGGACGGCGAACAGCGGGACGAAGAGGACCGCGAAGAGGGCCCAGGACGCCGCCCGGCCGGTCCGGCTATGCACCAGCACGCTTGCTCACCACCCGGTAGAGGCCGTAGAGGCCGACGGAGATCGCGACGTTGACGACGGCGACGACGCAGGCGGCGGCGTAGTCGGATTCGAGGATGGCCTTGGAGTAGACGAGCATCGGCAGGGTGGTGACGCCCTTGGCGCCGGTGAAGAGGACGATGCCGAACTCGTTGAGGCACATGACGAGGACGAGGCTGCCGCCGGCGGCGAGGGCGGGCAGCGCCTCGGGGAGGATCACCCGCCGCACGATCCGGGCGGGGCGGGCGCCGAGCGAGGACGCCACCTCCAGCTGGGCGGTGTCCAGTTGGGAGAAGGCGGCGAGCAGGGGCCGCATCACGAACGGGGTGAAGTACGTGATCTCGGCGAGCAGGACGCCCCACGGGGTGGTGAGGAAGTGGAAGGGCCCCTCGGCGGCGCCGGTGGCGCCGGTCCACAGTCCGTTGGCCATGCCGACCGTGCCGTACACGAACAGCAGGGCGAGGGTGATGAGGAAGGAGGGGAAGGAGAGGAAGACGTCGATGAAGCGGGAGACCGCCTTCGCCCCGGGGAAGGGCACGAAGGCCACGATCAGGGCGAGGACGAAGCCGAGGACGAGGCAGCCGACGGTGGCGCCGAGCGCGAGCCACACGGTGGTGAGGAGCGCGTCCCGGAAGGAGGCGGAGGCGAAGACGGAGGCGTACGCGCCGGGGGCGAGGGACTCCTGGACGACGAGCCCCAGCGGGTAGAGGAAGACCAGGCCGAGGACGGCGACCGGGGGCAGCGCCCACACCCAGCCGGGGACGGTACGGCTCCGCTCCCGGCGGGCGGCGGCCGGGCGGGCCGGGGCGGCGGTGGAGGTGGTGGCGCTAGCCATCGTTCACCCCCGCGGCCAGCAGGACCGCGTCCTCGGGCGCGAAGTGGAGGGTGACCTCGGAGCCCAGCGGCGGGGTCTCGCGCAGTTCGCGGACGTCCGCCTTGACCCGGTGGCCGCCGACGTCGACGTACAGCCGGTGGGTGGCGCCGCGCCACTGGACCTCGGCGATCCGGCCGGTGAGGGCGTTGGGCCCGGCGCCGAGGCCGACGAGGTGGGGGCGGACGCAGAGGGTGGCCGAGGAGCCGGGGGCGGCGCCGTCGGTGGGCAGCTCCAGGGCGGTGCCGGCGAGTTCGGCGCCGCCGGCGGTGACCCGGACCGGCAGCAGGTTGGCGTTGCCGACGAAGGAGGCGGTGAACTCGGTGCGGGGGCGCCGGTACAGCTCCTGCGGGGTGCCGCAGTCCTGGAGCCTGGCCCGGTCCATGACGGCGATCCGGTCGGCGAGGGTGAGCGCCTCGACCTGGTCGTGGGTGACGTACAGGATGGAGACGTCGGGGAGTTCGCGGTGCAGCCGGGCCAGTTCGGCGAGCATGCCGGAGCGGAGCTGGGCGTCGAGCGCGGAGAGCGGCTCGTCGAGGAGGAGGACGTCGGGGCGGATGGCGAGGGCGCGGGCGATGGCGACGCGCTGTTGCTGTCCGCCGGAGAGCTCGCGGGGGTGGCGGCGGGCGTAGGCCGCCATGCCGGTCATCTCCAGGGCCTCGGCGACCCGGCCGGGGATCTCGGCCCGGGGGTGCTTCCGCGCCTTGAGTCCGAAGGCGACGTTCTCGTCGACCCGCAGGTGCGGGAAGAGGGCGTACTGCTGGACGACCATGCCGATGCCCCGCTTGTACGGCGGGAGGTCGGTGACGTCGCGGTCGCCGATGTGGACCCGGCCGGAGCGGGGCCGGACGAAGCCGGCGACGGTCCGCAGGGCGGTGGTCTTGCCGGAGCCGGAGGGCCCGAGGAGGGCCATCACCTCGCCGGGTTCGACGGTGAGGGTGAGGGCGTCGAGGACGGTGGTGTCCCCGTAGGCGACGGAGACGGCGTCGAAGCGGATGCCGCTGGTCACGACGCGTGCTCCCGTATCGCGGCGGGGAGTCCGGCGATCGAGTCGAGGACGTGGGTGGCGCCGTGCCCGGTGAGGGCGGCGGCGTCGTGGGCGCCGGTGAGGACGCCGGCGACGATCCCGGCGCCGGCCCGGACGCCGCTGAGCATGTCGTACGAGGTGTCACCGGCGACGACCGTGCGGCGGACGTCGTCGACGGCGCCGGTGCGCAGGAGGGCGGCGAGGACCATGTCCGGGTGGGGGCGGCCGCGGCCGCCGGCGTCGGCCGGGCAGAGGGTGAGGTCGGGCAGGCCGTGCCAGCCGAGGGCGTCGAGGATGGCGTCCTGGGTGACGCGGGCGAAGCCGGTGGTGAGGACGACCGTGCGGCCCTCCTCCTTCAGCTCCGCGATGGTGGCGGCGGCGCCGGGCAGGGCGCTGATCCGGCCGCCGTCGACGAGGGCGCCGTACGCCTCCTCGAAGGCGAGGTTGGCCTGCCGGGCGCGGGTCTCGTCGCCGCCGAAGAGGTGGCGGAAGACGGAGATCTTGGACTCGCCCATGGTGGCGCGGACGTAGTCGATCATCGTGGCGGGGTCTTCGCCGAGGCGTTCGGCGGCGGCGGTGAAGGCCGCTTCGACGAGGCCGCCGTCGGCGACGGTGGTACCGGCCATGTCGAGGACGACGAGGTTCATGCGGTGCGTGCGGGTCATCTGTGTCACCAGCCCAGTTCGTTCGCGGTGGTCTCGGCGATGGCGGGCGAGCAGGTCATGCCCCGGCCGCCGGGTCCGGTGACGAGCCAGACGCCGTCCCGGACGCGCTGGCGGTGGACGACCCGGGTGGTGTCCGTGCACTGCGCGTACACGCCGGCCCAGCGGCGGCGGATCGCGGGGAGGGGGCGGCCGAGGAGGGACTCGACGACGCGGACCAGGTGCTCGTAGGGGTCCTCGACGGTGTCGAAGGCGAAGGGGTGCTCGTACTCGTGGGTGTCGCCGATGGTCAGTCCGCCGTCGAGGCGCTGCACCATGAGGAGTTGCATCCTGTGGGCGGCGGCGGTGGGGTCCTGCGCCTGGCCGGCGTTGAGCGCGTCGAGGGCGCCGGAGGCGTAGGCCGGGTAGTAGCGGAAGGAGTCGGCGTCGGCGACGGAGGTGGTCAGCGCCTCGCCGAGGGGGGCGGTCTGCATCATCTGGAGGCGGACCCGGCGGACCGGGACCGGGCCGGCGACCTCGCGGACCAGGCCGGAGAGCCAGGCGCCGGTGCACAGCACGACGGCGTCGCCGCTGTGCAGGTCGCCGTGGTCGTCGCGGACGGCGTGCTCGCCGACGACCTCGCGGACCTCGCGGTTCGGGAGGAAGGTGTAGCGGCCGGTGGCGAGGAGCGCCTCGCGCAGGGCGAGCTGGGCGGTGCGGGGCTCGACGGCGGCGTCCCGCTCGCACCACAGGGCGGCGTCGAAGGAGCCGCGCAGGGCCGGGTTGACCGCGCGGGCCTCCTCGGGGGTGAGGAGCTTGTAGCCGCGGGCGGCGGCGTCCTCGCGGGCGACGGCCGCCTCGGCGACGGCGGTCTCCAGCGCGCCCCGGACGGGGGTGAGGGAGCCGATGGCCCGGAAGCCGAGGCCGGGGACGCGGGCCCCGATGCCCTCCCAGAGTTCGCGGGCGCGCAGGGCGGTGTCGAGTTCCTCGCCGCCCGCGCGTCCGCTGACCCAGATCTGGCCGAAGTTGCGGAGGGAGGCGCCGCGCGCCTCGGCCTCCCGTTCGATGTGCACGACCTCGTGGCCGCGCTCCACTGCCTGCCAGGCGTGCATGGTGCCCACCACGCCTGCTCCTACGACGATCACCTTCATGCCGTCCACGGTGCGGGCGGCGGGTGACCCGGTCCGGTCGGGCGGACGACGGGACGGTGAACGGCCCGCCAAGCTTGGACCAGACCCGTTACCGTTCCGTGATCAGGGTTTCCGTGACGGAGGTCAGTCCTGCGGGCCCAGGTGGGCGGTGAAGCTGAACCGGTCGCCCCGGTAGAGGGTCCTGACCCGCTCCAGGGGCCGCCCCGCCCCGTCCCGCGAGACGCGGTGCAGCAGCAGCATCGGCAGCGCGGGCGGGGTGCCGACGAGGAGCGCCTCGCGCGGGGTGGCGAGCACCGTCTCGATCTTCTCGTCGGCGTCGCCGAAGACGATGCCGAGCCGGTCGCGGAGGTAGCCGTAGAAGGAGGAGTCGGGGTCGAAGTCGGCGTCCAGGCGCGGGGCGCGGGCCTCGGAGACGTACGTGCTCTCCAGGCCGACCCGCTCGTCGTCGGCGAGCAGCACCCGCTCCATGTGCCAGACCGGCTCGCCGGGCGCGGCGCCGACCTCGGGCGCGAGCGCGTCGGGGCAGGGGAAGCGGTCCAGGGAGATCAGCGAACGGCCGGGGCGGCGGCCCTGGCGGCGCAGCCCCTCGGTGTAACTGGCCAGCGACAGCGGCTGTTCGAGCTTGGGCCCGGCGACGACGGTGCCGCGCCCCCGGCGGCGCACCCGCCCCTCCAGGAGCAGTTCGCGCAGCGCCTGCCGCAGGGTCTCGCGGGACACCTCGTAGCGGACGGCGAGTTCGCGCTCGGTGGGCAGCGCGCCGCCCTCCCCCAGCTCGTCGACGAGGACGGAGAGCCGCGCCTTCACCGCGTAGTACTTCGGCACGCGGCCGTGCTCGGGGACGCCGGAACGGACGGGCGAGCCGGGCGCGCCGGGGGCGGCGGGGCCGGGCGGGGCGTGGTGGCGGTTCATCCCGGGATCGTCGCAGACGGGGGTGAACGGGAGGGTGTCCGGCGGGTGGACCGGGGGTGCGGGGGCGCGGGGCGGCACGCGGACCCGGCGGGTGGACCGGGGGCGCGGGGCGGGGCTCAGGCCCGGCGGCGGGCGGCCCGGACGAGGAGGGCGCCGGCCAGGACGAGAAGGGCCGCGCCCAGGGCCGGGAGGAGGGCGTCCCGCCCGCCCGTGGCGGCGAGTTGGGGAAGCCCGGGGCGGGTGGCGGGGTCCCCTTCGGCGTACTCGTCGCCGTCGCCGTTTCCGTCCCCGGTGGAGGGCTCCGGGGCCGCAGATCCGTCAGGTACGGGGACGGGGGCACCCGGCGGGGTGGGCGCGGGCGGCGGGGAGGACGCGGGGGGTACGGGAGGGAGCGCGGGGTCCGCGGACGGCGCGGGGGCGGTGGGGCGTGCGGGAGCGGTGGACGGTGCGGGAGCGCTGGGGGGCCTGGGGCCGGTGGGGGGCGCGGGGCCTTCGGGGCCGGGCGGGCCGATGGTGAGCCGGTGGTCGTCGGAGCGGCCGATCCAGTCCCCGTCGGCGCCGCGCCGCTGGACCAGCACGGCCCCGAGGACGACCTCCTGCGGTGCGGCGTCGGCACGGAAGGCGAGCCGGACGGGGACGGCGAGGGTCCGCCCGGCGGCGACCGAGAAGCCGTCGAAGCGGGTGGGGGCGTCGGGGTCGGCGGAACGGTCCGGCCCGCCCGGGGCGTCGGGCCCGTTCGGGTCGGTGAACGCGCCGACGTTCTCCGCCTCGTCGGTGGTCTCGAAGGCGACCGGACGCCAGCGGCGGGCCCCGTCGTCGTAGAAGTCGAGCCGGATCTGCCCGGGGCGCAGCGCCCGCAGCGCGTCGGTGAGGACGAGGACCGGGTGCACCCCGGCGCAGAGGCTCCCGGTGGTGTTGCGCAGCTCCAGCTCCCAGACGGCGGGCGCGCCGCCCGCCGCAAGGGCGTCGGGCGCGTCGCGGAAGCGGACGTCGAGCGGGAAGGCGTCGTCGGAGGCGCGCCCGCAGGCGGGCGCGGGCGGGGCGGGGGCGGCCGGGGCGAGAAGGGCGGGGGCGGCGGGCGCGGGGGTCGGGGCGGTGGGGCGGGCGGTCGCCGCGGGGGCGGCGGACAGGACCACGACGGTCGCGGCGGCGAGGGCGCCGCGCAGGGGCCGGGGAGCGGGTGCCATGGCGGACGCCTTTGCTGCTCGCGGACGTGCGGGTCGCCCGCGACGCTGCCACACCGCCCGGCCGGGGACGGGCGGCGGCACCGGGGGGCCACCCGACCGGCCCGCCGGATCCGCCCGATCAGCGTACGGTCGGACGATCCGACGGTACGACCCTCGATCCGGGCCCCCGCCCACCACTCCGGCCGCCCGGCGGCCCGGCACCGGGCCCGGCCCCCTCCGGCCCCACCGTCACTCCCCGCCCACCGGCCCGCCCACCGGCCCGAGCGTCGCCCCGCCCGCCGTCCCGTCCAGGCCGAAGAACGGTGCCAGGACCAGGTGGGCCGCGCCCGTCGCCACCGCGTGCGGGGCGGTCACGGTCTCGACCGGGACCGGCAGTCCGAGGCCGGCCAGGACCGCCCGCACCCCGGCCGCGAGGACGTCGGGGGCGCCGCGCACCACCCGGCCGCCGAGCAGGATGCGGTCGGCGTCGAGGAGCCGGACGAGGTTGGCCGCGCCGGTGCCGAGGAGCCGGGCCGCGCCGGGCAGGTCGCCGCGCGCCACCGCCGCCAGGCAGAGGACCTCCAGGCAGCCGCGCGCCCCGCAGGCGCACGGGGGCCCGTCGAGCTGGACGGTCTGGTGGCCCAGCTCGCCGGCCCCGGTCCGCGCGCCGCGCAGCGGGACGCCGCCGAGGACGAGGCCGGCGCCGAGCCCCGTACCGAGGTGGACGTAGGCGAAGGAGCGGGGGGCGCCGGGGCGCAGGGCGAGGCCGAGGGCGGCGGCGTTGGTGTCCTTGTCGAGGGTGACGGGCAGGCCGATCCTGGCGGCCAGCGCGTCCCGCACCGGCTCCCCCGCCCAGACGGGCGCGCCGGTGACCCGCCCCGGCACGCCCCGCCGGTGGTCCAGCGGTCCGGGCATGGCCACGCCGGCGCCGAGCATCCGGGCCGGTCCGGCGGACGGCAGCGCCCGTACCTCCGCCGCGACGGCCGCGAGGACCGGTCCGGGGCCCGCCGTCAGGTCCAGGGACCGGCGGCGGACGGCGAGCGGGGTCCCGGCGAGGTCGGTCAGGACGACGGTCGCCCCGTCCCGGTCGAGGTGGACGCCGACGGCGCGCGCGGCGCCGGGGACGAGCCGCAGCACCGTGCGGGGCTTGCCGCCGGTGGAGGCGCGGCGCCCGGCCCCGTCGGCGAGCCCCTCGGCGCGCAGCCGGGCGGTGATCTTGCTGACGGCCTGCGGGGTGAGGCCGGTGCGGTCGGCGAGTTCGAGGCGGCTGATGCCGTCGGGGCCCGCCGTGCGCAGCAGGTCGAGGACGAGGGCCGCGTTGTGCCCGCGCAGCACGGCCAGGTTCGCGCCCCCGCCCGCGGGGCCCGTGCCGGTGCCGCCGGGGTCCGTCGCGTCGGGGCCTGTCGCGTCCGGGTCTCTCGTCATCGGGCCATTGTCGCCGCTGCTTGCACTTGGGCAACAGCGTTGCTTAAGTGCGGTGCATGACTGCTGCTCCCCGGACGCCCGCTCCCCTCCGCGTCGGGCTCGTCGGCTACGGCCTCGCGGGCTCCGTCTTCCACGCGCCGCTGATCGCCGCCTGTGACGGCCTGACACTCGCCGCCGTCACCACCGGCGATCCCGAACGGGCCGCCGGGGCACGGGCCGCGCACCCCGGGGTGCGGGTCCTCCCCCGCCCCGAGGACCTGTGGGCCCCCGGCGCGGAACCCCTCGACCTGATCGTCGTCGCCTCCCCCAACAAGACCCACGTCCCGCTCGCCACCGCCGCCCTGGAGGCCGGCCTCCCGGTGGTCGTCGACAAGCCGCTCGCCGCGACCGCCGCCGAGGCGCGCGGCCTCGCGGACCTCGCCGAGCGGCGCGGGCTGCTGCTCTCCGCCTTCCAGAACCGCCGCTGGGACAGCGACTTCCTCACCCTGCGCCGTCTGCTCGACGCGGACGGGCTCGGCGAGGTGCGGCGCTTCGAGTCCCGCTTCGAGCGCTGGCGGCCCCGGCCGAAGGGCGGCTGGCGCGAGTCCGGGGCGCCGGAGGAGATCGGCGGCCTCCTGTACGACCTGGGCAGCCACGTCGTCGACCAGGCGCTGGTCCTCTTCGGCCCGGCGGTCTCCGTCTACGCCGAGTCGGACGTGCGCCGCCCCGGCGCGGAGGCCGACGACGACACCTTCCTCGCCGTCACCCACGCGAACGGGGTCCGCTCGCACCTGTACGTGAGCTCCACCGCCGCCCAGTTGGGGCCGAGGTTCCGGGTGCTCGGGGAGCGCGCGGGCTTCGTCACGTACGGACTCGACCCGCAGGAGGCGGCGCTGCGCGCGGGCCTGCGCCCCGGCCCCGGCACCGCCTGGGGCGTGGACCCCGGGGCGCCGTGGGGCCGGGTCGGCGCCGGGGAGTCCCCGCTGACCGGCGGCGGGACTCCCGTCGAGCCGGTGCCGGGGGACTACCCGGCCTTCTACGCGGCCGTGGCCGCCGCCGTGCGGGGCGACGGCCCGAACCCGGTCACCGCGCGCGAGGCCGCCGCCGCCCTGGAGGTCCTGGAGGCGGCGAAGCGGTCCGCGCGCGAGGGCGTCACCGTCAGGCTGCCCCGCCCGAGCGGCGGCGCCGGCGGCTGACGGCCACGAGGAGGCCGCCGCCCGCGGCGAGCAGGGCCGCGGTCACGCCCATGACGGTCTTCCCGGTGCCGGAACCGGTCTCGGGGAGCTGGGCCCCCATGCCGCCCTGCGGCCCGTGACCGCCGCCGCTGTCCCCGCCGTACCCGCCGTCGTCGCCGTAGCCCCCGTCGTCACCGTACCCACCGGTCGTCCCCCCGTCGGAGGAACCGGTCGGGGTGGGGGTGGGGGTGGTCTCGGTAGGAGTCGGCTCGGTCGGCGTCGGCGTCGTCTCGGTGGGGGTCGGCTCGGTGGGAGTCGGGGTGGTCTCCGTGGGAGTCGGCTCCGTGGGGGTCGGAGTGGTCTCCGTCGGCGTCGGCTCCGTCGGGGTCGGCGTCGTCTCGGTGGGGGTCGGCTCCGTGGGAGTCGGAGTCGTCTCCGTCGGCGTCGGCTCGGTCGGCGTGGGGGTGGTCTCGGTCGGCGTCGGCTCGGTGGGAGTCGGGGTGGTCTCCGTCGGCGTCGGCTCGGTCGGCGTCGGCGTCGTCTCGGTGGGGGTCGGCTCCGTCGGCGTGGGAGTCGTCTCCGTCGGCGTCGGCTCGGTCGGTGTGGGGGTGGTCTCGGTCGGCGTCGGCTCCGTCGGGGTCGGCGTCGTCTCCGTGGGCGTCGGCGTCGGCGTGGTCGGCTCCGTGCAGGACGGGAGGTCGCCGTTGAACGGGTAGTTGTGGATCTCCTGGCCTCCGCCGCCGCCCGGCTCCGAGGCGTGGGTCAGGTTGCCGGTGGTGAAGAACCGGCCGTTCATGCCGGGCATGGTGATCGTCGTCGTACTGGCCTGGTTGCCGACGAGGACGCTGCCCGCGAACTGCGCGCCGCCCTCGAACTTCACCCGCGTCGCGTCCGGGAAGTTCCACAGCAGCCGGTCGCGCAGGCCCGGGAGGCCGTCGATGTAGCTGTCGATGGTCCGCTCCGCGCCGAGGACGTTGACCAGCACCGTCGCGGTGTCGGGGATGTTCTCGAAGCGGATGTTCTGCGGGCCGCCGCTCGCCGTCTCCATGTCGAAGTCGACGGTGAAGACCTGGAGCGCGGAGGTCCCGTCGCCGGTGAAGAGGGTCTCGTACCCGGCGTTGACGGCCGTGCCGGTGGGGGTGCGGGAGGCGCCGGAGACGTACGCGTAGCACTGGCTGGCGTCGGTGAGCTGGCCGCGCAGGGCGGTGTACGGGGTGACGGCGGCGTCGTCCTGGACGGGGTCGGGGACGACGGTGCCGCTGAGGGCGCCCGCGTACCGGGTCGTGCCGGTGACCGTGCCCTCCTCGGTGAGGACGCGCTGCCCGGCGGCGACCGTGAGGTCCTTGCCGACGCTGAGGAAGTCGGTGCCGTTCTCGGGCGGGACGCGCGAACCGACGCCCGCGACGCCCACGTTGTAGACGGCGGACGCGCCCTCGCGCTTGTTCTGGTCGAAGCCGCCGAGGACGACGACCTTGCCCTCCGCCTCGGCCGCGGCCTCGCGGACCAGGAAGTCGCCGCCGACGAAGACGTTGATCCCGTTGTCGCGCCACTGCACCGGGCCGTTGTTGATGTCGGGGTACGTACCCGGGCAGTTGCCGGGCACGCAGGGGCCGAGGCCGCCGGGGAGCGGATCGGCGGCACCGGCGACGGAGAGGACGCCGACGAGCGTGCCCGCGCCGAGGACGGCGGTGGCGGCGGAGAGGGCCAGGCGTGACCTGCGATGGGGAACGGCTGCGCGCTTCGGAGATTCCATAAGCCGCAATATGCAGAAAAAAGGACGCAAATGGCGACGCCCCACGCGGGGCGCCGCCACATTCGGACGCGTCGTCGGACGCTTCGGGCGTACCTCCGGACACCGGGGGGCGCGCCACCGGGCGCTCCGGACGCGCCGTCAGGCGCCCTTGAGCTCCTGCCGCTGGCGGCCCAGACCCTCGACCTCCAGCTCGACGACGTCACCGGGCCGGAGGTACGGCTTGGGCTCCGGCTGCCCCATGGCGACACCGGCGGGCGTGCCGGTGTTGATGACGTCGCCGGGGTACAGCGTCATGAACCGGCTGACGTACCGGACGACCTCGGCCACCGGGAAGATCTGGTCGGAGGTGTGGCCCTCCTGCCGCGGTTCGCCGTTGACCCACAGCCGCAGGGTCAGGTCCTGCGGGTCGGGGACCTCGTCGGCCGTGACCAGCCAGGGCCCCAGCGGGTTGAAGGTCTCGCAGTTCTTGCCCTTGTCCCAGGTGCCGCCGCGCTCGATCTGGAACTCGCGCTCCGAGACGTCGTGCGCGACCGCGTACCCGGCGACGTGCGCGAGGGCCTCCTCGTCGGTCTCCAGGTAGCGGGCGGTCCGGCCGATGACGACGGCCAGCTCGACCTCCCAGTCCGTCTTCACCGAACCGCGCGGGACGAGCACGGTGTCGTCGGGGCCGACGACCGTGTCGGCGGCCTTGAGGAAGACGACCGGCTCGGTGGGGACCGCCTGCCCGGTCTCGGCGGCGTGCCCGTGGTAGTTCAGCCCGATGCACACGACCTTGCCGATCCGCCCGACCGGCGGGCCGACGCGCAGGCCCGTCGGGTCGCCGGTGCCGCCGAGCGGCGGCAGCACGCCGGCGCCCGCGGCGGCCCGGATCAGGTCGAGGGTGGCGGCGTCCGAGAGCAGCGTTCCGTCGACGTCGTCGGTGAAGGCGGACAGGTCGCGGAGGGTGCCGTCGCCGTCGAGGAGGGCGGGGCGCTCGGCGCCCGGCGGGCCGACTCGCAGCAGCTTCATGGTCTTCTCCCTGTGGTCGAGGTGGGCCCGGAGGGGAGGCCCTGAGGTGCCCCGGCCGATGGAGTGCGGCCATCGGAGGATTGGTCGATCGTCCAAGACTCCGGGTCAGCCCGCAAGACCCCGTTCATCCACCGGACCCTACGCACGGGTAACCGGGAGGGGGGCGGACCGGAGAGGGAGCGCCCTGCGGAGGCGGGAAGGGACGGCCGCGGGAGGGGGCGGGAAGCCGCGGGGGTACGGAAACGGGGGCGGAGGCGCGGGTCACCGCGGGACCAGACTCCCGCTCGCCGCGCCTCCGCCCCCGCCCTTTCAGTGTCCGTCGGGTACGACGACCGGGGCGGCCGGAGAGTTCCCGGCGGGCGGCTCGTGCTCCAGCGGGACGAGGAGGCGGCGGGGCCGCAGGAGGGCCCGGCTCACCGGATCGGCGGGGTCGGGGTCGAGCCCGGCGCCGGGCCGCATCTCGATGTCGGCGGGCGGCACGGCCCGGCCGTGGGACGGGCACCCGGCGGAGGGGCACTCGCCGCCGGGGCCGAGTTCGGTGCCGCAGGCGGCGTGGTGGAAGCGGCGCATCGGGAGGGTGCCGGGAATCCGGTCCCGGCCCCAGGCGCCGAGGGCGCGCAGGACGGGCCAGAGGGCGAGGCCGGCCTCGGTGAGGACGTACTCGTCGCGCGGCGGGGACTCCTGGTAGCGCCGCCGGTCGAGGACCCCGGCGTCGACGAGGGCCTGGAGGCGGGCGGCGAGCACGGCGCGGGGGGCGCCGAGGTGGGCGAGGAAGTCGCCGTAGCGCCGGACGCCGTAGAAGGCGTCGCGCACGACGAGGAGGGTCCAGCGCTCGCCGACGACTTCGAGGGAGCGGGCGATGGAGCACTGCTGGTGGGCGTAGTCCTTGCCGAGGGCCATGGGGCCAGCGTACCCATTCATCGGTTCATTCACCGAACCCAGCGGGTAGAGTCATGGTTCAATCACTGAACTGACAGTCGGTCGAGCGGGTGGAGGTCCCCGTGCGCGCAGACAGCCCCCTCGGAGGAACCCCGGCGGGTACGAGGACGACGACCGGCGGCGATACGGGCCCGGGCCCCGGTTCTCGTCCCGGTTCCGGTTCCGGCGCAGGCCCGGATTCCGGTTCTGGTTCCGGCCCCGGTTCCGCCGCCGGAAGGGCGACCCTGGCGGTCACCGCCGCCGCCACCGCCCTCGCCCTGATGAACTACACGGCGCCCATGCAGACCCTCCCGGCGACGGCCGCCGCCTTCGGGACCCCGGCCTCGGCGCAGGCGTGGCTGCTCAACGGCACCCCGCTGGGCCTCGCCGCCCTGCTCCTGGTGGCGGGCGCGCTGGCCGACGCGCACGGCCGGCGCCGGGTCTTCCTGCTCGGCACCCTGGCGCTGGGCGCGACGACGCTGCTCGGCGCGCTCGCGGGCTCGACGGCGCTCTTCACGGCGGCCCGGATCGCGCAGGGCGCGGCGAGCGCGGCGGTCCTCGCGGGCAGCCTGGGCCTGCTGGCGGACGCGTACCCCTCGGGCCGGGACCGGATCCGGGCCACCGGCCTGTGGGGCGCGTCGGTGAGCGGCGGGATCGCGCTGGGCCCGCTGCTGGCGGGGGCGGTCTCGCTGGTGGACTGGCGGCTGGTCTTCGTCGTCCTGGGCGCGGCGGCCCTGGTCACGGCCGCCGCCGGCACCCGCGCGCTCCCGGCGGGCCCCCCGGCCGCCCCCGCCGGGCCCGGCCGCCCGGACCTGGCGGGGGCGGTGGCGCTGGCGCTGGCGCTCGGCGCGCTGCTGACCGGCCTGACGCTGGGCCGGGACGGCTGGCGGGACCCGTGGGTCGGCGCGCTGCTGGCGGCGTCGGCGGTGCTCACGGCCCTGTTCGCCGTGGTCGAGCGGCGGGTGGCGCACCCGATGATCGACCTGGGGCTGCTGCGGCGGCCGGAGTTCCGGGCGGCGACGCTGGGCGCGCTCTTCACCGGCCTGGCCGTGATCGGCCTGTTCAGCGTGGTGCCGGCGCTGCTCCAGCGCGGGGCGGGGCTGTCGCCGCCGGCGGCGGCGTGGCCGTTCGCGCTGTGGTCGGGGACGGCGTTCGCGGTGGCGCTCCAGGCCCGCAGGCTCGCGGGCCGGGTCCCCGCCCCGTACCAGCTCGCGCTCGGTTTCGTCCTGTCGGCGGCGGGCGTCCTCGGCCTCCTCGGGACGGTCGGCTCCCCCGCCGTGCCGTGGCCCCGGCTGGTCCTCGCGATGGTGGTGGCGGGCGCGGGCAGCGGCCTGCTGAACGCGGCGCTGCCCCGGCTCGCGGTCGACTCGGTGCCGCCGGAGCGGGCGGCGATGGGCTCCGGGGCCAACAACACGGCCCGGTACATCGGCTCGGCGGCCGGCGTCGCCCTGGCGCTCGCCCTGTCGGCGGGCGGCGCGGACCGGGCCCTGCTGGCCTCGGCGGGCCTGGCGCTGGCGGGCGCCGTCGTCACCGTCGCAGCGTCGCCCAGACGATGAGCCGGTAGCGGGAGGTGAACTCGGGGGTGCAGGTGGTGAGGGTGAGGTAGGAGCCGGGGCGGGAGTACCCGTACGAGGGCTTGACGATCGACCGGGGCACGGGCTGGATGACGCCGGTGTCGCGCGGCGAGGTGACCGGGAGGATCTGGTCGACGCGGTAGGTGTACGTGCCCTCCCGGGTCCGCAGCGTGATCTCGTCGCCCTTCCGCAGCCGGTCGACGTACCGGAAGGGCTCGCCGTGGGTGTTCCGGTGCCCGGCGAGCGCGACGTTCCCGGGCCGGCCGGGGGCGGCGGTACCCGGGTAGTGGCCGACGTACCCCTTGTCGAGGACGTCCCGCTTGGAGATGCCCTGGGCGACGGGGACGGTCAGCCCGAGCCGGGGGATGCGGAGCACCGCGAAGGTGTCCCCGGAGACCGGCGGCCCCTTCGCCCCGGCGGCGGGCGGCCCCCCACGCCCCTCGGGCGGCACGGACGGCGAGGGCACCCCGCCCGTCCCCCCGCTCCCCCCGCTCTCCCCACTCCCCTCGGTCCCACCGGCGCCGCCGGCCCCACCGGGCTCACCAGACCCACCGGGAGAGATCTCCCACTCCCGCTCCAGGACCCGCACCCGCTCACCGGCCTCGGCACGCGCCTGCTCGTTGGTCCACCACAGCTGGTGGACGACGAGGAGGAGGATCAGAACACCGCAGGTGACGACGGTCTCGGCACCCACCCAGAGCACGCGGGCGAGCCCATGGCGCCCCGCGCGCGCCTGGACCACCACCGGCACCCGTTCCCGTCCCCTGCCCCGCACGCCCGGCACGATAAGGGCTGCGGCGCCAACTCTCCAGGGGCGTACCGCAGTACGGTGGACGCCATGCGCCCCGACACGCCCGCCGCCCACACCACCGAAGCCGAGCGACTGCTGCGCACCGCAGCCCGGTACCCCGGGGACCGGGAGCCGCTGCTCCTCCGGGCCGCCGCCCACCGGGAACTGGCGGGCGACCGCCCCGGCGCGACCGCGCTCTACGACGAGCTCCTCGCCGGCACCCCCGCCGCCCCGCACCTGATCCGCGCCCTCAAGGCCGCGAACCTGTGGGAGTACGGGCACGAGGCCGAGGCCAGGGCCATCATCGACGGCGTACGGCGCTCCCGCCCGGCCGACGCCGCCCCGTGGGAGATCGTCGCGGAGACGCTGGAGGCCCACGACGAACTGGAAGCGGCCGAAGCCACCCTCACCGAGGCGGCCGGCCTCCTCGCCGACCCCGCCGGGGAGCTCCCGCACGCCACCCGCTCCCTCCTCGCCACCCGCCACCGCGTCCGCCGCATGCTGGCCCTGGACCACGACGCCTGGGACACCCGCGCCGACCGCCTCCACACCGGCACGGTCCCCCTCGACGAACTCCACGACCCGAAGCGCCTCTGGTCCCTCGGCTCCTCCGACCCCGCCGAACTCCAGGCCGAGATCGCCCGCCTCCGCTCCGAACTCGGCACCTACCGCACCGCCCTCTCCCGCCCCTTCCCGGTGGCCGTCCTCCACTGGCCGGAACGCGAGCTGACCGAACTCCTCGCCGCCTACCCGCCCCTGGAGACCGAGTACCCCACCTACACCGCCCACCTGACGGACATCGAGGCGTCCCTCCGCGAACTCGCCGCCGCCGGCACCCCCAACCTCGGCATCGTCCGCGCCACCGTCCCCTCCTACGAAGCCTTCGCCGCCTCCGAAGCCACCCACCCCTCCACCCCCGCCCTCCTCCCCCAATACGCCACCACCCTCGCCGCCCGAGCCCGCGCCCTCCCCTGGCCCCCTCTCCCACCGGAGGACTGCTGGTGCGGCTCGGAGAGGGCTTATGGGGAGTGCCACGGGGCGGAGTGATCCTCTGCCCCTGAATCAGGGGCTTTCTCGCGTCGTGTCAGCCGGCTGGAGTAACGTCGCGTGTGTCACGTTGCTGTCCGACTGGCCGCTTCCCATGCCCAGGTCAGTCCTGCGCATGAGGAAAACCAATTGGCCTACGAGTCTGGTTCTGAGTGGCAGTTCGATGTGCCCACGAGCGGGAGCAAACGGCTTCCGCCCGCCGCCCGCTACGTGGAGTCCCTGACCCATCAGGGTTACAGCTTCGAAGCCGCCATCGCTGACCTCGTCGACAACTCGATCGACGCGGGCGCGAAGAACGTCGTGGTGAGCTTCCTCCGGGACGGTGGCCGGCTCGTCAGCCTGCTCGTCATCGATGACGGGCAGGGCATGGACGACGATGCCCTGGACATCGCCATGACCGTGGGCGGACAGCAGAAGTACACGGACAGCGCTCTGGGACACTTCGGGGCCGGGCTGAAGGCGGCTTCCCTGTCGCACGCGAGCGCCCTGACCGTTGTCAGCCGCACCAAGCGCAGCCCTTCGGCGGGGCGGCGGTGGCTGACCGCCCATGCGCACCAGGACTTCACCTGCGACATCGTCGACTCCCGGTACTGCCAGGATCTCGTCGACCGCTACGACGGCGTGATCGGCTGGCATGGCACGATCGTCCGCTGGGACGAGGTGCGCGCTTTCGAGACCGTGACCACGGGCCAGACC
The DNA here is from genome assembly GCF_014650175.1 of Streptomyces termitum. Taxonomy (GTDB): domain Bacteria; phylum Actinomycetota; class Actinomycetes; order Streptomycetales; family Streptomycetaceae; genus Streptomyces; species Streptomyces termitum. Next base: position 523,307 of record NZ_BMUL01000002.1, read on the forward strand.
GACCGGTTCCAGAACGAGATGATTGAGCGGCTGGAAACCCACCTCGGCCTGTACCTGCACCGTTTCCTGAACCGGGACGACTTCCACATCGACATCGTCGTGGAGGACGTGCGGACCCAGGAGGAACTCGATCACCGGGGCATCGAAGCGATCGACCCCTTCGGCTACCGCCTCCCCGGCCGTGCAGGCTTCCCCCGCACCTACACGGCGCCGGTCGAAGGAGTCGGCCCCCTGAAGCTGACGGCCCACATCTGGCCGCCGAAGTCCCTGCTCGTCGCCTATCGAGGCATCGGCCCCCGCGCCGAGCGCCAGGGCTTCTACATCTACCGGAACGACCGTCTGGTGCAAGCGGGCGGCTGGAACGGAACCCGCAGCGCCGAGACACACCACAACCTCGCACGCATCGCCATCGACCTCCCCTCCCAGCCCAACAGGGTCTTCTCACTCACCGTGAAGAAGGACGGGGTCAACGTCACCCCGGCGTTCGCCCGCGGGCTGGAGAAAGCGACGGACACCAACGGCGGCACGTTCGTGCAGTACCTGAGGGAGGCGGAGGGGACCTACCGGGATGCCGCACGCCGGTCCACCGAGGTCCAGCGCAAGGAAGTCATCCCGCCCGGGAAGGGGGTCGACCCCAAGCTGAAGCGGACGCTCCGCGACGAGCTTCCCACGCTGGAGAGCGAAGACCCCATCACCTTTCGCTGGGAAGCCCTGCCGGCCGGGGTCTTCTTCGACATCGACCGCGAAGACCACGTCGTCCGGCTGAACAAGGAGTTCCGCCAGGCGTTCAGCGCAGGGCGCCGGACCGGATCGAACGATGCCCCCACACTCAAGGCGATGCTCTACCTGATGCTGGAGAAGAACTTCCGCATGGGCCGGTCAAGCGCGCAGCGAGACGATGAGATGGCCCTGTGGAACAGCGTTCTGCTGACCGCCGCCCAGTGCGAGATCTCCCGCGGAGAGGAAGACGCCCGGTGAATGACGACCTGCTGAATCTGCATATCGATGTCCTGGGCGCGATGAGCCGGGAGCCGAAGGACTTCACCAAGATCGCCTTTGCGGTATCCGACCTAGAAGAGCCCGCTGACGGAGCCCTGGAGGAGTTCCGCGGCCTCCTCATGGCGGGGCAGCCCGAGTTCACCGCCCTGTGGAAGCAGAAGCTGACATTCTGGGACACCGTGGAGACGGCGACCTGGTCGGCCAGCCAGGCAGGAACCGAGCAGCGGCGCGCCGACACCTACGCCCGGCTCGGCTTCGGCGAAGAGCTGCGCAAAGCGCTGGACACCGCTGTTCCCCTGATCACCGCGCCCAAGCCAGTGGTGCTCAGCCGGGGCTTCACGCCCTGGTACACCAGGGAGAAAGGCGCCGCCCGTTCGTTCTACTGGTCGGCCTACGAGAGGGTCCTCCGCGGCAAGGGGTGGAGCGAGGCCGCCATCGCCAGCCTCGACCAGGCTTCGCACGGCGTGGTGGAACGGCTGTCGGACCCCACCCGCGACGACGCCTACAGCGCGCGCGGCCTGGTGGTCGGCTACGTCCAGTCCGGCAAGACCGCCAACTTCACCGGGGTCATCGCCAAGGCAGTGGACGCCGGATACCGGCTGGTCATCGTCCTCGGCGGCACGCTCAACCTGCTGCGCGGCCAGACCCAGCGCCGCCTGGACATGGAACTGATCGGCAGGGAGAACATCCTGCGGGGCATCAGCCCCGATGACATCGACAGCCTGATCGGCGTCGACTACCAGGACGATGAGGACTGGCCCGCCAAGTTCGTCTCGCACGGCGGGCGGCCTTCTCACCGCGGGGCCTTCGATATCGAGCGGCTGACGACGCGCGACGACGACTACCGGGGCCTGGGCCAGGGCATCAGCGCGCTGGACATCCCGAAGACCGATCCCGCCCGGGCCCTGCACGACCCGGTAAACCTGCACCCTTCGGCAGCCCGCGTCATGGTGGTGAAGAAGAACAAGGACGTCCTCGCGAGCTTGGTCCAAGACCTCAAGCGCGTCGGCAGCATCCTCGGCGAACTCCCCGTTCTGATCATCGACGACGAGTCCGACCAGGCCTCGGTGAACACGAACAACCCTGCGAAACGGACCGAAGGAGAGGAGTCCCGTACCACCATCAACCGACTGATCTCCCATCTGCTCCAGCTGCTCCCCCGGGCCCAGTACGTCGGCTACACGGCCACGCCCTTCGCCAACGTCTTCGTCGACCCGGACGACACGACGGACATCTTCCCGAGAGACTTCCTCATCTCCCTGCCCCGTCCCATCGGCTACATGGGTGTCCAGGACTTCCACGACCTTGACTCGGCCATTCCTTCCAGGGAACGCACCTTCGCTAACTCCCAGGAGAAGGCGCACGTCCGCGGCATCTACGACGGGCCTGACGACCGGCTGCTCGAGGCCATGGACGCGTTCGTCCTCTCTGGCGCGCTCAAGCTCTACCGCATCCGCCATCAGGGCGTGTCCGAAAGCAAGTACCGCCACCACACCATGCTCGTCCACGATTCGGTGCGGATGGCGGATCACACCGCGCTGGCCCAGCGGCTGAATGCGATGTGGCACGAGTCGTACGGCAGCAGCGCGGCTCACGAGCGGCTGGCCAAGCTGTTCGAAGAGGATTTCAAACCGGTCTGCGACGCCCGTTCGGAAGGCGCACAGGTCCCGGCATCCTACGAGGCGCTCCGGCCTCACATCAGCCGGGCGCGTCAGCTCATCAGCTCGGGAAACAACCCGGTCATCATCGTCAACGGGGACAAGGAGCGCGACTACGAGCAGGTCGATCTCGACTTCGACCGCACCCGCAACGTGTGGAAGATCCTCGTGGGCGGCACCAAGCTCTCCCGTGGATTCACCGTTGAAGGCCTCACCGTGACGTACTACCGGCGCAAGACGCAGCAGGCGGACACCCTGATGCAGATGGGCCGCTGGTTCGGCTTCCGTGACCAGTACCGCGACCTGGTGCGTCTGTACATCGGCCGTGAGGAGCCCTACGGCAAGGACAAGACGCTCGATCTGTACGAGGCGTTCGAGGCCATCTGCCAGGACGAAGAGGTGTTCCGGAGCCAGCTCGCACAGTACGCCACGGTGATCGACGGCGAACCCCAGCTCACGCCTGAACGGATGCTGCCGCTGGTCTCACAGCATCTGGCGCTGATCAAGCCGTCAGCGCGGAACAAGATGTTCAATTCCGAACTCGTCGAGATCCGCTCCCCCGGGAAGCCCATCGAGCCGGCCGCGTACCCCCGGAGCCCGGAGCGGACCGCCCGGAACGCCGAACGCTGGCGCCCCCTGCTGCCCGTTTTCAACGCCGCTCCCGTCACCCTGGCCCTCCCCCCGGACAGCAGCAGTCCGCTCACACGTACCTTCCAGGCCACGACGGCCGTCGTGGCGCACGCAGACCTGATCAGCGTGCTGAGCCAGCTGGAGTGGGAAGGCGACAACCATTTCACCCCTCATCTCAACTACCTCGCGCAACTCGACGGGTCACTCGCCACCGTCGACGACTGGCTGGTCGTCGCCCCGCAGACCACATCGAGCCGCCGGGTGGAAGGCCGCATCCTGGGCCACGGGCCGGCTTCTCTCGTCCGTCGTAACCGCCAGCTGAACAAGGTCGCCTTCGGACGAATCTCAGGTCTTGAGCACCGCAGGTGGGCCCAGCAGCTCATCGATGACGCCGGCGCGGAAGGCCCGTCGGCTCCAGGACCGCTCGTGGTGGGAAGCCGTACGGGGGTCGTCCTGCTCTACGCGGCTGTGGAGGTCACTGACGACGCCGGACTCCGTGCGGCAGCTCCGGACGGAGTGGCCGACCCCTCACGGGTCATGCTCGCCTTCACGGTGATCCCGCCCGCCGCGGCGAACGATTCCTCTCTCCGGCTGCTCCGCTACCAGGCGAAACGGTCGAACTCACAAGACGGCTCGTGACCGGGCCGGGCCTCTCCACGCCATAGACCCGACCGGACAGGAGTCCTGTTGATGCTTCCCTTCTTCCACCACAGTGCGACCGCTGCGGTCAGCGTCCGCGAACAGACGCTCCTGAACGAAGACCCGGAACTGGCCGCGGTCTACCAGCGGCTGACCCGGCTCGACCCCGGAGGCCTGCGCTTCGCCAGAGTCCTCCGGGACACGATCGACCAGCTGCTCAACGGAGAAGTCACCGGACGCTACGACTGGGAAACGCTCTTCAAAACCGAGAAGACCCATGCGGGAACACTCGTCGAGATCAACCTGCAGCGCGAGTTCGCATTCGATGACGGCGTCGACATGGACTACCGGATCTCCGGCATCGAAGTGGACTGCAAGTACTCCCAGCGTTTCGGCAGCTGGATGATCCCTCCGGAGGCCCTGGGCCACCTCTGCCTGCTGGTGTGGGCTGACGATTACAGGAGCGAGTGGAGTGCGGGGCTGCTGCGCATCGATGAGCGCTGGCTCAACCAAGGGAACAACCGGGACAAGAAGCTGACCATCAAGGCAGAGCACCGGAGCAGGATCCTGTGGTTGTGGCACGGAGAGGAGCTTCCGGTGAACGCCCTGCTCCACATGGACCCCGCCGACCGGGAAGCGGTCTTCGCCGCCGGTTCGGGGCAGTCGAAGCTCAACGAACTGTTCCGCAGGTACCAAGGGCGGAGAATCGGCCGCAACGTTGTACGCACGGTCGCCCAGCAGAAGGACTACATGAAAAGAGTCCGGGGGAACGGAGGAGCCAGATCGGCTCTCCAAGGCGAGGGAATCATCATCATGGGCGACTCCCAGTCGCATCAGGAGATAGCGGTCCAGCTAGGTCTTCCCGCCCCGGGGGAGGGCGAGTTCGTCAGCGCGCGCGTGACACAAGCGAATGGCGACTTCCAGGGGCACCGGGCACGCATCGAAGGAGAATTGTGGAGGGTTTCGAACAAGAACGACAAGGTCACGAAAGCCCCCGTCCTCCCTTCGGCCAAAGCGAAATCCTCATAGGATACAAAAGAGATGAAAGAAGCTCCTGTACGAAGAAAAGGGGAGGCTCCCATCAGTGACTGGGCTCCGCCTGAGGGGTCATGGGCGTCCTCTGCCGCACGGCGCCGGAACATGCAGGCCATCCGAAGCCGCGACACACAGCCTGAGCAGCTGGTCCGGCGGCTTCTGCACGCCCAGGGCCTGAGGTACCGCGTCGCCGCCAGGCCCCTTCCCGGTCTCCGGCGGACCGCGGACATCGTCTTCCGGCCGGTGAAGGTCGCCGTCTTCATCGACGGCTGCTACTGGCACGGATGTCCCGAGCATTACGTGCCGCCGAGGACGAACCCCGGTTACTGGTCCGACAAGGTTGCCGGCAACATGGCGCGGGACCTCGACACCAACGCACGGCTCAAGGAAGAGGGATGGACCGTCCTCCGGTTCTGGGAGCACGATGAGCCCGGCGAGTGCGCCGCCCTGATCGCCGCCGAAGTGGAGAAGCTCCGTGCCCGCGCCCAGAAGCCGGAAAAGGACACGGACACGGACACGGAAACACCCTGATCAGGACCGCCGCGCGTCCCGCTCCCGGGCTGCTTTCAGGACCTCCATGATCGAGCGGCCCACGGCCTCAGCGACCGGCGGCGGGAAGGCGTTGCCTACCTGCCGGTACTGAGCCGTCTTGCCCCCGTCGAAGATCCAGTCGCTCGGGAACCCCTGGATGATCGCGGCCTGCTCGACCGTCAGCATCGGACCGCCAGAACCGAAAAGATCACGATCCGCGGAGTTCTTCTTCTCCGCGGTCTCAGCGTCGTTGGCGACTCCGAGGCCCGACACGCCCAGCTGCTTCCAGGCCGCCTTGGCCCTGCTCGGGCCGAGGTCAGCACCGCCGTGCTTCTTGGAGCCGCCCACGAGCGTGGGGGCGATGCCGGCGCTGCCCTTGGCCCTGAGCTCCGCGTGCCGATCCGACGCCTTCTGGTACCACCTCTCCAAGGCGTCCTTCGCTTCCCTCTCACGGGCACCGCCATAGTGGGCGGCGTACCGCGCCTCCATCGATTCCCTCAGAGCCTCCGCGACGCTGAGCGGCTCCTCGTGCGTCGGTACCGGCCATTCGTACTTCACGTCCTCCTGGACGTCCTGCCGGATGGCGACGAGAATCGCGCGCGGCCGGAGCTGCGGAACCCCGAAGTTGCTGGCTTCCAGGAGGCCCCAGTGGCAGACCCGGTAATTCATCCCCCGTTCGGTGACGACGGTTCCGTCTTCCTCTCGGTACGAACCGCCTTCAAGCCTGGCCTTGATGTAGTCCCGGTAGTCCTCGAACTTGGGGTCCAGAATGCCCCGCACGTTTTCAATCATGACCGCCCGGGGCTTGAGCTGTCCCACGAGATCGAGCATGCGCGGAAAGAGGTCCCTCTCGTCGTCCCTGCCGAGCTGCTTCCCGGCATGGGAGAACGGAGGGCACGGCACGCCGCCGGCCAGGAGGTCCAGCTCGCCGGGCTGGATCGGGGATCCGCCCCGGCTGACGTCCTTGAGAGGCTCGAACTCCTTCACGTCCGAGTGGCTGAGATCACAGTGGCGCAGCTCCCAGGCCCAGTCCGGCCGCGCCTCGATGTTCCGCCTCAGCGTCTCCCTGGCGTGCTTGTCGATCTCCACGAGCGCGAGGTGCCGGAAACCGGCACGGTGCAGACCGATGGCCTGTCCGCCGGCTCCAGCACAGATCTCGATCGAGGTGAACTCTGATTCAGTGCTGGCCATGCACCCTCCTTCGTACGCGAACCCCGGCTGGCGCCTTGTGCCGCCAGCCATCACAGAGGGTGACAGACCCCACTGACAGAGCGCCCCGCTCACAGCGGGCGATGGCATACGTGCCCCACTGGTAAACAGCGCCCACATAAGTGTGCGGCATCGGGCACCAGCGGCTGACCGCTCCCCGGGCGAGTCGGGGGCGTACTCCTCATGCGGCGTCCGCAGGACGGCTAACCCGCCGTCCCCCTGATCAGGGTGAGGAGCAGGATGCCGAGCGTGAGCGTGCCGGCGAAGGCAGCGGCTCCCCACCGGACCGAGGCGGATACCGTCTGCCCCTCCCCCCTGGAGAGCGCGAAGGCGGAGACGGCGACAGCGAACGCGAAGAAGACGCTGAAGCCGATTCCGACGATCAAGGCCAGCGAAATGTGCAGCATGAAGGGACTCCTGTGCGACGTGAGCAGAAGAGGCGGTCCGGATCCGGGCGCCACAGAGACCGGAGCGACGACTTCGTCCCCACCCCGTACCGGTGTTCTTCGGAAATGCCCCGAGGGCTGTCGGTTACCGCTCCAGGCTGGCCTCCGCGGGAAGGCTGGCGCGCATGACGAGTTCGGCGGAGCTTCCGAGACCGGCGCCCATCAGGGCCAGGGCCAGCCGCGTCGTGGCGGCCGGGCCGCGCTGTCCGTCAGCGAGGAGCAGCGCTTCGGCCAGGTCCGTGTCTCCGGTGGCCTGGAGTCCGGCCACGGCGGTGCAGAAATCGGCCTCGCTGAAGGTCCTGCTGGCCGACCAGGCCGTACCGACGAGCTCCCTGAGGTTCCCCGACGCGCGGGCCGCCCGCAGGATTCCCAGGGTTTCGCCCACCGTGCCGCTTTCGGCGCCCTCCGGACGCGTCGTCTCCGCGGCCTCCGGCTCCTCCCGGTCCGCCGGTTTCTCCCGCGGGCTGGTGTTTCCGGAGTTCCGCCGGTCCTGCGCCGGTCCCGCTGCCGGAACGGTGCCGGAGTCCGGGGCGTCCGTCCCGGATGCCTGCGCCCCGTCGGCCAGTCCCCCGATGGCGGACGCGGCGCAGGCATCGCGGTCCTCCTGGGCATTGCGGCCGGACTGCTTCAGCCGCGCGTACGAACGGAGCCTCTCCAGGGCGGCCAAAGTCACCGGCGCGGCACCGGCCGAGTTCCTCCGCGCCGCCTTGAAAAGGGCGCGGAGCTTGGACTGCCAGGGGATACGGCGGCCGATCCAGTAGTTGGACAAGGTGCTGGGGGCAATGCCCAGCTGCTGTGCGCGGACGTGCTGCTTGTCGGACGTCATCCCGTTGACGAGCGCGCGGAACCCTTGGGCGAACGCGATGCTCGCGGGCGTGCACTGTTCCCAGAACGTTTCCCGTACCTGGCCCAGAGCGGCCATCGAACCTCCAGAGGCAGACGTATTTGTCGAGTGTTCAGTCTCCCGTGATCAAGCGTGAGCACAAGAGGGAACGGCCCGTTCTGCCGATCCTGATGTTTGCGCTGCCCCGGAATCCGCTTTCCGGTGTTTGCGTTTCCGCCGGCCCGCGCCCCACATGTTTGCGTTGAGCCGCAAACACCCGGGACAGCTTGATCTGCTGGCCGCTCTCCCCTTCCAATGGAAGGCGCACGGATCCGGGTGCCGGCGTCCACGTGTGGACGCAGACCCCGGTCAGCCTTAAGGAGATCATCGTGGCGGACACTGACATTCCCTCGTGGCGGACCAGCACACAGGGGACCATGGTCCGCTGCGCCCTCTGGCTCGTCACCGAGGTCGGCGTGGGTTCGGTCTTCACCAAGACGGAACTGCGCGAGGCGTTCCCGGAGACCTCCCAGATCGACCGCCGTATGCGCGACCTCCGCGTGCACGGCTGGGTTATCGCCACAAACCGGGAGGACCCCACCCTCTCCCCGCACGAGCACCGGTTCGTCGAGCAGGGGGCCGAGGTCTGGAAGCCCGGCCAGGCACGGATGAAGCCGGCAGCCGCGGGCATCAGCGCCCCGCAGCGCCGTGAGATCCTCGACCGGGACGACCACCTGTGCCGGGTGTGCGGCATCGCCGCCGGCGAGGCATACGACGGCGGAGTCGAGACCGCCCAGCTGGACATCGCCCGCCGCGAGGTGCTGAAGCCGGGCGGCACAGTCGTCGAGCTGGTCATCGAGTGCCGGCGGTGCAGGATCGGCGGCCGGGGCCGGCAGACCGACGTGACGGACGTCCTCGGCCGACTGGCGAAGATGAGCGGCGTGGAGCGCGAGCTCTTCGCACAGTGGGTGGCGGCGGACCACCGGGACTTCAGCGCCATGGAGCGGCTCTGGGGTGAGTACCGCAGTCTGCCGGCTGAGTCCCGTGAGGCGGTCCGCGCGGCGGTCAGCCGGCCGTAGCACGCTGTCACGGCGAGCCGGAAGAAGAACGGGCCGAGGCCCGGAGTTGAGGAGAATCGTGGGAATGCTGGCATTCGATCTTCCGCCGAAGGGCCTGGAGAACGCCGAGTTCGTCGCGCAGCGGCTCAGTGAGTCCACCGAAGGCGAGGGAGTCAGCGAGACCGTCACCGTGGAGTGGAACGGCCGTCCCCTCCACGTCGGTGTCATCGACATGCCGCTGCGCGACGTCTACTACAACCCGGCGACACACCGCATCAGGGCCCAGCGCGACCACAACCCCGAACTCGCCCGCGGGTTGAAATCAGACCCCTGGAGCGTGGAAAGCCAGGAATATCTCGACCGGCTGCTCAAGGGGAGGCCCGCCAGCCCGGACGAGACGGATCCGGACTTCGAAGCACTGATGGAAAGCCTGCGCTCCGTCGAGCAGCAGGAACCCGGCCTCATGACGCATGAGGGCATCCTCGTGAACGGCAACACGCGTGCGGCAGCCCTGCGCCAGCTGGGCCGCACGTCGATCCGGGTCGGCGTCCTGCCCCGTTCCTTCACCTGGGACGACATCAACGCGGTCGAGCTGACCCTTCAGCTGCGCCCGGACAAGCGCCGCGACTACTCCTACATCAACCGGCTCATCGCGATGGAGGAACAGGAGCTGATGGGCCGTGCGGACACCGATATCGCCCGCGACTTCCACATCCAGCTCAGGACCTTCCGGCAGGAGCGCTGGATCCTCGGAGTGATCCGGGACATGATCCAGCGCAGCACTACGCCGGAAGGCGCCCAGCTCAGCCTCGCGGACTTCGAGGGCCACCAGGAGAACCTGAAGGAGCTGCAGCGCAACTACGAGAAGGTGCGGGCTTCGAGCCAGGAACAGGCTGAGCGGGTCAAGGAGAACCGGATCGCCGCCATCCTCCTGGACTTCGCCAAGACCAAGACGCGTTTCATCGGAGAGGACTTCCAGGGGAACTACCTGGAGGAAAGCCTGCCCTCACTGTTCGAGGCCACCGGTTCCAGTGCGACGAGCCCGGCCGCGATCGCCATCCCCGGTCTCGCCGTCACCGTCGCCCCGCCCGCCGATCCGGTCGTCCGGGCCCGCGCCGTGACCGACCAGATCCTCCGGGCCCGCGCCACCTGGTCCTCCCGCAGCATGCCGGACACCGTGCGGGAGGCCGCCCGGCACGAGATCATCGACGCCCGCAAGGGGATGCGCCGCGCGCTGGACGCGGCGGAACGTGACGACCGGCTCAGGAAGGTCAGGCAGACCACTGCGGAGCGCCTCGACGACGCGCGTGCGGCGATCGACCAGAGCGTGAGCGATCTGGTGCAGGCACTCGGAAGCAACAGCCTCGACGAGGCGAGTTTCGACAGTGCGCTGCTCAGGGTCCGGGGCAGTCTCGCGAAACTGGCCCGGCAGGCAAGCCGCGGTGTCACCACCCGGGGAGAGGGTGTCAGCTGGCTGATCAAGGCGAGTGAGGACTGAGCATGGACGTCACCGAAGAACCCTCGCTCAGGATCGGCTTCGACGAGACCCGCACGAAGGTGGTGTTCCGGAGCCTCGCTGACGGCCAGGAGCACCTTGTCCGGTTCGTCGCCCGGTACGGCAGCGGAAGACAGCGCGGCCCTCAGGCGGCCGAGGTGGACCTGGAAGAGTTCCTCGCCCAGTTGCCCCTGCTGACCCACTGGCACGACCCGCAAGGCGTCGTCTTCACGCCCGGTCTGAAGGCGCTCGCCGAAGGGTCGGTACGGGATTCGCAGGCAGTGGAAGCCCGGCTGGAGGCAGGACAGCGTGGCGAGCAGGTACAGGAAGAGATCGCTCCCTCTGACGTCCCGTCGCTCCTCGGTCCCTCCTGGACGGCCCCGCTGACCGGTTTCCAGCAGCGCGACATCGCGAAGCTGCTGTCCCTCACGCATGGAGCCAACTTCAGCGTCCCCGGCGCGGGCAAGACCCGCACCGCCCTCGCGGTGTACGCGGCCCTCCGCCAGGCCGGCAAGGTCAGGCGGCTTCTGGTGGTCAGCCCGAAGTCCGCGTACGAGGCGTGGACCGACGAAGCGGCCACGTGCTTCTCCGTGCCTCCCGTCCTCCGTGTCTTCCAGCGCTCGGAGGACGGCGGGGCGGAGATCCTGCTCGTCAACTACGAGAGGCTGAGCCGGCAGCAGTCCCAGCTCGCCGAGTGGCTCTCGGCCGCTCCGGCGCTCATGGTCCTGGACGAGGCCCACCGGATGAAGCTCGGGGTCCGGGGCACGTACGGCGCCAGCTGCATGGCGCTGGGACCACTCGCCGCGCACCGGCTCATCCTCACCGGAACCCCCGCTCCGAACGGCGCCAAGGACCTGGAGAGCCTCCTCTCGTTCGTCTGGCCCGGTCATGGGCGGCGGGCCGTGGACCGGGCAGTGGCGGGCGGGGACCTCGCGCACGCGAGCCGGGTGCTGAGACCCCTCTTCACCAGGACGACCAAGAACGAACTCCAGCTCCCCCCCGTGGACATACGGGTGAAGTACGTCCAGCTTCCCGAGGCGCACCGCCGTCTCTACTCCGCGCTCAAGAACCAGCTCACCGATCTGCAGGACCGCGAGCAGGAGGAGTTCGCCCGGCTCGGCAAAGTGCTTGTGTACCTGATGATGGCCAGTACGAACCCTGCCCTGCTGGAGTCCGGCTCGGACCGGTACCAGCCCCTGCCGGTCTTCGCGGCCCGGCGTCCGGCGGACCCCGGCCTCCCCCTGCTGGAGCTCATGCGGGAGCTTCCGCACTACGAATTGTCCCCGAAGTACGAGGCCGTCCTGCGGACCGTGACGGAGAACGCCAAGGCAGGCCGGAAGACACTCGTCTGGTCGACGTTCGTGAGGAACCTGACCACTCTTGCGGCCTCTCTCGGCCCGTTCCACCCCGCGGTGGTCCACGGCACCACCCCGGACCGGGAGGAGCAGATCCGCAGGTTCCGCGAGGACCCGGACTGCATGGTGCTGCTCTCCAATCCAGCCACACTGGGCGAAGGAATCAGCCTCCACCACGTCTGTCACGACGCTGTCTACCTCGACCGTGATTTCGCGGCCGGCCGCTACCTCCAGAGCCTGGACCGGATACACCGGCTCGGACTCGCCCCTGGTACGGAAACCCACGTGACGGTACTCGTCGCCGAAGGAACGATCGACGGCATCGTGCACGAGCGTCTCGGACGCAAGCTGGAGTTCATGGGCCAGATCCTCGATGATCCGGTCGTACGGGAGCTGGCGGACCCGGATGAGGACCTCACCCCGTGGGGGATGGACCCGGCCGATCTCCAGGCCCTCCTCGGCCATCTGCAGCACTCGTGAACGGCTGGCCTGTCCTGGGGATACGGCTCACGGTGGGCAAGCGGCCCACGCGGTTCCCCAGCGCGTGATCCGGCGTGGCCGACCGGGACCTTCGTGCACCACAACCACCGGCGGCCCGCCCGGCTCGCCACCTCCTTCCCCCGGCTGCTCGGGGTCGAGGGGCTCGATCTGCACGTGACGGACCTCGACGCCGACGAGGGGACGCAGGTAGTCGATCTGGTGGCCGTGTTCCGGGAGATGCTTCCGCGCGGGCCCGTCGCCCAGCCCGCGTGGCCAGGCGAGATGCTGGCGGACTACTGGCGGGACGCCTCCGAGCGCTGAGGCGGCCGGCGGAAGCCCGTCCGGGGGCGTGCGGCCCGCGCCCCGTACGCTCGAAGCATCACGTTTCGACCGAAAGAAGGCTCCCATGCCCCAGACCCCCGCTTCCGCCGTCGCCGCCGTCGGGCTCGTCGGTGGTTATGCCGTCGCGCGGTGGACGAAGAAGAGGCCGCTCGGTGGGGTGGTGCTGGCGGTGGCCGGTGGGGTAGCGGCGCGGGAGTGGTGGCGGGTGGGCGGGGCCGGGACGGCCGTGGGGCTGTCGGCGGCGTACGTGGCGGCGTTCGGGGGGTCGCATCCGCTGGCCAAGAAGGTCGGGGCGTGGCCGGCCGTGTTCGGAGTGGCCGGGGCGATGGCCGCCGCTTCCTGGGCGGTCACGCGCCGGGAGGGCTGAGCGGGCTGTCCGCCGGGGGCCGGGGCCGGGGAGCCCGGCATGTCCGGGACCGCCGGGGAAGCCCCGGACGGCCAGGGCCGGCCAGGACGCCCGAGGCAGCCGGGGCACCCCGGACCAGCCGGAAGAGCCCAGAGCGGCCGGAAAAGCCCGGGACCAGCCAGGAAAGCCCGGACCGGTCAGGAGAGCGCGGACCGGCCGGGAAAGCCCGAAGCCGCCGACGCCGCCGACGCGCCCCGGCCGGTCCCCGGGGCGTCAGCCGACCAGGCCGTGGCTGATCGTGTAGATCGCCAGGCCCGCGAGGGCGCCGACGACCGTGCCGTTGATGCGGATGAACTGGAGGTCGCGGCCGATGTTGGCCTCGATCTTCTTCGAGGTCTGTTCGGCGTCCCAGCCGGCCACCGTGTCCGTGATCAGCGAGGTGATCTCGGTGCGGTAGGTGGTGACCACGTACGTCACGGCGGATTCCAGCCAGCCGTCGACCTTGGTCTGGAGGCGTTCGTCGGTGGAGAGGCGGCGGCCGAGGGCGATCAGGGAGGTGCGGGCGCGCAGGCGGAGCTGGCTGCGGTCGTCCTCGGCGGCGGCGAGGATCAGGGCGCGGACGGAGCCCCAGGCGGAGGCGATGACGTCCTGGACCTCGGGGCGGGCGAGGAGTTCGGACTTGAGGCGTTCGACGCGGGCGCGGGTGTCGGTGTCGGCCTGGAGGTCGGTGGCGAAGTCGGCGAGGAAGCGGTCGATGGCGCCCCGGGCGGGGTGCTCGGGCATGTCCCGCATCTCGGTGACGAAGCGGAGGAGTTCCTTGTAGACGCGTTCGCCGATGCGCCGGTCGACGAAGCGCGGGGTCCAGCCGGGGGCGCCGCCCTGCACCGCGTCCATGACGGACTCGCCGTGGGTGACGAGCCAGTCGTGGGCGCGGGCGCAGACCAGGTCGACGGCCCGGCGGTGGGCGCCGTCGGTGACCATGCGGTCCAGGGTCTTGCCGAGGCCGGGGGCGATCTCCGCCTGGTCGGCGCGGCGGGTGATGGCCTCGCCGACGACGGCCTGGACGTCGGCGTCGCGCAGGACGGTGAGGGCGCCGCGCAGGGCGGTCGCGGCCTCGGCGGTGACCCGGTCGGCGTGGGCGGGTTCGGCGAGCCAGGTGCCGAGGCGGCGGGCGACCCCGAGGGCCCGGAGCCGTCCCCGGACGACGTCGGCGGAGAGGAAGTTCTCGCCGACGAAGGAGCCGAGGGAGGCGCCGAGCTGGTCCTTCTTGGTGGGGATGATGGCCGTGTGCGGGATGGGGAGGCCCAGGGGGTGGCGGAAGAGGGCGGTGACGGCGAACCAGTCGGCGAGCGCGCCGACCATGCCGGCCTCGGCCGCCGCGGCGACGTACCCCGCCCAGGCGCCCGCGCCGGAGTTCTTCGCCCAGGTCGCCAGGGCGTAGATCAGCGCGACGAGGGCCAGCAGTCCCGTCGCCAGGGCCTTCATGCGGCGGACGCCCCTGCTCTTCTCCTCGTCCGCCGCCGTGTACGTGAAGCTCACCATGGTCCGACCTCCTACCTCAGGGACTCCCGGCGCTCCTCGTGAGTTCCCCCGTACATCTTCGCGATGACGGACTCGATGTCCGGTTCCCGCACCGAGAGGTCGACGAGCGGGTAGGCGGCGGCGACCGCGGCAACCAGCGGGGCGGCCGAGGCGGCGGCGGGGAAGGCCAGGTGCTGGCGGGGGCCGTCGGCGCGGACGAAGCGGGCGCCGGGGACGTCGTCGATCGGGGGGAGTTCGCGGGCGAGGTCGACGACGAGGGTCCGTTCGCCGCCGCCGGCCTCGTGGAGGCCGGTGAGGTCGCCGTCGTACATGAGCCGGCCGTGGTCGATGACCATGACCCGCGAGCAGAGCTGTTCGATGTCGGTGAGGTCGTGGGTGGTGAGCAGGACGGTGGTGCCGCGGGTGGTGTTCAGTTCGCGGAGGAAGCCGCGGACCCTGGCCTTGGAGACGACGTCGAGGCCGATGGTCGGCTCGTCGAGGTAGAGCACCTCGGGGTCGTGCAGGAGGGCGGCGGCGATGTCGCCGCGCATCCGCTGGCCGAGGGAGAGCTGGCGTACGGGCACGTCGAGGAGGTCGCCGAGGTCGAGGAGGTCGACGCAGCGGGCGAGGTTCTCGCGGTAGCGGTCGTCGGGGATGCGGTACATGCGGTGGGCGAGGCGGTACGAGTCGCGCAGCGGCAGGTCCCACCAGAGGGTGGTGCGCTGGCCGAAGACGACGCCGATGCGGCGGGCGAGGCGGGTGCGCTCGCGCGCCGGGTCGATGCCGGCGACGCGGAGCCGGCCGCCGCTGGGGGTGAGGATGCCGGTGAGCATCTTGATGGTGGTGGACTTCCCGGCGCCGTTGGGGCCGATGTAGCCGACCATCTCGCCGCGCGCGACGGTGAAGGAGATCCCGTCGACGGCCCTGACCTCCTTCTTCTCGCGGCGGAAGGGGCCGGTCCTGCGGCGGACGGTGAAGACCTTCTCCAGGCCGTCGAGGGTGATGAAGGAGCCGTCGCCGGAGGCGGGGAGGGGGGTGGGCGTGGTCATGGCCGGGCCTCAGCTTCCTGTCGAGCGGTACGAGCGGACGCCCGCGCGCCAGGCCAGGGCGGCGATCCCGCAGCAGGCCAGGGCGACGAGCGGGGGTGCGAAGGCGGCCCAGGCGGGCACGCCGGGCGGGGCGGGGCGGTCGAGCAGGTAGAGGGCGGGGAGCCAGTTCACGAAGGCGAGCGGGATCACGTACACCACGCCCCGGACGAGGTCCTGCGCGAAGACGGTCGGCGGGTACTGGAGGAGGGTGTTGCCGCCGTAGGTGAAGGCGTTGGTGACCTCGGCCGCGTCCTGGAGCCAGAAGAGGGCGGACGCGCCCAGCACCATCACCGCGCTGAAGATCACCGCGCCGCAGAGGACCGCGCCCGGCACCATCAGGACCTTCAGCGGCGTCCAGGCCACCTCCCCGCGCAGCAGCACCAGGCTCCACACCAGGACCATCAGCCCCTGGAGGACCCGGCCGAGCCGGCGGAGCGCGAACTTGTCCGCCGCGACCTGCGCGATCAGCGGCGCCGGGCGCAGCAGGAAGCCGTCGAGGGAGCCGTCCCGGATGCGGCGGCCCATCCGCTGGAGCGAGCCCATCGTCAGGTCGGCGATGCCGAAGGCGGTGCCGGTGAGGCCGTAGAGGAGGGCGATCTCGGCGAACGCGAACCCGCCCAGCCCCCTGACCTGCCCGAACATCAGCAGGATGACGACGAAGTCGAAGAAGGTGACGCAGAAGGAGGTGACGAGGGTCAGCACGAAGGAGGCCCGGTAGGCCATCGTGGAGCGGATCCACATGCCGGCGACCATGCGGTACGCGCGCCACGCGTCGGCCGCCGCCCCCGGCGGCCCCGGAGGCCGTACGCCCTCCGGGAGACCGGCGGACGCCGGAGCCCGTACGGCTTCCAGCGGGCCGGCGGAGATCGGAGCCCGTACGTCCTCCGGACCAGGAGTCCGTACGTCCTCCGGGGCCGGTTCGAAGGTCCGGTCAGCCACCCTGGACCACCACCTTCCGGGTCGCCGCGTGCTGGGCCGCGCGGCCCGCCGCCAGCAGCAGGACGAGCCAGGCGGCCTGGAAGCCGTAGGCCCGCAGGAGGCCCCAGCCGGTGCCGTACCGGCCGAGGTAGACGTCGGCGGGGACCTGGAGGAGGGCCGCCCACGGCAGGGCGCGGGCGACCTCGCCGAGCGTGCCGGGGAAGACGTTCAGGGGCAGCAGCATCCCGGAGAAGAACAGGCCGGTCAGCCAGGCGGCCTGGACCACGCCCTGCCCGTCGAGGAGCCAGAAGGCGCTCATCGCGACCAGGTACCAGAGCGCGAAGCCGACGAGGGAGCCGAGGGCCACCGCGAGGAGGAAGGCGGCCCAGCCGGCCGGGCCGTCGGGGAGGGTGAAGCCGAAGGCGAGCGAGCCGATGAGCAGCGGGCCCGCGCCGCGGCCGAGGAGCTGGTAGGCGCACCGGCCGGCGTTGGCGGCGCACCACCAGCCCTGGAGGTCGGCGGGGCGGTAGAGGTCGACGGCGATGTCGCCGGTCCTGATGCGCTCGATCAGTTCGTCCTCGAAGCCGCCGCCCATGAGGCCGCAGACGGTGAGGAGGGCCTGGCCGATCCAGACGTAGGCGAGGGCGTCGTCGGTGGAGTAGCCGCCGAGCCGGGGCCGTTCGGCCCACAGGGCGATGTAGGTGTACGAGTAGACGAAGCCGAAGACCGTGTTGGTGAAGAGGCCCGCCAGCGTCGCCACCCGGTAGGTGGCGTACCGCCGGAAGCCGCCCGCGGCCACGGTGGCGTACAGCCGCAGCATGAAGCGTCCCTTCCGGAAGGGTGGGGAGGAGGAGAGGAGAGGGGGGAGGGGAAACAGGGCGAAGCGCACGACCCTAGTGGTCGCCGGAGCGCCGCCGCGAGCGGTTTTCCCGACGGATTACCCGTCAGCCACCCTCCGCCTTCGGGAGTTTCGCCCCATTTGTGTGCACTATGTGGTGCCATGTCCCCTTCCTCGCGTTCCGTCTCCGCCGCCGCCCCGCCCCCCGATCCGGACGCGGATCCGGCCTGGGAACCGAGGGACCCCACCCTCCCGTCCCCCCGCCACCGGGCCCGGCCGCCCCGCAGGTCCCTCCCCCGCCGCCTGCTGCGCGCCCTCCTCGGGCTGCTCCTGCTCGGCGCCCTGCTGGCCGCCGGCGCCCTCACCGCCGGCTACCTGCTCATCGACATCCCGGCCGCCAACGCCGCCGCCGTCGCCCAGTCCAACCTCTACCTGTACCGCGACGGCACCGTCCTCGCCCGCGACGGCGACGTCAACCGCGAGAACGTCCGCCTCGACCGGATCCCCCTCACCGTCCGGCAGGCCGTCCTCGCCGCCGAGGACCGCGACTTCCACACCTCCCGCGCCGTCGACCCCAAGGCCATGGTCCGCGCCGCCTGGAACACCCTCACCGGCAAGGGCCGCCAGTCCGGCTCCACCATCACCCAGCAGTACGTGAAGAACTACTACCTGGGCCAGGAGCAGACCCTCACCCGCAAGGCCCGGGAGTTCGTCATCGCGATCAAGCTGGAGCGCGAGCGCAGCAAGGACGAGATCCTCCAGGGCTACCTGAACACCAGCTACTTCGGCCGCGGCGCCTACGGCCTCCAGGCCGCCGCCCACGCCTACTACGGCAAGGGCGTCGAGGAACTCGGCACCGCCGAGGGCGCCTACCTCGCCGCCCTCCTCAAGGCCCCCAGCGCCTACGACGTCACCACCCGCCCGGAGAACCGGCCCGCCGTCCTCGCCCGCTGGGGCTACGTCCTCGACGGCATGGTCACCGAGGGCTGGCTGACCGCCGCCGAACGCGCCGCCCTCCGCTTCCCCGACCCGCGGCCCGCCCGCTCCTCCGCCGGCCTCTCCGGCCAGCGCGGCTACCTCGTCCAGGCCGCCCGGGAGTACCTGACCGGCCGCCGGATCGTCGACGAGAAGACCCTCGCCGCCGGCGGCCTGCGCATCGTCACCACCATCGATCCGGCCCGGCAGGACGCCCTCGTCCGGGCCGTCGAGGACCGCGTCACCCACCGCCTCGACCCGGCCGCCCACCCGGCCGACCGGTACGTGCGGGCCGGGGCCGTCGCCGTCGAGCCCGCCACCGGCCGGGTCGTCGCCCTCTACGGCGGCGTCGGCTACACCGAGCAGTACGTCAACAACGCCACCCGCCGCGACTACCAGGTCGGCTCCACCTTCAAGCCCTTCGTCTTCACCGCCGCCGTGCAGGGCGGCGCCCGCACCCAGTACGGCGAGCCGATCACCCCGTACACGCTCTACGACGGCACCGACCGGCGGCCCGTCCAGGGCTGGCCCGGCGCCCCCTACGACCCCGCCAACGAGGACGGCGAGAGCTACGGCGAGATCCCGGTCGGCGCCGCCACCGGCCTCTCCGTCAACGCCGTCTACGCCCAGATGGCCGTCGACGTCGGACCCGCCCGGGTGCGCCGCACCGCCGTCGCCCTCGGCCTGCCCGCCGCCACCCCCGACCTCACCGCCTCCCCGTCCATCGCGCTCGGCCCGGCCACCGCCAGCGTCCTCGACATGGCACGGGCCTACGCCACGCTCGCCGCGCACGGCCGGCGCGGCGAGCAGACCCTCGTCAGCTCCGTCACCCGCGACGGCGAACCCCTCGCGCTGCCCGCCGCGGGCCTCCGGCGGACCGTCGGCCGGGAGGCCGCCGACACCACCACCGCCGTGCTGCGCGGTGTCGTCGAGAGCGGTACGGGCACGGCCGCGCAGGCCGCCGGACGCCCGGCGGCCGGCAAGACCGGCACCGCCGAGGACGACAAGGCCGCCTGGTTCGCCGGCTACACCCCCGAACTGGCCACCGTGGTCGCCCTGATGGGCCAGGACCCGGAGACCGGTCGGCAGGAGCCGCTGTACGGGGCGCTCGGCCTCCCCCGGATCAACGGCGGCGGCCCGCCGGCCGAGATCTGGGCCCGCTTCACCCGCGAGGCGCTGGCCGGCCGCCCGGCCCGCGACTTCGACCTGCGGCTCATGCCCGGCGCCGAACTCCCCGCCGTGCCGCCCGTCCCCGACGGCCCCCGGGAAGGGGCGTACGAGACGGGCGAGGCGGGCCCGGGAGCGGCCCGCCGCCCGGCCACCCGGCGACCGGCACCCCGCCGTTAGGCCGGACGGGGGAACGGGGCGCCGTGCGGCCCCCGGACCTGTCCGGCGGAGCTTCGCGGGACGGGCCCTAGGCCGTGTCCGGCGGATCTTCGTGGATCAGCCCGCGGCGTCCGGTGCGTTCTCTCGGCGTGCGCCCGGGTCGCCCTCGTACTGGACGTACTCGGGCGATCCGGGCGTGCGGCGAGAGGACGTGCCAGGCGTCGCGGGCCCGCGAAGATCCGCCGGACACGGCCTAGTGGCCGGAGGTCGCCTTCAGGCCGACGACCGCCACCAGCAGCAGGCAGACGAAGAAGATCCGGGCGGCGGTCGCCGGTTCGCCGAGGACCACCATGCCGAGCACCGCCGCACCGGCCGCGCCGATGCCGACCCAGACGCCGTAGGCGGTGCCGATCGGGAGGGTCTTGGCGGCCTGCGACAGCAGGACCATGGAGGCGACGATGCCGGCCGCGGTGAAGACGCTGGGCCAGAGACGGGTGAAGCCCTCGGTGTACTTCATCCCGATCGACCAGCCGACTTCGAGCAGACCGGCGACGACGAGAAGGACCCAGGCCATGACGAGACACCTCCGGGAGACGGAACAGGGGTGCGTCGTCTTGTCCGGACCCGGTACGGCGCGTCTCGTCGGGGTGGTTCCAGGCTAGCAAAGAACGCGCCGAGGCCCCGGTGACAAGGGTCACCGGGGCCTTCGCGCGCTCGCGGGCGACTACAGGTAGAGGCCGGTCGAGTCCGAGGTCTGGAACCGGTCGGCGGCCACCGCGTGCAGGTCGCGCTCCCGCATCAGGACGTAGGCGACGCCCCGCACCTCGACCTCGGCACGGTCCTCGGGGTCGTACAGGACCCGGTCGCCGATCTCCACGGTCCGGACGTTCTGCCCGACCGCGACGACCTCGGCCCAGGAGAGGCGCCGGCCGACGGCGGCCGTCGCCGGGATCAGGATCCCGCCGCCGGAGCGCCGCTCCCCCTCCGGGCTGTCGGTGCGGACCAGGACCCGGTCGTGGAGCATCCGGATGGGCAGCTTGTCGTGGGTGTTCTCGCTCACGGGAGTGAACCTACCGGCCGGTCTCAGCCCTTCTTCTTCCGGGAGGAGCTCACCAGCAGCCCGACGAGCGCGACGGCCACCACGGCGACCGGGACCACGCGCTCCAGGCGCGGGGCGCCGTCCTCGTGGGTGAAACGCGCCTTCACGTCGGAGACGACCCGGTTGACGGCGACGAACGCCCGCCCGGCGGTCTCGTCGACGCTCGATGCGACCTTGGCCTTCGCGTCTCCGATGATCGTCTTCGGGTGCATCCGAATGCCGATCTCGTCGAGCGTGACGGCGAGCTGCTCGCGCCGGCGGACGATGTCCGCCTCGATCTGCGCAGGGGTCCTGGCGTCCGACACCGCGCTGCCTCCGTAGTCGTGTTCCGGTCGTAGACGGACAGTCTGTCAGCTCGGCGGCCCCGGGGCCTTCCCCGACCCCCATTAGGCTCTCATCGAGTACGCGCACATCCCCGAGGAGAGCGATCCATGAGCGAGCGACTGCAGCCCGGCGACACCGCCCCCGCCTTCACCCTGCCCGACGCGGACGGCAACGAGGTCTCGCTCGCGGACCACCGGGGCCGCAAGGTCATCGTCTACTTCTACCCGGCGGCCCTCACCCCCGGCTGCACCAAGCAGGCGTGCGACTTCACCGACAACCTCGACGTGCTGGCCGCCGCCGGCTACGACGTCATCGGCGTCTCCCCCGACAAGCCGGAGAAGCTCGCCAGGTTCCGCGAGAAGGAGAACCTCAGGGTCACCCTGGTCGGCGACCCGGAGAAGACCACCCTGGAGGCGTACGGCGCCTTCGGCGAGAAGAAGCTCTACGGCAAGGTCGTCACGGGCGTCATCCGCTCCACGGTCGTCGTCGACGAGGAGGGCAAGGTCGAGCACGCCTTCTACAACGTCAAGGCCACCGGCCACGTCGCCAAGATCATCCGGGACCTGGGGATCTGACCCCGCGCCCCGACGGGCCCGCACCCCTCCCCGGGAGTGCGGGCCCGTCCGCGTTCCGTACGCGGAACGGCGTAACCGTCCGATATCCGGTTCGTTGATCCGTACGAGATCCGCACGGGGGAGGGAATCGCATGGGGGCAGGTCCGTACACGAGGGAGCGCCTGGAGTCGGCGGCCCGGGGAGCGCACACACTGACGGAGGCGCTGGAGCGACTGGGCGCGGACCCGAGAAGCGGCTCGCGCCGCTACCTGCGCGCCCGCATGCGCGCACTGGGCGTGGACACCTCGCACTTCGAGCGGGAGGGGGTGCGATGGACCCGGGAGGTACTGGCGGAGGCGGTGGCGGGGTCGACGAACATGTGCGAGGTGCTGCGCCGGCTGGGGGTGGAGGTCGTGGGCGGGCAGCACACCCACATCAGCCGCCGGATCAGGGCGTACGGGATCGACACCTCGCACTTCCGCGCGCCGTCGCGGCGGGGCAGGCCCTGGCGCCCCCGGACGCCCGGAACCTTCCTCGTGCGGCAGACCGGTCCGCAGGCCCGGCGCGTGCCGAGCGACCGGCTCGCCTGGGCGATGACGGAGACCGGAATCCCGAAGGAGTGCGCGCGGTGCGGCAACGAGGGCGTCTGGCTCGGCCGCCCGCTCCGGCTGGAGATCGACCACATCGACGGTGACTGGCGCGACAACCGCATCGAGAACCTGCGGTTCCTCTGCCCGAACTGCCACTCGACGACGGACGGCTACCGGGGACGCGGAAAGGGGCGCGCCCGGTGAGGGAGGCAGTCCGCTACACCCGTGAGCGACTGGCCGAAGCCGCGTCGCGGTGCGCGGACGTCACCGAGGTCATGGTCTTCTTCGGAGTGGAGCCGCACGACGGACTGCGCCGCTACCTTCTGAAACGCTTCGCCCACTACGGCATCGACATCTCGCACTTCCCCCATCGCCGACGCGGCAGACAGCCTCCCCGCCCCACGGCGGAGGAACTGCGGGACGCGGTCGTGGGAGCGTCCTCGATCGCGGGTGCCCTGCGCCTCCTGAACAGGCCCGACGGCGGGCGGGGGCGTGCGCTGTTCCGGCGGTGGGTGACGGAGGACGGCCTGGACACCGCTCACTTCCTGGGCCGGGGCCGTCAGCGGGGCCGGACCGGACCGGTGAGGCCCGCCTCGGAGATCCTGGTCCGGCACGACGGCAGGCGCCGGACCCGGACGCGGCTGCTCCGGCGGGCGCTCCGCGACGCGGGCGTGCCCGAGGAGTGCGCGGGCTGCGGCGTCGGGCCGGAGTGGCTCGGACGGCCCATGACGCTGGAGGTCGACCACATCGACGGGGACTGGAGCGACGACCGGCTGGGGAACCTCCGGCTGCTGTGCCCCAACTGCCATGCGGTCACGGACACCTGGTGCAGAGGCGGACGGCGAGTAGAGTAGGACACCGTGTACGCGCCCGTACGCCAAGGGCTGAGCGGCGATCTTTAGGTGGTCGTGTCTGTCGGTTCGAATCCGACCGGGCGTACCCGCACGAACGGCTCGGCGCGGTCTCGCGCCGGGCCGTTCGCATGCCGGTCTCAGCCCAGCAGTTCCCGGATCACCGGGACCAGGGACCTGAAGGCCTTGCCGCGGTGGCTGATGGCGTTCTTCTGGGCCGGGGTCAGTTCGGCGCAGGTGACGGTGGAGCCGGTGGGCTGGAGGATCGGGTCGTAGCCGAAGCCGTGGGTGCCGACGGGGGTGTGGCGGAGGGTGCCCTCCAGGCGGCCCTCGACGACGCGTTCCGTGCCGTCGGGGAGGGCCAGGGCGGCGGCGCAGGCGAAGTGGGCGGCGCGGTGCTCGTCGGCGATGTCCCCGAGCTGGGCGAGGAGCAGGTCGAGGTTGGCCTTGTCGTCGCCGTGGGCGCCGGCCCAGCGGGCGGAGAAGATGCCGGGGGCGCCGCCCAGGACGTCGACGCAGAGGCCGGAGTCGTCGGCGACGGCGGGCAGGCCGGTCGCGCGGGCCAGGGCGTGGGCCTTGAGCAGGGCGTTCTCGGCGAAGGTGACGCCGGTCTCCTTGACGTCGGGGACGTCGGGGTACGCGTCCGCGCCGACGAGGTCGAGGTCGAGGCCCGCGTCGGCGAGGATCGCGTGGAGTTCGGTGATCTTGCCCGCGTTGCGGGTGGCGAGGATCAGTCGCGGTCGGGTCATGCCCCCGATTATCCCGGGGTGCAGACCTTGCCCACCTCGGCGGCGGCGTCCGTGATCGGGGTGATGTCGGGGGTGGCGTCGCCCGCCTTGACGGCGGCGCGGACCGAGTCGACGCCCTTGGAGAGGTCGTCGACCGCCTTGGAGAGGTCGGCGTTGCCAGTGGTGTCCTTGAGGTTGCCGAGCTCCGTGGAGATGGCGGTCAGGGACTCCTCGATCTGCGTGGCGTCGTTCGAGGCGTTGGAGACGGCCTGCTGGAGGTTGCTGACCGAGGTCGCTATCGCGTCGGCGGTCTTGACGCAGTCCATGGCCGTGTCGAGGGCTCCGCACCCCGTCAGGACGGTGGTGAGTGCGGCGGCCGTGGCGACGGCGAGGGCTGTGGTGCGGCGGCGCTTCACGTTTCGGGTCCTCCCCCGGGCTGTGTGTGGACGGGGCGCACGGTACGGCCGCGCGCCCCTTGCCGTAAAGGACGCGTCGGCCCGGGGGGAGAGTTCCTCCGCGGAGGGTTCCTCGGCGGAGGGATCAGAGGGTGGCTTCGAGGGCCTTGCGCTGGAGGTCGGCCAGGTCGGCGCAGCCGGCGGCGGCCAGGTCGAGGAGCGCGTTCAGTTCGGCACGGTCGAAGGGCTCGGCCTCGGCGGTGCCCTGGACCTCGACGAAGCGGCCGTCGCCGGTGCAGACGACGTTCATGTCGGTGTCGGCGCGGACGTCCTCCTCGTAGCAGAGGTCGAGGAGGGGGACGCCGCCGACGATGCCGACGGAGACGGCGGCGACGGTGCCGGTGAGGGGCTGCCGGCCGGCCTTGACGAGCTTCCTGCCCTGGGCCCAGGCGACGGCGTCGGCGAGGGCGACGTAGGCGCCGGTGATGGCGGCGGTGCGGGTGCCGCCGTCGGCCTGGAGGACGTCGCAGTCGAGGACGATGGTGTTCTCGCCGAGCGCCTTGTAGTCGATGACGGCACGCAGCGAGCGGCCGATGAGGCGGGAGATCTCGTGGGTCCGGCCGCCGATCTTGCCGCGGACGGATTCGCGGTCGCCCCGGCTGTTGGTGGCGCGCGGGAGCATGGCGTACTCACCGGTGACCCAGCCCTCGCCGCTGCCCTTGCGCCAGCGGGGGACGCCCTCGGTGACGGTGGCGGTGCAGAAGACCTTGGTGTCGCCGAAGGAGACGAGGACGGAGCCCTCGGCGTGCTTGCTCCAGCCGCGTTCGATGGTGACGGGGCGGAGCTGTTCGGGGGTACGGCCGTCGATGCGAGACATGGGAGGAGCGTAGCCGCGCGGACGGAGGGGACCGTACCGCCGCCCTGTCCGCACCGCGGTCCCGCGCGCGCCTCCGCCCCCCTCCTGTCCCAGCCGCCCCTCCCGTACCGACCGCACGGCCCGACCCACCTGTCCCGGCCGCACCGCCCGCCCCACCCGTCCTGCCGGTCCCGGACGCGAGGAAGGGCCCGTTCCCCTGCCGGAACGGGCCCTTCCTGTCGCTGACGGGTGTCAGCGGCTCACATCATGTCTTCGATCTCGGCGGCGATCGGGTCCGCGTCGGTGCCGATGACGACCTGGATCGCGGTGCCCATCTTCACGACGCCGTGGGCGCCGGCGGCCTTGAGCGCGGCCTCGTTGACGAGGGAGGCGTCACGCACCTCGGTGCGCAGGCGGGTGATGCAGCCCTCGACCTCTTCGATGTTGTCGAGGCCGCCGAGCCCGGCGACGATCTTCTCAGCCTTGCTGGCCATGTGTTTCTCCCTGTCCGTTCCGTTCGCGGGACACGCGAATCTCGGCGCACCGACGGTCCGCTTTGTCACGGTAACCCACGGTTGGCCCAACTTCGCGAGCGAGTGCCGCCGTTCTGTCGAATGATGACGATCACCGGCGGCCTGTCCTCAGCGGGCTCCCGGAGCCTACCGCAACTGGTCTACACCAGTCTGCAACGAAAAGCGGTCCCGGCTTGTTCCGGGTCAGGGAGGTCGCCGATGAGTACCGACAGCGCAGCACCCCGGTCGAGGAAGGTCTCCTGGGGAGGCTTCTTCCAGGGCCTGCAGAAGATGGGCCGGAGCCTCCAGCTGCCCATCGCCGTCCTCCCGGCCGCCGGCATCATCAACCGGCTCGGCCAGCCGGACGTCTTCGGCGCCGACGGCCTGGGCTGGGACAACGTCGCCAAGGTGATGTCCGGCGCGGGCGGCGCGCTGCTCGACGGCAGTCTCGGCCTGCCCCTGCTGTTCTGCATCGGTGTCGCCATCGGCATGGCGAAGAAGTCGGACGGCTCGACCGCGCTCGCCGCGGTGGTCGGCTTCCTCGTCTACTACACGGTGCTGCGCCAGTTCCCGAAGGACTGCCCGACCGGCACGAAGGACGTCGGCGGCGGCTGCCTCGGCGTCGACGACGCCTTCGCCGGGTACACGTACCAGAATCCGGGCGTCTTCGGCGGCATCATCATGGGCCTGCTCGCCGCCTACCTGTGGCAGCGCTACCACCGCACCAAGCTGGTCGACTGGCTGGGCTTCTTCAACGGCCGCCGGCTCGTCCCGATCATCATGGCCTTCGTCGGCATCCTCTTCGCCGCGCTCTGCCTGTGGATCTGGCCGCCGATCGGCGACGCGCTGGAGAGCTTCTCCGACTGGCTGGTCGGGCTGGGCGCCTGGGGGTCGGGCATCTTCGGCGTGGCCAACCGCGCGCTGCTGGTCATCGGCCTGCACCAGTTCCTGAACGTGCCCATCTGGTTCCAGTTCGGCTCGTACACCAAGCCGGACGGGACCACGGTCCACGGTGACATCAGCATGTTCCTGGCGGGCGACCCGAACGCCGGCCAGTTCACCACCGGCTTCTTCCCGATCATGATGTTCGCGCTGCCGGCGGCGGCGCTAGCGATCACCCACTGCGCGCGGCCGAACCGCCGCAAGGAGGTCGGCGGCCTGATGCTGTCGGTGGCGCTGACCTCGTTCGTCACCGGCATCACCGAGCCGCTGGAGTACTCGTTCCTCTTCATCGCGCCGGTGCTGTACGGCATCCACGCGGTGCTGACGGGCGTGTCGATGGCGGTCTCGTGGGCGCTGGGCGTGAAGGACGGCTTCAGCTTCTCGGCCGGTCTGATCGACTACCTGATCAACTGGAACCTGGCCACCAAGCCCTGGATGATCATTCCGATCGGCCTCTGCTTCGCGGTCGTCTACTACGTGATCTTCCGGTTCGCGATCACCAAGTTCAATCTGCCGACGCCGGGCCGCGAGCCCGAGGAGGTCCAGGAGGAGCTGGAGCGCGAGAACACGAAGTAGCGCGCGGCCCCCTGGTGACACCCCGCCAAAAGGTGTCCGTTTCAGGGCTTTCGGACCCCCGGTAAGCCCCCTTCAAGGCCCCTGGACCTCACGGTCCGGGGGCCTTTTGTCACGCCTTCATCACTATGCCGGGACGAGAAAAATTCGCAGGTTCCTTATCTAAGTCTCACGTGCTACAACTGGTCTACACCACTCATTGGTGTAGACCACGCGGTCCAGACCACCGCGTTCCACGAGACGCCGCCGTCGCCCCCTTTCACTGTCCTCTGGCGGCGCCTTGCCTACTGGAGGAAGTTGATGAGTACGGCCACCGCCCAGGCCGCCGCTCCCGCGAAGAAGCGCGGATCCGGCCTGTTCCAGGGCCTGCAGAAGGTCGGTCGCAGCCTGCAGCTGCCGATCGCCGTGCTGCCGGCCGCGGGCATCATGGTCCGGCTGGGTCAGCCGGACGTGTTCGGCGCCGACGGGCTCGGTTGGGACAAGGTCTCCGCCGTCTTCGGCAACGCGGGCGGCGCCATCACCGGCGCCCTCCCCCTGCTGTTCTGTGTCGGCGTCGCGATCGGCTTCGCCAAGAAGGCCGACGGCTCGACCGCGCTCGCCGCGGTCGTCGGCTTCCTCGTCTACAGCAAGGTCCTTCAGGCCTTCCCCGTCGTCGAGGCGAAGGTCCAGGCCGGCGAGGACATAGCCGCGAAGTACAACGACCCCGGTGTCCTCGGCGGCATCATCATGGGTCTGCTGGCCGCGGTGCTGTGGCAGAAGTACCACCGCACCAAGCTGGTCGACTGGCTCGGCTTCTTCAACGGCCGCCGCCTCGTCCCGATCATCATGGCCTTCGTCGGCCTGGTCGTGGGTGTCTTCTTCGGTCTCATCTGGGAGCCCATCGGCGACGGCATCTCCAGCTTCGGCGAGTGGATGACCGGCCTCGGCGCCGGCGGTGCCGCCCTCTTCGGCGGTGTGAACCGCGCGCTGATCCCGATCGGCATGCACCAGTTCGTCAACACCGTCGCCTGGTTCCAGCTCGGTGACTTCACCAACGCCGCCGGCGACGTCGTCAACGGCGACATCCCGCGCTTCCTGGCCGGTGACCCGTCGGCCGGCATGTTCCAGTCCGGCTTCTTCCCGATCATGATGTTCGGCCTCCCGGCCGCCGCCATCGCCATCGCGCACTGCGCCCGCCCCGAGCGCCGCAAGGTCGTCCTCGGCATGATGGTCTCGCTGGCCCTGACCTCGTTCGTCACCGGTGTGACCGAGCCGATCGAGTTCTCCTTCATGTTCATCGCGCCGATCCTGTACGTGCTCCACGCCGTGCTGACCGCGCTCTCCATGGCCGTCACCTGGGCGCTCGGCGTCCACGCGGGCTTCAACTTCTCGGCCGGTTTCATCGACTACGCCCTGAACTGGACCCACGCGACCAAGCCGTGGATGATCATCCCGATCGGTCTCGTCTTCGGAGCCATCTACTACGTGGTCTTCCGCTTCGCGATCACCAAGTTCAACCTTCCGACGCCGGGCCGCGAGTCCGACGAGGAGATCGAGGACCTCACCAAGGCGTGAGCCCCTCCCCCCGCAGCACGGCGAAGGCCCCGGAACCCCTCGGTTCCGGGGCCTTCGCCCTTTTCCGTACGTCGCGCGCTTCCCGCCGGGGCGGGCTCAGACCTCGTAGACCGCGCCCGCCCGGGCCAGTTCCGCCGGGCCGGTGTAGACCGCGCGGGCGTCCGCGAGGTTGCGCTCGCCGTCGGTCCACGGCGGGATGTGGGTGAGGACCAGCCGGCCCGCTCCGGCGCGGGCGGCGTGGGCGCCGGCCTCCCGGCCGTTGAGGTGCAGCTCCGGGATGTCCTCCTTGCCGTGGGTGAAGGACGCCTCGCACAGGAAGAGGTCCACCCCGTCGGCCAGATCGTGCAGCGCGTCGCAGACGCCGGTGTCGCCGGAGTAGGCGAGGGAACGGCCTTCGTGCTCGACCCGGATGCCGTACGCCTCCACCGGGTGGCAGACCTTCGCGGTGCGGAGGGTGAACGGGCCCAGCTCGAAGGAGTCCGTGGTCAGCGTGCGGAAGTCGAAGACCTCGCTCATCGAGGACGGCGACGGGGTGTCGGCGTACGCCGTGGTCAGCCGCTGCTCGGCGCCCTCGGGGGCGTAGACCGGGATAGCGTCGCACCGGCCGCCGTCGTGGCGGTAGTAGCGGGCGACGAAGTACCCGCACATGTCGATGCAGTGGTCGGCGTGGAGATGGCTGAGGAAGATCGCGTCGAGGTCGTAGAGACCGATGTGGCGCTGCAGCTCGCCGAGGGCGCCGTTGCCCATGTCGAGGAGCAGCCGGAAGCCGTCGGCCTCTACGAGGTAGCTCGAACAGGCCGATTCCGCGGACGGGAACGACCCCGAGCAGCCGACGACGGTGAGCTTCATGGGAGCGTGAACCTCCGTGGACGGGTGCGGGCGGGCACGCAGGGGGAGGGGGGAGGCCGTGCGGTCAGTCGAGCGTACGGGGCACCGGGGCGCCCCGCTCCTCCGTGGCGGCCGGTTGTGGGCGAACTCACGGGCTCTGTCACCGGTTCGGATGGACGGCGGCCCGGCGCGGCGCGGTGGCACCGGCGCCGGTAACGTCATGGGGTATGGACACGTCATGGTGGCCCGCGCTGGTCGCGGTCGTGGTGATCGCGCTGGTGATCGCGGTCGCCGGAGGGCGGCGGCGCCCGACCCGGCGTCCGGCGCCCGGACGGGCCCGCCCGCCGGTCCGCACCCGGCCGCCGGGCCGCCCGGAGGGGAAGCGTCCGGCCGGGGCGCGGACGCCGAGGGCGCGGGAGATCTGGTGGGCCGAGGTGCCCTTCGAGGACGGGCCCGGCTCCAAGGACCGGCCCTGCCTGGTGCTGTCGGTACGCGGGAACCGGGCGCTGGTCGCGAAGATCACCAGCAAGTACCACGACGAGCGGCCCGGCGTGATCGCGCTGCCGCCGGGGACGGTGGGCGACGCGCGGGGGCGGGCGAGCTTCCTGGAGACCGACGAGCTGCGCGAGGTGGCCGTCGCGGACTTCCGCCGCCGCGCGGGCGAGGCCGACCCGGCCCTGTGGGACCAGGTCCGCCACCTGGCCCGCTGACCCTTCCCCCGGCAGGGGCGGCCTTCCCCGGTGCGGGGGCTCCCCCGTGGACCGACCGCCCGGCCCGGAGGCGTACTCCCGCCGCCCGGGACGGAGACGTACCCCCTTCCCCCGGTGCGGGGGGCTTTCCCGTGGGACCGGGGTCCGCCCGGCCCGGGGGCGTGCTCCCGCCGCCCGGCCCGGGGGCGTGCCCCCGGCGCGAGTCACCCCGTGGGCCCGCCGTCCGGAGCCGGACGGTGGGTCAGGCGGGGGCCGGGCGGGGGACCGCCCGGCGCCGCTTCGGGGTCAGGCCCAGAGCTGGCCCTGGACCGCCGCGATGGCCTCTTCGGTGGTGGCGGCCGTGTAGAGGCCGGTCGAGAGGTACTTCCAGCCGCCGTCGGCGACGACGAAGGCGATGTCCGCGCTCTCCCCCGCCTTGACGGCCTTCCGGCCCATGCCGATGGCGGCGTGCAGGGCGGCTCCGGTGGAGACCCCGGCGAAGATGCCCTCCTGCTGGAGGAGGTCCCGGGTGCGGGTGACGGCGTCGGCCGAGCCCACCGAGAAGCGGGTGGTGAGGACGGAGGCGTCGTACAGCTCGGGGACGAAGCCCTCGTCGAGGTTGCGCAGCCCGTAGACGAGGTCGTCGTAGCGCGGCTCGGCGGCGACGATCTTCACGTCGGGCTTGTGCTCGCGCAGGTAGCGGCCGACGCCCATGAGGGTGCCGGTGGTGCCGAGGCCCGCCACGAAGTGGGTGATGGACGGGAGGTCCGCGAGGATCTCCGGGCCGGTGGTGGCGTAGTGGGCACCGGCGTTGTCCGGGTTGCCGTACTGGTAGAGCATCACCCAGTCCGGGTGCTGCTCGGCCAGTTCCTTGGCGACCCGGACGGCCGTGTTGGAGCCGCCCGCCGCCGGGGAGGAGATGATCTCCGCGCCCCACATGGCGAGCAGCTGCCGCCGCTCCTCGCTGGTGTTCTCGGGCATGACGCAGACGATGCGGTAGCCCTTGAGCTTGGCGGCCATGGCCAGCGAGATGCCGGTGTTGCCGCTGGTGGGCTCCAGGATGGTGCAGCCGGGGGTGAGCCGGCCGTCCTTCTCGGCCTGCTCGACCATGTGGAGCGCGGGGCGGTCCTTGACCGAGCCGGTCGGGTTGCGGTCCTCCAGCTTGGCCCAGATGCGGACCTCTTCGGAGGGCGAGAGCCTCGGGAGGCGGACGAGCGGCGTGTTGCCGACCGCCGCCAGCGGGGAGTCGTAACGCATGGGGGCGGGTCCGCTCAGACCATGCCGCCGGCCACGGCCGGCAGGATCGTGACGCTGTCGCCGTCGGAGAGCTTGGTCTCGATGCCCTCCAGGAAGCGGACGTCCTCGTCGTTCAGGTAGACGTTGACGAAGCGGCGGAGCTTGCCGCCGTCCACGATGCGGGCCTCGATCCCGGCGTGGCGGGTCTCCAGGTCGGCGAAGAGGTCGGCGAGGGTCGCGCCGCTGCCCTCGACGGCCTTCTCGCCGTCGGTGTAGGTGCGGAGGATGGTCGGGATGCGGACCTCGATGGCCATGGCGTGGGCTCCTGTCGGAAGTGGCGTGGTGGGCGCGCGGCGGAACCCCCGCGCGAGGGGGTGGTGCGTGGTGGCTGCGCTCGGCCGGTTCGCTCAGAGCCCAGCGCGGAAGGGACACATCGCGCTGGCGAGACGGCACAGATCGACGTGCAGGCGGCCTACGAGCAGGGCTGTGCTCGGAGTCTCTTCGCTCACGTCGTGGGAAACCATGGGCTCATCGTATCGATTCCCGGTCCGGGTTCCGGAATGTGATCTCACATGGTGGATGTTTTCTGACCGGGTACCGGACTCGGCAGGTAGAGGACGGTCGGGACGCCCGTCCGGGGATGCGGTGCGACCTCGGCGTCCACCCCGTAGACGGCCGAGATCAGGGCCGGGGTGAGGACCTCGGCGGGGGTGCCGCCGGTGACGACCCGGCCAGCCTCCAGGACGTAGATCCGGTCGCAGAAGGCGGCGGCGAGGTTGAGGTCGTGGAGGGCCAGGAGGCTGGTGGTGCCCAGGGTGCGGACCAGGGCGAGGACGTCGAGCTGGTGGCGGATGTCCAGGTGGTTGGTGGGCTCGTCGAGGACGAGGAGCTCGGGGCCCTGGACGAGGGCGCGGGCGACCAGGGCGCGGCGGCGCTCGCCGCCGGAGAGGGTGGGGCAGAGCCGGTCGGCGAGACCGCCGAGGCCGACCCGGTCGAGGGCCGCGTCGGCGCGGGCCAGGTCCTCGGCGGTGTCGCCCTCCCAGAAGCGCTTGTGCGGGGAGCGGCCGAGGGCGACCAGTTCGCGGACGGTGAGGTCCGGGTCGGGGTCGGGGTCCTGCGGGACGGTGGCGACCCGGCGGGCCCGGTCCCGGGGGGCCAGCCGGGCCAGGTCGGTGCCGTCGAGGAGGATCCGGCCGGAGGTGGCGGGCAGGGTGCCGTAGACGCAGCGCAGGAGGGTGGTCTTGCCGCTGCCGTTGGGGCCGATGAGGCCGACGGTCTCGCCGGGGCGGGCGGTGAGGTGGGCGCCGCGGAGCCGGTCGGCGTGGCCGAGGCCCTCGATGCTCAGGCCGGTGGCGCTCGGGCCGGTCACAGGGCGGCTCCTTCGGGGCGGCGGCGCATCAGCCAGAGGAAGAGGGGGCCGCCGGTGAGGGCGGTGAGGACGCCGACGGGGATGTCCTGCGGGGCGGCGAGGGTACGGGCCCCGAGGTCGGCGGCGACCAGGGCGACGGCCCCGCCGAGGGCGGCGACGGGCAGCAGCCGCCGGTGCGGGGCGCCGACGGCGAGCCGGGCGGCGTGCGGGGCCATCAGGCCGACGAAGCCGACGGCGCCGCTGGCGGCGACCATCACGGCGGTGACGAGGGAGGCGAGGACGAAGACGGCGGCGCGGAAGCGGCCGGTGTCCAGGCCGAGGGCGGTGGCGCCCTCGTCGCCGGTGAGCAGGAGGTCGAGGGGGCGGGCGAGGGCGAGCAGGACGCCGGTGCCGAGGAGGAGGACGGCGGCGGGCAGCGCGAGGGTGTCCCAGCGGGCCGAGCCGAGCCCGCCGAGGGACCAGTACAGGGCCTCCTGGAAGTGCTCGGGGCGGCCGGCGGTGACGAGGAGGAGGGTGGTGAGGGCGGACAGGATGTACGAGACGGCGACCCCGGCGAGGACGAGCCGGGGGCCGGTCATGGCGCCGCCGCGCCGGGCAAGCCCGTAGACGAGGGCGAGGGCGAGGAGGGAGCCGGCCAAGGCCCCGGCGGGCAGCGCGAGGGTGGTGGTGAGGCCGCCGCCGACGCCCAGGACGAGGACCAGGACGGCGCCGGTGGAGGCGCCGGAGGAGATGCCGAGGAGGAACGGGTCGGCGAGCCGGTTGCGCACCAGGGCCTGGAGGACGGCGCCGACGACGGCGAGCCCGGCGCCGACGACCGCGCCGAGCAGGACCCGGGGCAGCCGGACGTCGAGGACGATCGTGCGGTACGGGGAGGGCGCGGCCCGCCCGGTGAGGGCGGCGAGCACGTCGCCGGGCGGCACCCGGACGGAGCCGAGGGCGAGCGACCCGACGACGGCGGCGCCCAGCGCGACCAGCAGCCCGCCGACGACGAGCACGTACCGCAGGCGCCCGGCGACGGCCCGGCGGCGGGCCGGCCCGGCGGCGGCCGGCTCCCGGACCGGGGCGGATTCCTGGGCCGGGGCCGGTTCCCGGGCGGGGGCGGGTTCGTGTGCGGGGGGCGGCGCCGAGGCCGGTCCCCGGGCCGGGGCGGATTCCCGGGCGGAGGCCGGTTCGTGCGTCGGGGGCGGTCCCGAGGCCGGGCCCTGGGTCGGGGCCGTCATCGGGCGGGGGCCGGGTGGAGCTGGGCGGCCAGCTTGTCGACGGCGGCGGGGACGCGGACGCCGAGGACGGTGTCGGAGAGCGGGAGGACGGCGAAGCGGCGGTTCTTGATCGCGGGGACGTCGCGGAGCGCGGGGTCGTCGAGGAGGCGGCGCTTCTTCTGCTCGACGGTGGTGGAGCCGTAGTCGTAGATGAGGACGACCTCGGGCCGGCGGGCGACGACCTGCTCCCAGGAGGCGTCGCCGAAGGGCTTGTCGAGGTCGGCGAAGACGTTGCGGCCGCCCGCGCGGGCGATGAGGTCGTTGCCGATGCCCTTGCCGCCGGCGGTGAAGGCGGTCTTGTCGCCGCTGTCGTAGACGAAGACGGAGACGGGGGCGGTGCCCTTGAGCCGCCGCTCGGTGGCGGCGAGGCGGGCGCGGGCGTCGGCGGTCCAGGCCGCGGCCCGGTCGGGGACGCCGAAGGTGCGGCCGACCTCGGTGACCTCGCGGTAGAGGTCGTCGGCGGTGACGGGGCCGTCGGCGCAGTACTCGGTGTCGAGGCGGGTGCGGACGCCGGAGCGTTCGAGTCCGGCCCGGTCGCGGCCCGCGGTGGCGTCGAAGGCGGAGGTGTAGCCGCCGTAGACGAAGTCGGGGTCCGCGGCGAGCAGCGCCTCCTTGGAGGGGTACTCCTTCGCGAGGACGGGGACGGAGTCGTACGCCTCGCGGTAGGCGGGCAGCACGGCGTCGTCGAGGTAGGCGGTGCCGGCCAGGGACTTCTCCAGGCCGAGGGCGAGCGCGATCTCGGTGACGTGCTGGTTCATCGTCACGGCGCGCTTCGGCGGGGCCGTGAAGGTGGTGGTGACGCCGCAGTTGGTGACGGTGTACGGGAAGCCGGGGGCCGGCTTCGCGGTGTCCGGGGCGCTCGCGGGGGCGGCGCAGGCGGCGAGCAGCGGGAGCAGGGCGGCGGCGAGCGGCAGCCGGTGGCGCCAGGTCATGGCGGGGCCTCCTCCGGGGATTTCCACGTCCCCGATCGGTGGTGAGAAGGCGGCAGGTCAGTTCCTGGCTGACGGCCCCCTGGGGGGCCGGTCACAGTGGCGGGACCGCGCCGGGTTCGCACCGGCTTCCTGGGTCCTGCCGCCCTGGGCGGTCGCGGTCAGCCTACGCGTACGCCTCGACGACCTTCACGTCCTCCTCGGTGACGACGCCCTCGACGATCGTGTAGGAGCGGAACTGGAAGGGTCCCGCGGCGTCGGTGTCGGCGGTGGAGACGAGGACGTAGTGCGCGCCGGGCTCGTTGGCGTAGGTGATGTCGGTGCGGGAGGGGTACGCCTCGGTCGCCGTGTGCGAGTGGTAGATGATCACGGGTTCCTCGTCCCGGTCGTCCATCTCGCGGTAGAGCTTGAGGAGGTCGGCGGAGTCGAACTCGTAGAAGGTGGGCGAGCGGGCGGCGTTGAGCATGGGGACGAACCGCTCGGGGCGGCCCGAGCCGACCGGGCCCGCGACGACGCCGCAGGCCTCGTCGGGGTGGTCCGCACGGGCGTGTTCCACGATCCGGTCGTACAGGTCCCGGGTGATGGTCAGCATGCCGACAGGATATGCGGACGGGCGCCCCCGTACCGGATCGTGGTACGGAGGCGCCCGGATACTGGGACGCTCCTGGTCAGCGGTGCTTGGCGAAGGCGGCGCCCTCGGGGTCGCGGGCCTTGAGGACCAGGTAGGAGACGCCGAGGAGCAGGGCCCAGACGGGGGCGCAGTAGAGCGAGACCCTGGCCCCCTCGTCGAGGCCCATCATGACGATGACCATGCCGATGAAGCAGAGCGCGAACCAGCTGGTCCAGGGGGCGCCGGGGGTGCGGAAGGAGGACGGGGGCAGGATGCCGCGGTCGCACTTGGCGCGGTAGCGGATCTGGCAGACCAGGATCATGATCCAGGCCCACATGCCGGAGATGGTGGCGAAGGAGACGACGTACTCGAACGCCTTGCCGGGGGCGACGTAGTTGACCCAGACGCCGACCAGCATGAGGGCGGCGGAGAAGGTCAGGCCGACGAGCGGGGTGCCGCCGCGGGTGAGCCGGGTGAAGACCCTGGGCCCCTGGCCGTTGAGGGCGAGGTCGCGCAGCATCCGGCCGGTGGAGTACATGCCGGAGTTGCAGGAGGAGAGGGCGGCGGTGAGGACGACGAAGTTGACGATGGCGGCGCCCGCCTGGAGGCCCATCTTCTCGAAGGCGGCGACGAAGGGGGAGACGCCGGGCTGGAACTCGGTCCACGGGACGACCGACAGGATCATGACGAGGGCGCCGACGTAGAAGACGGCGATGCGCCACGGCACGGTGTTGATGGCCTTGGGCAGGACGGTCTTCGGGTCCTTGGACTCGCCCGCGGTGACGCCGACGAGTTCGACGGCGAGGAAGGCGAACATGACGATCTGGAGTGTCATGAGGGTGGAGCCGACGCCGTTGGGGAAGAAGCCGCCCTGGTTCCACAGGTGGGCGACGGTCGCGGTGTCGCCGGCGTCGGAGAAGCCGACGGTGAGGACTCCGGCGCAGATCAGGATCATGCCGACGATGGCGGTGACCTTGACCATGGAGAACCAGAACTCCAGCTCGCCGAAGAGCTTCACGGAGATGAGGTTGGCGCCGTAGAGGACGAAGGTGAAGACGAGGGCGGAGACCCACTGCGGGATGTTCCACCAGTACGTCATGTAGGTGGCGGCGGCGGTGACTTCGGTGATGCCGGTGACGACCCAGAACAGCCAGTAGGTCCAGCCGGTGACGAAGCCTGCGAAGGGGCCGACGAACTCGCGGGCGTACTCGGCGAAGGAGCCGGACACCGGGCGGTACATGAGCAGCTCGCCGAGGGCGCGCATGATGAAGAAGATGACGAGGCCGGCGATCGCGTAGGCGAGGACGAGACTGGGTCCGGCCTGGTGGATGGCCTTGCCGGCGCCGAGGAAGAGGCCGGTGCCGATGGCTCCGCCGATGGCGATCATCTGGATCTGCCGGGAGCCGAGGCCGCGCTGGTAGCCCTCGCCGCCGTCTCCGGTCCCGTCGGCCGGCTGGTGGTCCTTGTCGACCTGTGTCGAGGTCATGGTGGTGCGCCTTTCTCCATGATCCCCCCGGATGCGGATGGAGTGCCGCCGGCGGTCGGCCGGGCGTGGCGCCCTCGGGAACAGGGGTGGCGCCCCCGAGCGGTCGTGAAGATTTATCACGGGGTGGCCCATGATCAGGGGGAATCGGCGTGAGCTGAGTCACAGGAAAATAGGCATGAAAAGGATCCAAGACGACAGAACACGACGCTTGGATAACGTATTCGTTATGCGGATTTGAGCGTCCGCTGAGCGAACGGCGGGGTGGGGCGGCACCCCGCCCCGCCGGCCCGTACGCCTCAGGGCAGCAGGGTCTCCACGAGCGACTCCTGGAGCGCGCCCAGCCACAGGTAGGCCATCACCATGGGCTTGCGGGGGTCGGAGTCCGGCAGCCGGTAGAGCCGCTCGCTCTCCTCGTCCTCGGTGATCTCCAGCCGGGTGGCGATGGTCAGCCGCAGGTCGTTGAGGGTGCCCAGCCAGGCCCGGGACTCGTCCGGGGTCAGCTTCAGGAGCGCCGTCTCCTCGGGGTCGCCGGCCGCGAGCCCGTCCAGGGCGCGGACCACGGTGAGGGCGTCCTCGCGCTTGCGGGCGCGCAGGTCGTTCTCGGTGAAGCGGCGGAAGTCGGCCGCGGCGGAGCGCAGTTCCTCGGTGTCGTCCCCGTACGCGTCGGGGAAGAGGCGGCGCAGGGCCGGGTCGGAGGGCGGCTCGCTGGGGCCCTCGGCGAAGAGGGCGGCGAGCGGGTCGGCGTCCGGGTCCGGCTCGTCGCCGGGGCCGATCAGCTCCAGGAGCTGGACGGAGAGGGAGCGCAGGATGGAGACCTCGACGCCGTCGAGGTCCACGGCGGCGCCGCCGCCGGGGACCGGTTCGAAGTGGCCGGACATCAGCCGCGGTCCTGGGTGAGGGTGGCCCACAGTCCGTAGCCGTGCATCGCCTGCACGTCCCGTTCCATCTCCTCGCGGGTGCCGCTGGAGACGACCGCGCGGCCCTTGTTGTGCACGTCGAGCATCAGTTTGTGCGCCTTGTCCTTGGAGTAGCCGAAATACGCCTGGAAGACGTAGCTGACATAGCTCATCAGGTTCACCGGGTCGTTGTGCACGAGGGTGACCCAGGGGACGTCGGGCTCGACGACCGCGGAGAC
Source organism: Streptomyces termitum (assembly GCF_014650175.1). Taxonomy (GTDB): domain Bacteria; phylum Actinomycetota; class Actinomycetes; order Streptomycetales; family Streptomycetaceae; genus Streptomyces; species Streptomyces termitum. Next base: position 561,538 of record NZ_BMUL01000002.1, read on the forward strand.
CTCCTCGGCCGACTCGGTCCGTTCGATCTCGATAGGCGCGATGCTCACTTGTCCCATGCTGCCACCCGGGCCCCCCTGTCGCACAAACGGACCACCTTCCGGCACCACTATTCGTCAGAGTGACGAATAGTGCGCTAGCATCGTCCCCATGAACGCTGCGGACCTTGGACTCCCGGTGGACGTGCCGTCGACCGCCCTCTTCACCGACCAGTACGAGCTGACCATGCTCCAGGCGGCCCTCCGGGCCGGCACCGCCGACCGGCGCTCCGTCTTCGAGGTCTTCACCCGGAGGCTGCCGGAGGGCCGGCGGTACGGCGCCCTCGCGGGCGTCGGCCGGGTCCTGGACGCCGTCGAGAACTTCCGCTTCGACCCCGCCGTCCTCGGCTTCCTGCGCGAGCGGGACATCGTCGACGGCCCCACCCTGGACTGGCTGGCGGGCTACCGCTTCTCCGGCGACATCTGGGGCTACCCCGAGGGGGAGGTGTACTTCCCCGGCTCCCCCGTCCTGCGCGTCGAGGGCTCCTTCGCGGAGTGCGTCCTGCTGGAGACGGTGATCCTCTCCATCCTCAACCACGACTCGGCCATCGCCGCCGCCGCCTCCCGCATGTCCGCCGCCGCCGGCGGACGCGGCCTGATCGAGATGGGTGCCCGCCGCACCCACGAGCTGGCCGCCGTCGCCGCCTCCCGCGCCGCCTACGTCGGCGGCTTCGACTCCACCTCCGACCTCGCCGCCGGCTTCCGCTACGGCATCCCGACCGTCGGCACCTCCGCCCACGCCTTCACCCTGCTGCACGACACCGAGCGGGACGCCTTCCGCGCCCAGATCGACAGCCTCGGCCGCGGCACCACCCTCCTCGTCGACACCTACGACGTCGCCGAGGCGGTCCGCGCCGCCGTCGAGATCGCCGGGCCCGAGCTCGGCGCCGTCCGCATCGACTCCGGCGACCTGCTCCTCGTCGCCCACCGCGTCCGCGCCCAGCTCGACGAGCTCGGCGCCCGCGACACGAAGATCGTGGTCACCTCCGACCTCGACGAGTACGCCATCGCCTCGCTGGCCGCCGCGCCGGTCGACGCGTACGGCGTCGGCACCCAGCTCGTCACCGGCAGCGGCCACCCCACCTGCTCCATGGTCTACAAGCTGGTCGCCCGCGCCGCCTCCGCCGACCCGAAGGCCCCGCTCGTCCCGGTGGCGAAGAAGTCGCTCGGCGGCAAGGCGTCCGTCGGCGGCCGCAAGTGGGCGGCCCGCCGCCGCGACGCCCAGGGCGTCGCCGAGGCCGAGGTCGTCGGCACCGGACCGGTGCCCGACGCGCTCGCCGCCGACCAGCTCCTCGTCGAGCTGGTCAAGGGCGGCGAGGTGGTCGCCCGGGAGCCCCTGGAGGCCGCCCGCGCCCGGCACATCGCGGCCCGCGCCGCACTGCCCGTCTCGGCGACCCAGCTCTCGCGCGGCGAGCCCGTGCTGCCCACCGAGTACGCCTGACCCCGGCGGACCGGGCCCACGGGGGCGCCCCCTCCCGCGCGGGAGGGGAAGTCCCTAGGCTCGGTCCCACCCCTTCCGCCCCCCGACCCCCGAGGACACCCGCCATGCACCGCGCACTGATCGTCGTGGACGTACAGAACGACTTCTGCGAGGGCGGCAGCCTCGCGGTGACCGGGGGCGCCGACGTCGCCGCCGCCATCACCGAGCTGGTCGGCGAGGCCGCCGGCGCCGCCTACCGGCACGTCGTCGCCACCCGCGACCACCATGTGGACCCCGGCGCCCACTTCGCCCCCGAGGGCGAGGCGCCCGACTACACCTCCTCCTGGCCCCGGCACTGCGTGGCCGGCACCGAGGGCGTCGGCTTCCACCCGAACTTCGCCCCCGCCGTCGCCGGCGGCGCGGTGCAGGCCGTCTTCGACAAGGGCGCGTACGCCGCCGCGTACAGCGGCTTCGAGGGCCGCGACGAGAACGGCGCGACGCTGGCCGGCTGGCTGCGCGAGCGGGACGTGACGGAGGTGGACGTGGTCGGCATCGCCACCGACCACTGCGTGCGGGCCACCGCCCTGGACGCGGCCCGCGAGGGCTTCCGCACCCGGGTCCTGCTGGACCTGACGGCGGGCGTGGCCGCCGCGACCACCGAGCGGGCCCTCTCGGAGCTCCGCGAGGCCGGCGTGGAGCTCACGGGCACCCCCGTGGTCGCCTGAGGCCCCTCCCCCGGGGCGGTCAGGCCGCCGGTGCCTTCGGCAGGGCGCGCGCGGAGCGCCACAGCTCCTGCGCGGCCCCCGGGGTGGACCGCCACAGCAGCCCGTCGGGATGGTGCAGGACGGCCGTGATCTCGTCCGGGGTGGGCGGCTCCGCGTTCCCCCGCAGGTAGACCGCGCGCAGACCGAGGTTCCGCAGCCTGGTCAGGGCGCGGGCCCGGTTGGCCGCGTGGACGAGGAAGCGCACGGTGGCGCCGTCCCCGGCCGGGCTGGGCAGCCCTATCGCGACCACCACACTGCCTCCCGGCAACTTGCAGAATCCTCCACCAGACATGCGAAAACGCTCCCCCGTGAGTGGACTGTCAATAAGGAACTGGTCAGAGGCACCTAAACACGATCGGCCGCCGCCCGCTAGGGGGCGACGGCCGATCATGCTTTGACCTGCTACTTCACTGCTTTACCGCTTCGAAGGACCCACGCGGACCGTGATCGTGTCGCCGCTCTTCGGCTCCTTGACGATCTGGATCTTCGTGTTGGTGTCAGTAATCTTGACACCGGCCCGCGGGTTCTCCTCGGTCCAGTAGGTGTTCTTCCGGTCGTCGAAGACCGGGTTGCCCCGCAGCGACGGGACGAACGTGGCGACGTCACCCTTGTGGAGCTGGAGGGCGTCGGTCCGGTAGGTGCTGAAGGTGGAGTCGTACGCCTGGACGCGGTTGCGCATCAGGGTGCCGTCCTTCCACCGCAGCTGCGCCGGGTGGGCGTCGACCGGCAGGACCAGGCCCTGGCCCGGGTGGACGGAGGTGTTGTTGTCCTTCTGGGACAGGTCCCACTTCCAGATGAGCAGACCGTTCTGGTACGGGTAGTGCTCGACCCAGTTGGCCCGGTCGCCGGTGAAGCCGAAGTTGTACGGGCCGACCTTGAGGGTCTCGTCGTACGACACGTACTGGCGGTTCTCGGCGATGTAGTACTGCTCGTACTCGTTGCTGAAGCCCTTGCCGACCCGCGAGAAGCCCTTGGCGGTCCAGCCGTTGTCACCGTTCTCCGCGCCGTCCGCGAAGACGGTGGCGCCGTCGGCGGTCAGCGTGATCGCGTCGGCGGTGAAGCCCTTGCCGCCCGCGCCGCCGTCCGTCTGGTAGCGGAAGCGGAGGTCGACCTTCTTGCCCGCGTAGGCCGAGAGGTCGTAGACGAGCTTCTTGTGGGCGCCGGAGACGTCGGTCAGCGCCGGGGAGCCGGCCGCGTCGCGCGGGAGGGCCACGCCGTCGGCGGTGCCGTCCACGGCGGTCCAGTTGGCGCCGCCGTCCGTCGACACCTCGGTGTAGAGGTAGTCGTACTCGGCCTCGATGTCGTACCAGCCCTTGAGCTCCAGGGAGGCGGCCGACTTGCCCGTCAGGTCGACGGAGCGGGTGAGGGTGTTCTTGAGGTCGTCGCCCATGCCGCTCCACCACTGGGTGGTGCCCTCGGCGGGCGCGACGATGTCGGTGGTGACGGCCTTCTTCGGCAGCTCGACGACGAGCGCCTGCGGGTTCTTGGTGTTGTACTCGGCGACGCCCAGCTTGTGGGTGGAGTTCCACTTGCGGGACTCGTTGCTCACCTTGGTGTAGTTGAGCCAGCCGAGCTGGAGCTTGTCCCAGGCGTTCATGTCGCCGGGCAGGTCGCCGATGGCGTCCTTGCCCTTGCCGAGCCAGGAACCGGACGACATCAGCGTCCAGAAGCCCGTGGAGTTCTCGCCGCCCGCGGTGTCGTACAGGTCCGGCAGGCCGAGGTCGTGGCCGTACTCGTGGGCGAAGACGCCGAGGCCGCCGTTCTCGGGCTGCATCGTGTAGTCGCCGACCCAGATGCCGGTGTCGCCGATCGGGGTGCCGCCGGCCTTGTTGCCGGCCGGGCCGGACTTGCCCGCGTCGGTGCCGTAGGCGTACCAGCGGTGCGCCCACAGGGCGTCGGGGCCCTGCACGCCGCCGCCGGCCGACTCGTCCTCGCCCGCGTGGACGATCTGGAAGTGGTCGATGTACCCGTCGGGCTCGTTGAAGTTGCCGTCGCCGTCGAAGTCGTAGCGGTCCCACTGGTCGTAGGTCGCCAGGTCGGCCTTGATCTGGGCGTCGGTGCGGCCCTTGGCCTTCTGGTCGGCGACCCAGGCGTTGACGCCGTCGCGGACCGTGTCCCAGACGTTGGAGCAGTTGCTCTGGCCGCAGTAGTTCGAGCCGTAGCGGGCCTCGTTGTACGGGACCTTCACCCAGTCCGAGACGGCGCCGTCGACCGAGTAGCGGCCGGACGAGGTGCGCTCGTAGTAGGTCTTCAGCGACTGCTTCTGCCGGCCCTTGGCATCCTTGCCGGTACCGAAGTACAGGTCCTGGAAGTGCTTCTGGTTGTAGTCGGCCTGCCACGCGGTCGAGTTGTCGACCTTGCGGTTCGGCTTCGCTATCGCGTTGTGCAGCGGGCCGGGCGTGCCACCGTACTTCGGCTTGAGGTCGGTGGTGTCGTCGTCCTTGCGGTCGACCAGGGTGGTGTTGTCCACCTGGTCGCCGAACTCGACGAGGATCGTGAAGATCTTGTCGGTCTTCTCGCGGCCGAGCTCGACGTACTTCTTCGCGCCGAGCTTGACGACCTGCGAGCCGCCGCGCTTCTCGACCTTGGCGTCGCCCTTGAGGACCTGCTCCAGGGCGGCCTTGCGCTGCTGCGCCTGCTGCTTGCTGAAGGGGCCGTCGAGGTCGTGGTCGACCTTGGTCTTCTGGGCGTCGTTGCCCGGCGCGGGGTCGTGGCGGACGTCCGCCGCGGCGATCCGGCCGTTCTCGTTGGCCCAAGCGGTGCTGAAGGTCGAGGCGGTGGCGGCGGTGGCCGCGAGCGCCACGACGACTGCGGACGCCCGAATCGCCCGTCGTCTGTTGGTCACTTGATGTCGTTCCTCCCCCGCGTCCGCGTGCTCGGACGAGGAGGTGGGGTGTCCGTCCGGCGCGGTCGCGCGTCACAAGTGACGACATTCGACCGGAGAGAGAGGAGAAAAGACAGATCTTGACTTGGACATACCAAGTGCACTATGCGGGTGTCGATATCCGGTAATCGGACGGTCAAGTCGGGTAAAGCTTGGGAAAGTTACGGTGCGGGGCGGTTCCTCACCCCCGGACGGACCGGCTCCGCGGCCGGCCGTGCTCCCCCGCGCCACCCGTGCGCCCCCCGTGCTCCGGCACCATGGGTCAGGTCACGCTTACCCGTCGTTCCGCCGGGGCATCGAGCGTCGTAGAGTCGGCCCGGAGTCCCGGAGGGGCGGTATCCGTCATGCAGCGTCCGAACGCAGCGCAGTACGCCTACGGTTCGGCCGTCGTGGTCCTCGCGACCGCCGCGCTCCTGCTGCTGACCGGAGCCACCGGGCCCCCCGGCATCGTCCTGGCCTGCCTCACGGGCCTCGTGCTCGGCACCGTCGTGGCGGTGACGATGCCGCCGGGCACCCGCCGCGTCAAGACCCCGGACACCACCTCCGTCACCTCCCTCCCGGACGCCCCGTCCGGCGCCCCCGCAGGCACCTCCGCGCCGGCGGAGGTGCCGGGCCCGGTCAGTGCGGGGCGGTGACGACGACCGTCTTCGCGGCCTTGTCGTGCAGGCCCTGCCGGTAGGGCTTGTCGACCAGGATGAGGATGAGCAGCAGCAGCGGCCACAGGCAGGCGCAGCAGATCAGCGCGGGCAGCCAGAGCACGACCGCACGCAGCAGGGACTGGCTCATGGGCGGCGTGGAGCCGTCGTTGAGCATCGCCACCCGCAGCTTCATCAGCCGCTTCCCGAGGGTCTGCCCGTGCTGCGCGGTGAGCACGGTGTCGTACGCGACGTAGGCGACGATCGAGATGAGCTGGAAGGCCAGCTGCCCGCCGCCGGTGATCGCGTCCTGGAAGTCCGTGCCGTCCTTCGACACCCGGTCGTAGATGTCGAAGGGGATGCCGATGAGGGCGAGCGGCACCGCGATGATCACCCAGTCGATGAGCCGGGCCAGGATGCGGCGCCCGGGCTCGGCCAGCGGCGGCATCCCGGAGAGCGGGTCGGCGCCGCCGTAGCCCCCGCCGGGTCCTCCGTACGGGTCCCCGCCGTGGGGGCCGCCGGGCGCGCCGCCCCCGTAGGGGTTGCCCGGCGGGGGCGGGGGCGGCGGGTAGGAGCCGTACGGGTTCCCCCCTCCCGGCGGCGGGCCGGACGGCGGCGGACCGGCCGGCGGGGGGTCCTGCGGCCTCTTGGCGAACGGATCGTCGTCGGGGGGCGGGCCGGGCGGCGGCTGGTCGGTGCTCATGGGGGCATCGCATCCCGGGCACCGGGGCCCCGCAACGGCTGGGCGCCCGTTCGGGGGAGCCGGTCCCCCGACGGGCGGCGGGCGTCAGGCGCGGGCCACGAAGGTGCCGGCCGCCTTGTCGTGCCAGCACTGGCGCCACGGGCGGTCGAAGACGCACCAGAGCGCGTTCAGGACGCCGATCAGGAGCAGGCCCAGGAGGGTGTGGAGGAACCAGCGGCGCAGCGAGCGGCCGAAGGAGGGCGGCTCGTGCGCCTCGATGTCCCGCACCTGGATCCCGCACAGCTTCTTGCCGGCCGTCCGGCCCCACCGGGCGGTGGGCAGCGCCTCGTACAGCACGCCGAGGACCAGCATCAGGCCGAGCGCGATGCCGAACTGCACCGAGGTGGTGCCGTCCACCAGCCACACCTGGACGGTGACGCCGGACCGCTTGGCGGCCTCGATCTTGGCGTCGATGTGGTCCAGGGCGGCGGTCGCGAAGGGGAAGGCGGCGGCGGCCGTCAGCGCGCCGAGGAGGACGGTGTCGACCACCCGGGCGAGGAGCCGGCGGCCGAGCCCGGCCGGGGCGGCGGACGCCTGCTCGCGGGCGGCCTTGAGGAAGGGGTCCTCGACCGGCGGCTTCCACGGCACGACCGGCTGCCCCTGCTCCGGCCCGGCGGGCTGCGCCCACGACGGCGCCCCGGGCGCGGGCTGCGGCTGTGCCTGTACGGGGGCGGGCTGCGGCTGTGCTTGTACGGGCGCGGGCCGGGGGTGCGGTGGTACGGGCGCGGGCCGGGGCTGTGCGGGAGCGGGCGCGGGGGCCGGGGCGTGCTGCTGCGGCACGGGGGCCGGGGTCACCGGCATGCCGCCGAGCCGGGCCGGACTGCCGAGGCCCCGGGGCTCGGCGGCGGGGGCCTGGGCGGGGGCCTGGGCCTGGGCGGGCGCGGGAGCCTGGGCCTGGGCGGGCGCCGGGACCGGGGTCTGGGCGGGGGCCTGGGCCTGGGACTGGGCGGGGGCGGTGGGCCAGGCGACCGGGCCGCGCGGGTCGGGCACGACGGGCGCGGGGGCGGGGGCGGGCCGCTGCTGCGCGGGGGCCGGGTCGCGGGGGTCGCTCCAGGCGGCCCGGGGGGCGTCGGCGGGGGCCGCCTGCCGGGCGGAGGCGGGTTCGGGGGCCGGGGACCCGGCGTCGTACCCGTCGTACGCGTCATGTCCGCCGTGTCCGTCGTACGCGTCGAGGAAGACCGGGCCGGTCTCCTCGACGGCCGGAGCGGGGGCCGGAGCGACGGCCGGGGCGGCGGGTTCGGGGGCGGGGTGCGGGGCCGGGCTCGGGTTCGGGGCGGGGCTCGGGGCGAGGACCGGGCCGGCCGGGTGGGCGGAGGCGGGCGGGGCCGGCGCGGCCTCGTCCTCCTTGGGGGCGGGCCGGCTGGTGCCGGGCACCCACGCGCCGCCGTTCCAGAACCGGATGTATCCGGGGATCGACGGGTCCGGGTAGTACCCCGCCTGAGGTACCTCGCCGCCGCCTCCGGGAGGAGTAGCCACTGCCCCGACTCCGTTCAGTCACAACGCTCTGGTTCCGCGCGGCTCCGCGCCCGGTGTGCCGCGCCCAAGGAGGCACAGTAACGAAGAACGCCCCCGAGGGCGGAAAGAGACCGCGAGAAAGGCCGCCTTCGGGCGACAGGGGCCACAATCCGTCACTCCGGGTGAGGTTCGGGCCCCCGGATCCGGGGCGGTCGGGGCCTCCTGAGCCTCCCCCGGAAATTTCCGCGAAAAACTTTCCCGAAGTCGCGTAATGAACCGGCGGGACCGCGCTCTCTCCAGGTGAAGGCCCGCACGGGGCCCGCGGACGAGAGGCATCAGGACCATGCGGAACACCGAGCACACCACCGTCGAGCGCGAGCTGGAACTGAAGCTGGTGCTCTCCCCCGAGCGCGCGGTCCCGGTCCCGGCCCGGCTCGCCTACCGGACCGACGACCCGTACGCCGTGCACATCACCTTCCACATCGGCTCGGAGCACCCGGTCAACTGGACCTTCGCCCGCGAGCTCCTCGTCGAGGGCGTCTTCCGGCCGTGCGGCCACGGGGACGTGCGGATCTGGCCGACGAAGGTGGACAGCCGCAGCGTGATCCTGATGGCGCTCTCCTCCCCCGACGGCGACGCGCTCCTGGAGGCCCCGTCGGCGCAGGTGTCCGCCTGGCTGGAGCGGACCCTGCGGACCGTCCCGCCGGGCACCGAGTCCGAGCGGCTCGGCATCGACGACGGGCTGGCCGAACTCCTCGCCACCACCTCGGTCCGCGACGACCTGTGGCTGCGCGACCCGTGGCCGTCGGACGAGTCGCAGGACGGCGAACTGTGAGTCCGCGCGGCACGGGTCCGTACGGACGGACGGCGGGTCAGAACAGCTTGCCGGGGTTGAGCAGGCCCAGCGGGTCGAAGACCGCCTTGACGCCGCGCTGCACCTCCAGGCCGACCGGGCCGAGCTCCCGGGCCAGCCACTCCTTCTTCAGGACGCCGACGCCGTGCTCGCCGGTGATGGTGCCGCCGAGGGAGAGGCCGAGCGCCATGATCTCGTCGAAGGAGGCGCGGGCGCGCCGGGACTCGTCCTCGTCGGCGGGGTCGAAGCAGACGACGGGGTGGGTGTTGCCGTCGCCCGCGTGCGCGCAGACGCCGATGGTCAGGCCGTACTTCTCCGCGACGGCGGCGGTCCCGGCGAGCATCTCGGCGAGCCGGGTGCGGGGCACGCACACGTCGTCGATCATCGTGGCCGGTTTGACGGTCTCCAGGGCGGTGAGGGCGAGGCGGCGGGCCTGGAGGAGGAGTTCGGACTCGGCGGCGTCGGCGGCGGGCACCACCTCGGTGGCTCCGGCGGCCCGGCACAGCTCCCCCACGGCGGCGAGGTCGGCGGCCGGGTCGGGGGTGTCGAAGGCGCACAGCAGGAGCGCCTCGGTGGTCTCCGGGAGGCCCATCCGGGCCAGCCGGTTGACGGCCCGGACGGTGGTGCGGTCCATGAGTTCGAGGAGCGAGGGCGTGTGGCCGCCCGCCATGACGGCGCAGACGGCGGCGCAGGCGGCGTCCGTGGAGGGGAACTCGGCGGCGAGGACGAGCTGCGCGGGCGGCTGCGGCTTGAGCGCGAGGACGGCCTTCACGACGATGCCGAGGCTGCCCTCGGAGCCGACGAAGAGGCGGGTGAGGTCGTATCCGGCGACGCCCTTGGCGGTGCGGCGGCCGGTGGTGAGGAGGCGGCCGTCGGCGAGGACGACGTCGAGGCCGAGGACGTACTCGGCGGTGACGCCGTACTTGACGCAGCACAGGCCGCCGGAGGCGGTGCCGATGTTCCCGCCGATGGTGCACGACTCCCAGCTGGAGGGGTCCGGCGGGTAGTACAGGCCGTGTTCGGCGACGGCACGGGAGAGGACGGCGTTCACGACGCCCGGTTCGACGACGGCGATCCGGTCGACCGGGTCGATCTCCAGGATGCGGTCCATCTTGACGAGGGAGAGCACGACGCAGCCCTCGGAGGCGTTGGCGCCCCCGGACAGTCCGGTGCGGGCGCCCTGCGGCACGACCGGGACGCGGAGTTCCGTCGCGGTCCGCATGACGTGCCGCACCTGCTCGACGGTGCGCGGGAGCACGACGGCCGCGGGGGTGCCGGCCGTGCAGAAGCCCGCCATGTCGTGGGCGTAGGAGGCCGTCACGTCCGGGTCGGTGAGGACGGCGTCGGCGGGGAGCCCGGCCCGCAGGGCCTCGTGGAGCGTCCGGAGATCATCCATGCCCCCAGCCTGGCAGCCGGGGCCATCGGTGTGAACCCGCCGCGACCGGTGGCCGGTGCGGTCTTCGTACCGGCGGGGCCGGGCCCACAGTGAGGCCCATGAGGAGCCGGAAGTGGTCGCGGGCGGTGCTGGGGACCGGGGTCGGGGCGGTGCTCGCGGCGGGGGCGCTGGTGTGGCTGCCGGGGCTGGTGGGCGGGGACGGCCGGGACCGGCCGCCGGGGCCGGTGGAGCGGGCGGCGGCCGCGGCGCGCGCGGGGGCTCCGGCGGCGCTGCCGGACCTGGTCGCGCTGATCGGGGACCGGGAGGCGTGGCTGCGCGGGCATCCGGACGACGCGCCCGCGTGGGCGGAGCTGGGCGCGGCCTACACGGAGCGGGCGGTGCGGACCGGGGCCGTACCGGATCTCGCGCGGGCCGGGGCGGCGCTGGACCGGTCGCTGGCCGTGCTCCCGGCGGACCGGGGGAACCTGGACGCCCGGCTGGGGCTCGGGGCGCTGGCGGGGGCGCGCGGCGACTGGAAGGCCGCGAAGGCGTGGGGCGAAGGGGTCAGGAAGGCCGATCCCAAGCGCTGGGCGGCGTACCCGCTCCTCATCGACGCCTATGACGGGCTCGGGGAGTATCCGGCGGCCCGGAAGGCGATGGAGTCGCTGGAGGAGCTGCGCGGCGGGGCGGTGGTGCGGGGCCGGGCGGCGCAGGTGTACCGGGACCGGGGCTGGCGGGAGGACGCGGACGCGACGGCGCTGGACGCGGCGGCGCTGGCGGCCACGGACGCGGAGGGGGCGGCGGCGTACGCCCGGCTGGGGCGGTTCGCGTGGGAGCGGGGCGAGCCGGCCGAGGCGCTGGAGCGGTACGGGGCGGCGCTGCGGCTCGTACCGGAGCACGGGCCCGCGCTGGCGGGCCGGGCGCGGGCGCTGGCCGCCCTGGGCCGGACCGGCGAGGCGGCGGCACAGTGGCGGGCGGCGCTGGCCCGGCAGCCGCTGCCGGAGTACGTCCTGGAGTCCGGGGAGCTGGCCGAGTCGCTGGGCCTGGACGGGGACGCGCGGGCGGCGTACGGGCGGCTGCGGGCGGGGAGTTGGGCCTCGCCGGCGGACGAGGTGGCGCGGGGGCTGCTGGAGGCGGACCACGGTGATCCGGCGGTGGCGGTGGCGCGGCTGCGGGCCGCGTGGGAGCGGGGCCGCCGCTCGGTGGCGGTGGCGGACGCGCTGGGCTGGGCGCTGCACCGGTCGGGGGCGTCCCGGGAGGCGCTGGGGTATGCGCGGCGGGCCGTCGAGGAGGGGCCGCGCAGTGCCCCGTTCACGTACCACCTGGGTGAGGTGGAGCGGGCGCTGGGCCGGACGGGTCCGGCGCGCCGGCACCTGGCCGAGGCGCTGCGGATCCATCCGTCCTTCTCGCCGCTGCACGCGCCGCGCGCGCGGGAGGCGCTGGAGGCGCTGGGCGAACCGGCGGTGACGGCCGACGCGCTGCCGAAGGACGCGCTGCCCGGGGACGTACCGCCGGAGCGGTCGTCCGCACGCGGGTCCGGGGCGGGGAAGCGGACGTGAGCGCGCGCGTCCGGGACGGGCCCCGTGCCCCGCCCCGGACGCGCGCGCCGGTCTTCGCGCGGGTGCGGCTACAGGTTGCCGCGCTTCTCCTGCTCGCGCTCGATGGCCTCGAAGAGGGCCTTGAAGTTGCCCTTGCCGAAGCCCATGGAGCCGTGGCGCTCGATCATCTCGAAGAAGACGGTCGGGCGGTCCTGCACCGGCTTGGTGAAGATCTGGAGCAGGTAGCCGTCCTCGTCGCGGTCGACGAGGATCTTCAGCTCACGGAGGATCTCGACGGGCACGCGGGTCTCGCCGGCCCACTCGCCGAGGGTGTCGTAGTACGAGTCGGGGGTGTCGAGGAACTGGACGCCCGCGGCGCGCATCGCGCGCACGGAGGCGACGATGTCGTTGGTGGCGAGGGCGATGTGCTGGACGCCGGCGCCGCCGTAGAACTCCAGGTACTCGTCGATCTGCGACTTCTTCTTCGCGATCGCGGGCTCGTTGATCGGGAACTTCACCTTGAGGGTGCCGTCCGCGACGACCTTCGACATGAGGGCGGAGTACTCGGTGGCGATGTCGTCGCCCACGAACTCCTTCATGTTCGTGAAGCCCATGACCTTGTTGTAGAAGCCGACCCACTCGTTCATCTTGCCGAGCTCGACGTTGCCGACGCAGTGGTCGATGGCCTGGAAGGTGCGCTTGGCCGGGGGCTCGACGATCGGGGAGGCGGCGACGTAGCCGGGCAGGTACGGGCCGTCGTAGCCGGAGCGCTCGACGAGGGTGTGGCGGGTCTTGCCGTAGGTGGCGATGGCGGCGAGGACGACGGTGCCGTTCTCGTCCTTCACCTCGTAGGGCTCCGCGATGCCGGTGGCGCCGTGCTCGACGGCGTAGGCGTACGCGGCGCGGGCGTCCGGGACCTCGATGGCCAGGTCGACGACGCCGTCGCCGTGCTCGGCGACGTGCTCGGCGAGGAAGCGGCCGTGGTCGGTGGAGGCCTTGATGACGGAGGTGAGCACGAAGCGGGCGGCGCCGTTGGTGAGCACGTAACTGGCGGTCTCGCGGCTGCCGTTCTCCGGTCCGGAGTAGGCGACGAGCTTCATGCCGAAGGCCGTGGAGTAGTAGTGGGCGGCCTGCTTGGCGTTGCCGACGGCGAAGACGACCGCGTCCATTCCCTTCACGGGGAAGGGATCGGCCTGCCGCGCCGTGGAGGGGGTGTGATCGATGGTCTCAGTCATGGGAACAGCGTCCCGCCGCCCTGCAAGGTGCGCAATAGTTTGCAGATCCTCTGGTCAATGTGTACAGCGACGGTCGAGTATGTGCGGACGACTTGTACATCGTGACCATTGGGAGGCCGCCGTGGCGATCGATCATTTGGACGGGCGCCTGATCGTGCTCCTCGCGCGCGAGCCGCGGATAGGGGTCCTGGAGGCGTCCCGGCGGCTGGGGGTGGCCCGGGGCACCGTGCAGGCGCGGCTCGACCGGCTCCAGGCGAGCGGGGTGATCCGGGGGTTCGGGCCGCAGGTGGACCCGGCGGCGCTGGGCTATCCGGTGACGGCGTTCGCGACGCTGGAGATCAAGCAGGGGCAGGGCGCGGACGTGCGGGAGCACCTGGCGACCGTGCCGGAGGTGCTGGAGCTGCACACCACCACGGGCCACGGCGACATGCTGTGCCGGCTGGTGGCGCGGTCGAACGCGGACCTCCAGCGGGTGATCGACAAGGTGGTGGCGTTCGAGGGGATCGTGCGGGCGTCGACGGCGATCGTGATGGAGAACGCGGTGCCGCTGCGGATCATCCCGCTGGTCGAACAGGCGGCGAGCGGGGAGCCGTTGTAGCCGTCGCCGGACCGGCGGGGCGCCCGGCAGGTGTGCAAAGAAGACGTTGCAAAGAAACCCTTGCAACGTCTTCTTTGCACACCTACTCTCGGAGCATGCCCGAGCCCGAGAAGGCCGCGAAGGCCACCCCGAAGCACGACACCCGGGTGCTCGACCCGCGCTCCCTGCGCGGTCTCGCCCACCCCCTCCGCATGCGGCTCCTCCGCGCCCTGCGCCACTACGGGCCGGCCACCGCCTCCGGGCTCGCCGAACGCCTCGGCGAGTCCAGCGGCGCCACCAGCTACCACCTGCGCCAGCTCGCCGCGCACGGCTTCGTCGAGGACGACCCGAGCCTCGGCAAGGGGCGCGAGCGCTGGTGGCGGGCCGCCCAGCAGGGCGTGCGCTGGGACGAGTCGCTGGACCGGAACTCCGACCCCGAGGTGCGCGGCGCCGCCGACCTCCTCCTGCACGAGAACGCCTCCCACCACACCCAGGAGCTGGCGACCTGGATCGCCACCCGCCACGAATGGCCCGCCTGGGTCGGCGCCTCGGACATGAGCGACTTCACCCTGCGGCTGCCGCCGTCCGCCGTGCGCGAGCTCGGCGAGCGGATGCACGCGCTGATCGACGAGTACCGGAACGTGCCCGAGGCCGGGGCTCCGGACGCCGCGCGCGTACGGCTCCACCTGCACACGTTCCCCCAGCACGAGGACTGAGCCCGCGCCTCCGCCGCGCGGAGGCCCGCGCCCGTACCGCCGCCACCTCCACGGAAGGGACCACGAGACCATGCACCCCGACATCCACCTCCTGCTGCACCGGACGACCGCCGCCGAAGCCCACCGGAAGGCCGCCGCACGGGTGCGGACGGCCCCGCTCCGGGAGCGGGTCGGACGGCGGCTCGTCGTCTGGGGAACCCGCCTGTCCGGCCCGACCGACCTCGCGGTCGCCCTCGCCGCGTGAACGCCCCGGGGGGAAAGACCGTCGCGGGGGAAGGCGCGGCAGGGGGAAAGACCATCGCGGAAGAAGGCACGGCGGGGGCCGACAAGAAGCCCCTGTTCACCGTCCTGACCGCCAACGCCGTCTCCATAGCGGGCAATTCGCTCACCCTGATCGGCGTTCCCTGGTTCGCCCTGGAGACCACCGGATCGCCCGGCAAGGCCGGCTTCGTCGCCTTCTGCGCCGCCCTGCCGGTCGTCCTCTCCGCCATCGCGGGCGGCCCCGTCGTCGACCGGATCGGCCGCCGCCGGGTCAGCATCGCCTCCGACCTGGTCTGCGGGCTCGCCCTCGCCGCGATCCCGCTGCTGCACCACGCCGGGCTGCTCTCGTACGGGCTGCTCTGCGCGCTGATGGCGGTCAACGGCCTCTTCCACGCCCCCGGCGAGACCGCCCGGCACGTCCTCGTGCCGGACCTCGCCGCGCGGGCCGGGACCTCGCTGACCCGGGCCGCGAGCCTGTACGACGCGGTCTCGCGCGGGGCCCGGATGGGCGGCGCGGCCTTCGGCGGCGTCCTCGTCGCACTGGTCGGCGCCGACACCGTGCTCTACGTCGACGCCGCCACCTTCGCCGTCTCCGCCGCGCTCGTCACCGCCGGGCTGCGCGGGATCGCCACCGCCGAGCCGCACCGCGACGGCCCGCCGCTCTCCGCCGCGCGCTACCGCGCCGACCTGCGCGAGGGATACGCCTACCTGTTCCGGGACCGGCTGATGCTCGGCATCATGCTGATGGTCATGCTCACCAACGGCCTGTCGCTGAGCTGGAGTTCGGTGCTGCTGCCGCTGCACGCCCGGGAGCACCTGGGCGGCCCGGCCGCCCAGGGCCTGCTGGTCGCCGTCTTCGCCGGCTGCGCGCTGGGCGGGGCGCTGCTCTACGGGGCGGTCGGCCACCGCTTCCCGCGCCGGGGCGTCTTCACCGCCGGGTTCCTCGTCACCGGGGCGCCGATGTTCCTCGTGGCGGCGGCGACCGGGACGGCGGCCCCGCTCCTGCTGACGGCCGTGGTCTCGGGCCTCGGCGCCGGGGTGCTCAACCCGATCCTGACGACGGTGATGTACGAGCGGGTGCCCGAGGAGCTGCGCAGCCGGGTCGCCGGCGCGAGCACCGCCGGAGTCCTGATGGCGACCCCGCTGGGCGGCCTGGTCACGGGCCTGCTCGTCGAGCGGGCCGGGCTGACCGCGACCCTGCTGACCGTCGGCGGCCTCTACTTCCTGGTCACGCTCGCCCCGGCCGTCTTCCCCGCCTGGCGCGGCCTGGACGCCCCCGCCGCTCCGGACGGGACGGGGCCTAGCAGGACGGGACCTGCGACGCCCGCCCCTGCTCCAGCGCCCGCAGGGAGCCCACCGCGTCGCTGAGGGTGGCGACGGGCACCAGCCTCAGCTCCTTCGGCCGCTCGGCCAGCGCGTCGGAGCACTCGTCCTTCGGCACCAGGAAGACGGTCGCCCCGTCGCGCGCGGCGGCCTGCGTCTTGAGCGCGACCCCGCCGACCGCCCCGACCGTCCCGTCCGGCGCGATCGTGCCCGTACCGGCGATCGTCCGGCCGCCGGTCAGGTCGCCGCCGTCACCGTCGCCGTCGAGCTTGTCGACGATGCCGAGGGCGAACATCAGGCCCGCGCTGGGACCGCCCACGTCGGCGAGGTGCAGCTCCACCTTCACCTGCTCCGGGTCCTTCTTCAGGAAGCCGAGGGCGGCGAGGGTCGCGTCGTCCTGGGACTCCTTCATCTGGCCCAGGTTGCGCTGCTCGATCTCGGCGTCCGACTTCCCCGGCGGGTAGACGTTGGCGTACGGGAGCACCGCCCGGTCCGTGCGGAACCAGGCGTCGGCCACGTCCGCGAGGTCCACGTCCGTGCCCGGACCGGTGGCGAGGATGGTCGTCATCCGCAGCCGGCCGGTGGTGGGGCGGACCGGGGCGCCGGTGATCGTGATGACCTCCCGCCCCTTGTCCTTCCCGAGGACGTCGGCGGTGATGCCGGGCTGGGCGAGGGCGAACGGCAGCGGCGCGAGCCCGGCCACCGCGAACAGCGCGACGACGGGCACGGCACACGCCGCCAGCACGCGGGACCGGGGCATCCGGGAGAGACGGGAGAGCACGCGTCCAATCTACTGGGCGGGCCCCGGGCGCCGGGCGGGACCCGTGGGGAGCGCGGCGAGGAAGTCCCGCAGTCCGCGCCCGACGGCGGCGGCGGTGGCCGCCGCGTCGCCGGGGCCGACGAGCCCGTCCCGGACCGCGCCGGTGACCAGCCCGGCCGCGTGCAGCTGCGGCACGACGGCCGCGTGGTCGGTGAAGACCCAGTGGTTCGCGGCCCGGAGGGTACGGCGCCGGGCCCGCAGCCCCGCCCAGGAGCGCTCGATCCGCTCCGCCCCCTCGAAGCCGTCCGTACGCATCAGGAGCAGCGGCCGGCGGCCGGGCCAGGGCTCCAGGTCGAGGTACCCCTCCAGATTCGCGACGGCCCTGACGCGGGGGTCGCGGGCGGCGAGCAGCGCGGCGGCGGTGCCGCCCGCCGAGTGGCCGCAGGCCAGGACCCGGGCCGGATCCGGCACCAGACCGGGCGGCAGCGCCCCCGGCCGGTCCAGGACGAGCCTCAGGTCCGCGACCCGGGTCTCCACCATGGTCCGGAACGTCGCCGGGTCCGGCGGCCCGTACAGCACCGTCTCGCGGACCGTACCGTCCGGCAGCTCCACCTGGCTCGCCTCGCCCGGATGGTCGACGAGGACGACGACCGCGCCGTGGCTCGCCAGATCGGCGGCGAGCCCGGTGCCGAGGGTGCGGGCGTCGCCGCCGCCCGGCGTGTACAGCACGACCGGGCGGCGGCCCGGCAGCGGCGGCGCGCCCGCGTGCGCGTGGGTCAGCGCCCCGCCCCAGTCGACCCCGGCCGCGGGCAGCCCCCGCACCGGGAACGCCAGCTCCGCGAAGACCCGCGCCTCCCCCGGGGTGAGCTGGGGCACCCGGCGGAAACCCCGCACGCTGCGGGCCGGGTACACCACGTCGACGACGACCTGACGGAGCCCGAGCGCCGGATCCCACGGATCGGTCCGCGACGGATCGGTGAACGCGCGGCGGACCGTCCCCACCGGATACGGCCCGGTCGGCGCGGGCAGCACGGGCACGAACCCATCGGGGGCCCCGGCCGGGGCCGGGGGAACGGGGGCCGTCTCCGAGGCCGAGGCCGGGGAAGCGGCGAGGGCCGTGGAAACGGTGCCGAGCAGGGCGGCTTTGGCGAGGGTGCGGCGGGAGAACGTGTTCATGCCGTGCATGCTGGCCCTGGCGCCTGGTCCACCCCGAGCCTTTCGGCGAGACCTGAAAGGGTCGCGTTGTGGGGGGGAGGGGTTCGGGTTCGGCGGCGGGTTTGGGCTCGGGGGCGGGCCCGGGTTCGGGGGCGGGCTCGGGCCCGGGTTCAGGTTCGGGTTCGGGTTCGGGTTCGGCGGCGGATTCGGGTTCGGCGGGTGGTGGGCCGGTGCCGGGAGGCGGTGCGGTGGGAGGGCGGGGGGCGTCATGCGGATCCACTTCGCGGCGGAGGACTGGACGCGGCTGCGGTACGCGCCCCGGCCCTCGCCCCTGCCCGAGCTGCACGCGGCACTGCTGATGCTGGGCGCCCCGCACGAGACCGCGCTGTTCGGGCGGTGGCGGTCGCGGCTGCTGCGGGCCCTGCCCCCGGCGGCGGAACCGCTGGCGGACCTGGTGCCGGGCGGGTCCCCGCCCGCCTTCCTGGACGTCCTCGGCGAGACCCGGCAGGAGGGCTTCGAGGCGGTCCGGGCGACCCCGCGGGACCGCGTTCGGTCCGAACTGGAGCGGGTGTACGCGGGCCGGGGCCTCGCCCCCGCGTGGATCCGGGACCTGCACGCGGGCCGGGCCGACGCCTGGCGCACCCTCGCACGGGCCCAGGCGGCGGCGCACGGCGCGGTCCTCGCGCCGGTCTGGGAACAGGTGCGGGACCTCCACCGGGCGGAGTTCGCCCGGCACGCGGTCGTCCTCGCCCAGGACGGCCCGGCGGCGGCCCTGACCGCCCTGGTGCCGGGCTCGCGGCTGCGGGACGGGGTGTGGGAGGTGCCGGGCGCCGCCGGAGAGGTACGGCTCGGGGGCCGGGGCCTGGTCCTGCTGCCGACCTTCCACTGGCGGGGCGGCCCGCTGGTCCAGGACCTCCCGGGACGCGAGGTCGTCCTCGCCTGTCCCGCGGGCCCCGGCCTCCCCCTCGTACCGGAAGCCGCCGACGATCCCGGCGGCGCCCTGGCCGGCGTCCTGGGCCCCACCCGGGCCGCCCTGCTGCGCGCCCTGGCCGAACCCCGTACCACCACCGGCCTCGCCCGCGTCCTCGACGTCTCCCCCGCCACCGTCTCGGGCCACACGTCGGCCCTGCGCGCGGCGGGCCTCCTGACCACCGAACGCGCGGGCCGCGCGGTCCGCCACCGTCTGACGCCGATGGCGGAACTGCTGCTGCGCTAGCGGATCCGGGATCCCGGATCCAGAAGATTGGATCCAAGATCCCAGAGATTGGATCCAGGATCCCAGAGATTGGATCCAAGATCCCGGAGATTGGATCCAAGATCCCGGAGATTGGATCCAGGAGATTGGATCCAGGATCCGAAAACGCCGGAGGGACGCCCGTGGCGACTCGGGCGTCCCTCCGGACGACAGGATCGCGGGCCCGGCCCGCGGCGTTCAGCGCAGCGCGTCCGCGACCTCCCGGGCCGCGTCCACGACGCGCGGACCGACCCGCTCCGGCACCGCGTCCGCGAGCATGACGACGCCGACGCTGCCCTCGATGCCGGTGATGCCGACGAGGGGGGCCGCGGCGCCGCTGGCACCGGCCTCCAGCTCGCCGTGGGTGAGGGTGAAGCCCGGTTCGATCAGGCTGCCCTGGCGGGCCGCGAGGATCGCCCGGCCGGCCGCGCCCCGGTCCAGCGGGTGCCGGAACCCGGCCCGGTAGGCGACGTGGTAGTCGGTCCAGGTCGGTTCGACGACGGCGACGGCGAGCGCCTCCGCCCCGTCGACGAGGGTGAGGTGCGCGGTCGCGCCGATGTCCTCGGCGAGGGAGCGCAGCGCGGGCAGGGCCGCCTCGCGCACCAGCGGGTGGACCTGGCGGCCGAGGCGCAGCACGCCGAGGCCCACGCGCGCGCGACCGCCGAGGTCGCGGCGGACGAGGGCGTGCTGTTCCAGGGTGGCGAGCAGACGGTAGACCACGGTCCGGTTGACGCCGAGTTTGTTGGACAACTCGGTGACGGTCAGGCCGTGGTCGGTGTCGGCGAGCAGTTTGAGGACTCTCAGTCCCCGGTCGAGCGTCTGGGAGGTCTCCGCGGTCACGACGCCCTCTCCTTCGGAAGTGAGTGACGGCGGGCTCTCACGGGGTTCGCGGCGCCGGTCCCGTCGGCGACGCACGTCAGAGGCCGCCGGCAGGAAGGGGTACACCGGCTGCGCTCCGCGGCGGCGCTGCCACGGGGCGGTTGCTTTGTGCCGGGACAGTAGCGACCCGCTCCGCTCAGCGGAAGACCTCGTCCAGAATCCGGGCGCGGGCGACCGGATGCGGACGGTTCAGGACTTTCGTCGGCCCTCCTCGGGACTTTGGCTGACAAGAACGGCTTTGTCGTGCGCCTACCGTGGAGGTGCCGGAAGGCCGTCCGTGGGGGCCGGCGTCCGGTGCCGCCCCCCCGACCCCCGCGGGGTGCGGCGGAGGCCCGTACGACGGTGCTCGTACGGGCCTCGCGCATGTCCGGGGGCGGGGTCGCCGCCGCGGGGGTCACCGCATGCGGGTGGCCCACTCCTGGACCTTCTTGATCCGCTCGCGGATCTGGCCGGCGGTGGCCTCAGCGCTCGGCGGCCCGCCGCAGACGCGGCGCAGCTCGGTGTGGATCACGCCGTGCGGCTTGCCGCTCTGGTGGACGTAGGCGCCGACCATGGTGTTCAGCTGCTTGCGCAGTTCGAGGAGCTCCTTGTGGGAGACGACCGGGCGCCGCTCGGCGGGGAGTTCCAGCAGGTCTGCCTCGGTGTCGGGCTTCTTGCGGCTGTGCGCGATCTGCCGGGCCTGCCGCTTCTGGAGGAGCAGCTGGACCTGGTCGGGCTCCAGGAGCCCGGGGATGCCGAGGTAGTCCTGCTCCTCCTCGCTGCCGGGGTGGGCCTGCATGCCGAACTCGGCGGCGTTGTAGAGGACGCGGTCGAAGACGGCGTCGGACTCCAGCGCCTCGAAGGGCAGCATGTCCTGCTCGCCGGTGTCCTCGTCCTGCTGCTTCTCGGCCTCCGCCATCTCCTTCTCGGACTCGGCGTACGGGTCCTCGTCGTCGCCCGCCTTCTTCGGCTTGTCGAGGACGTGGTCGCGCTCGACCTCCATCTCGCTGGCGAAGCCGAGGAGGGTGGGGATGGTGGGCAGGAAGACGGACGCGGTCTCGCCGCGCCGGCGGGAGCGCACGAAGCGGCCGACGGCCTGGGCGAAGAACAGCGGCGTGGAGATGGTGGTGGCGTACACGCCGACGGCGAGCCGGGGCACGTCGACGCCCTCGGAGACCATGCGGACGGCGACCATCCACCGGTCGGTGTTCTCGCTGAACTCGTCGATGCGGTCGGAGGCGGCCGCCTCGTCGGAGAGGACGACGGTCGCCTTCGTGCCGGTGATCTCGCGGATCAGCTTGGCGTAGGAGCGGGCCGAGTCCTGGTCGGAGGCGATGACGAGGCCGCCGGCGTCCGGAATGGACTTGCGGACCTCGGTGAGGCGCTGGTCGGCGGCGCGGAGCACGTTCGGCATCCAGTCGCCGCGCGGGTCGAGGGCGGTGCGCCACGCCTGCGAGATCGCGTCCTTGGTCATCGGTTCGCCGAGGCGGGCGGCGATCTCGTCGCCGGCCTTGGTCCGCCAGCGCATGTTGCCGCTGTAGGAGAGGAAGATGACCGGGCGGACGACGTTGTCGTTGAGGGCGTTGCCGTAGCCGTAGGTGTAGTCGGCGGAGGACCGCCGGATGCCGTCGTTCCCCTCCTCGTACGTGACGAAGGGGATGGGGTTGGTGTCGGAGCGGAACGGGGTGCCGGTGAGGGCGAGCCGCCGCGCGGCGGGCTCGAACGCCTCCAGGCACGCCTCGCCCCACGACTTGGAGTCACCGGCGTGGTGGATCTCGTCGAGGATGACGAGGGTCTTGCGCTGTTCGCAGCGGTTGCGGTGCAGCATGGGGCGCACGCCGACGCCGGCGTAGGTCAGCGCGACCCCGTCGTACTCCTTGCTGAGCGGTCCGGCGCTGTACTCCGGGTCCAGCTTGATCCCTATCCGTGCCGCGGCGGCCGCCCACTGCTTCTTGAGGTGCTCGGTGGGGGCCACGACCGTGATCTGCTGCACCACGTGGTGGTGCAGCAGCCAGGACGCGAGGGTCAGGGCGAAGGTGGTCTTGCCGGCGCCGGGCGTGGCGACCGCGAGGAAGTCACGGGGCTGCTCCTGGATGTACTTCTCCATCGCGCCCTGCTGCCAGGCGCGCAGCTTGTTGGCGGTGCCCCAGGGAGCACGGCCGGGGAAGGCGGGAGAGAGGTGGTGTGAGGAGGTGGCGGTGGTAGTCACGATCTCCGGTTCGATGTTCGTCCAGATATGACAACCGGGCCACCTTACCGGCGGGGCGGGCGGAACCTCGATCGGACACCTGGCGGCCGGCGCCGTGACCTCGGGGCGTGCGGCGAGCATCACATCCGCCGCACGCTCCGGGGCCGTTCCTCCGTGCCCCCTCCGGCCGGGGGTCGCGGCGGGTCAGCGCGCGAACCCGGGGAGCCGGGCGGCGATGGCGGGCACGTCGAGGGCGCCCTGGCAGACGTCCAGGACGAACGCCTCGGCCCGGTCGACGTCGAAGCCGGGGTCGAGCGGGTGCCCGTTGAGGTGCAGGAAGACCCAGACCGCGTACCAGGAGACCCGCTTGTTGCCGTCCACGAGGGCGTGGTTGCGGGCGAGCGACTCCATGAGGGCGGCGGCCTGGTGCCAGACGCCGGGGTAGGCGTCCTCGCCGAAGACGCTGGAGCGGGGGCGCGCCAGGGCGGAGTCCAGGAGGCCCCGGTCCCGCACCCCGGGCTCCTCCAGCCGCGCCGCGAGGTCCAGCAGCTCGGGCAGGGTGAGGTGGTCGGCCGTGCTCACGCCAGCCTCCGGTTCAGCTCGCCGCTGGCCGCGAGGACGTGCGCGGCGGCCTCCTCGAAACGGCGGGCGCGGGCGGGCGGCGCGGCGGCCCCGGGGGTTTCCCCGGGCGCCGTCCCGGCCCCCGCCGCGGACTCGTCCCCGGGGGCCTCCCCGGGGGCTTCCCCGTCGGGGCGGGCGTGCGGGCGATCGGTCATGCCGGACGGTACCGCGCGCCGCCGCCCGGGTTCAGCCGGTTTTCGCGGCCGCGGGGCCGTGCAGCCGGGTCGCCACCCAGGCCCCGGCCGCCGCGACCGCCGCCATGGGCAGGAAGACGGCGGCGAAGGCGGAGGGATGGGAGGACCCGGCGGCGGCGGCCCCGGCCTCGTGGCCGACCGTGCCGCCGCCGAGGGCGGCGAAGGCCGCGCCGCCCGCCGCGAGCAGCAGCACGTTGGACAGGCCGTCGGAGATCTGGAGGGCGGCCGAGTTCGCGCCCGCCTCCTCCGGCGGGGACAGCTTCATCAGGAGCACGCTGGTGGAGGCGATCACGGCGCCCATGCCGAGGCAGCCGAAGGCCCAGGCGACCGCGACCGTCCAGACCGGCACCGCCGGGATCAGCACGCTCGGCGCGGTGAGGATCGAGAGGGCGACCAGGCCCATGCCGGCGACGACGAGCCGTTCGCGGTACGGCTCCGTCCACGGCCGCGACTGGATCCAGGATCCAAGCGCCCAGGTGAGGCCGCCCATGGCCAGCGACAGGCCGGCGAACGTCGGGCTCAGCCCGCGCTGGGTGACGAGCATCAGCGGCACGAAGGACTCCGCCGCGATGAAGGAACCGGCGGCGACACCGCGCAGCAGGATCACCGACGGCAGCCCGCGCGCGGCCCGCACCGTGCCGCGCGGCAGCAGCCCCCGGACCGCCGGCACCAGCAGCGCGGCGCCCGCGACGGCGGGCAGCAGCGACAGCCAGCGCAGCTCCTGCCCGGCGTACTGGAGCAGCCCGGCGCCCGCCGAGATCGCGAGGGCCAGCAGGATCCGGCGCCGGTCCCAGGCCGCGACGGGCGCCTCGGGGTCGGCCGGCCCGGAGGCGGTGCGGCGGATCGCGGGCAGCGCGAGGACGAGCGGCAGCACGACGAGGACCGGGATGCCGACGAAGACCCACCGCCACCCCAGGTGCTCGGTGATCGTCCCGGAGGCGAGCGGCCCGACCACCGAGGGCACGACCCAGCTCGCCGCGAAGGCCGCCATGATCGCGGGCCGCAGGTGCTCCTCGTACGCCCGGCTGACCACCACGTACAACGCGACGATCACCAGCCCGCCGCCCAGCCCCTGCACGGCCCGCCCGAGGATGAACACCCACATCGAGGCGGCGGTCCCCGACAGCAGCAGCCCGACCGCGAAGGCGCTGATGCCCACCGTCAGCGGCGTCAGCGGCCCGTTCCGGTCGGACCACTGCCCCGCGACGACCATGCCGAAGAGACTCGTCGTGAAGTACGCCGAGAACGCGAAGGCGTACACGGATATCCCGTCCAGCTCCCGCGCCGCCACCGGCATCGCGGTCCCCACCGCCGTCGCCTCGAAGGCGATCAGCAGCACGACGGAGACGATCCCGACACTGAGCGCCCGGTGCGCGGCGTCCATGACGGAACCGCGCGGGGGCTCGGGGGGCGGCGGCACGGCGATGCTCTCGGCATCACGGGGTTCGAGGACGCTCATGGCCCCAGGGTAAGGGTCGTCCCCACAGATGACCCCTGTCGCGAGTCCCCTCCCCCTTCCGCCCTTGGTCGTACGCCCCCGGCTACCCGCCCCTGCTCCGGAAGACGGGCTTCCCCTCCGGCCCCGCCCGACTGTGAACGGTGTGTGGCAGGCGTATTGCAGCTCCGTGGCGCACCTCGGGAATCCCTTGAGCCCCTTCCGTCCGGCTCCTAGTGTCTTTCTTGTCGCCACACCGACATGACCGTGTGCCCGAGTGGTTCAGGGGCTCGTCTGCAAAGCGAGTGACGTCGGTTCGAATCCGACCACGGTCTCCGGAGAATCGAGTCCCGCATCCGTCCGCACGGGTGCGGGACTCGTTCTGTCCGGGGCCGTACCACCCATGTGACGACAGGCCGGGTTTCCGAGGCGCTCGGCCTTGGAAACCTGGCCTGTTTCAGCCGGTGAAATCGTCTGTCACCACCCGCCGTCCAGCCCTACGCGGCGGGCAGCGGCTTCACCACGGGGTCCCCCTTCAGGGGGTCGCCCTCGCAGCCGAGCGCGTCGGCGGCCCGGCCCGCCAGGATGTAGAGCAGCTCGATCTGCCGCTTCCTGGCCTCGGTGTCGTTCCGCCGCTCGGAGTTGCTCAGGTTCGCGAGTTCGACGTGGAACAACATCCTTTGAGAGGCCTCCGCGAGGTCCCCTGGCAGTCGGCACGCCACGGAAAGCTGGGCAAGCCAGTAGGTCGACTCGACGTGCACCCCGTTGACGTCGTAACGGGCAATCTTTTCCCGCGCCACTTTGCCCCACTCCAACTCGCCGGGCAAGGCCCATGCGAATTCGACATCCGCGCCCTTCGAGTTCCGGTCGGGCCGGGGGTCGTAGACACAGGTGTAAAGGGATTCGTCCTTCATCTGACGCAGATGGACGCCAAGGCTCTGCACCAACTCCTCCGTCGTCCTGTGGATGGTGGTGTAGAACCGATCGGACCGGATCGCCTGCTGTACCGCCTTCTCGCCTTTCGAACCTTTCTCCATGCTACAGAGAGATCTTGCGGCAGGCTTCGGCTCGGGCTCGGACGTGCAGGACGTGACCAGTGCGGCGAGGACGAGGAGGCCGGTGAATTGTTTGCGCATCGCCATCCTCACTTCGGTGACTGAAGATGCGCCCTGGCCGCATCCCTGCCACTGGTGAAAGAAGTATTTGCCTCGTTCTTCGATTCCCTGAAGGCATTTTCCTTCTCGATTTCCTCTCGCTCTCCCCAGTTGTCCATCATCTGGTTGAGACCGTCCGCTCCCCTGCCGTACCCCTCGCTTCCTTCCCGCTTCGCCGTGTCCTCGGCGTCGTCCTTGGCACTCTGCTCCCATTCGAAGCCGATCGTGTCGATGAGCGAACTGGCCGCCGAGCCCACCACCGGAAGCTCTCCGATGACCCCGTTGACACCGTTGACCGTGTAATTGGACGTCTGCTCCGCCCACTTCTCCCGGTCGTCCTGCTTGTCGGCGTAGACGTCGGCACCGATTCCGTTGAGCGCGCCCATGGCATGGCCGATGCCGCTGGCCCGGTTGTTCCAGTCGGCGCTGGAATCGTGCGGGGTCCCCGAGAACGCCAGGGCCTCGTTCAGCACCGACGCGGAGTAGGTGCGCTCCGCTTCGTGCAGGAGGGAGAAGGCGGGGGCGTCGTCCGCGATGCCCCGCATGACGCGTACGAGGCTGCCCTGCCCCACGGCGAGGTGCGCTTCCTTCCCCGAGCCGTTGATGGAGTCGCTGCCGCCGACACCGCCGTAGTCCGACTCCTGTCCCTGAAGGATCACATGGGTGTCGGAGACGTAGTCGGCCATCGCCTGCGCCATCGGCCGGCGCAGGTTCCCCAGCTGCTCCGGGAACTGGTCGCCGCCCATCTCGCTGTCGAGCAGCCGGATCGCGTGGTGCATGACGCGCGCCTGGCCCTCGGTGTGCGGGCCGGGCGGACCCAGCTTCTCGCCCGGCTCGTGCCCGGTGGCCGCGGCCTGAATGGCCGCGCCGAGACCTCCCGCCCGGGGATCGCCGTCGAGTTCCCGCAGCGGGCCGTACAGCGGCGCGCTGTAGGAGTAGTCGTCCCACTCGCGCTCGGTCAGCAGGTAGGCGAGGTGGTCGTTCTTGTTCCCCGCGGCGGCCGGGTCGAGGAAGTACTCGGCCGCCTTCGGGTCCTCGCTCATGGTCTTGAGCAGTGCGTCCAGCGGGTCGACCACGACGTTCGGGCGCTTGGGGTCGTAGGCGTGCGACCAGTTCGCGTCGCCGTCCTTCTCCGCCTCGATGATGCCGTCGCCCACGTCGTTGAGGAACTGCTTGCCGTAGCCGTCGCCGTTCTCCATCAGCGTCGCGAGGATCTGGTATCCGTGCACCGGGAGGAGCTTGTCCAGCGATTCGCCGCCGAAGTCCTTGAGTCCTTCGAGGAACGGCTTGTAGGCGTAGCTGTTCGGGTCCTGGGTGCCCGAGGCGATCGTCGCGGCGAGGCTCGCGGTGATGGACTCGTAGAGCTTCTTGTCGGCCGCCGAGACGTCGCGGCCGTGGGCCGCCATGTTCAGCTGGTCGGCGAGCCGCATCGTGCCCTCCGCGCCCAGCGCGTCCAGGTACGCCTCGCTGAAATGCTTGTCGTCGGCGTTCCGGCTCATCACCTGCCGGTAACTCTCAAGCTCTTCGGGCGAGGCTTTACCCGAACGGACCTTCTCCGTGAGGGCCAGGGCCTCCACCGCCTCGACGTCGCCGACCGGATGGGAGTTGAACCCGAACGGCTGGCTCCCGTCCGCTCCCGAAGCGTTCAGAAGAGCCCGCTTCACGTCTTCGTCGTACTCGTTGACCGCCTTCACCGCGTTCATGATGGCGCGGGTGTGGGACTGCTCGACGCCGGGGAGGTCCGGGTCGTGGCGAATGGTCTTCGCCGTTTCCGCGTCGACCTTGCTGAAGTCGTAACGCGCGACGCCGCTCTCCGAGACCTTCATCCCCGCGCCGACGGCGTCCGCGACCGCCGACTTCACCGCCGCCTTGAGTTCGACGAACCTGGCGTGGGCGTCGAGGAAGAGCGACTCCATGGCGCGTGCTTCCTTCTGCGCGGAGTCGTACTCCTTTCTCGTCACCACGAAGACGTTGAGCGCCGCACCGGCGCTCTCCCCGGTCCATCCGCTTCCGGTCGAGACGCTCTGCACTTCCTTCTCGAAGATGTCCTCGAGAATCTTGAACTTGGCCGCCATGCTCTTCCAGCCCTCCGCGGCACCGGTGAGAGCGGAGAAGTCCATTTCCATGATCTGCTGATAGCTCGGCACGGTTCCCTCCCTATCCGTCCAGGCCCGAAAGGCCGGACGGCACGGAGCGGACCGTCAATCCCGTCGTGACATCGGCTCCCGTCAGGGTGGTGACCGCGCCACGTAAGCCGGTCTTGTGCGAACTCAGCCGCCCCATCAGCCGCTTCACCTGCTCGTCCCACTTCTCGTGGGCCTTCGTGATGCCCGTGGCCGTCTCCCAGCCCGTGAAGGCCCTGACGGCCGCGCCGGTCGGCTCGTCGGCGACGTCCGCCGCCTTCCGCGTCTCCGGTTCCAGCGTGGTCTCGATGGTGTCGGCCGCCTTCTTCTTCCTGGGCGGCACGCTGCCCAGGACACCGCCCCCGCCGGGCCCTCCGCTGCCGCCGTCCGCCTGGTTCAGCCGCATCCGTGCCGGCTGCTGCTCCGCGGCTTCGGCCTTGAGCTCTTCCCACTCACGCCAGGCCATCGCGTACCCCCGTTCGTCCGGTTCCCGTCGTGCCGTGCACCGTATGACAGCGACGGCCGCCGTGCGGCGCGCGGTTGGCCCGTTCCTTGCGGGGGCGGCGGCACGGCGGGCGGGGCACGACGAGCGGGCACACCGCACGGCGCCCGACGGGGGCACACGGCACGGCCCGGCCCCCGCGCACTCACGTGGGGGCCGGGCCGTGTGTCCCGGGCTACGGGGCCGCCACCGCCGACTGCGGGCGGATCGGGAGACGGTTGACCGGGCGGCCGGTGGCGGCGCGGACGGCGGCGGCGACGGCGGCGGGCGAGGTGACGACCGGGACGGCGCTGGCGGCCTTGGCGCCGAAGGGGGCGACGACGTCGCGCTCCTCGACCAGTCTGACGATGCGGATGTCGGGGGCGTCGAGGGAGGTCGGGAGGGCGTAGCCGGTCAGGTCGGGGTGGCGGACCAGGCCGCGGGCGGTGCGGAGGTTCTCGGTGAGGGCCGCGCCGACGCCCTGCGTGACGCCCGCCTCGATGCGGGTGGCGAGCTGGGCGGGGTTGAGGATGCGGCCGACGTCCTGGGCGACGGCCATCTCCACGACCCGGATCGCGCCGAGTTCGACGTCGACGTCGACGACCGCGCGGATCGCGCAGAAGGCGAGGCCGACGAAGGCGTCGCCCTGGCCGGTGGCGTCGAGCGGCTCGGTGGGGTGCGGGCGGCACTGGGCGGTGGCCCAGAGCTCCTTGCCCTTCATCTCCTCGGCGACGGTGGTGGAGAGGACGCCGTCGTACGAGGTGATCTTGCCGTCGCTGATCTGGAGGAGTTCGGTGGACATGCCGAACTTGTGGGCCAGCGGCTGGAGGAGCTGGGTGCGGACCATGCGGGCGGCGCGCTCGACGGCGCCGCCGGAGACCCAGGTGTGCCGGCCGTGGGTGGCGGCGCCGGCCGGGGGCTGGTCGGTGTCGACGGGGGCCACGTGGACCTCCTCGACGCCGAGGGTCTCCTGGACGACCTGGCGGGCGAGGGTGGAGAAGCCCGAACCGGTGTCGACGGCCGAGCAGATGACGGTGGCGACGCCGTCGAGGACCCGGACGGTGGCGGTGGAGACCTCGTCGGTGCCCTCGGCGCCGAGCATGTGGACCATGCCGAGCGCGTAGCCGACGCCCCGCCGCACGGCGCCGGGTTCGCCCGCGCCCTCGGGGCCGCCGGGCAGCAGCCAGTCCTCCTCCGGGGTGTCCTTGGGGAGGGCGGGCAGCGGGAAGTCCCGTACGGCGGCAAGGAGTTCGGCGACGGGCGCGGGGCAGGTGACGGTCTGGCCGGTGGGCAGCAGGTCGCCGGTGGAGAGCACGTTGCGCATCCGCAGTTCGGCCGGGTCGACGCCGATCCGGCCTGCGAGCTTGTCCATCTGCGCCTCGTAGGCGGCGCACACCTGCATCGCGCCCTCGCCCCGGACGTGCCCGGACGGCGGGTTGTTGGTGCGGACGGCCCAGCCCTCGACGAAGGCGTGCGGGACGACGTACGGGCCGCAGGCGAAGGCGACGGCGGCGGCGAGGGACTCGCTGGAGGCGTCGGCGTAGGCGCCCGCGTCGAGGAGGATCTGCGCCTCGACCTTGACCAGCCGGCCCTCGGCGTCCGCGTGGTGGCGGTAGCGCAGCAGGGTGGGGTGGCGGTGGGCGTGGCCGAGGAAGGACTCCTCGCGGGTAGCGGTGAGCTTGACCGGGCAGCCGGTGCGCAGGGCGAGCAGGCCGAGCGGGATCTGGAAGCCGGGGTCGTCGCGGTCGCCGGTGGCGCCGGGGACGCCGGTGACGACGACCTTGACCTGTTCGGGCGTCAGGCCGAAGCAGGCGGCGGCGAGGTCGCGGTCGGTGTGCGGGTCGGTGGAGGCGGTGTACAGCTCGACGCCGCCGTCGGGCCGGGGCACGGCGAGTCCGGCCTCGGCGCCGATGGGGGCGGGGTCCTGGCGGCCGATCCGGTAGAGGCCCTCGACGACGACCTCGCCGGCGGCCTGCGGGTCGCCGAAGCTGAGCGGGATGTGCCGGATCAGGTTGCCGTCGGGGTGCAGCGGCTCGGCCTCGAACGCCTTCTCCGGGTCGGTGACGGGCTCCAGGAGCTCGTACTCGACGGTGATGGCGGCGGTGGCGAGCCGGGCCGTGTCGGGGTGGTCGGCGGCGACGGCGGCGATGGCCTCGCCGTGGTGGCGGACCAGTCCGTCGGCGAAGACGGGCCGGTCGGCGACCCGGCGGCCGTAGGTGGCGGCGCCGGGCACGTCGGCGGCGGTGACCACGGCCCGGACGCCGGGCATCGCCTCGGCGGCGGAGGTGTCCACGGAGACGATCCGGGCGTGGGCGTGCGGGGAGCGCAGCAGCGCGGCCCACAGCAGGCCCTCGGCCCACAGGTCGGAGGCGTACGGGAAGGTGCCCTCGGCCTTGGCGCGGGCGTCGGCCTGCGGGAGGGAGGCGCCGAGGCCGAGGACGGGCGCCTCGGTCTCCGGGGCGGGGCCGGCCGCTTCCGCGAAGGGGAGCGTGGGGATGGCGGTCGTCGCGTCGGTGCTCACGCCCTGCCTCCGTCGTGCTGGTGCGGGATCTCGTGGGCGGGGTGCGGGGCGTGGGCGGCGGCGTCCTCGCCCGCGGCGGTGTGGTCGGCGCCGCCGCCGGCGCGTTCGGCGACGACGTCCTCGACGGCCTGGAGGACGCCCCGGTAGCCGGAGCAGCGGCAGAGGTTGCCGGCCAGGGCCTGGCGGGTCTCCAGCTCGGTGGGGGCGTGGTTGCCTTCGAGCAGGTCGTGCACGGTCATGCACATGCCGGGGATGCAGAAGCCGCACTGGACGGTGCCGCAGCGGGACAGGGCGCGCTGCACGTCGGACGGTTCGCCGTCGGTCGCGAGGCCCTCGACGGTCCGCACCTCGGACCCGGCGGCGGTCGCGGCCGGCACCAGGCAGGAGGCGACGAGGCGGCCGTCCACCTGCACGTTGCAGGCGCCGCACTCGCCCTGCGAGCAGCCGTCCTTGGCCCCGGCGAGGCCGAGGCGCTCGCGGAGCACGTAGAGCAGCGACTCGCCGATCCAGGAGCCGGTGACGGGCCGGTCGGTGCCGTTGACGCGCAGGACGTAGGAGGTGTGCGGGTGCTCGTCGCTGTCGACGGAGGTGGAGGTGGGCGCGGACTCCGCCGCCGCCTCCGCCTCCTCGGGAGCCTCCGGAAGCTCTTGTACGGCTCCGATCCCCGAGGACTCCCCCACGGCCCGGCCCTCCGGCTCCCCGCCCGGCCCGGCCGTCTCCCCCCCGGCCTCCGCCTCCGCGTCGGGGACGGCCTCCGCGACCGCCTCCCCGCGCTCGGCGTGCTCGTCCCGCTCTTCCGGCCCGGCGTACTCGCCGTGCTCGGCGCGGTCGGCGTACTCGCCGTGTTCCGCGTGGTCGGTGTGCTCGCCGTGGTCGGTGTGCTCGCCGTGCTCCGCGTGCTCGGCCGGGTCGCCGTGCTCGGCGTGGTCCGCCGGTTCCTCCGCCGCCATCGCCCACGGCGCCGTCGCGCCGCCCGGCAGGGTCGGCGGGGCCTGCTCGTACGAGACCGGCTCGGGCGCGGCCTCCGCGACGGGCTCCGCGTAGGAGTCCGCGAAGGTGTCCGGGCCCGGCTCCGCGAAGGGCTCGGGGAAGGTCCGCGCGAAGGAGTCCGGGAGGGCTTCCGGCGCGGGCTCCGCCGGGACCGCCGGGTCCGGCGGGACCTGCCACTGCCCGGTCGGCGTCGCGCCGAAGTGCCACTCCGCCGTCGCGTGCGGGTCGTGCGGCGCGTGCGCGGTGTGCGGGTCCCCGTAGGGGCGGGTGGCCGCGGCGTCGTCCTCGTACCCGTGCGGCGGCGGCTCCGGGAGTCCGGTCGCGGCCTGCTCCGGGGCGAAGTACTCGGCGCCCTCGGCGGGGGCCGGGGGCCAGGCCGGGTCGGCGCCGTCCTGCGCGGTCCGCTCCAGCGGCTGGAGCGGCACGATCATGGGCGGGGTGTAGCCGTGGCCGGGCGCCTCCAGCGGCACGCCGTCCAGCATGAACTCCGGCGGCAGGTGGACGAAGGCGGTCGCGCCCTCGTCGTACCCCTCGCTCTGCGGGATCGGCTCCCAGCCGCCCGGCGCGGCGGGGGCCGCGGTCTCGTTCGGCTCGTGGTTGTTCGTGCTCACGACAGGGCCCTCCCCAGTGCCCGGCGGGCGAGAGTGGCGACGGTGCGCCGAAGGTGCAGGACGGCGGGCGACGGCTGCTCGCCGCCGGGCGGGTCGGGGACGCAGGCGGCGGCCACGTACTCGCCGAAGGCGGTCAGCGCCTCCGGGGCGAGCGCCCGGTCGTTGTCCCAGTCCACCAGCGAGGCGATCCAGCGCTCGGCCTCCAGCGGCCGCAGCGGCATCGGGGCGACCGCGCCGACGGCGCAGCGGACGCCGCGCCGGGCCGGGTCGAGGACGACGGCGACGGAGGCGGTGGCGCGGGCCGGGCCGGTGCGGCCGGTGGCCTTCAGGAAGACCTGGGGGGCGTGCAGCAGCGGCACGCGGACGAAGGCGACGAGTTCGCCGGGGGCCAGCAGGTCGCGGCCGGCGAGCAGGTGCGAGACGGGGATCTCGCGGGTGCCGAGCGGGCCGACGACGACGAGGTCGGCCTCCAGGGCGGCGAGGACGGGCAGCGAGTCGCCGGTGGGCGCCGCGGTGACCACGTTCCCGCCGAGGGTGCCGGCGTTGCGGATCTGGGGCGGTCCGGCCGCGCGGGAGGCGGCGGCGAGGGCCGGGATGAGGGCGGAGAAGTCGGGGCGGCCCATGCGCGCGTGGGTGAGCCCGGCGCCGAGGAGGGCGTGGCCGTCCTGGTACTGCCAGCCGCGGATCTCGTTGATCCGGCCGAGGCCGACGAGCCCAGCGGGGCGGAGCTGACCGCGGTTGACGGCGGCCATCAGGTCGGTTCCGCCGGCGACGGGCACGGCCGCCGGCATGGCGGTGAGCGCTGCCACGGCCTCGTCGAGCGAGGCGGGCAGCGTCACGGACTGCGCCGTCTGTGGTGCGTGCGTGGTCAACCCGCTGCCCCTTCCCGGTCTTCCCGGTGGTCCCCGACTGTGCCCGGCTGTCGCGCCTGTGCGTGGGCGTACCGTACGTGCTCACAGGCTGGACGTGGCAACTCTGGCACATCTTCCGAGCCGTCCGGAGCGAGGGTCCGCGAAGGACTGTTCCGCCCCGGACGTCCCAGGAGGGAAGGTAACTCCCGTTTCGCCGCTCTTGGGTGACGCGGGAGCGCGAGCTGTCTCACACGTTCGGGGGCGCCCCCTCGATCGGGCGGCCGAGGAGCCCGGGGCGGCGCTGCCAGGGCGTGGGGCCGGTGGGCGGGCGGTAGGCGACGCCGAGGGCGTCGAGGCGCCGGTAGTGGGTCTCCATGCGGCGCAGGAAGCCCTCGGTGTCGCGCGCGTCGGGGGCGGGCAGCGCGGACCAGGCGACCTCGGCGAAGGCGACGAGGCGCGGGAAGACCTGGTAGTCGACGCGGCCGCGGTTCTCCATGACCTCGGTCCACACGTTGGCCTGGGTGCCCAGGACGTGCCGGGCGGCCTCCTCGGAGAGGCCGGGCGGGACGGGCTCGAAGCGGTGGACGTCGGCCAGGGTGCGGACGAAGCCGATCGGCACCGGCTCGTCCTCGCCGCCGTCCTGCCGGTGGTCGAGGTAGACCTGCTGCTCGGGGCACATGACGACGTCGTGGCCGGCCTCGGCGGCGGCGATCCCGCCGCCGTAGCCGCGCCAGGAGGAGACGGCGGCGCCGTCGGCGAGGCCGCCCTCCAGGATCTCGTCCCAGCCGATGAGGCGGCGGCCCCGGTCGGCGAGCCAGCGGTCGAAGTGGCGGATGAACCAGGACTGGAGGCCGTCCTCGTCGCCGACGCCGAGCTCCTGGATGCGGGCCTGGGCGGCCGGGGACGCCTTCCACTGGTCCTTGGGGCACTCGTCGCCGCCGACGTGCACGAAGGTGGACGGGAAGATCTCCAGCACCTCTTCGAGGACGTGCTCGTAGAAGCGGAGGACCTCCTCCGTGGGGGCGAGGACGTTCGGGTTGACGCCCCAGGTGTCCCAGACGGTGAGGGCCCCGGTGTCGACGGCGTCGGTGTTGCCGAGCCAGGGGTAGGCGGCGATCGCGGCCTGGGAGTGGCCGGGGATGTCGATCTCGGGGACGACGGTGATGTGCCGGTCGGCGGCGTAGGCGACGATCTCGCGGAGGTCGTCCTGGGTGTAGTAGCCGCCGTGCGGGGTGTCGTCCCAGAGCGGGGAGGCCCGGTGGCCCCACTTGGAGCGGGCCCGCCAGGCGCCGTCCTCGGTGAGCTTGGGGTAGCGGCGGATCTGGACGCGCCAGCCCTGGTCGTCGGTGAGGTGGAAGTGGAAGACGTTCAGCTTGTGCGCGGCCATCAGGTCGAGGTAGCGCAGGACGTCCTCCTTCGGCATGAAGTGCCGGGAGACGTCGAGGAGGAGGCCGCGCCAGCCGAAGCGGGGCCGGTCGGTGACGGTCGTGTACGGCAGTTCCCAGTCCGCGCCGGGCCGCAGGGGCGCCCGGCGGTACGCGTCGGGGCCGAGGAGCTGGCGGAGGGTCTGGGCGCCCCAGAAGAGGCCGGCGGGGCCGCCGCCGTCGATCAGGACGCCGTCGCCGTCGACCGTCAGGCGGTAGCCCTCGGGGCCGTACTCCTCCTCCGTCCCGGGGGAGGTCCGCAGCCGGATCGCGCCGGGGCCGGTGCCGTCGGGCAGGGACAGGCCGGTGGCGGCGCCGAGGACGGCGCGCAGCCAGCGGGCGGTGCCCTCGGTGCCGGGCCCGGCGTCGAGGGCGGTGCGCGCGTCGAGCGTCAGCGTCCCCTCCGGGTGGTCGGCCGTCAGGGGTACGGGGATCAGGTCCGGTTCTGTCATCGCGTCAGTCCTTCACCGCCCCGCCCAGTCCGGAGACCAGGCGGCGCTGTACGAGTACGAAGAAGACGAGCACCGGGATCGTCATCACGGTCGATCCGGCCATGATCCCTCCCCAGTCGTTCTCGTCCGGCTTGAAGAAGACCAGCAACGCCATCGGCAGGGTCGACTGCGAGGTGTCGCTGATGATGAACGACTTCGCGAAGAGGAAGTCGTTCCAGGTGGAGATGAACGAGAAGACGCTGGTCGCCACGAGTCCGGGGAGGACCAGCGGGAAGAGGATCGTCCACAGGAAGCGGGCGTGGCTGGCGCCGTCGATGCGGGCCTGCTCCTCCAGGGCCTCGGGCACGGCGCGGACGAAGCCGCGCAGCATCCAGATCGCGAACGGCAGCGAGAAGGCCAGGTGGGGCAGGACGAGCGAGCCGAGGGTGTTGAGGAGCCCGGCGTCCCGCATGAGGAAGAAGAGGGGGATGGTGAGGGCCTCGACCGGCACCATCTGGGCGACGAGGAACATCACCAGGAGGGTGGTGCGGAACTTGAAGCGGAAGCGGGTGACGGCGGTCGCGGCGAGGAAGGCGATGACGGCGGAGGCCAGCACGACCGCCCCGGCGACGAGCAGGCTGTTGAGGAAGTAGCGGCCGAAGTCCTGCTGCTCGAAGACGCGCCGGAAGGAGTCGAGGGACGGGGAGAGCGTCCACGGCCGGGGTTCGGACGACTGGATCTCGCCGGCCGGTTTGAAGGCCGAGAGGACCATCCAGTAGAGCGGGAAGGCGACGACGACCGCGGTGAGCAGGGCGGCGGCCTCGGCGAGGAGCCGGCCGGGGCGGCGGACGCCGGGGATGCGCAAGGTGGTCACAGTTCCTCCCCCTGGCGGCGCAGGATGCGCAGGTAGACGAGGGTGACGGCGAGCAGGAGCAGCAGCATGACGACGCCGATGGCGGCGCCCAGGCTGTACTGGGAGGAGGCGAACGCCTTCTGGTAGGCGTACACGTTGAGGACCAGGTTCTGGCCGGCGATGCCGCCGCCGTTGGTCATGACGTAGATCTGGGTGAAGACCTTGAAGTCCCAGATGACGGACTGGATGGTGACGACGGCGAGGATCGGGCGGAGCAGTGGCGCGGTCACGGAGCGCCAGATCCGCCACTGGGAGGCGCCGTCGAGGGCGGCGGCCTCCAGGACCTCGGTGGGGACGGCCCTGATCCCGGCGTAGACGGTGACCATCACGAACGGGAACGAGCACCAGACGACTTCGAGGAGGACGAGCGCGAAGGCGCTGTAGCGCCCGTACGTCCAGGAGAAGTCGCCGAGGCCGAGGAGCCGGTTGACGGGTCCGAAGTCGGCGTCGAAGAGGAAGACCCAGACGGTGGAGCCGGTGACGGCGGGGGTGGCCCAGGCGCCGAGGGCGGCCAGCATCAGGGCGAGCCGGGGCAGTGCCCGGACCCGGGTGAGCAGGACGGCGAGGGTGCAGCCGACGACGAGGGTGCCGGCGACGCAGGCGGCGGCGAAGACGACGGTGGCCAGCAGGACCTGGCGGAACTGCGGGTCGGTGAAGAGGGCCGTGTAGTTGCCCAGGCCCTGGAAGGAGGTGGGTTCGCCGCCGCTGACCTGGGCCTGGGTGTACTCCAGGAAGGAGATCAGGCCGAGCTGGTAGACGGGGTAGACGAGGAGGGCGCCGAGGACGGCGAGGGCGGGCAGGAGGTAGAGCCAGGGGGTCCAGCCGGAGGCGCCGGTACGGCTCCGGGGGCGCCGCCCGGCGGGCGGCGCCTTTCCGGCGGGCGGTGCGGGCGGTGCGGGGGCGGTGGTGGCGGTCATCGGGGTCAGCCCGCCGCGGCGAAGGCCGCGTCCATCTTCTTCGCCGCGTCGGCGGCGGCGGTCTTCGCGTCCTTACGGCCGCTGGCGATCTCCTGGAGCATCGTGGGGACGACGAGCGAGGAGTCGATCTGGCCCCAGGCGGCGGTGGCGGGGACGAACTTGGTGCCGGCGGCGAGGGTGTCGATGAAGGGCTTCACGAAGGGGCGGCGTTCGGCGGCGGCGGTGCGGACGTCGGTGAAGGTGGGCAGGAAGCCCATCGCGTCGAACAGCTTGCCCTGGGTGTCCTTGCCGCTGAGGCCCTTCATGAGCTCGACGGCCAGGGTGCGGTGCGAGGTGGACTTGAGGACGCCGAGGTTGTTGCCGCCGGCGAAGGCGGGGGCGATGGAGCCGGGGGCGGTGCCGGGCAGCGGGACGACGGCGTACTTGCCCTTGACCTGGCCGGCCTCGACGGCGGCGTGGCTGAAGTCGCCGCCGATGGCCATGCCGGCCTTGCCCGCGGCGAAGGCGGTGACGGTGGCGTTGCCGCCCATCTGGGCGCAGGTGGCGGCGGGGCAGTTGTCGTCGCCGAGGAGCGAGGTGTAGGTGGTGAGGCCCTTGACGGCGGCGTCGTCGCCGATGGTGGCCTTGTAGGCGCCGGAGCCGTCCTTGGCGGCGAGGTCGCCGCCCGCGGCCCAGACGAAGGGCATGGCGCCGTAGGTGTAGGCGCCGCCGACGGCGATGCCGTACATCTCGGGCTTGGCCTTGCGTATCTTCTTCGCGGTCGCGACGAGTTCGTCCTGGCTCTTGGGGGCGGTGAGGCCGAGCTCGGTGAAGACGTCGGTGCGGTAGTAGAGGGCGCGCAGGCCGACGAAGAGGGGGGCGCCGTAGACCTTGCCGCCGACGGTGACGGACTCCCGGGCGGTGGGGTCGGTGTCCTTGGCCTCGTCCCAGGCGGCGAATTCGGCGGTGACGTCGGCGAGTCCGCCGTCCTTGACGTAGCCGGCGGTGTCGGTGTTGCCGTACTCGATCAGGTCGGGGGCGGACTTGGGGTCGTTGAAGGCCGCCTTGACGCGCTGGGCGCGGGTCTCGACGGGGATGTACTCGACCTCGACCTTCGCGCCGGGGTTCTTCTTCTCGAAGGCGGCGACGGCGGCGTCGACGACCTTCTCCTTGGGCTGGTTGGCGACCTCCTGGAAGAGCCAGACGCGCAGGGTGCCGGTCTTCTCGTCGCCGCCGGCGGCGGGGGCCGAGGTCTGCGGCGCGCAGGCGGCGAGGACGAGCGCGGCGAGCGGCAGGGCGACGGGGGCGGTGATCCGGGCAGGAAGCTTCATTGCGGTTCCCCTCCGATGCCCGTTGCAGCATGCGCAACGGGCGTTTCGTATTGCACAACAACTGCGGTGAGGTTAGGCGCGGGCGGCGATCACGACAAGAGGTCTCGACCACTTCGAGACCTAGAAAAAAGGACAAGGGCATGAAAAAGGGGCGGCCCCCGTCGGAGAAGACACGCTGGTCTTCTCCGACGGGGGCCGCCCCCGGCGGGTGCGGAGGGGTTACTTCCCCTTGCCGTCCTTGCCCTTGTCCTTGTCGCCGCCCGCGCCCATGGAGTCGTAGATCTCCTTGCACATCGGACAGACCGGGTACTTCTTGGGGTCGCGCCCCGGGACCCAGACCTTCCCGCAGAGCGCGACGACGGGAGTGCCCTCCAGGGCGCTCGCCATGATCTTGTCCTTCTGGACGTAGTGGGCGTAGCGCTCGTGGTCGCCGTCACCATGGGACACCTGCGGCGTCGGCTCCACGAGGGTTCCCGTACCTGTCCCGCGATCGGGCTCAAGAGTGCTCATGGCCCCCAGGGTACTGAAAGCGGCCCCGGTCAGTTCAGGGAAGGGTCGTCCGGACACGTGGCGACCAGGGCGAGCTCCCCGCGCTGGCGGCGCAGCACCTGGCGCCAGAGCTCCTCGGGGCGCGGGGAGGAGACGTCGCCGGGCTCCGACTCGACGACGTACCAGGCCCCTTCGGCGACCTCGGCCTCCAGCTGGCCGGGGCCCCAGCCCGCGTAGCCGGCGAAGATCCGCAGGGCGCTGAGGGCGGGTCCGAGCAGCTCGGGCGGGGCCTCCAGGTCGACCAGGCCGATGGCCCCGAAGACCCGGCGCCAGCCGAGGGGACCGCCGCCGGCGGCCGGGGACGGCTCCCCCTCGCCGGGGCGCGCGCAGGGGCCCTCCTCGCCGGGGACGACGGCGAGGCCGAGGGCGGCGTCGAGGGAGACGGGCCCGCCCTGGAAGACGACGCCGGGCTCCCCCGCGAGCGGCGCCCAGGCGGCGAGCACGTCACCGACGGTGACGGGGGTGGGCCGGTTGAGGACCACGCCGAGGGAGCCCTCGTCGTCGTGGTCGAGCAGCAGCACCACCGCGCGGTCGAAGTTCGGGTCCGCGAGGGCGGGGGTGGCCACGAGCAGCCGTCCTGTGAGCGAGGACACCTCGGTCATGCGACACATGATCCCGCATCTTCGGCGCGGAGGGGGGTTCTCGGCCGCGTGCGCGGGGAAGGCGGCCGGGCACGGAGGAGTCCCGCAGGTCGGGAGGGGAGGAGCGGGAGGGGGCGCGCGGCCGGAAACAGCCCTCCGGGGCAACCGGACGGTGACCGTCCGCAAGATCGCGGAAACGGAGGGTGTTGTGCCGAATTCATTACGTCTGCCAGGCCCCCCGGGGGGCCCGATCGGGGTGCAATGGCCCCTTACCCTTTTCTCTGGCCACCCGACCGACGACTCCGGAACGCGAGATTCATGACCGGCACAGACAGCCAAGACGTACTGCTTGTCCACGGCGGAACCCCGCTGGAGGGCGAGATCCGCGTCCGCGGCGCGAAGAACCTCGTGCCCAAGGCGATGGTCGCCGCCCTGCTCGGCAGTGGCCCCAGCCGCCTGCGCAACGTGCCCGACATCCGTGACGTCCGCGTCGTGCGGGGGCTGCTCCAGCTGCACGGGGTGACGGTCCGCCCCGGTGACGAGCCCGGCGAGCTAGTCCTCGACCCGACGCACGTCGAGTCCGCCAACGTCTCCGACATCGACGCCCACGCCGGTTCCTCGCGCATCCCGATCCTCTTCTGCGGCCCGCTGCTGCACCGTCTGGGCCACGCCTTCATCCCGGGCCTGGGCGGCTGCGACATCGGCGGCCGGCCGATCGACTTCCACTTCGACGTGCTCCGCCAGTTCGGCGCGACCATCGAGAAGCGGGCCGACGGCCAGTACCTGGAGGCCCCGCAGCGCCTTCGCGGCTGCAAGATCCGCCTCCCGTACCCCTCGGTCGGCTCGACCGAGCAGGTGCTGCTCACCGCCGTCCTCGCCGAGGGCGTCACCGAGCTGTCGAACGCGGCCGTGGAGCCGGAGATCGAGGACCTCATCTGCGTGCTGCAGAAGATGGGCGCCATCATCTCCATGGACACCGACCGGACCATCCGGATCACCGGTGTCGACCGCCTCGACGGCTACACCCACCGGGCGCTCCCGGACCGCCTGGAGGCGGCCTCCTGGGCGTCGGCGGCGCTGGCCACCGAGGGCGACATCTACGTGCGCGGCGCCCAGCAGCGCTCGATGATGACCTTCCTCAACACCTACCGGAAGGTCGGCGGCGCCTTCGAGATCGACGACGAGGGCATCCGCTTCTGGCACCCGGGCGGCTCGCTGAACGCGATCCACCTGGAGACCGACGTCCACCCCGGCTTCCAGACCGACTGGCAGCAGCCGCTGGTCGTCGCCCTGACGCAGGCGTCCGGCCTCTCCATCGTCCACGAGACGGTGTACGAGTCCCGGCTGGGCTTCACCTCGGCGCTGAACCAGATGGGTGCCCACATCCAGCTCTACCGCGAGTGCCTGGGCGGCTCCGACTGCCGCTTCGGCCAGCGGAACTTCCTCCACTCGGCGGTCGTCAGCGGCCCCACCCGCCTCCAGGGCGCCGACCTGGTCATCCCGGACCTGCGCGGCGGCTTCTCGTACCTGATCGCGGCCCTGGCCGCGCAGGGCACTTCGCGGGTGCACGGCATCGACCTGATCAACCGCGGCTACGAGAACTTCATGGAGAAGCTGATCGAGCTGGGCGCCAAGGTCGAGCTGCCGGGCGGCGCGCTCGTGTAGGGCCCTCTGCGCCACGAACGGAAGGGCGGCCACCCCCGAGGGGGTGGCCGCCCTTTTCGCGCGCCTGGGGGCCGCTTACTTGCCCTTGGCGGCTTCCTTGAGCTTCGAGCCCGCGGAGACCTTCACGCTGTAGCCGGCCGGGATGTTGATCGGGTCGCCGGTCTGCGGGTTGCGAGCGGTGCGAGCGGCACGGTGGGTGCGCTCGAAGGTCAGGAAGCCGGGGATGGTGACCTTCTCGTCGCCCTTGGCGACGACCTCGCCGACGGTCTCGGCGAGGGCGGCCAGCACGGCGTCGGCGTCCTTGCGGGTCACCTCGGCGCGGTCGGCCAGCGCGGCCACCAGCTCACTGCGGTTCATGTTGTTACTCCCGTGTTCTTCTTGCCTGTGAGGCGTGAGATCGAAGCCGATGCTGCCAGGGGCCTCGGACAGTGCCCGTTGCCGGGTCCGTCCTCTCCGTGATCCCTCGCGCCCTGGGGGTTCCCCCCTGGACGAAGTCCTCGGGGGAGCATCCTGCCCCCACCACCGGCGGGAACGCCAATCCGGCACCCCCTCGGGTCACCCGGAAGGCACCGGAGTCCCCTGGCGGTGACGGAGCGTCGACTCCCCGCAAACGGTGCGGAGCCGAAAAGCCACCCTAAAGGCGGGTTTACGGCTCCGCGAATCCGACACACCCGGGCGGGTGCGCCGGGAGGGTCAGGCGCCCGCTCCGGCCGCCTTCGCGGCGGTGCGCACGGCGCCCGCGACGGCGCCCGCGACCTTGTCGTTGAAGACCGACGGGATGATGTAGTTCGGGTTCAGCTCGTCCTCGGTGACGACGTCCGCGAGGGCGGTGGCGGCGGCCAGCATCATCTCGGTGTTGACCGTGCGGGACTGCGCGTCGAGCAGGCCGCGGAAGACGCCGGGGAAGACCAGCACGTTGTTGATCTGGTTCGGGAAGTCCGAGCGGCCGGTGGCCACGACGGCGGCGGTCTGCCGGGCGGCGGCCGGGTCGACCTCCGGGTCGGGGTTCGCGAGCGCGAAGACGATGGAGCCCTCGGCCATGGCGGCGACGTCCTCGGCGCCCAGCAGGTTCGGGGCGGAGACGCCGATGAAGACGTCGGCGCCGACGACGGCCTGCTTGAGGGTGCCGGTGACGCCCTCCGGGTTGGTGTTGTCCGCGATCCAGCGCAGCGGCGAGTCGGCGGGCGCCTCGACCAGGTCCGCGCGGTCGGCGTGCACGACGCCGTGGATGTCGGCCACCACCGCGTGCTTCACGCCGGCCGCGAGCAGCAGCTTGAGGATGGCGGTGCCGGCCGCGCCGGCGCCGGACATGACGACCTTGACGTCCCCGATGCCCTTGCCGACCACGCGCAGCGCGTTGGTGAGCGCGGCGAGGACGACGATGGCGGTGCCGTGCTGGTCGTCGTGGAAGACCGGGATGTCGAGCGCCTCGCGCAGGCGGGCCTCGATCTCGAAGCAGCGCGGGGCGGAGATGTCCTCCAGGTTGATGCCCGCGAAGCCGGGGGCGATCGCCTTGACGATCTCGACGATGGCGTCGGTGTCCTGGGTGTCCAGGCAGATCGGCCAGGCGTCGATGCCGGCGAAGCGCTTGAAGAGGGCGGCCTTGCCCTCCATGACGGGCAGCGCGGCCTTGGGGCCGATGTTGCCGAGGCCGAGGACGGCGGAGCCGTCGGTGACGACCGCGACCGAGTTGCGCTTGATGGTGAGGCGGCGGGCGTCCTCGGGGTTCTCGGCGATGGCCATGCACACGCGGGCGACGCCCGGGGTGTAGATCATCGAGAGGTCGTCGCGGTTGCGGATGGGGTGCTTGGACGCCATCTCGATCTTGCCGCCGAGGTGCATCAGGAAGGTGCGGTCCGAGACCTTGCCGAGGACGACGCCCTCGATCTCCCGGAGCCGTTCGACGATCTCGTCCGCGTGCGCCGTGGAGGTCGCGGCGACGGTGACGTCGATCCGGAGCTTCTCGTGGCCGGAGGCGGTGACGTCGAGGCCCGTGACCGAGCCGCCGTGCGACTCGACCGCCGCGGTGAGCTGCGAGACCGCGGTGCCGCTCGCGGGCACCTCCAGCCGGACCGTCATCGAGTACGAGACGCTGGGCGCCGTTGCCATGGCCGGGTTCCTCTGCTTTCCCTAGCTTCGTTGCTACGCCGCCCCGGCTGGTCGCCCGGCTTGCGCCCTCCGATGGTCGCACCTACCTGCCGGTAGCAGGTAATGCGGTCATTTTGTTTTCGGAAAGTAGTTTCCACCATACGAGAGATGTGGAAACAACAGAAGGGGCCCCGGTCATCGGAAGACGACCGGGGCCCCAACTTCGTATGTACGTCTAAGCGACACCGGCCCGCCATGCTCGCCTCGCGGCAAGTGGTCCCTCTGAGGGACGAAGGTTGGGCCCGGGGGCTTGGATCGAGCCGGTGTCACGAACCAGGCTAACAAACCATCCCCGAAGGTGATTCCCCCGACGCGTGTTGACCTGAGAACGCCGCCGCGCGCGGGGGAACCGGGGCCGGGCTCAGTCCCGCAGCAGGTCCGGCACGCCCGCCGCGTCCGGCAGGTCCCGCTCCCCCGACAGCACCGTCAGCGCCTGCGTCGAGCGGGTCAGCGCCACGTACAGCACCCGCAGTCCGGCCGGGGACTCGTCGGCGATCTCCGCCGGGGAGACCACCAGCGTGGCGTCGTACTCCAGGCCCTTCGCCTCCAGCGAGCCCAGCGCGACCACCCGGTCGCCGAGCCCGGCCAGCCAGCGGGCCGCCTCCGCCCGCCGGTCCATGGCCACCACCACGCCCACCGTGCCCTCCACCGAGGCCAGCAGCCGCTCCGCCTCCGACCGCACGGCGGCGGCCAGGTCGGCGCCCTCGCCCAGGGCCGTGAAGCGGGGCTCGACGCCCGTCGAGCGGACCGCGCGCGGCGCCTCCTTCCCCGGCATCGCCAGGGCCAGCACCTTGGCCGCCAGCTCGGCGATCTCGGCCGGGTTGCGGTAGTTGACGGTCAGTTCGAAGCGGCGGCGCGGCCGGGAGCCCAGCGCCTCGTCCCGGGCCGCCGCCGCCTCGTCCGGGTCCGACCAGGACGACTGCGCCGGGTCCCCGACGACCGTCCAGGTGGCGTGCCGGCCCCGGCGGCCGACCATCCGCCACTGCATGGGCGTCAGGTCCTGCGCCTCGTCGACGATGACGTGGGCGTACTCGGTGCGCTCGGCCGCGAGCCGCTCGGCCCGCTCGCGCTGGGTCTCCTCCCGTACCGGCATCAGCTCCTCCAGGCCGGTGAGCTGGTCCAGCGGGTCGTACTCCCGCTTCCGCTTCGGCCGGGCCGGGGCGCCGAGCAGGGTGTGCAGCTCGTCCAGGAGGGCCACGTCGTGGACGGAGAGGCCGGGGCGGCGCAGCGAGCGGGCCAGCCGCCGGGTCTCGCCGGGGTTGAGGACCCGGCGGGCCCAGCGGCCCAGCCGCCGCTCGTCGGCCATGGCGTCGAGCACGCCGCGCGGGGTGAGCTCCGGCCACCAGGCGTCGAGGAAGCCGAGGAAGGCGTCCTCGGTGGAGACGTCCTCGTCGAAGGAGGAGCGCAGCTCGGCGGCGAGTTCCGGGTCGCTGTGCCGGCCGACCGCGCCCGACTTGGCGTACAGCGCGTCGAGGAGGAGCCGGCGGGCGCGGGGGCGCAGCAGGTTGACGGGCGCGGTGCCGGAGAGCACGTTCTGCCGGATGCGGCGCAGCTCCGGCTCCTCCAGCTCCAGGCGGCGGCCGAAGGCGACGACCCGCAGCAGCCTGGGCGCCGCCGGGCCCTCCAGGGCGCCGCGCGCGGCCTTGCGGAGCACGGCGAGCATCCGGGAGGAGCCCTTGATCCGGGAGACGGCGGGCTCGTCGTACACGTCCGCCTCCGCCCCGTCGACGAGGCCGCCCAGGGCCCGGATCGCGACCTGGCCC
This sequence comes from Streptomyces termitum, assembly GCF_014650175.1. Taxonomy (GTDB): domain Bacteria; phylum Actinomycetota; class Actinomycetes; order Streptomycetales; family Streptomycetaceae; genus Streptomyces; species Streptomyces termitum. The sequence goes on from NZ_BMUL01000002.1 coordinate 606,229, forward strand.
TCCTCGCCCAGCGAGGGCAGCACGCCCTCGGTGTACGAGACGAGGAGCGGGGTCGGCGAGACGATCAGGATGCCGCCGGAGTAGCGCCGCCGGTCCTGGTAGAGCAGGTACGCGGCCCGGTGCAGCGCCACCGCCGTCTTGCCCGTGCCGGGACCGCCCTCGACATAGGTGACGGAGGCGGCGGGGGCGCGGATGACGAGGTCCTGCTCGGCCTGGATGGAGGAGACGATGTCCCGCATCGAGTGCGAGCGGGCCTGGCCGAGCGCGGCCATCAGGGCGCCGTCGCCGATGACGGGCAGTTCGGCGCCGCCGAGGGTGGCCCGCAGCTCGGGGCGCATCAGGTCGTCCTCGACGCCGAGGACCCGGCGGCCCTTGGAGCGGATGACGCGCCGGCGCACCACCCGGCCGGGCTCGACCGGGGTGGACCGGTAGAAGGGCGCGGCGGCCGGGGCCCGCCAGTCGATGACGAGCGGGGAGTAGTCGGCGTCGAGGACGCCGATGCGGCCGATGTGCAGGGTCTCGCCGATCTCGGCGGTGTTGTCGGGCCGGATCGCGTCGTCGGCGGGCTCGACGGAGGTGTAGGCGCCGTCCGGGCCCCGCACCCCGTCCTTGCCGTACAGCAGGTCGATCCGCCCGAAGAGGAAGTCCTCGAACTCGTTGTTGAGCCGGTTGAGGTGGATGCCGGCGCGGAAGACCTGCGCGTCGCGCTCGGCGAGGGCGCCCGGCGTGCCGACGTGCCCCTTCTGGGCGGCGTCGTTCATCAGGAACTCCGCCTCGTGGATCTTCTCCTCCAGCCGGCGGTAGACCTGGTCCAGATGTTCCTGCTCGACACCGATCTCACGGTCCGCGACCGTGTCGACGGCTTCCTGCGCGGCCACTGAGGCCCCCTTCTGACGTGCACTGGGCAGCCGTCAAAGGTACGCCACCGAAGGCCGCCGTGTCAGGCGCGGGGCGGGTCCTCGTCGTGCAGGATCAGCTGGAAGAGGTGGTGGTCGCGCCACGCCCCGTCGATGTGGAGGTAGCGGGGGGCGGTGCCGATCCGCTCGAAGCCGCTCTTGGCCAGGACGCGCTGCGAGGCGTGGTTGTCCAGGAGGGTGCCGGCGGCCAGCCGGTGCAGGCCCATGTCGTCCCGGGCGGCATCGGTCACGACGCGGACGAGGGCGGTCGCCAGGCCCCGGCCGCCGTGCGCCGGATCGACCCAGTAGCCGAGGGAGGCGCCGCGGAGCGGGCCCATGACGATGCCCGACAGGGTCGCGTTGGCGACGATCTCGCCGCCCGCCCAGGCGAACCACCGGCGGCCGCCGTCGGCCAGCCGCTCGGCCTGCCCCTCGGCCGTGTAGTAGTGCTCGGTGCGGTACGGCTCCCAGGGCCGCATGTGCGCGCGGGTGCGGAGCACCGCGCGGGCGAGCGCCGCCGCGTCCTCGGGCCGGGCTTCCCTGATCTCCGTCTCGGTGTCCATCCCGGCACGCTACCGCGCGCGTCCGGGGTCACGGCGCGGCGGGCGCCCCGGCCCGGGGGTCGACGGAGAGGCGGTAGCCGCGTTTGACGACGGTCTGGACGAGGTGCGGGGTGCCGAGGGCGGTGCGCAGCCGTGCCACGGCCGTCTCGACGGCGTGCTCGTCGCGGCCCGCGCCGGGCAGCGCCCGCAGGAGTTCGGCGCGGGGCACGACCCAGCCGGGGCGGCGGGCGAGGGCGCGCAGGAGGGCCATGCCGGCGGGCGGGACGGGCCGCAGGGCGCCGTCGACGAGGACGGCGTGGCCGCGCAGTTCGACCCGGTGCCCGGCGACGGGCAGCACCGGGGCGCGGGCGGGCAGTTCGGTGCACAGGACCTGGACCAGGGGGCCGAGGCGGAAGCGTTCGGGCTGGTGGACGGGGATCTCCTCGGCGAGCAGGGGCAGTGCGGTGACGGGGCCGACGCCCGCCACGAGGACGTCGCGGCGGAGCGCGGCGACGGCCTCCTCGCGCAGGCCCCGTCCGGCGGCGCGGGCGAGGAGCGAGGCGGCGGCGGGGGCGCTGGTGAAGGCGAGCGCGTCGACGGTGCGGGCGAGGACCGCGTCGAGGAGCCGGTCGAGGGGGGCGGGGTCCTCGGGCGGCATCCAGCGGTAGACGGGGACGGCGAGGACGGTCGCCCCGGCGGCGGTGAGGGCCTCGGCGAAGCCGGGGAGGGGTTCGCCGTGGAGCTGGACGGCGACGCGGCGGCCGGCGACGCCCTCGGCGAGGAGCCGGTCGAGGACCTCGGCCATGGACTCGGAGGAGGGCGACCAGCTCTCGGTGAGTCCGGCGGCCCGGACGGCGCCCTTCACCTTCGGGCCGCGGGCGAGGAGGGAGGTGCCGCGCAGGGCGTCGAGGAGGGCGGTGCCGTGGCCCCAGCCCTCGGCGGCCTCGATCCAGCCGCGGAAGCCGATGGCGGTGGTGGCGACGACGGTGTCGGGGGCGGCGGCGATGATCTCCCGGGTGGCGGCGAGGAGTTCGGTGTCGTCGGCGAGGGGGACGATCCGCAGGGCGGGCCCGTGGACGACGGCCGCGCCGCGCCGGCGGAGCAGGGCGACGAGTTCGTCCGCGCGCCGGGCGGCGGTGACGCCGACGGTGAAGCCGGCCAGGGGGCCGTGTGCGTGCTGGTCCATGGTCGTCGAGGGTGGCGCGGGCGCGTGTCGGTCTCGGTTCACGCGTATTTCCTGCCCGTTACGGTCGGCGTGCGGCATCCGGGTCACACCCGCGCGGGTCCGGGCCGGTGCTCCGGCTCCTCGGCTCCGGCGGCGGTGTCGGGGACGGCGGCGGGCCGGCGAAGGTATACCGCCCAGGTGACGGCGATGCAGGCGGCGTAGAAGGCGAGGAAGGCGAGGAAGGCCCCGGTGCCGGTGCCGACGGTCTGGAAGGACTGGCGGAAGGCGAGGTTGATGCCGAGGCCGCCGAGCGCGCCGACGGCTCCGATGAGGCCCATGGAGGCGCCGGAGAGGCGCCGTCCGTAGGCTTCGGCGGCCTCGCCGGCCAGGCCCCGGCGGTGGCCCTGGGCGAGGAAGATCGCCGGGATCATCTTGTAGGTGGAGCCGTTGCCGAGGCCGCTGAGGGCGAAGAGGGCGGTGAAGCCGGCGAGGAAGACGGTGAGGGACGCGGTCACCGAGGCGTAGACGACCACGCCGGTGGCGGCGGACATGGCGGCGAAGGCGGCGAGGGTGACGCGGGCACCGCCGTGCTTGTCGGCGAGGGCGCCGCCCCAGGGGCGGACGAGGGAGCCGAGCAGCGGGCCGAGGAAGGTGAGGGAGGCGGCCTGGAGGGGGGTGCGGCCGAACTGGGTCTGGAGGACGAGGCCGAAGGCGAAGCCGTAGCCGATGAAGGACCCGAAGGTGCCGACGTACAGGAAGGCCATGATCCAGGTGTGGCGGGCGCGTACGGCTTCGAGAACGGCCCCGGTGTCGTTCCGCACCGGCGTGAGGTTGTCCATGAAGAGCGCGGCGCAGACCGCGGCGACCACGATGAGCGGCAGGTAGACGCCGAGGACGATCCTCGGGTGGGCGGCGCCGGCGGTGCCGATGACGAGGAGGCCGGCGAGCTGGACGGCGGGGACGCCGATGTTGCCGCCGCCGGCGTTGAGGCCGAGGGCCCAGCCCTTCTTCCGCAGCGGGAAGAAGGCGTTGATGTTGGTCATGGAGGAGGCGAAGTTGCCGCCGCCGACGCCGGTGAGGGCGGCCACCAGGACGAAGGTCGGGTAGGAGGTGCCGGGTTCCATGACGGCGTGGGCGAGGCCGGTGGGCAGGAGGAGCGCGAGGGAGCTGAGGACGGTCCAGTTCCGGCCGCCGAAGCGGGCGACGGCGAAGGTGTACGGGACGCGGACGAGGGCGCCGGTGAGGGTCGCGGTGGCGATGAGGAAGAACTTCCCGGCCGCGTCGACGCCGTACTCGGGTCCCATGAAGAGGACCATCACGGACCACAGGCTCCAGACGGAGAAGCCGATGTGTTCGGAGAGGACGGAGAAGGCGAGGTTGCGCCGGGCGATCCGCTCGCCCTTCTCGCGCCAGAAGGTCTCGTCCTCCGGCTCCCACACGTCGATCCAGCGCCCGCCCATGTCGCACCTCCGCCGGTGTCGGACCCGGTTTTCGGGTCCTGGTGGCGACGACGCTAGGGAGGGCGCGTTTCGGGGCGGTGCCGTGAGGTGACGGCGGCGGAACCTTGCTCTCACCCGGCCGGGCCGGGCCGTGTGAGCGGCAGTCCCGGCTCGTCCTCGGGGAGCCAGGAGCCGGGCGGCCGGTCGAGCCAGCCCTCGCGGCGGCCGATCTCGCCGGCGGCGGCGCGCAGGGCGTCGAGGCCGGGGTGGCGCAGTCCGGCGCGCCAGACGAGGCTGACGGGCGAGAGCGGCACGGGGTCGGTGAGGGGCCGCAGGACGCAGCCGGGCATGGGCGGGAAGCCGGTGACGGCGAGGACGGGGGTGCGGTGCTTGGCCATGATCCGCTGGAACTCCTCCTTGCCGACGGCGAGCGGCGCGGGCGGTGCGAGGCGGATGCCGTGGCCGGCGAAGAGGCGGGCGGCGAGGTCGGTCCACTCGGGGGTGCGGTCGTTCCCGGCGCCCGCGTAGACCTCCGTGCCGGCGAGGCGGGCGAGCGGTACCTCGGGCAGGGCGGCCAGCTCGTGGTCGTCGGGCAGGATGACGGCCATCGGCTCGTGGCGGACGAAGTGGGAGTCGAGCCGGGCCCGCACGCCGGCCGGGAGGCCGCCGTACCGGCCGAAGGAGACGTCGAGCCGGCCGGCCAGGATCTCCCGGGCGGCGCCGGTGAGCCCGGACTCGTAGCGGGCCATCAGCTCCTGTTCGGGGGCGAGTTCGCGGGCCCGGGCCAGGACGCGGTCGTGGACGAGGCCGGGGCTGTTGAGGTCGACGAGGAGGGGCCGGGGCGCGGCGCGGAAGGCGTCGTGGAGGGCCTCGTGGGCGTCGAGGACGCGGCGGGCGTGCGGGAGGAGCCGTTCGCCGTCGGGGGTGAGGGCGACCTGCCGGGTGGTGCGGGTGAGGAGCTGGACGCCGAGGGCGCGCTCCAGGCGGGCGATGTCGCGGCTGAGGGCCTGCTGGGCGGTGTAGAGGCGGGCGGCGGCGCGGGTGAAGTGGAGTTCTTCGGCGACGGCGGTGAAGGCGCGCAGCAGGCGGGGGTCGAGGTCGGAGGAGGCCACCCCGCATCTAACAACAGAAGTGCGTGAATTGCCACCGAACAGGTGTTGGACGGTCCGGGGGCGGCGGCCGGAGCCTTGGTCCATGCCGCATTCCCTCCTCGCCCCGACCCCGGCCGGTCCCGGTCTGGCCCCCCGCTACCGCGAACCGGCCGCCCGCCGGCCCTCCGCCAACCCGTACGTCCGGCTGTTCGCCCTCCCCGGCACCCGCGCGTTCACCGCGGGCAACCTGGTCGCCCGGCTGCCCATGGGCATGTTCAGCGTCTCCGCGGTGATCATGATCGCCGGGGGGTACGGCTCGTACGCGCTGGCCGGCGCGGTCACCGCGACCGGGCTCGCGGCGACGGCGGTGGTCGCGCCGTGGACCGCCCGCCTGGTCGACCGGTACGGGCAGGCCCGGGTCGCCGTCCCGGCCGCCCTCCTGGCGGTCCTCGGCCAGCTGGCCCTGGTGCTGTGCGTGCGGGCGGGGGCACCGGCCTGGACCCTGTTCGCCTGCTACGCCGCGACCGCGACCGCGCCGAACACCGGCGGCATGTCCCGGGCCCGCTGGGCGCACCTGTACCGGGACGACCCGGCGGCCCGGCACACCGCGAACGCCTTCGAGCAGGCGGCGGACGAGTTGTGCTTCATGCTCGGGCCGGTGCTGGCCGCGTTCCTGTGCGCGGCGCTGTTCCCGGAGGCGGGCAGCCTGGCGGGCGCGGCGCTGTTCCTGGGCGGGGTGCTGGTCTTCGCGGCGCAGCGCTCGACGGAGCCGCCGCCGTCGCCCCGCGTGTCGGCGGGTTCGCCGCTGCGCGCGCCGGGGATGGCGCCGCTGCTGGGCGTGTTCCTCGCGCTGGGGGCGGTGTTCGGCGCGATGGAGGTGGTGACGCTGGCGTACGTGGACGGCCCGGCGGCCGGTCCGGTCCTGGCGCTCCAGGCGGCGGGCTCGTGCGCGGCCGGCCTGCTCTACGGCCGGGTGCGGCGCACGGTGGGCCTGGTGCCGTGCCTGGTGGCGATGACGGCCCTGATGGCGCTGCCGCTCCTGGCCGCCTCGGGCGGGGCGCTGCCGGCCCTGGCGGGCGCGCTCCTGGTGGCGGGCATGGCGACGGCGCCGACGCTGGTCACGGGCATGTCCCGGGTCCAGTCGCTGACCCCGCCGTCCCGGCTGAACGAGGGCATGACCCTGGCGGTGACGGCCCTCCTGGGCGGCATCGCGGCGGGTTCGGCGGCGGGCGGCTGGACGGTGGAGCACGTGGGCGCCGTGTACGGCTACGTCCTGCCGGTCGCGGCGGCGGGGACCGCCCTGCTGCCGGCGGCCCTGCCGGGGCACGCGGCGTCCCGGCGGCCGTAGGTCCGGCCGCCGGGACGGGCGGGTCAGCCGGTGACGGCCACGTGGTCCTCGCGGCTGCGGCTCGCGAAGTGGGTGGCGCCGTTGTCGTAGAACTTGGCCTGCCAGGTGCCGGACGCCTTGGCGGTGAACCGGCGGTTGATGGTGCCGTCGGCGGCGGTCGTGGTGGAGCCCATGTAGGCGTACGCGGTGCTGCCGTCGGCCTTGAAGTAGAAGCGGACGGTCTGGCCGCCGTACGGCTTCCAGGTGGTGCTGGACGCGGCCCGCTGCTTGAGGGTGCCGGTGAGGGTGAGGGCCTTGCCCTTGACGGCGGGCTCCGGGTTCACGTTGAACCCGGCGACGGTGGTGACGGTCTTGGTCAGCCGGAAGCGGGCGGAGACCGACCCGGCGAGGTCGGCCCGGCCCGCGTACCGCAGCCGCCAGTAGCCGTCGACGGGCGCGTTCGCCACGTTCGGCAGGTTGAAGAACCGGCCGGTCGGGCTGACGACGGTGACCACGCTCGCGCGGGTGGTCCAGCCGGTGCGGCCGTCGGCGGAGTACTGGAGCTCGACCGTGGCGGGGGCCTCGGCGGCCGTGGTGGCGCGCTGGACCAGCAGGCCCTGGGCGTACACCACGCGGTTCTTGTCGATGCCCGTCCACACGTTGGTGAAGGCGGTGCCCGCCGTCGCGGTGGCCTTGACGGCGGCGGTCGTGGAGTAGTCGAGCCACGGCTGCTGGTGGGCGGCGCCGACCTGCCAGGTCGTGGACTTCAGGATCCGCGCCGACTTCGCGAACCGGCCGGCGGCGTCGCTGCTGAAGCCGGACACGGTGGTGTTGGGGATCGCCAGGCGCATCGCGGTGGCGACCGGCTTCTCGGTGCCGTCCTTGGCGACGCGGTGGATGCTGCCGCGGACGGTGACGGAAGAGCCGTAGGGGGCCGTGACCTCGCGGGAGCCCTCGTCCAGGGCGACCTTCACCTTCTGGGTCTCGACCACGGGGGTGACGGAGCCCTGGGTGCCGATGTAGTCGCCGGGGGCGGGCAGGAGGGCGATCCGGCCGGAGGGCTCGGTGCCGGTGTACTCCACCGGGACGGAGAGGTGGCCGGCGGCGTCGGTGGTGGCCGTCCGGGTCCGGCCGGAGACGTCGAGGGTCACCTGCCGGCCGGCGAGCGGGGTGAGCTTCCCGTCGCGGGGGTCGCGGGCGGCCAGGTCCGCGGAGACGGTGGTGCCCAGGCTGTCGAGGGAGACCGCCCGGGAGGCGGCGGCGTTCTGGAAGACGGCGACCGGACGGTAGTCGAGCTCCCCCGCGTCCTTGTGGAGGACCGTCTCGCCCTCGGTGCCCTTGTACTCGATGTCCACGCTGTAGACGCCGAGGTCGGCGAGGGCCAGCGGGCCGGAGCGGTAGTAGTCCTCCATGCAGGAGGGCTCGCAGTCGTTGGTGTAGGTCCACGACGTGATGGTCTTGACCCGGGTCTCGCTGCCCTTCTTGCGGAGGTGGGCGGCGAAGTCGGGCAGGGCGCCCAGCGACATGACCGTGATGCCCTGGGGGGAGGCGTGGACGGTCTGGAGGTTGCCGGGGTCCGCGGCCTGTGCGACGCCGGGCGCGCACAGGGTGCCGAGCACGGCGGTGGCGGCGACGAGCGCCGCCGAGGTGAATCGTCTCAAGGAGTTCTCCCGGGCCATCGGTGAGGATCACCTGTGTGACACCCCGGGCGGGATCTTGGTTGTACGCCCGCTCGAACGAAGGTGCGGCCGGGCATGGCGGTGGCCGGGCGGAGGTCCGGCCGGGCATGACGAAGGCCCGGCGGTCGGGTGACCACCGGGCCTTCGCCCACATGGGATGAGTGGAGATGGCGGGAATCGAACCCGCGTCCAACGGTGCGGAACCAGGGCTTCTCCGTGCGCAGTCTGGTACGAGTTTCTCAGCCCTCCGGATCACCCAGACAAGTCCGGAACGGGCTCAGTCACTGTTTGATTTCCCTCTTCACCCCGTGACCGGGATCAAGGTTTAGTCCCCTTCATGATGCCAGGATCCGGGTCGGGAACAGCCCCGGGCTGACACTTCGCAAGTCGCTACTTAGGCAGCGAGGGCGAAGGAATCGCGCTTGGTGTTGGCGATTATTGGTTTCGGCGCGTGGTTAACGAGATCATTGCCGCTTCCTCGACACGCTTCCCCTGCTTCGACATCCGCTGTCGAAACCGATCATCCCCATGTTGATTTTTCAATAAGGTGCGCCCTCGGTGGGGTGCGTGGCCCATGGTACGTGACCGGCGGGCCCGGTTGCCAGCGTATTAACGCTCCTGGGCGCGCTGGCGCCGCTTCGCCGCCGCGATGGCGCGGGCGGTCTCGCGGGTGTCCTGCTGCTCCCGGAGCGTCTGCCGCTTGTCGTACTCCTTCTTGCCCTTGGCGAGCGCGATCTCGCACTTCACCCGGCCGTTCAGGAAGTACAGCGCGAGGGGCACGATCGTGTGACCGGTCTCCTGCGACTTCGACTCCAGCTTGTCGATCTCGGCCCGGTGCAGCAGCAGCTTCCGCTTCCGCTTGGCCGAGTGGTTGGTCCAGCTGCCCTGCGTGTACTCGGGCACGTGGATGTTGTGGAGCCACGCCTCGTGGCCGTCGATCTGGACGAAGCCGTCCACCAGCGACGCCCGCCCCATCCGGAGCGACTTCACCTCGGTCCCCATGAGCACCACGCCGCACTCGTAGGTGTCGATGATGTGGTAGTCGTGGCGCGCCTTCTTGTTCTGCGCGATGAGCTTGCGCTCGGGCCCCTTCTCCGGGGTCTTCTTCTTGGCAGGCTTTCCCTGCACGTTGACGAGTCCCTTTGCCATAGTGCGGTCATCTTCGCACTAGGCACCCCCTCCGAGGCCACTCAATACCGTCCGGGCCCGCTCCTCGGCCCGATCCCCGGCCGGCAGGTCGGGGACGATGCCCCGGCCGTCCACCTCGTGACCGGCCGGCGTGCGGTAGTGGCCGACGGTCAGCTCGGCGACCGAGCCGTCCGGCAGCGCGCTCGGCATCTGCACCGAGCCCTTGCCGAAGGTGCGGGCGCCGACGGTGACCGCCCGGCCCCGGTCCTGGAGGGCGCCCGTCAGCAGTTCGGCCGCGCTCATGGTGCCGCCGTCGACCAGCGCGACCAGCGGCCGGCCGGTGTCGCCGCCCCGCTCCGCGTACACCGCCCGCTGCTCGCCCTCGACGTCGTACGTGGCGACCAGCCCGCCGTCGAGGAAGGCGGAGGCCGCGGCGGCGGCCTCGTCCACCAGGCCGCCGGAGTTCCCCCGCAGGTCGAGCAGGACGCCCGCGCCGGGCGGGGCGGCCCGGACCGCCTCCCGCACCTTCGCCCCCGCGCCCTTGCTGAAGGCCGAGACCCGGATGACGACCGTACGGGGATCGGGGCGGCTGACCGAGACGGGGTCGGTGACGAGCCGCTCGCGGCGCAGGACCTGGGTCCAGGTCATGCCGTCGCGCCGGATCCGCAGCGCCACCGCCGAACCCGCCACGCCGTCGCCGCGCAGCAGCGAGACGACCTCGGAGACCGACAGGCCCTCGGCGGACCGCCCGCCGACCGAGAGCAGCAGGTCGCCGACCCGCACCCCGGCCCGCTCGGCGGGTCCCCCGGGCCGCACCCGGGTGACCCGGACGGCCCCGGTCCCCTCGGCCCGGCTCCCGGGCGCCGCCCCGGCGGAAAGGCCGACGCCCGTGTAGGCGCCGTCCAGGGACTCCTCGAACTCGGCGTACTCCCGCCGGTCGTAGACCGCGCCCCAGCGGTCGCCGCTGCGGCTGACGAACTCCTCGGCCGCCTGCTTGCCCGACTTGCCGTCGGCCACCGCCTCGGCGGCGACCCGGTGCAGGGCCGCCCGGTCGAAGACCGTCCGGTCGCCGGTGCCGGCCCGGGGCTCCCGCCCCTCCCCGTCCTCCCGGGGCAGGACGCCGGTCGCGGCGGCGGTGGCCAGGACCCCGGCGAAGACCAGCGTGAGAACGGCCCCGCGGACGATGCCACGGGGCCGGGGACAGAGGGGATCGGGGTCGGCCGACATGCGGCCCACTCTAGGACAGCACGAGGGCGCCGCACGGTCTTTGGCCGCACGACGCCATCCGCCGACAGGGGGCTCTTCTCACACCTTCAGGTACTTGCGCAGCGCGATGAACGCTGCCACCGAGGGCATCAGCAGTCCGATGACGATCACCAGCGGGAGCTGGGCGAGGACCACGTCCCAGCCGATGAAGTTCACCAGCGGCATCTGCTCGGCGAGGTTGAGGCCGTGGTCCACCAGGAAGTACCGGCCCGCCACCAGGAGCACGCAGGCGAAGGCGCCGCCGACCAGGCCGGAAAAGGCCGCCTCCATGATGAACGGCATCTGGATGTAGAAGCTGGAGGCGCCGACGAGCCGCATGATGCCGGTCTCGCGGCGGCGGCTGAAGGCGGAGACGCGGACCGTGTTGATGATCAGCATCAGCGCGATGACCAGCATCAGGAGCATGAGCGCGACGGCCGCGTAGTTGACGCTGCGCATCATGTTGAAGAGGGTCTCCAGGATGGAGCGCTGGTCCTGGACCGACTCCACGCCGTCCCGGCCCGCGAAGGCGGTCGCGACCACCTTGTACTTCTCCGGGTCCTTCAGCTTCACCCGGACCGACTCCTGCATCTGGTCCGGGGTGATGACGGAGGCGATGGCGGTGTCGCCGTACTGCTCCTTGTAGTGCTTGAAGGCCTCCTCGGCCGTCTCGTGGATGACGTTCTCCACGATGTCCATCTTCTTCAGATCCGCCTGGATCTGCTCGCGCTGCTGCGTGGTGACGGCGCCCTTGGCGCACTTCGACGAGGCCGAGGCGTCCGTCTTGTTGCAGAGGAAGATGGAGACGTTGACCTTGTCGTACCAGTAGTCCTTCATCGTGGAGACCTGCTCGCGCATGAGCAGGGCACCGCCGAAGAGGGCCAGCGACAGGGCCACGGAGACGATCACCGCGAAGGTCATCGTCAGGTTGCGCCGGAGGCCGACGCCGATCTCGGAGAGCACGAACTGAGCGCGCATGGTGTTCTGGATCCCCCGCCGTCAGTGCTGGTAGCCGTAGACGCCGCGCGCCTGGTCGCGGACGAGGCGGCCCTTCTCCAGCTCGATGACGCGCTTGCGCATCTGGTCGACGATGTTCTGGTCGTGGGTCGCCATGACGACGGTGGTCCCTGTCCTGTTGATGCGGTCGAGCAGCTTCATGATGCCGACGGAGGTCTGCGGGTCGAGGTTGCCGGTCGGCTCGTCGGCGATCAGCAGCATCGGCCGGTTGACGAACGCGCGGGCGATCGCGACGCGCTGCTGCTCACCGCCGGACAGCTCGCCCGGCATGCGGTCCTCCTTGCCGCCGAGGCCGACCAGGTCGAGCACCTGGGGCACGGCCTTGCGGATCTCGCCGCGCGGCTTGCCGATGACCTCCTGGGCGAAGGCCACGTTCTGCGCGACGGTCTTGTTGGGCAGCAGGCGGAAGTCCTGGAAGACGGTGCCGAGCTGGCGCCGCATGTGCGGCACCTTCCAGTTGGACAGCCGGGCGAGGTCCTTGCCGAGGACGTGCACCTGCCCCTGGCTGGCGCGCTCCTCCCGCAGGATCAGGCGGAGGAAGGTCGACTTTCCGGAGCCGGACGAACCGACGAGGAAGACGAACTCCCCCTTCTCGATCTCCAGGGAGACATCCCGGAGCGCGGGGCGGTTCTGCTTCGGATAGGACTTGGAGACGTTGTCGAATCGGATCACGAATGCACCACGGTCGGCCGGGAGTAGGTGTGCGTGACCTTACGCGAACCGGGAAGCCCCGCGCAGTCGCGCTCCGGGCTTGCGTGCTTTATCCTCTTTCGCCCCGGGGCGCGGGACCGCGCCGTCGCGCACCGGGGCGCGCCGGAACCCCGCGAAGCTGGCACAGTGGTAGGGGGAACGTCCGGAACGCGTCGGGCGTTGTCCTGGTGTGAGCCCTGTGCGGGAGGAGGAGAGCGCATGACCTACGACCGACTGGTGTGCGCCAACTGCGCGGCCCCGGTCGCCGAGGGTCGCTGTCCCGTGTGCCGGGCCAACCGCGAGCGCCTGACGCCGCAGGGCGGGCTGTCCCCCGCGATGGTCCTGACACTCGTGATCGCCCTGCTGGCGACGATGGCGCTGCTCGCGGCGGTCCGCACGGTGTAGCCGGCGGACACGGGCCGCGCGTGACCGCGCACGAGCCGGAACGGCCGAAGGGCCGGGGAGGACGTCCTCCCCGGCCCTTCGCCTTCCCGCCCGGACGGTGCGCCGGGCGGTCAGGGGGTCGTTCAGGCGGCGGCGCGCCCGCCGGCGACCAGGCGCGGCAGGAAGCGGAAGCCCACGCCACCGGCGATCATGGTGGCGGCGCCGATGATCAGGAACGAGGTCTCGGCCGCACCGGTCTCGGCGAGCTCCTCCTTGGCCTGGCCCTGCTGCACCGGCTGCGAGCCGGCCTGCTGGGTGTCGGTGTTGCTGCCCGTCGTGCCGGTCGAACCGGTGGATCCGGTCGAACCGCCGCACTCGACGCCGTCGGCGTTGACGACGCAGTCGTCGGGGTTGCCGCCGTTGGTCGAGGAACCGGTGGTGCCGGTCGTGCCCGTGGTACCGGTGGTACCCGTGGTACCCGTGGTACCCGTGGTACCCGTGGTACCCGTGGTGCCGGTGGTACCCGTGGTGCCGGTCGTGCCCGTGGTACCGGTCGTGCCGGTGGAGCCGGAGCCGTTGCCGTTCCCGTTGGAACCGTTCCCGTTGCCGGTCTCACCGGTCGTCGGGCCACCGTTACCGGTCTCACCCGTGGTCGGACCGCCGTTACCGGTCTCACCGGTCGTCGGGCCACCATTGCCGGTCTCACCCGTGGTCGGACCGCCATTGCCGGTCTCGCCCGTGGTCGGGCCACCGTTGCCGGTCTCACCGGTCGTCGGGCCACCGTTACCGGTCTCGCCCGTGGTCGGACCGCCGTTACCAGTCTCACCGGTCGTCGGGCCACCATTGCCGGTCTCGCCCGTGGTCGGACCGCCGTTGCCGGTCTCACCGGTCGTCGGACCGCCGTTGCCGGTCTCACCCGTGGTCGGGTTGCAGCCCAGCGGGTCGGTCTCGCAGGGGTCCTCCTCGCCCGGACCCTCTTCGCCCGGCAGTTCCCCGCTCAGGGTGCCGATCGTGGGCTCGCCCGCGTTGACCGCCTGGGCGGCGCCGGCCGCGGTCAGGGACGCACCGGCGATGATCACGGCGCCGGCCGCGACTCGCGCCAGACGGACTCGCGTCTTCTTCGTCATCTGGTTGCTACCCCCAGTAGCTTCATCTCGTCATGGGGCAGCGCCAGGGGCTTCGGGCACGGAGGCGTCTGTCTCACTGGATGCGCCCCCGTTCACACGCGCCCCAGAAATGCGCATGCCATCAAGTCACCCTTCCGAGTTTCGGATGCAACGTCAAGGCCGTTGCGCGTGCGATGCCCGAAAGGTCCAACGGTGCCCGCCATATGACGATGCAACTGTGACGTAAACCCGGAACTACGGCCTCGACACCGGCAGTTCCCTTGTCGACAAAGCACCCGATCCACCGTCACACCGCTTGCAGCGGCGAACGGAACGGGCCCCGCACCGAGGGTGCGGGGCCCGTTCCAGGACGTCGGGAGCGGTTACTTCGTCTGCTCCTGCTGCTTGCGCCAGCGGATCCCGGCCTCCAGGAAGCCGTCGATCTCGCCGTCCAGGACGGACTGCGGGTTGCCGACCTCGAACTCCGTCCGGAGGTCCTTGACCATCTGGTACGGGTGCAGGACGTAGGAGCGCATCTGGTTGCCCCAGGAGCTGCCGCTGTCCTTGAGGGCGTCCATCTTGGCCCGCTCCTCCTGGCGCTGGCGCTCGAGGAGCTTGGCCTGGAGGACGTTCATGGCGCTCGCCTTGTTCTGGATCTGGGAGCGCTCGTTCTGGCAGGAGACCACGATGCCGGTCGGAAGGTGCGTGATGCGCACGGCCGAGTCGGTGGTGTTGACGCCCTGGCCGCCGGGACCGGAGGCGCGGTACACGTCGACGCGCAGGTCGGACTCCTCGATCTCGACGTGGTCCGAGGACTCGACGACGGGGAGGATCTCGACGCCCGCGAAGGAGGTCTGGCGGCGGCCCTGGTTGTCGAAGGGCGAGATGCGGACCAGGCGGTGGGTGCCCTGCTCCACGGAGAGGGTGCCGTAGGCGTACGGCGCCTTGACGACGAAGGTGGTCGACTTGATGCCGGCCTCTTCCGCGTACGAGGTCTCGTACACCTCGGTCGAGTAGCCGTGGCGCTCGGCCCAGCGCAGGTACATGCGCTGGAGGCGCTCGGCGAAGTCGGAGGCGTCGACGCCGCCGGCCTCGGCGCGGATGTTCACCAGCGCCTCGCGCTCGTCGTACTCGCCGGAGAGGAGGGTGCGGACCTCCATCTCGTCCAGCGCCTTGCGCACGGAGACCAGCTCGGTCTCCGCCTCGGCGCGGGTGTCCGCGTCGTCCATCTCCTCGGCGAGGTCGAAGAGGACCCCGAGGTCGTCGATGCGGCCGCGCAGGGCCTCGGCCTTGCGGACCTCGGCCTGGAGGTGGGAAAGCTTGCTCGTGATCTTCTGCGCCGCCTCCGGGTCGTCCCAGAGGGACGGGGCCGCGGCCTGCTCTTCGAGCACGGCGATGTCGGCCCTCAGCTTGTCGAGGTCCAGGACGGCCTCGATCGACCCCATGGTCGAGGAGAGGGACTTCAGCTCTTCGGATACATCGACGACTGCCACGCGTCCAGCGTAACGGCTCCGGGCCGGGAGCCGAACCCGCGGCGACCCGGCCTGTGGACAACCCCTCTTCCCGGAGTCCTCCCGGGGCCTGTCCGGGGCCTGTCCGGGGCCTGTCCGGCGGACGGGCCCTAGGGCTGTTCGGCGGGCTGGGAGGAGGAGGGGCGGGAGTCCTGGGGCGGGGTGGTGTCGTCACCGGCGAGGGCCAGGTAGCCGCCGACGCCGAGCGCGCCCGCCGCGACCACGGCCGCGAGGCCGAGGGTGATGCGGCGCTTGCGGACCGCGCCCGCCTTGTTGCGGGCCGAGCCGGGCCGCCGGGCGCCGGCCGGGCGCGGGGCGCGGGCGGTGCCGTGCGGGCCGCCGGACAGCTCGTCCGGGCCGGGCACCCGCATGGAGGTGTGGGTGTCGCGGTGCGAGTCGGCGGAGGCGCCGGGGACCAGCGGCACCGCGGCCCGGCGGCGGCCGGCCTCCGGCGCGGTCCCGGCGGTGGCGGCGTGCGCGGTGTCCTCGTACGGCTCCGGGGCCGCGGGTTCGGCGTCGGGCTCGTCCACGTCCAGCGGCGGGATGCCCTTGAGCAGCGGCAGGACGTCGGCGAGGCGGGCGGCCAGTTCGGAGGCGCGCAGCCGGGAGGCGGGGGCCTTGGCGAGGCACTGGACCATCAGCTGCCACAGCTCCTCGGGGATGCCGGGGAGCGGGACGACGGTCTCGGTGACGTGGCGGCGCAGCACGGCGCCGGGGTGGCCGCCGCCGAACGGGGTGAAGCCGGCGAGCAGCTCGTACAGGACGGTCGCCAGGGCGTAGATGTCGACGGCGGCGCGCGGCGGCAGGCCCTCGACGATCTCGGGGGCGAGGTAGTCGGGGGTGCCGATGATGCGGGTGGCCTTGGTGCGGCCGGGGGTGTCGATGAGCTTGGCGACGCCGAAGTCGGTGAGGAGCGCCGGGTGGGCGCCGCCGGGGCCGAGCGGGCCCTCCATGTCGAGGAGGATGTTCTCCGGCTTCACGTCCCGGTGGACGACGCCGGCGGCGTGCGCGGCGGCGAGGCCCTCGGCGACGTCGCGGATGATCGCGACGGCGGCCTCGGGGGCGAGCCGGCGCTCGCGGTCGAGGCGGGTGCGCAGGTCGGTGCCGCGGACGAGGTCCATGACGAGGGCCAGGTCGTTGCCGTCGACGACGAGGTCGCGGACCTTGACCACGCGCGGGTGGTCGAGCCCGAGCAGGGCGGTGCGCTCGCGGACGAAGCGGCCGACGAGTTCCTGGTCGGAGGCCAGGTCCTCGCGCAGCAGTTTGACGGCGACGGGGCCTTCGGGCCCCTCGCCGAGCCACACCGTTCCGGCGCTGCCCCGCCCGAGGATCTGGTGGGCGGTGTAGCGGCTGCCGATGTTCCGTGCCAAGACTGCTCCCTCAGCGGCTGCGGTTCGCGTCAAAGTTACGCGTCCCGGGCCGCCGGACGTCACTCCCGGAGGGAAATCACCCTTCGGAAGTCGATAAATCGGCTGGACGACCGCCCTGAGGGGTCGTCCAGCCGTCGGGCGCGGCGTGCGGCGGCCTACTGGCCGGTGCCCGTGCCGCCGCTCGTGCCGGTGCTCTCGCCGATGCTGGACACCCAGTCGGTCACGGTGCTGATGCCGTCGCCGATGGCCTCCCAGTAGCCCTTGCCCTGGGCGATCCAGTCCTGGAGCGGGGTGAGCTCCCAGATCAGCCAGCCGGCCACCACGAAGAGGACGATCATGACCAGGCAGCCCTTGAGGCAGCCGAGGCCGGGGATCCGGACCGGGTTGGCCCCGCGCCGGCGCGGCTCGCGGGGCTCGCGCGGGGCCGGGGCGGGCCGCTGGGGCTGCGGCTGCTGCGGCGGCGCGTACTGCTGCTGCGGCGGGGGCGCGTACGGCTGCGGGGCCGGGGCGGGCGGCCTCGGCTGCTGGTACGGCGGCGGAGCGGGCTGCGGGGCCGGGCGCGGCTGCTGGTACGGGGGCTGCTGCGGCTGCTGGTAGGGCGGCTGCTGCGGGCGGTACGCCTGCGGGGGCTGCTGCTGGTACGGCGGGGCCTGCGGCGGCTGCTGGGCCGGGGGCTGCTGCGGGCGGCGCTGGGGACGGCGGCGCAGCGGGTCCTCGACGGGGTCGAGGTACTGCATCTGGGTCTGCTCGTTGCGGTCGCGGGCCGCGCGGAGCTGGCTCTGCCAGGGGTGCGGCTCCTCGGACGGCGGGTTCGGCGGCATGGCGGGCATGACGGCCGTCGGCCCGGCGGGGCCGCCCGGGGCACCGGGACCGCTCGTCGGCAGCATGGCGGTGGGGTCGGCGGCACCGGCCGGACCGCCGGTGGGCAGCACGCTGGTGGGAGCGGCCGGGTCGAAGCCGCCGGGCGCGGCGGAGCCGGCCGGCAGCACCTGGGTCGCGTCGGCGGCGCCGGGGGCCTGCGGGACCCGCGCCGGGTCCGGGTCGGGGGCGAGGAGCGCGCCGACGCCGTCGGCGGCCTCGATCTCGGCGGGTGAGGCGTGCACGCCGATGCCGGCGGCGACCGCGCGCAGGCCGCGCGCCAGGTTCACCGCGCTGGGGCGCCGGTCCGGGTCCTTGCTGAGGCAGCGCTCGATGACCGTCCACAGCGGTCCGGGGACCGTGGAGGGGCGGCGGGGCTCCTCGCTGAGGTGCCGGTGGAGGACTTCGAGGGCGGTGCCGCCGCCGAACGGCGGGCGGCCGGTCACCAGCTCGTAGAGCAGGATGCCGGCGCCGTAGATGTCGACGGCGGAGGTCTGCGGGCGGCCCTCGGCGGACTCCGGCGCCACGTACGCGGGCGTGCCGACAAACTCGTGGGTGCGGGTGAGGCCCGGGGAGTCGGCGAGGCGGGCGATGCCGAAGTCGGTGAGCATCGGGCGCATGGCGCCGTCCCGCTCGTCCAGCAGCACGTTGGCCGGCTTGAGGTCGCGGTGGACGACGCCGTCGGCGTGGCTGGCGGCGAGCGCGTCGGCGATCTGCGCGGTGAGCAGGGAGGCGGCGACCGGGGTCAGCGGGCCGTTCTCCCGCAGGTAGCGGTGCAGGTCGGGGCCCTCGACGAGGTCCATGACGAGGGCCAGGACGTCGCCCTCGACGACCAGGTCGCGGGTGCGGACGATGTTGGGGTGGGTGAGCCGCAGGAGGACGGACCGCTCGCGCAGGAAGCGCATGACGATGTCCGCGTCGTTGGCCAGCTCCTCCTTGAGGACCTTGATCGCGACGGTCTCGCCCGGCTGGCCGGGAACGGCCGCCTCGGCCCCCGCCGTCTCCCGCTGGCGGGCTCGCCAGACGGTGCCCGTGGCGCCGCGGCCGAGCGGCTCCTCGAGCAGGTACTTGCTGCCGATTGGCCGCACGTCACGCGCTCCCTGCTGCATCGTGGTCCTGGGGTGGCCGGTGTGCTGAACCCCGGAATCCCGTCGTCCTTCTTCTTGATGACCCGTCCGGGTGTCCGACCCACTCTAGTGCCGCCGAACGGGTCCCAGCCGGTTGTCCACAGGCGGATCTTCGGAGACCCGTTCGACTCCGGAGGGGTGTCGCCGGGGGCGGTGCGCGGCCCGGGGGACGGGCTCCGGGCCCCGCCCGAACTTGTCCGGAAGAAGACGCTCCCCCGGCCGGGATGGTTGCCGCGCCGGGCCCGCGCACCCGCCCGGACCGGCCCCGCGCCCGGCCCTCCCTACCGCCCGGACCGGCCCCGCAGCCGGTCCGCCCGCCCGTCGGGACCGGCCCCGCGCCTGCCCCGCTCCCCCGTCCGGCCGGGCGCCGCACCGGCCCCGCCGCCCGCCGGGCCCCTGCCCCCGTGCTCGTGCGGGCCCGGCGCCCGGCCCGCGCGGGGCCCGGCCTTTTCGCGTCACGCGCGGCGGCACCGGAGGACCGTTCAAGATCACTTCGGGGTGACCCGGCGGCGGGCTGTCGGCGGCAGGTGCGAGGATGCCTCCAGCACGTCGCACCGGTGGGGTCGGGAGCCCCCCGCGCCGTGCCGACCTGTACCGGACGACGCGTCCGTGCCGGGTGGGGGGAAACGGGCGGTCCCCCGCCGGGCACGTCGCGCAGAAGGGACCGCTGACGGCGATGCAGATCCGGCTGACCGTCCTCGCGCCGCACGCCGGCCACGGCGCCGCGCGCGCCTGCGACGTGCTCGTCACCGCCCCCGCCGGCACGGCGCTGTCCGCCGTGGCGTCGAACCTCGCCGCCGCCGTCACCGGCCCGGACGCGGCCGGCACCGGCGCGCCCGTGCTGTACGCGGGCGCGGAGCGGCTGGACGCCCGCCGGTGCGTGCTGGGCGAACCGCCGCTGGTCGACGGGGCGGTCCTCGCGCTCCAGGCGCCCGACCCGGACGGCCGGGACGGCACCGCGCCCGCCGCCGCCCGGCTGCACGTCGTCGCCGGCCCCGACGCGGGCGGCGTGCACCTGCTGCACGGCGGGACGGTCCGGATCGGCCGCTCCGACGAGGCGGACGTGCCGCTGGACGACCCGGACGTCTCCCGCTCCCACTGCCGGGTGACCGTCGCCGACGACGGCCGGATCACCGTCGCCGACCTCGGCTCCACGAACGGCACGACACTCGACGGCGCCCCCGTGGCCGACCGCCCGGTCCGGCTGCGCCCCGGCTCGCTGCTCCGGCTCGGCGAGTCCACCCTCCGCCTCGGCGGCCCCGGCGACGGCGCGGACGGGGCGGTGCCCACCGCCCCCGACGGCGAGGGACACCTCAGGGTCCGCGCCCCGGAGGACGCCGCCGACTGGACCGCCCGCGCCCTGGAGCCCGGTGCGGACCGCACCGCGCCCCCGTGGTCCGGCGGGCCGGACGCGGACCGGGAGACCCACGGCGGCGGGGTGCCGCTCGCCGAGCCGTGGCCGCCCGCCGGGCACGCGCGCGCGGCCGACCTCGCGGACGGCGCCGGGGACGGCGGCGAGCCGCACGGCCGGATCCGTACGACCTCAGAGGGCGCCGATCCGGCCACCCGCAGGACCGGCCGGCGCGGGCTCGGCGCCTGGGCCCGGCGCCTCGCCGGAAGCCGCGAGGCGGAGCCCGCCGACGACGGCACGGGCACCGCCCCGGCCGCCCCCGAGACCTCCGGCGCGCCGGGCGCCGCCCCGGCCCCCGGCACCTGGCCCGATCCGGCCGCCGTGCTGCTCACCGCGCTCGGCCCCGGCCCCCGCCTGTGGGAGCGGGGCCCGCGCCATCCGGAGGCCCTGGCCGTCCGGCTGGGCACCGCCGACCGGGCCGAGCTGTCCGGGGTGCCCGTCACCGTCGGCCTGCGCGAGGCCGGTTCGCTGGGTCTCGCCGGTCCGGCCGGGCGGCTCGCCGGGCTGGCCCGGTCCGTGGTGGCCCAGCTCGCCGCCCTGCACTCCCCCGCCGACCTGGAGATCGTCCTCCTCAGCGCCGACCGGAACCGCCCCCTGGAGGAGCGGCGGCGGGACTGGGGCTGGCTGGGCTGGCTCCCGCACGCGCGGCCCGCGCACGGCCAGGACTGCCGGCTGCTCCTCGCCTACGACCGCGAGCAGGCCCAGGCGCGGACGGCGGAGCTGACCCGGCGACTGGACGACGGCCCGCTGGGGCCCGGCTGGGCCAGCGCGGACCGGGCCGCGATCGCCGAGGCCGCCGCGCGGTACGCGGGCCCGGCGACGGTCGTCGTCGTGGACGGCGACCCGGGGACGGCGGCACTGCGCGAGACGGTGGCCCGGCTCGCCGGGGCCGGCGCGGCGGCCGGCATCCACCTGCTGTGCCTCGCCGAGGCCCCGTCGGCCTCCCCCTCCTCTCCCGTCGCCGCCACCTACGAGACCGCCTGCGCGGCCTCCCTGGCCTTCCGCGAGTGCGGGGCGGCGGCCCTCCTGAGCGGTGACGTGGCCACGGCGCTGCGGCTGCTGCGGACCTCCGGCGGGCGGGTCGCGGGCCACGGCACGGTCGGTGTCGTGGACGCGGTCTCGGTGGCCTGGGCGGAGCGCTTCGGCCGGGCGCTGGCCCCGCTGCGCACGGACGCGGCCGCGGCGGCCCCCGGGCGGGCCGCGGCGCTGCCGCCGTCGGCGCGGCTCCTGGACGAGCTGGGCCTGGCGCGGGCGACGCCCGCGTCCCTGATGGCCCGCTGGGCGTCGGCCGGGGAGGGCACCGCCGTCCTCGGCGCGGGCCCGCGCGGCCCACTCTCCGTCGACCTCACGGCGGAGGGCCCGCACCTGCTGATCGAGGGCCCGGCCGGCAGCGGCCGCACGGAGCTGCTGCGGGCCGTCGCCGCCTCCCTGGCGGCCGGCTCCCGGCCGGACCGGCTCGGGCTGCTGCTCGTGGACGGGGCGGGCGGCGAGCGCGGCGAGGGCCTGGCGGCCTGTACGGAGCTGCCGCACGTCACCGAGCACCTGGTGGCGTCGGACCCGGTCCGGATGCGGGAGTTCGCCCAGGCGCTGGGCGCGGAGCTGAAGCGCCGGGCCGAGCTGCTCGGCGACACGGCCTTCGCGGAGCGGCGCGGCGGCGCGGGCCCGCGCGCGGTGATCGGCCAGCGGGCGCCGAGCCCGGCCGAGGCGATGCCGCAGACGCTGCGGGCCGCCGTCCGCCTCCCGGAGGGCGCCGACCTCGGCGACCGGCCCAGCGGCCGGACCCTGCGCACCGGCGGCCCGGCGGCCCGGGGCGGGGACGGCCTCGCGGGCCGGATCCCGCGCCCCGCGCGCGCGGACGAGCTGCCGTCCACGCCCGGCGACCGCCTCGGCGGCCGGGCGGGCACGGCCGACCTCCCGGCGGCCTTCGACCACCCCGGCGACCTGTCCTCCCCGCCGTCCGGCCGCACCCCGCGCGCGGGCGACGTCCCCGGCACCCCGAGCGCCCGCACCCCGCACCCGGGCACCGGAGACCTCTCCTCCCCGCCGAGCGGACGCACTCCCCGTACGGGCGACATCCCCGGCGCCGCGAGCGGCCGGACGCCGTACCCCCGCACCGACGACCTCGCCTCCCCGCCCAGCGGACGCACCCCGCGTACGGGGAACGTCCCCGGCACCCCGAGTGCCCGGACGCCGTACCCCCACGCCGGTGACCTGTCTTCCCCGCCGAGCGGACGCACTCCCCGTACGGGCGACATCCCCGGCGCCACGAGCGGCCGGACGCCGTACCCCCGCGCCGACGACCTCGCCTCCCCGCCCAGCGGACGCACCCCCCGTGCCGGCGACGTCCCCGGGGCCTCCAGTGGGCGTGTCGGGCGGGCCGGGGACGTGGGGGCGCCCGGTGGGCGACTCGGCGGGCGGGCGGGGGCCGGGGACCTCGGGGAGCGGCCCAGCAGCCGGACGCTGCGGGCCGACGACGGTGCCGGGCTCCTGGACGGACGCGCGAGCGCGCGGGTGCCGCGGCCCGGGACCGAGGAGGACCACCTCCCGGCGGGCCGGCCGCCGCTGCCCCGGCTCGTCGTGCTCGTCGACGACTTCGACGCCCTGGTCGCCCCCGCGCTGGGCGCGCCGGGCCGGCCCGCCGCCGGGTCCGTCGTCCGGGCCCTGGAGGCGGTCGCGCGGCACGGGGAGCGGCTCGGGGTGCACCTGGTGGCGACCTCGGCCCGGCCGGACCGCACGGCCGACACCGACCTGGCGCACGGCGCCCGGCTCCGGGTGGTGCTGGACGCGCCCGCGAGCGCGCCCGGCCCGGACGTGCCCGCGCCCGGACGCGGGCGGCTGGGGCATCCGGACGGGCGGGTGACGCCGTTCCAGGCGGGCCGCGTCACGGGCCGGATCCCCCGGACGGCGACGCTGCGGCCGACCGTCGTACCGCTGGAGTGGGAGCGGATGGGCGATCCGCCCACCCGGCGCCCGGTCCGCGAGCTGGGCAACGGCCCGACCGACCTGGCGCTGCTGGCGAGCGCGCTGGACCGGGCGGCCCGCTCCCTGGACGCCGCCCCGGTGCCGCCGCTCGCCCACGCCTGAGGGCCTACAGGGTCCGCAGGGCCGCCACCGCCGCGCGGGTGAGGTCGTCGACGTACCCGGCGGGCGGTTCCGTGCGCGCCACCACCAGGCGCCAGTACAGCGGGCCGACGACGAGGTCGAGGGCCCGTCCGGGGTCGGCGCCCTCGGGGAGTTCGCCGCGGGCGACGGCCTCGCGGACGATCTGGGCGACGACGCCCTCCTGCCCGTCGAGCAGGGCCGCCCGGACCGGTGCGGCGATCTCGGGCTGCCGGGCGGCCTCGACGAGGAGCTCGGGGATGACCTGCGAGGCGATCGGGTGGCGCAGGGCGTGCGAGGCGGCCGTGAGGAGGGCCCGTACGTCGCCCTCCAGGGAGCCGGTGGCGGGCGCCGGGAGGCCCTGCGCGGCCACGGCGCCGACGAGGTCGAGGACGAGGGCCAGCTTGGACTTCCAGCGCCGGTAGACGGCGGTCTTCCCGACGCCCGCGCGGCGCGCGATGCCCTCGATGGACATCCGGGCGAAGCCGACGGCGGCGAGTTCCTCGAAGACGGCGGCGCGGATGGCCTCGGTGACGTCCTCGCGGAGCACGGCGGCTCCGGCGGGCGCGCGGCGGGGCGTGGGGCTGCTCATGAACGGCATCCTAACCAGCCGTGACCCGGCCATGACGTCGCGACGATACGGTTGCGTTCCGACGCCGCGACTCCTACTCTCCCCGTAGCGACGATACGGACCCGTTCCGTCGCGTCCGAGTCGTGACGGCCCCTCGCACCCGGGTCGTGACAGCCCCTCACCCACGGGCCGTGACGCCCCCTCGCCCGCGAGCCGTGACGCCCCCGTCGCCCCTCGACCGCGACACCCCACTACCCGCCCCGCCCCGCCGCCCTCCGGACCGGACGAAAGCGCACGCCCGTGACCCTGACCCAGGCCCGGCCCCCCGGCGCCACCACCCCTCCGCCGCCCGACGAGGACCTCGCGGCCCTGGCCCGCCGCCACGGCCTCTCCGTCAGCGGCGCCCGCCCCCCGCTCCGCTCCTACGTCCGGCAGCTCTGGTCCCGCCGCGACTTCATCACCGCCTTCGCGACCGCCCGCCTCACCGCCCAGTACAGCCAGGCCCGGCTCGGGCAGCTCTGGCAGCTGATGACGCCGCTGCTCAACGCGGGCGTGTACTACCTGACGTTCGGGGTCCTGATGGACGCCCAGCGCGGGGTGCCGGACTACGTGCCGTTCCTCCTGACCGGCGTGTTCGTGTGGACCTTCACCTCCAGCACGCTCACCGCCGGCGCCCGCGCGATCAGCGGCAACCTCGGCCTCGTCCGGGCCCTGCACTTCCCGCGCGCGAGCCTGCCCCTCTCGCTCGCCCTGCTCCAGCTCCAGCAGCTGCTGCTCTCACTCGCCGCGCTCGCCGTGATCCTGCTCTGCCTCGGCGAGTTCCCGACCGCGAGCTGGCTGCTGGCCGTCCCCGCGATCCTGCTCCAGGCCCTCTTCAGCGCCGGCGTCTCGCTCGCGCTGGCCCGGGTCGCCGCCCGCACCCCGGACGTCAGCCAGCTCCTGCCGTTCGTGCTGCGCACCTGGATGTACGTCTCCGGCGTGATGTGGTCGTTCCAGTCACTGGCCGGCAGTGGCCGCTTCCCCGAGTGGGCGGTCCTCGCCCTGCGGTGCAACCCGGCGGCGGTCTACATCGACCTGGTGCGCTTCGCCCTGATCCGGAGCTTCACCCCGGACCTGCTGCCGCCGCACGTGTGGGCCCTGGCCGCGGGCTGGGCGGTCCTCGCCTTCGCGGGCGGCTTCCTGTGGTTCTGGAAGGCGGAGGAGTCGTACGGCCGTGGCTGACCCGACAGCGGACGAGACCGCCCCCACCGTCATCGCCGACGCCGTCCACGTCTCCTACACCGTGCCGACCGGCCCCGGCGCCACCCGCCGGGTGCACGCCGTCAAGGGCGTCGGATTCGTCGCCCGGCGGGGCGAGTCGATCGGCCTGATCGGTTCGAACGGCTCGGGGAAGTCGACCCTCCTGAAGGCCCTCGCGGGCCTCCTGCCGACAGAGAGCGGCACTCTCTACACCAAGGGCCGCCCCACCCTCCTCGGCGTCGACGCCGCCCTGATGAACGACCTGTCCGGCGAGCGGAACGTGGTCCTGGGCGGCCTCGCCTCGGGCATGGGCCGCACCGAGATCGCCGCCCGCTACGACGACATCGTGGCCTTCTCCGGCCTGCGCCGCTCCCGCCGCGACGGCGACGACGTGCTGGCCCGCCCCATGCGCACGTACTCCTCCGGCATGGGCGCCCGGCTCCGCTTCGCCCTCGCCACGGCGCGCGGCGGCCACGACGTCCTCCTCGTCGACGAGGCCCTGGCCACCGGGGACGCGGCCTTCCAGCGCCGCAGCCGCCGCCGGATCGACGAGCTGCGGGCCGAGGCCGGCACCGTCTTCCTGGTCTCGCACGCGCACGCGACGATCCGGGAGACCTGCGGGCGCGCCCTGTGGCTGGAGGCGGGGGTGCTGCGGGCCGACGGTCCGGCGGACGAGGTGGTGGCGGCGTACGAGGAGTTCACCAGGACGGGTGCCGCGAAGCGGAACAACTAGCCCATACCACCCTATGGTCGAAGCGTGACGACGCCCGATCCTCCCCGCCCCCGCGGCCCCGGACCCGCCCCGTCCCCCGCGCCGCCCTCGCTGACCCGCTCCCCCTTCGAGTCGGACACCTTCACCTCCGCCACCTTCGTCACCACCGGCCGCGGCCCCCTCCTCGCGCTGGCCGCCGTCTGGCTGCTGACCCGCGCCGGCATGCTGGTGCTGTTCGCCCGCGACAGCCTCGGCACCGGCGGCGTCGGCCGGGAGGTGCGGACCCTCTACCACCACTGGTACGGCCTCTTCGCCGACGGCACCTTCCCGCCCAACGACCCCGCCTGGCAGTACCCGCCCGGTGCCGGCCTCCCGGTCATGGCCCCGGGGGCGCTGTCGTCCTGGCTCGGCTACACCCCGGCGTTCGTCCTGCTCGCCCTGGCCGCCGACGCCGCCGTCACCCTCGCCCTCGCCGCCGCCGACCGCTCCCGGCTCACCCACGGCGCCTGGTACTGGGTCTGCGCCCTGCCGCTCCTCCTGCACCTCCCGCTCGCCCGCCTCGACGTCCAGGCCACCGCCCTCGCCGTCTTCGCCCTGCTCCTCTTCAAGGGCCGCTCCCCCGCCGCGCACCGGCTCGGCGGCGCCCTCGCCGGGCTCGGCGCGATGGTGAAGGTGTGGCCGGCGCTGGCCCTGATCGGCACGCCCCGGGGACGTACCACCCGGGAGGCGTGGACGGCCGCCGCCACCACCGCCGCCGTCCTCCTCGCGGTGCTGGCGCTGTGCTTCTCCGACACGCTCGGCTTCCTGCGGCAGCAGGGCGCGCGCGGGGTCCGGATCGAGTCGCCGGGCGGTAGCGTCTTCGCCCTGGCGCGCGCGGCGGACCTGTGGCCGGGCACGGTCGGGCTCCGCTCCGGGGCGTACGAGTTCGTGGGACCGTACGTCTCCACGATGGGCCACCTGCTCCTGCTGCTGACCGTGATCGCGCTGGGCTGGCTGGTGATGTGGCGGGTCAGGTCCCGGCGCTGGACCGCCGCGACGCCGCTCGACGCGGCCCTCGCCGCCGTCCTGCTCCTCACCGTCACCAGCCGGGCGCTCAGCCCCCAGTACCTGGTCTGGCTGCTCGGGCTCGCCGCCGTCTGCCTGACCTCCCGCGCGACCGTGATGCGCCCGGTGGCCCTGCTGCTGCCCCCGGCGGCGGCGCTCGGCTCGCTCGCGTACCCCGTCCTGTACGCGGACGTCGTCGCCGGCACCCCGGTGGGCCTGGCCGTGGTCCTCGCCCGCAACGCCCTGCTGGTGGCCGCCGCGCTGCTGGCCGCCCACCGCCTGTGGCGGTCCACGGTCTCCCCCGTACGGGAATGACCGCGCCGCACGCGCGCGAGGGGCCCCGCCGGAACGCGTCCGGCGGGGCCCCTCGTCACATCCGGGTCAGCTGTGCGTGCGCAGCAGCGTCCGCATGGTCCGCATCGCGACCGACAGGTTCGCCAGGTCGAAGGTGTCCGAGCCCTGGATCTCCTCCAGGGTCGTCCGGGCGCGGCCCAGGATCGCCGCGTTCCGCTCCTCCCACGCCTTGAACCGCTCCTCGGGGGTCGCGGTGTCGCCGCCGGCGGTCAGCACGTCGGCGGTGAGCGCGGCGTGCGCGGCGAAGAGGTCCTCGCGGATGGAGGCGCGGGCCATGGACTGCCAGCGGTCGGCCCGCGGCAGCTCGACGATCCGGTCCATCAGGTCGGTGATCTTCAGCCGGTCGGCGAGGTCGTAGTAGACCTCGGCCACCGCCAGCGGGTCCGTGCCGGTGCGGTCGGCGATGGCGACGATGTCGAGCACCGGGAAGGCGGACGAGAAGCCGGCGACGCGGACGGCCAGCTCCTCGGGGACGCCGAAGCCGGTCAGCTCGTCGAGCATCGAGCGGTACCAGTCGAGGTCGGCGCCGCGCAGCAGCTCCGGCAGCCGGTCCCGGACCTGCTCGACCCGCTCCGCGAAGAAGTCGATGGTCTCGCCGATCTCCAGCGGCTGGGGGCGGTTGTTGAGCAGCCAGCGGGTGCCGCGCTCGACGAGCCGCCGGGAGTGCAGCCGCATCCGGGTCTGGATCTCCGCCGGGACCTGGTTGTCGAGGGCCTCGACGGCGTCCCAGACCTGGCCGAGCCGGAAGATGGCGCGGGCGGCGGTCTGCGCGCGGACGATCTCCTCGATGGAGGCGCCGGTCTCCTCGCGCAGGCGGTGCAGGAAGGTCGAGCCGCCGGTGTTGACGGTGTCGTTGACCAGGACGGTGGTGATGATCTCGCGGCGCAGCGCGTGCCCGTCGACGGCCTCGGTGAACTTCTCGCGCAGCTGGGTCGGGAAGTAGGCGTGGAGCAGACCGCGCAGGTACGGGTCGTCGGGCAGCCCGGTGCCGATCAGCTCGTCCGCCACCGTGATCTTGGTGTAGGCGAGGAGGACGGCCAGCTCGGGCTGGGTCAGGCCCTTGTCGTTGTTGAGCAGCTCGCGGATCTGCCGGTCGTTGGGCAGGAACTCCAGGGAGCGGTCGAGGGCGCCGTCGCGGCCCAGGCGGCGCATGAAGCGCTGGTGGGCGTGGAGCAGGGAGCCCGATTGCGCGGAGGCGTTGGCGAGGGCGGTGTTCTGCGCGTAGTTGTTGCGCAGGACGAGGCGGCCGACCTCGTCGGTCATCTCCGCGAGGATCTTGTTGCGCTGCTTGACGGTCATGTCGCCCTCGGCGACGAGCCCGTTGAGCAGGATCTTGATGTTGACCTCGTGGTCGGAGGTGTCGACGCCGGCGCTGTTGTCGATGGCGTCGGTGTTGATCTTGCCGCCGTCGCCCTCGGGGCCGCCGGAGCGGGCGAACTCGATGCGGCCGAGCTGGGTGGCGCCCAGGTTGCCGCCCTCGCCGACCACCTTGGCGCGGACCGAGCCGCCGTCGACGCGGATGGGGTCGTTGGCCTTGTCGCCGACGTCGGCGTGGGACTCGGCGGAGGACTTCACGTAGGTGCCGATGCCGCC
Organism: Streptomyces termitum; assembly: GCF_014650175.1. Taxonomy (GTDB): domain Bacteria; phylum Actinomycetota; class Actinomycetes; order Streptomycetales; family Streptomycetaceae; genus Streptomyces; species Streptomyces termitum. Next base: position 634,827 of record NZ_BMUL01000002.1, read on the forward strand.
GTTCCACAGCAGGTCCACCGGGGCCTGGAGGATCGACTTCATCAGCTCGGCCGGGGTGAGCTTGGTGACGCCCTCCTCGATGCCGAGCGCGGCCCGCATGTGGGCGTTGACCGGGATCGACTTGGCGCTGCGCGGGTGGACGCCGCCGCCGCTGGAGAGCAGCGAGGTGTCGTAGTCGGCCCAGGAGGAGCGGGGCAGCTCGAAGAGGCGGCGGCGCTCGGCGTAGGAGGTGGCCGCGTCCGGGTTCGGGTCGATGAAGATGTGCCGGTGGTCGAAGGCGGCGACCAGGCGGATGTGCTCGGAGAGCAGCATGCCGTTGCCGAAGACGTCGCCGGACATGTCGCCGACGCCGACGACGGTGAAGTCCTCGGTCTGGGTGTCGTGGCCCAGCTCGCGGAAGTGCCGCTTGACGGATTCCCAGGCGCCGCGGGCGGTGATGCCCATGCCCTTGTGGTCGTAGCCGGCGGAGCCGCCGGAGGCGAAGGCGTCGCCCAGCCAGAAGCCGTAGTCCTCCGCGACGCCGTTGGCGATGTCGGAGAAGGTGGCGGTGCCCTTGTCGGCGGCGACGACGAGGTACGTGTCGTCCTCGTCGTGGCGGACCACGTCGGCCGGCGGCACGACCTCGCCCGCGACCAGGTTGTCGGTGATGTCGAGCAGGGCCGAGATGAAGGTCTTGTACGAGGCGACGCCCTCGGCGAGCCAGGCGTCGCGGTCCACGGACGGGTCCGGGAGCTGCTTGGCGACGAAGCCGCCCTTGGCGCCGACCGGCACGATGACGGTGTTCTTCACCATCTGCGCCTTGACCAGGCCGAGGATCTCGGTGCGGAAGTCCTCGCGCCGGTCGGACCAGCGCAGACCGCCGCGGGCGACCTTGCCGAAGCGCAGGTGGACGCCCTCGACGCGGGGCGAGTACACCCAGATCTCGAAGGCGGGGCGCGGGGCGGGCAGGTCGGGGATGGCCTGCGGGTCGAACTTCATGGAGACGTACGCGTGCGGCGCGCCGTCCTCGTTCTTCTGGAAGAAGTTGGTGCGCAGGGTGGCCTTGATGACGGTGAGGAAGGAGCGCAGGATGCGGTCCTCGTCCAGGCTCGCGACCTGGTCGAGGGCGCCGTCGAGCTCCTCCAGGATGCCGTCGGTCAGCTCGGTGCCGGCGCGCTGCCGCTCCGGCGCCATCCGGGCCTCGAAGAGGGAGACGAGCAGCCGGGTGGTGTGGACGTTGTTGCGGAGGGTGTCCTCCATGTAGTCCTGGCTGAAGGTCGAGCCGGCCTGGCGCAGGTACTTGGCGTACGCGCGCAGCACCATCGCCTCGCGCCAGGTGAGCCCGGCGGAGAGGACGAGGGAGTTGAAGCCGTCGTTCTCGGCCTGGCCGGTCCAGGTGGCGGCGAACGCCTCCTGGAAGCGCTCGCGGGCGTCGTCGCCGGCGTAGTCGCCGCCGTTGCCGGTGGGCGCGGGCATCCGCAGGCCGAAGTCGTAGACCCAGGCGTGGGTGCGGTCGGCGCAGCGGAGCTCGTAGGGGCGCTCGTCGGTGACCTCGACGCCGAGCCGGTTGAGGACCGGCAGGACGGCGGAGAGGGAGACCGGCTCGCCCGTCTTGTAGATCTTGAAGCGGCGCTCGCCGGGGCCGGCGGCGACGGGCTCGTACAGGGAGAGCGCGAAGTCCTGGTCGCCGGCGAGGACGGCCTCGGTGCGGACCAGGTCGGCGACGGCGGCGCGCGGCGAGTGGTCGGCCTTGTAGCCCTCGGAGAAGGCGGTGCCGTAGCGGCGCAGCAGCTCGGCGGCGCGCTCCTCGCCGAATTCGGCGTTGAGGGCCTCGGCGAAGCCGTCGGCCCAGGAGCGGGCGGCGTCGACGAGCCGGGCCTCGATGCGGTCCACGTCGGCGTCGGTGAGGGCGGCGAGCTCGGTGCCGGGCTCGACGCGGATGACGAAGTGGAGGCGGGAGAGGATCGACTCGGTGTTCCAGGCGGTGAAGTCGACGGAGGTGCCGTTCAGCTCCTCCTTGAGGATGTCGATGATCCGCAGCCGGACGCGGGTGGTGTAGCGGTCGCGCGGCAGGTAGACGAGGGCCGAGTAGTAGCGGCCGTACTCGTCCTGGCGCAGGTAGAGCCGCAGCCGGCGGCGCTCCTGGAGGTAGAGCACGCTGGTGACGACGGAGCGGAGCTGGTCGACCGGGGTCTGGAAGAGCTCGTCGCGCGGGTAGGTCTCCAGGATCTGGAGCAGGTCGCGGCCGTCGTGGCTGTTGGGGGAGAAACCGGCCCCGGCCAGCACCTCGTGGACCTTGCGCTTGACGACGGGCACCCGGCGCACGGACTCGGTGTAGGCGGCGGAGGAGAAGAGGCCGAGGAAGCGGCGCTCGCCGATGACGTTGCCGTCGGCGTCGAACTTCTTCACGCCGACGTAGTCGAGGTACGAGGGGCGGTGCACGGTCGCGCGGCTGTTGGCCTTGGTCAGGATGAGCAGCTTGTGCTCGCGGGCCTTGGCGCGGGCGTCGGCGGGCAGCCGGCTGAAGGACGGGGAGACGGGGTGGGCGTGGTGGCCGGACTCGCCGTCGGTGTGGTGCGGGTCGGAGCGCAGGATGCCGAGGCCGGTGCCGGGCACGGCGGCCAGGGCGTCGCCGTCGACGAGTTCGTACTCGCGGAAGCCGAGGAAGGTGAAGTGGTCGTCGGCGAGCCAGCGCAGCAGCTCCTGGGCCTCGCCGACCTCGGTGGGCCGCAGGTCGGAGGCGGTGGGCTCGTCGGCGAGGCCGTCGGCGATGCGGAGCGCCGCGTCGCGCATCTTCTCCCAGTCCTCGACGGTCTCGCGGACGTCGGACAGGACGCGGAGCAGGTCGGCGGTGATCTGCTTGAGGTCGGCCTTGTCGGTCTCGCGGTCGATCTCGACGTGGATCCAGGACTCGGCGAGCGCGTCGTGCGGCAGCTCGCCGTGGATCTGGGCCGACAGGACCTCGATGAGCTTGCCGGTGATGTCGCGGCGGACGAGGACCTGCGGGTGGATCACGACGTGGATGCCGCGGCCCTGGCGGGACAGCTCGTTGGTGACGGAGTCGACGAGGAACGGCATGTCGTCGGTGACGACCTCGACGACGGAGTGGCTGCTGGTCCAGCCGTTCTCCTCGACCGTCGGGGTCTGCACGCGGACGTTCGCGGTGCCCTGGGGGCGGTTCTCCGCGAGCCGGTAGTGGGAGAGCGCGGCGCCGAAGACGTCCACCGGGTCGCGGTCGGCCAGGTCCTCGGGCGCGGTGTGCAGGTAGTAGCGCTGGAGGTAGTCGAGCACGGTGTCGCCGTCCGGGCGCTTTCCGCCCTCCGGGCCCGTCGGGAGGAGCCCCCCGACCGGGCTGTGCTCAGCTACGCGGGCGGCCCTTTCGAACAGCTCGGCCTTTGCTTCGTCCAGCTTGGTCTGCATGTCCTCTGACTCCTGTCGCGCGCCGTTGCGTGACGTCGGTGGAAGGAAGGGCGCGACGCCACGACGCGGTGATTCCGGTCGTGGTCGACGTTATGCCCGGATGAGAGATGTCCGGTTCGAAACCGGCCGCGGAGGGCGGGGTTTCCGGACGGAACGGATCGGCGAACGCACGGTCGGCCCGGCCGCGTGTGCGGACCGGGCGGCAGCCGGGGGCCGCACTGCCCCCGCGGCATATCGCGCTGATCACGGGAAAAGCCTATCGCTCCCGACCCCCGGCCCGTCATGAGCCGTATGTGTACAAAACAGGGGCGGGAAGTTTGACACTCTGGACAGCGACACATGCCCTATGGGCGGATCGCGCGGATCGACGCAGCGTGGACGCGTGCACGACGACGGACGGACCGGCTCCGAGCAGGGAGAAGCATGGCGAAGATCTTGATCGTGACAGGGGACGCGGCGGAATCGCTGGAGGTGCTCTACCCGTACCAGCGTCTCCTCGAAGAAGGGTACGAGGTCGACATCGCGGCCCCGTCCCGCAAGCAGTTGCGATTCGTGGTCCACGACTTCGAACCGGGGTACGACACGTACACGGAGAAGCCCGGCTACACCTGGCCCGCCGACCTCGCCTTCTCCGAGGTCGACCCGGGCGCCTACGCGGCGGTGGTGATCCCGGGCGGCCGGGCACCGGAGTACCTGCGCAACAACCTGGAGCTGCGCAAGATCCTCAAGGCGTTCTTCGACGCGGACAAGCCGGTGGCGCAGATCTGCCACGGTCCGCTGCTGACGGCGGCGGCGGGCGGTCTGGAGGGCCGGCGGGTGACCGCGTACCCGGAGCTCGAACCGGACATGCAGGCGGCGGGCGCGGACTTCCAGGACACGGCGGCGGTGGTCGACGGCACCCTGGTCTCGTCCCGCGCCTGGCCGGACCACCCGGCCTGGATGCGCGAGTTCCTGAAGGTCCTGCGCGCCCGAGGCTGAACCCGCCGAAGAAGCAGGACACGGCGGTACGGCTCCGGACCCGCCCATGCGCGGCGGTACGGCTCCGAGCCCTCCGGGTTCACGGCGGTACGGCTCCGAGCCTCAGGGTCCGCGCGGCGGTACGGCTCCGGGCCCTCGGGTCCGGGCCGTATCGCCGGTGTCCCTCAGACCAGCCCCTCCGCCACGGCCACGGCCTCCTCCAGGGAGTCGACCACCGGCACGCCGACCCGCTCCAGCGAGGCCCGGCTGTGCGAGCCGCCGGTGAACAGCACGGCCTTCGCCCCGACGTGCGCCGCCGCCACGGCGTCGTCGGCGGCGTCGCCGATGACGACGACCCGCTCGGCGGGCACCGAGAGCGCGGCGAGGTGGCGGACCATGTTCCCGGACTTGCCGTCGGTGGACCGGTCGGTCCGCCCGTCGACCCGGACGAACCGCTCGGCTATGCCGTGCCGCCGGACCAGCGGCACCAGCTCCTCGTGCGGCGCCAGCGAGAGCAGCGACTGCGTGAAGCCGGAGCCCTGGCGCGCGGCGAGCAGCTCGGCGGCGCCCGCGGTCAGCCCGCAGCCCTCGGCCCGCTCCCAGTAGTGGCGGTGGAAGACCCCGTCCATCCGGGTCCATTCGGCGTCGGTGGGCAGCCGGCCCATCATCCGCTCGTAGAACCTCGGTACGGGAACGGTGTACAGCTCCCGGTAGCGCTCCAGCGTGATCGGCGCGAGCCCCAGCTCGGCGAAGGCCGCGTTGGTGGCGCCGATGACGGCGGCGATGTCGTCGAGCAGGGTGCCGTTCCAGTCCCAGACCAGATGCTTCCCCATGTGCTGTTCTCCCACGTCACTCCCCAGGTGCTTCCCGATGGGAGGACGGTACCGGCCCGCTCAGCCGAGCAGGGAGGGGATCTCCTGGACCCCGAACCAGAGGAGCTCGTGGTCCTCGGCGCCGTCCACGACGAACTGGGCGTCGTCGTCCCCCAGATCGGCGGCGCCGAGGGCGGCCGCGGCGGCGGTCACGTCGGCCTCGGCATCGTCCGCGTCGGCGTGCACGGCGGCGGCCTTGGCCAGCGGTACGGGCCCGGCGAGGCGGACCTCGCCGACGGAGGCGGCGTCCAGGCCCCGGTCGGGGTCGGCGGAGGCGTCCTTGTCGGCGACGTCGGCCGCGACGACGACCCGGCGGCGGGCGGCGCCGGGGTCACCGGCGACGAGCCGCAGGGAGGCGGCGGCGGCGCGGCTGAGCGCCGCGTACTCCAGCTCCTCGATGTCGTCGGAGACGTACCACTCGCGCAGCGCCGGGGTGACGGCGTAGGCGGTCAGCGGGCCGGGGCCCAGCTCGCCCGTCTTGTGCGCCTGTGCGAGACCGGAGAGGGTCAGGGGGACGTACACGCGCATGGCTGCCGCTTTCGTAGTCGGGGACGCCCTCAGGATACGTCCGGCCCCCTCCCCCGGAGGCGTCCACCCGGTACCCCCCACCCCCCTGATAGGTGAATCACCCACCGTATCCAGGTGGACACGTTCCGCTCTTGCGGCCGCTCCGAGCCCGCCAGTACAAGATCCCCACCGGAAGTTACCGGCCAGTACGACGACATGACGACCGTCGAAGGGATCCCCATGCCCCGCACCGTCCCGAAGCCCCCCGCTCCCGACCCCACCGCGCACCCCACCGCCCCACACGCCACCGCCGTCCCGAACGCCGCTATCGCCCCGCGCTCCACCCCCGTCCCGCACGCCGGCACCGCCGTCCGGGCCGCCGCCTCCGTCCGGGCCGCCGCCGTCGAGGCCACCGCCCGGAGGGCCGGGGGCCGCGCGGCGGCCGGACCCGGCGTCCCCCTGCCCCGCACGGCCGCGCCGCGCCCGGGTGACGGTCGCGGGGGCCGTCACGCGGGCGGGCACGGCGACCGGGCCACCGTCCCCGCCCAGGGGCGGGGGTGCCCCGGGGCGGCGGCGCGCCGGGCGCTGCCCGCGCACACCGCGTTCGCCGAGCGGCTGCTCGCCGTCCTCAGCGGGGAGCGGCCGGTGCACTCGATGCTCGGGCACACCGTCGGGGAGGCGTACGACCAGCTCGTCCGGCTCGCGCCGAGGACACCGCCGCCGCGCGGGCTCGGTCCGCGTCCCGTGCTGCGCCGGTGCGCCGCGCAGCCGCACGCCGGCGACACGGTCCTGGAGGTCTTCGCCTCGCTCGCCACCGGCACCCGCGTCCGCGCGCTCGCGTTCCGCCTGGAGCGCGGCACCGACCACCGCTGGCGGTGCGCCGCCGTGGAGCTGGACGGCCTCGGCCGGCTGACCGCAGGCCCGGACGCCGGGGCCGGGACGTGACGAAGGGCCCCGCCGCGTGTGCGGCGGGGCCCTTCCGGTGCCTCAGGTCACTTCTTGCGGCGGCGTCCGCCCGCGTTCTTCTGCGCCTTGCGGCGCTCGGCCCGCGTCATCCCGTCACCGGCGTCGTCCCCGTTGGAGAAGTCGCCCTCGACGACCCCGCCGTCGCCGTCCACGCTCGGCGCGGAGAAGTGCAGCCGGTCCGGCCGCTGCGGCGCGTCGAGGCCCTTGGCGCGGATCTCCGGACGGCCGCCCGCCGGCACGGCGTCGTCCTTGTCCAGGGACGGCGCGCCCGCCTGCACCGGGACCTCCTCGACCTGCTGCTCGACCTGGACCTCCAGGTTGAACAGGTAGCCGACGGACTCCTCCTTGATGCCCTCCATCATGGCGGTGAACATGTCGAAGCCCTCGCGCTGGTACTCGACCAGCGGGTCCTTCTGCGCCATGGCGCGCAGGCCGATGCCCTCCTGGAGGTAGTCCATCTCGTAGAGGTGCTCGCGCCACTTGCGGTCGAGGACGGAGAGGACGACCCGGCGCTCCAGCTCGCGCATGATCTCCGAGCCGAGCTGCGCCTCGCGCGCCTCGTACTGGGCGTGGATGTCGTCCTTGATGGACTCGGCGATGAACTCGGCGGTGATGCCCGCGCGGTCGCCCGCCGCGTCCTCCAGCTCCTCGACGGTGACCTTCACCGGGTAGAGCTGCTTGAAGGCGCCCCACAGCCGGTCGAGGTCCCACTCCTCCGCGAAGCCCTCGGCGGTCTCCTGGCGGATGTAGTCGTCGATGGTGTCGTCCATGAAGTGGCGGATCTGCTCGTGCAGGTCCTCGCCCTCCAGGACGCGGCGGCGCTCGCCGTAGATGACCTCGCGCTGCCGGTTGAGGACCTCGTCGTACTTGAGGACGTTCTTGCGGGTCTCGAAGTTCTGGGTCTCGACCTGCGACTGGGCGGAGGCGATGGCGCGGGTGACCATCTTGTTCTCGATCGGCACGTCGTCCGGCACATTGGCCATGGCCATGACGCGCTCGACCATCTGGGCCTTGAAGAGGCGCATCAGGTCGTCGCCCAGCGACAGGTAGAAGCGGGACTCGCCCGGGTCGCCCTGACGGCCGGAACGACCGCGCAGCTGGTTGTCGATGCGGCGCGACTCGTGCCGCTCGGTGCCCAGCACGTACAGCCCGCCGAGGTCCTTGACCTCCTCGAACTCCGCCTTCACGGCCTTCTCGGCGCGCTCCATGGCGCCGGGCAGGGCCGCGGCCCACTCCTCGACGTGCTCGACCGGGTCCAGCCCGGCCTGGCGCAGCTCGGCCTCGGCGAGGTCGTCCGGGTTGCCGCCGAGCTTGATGTCGGTGCCTCGTCCGGCCATGTTGGTGGCGACGGTGACGGCGCCCCGGCGGCCGGCCTGGGCGACGATGCTGGCCTCGCGCTCGTGGTGCTTGGCGTTGAGCACCTCGTGCGGGACGCCGCGCTTGGAGAGCTGCTGCGAGAGGTACTCGGACTTCTCGACGGAGGTGGTGCCGACGAGGACCGGCTGGCCCTTCTCGTGCTTCTCGGCGATGTCGTCGACGACGGCGGCGAACTTGGCGACCTCGGTCCGGTAGATGAGGTCGGACTGGTCCTTGCGCTGCATCGGCTTGTTCGTCGGGATCGGGACGACGCCGAGCTTGTAGATCTGGTGGAACTCGGCCGCCTCGGTCATGGCCGTACCGGTCATGCCGGAGAGCTTGTCGTAGAGGCGGAAGAAGTTCTGGAGGGTGATCGTGGCGAGGGTCTGGTTCTCGTCCTTGATCGGCACGCCCTCCTTGGCCTCGATGGCCTGGTGCATGCCCTCGTTGTAGCGGCGGCCGGCGAGGATGCGGCCGGTGTGCTCGTCGACGATCATGACCTCGCCGTCGATGACGACGTAGTCCTTGTCCTTCTTGAACAGTTCCTTCGCCTTGATGGCGTTGTTCAGGTAGCCGACGAGCGGGGTGTTCACCGACTCGTAGAGGTTGTCGATGCCGAGCCAGTCCTCGACCTTGGCGACGCCCGCCTCGTGGATGGCGACGGTGCGCTTCTTCTCGTCGACCTCGTAGTCGCCGGTCTCCTCGATGCCCTTCAGCGGGTTGCCGGGCTCGCCCTTGGTGAGGCGGGTCACCAGCTTGGCGAAGTCGCCGTACCACTTGGTGGCCTGGTCGGCCGGGCCGGAGATGATCAGCGGCGTACGGGCCTCGTCGACGAGGATGGAGTCGACCTCGTCGACGCAGGCGTAGTTGTGGCCGCGCTGGACCAGCTCGTCCTGCGACCACGCCATGTTGTCGCGGAGGTAGTCGAAGCCGAACTCGTTGTTCGTGCCGTAGGTGATGTCGCAGGCGTACTGCTCGCGGCGCTGCGCCGGCGTCATGTTCGCCAGGATGCAGCCGACCTGGAGGCCCAGGAACTTGTGCACCCGGCCCATCAGTTCGGAGTCGCGCTCGGCCAGGTAGTCGTTGACCGTGATCAGGTGGACGCCCTTGCCGGAGAGCGCGTTGAGGTACGCCGGGAGGGTGCCGACGAGGGTCTTGCCCTCACCGGTCTTCATCTCGGCGACGTAGCCGAGGTGCAGCGCGGCGCCGCCCATGATCTGGACGTCGTAGTGGCGCTGGCCGAGGACGCGCTTGGCCGCCTCGCGGACGGTGGCGAACGCCTCCGGGAGCAGGTCGTCGAGGCTCTCGCCGTCGGCGTACCGCTGCTTGTACTCGTCCGTGAGGGCCCGCAGGTCGGCGTCGGAGAGGTGGGTGAAGTCCTCTTCGATGGAGTTGACCTGGTCCGCGATGCGGTGCAGTTTGCGCAGGATCTTGCCTTCGCCTGCACGCATGAGCTTGTTGAAGACGGACACTGAGGCTGGTCTCCTTGCCGGTCGGGCCTGGCACTGGGTCTTGTCACGGACGCGAGCGCCGGCACGGCAGGTGGTCCCCACCGCAACGGCCATCGTAAGCGAGACCACCCTCACGGAGGGAGGCCCGCAGGCCCACCACCGCACGTCGTCCCGCAATGGAGAACGCCCGAGGCGGCCGGAAGGTGCCGCCCCCTTCCGAAAAGTGTTCGCTTCCGACCGCCCGGCTCACCACAATCCGGGCATGGAGCCCATCACCCTCACCACCGAACGCCTCCGGCTGCGCGCCTTCGTCCCCGAGGACGAGGACCTCGTGTACGCGCACTGCCAGGACCCGGCCGTCCGCCGCTGGACGACGGTGCCGGATCCGTACGGCCGCGAGGACGCCGTCTTCTTCCTGAACCGGATCGTGCCGGACGGCTGGCGCGACGACACCGACTACGCCTTCGCCGTCGAGCCGCTGGAGGGCGGTCCGCTGTTCGGCGCCGTCGGCCTGCACAACCGGGGACCGGGCGTCTGGGAGGTCGGCTTCTGGCTGGCCCCGGAGGCCCGCGGCCGGGGCCACATGACCGAGGTGGTCCGGGCGGTCGCCCACTGGGCCTTCACCGGCCTCGGCTGCGTCCGGCTGGTCTGGCGCGCCGAGATCGGCAACACCGCCTCGCGCGCGGTCGCCGAGCGGGCCGGCTTCGCCGTCGAGGGCGTCCAGCGGGCGGGCCTGCTGCACAACGGCACCCTCCGGGACGCCTGGGTCGCCTCGCTGCTCCCCTCCGACTTCGGCCTGCCGAGCCCGGTGCCCTACCTCCCGCCCCGCGAGGCCCCGCCCGCCGTGGCCCCCCGGGACCCCCGTCCGTGAAACCCCCGGCCCTGTCGGTCCCGGGGCCTAGGGTTTGCGCATGACGACCGCGCAGACGCCCGCCCCGATGTCCGCCCCGCAGCCCGTCGCCGAGCTCTCCGCCGACGAGGCCCGCCGGATCGTCCTGCGCGCCCAGGGGTTCCTCGGCGCCCCCGACCGCAGGGGCGGGGTGCGGGGCGTACTCCGTCACCTCGGCCAGGTGCAGCTGGACACCATCTCGGTGCTGGCCCGCTCGCACGAGCTGATCCCGTACGCCCGGCTGGGCGCGGTCGGCCGGCCGGCGGTGGAGGAGGCGTACTGGTCGGGCGGCCACGCCTTCGAGTACTGGTCGCACGCCGCCTGCGTCCTGCCGATCGAGGAGTGGCCCCTCTTCGCCTTCCGCCGCCGCGCCTACCGCGACCGCCCGCACTGGGGCCACCAGCTGTCGCCGGGGGCGTACGGGAAGGTGATCGACCAGCTGCGGGCGGAGGGCCCGCGCACCGCGACCGAGCTGGGCGGCGCGAAGAACAAGGGCGAGTGGTGGGACTGGTCCGACACCAAGATCGCGGTGGAGCGGGCGCTGATGCACGGCGAGGTCGTGGTCGTCGAGCGGCGCGGCTGGAAGCGGGTGTACGACCTGGCGGAGCGGGCCGTGCCGGACGCGCTGCTCGGCGACGGCCTGGACGACGCGGAGTGCGTGCGGCGGCTGGTGCGGCAGGCGGGCGAGGCGCTCGGCGTCGGCACCCGCTCGGACATCGCCGACTACCACCGGCTCAAGAAGGAGCAGTTCGACGCGGTGGTGGCGGACTCGGGCCTGGTGCCGGTGACGGTGGCGGGCTGGGGGAAGCCGGCCTGGGCGGACCCGGCGGCGCTGGCCGAGGAGCCGCGCGGGCGGCACCGCACGACGCTGCTCTCCCCCTTCGACTCGCTGATCTGGGAGCGGCCCCGCACGGAGCGGATCTTCGGCTTCACCCACCGCCTGGAGGCGTACGTGCCGAAGCCGAAGCGGGTGCACGGCTACTTCGCGATGCCGGTGCTGTCCGGCGGCCGGCTGGTGGGCCGGGTCGATCCGGCGCGCGAGGGCCGGACCCTGGTGGCCCGGCAGGTGTCCGCCGAGGGCCCGAAGGCGGTCCCGGCGATCGCCCGCGCCCTGCGGGAGGCCGCGTCCTGGGTGGGCTGCGACGCGGTACGGGTGGAGCGGATGGACCCGCCGGAGCTGGCCGCGCCGCTGACGGCGGCCCTGACCGCCTGACGCCCGGCCCGCCGGCGGGCCCCTCCCGCCGGCGGCTCCCCCGGGGCCCGTACGGCCCCCTCCCGTCCCTGCGGCTAGGCCCTGTCCGGCGGATCTTCGTGGATCAGCCCGCGGCGTCTGGTGCGTGCTCTCGGCGTGCGCCCGGGTCGCCCTCGTACTGGACGTACTCGGGCGGTCCGGGCGTGCGGCGAGAGGACGTGCCAGGCGTCGCGGGCCCGCGAAGATCCGCCGGACAGGGCCTAGCGGATCTCCAGGATCTTCTCCCGCATCGCGTAGACCACGGCCTCCATGCGGGAGTGCAGCTGGAGCTTCTCCAGGATGTTGCGCACGTGGTTCTTCACCGTGTTCTCGGAGATGAACAGCTCCTTGGCGATGTCGCGGTTGTTCATCCCGGTGGCGACCAGCTTGAGGACCTCCAGCTCGCGGTCGGTGAGCCGGGGCGCCGGGACGAGCCGGCGCTCGTCGGTGCGCTGGATCATCGACTTGAACTCGGTGAGCAGCTTGGAGGCCATCGAGGGGCTGATCTGGGACTGGCCGTCGGCGACGGCCCGGATCGCGGTCGCCACCTCGTCGGTGGAGATCTCCTTGAGGAGGTAGCCGGTCGCGCCCGCCTTGATGGCGTCGTAGAGGTCGGCCTCCTCGTCGCTGATCGTCAGCATGATGATCTTCGCGCTGGGGGCGACCTCCTTGATGGAGGTGCACGCCTCGATGCCGCCGCGCCGGGGCATCCGCACGTCCATCAGGACGATGTCCGGCAGGAGGTCCGCCGCCTTGTCGACGGCCTCCGCGCCGTCCCCGGCCTCGCCGACGACCTGGATGTCCTCCTCCTGCGCGAGAACGATCTCCAGGCCCCGCCGGAAAAGGGCGTGGTCGTCCACGACCAGGACCCTGATCGGCTCCTTGCGGAAGACCTCTTCGGCCGATTCCGATCCCTTCGGAGCACCCTCCCGCGCGAGCGCGGCGCGCTCGTGCCCGCTGAGCACCGGGCCGAAGCTGTCTGCCATCGTGTCGCCCCCTGAAGGCCGTGGCCTGAATTCGTTTCCGGTCCTCCAACCGGTGCCCGAGAAGCACTGGTTGGCGTGCGGGCCATGATTTCATGCCCCGGCGTCGACGGGGTGTCACCGAGGGCGCGCGAGGGTGCCCCTGGGGGCGCGGGGAGCGCTCCAGGGGCACCGGGTGGGGCGCACGGGACGGGCGGGCGCGCGCCGTCGCGACGGGCACGCGCGCCACCGTGCCGAGTGCGGCACGGCGGGCGGACGGCCCGGCCGGAGCCGGGCCGCCGGTCAGCCGTTCGACGGGTCAGCCGCCGAGCGCACCGCCCGCGCCGCCGCTGTTCTCGGCGAGCGGGTCGTTCTCCAGGTGGATGACGCCGTAGTCGTAGGCGTGGCGCCGGTAGACGACGCTCGGCTGCTTGGTCTCGGCGTCGACGAAGAGGTAGAAGTCGTGGCCGACCAGCTCCATCTCGTAGAGCGCCTGGTCGAGGCCCATGGGGGCGGCCTGGTGCGTCTTCTCGCGCACCACCAGCGGTCCTTCGCCCTTCACCTCGATCGAGCCCATCATCGTGGTGGGCACCTCGCCGTCGGCCTCGTCGGCGACGAGTTCGCCCTGGCCGTTCAGCTGGGCGACACCGGGGACGACGTCGGCGACCTCCGCGGCGGAGAGCCGGCCGGTGCCCCGGCGGGTGTAGCGCTTGTCGTGCTGCTTGCGGAGCCGCGCCTCCAGCTTGTCGCTGGCCAGGTCGAGGGCCGCGTACGGGTCGCCGGCCGACGCTTCCGCCCGGATGACCGGGCCTCGGGAGTGGAGGGTGATCTCCACGCGGTCGGACCGGTCGGCCTGCCGCGGGTTGTGCTCCTTGGACACCTCGACGTCGAGGCTGATCACCTTGCCGTCGAGCTTCTGGATCTTCTCCAGCTTCAGCTTCTCGGCCACGTGCTTGCGGAACCGCTCGGGCACCTCGGTCTTGCGGCCCTTGACGACGATGTCCACGCAGAACTCCGTTCCCGGATCGCCCGCTCGACTCCTAGGCCGGCCGGGCATTCCCTTTGCACCAGACCCCGGTGGTCTCACCGGAGCTCGGACTTGGCGACTTCGCCCTCCTCCTCCCCAGCCGACAAGATCGCCACCCCGTCGACGAGAGGTTAATTCGCCCTGAACTCCTGTCCTGTAGGCGCAACCGTATGCATTCGAGTTCGGGTGTTCACCCTCTCTCACAACCGAACATAGCTCCTTCGGACGGGTGTCGGCACCCGCTCGCGCGACATACCTCCATTCGGCTGCTTTCACCTCTCACCACCTGCAACGATGCAAGTTCCCCGCGAGTTCCGGTTTATTTCGAACGAAGCGGGAGAGGATGCGATTACAGCCGCCACCCGCTGTTCGAATTCGTGCTGCGCGAAATCACCGCGGAAACTCACCGGCGCTCTCCGGGTGAACGGCGGGTGTACGTCCCCGAGGGCCCGCGCCGCCTCCGCGAGCGACGCCCCGGTGGTCATCAGGTCGTCCACGAGCACCACCCGCCCGGCCGCCAGCAGCCGCGCGCCGCCCGGCACCACCTCCAGCGCCCCGGCCAGGTTCGCCCGCCGCCCGCGCGCGCCGAGCCCCGCCTGGTCCGCCACGTACCGCCGCTGCCGCAGCACCGGCACCACCCGCGCCGGCCGCCCCGCGCCCCGCAGCCGCGCCGCCGCGGCCCGCGCGACCCGCCGGGTCGGATCGTGCCCCCGCGCCCGCACCGAGCGCCGCGCGGACGGCACCGGCACCAGCAGCAGCGCGCCGCCGTCCCCGCGCCCCCGCACGGCCGCCGCCACGGCACCCGCGAGCGCCCCGCCCAGCGGCCCGGCGAGCTCCAGCGCCCCGCGCTCCTTGTGGGCGATCAGCAGCTCCCGTACCGCTCCCCCGTACGGCACGGCCGCGTGCACCACCGGCAGCCCCGGCGGCTCCGGCGACGGCCGCACCCGGTCCGCGCCCGTCCCGGCCAGCGCCCGCGCGCACCGCCCGCACAGCCCGGTCCTGGGCTCTCCGCAGCCCTCGCAGGCGACGGGCAGCACCAGTCCGGAGATCTCCCGCCACCAACCCCGCATGGCTCCACTGTGACCGGCCCCGCGCACCCCCGCCACCCCTGTGGACAACGCCCTGTGGACAACCCGGAGAACGGCCCGGAGCAGCCCCGGAACCGGCCCGGAACCGACCCGGAGCCAGCCCGCAGCCGGCCCGGAGAACGGCCCGGCCCGAGCCTCCCCGCGCGTCAGGACCCGGGCCCTACCCCGGATAGACCGGTACCGTCCCCGACTTCACGACCGGCTGCCAGTTCGCCCCCGGCATCAGCCGCACGATCCCGTCGTTCCCCGACGCGGCGACGACCGGTTCGGTCTCCTTGTGCGGCGCGGCCACCGCGTTGACCCCGTTCAGCCCCGGCAGCACCAGCGTCGCGGAGGTGGAGCCGTCGGTCTGGAGGTAGCGGATCTGCTGCACGCCGCCCGCCTCCCGGCCCACCACCACGAGGCGGCTCGGGCCGGCCCAGGAGACGGCCGAGACGGACTCCATGCGCGGCGCCGCCGCCTGGAGGTCCACCACCGACACGACCTGCTCGTCGGTGCCGTCCTGCCGCTCGATCCGGCCGATCTGGAGCGTCGTCCGGCCGTCCCGGGTGATCAGGAGCGCGATCCGCACCCCGTCGGCCGAGACCCGCAGCGACTCGACCCGGGTGTCCTCCGTCAGCCACGGCGTGCGGACCTCGATCCGCTTCCCGGTGCCGTCCGGCACCACGAACAGCCGCCGGTGCCCCGGCGCCCGGTCCGCGACCCACAGGTCGCCCCGGCCGTCCCAGCTGGGCTGCGAGAGCCGGTCCTCGGAGGCCGCGGACGGCGCCGCGGCGCTCTTCAGGACCGGCGGGAGCGGCTCCTGCTCGGTGGTGATCGAGGAGACGTAGAGCGCGGCGCCGTCCTTGGAGACGCCCGCGGCTCGGGTCTCGCCCCGGGCCACGGCGACCGCGCCCAGCGGCACGGTGCCCTTGCCGAGCGGCCCCGGCACCTCCGCCGGCCGGACGGCCTCCTTGCCGCTGGTGGCGAGCGCCTTCATCCGGCCCGCCTCGTCGAGGAAGTACGGGGTCTCCTCCCGCCCGGTCTCCCGGACGGCCTCGAACTCCGCCGCCTGCCCCTTCCCGAGCCGGCAGACCACGTTGTTCTCCACGTCCTGGAGCTCCACCTGGTCGACCTGGACGGAGGGCAGGTCGCCGAGGGTGACGAGGAGCTGCGCCGCCAGCCGGCGGCACACCTCGCCGCCGAAGCGGTCGGCCTTCACGTCGAGCGGCACCTTCAGCGTGGACTGGTCGTCCGTGGTCAGCGAGGTGACACCGTGCTTCAGCCCCGTACCGGTCGGGAAGGGCGAGTCGACGGCGGGCCGCAGCCAGTGCGTCGGCCCCTCCAGGAGCGCCTTCACCGTCTGCGTCACCGGATCCATCCGGGTGACCGGGTCCTGCCGCTGCCGGATGTAGACCGGGTCGGCGACCAGCCAGTCCTCGCCGGAGGCGAAGTAGTACTTGTTGACCGAGCGGTAGTTGCGCAGGAAGTCGGCCTCGCCGAGCACCAGACCGGGCGGCAGGCTGTCGATCCGCCACTCCTTGTCCTTGCCGTTGGCCGCGGCCTCCTGCACGACGTGGATGGCCTGCGCGTACTCCACCGGTCTGTTGGGCTGGTAGGCGTGCCGGGCGTCCACGGTCGCGACCTTCCGCCCGGAGATCGGGTAGGCGCGGCCCTGGTTCTCCGGGTCGGCGTTGCGGTCGGCCGGCTCGCGGTCGGGCGCGGTGGCGAGCACGGTGATGCTCTGCTCCGGCTTCCAGCTCTCCGCGGCCTGCCGCGTCAGGTACTTGCGGGCGGTCGCGAACCCGGGGTCGTCGCTGGTCATGGCCTCCAGGAAGCCGTCGACGATCTCGTCGGGGACGGCGTTCTCCCGGGGCGCGACCGCGTAGACGCGGACCTGCGAGTCGCCCGCGCCGGCCCCCCGCACCACCTGCACCTCGCCGCTGTCCGGCATCGTCGCGCAGCCCGTCGCGAGCAGCCCGCCGCAGACGGCGAGCACCGTCAGGCGCCCGCCCCGTCCCCGCCCCGCCCTCGCGCGGCGCCCGTCAGCGCTCACCTGTGCCGTCCTCCCGCTCCGCGTTCCCCGCCGGGGTACGGCCCCGGTCCCGTTCCGTCTCCGATGCCGTCCGGGCCACCACCCGCGCCCCGCTCCCGGGGAGCGCCGCCGGGTCGATGGCCGCCGTCGGCGGCGCCGGGATCCGGGGCGGCACGGCGGGCAGCGCGGACCGCTCGGCCGTCTGCTGGCCGGGCAGCACGGCCGGGCGCCCGGCCTGCTCCCGGTTGCGCCGGGAGTCCTCGGGCTCCAGCGGTATCGGCGAGCCCCGCAGCGGCTCGTCGGCCGTGCGCGGCAGGGTGAGGCGGAACTGCGAGCCGCCGCCCGGCTCGCCCCAGGCCTGGAGCCAGCCGCCGTGCAGCCGGGCGTCCTCCACCGCGATCGACAGGCCGAGGCCCGTCCCGCCGGTGGTGCGGGCGCGGGCCGGGTCGGCCCGCCAGAAGCGGTTGAAGACCCGGGTGGCCTCGCCGGGCTTCAGGCCGACGCCGTAGTCGCGTACGGCGACGGCGACGGCCCCGCCGGCCGCGGCCAGCTTCACCACCACGTCCCGGCCCTCGCCGTGCTCGACGGCGTTGACCACCAGGTTGCGCAGCACGCGCTCGACCCGGCGGGCGTCGGCCTCGGCCACCACCGGCTGCTCGTCGCCGAGGACGACGATCCGGGTGCCCTTGCGCTCGGCGAGCGGCTCGGCGCCGCCGATGACCCGGCGCACCACCTGCCGCAGGTCGATCGGCTCGGCCTCCAGGGCGGCGGCGCCCGCGTCGAAGCGGCTGATCTCCAGCAGGTCCGCGAGGAGCGACTCGAAGCGGTCGAGCTGGTCGCCGAGGAGTTCGGCGGACCGCGCGGTCACCGGATCGAAGTCGACGCGGGCCTCGTGGATGACGTCGGCCGCCATCCGGACGGTGGTGAGCGGGGTCCGCAGTTCGTGCGAGACGTCGGAGACGAAGCGCCGCTGCATCCGCGACAGCTCCTCCAGCTGCTGGATCTTGAGCTGGAGGTTCTGCGCCATCTTGTTGAAGGCTTCGCCGAGGCGCGCGATGTCGTCCTCGCCGGTGACCTTCATGCGCTCCTGGAGCCGGCCGGCGGAGAGCCGCTCGGCGATCCCGGCCGCCATCCGCACCGGCGTGACGACCTGCCGGACCATGAACCAGGCGATCACCCCGAGCAGCACCATCACGAACAGCCCGGCGGTGGCCAGGGTCCGCTTCACCAGGTCGAGGGAGTCCTCCTCCTGCGACAGCGGGAAGAGGTAGTAGAGCTCGTACTGCTTGCCCTCGGCGTCGTTGAGCCGCTTGCCGATCACGAGTCCCGGCTCGGAGGGCTTGTCGCTGGTGTAGTGGATCCGCCCGAACTTCTGGAAGGTGTTGCCGCCCTGCGCCACCTCGTGCCGCAGTTCCGCGGGGACGGAGCGGGCCGGGTCGACCTCGCCGGAGGCGCGGGCGCCCCGGCTGGCGGTGTCGCCGGTGTCCAGCGACAGCGCGACCACGTTGAACGCGCTCTGCCCGCCGCTGGCGAGCTGCTCGACGAGCGTGGAGCGCCAGTTGACCGACGAGCCGGCCCGGACGCCGTCCTGGCCGGGCCCGGACGGCGTGGTCGCCGCCCGGTCCTGCGCGGCGGAGAAACCGCCCGCGGCCTGGCTCTGGGCGGCCTTCTCCTTGGTTTCGAGGAAGCCGTTGCGGACCTGTCCGACGACGACGAGGCCCAGCAGCAGCACCACGCCCAGCGACATCAGGAGCGTGCCCGCGACGATCCGGAGCTGGATGCTCCGCCGCCACAGCCGGACCGCCGGCAGCAGCGGCCGGCGCACCAGCCGGGCCACGATCCGGAAGACCCGGCCGCCCGGCGTCCCGTCCTGGAGGAACGGTCCGCCGCGCCAGGGGCGACCGGAGCGGGAACCCCCCCGTCCCGGTCCGGCAGCCCGCCCCGTACGGACCTCGGTGTCCCCGGCCCCCGGAGCAGTACCGCCCGTGCTCATATCAGCTCGGTCCCGCCTTGTAGCCGACGCCCCGGACGGTCACCACGATCTCCGGCCGCTCCGGGTCCTTCTCGACCTTCGAGCGCAGCCGCTGGACGTGCACGTTGACCAGCCGGGTGTCGGCCGCGTGCCGGTAGCCCCACACCTGCTCCAGGAGCACCTCGCGGGTGAACACCTGCCACGGCTTGCGCGCGAGCGCCACCAGCAGGTCGAACTCCAGCGGCGTCAGGGCGATGGACTGCCCGTCCCGCTTCACCGAGTGCCCGGCGACGTCGATGACGAGGTCGCCGATGGCGAGCTGCTCCGGCGCGGGCTCCTCGGACCTCCGCAGCCGCGCCCGGATCCGGGCGACCAGCTCCTTCGGCTTGAACGGCTTGACGATGTAGTCGTCGGCCCCGGACTCCAGGCCCACGACCACGTCCACGGTGTCGCTCTTGGCCGTGAGCATCACGATGGGCACGCCGGACTCGGCCCTGATGAGCCGGCACACCTCGATGCCGTCCCGTCCGGGCAGCATGAGGTCCAGCAGCACCAGGTCCGGCTTGGCCTCCCGGAATGCGGCGAGAGCCTTGTCGCCGTCCGCGACGAACGACGGCTCGAACCCTTCACCCTTCAGCACGATCCCGAGCATCTCGGCCAGTGCGGTGTCGTCGTCGACGACGAGAACGCGTCCCTTCATATCGACATCATCCCATTTCCGTATCAGTCCCGAGGGCGCTGGTGAGGTACCTCACTGACCTGCGGCGACGCCCTAGATCATCCGCGGTGACCGACCGTGTTCATGGGGTTCGACACCCGTCATGCCCCCACCCCCGTGGCCCCCGTACCGCCCTGAACCGTACCGCGTGCCGCCGCCCCCACCTATGGAAAGCCCCACACCCTCTGGCCAGAACCTCACCCTCCAGCGTTCCCTCACGGCCCCGGGAGCCGCCGGGGAGGGCTTCCGACCCACCTGGTCGGGTACGTCCCTTCCGCCCCCGTCCGGGCCGCGGGGAAGGTGCTCCCGGCCCGGCGGCGGCCGGGGAGCCGCGTGACACGATGGCAGCCGGCCAGCCGCCCGCACCGTGGACGGCCGCCGTGACCGAGCCGGTTCGCCGACCGGCACCGCGACCCGATCCCTTCGAGGTGGACGACCGTGAACGACACTCCGGGCCGGAACACGCCCGGATCCTCTCCTTCCGACGACCAGGACGGCTCCGCCCCCCGGTGGTCGGCGGACCGGCCGCCCGCCGGCCCGACCCCGCCCCCCGGCCAGAGCTGGGGAGCCCCGCCGCCGTACCCCGGCGGTCCGTACGGTTACGGGGCTCCGCCGGCGGCCCGGCCGGGCGTCATCCCGCTCCGTCCGCTGACCGTCGGCGAGATGCTCGAAGCCTCGATCACGACCCTGCGCCGCTACTGGCGCGTGGTGCTCCCGGTCACGGTCTCCGTCTCGGTGGTCACGCAGGCGGCACTGGTTCCGATCCAGCGTCACCTGGGTGTCGGGCAGCCGGTGTTGCACGCGGACGCGAGCCCGGCCGAGCAGATGGAGGCGGCATCCGACTACCTCCGCGCCTCCTTCGTCTCGTACGCCCCCTCCATGCTGATCAGCATCGCCGCGGGGGTCTTCACGGCGGCGATGCTGACCGTCGTCCTCAGCCGGGCCGTCCTGGGCCGTCCGGTCACGCTCGGGGAGGCGTGGCGCGAGGCGAGCCCCCGGCTTCCGTCGCTGCTGCTGCTCTCCCTGGCCCTGCCGCTCGGTGCCGCGCTGCTCGCCGTCGTCGCCATGGCCCCCGGCCTGCTGCTCGGCGGCGCCGGCGGCGTCCTGCTGGCCTTCCTGGGCGGTACGGGGGCCTTTCTGGTCTCCACGTGGCTGCTGATCCGCTTCAGCCTGGCGTCCCCGGCCCTGATGCTGGAGCGCCAGGGCATCGTGGCGGCGCTCAAGCGCTCCGCGAAGCTGGTCCGGGGCACGTGGTGGCGGGTCTTCGGCATCACGGTCCTGACGCAGCTGCTCATCGTGCTGTTCACGGTGCTGCTGACGATCCCGTTCACGGCAATCGCCTTCTCGATCGGCGGTGTCGACGTCACGGACCTCGCCTCTTCGGGCTTCGAGACGAGTTGGACCTATCTGATCGTCATGGGGATCGGCGGTGTCGTCGCCGGCGCCCTCACCTACCCCGTGGCGGCCGGCGTCACGGTCCTCCTCTACGTGGACCAGCGCATCCGCCGCGAGGCCCTGGACCTCGAACTCTCCAAGGCCGCGGGCCTCTGACCGGCCCGCCCCCGCCGGCCCCGTCCACCGGGTCCGGCGGGGGGCTCCGGACCGTTCCGGGCCCGGAACGCAGAAAAGCCCCGCACCAGTGGTGCGGGGCTTTCCCGGAATGATTGTTCGGCGGTGTCCTACTCTCCCA
>NZ_BMUL01000003.1 GCF_014650175.1 Streptomyces termitum
CGCCCCCCGTCACCACGCCCCCGGTGACCACGCCCCCGGTGACGACCCCGCCGGTCACGACACCCCCGGTCACCACGCCTCCGGTGACCACTCCGCCGGTGACGACGCCCCCCGTCACCACGCCTCCCGTCACCACCCCGCCGGTGACCACGCCCCCGGTCGACTGCGGATACGGCGACGAGGGACCGGACTGCGAGACCACGCCCCCGGTGACCACCCCGCCCGTCACCACCCCGCCGGTCGACTGCGGTTACGGGGACGAGGGGCCGGACTGCGAGACCACGCCGCCCGTGACCACCCCGCCCACGGACAAGCCCGAACTGCCCCACACGGGCACCGACGACACCGCCCTCTGGGCGGCGGGCGCGGTCAGCGCCGCCCTCATCGTCGGCGGCGCCGTGCTCCAGCTGCGGGGCGGCCGCCTCGTCCGGAGCCGCCGCCACTGACGTACCGGCGTCCCGGACGCACCGGCGTCCCCGGCGTACCGGCACCCCGCCGTGACGCCCCCGAAGGCCCCCGCCGACACCGGCGGGGGCCTTCCCCGTTGCTGCACATGGGGGAACGGGCCGCGACGTTTCGGCCGAGAGCCTCGTTCTCCAGGCATGAATCTGCGCTCTCACGCCGGCATGGGCCTCCTCATGACCGCGCTCGCCTCCGTCGCCCTGGCCGCCCCGGCCTCCGCCGTCGAGGCCCCGGTGGTCGTCCCCCTCCAGGGCCTGGAGCCGGTCCTGCCGATGGACGCCCCGACCGTCGCCACCGGCGTCCCCGTCCCGGTGCCCGGCGCCCCCACCGGCTTCCAGAAGGGCACGAGCGCGCTGCCCGACGTCACCCTGCCCAGCGTCCCGCTGGCCGGCACCCTGCCCGAGACCGTCGTGGCGGCCCCGCTCCCCGAGCTGGTGAAGGGCAGCGAGCCCGGCCGGGCGCTGCTCGCCACCCCGCACTCCGAGATGCAGGCCGCCACCCCCGGCGCGGTCCTCGGCACCCCGGTCGAGGCGCCCCGGGGCAACGGCCTCGGCGGCCTGCCCGACCTCGCCGCGCCGCGCCTCGGCCTCGTCTCCCCGGCGCTCAGCGGCGCCCTCGACTCCCAGCTCGGCCTCGCCCCCGACCACGGCTGACCCGGCACTCCCCTCCACGCACATATTCGGACTTCCGTGCGATCGCGGTCCGGCCGGGTGAAGACACGATTCTTCCCCGCCACCCCAAGGGCCGATGGTCGTTGCACCGGAAGGCTTGTCGCATGGCCGCGGCCCGCGGACCGGAGGCTCCCGTCGTAATCCGACGGCGGACGCCCTCCGGTCCGCGGGCCATTTCCCCCGCCCCTTTTCCCGCTTCCGCGGGCCGCGCGGGAGGGATTTTCCGATGTTCCCCTTCCCGTTCGGCCCAAAGGCCGTGACCCGGTCCCCGGTGCGGCGTTTAACGGAAGTGACGGCCGTGATCCCTGCGGTCGCTCGAACCATTCAAGGAGTTCTGATGTCTCGCATCGCCAAGGCCGCCGCCGTTCTGGCCGGCACCGGTGCCGTCGCCCTCAGCGGAGCCGGTCTGGCCCTCGCCGACTCGGGCGCCGAGGCCGTCGCCGCCCACTCGCCCGGCGTCGCCTCCGGAAACGCCGTCCAGGCCCCGATCCACGTGCCGCTCAACGTCTGCGGCAACACCGTCAACGTCATCGGCCTGCTGAACCCGGCCTTCGGCAACACCTGCGCCAACGTCGACGCCCCCGAGGGCGACAACGGCGGTGGCTACGGCGACGGTGGCTACGGCGGCTGAACCGGCCCCGCCTCCCGCGCGTCCCCCCGGCCCCACCAGGGCCGGGGGGACGCGCGCGTCCGGACCCGCCGTCCGTCAGGCGTACCGGTAGAGCTGCGAGTGGTCCGCCATCTCGGCCGGCGTCACGCCCCACGGCTGCATCGGCTGGTGCCGCGCGATCACCTTCCGGTACTGCGCGTCGCCCACCGGCGGCGGGGTCGCCGGCAGGTACGCGGCCCCCGGATTGCGCTGCTGCCACCGGGACCACACCAGGTCCACGAAGGAGTGGTGCAGCCAGAACACCGGATCGTTCACCGAACCGCCGCCCAGCATCAGGCCGCCCACCCAGCGGTGCACCCGGTTGTGGATCCGGAAGCGGTCGTTGCCCGAGCCCGGCGCCCAGCCCTCCAGCCGGTTGCGGAAGCCCGACGGGCTCGTCGAGTTCCACGGCGCCGTGTCGTACGTCCGCTCCCGCATCACCTCCTCCAGCTGGCCCGCCGTCGGCAGCGCGATCGGATCACCCGGCCGGCCCAGGTCCCGGGTCAGGTACGAGACCTCCGTCATCGCGTACTTCACCGTCCACTTCCCCCCGCCGTACGCGAAGGGGCCGGTGGTGACCCGGAGGTCCGAGCGGCGGCCGTTGCCGCCCATGAAGTCCTCCGCCCAGATCGACGACGCCGGGCTGTTGTCCCGGGTCCAGTCCCAGTACGGGACCGTCACCGTCCCGTCGATCCGGCGCAGCGCCCGCTCGAACTCCAGCAGGAAGCGGCGGTGCCACGGCAGGAAGCTCGGCGTCATGTGCGCCGTCCGCAGCCGGCCGCCGCCGTCGGCCGTGTAGTAGTCGATGTGGGTGCGGACGAACTCGTCGTACTCGCCCCGCCGCTTCAGTTCGAGCACGGCGGCCACGAACCTCCGGCGCTCGGACGCGGTCAGGTCGCGCTGGTTCTTACGCGTGTACACCACGCGGGGTGCCTCCCGTCGGTTCGGTGTGGTCGCCGTGCGCCGCCGCGTACCGGGACAGCGGGGCCGACCCCGCCGCGTCCACGGCCGTACGGGTGGCGGCGAGCGGGGTCGGGCGGGACTCGTAGTGGTCGAGCGGGGTCACCCAGCCGCCGTCGGCGCACCGCATCAGGTGCAGCGGCCGGCCGTCCACCAGGGCGACCGGCTCGCCGTCGGGACCGGTGAGGCCGCGGATCCGGCGGCCCGCGTACATCTCGTCGAAGGCGTACGGGTCGGTCGCCCGCGCCTCGGGGGCGCGGACCGCGATCCGGCCGAGGGCGCCGCCGGTGACGGCGGTGACGGCCAGCGCGAAGAGGGACCGGAGGGCGACACGGCGCGGAAAGGGCATCGGCGATCTCCTGGCGTCGACAAGGGGCCTCAGGGCACAACGATGAAAACCCGGGTTCGTTGCGGCCGACATGCCGAGCGGCCCAATGTCGGCCGGATGAGTGAATTCGGTACGGGGAAAGGGTGGTTGCACCACTAGCATCCCGTTTCATGACCACTTCTCACGTCGTTCCCGAAAGCCGCAGCATCTCCCCGCTGGGCACGCTCACGGTCATTCCGTGGTCCAGCGAGGCCACCGCGGAATCCGCCGGAACGCCTTTCCTGATGGCCTATTCCCTCGGCGACGGCCGGGACGGACCGGAGGCCGGTCAGCAGGCCCTGCGCACGGCCCTCGACTCCATGGGCCTCTCCGTCGGCGACCGCCTCTTCGACCTGGAGAAGGACGCCGGCATCAGCGCCACCCTGCTCGTCGAGGGCGGCTCCGCCGTCCTCACGCTGCCCTTCCTCAAGGTGCAGTGCCCGGTGCCGCCCGAGTGGCAGGCCGCCGCCCGCGAGACCGGCAAGGTGTACTTCCTCTGCTCGGTGCGGCCCTGGGCCGAGGGCGTCCCCGGGCAGCCGGTGGACGAGGACCGGCTGCGCGCCTTCGTCTCCGACGAGGCGATGCTCGCGGACTGCGCCCACGTCCTGCTGCCGGTCCGGCGCATCCAGGGCTGAGCGGAAGGAGCGGCGCGATGACGACGCTCGACGTCCGGGGCACGGTCCCCGGACAGCGGCGGGCCGGCCGGGAAGCGGACGGCACGATCGGCGCGGGCCGGGGGCTCGCCTGGCTCCTGGTCGTCACCGGGGCGGCCGGCAGCCTGGCCGCCT
Source organism: Streptomyces termitum (assembly GCF_014650175.1). Lineage (GTDB taxonomy): Bacteria > Actinomycetota > Actinomycetes > Streptomycetales > Streptomycetaceae > Streptomyces > Streptomyces termitum. The sequence goes on from NZ_BMUL01000003.1 coordinate 3,898, forward strand.
GGGTGATCACGATCGACAAGTTCCTCCTCCTGGAGGACCCGGGCTTCCAGCCGGGGTGCAGCCTCAACCCCGTGGTGTCCTGCGGGAACATCATGAAGAGCGCGCAGGCCGCGGTCTTCGGCTTCCCCAATCCGATGCTCGGCATGGTCACCTACGCCGTCGTCGTCGCGGCCGGCGCCGGGCTCCTCGCCGGGGCCCGGTACCGGGGCTGGTTCTGGCTCGGGCTCAACGCCGGGATGCTGTTCGGCGTCGGCTTCTGCACCTGGCTGATGGTCCAGTCGCTGTACGAGATCAACGCCCTGTGCCTGTGGTGCTGCCTCGCCTGGACGGCGACCCTCACCATGTTCTGGTACGTCACCGCGCACAACGTGCGCACCGGGGTGCTGCCCGCCCCGGCCGCGGTCCGCGGCTTCCTCGGCGACTTCGCCTTCGCCCCGCCCGTCCTGCACACCGGGATCATCGGGATGCTGATCCTGACCCGCTGGTGGGACTTCTGGACCGGCTGACGTGCGCCGTGCTCCGGTGAGGCGGCCGCGCGCGGTGGTCCTGGTGCCGGTCGCGGTGCTGCTGGCGGCGGCGCTGGCGCTGCTGCTGCCCGGCGACCGGCTCGCCCCCGGCGCCCGGCACACCGGGACCGGGGCCGCGCCGGTGCCCCTGGCCCGGGTCCCGTCCGGCTTCTTCACCGGCTCCGACGCGGTGGGGGTGCGGCGGATCGCCGGGGTGGAGGCGTGGCTGGGCGGCACGTCGCTGCGGGTCGGCCACACCTATCTGCCGGGCGACCGCTGGTCGAACATCGAGGGGCACCCGGAGCTGTTCGGGCCGTGGGCGCGGTGGAAGGCCGCCGCCCCGGGCCGCCTCTTCGTGCTGAACGTGCCGATGATGGACCGCAACGAGGCCGGGCTTGCCGACGACGAGGTCCGCGCGGGGCTGCGGCGCGGCGCGGACGGCGCCTTCGACCGGCACTTCCGGGCGCTGGGCGAGGGGCTGGTCGGCGCCGGGCTGGCCGACGCGGTCCTGGTGCCGGGCTGGGAGATGAACGGCACCACGTACGGCCACCGCTGCGGTCCCGACCCGGCGGCCTGGAAGGCGTACTGGCGGCGGATCGCCGGGGTGCTGCGGGCGGTCCCCGGGCAGCGCTTCCGCCTCGACTTCACGCCCAGCCGGGGCCGGGACGCGATCCCGTGGCCGGAGTGCTACCCCGGCGACGACGTGGTGGACATCATCGGCATGGACGCCTACGACCAGCCGGCCGGGCTCTCCTTCGAGGGGCAGGTCGGCGAGGAGTACGGGCTCGCGCACCACGTGGCCTTCGCGCGGGCGCACGGCAAGCCCGTCTCGTACCCGGAGTGGGGGCTCTTCCGCAACGGCGACAACCCCGCGTACGTGCGGGGGATGCTCGACTGGTTCGCCGCCCACCGGCCGGTCTACCAGACGGTCACCGACTACTGCCCGCACGGCGTGTGGGAGTGCCGGGACAATCCGCGCTCGGCCGCGGTGGTCAGGGGCGCGCTGGGAGCGCCGGCCCGGCCTTGAGGGTGTCGACCGCGCGGTGCAGCAGGGCGAGCAGGTCGTCGGTGCGGCCGCGCTCGGCCCAGTGGAGGACGGCCTCGCGCAGGGCGCCGAGGACGGCCGCGGTGAAGACCCGGACCTCCAGGTCGTCGGGGTCGCGGCCGGTGCGGTCGGCCAGGGCGCGGGCGAGCCGGCGGCCGGTCTCGGCGGTGGTCTCGGTGAGCCGGGCCCGGACGGCGGGCACCTCGGCCATCAGCCGGCAGCGGAGCCGGAGCTCCGCCGGGTCGGACTCCAGGGCGCTGCCGACGGCCGCGGCGAGGACCGCGTGGAGCGATTCGAGGGGCTCCTCGCCGGCCGGGCGGGCGCGCAGCAGGGCTTCGAGGCGCTCGTCGTCCTCGTCGGTGAGGACGACGTCCTCGCGGACCGGGAAGTGGCGGACGACGGTGGAGGGGGAGACCTCGGCCTCGCGGGCGATCCGCTCGATGGTCGCCGCCTCCCAGCCGTCGGAGGCGGCGATCCGCCGGGCGGCGGCGCGGATCTCCGCCCGGGTCCGCCGCTTCTTCCGTTCCCTCAGTCCGCTCGCCATGCGTCGATTGTGCCCGGTCAGGCCTGGTAGGCCACCAGGGAGATGCCGACGTAGTGGACGATGAAGGCGGCGAGGGTGAAGGAGTGGAAGACCTCGTGGAAGCCGAACCAGCGGGGGGACGGGTTCGGCCGCTTGAAGCCGTAGACGACGCCGCCCGCGCTGTAGAGCAGCCCGCCGACGACGACGAGGACGAGGACGGCGATGCCGCCGGTCCGCAGGAAGTCGGGCAGGAAGAAGACGGCGGCCCAGCCCATCGCGATGTAGCAGGGCGTGTAGAGCCAGCGGGGGGCGCCGACCCAGAAGACGCGGAAGGCGATGCCCGCGGCCGCGGCGGCCCACACCGCCCACATGAGCGGCTTCGCGGTGGAGTCGGGGAGCAGCAGCAGGGTGAGCGGGGTGTAGGTGCCCGCGATGATCAGGAAGATGTTGGCGTGGTCGAGGCGGCGCAGCACGGCCTCGCCGCGCGGGCCCCAGTTGCCCCGGTGGTAGAGCGCGCTGACGCCGAACAGCAGGCAGGCGGTGAGGACGTAGATCCCGCAGGCCACCCGGGCGCGCGGGGAGTCGGAGAGGGCGACGAGGACCAGTCCGGCCACGATCACGGCGGGGAACATGCCCGCGTGCAGCCAGCCGCGCAGGCGGGGCTTGAGCGGGAGCGACGGGGCCTGGGCGGTCGGTTCGGGCGCGACCGGGGGCGCTCCCGGCGTGGCTGCAGTCATGACACGGAATCGTACCTACGGCCCCGTAGGTCCCGGATATGAGTGGCGATGCTCACGTGTGCACCCCCCTGGACATATGGGCGCTTCGGGCGGATGATCAAATGAGTGTGGTCGGCACCGGATGAGCAGCTACGACGCATCCGGGTCGCAGCCCCCACGGGGCATACAGCGAAAAAACACCCCTCGACAAGGAGCGATCGTGGCGCGCGACAACGCGGCTCCCCTTCCCACCCAGCACCAGGAGCTCGTCTCCTGGGTGAACGAGATCGCAGAGATCACCCAGCCGGACAGCATCGTCTGGTGCGACGGCTCCGAGGCCGAGTACGAGCGCCTGTGCGAGGAGCTCGTCGCCAAGGGCACGTTCACGAAGCTCGACCCGGTGAAGCGCCCGAACTCGTACTACGCCGCCTCCGACCCCAGCGACGTCGCGCGTGTCGAGGACCGCACCTTCATCTGCTCCGAGAAGGAGGAGGACGCGGGCCCGACCAACCACTGGAAGGCCCCGGCCGAGATGAAGGAGCTCTTCGCGGGCTCCGAGGGCATCTTCCGCGGCTCCATGAAGGGCCGCACCATGTACGTGGTCCCCTTCTGCATGGGCCCCGTCGGCTCCCCGCTCTCCGCCATCGGCGTCGAGATCACCGACTCCGCCTACGTCGCCGTCTCCATGCGCACCATGACCCGCATGGGGCAGCCCGTCCTCGACGAGCTCGGCACCGACGGCTTCTTCGTGAAGGCCGTCCACACCCTCGGCGCCCCCCTCGCGGAGGGCGAGCAGGACGTGCCGTGGCCCTGCAACACCACCAAGTACATCTCGCACTTCCCCGAGACCCGCGAGATCTGGTCGTACGGCTCCGGCTACGGCGGCAACGCCCTCCTCGGCAAGAAGTGCTACGCCCTGCGCATCGCGTCCGTCATGGCCCGCGACGAGGGCTGGCTCGCCGAGCACATGCTCATCCTGAAGCTGACCCCGCCGCAGGGTGAGGCGAAGTACGTCGCCGCGGCCTTCCCGTCGGCCTGCGGCAAGACCAACCTCGCCATGCTGGAGCCGACGGTCCCCGGCTGGACCGTGGAGACCATCGGCGACGACATCGCCTGGATGCGCTTCGGCGAGGACGGCCGCCTCTACGCGATCAACCCCGAGGCCGGCTTCTTCGGCGTCGCGCCCGGCACCGGCGAGCACACCAACGCCAACGCCATGAAGACCATGTGGGGCAACTCCGTCTTCACCAACGTCGCGCTCACCGACGACGGCGACGTGTGGTGGGAGGGCATGACCGAGACGGCGCCCGCGCACCTCACGGACTGGAAGGGCAACGACTGGACGCCCGCGTCCGACACCCCGGCCGCCCACCCCAACGCCCGCTTCACCGTGCCGGCCGGGCAGTGCCCGATCATCGCGCCGGAGTGGGAGGACCCGAAGGGCGTGCCGATCTCGGCCATCCTCTTCGGCGGCCGCCGCGCCTCCGCCGTCCCGCTGGTCACCGAGTCCTTCGACTGGAACCACGGCGTCTTCCTCGGCGCCAACGTGGCCTCCGAGAAGACCGCCGCCGCCGAGGGCAAGGTCGGCGAGCTGCGCCGCGACCCCTTCGCCATGCTGCCGTTCTGCGGCTACAACATGGGCGACTACATGGCCCACTGGGTCAAGGTCGGTGCGAACGCGGACGCCGCCAAGCTGCCGAAGATCTACTACGTGAACTGGTTCCGCAAGAACGACGCGGGCAAGTTCGTCTGGCCCGGCTTCGGCGAGAACAGCCGCGTCCTGAAGTGGATCGTCGAGCGCCTCGACGGCCGGGCCGAGGGCGTCGAGACCCCGATCGGCGTCCTGCCGACGAAGGCGGCCCTGGACACCGACGGCCTGGACCTGGCCGACGCGGACCTGGACTTCCTGCTCACCGTCGACAAGGACGTCTGGCGCGAGGAGGCCGCCCTGGTCCCCGCGCACCTGGAGACCTTCGGCAGCCACACGCCGAAGGAGCTGTGGGACCAGTACGAGGCGCTGGTCGAGCGCCTGGGCTGATCCCGTAGCAGCATGAGACTCGTGGTGGGCTGCCCCGACATACCGCCCTGACCAGTGGGGTCACGACGGTCCATCACGACACGGCCGGCCCCGGAGCCCCCTCAGGCTCCGGGGCCGGCGCACGTCCCGGGGCGGCCGGTCAGAGGATCGGCTGGGCCGCCTCGACGGTCGCGACGGCGCGGCGGCAGGCGTCCCGGAACGCCACGAACGCGCCGTTCCAGGTGGCCGCGCGGGCGCTCCGGGAGGACGAGTCGTCGAAGAGGCTCTGCCGCAGCTCCGTCGTCAGCTCCAGCTGGCCGCCCATGCCGAGCATCGTGCGGTTGCACGGGTTGGCGGTGTGGCTGCCGTTGAAGTCGGCGAGGGTGGCGGCGTACGGGGCCGCGAAGGAGTCGACGGCGGGGAAGCCCGCCGCGGTCAGCTCGGTCACCAGGGCGGTGCGGAAGGCCGGGTTGAGGCCGCCGACCACGGCGACCCGGCGGTCGCCCGCCGCCGGGAACGAGGCGGTGGGCAGCTTCAGCTGGTCGAAGGTGCAGCCGTGCAGCGACAGCACGTTGAGGTGGCTCGCGGCGAGCGCGAGCGCCACGTGGTCGTCGCAGTTCTTCGAGGTGACGTGGAGCGCCTTGTTGCCGCTGGAGAGCAGCCCCTCGAACATGAAGTAGTCGTGGACGGAGGGCAGGACGGGCGCGCCGGCCGGGTCGGAGGGGCTGTAGCCCGCGATGCCGAGGCACAGCTCGCTGGTGCCGATCTCGATGCCGCCGCCGTGCAGGGCGAGGACCGCCGTGCGGGGGTGCTCCGCCTTGGCGGTCAGCGACAGGTCGAACCGCTCGTGGCGGCGGTGGCGGCGGCCGAAGGTGGTGCCCTCCTCGGTGCCTATCGCCGTGTACATCGCGGTGTTGGAGGGGTACTCCAGGGGGTCCGCGGCGGCGGCCGGGGAGGCGGCGGCGAGCTGGCCGAGGAACGGGGCCCCCGCCGTGGCGGCGGCGAGGGCGGTCAGGACGGTGCGGCGGGAGGCGGAACGATCACTGGATGTCATGCCCGGAACATAACCCGGACACGGCCTAGGCGCGGTCCTCCAGGTAGCGGGTGTGGGCCCGCTGCCGGAGCTCCTCCGCCTCCTGGAGGGAGGCCGCCAGGGCGGCGGCCTCCTCGCGCAGGGCGGCGAGCTGCCGCTCCAGATGCCGCTCGGGCGGCTCCGCGCCCGGGCTCACCCGGGACCACCAGCGGGTCCGTACGAAGGCGTCGACCGCTTCCGGCACGTCCTGGCGGACCGCGCGGGCCAGCACCCGCAGGTGCTCCGGATCGCTGACCCAGCCCGGTTCGAGGAGCGCGCCGAGCAGCTCGTCCAGGCCGTCCAGCGCCGTGCGGGCCGCCTCCGGCAGCTCCACCTCCGTCAGGTACTCCCGCAGGGTGGCGTGGTCCGCCCGCAGCGACTCCAGCTGCTCGTCCGGGCCGGGGAAGGCCGGGGTGCCGGGCCGCTCGGGCGGGGCGAGCAGCGCGCCCGCCCCGTACAGCCCCGCCACCACCAGCGGGCCCAGCGCCCCGGCCGCGCCGGTCAGCGCGAGGGCCAGCCCGGCGAGGCCGCAGGCGCAGCCGGTGAGGTTCTTGCGCGAGCCGGCGTACCGCAGCAGGCGGCCCGCCGGGCCCCGGTCACTGGTAGCCACGGATCTCCTCGAAGGCGCCGTCGAGGGAGCCCCGGGTGGCGTCGAAGACCTTCCCGCCGGTCAGGTCCGCGATCCGGTCCAGCTCGGAGCGGTCGGAGTCGCCGAAGAGGATGGGGAAGACCGGGGTGTGCCGCTGGGCCTCGGGCAGCGCGCGGTAGAAGGCGTCGAAGCCGTCGCCCGCCATGCCGTCGGTGTTCTCCCCGTCCGTCATGAGGACGACGGAGGTGAAGGTGGACCGGGGCGCGGCGCCCAGGCCGCGGTACGCCTCGGTGAGGCTGGAGTAGATCGCGGTGCCGCCGGAGGCGGTGAGCCGGCCGGCGTCGGCGCGGAGCGCGTCCCTGGCCTTCGCCGGGTCCTTCGGGTCGACCGTGTAGGTGCGGGTCGCGTCGCGCTTCACGGCGGTGCCGAAGGGCATCAGGGTGACCTCCTCCCGGTCGCGGAAGTCGCCGGTCAGCTCGGCGAGCGCCGTCTTCAGCCGGTCGAGGCGGGCGCCGGCCATCGAGCCGGAGGTGTCGAGGACGTAGACCGTGCGGGACGGGCGGCGCAGCGTGTTGTCGTACGCGTCGAGCAGCCCGTCGGCCACCGAGCGGCTGCCGGGGAAGGGCAGTTCGCGGCGCAGGTCGCGGTCGAGCCGGGGCGCCGGGTCGACGCCCGCGACGACCGGGCGGCGCAGGGTGGTGGCGGTGATCCGGCGCTGGGCCTCGGGGGTGCGCAGGTAGGTGGTGAGCCGCCGCGCGGACTCCTTGGCCGCGTCGGGGGCGGCGGTGAGCAGGGTGAGCGGGTAGTCGGCGGTGACGACGCCGTCGGCGGGCCGGATCACGGTGAGGTCGCCGGGTGTGGAGAGCAGCACCGACTCGTAGTTGACCAGCGCGTCGACGTCGGTGCGGCGGGCGTAGGCGGTGGCGAGCCAGCCGGAGGAGCCGGAGGTCAGCTGCTGGCCGGTGAAGAACGCGCGGAGCTTCGGCGTGGCCCGCCGGACGTCGGCGTCGGTGAGGGCGGACTGGGCGCCGGAGAGGCCGGAGGCGACCGAGACCAGGGCGGAGAAGCCGGAGTTGGAGCGCTTCGGGTCGGTCATGCCGTACGTCAGCTCGCCGTCGGCGACCGCCCGGTGCAGCTGCGACCAGGTGACCTTCCTCGGGTCCCAGCCGAGCCGGGCGACGGCCGCGGGGCGGACGCCGAGCGCCACCGGGGAGGTCATCACCGGCGTCTCGCTGGTGATCCGCCCGGCGGTGTCGGGGCGCAGCCGCAGGTAGTCGTTGGAGGAGAGCCAGACGGCGTCGTACTCCTTCTCCGCCTGCCCGGAGGCGATCCGCTCGACGGCGTCGAGGGTGCCCGCGTAGGTGGCGCGGACGGTGACGCCGGTGGCCTCGCGGGCGTCCTCCAGGACCGGTGCCATGTCGGCGAGTTCGGAGGAGGCGAGGACGCGGAGGGTGCCGGGCGCGGCGGCGGTGCCGGTGGCCGGGCCGGGGCCGGGACCGGCGGGGGAGGAGCAGGAGCCGGCGGTGGCGGTGAGGGCCAGGCCGAGGGCGAGGGCGGCGAACAGGCGGCCGCGGGGGCGGACGGGGTTTCTCATGCGGGGGTGCCGCCTTCCGGGGGGCTCGTGCGGCGGCTGCGCTCCAGGTGCGCGCCGGCCTCGCGGAGTTCGTCCGTGAGGGAGGAGACGGTCGCGGCCATCGCCTCGGTGGCCCGCGCCTTGTACGTGTCGATGGCGTCGAGGGTCTGGTAGATCTGCTGGAACGCGGTGCGCAGGGTCTCCGCGCCGACCGCCGGGTCGGCGGCGATCCGCTGGATCTCGCCCGTCTGCCCGGCGAGCATCTCGGCGTTGCCCCGGATCAGCTCCTCGGTGGTCGAGCGGAGCACGCCGACCTGCTCGGTGACCTTGCGCTGGTTCTCCAGCGCGGAGGCGAGCACGACGGCGATCCGCAGCGCGGACAGCGTCGTCGTCGCGGCCCGGTCCACGCCCTTGATCAGCTCGTTGTTGTTCCGCCGGACGACGTCCATGGCCAGGTAGCCCTGGGCGCAGACGGCGAGCTGGGTCAGCAGGTCCTGGTGCTTCTGGCGGACCGGGAAGAGGACGTCGGCGCGCAGCGCGTCGGCCCGCGCGGGGTCGGCGGTGGCCGCGATCCGCTGCTCGACGGCCGCGTCGAGGGCGTCGGTGAGGACGGCGTGCTCCTGGAGGCTCCCCATGGTCTCCCAGAGGCGGGCCCGCTCGGTCTGGAGGGCGGCGTTGTCGCGGCGCAGTTCGTCCTGGCCGCCGCGGAGCGAGCCGACGATCCGGTTCAGGACGGCCTGCGAGGAGGCGTACTTGGCGACGTGGTCGCGGAAGCGGTTGCCGCCGGGCAGCCGGGCGAGGAGGCGCCGGGCGCCCCGGCCGGGGCTCTCGCGCGGGTCGAGGTCCTCGACGGTCCGGCGCAGTTCGACCAGGGCGGAGCCGACGCGGGCGGAGGCGTCGCCGCCGCCCCGGCCGAGGGAGTGGACGGTGCGGTCGAGCATCCGGTGGGACTGCTGGGCGGCGGCCCGCATCTCGCCGGAGCCGAGGGCGGCGATCTCGCCGATCCGGCCGGCGAACTCGGGCGAGCGCGGGTCGAGTCCGGAGAGCGAGTCGACGTACGCCTCGGCCCGCCGGGTCATCTCGGCCCGGACCTCCTCGCCCAGCGGGACCAGGCCGGACGCCTGGGCGGCGCGGATCGGCGGGGGCGGTGCGGGCGGGGTGAGGACGAGCGGCGCGCCCTGCTCGGGCGGGGCGAGGACGAAGGTGCCCTCCGGGGGGCCCGCGTAGGGGTTGCGGGGCCGCCCGGCGCGCGGGTCGGTGGGCTCGGTCATGCGGGGTCCCCCTGGTCCCGGGCCCGCCGCGCCATGTCGCGCAGCACCGTGCCGGTGGGCACGGGCGCCTGGCGGACGCCGGTGAGCGTCTGGTTGAGGTAGGCGCCGTACGGGTCGGTGGCCTCGGTGAACTCGGGTGCGGCGCCCTGTGGCCGGAAGCCGTGCCGGACGGCGAGGCGGCGCAGCTCCGGGTCCTCGGAGAGCAGCCGGCCCAGCTCCTTGCCGGCCTCGGTGAGCGGCACGAGGGTGTGGTCGCTGTTGACCGTGGTGTCCGGGTAGAGCACGACGAGGTCGCCCATCGGGCGGCCGGCGAGGAGCTGGGCGGCGACCTGGGACTCGTAGACGAGGACCAGGGGGTTGCCGACGCCGCTCACGAAGTCCCGGAAGGGGGCGTCGGAGTTGGTCTGCTGGGCGCCCTGCACCCGGGTGAGCTTGCGGAGCAGCGGGGCGGTGCGGCCGACGGCCTGACTGCCGTCCGCGACCCGGCCGCCGTCGGCGACGTATCCGGCGGCGGCGAGGTAGAGCGCGCCGGAGCTGGAGGCGAGCGGGTCGGTGGAGGTGATGAAGAGGGTGCCGCTCAGTTCGGTGTGCTTGTCGGCGCCCTTGAGCTGCTGCCAGCCGCGGTCGGCGCGGACGGCGGCCAGGTAGGCGTCCATCCTGAGGATGCCGCTGGTGCCGCGGGCGCCGAGGGCGGCCAGGCCGTTGGCGGCGAGGACCCGGGCGGCGTTGCTGTGGGCGACGACGACGAGCGGCGAGTAGAAGGGCCGCAGCGGTGCGGCGACGGCCTTGTCGGGGGCCTTGGCGCGCAGCTCGTCGGCCGGTCCCTTCGAGGCCGGGAAGGCGAAGTCGTATCCCTTGAGGGGGAGTTGCTCCATGTCCCAGGACCCGGAGGTCTCGGTGTTCACGGTGAGGCCCTGGGCGGCCAGGGCCTTCACGACATCGGGGTCGGCGAAGAACTCGCCCTTCTCCGAGCCGATGACTCCTCGCACGGTCTTCGGTGCCGTGCCCTTGTCCTGAGGGCCGTTCGTCACGAGGACGAAGGCGACGCCGCCGAGGAGCAGGACGGCCAGGACGATTCCGAGAATGCGTCTCACGCGGGCAGCGTGCTCGCGGAAACCCACATTCCAGGGGGAGTCGGGTGGACGGCGGGTGAAGGGACGATCCCGTTAGGGAACCGGAACGGTGGCCATCGTGTGCCCGGGGTGCCGGAGCGGGGTCAGCCGGCCGGGGAGTCGCTGACCCTGCGCACCGGGCCGACCTCCATCTTCCCGCCGTCCTCGCCGTCGGTGACGGGGAGCGTGCCCGCCGGCCACTTCAGGGTGAAGGGCCTGACCTCGTTCGGGGGCGTCACCACGAGGTCGGTCAGCTTCACGCCGGTGCCGCCGGTGTTGTTGACCGGGTACGTGATGGTGAAGGCGGCGGTCTCGCCCTCCTGGAGGACCTGCGGCGCGGCGTCCTCGCCGTTGCGGTCCACGGAGAAGGTGTCGCCCAGGGACGTCTTGACGTCGACGCCCGGGAAGCCGTTGATGCGGCAGCCGGCGCTGCCGAAGTTCTTGAAGGTGACGGTGACGATGCCGATCGTCGCGTCCGAGGTGTTGTCGACGGCGGAGGCGTCGAGCACGGCGGAGCGGCACACGTCGGCCATGCCCTTGCCGATGTCGTCGGGGTCGGTGCCCTGGCCGCTCCCGCCGGTGCCGGAGCCGGTGCCCTGACCGCTTCCGCCGGTGCCGGAGCCCTGGTCCGTCTTGCCCGTCCCGCCGGAGCCGGAACCGGAGCCCTGGTCCGTCTTGCCCGTCCCGCCGGTCCCGCCCGCCTTGTCCGCCGACGCGGTGGAGCCGGCCTGCCCGCCGCCCAGCGCGGTGCCGTCGCCGTTGCAGGCGGTGAGGGCGAGGGTGAGGACGGCGGTGAGCGCCGCGCCGATGGTGGCGGTGCGCTTGCGGGAGTGGAACGTCGTACGCATGTGGATTCCCCGGATGTGTGGCGGTCGAGTACGGAGGTGCAGTCTCGGCCCGGAACGTGCGGCGTGCCGCTACCCCGCTTGACCTGCTGACATGTGAAGCATCTCGTCCGCCGCTCACGTCCGGCTACCGCCCCGCTTGCGCCCCGCTGCCGTCCCCCGGCACGGCGGCGCCCGCTTTTCTCCGGCCCGTGCGACGGCCCGCGTGGGCCCGCACGTCGGCCCGCGCGGAGGCCCGTGCGATGGTCCGCGCGTCGAGCCCCGGGGCGACACGCCCCGGGGCTCGACGGGTGGATGGCACCCGGGCCGCGCGGTTCGTGCCGCGCGGCCCGGGGCCGTCAGGGGGCGGCGACCAGGGGGTGCCCGGTCAGTGCCGCGGTGTGCGCGTCCATCCGCTCGGCGGCGAGGATCGCGGCGGCCGTGTCCGCGCGGGAGGCGGCGACGACCAGGGCCCGGCCCGCGAGGGCGTGGGCCTTGCGGTGCAGGGCCTCGGAGGGGGCCCCGCTCAGGCCCGCGTGGCGGGCCGGGGGTGCTCCGCGCAGCCGCGCCACCTGCCGGGCGATCAGCTCGCCGCCGTCGCCGTCGCCGAGCTCGTCGGTCACGGCGAGCAGGGCGGAGAGGTGTCCGGCGAGCTGGATGTCCAGCTCCTCCTCGCGGGAGCGGTGCGGGAAGGCGGCCGGGGTGCCGGTGGTGGTGTGGACCGACTTGGTGCGGATCGGTTCGTACATGGGATGGCCTCCTGACTGCTCGAAGGCCATCCTAGCTTGGAATTCGTCTAAAGTTGAGCCGAGTCCGGTTCAAGGCTCGGTCAAGGCGCCGCCGCCGGGGCCCGGCGGCGGCGCGGGCCCGTCAGTGCTGGCCGTAGCCGTCCAGGAAGCGCCCGATCCGCGTCACCGCGTCGGTCAGGTCCGCCACCGACGGCAGCGTCACGATCCGGAAGTGGTCCGGCTCGTGCCAGTTGAAGCCCGTCCCGTGCACCACCATGATCTTCTCGGCCCGCAGCAGGTCCAGGACCATCTGCCGGTCGTCCTTCACCTTGTAGACGTTCGGATCCAGGCGCGGGAACAGGTACAGCGCGCCCTTCGGCTTCACGCAGGTCACACCCGGGATCGAGGTGAGCAGCTCGTACGCCGTGTCCCGCTGCTCCAGGAGCCGCCCGCCCGGCAGCACCAGCTCCTCGATCGACTGCCGGCCCTGGAGCGCGGCGGCCACCGCGTGCTGCGCCGGCATGTTGGCGCACAGCCGCATGTTCGCCAGGATCGTCAGCCCCTCGATGTACGAGGACGCGTGGTGCTTCGGGCCGCAGACCGCCAGCCAGCCGGAGCGGAAGCCCGCCACCCGGTAGTTCTTGCTCATCCCGTTGAAGGTGAGGCAGAGCAGGTCCGGGGCGATCGCGGCGGTCGGCGTGTGCGTCGCGCCGTCGTAGAGGATCTTGTCGTAGATCTCGTCCGAGCAGACCACCAGGTCGTGCCGGCGGGCGATCTCGGTGAGCCCCCGCAGCATCTCGTCGTCGTAGACCGCGCCCGTCGGGTTGTTCGGGTTGATGATCACGATCGCCTTGGTGCGGTCGGTGATCCTGCGCTCGATGTCGGCCAGGTCCGGCATCCAGTCCGCCTGCTCGTCGCAGCGGTAGTGCACCGCCGTACCGCCCGCGAGGGAGACGGCGGCCGTCCACAGCGGGTAGTCAGGGGCCGGGACGAGGACCTCGTCGCCGTCGTCGAGGAGCGCCTGCATCGCCATCTGGATGAGCTCCGAGACGCCGTTGCCCAGATAGATGTCCTCGACGGAGAGGTGGACGCCCTTGGTCTCGTAGTGGCTCATCACCGCGCGCCGGGCCGACAGCAGCCCCTTCGCGTCGCCGTAGCCGTGCGCCTCGGAGAGGTTCCGGAGGACGTCCTCCAGGATCGCGGGCGGGCACTCGAAGCCGAAGGCGGCCGGATTGCCGGTGTTGAGCTTGAGGATGCGATGACCCGCGGCTTCGAGCCGCATCGCCTCTTCGAGCACCGGGCCCCGGATTTCGTAACAGACGTTGGCGAGCTTCGTGGACTGGATCACCTGCATGACGCGAGCTTACGACCGGGGGCGGCGCGACGCCTCGTGTTCTCGGACACGTCACGGGACGCGCCGCCCGCGGGCGGGGCCCGCGCCTCCCCGCCGCGCGGAACATCACCCCGCGCCCCGGCCGGGACGGCGGAGCACCCCGCCGATCCGGCGCCCCCCGCCGCCCGGGGTAGGTTGGCTGGTCATGTGGGCTGTGAACGCGTCGGGATGCCGGTGGCTGGGGGCGGGCGGCGCGCTCGCCGTGACGGCCGGCGGGTACGCCGCCGGAGCGCTGCCGGTGCTCGGCGGCGACCCCCTGTGGACCCCGCGCGCCACCGGCCCGCAGACCGCCGGGGCGGTCCTCGCCGCCCTCGGCCTCACCCTCCTCGTCCTCGCCTGGTGGCGGTACGGCGTGCTCCTCGCACGCGGCGCCGCCGGGATCGCCGGGGGAGCCCTCGGCACCCTCGCCGCCTGGGCCGGGCCGCTGCTGCTCGCCCCGCCGCTGCACAGCGCCGACGTGTACAGCTACATCGCCCAGGGCGCGATGGTCCTGGAGGGGCACGACGTGTACGGCGCCGGGCCGTCCGTCCTCGGCCCCGGCGACCTCGGCGCCGACGCGGCGGCGAGCGTCGGCGGGAACTGGACCGACACCCCCGCCCCGTACGGCCCCGCCTTCCTCCTCCTCGCCGAGGCCGCCGTCCGGCTGACCGGCGGCTCCGTCGTCCCCGCCGTCCTGCTGCTGCGGCTGCTCGCCGTCGGCTCGGTCGCCCTGATCGTGTGGGCCGTGCGCGGCTTCGGGCGCGGCGACGGCGCCCTGTGGCTCGCCGCCCTCAACCCGCTGCTCCTCGTCCACGTCGTCGGCGGCGTCCACAACGACGGCCTGACCGCCGGGCTCATGCTCGCCGGCCTGCTCCTCGCGGTGCGCGGCCGCTGGGTGTGGGGCAGCGTCCTCGTCGGCTGCGCCGTGATGGTGAAGTCCCCGGCCGCCGTCGCTCTCCTCTTCATCGGCGTCCTCGTCGCCCGCCGGGCCGGCGGCGGGGCCCGGGGGATCGCCAAGGGCCTGGTGCTGCCCGGCGCGGTCGCCGGGGCCGTCGCGGCGGGCGCGAGCCTGCTCGCCGGGACCGGCTTCGGCTGGCTCGGCACCCAGTCCGTCGCGGGCGCCATCCACACCCCGCTCTCCCTCACCAGCGACCTCGGCCTCGCGCTCGGCACGCTCCTCGCCGACGACCCCGGCCCGGTCAAGGCCGTGGTGCAGCGGCTGGGCCTGCTCGCCGCCGCCGCGCTGATCGCGGCCCTGGCGTGGCGCGCGTACCGGGGCCGGATCGACCCCGTCCTCGGCCTCGGCCTCTCCCTGCTGGCGCTGGTCGCGCTCTCCCCGATGGTCCAGCCCTGGTACCCGCTGTGGGGCACGGTCGCCGTCGCGGCCGTCGCCTGGCACAGCCGGGCCGGGCAGGTCCTCGCCGTCCTCTCGGCCGCCCTCGTCTACGAGACCCAGCCCTCCGGCCACACCCCCTGGTACGGCTTCGCCGCCGCCGGCCTGGTGCTCGCCCTCGGCGCGGTGTGGCTGCGCCGGGAGCGGTGGCCGTCGGCACGCGCCCCGCTCCCGGAGAAGGCACCGGCCTAGAACGGCGCCCGCCGGGAGCGGCGTCCGCCGGGAGCCGCGGCCGCCTAGAGCGGCGTCCGGCGGACCGCGCGGCCCGCCAGGACGTCGGTGCGGCGGCCGTCCTCGATCGTGAAGCGGCCGTTCACCAGCACGTACGGAATCCCCGTCGGCGGGGTGCGCGGGGCCTCGTAGGTGGCGCCCGCCGCGACCGTCGCCGGATCGAAGAGGACCAGGTCCGCCACGTACCCCTCCCGCACCAGGCCCCGGTCGGGCAGCTGCAGCCGGGCCGCCGGGCGCGAGGTCAGGTGCGCCACGCACTCCTCCAGGGAGAGGACGCCCTCCTCGCGCACGTACCGCCCCAGGTACTCGGGAAAGGTGCCGTACGCCCGCGGATGCGGCTTCGCACCCTGGAGGATGCCGTCCGAACCGCCCGTGTGCACCCGGTGCCGCATGATCGCCCGCACGTTCTCCTCGTGCCCCACGTGCTGGAGGATCGTCGTCCCCAGCCGGTCCGCCAGCAGCAGCGCCCGCGCCTCCTCCCACGACGCCGGACGGCGGCCCACCCGGTCGGCCAGCGCCGGGTCCGACACCCCCGACACCTCGATCGTCGACCAGTCCACCGGCACCCCGTGGCAGCCGTCCGAACCGGTCACCTCCAGATCGTGCCCGATCCGCTCCGCCACCGCCCCGTCCGCCAGCCGGGCGAGCACCGCCTCCGGACCGCCCTCCTGCGCCCACGACGGCAGCAGCGCGAGGAGCGTGGTGCAGCCGGGGGTGTACGGGTACGTGTCGAGGCTGATGTCCGCCCCCGCCTCCAGCGCCCGGTCGAGCAGCGCCAGCAGCTCCGGCGCCCGGCCCTCGTTCTCCGCGAAGTTCATCGTCGCGTGCGCCAGGTGCAGCGGGCAGCCCGCCTCCCGGGTCAGCGCGATCATCTCCTCGTACGCGCGCAGCGCCCCCGCCCCGTAACTGCGGTGGTGCGGGCAGTAGTAGCCGCCGTAGGACGCCACCACCCGGCACAGCTCGGTCAGTTCGGCGTCGGGGGCGTACATGCCGGGGGTGTAGGTGAGGCCGGAGGAGAGGCCCACGGCGCCCTGCTCCAGGCCCTCGGCGACCAGCCGCCGCATCCGGTCCAGCTCGGCCGGGGTCGCCGGCCGGTCCTCCCAGCCCATCGCGTACATCCGGACGGTGCCCTGCGGCACCAGATAGGCGGCGTTCACCGCGATGCCCGCGCCGCCGTGCGCCGTGTCCAGCCGGTCGAGGTACCCGCCGACCGTCCGCCAGTCCAGGTCCACCGCGTCGTCACCGGGCCCGCCGCCGTTCCACCCGGCGATCGTCCGCCGCACCTCCCCGAGGGTGCGGTCGTCGACGGGGGCGTACGACAGCCCGTCCTGGCCCAGCACTTCGAGGGTCACGCCCTGCGCGGCCTTCGCCGAGTGGTCCGGGTCGCGCAGCAGCGCCAGATCGCTGTGGGCGTGCATGTCGATGAAGCCGGGGGCCAGGACCAGGCCCTCCGCGTCGACGGTCCGGGTGGCCGTCGGCCGCTGGCAGCCGGCCGCCGCGGCCTCCTGCACGATCGCCGTGATCCGGCCCCGGTCCACGACCACGTCGGCCCGGTAGGACGGGCCGCCCGAACCGTCGACCACCTCGGCGTCCTGGAAGACGACATCCAGCATGACGGCCTCCCCGGGCCTAGAAGAAGGTGCGGACGTAGTCGACGACCGTACCGTCCGCCGTCACCAGCGGGATCAGCTGCCACTTGTCGAAGACCGTGCACGGATGCGACAGGCCCATCCCCACCCAGTCCCCGACCTCCAGCTCCGCGCCCTCCCCGGTGCGCAGCCAGGCGTGCTGGTCGGACAGGGCGGTCACGGTGATCCCGTCGGCCGCCCGGACCTCGCCGGTCCGGGCGTCGCGCACCGCCTGCGCCTCCGGCAGGTGGAGGTCGTACGCCGCGTCCCGCTTGCCCGCGTTGGTGAACGCCTGCCCGGCGGACGGCCGGGACACCACCTGCGACCAGAGCCGGAAGGCCGGCTGGAGGGCGCCCTCCCCGGGGACCCGGTTGAAGGGCGTCCGCTCCCGGTACTGCCCGTCGTCGTGCGAGACGTACGCCCCCGAGCGCAGCAGCCTCAGCGTCGGCCGGGACAGCTCCGGCAGCTCCGCGAAGACGTCGGCCACCGCGTCGAACCAGGCGCTGCCGCCCGCGCTCACCACGATCTCCTCCACGGACGCGCCGAAGCGGCCGTCCCGGTCGAAGGCGGCGGCCAGCGCGGTCAGCCGGCGCAGCCAGGCCCGGACCGACTCCCCGTCCGCGCCCGGCACCTCCGCCTCGTACCCGGCGACGCCGACCAGCCGGAGCGTCCCGGTCGCGGCCACCGCGTCGGCGACCGCCGCGCACTCCGCCTCCGTACGCGCCCCGGTCCTGGCGCCCTCGCCCGCGCCCAGCTCCACCACCACGTCCAGCGGGCGCCGCGCCCCGGCCGCCCGCAGCGCCCCGTCCATCAGCTCGACCCCGCGCACCGAGTCGACGTAGCAGACCAGCCGGAAGTCCGGGTCGTCGTCCAGCTCGGCGGCGAGCCAGCGCAGCGCCGCCGGGTCCACCAGCTCGTTGGCCAGGAAGATCCGGTCGACGCCGTGCGCGCGGTAGACGCGGACCTGGTGCGGGACGGCCGCGGTGATGCCCCACGCGCCGTGCTCGATCTGGCGGCGGAAGAGGACCGGCGCCATCGAGGTCTTGCCGTGCGGGGCGAAGGCCAGGCCGTGCCGCTCGGCGTACTCCTCCAGGGTGCGGAGGTTGTGCTCGACGGACTCGGCGGAGAGCGCGAGGACCGGCGTGGTGAAGCCGCCGGTGAACAGGGAGCGGCGCTGGGCGGCCAGCTCGCCGACGGTCAGCCCCTCCGCGTCCGGCGGCAGCCCCTTGAAACGGTGGTCGACGCGCTCGTTCGCCAGCTCGTCCGGCATACGTCCTCCTCGACGCTCGTTGCGTATCATGCAACGTCCATTGCGTATATCGCTCACCGGTGTCTAACATCCGGGGCGAGGCCGGGTCAACGCACCGGCACCCCAGGACCCGCAGGAGCGTGACGTGACCGTGGCCGGACCACCCCCCGAGGTCGTCTGCGTGGGCGAGTCCATGGTGACCTTCCTGCCCTCCCGGCCGGGCCGCCTCGCCGACGTCCCCTCCTTCACCCGCGCGATCGGCGGAGCCGAGTCGAACGTCGCCTGCGCCCTCGCCGCCGCCGGCCACCGCGCCCGCTGGACCGGCCGGGTCGGCGCCGACGGCTTCGGCGACCACCTCACCGCCGCCCTCGCCGCCCACGGCGTCGACGTCACCACCGTCCAGCGCGACCCCCGGCGGCCCACCGGCGTCTACTTCCGCACCGACGCCGACCGCGCCACCGACGCCCACGAGGTCGCCTACTACCGGGCCGGCTCCGCCGCCTCCGCCATGTCCCCGGCCACCGTCCCCCACGAGAGCCTCGACGGCGCCCGGATCCTCCACCTCACCGGCATCACCGCCGCCCTCTCCGCCGACTGCCGGGCCCTGCTCCACGACCTCACCGCCCCCCGCCCCGGCCGCCCCCTCGTCTCCTTCGACGTCAACCACCGGCCCGCCCTCTGGCGCGACGGCGACGCGGCCGGCGTCCTCCTCGACCTCGCCAACCGCGCCGACCTCGTCTTCGTCGGCGCCGACGAGGCGGAGACCCTGTGGGGCGCCCCCGACGCCCGCGCCGTCGCCGCCCTCGTCGACCGCCCCGCCGTCCTCGTCGTCAAACACGGCCCGGCCGGCGCCACGGCCTTCGACCGCACGGAGCGGGCCGGGGGAGCGGGCGGCACCGGGGGTACGAGAGACACCGGAGGCACCGGAGAAGCCAGAGGCACCGACGGCACCGGAGACACCGACGGCATCGACGGCAGCGTCCATCAGGAGCGTCCGCCCCGGGTCGACGTCGTCTCCACCATCGGCGCCGGCGACGCCTTCGCCGCCGGCTTCCTCTCCGCCACCCTCCGCGGCCTCGGCCTGCCCGCCCGGCTCCGCCACGGCCACCTGATGGCCGCCGCCGCCCTCACCACCCCCGGCGACCTCGCCACGCCCCCCTCCCGGGCCCGCGCGGACCGCCTGGCCGCGCTCGACGCCGACGCCTGGGGGAGACTGCGTCTCGGCCCCGGCTGGACGTCGGCCGACACGGAGGCCGACGAGGAGGTACGTACGAGATGAGCCAGACCGTCGACCGGGCGCTCAGCATCCTGCCGCTGCTCGCGCAGGGCCCCGCCGACCTGGGGCAGGTCGCCGACCGCCTCGGCGTGCACAAGTCCACCGCCCTGCGGCTGCTGCGCACCCTCCACGAGCACGGCCTCGTCTACCGGCAGCAGGACCAGCGCTACCGGCTCGGCGCCCGCCTCTTCGCCCTCGCGCAGGAGGCCGTCGAGAACCTCGACGTCCGCGAGATCGCCCACCCGCACCTCGCCGCCCTCAACGAACGCACCGGCCACACCGTCCACCTCGCCGTCCACGAGGACGGCGAGGTCGTCTACATCGACAAGGTCGAGAGCCGCTACCCGGTCCGCATGTACTCGCGGATCGGCAAACCGGTCGCCATCACCGTCGCCGCCGTCGCCAAACTGCTCCTCGCCGACCTGCCCGAGGCCGAACGGCGCACCCTCGCCGGCCGGCTCGACTACCCCCGCTACACGCCCCGCTCCACCCCCGACGCCGCCGCCTTCCTCCACGAACTGGCGACCGTCCGCGACCAGGGCTGGGCCACCGACCTCGGCGGCCACGAGGAATCCATCAACTGCGTCGCCGCCCCGATCCACGGCGCCGACGGCCGGGTCGTCGCCGCCATGTCGGTCTCCGCGCCCAACGTGGTCGTCACCGCCGAGGAACTCCTCGCCCTGCTGCCCCTGGTGCGCCGCACGGCGGAGGCGATCAGCCACGACTACTCCGGAACCACCCCACAGAAAGAAGCAGAGGCAACCGCCGATGAGTGAGAAGACCGCCCTCACCCCCGCCACCCACACCACCCCGCCCGCGAAGTTCTCGCACGGCGTCCGCAAGGGGAACATCCTCCAGGTCGCCGGCCAGGTCGGCTTCCTGCCCGCCGTCGAGGGACAGCCCCCGACCCCGGCCGGCCCGACCCTGCGCGAGCAGACCCTCCAGACCTTCGCCAACGTCAAGGCGATCCTGGAGGAGGGCGGCGCGACCTGGGACGACGTGATGATGATGCGCGTCTACCTCACCGACACCGACCACTTCGCCGAGATGAACGCCCTCTACAACCAGTACTTCGAGGAGCAGGACCTCAAGGCCCCGCCCGCCGCCCGCACCACCGTCTACGTCGGCCTCCCCAAGGGCCTCCTCATCGAGATCGACGCCCTGGCGGTCCTCGACCGGTGACCCCTCGGGGCGCGCTCACAGGCGCGTCGGCCATACTGCCGCCGTGGAGCAGAGCACAGGACCCAGCATCCAGCCCCTGCACGGCGCTTCGGCGGACCCGGGGTTCATACCCGGCATCACGGCGTCGCCCGTCCCCGAGGGCGTGACCGAGCACCCGGACGACGCCGGCGGCGAGACCGCCGGCGCGCCCGCGGACGAGCGTGCCGACGCGGCCGGTGACGCGAGCGGCGCCGAGGACGCGGCGGACGGCGACGGGCCCGTCTTCGAGGCCGCCGACCGGCGGGGGCGCATCACCGCCGACGCCGAGGGCGTCCGGCTGCGCTACGACGAGGAGGAGTGCGAGTTCCGCTGGGACGAGATCGGCGCGGTCGAGTCCGCGGCGAAGCGGTTCGGCAAGCGCCTCTCCGTCATCGTGCACACCCCCGACCGGCGCTGGTACCCGATCGAGCTCGACGCCCCGGACCGCGCCGGGCTCGCCGCCTGGGAGGCGGAGCTCGACGCGGTCCTGGACGCCTACTTCGACGAGACCGCCGAGGCCTGACCGGGCCTCAGCAGTACTGCGCCTGCTTGCCGATGGAGCGGTACATGCAGTCCGCGTTCTCCAGGAGCCGCAGGACCGCGTCGCGGTTGCGGGAGGTCTCCCGCTCGATGACCTCGTCGGGCGGGTAGAACCCGCCGTCCCACGACGAGGCCGGATACATCTCGAAGGTGTACGCGAAGATCTTCTGCGCGCCCCACAGCCAGTCGTCGATCGACCCGTCGGTGACGTACAGGTCGCTGGACTGCTCGGGGGTGTAGCCGTTGCTCGCGGCCATCTGCCGGCCGACGGTGGCGAAGGCGTCCCGGTCGTCCCGCGTCATGCCCGGCGCGGTGTCCGCACTGGTCCAGCCGAAGGGCCACAGCACCAGTTCGCTGTACGTGTGGAAGTCGATCGCCGCCTTGATCTGCTGCTTCCCGCCGACGACGCGGGAGCGGGCGAAGTCGGCGACGACCTTCACCTCGGGGGCGGACTCGGGCGCCGCGCCCCGGTAGGTCTCGGAGCCCTTGGAGCCGGAGGAGCCGCCGCAGCAGCCCCACTTGTAGTCCCAGTTCCGGTTGAGGTCGGTGCCGACGGCGGAGGAGCCGGCGTTGGGCTGCCGGTTCTTGCGCCAGCTGCGGTAGGAGCCGGTGGCGATGTCGTACTCGCCGCCGTCCGGGTTCACGTCCGGCACGATCCAGATCTCGCGGCCGTTCACCGCGTTCGTGATCCGGGGGTCGGTGCCGTACCCGGCGCCGAGCTCGCGCAGCAGGTAGAGCGCCATCTCGACGGTCAGGTGCTCGCGGGCGTGCTGGTGGTGGGTGAAGAGGACCTCGGGCTCGTCCTCGTCGGCGTTCACGTTGTCGCTGATCTTGACGGCGATGATGTCGCGGCCCTGGTAGCTCTTGCCGATGACCCGCTTGCTCATGATCGACGGGTGGGCGGCGAGCCGCTGGTCGATCTCGGCGTTCATCTCCGCGTACGTGTGGTACTTCGCGTCGGCGGAGGGGAAGTCCTGCGGGCCGAGGGCGGTGCGGGCCGGCGCGCCCCGGTCGGGCGGGCCGGGGAGCGCGACCGGCGCGTAGCCGAGCGCCCTGAGGCCGTCGAGCTGCCGGGCGTCGGCGCTGACCACGACCGAACGGGCGTCGACCTCGTCGATCGAGACGCCGGTGGCGGCCAGCGCGGTGCGGGCGGCGGGGGTGGCGGGTCCGGTGACCTCGTACTGCCGGACCACCTCCGGTCCGCCCCGCCCGGCGGTCGCCTGGTCGGCGCCCGCGGGCGAGGAGAGGGCGGACAGGGGCGCCGCGAGGGCGAGGGCCACGAGGGCCGCGAGGGCGGCGGACCTCCTGCCGCGTGGGGGACGTCGCATGCTGTCTCCTGGGGGAGTGTGGGGGGTGCGACCAGCTGGTGCGGATGGTCCGGGCCACATGGTGAAGGCGTGTCATGGACGGGGCAAGAGAGGGAGTTCGGCCATGATCGGACGCCGTACGCCCACGCCGGGGGCGGGGCGCGTACGGGGTGCGTACGGGGAACGGGACGGGGCGCGTACGGGGAACGGCCGCCGCGCGGGACGGGGCGCGGGCGGAGCGCGTACGGGCGGGAACACGGCGGCGGGGACGGGACAGGGGCACGGCGGCGGCGGGGCGGGGGCACGGCGGCGGAGACACGGCGAGGCGCCGCCGGATCACCGGCGGCGCCTCGTGGGGGGAGCCCGGGAAGGTGGGCCGAGGGGTTACGGCAGGTTGTGGACGTGCGCGCCGACCGCGTTCGACCAGGCGTTGCCGGCCGTCGCGTCCCAGTTGGTGGACCAGGTCATGGCGCCCCGCAGGGTCGGCCACGCCTGCGCCGGCTTGAAGGTGCCGCAGCCGGTGAGCTTGGTGAGGCAGTCGATCGCGTTGTTCACGACCGCCGGGGCGACGTAGCCGCTGCCCGCGCCGCGGGTCGAGGCGGGGACGCCCAGGCCGACCTGGGACGGGTCGAGGCCGCCCTGGATCTGGATGCAGGCGAGCGCGGTGAGGAAGTCCACCGAGCCCTGGCTGTAGACCTTGCCGTCGCAGCCCAGCATCGCACCGCTGTTGTAGTACTGGGTGTTGACGACCGTGAGGATGTCCTTCACGGCGAGCGCGGTCTTGAAGTACTCGGTGCCCGTGGACTGCATGTCGATGGTCTGCGGGGCCATCGTCAGGACCATCTTCGGACCGGCCTTGGCGGAGAGCTGGCGCAGCGCCTTGGTCAGGTAGGTCGAGTTGATGCCGTGCTCGAGGTCGATGTCGATGCCGTTGAAGCCGTACTCCTGGAACAGGGCGTAGGCGCTGTTCGCGAAGGCGGTGGCGCTGGCGTCACTGTTGATCGTGACGTTGCCCTTCTCGCCGCCGACGGAGATGATCACCGACTTGCCGGCCGCCTTCTTGGCCGCCACGTCCGACTTGAACTCGTCCACCGACGCGTAGCCGACGGCCGGGTCCAGGTTGAAGACGATCTGGCCGGGCGTGGTCGTCGAGTCCGCGAAGGAGACGGCGATGATGTCGTACGCCGCCTGCACGTCGCGCAGCTTCTGCTTCGCCGCGCCGTTGTCGAAGTTCTGCCAGTAGCCGGTGACCGCGTGCTTCGGGACGGCCGGGTTGGTGCCGCCGTTGCCGCCGTCGTCGTTCTTGGCCGTACGGGCGCTCACCGCACCGGACTTGGCGGACTCGCCCGCCGCGTTGGCGGCCGAGACCTGGAAGGAGTACGCGGTGTCGGCGGCGAGGCCGGAGACCGTGGTGGAGGTGCCCGTGACGGTCGCCGCGAGCTGCCCGTCCCGGTACACCTTGTAGGAGGTGGCGCCGGAGACCGCGCCCCAGCTCAGCGGGACCGCGCCGGTGGTCGGGGTGCCGGCGGCCAGCCCGGTGGGGGGCGTCGGGACGACCGGGTCGGGGTCCTGGGTGCCGCCGCCGTCGGGGCCGAAGACGCTCACGTCGTCGACGAGGTAGGCGGCGGTGCCGTACCAGCCGTGGGTGAAGATCTCGACCGAGGTGGTCGAGGCGCCGGTGGTGAAGGTGGTGGTGAGCTGCTTCCAGGACGGGGAGTCCGGCGACCAGGTGGAGACCGTGCCGGTGCCGGTCCCGGTGCCGCTCGCGCCGAGGTACGCGTACCCGCCCTGCACCCACGCGCTCAGCGTGTAGGTGGAGTTCGGCTTCACGGTCACGGTCTGCACGCACTTGGCGTTGTCGAGGCCGCCGGGGGTGGCCTTCAGGGCGCCGGCGCCGGCGTGGGTCGGGGTGGCGACGACGGTGCCGCTGCCGGCGGAACAGGCCCAGTTGGCGAGGCCGTTCTCGAAGCCGGCGTTGCGGGCGTTGTTGACGTCGGCGGCCATGGCCGTGCCGGTGCCGCCGACCAGGGCGATGCCGGAACCGACGGCGAGCGCGAGGGCGCCGCCGAGCCAGCGGCGGGTGGTGGTGCGGTCCACGTGCGTCCTCCGGTGGGGGAGTTGGGGGGTGGGGATGCCGCACGCCGCCCCGCCCCCGACGCGCTGCGCCGGCCGGGAGGGCGTGTGGTGCGGGAAACCTGTGGTGCGGGGGAAACGTGTGATGCGGGGAATGCGGGGAAGCGGTGTCGGGACGGTGACCACCGCCGTTGTCGCACCAAGTTGGTCCAGACCAATTGCGTTGTCAAGACCTCTGACAAGCGGAAGGAAGAAATCCGATGAGGTGAAAGGGGAGGGGAGTTGACGGATTGTGTGTTCACCACCACGGTCCGCGTGGATAGGGTGCAGAGCAGACGTGAGGTGCGGCCCCCGGGGCTCCCGAGGCCGGGAGCGGGAAAGGGGGCCGGGAGGACGGGGGGCCTGGCGTGCCGACAGCGATCGCGGTCACCGGTGCGGATCTCGTGCTGCCGCCCGCCGACCCGCAGACACCCAACGCCGCCGTGCTCGCCGACCCCGGCGCCCGGAGCCTCGACGACTCCGTCACCGAACTGCGGCGCCTCGTCGACCGGTTCGGCCACGTCCTCGTCGTCTGCCCGGCCTCCGCGCCGCGCGCCGTCGCACACCGCCTGCACACCGTCCGCGGCCTCCTGGAGAGCGACCGGATCGCCCTGGTCCGCCCCGACCTCCCGCCGCTCGGCACCGCCGTCCTGGTCCGCCAGCTCCGCCAGCTCTCCGCCTGCGACTTCAGCCCCGGCGTCCTCGCCTCCGCCGCCCGGCTCCTCGCCCACTACATCCACCCGGGCGCCGTCCTCGGCTCCGTCTCCCGCCTCGACCGGGTCCCCGTCACCCTCGGCTCCCACCTCAAGAGCTGGCTCCCCGGCGCCCACTTCGCCGTCCTCGCCGGGCCCTCCCCCCGGATCGTCCGCGTCGGCGCCGACGAGTCCGACCTGCCCGGCCCCGGCTTCGCCACCCGGCTGCTGATCGCCCGCGGCCAGCTCGCCACCGAGTGGCCCACCGCCTCCCTCGCCCCCCGCTGGGGCGTCGCGGGCCCCGTCGAGGAGACCGCCCTGCCCGCCTCCTCGCCCGGCTGGTGGGGCACCTCCAAGCTGGTCGAGTTCGCCGCGTACCTCCCCGACCTGCCCGTCCTGCACCGGCTGGTCGCCTCCGTGCGCCGCGAGACCTGCCACTGGTGCGGCCTGGAGCTCATCGGCGACCGCTGCGGCTTCTGCGCCGCGCCCCTGCCCGCCGCGTCCGCCCCGGCAGCGGCGGGACACCCCCGGTGACCCCGCCGCCGCCCCCGCTCCCGTCTCCGCCCACGTCTCCGTCTCCGTCCCCGTCTCCGATCGAGGTAGTACGGCCATGAACTCCCGCCAGCGCCGCGGCGTCGTCCTGCTGCTGCTCTCCGTCCTGTGCGCGCTCGGCGCCTTCGCCGGCGTCCTCGCGGTCATCAGCGACGTGAACTCCAAGGTCGGACCGGAGACCACCGCCTACCGCGTCACCAAGGACGTGGAGCCGTACGCGCCGCTGCGCGCCGACCAGTTCGAGAAGATCAGCATGCCGAAGCGGTGGCTCCCCGAGACCGCCGTCACCGACCTCTCCCGCATCGAGGGCCGGATCGCCGTCACCCGGCTGCGCCCCGGCTCCCTCCTCCAGAGCGACATGATCGTCCAGCGGCCCGCGCTCAAGCCCGGCGAGCAGGAGATCGCCATCATGATCGACGCGGCCACCGGCGTCGCCGGAAAGATCAACGCCGGCGCCACCGTCAACATCTACGCCACCTTCGCCGGCGACAAGAAGGGCGAGCCCGGCCAGTCCCGGCTCCTCGTCGCCGGCGCCCGCGTCATCGACGTCGGCAAGCTCACCGCCATCGACGCCCGCAGCGACCGCGTCGACCGCGCCACCGAAGCCGTCCCCATCACCTTCGCGCTCTCCGCGAAGGACACCCAGCGCGTCGCCTACGCCGAGTCCTTCGCCGAGCACGTACGCCTCGCCCTCGTCGCCCCCACCGCCGCCGGCGCCCCCCCGGCCCCCGCCCCCGGCGACCGCACCTACACGCTCGACAAGGACAAGTGAGGCCCGGCCATGCCCACCAGGATCCTGCCGGCCGTCGGCGACCCCGACGCGGCCCGGGCCGTCACCGCCCTCCTCGGCCGGCTCCCCGACACCGAGACCGCCCCGCCCGTCCCCGACTCCGCGCAGCTCGTCGACACCCTCCACCGGCTCGCCGCCGAATCCCTCGACGCGCTTCCCGAGGTCGTCCTCGTCCACGAGCGGATCGGTCCGGTCCCCGCCCTCGACCTGGTCCGCGAGGTCGCCCTCCGCTTCCCCGCCGTCGGCGTCGTCCTCGCCACCGCCGACGCCGGGCCCGGCCTCCTCGCCGCCGCCATGGACGCCGGCGCCCGCGGCCTGGTCTCCCTGCCGCTCGTCCCCGACGAGCTCGCCGGCCGGGTGCAGGCCGCCGCCCAGTGGTCCGCGGGCGTCCGCCGCCACCTCGGCGGCGGCACGGCCGAACTCCTCGCGGGACCCGGCGGCACCGTCGTCACGGTCAGCGGCGCCAAGGGCGGTGTCGGCACCACCCTCACCGCCGTCCACCTCGCCCTCGCCG
Source organism: Streptomyces termitum (assembly GCF_014650175.1). Lineage (GTDB taxonomy): Bacteria > Actinomycetota > Actinomycetes > Streptomycetales > Streptomycetaceae > Streptomyces > Streptomyces termitum. The sequence continues at coordinate 30,730 of NZ_BMUL01000003.1, forward strand.
CCCGCGCCTCCGGCCGCACCGCCGCCCTCGTCGACCTCGACCTCCAGAGCGGCGACGTCGCCTCCTACCTCGACGTCCAGTTCCGCCGCTCCGCCGCCGACCTCGCCGCCATCACCGACATCTCGCCCCGTGTCCTCCAGGACGCCCTCTACGTCCACGAGACCGGCCTCTCGCTCCTCCTCGCCCCCGCCGAGGGCGAGCGCGGCGAGGAGGTCACCGACCGGGCCGCCCGCCAGATCCTCGCCGCCCTGCGCGGCCGGCACGACGTCGTCGTCGTCGACTGCGGCGCCCGCCTCGACAGTGCCAACGCCGCTGCCGTCGAGACCGCCGACACCGCGCTCCTCGTCACCACCCCCGACGTCCTCGCCGTCCGCGCCGCCAAGCGGACCGTGCGGATGTGGGAACGGCTCCAGGTCCGCAAGGCGGAGAGCATCGTCACCGTCGTCAACCGCCACTCCCGCGCCACCGAGATCCAGCCGCCCCTCATCCAGAAGATCACCGGCACCCGGATCGCGGGCGTCACCGTCCCCGCCGCCTACAAGGAGCTCCAGGCCGTCGTCGACGCCGGCCGCCTCCACGAACTCGACGCCCGCTCCACCGTCAAGCAGGCCCTGTGGACGCTCGCCGGCGAACTCGGCCTCGCCGGCGCCGCCGCGCCCGCCGCCCCCGGCAAACAGCTCGCCCGTACCGGCGACCGGGGCTCCCTCGGCCTGCGCCGCCGCACCGGGGGCCGCTGAGCCATGGCGACGGGGCGGGAGGAGTCCGCGCGGGGGCGCGGCGACCGGGGCCAGACGGCGGTGGAGTTCACCGGCATGGTCCCCGTCATCCTGCTCACCCTCGCCCTGCTCTGGCAGATCGTCCTCGTCGGCTACACGTACACGCTCGCGGCCAACGCCGCCGACGAGTCCGCCCGCGCCGCCGCCGTCGACGGCGACTGCGGCGCCGCCGCCCGCCGCCACCTCGGCGGGGCCTGGACCGCCGAGTCCGTGACCTGCGGCCCCGACGGCGGCATGGCCACCGCCGTCGTCACGGTCCGCGTCCCCGTCCTGATCCCCGGCCTGGGCGGCCTCTTCCCGGTGACGGGCGAAGCGGGCGCGGTCTACGAGGGGAGCGAACGATGAGCACGGCACCCGCCGGAACTCGCACCGACCCCCCGCGCCCGAGCGAACACGTCCCGGACGGCACCGCCGACACGACCCCCGGGGCCGCCGCCCTCGGCACGGACCCGCACGGGTGTACGGGCGCGTGCGTCGGTACGGGCCTGCGCCCGGAGACGAGCCCTGGGGATGTCGTCGTGACCGCGGGCGCGTGCGCCGGTACGGGGCTGCGCCCGGGGGCGGGTCCCGGGGGCGCCGCCGTGGGTACGGGTCCCGGTGGCGGTGCCGTCGGGGCGGGCCTGTGCTCGGGTATGGGCCTTGGTGGGGGTGGTGGTCGCCCTGTGTCCGGGGAGGCGGGGGGCGGTGTGCGGATGGTGGGCGGTGCGGGGGGTACGGGCGGTGTGCCGCCGGGCGGGGCGGGGGCGTCGGGCGGTGGGGCTCGGAGCCGTACGGCATCGGAAAGAAGGGTCGGCGCGGGCCGGCGGGCGGACGGCGGCGGGTGCGACCGGCGGGGCCGGGGCGCGGGCCGGGGCGCGGGCCGGGATCGGGGGCAGGCGGCCGTCGAGTACCTCGGGTTCCTGCCGCTGCTGCTGATCGTCGGGCTCGCCGGGCTCCAGCTCGGGCTGGCCGCCTACGCCGCGCAGCAGGCGGGGACGGCCGCGCGGGCGGCGGCGCGGGCCGGGACCAGCGACGCCGAGGACGCGCCGAGCCCCGAGGCGGCGGCCGCCGCGGCCGTCTCCGACTGGGTCCGGCCGAGGATCGAACGCGGCGGCGGGGGCGGCGAGTTCACCGTCACCGTGACCGTCGACATCCCCCGCGTCATCCCCTTCTGGTCCTTCGACCCCGTGTCGCGGACCGCCACCATGCCACTGCCCCGGGACCCGGAGGGGGACGACCTGCCATGAGCCTGCGCGCCCGCATGCACCACGCCGACGACCCCCGCGCCCCGGGCCCCGGGAGCGCCCGGGAGGACGGCCACCTCGTCGCGTCCTTCCGCGCCAAACTCCTGGAGGAGATCGACCTCACCGAGATGTCCGCGCTCGCCGCCGCCGAGCGCCGGGCCCGCCTCGAACGCGTCCTCGGCCACATCATCAGCCGCGAGGGCCCGGTCCTCTCCACCGCCGAACGCGACCGCCTCATCCGCCGCGTCGTCGACGAGGCCCTCGGCCTCGGCGTCCTCGAACCGCTCCTCGAAGACGCCTCCATCACCGAGATCATGGTCAACGGCCCCGACCAGATCTACATCGAGCGGGCCGGCCGGGTCGAACTCCTCCCGCTCCGCTTCGCCTCCCACGACCAGCTGATGCAGACCATCGAGCGGATCGTCTCCACCGTCAACCGCCGCGTCGACGAGTCCAACCCGATGGTCGACGCCCGCCTCCCCACCGGCGAACGCGTCAACGTGATCATCCCGCCGCTCTCCCTCACCGGCGCCACCCTCACCATCCGCCGCTTCCCCCGCGCCTACACCCTCCACGAGATGATCGGCCTCGGCTCCCTCGACGAACAGCTCCTGCTGCTCCTCTCCGGCCTGGTCCAGGCGAAGTTCAACATCATCGTCTCCGGCGCCACCGGCACCGGGAAGACCACCCTCCTCAACGCCCTCTCCGGCCTCGTCCCCGACGGCGAGCGGATCATCACCATCGAGGACTCGGCCGAACTCCAGCTCCAGCAGTCCCACGTCATCCGCCTCGAAGCCCGCCCGCCGAACATCGAGGGCCGCGGCCAGGTCACCATCCGCGACCTCGTCCGCAACTCCCTGCGCATGCGCCCCGACCGGATCATCGTCGGCGAGGTCCGCGGCGGCGAGACCCTCGACATGCTCCAGGCCATGTCCACCGGCCACGACGGCTCCCTCGCCACCGTCCACGCCAACTCCGCCGAGGACGCCCTCATGCGGCTCCAGACCCTCGCCTCCATGTCGGAGGTGAAGGTCCCCTTCGAGGCCCTGCGCGACCAGATCAACAGCGCCGTCGACGTCCTCGTCCAGCTCACCCGGCACCCCGACGGCACCCGCCGCGTCACCGAGGTCGCCGTCCTCGCCTCGCACGGCCGCGAACGCTTCCTCCTCGCCACCCTCTGCCACTTCCGGGCCGAACCGCTCGCCGCCGACGGCCGGGTGCACGGGCACTTCGTCCACCACCCCCTCCCGCGCCGGGTCGCCGAACGCCTCTACATGGCCGGCCAGCCCGTGCCGCCCGCCTTCGGCGTCGCCGCCGACGACACCCACCTCGCCACCCGGGAAGCGACGTAGGAGCGCCCGATGACCGACCCCTTCTGGCTGACGGCCGGCGCGGCGCTGCTCGCCTGCGTCCTCGGCGTCACCGGCGTCCAGGCGTACGCGAACGGCGCCCGCCGCCACGCGGCCCTCGTCGCCCGCCTCGACGACACCGCGCCCCCCGAGGCCACCGGCCGCCGCCGGCGCCGCTTCCCGGCCCTCGACCGGCGGGTCCGCGCCACCCGCCCCGGGCGCGCCCTCGAACGCCGCATCGCCGCCACCGGACTCGACGTCACCCCCGGCGAGTTCACCGTCGGCCTCGCCGTCGCCGTCGCCGTCCTGTGGACGATCGGCCAGGCGGCCCTCTCGCCGTTCTTCGGCCCGATCTGCGGCCTGCTCGGCGCGTGGGTCGCGCTCGGCTACCTCAACTGGCAGCGGCAGAAGCGCATCGAGCGCTTCATCGGCCAGCTCCCCGAACTCTCCCGCATCCTCGCCAACGCCACCCAGGCCGGACTCGCCCTGCGCATGGCGATCAGCCTCGCCGCCGACGAGATGGAGTCCCCGGCCGCCGACGAACTGGAGAAGGTCTCCCAGCAACTCGCCGTCGGCACCCCCCTCGACGACGCGCTCGGCGAACTCGCCGACCGGCTCCCCTCCCGCGAACTCGTCGTCCTCGTCACCACCCTCGTCCTCGCCAACAAGGCGGGCGGCACCGTCGTCTCCTCCCTGCGCAACCTCACCGAGACGCTGGAGCAGCGCAAGGAGACCCGGCGGGAGGTCCGCACCCAGCTCTCCCAGGTCAGCATGACGGCGTACGCGGTCCCCGTCATCGGCTTCGGCTCCCTCCTGCTGATCGACAACCTCCAGCCCGGCGCCCTCGACCGCATGACCGGCTCGCCGCTCGGACAGGGCGCGGTCGTCGTCGCCTGCGCCCTGTACGTCCTCGGCTTCGCCGCCATCCGCCGCTTCTCGAAGATCGACGTCTAGACGGATGGAGCCGGACCGGATGCTCGCCCTCGCCCTCGCCCTCCTCGCCGGCCTCGCGGTGGCCGGCCTCGCCCACGGGCTGCGCCTCTACCGCGCCGACGCCCGCCTCCCCGACGACCTCCGGCTCGCCCTGGAGGTCGGCGCCACCCGCACCGGCGCCGTCGACTCGGCCGTCGACCGGCTCGGCATGCGCTGGTCGCCGGCGGTCCTGCGCTGGATGGGCCCCAAGCGCGTCGGCGCGGTCCGCCGCCGCATCGACCTCGCCGGAAACCCCGGCGGCCTCACCATCGACCGGTACGGGGCGCGGCGGGCCGTCTACGGCTTCCTCGGCGGCCTCGGCGGCCTCCTCATGCTCACCAAGGGCTCGTACGTCACCGCCGCCCTCCTCTTCGCCTTCGGCGCCTTCTGGACCGAGGTCGGCATCTGGTCCGCGGTCCGCATCCGCAAGGACCAGATCGAACGCACCCTCCCCGACTTCCTCGACGTCCTCGCCGTCGTCGTCTCCGCCGGCCTCGGCTTCCGCCAGGCCCTCGAACGCGTCGCCGACAAGTACTCCGGCCCCTGGTCCGACGAACTCCGCATCACCCTGCGGCAGATGGACATGGGCGTCAGCCGCCGCCAGGCCTTCGACGAACTCCGCCGCCGCAACGACTCCGAACAGGTCGCCCAGTTCGTCACCGCCCTCCAGCAGGGCGAGGAGCTCGGCGCCCCCATCGTCGACACCCTCATCCAGATCGCCGAGGACATGCGCCGCACCGACGCCCAACTGGCCCGCCGCAAGGCCGCCAAGGCCGTCCCCAAGGCCACCATGGTCATCACCACCCTGATGGTCCCCGCCACCATGATCCTCCTCGGCGCGGGCCTCTTCCTGGGCACGGGGACGGACCTGGGCTCGATCACGGGGGAGTGACGGACCATGAGCGGTGAGTCCCCCTCCGCCTCCTCACTTCTCCCAACTCCCCACGAAAACCCCTCGAAAGCCCGTAGCCTGCCAGAGCACGAGGTTCCCTCGATGACCCGATCTGACGAACGACCCCAGGGACCCTGTGCACCACAGGGACCACGGGCGTACCGTGCGATCGCGCAAGCGTCTGACCGCGGAGGGGACCACGATGAACGACGCGCTGCTGAAGACCCTGGCCCGGGCCAGAACCCACCTGACGTCCCGAGGGGACCGGGGACAGACGGCGGTGGAGTACCTGGGGATCATCGTGGTGGTGGTGGCGATCGTCATCGCGATCAGCGGTACCGGCATCGGTACGTCGATCCTGAACGCGATCCGGACGAAGATCGCGGAGATCACGGGCGGCTAACGGGCGGCCCGGCCGACCGGGGCCAGGCGTTCCCCGCCTACGTGGCGGTGATCGGAGCCCTGCTCTTCCTGGGCCTCGTGTTCTTCGTCGTGGGACGGGCCGGGATCGTCCGGGGCGGGGCCCAGACCGCCGCCGACGCGGCGGCGCTCGCCGCCGCCCAGAGCGTCAGGGATCAGCTACGGGAGGGGTGGTTCGAAGTGATCGACGATCCGGCCCAGTGGCAGCGGTTCGTCGACGGCCGGGCGTTCGTCGACACCGCCCTGGCCTGCCGGAACGCCGACGGCTTCGCCGGCAGCAATGCCGCGGTGGTCGACACGTGCGCGCCGTCGGGCCTCGGCTTCCGGGTCACCGTGCACACCGAGGCGACGGTGGGGAGATCGATCGTCCCCGGTACGGAATCCCGCCGGGGGACGGCCACCGCGACGGCCGTGATCGAGCCGCTCTGCTCCTTCGACGCGCCCGAACCCACGGAGGACCCCGAGCCCACCGGGGAGCCCGAGCCCACCGGAGAGCCGGGGCCGGGGACGCCCTCGCCTTCGCCCTCCCCGACGGAACCCGCGCCGATCCTGGGGCTGGTGTGCGACGGGGAGGCATGGGAGATCGACCCCGAGAAGCCGGTCCTGCCCGCCGCCGGCGACCTCTTCCACGTCCGACTGACCGGCGACGACGAGTAAAGGAAGCGTTCTTCATGCATGCCTATGTGAGAGGGGGGTTCATCGCCTTCGCGGTGGCCGCCTCCTTGACCGTCGCCGGATGCGGCGCGGACGCCGAACCGAAGCAGGCGAAGCCGGGCGCGACGTCACAGCCCCAGCAGCAGCCGAAGCAGCCGTCCGAGTCGGCGGGGGAGGACACCGAGGCCCCGGCCGAGACCCTCGCCGTGGCGCAGGGGGCGAAGGGCGTGGAACTCCGCATCGAATCCGCCGAGCGCGACGCGGGAGGCTTCCTCACGATCAAGGGGCGGATCTCGAACGCCTCGGGCGCCACCGTCGTCCTGCCCGCCGAGATCCGGGGCGACGAGACGGAGGTCGTGAAGCACGGCATGTCCCTGGGAGGAGCGACACTCCTCGACGCCGTCGGAAAGAAGCGCTACTACGTCCTGAGGGACACGGACGGCCGCCCGCTCACCACCTCGGGACTCGACACGCTCGGTGCCGGCAAGTCCACCGCCGTTTTCATGCAGTTCCCCGCTCCCCCCGCCACCACCACCGAAGTCTCCTTCCAGCTCCCCACCTTCGAACCCGCCACCCTGAAGCTCTCCTGAGGCGACGCCATGACGACGACAGGACGACGCGGACTGGCCGTTCTCGCGGTCGCGGTGATGGCCGTCTGGCCCCTCGGGGCGGGAAGCGCCCATGCCGACGACCCGCCGGGCAGCACCTCCTCCTCCCCGCCCCCCGCCATCGACTCGAACGCTCCCGGCCTGATGCTCCCGGACGGGGCCACGCTCGCGCCCGCCAAGGTGCTGGACATCAAGCAGATCGTGGAGGAGGAGGGCGGTGAGCAGCGGCGGGAGGACACGAACGTGGACGTGACGTTCGCGCTCCAGGCCGAGGTGCTGTTCCCGAAGAACAGCGCGCAGCTCAGCCCCGCCGCCACCGCCCGCATCCTCGCCATCGCCGCCGAGGTCCGCGAGCAGGGCTCCGGGCGGGTCCGGGTCTTCGGCTTCACCGACGACCTGGGGACGTACGCGCACGGTCTGAAGCTCTCCAAGGACCGCGCCACCGCCGTCCAGCGCGTGCTCGCGCGCGAGCTGGACCCGGGGACCGCGTACGACATCCGCGGCTACAGCGAGGACTACCCGATCGCCGACAACAGCACCGAGGAGGGCCGGAAGAAGAACCGCCGCGTGGAGATCTCCTTCCCCCGCACCGGCGCCTCCGCCCCCGCCCCCTGAGCCACGGGGGCGCGGGCCCGGCGGCCGGTCGCGAGCACCCGGGAGACGAGGAGCACCCCGTCCCCCGCGAGGGTCGCCGACTCGTACACACGACCGACGATCCACGGAAGGGGGACACTTCGCACCCCCTGTGGAAAACCAGCTGAAAGTTGTCCCCAGGAAAGCGCAAAAGTGTCGGGACGGGCATCGGGGGCAGGAGCATTCTGGACCGAAACACCACAACGTCCCCGGGGCAGGGCCGCCGATGCCGCAGATCATCCCTCAGACCACCACCGACCCGACGACCGCTCCCGATCCGACAGCCGCCGCCGACCCGGCGGGCATCGCCGCCACCATCGCCGCCGCCGTCGCCACGACGACGGCGACCGGCGCCGACCCGGCCGGTGTCCGGCTCGTCCACGACCTGGTCGGCCACGTGCCCTCCTTCGAGGACGCCTACGCGAGCCACGTCTTCCGGCAGGGCGAGGTCCTGCCGCACGTCTTCTTCTGGGACGTCGTCCAGGGCACGGTCCGCTCCTTCCTCGCCCGCGCCGACGCGCGGGAACCGGAGCCCGACTGGCGCCGCACCCTCGACTTCCTGGAGGAGCGGTGCGGGCGCGGCGACACCGTCGTCGACGAGGTGATCGTGACCTCCTTCCTGGGCGACCTGCCGTCCCCGCACGAGCCGGGCCACGGCATCGTCGGCCGGCTCGGCCCCGTCCTGGCCGCCCGGTTCGACCGCATGAGACCCACCGGCTGACGGCCTCGTCCGCACGGAAAGCCCGGGGCCGGACAGCCCCCGAGCCGCTCGTCTCCCCCCGCCTCGGATAATCGGGCGCATGCCCCCGCCGACCCGCCGCCGTGATCCGTACCTCCTCCTCGCCCTCGGCGGTTACGCCGCCACCCGGGTCCTCGGGCTCGTCGTGCTCGCCGTCGCCGCCGCCGCGAGCGGCAAGGACGGCTTCCACCGGCTGAGCGGACGCTGGGACTCCGTCTGGTACGTGCGGATCGCCGAGCACGGCTACGGCCGCCAGGTCGTCCTCCCGAACGGCGACATCCACTCCGACCTGGCGTTCTTCCCGCTCCTGCCCGCCCTGGAGCGCGCCCTTTCCGCCGTCCTCCCGCTCGACGCGGCCGGTGCCGGACTGCTCGTCTCCTGGACGGCGTCCCTCGCCGCCGCCTGGGGGATCTACCGGTGCGGCGCGCTCGCCGTCTCGCCGCGCGCCGGGGCGCTGCTGGCGGTGCTGTGGGGGGTGTACCCGACGGCGTTCGTGCAGTCGATGGCGTACACGGAGACCCTGTTCACCGCCTTCGCCGCCTGGTCCCTGTACGCGGTGCTGCGCGACCGCTGGATCCTCGCGGGCGCGCTCTGCGTCCTGGCGGGGCTCACCCGGCCCACCGCCGCCGCGCTGATCGCCGCCCTCGCCGTCACGGCCGCCGCCGCCCTCGTACGGGACCGGCGGCTGCCGCTCCGGACGCTCGCCGGGGTGCTGCTCGCGCCGCTCGGCTGGCTCGGTTACGTGGTGTACGTCGGCGTCCGCGAGTCGAGCGCCACCGCCTACTTCGACGTCCAGGCCGGCTGGGGCAACTCGATCGACGGCGGCGTCGCCCTCGCCCGCTTCATCGCCTCCCTGCCGTGGCCCGCCTCGCTCGGGCTCTGCGCGGCCCTCGCGCTGCTCGCCTGGCTGGTCGTGCTGTGCGTGCGGCAGCGCCTGCCGCTGCCGCTGCTCGTCTACACGGTCGGGGTCGTCGCGGTGTCCCTCGTCGGCGCCGCCTACTTCGGCTCCCGGCCGCGCCTGATGATGCCCGCCTTCGGCCTGCTGCTGCCGCCCGCCGCCGCGCTCGCCCGGCTCCGCCCCCGTACCACCGCCGTCGTCCTCGCGGTCCTCGCGGCGGCCTCCGCCGGCTACGGCGCCTTCACGCTCCTGGGGCCGGGTCCGCCGTGAGCACCACCCGCGCCCCGGCCCGCAGCCCCCATCCCGCCATCGCGCCCGCCTCCGCCTCCAGGACGTGCCGGGCGCGCGGCCGGAGCAGCCCGATCCGGCCGGGGCGCATGGTGACCACGGCGAGCACCCGCAGGTGCCGGTCCAGGTGGGCGACGTCGATCGGGAAGCGCATGCCGAGAGTGTGGACGCTGTTCGCCGGGGTGAGGAGCAGCGCCCCGTCGATCCCGTCGCGGCCGAGCAGCCCGCGCCGCCGCGCCCGGTAGGAGGCGGCGATCTCCAACGGGACCGCGACCCCCTCCGCCACCCCGAGCATGCCCGTCCCGTCCCGCCAACTCCGCCCCATGCAACCGACCTTAGCCCTAGGGTCGGTCCGTGCACGTCACGCTGATCGTCCTCGCCGCCCTCTGGGGCGCGGTCGCCGGGCTGCTGGTGCCGCGGGCCGCGTACCGGCTGTCCGTGCCGCCGGGGGAGCCCTGGCGCGCGCACTGTCCGGCGGGGCACGCGTTCGCCGGGCCGGGGCGCGGCTGGCTGGCCGGGCCCGGCCGGGCCGCGTGCGCGACGGCCCCGGCTCCGCTGCTCGCGCCGCTGGTGAGCGCCGCCGCCTGCGCCCTGTCGGCCGCCGCCGGCGGGCCGCGCCCGGAGCTGGCGGTGTGGCTGCTCGTGGTCCCCGTCGGCACCCTGCTGGCCTGGGTGGACGTCCGGGTGCGGCGGCTGCCGGACGGTCTGACGCTGCCGCTGGCCCTCGCCGTGCCGCTGCTGCTGGGCGCCGCCGCCCCGCTGCCGGGCGCGGCGGGCTCCTGGACCGGGGCGCTGCTGGGCTGGCTCGTCCTCGGCGGCGGCTATCTGCTGCTGCACCTGATCAGTCCCCGGGAGCTGGGCTTCGGCGACGTGAAGCTGGCCCTCCCGCTGGGCGCGGCCCTCGGCTGGTACGGCTGGGAGGTGCTCCTCGCCGGCGCCTTCCTCGGCTTCCTCCTCGGCGCCGTGTACGGCTTCGGCCGCGTCCTGCTGGGGCGCGCGAGCCGTTCCTCGGCGATCCCCTTCGGCCCCTTCATGCTGACCGGCGCGCTCCTGGGCCTGGTCCTGGGGGCGGCCGCCGGACCGGTTTGAACGCGGTGGGCGACGCCCCCGTCGCGGACCGCGACGAAAGGGGCCGTGCCCGGCCCGCCGTCAATGCGGGACGGTCCCCCGTCGGAGGGACGGAAGCCCGCCGCCACGCCGGGGCGCAAACCCGCCACCGGGGCCCGCAGCCCTTGTCCCGACTGGGCTCCGCGGATTTCTCCGGGCTTCTCGCGGCGCGGGTGGCACGCGGCACGAACAGGGAAGGGTTATGGTGGAACCCCCCCCTCGGGCCGGTCCGTATCCCCCCCCCACGGACCGGCCCGTTTTCTTTTCTCCGGGGGCCCGGGGAGCGGGACCGCTCCCACTCCCGGGCCGCCCGAGGCCCCCGCCGGGGCTCAGCCCCGGCCGGCCCAGATGTTGGTGCCCGCCGTGTCGACGGCGAAGGAGTCGATCTCCTCCAGCTCCTCCGCGGTGAGCGGCGCGGCGTCGAGGGCCGCCACGTTCTCCTCCAGCTGCGCCACGCTGGACGCCCCGATCAGCGCCGAGGTCATCCGCGGGTCCCGCAGCACCCAGGTGAGCGCGAGCTGGGCCAGCGACTGGCCGCGCCGCCCGGCGATGTCCGCGAGGCCGCGCAGCCGGCGCAGCACCTCGTCGGAGAGGAGGTTCGGGTCGAGGGACTTGCCCTGGGTGGCCCGGGAGCCCTCCGGGATGCCCTTCAGGTACTTGTTGGTGAGCAGCCCCTGCGCCAGCGGCACGAAGGAGATGCAGCCCATGCCGGCCGCCTCCAGGGTGTCCAGCAGCCCGTCGTCCTCGATCCAGCGGTTGATCATCGAGTACGAGGGCTGGTGGATGAGGGCCGGGACGCCCATCTCCTTCAGGATCCGCGCCGCCTCGGCGGTCTGCTCCGCGTTGTACGAGGAGACGCCGACGTACAGCGCCTTGCCCTGCCGGACCGCGGAGGCGAGCGCCCCCATGGTCTCCTCCAGCGGGGTCTCCGGGTCGAAGCGGTGCGAGTAGAAGATGTCGACGTGGTCGAGGCCCATCCGGTTCAGGGAGGCGTCGAGCGAGGACAGCAGGTACTTGCGGGAGCCCCACTCGCCGTAGGGGCCCGGGTGCATCTCGTAGCCGGCCTTGGTCGAGACGATCAGCTCGTCCCGGTGGGGCGCGAAGTCCTGCGCGAAGATCTTGCCGAAGTTCAGCTCGGCGGAGCCGGGCGGCGGGCCGTAGTTGTTCGCCAGGTCGAAGTGGGTGACGCCGAGGTCGAAGGCGCGGCGCAGGATCGCCCGCTGCGAGTCGAGGGCGCGGTCGTCGCCGAAGTTGTGCCAGAGGCCGAGGGAGACGGCCGGGAGCTTCAGGCCGCTGCGGCCCGAGCGCCGGTACTCCATGGAGTCGTATCGCTCCGCTGCGGCGCGGTAGTGCGGGGAATCAGTCACGTATCTCTGCTTATCACGGACTTGTGACACACCCGGACGGAGTTGTGACACTCCCGGGCTGGGACCCTTTCCCCGTGCGCAGTAATGTGGCCGCCTGCGGACCGCCGCCCATGGAGGGGTAAAGAACAGTGAACCTGCGCGACCTGGTGTACGGGCTCTACGCGCGCCGGGTGGAAGGCCGCCTCGACCACGCCCAGGTGCCCAAGCACATCGGGGTCATCCTCGACGGCAACCGCCGCTGGGCCAAGGCGTCCGGCGGGACCCCCGAGCAGGGACACAAGGCGGGCGCGGACAAGATCCAGGAGCTGCTCGGCTGGTGCGCCGAGACCGACGTCGAGGTCGTCACGCTCTGGATGCTCTCCACGGACAACCTGAGCCGCCCCGAGGCGCAGCTGGTCCCGCTGCTCTCGATCATCGAGGGCGCGGTGGAGGCGCTCGCCGCCGACGGCCGCTGGCGGGTGCACCACGTGGGCACCATGGACCTGCTGCCGGGCCGGACCCAGCGGGTCCTGAAGGAGGCGGAGGAGTCCACCCGGACCAACGCCGGGATACTCGTCAACGTCGCCGTGGGCTACGGCGGCCGGCAGGAGATCGCGGACGCGGTCCGCTCGCTGCTCCTGGACCACGCCGAGCGCGGCACCAGCTTCGAGGAGCTGGCCGAGACGGTCTCCATCGACCTCATCCAGGAGCACCTGTACACGCGCGGGCAGCCCGACCCTGACCTGGTGATCCGCACCAGCGGCGAGCAGCGGCTGTCCGGCTTCATGCTCTGGCAGAGCGCGCACTCCGAGTACTACTTCTGCGAGGTCCACTGGCCGGCCTTCCGCAAGGTCGACTTCCTGCGGGCGCTGCGCGACTACGCCGCCCGCCACCGCCGCTACGGCTCCTGATCTCCCGGAGACCCGCCTTCCCGGCCCCGTCGCGCCGCCGCGCACGGGGCCCCGCGGCGACCCCGGCGGCGGCCGCCGCCGGGCGGGCGCGCGGACCGGCGCACGCCGTCGCGGGGGCACCCGGGTCGGTCACCGGACGTTCACCGACACGCCCCCGTGCGACCTGGCATGACGGGGTGTCTTCGCGGGAATAAGCCTGGTGAAGTGAGCGGCACGGAGACCGCCACCCGGGAGGCCCCTTGCACCAGGACGACCGTGCGGGACACGTACGGGAGAAGCGGAGGGCCGGAGTTCGGCCCGCGCTCGGCGGTCCGTTCCCGGTCCCATTCCGCAGCGACACCGGTTCTTCCGTCGCACCCCGGCCTCATACGGGTCTTCAGAGGGGGTCTGTCCTTCCGTGGTGACCAGCCCGAAGCGCCGCCTTTCCGACCGGCGCACCTATGTACTCGACACCAGCGTCCTGCTCGCCGACCCCAAGGCGATGTCCCGCTTCGACGAGCACGAGGTCGTGCTCCCGATCGTCGTGGTGACCGAGCTGGAGGCGAAGCGGCACCACCCCGAACTCGGCTACTTCGCCCGCCAGGCGCTGCGCCTGCTGGACGACTTCCGGGTCCGGTACGGGCGCCTGGACGCCCCCCTCCCCATCGGGGACCTCGGCGGCACCCTGCGGGTCGAGCTCAACCACTCCGACCCCTCCGTCCTGCCCGCCGGTTACCGGCTGGGCGACAACGATTCCCGGATCCTCGCGGTCGCGCGCAACCTCCAGGCGGAGGGGTACGACGTCACGGTCGTCTCCAAGGACCTGCCGCTGCGCATCAAGGCGTCCTCGGTGGGCCTGCTGGCCGAGGAGTACCGGGCCGAGCTCGCCGTCACGGACGCCAACGGCTGGACCGGCATGTCCGAGCTGAGCCTCTCCGGCGAGCAGATCGACCTCCTCTACGAGCACGAGCGGCTGTACGTGCCGGAGGCGTCCGAGCTGCCCGTGCACACCGGCCTGGTGCTCCAGTCGGAGCGCGGCAAGGCGCTCGGCCGGATCGGCGCGGACGGGAACGTGCGGCTGGTCCGCGGCGACCGGGAGGCGTTCGGCCTCCGGGGCCGCAGCGCCGAGCAGCGGATCGCGCTCGACCTGCTCCTCGACCCCGAGGTCGGGATCATCTCGATGGGCGGCCGGGCCGGCACCGGCAAGTCGGCGCTCGCGCTCTGCGCGGGCCTGGAGGCCGTCCTGGAGCGCCGCCAGCACCAGAAGGTGATGGTCTTCCGTCCGCTGTACGCGGTCGGCGGCCAGGACCTGGGCTATCTGCCGGGCAGCGAGTCCGAGAAGATGAGCCCGTGGGCGCAGGCGGTCTTCGACACGCTCTCGGCGGTGGCCGGGCGCGAGGTGATCGAGGAGGTGCTGTCCCGGGGGATGCTGGAGGTCCTGCCGCTCACCCACATCCGGGGCCGCTCGCTGCACGACGCCTTCGTGATCGTGGACGAGGCCCAGTCCCTGGAGCGCAACGTCCTGCTGACCGTTCTGTCCCGTATCGGGGCGAATTCCCGGGTGGTGCTCACGCACGACGTGGCCCAGCGGGACAACCTGCGGGTGGGGCGGTACGACGGAGTCGTCGCCGTGGTCGAGAAGCTGAAGGGGCATCCGCTCTTCGCCCACGTCACCCTCACCCGTTCGGAGCGCTCGCCGATCGCCGCACTGGTGACCGAAATGCTGGAGGACGTCCGGCTCTGAGAGGTTTTCAGCGGGTGTGATGCCTCGTTCGCACCCTTTTGCCCCCCCCGGGGGAGTGAGCGCCGCCTGGTGAAGCGCAGGAGCTTAGCCGGGCGGCGCTCCGCTGTCCGCAACTTCCGGCGAAACGCCGGGGACTGCCGAAGTGTGAGCTTTCACACGCGGCATGGAATTGCCTTGCGGTGGCGGTGTCCGGCAAAGTCTTGCTTCCGTCAGGCCCCGCATACGGCACCCGTGCACCCTCGTTCACCCGAGGCCCGCACAACAGCACCGCACAACTCCACAACCGTCCGCCATATGCCGCCCACAGCACCACGGGCCCGCGTCTTCTGTGACCCGGTACGACGAAGACCAGCGCCAGGGGCACGATTTCGCCCGCGTGGTCACCGCTGCGGGCGATGCTGGAAGGAAACCGTGTGAGCCGGATCTCGGTCCGGGGATTCGCGGTGGCGTCAGCCACTGCGGTCACCACCGTCGGCGCCGTCGTCGGAGTTGCCACGGGCAACGCCGCCCAGGCCACCTCTGACGACAACTTCGAGGCCACCGCGGCCGACAACACGCTGCTCGCGGACATCCCCGCGGGCACGCAGGCCCAGGTACAGGTCGCCTCCCTCGCGGAGCAGGCCGACGTCCAGGCCGCCGCCGCGGACGCCACCGCCCGCAAGA
Source organism: Streptomyces termitum (assembly GCF_014650175.1). Classification (GTDB taxonomy): domain Bacteria; phylum Actinomycetota; class Actinomycetes; order Streptomycetales; family Streptomycetaceae; genus Streptomyces; species Streptomyces termitum. The sequence goes on from NZ_BMUL01000003.1 coordinate 45,932, forward strand.
GCGCCGAGGAGACGGCCCGTTACAAGGCCGCCCAGGACGCCCAGGCGAAGAAGAAGGCCGCCGACGAGCAGGCCGCCAAGGAGAAGAAGGAGCGCGAGGAGCGGGAGGCCCGTGAGAAGGCCGAGCGCGCCAGCCGCGACTCCGTCCGCGACGCCTCCAGCTTCGCCGCCCAGGGGTCGTACTCCATCGCCGAGGTCAAGGCGATCGCCCGGCAGATGATCCCGGCCTCGCAGTTCCAGTGCTTCAGCAACATCGTGGACCACGAGTCCGGCTGGAACTACCGCGCGACCAACCCGTCCTCCGGCGCCTACGGCCTTGTCCAGGCGCTGCCCGGCTCGAAGATGTCCTCGGCCGGCGCGGACTGGCAGAGCAACCCCGCGACGCAGATCAAGTGGGGCCTCAGCTACATGAACAACCGTTACAAGAGCCCCTGCGGCGCCTGGACGTTCTGGCAGGGCAACCGCTGGTACTAGGCCGCCCTCCGCTCAACCCCGGGAAGCCCCCCGCCGTCCTACGGTGAGGGGCTTCCTGCGTGTAGGTTGCGAAGGCCCACGGCGCCCGGGACCGGGGCGCCCGGGGGACGATCGGGGACCGAGCGGGGGGAAGAGGAAACGAGATGTCGAGACTGCCAGGGTGGCTGAACCGGATGGGCGAGGGCCTCAGCCGGGCCGGCGCGCGGCTGGACGCCCGCCGCGCCGCCGCCGAACGCGCCGCCGCCCCCGGCCAGGAGTCGTACGAACCGGTCGGCGCCCCCGCACCGGAGGCCGCCGCGGTGCCGGAGGCGGACGCGGCCCCCACCGTGCCCGCCCCGCCGTCCTACGCCCCCGACGTCCCCGCTCGCCCCGACCCGGTCTCCGCCATTCCCTGGGGCATGCGGGTCGCCGCCGAGGCGGGCTGGCGGCTGCTCGTCCTCGCCGGCACCGTCTGGGTGCTGATGCGGGTGATCAGCTCCGTCCAGCTCGTCGTCCTCGCCTTCGTCGCCGCCCTCCTCGTCACCGCCCTGCTCCAGCCGACGGTCGCGTGGCTGCGGTCCAAGGGCGTGCCGCGCGGCCTCGCCACCGCCCTCACCGCCATCTCCGGCTTCGTCGTGATGGGGCTCGTCGGCTGGTTCGTGGTCTGGCAGGTGATGGACAACATCGACAACCTGACCGACCGGGTCCGGGACGGCATCGAGGAGCTGAAGCGCTGGCTCCTCGACAGCCCCTTCCACGTGACCGAGCGGCAGATCAACGACATCGCCAAGAACCTCAGCGACACCATCGGCTCCAACGCCGAGCAGATCACCTCCGTCGGCCTCCAGGGCGTCACCGTCATCGTCGAGACCATGACCGGCATCCTGCTCGCCATGTTCTCCACCCTCTTCCTGCTCTACGACGGGAAGAAGGTCTGGGAGTGGACGCTCAAGCTGGTCCCGGCACAGGCCCGGCCCGGCGTCGCCGGCGCGGGCCCGCGCGCCTGGCGGACCCTCACCGCCTACGTCCGCGGCACCGTCCTCGTCGCCCTCATCGACGCCGTCTTCATCGGCCTCGGCCTCTACATCCTCGACGTGCCGATGGCGGTGCCGCTCGCCGTCTTCATCTTCCTCTTCGCCTTCATCCCGCTGGTCGGCGCCGTCATGTCCGGCGCCCTCGCGGTCCTCGTCGCCCTCGTCACCAACGGCGTCTTCACCGCGCTCATGGTGCTCGTCGTCGTCCTCGCCGTGCAGCAGATCGAGGGTCACGTCCTCCAGCCGTTCATCCTCGGCCGGGCCGTCCGCGTCCACCCGCTGGCCGTCGTCCTCGCCGTCGCCGCCGGCGGGCTGACCGCCGGCATCGGCGGCGCCGTCGTCGCCGTCCCGCTGGTCGCCGTCTCCAACACGGTCGTCGGCTACCTGCGGGCGTACAGCCACGAACCCGGGCTCCTCAGCACGCCCGAACCGCGCGGCGCGACCGCCTTCCGGGTCGCCCCCACCCCGGCGCCCGGCTCGCCGGAAGGGAAGGTCCAGAAGTGATATCCGAGCCCGAACTCGTCGGCGGCGCGGACTTCGACGGCCGCGAGGTCCTCACCGAGGCCGACCCGCCGCCGTCCGCACCGCGGGACCGGAGCCGCCGCCCCTGGGCGTGGGCCCTGGCCGGCGCGCTCGTCGCCTCGGCGCTGTGGGGCGGCGGACTGTACGGGTACGGGCGCTGGAGCGACGGCCGCGAGGAGGAGGCGGCGGACCTGGGCGGGTACGGGGTGGTGGAGAACCTGTGCGAGCGGGCCGGGCTGAAGGCCCTGGGGACCGTGCTCGGCAAGCGGAGCGGAGCCGGCAGCAGCCCGTCCCTCGACGAGCCCGCGCTCGCCCAGTCGTCCTGCTCGGTCACCTTCGGCGAGGGCGCCCGGGAGCAGGGCGTCGAGGTCGTCTACACCCTGCACAAGGTCACCGACCCCGGCCCCGAGTTCGGCGCGCTGGCGAAGCACTACGGCCCGGCGAAGTCGGTCGGCGGCGTCGGCGAGGAGGCGTACTTCGCGGACCACGGCGAGGACGGCGGGAGGATGTGGGTGCTCGACGGGCAGGCCGTCCTGGAGCTCTCCACCTACCACTCCTACTACGAGGACGAGAACGGCAAGGCTGTCGAGCAGGGCGTGCCCGACCTCTCCGGCATCGACGTCCCGATGACCCAGGACGCCCTGGCGCTCCTCGCCGAACTCCGGAAGTGAGCACGCGCGAGGGCCCCGGAGTCGGATGACTCCGGGGCCCTCGCGGGACGCTCCGTCGCCTACTCGGCGAGGACGGCCTCGGCGTCCAGGGTGACGCCGACCGCCTGGATCACGGCGGCGATCTTGAACGCCTCCTGGATCGTCTCGCGGTCCACGCCGGCCTGGCGCAGGACCTGCTCGTGCGAGTCCAGGCACTGGCCGCAGCCGTTGATCGCGGAGACGGCCAGCGACCACAGCTCGAAGTCGACCTTCTCGACGCCCGGCTTGCCGATGACGTTCATCCGCAGACCGGCGCGCATCGTCCCGTACTCGGGGTCCGACAGCAGGTGCCGGGTCCGGTAGAAGACGTTGTTCATCGCCATGATCGCGGCGGCGGACTTGGCCGCCTGGTACGCCTCGGGCTTCAGGTTCGCCTGGGCCTCGGGCTCCAGCTCCTTCAGCACCTTCGGCGAGCGCGAGGCGATCGCGCAGGCCAGCACGGTGCCCCACAGCTGCTGCTGCGGGAGCTCGCTGTTGCCGATGACCGAGCCGAGGTTCAGCTTCAGGTCCTTGGCGAAGTCCGGTATGGCGGCCTTCAGCTCATCGAGGGCCATGCTCACTCACCGGCCAGGAGCGCGCCGGCGTCGAGGGTGGACTCGCCCTTGTTCCAGTTGCAGGGGCACAGCTCGTCGGTCTGCAGGGCGTCCAGCACCCGCAGGACCTCCTTGGGGTTACGGCCCACGGAACCGGCCGTCACCATGGTGAACTGGATCTCGTTGTTCGGGTCCACGATGAAGACGGCGCGCTGCGCGAAGCCGTCCTCGCCCTGCACGCCGCAGTCGCGCATGAGCTCGTGCTTCGAGTCGGCCAGCATCGGGAAGGGCAGGTCACGCAGGTCGGCGTGGTCCTTGCGCCAGGCGTGGTGCACGAACTCGGAGTCGCCGGAGACGCCGAGGATCTGCGCGTCGCGGTCCGCGAACTCGTCGTTCAGCTTGCCGAAGGCGGCGATCTCGGTCGGGCAGACGAAGGTGAAGTCCTTCGGCCAGAAGAACACCACACGCCACTTGCCCTCGTAGGACTTGTGGTCGATCTGCTCGAACTCCTTGCCGCTCTCCAGCGACACACAGGCGGTCAGGTCGTACGTGGGGAACTGGTCACCGACAGTGAGCACGCGCTCTCCTTGCGAGACGGAAGGGTCCCTTTTGGGGGCTTCCATGAGGGGTTGGACTGATCACAGCATGGCACGCGGTGCATTGATCAGTGAAATAGCTAGAGTGGGTCGTGTTGATCGAAGGTGGTTATCAGTGGCATCCTCGTACGCCTCCCCGCACGCCCCCCAGCGGGCCAAGCAACCCAGCCTCTCCCAGCTCAGGGCCTTCTCGGCGGTCGCGGAGCATCTGCACTTCCGGGACGCGGCCGCCGCCATCGGGATGAGCCAGCCGGCGCTCTCGGGCGCGGTTTCGGCACTCGAAGAGGCACTCGGTGTCCAGCTCCTGGAGCGGACCACCCGCAAGGTGCTGCTCTCGCCCGCCGGGGAGCGGCTCGCGGTCCGCGCGCGGGCCGTCCTCGACGCCGTCGCCGAGCTGATGGACGAGGCCGAGGCCGCCCAGGCGCCCTTCACCGGGGTGCTGCGGCTCGGGGTCATCCCCACCGTCGCCCCCTACCTCCTCCCCGACGTGCTCCGGCTCGTCCACCGCCGCTACCCCGACCTCGACCTCCAGGTGCACGAGGAGCAGACCTCCTCCCTCCTGGAGGGGCTCGCCGCCGGGCGGCTGGACCTGCTGCTGCTCGCCGTCCCGCTCGGGGTCCCCGGCGTCACCGAGCTCCCGCTGTTCGACGAGGACTTCGTGCTGGTCGCCCCGCAGGGGCATCCGCTGGCCGGGCGGGACGACATCCCGCGCGAGGCCCTCAAGGAGCAGCGGCTGCTCCTCCTCGACGAGGGGCACTGCCTGCGCGACCAGGCCCTCGACATCTGCCGGGAGGCGGGCCGGTCGGACGGGCCCGAGGTCACCACCACCGCCGCCGGGCTGGCGACCCTGGTGCAGCTGGTGGCCGGCGGGCTGGGCGTGACGCTGCTGCCCCGTACCGCCGTCACCGTCGAGACCGCCCGCAACACCGCCCTGGGGACCGGCACCTTCGCCGGGCCCGCGCCGACCCGCCGGATCGCCCTCGCGATGCGGACCGGCGCGGCCCGGCAGGCCGAGTTCGAGCAGCTGGCGGCGGCGCTGCGGGAGCGGCTGGCCGAACTGCCCGTCCGGGTCGCGGAGCCGGGGGCGTGAGGAAGGGGGTGCGGGCTCCCGTCGCCGGGAACCCGCACCCCCTTCCCCGTACACCCTCGTACGTGCGATCGGCGGGTTACTCGGTGCGCAGGCCGTCCGCGCGCATCAGCCGCCAGAGCATCGGCAGGCTGAACAGGGTCACGACCGCGATGAGACCGAGGCCGATGCCGACGACCGGCAGGAAGGCCCACCAGTCCTGCGTCCCCTGGCCGGTCATGGCCAGCAGGGCCATGCCGAGCGCGAGGCCGCCGACGACCGACAGGGCCAGGCCGAGGAAGATCGGTACCGCCGTCTGCCAGAGCACCGACCAGCTCAGGGTGGTGCGGCGGGTGCCGAAGGCCACCAGGGAGGACAGCAGGCGCTTGCGGTCGCGCAGCTGCTCCAGGGTCGTGACCAGCAGGGACGCCGCGACCAGCAGCATCGTCAGGGTCGAGCCGACGTAGATGCCGGTGCGCACGCTGAGGAAGCGGCTGCTCTGCTCGGTGTCGCTCAGGCCGTTGACGACGGCGGTCGGGTCGATCGCCAGGGCGGCGTTGCGCACCAGCTCCGGGGCGTCCGCGGCGGCCGGGTCGAGCCCCACCATCAGCCGGGTGTCCGGGGAGTCCAGCAGCGTCACGTCGACCGAGGCCGGGGTGGCGAAGACACCGAGGCGGTACTGCCCGGACGGGTCCAGGCGGGCCTCCGCGGTCCGCGTCCCGGCGGGGACCCGCCAGCGGGGCATGGCGCCCTTGTGGACGGCGGGGTCGCGCAGCGCGACGTCGGCGCCCGGCCGCGCGACCCGCGTGATCAGGTCCGGGGACTGGAGGCCCTCGACGCCCTTCGGCGGGAGGACCATGAAGACGTCCCCGTCCGCGCAGGACGACAGCACGGCGTACTCGCGCAGCGAGGCGCAGTCGCCGACGGCGAACTGGGTGAGGGGGGCGAAGTCCTCGTCCTTGCGGACCGGCCCGTCCCGGTAGACGTACGACTCGGTGGTGGCGATCACGTGGGTGACGCCGTCCACGGCGCGCAGCCGCTCGACGGCCTGCCGGGCCTCGGCGCCGTCCTTGACCTTCAGCGTGGTCTGGATCTGCGCCCGGCTGCTGTCCTGGCCGGTGGGCGAGGTGAAGTCGTGCTCCATCGCCTGGAACAGCATCTGGAGCGCGATGGCCCCGGTGGCGGCGACGACGATGCCGCTCACGGCGCGGGCCGCGGTGCCGCTGGAGAGCTGGAGCCGGCGCACGGCGAGCTGCCAGGAGACCGGGCCGCCGCGCAGCCGCTTCACCGCCGCCTCGACCAGCCAGGGCAGCAGGCTGGTGAGGCCGACGAGGAAGAGGACGGTGCCGCCGCCGATGGTGACGGTGTCGATGGCCGTGTCGCCCATCTGGATGTCGCCGATGGTCGGCACCAGGAGCGCGGCGCCCGCGACGAGGAGCAGCAGCCGCCACCACACGCGGCGGCGGCCGGGGGTGGAGGAGCGGATCACGCCGAGCGGTTCGATCGCGACCCCGCGCAGGGCGAGGAGGGTGACGACGACCGAGGAGACCGGCACCACGGCGAGGACCAGCAGTGCGAGCGGCAGGTTGGGGACGACGTCGGCCGGATAGGCGTTGACGTCCCAGATCTGCACGGCCCCGGCGAACTGCCGGGCGACCAGGAAGAGGGCGGCGCCGGTGAGCAGGCCGAGGAGCGCGCCCGCCAGTGATTCGCCGGCCGCGATCCGCCGGGTGGTGGCGTTGTCCGCGCCGACCAGCCGGAGGGCGGCGAGCCGCCGGTCGCGCTGCTCGCCGCCGAAGCGGGCGGCGGTGGCGATGAAGACGAGGACCGGCAGCAGCAGGACGACGTACGCGATGACGACCAGGAGGATCAGGAAGGCGTTCATCGGTTCCTCGGGCACCGACCAGCCGTAGCGCACTCCGCGCCCCTCGGCGTTGTCGTCGGTGAGGAACGGGGCGTTCGCGACGTACCGCAGCTCGTTCGGTCCGATGAGCCCGGCCTCGCCGATGGTGCCGGCGTTCTTGTACGGGATGCGTTCCCTGAGGAGGGTGTTGCCGGGCGCGGCGAGCAGTTCGGCGAGGGCGGGGGAGACCAGCATCTCGCCCGCGGCCGGTACGCCGTCCGTGCCGGGCGGCACCGCGGGCTTCGCGTCCTCGGGCTTGAGCAGCAGGCCGGTGAAGGACGCGCCGCGGTAGGAGCTGCGCTGGGTGTAGTGGAGAAAGGTCCCGGGGCCCGGCTCCTCGACGGTCCGGCTGGCGTCGACCTCCCGGGACGAGTCCCGGACCTCCCGCTGGAAGAGCATGTTCGGCAGGGAGGAGGCGAGCAGCAGCAGGGCCGTGCCGAAGCCGACGCCGGCCGCGGTCAGGACGGTGCGGAGCAGTCCGGGGCGGCCGCCGGTGACGGCGAAGCGGGCGCCGAGCGTCAGGTCGCGGGCCCAGACGCGCAGGTTCATGCCGCCCACTCCGTGTCCCGGACGGAGCCGTCGCGGACGACGACCTCGCGGTCGGAGTAGGCGGCGACGCGGGCCTCGTGGGTGACGAGGACGACGGCGGCGCCGGTGTCCCGGGACGCCTCGGTGAACAGCTGCATGACCCGCTCGCCGTTGAGCGAGTCGAGGGCTCCGGTCGGCTCGTCCGCGAAGATCACGCGCGGGGCGGTGACGAGGGCGCGGGCGACGGCGACGCGCTGGCCCTGGCCGCCGGAGATCTCGCCGGGGCGCTTGGCGGCGACGGGGTCGACCTCCAGGCGGGCGAGCCATTCGAGGGCCCGGGCCTCGGCGGCCTTGCGCTTCTCGCCGTTGAGGCGGAGCGGCAGGGCGACGTTCTCGACGCAGGTCAGCTCGGGCACGAGCTGGCCGAACTGGAAGACGAAGCCGAAGTCGGTGCGGCGCAGGGCGCTGCGGGCGGTGTCGGAGAGGGCGGTGAGGTCGCGCCCGTCGTAGGTGAGGGTGCCCGAGTCGGGGCGGACGATGCCGGCGATGCAGTGCAGCAGGGTCGACTTGCCGGAGCCGGAGGGGCCCATGACGGCGACGACCTCGCCGGCCCGGATCGCGAAGTCGGCGTCGGACAGGGCCGGAGTGGGCCCGTACGCCTTGGTCAGTCCGACGGCCTTGAGGAGGGGGACGGTGGTCATCGGCGCACCTCCGCGGCGAGCGCGTCGAGGCGGGCGGCGGTGAGTTCCAGCCAGCGCAGGTCGGCTTCCAGGTGGAAGAGGGCGTGGTCGCAGATGAGCTGGTCGGCGAGGTCGCCGCCCTGCTTGCGGCGGGTGAGCTCGCGCATGAGGCGCAGGTGCTCGGAGCGCTGGGTGTCGAGCACCTCGGCGGCGCCGCGCTCGGTCAGCAGGGCGAGGACGACCTTGGTGTACAGGGTGGACTGGAGGTACGGCTCCGGCTTCTCGGGCGTCGCCAGCCACTGGGCGACGTCGGTGATGCCGGCGTCGGTGATGGCGTACCGCTTGCGTTCGGGGCCGCCGCCGGGCTCGATGCCGTCGACGACGACCAGCCCGTTCTTCAGGAGGCGGGACATCGTCGAGTAGACCTGGCCGTAGTGGAGGGGCCGGTCGTGACCGAACCGTTCGTCGAAGGCGCGCTTCAGGTCGTAGCCGTGGCGCGGTCCGCTCTCCAGGAGGCCGAGAAGGGTGTGACCGATGGACATGGACGTCACTGTACACGGCGTGTATACACACCCTGCATAGCTGCCCGGAGGGCGGTCGGACAGCGGTCGGGCGGCGGTCGGGGGAGGGTGCGGGCGCCGCGCGGACGGTCTCGTGGGCGACCTCGTGGACGACCCCCGGGCGCCCCTGCGGACGGCCTTGCGGTGGCCGGAAATCCACCCCGTCTCCCCGGCGGCTTCCTGAGCGGAATGGAACCTTCACGCAACCATCACGTCCGTCCGGACGTCGGTTCCCCTGGGAGTGGGTGCTGATTCTCACGTCCGGAAAAGGCGTGATCGGTTGCCCTATGTCCGCACTGTCGGTGTTAGCTTGCTGAGCTGATCCGGCGGCTCACCGGGCCGAGGGCGACCGGACACACGACGAGCGGAGCGACACGACACATGGGCGGACCGGACAAGGGCACGGCCAAGAAGCGCGGCTTCATACGCCGCCTCTTCACCTGGAAGAAGCTCCTGGGCACCTTCTTCGTCGTCTGCCTGCTCGCCATGGGCGGCCTGTACGCCGCCTACCTCATGGTCCCCGTCCCCACGGCCAACGCCGAGGCGACCATGCAGAGCAACATCTACAAGTACGCCGACGGGAAGATCCTCGCCCGCACCGGCGAGATCAACCGCGAGATCGTCGGCCTCGACAAGATCCCGCTCCCCGTCCAGCGCTCCTTCGTCGCCGCCGAGAACAAGACCTTCTACAAGGACAACGGCGTCGACATCAAGGGCACCACCCGCGCCGCCTGGAGCACCCTCACCGGCAAGGGCAAGCAGGGCGGCTCGACCATCACCCAGCAGTACGTCAAGAACTTCTACCTGAGCCAGGACCAGACGGCCACGCGGAAGCTCAAGGAGATGGTCATCGCCGTCAAGGTCGACCAGCGCATGTCGAAGGCCGACATCCTCGCGGGCTACATCAACACCAGCTACTACGGCCGCAGCGCCTACGGCATCCAGGCCGCCGCCCGCAGCTACTACGGCACCGACGCCTCCCGGCTCACCACCGCCCAGGGCGCCTACCTCGCCGCGCTGCTCCAGGCCCCCAACCAGTACGACTGGACCTCGGCCAACGCCACCGGCCGCAAGCTCGTCGAGCAGCGCTGGAACTACGTCCTCGACAACATGGTCGAGATGGGCTGGCTGCCCGCCGCCGAGCGCGCCGGCATGAAGTTCCCCGCCCCCCAGGCGCCCAAGCCGCTCCCCGGCATGGAGGGCCAGACCGGCTACATCGTCGAGGCCGCCAACCAGGAGCTGATGCGCCAGGGCGTCAGCGAGGAGGACATCAAGGCCGGCGGCTGGACCATCACCCTCACCATCGACCCGAAGAAGCAGAAGGCCCTCGTCGCCGCCGTCGACAAGAAGCTGGAGGCCAAGCTCGACCGCAAGGGCGACAAGAAGGACGCCGTCGTCCAGGCCGGCGCCACCTCCGTCGACCCGAAGACCGGCGCCGTCGTCGCGCTGTACGGCGGCGTCGGCGCCACCGAGCACTGGATGTCCAACGCCACCCGCCGCGACTTCCAGCCCGCCTCCACCTTCAAGCCGCTCGTCCTCGCCTCCGCGATCGACAACCGCTCCACCACCCAGGACGGCCGCGAGATCGGCCTGAACACGGTCTACGACGGCACCAGCAAGCGGAAGGTCGTCGGCAGCACGATCCCCTTCGACCCGGAGAACGAGGACGACCGGTCGTACGGCTCCGTCACCGTCCAGCGGGCCACCAACAGCTCGATCAACTCGGTCTACGCCCAGATGATCGTCGACGTCGGCTTCTCCGAGACCAAGAGGACCGCCCTCGCCCTCGGTATGAAGGACGGCAAGGACTTCGTCGAGTCGCCCGCCATGTCCCTCGGCACCATGGGCGCCTCCACCCTCGACATGGCCGGCGTCTACGCCACCCTCGACAACCACGGCCGCAAGGTCACCCCGACGCTGGTGAAGAACGTCCAGCACCGCGACCGCACCGTGGAGACCGTCCGGCAGGACAGCAAGCAGGTCATCAGCCGCGAGGCCGCCGACACCACCACCCAGGCCATGATCGGCGTCGTCCGCAACGGCTCCGGCGCCGGCGCCGCCGGCGACTACGAGGCCGCCGGCAAGACCGGCACCTCCGAGAACAACCGCTCCGCCTGGTTCGTCGGCTACACGCCCGAACTCGTCACCGCGGTCGCCCTCTTCGGCGAGGACACCTCCGGCGAGATCGCCCAGCAGGTCACCCTCACCGACACCATCCAGCGCGGCCGCGCCAACGGCGGCGGCATCCCCGCCTCCATCTGGGGCGCCTACACCGAGCGCGCCCTGGAGGGCGGCTCCGACGCCTCCTTCGACCTGGAGACCGAGGGCGGCAGCGGCGCCGAACCGACCGCCACCGGCAGCACCACCCCCAGCCAGGAGCCCACCCGGGACGAGGACACCACGCCGCCGCCCACCAGCACGGCCACCGTCCCCACGCCCCCGGCCACCCCCACCGGCACCACCCCGCCCGAGCCCACCGGCGACACCGGCACCACCCCGCCGGAGCCCACCGACGAGCCCACCCGGGAGACCCCGCCGCCGACCACCGCCCAGCCGCCGAACCCCGACGGCAACGGCAACAACGGCAACGGCCCCGGCCGCACCCAGCAGCCCCGCTGACCCGCACCGCACACGGCGAAGGCCGGTCCCCCCACCCGGGAGGACCGGCCTTCGCCGTCGTACGGGACCGCCTCAGACGCGGGTCGGCAGCTCGAACCAGACGACCTTGCCGCCCGACAGCCGGGTCGCACCCCACCGCCGCGCCAGCCGGTTCACCAGGAACAGGCCGCGTCCGCCCTCGTCCGTCTCCCGCGCCCGCCGCTGCCGGGGCAGCTGCGGGGAGTCGTCGCCGACCTCGCAGCGCAGCACGTCGGTCTTGAGCAGCCGCAAGGTCACCGGCCGCTCCGCGTACCGCACCGCGTTGGTCACGACCTCGCTGATCAGCAGCTCGACCGAGTCCGTCAGCTCCTCCAGGCCCCAGCGGGCCAGCGCCCGCCGGGCCAGCCGCCGCGCCCGGCCCGGCGCCGCGTCCTCCGGTTCCAGGAACCAGTACGCCACGTCGCTCGGCGCGATCCCGTCGAAGCGGGCCGCGAGCAGCGCGATGTCGTCGTCCCGGTCACCGGGGCCCAGCATGTCGAGGACATCGTCGCACAGCGCCTCCAGCGGCGGCGCGTGGTCCGGGCCGGTCAGCTGGGCCGTCGCCGCGAGGCGCTCCCGCAGCTGCTCGATCCCGCTGGAGACGTCCCGCAGCCGGGACTCCACCAGGCCGTCGGTGTACAGCAGCAGCGTCGCACCGGCCGGGGCGTCCAGCTCGACCGCCTCGAAGTCGACCCCGCCGACGCCGATCGGGGCGCCCGCGGGCACCCGCAGCACCTCCGCCCGGCCGCCCAGGTGGAGCAGTATCGGCGGCGGATGGCCCGCGTTGGCGACCGTGATCCGGTGCGAGACCGGGTCGTAGACCGCGTACATGCAGGTCGCCATCCGGTTCTCGCCGAGCCGCTGCGCCTGCTCGTCGAGGTGGTGCAGCACCTCCTGCGGCGGCAGGTCGAGCCCGGCGAGGGTCTGCGCCGTGGTCCGCAGCTGGCCCATGATCGCGGCCGAGGTCATCGAGTGGCCCATGACGTCGCCCACCACCAGCGCCACCCGGCTGCCCGGCAGCGGGATCGCGTCGTACCAGTCGACGCCCACCCGCGCCGTCTCGGCCGCGGGCAGGTAGCGCGAGGCGAGTTTCACACCGGTCGGCTGGGGCAGCGAGTCCGGCAGCATGGTCCGCTGGAGCTCGTCCGCGATGTACGCCTCCCGGCCGTACAGCACCGCCTTGTCGATGCCGAGCGCGGTGTGGGTGGCCAGCTGGGCGGCGACCAGCAGGTCGTCGGCCTCGAAGGCGGTCCGCTCGCCCCGCCGCAGCAGCACCGCCGCGCCGATCACCCGGCGCCGGCCGCGCAGCGGGGCCAGTATCGCCCGCGTCCCGCCCGGCAGCGGATGCTCGGGGCCGAGCAGCTCGGCCAGGGCGGTGCGGGCCGCCGCGGAGTCGCCGAAGACCGGCCGGACCCCGCGGAGCACCTCGGAGAGCGCGCTGCCGGAGCGCACCTCGCACAGCTCGGCCGCCGGGGTCGGGTCGGGATCGGGTACGAGGACGAGCTCGTCGCCCTCCAGGTCGGGAGTTAACCGCAGCCGGTCCGTGCGCCGCAGCCGCAGTACGAACGGCGACACCGGCCGCTCGTCGCCCACCGGCAGCGGGTCGCGCAGGTAGACGAGGATCTCGTCGGAGAAGGCCGGCACGGTCGCCCGGCACAGGCCGAGGACGATCTCGTCCAGGTCGAGGCCGCGGGCGATCCGCCGGGTCGCGGCGCCGACGAACCGCAGCCGGTCGCCCTCGCGCCGCCCCGGCTGCTCCGCCACGCCGCCCGCGGAGGGGGCCTTCGGCGAGACCGCCACGGCGACCGCGGGCGCGCCCTGACCGGCCGCCGGCGGCGGGGGAGCGGGCTGTACGGGGATGTCGGAGGGCAGGCCGGCGGGCGCGGCCTCCTGGCGGGGTCGCGCCTGTTCCTGGGGCCGGTCGGCCAGCGGCCGCCGGCCTTCGTGGGAGGTGGGCTGCTCCGTCACGCGTGGGATTCCGTCCGTCCGGGCCGGTGGTGCGATGCACACGCTCTTCTCGCCGATGCCGCGCCTTCGGCGGGGCTAAACCCCCCGGGCGGGATGGATGCGGACGATCCGCGCACGGCGGCGGGCGCGGGGGGCGCGCCGCCCGGACACAGCTCCGGCACTGCTCTCCCCCTCATCGACGACGTGCGGTGACGTGCGGTCAGTTGCTGTGCGGGTTCTTCTGCTGACGTGGCGTCCGCCCGGTGTCGGCCGCGCGGAGGACGATCCTACGTTTGGACCCCGGGGGTGCATCAAGGGTCTCATGACCCCAGGGGCGCGGGAGTGCGGTCCCAGTCCGCCGGAAGCACCGGAACGGACCAGTCCGGTTCGGGCCGCCACTCCTCCCAGCCGTCCCGGAAGGGCTGCCCCCACTCCTCCACCAGTGCGACGGCGGCGGCCCCGGCGGCCCGCACGCGGGCGGCGAGGGCGGGGTCCATCAGACCGGCCCGCTGGGCCTGGGCGAACTCGTCCTCGTCCCGCCACAGCCAGCTGTGGTCGGGGTAGACGGAGATGTCGAGGAAGTGGTCCTCGGAGTCGACGCCGCCGGACCACCGCCGGCGCGGCTCCTCCAGGTTCACGTACCAGCTGCGGAAGCGCCAGCCGCGCTCCCAGAAGAGCCAGACGGACCACGGGTCGGCGGGCCGGGCCAGCTTGAGGACGCCGCTGCCGGCCCACCGGGCCCGCTCGGTGGTGCGGGGCGCGGTGTAGCGGGTGGCGAGCGGCTCGTCGTGGACGGAGGTGCCGTCGGCGAGGACCGGCCGCACGCACTCGGTGCCGGGCGCCATCCAGACGGCGAGCAGCTCGGGCGTGTCGCGGACCACGGTCACCGGACGGCAGATGTGCACCGCGTCGGTGCCCACGCCACGGTAGCGCCAGAGGATGTGCTCCCCCGGCGCCCAGTGCTGGATGTGGCCCGAACCGTCCGATCCCGTCATGGGCAGATCTTAGGCCGACCGGCACATGGGGGGTGGGAGAAGGAGCGGGGCTGGGTGCGTGCGGCTGCAAGGCGGAGGACCGAGGCATGGCGGAGCCACGGTGAGGGACGACAACGCCGCAGATGCGCGTGCCCGGCCCCGCGACGCCGCCCCCCAGGTGCCGGCCGGCCTGAGGGGGCGCGCTCCCATCGGCGCTGCGACACGGGTCACGGATGAGTCACCTGTGGGGTACGGCTCCGTTCACGGCCGTGTCATCCGCAGGACGTCGAGGGCCTCGTCGAGCTGTTCGAGGGTGAGGTCGCCGCGCTCCACGTGCCCGGCCTCCAGGACGACCTCGCGGATGGTCTTGCGCTCGGCCAGCGACCGCTTGGCGATCCGGGCGGCCTCCTCGTAGCCGAGGTACCTGTTCAGGGGGGTGACGACGGAGGGGGAGGACTCGGCGTACTCGCGGGCCCGCTCGGCGTTGGCGGTGACGCCGTCGACGGTGCGGTCGGCGAGCAGCCGGGAGGCGTTGGCCAGGAGGCGTACGGACTCCAGGAGGTTTCTGGCCATGACCGGGATCATCACGTTGAGCTCGAAGTTCCCGGAGGCGCCGGCCGTCGCGACGGTGGTGTCGTTCCCGGTCACCTGGGCGGCGACCATGAGGACCGCCTCGGGGATCACCGGGTTCACCTTGCCCGGCATGATCGAGGAGCCGGGCTGGAGGTCGGGGAGGTTGATCTCGGCCAGGCCGGTGCGGGGGCCGCTGGCCATCCAGCGCAGATCGTTGGCGATCTTGGTGAGGGAGACGGCGACGGTCCTGAGCTGGCCGGAGGTCTCCACCAGGGCGTCGCGGGCGCCCTGGGCCTCGAAGTGGTCGCGGGCCTCGGTGAAGGGCAGGCCGGTGGCGCGGGCGACCTCGGCGATGACGGCGGCCGAGAAGCCGGGCGGGGTGTTGATGCCGGTGCCGACGGCGGTGCCGCCGAGCGGCAGTTCGGCGAGCCGGGGGAGGGCCGAGCGCAGCCGCTCGATCCCGTACCTGACCTGGGCCGCGTAGCCGCCGAACTCCTGGCCCAGGGTGACCGGGGTGGCGTCCATCAGATGCGTACGACCGGACTTCACGACCGACGCGAATTCGGCCGATTTTCGCTCCAGGGCGGCGGCCAGGTGGTCGAGGGCGGGGATCAGGTCGCGGGTGACGGCGGCGGTGGCCGCGATGTGCACGGAGGAGGGGAAGACGTCGTTGGACGACTGGGAGGCGTTCACGTGGTCGTTGGGGTGGACCGCGCGATCGGCGGGGAGCCGCTCGCCGGCGAGGGTGGCGAGGACCTCGTTGGTGTTCATGTTGGAGGAGGTGCCGGAGCCGGTCTGGAAGACGTCGACGGGGAACTGGTCGTCCCAGCGGCCCTCGGCGACCTCCTCGGCGGCGGCCTCGATCGCCTCGGCCCGGTCCCGGTCGAGGACGCCGAGCCCGGCGTTGACCCGGGCGGCGGCGGCCTTGATCCGGGCCAGCGCCTCGATGTGGGCGCGCTCCAGGCGTACGCCGCTGACCGGGAAGTTCTCCACGGCCCGCTGGGTCTGGGCGCGCCACTTGGCGCGGGCGGGGACCCGGACCTCGCCCATCGAGTCGTGTTCGGTGCGGTAGCCGTCGGCGTCGTTCATGGTGAACCTCCTGAAAAAGATGAGCACTTGTCTTGTTCGATGTATTCCCAAGGCGCGTACCGGCCAGTAAAAACCGTGGGTAACCCCACTTCCAGGAGGCGCAGTGACGCGCACCAGGTACAGACTCCGGTGGCCCATCGCCGCCGTCGCCGCGGCAGCCGCCGCACTCGGCACCATGACCGCCGCCGCCCCCGCGGGCGCGGCCGGAACCGGGACGACGGCCGCCGTCGCCTCCGTCCCCCTTCCCCCCGCCCTGGAGAGCATCCGGGCGGCCGAGGCCACCAGGATCTACGGCAGCCCCGAGGAGCGCCCCCTCGACCAGCGCAAGACCGGCCTGATCTCGCTGGGCGACAGCGAGATCTCCGGCGAGGGCGTCGGCACCTACGAGTCCCCCACGAACGGCCCCAGCAACTGGTGCCACCGCTCGCCGGACGCCGCCATCCACCGCACCGGCATCCCCGCCGACCTCACCTTCAACGTCGCCTGCTCCGGCGCCTACACCGGGAACATCCGGATCGGCGGCTCCAAGCAGTACGCCGACGAACTGGTCCAGAGCGACAGCCTCGCCATCAAGGCCCGCAACACCCGCATCAAGATGGTGCTGCTCGTCGCCGGGGCCAACGACGACCTCCAGTTCGGTCCCGTCATGACCGACTGCGTCACCCGCTACGTGCTCAGCCAGGGCACCTGCGAGCCCAAGTACGCCCCCGGCTGGCAGGCCCGCGTCGACGGCCTGGTGCCCAAGGTCGAGCAGACCGTCCGCGACCTCAAGACCGTCATGCGCGACGCGGGCTACGCCGACGGCGACTACAAGCTCGTCGTCATGGGCTACCCCAGCCCCATCGGCCCCGACTTCAACGACAACCCGAACTTCCCGGGCAAGCTGATCTGCGGCGGCATGGGCTACGACTCCGACACCAAGTGGGGCCGCAACACCGCCGTCCCGGCCTTCGAGCGCGGCATGCGTAAGGTCGCCGCCTCCACCGGCGCCGTCTACCTCGACAACTCGCGGCTCTTCCAGGGCCACGAGGTGTGCATGGAGGACACCTGGGCCCGGGGCCTCTTCATCGACCTCTCCAAGCCCGGCGGGATCGACGAGAACACCACCCGCCAGTCCTTCCACCCCAACAAGAGCGGCCACGCCGCCTTCGCCTCCTGCCTGACCCAGCTCTACGGCTCCGGCCTGCGCGAGGCGAGCTGCGCCGACGTCAACTCCTCCGGCACGCCGACCCTCTTCCCGGTCGCCTGGGACGACGTCTACCGGCCGCTGCGCAACGAGGCCACCGGCAACTGCCTGGACGTCAACGCCTCCGAGTCCGCCAACGGCACCGCCGTCCTCGGCTGGGACTGCCACGGCGGCCGCAACCAGGGCTGGTGGTACGACTCCGCCCGGCAGACGGTCCACACCGAACTGACCCAGGACCGCTGCCTCGACGTGCCCGGCGCCGTCTACCAGGCGGGCAAGGCGCTCATCATCTGGAACTGCGGCGGCGCCGCCAACCAGAAGTTCGTCCGCGACGGCGCCACCCTCCGGCCCGCCGCCGCCACCGGCCTCTGCCTCACGCAGGGCGCCGCGAAGGAGCCGGTCCGGCTCCAGACCTGCAACGGCTCCGCGAACCAGAAGTTCGCCTAGCCGCCGGGTCCCAGGACGCCGTGGCCCCCCGTCCGGTGCGGGACGGGGGGCCACGGCCTTTTCCGTACGGTTCAGCTGGCCTTCAGGGTCGACCTCGCCAGCTCGTACGCGGCGACCACCCGGTCCTCCTCCGCGTCCACGCCGTCGAGTTGCACGACGACCACGCCCTCGCCGGTCCCCGTCGCGAAGGCCCGCCCGTCGTACCACTCCTCCAGGAGTTCGCTGTACGCGGAGTAGCGGGCCTCCACGACGGGCACGCCGCCCACCGCCGCCTCCGTCAGGGCGAGCCCCTTGTTCTTCTCGGTCTTCACGAAGGCGTCAAGCGCGGCCCGGGCCGGGCCCTTCGGCGCCTTCCACACCCGCAGGAAGGCGGTGTCGCCGGACTTCCGCGCCTTCACCTCGCAGGTGAGCAGGGCCGGGCCCCGCTTCACCAGCGCGGCGAGTTCGGCGTCGACCGACACCGGCTCCCACTTCTCCGCGAGGGAGAAGGAGACGGGCAGCGGGCAGGCACTCCCCGGGCCGCCGACCGACCCGGCGGCCTTCGCGGCCGGGGCGGACGGCGTGGCCGGGGTGGCCGGAACGGCCTGGGAGGAGGGCGCGGCGGACGGGGCGGCGTCCGGTTCCGGGGCCGTACCGCAGGCGGCGGCGGTCAGCAGGACCGAGGCGAGCAGGGCGGTACGCGGGAAAGGGGCTCTGACGGGCATGTCCCCATCATTCCCGACGGCGTGCGCCACCCGGACGGCGGCAGCACCATGGAAGGACGGCCCGGAGGGGGAGGAACCCGACCCCGCCCAGGGAGGCAGTCCATGACCCGGAGCTCCAGGAGGATCGGCGCCCTCGGCGCCGCGACGGTGGCCGCCGTCGCCTTCGCCACCGTCGCACCGGCCGCCGCCGCGCCCGCCGCCGACGGATTCGAGTTCACGCTCTACGCCAAGGAGGTCCCCGGCGGCGGGGGAGGCCCCGGCGCGCAGCCGAAGCCCGGCGACTCCTTCGCCTTCGCCGACGACCTCTTCCGCACCAAGGGCGGCGACAAGGCCGGCCGGGACGGCGTCAGCTGCACCGTGGTCCGCGCCGGAGACCCGGTGGACGTGCTCTGCGTCGGCACCTTCGTCCTGAACGGCGGTCCCGGCGGCCAGCTCACCGCGCAGACGCTGCTCACCGCCGACCCCTCGAACGAGGCCCAGGCCGCGTTCGACATCGCGGTCACCGGCGGCACCGGCGACTTCAAGGACGCCCGCGGCTGGATCCGTTCGACCCCGGACGGGGACTACTCCCGGATGGAGTTCCACCTCACCCGCTGAGGGGCGGGATCAGGACAGCTTGCCGTAGTCCGGCAGCTTGAAGGCGCGCTCGGCGTGACCGCCGACGATGTCGGTCGTGTTGTTCCCGATGTTCGCGATGATCGTGTAGCCCTTGGCCTCGATCTCGGCGCGCTTCTCCGTCTTGTAGGCGCTGACCTCGGCGAAGAGGTCCGGCAGCGAGCGCACGTACAGCCCGTCCACCGGGTAGCCGACCTTCTTCAGGTTCCATTCGGTGAGGGAGTGGATGATCCCCGGGCGGGCGGTCACGAAGAAGACCGCCACCCCGCGCGCGTGCGCGTCGTCCACCAGCGTGCGGATCTCCGGGATGGCCGGGGTCGGCAGCTCCCAGAAGGGGTGGAAGTCGGTCTCCAGGGAGCTGTTGTCGATGTCGAGGACGATCGCCTGCTTCTCGCCGCCGGCGTTCCCGGCGCGCTCCTCGATGTACGGGCGGGCCTGCGCGACCACGGCGGCCACGTCCGCCCGCCAGGTCCGGTAGTCGACGCCCTGGACGGCGGCGGTGGAGGCGAGGTGGGTGTCCGGATCGGCGGCGGCCGCGGTGGGCGCGGCCCCGAGGACGAGCAGCGCCGTCAGGCCGAGGGCGGCGGTGGCCGTCGTGGTGGTCCGGGCAGAGGGCATGGGGGGCTCCCGAGGGGTCGACCGTCTCAGTGGTTGACATGCTCGCGACCCATACTGACCAGTAAGTGTCCAGCCGGCTACCGATCGGTAGCCACTTTCGGAGCGGAACATGACGGCGCCCCCGACCCGCGGGGAGCGGACCGGGGGCGCCGGACGGCCCCGGGGCGGGGGCTACGAGAGCTGTGAGCCCTGGCGGACCGGGATGTGGGTGAACGTCGGCTCGGGTGCCGGGTTCTGGAAGAAGTCGTTGCCCTTGTCGTCGACGACGACGAAGGCCGGGAAGTCCTCGACCTCGATCTTCCAGACGGCCTCCATGCCGTCCTCCTCGTTGTCCAGGACCTCGATCTTCTTGATGCAGTCCTGGGCGAGGCGGGCGGCCGGGCCGCCGATGGAGCCGAGGTAGAAGCCGCCGTGGGTGCCGCACGCGTCGGTGACCTGCTGCGAGCGGTTGCCCTTGGCGAGCATCACCATCGAGCCGCCCGCCGCCTGGAACTGCTCCACGTAGCTGTCCATCCGGCCGGCCGTCGTCGGGCCGAAGGAACCGGAGGCGTACCCCTCGGGGGTCTTCGCCGGACCCGCGTAGTAGACCGGGTGGTCCTTCAGGTACTGCGGCATCTCCTCGCCTGCGTCGAGCCGCGCCTTGATCTTCGCGTGCGCGATGTCACGGGCGACGACCAGCGGGCCGGTCAGCGAGAGCCGGGTCTTCACCGGGTACTTCGTCAGCTCGGCCAGGACCGCGTCCATCGGCTGGTTGAGGTCGATCTTCACCACGTCGCCGTCGGCGGCGAGGTGCTCGTCCGTCGTCTCCGGCAGGAAGCGCGCCGGGTCGGTCTCCAGCTGCTCCAGGAAGACGCCCTCGGCGGTGATCTTCGCGACGGCCTGGCGGTCGGCCGAGCAGGAGACGGCGATCGCGACGGGCAGCGAGGCGCCGTGCCGGGGGAGGCGGACCACGCGCACGTCGTGGCAGAAGTACTTGCCGCCGAACTGCGCGCCGATGCCGATCTTCTGCGTCAGCTCGAAGACCTTCTCCTCCAGCTCCTTGTCGCGGAAGCCGTGGCCGGTCTTCGGGTCGCCCTCGGTGGGCAGCTCGTCCAGGTAGTGCGCGGAGGCGTACTTCGCGGTCTTCAGCGCGAACTCGGCGGAGGTGCCGCCGACGACGATCGCCAGGTGGTACGGCGGGCAGGCCGCCGTGCCGAGCGAGCGGATCTTCTCCTCCAGGAACTTCATCATGGACGCCTCGTTGAGGACGGCCTTCGTCTCCTGGTAGAGGAAGGACTTGTTGGCGGAACCGCCGCCCTTGGCCATGAAGAGGAACTTGTACGCGCCGCCGTCGGTGGCGTACAGCTCGATCTGCGCGGGCAGGTTCGAGCCGGTGTTCTTCTCCTCCCACATGGTCACCGGGGCCATCTGCGAGTACCGCAGGTTCAGCTTGGTGTACGCGTCGTAGACGCCCTTGGAGAGGGCCTCCTCGTCGCGGCCGGAGGTCAGCACGTTCTGCCCGCGCTTGCCCATGACGATCGCGGTGCCGGTGTCCTGGCACATGGGCAGCACGCCGGCGGCGGCGATGTTCGCGTTCTTCAGCAGGTCGAGCGCCACGAACTTGTCGTTGCCCGACGCCTCCGGGTCGTCGATGATCCGCCGCAGCTGGGCCAGGTGGGCCGGGCGCAGGTAGTGCTGGATGTCGTGGATCGCCTCGGCGGCCAGCTCGCGCAGCGCCTCGGGCTCCACCTTGAGGAACGTACGGCCGTCGGCCTCGAAGGTCGAGACGCCCTCGGAGGTCACCAGGCGGTACGGCGTGGTGTCCTCTCCGACAGGGAGCAGATCGGAGTACGCAAACTCAGGCATGACGGCGGCCATTCCTCACTCGGCAGACGGCTGCGCGCCGCCTCCGTTGGCGGGCGCGCCCTCCAGCGTATGACGCGGCCGGGGCCCGGGTCCTGTGAGGTAAGGCTCACCAGGGCGCGGGAGGGGCCGGGCCGCCCCTTTCGGCCTGGCCGGATTCCCGTCCCCTAGGGGAGAGATGGGGGTCCGGGGAGCTGGTCGCGATCTATCGCGAGTGGCTAGGGTGGACCCGTGGACTTCGAGAAGCAGCCCGACCCCGCGCAGCAGCCCGCCCCCTCCGACGACGGGGCTCGCCCGACCGGCGCCGACGCCCGAGCCGGTGCCGAGGCCGGTGCCGTCGCCGACGGCCGGGAGGCCGCCGTGTCCGGCGCCGAGACTCCGAAGTCCTCCGTACGGCCCGGGGCCGCCACCCCCGAGACCCCGGCCGCGCCCGCCGCTCCCGAGCCGCCCGCCGCCCCGGCCGCACCCGTCGCCCCCGAGGCCCCGGCCGCGCCCGAGCCGCCCGCCGTGCCGGAGGCTCCGGTCGCGCCCAGCCTGGTCAAGGCTCCCGCCGCTCCCGCGCCCGTCGCCTACGCCGATCCGCAGGGGGGCCTGCGGGCGTCCGACGCGGACCGGGACCGGGTGGCCGACATCCTCGCCGAGGCGCTGGCGCAGGGCCGGCTCGACGTGGAGGAGCACGCGGAGCGCGTGGAGGCCGTCTACCGGGCCAAGACGGTGGGCGAGCTGGAGCCGGTCGTGCGGGACCTCCCGGAGGCCGGGAAGGCGGCCCCGCGCCCCGACGCGGCCCCGACCGCCTACACGTACGGCCCCGAGGACGCCGAGGGGAACGCGGACCAGCTCCTCGCGGTCTTCTCCAGCACCACCCGCAAGGGCCGCTGGCGGGTCGCCTCCCGCACCAACGCCTTCGCGATCTTCGGGAACATCGAGATCGACCTCACCGAGGCGATCTTCGCCCAGCCCCTCACCACCATCAACGCCACCTCGATCTTCGGGAACGTGGAGATTCGCGTCCCCGAGAACATCAGCCTGCGCGGCAGCGGCAGCGGCATCTTCGGGAACTTCGAGGTGAAGACCCTGGAGGGGGTCGACCCGCAGGCCCCGCTGGTGGTCGTCAACGGCTACTCGGTGTTCGGGAACGTGGAGGCCCGCCCCAAGCGCGGCAAGTGGGTCGCCGACCTCCAGAACCGGGTCCGCAAGCACCTCGGCCACTGAACCGTCCGGCCGTCGGATATCGGCCAGGAGGGCGACCGGAATGCGTCGCCGGGACTCCGGACTCCGGATGCGGGCGGTACGCAGTGCATAGGCGCGCGCACAGCGGGTAGGGCTGCTGCATCGCTGCTCGCTCGCGAAGCCGTCGTCAGGAGTAGACCGTGCTGCATCCGCCGCATCAGCCCCTCCCGGTAGCCGTCGTGCCGCCCCAGCGTGCTCCCGCCCGGGAGGACGAGGCCGGCCCATGGCACGCGGAGGCGGTGTGCCGTCGGGACGAGGCCGGGCTCTTCTTCGCCCCCTCCAAGGAGCCGACCGCCGCCCGGCTCGCCCGCGAGGAGGCCGCCAAGCGGGTCTGTGCCCGCTGTCCCGTGATGGTCGACTGCCGGGAGCACGCGCTGCTCCAGCCGGAGCCGTACGGCGTGTGGGGCGGGCTGACCGCCGCCGAGCGCCGCGTGGTGCTGGCCCGGCGCCGGCGCCGCGAGGTCGAACTGCGCAAGTCGTCCGCCACGGAGCGGATCGCCCGGGCCGGCTGACCGACGCGCGCCGGCCGGTCCCGGGGGACCGGGGTCCGGGGCGCGTACGGGAAGGGGCGCCCCCACCGCACATGGGGGCGCCCCTCTTCGTACCGTCGTCGCGCTCCGCCCGGCCGGGCGGCCGGGTCAGTTCGCCCGGTCGAAGTCGATCTTGCTGTAGGCGCGCAGCTTCGCGAGCCGGTGGGTGGAGTCGATCTGGCGGATCGTGCCCGACTTCGAGCGCATGACCAGCGACTGGGTGGTCGCGGTCTCGGAGCGGTAGCGCACGCCGCGCAGCAGCTCGCCGTCGGTGATGCCGGTGGCGACGAAGAAGACGTTGTCGCCGCTGACCAGGTCGTCGGTGGTGAGGACCCGGCTCAGGTCGTGGCCCGCGTCCAGGGCCTTCTGGCGCTCCGCGTCGTCCTTCGGCCACAGCTTGCCCTGGATGACACCGCCCAGGCACTTGATGGCGCAGGCCGAGATGATGCCCTCGGGGGTGCCGCCGACGCCCATCAGCAGGTCGACGCCGGTGCCCTCGCGGGCGGCCATGATCGAGCCGGCCACGTCGCCGTCGGAGATGAACTTGATGCGGGCGCCGGTCTCGCGGATCTCCCGGACGATGCCCTCGTGGCGGGGGCGGTCCAGGATGACCACGGTGACGTCCTCGGGCGTCATGCCCTTGGCCTTGGCGACCCGGCGGATGTTGACCGAGGCGGGCGCGTTGATGTCGACGAAGTCGGCGGCCTCGGGGCCGGTGACCAGCTTGTCCATGTAGAAGACCGCGGACGGGTCGAACATGGCGCCGCGGTCGGCGGCGGCGAGCACGGCGATGGCGTTCGGCATGCCCTTGGCGTTCAGGGTGGTGCCGTCGATCGGGTCCACGGCGATGTCGACCTCGGCGCCGGTGCCGTCGCCGACCCGCTCGCCGTTGAACAGCATCGGCGCCTCGTCCTTCTCGCCCTCGCCGATGACGACGACGCCGTTCATCGAGACGGTGGAGATCAGGGTGCGCATGGCGTTGACCGCCGCGCCGTCCGCGCCGATCTTGTCGCCGCGGCCGACCCAGCGGCCGGCGGCCATGGCGGCGGCCTCGGTCACCCGCACGAGTTCCAGGGCCAGGTTGCGGTCGGGGGCTTCGGGAGAGACCACGAGCTCGGGGGGGAGGTGGTGGTGCTCGGTCATCGGAGCGCACCTTTCTGTACGACGACGGCCGGATAAAAGAGGGTGATGTGACTCTATCGCCAGGTCGACAAAATGAGCAGAGGGGCCCACGTATGAGCGCCGGACCGTGATGCGACCATATGGACGTGGCAGCTAAGCGAGGCAGGCAGACGGTACGCGGGATGTTCCAGTCCCTCGGGGTGATCATGGTCGCCGCGGGGGTCATGTATCTCTTCATCCCGCACGACGAGAACGCGGAGCCGGTCAAGGCGAAGGACTACCGGGTCGAGCTGATCACGGCCCAGCGGGCGGCGCCGTACCCGGTGCTCGCCCCCGAGGGCCTGGGCGAGGGCTGGAAGGCGACGGTCGTCTCGTACCGCCGCGACCAGGCCGACGCCTGGCAGCTCGGCTTCCTCTCCCCGGCCCAGGAGTACGTGGCCGTCCACCAGTCGACCGCCGCGCCGAAGACCTATGTGCCGAAGGTCACGCGGCAGGCGAAGGACTCCGGGAAGACGGAGACGGTCGACGGACAGGTCTGGCAGCGCTGGGAGGGCCCCAAGTACGACGCCCTGGTGCGGACCGAGAACGGCGCGACGACCGTCGTCACCGGCACCGCCCCCTTCGCGCGGCTCGCGGAGATGGCGGGCGCGCTCCGGTCCGAGACCGCCTGACGGGACCGCGCCGGTCCGGTGCCCGGGAGGGCGCCGGACCCGGGACGCGGCGAAGCCCCCGGTGCCGGGCACCGGGGGCTTCGCCGCGTGTCACGTCCGTCGGGTCCGCCGGGACCGTCCGGGTCAGACCGTGGTGATGACCTCGTCGAGGGAGAGGCGCGGGGAGCGCGGGAACCAGGCGTCCTCGCCCGGCTTGCCGATGTTGACGACCATCAGCGGGGTGTGGTCGGCGTCCAGGAACTCCTTCTGGAGGCCGGCGAAGTCGAGACCGGTCATCGGGCCGGCGGCCAGGCCGGCGGCGCGGACGCCCACGATGAAGTACGCGGCCTGGAGGGCGGCGTTCAGCAGGGCGGACTGCTCGCGGACCGGACGCTCCGAGAAGAACATGTCCTTGGCCTGCGGGAAGTGCGGCAGCAGGGCCGGGATCTCCTCGTGGAACTCGTTGTCCGCGGAGAGGATCGCGACGAGCGGCGCGGTGCGGGTCTTGGCCTGGTTGCCCTCGGCCATGTGCTGCACGAGGCGCTCGCGGGCCTCCTCGGAGCGGACCAGGGTGATGCGCAGCGGGCTCTGGTTGAAGGCGGTCGGGCCGAACTTCACCAGGTCGTAGATCGCCTGGACCTGCTCGTCGGTCACCGGCTCGTCGGTGAACGTGTTGGCGGTGCGGGCCTCGCGGAAGAGGAGGTCCTGGGCGGCGGGGTCGAGAACGAGGGACATGCTGCGTACCTTCCGGACTGCAAGAGGGCCGCCCGGCGGGGAGTGCGGGCGATGTCTCGACAGTACGCCCAAGATTGGTGAAAGTTCAACTATCCGATCCGGATAGTGATCCGCTTCACTTCGGTGAGTCTACGGGAACCCGGCGCCGCCCGGGAGCCGGTTCCGGCATCCGCCCGAGAGCCCGCTCCCGCCCGCCGCACGGGCTCGCCGTTCCCTCCGTACGGCCCGCCCTCCGCGTGCGTCCGCGTCCTCCTCCCGCCCTCCCGCGCCTCACTCCTCCCCGGCGCCGTCCTCCTGGGCCGCGAGGGAGGCGTCGAGGCGGGCCCGGGCCCCCTCCAGCCGGCGCCGGCAGACCTTCGCCAGCTCCTCGCCCCGCTCCCAGAGCGCCAGGGACTCCTCCAGGGTCGTCCCGCCGGCCTCCAGCCGCCGGACCACCTCGACCAGCTCGTCCCGCGCCTGCTCGTAGCCGAGCGCCGCCGTCGTCTCCGTACCGTCCGCCATCGCGGTCCTCTCTCCTTCTCCGGGTCCGCTTCCCGGACCCCGTCACCCTGCCGTACCGGTCCGTACTACGCGCGCCGCACCGTGAACTCGCCCTCGGCCACCCGGGCCCGCAGCTCCTCGTCCGCCGCGACCTCCCCGGGGGACCGGACCACCGCCCCGTCCGCCCGCTGGAGCACCGCGTACCCCCGCTCCAGCGTCGCCGCCGGGGAGAGCGCCCGCACCCGGGCCCGCGTGTGCGACAGCTCCGAGTCCGCCCGGTCCAGCAGGTGCCCCAGCACCCGGCGGCTGCGCGCGAGGAGCGCGTCCAGCTCCTCCTCGCGGGCCTCCACCATCCGCAGCGGGCGCTCCATGACCGGCCGGGCCAGCGCCTGTGCCAGACCGCGCTCCTCGCGGTCCAGGAGCCCCCGGACCGTCCGCAGCGCCCGGTCCCGGAGGCCGTACACCCGCTCCAGCTCCTCGCCCACGTCGGGGACGATCTTCTTGGCCGCGTCCGTCGGCGTCGAGGCCCGCAGGTCGGCCACCAGGTCGAGCAGCGGGGAGTCCGGCTCGTGCCCGATCGCGGAGACCACCGGCGTCCGGCACGCGGCCACCGCCCGCACCAGCTCCTCGTCCGAGAACGGCAGCAGGTCCTCGACGCTGCCGCCGCCCCGGGCCACCACGATCACGTCCACCTCCGGGTGCGCGTCCAGCTCCCGGACCGCCCCGACGACCTGCGGCACCGCCTTCACGCCCTGCACCGCCACGTTCCGCACCTCGAAGCGGACGGCGGGCCAGCGGCGCCGCGCGTTCTCCAGGACGTCCCGCTCGGCGGCCGAGGCCCGGCCGCAGACCAGGCCGATCAGCTGGGGCAGGAACGGCAGCGGTCTCTTCCGGTCGAGGGCGAACAGCCCCTCGCCCGCCAGCGTCCGCTTCAGCTGCTCCAGCCGGGCCAGCAGCTCGCCGATCCCGACCGGCTTGATCTCGGCGGCCCGCAGCGACAGCTGCCCCCGGGGCCCGTACCACTCCGGTTTCGCGTGCACGACGACCCGGGCGCCCTCGGAGACGACGTCCGCCACCGCGTCGAAGACCTGCCGGTAGCAGGTCACGGAGAGGGAGACGTCGTGCGAGGGATCGCGCAGGGTCAGGAAGACCACCCCGGCGCCGGGGCGCCGCGAGAGCTGCGTGATCTGCCCCTCGACCCAGATCGCCCCCAGCCGGTCGATCCACCCCCCGATCATCCGGGAGACCTCACCGACGGGAAGCGGTGCTTCGGCGGACGTAGTCAGAGCCATGCACCGAGCGTAACGGCGCCCTCCGACAACGTCATCGGTACGAAGGGGACGGCGCCCGCCGCCGAAGGCCCCCCGCCCGCACCGCCCTCACCCCCCGGCCGTCCGCCGCCCCGTGCCCTGGAGGGCGAGGACCACCAGGCCGACGGCGAACCAGACCACGCCCACCACCTGCGCCGCGGCCGACGCCTCGACGATCACGGCGACGAGGATCGCCGCGCCGAGCACCGGGACCA
Source organism: Streptomyces termitum (assembly GCF_014650175.1). Classification (GTDB taxonomy): domain Bacteria; phylum Actinomycetota; class Actinomycetes; order Streptomycetales; family Streptomycetaceae; genus Streptomyces; species Streptomyces termitum. Next base: position 73,420 of record NZ_BMUL01000003.1, read on the forward strand.
CCACGTGCCGCAGCCAGTGCGGCGGCCCCTCCGTGCGCCGGACCGCGAACCACCCCACCACGCTCGCGTGCAGCAGCACGAAGGCGGTCAGGGCGCCGACGTCCACCACCGACACCAGGTGGTCCAGGCCGTCGTCGCGGCGGGCCGCCCACAGCGCCGCGGTCATCGTCACCACCGCCGACACCAGCAGCGCCACCCGGGGGACGCCCGAGTCGGTGCGGGCCAGCGCGCGCGGCAGCCGGCCCTCGCGGCCCATCGCGAAGAGCAGCCGCCCGCCCGCCGCCTGCCCGGCGAGCGCCGCGAAGGCCGCGCCGATCGCCTTCGACACGGCGACCAGGTCGTGCAGCCAGCCGCCGACCGAGGCGTCGACGGCGTCGTAGAAGGCGGAGCCCTGCTTCCCCGGATCGGCCGCCAGCTCCGCCGAGGAGACCGGCTCCAGGAGCGCGACCAGCCAGGTCTGGGCGACGAACAGGGCGCCGGCGAGGACCAGGCAGAAGAGCAGCGCCCGCGCCACCTTCGCCGAGCCCCCGGTGACCTCCTCGGCGAAGGCCGCGATCGCGTCGAAGCCGAGGTACGACAGGACCGCGACCGACACCGCGCCGACCACCGCCGCGAGGGAGAAGGACGTGTCGCCGGTGAGCGGCGACCACCAGTCGCGCTGCGCCCCGTCCCGTACGAGCACGACCGCCGCCGACACCACGAAGACCAGCAGCACCACGACCTCCATCAGGAGCACCGCGAAGCCGACCCGGGCCGCCGCCCGCACCCCCCACAGGTTGAGCAGCGTCGTCACCACCACCGCGATCCCGGTCCACACCCACCGGTCCACCTCCGGCACCAGCGCCTCCATCGCGATCCCCGCGAAGAGGTAGGCGACGGCCGGGATCAGCAGGTAGTCGAGCAGCGCCATCCAGCCGGCGACGAAGCCGGGCCCCTCGCCGAGCCCCTTGCGGGCGTACGCGAAGACGGAGCCGGCCTGCGGGGCGACCCGGACCATCTGCGCGTAGCTGAACGCCGTGAACGCCATGGCCACCGTCGCCACGACGTACACCAGTGCGACCGCCCCGTGCGACTTCGCGTCCAGCGTGCCGAAGACGCCCACCGGCGCCATCGGGGCGATGAACAGCAGCCCGTACACCACCAGATCGCGGAATCCGAGACTCCGGCGGAGGCCCTCGTGGTCCGTCCCGCCCGGCGGCCGGCCCGCCGACTCCCCGTTCACCTGCGCCTTCTCAGCCATGGCGCCAGTTTCGGCCACGGTCGGCCTCCAGCCGCTCACCGACGCGGCCTTACGATGGGACGCATGACTGCAACGCCCGCGCCGACGCCCGAGTCCGCCCCCGCGACCCCGAGCGCCACCGACCGCCCCAAGCGCGTCCTGCTCGCCGCCCCCCGCGGCTACTGCGCGGGCGTGGACCGCGCCGTGATCGCCGTGGAGAAGGCCCTGGAGCAGTACGGGGCCCCCGTCTACGTCCGCCACGAGATCGTCCACAACAAGTACGTGGTCCAGACGCTGGAGCGGAAGGGCGCGATCTTCGTCGACCAGGCCACCGAGGTCCCGCCGGGCAACATCGTGATGTTCTCCGCGCACGGCGTCGCCCCGACCGTCCACGAGGAGGCCCGCCGCGGCCGGCTCGCGACGATCGACGCGACCTGCCCGCTGGTCACCAAGGTCCACAAGGAAGCCGTCCGGTACGCCAACGAGGACTTCGACATCCTCCTCATCGGCCACGAGGGCCACGAGGAGGTCATCGGCACCTCCGGCGAGGCCCCCGACCACATCCAGCTCGTCGACGGCCCCGAGGACGTCGCCGAGATCGAGGTCCGCGACCCCTCCCGGGTCGTCTGGCTCTCCCAGACCACCCTCTCCGTCGACGAGACGATGGAGACGGTCGACGCCCTCAAGGACAAGTTCCCGCAGCTCCTCTCCCCGCCGTCGGACGACATCTGCTACGCCACGCAGAACCGCCAGACCGCGATCAAGGAGCTGGCCGGCCAGGCCGAGCTGGTCATCGTCGTCGGCTCCAAGAACTCCTCCAACTCGATCCGCATGGTCGAGGTCGCCAAGCAGGCCGGCGTCCCCGCCGCCCACCTGGTCGACTTCGCGAGCGAGATCGACGAGGCGTGGCTGGAGGGCGTCACCTCCGTCGGCCTCTCCTCCGGCGCCTCCGTCCCCGACGTGCTGGTCCAGGAGGTCCTGGAGTGGCTGGCGCAGCGCGGGTACGCCGACGTGGAGCTGGTGAAGACCGCCGACGAGCACCTCACCTTCTCGCTCCCCAAGGAGCTCCGCCGCGACCTGCGCGCCGAGGCCGCCTCGCTCGTCGAGGAGTAGGAGCCGCCGCCGCCGGTTAGCGTGACTCCATGAACGTCTTCGGAGTGGACATCGGCGGCTCGGGCATCAAGGGCGCCCCCGTGGACCTGGAGCGGGGCGCCCTCGCCGAGGAGCGGCACAAGGTCCTCACCCCGCGGCCCGCGACCCCGCACGACGTCGCGGGCCGCGTCGCGGAGGTCGTGGAGCACTTCGGCTGGGACGGCCCCGTCGGCGTCACCTTCCCCGGCGTCGTCACCGGCAGTACGGTCCGTACCGCCGCCAACGTCGACGCGGCCTGGGTCGGCACCGACGCCGGAGTCCTCATCGGCGAGGCCGTCGGCGGCCTGCCCGTCACCGTCCTCAACGACGCCGACGCGGCCGGAGTCGCCGAGATGACCTTCGGCGCGGGCCGGGGCCGCACCGGCACCGTCATCCTGCTCACCCTCGGCACCGGCATCGGCTCCGCCGTCTTCACCGGCGGCCGGCTGGTCCCCAACACGGAACTCGGCCACCTGGAGCTCAAGGGCCACGACGCGGAGAAGCGCGCCTCCTCCAGGGCCCGCGAGGACGAGGACCTGACCTGGGAGCACTGGGCCACCAAGCGGCTCCGCAAGTACCTCGCCCACGTGGAGATGCTCTTCTCCCCGGAACTCTTCATCCTCGGCGGCGGCGTCAGCCGCAAGGCCGACAAGTTCCTCCCCTACCTCGACGGCCTGCGCACCGAGATCGTCCCGGCGGAACTGCGCAACGACGCGGGCATCGTGGGCGCGGCGATGGCGGCGAGCCGGGTCGCGGGGACCGGCTGAGCGGTCCGGACCGGGGGCAGATGGGCCCCGGGGCGGGGACGTCCGGCCCGGTTGTTCGGACGGGAGCCTGACTGCGGGTCCTGGGCCCCGGGGCGCGGGTGCCGCGGGCCGCGTGCGGGGTCCTGGCCGGTTCGGAAGGTACGGCCTTGTCGCCGGACGGGAGCCCGACGGCGACGGGTCCCGGTGCGTGGACCGCGGTTCTAGGCTCCGGGGCGCGGGCCGCGTGCGGGGGTGCGGCCGGGGCGCCGGGCGGGTGCCGGGGCGGCGGCGCCGCGGGCGGGACCCGCGGCCTGGCCCGCGCCGGGACGGCTCCGGCGCCGGGCGATGTCCCGCGCCTTCCGCACGCTCGCCACGACACCGGCGATCAGCGTGCCCCCGTACAGCCAGCCCGCGTGCACGGCGAGGGCGGTGACGACGGCCATGGCCTGCCCGCCGAAACCACCGCTGCCGCCCGCGATCGGCACGACGCCGACGGCGAAGGCGATCGGGACCGCGATCGGCGCGGTGACCAGGTCGGCGGTCCGCACCCAGAGCGCCGTCAGCGCGCTGACCGGCAGGAACAGCAGCCCGAACGCCAGCGGCGACCCGTCCAGGACCAGCCAGTCCAGGAAACCGACCAGGAGCATCGCGGCCGAGGCGAAGAGCCCGGCGCCGAGGCCGGTCAGCTTGGGCGCGGGCAGCCGCCGCAGCGCCTGGACCACGGGCGGTACGGGCCGCCGCCCGGCGGCCGGGGCGCCCACCCGGTACACGGCGGGGGTCCCGGCGGCCGCCGCCCCGGCCCCCTCCGCCTCCACGAGCGCGCCCGAAGGCGGCGTGAGGGGGGTCTGCGGCCGTCGGCGGTCGCGCGGCTGACTGGTCCTGTGCTGCTCCACCGCACCAACGTAGGTCGGGAGGGGGCGGGAAACGGGTCCAGGACACGCACTTTGGACGACCTTGGACCGCAGTTCGACCGAAGGCGACCGTCCGGGGCCGCTTCGGGTCCGGTTCGGGACGGCGCGGCGCGCCCGTAAACTGGAGGCTCCACCCACTCCGGACGCCAGGAAGTCGCCACCGTGTCGCTCACGATCGGAATCGTCGGTCTGCCGAATGTCGGCAAGTCGACCCTGTTCAACGCCCTGACCAAGAACGACGTGCTGGCGGCCAACTACCCGTTCGCCACCATCGAGCCCAACGTCGGCGTCGTCGGTGTCCCCGATGCCCGCCTGACCCAGCTCGCCGAGATCTTCGGCTCGCAGCGCATCCTCCCCGCCACCGTCGACTTCGTCGACATCGCCGGCATCGTGCGCGGCGCGAGCGAGGGCGAGGGCCTGGGCAACAAGTTCCTCGCGAACATCCGCGAGTCCGACGCGATCTGCCAGGTCATCCGCGCCTTCAAGGACGAGAACGTCGTCCACGTCGACGGCAAGGTCTCGCCCAAGGACGACATCGAGACGATCAACACCGAGCTGATCCTCGCCGACCTCCAGACCATCGAGAAGGTCCTCCCGCGCCTCGCGAAGGAAGCCCGGATCAAGAAGGACACGGCCCCCAAGGTCGCGGCCGTCGAGGCGGCCAAGGAGATCCTGGAGCGCGGCGACACCCTCTTCTCCCAGGGCATCCTCCAGGGCTCGGAGAAGGCGGAGCTCCTCCACGACCTCCACCTCCTCACCACCAAGCCGTTCCTCTACGTCTTCAACGTGGACGAGGACGAGCTGACCGACGAGGCGTTCAAGGACGACCAGCGCGCCCTCGTCGCCCCCGCCGAGGCGATCTTCCTCAACGCCAAGCTGGAGGCCGACCTCGCCGAGCTCGACGAGGCCGACGCCATGGAGCTCCTGGAGTCCGTCGGCGCCGAGGAGCCCGGCCTCGCCCTCCTCGCCCGCGCCGGCTTCGACACCCTCGGCCTCCAGACCTACCTCACGGCGGGCCCGAAGGAGTCCCGCGCCTGGACCATCAAGAAGGGCGCGACGGCCCCCGAGGCAGCCGGTGTCATCCACACCGACTTCCAGAAGGGCTTCATCAAGGCCGAGGTCATCTCCTTCGCCGACCTCGTCGCCACCGGCTCCGTAGCCGAAGCCCGCTCCGCCGGCAAGGCCCGCATGGAGGGCAAGGAGTACGTCATGCAGGACGGGGACGTGGTGGAGTTCAGGTTCAACGTGTGACGTTTCGTCAAGTTTTGCGCCCGGCCCACTTGTCGGTGGGTCGGGCGCGGGCTTTTGCTCGCGGGGAGTTCTCGTCCCCGTGATGAGGGGGAGTGGCAGGTCCGATCGGCGCGAGACCGCGTCAGGCCTTGACGACCTCGACGGAAGGGCCGCACAGGAGTGTCGGGTCCTCGGGGTCGGAGGTCAGGACGGTGACCGGCCGGGGGGTGTTGCGGGCGATGGCGGCGAGAGCGGCGTCGATGGCGTACTTGTGGCCGTGAAGGTGATGGGCGCGAAGGAGGACGGCGGCCCGGTCGGTGATCTCCTTGGTGACGTCGTGAACGTCGACGCGGGAGAGGATCCACTTGATGCGGGCCGGGTGGATGCGCTCGTGGTCGGCCTCAAGCGTGGTCATGGCGCTGGTGGCGACGCGGATGCCCTCTTCCGAGGCCGCTTGGACCAGGGCCACGACGGTACGGTCCTTGCGGTAGAGCTTCGAGAGGCCTTCGCTGTCGAGCAGGAGGGTGCCAGGCATTAGGCGGCGGTCCCACCGGTCTGCCGGTGGTCGTGGCGCAGCAGCGCCCGGGCGGCCTCGATCTCCTCGCGGGTGAGAGCTTCGTTGTCGGTCTCGAAGTCGGCGACGATCTCCCGGAGCTTGTCCATGGCGACCCGCTGTTCGAGTGCCTCGGCGACGTAGGCGGAGAAACCGCCCGGGCCGACGTGGGCGCGTACGGCCTCGGCGAGGTCCTCGGGCAGGCTGATCGAGTACTTCCTGCTACCGCTCATGGCACCAATCCTACCGGTGGTGGTAAGTCCTCGTGAGGTGAACGGCCCCACGGACAGAGCGGTCGCGGTGGAGTCGGCGGGGAGATGCGATCGGCGTTCCACGGGCCGGGCTGGTCCATGGCGAAGCCCCCCGCTCAGCAAGAAGCCATCCTCTTCAGGGCCGGAAGAATCACCAGGGATCGCAGGCGCTGCCGAGTCCGGCGGCGCACACTGAGGTGAGTGCGATCCGCTCCGCGAGGTGATCCGATGCGCCGCATCCTGTCTGCCGGTTGCGCCTCTCTCCTGGCGCTGACACTCGCCGGGGTGAGTGGCTGTGGCTCCTCCGGCGAGGAGAAGAAGGTGGAAACGGGTTCGACAGTCACGAGGACCCGGACCGTCACAGCGGAGCCGACGCCCACTTCCACTTTCACGCCCACGCCGCCCTCCATCCCGCCGAAGCCGACTGCGACTCCCCCTGCTGACGCGGCCTCCACGGTCGAGGCGTACTTCGCTGCCGTCAATGCGCGCGACTACCGACGAGCGTGGGACCTCGGGGGCAAGAATCTTGGCGGCTCTTACGAGTCCTTCCAGGCAGGATTTGCCGACACCGTTCAGGACACCGTTCGCATTGTCGATGTCCAGGACGGCGCGGTCACGGTCACGCTCGACGCCCTGCAGGCGGATGGGACCGTGCGTTCCTTCGAGGGCACGTACGAGGTCAGGAACGGGGTGATTGTCGGCGCCGACGTACGGCCCGTGGCGAGCCCGACGCCGGAGAGCGCGGCACCGACAGTGCCGGAGGACACCAACCGCTCATATCCCCCGGGTCCTCCTGCGGGTGTTCCCGACGTCGACTGCTCAGACCTTCCTGGTCCCGTCTGGGTCGGCCCCTCCGACCCCCACCGCCTCGACCTCGACGGCGATGGCATCGGCTGCGAACTCGACTGAAGTCCCGGACGCCGGGCAGCGTCCGGGGCATGGGTACGACGCGGCCCGGCATCTCGGGCTGCGGAAGTGATCAGTTGTCGGCGAACGCACCGGAGGTCGGTCCAGCGGCGCTTTCTCGGTCTCGGGACACCCGGCCGGTCCGCAGCCGGTCCGCAGGTCGGGACCCGACCGTACGCGTTCCGCTTCGAGGGGTGACCCGTTCGGCGAAAGGCCGTCTCTCCCCGGGTGCGTGCGGGGTGGGGTGGGGTCAGAGGGTGAAGACGATTTTGCCGAAGTGGGTGCCTTCGGTCATGCGGGTGAAGCCTTGGGGGGCTTGGGAGAGGGGGAGGGTGGGGTCGAGGGTGGGGTGGGTGCGGGTGGTGGTGAGGAAGGTGAGGAGGGCGCGGAGTTCGGGGACGGTGGCGAGGGTGGAGCCTCTGACGGTGAGTTCGTGGGAGGCGATGCGGGTGAGTTCGGTGGTGGTGGGGCGGTCGCCGGAGGTGGCGCCGGAGAGGACGAGGGTGCCGCCGCGGCGCAGGGCGTGGATCGAGTGCGACCAGGTGGCGGCGCCGACGGTCTCCAGGACGGCGTCGACGGGGTGGGGGAGCGGGGCGCCGGGTTCCAGGACGTCGGTGGCGCCGAGGGCGAGGGCGCGGGCGCGCCGGTCGGGGTCGCGGCCGGTGGCGTAGACGCGGAGGCCGGCGGCGCGGGCGAGGGCGATCGCGGCGGTGGCGACGCCGCCGCCGGAGCCCTGCACGAGGACGGAGTCGCCGGGGCGGACGCGGGCCTGGGTGAAGAGCATCCGGTAGGCGGTGAGCCAGGCGGTGGGGAGGCAGGCGGCCTCCGCGAAGGAGAGGCCGGGGGGTTTGGGGACGAGGTTCGCGGTGGGGACGGTGACCTGTTCGGCGAAGGTGCCCTGGTACTTCTCGGTGAGGATCGAGCGGGCCTCGCCGGGGGCGAGGCCGTGGCCGGTGAGGCCGACGACGGGGTGCACGACGACCTCGTTGCCGTCCTCGTCGACGCCGGCCGCGTCGGTGCCGAGGATCATGGGGAGGCGGTCGGCGGAGAGGCCGACGCCGCGCAGCGACCACAGGTCGTGGTGGTTCAGCGCGGCGGCGCGGACGGTGACGCGGCTCCAGCCGGGGCGGGGCCGGGGGGCCGGGCGCTCCCCGAGGCGCAGGCCGTCGAGGGGGTCGGGGAGGCCGAGCTCGGCGGCGTAGACGGCGAACATGGCGGGCCGGTCACCACTCCCGCCGCGGGAAGGCGTCGGCGCCGCACCAGTGGACGACGGTGCCGCCGTAGCTCATGCCGGCGCCGAAGCCGAGCAGGAGGACCCGGTCGCCGGGGGAGAGCCGGCCGGTGCGCTCGGCCTCGGCGAGGGCGATGACGACGCTGGAGCCGCTGGTGTTGCCGTACCGGTCGGCGACGACGACGGTCTTCTCCTCGGGCTGTCCGAGGTGCCGGACCAGCTCCCGTACGAGGACCGGGTTGGCCTGGTGGGTGACGATCAGGTCCACCGCGTCGAGGGTGGTGTCCGCCGCCGCGAGGACGTCGTCGACGAAGCCGGGAACCACGGTGAGGGCGAAGTCCTTGACGCCGCGGGCGTCCATGCGGGTCACGTTGGCGCCGCTGAAGCGGTTCGGCCGGCCCTCCTCCGCGACGCGCTCGATGTACGCCGTGTAGTACCGCTCCGGGTCGGTGCCGAGCAGCGTCGGGCCGATGCCGGGGCTGCCCTCGCACCGCTCCAGGAGGTAGCAGGCGGCGCCGTCGCCGAAGATCGCGTGCTGGGTGCGGTCGTCGGGGTCGTTCAGCTGGGCCACCGTGTCGGCGACGACGACCGCGACCCGCTCGTACTGCCCCGACTCCAGGTACTTGTGGCCGACGTCCAGGGCGAACAGGCCGCCCGCGCAGCCGCCCGCGTTCACGTCGAAGCCGGGGACGCCGCGGAGCTGGGCCTTGCGCAGGATGAGCGCGGCGACCGCCGGGACCATGTGGTCGGGGGTGAACGTGCAGCAGATCAGCAGGTCGATGTCGGACGGCTCCACCCCGGCGCGCTTGCACGCGTCCTCGAAGGCGCCGAGCCCGAGGTCCGAGGTGTGCTCGCCGGGGCCGGCGACCCGCCGGCCGGTGATGCCGAGCCGCTCGCGCATCCAGGCGTCGGTGGTGTCGAAGCGTTCGACCAGCCGGGCGTTGGTGACCTCGTGCTGCGGCAGGCAGACGCCCACGGCGCGGATGCCGATGCCGGTGACGGCGCCGCCGCCGGTCCTGGTGCCGGTGCGGAGATCGGTGCCGGTGCTGCCGCCGGTCCCGGTGCCGGTGTGGATGCCGGTGTCGCCGGTCCCGGTGCCGGTGAGTTTCGGTGCGGTGCCGGTGGGCCCCGTCATGGCTGACTCGCCTCCCCCGTGTCGGGTGGTGCCTGATGGTGTGTTCACGCGCGCCGCCGCAGGCCGGACGACATGCGTACGGCTCCGTCGACGCGGATCGTCTCGCCGTTGATCATCGGGTTGTCTAGGACGTGCGCGACGAGGGCGGCGAAGTCGTCCGGGTCGCCCCACCGGTGTGGGTGCACCAGGTCGCGGTCCAGCTCCGCGCGGGCCGCGGCGGGCACGGCGGCGACCGCCGGGGTCGTGAAGAAGCCGGGGGCGACGGTGACGACGCGGATGAGGGAGCCGGCCAGTTCGCGGGCCAGGGGCAGCGTCATGGCGACGACGCCGCCCTTCGACGCGGCGTACGCGGCCTGCCCGGCCTGGCCCTCGAAGGCGGCGAGGGAGGCGGTGTTGACGATGACGCCGCGCTCCTCGCCGGCGGGCTCGTTGGCCGCCATGCGGGCGGCGGCCAGCCGGACGACGTTGAAGGTGCCGACCAGGTTGGCGGTGACGACCTCGGCGAACCGGTCCAGGGAGTGCGGCCCCGAGCGGCCGACGACGCGCTCCGCGTGCGGCACCCCGGCGCAGTTGACGACCGCGCGGAGCGTGCCGTGCCGCTCCGCGGCGTCCAGGGCGGCGGTCACGTCGTCCGGGCGGGTCACGTCGCCCGGGACGAAGACGGCCCGGCCGCCGGGGGACTCCAGGACCGCCCGGCCGCCGGAGGACTCCGGGCCGGCCCGGCCGTCGAGGGACTCCAGGGCGGCCCGGCCGCGCTCCTCGTCGCGGCCGAGGAGGACGGGGACGGTGCCGGAGGCCAGCAGCCGGGCGGCGACGGCGAGGCCGAGACCGGAGGTGCCGCCGGTGACGAGCGCGGTCGTGGTGGGGGACATCAGTGCTCCTCGGCGGGGCCGCCGGGGCGCCGGTGCGCGGCGAGGCGGTCCGTGACGACCGCGGCGAGCGCGCGCGGCCGGTGGGTGACGAAGTAGTGGCCGCCGCCGGGGATCTCGGCCAGTTCGACGCGGGCGGCGTACCGCTTCCAGCCGGTGTACGCGTGCGCGTGGTCGGGGGTGGCGGCGTCGTCGTCGCCGAGGACGACGACGAGGGGGGCCTCCAGGAGCGGCGGGTCGTTCCGTTCGGTGTCGATCTGGAAGCGCAGGCCCTGCGTCATGTCGTGCCGGAGCACGGCGAGGACGGTCCGCAGGTCGGCCTCGTCGAGGACGCCGTCGAAGCCGCCGAGCGCCTTCATGCGCGCGTACAGCCCGTCGGCGGACAGGGCGAGGGCGTGCTCCAGCTCCGCCTCCGGGGCGGCGGAGGGCAGCGCGCCGCCGAGGAACACGGCCTCGGGGCGGCGGCCCCGGCGCTCGGTCCGCCGGGCGACGGCCACCGCGAGGGCCGTACCGGCGCAGTGGCCGTACACGGCGAAGGGCCCGTCGAGCGTCCGGCAGATCTCCTCGGCGATCAGGTCGGCGGTCTCCTCCAGACCGAGCAGGGGCTCCCCGGGCCGGGTCGGGTCGTGACCGGGCAGGGCGGCGCTCCAGGTCGCGACGGCGGGCCCGAGCGCGGCGGCGAGGGGGTGGTAGGCGGCGGCGGTGCCACCGCCGTAGGGGACGCAGACGAGGGCGAGCGGGGCGGGGCCGTCTCCCGTAGGGGTGCCTCCCGCAGGGGTCCCGGCCTGGCCCGCTGTCCCGTTCTCCGGTTCGTACGTCGTCCCGTCCGCGGGCTCGTTCCCCGGTCCGTGCGGTGTCAGGAGGCGCAGGATGCGGGAGGTCGGAGGGGTGGGGCGGTGGAGGCGGAGGGACAGGGTGGCGGGGGTGGGGTGCTGGAAGACGTCGAGGACGTCGGTGCCCCGGCCCAGGCGGCGGGCCGCGCGGACGGCCTTGAAGGAGTCGCCGCCCAGGGCGAAGAAGTCGTCGTGGGCGCCGACCGCCGGGACGCCGAGGACCTCCCGGAAGACGTCCGCGACCAGGCGTTCGGCGGGGGTGGCCGGGGCGGCGCCGCCGGTCGGGGCGGCGGTGGGGGCGGGCAGGGCGCGCCGGTCGAGCTTGCCGTTGGGGGTGAGGGGGATGCGGTCGACCGGGGTGACGGTGGCGGGCACCATGTGGGCCGGCAGGCGGCGGGCGAGCGCGCGGCGCAGGGCGGCCGGGTCGGGGGCGGCCGGTCCGGCGGGGACGACGTACGCGGCGAGGACGGTGTCGCCCACGGCGTCCTCGCGGACGACGACGCGGCAGGCGGCGACGGACGGCAGGGCCCGCAGCGCGGCCTCGACCTCGCCGGGCTCGATCCGGAAGCCCCGGACCTTCACCTGGTCGTCGGCGCGGCCCTCGTACCGCAGGAGCCCCTCGGGGGTGCGGCGGGCGAGGTCGCCGGAGCGGTACATGCGCGTGCCGGGCGGGCCGAACGGGTCGGCGACGAAGCGCTCGGCGGTGAGCCCCGGCCGGTCCAGATAGCCGCAGGCCAGCTGGGCGCCGGCGACGTACACCTCCCCGGTGACGCCGGGCGGCACGGGGCGGAGCCGGGCGTCGAGGACGTACAGGCCGAGGCCGGGCAGGGCGCGACCGACGGGGCTCCCGCCCCGGGCGGCGGCGTGGGAGGGGTCGAGCGCCAGGTGGCTGGCGTGCACGGTGGTCTCGGTGATCCCGTACATGTTGACCAGCTCGGGACCGCCGCCGGGGTGCAGGGCGTACCACTCGGCGAGCCGTCGCGGGTCGAGCGCCTCGCCGCCGAGGACGACGTACCGCAGCGGCGGCCGGGGGGCGTCCGGGGCGGCCCGGTACGCGTCGGTCAGCTGCTGGAACGCGGAGGGCGTCCGGCTCAGCACGGTGACGCCCTCGTCGGCGAGGAGCCGCAGGAGGCGGTCGGGCGCGCGGCGGACGTCCTGGGGCACCACGACCAGCCGGCCGCCGTGCAGGAGCGGGCCCCACAGCTCCCAGACGGAGAAGTCGAACGCGAAGGAATGGGCCAGGGACCACACGTCGCCGGCCCGGAGGTCGAAGAGCTCGCGGGCGGCGTCGAACAGGTCGAGGACGTTGCGGTGCGGCACGACGACGCCCTTGGGGCGGCCGGTGGAGCCCGAGGTGTGGATGACGTACGCGGCGTCGTCCGGCGCGGGCGGGCGGCCGGACTCCCCGCCGGGGGCGCCGGAGGAGTCGTCGGCGGGGGTGCCGGAGGGGTCGTCGTGCTCGGGGAAGGGGAGGACGGGCAGGTCCGGGACCGGCGGGCCGTCGGCGGCGCCCAGGAGGAGGGCCGGCCGCGCGTCGGCGAGCAGGGCCCGGATCCGGTCCGGCGGGTGCTCCGGGTCGACGGGCAGGTACGCGGCGCCCGACGCGAGGACGCCGAGGAGCGCGACCACCAGGTCGGCGGAGGGCGGCAGCCGGACGGCGACCAGCCGCCCCGGGCCGCAGCCGCGCCGCCGCAGCAGGCGCGCCAACCGCTCGGCGCGCGCCTCCAGTTCGGCGTAGGTCAGGGCGTCGGGCCCGCAGCTCACGGCGGTGGCGCCGGGGGTGCGGCGGGCCTGCGCGCGGAAGGCGTCGACGAGGGTGGCGGGGCCGTCGGCCGGGGCGCGGCGCGGACGGATCCGTACGAGCTCCCGCCGCTCCTCGTCGCCGAGGACGCCGACGGCGCCGAGCGGACGGTCCGGGGCGGCCAGGACCCGGCGCAGGAAGGAGTCGAACCGCCGCCGGTGGTCCGCGAGTCCGGCGGGGTCGTGGAGCGCGGCGTTGGCGTCGAGGGTGAGGGTGAGCTCCTGGGGCGTCGCGTACGCGCCCAGCATGAAGTCCTCGACGGGGCCGGGCGCGTGGTTGCGCAGCCGGGTCGCGCAGGGGCCGAACGGCACGTCCGCGTCGAGCGACATGACGTTGGCCACCGGGCCGAAGACGCGGTCGTCGCCGTGGCGCGCGCGCCGGTCGCGGCGCAGGTCCTCCAGGCGGTGGCGCCGGTGGGCGCGCCCGGCGTCGATCGCCGCGCAGGCACGGCCGAGCACGGTGCGGAAGGTGTCGTCGGGCGCGCACGGGACGCGCAGCGGCACGATGGTGGAGACCATGCCGGGGGTGGTCGCGGCGGCGCCGCGCCGGTTGGACACCGGCAGCCCGAGCACGGCCTCGGGCGCGCCGGTGACCAGGCCGGTGTACGCGGCGAACGCGGCGATCACCACGCGCGGCCACGGCACGCCGAGGTCGCGCGCGGCGGCGGCGAGCCGCTCCCGCAGCCCGCCGTCCGCGGACCAGGTCTCGCGGAGCGCGACGCCCGCCGGGGGCCGGGCGGCGTCGGAGAAGCCGGGCACGTCGGCGAGGTCCGCGCAGACGGCGCGCCAGTAGCGGCGGTCCTCGGCGAAGGCGGGCGAGGCGCGGTAGGCGCGGTCCTCCTCGACGAGGGCGTCGAGCCGCCCGAAGGGGGAGGGCGGCGGGGTGCGGCCGGCGGCCAGCGCGCCGTACACCTCGGCGGCGCGGCGCACGAGCAGCAGCGTTCCGACGCCGTCGGAGACGATGTGGTGCAACTGCCAGCACCACACGTGGTGTTCGGGGCCGAGGCGGAGCACCGCGTGGCGCTGGACCTCGCCCTCGGCGGGATCCATCGGGGTGTGGACGCGGGCGTGCGTCCACGCCTTCAGCGCCTCGCCGGGGTCGGGCGCGCCGGTGAGGTCGACGAGCGGCACGGGCGGGACGGGCCGGGCGCCGATCCGCTGCCAGGGCCCGTCGTCGTCCTCGCCGAAGTCGGCGCGCAGCGCGTCCGCCTCGGCGAGGGTGCGGCGGACGGCCTCCTGGAGCAGGGGAGGTTCGAGGGGGCCCCGGAGTTCCAGCGACTCCGTGTAGGCGTAGGCGAGTTTCGAGGCGTCCAGCCGCTGGCCGTACCAGATGCCGGCCTGGCCCTCGGTGAGGGGGAGCCGACGGGGGGAGCCGGCGGGGGAACCAGGCATGTCGGAGCCTCTCGTGGGAGGAGGGCCGGGGGGATCGGCCCTCCTGCGCGGTCCTGCCGCACGGGGACGCGGCACGGGGGTGGGGGTGGGGCGGCGACGGGCCGCCCGACGGGGGCCCCTGGACCCGGGAGGGGGTGCGGCGGACCGGATCCGGGTGGGATCCGAGCGGGATCCGGGTGGGGATCCGAGCGGGATCCTGGTGGGATCCGAAAAGGGGGTCCGGCGGAGGACACCCGGGCTGGACCCGGAGGGAGGCCCGGCGAGAGCCCGGCGGGTCGGACCCGGCAGGGGTCCGGTGGACTGGACCCGGGGGAGGGTCCGGTGGAGCGGACCCGGGGGGAGGGTCCGGCGGCGGTGCGGCGGGCTAGCGGGCGGCGTGGGACGTGCCGCGGCAGATCTCCAGCAGGGCCATCGCGATGGCCGTGCCCTGCCGTCCGTACGCCTCCGTGTAGGGGGAGATGACGCGCATCTCGCGGGCGAGATCGGTACGGGTGCCGCCGGCGGCCTGCCGGACGCGCTGGATCTCACGGGAGAGTTCGAGGCGGCGGCCCGCCAGGGTCCGGATCTCCGCGTCGACGAGGTCGAGGCGGGCGCGCAGGTCGGTGACCCGCTCGGCGGTGGTCGGCTCGGTCCGCGTCGTCATGGTCAGTTGCCCCAGGTGTGGCCGAGCGGGGTGAGCAGGTCGACGAGGGCCTTGCGGGTCTCCTTGGTGGCGTCCCCGATGGTCTTCGCCGTGTCCGAGATCGTCCGGCCCGCGGGGGACTCCGCGGCCATGGCCTGCGGAGCCGCCGTGACGGCCGCGAGGGCGACCAGGAGCACGGTGGCGATTCTGCGGGTGGCCGGATTCACGGTGGTGTGGGGGAAGGCGCGCATGCGGCTTATCTCCTCGCTTCTCTCTGTCGGTGGAGGCGGTGGCCCCTCTCGGTGATCCGATCCTCACACTCCTCACGAGTCACGTCAGCACTACCGATTGTCAGGGTCCTGTGTTGGCAACTCCCTGTCAGGCCGACGGTTTCCGGCCCCGGCGCCGAGTTCCTCCAGGGCGCTCACGAGCGGCCGGGCGGGGGCCCAGCGGAGCGCCGTGCCGGCCGCCGGGGGCAGGGCTCGGGCCACCAGACGGGCCGCCGCCAGCTCGGTCTCTTTGCTGTCGGGATGGCCGAGGAAGAGCGTCAGGTGCGTCGCGCCGTCCGCGGACCGGAGCACATGGACGTGTTCCAGCCGATCCTCCGGCCGTGCGGTACGGCGGATCCGGTCGATCAGGGGGGTCTCGCCGGGCAGCGCTCCGACGGGAACGGTGGTCGTCACCAGGTACATGAGTTGCGCCTCCGCGAATATCCAGTGAACCGGCCCGTGTACCCCTGAGTAAGGTTGCCCTGACTCGAAATGGGCTGAGATAGTTGAGACGGCTGCGGGGTACTTCGCGCGGTCGTCGGGGGAACTTCGGGGGGAGTCGAACGATGGGACAACTGGGTCTGGATGCGGACGCCGAAGCGGTGTACCGCATTCTCCTGAAGCGGCCCAGAGCCGGGGTGACGGAGATCGCCGAGGGGCTCGAATGGACCGTCGAGCGCGCCCGGCACACGCTCGACCGGCTGGCCGAACTCACCCTGGTGCGGGACTCCTCCGAGGAGCGCGGCAAAGTCCGCCTCGTCAACCCGGAGTTCGGCCTGGCCAGCCTCCTCCAGCGGCAGGAGCGGGAACTCGCCCAGCACCAGCAGGCCGTGGCCTCGACCCGCCTGGCCATCACGCAGATGCTCACCGAGTACGACGACGACAGCGAGGCGCAGACCGACGAGGTCCGCCGCTACACCGGCCTCGACGCCATCAACTCGCAGATCGAGCGGCTGGCCCAGAGCGCCGAGAGCAGCGTCGAGGTCTTCGCCCCGGGCGGCGCCCAGACCGAGGCGGCCCTGGAGGCCGCCCGCCCGCTGGACCGGGCCGCGGTGGAGCGCGGGGTGCGGGTCCGCTACGTCTACCTGGACTCGGTGCGCAACGACCCGGCCACCCTCAACTACGCGCGCTGGCTGTACGACATCGGGGGCGAGGTGCGGGTGCTGCCCCAGCTCCCGCCCCGCATGATCATCTTCGACCGGCGGGCCGCCATCGTGCCCATCGACCCGGAGGCCGCCGCCCGCGGCGTGCTGATCCTGCGCGGCGCCGGCGTCGTCACCGCCCTGGTCTCCCTCTTCCGGCAGACCTGGGCGCGCGCGGAGCCGCTCGGCAACAGCAGGGTCCCGGCGTCGGAGACGCACGGGCTCACCCGGCAGGAACAGGCCGTCCTCGACCTGCTCTTCGAAGGGCACACCGACGACGTCGTCGCCCGCAAGCTGGGCGTCTCGGTGCGCACGGGCCGCCGCATCACGGCCGACCTGATGGCGCGCCTGGGCGCCCGCAGCCGCTACCAGGCCGGCGCGCTGGCGATGGAGCGCGGCTGGCTGGGGAGCAGCGCCGCGCGCGCCGGCGGCGACGCCGGACCGGCGGCCGGCACACCGGCCGCCGACGTCTGAGGCCGCCCCGCGCGCGGCGCCGTCCCCGGCCGTCATCGGACCGGCACCGCCGGTTCGGCGACGGCCGGTCGTCCGGCGGCCGGTCGTCCGGCGGCCGGGAGCGGGGTGTTGACCGCGTCCGGCACCGGCAGCCCGGCGAGCGCCAGCAGCACCGACTCGGCGGCCTGGGTGCCGGCCCGCTCCTGCGCCTCCGGGGTGCTCGCCCCCAGGTGCGGGGTGACGACGACGTTGTCCAGCCCGAACAGCGGGGAGTCCGTGCAGGGCTCCCGCTCGTACACGTCGAGGGCGGCGCCCGCGACCCGGCCCTCCACCAGCGCCGCGTACAGCGCCTCCTCGTCGACGATCCCGCCGCGCGCCGCGTTCACGATCCGCAGGTCCGGGCGGACCCGGCGCAGCGCGTCGGCGCCGATCAGCCCCTTCGTGGCGGCGGTCAGCGGCAGGTGCACGGTGAGGAAGCGGGCCCGCGCGAGCAGCTCGTCGAGCCCGGTCAGCCGCACGCCCAGGGAGCGGGCGTGCTCCTCGTCCGCGTACGGGTCGTGGGCCACCACCTCCATGTCGAACGCGGCCAGCCGGCGCGCCACCAGCGAACCGATCCGGCCCAGGCCGAGGACGCCCACCGTCTTGCCCGCGAGCTCCACGCCCGTGAACGACGCGCGCGCCCACCGCCCCTCCCGGAGCGAGGCGTCCGCGCGCGGCACCTGCCGGGCGAGCGCGAGGAGCAGCGCCACCGCGTGCTCGGCGGCGCTGACGACGTTGGAGGCGGGGGCGTTGGCGACGAGCACGCCCGCGGCGGTGGCCGCCGCGACGTCCACGTTGTCCAGGCCGACCCCGGCCCGCGCCACCGCCTTCAGCCGCGGCGCCGCCGCCAGGGCCTCGGCGTCGATACGGGTCGCGGAGCGCACCAGGACCGCGTCGGCGCCGGGCAGCGCGGCCAGCAGCGCCGGCCGGTCGGTGCCGTCGACGTGCCGCACCTCGACCGAGGGGTTCCGGGCGAGGAGCTCCGCGGCCTGCGGGCTGAGCGCGTCGGCGATGAGGACGACGTACTGACTCATGGGGCGACTGGCCTTTCCTGCGGGAGGGGAGGGAGGTCTCGGGAGGATCCGGGGAGGTCCCGGAGCGGTGCGCGGGCGCCGGGGCGCGGTGCCGGTTCCGGCCCCGCGGCCCCGGCGGTCACAGCCCGCCGTCCACGGGCAGCACGGCACCGGTGATGTACGAGGCGCGGTCCGAGGCCAGGAAGGCGGCGGCCTCGGCGACCTCCGGGGCGAGCCCGGTCCGCCCCAGCGCGGTGCGGTCGGCGACCTGCGTCCTGACCTGCTCGCCGAGGGCGGCGGACATGTCGGTGTCGATGAGGCCGGGGGCGACCGCGTTGACCCGGATGCCGCGCCGGCCGACCTCCTTCGCGAGGGAGCGCGAGAAGGCGATGATGCCCGCCTTGGACGCCGCGTAGTTGGTCTGCCCGGCGTTGCCGTACAGGCCGGACACGGAGGCGACGGTGACGATGCTGCCCGCCCGGCGCTTCATCATCGGGAAGACCACGGCCCGGCAGACGTGGTAGACGCCGTCGAGGTTGGTGTCCACCACGTCGTGCCAGTCGCTGTCGGCCATCATCAGCAGCGGCTTGTCCCGGGTGATGCCGGCCGAGGTCACGGCGACCGCCACCGGACCGAAGTCCGCCTCGGTCTCCTCCACCCACGCCCGCACGGACGCGGCGTCGGAGACGTCGACCCGCCGGGCGAGCGCCCGGACGCCGAGGCCGTCGAGCTCCTTCTCCAGCTCGGCGGCGGCCCGTTCGTCGCCCCGGTAGCAGAACGAGACGTCGTGCCCGTCCCGGGCGAGGCGCAGGGCCACCGCCCGGCCGATGCCGCGCGAGCCGCCGCTGATCAGCGCGACGGACCGGGGGCCCGCCGTCGTACCGCCGCTCATCCGGCCGCTCCGTCCGTCAGCAGCCGCAGCACGGCGCAGCCCACCGGGCCGTCCGGGTCGACGGCGGTGACCAGCGCGATCCGGCCCGGCGCGCCGGGCTCCGACAGGAGCGCCGCGAGCTGGTACGCCCCCGTCGCCGCCGCCGTCTCGCCGAGCAGCGCCACGGACGCCGCCCGGCCCCGGGCCTCCGCCGGGAACAGCTCCCCGTGCACCCGGCGCTCCTGGTCCCCGGCGGTGCCGGGGGCCTCGGAGGGCACGGCCGCCCAGACGTCGGCCGGGCCGGTGCCCGCCTCGGCGAGCGCCGCGCCGACGGCGGCCGTGAGCGCCCCGGCGAAGTCGCCGTCCGGCGCGACCCGGTGGTGGACCGCGAGGACCTCGGCGAGCGGGGTGCCGGTCGCGGTGCCGGCGGATTCGAGGAGGACCATCACACAGCCCTCGCCCAGCACGGTGCCGGCGCCGTGCGCCGCGCGCGTCAGGTGCGCGCGGGTCGCCGAGTACTCCTCGGCGGAGCCGGCGAGGACCCGCTCGGCGCGCCCGTCGGCGAGCAGCCGGCGCGCCTGGTCGAGCGCGACGAGACCGGCGAGCCGGCCGGCCGCCACGGTGCTGTTGGGGCCCTTGAGGCGGTGCCGGATCGCGCTCGCCGAGGCGGCCCGGTTCATCGCCATGTTGGGGGTCTTCGACGGCGGCACGTCGATGGGGCTGTCGCCCTCCAAGGACGCCTTGGTGAACTCCATGAAGCCCTGGACGCTGCCGGAGGCGACGCCGAGGACCAGGCCGGTGCCCAGCTCGTCGTCCTCGCCCACCGGCCCGGCGCCGCCCAGCAGTTCCCGGACGGTCACCGCGGTGAGGCCGGTGATCCGGTCCATGCCGCGGGTGCCGGCCTTGCCCAGCGCGTCGCGGACCTCGAAGCCGGGCACGACGCGGGCGGTCGCCGCCGGGTCCGAGGTCCACTCCTCGGGCCCGGCGGACTCGGGCGCGGCGGTGCGGGCGCGCAGCGCGGCGGCGAGCGGGCCGCGGCCCGTGCCGTACGGCGACACGGCCGACCAGTCGGTGATGACCGCGGTACTCATCGGGCGTACTCCCCTCGGGGGCTGTCGTGGCGGCCGAGCAGGACGACGGCGTTGTTGCCGCCGAACGCCAGGCCGTTGTTCTGCACGATCCGCACGTCGGCCGGGACGGAGGCGTTCGGCACGACGTCGACCGGGCAGTCGGGGTCGGTGGCCCGGTGGTTGGCCGTCGGCGGGACGAAACCGTGCCGGATGGCGAGCGCCGAGGCGATGGCGCCGAGGGCGCTGGCGGCGCCCATGGTGTGCCCGATCATCGCCTTGACGCCGACGGTGCGCGGCGGCCGGTCGCCGTAGACCTCGCGGATGGCCGCGATCTCGGTGGCGTCGTTGGTGGGGGTGCCGGTGCCGTGCGCGGAGATCAGGTCGACCTCCTCCGGCTTGACGGAGGCGTTCTCCAGGGCGAGCCGGATGCAGCGGGCGACGCTGTCCCGCTCGGGCGCCGTGGGGTGCGAGGCGTCGCAGTTGACGCCGTAGCCGAGCACCTCGGCGTAGATCTCCGCGCCCCGGGCGAGCGCGGACTCCTCGGACTCCAGGAGGAGCAGGCCCGCGCCCTCGCCGGTGAGCAGGCCCAGCCGGCCGGTGTCGAAGGGGCGGCACTCGTCGGGGGCGACGAGGCCGAGCCGGGCGAAGCCCGCGAAGGTCTTGCGGTTGAGGGCGTCGGCGCCGCCGACGAGGGCCCAGGCGGAGCGGCCGGTGCGGATGGCGTCGAAGCCGGCGCCGATCGCGTAGTTCCCGGCGGCGCAGGCGGTGGCGACGGTGGACGACTCCACGTCGGACAGGGCGAGTTCGCGGACGACGCCGAGCGCGAGGCCGCCGGTGGCGGTGCGGCTCAGCGACGTGCCGGTGAAGGCGGCGAGGCCGAGGGAGAGCGCGGACTCGGTGAGCAGGTCCAGCTCGCCGACCTCGCCGTCGGTGGTGCCGATGACGACGGTGCCGCGCCGGGCCCGCAGCCACTCCTCGTCGAGCCCGGCGTCGTCGAGCGCCATCCGGGCCGCCGCGGCGGCGAACTGGGTGGCCCGGCCGGTGTCCTCGGGCCGGATCCGGTGGAGCCGGGCGGCGGCGTCGAAGCCGTGGACCTGGTGGCCGCGGGTGCTGGGGAAGCCGGTGGTGTCGAAGACGCCGATGTCCCCGGTGCCGACCCGGCCGGCCTTCAGGCCCTCGGTGAACTCCTCGACCCCGTTGCCGATGCTGGAGAGCGCGCCGCAGCCGGTGAGGACGACGCGGCGCGGCTGCGCGGCGGGGCGGGCGGCGCTCACGGCTGGCGCCGTTCTGCGGTGGCGAGGACGCCGAGGACGGCCTCCAGGTTGACCAGCTTGACGAGGTCCTCCTGGGGGATGACGACGCCGAGCTCCTTCTCGATGCGGGAGAGGATCTCGATGGCGCCCAGGGAGTCGGCGCCGTGGTCCTCGATGAACAGGCTGGTGGCGGTGAGCTCGTCGTCCTCCAGCTCCAGGATGTCGACGATGATGGCCCGGACGGTCGTGACGTCCACGGTGTTCGCGGTCATGGCGGGTGCCTCTCGGGTTCGGGGTGGCCTGGTGCTCAGGCGGCGTTGCGGATCAGGGACGCGGGGCGCATGTCGGTCCAGGTGCGCTCGATGTGGGCGAGCGCGGCCTCGCGGGGACCGGCGGGCAGGACGGTGGTCCAGCCGGCCGGCACGACGGCGAACTCGGGCCAGAGGCAGTGCTGCCCCTCGTCGTTGACCAGGACCAGGAAGGTGCCGCTGTCGTCGTCGAACGGGTTGTTCTTCATGGTTTCTCTTCCTTGCGTTCCGTACGTCCGGGATTCCGCGGTCCGGCCCTTTCGGGATTCCGCGGTCTGCTTTTTCGGGGAGGCCGGGGGAATCCGCCGGAATTCCGGCGGATTCCCCCGGGAGGAGGGGTCAGCGCAGGGTGTCGAGGTGGGCGGCGATGATCCGGCCGATCTCCCGCTGCGGCGCGGGCCGCATCATTCCGTCGTGGTCGGAGGCGATGCGGTGGTGGGTGATCCGGCCGCCGATGTGCGGCTCCCACACGGCGACCGTCGGGGAGTCCGGGGTGGTGCCCTCGGTGGCCGACAGGAAGAGGACGTCCCCGCCGAAGCGGTCCGGCGCGAACTCGGCGCTGAGCACCGCGTGGTTGCGCACGATCCGCAGCAGCCGGGCGAGCTGCGGCTCGTCCAGTCCGGCCAGCGGGTTGGCGTCCCGCCGGAACAGCTCCAGGACCTCGGAGAGGGTGGGCTCGCCGCCGGCGAAGGCCGCCGCGTCGTAGCCGCAGTACTCCAGGATCTTGGCGAGCAGCGCCCGGTCGTCCGGGATGCCGTCGGGCTCCGGGACCGGGTAGCTGTCGAGGTTCACGAGGAGCGCGACCCGGTGCCCGAGTCCTTCGAGGCGGGTGGCCGCCGCGTGGGCGAGGAGTCCGCCGAAGGACCAGCCGAGAAGATGATAAGGCCCGCTGGGCTGAATTTCCAGAATTCTGCGGACATATTCTTCCGCCATGTCCGGGATGCTGGCCGGAAGCGGTGCTTCCGAAATGATTCCGGACGCCTGGAAGCCGTAGACCGGGAATTCCTTCGCCAGGTGCTCGGCGAGCCCCAGATAGGGCCAGCTGAGGCCCACGCCGCCGTGCAGGAAGAACAGCGGCTCGCGGCCGCCGTCCGGCCGGATGGGCAGCAGCGTCTCGAACGCCTCGGTGAGCAGCGCGGGCCGCCGCCCGGCCGCGCCGTCGGCCGGCCGGGTCGCGGCGAGTTCGCCGGCCCGCTCGGCCAGCGCGCGCAGCGCCCGGAACCAGCCCTCGGCCAGGACCCCGGCGTCGTCCGGTTCGAGCAGCTGCCCCGCCCACGTCCAGGTGGCCACCAGGACCGGCCCGTCGGGCCCGTCCTCGACCAGGGCGTCCACCTCGGCGGTGTGGCCCAGCGGCATCCCGCCGGACGTCGCCGCGAAGCCCTCCCGGGCCTCGGGGGCGGCCGCCCAGCCGCCGTCGTAGGACTCCACCGCGGCGAACCGGCCCAGGTAGTTGAAGCCGAGCTGCGGGTCGACCGCGGGCAGCGGGGACGTACCGTCGCCCAGGTGGCGCAGGACGCCGTGGCCCAGACCGTGGTCGGCGAGGGCCGAGAGCTGCTCGCGCATCTCCTTGACGGCCTGCTCGGCGCCGAGCGGGGCGGCCCGCAGCAGCACCGGGTGGGTGCTGGTGAACCAGCCGGCCGTCCGGGACAGGTCGACGCCCTCGTGCAGCTGCTCGCGGCCGTGCGACTCGACCTCGACCAGCAGGCTCCGGCCGCGCCACTCGGCGACCGCGAGGCCGAGACCGGCCAGCAGCACGTCGTGGACCTCCGCCTGGAAGGCGGCGGGGCCGTGCTCCAGGAGCGGGCCGGTGTGCTCGGCGGGCAGGGTCAGCCGCAGGGTGCGGGCGGTGGCGTACGTGTCCCGGGCCGGGTCCAGCGCCCGCGACCCGACCGGCCGCTCCTCGCGGTCCAGCAGCCTGCTCCAGTAGGGGAGTTCGCCGGTACGGGCCTCCGTCTGCGCGCGCAGCAGGCCGGCCCAGTGGCGCAGCGAGGTGCCGACCGGGTCGAGCGCCGCGTCGGGCCGCTCGTAGGCGGCGAGCAGGTCGGGCAGCAGCACCCGCCAGGAGACGCCGTCCACCACCAGGTGGTGCAGCATCAGGACGAGCCGGCCGGGACGGTCGGCCCCCCGGTCGATCCACACCGCCTGGAGGACGCTCCCCTCGCGCGGGGCGAGCCGGTCGCGGGCCGCCTCCGACTGGGCGGCGACCGCCCGCCGCAGCAGTGCCTCGTCCTCGTACGCGCGGTGCGAGGCGTCGACGCGGGCCACCAGCGGGGCGACCGGGACGGAGCCCGGCTCGCCGACCACGAGCCGCCAGTCGGCGGGGCCCCGGCCGGTCAGCCGCAGCCGCAGCGCGTCGTGGTGGTCGACGACCCGCTGGAGCGCCGAGACGAGCCGCTCCGGGTCCAGTCCGGCGGGCGTGGTGAGGACGACCGACTGGTTGAACCCGTCGACGGGGCCGCCGGCTTCGAGGAACCGCAGCATCACCGGGGTGGGCGCGAACGCGCCCACGCCGTCGTCCGTGCCGACGGTCTCGACCGGCTCGGCCTCGCCGACGGCCGCGGCCAGCGCGGCCACCGTCTTGTGGGTGAAGACGTCGGCGGCGGTGACCCGCAGCCCGGACCGCCGGGCCCCGGCCACGACCTCGATGGAGCGGATGCTGTCGCCGCCCAGGTCGAAGAAGCTGTCGTCGACGCCGACCGAGGGCAGCCCGAGCACGGCCGCGAAGACCTCCGCCAGGGTGCGCTCGGTCGCCGTGCCCGGCTCCCGCGCCGGGCCCGCGGCGTGCGCCGACGGGTCGGGGGCGGGCAGCGCCTTGCGGTCGACCTTGCCGTTCGGGGTGAGCGGCAGCGCGTCCAGGGTGAGGAGCGCGCTCGGCACCATGTAGTCGGGCAGGATCGCGCCGAGCGCCGTCCGCGCGTCCTCGGCGGTGCCGACGAGGTAGCCGACGAGGCGTCCGTGGTGGACGGCGGCGGCGGCGTCGGTGATGCCGGGCAGGCGCCGCAGAGCGCTTTCGACCTCGCCGAGTTCGATGCGGTGGCCGCGGATCTTGACCTGGTGGTCGGTGCGCTCCAGGAACTCCAGCTGTCCGTCGGGCCGCTGGCGGACCCGGTCGCCGGTCCGGTACATGCGGGTGCCCGGCTCGACGGCGTACGGGTCGGCGGTGAAGGTGACGGCGGTCTTCGCCGGGTCGTCCAGGTAGCCCCGGCCGACGCCGGTGCCCGCGACGTACAGCTCGCCGGCGCTGCCGGGCGGCACCGGCCGCAGCTCCCCGTCGAGGACGTACAGCCGGGTGTTGCGGACGGCGCGCCCGATCGGGGCGCGGCTGCCGAGCGGGGTCCCGGGCGTGATGACGGCGTGCGTGACGTCGTCGGAGCACTCGGTCGGCCCGTAGGCGTTGACCAGCGGGATGTGCGGCGCCAGCTCCAGCCACTCCCGCGCCAGGTCGGCGGGGAGCGTCTCGCCCGTCACCATCAGGTGCGTGAGCGGGGCGAGTTCGGGCCGGTCGAGGCCGCTTCGCCAGGAGTCGACGGCGGCGCGCAGCAGCGAGGGCACGACCTCCAGGATCGTGACGCCATCGGCGGCGATCCGGCCGAAGAGCTCCTGCGGGTCGGCGGCGGTGTCGCGGTCGACGACGACCAGGCGGCCGCCGGTGACCAGCGGGGAGAGCATCTGCCACACCGAGATGTCGAAGGTGACGGGGGCGTTGTGCACGACCACGTCGTCCGAGGTCAGGCCGAGGTCGTCGACCTTCGCCAGGAGGTGGTTGACCATGCCCGCCCGGTGCACCATCGCGCCCTTGGGGCGGCCGGTGGAACCCGAGGTGAAGATGACGTACGCCAGGTCGTCGGCGGCTCCGAGCGGCGCGGCGAGTTCGGTGTCGGAGGCCCCGTTCCAGGCGACCACCACCGGCGAGCCCGACGCGGCCCCGAGCAGCTCGGCGGCCGTCCCGCCCAGTCCGGGCCCCACGTACAGGGCCTCGGGCCGCGCGTCGTCGAGGAGGGCGGCGGTACGGGCCAGCGGCGCGCGCAGGTCCAGCGGGACCCAGGCGGCACCGGCGCCGAGGACGCCCAGGACGCCCGCCACGAAGGGAACGCCCGGCTCGCAGAGCATCGCCACCCGCGCGCCGGGGCGGACCCCGGCGGCGGTCAGCCGACGGCTCACCGCCGAGGCCAGCGCGACCAGTTCGGCGTACGAGACGCCGCCCCCGGGGTCCTGCACCGCGATCCGGTCCGGGCGCGCGGCGGCGTGCGCCCGCACCCGCTCCACGACCCCGGTGTACGCCTCCTCGACCGCCGTCGCCGCCCACGCCGCCCGCACCGCCGCCGACTCGGCCGGCAGCAGCACCCCGACCGACCGCACCGGACGGTCCGGCGCCGCCACGAACGCGCCCAGCAGGTGCGCCAGCCGCTCGGCGAACGACCGCGCGGTCCCCTCGTCGAACAGGTCGGCGCTGTACTCCAGGACCGCGTCGATCCCGGCCGCAGCCCCGTCCTCCGTACGCCGCTCGAACAGCTCGAACGCCAGGTCCGCCTTGGCGGTCCCGGTGCCGATCAGCAGCGGCTCCGACTCCAGCCCCGCCAGCCGCACCGCCGTGTCCGGCGTGTTGTGCAGCGTCAGCATCGTCTGGAACAGCGGGTGCCGGGACAGCGACCGGCTCGGCGCCAGCGCGTCCACCAGCGCCTCGAACGGCAGGTCCTGGTGCGCGTACGCCGCCAGGTCGGCGGCCCGCACCCGGTCCAGCAGCTCCCGGAACGTCGGATCGCCCGACAGGTCCGTCCGCAGCACCAGCGTGTTCACGAACAGGCCGACCAGCTCGTCCAGGACCGGATCGACGCGCCCCGCGACCGGCGAGCCCAGCGGCACGTCGTCGCCCGCGCCCAGCTTCGACAGCAGCGCGGCCAGCGCCGCCTGGAGCACCATGAACGTGCTCACGCCCTGCTCCCGGGCCAGCTCCCCGACCGCCGCGTGCAGCGCCCCGTCGATCCGGAACGCCACCTCGCCGCCCCGGTACGTCGGCACGGCGGGCCGCGGCCGGTCGGCCGGCAGCTCCAGCTCGTCCGGCAGCCCGTCCAGCGCCCGGCGCCAGTAGGCCAGCTGCTCCTCCGAGACCGCCTCCAGCAGCTCGCGCTGCCACAGCGTGTAGTCCGCGTACTGCACCGGCAGCGGCGTCCACACCGGCGCGCCGCCCGCGCGGCGCGCCGCGTAGGCCGCCGCCAGGTCCGCGCCCAGCGGCCCCACCGACCAGCCGTCCGCCGCGATGTGGTGCACCACGAGCAGCAGTACGTGCTCCTCGTCCGAGCCGCGGAACAGCTCGGCCCGCAGCGGCAGTTCGGCCGCCAGGTCGAAGCCGCGCCGGGCGGCCGCGCGCACCGCCGCCTCGTCCAGCGGGGAGACCGCCAGCTCGACCGGGACCGCGTCCGCGTCCACGACCTCCTGCCGGGGCCGCCCGTCGGTGTCCGGGAAGCGGGTGCGCAGCGCCTCGTGGCGCCCCACCACGTCCCGCACCGCCGCCCGCAGCGCCGCCACGTCGAGCGGCCCCGTCAGCCGGACCGCGACCGGGATGTTGTACGCCGGGTTGTCCGCCTCCAGCTGGCCCAGGAACCACAGCCGCCGCTGGGCGGGGGAGAGCGGCAGCACCTCCGGGCGCACGGCCGGCGCCGGAGCGGGCCGGGCCTCCCCGGCGTCCGCGACCCGGGCCGCGAGGCCCGCCGGGGTCGGCGCGTCGAAGACCGCCCGGACCGGCAGGTCGGCGCCGAGCGCCGTCCTGATCCGGCCGGTCAGCCGGGTCGCGAGCAGCGAGTGCCCGCCGAGGTCGAAGAACGAGTCGTCCGGACCGGCCGGCGCCGGCAGGCCGAGCACCTCGCCGAACACCTCGCACAGCAACTGCTCCTGCGGGGTGCGCGGCGTCCGGGCCGCGGCCCGCACTCCCTGCGCGGGCACCGGCAGCAGCTTGCGGTCGACCTTGCCGTTCGCGGTCAGCGGCAGCGCCTCCATCGCCACGTACAGGGCGGGCACCATGTGCGCCGGCAGGCCCTCGGCCAGGTGGGCGCGGAGCGCGGCGGGGGCGGCGGTGCCGACCGTGTACGCCACCAGCTGGGTGCCGCCCGGCAGGTCCTCCCGGGCGACGACCGTCGCCTGCGACACCTCGGGGTGGGCCGCCAGCGCGGACTCGATCTCGCCGAGCTCGATCCGGAAGCCCCGGATCTTCACCTGGTGGTCGGCCCGCCCGATGTACTCGATCTGCCCGTCCGCGCCCCAGCGCACCACGTCGCCCGTCCGGTACATCCGGGCACCGGGCGGACCGAACGGGTCCGGCACGAAGCGGGTCGCGGTCAGCGCGGGGCGGTCGTGGTAGCCGCGCGCCACGCCGTCGCCCGCGATGTACAGCTCGCCGACCGCCCCGGAGGGAGCGGCCCGCAGCGCGTCGTCGAGCACGTACACCCGCGTGTTGGCGATCGGCCGGCCGATCGGCGGGACGCCGCCGCGCTCGCCGTCCAGGACCGCCGCGGTCGACCAGATCGTCGTCTCGGTCGGCCCGTAGACGTTGGTGACCTCGCGGGCGGCGGCGCGCAGCGCGTCGGCGAGCGGCTCGCCGACGGCCTCGCCGCCGATCAGGACCCGCAGCCCCGCCAGGCTCTCCGGGTGCTCGGTGACCAGCGCGTGCCACAGCGTCGGCGTGGCCTGCATGACGGTCGCCCCGCTGCCCGTCACCAGGGCGGCGAGCGCGGCCGGGTCGCGCACCGTGTCGCGCTCGGCGAGGACCAGCTCGGCGCCGGTCAGCAGCGGCACGAAGATCTCCAGGTTGGAGATGTCGAAGCCGAAGGTGGTGACCGACAGGAAGCGGTCGCCGGGGCCCACGCCGAACCGCTCGCCCATGTCGTGCACCAGGTTGATCAGCGCGTCCTGCGGCACCACCACGCCCTTGGGACGGCCGGTGGAGCCCGAGGTGTAGATCGTGTACGCGGTGTCCAGCGGGTCCGGGTCGGGGGTGCCGGCCGGGCCCGCCGGGTGCCGCGCGAGGAGCTCCGCCGCCGTGTCCAGGATCAGGTGCGGGCGGGCGGTGACGGCCGGCAGCGCGGCGGCGACGCCGGTGGTGGTGACCACCAGGGCGGGCGCCGCGTCGTCCAGCATGTAGCCGATGCGGTCGGCCGGGTAGTCGGGGTCGAGCGGCAGGTAGCCGGCGCCCGCCTTGACGACCGCGAGGACCGCGACGACCAGGTCCGCCGAGCGCGGCAGCGCGAGCGCCACCAGGGCGCCGGGACCCGCGCCGCGCGCCGCCAGCTCGTGGGCGAGCCGGTCGGCGCGGGCGTGCAGCTCCGCGTAGTCCAGCCGCTCGGCGCCGCAGCGCAGTGCGGGCGCCTGCGGCGCGGCAGCGGCCCGCTCCGCGAGCTGCGCCCGCAGGGCGTGCCGGGGGTGGGCGCGGGCGGTGTCGTTGTGCCCGGAGAGCAGCGCGGCGCGCTCCTCCTCGCCGAGCAGCTCCAGCCGGGACAGCGGCAGGTCGGCCGTGTCGGGGAGCGCGGCGAGCAGCCGCAGGACCCGCCCGGACAGCGCGGCGGCCTCCGCCGCCGTGACCAGGTCGGGCGCGTGGTCCAGCCGCAGCGTCAGCTCCTCGCCGGGCAGCACCAGCAGCGACAGCGGGTAGTGCGTCGCGTCGCGGCCCCGTACGCCCGTCACCGTCAGCCCGGGGACGGCCCCGCGCAGGGCGTCCGGGTCCAGCGGATAGTTCTCGAAGATCATGACGGTGTCGAACAGCTCGCCGTGGCCCGCGTCCCGCTGGATCCGGGACAGCCCCAGGTGCTGGTGCGGCAGCAGCGCCGTGTGCTGCTCCTGCGCCGCCGCCACCACCTCGGCGAGGGTCTGCCCGGCGGAGGTCCGCAGCCGCACCGGCAGCGTGTTGATGAAGAGGCCGATCATCGACTCGACGCCCGGCAGCTCCGGCGGCCGGCCCGAGGCCGTGGTGCCGAACACCACGTCGTCCCGGCCGGTCAGGGCGCCGAGGACGACCGCCCACACGCCCTGGAGGACGCTGGACAGGGTGACGCCCCGGGTCCTGGCCCACTCCATCAGCCGGGCGGTGGCCGCCGCGTCGAGCCGGGCGACGTGCTGTGCGGGCAGCACGGGGGCGCGGCCGGGCGGCGCCGGGACGAGCCGGGTGGGCTCCTCCAGGCCGCCGAGCAGCTCCCCGTACGCCGTGGCGGCGGCCTCCTCGTCCTGCCGGTCCAGCCAGGACAGATAGCTCTTGTACGCGGTGACGGCGGGCAGCCCGGAGGCGTCGCCGCCCGCCGCGTACGCGGTGAACAGCTCGGACAGCAGCAGCGGCATCGACCAGCCGTCGAGCAGGATGTGGTGGCAGGTGACGAGGAGCCGGTGGCGGTCCGCGCCGGTGCCGACGAGGGTGAAGCGGATCAGCGGCGGCCGGCCCACGTCGAACGGCTCGGTGCGGTCCCGGTCGGTCAGCGCCTCCAGGTCGTCCGGCCCGTCCACCTCCCGCCAGGGCACCGGCACCGCCCGGGGTATCAGCTGCACCGGCTGCCCGTTCTTGCGGTAGCGGAAGCCCGCCCGCAGGTTCGGGTGCCGGGCCAGCACGCCGGCCGCGGCGGCCTTCAGCGCGCCCCGGTCGAGCGGCCCCTCCAGGTCCAGGACGAGCTGCACCGCGTACACGTCGAGCTCCCGCCGGTCGTACACGGCGTGGAAGAGCAGGCCCTCCTGGAGCGGGGTGAGCGGCAGCACGTCGCTCAGCCCGCCCGCACCGCGCGGCGCCCCGGGGCCCTTCCCCTGTCCGGTCGTGCTCATCCTTCGTCCCCCCACTCGTCTGCGAACTCGTTCTCGAACTCGTCGATCTCGTCCTGGCCGAGCCCCTCGACGAGCCCCAGGTCCGAGGGCGTGAAGCCCCCGGCGTCGGGCCGTGCGGCGTGCCCCACGAGCGCCTTCAGCGCCCGGAACCAGCCGTGTGCGACCGCCTCGGCGTCGGCGTCGGCGACCGTCCGCCCCGCCCACGCCCACTCGGCGACCAGGCAGGGGCCGTCCGGGCGGTCCTCGGTGCGCGCGTTGACACCCAGCGCGTGCGGCAGCGGCATCCCCGCGTCGGTGCCGGCCGCCACGTCCAGCGACTCCGCCGCGACCTGCCAGTCGCCCGGCTCCGAAAGGGCCATCCGGCCCAGGTAGTTGAAGCCCAGCTGCGGCGCCGGGAGGGCGCCCAGCTCCGTCTCGCCGCCGGTGCCGAGACGGCCCAGCAGGCCGTGCCCGATCCCGTGGTCCGGGATCCGCCGCAGCTGCTCCTTGACCTCCTTCAGCGCCTGGCCGAGCGCCGGCCCGCCGGCCCACACCTCGTCCCAGTCGCACAGGCCCACGTCGAGGCGGACCGGGTGCGTGCTGGTGAACCAGCCCACCGTGCGGGACAGGTCCACGCCCGGCACGACCTCCTCCCGGCCGTGCCCCTCCAGGTCGACGAGCACGTCCTGCGGCTCGCCGCGCCCGCGCCGCCAGTCGGCGACGCCGAGCGCGAGGGCGGTCAGCAGCACGTCGTTGATCTCGGCGTGGAAGACGGCCGGGACGGTGGTGAGCAGCTCCGCCGTGTACGCGGCGGGCAGTTCCAGCCGCAGCGTGCGGGCGGTCGCCGCGGTGTCCTCGGCCGGGTCCAGCGGCCGGGAGCCGATCGGCGGGTCGCCGCCGTCCACGACCTCGCGCCACAGCGGCAGTTCGGCCCGGCGCTCCGGGCGCGCGGCCTCCTCGCGCAGCAGCAGCGCCCACTGCCGGAAGGAGGTGCCCACCGGGGCGAGGGGCCGCTCGGGCCGCTCGTACGCCTGGGCCAGGTCGGGCAGCAGGATCCGCCAGGAGACGCCGTCCACCACCAGGTGGTGCAGGGTCAGCAGCAGCCGGCCGGGCCGGCCGGGACCGGCGTCGAGCCACACCGCGCGGACCACGGCGCCCCGGGCGGGCGACAGCGCGGCACGGGACGCCGCGGCCTCCGCCCGGACCAGGGCGGCGAGGTCGCCGTCCCCGGCGCCGACCCGGCGCAGCACGTCCCCGGCGAGGACCGCCCCGACCTCCAGGATCGTGTCGCCGTGCCGGCGCAGCGCGTCGTGGTGGTCGAGGACCGCCTGGAGGGCGGCCTCGATCCGCTCGTACGCGGCGCCCGCGGGCGTCTGCACGACGGCGGCCTGGTGGAAGCCGTCGGTCGGGCCGTCGATCGCGTCGAACCAGGCGGTGATCGGCGTGGCCGGCACCGGCCCGGTGCCGTCGCCGGCCCCGACGGTCCCGGTCCGCCCCGCCTCCCGCGCGGCGAGCGCCAGGCCCTGCGGGGTGCGGTGCACGAAGACGTCCTGCGCGGTGATCTCCAGGCCGGCCTCGCGGGCCCTGCCGACGAGCTGGATGGAGCTGATGCTGTCGCCGCCGAGGTCGAAGAAGCCGGCGTCGGCACCGGCCGACTCCAGGCCGAGGACCTCCGCGAAGGCCCGGCAGAGCACCTCCTCCCGCTCGTTCGCCGGGGCGAGCCCCTCGGCGGCCCGGCTGTGGTCGGGCGCGGGCAGGGCGCGGCGGTCCAGCTTGCCGTTCCCGGTCAGCGGCAGCGCGTCGAGGGCGACGACGGCGCTCGGCACCATGTGCTCGGGCAGGGCCCCGGCCAGCCGGGACCGCACCTCCCGCACGTCCACGGGGCCGTCGGCGGCGACGACGTAGGCGACGAGCCGCTTGTCGCCGGGCCGGTCCTCGCGGACCACGACCGCGGCGGCCGCGAGGTCGCCCCGGGTCAGCAGCGCGCCCTCGATCTCGCCGGGCTCGATGCGGAAGCCGCGCAGCTTCACCTGGTCGTCGGCGCGCCCCACGTAGTCGAGGCTGCCGTCGGCGTTCCACCGCACCAGGTCGCCGGAGCGGTACATCCGGCCGCCGGGCGCGGTGGCGTACGGGTCGGCGAGGAAGCGGGTCGCGGTCAGCTCCGGGCGCCGCAGGTAGCCGCGGGCCAGCTGGTCGCCGCCGATGTACAGCTCGCCGGTCACGCCGGGCGGCACCGGGCGCAGCCGCCCGTCGAGCACGTACAGGCGGGTGTTGTGCAGCGGGAAGCCGATCGGCGGCTTCACCGCGCCGGAGAGCGGCGCGCTGATGGAGGCGCAGACGGTGGCCTCGGTCGGCCCGTAGGCGTTGAGCATCACCCGGCCGCGCGAGAACCGCTCGACCAGCTCCGGCGGGCACGCCTCGCCCGCCACGACCAGCTGCACGCCCGCGGGCATCGGCCGGTCGGCCGGCCACGCGGACAGGACGGTGGGCGGCAGGCACACCATGGTGGTGCCGGTGCGCTCCACCAGCTCGGCGAGCGGCCCGCCCGGACCGCGGTCCTCGGCGCTCGACAGGATCATCGTGGCGCCCGACAGGAGCCCGATGGACAGCTCCCAGGTCGCCGCGTCGAAGCTGTACGAGGCGAACTGGAGCCAGCGGGTGTCCGGGCCGATGTTCATGCGGGGGCCCTGGTCGGCGACCATCACGGCGACCGTGCGGTGCTCCACGACGACGCCCTTGGGACGCCCGGTGGAGCCCGAGGTGTAGATGACGTACGCGGCGTCGCGGACGGTCAGCGGCCGGGTCCGGTCGGCGTCGGCGAGGGCCCGGCCGGGGCGGGCGGCGACGGCCGCCCGCACCTCCGGGTCGTCGAGCAGCAGCCGGGGCACGTCCGTGCCGTCCAGACCGGCGGACTCGGCGGCCGTCGTCAGGGCGAGCGCCGGCCGCGCGTCGCCCAGCATGTAGGCGATGCGGTCCCGGGGATAGGCGGCGTCGATCGGCAGGTAGGCGGCGCCCGCCTTGAGGACGGCGAGCAGCGCGACGACCATCTCCGGCGAGCGCGGCAGCAGCAGCGCCACCAGGTCGCCGGGCCCGGTGCCCCGGGCGGCCAGCTCGTGGGCGAGCCGGTTCGCGCGCGCGTCCAGCTCGGCGTACGAGACCACCTCCGCGCCGAACTCCAGGGCCGGGTGGCCGGGCTGGGCGGCGGCACGGGCCGCGTACAGCTCGTGCACCGGCGCCACCTCGACGTCCTGGACGGGGCCGGCCCACGCGCCTAGGATCCGCTCGCGCTCGGCGGGCAGCAGGGCGTCGACCGTGCCCAGCGCGGCGTCGGGGGCGCGGGTGAGGACGCCGACGAGGTGGGCGAAGCGGTCCGCCAGGGACCGGGCGGTCGCCTCGTCGAACAGGTCGGAGCTGTACTCCAGGACGGCGTCGATCCCGGCGGGCGCGCCGTCCGGGCCGTGCCGCTCGGTCAGTTCGAAGGCCAGGTCCAGCTTGGCGGTGCCGGTGCGGACCGGGACGGTCTCGACGGCCAGGCCGGGCAGGACGAGGTCGGCGGAGGCGTTGTTCTGGAGCACCAGCATGGTCTGGAACAGCGGCTGCCGGGACAGCGACCGGCTCGGCGCGACCGCGTCGACCAGCGTCTCGAACGGCAGGTCCTGGTGGGCGTAGGCCGCCAGGTCGGCCGCGCGGACCCGGTCCACCAGCTCGCGGAAGGTCGGGTCGCCGGACAGGTCGGTGCGCAGCACCAGGGTGTTGACGAAGAAGCCGACCAGCTCGTCGAGGGCCGGGTCGGTGCGGCCCGCGACGGGCGTCCCGAGCGGCACGTCGTCGCCCGCGCCGAGGCTCGACAGCAGCGTGGCGAGCGCGGCCTGGAGCACCATGAAGGCGCTCGCGCCCTGCGCGCGGGCCAGCGCGGCGACCGCCGCGTGCGCCGCGCCGCCGACCTCGAAGGAGACGGTGCCGCCCCGGTGGCTGGGCACGGCGGGCCGCGGCCGGTCGGCCGGCAGCTCCAGCTCCTCCGGGAGACCGGCCAGCGCCTTCTTCCAGTGGGCGAGCTGCTCGTCCGCGACCGCGTCGAGGAGGCCGCGCTGCCACAGCGTGTAGTCGGCGTACTGGACCGGCAGCGGCTCCCACGCGGGGGCCAGGCCCGCCCGCCGCAGCCCGTACGCCTCGGCGAGGTCGCGGGCGAGCGGGGCGACGGACCAGCCGTCGGAGGCGATGTGGTGGAGCACGACGAGCAGGACGTGCTCGTCGGCGGCGAGCCGGAACAGCTCGGCGCGCAGCGGGAGTCCGCCCGCCAGGTCGAAGCCCCGGGACGCCGAGGCGGCCAGCGCCCCGGCCAGCTCCCCGGGCGCCGTCGCGGTGACGGGCAGGGCGACGTGCGCCGCGTCCACCGGCAGGATCCGCTGGCGCGGCCGGCCGCCGTTCTCGGGGAAGACGGTGCGCAGGCTCTCGTGGCGGGCCACGACGTCGTCCAGCGCGGCCCCCAGGGCGGCGGTGTCCAGGGCGCCGGTCAGCCGCACCGCGAACGGCAGGTGGTAGGTGGCGGACCCCTGCTCCAGGTGGTTCAGGAACCACAGCCGCTGCTGCGCGGGGGAGAGCGGCAGCTCCTCCGGGCGCTCGGCGGCGGTCAGGGCGGGCCGCACCGGGGCGTCCGACGCGTCGAGCGCGGCGGCCAGTTCGGCGACGGTCGGGGCCTGGAAGAGGGTGCGGATCGGGACCTCGGTGCCGAGCCGGGCCCGGATCCGGGACGCGGCCCGGGTGGCGAGCAGCGAGTGCCCGCCGAGGTCGAAGAAGTCGTCGTCGACACCGACGGCCGGCAGCCCGAGGACCTCCGCGAAGATCTCGCACAGCGCCCGCTCGCGCGGGGTGCGCGCCGGGACGAGCCCCGTGGTGTGCGCCGACGGGTCGGGCGAGGGCAGCGCCTTGCGGTCGACCTTGCCGTTCGGGGTGAGCGGCAGCGCGTCCAGCGCGACGAAGGCGCTGGGCACCATGTAGCCGGGGAGGGCGGCGGAGAGCGCCGCCTTCGGCTCGTCGGCGGTGCCGACGAGGTAGCCGACGAGGCGTCCGTGGTGGACGGCGGCGGCGGCGTCGGTGACGCCGGGCAGGCGGCGCAGGGCGGTCTCGACCTCGCCGAGTTCGATGCGGTGGCCGCGGATCTTGACCTGGTGGTCGGTGCGCTCCAGGAACTCCAGCTGTCCGTCGGGCCGTTGGCGGACCCGGTCGCCGGTCCGGTACATCCGGGAGCCCGGCTCGGCGGCGTACGGGTCGGCGGTGAAGGTGACGGCGGTCTTCGCCGGGTCGTCCAGGTAGCCCCGGCCGACACCGGTGCCCGCGACGTACAGCTCGCCGGGGGTGCCGGGCGGCACCGGCTGGAGCGCGGCGTCGAGGACGTACAGGCGGGTGTTGCGGACCGGGTGGCCGATCGGCGCGCGGGCGCCGATGGCGTCGCCCGCGCGGATGACGGCGTGCGTGACGTCGTCGGAGCACTCGGTCGGCCCGTAGGCGTTGAACAGCGGGATGCCCGGTTCGAGCGCGCCCCAGGCGGCCGCGAGGTCGGCGGGGAGCGTCTCGCCGGTGACCATCAGGGCGCGCAGCCCGTCCAGGGAGGGCCGGGGGGTGCCCGCCTCCCACGCGTCGACGGCGGCGCGCAGCAGCGACGGCACGACCTCCAGGACGGTGACGCCGTCGGCGGCGACGCGCCCGAAGAGTTCCTGCGGGTCGGCGGCCGTGTCGCGGTCCACGACGACCAGGCGGCCGCCGGTGACCAGCGGGGAGAGCATCTGCCAGACCGAGATGTCGAAGGTGACGGGGGCGTTGTGCACGACCACGTCGCCGGCCGTGAGCTCCAGGTCGTCGACCTTCGCGAACAGGTGGTTGACCATGCCCGCCCGGTGCACCATCGCGCCCTTGGGTCGGCCGGTGGAGCCCGAGGTGAAGATGACGTACGCCAGGTCGTCGGCGGCCCCGAGCGGCGCGGCGAGCTCGGTGTCGGAGGCCCCGTCCCAGGCCACCACGGCCGGGGCGCCGGAGGCGGCGGCGAGCAGCTCGGCGGCCGTCCCGTCCAGGCCGGGCCCGGTGTAGAGCACGTCCGCGCGGGCGTCGTCGAGGAGGGCGGCGGTACGGGCCAGCGGCGCGCGCAGGTCCAGCGGGACCCAGGCGGCACCGGCGCCGAGGACACCCAGAATGCCCGCGACGAAGGGGACGCCGGGCTCGCAGAGCATCGCCACCCGCGCGCCGGGGCGGACCCCGGCGGCGGTCAGCCGACGGCTCACCGCCGAGGCGAGGGCGACCAGCTCACGGTACGAAACAGCGCCCTGCGGATCCTGGACCGCAGTCTTCTCGGGCTCGTCGAGAGCCAGGGCACGGACACGTTCCACCACTCCCGCGTACGCCTCGTCCACCGTGGTGGCGCCCCAGCCGGCGCGGACCGCGGCCGACTCCTCCGGCAGCAGCACGTCGATCCGGTCGACGACCGCGTCCGGGCCCGCCTCGGAGAGCCGCTCCAGCCAGCCGAACAGGCGGCGCTGGTGCAGCTCCAGCTCCTCCTGCGTGTAGCGCGAGGGGTTGGCGTCCAGCCGGACCGCGTACCCGTCCTCGGCGGCGTCGAGGTAGATGATCTGCATGTCCTCGACCGGGCCGGTCGACAGGTTGTGCAGCAGGCCCGTGCAGGCGCCGAAGGCGTAGTCGAAGCCCGACTCCAGGACGTTGACGGTCGGCCCGAGCGAGCGGCCCGCGTCCCCGGTGAAGCCGAGGTCGCGGCGGATCCGGTCGCCCCGGTGGTTCTGGTGCCGCAGCGTGGCGCGCAGTTCGGCCGCGCCGTCCCGCAGGAAGTCCGCGACCGTCCGGCCGCGCGCCACCCGCACCGGGTGCGGCACGAAGTTGGCGCGCATGCCGGGCACCGCGCGGGCGGCCGCCGTGGCACGGGCCGGCACCGCGAGGGTCAGCAGCGCCCGGTCGACGCCGGCCGCCCGCTGCACGTAGGCGCCGGTCGCCGCGATCAGCAGCGTCTGCCAGGTGACCCGGGTGTCCCAGGCCAGCGCCCGCAGCCGCTCGACGGCGGCGGCGGGCAGCACGGCCTCGCACCGCAGCGA
Source organism: Streptomyces termitum (assembly GCF_014650175.1). Classification (GTDB taxonomy): domain Bacteria; phylum Actinomycetota; class Actinomycetes; order Streptomycetales; family Streptomycetaceae; genus Streptomyces; species Streptomyces termitum. The sequence continues at coordinate 110,533 of NZ_BMUL01000003.1, forward strand.
GCTGCGGGCGGGGCCGCCGGGGCGCGGCGAGAGGCTCACCGGCTCCGGCTGCTCCGTGAAGCGGGCCCGCCAGAACGCCCGCTCCTTCGCGTACTTCGGCGTCTCCTCGTACGCGGCCTCGTCGGCGGCGAGCGTGGCCGGGTCGGGGAACGCGCCCTCCGCCTCCGGGTCCGCGTACAGCGCGGCGAGCCGGTCGTAGATCAGGACGCGGCTGAACCCGTCGACCAGGATGTGGTTGACCCGGATGTAGAACAGCAGGTGGTCCGGGCCGAGCCGGAGCAGCACCGACCGCAGGGTGCCCGCGGTCAGGTCCGGCGGTACCAGCAGGTCCTCGCGCATGAACGCCTCGGCGGCGGCGCGCGGTTCGGGCTCCCCCGACAGGTCGAGCGATTCGACGGGGAAGGCGTCGGGGTCGGCGAGCTCCTGGAACGGCTCGCCGTCGCGCTCGGTGAACAGGGCGCGCAGGGTCCCGGCCTCCCGCACCACCCCCTGCCACGCGGCCGTGAACCGGTCGGTGTCCAGGGGGCCGCGCAGCTCCAGGAAGTCGCCCATGGTGAAGACGGGATTGCCCGGGTCGGCCTGCTGCCCGTACCACATCTCGCGCTGGGCGGCGGAGAGCGGCAGCTGCCGGGCGGACGGGGTGGAGGTCATGACTGCGTTGCTCCCGTGGGAAGTTCGGTCGGTTCGATGCCGTACACCTCGCGCACCCAGTCCGGCTGGTAGACGGTGTCCAGGTAGCGCTCGCCGAGGTCCGGGGCGATGGCGACCGCCGTGCCGTTCTCGCCCGGCCGGTGCTCGGCGAGCCAGCGCAGCGCGCCGCTCACGACGGTCCCGGTGGAGCCGCCGAAGAGGAATCCGCCGCGGGCCAGCGCGTGGCAGGCCCGCACGGTGTCGGCCTCGGGGACGTGCACGACGTGGTCGACGAACGCGGTGTCGAGCAGCGCGGGGCGCACCCCGGTGCCCAGGCCGGGGATCATGCGCGGCCCGGCCGGGCCGCCGAAGGTGACGGAGCCGACGCTGTCGACCGCGACGACCGTCACCGGCCGGGGCAGCTCCTTGAAGTAGCGGGCGCAGCCCATCAGCGTGCCGGTGGTGCCGGTGCCGACGAACAGGATCTCCAGATCGGGGAACTGCTTCTCGATCTGCGGGGCCGTGGTGCGGTAGTGCGCCCGCCAGTTGTCCGGGTTGGCGTGCTGGTTCAGCCACACCACCCGGGGGTCGGCGGCGAGCAGGGTCCGGACGTACGCGAGGCGCGCCGCCAGGAAACCGCCCTCCTCGGCCGGCTCCGTGACCGTGTGCACCTCGCTGCCGAGCGACTCGATGAGCTTGCGCGTGGCGACGTTCGTCCGCGAGTCGACCACGCAGATGAAGTGGTAGCCCTTGGCCGCGGCGATCACGCTGAGCGCGACCCCGAGGTTGCCGGACGACGACTCCACCAGCGTCGAGCCCTTGGTGAGCGCACCGCTGCGCTCGGCCGCCTCGATCATGCTCGCGGCGGCCTTGAGCTTGATGGAACCGGCGAAGTTGAAGCCCTCACATTTGAGGTGCAAGGGATATCCGTACAACGCCCGGAGATCCACGTAGAGATCCTCGGTGTTGAATTCGTGCGGAGCCGAGATGATCGGCATGATTCCCCCAGGAAGACAAGGCTATCGCGTTGCCGAAATGCGGTACACGCGCAGGCTGAGAGGTATGAGAACGGCGACGAGCAGACCGATGCTGAGCGCCGAGACGAGCACCGCGTTTTCCACCGGGAAACTGCCGGAGGCAGCCGGGCCGGTGTTTCCCCACAATTGCCGGCAGGCTTCGGAGACCGCGCTGACCGGATTCCACTCGGCGACGGTCCGCAGCCAGCCGGGAAGGCCGGTCAGCGGCATGAACGAGCTGGAGAGGAAGGAGAAGAGGACCAGGAGCAGGGCGGCCACGCCGCTGATCGCCTCCAGGTTCCGCATCACCATGCCCAGGAGCGCGCCGACCCAGAGCATCGCGTAGGCGAAGCCGAGCAGCAGCAGGAAGCCGGTGAGGTTCTCCAGGAAGGAGCCGTGCACCCGCCAGCCGACCGCCAGGCCGGTCACGGCCACCAGCAGGATGCTCAGCGCCGCCGCCGCGAGGTCCGCCAGCGTGTGGCTGACCAGGACGGTCGCCCGGCCCATCGGCAGCGAGCGGAACCGGTCGATCAGCCCCTTGCCCAGGTCGCCGGCGACCCCGATCGCGGTGATGCCGATGCAGGAGAGGCCGACCTGGGCGAAGACCCCGGCCATGATGTACTCGCGGTAGCTGCCGCCGGTGTTCTTCACCTCGACGACGGTCGCGAAGAGGTAGCCGAGGATCACCACCATCGCGACCGGCGTCAGGGCCACGCCGATGATCTTCTCCGGGGTGCGCCGCAGATGGCGCAGGTGCCGGCCGGTCAGGGCCGCGACGTCGCCGCCGTGTGCAAGCACCGAACTCATACGGAAGCCTCCGCCTTCGCCGCCTCGCGCGGGCCCGGCGCACCGGTGGCCTCGCCGGTCAGATGGAAGAACACGTCGTCGAGCGAGGGGCGCCGCAGCGCGAACTCCTCGACGGTGACGCCCGCGTAGTCGAGCGCCGTCGCGGCGGACGCCAGCGCGCCCATCCCGTCCGGCAGCTGCACGTGGACGGTCCGCTGCCGCTCGTCGAGCTGCGGCGGGGCGACCGCGAGCGGCGCGAGCACCGCGGCGGCCTGCGCGAGCGCGGAGCCGTCGGCGACGGCCACCTCCAGGCGCTCGCCGCCCACCTTCCGCTTCAGCTCGTCGGAGGTGCCCTCGGCGATCACCCGGCCCCGGTCCACGACCAGGATCCGGTCGGCGAGGAAGTCCGCCTCCTCCAGGTACTGGGTGGTCAGCAGGACGGTGACGCCCTGGTCGACCTGGTCCTGCACCATCCGCCACAGGGTCGCCCGGCTGGCCGGGTCGAGGCCGGTGGTCGGCTCGTCGAGGAAGAGGACCTCGGGCGCGGCGATCAGACTGACGGCCAGGTCGAGACGGCGGCGCATGCCGCCGGAGTACTCCTTGGCGGGCTTGTCGGCGGCGGCCTCCAGCTCGAACTGCGCGAGCAGTTCCGCCGCGCGGGCCGCGGACCCCCGGCGGCCGAGCCGCAGCAGCCGGCCGAGCAGGACGAGGTTCTCGCGGCCCGTCAGCAGCTCGTCGACGGCGGCGTACTGACCGGCGAGGCCGATCCTGCGGCGGACCTCGCGGCGCTGGCGCACGATGTCGAAGCCCGCGACGCGAGCCGTGCCGGCATCGGGTTCGAGCAGGGTGGCGAGCGTGCGGACGGTGGTGGTCTTGCCCGCTCCGTTGGGCCCGAGCAGGCCGAGCACGGTGCCCGCCTCGACCGACAGGTCCACGCCGTCGAGGGCGCGGTGGCCGCCGTACTGCTTCGTCAGTCCGGCCGCCTCGATCGCGGTGTTCACGGAATTCCCCCTTTCACGCATCGGTGAAATTGGTTGGCTGGTTATGGGCTGGGTAGGAACGGCGCGGAGTGGGTAAATGGATGGCGGGTCGCCCGGCCGGTTTCTCCATTCGGCGGGCGCCGTATCGGCCACCTCCGTCGCACAACTCCCGACATAGAGGAACCTAACCGCCGACCTGGCCGGATCGCGCCGCTCCCGCTGGCCACAGGCTGCCGCTGCAACATGCTGCAAGGCCATGCGGAACGCCGTTGGCAGCATCCTGCATCGGCAGTTGCCTGACATAGGGAGAACGGCGGCCGAGGAGCCCCGGATATCTACAGTGAGAGCCGTCGCCCATCTAGGGTCCCCCACGCTGACGTCCCACTGGGAGAGGTAATGGCAAGGCAACGAAATCTGGCGGCTTCGCTGGGCGCCTGGAGCGCCCAGCACCGCAAGACCGCACTTTTCGGATGGCTTTTTGCCGTCATCGCGCTCACGGTCCTCGGCGGTATGGCGGGCCAGCAGAGCCTGACCGAGGCCGACTACGGCACGGGGGAGTCGGGCCGCGCGGCCCGCGTCCTCGTCGACGCCGGCATCAAGACCCCGGCACCCGAGATGGTCCTCGTCCACAGCGGCGAACTCACCGCCGAGGACCCGGCGTTCAAGAAGGCCGTCGCCGACGCGATCGCCGCCGTGGACGGCACCGGCCTCGCCCAGGGCATCGGCGACCCCTACAAGACCGGCGCGATCTCCGAGGACAAGCACGACGCCCTCGTCCAGTTCGCCGTCAAGGGCGACCCCGACACCGCCGCCGACCGCATCCAGCCCGTCGTCGACGCCCTCGCCAAGGCGGACGCGGCGCACACCGGCGTCACCTTCGGCCAGTACGGCGCCGCCAGCGGCCTCAAGGGCATCAACGACTCACTCGGCGAGGACTTCACCCGCGCCGAGTTCACCGCCGTCCCCGTCGCCCTCGGCATCCTGCTCGTCGTCTTCGGCGCGCTCCTCGCCGCCGTCCTCCCGCTGATCCTCGCGATCACCGCGTGCGTCGCCGCCATGGGCCTGCTCGCCCTCTCCAGCCAGCTCGTCCCGGTCGACGCCATGACCAACTCGGTGCTGCTCCTCATGGGCCTCGCCGTCGGCGTCGACTACTGCCTCTTCTACATCCGCCGCGAGCGCGAGGAGCGCGCCGCCGGCCGCGACAAGGACAGCGCGCTGCGCATCGCCGCCGCCACCTCCGGCCGCTCCGTCCTCATCTCCGGCCTGACCGTCGCCGTCGCCATGTCCGGCATGTTCCTCTCCGGCCTCACGGTCTTCGAGGGCTTCGCCATCGCCACCATCGAGGTCGTCCTCATCGCGGTCCTCGGCTCCATGACGGTGCTGCCCGCCGTGATGGCCATGCTCGGCGACCGCATCGACGCCGGCCGCATCCCCGGCCTGCGCCGCAAGCCCGTCGTCCGCGCCGTCGGCGACAAGCCCGGCCGGCTCCTCGGCGCGGTCCTCAAGGCCCCCGCCGTCTTCGCCGTCCTCGGCATCGCCTTCCTCCTCGCCCTCGCCGCCCCGGCCCTGTCCATGAAGACCGAGAAGCTCGGCTTCGACCAGCTGCTGCCCGCCGACAACGTCACCGCGAAGACCGCGCAGCGCATCGAGGAGGTCTTCCCCGGCGCCCCGGCCCCGGCCCAGATCGTCTTCAAGACCGACGACATCACCTCCGCCCGGGCCACCGGCGCCGTCGCCGCCTTCAAGGAGCGCGCCCTCGCCTCCGGCCACGTCAAGAACCCCGTCGAGGTCACCGTCCACGAGGACGAGGACATCGCGGTCATCAGCGCGCCGCTCGCCGGCGACGGCCGCAACGCCACCTCGGTCCGGGCCCTGGAGCAGCTGCGCGGCGACATCATCCCCGCCACCCTGAAGAAGGACCCCGCCGACCAGGCGCTCGTCGGCGGCGACCTCGCCTTCTCGACCGACTACAACGACCAGCTCAAGTCGTCGATCGTGCCGGTCTTCGCCTTCGTCATGGGCGTCAGCTTCCTGCTGATGCTGCTCTGCTTCCGCTCCCCGGTCATCGCGATCACCTCGATCGTCCTCAACCTGCTCTCCGTGGTCGCCGCCTACGGCGTCATGACCGCGGTCTTCCAGAAGGGCTGGGGCGACGAGCTGGTCGGCACCACGGCCGTCGGCGCCATCGAGTCCTGGATGCCGCTCTTCGTCTTCGTGGTCCTCTTCGGCCTGTCGATGGACTACCACGTCTTCGTGGTCTCCCGGATCCGCGAGGCCTACGACCAGGGCGTGGGCAACCGCGCCGCCGTCGCCCACGGCATCCGCTCCACCGCCGGGGTCGTCACCAGCGCCGGCCTGATCATGGTCGCCGTCTTCGCGGTCTTCGGCACCCTGTCCATGCAGGACTTCAAGCAGCTCGGCGTCGGCCTGGCCGTCGCCGTCCTCCTCGACGCCACCCTGGTCCGCGCCGTCCTGCTGCCCGCCGTGATGACCCTCCTCGGCCGCTCCAACTGGTGGCTGCCGTCCTGGCTGAAGTGGCTGCCCGAGCTGTCCCACGGCGAGGAGCCGGCGCCCGCCCCGAAGCACGCCGCGCCCGCCGCCACCGCCTCCCCCCGCACCACCCCGGCCGAGCACACCCTCGCCGGCCGCTGAACCCCCCACCGCGGGCCGTCGCCGACCACCGGCGGCGGCCCGCGCTCTTCCATCCGCTCACGATCCCAAGGATTTCTCTCCATGTACGAGTTCAGCGTCGTCGGCGGCAAGACCGCGCGGGAGATCATCTCGGCCTCCCGGCAGGACATCGTCGACGTCGTCCGCGACACCTACCTCGCCCACCACGCCGGCGACTCGGTGAACCCCGACAGCTACTTCCTGCGCTTCCCCGAGAAGCCCGACGCCCGCATCATCGCGCTCCCCGCGCACCTCGGCGGCGACGCCGACGTCTCCGGCATCAAGTGGATCAGCAGCTTCCCGGCCAACATCGAGCGCGGCATCCCGCGCGCCTCGGCCGCCCTCCTCCTCAACGACTACGAGACCGGCTACCCCTTCGCCTGCCTGGAGGCCTCGCAGATCAGCGCGGCCCGCACCGCGGCCTCCGCCGTCCTCGCCGCCGAGCAGCTCACCGGCGGCCGCACCGCCGCCCGGATGACCGTGGTCGGCGCGGGCATCATCGCCCGCAACATCCTGGAGTTCTTCCGCGCCCGCGACTGGGAGGTCGGCCAGGTCACCGTCCACGACAAGAGCGAGGAGTACGGCTCCGCCCTCGCCGCCCACGCGACGGACGCCCTCGGCTACCCGGCCGGCACCGAGTCCGACCTCACCGCCGCCCTCACCGGCGCCGACGTCGTCGTCCTCGCCACCACCGCCGCCGAGCCGTACATCACCGACCCCGGCGCCCTCGCCCCCGGCCAGGTCGTCCTCAACATCTCGCTGCGCGACATCGGCCCGGAGCTCATCGAGGGCGCGTACAACGTCCTCGACGACGTCGAGCACTGCATGAAGGCCAACACCTCCCCGCACCTCGCCGAGCAGAAGTACGGCGACCGGCACTTCGTCACCGGCACCCTCGCCCAGGTCGTCCGCGGCGAGGTCGCCGTCGGCGACGACAAGCCGGTCGTCTTCTCCCCCTTCGGCCTCGGCGTCCTCGACCTCGCCGTCGGCCTGCACGTCTTCCGCGCCGCCCGCGCCTCCGGCGACGCCGTCGAGATCGCGGACTTCTTCGGCGAGACCAGCCGCTGGTAGCCCGACCCCACCCGCCACGCACGACGGGGCCCGGGCAGGATCTCCTGCCCGGGCCCTCCCGCGTCCGACGAAGGAGCGACCGTGACCACCCCGCCGCGGCCCCGCCGCGCCTCAGCCCACCAGCCGGTACGAGGCGGCCACCCCGAGGAAGACCAGCGCCGCCAGGGTGCTGCACGTGTAGTGCACCCGGCCGGTCACCCGCCACCAGCGCCGCCGCCAGGAGAGGAAGGCGCACACCACCATGGCGCCGGTGGTCGCCAGCGCGATCCCGGTCAGCGCCGGGACCGCCTTCAGGAGCGGCGAATCGCCCACGATGATCGTCCGGTTGAGGGCGTTCGGGTCGGCGGCGAGCAGGACGAAGCAGACCGTCGCCGCGGTGATCAGCGCGCCCGAGGTCCACAGCAGCAGCTTGGCCGCCCGCGCCCCGGCCGGGGTGCCCGGCCGGCGCCGCCGCACCAGGAGCGCCACCGGCAGCACCAGCACCGTCAGGGCGAGGAAGCCCAGCGAGCCGACCAGCACCTGCTGGTGCAGCGTGGGCGAGAGGTACCAGGGCAGCCGCTCGTACGAGACGGAGGCGTCGGAGGCGATCGTCAGGCGCCCGTCGCGGAAGGCGATCCGGTCCTGCCCGCCACGCTCCTGGAAGAGCCCCGGGCTCAGCTGCACCCAGTGCCGCGCGCCGGCCTCCGGGTCGCGCGAGAGGCCCGTCGTGGTCAGCGTCGCGCCGTCGCCCGCGCTCACCCGCACCGAGCCGATCAGGGCGCTCACCCGGGTCAGCTCCGTGGAACTGGTGCGGGTGGAGCGGTACTCGCCCTCGTACGGGGCGACGTCGGCGAGCGAGACCGAGCGGCGCGCACCGGCCGCCGTCCCGAAGTGGTCGGCGAAGCGGTCCACGACCTCCTGCCCCGCGTAGGCGGCGGTGCCGTCCTCGCCGTCGCCGTTGTAGACCACGTACACCGCCGCGTCGCGGTCGGGCAGCAGCGCCAGGTTGCCGTGGAAGCCGGGCAGGTCGCCGTCCTTGACCAGCATCCGCTGCCCGTCGCGCACCCGCTCCTCCAGGATGTAGCCGAGCCCGGGAAGCCGGTCGTCGTTGCCGAACTGCCGCTTCGTCAGGGCCTCGACGGACCGCTCGGACAGCACCGGACCGCCGCCCGCCAGCAGGGCGCGCAGCAGCCGGCCCATGTCGGCGGCGGTGCTGACCGCACCCGCGCCGGTCGGCGACCAGTCGCCGTACTGCCCGTCCTGGACCCGCTGGCGCCCGCCCTCCGGCCGGTGGCCGCGGGCGAGACCGGCGGCGATCGCGGGGGCGTGCGGCTGCGCGAAGCTCGTCCGCGTCATGCCCAGCGGACGCAGCACCTCGCGGTCCAGATAGGTGGCGAACGGCTTGCCCGTCACCGTCTCGACCAGGTAACCGGCCAGCGCCACACCGTAGTTGTCGTAGCTGGCGACCTCGCCCGGCGGGCGCACCCGGCGCGGCTGGTGGGCGGCGAGGCTCTCGCCCAGCGGACGGACGTCCTCGGGCCGGGTGGCCGCGCGCCCGATGATGGTGTTGTCGAACCCGGCCGTGTGCGTGAGGAGATCGCGTACCGTCACGGGGTGCCCCGGATACGTGTCCCTCACCTTGAACGCCGTGAGATACCGGTTGACGTCGGACTCCAGGTCCAAGTGGCCCCGCTCGACCTGCTGGAGGACGGCGACGGCGGTGAACAGCTTGGCGTCCGAGGCGAGGAAGAAGCCGGTGCGGGCCGGGTCCACCGGCGTCCCCGAGGCGGCGTCGGCGACGCCGTACCCCCGGGTGAGGACCGGCCGGCCGCCCTCCACGACCACCACGGAGGCGCCGGGGATGCGGTGCTCGGCCAGCTGCCGGCGCACCAGCGAGTCGACGGCCCCGGCCAGTCCGGACGGCGCGGCCTGCGCGGTGACCCCGGCCACCGTCCGGGTCTCCGGCGCCGCCGCGGCGGGACCGGTGCCGGCCGCCAGGAGCAGCGGCACGCAGAGCGGGAGGAGCAGGTGCCTCAGTCGCGGTCGCAGTCGCTTCGTCATGGCTCCAGTCAACTCGCGGCGGGGCGAAGGACCCAGCCACCTCGGTGGCGTCCCGAGGGGGACCTAGGTACACCATCGCGGACGGGACGCACGTCCCCTGCGCACCGGCCCGCGAGCGACGAGACTCGGGGCATCGACACGGCAGGGAGCCGTACACCGAGGGGAATGGGACGACCGTGACCAACCTGAACATCCGCGAGGGTTTCCGCGCCGCCGGCAAGGGACTGCCCGTCCTCGGCCTCGCGATCGCCGAACTCGTCCTCTTCTGCCTGTTCGTGACGGCCGTCTCGCTCATCGGCATCGGCCTGGGCGTGTTCCTCGTCCCGGCCCTCGCCGTCGCCCTGCGCGCCACGGTCAACGCCTCCCGCCGGACCGCCGGGCGCTGGTCCGGCCGCGCGATCGAGCAGCCCTACCTCCCCGCCCCCGCCGCCGCGCCCGGCCTCAAGGGCCACTGGCAGCGCACCCACGGGATCCTCACCGACCCGGCGACCTGGCGCGACCTGGCCTGGACGCTGGTCAACCCGGTGGCCGGCGTGGTCGCCGCCCTGCTGCCCCTCGCCCTCGTCGTCGGCGGCATCGGCGGCATGCTGATGCCCGCGATCTACGGCCCCATCGCCGACGCCGGCAGCAACTACTACCTGTGGGTCCGGATCAGCGACCTCACCTCCGCCTGGTACTGCGCCGCCCTCGGCGTCCTCGTCCTCGCCGGCGGCCTCGCCACCGGCCCCGCCCTGCTCCGCCTCCACGCCTCGCTGGCCCGCACCCTGCTCGCCCCCAGCCGCACCGCCCAGCGGGTCCGCCGCCTCACCGACAGCCGCAGCGACGCCGTCAGCAGCTCCGCCGCCGAACTGCGCCGCATCGAGCGGGACCTGCACGACGGCGCGCAGGCCCGCCTGGTCGCGCTCGGCATGAACCTCGGCGTCGCCGAGCAGCTCCTGAACAAGGACCCGGAGGCCGTCCGCGCCATCCTGGCCGACACCCGCAAGGCGTCCGCCGCGGCCCTCACCGAACTGCGCGACCTGGTCCGCGGCATCCACCCGCCGGTGCTCGCCGACCGCGGCCTCGCCGACGCGGTGCGCGCCCTCGCCCTGGACAGCCCGCTCGACGTCACCGTCAACGCCGACCTGCCCGGCCGCCCCGAGGCGCCGGTGGAGTCCGCCATGTACTTCGCGGTCGCCGAGGCCCTCGCCAACGCCGCGAAGCACGCCGACCCGGACCGTGTCAGCATCGACCTCTGGTACGAGTCCGGCGCGCTGCGCGGGCAGGTCATCGACGACGGCCGGGGCGGCGCCGACCCCTCGCGCGGCACCGGGCTGCGCGGCATCGAGCGCCGGCTCGCCGCCTTCGACGGCCTCCTCGCGATCAACAGCAAGCCGGGCGGACCGACCACCCTCACCATGGAGCTGCCGTGCGCGTTGTCCTAGCCGAAGACCTCTTCCTGCTGCGGGACGGCCTCGTCCGCCTCCTGGAGTCGTACGACTTCGAGGTCGTGGCCGCCGTGGACACCGGGCCCACCCTGCTCCAGGCCCTGCTCGACCACCAGCCGGACGTCGCGGTCGTCGACGTCCGGCTCCCGCCGACCTTCACCGACGAGGGACTGCGGGCCGCCCTGGAGGCCCGCCGCCGGCTCCCCGGCCTGCCGGTCCTGGTCCTCTCCCAGTACGTCGAGCAGCTCTACGCCCGCGAACTCCTCGCCGACGGCAGCGGCGGCATCGGCTACCTCCTGAAGGACCGGGTCTTCGACCCCGACGGCTTCGTGGAGGCGGTCCGCCGGGTCGCGGCCGGCGGCACCGCGATGGACCCGGACGTCGTCGCCAAGCTCTTCGCCAAGGACCACCACCGCGACGGCCCGCTCTCCCGGCTCACCCCGCGCGAGCGCGAGGTCCTCGGCCTGATGGCGGAGGGCCGCTCGAACGCCGCGATCGCCCAGGAACTGGTCATCACCGAACGGGCCGTGATCAAGCACACGTCCAACATCTTCACCAAGCTCGACCTGCCCCCCTCGGAGGCCGACAACCGACGGGTCCTCGCGGTCCTCGCCTACCTCAAGTGAGCCGCCCCCCGGCCGGCGGCTCTTCGCGCGGTCCGTCGCCCCCGTGGAGGCGGTCCTGAACGAGGTGGCCGAGAACGACGCGGAAGCACGGGACGTCCCGGGGCCGAACGCCGCCCGGCGCCGAAACGGCCCGCCCGCCCCGCCCGTCCCGCCGGGGGTGTCGGCCCCCGGTGGGAGGATGCACCGGAGCGAGGGAAGGGGCCGGCATGGGACGCGCGGAGCGGGAGGCGATCGCCGGAGGAGCACGGCTGCACGAGGCGGCGCGGGCCGTCGTCGGCGACCACGGGCGGGCCGTGGACGCCGTACGGGCCGCGCTCGTGCCGCTCCACGAGGCCGCCGCCCGCGCCGAACTCGACGCGATGCCGCTCGCCCGCCTCCAGGACGTGACCGGCGGCCGGCTCCGGCTCACCGGCGTCGCCGAGAGCGGCCTCGACAGCGTCGGCCGGATCCTCGACGCGGGGGCGTACCGGCTGCGCCAGATCCCCGGCATCGGCCGGAGCACCGCCGATCAGGTGCTCGCCGCCGCCCGGCGGCTGGCCGAGGCCGTGGACGAGACCGTCGCCGTCCACCTCGACGTGGACCGGCCCGAACCCGGCACCACCGCCCTCGTCCGCGCCCTCCACGTCCTGGTCGGGGCGGGCCCCGAGGCCCGGCGGGCGGTGGACCGGGCCGCCGTCCTGACCGGCCGCCTCGGACCGCTCCTCGACGCGGCCGGACCGGCCGCCGGACGGTTCGGGATGCTGCTGGCCGGGCGCGAGCGGCGGGAGCGGGCGCTGGCCGCCGTCGCGGAGATCGGCGCGGAGGTGCGGGAGGCGACGGAGGCCGGACTGCCCGGCCTGTTCGCCCAGACCTCGGTGGACCTGCTGCGCGGCGGCCCCGACGAGGCCGCCGCCTGGGTCGACTTCGAGCTGCGCTCCGCCGAGTACTACGGCCTGCTCACCGAGGTCTCCGGCCGGGAGCCCGACGAGGCGGCGGCCGAGGGCTTCCTGCCGGAGGAGATCGCCGAACGGGTCCGCGTCCAGGGCCTCGACGACACCCACCGGAGGGTCGCGCTCCGCGGCTACCAGGCGTTCGGCGCCCGCTTCGCCCTCGCCCGCCGCAAGGTCGTCCTCGGCGACGAGATGGGGCTCGGCAAGACCGTCCAGGCCATCGCCGTCCTCGCCCACCTCGCCGCCGGGGGCCACCACCGCTTCCTGGTCGTCTGCCCGGCGAGCGTCCTCGTCAACTGGACCCGGGAGATCGAGGCCCGCAGCACCCTGCGCCCCGTCGTCCTGCACGGCCCCGCCCGGCGGCACGCCTTCGCCGACTGGCGGACCGGCGGCGGCGTCGGCGTCACCACCTACGAGGCGCTGCGCGGCTTCCCGGTGCCCGACGAGGAGGTCGCCCTCCTCGTCGTCGACGAGGCGCACTGCGTCAAGAACCCGAAGGCCCAGCGGTCCCAGGCGGTCGCCCGCTGGACCGGGCGCTGCGACCGGGTCCTCTTCATGACCGGCACCCCCATGGAGAACCGGGTCGAGGAGTTCCGCAGCCTCGTCGGCATGCTCGCCCCCGAACTGGCCGCCTCCCTCACCGGGGCGGACGCCCCGGCCGGCTCGGTCGCCTTCCGCAAGGCCGTCGCCCCCGTCTACCTGCGCCGCAACCAGGCGGACGTGCTCACCGAACTCCCCAGCCTCCAGCACACCGACGAGTGGGAGGAGCCGAGCGCCACCGACGAGGCGGCCTACCGCGAGGCCGTGCGCGCCGGCAGCTTCATGGCCATGCGCCGGGCCGCCTACGCCCGCCCCGAGGGCTCGGCCAAGCTGGGCCGGCTCCGCGAGATCGTCCGCGAGGCCGCCGAGAACGGGCAGAAGACGGTCGTCTTCTCCGCCTTCAACGAGGTGCTGGGGACGGTGGCCGGAGCCCTGGACGGCCTCCTCCCCGTCCACGGCCCGCTCGACGGGAGCGTCCCGCCCGCCCGCCGGCAGGCCCTGGTGGACGCCTTCACCGCCGCCCCCGGCCCGGCGGTGATCCTCGCCCAGGTCCACGCGGCGGGCACCGGCATCAACCTCCAGGCCGCCTCGGTCGTCGTCCTGTGCGAGCCGCAGACCAAGCCGACCGCCGAGCACCAGGCCGTGGCCCGCGCCCACCGCATGGGCCAGGTCCGGCCGGTGCGGGTGCACCGGCTGCTCTCCACCGGCGGCGTCGACGCGAGCCTGGTGCGGGCCCTGGAGGGCAAGACCCGCCTCTTCGACGACTACGCCCGCCGCAGCGCCGTCGCCGAGGCCACCCCGGACGCGGTGGACGTCTCCGACCCCGACCTCGCCCGCCGGATCGTCGAGGAGGAGCAGGCCCGCCTCGGCGGCGCGTCCCCCCGCGTCCCCCGCCCGTCCCCGGCCCGGCAGGAGACCGACGCCTGACGGACCCGCCCACCGGACCCGCCCGCCCGGCACCTGACGGACACCTGGCGGACGCACCCGCCGGACCCGCCGGAGCGGCCGCCGGTTTCGGCCGAATGCGTCCCGAAGGGCGGGCGCGGTGCGGGCCGGGGCGCTACCGGCGCGTATCCTCTCCAGCCGGGGGCAGCTGGGGGACATTCGGTAACACGGAGGTACGGGTGGAGTTCCGGCTGCTCGGATCCGTCGCCGTCGTGACGGAGAGCGGTGACACGGCCCCCGGGCCCGCCAAGCGGACCAGCCTGCTGGCCGCGCTGTTGCTGCGACCCAACACGGCCGTGCACGTGACGGGGCTGATGGACGCGCTGTGGGAGGACGAACCCCCCACGCACGCGAAGACCGTGCTCCAGGGGCACGTCTCGCGGCTGCGGGCGCTGCTCGCCGCGCACGGCGCGGAGGCGTACGGCGTCGAACTGACCACCCAGGGCTCGGCCTACCTGCTGCGGATGCCCGAGTCCCTGGTCGACGCGCACCGCTTCGAGGAGCTGGTCGCCCTCGCCGCCGCCCAGCGCAACCCCGCCGACAGCGTCCGCATGCTGCGCGAGGCGCTCTCCTACTGGCAGGGGCCCGCCCTCACCGGCACCGTGCCCAGCGCGCCCCTGGAGGCCGCCGCCACCGCCCTGGAGGAGCTGCGGCTCTCCTCGGTGGAGGCGCTGGCGGAGGCGTACGGGAAGCTCGGCGAGGACGGCCGGGCCGCCGCCGTGCTGCGTGCCGAGGCCGTCGCGCACCCGCTGCGCGAGTCGCTGGCCGCCGCCCTGATGTCGGCCCTCGCCCGCGCCGGCCGCCGCTCGGACGCCCTCGACTGGTACCACCGCACCCGGCGGCTGCTCGCCGACGAGCTGGGCGTCGACCCGGGCGCCGGCCTCGCCGACGCCTACACCACCCTGCTGCGCACCCCGGCCCCCGCCCCGGCGGCGAAGCCCCCGGCCGCCCCCGGACCCCCCGCCCCCGACCGGCCCGCCGCCGGTCCGCCCGCCGTGCCCCCGTCCCCCCAGGACCACGGGGGTACGCCCTCCGGTCCGCCCCCGGCACCGGTCCCGGCCGCCGCTCCGGCCCAGGCCCCGGCGCCCGCCGCCGCGTTCGCGCCCGCCTCCGCCGCCGCGACCGCCGCCGCCCCCGTTCCCACGCCCGCGCCCGCGCCCACGTCCGTTCCGGTCGAGGCGCGGCCGGAGGCCGCCGGGGCGCCGGTGGCGCGGGCCGTCCCCGAACTGCTGCCCCGGGCCCCGCGCGGCTTCACCGGCCGGGAGGGCGAGGCGGCGGCGCTCGACCGGGCGGCCGGCGGCGGCGAGGGCCCCGTCTGCCTGGTGACCGGGCCCGCCGGGGTCGGCAAGACCGCCTTCGCCGTGCACTGGGCGCACCGGCGCCGGGACGGCTTCCCCGACGGCCGCCTCTTCGCGGACCTGAAGGGCTTCAGCGACACCCCCGCCCCGGAGGCGGGCGTCGTCCTGCGCGAGTTCCTGCTCGCGCTCGGGGTGCCGCAGCAGCGGGTGCCGGAGTCCGTGGAGGGCCGCGGGGCCCTCTTCCGCAGCCTCACCGCCGACCGCCGGATCCTGGTCGTCCTGGACAACGCCCGCTCCTCCGAGCAGGTCCGGCCGCTCCTGCCGGACGGCGAGCGGTGCGTGACCGTGGTCACCAGCCGGGACCGGCTCAGCGGCCTGATCGCCTCCGACGCCGCCCGCCCGGTGCCGCTGCGCCAGCTCCCCAGGGCCGCCGCCACCGCCCTCCTGTCGACCGTGCTCGGCGAGGCGCGGACCGCCGCCGAACCGGACGCCGCCGACCGGCTCGCCGCGCTCTGCGACGGCCTGCCGCTCGCCCTGCGGGTCACGGCGGCCCGGCTGGCCGAGCGCCCCGAGCGGCCGCTCGCCGCGATGGTCGGCGAACTCGCCGACGAGCAGGGCCGGCTGGCGCTCCTCGACGTCGAGGACGTCGGCGTCTCCGCCGCCCTCCGGCTCACCCTCCAGCAGCTCCCCGAGCACACCGCCCGCTCCTTCCGGGCGCTCGGCCTGCACACCGGCGCCGACCTGGACGCCTTCACCGCCGCCGCGCTGACCGGCACCACCCCGGCGCGGGCCGCCGCCGACCTGGAGCGGCTGGCGGCGGCGCACCTGCTCGCCGAGACGGCGCCCGGCCGCTGGACCCCGCACGACCTCGTCCGGCTGTACGCGCGGGGACTCGCCGAGCGGGCCGACCCCGAGGGCCTGCACCGGCTCCTCGACTACTACCTGTACGCGGGCCTGGTGGCCGACGCCGCCGCCGAACCCGGCTCGCAGCCCTGCTACGCGCTGCCCGCCGACGTCCGAAGGCCCGCCGCGATACCCGAGTTCGAGGGCCGTACCGCCGCTCTCGACTGGTACGCCGCCGAACGCCCCGCCCTGGAGGGGGCGGTGGCCGCCGCCGTGGCCCTGGGCCTGCACGACCGGGCCTGGCGGATCGCCCTCGTCGCCTGGCCGCTGATGCTGATGCGCCTCCAGGACGGCTGGACCCCGCTCCTGGAGACCGGGCTGGCCTCCGCCGAGGCGGTCGGCGACCCCGACGCCCAGTCCCGCACGCGGGCGCTCCTCGGCTGGATCCTGCACGAGGAGGGGCGGCACGAGGAGGCCCTGGTCCACCTCGCCCAGGCCCCGGTGCTCGCCGCGCGGGCCGGCGACTCGATCAGCGAGGCCATCGCCGTCGTCAACCACGCGGCCGTCCTCGACGCCACCGGGGAGCACCGCCGGGCGCGGGAGCTGATGACACGGGCGGTGGCGCTCGCGGACCGGATCGGCCACCCGTCCACCCAGGTGCTCACCCTCCAGCACCTCGCCGGGCACTGCCTGCGGGCGGGGGAGTACGAGGACGCCCTCGCGCACGTGCTTCGCGCCGGGGAACTCGTCGCCCCGGACGCGGTCGTCGTCGGGGCCCAGCTGCGGATCGTCCGGGGCGAGGCGCTGGCCGGTGTCGGACGCCTGGAAGAGGCCGCCCACCAGCTCGAACGTGCCGCGGCGGACGCCGAGGCGGCCGGTTTCACGGAGGGTTCGGCACGGGCCGCGGAGCGGCTTGCGAGCCTGTCGGAGCGGCGTTAGCGATACGCAAGCGGGACAGCAGCGGCACGGCAGTGGCCCTCCGGAGACTGGATACAACACCGACCGCACCGCACCTCGGGGGACCACCGCCATGCGCACGCTCCACAAGAAGACCGCCGCCACCCGCGCCGCCCTGCTCGCCGCCGTCGCCGTCGCCTCGCTCGGCCTCACCGCCTGCGGCGGCGGCGACGCGGTGAAGGACGCCGGAGCGGCGAAGCCCGCGCAGCAGACCACCGCCCCGCAGACCACCGGCGAGGCCCCGGCGGGCGAGGCGGAGACCGGCTCCACCGGCTCCACCGGTTCCTCCGACACCACGGGCTCCACCGGCAGCACCGGTTCCACCGGCACCACCGGCACGAAGACGAAGGCGAAGACGGGCACGGACTCGGGCCCGTCCTCCTCCGGCACCAAGGCCAAGGCCAAGGCCTGTGCCTACGGCGACGTCAAGGTCACCATGGAGAAGGCCGACGAGGTGCCCACCGAGCACATCGTCCTCACCGCCACCAACACCTCCGGCCGCACCTGCACCCTCCTCAAGTACCCGCTGATCTCCTTCGGCCAGCTCCAGACCGCGAAGGACGTCCCGCCGGTCGCCAAGAGCAACCCGGGCATCCCGATCGTCCTGGACGCGGGCGCCTCCGCCTACGCCAACGTGCGGGTCTCCCAGGGCGGCGTCCACGAGGACAACAAGGTGGTCCAGGAGTTCGGCGTGAACCTCTTCGCCGCCGACGGCCCGGCCGAGGGCACCGTCACCGTCAAGACCCCGGCGGGCGGCCTGGCCGTCACCGACGCCGCCGCCAAGACGGGCTACTGGACGTACGAACTGCGCAACGGCGCCGACGAGTTCTGATCGTCCGGCCGTCCGGCCGCGACCGGCGGGCCCGTCTCCAGGGGGATCGGAGACGGGCCCGCTCCCCTGTCCGCCCGCACCCCGGCCCGGCGGGCGGACATCCGCAACACGTACGATGCGCGCGCCCGATCGTCTGTTCGCCGCCGCCCCTCAGGAGCACCGTACTCGTGGAGCCGACCCCGCCGATCCCGCCGTCCGAGCCGCCGCGCGCCGACCCGGAGCAGGGGAGCCCGGCCCCGGCGCCGCCCGTCCCACCGGCCGTTCCCGCCGGACCTCCGGCGCCCCCGGCCGGTCCGTACCCGGCGCCGGGCCCGTACGCGGCCCCCGGCCCGTACACCTCGCCGGGGATGCCGTACGCGGGCGTGCCCGGTCTGTACGGCCCCTACGGTCCCTACGGGCAGCCCCGGCCCACCACCAACGGCCTCGCCGTCGGCTCCCTCGTCTCCGGCATCGTCTGCTGCCTGCCGCCGCTCGGCCTCGTCCTCGGCCTGTGCGCGCTGCCGCAGATCAAGAAGCGCGGGCAGAACGGCAAGGGGCTCGCCGTCGCCGGGATCGCGCTCTCCACGATCAGCACCCTGCTGGTCGTCATCGGCCTGATCACCGGTCAGGTCCAGGACGCCGTGCGGTCGTTCGGCGAGGGGATGCGGGACGCCGCCTCCTCCAGCTCGCCGATCGACATGAAGACCGGGGAGTGCTTCCGGGACGACGCCGAGGAGGGCGAGTACATCATCGGCGTGCGGGTCGTCGACTGCGCGGACGCGCACGACGGCGAGATCGCCGGTCACGTCCGGGTCACCGGCTACGACGCCTGGCCCGGTGAGAAGAAGCTCACGGCACTGGGCGAGGACCGCTGCGCGAGCATGGTCGCGGGGTACGCGCTGGACACCTGGGCGCTGCCCGCCGACTCCGGCAGCCTGCACTACTTCCCCGACCGGGCCTCCTGGCGGGACGGCGAGCGGCGCATCGTCTGCGCGCTCGGCATGGAGAAGCCGGTCAGGGGCACGCTGCGCTCCGACCGCGGCACGCTCACCGCCGACCAGTCCGCCTTCCTCCTCCAGGTGAACCCCGTCGAGGACGCCGTCTACGAGGAGCCGGAGGCGGACGCCGAGGAGGACTTCCGGGCCAACACCGCCTGGGCCGGCGACGTCCGGGAGGCGATCGACGCCGCGCGCCGGGGACTGCGCGCCCGCGACTGGCCGCAGGAGGCCCGGACGCCGCTCACCGCCTACCTGGCCGGGCTCGACAAGGCGTCGAAGCAGTGGGAGGAGCTGGCCACCGCGCCCGACGCCGACGCGTTCTGGGCCGCCTACGACCGGGCCTGGGAGCTGCTGCCGGAGGACGGCAGCGCGGAGGTGCGCGGGGCGCTCGGCCTGACGGACACGCCCCGGGAGACCGACGCCGGCCGCGGCGCCGTCTGACCCGGGCCGCCGGGCGCGGGACGAGGAGACGTCCGGCCGCCCGGCGCGGGAAAGGGAGACGGGGCCGGGTCTCCGCGCGAGAGTCCCGGCCCCGTCGGTGCGGACCGCTTCCGGCGCCGTGAGGCGGTGCCGGGCGGGGGTCGGCGGCCCGTGACCAGCCGCCGTTCCGCGCCCCGGCCCGCCGCGCCGGCGGCAGGTCCGCGCCCCCGGGCCCCGTCCGGCGGGGCGGGACGCGGGGGAGTGGGGGGTGTGTCAGCGGCGGGTGAGGCCGCGGTCGATGGCGCTGATCAGCTCGCCGTCGGGGGTGTCGCCGTCCAGCGACCAGATCATGGCGCCGGCCAGACCGCGCTGCCGGGCCCAGGCCGCCTTGGTGCGCAGCACCGCCGGGTCGTCGTAGGTCCACAGGGTGGTGCCGTCGAACAGCCAGGCGTTGCCGTTCCCCGGACCCCGGTAGATCTTGTACGCCCCCGACGCCGCCAGCTTCTTGAGCTCCTTGTAGTCCTCGGAGCCGGGCGCCCAGGTCGCCGGGGCGGGGCCCGCGGCGGGCTGCCCGAGGCCGTCGCCGCCGCCGGTCACGCCGGTCCAGCCCTGCCCGTAGAAGGGCATGCCGACCACGAGCTTGTTCGCCGGGGCGCCGCGCCGCAGCCACGCCCTGACGGTGCCCTCGACGCTCCAGTCGTCCTTGGCGAAGAGCGCGGACTGCTGGCCGGTGGTCTTCTCGCCGGAGACGTGGAAGTCGTAGCCCTGGAGGTTCACGAAGTCGAAGTCCCGCATGATCTTGGCGACCTCGAAGCCCGCGTCGATCTTGGCGGGGGCGGTGGGCACGTACGCGCTCAGCTCGTAGTGCTTGCGCTGCTTCTTGGGCAGCGAGCGGCCGTAGGCGTCGAGCTGGGTGCGGAACTCGCGGACCAGGGCGGTGAAGTTGACCTTGTCCTCGGGCCGGATGACGTTGCCCTCGTTGCCCTCGGAGCCGGGCCACTCCCAGTCGAGGTCGATGCCGTCGAAGAGGCCGGCGGCGGCTCCGGCGCCGCCCCGGGCGCCGTCCACCGGGAGGTTGCCCTTGATGTAGAGGTCGATGCAGGAGGAGACCAGGGCCTTGCGGGAGGCGGGGGTGCGCACGGCGTCGGAGAAGTACGCCGATCCGCTCCAGCCGCCCAGCGAGATCATGACCTTGAGGTTCGGGTGCTTGGCCTTCAGCTCGCGCAGCTCGTTGAAGTTTCCGGCGAGGCGCTGGCCGTCGGTGTCGGCCTTGCCGTCGACGGAGGTGGCGGCGTCGACCGGGCGGACGTAGTCGGCCCACGGGTCGGAGCCGGGGACCGGGCCGATGACGCACTTGCCGGCCTTGTCGACGATGCCGAAGGCGTAGTTGATGTGGCTGAGCTTCGCCGCGGTGCCGCTGGTGTCCAGGTCCTTGACCTGGAAGTTCCGGCCGTAGATGCCCCACTGGGTGAAGTAGCCGACCCGCTTGAGGTCGTGCTTCGCGGCCGGCGGCCGGTGGTCGGGCCGCTGGTGGGCGTCGGCCGTGGGGGCCAGGGTGGCGAGGAGGCCGAGGGCGGTGGCCGCGGCGGTGGCGAGGACGGGCTTGCTGAGGACTCTGGGACGCATGGGCTCGTTCCTGTGCGGGGCGGGAGGGAGCGTGCGAGGGGGAGTGCGGGGGTGCGCGGGGCGGAGGTGTGCGGGGTGCGCGGAGCGGGCGGTGCGGGGTGTGCGGGGTGCGCCGAGCGGGGCGTGCAGGCAGGAAGGTATTGGTCCAGACCAATGCGGGTCAAGGGGTCGCGCGCCGTCGAATCTCCGCCATTCCCCGCCGGCCCCGCCGTCATCACATCGAGTGAAACTTTGGCCCATGCTTGCGGATGGCGACATTCGGTTGCCAGGCTGTAGCTGTCCGTCAACCTGAGGGGAGTGTCCAGTGACGTTCGGTGAGCAGCCCGCCTATCTGAGGGTGGCGAGCGATCTGCGAGAGAAGATCGCGAACGGCTCGCTCCCTCCGCATACCCGCCTCCCCTCGCAGGCACGCATCCGCGAGGAGTACGGGGTGTCGGACACCGTCGCGCTGGAGGCCCGCAAGGTGCTCATGGCCGAGGGGCTCGTCGAGGGCCGCTCCGGCTCCGGGACCTATGTGCGGGAGCGGCCGGTGCCCCGCGCCGTCGCCCGCTCCGGCTACCGCCCCGCCACCGGCGCCACCCCCTTCCGGCAGGAGCAGGCCGCCGAGGGCGCGCGCGGCACCTGGGAGGCGAACAGCGAGCAGGAGGAGGCCGGCCGGGAGACCGCCGCCCGGCTCGGCATCGAGCCCGGCGACCGCGTCATGCGCACCCGGTACGTCTACCGGGACGGCGGCGAGGCCATGATGATCGCCACCTCCTGGGAGCCGCTCGCGGTCACCGGCCGCACCCCCGTCATGCTCCCCGAGGAGGGGCCGCTCGGCGGCTGCGGCGTGGTCGAGCGGATGGCCGCGATCGACGTCGTCGTGGACAACGTGGTGGAGGAGGTCGGCGCCCGCCCCGGCCTCGCGGAGGAGCTGCTCGTCCTCGGCGGCGTCCCCGGCCACGTGGTGCTGGCCGTCGAGCGCACCTTCTACGCCTCCGGCCGGGCCGTCGAGACCGCCGACCTCGTCGTCCCCGCCGACCGCTACCGCCTCTCGTACCACCTCCCGGTCCGCTGAGACCGGCGCGGGGCCGACACGCCGTCAGGCGCCCGCCGCCTTCCGCGCGCCGCCTTCCGCCCGTTGTCTTCCGTCCGCCGCTTTCCGTGCGCCCCGCCGCGCGCCCCCGGGTCCGCCCTCGTGGCGGGCCCGTCCCCATGCCGGTGCCCGCCGTTCTCCCGTGCGGCGTCCGGCATGTGACCTTCGGTCGCCTTCCGTCGTTTCCCGGCCGATCCGTGCCTCTTGGTGAAAACCCGTATCCGCTGTGTGAAGGTCAGGCGTAAGCTCAGGCATATGCGGATTGAGGTTTCCCGGAGTTCCATGACGACGCACGGTCCGGCGGAGGGAGCAGCCCGATGACCGACGCAGGCCCCGTCCTCCCGTGGCTCGTGATCCGGCAGGACGACAACGGCAACCGCTACCGGGTGGGGCGGTACGCGACGCAGGACGAGGCCCAGAAGATCGCGGACACCCTCGACGACCGGGGCCACCGCCAGCTCTACTGGGTCGAGCGCGTCACCCCCACCGCCTGACGCCCCCTCGGGGCACGCGGCGGGACGGACCGGACAGGGGGCTTAGGCTCGGCCCATGAGTGAGAACGCCCCCGGGCCGTACGGGAACGCCTCCGGACAGCGCGATGCCGGATCCGAGCGCGGGAACGGCACCGTGCTCGTCGTCGCGGCCGCCCTCCTCGACCGGGGACGGCTGCTCGCCGCCCGCCGCAGCGCCCCCGCCGACCTCGCCGGCCGCTGGGAGCTGCCCGGCGGCAAGGTCGAGCCCGGCGAGCGCCCCGAGGACGCCCTGGTGCGCGAGTTGCGCGAGGAGCTCGGCGTGGAGGCCGAGCCGGGCGAGCGGCTCCCGGGCGCATGGCCCCTCAAGCCCGGTTACGTCCTGTGGGTGTGGACCGCCCGGCTGCTCTCCGGCGAGCCCCGTCCGCTGGAGGACCACGACGCGCTGCGCTGGCTCGCCCGTGCCGAACTGGACTCCGTGGACTGGCTGGACCAGGACCGCCCGGCCGTCGCGGAGGCGGCGCTCAGGCTCCCCGGCGCGCTCCCCGGGACGCCGCGCGGCTGAGGTCCTACGCCGTTCGTGCCACCGTGCGCCCGTCTCCGCCCCCAGGGTGGATATTTCGCACCGAATTTCGGGTATGTCCCCATTGGTCCCCCGGAAGGGGCTCGTCCTCTTCCGGCCGGGGACCCTGCCGAGGCACGGCTGGGGAAGTGATCGCGTGTGATCGACACCGACGGCGTCCGCGCCGAGTGGAACTTCCCGGCGGAGGCCGACGCGGTGCGCACCGCACGCCACGCCGTGCGCGAGACGCTCCGCTCCTGGGAAGTCGACACGGCCGTCGGGGACATGGCCGTCCTGCTGGTCAGCGAGCTGGTCACCAACTCGCTGCGGTACGCCTCCGGCCCCATCGGCGTGCGCGTCCTGTGGTCCGACGGCGCCGCCGCCGACCCCCCGCGCCACTCCGCCCTGCTGGTGGAGGTCTCCGATCCGCTTCCGGATCCGCCCACCGAACGGCCCGCCGGACCCGACGACGAGGGCGGCCGGGGACTGGGCCTGGTGGCCTGCTCCGCCCGCCGCTGGGGGACCCGTCAGGGAGGCACGGGAAAAACCGTATGGTTCGAGCTGGCTCTCCCTGGTGAGTAAAGAGAGAGGGACGACGATCACGGGAGCGGGTCACGAGCCGACCGAGACCACCCTGTGATCGTGGACGTCGTGCCGCCGGAGGCCCGCGTGCTGAATACTGCGGGCATGGCCGGTCCGGTGCGGTGAGCTGGAGGGGACGGTCGCGTGAGCGAGATATCCGAGACGACGGGCGGCGTCGTGTGGCAGAGCAGCCCGCCCGGCTCGATCTACGACTACATCCGGGTCGCCTCCTTCTCCCTCGGGCCCGACGGACGCGTCGACCGGTGGAGCCGCCGGGCCGCCGACCTCTTCGGCGTCCCCGCCCACGAGGCCCGCGGCAAGGACCCCGTCGAGGCGTTCATGCCCCCCGAGCTGCGCGCTCGCGGCCACCGCCGGGTCGCGGAGATCCTCGACGGCCGGGAATGGACCGGCCTCGTCCCCTTCCGCATCCCCGGCACCCCCGACGAGCCGGGCGCGCCCGGCCGGGAGCGGCCGCACGGCCTCGCCGAGATGTACGTGATGCCGACCGAGACGGAGACCGGCGAACGGGCCGCCCTCTGCATCGTCGTCGACGTCCGCGCGCTCCGCCGGATCGAGACCGACCTCGCCGCCTCCCAGGCGATTTTCGGCCAATCCCCCTTCGGCTTCCTCCTCTTCGACACCGACCTCACCGTCAGACGGGCCAACCAGCGCTTCGCCTCCGTCTTCGGCGGCGCCGCCGACGACCACCGGGGCCGTACCGTCCACGACTACCTCGCCAAGCCCGAGGCCGACCGGATGACCACCGCCCTGCGCCGCGTCCTGGACACCGGGGAGTCCGTCAACGACCTGCGGATCACCGGCGCCGCCCCCGGCGCCCGGATCCGCCGCAGCTGGTCCGTCAACCTCTACCGCGTGCACGGCGGCTCCGGCCGCCCGATCGGCGTCGCCGGACTCGGCGTCGACGTCACCCGTCGGCAGAACGCCGCCCGCGAGGCCGCCAGCGCCCGCCGCAACCTCGCCCTCCTCAACGAGGCCGGAGCCCGCATAGGGAACTCCCTCGACCTGGAGGCCACCGCCCGCGAACTCCTCGACGTCGCCGTCCCCGGCTTCTGCGACCTCGCCTCCGTGGACCTCTACCAGAGCCTCCTCACCGGCGACGAGGCCCCACCCGGCCGCTGGGGCAGCTCCCACGACATCGGCCACGGGGCGGGCAGCGCCGAACTGCGCCGGGTCGCCTTCGCCTCCGCCGTCTCCGACACCCCGCTGCGGACCGACGCCTGCCACGGCCAGGCAGGCGACCCCGGCGGCCCCGCCCCCATCGAGGTCGGCGCCGTCCACCGCTACCCCTTCAACTCGCCCTGCGCCGGGGCGCTGCGCACCGGCCGGGTCCGGACCGTGCCCGGCACCGACGGCGGCCCCGTCCACTCCACCCTGGTCGTCCCGATGACCGCCCACGACACCGTCGTCGGCCTCGCCCGGTTCTCCCGCACCAAGGGCAGCGAGCCCTTCGGCGACCGCGACCGGGCCCTCGCCGTCGAACTCGCCGCCCGCGCCGCCGTCTGCATCGACAACGCCCGCCTCTACCGCCGCGAGCACGAGCGGGCCCTCATCCTCCAGCGCAGCCTGCTCCCGCCCGGCGACCCCGAGGCCGCCGGCCTGGACATCGCCTGCCGCTACCTCCCCGGCACCGACGCCGCCGAGGTCGGCGGCGACTGGTTCGACGTCATCGAACTCCCCGGCCACCGCACCGCCCTCGTCATCGGCGACGTCATGGGCCGCGGCCTGCGCGCCGCCGTCGCCATGGGCGAACTGCGCACCGCCGTCCGCACCCTCGCCCAGCTCGACCTCGAACCCGCCGAGGTCCTCTCCCACCTCGACGAGATCGCCCGCGGCCTCGGCGCCCCCATCGGCGCCCAGCAGTCCCGCGCCCACAAGAACCGGGGCCCCGAACTCGCCGAGGTCTACCTCGCCACCTGCGTCTACGCCGTCTACGACCCGGTCACCCGGCGCTGTACGTTCGCCAACGCCGGCCACCTCCCGCCGGTCCTCGTCGAACCCGGCGAGCCGGCCCGCCTCCTCGACGTGCCGCCCGGCATGCCGCTGGGCGTCGGCGGCGAGCCCTTCGAGGAGGTCGAGGTCGAACTCGCCGAGGGCGCCCTCCTCGCCCTCTACACCGACGGCCTCGTCGAATCCCGCGACCTCCCCCTCGACGAGGGCCTCAGCGCCTTCCGGCGGGCCCTCGCCGACCGGGACCGGCCGCTGGAGGACGTCTGCGACCGGGTCCTCACCACCCTCGACACCGGCCACGGCGAGGACGACATCGCCCTCCTGATGGCCCGCATCCAGGGCCTGCCCGCCGAGGCCGTGGGGGACTGGACGCTGCTCCGCGAGCCCCGCTCGGTCGGCCGCGCCCGGGAGCTCGCCCGCACCCAGCTCACCGCCTGGGGGCTCGACGCCCTCGTCGACACCGTCGAACTCCTCGTCAGCGAACTCGTCACCAACGCCCTGCGGTACGGCGAGGGCGAGATCAGGCTCCGGCTGCTGCGCGAGCGCACCCTCGTCTGCGAGGTCTGGGACGCCGGGCTCGTCCAGCCGCGCCGCCGCCGCGCCAAGGACACCGACGAGGGCGGCCGCGGCCTCCAGCTCGTCGGCCTGCTCTCCTCGTCCTGGGGCGCGCGCCGCACCCCGCGCGGCAAGACCGTCTGGTTCGAACTGGCCCTGCCCGGCGCGGACGGCGCCGCCGAACCCACCGTGGACCAGCTCCTCAGCATGTTCTGACCCGGATGTTCCGACCCGGATGTCCTGACCGGGGGAGCCCCCGGCTCAGCGGTCCTCCGGATCCGCCGCGGGCCGGGCCCGGTCCGGCCCGTCGCCGCCGGGTGTGGTGCGGGTCGCGGCCCGGCGGCGGCGCCGGAACCAGGAGTACGCGCCGATCGCCACGGCGCCGCCGACCACCGCGACCGGCAGGACCAGGTCGCTCGCGGAGGAGGCGCGGGGGCCGCCCGGGTCGGCCGGTCCCGGGGTGATCTCCGGGACGGGCACGGGCCGGCCGGCGAGGACGGCGCCGCAGCCGCCGGCCGCGCCGATCGCCGCGCCCGCCCAGTCGTGGTGCCGCAGCGCGGGTGCGACCGCGGTCCGCGCCACCTCGTCCAGCGCCTCCCGGGCCAGCGGTCCGCCGGGCGCGGCGGCCCAGCCGTACCGCCGGTCGTGGGTGGCGACGGCGAGCAGCACGTCGTCGCGGCCGAGCCCGTTCCGTTCGGCGGTCGCGTCGGCCCAGGCCCGCGCGGAGCGGCCGGAGAAGTCCCGTACGTAGACCACGAAGAGCCGGACCCCCCGCGCGACGAGGAGCCGGTCGAGGGCGTCGGCGACCTCGGGACGCCGGGCGCGCAGCGCGCCGACCCGGTCGAGGACCTGCCCGTCGGAGGGGAGGACCACGGGGCCGTCGGCGCGGGCCCCGGCCGCGCCGATGCCTCCCGCCACCAGCGCCGCGAGCAGGACCCCGACGACCGCGACCGCCCGGAAGACCGCTCGGATGACTGTTCGGGTCACAGAACGGAGGCTATGTACGGATCCGCGCCCCCGCGACCGTACGACCGGAGCTCCGGCTGCCCCGGGTTGGGCCGCACGGGTGGGTTTGCCGGGGGCGCCGCCGTGTCGGCCGGGGCACGTCCGGTGCCGTGCCGTTCAGTGGATGAGCGGGAGATCTGATCATCTCCCGCTCGGTGTGAAAACGGTATGAATCCGGACGAAGGGGTCACAGTCATGTCCCAGATCGGCGCCCCCAGCGGGACGTGGTCCAGGAGCCCCCGCGCCCGCACGCTCCGCTCCGTCGCCGCGCTCACCAGTGCGGTCCTCGCCGTCACGGTCCTCGCGGGGTGCAGCTCCGAGGACACCGCGACCGGCCCGGCCGCCGCCGGCGACGACGCCCCCACCGCGCGCGGCATGGTCGGCGACGGCGGCACCCTGCGCTGGGCGGTGGACGGCCTGCCCGCCACCCTCAACACCTTCCAGGCCGACGCCGACGCCACCACCAGCCGGATCGCGGGCGCGGTCCTGCCCGCCCTCTACACCCTCGACGGGAACGGCCGCCCCCAGCGCAACCCCGACTACCTGGAGTCCGCCGAGGTCGTCGAGACCGAGCCCCGGCAGGTCGTGCTCTACAAGCTCAACCAGCAGGCCGTGTGGAGCGACGGCCGCGAGATCGGCGCCCCCGACTTCGTCGCCCAGTGGCGCGCCCTCAGCGGCCGCGACACCGCCTACTGGACCGCCCGCAACTCCGGCTACGAGCGGATCGAGAAGATCGAGAAGGGCGCGAACGACCTGGAGGTACGGGTCACCTTCGCCAAGCCCTACGCCGACTGGCGCTCGCTCTTCACCCCCCTCTACCCGAAGCAGGTGATGGGGTCCCCGAACTCCTTCAACGAAGGCGCGCGGACCGCCCTCAAGGTCACCGCGGGACCGTTCCGGCCGGGCGCGGTGGACCGCAAGGCCGGCGACCTCACCCTGACCCGCAACCCCCGCTGGTGGGGCAGACCGGCCAAGCTCGACAGCCTCGTCCTGCGGGCCGTGCCCCGCTCCGACCGCGCCGACGCCCTCGCCGACGGCCGGCTCGACCTGGCCGACATCGACCGCCCCACCGCCGAGCGGATCTCCCTGGCCCTCAAGGACGCCGCGGCCGGCCGCGGCGGCGCCCAGGCCGCCGCCCTCCACGGCCCCGGCTCCGCGATCACCCCCGGCAAGGCCCTCAAGTCCTGGGCGCTCGCCCACGGCGAGGACGAGGAGGCGGCCGAGGAGGTCCGGGCCGCCCGCGCCGAGAACAAGGCCGCCGTCGCCCGCTACGCCAAGGCCCAGGACACCCTCGCCGGGTACGTGGTCCGCAAGTCCCTGGAGCCCGCCTACACCCAGCTCTCCCTGAACGGCGAGTCCGGGCCGCTCGCCGACGAGCGGGTCCGGCGCGCGGTCGCCCGCGCCATCGACCGCCGCGAGCTCGCCGAGTCCGTCCTCAAGCCGCTGGGCCTGCCCGCCGACCCGCCCGGCAGCCACCTCGCCCTGTCCGGCCAGCCCGCCTACGCCGACGGCAGCGACGCCCTCGGCGGCCAGGACACCCAGGAGGCGCGGGCCCTCCTCACCGCCGCGGGCTGGGTCCCCGGCGGCGCGGGCAAGGACCCGGCGGGCACCAAGGCCGGCTCCGAGGCGGACACGAAGAAGGCCGAGAAGAGCGAGAAGGCCGAGAAGACGGAGAAGGGCGAGAAGGCCGGGAAGGAGGAGAAGAGCGACGCCAAGGAGGCCGGGGCGGCCGGCGAGGGCAAGGCGAAGGCCGACGACACCGCCTCCGACGAGGGCCTCTACATCGTCGGCGACGACAAGCCCGGCGAGGCGGCCCCCCGCGCGGCGCGCGCCGACGCCCGCCTCGCCCCCCTCGTCGGTCCCGGCGGCCCCGAGAGCAGCACCCGGGTGCTCGCTCCGGCCCCCGCCGCCGCCCTGGAGAGCGCCGCCCTGCTGACCCGCGCCGAGTCCCTCGACACCCCGGCCGGCGCCCGCGCCGTCCAGGCCGCCGACCGGCCCGAGCTGGCCCCCAAGCCGGACAAGGGCGTCGCCGGGGCCTACGCCCCGCTCGGCAGCGCCGCCCCGGCCGCCGCCTCCGGTGCCTCCCAGGCCCTCGGCAAGGACGGCAAGCCGCTCAGCCTCCGCTTCGTGATGCCCTCCGGGCCGGGGTCGGAGACGCTGCGCGCGGTCGGCGACAAGATCGTCCGGATGCTCGACGCGGTCGGCATCCGCACCCAGGTCGTGAAGGTCCCCGACGAGTCCTTCTTCAAGGACCACATCGCCTCGGGGGCGTACGACCTGGCGCTCTACTCCTGGCCCGCCTCCGCCTACCCGGCGACCGACGCCCGCCCGATCTTCGCCAAGCCCGAGCCCGCCTCGGACGGCTCGCTGCTGGTCGAGCAGAACTACTCGCGGGTCGGCACCGACCGCATCGACCAGCTCTTCGACCAGGCGGCCGGCACCCTCGACGAGGAGGAGGCGAACGAGCTGGTCCGGCAGGCCGACGCCCGGATCTGGGCCGCGGCCGGCTCCCTCCCGCTCTACCAGCGCCCGCAGCTGGTCGCGGCCCGGAAGGACGTGGTCAACGCCGGGGCCTGGGGCTTCGCCGCCCCCCGGTACCAGGACATCGGTTTCAAGAAGACCGAAACCGCCAAGGATAACCGTTCACGCGACTGAAAACACAGGTCACAACCTCAGAAGCAGCTCAAGTTCCTTGCCCGCCGGAGCCCCCGGCGGGCAGGATCGCGTCGGCCCCTTGACCCGGCTGCTCCGCTCTCCCCACACCCTGGCAAACCCCCCTATTAGACCTTCTCGGATCGGTCCGGGGAAGCCCCTTGCACCACGGCCCCGTACCATGGGACGTAGCCGTGGCGCGTCCGCCCGGCGGGCGTAAGAGGAACTGACGCCGATTCCCACGATCCGAGAGAAGCGCAAGCCACCCATGCCCACGCGCCACGACATCCGTAACGTCGCCATCGTCGCCCACGTCGACCACGGCAAGACGACCATCGTCGACGCCATGCTCAAGCAGGCCGGTGCCTTCGCCGCCCACCAGCAGCTCGACGACCGCATGATGGACTCGAACGACCTGGAGCGTGAGAAGGGCATCACGATCCTCGCCAAGAACACGGCGGTGAAGTACCACCCCAAGGACGGCGGGGCCCCGATCACGATCAACATCATCGACACCCCCGGCCACGCCGACTTCGGCGGCGAGGTCGAGCGCGGCCTGTCGATGGTGGACGCGGTCGTCCTCCTGGTGGACGCCTCCGAGGGTCCGCTCCCGCAGACCCGCTTCGTGCTCCGCAAGGCCCTCCAGCAGCGCAAGCCGGTCATCCTCTGCATCAACAAGACGGACCGCCCGGACTCCCGGATCGACGAGGTCGTCAACGAGACCTACGACCTCTTCCTGGACCTGGACGCCGACGAGGACCAGATCGAGTTCCCGATCGTCTACGCCTGCGGCCGTGACGGCATCGCCTCGCTGACCAAGCCGGAGGACGGCACCGTCCCGGCGGACTCCACCAACCTGGAGCCGTTCTTCTCCACCATCCTGGAGCACGTCCCGGCCCCGGTGTACGACGAGGAGGCCCCGCTCCAGGCCCACGTCACCAACCTGGACGCCGACAACTTCCTCGGCCGCATCGCGCTGCTCCGCGTCGAGCAGGGCGAGCTGCGCAAGGGCCAGACGGTCGCCTGGATCAAGCGCGACGGCACGATCTCCAACGTCCGCATCACCGAGCTGATGATGACCGAGGCGCTCACCCGCAAGCCGGCCGAGGTGGCGGGCCCCGGTGACATCTGCGCCGTCGCCGGCATCCCCGAGATCATGATCGGCGAGACGCTGGCCGACCCGGAGAACCCGATCGCGCTGCCGCTGATCACGGTCGACCAGCCGGCCATCTCCATGACCATCGGCACCAACACCTCGCCGCTCGTCGGCCGCGGCGGCACCGGCAAGGGCGCGGAGGCCAAGGCCGCCGTGAAGGACCGCAAGGTCACCGCCCGCCAGGTGAAGGACCGCCTCGACCGCGAGCTGGTCGGCAACGTCTCGCTCCGCGTCCTCGACACCGAGCGCCCCGACGCCTGGGAGGTCCAGGGCCGCGGCGAGCTCGCGCTGGCCATCCTGGTCGAGCAGATGCGCCGCGAGGGCTTCGAGCTGACCATCGGCAAGCCGCAGGTCGTCACCAAGGAGGTCGACGGCAAGATCCACGAGCCCGTCGAGCGCCTCACGGTCGACGTGCCCGAGGAGCACATGGGCGCCGTCACCCAGCTCATGGGCGTCCGCAAGGGCCGCATGGACAACATGTCGAACCACGGCTCCGGCTGGGTCCGCATGGAGTTCGTCGTCCCGTCCCGCGGCCTCATCGGCTTCCGTACGGAGTTCCTGACCAACACCCGCGGCACGGGCATCGCCCACTCGATCCACGAGGGCCACGAGCCGTGGTTCGGCACCCTGACGACCCGTAACAACGGCTCGCTGGTCGCCGACCGCGCCGGCGCGGTCACCGCCTTCGCGATGACCAACCTCCAGGAGCGCGGCGTCCTGTTCACCGACCCCGGCACCGAGGTGTACGAGGGCATGATCGTCGGCGAGAACTCGCGCTCCGACGACATGGACGTGAACATCACGAAGGAGAAGAAGCTCACCAACATGCGCTCCTCCTCCGCCGACTCCTTCGAGGCGATCGTCCCGCCGCGCAAGCTCTCCCTGGAGCAGTCCCTGGAGTTCTGCCGCGATGACGAGTGCGTCGAGGTGA
The DNA here is from genome assembly GCF_014650175.1 of Streptomyces termitum. Classification (GTDB taxonomy): domain Bacteria; phylum Actinomycetota; class Actinomycetes; order Streptomycetales; family Streptomycetaceae; genus Streptomyces; species Streptomyces termitum. The sequence goes on from NZ_BMUL01000003.1 coordinate 142,102, forward strand.
CCCCGGAGGCCGTCCGCATCCGCAAGGTCGTCCTGGACCAGAAGGAGCGCGGCCGCTCCGCCTCGCGCGCCAAGAACGGCTGATACGAAGCGGAACGAGAACGGCTGAGCCGTATCTCACACGAAGGGCCTGGCCACTCGCATGATGTGCGAGTGGCCAGGCCCTTTTCGTCAAACTCATTGACCGCCCCCGGCGTCCGGATTCCGGTCATCGCTCTCCGGTACGTGTGTTAACGGTCCGTTTCGGGGGTGTCTGTCTGTGCTCAGTTTGTCCGGATTTCGGTATCTGAGAGTGAGGTGATGTTGTCAAACCGAGACCACTTAAGTGTGGTTTACAGCCCGGACGTACTTAATAGTTGGCTCCATTGAGCTCGGGTCAATGGGTCACGCACTGTGGGGAGTGCCGACTCACGAGCACACTCGGGGTACCGGGGGATCCACGCCGTCAGGGGTGTCGGCAGATCTCCAAGTGCCCCCCTTGTAGTGACAAGTGGACTCATGAGGAGGAAACCCATGCGCGGTGCCAAGAGCGCCAAGTGGGTAACGGGCGCGATCATCGTCGCCCTGGCTGCGACCGCCTGTGGCGGTGGCAAGACGGACGAGGGCGCCAAGGGTGCCAAGGGCGCCGTCGACCCGAACGGCATCTTCTCCATCGAGCTCGGTGAGCCGGAGAAGCCGCTGCTCACCGGCGACACGATGGAGTCGAACGGCTCCGCCGTCATGGCCGGCCTGTTCTCGACCCTGGTCGACTACAAGGCCGACGGCTCGCTCGAGATGATCAACGCCGAGTCGGTCACGACCACCGACTCGAAGACCTGGACGGTCAAGCTCAAGAAGGGCTGGACCTTCCACGACGGCACCCCGGTGACCGCCAAGTCCTTCGTGGACGCGTGGAACTGGAACGCCAGCGTCGACAACGCCCAGGGCCTCGCGTCCTGGTTCGCCGACATCAAGGGCTACGAGAAGGTCCACCCGGACGCCGAGGGCGCCAAGGCCACCTCCAAGACCCTCGACGGTCTGAAGGTCGTGGACGAGGGCACCTTCACCATCGAGCTCGCGAAGCCGGTTCCGTACTTCGCCCACAAGCTCGCCTACATCGTGTTCGCGCCGCTCCCGGACAGCTTCTACAAGCTGCCGGCGAAGGAGCGGGGCGCGAAGCCGGTCGGCAACGGTCCCTACAAGTTCAAGAGCTGGGACCACAAGAAGCAGATCGAGGTCGTCCGCTTCGACGACTACAAGGGCCCGAACAAGGCGAAGAACGGCGGTGTGGTCTTCAAGAACTACACCACCCTCGAGGCCGCGTACGAGGACCTCAAGTCGGGCAACGTCGACGTCCTGCGTCAGATCGCCCCGAAGGACCTCCCGCTGTACCGCCAGGACCTCGGCGAGCGCGCCGTGGACCAGGCGTACTCCGCGATCCAGACCATCGCCGTCGCCTTCTACGCCGACCAGTGGAAGAAGCCGAAGCCGATCGACCCGCGCGTCATCCAGGGTCTGTCGATGGCGATCGACCGCGCCACCATCACCAAGACGGTGCTCAACGGCACCCGTGAGCCCGCCACCGGCTGGGTCGCCAAGGGCGTGCTCGGCTACCAGCCGAACGCGGTCGAGATCACCAAGTTCGACCCCGCCAAGGCCAAGGAGCTCATCGAGGCCGGCGGCGGCGTCCCGAACAACCAGATCTCCATCCAGTACAACGCCGATGGTGGTCACAAGGAGTGGGTGGAGGCGGTCTGCAACTCCATCACGCAGGCCACCACCGTCAAGTGCGTGGGCGACGGCAAGCCGGACTTCCAGGCCGACCTGACCGCGCGCAAGACCAAGCAGGTCAAGTCCCTGTACCGCTCCGGCTGGGTGCTCGACTACCCGGTGAACGCGAACTTCATCTCGGACCTGTTCCGCACCGGTGCGGGCGGCAACCAGGGTGACTTCTCGAACAAGGAGCTGGACGCCAAGATCGCGGCGGCCGACTCGGCCAAGACCCTCGACGAGTCCGTCAAGGCGTACCAGGCCATCGAGAAGGACCTGATCAACTACATGCCGTCGATCCCGCTCTGGTACTACAAGGTCAACGCGGGCTACTCGGAGAACGTCTCCGGTGTGGCGTACGGCCAGGACGGCGACCCGATCCTGACCGGCGTCGAGGTCAAGAAGAAGTAATCACCCGAGCGTAGTCCGCATGCCGTCACGGGACTGACGGAACGTCAGTCCCGTCTCGGTGCCTTACGCAGTGGCTGGGGGGCCCTTCCACGGCATCACGCTGCCCGAAACCGGGCAGCCATGTCATGGGAGGGCCCGTCGGCTGCGGCCGTCACATTTCAACGGAGGCATGATGGGGCGCTATGTCGCACGACGACTGCTCCAGATGATCCCGGTTTTCTTCGGGACAACCCTGCTGATCTTCCTCATGGTTCACAGCCTGCCCGGTGACCCCGTGCTGGCGATGTTCGGTGACAAGGGCGCGGATCCCGCGACCCTGGCCGCCAAGCGCCATGAGCTGGGTCTCGACAAGTCGCTCCCCGAGCAGTACTTCGTCTATATGCGGGACATGATCCTGCATCTCGACTTCGGTGACCAGATCCGCAACGGGCGCCCGGTGACCGAGGTCCTCGGTGACGCGTTCCCCATCACGCTCCAGTTGGCCGCGCTGGCCTTCGTGTTCGAGCTGACCTTCGGTCTGGCCCTGGGCATCATCGGTGGCCTGCGCGCCGGCCGGCTCGCGGACAACGCGATCCTGCTCTTCACCCTCCTGATCATGTCGATCCCGGTCTTCGTGCTGGGCTACATCATCAAGATGGTCTTCGCGTTCAACCTCGGCTGGATCAGCCCCAACGTGAGCACCGTCCCGCAGTGGGACGAGCTCATCGCTCCGGCGGTCGTCCTCGGCGGCCTCTCGCTCGCCTACGTCGCCCGGCTCACCCGGACCTCGATGGCCGAGAACCTGCGCTCCGACTACATGCGCACCGCCGTCGCCAAGGGCCTGCCCAAGCGCCGCATCATCGGTGTGCACCTGATGCGCAACTCCATGATCCCGGTCGTCACCCTCCTCGGCACCGACCTGGGCGCCCTCATGGGCGGCGCCGTCGTCACCGAGCAGATCTTCAACATCAAGGGCATCGGCGGCATCATCGCCGAGTCGATCTCCCGTCGCGAGGGCACGACCCTGGTCGGCCTCGTCACCATCCTGGTGCTCGTCTACCTCGTGACGAGCCTGCTCATCGACCTGCTGTACGCGGTCCTGGACCCGAGGATCCGGTATGCCTGACGTGACCAAGACCGCCACCGCCGTCGAAGACGCCGTCGCACCCCCCTCGGCGCCGGAGTCGAAGGGCTCGCACAAGCAGGAGAAGGCCCGCTCCCTGTGGGGCGACGCCTGGCACGACCTGCGGCGCAACCCGTACTTCATCGTGTCGTCCGCGCTCATCACGCTGCTGCTGGTGATCTCGGCCTTCCCGAGCCTCTTCACCAGCGCCTCGCCCACCATGGGCGACCTGAGCAACCACTTCCTCGGCAAGGCGGAGCTCAGCAAGATCGGCTCCCCGGAGTGGCTGGGCTACGACCAGCAGGGCCGCTCCGTCTACGCCCGCCTGATCTACGGCACCCGTGCCTCGGTCATGGTCGGCCTCTGCGTGACCGCGATCGTCGCCACCGTCGGCAGCATCATGGGCATGCTCGCCGGTTACTTCGGCGGCGTCTGGGACGCGATCCTCTCCCGGATCACCGACGTCTTCTTCGGCATCCCGTTCCTGCTCGGCGCGATGGTCGTGCTCCAGTCCTTCACCGAGCGCACCATCTGGGTCGTCGTCTTCGCCCTGGCCTTCCTCGGCTGGACCCAGATCACCCGCGTCATGCGCGGTGCCGTGATCACGGTCAAGCACGCGGACTACGTCCACGCGGCCAAGGCGCTCGGCGCCGGCACCGTCCGGATCCTCTTCCGGCACATCCTGCCGAACGCCATGGCCCCGGTGATCGTCGTCGCGACCATCGCGCTCGGCGGCTACATCTCGGCCGAGGCCACCCTGTCCTACCTGGGCCTGGGCCTCTCGGCCCCGACCGTGTCGTGGGGCGTCGACGTCTCCGCGGGCGTTGCGCAGATCCGTGTGGCCCCGCACGTGCTGCTCTGGCCGTCGATCATGCTGAGCCTCACCGTTCTGGCGTTCATCATGCTCGGCGAAGCCGTTCGCAACGCCCTCGACCCCAAGCTGCGCTGAGGAGGGCGTACAACGTGAGCACCATCAACAAGAACGCGACCGTCCCGGCGCCGCGAGAGGGCGGCCACACCGGCCCGCTGCTCGAAGTGAAGGACCTGCACGTCGAGTTCCACACCCGCGACGGTGTGGCCAAGGCCGTCAACGGCGTCAACTACTCGGTGGACGCCGGCGAGACCCTCGCCGTCCTCGGCGAGTCCGGCTCCGGCAAGTCCGTCACCGCCCAGGCCATCATGGGCATCCTCGACATGCCGCCCGGCAAGATCCCGCAGGGCGAGATCCTGTTCCGCGGCGAGGACATGCTGAAGATGTCCGACGAGGAGCGGCGGAAGATCCGCGGCCGGAAGATCGCCATGATCTTCCAGGACGCGCTCTCCTCGCTGAACCCGGTCCTCTCCGTCGGCTACCAGCTCGGCGAGATGTTCCGCGTCCACCAGGGCCTGTCCAAGAAGGACGCGAAGACCAGGGCCATCGAGCTGATGGACAAGGTCAAGATCCCCGCCGCCAAGGCGCGGGTCAGCGACTACCCCCACCAGTTCTCCGGCGGCATGCGCCAGCGCATCATGATCGCCATGGCGCTCGCCCTGGAGCCCGAGCTGATCATCGCCGACGAGCCGACCACGGCCCTCGACGTGACGGTCCAGGCCCAGGTCATGGACCTCCTCGCGGAGCTCCAGCGCGAGTACAACATGGGCCTCATCCTGATCACCCACGACCTCGGCGTCGTCGCCGACGTCGCGGACAAGATCGCCGTGATGTACGCCGGCCGGATCGTCGAGCAGGCGCCCGTCCACGAGCTGTACGCGCGCCCCGCCCACCCGTACACCCGGGGTCTGCTCGACTCGATCCCGCGCCTGGACCAGAAGGGCCAGGAGCTGTACGCGATCAAGGGCCTGCCGCCCAACCTGCTCAAGGTGCCCACGGGCTGCGCCTTCAACCCGCGCTGCCCCAAGGCCACCGACCTCTGCCGCACGGACATCCCGGCCCTGGTGCCGGTGACGGAGCAGGACGGGTCGGACCTGCCGGGCCGCAAGAGCGCCTGCCACTTCTGGAAGGAGACGATCCATGGCTGACCTCAGCACGAACGACGAGGCCGTGGCCGCCGCCCTGGACACCCCCGTCCGACGCGGTGAGCCGATCCTCCAGGTGCGCAACCTGAAGAAGCACTTCCCGCTCACGCAGGGCATCCTCTTCAAGAAGCAGGTCGGCGCGGTCAAGGCCGTGGACGGGGTCTCCTTCGACCTCTACCAGGGCGAGACCCTCGGCATCGTGGGCGAGTCCGGCTGCGGCAAGTCCACGGTCGCCAAGCTCCTGATGAACCTGGAGCGGGCCACCGCGGGCGAGGTCTTCTACAAGGGCCAGGACATCACCAAGCTGTCCGGGCGCGCGCTGAAGGCCGTCCGCCGGAACATCCAGATGGTGTTCCAGGACCCGTACACCTCGCTGAACCCGCGCATGACGGTCGGCGACATCATCGGCGAGACCTTCGACATCCACCCCGAGGTGGCCCCGAAGGGCGAGCGGCGCCGCAAGGTGCAGGACCTCCTCGACGTGGTCGGCCTGAACCCCGAGTACATCAACCGGTACCCGCACCAGTTCTCCGGCGGTCAGCGCCAGCGCATCGGCATCGCCCGCGGCCTCGCGCTCAACCCGGAGATCATCATCTGCGACGAGCCGGTCTCGGCCCTGGACGTCTCCGTCCAGGCGCAGGTCATCAACCTGATGGAGAAGCTCCAGGACGAGTTCAACCTGTCCTACGTCTTCATCGCGCACGACCTGTCGATCGTCCGGCACATCTCGGACCGCGTGGGCGTCATGTACCTCGGCAAGCTCGCCGAGATCGGTACGGACGAGGAGATCTACGAGCACCCCACGCACCCGTACACCCAGGCGCTGCTCTCCGCGGTGCCGGTGCCGGACCCGCAGGCGCGTGCCGACCGCGACCGGATCATCCTCACCGGTGACGTCCCGTCGCCGGCGAACCCGCCGTCGGGCTGCCGCTTCCGCACCCGCTGCTGGAAGGCGCAGGACAAGTGCGCCACCGAGCAGCCGGTGCTCGCGGTCCCGGAGCGGTTCCGCGGCCAGAAGACGCTCGCCGCCCACGAGTCGGCGTGCCACTTCGCCGAGGAGCGGGATGTCGTCCACGCGGGCTGACCGACCGTGACAGTCCGAAGGGCCAGGGCCCCTCGCACCCCCGCCGGGTGCGAGGGGCCCTCCTCGTTCCCCCGGCGTCCGGGCCGCGCACCCACCCGGACGCCGTAAAAGTGCACACCCGTCAATATCGAGTGATATTGGGGCCTAAGTCACGCTTAGGACAATCGGGAGGCACTCCATGCGCGGAGCCACGCACGCCAAGTGGGCCGCACTGGCCACCGCCGTCGCCCTCGCGGCGACCGCCTGCGGCGGCGGAGGGGACAGCGGCGGCGGAGGGGCCGACGGCATCGTGAGCTCCTCCTGGGGCGACCCGCAGAACCCGCTGGAGCCGGCGAACACCAATGAGGTCCAGGGCGGCAAGGTCCTGTCGATGATCTTCCGCGGTCTGAAGGAGTACGACCCGAAGACCGGCGAGGCCAAGGACATGCTCGCCGAGAAGATCGAGACCACCGACTCCACCAACTTCACCGTCACCGTCAAGGACGGCTGGACCTTCTCCAACGGCGAGAAGGTCACCGCCCAGTCCTTCGTCGACGCCTGGAACTACGGCGCCAACCTGAAGAACAACCAGAAGAACGCCTACTTCTTCGGCTACATCGACGGCTACGACAAGGTCCACCCCGACACGGGCGAGCCCACCGCCGACACCCTCTCCGGCCTGAAGGTCACCGGCCCGCAGACCTTCACCATCAAGCTCTCCCAGAAGTTCTCGACCTTCCCCGACACCCTCGGGTACGCCGCCTTCGCCCCGCTCCCGAAGTCCTTCTTCGACGACCACGCCGGCTGGCTGTCGAAGCCCGTCGGCAACGGCCCGTACATGATCGACTCGTACTCCAAGGGCTCCCAGATGCAGCTCAAGCGCTGGGACGGCTACCCGGGCGACGACAAGGCGCAGAACGGCGGCATCACCCTCAAGGTCTACACGGACAACAACACCGCGTACACCGACCTCACCGCCGGCAACCTCGACCTCGTCGACGACATTCCGGCCTCGCAGCTCAAGAACGTCTCCGCCGACCTCGGCGACCGGTACATCAACACCCCGGCCGGCATCATCCAGACCCTCGCCATCCCGTTCTACGACGCGAACTGGAACAAGCCCGGCCAGGAGAAGCTCCGCCAGGGCCTGTCGATGGCCATCGACCGCCGGCAGATCACCGACACCATCTTCCAGAAGACCCGCACCCCGGCCGTCGACTGGACCTCACCGGTCCTCGGCGAGGAGGGCGGCTTCAAGGACGTCTGCGGCGACTTCTGCAAGTACGACCCCGCCGAGGCGAAGAAGCTGGTCGCCGAGGGCGGCGGCATCCCCGGCGGCACGATGAAGATCTCGTACAACGCCGACACCGGCTCCCACAAGGAGTGGGTGGACGCCGTCTGCAACTCCATCAACCGGGCCCTCGGCAACAACAACGCCTGCGTCGGCAACCCCGTCGGCACCTTCGCCGACTACCGCAACCAGGTCACCACCCAGAAGCTCCAGGGGCCCTTCCGGGCCGGCTGGCAGATGGACTACCCGCTGATCCAGAACTTCCTCCAGCCGCTGTACTTCACCAACGCCTCGTCCAACGACGGCAAGTACACCAGCAAGAAGTTCGACGACCTGGTGAACCAGGCCAACGCCGAGACCGACATCAAGAAGGCCGTCGGCCTCTTCCAGCAGGCCGAGGGAGTCCTCCGGGACGACATGGGCGCCATCCCGCTCTGGTACCAGAACGGCAGCGCCGGCTACTCCGACCGGGTCGAGAACGTCGCCCTCAACCCGTTCAGCGTCCCGGTCTACGGCCAGATCAAGGTCAAGTGACCCGCCGGCCGTCGTAGCACATCGGCGCCGTACGGCCCGGCCCGCGGACCCCCGCGCCGGGCCGTACGCCTTCCTCCAACCCACCGGAGCCCCCCATGGGTCGATACGTGATCCGGCGGCTGCTGCAGATGATCCCGGTCTTCTTCGGCGCCACGCTGTTGATCTTCCTGATGGTGAACGTGATGGGCGACCCCATCGCCGGACTGTGCGGCGACCGCGCGTGCGACCCGGCGACCGCCGCCCAGCTGAAGAAGGAGTTCGGCCTCGACAAGCCCGTCTGGCAGCAGTACCTGACCTACATGGGCAACGTCTTCACCGGCGACTTCGGCACCGCCTTCAACGGCCAGCCCGTCACCGAGCTGATGGCGCAGTCCTTCCCGGTCACCCTGCGCCTCACCATCGTCGCCATCCTCTTCGAGATCGTCATCGGCATCAGCCTCGGCGTCGTCACCGGCCTCAAGCGCGGCCGCCCCGTCGACACCACCGTCCTGCTGCTGACCCTGGTCGTCCTCTCCGTCCCCACCTTCGTCACCGGCCTCCTGGTGCAGCTGCTCCTCGGCGTGAAGTGGGGCTGGATCAAACCGGCCGTCTCGCCCGAGGCCACCTTCAGCGAGCTGATCGTCCCCGGCCTCGTCCTCGCCTCCGTCTCCCTCGCGTACGTCACCCGGCTCACCCGCACCTCGATCGCCGAGAACAAGCGCGCCGACTACGTCCGCACCGCCGTCGCCAAGGGCCTCCCGCGCCGCCGGGTCATCAGCCGCCACCTGCTGCGCAACAGCCTCATCCCGGTGGTCACCTTCATCGGCGCCGACGTCGGCGCCCTCATGGGCGGGGCCATCGTCACCGAGCGGATCTTCAACATCCACGGCGTCGGCCTCCAGCTCTACAACGGCATCGTCCGCCAGAGCACCCAGACCGTGGTCGGCTTCGTGACGATCCTCGTCCTCATCTTCCTGCTGGCCAACCTCCTGGTGGACCTCCTGTACGCCGTCCTGGACCCGAGGATTCGCTATGCCTGAGCCGATCGAGCCGTACGAAGAGGGCCGCGCCATCGCCGCCACCGGAGGCGGCGGGGCCACCGACCTCGCCATGGCCGAGGCCGAGACCCTGGAGAAGACCCCCGGCGGCCCCAAGGGCACCGGACCCGACAAGAAGCCCCGCTCCCTGTGGTCCGACGCCTGGCACGACCTGCGCCGCAACCCCGTCTTCATCGTCTCCGGACTGATCATCCTCTTCCTGGTGGTCATCTCCATCTGGCCGTCCCTGATCGCCTCCGGCGACCCCCTCGACTGCGACCTCGCCAAGGCGCAGGAGGGCTCCCAGCCCGGCCACCCCTTCGGCTTCAACGGCCAGGGCTGCGACGTCTACACCCGCACCGTCTACGGCGCCCGCACCTCCGTCACCGTCGGCGTCCTCGCCACCCTCGGCGTCGCCCTCCTCGGCTCCGTCCTCGGCGGCCTCGCCGGCTTCTTCGGCGGCGCCTGGGACGGCGTCCTCTCCCGCATCACCGACGTCTTCTTCGCCATCCCCGTCGTCCTCGGCGGCCTGGTCCTGCTCTCCGTCGTCACCAGCTCCACCGTCTGGCCCGTCATCGGCTTCATGGTGCTGCTCGGCTGGCCGCAGATCTCCCGCATCGCCCGCGGTTCGGTGATCACCGCGAAACAGAACGACTACGTGCAGGCCGCCCGCGCGCTCGGCGCCTCCAACTCCCGGATGCTGCTGCGGCACATCACGCCCAACGCCGTCGCGCCCGTCATCGTCGTCGCCACCATCGCGCTCGGCACGTACATCGCCCTGGAGGCGACGCTCTCGTACCTCGGCGTCGGCCTCAAGCCGCCCACCGTCTCCTGGGGCATCGACATCTCCTCGGCCTCGCAGTACGTCCGCAACGCCCCGCACATGCTGCTCTGGCCCGCCGGCGCCCTCGCGATCACCGTGCTCGCCTTCATCATGCTCGGCGACGCCGTCCGCGACGCCCTCGACCCGAAGCTGAGGTAGGGACCCATGCTGCTCGAAGTGCGCGACCTGCACGTGGAGTTCCACACCCGCGACGGCGTCGCGAAGGCCGTCAACGGCGTCAACTACTCGGTGGACGCCGGCGAGACCCTCGCCGTCCTCGGCGAGTCCGGCTCCGGCAAGTCCGTCACCGCCCAGGCCGTGATGGGCATCCTCGACATCCCTCCCGGCAAGATCCCCCAGGGCGAGATCCTCTTCAAGGGAGAGGACCTCCTCAAGCTCAAGGAGGACGAGCGCAGGAAGGTCCGCGGCGCCAAGATGGCGATGATCTTCCAGGACGCGCTCTCCTCGCTCAACCCCGTCCTCTCCGTCGGCGAGCAGCTCGGCGAGATGTTCATCGTCCACAAGGGGATGAGCAAGAAGGACGCCCGCGCCAAGGCCGTCGAACTCATGGACCGGGTTCGCATCCCCGCCGCCAAGGAACGCGTCGGCCAGTACCCCCACCAGTTCTCCGGCGGCATGCGCCAGCGCATCATGATCGCCATGGCGCTCGCCCTCGAACCCGAGCTGATCATCGCCGACGAGCCCACCACCGCCCTCGACGTCACCGTCCAGGCCCAGGTCATGGACCTCCTCGCCGAGCTCCAGCGCGAACTCAACATGGGCCTCATCCTCATCACCCACGACCTCGGCGTCGTCGCCGACGTCGCCGACAAGATCGCCGTCATGTACGCCGGCCGGATCGTCGAACAGGCCCCCGTCCACGAGATCTACAAGGCCCCCGCCCACCCCTACACCCGCGGCCTGCTTGACTCCATCCCGCGCCTGGACCAGAAGGGCCAGGAGCTGTACGCGATCAAGGGCCTGCCGCCCAACCTGCTCGCCATCCCGCCCGGCTGCGCCTTCAACCCGCGCTGCCCGATGGCCCAGGACGTCTGCCGCACCGACGTCCCCCCGCTGTACGAGGTCACCGAGTCGCCCGTGCCGCGCTCCAGCGCCTGCCACTTCTGGAAGGAGTGCCTCCATGGCTGAGGCGATTCTCGAGGTCCGGGACCTGCACAAGCACTACCCCCTCACCCAGGGCATCCTCTTCAAGAAGCAGGTCGGCGCGGTCAAGGCGGTCGACGGCGTCGACTTCGAACTCGCCTCCGGGGAGACCCTCGGCATCGTCGGCGAGTCCGGCTGCGGCAAGTCCACCGTCGCGAAGATGCTGGTCAACCTGGAGAAGCCGACCTCCGGATCGATCCGCTACAAGGGCGAGGACCTCACCAAGCTCTCCCCGCGCGCCCTGAAGGCCGTCCGCCGCAACATCCAGATGGTCTTCCAGGACCCGTACACCTCGCTCAACCCCCGCATGACGGTCGGCGACATCATCGGCGAGCCGTACGAGATCCACCCCGAGGTCGCGCCCAAGGGCGACCGGCGCCGCAAGGTCCAGGACCTCCTCGACGTCGTCGGCCTCAACCCCGAGTACATCAACCGCTACCCGCACCAGTTCTCCGGCGGCCAGCGCCAGCGCATCGGCATCGCCCGCGGACTCGCCCTCCAGCCCGAGATCATCGTCGCCGACGAACCGGTCTCCGCCCTCGACGTCTCCGTCCAGGCCCAGGTCATCAACCTCCTCGACCGGCTCCAGGCCGAGTTCGCCCTCTCGTACGTCTTCATCGCCCACGACCTGTCGATCGTCCGGCACATCTCCGACCGGGTCGGCGTCATGTACCTCGGCCGGATCGTCGAGATCGGCACCGACGCCCAGATCTACGAGCACCCCACCCACCCCTACACCCAGGCCCTGCTCTCCGCCGTCCCGGTGCCCGACCCCGAGGCCCGCGAGCACCGCGAGCGGATCATCCTCACCGGCGACGTGCCCTCCCCGGCCAACGTCCCCTCCGGCTGCCGCTTCCGCACCCGCTGCTGGAAGGCGCAGGAGCGGTGCACCCTGGAGGTGCCGCTGCTCGCCGTCCCGGCCGTCTACCGCCTCGCCGACACCCCCGCCAAGCACGACTCCGCCTGCCACTTCGCCGAGGAGAAGCAGGTCGTGCCCCCGGAGGACGCGCTGGCCCACGCCGGCCCCCTGAAGGAGACCGCCGCCGGGACCGGCCCGGCCGCCGAACCGCCGGGCGCGACCCTCCTGAAGAAGGAACCGCCCGGCCCCGGCCCCGACCTCGACCTCGATGAGAAGACCGGCGAGAAGACCGGAGACGGCACCGGCGACGGCACCGGAGGCGAGGACGCCGACGGCGGCACCGGCGGCGAGGACACCGGCGGCGGCACCGGCGGGATCAGCAAGGAGTCCTGACGGCCCCGGGGAAGTGCGGGGGCGCCCGCGACGCGCCCCCGCACTTCCCCGGAACCCCTTGTCCCGCCCGGCGCCGACCGTCGAGGATCGGCCCGTGACTGTGACACGACCGGCACGTCTGACCGGGGCCGCGCTCGCCGCCGTGCTCGCCCTCGTCCCCTTCGTCTGGATCCTGGGCGACCTCGCCGCCCTCGGCTCCCCGGAGGACCTCCTGCGCCACTGGGCCGACACCGGCCTCCGGGCCGCCCCCTTCCGGGCGGCCACCGGCCCGCTCGACCCGCTGCTCTGCCTCGCCGCCGCGCTCACCGCCCTCGCCGCGCTCCGCTCCCGGCACGCCGCCGGCGCGCTCGCCGCCACCGGCGCCGTCACCCTCGCCGCCCGCCTCCCCGGCCTGTGGAGCCACGCCACCGGCCCCCTCGTCACCGCCCTCCTCGAAACCGCCCTCGCCGCCGGCCTCCTCGCGGTCGCCCTGCTCGGCCGCCGCCCGCGCCCCGGCCCGCACGACCCGGTCCCCACCCGGCCGCGCCCCCGCCCGGCCGCCGCCGCCGGAATCCTGCTGGCCCTCGCCGCCCTCGCCCTGACCGTCCGCGAGGTCCGCCACTCCAGCGGCCCGGACCCGATGCGCGCCGTCGACCGCTTCACCGGCGGCCGGTCCGCCGCCGGCACCGCGCTCGCCGTCCCGCCCGGCTGGCTCTCCGCCGTCCTCGTCCTGCTCCTCGCGGCCGCCGCCTGCTCCGCCCTCACCGCCGCCCGGCACACCCGCCCCCTCGGACTCCTCGCGGGCGGCCTCCTCCTCGGCGACGGGACCGCGGCGAGCGCCCGCGCCCTCTTCCCGTACCTCCGCCCCGACGTCCAGCCCGCCGCCGCCCCCGCCCTTGACGGGCCCGCCCTCGCGGCGGGCCTCGGCACGGCGCTCGCCGGGGCCGCCGTCCTCGTCCTGCTCGCCGGGCGCGGCGCCCCCGACCCCGCGCCCGGCCCCCGCCCGCCCGAGCCGGCCCCGCCGCCGCCCTATCCGCGCCCGCCCGGCTGGTGACCCGCGCCCAGGGACCTCCTGAGGAAGTCGACCTGGAGCAGCAGCAGGTTCTCCGCCACCCGCTCCTGCGGCGTCATGTGCGTCACCCCGGACAGCGGCAGCACCTCGTGCGGCCGGCCCGCCGCGAGCAGCGCCGACGACAGCCGCAGCGCGTGCGCCACCACCACGTTGTCGTCCGCGAGCCCGTGCACGACCATCATCGGCCGGGCCGGGCCCTCCGCCGCCGCCAGCCCCTCGTCGGTGACCAGCGACTGCGCCGCGTACACCCCGGGCTCGGCCTCCGGGGTGCCCAGGTACCGCTCGGTGTAGTGGGTGTCGTAGAGCCGCCAGTCCGTCACCGGCGCCCCCACCACGGCCGCGTGGAAGACATCGGGCCGCCGCAGCACGGCGAGCCCCGCCAGATAGCCGCCGAAGGACCAGCCCCGGATCGCCACCCGCCCCAGGTCCAGCGGGAACCGCCCGGCCAGCGCCCGGACCGCGTCCACCTGGTCGTCCAGGGCCACCGAGAAGTCCCGCAGCACCGCCTTCTCCCAGGCGGGGGAGCGCCACGGGGTGCCCCGGCCGTCCGCCACCACCACCGCGAAGCCCTGCTCGGCGAACCACTGCGAGGTCAGGTGCGCGTGGTGCGAGGCGACCACCCGGGGCCCGTGCGGGCCGCCGTACGGATCCATCAGCACCGGCAGCGGCCCCCGCCCCTCCTCGTACCAGGACGGCAGCAGCACCGCGCACGGGATCCGCCGCTCACCGGCCTCGGTGAGGACCGGCCGGGCCCGCAGCGGCGGTTCGGCGCCGTACGAGGCGATCACCGCCGCCTCCACGCCGTCGCGCAGCACCCGCGCCACCGCCCCCGGCACCTCCGGCCGGGCCGACACCAGCACCGTCACCGCCCCGGACCGCACCGCCGTGTGCCAGCCCGGCCCCTCCGAGACCCGCTCCGCGCCCGCCGCCGACACCCGGTAGACGTGCGCCTCGCCGGTCTCCGGCGCCGCCGCGGCAGCGCCCGCCGACGCCGACACCAGGACGTCGTCCACGCCCGCGTCGAGCACCGCCCGCACGTGCAGCGCGGCGTCCGTCAGCGTGCGGTCGCCGACCGCCAGGGCCCGCGCCCCGGTCTCGTCCCCGATCCGCACCAGCCGCCCGTCCGGCGTCCGGGCGGGCACCCCCGGCAGCAGTTCGAGCCAGGCCGGGTCCTCCTCGGCCCGCACCACCGAGACCGCCCCGGTCGCCGGGTCCGCCTCCAGGAACAACTGGCTCCGCTGGTCGCGCGCCTGGACCAGGAGCAGCGGCGCCCCCGCCGCCGACCAGTGCACGCGCGCCAGGTACGGGAAGCGGTCCCGGTCCCACACCACCTCGGTGCGCCCGGAGCCGTCGGAGCCGTACAGGAAGAGCCGCACCTCCGCGTCGGGCGTGCCCGCCGCCGGATAGGCCACCCGCTGCGGCTCCCGGTCCGGACGGGCCGGGTCGGCGATCCACCACCGGCCCACCGCCCGGTCGTCGACGCGGGCCACCAGCAGCCGGTCCGAGCCGGGCGACCACCAGAAACCCCGGTCCCGCCCCATCTCCTCGGAGGCGATGAATTCGGCCAATCCGTACGTGCTGTGCGGATCCTCCGGGACGGCCACCGCCCGATCACCGGAACCATCGGCTCCGACCACCCGCAGGGCGCCCCCGGAGACGTACGCCACCCACCGCCCGTCCGGCGAAGGACGCGGGTCGAGCACCGGTCCCGGCACCGGCAGCTCCCGCACCTCCCCGGACCGCAGCCCGGCCGCGAACAGCCGCCCCGACAGCGCGAAGGCCGCCCGCTCCACCGCCGCGTCCACCGCGTACGCCACGATCCCCGCGGACCCCTCCCGGCTGCGCTCCCGGCGCGCCCGCTCCTGCGCGGACAGCTCCTCGCCGGCCCCCGCGAGCAGCACCGACGGCTCCGCGACCACCCGCTCCGCCGGTGCCCCGCCGTCCGCCGGCAGGTCCAGCACCCACAGCGCGTGGGTCAGGTCGGTGCCCGAGCCCGAGCGGGTGAAGACCACCCGCAGACCGTCTGGTGAGACCGTGAAACCGCGCGGCACCCCCAGCGAGAACCGCTGGGTCCTGGCGTGCAGGCGCGGGAAGGACAGCCCCTCGGAAGGGGCGGAAGCGTGCTGCTGAGACATGGTCATACGGCTGAAAGTAGCGCTGTGCGCGCCCCTCGTGCCCCCGTACGCCGATCGATGCGAGGGCACGGATAGTTATGATCCGTAGCGCTTGGTGGGTAGGCACCCGTGGGTATGCATCATGCGTACGCCATACGGCGCATGCCCCGCGAAGCGCCGACCTAACAGAACCGCTCGACATATTCCGACCGAAGGTGGAGGTGAACCGCCGTGGCACTCTCGATCTCCGTGGTGGTGCTGCTGGCGATCGTCGTCTTCCTGCTGATCCGGAAATCCGGGCTCAAAGCCGGTCACGCGGCGATCTGCGCGCTCCTGGGGTTCTACCTCGCAAGCTCCTCCATCGCGCCCTCCATCTCCACCCTCACCACCAACGTGGCGAGCATGATCGGCGGACTCAAGTTCTGACCCGCTCGGTCGAGGGCGGCCCCGCCTCGTAGGGTGGGGCCATGACCGATCTCCCCGCCCGTCGTCTGCTCCTCGTGCACGCGCACCCCGACGACGAGTCGATCAACAACGGCGCCACCATGGCCAGGTACGCGGCCGAGGGCGCCCTGGTCACCCTGGTCACCTGCACCCTGGGCGAGGAGGGCGAGGTCATCCCGCCCGGTCTGGCCCACCTGGCGCCCGACCGCGAGGACCGCCTCGGCCCGCACCGCGTCGGCGAACTCGCCGCCGCCATGGCCGAGCTCGGCGTCACCGACCACCGCTTCCTCGGCGGCGCGGGCCGCTTCCGCGACTCCGGCATGATGGGCGTCGCCCAGAACGAGCGCCCCGGCGCCTTCTGGAGCACCCCCGTCGACGAGGCCGCCGCCCCCCTCGTCGAGATCGTCCGCGAGGTCCGCCCGCAGGTCCTCGTCACCTACGACCCCGACGGCGGCTACGGCCACCCCGACCACATCCAGGCCCACCGGGTCGCCATGCGCGCCGCCGAGCTCGCCGCCGACCCGGCCCACCGCCCGGAGCTGGGCCCCGCCCACGCCGTCGCCAAGATCTACTGGAACCGGGTCCCGCGCCCCGTCGCCGAGGCCGGCTTCGCCCGCCTGGCCGCCGAGGGCTCCGCCTTCCCCGCCGACGCCGCGCTCGGCGACGTCCCCGGCGTCGTCGACGAGGACCGGATCACCGCCGAGATCGACGGCGGCCCGCTCGGCTCCGGCGGCTCGTACGCCGACCGCAAGAGCGCCGCCATGGCCGCCCACGCCACCCAGGTCGCCGTCGACGGCCCCTTCTTCGCCCTCTCCAACGACCTCGGGCAGCCCCTCTTCACCACCGAGTACTACGAACTCGTCCACGGCACCCCCGGCGCCCCGGCCGGCACCCGCGAGACCGACCTCTTCGCGGGCCTCCCGGCCGCCGAGGAGGCCCCGCGGGAGGTGACGGGCCGATGACCGCCCCCGCCGCCCGCTACGCCGCCTACGCGGGCCTCCTGCTCCTCGGCGTCCTCGTCGGCGCCGCCGGGGCGCTCGTCCAGGCCGCCTGGTTCCCCCTCGGCCTGCTCCTCGCCCTCCTCGCCACCTTCGCCCTCTTCTACGGCGGCATGCGCGCCACCGGCACCCAGGTGGGCCTCGCCGCCGCGGGCGGCGGCTGGCTCCTCGCCGTCATCCTGCTCAGTTTCGGCCGCCCCGAGGGCGACGGGATCTTCGGCGGCGGCCTCGGGGAACTGATCTTCCTCTTCGGCGGCATGGCCGCCGCTGTGATCTGCGCCACCGTCAGCAGGCTCCCCTCACCCACTCCGTGACCGAACGGACTTCCCTCCGGGCGGATAACCGGCGGCGCCGGACAGTATGGTGGTGCGCGCCGCCGAACCGCCCGGGACAGTACGAGCATCAGCAAGAGCGGGCGGCGGAGCCAACCGGGAGATCCTGCTTTGAGTCGTGAAACTGGTCGAGAGACCGACAGTTCGTCCTCCGGCGCCCAGGGGCGCGGCGGGGCCGCCTACCCGTCGGGAACCCAGCCGTACGGATCCCGCCAGTATCCGTCGCTCCACCCGACGCAGGACGCGCCGGAGGAGAGCTCCGCCGCGCCCGCGCCGCCGGAGGAGCCCAAGACCGAGACCACGCTGACCACCCGGATCCGGATCAACATCCCGGGTTCGCGGCCGATCCCGCCCGTCGTGGTCCGCAAGCCCGTCTCCGACGCGGACGCCGCCCCGGAGCCGGAGCGGCCCGCGCCCGCCCCGGAGCCCGAGCCGGAGCCGGCCCCCGCGCCCGAGCCGCCGCAGGCCGCCGCCGAGGCGCCCCGGGCCAAGGGGACCAGCGACTGGTTCGCGCCGCGCAAGGGCGCCGCCGGTGCGCCGCAGGCCCCGGCCGCCGGACCCGCCGCCGCGCCCGCCCCCCAGGCCCCGGCGCCCGCGCCGAAGGCCCCGGGCGGCCCGCAGACCCCCGGCACCGGCTTCGCGGGCTCCGCGACCGCCGGTGTGCCCACGGTCGGCTCCGCGCCCTCCAGCCGCCCCGTCAGCAACCCGCTGTACGACACCGGCACCCTCCCCGGCTACGACGGCACCCCCGCCGCCGGCGTGCCCCTCTACGACGGCCCCCGGCCCGGCGCGGCCCCCGACGGCACCCCGGGGTACGACGGCACCCCGGCGGGCGGCACCCCCGTGTACGACGGGACGCCCGCCGCCGGCACCCCCGTGTACGACGGCACCCCGGCCGCCGGGACGCCGCTGTACGACGGCACGCCCGCCCACGGCACCCCCCGGCCCGCCGGACCCACCACGGGACCGGCCAGCGGCATCGCCCACCTCGGCGCCCCGCCGAAGGCCCCCGCCGGTCCGCAGGCGGGCCCGCGGACCGGGCCGCAGGCCGGGCCGGTCGCCCCGCCGCGCCCCGGCGCGCCGGTCCCCGCCGCCCCCGGCACGTACGCCGACGGCGCCCCCCGCTTCTCCGACGACACCGCCGTCCTGACGCCGCAGCAGCCCGGCCCCGCCCAGGGCCGTCCGGGCCCGGACGGCCGCGTCTCCGGCGCGACCCTCGACAGCGGCGTCCCGCGCGCCGACGCCCGGCCCGGCCCCGGCGGACCCGGCCGGACGGACCGGGGCCCCGCGCCCCGGCCCGCGCCGAAGCCCGCCCCCGCCCCGGCCCCGGCCAAGAAGGGCCGCTCCAAGCTGGTCCTCGCCGCCGTCGCCGTCGTCGGCCTGGCCGGTGTGGCCTACGGCGCCGGACTCCTCCTCAACCACTCCGACGTCCCCAAGGGCACCACCGTCCTCGGCGTGGACATCGGCGGCGGCACCAAGGAGGAGGCCGTCAACAAGCTGGAGGCGGCCCTCGGCCCGCGCGCCGCGACCCCCCTCCAGCTCACCGTCGACGGCAAGAAGGTCCAGCTCGCCCCGGACAAGGCCGGTCTCGCCCTGGACAGCCAGGAGACCGTCCGCGCCGCCGCCGGAAGCGACTACAACCCGGTCTCGGTGATCGGCTCCCTCTTCGGCGGCGAGCGCGTCGCCAAGCCGGTCTTCCCGGTCGACAAGGAGAAGCTGGCCGTCGCCCTCCAGGACCTCGCGGGCAACTCCTCGACCGCGACCGAGGCCACGATCCTCTTCGCCCCGAACAAGGTCACCGCCGTCCCCGGCAAGCCCGGCAAGGGCATCGACGTCCAGCGCTCGCTGATCTCCGTCCAGGACGCCTTCCGCGCCCAGGTCGAGACCGGCCGGTCCAACGTCGTCGACCTCCCGGCCACCGTCCGGCAGCCCACCGTCGGCAAGGAGGAACTGGACCGCGCCATGCGGGAGTTCGCCGAGCCCGCGATGTCCGGCCGGATCACCGTCCGGGCCGGCGGCAAGGAGATCGACTTCGGCCCGGCCCGCTCCCTGCCGCAGATCCTCTCCATGAAGGCCATCGACGGCCAGCTGGTCGAGGTCTACGACAAGAAGGCCATCGCCCGGCTCCTCGAAGGCACCTTCGACGGCGTCATGGTCACCAAGGGCGACGGCTCCAAGCACCAGGTCTCCGCCGACGACGTCGCCTTCGTCATGCGCGACGCGCTGCGCGGCAGGACCAAGGCCGAGCGCACCGCCACGATCGACCTCACCGGCCAGGGCTGACACCCTCCGGCCGCGACCGTCCGGGCCCCCGTCCTCCCCGAGGGCGGGGGCCCGTCGGCCGTCACGGCCCGCACGGGCCGGAAACGGCTTGCCGCGCGCCGGGGCGTTTCCCTAGGGTCGGTGGCCTGGGGGCGGGGTCGTAGCACAGAGGTAATGCGCCGCGATGCCATCTCGGAGGACGCCGGTTCGAATCCGGTCGCCCCGCCCCCTCCTTCCGCCCGCCCCAGGTCCGGGCGGCGCGCGGCGCGTACCCTCGCCCGCATGATCACCCAGGACTCCTCCGACGCGGAGGTCGCGGCCGCCGCGGCACGGGCCGGTGCCGAGGTCGTGCGCGCCCTCCACGGGCAGCGGCTCGACCGGATCGACAAGGGCGGCGGCGACTACGCCACCACCGCCGACCTCGCGGCCGAGCGGGCGATCCTCGCCGTCCTGCGCGCCGCCCGCCCCGACGACGCCGTCCTCGGCGAGGAGAGCGGCCGGACCGGCGCCGCCGGAGCCCGCCGCACATGGCTCGTCGACCCCCTCTGCGGCACCCTCAACTACGGCGTCGGCAACCGCCTGGTGGCCGTCAACGTCGCCCTGCGGGACGGCTCCGCGGCGGCCGTCGCCGACCCGTACGAGGACGAGGTGCTCTCCACCGACGGCGTCCGCGCCCGGGGCGCCGGCGGCCGGCTCCTGGAGCCCACCGCCGCCACCCGCCTCGTCGACGTCAACCTGGACCCGCCCTTCCCCGGCGCCCCCGGCTTCCGCGCCGTCGACCTGCTCGCCCACCCCGGCTTCACCGCGGGCTTCCGGCCCCGGGTGGTCTCCACGACGCTCGCCCTCGCCTGGGTCGCCGACGGGAAGCGGGCCGCGTACGTCACCGACGGCGGCGACCTCTCCGGCAGCGTCCACTTCGCCGCCGGCATCGCCCTCTGCCGGGCCGCCGGCTGCGTCGTCACCGGCCTCGACGGCACCCCGCTCGGCGAGGGTCGCGCCGCCCCCGGCCTCCTCGCCGCCGCCGACCCCGCCACCCACGCCCGCCTGCTCGCGATGATCCGGGAGACCGGCCGACGCCACCCGGACAGGCCCTAGTTCAGCCGGGCGCGGGCCGCCTGGGCCTGGTGGCGGATCGTGGCGGCGGTGTCCGGGTCGACCGCGTCCATGATCTGCGCGTACGCCTCCATCTCCGCCGCGCCGGTGAGGAAGTCGCCGCGCTGGACCAGGAGTTCGGCCCGCTCGTAGCGGAGCCTGGCCGGGTGGGAGGGGAGCAGCAGGGCCAGCTCCACCGCCCACAGCGCCACGTCCGAGCGCTCCGGCCGGGGCGCCGCCCAGGCCCGGATGTTGCGCAGGATCCGCAGCACGATCGCGCCCGGCTCGGCCGGCCGCAGCATCGACCGGTCCAGGGCCTCCCCGGTCGCGCTCGCCACCAGCAGCTCGGCGTCCTCGGCGGTCATCGCCCGGCCGCCCGCGAAGGGGTCGGCCAGGTCGAGCGCGGCCGGGTCGCCGAAGCCGACGACGAAGTGGCCCGGCAGCCCCATCCCGTACACCGGCGCCCCGGCCCGCCGGGCGACCTCCAGCCACACCACGGACAGCAGGATCGGCAGCCCCCTGCGCCGCCGCAGCACCTCGTGCAGCAGCGAGGACTCCAGCCGCTGGTAGTCGGCGGGCACGCCGACGAAGCCCTCCCGGCCGCCGAGGAGCGCCGCCAGCTCGTCCTTCCAGGCGCCCGTGAAGCGGGTCGCGTACGGGACCATCCCGGCCAGCCGGTCGAGTTCGACCTCGGCCCCGACCAGGTCGTGCTCGGTCAGCGACGGGTCGGCGACGGCGCAGATCAGCAGGCAGAGCCGGGCCAGGTCGGGGCGTTCGGCCCGCGCCTCCCGGGCGAACTCCGCCCGCCGGTCGGGCGGTGGGTCCTGGGCTTCCTCCGCGCTCACGCCGCGCTCACGCCTCCGCCTGCCGGTAGTGGTGGTAGTGGTGGTGCACCGCGAAGCCCATCCCCTCGTACAGCGCCCGCGCGCCCTCGTTGTCGCTCTCGACCTGGAGCCAGGCCGCCGACGCCCCCTCGTCGAGGGCGCGCCGGGCGAGTGCGGCCATCACGGCGGTGCCGAGGCCCCGGCGGCGCTGCCCGGGACCGACCTCCACCGAGGTGAACCCGGCCCAGCGGCCGTCGACGACGACCCGTCCGACGGCCACGGGTACCCCACCCGTGCCCGCGACGGAGGCGAACCACACCCGCGGCCCGGAGGCGAGCACGTGCCGCACCGCCGGATCACCGGCGGCGGAGGGCCGGGAGAAGCGCAGCCACGCCTCGTCCGGGGCGGCGGCGAGCCGCACCTCGGCGGGGCCCGGCTCCCGGTCGGCCAGCGGCGCCAGCGCGGCGGTCCGCAGCTCGGCGGTCACCTCCCGCCGCCAGCCGAGCCGTTCGAGCTCGGCGCCGAGCAGTTCCTGGGTGCCCTCGGCGCCGGTGGCGGTCTGCACGTACGCGGGCAGCCCCCGCGCCGCGTACCACTCCCGTACGCGCTCCAGCGCCCCGGCGACCGGCATCCCGGGATCGCCGGAGGGGAGCGCGGAGTTGGCCCGCCGGGTGAACCCCGTCCGCCGTCCGGCCTCCTCCTGGACGGCCGCGCGCAGCGTCCACTCCCCGAGCGCCTCGGACTCGACCGGCCGCCAGGCGCGGGCGGCGACCCGGGAGAGTTCGGGGAAGGTGGCGGCGGGGCCCCGGCGGCGGGCCGGGGCGGCGGGCACCGTCTTCCCCGCGACCAGGCGGAGTTCCGGGATCCGGACGGCCTCGCCGCTCTTTCGTGTGATCGTGACCACACCCGCGTTCCATGATGTGAGCACGCCGACCGCGTCGGTGAATCGGCCGCCCTCCCGGGCCGAGTCCGTCACATACCGAACGGAGACACGTTTTCCCACGTCAGCGCTGGTGACACGGACCTCAAGACGCCCCGCGCCGGTGAATTCCACAGCTTCTCCGCCCCTCCTGTTCGGATCACCCCCGAGAACGGAGATACTAGGTGCGGGCATCGACGACACCGCGCTCCCGCGCAGACCAGCCCTACCGAGGAGGAACGACAGCGTGACCTACGTCATCGCGCAGCCTTGTGTCGACGTCAAGGACAAGGCTTGCATCGAGGAGTGCCCCGTCGACTGCATCTACGAGGGCAAGCGATCTCTCTACATCCACCCGGACGAGTGCGTCGACTGTGGAGCCTGTGAGCCGGTGTGCCCGGTCGAGGCGATCTTCTACGAGGACGACACGCCGGAGGAGTGGAAGGACTACTACAAGGCGAACGTCGAGTTCTTCGACGACCTGGGGTCGCCCGGTGGCGCCTCCAAGCTCGGCGAGATCGAGCGCGACCACCCCTTCATCGCCGCCCTGCCGCCGCAGAACGGCTGATCTTTCGTTGCACCCGCTCTCGGTCCCGTACGGCTCCGCCGCCGTACGGGACCGACGCGTATCGCGTACGTACGAGGAAGTGAGCCAACCCGTGAGCGCAGTCTCTTCGCGCCTGCCCGTCTTCCCCTGGGACAAGCTGGAGCCGTACAAGAAGACGGCCCTGGCGCACCCGGACGGGATCGTGGACCTGTCGGTCGGCACGCCGGTCGACCCGGTCCCCGCGCTGATCCAGGAGGCCCTGGTGGCCGCCGCGGACTCGCCCGGCTATCCCACCGTGTGGGGCACGCCCGCGCTGCGCGACGCGCTCACCGACTGGTGCGAGCGGCGCCTGGGCGCCACCGGCTTCGCCCACGAGAACGTCCTCCCGGTCGTCGGCTCCAAGGAGTTCGTCGCCTGGGTGCCGACCCAGCTGGGCCTCGGCCCCGGCGACCGGATCGCCTACCCGCGCCTCGCCTACCCGACGTACGAGGTCGGCGCGCGGCTCTGCGGCGCCGAGCCCGTCGTCTACGACGACCCGACCGAGCTGGACCCGGCCGGGCTGAAGCTGCTGTGGCTCAACTCCCCGTCCAACCCCACCGGCCGGGTCCTCCCTAAGGAGGAACTGGCCCGGATCGTGGCCTGGGCCCGCGAGCACGGCGTCCTCGTCCTCTCCGACGAGTGCTACCTCGAACTGGGCTGGGAGGCCGACCCGGTCTCGGTCCTGCACCCGGGCGTCTCGGGCGGTTCGTACGAGGGGATCGTCGCGGTCCACTCGCTCTCCAAGCGCTCCAACCTGGCGGGCTACCGGGCGGCCTTCGTCGCCGGTGACGCGGCCGTCCTCGGCGAGCTGCTCCAGATCCGCAAGCACGGCGGCATGATGACCGCGGCGCCGGTCCAGGCCGCCGCCGTCGCCGCCCTCGGCGACGACGCGCACGTCGCCGAGCAGCGGGAGCGGTACGCGGCCCGCCGCGCCGCCCTGCGGACCGCGCTGGAGGGCCACGGCTTCCGCGTCGAGCACTCCGAGGCCAGCCTCTACCTGTGGGTCACCCGCGACGAGCCCTGCTGGGACACGGTCGCGTACCTCGCGGAGAAGGGCGTCCTCGTGGCGCCCGGCGACTTCTACGGCGAGGCGGGGGAGCGCTTCGTGCGCGTCGCCTTCACGGCGACCGACGAGCGGGTCGCGGCGGCGGTCGAGCGCCTGGGCTGAGCACCCCCGCCGGGCGCCCCGGCCGTGCGGCGCCCCGGCCGGGCGCTGCGGCCGGGCGGTCGCACGGGAAGCCTGAGGGCCCGGGACGCGGTGCGCGTCCCGGGCCCTCGTGTCTGCTGCGCGCCGGGTCAGCCGATCGGCAGGCCGCCGAGCATCTGACCGGCCGGGGCGCCGCCGAGGACGCCGCCGGCGGGGGTGGAGCCGGCGCTCTGGGCGGCGGCGCCGGCGGTCTGGCCGAGGGCCTGGCCCGCGCTGCCCGCGGTGTCGCCGGCGATCTTCTGGGCGGCCGGGGTGGCGGTCTTCCCCGCCGCGCCCACCGTCTTGCCGGCGGCCGGGACGGCGGTGGCGACGGCCTCGCCGCCGGTGGCCCCGACGACCTTGGTGGTGGTCTGCGCGGCACCGTCGACGGCGCCGCCCGCACCGGCGGCGTCCAGGGCGGTCAGTCCGCCGAGGGCGTTGGTCGGGGCGAGGCCGCTGTCCAGGGCGCTCGCGGAACCGGCCGCACCGACCACGGGGGCTGCGCCGGCCGCGACGATCAGGGCGACGCGGGCGATCCGGCGGGTCAGGGGGAGGGACATGGGGCTCCTTCGACGGGAGGGCGGTTGCGTTTGCGGGCTGCACAACCGAGCCGGGGCCGGGGGAGGTTGCGGGACCGCCGGGTAAAGGATCGGCAAAGCGTCGTATTGTCGGGTGGGGAGGAAAACGGACGAACGACGCCTGTCGGGTACGGCTGCCGAACCGTCACTGCCCTGTCGCCCCAAGCCTCACGCGCCCCCTCCGCGCGCCCCTTCGGGACCCGTCCGCCCCCGCCCCCGGTCCCCCGCTCCGGGCGACCCCTCGCACGCCAGTGCACCCCCGGGGCCGGGGTGCGGCCGGGGGTGCGGGAGGAGCGTGGGGGAGAAGGGGGAAAGGGCTCAGCGGGCCAGCCGGAGGTGGACCGCGGCCGACGGCGCGGCCGACGAGGGCGCCTTGTCCCAGCCGCCGCCCGAGTCGTCCGCCCGCCACACCTTCCCGCCGTACACGACCTCCGCCACCCGCAGCTCGTCCGCCCGGGCCACTGCCCACTGCGCGATCTCCCAGCCGTGCCGCTCCTCGCCCCGCACGGGGACCACGAGGAGCGCGGGCTCGGCGGCGGAGCGGCCCGCGCTCGGCCCGCCGGAGACCGACGTCGGCGCGGCGGACCGCCCGAAGGCGCGGACGAGTTCGGCCCGGACGGCCGCCGGGTCGCCGGGGCGGCCCTCCTTGACGTCGGCCGTGCAGGAGATCCCGGCCGGGGTCCGCCCGGTGAGCGCCGCCGCCAGCAGCGTCGCGTCCGGCTCGTGCTTCGCGTACGCCTGCGGGAAGCCGCTCTTCTGCACCCGCTGCGCCGCGTCGGTCAGCGGCAGCCGCGAGTACCCGGGCACCTTCTCCAGGCCGTCGTAGAACTTCCCGGCCGAGTACACCGGGTCCAGGATCTGCTCCGGCGTGCCCCAGCCCATCGACGGCCGCTGCTGGAAGAGGCCGAGGGAGTCCCGGTCGCCGTGCGCGATGTTCCGCAGCGCGGACTCCTGGAGGGCGGTGGCCAGCGCGATCGTGACCGCCCGCTCGGGCAGCCCCCGGGAGGTGCCGACGGCCGCGATGGTGGCCGCGTTCGACGCCTGGTCGGGGGTGAAGTCGTACCGGCTCTCGCCCCGGCCCACCACGCACCGGGGCGCGCCCTTGCTCCCGGTCACCTGGTGGACGGCGATGTACGCCGACAGGGCGCACAGGACGGCGAGGGCGGCGCCCGAACGGGCGAGACGGCCGCGACGGGCGGGGCGGGTGGACTCGGACACGGGGCCCACCGTACTTGAGGGCGGGTTAGGGTCGGCATATGGCTGACATCACCCCGCAGGAGACCCCGCTCGACCTCACCCGGGACGGAGCCGCGCTCACCGCCGCGCTGGTCGACCTCCCCTCCGTCAGCGGGACCGAGAAGCCGCTCGCCGACGCGATCGAGGACGCCCTGCGCGCGCTGCCCCACCTCACGGTCGACCGGTACGGCAACAACGTCGTGGCCCGGACGACCCTGGGCCGCGCCGAGCGGGTGGTGCTCGCCGGCCACATCGACACCGTCCCGATCGCCGACAACGTCCCCTCGCGGCTCGACGGGGACGGCGTGCTGTGGGGCTGCGGCACCTCCGACATGAAGTCCGGCGTGGCCGTGCAGCTGCGGATCGCCGCCACCGTCCCCGCGCCCAACCGCGACCTCACCTTCGTCTTCTACGACAACGAGGAGGTCGCCGCCGACCTCAACGGCCTCGGGAAGATCGCCGCCGCCCACCCGGAGTGGCTGGAGGGCGACTTCGCGGTCCTCCTGGAGCCCTCCGACGGCCAGGTCGAGGGCGGCTGCCAGGGCACCCTGCGGGTCATCCTGCGCACGGCGGGCGAGCGCGCCCACTCGGCCCGCTCCTGGATGGGCTCCAACGCCATCCACACCGCCGCGCCGATCCTCGCCCGGCTCGCCGCGTACGAGCCGCGCAAGCCGGTCATCGACGGCCTGGAGTACCACGAGGGCCTGAACGCGGTCGCGATCGAGGGCGGCGTCGCCACCAACGTGATCCCCGACGCCTGCTCGGTGACGGTCAACTACCGCTACGCCCCCGACCGCTCCCCGGCCGAGGCGCTGGCGTACGTCCGCGAGGTCTTCGCCGACTGCGACATCGCCGAGTTCACCGTCGACGACGAGAGCCCCGGCGCGCTGCCCGGCCTCTCCCACCCGGCCGCCGAGGCGTTCATGAAGGCGGTCGGCGGCACCGCGATGCCCAAGTTCGGCTGGACGGACGTCTCCCGGTTCAGCGCGCTCGGCGTGCCCGCGGTCAATTACGGCCCCGGCGACCCGATCTACGCGCACAAGCGCGACGAGCACGTGCACGTGGACCGGATCCACCACTGCGAGGCACGTCTCCGCGACTGGCTGACCGCCCGTCTCCCGTAATTTCGCCTTTCGTCACCTCCGTGGTCCTACGCTGGCCCGACAGCGAGAAAGATCGTGGATCGGCGAAGGGAGCAGGCCATGGGCATTCCCGAGGGAATGGCGAAGCCGGAGGAGCAGCGCCTCGGTCCGGTGCTGAGGCGGCGGGATCAGGTCCAGCCGGGCACCACGGACCAGCGGCTGCTCGACACCGAGGGCGACTCGGAGTGGGTGCACACCGACCCCTGGCGGGTCATGCGGATCCAGTCCGAGTTCGTCGAGGGCTTCGGGGCCCTCGCCGAACTGCCGAGCGCCATCAGCGTCTTCGGCTCGGCCCGGACGAAGCCGGACTCGCCCGAGTACGAGGCGGGCGTGCGGATCGGCCGGGCGCTGGTCGAGGCGGGCTTCGCGGTGATCACCGGCGGTGGTCCGGGGGCCATGGAGGCGGCCAACAAGGGCGCCCGGGAGGCCAAGGGCGTCTCGGTCGGCCTCGGCATCGAGCTGCCCTTCGAACAGGGGCTCAACCAGCACGTCGACATCGGCGTGAACTTCCGCTACTTCTTCGTCCGCAAGACGATGTTCGTGAAGTACGCGCAGGGGTTCGTGGTGCTGCCCGGCGGCCTCGGCACGCTGGACGAGCTGTTCGAGGCGCTGACCCTGGTGCAGACCCGGAAGGTGACCCGCTTCCCGATCGTGCTGTTCGGCACGGAGTACTGGAAGGGGCTCGTCGACTGGCTGAAGGACTCGGTCGTCGCGGGCGGCAAGGCGTCCGAGCGGGACCTGCTCCTCTTCCACGTCACGGACGACGTGGACGAGGCGGTCGCCCTGGTCACCAAGGAGATCTCCCGCTAGCGGCCCGCCGCGGGAGCCCCGAGGCCCCGCCCCCGTACGACGACGGGGGCGGGGCCTCGGGCGTGTGCGGGCGGGGTCAGTAGCGGACGGAGACGTTCGCCCCCGAGAAGCCCTCCTTGGCGTGCAGGCTGATGTAGACGTAGCCGGCGGGCGGGTTGGTGACGGTCAGGGTCTCGGCGTTGCCGGCCTGGACGGAGCGGCTGGTGTAGGCGCCGGTGGTGGCCCAGCTCGACGCGTTGTAGTAGAGGTCGGCGTTCCCGGTGCCGCCGGCGCTGGTGATCGTCAGCTGCGCGGTGCCGGCGGGGACGTAGAGGTAGTGGTACGAGTAGTTCCCGGCGGTCGCGGCGAGGTTGCCGCGGGAGCAGTTCTGGCCGAGCTGGCGGGTGTCGGCGCCGGGGCACTCGGGCAGCGACGGGCCGGGGCCCGGGTCCGGGGTGGTGGCGCAGGCACCGGCGGCGCAGGCGGTCAGCCAGGTGTCGAAGTCGGCGTCGTAGCGGGTGCCGATGGTGTTCTTCAGGAGGGTGCGGGCGCCGTTCCAGTCACCGGTGCGGTACTTGGCGAGCACGGCGTCCAGGTCGGAGCGGTGCTTCTCCAGCATGTAGCGGACGGCGAGGTAGCCCCAGCGGTAGGTGCGCTCGGTGTCCGTGTTCTCGTAGGTGGTGTCGAAGAGGGTGCTGAGCCGGTAGGTGTGCAGCCCGGCCGCGGAGATCGCCGCGTCGTAGGGCAGCTTGCGGTAGGAGTAGGAGACGTACTCGGCGAAGCCCTCGATCCACCAGATGGTGGGGGTGGAGACTCCGGCGCCGAAGTCGCCGTACATGTTGAAGCGGCCGTCGAGGTAGTGCGTGTACTCGTGGTTCAGGTTCCAGACCTGGAAGTCGGGCAGCACGCGGGTGTCCTCGTAGGCGAGGAAGCGGGGCAGGTTGCCCTGGACGGCCGGGTTCCCCTCCAGGTACATGCCGCCGTTGTCGGTGTCGATGCCGTAGAAGGCGGCGGCGAACACCTGGTAGTCGTAGCGCTGGTTGAAGACGACGACCTCGATGGTGGTGTTGTGGTCGTCGGCGACGGGCCCGGAGTCACGGGCGACGGCGTGGAAGTAGGCGTCCTGCTTGAGGAGGCTGTCGCAGATGGCGGCCAGGTTCTCCGCGGTCACCTGCTGGGCGCGCACCCGGATGGACGGGCTGCACGTGTGGGTGGTGGGCAGGATGCCGGCGCGCAGCCGGTCGATGGCGCCCGCGGTGCCGTAGTCGGCGGCGGCGGAGGGGTCGTAGGCGTCGACCATCTCGGCGAGGGCGGCCAGCAGGTAGGCGGTGTTCCCGCTGGGGGAGGTCTGCGCGGCGAGACCGCTCATCAGCGGCTTCAGCTTGCCCCGCAGGGACGGGTACTGGATGAAGCGGCCGAGCTCGCGGGCGCCGTTGTACGGCAGGTAGCTGTGGGCGCCGCCGAGCAGCGCCTTGTTGCGGGAGACGAAGGCGGAGAGCGTGTCGAGGAGGCTCGGGTCGGCCTGGACGGCGGCGAGGAAGCCGTCCGTCTGGTGGCCGCGGAAGAGGACCGTGAAGACGTTGTTCACGGCCGCCGGCATGCCGTCGACGCCGTTGTAGGTGCCCGCGTCGTAGTCGGTGAGCAGGCGCTTGACGACCGGGAGGTAGCGGACGTTCTCCTGGGCGCTGTCGATCAGGGTGACGGTCTCGGAGAGGGTGCCGGCGTTGGCGGTGGTCACGTCGCGCGAGCGCGGGTTGTTGAAGAAGCCGTCGAGGGCGCCGCGGATCGCGGTGGTGAGGGCGGGCCCGTAGGTGCCGACGTCCGAGGCGTTGTACCACTGGACGTAGTAGCCGGCGCGGAGGAAGAGGACCAACTGGTAGGTGGAGGTGCTGTTGTCGCCGGGGTACGCGGCGGTGTTGGCGCGCAGCGCGTCGGCGACGGTCACCATCTGGGCCTCGCGGAAGGCCCCGTAGGCGTTGCCGCCGGTCAGCTGGAACAGCTCGCCGAAGCAGTTCGCGTCGGTCGCCTTGACCAGCTGCACCAGGGCGCTGCCGGTGCGGTTGGTGAAGTCCTGGACGTTGCAGGCGGCTGCGGCGGTCCGGGCGCGCGGCGAGAGGGGCTTCGCGGCGGCGTCGAGGACCGGCGGCCGCTCGGCGGCGGGCACGGAGCCGGTGGCGCGGTCGGCCTCCAGCGTCTCCGGGGCGGGGACGGCCGCGGGCTGCGGCGCGGGCGCGGTGGCGACCCGGGCCGGGGCCTTCGGAGCGGGGGCGGCGGGGGTGGCGGCCTGGCTCATCGGGGCGAGCATCCCGATGGCCAGGCAGGACGCGACGGCGGCGGTCAGGAGCCGTATGCGGTGCGGCAGTCCCGTTGTGCGGGCGGTTTTCACTGGGCCTCCTGGGCCTCGCACGGTCGTGGGGCGACCGCGCGGTGGGGGAGTGTTTGACAGTGCTCCGTCAGGGAGGGGCGGAGCGGAGGTACAATTTCACACGTCACATGGCGAGGGGAAGGGATCTGACAGAACCCGTCCCGGCCCCCACCGCTCCATCTCCCGTCCCCCGGCCCGTCACCCGCCCGCCACCAGCGGCGGAACGCGAGAACGCCGCGCCCGGCCCCGTGCGAGACGGGACCGGACGCGGCGTTCCGGAAGAGGAGGAGGCGCGGAGGAGGGGCGGAGGAACCCGGGGGAGCGCCCGGGAGGAGACGGGCCGGAGGCGGCGCGGAGGAGGCCGGGAGCACCCGGAGGCGGGGCCCGGCCGGGGAGCCCCGGAAGGCCCCTCGGGAGGCCCGGAGGCGGGTGTCTAGGCCAGGCCCCGGCGGGTCGCCGCCGGCTCGCGGTGGCCGGCGATGGTCGCGACCATGTCCAGGATCTGCTTCGTCTCGGCGACCTCGTGCACCCGGTACACCCGCGCGCCGAGCCACGCGGAGACCGCGGTGGTGGCCAGCGTGCCCAGCAGGCGTTCCTTCACCGGCCGGTCCAGCGTCTCGCCCACGAAGTCCTTGTTGGACAGGGAGACCAGCACCGGCCAGCCCGTCTCCGCCATCTCGCCCAGCCGCCGGGTCGCCTCCAGGCTGTGCCGGGTGTTCTTCCCGAAGTCGTGCCCCGGGTCGATCATGATGCCGTCCCGCCGCACCCCGAGCGCCGCCGCGCGCTCCGCGAGGCCGACCGTGACGCGCAGGATGTCGGCCATCACGTCCTCGTACTCCACCCGGTGCGGCCGGGTGCGCGGCTCGGCGCCGCCCGCGTGCGTGCAGACCAGCCCCGCGCCGTACTTCGCGGCGACCTCGGCCAGCCCCGGATCCACCCCGCCCCACGCGTCGTTCAGCACGTCCGCGCCCGCCTCGCAGACCGCCGCGCCGACATCGGCCCGCCAGGTGTCCACGCTGATCACCACGTCCGGGTGGCGGCGGCGGACCTCGGCCACGAAGCCGACGGTCCGGCGGGCCTCCTCCTCGGCGGTGACCTCCTCGCCGGGGCCCGCCTTGACCCCGCCGATGTCGATGATCGCGGCGCCCTCGGCGACCGCCCGCTCGACCCGGTCGAGCGCGGGCTCGTCGCGGAACGTGGCGCCCTGGTCGTAGAACGAGTCCGGGGTCCGGTTCACGATCGCCATGATCACCGGCTCGTGCGGCCCGAATTCACGCCGTCCCAAGCGCAGCATCCCTTATGTCCTCCCTTGCGATCGCTCACCCGCGTCGTCTGTGACCCTAACCGTCGGTGGTGCATGGCACGATCGGCACGGGACGTTTTCCACTCCGGGGAGAGGCGCGCTGGTGTTCTGGTTCCTGCTCATCACGATGGTCGTGGTCGTCGCGGCCGTGACCCTCGCCGTGGTCGGCGGCGGCGACAGCGAGGTGCTGCCCGACGTGGCGCCCGAGCAGCTGGTGGACCCGCTGCCGCTGGGCCGCCCGGTCGACCGCGGCGACGTCGAGTCGCTGCGGCTGCCGGTCACCGCCCGCGGCTACCGCATGGAGGACGTCGACGACGTCCTCGACCGGCTCGGCGCCGAACTGGCCGAGCGGGACGCCCGCATCGCGGAGCTGGAGGCCGCCCTCGCCGGCGCGCCGGCCGCCGCGGGCCGGGACGAGGCCCCGGAGGACGACGCGCGGTGAACGCCGGCACGGTCCTCGGCCCCGACGGGCGGCCGCGCTGCGCCTGGGGCCTGTCGGCCCCGGACTACACGGCCTACCACGACGAGGAGTGGGGCGTCCCCGTCCACGGCGACGACGCCCTCTTCGAACGGCTCTGCCTGGAGGCGTTCCAGTCCGGCCTGTCGTGGATCACGATCCTGCGCCGCCGCGAGGGCTTCCGCCGCGCCTTCGCCGGCTTCCGGATCGAGGCGGTCGCCGCCTTCGGGGACGGCGACCGCGAGCGGCTCCTCGCCGACGAGGGCATCATCCGCAACCGCGCCAAGGTCGACGCCACCCTCGCCAACGCCCGGCTGCTCGCCGACTGGGCCCCCGGCGAGCTGGACGCCCTGATCTGGTCGCACGCCCCGGACCCGGAGACCCGCCCCGCCCCGGTCTCCTTCGCCGACGTGCCCGCCGTCACCGACGCCTCCACGGCCCTCGCCAAGGCGCTCAAGAAGCGCGGCGTCCGCTTCGTCGGCCCGACCACGGCCTACGCCCTGATGCAGGCGTGCGGCCTGGTCGACGACCACCTCGCGGCCTGCGCGGCCCGCGCCGGCGGCCTGCGCGCGCCGGAGGATCAGCGGCCCAGGTAGACCGGCTTCTCCTTGGCGAGGAAGGCCCGGACCGCGATCCCGTGGTCCTCGGAGGCGCCCGCCAGGGTCTGGAGCTCGTCCTCCTTGTCCAGGGCCTCGTCGAGGGAGTGCCCGGCGCCGTAGGCCACCGACTCCTTCAGCGCCGCGTAGGCGACGGTGGGGCCCGCGGCGAGCTTCCGGGCCAGCTTCTCCGCCTCGGCGGCCAGCTCGGCCGCCGGCACCAGCCGGTTCACGACGCCCAGCTCGTACGCCTCCCGGGCGCCGAGCGAGCGGGGGAAGAGCAGCAGGTCGGTGGCACGGCTCGCGCCGATCAGGCGCGGCAGCGTCCAGGACACCCCGGAGTCGGCGGTGAGGGCCACCCCGGCGAAGGAGGTGTTGAAGGAGGCCGTGTCGGCGGCGATCCGGTAGTCGGCGGCGAGCGCGAAGCCGAAGCCGGCGCCGGCGGCGACGCCGTTCACCGCCGCGACGACCGGCTTCCGCATGCCGGCGAGGGCCCGCACGATCGGGTTGTAGTGGTCCCGGACGGTCTCCATGGTGGACCGCGTGCCGTGCTCCCGGTCCTCGAGGAGCAGCCCCACGTGCTCCTTCAGGTCCTGGCCGACGCAGAACGCCCGGTCGCCCGCCGCCGCCAGCAGCACCGCCCGGACCGCCGGGTCGGCGGCGGCGGTCTCGGCCGCGTCCCGGAGCGCGACCTTCGCGGCCACGTTCAGCGCGTTCATCGCCTCGGGCCGGTTGAGCGTGATGGTGGCGAGCCCGTCGCTCACCTCGTACAGGACGGCGTCGGCCATCGGGACCCCTTCGTCTCGTGCGTGGGCTGACCGCCCCAGCATGACGGAGATCACCCGGACCGCCCATGTGAGCTGCGTCAAAGAATCCGCACCCCGAGGGAGACCCGCGGCGGCGAAGTATCGCAGGCCCGGGGCCGAAATGAGTGGTTTTGCGAGAGCGCGTTGCGCAAGCGATGCGGAGCGATGTTGGTCATCGGGTGCTGCGATGCGGGATAATGACCTGGAAGCAATGTGTTCGAAGCCGGTGACGCGTGCTCCGTATCACGGGGCTGCCCGGCTGACAAAGAGCTGGTTTCAGGAAGGGGAACGAGCATGGCGGCCATGAAGCCGCGGACGGGCGACGGCCCGCTCGAGGTGACCAAGGAGGGGCGGGGCATTGTCATGCGCGTCCCGCTCGAAGGCGGCGGCCGGCTCGTCGTCGAGCTGACCCCGGACGAGGCCGAGGCGCTCGGCGACGCCCTGAAGCAGGTCGTTGGCTGACCCTCCCCGTTCTCCTGACGCTGCCCCGGTACGGCCCCGCCGCACCGGGGCAGCGTCATGCCGGGCCCGGAACCCGCGGGAGTACGGCGCCCGGCGTCGGCGCGGTCAGCCGCGCCGCACCGCGCACAGCAGGCCGTCGCCCATCGGCAGCAGGGACGGCAGCAGCTCCTGGCTCTCCCGGACCGTCCGCAGCAGCTCCCGCACCCGCTGCACCTCGGCCGGCTGCGCCCCCGAATCGACGGTCCTGCCGTCCGCGAAGACGCCCTCGAAGCACACCAGACCCCCAGGTCGGAGCAGGCGCAACGATTCAGCGAGATAGTCCGGGTACTCGTACCGGTCGCCGTCGCAGAAGACCAGGTCGTACCCGCCGTCCGCGAGCCTCGGCAGCACGTCGAGCGCCCGGCCCGGGATGAACCGCGCCCGGTTCCCCGCGAAGCCCGCCGCCCGGAAGGCCGTCTTCGCCAGCTGCTGGTGCTCCGGCTGCACGTCCACCGTGGTGAGGGTGCCGTCCGGCCGCATCCCGAGCAGCAGGTAGATCCCCGACACGCCGGTGCCGGTGCCTATCTCGGCCACCGCCTTGGCGTCCGCCGAGGCCGCCAGCAGCCGCAGCGCGGCGCCCGTGCCCGGCGACACCGAGGGCAGCCCCACGGCACGGGCCTCCGCCCGGGCCCAGCGCAGAGCCTCCCCCTCGGGGACGAAGGCGTCGGCGAACGCCCAGTCCGTCTGCCGGTTGGCGGTAATGGCCCTCTCCTGTCCCCTTAGTTGACGCAACGGTGACTGTATCCGCTGTCAGCGGGAACCCGCAGATGGGACCGGGCGTTCACCAGGGGAAGGACGCGCACCGGAACCGGCGGACGACCCCGATTCAAATGCGCGTAAAGATTCTTATCCGGAGCTAACGGGCGAGGTGGCTATGGTAGGGGCTCCACTGGACACCACCAGAGCCGATAGGGGAGGTGCGGCTGCGCCTGTGGATCGGGGAGGAGCGCTGCGGCGCTTTCTCAGGTCGGCGGGTGAGCCGAAATCCGTGACCGACACCGCTGACAGCATCCACACCACCGCCACCGCGCCGACCACCGCGACCTTCGCCTCGGATGCGGAACAGGCGTGGACTCCGCCCACCTGGGAGGAGATCGTCAGCACGCACAGCGGCCGCGTCTACCGCCTCGCCTACCGCCTCACGGGCAACCAGCACGACGCCGAGGACCTCACCCAGGAGGTCTTCGTCCGCGTCTTCCGCTCGCTGTCGACGTACACCCCCGGCACCTTCGAGGGCTGGCTGCACCGCATCACCACCAACCTCTTCCTCGACATGGTCCGCCGCAAGCAGCGCATCCGCTTCGACGCGCTCGCCGACGACGCCGCCGAGCGGCTCCCCAGCCGCGAGCCCTCCCCCCAGCAGGTGTTCAACGACACCCACTTCGACGCCGACGTCCAGCAGGCCCTCGACACCCTGGCGCCCGAGTTCCGCGCCGCCGTCGTCCTCTGCGACATCGAGGGGCTCTCGTACGAGGAGATCGCCGCCACCCTCGGCGTGAAGCTCGGCACCGTCCGCAGCCGCATCCACCGGGGCCGCTCCCACCTGCGCAAGGCGCTCAAGCACCGCTCGCCCGAGGCCCGCGCGGAGCGCACCCTGGCGGGCATCGGATGGGAGGCCGGGACAGCGTGAACACGCCTCCTCCGTCACCCACCCCCGCGGAACACCACCTCGGGGACCGGCTCGCCGCGCTCGTCGACGGCGAGCTCGGCCACGACGCCCGCGAGCGGGTCCTCGCCCACCTCGCCACCTGCGCCCGCTGCAAGGCCGAGGCGGACGCGCAGCGCAGCCTCAAGAGCGTCTTCGCCTCCAGCGGCGCCCCGCAGCCCTCCGAGGGCTTCCTCGCCCGCCTCCAGGGCCTCCCCGGCGGCCCCGGCGACCCGGGCCGCTCCCCGCTGGAGCAGCTCCTCGAAGCGGGCGGCGTGCGGAGCGACGGCTTCGCCACCGTCCCCCGGCGGCTGCCCGAATCCGGCACCGGCTTCCGCGTCCACGCCGTCACCGGGCCCGGCCGCGGCCGGCGCTTCGCGGTCGCCGCCGCCGGAGCGGTCTCCTTCGCGGCCATCGCCCTCGGCGGCACGCTCCCCGTCGACGGCTCCCTCACCACCACCGCCCGCGGCGGACCGGCTACCGGCAGCGCGGTCACCCCGCTGCGCGCGGGCGCCTCCACCGGGCCCGGCTCCGCCGGACCGGCCACCGGCCGCTCGGACCGCTCCGAGCGCTCCACCGGCGCCCAGTCCATCGGCACCGAACCGCTCGTCCCCGGCGGCACCGTCCCCTCCGGCGCGGTCCCGGCCGACGTCGACCACGCGGGCCCCGCCCCGGCGGTCCTGCGGCTGAGCACCACCCAGGTGCGGTCCCTCTTCGCGCCCTCGCCGTTCGTCCACCCGGCGCCCCCGGCGCTCCAGCTGGCCTTCGGCCCGGCGCCCCGCCCGGCCCCCGGCCCGTCCGGACCCCCGCCGGGCTCCCCCCGCTGACCCCCGACCTGGTTGAATCCTCGGTCAGAGCACCCCACATGAGGGTGCTCACGGGTCAGCGGTTGCGGGGAGAGCATGAACGACGGGAAGCCGAACTGGTGGAGCCGGCCTTCGACGCCCCCGGAGGCGGAGGGGATATCCCCGCCGCCTCCGGCGGACGACGACTTCCCCCTCCAGGCGCCCGGGGCGGCCCCCGAGGAGCCCGCGCCGGACGCCCCCAGGGTGGACATGACGAAGAGCCTTCCGGAGCCCCCGGCCCCCGTCGGCGCCCCGGCGGTTCCGCCCGTCCCCACGACCCCGCCCGCCCCGCCGTCCGCCGCGCCGGCCGGGCCGGACCGGGACGCCGAGACCCCCGCGCCCCCGGTCTCCGAGCCCCCGGCGCCCGCCGAGGCCCCCGAGGCCCCGTCCGGTCCCGAGGGCGCCGAGTTCCCCGACGCCCCCGCGCAGGCGTCCGCCGAGGCGCCCGTGGCCGCGCCCGCCGACGCCCCCGGGGCACCGGCCGCCGCGGAGGCCGCCGCCCGGCCCCTGCACGAGCCCGACGAGTACCGCACCCCGCCCTACGGCGAGCCCGGACCGTGGGCCCCCGCACCGCCGGTGCAGCGCCCCACCGCCCCCGTACCGCCCCCGCAGGTCCCCGGCCAGGTCCCCGGCCCCGGCCCCGTTCCCGTACCGTCGCCGCCGCACGGCGCCGTGCCGCCCCCGCAGGCACCCGTGCCCCCGCACGGGCCCGTACCGCCGCCGCAGGGCGCCTGGGGGCAGTACGACCCCTGGGGCGCCGGGGCCGTACCGCCGCCCGCCCGGAAGAAGTCCCGGCGCGGCCTCGCCCTCGCCGGGGCCCTCGCCTTCGCGCTCCTCACCGGCGTCATCGGCGGCGGCGTCGGCGCCTACGTCGAGCGCAACGGCGGCGTCGGCACCATCGACCTGCCCCAGGCGTCCGCCGAGGACCTCGACCGCGCCCCCGGCAGCGTCGCCGGCATCGCCGCCGGAGCCCTGCCCGGCGTCGTCACCCTGCACGTCAGCGGCGGCGGCTCGGCCGGCACCGGCACCGGCTTCGTCCTGAACAACCGGGGCCACATCCTCACCAACAACCACGTCGTCGACGCCGCCGCGGCCTCCGGCGCGATCACCGTCACCTTCTCCAGCGGCGAGACCGCCCCCGCCAAACTGATCGGCCGGGACACCGGCTACGACCTCGCCGTCGTCCAGGTCACCGGCGTCAAGGGCCTCAAGCCGCTCCCGCTCGGCAACTCCGACAGCGTCCGCGTCGGCGACCCCGTCGTCGCCATCGGCGCCCCCTTCGACCTCGCCAACACGGTCACCTCCGGCATCATCAGCGCCAAGGAGCGCCCCATCACCGCCGGCGGCGAGAAGGGCGACGGCACCGACATCAGCTACGTCGACGCCCTCCAGACCGACGCCCCCATCAACCCCGGCAACTCCGGCGGCCCCCTCCTCGACGGCAAGGGCCGCGTCATCGGCATCAACAGCGCCATCCGCGCCGCCGGCGGCTCCGGCGGCCAGGGCGGCGCCTCCCAGCCCGGCTCCATCGGCCTCGGCTTCGCCATCCCCGTCAACCAGGGCAAGCGGGTCGCCGAAGAGCTCATCAACAACGGCAAGGCCGTCCACCCCGTCATCGGCGTCACCCTCGACATGCAGTTCAGCGGCGACGGCGCCCGGGTCGGCGACAAGGGCAAGGACGGCACCGCCTCGGTCACCCCCGGCGGCCCCGCCGCCAAGGCCGGCCTGCGCCCGCACGACGTCATCACCAAGGTGAACGGCCAGCGGGTCCACAACGGTGAGGAGCTGATCGTGAAGATCCGCGCCCACCGCCCCGGCGACGAGCTCACCCTCACCCTCGACCGCGACGGCCGGGAGATCACCCGCACCCTCGTCCTCGGCTCCTCCCAGAGCGGCTGACCCGCCCCGCCCCGCCCGGCCCGGCCCCGCGACCCCCGGGGACACCCGGGTGACATGTGGCGGACACCGCGAGGTACCCGTCCGGCAGATCGGGCGGGTACCGTGGACCGGGCCGTCCTGGACCGGCGTGAAGGAGTTACCGGGTGTTCAACGACATAGGCGCACTGGAGCTGGTGACGCTCGTGGTGCTCGCCGTCCTCATCTTCGGGCCGCACAAGCTGCCCCAGGTCGTCCAGGACGTCTCGCGCTTCATCAGGAAGATCCGCGAGTTCTCCGACAGCGCCAAGAACGACATCCGCAGCGAGCTGGGCCCGGACTTCAAGGACTTCGAGTTCGAGGACCTCAACCCGAAGACCTTCATCCGCAAGCAGCTGGAGGGCAACGAGGACCTCCGGGAGCTCAAGGAGCTGCGCGGCACCTTCGACCTCCGCAAGGAGATGAACGAGGTCGCCGACGCCGTCCACGGCCGCGAGGACACGCCCGCCCCCGCGCCCGCTCCCGAACCGGCCCCCGCCGCGGCCGGCGGCCCCGGCCCCGACCTGCTGAAGAAGCCCGACCTGCTGAAGAAGCCGGACCGCCCGGCCGCGCCCGAGCGCCCCCCGTACGACTCCGACGCGACCTGACGGCCGCCCGTCACCGACCGGCCGGGCCCCGGTCGCTATCCTCCTTGAGTTGGGGGTACCCCCGGACAGGGTCCGGGGGAGGAACGAGGAGGCGGCCGAATGAAGACGACGAGTCGGGTGGAAGCCGAGGGCTTTCTGCGCGCACCCTTCGCCTGGTACGGGCTGGACGAGGCGTTCACCGGACCGCGCAGGCTGATGCAGATCGGCACGGCCGCGGACGGCACCGTCCAGCACGGCTCGGTGGGCCACGGCGACGAGCCGTCGATAAAGTCCGAGACCGCGGGCACCGACAAGGAGCGCTTCGCCGTCGTCGTGACGGTCGCCGCGAACCCGGTCCGCCGCACCGGCGACGGCACCGGCGTCCTGGAGGCCACCACCGTCTCCTCCGCCGCCTGGCTGGCCGGCTCCGGGCTCCTCGCCCACACCTGGCCCGCCACCCTCGACCACGGGCTGCGCGACCACTGGCTGGACCAGCAGACCGAGACCGCCTTCGAGCTGGCCGACGACCTCGACGGACCCGCCTGGACCGGCCTGTCGCTGCCCGTGGACGGCGTCCCGGTGCCCTTCCACTACCGCGAGACCGAGTTCGGCTGGGTGCTGGCCGGCTCGGCCGACGACACGCACATCGGCGCGTACGGGCGGGGGATGAGCGCGTACGGGCTCGGCTTCGCCCGCGTCAAGGACCTCGGCGCCTACGCCTGACCGCCCCCCGGCCGTCCGGACATGACGGAGGGCACCCCGCTCCGGGGTGCCCTCCGTCATGTCCGCGTGCCCGCGGGGGCTCAGAACTTGTTGCGCGGGGTGATGCCCAGGCTCAGCCCCGACAGACCGCGCTGACGGCCGCCGAGCTTGCCCGCGATGGCGCGCAGCGCCGCGCCCGCCGGGGAGTCCGGGTTCGACAGGACGACCGGGCGGCCGTCGTCACCGCCCTCGCGCAGCCGCACGTCGATCGGGATCGAGCCGAGGACCGGAACCGTGGTGCCCGTCGTGCGGGACAGACCGTCCGCGACGAGCTGACCGCCGCCGGTGCCGAACACGTCCACCATCTCGTCGCAGTGCGGACACGGCAGGCCCGCCATGTTCTCCACCACGCCGACGATCTTCTGGTGGGTCTGCACCGCGATCGAACCGGCCCGCTCGGCGACCTCGGCCGCCGCCTGCTGAGGCGTCGTCACGACCAGGATCTCCGCGTTCGGCACCAGCTGCGCGACGGAGATCGCGATGTCGCCGGTGCCCGGCGGCAGGTCGAGGAGCAGCACGTCCAGGTCGCCCCAGTACACGTCCGCCAGGAACTGCTGGAGCGCGCGGTGCAGCATCGGGCCGCGCCACACCACCGGCGCGTTGCCCGGGGTGAACATGCCGATCGAGATGACCTTCACGCCGTTCGCCGACGGCGGCATGATCATGTTCTCGACCTGGGTCGGACGGCCGTCCGCGCCCAGCATCCGGGGCACGCTGTGACCGTAGATGTCGGCGTCCACGACACCGACCTTCAGCCCGTCGGCGGCCATCGCCGCGGCCAGGTTCACGGTCACGGAGGACTTGCCGACCCCGCCCTTGCCGGAGGCGACCGCGTACACCCGGGTCAGCGAACCCGGCTGCGCGAACGGCACCTCGCGCTCGGCGGTCGTGCCGCGCAGCGCCGTCGCCAGCTCCTTGCGCTGCTCGTCGCTCATCACGTCCAGGGTCACCTCGACGCCCGTGACGCCCTCGACCCGCGCGACGGCCTCGGTGACGCGTTGCGTGATGGTGTCGCGCATCGGGCAGCCGGAGACCGTCAGGTAGACCGTCACGGCCACCGTGCCGTCCGGTCCGATCTCCACCGACTTGACCATGCCGAGTTCCGTGATCGGACGATTGATCTCGGGGTCGTTCACCGTCGCCAGTGCCTCAAGCACCGCGTCTTCCGTAGCCATGGGAACGATGGTACGGCGACGACCGTGCGCCCATGAAAGAGCTGTCAAGCGTCGGGTACGTCACTGTGCCGTCCGCCGTCCGGCGGGAATAGATCGCGCTCCCGCCCGCGCTCCTCCATCTCCTTCATCAGATCCTGCAGTTCGGAGCGGATCCAGTCGCGGGTGGCGACCTCGCCGAGGCCCATCCGCAGCGCCGCGATCTCCCGGGTCAGGAACTCGGTGTCGGCGATGGAGCGCTCGTTCTGCTTCCGGTCCTGCTCCAGGTTGACCCGGTCCCGGTCGTCCTGCCGGTTCTGCGCGAGCAGGATCAGCGGGGCCGCGTACGACGCCTGGAGCGACAGCATCAGGGTCAGGAAGATGAACGGGTACTCGTCGAAGCGCAGGTGCGCCGGGGCGGACACGTTCCACACCACCCAGGCGATGATCATCACCGTCATCCAGACGATGAACCGGCCGGTCCCCAGGAAGCGGGCGATCCGCTCCGACATCCGGCCGAACGCCTCGGGGTCGTACTCCGGCAGCAGCCGGGAGCGCCGGATCCTCGGCTGGTCCAGCCGGATGCGCGGCAGCGTCCGCTCCCGGTCCCGCTCCTGCGTCCGCTCAGCCACCGCGCACCCCCTCCTCGTGGAACTCCGTCTCCCGCCAGTCGTCCGGCAGCAGGTGGTCGAGCACGTCGTCGACCGTGACCGCGCCGAGCAGCGACCCGCTCTCGTCCACCACCGGCGCCGCCACCAGGTTGTACGCGGCGAAATAGCTGGTCACGGCGGGCAGCGGGGTGTCCGGGCCGAGCGGCGGCAGATCGCTGTCCACCAGCGAGCTGACCAGGGTGAACGGCGGGTCGCGCAGCAGCCGCTGGAAGTGCACCGTGCCCAGGTACTTCCCGGTCGGCGTCTCGTCCGGCGGCCGGCACACGTACACCTGCGCGGCCAGCGCGGGGGAGAGGTCCTGCTGCCGGACCCGGGCCAGCGCGTCGGCGACCGTGGCGTCCGGCCGCAGCACGATCGGCTCCGTCGTCATCAGACCGCCCGCGGTCCGCTCCTCGTACGCCATCAGCCGGCGCACGTCGGCGGCGTCGTCCGGCCGCATCAGGGTCAGCAGCCGCTCCTTCTCCTCGTCCGGCAGCTCGTTGAGGAGGTCCGCGGCGTCGTCCGGGTCCATCGCCTCCAGGACGTCGGCCGCCCGCTCCTCCTGGAGCTCGCCCAGGATCTCCACCTGGTCGTCCTCCGGCAGCTCCTCCAGGACGTCGGCGAGCCGGTCGTCGTCGAGGGCGGCGGCGACCTCGACGCGCCGCTTGGGCGACAGGTGGTGCAGCGCGTTGGCCAGGTCCGCGGGGCGCAGCCGCTCGTAGGTCGCCACCAGGTTCTCGGCGCCCTGCCCGTGCTCCTCCAGCGAGAAGCCGGTGACGCCCGACCACTCCACGG
Source organism: Streptomyces termitum (assembly GCF_014650175.1). Taxonomy (GTDB): domain Bacteria; phylum Actinomycetota; class Actinomycetes; order Streptomycetales; family Streptomycetaceae; genus Streptomyces; species Streptomyces termitum. Next base: position 184,452 of record NZ_BMUL01000003.1, read on the forward strand.
TCAGCGTCTCGCCCTTGCGCCGCAGCGCGCCGCCCTTGCCGCGCCGCACGAAGACCTTGTCGATCTCCCACTCGCGGCGGGCCGGGAGCTGACGGATCGCGACGTCGAGGACGGTGACCTCCTCGCCGGTCTCCACCAGGGTCACCCGCCGGTCGAGCAGCTCGCCGAGGACCAGCCGCTCGGTGGGCCGCCGCTCGAAGCGCCGCATGTTGACCACGCCGGTGGTGATGACCTGCCCGGACTCCACCCCGGTGATCCGGGTCATCGGCACGAAGACCCGGCGGCGGCTGAGCACCTCGACGACCATGCCGAGCAGCCGGGGCGGACGGCGGCCGACCCGCAGCATCGCCACCAGGTCGCCGACCCGGCCCACCTGGTCGCCCACCGGGTCGAAGACGGCCACGCCCGCGAGGTGCGAGACGAAGATCCGGGGGGCGCCTGCCGCCATGCCTCGCGCCTCCTGACGTACCGGGCGATCCGCGTGCGCGCGGGCCGTGCCGGACCGCGCAGGGTTCAGGCTAGCCCGTGCCGTTCCACCCCGCTCCGGCAGCGCCGCCGTCCGGCTGCCGCCGGGCCGCGCACCCGGCCCGGGTACGCTGCGGTCTGCCGCCCCCACCGGCACCGGCCGTCCCCCGGCCGGGCCCCGGCGGCCCCTCCGCGCCGTGCGCGCGACCGGGGCCGCGACCCCCTCACGCACAACGAGAGGCCGCGCAGGTGACCGTCCGCACCCCGTCATCTCCTGTCCCGTCCGCCCCCGCCACGCGCCCGGCGCGCGCCCTGGGCCGGTTCCGCCGGGCGGTCGGCCCCCTGGCGCTGTGCGCGGGTCTGGCGATCGGCCTGACGGCCTGCGGGGCCGACCCGGACGAGGGCACCAACGGGGTCGGGAGGCTGCCGGCGCGGGAGATCGAGGGGAAGGCCCGGGAGGCGGCCGACACGGCGAAGGCGGTCCGGCTCGCCGGCACCCTGGTCAGCAAGGGCGGCACGTTCAAGCTGAACATGCGGCTCAAGCAGGACGGCGCCACCGGCTCGGTGACCACGAAGAACAACACCTTCGAACTGCTGCGGGTCGGCGACGCGCTCTACCTCAAGGCCGACGCCGGCTTCTGGATGCACGGCCCGGAGGACGGCGAGAAGCCCACCGAGGCCGACAGCGAGGCGGCCGGCAAGCTCGACGACAAGTACGTGAAGGTGCCGCAGGACGACCCCTCGTACAAGCAGCTCCGGGGCTTCACCGAGATGGGGCCGCTGCTGCGCGGGCTGATCGGGCTGCACGGGGAGGCCGTCAAGGGCGACCGGGACCAGATCGGCGGCGTCCGCACCATCAAGGTGAAGGGCGGCGGGGACGGCGAGGGCGGCACCCTCGACGTGGCCCTGGAGGGCTCCCCGTACCCCCTCCAGTTCGCCCGGGGCGGCGGCGCGGGCCTGGTGGTCCTCACCGAGTGGGACAAGGACTTCCCGCTGGCCGAGCCGGAGAAGAACCAGACCCTCGACTACGGCAAGCAGCTGCCGCGCGCCTGACCGGTCGGCGGCGTTCCGTACCCGGCCCGCCCGGTCAGCGCTTCCCCCGCCGGAACAGGAGGCGGGGGAGGGCGGCCGGGACCGGGCGGCGGGTGTTCGCCTCCGAGGGCAGGGGGACGGCGGCGAGCGAGCCGTCGGGGAGTTCGGTGGTGACGGCGCGCGGGTCGAGGCGCAGGACGCGGCACTCGCGCGCCCAGCGCCCGGGCACCGCCTCGCCGTCTGGCGCGTTGAGCCGCTTGCCCTTCAGTTCGGCGACGGCCGCGTCCCACGCGTCGGTGCCGGGGGAGAGCTCGCGCACGGCGGCCGTCCAGGAGACGAGCCGGCCGCCCTTGTCCTTGCTGCGGACGGTGACCTCGGCGGTGGCGCCGTCGGCCAGGCCGGGCAGCGGCTGCTCGCCGGGGCCGTCGCCGACCACGTGGGCGGCGCCGTCGTGCCAGACGTGCCAGAGCGCGCGGGCGGGCCCGGTGCCCCGCACCCACACCAGGCCGGACTTCTTGGTGGCCTCCTCGACGAGGAACAGCTCATCTGTCATGGGGCGAAGCCTAGGGCGTCAGAGCCAGCCGTTGCGCTTGAGCGTGCGGTGGATGGTGAAGCAGATGACGGCGATGCCGCCGAGCACCATCGGGTAGCCGAACCTCCACTGGAGTTCCGGCATGTAGTCGAAGTTCATGCCGTAGACGCCGCAGACCGCCGTGGGGACGGCGACGATCGCCGCCCACGAGGTGATCTTGCGCATGTCCTCGTTCTGGGCGACGGTCGCCTGCGCCAGGTTGGCCTGGAGGATCGAGTTCAGCAGCTCGTCGAAGCCGACGACCTGCTCCTGGACGCGGGCCAGGTGGTCGGCGACGTCCCGGAAGTACTTCTGGATGTCCGGGTCCACCAGCCGCATCGGCCGCTCGCTGAGCAGCTGCATCGGCCGCTGGAGCGGGGTGACCGCCCGCTTGAACTCCAGGACCTCGCGCTTGAGCTGGTAGATGCGGCCGGTGTCGGTGCCGCGCTTGGAGCCCTTGGCGGCCGGCGAGAAGACGTCGATCTCCAGCTGGTCGATGTCGAGTTCGACGGCGTCGGCGACCGCGATGTAGCCGTCGACGACGTGGTCGGCGAGGGCGTGCAGGACGGCGGAGGGGCCCTTGGCGAGCAGCTCGGGCTCGCCCTGGAGGCGGTGGCGGAGGTTGCGCAGGGAGCCCTGGCCGCCGTGCCGGACGGTGATGACGAAGTCGGGGCCGGTGAAGCACATCACCTCGCCGGTCTCGACGACCTCGCTGGTCGCGGTCAGCTCGGCGTGCTCGACGTAGTGGATCGTCTTGAAGACGGTGAAGAGGGTGTCGTCGTACCGCTCCAGCTTGGGCCGCTGGTGGGCGTGGACGGCGTCCTCGACGGCGAGCGGGTGCAGCCCGAACTCGGCGGCGATACCGGCGAATTCGGCCTCGGTGGGCTCGTGGAGCCCGATCCAGGCGAAGCCGCCCTCCTCGCGGACGCGGGACATCGCGCCGCGCGGGGTGAGGCAGGCGCGGTCGTCGACCCGGCGCCCGTCGCGGTAGACCGCGCAGTCGACGACGGCGCTGGAGGCCGAGTGGTCGCGGGTCGGGTCGTAGTTCGTGTACGTGGTGGGGGTCTTGCGCAGGCTGGGACGCAGACTCGGCCGAACGGCCGCGCGCAGGTCACGGATCATCGACATGGGCGTGCTCCTTCACGGACGGGCCGTCGGCGGCCGTGGCACAGCCCGGAATGGGGACGGGAGGGGAGCGTCGTCCACAAAGCGGGCGGCACCGCGTGGTCACGGCGACGGCGTTCGCAACAGACAGGCAGAGGGGAGGGATGCTCTTCCGTCGTACGCGAGGCCGGAGAGGGGGGTCCCGAACGGACGGGGACCCGGTGTCACCGGAGGGAGGAACGCACCCGGCTCGGGTGCGGTGCGGCGGAAGAGCGGCTGGTACTGCCCGATCGACTTCGATCCATCGCAGTCCCACCTCCTCCGGCCGGTCCCTCGTGAGGGATGACGTGTGACGAGCAGTCGGGAAACCCGACCACTGGCCAACACTATCAGCCGACCGATGGTCAATCCCTTACTTTGCCCGTTCCATACGCGATCTATGCTCGCGGGATGGAAGAAGTTCTTGCACTGGTCGAGGCCCGGCTCCGCACGGCCCTGGGCGAACCGGACGCGCGGGCCGCGGTGACCTTCCTGGGCGCCGACCGCATCGAGGTGCTGCGCTTCGTCGACGCGGAGGCGGGGCTCGTGCGCTACGCCACGCTCGGCATGTCGGCGGCGCCGATGGCCGACCCGACGGCGGCGCTCGCGGACCCGGTGAAGGGGCCGCGCGCCGAGCTGGTCCTCACCGTGCGGGCCGGGCGCGCCGACACCGACAAGGTGCTGCGCCCGCTCGCGGTGCTGGCGGCGACGCCCCAGGTGGAGGGCGTGGTCGTGGCCGCGGGCGCCTCGCTGGACGTCGGCGGGCCGCTGTGGCCGGGCGCCTCCTTCACCTCGGTCCTGGTCGCCGAGCCGGGCGGGCTGGTGGAGGATCTGGAGCTGGCCGCGCCGCGCGACCCGGTCCGCTTCCTGCCGCTGCTGCCGATGACGCCGAACGAGGCGGCCTGGAAGCGGGTGCACGGGGCGCAGGCGCTGGAGGAGCGCTGGCTGTCGAAGGGCACGGACCTGCGCGACCCGCTGCGCGGTCCGGTGGCCCTGGACTGAGTGCCCGTACGGCTCCGGAGCCGTGGCCCGGAGCCGTACGCCGGTCAGTTCGCGAAGGCGGTGACGCCGTCCTCGGCGGCGTGTTCCGGGGCGAGCTCCTCGGCCTCGCGGGTGAGGGCGGAGCGGCGGACGACGACGATCCCGGCGCCGGCGACGGCGGCGAGGGCCGCGACGGCGAAGGGCATGTGGACGTCGCTCCACTCCTCGATCTTCGGCGCGAGGTAGGGGGCGGCGGCCGCCGCGAACCAGCGGACGAAGTTGTAGCCCGCGCTGGCCACCGGGCGAGGGGCGTCCGAGACGCCGAGGGCGAGCTCGGTGAAGACGGTGTTGTTGACGCCGATGAACGCGCCGGACAGGACGGTGCAGACGACGGCCGTGGTGTGGTTCCCGTAGCCGAGGACGAGCACGTCGGCGGCGAGCAGCACCAGTGATCCGGCCAGCACCGCGAGCGAGCCGAAGCGGCGCTGGAGGCGCGGGGCGACGAGCACGGAGAAGACGGCGAGCAGCACGCCCCAGAAGAAGAAGACCCCGCCGGACCGGTACGGCGTCATGTCCAGCACGAAGGGCGTGAAGGCGAGCACCGTGAAGAACGCGTAGTTGTAGCAGAAGGCGGCCGCGGCGGCGGAGGCGAGCCCGCCGTGGCCGAGGGCCCGGATCGGGTCGAGCGGCGAGGTCTTCCGGGCGGGCTTCGGCTGCTCCTTCAGGAAGACCGCGATGCAGACGAAGCCGATCGCCATGAGGACGGCGGTGCCGAAGAAGGGGTAGCGCCAGCTCGCGTCGCCGAGGAGGGCGCCGAGCAGCGGCCCGCACGCCATGCCGAGTCCGAGGGCCGACTCGTAGAGCAGGATCGCCGCCGCGCTGCCGCCGGCCGCCGCGCCGACGATGACGGCGAGCGAGGTGGAGACGAAGAGGGCGTTGCCGAGGCCCCAGCCGGCCCGGAAGCCGACGAGCTGGCCGACCGTGTCGGAGGTGCCGGCGAGTCCGGCGAAGACGACGACGAGGGCGAGCCCGGCGAGGAGGGTCCGGCGGCCGCCGATCCGGCTGGAGACGAAGCCGGTCACCAGCATCGCGACGGCGGTGATGAGGAAGTACGAGGTGAACAGGAGCGAGACCTGGCTCGCCGTGGCGTCCAGCCCCTTGGCGATCGAGGGCAGGATCGGGTCGACGAGTCCGATGCCCATGAAGGCGACGACGGACGCCCCGGCGGTGGCCCAGACGGCGGGGGGCTGGCGCAGGAGGCCGCCGCCGGGCGTCTCGGCCGTTTCGAGGGGGTCTTCCGTGGGTGCCATGGACGGTTCCTCCGTATCCGTGTGACGAGTGCTGTGCGCGCACAATAAGTTAGACAAGCTAATGGGTGCAAGCTACATCTATCTCGGTCGGGAGGGAAGGCGGACGACGGGGCGGACGGGGGGACGGGCGGGGCGCGGACGGGGCGCGGGCCGGGATGTGGGCCGGGATGCGGCCGGGGCCGGGCCGGGGTGCGGGGGAGCGCGGCGCACGGGGGACGCGGGCGGTCCGGACGGGTGATCGGTCGTGCCCGTCCTTGACGGGAGGCGGAAGCGGGAGGACCGTTGAGCCCTATGAGGGGCGAACCCAGTTGTCCGAAGTGCGGTGGGCGGGTCAGGGCGCCCGGCCTCTTCGCCGACTCCTGGCAGTGCGACGCGCACGGCGCCGTCCACCCGCTCCAGCCCGTCGTCCCGCCCAGCGTCGAAGCCCTCGGCGCCGCCGTCCACCGCTCGCAGGTGCCCGTCTGGATGCCCTGGCCGCTCCCCGTCGGCTGGCTCTTCACCGGGGTCGCCTACGCCGGTGACGACCGCAGCGGCGGGCGTGCCACCGCCGTCGCCTGCTCCGGCCCCGGCCCCCTCGGCGGCCTCGGCGAGCTGCTCCTCGTCGCCGAGGAGCTCGGCGTCGGCCTCGGCGCCCGGTACGCCGGCATCGACGGCCCCGACCCCGGCTCCGGCATGGCCATCGACAAGCCGCCGCAGACCAAGGTCCTCGCCGCCGGCCGCCCCACCCCCCTCTGGCACGTCACCGGCACCCCGCACGACCGGGCCGTCTTCGCCGGCGAGGCGCGCGGCCTGTGGCTCTGGGCGATCGTCTGGCCCGAGCAGTCCGGGCTGCTGATGTACGACGAGCTGGTCCTCACCGACCTGCGCGACGCGGGCGCCGAGGTCGAGCTGCTGCCCTGCGGCGCGCTCACCCCGCGCCTGCTCGGCTGACGGACCGTCGCACCCCCCGTTCCGTAACGGGCGCCCGATGCCCCGGATCCGTACAACCGTGCGTGAATCGCCCGTTATGCTGAAGCGTCAGTCACCCGTCCCGAGCTCCTGGAGAACCGCGTCGTGCGCATCGACCTGCACACCCACTCCACGGCCTCCGACGGCACCGACACCCCCGCCGAGCTGGTCCGCGGCGCCGCCGCGGCCGGACTGGACGTCGTCGCCCTCACCGACCACGACACCACCCGCGGCCACGCCGAGGCGATCGCCGCCGCGCCCGAGGGGCTGACCGTCGTCACCGGCGCCGAGCTCTCCTGCCGCCTCGACGGCACCGGCGTGCACCTGCTCGCCTACCTCTTCGACCCCGAGGAGCCGGCCCTGCTCGCCGAGCGCGAGCTGGTCCGCGACGACCGGGTGCCCCGCGCCCGCGCCATCATCGGGCGGCTGCGCGACCTGGGCGTCCCGGTGACCTGGGAGCAGGTGGCCCGGATCGCGGGCGACGGCTCGGTCGGCCGCCCGCACATCGCCGAGGCCCTCGTCGAGCTCGGGGTCGTCCCCGATGTCTCCGGGGCCTTCACCGCCGAGTGGATCGCCGACGGCGGGCGCGCCCACGTCGACAAGCACGAGCTGGACCCGGCCGACGCGATCCGGCTGGTCAAGGCCGCCGGCGGGGTCGCGGTCCTGGCCCATCCGGCCGCCGTCAAGCGCGGCCGGGTGATTCCGGAGGCGGCCCTCGCCCGGCTCGCCGAGGCCGGTCTCGACGGCATCGAGGTCGACCACATGGACCACGACGAGCCGACCCGGGCCCGGCTGCGCGGGCTCGCGAAGGAGCTGGGCCTGCTGGCCACCGGCTCCAGCGACTACCACGGCAGCCGCAAGACCTGCCGGCTCGGCGAGTACACCACCGACCCCGAGATCTACGGCGAGATCACCCGCCGTGCCACCGGCGCCTTCCCGGTCCCCGGCGCCGGCGGAGCGTCCGCCTGAGGCGTCCCCGGCGCCGCCGTTCCGGCATCCCCTCTCCCCGCCGTCGCGTGACGGCGGGGCGCCGTGCTGCCCGGCCCCGCGCCCGCACTCGTACCCGTACACGCTGACGCGCGTTCCCCGCCCCGCACGTTCTCCGCGCGGCGGCGGGACACGCGCGCGCCGGTGCCGGAATCATTGATTCCGCTCCGACTCCCCCCGATCGACCCTCTCCCCGCAAGGCACCCCACCGTGTTCGACGTCGCCGTCTTCGGCTCGCTCTTCCTCACCCTGTTCGTGATCATGGATCCGCCCGGCATCACGCCGATCTTCCTGGCGCTGACCTCCGGCCGCCCCGCCAAGGTCCAGCGCCGGATGGCCTGGCAGGCGGTCGCCGTCGCCTTCGGCGTCATCACCGTCTTCGGCATCCTCGGCCAGCAGATCCTGGCCTACCTGCACGTCTCCGTGCCCGCCCTGATGATCGCGGGCGGCCTCCTGCTGCTCCTCATCGCGCTCGACCTGCTCACCGGCAAGACCGACGAGCCCAAGCAGACCAAGGACGTCAACGTCGCCCTGGTCCCGCTCGGCATGCCGCTGCTCGCCGGGCCCGGCGCCATCGTCTCGGTCATCCTCGCCGTCCAGCACGCCGACAGCGTCTCCGCGCAGATCTCCGTCTGGGCCGCCATCGTCGCCATGCACGTCGTGCTCTGGCTCACCATGCGCTACTCGCTGCTCATCATCCGGGTCATCAAGGACGGCGGCGTCGTCCTGGTCACCCGGCTCGCCGGCATGATGCTCTCCGCCATCGCCGTGCAGCAGATCATCAACGGCGTCACCCAGGTCGTCCAGGGCACCTGACGGCCCGGCGCCCGGTCCCGGACGCCACTGCGCCCCCGTACGGATTCCGTCGAGCGGAGTCCGCGCGGGGGCGCGGTGCGTGGTGTGGACCCGGCCGTTACGAGGCCGCGGTCTCAGCGGGTCGGATCCAGATGCGCTGGCCGATCGCGGCGGCCTGCTGCACGATCCTGTTGACGGAGGCGGCGTCCACGACGGTCGAGTCCACGGGGGTCCCGTCGATGTCGTCGAGGCGCAGGATTTCGAAGCGCACGGCTTCTCCCTTCGTCCGAGTTGATCCTCCATGTGGAGAACTGGGCACGTGTGTACCTCTGTGTCCAACGAGGCAGGGGGCGAAAACATTCCTTACGCTAAAGAAAATTTTCGCCTGTCTAACTACTAATCGGTAGGGGGTGTGGCGGCACACCTTCCGGCGGCGGACAATGAGGGCCGATGAACGACGCCACGCACCCCGGCCCGCCCGCCCCCGAACCCCCGGCCGCCCCCGACGCGCTGCACGCGCTGGAGCGGCGCCTGGAGCAGACCAACGAGCTCCTGAGACGGATGCTGGCCGAGGTCGCGAAGACCCCGTCCACCCACGCCATCTTCGTCGACGCCGGTTACGTCCACGCTTCCGCCGGATTGCTGGTGGCGGGCACCGAGGACCGGCGCAACTTCGACCTGGACGCCGAGGGCCTCATCGAGGCGTTCATCGACACCGCCCGCACGATCTTCGCCGACAGCCGCCTGCTGCGCGTCTACTGGTACGACGGCGCCCGCCGCCGCATCCACACCACCGAGCAGCAGTCCATCGCCGAACTCCCCGACGTCAAGGTCCGCCTCGGCAACCTCAACGCCAACAACCAGCAGAAGGGCGTCGACTCCCTCATCCGCTCCGACCTGGAGTCCCTCGCCCGCCACCGCGCCATCAGCGACGCCGCCCTCGTCGGCGGCGACGAGGACCTGGTCTCCGCCGTCGAGGCCGCCCAGGGCTACGGCGCCCGCGTCCACCTCTGGGGCATCGAGGCCGCCGAAGGCCCCAACCAGGCCGAGGCCCTGCTCTGGGAGGTGGACAGCCAGCGCACCTTCGACCTGGACTTCTGCCGCCCGTACGTCACCCGCCGCCCCGTCACGATGTACGAGGGCGAGGCCGGGCCCCCGCCCTCCCGCGAGGAGGTCCGCTTCATCGGCGCCCAGATCGCCGCCACCTGGCTCGGCGAGCGCGGTCGCGACCGGCTCGCCGAACTCCTCCCCGGCGACCCCTTCCTCCCCGCCGCCGTCGACCAGGACCTCCTGGTCGAGGCCGAGACGCGGCTCAGCCGCTCGCTGCGCGGCCACGGCGCGCTCCGCCGCGCCCTGCGCGACGGCTTCTGGCAGCACCTCAGGACGCAGTACTGACCTCGGACGCGGCCTCCTGGGGACGGGGGGCCGCGTCGACCCGCGTCCAGAAGGCGGCCAGCCGTTCGGCCAGCTCCTCGGGGTGCGACACGTTGGGGGAGTGGCCCGCGCCCGCGACGACGGTGTGGTGCGCGCCCGTGCCGGCCGCGACCGCCGCCAGCTCGGCCGGCGGCCACACCATCTCGTCGGAGCCGTACGCCAGGTGCACGGGCAGCGGCAGCGCGGCCAGCTCCGCCGCCCCGTCGGGGTCGCGCAGCAGCAGCCGGCCCGCCCCCGACAGCTGGGAGATCCGGGTCAGCATCCAGCGCCGCCGCAGGAAGCCGGCCAGCTCGGGGGAGTCGGCCGCCGCGTCCGGCTCCTCGCCCCGGGAGTCCAGCCAGCGGGTGGCCCGCCACACGCTGTCCTTGGCGAGCAGCGCGTTCCCGGCGCGCAGGGCCCGGATCCGCAGCCGCTGCGGCCGGGCGACCCGGCCGGGGCCGGACGACAGCAGGGTCAGCGAGCGGAAGGAGCGGGGCGCGAGCACGGCGGCCGAGCGGGCGACGAGCCCGCCGAAGGAGTGGCCGAGCAGGTGCACCGGCCCGTCGCGCAGGGCCATCGCCTGCGCGACGGCGTCCAGGGCGAGCGCCCGGCGGCGGTAGGCGGCCCGGCCCCGGGGGCCGTACGACTCGTTCTGTCCGCGCCCGTCGACGGCGACGACCCGGTAGCCGGCCGCGCCGAGCGGGCCGAGCAGCGCCAGGAAGTCCTCCTTGCTGCCGGTGTAGCCGGGCAGCATCAGGACGGTGCCGCGCCGGTCGCCCCGGGGCGCGGCGTCGAGCACGGCGAAGGCGCCGCGCACGGTCTCGATCCGGTGGGCCCGGGTGCCCGGCGGCAGCGCGAGGGAGCGGGGCTTGCTCATGTCAGGACTGTAACCGGAGTACGGCCTCCGGGAACGTCCGGTGCGGGGCGGGAACGCCGGAGGCCCGGCCCCCGGTGAGGGGCCGGGCCTCCGGCACGGGCCCGGTGGTCCGGGCCGGGGGTCACGCCTCCGGCTGGGCGGCCGCCGTCTTCTTGGCGGCGGCCCGCTTGCGCGGAGCCTTCGGAGCCTCCTCGGCGGGGGCCTCGGTGGCGACGGCCTTCTTCGCGGCGGCGCGCTTGCGGGGAGCCTTGGGGGCCTCCTCGGTCGCGGGCGTCTCGACGGCGGCGGTCTTCTTGGCGGCGGCCCGCTTGCGCGGGGCCTTCGGCGCCTCCTCGACCGGGGCGGTCTCGGCGGCGACGGCCTTCTTCGCGGCGGCCCGCTTGCGCGGAGCCTTGGGGGCCTCCTCGGCGGGGGCCTCCTCGACGACCGCGGCCGTCTTCTTCGCGGCGGCGCGCTTACGGGGGGCCTTCGGGGCCTCCTCGGTCGCGGCGGGCGCCTCGGCGGCGGCGGTCTTCTTGGCGGCGGCCCGCTTGCGCGGGGCCTTGGGGGCCTCTTCGACCGGGGCGGCCTCGGTCGCGACGGCCTTCTTCGCGGCGGTCCGCTTGCGCGGGGCCTTCGGGGCCTCCTCGACCGGGGCGGTCTCGGCGACGGGCGCCGGGGCCTCCTCGACCGGGGCCGGGATCACCAGGACGGCCTCGGCGGCGGCCGTGGCCGTCACCGGGCTCGACGCCTTGCGGACCGCGCGGCGGCGGGTCCGGGCCGGCGGCTCCTCGACCGGAGCCGGGGCCGGGGCCTCGACGACGGCCGGAGCGGTCTCGACGACGGCGCCCGGAGTGGAGACCGGACGGGTCGCCCGGCGGCGGACGCGCGGCCCGGACGGGGCCTGCGCCGGGACGGCGGAGAGCGGAGCCTGGACCGGGGCGGCCTCGGCCGCGCGGGGAGCGACGGGCTCCACGGCGGTCTGGGCCGGCACGGCGACGGGAGCGGCGGCCGGGGCGGGCTGCCGGCGGGCGGCGGCCAGCTCGGCGGCGGCGGTCTCCACGGTCTGGAAGAACACCGTCTCCTCGGCGCGCGGCCGGACCCGCCGCTTGCGCGGGGCGGGAGCGGCGGCCGGGGCCGGGGCGGCGGGCGCCGCGACGGCCTCGGGGCGGCCACCGCGACCACGGCGACGACGCGGACCGGTCTCCTCGGCCGCGACGGCGGTGGGGGCCGGGGCCTCCGCCTCCGGGCGGCCGCCACGACCGCGGCGGCGGCGCGGGGCGCTCTCCTCGGCCGGAGCCTCGGCGGGCGCCTCGACGGCGGCCGGGGCCTCGGCCGCGGGAGCCTCGGTCACGGGGACCTCGGCCGGCGCGGTCTCCGCCTCCGGGCGGCCGCCACGGGAGCGGCGGCGGCGCGCACGGCCGTCACCGGACGGCTGCTCGTCGGCGGCCGGGACCGCGACGGGCGTCTCCACGGCGGGGGCTTCCACAGCGGGGGCTTCCACGACGGGGGCCTCCACGGTCTCCGCGGCGGCGGTCTCGACGACCTCCGCGGCGGGGGCCTCGGCGGTCACCGGGGCCGTACCGGCGACCGGGATGCCGCCTCCGACCGGGCCGGTGCCGCGGGTGCGGCGGCGGCGCGGCCGGCGCGGGCCCTCGGCGGACTCCTGCTCGGTCGCGGGCGCCTCGGCCACCGGGGCGTCGTCGGCACCGCCACGGGTGCGGCGGCGCTGGCGCGGGGCGCGGGCCGGGCGCTCCTCGGCGGGGGCCTCGGTCCGGCCGCCGCGGGCACGGCGCCCGCCGGGCTCGCCCAGGTCCTCCAGCTCCTCCGCCGCGAGACCCGCGCGGGTCCGCTCGGAGCGCGGCAGGATGCCCTTGGTGCCCTCGGGGATGTCCAGCTCGGCGTAGAAGTGCGGGGAGCTGGAGTAGGTCTCCACCGGGTTGTGGAAGTCCAGCTCCAGCGCCTTGTTGATCAGCTGCCAGCGCGGGATGTCGTCCCAGTCGACCAGGGTGATCGCCGTACCGGTGTTGCCCGCGCGGCCGGTGCGGCCGGTGCGGTGCAGGTACGTCTTCTCGTCCTCGGGCGTCTGGTAGTTGATGACGTGGGTGACGCCCTCGACGTCGATGCCGCGCGCGGCGACGTCGGTGCAGACGAGGACGTCCACCTTGCCGTTGCGGAAGGCGCGCAGCGCCTGCTCGCGGGCGCCCTGGCCGAGGTCGCCGTGGACCGCGCCGGAGGCGAAGCCGCGCCGCTGGAGCTGCTCGGCGATGTCGGCGGCCGTCCGCTTGGTACGGCAGAAGATCATCGCGAGGCCGCGGCCGCGGGCCTGGAGGATCCGCGCGACCATCTCCGGCTTGTCCATGTTGTGCGCGCGGTAGACGTGCTGCGCGATGTTGGCGTGGGTCACGCCCTCGTCGTCCGGCGAGGTCGCGCGGATGTGCGTGGGCTGCGACATGTAGCGGCGTGCCAGGCCGATGACGGCGCCCGGCATCGTCGCGGAGAAGAGCATCGTCTGGCGCTTCGGCGGCAGCATGTTGATGATCTTCTCGACGTCGGGCAGGAAGCCCAGGTCGAGCATCTCGTCGGCCTCGTCGAGGACGAGGGTCTTGATGTGCGACAGGTCGAGCTTGCGCTGGCCGGCCAGGTCGAGCAGACGGCCCGGGGTGCCGACGACGACGTCGACGCCCTTCTGGAGCGCCTCGACCTGCGGCTCGTAGGCCCGGCCGCCGTAGATGGCGAGGACGCGCACGTTGCGCACCTTGCCGGCGGTCAGGAGGTCGTTGGTGACCTGCTGGCACAGCTCGCGGGTCGGCACGACGATGAGGGCCTGCGGCGCCTCGGTCAGCTGCTCGGGCTTCGCGCGGCCGGCCTCGATGTCGACGGGGACGGTGACCCGCTCCAGGATCGGCAGGCCGAAGCCGAGGGTCTTGCCCGTGCCGGTCTTGGCCTGGCCGATGACGTCGGTGCCGGTGAGGGCGACCGGGAGGGTCATCTCCTGGATGGGGAAGGGGGTGACGATGCCGACGGCTTCGAGCGCTTCGGCGGTCTCGGAAAGGATTCCGAGCTCTCGGAACGTAGTCAGGGTGCTGCCTCTTCTGTGAGACGCGGCGCGAGGCGAACGAAGGGGGTCTCCTCGTGCCGGACTCCTCCCGCGGGATCCTGGGGAGGACCGCCGCCGGGGGGCACGGGACCACTGCCGTCGCTCGAGCGTCGTACCGCTGAGGGGACCCTTCGGCGGGTCCGCCGGAAGGGCTGTCGGGCCGGAGCCGATCGGGCCACCGACCGGGCATCCTCATTCATGCGTCGGCCCACCGGACACGTCCGAACGTGCGAAAGCATGTCCGCGTAGTCGGCAGGCGCAATATCACTGTACCCCGGAATCGCGCATGTGTGTCGGGTGAAATGGCGATGAGTGCACGGTCACACCGGGAGGCCGGGACCTTCGGGGGCCCGGAGGGCGGGCTATTGTGCCCTGCATGGAGACGCCTGACAACGCCACCCCCGCCGCCGAAGGCGACGCGCCCACCGGCATCGCCGCCGAGGACTGGGCCACGGCCTCCGCGGAGCCGCACTACCGCGCCGCCGTGATCGACCTCCTCGGCGCCCTCGCCTACGGCGAGCTGGCGGCCTTCGAACGGCTCGCCGAGGACGCCAAGCTGGCGCCGTCCCTGGAGGACAAGGCCGAGCTGGCGAAGATGGCCTCCGCCGAGTTCCACCACTTCGAGCGGCTGCGCGACCGGCTGGCCGCCGTGGACGCCGAACCGACCGCCGCGATGGAGCCCTTCGCCAAGGCGCTCGACGACTTCCACCGCCAGACCGCCCCGTCGGACTGGCTGGAGGGCCTGGTCAAGGCGTACGTGGGCGACTCGATCGCCAGCGACTTCTACCGCGAGGTCGCCGTCCGCCTCGACTCCGACACCCGCGCCCTGGTGCTGGCCGTCCTCGACGACACCGGCCACGGCAACTTCGCGGTGGAGAAGGTCCGCGCCGCCATCGACGCCGACCCGCGCGTCGGCGGCCGGCTCGCGCTGTGGGCCCGCCGCCTGATGGGCGAGGCGCTCTCGCAGGCCCAGCGCGTGGTGGCCGAGCGCGACGCGCTCTCCACCATGCTGGTCGGCGGGCTCGCCGACGGCTTCGACCTGGCGGAGGTGGGCCGGATGTTCTCCCGGATCACCGAGGCGCACACCAAGCGCATGGCGGCCCTGGGCCTCGCGGCCTGAGCCCCTCCCGCTTCCGCACGACGGCCGCGCGGCCCCGGACATCCGCTGTCCGGGGCCGCGCGGCCGTCTTCCGCCGTCCGCGGCGCCGCGTCAGTACGCGGCGGACGATGATCGGCGCAGCCTGCGGGCGGCCGGGCGGACCAGCAGCGAGAGCAGCACCGCCGCCACCGCGACCGCGCCCGCGAGGGTGGCGAGGAAGTGACCGGGGCCGAGCGCCCCGTGGGTGACGAGGGCGCCGAAGACCGCGCCGAGCGACCCGGTCAGGAGCACGGTCCCGCGGGCGGGGAGGCGGTCGGGGAGCCGGTGCGCGGCGGCCCAGGCCAGGGCGAGTCCGAGCAGAGCGGAACCGAGGGCTTCCAGGAACACGGTGGATCACCTCGCGGGGGCTGCGGGGCGGGCGGTGCGGTCACAGCCCCTCTACCCGCCGCCGTCGCCGCGCAATCCTCCCGTACGCCCTGGTGGGGACGGGAGAGCGGAAGGCGCGCCGGGAACGCGCGGAGGCCGGGAAGGACCGTGCGGTCCTTCCCGGCCTCCCGTGCGAGAGACGGCCCTCAGAGCGTGCCGAAGCCCACCCGGCGCACCGCGGTCTCGCCCAGCTCCACGTACGCGATCTTGTCCGACGGGATCAGGACCCGGCGGCCCTTCTCGTCCTCCAGGCTGAGCAGCGGCGCCTTGCCGGACAGCGCGTCGGCGACGGCGCGCTCCACGTCCTCGGCGGACTGCCCGCTCTCCAGAACGATCTCCCGGGGCGCGTGCTGCACGCCGATCTTGACCTCCACGGCTATGTCCCTCCGAACGGTCAGCCATGCGCGATGAACCCGCGCCGTACGCTGCACACATTAGCCCGGTGAGGGGACGCGCACGGCGCAGCCGCCGCACGCCAGGAGCGAACACCCCCGGGGAACACACGGGGAGGGCGCGGCGGGGCGGGGCCCGCCGGGCGGGTGGCTCAGTGGCCCTCGGCGCTCAGCTGCCCGTCCACCGGGTGCAGCGGGAAGCCCGCGATGCCGCGCCAGGCGAGCGAGGTGAGCAGCGAGACCGCCGTGTCCCGGGGGATCGGGGACTCGCTCGACAGCCAGTAGCGGGCGACGACCTGCGAGACGCCGCCGAGGCCGACCGCGAGGAGCATCGACTCGTCCTTGGACAGGCCGGTGTCCTCGGCGATGACGTCCGAGATCGCCTCGGCGCACTGGAGGCTCACCCGGTCCACGCGCTCGCGCACGGCCGGCTCGTTGGTGAGGTCGGACTCGAAGACCAGGCGGAAGGCGCCGCCCTCGTCCTCGACGTAGGCGAAATAGGCGTCCATGGTGGCCGCGACCCGGAGCTTGTTGTCCGAGGTGGAGGCCAGCGCGGTGCGCACCGCCTGGAGGAGGGCCTCGCAGTGCTGGTCGAGCAGGGCCAGGTAGAGGTCCAGCTTCCCGGGGAAGTGCTGGTAGAGCACCGGCTTGCTGACGCCGGCCCGCTCGGCGATGTCGTCCATGGCCGCGGAGTGGTAGCCCTGGGCGACGAACACCTCCTGGGCCGCGCCGAGGAGCTGGTTCCGCCGGGCACGGCGCGGGAGCCTCGTACCGCGAGGGCGTGCTGCCTCTGTCTGCTCGATGGCGCTCACGCGGCCTCCCAAGATGTCGATCCGTACGCGCTGTCGCGCCGCGCCGCCATCGTACTTTTGGGTAACCCGGCTGTGCGCGGTGCGGACGCAGAATTTCACGGACCGGACGCCGCGGTCGACAGGCAATTCAAGATTGAACCGAACAAAACGTCGGGAACGGTCAGCGGTAGTCGTCCTCGTCGAGGGTGACGACCCGGGCCTGCTCGGCGGCGTCGGCCTCGTTCGCCGCGTCCCGGTCGACCTCGCCCGGCGGCGCGTCCTCGTCAGGACGCAGCGCGGTGTGCTGCTCGGCGGCGTCGGCCTCCGGAACCTCCTGGTCGAGTCCGGCGTCCTCTCCGTCGGAGAAGGTGTCGGGCTCGGACGGATCCACACTCATGGGCTTCCCTCCCGTAACCGGTCCACGGCCGCGCGCGGGCGTCCGGCCCGCGCCGACGACCCTCCTTACGAGCGTAGGAGCAACGGTGCCGGGGCGCACCCGAGCCGCGTCCGGGAGGCGGGACGGGGGCGCCGAGGGGAAGGGGCCGGGGGCCTGTGACCGCACCCACACACGGGCCCGCGTGATCGTCTCGTAATATTGCGGCCATGTCCTCGACCGAGCTGCCGGACACCCGGACCGCCGACGCCGCACCGGCGGCCCCGCGCTCCCGGCCCGTCCGGATCGCCGACGGCGAGGAGCTGCGCTCCGTCGCGCTCCCCGGCCTCTCCCTCACCGTGCGCGCGCGTCCCGGCACCCGGACCGGCCTGCCGCCCGCGCTGTACGTGCACGGACTCGGCGGTTCCTCGCAGAACTGGTCCGCCCTGATGCCGCTGCTCGCCGACACCGTCGACGGCGAGGCCGTCGACCTGCCCGGCTTCGGCGTCTCCCCGCCGCCCGACGACGGCGACTACTCGGTCACCGGGCACGCCCGCGCCGTCATCCGGCTGCTCGACGCGGCCGGCCGCGGCCCCGTGCACCTCTTCGGCAACTCGCTGGGCGGCGCCGTCGTCACCCGGGTCGCCGCCGTCCGCCCCGACCTGGTGCGCACCCTCACCCTGGTCTCCCCGGCCCTGCCCGAGCTGCGCGCCCAGCGCACCGCCTGGCCGACGGCGCTCCTCGCCGTCCCCGGCGTCGCCGGGCTCTTCGCCCGGATGTCCCGCGACTGGACCCCCGAGCAGCGCGTCCGGGGCGTCCTCTCGCTCTGTTACGGCGACCCCGCCCGGGTCACCGACGAGGGCTTCCTGCACGCGGTCGAGGAGATGGAGCGCAGGCTCGAACTCCCTTATTTCTGGGACGCGATGGCCAGGTCCTCGCGCGGCATCGTCGACGCGTATACGCTCGGCGGCCAGCACGGGCTGTGGCGGCAGGCGGAGCGCGTCCTCGCGCCGACCCTGCTCGTCTACGGCGGCCGTGACCGGCTCGTCTCGTACCGGATGGCCCGCCGGGCCGCCGCGGCCTTCCGCGGTGCGCGCCTGCTGAGCCTCCCGGACGCCGGTCACGTGGCGATGATGGAGGAGCCCGAGACGGTCGCCGCGGCCGCCCGGGAGCTGATCGCGGACCACGACGCGCGGCACGACGGGAGCTGAGCCCGGAGTGGGACGACACAGCCGCAAGGGGCAGGCGCCCGCGACCGACACCGGACGCGCGCCGGTCGTGGACGGCGGGGCGGGCACGGGCCGGCGCCGCCGCTCCGGCGACGCCCCGGACGCCCGCGGCGACGGCTCCTTCCCGGGGTACGGGACGCCGGGCACCCCGGCGCACGGGACGCCGGTCCACGGCGCGGCCCCTCCTTCTCCTTCTCCTTCTCCTTACGGGGCTCCGCAGCGGCCCGCGTACGGCACGGCGCCCCGGCCCGCGCCGGGCGGTCCCGCGTACGGCGGCCAGGGCAGGCCCGCGCCGGGACCCGGCGGACCGAGGCGCCCCGCGCCCGCACCGGGCACCCCGGCCCACGGCACCCCCGCGTACGGGTCCCCGGCGTACGGATCCCCGGCGTACGGGACACCCGCCCAGGGAACACCCGCCCACGGGACGCCCGCTCACGGAACCCCCGCCCATGGGACCCCCGCTCCGTACGGGGCCCCGCGTCGGCCCGTGCCGGGTGCCGTCCCGCGCGGCGGCGGCGCCGACACGCCCGCGCACGGGACGCCGCACACCCCCGCGCACGGCGTCCCGGTGCGCGGCGGGCACCCGGCGGACGAGGAGACCGGCACCCCCGGGCCCGAGCGGTACGGGCCCGCGGGCGGCGGGCGCCGGGTCCCCGGACCGCGCCGTCGCGCCGAGGCACCGGTCCCCGCGACCGCCGCCGAGGGCGCCGCGCCCGAGGAGGACGAGGAGACCGCCGCCGCGCGCGGCGGCATGGGCCGGACGCTGACCGGGATCGCCGCCGCCGCCGTCACCACCTGCCTCGCCCTCGTCGTCGCCGGACAGGTCACCGACGGCAAGGACGACGCCCTGGAGGCCCACGCCGCCCAGGGCGCGGGCGAGCGCACCGCGGACGGCTCCGCCTCCCGCTCCGACGGGCGCGCCACCCCGCCGAGCCCGGCGCCGGAGCCGACCGTGCGGCCGCCCACGTACGAGCAGCTGATGACCCGTCAGTTCCCGATCGACCCCAAGCTGTTCGCGTCCGGCGACTTCGAGACCGTGCCCGGCTTCGACAAGGCGCCCGGCCGGGGAGCGAAGCACCGCTACCGGGTCGACGTCGAGAAGGGGCTCGGGCTCGACGCCGGGCTCTTCGCCCGCGCCGTCCAGCAGACCCTCAACGACAAGCGGAGCTGGGCCGGGCAGGGCGCCATGACCTTCGAGCGGGTCTCCAGCGGCGAGGCCGACTTCGTCATCACCCTCGCCAGCCCCGTGACCACCGGCAAGTGGTGCGCCAAGTCCGGCCTCGACACCACCGTCGACAACGTCTCCTGCGACTCCGCCTCCACCGAGCGCGTGATGATCAACGCCTTCCGCTGGGCGCAGGGCGCGGAGACCTTCGGCCCGAAGGCGATGTACGCCTACCGCCAGATGCTCATCAACCACGAGGTCGGCCACCGGCTCGGCCACAACCACGTCTCCTGCCGCACCCCGGGCGCCCTCGCCCCCGTGATGCAGCAGCAGACCAAGACCCTGGACATCGACGGCATCGTCTGCCGTCCCAACCCCTGGGTGCACCCAGGGAGTTGACGAGGGGCATCGAGGAGGGGGCGCTTCCCGGCGGGGCCGGGAGGCGCCCCTTCCGCTGCGCCGGAACCGGCGCCTCCGGCGCGTACCGCGACAGAACGCCCCCGGTCGCGGAAAGTAACGCGCATTCACCCCTTCCGGTGGTGCGACGGACAACCGTCCGTCGCCCCTCGTTCCCAGTGCATACGTTCTTCCCGCTGCGGGTCGGCAGCGCGCCCCGCCGAAGGCAAC
Source organism: Streptomyces termitum (assembly GCF_014650175.1). Lineage (GTDB taxonomy): Bacteria > Actinomycetota > Actinomycetes > Streptomycetales > Streptomycetaceae > Streptomyces > Streptomyces termitum. The sequence continues at coordinate 204,155 of NZ_BMUL01000003.1, forward strand.
GGCGGGGGACGTCAACGACGACAGGGGGTGGGTGCTCGTGCGGATCGGACTGCTCACGGAGGGTGGCGCCCCGTGCGCCTCCGGTGACACCGGCGCCTGGTGGCGGCGGCTCGTCCACGGCCTCGGCGGCCACGACTTCGACCTCTACGCCCTCGACGGCCCGCCCCCCGCCACCCCGCTGCCGCCGCACGTCCGGCCCGTCGCCCCCACCGGGGAGGGCGCGCGCCCCGCCGGACCCGCCGAGCGCGCGCCCCGCCGCACCCACGGCCGCCGCGACCGCCGCCGCTTCGCCGAGGGCTTCCACGCCCTCGCCACCGGCCTCGCCGCCGAGGACGACACCGCCGCCGACGCCTTCGCCGACGGCCTCGGCGCCCTCGCGGACCTCGCCCGCGACACCGGCGGCCTGCCCGCCGCCCTCCGCTCCGACGACGCCGTCCGCCTCCTGGAGGACGCCTGCCGCGCCCCCGGCGCCCGGCGCGCCGTCGCCGACGCCTGCCTGAGCGACCACCTCGCCCTCGCCCGCCACCTCGAACGGGCCCTGCGCCCCCTCTCCCTCGACTGGTACGACGAGACCGCCCTCGGCGCCGCCGACCTCTGCCACGCCACGGCCGGCGGCCCCGTCGCCCTCCCCGGCCTCCTGGCCAAACGCTTCTTCGGCACCCCGCTCCTCGTCACCGAGTACGGCGTCGGCCTGCGCGCCCACTACCTCGCCGCCGACGACCCCGGCCGCTCCACCGCCCTGCGCACCCTGCTCGCCGCCCTCCACGGCCGCCTCGCCGGGGAGACCTGCCGGCAGGCCGACCTCCTCACCCCCGGCAACGCCCACGCCCGCCGCTGGCAGGAGAAGTGCGGCGCGGGCCGCGACCGCATCCGCACCGTCCACCCCGGCATGCCCGCCACCCGCTTCGCCGAGGTCGGCGAGGACGAGGAGAGCGGCGAACCCGGCACCCTCGTGTGGATCGGCCGCGTCGAACCCGCCAAGGACCTCGTCTCCCTCCTCCACGCCTTCGCCGACCTCCGCGCCCGCCAGCCCGACACCCGGCTGCGGATCGTCTCCGTCCCCGCCGCCGGTGACGGGGACGGCCGCCGGGACGGCCACTGCGCCTACCGCGCCCAGTGCGCCGCCCTCGCCGCCCAGCTCTTCCCCGACGAGGCCGCCGGGGCGCACGCCGTCGGCGAGAACCCCGTCTCCTTCGAGGAACTCGGCGGTCCCGAGGCGCCCACCCTGGAGGACGTCTACGCCTCCGCCGCCGTCGTCGTCCTCTCCAGCACCGTCGAGGGCTTCCCGGCCAGCCTCGTCGAGGCCATGTTCTGCGCCCGCGCCACCGTCTCCACCGACGTCGGCGCGGTCGTCGAGATCATCGGCGGCACCGGCCTCGTCGTCCCCCCGCGCAACCCCCGCGCGCTCGCCGACGCCTGCCTCGCCCTGCTCCGCGACCCCGGCCGCCGGTACCGGCTCGGCGCCGCCGCCCGCGCCCGCGCGCTCGAACTCTTCACCGTCGACCAGAACCTCGCCGCCTTCCGCGGCATCTACCTCGAACTCCTCTCCCGCGCCCCGGTCCGCCACCGCGCCGGATCCGACGTGCCCTTCGCCCACCCCGCCGAGACCCGGATCCCCGGCGGCTGGGCACCGAGCGCCGTCCCCGCGGGCACAGGAGCCCCCGATGCCTGAAGGAGGCACCCCCATGCGCGGCCCCGCCGCCCCGACGAGCCCCGGAGCCTGGGACGCCCGCTCCGAGGCCCTCCTCGCCGCCCCGGCGGCCGAAGCGGAGACCGGCATAGCCGCCGGGCCCGGCCCGCTCCCCACCCTCGACCTGCACGCGGACCCCCGGCCCGAGCCCGCGGACCCCGACGCCACCGCCCTCGACGCCCTCCTCGCCGCCTTCGGCCCCCCGCGGCTCCCCGCCCTGCCCGAGGCCGCCGCGACTGCCGCGCCCGAGTCCGTCGTTTCCGAAGAAGCTCCCGAGTCCGTCGTTCCCGAAGAAGCCTCGGGGACCGCCGCGTCCGAGAGCGCCGCTCGCGAAACCGTCGCGTCCGAAGCCGCCGCTCCTGAAGCCGTCGCGTCCGAAGCCGCCGTGTCCGAAGACGCTCCCGCCGGGCCTCCGGACGGGGAATCCGCCGGCGCCCCCGCCGGACCGGACCTCCGGGACGCGCCCGGCGGGCCCGTCGCGCCCGGTCCCGGCGCGGCCTGGGGGGAGGCGCCCGGCGGGCGGCCCCGGCGGGGCGGCGGGGACCCGGTCAAGGTGCTGATGCGGCGCCACCGGGAGCTGTGCGAGCGGGCCGTCGACCCGCTGGAGATCGCCGCCGGGCTCGAAGCGCTCGGGTTCACCGACCGGACCGCCGCCCGCTACCGGCACCGGGACGTCTTCACCCTCGCCGAGGAGCTGTACGCGCGCGTGCCGCGCGGACGGCGGGAGGCCGCGCCCGCCGAGACCGCCGCGGAGCCCCGCGGCCGCTGGCCGCTGACCGTCCTCGCGCCCGGCGCCGTCGCCGCGCTCGCCGTCCCCGCCGTGGCCCGCCTCGACGGGGCCGCCGGGATCGCCGCCGCCGCGGCCGGCGCGCTCGCGCTGGCCGCCGCGCTCGCCCTCGCCGTACGGACCGGACCGCTGCGCGCCCCCGCCGCGCCGCCCGCCGCCCGGCTCTGGACGCTGTGGCTGCTCGGGTACGCCGTCGCGGGCGACGGGCTCCTCGACCAGGTGCTGCGCGGCGGGCCCGACGCCGGCTGGCCGGTGGAGCCCGCCCCGCTCCTCGGGCTCGCGCTCGCCGTCGCCCCCGCCGCCTGGTGCGCCCACCTCTTCGCCACCCGGGTCCGCCGCCGGATCGCCACCAGCCGGGGCCTCGCCGACTTCGCGGCCGGTGCCCGGGGCTGGCTCTCCGCCGCCGTCCTGCTCCACCTCGCCGCCCTCGCCGGACTGCTCGCCGCCACCGGCTTCAGCCCCGGCGCGCTCGCCCTGGGCGCCCTGCTGCTGCTCGCCCGGCTGCTCACCGTCCACGGCCACCCCGAGACGGCCGCCGCCGCGCTCGCCGCCGCCTGCGCCGCCGAGGCCCTCGGCATCGCCAGCGTGCTGGCCGCCCGGCTGCCGCTCCCCGGCTTCGACGCGCTGGCCGTCCCCGTGCGGGCCGCCGCCGACACCTGGGGCGCCGGTGCCCTGCCCGCCCTGGTCTGCGGCGCCGCCGCGCTCGCCCTGCTGGTCCACGCGGCCGGCGCCCTCACCCGGGCCACCGCCCACACCGCCCCCTGAACCCCCGGCGCACCCGCGGAGCCGACGCCGCGGGCGCCACTCGGCCCCTCTCTCTCATCACCCTCAAGGAGAACGAAGAACATGACCCCTCACTCCCCAGCACCGGCCGGTCGGCACGAAGGGGCCGCACGATGAGGGTGCTACTGCTCGGAGCCAACGGCTTCATCGGCCGCTTCGTCGCCGACCGGCTGCTCGCCGACCCGGCGGTCCACCTCACGGCCCTCGGCCGCGGCGACGACGCCGACGTCCGCTTCGACCTCGCCACCGGCAGCCCCGGCGCCCTCACCCGCTTCCTGGACGCCGTCCACCCCGGCGTCATCGTCAACTGCGCGGGCGCCACCCGCGGCGGCGCCCGCGACCTCACCCGGCACAACACGGTCGCCGTCGCCACCGTCTGCGAGGCGCTGCGCCGCAGCGGCTGCGGCGCCCGGCTGGTCCAGGTCGGCTGCGCCTCCGAGTACGGGCCCAGCCAGCCCGGCTCGTCCACCGCCGAGGACGCGGTGCCGCGCCCCGGCGGCCCGTACGGCGTCTCCAAGCTCGCCGCGACCGAACTCGTCCTCGGCTCCGGGCTCGACGCCGTCGTGCTGCGGGTCTTCTCGCCGGTCGGCCCCGGCACCCCGGCCGGCTCCCCGCTGGGCCGGCTCGCCGAGGCGATGCGCCGGGCCATGCAGGCCGGCGACGGCGAGCTCAAGCTCAGCGGCCTCGGCGTGCAGCGGGACTTCGTGGACGTCCGGGACGTGGCCCGCGCCGTGCACGCCGCCTCCCTCTCCGCCGCCCAGGGCGTCGTCAACATCGGCACCGGCCGCGCGGTCCGGCTGCGGGACGCCGCCGCCGTCCTCGCCCGGGTCGCCGGCTACGCGGGCAACCTCCACGAGGTGGACGGCCCGCACGGCATCCCGCAGCGCCCGGTGATCGGCGCGCCCCGCACCGAGGCGACCATCGCCGAACAGCTGGGCGCCACCCCCTACCCGTACCCCGACGGCTGCGGCCCCTGGCAGCAGGCCGACGTGCGCACCGCCCGCGACCGGCTCGGCTGGCGCCCCCGGATCAACCTGGAGGAGTCGCTCGCCGACATCTGGATGGAGGCGGCGTGTCGCATCTGACGGGTGCGGCCACGGCGACGGGGGCGGTCCGGGCGCTCGGCGTGGGCGCCCCCGGCTACGGGCACCCGCTGCTCGCCCCCGTCGAGTGGGCCGAGCTCACCCGCCCCGGGACGCCCGTGCACTGGGCGGTGCTCAACGTCGCCGAGGGCCCCGGCAGCCGGCCCGACCCGCACTGCCTGGAGACCGCCGCGCGCCTGCGGCACGCGGGGGTGCGGGTGCTCGGCCACCTCGACCTCGCGCACGGCGCGCGGCCCTTCGGCGAGCTGGTCTCGCAGGCGCAGCGGTTCGTCGACTGGTACCGGATCGGCGGCTTCTACCTGGACCGCTGTCCCACGGAGCGGACGGACCTGCCGGGAGTGAGGCGGGTCACGGCGACCCTGTCGGCGCTCCTCGGCGGCGACGCCCACCTGGTCCTCGGCCAGGGCCGCCACCCGCACCCCGGCTACGCGGAGGCGGCGGACCAGCTCGTCACCTTCTCCGGGCCCTGGACGGACTACCGCTGGTCACAGGTGGCGGAGTGGACGGCCTCCTACCCGGAGGGGAAGTTCGCGCACTTCGTGCACGGGGTGCCGCGCACCCACCTGGACGAGGCGCTGCGGATCGCCCGCTGGCAGGGCGCCGGAACGATCTTCTTCACCGATCGCGCCGGGGCCCCGGGACAAAACGATCCATTTCATTCGCTGCCCGGCTACTGGGACGAAATTGTCTCGCGTATCGGACCGGGTGTCTCGGAATGAGGAGGGGCGTGGCAGTGTTACGGGGAGAACAACCGTACTGACATACCGACCAACGGAGTCCCCGTGTCGCTGCCACCCCTGGTCGAGCCGGCTGCCGAGCTCACCGTAGACGAGGTCCGCAGGTACTCCCGCCACCTGATCATCCCCGACGTGGGCATGGACGGGCAGAAGCGGCTCAAGAACGCCAAGGTGCTCGCCGTGGGCGCCGGCGGCCTCGGCTCGCCGGCCCTCATGTACCTGGCCGCGGCCGGTGTCGGCACGCTCGGCATCGTGGAGTTCGACGAGGTCGACGAGTCGAACCTCCAGCGCCAGATCATCCACAGCCAGGCCGACATCGGCCGGTCCAAGGCGGAGTCGGCGCGCGACAGCGTGCTCGGCATCAACCCGTACGTGAACGTGGTCCTTCACGAGGAGCGGCTGGAAGCCGACAACGTGATGGACATCTTCAGCCAGTACGACCTGATCGTCGACGGCACCGACAACTTCGCCACCCGCTACCTGGTGAACGACGCCTGCGTGCTGCTGAACAAGCCGTACGTCTGGGGCTCGATCTACCGCTTCGACGGCCAGGCGTCCGTCTTCTGGTCCGAGCACGGCCCCTGCTACCGCTGCCTCTACCCGGAGCCCCCGCCGCCGGGCATGGTCCCGTCCTGCGCCGAGGGCGGCGTCCTCGGCGTGCTCTGCGCGTCCATCGGCTCCATCCAGGTCAACGAGGCCATCAAGCTCCTCGCGGGCATCGGCGAGCCGCTGGTCGGCCGCCTGATGATCTACGACGCCCTGGAGATGCAGTACCGCCAGGTCAAGGTCCGCAAGGACCCGAACTGCGCGGTCTGCGGCGAGAACCCGACCGTCACCGAGCTCATCGACTACGAGGCCTTCTGCGGCGTCGTGTCCGAGGAGGCCCAGGAGGCGGCGCTCGGCTCGACGATCACTCCCAAGCAGCTCAAGGAGTGGATCGACGAGGGCGAGAACATCGACATCATCGACGTCCGCGAGCCGAACGAGTACGAGATCGTCTCCATCCCGGGCGCGCGTCTGATCCCCAAGAACGAGTTCCTGATGGGCACCGCCCTCCAGGACCTCCCGCAGGACAAGAAGATCGTCCTGCACTGCAAGACGGGTGTCCGCAGTGCGGAGGTCCTCGCCGTGCTCAAGTCCGCGGGCTTCGCGGACGCGGTGCACGTCGGCGGCGGCGTCATCGGCTGGGTCCACCAGATCGAGCCGGAGAAGCCGGTCTACTGACCGTGCGCGCGAAGGCCCCGGACCGGGATCGGTCCGGGGCCTTCCCCGTGCCCGGCTACCCGCAGGTCGTGCCGTACGCGGGCACCTTGCCGTCCAGCAGGTACGCGTCCACCGTCCGGGTCACGCACGGCGAGGTGCCGTACGCCCCGTGGCCCTCGCCCCGGTTGGTGACCAGCACACCGACGCCCTCGCCCAGCTCCCGCGCCATCCGCTCCGCGCCCTCGTACGGCGTCGCCGGGTCGCCGGTCGTGCCCACCACCAGGACCGGGGCCGCGCCCGGGGCGGACGCCGCCGGGGTGGCCGCCTCGCCCGCCACCGGCCACGCGGCGCACCAGCCCGCCGTGTCCCAGGCCAGGAAGGCGCCGAAGACCGGGGAGATCCGCCGGAACTCCGGCAGCAGCGCCTTCGCCCGCGCCGCCGTCGGCCGCTCGCTGGAGTCGGCGCAGGAGATCGCCCGCTGGGAGTGCGACTGGGTCGCGTAACGGCCCTGCTCGTCCCGGTCGTTGTACCAGTCCGCGAGCTGGAGCAGGGTCGTGCCGTCGCCCTTCTCCGCCTCCTCCAGGCCCCGGGTGAGCAGCGGCCAGTTGGCCTCCGCGTACAGGGTGACGGCGATGCCGGTGAGGGCCAGGCCGTCGGTCAGGCGCCGGTCGCCGACCCGCAGCGGCTCCCGGTCGAGCGCCGCCAGGAGGCGGACGATCCGCTCGGTGCCGGCCTTCGGGTCGGCGCCGGTGCTCTCCAGGTAGTTGTCCAGCGCCCGCTGGAATCCGGTCGTCTGCTGCCGGGCGTGCTCCACCGTGCCCGCGGTCGGATCGACCACCGCGTCCAGGACCAGCCGGCCCACCCGCTCGGGGAACAGGTGCGCGTAGGTGCCGCCGAGCTGGGTGCCGTACGAGATCCCGAAGTACGACAGCTTGTCGTCGCCGAGGACCTGCCGGATCAGGTCCATGTCCCGGGCGGTCGCCGTGGTCGTGGTGTGCGGCAGGACCGTGCCGGAGCGGCGGGCGCAGCCGGCGCCGAAGGCCGCCGCGTCGGCCAGGTAGGCGGCCTCCTCGGCGGGGGTGTCCGGGGTGAGGTCCACGGTCCGCTCGGCGGCGGCCTGCTCGGCGTCGTCCCGGCAGACCACGCCGGAGCTGCGGCTCACCCCGCGCGGGTCGAAGGAGACCAGGTCGTAGCGGGCGTTCAGGCCCCGGTACTCCTCCGCGAGCTGCGGCAGGGTGTCCACCCCGGAGCCGCCGGGCCCGCCGAAGTTGAACAGCAGCGAACCGATTCTGCGCTTGGGGTCGGTCGCCTCCTTGCGGATCAGCGCCACCGGGATCGTCGCGCCCGACGGCTTCGCGTGGTCCAGCGGCACCCGCACCGTCGCACAGCGCCACCCCTCGCCCGCGTCCTCGCACGCCTTCCACTCCGGGCGCTGCGCGGCGAGCCCCGCCGACGGGGAGGACGGGGCGGGCTTGCCGTCGCCGGCCGGGGCGGCGGAGGAGGGCGCGGGGGCCGGGGCGCCCGTTCCCGTACAGCCGGTGACCAGCACTCCGCCGACGGCGAGGGCCGTCAGGCGCCGGCGTATGGACATGGGAACCCCCCGGGATCGTGACAGACCGTCATCCTAGGCGGCGGGCCCGCGGCTCCTCGCGGACGGTGCCGGGCGCGGGCCGCAGGTCACTTGCAGACGGTGCCGGAGGCGGGCACCCTGCCGTTCAGCAGGTAGCCGTCGACCGCCTTCTTCACACAGGCGCTGCCGCCGTTGTACGCGCCGTGCCCCTCGCCCTCGTACGTCAGCTCCACGCCGACGCCCTGGCCCAGCGCCTTCACCATCGCCCGCGCGCCCTCGTACGGGGTCGCCGGGTCGCCGGTGTTGCCGACCACCAGGATCGGCGCGGAGCCCGGCGCCGACACGTCCGGGTGCTCCCAGGCGCCCGGCACCGGCCACTGCGCGCAGCTCGACAGCGCCCAGCCCATGAAGTCGCCGAAGACCGGGGACGCCTCGCGGAACTGCGGCAGCCGCTCCTTGGCCTGGCCGAGGGTGTAGCGCTCCTTGAAGTCGACGCAGTTGATGGCGGCGTTCGCGGCCTGGATGTTGCTGTAGCTGCCGTTCTCGTTCCGCCCGTTCATCGAGTCGGACAGGGCCAGCAGCAGCGCCCCGTCCCCGCCGTCGGCGGCGTCCAGACCCTGCTCCAGGTAGGGCCAGAACTCCTTCGAGTACAGGGACTGGGCGATGCCGTTGGTGGCCTGGGTCTGGGTGAGCTTCCGGGTGCCGATGCCGGAGATCGGCTTCTCGTCGAGCGCGGCGAGGAGGTCCGTGATCCCCGCCTCCACCTCCGGCACCGAGGCGCCCGGCAGCGCGCACGCGTCGCCCCGGTCCACGCAGTCCTGCGCGAAGTTGTCCAGCGCGAGCTGGAAGCCCTTCGCCTGGCCCAGCGCCCCGGCCTCGACGCCCGCCTCCGGGTCCACCACCGCGTCGAAGACGGCCCGGCCGACCCGCTCCGGGAAGAGGTGCGCGTACACGCCGCCCAGCTCGGTGCCGTACGAGATCCCGAAGTAGTGCAGCCGGTCGTCGCCGAGGACCTGGCGCAGCAGGTCCATGTCCCGGGCCGCGTTCTCCGTGCCGACGTGCGGCAGCGCCGCGCCCGAGTTCTTCCGGCAGGCCGCCGCGTACTTCTTCTGGGCGTCCGACAGGGTCCGCTCCTCGGCCTCGTCGTCGGGGGTGAAGTCCAGCGCGTAGTACGCGTCCAGCTCCCGGTCCGACAGGCACTCGACCGGGTCGCTGCGGCCCACCCCGCGCGGGTCGAAGGAGACCAGGTCGTAGCGGGACCGCAGGGACTCGTAGTCGGAGGCGAAGCCGGGCAGGGCGCTGACGCCGCTGCCGCCGGGCCCGCCGAAGTTGAAGACCAGCGAGCCGATCCGGCCGCCCTCGTTCCGGGCCTTCGCCCGGATCAGCGCCAGCTCGATCGTCTCGCCGTCCGGCCGCGACCAGTCCAGCGGCGTCGTCAGGAAGGCGCACTCCCACGCGGTGCCGCCCGGCAGCGGCGTCGGCGCGTCGCCGCCGCCCTCCGCCGGGGACGGCGCCGGGCACCGGTCCCACTCCGGTTTCTGCTCGGTCAGCGCCGCCATGCCGCCGGCCTTGGTGGGCTGCGCCGCCGTCGGCGCCTGGTCGCCCCCGCCGTCCGAGCACCCGGCCAGGAACAGCACGGCGGAGGCGGTCAGCAGGGCGGCGGCGCGCGGGGCGGCGGAGATCGGCATGCCCCCATGCTCGGTGCCCGGACCCCGCACCGCGCGGGACGCGCGCCCAAGCGGGTGTCCCGCGCGGGGGAACCCCGCGGGACTTTCCGGGCAGGACCTAGAGCGCCTCCCGCTTCGTCAGCCAGTTGAAGCAGATCCAGCCGGGCAGTACCGGCAGCCACAGGGTCAGCAGGCGGTAGAGGAGCACCGCCGGGGTGGCGACCTCGAAGGTCAGGCCCACCGTGACCAGGCCGAGGGTGAGCGCGCCCTCGACCGCGCCGACGCCGCCGGGCGTCGGGGCCGCCGAGCCCAGCGCGTTGCCCGCGAGGAAGACCACGGCCACGCTCGCGTAGCTGATCGAGACGTTCCCGTGCCCGAAGGCCCGGATCGAGGCGTCCAGGCAGAAGACGAACGCGCCGGTCAGCAGCAGCATCCCGCCGATCCCGGTGACCAGCTTCATCGGCCGCTGGAGCACGTCCAGCATGCGCGGCACCACGCCCGCGAAGAGCGAGCGCAGCCGGGTCGAGACGAACTTCCGCATGAACGGGATCGCCGTCACCACCAGCACCAGCACCGCGACCGTCAGCAGCCCCGCGATGACCGTCCGGGACGGCGTGAACGACTGCGACTTCTCGGTGCCGGTCAGATAGCCGAAGGAGAGCAGCAGCAGGATGTGCGCCCCGAGCCCGAACAGCTGGGAGGCGCCGACGCTGGCCACCGCGAGCCCCGGCCGCACGCCCGCGCGCTGGAGGAAGCGGGTGTTGAGGGCGACGCCGCCGACCGCCGCCGGGGCGACGATCTTCACGAACGACCCGGCGACCTGCGCCACCACCGTCTTCCAGAACCCGACCCGCTCCGGCACGAAGCCGAGCAGGCTCATCGCCGCCGCCACGTAGCTCAGCGCCGAGAACAGCACCGCCGCCGCCACCCACCGCCAGTCCGCCTCGGCGACCGTGGACAGCGGGGTCCGGGCGATCTGCGACAGCAGGAAGTACGCGGCGACCGCGCCCGCGATCATCGAGATCAGCGTCCGCGGCTTGATCCGTTCGAGCCGGACCGGTTCCACCGGCGCCTGCGGCCGGATCAGCAGCACCTGGCGGCGGATCTGCGCGAGCAGGTCCTCCTCGCGGGCCTCGTCCAGGGCCTCGTCGAGCGCCCGCTTCTCCGCCTTCTTGTCCGCCTTCTTCTCGGCCTTCTCCGCCTTGGGGTCGGCGCCCGGCGCCGGGAGGCCCGCGTGCGCGGCGGCCTTGACCCGCTCCCGCTCCTTCTTCGCCGCCTCGGAGGCCGACAGGACCGCCTCCCGCTCCCGCTGGGAGCGCTCGCGGGCCAGCTTCCGCAGCGTCGCCCGGGTCGAGCGGCTCAGCGCGATCGGCTGGAGCAGCGGCAGGCAGTCCGCCACCGCGTCCGGGCCGAGCACCTCGACGGCCGCCGCGACGGTCCGCTCCGCCCCGACCCGCAGGCCCAGGGTGGTGAGGAACTGCGCGATGTCCATGCGCAGCACCAGGTCGCCGGCCGCGATCTCGCCGCCGCGCAGGTCGGTCAGGAAGACCCTGCCGGAACGATCCACCAGGATCGCGTCGCCGGACAGCCGCCGGTGCGCGATCCGCCGCGACTGGAGCGCCTTCACCTGCCGCCACGCGCCGCGCACCAGCTCGTCGGTGATCTCGTCGTCGTCCAGCGTGTCCAGGCTCCGCCCGCCGATGTGCTCGTACACGAGCATCACCGCGTCGGGGCCCAGCTCCGAGGTGGCGATCAGCTTCGGCGCGTTCGCGCCCGCCGCGATCGCCGCGTACGCGAGCAGCGCCTCCTGCTCCAGCGCCTGCCGGAGGGAGACGATCGAGCGGCGGGTGGTCATGGTCCGCAGGGTGATCCGCCGCCACAGCCGGTAGAAGAAGCCGTGCGCCTGCTGCTCCCGGTCGACGACGGTGACGTCCAGCGGCGGCCCGTCCTCCAGGGTCACCAGGTACCGGCGGCCCCGGTCCCCGCTCTCGGCGGTCTCCGGCACCTCCTCGGCGCGCAGCGCGGTCACCGGCCGGAAGCCGACCCGGCGCAGTCCGGCGAGGAGGGTCTGGCCGGTCGGCCGGACGTTCGGCGAGCCGACCGCGTACAGCGTGCCGTAGGCCACCGTCCAGCCGATCAGCACGGTGAGGATGATCGAGAAGGCGGTGGTGTATCCGGCCACCAGCATGGTGAAGGCGTCGAGCAGCAGCACCGCCCAGAGCGAGAACCGCCAGCGCGGTCTGCGGGCCATGCCGACGGCCGTCATGTACGCGATCACCGGCGCGAGGTAGTTGTGCACCGGGTCGGTCAGCCCGCCGCCGCTCGCCTGCTGGGTCAGCGCGTCCTGGATGGTGTCCGGCGCCGCCTTCGCCACCCACAGGTCCACCGCGAGCGTGACGCCGTGGGCGAGGACGGCCGCGAGGACGCCGTCGGCGATCCGCAGCCCGTCCCGTTTGACCAGCCGCTCGATGGCGAAGGCGACGGGCAGGACCAGGATGGCGATGGACGAGGCCAGCCCGGCGATCTTGACGAAGACGTCGGGGGCGCCGACGGCGCCCTTGTTGATGTCGTCCTCCAGGCCGGAGGTGGTGCCGTGGGCGAAGGCGGCGATGGCGAGCACGACGGCGATGGCGAGCACCCCGGCGAGGAGGCGCATGAGGTCGGACGGGCGGTGCACCCGGGCCGCGAGCAGCGGCTCGTCCCCGGACACCCGCTCGGGCACGTCGGGCCGGGCCCCTCCAGGGGGCTGTGTGTCCTGACCCATCACCATGTCCGTCTCTGCCCGTGCTTCTGCTGGTACGTCTGCTGGTCCGTGCGTTCGTTTCCGCCGTGATCGATCCCGTGTCACCGTCACCGCCCGGACGATGGTGGCACGAAGAACCGCCCGGCGGAGGCATCAGGGCCATGTCGGCACCGTGAGGCAGGATGAGACGAATGAGGCTGGAGGGACCCGTGGGACGAACCGGAACGAGCGGAACGAACGGCTCCGGAGCGGTGGGGGAGACGAGGGGGACAGGGGCCCGGGAACCGGAGGCCGGGGACGCGGAGGAGCCCGCCGGGAAGCCGCCGGCCTGCGCGGAGGAGCCCGTGACGGAGTCCGCCGGGAAGCCGCCCGCCCACGTGGAAGAGTCCGTGGCGGAGTCCGTCGGCGAGCTGCCCGCCTACGCGGAGCGCGTCCTCGACGTCGCCGACCGCATTCCGCCGGGCCGGGTCATGACCTACGGGGACGTCGCCGAGTGGCTCGGCGAGGGCGGCCCCCGCCAGGTCGGCCGCGTCATGTCCCTCTACGGCGGCGCCGCCCCGTGGTGGCGGGTCGTCCGCTCCGACGGCACCCTGCTCCCCGGCCACGAGCTGCGGGCCCTCGGCCACTACCGCGAGGAGGGCACGCCGCTGCGCGAGCGCGGCCCGGCCGCCGACGGCCACGTCCCCCGGCTCGACATGCGCCGGGCCCGCTGGGACGGCACCGGGACGCCCTGACCGGACCGGCACGGGGGCCGTCCCCGGCCCGGCCGCCGAGGCCGCGCCGGGGGCGGGGACCGGGTCCGGGCGGAAGGCCGGACGGAGGGTCGGGGAGAGGTCCGGACAGAAGGCCGGGCGGAGGGTCGGGCGGAGGTCCGGACAGAGGACCGGACAGAAGGCCGGGCGGAGGACCGGACGGAGCGGGGGAGTGACGGCTGTCACGTACGCCGGGGCGGGAACCGGAGCCGGGAGTCCGGCGGCGGCCCCGGAAGGACGGCGCCGGAGCGTGCCCCATCTCACACGCCCCCGCGCGGCCTCGGCGGACGCCCGCTCCCCGGCCCCCCGGTCCGGCCGAGAAGGACCCGCCGCCGCCGGGTTTCGCGTAACGTCGGCGGGCGTGCCGCACCCGGCCCCGGAAGCCCGGACGGCGGTACGGACCCCCGCACGCGCGCGTGCCCGGCCCCGTACCCCCCTCCGCACCCCCGGCGTCACCCGCGGCACCGGCACCGCATCAGCACCGACCAGGACCGGCCAACCACGTGAGCTCCTCCTCCACCACCCGGCCTACGCCGCCGCACCAGGGACAGCCGTACCCGGGCGCGGGCCGGCGGCGGGGCCCCGGCGCGTACCGGCTGGTGCGCACGGCGCCGGCCCCGGTGGATCCCCCTCAGCTGGACGCAGCCCAGCGGGCGGTGGTTGAGCACGACCGGGGGCCGCTCCTCGTCCTGGCCGGCCCCGGCACCGGAAAGACGGCGACCCTGGTGGAGGCCGTCGCCGCCCGCATGGAGCGCGGCACCGACCCCGAGCGGATCCTCGTCCTCACCTTCAGCCGCAAGGCCGCCGTCGAACTCCGCGACCGGATGGCGACCCGGCTCGGCGGCCGCCGCCCGCCCCAGGCCACCACCTTCCACTCCTACTGCTACGCCCTCGTCCGCGCCCACCAGGACGCCGACCTCTTCGCGGAGCCCGTCCGGCTGCTCTCCGGCCCCGAGCAGGACCTCGCCGTCCGCGAACTGCTCGCCGGCCAGATCGACCTGGAGCGGACCGGCCTCGGCGGCGTCCGCTGGCCCGACGAGCTCCGCGCCTGCCTCACCACCCGGGGCTTCGCCGACGAGGTCCGGGCCGTCCTCGCCCGCTCCCGCGAGCTGGGCCTCGGCCCCGACGAACTGGCCCGCTTCGCGGAGCGCGTCGGCCGGCCCGACTGGAAGGCGGCGGCCGGCTTCCTCGCCGAGTACCTCGACGTCCTCGACCTCCAGGGCGTCCTCGACTACACGGAGCTGGTGCACCGCGCCGTCCTCCTCGCCGGGGAGGTCACCCTGCCCGGGTACGACGCCGTGTACGTCGACGAGTACCAGGACACCGACCCCGCGCAGGTCCGGCTCCTGACCGCGCTGACCGGCGGCGGCCGCGACACGGTCGTCGCCTTCGGCGACCCCGACCAGTCCATCTACGCCTTCCGGGGCGCCGACGTGAACGGCATCCTCGACTTCCCCGCCGCCTTCGGGGGCGCGCCGGTCCGGGTCCTCGGCACCTCCCGCCGCTCCGGCGCCGGCCTCCTCGCCGCCACCCGCGAGCTGACCCGGCGGATGCCGCTCACCCGGCTGCCCGCCGACAAGGCCCGCGCCCACCGCGAGCTGTCGCCGGTACGGGACGGGGGGCGGGCGGAGGCGTACACCTACCCCACCGCCTCCGCCGAGGCCGAGAACATCGCGGACCTGCTGCGCCGCGCCCACCTGGAGGACGGGCTGCCCTGGCAGTCCATGGCCGTCCTCACCCGCTCCGGCGCGGTCCTCCCGGCCCTGCGCCGCGCGCTCACCTCGGCGGGCGTCCCGGTCGAGACGGACGCCGCCGACACCCCGCTCCGCCACGAACCGGCGGTCGCCCCGCTGCTGCTGGCCCTGCGCGCGACGGCGACGGCCGACCAGGACCCGGAAGCGGAAGCGGAAGCGGAAGGGACAGAGGAGACGGAGGCTTCCGACGGCGCCCCCGCCGCCCCGGCCGCCTCCTCCGGCTGGCTCGCCACCGAGACCGCCCTCGAACTCCTCGCCTCCCCCCTCGCCGGCGTCGACCCCGCCGACCTCCGCCGCCTCGGCCGCGCCCTGCGCGACGAGGAGCGGGCCGCCGGCACCAAGGTCCCGCCCCCCTCCGACGTCCTCCTCGCCCGCGCGCTCGCCGAGCCCGAGCGGCTCACCGTCCACGAGCCGTCCTACGCGCGCGGAGCCCAGCGGCTCGGCAGACTGCTCCAGGAGGCCCGCGCCCTGCTCGCCGCCGGCGGCACCGCCGAAGGGGCCCTGTGGGTGCTGTGGAACGGCACCCCCTGGCCGTCCCGGCTGGAGCGCGCCGCCCTGCGCGGCGGCCCCGCCGGCCGCAACGCCGACCGGGACCTCGACGCCGTCTGCGCCCTCTTCGAGACCGCCGCCCGCGCCGAGGAGCGGGTCGGCGGCCGGGGCGCGCTCAACTTCCTGGAGGAGGTCGACGCCCAAGACATCGCCGCCGACACCCTGACCCGCCGCCACACCCGGCCCGACGCGGTCCGCCTGATGACCGCCCACCGCGCCAAGGGCCTGGAGTGGGACCTCGTCGTCGTCGCCGGGCTCCAGGAGGGCCGCTGGCCCGACCTGCGCCGCCGGGGCTCCCTCCTGGAGGCCGACCGCATCGGCCGCGACGGCCTCGCCGAGCCGCTGACGCCCGGCGCCCTCCTCGCCGAGGAGCGCCGCCTCTTCTACGTGGCCGCCACCCGCGCCCGTGAGCGGCTCGTCGCCACCGCCGTGAAGGCCCCCGCCGAGGACGGCGACCAGCCCTCCCGCTTCCTCACCGAGCTGGGCGTCGAACCCCGGGAGGTGCCCGGCCGCCCCCGCCGGCCCCTCGCCGTCTCCGCGCTCGTCGCCGAGCTGCGCGCCACCACCGTGGACCCGGCGGCCTCGCCCGCGCTCCGGGACGCCGCCGTCCGCCGCCTCGCCGACCTGGCCGCGCTCGCCGACGAGGACGGGCAGCCGCTGGTCCCGGCCGCCCACCCGGACCGCTGGTGGGGGCTGTACGAGCCGACCCGGAGCGAGGTGCCGCTGCGGGACCGGGACCGGCCGGTGGCGCTCTCCCCGAGCGCCCTGGAGAGCCTCACCTCGACCTGCTCCCTCCAGTGGTTCCTGGGCCGCGAGGTGAAGGCGGCCGAGCCCGCCTCCGCCGCCCAGGGCTTCGGCAACGTCGTGCACGTCCTCGCCGACGAGGTCGCCTCCGGCCGCACCCCCGCCGACCTGGACGTCCTCATGGCCCGGCTGGACACGGTGTGGGACGCGCTCGCCTTCGACGCGCCCTGGAAGTCGCAGCAGGAGAAGGCGCACGCGCGCGTGGCCCTCGAAAGGTTCCTGAACTGGCACGTCATGGACCGGGGCGAGCGGACCCCGGCCGCCTCCGAGCACGGCTTCGACGTGACCCTGGAGGCGGGGGAGTACCAGGTCCGCATCAGGGGCTCCATGGACCGCGTCGAGACCGACGGCGAGGGCCGCGCCTACGTCGTCGACTTCAAGACCGGCAAGTCCGCCCCCACCAAGGGCGAGGTGGCCGAGCACCCGCAGCTCGCCGTCTACCAGCTCGCCGTCCGCGAGGGCGCCGTCGACGAGGTCTTCGACGGCCGCCGCCCCGAGCCCGGCGGCGCCGAGCTCGTCCAGCTCCGGCAGGCCGCCCCCAAGGCCGAGGGCGGCGACGCGCTGCCCAGGGTCCAGGCCCAGGAGCCACTGGCCGGGGACTGGGTGGGGGAGCTGCTGGCCGACGCCGCCGGGCGCGTCCTCGACGAGCGGTTCGCGCCGACCACCGGCCGGCACTGCGAGACCTGCTCCTTCCGCGCGGCCTGTAGCGCCCGGCCCGAAGGCCGCCACATCGTGGAGTGACCGGCATCACGTTTGCCTCGTGCATCCTTGGGGCGACCTGGGTGGTCAGTGTTCCCGCGGCGCCGCATAAGGTCGCCGTGAGAAAAACCTGTGAACGGTTCACGGGTGAACACGGAGGAGTACGCGCATGAGGGCCAACCGGAAGCTCTGGGCCGCGACGACGGTCTGTCTGGCCGTGTTCGCCGGTGTCACCGGCTGCGGCGGCAAGGGCGCCGACAAGCCCGTCGACAAGGGGGCCGGGAAGCCCGCCGAGAAGGCCGCCGACCCCTTCGAGGGCCTCACCGCCGACGCCATAGCCAAGAAGGCCGTCGAGACGACCAAGACCGCCACCTCCGTCCACATGAAGGGCAAGGGCAAGGAGGACGGCAAGGACATGACCCTCGACTTCAGCGTCGACGACAAGGGCACCTGCGAGGGCAGCGTCTCCCCCGGCGGCGGCAAGGCCGAGATCAAGCGCACCGGCGGCTTCACCTACATGAAGGGCGACGACGCCTTCTGGAAGGCCACCGGCGGCGAGGAGGGCTCCTCCGCCGAGGAGAGCGGCGCCCTCGCCACCCTGCTCAAGGGCCGCTGGATGAAGCTCCCCGCCGAGGACGCCGACGCCAACGACCTGGGCGAGTTCTGCGACCTGAAGGTGATCTTCGCCGACATGGACAAGGAGACCAAGACCACCGGTCTCACCCGCGAGGCCGACGCCGACGTCGACGGCTCCCCGGTCGCCGTCGTCAAGGGCAAGGCCGACGCCAAGGGCCAGGTCGTCACGCTCTACGTCGCCAAGGACTCCGCCAAGCCGTACATCCTCCGCTCCGTCACCGCCGGTGGCGAGGACCCGGGCGAGGTCACCCTCAGCGACTTCGACAAGCCGCTGAACGTCACCGCCCCGCCGGCCGGCGAGGTCATGGACATGGAGGCCCTCATGAAGGCCGGCGCCGGCAGCTGACGCCCCCCGCGCGGTCCTTCCGCGCGGGCCCCCGGTGCTGCGCGGCGCCGGGGCGGGACACCTCCCCGGTGCCCCGCCCCGGCGCCGTTCCCCTTTTTCCGGTACGCCCCCGCTCCCGCACGCCCCCCGGCCGCCCGCGCCGCTCCCGGTACGCCCTCCGGGCCGCTCGCGCCGCCTTTCCGGGCGTCCCGGCCGGGGTCCGGGCCCAGCGGTCGCGCCCGCGCGCCCGCTGGGCGACCCTGGTGAACGGGGTACGGGGGGACGAGGAGGCTCGCATGAGGTCCCACCGCCACCACCGCACGCTCCGCGCCACCGCGGCCGTCTGCGCGGCCCTCGCCCTCGCGGGCCCCGCCCCGGCGGCCTTCGCGGCGGCGCCCGCCGCACCGCCCCGCGCGGCCGCGGCCGCCGCGCCGGACCCCTTCGAGGGACTCACCGCCGCGCAGATCGCCGACCGGGCCGTCATCGCCACCCGCGCCGCGGACTCCCTGCGCATGACCGGCCGGATCGTCACCGACGGCCAGACCCTCCGCGTCGACTTCTCCGTCGACTCCCGGGGCTCCTGCAAGGGCCTCATCCAGGTCGGCGGCGGCACCGCCGAACTCCGCCGCCTCGACGGCATCGTCTACATGAAGGGCGACACCGCCTTCTGGCGCTCCTCCATGGCCTCCCAGGGCGTGCCCGAGGCACAGATCGCGCCCACCGTCGAACTCGTCCGGGGCCGCTGGATCAAGATCGCCCCCGGCCAGGCCGGCAGCGACGACCTCAGCGGCGTCTGCGACATCGGCTCCCTCCTCACCGGCCTCGACCGGGACCGCGCCGCCCGGCGCGACCTCACCCGGGGCCCCGACGACGAAATCGCCGGCACCCCCGTGGCGACCCTCGTCGCCCACCGGCCCGGCGGCGTCACCACCACCCTCTCCGTCGCCGCCGAGGGCACCCCGTACCTCCTGCGGATCGTCCGCGCCGGCGGCTCCGAGCCCGGCTCCCTCGCGCTCTCCGACTTCGGCCGCCCGGTGAAGGTCACCGCCCCGCCCGCCGACCAGACCCTGGACCTCTCCCGCCTCGACGACACGGGCACCGGCACCGCCGCCTGACCCCGGGGCCGGGGCCCGTGAGCGACCCCGGGGCCCGCGACCCCGGTCCCGTACACCGGCCCCCGGCCCCGTCCCCGTCCGGAATCCGGAATGTCCGACCGTCCGACTAC
The DNA here is from genome assembly GCF_014650175.1 of Streptomyces termitum. Classification (GTDB taxonomy): domain Bacteria; phylum Actinomycetota; class Actinomycetes; order Streptomycetales; family Streptomycetaceae; genus Streptomyces; species Streptomyces termitum. The sequence continues at coordinate 223,182 of NZ_BMUL01000003.1, forward strand.
CCTTTCCGGGTGACCGCGCGCCTCACCGACCCCGAGCAGCTCAAGGAGCTGCTCGGCATCCCCTTCACCCCGGAGCAGATGGCGTGCGTCGTCGCGCCGCCCGCCCCGCAGGTCATCGTGGCCGGAGCGGGGTCCGGCAAGACCACGGTGATGGCGGCCCGGGTGGTGTGGCTGGTCGGCACCGGCCAGGTCGCCCCCGAGCGGGTCCTCGGCCTCACCTTCACCAACAAGGCGGCCGGCGAACTCGCCGAGCGCGTCCGCACCGCCCTGGTCCGGGCCGGCGTCACCGACCCCGACCCGGTGGAGCCCGCCCGCCCGCCGTCCGGCCCCCACCCCCCGACGGCACCGGTGCCCGCCGACCCCTCCTACCTGCCGGGCGAGCCCCGCATCTCCACGTACCACGCCTTCGCCGGGCAGCTCCTCACCGACCACGGCCTGCGCATCGGCCTCGAACCGACCTCCCGGCTGCTCGCCGACGCCACCCGCTTCCAGCTCGCCGCGCGCGTGCTGCGCGAGGCCCCCGGCCCGTACCCCGCGCTCACCAAGTCCTTCCCCGCCCTCGTCGAGAACCTCCTCGCCCTCGACGCCGAGCTGGCCGAGCACCTCGTCGAGCCCGCCGACCTCCTCGCGCACGACGCCGGGCTCCTCGACGCGCTCGCCGCCGCCAGGCTCACCAACGACGACCTGCGCAAGCTCCCGGAGGCGTCCGCCGCCCGCCGCGAACTGACCGGCCTCGTCGACCGCTACCGCGCCGCCAAGCGCTCCCGCGACCTCCTCGACTTCGGCGACCAGATCGCCCTCTCCGCCCGGCTCGCCACCACCCGCCCCGAGGTCGGCGCGCTCCTGCGCGACGAGTTCCGCGTCGTCCTCCTCGACGAGTACCAGGACACCTCCGTCGCCCAGCGGCTCCTCCTCTCCGGCCTCTTCGGCCAGGGCACCGGCCACGCCGTCACCGCCGTCGGCGACCCCTGCCAGGCCATCTACGGCTGGCGCGGCGCCTCCGTCGCCAACCTGGACGACTTCCCCGAGCACTTCCCGCACGCCGACGGCACCCCCGCCACCCGCCAGTCGCTCTCCGAGAACCGGCGCAGCGGCGGCCGCCTCCTCACCCTCGCCAACGGCCTCGCCGCGCCGCTGCGCGCGATGCACGAGGGCGTGGAGGCGCTGCGTCCCGCCCCCGGCGCCGAGGCCGACGGCACCGTCCGGATCGCCCTCCTGCCCACCCACGGGGAGGAGATCGACTGGCTCGCCGACTCCCTCGCCCACCTCGTCCGCACCGGCCGCGAGCCCGGCTCCATGGCCGTCCTGTGCCGCACCGCCGGAGACTTCCCCGCGATCCACGCCGCCCTCGTCGCCCGGGACGTGCCCGTCGAGGTCGTCGGCCTCTCCGGCCTCCTCCACCTCCCCGAGGTCGCCGACCTCGTCGCCGTCTGCGAGGTCCTCCAGGACCCGGGGGCCAACGCCTCCCTGGTCCGCCTCCTCACCGGCCCCCGCTGGCGCATCGGCCCCCGCGACCTCGCCCTCCTCGGCCGCCGCGCCCGTCTCCTCGTCCACCGGGCCGGGCCGGACGCCGACCCCGGGCAGCGGCTCGCCGCCGCCGTCGAGGGCGTCGACCCCGCCGAGGTGGTCTCCCTCGCCGACGCCCTCGACACCTTCCTCGACGCGGCCGGCCACCCCGAGGACGGCCTGCCCTTCTCCGCCGAGGCCCGGGTCCGCTTCGCCCGCCTCGCCGCCGAGCTCCGCTCCCTGCGCGCCTCCCTCGCCGACCCGCTGATGGACGTCCTGCACCGGGTCCTCGCCGTCACCGGCCTGGAGGTCGAGCTCTCCGCCTCCCCGCACGCCCTGGCCGCCCGCCGCCGCGAGACCCTCGGCAACTTCCTCGACGTCGCCGCCCGCTTCGCCTCCCTCGACGGCGAGGCCGGCCTGCTCGCCTTCCTCGGCTTCCTGCGCACCGCCGCCCAGTTCGAGAAGGGCCTCGACAACGCCCTCCCGGGCGGCGAGAACACCGTGAAGGTCCTCACCGCGCACAAGTCCAAGGGCCTGGAGTGGGACGTCGTCGCCGTCCCCGGCCTGGTCACCGGCCAGTTCCCGTCCGCCCGCGCGCGCGAGTCCTGGACCTCCCAGCCGCAGGTCCTCCCGCACGGCCTGCGCGGCGACGCCGCCACCCTCCCGGACCTGGACGCCTGGACCGCCGCCGCCATGAAGTCCTACAAGGCGGCCATGGCCGAGCACCAGCACACCGAGGAGCTGCGCCTCGGCTACGTCACCTTCACCCGCCCCCGCACCCTCCTCCTCGGCTCCGCCCACTGGTGGGGCCCGTCCCAGAAGCGCCCCCGCGGCCCGTCGGCCTTCATGACCGCCCTGTACGAGCACTGCGAGCGCGGCCACGGCGACATCGAGGTCTGGGCGGACGCCCCGGAGAAGGGCGACGAGAACCCCCTCCTCGCCGCGGCCGACCGGGACCTGCCCTGGCCGCTGCCCCTCGACGACGAGGCGATGGGACGCCGCCGGGACGCCGCCGAGGCCGTACGCGCCAGGCTCCGCGCCCCGCACCGGGACCCGGAGCCGGCACCACGGCCCGATCCGGAGCAGGGCACCGAGGACCTCTGGCTGCCCGACGACCCGGGGGAGGAGCCCCGGGACACCGGGGACGGGGCCGACGCGGACGGGACCGACGAGAACCCCGGCCACTCCGTCCCGCACCCCCGGCGGCACGAGCTCACCCCCGAGGAGCTGCGCACGATCGCCTCCTGGGACCGCGACCTCACCGCCCTCACCGAGGAGCTGCGCCGCTCCCGCGCCACCACCCGGGACGTCCTGCTGCCCCCGTACCTCTCCGCCTCCCAGGTCCTCCGCCTCGCCGAGGACCCGGACGGCTTCGCCCAGGAGCTGGCCCGGCCGATGCCGAAGCCGCCGCAGCCCGCCGCCCGGCGCGGCACCCGCTTCCACGCCTGGGTGGAGTCCCGCTTCGAGGAACTGCCGCTGCCCTTCCTCGGCCCGGACGAGCTGCCCGGCGGCGAGGAGTTCGCGGGCGAGCCGGAGATCACCGACGAGCGGGACCTGGAGGAGCTCAAGGCGGCCTTCGCCCGCACCCCGTACGCCCACCGCACCCCGTACCGGCTGGAGGTCCCCGTCCACCTCACCCTCGCGGGCCGGGTGGTCCGGGGCCGGATCGACGCCGTCTACCGGGACCCGGAGACCGGCGCGTACGAGATCGTCGACTGGAAGACCAGCCGGCACCGGAGCGCCGACCCCCTCCAGCTCGCCCTGTACCGGCTGGCCTGGGCCGAGCGGCACGGCCTGGACCCGGAGGACGTCGCCGCCGCCTTCGTGTACGTGCGGACCGGCGAGGTGGCCCGCCCGGCCCGGCTGCCCGGCCGGGCCGCCCTGGAGGCGATCCTGCTGGGCGGGGAGCACTCCGAGGGCGGAGCACCGCCCGGCGCCGGATAGGCTCGGGAGCATGAGCGAGACCCCGGACAGCGTCGTCCAGCCCGTGCGCGCGTACATCGAGGCGCACCGCGCCGCCTTCCTCGGCGACCTGGCCGACTGGCTGCGCATCCCGTCCGTGTCCGCGCAGCCCGAGCGGGCCGGGGACGTCCGGCGCAGCGCCGAGTGGCTCGCCGCCGCCCTCGAGGACACCGGCTTCGCCACCGTCGAGGTGTGGGAGACGCCCGGCGCCCCCGCCGTCTTCGCCGAGTGGCCGTCCGAGGACCCGGACGCCCCGACCGTGCTGGTCTACGGCCACCACGACGTGCAGCCCGCCGCCCGCGAGGACGGCTGGCACACCGACCCCTTCGAGCCGGTCGTCGCCGACGGCCGGATGTACGCGCGGGGCGCGGCCGACGACAAGGGACAGGTCCTCTTCCACACCCTCGGCGTCCGCGCCCACCTCGCCGCCACCGGCCGCACCGCCCCCGCCGTCCACCTCAAGCTGCTGGTGGAGGGCGAGGAGGAGTCCGGCTCGCCGCACTTCCGGGCCCTCGTCGAGGAGCGCGCCGGGCGGCTCGCCGCCGACGCGGTCGTCGTCTCCGACACCGGCATGTGGTCCGAGACCACGCCGACCGTCTGCACCGGCATGCGCGGGGTCGCCGACTGCGAGATCGACCTGTACGGCCCCGACCAGGACATCCACTCCGGCTCCTTCGGCGGCGCCGTGCCCAACCCGGCGACCGTCGCGGGCCGGATCGTCGCCGCCCTGCACGACGCGGACGAGCGGGTCGCGGTCCCCGGCTTCTACGACGGGGTGGCGGAGCTCACCGAGGCCGAGCGGCGGCTCGTCGCCGAACTGCCCTTCGACGAGGCCGAGTGGCTGCGCACCGCCAGGTCCCACGGCACCCTCGGCGAGGCCGGGTACTCGACCCTGGAGCGGGTCTGGGCCCGCCCGACCGCCGAGGTCAACGGCCTCGGCGGCGGCTACCAGGGCCCCGGCGGCAAGACGATCGTGCCCGCCTCCGCCCACCTCAAGCTGTCGTTCCGGCTGGTCGCGGGCCAGGACCCGGACCGGATCGAGACGCTGGTACGGGAGTGGCTGGCCGGCCTGGTGCCCGCCGGCATCCGGTACGAGGTGGCCTTCGGCGCCCCGACCCGGCCCTGCCTCACCCCGCTCGGCCACCCGGCGCTCGCGGCGGTGGCTGGCGCGATGAGCCGGGCCTTCGACGGGGCCCCGGTCCGCTACACGCGCGAGGGCGGCTCGGGACCGGCCGCCGACCTCCAGGACGTCCTGGACGCGCCCGTCCTCTTCCTGGGCATCTCGGTCCCCTCCGACGGCTGGCACGCCCCGAACGAGAAGGTCGAGCTGGACCTCCTGATGAAGGGCGTGGAGACGACCGCGTACCTGTGGGGCGAGCTGCCGGCCGCCTTGCGGGCCGCCGGGCGCTGACCGCCGAGCCGCACCGCCGTACCCATGACACCGATCCGGGGGAGTTGGAAGCACCTGTGAGCACCTTGAACGACGCGTCCGCGGACCGCCCGATCCCGCTCACCGCCCCGAGCGGGATCGACCGCGCCGCCCACCACCGGCTCGACGAGGCGTGGCTGGCGGCGGCCTGGAGCCACCCGACCACGCGCGTGTTCGTGGTCTCCGGCGGCCAGGTGCTGATCGACGACCGCCCCGACGGCACCACGGAGATCGTGACGACCCCGGCGTTCGAGGCGCCGATGACCGAGACGCACCGGTACTTCCTCGGCACCGACACCGACGGGGTGTCGTACTTCGCGCTCCAGAAGGACTCGCTGCCCGGCCGCATGGACCAGTCGGCCCGCCCGGCCGGACTGCGGGAGGCCGGGATGCTCCTGTCGCCGCGCGACGCGGGCCTGATGACCCACGCGGTCGCGCTGGAGAACTGGCAGCGGCTGCACCGCTTCTGCTCGCGCTGCGGCGAGCGCACGGTGATCGCGGCGGCCGGGCACGTCCGCCGCTGCCCGGTCTGCGGCGCCGAGCACTACCCGCGCACCGACCCGGCCGTGATCATGCTGGTCACCGACGACCGGGACCGGGCGCTCCTGGGCCGCCAGGTGCACTGGCCGGAGGGCCGCTTCTCGACGCTGGCCGGCTTCGTGGAGCCGGGCGAGTCGATCGAGCACGCGGTGGTCCGGGAGGTCTTCGAGGAGGCGGGCGTCACCGTCGGCGAGGTGGAGTACGTCGCCAGCCAGCCGTGGCCCTTCCCGGCCAGCCTGATGCTGGGCTTCTTCGCGCGGGCCACCTCCCCGGAGATCGAGGTGGACGGCGAGGAGATCCACGAGGCCCGCTGGTTCTCCCGGGAGGACATGGAGGCCGGCTTCGCCTCGGGCGAGCTGCTGCCGCCGTACGGCATCTCGATCGCCTCGCGCCTGATCGAGCTCTGGTACGGCAAGCCGCTCCCCAAGCCCGGCGACGTGGTCTGACCCGGCCCGCCGCCGCTACGCCCCGGCGGGCGGCGGCAGCGGGAGCCCCTCGATCGCGGCTCTGACGTGCTCGACGGTCAGCTTCTCACTGCCGTGCACGGCGGAGAACGCCTGGAGGCGGCCGAGCGGGGTGTCCGGCGCGGCCGGCCCCTCGACCGGGGTGAAGCCCTGGACCTGCGCCCAGAAGGCCGCGCCCACGTCCTGCGGATCGTTGATGTCCATGCGCCGCACGCTAGCGGGCGGCACTGACAAAGGGCCCCCGGCCGGTGCGGCCGGGGGCCCTTCGCGGGGGCGCGGTCAGACGCCGAGCGCCTGCTTGACCTGGGCCAGGCTCGGGTTGGTCATGACGACCTCGGCGTCGCCGGAGGCGGGCACGACGCGGACGGTCGGGACGGTCTGGTTGCCGCCGTTGGCCTGCTCGACGAAGGCGGCCGACGCCGGGTCGTGCTCGATGTTGATCTCGGTGTACGCGATGCCCTCGCGCTCCAGCTGGCCCTTCAGCCGGCGGCAGTAGCCGCACCACTCGGTGCTGTACATCGTCACGGTGCCCTGCATGGCCAGGCGCTCCTCTGGTTCGGGATGGGTGCCGAAGACAGAACGTACGCCACCACCCCGCCCATTCCCGCACCCCGGGGTGATCCCCGTCATCCCGGCCCCCGCCCTCGGTCCTGGATCCGGTCCCGCCCCCCGGCCCCCGGCCCCGGCCCGGTCCTGACCCCGGCCCGGCCTCCGGCCCCGCCCGGTCTCCGCCCCCGGTCCCGGTCCTGACCCCGGCCCGGCCTCCGGCCCCGGCCCGATCCCGGCTCTTGTCCACAGCCCCGGCCCCCGACCGGTGTGATCGTGTGACCACGGCCCCCGGCCTGTGGACGACGGGCCGCGCCGTCCGGCCCGGACCTGGCAGCATGGCGGAGTGACAGCAGCAACGCACCCCTCCCTCTTCCCTCGCGTCCCGGAGACCGCCGACGCGGTCCTCGAAGGGCTCGATCCGGAGCAGCGCGAGGTCGCCCTGGCCCTGCGCGGCCCGGTGTGCGTCCTCGCCGGCGCCGGCACCGGCAAGACCCGGGCGATCACCCACCGGATCGCCTACGGGGTGCGGGCCGGCGTGCTGCCCCCCGCGAGCGTCCTCGCCGTCACCTTCACCAACCGCGCCGCGGGCGAGATGCGCGGCCGGCTGCGGCAGCTCGGCGCGGGCGGGGTCCAGGCCCGCACCTTCCACTCCGCGGCCCTCCGCCAGCTCCAGTTCTTCTGGCCGAAAGCGATCGGCGGCGAGCTGCCCCGGCTCCTGGAGCGCAAGGTCCAGCTGGTCGCCGAGGCGGCCGCCCGCTGCCGCATCCGCCTCGACCGCAACGAGCTGCGCGACGCGACCTCCGAGATCGAATGGGCCAAGGTCACCCAGACCGTCCCCGCCGACTACCCGGCCGCCGTCGCCCGCTCCGGCCGTGACGCCCCCCGCGACCCGGCCGAGCTCGGCCAGCTCTACGCGATGTACGAGCAGCTCAAGGGCGAGCGCACGGTCATCGACTTCGAGGACGTGCTGCTCCTCACCGTCGGCATCCTCCAGGACCGGCACGACATCGCCGAGCAGATCCGCCGCCAGTACCAGCACTTCGTCGTCGACGAGTACCAGGACGTCTCCCCCCTCCAGCAGCGCCTCCTGGAGCTGTGGCTCGGCGAGCGGGACAGCCTCTGCGTGGTCGGCGACGCGAGCCAGACCATCTACTCCTTCACCGGCGCCACCCCCGACCACCTGCTGGACTTCCGCACCCGCCACCCCGGGGCGACCGTCGTCAAGCTGGTCCGCGACTACCGCTCCACCCCCCAGGTCGTCCACCTCGCCAACGGCCTGCTGAACCAGGCCCGCGGCCGGGCCGCCGACCACCGCCTGGAACTGGTCTCCCAGCGCGAGCGCGGCCCCGAGCCGGTCTACACCGAGTACGCCGACGAGCCCGCCGAGGCCGAGGGCACCGCCCGCCGGGTCCGCGACCTGATCGCCGCCGGCGTCCCGGCCGGCGACATCGCCGTCCTCTACCGGATCAACGCCCAGTCGGAGATCTACGAGCAGGCCCTCGCCGACGCGGGCGTGCCCTACCAGCTGCGCGGCGCCGAGCGCTTCTTCGAGCGCCAGGAGGTACGGGAGGCGGGCGCGGCCCTGCGCGGCGCCGCCCGCTTCGGCGCCAACGACTCCCTGCTCGACGGCGCCGACGACCTCCCCGCCCAGGTGCGGGCAGTGCTTTCCGGCCAGGGCTGGCGGAGCGAGCCCCCGGCCGGCTCCGGCGCCGTCCGGGACCGCTGGGAGTCGCTCGCCGCCCTCGCCCGGCTCGCCGACGACTTCGCCGCCGCCCGCCCCGGCGCCACCCTCTCCGACCTCGTCGCCGAACTCGACGAGCGGGCCGCCGCCCAGCACGCCCCCACCGTCCAGGGCGTCACCCTCGCCTCGCTGCACGCCGCCAAGGGCCTGGAGTGGGACGCCGTCTTCCTGGTCGGCCTCACCGACGGCATGCTCCCGATCACCTACGCCAAGACCGACGAGCAGCTGGAGGAGGAGCGCCGCCTGCTCTACGTGGGCGTCACCCGGGCCCGCGTCCACCTCACGCTCTCCTGGTCGCTCTCCCGCTCCCCGGGCGGCCGTGCCACCCGCCGCCCCAGCCGCTTCCTCCAGGGCCTGCGCCCCGGCTCCGGCCGCACCGCCGGGACCGTCCTCGGCGGCGCCGGCGGCATCGAGCGCGGCGGCGGCCCGGGACCGGGCGGCACCGCCGCCCGCCGCCGCCCGCGCGGACCGGTCCGCTGCCGGGTCTGCGGCACCACCCTCACCGAGGCCGGGGCGATGAAACTGCTCCGCTGCGAGGACTGCCCCTCCGACATGGACGAGGGCCTGTACGAGCGCCTGCACGCGTGGCGCGACGAGCGGGCCCGGGGCCTCGGCCAGCCCGCCTATTGCGTCTTCACCGAGAAGACCCTCATGGCCATCGCCGAACGCGTCCCCGCCACCGGTGGCGAGCTGGCCGTGATCGCCGGCGTCGGAGCCCGCAAGCTCGACCGCTTCGGAACCGAGGTCCTCGCCATCTGCGCAGGTGAGGAGGGTGCGGCGGGCGCGGAGGGAGACTGAGCGAAACTCGTGGGAAAAATAGTTTGCGCCCGCCCCGTCAAGCCCCATAGGTTCTTAACCACGCGACGGCGGCTTCATAGAAGCCCGGCCTTCGTGGTGTACTTGTCCAAATGAACATCGAGGGTCCGGCTCACACCCGAACCCTCCGAGACGCCGAGAGGAGGCGATTCCAGTGATCAGCATCATCAACATCAGCACCGCCAGCACCGCCAAAATGACCGATCGCTCGGTCGTCTCCGCCTGCTCGCTCGGCTTCTCCGCCTTCGATCTCCTTGGCAGCGGTCTGCCCGCCACTGGTCTGCCCGTCACCGGTCTGTCCGGCCGCGGCAAGGCTGTCAATGAGCACGCTGAGCGACCGACCAAGGCACGGGTGGCAGAAGGCAAGGCCGGATTCGCGGCCTATGGCTTCGGAGCGGCCGGTGCCGGCAAGCAGACGACGCAGCACCACACGATGTGGGCCTTCCGTGGGCTCGAACCCTGGAGTGATCCAGCCTGATCCAGGATCAGGCCGGCGCCTTCAGGGCCGCGGAACCCCACCCGGGATCCGCGGCCCTTCTGTTTTCCCCGAACGGGGAGGACGGGACGAAGGGGCCTCGGGACAAGAGAACCCGGTACCAGCCGAAGACCCGGCCGACCGGCCGGAAACGACCAGACGAGGAAAAGACACCCGTGCAACTCGAAGCGCACGCCCCGTCCGTACCGCACTCCGACACGATCCCCCCGTCCGGCTCCACGGAGGACCACACCTTGACCCCCCTCACCGCGCTCACCGCGCTCGACGACGCCATCGAGAACCTCGGCGTCCCGGTTCCCTGTCGTGCCTACGACCCCGAGGTCTTCTTCGCGGAGTCCCCGGCCGACGTCGAGTACGCCAAGTCCCTCTGCAAGACCTGCCCGCTGGTCGCCGCCTGCCTCGCCGGTGCCAAGGAGCGCCGCGAGCCCTGGGGTGTCTGGGGTGGCGAGCTGTTCGTCCAGGGTGTCGTCGTGGCCCGCAAGCGGCCCCGCGGCCGTCCGCGCAAGAACCCGGTCGCGGCATGAACGTCACCGGAACCATCGATCACCCCCTGACGCACGATCCCCAGAAGCAGGCCCCGATGACCATGCCCGCCACCGAGCCCACCGGCTCCGCTACCCCCGATCTCTCCACCGCCGGGGCCCTCGCCCTGCACCAGAACAGGACCCGTGACATGCAACTCATCCCAGAAGCGCTGGCCCGTGCGCATATGCACGAGCGCCGGCGTGAGGCCGACGCGGAACGCCAGGCCGTGCGCCTGGTCGCCGCCCGGCGCATGCAGCGCCGCGCCGAGCGCGTCTCGCTGCGTGCCCGCCGCGCGCTCGCCATGGCCGTCATGCACTGACGACGCCCCACCGGGCGTCACCGCGGGGGCCGGTCCGAACGGACCGGCCCCCGCGGTGCGTTGCCCCGCCGCGACGGCCCCGCCGGGTTATCGTCACCCGGGTGAACGACCCCCGCCCCACGGAGGAGCCCGTGGCCTGCGCGCGCTGCGGCAGGACCGCCGACCCCCTCCCGCTCACCTGGACCTGCTCCGTCGAGGACGGCCGCAGACGGTACTTCTGCGACGAGTGCGCGCGCACCCACCTCCGGGCCATCGAGGGCCGTCTCGACTCCTCCTGGTGGTGACCCGGCCCCGACCGCCCCGGAGGGAAACCTCTCGGGGCCTGTCCGGCGGATCTCCGCGGGCCTACGAAGCTCCGCCGGAAACCCCCTGGGCCGCGTCGAAGCCGGGCAGCCAGGCCGTCAGCTCCTCCCGCAGCCGGACCGACGCGTTCAGCTGGCACAGCACCCCGATCGTGCTCAGCGTCACCCGGTGGATCAGCAGGTACGAGGGCGGCAGGTTCAGCTGCCGGCCCAGCTGGTGCGCGGGGGAGCGGGGGTCGGCGAGCCGGGCCGCCTGCGTCCGCATCCAGCCCCGGGTGAAGACGAAGGACTCCGCCTCGGCCGGCTCGATGATCGGCAGCAGGTATTCCAGGACCTCCTCCGGGTCGAGCGCCGCCGACTCCTTCACGAAGCCCTCCGCCCGCAGCAGCGCGTACACCTCCTCGGCCTCCCCGGCCAGCGCCATCCGCAGGCAGGGCCCGATCGTCTCCGGCAGCCCGCCGGGCAGCCGGTCCACCGTGCCGAAGTCGAGCACCCCGAGCCGCAGCCCCGCCGGATCGTCCGACCCGTCGGCGGCGGGCAGCAGCCGGAAGTTCCCCGGATGGGGGTCGGCGTGCAGCAGCCCCGTCCGGGCCGGGCCCGAGAAGAGGAACCGGGCGAGGAGCTGACCGGCCCGGTCCCGCTCCTCCTGCCCGCCGTCCGCGATCACCTCCGACAGCGGCACCCCCTCCAGCCACTCCGTCACCAGGACCTGCTCCGCCTGGTGCACCACCGCCGGCACCACCACGTCCGGATCGTCCGTGAAGACCTCGGCGTGCTCCCGCTGGGACCGCGCCTCCAGGGCGTAGTCCAGCTCCTCCGCCACCCGCTCCCGCAGCTCGGCGAGGAGCGGCTTCACCTCGATCCCCGGCAGCAGCGGCCCGAGCAGCCGGGCGAAGCGGCCGAGCTGCGTCAGGTCCGACAGCAGGGCCTCCCCGGCACCCGGGTACTGCACCTTCACCGCGACCTCGCGCCCGTCGTGCCAGACCGCCCGGTGCACCTGCCCGATCGAGGCGGCCGCCGCCGGCTTGTCCTCGAACTCCAGGAACGAATCCCGCCATTCCGGCCCGAGCCGCTCCTCCAGCACCGCGTGCACCGCCCGCACCGGCATCGGCGGCGCCGCCTCCTGAAGTTTCGTCAGGGCCGCCCGGTAGGGCCCGGCGAGCTCCTCCGGGAGCGCCGACTCGAAGACCGACAGGGCCTGGCCGAACTTCATGGCGCCACCCTTCAGTTCCCCGAGGACCTTGAACAGCTGCTCGGCCGTGCGCTCCTGGAGCTCCCGGGCGACGAACTCGGCCGACTTGCCGCCGATCCGCTTGCCCAGGCCCCAGGTCGCGCGGCCCGCGAAACTCAGCGGCAACGCGGCCAACTTGGCGGTCCGGGTGACCGCCTTCCGGGGAAGATCAGACATGCGCCCCTCCAATTCCCAGACCGCCGTGCCGCGCAGGGCGGTGCGCCGTCATTGTGGACCGTGCCCCCCGACCACCGGGACGCCCACCCCCACCCTGCCGCGCGCGGCCCCGCAGGGACAGGCCGGATGCGGCACCAGCCGCTCGGACCGCCACCCGAGCGACGGCAGCGCCGCCTCCCACCGCACCCCCGTACTGGCTGGAAGCTCCCCGTCCAGGAAGGCCAGCGCGTGCCCGGCGGCCAGCCCCGCCACCGCCGCCGACAGCGCCACCTCCCCGGCCGGCAGCGACCGCGGCGCACCCGAACGCCACTGCGCCAGCAACCGGGGCCACGCCGGATCCCGGTCCGTCGCCTCCTCCTGGAGACACCGCGCGCACGCCGTCCCGCCCGGCAGCACCAGCGGGCCCACCAGCCCCGTCGCCTCCACCGTCCCCGCGTACAGATGGGGGACCCCCGCCGCCATCCACGGCTCCGCCGTCACCGGATCCGGCACCAGCGCCGCCAGACCGTCCCGGGGCGCGACCACCACCAGTGACACCCGGGCGTCCCCGCGCCCGCCGCCCGCCCGCCGCGCGGTCACCGGGCCGCGCGCCCAGCACCCCGCGAGCCGCCGCACCGCCGCCACCCGCCGCTCGCCGACCGCCTCGGCCGGCAGCCCGCCCGGCGCCGTCTCCCACGGCTCGACCCGGCCCCCGTCCACCACCTCCACCCCGCCGACCCCGGCCGCCGTGAGCAGCGCCGCCACCATCGCGCCCACCCGCCCGGCGCCCCGCACCCGCACCCGCCGCTCCCGCCGGGCCGCCAGTCTCCGCAGCGCCCCGTCCGGCTCCGCGCACACCACCGACAGCGCGGCGAGGTCCGCCCGCAGCGGATCCAGCGCCGTGTCCACCGCCCCCGCCTCCGGCCCGGCCCGCCCCGGCCGCCCGGCCCCGGCCTCCACCAGCAGCCCCGCCTCGGCGAGCCGCCCGACCAGCGAGTCCACCCGCCCCTCCGGCAGGCCCAGCGCCTCCGCCTCGGTCCGCAGCGCCTCGGTGCCGCGCGTGCCGTCCATCAGCCCCAGCAGCCGGCCCGTCGCCGCGTCCACCGGATCCAGCACCACCGCGTGGGCGGGCGTCACCCCGTACTGCGCGCACGACAGGCTCCGCCACGCCCGGCGCAGCGCCGGTTTCACCATCGGTCGCATCCCCGCCCCCGCCTTTCCGCTTTCGCTCTTGTGAAGATCGTCGGGAGACGGGGACCGCGCCGCGCGCCGGTCCGGGCCTCCGTGACCAGGCTGCCCGGCGGCGCGGAAAGCCGCCGAAAGTTGTCCACAGGCCCTCGCGTAAGTCGTATCAATCACACGAAGGCATGGCCGGGTGCGGAGTCCGGACCCGGCGCGGCGGGTACCGTCGGAGGCGTGTCAGCCGACCCCAGCCCCCGCCTCGCCGACCCCGCCCCGGGCACCGGAGAGGTCGAGATCCGGCGCAGCGCCCGCCGCACCCGCTCCGTCTCCGCCTACCGCGAGGGCGACCGCACGATCGTCCTCGTCCCGGCCCGGATGTCCGAGGCCGAGGAGCGCCGCTGGGTGGGGGTGATGCTGGAGAAGCTCGCCGCCAAGGAGCGGGACCGGGAGCGCCGCCGCACCCCCGGCGACGCCGAACTCGCCGCCCGCGCCGCCCGCCTCTCCGCCCAGTACCTCGACGGCCGGGCCCGCCCCGCCACCGTGCGATGGGTCACCAACCAGAACAGCCGCTGGGGCTCCTGCACCCCCGCCGAGGGCAGCATCCGGCTCTCCCACCGGCTCCGGGAGATGCCCGAGTACGTCGTCGACTACGTCCTCCTGCACGAGCTGGCGCACCTCCTCGTGCCCGGTCACGGCCCCGGATTCTGGCGGCTCCTGGAGGCGTACCCGCGCACCGAGCGGGCCCGCGGCTACCTTGAGGGAGCGGCCGGCGCGGCCCGTCTCCCGGCCCCGCCGGACGACGGAGCGGCGACCTGACGTCCGGTTTCCCGATTCCGTACCGAAATCGGCCCGCGCTGTCTCAATGTCGGTGACAGCGGTTAGCCTGGCGCGAACATTCGCCATCGGGATGGGGGACGGTCGTTACGCATGGCCAGGGAATTCCAACGCGGCCACAAGGCCAGGATCAGTGATCTGACCGCGGGCACCGATCTGTACGTGGGCGTGCAGATCGCCGCTCCCGGGCTGACCTTCGACATCAGCTGCTTCGGGCTCGACGCCGACGAGCGCCTGTCCGACGACCGGTACTTCGTCTTCTTCAACCAGCCGAAGACCCCGGAGGAGTCCGTCCAGCTGCTCGGGGCGCAGGCCGGGGACACCGAGTCCTTCCGGGTCACCCTCGACCGGATCCCCCCGCGGATCCAGAAGCTCTCCTTCACCGCCACCATCGACGGCGACGGCCAGATGTCGCAGGTCGGGCCCGGCTGGATCCGGATCGTCGCGGGCGGCGAGGAGGTCGCCCGGTACGCCTTCACCGGAGCGGAGTTCTCCACCGAGCGCGCCGTCATGCTCGGCGACTTCTACCTGAAGGACGTGTGGCGCTTCGCCGCCGTCGGCCAGGGCTTCGACGGCGGCCTGGAAGCGCTGCTGCGGAACTTCGGCGGCGAGGTCCTGGAGGAGGAGCCCGCCGCCCCGGCCCCGGCCGCGCCGCAGCAGGCCGCCCCCGGCTTCGGCGCGCCCGCCCAGGCCGCCGCGCCCCCGGCCTTCGGCGCCCCCGCCGCCCCGGCCCCCGCGCCCGCCCCGGCACCGGCTCCGGCACCGTCCTTCGGTGCCCCGCCGCCGCCCGCCCCGGCCCCGGCCTTCGGCACCACGCAGGCGCCGACCCCGCCGCCCGCCCCGCAGCCGGTGCACTCCCAGCCGACCATGGTCGCGCCGCTCGCCCCGGCCCCGGTGCCGCCGCCGGCCCCCGCACCGGGCGCCCCCGGACCGTACGGGCAACCCCCGCAGGCCCCCTACGGGCAGGTCCCCGGCCAGACCCCGCCGCACGGCGCCCCCTACGGCCAGCCGCCGCAGGCCCCGTACGGCCAGACCCCGCCGCCCTACGGCCAGCAGCCCTCCTACGGGCAGCAGGTCCCGCAGGCCCCCTACGGCCAGCCGGCCCCCTACGGGCAGGCGCCCCAGGGCGTCCCGCAGGGCGTTCCGGCCGCCGGCGCCGGCCTCGCCGCCGCGCTCTCCCCGTACAAGGAGACCCCCACCGGAGTCCGCTGGGCGCCGCAGAACCAGCAGCTCATGCGGGTCGACCTCGGCATGGGCGGCACCCCCGTCCTCGCCCGCCAGGGCTCCATGGTCATGTACCAGGGCAAGGTCGACTTCTCCTACAAGGGCGCCGGATTCGCCGGCCGCATCGTCGGCAACGCCACCGGCCAGGAGATGCAGCTCATGCGCTGCACCGGCCGCGGCCAGGTCTTCCTCGCGGAGAACGGCACCCACCTGCACCCGATCGAGCTCCAGGGCGACGCCATCTGCGTCTCCGCGGAGAACGTGCTCGCCTTCGACGAGTCCCTCCAGTACGAGGTCCGCCGCATCGAGGGCCACGGCATCCCCGGCGGCGCCCTGTTCACCATGCAGTTCCAGGGCACCGGCACCGTGGTCGTGAAGACCCACGGCGTCCCCGTCGTCCTGCCGGTCACCCCGACCACCTTCGCCGACTGCAACGCCGTCGTCGCCTGGTCGGCCGCCTCGCAGGTCATCCTCTCCAGCCAGGTCCGGCTCCGGCGCAACGCCTACCCCGGCCACAGCGGGGAGACCGTGAACCTCCAGTTCCGGGGCGCCCCCGGAAACTTCATCGTCGTCCAGCCGTACGAGGTCTGAGGGAGCCCGGCACCATGAACCAGCAACTCGCGGGCTACGCCCCGACCCCCATCGCGGCCCGTATGGAGAACCACGGCCACAGCATGCTCAAGGTCGCCATGGCGACCGGCCAGGACCTCTACGCCCGGTCCGGCTCGATGGTGGCCTACGAGGGCTTCATCAGCTACGAGCCCAACCCGCCCGCCGTCCGCCAGATCGCCCGCGACTGGATCACCGGCGAGGGCGCGCCGCTCATGAAGTGCACCGGCGACGGCCTGCTCTACCTCGCCGACTACGGCGCCGACGTCGTCGTGATCAACCTCCAGAACGACGCGATCTCCGTCAACGGCACCAACCTCCTCGCCCTCGACGCCCACCTCCAGTGGGGCGTCGAGCGGGTCAAGGGCCTCGCCAAGTTCGCCGGCCAGGGCCTGTTCAACGTGGGGATCGCCGGTACCGGCTGGGTCGCGCTCACCTCGCGCGGCACCCCCATCGTCGTCGACTGCGGCCGCGGCGAGGACGAGACCTACGTCGACCCCGACGCGCTCGTCGCCTGGTCGCCGCAGCTCAAGGTCAAGGGCAAGCGCAGCTTCAAGGCCGGCTCCCTGATCGGACGGGGCAGCGGCGAGGCGTACCAGATGGCCTTCTCCGGCCAGGGAATCGTCGTCGTACAGCCGAGCGAGGACAGCACCGACCGCCTGCGGGCCCGGGGCTGAGGGGAAGCGAGAACACATCATGCAGAGCCCGCTTTTCAACCACGCCGAGCAGCAGAGCCAGGAGCGGTACGTCGTCCAGAACCCGCAGCTCCTGCGGGTCGCCCTCACCGGCCACGACGACGTCCTCGCCCGCAAGGGCGCCATGGTCGCCTACCAGGGACTCGTCGACTTCGACGGCGAGTACCAGAGCGGCACCCAGCGGCAGGCCCGCGCCCGCACCGGCGAGGGCCTCGACCTGATGCGCTGCTCCGGCCAGGGCACGGTCTACTTCGCCAACCTCGCCCAGTACATCCACGTCGTCGAGGTCGAGCAGGAGGGCCTCACCGTGGACAGCGCCTACGTGCTCGCGCTCGACTCCAGCCTGCACACCGAGGCCATCGCCGTCGACAGCCAGTACGGCGTCTCCGGTACCGGCAAGTACCAGCTCAACATCACCGGCCGCGGCAAGGTCGCCCTGATGACCTCGGGCCAGCCGCTGATGCTCCAGGTCACCCCGGAGAAGTACGTGAGCGCCGACGCCGACGCGATCGTCGCCTGGTCCACCTCGCTGCGGGTCCAGATGCAGGCCCAGACGCACAGCAGCAGCGTCCGCAGCCGGCGCGGCAGCACCGGCGAGGGCTGGGAGCTGAGCTTCCTCGGCCAGGGCTTCGCCCTCGTCCAGCCCAGCGAGATCATGCCGCCGCAGAACGCGGTCATCGGCCAGGGCGTCGCCGCCCAGTGGGGCGTCGGCCAGCAGGGCGCCCACGGCCAGAACCAGAACAACGCCTGGAACTGACCGCCGGGCACGGACGTGAGGAGGGCCCCCGGGAGACCGGGGGCCCTCCTCGCGTCCCGCTCACAGCCGGGCCAGCGTGCCCTCCAGCAGCCGCACCACCGAGGTGTCGGCCACCGCCGCCACCTCGTCGTACGCGAACCACCGCAGGTCCAGCGACTCCTCGCTGATCCGCTCCACCGCGTCCGCCGGGGCCAGCGCCGCGTACTGCACGTCCAGGTGCCAGTGGCAGGGCGCCGGGATCGGGTGCCGGTCCAGCCGCACCGGGCCGCCCGGCAGCAGGCTCAGCCCGGCCATGCCCGACTCCTCCGCCGCCTCGCGCAGCGCCACCGCCCCGAGCGTCGCGTCGCCCTCCTCGCAGTGGCCGCCCATCTGGAGCCACATGTTCAGCTTCTTGTGGAGGGTCAGCAGCACCCGGCCCCGCGAGGGGTCGACCACCAGCGCGCTGCCGGTCAGGTGCCCCGCCGAGCACGGCTTGTACAGACCGCCGGGATGCTCCGCCAGGTGCGCCAGATAGAGGTCGCGCAGCTCCGGCTGGCCCTCGTACCCCTTGAGGACGAGGACCGCGTCGTCGTACAGGGTCACTCTCCGGAACCGTCCTCGCCCTGGTCGTCCTTCTTGCCGTCGGCCTTGCCCTCGGCCTTGCCCTCGGCGGCCTCGCCGAGCAGCTTGTCCAGCTCGGAGAAGTCCAGCTGCTCGCGGTGGACGAAGCCGTCCGGGTCGTCGAGGTCGGTCGCCGTCGGCAGCATGTCGGGGTGCTCCCACAGCGCGTCGCGGCCGTCGACCCCGCGCGCGTCGGTGAGCGAGGCCCACAGCCGCGAGGCGTCCCGCAGCCGACGCGGGCGCAGCTCCAGACCGATCAGGGTGGCGAAGGTCTGCTCCGCGGGCCCCCCGGTGCCCCGGCGCCGGCGCAGCGTCTCGCGCAGCGCGTCCGCCGAGGTCAGCCGGGGCTTCGCGGCGGCGTGCACCACCGCGTCCACCCAGCCCTCGACCAGCGCGAGCGCCGTCTCCAGCCGGGCGAGCGACGCCTTCTGCTCGGGCGTGTCCTGCGGCTGGAACATGCCGGACTGCAATGCCTCCTGGAGCTGCTCCGGATGGGTCGGGTCGAGCTGGGAGACGGCCTCCTCCAGCTTCGAGGTGTCGACCTTGATCCCGCGCGCGTACGACTCGACCGCGCCGAAGAGGTGCGCCCGCAGCCACGGCACGTGCGCGAAGAGGCGCTGGTGGGCGGCCTCGCGCAGGGCCAGGTAGAGCCGCACCTCGTCGGAGGGCACGCCCAGGTCCTTGCCGAAGGACTCCACGTTCAGCGGGAGCAGCGCGGCCCGGCCGGCCGGGCCGAGCGGCAGGCCGACGTCGGTCGAGCCGACGACCTCGCCCGCGAGCGCGCCGATGGCCTGCCCGATCTGCTGGCCGAACATGGCGCCGCCCATCGACCGCATCATGCCGATCAGCGGGCCCGCCATGGCCTGCATCTCCTGCGGCAGCACGTCGCCCATGGCCGTGCCGACCCGCTCGGCGACCGGGTCCACCAGCTCCTTCCACGCCGGGAGGGTCGCCTCGACCCACTCGGCGCGGCTCCACGCCACCGCCGTGTTCGCCCCGGAGGGCAGCGAGGTGGCCTGGTCCAGCCACAGGTCGGCGAGGCGGACCGCCTCCTCGACGGCGGACTTCTCGGCCGGGCCCACGCTGGCGTCCTTCACCCCGTCGGCGGTGCCCTGGGCCACCACCTGGCGGGCGATCTGCTTGGCCATGTCCCAGTTCACGGGACCGCCCTCGTAGCTGAGCATCTGCCCGAGCTGCTGGAAGGCCGCGCCCAGGTCCGTCGGGTTCATCGACCCGAACATCGCGGCGAACGGATTGTCCGCGCCGCCCTGGCCGCCCATGCCGGGCAGGGCGAAGCCGAACGGGTTAGCCCCGAACGGGTTGCCCTGGCCGCCGGACCCCTGGCCACCTCCGGCGGGGTCCTTCTTCTTGCCTTCGTCGCCGTCCTCCGGCTCCTCCGGCGGAAGGCCGAATCCGAATGGGGTGTCACTCACAGGTTTCCTCGGCTCCTAGGGCCGCCGGCCTCTGCCGGCGGCGACTGCCCGCTGCACAACACCAGCGTAGACATCCGGGTCGGATATGGGCTCATGTCTCCGCCGGGCCGTGCCCTGCGGCAGGATGGACGTCACCTGGTACGTACGCGTCATCCGCGTGCGTACTGAAGACAACCACTGGAGACGGTCGGTGAGTTCCCCAGATCCGCAGGTTCGCGGAGCGCGAAACCACTCAACCCGGTCCGCCGCGCGCGGGCCCGTCGTCGCGGTCACCGGCGCCGCCACCGGCGTCGGAGCCCTTCTGACCAGGCGACTCGCCGATTCGGAGGAGGTCAGGCAGGTCCTCGCCATCGACGAGCGGCGCGGCGAGGTGGAGGAGGCCCGGTGGCACGTCCTCGACGTGCGCGATCCGGCCATCGCCGAGAAGCTGCGCGGCGCCGACGTCGTCGTCCACCTCGCCGTGGACCTCGACCTGGAGACCGATCCCGCCGCCCGGACGGCCTACAACGTGCGCGGCACGCAGACGGTCCTCACCGCCGCCGCGGCGGCCGGCGTCCACCGGGTCGTGCTCTGCACCTCGACGATGGTCTACGGGGCCCTGCCCGACAACGACATCCCGCTCTCCGAGGACGCCGAGCTGCGGGCCACCGCCGAGGCCACCGGCGTCGGCGACCTCCTGGAGGTCGAACGGCTCGGCCGCCGCGCCCCGCGCGCCCACCCCGGGCTCCACGTGACCGTGGTCCGCCCGGCCGTCCTCGTCGGCGGCACGGACACGGCGCTGACCCGCTACTTCGAGTCGCCCCGGCTCCTCGTCGTCGCCGGCTCCCGCCCCACCTGGCAGTTCTGCCACGTGGACGACCTGGTCAGCGCCCTGGAGTACGCGGCCCTGGAGAAGGTCGAGGGGGAGTTCGCGGTCGGCTGCGAGGGCTGGCTGGAGCAGGAGGAGGTCGAGGAGCTGTCGGGCATCCGGCGCATGGAGCTGCCCTCGGCGGTCGCCCTCGGCGCCGCCGCCCGGCTCCACCGGATCGGCCTCACCCCGTCCCCGGCGGGCGACCTCGCCTACACCATGCACCCCTGGGTGGTGAGCGTCGGCCGCCTCCACGACGCGGGCTGGCGGCCGAAGTGGACCAACGAGGAGGTCCTCGCGGCGCTCCTGGAGGAGGTCCAGGGCCGGCACACGGTCGCGGGCCGCCGCCTCGGCCGCAAGGACGCCACGGCGGCCGGTGCGGCGGGCGCCACGGTGGCCCTGCTGGGCACGGCGGCCCTGGTCCGGCAGATGCGCAAGCGGCGCGGCCTGTAGGACCCGCTCCCCGGCCCCTGTCGCCCTTCCGGGCCTGTAGGACCCTCCTAGCGGGGTCCACCGCGCCCGGGCGAAAGCGCTATTCCGGGATGTCGGAGGCGTACGGCACCATGAACCCATGACCACCACGCACGACCACCCCGGCGAGCGGGCCGCGGACGACCCGATCAAGCTGCTCGCGATCCGTGACACCCCGCTCTCGGTCGACGAGGTCTTCCGGGCCGTCGGCGACGACGCCGCGGGCGGTACGGCGCTGTTCGTCGGCACCGTCCGCGACCACGACGGCGGGGCGGACGTCTCCGGTCTCGGCTACTCCTGCCACCCGAGCGCCGAGGCGGAGCTGCGCCGCGTCGCGGAGAAGGTCGCGGCGAACTACCCGGTCCGCGCCCTGGCCGCCGTCCACCGCGTCGGGGACCTGGGGGTCGGGGACCTCGCGGTGGTCGTCGCCGTCTCCTGCCCGCACCGCGCCGAGGCCTTCGAGGCGTGCCGGAAGCTGATCGACGACCTCAAGCACGAGGTCCCCATCTGGAAGCACCAGACCTTCTCGGACGGCACAGAGGAGTGGGTGGGGGCCTGCTGAGCTTCCGCCCCGAGGCTGGGGGTCCCCCCGGACGAAGTCTGGGGGAGGGTCGGGGCCTGCTGAGCCTCCGCCCCGAAGGGCCCGTCGGCCCCGTCCGTGCCCGGCCCCGCGGGATTCCGGTCGTCCGTTCGGCCGGGCAAGGAGGCGCGCCGACACGGGGTAGCCGACCGCCCGATTTGCGTAACCGCCCCCCAGCCGCGAGCGTTGAAGCCACAGATGATAGATCTGCTGATCAACTCACTGGGGATGGGAGGTCGGGATGGCAGCGCTCGCCTGGTTGCTGATTCCGCTTTTCGCAGTCGTCGGCGCGGCGATATGGGGAAGCTGGGTCCAGAGGAACAAGACCATAGGTGACGTGGCCGAGCTCGCCGGCTACGCCCGTTTCCGGGACGCCATGGAGCGCGCCCACTCCGCCGTACCGCCCACCGCACCGCCCGCCGCCCCGCTCCGCCCGGCGCCCGAACCCGCCGCGGCGACGCCCGCCGCCTCGTCGACCGTCTGACGCCGTTCCGGCCGTCCCCGGCGAGCCGCCCGCGGGACCTCCCGGACCGACCCCTCCGGTGGCCCGCCCCGGGGGTGCGCGCACAGGCGAGTCCCGTACTGTCGTTCCATGCCACGCCGCACCGCGACGATGCTCGCCTCCACCCTGGTCCTGATCTGCCTGCTGATCGCGGGCGTCCTGATCCCGGTGCCGTACTCGGAGATGAGCCCCGGACCCACGGTCAACACGCTCGGCGAGGCGCGCGGCGAACCGGTGCTCCAGATCTCCGGCCGCAAGACGTACCCGACCGACGGCCACCTCAACATGACCACGGTCAGGGTCACCAGCGCGGACTACAAGATGAACGCCGTCGAGGCGGTCTACGGCTGGCTCACCCACGACAACGTGGTGGTGCCGCACGACACCCTCTACCCGGACGGGAAGACGGAGGAGGAGTCGAGCCAGGAGAACGCCGAGGAGTTCAGCCAGTCGCAGGAGAGCGCCAAGGTGGCCGCCCTCGACGAGCTGGGCATCCCCTTCGTCAGCCGGGTCGTCGTCGCCTCCGTGGTGAAGGGCTCCCCGGCCGAGGGCGTCCTCCACGCCGGGGATGTCGTCAAGGCCGTCGACGGGACGGCGGTCGAGAAGCCCGCCGACGTCGCCGCGCAGGTCACCAAGCGCGAGCCGGGCCAGAAGGTCGAGTTCACCATCGTCCCGGCCGAGGAGGCGAAGGCCGCCGAGAAGGCGGGCAAGGAGCCCACCACCACCCGGAAGGTCACCGTCACCACCGTGAAGTCGGAGGAGGGCGACCGGGCGATCGTCGGCATCCAGGCCGGCACCGACCACGTCTTCCCGTTCACCATCGACATCAAGCTGGCCGACGTCGGCGGGCCCAGCGCCGGCCTGATGTTCGCGCTCGGGATCATCGACAAGCTGACCCCGGAGAGCCTCACCGGCGGCAAGTTCATCGCCGGCACCGGCACCATCGACGACGAGGGCCGGGTCGGCCCGATCGGCGGCATCCAGATGAAGCTGGTCGGCGCGCGGAACGCGGGCGCCGCCTACTTCCTCACCCCCGCCGACAACTGCGCCTCCGCCGCCGCCGACACGCCCGACGGGCTCACCCTGATCAAGGTGGACACCATCGACGACGCCACGAAGTCGCTGGAGAAGCTCCGCAAGGGCGACACGGCGGGCCTCCCGAGCTGCGCGAAGGGCTGAACCGGTCCCGAGAAGGACCGGCCCCGCCCCGTACCGCTCAGCCCTCGAAGGTCGCCGCCAGCGCCTCGGCGAGCCCCGGCACCAGGTCCGGTCCGGTCAGCACCTCGGTCGGCGAGTCCTTCTCGCGCAGCCGGATCGCCGCCTCCCGGGCCCCGGTCCGCAGCACGGCCACCGTCATCCGGACCTCCTGGCGGTCCGGGTGCGAGGCGACCCACTTGTTCAGCCTGGCGCCGCTCAGGTCCTTGGGGACCTGGGCCTCGGCGGACGGCGGCAGCATCAGCCGCTCCACCGTCAGGGCGCAGCCGGCGACCGCGTCCGGCCAGGCGATCGTGCCGAGGAACTCGTCCAGCGGCTTGCCCGCCGGGATCTCCTCCTGCTCGATCGGGGTGTAGGCGGTGGCGTCCTCGCCGAGCTTCAGGGAGGGCGCCTGGGCGCGCAGCCGCGCGGTGTCGACCAGGGCGAAGAGGCGGGCGGGACGGTCCCAGCCGAGACCCGAGGCGTACTCGTCGATCTCGAGCACCGCGCGGGTGAGGGGACTGGAGGCCATCGGCGGGCCCGAGGGGGAAACGTTGGACATGACCAATATCCTGCCTCCTCTTCCCCCGGAGACGGGAACTAGGTAAAGCGTCGGTAAGTTGCATCTGTGGGTCCTACGATCACGAGGCCCGCTTTCCGACGCATCGACACCGAGGGGCGCACGTTGGCTTTCCAGATGCCGGACCGTGGCGGAGGCCCGTCCGGGCCAAGGATCAGAGTCGGCCGGCCGTCCCGGCGGGCCCGCACCCTGCTGATGACGCTGGGCGTGCTGGCCGTCCTGGCCATGGCGTTCGTGATGTTCGCCGGGTTCTGGACGGACTGGCTCTGGTACCGGTCGGTCCGCTACTCGTCCGTGTTCACCACCACCCTGTGGACCAAGATCGGCCTGTTCGCCGTCTTCGGCCTGCTGATGGCCCTCGCCGTCGGCCTGAACATCTGGCTGGCGTACCGGCTGCGGCCGCCGCTCAGCGCGATGTCGCTGGAGCAGCAGAGCCTCGACCGGTACCGGATGGGCGTCGCCCCCTTCAAGAAGTGGGTGCTGCTCGCGGTCGCCGCCCTGGTGGGCCTGATCTCCGGCGCCTCCGCCTCCGGGCAGTGGCGCACCTGGCTCATGTGGGTCAACGGCGTGGACTTCGGCGAGAAGGACGCCCAGTTCGGCAAGGACGTCTCCTTCTACGCCTTCGACCTGCCCTGGTACCGCTTCCTGCTGGCCTTCGGCTTCGCCGCCGTGGTGCTCTCGCTGATCGCGGCCGCGGTCACCCACTACCTGTACGGCGGACTGCGGGTCACCAGCCCCGGCGCCCGCGCCACCGCCGCCGCCACCGGCCACCTGTCGGTGCTGCTCGGCGTCTTCGTGGCCCTCAAGGCCGTGGCGTACTGGCTCGACCGGTACGGCCTGGCGGTGAAGTCCAGCGACTTCAAGGCCACCGGCAACTGGACCGGCCTGCGCTTCGTCGACGCCAACGCCTACCTGCCGGCGAAGACGATCCTCTTCTGCATCGCCGTCATCTGCGCCCTGCTCTTCTTCGCCACCCTGTGGCGCCGCACCTGGCAGCTGCCCGTCATCGGCTTCGGCCTGATGGTGCTGTCGGCGGTCCTGATCGGCGGGCTGTACCCGGCGATCGTGCAGAAGTTCCAGGTCCAGCCGAACGAGCAGGCCAAGGAAGCCCCGTACATCCAGAAGAACATCGACGCGACCCGCAAGGCGTACGCGATCGACGCCACCAAGCTGGAGAACTACTCGGGCAAGTCCACGGTCAAGGCGAAGGACAAGCTCCGCGCCGACGCCGACTCGGCGGCCAGCTACCGGATCCTCGACCCGAGCATCGTCTCGCCGACGTTCCAGCAGCTGGAGCAGAAGCGGAAGTACTACCAGTTCCCCACCACGCTCGACGTGGACCGCTACAAGGGCCAGGACGTCGTCATCGGCCTGCGCGAGCTGAACATCCGCGGCATCCCGAAGCGGAACTGGATCAACGACCACTTCACCTACACCCACGGCTACGGCGCCATCATGGCCCGCGGCACCCAGACCGACGCCAACGGCTCCCCGGTCTTCACCGAGTCCGGCCTGCCCACCGCGGGTGAGCTGGGCACGTACGAGCAGCGGATCTACTACGGCGAGAAGACCGACCAGTACTCGATCGTGGGCGGCCCCCAGAAGGAGCTGGACTACGAGGAGAACGGCGAGAAGACCACCAGCTACGAGGGCGACAGCGGCGTCAGCCTGGAGAACGCCTTCAACCGCGCCGCCTACGCGGTGGCCTTCAGCGAGCCGCAGATCCTGTACTCCGGAGCCATCGGCGACGGCTCCCGGATCCTGTACAACCGCACGCCCAAGCAGCGCGTCGAGGCCGTCGCCCCCTGGCTGACCATCGACGGCGACGCCTACCCGGCGGTCGTCGGCGGCCGCATCCAGTGGATCGTCGACGCCTACACGACCAGCAACGGCTACCCGTACGCCTCGCGCACCACGCTCGGCGACACCACGGCCGACTCGCTGACCGTCGGCAACCAGCAGCGCGCGGTCGTCGCCCAGCAGAACCAGGTCAACTACATCCGCAACTCGGTGAAGGCCACCGTCGACGCCTACGACGGCACGGTGACCCTCTACCAGTGGGACACCGAGGACCCCGTCCTCAAGACCTGGATGAAGGCCTTCCCCGGCACGGTGAAGCCGAAGTCCGACGTCAAGGGCGACCTGCTGGAGCACCTGCGCTACCCGCAGGACATGTTCAAGGTCCAGCGCGAGCTGCTGACCCGCTACCACGTCACCGACCCGGCGCAGTTCTACAGCGGCTCGGACGCCTGGCAGGTGCCGGACGACCCGACCAACAAGGACAACGTCGCGGTGCCGCCGTACTACCTGAGCATGAAGATGCCCGGGGACACGGAGCAGCGCTTCTCGCTGACCACCACCTTCACGCCGAACGGACGGCCCAACCTGGGCGGCTTCATGGCGGTCGACGCCGACGCCACCAGCAAGGAGTACGGCCGGCTGAGACTGCTGAGGGTCACCGAGGACGTGCCGGGCCCGGCGCAGGTGCAGAGCAAGCTCAACGGTCTGCCGGACGTGGCCACCTTCGTCCGCGACATGAAGGGCGCCGACTCGGACATCCAGTACGGCAACCTGCTGACCGTGCCGCTCGACGGCGGCTTCCTCTACGTCGAGCCGGTCTACGCCCAGGGACGGAACGCGCTCTACCCGCTCCTGAAGAAGGTCGCGGTGTCGTACGTGGACGCCGACCAGCCGGACGGCGACACCACCAAGGACACCACGGTGTTCGAGAACAACCTGACGGCCGCCCTCAACGCGGTCTTCGGGGTGGAGGGCACGACCCCGCCGACGACCCCGCCCGGCACCGACCAGCCGACCAAGCCCCAGCCGCCGGCCTCGGCCGACGCGGAGCTGAAGAAGGCCATCGCGGACGCCCAGAAGGCGTACGACGACGGTGAGGCGGCGCTCGCGAAGCAGGACTGGACGGCCTACGGCAAGGCCCAGGACGAGCTCCAGAAGGCGCTCCAGCGGGCCGCCGACGCCGGCGCCAAGATCCAGCCCTCGGGCTCGGGCGGCGGCGCGGGCACCCCGGCGAAGGGCGGCTCCGGCAGCTGACCTGCGAGGTTCACCCCGCGTCGTGATACGGTGACGTTACCGACGCGGGGTGGAGCAGCTCGGTAGCTCGCTGGGCTCATAACCCAGAGGTCGCAGGTTCAAATCCTGTCCCCGCTACTACGGGAACGAGGGCTCGGATCCATAAGGATCCGGGCCCTCGTCGCGTGTCGAGGCGACTAGGAGCACCGAAGGGCGGTACGGAAGAGGCGAGTTGAGGCCGATCGTGTTTGACTTGTCTCTCTGTGGGCATGTCGACAAAACGCTGAGGTGACCTCAAGGGCTGCGGTATACCGGGTGTGCGCGGGTTGCGGGTGGTGCGACGATGGTATTTATGGGGGACAGGGCAACTCTGTTGGAGACAGGGCGGTTTGTGCAGCGGCACGCCAGAAGTGCCGCGGACGAGATCATCGAGGCCGTCAAGGCCGGCAGCGCCGTTGACGGACTCGACGAGACCACCGCCGGGACCGGGATCGACCCCGGCGCCGTACCGGAGACCGAGGCCGAGACCGAGGCCGAGGCCGAGGGCCGCCACCGCAGGGCCGCCGAGCGCGGCGACGTCGCCGCCATGAGCGCCCTCGGCGCCCTCCTGCTGCGCCGCGGCGACCTCGACGGCGCCGAGACCTTCCTGCGCGGCGCCACCGCCGAGGGCGACCGCGCCGCCGCCAACAACCTCGGCGTCCTGCTCCACCAGCGCGGCTACCCCGACGAGGCGGCCGGCTGGTGGCGGGTCGCCGCCGTCGCGGGCTCCGCCCCCGCCGCGCACGCCCTGGGCCGCCACCACCGCGAGCGCGGCGACGAGCCCGCCGCCGAGTACTGGCTCCGCCAGGCCGCCGAGCAGGGCCACGCCCTGGGCGCGTACGCCCTCGCCGACCTCCTGGAGCACCGCAGCGACGTCGGCGCCGAGCGGTGGCTGCGCGCCGCCGCCGAGCAGGGCCACCGCGAGGCCGCCTACCGGCTCGCCCTGGCCCTGGAGCGGCGCGCCACCGAGACCCTCCGCGGCCCGCACGCCTACGGCCCCGTCACCCCGGGCCGCCCCGGCCGCGCCTACGACACCGCCGGCCGGCTCAGCGCCGCCGACCCCCTGGCGCGCGACGCCGCCCCGGAGCGGGCGCACCGCGAGGCCGCCCCCGCCGGGGACGCCGCCGCACCGCTGCGGGAGGCCGAGCAGTGGTTCCGGCAGGCCGCCGCCCGGGGCCACCGGAAGGCCGCCCTCCACCTCGGCGCGATCCTGGAGCAGCGCGGCGAGCTCAAGGAGGCCGGGCGCTGGTACCTCAGCTCCGCCAAGGAGGGCGAGGCCAAGGCCGCCTGCGCCCTCGGCTTCCTGCTGCGCGACGCCGGGGACGAGGAGAGCGCCGCCGTCTGGTGGCTGCGGGCCGCCCAGGACGGCGACGGCAACGCCGCCAACGCGCTCGGCGCGCTGCACGCCGCCCGGGGCGAGCAGCAGACCGCCGAGCGGTGGTACCGCGCCGCCATGGACGCCGGAGACGTGAACGGCGCGTACAACCTCGGGCTGCTCTGCGCCGCCCAGGACCGTCTGCCGCAGGCCGAGCAGTGGTACCGCCGCGCCGCCTACGCGGGCCACCGCGAGGCCGCCAACGCGCTCGCCGTCCTCCTGCTCCAGGCGGGCGACGCGGGCGGCGCAGAGCCGTGGTTCTCCAAGGCCGCCGAGGCCGGCAGCGTGGACGCCGCCTTCAACCTCGGCATCCTGCACGCCGGCCGGGACGAGGACCGGGCCGCGCTCGCCTGGTACGAGCGGGCCGCCGCCGCCGGGCACACCGAGGCCGCCCTCCAGGTCGGCATCGCCGCCCTGCGCGACGGCGACGAGCGGACCGCCGAGCGGCACCTGCGCTGCGCGGCCGGCGGCGGCAGCGCCGAGGCCGCCTTCCGGCTCGCCACCGTCCTCGACGCCCGCCGCCCCGACCCCGGCCCGGTGGTCCTCGGCGCGCCCGTCGACGAGAAGACCGAGTGCGAGGAGTGGTACGAGCGGGCCGCCGAGCAGGGCCACCGGCGCGCCCAGGTCCGGGTCGGCATGCTCGCCGCCGACCGGGGCGACCTCGCCGAGGCGGCCCGCTGGTACCGGGAGGCCGCCGAGGCGGGCAGCCGCAACGGCGCCTTCAACCTGGGCCTGCTGCTGGCCCGCGAGGGCAGCGAGCGGGAGGCCGCCCTGTGGTGGACCCGGGCCGCCCGCGCCGGGCACGGCCGGGCCGCGCTCCGGCTCGCCCTGCTGGCCGCCCGCCGGGGCGAGCTGACCGAGGGCCGCCACTGGTGCGCCCGCGCGGTCGAGCTGGGCCCGGCCGAGGTCGCCGAGCGGGCCGCGCGGCTCAGCGAGGCGCTGCACCAGGAGCTCACCGCGTAGGACCGCGTCAGAAGGATTTGCTCCTGTCACGGGAGTCCCGTAAGGTGGTGTTCACCGACGCGGGGTGGAGCAGCTCGGTAGCTCGCTGGGCTCATAACCCAGAGGTCGCAGGTTCAAATCCTGTCCCCGCTACTCAGTAGCACGAAGGCCCGGATCGTCTCAGGACGGTCCGGGCCTTCGGCGTTCCCGGGGTCCGGATTTCCGGACGGGAAGGGTGAAGCCCGCCTCTCTCGGGCACGAAGAAGGCGCCCCCCTCATGGGAGGCGCCTCGGGTCGCGGGGGCCGGGTCAGGCGGCCGTGGCGCAGTTCGGGCAGAGGCCCCGGTAGGTGACCTCGACGTTCGAGACGGTGAAGCCGAAGCGCTCGGAGACCGGCAGGTCCCGCAGCGGGTCGCCCGCCGGGCGCACGTCCCGGATCGCGCCGCAGCCGGCGCAGACCAGGTGCTGGTGCGGCCGGTGGGCGTTGGGGTCGTAGCGCTTGGCGCGACCGTCGGTGGCGACTTCGAGGACCTCGCCGAGCGTCACCATCTCGCCCAGCGTGTTGTAGACGGTCGCCCGGGAGATCTCGGGCAGGCGCTCGACGGCGCGGGCGTGCACCTCGTCGGCGGTGAGGTGGACGTGGTCGCCGTCGAGGACCTCGGCGACGACGCGGCGCTGGGCGGTCATCCGCCAGCCGCGTCCGCGCAGTCGTTCCAGCAGGTCGCTCATGGGTCCAGCCTAACAGCGGGCCGCCCCGGTCCCGAAGGGGTGTCGACCTGGATGGTGTCTTGACCTGGGATTGATCTTGATCCAGGCTCTATCTTGATCTGGATGGAGTCCAGTGTAGGGTCCTGGGTGGGGGAAGTCTTCGGCGGGCGGCCGCGGGCCGCGGTCCCAGGCCCTCCGCGGCCGGCCGGACGCCCGCCGGACGGGAGCGGGCCGGGCCTCCGGCGCGGACGGGACGACCGCCGCGCCGGGGCCCGGCCCCTTCCGCTGCCGCCCCCGCCCGCCTGCCGCCCCCGGGGCTCACCCCGCCGCGCTCCGGGCCGGCAGCCAGCAGCGGATGATGTCGCGGACCGAGACCATGCCGACCGGCCCGAGGCCGTCCAGGACGACCAGATGGCGGAAGCCGCCCCGGGTCATCGCCCCGGCCGCCTCCTCCAGGGTCCAGCCGGGCGCGGCGAAGACCACCTCGTGGGTGGT
The DNA here is from genome assembly GCF_014650175.1 of Streptomyces termitum. Lineage (GTDB taxonomy): Bacteria > Actinomycetota > Actinomycetes > Streptomycetales > Streptomycetaceae > Streptomyces > Streptomyces termitum. The sequence goes on from NZ_BMUL01000003.1 coordinate 253,317, forward strand.
GTGGGAGCCGGCCGTCTCCCGGTCGGGGTCCTCGCCCCGGCCCAGCGAGGTGAGGACGTCGCGTTCGGTGATGATGCCGAGCCCGGAGTCGCCGTCGAGGACGACGGCCGCGCCGACCCGGCGGACGGACATCAGCCGGGCGGTCTGCCGGAGGGTGTGGTCGGGGCCGACGGTGAGGATCACCGTGCTCATGGCGTCGCGGACGAGCATGGGTGGGGCCACCTCCTCGCGAACCGCCCCACCAGGGCGGTTCACAAATGCACAAGTGGGGGGCTCCCAGAGTCGCACCGGGGGAGGGGGCCGACAAGGGGGCGCGCGAAGCGCCCCCGGGGCGTACCGGGGGGCGGTCAGCCGGCCGGAGTGCCCCCGCCCCCCAGACGGCTCAGCAGCTCCTCGTGCAGCAGGCCGTTGGAGGCCGCCGCGTTCCCGCTGTGCGGGCCGGGGAGCCCGTCCAGACCGGTGTACGACCCGCCCGCCTCCTGCACCACGACCGCGACCGCCGCCATGTCCCACAGCGACAGCTCCGGCTCGGCGCACAGGTCCACCGACCCCTCCGCGACCATCATGTACGGCCAGAAGTCGCCGTACGCCCGGGTCCGCCAGCACGCGCGCGTGAGGTCGAGGAAGGCGTCCAGCCGCCCCCGCTCCTCCCAGCCGCTCAGCGAGGAGTACGCGAACGAGGCGTCGGCCAGCGACGCCACCTGCGACACCCCGATCCGCCGCCCCTCGGCGAGCCCCGCGCCGGTGAAGGCGCCCAGGCCCTTCGCCGCCCACCAGCGGCGGCCCAGCGCCGGCGCCGACACCACGCCGACCACCGGCTGGAAGCCGGACTCGCCCTCCTCCATCAGCGCGATCAGGGTCGCCCACACCGGCACCCCGCGCACGTAGTTCTTGGTGCCGTCGATCGGGTCGACCACCCAGCGGCGCGGGCCCGAGCCCTCCACCCCGTACTCCTCGCCCAGGATCGCGTCCCCGGGGCGGGCCTCCTGGAGCCCGGCGCGGATCAGCTCCTCGGCGGCCCGGTCCGCCTCGCTCACCGGGGTCATGTCCGGCTTCGTCTCGACCTTCAGGTCGAGCGCCTGGAAGCGGGCCATCGTGGCCGCGTCGGCGGTGTCCGCCAGGGCGTGGGCAAGGCGCAGGTCATCGTGGTAATCGGCCATGCCGGGCATGCTATCCCCGCCCGGGAGGCGCCCGGTGAACCGTCCGTGGACGGCACCCGAAGCCCGCCCGCCGCCCCGGTGGCGCTCCTTGACAGGAGGGGACGCGCTGCCGACGCTGGACGACCCACCGAACCGGTCCGGAGGCGCCCGTGCCGACCGCCCGCGACGCCCTTCTCGACGCCGCCCTCGCCGCGCTGGCCCGGCACCCCTGGTCCGCCGTGCGGATGGCCGACCTGGCCGCCGCGGCCCGGGTCTCCCGGCAGACGCTCTACAACGAGTTCGGCAGCAAGGAGGGGCTCGCCCGCGCCCTCGTCCGCCGCGAGGCCGACGCCTACCTCGACGGGGTGCGCCGGCTGCTCGCCGCCCGCGAGGCGCCCGCCTCCCTCGCCGCCGTCGCCGAATGGACCGTGGTCCGGGCCGGCGACCGGCCGCTGCTGCGCGCGCTGCTCACCGGTGCCTGGACCGAGGGGATGCCCCGGCCCCGTGCCGCCCGGCCGGGCGCCCGGCCCGCCCCCGTACCCGCGCAGCGCAGGGCCGACGGCGGGCCGCCGGCGCCGGGGGAGCTCCTCGCGGCCGCCGCGTGGTGCGCGGGGGAGCGGTGGGCGGCCGGCTGCGAGCTGGCGCTGCGGCTCGCCCTCAGCCACGTCGTGGCGCCCGCGCTGCCGCCCGGGGGTCAGTGCGCGGAGCCGGACAGCTGGAGGCCGATGACCCCCACGATGACGAAGCTGATCGAGACGATCTTCAGCGTGGAGACCAGGTCGCCGAGGAAGACCATGCCGTAGATCGCGGTGCCGGCCGCCCCGATCCCGGTCCACACCGCGTACGCCGGACCCACGTCCAGTTTCTTCAGGGCGAGCGTCAGCAGCCCGAAGCTGCCCAGGGCGAAGCAGGCGAAGGCGATCGTCGGCCAGAGCCGGGTGAACCCGTGCGAGAGCTTCAGGCAGACCGCGAACCCCGTCTCCAGGAGTCCCGCGACCACCACCAGGAGCCACGCCATCGTCCCCGCCTCCCACCCGGTCTGATCATGCGCACTTGTGCGCTTATGTCCTTACCGGTCTGGGTGGCGGCGTAAACCCGCGGCGGCTCAGTCGCCCTCGCGGCGCTCCCGGGTGGAGAGCAGCCGGCGCAGCGAGTACAGCCGCGCCGGATCGGCGTGGCCCTCGGCCACCCAGGCGTCCAGCGCGCACTCCGGCTCGGCGTGGCCGCACGCGCGGGGGCAGTTCTCGGTGCCCGGCTCCAGGTCCGGGAAGGCGTGGATGACCCGGGACGGATCGACGTGGTGCAGACCGAAGGAGCGCACGCCCGGGGTGTCGATCACCCAGCCGTCCACCTTGTCCAGCGGCAGCGCCAGCGCCGAGGTGGTGGTGTGCCGGCCGCGCCCGGTCACCGCGTTCACGTGCCCGGTGATCCGCCGCTTCTCCTCCGGCACCAGCGCGTTCACCAGCGTCGTCTTGCCGACGCCGGAGTGCCCCACGAAGGCCGTCACCCGGCCGTCCAGGTACTCCCGCACCCGGTCCGCCGCCCCGCCGTCGTACAGCTCCTCGCGGTTCACCACCACGTGCGGGATGTCCAGGTCGCCGTAGAGCTCCAGCAGCTTCTCCGGCGGGGCCAGGTCCGACTTGGTCAGCACCAGGAAGGGCTCCAGACCGCCGTCGTACGCCGCCACCAGGCAGCGGTCGATCAGCCGGGGCCGCGGCTCGGGGTCGGCCAGCGCGGTGACGATGGCGAGCTGGTCCGCGTTGGCCACGACCACCCGCTCGTACGGGTCGTCGTCGTCGGCCGTGCGCCGCAGCACCGACTCCCGCTCCCCGATCCGCACGATCCGGGCCAGGGTGTCCTTCTCGCCGGAGAGGTCGCCCACCAGGGAGACCCGGTCGCCGACCACGGCCGCCTTGCGGCCCAGCTCGCGCGCCTTCATCGCGATCACGGGCCGGTCCTCGACCAGACAGGTCAGCCGGCCCCGGTCCACGGTCAGGACCATGCCCTCGACGGCGTCCTCGTGCTTGGGCCGGATGCTGGTCCGCGGCCGGGTGCCCTTGCGGTTGGGCCGCTGGCGGATGTCGTCCTCGTCGGTGTGCTTGCCGTAGCGCCGCATGGTTCAGACCCCGAGCATTTCGGTCCACATCCCGGGGAAGTCCGGCAAGGTCTTGGCCGTCGTCGCCACGTCCTCGATCTCCACGTCCTTCACGGCCAGGCCGAGGATCGCGCCCGCGGTCGCCATCCGGTGGTCGTGGTACGTGCGGAACACCCCGCCGCGCAGCGGGCGCGGGCGGATCAGCAGCCCGTCCGCCGTCTCGGTGACGTCGCCGCCCAGGCCGTTGATCTCGGCGGTCAGCGCCGCCAGCCGGTCGGTCTCGTGCAGCCGCAGGTGGGCCACCCCGCGCAGGGTCGAGGGGGAGTCCGCGAGGGCCGCGACCGCCGCGATGCCCGGGGTCAGCTCGCCGACCTCGCCGAGGTCCACGTCGATGCCGTGGATCCGGCCGGTGCCGGTGAAGGTCAGGCCCGCGTCGGTCAGCTCGCAGGCGCCGCCCATCTCGGTGAAGATCCGGCGCAGCTCGTCACCCGGCTGGGTGGTGCGGGCCGGCCAGTCCGGGATCGTCACCCGGCCGCCGGTGACCAGCGCCGCCGCCAGGAACGGCTGCGCGTTCGACAGGTCCGGCTCGACCACCAGGTCCCGGCCGCGCAGCGCCGACGGGGCCACCCGCCACACGTCCGGCTCGCCGCCGTGCTCCGGCTCGTCCACCTGCGCGCCCACCGCCCGCAGCATGTCCACCGTCATCCGGATGTGCGGCATCGACGGCAGCCGGCCGCCCACGTGCCGCACCTCGACGCCCTGGTTGAAGCGGGCGCCGGAGAGCAGCAGCGCGCTGACGAACTGGGAGGACGAGGAGGCGTCGATCTCGACCGTCCCGCCCTCCAGACCGCCCCCGCCGTGCACGGTCAGCGGGAGCGCGCCGCGCCCCCCGTCGTCGATCCGGGCGCCGAGCGCGCGCAGCGCGTCGATCACCCCGTGCAGCGGGCGCTCGTGGGAGCGGGGGTCGCCGTCGAAGCGGACCGGGCCGTCGGCCAGCGCGGCGACCGGCGGCAGGAAGCGCATGACCGTGCCCGCGTTGCCCACGTCCACGGCGGCCGGGCCGCGCAGCGGGGCCGGGACGATCCGCCACGCCTCGCCGGTGCCGTCCGGGCCGACGCCCTCCTCGACGGCGGTGCCCAGGACCCGCAGCCCCTCGGCCATCAGGAGGGTGTCGCGGGAGCGGAGCGGGCGGCGCACCCAGCCCGGCTCGGCGGCCAGCGCGGCGAGCACCAGGGCCCGGTTGGTGACCGACTTCGAACCGGGCACGGTCACGGTCGCGTCGACCGGCCCGGCCGCGTACGGGGCGGGCCAGAGGTCGGGATCGGCGGAGGGTCCGGAGTGCGCGGGGGAGGCTGCGGTCATGTCCTCACTGTACGGGGGCGTCAGAAGCCCAGGAGCCAGCGGCCGCCGCCGATCAGGCAGCAGAGGGACACCGTGTGGAAGAAGGCCAGCCACACCCCGGCGGGCACGTGGGTGAGCCGGGAGAGCTGGTCGGCGTCCGAGTCCGGGGCCCCGCCGCGGCGCCGCTTCGCCTGGAGCTCGAAGGCCGGCCGGACCCCGCCGATCAGCAGGAACCACACCACCGCGTAGGCGAAGGCCGCCCGCACCTCGGGGGCGCCCAGCCAGGACACCAGGACGAAGAGGGCGCCGGTGAGCAGGACGGTGAGGACCCCGTACGCGTTGCGCACCATCACCAGGAGGGCGAGCAGCAGCGCCGTCGCCAGCCACAGCAGCACCGTGACCCGCCCGGCGCCCAGCAGGGCCGCCCCGCCGAGGCCGAGCAGCGGGGCCGCCGGATAGCCGGCGGCGGCGGTGAGGACCATGCCGAGACCGGTCGGGCGGCCCCGGGTGACGGTGAGGCCGCTGGTGTCCGAGTGGAGCCGGACGGCCTCCAGACGGCGGCCGGAGACGACCGCGACCAGGGCGTGGCCGCCCTCGTGGGCGATGGTGACGGCGTTCCGGGCGAGCAGCCAGATCCGGCGCGGCACGGTGACGGCGAGGGCGGCCACGCCGGTGGCGATCACCAGCCACTCGGCGGGGGCGGCCTGCGGGTCGAAGAGGTCCATCCTCCGGTCCGCTCCTCTCGGTCTCGGGAATCGTGGCAGTGTGGCACGTATGTGCGGACGTTTTGCGGCCAGCAGGAAGCCCGAGGAACTGGCGGAGCTCTTCGGGGTGGAACGGTGGGAGCCCGAGGAGGCCCTGGACCAGGACTGGAACGTGGCCCCGACCAAACGGGTCCACGTGGTGCTGGAGCGCCCCCTGAAAGACGCGGAATCGCCCCGCCCGGTTCGCCAGCTGCGGACCCTGCGGTGGGGACTGGTCCCCTCCTGGTCGAAGAACCCGGACGGCGCGGCCCGGATGATCAACGCGCGCTCCGAGACCCTGCACGAGAAGCCCTCCTTCAAGAGGGCCTTCCAGTCCCGTCGCTGCATCGTCCCCGCCGACGGCTACTACGAGTGGGTGACCGGCGCCGCCGAGCGCGACCTGGAGGTCGAGGGGAAGAAGAAGCGGCCCCGCAAGCAGCCCTACTTCGTGACCCCGGCCGACGGCTCGGTCTTCGCCATGGCCGGGCTGTACGAGTTCTGGCGGGACGCCACCCTGCCGCCCGAGCACCCGGACGCCTGGTGGGCGACCTGCTCGGTGATCACCACCGAGGCGGAGACCGGCCCGCTCGGCGTCGCGCCCGCCGAGGGCCCCGGCTCGCTCGCCGAGATCCACCCCCGGATGCCGCTGATGCTCACCCCCGACCGCTGGGACCCCTGGCTCGACCCGGCCACCACCGGCACCGACGAACTGCGCGCCCTGCTCGCCCCGCCCCCGGAGGGCCTGATGCGGGCCTACCCGGTCTCCACCGCCGTCAGCAGCGTCCGCAACAACGGCCCCGAACTCCTCGACGAACTCGACGGCCCGGAACTCGGCACGCTGTTCTGAGCCGACCGGCCCGGACCGGCACGGCGGGGCGCAGCACGCCGTACCGGTCCGGGCCCGTCCGCGCGGCAGGATGGGGACGTGACGAAGACCGAGACCGTCCCCACCGACGCCGGTGAAGCGCGCATCACCTGGCACCCCGCCGACCGGCCCCGCCGCGTCCTCGCCCTCGGGCACGGCGCCGGCGGCGGCATCGAGGCCCGCGACCTGGCCGCCCTCGCCGCCGCCCTGCCCGCCCGGGGCACCACCGTCGCCCTGGTCGAGCAGCCCTGGCGGGTCGCCGGCAAGAAGGTCGCGCCCGCCCCCGGGACCCTCGACACCGGCTGGCGCGGCCTGTGGCCCGCGCTCGCGGCGCCCGGCCTCCCGGTGGTCGCGGGCGGCCGCAGCGCCGGCGCCCGGGTCGCCTGCCGCACCGCCGCCGCACTCGGCGCCACCGCCGTCCTCGCCCTCTCCTTCCCGCTGCACCCGCCGGGCCGGCCCGAACGGAGCCGCGCGGAGGAACTGCTCTCCACCGGCCTGCCCACCCTCGTCGTCCAGGGCGGCAACGACCCCTTCGGCCGGCCCGGGGAGTTCCCGGCGGGCCCGTACCGGCTGGTCGAGGTACCGGACGCCGACCACGGCCTCGCCCTCCCCAAGCGGGCGCCCCTCGGCCCGGAGGAGGCACGCGCGCTGCTCTCCGGCGCGGTCGGCGACTGGCTCGACGGCCTCGGCTGAGCTCCCCGCCGCCACCGGGAATGCCGGACGCGCGACCGCTGTTGTCGTGGGCGTCGGTGTGAGACGCGAGAGAGGGAGTACGCCGCATGGGATCGACCATCTGCCCCGCGCGGGCGCGGTCCGCGGAGCTGGACTGGACCGTGCTGCCCGCCCCCAAGGGCGCCCCGATTCGGGCGGCGGGCGGAGCCGTTCCTCGTCTATCCTCCGAAACGAGCGGGTCCGGACCCGGGCTCGTCACCGCGCTGGAGGAGGTGGGTCCCGTCACCGGTACCGACACGGGGACCGACGAGGGCCCCGAGGAGACGACCGACGAGCGCAACGCGCGCTTCGAGCGGGACGCCCTCGGCTTCCTCGACCAGATGTACTCGGCCGCCCTGCGGATGACCCGCAACCCGGCGGACGCCGAGGACCTGGTGCAGGAGACCTACGCGAAGGCGTACGGCTCCTTCCACCAGTTCCGCGAGGGCACCAACCTCAAGGCGTGGCTGTACCGCATCCTCACCAACACCTTCATCAACTCGTACCGCAAGAAGCAGCGCGAGCCCCAGCGCAGCGCCGCCGAGGAGATCGAGGACTGGCAGCTCGCCCGCGCCGAGTCGCACATGTCGACCGGACTGCGCTCCGCCGAGTCGCAGGCCCTCGACCACCTCCCCGACTCCGACGTGAAGTCGGCGCTCCAGGCGATCCCCGAGGAGTTCCGCATCGCGGTCTACCTCGCCGACGTCGAGGGCTTTGCCTACAAGGAGATCGCGGACATCATGGGGACACCCATCGGTACGGTGATGTCCCGGCTCCACCGGGGCCGCCGCCAGCTCCGCGGCATGCTCGAGGACTACGCGCGCGACCGCGGGCTGGTCCCCGCGGGAGCCGGGGAGTCGTCCAAGGATCTGAAAGGCGCGGACTCATGAGCTGCGGAGACCCGCACGAGACGGACTGCTCGGAAGTCCTGGACCATCTCTACGAGTTCCTCGACAGAGAGATGCCCGACGGCGAATGCACCAAGTTCGAGGTGCACTTCGAGGAGTGCTCCCCGTGCCTGGAGAAGTACGGCCTGGAGCAGGCGGTGAAGAAGCTCGTCAAGCGCTGCTGCGGCAGTGACGAGGTCCCCACCGACCTGCGGGCCAAGGTGATGGGACGGATCGACCTGATCAGGGCCGGGCACCTGGTGCCCGAGCAGGACCCGGCCGCCGGGGAGCCCGCCGCCGCCCCCGTGCCGCAGGAACCCGCCACCCAGGAGTGAGCCCGCGGGCGCGAACGCACGGGCGTGCGAGACGCCCGCCGCGCACCCGTCCGCCCGCATCACCCGATGGGAGGAACCGACGGCGGCCCGGCCTCCGGAGCCGCCGTCCTCGCTAGCGTGACCGCGTGACGGTCGCGAAGCCCCTGACGCGAACGGCCCGCGCGTCCATCGTCTGCGCCGCCCTCGGCGCCGGAGCGTGCGCCCTGCCCGCGCTCCTCCCCCCGTCGCCCACCCTCCCCCGGGCGACCACCCTGCTCCTCGCCGCCCTGTACGCGCTCTGCGAGCTGCCCGCCCGCTGCCCGCTGCTCGGCCGCGCCCTCCGCCGCCCCGCCCCCCTCGGCACCGGCTCCTTCTTCCCCGTCCTCCTCGCCGCCGCCCTGCTGCTGCCCCCGGCCGCCGCCGCGCTCGCCGCCCTCCCCGGCGGCCTCCTCGCCCGCGCCGACGCCTCCCCCGCCGCCTGGCGCCGCGTCTGGCGCACCGCCTCCACCGCCCTCGCCACCTGGGCCGCCGCCCACACCGCCGGCGCCCTGCACGCCCCCGCCGCCCTCGACGGCGACGGCCCCGCCCTGCCCGCCGCGCTCCCGCCCGCGCTCGCCGCCGCCCTCGTCCTCTGCCTCGTCCTCACCGCCCTCGACGCCGGTGTCCGGGCCGCCGCCGAAGGACCCCCCACCCGCGCCGCCCTGGCCGCCCGCCTCGGCCGCGCGCTCCCCCCGCACCTCGTCCACGGCCTCGCCGGACTCGTCCTCGCCGTCCTCTGGCGCGGCCCGCACGGCCCCGCCGCCGCCCTCCTCGTCCTGCTGCCCATGTACCTCTCCTGCTGGGTCTTCGCCCAGTACCACCACGAGCGGGCCGCCCACCAGGCCACCATCCGGGCCCTCGTCCAGGCCGTCGACATCAAGGACAGCTACACCCGCGGCCACAGCGAACGCGTCGGCCACGCCTCCGTCCTGATCGCCCGTGAGCTCGGCATGGACGGCGACCGGCTCGACACCGTCCGCTTCGCCGGCATCCTCCACGACGTCGGCAAGCTGGGCGTCCCCACCCGGGTGCTGCGCAAGGACGGCCCCCTCACCCCCGAGGAACGCCGCACCATCGAACTCCACCCCGAGTACGGCCACGAGATGGTCCGCGGCATCGGCTTCCTCGGCGAGGCCCGCGACGCCGTCCTCCACCACCACGAGCGGATCGACGGCAGCGGCTACCCCTACGGGCTGCGCGGCGAGGAGATCCCCGAATGCGCCCGCGTCGTCGCCGTCGCCGACGCCTTCGACGCCATGACCTCCACCCGCTCCTACAGCCGCGCCCGGCCCGTCGCCACCGCCGTCGCCGAACTGGAGCGGTGCGCGGGCAGCCAGTTCGACCCCCGTATGGTCCGCGCCCTGGTCCGCGCCCTCGACCGGCACGGCTGGCGGACCGCCGTCACCGCCGACGGCCCCGACGGCCGGTTCCCCGCCCCGCGCGACCCCCTCCCCGCCCAGCCCCGGGAGCCCGCGTGAGGCCCGGGGCGGTCACCGCCGGAGCCGTCCACGCCGCCGCCCTCCTCCTCACCCTGGCCGCCTTCGCCGCCACGCTCCGCCACGGCCTCGCCGCCCCCGGCGCCGCCCTCGCCTTCGGCCTCCTCGTCGCCGTCGGCACCCTGGCCCGCACCGCCCCCCACCCCGACCCCGGGCCGCCCGCCCCGTACGACCGCGAGGCCGCCCCGCTGGCCGCCGCCGCGGCCCTCGGCTACGCCCTCCTCGGCGACGCCGCCACCGCCACCTCCCACGGCGCCCTCCAGACCGTCGCCGTCACCGTCGCCGCCGGCCTCGCCGGGATCGTCCCGCACATCGCCCGAGGCCGCGGGCCCGGCCGCGACCACCTCGCCCGCCGGATCCTCACCATCGGCTTCGCCGCCCTCTGCGCCCAGCCGCTGCACGACTCCGGCGCCCTCCTCGCCCGCCTCGGCCCCGGCGCCCCCTACGTCCTGGTCCTGCTGCTCGTCCTCGTCCTCACCGCCCTCTGCGACGCCGTCCTTGCCGCCCTGCTGCTGCGCGCCCGCACCTCCTACCCGTACGGGCCGCTGCTCCGCGAGGAACTGCGCGGCCTGCTCGGCATCGGCTCCGCCGTCTGCGCCACCGGCGTCGTCATGGCCCTCGGCGTGGCCACCGCCGGTCTGTGGACCCTCCCGGTGCTCGCCGTGCCGGTCCTCCTCGCCCAGATCTCGCTGCGCCGGTACGCCGCCGTCCGCACCGTCGGCCGGCAGACCATCGCCTCCCTCGCCCGCGCCACCGAGATCGCCGGCTGCACCCCGCCCGGCCACGCCCGCCGGGTCGCCGCGCTCGCCACCGCCGTCGGCCGCGAGCTGGGCCTCGGCGGCACCGACCTGACCGTCCTGGAGTACGCGGCGCTCATGCACGACATCGGACAGCTCTCCCTCGTCGACCCGGTCGCGGGCGGCGCCACCGCCCTCCTCCCGGCCGAGGAGCAGCGCCGGATCGCCCTGCTCGGCGGCGAGGTGGTGCGGATGACCGGCGTCCCGCCGGCCGTCGCCCTGGTCGTCGAGCGGCAGGCCGATCCGTACCGCGACCAGCCGCTCGCGGCCCGCATCGTCCGCGCCGTGAACGCCTACGACGACCTCGCGGGCGAGGACGGGGCCGCCGCCCTGGAGGCCCTGGAGCGGCTCCGCCTCGGCACCGCCCGGGACTACCACCCCGAGGTCGTGGCCGGTCTGGCCCGGGTCCTGGCCCGGGGCGGCACCCCGGGGGTGACCTCCGTCCCCACGGGGTAACCCATGGGTAATGAGCGCGCGTCCGACCCGGCATGGTTGGATGCGAACAAGAAGGTGAAGCGACCGGCAGGCGGGAATCGTGAGGATCTTCGGGAAGGTACGGCACCGGCCCTCCGCCTCGTGGCGGCAGGCCACCGACCGCGCGTTCACGCTGATCGGCGACGGCCGGTACGAGGACGCGGGCGCGCTGCTCACCCGGGCGGCCGATCTGGAGCCCTGGCTCTCCGAGTCCTGGTTCAACCTGGCGCTGCTGCACAAGTTCCGGCACGACTGGGAGCAGGCGCGGGCCGCCGGGCTGCGGGCCGTGGCCCTGCTCGACAAGGAGACCGGCGCCCCCGACTGGTGGAACGTCGGCATCGCCGCCACCGCCCTCCAGGACTGGCCGCTGGCCCGCCGCGCCTGGCAGGCGTACGGCCTCAAGGTCCCCGGGGCCTCCTCCGCGACCGGCGAGCCCGTCGGGATGGAGCTGGGCAGCGCCGCCGTGCGGCTGTCGCCGGAGGGCGAGGCCGAGGTGGTGTGGGGCCGCCGGCTCGACCCGGCCCGCATCGAGCTCCTCTCCATCCCGCTGCCGTCCTCCGGGCGCCGCTGGGGCGAGGTCGTCCTCCACGACGGCGTGCCCAACGGCGAGCGGACCACCAGCGCCGGACCCTCCTACCCGGTCTTCGACGAGATCGAGCTGTGGGCGCCGTCCCCCGTCCCCACCTGGGTCGTCCTCCTGGAGGCCGCCACCGAGGCCGACCGGGACGCCCTGGAGCAGCTCGCCTCCGAGGCGGGCTTCGCCGCCGAGGACTGGTCGTCGTCGGTACGGCTGCTGTGCCGGGCCTGCTCGGAGTCGACCATGCCCAGCGCCGAGGGCGAGGGCGACCACGTCGACCCGCACGACCACAGCGAGCCCGGCCACCCCGGACCGCTCGGCCACCGCTCGCCCGGCGAGCTGTGGGTGCCCGAGCGGGAGTGCGGCATCGCCGCCCCGCCGGACCTGGTGCGCGGCCTCCTCGACGGCTGGGTCGCCGACAGCCCCGACAGCCGCGAATGGCGGGATCTCGAAGAGGTCTGCTGAGGCCCAGGCCCGGGGCCCGTAGGCTGTCCCCGACGGAATTTCGGGTTTTCAGGAAGGCGCGGCGGCACATGGCGCAGCAGGAGACGGGCGAGCAGATCTTCACGGGCTACGCCCTGGACGACGACGGCTACATCGTGGACACGGAGGACTGCGAGGCCCGCGAGCTCGCCCACCGCGAGCGGGGCACCTCCCGCCCGATCACGGTGGTCGGCAATCCGGTGCTGCACCACGAGTGCGCGGACGTGACCGACTTCGGCCCCGAACTGGCCGCCCTCGTCGACGACATGTTCGCCAGCCAGAAGACGGCCGAGGGCGTCGGCCTCGCCGCCAACCAGATCGGCGTCGGCCTCAAGGTCTTCGTGTACGACTGCCCCGACGACGAGGGCGTCCGCCACACCGGCCACGTGGTCAACCCGGTGCTCCAGGAGCTCCCGGCCGACCGCCGCCACCTCGACGACGGCAACGAGGGCTGCCTGTCGGTCCCCACCGCCTACGCCGAGCTGGCCCGCCCCGACTTCGCCGAGGTCCACGGCAAGGACCTGCACGGCAACGACATCAAGGTCCGCGGCACCGGCTACTTCGCCCGCTGCCTCCAGCACGAGACGGACCACCTGTACGGCTTCCTGTACATCGACAAGCTCTCCAAGCGGGACCGCAAGGACGCCCTCCGCCAGATGGAGGAGGGCACCCCCCGCTACCCGGTCGTCCCCAACGACTGACCCCGCCGCACACCCGACGAGGGGCCCCGCACTCACCCGAGTGCGGGGCCCCTCGTCGTCCCTCCGGCGCACCCGTACCCCTTCGCACGTTAAGTCGCCTTGTTTCAGGGGTAGTTGAGGTGTGGGGATGACGCGGAGGGGGAGCGGGTTGTCTTTCGACGAGGAATGGGCCCAGCTGAAGGCCGACGCCCTGGCGCGCAGGTCGACGGCCATGCGGATCGACCAGCTGCCGGACGGCGGCGGGGGCGGGGGCGCCCCGGTCGCCGGGAGCCTCGTGGCCGCGACGGACTCGATCAACGGCAACGCCAACCTGCTGATCGAGATCGCCGGCCTCCTCCACGAGGGCCGGCCCGACGCCGAGCTCACCACGCTGGCCAGGGAGCCCCGCGCCCACGGGGACGCGGCCGCGGAGGTGGCGCGGTTCGCCTCGTTCGCCGGGGACCAGTACCTGGACGCGGTCGCCCTGTTCACGGCGCTCTCCACCCGGCTGCGGGCCGCCGGAGGCACCTTCGTGGAGGTCGACGGCGACACCGCCCGCCGGTTCCTCGACGAGGTGCTCCTGTACGGCCAGTACGTCGCCCCGGAGGCACGGTGAGCGGCGGGATCAGCCACCGGAAGGACGTCGAGTTCCTGGAGGGGTGCAGCCCGCCCCTGGTCGAGCGGAACGCCGACGAGTTCAAGCGGCTGCGCGACCTGCTCGCGGCGGCCGACGAGCCCGCCGAGCGGGCCGAGACCCGCACCCGGTGGAAGAGCGAGGGCAGCGCCCGCTACGAGTCCCGGCTCGCCGAGGCCCGCAAGCTCCTCGCCCGGCTCGCCGAGGGGTACGCCAAGGCGGAGAGCTCCCTGCGGGCCTACGCGTACGCCCTCGCCACCGCGAAGACCCACTACGCCAACGGCAGGGCCACCGAGCGGGCCCTCGCCGACCTGATCCACACCAAGGGAGTGCCGATCACCCGCACGGCGCAGGAGGCCGAGCCGATGCGCCAGTGGGAGGACATGCGGGCGACCACCGGTGTCCTCGACTTCTTTGCCGAGCTCACCATGGACGTCGACGACATCCGCGACGAGGCGAACCGGCTGCACGACGCCGCGGGCGGGGACTTCCACCTGGCGAAGACCACGGAGCGGACCGCCCGGGACCTCTGCGTCCACGGCCTCAAGCAGGCGTACGACCTGCTGCCCGAGTTCCGCACGGGCTTCGTCCAGCGCGTCGACATCGCCCCCGCCGTCGCCGCGCTGCGGCAGGAGGCGGCCGAGGCGGCCGCGAACCCGCTGACCCGGCTGTCCGGCGGCGGCCCCAAACAGGACTACTACCCCACCGCCGGAAACGAGATCGTCTCCCCGGCCCTGCGGGACATCCGCCTCCAGGTCGCCAACCTCCCCGGCGCGAAGGACAGCTACTGGAACCCGCCCTCGAACGCCGAGGAGCGGGCCGCGTGGATCCGGGCGAACAAGGAGGTCATCAACGCGGCGGCCCGCAACTCCGGCCTGCCGCCCGACATGGTCGCCGGCATCGCCTGGCAGGAGATCGGCGGCCAGCCCGGCATCCTCGACGACCTCACGGACACGATCCGCGAGTCGTTCGACGGCCCGCTCAGCCCGATCAGCCCCGAGAACCTGCCGTGGCGGCTCGGCGGCGACCCCGACCACACCTCCTTCGGCCCGATCGCCATCCAGATCCGGCGCGGCGCCGAAGTCCTCGGCTACGACCCCGACGACCTCACCGACCAGCAGCGGAGCATGGTCGAGGAGGCCCTCCAGGACCCGGCGCAGAACATCTTCATCGCCTCGGAGTACCTGGCCCAGCTGAAGGCGGAGAGCCCGTTCGCCGGAGTTCCGGCGCAGGAGATGACGCCGGAGCAGTACCAGGAGCTCGCCGCGCGCTACAACGGAGGGCCGGGCTGGCGGTCCGACGACGCCCAGGCGTACGGCCGCGGTTTCACCAACCATCTGGACGAGGCGAGGAACGCGCTGCGGTGACGACGAACGATTCCTCCGGGACCGGGGCCGGGGCCGGGGACGAGCGGGGGTGCCTGCGGGGCGTGCTCGCCGTGCCCCTGGTGCTGCTCACCCTCGTCGCCGGGTACTTCTGCTACCTGGCGGTGACCATCCGGCCCTCCGGGAGCTGGGACGACGACGCCTACGCGGGGATCTCGCTGGCGGGCGCCCTCGCCGTGGGGGCCGCGGGCGCGGTGGCGGCGCTGTGGCTGGCGCCGTCGGTGCGGCGGGTCATGGGCTGGGGGTGGGCGGTGCCCGCCCTGGTGCTGGGCGTGGTGGCGGCGGTGCGGTGGGGGACGGGCGGCTGAGCCGGGTGCCGCCACCGCGCCGTCGGACGGGACCTAGGCCGGGGCGGGCGCGGTCCGGGTGCGGGCGGTGTGGTGGACGGTCCAGCCGGCCGCCGCGCCGATCGCGTACCAGAACAGGTCCGGGGCGTTGAACGAGGTGCCGAGGACCAGCCGCGCCAGGGTGCTGTGCGCGGCCAGCGCGGCCGGGACGCCGGTGAGCTGGAACAGCTCCACGGCCCAGCTGAGGGCCAGCGCGGTCCCGGCCGCGACCGCCGGCCGGGTCCGGGGCGCGAGCAGCACCACCAGGGCCAGCAGCAGCACCGTGTAGAGCGCGTCGCCCGCGTACTTGGCGACGGGGCCCGCCGCCGCGGCGCGCACGCCGAGCCCCGCGGCGACGGTCAGCGCCGCCGCGGCGCCCGCCGCGAGGCGCGTGCGCGCCGCGCCCATCTCAGAACTCCTCGTCCAGGTCGACCGTGCCCTCCACCGCCACCTGGTAGGCGGAGGGGCGGCGCTCGAAGAAGTTGGTCAGTTCCTGGACGCCCTGGAGCTCCATGAAGGAGAAGGGGTTCTCGGAGCCGTAGACCGGGGGGAAGCCGAGGCGGGCCAGGCGCTGGTCGGCGACGCACTGGAGGTAGGCGCGCATCGACTCGGTGTTCATGCCGGGCAGCCCGTCGCCGCACAGGTCGCGGCCGAACTGGAGCTCCGCCTCGACGGCCTCCTTCAGCATGTCGGTGACCTGCTGCCGCAGCTCGTCGTCGAAGAGGTCCGGCTCCTCCGCGCGGACGGTGTCCACGACCTCGAAGGCGAAGTTCATGTGCATGGTCTCGTCGCGGAAGACCCAGTTGGTGCCGGTCGCCAGGCCGTGCAGCAGGCCGCGGGAGCGGAACCAGTACACGTAGGCGAAGGCGCCGTAGAAGAACAGCCCCTCGATGCAGGCGGCGAAGCAGATCAGGTTGAGCAGGAAGCGGCGGCGGTCCGACCGGCTCTCCAGCCGGTCGATCTTCTCGACCGAGTCCATCCAGCGGAAGCAGAACTGCGCCTTCTCGCGGATGGAGGGGATGTTCTCGACGGCCGCGAAGGCCGCCGCCCGGTCGTCCGGGTCGGGGAGGTAGGTGTCCAGGAGCGTCAGGTAGAACTGGACGTGGACGGCCTCCTCGAAGAGCTGGCGGCTCAGGTAGAGCCGCGCCTCGGGGGAGTTGATGTGCTTGTACAGCGTCAGCACCAGGTTGTTCGCCACGATCGAGTCGCCGGTGGCGAAGAAGGCGACCAGGCGGCCGATCATGTGCTGCTCGCCCGGGGTGAGCTTGGCGAGGTCGGCGACGTCCGAGTGGAGGTCGACCTCCTCCACGGTCCAGGTGTTCTTGATGGCGTCCCGGTAGCGCTCGTAGAAGTCCGGGTAGCGCATGGGGCGCAGGGTCAGTTCGAAGCCCGGGTCGAGCAGGTTCTTGGTCTCGGTGGTGCTCACTGGCATGCCTCGCAGGACTCGGGGTTTTCGAGGGAGCAGGCGACGGCGTCCGCGTCGGGGGCGGCCTGCTGGAGGGGGACGTTCGCGGCGGCCCGCGCGGCGCGGGCGATCCGGGTCGCCGGGCGCGAGCGCAGGTAGTACGTCGTCTTCAGGCCGCGCTTCCAGGCGTACGCGTACATCGACGACAGCTTGCCGATGGTCGGCGTCTCCATGAAGAGGTTCAGGGACTGGGCCTGGTCGAGGTACGGGGTGCGGTCGGCGGCCATGTCGACGAGGCCGCGCTGCGGGATCTCCCAGGCGGTCCGGTACAGCTCGCGGACCTCGGCGGGGACCCAGGTGAAGCCGGCCACCGAGCCGTTGGACTCGCGCAGCGCCTCGCGGGTCTGCGCGTCCCACACGCCGAGCTTCTTCAGGTCGTCCACGAGGTACGAGTTGACCTGGAGGAACTCGCCGGAGAGCGTCTCGCGCTTGAACAGGTTGGAGACCTGCGGCTCGATGCACTCGTAGACGCCCGCGATGGAGGCGATGGTGGCGGTGGGGGCGATGGCGAGGAGGAGGCTGTTGCGCAGGCCGACGGCGGCGATCCGCTCGCGCAGGGCGGCCCAGCGCTCCGGCCAGTGCGGCGTGACGCCGTAGTGGTCGGGGTGCAGGACGCCGCGGGCGGTACGGGTCTTCTCCCAGGCCGGCAGCGGGCCGTTCCGCTCGGCGAGGTCGGCGGACGCCTCGTACGCGGCGAGCATGATCCGCTCGGCGATGCGGGTGGACAGCGCGCGGGCGGCGGCGGAGTCGAAGGGGAGGCGGAGCTTGAAGAAGACGTCCTGGAGGCCCATGGCGCCCAGGCCGACCGGGCGCCACTTCGCGTTGGAGCGGCCGGCCTGCTCGGTCGGGTAGAAGTTGATGTCCACGACGCGGTCGAGGAAGGTGACGGCGGTGCGGACGGTCGCGTCGAGGCGGTCCCAGTCGATGCCGCCGTCGGCGGCCGGGTCGACGAAGGCGCCGAGGTTGACCGAGCCGAGGTTGCAGACGGCCGTCTCGCCGTCGTCGGTGACCTCGATGATCTCGGTGCAGAGGTTCGAGGAGTGGACGACGGTGCCGGGCTCGGCGGTCTGGTTGGCGGTGCGGTTGGCGGCGTCCTTGAAGGTCATCCAGCCGTTGCCGGTCTGGGCGAGGGTGCGCATCATCCGGCCGTACAGGTCGCGGGCCGGGAGGGTGCGGCGGGCCAGGCCGGCGGCCTCGGCGGCGCGGTAGGCGGCGTCGAAGGCGTCGCCGTACAGGTCGACGAGCTCGGGGACGTCGGCGGGGGAGAACAGCGACCAGTCGGCGTCCGCGTTCACCCGGCGCATGAACTCGTCCGGGATCCAGTGGGCGAGGTTCAGGTTGTGGGTGCGGCGGGCGTCCTCGCCGGTGTTGTCGCGGAGCTCCAGGAACTCCTCGATGTCCGCGTGCCAGGTCTCCAGGTAGACGGCGGCGGCGCCCTTGCGGCGGCCGCCCTGGTTGACGGCGGCGACGGAGGCGTCCAGCGTCTTCAGGAAGGGCACGATGCCGTTGGAGTGGCCGTTGGTGCCGCGGATCAGCGAACCGCGCGAGCGGATGCGGGAGTAGGACAGGCCGATGCCGCCCGCGTGCTTGGAGAGCCGCGCGACCTGGTGGTAGCGGTCGTAGATCGAGTCCAGCTCGTCCAGCGGCGAGTCCAGCAGGTAGCAGGAGGACATCTGCGGGTGGCGGGTGCCGGAGTTGAAGAGGGTGGGGGAGGAGGGCAGGTAGTCCAGCCGGCTCATCAGCCCGTAGAGCGCCGCCACCTCGTCCGCCGCGCGGTCGCTGTCGTCCTCGGCGAGGCCGGCGGCGACCCGGAGCAGGAAGTGCTGCGGGGTCTCGACGACCTTGCGGGTGAGCGGGTGGCGCAGCAGGTAGCGGGAGTAGAGGGTGCGCAGCCCGAAGTAGCCGAAGCGGTCGTCGGCGGCCGGGTCGGCCAGGGCGTCCAGGCGCTCGGCGTGCAGGGCGGCGAAGGCGGCGGTGCGGTCGGCGATCAGGCCCTCGCGGTGGCCGGTGGCGACCGAGGAGGAGAAGGAGACGGCGCCCTGGGAGGCGGCCTCCTCGGCGATGGTGAGGGTGAGGAGCCGGGCGGCGAGCCGGGAGTAGGCCGGGTCCTCGGAGATGAGCCCGGCGGCGGCCTCGGTGGCCAGTTCGCGCAGTTCCGCCTCGTCCGATCCGGCGTTCCGGCCGCGCAGGGCGGCGGCGGCGACCCGGCCGGGGTCGGTGTCGGGGAGGTCGGCGGTGAGGTCGGTCAGCGTCCGCAGCAGCTGGGAGCCGCGGCCGGTGGGGCCCCCGTCGGGGATGGTGGCGGGTGACGGGTGGGCGGTTCCCGGGCCGGCGCTCTCTTCGGCGGCGGCCTCGACGGCTGACGGACCCGCGGGCGCGATGGTCACGTGGGGGCTCTCCCTCGCTCTCGGACCGGGCGGCGGGGGAGGAGGGGGGCGGGCGGCCGTGCGCACGCGCGGGCCCGCGTCCACCGGTCCATTCCGCGGGACCCGGACGTCGTCGGCGCCCGGAACGGTCGGACCGGGCGCGCCGTCGGCAGGTGCTCGGACTCGCTCCGGGCGAAAAGCGCGCGGAGCACACCGTTGCGGGTCAGTTCCGGATTCGCACCGGATTCCCCTGCGGCGACAGCGAGCACGAGCATACATGTGGGGGGCGCCGATCACGGCACCCACCACATGTTGTGTCCCGCCGGTCAGAGTTCCAGGGCGAGGACGAGCAGCGGCTCCAGCTCGGGGACGGGCTTCCAGTCCCTTTCCGGGCGGCGGACGAAGCCGAGGCGCTGGTAGATCCGGTGGGCCCGGACCATGCCGGACTGGGTGGAGAGCACGAGCCGGGCGCTGCCCAGCGCGCGGGCCCGCGCGACGCAGGCCCGTACCAGCGCCTCGCCGGCGCCCCGGCCGCGCGCCGCGTGCGCGACCGCCAGCATCCGGAACTCCGCCTCGCCCTCGACGGCGATGTCGGCGTACTCCCGCCCGCCGGGGGTGAAGGCGACCCCGCCGAGCAGGGTCCCGTCCCCGTCCACCGCCACGAGCACCTCGGCCTCGGCGGCCCGGCGCGCCACGTCCCGCAGCACGTGCAGGTAGCCGTCGTCCTCGCCGAAGTCGAGGTGTCCGTCGTCGAGGTAGGCCCGTGCGGTGATCTCGCCGAGTTCCTCGTACTCCTCGGGCCGTACGGCCCTGATCGTGAAGTCCATGCCGGGCAGTCTGCCCGGGGCCCCGCCGGGCGGACGCGGCGGGGGCCCGGGGCTCTCGCCGCCCCGGACCCCCGTCGTCGTGCGCGTGTCCGCCGGTCAGTGGCTGCCGGCGCCGACCTTCGGCAGGTCGCGGACCCCGGCGTCGCCGGCGTCGGCCGTGTAGTCCGCGGGGGAGGTCTCGTCGACGCCCTCGGGGGCCTTGACGGCCTTGAGGACGAAGGTGAGGACGACCGTGACGAGGACGTTGAGGACGAAGGCGGTGAGGCCGATGTAGCCGATCTCGCCGATGCCGGGGATCTCGGCGGAGGAGCCGCCGAAGTGGGCCTGCTTCGGCGTCGACACGTTGTAGGCGGCGATCGTGCCGTAGACCATGCCGACGGCCCAGCCGGCGAGCAGTGCCCAGCGGTGGAACCAGCGGGTGAACAGGCCGCCGACCAGCGCCGGGAAGGTCTGGAGGATCCAGATGCCGCCGAGGAGCTGGAAGTTGATGGCGACGGTCTTGTCCATGGTGAGGACGAAGACGAGCGCGCCGACCTTCACCAGGAGCGAGACCAGCTTGGAGACCTTGGTCTCCTGGGCCGGGGTGGCGTCCTTCTTGATGAAGTCCTTGTAGATGTTGCGGGTGAAGAGGTTGGCGGCGGCGATCGACATGATCGCGGCCGGGACGAGCGCGCCGATGCCGATGGCGGCGAACGCGACGCCCGCGAACCAGTCGGGGAACATGTCCTCGAAGAGCTGCGGGATGGCGAGCTGCCCGTTCTGCACCTTGATCCCGGCGGCGATCGCCATGAAGCCGAGCAGCGCGAGCAGGCCCAGCATCAGCGAGTACAGCGGCAGGATGGTGGTGTTGCGGCGGATGACCTCGCGGCTCCTGGACGACAGGGTGGCCGTGATGGAGTGCGGGTACATGAAGAGGGCGAGCGCCGAGCCGAGCGCGAGCGTCGCGTAGGTCCACTGCCCCGCCCCGCCGGGGACGAGCCCGCCGGTCTTGTTGGCGGTGAACTTCTCGTCGGCGGCGGCGAAGATCTCGCCGAAGCCGCCCAGCTTGATCGGGATGTAGATGATCGCGACCGCGATCACCAGGTAGATCAGGGTGTCCTTGACGAAGGCGATGAGCGCGGGCGCGCGCAGGCCGGAGGAGTACGTGTAGGCCGCGAGGACGCCGAAGGCGATCAGCAGCGGCAGGTCCTTGACGAACCAGTGGGTGTCCTCGCCGCCGCCGACGCCCATCACGTCCAGGACGGCCTGGATGCCGACGAGCTGGAGCGCGATGTACGGCATGGTGGCGAGGATGCCGGTGACGGCGACCGCGAGGGAGAGGCCCTTGGAGCCGAAGCGGCCGCGGACGAAGTCGGAGGTGGTGACGTACCCGTGCTTGTGCGAGACCGACCACAGGCGGGGCAGGAAGGTGAAGATCAGCGGGTAGACCAGGATCGTGTACGGGACGGCGAAGAAGCCCGCCGCGCCCGCCGCGTAGATGGCCGCCGGGACGGCGACGAAGGTGTACGCGGTGTAGAGGTCGCCGCCGAGCAGGAACCAGGTGACCCAGGTGCCGAACGAGCGGCCGCCCAGGCCCCATTCGTCCAGGCTGTTCTCGTTCTCGGCCCGCCGCCACTTCGCGGCGAGGAAGCCCATGACGGTGACGGCGAGGAAGAAGAAGACGAAGACGCAGAGCGCGACGACGTTGACGTCCTTCATCGTCCCTCACCCCCCTGCGCGGCGCGGCGGGCGCGCTGGTCGCGCTGCCAGAGCTTGTACGCGACGACGGTGAGCACGGTCGAGATCAGCACCCAGAGCATCTGGTACCAGTAGAAGAAGGGGATCCCGGCGAGGAGCGGTTCGGTCTTCGCGTACGAGCTCACCCACAGCATCGCGACGAACGGGGCGAGCAGGCAGAGCGCGATGACGGCCCTGACCGGTGTGACGACCGGTGGCTTGTCTGTGCTGGTTTGTGTCATGGCGGATGAAAGTCCCCTCGTTGCACACCGGTTGGCGCCGGGCGGCGCCGATTGACGCCGACGAAATGTAGGGGACCTTTTCCCGTCGCGGAACCCCTGTCCTCCTCACGGATGAACGGGGGCGCCGGTTCGGCTCAGAGCCAGCCCTCTTTCCCGGCCCGCACGCCGGCCTCGAAACGGCTGCGGGCGGAGCGCGGAGTCGCCGATGACTGGCCCCTCGTGCCCACGGCCGGGAGCACGTTCACGGCCTCGGTGACCAGATGGGCGGCGCCCTCGCCGGAGCCGGCCGAGTCCTTGCGCGGGCGCGGGGCCGCGGTGACCGTCGCGGCGATGGGCGTGGAGGGGGGATGATCCGGAAGCGCGGGCCGCGTTGCCGGGGCCGGCCGAAGACGGTTCCCTCCCTGCCGCGGACCGGGCCGGGCGGACCGCGCCTCCCGGTCGGCCGCACCCGGGCGGTCGGGCCGCCGTACGGGATCAGGTTTGAGCCATGGGCCGCCGTGAACGTCGCCGCGGGCGCGGGGAGAGGGTTTCCCTTGCGGGGCGCCTTTCCGGCCGGTGCCGATGGAATCCTGAAGAACTCCCGTCGTCCCAGGTCGGCGGGCGCCTTTTCTGTATCCGGAGTTCCCAGGTCGAACACCGCGTGGCGGATTCGGATCGATTGCTGCGTGTCGTCTTTTTTGATCGGGATATCGATTCCCGGTCATATCTGGTCTAGTCCATCACTGTCGATGGTTCTCTTTGGTACGTTCGTGATTCCGCCGAGGGAGGGTCTCATCGGCTATGAGGGGGAATGAATGAATTTCCGCAAGGCTGCAAGTGCTGCTCTGATGTCTGGAGTTCTGGCAGGCGGAGTGGTCATGGTGGCCGCTCCGACGGCCTCTGCCGGTATTCGGTGCACCACCGAGATCGTGGGTAGTGAGGCCGTGGCCCACTGCTACGCGAACGATGACCCGTCGGCGCTGTACTCGACATATCGAGTGGTGGCGACCTGCATCGCGGGAAACAACACCTACACGTTCAAGAAGTACGGCCCTTGGGAGGCGGTGGGGGCGCTGACGACGTCGCGAGTGAGTTGCGGCGCCAGGTACCTCTCTGTTGACTTCGAGCTTCGGAAGTAGGGGGAGGGTCATGGTTCGCGGCAAAAAGTGGGCAGCGGTCGGTGCGCTTTCTCTTGCCCTGGGGGCGTTCCCCGTCGGGGCGGGAACCGCCGTTGCCGATACGCCTACTGCTTCGTGCTCGAAGGAGAAGGTGAACGGATACACCGGTAGGGCCTCGTGTACCAGCCTGGGCGGGTACAAGAAGTACCGAGTGGTCGTTCCGTGTATCGCCAACTCCGGGCGGACGTTCGAGGTCTTCGGTCCTTGGATCAGCAGCGGCTGGTCGACGGCTTCCTGTTCCGGCAACGGGAGCGCGGGCGTGTACGGCTACATCGACGTGGAGCTGAGCAGCTGAGCCGACCTGGCTGCGAGGGGTGAAGGAGGCCGCCGATCCGGCGGCCTCCTTTCGCGCTGGACGGACGTTGACCGGTGAGTCGATCTCGTGCGTGGGCGGGCGGCGGTGTGCCGGCCGCTTGCGGGTCGGACGACGGGGCCGGGCGGCGGTCGGTGGGGAGGGGAAACCCTCGCGGTTCACGCTCTCGACGCGCGACGCCGCAGGTGGGCGCCGCGCGGAACGGAACCCGAAGGGTTTCCCGTCCACGAGCCGGTGGCAAGGGCAAGGGCGACCCGTGAAGTCACGGGCACCCGACCGGTCACGCGGCCGTACGCCGCTCGGCGGGCCGCCGTCCCGCGGACGGGTGGCCGAACCGGCGGCCGGGCGGGGAGTCGGACCTCAGGGCGATGCCGTGCCCCGCCCTCACCGTCACTCGTTGGGGCGCTGCAGGCGGGCCACGAACTTGTAGCGGTCGCCGCGGTAGACCGAGCGCACCCATTCGACCGGTTCGCCCTGGGTGTCCACCGAGTGCCGGGAGAGCATCAGCATCGGCAGGCCGACGTCGGTGCCGAGCAGCCCGGCCTCGCGCGGGGTGGCCAGCGAGGTCTCGATGGTCTCCTCGGCCTCGCCGAGGTGTACGTCGTAGACCTCGGCCAGGGCGGTGTAGAGCGAGGTGTACTTGACCAGGGAGCGGCGCAGCGCGGGGAAGCGCTTGGCCGAGAGGTGGGTGGTCTCGATGGCCATCGGTTCGCCGTTGGCCAGCCGGAGCCGCTCGATGCGGAGCACCCGCCCGCCGGCGGTGATGTCCAGCAGACCGGCGAGGGTGTCGTCGGCGGTGACGTACCCGATGTCGAGGAGCTGCGAGGTGGGTTCGAGCCCCTGGGCGCGCATGTCCTCGGTGTACGAGGTGAGCTGGAGGGACTGCGAGACCTTGGGCTTGGCCACGAAGGTGCCCTTGCCCTGGATGCGCTCCAGCCGGCCCTCGACGACCAGCTCTTGGAGCGCCTGGCGCACGGTGGTGCGCGAGGTGTCGAACTCGGCGGCCAGGGTCCGTTCGGGCGGCACGGGTGTGCCGGGCGGAAGGGTCTCCGTCATGTCGAGGAGGTGCTTTTTCAGCCGGTAGTACTTTGGTACACGTGCGGTGCGGGTCGCCGCTCCGCCCTCTGTCTCCGTACTGCCCGCCTCCGTGGCCATGGCCTGCCTTTCCGACTGTGCTGCTGCCGTCACCGGCTCCTCCGTCTGTCGCGGCTCACATGGTGGCACGGACCGGTCACGGGTCGTCGGCCTCCCTCAGGTGTCGGTCCGGTAACGGACGCGACTGCCCTTCTTATACACCCTTGACACCCCCAAAGGTCTAGGCCAAGCTCCGGGTACTGGTCTAAACCATTTAAGGCCAGGTCCCAGCCCCACGAGCACTACCTGACGTATGTCTTCGCGCGGTGGGCAGGGGTTGCAGGCATCCCTGAGGAGGGTGGCGTGAAGCGCAAGCTCATCGCGGCGATCGGCGTCGCGGGCATGATGGTTTCTATCGCGGCGTGCGGGGGGTCCGACACGGCCGACAAGTCCGGCGGCAAGGCCGGCGCGGACGTCAAGGAGATCACCGTCTGGCTGACGGTCGACGCTCAGAACAACTGGCCCGAACTGGTCAAGGCTGCCGACGACGCGGTGACCAAGAAGCACCCGGGCATCAAGATCAACCACGAGTACTACGGCTGGCCGGACAAGAACACCAAGCTTGACGCGGTGCTCGCCACGGACAAGGCCCCGGATGTTGTCGAAATGGGCAACACCGAGATGATCAGCTACATGGCCAAGGGTGCCTTCGCCGAGGTCGACGCGTCGAAGTTCGAGAACTCCGACAAGTGGCTCGACGCCCTCAAGGACTCGGTCACCTACAACGGCAAGACCTACGGCGTCCCCTACTACGCCGGTGGCCGTGTCGGCACCTGGCGCAAGGACATCGCCGCCGAGGCGGGCGTCAAGGCCGCCCCGAAGACCTGGGCCGAGCTGACCGCCGCCCTCGACGCCATCCAGGAGAAGAAGGGCGACAAGTTCAGCGCCTGGTACCAGCCGTCGCCCGACTGGTACGCCGCGATGTCCTTCGTCTTCGACGCCGGCGGCTCCATCGCCAAGCAGGACGGCGAGACCTGGAAGGCCAACCTGTCCTCGCCGGAGTCCCTCAAGGGCCTCAACGAGTACAAGGGCATCCTCGACAAGTACATGCACGGCGACAAGACGAAGGACGAGTCCGACCGTCCCGTCGTCTTCGGCCAGGGCAAGTCCGCGACGATCTTCGCCGCCGGCTGGGAAGGCGCCACCGCGGCCGACCCGAAGAGCGACAAGGTCGGCGGGCTGAAGGACAAGCTCGAGAACTTCGTGATGCCCGGCCCGTCCGGCAAGCCCCTCCCGGTCTTCCTCGGCGGCTCGGACCTGGCCATCCCGGTCAAGTCCAAGGCGCAGGACGTCGCCGCCGAGTGGATCGCCGCCTTCACCGGCGCCGAGGGCCAGAAGGGCCTCATCGGCAAGGGCAACCTGCCGAACAACAAGGCCGACCTCGCCCCGCTGAAGAACGACCCGGCCACCGCCGTCCCGGCGACCGCGGCCGAGCTGAGCTACTTCGTCCCGACCGCTCCGGGCTGGGGTCAGGTCGAGAAGGCGCAGATCCTCAAGACGATGCTCATCGACATCGCCAAGGGCAAGTCCGTCGAGGAGGCCGCGAAGGCCGCCGACACCGCGATCGACAAGGTCATCAACACCAAGTGACCGACGGGCAGGGCCCCGCACCGCGCGGGGCCCTGCCGCCCGCATGCACGAGAGGGATCGCTGAGGAGCACGGGATGAGTGCCGCAGACACAACCACCGCGAAGGTGCCGCCGGTGCGGCAATCGCCACCCCCCGGCTCCGCAGCCGGTGCCCCGGGGAAGCCCGGCAAGAAGCCCAACAGCGGGGCGGGCGTCCCATGGCTGCTTCTCGCGCCATGCCTCCTCGTCCTGGTTCTGGTGCTCGGCTATCCGCTGGTCCGACTGGTCGTTCTTTCGTTCCAGAAGTTCGGCCAGCCCCAGCTGTGGGGCTTCCAGGAGCCGGAGTCGGCCGGTTTCGACAACTTCGCCACCGTCCTCGGCGACAGCGAGTTCTGGGCCGTCGTCCTGCGCACGGTGATTTTCGCAGCCGGCGCCGTGATCGTCACCATGGTCCTCGGCATGCTGATCGCCCTCCTGCTCCAGCGCGTCTCGGGCTGGGTCAAGGCGCTGATCAACATCGTGCTCGTGGCGAGCTGGGGCATGCCCATCATCGTCGCCACCGCCATCTTCAAGTGGCTGTTCGATGCCGACTACGGAGTGCTGAACTGGCTGCTCAGCCGGATACCCGGCGTTGACATGATCGGCCACAACTGGTTCGCCAGTGGTCCGCAGGGCCTCGCGGTGATCATGCTGCTCGTCGTCTGGGGTGCGGTGCCCTTCGTGGTGATCACCCTGAGCGCCGGCCTCACCCAGGTCCCCAAGGAGCTCGAAGAGGCCGCCCGTCTGGACGGAGCCGGCGCCTGGGGCGTCTTCCGCTTCGTCACCCTGCCCATCCTCAAGCCCATCATCGTCATGCTGACCACGCTGTCGGTGATCTGGGACATGGGCGTCTTCCCGCAGGTCTACGTGATGCGCAACGGCCACCCCGAGGCCGAGTTCCAGCTCCTCACCACGTACTCCTTCGACCGGGCGTTCGTCGTCAACGACTACGGCACCGGCTCCGCGATCGCGCTCGTCACGGTCCTGCTGCTGCTCGGCGTCGTCGCCGTCTACATGCGCCAGATGCTCAAGATCGGAGACGTGGAGTGAGCGCCGCCAACGCCACGGCAGCCCCGGCCAAATCGCCGGCCCCGACCGCAACCCGCCGCCGCAAGTCCAAGCTCGGCTGGAACCTCCTCGGCCTGCTCGTCGTCCTCACGGCCGGTTTCCCGGTCTACTGGATGCTCAACACGGCCTTCAAGCCGGCCAAGGACGCGATCGACCCGGACCCGCACTTCTTCCCGTCGACCTTCACGCTCGAGAACTTCAAGCGTGCCCTCGACATCGCGGACTTCTGGGGCCCGGTCCTCCGCAGCCTCTCCGTCTCGCTCGTCGTGGTCGTCATCGGCATCGCGGTCGGCCTTCTCGCCGCCCTCGCGATCTCCCGCTTCGCCTTCCGCGGCCGCAAGATCGTGATCGTCGGCATCCTCGCGGTCCAGATGGTGCCGCTGGTCGCCATGATCATCCCGGTCTTCCTGCTCCTCAACGACCTCGGGCAGTACGACAAGCTCAGCGGTCTGATCATCACCTATCTGACCTTCATCCTCCCCTTTACGGTGTGGACGCTGCGTGGCTTCATCGTCAACATCCCCAAGGAACTGGAGGAAGCGGCCATGGTCGACGGCTGCACCCGCTCCGGCGCCTTCATCAGGGTTGTCTTCCCGCTGCTCGCGCCGGGCATGGTGGCCACTTCGGTCTACGGCTTCATCCAGGCGTGGAACGAGTACCTCTACGCCCTGATGCTGATGAGCCAGCCGAACCAGACGGCCACCGTCTGGCTCAGCAACTTCATCACCAAGAACGGCACCGAGTACGCCCCGATGATGGCCGGTTCCACCATGATGGCCGTCCCCATCGTGATCCTCTTCCTGATCGTCCAGCGCAAGATGGCCGCAGGTCTGACCGCCGGCGCGGTGAAGGGATAACGGCGCCATGACCACACTCGTACACGCCACGGACACCCTGACCCGTGACGCGCTCACGGTGCTCCAGCCCGGCTTCGAGGGCACCACCGCCCCCGACTGGCTGCTCCGCCGGATCGGCGAGGGCCTGTCCTCCGTCGGCCTCTTCGGCCGGAACGTCGCCGGTCCCGAGCAGCTCTCCCGCCTCACCGCGCAGCTGCGCGCCGAGCGGGAGGACGTCCTCGTCGCCATCGACGAGGAGGGCGGCGACGTCACCCGCCTGGAGGTCAACGAGGGCTCGTCCTTCCCGGGCAACTACGCCCTGGGCCGGGTCGACGACGTCGAGCTGACCCGGGCCGTCGCCCGCGAGCTCGGCCGCCGGCTCATCGCCTGCGGCATCGACCTCAACTGGGCCCCCTCGGCGGACGTGAACTCCAACGTCGAGAACCCGGTCATCGGGGTCCGCTCCTTCGGCCCCGACCCCGACCTGGTCGCCCGGCACACCGTGGCGTACGTGGACGGCCTCCAGGGCGTCGGCGTGGCGGCCTGCACCAAGCACTTCCCCGGGCACGGCGACACCAACGTCGACTCGCACGACGCGCTGCCCCGGATCGATGTGGACCTCGCCACACTGCACGCCCGTGAGCTGGTGCCTTTCCGTGCGGCCATCGCCGCGGGTACCAAAGCGGTCATGAGTGCGCATATCCTTCTGTCCGCGCTCGACACCCGCCACCCGGCCACCCTGAGCCCGCAGATCCTCACCGGTCTGCTCCGCCAGGAGCTGGGCTTCGAGGGGCTGATCGTCACCGACGGCATGGAGATGCAGGCCGTCGCGGCGACGTACGGCATCGAGCGCGGATCCGTCCTCGCGATCGCGGCGGGCGCCGACGCCATCTGCGTCGGCGGCGGCCTGTGCGACGAGGGCACCGTACTGCAGCTGCGCGACGCGCTGGTCGACGCGGTACGGACCGGTGAACTGCCCGAGGAGCGGCTGGCCGACGCCGCGGCGCGCGTGCGCGCCCTGGCGGCCTGGACCCAGGCGCACCGGGCGAGGGGGGCCGGATCGGCGTCGGGCGCGGCAGTGCAGGAGGGGACCGCGCCCGGCGCCGACATCGGACTCGTGGCGGCCCGCCGGGCCCTGCGGATCACCAAGGGCGCCGGGGTCTACACCCCGGTCTCCGGGGCGCCGTTCGTCGCCTCCTTCACTCCGGTCGCCAACTTCGCGGTCGGCGACGAGACCCCCTGGGGCATCGCCGCCGAGCTGGACCGGCTGCTGCCGGGCACGGAGACGGGCTCCTTCGGCGAGGACGCCGGGGCGGACTCGGCGCTCAAGGCGGCGGGGGAGCGGCGGATCGTCGCGGTCGTCCGCGACCTGCACCGCCACCCGTGGATGACCGCGGCCGTGGACGCCCTGGTGGCGGCCCGCCCGGACACCGTGGTGGTCGAGATGGGTCTGAACGAGGCGGAGCCGCGGGGTGCCCTGCACATCGCGACGCACGGCGCCGCCCGCGTCTGCGGCCGGGCGGCCGCCGAGGCCGTGGCCGGCACCGGCGCCTGACGGACCCGACGGGCACGCGGAAGGGGCCCGGCACCTGGAACTCCAGGTGCCGGGCCCCTTCCGCGTCGCCGTGCGGGAGGCGCGCCGGGTGTCAGATGCCCTGCCAGGCGGGCTTGCTGGCGTAGGTGTGGCGGAAGTAGTCGGCGAGCTTCAGCTTGGAGGCGGCGGCCTCGTCCACGACCACGGTGGCGTGCGGGTGGAGCTGGAGCGCGGAGGCCGGTACGAGCGCCGCGACGGGGCCCTCGACGGTCTGCGCGACGGCCTCGGCCTTGCCCTCGCCGGTGGCGAGCAGCACGAGGTGGCGGGCCTCCAGGATGGTGCCGATGCCCTGGGTGATGACGTGGTGCGGCACCTGCTCGATGTCGTCGTCGAAGAAGCGCGCGTTGTCGATCCGGGTCTGCTCGGTGAGCGTCTTGATCCGGGTCCGGGAGGCGAGCGAGGAGCACGGCTCGTTGAAGCCGATGTGCCCGTCGGTGCCGATGCCGAGGATCTGGAGGTCGACGCCGCCGGCGTCGGCGAGCGCCTGGTCGTACGCCTCGCAGGCGGCCTGGACGTCCTCGGCGGAGCCGTCGGGGCCCATGAAGTGGTCCTGGGGGAGGCCGAGCGGCTCCACGACCTGCCGCAGGACGGTCGAGCGGTACGACTCCGGGTGCCCGGCGGGCAGCCCGACGTACTCGTCCAGCTGGGCGATCCGGGCCCGCGAGGCGTCCACGGTGCCCGCCGCGACCTGGGCGACCAGGGCGTCGTAGATGGGGATCGGGGTCGAGCCCGTGGCCACGCCGAGCAGCGCGTCGGGCTTGCGGCGCAGGAGGCCGGCGATGCCGTCCGCGATCAGTTCGCCGCCCGCCTTGGCGTCCTTGACGATGACAACTTCCACGCTGTGCCTGCCGATCTGGTGAGGGGCTGGTGAGGGGTCCTGTGGTATAGACCAATCAAAGCCCAAATCTAGCAGAGGGGAGGCCGTCTCCTCATGTCGTTCCGTACCCCGGACGGCCTGCCGCGCGGGGCTTCCTCCATGGTCGGCCGCACGTCATCCACCGGCCACTCGAACCGGCCGATCGGGCCGTGGGGACAAGGGGTGGAGCGGGGATGGGGCGGAGGAGGGGAGAGAAGGGGAGGGGGCCCGGGAAAAGCCGCGGGCCGCGGCGCCCGGCGGGACCCTCAGCCCGCCCGGCACCGCAGCCCGGGTGTACCCGGCCGGGGGTGTGCGGTCCCTCGGCCGTGAAGGGAGGTCTCGGCGCAGTCAGGGCAGAGAGCGCCGGGTACCTCGTCCATCCTCCTGTGCGGGGAGGATGGAGGCTGTGTGGAGTTCGATGCGTCCATTGTGGACTAGACCATTCTTGTCTGTCCATCCACACGCACGCGCTCTTTCCCGGCCCATCCTCCATCACGGAGGGCGGGAGATCCAGGTTCACCCCCCGTTAATTCCGCGGGTACGCTCGCACCGTGCCCTCCATGAACGACCTCGTCCGCCAGCACACCGCCCTCAGCGACTCCGACCTGGAGTGGCTGCACCTGCTGGTGTCGGAGTGGCAGCTGCTCTCCGACCTCTCCTTCGCCGACCTCGTCCTGTGGGTCCCCACCCTCGACGGCACGCGGTACGTCTCCGTCGCCCAGATGCGGCCCAACACGGGCCCCACCTCCTACCACGACGACATGGTCGGCCACCTGGTCCCGCGGGGCCGCCGCCCGCTCCTGGACGCCGCCCTGGACGAGGGCCGGATCGTCCGCGAGGGCGACCCGGAGTGGCGCGAGGAGGTCCCGGTCCGGGTCGAGTCGATCCCGGTGCGCCGCGAGGGCCGGGTCCTCGGCGTGATCGCCCGGAACACCAACCTGCTGACCGTCCGCACCCCCTCCCGGCTCGAACTCACCTATCTCCAGTCCGCCTCGGACCTGGCCCAGATGATCGCCGCCGGCACCTTCCCCTATCCCGGCGAGCAGTCCGACATGGACTCGCTGCCCCGGGCCGGCGACGGCCTGGTCCGGCTGGACGCGGACGGCGTCGTCCAGTACGCCTCGCCCAACGCCCTCTCCGCCTACCACCGGCTCGGCCTCGCCGCCGACCTGGTCGGCCAGCACCTCGGCCAGATCACCGCCGAACTGGCCCCCTCCCGGGGCCCGGTCGACGAGGCCCTGGTGAAGCTGGCCTCCGGTTACGCCCCCCGGAACTTCGAGGTGGAGGGCAGCGGCGGGGTGATCCAGCTGCGGGCCATCCCGCTCAAGCCCAAGGGCAGCCGGATCGGTTCGCTGGTCCTGCTCCGGGACGTCACCGAACTGCGCCGCCGCGAGCGCGAGTTGATCACCAAGGACGCCACCATCCGGGAGATCCACCACCGGGTGAAGAACAACCTCCAGACGGTGGCCGCGCTGCTGCGCCTCCAGGCCCGCCGGATGGACTCGGTCCGGGGCCGCGAGGCGCTCAACGAGGCGGTGCGGCGCGTCGGTTCGATCGCCATCGTGCACGAGACGCTGTCCCAGAACCTGGACGAGCGGGTGGAGTTCGACGAGATCGCGGACCGGGTGATCGCGATGGTCGCGGAGATCTCCCCGGGCAAGGTCACCTGCCGCCGCAACGGCCGCTTCGGCATTCTGGACGCGGAGGTGGCCACCCCGCTCTCCATGGTCCTCACGGAGGTGCTCCAGAACGCCCTGGAGCACGCCTTCGCCCCCGGCGAGCACGGCACGGTCGAGGTGAGCGCGGTCCGCGGCGAACCCCGCGCGGACGCCCGGCTCCTGATCACCGTCCGGGACGACGGCCGGGGCCTGCCCGAGGGATTCGATCCGCAGAAGGCCGGCAATCTCGGACTCCAGATCGTTCGGACCCTGGTGGAGGGGGAGTTGGGCGGTTCCTTCGACATGCGGCCGGGCGGCGAGGGCGGCACCAAGGTGGTCCTGGACATTCCGGTGCGCCCGCAGAAGTAGCGTTCACGGAAGTGGCGCCCGCAGAAGTGGCGCCAGCGGAAGAGCCGTTCACAGAAGAGCCGTTCACAGAAGGGGCGTTCACGGAAGTGACGTTCCGTGAAAGGCGCTTCACAGCAGCGAGCCCCGGACCGAAGGGAATTCGGTCCGGGGCTCGAATGCTGTTGGGGTACTGCGGTGTTACTGCTGCGTGCTGCGGCTCGTGGGGCGGTGATTGCGTACACGGTGTACGCGCCGCCGGCGCCTCAGGCTGTGCAGGTGGCTCAGGCGCTGGCGTTGCGCGCCCGGTTGCGGGCGGCGCGGCGCTTCATCGCGCGACGCTCGTCCTCGCTGAGGCCACCCCAGACGCCGGAGTCCTGGCCGGACTCGAGCGCCCACTGCAGGCACTGCTCCATGACGGGGCAGCGGCGGCAGACGGCCTTGGCTTCCTCGATCTGCAGCAGCGCAGGACCGGTGTTGCCGATGGGGAAGAACAGCTCGGGGTCTTCCTCACGACAAACGGCGTTGTGACGCCAGTCCATGGCTGCTACCTCTCTTGGTGTGACGTGCAAGTTGCTTGTGAATGTGAACGCTTTCACGAATCCCTCAACAAGTGAAGGGCCGACTGCCGGAGGAACCGGCGTGGTCCTTGGTTTTGAGGAGGGGTTCTGGCTTTCAGTGGAGGCCGGTGTTGCGGGCCGTCCCGATCGCCAAGAAGAGACTCGCAAACCTCGGCAGCGGATACAACCCCTTCCGAAAAGTTTTTTTGGATTCCTCGGTGTCGGCTAGGTCACAGCCGTACTTCTAAGGGGTGGATGCGCGCCTAAACGTTCGAGTGCAAGGACTTTCGGCCCTTCCACTCACACAATCACACGCAGTGCACGGCGAACGCCTGTGAACGTCACGCTCGTACGCAGTCCGAGGTGGTCTCCGTCCATCTGGAGGGGGAGTGGCGCCTTCGAATGCAAGGTGAAGCGGGTCAGGTCGTGCAGAGTCGTGGCGTGCTTGCCGCGAGGGCCCCGTTCCGGGGTCGAAGTGAGCAGCTGAGTGGCGTACCGGGCCACCGCCGGAGTGGACAGCCGGCTCAGTCCGAGGACGTCGAGCGCGGTGTCGAAGGACGCCTCCGGGGACGCGTACACCGGGCGATTGCCCAGGTAGGTCCAGGGGGAGGTGTTGCAGATTATGGAAAGGACGAGGTCCTCGACCGGATCGGCGCCGGGCCGCTCCAGGGTGATCGTCCCGTGCCGCCGGTTCGGCTCCTCCAGGAACTGGCGGAGCACCTGGCGGAGGTAGAGCGCGTGCGTGGACCGCTTCCCGCGCTCGCGCTGCTGTTCGACCCGGCCGACCACTCCGGCGTCGAAGCCGAGTCCGGCGCAGAAGGTGAACCAGCGGGACGGCACCTCCTCGTCCGGGGTGCCCGGGGTTCCCGAGGCGAGCCCGAGGCTCACCGTCCGGGTCCGCCGCTCGCGCAGCGCGTCCAGCAGGGCGCCGGTCGCCTCCACCGCGTCGTTGGGCAGTCCCAGCGCGCGGGCGAAGACGTTCGTCGAGCCGCCGGGCACCACCGCGAGCCCCGGCAGCCGGTCCGGGTCGGGCCCGTCGTGCAGCAGCCCGTTCACCACCTCGTTCACCGTGCCGTCGCCGCCCAGGGCCACGACCAGGTCCACCTCGCCCGACTCGGCGGCCTGCCGCCCGAGGTCCCGGGCGTGCCCCCGGTACTCGGTGCTGACCGCCTCCAGCTTCATCTCGCTGGCCAGCGCGTGGATCAGTACGTCACGGGTGCGGGCACTGGTGGTGGTGGCTGCCGGATTGACCACGAGAAGTGCGCGCATGCCCGCCAGCGTACCTACCCGGCGGTACCGATCCCACCCCCGCCCGCTCCCCGGACACCCCCCGCCCCACCTGCGGGCCACGGCACGGAACGGGCCCGGAGGGGCCGCGCGCGGCGGACGGGAACCGGTCGGGGCGGGCCGCCGGAGCCGTACGCACGGGGTCGTCCGCCCCCTACGGAAAGGGCTGTCGGTGCGGTACGCGAAGGGCTGTCGGCGCCGTACGGAAAGGGCTGTCCGCGCGGTACGGAAGGAGGCGTACGCGCCGTACGGCAGGGGGCGTCCGCGCGGTGCGGAAGGGGCGCGGGCGCCGGGCGGGAAGGGCCGCCCCGGCCCCGTGCCCGTACGCCTCCCCGTTACGCTGCCCTGCATGAGCAGTACGGAGCAGACTTCCCGCCCCTCCCGCCTGGCCGCCGCCGCGGGGGTGGCCCTCGTCGAGGCCCTCGGGCTCCTCGCCGGCGGCCTCTACGTCCTGGTGCGGACCGTCGCCGGCGACGGCGGGGACCTCACCGGCGGGACGACCGCGGGAGTGACCCTCGTCGCACTCGGCCTCATCCCGCTCGCCGCCGCGCTCGGCCTGTGGCGGTCCCGCTCCTGGAGCCGGGGCCCGGCGGTGATCACCCAGATCCTGGCACTGCCGGTGGCCTGGCAGCTGCTCCAGACCGAGGGCTTCATCCCCTTCGGGATCGTCCTCGCGGTCCTCTCCGTGACCGGGCTCGTCCTGCTGGTGAACCCGGCCACGACCGAGGCCCTCGGCATCCGGGGGCCCGGCCGCCGGGAGGGCTGACCTACTCCTCCACGAGGAGCTTGTCCCGGAGCTGCGCCAGGGTCCTGGCCAGCAGCCGGGAGACGTGCATCTGCGAGATGCCGACCTCCTGCGCGATCTGCGACTGGGTCATGTTGCCGAAGAAGCGAAGCAGCAGGATCCGCTTCTCCCGGGGCGGCAGGTCCTCCAGGAGCGGCTTGAGCGACTCCCGGTACTCGACCCCCTCCAGGGCCTCGTCCTCCGCGCCCAGCGTGTCCGCCACCGCGGGCGACTCGTCGTCCGTGTCCGGCACGTCCAGCGACAGGGTCGAGTAGGCGTTCGCCGACTCCAGCCCCTCCAGGACCTCCTCCTCGGAGATCCCCAGCCGCTCCGCCAGCTCGTGCACGGTCGGCGACCGCCCGTGCTGCTGGGACAGCTCCGCCGTCGCCGTCGTCAGCGACAGCCGCAGCTCCTGGAGCCGGCGCGGCACCCGGACCGCCCAGCCCTTGTCCCGGAAGTGCCGCTTGATCTCGCCGACCACCGTCGGCGTCGCGTACGTGGAGAACTCCACGCCCCGCTCCGGGTCGAAGCGGTCCACCGACTTGATCAGGCCGATGGTCGCCACCTGCGTCAGGTCGTCCAGCGGCTCGCCCCGGTTCCGGAACCGCCGCGCCAGGTGCTCGACCAGCGGCAGGTGCATCCGCACCAGCCGGTTGCGCAGCTCGGCCTTCTCCGGGGAGCCCTCCGGCAGCGCCCGCAGCTCCACGAACAGCGCGCGGGCGCCGCTGCGGTCGTGCGGCCGGTGCCCGCCGGAGGCCCCGCCGCCGGCGGCTTCCCCGGTCTCCCCGTCCTCGCCGGTTCTGTCGCTCTCGCCGGACCCGTCGCTGTCGCCGGTCTCGCCGCTCTCGCCGGGGGAGTCTCCGGCGTCCCGGTCCGGTCCGGCCCCCGGCTCCCCGGCGGCCGGCGGGGACGCCTCCTCGCCGGGGCCCGGGGGAGCCTCGTCGTGCTGCTGCTCGTGCTCGCTCATCTGGTCCGCCTGCTGCTCCGTAGCGACCTCATGCGGCCGTGCCTGCTGACCGGGGATGCCGGCCGTCGCGTCCCCGGTCCTCACGCCGGGCCTGGCCCCGCGCCGCGCTGTTTGTACAGGCTGATCGAGACCGTCTTGTCCTCCGCGACCGAGGAGTCCACCTTGCCCGCCAGTGCCGACAGCACCGTCCAGGCGAAGGTGTCGCGCTCGGGGGCCCGGCCGTCGGTGGTCGGCGCGGACACGGTCACGTCGAGGGAGTCGTCCACCAGCCGGAACACACAGCTCAGGACCGAGCCGGGCACCGCCTGCTGGAGCAGGATCGCGCACGCCTCGTCCACCGCGATCCGCAAGTCCTCGATCTCGTCGAGGGTGAAGTCCAAGCGCGCCGCGAGACCGGCCGTGGCCGTACGCAGCACGGACAGATAGGCACCCGCAGCGGGCAGCCGGACTTCCACGAAGTCCTGGGTCCCGGGCTCGCCTGCGATCTGGGACACCCTCACCTCCAAGGTGGCACAAACTCATTCGGGGCCCGGGGGAGGAGGCCCCCGAACCGGGCGGTACGCAGGGGCTGCGCAGTCCGCCGTGACGCTATCGCGATCCGTCCCGCCGTGTCGCCGGAAGCCCCCCGGACCCCGGTTCCGGCCCGTCACTCATGGTAGGCCCATGGGCGCGAAACGTGTCCGGGGGTGTGCGGGGCCGACGACGCCGACCGGCGGAGGGGTGACGTACCCACCGGCCGCCCCCTCGAACCGCCCCGGCCCGAGAACGTCCTCAGACCAGCGACTCGTCCACGAAACACCAGCGCCACGCCTCGCCCGGCTCGAAGCTCCGCATCACCGGGTGGCCGGTCGCCGAGAAGTGCCCCGAGGCGTGCCGCCCCCGCGAGGAGTCGCAGCACCCCACGTGCCCGCACGACAGGCAGAGCCGCAGCTGCACCGGGTTGGTCCCCTCGGCCAGGCACTCGGGGCAGGTGGCGTGGAGCGGGACCGGCTCGGGGCGCGGCATTTCCGCTACGTGCGGGCACTCGATCATGATGGCCAGGGTACGGCGACGGGACGCGCCGCGGCGGAACGGAACGGACGGGACGAAGCCCATGGACGCACTGCACCTGGTGGCCCTGGTCGCGGCGAGCACCGCGGTGGCCGGCCTCGCCCGCCGCACCCCCGTCCCGGCGCCCCTCCTCCTGGTGACCGTCGGCCTCGCCGCCTCGTACCTCCCGGGGATGCCCGACTACACCCTCGACCCGCACATCGTGCTCCCGCTGATCCTGCCGCCGCTGCTCTACACGGCGGCCGTCGAATCCTCCTACCTGGACCTGCGGGCCAACATCAGACCGGTCGCGCTGCTCTCCGTCGGGTACGTCCTCTTCGCCACCGTCGCCGTCGGCTGGCTCGCGTACCTCCTCGTCCCCGACCTGCCGCTCACCGCCGCCCTCGTCCTCGGCGCCGTCGTCGCCCCGCCGGACGCGGTCGCCGCCACCGCCATCGCCCGCCGCCTCGGCCTGCCGCACCGGATCACCACGATCCTCCAGGGCG
The DNA here is from genome assembly GCF_014650175.1 of Streptomyces termitum. Classification (GTDB taxonomy): domain Bacteria; phylum Actinomycetota; class Actinomycetes; order Streptomycetales; family Streptomycetaceae; genus Streptomyces; species Streptomyces termitum. The sequence continues at coordinate 290,620 of NZ_BMUL01000003.1, forward strand.
AGTCCCTGGTGAACGACGCCACGGCCATCACCGCCTACAAGGTGGCCGTCGCCGCCGCCGTGGGGGCGGGCATCGGCTGGGCCGGCGGCCTCGGCGAGTTCGCCCTCGCCGCGATCGGCGGCATCGGCGTCGGCCTGGTCCTCATGGTGCCCATCCACTGGCTCCGCACGCGGCTCACCGAACCCCTCCTCCAGAACACCCTCTCCCTGCTCATCCCCTTCATCGCCTACGCCGCCGCCGAGGAGGTGCACGCCTCCGGGGTCCTCGCCGTCGTCGTGGTCGGCCTCTTCCTCGGCCACAAGGCGTGGAAGGTCGACTTCGCCACCCGGCTCCAGGAGGAGGCCGTGTGGAAGATGGTCTCCTTCGTCCTGGAATCCGCCGTCTTCGCGCTCATCGGCCTCCAGCTCTCCTACGTCGTCCAGGGCCTCGGCCCGTACGGCATCGGGGAGTCCCTCTGGTACGCCGCCGGGGTCTTCGTCCTGGTGGTCGTCGTCCGCTTCGTCTGGGTCTTCCCCGCCACCTTCCTGCCCCGCTGGCTCTCCGCCGGCGTCCGCGAGCGGGAGCCCGGCGTCGACTGGAAGGCCCCGGTGATCGTCGGCTGGGCCGGCATGCGCGGCGTGGTCTCCCTCGCCATCGCCTTCTCCATCCCCGTCGTCGCCGACGGCGTCGTCTTCCCCGCCCGCAACCTGGTCCTCTTCCTGACCTTCACCACCGTCATCGCCACCCTCGTCGTCCAGGGCCTCACGCTGCCGCCGCTCATCCGCGCCCTGAAGCTCCCCGGCCGCGACCGGCGGGCCGAGATCCTCGCCGAGGCCCAGGCGCAGAGCGAGGCGTCCCGGGCCGCCGAGGAACGCCTCGACACCCTCCTCGCCGACGAGCGCAACGCCCTCCCCGGCCCCCTCGCCGCCCGGCTCCGCACCGTCCTCGAACGCCGCCGCAACGGCGTCTGGGAACGGCTCGGCGCGGTCAACGAACTCACCGGCGAGACCGCCGACGACACCTACCGGCGGCTCGCCCGGGAGCTGATCGACGCCGAGCGCGAGGTCTTCGTCCGGCTCCGCGACGAGCGCCGCATCGACGACGAGATGATGCGGACCCTGCTGCGCCGCCTCGACCTGGAGGAGGCCGCCGCCCACCGCGAGGAGGAGGACTAGGCCGTGTCCTGCGGCAGGGCGTCCGGGGCGCCGGTGACGACCGCCGCGATCCGGGTCCCCGGTGCGAACGCGCCCTCCTCGGCGAGGGACACCAGTGCGAACAGCATTTTGGCGACATACAGCCGCTCGATGGCGAGTCCATGCCGCGCCTCGAAGTCCCGTACGAAAAGGTCCAGCTCGGGATTCGAACGGCCGTAGCCGCCGCAGTGGAAGCGCTCGTCCAGCCGCCAGTCGCCGCGCGGCCCGCCGAAGGCCGCCGCCTGGAGGGCCCGCACCTCCCCGCCCAGGAAACCGCCCCGCAGCACCGGCACGCCCAGCGCCCGCCCGTCGAAACCGGCTGCCAGGCCCGCCAGCGTGCCGCCCGTGCCGCAGGCCACCGCCGCCACGTCCGCGCGCCCGGACAGCTCCCGGCCGAGCGCCGCGCACCCCTCGGCCGCGAGCGCGTTGCTGCCCCCCTCGGGGACCGCGTACGTCCCCTCCGGCGCCCGCGCCAGGAAGGCGGCGAGCACCGCCGGCTCGTGCTTCGCCCGGTACGTGGCCCGGTCGGTGAACTCCAGCCGCATCCCGTCCGCCGCGCACCGCGCCAGCGAGGGGTTCAGCGGCCGCCCGGCCAGCTCGTCGCCGCGTACGACCCCGATCGTGGGGAAGCCCAGCAGCCGGCCCGCGGCGGCGGTCGCCCGCAGATGGTTCGAGTACGCGCCGCCGAAGGTCAGCACCGGCCGGCCGGCCGCGGCGCGCAGGTTGAGCACCAGCTTGCGCCACTTGTTGCCGGGCAGGTCGGGATGGATCAGGTCGTCCCGCTTCAGCAGCAGCGCCAGGCCGCGCCGGGCGAACCGCTCGTCCTCCACCGGCTCCAGCGGGGAGGGCAGCCGGGGCGCCAGCGCGGCGAGGTCGTCGGTCTCCACCCGGCCATTCTCACCGGTCGGAGGGGGTACGGGGGATCGGAGGGGGTGCGGGGGAGGGGCGGGCCGCCGGGGGCGGCGCGCCGGACGCCCGGCGCCCCGCCCCCTCGGGTCGGCGCGGCGCCTCTCAGCGCAGCACCTCGGCGACCCGCTCGCGCATCGACGCCATGGTGAAGCCGCGCGGGTCGACCTTCCCCGGCTGCCACTCCCGGTGCCCGATCACCGAGCGGTGGGTCCAGCCGTGCGCCCGGCAGATCGCCGCCGCCGCCTTCGCGATGGCGTCCAGCTGGACCTTGGGCCAGGGGTCCTCGCCGTCGCCGAGGTTCTCGCACTCGAAGCCGTAGAAGTGCCGGTTGCCGTCGGTGGTGGCCTCGTCGTCCGGCGGCAGGTTGTGCTCGGCGATCACCGCCCGCAGCACGTCGTCGTCGCCGAGCCCGGCGTGGTTGGCGCGCCCGTGGCCGACCAGGTGGACGGTGCCGTCCTTGGCGATCACGCCGTGGCAGAGCGGGCCGGGCAGCGCCGCGTAGCCGTCCCGGCAGATGCGGACGGTGCTCGCGGTGCCCCGGGTGACGGTGTGGTGGATCATCACCCCGTGCACGGGACCCCAGGGACCCTTGTGGTTTCTGTTGTGGGTGGACCAGGCGCCGACCTCGACGACCTTCAGACCCTCGCCGCGCAGTGCGCCGAGAACCCTGCTCGCGGACAGCGGAACCGCCATGGCGTGCTCCTTCCAAGCGGAACGGACCGAACTTCCGGAGTACCGGATTCCGTTCCGTCACCGCTACGCGTTCGAGCCACGTGCGAGCGGATTCGGACAGACCGGCCGGTCCTCGCGCTCCGCCGTCCGGCGGGAAATCGGGCGACATGCCCCGAAGACCTCCGAACAGTCCCACCCGATTGTGTAATGGCGCGGCGACGCTCCGTGCTGAAAGGCTCTCCTTCGCAAGCCAGACGTACGAGAGGGAGTTCCATGTCCGTTGGTTCGGTTGGCGACGAGGTCCTCGCGCAGCAGGCGCCGCAGCAGAGTCTCGGCACCGACGCCGCGCGGAACCTCGCCTCGACCACCAAATCGGCCCCGCAGATGCAGGAGATCTCCTCCCGCTGGCTGCTGCGGTCGCTGCCCTGGGTCGAGGCCAAGGGCGGTGCCTACCGGGTCAACCGGCGGCTCAGCCACGCGGTGGGCGACGGCCGGGTCACCTTCGTCCAGACCGGCGAGCGGGTCGCCGTCATCCCCGCCGAACTGGGCGAACTGCCCGCCCTGCGCGGGTACGAGGACGAGGAGGCCCTGCGCGAGCTGGCCGCCCGCTGCGTCCAGCGCGTCTACGCCCCCGGCGAGGTCATCGCCGCCGCCGGCGCCCCCGCCGACCGCGTCCACCTCCTCGCCCACGGCCGGGTCGAGCAGGTCGGCGAGGGCCCCTACGGCGACGAGGCCGTCCTCGGCGTCCTCGCCGACGGCTCCTACTTCGGCGAGGACGCCCTCCTCGCCGACGGCGCCGTCCAGGAGTGGACCGCCCGCGCCGCCACCTCCTGCACCGTCCTGGAGCTGACCCGGGACGACGTCACCGCCCTCGCCGCCCGCACCGGCTCCCTCGCCTCCCACCTGGCCGGCGTCGCCGGCCGCCCGGAGCGCCCCACCAACGGCTACGGGGAGGCCGCCATCGACCTCTCCGCCGGCCACGTCGGCGAGGCCCTCGTCCCGCACGCCTTCGTGGACTACGAGGCGGCGCCCCGCGAGTACGAGCTGAGCCTCGCCCAGACCGTGCTCAAGGTCCACACGCGCGTGGCGGACCTCTACAACCACCCGATGAACCAGACCGAGCACCAGCTGCGGCTGACCGTCGAGGCGCTGCGCGAGCGCCAGGAGCACGAGCTCGTCAACAACCGGGAGTTCGGCCTCCTCGCCAACTGCGACTACGGGCAGCGGATCCAGCCGCACGACGGCGTCCCCGGCCCCGACGACCTCGACGAGCTGCTCTCCCGCCGCCGCGACTCCAAGCTGTTCCTCGCCCACCCGAAGGCCATCGCCGCCATCGGCCGCGAGCTCAACCGGCGGGGCCTGGTCCCGGAGACCGTCGACGTGGCCGGCACCCGCGTCCCGACCTGGCGCGGACTCCCGATCTTCCCCTGCGACAAGATCCCGGTCACCCCGGCCGGCACCAGCTCCATCCTCTGCCTGCGCACCGGCGAGTCCGACCAGGGCGTCATCGGCCTGCACCAGACCGGCCTCGCCGACGAGGTCGAGCCCGGCCTCTCCGTCCGCTTCATGGGCATCAGCGAGCAGGCGATCATCTCCTACCTGGTCACCACCTACTACTCGGCGGCGATCCTCGTGCCCGACGCGCTCGGCGTCCTGGAGAACGTCGAGGTCAACCGCCGCCGCTGAACCCCGGCCGGTCCGGGGCCCCACCCCCGGCCCGGCCGGACCGGACCGCCCGCCCCGCGCGGGCGCGGTCCGGAGCCGGGGCACCCGCCGGGCACGCGCGGGGACGGCCGGCGTCCGAGAGGCCGCCTCGTCCCGCGTCCACGCGCCCGCCGGGCACGCGCGGGACGGCCCGGGGCGGCGCCCCGCCACCCCGCCCCGCCCCGCCCCGTCGGGCCTCCCGTACCGCCACCTCGCGCGGGCCCCTCGTACCGCCCCCGCCGCCCCTCCCCGTACGCCTTCCGTACCGCCGCCCCGCGCGGCGGCCCCGTACCGCCGCCCCCGTACCGCCCCGACCGCGCCTCGCGCGCGGCTCCCCGTGAAGGACGACACGACCGTGACCCTGATGAGCGCGGACCCCGTCACCGACGGGCCGGGCGCCGCGGAGCTCCTCGACCGGACGAGGACCGCCGTGGACCCCCAGCTCCGCTCCACCGTCGAGACCCTGCCCGGCTCGATACGCCGTGTGGCGATGTACCACTTCGGCTGGCAGGACGCCGAGGGCGCGCCCGCCGCCGGTCCGGCCGGCAAGGCGATCCGCCCCGCCCTGGTGCTCGCCGCCGCCCGCGCGCTGGGCGCCGAGGAGGACCGGGCGGTGAAGCCCGCCGCCGCCGTCGAGCTGGCGCACAACTTCACCCTGCTCCACGACGACATCGTCGACGAGGATCCGACCCGCCGTCACCGGCCGACCGCCTGGACCGTGTTCGGCATCCCCGACGCCCTGATGGCCGGCGACGCGATGAACGCGCTGGCGCTCCGGCTGCTCGCCGAGGACCCGCACCCGGCCTCCGCCGCGGCCACCGCGCGCCTGGCCGCCTGCGTCATCGAGCTGTGCGCGGGCCAGCAGGCCGACTGCGCCTTCGAGTCGCGCGGCCCGCGCGACGTCTCCCTCGACGAGTGCGTGGCCATGGCCATCGCCAAGACCGGCGCCCTGCTCGGCTGTTCCTGCGCCCTCGGCGCGCTCTACGCGGGCGCGGGCGAGGCGGAGGTGGCCGCGCTCGACGCCTTCGGCCGCGAGGCCGGGCTCGCCTTCCAGCTGATCGACGACCTGATCGGCATCTGGGGCGACCCGGAGCGCACCGGCAAACCGGCCGGCGCCGACCTCGTGGCCCGGAAGAAGTCGCTGCCCGTCGTCGCGGCGCTCACCTCCGGCACCCCCGCCGCCGACGAGCTGGCCGAGCTGTACTCCCGTACCGCCCTGGACGAGCGGGCCGTGCGGGCGGCGGCCGACGCCGTGGAGCGGGCGGGCGGCCGGGACTGGGCGCAGGAGCAGGCGGCCGAGCGGATGGGGCGGGCCGTCGAGCACCTGGCGCGGGCGGTGCCGGACCTCGCGGCGGCCGGAGACCTGCTGGCGCTGGCGGAGTTCGTGACCCGCAGAACGCGCTGACGGCCGGGGAGCCGGGAGAAGGGGCCGTCTTTCGGGGTTGCGCGACCACTACAGATGAAGCACTATGTCTGTCGTGGTCGCGCTCGCGGTCACGCCCCCGAACGGAACAGGATCCGGTTTGCGCAAGCTCACCTACTTCGTCGCCTGCACCATCGACGGCTTCATCGGCGACCCGAAGGGCGACGCCTCCTCCACGTACGGCTACGTCATGGGCGAGTACCTGGAGTTCCTCAAGGCCGAGTACCCCGAGACCGTCGCCGCCCCCGCGTGGCCCGTCCTCGGCATCGAACCCGGCACCCCCGCCCGCCGCTACGACACGGTCCTCCAGGGGCTCAACTCGTACCGGATCGGCCTCGACGCCGGGATCACCAGCCCCTACGCCCACCTCCGCGAGTACGTCGCCACCCGCTCGCTCACCGAGTCGCCCGACCCGAACGTCGAGCTGATCGCCGACGACCTCGTCGGCCGCGTCCGCGAACTCAAGGCCGAGGAGGGCGGACTCGACATCTGGCTCTGCGGCGGCTCCACCCTCGCCGGCGCCCTCGTCGACGAGATCGACGAACTCGTCGTCAAGACCTACCCGGAGGTCTACGGCTCCGGCATGCCGATGTTCGGAACCGGCTTCCAGGTGCGGGAGTTCGACCTCGGCGAGGTCCGCGCCTTCGACAACGGCGTGGTCGTCCGCACCTACACCAGGAAGCGGTAGCGGGCGGCCCGCCCCCGGGCGGCCTACCCTGGAAGCATGGGTGACGAGACGCCCCGTACGACCCGGGACCCGCTGGCCGCGCCCGCGTGCCCGGCCTGCGGACACCCGCTGGCCACCACCGCCACCCGGCACAAGGTCCTCGGGGCCTGGGTGCCCGAGTGGCGGACCCTGCCCTGCCGGAACCCCGACTGCCCGGACTACGAGGCCCCGGACGGCCCTTCGGGCGAGACGCCGGGGGCGGCGGGCTCCGGCGGAACGGAAGCCACTACCACGCAGGTCACCGGCAAGAAGGGCGAGAACGGGAGAAGTCCGGCCACAGGGTGACCGGCCGCGCGCCGGAGCCGGTCATACCGCTACAGTCCGCGCATGTCATCGGAGTCGACAGAAGTCTGGACCGGTTGGTACCGGGACCGCCATGGCGCGGAAGCGATCGTCATCACGGCCGACGGCGACCGGGTCGCCACCCGCGTCAGGGGAATCGAGTACACGGGCGCGAGCTTCGCCGCGCTCACCACCGCCGAGGGCGCCGAGCCCCTCACCAACTGCGTTCTGGAGTGGGACCTCCCGCTCCCCGTCGTCACCGGCACGACCTCCCAACAGGCCACCCTGGCCTGCCTGCTCACCCTCGGCGAGCGCGCCGACCTCAGCCTGACCCTGCACTACGGCGGCACCGCCTTCGAGGCGATCGTCGCCGGCGGAGACTTCGAGGGGGCGCTGGCCCGGCTGCGCGGCCAGCTCCCCGAGGGCTCCGACTTCGGCCGCCGACTCCTGTCGGCCACCGTGTGACGACGGAGCCCCCGGGGAAGGGGGCGCCGCCGACGGCACCGGCCCGGAGAGCCGGTGCCCCGTTCCCGCCCGGCCTCAGCCCTCGACGCCGGTCCCGGTTCCCGGAACCGGCGTCGACTCCCGGGACCGGTCTCAGCTCTTGAAGGCGGACGCGAGCCCGTACTGCCACAACTGGTTGACGCGGGCCCGCTCCTGGGAGTTCGGGATCGCGTTCGTGCAGGACGGGCCGGGGCCGCCGCCCGACATCAGCTCGCTGCACGGACCGCTGTAGCGGTCCGGCAGCCCCAGCACGTGCCCCGTCTCGTGGGCCGTCACGCGGGTGGAGTCGTACTGCTGGTTCTGCCGGTAGTCCAGGAAGATGTAGCCGCTGCCGTGCCCGTTGGTGCTGGCGTACGAGCCGCGGGAGTCGTTCCCCTCGTAGTAGCGGAAGTCCGGGTTGCTGCCCTCGACCAGCCGCACGTTGGTCACCGAGCTGTTCCATATCTGCGCCGAACGCGCGATCTGCGTACGGAAGCTGGGCGCGTTGGCCGAGCTGTACACGACCGTGACGGCGGCGGCGCCGGGCACGGCGGCCCGCTTCTCCGCCACCGACCGCATGACGGCCTCGTAGAACGCCCGGTTCGCCCGCGCCTCCTCGGCCGAACCGGCGTACCCGGTCGCGCCGGTGTACCCGGCGACGGCGGGCGCCACGGCGGACGCGGTACGGGGGGCGGCGTCCGGCGCGGCGCTCGCCGGGGCGGCGCCGAGCGAGGCCGCCAGGCCGAGACCGAGGGTGGCGGTCAGGGCCGAGGTGAGGACCTTGGGGTGTCGCATGGGGGGCTCCTCCTGATCGGGGTCGGGAGAGAGTCTCGGGCCCGGCGGAGCGTTCCGGAATGATGCCGGCTGCCGATAGCCCGGCCGCATCACCCCATTCCGGCCACTGTCCCGTCGGCCCCGACCTGCCCTGTTTCCAGGCGGGTTGAAGGGATTCCGCTCTCTGGTGCGACCGCGGGCCCCGCCCTACCCTCAAGGCCATGGAGCTGGAGGTGAGACACCTGCGCGCGCTCTGCGCCATCGCGGACACCGGCAGCCTGCACAAGGCCGCCCGGCAGCTCGGCATGAGCCAGCCCTCCCTCACCACCCAGCTGCGCCGCATCGAGAACTCCCTCGGCGCCGAACTCTTCTCCCGCGGCCGCACCGGCTGCCGCCCCACCCCCCTCGGCCGCTCCCTCCTCAGCCGCGCCCGCCCGCTGGTCGCCGGCATGACCGCGCTGATCACCGAGACCCGTGCCGAGGCCGCCCGCGCCGAAGGCCCCGAACTCCACGTCGGCTCCACCGCCAGCCGGGCCCTGCCGGGCTGGCTGCGGCGGCTGCGCGCCCGCCTCCCCGGCACCGACGTCGGCCTGCGCGTCGACGTCTCCGCGCGCGCCCTGCTCCACGACGTCGCCGACGGCCGCCTCGACGTCGCCTTCGTCCACGAGGTGGAGGGCTGCCCGCTGCGCGTCCCCGACGGCCTCGTCCACCGCGTCCTCGTCGCCCGCGAACCGCAGTTCATCTCCCTCGCCCCGGCCCACCCGGCCGCCGCCCACCCCGTGGTGGACCTCGCCGACCTGGCCGCCGACCACTGGATGGTGGACCCCAGCGTGGACGGCGAATGGGACGGGTTACGCCGCGTCCTGACCGCCGCCGGCATCGACCCGCCCCTCCTCCAGGGCGACTACCACACGGCCTCCTCGCTCATCTCCCTCGGCGAGGCCGTCGCCCCCTGCCAGCCGACCTCCGTCCCCCGCGAGGACCTCGCCGTCCGCCCGCTGCGCGGCGACCCCCTCGCCGTACGCCTCCTCCTCTACGCCCGCCCCGCCACCCCCCTCGACCCCCTCCACGCCGACCTGGCCGCCGCCTACCGCGAAGCGGCCCACCGCGCGGCCCCGTACCGCGCCTGGCTCCGCGCGGGCGGCACGGCGGAACCCTGCCTGGCCGCCGCCTGACCCCCTCCCCGCTCCGAAGGAACCCCACCCCATGCCCACCCCCGCCACCCCCTCCTTCACGATCCGCCCGGCCCGCCCCGAAGACCTCCCCCGGGTGGTCGAACTGATCGCGGAACACGCGGTGTACGAGAAGGCGGACCCGCCCGCCCCCGGCCTGGCCGACCGCCTGGCGGCCCTCCTCTTCCCCCCGTCCGGCCCGCCCTCCCGCCTCCGCTGCCTGGTCGCCCAGGCCCCCGACGGCACCCTGGCCGGCTACTCCACCTGCGCCCCCGAACTCTCCACCTGGGAAGGCCGCGAGTACCTCTTCATGGACTGCCTCTACCTCACCGAGGAAACCCGCGGCCAAGGCGTGGGCCGCCTCCTGATGGCCGCCGTCCGCGCCGAGGCCGCCCGCCTCGGCCTCCTCCACATCGAATGGCAGACCCCCACCTGGAACGAGAGCGCCCGCCGCTTCTACACCCGCCTGGGCGCCACGGAAAAGGACAAGACCCGCTACACCCTCCGGACGACCTGACCCGAAGCCCCTCTCCCATCCGTCTCCCGAAAAGCCCGAAGGGGTACGACCGACAAGCGGTCGTACCCCTTCGGAGCGGGGAGGGAAGGTCAGGCCTTCTTCGTCTCCCAGAAGATGCGGTCGATCTCGGCGATGAGCTCCAGGGCCTTTTCGCCGGTCTTCGGGTCCGTCGACGCCTTGGCGGCGGAGAGGGCCTTCAGGGTGTCGTTGACGAGCTGGTTGAGCTCGGGGTACTTCTCGAAGTGCGGGGCCTTGAAGTAGTCGCTCCACAGGACCGACACGTGGTGCTTGGCGAGTTCCGCGCGCTGCTCCTTGATGACCGTGGCGCGGGCCCGGAAGTGCGGGTCCTCGTTCGCCTGGTACTTCTCCTGGACAGCCTTGACGGACTCGGCCTCGATGCGGGCCTGGGCCGGGTCGTACACGCCGCAGGGGAGGTCGCAGTGGGCGCTGACCTTGACCTTGGGGGCAAACAGGCGGGAGAGCATTGAGCCGTCCTTCCTCGTGATCGTCTTCTCAAGTGGGAGATTACTCGGTGAGAAGGGCGTTTTCGCGAGTGCCCCCTGGGGCTTAGGTCAAAAGTCCGGGGTCCGGGTGGGTCTTGTGGGCGAGTCGACGAATCGAGGAGAGGGGCGGAACGGAGTGGGAGCGGAGCGGGAGAGCAGCGCGCCGGGCGCGGCGCCGTTCGGGATCGCCGAGGTGACGGGGGTGTCGATGGTGCCCACGCTGCTGCACGGGGACCGGCTGTTCGTCCGGTACGGGGGGCGGGTCGGCGCCGGGGACGTGGTGGTGCTGCGCCATCCGCTCCAGCAGGATCTGCTCGTCGTGAAACGGCTGATCGAGCGACGGGACGCCGGGTGGTGGGTGCTCGGGGACAATCCGGCGGCCGAGGGCGACAGCCGGGTCTTCGGGACGGTGCCGCCCGAGCTGGTGCTCGGGCGGGTGCTGGTCCGGTACCGGCCGGTGACGCCGGGGCGTCAGCGGTCGGCGGGGGTGGTGGCCTCCTGGCTGTTCTCCGCCGTGCGGCCGGTGGGCTCCGCCCGTTCGGCCTCCAGGCGCTTGCGGGCGCGGTAGGCGGCGACGTTGGCGCGGGTGGCGCAGCGGTCGGAGCAGTAGCGTCGGGAGCGGTTGGTGGAGGTGTCGAGGTAGGCGTTGCGGCAGGGCGGGGCCTGGCAGAGGCCGAGCCGGTCGGCGCCGAACTCGGTGAGGTGGAAGGCGAGCCCCATCGCGCAGATCGCCGCGTAGCCGGCGGTGGCGTTGGACGAGTGGTCGGCGAGGTGCATGTGCCAGCGCGGCAGGCCGTTCTCGTCGAGGGTCTCGTGGCCGGAGATCTGCGGGCTGACCGGGAACTCCAGGAGCAGCGAGTTGAGCAGGTCGACGGCGCCGGTCTGGTCGCCCTCGTCCGCCGCGGCGAAGACCGCGCGCAGCCGGGCGCGGATCGAGCGGAAGCGGCCGAGGTCGGCCTCGGTGACCCGGCGGGCCATCTGGGAGGCGCCGCCGAAGAGGTCCCTGATGACCTCGACGGAGGTGAGGCCGTCCTTGCCGCGGGCCGGCTCCTCGGTGTTGACCAGACGCACGGCGTAATCCGAGTAATAGGCCAGTTCCACTTGTAGTCCTTACTCTGGCGGGCTAGGGTCGGCGTCGACGGGGTAACGACTCGTTCCCTGTCGAGGGTATTACGTTCTGGGGGGTTCGAGGGTTCCGCCGTGCCGTTCTCCGGCCGCGGCGGGGGCCGTGCGCGCCCGCGGGCCCGGGCACCGACGACGGAGGGACACGGACATGGCCGACACCGACTGGGCGGACTGGCAGCGGAGCTGGGACCGTCAGCAGGAGTGGTACATGCCGGACCGCGAGGAGCGGTTCCGCGTGATGCTCGACATGGTCGAGGCGCTCGTCGGGCCGAAGCCCCGCGTCCTCGACCTCGCCTGCGGTACGGGAAGTATCACGGACAGGCTGCTCCGGAGGTTCCCGGAGGCGGTCAGCACCGGCGTGGACCTCGACCCGGCGCTCCTCGCCATCGCCCGCGGCACCTTCGAGGGCGACGGGCGGGTCTCCTTCGTGACCGCCGACCTCAAGGACCCCGCGTGGACGGCGGCGCTGCCGTACGACACGTACGACGCCGTCCTCACCGCCACCGCCCTCCACTGGCTGCACAGCGGACCCCTCACCACCCTCTACGGGCAGGTCGCCGGGCTCGTCCGCGAGGGCGGCGTCTTCATGAACGCCGACCACATGATCGATACCGCCACCCCGCGGATCAACGCCGCCGAGCGCGCCCAGCGGCACGCCCGGATGGACCGGGAGAAGGCCGAAGGGGTCCTCGACTGGGCCGACTGGTGGGCGCTCGCCGCGAAGGACCCGGTCCTCGCCGAGCCCACCGCCCGCCGCTACGAGATCTACGGCGAGCACGCCGACGGCGACATGCCCGCGCCCGGCTGGCACGCCGACACCCTGCGCGCCGCCGGCTTCGGCGAGGCCCGGCCGGTCTGGTGCTCGCCCTCGGACACCCTGCTGCTCGCCGTGAAGTAACTCCCGGACACGGCGGAAGGGGCGGTACGGGCTTCGCGCCCGTACCGCCCCTTCCCGTGAACGCCTCACGGCGCCTCCGGCCGTCCCGTACGCCCTACAGCACCTTCGACAGGAACGCCTTCGTCCGGTCGTGCTGCGGGTTGCCCAGGACGTCCCTCGGGTGGCCGGATTCGACCACCACGCCGCCGTCCATGAAGACCAGCGAGTCGCCGACCTCCCGGGCGAAGCCCATCTCGTGCGTGACGACGATCATCGTCATGCCCGACTCGGCCAGGTCCCGCATGACGTCGAGGACGTCACCGACCAGCTCCGGGTCGAGCGCCGAGGTCGGCTCGTCGAACAGCATCAGCTTCGGCTCCATCGCCAGCGCGCGGGCGATGGCGACGCGCTGCTGCTGGCCGCCGGAGAGCTGCGAGGGGTAGTTGTGCATCCGGTCGCTCAGTCCGACCCGGTCGAGCAGGCGCTGGGCCCGCTCGCGGGCGACGGCCTTGGTCTCGCCCTTCACCTGGACCGGCGCCTCCATCACATTGGCCAGGGCCGTCATGTGGGGGAAGAGGTTGAAGCGCTGGAAGACCATGCCGATGTCCCGGCGCTGGGCCGCGACCTCGCTGTCCTTGAGCTCGTACAGCCGCTCGCCCTGCTGCCGGTAGCCGACCAGCCGGCCGTCGACCGAGAGCCGGCCGCCGTCGATCCGCTCCAGGTGGTTGATGCACCGCAGGAAGGTGGACTTGCCGGAGCCGGACGGGCCGACCAGGCAGAACACCTCCCCGCTGCGGACCTCCAGGTCGATGCCCCGCAGGATGTGGGCGGCGCCGTAGGACTTGTGGACGCCCTCCGCCTTGACCATGGGCTGACCGGTCATGCCGTTGCCTCCGGGGAACGCTTGAAGGTGGCGAGGTTCGTCCGGACCCGCTGCCAGGGGGTGGGCGGCAGGCTGCGGGACGAACCGCGGGCGAAACGGCGCTCCAGGTAGTACTGGCCGACGCTGAACACGCTGGTCAGTGCCAGGTACCAGATCGACGCGACGAAGAGCATCTCCATCACCGCGCCCGCCGTGCTGCCGATGTTCGAGGAGGCGCGGAGCACTTCCGTGTACTGCACGGCGGAGACCAGGGACGAGGTCTTCAACATGTTGATGAACTCGTTGCCGGTCGGCGGCACGATCACCCGCATCGCCTGCGGCAGCACGATCCGGCGCATGGTCTTCGTCTGCGACATGCCGAGCGCGTGCGCCGCCTCGGTCTGGCCCTCGTCGACCGACTGGATGCCGGCGCGGACGATCTCCGCCATGTACGCGCCCTCGTTCAGACCGAGGCCGAGCAGCGCCACCATGAACGGCTGCATGACGTCCACGGTCTCGTTCTTGTAGATCGGCCCGAGGTTGATGTACTCGAAGATCAGCGCCAGGTTGAACCAGACGAGGAGCTGGACGTAGACCGGCGTGCCGCGGAAGAACCAGATGTAGAGCCACGCCACCGCGCCCGTCACCGGGTTCTTCGACAGCCTCATCACGGCGAAGACGATGCCGAGGACCAGACCGAGGGCCATGGAGGCGATGCTGATGAGCACCGTGTTCGCCAGGCCGTCGATGATCGAGGCGTCGAACAGCTTGTCCCACACCGTGTCCCAGATGATGTTGCCCTGGGAGAAGGCGTAGACGAGCCAGCCGAGGAGGGCCACGACGACCACGCCGCTGATCCAGCGCCCGTAGTGCCGGACCGGAACGGCCTTGATCGCCTGGTAGGGGACGGCCGCCGGGAGTTTCGCGGGGCCGCCCGGGGGAGTGGCCGAGGGGCCGGACCCGGCCGGGCCGCCGGCCGGGTCCTTGCTGATCTTGTCAGTCATGACGACTGCCCTTCAGTGGTGCGAGGGGGAGGGGGCAGGTCACTTGCCGGCGTTGACGGTCGCCGACGCGACCGCGCTGTCCTCGACCTCCCACTTCTTCAGGACCTCGGCGTAGGAGCCGTCCTTGATGATGGCGTCGAGCGCTTCCTTGACGGCGTCGCGCAGCTGGGTCTTGTCCTTGGAGACGGCGATGCCCATGAGGCCGACGTCGCTCTGGTTGCCGACGACCTCGAAGTCCTTGCCGCCGCCGGAGGTCTTCGCGATGTACGCGGCCACCGGGTAGTCGTTCAGGTCGGCGACCGCACCGCCGGCCTTCACGCGGGTCTGGGCCTCGGCGTCGGTGTCGAACGCCTGGATCGTCAGCTTGTTGCCGCCGCACTTCTCGGCCTGCGCCTTGAAGGTGTCCTCGTAGATCGTGCCGCGCTGGACGGCGACGGTCTGGCCGCACAGGCCCTCCAGGGACGTGACGCCCTTCGGGTTGCCCTTCTTGACCAGCAGGGAGACGCCGGAGGAGAAGTAGTCGACGAAGTCGACGCCCTTGCCGATCTTCTTCCCGTCGTCGTCCAGGCCCTCCTGGCGCTTCTTGTTGTCCGTCATGGACGACATGACGAGGTCCTGGCGGCCGGTCTCCAGGGAGGTGATCAGGCCGTCGAAGGTGCCCGACACGAACTCGAACTTCACACCGAGCTGCTTGCCGAGCGCTGCGGCTATGTCGGGGTCGACGCCGACGATCTTGCCGTTCTCGGTGAACTCCATCGGGGCGTACGAGGCGTCCGTGCCGACCTTGATGACGCCGGCCTTGCGGATGTCGTCGGGCAGCTTCGCGAAGAGGGGCGCGGAGTTGCCGCCGTCCTTCGGGGCGCCGGTGGCGGCACCGCCGGTGGAACCGCTGTCGGTCTGGTCTCCGCAGGCGGTCAGCAGCATGGAGCCGGCGACCGCGATGGCGGCGACCGCGGCAAGACGGGACGTGCGGGTCTTGGCGGCGGTCGTACAGCGCGTGGAGCGTGCGGTCATGGTCGGGATCCTCCGGCGTGTGAGGGAGTTGCCATAGGCGTTGCCAATGGTCGCGTACGCGTCTTCGAGTCCCGCGACCTCGTGTGATTACGGCATCTTGCCATTCGGACCGACTCAAACCGACGGCCCCGGATGTCAAAATCGGGTAACGGGTGAACCCCCAATCCCCACAGGCCGGTACATCAAGGCCGGATCATCTTTCGCCGCCCTCCCCTCCTACCGGAGATTCTCCGGTGCATCTCGGCATTCGGACGACAGGAAAGCCGCCGAACGGGTAGTGGGCGCATGTGTCCGGACATCCCGTGACGAGTCGCTCTCCGTCCGCGTCCGGGAACGCTCGGTATGAGTCGCGTCACCGCGTGCTTATGGACTCGTCTGCGGTGCCGTCCGTCCGGTAAGAAGGATCCTTACACCCCTCATCCGGGGCTCAGGGCGCGTTGTGCGGCGCGCCCGCGCGGCTGCCAGACACGGCGACCGCGGGACCCGCCCGCCGCTCCGCACCAGGAGCGGAAAACCCTCGACATCAAGACATAAAGGGGTCTCACCCAATGGCAGCGGAGATCGTCAATCCTCGCAGCGACAGCGGTACGGAAGGAGCTCCGGAGGAGCCCTTCGATCCTGCTTTCGCGCTCCACCGCGGCGGAAAGATGGCCATTCAGGCCAC
Organism: Streptomyces termitum; assembly: GCF_014650175.1. Lineage (GTDB taxonomy): Bacteria > Actinomycetota > Actinomycetes > Streptomycetales > Streptomycetaceae > Streptomyces > Streptomyces termitum. Next base: position 306,504 of record NZ_BMUL01000003.1, read on the forward strand.
CGTCCCCGTCCGGAACAAGGACGACCTGTCCCTCGCGTACACGCCCGGCGTCGCCAAGGTGTGCACCGCCATCGCCGAGCAGCCCGAACTGGTCCACGACTACACGTGGAAGTCCCAGGTCGTCGCCGTCGTCACCGACGGCACCGCCGTGCTCGGCCTCGGCGACATCGGCCCGGAGGCGTCCCTCCCGGTCATGGAGGGCAAGGCCATCCTCTTCAAGCAGTTCGGCGGCGTCGACGCGGTGCCGATCGCCCTCGCGACCACCGACGCCGACGAGATCGTCGAGACCGTCGTCCGGCTGGCCCCGTCCTTCGGCGGCGTCAACCTGGAGGACATCTCGGCCCCGCGGTGCTTCGAGATCGAGCGCAAGCTCCAGGAGCGCCTCGACATCCCGGTCTTCCACGACGACCAGCACGGCACCGCGATCGTCACCCTCGCCGCCCTGCGCAACGCGGCGAAGCTGACCGGCCGCACCCTCGGCGACCTGCGTGCCGTCATCTCCGGCGCGGGCGCGGCCGGCGTGGCCATCGCCAAGTTCCTGCTGGAGGCCGGCATCGGCGACGTCTGCGTCGCCGACCGCAAGGGCGTCGTGAGCAGCGACCGCGAGGACCTCACCGACGTCAAGCGCGAGATCGCCGCCCTCACCAACAAGGCGGGCCTCTCCGGCTCCCTGGAGACCGCCCTCGCCGGCGCCGACGTCTTCATCGGCGTCTCCGGCGGTACGGTCCCGGAGGCCGCGGTCGCCACCATGGCGAAGGACGCCTTCGTCTTCGCCATGGCCAACCCGAACCCCGAGGTCCACCCCGACGTCGCGCACAAGTACGCGGCCGTCGTGGCCACCGGCCGCTCGGACTACCCCAACCAGATCAACAACGTCCTCGCGTTCCCCGGCATCTTCGCCGGTGCGCTCCAGGTCCGGGCCTCCCGGATCACCGAGGGCATGAAGATCGCCGCCGCCGACGCCATCGCCGGTGTCGTCGGTGACGCGCTCGCCGCCGACTGCGTCATTCCGTCGCCGTTCGACGACCGGGTCGCCCCGGCCGTCGCGGCCGCGGTCGCCGCCGCCGCGCGCGCGGAGGGCGTCGCCCGCCGCTGAGGCCCCGGCCCCGCGCGCCCACCGCGCGGGGCCGACCCGGGCCCCTGGGCTCCCGGGCTCCCGGGCCCCCGGGCTCCGGGCCCCGGCCCGCGCAGGCCCGACGCGGGTCTCCGAAGGCCCCCGTTCCCGTCCGCCGCATCGGCCGGGAACGGGGGCCTTTCGCGTGGGCGGAGGGCCGCGGGTGCGGGGCCGTGAGGCCGTGGGGGACCGGCCCGGGGTGGTGAGGGGGACGGGGTGACGGGGGACGTGTGTCACAGCGGTGTGTGGTTCCGCGGGGTCCCCGCGGGCGCCTAGGGTCGGGGCCATGTTCGCTGCCTACGCCGCCCGAATCGACCGCGACCAGCCCCTGAACGGACTTGAGTTGGGCGAACGCCCCGAGCCCGACCGGCGCCCCGGCTGGACCACCGTCACCGTCAAGGCCGCCTCGCTCAACCACCACGACCTGTGGTCGCTGCGCGGGGTCGGACTGCCCGAGGAGAAGCTGCCGATGATCCTCGGCTGCGACGCCGCCGGGATCGACGAGGACGGCAACGAGGTCGTCCTCCACTCCGTCATCGGCCAGACCGGCCACGGGGTCGGACCCGACGAGCCCCGCTCCATCCTCACCGAGCGCTACCAGGGCACCTTCGCCGAGCGCGTCACCGTCCCGAGCTGGAACGTGCTGCCCAAGCCGAAGGAGCTCTCCTTCGCCGAGGCCGCCTGCCTCCCCACCGCCTGGCTGACCGCCTACCGGATGCTCTTCACCAACGCCGGGGTCCGCCCCGGCGACTCGGTCCTCGTCCAGGGCGCGGGCGGCGGCGTCGCCACCGCCGCGATCGTCCTCGGCAAGGCGGCCGGCCTGCGGGTCTTCGCCACCAGCCGGGACGAGGCCAAGCGGAAGCGGGCCGTGGAGCTCGGCGCCGTCGAGGCGTACGAGCCCGGCGCGCGGCTGCCGCGGCGGGTCGACGCCGTCATCGAGACCGTCGGCGCCGCGACCTGGTCGCACTCGGTCAAGTCCCTGCGCCCCGGCGGCACTCTGGTGATCTCTGGCGCCACCAGCGGCGACCGCCCCGCGCACGCCGAGCTGACCCGGATCTTCTTCCTGGAGCTGAAGGTGGTCGGCTCCACCATGGGCTCCAAGGACGAGCTGGAGGACCTCCTCTCCTTCTGCGCCGCCACCGGGGTCCGCCCGGTGATCGACGAGGTGCTGCCGCTGGACCGGGCCCGCGAGGGCTTCGCGAAGATGGCCTCGGGCGAACTCTTCGGAAAGATCGTGCTGACGACGTCTTGATGATTCCGTCCCGGGACTGATGGGATCTCCGGCACAGCGAAAAGATGAACATCGCTCACTTCTCGTGCCGGAGGTCCCCCTTGCTGCGCACCACCCTCACGGCGGGCGCCCTCGCCGCCGCCCTCCTCGCCCCGACCGCCGCCACCGCGCGGCCGGCCGCCGCACCCCCCGCCCCCGGGGCCGCCGCCCCGGCCCACGCCCGCGCCGGCGGCCCCGCCGCCCCGGTCGGCGCCGACGGCATCCCCGACCTCACCGACTCCCGCGGCCGGGTCCTCACCCTCCGCGGCTGGAACGTCGAGGACAAGGGCAACCGCGGCGACGCCGCCCTCTCCGCCGTCACGGAGAAGCACTTCCGCGACATGCGGGCCCAGGGCTACAACTTCGCCCGCCTCCTCGTCTTCTGGGACGACCTCGAACCCCGCCCCGGCGCCTACAGCCAGAGCTACCTGCGGAAGATCGGCCGCATCCTGGACTGGGCCGAGAAGTACGACGTCAAGGTGCTCCTCGACGCCCACCAGGACGTCTTCGGCCCCGCCTTCGGCCACCGGGGCATCCCCGCCTGGGCCACCCGCACCGACGGCCTCCCCTTCACCCCCCGCCCCGGCGACTGGTTCTCCGAGTACTTCGAGCCCGCCGTCCAGCGCGCCTTCACCCACCTCTACGAGGACCCCGACCTCCGCCGCGCCCAGGCCCGCATGTGGCAGGTGCTCGCCGCGCGCTTCGAAGGCCACCCGGCCCTGCTCGGCTACGACCCCGTCAACGAGCCCATGGGCGAACTCCGCGAGGGCGAGGACCTGCCCACCGCCGCCCGCCGGATCGAGCGCGAACAGCTCACCCCGATGTACAACCGGATCGCCGACGCGATCCGCGAGGTCGACCGGGACGCCTGGATCTTCGTCGAGCCGACCCCCATCGTCGGCGAGGGCGTCCCCACCGGACTCGGCCGGATCGACGACCCGAAGATCGTCTACGCCCCGCACTTCTACAACACCGGCATGGAGGCCGGCGCCGACTACGACCCCGCCGCCGGCTGGATCGAGAGCTACGAGCAGGCCGTCACCCTCTACCCCAAGCGGTACAAGGTCCCCGTGGTGGTGGGGGAGTGGGGCCCGCTCAACAACTCCCTGCCGAACATGAACCGCTTCTACCGCGAGGCCATGGCCTCCCTCGGCCGCTACACCTCCGGCTGGGCCGGCTACGTCTGGTGCTACGGCGGCGGCTACTGCGCCGTCGACGAGAAGGGCGCCTTCCGCGCCAACAAGGAGCTGACCGCCGAACCGTACGCCCAGGCCGTCGCCGGCCGGGTCCGCTCCACCGCCTACGACCCCCGCACCGGCGTCTACCGGCTGGAGTACGACGCGGCCGGCCCGCGCGGCTCCCGGACCACCGAGCTGGTGCTGCCGCGCGGCGACTGGAAGGTGTCGGCCCGCGGGGCCGCCGTCCTGCGCGACCGCGACGGCCGGGTCCGGGTCGTCGCCGCCCCGCACACCCGGGTCACGGTCACCGCGACCCGGACCGGCACCGCCCGCCCCTGACCCGGGGCCCCGCGAGCGCGGGCGCCCGAGCCGCGGACGAAGGCACCGGCCGCCCGGCCGCCCGGGGCCCCCGCGCGCGGGCGCCCGTGCTCAGGCGTCCGCGCGCGGGGCCAGGATCCGGCCGACCCGGGCCGCCGCCGCGCCCAGGTGCCGCCGCACCTCGGTGAGCTGGTCCTCCGTCACCCCGTGGTCGCGGGCCGCGTCCCGGATCTCGTCCCGGAAGCGGTCGAGCAGCCGGTCCAGGTCCCGGGCCGGCTCGCCCGACCCCGCCGACTCCCGCGCCCACGCGGGCGGTTCGTCCCCGACGGGCGGCTCCTCGGAACTCCGGCCGGACACGCCCCCGGACGCGGACGCGTCCCGCGGGGCGGCGGAACCGGCGATCGGACCCGCGCCGGAGCCGGCGCCGGGCCCGGTAGCCGGGCCTGCGCCAGGATCGGCCGCCGGGCCGGATGCCGGGTCGGCGGCCGGGTCGGCGGTGGGGTCGGCGCCCGCGGCGGCGCGGGCCTTGGGGTGGGTGGTGCCCGAGACGAGGTCGCCCAGCTGGGCGGTGATCCCCGACAGCCCCTCCCAGACGGTCTGCGGCCACTCGCCCTTCGCGAAGCGGTGCTGCACCTCGTCCTGCACCTGCTGGGCGATCCGCTGGAACTCCTTCGCCTGGAGCTTCGCCGAGCGGGCCTCCTCCTTCGCCCTCCGGGCCTGCTCCTTCCACTCCTTCCTGGCCTTGCGCAGCTCCTCCTTGGGGTCGGGGAAGGACCCGGCCTCCGCCGTCCGGGCCCGGCTCGCCGCCGCCCGCATCTCGCTGCGGACCCGGCCGGCCGCGCCCCGTACGTCGTCCCGGATCTCGGCGGCCAGCTCCGCCACCGAATCGCGGATCTCCCGCTCCAGCGCGTCGAGTTCGGCCGCGCGGCCGGCCACCTCGGCCCGGCCCGCGTCGGTGAGGGCGTAGACCTTCCGGCCGCCCTCGCTGGTGTGGGTGACCAGGCCCTCGGCCTCCAGCTTGGCCAGCCGGGGGTAGACCGTCCCGGCCGAGGGCGCGTACAGCCCCTGGAACCGCTCCTCCAGGAGGCGGATCACCTCGTAGCCGTGGCGGGGGGCCTCGTCGAGCAGCTTCAGCAGGTAGAGGCGGAGCCGGCCGTGGGCGAAGACGGGAGCCATGATCAGAGCACCTTTCCGGACGCGGGGGCGGTGGGGTCGGCGGGGCCGGCGGGCGGGGCCTCCGGGTCCTCGGCGGGCTCCGGGCGGCGCAGCAGCGCGATCGAACCGGAGACCGTCGTCGCCCGGAGGGTGCCCCGGCCCGCGCCGAGAGTCCCGGTGATCGACTTGGTGCCCCAGTCGCCGCCCACCCGCAGGTCCTCGAAGGCGTTCGACACCGCGCCGCTGGCGGTGCTCGCCTCCACCCGGGCGTCCGCCGGGTGCGGCAGCCGGATGGCGACCTCGCCGGAGACGCTGGTGAGCCGGATGTCCGCGGGCGGCGCCTCGGCCGGGGCCGGGTCCAGGTCGAGGACCATGTCCCCGCTGACCGTCTCCGCCCGCACCGCGGAACCGGAGCCCTCGATCACCGTGACGTCCCCGGTCACCGAGTTCACCCGCAGCGCCCCCGTCACCGACTGGGCCTCCAGGGCGCCCGAGACGCTCTCGGCGCGGACCGGCCCGGAGAGCCCCACGAGCGTGGTGGAGCCGGTCACCCCGCGCACCTCGGTACGGCCCCGGATCCCGGAGACCACCGTCTCCGCGGTGACCGCGCCGACCTCGACCTCGGCCCCGGCCGGGACGGCCACCGAGACGACCGCCCGCCGCTTGTGGGAGCGGTGGTCGAGCCACTTGAGGACGCCCTTCCAGTGCAGGTCCTCGTAGGTGACCGTCAGCGTCGACCCCTCCTGGGAGACGATCAGCGGCGGGCCCTCGATCTCCGCGATGTCCACCCGCGCGGTGCTCTCGTCGGTGCCCACCACGTTCACCGCGCCGCCCACGACGCGGACGCGCAGCCGTGTCACGGGCTCGGTGGGCGCGAGCTTCACCGGCTCGGTGACGGACCACTGGGTCATGGTGCTGCCTCCCGTTTCCCCTCGGAGTACGCCGCGACGCAACATATCGCGACTTCGGAATTCACGATATATCGCGGTGGGGTCGCGTCAACCCCGACTCATCCCTGACTCGACCCTGACAGGGGAGGGGCAAACAACCCCTTAAGCGGACGAACTGCCCTAGCGTAGGGGCCATGAACGCGACATCCGGACCGAGCCCCGCCGGGGCGCTGCTGCTGTGCCGGGCCGAACCGACGGCGGTCCGGCCGCCCGCCCTCCTCCTGCGGGAGCGGCTGCTCCTCGCCCCCGCCGGGGCCGGCTGGAGCGTCCTCGTACCGGAGGGCAGGCCCTGGCAGGAGGACGGGGAGCCGGTCGAACGGGTCGTCACCGGCTGGGCCACCGCCCTCGCCGTCTCCGCCGCCGGCTGGCCCGTCCTCGCCCTCTGGTGGGACACCGGCCGCGCCGGCCTCACCCTCGCCTCGGGCTTCCGCCGCCCCGTCGGCTACACCTGGCTCACCGACGGCACCCCGGCCGGCGAGGACGAAGCCGTACGGACCTTCGCCGAACGCCTCGGCCTCGACCCCGTCCTCGACGTGCAGGCCCTGGAACCGCTCACCCGCCCCGACCCGGAGGCCGACGCCGCCACCCGCCTCCTCGGCCTCGTCGCCGTCCTCGCCCGCACCGGCCTCGACCTGCCCCCGGGCATCGACCCCGGCACGGCCCCCGGCCGGCTCCGCGAGGCCGCCCTCGACGCTGACGCCGAGCAGCTCGACCGGCTCGGCTGGAAGGCCACCGTCCGCGCCGAGCTCGACGTCGTGGAGGAGGGCCCCCTCGGCCCGTACCTGCGCGGCCCCCGGGCCCGCCTGCTCAGCGGCGTACAGCTCGCCGCGGGCGTGCCCCTGCTGCTCTGGGGCATCGGCCGGCGCAGCGGCGGCTGGAGCGCGGCGGGCGCCCTCCTCGTCGCCCACGGCGCCCTCGGCCTCGCCTACGACCGCCTCCGCGCGTCCTGAGGAGCCCGGACACGGCGAACGCCCCCTCCCGCGCGGAAGGGGGCGTCCGTCACGTACCGGAACGGGGGCCTACTCGTCGTCGTCCTCGTCGTCGAGACGGGCCAGCCAGGTCGCGAGGCGCTCGACCGGCACCTCGAAGTCGGGGTTCAGGTCGACGAAGGTCCGCAGCTGCTCGGCCAGCCACTCGAAGGTGACCTCCTCCTCGCCGCGCCGCTTCTCCAGTTCCTCGATGCCACGGTCCGTGAAGTACATGGCACCCAGGATAGGCCCGCGACGGGCCCGCCCGGACACGCCGGAGGCCCGGCACCCCGAAGGGTGCCGGGCCTCCGCACGCGGTGCCGGGATCAGGCGTCGAAGACCTCGTCGACCAGCTGCTGCTGCTCGGCCTGGTGGCGCTTGGCCGAGCCGACCGCCGGGGACGAGGAGTGCGGGCGGGAGATCCGGCGCAGGCGCTCGCCCGCCGGGATGTCCGCGCCGACCGCCAGGTCCAGGTGGTCGATCAGGTTGAGCGCGATGAACGGCCACGCACCCTGGTTCGCCGGCTCCTCCTGCGCCCAGATGTACTTCGCGGCGTTCGGGTACTTGGCGATCTCGGCCTGGAGCTCGGCACCCGGCAGCGGGTACAGGCGCTCCAGACGGATGATCGCGGTCTCCTTGTCGCCGCGCTTCTGCCGCTCGGCCTCCAGGTCGTAGTAGACCTTGCCGGCGCAGAAGACGACCTTGCGGACGCCGGCCGGGTCGACCGAGTCGTCGCCGATGACCGGGCGGAAGCCGCCGGTGGTGAACTCCTCCACCTTGGACGCCGCGGCCTTCAGGCGCAGCATCGACTTCGGGGTGAAGACGATGAGCGGCTTGTGGTGCGGGTTGTGGACCTGCCAGCGCAGCAGGTGGAAGTAGTTCGACGGCAGCGTCGGCATGGCGACCGTCATGTTGTCCTGGGCGCACATCTGGAGGAAGCGCTCCGGGCGCGCGGACGAGTGGTCCGGGCCCTGGCCCTCGTAGCCGTGCGGCAGGAGCAGGGTGACGCCGGAGGTCTGGCCCCACTTCTGCTCGGCGGAGGAGATGAACTCGTCGACGACGGTCTGCGCGCCGTTGACGAAGTCGCCGAACTGGGCCTCCCAGACGACCAGCGAGTCCGGGCGGGCCAGCGAGTAGCCGTACTCGAAGCCCATCGCCGCGTACTCGCTGAGCATCGAGTCGTAGACGTTGTAGTGGGCCTGCTCGTCGGTCAGGTAGAGCAGCGGGGTGTAGTCCTCGCCGGTCTCCTGGTCGACCAGGACCGCGTGGCGCTGGCCGAAGGTGCCGCGGCGGGAGTCCTGGCCCGACAGGCGGACCGGGGTGCCCTCCATCAGCAGGGAGCCGATGGCGAGGGTCTCGCCGAAGCCCCAGTCGATGGTGCCGTCGTCGATCGAGGCGGCGCGGCGCTGCATCTGCGGCAGCAGACGCGGGTGGACCGTGATCCGCTCGGGGATGTTGACCTGCGACTCGGCGATCCGCTTCACGACCTCCTGGGAGACCGCGGTGGTGACCGGGACCGGGAAGGCGGCCTGCGCGTCCGGGACGTGCGTGGCGGCCGGGGCGGAGGTGGCCTCGCGGACCTCCGCGAAGACCTTCTCCAGCTGGCCCTGGAAGTCCTGGAGCGACTGCTCGGCCTCTTCCAGGGTGATGTCGCCGCGACCGATGAGCGACTCGGTGTAGAGCTTGCGCACCGAGCGCTTCTTGTCGATCAGGTTGTACATCTGCGGGTTGGTGAACGAGGGGTTGTCGCCCTCGTTGTGACCGCGGCGGCGGTAGCAGATGAGGTCGATCACGACGTCCTTGTTGAACGTCTGGCGGAACTCGAAGGCGAGCCGCGCGACGCGGACCACGGCCTCCGGGTCGTCGCCGTTCACGTGGAAGATCGGCGCCTCGATCATGCGGGCCACGTCGGTGGCGTACATCGAGGAGCGCGACGCCTCCGGGGCGGCGGTGAAGCCGACCTGGTTGTTGATGACGATGTGGACCGTGCCGCCGGTGCGGTAGCCGCGCAGCTGCGACATGTTCAGGGTCTCGGCCACCACGCCCTGGCCCGCGAAGGCCGCGTCGCCGTGCAGGGCCACCGGCAGGACGGTGAAGTCCGTGCCGCCCTTGTTGACGACGTCCTGCTTGGCGCGGACGACGCCCTCCAGGACCGGGTCGACCGCCTCCAGGTGGGAGGGGTTGGCGACCAGGGAGACCTTGATCTGCTCGCCGTCGAGACCGGTGAAGGTGCCCTCGGCGCCCAGGTGGTACTTGACGTCGCCGGAGCCGTGCATCGACTTCGGGTCGAGGTTGCCCTCGAACTCGCGGAAGATCTGCGCGTACGACTTGCCGACGATGTTGGCGAGGACGTTCAGACGGCCGCGGTGGGCCATGCCGATGACGACCTCGTCCAGGCGGGACTCGGCGGCGGAGTCGATGACCGCGTCGAGCAGCGGGATGACGGACTCGCCGCCCTCCAGGGAGAAGCGCTTCTGGCCGACGTACTTCGTCTGCAGGAAGGTCTCGAACGCCTCGGCGGAGTTCAGGCGGCGCAGGATGCGGAGCTGCTCCTCGCGCTCCACGCGCGCGTGGGGACGCTCGACGCGGTCCTGGATCCACTTGCGCTGCTTCGGGTCCTGGATGTGCATGAACTCGATGCCGGTGGTGCGGCAGTACGAGTCGCGCAGGACGCCGAGGATGTCGCGGAGCTTCATCATCGACTTGCCGGCGAAGCCGCCGACCGCGAACTCCCGCTCCAGGTCCCACAGGGTGAGGCCGTGCTCGGTGATGTCCAGGTCGGGGTGCTTGCGCTGCTTGTACTCCAGCGGGTCGGTGTCGGCCATGACGTGGCCGCGGACCCGGTAGGAGTGGATGAGCTCGAAGACGCGCGCGGCCTTGGTGACGTCGTCGTCGTGCGAGGCGTCGATGTCCTTGAGCCAGCGGACCGGCTCGTAGGGGATGCGCAGCGACTTGAAGATGTCGTCGTAGAAGCCGCCCTCGCCGAGGAGGAGGTTGGCGACGATCCGCAGGAACTCGCCGGAGGCGGCGCCCTGGATGACCCGGTGGTCGTAGGTCGAGGTCAGGGTCATGACCTTCGAGATGCCCAGCTTGTTCAGGGTGTCCTGGGAGGTGCCCTGGAACTCGGCCGGGTAGTCCATCGAGCCGACGCCCATGATGACCGACTGCCCGGGCATCAGACGCGGCACGGAGTGGACCGTGCCGAGGCCGCCGGGGTTGGTCAGGGAGACGGTGACGCCGGAGAAGTCCTCCATCGTCAGCTTGCCCACGCGGGCGCGCTTGACGATGTCCTCGTACGCCTGCCAGAACTCGAAGAAGTTGAGCGTCTCGGCCTTCTTGATGCCCGCGACGACGAGCTGGCGGTCGCCGTTCGGCTTCACCAGGTCGATCGCGAGGCCGAAGTTGATGTGCTCCGGCTTGACCAGGGTCGGCTTGCCGTCCTTCTCCGCGAAGGAGTGGTTCATCGACGGCATGGCCTTGATCGCCTGCACCATCGCGTAGCCGATGAGGTGGGTGAAGGAGATCTTCCCGCCCCGGGCGCGCTTCAGGTGGTTGTTGATGACGATCCGGTTGTCGAAGAGCAGCTTCACCGGGACGGCGCGGACGGACGTGGCCGTCGGCACCTCCAGGGAGGCGTTCATGTTCTTCGCGACCGCGGCGGCGGGACCGCGCAGCGTGACCAGCTCGGGGCCGGCGGGGGCCTCGGTGGCCGGGGCGGCGGCCGGCTTCGCCGGAGCGGCGGCCGGGGCCGGCTTCACGGCGGCCGGAGCGGCCGCGGCGGGCTTCGCCGGGGCCGGAGCGGCCGGAGCAGGGGCGGCGGCCGGGGCCGGGACGGCGGCAGGGGCGGCAGGCGCGGCCTGTGCGGGGCCCGCCTGCTGCGCCGCCGGCGCGGCCGTGGTGGTGGCGGCCGGTGCGGACGGGGTCTCCGCCGCACCCGGCTTGTAGTCGGCGAAGAAGTCCCACCAGGCACGATCGACCGAATTCGGGTCCTGGAGGTACTGCTGGTAGATCTCGTCGACGAGCCACTCATTGGCGCCGAAGGCGGCTGCGGGGCTCACGCCACGCCCGTCTTGGTCGGCCGGGGAGCTCGGGGTACTGGGGGACTGAGACGACACGGCGGCAACCGCCCTCTTCCGCTTCGCAAGGTGATGGACAGCGGAAATAAAGGCTACGCCTGTCCGGGCGGGACGTGCAGGCGGGGCGCTACCAACGTCGCGCAAGTCACACTTGACGGGGTGTTTCGGCGCCGTGAATGGCGGGAAACAAGCGGGGTTCCGGTCGTGCCAGGGTACGTAAAAGCCCGGCTACGGCCCTCTTCGGCCGCACCCTGACCACGTCCTGTGCGTGTTCACGCAGAACATGGGCTTCCGGTTCGAACCCTACGTCAATCGCGCGGAGGAAGACTGCCCGGAAGGGTGACTCTGATCCGGCATCCGCGTGAGGATTCGGCCACGCCGATCCCGCCACCGTGCAGACCCACCGCCCAGCGCGCGATCGCCAGCCCCAGACCGGTCCCGCCGTCGCTCCCCGGCCCCCGCCGGTCCGGCGTCCGGCCCCGGTTGAACCGCTCGAAGACCCGGTCCCGCTCCGCCTCCGGGATCCCCGGCCCCTCGTCCTCGACGACCAGCTCCAGCGACTCCGGGTACGGGCCGCGCCGCGCCCGCACCGTCACCCGGCCGTGCGGCGGCGAGTGCTTCACCGCGTTGTCGATCAGGTTCGCCATCACCTGGTGCAGCCGCTCCATGTCCGCGTGGGCCGTCAGGTCGGACGGCTGCACGTCCAGGTGCAGGTGGACGTCGGTGCGCCGGTGCAGGCCCGAGGTCGAGGGCAGCCCGCGCTGGGCCGCCGCCAGGTTCGCCTCCCGCAGCACCCCCGACAGGTACGGCCACACCTCGAAGCGGCGGGCCCGCAACTCCACGACACCGTTGTCCAGACGGGACAGGTCCAGCAGGGTCTCCACCAGCCGGCCCAGCCGCTCGGTCTGCTTCAGCGCCGAGCGCATCGTCTCCGGATCGGCCTCGGAGACCCCGTCCACCACGTTCTCCAGCACCGCGCGCAGCGCCGCGATCGGGGTGCGCAGCTCGTGGGAGACGTTCGCCACCAGCTCCTTGCGGTGCCGGTCGACCGCCTCCAGGTCGTCCGCCATGCGGTTGATCGTCGTGGCCAGGTCGCCCAGCTCGTCGCGCCGGCCGGCGCCCCCGACCCGGTTCGAGAAGTCGCCGCGCGAGATCGACCCCGCCACCGTGTTCATCTCGTCGAGCGGCGCCGTCAGCGACTGCGCCACGAACTGGGTGATCAGCAGCGTCGCGATCATCGCGAAGACGGTGATGTACCGGAACTCGGTGGAGGTGCGGATCGCCACCAGGGCCAGGCCGGAGGTGAGCAGCACCGCGCCCACCACCAGGGCGCCCAGCTTGGTCTTGATGGAGATCACGATCCGGTGCCGGGGCCCTCCGGCGCGCCGCTCCGGCCGGTTCACGGCGCCGGGGTCTCCAGCGCGTACCCGACCCCGTGCACCGTACGGATCCGCTCGGCGCCGATCTTCCGGCGCAGCGCCTTGATGTGGGAGTCCACGGTCCGGGTGCCCGAGGCGTCGGCCCAGTCCCAGACCTCGGCGAGCAGCTGCTCGCGGGAGAGCACCGCGCGCGGGCTGCCGGCCAGGCAGACCAGCAGGTCGAACTCGGTCGGCGTCAGGTGCACGTCCTCGGCCCGCACCCGCACCCGGCGCTGCGCGTGGTCGATCTCCAGCTCGCCGAGGCGCAGGATGCCGCTGCGCGGGGTGGCGGCGGCGAGCGCGGCCCGCTCGACCCGGCGCAGCAGCACGTGCACCCGGGCGGCCAGCTCGCGCATGGAGAACGGCTTCGTCATGTAGTCGTCGGCGCCGACGCCGAGCCCGACCAGCATGTCGGTCTCGTCGTCCCGCGCGGTCAGCATCAGCACCGGCACCGGGCGCCGCGCCTGCACCCGGCGGCACACCTCCAGGCCGTCGAAGCCGGGCAGCATCACGTCCAGGACCATCAGGTCCGGCTGCCACGCCTCGGCCGCCTCGACGGCCGCCGGGCCGTCGGTGGCCGTCTGGACGAGGAAGCCCTCGGCCCGCAGCCGGGCCGAGACGGCCTCCACGATGGTCGCGTCGTCCTCGACGACCAGCACGCGCCGCTGGGCCCCCGGAGTGGCCGCCGCACCGTGGTGAGTGGTGTGTGTCTGCTCCATTGCCCCGCCTCGCGTCGCCGATGTCGGTACGGCAGCCTAGAGGTACCGGCGGCGTCCCGGCTACGCAGGCCGGATGCCGAGGTGGACCACGTCGGGGACGCCCCGGGCAACGGCGACCTCTTCCGTCCGTACCCCGCTGAATCCGGCATTCCGCAAGGACCTTTCGAAATCGCCGGACGGTCGGGCGGACCACACGGCGAGCACGCCGCCGGGTTTCAGCCGGGCCGCGCAGGACGCCAGACCGCTTGCCCCGTAAAGGGATCCGTTGTCCTCGGTGACGGTCCAGTCGGGCCCGTTGTCGATGTCCAGGCACAGGGCGTCGTAGGTGTCGGCGGAGGTCGCCAGGTACTCCACCAGGTCCGTGTGCAGGATCACGGTCCGCTCGTCGGCGAGGGCGCGCCCGGAGACCGCGGCGAGCGGCCCGGCCCGGTGCCACTCGATGATGGCCTCCTCACGCTCCGCGACGGCGATCCGCGACCAGCGGGGGTCGGCGGCCGCGTGGGCGAGGGAGAAGCCGACGCCGAGCCCGCCGATCAGCACGGCGGCGCCGGCCCTGGCCGGCTCCGGCAGCGCGTCCATCGCCGCGTCCACCAGCAGCCGCTCCGAGCGGCCGTCGGAGGTGTCCATCAGGAAGGTGCCGTTGGCGATGATCTCGTAGTCGGTACGGCCCCCGGTCTCCCGGCGGCGCAGGACGACTTCTCCGTACGGACCCTCGCGGCGGTCGAGGGTGACGGGGCCGGTCGTGCTCACTTCCGCATCACTCCGTGTCTTCGTTCGCTCGTCTGCTTCGCCGCCCCGCCCGCCGCGCGGAACGCGATACGGGCTCCGCGCGCGGACACGGTCCGGCCCGGCCATCCTCCTGACCCGGAGGGAGCCGGGCAAACGTGTTACGGGAAAGCCCCCGCGCGCCGACCGCATCCGGCCACCACACGCGCGTGCCGGGCGGCCTTCTCCGGGCGCGGCCCCGGAGGCGGTCGGCAGGCGCGCGTCCCAGGGCGCGGTTCAGGAGGTGGACGGCACGCGCGTCCCCGGGCGCGGCCCGAGGGGCGGCCACCGCGCGCGTAGCCCGGCGGCGCTCTCCGGGCGCGGCCCGAGGGCGGCCTCCACGCGCGCGTGCCCGGCGGCGCTTTCCGGGCAGGGACTAGGGGGCGGTCGGCGGGCCGCCGCCGGGGAGGGCGTCGAAGACGCGCTGGAGGGCGGCGGGGCGTCCGTCGTCACCGGCGACGACCGCGCGGTCGTGGTACGTCACCGTGTAGCGGAACCCGTCGGCGACGGTCCGGCCGGACGGTTCCTCCGGCACGCGCGCGTAGGCGGGGTCCTCCAGGGCGGCCCGGAGCGCGGCCAGCTCCCCGGCGGTCATCCGCCCCGTGCGGACCTCCCCGCTCCGGGACCGGCTGGTCCAGGAGCCGTCCTCGGCCACGGCGAGCCGGTTGTCCACCCCGGCGAACCCGCCGCTCACCGCCACCTCGACGAGCGCGGCCGCGGCGCGCGGCTCCGCCGTCGCGCCGGTGTCCGCGCCCGTTCCGCTCGTGCCGGGCGCCGGGGCGGCCGGACCGTCGGCGGCCGCGCAGCCGCCGACCCCCAGGACGAGCGCCGCCACCACCCCGGGCAGCACCGCCCCCCACACCCGCCCGCGCCCGGTCCCGTACTCCACAGCAGCGTCCATGGGCCGAGCATGCCCGCCCGCCGCCCCCGCCGTGGCCGGAACGCGCCGGAAAGCCCCGCGCGGGGGATTCACCAGGACAGGTCGCGCAGAGCGCCCCCGGAGTGATCGCTCAGAGCGAACAGCGCTCGGGGAACATTCGTGGGCTCACATGCATTGAGTCGGCATAGCTCAACTTGACTGCCGAAGGGGAGATCATGGCTTCTGAGTCCAAGCCGTCCGTGCCGCTGACGCTGCCTGTGCTGCCGCTCGACGACGAGGTCGTGCTGCCCGGGATGGTGGTGCCGCTGGACCTGTCCGACGCCGAGGTGCGGGCCGCCGTGGAGGCCGCGCAGGCCGCCGCGCGGAGCGGGAAGCCGCGGGTGCTGCTGGTGCCGCGGGTCGACGGGACGTACGCCGGGACCGGTGTGCTCGGGACCGTCGAGCAGGTCGGACGGCTGTCCGACGGGGACCCGGGCGCGCTCATCCGGGGCGTCGGACGGGTCAGGATCGGGGCCGGGACGACCGGGCCCGGCGGGGCGCTGTGGGTGGAGGGGACCACCGTCGAGGAGACCGTGCCCGACCCCCTGCCCGGCGCCGTGACCGAGCTGGTCAAGGAGTACAAGGCGCTCGCCACCAGCTGGCTGCGCAAGCGCGGCGCCTGGCAGGTCGTGGACCGCGTCCAGCAGATCGAGGCCGTCGGCGCCCTCGCCGACAACTCCGGGTACTCGCCCTTCCTCACCGTCGAGCAGAAGGTCGCCCTCCTGGAGACGGCCGACCCGGTCGCCCGGCTGAGGCTCGCCACCGCCCAGCTCCGCGAGCACCTCGCCGAGCAGGACGTCGCCGAGACCATCGCCAAGGACGTCCAGGAGGGCGTCGACAAGCAGCAGCGCGAGTTCCTGCTCCGCCGCCAGCTCGAAGCCGTACGCAAGGAACTGCGCGAGCTGAACGGCGAGAAGGACGGCGAGGAGTCCGACGACTACCGGGCCCGCGTCGAGGCCGCCGACCTCCCGGAGACGGTCCGCGAGGCCGCCCTGAAGGAGGTCGAGAAGCTGGAGCGGTCCAGCGACCAGTCCCCCGAGGGCTCCTGGATCCGCACCTGGCTCGACACCGTCCTCGAACTGCCGTGGAACGAGCGGACCGAGGACCGGTACGACATCCAGGGCGCCAAGGCCGTCCTCGACGCCGAGCACGCCGGCCTGGAGGACGTGAAGGAGCGCATCACCGAGTACCTGGCGGTCCGCAAGCGGCGCGCCGAGCGCGGCCTCGGGGTCGTCGGCGGGCGGCGCGGCGGCGCCGTGCTCGCCCTCGTCGGCCCGCCCGGCGTCGGCAAGACCAGCCTCGGCGAGAGCGTCGCCCACGCGATGGGCCGGAAGTTCGTCCGGGTCGCCCTCGGCGGCGTCCGCGACGAGGCCGAGGTCCGCGGCCACCGGCGCACCTACGTCGGCGCGCTGCCCGGCCGGATCGTCCGCGCGATCAAGGAGGCCGGCTCCATGAACCCGGTCGTCCTCCTCGACGAGATCGACAAGGTCGGCTCCGACTTCCGGGGCGACCCCGCCGCCGCCCTCCTCGAAGTCCTCGACCCGGCGCAGAACCACACCTTCCGCGACCACTACCTGGAGGTCGAGCTCGACCTCTCCGACGTGGTCTTCCTCGCCACCGCCAACGTCCTCGAAGCCATCCCGGAGGCCCTGCTCGACCGCATGGAGCTGGTCCGCCTCGACGGCTACACCGAGGACGAGAAGGTCGTCATCGCCCGCGACCACCTGCTGCCCCGGCAGCTGGAGCGCTCCGGCCTGGAGGCCGGCGAGGTGGTCCTCGACGAGGAGGCGCTGCGCAGGCTGGCCGGCGAGTACACCCGCGAGGCGGGCGTGCGCACCCTGGAGCGGGCCCTCGCCCGGCTGCTCCGCAAGATCGCGGCCCAGCACGAGCTGGGCGACCGGGAGCTGCCGTTCACGGTGGGCCCGGACGACCTGCGGGAGCTGATCGGCCGGCCGCACCACGTGCCCGAGTCCGCGCAGGACCCGGCCGAGCGCCGTACCGCCGTCCCCGGCGTGGCCACCGGCCTCGCGGTCACCGGCGCGGGCGGCGACGTCCTCTTCGTGGAGGCGTCCCTCGCCGACCCGGAGACCGGCGCCGCCGGGCTGACCCTCACCGGGCAGCTGGGCGACGTGATGAAGGAGTCCGCGCGGATCGCGCTCTCCTTCCTCCGCTCGCACGGCGCGGAGCTGGAGCTGCCCGTCACCGGCCTGAAGGACCGGGGCGTGCACATCCACTTCCCGGCGGGCGCGGTCCCCAAGGACGGCCCGAGCGCGGGCATCACCATGACGACCGCGCTGGCCTCGCTGCTCAGCGGGCGGACGGTCCGCACCGACGTGGCCATGACCGGCGAGGTCTCCCTCACCGGCCGGGTGCTGCCGATCGGCGGCCTCAAGCAGAAGCTGCTGGCCGCGCACCGGGCGGGCATCACCACGGTGGTCATCCCCAAGCGGAACGAGGCCGACCTGGACGACGTCCCGGCCGAGGTCCTGGCGAAGCTGGAGGTCCACCCGGTGACCGACGTCCGCCAGGTCCTGGAGATCGCCCTGGCCCCGGCGGAGGTCCCGGTCGCCGCGGCGGCCTGACCCGGCCGGACGGAAGGCCCCCGGCACGCGCCCGCGTGCCGGGGGCCTCCGCCGCGCGTCACACCGGCGTGGTCCGCCGGACCGCCTCCACCATCACCGAGGCGAGGCTGGCGTCGCCCGCGTGGGCCGCGCGCTGGGCGTCCGCGCCGGTGCCGCGCGCGAGCAGCCGGGCCACGCCCGCCTCCGCGCGCTCCCGGTCGCCGGACTCCTCCAGGGCGGGCCCGACGTGGGAGAGCAGGGCGTGCAGCACCTCGCCCGCCGGGGCCGGCCGCCAGCTGCCGGGGTGCAGCAGTTCGCCGCCGAGCCCGTACCGGCTGGCCCGCCAGGCGGCCAGGCGGAGCACCACGGTGGAGACCGGATCGGGGACCCGGCCCCGCCGCCACTCCCGCGCGGCCGTCTCGACCAGGGCGCGGCTCAGCACGGCCAGCAGGACGGTGTCCTCGATGTCGAGGCAGACGTCGCCGACCCGGATCTCGACCGTGGGGTAGCGGCGGGAGAGCCGGGCGTCGAAGTAGACCATGTGGTCGTCGACCAGGACGTCGCTGGCGAGCATCTCCCGGGTGGTGCGCTCGTACGCCTCCACGTCCCCGTACAGCTCGCTGGGGCCGGACATCGGCCAGCGCTGCCAGAGCTGGTGGCGCCAGCTCGCGTAACCGGTGTCCCGGCCCTGGAAGTAGGGGGAGTTGGCGCTGAGCGCGAGGAGCGGGGCGAGCCACGGCCGGATCCGGTCGAGGACGCCGACCCCCTCGTCCTGGGAGGAGAGGTGCACGTGCACGTGGCAGGCGCAGGCGAACTCCTCGTCGACGAGGTGGGCGTAGCGGGCGTGGATGCGCTGGTACCGGTCGGCGGGGTTGAGCAGGGGGCCGAAGCCGACGGCCGGGGTCGCGACGGCCGCGACGGCGACCCCGGCCTCCTCGGCCGCCGCCGAGGCGGCCCGCCGGGCCCGCCGCAGCTGGTCGGCGAGCTGCGGCGTGGTGGTGCAGGGGGAGGTGCCGATCTCCAGCTGCTCGGAGTACAACTCCGGCTTCGCCGGTTCCGGTTCAGGTCCCCCGGTGCGCGGCACGGCGTCGGCGTGCCAGGCGGCGATCTCGGTGACGGTGCCGGCGAGGGGCTGCGGGAGTCCGGTCTCGGGGTCGACCAGGAGGAGTTCCTCCTCCACCCCGAACGTGCGCAGCCCTTCCCCGCGGTGGTAGACCCACCGCTGCTGGTTCCGCATGGAGCGCTCTCCTTAACGGGCGGACGGTGGTGCGTGACGGCCGTTCGAACAGAGCTTTCTCCAAGGCTGTCCACGAACGTCCCGGCTTCCACCCGTCCTCGCGCACATGACGCGAAATCGCCCCCCGGAGCGGACTCCGGGGGGCGGGGCGGGGAGGAGGAGGGCGGGTTTCCCTGGGGACCGCCGGAGGGGTGAGCGGGGTCCCGCCCCGCCCGCCTCCTCCCGCCTGCCTCCGTCTCCTAGGAGGCGGAGGAGTCGCGGCGCCGGCCGAGGAGCAGGCTGCCCGCGCCGAAGACGGCGAGGGCGCCCGCGCCCGCGAGGGCGAGCGGCAGCGGGGAGGCGGGGGCCTCGCCGGTCTCGGCGGAGAGCGCCGGCGGCTGCTCGTCGCCGCCGTGGCCGGCGTGGCTGACGGTGGACAGCTCGGCGCCGGCGGCCAGTTCGGCCTCGGTGGGGGCCTGGGCCTTGAGGGCGGCGGGGGCGGCGGCCGCCGCGCCGAAGGTGACGTCCGAGCAGCTGTAGAACGCCTCGGGGCTGTCGTTGCGCTGCCACACCATGTAGACGATGTGGCGGCCGGCGCGGGCCGGGAGGTTGCCGGTGAAGGCGTAGTAGCCGTCGGTGGCGGTGCGGGGGGTGTTGTAGACCGCGACCGGGGAGGCGTCGAGGTCGGACCACTTCAGGGGCTGCGTCGGGTCGAAGCCGGCCTTGGTGATGTACATCGTCATCGTGCCGGAGTGGGCGGCGGTGGCCCGGATCTTGAAGTCGAAGGAGCCGGCCTGGACGGCGGTGGCGGGCCAGTCGGTGCGCGCCCAGTCGAGGGCCCGGTACTTCTCGCGGTTGGCCGAGCAGAGCTTGCCGTCCGGGATGAGCGCCTTGTGGTTGCCGTCGGCGTTGGCGATGTTGACCTCGTTCCAGTCGTACAGCGGCTGGGTGCCGGAGTCGGCGACGAGGTCCTTGCACACCTGCGACTTGGGGGCCTCGGGACCCTCGGCGTAACAGGCGGCGACGCGGCTCACGGGGTTGAAGACGGCTCCGTGGGCGGCGGCGGTGGTGGGGGTGAGACCGACGAGGGCCGCGGCGGCGGACAGGGCGGCGACGCCGGCGGCGGTACGGCGGGTGGACGGCATGCGGGGGCTCTCTCTCGTGCGTGGTGCGTGGGGGGACGGAGCGGGCAACGCGTGCGGGCGGCGCGGAAGTTGTCTTCCGTGCGACCGGGGTAGAGACTGGCATTGGTCCATACCAATGGGCAAGAGGTGGCACCGAAAAAGCCTCTGACCACGTGGAACGGCGGCTCCGGGGATGCCGCCGCATCCCTGGAACCGCCGTCGGGGGAGAGGTGCCGCCGGTCGTACGGGCCGGGGCGACCGGCCGCACGGGCCGGGGTGACCGGCCGCACGGGCCGGGGTGACCGGTCGTACGGGCCGGGCGTGGTGGCGCCGGGTCAGCCGTTCGCGAGCGCCCGGACCCGCGAGAGGTCGCCGTTGAAGTGGTTGTGGTCGCCGACCGTCGGGCCGGTCGAGGTGTACTGCCAGATCGTGTAGTACGGCCATCCGGCGGGGAGTTCGCCCACGGCGGAGGCGTAGCGCGCGATCCACAGCGGGTTGGTGGTGCCGAAGCCGGAGTAGTTGCCGGTGCACTCCTTCCACCAGCTCGTCGCGGTGTAGATGACGGCGTCGCGGCCGGTGCGGGCCTTGTAGCGGGTGGTGAAGTCGCGGATCCAGGAGACCATCCCGGCCTGGGACTTGCCGTAGCAGCTGGCGCCGTACGGGTTCCACTCGATGTCGAGCACGCCCGGCAGGGTCTTGCCGTCCTTGGACCAGCCGCCGCCGTTGTTGACGAAGTAGTCGGCCTGGGCGGCGCCGGTCGTGGTGTCCGGGGTGGCGAAGTGGTACGTCCCCCGGATCATGCCGACGTCGTAGGAGCCGCTGTACTGCTGGTTGAAGTAGGTGTTCTTGTAGTAGGTGCCTTCCGTCGCCTTGACGTAGGCCCACTTGACGCCGCTGTTCCAGAGGGTGGACCAGGCGACGTTCCCCTGGTGGCTGGCGACGTCGACGCCCTCGGTCTGGGCGGCGAGGGCGGAGGTGCCGCCGGGGGCGGCCGGGCCCCGGCCGTCGTGCTGGAGGACGCCCATGCCCATGTGGGCGGTGCCGCGCGCGGGGACGGCGGCGCGGGCGTCGGGGTCGGCGGCGGCCGCCGGGCCGGCCAGGGGCAGCGCCAGGGCGGTGGCGGCGAGGCCGGCGAGCAGGGCGGTGGGGACGGATCTGTGCACACGCATGGGGGACTCCCGTGGCTGGGTGGGGGGGATGGTGTGGACATGTCAGTCTCGTGCTCGGCGGTGACTCTACGCACGTAGACCACCGGGTGGAAGGGGTGCCGGGTGCCGCCGTTGGTCTACTCCTGCGAAATACTGAAAGAGCTGCGGCGATGCCCGTCGCGGCGGGAAACTTTCAGCCCACGAAACACGCGCGGGAGGTGCGGACGTGCGCCACAGCGGTACGGCCGGTGAAGACGGCACCACGGGCGGGGGAACGGCCGCCCCCGGGGAGGCCGCCGCCCCCGGCGCGACTTCCGGTACGGCCTCCGGTCCGCGAGCCGCCGCGCCCGGGGCCGCCCCGGCCGCCGAGCCGGAGTTCCTCGCGCTGGAGCGGGAGCTCGCCGTGTTCCTGCGGCGGGCGCGGGCACAGTCCGGGGAGATGGCCCGCGAGGTCCACCCGGAGCTGGAGTCCTCCGCGTACGGCCTCTTCGTCCGGCTCGACGGGGCCGGCCCGCAGCGCGCCACCGAGCTCTCCGCCTACATCGGCGTCGGCAAGGCCACCATGAGCCGCCAGCTGCGCGCCCTCGAACAGCTCGGCCTGGTCGCCCGCGACCCCGACCCGGCCGACGGCCGCGCCTCGCTGGTCCGCCTCACCGACGAGGGCCGGGCCCGCTTCCGGCACGTCCGCGACGCCCGCCGGGAGCGGTACGTCCGCAAGCTCGCCGACTGGGACCGCGCCGAGGTCGCCGAACTCGCCCGGCTCCTCAACCACTTCAACCAGCGCTCCGAGGGCTGACCCCGGGGCGGGCCGCCGGGGTCACGGCTCCACGTACACGGCCGTCGCGTCGTCGTGGACCTTGCCGCGCCGCCCGCCCCCGGCCGCCGCGTCCGCCGCCTCCAGCTCCCGCACCCGCCGCAGCAGCCCCGCCGGGCCCTCCCGCTCCAGGACGTCCGCGCAGTCGGTCCAGTCGCCCGCACCGAACCGCTCCACCCAGCGCCCCGCCCCGTCCGTGAGCGCGGCCAGCGCCCGGACCTCCGCGGCCGGCACCGTGCCGGTCACCGCCCGCCGCGCGACCGCGGGGTCGGCCGCCGCCGTGAAGAAGCCGCCCTCCCTGTTCCGCAGCCGGTCCGCCGCCGCGTGCGAGCGGAGCGCCTCGGCCGGGACCCGGTCCAGCCGGTCGTCCCGCACCGCCCGGACGCCGCCGCCGGGGGCCCGGAGCAGCAGCACCGCGTCGGAGAGGACGAGGTACTCGACCCCGGCCGCGCCCCACCGCGCGAGGACCACGGTCGCCTGAGGCGTACGCACGTGAGAAAGGTCACAAGTGTCCGCGTGAAGTTTCGCGGTGCGCCGGATTGCCAACGAGAGGATCTCGGACAGCGTCAGATCACGCCGGGAAGCGGACAGTTCGGTCAAAGCCCCGCCGAGCCGGGCGGTGAACCACGGCACCGTGTGCACACATCCGTCCCCGCCCCGGGGCGGCGTCACACCGTCCAGCAGGACGAGCGTCCCCCCGTCCCCCGAGGCGGGCAGGGCCGTCGCGGCCCAGTCCTCGTTGGGACGGGCGGGGTCGCCGGGCAGGGTGGCGGCTTCGGTGCGCATGATGTCCAGTGTGCCCGGCTGTCGCAGCGCCTTCACAACCCCTGCAAAGGGCCGAAAATGGACTGTACCAACCGGCCGTGGCCCCTGCCCGGGGCGGAACTGACGGCTCCGGCGACCTGCGGGCGCGCATCCTGTCAAAGCCCGCCCCGAAGATCCAGCCGGGGGCCGGAACGGGCCCCCGCCCGCCGCCGCCGGAAGTTGTTCGCCAACTCAGGAGTGTTGTTCACTCGTTCGGGTGGCGGAGCGGCCGATGCCCGTCTTCTACCCGGAAGCGCTGGAATGGTCGGAAGCCGTACCAGGGGTGGGGGCGGAACCTCGTGACCGGCCGTCACCTCTGCTGTGTGGGCGGACGAGTCAAGAATGCGAGCACCGGTGCAGAAGAAGCGGCCTCGGAGCATGAACGGCGCGCGGAGCCGGACCCCCGGTCAGCCCCCGGCCCCCGGCAGCGCGCCGGACCAGGGCACCCCGCCCGCCGTCCCGGCCCCGGCCCCCCAGGGCCGTCCCAAGCGCGTCCGCACCCGGCTCGTCGCCGGTGTCGCCCTCGTCGGCATCACCGTGCTCGGCGCCGGCGCCCCCGCGGTCCTCGCCGCCTCCGCCGACCTCGACGACTCCCGGCGCCTGGTCGCCCTCGCCGAACTCGACCGGCAGGCCGTCACCCTCGCCCACTCCCTCGCCGACGAGCGCGACGAGGTCGTCGCCCACATCGCCGCCGGCCGCGAGGGGCAGACCGGCTCCGGGAAGCAGCGCTGGGTCCTCGACCCCGCCACCTCCGCCCGCGTCGACCGGCAGATCGACGAGATCCGCGCCGCCGCCCCCGCCGGGCTCCGCCGCGACCTGGCCTCCGTCCCCTCGCTGCGGCGCACCGCCGTCACCGGCAAGGGCACCGCCCTGGAGGCCCACCGGGCCTACGGCGACCTCATCGGCAAGCTCCAGGAACTCGCCGACGACCTGGCCCGGCAGACCCCGCCGCGCGCCGCCGACGGCCCCACCGGCGACTCCCGCGCCCCCGCCGACCTCGGCCGCGCCGTCGAGCAGGCGTCCGCCACCCGCGGCCTCCTCCTCGGAGCTCTCCTCGTCCCGCAGCCCAAGCCCACCGGCGACATCCACTACGACGCGGAGACCGGCACCTACGTCCCCGACGAGCCCGAGGGCGCCAAGGAGGCCCAGCGCGCCCGCGACCTGCTGAGCACCGCCGCCCAGCAGGCCCGCGTCAGCGAACTCGCCGCCCTCGCCGACTTCGACCGCTCCGCCGGAGCCACCGCCCGCGACTCCTTCGCGCAGGCCGTCACCGGCCCCGAGGTCAAGACCGCCGAGCAGGCCCTCGGCCGGCTCACCGACCGGCCCACCCTGACCGCCGCCGAGACCCGCACCCCCCCGGCCGGTCTCGACGCCGCGCTCTCCGCCCGCATCGAGCAGATGCGGAGCGTCGAGTCCGCCCTCGCCGCCAAGCGCGTCGAGCGGCTCACCGTCCTGCGCGACGACGACGTCACCGCCCTCGAACTGCACCTCGCCCTCGTCGGCGCCTGCCTGCTCGCCGCCGTGGCCGTCTCCACCTACGTCGCCCGCAGCCTCACCCGGCCGCTCGCCGTCCTGCGCATCGGCGCCGCCCGGCTCGCCGCCGCGCCCGACCCGGCCGCCGAGGAAGCCGTCCGCTTCACCGGCCGCAACGACGAGTTCGCCCAGGTCGTCCGCTCCCTCAACACCCTCCACGGGCAGCTCGCCGCCCTCGCCGCGCACACCGGCCGGCTCACCGGCGAGCGGGCCGCCCAGACCGCCGCCCAGGAGGCCGCCGAGGCCGAACTGGCCACCCTGCGCGCCGACCTCCAGGGCCGGATCGCGCTCCTCACCGCCGACCTCGGACGGCTCCGCGACACCGTCCACCACAGCTTCGTCAACCTCTCGCTGCGCAGCCTCGGCCTCGTCGACCGCCAGCTCGCCGTCATCGAGAAGCTGGAGGAGCGCGAGCAGGACCCCGACCGGCTCGCCACCCTCTTCAAGCTCGACCACATGGCGACCGTCATGCGCCGCCACAGCGAGAACCTCCTCGTCCTCGCCGGCCACGAGCACGTCCACGGCCACGGCGGGCCGGTCCCGCTGGTCGACGTGCTGCGCGCCGCCGTCAGCGAGATCGAGCGGTACGAGCGGGTCACCATCCAGTCCCTGCCGCCGCACGCCCAGGTCGCCGGCTTCGCCGCGGACGACCTCAGCCACCTCGTCGCCGAACTCCTGGAGAACGCCACCGCCTTCTCCCCGCCGGACGCCGAGGTCCAGCTCTCCGGCTGGCTCCTGGAGAGCGGCGAGGTCATGCTCTCCGTCCAGGACTCCGGCATAGGGATCCCCGAGCACCGGCGCGCCGAGCTGAACGCCCGCCTCGCCACCGCCGACCCGGACGGCTTCGAGGGCGAGGGCCTCGGCATGCGGGTCGTCTCCCTGCTCGCCGCCCGGCACGACGTCGGCGTCGAACTGCGCGAGCAGAAGCCCGGCGGCACCGCCGCCGTCGTCGTGCTGCCGCTGCCGCTGCTCCCGGCCGCCCCGCCGGCCGCCGGACCCGAGCCGGTCCGCTTCGGCGCCGCGGGCCCGGTGCCCGTCGTCCACCTGCCCGGCTCCGAGGCCGAGGCCAACTCCAACACGCTGCCGTCCCGCGGCCGGGACCCGCTGGTGGAGGCCGCCGAGCGCGCCTTCCGGGCCGCGCACCAGGAGCCCGCGCCGGCCCCCGCCCAGGAGGAGCCGTACGCGCCCGAGGAGCCGTACGCCCCCGAGCCCGCGCCCGCGTCCCAGGAGCCGTACCCGCCCCAGGAGGCGTACCCGGCCGAGGAGCCGTACGCCCCCGTCGAGTCCGTCTCCGAGACCACCCTCCAGGTGCGGCTGCCCGACCCGCCGCCCGAGCCGGACAGCCACGAGCGCACCCCCGAACCGCCCGCCGCGGCGGCCCCGGAGCGGCCCGCGCCCGAGCCGCTCGTGCCGGAGCAGGCCGGACCCGTGGACGAGGGGCAGCTCCCCGGACCGCGCCCCGCCCAGTGGGAGCGCGTCACCGACAAGGGCCTGCCCAAGCGGACCCCCCAGGTGGTCCGCGCCCCCGCGTCGCCCACCGCCCCCCGCCGGGGCGCGGTCGACGCCGACGCGCTGCGCCGCCGGCTGGGCGGCTTCCACCAGGGCGCCGTCGCCGGACGCCGTGACGTCGAGGCGGAGATAGCGGCCGAGAGCACCACGCGCACAGAGGAGATGACGGGGGACTCAGTCGAGGAGGCACGCAGTTGACCGCCACGGGAACGACCGGCACCACCAGTACGACCGTACCCACCGGCACCACCGGGACGTACGGGCAGAGCACCGAGGCCCGCAACCTGCAATGGCTGCTGGGCAACCTGGTCGAGGAGGTGCCCGGCGTCCGCTCGGTCGCCGTCGTCTCCTCCGACGGGCTCCTGCTGCTCTCCTCCGACCCGGAGCCGCCGGCCGGCCCCGGGGACGACGGGGCCGCCCGCCCCCGGGGCCCGCGCGGCTCCAGCGCCGACCTGGCCACCATCGTCTCCGGCATCGGCAGCCTCACCGTGGGCGCCGCCCGGCTGATGGAGGGCGGCGGGGTGAAGCAGACCATGGTCGCCATGGAGGAGGGCAGCGTCTTCGTGATGTCGATCAGCGACGGCTCGCTGCTCGGCGTGCACGCCACCCCCGACTGCGACATGAGCGTCGTCGCCTACCACATGGCCCTCTTCGTGGGCCGGGCCGGACACGTCCTCACCCCCGAGGTCCGCAGCGAGCTGCGCGAGGCGATGGAGAGCTACCGGTGACCTCGCTCTCCGCCCGGCGCCTGCCGGTCCGGGGCGAGGGGCGGCGCCCCGCGCGCGTGCGCCCGTACTCGCTCACCGGCGGCCGCACCCGCTTCGGACACGTGCTGCTCGTGGAGACCTTCGTGGCCGCCCTGGAGGCGGCCCCCGCCCGCAAGGTCCTCACGGACGGCGGCCCCGGCGCCCGAGGGCTCATGCCCGAGATGCGCGCCATCGTCGAGATCTGCCGCCGGATGCGGACCGTCGCGGAGATCTCGGCCCTCCTCAAGATGCCGTTGGGTGTCGTCCGGGTGCTGCTCAGCGACCTGGCCGACCAGGGAAAGATCCGTGTGTACGGGACCGGTCACGACACCGGGCAGCCCGACCGCGCGCTCCTCGAAAGGGTGCTGAGTGGACTCCGTCGTCTCTGACGCCACCACCGTCTCCGCCTCCCCGGAGACGGTCCTCCCGGAGACCGTCCTCCCGGAGGCCGTTCCCCAGGAGACCGCCCCTCCCCGGGCCGCCTCCCCGGAGACCGGCCGGCCCGCCGTGGCGATCCCCGCCCAGCAGCGCGGCGGGACCGCCGAACCAGATCCCGAGGACGGCGCCCAGGACTGGCAGCTCGACCACAGCCGGGCCCCGATCGCGACGAAGATCGTGGTCGCGGGAGGCTTCGGCGTCGGCAAGACCACCTTCGTCCGCGCGGTCTCGGAGATCACCCCGCTCCAGACCGAGGCCCTGATGACGCAGGCCAGCGAGGAGACCGACGACCTCACCGCCACCCCGGACAAGCTCACCACCACCGTGGCGATGGACTTCGGCCGGATCACCCTCGACAACGACCTGGTCCTGTACGTCTTCGGCACCCCCGGCCAGCAGCGCTTCTGGTTCATGTGGGACGACCTGGTGCGCGGCGCGATAGGCGCGATCGTGCTCGCCGACACCCGCCGCCTCACCGACTGCTTCCCGGCCCTCGACTACTTCGAGAGCTGCGGGCTGCCGTACGTGGTGGCGGTCAACCACTTCGAGGGCACCGAACTGTTCGAGCCGGAGGACGTCAGGGAGGCCCTGACGATCTCCCCGGAGGTCCCCGTGGTGATCATGGACGCGCGCAAGCGCTACAGCGTCGTCGAGACGCTCCTCGCCATGGTCGAGCACGCGCTCTCCGCCACGCCCGAATAGCCCGCCCCCGTCTTCGCCAGGAGCCCCCGCCCATGCGGAAGATACTCATAGTCGGCGCCGGACAGTCCGGCCTCCAGCTCGCCCTCGGCCTCCAGTCCCAGGGGTACGAGGTCACCCTCATGTCGAACCGGACGGCGGACGAGGTCCGTTCCGGCCGGGTCATGTCCACCCAGTGCATGTTCCACACCGCGCTCCAGCACGAGCGCGACCTCGGCCTGAACTTCTGGGAGTCCCAGGCCCCCCGGATCGAGGGCCTCGGCCTCTCCGTCGCGGGCCCCGACTCCGCCCGCCCCATCGACTGGGTCGGCCGCCTCGACGGCATCGCCCAGTCCGTCGACCAGCGCGTCAAGATGGCCGGCTGGATGGAGACCTTCGCCCAGCGCGGCGGCCAGCTCGTCATCCACGGCGCGTCCGTCGGCGACCTCGACTTCTTCGCCCGCCGCTACGACCTGGTCCTCGTCGCCGCAGGCAAGGGCGAGCTGGTCTCCATGTTCGGCCGGGACGCCGAGCGCTCCCCGCACACCGAGCCGCAGCGCGCGCTGGCCGTCGCCTACGTCCACGGCCTCGGCCCGCGCCCCGAGCACCCCGACTTCGACGCGGTCCGCTGCAACATCGTGCCCGGCGTCGGCGAACTGTTCGTCATGCCGACCCTCACCACCGGCGGCCGCGCCGACATCCTCTTCTGGGAGGGCCTGCCCGGCGGCCCCGTCGACGCCTTCCGGGGCGTCAAGGACCCCGCCGAGCACCTGGCGCTCACCCTGGAGCTGATGGAGCGCTTCATCCCCTGGGAGTACGCGCGGGCCACCAGGGTCGAGCTGACCGACGCGGGCGGCACCCTCGCCGGCCGCTACGCGCCGACCGTCCGCAACCCCGTCGGCCGGCTGCCCTCCGGCGGCCTGGTCCTCGGCGTCGCCGACGTCGTCGTCGCCAACGACCCGATCACCGGCCAGGGCTCCAACTCGGCCTCCAAGTGCGCCGCCGCCTACCTGGCGGCGATCGTCGAGCAGGGCGACCGGCCCTTCGACGAGGCGTGGATGCGGTCCGCCTTCGCCCGCTACTGGCGCACCGCCGAACCCGTCACCAAGTGGACCAACGCGATGCTGGCCCCGCCGCCGGAGCACGTCCTGAACCTGCTCGGCGCCGCCGGGCAGCTCCAGCCCGTCGCCGACCGCGTCGCCAACGGCTTCGACGACCCGGCCGACTTCGAGCACTTCTTCTACGAGCCGGAGAAGGCCGCCGCCTACCTGGCCTCGGTCTCCGCCGGGGCCTGAGCCTCCCGGTAGCCCTCGTCCGACCCCTCCCGGGCCGCCTCCGGCAGCGCGGGAGGGACGTACGCCGCCAGGGCCTCCGCGCCCGGATCGGGTCGTACGGCCCCGAGCAGCGGGTTCGCCGCGATCGGGGAGACCTTCACCCGGGCGCCCGGCCGGGGGGCCTGCACCACCAGGCCGCCGCCGAGGTAGAGCGCCACGTGGGTGGCCTCCGGGAAGTACACGACCAGGTCGCCGGGGCGCAGCCCGGCCAGCGGCACCCGGGGCAGCTCGGCCCACTGCTCCTGGCTGGTGCGGGGGATCTCCCGGCCGGCCGCCGCCCACGCCCGCTGGGTCAGCCCCGAGCAGTCGTACGACTCCGGCCCCTCGGCCCCCCACTCGTACGGCTTGCCGAGCTGGTCCACGGCGAAGCGCAGCGCCTCGGCGCCCGCCCCGGACGGGTGCCGGGTGCCGTCGAGGACGCCGCTGTCGAGCAGCGCGCCCTGGGCCCCGGCGGTCTCGGTCCGCTCCCGCGCCTCCACCCCGGCGAGCTGGTCGGGGGAGAGGGAGGCGAGCAGCCGCTCGACCTCCGCGAGCCGCGCGCGCACCCCGTCGCGGGCGGTGCCCTGCCGGGCGAGGAGGGCGCGCTGCCGGTCGAGGGCGGTGCGGGAGGCGGTGGCAAGCCCGGCGGCCCGGCGCTCGGCCTCCCGGAGCCGGGGGACGGCGGTGGCCCGGTCGCGGGCGGCCCGGTCCATCAGGTGCCCGGCGTCCAGCGCGGACTGCGGGTCGGGGGAGAAGAGGAGCCGCAGCGGGGAGTCGTACCCGCCGCGGCCCTGGTACTGCTCGCGGGCCAGCCGTCCGGCCTCGTCCCGCCCGCGCGCCAGGGCGGTCCTGGCGCCCGCCAGGGCGGCGGTGACCCGGCGGGTGTCGGCGGTCTGGAGCCGCAGCGCCTCCTCGGCGGCGTTGTACCGCTCGGTGGCGGCCTCGGCCTGCCGGTAGAGGGTCCGCAGCCGGGTCAGCAGGACGGCCACGGAGTCCCCGGGCCCGCTCCGGCCGGTCTCCCCGGCGTCCCCGGAGGACGCGGCACCCGGCCCCACCGGCCCGCCCGGCCCCGTGGACTCCGCCGGTTCCAAGGGCCCCACCGGCTCCCCGGACCCCGTCGGCCCCACCGGCCCGGTGGACTCCACGGGTCCCACCGGCCCCGGTGACTCCTCCGGTCCCACGGGCCTGGCCGATTCCACCGGCCCCATCGATTCCACCGGTCCCGGCGGTGCCGGGGCGGCGGCGGTGACGGCGGTCGTGCCGGACAGGGCCGTCAGGGCGGCCAGGGCCCCCGTGCCGAGCGTGCGCAGGAGTCGTCGCGCCACGTCACCACCACCTCCAGAGCGGGCTCCGGAGCATCATGGCGCGTCATTTCATCCGATCACCGTACGCATGCGGGCGTGGCCCGGCCCCTCACTCCTTCGGCGCACCGTCCGGACCGGCACCGTCCGGACCGGCGGTCCCGGTGCGCGGCTTGGACCACGGCCACCGGATCTCGCGCCGCTCGCGGCCCCCGGGGGCGTACGCGTAGACCCAGCCGCGCTGGAGTCCGAGCCGCTTGGAGTATCCGGCGGGCTCGCGCCGGTAGGCGTACCGCACGGCGGGCCGGCCGTCGTGGGCCGGGACCGGCACCTCGTACCACTTGGGCGGATGGCCCGTCGGGCCGAGCAGGACCGGCAGCACCCGGCCGTCGAGCGGGCCGCCGCGGAAGGGGGTGTTCTCGCTTCTCACCCGTCCAGTCTCCCCCGGCGGGCTCAGAGCAGCCGGGCCGCCTCGTCCGCCAGCGGCAGCAGCCGCCGGGCCAGGTCCGCCACCGGGCCGTCCGGGCGCTCCCGGGCGAGCAGCCCGCGCACCGTCCCGGCCGTCTCGGGATCGCCCGCCGCGCTCACCACGAGGACGCCCACCAGGTGGTCGACCAGCCAGTCCCGCAGCTCGGCGGCGGGCAGCCGCTTCTCCTCGTCGAGCCAGAGCAGCGAGGCCGCCTCGACGGCCGCGATCCAGGTGCGCACCAGCATCGCGAGCCGGGGGCCCGGCCGCTCGGCGCCCAGGTGGTGGAGGATCTGCCCGGCCGCCTCCCGGCGCACCTCGTCCACGATGGCGGTGGTGCGGGAGGTCTCCACGACGCTGCCGCCGCGCAGCAGGGCGCTGAACCCGGCGTCGTGGCCGTCGACGAAGGCGAGGTAGCGGTCGAGGACCCGGCCGAGGCGCTCGGTGGGCGGGCCCTCGGCCGGTTCGTGGAAGCAGCGGTTGAGGGCGTCGGCGGAGGACCGCAGGGCGGCCTCGTACAGCTGCTGCTTGCCGCCGGGGAAGTAGCGGTAGACCAGCGGGCGGGAGACCCCGGCGGCCTCGGCGACGTCGTCGAGGGAGACGTCCTCGGGCGCCCGGTGGGCGAAGAGTCCGAGGGCGGCCTCCAGGAGCTGGCCGCGCCGCTCCTCGACGCTGAGCCGGCGGTACGCGGGCGAGGCGGCGCTGGTCATGCCCGCAGGGTAACCCCGGTGCGTCCGGCTCCGGGCCGGTGTCCGCGTCACGGTCCGTGGGCCGCGCGCCGTCAGGCCAGCAGTCCGGAGGACTTCCACAGCCGCCGGGCCGGGCCCTGGAGCAGGCCGACGTCGTCGAGGAAGTCCGTCAGCCGCTCGGCGCCGGTCCGCATCACCTCGCGCCGGTGGCCGCTGGCCCTGACCTCGGCGACCGCCCGCCGCCGGTCGAGGCCGACGGCGTCGTACACCCCGGGGTTGACGAAGCAGCTGGAGAAGACCCGGGCGGACTCGCCGCAGCTCAGCGCGGTCATCTCGCGCTGCCAGCGGGGGGCGGTCGCCATCTGGCGGCGCAGCTCCTCGCGCGCGTACCGGACGTGCCGGGCCTCCTCGACGACGTGGATGCGGGTCACGCCGCGCACCAGCGGCTGGACCCGCTCGTCGGGGAAGGTGAGCCGCTGCATCCAGTCCAGGACCTCCTCGCCGAGGAGGGTGGAGGCGAAGGAGCCGGGGGTGGTGGAGACGGACTTGAGGACGCGGGCGAGGTTGTGGTGGACCCGGGGGACCGGGTACGAGCCGGTGCCGCCCTTGCGGATCATGCGGGCGAACATCATCGAGTGGCGGCACTCGTCGGCGATCTCGGTGAGCGCGTAGCCGACGTGATGGCTGGTCAGGTCCCGGTCGTAGACGTGCCGGACGAGGAGCTGCATGAGGATGACCTCGAACCAGATGCCGAGCGAGGCGAGCGCGGCGGCCTCGTGGCGGGAGAGCGCGATCCGCTGCTCCTCGGACATCCGCCGCCACAGCGGGGTGTCGTAGAGGGAGACCAGCTCCGGGGGCCAGAACCACTTGCCGTCCTCGTAGGGGGCGTCCCAGTCGAGTTCGGCGTCGGGGTCGTGGGAGTGCCGGCGGGAGGCGTCGAGGAGCCGCTCGGCGAGTCGCTCGCGGTCGCGGAGCGGGCCGAGGGCGTCCCGCATCAGGGTGAAGTCGGGCTCGGTGCGGGGGCTCATGGCGGGGGACACCTCACGGGGGCGCGAGCAGCGGGTTACCGTCGGTCACCTCTTATGAGACCTGCCGTCAGCAAAGCCGTCAATCCCTCGTGCGCGACTTGTTGACGATCTGTCAGCAACGTGTGAGCCTGCTCCCGACGGCTGGAAGGAGTGGTCGATGTCGACGCACGAGCTCTACGTGAACCCCCCGTCCGGGGCCGGCCGGGAGATCCCGGCCACCGGGGACGCCCGCTTCTCCTGGGAGTACGACCTGGCCGACACCGGCCGGGAACGCCTCCTCGCCCTCTACCAGAAGGGCAAGGACAAGCAGTGGGACGGCGCCCGCCGCATCGACTGGGACCTGGAGGTCGACCCGTACGACCCCCTCGGCACCCCCGACGAGGCGCTCGCCCTGCACGGCACCCGCCACTGGGCCAAGCTCACCGAGAAGGACCGGGGCGAACTGCGCCGCCACTACGCCGCCTGGAACTTCAGCCAGTTCCTCCACGGCGAGCAGGGCGCCATGGTCTGCGCCGCCCGGATCGTCGAGTCCGCACCCGACCTCGACGCCAAGTTCTACTCCGCCACCCAGACCATGGACGAGGCCCGGCACGCCGAGATCTACGGCCGCTTCCTCCACGACAAGGTCGGGATGCTCTACCCGATCAACGACGACCTCCAGACCCTCCTCGACGACACCCTGCGCGACTCCCGCTGGGACATGCCCTACCTCGGCATGCAGGTCCTCATCGAGGGCCTCGCCCTCGCCGCCTTCGGCATGATCCGCGACACCACCGACAAGCCGCTCCCGAAGCAGATCCTCGCCTACGTCATGCAGGACGAGGCCCGGCACGTGGCCTTCGGCCGGATGGCCCTGCGCGACCACTACAAGCAGCTCACCGACGCCGAACTGCGCGAGCGCGAGGAGTTCGTCATCGAGGGCTGCCACCTGATGCGCGACCGGCTGCGCGGCGTCGAGGTGCTGGAGAACTTCGGCGTCCCCCGCAAGGAGGCCGAGGAGTACAGCGAGCGCAGCGAGTTCCTGCACCTCTTCCGGAAGCTGCTGTTCAGCCGGATCGTGCCCTGCGTCAAGGACATCGGCCTGTGGGGCGAGCGCCTCCAGCGGGCCTACCTCGACATGGGCGTCCTCGACCTCGGCGACTCCAGCCTCGACCTGCTCATGAGCCAGGACGAGGAGATCGCCGAGCGGCTCGACGCCGAACGCTTCGCGGCCGAGGAGCGGGCCCGGGTCGCCGAGGTCGCCGAGGCCGTCAGGGACGGCGCGGCGGCGGAGTAGACCGCCCCGGGCCGCCCGGCGGCCCCACCGGAGCCGGGGCGGCGGACGGCCGCCCGCCCCGCGCCCCCGGCGCCCCGCCCGTGCGGGACTCGGCGTCCAGCCGCAGCGCCTCCTCCATCACCGCCCGCGCGATCGGCGCCGCGCTGCCGCCGCCGCTGATGTCCGTGCGGGACGCCTCCGCGTCCTCCACGACCACCGCCACCGCCACCGCCGGCCGGGCCGCGTCGTCGGCCTGCGCCCAGGCGATGAACCAGGCGTACGGGGTCCCCGTGTTGCCGAAGCCGTGCTGCGCCGTGCCCGTCTTCCCGCCGACCCGGGCCCCCGGGACCGCCCCGTTGGTGCCCGTGCCCTCCTCCACCGCCCGCACCATCAGCCGCTGGAGCCGGAGGGCGGTCGACGGGCTCATCGCCTGCCGGTAGCGGTCGCGCGGGGTGCGCTCCACGGTCGCCCCGCCGGCCGTCGTCGTCCGCTCCACCAGGTACGGCCGCGCGATCTCGCCGTTGTTGGCGACCGCCGCCGCCACCATCGCCATCTGGAGCGGCGTCGCCGTCGTGTCGAACTGCCCGATCGACGACAGGGCGAGCTGGTCCGGGCTCATCCGCCGGTCGAAGTTGGACTTCGCCACCCAGGACGGCACCCGCAGCGTCGTGTCGTCGAAGCCGAACCGCTCCGCCGCCGCCACCATCCCGTCCAGCCCCACGTCCACCCCCAGCCCGGCCATCACCGTGTTGCACGACCACTGGAGGGCGTACGCGAGGGACGCGTCCGCGCACCCCTTCGCCTCGTTCGGCAGCACCTGCCGGGTCCCCGGCAGCACGAACGGATCGGGGGTGTCGGTCGGCGCGTCCACGTCCCGCACCACCCCCTCGTCCAGCGCCGCCGCCGCCGTCACGATCTTGAAGGCGGAGCCGGGCGGATAGGTCTGCCGCAGCGCCCGGTTCAGCATCGGCTGGTTCGGCGAGGTGGTCAGCCGGGACCACGCCTCCTCCACCCGGGGCCCGGTGCCGGACAGCACCCCCGGCTCGTACGACGGCGAGGACACCAGCGCCAGGATCCGGCCGCTGAACGGCTCCAGGGCGACCACCGCGCCCCGCTTGCCGTCCAGCCCCCGGTAGGCCGCCTCCTGCACGGCCGCCCGGACGGTGGTCGCCACGTCGCCGCCGGGGGAGCGGCCCCGGGTCAGCTCGTTCCACAGCGGCAGCGGCGCCAGCGCCGGGTCGGTCCCGGCGAGGATGCCGTCCCGGGCGTTCTCGACCAGGGTGGTGCCGTACGTCTGCGAGGCGTAGCCGGTCACCGGCGCGTACAGCGGCCCCTTGCGGTAGGTCCGCTCCCAGCGGAGCTGCTGGCCGCTGTCCCGGGAGCCGGTCACCGGCTCGCCGTCCACCAGGATCTCGCCGCGCGGCTCGGCCCAGCGGGCGATCGGGCCGCGCCGGTTGGCCGGATTCGCGTCCAGCTCCCCGGCCTCGACGACCATCACCCGGACCGCGTTCACCAGGAGCGCGGCCAGCAGCAGGAGGCAGAGCGCGGCGGCCCGCCGGATGTACCGGATCATCCCGCCCGCTCCTCCACCCGGGCCGGTTCGCCCGGCCCCGCCGCCGCCGGTTCCGGCGCCCGCGCGGAGTCGCTGACCCGCACCAGCAGCGCCACGATCACCCAGTTCGTCACCACCGACGACCCTCCCTGCGCCAGGAACGGCATCGCCATGCCGGTCAGCGGGATCAGCCCCATCACCCCGCCCGCGATGACGAAGACCTGGAGCGCCACGATCGACGCGAGCCCCACCGCGAGCAGCCGCCCGAAGGGGTCCCGCAGTGACAGCCCGGCCCGGTAGCCGCGCCCCACGAAGAGCGCGTACAGCAGGAAGAGCGCGGTCAGGCCGAGCAGTCCCAGCTCCTCGCCGGCCGTCGCCAGGATGAAGTCCGACTTGGCGGCGAAGCCGATGAGGACCGAGTGGCCCAGGCCGAGCCCGGTGCCGAGGAAGCCGCCGGCGGCGAAGGCGAAGAGGGACTGGGCGAGCTGGCCGGGCCCGTCGCCCGCCCGGATGGAGGCGTACGGGTCGAGCCAGTCCTGCACCCGGCCGTGCACGTGCGGTTCGACCGAGCCGATCAGGAACGCCCCGGCCGCCGCGAGCAGCAGCCCGATCGCGATCCAGCCGGTCCGCCCGGTCGCCACGTACAGCATGATCACGAAGAGGCCGAAGAACAGCAGCGAGGTGCCGAGGTCCCGCTCCAGGACGAGGACGCCGACGCTCACCAGCCAGATCGCCACGATCGGCCCGAGCACCCGCCAGGTCGGGAACTGGAACCGCCAGATCCGGCGCCCGGCGTACGCCAGCACGCCGAGGTTGGCCGAGAGGTAGGCGGCGAAGAAGACCGCGAGCAGGATCTTCGCGAACTCACCCGGCTGGAAGGAGAGCCCGCCGAACCGGATCCAGATGCGGGCCCCGTTCACGGCCGGGAAGAAGATCGGCAGGATCATCAGGGCCAGCGCGGCGGCGACGCAGACGTACGCGTACCCCTGGAGGGCGCGGTGGTCGCGCAGCAGCACCACCACCACGATGAAGAGGGCCACCCCGAGCGTGGACCACACCAGCTGCGGGGTGGCCGCCTGGTCCCTCGGCGTCTCCAGGTCCAGCCGGTAGATGAGCACCAGGCCGAGCCCGTTGAGCAGCACGGCGATGGGCAGCAGCAGCGGGTCGGCGTAGGGCGCGCGCAGCCGGACGGCCAGGTGCGCCAGGAGCGCCAGCAGCCCGAGCCCCGCCCCGTACCGGGCGGCGTCCGGCGGCACGGCCCCGTCGTGCGCGAGCCCCACCTCGGCGTAGCCGCAGACGGAGATGAGGACGGCGCCGAGGAGCAGCACCAGCTCCACCCCGCGCCGCTTCGGGGCGCGGCCGCCGGCCGGCCCGGACGGGCGCGCGCCGGTGCCCGTGCCCGTGCTCCGAGGTGCGGTCATGGTCGGCAACGTAGCAAGACGCACACCGTATGTCCCTTTTGTCGTACGGTGTGCCGTGCGGTGCGCCGTGCGGACGGCCACCGGAGCCACGGCGGGCACCCCTCCGTACTTCCGGCCGTACGCCCCCGGTGGTACGGCCCCGGCGGTACGGCTCAGGTCCCTACGGCTTCGGCGGTACGGCCCCGGTGCCGCCGGTCTCCCCGGTGCCGCCGTCGCCGGTCCCGCCGATGTCCTCGCCGGTGCCGTCGGGACGCCCGTACTCCGGCAGCCGCAGCCGCGCCACGGCGCCGCCCTCCAGGGCCGTCCCGAACACCAGTTCCGCGCCGATCGCCTCCGCCTGCCCCGCCGCGATCGTCAGCCCGAGCCCGTGCCCCTTCCCGCCGCTCTCCGTCCGGAACCGCTGCGGCCCCGACACCAGCAGGTACTCCGGGTAGCCCGGCCCGTGGTCCCGCACCGTCACCTCGGGGCCGTCCACCGTCACCTCCACCGGCGCCCGGCCGTGCCGATGCGCGTTGGCCAGCAGATTGCCCAGCACCCGCTCCAGCCGCCGCCGGTCCGTCGCCACCTCCGCGTCCCGCACCACCCGCACCTCCGCCTCCGCCCCCGGGGCCCGCGCCGCCCGCTCCACCAGCGGTCCCAGCCGGTGCACCGCCAGGTCCACGGTCCCGGTGCCCGCGTCCAGCCGGGAGATCTCCAGCAGGTCCTCGGTCAGCGCCCGCAGCGCCCGCACCCGGTCCCGCACCAGCTCCGCCGGCCGGCCCTCCGGCAGCAGCTCGGCGGCGGCCGACAGCCCCGTCAGCGGCGTCCGCAGCTCGTGCGCCACGTCCGCCGTGAAGCGCTGCTCGCCGCGCAGCTTGCGCTGGAGCGAGGCGGCCATGGTGTCCAGCGCGCCCGACACGATCGCCACCTCGTCCCGCACCCGGCGCGGGTCCCGCGTCCGGGGATCGTCCACCCGCGCGTCCAGGTCCCCGGCCGTGATCCGCCCGGCCACCCGCGCGGTCAGGTGCAGCCGCCGGGTCACCCGGGTGACGGCGAACACGCCGACGGCCAGGGTCGCCGCGATGGCGAGCACCGACGACCCGACGATCGACCGGTCCAGGGCGTCGATGGTCCCCGCGCCCACGCTGTGGTCGACCCGCACCGCCAGCGCCCGGCCGTCCGCCGGACCCGCCGCCCACATCACCGGCCGCCCCTCGTACGAGCCCAGCGCGGAACCCCGCTCGCCGTCCGCGACCAGCCGCCGCAGCGGCGCCGGCAGCCCGGCCGGGTCGAGCCCGGCGAACCGCGGCAGCGGCTCGCCCGCCTCGTACAGCCGGGTGACCTCGGTGAGCCGGGACAGCGCCTTCTCCCGCGCGTCCCGCACGGTCTGCCCGGTCACCGAGACGTGCACGAGGACGCCGAGCAGCGCGGCCAGCGCGCAGCACATCGCCGCGATGAAGAGGGCCGCCTTCCAGGTGAGGGTCGCGGTCCAGGCGGGCGCCCGGGGCCGTCGCGGGCGCGCCGTCACGACACCGGCTCCGGGGTGGCCCCCGACCGGGACGGGACGGGCCGGGGCCGCAGCGGCACGATCTCGTCCCGGGCCGGCAGCACGGCGTGCTGCCGCGCGTCCCACGACCAGACGGTCCGGTACTCGTACCCCGGGATGCCCGCCGACGCGGCCCGCACGATCAGGTCCCGCCCGGCCAGCTCCACGCTCACCACCTGCTCGACGGCGGACATCACCCGGGTGAGGCCGCCGTCCTCCGCGAGGTAGACGCGGACGGCGACCTGCTGGCCCGGCAGCCGCACGCCCGCGATCAGCTCGTCCCGCCCGTCGCCCGTCAGATCGTGGCGGTACGCCCGCAGCACCGGGCACGCGGACGGTGCCGAGCCGCAGGCCAGCACCGCCCGCGCGGTCTCCTCGTGGTCCCCGTCCGGCCCGGCGAAGGTGTCGGAGTGCGCCGCCGCCTCCGCCCGCAGCACCGCCACCGGGTCCACCGTCCGGACGTCGGCGTCCCGCACGGCGATCCCCGGCACCCGCTCGGTGTCGGTCTCCCCGTAGTCCACCGGCGGATCGGAGGCGGGCGGCAGCTCCGGCCAGAGCCGCACCGGCCCGGCGGCGGCCGGCGTCGGCCCGTCGCTCACCAGCCCGCCCCCGGCCCCGCACCCGGCGAGCGCCACCCCGGCCGCCACGGCGAGCACGCCGGACGCGAGGGCCTGGACGAACGGCCGGACGGCACGGCTTCTCACGTCACTCCTCGAAGGGCCCCGGGGGAGGGCCCGGCAGCGGACCCCGCGAAGGGTCCCGAAAAGGGCTTACGTGAAGGAACGATATGCCGAGTCGCGTATCCGGTCTTTTGCCGGATTCGCTCCGCAGGGTGGAGGACGGCGACGGAGAAGGCCCCTCCCGCCGGAACGGCGCGTGCCCCGCCCGCTCAGAACCCGCCGTGCTCCATCCGGGCCAGGGCCGCCCGGCACAGGGTCAGGAGCTTCTCGTCGTGGTGGACGTCATGGCTGCCCGAGGCCCCCTCGCGGGCGTTGTGCCGGCGGCGGCGGGTCAGCTCGGTCAGGACCGGCAGCCGCGCCGACGCCGCCGCGGCGGGACCCATCTCGGCCAGGCACTCGGCGACCGCCACGCGCGCGTGCCGGTTCTCCTCCCAGGCCGCCAGCAGCACCGGCAGCGTCCGCCCCGTCTCCCCGGTCACCCGCCACAGCGCCACCGCGCACCGCACCCGCTCCCACAGGTCCCGGGCGCCCAGCCCCGCCGCCAGGGCGGGCGCCGCGCCCGCGGCGGCCGGGCCGATCGCCCCCAGCGCCTGCGCCGCCACGCACCGGTCGGTGCTCGACGCCCCCGGCCGCAGCCACCGCTCCAGCGCGGGCACCGCCGCACCCGCGTCACCCTCCACCGACCACAGCGCCCGCGCCGCCGCCGCGACCACCGCCACCTGCTCCGCGCGCAGCAGCCCCCGCAGCTCCGGCACGGCCTCCCGGGCCGCCGGACCGAAGGCCCCCAGGGTCCGCGCCGCCGACTCCCGCACCCAGGCGCGCCGGTGCTCGGGC
Organism: Streptomyces termitum; assembly: GCF_014650175.1. Taxonomy (GTDB): domain Bacteria; phylum Actinomycetota; class Actinomycetes; order Streptomycetales; family Streptomycetaceae; genus Streptomyces; species Streptomyces termitum. Next base: position 345,989 of record NZ_BMUL01000003.1, read on the forward strand.
GCCCCGCGCAGCACCCGCAGCACCTCGGGCAGCGCCTCCACGCCCCGCACCGCCGCGAGCGCGTGCAGCAGCGGGGATGCCCGGTCGTACAGGTCCTCGTCCAGCTCGACCCCCGCCAGCCGCAGCCGCAGCAGCGGGGCCAGCCCGGCCGCCGCGGGCCCCAGCCCGTCGACCGCGTACAGCAGCTCGCGGCGCGCCTCGCCGGGGGCCTCCAGGACCCGCGCCAGCGCCGGTACGGCCCGGGCGTCGCCGGTCCGGGCCAGCGCGAGCAGCATCCCGTCCCGCCCGAACCGCCCGCCGGACCGCGCCGCCCCGCCCGCCAGCGCCCCGGCCAGCGCGTCGGCGGCCGGCCCGGCCAGCTCGAACAACCGCTCGAGGAACGAGGTGGCGGCCTCCCGCAGCCGGGCGTCCGGATCGGCGAGCTGCGCCCCGACCAGCCGCACCACCTCCTCGTACCGCCCCCGCCAGAGCCGCACCAGACCGCCGCACAGCCAGACCGCGTCCGTGCGCTGCCCCGGGTCCGGGCTGCGCAGCTGCGCCAGGACCAGCGCGATCCGGTCGTCGACCCGGTCGTCGAGGGCGCCGTGCAGGGTGCGCAGCAGCTCCTCCGTCCACGGGGTGCGGCGGCCCGCCACGTGCTCCTCCAGGAGCTCGCGCACCTGGCCGACGAGCGTCACCGGCATCCGGCCGGATCCGGACCCCGCGGCACCCTCCTCGGGCCCGGTGCGGGGCGCGGTCCTGATCTCCTCCAGGAGCTCCGTCACCCGGCGCACGACGTCGTCCGGTATTCGCCCCGGCGCGCAGCGCGCGAGCTGCGCGAGGGCCGCCAGCCGCAGCCCCGGCTCCAGGGCGGTCCGCGCCAGCAGGTCCAGCCGGTCGACGGTCTCGGCGGCCAGCGAGGAGTGCCGCAGCCCGATCCGCCCCACCGCCGCGACGAGCGCGAGCCGCACCTCGGTGTCCGGTTCCCGCTCCAGCCGCTCCCGCAGCAGGGTCAGCACGCGCGCGGGATCGGGGTGCAGCGAGGCCAGCGCGACGGGCGCGGCGAGGCGGACCTCGGCGTCGGGGTCGTCGACGAGGCCGAGGAAGACGTCGGCGCCCGCGGCGATCGCCGCCGAGGCCATCGCGAAGTTCGCGGCGGGCAGCGACTCGGGGTCGCCGGGATCGAAACCGCCCACCCCGCCGAGGTCCGCGTCCTCGTCGTCGAGCTCGATCCCGCCGATGCTGGTGAGGAGTTCGACCAGGCAGCCCCGGTCCTGGACGGCGGGGTCGGCGACGAGTTCGAGGAGGAAGGGGATGCAGGCGAGCGTGGAGTCGTACACGTCCCCCTGGTGGTGGACCGCGCCGTACATCCCGTCGAGGGCGGCCTCCCGCTCGCCGGAATCGGCCGAGACGAGCCCGCGGAGCAGCGCCGGCACATCGTCCGCGGGGCCGTACGCATGCCCCAGCGAGGCCCAGTCGACCTCCTCGATCCCCGTCAGCATCTGCCAGGCCGCCTTCCCCCGTGAGCCCTCCATCAGGCAGCAAGTGTGCACCACAGGAGGGCCGCCACAGGGGCCCGAGCCCCACCGACGCCGCTCGCTTTGCGCCACATACGGTGCGCGTCGAACCAGTCGCGGAACGTGAACTTCCCGTGCCCGTGACCGGTCAGGAATCCTTCCGGTTCGCCTCGCGGCGCTTGAAGAGGTAATAGCCCACGGTCTCGCCCTTGACGGCGACGTTCTGACCGGACGTCATGAACTTGTCGCGGCTCTGCTGCCCCTGCTCCACGAAGACGAAGGAGCCGTTCACCAGCTCCCAGCCCTCCCGGCACACGGCGTTGAGGACGGCCACCGGGTCGGTCGTCTGCTTGAGGGTCGTGCTGCCGACCATCGCGACGATGACCGCCTGCTGACTCATGACGTCGATCGAGCACTGGTACACGAGGTCCCCCTGCTCGAAGCACTGCCGCGCCCTGCCCACCGGAGTGGACAGGAATGCCTTCCGGTCGCGCTCGGCCTGCTCGGCCCGCTGCCGCTCCGCGGCCTCCTGCCGCTTGCGCTCCTTCTCCGCGGTCGCCTGCGCCTGCTGTTCCGGGGTCTTCTTCGAGATGAATGCCATGCCGTTCTCCTCCAGCGGGGAAGCCGCCGCGTGACGACGCTCGACAGCGTCGCCCGCACATACAACAAGACCCCGCTCTCAGCCTTTTCGCTGATCACGGGGTCTGTGTGGCACTTCCTGCGAAGTGCCCCCGGCAGGATTCGAACCTGCGCACACGGCTCCGGAGGCCGTTGCTCTATCCCCTGAGCTACGGGGGCTTTCGTCGCGCTCGGTGGCGACGGGTAGAACACTACCAGCTCTCGTGGGGTGCCTGTGAACAGGTATTTCCGGGGCGTCACCGGAGGGGTGGTCCCCCGCGCGGGGCGGAAGTGGGCAAAACCCGGACGCGGTGGTTCGGGGGCGCCTACTCTCGTCCGTGTGTCAGGAGTGTCCGGGCGGGTGCTCGTTGTCGACGACAACAAGGTCATCCGGCAGTTGATCAGGGTCAATCTCGAACTAGAGGGGTTCGAGGTGGTGACCGCGGCCGATGGTGCCGAGTGTCTGGACGTCGTCCACCGCGTGCGGCCCGACGTCGTCACCCTCGACGTCGTGATGCCGCGCCTCGACGGGATCAGCACCGCCCAGCGGCTCCGCGAGGACCCGCGGACCCGGCACCTCCCCGTGGCGATCATCAGCGCGTGCGGGGGCGAGGCGACGTCCGGGGCGGACGCGTTCCTCGCCAAGCCCTTCGAGCCGGCGGAGCTCGTCCGCGTCGTGCGGCAGTTGCTGCTGCACCGCGAGCCCCGGCAGCGGCGTCAGGCCGGTGGGCCCGACGCGGGAGAGGAGCCGTCCGCAGGGGACGGCTCCGCGGGCAGACCGGCCGCCGGGAGGGTGTGACCCGGACGGGGAGGGGCGCCGGTCCCTCGCCGCCGAGGCGATCCGCGGGCAGCCGTGCGGCCCGGGCGGGCGGAGGCGTGCCGTCCGTTCTTCGGGGCGCGGTGCGTCTCGGGGGCGTACCCCTCTCACCTGCGGGTTCTTCGCGCGCCGCCGGGGGAGTGACCGGATGGCGAAACCGGTTCGCGTTCCGACCCCCCTCCTCCCCTAGGCTGGGACCGTGACCCCCGCGGACCTCTCCCTCACCGTGCGGCGCGCCGTGCGCCGCGCGGTCGACGACGGTGCGCTGCGGGTCGACGTCCCCCCGCGCGTGAAGGTCGAGAAGGCGCGGCCCGGAGGGGTGGGGGAGTACGCCAGCAGCGTCGCGCTCTCCCTCGCGCGGCCCGCCGGACGGCCCGCGCTCGACGTCGCCTCCGTCCTCAAGGAGCGGCTCGACGGCGCCGACGGCATCCTTGCCGTCGACATCACCGGACCCGGGTTCCTGAACTTCACCCTCCGCCGCACGGACACGGCCGCACTCCTCCGCGAGATCGCCGCCGCCGGGACCGCGTACGGGCGCGGCGGCGCCCTCGCCGGGCGGACCGTCCGCTTCGCACCCGCCCGCGAGGCGCGCGCCGCCGTCGTCACCGACTGCCTGGTGGGCCTGCTGCGCGGGCAGGGCGCCGACGCCGGCACCGCGCCCGGCGGGGAGCGGCTCCACGTCCACCCGGGGGCGTACGAGCCCGACCGGCTGGGCACCGACGCCGCCCGCTGGCGGCTGCTGCGGCCCGCGCCCCACGACCGTCCGCCGGACGGCGACGCCCTCCTCGTACGGCACGAGCGCAACGGCCTCTTCCGCGTCCGGTACGCCCACTCCCGCGCCCGGCGGCTCCTCGTCAACGGAGCGGACCTCGGCGTCCTCCCCGACGCCCTGTCCGATGCCGCCGCCGATGTTCCCGCGGACGCCGCCGCCGACACGACGGCCGCCGCCCTCACCGCCCTCCTGCGCGAGTACCCCGGCGTCCTCCTCTCCGCCGCCCGGTTCCGGGCGCCCGACCGGGTCGCCCGGCACGTCGAGGCCGTCGCCGACGCGCTGCTCGACTTCCAGCACGCGGTCCTGCCGCGCGGCGACGAGAAACCCTCGGCCGCCCACCGCGCCCGGCTCGCGCTCGCCGAAGCCGCCGGGACGGTGCTCGCCGGTGGCCTCTCCGTGCTCGGCATCAGCGCACCCGACCGGATCTGAAAGAGCAGACCAGGACCATGAGCCGTTCCGCCCACCCCGCAGGCCCCCGCCACGCCGACGTCCTCCCCGAGGGCCACTACACCGCCCCGCCCGCCGACCTGAACACGCTCGACCCCAAGGTGTGGGCGCGGACCGTCGCCCGCGACGAGCAGGGCATCGCGACCGTCGCCGGGCTGCGCGTCACCGACCTGGCCGAGGAGTTCGGGACGCCCGCCTACTTCCTCGACGAGACGGACTTCCGGGCCCGCTGCCGGGCCTGGGCCGACGCCTTCGGGCCGGACGCCGACGTCTTCTACGCCGGCAAGGCGTTCCTCTCCCGGGCGATCGTCCGCTGGCTGTACGAGGAGGGCCTCAACCTCGACGTCTGCTCCGGCGGCGAGCTGGCCACCGCCCTGTCGGCCGGCATGCCCGCCGAGCGGATCGCCTTCCACGGCAACAACAAGAGCGAGGCCGAGATCCTGCGGGCCGTCGAGGCCGGCGTCGGCCGGATCGTCCTCGACTCCTTCCAGGAGATCGTCCGCGTCGCCCACGTCGCCCGGTCCCTCGGCAAGCGCCAGCGCGTCCAGATCCGGGTGACGGTGGGCGTCGAGGCGCACACCCACGAGTTCATCGCCACCGCCCACGAGGACCAGAAGTTCGGCATCGCGCTGGCCGGCGGACAGGCCGCCGAGGCCGTGCGCCGGGCGCTGGCCCTCGACGGCCTGGAGCTCATCGGCATCCACTCGCACATCGGCTCGCAGATCTTCGACATGGCCGGCTTCGAGGTCTCGGCCCGCCGCGTCGTCCAGCTCCTCGCCGACGTGCGCGACGAGCACGGCGTCGAACTGCCCGAGATCGACCTCGGCGGCGGCCTCGGCATCGCGTACACCTCCGAGGACGACCCGCGCGAGCCGCACGAGATCGCCAAGGCGCTGAGCGAGATCGTCACCCGCGAGTGCGAGGCGGCCGGGCTGCGCACCCCCCGGATCTCCGTCGAGCCGGGCCGGGCCATCGTCGGCCCGACCGCCTTCACCCTCTACCGGGTCGGCACGGTCAAGCCGCTGGAGGGGCTGCGGACGTACGTGAGCGTCGACGGCGGCATGTCGGACAACATCCGCACCGCCCTGTACGACGCCGAGTACAGCGTCTCCCTCGTCTCGCGCGCCAGCGACGCCGAGCCGATGCTCAGCCGCGTCGTCGGCAAGCACTGCGAGAGCGGCGACATCGTCGTCCGGGACGCCTTCCTCCCCGCCGACCTGGCCCCCGGCGACCTGCTCGCCGTGCCCGCCACCGGCGCCTACTGCCGCTCCATGGCGAGCAACTACAACCACGCCCTCCGGCCGCCCGTCGTGGCCGTCCGGGACGGCGAAGCAAGGGTCATCGTCCGCCGGGAGACGGAGGAAGATCTCCTGCGACTCGACGTCGGCTGATGAAATAGTCAGGTGATGGAATCGATGTCTCAGGATCCGGACGAACGGCGGAATCCTCCACAGGGTGGGTGAGACTTGTTCCCACTCCCCAAAGGAGCCGCCGGGAATCCCGGGACCCCACAGGGACACGAACCCGTAGAGACCCGAACCCGCAGGGATGCGGATTCAGAAGTACGAGAGACGAGGTCGGATGATGCGTACGCGTCCGCTGAAGGTGGCGCTGCTGGGCTGTGGAGTTGTCGGCTCCGAGGTGGCGCGCATCATGACGACGCACGCCGACGACCTCGCCGCGCGCATCGGCGCGCCGGTCGAGCTCGCCGGCGTGGCCGTCCGCCGGCCCGACAAGGTGCGCGGCGGGATCGCCCCCGAGCTGATCACCACCGACGCGACCGCCCTGGTCAAACGCGGGGACATCGACGTCGTCGTCGAGGTGATCGGCGGCATCGAGCCCGCCCGCACCCTCATCACCACCGCCTTCGAGCACGGCGCCTCGGTGGTCTCGGCCAACAAGGCGCTGCTCGCCCAGGACGGCGCCGGGCTGTACGAGGCCGCCGCCCGGCACGGCAAGGACCTCTACTACGAGGCCGCCGTCGCGGGCGCCATCCCGCTGATCCGCCCGCTGCGCGAGTCCCTCGCCGGCGACAAGATCAACCGCGTGATGGGCATCGTCAACGGCACCACGAACTTCATCCTCGACAAGATGGACTCGACCGGCGCCGGCTACCAGGAGGCCCTGGACGAGGCCACCGCGCTCGGTTACGCCGAGGCCGACCCGACCGCCGACGTCGAGGGCTTCGACGCCGCCGCCAAGGCCGCCATCCTCGCCGGGATCGCCTTCCACACGCGCGTGCGCCTCGACGACGTGTACCGCGAGGGCATGACCGAGGTCACCGCCGCCGACTTCGCCTCCGCCAAGCGGATGGGCTGCACCATCAAGCTGCTCGCCATCTGCGAGCGGGCCGCCGACGGCGCGTCCGTCACCGCGCGCGTGCACCCCGCGATGATCCCGCTGAGCCACCCCCTCGCCTCCGTCCGCGAGGCGTACAACGCGGTCTTCGTCGAGGCGGAGGCCGCCGGCCGGCTCATGTTCTACGGCCCCGGGGCGGGCGGCGCGCCGACCGCCTCGGCCGTTCTCGGCGACGTCGTCGCCGTCTGCCGCAACCGTCTCAACGAGGCGACGGGCCCCGGCGAGTCCGCGTACGCACAGCTGCCCGTGAGCTCCATGGGCGAGGTCGTCACGCGGTACCACATCAGTCTCGACGTGGCCGACAAGCCGGGTGTCCTCGCCCAGGTCGCGACGGTCTTCGCCGAGCACGGCGTATCGATCGATACGGTGCGCCAGCAGGGCAAGGACGGCGAGGCCAGCCTCGTCGTCGTCACCCACCGCGCGCCCGACGCCGCCCTCTCCGGGACCGTCGAGGCGCTGCGCAAGCTCGACACCGTGCGCGGTGTCGCCAGCATCATGCGTGTTGAAGGGGAGTAAGGACCCATGACCCACAAGGGCACCCACCAGTGGCGCGGCATCATCGAGGAGTACCGGGACCGCCTCCCGGTCACGGACACGACGCCGGTCGTCACGCTCCGTGAGGGCGGTACGCCGCTCGTCCCCGCTCAGGTCCTCTCCGAGCGCACGGGCTGCGAGGTGCACCTCAAGGTCGAGGGCGCCAACCCCACCGGTTCCTTCAAGGACCGGGGCATGACCATGGCCATCACCAGGGCCAAGGAGGAGGGCGCCCAGGCGGTCATCTGCGCCTCCACCGGCAACACCTCCGCCTCCGCCGCCGCCTACGCGGTGCGCGCCGGGATGGTCTCCGCGGTCCTGGTGCCCCAGGGCAAGATCGCGCTCGGCAAGATGGGCCAGGCCCTCGTGCACGGCGCGAAGATCCTCCAGGTCGACGGAAACTTCGACGACTGCCTGACCCTGGCCCGCTCGCTCTCCGAGAACTACCCGGTGGCGCTGGTCAATTCGGTCAACCCGGTCCGCATCGAGGGCCAGAAGACCGCCGCCTTCGAGATCGTGGACATGCTGGGCGACGCCCCCGACATCCACGTGCTCCCGGTCGGCAACGCGGGCAACATCACCGCGTACTGGAAGGGGTACCGCGAGTACGCCCTCCCGTCGCCCGCCACCACCCCTGCCGGAGACGCTTCGCGTCGCCCTCTTCTTCCGGCCCTCGCCACCCGCCGCCCGCGCATGTGGGGCTTCCAGGCGTCCGGTTCGGCCCCGCTGGTGCGCGGCGAGGTCGTCAAGGACCCGTCGACCATCGCCACCGCGATCCGCATCGGCAACCCGGCCTCCTGGGACTACGCGATCGCCGCGCGGGACGAGTCCGGCGGCTTCATCGACGAGGTGACGGACCGTGAGATCCTGCGCGCCTACCGCCTGTTGGCCGCGCAGGAGGGCGTCTTCGTGGAGCCCGCCTCGGCCGCCTCGGTCGCCGGTCTGCTGAAGGCCGCCGAGCAGGGCAAGGTCGACCCGGGCCAGCGGATCGTCTGCACCGTGACCGGAAACGGCCTCAAGGACCCCGACTGGGCCGTCGCGGGCGCCCCGCAGCCCGTCACCGTCCCGGTCGACGCCGCGGCCGCCGCCGAGCGGCTCGGCCTGGCCTGATCCCGCCGCCCGCGGCCCCCGCCCCGGGGGCCGCGGGATGAGCGAAACCCGATCAGGAACGTACATAGGCGCACAGGTTGGCGGGCGACACGCATCGTGCGCCTCCCGTGCGCCCTATGTCGCCGCAGAACCTTCCTTCGATAGGCTGTACCGGACCCGCCCCGGCGCATATGCGCGGTGTCGTTGCCGTTGTCGCCTCCCCGCGACCGAAACGGCCGAAACGGCACCCCGGGTCCCCGCACTTCTTCGATCACCCTGTAGTCGCAGTCAAGGAGAGTCATCGAGAGATGGCCGGTCCCGCGTTCCGCGCCGCCGCCGTACGGGTGCGCGTTCCCGCCACCAGCGCCAACCTCGGCCCGGGCTTCGACGCCTTCGGCCTGTCGCTGGGGCTCTACGACGACGTCGTCGTCCGGGTCGCCGACTCCGGGCTGCACGTCGACATCGCGGGCGAGGGCGCCGAGACCCTCCCGCGCGACGAGAGCCACCTGCTCGTACGCTCCCTGCGCACGGCCTTCGACCTGCTCGGCGGACAGCCGCGCGGCCTGGAGGTCGTCTGCGCCAACCGCATCCCGCACGGCCGCGGCCTCGGCTCCTCCTCCGCCGCCATCTGCGCCGGCATCGTCGCCGCCCGCGCCGTGACCATAGGCGGCGACAGCCGGCTCGACGAGACCGCCCTGCTGGAGCTGGCCACCGAGATCGAGGGCCACCCCGACAACGTCGCCGCCTGTCTGCTCGGCGGCTTCACCCTCGCGTGGACCGAGGCCGGAGCCGCCCGCGCGATCCGGATGGACCCCTCGGAATCCATCGTTCCGGTGGTCTTCGTGCCCGGCAAGCCGGTCCTGACCGAGACCGCCCGCGGCCTTCTGCCGCGCACCGTCCCCCATGTGGACGCCGCCGCCAACGCCGGTCGCGCCGCCCTCCTCGTCGAGGCCCTGACCCGCCGCCCCGAGCTGCTGCTCGCGGCCACCGAGGACCGGCTGCACCAGGAGTACCGGGCCCCCGCGATGCCCGAGAGCATCGCCCTCGTGAACCGGCTGCGGGCGGACGGGGTCCCCGCGGTCATCTCCGGCGCGGGCCCCACGGTCCTGGCGCTGGCCGACAACGGGACGGCCGACAAGGTCGCCCTGCTCGCGGGCGAGGGCTGGGCCGCCAACCGGCTCGACCTCGACGCGTCCGGAGCGAGCGTGCTGCCGCTGACGTCCTGACGGGGCGCGGCGGCAGCCGTACGGGACGCCGGGCAGCGTCCTGACACGCGATGGCCGGTGACGGAGAGGGGGAATGTTTGTTGGAGCCGGTAGTGTTAACCTCAAGTCTGCACCCGACCTCTTGTTGGTGGAGCGGTGCGGCGTGTCCCCTCAGGGACCAATCATTCTTCCGGAAGCCTCCTCAACTGCCTGAGCAGCCTGCCTGAGCAGTTTTGAGCACGCTCCGGAACCGGCACGACACCCCTCGTTCTTCCGCACGAGGACCGAGCAGGGGGCGCTCGGGCCGGACCCACAGCACGTTTCTCTCTTCTCGCCGCATCCCGGCGGGACCACCGCCCCGGACACGGTCCGCCAACCAGGACCGCCGCCGGACAGCACAACCGGTCGCCGAGCCACAGGGCCGACGTCCGCTCCAGGGAAGGACCCTTCGTGAGCGACACCACCGATCTGATGGGCGTGACTGCCGACAGCACTGTCGACGCCGCCGCGCCCGCCGCAGGTGCCACCGGCACCGCACGGCGCCGCCGCTCCGGCACCGGCCTCGAGGGCATGGTCCTGGCCGAGCTGCAGCAGGTCGCGTCCGGCCTCGGCATCAGGGGCACCGCGCGCATGCGCAAGAGCCAGCTGATCGAGGTCATCAAGGAGGCGCAGGCCGGCGGCGGTGCCGCCGCCCCCGCCAAGGCCGCGGCCGAGACCGCCGAGGCCAAGCCGAAGCGCCGCGCCACCTCCAAGGCCCGCACGGGTGAGACCGCCGAGGCCGCCGAGCCGAAGGCGGAGAAGGCCGAGCCGGCCGCCGCCCAGCAGCAGATCGACATCCCGGGCCAGCCGTCGAAGTCGCCCGCCGCCGAGCAGGCCGACGAGCAGCCGGCCGGCGAGCGCCGCCGGCGCCGCGCCACCGCCCCCGCCGGTTCGCCGGAGGGCGGCGAGGCCCCGCAGGCCGTCAAGACCGAGACCCGTACCGAGGTCCGCGCCGAGGCGAAGACCGAGCAGCAGGGCGAGCGCGCCGACGCCGTCGGCGAGGGTGCCGAGGGCCGCAGCCGCCGGGACCGCCGCGACCGCCGCGACCGCCAGCGCGAGCGCGGCAAGGGCGACGACCAGCAGCAGGGCGGCGGCCAGCGCAAGGACCAGCAGCGCCAGGGCGGCGGCCAGCAGCAGGGCCAGAGCCAGGGCCAGGGTCAGGGCGGCGGCCAGCAGGGCGGCGGCCCGCAGGACGACGACGATTTCGAGGGCGGTCGCCGGGGCCGTCGCGGCCGTTACCGCGACCGTCGCGGCCGTCGCGGCCGTGACGAGTTCGCCGCCGGCGAGCCGCAGGTCTCCGACGACGACGTCCTGATCCCCGTCGCGGGCATCCTCGACATCCTCGACAACTACGCGTTCATCCGGACCTCCGGCTACCTGCCCGGTCCGAACGACGTGTACGTCTCCCTCGCCCAGGTCCGCAAGAGCGGCCTGCGCAAGGGCGACCACCTCACCGGCGCGGTCCGCCAGCCGAAGGAGGGCGAGCGCCGCGAGAAGTTCAACGCGCTGGTCCGCCTCGACTCGACCAACGGCATGGCGCCGGACTCCGGCCGCGGCCGCCCCGAGTTCAACAAGCTGACCCCGCTCTACCCGCAGGACCGGCTCCGCCTGGAGTCCGACCCGGGCGTCCTGACCACGCGGATCATCGACCTCGTGTCGCCGATCGGCAAGGGCCAGCGCGGTCTGATCGTGGCCCCGCCGAAGACCGGCAAGACCATGATCATGCAGGCGATCGCCAACGCGATCACCCACAACAACCCCGAGTGCCACCTGATGGTCGTCCTGGTCGACGAGCGTCCGGAAGAGGTCACCGACATGCAGCGGTCGGTCAAGGGCGAGGTCATCTCCTCGACCTTCGACCGCCCGGCCGAGGACCACACCACCGTCGCCGAGCTGGCCATCGAGCGCGCCAAGCGCCTCGTCGAGCTGGGCCACGACGTGGTCGTCCTGCTGGACTCCATCACCCGCCTGGGCCGCGCGTACAACCTCGCGGCGCCCGCCTCCGGCCGCATCCTGTCCGGTGGTGTCGACTCGACCGCGCTCTACCCGCCGAAGCGCTTCTTCGGTGCCGCGCGCAACATCGAGGACGGCGGCTCGCTGACCATCCTGGCCACCGCGCTGGTCGACACCGGCTCGCGCATGGACGAGGTGATCTTCGAGGAGTTCAAGGGCACCGGCAACATGGAGCTCAAGCTCGACCGGAAGCTCGCCGACAAGCGGATCTTCCCGGCCGTCGACGTCGACGCCTCGGGCACCCGCAAGGAGGAGATCCTCCTCGGCAGCGACGAGCTCGCCATCACCTGGAAGCTCCGCCGCGTCCTGCACGCGCTCGACCAGCAGCAGGCCATCGAGCTGCTCCTGGACAAGCTCAAGCAGACGAAGTCGAACGCCGAGTTCCTGCTGCAGATCCAGAAGACGACGCCGGGCGGGAACAACGACTGACGCCGTCGCGGAGATCCCCGTCACACGGGGGAGACCGGCCCCGGGGCCGTAACCCCCTCGTGACCAGCGCGAACACTGTGCCCACCGCTCACCGAGCGGTGGGCACAGCCCGTTTCCGGGGGATGACGCACAGGGACGTATGCAACTCTTTCGGACGCTTCGCCGTCACAGCAGGTGAACCGAAGGCCGAGGGACGACATGACCGAACAGCACCGGGGCACGCGCCCCCGCGGCGGCACGGGACGCCGCCGCAAACCGCCCGCCAGGCGCCGCCGCCGCGCCGCCATACTCCTCTCCGGCGTCGCCACCGCGCTCGTCCTGGCCGGCACCGGACTCGGATACCTGTACCTCAGGCTCGACGGCAACATCGAGGGCGTCGACATCAACTCCCAGCTCGGCGCCGACCGCCCCAAGAACCTCGACAACGGCTCGACGGACATCCTCGTCCTCGGCTCCGACTCCCGCTCCGGCGACAACGCCGCCTACGGCAGGGACGAGGGCGGCGCCCGCTCCGACACCGCGATGGTCGTCCACGTCCACGAGGGCCACAAGAAGGCGAGCATCGTCTCCATCCCCCGCGACACCCTCGTCGACCGCCCCGCCTGCACCGACGCACGCGGCACCGAGGTCCCCGCCGAGACCCGCGCCATGTTCAACACCGCCTACCAGGCCGGCGGCCCCGCCTGCGCCGTCAAGACCGTCGAGGCGATGTCCGGCATCCGCATGGACCACTACATCGAGGTCGACTTCACCGGCTTCAAGAAGATCGTCGACACCCTCGGCGGCGTCGAGATCACCACCACGAAGGCCATCGAGGACCCCAAGAGCGGCCTCGACCTCGCCCCCGGCACCCACACCCTCGACGGCGAGCGGTCCCTCGCCCTGGTCCGCACCCGCAAGAGCGTCGGCGACGGCAGCGACCTCGGCCGCATCCAGCTCCAGCAGGCCTTCGTCAAGGCGCTCGTCGCCCAGGTCAAGGACCTCGGCATCGGCACCAGCCCCAAGAAGCTCCTCGACCTCGCCGACGCCGCCACCAAGGCCGTCACCCCCGACTCCGAACTCGACTCCGTCCAGGAGCTGATGGGCTTCGCCCAGGGCCTCATGGGCATCTCCGCCGGGAACATCCGCATGGTCACCCTGCCGGTGGAGTACGACGCCGCCGACCCCAACCGGGTCGTCCCCGTCGAGGCCAAGGCCCGGCAGGTCTGGACGGCCCTGAAGGCCGACCGGGACATCCCCGCGGCCGCCACCGCCGACACCGCCACCGGACGGGCCGACGGCATCGTGCGGTAGCCGCCGCCCCGGACCCCGGCGGGACCGCCCCCGGACCCCCCGGCGGAATACGGACGGCGCCACCCCGGTTTGGGGAGATGCGGCCGGTCCTGGCAGACTGGTACGTCGGCCCCGGTTCACGTCCGCCGCAACCCGCGGCGACGACCCGGCGCCCTCCCGGAACTAGGAGACACCTTGAAGCGCGAGATCCACCCCGAGTACGTCGAGACCCAGGTCAGCTGCACCTGTGGCGCGTCGTTCACCACCCGTAGCACCCTCACCGAGGGCACCATCCGTGCCGAGGTCTGCTCCGAGTGCCACCCGTTCTACACGGGCAAGCAGAAGATCCTCGACACGGGTGGCCGCGTCGCCCGCTTCGAGGCCCGCTTCGGCAAGGCCGCCGGCTCCGCCGCGAAGTAGCGAGCCCCCGCGCCGGTCACCGGCCGCCCCCGAGCGGGGCGGCCGGGACCGGCGCTTTGGCGTCCCCGTAGCAACTGACGAAACCAGGAGCCCGAAGATGTTCGAGGCGGTCGAGGAACTGGTCGGCGAGCACGCCGACCTCGAGAAGAAGCTCGCCGATCCCGCGGTCCACGCCGACCAGGCCAACGCGCGCAAGCTGAACAAGCGCTACGCCGAGCTGACCCCGATCGTCGCCACGTACCGCTCCTGGAAGCAGAACGGGGAGGACATCGAGACGGCGCGCGAGTTCGCGCACGACGACCCCGACTTCGCGGCCGAGCTCAAGGACCTGGAGCGGCGGCGCGAGGAGCTCACCGAGAAGCTCCGCCTGCTGCTCGTCCCGCGCGACCCGAGCGACGACAAGGACGTCCTGCTGGAGATCAAGGCCGGCGCCGGCGGCGACGAGTCCGCCCTCTTCGCCGGGGACCTGCTCCGCATGTACCTCCGCTACGCCGAGCGCGTCGGCTGGAAGACCGAGATCATCGACGCCACCGAGTCCGAGCTCGGCGGCTACAAGGACGTCCAGGTCGCCGTGAAGACCAAGGGCGGCAACGGCGCCACCGAGCCCGGCCAGGGCGTCTGGGCCCGCCTCAAGTACGAGGGCGGCGTCCACCGCGTCCAGCGCGTGCCCGCCACCGAGTCCCAGGGCCGCATCCACACCTCCGCCGCCGGCGTGCTCGTCACCCCCGAGGCCGAGGAGGTCGACGTCGAGATCCACGCCAACGACCTGCGCATCGACGTCTACCGCTCCTCCGGCCCCGGCGGCCAGTCGGTCAACACCACCGACTCCGCGGTCCGCATCACCCACCTGCCGACCGGCATCGTCGCCTCCTGCCAGAACGAGAAGAGCCAGCTCCAGAACAAGGAGCAGGCCATGCGCATCCTCCGTTCCCGGCTGCTCGCCGCCGCCCAGGAGAAGGCCGAGGCCGAGGCCGCCGACGCCCGCCGCAGCCAGGTCCGCACCGTCGACCGCTCCGAGAAGATCCGGACGTACAACTACCCGGAGAACCGGATCTCCGACCACCGCGTCGGATTCAAGGCGTACAACCTCGACCAGGTCCTCGACGGCGACCTCGACGCCGTCATCCAGGCCTGCGTCGACGCCGACTCGGCCGCCAAGCTCGCGGCGGCGTAGGACCGCGCCCCCGCCCGAGACCTCGTCCAGCCCCACCCCGTACCACGGAGGACCAGCGTGAACCTGCTGCTCGCCGAGGTGGCCCAGGCCACCCAGCGGCTGGCCGACGCCGGCGTTCCCTCACCGCGTTTCGACGCCGAGGAGCTCGCCGCGTTCGTGCACGGCGTCAAGCGGGGGGAGCTGCACAACGTCAAGGACGCCGACTTCGACGCCCGCTACTGGGAGACCGTCGCGCGCCGCGAGGCGCGCGAACCCCTCCAGCACATCACCGGCCGCGCCTTCTTCCGCTACCTGGAGCTCCAGGTCGGACCCGGCGTCTTCGTGCCCCGCCCGGAGACCGAGTCGGTCGTCGGCTGGGCCATAGACGCGGTGCGCGCCATGGACGTCGTCGAACCGCTCATCGTCGACCTGTGCACCGGCTCCGGCGCCATCGCCCTCGCCATGGCGCAGGAGGTGCCGCGCTCGCGCGTGCACGCCGTCGAGCTCTCCGACGACGCCCTCGTCTGGACCCGGAAGAACGCCGAGGGCTCCCGCGTCACCGTCCACCAGGGCGACGCGCTCACCGCGCTCCCCGAGCTGAACGGCCAGGTCGACCTGGTCATCTCCAACCCGCCGTACATCCCCCTCACCGAGTGGGAGTACGTCGCCCCGGAGGCCCGCGACCACGACCCCGAGATGGCCCTCTTCTCCGGCGAGGACGGCCTCGACACCATCCGCGGCATCGAGCGCACCGCCCACCGGCTGCTGCGCCCCGGCGGCCTCGTCGTCATCGAGCACGCGGACACCCAGGGCGGCCAGGTGCCGTGGATCTTCAATGAGGAGGCCGGCTGGGCGGACGCCGCCGACCACCCCGACCTCAACAACCGGCCGCGCTTCGCGACCGCCCGCAAGGCGATGCCGTGAGCCGGCACCGCACCGCCACCGAGGAGGAGCGCGACTGATGGCCCGCCGATACGACTGCAACGAGGCGACCGACCGCGCGACCGGCCTGCGCGAAGCCGCGTCGGCGGTCCGCCGCGGCGAACTGGTCGTGCTCCCCACCGACACCGTGTACGGCATCGGCGCGGACGCCTTCGGCAGCGAGCCCGTCGCGGACCTGCTCGCCGCGAAGGGCCGCGGGCGCGGCCTGCCCGTCCCCGTGCTCATCGGCTCCCCGAACACCCTGCACGGACTCGTCACCGACTTCTCCGAGCACGCGTGGGAGCTCGTCGACGCCTTCTGGCCCGGCGCGCTCACCCTGGTCGCCCGGCACCAGCCGTCCCTCCAGTGGGACCTCGGCGACACCCGCGGCACCGTCGCCATCCGGATGCCGCTGCACCCGGTCGCCATCGAGCTGCTCACCGAGGTCGGCCCGATGGCCGTCACCGCGGCCAACGTCACCGGCCACCCGGCGCCGGAGGACTGCGACGCCGCCCAGCGGATGCTCGGCGACGCCGTCTCCGTCTACCTCGACGGCGGCCCGACGCCCGGCAACACCCCCTCCTCCATCGTCGACGTCACCGGCCCGGTGCCGGTCCTGCTCCGTGAGGGCTCCCTCTCGCCGGAGGAGCTGAGGAAGGTCGTGCCGGACCTTGAGGTGGCCAGTTGACCGCCCCTGAGGGGCGTGGCATAGCGGGGTACGACACCACCTTCCGCATCCTCCACGTCAGCACCGGCAACGTCTGCCGCTCGCCCATCACCGAGCGGCTGACCCGCCACGCCCTCGGCCAGCGGCTCGGCGACGGGCTCTGCCGGGGCCTCATCGTGGAGAGCGCCGGCACCTGGGGCCACGAGGGCGCCCCCATGGAGACCAACGCGGAGCAGGTCCTCGCCGACTTCGGCGCCGACCACAGCGGCTTCGTCGGACGCGAGCTCCTCGACGAGCACGTCATCCGCGCCGACCTCGTCCTCACCGCGACCCGCGACCACCGCGCCCAGGTCATCTCGATGGGCCACTCGGCCGGACTGCGCACCTTCACCCTGAAGGAGTTCACCCGGCTGGTCCGCGCCATCGACCCGGCCACCCTCCCGGACCCCCGCGACGGCGTGGTCGAACGCGCGCGCTCCCTGGTCCGTGCCGCCGCCGCTCTACGCGGGTGGCTCCTGGCCCCCTCCGCGGAGGCGGACGAGGTCAACGACCCCTACGGCGCCCCCATCACCGTCTTCCGCTCCATCGGCGACGAGATCCAGGAGGCCCTGGACCCGGTCGTCACGGCCCTGACGGGGGTCGGGGCCCCGCGCTGACGGGGCGCGGGCCCTCCCGGGTCCCCGAGGGGACGGCTCCGGGGGCGGGGGTCGTGGGGCGCGCCTACATTGGTGCTACGTCCCTCCACGCCCGGAGTCAGCCATGGCCGTCAGCGCGCCCGCCGGAGAAGGTCTCGACGTCCTGCGGCGGCAGGACCCGCAGATCGCCGACGTGCTGTCGGGGGAGGCCCGGCGGCAGGCCGAGACGCTCCAGCTGATCGCGGCGGAGAACTTCACCTCGCCCGCGGTGCTCGCCGCGCTCGCCTCGCCGCTGGCCAACAAGTACGCCGAGGGGTATCCGGGCGCCCGGCACCACGGCGGCTGCGCGTACGCCGACGCGGCCGAGCGGATCGCCGTGGAACGGGCCACCGCGCTCTTCGGAGCCGATCACGCGAACCTCCAGCCCCACTCGGGCTCCGCGGCCGTCCTGGCGGCGTACGCGGCCCTTCTCAGGCCCGGTGACACGGTCCTGGCGATGGGCCTGGACCAGGGCGGGCACCTCACGCACGGTTCGCCGGCGAACTTCTCCGGCCGCTGGTTCGACTTCGTCCCGTACGGCACCGACCCCGCGACCGGCCTCATCGACTACGAGCAGGTCGCCGCGCTCGCCCGGCACCACCGGCCGAAGGCGATCGTCTGCGGCTCGATCTCCTCCCCCCGGCACCCCGACTACGCGCTGTTCCGGGCGATCGCCGACGAGGTGGGGGCGTACCTGATCGCCGACGCGGCCCACCCCATCGGCCTGGTCGCCGGGGGAGCGGCGCCGAACCCGGTGCCGTACGCCGACGTCGTCTGCGCCACCACGCACAAGGTGCTGCGCGGTCCGCGCGGCGGGATGCTGCTGTGCACGGCGGAGCTGGCCGACCGGATCGACCGGGCGGTCTTCCCGTTCACCCAGGGCGGGGCCCAGATGCACACGATCGCGGCGAAGGCGGTCGCGCTGGGGGAGGCGTCCACTCCGGCGTTCACCGGGTACGCCCATCGGGTGGTGGAGCACGCGCGCGTGCTCGCCGCCGCGCTCTCGGCGGAGGGCTTCGCGCTGACCACCGGCGGCACCGACACCCACCTGATCACCGCCGACCCGGCGCCGCTGGGTCTCGACGGCCGGTCCGCGCGGGCGCGGCTGGCGGCGGCCGGGATGGTCCTCGACACCTGCGCGCTGCCGCACGGCACGGGGCGCGGTATCCGGCTGGGGACGGCCGCCGTGACCACGCAGGGGATGGGCGCCCCGGAGATGGCGGGGATCGCCGCCCTCTTCACCGTCGCACTGCGGGGCGAACGGGAGGCGACGGCTCGGGCAAGGGCGGAAGTACGGGAGTTGACCAGCGGTTTTCCCCCGTACGGCGGCTGAGGGGGCACCGGACGCAACCGTTCCGGCCCCCCGCGTGTCTCCCACCACATGGACGGCACGGCTAGGGTGTGGGGCTGAGATGGCCAGCGATTCCTGTGGGGACAGCCCGTGCGTGATTACCTGCTGACGCTCTGTGTCACGGCCGCGGTGACCTATCTGCTGACCGGTCCGGTGCGGAAGTTCGCCATCGCGACCGGGGCGATGCCCGAGATCCGCGCGCGCGACGTGCACCGAGAACCGACGCCCCGGCTCGGTGGCATCGCCATGTTCTTCGGGCTGTGCGCGGGCCTGCTGGTCGCGGACCACCTCCAGAACCTGAACAGCGTCTTCGACCAGTCGAACGAGCCGCGCGCGCTGCTGTCCGGCGCCGCGCTGATCTGGCTGATCGGCGTCCTCGACGACAAGTTCGAGCTGGACGCGCTGATCAAGCTGGGCGCGCAGATGATCTCGGCCGGCGTGATGGTGGCGCAGGGCCTGACGATCCTGTGGCTGCCGATCCCGGGCGTCGGGACGGTCGCGCTGACCCAGGGCCAGGGCACCCTCCTGACGGTCGCCCTGGTCGTCCTGACCATCAACGCGGTCAACTTCGTGGACGGCCTCGACGGCCTCGCCGCCGGCATGGTCTGCATCGCGACCGGCGCGTTCTTCCTGTACGCGTACCGGCTCTGGTACGGCTACACGATCGAGGCGGCGGCCCCCGCGACGCTCTTCGCGGCCATCCTCATGGGCATGTGCCTGGGCTTCCTGCCGCACAACATGCACCCGGCGCGGATCTTCATGGGCGACTCCGGCTCGATGCTGATCGGCCTGATCCTGGCCGCCTCGGCCATCTCGATCACGGGCCAGGTGGACCCGGACACCCTGAAGATCTTCGAGGGCTCGACCCGGCAGGCGACCCACGCGGCGCTGCCGGTCTTCATCCCGCTGATCCTGCCGCTGACCATCATCGCGATCCCGATGGCGGACCTGGTGCTCGCGATCGTGCGGCGCACCTGGAAGGGCCAGTCGCCGTTCGCCGCGGACCGCGGCCACCTGCACCACCGGCTCCTGGAGATCGGCCACTCGCACAGCCGGGCCGTGCTGATCATGTACTTCTGGTCGGCGCTGATCGCCTTCGGGACGCTGGCGTACTCGGTCCACTCGACGTCGATGTGGATCGTGCTGGCGGTCACCGGGCTGAGCGCGCTCGGGCTGGTGCTGCTCCTGCTGCCGCGCTTCTCGCCGCGGGCCCCCCGCTGGGCGGAGGCGGTCGTTCCGCCGCGCTACCGGCGGCGTCCGGTCCCGGACCCCGAGGAGGCCGGGGAGGACGCGGAGGAGCCCGCCGAGGAGCGCGTGCCGGTCCCGGCGGGGCTGCACGGGTCGACGGCGATCGGTCACCGCTCGCGCTTCACCGACCGGCGGAAGGCCGGAACGCCGAGTTGACGAAAGGCGCGGCGGGGTGCAATACCAGACAAGTCGCCCCGCTGTCTCGCACATTCGCGCGTCATCACCCTCACGTGTGACAGGTGGCACACCGTATGAGTAAAGACCTATTCAAATAGTTTGTGATACGGTTCACGAGACCCGGCGACAGTGCCGAAAGACCGTAGTGCGACGGTCTGTTGGCCCCGAGACCCACCTCGGACCGGGCTTACGCTCGTCCCTGACGACACCATCGCCCCACCATCAAAAAGCGGAGACACCGCCATGCCTTCCAGCGACGCACGCCTCCTCCTCTCGGCCGTCGTACCCACTGCCGCCGTCGGCGTCATCGCCACGGTGATCAGCGGCATCGTCGCCGGCGGGAAGGGGGCGATCGGCGCCGTTCTCGGCACCCTGGTCGTCCTCCTCTTCATGGGCATCGGGATGCTGGTGCTCCAGCGGACGGCCAAGAAGCTCCCGCAGCTGTTCCAGGCCATGGGGCTCTTGCTCTACACGACCCAGCTGCTGGTCCTCTTCGTCTTCCTGGCCTTGCTGAAGGGCACCACGGTGTTCGACTTCAAGGCCTTCGCCTTCACGCTGCTCGCGGCGACCGTGGTGTGGGTAGCGGCCCAGGCCCGGGCCTACATGAAGGCCAAGATCACGTACGTCGAGCCCGAGAAAACGGGTTCGAAGCCGTGAAGGGTAGGGCCGGGATAAAGACGCGTTCGGCTTCCTGCTATCGTCCGTTTCCAACTGCGGCACTGCGGGCTTGGGCTTCCGAAGAGGCACCCGTCCCAGCGCGAGGCTTGATGCCGAACCGCCGCCCTCTCATCCGTAAGACCAGTCCAGTGCCGACCCGCGGCCGCGTGCCGCGCCGACACAACGAGGTTGCCGTACCTATGCGCCACGCTGAAGGAGCCCGCGGTGAGTGCTGACCAGACGCTTGCCTTCGACCCCGATTGCCAGATCTTCACCGGATGTGGCTTCCCGGCGCCGGGCCTGCACACGTTCATCTACGAGCCGATCGCGACGTGGGGCAGCTTCGAGCTGACCAAGCCCATGCTGCTCGCGGTCCTGAGCTCGGTCGTGGTGGTCGGGTTCTTCTGGGCGGCCTTCCGCAAGCCGAAGCTGGTCCCCGGCAAGATGCAGATGGTCGGCGAAGCCGGCTACGACTTCGTGCGCCGAGGCATCGTCTACGAGATCATCGGCAAGAAGGACGGCGAGAAGTACGTCCCCTTCATGGTCTCCATGTTCTTCCTCGTCTGGATGATGAACCTCTGGTCGATCATCCCGCTGGCCCAGTTCCCGGTCACCTCGCTGATCGCCTTCCCGGCGGCCCTCGCGCTGATCGTGTACGTCCTCTGGGTCTCGCTGACGTTCAAGAAGCACGGCTTCGTCGGCGGCTGGAAGAACATCACCGGCTACGACAAGTCGCTCGGCCCGATCCTGCCGCTGGTCGTCGTCCTCGAGTTCTTCTCGAACCTGATCATCCGCCCCTTCACGCACGCGGTCCGACTGTTCGCGAACATGTTCGCCGGTCACCTGCTCATCGTGATGTTCTCGCTGGCCTCCTGGTACCTGCTCAACGGCATCGGTGTCGTCTACGCGGCCACGTCCTTCGTGATGGTCCTCGTGATGACCGCCTTCGAGCTCTTCATCCAGGCCGTCCAGGCGTACGTCTTCGTGCTCCTGGCCTGCAACTACGTCCAGGGCGCGCTCTCCGAGCACCACTGAGCCCCCTGCCACGGACCAGCTCCACCACCCACCCCGAAGTCTCCGGTGGCCAACCCCCACCGGGTCCTTGAAAGAGAAGGAAGAACCGGCATGTCCGCTCTCCAGACCCTTGCTGCTGTCGAAGGCAACGTCGCCGCCATCGGTTACGGCCTCGCCGCGATCGGCCCCGGCGTCGGCGTCGGCATCATCTTCGGTAACGGCACCCAGGCCCTCGCCCGCCAGCCCGAGGCGGCCGGCCTGATCCGTACCAACCAGATCATGGGTTTCGCCTTCTGTGAGGCGCTCGCCCTCATCGGCATCGTCATGGGCTTCGTCTACTAAGCCTGCTTCTCGACGACAGCCACATTTTCACGGAAGGCACTGATGTGAACGCTCTGCTTCTTGCGGCGGAGGGGGAGGCCCAGCCTCCTCTGATCCCGTACATTGACGAGCTCGTCATCGGCCTGATCGCCTTCGTCATCGTCTTCGGCTTCCTCGCCAAGAAGCTCGTCCCGAACATCAACAAGGTTCTGGAAGAGCGCCGTGAGGCCATCGAGGGCGGCATCGAGAAGGCCGAGTCGGCCCAGATCGAGGCTCAGAGTGTGCTGGAGCAGTACAAGGCACAGCTCGCCGAGGCCCGCCACGAAGCCGCACGTCTCCGCCAGGAGGCGACGGAGCAGGGCACCGCGATCATCCAGGAGATGAAGGCGGAGGGCCAGCGCCAGCGCGAGGAGATCGTCGCCGCCGGCCACACGCAGATCCAGGCCGACCGCAAGGCCGCGGCCGCCTCCCTGCGTCAGGACGTCGGCAAGCTCGCCACCGACCTGGCCGGCAAGCTGGTCGGCGAGTCCCTCACGGACACCGCCCGCCAGAGCCGCACGATCGACCGCTTCCTCGACGAGCTCGAGGAGAAGGCTGAGGCCGTCCGATGAACGGAGCGAGCCGTGAGGCACTTTCCGCCGCCCGCGAGTCCCTCGACGCGCTGACCGACAACACCTCGGTCGACGCGGCGAAGCTGGCGGACGAGCTGGCCGCCGTCACCGTCCTGCTCGACCGCGAGGTGTCGCTGCGCCGGGTCCTGACCGACCCCGCCCAGCAGGGTGAGGCCAAGGCCGAACTCGCGCAGCGACTCCTGACCGGTCAGGTGGGCGGCGAGACCCTCGACCTGGTCTCCGGAATGGTCCGGTCCCGCTGGTCGCGCTCGCGCGACCTGGTCGACGCGGCCGAGGAGCTGGCGAACATCGCCGACCTCACCGCGGCGCAGAAGGCGGGCTCCCTCGACAGCG
Organism: Streptomyces termitum; assembly: GCF_014650175.1. GTDB lineage: Bacteria > Actinomycetota > Actinomycetes > Streptomycetales > Streptomycetaceae > Streptomyces > Streptomyces termitum. The sequence continues at coordinate 368,646 of NZ_BMUL01000003.1, forward strand.
TCGAGGACGAGCTGTTCCGCTTCGGCCGGATCGTGTCCTCCAGCACCGAGCTCCGCTCGGCGCTGACGGACAAGACCGCCACGGCCACCGCCAAGGGCGAGCTGCTCCGCAGCCTGCTCGGCGGCAAGGCCAGCCGTACCACCGAGCGCCTGGTCGTCCGTCTGGTGACCCAGCCCCGGGGACGTAGCCTGGAAGCGGGACTCGAGTCCCTGTCCAAGCTCGCCGCGGCGCGCCGGGACCGGATGGTCGCCGTCGTCACCTCGGCGGTGCCGCTCACCGACGCGCAGAAGCAGCGCCTCGGGGCCGTACTGGCGAAGCTGTACGGCCGCGCGATGCACCTGAACCTGGACGTGGACCCCGCGGTCCTCGGCGGGATCTCAGTGCGCGTCGGCGACGAGGTCATCGACGGCACGGTCTCCGAGCGCCTCGACGAGGCGAAGCGGCGACTGGCCGGCTGACACCGGCGGCAGCCACAACTCAACACGCATCACAGCGGCCCGGTTGGGCCGTGCAGAGATTGCAGAAGATTCCTGGGGGTCGGCCCCCAGACCCCTTAAGAAACTTCGGGCCCAACAAGGAGAGCAGGGAACCCAGATGGCGGAGCTCACGATCCGGCCGGAGGAGATCCGGGACGCACTGGAGACCTTCGTCCAGTCGTACCAGCCGGACGCGGCCTCGCGCGAGGAGGTCGGCACGGTCAGCCTGGCCGGTGACGGCATCGCGAAGGTCGAGGGTCTTCCCTCGGCCATGGCGAACGAGCTGCTGAAGTTCGAGGACGGCACCCTCGGCCTCGCGCTGAACCTCGAAGAGCGCGAGATCGGCGCGATCGTCCTCGGCGAGTTCAGCGGCATCGAGGAGGGGCAGTCGGTGCAGCGCACCGGCGAGGTCCTCTCGGTCGGCGTCGGCGAGGGATACCTGGGTCGCGTCGTCGACCCGCTCGGCAACCCGATCGACGGTCTCGGCGAGATCGCGACCGAGGGCCGCCGCGCCCTCGAACTGCAGGCCCCCGGCGTCATGGCCCGTAAGTCGGTCCACGAGCCGATGGAGACCGGCTACAAGGCCGTCGACGCCATGACCCCGGTCGGCCGCGGCCAGCGCCAGCTGATCATCGGCGACCGCCAGACGGGCAAGACCGCCCTGGCCGTCGACACGATCATCAACCAGCGCGACAACTGGCGCTCGGGCGACGTGAACAAGCAGGTCCGCTGCATCTACGTCGCCGTCGGTCAGAAGGGCTCCACCATCGCCTCCGTGCGCGGTGCCCTGGAAGAGGCCGGCGCGCTCGAGTACACGACGATCGTCGCCGCCCCGGCCTCCGACCCGGCCGGCTTCAAGTACCTCGCCCCGTACACCGGCTCGGCCATCGGCCAGCACTGGATGTACCAGGGCAAGCACGTCCTCATCGTCTTCGACGACCTGTCGAAGCAGGCCGACGCCTACCGCGCCGTGTCGCTGCTGCTGCGCCGCCCGCCGGGCCGTGAGGCGTACCCGGGTGACGTCTTCTACCTGCACTCCCGTCTCCTGGAGCGCTGCGCGAAGCTCTCCGACGACCTCGGTGCCGGTTCGATGACGGGTCTCCCGATCGTCGAGACGAAGGCCAACGACGTCTCGGCGTTCATCCCGACCAACGTCATCTCCATCACCGACGGCCAGTGCTTCCTGGAGTCCGACCTGTTCAACGCCGGTCAGCGTCCGGCCCTGAACGTCGGTATCTCGGTCTCCCGTGTCGGTGGCTCCGCCCAGCACCCGGCCATGAAGCAGATCGCCGGCCGCCTCCGCGTGGACCTCGCCCAGTTCCGTGAGCTGGAGGCGTTCGCCGCCTTCGGTTCCGACCTGGACGCCGCGTCGAAGGCGCAGCTGGAGCGCGGTCAGCGGATGGTCGAGCTGCTGAAGCAGGCTCAGTACCAGCCGATGCCGACCGAGAACCAGGTCGTCTCCGTCTGGGCCGGCACCACCGGCAAGATGGACGACGTCCCGGTCGCCGACATCCGTCGCTTCGAGGCCGAGCTCCTGGCGTACCTCCGCCAGAACCACTCCGGTCTCATGACCTCCATCCGTGAGGGCAAGAAGATGTCGGACGACACCCTGACGGCCGTCGCCGACGCCATCGCGGAGTTCAAGAAGCAGTTCGAGACCTCTGACGGCAAGCTGCTCGGCGCGGACGCCCCTGCCGCCGTCAACGTCTCGAAGTGACGACGGAAGGGACCTGACTCATGGGAGCGCAGCTCCGGGTCTACAAGCGTCGCATCAAATCCGTCACCGCGACGAAGAAGATCACCAAGGCGATGGAGATGATCGCCGCCTCGCGCGTGGTCAAGGCCCAGCGCAAGGTGCAGGCGTCCACCCCGTACGCCACCGAGCTCACCCGCGCGGTGACCGCGGTGGCCACGGGTGCGAGCGACAAGCACGCGCTGACGACCGAGGCCGAGAACCCGACCCGTGCCGCGGTTCTGCTCCTGTCGAGCGACCGCGGTCTGGCCGGCGCCTTCAACTCCAACGCCATCAAGGCGACGGAGCAGCTCATCAAGCGGCTGGAGGGCGAGGGCAAGGCGGTGGACGTCTACGTCGTCGGCCGCCGCGGCATCGCGCACTTCAACTTCCGTGAGCGCAAGCTGGCCGACAAGTGGGCCGGCTTCACGGACGAGCCGACGTACGCGGACGCCAAGCAGATCGGCGAGCCGCTGATCAAGGCGATCGAGAAGGACACGGCGGAGGGTGGTGTGGACGAGCTCCACATCGTCTACACCGAGTTCGTCTCGATGATGACGCAGACGGCGGTCGAGGCCCGGCTGCTGCCCCTCAGCCTCGACGAGGTCGCGAAGGAGGCCGGCGAGTCGGACACGCTCCGCCCGCTGTACGACTTCGAGCCGTCGGCGGAAGACGTCCTGGACGCCCTTCTGCCGCGCTACGTCGAGAGCCGGATCTACAACGCGCTGCTCCAGTCGTCGGCGTCGAAGCACGCCGCCACGCGGCGCGCGATGAAGTCGGCGACCGACAACGCGGGAGACTTGATCAACAACCTCTCCCGACTTGCCAACGCGGCCCGCCAGGCCGAAATCACCCAGGAAATCAGCGAGATCGTCGGTGGCACCGCAGCCCTGGCCGACGCGACCGCGGGGAGTGACAAGTAATGACGACCACTGTTGAGACGGCCGCCGCCACGGGCCGCGTCGCCCGGGTCATCGGCCCGGTCGTCGACGTGGAGTTCCCCGTCGACGCGATGCCGGAGATCTACAACGCCCTCCACGTCGAGGTCGCCGACCCGGCCGAGGACGGCGCCAAGAAGACGCTGACCCTGGAGGTCGCGCAGCACCTCGGTGACGGCGTCGTCCGCGCCATCTCCATGCAGCCCACCGACGGTCTGGTCCGCCAGGCCCCCGTGGTGGACACCGGCGACGGCATCACCGTGCCCGTCGGCGACGTCACCAAGGGCCGCGTGTTCAACACGCTGGGTCAGATCCTGAACGACCCCGAGGCGGAGTCGGAGGTCGGCGAGCGCTGGTCCATCCACCGCAAGGCCCCCGCCTTCGACCAGCTCGAGTCGAAGACCGAGATGTTCGAGACCGGCCTCAAGGTCGTCGACCTCCTCACCCCGTACGTCAAGGGTGGAAAGATCGGTCTGTTCGGTGGTGCCGGTGTCGGCAAGACCGTTCTGATCCAGGAAATGATCATGCGTGTGGCCAAGCTGCACGACGGCGTTTCCGTGTTCGCCGGTGTCGGCGAGCGCACCCGTGAGGGCAACGACCTCATCGCGGAGATGGAGGAGTCCGGCGTTCTGGACAAGACCGCCCTGGTCTTCGGCCAGATGGACGAGCCCCCGGGCACCCGTCTGCGCGTCGCCCTCGCCGGTCTGACCATGGCGGAGTACTTCCGCGATGTGCAGAAGCAGGACGTGCTGTTCTTCATCGACAACATCTTCCGCTTCACGCAGGCCGGTTCCGAGGTCTCGACCCTGCTCGGCCGCATGCCCTCCGCGGTGGGCTACCAGCCGAACCTGGCCGACGAGATGGGTCTCCTCCAGGAGCGCATCACCTCGACCCGTGGTCACTCGATCACCTCGATGCAGGCGATCTACGTCCCCGCCGACGACCTCACCGACCCGGCGCCGGCGACCACCTTCGCCCACCTCGACGCGACGACGGTTCTCTCCCGTCCGATCTCCGAGAAGGGCATCTACCCGGCCGTGGACCCGCTGGACTCCACGTCCCGGATCCTGGACCCGCGCTACATCGCGCAGGACCACTACGAGGCCGCCATGCGCGTCAAGGGCATCCTGCAGAAGTACAAGGATCTCCAGGACATCATCGCGATCCTCGGCATCGACGAGCTCGGCGAGGAGGACAAGCTCGTCGTGCACCGCGCGCGTCGTGTCGAGCGCTTCCTGTCGCAGAACACCCACGCGGCGAAGCAGTTCACCGGTGTGGACGGTTCGGACGTTCCGCTGGACGAGTCGATCGCCGCGTTCAACGCGATCTGCGACGGCGAGTTCGACCACTTCCCGGAGCAGGCGTTCTTCATGTGCGGTGGTCTTGAGGACCTCAAGAACAACGCCAAGGAGCTCGGCGTCTCCTGAGCCCCGTGCTCGCCTGAGGGGGGCGGGACGTGTCCCGCCCCCCTCTTCACGCCCCAGTAGAATTGACCCCAACACCCGGCACGACCGCCGGGTGGTGACCCGAGGAGCCACCCTTGGCCGCTGAGCTGCACGTCGAGCTGGTCGCCGCGGACCGGAGTGTCTGGTCCGGCGAGGCCACCCTGGTCATCGCGCGGACCACCTCCGGCGACATCGGCGTCATGCCCGGTCACCAGCCGCTGCTCGGTGTGCTGGAATCGGGCCCGGTGACCATCCGCACGAGCGAGGGCGCCACCGTCGTGGCCGCCGTCCACGGCGGTTTCATCTCCTTCGCCGACGACAAGCTTTCTCTGCTCGCGGAGATCGCCGAGCTGGCGGACGAGATCGACGCCCAGCGTGCCGAGCGCGCGCTGGAGCGTGCCAAGTCGGGCGAGGACGCCGCCGCCGAGCGGCGCGCCGAAGTCCGGCTGCGCGCGGTATCGGTCCGCTGACGCGGGCCCGAGCCGAAGAGTAGTGCCCTCAGCCGCGGCACGGCTGGAATGTTCCAGACCGTGCCGCGGCTGAGGCGATGCAGATGCAGGTTGTATTCGGTCGGACCGGCGGTGCCGGTCACAGGACGCGGCGAGGAGGTCGGTGAAGATGTTCCTCGCGCTGCTGCTCTGCGGCCTGGTCGTCGCACTGGTGATGATCGGACTCTTCGTCTTCGGCTTGCGCCGCAGGCTCATCCAGCGGGCCGGCGGCACCTTCGACTGCTCGCTGCGCTGGGACGTCCCGGAGACGCCGGACCTGTCCGGCAAGGGCTGGGTGTACGGCGTGGCCCGGTACAGCGGCGACGAGATCGCCTGGTTCCGGGTCTTCTCGTACGCGCCCCGGCCGCGCCGCTTCCTGGAGCGCTCGGCCATCGTGGCCCTGGAGCGCCGGATGCCGGAGGGCGAGGAGGAGCTGGCGCTCCTGTCCGACGCGGTGATCCAGCCCTGCATGTACAACGGGGTCCGGCTCGAACTCGCGATGAGCGAGGACGCCCGGACCGGTTTCATGGCCTGGCTGGAGGCGGCACCGCCCGGTCAGAGGGTGAACGTGGCCTGACGGCCGCGCCGTATGCGTATCTCCGACACGCCGAGGAGTCCCGTGAGGGGCACCTCGGCGCTCGTCTGTCCGGGGTCGACCTCCAGGCCCGCGCCGCGGACGAGGTCCAGGAGCAGTTCGGCGAGCGGCATCACCATGTGGCGGCCCCAGCAGCGCTCGGAGACGTGGCCGAAGGGCAGGTAGCCGGGGGTGTCGTCGGGGTCGAGGTGCTCCCAGCGCTCCGGGCGGAAGACGTCGGGGTCCTCCCACAGCTCCGGGTCCCGGTGGGTGAGCAGGGGCAGCAGCAGGACATCGTCGGCCGGGCCGATGCGGGAGTCGATGCCGGGGTACTCGGGGGAGGCGTTGCGCAGGATGTTCCAGGAGGGCGGCAGCAGCCGCATGGACTCGTACAGCAGGTGCCGGTTCGGCGTCCCGGGGTCGAAGGGCGCGCCGAGCCAGAGCGCGTTGGCGACGAGGGCGGAGACGGTGAAGCAGACGGGGGCGGCCGCGCGCCGGTACATGCCCATGGCGTAGCGGCGGTCCTGGTAGCCGGCGGCGTCGGCGGTGAGCCGGGCGAGGCCGGTGAGGGGTTCGCCGCGGCTGCCGGGCCGGCCGGGGAGGGCGGCGCCCGCGGCGATGACGGCCCAGGTGAGCTTGGGGGTCAGTTCGAGGTTGCGGCTCATGAGGATCCGCAGCCGGTAGGGGTCCTGGCCGAGGACCAGGTCGCGGAGGAAGACGTGGCCCCGGTGCGGCCACACCCCGGCCAGGTCGACGTCCTCGGGCCGGAGCCGTTCCTTCTTGAGGGCCGCGCGGACGTCGGCGCCGATGGTCCGCATCACGGCGGCGCCCTCGGTGCGGGGGATCGAGCGGCCCTGGAGCGGCTTGAAGGTGGGGCGCTCGTCCTCGGTGGCGCGGCGGGCGGCGAGGATCCGGTCGGCGGCCTCGTGTCCGGCGACGCCGACGGTGTCGGGTTCGAGCCGGAAGACGTCCTGTCCGAGGTGGTCCCGGAACAGGGCGGCGAGTCGGGGGTGGAACACCGTGGCGCGCATGGGGGTCTCCGGGAGGTGCGGGCGTCGGAGGGCGGGCCGCCCCCGCCTCGCGGCGGGGACGGCCGGGCGGCTCAGTACCAGATGTACCAGGAGCTGGCCTTCAGGCTCTTCTGAGCGGACACCTTGTTGCGGATGGCGAAGAGAAGCTTCATCACTGCACCCCCTTTCAGGGCGGGAAAGGTTCAGTCCTCGATAGGAATATAGGATGAACGCCTTTCGTGGGAGCGTGAGTTGGCGTTCTTTGCGATCTCCTTGCCGACGGGGAACGCGAGGAGCCCCGTACCGCCCCCTCGTGGAGGGGAGCGGTACGGGGCTCCGTGGAGCGGGTGCCGACTAGCTCAGACCGGAGTTGATCGCGGTCGCGAGCTCGCCGTTGGTGGTGTCACCGCTGAACTCCCAGAAGAAGGCTCCGCCGAGCCCCTGGGTCTTGGCCCAGCTCATCTTGGAGACGACGGTGGCCGGGGTGTCGTAGCTCCACCAGTTGGTGCCGCAGTGGGCGTAGGCGGTACCGGCGATGGTGCCGTTGGACGGGCAGGAGTTCTTGAGGACCTTGTAGTCCTCGATGCCCTGCTCGTAGGTGCCCTGCGCCGGGCCGGTCGCCGTGCCGCCGGGGGCGGCCTGGGTGACGCCGGTCCAGCCGCGGCCGTAGAAGCCGATGCCGAGCAGCAGCTTGTTGGCCGGGACGCCCTTGGCCTTGAACTTGGCGATCGCGTCGGCGGAGTTGAAGCCCGCCTGCGGGATGCCGGAGTACGAGGTCAGCGGGGAGTGCGGGGCGGTCGGGCCCTTGGCCTCCCAGGCGCCGAAGAAGTCGTACGTCATGACGTTCAGCCAGTCGAAGTACGGGGCCGCGCCGCCGTAGTCCGCCGCGTCGATCTTGCCGCCGTTGGAACCGTCGGCCGTGACGGCCGCGGTGACCAGGTTGTTGGCACCGAACTTGGCGCGCATGGCCTGCATCATGTTCTTGAAGGAGGCCGGACCGCTGGTGTCACAGGTGAGACCGCAGGCGTTCGGGTACTCCCAGTCCAGGTCGATGCCGTCGAAGACGTCGGCCCAGCGCGGGTCCTCGACCAGGTCGTAGCAGGACTGCGCGAACGCGGTCGGGTTCTGGACGGCCTGGCCGAAGCCGCCGGACCAGGTCCAGCCGCCGAAGGACCACAGGATCTTGATGTTCGGGTACGCCTTCTTCAGCTTGCGCAGCTGGTTGAAGTTGCCGCGCAGCGGCTGGTCCCAGGTGTCGGCCACGCCGTCGACCGACTGGTCGGCGGTGTACGCCTTGTCGTAGTCGGCGTAGGCGTCGCCGATGGTGCACTTGCCGCCCTGGACGTTGCCGAAGGCGTAGTTGATGTGCGTGATCTTCGAGGCGGAGCCCGAGGTCACGATGTTCTTCACGTGGTAGTTGCGCCCGTAGACGCCCCAGTTGGTGAAGTAGCCCATCTTGATGGCCTTCGGCGGCGGCGGGGTGTCGCCTCCGGTGGTGCGGACCGGGACCGGGCCGGCGGCGGGGCCGGTCTGGTCGGCGGTGTCGCGGGCCACGACCGTGTAGCTGTAGTCGGTGCCGGCGGTGAGGCCGGTGTCCGTGTAGGTCAGACCGGTGGTGGTGGTGACCTTCGTGCCGCCGCGCAGGACGTCGTAGTTCTTGACGCCCTTGTCGTCGTCGGCCGCGCCCCAGGTGAGCTTCACCGAGGTGTTGGTGATGTCCGAGGCGACCGGGGTGCCGGGGGCCGAGGGCGGGTTGTCGCCCGGCGGCAGGACGACGCCGTCGCAGGAGGCGCCGTTGATCTTACAGCCGGAGGGCGCGCCGGCGCCGGAGCCGTTGTAGCCGAAGGAGAGAGAGGCTCCGGGCGCCAGGGTGCCGTTCCAGGACAGGTTCTTGGCGGTCCAGTGGTTGCCGCTGCTGGTGACGGTGGCGTCCCACGCGGAGGTCACCTGGGTCCCGGCGGGGTAGTCCCACTCCAGGGTCCAGGAGGAGACGGCGGTGGTACCGGTGTTCTTGATGGTCCAGTTGGCTCCGAAGCCGGAGCCCCAGTCCTGGGTCTTGGTATAGGTCGCGGTGACCGAGTCGGCGGCCTCGGCGGGAGAGGCCAGGCCGACCATCGCGGCGAGCGGAAGGATCAAGGAGGTGAGGCCGGCGGCGGCCTTCGCCTTGAAGCTTCGTCTGCGCGTCGGTGCTTGAGTGCTCAACGGTGCTCCTCAAGTAGCGGACGTTCGGGGGTGGGGGTGGTCCGTAGAGTTGCGCGCGCTTCGAGAGCGTAAGAAGGTCTGGACCAATCGTCAAGAGGTCTGGACCAACGTCGCTTTTCTTTACGTGACCCCCAACTCCCTTGCCAGTACCGCCGCTTGGACCCGACTGCGTACCCCCAGTTTCCCCAGCACCTTGCTGACGTGCGTCTTCACCGTCGCCTCCGCCATGTCGAGCCGTACCGCGATCTCCGCGTTCGACAGCCCCGACCCCAGCGCCGCCAGCACCTCCCGCTCGCGCGGCGTCAGCGCCTCCAGCGCCGCCGGGTCCGCCGCCGGCTCCATCGGCCGCCCCGCCGCGAACTCCGCGATCAGCCGCCGTGTCACCGCCGGCGCGATCAGCCCCTCGCCCCGCGCCACCGTCCGCACCGCCTCGATCAGCTCCCGCGCGTCCGCGTTCTTCAGCAGGAACCCCGCAGCCCCCGCCCGCAGCGCCCCGAAGACGTACTCGTCCAGATCGAAGGTGGTCAGCACCAGCACGTCCGCCAGCCCCTCCGCCACCACCTGCCGGGTCGCCGCCACCCCGTCCAGCCGGGGCATCTGCACGTCCATGAGCACCAGGTCCGGCCGCAGCTCCCGGGCCAGCTCCACCGCCCGCTCCCCGTCCTCGGCCTCCCCGACCACCTCCACGTCCGGAGCGCTCCCCAGGATCAGCACCAGACCGGCCCGCACCGCGCTCTGGTCCTCGGCCACCACCACCCGCACCGTCACGCCGGCTCCTCCTCGCTCGCGTCCACCGGCAGCTCCGCCCGGACCCGCCACACCGCCCCCGGGCCGCCGTCCGCCGCCCGGCCCGCCTCCAGCGAGCCGCCCAGCAGCGCCACCCGCTCCCGCATCCCCACCAGCCCCGCCCCCGAACCCGGCGCGCGCGGCCCCGGCCGCTCCCCGTACGGACTCGTCACCTCCACCGTCAGCGCCCCGCCCGCCCGCGCCAGCGCCACCCGCACCTCGCCCGGCGCCGCGTGCTTCAGCGCGTTCGTCAGCGACTCCTGCACGATCCGGTACGCGGCCAGCTCCACCGGCGCCGGCAGCCCCGGACCGTCCCGCCGCGCGTCGTCCAGGGCGAACCGCAGCCCGCTCGCCGCGCCGCTCGCCCGCGCCTGCGCCACCAGCGCGTCGAGCCCCGCCAGGGTCGCCGTCGCGGCCGGACCGGCCTCCGCCCCGCTCTCCCGCAGCAGCCCGATCAGCCGCCGCATCTCGGCCAGCCCCGCCACGCTGTTCTCCCGGATCACCGTCAGCGACCGCCGGGTGGTGTCCGGGTCGTCGAGGGAGAGCGCGGCCGTCGAGTGGATCGCGATGGCCGACAGGTGGTTGGCGACCACGTCGTGCAGCTCCCGCGCCATCCGGGCCCGCTCCGCCGCCACCGCCTGCGCCCGGTCCATCTCGGCCAGCAGCGCCGTCTGCCCGGCGCGCAGCCGCGCCGCCTCGGCCGCCTCCCGGTGGTTGCGCACCACCGAGCCGGTGACGGCGGGCAGGAAGGAGACGATGCCGCTGAGCACGCCGACCAGCAGCGCGACGGCGTTCTGCCACCAGACCAGGAAGACGACCGTGATGCCTACCGTGACCAGCGCCGTCGTGTACGGGATGCGCCGGGCCTGGGCCGGGGTGCCGTAGACCACCGCCGCGTACACCACGTCCGAGAACATCAGCACCGTCGCCAGGTTCCCGTTGGTGAACTGGTCGCCGACGACGGCCGCCGTGCCGACGACCAGCGCGGTCCGCGGGGCCGTCCGGCGCGCCGACTCCGCCGCCGCCATCACCACCAGCGGGACGAGCGCCGCCCACCGCTGCTCGAAGACCCGGTCGGCCGCGAGGTACAGCCCGTAGGACCACAGCAGCAGGCCGACGGCGAGGCTGGCGAGCGCGATGAACACGTCGTGCGGGTGCGGGCGGGGGAGCGTCACGGTCCCATCCAACACGGCCGGAGCCCCCGCCACCTCGGCGTACGGGCCGATCCCGGCGCGCCCCCGCCTCCGTCGAAGGATGTAGGCGGGTTTCGTCACCGGCGACGACGAACGGCGCCCGGCCGCGCGGGACGCTGGGAGGGACCCGCCGGGGGAAGCGAAAGGGGAAGCACCGTGATCGTCACGATGATCATCGTCTGCGAGGTGGGCTTCTGGGTCCTGCTGGCCGCCGGGCTCACCGCCCGCTATCTGCTGAGGATGCCCCGGCTCGGCGCGGGGCTGCTGCTCTGCGAGCCGCTCCTGGAGGTCCTGCTCCTCGTCGTCACCGCGATCGACCTCAAGAACGGCGCCGAGCCGAGCTGGCGGCACGGCCTCGCCGCCGTCTACATCGGCTACACCGCCGGCCACGGCCACCGCACCGTGAAGTGGCTCGACGGCCACGCCGCCCACCGCCTCGGCGGCGCCCCGCCGCCGCCCGAGCCGCCCCGCTACGGCATGGCCCGCGCCCGCCACGAGGGCGCGGTCTGGCTCGGCTCGCTGGTCGCCGGCGCGGTCGCCACCGGCCTCCTGTTCGCCGCCGTCTGGTACGTCGGTCCCGACGGCGACACCTCGGGGCTGCGCTCCACGGTCCACGTCGTCTGGCGGGCGGTCGGCATCCACGGCCTGATCGCCCTCAGCTACGCGCTCTGGCCGAAGAAGGCCCCGAAGGGCCCGGGCTCCCCGGACCCCGGCGGCGCGAAGGCGTCAGCGCTCCCCGCCCGGCACCCAGAGCACGTCCCCGACCCCGCGGTTCGCGGTCCGCGCGAGGATGAAGAGAAGGTCTGACAGCCGGTTCAGATAGGTGGCCGTCAGCGGGTTCATCGTCTCGCCGTGCGCCTCCAGGGCCGCCCAGGTGGACCGCTCGGCCCGCCGGACCACCGTGCACGCCTGGTGCAGCAGCGCCGCGCCGGGCGTGCCGCCGGGCAGGATGAACGAGCGCAGCTTCCCCAGCGGCTCCAGGAAGCGGTCGCAGTCCGCCTCCAGCCGGTCCACGTACGCCTGCTCCACCCGCAGCGGCGGGTACTCCGGCTCCGCCACCACCGGGGTGGCGAGGTCGGCGCCGACGTCGAAGAGGTCGTTCTGGACCCGGGTGAGGACCGCGGCGACCTCCTCGTCGAGGTTCCCCAGGGCGAGCGCCGTGCCGAGCACGGCGTTCGCCTCGTTCGCGTCGGCGTAGGCCGCGATCCTCAGGTCGGTCTTGGCCGTCCGGCTCATGTCGCCGAGGGCCGTCGTGCCCGTGTCGCCGGTGCGGGTGTAGATGCGCGTCAGATTGACCATGGACCCCAGCCTAGTGACGCTCCCGCCCCCGGGGCCTGTCGTGAGTGTGACGTCCGTCAAAGGGAGCGTGACGCGCGTTACTTCACGGTCACATGGCGCCTCCGGCCCGCTAATCTCCGCCGGAGAGCCAGAAGTGAACAGGTGTTAAGGGGTGGAATACGTGGCTGGGAAGCTCGCCGTCATCGGAGCCGGACTCATGGGAGCCGGCATCGCGCAGGTCTCGGCCCAGGCCGGCTGGGACGTCGTCCTGCGGGACGTCACGGACGCCGCCCTCACCCGGGGCACCGACGGCATCCGCGCCTCGTACGAGAAGTTCGTCGCGAAGGGCAGGCTGGACGCCGCCGACGCGGAGGCCGCCCTCGGCCGGATCACCGCCACCACCGACCTCGACGCCGTCGCCGACGCGGACGTCGTCGTCGAGGCCGTCTTCGAGAAGATCGAGGTCAAGCACGAGATCTTCCGCTCCCTCGACAAGATCGCCAAGGACGGCGCGGTCCTCGCCTCCAACACCTCCGCCATCCCGATCACCAAGATCGCCGCGGTGACGGAGCGCCCCGAGGCCGTCGTCGGCGTCCACTTCTTCTCGCCGGTCCCGATGATGCAGCTCGTCGAGCTGGTCCGCGGCCACAAGACCAGCGACGCCACCCTCGCCACCGCCCGCTCCTTCGCCGAGTCCGTCGGCAAGACCTGCATCGTCGTCAACCGCGACGTCGCCGGCTTCGTCACCACCCGCCTCATCTCGGCCCTCGTCGTCGAGGCGGCCAAGCTGTACGAGTCGGGCGTCGCCACCGCCGAGGACATCGACCTCGCCTGCAAGCTGGGCTTCGGCCACGCCATGGGCCCGCTCGCCACCACCGACCTCACCGGCGTCGACATCCTCGTCAACGCCGCGGGCAACATCTACGCCGAGACCCAGGACGAGAAGTTCGCGCCGCCGGAGCTGATGCGCCGGATGGTGGACGCGGGTGACATCGGCCGCAAGAGCGGGCAGGGCTTTTACACGTACTGATCTCGCCCGGCCACTCGGCCTCACTCCATGGGGTGAATTCAGGTACCTGTTCGTGAACAAGGCGCAACGTATCCGCCCGAGCGGCAGTCAGTCGTTGCGAACGACGGAGCATTTCCCGGGGAGCGACTATGCACATCAGGGGCGACCACGCCGAGCTGGTCGTCGGGGGCCGCCTCGACGTCCGGAGCGCGGCGGACGCCCGTACGGTCCTGCACACGGCCGTCGACGACGGAGTCGGCGACCTGGTGCTGGACCTGACCGGCCTCGACTCCTGGGACGCCACCGGACTCGGCGTGATCATGGGCGCCCACCGGCGGGCCGGCCGCTGCGGGCGGCGGCTCGTCCTGCGCGGGGTGCCGCCGCAGATGCAGCGGCTCCTCGTCGCCACCCGGCTGCACCGCATCCTCGCCATCGAGGGCGGCCTCGTGGTGGAGTCCCTGCCCCGCGTCTGACCGCCCGGCGGCCCCTTTCCCCAAGGTGAGCAGCCCCCCGAACGGTGGAGGCACGGTGCGAACCAGGCGGTCGTGTCCCAATCCTCACAAGACCGTGACGTCTTGGTCTCCGGGGCACCCCGCCTGTTCCCGGGCGCTCCGCTACCGTCTAGGGTTCGGTCGCCCGCACCCGACGACGGACCCACCCGGCGGGCTCCGCACCACCGCTCTTGGGGGCTTTGACCATGGACCCGATACACCGGGGGCCGGACGAGTCCGGTCACGACACCGCGGCCGAGGACGCCCGCCCCACCCACCCCGCCCTGCCCGAGCGCGCCGCCCCGGCCGCCCGCGCCCGCGTCACCCGCGTCGTCTCCGACGGCCTCCTCCTCACCGTCAACCCCGTCGACGGCAGCGAGATCGAGGCGTGCCCGCCCGGCGAGGAGCCCCCGCCCGCCCGCCGCCGCACCCCCGAGGAGCGCGCCGAGGCCGCCCGCGCCACCACCGCGCCCGTGCCGCCCGGCCCCGCCGCCCCCGAGCTGCCCCTCCTGGAGCGCGAGGCCCAGCGCGCCCGGCTCACCGAGACCCTCACCCGCGGCCGCTCCGCCCGCCTCACCGGCCCCGACGGCTCCGGCCGCACGGCCCTCCTCGACGCCGTCGCCGCCGACTGCGCCGACCTCGCCCCCGACGGCGTCGTCCGCCTCTCCGGCCACCACCGCACCAGCGGCGAACTGCTCCACGAGCTGCGCGCCGCCGTCCTGCACGACCCCCGCCACCGCCCCGGCCGCGAGGCCCTGCGCACCGCGCTCGGCACCATCGGCGCCGTGGTCGTCGTCGACGACCTGGAATTCGGCGGCACCGCCCTCGACGAGCTGCTCGCCGCCGCCCCCGAGTGCGCCTTCCTCCTCTCCGCCGCCCCCGGCGTCCCCGCCCCCTCGACCGGGGCCAGGATCGAGGAGGTCGCCCTCCCCGGCCTCGGCCGCGCCGGCTCCCTCGCCCTCCTGGAGGCCGCCGTCGGCCGCCGCCTCACCGACGAGGAGGCCAACTGGGCCGGCGACCTCTGGTTCGAGTCCGAGGGCCTGCCGCTCCGCTTCGTCCAGGCCGGCGCCCTGCTGCGGCAGCGCGACCGGCTGCGCGTCACCCCCGCCGAGTTCGACGCCTTCGGCGCCCTGGAGGAGGCGTTCGGCCCCGGCGCCGAGCCCGCCGCCGACCCCGGCCGGGAGCCCGCCGCGCCCGCCCTCGACCCGTACGAGGACCCCGACGTCGAACTGCGCGAGGTGCCGCTGCCCAGCCTCGGCGAGGGCGCCGCCCCCGCCGCGCTCCTCGCCTCCCGGCTCAGCCGCGCCGCCCAGACCACCCTCCGCTTCGCCGTCGCCCTCGGCGGCGAACTCCCGCACCACGCGCACCTCCCGGCCCTCACCGGCGACACCCACGCCGACGCCGCCCTCGGCGAGCTCCGCGCCTGCGGACTCCTCAGCCCCGTCGGTCCCCGCCACCGGCTCGCCACCGGCGTCCTCACCCAGCTCCTCGGCCACGGCTACGGCCACGACGCCACCGAGCGCGTCCGCGGCGCCGCCCAGCACTACGCCTGGTGGACCGGACACCCCTCCGTCGCCCCCGAGCGGGCCGCCGCCGAGTCCGACGCCGTCCTCGCCGTCCTCGGCGCCCTCGTCGGCGGCCTCGGCAACGGCCCCGAGGACGTCCCCGCCGCCGAGGCCGGGGACCGTACCGCCGGGACCGCCGCCGAGGACCGGGCCGTCGCCGTGGCCCTCGCCCGCGCCGCCGCCCCCGCCTTCGCCGCCGGCCTCCACTGGGGCGCCTGGGAGCGGGCCCTGCGCTCCGGGCAGGAGGCCGCCCGGCTCGCCGGGGAGGTCGCCGAGGAGGCGTACTTCCACCACGAGCTCGGCGTCCTCGCCCTCTGCGCCGGCAACCTCGCCCGCGCCCGCGCCGAACTGGAGGCGTCCATCGGGCTGCGCGGCGCCCTCGCCGACAAGCGCGGCACCGTCGCCGGCCGCCGGGCCCTCGCCCTCGTCGCCGACCTCGGCCGCGACCGGGAACCCGCCGCGCCCCCGGCCGCCGCGGAGGGGCCGCCCTCCCCGTCGCGCGGCCTGCCCGCCCTGCGCATCAGCGTCCCGGCCCCCGCCGCACCGGCCGCCGGGACACGGCCGGCCCCCGACCGGGCCGCCACCCCGGCCGGCTTCCCCGCCTTCCCGGACTTCGCCGACGAGGGCCCCACGCTCATCACCCGCCCCGAGGCCGTCCCGGCGGCCGAGAAGACCGTCGGCCTCAAGCAGCGGCTCATCGGCGGCACCCGGCGCAACCTCGCCGCCGTCGGCGCCGGCGCGCTCCTCGTCGCCGTCCTCGGCACCGTCGTCACCCTCAACGCCGTCTCCGGCGACGACGCCCCCACCTCCGGGACCGTCACCACCGACAGCACCGCCGGCCAGGGCTCCGGCACCGACCTGCCCGGCACCGATGACGGGACCCCCGCCGAGGACGCGGCGGACGCACCCGGCGGGACCGCCACGCCGACCGCCTCCGGCTCGCCCGGCCCGACGACCCCCGGCGCGACGCCGTCGGGCTCCGCGACGGACCCCTCGGCCGGCGGCTCCCCGTCGGCCACCGGGACGGGCACGCCGGACCCCTCCACCAGCGAACCGGGGGCGACCGGCACCCCGACCTCGCCGACGACCCGTCCGACCAGCCCGAAGCCGACGCCCACGAAGAGCAGCCCCACTCCCAGCACCCCGTCGCCCGATCCGACGACGGAGTCGCCCACCCCGGGCCCGACCACGGACAGCCCGTCCCCCGAACCGACGGGGACGACCCCCGGCGAGGCCCCCCTCGCGAGCGCCCCCGAGGACACCGGCACCCCCGGGGCCGAGACGACCTGAGGGACGGAACGGGGAAGGGGACGGCCGGTCGGCCGTCCCCTTCCCCGTTCTTCCGTCCGCTCCGTCCGGCTCAGAAGAGCCGCAGCTTGTCGTCCTCGATGCCGCGCAGCGCGTCGTAGTCGAGCACCACGCAGTCGATGCCCCGGTCCGTCGCCAGCACCCGCGCCTGCGGCTTGATCTCCTGCGCGGCGAAGATGCCCTTCACCGGCGCGAGGTGCGGGTCGCGGTTGAGCAGGTCCAGGTAGCGGGTCAGCTGCTCGACGCCGTCGATCTCGCCGCGCCGCTTGATCTCGACCGCCACCGTGGCGCCGTCCGAGTCCCGGCAGAGGATGTCCACCGGCCCGATCGCGGTCGGGTACTCGCGGCGGACCAGCGTCCACCCCTCGCCCAGCGTCTCGATCCGGTCGGCGAGCAGTTCCTGGAGGTGGGCCTCGACGCCGTCCTTGATCAGGCCCGGGTCCACGCCCAGCTCGTGCGAGGAGTCGTGGAGGATCTCCTCCATCGTGATGATCAGTTTCTCGCCCGCTTTGTTGATCACGGTCCAGATCGCGGTCCCGTCCTCGGCGCCCTCCTTGAGGGTGCACGGCGGAGACATCCAGTTGAGCGGTTTGTACGCCCGGTCGTCCGCGTGGATGGAGACGCTGCCGTCTGCCTTGATCAGGATCAGCCGGGGTGCGGAGGGCAGGTGGGCCGTGAGCCGGCCCGCGTAGTCCACGGAGCAACGGGCAATGACGAGACGCATGGTCGGCAACGCTACAAGACGGGCGCCCTTCTACGCGATTCGGGCACCGTCCTGAGCCGAACACCCGTCGGTTATCGGCCTGTTGTGTGCCCAATCGCCTGGTGCGGGCCGGACCGCGCGCTTACCGTGGAAGCTGGAGGTCGTCGTCCGTGCACGCTGCGTGGCGACGTCGGTCTCCGGACCTGCCCGCACAGACCCCGCTCCGCGGGGTCGCGAGAGGAGAACCCATGTCGCTCGACGTCTCACCGGCACTGTTGGAACAGGCCGAGCGAGGCGAGGTCGACGAAGCCGCCTTCGTCGACTGCGTCCGGACCTCCCTGCCCTTCGCGTGGGAGATGATCAGTTCTCTGGTGGCCCAGCTGGAGGTGGAAGGCGGAGAGTTCGCCGACAACCAGACGCCGCCGCCGAACGAGCAGGCACGTGGTCAGCTGCTGCGCGCGCTGGCGAGCGACGCGATCCGCGGCGCGCTCCAGCGGCACTTCGGTGTACGGCTGGCCTTCCAGAACTGCCACCGGGTGGCGGTCTTCCCGCTGGACCCGGCGGTGGACGAGCGGCTCGCCCGCTTCACCTCGATACGGGGGCAGCTGCTCAACCAGTCGCCGGAACTCCGCGACTGCTGAGCTCCGCCGTCGCCCGGGACCACCGGGACGTGATGCCGCCGCTCCGCGTCGCGGGAGCCGTGCCCGGTGCGTGTCGACGCGCATCGCGGTGCGGGGACGCCGGAGCGGCGGCTCACCCCGCCATCCCGTCCAGCCGGGGCAGGACCTCCGCCCCCAGCCGCCGGAGGTTCTCCTCCGTGCCGGCCAGATCGCCGGAGCCCTCGGCGAGCAGCGCGAAGCGCCGGATGCCGGTCCGCTCGGCGGTCGCCGCCAGCCGGTCCGCCGCCTGCGCGGGGGTGCCGACCGGATGCAGCGAGCAGAGCAGTTCGGTGTACGCCACCGGGTCCCGCATCACCCGGTGCCGGCCGTCCACCGTCACGTGCGCGTCCAGCCCCTGCCGCAGCCAGCCCGGCATCGCCTTCACCAGCGTCTCGGCCGCCTCCGCGCCCCGGTCCGCGAGCTGCACCACGCCCGCCGAGACGTGCCCGGCGCCGATCCGCGCGACCTCGTCCGGATCCCGCCCGGCCTCCCGCGCCCAGCGCGCCCAGGCCGCGACCGCCTCCGCCTTCTCCTCGTCCCCGCAGTGCATCCCGAGCAGCATCGGCAGTCCGCGCTCGGCCGCCAGCCGCACGGTCTTCGGCGAGGTGCAGGCGACGACCACCTCCGGCGCGGGGGAGCCGCCGAGCAGCTCCCCGGACCGGGGCACCACCGGCACCTCCCGGAAGGAGAAGCGCTCCCCGTCGGCCCCCACCCGGGACTCGGTGAGCCAGCGCAGCAGCAGGTCGAGCGCCTCCGGGAAGCCGCGCTCGTACGCCTCCAGACCGGCGCCGAAGACCTCCAGGTCCACCCACGGCCCGCCGCGGCCCACCCCGAGGGTGAACCTGCCGCCCGACGCGATGTGCAGCAGTGCCGCCTGCTCGCCGAGGGCGACCGGGTGGACGGTCGGCAGGACGCTGACGGCGGTGCCCACCCGCAGCCGCCGGGTGCGCCCGAGCAGCAGCGCCGCCAGCGTCACCGCCGACGGGCAGACCCCGTACGGCACGAAGTGGTGCTCGGCCAGCCAGACCGCGTCCAGCCCCGCCTCCTCGGCCACCTCGGCGGTCCGCACCGCGCGGTGCAGCGCCTCCCCCTGCCCCTGGCCCGGAAACTGAGCCGCCAGAACGAACGTTCCCACGCGCATCGTCTTCTGCCTCCTCGCGGCCGACACGTTCTGTCCCCGTACCGGCAACAACGCCTGACACGTGCCAAAGGCAACGGCTACGACGCGAAAATCTTGCGATTTTCGGCCCGGAGGGGCGGACCGGGGCCCCGGGCACCAGGTCGCGGCCCGTACGCTGGAGGGAACGTTCCGTGCTCCCCGACCCTGTGAGGTGTGCCGTGTCCCCGCGCCACAACCGCGCCCGCCGCGGCGCCAGGCCCGACGAGCAGGACGACGACCGGGCCGACCGGTACGGCGGCGCGCAGCGCACCGAGTCCTGGCAGGGCGAGGAGTGGTACGTCCGCCTGGTCGCGGGCGCCAGCTCCCCCGGCAAGCGCTACCGCTGCCCCGGCTGCGACCAGGAGATCCCGGCCGGCGCCCCGCACGTCGTCGCCTGGCCCGAGTACGGCGGCGTCGACGACCGCCGCCACTGGCACAAGGCGTGCTGGAACGCGAAGGACCGCCGCACCTCCCGGGTGCAGCGGTCCCGCAACGCGCCGAAGTACTGAGGCGGTCCGGGGCTCAGACGTCCCGGTTGTTCAGCAGCGCGTACGCGCCGCCGACCCCCACCACGGCCACGCCCACCAGGATGAACAGCGCCTCCCAGCCGGCCGGACCGCTCTCCGTGAACGGCGGGCGGTCGCTGTACAGGGCGATCATCTGCGAGGGCAGCGAGTAGGTGAACAGCGCCTCCTGAAGCCCCTTCAGCGCCGGCGCGAACATGAACAGCGCCGCCACCAGCGGCAGCAGCAGCAGGCCGATCATCACCGTGATCGCCCCGGCCGAGTGCCGCACCAGCGCGCCGATCGCCATCGACAGCAGCCCGAGGACCGCCAGGAACAGGGCCGTGCCGACCGTCGCCCGCGCCCACTCCGCGGCCGTCGGCTCCGCCGCCTCCACCATCGCGACCTGCGCCGTCGCCACCGCGAACGAGACGATTAGGGTCACGGTGAAGACCAGCAGGAAGAAGACGACCGCCTTCGCCGTCAGCACCCGGGACCGGCTCGGGCACGCCGTCAGGGTGGTCCTGATCATCCCCGTGCCGTACTCCGAGGAGATCGTCAGCACGCCCAGCGTGATCACGCAGATCGACGCCGGCAGCATCCCGAAGAAGCCCAGCGGCAGCGCCGACTCCTCGCCCATGTTCCCGCCCTGGCCGGAGGCGATCGCGGCCACGCCCAGCCCGATGAGCAGCATCAGCACCACCATCGTGCCCAGCGTCCACACCGTCGAGCGGACCGAGCGGATCTTCGTCCACTCCGAGGCGAGCGCGTCGCCGAGGTGCGCCCGGCGGACCGGGATGGGGGAGACGTAGCCGTACGACGGGGGCGGCGTGGGGGCCGGGGGGAGCGGGGCGGTCATCGGGCGTCCTCGGTGGTGTCGCTCGGGGCGGCCGGGGGCTGCGGGGCGGCGTACGGGTTCGGCCCGGCCGGGGCCTGGCCGTACGGGTTCGGTCCGGGCGGGTTCTGCCCGGGCGGCGGCGGGGCGTACCAGCCGCCCTGCCCCGGCGCGTCCGGCGCGACGGGCGGCTGCGGCATCCCGTGCCCCGGCATCCCGTACCCCGGCTGCCCGGGCTGCGGCGGGGCCTGGAGGTGGGCCAGCTTGTCGTCGGTGGAGCGGTAGTCCACCGCGCCCTGGGTCAGGCGCATGTACGCCTCCTCCAGCGACGCCTGGTGCGGGGAGAGCTCCCAGAGGCGGACGTCCGCCCCGTGCGCCAGGTCGCTGATCCGGGGCAGCGGCAGGCCGGTGACCCGCAGCGCCCCGTCCGGCTCGGAGAGCACCTGCCCGCCGGCCTCGGTGAGCACCCCGGACAGCTTCTCCCGCAGGCCCGGCTCGGTCTCCGGGGTCCGCACCCGGGCGAAGTCCGCCGAGTTGGCCGAGATGAACTGCTTCACCGGCATGTCGGAGAGCAGCTGCCCCCGGCCGATCACGATGAGGTGGTCCGCCGTCAGCGCCATCTCGCTCATCAGGTGGCTGGAGACGAAGACTGTGCGGCCCTCGGCGGCCAGCTTCTTCATCAGGTTCCGCACCCAGAGGATGCCCTCCGGGTCCAGGCCGTTGACCGGCTCGTCGAAGAGGAGCACCTGGGGGTCGCCCAGCAGGGCCGCCGCGATGCCGAGCCGCTGGCCCATGCCGAGCGAGAAGCCCTTGGAGCGGCGCTTCGCCACGTCCTGGAGACCGACCACGCCGAGCACCTCGTCCACCCGGCGGGCCGGGATGCCGGCCAGCTGGGCCAGCGACAGGAGGTGGTTGCGGGCGCTGCGGCCGCCGTGCACGGCCTTGGCGTCGAGCAGGGCGCCGACCTGGCGGGGCGCGTTCGGCAGCTGCCGGAAGGGGTGGCCGCCGATCGTCACGCGCCCGGCCGTCGGCCGGTCCAGGCCCAGGATCATGCGCATGGTGGTCGACTTGCCGGAGCCGTTCGGTCCCAGGAAGCCGGTGACGACCCCCGGCCTCACCTGGAAGGAAAGGTTGTACACGGCCGTCTTCGCGCCGTAGCGCTTGGTCAGGCCGACTGCCTCGATCATTCTCCAGCCCCATCGACAGGTCGGTGGTGTGCGATCGGGGCACGACGGCGCGCGGCCGGAAGGACCCCCGTACGAGTCAGGAGCTTAACCAGCCGTTGACGGTTCCCGCTCCGGGGAAGCGAGACCGAAGCGAAACCTCAGGGAGAAATCCGGGACGCCCCGGCCCCGCGTCGGGGTCCGGGGCGTCCGGGCGGCAGGGGCCGGGGCCCGCTCAGGCGTCCCGGCGCTTCAGCACCAGGTAGCCGCCGAGCAGCGAGGCCACCACCCAGACCAGCATGATCCCGAGCCCGCCCCACGGCCCGTACGGCGCCTTGTCCGAGCCCATCGCGTCCGGCACCACCTGCATGATCTTCGCGCCGGCCTGGTCGGGGAAGTACCGGGCGACCTCCTTCGCCTTCGGCACCGCCGACAGGATCTGCGAGATCAGGAAGAAGAACGGCACCAGGATGCCGAGCGACAGCATCGAGGAGCGCAGCATCGCCGCCACGCCCATCGAGAAGATCGCGATCAGGCCCATGTAGAGCCCGCCGCCCACCACCGCCCGCAGCACGTTGTCCGCGCCGATCGTGGTCCGGTGCTCGCCGAGCAGCGCCTGCCCGAGGAAGAACGACAGGAAGCTCGTCACCAGGCCGACGCCCAGGGCCAGCGCCCCGGCCACCGCGACCTTGGAGAAGAGGAAGGTGGCCCGCTGCGGCACCGCCGCCAGCGAGGTGCGGATCATGCCCGAGGAGTACTCGGTGCCCACCACCAGCACCCCGAACACCACCATCGCCAGCTGCCCCAGCACCATCCCGGAGAAGCTGACGAAGGTCGGGTCGAAGGTGGCCCGCTCGACCTCGCCCAGATCGTTGAAGGTCGACTTCAGGACCGCCGACAGCGCCGCGCCCATCGCCACCGTCACGATCAGCGCGCACGCCAGGGTCCAGACCGTCGACGAGACCGTCCGGATCTTGGTCCACTCGGACCGGAGGACCGCCGGTACCGCTGCCATCGCTCAGAGCTCCTCGGTGGTCGGGCCGCCGGCCCGCGCGCCCCACTGGGGGCCGGGCGGGGCGGCGGGCGGAGCGCCGGGGTCACCGGCGCCGCCGTGCGCGTGGTACTCCACCGCGCCGGCCGTCATCTGCATGAACGCCTCCTCCAGGGAGGCCTGCTGGGCGCTCAGTTCGTGCAGCACCAGCTGGTGGGCGGCGGCCAGTTCGCCGAGCGCCTCGGTGGTCGTCCCGTCGATCTCCAGGGTTCCGTTCCCGGACTCGACGGCGACGAAGCCGTTCTCGTGGAGCACGTCGAGCAGCCGTTCCCGCTGCGGGGACCGGAGCCGTACGAAACTCCGGGAATTCTGCCGGATGAAATCCGCCATCGACGTGTCGGCCAGCAGCTTTCCCTGCCCGATGACGATCAGATGATCTGCCGTCAGCGCCATTTCACTCATCAGATGGCTGGAAACGAAGATCGTCCGCCCTTCGGAGGCGAGCGCCTTCATCAGATTGCGGATCCAGTGAATTCCCTCGGGGTCCAGACCATTGACGGGTTCGTCGAACATCAGGATCTCGGGATCGCCCAGCAGCGCCGACGCGATGCCGAGCCGCTGCCCCATGCCGAGCGAGAAGCCCTTCGACTTCTTCCGCGCCACCGCCGTCAGACCCACCAGGTCCAGCACCTCGCCCACCCGGCGCTCCGGGATCCGGTTCGACTGCGCCAGGCAGAGCAGGTTGTTGTACGCGGACCGGCCGCCGTGCATCGCCTTCGCGTCCAGCAGCGCCCCGATGTACTTCAGCGGCTCGTCCAGCTCCCGGTAGTGCCGCCCGTCGATCCGGACCGTCCCGCTCGTCGGGTTGTCCAGGTCCAGCATCATCCGCATCGTCGTCGACTTGCCCGCCCCGTTGGGCCCCAGGAAGCCGGTGATCATACCCGGCCGCACCTGGAAGGAGAGGTGATCGACCGCCGTCTTCGTCCCGTACCGCTTCGTCAGCCCCTCAAGCTCGATCATGCGTACCAAGTTAAGGGCGCGCGAAACCCCCCGCCACCGGAGTGACGGGGGGTTCGGAGGATCGGACGAGAGGCACGGGGGAGTCCTCCCGGCCGCGCCCGGCTCAGCGGGTCTGCTGCGCCGGGACGCCCGCGCCGCGCTCCTCGTCGAGCGGGGAGCCGGCCGCCGCCACCGCGGCACCGGTCAGCGTCGCCAGCATCTCACGGACGTTGGTCAGCTGCGCGTTGATCGAGTCGCGGCGGTTGGTCAGCGCCGCCAGCTCGCGCTCCGATTCCGAACGGATCCGGTCGGCCTTGGCGTTCGCGTCGGCCACGATGTCCTCGGCCTGGCGCTGCGCGGTCTCCACCGTCTGGCGGGCCCGGCGCTCGGCGTCCGTGCGGAGCTTCTCGGCCTCCAGGCGGAGCTGCTCGGCGCGGTGCTCGATCTCGGCCAGGCGCTTCTCGGCCTTGGCCTGACGGGAGGCCAGGTCGCGCTCGGACTGCTCGCGGCGCTTGGCCAGGTTGGTCTCGAAGTCCGCGGCGGCCTGGGCGGCCTTGGCGCGGGTCTCCTCGAAGAGGGCGTCCGCCTCCTCGCGCTTCGACTGCGCGTCCTTCTGCGCCTCGGCCCGCAGCGTGTTGGCCTCGCCCTGCGCCTTCTCGACGATCCGGACGCCCTCGTCCTCGGCCTTCGCCTTGCGGTCCGCCGCGAACGACTCCGCGTCGTTGCGCACCTGCTGGGCGGCCGACTCGGCCAGCTCGCGGTGCTGCTCGGCGGCGCGGCGGGCCTCCTCGCGCAGGTCCTTCGCCTCCTCCTCGGCCAGGCGGAGGATCTTCTCGACGCGGGCGCCGAGACCGGCGTACGACGGCTCGGCGTCGGTCACCTGTGCCTGGGCGTTCTGCGTTTCGAGGTGGAGTTCCTCGATGCGCTTCTCCAGAGAGGTGATCCGGCCCAGCGCGCTGTCACGGTCGGCGACGAGCTTGGTAATGCGGTCGTCCACCTGACCGCGGTCGTAACCGCGCCGCACGAGCTCGAAGCCGAAGGGGGAGGAGTGGTCGCTGCTCATGGAGTTCCTGTCGAATGAGACCGGTGAGGTGATAGAAGGAATCCTAGGGGCCGAAGCGGCGTGTCATCGAGCGTATGCCCGTTTGATCTGGAGAATGTCCAACCTTTTGAGTGGCTAGCCGTCCTGGGACTTGCCACCCGAACGAGTGGAACCCGCGGAAGCGCTCGCCTTCGCGCCCCCGCCCGGGGTCTCGAAGGACTCCAGCGCCTCCAGGACGTCCTGGACGCGCGAGATCTCCGCGTTGATGTCCGTACGGCGCCGGGTCAGGAGCTCCAGCTCGCGCCGGCCCTCCTCGACCAGCCGCTCCGCCTCGGCCTCCGCCTCCGCCTTGATCCGCTCGGCCTCGGCCACCAGCGAGTTCTTCTTCTGCGAGGCCTCCTTCAGGAGCGTGTCCGCCTTCCGCACGGCCGCGATCCGGACCTTGCTCGCCTCCGAACTCGCCTCCGAGAGCATCTCCTTGGCCTTCTCCTCGGCCTCGGCCCGCTGCTCCTCCGCGGCCTTCACCAGCTTGTCGACCCGCTCGCCGGCCGTCTTCATCTGCTCGGCCGACTCGCGCCGCGCCCGCTCGTGCAGCTCCTCGATCTCGCCCTCGATCCGGGCCCGCAGCTCCTCGGCCCGCTCCCTTATGGCGGTCGCGTCCTGCCGCGTGCCGACCAGCAGCTCGTCGGCGTCGGTCCGCGCCCTCTCGACCAGCGCGTTGCCCTCCACGGTCGCCTCGGCGACGATCCGCTCCGCCTCCTTGCGGGCCGCGCCGACCATCGTGTCCGCCTGGCTCTCCGCCTCGGTGGTGGCGCGCAGCGCCTCCTCCTGGGCCTTCGCCATCAGCTGGTCGGCCTGCCCCGCCGCGTCCGCGCGCTTCTTCGCCCCGGCCTCGCGGGCCTCGTCCAGCGTCCGGTCCGCCTCCTCGCGGGCCTCCGAGCGCATCCGCTCGGCCGCCTCCTCGGCCTCCTGCCGGATCCGCGCCGCGTCGGCACGGGCCTGCCCGGCGTCCTGCCGGGCCGCCTCCAGCGCCTCGGCGCCCTCGGTCCGCAGCCGCTCGGCCTCGCCGGCCGCGTCGGCCACCGTCCGCTCGGCCTCGGTCCGCGCGTCGGCGGTCACCGAGTCGGCCAGCTCCACCGCCTCGTCGGTGATCCGGCCGGACTCCGCGTTCGCCTCGGCGACCAGCGCGTCGGCCTGCTCGGCCGCGTCCTGACGGCGCTTGTCGGCCGCCTGCCGGGCCTCGTCGAGGATCTGCTCGGCGTCCGCGAGCGCGGTGGTCCGCAGCGCCTGCGCGTGCGCCTCGCCGTCGGTGCGCACCTGCTCGGCCTCGCTCCGCAGCCGCGCCGCGTCCCGCTCGGTCGTCTCGCGCAGCACGGCCGCCTCGGCCGCGATCCGCTCGGCCTCCGCCGTCGCCTCGCCGACCAGGGTGTCCGCCTGCTCGGCGGCGTCCGAGCGCCGCTTGTCGGCGGCCTCCCGCGCCTCGTCGAGGACCCGCGCGGCCTGTGCGCCGATCCGCTCGGCCTCCGCCGTCGCCTCGCCGACCAGGGTGTCCGCCTGCTCGGCGGCGTCCGAGCGCCGCTTGTCGGCGGCCTCCCGGGCCTCGTCCAGGACCAGCGCCGCCTCGGCGGCGATCCGCTCGGCCTCGTCCCGGGCCCCGCCGACCACGCCCTCCGCCTTCTCGGCGGCCTCCGACCGGATCCGGTTGGCGTCGTCCCGGGCGTCCGCCCGGGTGCGGGCCGCGTCCTGCTCGGCCGAGGCCAGCGCGTCCGTCGCCTCGGTCCGCACCCGCTGCGCGTACTCGGCGGTGTCGGTACGGAGCTTCTCCGCCTCCGCGAGGGCGTCCCCGACGGTCCGCTCGGCCAGCGCCTTCGCCGCCTCGGACTCCTCCTGGGCCCGGGCCCGGGTGCGGGCCGCGTCCTCGGAGGCCCGCTCCCGCTCCTCGTACGCGTCGGCGCGGACCCGGTCCGCCTCCTCCCGCGCCTCGGTGCGGGTCCGCTCGGCCGCGTGCTCGGCGGCCGACCGCAGCCCGGCGATCTCCTCCTCGGCCTGCTCGCGCAGACCCGCGACCGCGTCGCGGACCTCCTGCGCGGTCTGCTCGGCGGCGGTGACCATCTCGGTCGCCCGCGCGTCGGCCTCCTCGACCAGCCGCTGCGCCTCGGCCTGCGCGTCCTCCACCCGCTTGCGGGCGGCGGCCAGCAGCTCCTCGGACTGCTCGCGGGCCAGCTCGCGCTCCCGGCCGGCCTCGGAACGGGCCGACTCCAGCGTCTCCTCGGCCTCCCGGCGCCGCCGGTTGGCCTCCTCGCGGGCGGCGGCCAGCGCCTCCGCGGCCTCGGCGGCGATCCGCTCGGCCGCCGCGGCGGCCTCGGCCCGCACCCGGTCGGCCGTCTCCTGGGCCTCCGACCGCAGCCGCTCGGCCTCGGTCTCCGCCTCGCCGGTCAGCCGCTGCGCGGTCGCCTCGGCCTCGGCGCGGGCCGCGGCGGCGTCGCCGGCGGCCTCCGACCGCAGCCGCTCGGCCTCGGTCTCGGCCTGCTCGCTCAGCGTACGGATGCGCTCGGCGCCCTCCGAGCGCAGCCGCTCGGCCTCCTCGGCGGCCTCCCGGCGGATCCGCTCGCCCTCGGCGCGCGCGTCGGTCAGCTCCTGCCCGGCCGCCGCCACCTTCGTCTCGGCGTCGGTGTGCAGCCGGGCCAGCTCCTCGGCGGCCTCGGCCCGGCGCGCCCCGGCGGCCCGCTCGGCCTCCGCGCGCAGCTCGGCGGCGGCCTTCGCGGCGGCCTCCCGGACCTCCTCGGCCTGCTCCTCGGCCTCGCCGCGCAGCCGCTCGGCCTCCGCGCGGGTCCGCTCCAGGGTCTCCTCGGCCTGGGTCCGGAGCGTCTGGGCGCGCTCCATCGCCTCGGACTTGACCCGCTCGCTCTCCGCGCCCGCGTTGCCCCGCAGCTCGTCGGCGTCGGCCTTGGCCTTGGAGAGCAGCTCCTCGGCGGTCTTGGCCGCCTCCTCGATCTGCTGGACGGCCTCGCGGCGGGCCTCGCCGCGGATCCGCTCGCCCTCGGCGACGGCCTCGGCGCGCAGCTGCTCGGCCTCGCCGCGCAGCCGCCGGGCCTCCTCCTGGAGCTCGACCGTCTTGGCCCGGTACTCCTTGGTGTCGTCCTTCGCCGAACCGAGCAGCTCGTCGGCCTGCTCCTCGGCGCGGGACCGCAGCCGGTCGGCCTCGGTCTCGGCCTCGCGGCGGATCCGCTCGGCCTCCTCGGCGGCCTTGCGGGTGGTCTCGGAGGCGTCCTCGGACGCCTTGCTGAGGATCTCCTCGGCGCCGCGGGCGGCCTTGGCCAGCGCGGCGGCGGAGTCCTCGGCGGCGGTGGTGCGGGCCTTCTCGGAGGCTTCGGAGACCAGCTTCTCGGCGTGGGCGGTCGCCTCGCGGAGCTTCTCCTCGGCCTCGGACCGCAGGGCCTCCGCCTTCTCGGTGGCCTCGCCGACCAGCCGGGCGATCTCGGCCTTGGCGGTGCGCGTGCGCTGCTCGTTGACCGAGTCGGCGGAGGACAGCGTCTTCGCCGCGGACTCCTTGGCCTCGGTGAGGGCCTTGTCGGCCTCGGCGCGGGCCTGCCGGAGCCGCTCCTCGGCCTCCTGCATGCGCTGCTCGGCGGCGCGGGAGAGCTCGGTGGCCTGGCGCCGGGCCTGGTCGGTCTCGGCGACGGCGGCGGTACGGAGCTGCTCGGCGTGGCCGGTGGCCTCCTGGGCCTGGGTGGAGGCGGCGGTCATCATCCGCTCGGCGTCCTTGCGGGCGCGCAGCAGAATCGCTTCGGCCTCGGCGCGGGCGGACTCCGCCTCGGCGCCGACGCGGCGGCCGGTCTCCTCGCTGAGCCGGGTGGCCTCGGCGCGGGCGGCGGTGAGCGACTGCTCGGCCTCGGCGCGGGCCTCGTCCATCAGCCGGCGGGCCTGCGCCTCGGTGCGGGCGCGCAGCTGCTCGGCCCAGGCCACGTTCTCGTTGACGTGGGCCTCGACGGTCTGGCGGCGCTCGTTCAGCTCCTGGTCGAGCTGCTGGCGGCGCTGGACGGCCTCGTTGTGCAGCTCGGCCTGGAGGCGCGCCTGGTGCTCGGCGTGCTCCTGGAGGATGCGCTGGGTCTGCGCCCGCGCCTCCCGCAGTTCGCGCTCGGCGTCCTGGCGGAGCTGTTCGGCCTGCGCCTGGGCGTTCCGCAGCAACTGCTCGGCCTGGTAGCCGATGTCGGCGCTGTCGTAGGCGGGACGGGACGCGATGGTGCGCCGCGCCTCGTGGAGCTTGGCACGCAAGACCTCGACCTGGTAGCCGAGGTCCTCGGCGTGCTGAACGGCCTTCTCCCGCTCTTTCCTCAGCCGGTCCATCTCGGCCTCGAACCGCGAGAGATGGTCCTCTTCAGCTCGGTGGCTCTCCTGGCGTTCGTAGCCCCGCACCGCGCGGTCCATCCTTCCCCGAGCTCCGGGAGCGGGGGAGCCCCCAACCCTGGTCGCAACGTTCCGACGAGCACCGTTCACCGGAAGAACGGCCCCCCGGGGAATCGTGGCAGATCGGACGACCCCGACATCCCGACTTCGACGCCACGCGCAGCGGCCCCGACCGGCCCCGGCCCGGAGCCGCCCACTCTACCGGGCCGGGAATACGGAGGTCAGTGCTCCGCCGAGGAGGGGTCCGCGGAGGGCGGTGCCGAGGTGACCAGTTCGGTGAGGACGCCGTGGCAGTCCTTGGGGTGGAGGAAGGTGATCCGGGAGCCCATGGAGCCGGTCCTGGGCTCGTCGTAGAGGACCCGGACGCCCTTGCCGCGGACGGCCTCGGCGTCCCCGTCGACGTCGGCGGTGCCGAAGGCGATGTGGTGCACGCCCTCGCCGTTCTTGGCCAGCCACTTGCCGACCGCGGAGTCCTCCCGGGTGGGCTCCAGGAGCTGGAGGTAGGAGGCGCCGCCGTCGTCGGTGCCGTTGATCCGCAGCATGGCCTCGCGGACGCCCTGCTCCTCGTTGACCTCGGAGTGGTACACCTCGAAGCCGTACGTGGCACGGTAGAACTCGACGGTCCTGTCCAGGTCGAAGCAGGCGATCCCGATGTGGTCGATACGCGTCAGCATGGCTCCAGTGCACCCCCGCCGGGATGGTTACGCAACGTGCGCGCCGTCACACCGGCGGGCCGGTGACCCGGCGCCGCACCGCTCAGTACATTGGCGGTAAACCCTCGTTCACTCCTCATCCCAAGGGGCCGTGCCTCATGTCTGGAACGACCGGTACCACCTCAGTGATCGTCGCGGGCGCCCGCACGCCCATGGGCCGTCTGCTCGGCTCCCTCAAGGGCTTCTCCGGCGCCGACCTCGGCGGCTTCGCCATCAAGGCGGCCCTGGAGCGGGCCGGGGTCTCCGGCGACCAGGTGCAGTACGTGATCATGGGCCAGGTGCTCCAGGCGGGCGCCGGGCAGATCCCCGCCCGCCAGGCCGCGGTCAAGGCCGGCATCCCGATGAGCGTCCCCGCGCTCACGGTCAACAAGGTGTGCCTGTCCGGTCTGGACGCCATCGCGCTGGCCGACCAGCTGATCCGCGCGGGCGAGTTCGAGATCGTCGTCGCGGGCGGCCAGGAGTCGATGACCAACGCCCCGCACCTGCTCCCGAAGTCCCGCGAGGGCCACAAGTACGGCGCGATCGAGATGCTCGACGCGATGGCGTACGACGGCCTGACCGACTCCTTCGAGGGCATCGCCATGGGCGAGTCGACCGAGAAGCACAACACCCGCCTCGGCATCGACCGCGCCTCGCAGGACGAGATCGCCGCCCTGTCGCACCAGCGGGCCGCCGCCGCGCAGAAGAACGGCGTCTTCGAGGCCGAGATCGCCCCGGTCGAGATCCCGCAGCGCAAGGGCGACCCGGTGGTCTTCGCGCAGGACGAGGGCATCCGCGCCGAGACCACCGTCGAGTCCCTCGGCAAGCTCCGCCCGGCCTTCGCCAAGGACGGCACGATCACCGCGGGCACCTCCTCGCAGATCTCCGACGGCGCCGCCGCGGTGGTCGTGATGAGCAGGGCCAAGGCGGAGGAGCTGGGCCTGGAGTGGATCGCCGAGATCGGCGCCCACGGCAACGTGGCCGGTCCGGACAACTCCCTCCAGTCGCAGCCCTCGAACGCGATCCTGCACGCCCTCGGCAAGGAGGGCCTGTCCGTCGGGGACCTCGACCTCATCGAGATCAACGAGGCGTTCGCCGCGGTCGCCGTGCAGTCGATGAAGGACCTCGGGGTGTCCCCGGAAAAGGTGAACGTGAACGGCGGCGCCATCGCGCTGGGCCACCCGATCGGCATGTCCGGCGCCCGTCTGGTGCTGCACCTGGCCCTGGAGCTCGGGCGGCGCGGCGGCGGCGTCGGCGCGGCGGCCCTGTGCGGCGGCGGCGGCCAGGGCGACGCCCTGATCGTCAAGGTCCCCGGCAAGTAGTCCAGCGAGCGGGCGTCCGGCGGGCGGTCCCGGCACGAGGAGCAGCGCACATGGTGGACGTCCCCGCACTGGTCGCCCAGGCACGGGAGGGCCGGCCGCGG
Organism: Streptomyces termitum; assembly: GCF_014650175.1. Taxonomy (GTDB): domain Bacteria; phylum Actinomycetota; class Actinomycetes; order Streptomycetales; family Streptomycetaceae; genus Streptomyces; species Streptomyces termitum. The sequence continues at coordinate 399,717 of NZ_BMUL01000003.1, forward strand.
GCCGTGGCCCGGCTGATCTCGCTGGTGGAGGGGGCGTCGCCGCAGCTGCGCGAGGTGATGGCGGAGCTGGCCCCGCTGACCGGCGGCGCCTATGTGGTGGGCCTGACCGGTTCGCCGGGGGTCGGCAAGTCGACCTCGACCTCGGCGCTGGTGACCGCGTACCGCCGGGCGGGGAAGCGGGTCGGCGTCCTCGCCGTCGACCCGTCCTCGCCGTTCAGCGGCGGCGCGCTCCTGGGCGACCGGGTGCGGATGGCGGACCACGCCTCCGACCCGGGCGTCTACATCCGCTCGATGGCCACCCGCGGCCACCTCGGCGGGCTGGCCCGGTCGGCGCCGCAGGCGATCCGGGTGCTCGACGCGGCCGGCTGCGAGGTGGTGCTGGTGGAGACCGTGGGAGTCGGCCAGTCCGAGGTGGAGATCGCGGGCCAGGCCGACACCTCGGTGGTGCTGCTGGCGCCGGGCATGGGCGACGGGATCCAGGCCGCGAAGGCGGGCATCCTGGAGATCGGCGACGTGTACGTGGTCAACAAGGCCGACCGGGACGGCGCCGAGGCCACCGCCCGGGAGCTGAACCACATGCTGGGCCTGGGCGAGGCCCGCGCGCCGGGCGACTGGCGGCCGCCGATCGTGAAGACGGTGGCCTCGCGCGGCGAGGGCGTCGAGGAGCTCGTCGAGGCCCTGGAGAAGCACCGGGCCTGGGCCGCGGAGCACGGGGTCCTGGCGGAGCGCCGCCGGGACCGGGCGGCCCGCGAGGTGGAGACCATCGCCCTCACGGCGCTGCGCGGCCGGATCGGCGGGCTGCCGGGGGACCGGCGGCTGGACGCGCTGGCCGAGCGGATCACGGCCGGGGCGCTGGATCCGTACGCGGCGGCCGACGAGCTGCTGGCGGGGCTGACCGCCGGCTGAGCCGAAACGCGTGGGGGCCCGGACACCGTCCGGGCCCCCACGCACTTCGTCAGGTCACGGCTTGCCGCGCTTGCCGCGCAGCCGTTCGGCGACGGGCTTGAGCGAGGCGTGGAGGTCGTCGAGGGCCTCGGGGGTGAGCCGGTCGATGAAGTGGTCGCGGACCGACTCCACGTGGTGCGGGGCGACCTGGCGCATGGTCGCCATGCCCTGGTCGGTGAGGACGGCGTAGAGGCCGCGCCGGTCGGACTCGCAGTTCGCGCGCTGGACCAGCCCGGCGTTCTCCATGCGGGTGATCTGGTGGGAGAGGCGGCTCTTGGACTGGAGGGTGGCGGTGGCGAGGTCGCTCATCCGCAGCCTGCGCTCGGGGGACTCGGAGAGGTTGACGAGGATCTCGTAGTCGTTCATCGTCAGACCGAAGGGCTGGAGGTCCCGTTCCAGCTGGTGCGTGAGCATCCTCTGGACGTCGAGGAAGGTGCGCCAGGCGCACTGTTCGGTGTCGGTGAGCCAGGGGGTGGCCGTCTCGGTCTCCATAAGTGGATTCTACCTAAGAAGTTGAATTCTTGACGAAATCTGCGGGGTGACGCACGGCACCCGGCGACCGCCGCGCCGGAGGGTCCGTCCGGGGCGTCACGATCCGCAGACTACCGCTCACAGACCGAAGCGCCGCTGAAGGTCCCCGAGCTGGCCGGGAAGGCGCGGTACCGCCGCCGCCTGGCCGGAACCGTGTCCCGCGCCGCCCGGCACCCCCGCCTGCGCCGGCGGCGTGCCGATGTTCCGCTCCGCCATCAGCAGCTCCGTCGACTGGAGCAGCACCGTGCCCGCCCCCACGAACTCGAACTGGTGCTCCTCGCCCGAGGAGCCCCCGATGCCGGTCAGCGCCCGCACCCCGCCCAGGACGCCCGTCAGATAGCCGTGGTCGTAGTGGTGGCAGGGGGAGGGGCAGTCCGCCCAGCCCACCAGCGCCTGCGGGTCCACCCGCAGCGGCGGCTCCATGAACACCACCGGCCCGTTCGACGCGGCCACGAACTTCCCCGTGCCGATCAGCGTCACGAAGCCCGGCACGATCGACTGCTTCAGCGCCAGCGTCGGCTGGTAGGCCAGCAGGTTGCCCGAACGGATCGTCAGGTTGCCCTCGTCCAGGTCGTACGAGTTCACGTCGAAGGCCCGGTCCGCCAGCAGCATCTTGCCCGAGCCCTCGGCCACCACCCAGTCGCTCGCGTGCAGCGGCGAGTGGAAGGCGGTCCGCACCAGCCGGTCCAGCCGGCCGTGCCCGATCCCGTTGAACTCGATCCGCCCGTAGTAGGCGATCATCTTGCCCTTCTGGAGGAACCAGGGGGCGCCCTTCAACTCCACGCAGAACGTGTACGCGTTGACGTTGTCGTCCGACGGCAGGGTGTGCGGATCGTGGATGACAGGGGTGCTCACAGCTTCTCCTCCGACGCCTGGACGTACACCGCGCCGCTGCCGCTCAGCTCCAGCTGGAACGCCTCGCCCGAACCGCGGCCCACCATGTCCCGCCAGCCCAGCGCCGCCGAGAGCTTGTTCCGCACGTCGCCCCGGTGGGCCACGTACGCCTGCGGGTCCACGTGCACCGGCCGGCCCGGCGCGATCGGCAGCTCGATCACGCCGCCGTGCGCCATCACCGCCACCGCGCCGTGCCCCTTGAGGGTCGTGGTGAACAGGCCCTGTCCGGTCACCTGACCGCGCACCAGCCCCATCACCCCGCCCTGCGAGCCCATGAACATGGTCCCCTGCTCCAGGGTCCCGTCGAAGGCCAGCAGCCGGTCCGCCTCCACGTACAGGGTCTCGCCGGACAGCGTGACCACCTGCACGTGGTGGCCGCCGTGCCCGAACATCACCGTGCCGCTGCCCTCCACCGTCATCAGCGGCGTCGCCTCGCCCGCCACCCGGCGGCCGATCATCGACATCACGCCGCCCTGGCCGCCGGTCACGCTCGGCGTGAACGACACCTCGCCCCGGTAGGCGATCATCGCGCCGCGCTGGCTGAACAGGCGCTGCCCCGGCACCACCGTCGCCTCGATCATCTTCGAATTGACCTCGCGGAACGCCATCAGTACTCCCCGTTCGCTTCCCCGCCCGCGCGGCGCGGAGGTGCGGCTGTCGTCGTCCTCTGCGGCCCGGTGGCCGCGCGTGCGACGCTCACACGTCACCCCCGACCGTGTTCCGCTCACTGGGCTGGACGTAGACGAGCCCGTCGCCCTCGAAGCGGATCTGGAAGGCCTCGCCGCCGCCCTCGCCGAGCAGCGTGCGGAAGGTCACACCCGACTGGAAGTGCTGCTGGAGGTTGCCCTGGTGGGCCACGTACGCCCCCGGGTCGACCGAGAGCGGGTACTGCGGGGTCACCCGCAGGATCGTCGCGGGCCCGTCGGACATGATCGCCGCCTGGCCGCTGCCCTCCACCGTCGTGGTGAACAGCCCGTTGCCGGTCGCGCCGCCGCGCAGCCCGGTGAAGGTCGTGCCGGTGCGCAGCCCGGCGTCCGCGCAGAGCAGGTTGCTCGCCTCCACCCACAGCTTGTCGCCGTGCAGCCGTACGAGGTTGATCTCGGAGGCCCGGTCGGCGAACCAGCAGGTCCCCTGGCCCCTGACCTCCATCACCTCCATCTGCTCACCCGTCAGCCGCCGGGTCACCATCCCCCGCAGCCCCTCACCCCCGCCGGTCATCTTCTTGAACGCCATCTGCCCGTCGTAGGCGACCATCGAGCCGTTCTTCGCCTTCACGGCGTCGCCGGTCATCGTCACGGCGAGCACCCTGCTGCCCTGGAGTCGGAACGTAGCCACGGGCCGAAGGTAGCGGGGACCCGGCTAAAGAGACAGCAAAGTCGGCGTGCACAATGGACGGGCCCGCCCTTGTGCATCCGTTCACAAGATCGAACGAAGGTGATTCCCTCCGTGGACATCAAGACCGCTTCCTCCCTCCACCGGCTCCGGCTCGTCTCCGCCCCGGAGGCCGTGTCGTTCCTGCTGCTGCTCGTCTGCTCGGTGCTCAAGCGGACGACGGACTTCAACGCGGTGCCGGTCATGGGGGCGATCCACGGCATCCTCTTCGTGCTGTACGTGCTCTTCTGGCTCGACGCCTGGAACCGCACCAAGTGGAGCTTCGGCACCGCCGCGCTCTACTTCGTCCTCTCGGTGCTGCCGCTGGGCGGCTTCTACGCCGAGCGGAAGCTGAAGCGCGAGGCGCAGGACGCGGTCATCGCCTCCCGCGCGCGCCGCGAGGGCACGGTGAACGCGTGATCGTCGCCTTCTCCGTCACCCCGCTCGGCGTGGGCGAGGAGGTCGGGGAGCACGTCGCCGACGCCGTCCGCGTCGTCCGCGAGTCCGGCCTGCCGAACCGCACCGACGCCATGTTCACCTCGGTCGAGGGCTGGGGGCACCTCCCGGGCCGCTAGGCCCAGGGGGAGGGACGAGGTCATGGACGTTGTGAAGCGCGCCGTCGCCGCCGTCGAGGCCCGCGCCCCGCGCGTCTCCCTCGTCCTCAAGGCCGACGTCCGCCCCGGCGTCACCGACGGCCTCACCTCCAAGGTCGAGACGGTCGAGCGCCACCTCGGCGCCTGACCCCGTCCGTCCCGGCGTTTCCCGAAGCCCCCGGCCCCCGCCGGGGGCTTCGCGCGTTCCCCGGCCCTCCCCGGTCTTCACCGCGCCGCCACCGCGCCGCCGCACCCGGCCGCCCGACGGGCCGTCACGTACCCGATGCGGCGATCGGGTGGACGCGGGCGGTGGAACGCCCTCACTCGGAGCACTCCAGTCGACACACCGGAAGATCTCCCCTTTTGTGGGGATATCGACCCGATCGACGACAGCGGGAGGCACCGTGCGGCCGGGAGGCTACGACTACGACACCTACAGCCGGCTCGCCGGTCCCCTCACGGAACCGGGCACGGCCGACTACAAGGTGCAGTACACGAGTCTGCTCTCGAAGGAACCGCACCGAATACGAGCCGTCCTCCTCATGACGCTCGCCCCCGTCCTCTCCGCCGTCCTCCTCGCCTACCTGGTCTGGCCCACCCACTGGACCGTCCGCGAGGGCGACGACACCTGGCGGGTGCCGTACGACACCGTGATGCTCGTGTCGATCGGCCTCATCTGCCTCTTCATGCTGGTGAACGTCACCTCGATCGCCCACGCGACCATGATCGCCCGCGACCCCGTCCCCGTGTACCCCGAGCGGGGCACCCGGGTCGCCTTCCTCACCACCTACGTGCCCGGCAAGGAACCCCTCGCCATGGTCCGCGCGACCCTGGAGGCCGCCGTCCGGCTCCGGCACGACGGCACCCTGCACGTCTGGCTCCTCGACGAGGGCGACAGCCCCGAGGCCAAGGCCCTCTGCGCCGAGCTCGGCGTCCACCACTTCACCCGGGCCGGCGTCCCCGAGTGGAACCGGAAGAAGGGCCCCCACAAGGCCCGCACCAAGCACGGCAACTACAACGCCTGGCTCGCCATGCACGGCGACGACTACGCCTTCTTCGCCTCGGTCGACACCGACCACGTGCCGCTCCCCGGCTTCCTGGAGCGCATGCTCGGCTACTTCCGCGACCCCGACACCGCCTTCGTCGTCGGCCCCCAGGTCTACGGCAACTACACCGGCGCCGTCACCAAGGCCGCCGAGTCCCAGCAGTTCCTCTTCCACGCCCTCATCCAGCGGGCCGGGAACCGCTACCGCGCCCCCATGTTCGTCGGCACCAACAACGTCGTCCGCATCGCCGCCCTCAAGCAGATCGGCGGCCTGTACGACTCCATCACCGAGGACATGGCCACCGGCTTCGAACTGCACCGCCGCCGCAACCCCGCCACCGGCCGCCACTGGCGCTCCGTCTACACCCCCGACGTCCTCGCCGTCGGCGAGGGCCCGGCCTCCTGGACCGACTTCTTCACCCAGCAGCTCCGCTGGTCCCGCGGCACCTACGAGACGATCATCAAGCAGTGGTGGAAGGCGCCGTTCAGCATGCCGCCCGGCCGCCTCCTCAACTACACCCTGATGCTCGTCTACTACCCGATGACGGCCGTCAACTGGCTCCTCGGCATCCTCAGCTGCGTCCTCTTCCTGTGGCTGGGCGCCTCCGGCACCCAGGTCTCCTCCCAGGTCTGGCTCATGATCTACAGCGACGCCGTCGCCCTCCAGATCGGCCTCTACCTCTGGAACCGCCGCCACAACGTCTCCCCGCACGAACCCGAGGGCTCCGGCGGCCTCGCCGGCATGGTGATGTCCGCGCTCTCCGCGCCCATCTACCTCAAGTCCCTCGGCTCGGCGCTGCTGCGCACCCGCGGCCGCTTCGTCGTCACCCCCAAGGGCGGCGCCGCCAGCCCCGACCGCGTCCTCACCTTCCGCATCCACCTCTACTGGGCGGCCGTGCTCGTCGCCTCCCTGGCGGCCTCCGTCCACTACGGCCACACCCACGCCGCCATGCGCACCTGGGCGGTCCTCGCCCTCGTCATCTCCCTCGCCCCGATCACCGTCTGGGCCTGGACCACCCTGCGCGACCGGCGCGCCCGCACCGTTCGCGACCGGGCCCGCGCCCGCACCCGCGCCCGCCGGCTCGCCCGCGCCCGCCGCGCCTTCGAGCAGCGCACCGTACCGCCCATGCCGCAGTTCCCGCCGCTGCCGCCGCACCCGCCCGCCACCACCGCCCCCACGACGACCGGAGGGAACTGAGCCATGGCCTACCGGCCGTCGAAGAAGTTCAAGAAGACCCTGCTCGGCAGCGGAGCCGTCCTCGTCCTCGCGGCGCTCAACGCCCCCGCCGCCGTCTCCTTCGCCTCGGAGCGCTACCACGCCTACAAGATCGCCCAGCCCGACTACCAGAAGAAGTACGGCTCCTGGACCGGCGTCTCCGTCCCCGACGGCGCCCGCGTCAACGCCATCCACGCCGCCCTCCTGCGCACCGGCAAGGTGCTGCTGATCGCCGGCTCCGGCAACAACCAGAAGAACTTCGACGCGGGCACCTTCGACACCGTCCTGTGGGACCCGGTCAAGAACACCTTCAAGAAGATCCCCACCCCCGAGGACTTCTTCTGCGCCGGCCACAGCCAGCTCCCCGACGGCCGCCTCCTGGTGGCCGGCGGCACCGCCCGCTACGAGGTCCTCGACGGCGGGGTGAAGAAGGCCGGCGGCGGCATGCGGGTCAAGAACGAGAGCCCCGACAAGGCCGTCACCCTCAAGAAGGGCACCCGCTTCCGCTCCCCGTCCGGCGTCGAGTACGTCACCACCACCGACGTCACCGTCCCCAAGGCCAAGCGCGAGTTCGAGATCTCGTACTTCAAGACCGGCCAGATGAAGCCCTGGAAGACCAAGGTCACCGCCGCCGAGGCCCGCGTCTTCGTCGAGGCCGTCGAGGAGGGCCCGCAGGCCCTCACCACCGAGGCCGCCCAGTACGAGGTCGTCGGCCTCAAGGGCGAGGACGCCGACAACGTCTACGGCCTCGCCCAGAAGCTCACCACCGAGAAGCAGGACTTCCAGGGCATCAAGTCGGCCTACGAGTTCGACCCGAAGGCGGAGAAGTACGTCCCCGTCGCCCCCATGAAGGACGCCCGCTGGTACCCGACCCTCGTCGGCCTCCAGGACGGCCGGGTCCTCGCCGTCTCCGGCCTCAACGACGTCGGCGACGTCGTCCCCGGCGACAACGAGATCTACGACCCCGCCACCAAGAAGTGGACCAAGGGCCCCTTCCGCTACTTCCCCACCTACCCCTCCCTCTTCCTCACCAAGGGCGGACAGCTCCTCTACACCGGCTCCAACGCCGGCTACGGCCCCGCCGACAAGGGCCGCGCCCCCGGCCTGTGGGACCTCAAGAGCAACACCTTCACCAAGCTCCCCGGCCTCACCGACCCCGACCAGCTGGAGACCTCCGCCTCCCTGATCCTGCCGCCCGCGCAGGACCAGAAGGTCATGGTCCTCGGCGGCGGCGGCGTCGGCGAGTCCGCCAAGTCCACCGCCCGCACCGCCATCGTCGACCTCGGCCAGGAGACCCCCTCCTTCAAGGACGGCCCCCCGCTCCCGCAGGGCACCCGCTACCTCAGCAGCGTCCTGCTCCCCGACGACACCGTCTTCACCACCGGCGGCTCCCGCGACTACCGCGGACGCAGCGGCAGCGACATCCTCAAGGCCCAGTTCTACGACCCCGCCGCCAACGCCTTCGCCGAGGCGGCCGAGCCCACCGTCGGCCGCAACTACCACTCCGAGGCCCTGCTCCTCCCCGACGGGCGCGTCGCCACCTTCGGCTCCGACCCCCTCTTCGACGACAAGGACAACACCAAGCTCGGCACCTTCGAGCAGCGCATCGAGGTCTTCACCCCGCCCTACCTCCACCGGGCCGGCGCGAACCGGCCCTCCCTCGGCAAGGGCCCCGAGGCGCTCGACGAGAACGGCCGCGCCACCTTCACCACCCCCGACGCCGGCCGCATCGCCAAGGCCCGCCTCATGCGCCCCAGCGCCGTCACCCACACCACCGACGTCGAGCAGCGCTCGATCGCGCTGGGCCTCACCCGGAGCGCCGACGGCCGCACCGTCACCGTCGACGCCCCCGAGGACCCCAGCCTCGTCCCGCCCGGCTGGTACATGCTCTTCGTCACCGACCGGGACGGCATCCCGTCCGAGGCCACCTGGATCCAGGTGAAGGGCAAGCCGGCCGCGGAGACCGGGTGAAGCCGCTCAGGAACCGGCCCGGCGGGCCAGCCCGAGGGCGTACTCCGGCCACCAGGTCCCCGCGGCCGGACCGCCCCGGCACTGCCCGTCCGAATCCCCCGGACGCTTGATCCACAGGTACGCGTCCACCAGCGCGTCCCCGGTCCGGTCCGTCGGCGGCACGCCGAGCGACCGGCCCGGGGGATTGCACCAGGCCTCCGCCCGGTCCCCCGGGAGGGGGCCCGCGCCGTTCCTGCTCGTGTCGATCGTGAAGTGCATCCCGTCCAGCAGCCCCGACAGCGTCGCCCCGAAGTCCCGCACCGCCGCGTTCGTCTGGAAGTTCGACACGTTCAGCGAGAAGCCGTCCGCGCGGGCGATCCCCGCCCGCCGCAGCGGCTCCACCAGCTTCCCCGGATCGTCGATCCACGCCGGGTTCCCCGCGTCCAGGTAGACCCGCGTCCCCGGCTGCCGCTTCAGCCGCTCGATCGCCTCCGACAGGAGCTGGAGCCGCTCCCCGTGGTACTGCTCCGGCGTGCAGCCGTCCACCACGTGCGGCACCGCGTCCGGCTCCAGGACCACCACCGCCTTCGCGTCCCCGAGCGCCGACGCGAAGGCGTCCACCCACGCCCGGTACGCCTGCCCGTCGTGCGCCCCGCCCGCCGAGTACATCCCGCAGTCGCGGTGCGGGATGTTGTACGCCACGAAGACCGCCGTCCGCTTCTCCGCCGCCGCGCCCGCCACCGCCCGCCGGATCTCCGGCACCGGGTCGTCGCCCGCCGGCCAGTCCGCCACCGGCTGGTCCGCGATCCGCCGCAGCACCCGGGCGTCCTCCGCCCGGCCCTCCGACTCGTACCGGCGCACCTGCCGCGCCGCGTCGCTCTGCGGATCGACCCAGAACGGCGACCCCCCGGTCGGCCCCGGCGGCACGCCCCCCGACGCGGCGGGCGGCCCCACCGGCGACGGGGCGGGCTCCTCGGCGGAACAGCCGGCGCCGGCCAGCAGCAGGACGGCCGCGAGGGCGGCGGCGGTGACGGTGGTACGGCGGGACATCCGGCCCCCAGGGTCGGCAACACGGGGAGTACGGGCGCTCGCCCGCCCACGACGGAACGTGACGAACCTGACTCATCGTGACATGGCGGTCAGCCCACGTCGGGCTGCGACACCGCGATCCCCAGCGGCGTCCGCTCGTACAGCACCTGGTGGCCGTACCGCCGCGAGGTCAGCAGCCCCGCCTCCCGCAGCACCGACAGGTGCGCCGACACCGTCGACGGCGCCCGCCCCAGCCGGTGCGCCAGCGCCGACGTGCCCATCGGCTCCGCCAGCGCGCACAGCACCTCCGCCCGCACCGGACCGAGCAGCCGCCCCAGCACCTCCGGCGTCCGCCCCCGCGCCTCCGTCCACAGCCCGCCGATGCCGCGCACCGGATACGCCACCGTCGGCTGCCACGGCGGATCGAAACCGCTCACCACCTCCGGCCAGATGAACACCGACGGCAGCAGCACCAGCCCCTGCCCGCCCAGCGCCCGCACGTGCTCGCCCCGGTACGACGTCACGCTCAGCGTCGTGGCCGCCGCGTCCCACGAGAACGACGGGTGCAGCTCCGCCAGCAGCCGCTCCAGCCCGCCCTCCGCCAGCCGGCGCGAGTGGTACGCCACGTCCGCCTCCAGCAGCGCCCGCAGCCGCGGCCACTCCGGCTCCACCAGCGCCTCCCACGCCGCTTCGAGCAGCGCCGCCAGCCGGGCCACCGCCGCCGCCGGATCCGCCAGCACCGCCCGCCCCGCCGCGCTCCTCGCCGCCCCCGGAGTGCAGGCCAGCGCCCGCGCCATGTCCGCGCCCGCCACCACCGGGTCCGCCGCCCGCACGGCCGCGATCTCCTCCTCGAACGTGCCGGCCGGCCCCAGCGGCGGCGGGAACAGGAAGTCCGGCGAATGCCCCTGGCGCGGCATCAGCAGGTGCAGCGGCGCCAGGTCCAGCCCGCGCGCCGCCCCGGCCACCCGCCGCAGCCACGGCAGGTGGTAGCCCTGCTGATGGGGCCGGGCCAGCACCCGCACGGCCGAGTGCGTCTCCCACAGCGGCGACACGGCGAACCGGACGCGCAGCACGTCCGCCTCGCCGAAGGACAAGCGGTACGGCACGCCACCGCCCCCTGACACCGGATCTCGCGAAGATTCGCCTGGAGCCGAAAGTCTAGGGCCGCGACCGCCCCCCGCCCCAAGCTCCCCCCATGCCCTCGCAGCACCCCGCCCCCTCCCCGACCCCACCGTCCGCCCCCACACCGAACCCGCACCCGCACTCGAACCCGCACCCGAACGCGGCCCCGGACCCGGCCCCGGCCCCGAACGCGTCCCGCCCCGACGCCCCCGTGTCCGGCGCGGCGGAGCCCTCCCGACCCGAGCCCGCTCCGTCCGCGCCCGCCCCCGCCCGGCCCGGCCCCGCCCCGGGCGGCGGCCGGGACGAGGCGGCCCCCGCACCGGAGGGCGGCTACCTCGCGGTCTTCCGGGTGCGCGAGTTCCGCTTCGTCTTCGCCGCCCACCTGTGCTCGCTGCTCGGACTCGTCGTCAGCGAGATCGCGCTCACCGTCCTCGTCTACGACCTCACCCGCTCCCCGCTCCTCTCCTCCCTCACCTTCGCCCTCGGCTTCCTCCCCTACCTCCTCGGCGGCACCCTCCTCGCCGGACTCGCCGACCGGTACCCGCCCCGCCGGGTCCTCGTCGTCTGCGACCTCGTCTGCGCGGCCTGCGTCGGGCTGATGGTGGTGCCCGCCACCCCCGTCGCCGGACTCCTCGCCCTGCGCTGCGCGGCCGCCGCCGTCGCCCCCGTCTTCCAGGGCACCCGCCTCGCGACCCTCGCCGACGTCCTCGGCGACGGCGACCTCTTCGTCCTGGGCCGCTCGCTGCTGCGGATCGTCTCCCAGACCGCCCTCCTCGCCGGCTTCGGCGTCGGCGGCGTCCTCCTCACCGTCGTCCCCGCCCGCGGCGCCATCGCGCTGACCGCCGCCACCTTCCTGCTCTCCGCCCTGCTGCTGCGCCTCGGCACCGTCCGCCGCCCCGCCCGCGCCGCCGACGGCCGCCGCGAAGGACTCGCCGCCACCTGGGGCGTGCTCCGCGACCGCCGGATCCGCACCCTGATGCTGCTGTTCTGGGTGCCGCCGTTCTTCGTCGTCGCCCCCGAGGCGCTCGCCGCCCCCTACGCCGACGACCTCGGCGTCTCCACCGCCGCCCTCGGCCTCCTCATGTGCGCCCTGCCCGTCGGCACCGTCGCGGGCGAACTCCTCGCCGGCGCCGTCCTGCGCCCCGCCACCCGCTCCCGGCTGGTCGCCCCGCTGCTCGTCGCCGGCTTCCTGCCCTTCCTCCTCTACGCGCTCCGCCCCGGGCCCGCGCTCGCCGCGCTCGCCCTCGTCCTGGCCGGCGCCGCGGGCGCGTACACCCTCGGTCTCGACGCCTGGTTCGTGGCGGCCGTCCCCGAGGAGCGGCGCGGGCGGGCGATGACCCTGATGACGGCCGGGATGATGACCGTCCAGGGGCTCGGCATGGCGGCCGCGGGCCTGGCCGCCGAGTTCGTCCCCGTCCACCTCGTCGTCGCGGGCGCCGGAGCCCTCGCCGTCCTCGCCGTCGGCGGCCTCCTGGCGACCGAAAGGCGAGACAGGGCTGACCGGCATGTGACCTGTCGGTAAGGTCGGGGCGTGCCGAAGCCGCTCAGTCTCCCGTTCGACCCGATCGCCCGTGCCGACGAACTCTGGCAGAAGCGGTGGGGTCCGGTCCCGGCGATGTCCGCGATCACCTCGATCATGCGCGCCCACCAGATCCTCCTCGCCGAGGTGGACGCGGTCGTGAAGCCGTACGGGCTGACCTTCGCCCGGTACGAGGCGCTGGTGCTGCTCACCTTCTCCAAGGAGGGCGAGCTGCCGATGTCGAAGATCGGCGAGCGGCTGATGGTCCACCCCACCTCCGTGACGAACACCGTCGACCGGCTGGTCCGCTCGGGCCTGGTCGCCAAGCGGCCCAACCCGAACGACGGGCGCGGCACCCTCGCCTCCATCACGGACAAGGGCCGCGAGGTGGTCGAGGCGGCCACCCGCGACCTGATGGAGATGGACTTCGGCCTGGGCGCCTACGACTCCGAGGAGTGCGCCGAGATCTTCGCGATGCTCCGGCCGCTGCGGGTGGCGGCGGAGGACTTCGACGAGGGCTGAACCCCGCCCGGACCCCGCTCTGACTCCCTCCGGACCCCGGCCGACCCCGGCGAAGATCGGCCGGAACGGGCGGTTACGCTCGGAGCCATGAAATCCAGCGTGCTGACCCGCTACCGCGTCATGGCGTACGTGACCGCCGTCATGCTCCTGATCCTCTGCGGGTGCATGGTCGCCAAGTACGGTTTCGACACCGGCGAGGACGTGACCTTCGCGGTCTCCCAGGCCCACGGCGTCCTCTACATCATCTACCTGGTCTTCGCCTTCGACCTGGGCTCCAAGGCCCGCTGGCCGTTCGGCAAGATCGTGTGGATCCTGCTCTCCGGCACCATCCCGCTCGCCGCGTTCTTCGTCGAGCGCAAGGTGGTCGCCGAGGTGAAGCCGCTGATCGGCGGCGGACAGCCGGTTCCCGCCAAGGCGTAGCCGGGCCGCGGCACGACGGGGGAGGGCTGGTACGGGAAGCGTCCCGCACCGGCCCTCCGCCGCGTCCGCGCACCGCCGCGGGCCGCTTCGCGGCCGTGCCCGGCACCTTCACGGGCGGACGTCAGCCCAGGGCGGCCACCGCGCCCAGGCCGCCGACCAGGAGGGCGGAGAGGCGGGCCACCCACTGGGCGTCGACCGGCTCGGCGCTGACCAGGGCCCGGTGCACCACCGCGCCCGCGACCACGTCGAAGATCAGGTCGTCGATGGCGTCGGCGGTCAGCGGCTCGCGCTCCGAGGGGAGTTCGCCGCGCTCCTGGGCGCGCCGCCGGCCGTCCAGGACGAGCCGCTTCTGCCGGTCCACGATCGAGGCGCGGATCCGCTCGCGCAGCGGGGCGTCCCGGGTGGACTCGGCGACCACGGCCATCAGCGCGGTCTTGGTCTCGGGGCGTTCGAGGAGGCCCGCGAACTGGAGGACGACATGCTCGATGTCGGCCTGGAGGGAGCCCAGATCGGGCAGTTCGAGCTGGTCGAAGAGGACCGCGACGGCGTCGACGACCAGCTCGTTCTTGTTGGCCCAGCGGCGGTACAGGGTGGTCTTGGCGACTCCGGCGCGGGTGGCGACGTCGCCCATGGTGAGCTTCGACCAGCCCAGTTCCACCAGGGCCGCGCGGGTCGCCTCCAGGATGGCCTCGTCGGCCTCGGCGGAGCGGGGGCGACCGGTGCGGGGGGTGTCGGGGGTGGTGCGGCTGCGCATGGACGACGACCATACCCGCCGGTAAGTAAGGCGCCAGGGGTGCGCGATGTGAGGCAGTTCACCGTAGGGGGCTCCCCCCGGCCGGGTCCGGGCCATTACGCTACGACCCGTAGCGAAAGGCTTCTCAGAGCGGCCTGAGCGACAACCATCGCACCGGGTGGGGACCCGGCGCACACCAGGAGCGCCCTCGGGGGAGGGCGCTGTTCGGCCACGGCTTTCGGCATCCGCGCGCGGAGGGGGGAGGATGTACTCATGCAGCCCCGAAACATGTCCATGAGCGGCGTCGTCGACCTCGCCGCGGTGAAGGCGGCCGGAGAGGCCAAGACCAAGGCGGAGCAGGCGCGCGCCGAGGCCGCCCGGCACGGCGGCCCCGCGGCGGTGCCGCCCTCCGCCCTCGTGATCGACGTCGACGAGGCGGGCTTCGAGAGCGACGTGCTCCAGCGCTCCGCCGAGGTCCCGGTCGTCCTCGACTTCTGGGCCGAGTGGTGCGAGCCCTGCAAGCAGCTCGGCCCGCTCCTGGAGCGGCTGGCCGTCGAGTACAACGGCCGCTTCCTCCTCGCGAAGATCGACGTCGACGCCAACCAGATGCTGATGCAGCAGTTCGGCATCCAGGGAATTCCGGCCGTTTTCGCGGTCGTCGCCGGCCAGGCGCTGCCCCTCTTCCAGGGCGCGGTGCCGGAGGCCCAGATCCGGCAGACGCTGGACCAGCTCATCCAGGTCGGCGAGGAGCGCTTCGGCCTCACCGGGATCGTCGTGGACGCGGACGCCGAGGGCGCCGCCGGTCCCGCCGACCTCCCGGCCGGTCCGTACGACGCCCTCCTCGAAGCGGCCATGTCCGCGCTGGACGCGGGTGACCTGGCCGGTGCGGTGCAGGCGTACAAGAACGTGCTCGCGGACGACCCGCAGCACCCCGAGGCGAAGCTGGGCCTCGCCCAGGCCGAGCTCCTCAGCCGGGTGCAGGGCCAGGACCCGCAGACGGTCCGGAAGAACGCGGCGGACGATCCGGCCGACGTCGCCGCGCAGATCGCCGCCGCCGACCTCGATCTGGTGGGCGGTCACGTGCAGGACGCCTTCGGGCGGCTCGTGGAGACCGTGCGCCGCACCTTCGGCGAGGACCGGGACGCGGCGCGCGTCCGGCTCCTGGAGCTGTTCGAGGTGATCGGTCCGGACGACCCGCGGGTGACCGCGGCCCGGCAGGCGCTGGCGCGCGTGCTGTTCTGAGTGAGCGTCCGGGGCCCCGGAGCCCCTGGCGATTTGGCGACACGGTGACAAGTGGCGGCCGCGCTTTACCAAATCTTGATAAACGCGGCCGCTGTTACTTCCAGTAAATCGAACTCGTGGTTCTGTCCGGGTTCGACATTTCTTATGCGGATTTTCCGCACCACACACCCCCACCCTGCGTACCCGAGTGGCGGCATCACGCCATGGCATGGTCACGCGTCCGTTACTAGTGAGTAATGAACCCCTTGTGCGGGCGCCGGGAATGGACCACGATCGGCCACGCTCGGTCCGAACCGCACGCCCCACCCGGGACGGCGGCGAGGGTCCCCACCGGGCGGACCGGCGCCACAGGCCGCCGGTCACGGACAGGGGGGTTCCTGCTCCCACCGGGCAGGACCTGTCCACCGGGCCGTGCGCACGCGCGGCACATGGTTGTCGCTCGGGGGTGATCGCCGGTGATCGGGACGCGCGTCCGCGCCTTCCGACGCCCCGGCGCTCTCCTTCCCGAGGACGTAGCTCTTCTCCCATCCCAGGACGGGCCCCGGGCCCTTTTTGGAGATGTACGTCCGAGAAGGAGGATTCTCATGAAGTCCCAGGTTCGTGGCGGGACCAGATGGAAGCGGTTCGCCGTCGTCATGGTCCCGAGCGTGGCCGCCACGGCCGCGATCGGCGTCGGCCTGGCGCAGGGCGCGCTCGCCGCGTCGTTCAGCATCTCCGGCCAGGAGTTCAAGGTCCGGGCCGAAAGCCTCACCGGTGAGGGCTTCGTCCAGTACGGCAGCGTCGCCCAGGGCACGACCCTGGACGACAAGCCGTTCGGCGCCCCCGTCGCGGTGTCCGGCTTCAACAAGGCCTGGATCACCAAGATGTGCCAGTCGGTCGTCACGCCGAAGATCCCGCTCATCGGTGACGTCACCCTCCAGCTGAACGCGGGCACCGAGGCCGGCAAGCCGGTGTACGCCGAGGGCCTGTACCTCGACGTCTCCGACCTGAAGGCCGACGCCGAGTTCAAGAACATCGACATCGGCGTCGCGGCGGGCTCCGCCCAGCTCGGCCCCGACGGCAAGCCCATGGAGGGCCGTCCGGGCATCCAGCCGGGAACCGTCGCCAAGGCGGGCGGCTTCGCCCAGCGCGCCGAGAAGGCCCAGCTCAACAACGTCCAGCAGAAGGCGTGGGCCACCACCGCCGCGACCTTCAAGCTCCCCAACCTGAGCCTGTCCCTGCACCGGGGCACCTCGGCGGAGTGCTTCTAGGACCTGCCGGTCCTCCAGGGTGCGGGCCGTCGCGGCGGCCCGCACCCGCACCCGGGGCCGGGCCCCGGTGTCTTCACCTTTTTCTCAGCACCACCGCTTCCAGGGAGCTGTTTCCATGAGCGCCGAGACCCTTGCCTCCCGCGAAGTCCCCAAGAAGGAGAACCGGTTCAAGGTCTGGCGGCAGACCAGGCCCTTCTGGGCGGGACTGTTCACCATGCTGGGCGGCGTGCCGATCGCCTACCTCCCGTACGGGGACATGCGGCTCGGCAACGTCACCCTCGCCATGGCGACCACCGCCGGGGCGGGAGCGCTGATCATCGGCGTCCTGCTCATCACCCTCGGTCTGACGATGTGGTTCCAGCCCGTCGTCCGGGTCTTCGCGGGCGTCGCCTCGATCGTCCTGGCCCTGGTGTCCATCCCCGTGTCGAACTTCGGCGGCCTGGTCATCGGGTTCCTCCTCGCCCTCGTCGGCGGCGCCATGTCGGCGTCCTGGGCGCCCGCGCCCCCCGTCGAGGAGACGGAGGAGACGGAGGAGGCCGCGGGGACCGGCGGGACGGCGGAGACCGGGGAGGCCGACGCGACCGGGGAGACCCGGCCCGTGCCGGCGGCGGAGGCGGAGCACGACGGAGGGCCGGAGATCCCCGCGCAGGGCGCGTACGGGATCGGCACCGAGACGACGATCGACGCCAAGGGCGGGAGGAACAGTGCGGGGTGACGAGACCCAGCCGGGCCTCGCGAGGAGCGGACCGCGCCACGCGGCCCCTCGCAAGACGCTGCTGAACAGGATCCAGGGCCCCGCGGGCAAGGCGATGGCGCTGGCCGCCATGCCGACCGCGGTCTTCGTGGGCATGGGCCTCGCGCCCAGTCCCGCCCTGGCCGACGAGAAGGACGTCCCCTTCGCCCCCGGCCCCTGTGTGACGCGCTCCGACGAGCCGCTCGCGGAGGAGACGACGGCCACGCCCACCGCGAAGGCCACCGAGACCGCGAAGCCGGACCCGACCGGGACCGCCGGACCGACGGCGACCCCGTCCGCCACCGCCACGCCCACCGCGTCCGCCTCCCCGGAGGCGACGGCCGGCGGCGGTGCCCGGGGACTCGCGGCCCGGAAGGCGGCGCCGACGGCCACCCCCTCGGCCACCGCCGCCCCCACCGCCACGCCCACGCCGACGAAGTCGGTGAACCCGCTCGACCCGCTGGGCGTCGGCGACGCCCTCAAGGACTTCTTCGACGGCCTGGCCCCGAAGAAGGCCCCGGCGGCGACCCCGTCCGCCACGCCGTCGCCCTCCGCCACGCCGTCCGCGTCCGCGACCCCGTCCGCCCCGGCGAAGACGCCCGCGGACGAGGCACCGGCCGCCGGGCGGAAGACGGCCGGGAAGACGGCCCGGGACCTCTCGCCCGCCGCCGAGGAGACCAAGGCGGCGATCGAGAAGGCCGCCGCCGAGGCCGGGGTGGAGGTCGAGGAGCTGCCCGAGGACGCCAAGGGCCTGGACGCCAGGCCGGACGCCGACATACCCGACGGCGCCAAGCCCCGCTTCCCGTGCCCCGTCCCGGACCCGGCGGCGCTCGCCGCCGCCGAGGTGGAGCAGGGCATCCCGCTGCTGCCGGACGCCCCCTGGCTCCTGGAGAGCACCAAGCTCACCCTGAGCGGCCTCAAGTACCACGGCATCGTCGAGGTGCGGACCAGCAACGGCACGGTCAAGAAGGCGCTGAAGTTCACCGCGACCGGGGTGAAGATCCGCGACCTGCACCAGATCACGGAGCACTCGCCGGGACTGGTCGGCCACGTCCGCTCGAACAAGGGCGAGGAGTCGACCATCACCGGCGGCACGGTGACCATGTACACGGAGGAGCTGAAGGGCAACCTGCTCGGGATCATCCCGATCACCTTCAGCCCCGCGTCGCCGCCGCCGCTGACCATCCCCGAGCTGTTCTTCACCGGCGTGCACCTGAAGCAGGCCGGCCAGTTCGGCGGCACCCTCAAGGTGCCCGGTCTGCGCAACACCATCGAGCCCGGCTGATCCCGGCCCCGCCGCGGCCGGTCCTCGTACGCCGGAGCCCCCGTCCTTCCGGAAGGACGGGGGCTCCGGCGTCGTACGGTCGCGGACCGGGGGTCAGTCGCGCTCGCCGCCGCCCAGGTGGTGGACGCGGACCATGTTGGTGGTGCCGGGGACGCCGGGGGGCGAGCCGGCGGTGATGACCATGGTGTCGCCCGCGTTGTACCGCTGGAGCTTCAGCAGTTCGGCGTCGACCAGGTCCACCATGGCGTCGGTGTTGTCCACGTGCGGGACGACGAAGGACTCGACGCCCCAGCTCAGGGTGAGCTGGTTGCGGGTGTTCTCGTCGGTGGTGAAGGCCAGGATCGGCTGCTGCGCCCGGTAGCGGGAGAGGCGGCGGGCGGTGTCGCCGGACTGGGTGAAGGCGACCAGCGCCTGGCCGCCGAGGAAGTCGGCGATCTCGCAGGCGGCGCGGGCGACGGAACCGCCCTGGGTGCGCGGCTTCTTGCCCGGGACGAGCGGCTGGAGGCCCTTGGCGAGCAGCTCCTCCTCGGCCGCGGCGACGATCTTCGACATCGTCTTCACGGTCTCGATCGGGTAGGCGCCGACCGAGGACTCGGCGGAGAGCATGACCGCGTCCGCGCCGTCCAGGATGGCGTTGGCGACGTCGCTCGCCTCGGCGCGGGTCGGCCGAGAGTTGGTGATCATCGACTCCATCATCTGGGTGGCGACGATGACCGGCTTGGCGTTGCGGCGGCACATCTCGACGAGGCGCTTCTGCACCATCGGGACCCGCTCCAGCGGGTACTCGACGGCGAGGTCGCCGCGGGCCACCATGACGGCGTCGAAGGCGGCGACGACCTCGGCCATGTTCTCCACGGCCTGCGGCTTCTCGACCTTGGCGATGACGGGGACCCGGCGGCCCTCCTCGTCCATCACCTTGTGGACGTCCTTGACGTCGGCGGCGTCGCGCACGAAGGAGAGGGCGACCATGTCGCAGCCCATGCGGAGGGCGAAGCGGAGGTCCTCGACGTCCTTCTCGGACAGGGCCGGGACGTTGACCGCCGCGCCGGGCAGGTTGATGCCCTTGTGGTCGGAGATGACGCCGCCCTCGATGACGACGGTCTTGACCCGGGGGCCCTCGACCTCGACGACCCGCAGCTCGACGTTGCCGTCGTTGATGAGGACCTGGTCGCCCTTGGACACGTCGCCCGGGAGACCCTTGTAGGTGGTGCCGCAGATGGACTTGTCGCCGGGGACGTCCTCGGTGGTGATGGTGAACTCGTCACCGCGCACCAGCTCGACGGGGCCCTCGGCGAAGGTCTCCAGCCGGATCTTGGGGCCCTGGAGGTCGGCCAGCACGCCGACGGCGCGGCCGGTGTCGGCGGCGGCCCTGCGGAGACGGTCGTACCGGCCCTGGTGCTCTGCCTGGCTCCCGTGGCTCATGTTGAATCGGGCCACGTTCATGCCGGCCTCGATGAGAGCCTTCAGCTGCTCGTACGAGTCGACGGCGGGGCCCAGCGTGCAGACGATTTTGGAACGGCGCATGAGGCGGATCCTATCGGTTTGTTTCGCTGCGGAATATTCCGGCTGGCGGAAAGTACAAATGGGCGGGGGGCCGCTCAGTCGTTCACCTGTCCACGCGTCAGGGCGAAGGTCTGGCGGGCGATCTCCAGCTCCTCGTCGGTGGGCACCACGGCGACCGCGACCCGGGCGTACGCCGGGGAGATCAGCCGGGGTTCGCGGGACCGCTCCGCGTTGAGCCCGGCGTCCACCGCGAGCCCCAGCTCCTCCAGGCCGGCGACGGCGGCCGCCCGCACCGCGGCGGCGTTCTCGCCGACCCCCGCCGTGAAGGCGACCGCGTCCACCCGGCCGAGCACCGCGTAGTAGGCGCCGATGTACTTCTTCAGACGGTGGACGTAGATGTCGAAGGCGAGCGCGGCCCGCTCGTCGCCCGCCTCGATCCGCCGCTGGATCTCGCGCATGTCGTTGTCGCCGCAGAGCCCGACCAGCCCCGACCGCTGGTTGAGCAGCACGTCGATCTCGTCGGCCGACATGCCCGCCACCCGCTTCAGATGGAAGGTGACCGCCGGGTCGACGTCGCCCGAGCGGGTGCCCATGACCAGGCCCTCCAGCGGGGTCAGCCCCATGGAGGTGTCGACGCACCGGCCGCCGCGCACCGCCGAGGCGGAGGCGCCGTTGCCCAGGTGCAGCACGATCACGTTCACCTCCTCGGGCTCCTTGCCGAGCAGCCGCGCCGTCGCCCGGGACACGTACGCGTGCGAGGTGCCGTGGAAGCCGTACCGGCGGATGCGGTGCGCGTCGGCGGTCTCCACGTCGATCGCGTACCGGGCCGCCGACTCCGGCATCGTGGTGTGGAAGGCGGTGTCGAAGACGGCGACCTGCGGCAGGTCGGGGCGCATCGCCATGGCGGTGCGGATGCCCAGCAGGTTGGCCGGGTTGTGCAGCGGCGCCACCGGCACCAGCCGCTCGATCTCGGCGATCACCGCGTCGTCGATGACGGTCGGCTCGGTGAACCGCAGCCCGCCGTGGACCACCCGGTGGCCGATCGCGGCCAGTTCGGGGGAGTCCAGGCCGAGCCCGTCCGCCGCCAGCTCCTCGGCGACCGCCTTCAGCGCCGCCGCGTGGTCGGGGATCGGGCCGGTCCGCTCGCGCGGCGCGGAACCGCCGCCGAGCAGCGGGGTGTGCGCCAGCCGGGAGGTCTCCTCGCCGATCCGCTCGACCAGCCCCTGGGCGAGCCGCTCGCCGCCGCGCATGTCGAGGAGCTGGTACTTCACCGACGAGGAGCCGGAGTTGAGGACGAGGACCCGGGCGGGGGCCGGCGTCGGGGCGGTGCTCATGCGGTGGGCTCCTGGGCGTCGGCGGCCCCGGCGGGGACCTGGGACTGGATCGCGGTGATGGCGACCGTGTTGACGATGTCGCTGACCAGGGCGCCGCGCGACAGGTCGTTGACCGGCTTGCGCAGTCCCTGGAGGACCGGGCCGACGGCGACGGCGCCGGCCGAACGCTGCACCGCCTTGTAGGTGTTGTTGCCGGTGTTGAGGTCCGGGAAGATCAGCACGGTGGCCCGGCCGGCCACCTCCGAGTCCGGCAGCTTCGTCGCCGCCACGGACGGCTCCACGGCCGCGTCGTACTGGATCGGCCCCTCGATCCGCAGCTCCGGGTGGGCCGCGCGGACCAGCTTCGTCGCCTCGCGGACCTTGTCCACGTCGGCGCCCGAACCGGAGGTGCCCGTCGAGTACGAGAGCATCGCGATCCGCGGTTCGACGCCGAAGCGGGCCGCGGTGGCCGCCGACTGCACGGCGATGTCCGCGAGCTGTTCGGCGTCCGGGTCCGGGTTGACCGCGCAGTCGCCGTAGACCAGGACCTTGTCGGCCAGGCACATGAAGAAGACCGAGGAGACGATCGACGCGTCCGGCTTGGTCCTCCCGTCGCCCGCCGCCACCCTGCCTGACGCGCTGCGCGCGGCTGTCTCCGTCTTGATGATCTCGAAGGCCGGGCGGATGGTCGCGGCGGTGGAGTGCACCGAGCCGGAGACCATGCCGTCGGCCAGCCCCTCCTCGACCATCAGGGTGCCGAAGTAGTTCACGTCCGCCACCACGTCGTACGCCAGCTCCACCGTGACGCCCTTGTGGGCGCGCAGCGCCGCGTACTTCTCGGCGAAGGAGTCCCGCAGCTCCGAGGTCCGCGGGTCGATCAGCCGCGTCCCGCGCAGGTCCACGCTCAGGTCGGCGGCCTTCTTGCGGATGGCCTCGACGTCGCCCAGCAGGGTGAGGTCGCAGACGTCGCGGCGGATCAGCACGTCGGCGGCGCGCAGCACCCGCTCCTCGGCGCCCTCCGGCAGGACGACCCGGCGCCGGTCGGCGCGGGCCTGCTCCAGCAGTTCGTGCTCGAACATCATCGGGGTGACCCGGCCGCTGGGCGCCACCGAGATCCGCTTCAGCAGGTCGGCGGTGTCCACGTGCCGCTCGAAGAGGCCGAGGGCGGTCTCCGCCTTGCGGGGGGTGGCCGCGTTCAGCTTGCCCTCCAGGGCGAAGAGCTCTCCCGCGGTCGGGAAGCTGTTGCCCGCCACGGAGATCACCGGGGTGCCGGGGGCCAGCCGGGACGCCAGGGCGAGGATCTCCGGGCCGGGCCGCTCGTCCAGGGTGAGCAGGACGCCCGCGATCGGGGGCGTACCGGCCGAGTGGGCGGCGAGCGCGCCGACCACCAGGTCGGCCCGGTCGCCGGGGGTGACGACCAGACAGCCCGGGGTCAGGGCCTTGAGGAAGGTCGGCAGCATCGCGCCGCCGAAGACGAAGTCCAGGGCGTCGCGGGCGAGGCCGGCGTCGTCGCCGAGGACGATCCGGGCGCCGAGGGCGTGGGTGATCTGGGCGACGGTGGGCGCGGCGAGCGCGGGCTCGTCCGGCAGGACGTAGCAGGGCACCGGGAGGCGGGCGGCCAGCCGGTCGGCGATGGCCTCGCGGTCCTCGGCCGCGACCCGGTTGACGACCATGGCGAGCACGTCGCAGCCGAGGCCGTCGTAGGCGCGGAAGGCGTTGCGGGCCTCGGAGCGGACGGACTCGGCCGACTGGCCCTTGCCGCCGACGACCGGGATGACGGAGGCGCCGAACTCGTTGGCCAGCCGGGCGTTGAGCGCCAGTTCGTCGGGGAGCTGGGTGGCGGAGAAGTCGGTGCCCAGGACGAGGACGACCTCGTACTCCCGGGCCACCGCGTGGAAGCGGTCGACCAGCCGGGAGAGGAGCTCGCCGGTGCCCTGCTCGGCCTGGAGGGCGGACGCCTCGTGGTAGTCCATGCCGTAGACCGTCGAGGGGTCCTGGGTCAGCCGGTAGCGGGAGCGCAGCAGGTCGAAGAGGCGGTCGGGGCCGTCGTGCACCAGCGGCCGGAACACCCCGACCCGGTCCACCTGGCGGGTGAGGAGCTCCATGACTCCCAGCTCGACGACCTGGCGGCCGTCCCCGCGGTCGATCCCGGTCACGTACACGCTGCGCGTCACGCCGTGGTCTCCTGTCCAGTCCTGCGGAAAAGCCCTGAAGGTCCTGCGGAAGGGGCCCGCCCGGCGGCCGGGCCGTCCCGCGCGAGGGCCCGGCCCGCCGCCGCGGACCCGGCCCTCGTCCTGCCTCGCGCCCCGCCGGGCGGACCCGCCGGGGCGTCGTCCCCGCCGGGCGCCGTCCCGTGCCGGGCGTGCCGCCCGGGGGCGCCGGCCCGACCGGGCGTCAACCCGCGGCACGGAAGAAGCACCGACCGGGCGACGACATCCCCTTGACAATACCTCCGCACCTGGCTAGGTCGCCCGCTGTGCGAAGGTCCCTTCCCGAGGGACGAAAGACCCCCGTACGGCCCCGTTCCCGGCCCGGCCGGAGCAGCGCGGGCCGCCGCCGCCGCGCCCGCCGTGTGAGAATCGGAAGCGCTCACAGGACCGCGACCGAGCAGGAGACACAGCACGATGCGCATCGGAGTCCTCACCGCGGGCGGCGACTGCCCCGGCCTGAACGCCGTGATCCGGTCGATCGTCCACCGGGCCGTGACCAACTACGGGGACGAGGTCATCGGCTTCGAGGACGGCTACGCCGGACTCCTCGACGGCCGCTACCGCACCCTCGACCTGAACGCCGTCAGCGGCATCCTCGCCCGCGGCGGCACCATCCTCGGCTCCTCCCGCCTGGAGCGCGCCCGCTTCGCCGCGGCCTGCGACAACGCCAAGGCGCTGGTGGAGAAGAGCGGCTTCGACGCCCTCATCCCGATCGGCGGCGAGGGCACCCTGACGGCCGCCCGGATGCTCTCCGACGCGGGCGTCCCGGTCGTCGGCGTCCCCAAGACCATCGACAACGACATCTCCTCCACGGACCGCACCTTCGGCTTCGACACCGCCGTCGGCGTCGCCACCGAGGCGATGGACCGGCTCAAGACCACCGCCGAGTCCCACCAGCGGGTCATGGTCGTCGAGGTGATGGGCCGTCACGCCGGCTGGATCGCCCTGGAGTCCGGCATGGCCGGCGGCGCCCACGGCATCTGCCTGCCCGAGCGGCCCTTCGACCCGGCCGACCTGGTCAAGATGGTCGAGGAGCGGTTCTCCCGGGGCAAGAAGTTCGCCGTCATCTGCGTCGCCGAGGGCGCCCACCCGGCCGAGGGCAGCATGGACTACGGCAAGGGCGAGATCGACCAGTTCGGCCACGAACGCTTCCAGGGCATCGGCACCGCCCTCGCGTACGAGCTGGAGCGGCGGCTCGGCAAGGAGGCCCGCCCGGTCATCCTCGGCCACGTCCAGCGCGGCGGCACCCCGACCGCGTACGACCGCGTCCTCGCCACCCGCTTCGGCTGGCACGCCGTGGAGGCCGTGCACCGGGGCGAGTTCGGCAACATGACCGCGCTGCGCGGCACCGACGTGAGGATGGTCCCGCTGGCCGAGGCGGTCACCCGGCTCAAGACGGTCCCGGAGGACCGGATGCGCGAGGCCGAGTCGGTCTTCTGACCGGCGCCCCGCGCACGCGGCACGACGACGGAGGTCCCGCCCGGCGGGACCTCCGTCACGTCTTTCCCGGGACCCGGGACCCGGATCCCGATCCGGACGGCGGGCCTACAGGCCGACCGCCGCCCAGAAGTGGTCGTTCACCGCGTCCAGATAGGCCCGGCCCTCGTCGCCGTCGCCGCCGGACGCGCCCCAGCTGCTCGTCGCCGCCATCCGCGCGTGGTACTCCGCGTGCAGGTGCGCCAGGGCGGGCTCCACCACCCGCCGGGGCAGCGGCAGCAGCCGCACGGCCGGCTTCACGTACGCCTGCCAGCGGGTCGTCGCCGCGTCGCGCAGCAGCTCCGCCAGCCGCTCGTCGCCGCCCGTCGCCGTGACCAGCGCGCGCGGCCCCAGGCCCAGCGCCTCGGCGAGCGCCGCCGTCTGCCGCTCGGTGCCGCGCCAGCTCCCCTCGTCCTCCATGCGCTGGTACGCGGAGGCCCCCAGGCCCACCCGGCGGGCCAGCTCCTCCGCCGACAGGCCGCGCGCCAGCCGGTGCTCGCGCAGCGAGGAGGCGGCCGCGATCAGATCGGCGGGCCCGCACCACAGCACCCCCGCGAGCGCGGTCAGCTCCCGCGCGTCCGGCACGACGGTGCCCCGCTCCCAGGCGGCGACGGTCTCGGGGGTCACGGACAGGCCGTACTGGGCCCGCAGGCCGTACGCGACATGGCCCGGAGCCATGCCGAGGCCCTGGCGCAGGCGGCGCGCGGCCGAGGCGTCGAAGGGGGGAGAAGGGTGGTGCACCCCGTCACGGTAGAGGCGCGCCCCCGGATCTGGCTACGGTGCGTTCGTACGACGTCACGGTCTGGAGGAACGGGGGAACCGGCCGGTAATCGGGACGTGACGTCCGGTGAGCGGAAAACCCCGTTCCGGGGGGCTCAGCGGACGCCGAGGACCGATCCGCGAAGATCCGCCGGACCGGGTCCAGGCCCGGTCCGGCGGATCTTCGCGGGACAGGGCCTAGCGGGCCCCGCGCCAGCGGTACTGGAGCTCGGGCCGGCCGATCTGCCCGTACTGCGGAGCCCGTACCGCCCGGCCCTCCGTCACCAGGTGCTCCAGGTAGCGGCGGGCGGTGATCCGCGAGATGCCCACCACCGCGCCCGCCTCGGCGGCCGTCAGCCCTGCCGGCTCCTCCCGCAGCGCCCGGGTGACCGCCTCCAGCGTCGGCCCGCTCAGCCCCTTCGGCAGCGCCGCCGGGCGCGGCACCCGCAGCGCGGCCAGCGCCCGGTCCACCTCGTCCTGCCCCGACGCCTCCCCGGCCGCGCCCCGGAACTCGGCGTACCGCACCAGCCGGTCCCGCAGCGTGGCGAAGGCGAAGGGCTTGAGCACGTACTGCACCACCCCGAGCGACACCCCCTCGCGGACCACCGCCAGATCGCGCGCCGAGGTCACCGCGATCACGTCCGCCGCGTGCCCCGCCGCCCGCAGCGCCCGCAGCAGCGCGAGCCCGTGCCCGTCCGGCAGGTAGAGGTCGAGCAGGATCAGGTCGACGGGCACCCGGTCGAGCAGCCGCACCGCCGCCGCCCGCGAGTGCGCCGTCCCCACCACCCGGAAGCCCTCCACCCGCCCCGCGTACAGCGCGTGCGCGTCGGCGGCCACCGGATCGTCCTCGACGACCAGCACCCGGATCTCCTGGACCCCGCTCACACCGCACCCCCCGCCGGGGTACGGGCCAGCGGCACCCGGACCGTGAAGCGGGCGCCGCCGCCCGGCGCCCCGTCCACCGCCAGGGTCCCGTCGGCGCGGGCGACGGCCTGCCGCACCAGGGCGAGGCCGAGGCCCCGGCCGGGACCCCGGGTCGACCAGCCGCGCCCGAGGACCGCGTCCCGGTCGGCGGGCCGCACCCCGGGACCGCTGTCGTCGACCCGCAGCAGCAGCTCCCCGTCGCCCGCGCGGGCCGCGACGGTGACCGTGACCCGCGCCTGCGGGGTGCCGCCGGCCGCCTCCACCGCGTTGTCCACCAGATTGCCCAGCACGGTCACCAGGTCCCGGGCCGGCAGCGAGGGCGGCAGCAGCCCGTCGTCGATCCGGCTGTCCTCGGTGAGCACCAGCTCCACCCCCCGCTCGTTGGCCTGCGCGGCCTTGCCCAGCAGCAGGGCGGCCAGGACCGGTTCGCCGACCGCGTCCACCACCCGGTCGGTCAGCGCCTGCGCCAGCTCCAGTTCGGCCGTCGCGAACTCCACCGCCTCGTCCACCCGGCCCAGTTCGATCAGCGACACCACCGTGTGCAGCCGGTTCGCCGCCTCGTGGGCCTGCGAGCGCAGCGCCTCCGTGAACCCCCGCTGCGAATCCAACTCGCCCGACAGCGACTGGAGTTCGGTCCGGTCCCGGAGGGTGACGACGGTGCCCCGCCGCTCCCCGCCCACCACCGGCCGGGTGTTGACGACGAGGAGCCGGTCCGCCGTCAGGTGCGTCTCGTCCACCCGGGGCTCCGAGGACAGCAGCGCCCCGGTCAGCGGCGCGGGCAGCCCCAGCTCCGCCGCCGGCCGGCCCACCACCCCCTCGTCCAGGCCCAGCAGCTCCCGCGCCCCGTCGTTGATCAGCGCGATCCGCCGCCGCCCGTCGAGCATCACCAGCCCCTCCCGCACCGCGTGCAGCGCGGCCTCGTGGTAGTCGTGCATCCGGCTCAGCTCGGCGGCGTTCATGCCGTGGGTGTGCCGCCGCAGCCGCGCGTTGATCACGTACGTGCCCGCGCCGCCGAGCGCGAGCGCCGCGCCCGCCGTCCCGAGCAGCGCCGCCATCTGCTCCCGTACCTGCTCGCTGATCCGCTCGATCGTGATGCCCGCGCTGACCAGCGCCACCACCCGCCCGCCGTCGAGGACCGGGGTGATCGTCCGCACCGAGGGGCCGAGGGTGCCCCGATGGGTCTCGGAGAGGGTCTCGCCGCGCGCCGCCTGCTCGATGTGCCCCAGGTAGTGGCGGCCTATCTGCTCCGGCTCGGGGTGCGTCCACCGGGTCCCGTCCGGCGCCATGACCACCACGAAGGCCACGTCGGCCCGCCGCCGCAGCTCCTCCGCGTACGGCTGGAGCAGCGCGGAGGGGTTCGCCGAGCGGGCCGCCGCCACCACCGAGGGCGAGCCGGCCACCGCCGTCGCCGTCGCCCGCGACTGGCGGCGCGCGGTCTCCTCGGCCTGGTCGAGGTCGGAGAGGTAGGCGAAGACCGCGCAGCCCGCCACGACGACGGCCACCAGGACGACCTGCATGGCGAAGAGCTGTCCGGCCAGGCTGCGGGGCCGGGGGAGGGAGCGGAGGAGCGGGAGGCGCATGCGGGTCAGTCTGCCCCCAGCGGATTTGCTCCGGGGCATTGCGTTCCCGAATCGTGCCCTGCGCCCCGGCTCCCGGCGGGGCCCGGGGGGAGCCGCACGCTTCGGCCGTGAACGAAACGTACGCAACCGTGACCCCGGTCACAGGCTGGTGGATAGTCGCGGAGTCCACCGGGACGTGGACACCCCCCCCAGCACCAGGAGGACGCCGTGGCCGCGCGCCGGGACCGTACCCACTACCTCTATCTGGCCGTGATCGGCGCCGTCCTGCTCGGCGTCGCCGTCGGCTTCCTCGCCCCCGGCGTGGCCGTCGAGCTCAAACCGCTCGGCACCGGCTTCGTCAACCTCATCAAGATGATGATCTCGCCGATCATCTTCTGCACCATCGTCCTGGGCGTCGGATCGGTCCGCAAGGCCGCCAAGGTCGGCGCCGTCGGCGGCCTCGCGCTCGGCTACTTCCTGGTGATGTCGACCGTCGCACTCGCGATCGGCCTCGTCGTCGGCAACCTCCTGGAGCCCGGCTCCGGCCTCCACCTGACCAAGGAGCTGGCCGAGGCCGGCGCCCAGCAGGCCGAGGGCGCGAGCGAGTCCACCCCGGACTTCCTCCTCGGGATCATCCCCACCACCCTGGTCTCCGCCTTCACCGGGGGCGAGGTCCTCCAGACCCTGCTGGTCGCCCTCCTCGCGGGCTTCGCGCTCCAGGCGATGGGCCCGGCCGGCGAGCCGGTCCTGCGCGGCATCGGCCACATCCAGCGGCTGGTCTTCCGGATCCTCGGCATGATCATGTGGGCGGCCCCGGTCGGCGCCTTCGGCGCCATCGCCGCCGTCGTCGGCGCGACCGGCGTGGACGCCCTCAAGTCCCTCGCCGTCATCATGATCGGCTTCTACCTGACCTGCGCCCTCTTCGTCTTCGTCGTCCTGGGCGCGCTGCTCCGGCTGGTCGCCGGGGTCAACATCTGGGCGCTGCTGAAGTACCTGGGCCGCGAGTTCCTGCTGATCCTGTCGACCTCCTCCTCCGAGTCGGCGCTGCCCCGCCTCATCGCGAAGATGGAGCACCTCGGCGTCTCCAAGCCGGTCGTCGGCATCACCGTCCCCACCGGCTACTCCTTCAACCTCGACGGCACCGCCATCTATCTGACGATGGCCTCCCTCTTCGTCGCCGAGGCGATGGGCGACCCGCTCTCGGTCGGCGAGCAGATCTCCCTCCTCGTCTTCATGATCATCGCCTCGAAGGGGGCGGCGGGCGTCACCGGCGCGGGCCTCGCCACCCTCGCCGGCGGCCTCCAGTCGCACCGCCCCGACCTGGTGGACGGCGTCGGCCTGATCGTCGGCATCGACCGCTTCATGAGCGAGGCCCGCGCCCTCACCAACTTCGCGGGCAACGCCGTCGCCACCGTCCTGGTCGGCACCTGGACGAAGGAGATCGACCGGGAGCGGGTGGCCGAGGTGCTGGCGGGGAAGGTTCCCTTCGACGAGAAGACGCTCGTCGACGAGCACGGCGGCCACGCCGACCGCGCCGGTACCGTGCCGGACCCCCGCGACCAGGGCGAGGAGCGCGCCCGCGCCGGGGTCTGATCCGCCGCACCTCCTCCCGGGACCCGGGCCTTGAGCCGGATCCGGGCACCGGGAGGAACCTCCCCCGCGCGCAACGCCCTTGACAGCGTCGAGGGCGTTCGCGTCAGAATGGGGGCACCTCGCGTCGCGTGTCGGTCCGCGCTCGAAAGCGGAGACATGGAGGCAAGAGAACAGTCAGGAACGGCATTTTGCCCCTCGACTTCAATCGGCAGATCATCGAAGAATTCCGCACCAACGCCGGACGGCTCGGCGGCCCCTTCGAGGGATGGGTGCTTCTTCTCCTCACCACCACCGGCGCCCGGTCCGGGAAAGAGCACACTGTGCCGCTCGGTTTCGTCGAGGACGGCGACCGGCTCCTCGTCGTCGGCTCGGCCGGCGGCTCCGACCGCCACCCGCACTGGTACCACAACGTCCTGGCCCACCCCGCCGTCACCGTGGAGCGGGGCACGGAGACCTGGCGGGCCACCGCCGTCCCCGCCGCCGGGCCCGAGCGGGACGAGCTCTTCGCGAAGGTCGTCGCGGCGGCCCCCGGCTACGCCGACTACCAGAAGGGCACCGACCGGGTCCTGCCGGTCGTCGTCCTGCGCCGCGCCCCCGCCCCGGAGGACGGCTCCGCCTGATCCCGTACGGCTCCGGCGCTTGCCCTGACGTCGGCGTCAACGCGTACGTTCGTCCTCATGCGCATCGGAGAGCTGGCCGAGCGGGCCGGAACGACCACGCGGACCCTGCGGTACTACGAGTCCCGTGGTCTCCTGCCCGCCCGGCGTACGGAGCGGGGGCACCGGACCTACGACGAGAGCGACCTCAGGCTGCTCCGCGAGATCCGGACCCTGCGGGACTTCGGGTTCGAGCTGGAGGAGACCCGGCCGTTCGTCGACTGCCTGCGGGCCGGGCATCCGGCGGGGGACGCCTGTCCCGCGTCGGTCGCCGTCTACCGCCGCAAGCTCGACGAGCTGGACGGGCTGCTCGGCCGGCTCCGGGACGTGCGCGACCAGGTGGCCGCCCAGCTGCTGCGGGCCGAGGCGGAACTGCCGCAGGGCCCCGCCCCCCGCTGCGAGCTGGGCGCGGAGACGACAGGAGGCACGGAGACATGACGGAGACGACGGTTCCCCGGGAGGGCGCGGCGGTGGTTCCCCCGGCGGGCACGGTGGCGGAGACCTCGGACGCGGCGTTCGCGGCGGACGTGCTGGAGGCCGGGGTGCCGGTCCTGGTGAAGTTCACGGCCGCCTGGTGCGGCCCGTGCCGGCAGCTGACGCCGGTGCTCGCCGCGCTCGCCGCAGAGGAGGCGGGCCGGCTGCGGGTGGTCGAGATCGACGTGGACCGCAACCCGGAGACGACCGTCCGGCACGGGGTGCTCGCGACCCCGACCCTGATGGTCTTCCGGGACGGCGAGCCGGTCCGGTCGATGGTGGGGGCGCGTCCCAAGCGGCGGCTGCGGGAGGAGCTGGCGGACGTCCTGGACTGACCCGGCGGAGCCCGGTCCCCGGAACGCGAAAAACCCGGCTGAATTGACAGCCGGGTTGGTGTGGAGCCTATATTGGTGAATTCCGTGTGCTCTGTGAATCAGTTGATTCATAAGTTCACGAAGCATTCACTAAAGGCACTTTACCGCGCTGGGAGTCGCATTGTCAACCGAGCCAATTCGGGATGAGCAGAAATTCATCACCTCGCTCTACGCGCGGCTCGACGACCTGAGGGACCGGGCCGAGGAGGCCGTCGCACAGGCGCTGCGCGCCCCCGGCACCGGGAGCGCGCAGTCCCGCCTGGAGCGGGACGTCCTGGTCGCCGAGGGCTCCGGCCTGCTCGCCGCCTTCAACGCCGGCGAGACCGGACTCTGCTTCGGCCGGCTCGTCTTCAAGGACGGCCGCGACCACCACATCGGCCGCATCGGGCTGCGCGAGGACGACCCCGCGCGCACCCCGCTCGTCCTCGACTGGCGCGCCGACGCCGCCCGTCCCTTCTACCTCGCCACCGGCCACGAGCCCATGGGCCTCACCCGCCGCCGGCACCTCACCACGAAGGGCCGCGAGGTCGTCTCGCTGCACGACGAGGTCCTCGACCTCGCCGACCGCACCCGCACCGGCCACGAGGGCCGGGACGCCGACGAGGTGCTGCTCGCCGCCCTCGACGCCGCCCGCACCGGCCGCATGCACGACATCGTGCAGACCATCCAGGCCGAGCAGGACGCCATCATCCGCACCCCGCACCAGGGGGTCCTCGTCGTCGAGGGCGGTCCCGGCACCGGCAAGACCGCCGTGGCCCTGCACCGCGCCGCGTACCTCCTCTACGCCCACCGCGAGCAGCTCGCCCGGCGGGCCGTCCTCATCGTCGGCCCCAACCCGGCCTTCCTCGGCTACATCGGCGACGTGCTGCCCTCCCTCGGCGAGACCGGCGTCCTCCTCGCCACCCCCGGCGAGCTGTACCCCGGCGTCCGCGCCACCGGCACCGACACCCCCCGGGCCGCCGCCGTGAAGGGCGACGCCCGGATGGCCGGGGCGCTGGCGCTGGCCGTCCGCGACCGGCAGCGGGTCCCCGACCGGGACGCGCCGCTCGTCGTCCCGCACGACGACGGCGACCTCGTCATCGACCACGACATGACCCTGGACGCCCGCAACCGGGCCCGCGAGACCGCCCTCCCGCACAACCTCGCCCGCCCCCACTTCGTCTTCCGGATCCTCGACGCGCTGGCGGAGCAGCTCGCGGACCGGATCGGCGCCGACCCCTACGGCGGCCCCAACTTCCTCGGCCCCGACGACGTCGCCCTGCTCGCCAAGGGCATCGCCGCCAACCCCGACGTGCACGACGCGATCGGCACCCTCTGGCCCGAGCTGGACCCCGAGGAGTTCCTCGCCGGCTACCTCGCCGACCCCGCCCACCTGCCGGCGGAGGACGCCGCCGCGATCCGCCGCGACGGCGGCGACTGGACCCCCGGCGACGTGCCGCTGCTCGACGAGGCCGCCGAGCTCCTCGGCCGCGACGACTCCGCCGAGCGGGCCCTCCAGGAGGCCGAGCGGCAGCGCCGGGTGCAGTACGCGCAGGGCGTCCTCGACGTCTCCTTCGCCTCCCGCACCTACGAGTTCGAGGACAAGGAGGAGCTGGACGAGGACGCCTCCGAGGTGCTGTCGGCGCACGACATCATCGACGCCGAGCGGTTCGCCGAGCGGCAGGAGGAGGCCGACCACCGCACCGCCGCCGAGCGGGCCGCCGCCGACCGCACCTGGGCCTTCGGCCACATCGTCGTCGACGAGGCGCAGGAGCTGTCCGCGATGCAGTGGCGGCTCCTGATGCGCCGCAGCCCCACCCGCTCCATGACCCTGGTCGGCGACCCCGCGCAGACCGGCGACCCGGCGGGCGTCGGCTCCTGGGAGGAGATCCTCGCCCCGTACGTGGAGGACCGCTGGCGGCACGTGCGGCTCGGGGTCAACTACCGCACCCCCGCCGAGATCATGGCGGTCGCGGCGGCCGTCCGGCGGGCGGACGACCCGGGGTTCGAGCCGCCCGGCTCGGTCCGCTCCACCGGTACCGAGCCCTGGGACCGGACGGCCGGGGACCCGGTCGCGGCGGTCGCGGAGGCGGTCGCGGCCGAGGCGCGGGAGGGCGGCCGGCTCGCCGTCATCGCCCCGCCCGCCCTCCACCCCGCCCTGGCCGGGGCGCTCCCGGCCGCCTCGCACGGCCCGGCCCCCGACCTGACCCGGCCGGTCGTCCTCCTCGACCCCCGGCAGGCCAAGGGCCTGGAGTTCGACACGGTCCTGGTGGTGGACCCGGACGGCATCCGGGCCGGCTCCCCGCACGGCGTCAACGACCTGTACGTGGCGCTGACCCGGGCCACCCAGCGGCTCGGGATCGTCAGGCCGGCCTGAGCCAGACCGTCGCCAGCGGCGGCAGCGTCGTCCGCAGGCTCGCCGCCCGCCCGTGCCACGGCACCGACTCGGTCTTCACCGGGTCGGTGCCGACCACGTCCGAGCCGCCGTACCGGGCCGCGTCCGTGTTCAGCACCTCGCCCCAGGCGGCGAAGGCGTCCGGCACCCCCAGCCGGTAGTCGTGCCGGACCACCGGCGAGAAGTTGCAGACCGCGAGCAGCGGCGAGCCGAGGCCGTCGTACCGCAGGAAGGCGATGACGTTGTCGTCGGCGGCGTCCCCGGTGATCCACTCGAAGCCCTCGGGCACGGTGTCCCGCTCCCACAGCGAGGGCGTCGCCGTGTAGACCCGGTTCAGGTCCCGCACCAGGTCCCGCACGCCCCGGTGGTCGGCCTCGGCGCCGTACTCCGGGTCCAGCAGCCACCAGTCCGGCCCGGTGTCCGCCGACCACTCCGAGCCCTGCGCGAACTCCTGCCCCATGAAGAGCAGTTGCTTGCCCGGGTGGGCCCACATGAAGCCCAGGTAGGCCCGGTGGTTCGCCCGCCGCTGCCACCAGTCGCCGGGCATCTTCGACACCAGCGCCCGCTTGCCGTGCACCACCTCGTCGTGCGAGATCGGCAGGATGTAGTTCTCGCTGTACGCGTACACCATCGAGAAGGTCAGCTCGTGGTGGTGGTACTTGCGGTGCACGCTCTCCTTCTCCATGTACTGGAGCGAGTCGTGCATCCAGCCCATGTTCCACTTCATGCCGAAGCCCAGGCCGCCGAAGCCGCCGGGGCCCGTCTGGTCGGTGGCCCGGGTGACCCCGTCCCAGGCGGTGGACTCCTCGGCGAAGGTGACGATGCCGGGGCAGCGCCGGTAGACGGTGGCGTTCATCTCCTGGAGGAAGGCCACCGCGTCCGGGTTCTCCCGCCCGCCGTGCGCGTTCGGCAGCCACTCGCCGTACTCGCGCGAGTAGTCCAGGTAGAGCATCGACGCCACCGCGTCCACCCGCAGGCCGTCGATGTGGAACTCCTGGCACCAGTAGACCGCGTTCGCCACCAGGAAGTTCCGCACCTCCTTGCGGCCGTAGTCGAACTCCAGCGTCCCCCAGTCCGGGTGGTGCGAGCGGCGCGGGTCCGGGTGCTCGTACAGCGGCCGCCCGTCGAACTCGGCCAGCGCCCACTCGTCCTTCGGGAAGTGCGCGGGCACCCAGTCCATCAGCACCGAGATGCCCGCCCGGTGCAGCGAGTCCACCAGGAACCGGAAGTCGTCCGGGGTGCCCAGCCGGGCCGTCGGCGCGTAGAAGCCGGTGACCTGGTAGCCCCACGAGCCGCCGAAGGGGTGCTCGGACACCGGCATGAACTCGACGTGGGTGAAGCCGAGGTCGAGGAGGTACGCGGGCAGCTCCACGGCCAGTTCGCGGTAGCTCAGGCCGGGCCGCCAGGACGCCAGGTGGAGCTCGTACACGGAGATCGGCGCCTCGTGCGGGGCCCGCGCGCCGCGCCGCTCCATCCATGCGGCGTCGCCCCACGTGTACTGCGAGGCGGTCACGATCGACGCGGTCCTGGGCGGGCACTCGGTGCGGCGGGCCATCGGGTCCGCGCGGACCGTGTGCGTCCCGTCCGGGCGGGTGATGTCGTACTTGTACGCCGCGCCCTCGCCGACGCCCGGCACGAACAGCTCCCACACGCCCGTCGAGCCCAGCGACCGCATCGGCAGCGCGGTGCCGTCCCAGTGCGTGAAGTCGCCGGTGACGCGGACGCCCCGGGCGTTCGGCGCCCACACCGCGAAGCGGGTGCCGGTCACGCCCTCGTGCTCCGTCACCCGTGAGCCGAGCGCCGTCCACAGCTCCTCGTGCCGGCCCTCCCCGATCAGGTGCAGGTCCAGCTCGCCCAGCGACGGCAGGTGCCGGTAGGGGTCGCGGACGGTGGTCTCGGCGTCCTCGTACGCCACCCTCAGCTGGTACGCCGGGACCTTCCGCAGCAGCGGCACCAGCACCGAGAAGAGGCCGTCGCCGTCGTCGTGCAGCGCGACCGTCCGCCCCTTGGGCAGCACGGCCGTCACGCTCCGCGCCCACGGGCGCAGCGTCCGGAGCACGATGCCGCCCTTCACCGGGTGGGCGCCGAGCAGCGCGTGCGGGTCGTGGTGCTCGCCCGCGAGCAGCCGGGCCCGCTCGCCGGGGTCGAGCGGGGGCGCCGTGCGGGGCGTCTTGGCGGTCACCGGGGTCCTCCTGAAATGTCGGAAAGGTTCCGAATAGGGCAACGGATCGGCCCCCGCCCCGGACACTCCGCCGAACGGGCCCTCTGCCTCCGGGGCGGCGGCCCGGGGGGTCACGCGGGGGCGGCCAGGCGCTGGATGGCGGACATCGGGACCGGCAGCCAGTCGGGGCGGTGCCGCGCCTCGTACACCACCTCGTACACCGCCTTGTCCGTCTCGTAGGCCCGCAGCAGCGCCGGGTCGGCCCGGGGGTCGGCGCCCGAGACCTCCGCGTAGCCGGCGCAGTACGCGGCCCGGCAGCGCGCCGCCCACTGGGCGTTCCAGGGCCGGTGGGTGCGGGCCGCGTAGTCGAAGGAGCGGAGCATCCCGGCGACGTCGCGCAGGGCCGGCTGCGGGCGGCGGCGCTCGTCGAGCGGCTTCGCCGGCTCGCCCTCGAAGTCGATGACCGCCCAGGCGCCGTCGGAGCCGCGCAGGGTCTGCCCGAGGTGGAGGTCGCCGTGGACGCGCTGCACCGCGCCCGCCCCCTCCGCCCCGCCGGCGGCGGCCAGCGCGGTCCGCAGCCCGGGGACGTAGGGCAGCAGCGCGGGGACGGCCTGGGCGGCGGCGTGCAGCCGCCGGTCCATGGCGGCGGCGAGGTCCTCGGTCTCGGCGCGCGGCAGCCGCAGGGTGGGCAGGGCGCGGGCGAGGGCGAGGTGGACCTCGGCGGTGGCCCGGCCGAGCCCGCGCGCCTCTGCGGTGAAGCCGCGCCCGGCGGCGAGCGCGTCGAGGGCGAGCCGCCAGCCGTCGCGGGAGCCGTGCAGATAGGGCTGGAGGACGCCGAGGGTGGCGTCGGCGGTCTCGAACCAGGCGACCGGCCCGGGAACCCGGTCGCACCCCGCCCGGCCGAGGGCGAGGGGGAGTTCGAGGTCGGGATTGGCGCCGGGGCTGACCCGCCGGAAGATCTTGAGGATGTACGCGTCGCCGAAGACGAGCGAGGAGTTGGACTGCTCGGCGTCGAGGACGCGGGGGGCGAGGCCGCCGGGCAGGGCGCGGGTGGCGTGGAAGCGCAGCGGCCCGGCGCGTCCCGGGGTGCGCAGCCGCTCGTAGAGGAGCCCGGCCAGGCGCGGGTCGCGCAGCCCCTCGTAGACGGCCCGGCCGGCGAGCGGGCCCTGCCGGATCCGGCCGATGAGGGCGGGGGCGAGCCGGGGCGGCAGCCGGTCGCGGACGCCGAGGAGGAGCTGGTAGCAGTCGGCGGGCTCGCCGGCCGGGCGGCCGGGCTGCTCGACGCGCAGCAGCAGGTGGAGCAGGCCGGGGCCGGGGCCGTCGAGGGGGAGCAGCTCGGTGGCGGCGTCGAGGCTGAAGCCGGTGACCCGGCGGCCCTTGCCGGCGAACCAGCGCTGCCGGGGCAGCCACGGGTGGAGGAGGGGGGCGAGCAGGGGGAGGAGGGCGTCGGGGGCCCGGGTGGTGGTTGCGGCGGTCTCCGGCATGGCAACGCGTCCTTTCCCCGGGGTGCGCACAGGGCTCTCGTAAGCGTTCAAATGCGCAGATTGTCCCGGATGGCGGCTCTGGGTGTCCGGATGTGCGGGACGTGTCGGAGAGGGAGGGCCCGGATGGCGGGGCCCGGGAGGGGAGGGTGCCCGGTGCGGGGCGGGACGAACCGCCCCGCACCGGACGATCACGGGCGGAGCGCCCGTCAGCCCCGCTTCAGGCGGAACCAGTAGAAGCCGTGCCCCGCCAGCGTCAGCAGGTAGGGCAGTTCGCCGATGGCGGGGAACTCGACCCCGCCGACCAGCTCCACCGGCCGGGCCCCGGCGAAGCGCCGCAGGTCCAGCTCGGTGGGCTGGGCGGAGCGGGAGAAGTTGTTCACGCACAGGACGAGGTCGTCGCCCTCCTCGCGCAGGAAGGCGAGCACCGCCGGGTTGGAGGCCGGGAGTTCGGTGTACGTGCCGGTGCCGAAGGCGCGGTTCTGCTTGCGCACCTCGATCATCCGCTTCGTCCAGTGCAGCAGCGAGGACGGCGAGGCCATCCCCGCCTCCACGTTGATCGCCTGGTAGCCGTGGACCGGGTCCATGATCGCGGGCAGCGAGAGCCGGCCGGGGTCGCAGGAGGAGAAGCCCGCGTTCCGGTCGGGGGTCCACTGCATCGGGGTGCGGACCCCGTCCCGGTCGCCGAGCCAGATGTTGTCGCCCATGCCGATCTCGTCGCCGTAGTACAGCACCGGCGAGCCCGGCAGCGAGAACAGCAGCGCGGTGAACAGCTCCATCTGCTTGCGGTCGTTGTCGAGGAGCGGGGCCAGCCGCCGCCGGATGCCGATGTTGGCCCGCATCCGCGGGTCCTTGGCGTACTCGGCGTACATGTAGTCGCGCTCCTCGTCGGTGACCATCTCCAGGGTCAGCTCGTCGTGGTTGCGCAGGAAGATGCCCCACTGGCAGCCGGAGGGGATCTCCGGGGTCTTCGCCAGGATCTCGGAGACCGGGTACCGCGACTCGCGGCGCACGGCCATGAAGATCCGCGGCATCACCGGGAAGTGGAAGGCCATGTGGCACTCGTCGCCGCCGGAGCGGAAGTCGCCGAAGTAGTCGACGACGTCCTCGGGCCACTGGTTGGCCTCGGCCAGCAGCACCGTGTCCGGGTAGTGGTCGTCGATCTCCTTGCGGACCCGCTTGAGGAAGGCGTGGGTGGCCGGGAGGTTCTCGCAGTTGGTGCCCTCCCGCTGGTACAGGTACGGCACCGCGTCCAGCCGGAAGCCGTCGATGCCCAGGTCCAGCCAGAACTTCAGCGCCGACAGGATCTCCTCCTGCACCGCCGGGTTCTCGTAGTTGAGGTCCGGCTGGTGCGAGAAGAACCGGTGCCAGTAGTACTGCTTGCGGACCGGGTCGAAGGTCCAGTTCGACGCCTCGGTGTCGACGAAGATGATCCGGGCGTCCGGGAACTGGCTGTCGTCGTCGGCCCAGACGTAGTAGTCGCCGTACGGGCCGTCCGGGTCGCGCCGCGACTCCTGGAACCACGCGTGCTGGTCGCTGGTGTGGTTCATGACGAAGTCGATGATCACGCGCATCCCGCGCTGGTGCGCCGCGTCGACGAACTCGACGAAGTCGGCCAGGTCGCCGAACTCGGGCAGGACCGAGGTGTAGTCGGCCACGTCGTAGCCGCCGTCGCGCAGCGGCGAGGTGAAGAACGGCGGCAGCCACAGGCAGTCCACGCCGAGCCACTGGAGGTAGTCCAGGCGCGAGGTGATGCCCTTCAGGTCGCCGACGCCGTCGCCGTTGCTGTCCTGGAAGGAGCGGACGAGGACCTCGTAGAAGACGGCCCGCTTGAACCAGTCGGGGTCGCGGTCCTTGGCGGGGGTGTCCTCGAAGGTGTCGGGGACGGGCTCGTTGACAGTCATGCGGTGGGTGACCCTCCGGTCTGCGGGGACGGTCGCAGGACGAGCACGTGCGCGGGCCTGACGCCCGGTTCGAGGCGCACGTAGGCGTTCCTGCCCCAGTGATAGGTGTCGCCGGTGAGCTCGTCGCGCACCGGTACGGTCTCGTGCCAGCCGAGGCCGAGTTCCGGCATGTCCAACGAGACCGTCGCCTCCTGGGTGTGGTGCGGGTCGAGGTTGACGACCACCAGAACGATGTTCGAACCCGACTTCTTGGCGTACGCGATCACCTGCGGGTTGTCCGTCGGGTGGAAGGACAGGTTGCGCAGGCGGCGCAGGGCGGGGTGGCGGCGCCTGATCCGGTTCAGGGCGGTGATCAGCGGGGAGATCGAGGCGCCCGAGCGCTCCGCCGCCTCCCAGTCCCGGGGCCGCAGCTGGTACTTCTCCGAGTCCAGGTACTCCTCCGAGCCCTCCCGCAGCGCGGCGTTCTCGCACAGCTCGTACCCGGCGTAGATCCCCCAGGTCGGCGCCAGCGTCGCCGCCAGCACCGCCCGCGCCTCGAAGGCCGGCCGGCCGCCCTCCTGGAGGTAGGCGTGCAGGATGTCCGGGGTGTTCACGAAGAGGTTCGGGCGCATCTGCGCCGCCAGGTCCCCGGACAGCTCGGTGAGGTACTCGGTCAGCTCGTCCTTCGTGTTCCGCCAGGTGAAGTACGTGTACGACTGCTGGAAGCCGACCGCGCCCAGCGTCCGCATCATCGCGGGCCGGGTGAACGCCTCGGCCAGGAAGACCACGTCCGGGTCCCGGCCGTTGACCTCGGCGATCACCCGCTCCCAGAACACCACCGGCTTGGTGTGCGGATTGTCCACCCGGAAGATCCGCACCCCGTGGTCCATCCAGTGCCGCAGCACCCGGACCGTCTCCGCGACGATCCCGTCCATGTCGGCGTCGAACGCGATCGGGTAGATGTCCTGGTACTTCTTCGGCGGGTTCTCCGCGTAGGCGATCGAGCCGTCCGGGCGGTGGTGGAACCACTCCGGGTGCTTCTCCACCCACGGATGGTCCGGCGAGCACTGGAGCG
This sequence comes from Streptomyces termitum, assembly GCF_014650175.1. Classification (GTDB taxonomy): domain Bacteria; phylum Actinomycetota; class Actinomycetes; order Streptomycetales; family Streptomycetaceae; genus Streptomyces; species Streptomyces termitum. Next base: position 439,932 of record NZ_BMUL01000003.1, read on the forward strand.
CGAAGTCGAGCGCCACCTCGATCCGCAGCTCCCGGGCCCGCGCCACGAAGGCGTCGAAGTCCTCGATCGTGCCCAGATCCGGGTGGACCGCGTCGTGCCCGCCCTCGGGACCGCCGATCGCCCACGGCACGCCCACGTCCTCCGGGCTCGCCGACAGGGAGTTGTTCGGGCCCTTGCGGTGCGTCTCGCCGATCGGATGGATCGGCGGCAGGTACACCACGTCGAAGCCCATAGCGGCGATGGCCGGGAGCCGTTCGGCCGCGGTGCGGAAGGTCCCCGGCACCGTCCGCCCGTCGACCGTCCGCACCCCCTCCGAGCGCGGGAAGAACTCGTACCAGGAGCCGTACAGCGCCCGCTCCCGCTCCACCAGCAGCGGCAACGGCGGCGAGGCGGAGACCAGTTCGCGCAGCGGGTGGCGCTCCAGGGCCTCGGTCACCCGGGGCGCCAGGGCCGCCGCGAGCCGGGCCGCCGCGGGCCGGGAGGCGTCGCGCAGCGCGTCCGCCGCCGCGAGCACCGCCTCCCGCCCGCCGCCCTTCTTCGGCACGCCCCGCGCGGCCCGCTCGTGCAGCTCCGCGCCCTCGGCCAGGACCGGTTCGGAGTCGATCCCGGCCGGAATCTTGATCCTCGCCGTGTGCCGCCAGGTGGCCAGCGGGTCGCTCCACGCCTCGACGGTGTACGTCCACCGGCCCTCGGCGTCCGGGGTGACCTCGGCCCCCCAGCGGTCGGTGCCCTCGGCCAGCTCGCGCATCGGGGTCCACGGCCCCGGCCGGCCCGACGGACCGGTCAGCACGACATTGGCCGCGACCGCGTCGTGGCCCTCGCGGAAGACGGTCGCCGACACCACGAAGGTCTCACCGGCCACCGCCTTCGCGGGGCGGCGGCCGCAGTCGACCAGCGGGCGGACGTCCAGGACGGGAATGCGTCCCATGAGCGGATTCACGGCATCACCTGACGGTTCACGGGGGTTCGGGTGGTGGTGCGCCCTTTCTAGCCGTGCCGGGGGCCGGTCGGTCGCGGGCAGCGCCGGGGCCGCCCGCGATCACCCGGACGGCGGGCCGCCGTCCGAGGGGGCGGGCGGACGGCGGAAACGGTTCCGTACGAAGAACGGGCGGGGGAACGGGGCAGGCGGGGAGGGGTCTCGGAGAAGCCCTCCCCCGCCGGAGGGGCGGGCAATCCCGGCGCTTTGTTAACTACTGGGGCGTACTGATCCGGGCAGGAGTCCGGTCCGGACGGGGAGACCCGCCCCGCCGCCGGGGCATCCGGCCCCGGCCGCCGCCCCTCGCTACCCTGACGCTCCGCCGTCACCGGCCCCCGGAGGTGCGCATCCCCAGGAACGCCGACACCGACCGGGCCGTCCTGCACTACGTGCTCGACGGCCGCTGCCGGCTCACCGCCGCCGGCACCGCCCCCCTCGACCTCGCCGCCGGCGACCTCGCCCTGCTCCCCGCGGGCGCCCGCCACCGGCTCACGACCCGCCCCGGCACTCCGGGGGCTCCGCGCTCCGGTCCCGGTGCCGAGTCCGGTGCCGGGCCCTGTGTCGATCCCGGTGCTGCGCCCGGGGCCGCGCCCGGGACAGATCCTGGTGCCGCGCCTGGTGCCGGGACGGCCTCCGGTACCGCCTCCGCATACGGGACCGAGCCCGGGACCGAGTCCGGTGCCGGGACGGCGTACGGGACCGGCTCCGCATGCGGGGCCGTATACGAGACCGGGCCCGGTGCCGCGTACGGGACCGCCTCCGGGGCCGTGCCCGTCGTCCGGCGGTACGAGCTCGGGGGCCCCGGGCCGCCCGTGCGGCTGCTGAGCGCCCGGCTCGCCCCGGGCCCCGGGACCGCCGTCCTCGCCGCCGCCCTGCCCCGCGCCCTCGCCCTGGGCCGGGGCCGGATCGAGCAGGCCCCGCTGCTCCGCGCCACCCTCCGGCTGCTCGCCGCCCCCGGCCGCCGCCCCGGCCCCGGCGACCGGCTGCTCGCCCTGCGGGCCTTCGAGACCGCCCTCGCCCTCGCCGCCGCCGCCCCGCCGCCCCGCCTCCCCCCGCGCTCCGGCCTCGCGCGGGCCCTCGCCGCCGTCGAGCACCGCTACGCCGAACCCTGGACCGTGGCCGCGCTCGCCCGCGAGGCCGGGATGTCCCGCTCCGCCTTCACCGCCGCCTTCCACGAGGCCGTCGGCACCCCGCCCGCCCGCCACCTCACGGCCCGCCGGATGCGGGAGGCGGCCCGGCTGCTCGCCGAGACCTCGCTGCCCCAGCCCGCGGTGCCCGCCCGGGTCGGCTACCACAGCCGGGCCGGCTTCCACCTGGCCTTCCGCACCGCCTACGGCACCACCCCCGGGGAGTACCGGGCCGCCGCGCCCCGGCGCGGCACGCCGGACGCGCAGCGTGGCGGTGCCGACACGTTCCGCCACGGTCCTGGGAAGGTGGGGGAGTGAAGGCAATCCGTCGATTCACCGTGCGTCCTGTCCTCCCCGACCCCCTCCGCCCCCTCGCCGAGCTGGCCGGCAACCTGCGCTGGTCCTGGCACGGGCCGACCCGGGCCCTCTTCGACTCCCTCGCCCCCGAGGGCGTTCCCGCCGGGGCCGACCCGGTGCGGGTCCTCGGCGCCCTGGAGGCCCCCCGGCTCGCCGCCCTCGCCGCCGACCGGGACTTCCTCGACCGGCTCGCCGGGGCCGCCGCCGACCTCGACGCCTACCTGACCGGGCCCCGCTGGTACCAGCGGCGCGGCACCGGCGACGGGCCCGCGGCCGTGGCGTACTTCTCGCCCGAGTTCGGCGTCGCCGCCGCCCTGCCGCAGTACTCCGGCGGGCTCGGCATCCTCGCCGGCGACCACCTCAAGTCCGCCAGCGACCTCGGCGTCCCGCTGATCGGCGTCGGCCTGCTCTACCGGCACGGCTACTTCCGCCAGTCCCTCGGCCGGGACGGCTGGCAGCAGGAGCAGTACCCCGTCCTCGACCCCGGCGAGCTGCCCGTCGCCCCGCTCCGCGAGCCCGGCGGCGCCCCCGCCCGGATCGCCCTGGCGCTGCCCGGCGGCCGCGGTCTGCACGCCCAGATCTGGGTGGCCCGGGTCGGCCGGGTCCCGCTGCTGATGCTCGACTCCGACGTGGAGGAGAACGACCCCGGCGAGCGCGGCGTCACCGACCGGCTGTACGGCGGCGGCAGCGAGCACCGGCTCCTCCAGGAGCTGCTGCTCGGCGTCGGCGGGGTCCGCGCCGTCCGCGCGTACACCCGGATCACCGGCCACCCCGAGCCCGAGGTCTTCCACACCAACGAGGGCCACGCCGGCTTCCTCGGCCTGGAGCGGGTCCGCGAACTCCAGGGCGAGGGGCTCGACTTCGACGCCGCCCTGGAGGCCGTCCGGGCCGGCACCGTCTTCACCACCCACACCCCCGTCCCGGCCGGCATCGACCGCTTCGACCGCGAGCTGGTCGCCCGCCACCTCGGCGACGACGGCGTCCTGCCCGGCCTCGACACCGGCCGGGTCCTCGCCCTCGGCGACGAGACCCCGCTCGGCGGCGACCCCGGCGTCTTCAACATGGCCGCCATGGGACTGCGCCTCGCCCAGCGGGCCAACGGCGTCTCCACCCTGCACGGCGCCGTCAGCCGCGAGATGTTCGCCGGGCTCTGGCCCGGCTTCGACGCCGACGAGGTGCCGATCACCTCCGTCACCAACGGCGTCCACGCCCCCACCTGGACCGCCCCCGAGGCCGCCGCCCTCGGCCCCGACGCCTCCGACCGGGAGATCTGGGAGACCCGCCGCACGCTGCGCGAACGGCTCGTCGGCGACGTCCGGGAGCGGCTGCGGGCCTCCTGGCTCCAGCGCGGCGCGGCCGCCGCCGAACTCGGCTGGACCGACGGCGTCCTCGACCCCGACGTCCTCACCATCGGCTTCGCCCGCCGCGTCCCCTCGTACAAGCGGCTCACCCTGATGCTGCGCGACCCGGACCGGCTGCGCGCCCTGCTGCTCCACCCCGAACGGCCGGTCCAGCTCGTCGTCGCGGGCAAGGCGCACCCCGCCGACGACGGCGGCAAGAAGCTGGTGCGGGAGCTGGTGCGCTTCGCCGACGACCCCCGGGTCCGGCACCGGATCGTCTTCCTGCCCGACTACGGCATGGAGATGGCCCGCGGCCTCTACCCCGGCTGCGACGTCTGGCTCAACAACCCGCTGCGCCCGCTGGAGGCGTGCGGCACCAGCGGCATGAAGGCCGCCCTCAACGGCTGCCTCAACCTCTCCGTCCTCGACGGCTGGTGGGACGAGTGGTACGCCCCCGAGTTCGGCTGGGCCATCCCCACCGCCGACGGCGCCGCCGCGGCCGACGAGGAGCGCCGCGACGACCTGGAGGCCGCCGCCCTCTACGAACTGGTCGAGCGGCGGGTCGCCCCCCGCTTCTACGACCGGGGCGCCGACGGGGTCCCCGCCGCCTGGACCGCGATGGTCCGCCGCACCCTCGCCGACCTCGGCCCCAAGGTGCTCGCCGACCGGATGGTGCGGGAGTACACGGAGCGGCTGTACGACCCCGCCGCCGCGGCCCGCCGGGCGCTCGCCCCGGACCGGGCCCGGCAGCTCGCCGCCTGGAAGGCCCGGGTCCGGGCGGCCTGGCCGGCGGTCGCGGTGGAGCACGTGGAGATCGGCGACGACCTCGCCGAGGCCGGTGCCGAACTCGGCGCCACCCCGCAGGTCCGGGTCCGGGTCGCGCTCGGCGGCCTGGCCCCCGACGACGTCGAGGTGCAGGCCGTCACCGGCCGGGTGGACGCCGAGGACACCCTGACCGGCACCCGGGCCGTCGCCCTCAAGCCGGCCGGCGGCCCGGACCTGGAGGGCCGGCAGCCGTACGCGGGCACCCTGGAGCTGGACCGCACCGGCCCCTTCGGCTGCACGGTCCGGGTGCTGCCCGCCCACCCGCTGCTCGCCCACCCCGCCGAGACCGGCCTGATCGCCCTGCCGGAGGGCGTGGGCGGCGAGGGCGCGGGGGTGCTCCTGAGATAGCCCCTTCCGGCCCGCGCCCCTCCCGGCCCGCGCTTCCCCCGCTGCACTCGGCGCCCGCCTACGCTGGACGCATGATCAGGGTGCTGCTCGCGGACGACGAGGCGATGATCCGGGCCGGGGTGCGGGCCATCCTCACCACCGACCCCGGCATCGAGGTGGTGGCCGAGGCCGGTGACGGCCACGAGGCGGTGGAGGCGGCCCGCGCCCACCGGCCCGACGTGGCCCTGCTCGACATCCGGATGCCCCGCCTCGACGGCCTCGCCGCCGCCGGGGAGCTGCGCCGCCTGCTGCCCGGCACGGCGGTCGTCATGCTCACCACCTTCTCCGAGGACGACTACATCGCCCGCGCCCTCGGCGGCGGCGTGGACGGCTTCCTCCTCAAGTCGGGCGATCCGCGCGAGCTCATCGCCGGGGTCCGGGCCGTCGCCGCCGGTGGCGCGGCGCTCTCGCCGACCGTCGCCCGCCGGGTCATCGACACCCTCGGCGGGGTCCGGCTGACCCGCGCCGCCACCGCCCGCGCCCGGCTCGCCCCGCTCACCGGCCGCGAGCGGGAGGTCGTCTCGCTGCTCGCGGCGGGCTGCTCCAACCAGGAGATCGCCGCCCGCATGCGGGTCGTCGAGGGCACCGTCAAGGCGCACGTGAGCGCGGTCCTCGGCCGCCTCGGCCTGCGCAACCGGGTCCAGCTCGCCGTCCTCGCCCACGAGGCGGGACTGGTCGCGGAGGCGGGCGACGCGGGCGGTACGGGCTCCGCGCCGGGCGCCGTACCGGGCGGAGGGCCGGGGCCCGGCGGCCGGGGTCCGGCCGGTGCCTGAGACCTCCCCGGCCCGCCGGCGCCTCTTCGACCTGGCGCTCTGGGTGCTGCTCTGCGTCCCGGTGCTGCTCCGCTCCGACCCGGCCGACGGCGGGTCCTGGTTCCAGGTCGCGGCCGGGGTCACCGTGCTCGGCGGCTGCGTCGCGGCCGGCCGCCGCCGGCCGCTGGTGCCGCTCGCGCTCGTGGCCGCGGCGAGCCTGCACGCCTCCCTGGAGCTCCTCACCCCCGCGTACGTCCTCGCCCTCGTCGCCTTCGGCTACCTCGCCGGGCGGCGGCAGGACCAGACGCGCGGCGCGCTGTGGCTGTTCGGCGCGGTGGCGGTGGCGGGGCTGGCGCTCGCCCGGCTCACCGGCACCTCCCTCGGCCCCTGGTTCACCCTGCTGCTCGTCCTCGCGCTGGCGGTCGTGGCGCCGTGGCTGGTCGGCCGGTACGTGCGCCAGTACGACCGGCTGGTGCGCAGCGGCTGGGAGCTGGCGGACCGGATGGAGCGGGAGCAGGCGGCGGTCGCCGACCGGGAGCGGCTGCGGGAGCGGTCGCGGATCGCCGGGGACATGCATGACTCCCTCGGCCACGACCTGGCGCTGATCGCGGTCCGGGCGGGCGTCCTGGAGGTGGATCCGGGGCTCGGCCCCGAGCAGCAGCGGGCGGCGGGCGACCTGCGCCGGGCGGCGGCGGACGCCACCGAGCGGCTCCGGGACGTGATCGGGGTGCTGCGGGAGGAGGGGGCGGGGGCGCCGACGACGCCGCCGGACGAGACGGTCGGCGCGCTGGTGGACCGGGCCAGGGAGTCCGGCCTCGCGGTGGCGCTCACCGGCGCGGAGCCGCCGGAGCCGCCGGAGCCGCCGGGCATGGCGGGCCGGGCGCTGCACCGGGTGGTGCAGGAGGGGCTGACGAACGCGGCCCGGCACGCGCCGGGCGCCCCGGTCGCGGTCGAGCTGCGGCAGGACGCCGCGCGGGTGACGGTGCGGGTGGTGAACGGGCCGTCGGACGGGCCGCCGGACGCCCCGCCGCCGGGTTCCTCCGGCTCCGGTCTGGTCGGCCTCGACGAGCGGGTCCGGCTGGCGGGCGGCCGGCTCGCCCACGGCCCGGCGCCGGACGGCGGCTTCGTCCTGACGGCGGTGCTGCCCCGGCGGGCCCCCGCCGCGCCGCCCGCCGCGCCGACCTCGGCGCGGGAGCTGGACCGGGCCCGCCGCCGGGTCCGCGAGGACCTGCTGCGGGCGATCTGGATCCCGCTGGCGCTGCTCGCCGCGCTGACGGTGCTGACGGCCGGGGTCGCGGTGTGGTCGCAGTCCCGCTCGTACATGGAGCCGGACAACCGGGAGCGGCTGCTGGTCGGGCAGGAGTACGGGGAGCTGGTGGACGATCTGCCCGAGCGCCCGCTCCAGCACCTGCCGCCGGGGCTGCCGCCGGAGCCGGCGGGCATGGACGAGTGCCGCTACTACCGGGCGACGGTCTTCGCGGACGTGCCGGTGTACCGGCTGTGCTTCGCGGCGGGCCGGCTGGCGTCGGTGGCCGACCTGCGCTGAGACGGGCGGAAGCCCGGAGGGGGGTCCCCTCCGGGCTTCCGCTGCTTCGTGCCGGTTCCGTGGGCCCGGGGGGCTTACGGGAAGGTCAGCTTGAAGCTGTTGATGTAGCCGGTGTCGGCCGAGGCCTTGTCCTGCACGCGGAGCTTCCAGACGCCGTTGGCGACCTCGGAGGAGGCGTTGACGGTGTAGGTCTGGTTGATGTTGTCGGTGCTGCTGCCGGTGCGGTTGTGGAGGTTGTAGACCGAGCCGTCGGGCGCGATCAGGTCGACCACGAGGTCACCGATCCAGGTGTGGACGATGTTCACGCCGACCGCCAGGTTGGAGGGGGCGTTGCCGGTGACGCCGGAGACGGTCACCGAGGAGGTGACGGCCGCGCCGTTGTCCGGGACGGAGACGTCGGCGGTGTTCTCGAAGACCTTGCCGGTGGGCGGGTTGCCGCCGCCGGGGCGGGTGCCGACGTTGATGGCGGCCCAGGCGTTCTCGACGGCCGTGACCTCGGCGCTGCCCGCGCCGTACAGCTCGGTGGCGGCGGCGACGGTGCCCGTGCGGGCGCCGGCGTAGTTGGTCGAGGAGCCGAACTTGGTGGTGAGCGCCTTGAACCAGATCAGCGAGGCCTTGTCGCGGCCGATGCCGGTGACGGGCAGGCCGTCGGAGGTCGGCGAGTCGTAGTTGACGCCGTTGATCGTCTTGGCGCCGCTGCCCTCGGAGAGCAGGTAGTAGAAGTGGTTCGCCGGGCCCGAGGAGTAGTGGACGTCGACGTTGCCGATGCCGGAGTACCAGGCGTCCTTGGACGCGCCGTCCTTGCTCGGCTTGTCCATGTAGCGCAGCGGGGTGCCGTCGCCGTTGATGTCGATCTTCTCGCCGACGAGGTAGTCGCCCTTGTCCTGCGCGTTGTTGGCGTAGAACTCGACGGCCGCCGCGAAGATGTCCGAGGTGGCCTCGTTGAGGCCGCCGGACTCGCCGCTGTAGGTGAGGTTGGCGGTGGCGGCGGTGACGCCGTGCGTCATCTCGTGGGCGGCCACGTCGATGGACGTGAGCGGCTTGGAGTTGCCCGAGCCGTCGCCGTACGTCATGCAGAAGCAGCTGTCCTGCCAGAACGCGTTGACGTAGGCGTTGCCGTAGTGGACCCGGGAGTACGCGCCGACGCCGTCACCGCGGATGCCGGAGCGGCCGTGCACGTTCTTGTAGTAGTCCCAGGTGAGCGCGGCGCCGTAGTGGGCGTCGGCGCCGGCCGTCTCCTTGTTGGAGGGGAGGCCGTTGCCCCACACGTCGGTGGTGTTGCTGAAGAGGGTGCCGGTGCCGGACGAACCACCGTTGAGGTTGTACGTCTTGTGGTTGCCGCGCGTGGTGTCGGTCAGCGTGTACGACGGCGCGGTGCCGAGGGTCACCTGGCCGCTGTACTGCGTGTTGCCGGTGCCCTTCTCGACGCCCTGCCACTCGAAGAGCTTCGCGCCGGTCTTGGCGTCCGTCACGACGTGCAGCTCGTTGGGCGTGCCGTCGGACTGGAAGCCGCCGACGACCGTCTCGTAGGCGAGGACGGGGGCGCCGGAGGCCATCCAGACGACCTTGCGCGGGGCGCCCTCGCTCTTGACCGACTTCGAGCCGTCGGCGGAGGCGAGGCCGAGGGCCTGCTTCTCCGCGGCGGCCGGGGCGGCGGTGGCGGTGAGGTCGACGTTCTTCAGCTCGGCCCGGGAGGACTTGGTGACCCCGGCGGTGGCGCCGGCCTTGGTCTCCGCGACGATCAGGTCGCCGCCGAGGACCGGGAGGCCCGCGTAGGTGCGCTCGTAGCGGGTGTGGGTGGTGCCGTCGCGGTCCTGGACGACGTCGCGGACGACGAGCTTCTCCTGGGCGCCGAGGCCGATCTCCTTGGCCGTCTCGGCCTTGCCGGCGTCGGCGGCCTTGATCAGCGCGGTGCGCTGGGCGGGGGAGAGGTCGGCGGGGAGCTTGCCGGGGTTGGCTCCGTTGCCGGCCTGGGCCTGGGGGGCGACGGGCCAGCCGATGTCGGCGGAGGCGCTGCCGGCCTGGACACCGACGGCGATCATGGCGGCGGCGGCGATGAGCGCGCCGGTCGCGGTGGCGCGGCGGCTGGGCGTGGATCTCACGCGGACTCCTTTTGCGAGGGGGGTACCGGACCGCTGGGAGACGGACCGGGCGGAGCAAGCAGAGCGGTGACTCACGAACGTGTGACGCTGCGAACGCTGTTGCGATCGAACGGGGGAGAGATTGGCAGCTACCGGCGGTACCTGTCAGGAGCGCGTCAACAACTTGGCCGGAAGTCGTCCGCTGCGCGTACGGCCGCGTTCGTTAACCGGACGTTTCATCGATCATGAACGGAGCGTCACGTGCCGTTCTCCCTGCGGGAATCCCCCGAGGGGCGCGCGGCCGGGCCGCCGCGCCCGCGCCGCCGTCCCGCCCGTCGGACGCCGGACGCCTTTACCGAACCGATGGCCGGATTCGTACGGCGTGATCCCTCTGCCCTCCGAGCCCCCGGCCCGGCGTCCGTCCGGCCCCCGCCCGGCGCCGGCGCGGCCGTCGGCGCGGAAACGCCCGGACCCCCTCGCGGGAGGAGGTCCGGGCGTCCGTACGGAAAAGGGCTCAGCCCGTCAGGGAGTCGCGCCAGGCGCGGTGCAGACCCGCGTAGCGCCCCTCGCCGCCGACCAGCTCCGCCGGGGAGCCGTCCTCCACGATCCGGCCGCCCTCCATCACCAGGACCCGGTCGGCCACCTCGACCGTGGACAGCCGGTGCGCGATGACCACCGCCGTACGGCCCGCCAGGACCGTGTCCATCGCCCGCTGCACCGCCCGCTCGCCCGGCACGTCCAGCGAACTCGTCGCCTCGTCCAGGATCAGCACCGCCGGATCCGCCAGCAGCGCCCGCGCGAAGGCCACCAGCTGCCGCTGGCCCGCCGAGATCCGGCCGCCCCGCTTGCGCACGTCCGTGTCGTAGCCGTCCGGCAGCCCGGCGATGAAGTCGTGCGCGCCGATCGCCCGCGCCGCCGCCTCGATCTCCTCCCGGCTCGCCTCCGGCCGCCCGATCGCGATGTTCTCCGCCACCGTCCCCGAGAACAGGAACGCCTCCTGCGTCACCATCACCACCCCGCGCCGCAGCTCCGGCGCGGACAGCTCCCGCAGGTCCACCCCGTCCAGCAGCACCCGGCCGTCCGTCGGGTCGTAGAAGCGGGCCAGCAGCTTCGCCAGCGTCGACTTGCCCGCCCCGGTCGCCCCGACCACCGCCACCGTCTGCCCGGCCGGGATCCGCAGGCCGAAGGCGGGCAGCACCTCGCCGCCGGTGCGGTAGGCGAAGCGGACGTCCTCGAAGACGACCTCGCGGCCCGGCGCCCCGCCCGCCCGCTCCGGCAGCGCGCGCGGCGCCGCCGCCTCCGGGACCCCCGGCTCCTGCGCCAGCAGGCCCGCGATCTTCGCCAGCGACGCCGCCGCCGACTCGTACGAGTTGAGGAACATGCCCAGCCGGTCGATCGGGTCGTACAGCCGCCGCACGTACAGCACCGCCGCCGCCAGCACGCCCAGCTCCAGCGAACCGTCCGCCACCCGGTAGGCGCCCCACAGGCACATCCCGGCCACCGCCGTGTTCGCCACCAGCCGCGAGCCGACCACGTAGCGGGCCATCTCCAGGAGCGCGTCGCCGTTGCTCCGCTCGTGCCGGTGGTTGAGCGCCCCGAACTCCGCCTCGTTCACCCGCTCCCGGCGGAAGGCCCGCACCGGCCGGATCCCGTTCATCGTCTCCGCGAACTTCACGATCACCCCGGCGATCGCCGTCGACCGCTCCGCGTAGACCGCCCCGGCCCGCCGCCGGTACATCCGCACCAGCAGGTACAGCGGACCGAACGAGGCCACCGCCACCGCCCCGATCCCCAGGTCCAGCCAGAGCAGCACCAGCGAGATCGACACGAACGACAGGACCACGCCGATCAGTTCCTGGAGCCCCTCCGACAGCAGCTCCCGCAGCGACTCCACGTCCGTCGTCGACCGCGAGATCAGCCGGCCCGAGGTGTACCGCTCGTGGAAGTCCACGCTCAGCACCTGCGCGTGCCGGAAGATCCGCCCCCGCAGGTCCAGCAGCACGTCCTGGTTGATCCGCGCCGCCCCCCGCACGAAGACGTACTGGAGCGCCCCGGCGCCCACCGCGCACAGCAGGTACCCCACCGCCACCGCCACCAGCGGCCCGTGGTCCCCGGCCCGGAAGGCCGGCACCCCCCGGTCGATCGCGTACGCCACCAGCAGCGGGCCCGCCTGGACCGCCGCCTCCTTCAGCAGCAGCACCAGCGCCGCCACCGCCACCCGGAGGCGGTGCGCGGCGAGCAGCGAGCGCAGCAGCGCCCCCGTCGCCCCGGCCGGCGCGGGCAGGTCGTCCCGGTCGAAGGGATCACCCGCCGACGCCTCCCGGACCCGCTCCTCCGGCTCCGCGAGCACGGTCTCCGTCATCGCTCCCCGCCCCCTTCGCCCGCCCCGGCCGCTTCCCCGGCCGCCCGGCCCTCGCCCGACATCAGCCACGCGTACTCGACACTCGCGCGCAGCAGTTCCTGATGGGTGCCGACCGCCGTGATCCGGCCACCGGACAGCAGCGCCACCCGGTCGGCCAGCATCACCGTCGACGGCCGGTGCGCCACCACCAGCGCCGTCGTCTCCCGCAGCACCTCGCGCAGGGCCGCCTCCACCCGCGCCTCGGTGTGCACGTCCAGCGCCGACAGCGGATCGTCGAGCACCAGGAAGCGGGGCCGTCCGGCCACCGCGCGGGCCAGCGCCAGCCGCTGCCGCTGACCGCCCGACAGGCTCAGCCCCTGCTCGCCGACCTGCGTCGCCGACCCCTCCGGCAGCCGCCCGACGAAGCCGTCCGCCTGCGCGATGCCCAGCGCCCGGCCCAGCTCCGGCTCACCGGCGCCGGGGCCCGCGCCCATCAGCACGTTCTCCCCGACGCTCGCCGAGAAGAGGGTGGGCTCCTCGAAGGCCACCGCGACCAGCGACCGCAGCCGCTCCCGCTCCATCAGGGCGATGTCCTCGCCGTCCAGCAGGATCCGGCCACCGGTCGCCTCGTGCAGCCGGGGCACCAGCGCCGTCAGCGTGGTCTTGCCGGAGCCGGTGGCGCCCACCAGGGCGAGCGTCTCGCCCGGCCGCACGTGCAGGTCGACCGCGTCCAGGACGGGCGGCGCGCCGTCCGGCGCGTCCGGGTAGCGGAAGGTCACCTTCTCGAACCGCACCCCGGCCTCCCGCCCGCCGGCCGCGCCGGCGGAGCCCGTACCGGCGTCCGCGTCCCGCTCCGGCTCCGCGTCCAGCACCTCGAAGTACCGCTGCGTCGCCGTCACCGCCTCCTGGCTCATCGCCAGCAGGAAGCCGATCGAGTCCACCGGCCAGCGCAGCGCGAGCGCCGTCGACAGGAAGGCCACCAGGGTGCCCGCCGACAGGTCGCCGTCCGCGACCCGCACCGAGCCCAGCACCAGCGCCGTGCCGATCGCCAGCTCCGGCAGGACCGTGATCACGGCCCAGATGGCGGCCAGCAGCCGCGCCTTGGACAGCTCGGTGGAGCGCAGCAGCGAGGCCAGCCGGCGGAAGGCGTCCGCCTGGCTGCGGTGCCGCCCGAAGCCCTTGACGATCCGGATGCCGAGGACGCTCTCCTCCACCACCGTCGTCAGGTCGCCCACCTGGTCCTGGGCGCGCCGGGACACCGTCCCGTACCGCTTCTCGAAGTACGAGCAGAGCACCACCAGCGGGATCACCGGCGCCAGCAGCACCAGGCCGAGCGTCCCGTCCTGGGCCAGCAGCAGGGCGCAGCCGACCAGGATCGTCACGCCGTTGACCAGCAGGAAGGTCAGCGGGAAGGCCAGGAACATCCGGATGACCATGAGGTCCGTGGTGCCGCGCGAGAGCAGCTGGCCGGACGCCCACCGGTCGTGGAAGGCGATCGGCAGCCGCTGGAGCCGCCCGTACAGGTCCTCCCGCATCCGGGCCTCGACCGAGGACAGCGGGCGCGCCACCAGCCACCGCCGCAGCCCGAACAGGGCGGCCTCGGTGATCCCGAGCAGCAGCAGGTACAGCGCGCCCAGCCACACCCCGCCGGGGTCCCGGTCCGCGACCGGCCCGTCCACCAGCCACTTCAGGACCAGCGGGATCACGAGCGACAGACAGGAGGCGACGACCGCGACGGCGGCGGCGGTGAAGAACCGCGCGCGCACGGGTCGCAGGTACGGCCAGAGCCGCAGCAGCACCCGCACCGCGGAGGCGCGGACGGGACGGTTCTCGGGGAGGTCAGGTTTCTCGGGCATCAGGTCCGACTCTACGAGTCGTTGCTGACAGCACTCACCCGATTTTCGGCCCCGCCCTTTCCGTCCCCGGTCCTCCGGGCCCTTCCGGCGCGCCCCCGCTCACCCCGTCACCCGCAGCAGCACCACCGACCGGGCCCCCACCGGCAGCACGGAGCCGCCCGGGTGCTCCGTGCCGGGGGCGGTGGTCTGGTCGTCGAGGGCGGTGTCGAGGACGCGGGCGTAGGAGCGGGCCCAGGGGGGTCCGGGCAGCGGGAAGTCCAGCGGTTCGGGGCCCGCGTGGAGCACGGCGAGGAAGCTGTCGTCGGTGACGGGCTCGCCGCGCTCGTCCCGGCCCGGTATGTCGCGGCCCGACAGGTAGAGGGCGAGGGTGGCCGAGGGGGCGTACCAGTCGGCCTCGGTCATCTCGGTGCCGCCGGGGCCGAACCAGGCGAGGTCGCGCAGCCCGTCGGCGCCCTGCGGCCGGCCGGAGAAGAAGGCGCGGCGGCGCAGCACCGGGTGGCGGTGGCGCAGGGCGATCAGCCGCCGGGTGAGGGCGAGGAGCTGGGCGCGGCCGGGGTCGTCGGGGAGCGTCCAGTCGAGCCAGCTCGTCGCGTTGTCCTGGCAGTAGGCGTTGTTGTTGCCGCCCTGGGTGCGGCCCATCTCGTCCCCCGCGACCAGCATGGGGACGCCGGTGGAGAGCAGCAGGGTGGTGAGCAGGCCGCGCAGCCGGCGCAGCCGGACCGCGTTGACCTCCGGGTCGTCGCTCTCGCCCTCGGTGCCGCCGTTCCAGGAGCGGTTGTCGTGGGTGCCGTCGCGGTTGCCCTCGCCGTTGGCCTCGTTGTGCTTGCGCTCGTAGCTGACCAGGTCGCGCAGGGTGAAGCCGTCGTGGGCGGTGACGAAGTTGACGGAGGCGTAGGGGCGGCGGCCGCCCCAGGCGTAGAGGTCGCTGGAGCCGGAGAGCCGGTAGCCGAGGTCGCGCACGTCGGGCAGCGCGCCGCGCCAGAAGTCCCGTACGGCGTCCCGGTAGCGGTCGTTCCACTCGGTCCACAGCGGGGGGAAGGAGCCGACCTGGTAGCCGCCGCTGCCGACGTCCCAGGGCTCGGCGATCAGCTTGACCCGGCGCAGCACGGGGTCCTGGGCGATGACGGCGAGGAACGGCGAGAGCATGTCGACGTCGTGCAGGGAGCGGGCGAGGGCCGCCGCCAGGTCGAAGCGGAAGCCGTCCACGCCCATCTCGGTCACCCAGTAGCGCAGGCTGTCGGTGATGAGCCGGAGGACCTGCGGCTGGACGACGTGCAGGGTGTTGCCGCAGCCGGTGTAGTCGGTGTAGCGGCGGGCGTCGGACTGGAGCCGGTAGTAGCCGCGGTTGTCGATGCCCTTGAGGGAGAGGGTGGGGCCCAGCTCGCCCGCCTCGGCGGTGTGGTTGTAGACCACGTCGAGGATCACCTCGATGCCGGCCGCGTGCAGCGCCCGCACCATCCGCTTGAACTCGCCGACCTGCTGCCCGGTGGTGCCGGAGGAGGAGTAGCCGGCGTGCGGGGCGAAGTAGCCGATGGAGTTGTAGCCCCAGTAGTTGGTGAGGCCGCGGCGCAGCAGGTGGTCCTCGTGGGCGAACTGGTGGACCGGCAGCAGCTCGACGGCGGTCACGCCGAGCCGGACGAGGTGGTCGACCGCGGCCGGGTGGGCGAGCCCGGCGTAGGTGCCGCGCAGGTGCTCGGGGACGCCCGGGTGCAGCTTGGTGAAGCCCTTGACGTGGAGCTCGTAGAGGACGGAGTCCTGCCAGGGCGTCTTGGGGCGGCGGTCGTCGGACCAGTCGTCGTCGTCCCGGACGACGACCCCCTTGGGGACGTGCGGGGCGGAGTCGCGCTCGTCGCGGACGGTGTCGGCGACGTGCTGCTGCGGCCAGTCGCGGACGTGTCCGTACGTCTCCGGGGGCAGCGCGAAGTCGCCGTCGACGGCTCGCGCGTACGGGTCGAGGAGCAGTTTGGCCGGGTTCCAGCGGGCGCCGGTCCACGGGTCCCAGCGGCCGTGCACCCGGTAGCCGTACCGCTGCCCGGGGCCGGTGCCGGGCACGAAGCCGTGCCAGATCTCGTGGGTCAGCTCGGTCAGCGGCAGCCGGGTCTCGGCGCCGTCGTCGTCGAAGAGGCACAGCTCGACGGCCTCGGCGCCGCCCGCCCACAGGGCGAAGTTGGTGCCCCGGGTGCCGTCGGGGCCGGTGCGGCAGCGGGCCCCGAGCGGGGTGGGCGCGCCCGGCCACACCGGGGGCGCGGCCCGCCCCCCGGTCCGCCCGTCTCCCGCCCGCCGTCCGGCTGCGCTCGACACCGCCCTGGCCTCCCGCGGCTCCGGCGGGGGCCCGCGCCGGGGCCGGGGCGTCCCGGCCCCGTCCCGCGCGTCCGCCCGCACCCTTCACTCCCGGTCTCCCCTCTGTTGTGCCCGCGCGGGCGCGCTCCCAACATGGCGCGCCGGGACGTTTCCCCTGGAGGGGGGTGGTCGTTGGGCCGTGCGTGACACGTACACGGGAACGGGCCGGGCGTCTTCTGGCGGTGGCGGGGCTCCTCGCGGGCCTCGCGGGCTGCACCGGGGCGGGCGGGGGAGGGGGGATCGTGCCGGGGCTGCCGGGCGCGGCGCGGTCCCCCGGCGACGCCATCCGGGTGAGTCCGGAGGACGGCGCCCGGGAGGTGCCGGCGGACGGGCGGCTGGAGGTGCGGGTGGACGACGGCCGGCTCGAACGGGTGACCGTGACCCGGACGGTCGACGGCCGCCGGTCCGCCGTCCCCGGCGCGGTCGCGGCGGACGGGCGGAGCTGGCGGCCCGCGGCCGGCACCCGGCTGGCGCTCGCCGCGCGGTACGCCGTGGACGCGGTGGCGCTCGACGGGGACGGGCACCGCTCGGCCCGGCACACCGCCTTCGCCACGGCGGTCCCGGAGAGCCGCTTCATCGGCTACTTCACGCCGGAGAACCGCGCCACGGTCGGCTCCGGCATGATCGTCTCCTTCGGCTTCAGCCGCCCGGTGACGAACCGGGCGGCGGTGGAGCGCGCCATCCGGATCACCGCCGACCCGCCGGTGGAGGTCGTCGGCCACTGGTTCGGCGCGGAGCGGCTCGACTTCCGCCCCGAGCGGTACTGGGCGGCGGGCACCGAGGTGACGGTGGAGCTGGCGCTGCGGGACGTGGAGGGCGCCCCCGGGGTGTACGGCGTCCAGGACCGCACGGTCGGCTTCACGGTGGACCGCTCGCAGGTCTCGCGGGTGGACGCCGCCGCCCACACCATGGAGGTGCGGCGGGACGGGCGGCTGCTCGCCACCCTGCCGGTCACGGCGGGCGCGCCGGGGACCACCACGTACAACGGCCGCATGGTGATCACCGAGCTGTACGACGTGACCCGGATGAACGGGGCGACGGTCGGCTTCGGCGGCGAGTACGACATCAAGGACGTGCCGCACGCGATGCGGCTGACCGAGTCCGGCACCTTCGTCCACGGCAACTACTGGGCGGACCCGGAGACCTTCGGCGCGGCCAACGCCAGCCACGGCTGCGTGGGGCTGCGGGACGTGAAGGGCGGCGGCTCCGACACCCCGGCCGGCTGGTTCTTCGACCGCAGCCTGGTCGGCGACGTGGTCGAGGTGGTCAACTCCCGGGACCGGAAGGTCGCCCCGGACAACGGGCTCGGCGGCTGGAACACGCCCTGGGACCGGTGGCGGTCGGGCTCCGCCCTCACCCGCCCGGCCCCGGCACCGACCCCGGCCCCGTCCCCGACGCGGACCCCGCTCACGGCCCCGGCGCGGACCTCTGCCACGACCCCGGCTCGGACCTCTGCCGAGACCCCGGTCCAGACCCCGGCGCGGACCCCCGCCACGACCCCGGCGGCGGGTCCGTAGGGCGCCCCGGACGCGGCGGGCTCCCCGTCCGCCTCCCACCCCGCCCCGACTGGGACGGAACGGTGACATCGGCGTGGAGCTTTCGTGTCCTGCGGTGTGATTGTCTAACTGCGTGTGCACGGGAGGTGCGTACAGGGGGTGGGGCCCGGACAGCTGACTGACCGGGTCGTACGAGGGGAGAAGACGACCATGAACGGGCAGCGGATACCGGGGAAGCCGGCCGTGCGGCGGAACGCCCGCCTCGGAGCCCTGGCGACCGGGGCACTGCTCCTGCTCCTGACCGCCTGCGGGGGCGACCCCGTGCCGGGCGGCGCCGGGGCCGGCGCGGGCAAGGACGGCGGCGCGGTGGCGCCCGACAACGCCGCCTCCGCCGCCGTCGTGACGATCCTGCCGAAGGACGGCGCCGACTCGGTCGCCACCAGCGGGGCCCTCAAGATCACCGCCGAGCAGGGCAAGCTGACGACGGTCACCGTCGCCGACTCCAAGGGCACCCCCGTCCAGGGCCGGATCTCGGCCGACGGCACCGGCTGGGAGCCTGCGGCGCACCTGGCGGGCGGGACGCAGTACAAGGTCCACGCCGTCGCGAAGGACGCGGACGGCCGCGAGTCGGCGAAGGACACCACCTTCACCACGCTCGTCCCGAAGAACACCTTCCTCGGCCACTACACGCCGGAGGCCGACACCACCGTCGGCGTCGGCATGCCGGTCTCCATCAACTTCACCCGGGGCATCACCGACCCCGAGGCCGTGGAGAAGGCCATCAAGGTCACCTCCCAGCCGGCCGTCCGCATCGAGGGCCACTGGTTCGGCAACGACCGCCTCGACTTCCGGCCCGAGGAGTACTGGAAGGCCGGCACCAAGGTCACCGTCGAGCTGAACCTCGACGGCGTCGAGGGCCGCCCGGGCGTCTACGGCAAGCAGAAGAAGACGTACTCCTTCACCATCGGCCGCCGCCAGGTCTCCACCGTCGACGCGACCGCCAAGACGATGAAGGTCGAGCGCGACGGACAGGTCATCAGGACCATCCCGATCAGCGCCGGCGCCCCGACCACGACCACGTACAACGGTCAGATGGTCATCAGCGAGAAGTACAAGGTGACCCGCATGAACGGGGCCACCGTCGGCTTCGGCGGCGAGTACGACATCAAGGACGTGCCGCACGCCATGCGGCTGTCCACCTCGGGCACCTTCATCCACGGCAACTACTGGGGCGACCCCTCGGTCTTCGGCAGCGTGAACACCAGCCACGGCTGCGTCGGCCTGCGCGACGCCCGCGGCGCGGGCGACGGCTCCACCCCGGCCGCCTGGTTCTACGACCGCTCGCTCATCGGCGACGTGGTCGTCGTCAAGAACTCGAAGGACAAGCAGATCCAGCCGGACAACGGTCTCAACGGCTGGAACATGGACTGGTCGGAGTGGATCTCCTGATCCGCCCCTCCCGTCCGCGCCGGGGCCCGGTGCCGTCCGCTCTGTGAGCAACGGCACCGGGCCCCGGCGCGTTAACGACGACTAACCTTCCCCCATGACTGTGAACCTCGAAGTGGCCGACGGCGTCGGTGTCATCCGCCTCGCCCGCCCCCCGATGAACGCCCTCGACATCGCCACCCAGGACCGGCTGCGCGAGCTGGCCCGGGAGGCCGGCGACCGCGCCGACGTCCGCGCCGTCGTCCTCTACGGCGGCGAGAAGGTCTTCGCGGCCGGCGCGGACATCAAGGAGATGCAGGTCATGGACCACGTGGCCATGGTCGAGCGGTCGCGCGCGCTCCAGGACGCCTTCACCGCCGTCGCCCGCATCCCCAAGCCGGTCGTCGCCGCGATCACCGGCTACGCCCTCGGCGGCGGCTGCGAGCTGGCGCTCTGCGCCGACTACCGGATCGCGGCCGACAACGCGAAGCTCGGCCAGCCCGAGATCCTCCTCGGCCTCATCCCCGGCGCAGGCGGCACCCAGCGCCTCTCCCGCCTGATCGGCCCCTCGCGCGCCAAGGACCTCATCTTCACCGGCCGGATGGTGAAGGCCGACGAGGCCCTCGCGCTCGGTCTGGTCGACCGGGTCGTCCCGGCCGGCGAGGTGTACGAGCAGGCGCACGCCTGGGCCGCGAAGCTCGCCCAGGGTCCGGCGGTGGCGCTGCGCGCCGCCAAGGAGGCGGTCGACCAGGGCCTGGAGACCGACATCGACACCGGTCTCGCCCTGGAGCGGACCTGGTTCTCCGCGCTGTTCGCCACCGCCGACCGGGAGACCGGGATGCGCAGCTTCGTCGAAGAGGGGCCGGGCAAGGCGAAGTTCGCCTGAGCCGTCCCGGTCCGACGGTCCGTCACCCCAGCCCGTCGCCCCGCGGGGGCCATTCCGTCGGAACGGCCCCCGCGACCCGTCCCCTGAGGCCATCATGGGGACATGGCGGGCCCGGAGAGCAGGGAACAACCCCGGCAGAGCGGCGTCGCCGCCGCCGCGCGGTGGACACCGACCGAGGAGGACGAGCAGGCCGTCGAGGCGATGAAGGCGTACGGCAGTCCGGCGGACGAGGACGTCCACCTGCCGTCCCGCCCCGAGTCCGCGCGGATCGCGCGGCGGCTGGCCCGGTACGTGGTGTTACGCCAGTGGGGACTCGGGCCGACGCTCGCCGAGCACACCGTCCTGCTCGTCTCGGAGCTGGTCGGCAACGCGGTGCGGCACACCGGCGCCCGGGTCTTCACGCTCCGTGTACAGAAACGGCCCGGCCGGATCCGGGTGGAGGTGCGCGACCCCTCGCGCGGGCTGCCCTGCCTGATGCCGGTGGCCGAACTCGACATCAGCGGCCGGGGCCTCTTCCTCGTCGACAAGCTCTCCGACCGGTGGGGCGTGGACCTCGGGCCGCGCGGCAAGACCACCTGGTTCGAGATGCGGCTCACCGACCGCTGACCCGCCCCGCCGATCCGCCCGTTGCTCCGTCCCGCGATCCGTCCCCGGACGCACGGAAGCCCCCGTGCGCCGTGGTGGGGCGAGCTGGGGGCTTCCGTGTGATGCGCCGTGGACGGGGGGGTGTTATCCACGGCCGCTTGGACGACCTTGCCCGGGTCAATGGGGGCCGTGCCACCGACTATGACAGATGGCGGGCTCCACTCCAAACGCCCACAGTTGCCCAAATCGGGACAAGTTGTAACGTTTTAACTGTGAATCGTTGGTGACGTGCAGCACTCACCTTGCAAACCGTGAATGGCTATGCGGTTCATCGATTGTTTCCCTCGATCGTCCACATAATGGACAGCTCTCACGCGGCCGTGAGAAGCGCCTCCGCCGGATCCGGCACCGGCCGCCGCACCGTCTCGTCCCTCATGCCGCCCTCATTCGGCATCGTCCGGCCGGGTTAATCTGACCCCCGTCAGGAAAGCACCGAGAAGGGGCGGAAGCAGTGGCGGACATCGAGTCGGCACGGACGGCATTCAACCGGTACGACGTGGACGGGGACGGCTTCATCACCGCCGCGGAGTACAAGAGCGTCATGGCCCAGCTGGGCGACTTCAACGTCACCGAGACGGTGGCCGAGGCCCTCATCAGGCAGCGCGACGACAACGGCGACGGCCGCCTGTCCTGGGACGAGTTCTGGTCCCACCTGAGCAAGGCGTGACCCGGGGCTGACCCGTCGCGGGACCGGGACGGGGCGGCGTTCACCCTGAGTTGCCGCCCGTCCCGGGCTCGGTGACGATCGTCCGGTGACGCTTCCCGGACCCCTTGGCACCCCGAGCCGTCCGACCGCCGCGGCCGCCGCCGCGGTCCTCGCCCTGGTCCTCGCCGTCGCCCTGCTCGGCGCGGGCCTCGCCCGGACGGGCACCGGCGAACTGCGGATGCCCGCCGCCGGCACCACCGCCCTGCTCCGCTCGCTCCTCGTCGCCGGACTGGCCGTCGCCGTCGGCGAACTCGTCGGCACCCGGCTCGCCGGCCCCGGCCCGCTGCCGCGCGGCTGGGCCGCCCCCGGCGCCCTGCTCGCCGCCGCCTCCGCCACCGGCCTGCTGCTCCTGCTCGCCGCCGTCAGCGGCCTGAGCCTCCCCGTCGTCTACGGGCTCCGCGAGGGCCGGCTGCTCCTCGTCACCGCCAACGCCTGCGCGCTGGCCGCCTTCTGCGCCGCCTCCCGGCGCCCCACGCTCGCCGCCCTCCCGCTGGCCGTCGCGGTCGTCGCCGAGGCGCTGCGTGCCCACCCCGAGACCGCCGGCTTCGGCCCCGGCACCGGCCTCACCGTCGTCCACCTCGCCGCCGCCTCGCTCTGGACCGGCGGCCTGCTGTACGTCCTGCGGGTGCTGCGGCTGCGCGGCGGCGGCCGGGAGGTGCTGCTGCGGTACGCCCGTACGGCCGCCGTCGCCTACGCGGCCCTCGCCGTCACCGGAACCCTCTCCACACTGCGCCGGCTGCCCCTGGAGACCGTGCTCACCTCCGCGTACGGCCGCGTCCTGCTGGTGAAGCTGGCGCTGTTCGGCGGCGCCAGCCTGCTCGCCCTCGCGGCCCGCTCCCGGCTGCGGTCCGGCGCCGACGCCCGGCCCCCGGCCCGGGTCGAGCTCGGCGTCCTCGCGGTGGTCGTGGCGCTCTCCGCGCTGCTCACCGTCGTGCCGGACCCGGCCTGGCTGCTGCTCTGACGGTCACTCGCGCAGCGCCACGTGGACGGCGGTCGCCCACAGCGCCAGGGCCGCGCCGAGCCCGGTCACGGCCCGTACGGTCTCCGCCGCGGACCCGGCCGCGAGCAGGCCCGCCGCCAGCACCCCGAGCGCGGTCAGGACGACGCCCAGCCATCCGTACTGCCGCTGGTTGTAGAGCCGCGCCAGCGGGAAGAAGTGCAGGCCCACCACGAGGCAGACGCCGACCGGGATCCACTCCTGGTGCCCGGAGGCGTTCGAGACCGCGATCACCGCGACGATCGCGGCCGCCTCGACCGCGTTGACCACGCCGATCCCGCGGGTCCAGCGCTCCGGGAGCCGGACCGGGCGGGTCGCCTCGCGGGCGGTGCCCCGCAGTCCGGCGGCGAGCGTCGCGCCTGCCAGGACCACGCCGAGCGCGACGGCGGCGGCGAAGCCGGGGCCGGGCAGTCCGGAGCCGCCGGCGAAGGCCCACACCAGGCCGAAGGCGGTCAGCACGTACACGCCCCGGCGGCGCAGGGTGCGGGTGAGCGCGAGGCATTCGGCCTCGGTGGTCATGGTCATGACCGCGACCCTACCGACGAGAATCAGCCGTCGCCGGGGAATTCGGACGCCCTGTGAACGATTGGCCTAGACCTATTGTGCGGAGGGGGTCTTACCAGTACGTTTCGTTCCGGCTGCGCAGCCCGCACGGCACCATCCGCACCACATCGCATCGTTCGTATTCCGCCGGGACACCGGCGTTTTCAGGAGGACATGCCATGTACCGTCGCGTCGCAGCCGCACTCGCCACCGTGGCCACCGCCGGAGCCGTCGCCCTCGGCGCCGCCGGCACCGCCGAGGCCGCAGGACCCGGCTTCTTCCCGCGCAGCCACCACTCCTCGTACGCGGAGTGCCAGGCGGCCGGGCAGGCCGGGGAGTGGATGTGGGGCAAGATCTACTTCTGCGAGCCCTTCAGCCCCTCCCGCCCGGACGTCTACGTCCTGTGGACCCGCTTCTGACCCCGGTCACCAGCACCGGAGGGCCGGTTCCGTGGGGGCGGAACCGGCCTTCCGGCCGTCCGGGGCGTCCCCGGCCCTGAGCCACCGGCCACGATTCAGCGCTCCCCTCCTCCTCCAGGAGGCGCCCCCACCGCGTCCACCACCTCCGCCAGGTCGGCGCCCGCCCGCAGCAGCGCCACGCTCCGCGCCGCGATCCGCTCCAGCCGCCCGTCCAGGACGCGCCGGGCCCGCGCCACCCCTTCGGCGCCGTCCAGGGCCGCCAGGATCTCCCGCACCTCGGGCACGCCGTGCCCGGCCGCGCGCAGGGCCGCGACGATCCGGGCCGCCCCGACCGCCGCCGGACCGTAGCGTCGGGCCCGCAGCGAGGTCACCCGCTCCGGCGCGACCAGCCCCTCCTCCTCCCAGAACCGCAGCGTGGACGGCCGCACCCCGAGCGCCCCGGCCAGCTCCGTGATCGTCATCGTGTCCCGCCCGTCCGCGCCGCCGTCCGGCTCCGCCCGGACCGAGGCCAGCGCCTCCCGCGCCCGCAGCGCCTCCGCCCGCTCCCGCGCGAGCCGCACGTGGACCGCGCCGACCGCCGCGGCCGCCTCCTCGGCGGTCCCCGCCCACGCCGCCGCGAGCAGCCGCCGGGCCTCCACCGGCCCCGCCGCCCCGGCGAGCCCCCGATAGGCCCGCAGCGCCCGTACGTGCACCGGCCCGTAGGCGCGGTAGCCGTTCCCCGCCCGGGGCGCGGGCGGCAGCACCTCCAGCCGCTCCAGGTCGCGCACCTGCTGCACCGAGTAGCCCGACTCGCGGGCGACGTCCGCCGTCCGCAGCGGACGCCCGTTCGCGCTCCCGCCCATCCGAACCCCACACAAGCACTTGAAGGTCATGCTCGAACCATGAGCACGGACACGAGTATGGAACGGATCGTCGAGGCCGTACGGGAACTCGACGGCGCCCTCGTCCTCATCCCGGAGCCCGGGAGCGACTTCCCCGAGGAGTCCTGGGGGGACGCCTTCTTCTATTACGCCCCCGACGGCCGGATCCCGGCCCGCACCCAGCCCTACGGCACGATCGTCACCCGGGACCGGCCCGGCGACACCGCCTCCGCCCTCGATCCGCCCGGCCGCTGGCGGGTCAACGTCCGGACGGACCGGGAGACCTTCCGCGAGCTGACCGGCGAGGACCCCCGGGCCCTCGCCCGCCCCCGCGACCACGCGGCCCCCGACGTCCTCCTGCCGCACCCGGTGTACGGCGCGCTCGGCTGGCTCTGCGCCGTCACCCCCGGCCCCCGTACGACGGACACCGTCCTCCGCCTCCTGCGCGCCGCCCACGAGGCGGCCCGCCCGCGCGAGCGGGGGACCGGCCCCCGCACCGGCTGACGGCCCCGACGGCCTCAGGCCCGTGCGGTGGCGAAGAGCTCCAGGTGGGAGCAGGAGGGGCAGCGGTACGCCTCGATCTCCCGGACGGGCCTGCCCCGGAGCTTGGCCATGCCGAAGACGCCCTTCTCCAGGACGCCCTGCACCCAGCGCGTGTAGCCGCGCGCGTTCTGGCCGCTGTCTTCGACGAACCCGGGTTCCAGGCCGACGGTGCCGCAGTTGGAGCAACGGAAAGTATTGGTCATCCGCCGGAGTCTAGGAGCCCGCCCGCCCCCGGCGACAGGGGGGCGGGCCCCACGCCCTCAGCACTCGATGATGTTCACCGCGAGCCCGCCGCGCGCGGTCTCCTTGTACTTGACGCTCATGTCGGCGCCGGTCTCCTTCATGGTCTTGATGACCTTGTCGAGGGAGACCAGGTGGCTGCCGTCGCCGCGCATCGACATCTTCGCCGCCGTCACGGCCTTCACCGCCGCCATGCCGTTGCGCTCGATGCACGGGATCTGGACCAGGCCGCCGACCGGGTCGCAGGTCAGGCCCAGGTTGTGCTCCATGCCGATCTCGGCCGCGTTCTCCACCTGCTCGGGGGAGCCGCCGAGGACCTCGGCGAGGGCGCCCGCCGCCATCGAGCAGGCCGAGCCGACCTCGCCCTGGCAGCCGACCTCGGCGCCGGAGATCGAGGCGTTCTCCTTGAACAGCATGCCGATCGCGCCCGCCGCGAGGAGGAAGCGGACCACGCCGTCCTCCTTCTCCTCCGGGGTGCAGGAGCCCGCGGCGAAGTTCATGTAGTAGTGCAGGACCGCCGGGATGATGCCGGCCGCGCCGTTGGTGGGGGCGGTGACGACCCGGCCGCCCGCCGCGTTCTCCTCGTTGACCGCCATCGCGTAGAGGGTGATCCACTCCATCGCGTGCGCCGCCGGGTCGCCCTCGGAGCGCAGCTTGCGGGCGGAGGTCGCGGCCCGGCGGCGGACCTTCAGACCGCCCGGCAGGATGCCCTCGCGGGACATGCCGCGCGCCACGCACGCCTGCATGACCCGCCAGATCTCCAGCAGCCCGGCGCGGATCTCGTCCTCGGTGCGCCACGCCTTCTCGTTCTCCAGCATCAGCGAGGAGATCGACAGGCCGGTCTCCTTGGTGAGGCGGAGCAGCTCGTCGCCGGTGCGGAAGGGGTGCTTGAGGACGGTGTCGTCCGGGATGATCGGGTTCTCGCCGGCCACCGCGTCCTCGTCGACGACGAAGCCGCCGCCGACGGAGTAGTACGTCTTCTCCAGGACGAGCCCGCCCTCGGCGTCGTACGCGAAGACCGTCATGCCGTTGGCGTGGTACGGGAGCGCCTTGCGCCGGTGCAGGACCAGGTCGGCGTCGAAGTCGAAGGGGATCTCGTGCGCGCCGAGCAGGTTGATCCGGCCGCTCGCCTTGATCCGCTCGAACTCCTCGTCGGCGTGCTCGACGTCGACCGTGCGGGGCGAGTTGCCCTCCAGGCCGAGGAGGACCGCCTTCGGGGTGCCGTGGCCGTGGCCGGTGGCGCCCAGGGAGCCGTACAGCTCGGCGCGGACCGCGGCGACGTGGGCGAGCAGGCCCTCGTTCTTCAGCCGGCGGGCGAACATGCGGGCGGCGCGCATCGGCCCCACCGTGTGGGAGCTGGACGGGCCGATGCCGACCGAGAAGAGGTCGAAGACCGAGAGGGCCACGGGGGGACTCCTTGTGGGGCTAGACGCCGTTGTCTGCCGGGGTGGTGCAGAAAGGCCGGGCATGGGGAGGGGCACCGCGCCCACTGTCCAGTGTGCGCGGTGCCCCGGAGGTTCGTACGAATAAAAGCGTACGAAATTACTTCAGGCCGGGGTACAGCGGGTGCTTGTCCGCGAGGGCGGTCACCCGGGCCTTGAGCGCCTCGGCGTCGAAGCCGGGCTTCAGCGTCTCGGCGATGATGTCGGCGACCTCGCGGAAGTCCTCGGCACCGAAGCCGCGGGTGGCGAGGGCCGGCGTGCCGATGCGCAGGCCGGAGGTGACCATCGGCGGGCGCGGGTCGTTCGGAACGGCGTTCCGGTTGACCGTGATGCCGACCTCGTGGAGACGGTCCTCGGCCTGCTGGCCGTCCAGCTCGCTGTCGCGCAGGTCGACCAGGAGCAGGTGGACGTCGGTGCCGCCGGAGAGCACGGACACGCCGTGCTCCGTGACGTCGTCCCGCACCAGGCGCTCGGCGATGATCCGGGCGCCCTCCAGGGTGCGCTCCTGGCGCTCCTTGAACTCCTCCGAGGCCGCGACCTTGAAGGAGACGGCCTTGGCCGCGATCACGTGCTCCAGCGGGCCGCCCTGGAAACCGGGGAAGACCGAGGAGTTCAGCTTCTTCGCGAACTCCTTCTTCGCCAGGATGACGCCGCCGCGCGGGCCGCCGAGCGTCTTGTGCGTGGTGGAGGTCACCACGTCCGCGTGCTCGACCGGGTTCGGGTGCAGACCGGCCGCGACCAGGCCCGCGAAGTGGGCCATGTCGACCCACAGGTACGCCTCGACCTCGTCGGCGATCCGGCGGAACTCGGCGAAGTCGAGCTGGCGCGGGTAGGCCGACCAGCCGGCGATGATCACCTTCGGGCGGTGCTCCTTGGCGAGGCGCTCGACCTCGGCCATGTCGACCAGACCGGCCTCGTCCACGTGGTACGCGACCACGTTGAACTGCTTGCCGGAGAAGTTCAGGCGCATGCCGTGGGTGAGGTGGCCGCCGTGCGCCAGGTCGAGGCCCAGGATCGTGTCGCCCGGCTGGGCGATCGCGAACAGCGCCGCCTGGTTGGCGGAGGCGCCGGAGTGCGGCTGCACGTTGGCGTACTCGGCGCCGAACAGGTCCTTGATCCGGTCGATCGCGATCTGCTCGGCCACGTCGACGTGCTCGCAGCCGCCGTAGTAGCGGCGGCCCGGGTAGCCCTCGGCGTACTTGTTGGTGAGGACGGAGCCCTGGGCCTCCATGACCGCGACCGGAGCGAAGTTCTCCGAGGCGATCATTTCCAGGGTGGACTGCTGGCGGCGGAGCTCGGCGTCGACGGCGGCGGCGACGTCCGGGTCCAGCTCGTGGAGGGGAGTGTTCAGAAGCGACATGAAGCGATCCCTTGGGGGTCTCGGTCAGCCTGCGGTGAAAGCGGTGTACTCGTCGGCGGAGAGCAGATCGTCCGGCTCGCCCGTGATGCGCACCTTGAACAGCCAGCCGCCCTCGAAGGGGGCGGAGTTCACCAGCGAGGGGTCGTCGACGACGTCCTGGTTGGCAGCGACGACCTCGCCCGTCACCGGGGCGTAGAGGTCGCTGACGGACTTGGTCGACTCCAGCTCGCCACAGGACTCGCCCGCGGTCACCGTGTCGCCGACCTCGGGCAGCTGCACGAAGACGACGTCACCGAGGGCGTTGGCCGCGTGCTCCGTGATGCCGATGGTGGCGACGCCGTCCTCGACGGCCGACAGCCACTCGTGCTCCTTGCTGTAGCGAAGCTGCTGGGGGTTGCTCATGGCCTGATTCTCCTGGATCGGGGGGGTGCTGATGTACGGAAGTCTTGCGGGGTGAGACGCGGGTCGAGACGAATGCGTCACGTCCACCGTGGCGCCGGAGCGGCTCCGGCGCGCGCCGGGGTCCGCGTCCGGCCCGCCGAGGGGCCTACTTCTGGCGCTTGTAGAAGGGCAGCGCCACGACCGCGTACGGCTCGTGGGTGCCGCGGATGTCCACCCCGACGCCCTCGGTGCCGGGCGTGGCGTGGGCCGCGTCGACGTAGGCCATCGCGATCGGCTCGCCGAGGGTGGGGGAGGGGGCGCCGGAGGTGACCTCGCCGACGACCTCGCCGTTCGCGACGACCGCCATGCCGGCGCGCGGCACCCGGCGGCCGGCGGCGACCAGGCCGACCAGCTTGCGCGGCGGGGCGGTCTCGGCGCGCTCGGCGGCGGCCTCCAGCGCCTTGCGGCCGACGAAGTCGCCCGGCTTCTCGAACTTGACGACCCGGCTCAGACCGGCGTCGAAGGGGGTGAGGGCGGTGGTCAGCTCGTGGCCGTACAGCGGCATGCCCGCCTCCAGGCGGAGCGTGTCGCGGCAGGACAGGCCGCAGGGGATGAGGCCGGCGTCGGCGCCCGCCTCGGTCAGCGCCCGCCAGACGCCCTCGGCGTGCTCGGGCTTCAGGAACAGCTCGAAGCCGTCCTCGCCGGTGTAGCCGGTGCGGGCGATCAGGGCGGGGACGCCCGCGACGGTGCCGGGCAGGCCCGCGTAGTACTTCAGGCCGTCCAGGTCGGCGTCGGTGAGCTTCTTGAGGATGCCGGGGGACTCCGGGCCCTGCACGGCCAGGAGGGCGTACGCGTCGCGGTCGTCGCGGACCTCGGCGTCGAAGCCGGCGGCGCGCTCGGTCAGGGCGTCCAGGACGACCTGGGCGTTGGAGGCGTTGGCGACGACCATGTACTCGGTTTCGCCGAGGCGGTAGACGATGAGGTCGTCGAGGATGCCGCCGTCCTCGCGGCAGATCATCGTGTAGCG
Source organism: Streptomyces termitum (assembly GCF_014650175.1). Taxonomy (GTDB): domain Bacteria; phylum Actinomycetota; class Actinomycetes; order Streptomycetales; family Streptomycetaceae; genus Streptomyces; species Streptomyces termitum. The sequence continues at coordinate 468,830 of NZ_BMUL01000003.1, forward strand.
GGCGCGGCCGTTGCCGATGGTCGACATGTTGCCGACGAGGGCGAAGTCCAGGAGGTCCACCGCCTGGGGGCCGGTCACCGTGATCTCGCCCATGTGGGAGAGGTCGAACAGTCCGGCCCGGGTGCGGACGGCGTTGTGCTCGTCGCGCTCGCTGCCGTACCGCAGCGGCATGTCCCAGCCGGCGAAGTCGGTCATGGTCGCGCCCAGCGAGCGGTGCAGGGCGTCGAGGGCGGTCAGGCGGGGGGTGGTGCTCATGTGGACGTGACTCCCGGGTCCCGAGGCGGAAAACATGACAGGCAAGGACGATCCTCCCCATCTGTCATGGAACCTGAGAGGTTCACCGGCGGCATCTCGTCACCGAGAGGTCCGGCTTGCACCTTGGGTGGGGGCGCCCGGGGGCGTCCCGCTTTTCAGATCTGCCTCATCCACGCGGTACGGGGCCTGAGAGATTCAAGGGAGGGTCTTGCTCCTTCGGCGCCCGGCCGGCCCTGGGGCCGGTCCGGAACTCTCCCGCGCGGATTCGAGCGGCTCGGTATGCGGTTGTACGGCGCGGAGCGCGCCTGGCGCGCACATCATCGCACGCGGTGTCGTCGCGGCAAATCGCTTGTCCCGCATTACCGTTTCTTTACACTTCATGGGCAAGGGTCTCCGTGAGGTCTCCCGACCCGCCTCCCGGGGGACCCGACAGGGGGGAGAGCGATGAGGTTCCAGCAGACCGGCGCCGTCACGGCGGACGCCGCCCTACCGGCGCCGCGCGCCCGCGCCAGGACCCGCCCGCGCGGGCGGCTCGTGCGCGACCTGCGCGACCGCTCCGGGCGCGTCCCGCGCGCCCTCACCTTCGCCGCGGGCGACCTCGTCGTCGTCTCCGGCCTGCCCGGCAGCGGCAAGTCCACCCTGCTCCGGCGCGCCGCCGACGGCGGCGGCATCGACTCCCAGGACACCCGGGAGCGCTGGGAGGCCCGGATGCCCCGCGTCCTGCCGTACGCGCTCTACCGCCCGCTGGTCCGCCTCGCCCACTACGCCGGGCTGCACCGCGCCCTGCGCTCCGGCGCGGGCGTCGTCGTCCACGACTGCGGCACCCAGTCCTGGGTGCGCGGCTGGCTCGCCCGCGCCGCCGCCCGGCGCGGCACCGCCCTCCACCTCGTCCTGCTCGACGTGGACCCCGGCACCGCCCGGGACGGCCAGCGCGAGCGCGGCCGCGGCGTCTCCGCCTACGCCTTCGCCCGGCACCGCCGGGCCGTCGGCCGGCTCGTCGCCGGAGTGGAGGCCGGCCGGCTCCCGCGCGGCTGCGCCTCCGCCACCCTCCTCGACCGGGACGCCGCCGGGGCGCTGCGCCGGATCGGCTTCCGCGGGCCCTCCTGAGGCCCCCGGGACGCCCCCGTGCGCCGATTTCTGGTCACGGCCGGGGCGGGGCGGCGTTAGGGTGCTGCGGGGCGGCCGGGACCAGGGCCGTGCGAGAAGGGGACGGAAGCACCGTGGACACGACGTGGCCGGGCAACGAGCTGGAGGAGGCGCTCGCCGCCTCGCTCGGCAACCCCGCGGCCGGAGGGCGGCTCCTGGAGGTCCTGGGCCGCAGCGAGGTCTGGGTCCCGCTGCCCAACGGCGGCGGCCCCGACAGCACCGACCTCGACCTCGCCACCATGGAGATCGCCGGCGGCGCCTACGTGCCCGTCTACAGCTCCCACGCGCAGTTCCTCGCCTGCGTCGGCGACCACATGTCCTTCGCCGTCGCCCCCGCCCGCGACTTCGCCCGCGGCCTGCCCCCGCAGCTCGGCATCGCGGTGAACCCCGGCGGCGCCGTCGGCGTCCCGCTGCCTCCGCCCGCCGTCGCCGAACTGTGCCGCACCGGCCGCACCGCCCTCGACGGCCCCGCCTCCGGCGGCCGGGTCCGCCTCTTCGAGCCCGACTGGCAGGACGACCCGGTCGACTTCCTCGCCGCCGCCGGCGCCGAGTTCGACGCCACCGGGATCGTCGCCACCGCCCGCCGCACCCTCGCCAGCGTCGAGGGCACCGAACCCGCCCTCTTCATCGGCGTCCAGCTCACCGGCTGGGACGGCGTCGACCGCAACGCCCCGCTGGACGCCCTCGGCCGCGCCCTCGGCCGCGTCGAGGTGGCCTGGCCGGTCAACCTGATCCTGCTCGACATGGCCCAGGAGGACCCGGTCGCCGACTGGATGCTCGAACGGGTCCGTCCCTTCTACCGGCGGACGGCCGGCTGACCCCCGGCCCTGTCTAAGCTGGACCGACCCAGATCCGACCACCGAACCGAGCCGTACGACACAGAGGGGCGGGAATCCGAGTGAGCGCGTCAGCCAGCGCCCCCACCGGGCCGGTCGAGCACATGCTGCGCCAGGTGGCGCCCGGCCGCTACGACGCCTACGAGGGCCTGCTGCACGCCCTGGCCGACGGCGAGCTGTTCATGCTGCTCTGGCAGGGCACCGCGGGCTCCCCGGACGCCCAGTACGGCAACATGGAGGTCGAGGGGTACGGCTACGCGCCCTGCGTCACCTCGCCCGACGCGCTCGCCGCCTCCGGCTGGCACCGCGCCCACGAGCGCACCACCGGCCGCGAGATCGCCCGCGCCCTCTACCCCGAGCGCTGGGGCGTCTGGCTCAACCCGCACGCCCCCGGCGGCGGCGTCGGCATCCCCTGGGCCGACCTGCGCCGCATCGCCACCGGCCTCGACCGGATGCCCGCCGGACCGCTCCGGGTCTCCGAACCCGGCCTGGAGATCCCGCAGTTCTACGCCCAGCTCACCCAGAACGCGCACCGCACCCCGGCCGTTCGGTCGCTGCGCCGCGGCTGGGTGCAGCCCGCCCTCGGCTCCCCGTACCTGGTGATCGGACTCGATCTGTACGACGGCTCGGCCGCCGCCGTCGACGAGGTCCGCGCGATGATGCGCCAGTCCATCGGCTCCGTCCCCGACGGCCTGCCCGTCTCGACGGTCGCGCTCTCCGACGCGTACGACCCGGTCGCCCTCTGGCTGCGCGCCCACGCCCGCCCCTTCTACGACCGCGAGGCGCACGGCGCCCCCGCCCACCGTCCGGGATACGGATACCCGCCCGCGCAGCAGCGCTGACCTGGGACGTTCCCGCCGGAACCGTCGCTTCCGCCCCGCCTTGGCCGAAATCCCCTGCCAGGGCGGGGTTTTGCGTCCCCATGCGGGCGGTCCCGCACCACCTGTCCGGCATCGGACCGATTTGGTGAGTGTCCGGGTCTCAGGTTGGTATCACCGCTATGCGGACTGTTCTCTGCCGCGTCGCTCGCCAGTAGCGTTCGGCCAATCAAGACCACATAAGGGCGACCCAGGGGTGGACCCATGCGAATATTCAACTCCCGGGCTACCCGGGCTTTGACGGCGGCCGTCGCGGTCGGTCTCATCGCCACGGGCTGCGCGAGCGACCGGGACAAGGGCGAGGACAAGAAGGACGGCGCCAAGGACACCTTCGTGTTCGGCGCCCCCGGCGACCCGGCCTCCCTCGACCCGGCCCTCGCCAGCGACGGCGAGACCTTCCGGGTCACCCGCCAGGCGTTCGAGGCGCTCCTGGAGCACGAGTCCGGCGGCAGCAAGCTCGTCGGCGGGCTCGCCGAGACGTGGTCGAGCAACCCGGCCGGCACCGTCTGGACCTTCAACCTCCGCAAGGGCGTGAAGTTCCACGACGGCGAGACCTTCGACGCCGCCGCGGTCTGCGCCAACTACGACTACTGGTTCAACTGGAAGGGCACCTACCAGTCGAGCGCGGTCTCGTACTACTGGCAGACCATCATGGGTGGTTTCGCCAAGAACGAGGACAAGGAAGCCCCGAAGCCGAACTACAAGTCCTGCACCGTCAAGGACGACAACACGGCTGTCATCGAGGTCAACGAGCCCTCCGCCAACCTGCCCGGCGGCTTCTCCCTCCAGGCCCTCGCGATCCACTCGCCCAAGGCGCTGAAGGAGTACGAGAAGCAGGAGGCCACCGCCAAGGGCGACGCCATCACCTACCCCAAGTACAGCCAGGAGGCCGGCACGGTCGCCGGCACCGGCCCGTACAAGATCACGAAGTGGAACAAGGGCAACAAGGAAGTCACCCTTGAGCGCTTCGACGGGTACTGGGGCGACAAGGCCAAGGTGAAGAACCTGGTCTTCCGCACCATCGACACCGAGAGCGGCCGCCGCCAGGCCCTCCAGGCCGGCGACATCGACGGCTACGACCTCGTCGCCCCCGCCGACATCAAGACCCTGGAGGCCGGCGGCTTCCAGGTCCCGACGCGCGACGTCTTCAACCTGCTCTACCTCGGCATGTCCCAGGGCGCCAACCCGGCCCTGAAGAAGCCCGAGGTCCGCCAGGCCATCGCGCACGCCGTCGACCGCGAGAACATCGTCAAGACCCAGCTCCCCGAGGGCGGCAAGGTCGCGACCCAGTTCATGCCCGACACCGTCGCCGGCTACTCGGACAACGTGAAGAAGTACGACTTCGACACCGCGAAGTCCAAGCAGCTCCTCGCCGCCGCCGGCGAGTCCAAGCTGTCGATCGACTTCTGCTACCCGACCGAGGTCACCCGCCCGTACATGCCCGCCCCGCAGGACATCTTCGAGCTGGTCAAGGCCGACCTGGAGAAGGCCGGCATCAAGGTCAACCCGAAGCCCTCGAAGTGGAACCCGGACTACATCGACGCCACCGAGGCGGGCTCCTGCGCCCTGCACCTGCTCGGCTGGACCGGTGACTTCAACGACGGCTACAACTTCATCGGCACCTGGTTCGCCGAGTTCGACAAGCAGTGGGGCTTCAAGGACGACAAGGTCTTCGCCGCGGTGAAGGCGGGCTCCCTCCAGGGCGACCCGACCAAGCGCACGGACCTCTACAAGAAGGCCAACGAGGTCATCATGGACTACCTCCCCGGCCTGCCGCTGTCCTCCTCCCCGCCGGCCATCGCGTTCGGCAAGAACGTCATCCCGCCGAAGGTCTCCCCGCTGACGCAGGAGAACTTCGCCGAGGTCGCCTTCAAGTAGGACCTCACGCTCCGTCAGCGCACCGCCCGGCCACGCGCTTTCCCGTGGCCGGGCGGCCGCGCATCCACCCTCCACCACACGCAAGAAAGGGGCACGCGGGGTGTTGCGACTCGTCGTACGACGACTTCTCCAGCTCATACCCACCCTGCTCGGCCTGTCGGTTCTGCTCTTCATCTGGCTGAACCGGCTGCCCGGCGGACCCGCCTCAGCGATCCTGGGCGAGCGGGCGACCGAAGCCGATGTGGCGCGCATCAACCGCGCGCTGGGACTCGACCAGCCGATCTACGTCCAGTACGGGCGCTTCCTCAAGCGCCTCCTCGACCTCGACCTGGGCACCTCGGTGCAGACCGGACAGCCGGTCTGGGACGAGTTCGTGCTCCGCTTCCCGGCCACGGTCGAACTCAGCCTCGCCGCCATGTTCCTGGCCGTCGTCGTCGGCGTCCCGCTCGGCTACCTCGCGGCCCGCAAGCGCGGCGGCTGGCTCGACGTGGCCTCCGTCTCCGGCTCCCTCGTCGGCATCTGCATCCCGGTCTTCTTCCTCGCGGACATCCTCAAGGGCGCCTTCGGCGGCGTCTTCGGCACCTTCGGCCGCCAGTCCACCGGCATCGACGCCACCAGCGTCACCGGCTTCGCCGTCCTCGACGGCCTGCTCACCGGCGAGTTCGACGCCGCCTGGGACGCCCTCATGCACCTGGTGCTGCCCGGCATCGCGCTGGCCTCCATCCCGCTCGCCGTCATCGTCCGGATGACCCGCGCCAGCGTCCTGGAGGTCCTCGGCGAGGACTACATCCGCACCGCCGAGTCCAAGGGCCTGGAGCGCCGCGTCATCCGCGTCCGGCACATCCTGCGCAACGCCCTGCTGCCCGTGGTCACCGCCGTCGGCCTGCTCACCGGCAGCCTGCTCTCCGGCGCCGTCCTCACCGAGTCCGTCTTCTCCTTCGGCGGCATCGGCTCCTTCATCCGGACCGCCATCGACGCCCGCGACTACCCGGTGCTCGTCGGCTTCATCATGTTCATCGCCATGATCTACGTGCTCATCAACATGCTCGTGGACCTCGCGTACAGCGTCATCGATCCGAGGGTGCGGGTGCACTGATGAGCCTGGTATCCACCACGTCGAAGATCGACCGCCTCGCCCAGCTCACCGCGGGCACCGAGACGTCCAGCGGCGCCAGCCTGTGGCGCGAGGCGATGCGCCGGCTGCGCCGCAGCAAGCCGGCCCTGATCGGCGGCGTCGTCATCGCCGCCTTCGTCCTGCTCGCCGTCATCGGCCCCTGGATCGCCCCCTACTCGCCGACCGACCAGACCTGGCGCGGCGAGGTCTTCTCCAACCGGGGCGAGTTCGTCGGCGCCCGCGCCGAGAACTGGTTCGGCCTCGACCACCTCGGCCGCGACGTCTTCTCCCGGATGCTCGTCGGCGCCCGCCAGACGCTCCTCGTCGGCGTCGTCTCCATGCTCATCGGCCTGCTCGTCGGCGCCGTCATCGGCCTCGTCTCCGGCGCCGCCGCCACCCTCGGCGGCCGGTTCGGACAGCGGATCGACGACCTGGTCATGCGCGTCACCGACATCCTGCTGGCGCTGCCCTCGCTGCTCCTCGCGGTCTCCGTGGCCGCCGTCATGGGCCAGTCCCTCACCACCGTGATGATCGCCGTCGGCGTGGTGCAGATCCCGGTCTTCGCCCGCCTGCTGCGCGGCTCGATGCTCGCCCAGGGCGGCAGCGACTACGTCCTCGCGGCCCGCTCGCTCGGCATCCGCAAGCGCCGGATCGTGGTCACGCAGATCCTGCCGAACTCGCTCAGCCCGGTGATCGTGCAGGCGACGCTCAGCCTCGCCACCGCCATCATCGAGGCCGCCGCCCTCTCCTACCTCGGACTTGGCAACCCCGACCCCTCGGTGCCCGAGTGGGGCGTCATGCTCTCCCAGGCGGAGCGCTTCTTCGACAACGAGCCCATGATGTCGATGTACCCGGCGGTCGCCATCATCATCACCGCCCTCGGCTTCACCCTGCTCGGCGAGGCCATGCGCGAAGCCCTCGACCCGAAGCTGCGAGGCTGACATGTCCCTCCTCACCGTGGACGAACTCACCGTCACCTTCGGCGGCCGGGGCCGCAAGGACGTCCGGGCGGTCAACGGCGTCTCCTTCTCCGTCGACCAGGGCCAGATCGTCGGCCTGGTCGGCGAGTCGGGCTGCGGCAAGTCCGTGACCTCGCTCGCCCTCATGGGCCTGCTGCCGTCCAAGGGCGTCACCCTCGGCGGCCGGGCCGAACTCGACGGCACCGACCTGCTGTCGCTGCGCCCGTCGAAGATGCGCGACCTGCGCGGCCGCGAGATGGCGATGATCTTCCAGGACCCGCTGTCCTCGCTGAACCCGGTCATCCCCATCGGCGTCCAGGTCACCGAGATCCTCCAGCGCCACCGCGGCATGAAGGGCGAGGCCGCCCGCAAGGAGGCCGCGCACCTCCTCGACCGGGTCGGCATCCCCGACCCGGACCGGCGCCTCAAGGAGTTCCCGCACCAGCTCTCCGGCGGCATGCGGCAGCGCGCCCTCATCGCCATGGCGGTGGCCTGCGCCCCCCGCCTGCTCATCGCCGACGAGCCGACCACCGCGCTCGACGTCACCATCCAGGCCCAGATCCTCGACCTCCTCAAGGAGCTCGTGGACCAGGAGGGCACCGCCCTCCTGATGATCACCCACGACCTGGGCGTCGTCGCCGGACTCTGCGACCAGGTGAACGTGCTCTACGCCGGCAAGGTCGTCGAATCGGCCGGCCGCCGCGAGCTGTTCGCCCACCCGACGCACCCGTACACCCACGGTCTGCTCGGCTCCATCCCCCGGCTCGACGCCCCGCGCGGCGAACCGCTCCACCCGATCCGCGGGTCCATCAACGACCAGATCGCCTGGGCCGACGGCTGCGCCTTCGCCCCCCGCTGCGACCGGTACGAGATGGAGTGCCTCACCGGCACGCCCGAACTGACCGAACCGCGCGCGGCCGGCCACCGCGCCCGCTGCGCCAACCCGGTCCTCGCCACGACGGAGGTCCCGGCATGAGCCTGCTCGAACTCGACGGCGTGAAGGTCCACTTCCCCGTCAGGAAGGGCCTCCTCTTCAACCGCACGGTCGGCCACGTCTACGCCGTGGACGGCATCTCGCTCAAGGTCGAGGCGGGCCAGACGTACGGCCTCGTCGGCGAGTCCGGCTGCGGCAAGACGACGCTCGGCCGGGCCGTGCTGCGGCTGGTGGACGTCACCGACGGCTCCGTCGTCCTCGACGGCACCGACGTGGCCAAGCTGCCGGAGAAGGAGCTGCGGACCTTCCGCCGCCGGCTCCAGATGGTCTTCCAGGACCCGCTGGGCAGCCTCAACCCCCGCCAGAACATCGAGTCCATCCTCAGCGAGGGCATGGCCGCGCACGGCATCGGCGCGGACCAGGACGAGCGCCGGGAGCGGATCCGGGACATCCTCGCCAAGGTGGGCCTGCCCTCCAACGCGCTCTCCCGCTACCCGCACGAGTTCTCCGGCGGCCAGCGCCAGCGCATCGGCATCGCCCGCGCGCTGGTCCTCGAACCCGACCTGATCATCTGCGACGAGCCGGTCTCCGCGCTCGACGTCTCCATCCAGGCCCAGGTCATCAACCTGCTGGAGGAGCTCCAGGAGTCGATGGGCCTCACCTACCTGGTGATCGCCCACGACCTGGCCGTGGTCCGCCACATCTCGGACGTCATCGGCGTGATGTACCTCGGCTCGCTGGTCGAGGAGGCGCCGAGCGACGCCCTGTACGAGGAGCCCCTGCACCCGTACACCCGGGCGCTGATGTCGGCGGTGCCGGTGCCCGACCCGGAGGTCGAGGACCGGCGCGAGCGCATCCTCCTCCACGGCGACCTGCCGTCCCCGGCCAACCCGCCGTCCGGCTGCCGCTTCCACACCCGCTGCCCGTGGGCGCAGCCGAAGTGCGCCGAGGAGCGCCCGGAGCTGACGGACGCGGGCGGCGGCCACAAGGTGGCCTGCCACTTCACCGGGGAGATCAAGGCGGGCACCCTCCGCCGCGCCGGCGAACCGGAGCCGTCCGCCGCGCCGGAGCCGTCCGCCCCCGCGAAGACCGTCCCGCCCCAGGCCCCGGCCCCGGAGGCCGAGACCCCGGAGGCCGAGGCTTCCGAGGGTTCCTCCGGCGAGGGGAAGCCCGGAGCGAAGGCCCCCGGGGCGAAGGCGTCCGGCGAGAAGTAGGGCAGCCGGAAAGGCCCCGGTCACCGCGTGATGGCCGGGGCCCCTCCGATCAGGCGGCACAATTGCCCGGTGCTCCACGATCTGTTCAGTCCGTCGGTCCAACACACGCTCGACCTCATCGGCATCTTCGTCTTCGCCATCTCCGGCGCCCTCCTCGGCGTCCGGAAGAACTTCGACGTCTTCGGCATGGCGGTGCTCGCCGAGGTCACCGCGCTCGGCGGCGGAATCTTCCGCGACCTGATGATCGGAGCCGTACCCCCGGCCGCCTTCACCGATCTCGGCTACTTCCTGATGCCGCTGGTCGCCACCGTCCTCGTCTTCTTCCTCCACCCGGAGGTGGAGCGGACCCAGACCGCCGTCAACGTCTTCGACGCGGCCGGCCTCGGGCTGTTCTGCGTGACCGGGACGACGAAGGCGTACGACTACGGGCTCGGCCTCACCTCCTCGGCGGCGCTCGGCCTGGCCACCGCCGTCGGCGGCGGCGTGCTGCGCGACGTGCTGGCCAACGAGGTGCCCTCGCTGCTCCGCTGGGACCGCGACCTCTACGCGGTGCCCGCGATCGTCGGCTCGGCCATGATCGTCCTGTGCATCCGCTTCGAGGTGCTGAACGCCTTCACCAGCGGCACCGCCGTGCTGACCGCCTTCCTGCTGCGGCTGCTCGCGATGCGCTACCACTGGCGGGCGCCGCGCGCCTGGAACCGGCGCTCGGGCGCCCGCGAGGAACCAGAGAAAGCTACCGCTTAGTAATCCTCTGGGGTACGGTCGGCCCATGAGCATCGAGACGAGCCCGGTCACGGGCAGCGGGACGAGCAGCGAGTTCGACCGCGACACCGCCGTCGCCCTCCGCGAGCCCGGCGTCTACGACGTCGACCTCTCGGCCGGCTGGACGATCATCCACGCCGTCAACGGCGGCTACCTCCTCGCCCTGCTCGGCCGGGCCCTCGGCGACCACCTGCCGCACCCCGACCCGTTCACCGTCTCGGCGCACTACCTGACGCCGTCCGTGCCGGGCCCCGCGGTCATCCGCACCGAGACCGTCCGCACCGGCCGGACCCTCTCCACCGGCACGGCCTCCCTCCTCCAGTACGACGAGGACGGCAACGAGGTCGAGCGCATCCGCGTCCTCGCCTCCTACGGCGACCTCGACGCCCTCACGGACGACGTCCGCACCAGCGCCGTGCCGCCCGCCTTCGCCCCGATCGACCAGTGCTTCAGCGCCGCCGACAACCCCGCCCCGGCGATCCCCGGCTCCTCCGCCATCGCCGACCGGCTCGACCTGCGCCTCGACCCCGCCTGCGTCGGCTGGGCGCTCGGCGCCCCCTCCGGCAAGGGCGAGATGCGCGCCTGGTTCGGCCTCGCCGACGGCCGCGAGCCCGACCCGCTCTCCCTCCTCCTCGCCGTCGACGCCCTCCCGCCGACCGCCTTCGAACTGGGCCTCAAGGGCTGGACCCCGACCGTCGAGCTCACCGTCCACGTCCGCTGCCGCCCCGCCCCCGGCCCGCTGCGGGTCGCCATCACCACCCGCAACCTCGCCGGCGGCTTCCTGGAGGAGGACGCCGAGGTCTGGGACGGCGCCGGCCGGCTCGTCGCCCAGTCCCGCCAGCTCGCCCGCGCCCCGCGCGGCTGACCCCGCCCACCGGACCCGCCCGCACCCGCACGGGCGGGCGGGCCGGTGGCGCGAACCCGACGCCCGGCGCGGCCCCGCGCCGGGCTCGTCGAGGACGGCCGCACCCGGGCTCGTAGAATCGACCCACCATGGCTTACCTCGACCACGCCGCGACCACGCCCATGCTCCCCGAGGCGATCGAGGCGATGACCTCCCACCTCGCGGTGACCGGCAACGCCTCCTCCCTGCACGCCGCGGGGCGCCGCGCCCGGCGGACCGTCGAGGAGGGCCGCGAGACCCTCGCCGCCGCGCTCGGCGCCCGCCCCAGCGAGATCGTCCTCACCTCCGGCGGCACCGAGGCCGACAACCTCGCCGTCAAGGGCCTCTACTGGTCCCGCCGCGCCGCCGACCCCCGCCGCACCCGCGTCCTCGCCAGCCCCGTCGAGCACCACGCCGTCCTCGACGCCGTCGACTGGCTCGCCGCCCACGAGGGCGCCGACGTCGAGTACCTCCCCGTCGACGCCCACGGCCGGGTCCACCCCGAGGCGCTGCGCGAGGCCATCGCCCGCGACCCGGACTCCGTCGCCCTCGCCACCGTGATGTGGGCCAACAACGAGATCGGCACCGTCATGCCGGTCCGCGCCCTCGCCGACGCCGCCGCCGAGTTCGGCGTCCCGCTGCACGCCGACGCCGTCCAGGCCGTCGGCCAGCTCCCCGTCGACTTCGGCGCCTCCGGCCTCGCCGCCATGACCGTCTCCGGCCACAAGATCGGCGGCCCGTACGGCATCGGCGCCCTGCTCCTCGGCCGCGAGCACACCCCCGTCCCCGTCCTGCACGGCGGCGGCCAGGAGCGGCACGTCCGCTCCGGCACCCTCGACGTCCCCGCCGTCGCCGCCTTCGCCACCGCCGCCCGCATCGCCACCGCGGCGCAGCCCGACTTCGCCCGGGAGGCCGGCGCCCTGCGCGACCGGCTCGTCGCCGCCGTCCGCGCCGCCGTCCCCGACGCGATCCTCGGCGGCGACCCCGTCGACCGGCTCCCGGCCAACGCCCACTTCACCTTCCCCGGCTGCGAGGGCGACTCCCTGCTCCTCCTCCTCGACGCCGCCGGCATCGCCTGCTCCACCGGCTCCGCCTGCACCGCCGGCATCGCCCAGCCCAGCCACGTCCTGCTCGCCACCGGCACCGACCCCGACCTGGCCCGCGGCACCCTCCGCTTCTCCCTCGGCCACACCTCCACCGAGAGCGACGTGCGGGCCGTCGCCGACGCCATCGGACCCGCCGTCGAACGGGCCCGCACCGCCGGCCTCAGCTGACCCGGGGCGCCGTACGCCTCACGCCGGGAGCTTGGCCCGCTCCCGGCGCACCAGCTCCATGTACCGGTCCCAGTCCCAGTGCGGACCGGGATCGGTGTGGTCGGTCCCCTCGACCTCCACGTGCCCGATGACGTGCTCCCGGTCCACCGGCATCCGGTACCGCCGGCAGATGTCCGCCGTCAGCCGCGCCGACCCCGCGTACATCTCCGCCGTGAAGTCCTCGGGACGGTCCACGAAGCCCTCGTGCTCGATGCCGATGCTCCGCTCGTTCATCTTCCGGTTCCCCGCGTGGAAGGCCACGTCGAGCTCCCGCACCATCTGCGCCACGTGCCCGTCCTTGCGCACCACATAGTGCGTCGCCGCCTGGTGCAGCGGATTCCGGAACACCTTCAGCGCTGACGCGTACGAGCCCTGCACCACATGGATCACGACCCGGTCGACCGGATAGTCGTCGGGCCGGTCCGCCCGCCGCCAGTTCGCCTGGTGCGCCGCCGTCCACTCGGCCGCCTTGTGGTCCAGCTCCCCGTCCGTCCGCGGCTTGTCCATCCACGGCAGCCGCCACCACAGCCGCGCCAGGTCCTCGCGCGCCACCACCGCCGTGCCGAGCACCGCCGCGCCGCCCCCGAGCAGCACCGCGCGCCGGCCGGGCCCCCGCTTCTTCTTCGCCGTGTCTTTCCCGGACTCTTTCCCGGTGTCACTCCCCATGCCCCCCAGAACGCGCGATCCCGGCCGTCCGGTTCCCGCCGCCCGCCACCCCGGGCCGCCCCGTACCCTGGTGGGGCTATGACTGAGACCCCGCGCCCCCGCACCCGACCCCTCCGGGTCCTCGCCGCCATGTCGGGCGGAGTGGACTCCGCCGTCGCCGCCGCCCGCGCCGTCGAAGCCGGCCACGACGTGACCGGCGTGCACCTCGCCCTCTCCGCGAACCCGCAGTCCTTCCGTACGGGCGCGCGCGGCTGCTGCACCATCGAGGACTCCCGCGACGCGCGCCGGGCCGCCGACGTCATCGGCATCCCCTTCTACGTGTGGGACCTCGCCGAGCGCTTCCGCGCCGACGTCGTCGACGACTTCGTCGCCGAGTACGAGGCCGGCCGCACCCCCAACCCCTGCCTGCGCTGCAACGAGAAGATCAAGTTCGCGGCGCTCCTCGACAAGGCGCTCGCCCTCGGCTTCGACGCGGTCTGCACCGGCCACTACGCCACCGTCGTCCTCGCCGAGAACGGCACCCGCGAGCTGCACCGCGCCTCCGACATGGCCAAGGACCAGTCGTACGTGCTCGGCGTCCTCGACGAGAAGCAGCTCGCCCACGCCCTGTTCCCGCTCGGCGACACCCTCACCACCAAGGACGAGATCCGGGCCGAGGCCGAGCGGCGCGGCCTCGCCGTCGCCAAGAAGCCCGACAGCCACGACATCTGCTTCATCGCCGACGGCGACACCCAGGGCTTCCTCGCCACCCGCCTCGGCCGCGCCGAGGGCGACATCGTCGACGAGACGGGCGCCAAGCTGGGCACCCACGAGGGCGCGTACGGCTTCACCATCGGCCAGCGCAAGGGCCTGCGCATCGGCCACCCGGCCGCCGACGGCAAGCCCCGCTACGTCCTCGACATCTCGCCCGTGGACAACACGGTCACCGTCGGCCCCGCCGAGTCCCTCGACGTCACCGCCCTCACCGCCATCAAGCCCCGCTGGTGCGGCACCGCCCCCGAGGGCCCCGGCCGCTACACCGCCCAGCTCCGCGCCCACGGCGGCGAGACGCCCGTCGACGCGGCCCTGGCGGACGGCGAGCTGAGGGTGACCTTCGACGAGCCCGTCCGCGGCGTCGCCCCCGGCCAGGCCATCGTGCTGTACGACGGCACCCGCGTGGTCGGCTCGGCGACCATCGCGACGACGGTACGGCGCCCGGCCGCCACCACCCGGTAGCCCCCGGCGGAGGGGGCGGGGGAGCGAAGGGGGCGCGGCTCAGGCCACGTCCTCCGCCGCCTCCGCCGCCTCCGTCACGAACTCCGCCAGCACCGGCGCCAGCACGTGCGGGGCCACCTCGTGCGTCTGGCCCGTCAGGGTGCGGTGCCGGGCCCGGGGCAGGAAGACCGACAGCGCCCGCGCCGCCCGCCGGACCGGCGCCGGGCTGGCGCCCCCGTCGACCACCAGCACGCGCGCGTGCACCTCGGGCGGCACCCCGTCGCCCACCACCGCGCAGTCGTACGCGAGCGTGCGCGCGTCCGCCGCCTCCCCCGGTACGGGCAGCGGGGCGTCCGCCAGGAACAGGCCCAGCGCCGCCTCCCGCTCCCCCCGCCCCAGCAGCTCCGCGACCCGGCGCCGCCGGGCCGCCGCCTCCGCCGCGTACGGCGGCTCGAACACCGACACCGCGCCCACCGGCACCCCCGCCGCCGCGGCGGCCAGCGCCAGCGCGCCCCCCGTCCCGGCGCCGTGCACGGCCGCCCCGGGCCCGGCGGCCGCCAGCACCGCCGCCAGGTCCTCGAACTCCCGCTCCACCGCGTACGGCCCCGTGTCGCCGCTCCCGCCGCGTCCCCGCCGGTCGTACACGAACACCGGGAAGCGCCGCGCCAGCAGCCGGGCCAGCGGCACCTCGGCGGCGGCCGTCCGCAGCGCCCCGCTCACCAGCACCACCGCGGGCCCGGCCGCGTCCCCCGCCCCGTACCGCTCGTACGCGATCGTCGTTCCGTCGCGCGACACGACCCGGCCCCCGAGTCCGCGCGCCCTGGTCTTCACCTCGTCCATGGCAGGGCAGACCGACCGCCCCGCCGGAACTCATCGGCGCGGCGCGAGAATTCCTTGAAGAAACCTAAAGACGCAGGTCAGGGGCGGATAAAAAGTTTCCGGGGCCGCCCGGGGGTGGCCTACCGTGAGGCCATGAACATCTGCGTCTTCCTCTCCGCCGCCGACCTCTCCGAGCGCTACACCGCCCCCGCCCGCGAGTTCGCCGGCCTCCTCGGCAAGGCCGGCCACACCCTCGTCTGGGGCGGCTCCGACACCGGCCTGATGAAGGTCGTCGCCGACGGCGTGCAGGAGGCCGGCGGCCGCCTCGTCGGCGTCTCCGTCGACTTCCTCGCCGCCAAGGCCCGCCCGAACGCCGACGAGATGACCATCGCCGGGGACCTCGCCGAGCGGAAGGCGCTCCTCCTCGCCAAGTCCGACGCGATCGTCGTCATGGTCGGCGGCACCGGCACCCTCGACGAGGCCACCGAGATCCTGGAGCTCAAGAAGCACGGCAAGCACACCAAGCCCGTCGTCCTCCTCAACACCGCCGGTTTCTACGACGGCCTCAAGGTCCAGTTCCAGCGCATGGAGGACGAGGGCTTCCTCCCCCGCCCCCTCGCCGACCTGGCCTTCTTCGCCGAGGACGGGGCGGAGGCGCTGTCCTACCTGGAGTCCGCCCTCCGCTGACCCGGCGGTGGCCGGATCACGCTGCGTGACGAAGCACGCCATGATCCCGCTCGCTTACCGTGACGGAAGTCGTACTTTCGGTCACGGGGAGTGGTGGGGTCATGGGTGTCGCGCAGTGCTGGAAGGAAGCCGCGGGGGAGGGGGCCGGAGCCTCCGGCCGCCTCCGGCACGGCGACGGCCCCTGGACGGGCGCCTCCCGCACGGCGGGCGCCCTGCGCACCAGCACCGAGGCCGGCCGCGCCGCCCTCGGCCCCGGCCACGAGGGCGTGGAGACGGGCGCCGCAGGGCTCGCCGCGCTCGCCGAACTCACCGTCGTCCGCCGCTCCTGGGAGGCCCGCCTCGGAGCCGTACGCGACGAATGCGAGGCGCTCCAGGGGGCGTTGCTCGCGGTCGCACGGGAACTGGGGGAGACCGACACCTCAGTCAGGAGCGCCCTCGCCTCGATCGACACGAAGACTCCCGCTGACGCGAAGGCCCCCGCCGACGCGCGGGCCCCGATCGACGTGCGGGCCTCGCTCGCTGCCGGGCCGGGGGAGCGGCGGTGAGCGGCGGCCTCACCTGGCAGCGGCTGCGCGACCTCGGCACCTCCGAACTCACCGAGGCGGGCGACGCCTGGCACCGCGTCTCGAACCGCGCCGACGCCGACCGGACCCGCGTCGACCGGGCCATGACCGCGAAGCTCCGCGAGACGCAGGAGGGCGAAGCCGCCGAGGCGGCCCTCCACCGGCTCCGCCGCCTCAGCCGCAACTTCCAGTACCTGCACGGCGAATGCGGCCTCGTCCGCACCACGCTCAACGGCCTCGCCGCCGAACTCGCGGAACCCCGGCGCCGCCTGCGCGACGCCCTCGTGGACGCCGCCGCCCACGGACTCACCATCCACGACGACGGCTCCGTCGGCTACCCCGCCGCCGAGGTCACCGACCTCACCGGCACCACGAGGAACGCCCCCGGGGGCACCGTCCGGGGCACCGTCCTCCTCCCCCTCGACCCCCGGCCCCTCGGCGCTCCCCCGGCGGACTTCCCGGGCTTCGCCCCGCCCAACCCCGGGCAGGCACGGGCCCAGGAGGTGGCGGACCGCATCGCCCGCGCCCTCCGCTCCGCCACCGAGATCGACACCCGCTACGCCAGGGCCCTCGCCGCCCTCAAGGCAGAGCGGGGCCTCGACGTCACCGAGGCCACCCTCAGGGACGTCCGCGCCGACACCGCGGGCGTCCGGACGGCGGCCGACCGGTACCTCGACGCCACCGTCCCCCGGGACGCGAGCCCCGCCGACCGCAGGCGCTGGTGGGACGGCCTCACGGACGAACAGCGCCGGGAGTACCTGGAGATCGCCCCCGACCTGATCGGCGGCCTCGACGGCATCCCGGCGGCGGTCCGCGACGAGGCCAACCGCACCCGCCTCCCGCTCCTCATCGACGAACTCTCCCGCCGCGACGACGACGACGCGCGCACGAAGTTGACGGCCCTGCGCATGATTCAGGACAAGTTGAGCGAGCCGAGCAACCCGCCGATGTACCTCCTCGGCATCGGCACCGAGGGCAACGGCCGCGCGATCATCTCGTACGGCGACCCGGACGCGTCCAGGAACGTGTCGGCGTATGTGCCGGGGCTGGGGACGAAGCTCGACGAGGAGTTCGTGAAGGACACGATGAAACGAGCGGAGGACACGGCCATCGGAGCCCGTGACGTGGACCCCTCCAGCGCCTCGATCATCTGGCTCGGGTACGACGCTCCGCAGCTCGTGGACGTCATTGCGAGGGGCGACGCCCAGCGGGGCGCCCCGGCCTACAACGAGTTCATGGCGGGCCTTTCCGCGACCAACCAGAACGCGGATCCCCACCTGACGGCGATCGGCCACTCCTACGGTTCGCTCACCGTGGGCACCGCTGCCCAGCGGCCCGGCGGCATTCCGGGGGCCGATGACATCATCCTGCTCGGCAGCCCCGGAGTGGACGCGCAGAGGGCTGAGGAACTCGGAGTCGGCAAGGACCACGTCTTCGTCGGCGCCGCCGACAACGACCCGGTCACCCACCTGCCAAGCAAGGACGAGGCAGCCATGGGCTTCTTCTCGGGAGGGCCGGCGGGCGTTCTGGTCGCCCGCGACCTCTTCGACGTCGGTGACGACGACGTGTACTTCGGCAAGGATCCGGCGAGCGGGGCGTTCGACGCCCGCCGTTTCAAGGTCGACGACGGGCCGGAGATGATCCGGGAGAGGGGTGGCTTCGATGCCCACTCCCAGTACTTCACGCCGAAACTCGACCGGGAGTCCGCGGAGAACATCGCCCTGATCGTCGGTGGGAAGTCCGGAGAGATCACCACGGAGGAGCACCGATGAATCGATCACGACGCGTGGCCCGGGTCGCTCTTCCGCTGATCCTGAGCGGCGCGACGCTTGCGGGGTGCGGAACTCTCACCGGTGAAGGAGCCACGGCAGACATGAACATGCAAGAGGCGGCGGACCGCGCGGACGCCATTCTGGACGGGACGTTGAAGGCCGTCGTACCGGAGGTCCAGTGGGCGCACCACACCTGGACCAGCGGAAGCTGTACGGTCACGCGGCGGCGGAAGGTGATGACGATCATCTCCGAGGAACGGCGGGGCAACTTCCTGGGCGTTATCGAGCGTCACTGGAAGAGAAGCGGCTACGAGATCTTCGGTGTGAATGCCAGCAGGGAGATGCCGGCCATCTTCGCCAAGACGTCCGACGGATTCCAGGTTTCTTTGAGCGTCAAGTACAAGGGGCAGGCGGTCTTTACGATCGACACTCCGTGCGTCGAGGAATCCGACGTAGCCGACCCCGCCTCCAAGCCCAACGGCCCCGCCTACCCCTACGGCGAGATCCCCACCCCCCACGTCCACTCCGACTTCTGGTCCGCCACCGCACCCGCCCCCGCCTCCTCCTGAGGCGCAGGTGGGAGCATGGGGGCATGGCTACTCATGTGATCACCGGGGCCGGTTCCGGCATCGGCGCGGCCGTCGCGCGGCGGTTGCACGCGCGCGGGGACGAACTCGTGCTGCACGCGCGCGACGCGGGCCGCGCCAAGGAGCTGGCAGTCGAGTTCCCCGGCGCCCGGACCCTGGTCGGGGACCTCGCGGACCCGGACCGGCTCTCCTGGGCCTTCTCCCACCAGAGCCTGCCCGACCGGGTGGACTCGCTGCTGCACGTCGCCGGTGTCGTGGACCTCGGCACGGTCGGCGAGCTCACCCCCAAGACGTGGCACCACCAGCTGAACGTCAACCTGATCGCCCCCGCCGAGCTGACCCGCCACTTCCTGCCCCAGCTCCGCGTCTCCCAGGGCCACGTCCTCTTCGTGAACTCCGGCGCCGGGCTCAACGCGCACGCCCAGTGGAGCGCGTACGCCGCCTCCAAGCACGGCCTCAAGGCCCTCGCGGACTCCCTGCGCCACGAGGAGCACGCCAACGGGGTCCGGGTCACCACCGTCTACCCCGGCCGCACCGCCGGCCCCATGCAGGCCAAGGTGCACCAGCAGGAGGGCAAGGAGTACGACGCGGCGCGGTGGATCGACCCCGAGTCCGTGGCCACCACGATCGTGATGGCGCTCGACCTGCCGCGCGACGCCGAGGTCAACGACCTGACGGTCCGGCCGGGACGGTAGGGGCGGAGACATGAGCGAGACCAAGCCGTGGGGACCGGCCACCGGCGTCGGTTCCCTGCCCGGCGGCGACGCCCGGGAGGCCGCCAAGACGGTCACCGGCAGCTTCGAGGACTTCCCCTTCCTCGCCGAGCTGCCCGCCCGGGGACCCGGCGCCGACATGATCGGCCGCACCCTGGGGATGCTCGTCGACCTGTACGCGCACGTGGAGCCCAGCGGCTGGCGGATCAGCGACCGGCCCGGCCGCGACACCCGGCGCGCCCGCTCCTGGCTCGGCGAGGACCTGGACGCCCTGGAGGAGTTCACCCAGGGCTACGAGGGACCGCTCAAGGTCCAGGCGGTCGGGCCGTGGACGCTCGCCGCCGCCCTCGAACTGCGCGGCGGCGAGGCCGCCCTGGGCGACCCGGGGGCCTGCCGAGACCTGGCGGCCTCGCTCGCCGAGGGCCTGCGCGGGCACCTCGCGGAGATCGCCAAGCGGGTCCCCGGCGCCCGGATCGTGCTCCAGCTCGACGAGCCCTCCCTCACCGCCGTCCTCCTCGGCCAGATCCGCACGGCCAGCGGCTACCGCACCCACCGGGCCGTCGACCGGCAGGTCGTGGAGGCCGCCCTGCGGGACGTGATCGGCGTCCACGACGGTCCGGTCACGGTCCATTCCTGCGCCCCCGGCGTGCCGTTCGCCCTGCTCCGCCGGGCCGGTGCGGCCGGGATCTCGTTCGACTTCGGTCTCCTCACCGACCGTGACGAGGAGCCGATCGGGGAGGCGGTGGAGGCCGGGACGACCCTCTTCGCCGGTGTGGTGCCGTCCACCGACACCGCATTGTCGGACCCGGGCGGTAGCGTCATGGGTGTCAGGACGCTGTGGCGGCGGCTGGGGCTGAATCCGGGGACTCTCGCCGAGTCCGTGGTCATCACCCCGGCGTGCGGTCTCGCGGGCGCCTCGCCCGCCTACGCGCGGGCGGCGCTCGCCCACTGCGTCCGGGCGGCGAGATCGCTCGCGGACAACCCAGAGTGACCGGGTTCTGAAGGTACGGGAGGACGGACGAAGGTGGCAGTCGAACAGGGGGCCCTGCCCGACGGGCCGGAGGGCCTGCCCGCGGAGGCGCGGGAGAAGCACGCCGAGCTGGCCGAGCAGGTCGAGGAGCACCGCTTCCGGTACTACGTGAAGGACCAGCCGGTCGTCAGCGACGCGGAGTTCGACCGGCTCCTGCGCGCCCTGGAGGCGCTGGAGGAGGAGCACCCGGAGCTGCGCACGCCCGACTCGCCGACCCAGAAGGTGGCGGGGCAGTACGAGACCGAGTTCACCGCCGTCGAGCACCACGAGCGGATGCTGTCCCTGGACAACGCCTTCGACGAGGAGGAGCTGGCCGCCTGGGCCGAGCGGGTCGCGCGGGACGTCGGCACCCCCGACTACCACCTCCTGTGCGAGCTGAAGGTGGACGGCCTCGCCGTCAACCTGACGTACGAGCACGGGCGGCTCACCCGGGCCGCCACCCGGGGCGACGGCCGCACCGGCGAGGACATCACGCCCAACGTGCGGACGATCGCCGACATCCCCGAGCGCCTGAAGGGCGACCGGATCCCGGAGCTGGTCGAGATCCGCGGCGAGGTCTACTTCCCGATGGAGGACTTCGAGGCGCTCAACGCCCGCCTGGTGGAGGCCGGCGACAAGCCCTTCGCCAACCCGCGCAACGCGGCGGCGGGTTCGCTGCGCCAGAAGGACCCCAAGGTCACCGCGAGCCGGCCGCTCCACATGGTCGTCCACGGCATCGGCGCCCGCCAGGGCTTCGAGATCGGCCGCCTCTCGGAGGCGTACGCGCTGCTGCACGCGTGGGGCCTGCCCACCTCCGGGCACAACCGGGTGGTCGACTCCCTCGACGGCGTACGGGACTTCATCGCGCACTACGGCGAGAACCGCCACTCCGTCGAGCACGAGATCGACGGCGTCGTCGTCAAGCTCGACGAGATCCCCCTCCAGGGCCGGCTCGGCTCCACCGCGCGCGCCCCGCGCTGGGCCATCGCCTGGAAGTATGCCCCGGAGGAGGTCAACACCAAGCTGGTCGACATCAAGGTCGGCGTCGGCCGCACCGGCCGCGTCACCCCCTACGCCCAGGTCGAGCCGGTCACCGTGGCCGGCTCCGAGGTCGAGTTCGCCACCCTCCACAACCAGGAGGTGGTCAAGGCCAAGGGCGTCCTCATCGGCGACACCGTCGTGCTCCGCAAGGCCGGCGACGTCATCCCCGAGATCCTCGGCCCGGTCGTCGACCTGCGGGACGGCACCGAGCGGGAGTTCGTGATGCCGGCCGAGTGCCCCGAGTGCGGCACGGCGCTGAAGCCGATGAAGGAGGGCGACATCGACCTCCGCTGTCCGAACGCCCGGAGCTGCCCGGCCCAGCTGCGCGAGCGGCTGTTCTTCCTCGCCGGCCGCCAGTGCCTGGACATCGAGAACTTCGGCGCGGTGGCCGCCGCCGCCCTCACCCAGCCCCTGGAGCCGGCCGAGCCGCCGCTCACCGACGAGGGCGACCTCTTCGACCTCACCATCGAGCGGCTGCTGCCGATCAAGGCGTACGTCCTCGACCCGGACAGCGGACTGCCCAAGCGGGACCCGAAGACCGGCGAGGAGAAGATCGTCACCGTCTTCGCCAACCAGAAGGGCGAGCCGAAGAAGAACGCCCTCGCCATGCTGGAGAACATCGCGGCGGCGAAGACCCGCCCGCTGGCCCGCTTCCTCAACGGGCTCTCCATCCGCCACGTCGGCCCCGTCGCCGCCGAGGCGCTCGCCCGCGAGTTCCGCTCCCTGGAGCGGATCGAGCAGGCCACCGAGGAGGAGCTGGCCGCCGTCGACGGCGTCGGCGGGATCATCGCCGCCGCCGTGAAGCAGTGGTTCACCGAGGAATGGCACCGCGAGATCGTGCGGAAGTGGCGCGCCGCCGGCGTCGTCCTGGAGGACGAGGGCGCCGGGGAGGACGAGGGCCCGCGCCCCCTGGAGGGGCTCACGGTCGTCGTCACCGGCACCCTGGAGCAGTTCACCCGGGATGGCGCAAAAGAATCCCTCCAGAGCCGCGGAGCCAAGGTCACCGGTTCCGTTTCGAAGAAGACCTCCTTCGTCGTCGTCGGGGAGAACCCGGGATCCAAGTACGACAAGGCGATGCAGGCGAAGGTTCCGGTTCTCGACGAGGAAGGCTTCATGATCCTGCTCGAACAGGGGCCCGAGGCCGCCCGGGAGGCCGCACAGCCGATCGAGGAGTAGGCTCCCGCCACCCTCGTACGGCCCCCCGCGGCTCACCCGTTCGACGCATACCAGATCGTGACGGGTGGCCCGGCCGCATTCGGGCAAGAGAGGGAGAGCGCTGCCCGCCGGGGCCCTCGGCGGCCTAGTCTGGTGACCGTGCGTCCCGTCCCGCACAGCCGCGCGAGGGCTCTGCGCGGCCGTGCGCCCGGACGAACGGCCCGGCGCCCTGCGTCCCCGCCCCTTTCCGCCGGCGGGGCGCACGACGGACGGCCGGACGCCACCACGGCCGCCTCGCCGCGGCCCATCGGACAGCGACGGCACCGCCGCCTGCGAGAGGGACGGGAATGGAACCGACCGAGAGTGCAGCCCCGGTGCCACGGCCACGCGGCCGGGTGCTCCCCGGGGGCTTCACCGGCCTGCCGGCCGCCGTGGTGGGCACCGCCGCCGCCGTGCTCGTCACCGCGCTCCAACGGGCCCTGGGCACCGGCCTCCCGCTCTTCCCCGGCGGCGTGACGGGCTGGTCCCTCGCCCTGCTCACCGGACTCATCGTCGGCCACCTCGTCGCCCTCGGCCGCGAGCGCTGGTGGGGCGGCACCGGCTCCGGCGCCGCCCTCACCCTCGCCGTCCTCCTGCTGTACGGCTGGGTGCCCGCCGGGCTCGTCTCGCTCACCGTCGTCGTCCTGGTCAGCGCCGCCCGCCGGCACCGCTGGCGGCAGGGCCTGCTGCACGGCTCCGCCGACATCCTCGGCGTCGCCGCCGCCGCCCTCGTCCTCGCCCTCTTCGGCGACGCCCCCACCGTCCACCAGCCCTGGCACCCCCTCGACTGGCGGATCGCCGACGTCCCGGAGATCGTGCTCGCCGCCGCGGTCTACCTCCTCGCGACCCGGCTCCTGCTGTGGTACACGCTCTCCCCGCCCGGCCGCGGCCTGCCCACCGTCGCCCGCACCGCCCTCCTCCGCCAGGGCCTCGTCGCCGTCGCCCTCCTCGGCATCGCCCCGCTGATCTGCGTCGTCGCCGCCGCCTTCCCGGTCCTCCTGCCGCTCTTCGCGATCCCCCTGATCGCCCTCGACTCCACCCTCTGGATCGCCCGCGCGCGGGCCGAGGAGCAGCTCCGCGACCCGCTCACCGGCCTCCCCAACCGCCAGTGGCTCCTGGAGCGCACCTGGACCGCCCTGGAGGACGCCGAGGGCGAGCGGGTCCGCACCGCCCTCGTCCTCATCGACCTGGACCGCTTCCGCGCGGTCAACGACACCCTCGGCCACCTCGCCGGCGACCGGCTCCTCCTCCAGGTCGCCGAACGGCTCCGGCTCGCCCTCCCGCGCGGCGCCGAGGCCGCCCGGCTCGGCGGCGACGAGTTCGCCGTCCTGCTGCCCGCCGCCGACTCCACCACCAGCGCCCAGCGGGTCGCCCGCCACCTCGTCGCCGAACTCTCCTCCCCGCTCGACCTCGACGGACTCACCCTCGTCCTGGAGGCCAGCGCGGGCGTCGCCGTCTTCCCCGAGCACGCCGCCGACGCCGAGGGCCTGCTGCGCCGCGCCGACGTCGCCATGTACCAGGCCAAGCGGGACCGCACCGGCGTCGAGGTGTACGAGTCCAAGCGGGACTCCAACACCCCCGACCGGCTCGGCCTCCTCGGCGACCTGCGCCGCGCCCTCGACTCCGGCGAGGTCGAGCTCCACTACCAGCCCAAGGTCCGCTTCGACGGGCAGGTCGCCGGTCTCGAAGCGCTCGTCCGCTGGGTCCACCCGGAGCGCGGAAAGGTTCCGCCGGACGAGTTCATCGCCATCGCCGAGACCTCCGGCCTGATGCCGCACCTCACCGAGTACGTCCTGGAGACCGCCCTCGCCCAGGTCGCCCGCTGGCGCGCCCAGGGCCTGGAGGTCCCGGTCGCCGTCAACGTCTCGCCGCGCGACGTCCACACCCCCGGCTTCGCCGGCGCCGTCGCCGCCCGGCTCGCCCGCCACGGCGTCCCGGCCGGCTCCCTCCAGCTGGAGATAACGGAGCACGTCCTCCTGGAGGACCCCCAGCGCGCCGCCGACACCCTGAACGGCCTCACCGGCCACGGCGTCAAGATGTCCCTCGACGACTTCGGCACCGGCTACTCCTCCCTCGTCCACCTGCGCCGGCTCCCCGTCAGCGAACTGAAGATCGACCGCTCCTTCGTGGCCCGGCTCGCCGTGGACACCGAGGACGCCGAGATCGTCCGCTGCACCGTGGACCTCGCCCACTCCCTCGGCCTGCTCGTCGTCGCCGAGGGCGTCGAGGACGACGAGACCTGGGAACGGCTGCGCGACCTGGGCTGCGACGCCGTCCAGGGCTGGCTGGTCTCGGCCGCCATGCCGCCCGCCGAGACCACCGCCTGGCTGCTCGCCCGCGGCGAGCACGGCTGGCGCCGGACCGCCGGGACCACCCCCGCCCTCGGCCTCGGACAGACCCCCGGACACGTCGTGCAGTGACCCCGGACGGGCCCTCCGGGGCCCGCCCGGGGTCCGCTCCGGGCCTTTCCGGGGCGGCCGTTTCACGGGCAGCGGCCCGGTCCCCATAGGATTGGGCCCACACCATCAGACTCACCCCAGAGGATCGCTGCATGCCTGGCATCACGCGCGAGGAGGTCGCACACCTCGCTCGGCTGGCGCGTCTGGAACTCGCCGACGAGGAACTCGACCACTTCGCCGGTCAGCTCGACGACATCATCGGTGCGGTAGCCCGCGTCTCCGAGGTCGCCGAGCAGGACGTCCCGCCGACCTCCCACCCGCTGCCGCTGACGAACGTCATGCGCGCGGACGAGGTCCGTCCGTCGCTCACCCCCGAGCAGGCGCTCTCCGGCGCCCCCGCACAGGAACAGCAGCGTTTCAAGGTGCCGCAGATCCTGGGGGAGGACTGACCATGACGGACATCATCAAGCTCACCGCCGCCGAGATCGCCGCGCGGATCGCCTCCGGCGACCTCACCGCGGTCGAGGTGACCGAGGCCCACCTGGCCCGCATCGACGCCGTGGACGAGAAGGTCCACGCCTTCCTGCACGTCGACCGCGAGGGCGCGCTCGCGCAGGCCCGCGCCGTCGACGAGAAGCGCGCCCGAGGCGAGAAGCTCGGCCCGCTGGCCGGCGTCCCGCTCGCCCTCAAGGACATCTTCACGACCCGGGGCGTGCCCACCACGGTCGGCTCGAAGATGCTGGAGGGCTGGATCCCGCCGTACGACGCGACGCTGGTCAAGCGCCTCAAGGCCGCCGACGTCGTCATCCTCGGCAAGACCAACATGGACGAGTTCGCCATGGGCTCCTCCACCGAGAACAGCGCCTACGGCCCCACCGGCAACCCCTGGGACCTGACCCGGATCCCCGGCGGCTCCGGCGGCGGCTCCTCGGCGGCGCTCGCGGCCTACCAGGCCCCGCTGGCCATCGGCACGGACACCGGCGGCTCCATCCGCCAGCCCGCCGCCGTTACCGGCACCGTCGGCGTCAAGCCCACCTACGGCGCGGTCTCCCGCTACGGCATGGTGGCCTTCTCCTCCTCCCTCGACCAGGGCGGCCCCTGTGCCCGCACGGTCCTGGACGCGGCCCTGCTGCACGAGGCGATCGCCGGCCACGACCCGCTCGACTCCACCTCGATCGACCTGCCGGTCCCGCCCGTGGTCGAGGCCGCGCGCAACGGCTCGGTGGCCGGGATGCGGGTCGGCGTCGTCAAGCAGTTCCGCGGCGAGGGCTACCAGGCCGGCGTCATGCAGCGCTTCGACGAGTCCGTCGAGCTGCTGAAGGAGCTGGGCGCCGAGATCGTCGAGCTGGACTGCCCGACCTTCGACCTGGCCCTGTCGGCGTACTACCTGATCGCGCCGTCCGAGTGCTCGTCCAACCTGGCCCGCTTCGACGGCCTGCGCTACGGCCTGCGCGCCGGCGACGACGGCACCCGCTCCGCCGAGGACGTCACCGCCCTGACCCGCGAGGCCGGCTTCGGCCCCGAGGTGAAGCGCCGCATCATCCTCGGCACCTACGCGCTGAGCTCCGGCTACTACGACGCGTGGTTCGGCTCGGCCCAGAAGGTCCGCACCCTCATCACCCGCGAGTTCGAGAACGCCTTCGAGCAGGTCGACGTGATCGTCTCCCCGACGACGCCGACCACCGCCTTCCCGATCGGCGAGCGCGCCGACGACCCGATGGCGATGTACCTCGCGGACCTGTGCACCATCCCGACCAACCTGGCCGGCAACGCCGCCATGTCGCTGCCCTGCGGCCTGGCGCCGGAGGACGGCCTCCCGGTCGGGCTGCAGATCATCGCCCCCGCCATGCAGGACGACCGGCTCTACAAGGTCGGTGCCGCCGTCGAGGCCGCCTTCGTGGAAAAGTGGGGTCACCCGCTGATCGAGGAGGCTCCGTCGCTGTGAGTACCAGTGCACTGCAGAAGGCCAAGGGCTTCAAGAAGTCCAGGACCGGCACGTACCTGTCCATGGGCACCACCGCGTTCGGCGCCGTCGCCGTGACGAAGCAGATCAAGAAGGCCCGTGCCGAGCACGACACGCTGAAGCTCGTCGACGCCGTCGTGTCCGCCGCCGCCATCGTCACCGGCCTCGCGATCCTGTACCGCGAGCTGAAGCGCCTCGGCGACGACGACGTCCTGCTGGGCTGAGAGGGAAAGTTCCACCGTGACTGTCACTGAACTGCTGTCGTACGAGGCGGCACTGGCCTCGTACGACCCCGTCATGGGCCTGGAGGTCCATGTCGAGCTCGGCACGAAGACCAAGATGTTCTGCGGCTGCTCGACCGAGCTGGGCGCCGAGCCCAACGCGCAGACCTGCCCGACCTGTCTCGGCCTGCCCGGCGCCCTGCCGGTCGTCAACGAGATCGGCGTCGAGTCCGCCATCAAGATCGGCCTCGCGCTGCACTGCGAGATCGCCGAGTGGTGCCGCTTCGCCCGGAAGAACTACTTCTATCCGGACATGCCGAAGAACTTCCAGACCTCCCAGTACGACGAGCCGATCGCCTTCAACGGCTACCTGGACGTCCAGCTGGAGGACGGCGAGGTCTTCCGCGTGGAGATCGAGCGCGCCCACATGGAGGAGGACACCGGCAAGTCCACCCACATCGGTGGCGCGACCGGCCGCATCCACGGCGCCTCGCACTCGCTGCTCGACTACAACCGGGCCGGCATCCCGCTCATCGAGATCGTCACCAAGCCGATCGAGGGCGCGGGCGAGCGGGCCCCCGAGGTCGCCAAGGCGTACGTGGCCGAGCTGCGCGAGCTGATCCGCGCCCTGGGCGTCTCCGAGGCGCGCATGGACAAGGGCCAGATGCGCTGCGACGTCAACCTGTCGCTGCGGCCGAACGGCACCACGACCTTCGGCACCCGCTCGGAGACGAAGAACGTCAACTCGCTGCGCTCCGTGGAGCGGGCGGCGCGCTTCGAGATCCAGCGGCACGCGGCGGTCCTGGAGTCCGGCGGCACGATCATCCAGGAGACCCGTCACTTCCACGAGGACGACGGCTCCACCACCTCCGGCCGCATCAAGGACAACGCCGAGGACTACCGCTACTTCCCGGAGCCGGACCTGGTCCCGGTCGCCCCGGCCCGCGCGTGGGTCGAGGAGCTGCGCGCGGGGCTGCCCGAGCTGCCCCGGGTGCGCCGCAACCGGCTGCGCGAGGAGTGGGGCGTCTCCGAGCAGGAGATGCAGTCCATCCTCAACGCGGGCGCGGTCGACGCGATCGTCGCCACCGTCGAGGCGGGCGCCGACGCGGCCTCCGCGCGCAAGTGGTGGATGGGCGAGCTCGCCCGCAACGCCAACGAGAAGGGCGTCTCCCTGGAGGAGCTGCCCATCACGCCGGCGGACGTCGCCCGGGTCTCGGCCCTGGTGGCGGGCGGCGACCTCAACGACAAGCTGGCCCGCCAGGTCATCGAGGGCGTCCTCGCGGGCGAGGGCGCGCCGGACGAGGTCGTCGAGAAGCGCGGTCTGAAGGTCGTCTCCGACGACGGCGCGCTCGGCACGGCCGTCGACGAGGCCATCGCGGGCAACGCGGCCATCGCGGACAAGATCCGCGGCGGCAAGGTCGCGGCGGTCGGCGCGCTGGTCGGCGCGGTCATGAAGGCCACCCGTGGCCAGGCCGACGCGGCGAAGGTCAAGGACCTGATCCTGGAGAAGCTGGGCGTCAGCGAGGGCTGATCCGCTTCCCGTACGCACCAAGGGGGTGGCCCCGCACCGGAGTTCCGGTGCGGGGCCACCCCCTTCGGCGGTGCCGGGCGGGTCAGCGCAGCAGCATCGGGGCGGCGATGACGCCGTTGCCGGAGTCGGTGCAGGTCGCCTCGACCTTGAGCCGCAGCCGCAGGGCGCCCTCGACCTTCAGGGAGGCGGCGATCGGCTTGCCGAGGTGCACGGTCTCGTTGAAGAGGGCGGGCTTGTCGTCGATGGAGACGACGATCCGCGCGGTCTCGATGCGGGAGCCGTCGTCGACGCCGGCCGTGAACCGGAAGGTCTTCCACTCCCGGTTGAGGTCGTACTCGACGTAGGCGCCGCCGTAGCAGTCGCCGATCAGGGCGGAGCCGTACTCCTTCGTGTTGATCTTGGAGCTGCCGATCTCGAAGTCGTCCGGGTCGCTGACGGAGGCGAGCGTGGTCAGGTCGGCCTCGGTGGCGTCCGGTACGGCGCCGGGGGCGACCGACGGGCTGCCGCTGGTGGCGGGATCGGTCGGTTCCTCCGATGCGGGCTCCGTGCCGGGCTCCTCCGTCGGCTGCTCGGTGGAGGGGTCGGCGGAGGGCTGCTCCGTGGTCGTGGGGGCGGTCGGGGTTCCGGAACCCGCGCCCTTGGCGCCCGCCTCCCCGGCGTCCTTCTTGGCGAGCAGCTGCACGCCGACCACCGCGAGGACGGCGATCAGGAGGACCCCGGCGACGGAACCGGTCACGAGCCCCTTGCGGCCCTTGCGCGGCGCGGACGGCTGCGGCCCGGTCGGCGCGCCGACGGCCGCCGTGCCCGCCGTCGGATGCCCGTGGCCCGGGGCGCCGTACGCCTGGTCGCCGTAGGGCGGGTTCCCGTACGCGGGGGTGCCGTGGCCCGGGGTGCCGTACGCGGGGACACCGGCGGTCGGCGGCCCGTACGGGCCCTGCCCCGCGTCGTACCCGCCCGCCGGGGTGACGGGCGCCCCGAAACCGGCCGGTGCCGGGGCGGCCGGTTCCGGCGCGGACGCGGCGACCGGCTCCGGCGCGGGAGCGGGCGGAGGCGTGGGCGCGGCGGTCGCCGTCGGGGGCTGGGCGGGCGGGGCCGGTACGGCGTCCTGGGGCGGCGCGTCCTGCGGCGCGGTGTCCGGCGGCGCCACCGGCGGCGGCGGTACGGCCGGGGCCCCGGCGGGCGGCGGGGGCACGGCGTCCTGCGGCCCGGCCGGGGCGTCGGCGGGCAGCGGCGGCACCGCGGCCGGGGCGTCGGACGGCAGGGGCGGCACCGCGTCGCGCGGGCCCGCCGGGCGGGAGGTCGTCGTGGTGGAGACGACTCCGTGCCGGACCTCCTTCACCCACGCGGACAGCGACAGCGGCCGGCGGTCCGCGTCGGCCGCCGTGATCGCCAGCACCCGGCGGCGCTGCTCCTCCGGCAGCCCGGCGATCTGCGGCACCGCGCCGAGGGCGGCGGCGAGCTGCTCGGGGGCGGTCGGCGGGGACTGGCCGCTCAGCAGGAAGTAGGCGATGGCCCCGAAGGCGTACCGGTCGGTGGCCGGGGTCCGCTTCCCCTCGAAGATCTCCGGCGCCGCGTACCCCGGGGTGAACCACACCTCGGCGGTCTGGTGGTCGGCGGTCAGCTTGCTGAGGCCGAAGTCGACGAGGGTGGCCTGGCCGTGCTCGTCCACCATGACGTTGCCGGGGGAGAGGTCGCCGTGGACCACGATCCGGCCGGACGGGGTGGCCTTGCCGGAGTGCAGCCAGTCGAGGACGTCCGCCAGCTGCTCCAGCGTCCGCATCACCTCGCGCCGCTCGGCGGGCGTGGTCAGGGTCCGCTCGGCCCGCCAGTCGCGCAGGTCGAGCCCGTCGACGTGGTTCATGACGAGGACGAGCGCCCGGCCGGTGAGGGTGTCGGACTCGCCGGGCCGGTGGATGGGCGAGCCCTGGAAGTGCTCGCGCACCCCGACCACGCCCGGCCGGCTGACGAAGCGCAGCAGTTCCGCCTGCTCGTTCCACTTCCGGCTGACCCGCTCGAAGATCTCCGGCGTGATCGTCGTCTTGGAGTCGAGGACCTTCACGACGACCGGCTCGGTGCCGCCCGCGAGTTCGATCTCGGCGAGATAGAGGACCGCCTCCCCGCCGCGCCCGATCGAGCGGAGCAGCCGGTAGCGGTCCGGCGCGGAGTCCGGCCCGATGTGATGTGCAGTTCTGCTCAATGTTCCCCCACGACACCCGAGTTGGCAGGGAATCAGCTTGCCGTTCGGGAAGAGCCGGGGTCAACCGAGACGGACGGCGGCCCCGCCCGCCGCGACGCGCCCGGCCCCGGGGGCGGCGGGCCGGGGCCGGGAGCTTCACAGATGCGCACATCGTGTGCAGGGCTCCCCGCTTGTGCCACCGGGGCCTTTCACGGGCGGGCGGGCGCGGGGGAGGATGCCGCCGGGGGCGGCGCGTGGCCGTATTGCTACGGTGAAGAGGCCCGGACCGCGACGGCGGCCGGGCGGCCGGCCGCGGGCCGCACGGGGAGGGGACCCGCACCGGCCCGCACCGCCACCGCCCCGCCCCGCCGGAACCGGCCGAACGAGGGAGCAGGATGTCCTGGGACGAGTGGGAGAGCCTCAAGGCGGAGGCGGCTCAGCGGCAGTCGACCCGGATGCGGTTGAACGGAGCCCCCGCCTCGCCCGGCGGCTCGGGCGACCTGGTCGTGAACGACGACGACCTCGGGGCGATCGGCCACGACGCGTACCTGCTGCACGGCCGGCTGTCCAAGGACGGCGACAAAGCCCGGCCGTCGACCTTCGACGCCTCGATCGCCCTCCTGAACGGCAACTTCGTCAGCGGGTCGGAGCTGCTCAAGGTGCACGACCGGTGGAACACCCAGCTGCGCACGCTCCTGGACGCCTGCGCGCGGATCTCCAACCACCTCGACTACAGCAAGTCGACCCATGCCAAGGACGACGCGGACATCCAGGGCGAGCTCATGGCCGTGTCCAAGATCGACGAGCACTTCAAGTAAGACGAAGCCTTCTGGACAGCGGTAGCGGTAGGACGTGGGGGGAAGCACGGTGCTGACATTCGACGACGTGGTCAACGCGCCCGTGGCCAAGCTGAAGCAGGCCGTGGACGACTGGACGACGATGGTCACCGACCTGGGGAAGCTGGCCGACGAGGCCAGGGACGGCATGCAGGCCAAGACCGACCGGGCCCAGTGGGCGGGCGTCAACTCCGACGTCACCCGGCCCTTCATCGCCAAGACCACCAAGGAGTTCGGCGACGCGCGGGCCCAGGCCGAGGGCATCAAGCTGATCCTCGCCGACGCCCACACCTCCTTCAAGACCGCCAAGGACGCGCTGGTCAGGATCAGGGACGAGGAGGGCCCGGCCGCCGGCGTCCACGTGGACGCCCAGGGCAAGGTCACCCCCCGGTACGACCTCCAGGACGACGTGGCGGCCCGCCACGACCCCGACTACCCCGAGGCCCTGCGCAAGCAGAAGGAGGCCGTCGCCTCCTGGCAGCGCAAGATAGACCGGATCGTCGAGGACTGCTCCGACGCCGACGACTCCCTGAAGCGCGCGCTCGCGGCGAACGTGAAGGACGACCACAACTTCAGCGCCCCGAAGTACAAGACGCTCGACGCCGAGCAGGTCGACCGGGCCGCCGAACTCCTCAAGCAGGTCACCGGCGACGGCGGCACGGCGCGCAACGTGGAGGCGCTGAAGGAACTCGAAGACCTGATGGACGACAACCGCGACGACCCCGAGTTCGCGACCGCGTTCTTCCGGAAGGTCGGCGCCGAGGGCACCCTCGACGCGTACGCCACGATGGCGCTCGACTCCACCTCCCTCGGCCCGGCCGGCCAGAGCCGGGCCGACCTGGTCCGCAACATCCAGGGCGACATGGGCGCCATGCTCGGCCTGGCCACCCAGCAGTCCACGCCGAACCATCTCGACATCACATGGACCAAGGAGCTCCTCCAGGCCGGTCGTAAGGAGCTCGACGTCCCCGGTGTCGGCTTCGCGAAGATCTACGGCTATCAGGCGCTGGGCAGCCTCCTCAGGGAGGGTGACTACGACAAGGACTTCCTGCTCGCGGTCGGCCGGGACATGGTCGCCCTGGACAAGCAGAACCCGGGCATGTGGTCCGAGTCCCTGCCCATGGACATGAAGGCCCGTATCAACCTGGACGAGACGGGCGGCAAGGGCTTCAACCCGCTCACCGGCCTGATGGAGGCCATGGCGCAGAACCCCGCCGCCTCCGCCGCCTTCTTCGACGACGCGATCCGCGAGGACACGAACAAGGACGGCATCGTCACCATCGAGGACGATCCGATCAAGGGCAAGGGCGCGCAGGACGTCGTCGACTACATGCTGGACAAGAAGCCGTCCGACGACTGGTACGACATGGTCTCGTACGAGGAGCAGCACCCCGGCCAGCAGGCCATGGGCAACGCCCTGGAGGCGGCGGTCACCGGCCGGGTGCCGGGCGACGAGGACGCGCCGTCGGTCTCCCACACCAAGACCATGGCCAGCGTCATGGAGAAGGTCGTCGCGAAGATCGGCGAGTCCCCGGACCTCGCCTCCGGCGACGGCCCGCTCAGCGGCATCGCCCCGAACCTCGGCAACATGGCCGCCGAGTACATGCCGGACCTCCAGGCCACCGCCGAGAACGGCGCGGAGCGGATCAAGCCCTTCGGTGAGAAGGCCGAGTTCGAGAAGGACGTGATGGCGCAGTTCCTCGGCTCGGTCGGCCAGGACCCCCAGGCGTACGGCGCGATCACCAACGCCCAGCAGGCGTACACCACGGCGCTCGTCTCGGACGTCTTCCAGAACCCGGAGAAGTACAGCGACACCGGCGAGGCCGTGCGCAACGCCGTCCACCCGGGCGGCGAGATCGCGGGCATGATGAGCGAGGCGCGGGCCCAGGCCGTCGTCGACGCGGCGGCCCGTGAGGACAGCGAGTACAACGAGAGCGTCGCGGAGAACTCGAAGTGGGCGAACCGCGTGATCGACCTCGTCGGGGCCAAGTACATCGAGATGCTGCCGGTGGGTGGCGATGTCATCGGTTGGATCAA
Organism: Streptomyces termitum; assembly: GCF_014650175.1. Taxonomy (GTDB): domain Bacteria; phylum Actinomycetota; class Actinomycetes; order Streptomycetales; family Streptomycetaceae; genus Streptomyces; species Streptomyces termitum. The sequence goes on from NZ_BMUL01000003.1 coordinate 502,410, forward strand.
GGAAGACATCAGCGAGTCCCTCGTGGAGAACGCGAAGCAGGACACAGTCGGGCCGGCCCGTAGGGAAGCCGCGTCGGACTACACGCAGGCTGAGAAGTTCGCCAAGGTCTCCGCCGCGCTCGCCGTGGAGCGGGCGGGGACGGCGGCCGGGCTCACGGACCAGCAGATCAAGGATTACCAGGGGTCCGCTTCGACCGAGACGGCTTCGGCGCACTCCATCGGTCGTGATTTCGCCGTCCTCCGGGTCTCGAAGGAGAAGTGATCGTGCACCGTTTTCCCCGTAATGCTGTGGCGATGTCGACAGCTGTGGTGGTGGCAGGTCTTCTGGCCGGCTGTTCGGCCGGTGAGGAGAAGGCCGCCCCGAAACTGCCCGAGCGCGTCTGCTGGGGCGGCGCGCTCACCGGCGGCGACGTGGCTTCCTTCCTGCCCGCCGGGGACAAGGTCGAGTTCCAGCCCCGGTCCGGCCTGCCCTTCGCTCTCACGGAGGACCGCAAGTCCCAGACCTGCACCCTCGACATCGACGGAAGGACGAGGTTCCAGGTCACCGCCAATCTGTGGAAGTTCGAGGACTCCATCGACTGGAGGTCGGTGGACTCGGCCAAGCCCAAGCCGCTCGACGTGGGAAAGAAGGGCATCATCTGGAACCACGGTGCCGCCTCCTACATCGTCTGCGAGCCCGCCAAGGATGCCGATACGCCGGGTAAGTACATCGACCTGGGCATCTATGTGGGCGACCCGTCCGACGAGGGCAAGCTCCAGGCCGCCCTGCCGAAGCTCATGAAGGAACTGGTCGCCTTCGCCCAGCGCGAGCTGAAGTGCCCTGCCGGAGCCGCCTCGTAACGGGCTTCCCTGTGCATGACATTACGTGACGGGTCGGGACCTTCCCCGTACCCCTGTGAGGATCGCCACGAAACGGGCAAACGATCACGTTTGGCTGCGACAGTGGGCCGCGAGCACCGATCCAGCAGGGAGCACGTCCATTGGCAGCCATCGCCCGATGGTGCGTCCGGCACCGTCTCGTCGTCGTCCTCCTGTGGTTCCTCGCGCTGGTCGGGGTCGGCGGCGCCGCCGCCTTCGCCGGCAGCGCGTACTCCAACGACTACGAGGCCCCCGGCACCGAGTCGGGGCGCGCCACCGCGCTCCTCGACCGGGGCTTCCAGGGCCTCGGCGGCGACACCGACACGATCGTCTGGCACACCGAGCGTGGCAGCGTCCGCGCCGACGCCGTGCAGGAGCGGATCGGGCCCGTGCTGGAGAAGGTGGCGGGGCTGCCCGGCGTCGCCGCCGTCACCTCCCCGTACGGCGACCGGGCGGCCCGGGGCCAGGTCAGCGAGGACGGCCGGACCGCGTACGCCACCGTCACCTTCCGCGAGCAGGCCGACGACATCCCCGTCGAGCAGGCCCGCGCCCTCGTCGACACGGCGAAGGCGGCGCAGACGGACGGCCTGCGGGTCGAGCTCGGCGGCAGCGCCGTCGCCCTCACCGAGGCCCCCGGCGCGCATCTGTCCGAGGCGGTCGGGGTCGCGGTCGCCGCGATCGTCCTCTTCCTGGCCTTCGGCTCCCTCGCCGCCTCCCTGCTGCCGATCGCGACCGCCCTGGTCAGCGTGGGCATCGCCGCCTCGGGCATCGTGCTCCTGGGCCACCTGATGACGGTCGCGGACTTCGCGCCCATGCTCGGCATGCTCATCGGCCTCGGCGTCGGCATCGACTACGCGCTGTTCATCGTCACCCGGCACCGCAAGGGCCTCAAACGCGGCCTGGGGGTCCCCGAGGCCGCCGAGACGGCCGTGGCCACCACCGGCCGCGCCGTGGTCTTCGCCGGTGCCACCGTCTGCATCGCCCTCCTCGGCATGCTCATCCTCCGGCTGAGCTTCCTCAACGGCGTCGCGATCGCGGCCTCGCTCACCGTGGTCCTCACCGTCGCCGCCTCGGTCACCCTGCTGCCCGCGCTGCTCGCGTACATCGGGCCGCGCGCCCTGTCCCGGCGCGAGCGCCGCGTCCTCGCCGAGCACGGCCCCCGGCCCGAGTCGCCGACCGGTCTCGCGGCCCGCTGGTCCGCCTTCGTCGAGCGGCACCCGAAGCTGCTGGGGGCGGTCGCCGCCGTCGTCATGACGGTCCTCGCGCTGCCCACCCTCTCGCTCCACCTGGGCACCTCCGACCAGGGCAACAACCCGGCCTCCGCCACCACCCGGCAGGCGTACGACCTGCTCGCCGACGGCTTCGGCCCCGGCGTCAACGGCCCCCTCACCCTCGTCGCGGGCATCGACGGCGCCGACGACCGGCTCGCCCTCGACCGGCTGCCGGCCGCGCTCTCGGCGGCCAAGGGCGTCGCCGAGGTCTCCCCGGTCACCTACAACGCCGCCGGTGACACCGCCCTGCTCACCGTCGTGCCCGACTCCGCGCCGCAGTCCCGGGACACCAGCGACCTCGTCGACCGGCTCCGCCAGGACGTGATCCCCACCGTGGCGGACGGCACCTCCCTGGAGGTGCACGTCGGCGGCATCACCGCCTCGTACGACGACTTCGCCGAGGTCGTCGTCGGCAAGCTGCCGCTGTTCGTCGGCGCCGTCGTCACCCTCGGCTGCCTGCTCCTGCTGCTGGCCTTCCGGTCGATCGGCATCCCGCTCAAGGCCGCCGCGATGAACGTCGCGGCCGTCGCCGCCGCCTTCGGGATCGTCGTCGCGGTCTTCCAGTGGGGCTGGGGCGCCGAGCTCCTCGGCCTGGGCAGCGCGGGCCCGATCGAACCCTTCCTCCCGGTGATCATGGTCTCGGTCCTCTTCGGCCTCTCCATGGACTACCAGGTCTTCCTGGTCAGCCGGATGTACGAGGAGTGGCTGGAGACCGGCGACAACCGGCGGGCCGTCCGGGTCGGCCTCGCCGAGACCAGCCGGGTGATCAACTCCGCGGCGGTCATCATGATCGCGGTCTTCCTCGCCTTCGTCCTCTCCGGCGACCGGGTCATCGCCATGTTCGGCATCGCGCTGGCCGCCGCCGTCGCCCTCGACGCCTTCGTCCTGCGGACCCTCCTCGTGCCCGCCCTCATGCACCTGCTCGGCGGCGCGAACTGGTGGCTGCCGAAGGGGCTCGACCGCGTCCTGCCCCGCATCAGCATCGAGCCGCCCGAGTGCCGGGCCGCCGCCGACGCCCGCGACGGCGACCGCACGACCGGGTCCACGGACGCCGCCGGTACGGAAGCCGCCGGAGCCCCCGCGGCCCGGGACGGCCGCACCGGAGCCCGTACGGAAGCCGCCGCCGGAGCCCGTACCGATGTCCGTACGGCCGTCCCGGAGGCGGACGCCCGTGCGAGGATTCCCGGGCAGCGCTCGACCGTACCGACCACGGAGGAGAACGACGATGTTCGCGACATCGCTGGGTGACGACGGCGCCGAGCTGCGGCCGCTGGAGCCGTGGCAGGCCGAGGAGTTCCTCGCCCACATGGACCGGGGCCGGGAGTTCGTCGGCGAGCACATCGCCCTCGCCGACGCCGTCCACGACCTCGACTCCGCCCGCGCCTTCCTCCGCGCCTACGCCGACAAGGCCGCGAGCGACACCGGCCGCCTGTACGGCATCTGGAGCGACGGCACCCTCGTCGGCGGCGTCCTCCTGCGCACCATGGACGTCGCCGCGGGCACCGCCGAGGCCGGCTGCTGGCTGGAGCCGTCCGCCGCCGGACGCGGCCTGATCACCCGGGCCTGCCGGCTCCTGATCGACTGGGTCGTCGAGGTCCGCGGCCTCCACCGCGTCGAATGGCTGGCCTCCTCGGAGAACGCCCCCAGCATCGCCGTCGCCCGCCGCCTCGGCATGACCCGCGAGGGCGTCCTGCGGGAGAACTACCCGCACCGGGGCGTCCGCACCGACACCGAGGTCTGGGCCGTCCTCGCCCCCGAATGGCGGGCCGCCCGGGGGGTTCCTTCAGGCGTACGGGGCGCCTAAGGACCCCCGGCACCCGGCCTAAGGCCCCCCGGGGCCCGAACATGCGGCACCCGCCCGATGCTCCGGCACCCCCTGGGCGAGGAAGGTGAAGGCATCGCGAAAAGCGATACCGACACCGACGCCGCACCCCAGGGAGCACCCCGTGTTCGTCTACGAACTCCACCGCGCCGAGCACGCCGAACTCGTCCGCGAGGCCGCCGCCCAGCGCCTCGGCCGGGAGGCCGCCCGCGCCGCCCGGGGCCGCCGGACCGCCGGCCGGGAATCCGAACGGGAGGCGAGTACCGGGAAGGACCGCTACGCCACCACCGCGTGACCCCCACATGACAAGCGCACCGGCCGCCTGTGCGATGCTCGGCGCCGTGGAGACCAGGTCCGTCAGCCCCGTCTTCGTCGGCCGCGCCGGCGAACTCACCGCCCTCACCGAGGCGCTCTCCCGCGCGACCGCGGGAGAGCCCCAGGCGCTCCTCGTCGGCGGCGAGGCGGGGGTCGGCAAGACCCGGCTGGTCGAGGAGTTCCTCGACGCGGCCCGCGCCGCCGGGGCCGTCGTCGCCCTCGGCGGCTGCGTCGAGCTCGGCGCCGACGGCCTCCCCTTCGCCCCCTTCGCGACCGCCCTGCGCACCCTCCGCCGCGTCCTCCCCGCCGAACTCGCCGCCGCCGCCGACGGCCAGGAGGGCGAACTCGCCCGGCTGCTGCCCGAACTCGGCGACCCCGGCGGCCCCGACCCCTCCGACGAGGACGCCACCGCCCGCCTCTTCGAACTCACCGTCCGCCTCCTCGAACGGCTCGCCGCCGACCGCACCCTCGTCCTCGTCCTGGAGGACCTGCACTGGGCCGACGCCTCCACCCGCCACCTCCTCACCTACCTCCTGCGCACCCTCCACCGGGGCCGCGTCGTGGTCGTCGCCACCTACCGCGCCGACGACATCCACCGCCGCCACCCGCTCCGCCCCCTCCTCGCCGAACTCGACCGGATGCGCACCATCCGCCGCATCGAGCTCGCCCGCTTCACCCGCGCCGAGGTGCACCGCCAGCTCACCGGCATCCTCGCCGCCGACCCCGGGCCCGCCCTCGCCGAGGAGATCTTCGAGCGCTCCGACGGCAACGCCTTCTTCGTCGAGGAACTCGCCGCCTCCCGCAGCTGCCGCGAAGGCACCGGCCCCCTCAGTGACTCCCTCCGCGACCTCCTCCTGGTCCGCGTCGAGACCCTCCCCGAGGACGCCCAGCGGGTCGCCCGGATCGTCGCCGAGGGCGGCTCCACCGTCGAGTACGGGCTCCTCGCCGCCACCGCCCGGCTCACCGAGGACGACCTCATCGAGGCCCTGCGCGCCGCCGTCGGCGCCAACATCCTCCTCGCCGTCCCCGACGGCGACGGCTACCGCTTCCGCCACTCCCTGGTCCGTGAGGCCGTCAGCGACGACCTGCTGCCCGGCGAACGCTCCCGCCTCAACCGCCGCTACGCCGAGGCCCTCGAAGCCGACCCCGGCCTCGTCCGCCCCGACGAGCGGGCCACCCGCCTCGCCACGTACTGGTACCACGCCCACGACCCGGCCAAGGCGCTGCCCGCCGTCCTCGACGCCGCCGTCGCCACCCGCAAGCGCCACGCCCACGCCGAACGGCTCCGCCTCCTGGAGCGGGCCATGGAACTCTGGGACGAGGCCCCCGCCGAGGTCCGCGCCGCCCTCCGCCCCGTCGACTACGCCGAGTCCTACCCGCCCTGCGGCTGCGACCCGGACACCACCCCGCTCAGCCGCCTCGACCTGCTCGCCGAGGCCGCCGTCGCCGCCCGCCTCTGCGGCGAACGCGAACGCGCCCTCAAGATCGGCAAGATGGCCCTCCGGCTGCTCGACGACGAAGAAGAGCACGACCCCCTGCGCGCCGCCTGGTTCTGGACCGAGCAGGCCCGCCTCCAGTCCACCCTGGGCCGCGGCGACGGCTGGGCCGAGATCGCCCGCGCCCAGGAACTCGTCAAGGGCCTCCCGCCGTCCGCCGTGCACGCCGTCGTCCTCGCCGGCGCCGCCGGCTGGGGCATGCTCCGCAACCCCGGACCCGACTCCCTCGCCGCCGCCGAACGCGCCGTCGAGTACGCCCGCCTGGTCCGCGCCGAAGCCACCGAGCTCAACGCCCGCCTCACCCTCGGCACCATCATGGTCGCCGCGGGCGAACGCGACGCGGGCCTCGCCGAGATGCACGCCGTACGCGAACGGACCACCGCCCTCGGCCACTTCCACGAGGCCGCCCGCGCCCACATCAACATCGTCTCCGCCCTCGAATCCCTCGGCCGCTCCGCCGAGGCCGTCGCCCTCGCCGACGCCGGCATCGAACTGGCCCGCACCCGCGGCCTCGTCGACTCCACCGCCTGGCTCCGCGGGAACAAGGCCGAGTCCCTCCAGTCCCTCGGCCGCTGGGACGAGGCCCGCGCCGAGGCCGAACGCCTCCTCGCCTCCGCCACCAGCACCAAGCCCCGCGGCTCCGCCCACCTCCGGCTCGCCCAGATCGCCGCCGACCGCGGCGAGACCGCCACCGCCGCCCGCCACCTCGCCGAGGCCGCCGCCGTCTACGGCAGCCGCGACCCCATCCCGCAGTACACCCTGCCCCTGGCCGCCACCGCGGTCGCCCTCGCCGCCGCCGGGGGCCGCCTCGCCGAGGTCCGGGACCGGATCGCCACCGCCGCCGGCACCGGCTTCCCGCCCGGCACCCACCGCTACGGCTGGCCCCTCGTCCTCGCCGCCGCCACCGCCGAGGCCGACGCCCGGGGCCTGCCCGCCGCCGAGGACGGCCGCGCCGACGCCCTCGCCGCGCTCCGCCGCTGCGTCCGCGCCCTCGCCACCCCCGCGCCCGTCTGGGCCGCCCACGCGGTCCAGGTCGCCGAGGAGCTCGCCCGCGCCGAGGACCGCGAGACCTCCGCCCGCTGGGCCGAGGCCGTCGAGGCGTGGACCCCGCTCGACCGGCCCCACCAGCTGGCCCGCGCCCGCCACCGGCTCGCCGACGTCCTGCTGGCCGAGGGGGGCCGCCGGGAGGAGGCCGCCGCCCTGCTGCGGCAGGCCCACGCCGTCGCCACCGCCCTCGGCGCCCGCCCGCTGAGCGAGGACACCGAACTCCTCGCCGCCCGCGCCCGGCTCTCCCTCACCGCCGGGGACGCCCCCGGCGCCCCGGCGCGGCCCGGCGACGGCTTCGGCCTCACCCCGCGCGAGCGGGACGTGCTGGCCCTGGTCGCGGCCGGCCGCAGCAACCGGCAGATCGCCGGGGAACTCTTCATCTCACCGAAGACCGCCAGCGTCCACGTCTCGAACATCCTTGCCAAGCTCGGCGTCTCCGGCCGGGGCGAAGCCGCCGCCCTGGCCCACCGCCTCCACCTCCTCACCACCCCCGACTGACCCCGCGCCCCCGCCCGCCGCCGAGCCGGGTGCCGCGCCCGCGTCCGTCCCCGGCTCCGCGCCCGCCCCCGTACCCCTGCCCGGCTCCGTGCCAGGGACCGCCCCCGGCTCCGCGCCCGAACCCGGCACCCGTATCGTCACGCGGCCCGAGGAGAGGTCTATCGGGCCGCGCGACGGGTCGGCGTCGCCCGCGTCCTCGCGGGTCAGGGCCAGGCGCCGCCGCTCCTCCTCGGCGTGCCGGCGCCCCGGCGCGAAGAACTCGTCCAGTCCACCGAACACGCCCACTCCTCACGTCACCTCCAGCCGGAGGATCCTGTCGTCGCCGGGGCCGGGCGTGCCCCGGCCGTCGGTCTCGCTCGTCGTCAGCCACAGCCGCCCGTCCCCGTCCGCGAGGACCGTCCGCAGCCGCCCGTACTCCCCGTGCAGGAACGCCTCCGGCTCCCCGGACCGCTCCGCGCCCGCCAGGCCGATCCGCCACAGCCGCTCGCCGCGCAGCCCCGCCATCCAGATCGCGCCCCGCGCGTACGCGATCCCGCTCGGCGAGGCGTCCGAGGTCGGCCACTGCGCCACCGGGTCCGTGAAGCCCGCGCGCCCCGCCGTCCCCTCGACCACCGGCCAGCCGTAGTTCCGCCCCGGCGCGATCAGGTTCAGCTCGTCCCACGTGTCCTGCCCGAACTCGGCGGCCCACAGCCGCCCGTCCGCGTCCCACGCGAGCCCCTGCACGTTCCGGTGCCCATAGGAGTAGACGACCGAGCCGGGGAAGGGATTCCCGGGCGCGGGCCTTCCGTCCGGCGTCATCCGCAGGATCTTCCCGCCCAGCGACGCCCGGTCCTGCGCGAGCCCCGTCTCGCCGGTCTCGCCGGTCCCCGCGTACAGCATCCCGTCCGGGCCGAAGGCGATCCGCCCGCCGTCGTGGATCCTGCCCCTGGGGATGCCGGTGAGCACGGGCTCCGGCGCCCCGAGCCGGTCCCCGGCCCCGCCGCCGTACCGCATCCGCACGATCCGGTTGTCCGTGCCCGAGGTGAGGTACGCGTACACCCACCCCTCCCGCACCGCCAGGCCCAGCAGCCCGCCCTCGCCGCCCGGCACCACCCCCGGCACCTCGCCCAGCGGGGTCTTCGCACCGCCCTCCCCGGCCACCCGGGTGACCGTCCGCCCGTCCCGCGAGGAGACCAGCAGGTCGCCGCCGGGCAGCGCGGCCAGCCCCCAGGGCGAGTCGAGCCCCTCGGCCAGCGTCCCGGCCACCGCCACCCGCCCCTTCCCGGCGGAGGCGGAGGAACCGGCGGGGGAGGAGGACGGAGCCCCGGAGGCGGGACGCCCTCCGTCACCCCCGCCGCCCCCGGAACAGCCCACCGCGCACATCAGCGCGACGACACCCGACAGGGCCTTCAGCACCACAGGACGGTTCACGGGACGGACCCCTTCGGCGGTACGACGCTACGACGGTTCGGCGGTACGAGCGGTCATCCCGCCCTTGATACACCGCCCGCCTCCCCCGCGGCAGGGGGCGGGCCTGTGGCCTGTCCCGCGAAGATCCACCGGACAGGGACTAGTCCCAGGACCCCCGGGCCGCCGGCAGCGCCTCGATCTCCGCCAGGTCCTTCGGGGTCAGCCGCAGGCCGGCCGCCCCGGCGTTCTCCACCGCCCACCGGGCCCGCTTCGTGCCCGGCACCGGCACCACGTGCCGGCCCTGCGCCAGCACCCAGGCCAGCGCCACCTGCGCCGCCGTGACCTCCGCGCCGTGCCGCGCGGCCACCCGCCGCAGCCCGGCCACCAGCGGCTGGTTGGCCGCCATCATCTCGGCGGTGAAGCGCGGGTGCCGGGCCCGCGGGTCGTCCGGCTCGAAGCCGCCGCCCGGCGTCAGCGTCCCGGTCAGGAAACCGCTGCCCAGCGGCATCGCCGCCAGCACCCCGATCCCGCGCGCCGCGCACCACGGCAGCAGCCGCTCCCGCGCCTCCGGCGCCCACACCGACAGCTCGGCCTGGACCGCCGCGACCGGGAACACCTGCTGCACCCGGGACAGCTGACGGATCGTTCCCTCATACAGGTCACCGGCGGGCGCGCGCCGGCCGCGCCGCACCCCGACCGCGCTCAGCCCGAGCGCCCGCACCTTGCCCGCCGCCACCAGCCCCGCCAGCGCCCCCCAGGTCTCCTCCACCGGGACCTCCGGGTCCGCGCGGTGCAGCAGGTACAGGTCGATGACGTCCGTCTGGAGCCGCCGCAGCGAGGCGTCGCAGGCCCGGCGCACGTACGCCGGCCTGCCGTTGGCGACCACGTGCCCGTCGCCGACGAGCAGTCCGCACTTCGTCGACACGAAGACGTCCGCCCGACGCTCCTTCACCACCCGCCCCAGCAGCAGCTCGTTGGTGAACGGGCCGTACATGTCGGCGGTGTCGAGCAGGCTCACCCCGGCGTCGAGCGCCGCGTGCGCGGCCCGCAGCGACCGGTCGCCCCGCTGCTCCGAACGGCTGTAGGCCCAGTGCATCGGCATGCAGCCGAGCCCCACCGCCCCCACGTCGAGCGCCGCCGCCCCGATAGTCCTGCGCTCCACGTGCCGCCACCCCTCCTTGTGCCACCCCCAAAGTAACCAATGGCGTGCGGGATTCTTCGCATAGCCTCCCGGTCATGAGACTCGCACCCACCACCGCTGACGTGTGGCTTCCGATCCCGGCCGACGAGATCGACGGCCTGCCCGACCCGGGCGCGTCGGGTCTGGACTACCGCTTCTGGGACGGCGGCCCCGACTTCCCGGCCGATCCCGCCCGTTGCGCCTTCTACGTCGTCCCGTACATGAAGGGCTCCGCGGTCGCGGTCCGGCCGCTCGCCGCGATGACCTCGCTGCGCGTCGTCCAGACCCTCTCCGCCGGCATCGACCACGTCGTCCCCGGCCTCGGCGCGCTCGCCCCCGGCGTCTCGGTCTGCAACGCCAAGGGCGTCCACGAGGCCAGCACCGCCGAACTCACGCTCGCCCTGATCCTGGCCTCGCTGCGGGGCATCCCGCGCTTCGTGCGCGGCCAGGACGCCGAGGAGTGGCGGGACGGCTTCTATCCGGCGCTCGCCGACAAGTCCGTCCTCATCGTCGGGTACGGATCGATCGGCGCGGCCATCGAGGACCGGCTCGCACCCTTCGAGTGCGCGCGGGTGGCACGCGTCGCACGCTCCGCGCGCACCACCGCCCGCGGCCCCGTGCACGCGCTCGCCGACCTGCCCGCCCTCCTGCCCGAGGCGGACGTGGTGGTCCTCTCCACCCCGCTCACCCCCGAGACCCGGCACCTGGCCGACGCGGGCTTCCTCGCCCGGATGAAGGACGGCGCCCTGCTCGTCAACGTCGCCCGGGGCCCGGTGGTGGACACCGAGGCGCTGCTCAAGGAGGTGGAGAGCGGACGGATCACGGCGGCGCTCGACGTCACCGACCCCGAACCGCTGCCGGCCGGGCACCCGTTGTGGCATGCTCCCGGCGTCCTCGTCACCCCGCACGTGGGCGGCTCCACCTCCGCCTTCATGCCGCGGGCGAAGCGGCTGATCGCGGCGCAGGTCGCGCGCTTCGCGGCGGGGGAGGACCTGGTCAACGTCCTGCGCGTCACCTGATCCCCGGCCGCCGGCGCACCCCGGCGCACACCCCCGACAGTCACGCAGAGTGGTCTGCCCCTGTCCCTGAGTGACGGTCCTGGTGTATCGTCCGGGATCGGGGGACTGCGTCGTGTACGGGCTGACGCTGGGGAGCGAAGTGACGGGACATCAGATTCCGAGGGGGGTGACGGGTGGAGCACGACCGACGGACCAGCGGCCGGCACGCCCGCGCCTCGCTGCCGGACTCGCGCGTTCGGTGCCGGACCAGGCCGCACCGCACCGCGCGGAATGCCTGGACGGGGCGCCGCACGCCGGTGCCGAGGGGCCGCCCCGCGCCCAGGCCCCCTGCCCCACCTGCGCCCCGCCACCACAGCCGCCCGACCCGGCCCCCGAGCCCCCGGCCCCCGGCCCCCGCGCCCTCGACGGAACGCCGACCTCCGTCGAGGGCCGGGACGCCCCCCTGCCCGCCCCGCCCCGCTCCTCCCTGGCGCACGCCTTCGGCGGCCCGGACGGGGAGGCGGGCGGCTTCGGGCACGGCGAGGGGCGGGGCCCCGGCATGAGCGCGACCGGCGCGACCGCCGTCCTGTCCCGCGCGCCCCGGCAGCCCGGCCCGCCCGGCCCCGAGCGGCCCGCGCCCGCCCCGGAACGGCCCGGCGGCGGCTGGGCCTCCTCGCTCGTCGCGCAGGTCGCCCTCGGCCTCGTCTGCGCCGGCTACACCACCGGCGCCTCCCTTGGCTGGGGCTCCCCGAGGCTCGCCTTCTTCATGGGCGACTTCGGACTGAGCGCCGCCGCGCTCGCCGCCGCCGTCTCCTGCTTCCTCTACGCCAGGACCGAGCGCGGCACCCGCCCCGCCTGGCTCCTCTTCGCCTTCTCCTCGCTGATGGCCGCCGCCGGGAACGGCGTCTGGGGCTGGTACGAGGTCGTGCTCGACCGCAAGGTCCCCGAGTCCTCCGCCGCCGACCTGTTCTTCTTACTCTTCGCCCCGCCCGCCATCGTCGGCCTGCTCGTCCTCGCCAAGAAGCCCGTCACCCGGGCCGGCTGGGTCTGCCTCGGGCTCGACGCCTGGCTGATCGCCGGCTCGCTGCTCACGCTCTCCTGGAGCCTCGCCCTCGCCCACACCGCCCACTTCCAGGGCGAGTCCGTGGCCCAGGCCGCGCTGTCGCTGGCGTACCCGCTGCTCGACATCGTGCTCGTCAGCATGGTGCTCGCGCTGCACTTCCGGCGCTCCCCGGCCAACCGCTCGGCCGTCAACACCGCCATCGCCGCGCTCGCCCTGACCGTGCTGTGCGACGCCCTGTTCACCTCGCCGCTGCTGCGCGCCAACTACGTCTCCGGCCAGCTGCTCGACGCCGGCTGGTTCGCCGGCTCCCTGCTGCTCGCCTACGCCCCCTGGGGCGTCCGCCGGCTCCCGGAGACCGCCCCGGCGCGGGCCCACCCCCCGCACAGCCGGCCCGTCGCCGGCTCGCTCGCCGCCCTCACCCCGTACCTCGCCGCCGCCGTCTGCACCCTCGGCATCCTGTACAACGTGGTCGAGGGCCGCCGGGTCGACCGCGTCGTCGTCCTCACCTGCTGCGCCGTCGTCCTCGCCCTCGTCGTGCGCCAGGGCATCATGCTCATCGACAACATCGCCCTCACCCACGAACTGGCCCAGAAGGAGAGCCACTTCCGGTCCCTCGTGCAGAGCTCCAGCGACGTCATCATGATCGCCGCGCCGAACGGCGTGCTGCGGTACGTGAGCCCCGCCGCCAGCGGGGTGTACGGGCGGGACGCCGAGGAGCTGACCGGCACCGAACTGGCCGCGCTCATCCACCCCGAGGACCTCGGCGCCGTCGTCCACGAGGTCCGCCGCTTCCTCGCCGCCTCGCCCGCCGAGGAGCCCACCACCCGCTTCGAGTGCCGCTTCCGCTCGGGCGGCGGCGACTGGCTCAACGTCGAGTCCACCGTCAACCGGCACCACGGCGGCCTCATCCTCAACAGCCGCGACGTGACCGAACGGGTCCGCCTCCAGGCCCAGCTCCAGCACAACGCCGAGCACGACCCGCTCACCGAACTGCCCAACCGCGCGCTGTTCACCCGCCGCGTCGGCCAGGCCCTCGGCGGCCGCCGCTCCTCCGACGCCGGCACCGCCGTCCTCTTCATCGACCTCGACGGCTTCAAGGCCGTCAACGACCGGCTGGGCCACCAGGCCGGCGACGACCTCCTCGTGCAGGCCGCCCGCCGCCTCCAGGAGGCCGTACGGACCGGGGACACCGCGGCCCGGCTCGGCGGCGACGAGTTCGCCGCCCTCATCCTCGGCGACGGCCTGCGCGACCGGGCCGCCCGCGAGACCCAGGTGCGGGAGATCGCCGACCGGCTCCGGCTCACCCTCTCCCGCCCCTACCGCGTCGACGGCGGCACCGAGGTGCGGGTCGCCGCCTCCATCGGCGTCGCCTTCGCCGACCCCGGCACCGGCGCCGGGGAACTGCTGCGCAACGCCGACCTCGCCATGTACCGGGCCAAGGCCGGCGGCAAGAACCGGGTCGAGCTGTACGCCCCCCAGATGCAGGCCGAGATTGCCCGCCGCACCGAACTCGCCGCCCGGCTCCGCAGCGCCCTCCACGACGGCGAGTTCGCCCTCCTGCACCAGCCCGTCGTGGACCTCGCCACCGGCCGGATCTCCGCCGTCAGCGCGCAGGCCCGCTGGCGCTCCGCCCAGGGCATCCTCTTCACCCCCGCCGAGTACCTGCGGGCCGCCGACGACGGCGAGCGCACCGCCGACCTGCACCGCTGGCTCCTGGAGGAAGCCGTCGAGCAGGCCGCCGAGCGGGCCGGCACCGGCCACCGCGCACCGGTCTCCGTCCGGCTCCCGGCCCGCCTCCTGATCGACCGCTCGCTGCCCCCCGGCTCCGTCGAGGCCCTCCTCGCCCGGCACCGGCTGCCGTCCGGCTCGCTCGTCCTCGAACTGGCCGACAGCGACCACCGCATCCCGCTCGACGAGCTGGAGCAGCGCCTGGTGGCGCTCCGCCGCCTCGGCGTCCGGATCGCCCTCGACGGCTTCGGCAGCGGACACGTGGCGGTGCACGCCCTGCGGCGGCTCCCCGTCGACATGCTGAAACTGGACCGGGGCCTCGTCGAGGGCGTGGTCGAGTCCGCCCGCCTCCGCAAGATCACCGGCGGGGTGCTCCGCATCGCGGGCGAACTGGGCCTCCGGACCGTCGCCGAGGGCGTCGACGTCCCCGAACAGGCGCTCGCCCTGCGCGCCCTGGGCTGCGGGCACGCCCAGGGCCTCGCCTTCACCGGCCCGCTCGACGAGTACCGGCTCCGCCGGGCCCTCGTCCGGGACGCGTACCCGCTGCCCGGGACGGTCTCCGTGCCCGCCGCCGGAGGGGCCGGAAGGACCAGGGGACCGTCACCCGATCCGCTCACATGATGAGACGGCCGTCCCACCCACTTGACAGTGCGGAGGGCGGGAGGAGAGGGTCAGTGCCATGCGCACCCGAATTCTCGTACTTGGACAGCGCGTCGGCTGAAGCCGGGCCAATGAAGGCCGGCTGAGAACCACCCGACGCGCTCCCCTCGCTTGCCTCACGGCACGAGGGGTTTTTTGTTGCACGGGTTCTCTCGAAAATCGACGCAAAACCCCCTTAAACACCTCGCAAAAACCCTCTGCTTCGAGAAGAGATGCTGATGACCGAGCAGGCCACCGGGCACCATCCGCAGCCGCGGCCCCGCAGCGGCGCGACGCCCGCCCCCACCGTCGAGCACGTCACGGGCGCGCAGTCCCTCATCCGCTCTCTCGAAGAGGTGGGCGCGGACACCGTCTTCGGCATTCCGGGCGGCTGCATCCTCCCCGCGTACGACCCGATGATGGACAGCGAGAAGGTCCGCCACATCCTGGTCCGCCACGAGCAGGGGGCCGGCCACGCCGCCACCGGGTACGCGCAGGCCACCGGCAAGGTCGGCGTCTGCATGGCGACCTCGGGTCCCGGCGCGACCAACCTCGTCACCCCGATCGCCGACGCCCACATGGACTCCGTCCCGCTGGTCGCGATCACCGGCCAGGTCGCCTCCAAGGCGATCGGCACCGACGCCTTCCAGGAGGCGGACATCGTCGGCATCACCATGCCGATCACCAAGCACAACTTCCTGGTCACCAGGGCCGAGGACATCGCGCGGACCATCGCCGAGGCCTTCCACATCGCCTCCACCGGCCGCCCCGGCCCGGTCCTGGTCGACATCGCCAAGGACGCCCTCCAGGCGAAGACCACCTTCTCCTGGCCGCCGCAGGCCGACCTGCCCGGCTACCGCCCGGTGACCAAGCCGCACGCCAAGCAGATCCGCGAGGCCGCCAAGCTCATCACCGCCGCCAGGCGCCCGGTGCTGTACGTCGGCGGCGGCGTCATCAAGGCCGGCGCCACCGCTGAGCTGAAGGTCCTCGCCGAGCTGACCGGCGCCCCCGTCACGACCACCCTGATGGCCCTGGGCGCCTTCCCCGACAGCCACCCGCAGCACGTCGGCATGCCCGGCATGCACGGCGCCGTCACGGCCGTCACCGCGCTCCAGAAGGCCGACCTGATCGTCGCCCTCGGCGCCCGCTTCGACGACCGCGTCACCGGCAAGCTGGACAGCTTCGCCCCGTACGCCAAGATCGTCCACGCGGACATCGACCCGGCCGAGATCGGCAAGAACCGCGCCGCCGACGTCCCGATCGTCGGCGACGCCCGCGAGGTCATCGCCGACCTGGTCCAGGCCGTCCAGGCCGAGCACACCGAGGGCCACCGGGGCGACTACAGCGCCTGGTGGTCCGACCTGAACCGCTGGCGCGAGACCTACCCGCTCGGCTACGACCTGCCGGAGGACGGCAGCCTCTCGCCGCAGCAGGTCATCCAGCGCATCGGGCAGCTCGCCCCCGAGGGCACGATCTTCACCGCGGGCGTCGGCCAGCACCAGATGTGGGCCGCCCACTTCATCGACTACGAGAAGCCCGCCACCTGGCTGAACTCCGGCGGCGCCGGCACCATGGGCTACGCCGTCCCGGCCGCCATGGGCGCCAAGGCCGGCATGCCGGACCGCCCGGTCTGGGCGATCGACGGCGACGGCTGCTTCCAGATGACCAACCAGGAACTGGTCACCTGCGCCCTGAACAACATCCCGATCAAGGTCGCCATCATCAACAACGGCGCCCTCGGCATGGTCCGCCAGTGGCAGGCGCTGTTCTACAACCAGCGCTACTCCAACACCGTCCTGCACTCCGGCCCGGACGACGTCAACCCGCAGGCCAGGGGCACCCGCGTCCCGGACTTCGTGAAGCTCTCCGAGGCCATGGGCTGCGTCGCCCTGCGCTGCGAGGACCCCGCCGACCTGGACAAGGTCATCGCCGAGGCCAACGCCATCAACGACCGGCCGGTCGTCGTCGACTTCATCGTCCACGAGGACGCCCAGGTGTGGCCGATGGTCGCCGCCGGCACCTCCAACGACGAGGTCATGGCCGCGCGGGGCGTCCGCCCCGACTTCGGCGACGGC
The DNA here is from genome assembly GCF_014650175.1 of Streptomyces termitum. GTDB lineage: Bacteria > Actinomycetota > Actinomycetes > Streptomycetales > Streptomycetaceae > Streptomyces > Streptomyces termitum. Next base: position 518,789 of record NZ_BMUL01000003.1, read on the forward strand.
GAAGACGACTGAGCGCGCAGCGAGACCAAGGGAAGAGACCAGACATGTCCACCAAGCACACGCTCTCCGTCCTCGTCGAGAACACGCCCGGCATCCTCGCCCGGATCGCCGCCCTGTTCTCCCGCCGCGGCTTCAACATCGACTCCCTCGCCGTCGGCGTCACCGAGCACCCCGACATCAGCCGCATCACCATCGTGGTCGGCGTCGAGGACCTGCCCCTGGAGCAGGTCACCAAGCAGCTCAACAAGCTGGTCAACGTCCTGAAGATCGTCGAACTCGAGCCCGGCGCCGCGATCCAGCGCGAGCTCGTCCTGGTGAAGGTCCGCGCCGACAACGAGACCCGCTCCCAGATCGTCGAGATCGTCAAGCTCTTCCGCGCCAAGACCGTCGACGTCTCGCCCGAGGCGGTCACGATCGAGGCCACCGGTTCGGGCGACAAGCTGGACGCCATGCTCAAGATGCTGGAGCAGTTCGGCATCAAGGAGCTCGTCCAGTCGGGCACCATCGCCATAGGGCGTGGCGCCCGGTCCATCACGGACCGGTCCCTGCGGGCACTCGACCGCAGCGCGTGACGCCCCCGGGCCGCGCCGGGCGGTGACCGCTGGTTCCATCCGGCGGTCCGCCTGGCGAGACCCCCCGTCCTTCCTCCCGCACCCCGCCGTACGGTGGGACGCAACACCAGCACCTCAAGGAGATACCCAGTGGCCGAGCTGTTCTACGACGACGACGCCGACCTCTCGATCATCCAGGGCCGCAAGGTCGCGGTGATCGGTTACGGCAGCCAGGGCCACGCCCACGCGCTGTCGCTGCGCGACTCGGGTGTCGACGTCCGCGTCGGTCTGCACGAGGGTTCCAAGTCCAAGGCCAAGGCCGAGGAGCAGGGCCTGCGCGTGGTCACCCCCGCCGAGGCCGCCGCCGAGGCCGACCTCATCATGATCCTGATCCCGGACCCGATCCAGGCCAAGGTCTACGAGGAGTCCATCGCCCCGCACCTGAAGGACGGCGACGCGCTGTTCTTCGCCCACGGCTTCAACGTCCGCTTCGGCTTCATCCAGCCGCCGGCCGGCGTCGACGTCGCCCTGGTCGCCCCGAAGGGCCCGGGCCACCTGGTCCGCCGCCAGTACGAGGAGGGCCGCGGCGTCCCCGCGATCGCCGCGGTCGAGCAGGACGCCACGGGCAACGCCTTCGCGCTCGCCCTGTCCTACGCCAAGGCGATCGGCGGCACCCGCGCCGGCGTCATCAAGACGACCTTCACCGAGGAGACCGAGACCGACCTCTTCGGCGAGCAGGCCGTCCTCTGCGGTGGCGCCTCCGCCCTGGTCAAGGCCGGCTTCGAGACCCTGGTCGAGGCCGGTTACCAGCCGGAGATCGCGTACTTCGAGTGCCTCCACGAGCTGAAGCTCATCGTCGACCTCATGTACGAGGGCGGCCTGGAGAAGATGCGCTGGTCCGTCTCCGAGACCGCCGAGTGGGGCGACTACATCACCGGCCCGCGCGTCATCACCGCCGACACCAAGGCGGAGATGAAGAAGGTCCTCACGGAGATCCAGGACGGCACCTTCGCCAAGAACTGGATGGACGAGTACCACGGCGGTCTGAAGAAGTACAACGAGTACAAGTCCCAGGACGAGAAGCACCTCCTGGAGACCACCGGCAAGGAGCTGCGCAAGCTCATGAGCTGGGTCAACGACGAGGAGGCGTAAGCCTTCCGGCGCGGGGCCGGACGCACCGTCCGGCCCCGCGTCCCCTCCTTGGACACCCCGTCCAACCACGGACGGGTGATCCTTCCACCGAGGCGTACGGCACGCGCCGACGCGGCACTACACTGCTCAACAACATCGCGTCTGGCCCACAGCGTCGTGCGCTTCCACGCGGCAAGCCCCCTCCACCGCCTGCGGCCGTCGGGACGGCCGTCCGCACTGCCACTGTGAGGACTCACGTGAGCTCGAAACCTGTCGTACTCATCGCTGAAGAGCTGTCGCCCGCCACCGTCGACGCCCTGGGCCCGGACTTCGAGATCCGGCACTGCAACGGCGCCGACCGCGCCGAACTGCTCCCCGCGATCGCCGACGTCGACGCCATCCTCATCCGGTCCGCCACCAAGGTCGACGCGGAGGCCATCGCCGCCGCGAAGAAGCTGCGGGTCGTCGCCCGCGCCGGTGTCGGCCTGGACAACGTGGACGTCTCCGCCGCCACCAAGGCCGGCGTGATGGTCGTGAACGCCCCGACCTCCAACATCGTCACGGCCGCCGAGCTCGCGTGCGGTCTGCTGGTCGCCACCGCGCGCAACATCCCGCAGGCCAACACCGCGCTGAAGAACGGCGAGTGGAAGCGCTCGAAGTACACCGGCGTCGAGCTGAGCGAGAAGACCCTCGGCGTCGTCGGCCTCGGGCGCATCGGCGTCCTCGTCGCCCAGCGCATGTCCGCCTTCGGCATGAAGATCGTCGCGTACGACCCCTACGTGCAGCCGGCCCGCGCCGCCCAGATGGGGGTGAAGCTGCTGGCCCTGGACGAGCTCCTGGAGGTCGCCGACTTCATCACCGTCCACCTGCCGAAGACCCCGGAGACCCTCGGCCTCATCGGCGACGAGGCGCTGCGCAAGGTCAAGCCGAGCGTCCGCATCGTCAACGCCGCCCGCGGCGGGATCGTCGACGAGGCCGCGCTGTTCTCCGCCATCAAGGAGGGCCGGGTCGCCGGCGCCGGCCTCGACGTGTACGCGAAGGAGCCCTGCACGGACTCCCCGCTGTTCGAGCTGGACCAGGTCGTCTGCACCCCGCACCTCGGCGCCTCCACCGACGAGGCCCAGGAGAAGGCCGGCATCGCCGTCGCCAGGTCGGTGCGCCTCGCGCTCGCCGGCGAGCTGGTGCCGGACGCGGTCAACGTCCAGGGCGGCGTCATCGCCGAGGACGTGAAGCCGGGTCTGCCGCTCGCCGAGAAGCTCGGCCGGATCTTCACCGCCCTCGCGGGCGAGGTCGCGGCCCGCCTCGACGTCGAGGTGTACGGCGAGATCACCCAGCACGACGTCAAGGTGCTCGAACTCTCCGCGCTCAAGGGCGTCTTCGAGGACGTGGTCGACGAGACCGTGTCGTACGTGAACGCCCCGCTGTTCGCGCAGGAGCGCGGTGTCGAGGTCCGCCTCACCACCAGCTCCGAGTCGCCCGACCACCGCAACGTGGTCACCGTGCGCGGCACCCTCGCGGGCGGCGAGGAGGTGTCGGTCTCCGGCACCCTGGCCGGTCCCAAGCACCTCCAGAAGATCGTCGCCGTCGGCGACTACGACGTGGACCTCGCGCTCGCCGACCACATGGTCGTGCTGCGCTACGAGGACCGTCCCGGCGTCGTGGGCACCGTCGGCAAGCTGCTCGGCGAGGCCGGTCTGAACATCGCGGGCATGCAGGTCTCCCGCACCGAGGAGGGCGGCGAGGCCCTCGTCGTCCTCACCGTCGACGACACCGTCCCGGCGGCCGTCCTGGCGGAGATCTCCGCGGAGATCGGCGCCGCCTCGGCCCGCTCGGTCAACCTGGTCTGACCCGCCCGGCGGTACGGGGCCACGGGCGGGAGCCCGCTCAGGAAGAACGCCCGGCCGGATCCTTCCGGCCGGGCGTTTTGCCCGTTCCCGTCCGTGCGTGCCGGCGGCTAGGCCCTGTCCCGCGGAGATCCGCCGGACAGGGCCTAAGGCCGCTCGGGACCGGGCGCGCCGGCGGCGTGGACCTGGCGGACGAAGCGCCGCTGCCACGGCACCTCCACCGCGCGGGGGTGGTAGTTCCGCCGCACCCAGGTGACCGCTTCCCTGGGATCCATGCCCTCGAAGACGCAGAGCGCCGAGAGCCCCGTGCCGGTCCGGCCGATGCCGCCCCCGCAGCAGATCTCCACGCGCTCGTCCGCGGCCCGGTCGTAGGCGATGCGGAGCGTGCGCATCGCCTCCACCGGGTCGGCGGGGAGCCAGAAGTCGCGCCAGGGGACCCACAGGGACTCCCACGGCGACGCGGGCGGCTCGTGGTCCGTCAGGTACACGGATAACGTGGGAGTCTGCCCCTCAGGAAGGCCGTTTCTGAGGCCGCGTCCCCGAAACGTCCGGCCCGAGGGCAGCGTCACCGTCTTGGGCGTGTCGGCGTTCCACATTTCGATCATGATGAGTTCCGTTTCGATCGGTTTCGCAAGATCGAGGTATCCGCCATGGCGATCATTCCCAGGGGGATCTGGGGGAGGACCTGCTGAGCATGGAGGACCAAGGCAAATGCTAGACCTTCGGCCTGCCCGAGGGTGCCCGCCGTGGCGCCCAGCACGGCCGCCTCGAAGGTGCCCAACTGGCCCGGCAGGGTCGGCAGGACGTTGGAGACCTCGACGGACAGCAGGACCACCACCAGGACCGCCACCGACAGGGGGAGGCCCAGGGACCTGGCGACGGCCGCCGCCGCGATGAAGTCCAGCGCCCGGGTGGCGACAGCGGCAGCCCCCACCTCCGCGAAGACGCGCGGACGCCGCACCGGCCCGAGCGCCGTGCGCGCGTCGAACACGACCTTGCGCAGCCGGCCCTCCCGGGCGGGCGCGGCAGGGGCGCGCGAGACCCGCACGACCAGGACTGTCTCCACCGCCAGCACGGCCGCGTACAGCCAGGCGACGGTCACCGCCCAGCCCGGCACGCCGCTCCCCGGCCGCCAGACGAACACCAGGAAGGGCACCAGGCCCAGACTGGAGAAGTACTTGCGGACCAGCATGAGCGTGACGGTCACCGTCCGGGTGACGCCTTCGCGCAGCAGATAGCCGATCCGGACGAACTCGCCCATTCCCTCCGGGCTGACAGCAGCCGCCGCCTGGGCGGCGAACTCGATCCGCACCAGGAGGGGGAACCGGATCCGGGGCGCGGTGAGCATCGCGTTCCAGCCCATGGCACGGGTCGTCTGGGAGGCCGTGTTGGCCAGCGCCGCCAGGAGCAGCCAGCGCCAGTCGGCGGCCTTCAGCGCCGCCCCCAGACGGCTCAGGTCCATGCCCCACAGGGTGACCGTCAGGCTGACGCCGACCGCCACGAACAACAGCGCACGGATCACCCGGTCCCGCGTGCGGTGGTCCTTCGGCGGGGACCCGGTCGAGGTCACGGCCGGCTCCGCGACCGCACGGTGCCCGTGTCGCCGTCCACGGTCACCGTGTCCCCGGTCCCGATCCGCGAGGTCCCGGTCCGCACGCCCATCACCGCCGGGATGCCGTACTCGCGCGCCACCACCGAGCCGTGGGACAGCGCACCCCCGACGTCGGCCACCACGGCCCCGGCCCGGGTCAGCAGCGGCGCCCACGCCGGGGTCACCTGGCGGACGACGAGGACCTCGCCCGGCTCCAGCGCGTCCGCGTCCGCGACCTCGTGGATCACCCGGGCGCGGCCCGTGTAGCTCCCCGGGCTCACCGCCGACCCGCTCAGCCCGTCGCCCTCGCCGTTCCCCCGCTCGGTTCCGAACAGCGCCAGCGAGGTGATGTCGGATCCGAAGAGCGTGATCCGCGCGTCGGCGGGGACCACGTCGGGCGGATCGAGCCGCCGCTGCCACCGGCGCCGCAGCCGGCGCTCGCGCACCAGCTCCCGCCACCGCGCGTCGCCCGCGCCGGCGCTCACCCAGTCGCTCAGCTCCCTCCCGGTCAGATAGAACACGTCCTCGTCGGCGTCGAGCAGGCCGGCGAGGACCAGCCGGCGGCCGAGTTCGAGGTAACCGGCCCGCATGAACGGCCAGCCGAGCGTGAAGTGGTGCAGGGCCTCGTCCCGTACGCCGCTCCAGTGGTTCGCCCACCGGTGCACCCCGCGCCGCAGCGGGCCCAGGGGGCCGCCCCCGAGCCGGGGCGCCGGGGCGCCGCCGGGGCCCGGTGCCGGGGAGCCGGGCGCGCCGTCGGCGCGGCGGCCGGCGATCACCGAGCGGAGCATCGAGGGATCGTCGGCCGCGGTGGGTTCGGCCGGATCGAGGCTGTACACCAGGTGGCCGAAGCGGTGCAGGTACTCCCGCAGCAGCCGCTCCTCGTCCTCCTCGGGGGCCGAGGCGATCCGCTCCAGAGCACGGTCGGCCTGGTGGGCGAGCCGGTCCTCGCCCACCAGGAGGGAGCCGGGCGTGAGTCCGGCCGTGCGCCGGCCGCCGCGCGCCAGGACCGCCCCCAGCAGCCACTCGGTGGTGTTCCAGTGCCAGGCGAGGCCGCCGATCACCGCCCAGTAGCGGGCACTCAGGTCCTCGACCGCCCGGACCCGGCGGAGCACCTCGGCGGACGTGAGCTCGTCGAGCGGTGCGTCCCGCGCGTGCTCCAGGCCCGCCCGGAGCGCCGGCAGCACGTCGTTCCGCCAGAGCCGCTCCACCGGCGAGAGGTGGAAGGCCAGCCACCGTGCGGTGAGGCGCAGGGTGCGCAGCGGATACCGGGAGAGGGGGAAGTCGAAGCGCAGATAGGCGAATCCGTTCACGGTCCCGTGCATGGGCTCGGGTATGAGCGGGCTGCGCGCGCGCAGCCCGCGCGGACCTCCCCAGTTCGTCGCCCACCGGTCGATGAGCGCGGGGAAGAGCGTGGTGGCGAAGAGGGGGGAGAGCGGATCGGACAGCCACGAGTCGCAGATGCTCATCCGGGCCCATCGGGCCCCGGGGACCTCGCTCGCCCAGTCGCCGAACCGCGTCGGCGGCGGGACGGCCGCGGTGATCGGGCGGGCCTGCAGCAGGTGCAGCCCGGTGGCGTCCAGCGCCCATTCGATGTCCTGCGGGCCGCCCAGCGCCCGCTCCACGGCCAGCGCCGTGCGCACCAGGGAACGGAGGGGCCCCTCGTCGTCGTCCGTCCCGCCCATCCGCTCCCCGAACACGGTGCTGAACACGGGTGCGTGCGGTTCCCTCCGGGAGAACGCCGCCCGGTCCGGCTCCACGGTCCCGTCCACGAGCTGATCGCCGAGCCCCTCGACCGCCTCCACGAGCACCAGGTGGTCGTCGTCCGCGACGGGCGCCTCCGCGGTGAACAGCACCCCGGCCCAGGTGGGGGCCACCATCGCCTGGACCACGACGGCCATCGCGGGCGCCTGCCCGGTGAGGCCGATCCGGTTCCGGTAGACCGCGGAGGCGGCGGAGTGCCGGGACCGCTGGCAGCGGCCGACGGCGGCCAGCAGCTCGTCGAAGGTGCGGACGCCGAGCACGCTCTCGTACTGGCCGGCGGCGCTGCCCGCCGCACCGTCCTCGTCGGTGGCCGACGACCGCACGGCGACGCCGTGCGGGGAGGGCAGGGCTTCCCAGTACGCCTTCACCCGGGCGACCGCGTCACGGCGCAGCCCCGACCCGCCGGCGTCCTCCCCGCCTTTCCCGGTCTTCCCGTCTTCCCCGTCTTCCGCCAGGCCCGCCGTCGCGGTGAAGGCGTCCACCGGAAGGCAGAACCCCGGCGGTACGGGAAATCCCGCCGCCACCAGTCGGCCCAGTCCCCTGGCCTTGCCCCCGACCCGTTCGACGGGCAGTTCCGCGGCCTCGGCCAGGCTCACGACATCCTCAGCCATGCTCTGCGGCCTCCACCCACTGCTGATAGAAACGTCGGAATCGCCGTACGGCCTCGTCACCGGGCACGTAGATGCCGTGCCGGTCGCCCGGCAGCAAGGTGTCGAAGACCGGCAGGTCCTGGCGGGCGGCCACCCGCACCTCCGCCCGGTGGACGAGCGCGCGCAGCCACCCCACGGCTCCCGCCCCGTCGGGATCGACGACGGCGTTGATGTGCTGGACGCTGTGGTGCTCCCCGATCGGGGTGACGGCCAGGACCATGCGGTACAGGCGCCGGCCGTCCGCGGAGTACTCGATCTCCTGGCAGCTCGCCCAGCCGCGCGTCCGCAGGGTGAACTCGCGCGCGTTGAGCCCGAACGCGTTCGACACGGTGCCGAGCACGCCCCGGTACGCGGGCCAGGTCAGGGTCGCGTCGCAGCGGGGTTCCGGTGTGCCGTCCCCCGCCCCGTCGCCGGCCGTTCCCCCGTCCGGTTCCCGGAACACGACCCGGGCCTCCCCGGCCACCGTCAGCCCGTGCAGGGCCACCAGGTGGTCGGGATCGTAGGTGTTCTCCAGGATCCTCCGGGTGGTGGCCCGGGTCGGGTCGGCCAGCCGGAACCTCCGGACGCCGGGAATCCGGCGCGAGGTGAGGTCCGGGAGGTCCGGCGGTTCGTGGCGGGGCGTCCCGCCGCCGTACCACGCCCACACGTACCCCGAGCATTCGCGGGTGGGCAGCGCGGTGACGGCGGCCCGTGTCGGAGGCCGCCGTCCGGGTACAAAGACGCAGGCCCCGGACTCGTCGAACCGCCAGCGGTGGAAGGGGCATTCGAGCGTGCCGTCGACCACCTTGCCGCCGTGCAGGGCGGCCCCCGCGTGCGGGCAGACCGCGCCGTGCACGTGGGCGCGGCCGTCGGCGCCGCGCCAGCCCACGTAGGACCCGCCGAAGAGGGTGATCCGCCGGGGTCGCCGGCCCAGCTCCTCGGAGGGCAGGGCGACGTACCAGCCCGCGGCGAGGTGGGTGACCGGCCTCGCCACCGCCGCGAGCCGATCGGATGTCCTGCGTCTCATCGCGCCTCCTTCCGCCCGCTCCGCCGGAGCCGGTGCGCCGTTCCACGGGGGCCGTTCATGTGTCGCCCCGTCCCGTCCACCGGCGGTGGAACTGGCGGAAGCGCAGTACTCCCTCGTCGTCGGCGGTGTTGACCGAACCGTCCGTCTCCTCGGCGTCCCGGTAGATCCGCAGGTCCGCCCGGGTCCCCCACCAGTGCTGGAGCCGGTATCCCCAGAAGACCGGGGAGGAGCCGAGCGGACCGCCGGTCCGCGGCACGACGGTCCAGCCGTGCATGGTGGTCCGCCCCTGCGACACCGGCGTCACGGCGAGCAGTTCATGGGCCACCGGGCGGTCGTTCAGCTCGAAGGTCAGCACCTGGTAGGAGGGGGTCGACCGCAGGTGCAGACAGAGCCGGCCCAGACCGCCCGGCCGCCGGTTCAGCGGAGCCGGCAGGGTGATCGAGTCCGTCGTGATGCGCGCCGCGAGGGTGTGCGGTTCCCGTCCGGCGTCCCAGGTGAGCCGCAGACCGTCGGAGAGCCCGTGCACCACCGGGAAGTGGGGGACGTCGAATCCGTTCTCCAGCACCCGGCGCGCCGGCGCCGGGGTGTCGAAGGCGAACCGGTAGCGCCGGTGGGCCGGTGCGCCTTCGTCCAGGTGGGGGAAGTGCGGGGGCGGGTACTCGGGTTCCGCCGACCCCACCCACGTCCAGACGTAGCCGAGTCCCTCCCAGGAGGGGTGGACCCGGGCCGAGGCCCCCTGCGGCACCCGGCGGGTGGCGGGGGCGGCCACGCAGCTCCCCCTGCCGTCGAACCGCCAGTGGTGGAACGCGCACCGCAGCTCGCCGTCCACCACCCGGCCGAGCTCCAGGGCGGCCCCCTGATGGGGACAGAAGCGGTCCATCACCACGGCCGTGCCGTCTCCCGCGCGCCAGAGCACCACCTCCCGCCCGGCCACCACGGCGGCCTCGGGACGCCGCCCGACCCGGCGGGAACGCCCGGCCACGTACCAGCCGCGCGCCAGCCCGCGGGGCGGTTCGAGAGTGCGGGGCGGCTGCCCCCGTACCGGTGCGGGACTCATCGGCCGGCCCTCCCGTCTTCCGCGGCGCGGTCGACCCATGACTGGTAGTAGCGGCGGAACCTGAGCAGCCCGTTGTCGTAGCGCACGTACACGGTGGGCTGGGCGGTGCGGGTGGAGTCGTAGATAGGGACGTCCTGGAAGGTTCCGGCGCGGTTCTGCACCCAGAACAGGAGGTAGTTGAAGAGGGTGCGGTACCAGCGGCCGGTGCGGCGCACCCCCGCCCAGCCGACCTGGCGCGTGACCCGGTCGCCCTCGGGGACGATGCCCATGATCACCTTGTAGACCTCGGTGCCGTCCACGTACGCCGTGAACCGCTGGCCGCCCGGCCATCCGTCGACCAGCAACTGCATGTGGCGGCCCATCGCGAAGGTGGAGACGACGCCGGTCAGCCAGCCCAGGGGCGAGCGGCGCAGCGGCGGCCGCCACGGACGGCCGGAGAACCGGACCCCGAACCAGGCGTCGTCCCGGGTCAGCGGCGGGCCGTTGTCCGCGGCCTCGGACTGCCCGGTCAGCACGCGGAACTCCACCGCGTCCAGCGCCAGTCCGTGCAGGGCGCTGAAATGCTGGTGGTCGACCGCGTTCTCCAGGAGCTGGCGGATCGTCCCCGTGGTCGGGTCGTCGTAGCGGAAGCCGAGGTAGCGGCGGGGCCTGTCGGTCAGCGCCGGGAACTCCGGCAGGTCGAAGAGGGGCTCGGCGGTGCCATACCAGACCCAGACGTAGCCGTACGCCTCGCGGGTGGGGTAGGACCGGGTCCGGGCCGTCGTCGGGACGCGCGAGAGGCCGGGGATCGCGGAGCAGACCCCGTCCCCGCCGAACCGCCAGTGGTGGAAGGGGCAGCGCAGTTCGCCCCCGACGACGTCCCCGAGGCCCAGGTCGGCTCCCTGGTGCGGGCAGTGGGCGCTCATGCACCGGGCCACCCCCTTCCGGTCCCGCCACAGCACGACCTGCCGCCCGAACAGCCGCATCCGGTACGGCTTTCCGCCCAGGCGGGAGCTCTTGACCGCGACGTACCAGGACGCGGCGATGTTCGCCCCGGCGGGATTCGGCGGAGCGGCGGGGGAGGGGGCGGTGCGCGGCTCCGCCGGGGAGCCCTCCGGGTCGGTCACGCCGCCGCCCGGCCGTCGACGACGTGCGCGGCCCAGCGGAGCATCGCGGCGCGTTCACCGAAGCCGTCGAGCTCCGTCACCGCCTGCGCGATCAGTCCGCGCACCCGTTCGCGGGCCTGCTCCACCCCCACCAGCCGGGGGTACGTCCACTTGCCCGCGGCCCGGTCCTGGCCGACCTCCTTGCCGAACTCCTCGAAGCTCGACGTCTCGTCGAGGATGTCGTCGACGATCTGATAGGCGAGTCCGAGGTTCCTCGCGTACGTGGCGAGGCGCTCCGTCTCGGCGTCCGTCGCCCCTCCCAGGATCGCCCCGGTGACCACCGACGCCTCGATGAGCGCGCCGGTCTTCTTGAGGTGCATCTCCTCCACGGTCAGCGGGTCGACGTCGTCACGGCCCTGGGAGTGGATGTCGATCGCCTGTCCGCCGGAGAGACCGGACGGTCCGACCACCTCGATCAGCTTGGCCATGACGCTCAGCAGCCTTTCCGGACGCAGTGAGCCGGAGTTCCGGAGTATGAACTCCAGCGCGTAGGCGAGCAGGGCGTCGCCCGCCAGGAGCGCCATGCCCTCGCCGAACACCCGGTGGTTGGAGGGGCTGCCGCGGCGGAAGTCGTCGTCGTCCATGGCCGGCAGGTCGTCGTGGATGAGCGAAGCCGTATGCAGCATTTCCAGACCGCAGGCGGTGGGAAGCGCGACCGATATGTCGGTGTCGAATATCTGGTAGGCCAGCAGGCAGAGTGTCGGCCTTATGCGTTTTCCATCGGCCAGTAACGAGTAGGCCATGGCCTCGCGGAGCCGGGGCGGCTCCACCGAGTCGACGGATGAGCGAAGCTTTTCGTTGACCTTTTGACGAAACTCTTCCATCGGTACTGGGAAATCGGTTTCTTCCTGGGTGTTGCCCATCGTGAAAGACACGAATGCTCACTCTCCCCATGAATGCGCCGACGGGCCATCGAATGATCTGAGGACGGTGATGGCGCCGCTTCGCGGCGATGAAACAGAGACGGACGGCGGACTTCGGGGCCTTCGCTTTCATCCGGCACCCGGATGTGTCGCGTTCGGCCCGTCGGGTCCTTCGTGCGGGAATCGCAAAGACCGCGGCGTGGCGGTGGTTCTCCTCAGATCGCCAGGACGCGCGCGCCGGCGCCGGGCGCCGTGGGCAGCGGGCCGGCGGCCACGCTCACGCGCTTCAGCCAGCGGTCCGTGCCGTCGAACCGCGGCAGGAACGCCCGGCGGCCGTGCACGGCGCGGTAGTTGTCCACGAGCAGCGCGTCGCCCTGGCCGACCACCACGTCCCGCTGCACGCGGGTGAGCTCGCCGACGATCGCGGCCAGCGCCTCGGCGGCCTCGTCGTCGCCGGCCACCGCGGTCGTGTACGGCGCGTCGATCCGCAGACAGGGGGACTCGGGAGCGCCGAAGAGGAGCGCGGCCGGCTCCGGGGCCTCGTGCATCGCGCGCGCCCGCCGGAGCATGTCGCTGTCCGGGGCGATCCGGGCCAGTTGGCGCAGGTGCTCCAGGTCGGGGCGGATGAGGAAGCGGCGCTGGTGGAGCACGGACCGGTGGTGATCGGTCAGCCGCACCTCGGCGACCGTGCCCAGCGTGGTCGGCACCCGGTCGGGGTTTCTGATGCCCAGGAGGGCCAGATAGCGGCACCTGTCCGGGTGGAAGCCGTCCTCGGTGTGCCACTCCAGGGCGACGGAGCCGTGGCCGCTCTGCTCCTCCCGGTCGCTCTCGACCGGCAGGAGGTTCTGCACCATCCGGCCGCGCTGGATGGTCGGCCAGGCGAAGACCTCGCCCAGGGCGGCGGCCAGCAGCGCCAGTTGCGCCTCCTCCAGCGCCTGGCGCCCGGAGTCGAGGGGTTCCTGCCAGGAGAGCGGCGTGGGCCCGCACGCGTCGGGGTCGACGCGCACTCCCGAGAGGCGCAGCGCGCACAGGGAGGGGGAGTTCTTGAACTCATTCAGTATCGAACGAACCGATTCCGGTATTCGGTCGATGTGTTCTTTCAGGCCTTCATAGAAGGCGGGTCTCGCGGGAGACCCCTGCGCGGCCAGGGCTTTCCGGGCCGCGGTGCATAAGCCATCGGCCTCTTCCGCCGACAGCGTGTGGCCTAAAAAAGACGGAACGCGTTCCGAATCGACGTCCACTGCAAGTCCCCCATGGTCGGTTGGACGTGAAGCCGTATGTCAAGTCTTCCGAGCGAGCCTGGACGGTGCGGATTCCCGATGGTACACCATGTTCATCACCCGTTCAGGTGAAGTCTTCCTGAACAGACCACACCGGCAACCCAGTTGAGTGTTTCCGGATCGGACGCGCTGTACGGGGGACCGGCTCTAGGAGGCTGGATTGAGTACGATGCGAAATCTGAGACTGGCCGCTTCCCGGCACGTCAGGCGATTGCTGACTTCGACCGTCACCCAAGTGGCTCCGCCCATTCGGCGCGGCACCGAGACCGCCGTCGGCGAGCACCTGTACGGACCCGTCCTCAGGCCCTCCCTGAAGCGGGAACTCCGCGCGACCCCGGTCCGGCTGACGGCGCGGTATCTCGTCTTCGCGGTGAAGCGCGCCCGCCTCGCGGCGCTCGCCCCCGAACCCGTCGGGGGCAATCTTTCCGGATATCTGGCAGAACTTCGGGACGCGGGCATCGAGAAGCTCCTGAACCGACTCTGCGCGCACATCCCCGAGGGCGGGCGGGCCCGGCGGGAGGTCACGGAACTCGCCGACCTGGAGTTCGCGATCCGCGCGGGCGAAGCGAAGCCGGAGCACCTGCGGCGCCTCGTGGAACTGGCCCCCGGCGAACTGCGCATCGTCCGCGACCTCGGCCGGCCCTGGGACCGCGACGGCGACGCGGAGCTCCGCGAGGCGCTGCGTCCCGCCGAGAGCCTGGCCTACGTCGCGTGGGACCTGGAGCAGTACGCCTCCGCCACCGGACCGATCAGACGCACCAACATCTACGCCGCCTTCGTCGACACCTACGGCGACGCCGCCGAGGAGCGGCTGCGCGACGAGGTCGCCCACTTCGAGGCGCTGTTCGAGCGGGGACTGCGGGCGGTCGGCGCGGCGGACCGGGAGCGGCTCGAACACGCCTTCGCGCTCAGCTGCGCCCCGCTCCGGGACGCCTTACCGGCCCCGGCCGCCGACCGGCACGAGGAGGCCAACGCCGCCGAAGGCGTCTCCAGCGCCGTCGTCCTCTTCGGCCTGCTGTGCGCCCTGGGATGGCTGGTGGCTTATATCGCCATCGTCTACCGGGGATTCGCCGACCAGACCTACGGCGTGCCGCTCGCGGCCTTCTTCGCCAACCTGACCTGGGAGTTCGCCTACGGCTTCCTCCTGGACCCGCTGGGCGACTACTTCCACACCGCGAGCATCGCCGGCTTCCTGGTCGACGTGGTGATCGCCTGGCAGGTGTGGAAGTACGGCGCGGCGCAGTTCCCCGACAGCACCATCGGCCGCTACTTCCGGCCGTTCTTCGGGGTGTGCGTGGCCGCCGCCCTGTCGGTCAACTACCACGCGTTCATCGACCTGGCGGACCCCGACGGGGAGTACACCGGCTTCGGCATCAACCTGATGATGTCCATCCTCTACCTCAAGATGCTGGAGGACCGCGGATCGCCCGCGGGCCAGTCGATGTACATCGCCCTCGGCAAATGGCTGGGCACGCTGTGCGCCTGGGTCGCCACGGCCCTCACCGTCACCACCTCGCCGCAGCGGACCTGGCCCACCAGCTGGTCCGAGTTCGTGAAGAAGTCGCTGGGGCACCGCTCGTACCCGCTGACGCCGCTCATCAACGTCATGTACGCCTGGACGTTCCTGCTCGACGTCGCCTACTGCGTCCTGCTCCACCGCTCCCTCAAAGCCGCCGGCATGTCGCCCTGGCGCCGGCTCTGAGCGCCCCGCTCCCCGCCGGGGCCGCGGTCGCGGCGGGGGCGCTCGCCGTGCTGACCGCGCTGGTGGCGTCCGGGAACGACGCCGTCGGAGCGTTCGACGCCTGGTTCCGGGCGGAGGCCGGCCGCGTCCTCGGGGCGTCGGCCGGCTCCTGGTACGGCCCCGGCGGGACGGCCGACGCGGTCGGCTCGGCCCTGCTGGGGGCGGGTCTGATCGCGGCGCTCGGCGTGCTGCTGCACCGCCGCAGGCCCGCCGCCGTGCTGTGGGCGCTCGGCGGCCTGAGCGTGCAGTTCGCGGTGGAGACGGCGCTCGGAACGCTGGTGGCACGGCCCCTGCCGTTGCCGGCCGACGGCTCCGCCCCCGGCCCCGGCCACGGCTTCCCGTCCGGGCACGCGGCCTCCGCGACGCTGATCCTCCTGATCCTCCTGGCCGTGCCGCGCACCGGCACGCGGACGTGGTGGTCGTGCCTCGGTCTGGGCTCGGCCCTCGTGGCGGCCGTCGGCGTCTCCCGCGTGCCGGCGGACGCCCACCACGCCACCGATGTCGCGGGAGGCGTCCTCCTGGGACTCGCGGTCGGCCTTGTGGTCGCCCGGCGCGTCGGCCTCCCCTCCCCGAAACCCTCAGGAAAGGAAACTCGATGAACGGCTTGGCCCGCCTGGCGGCGACCCCGCTGGGGAAGGCGGTGGGCATCACCCGGGACTACGTGTCGCGGCTGTACTACGTCGTGGACGAGGTGCCGCGCGGACAGCGCTTACGCCTGACCCCCGTCCTGCTCGCCGTCGAGTACCTGGTCTACCGGGTCGACTCGCTGGCGGAACGCAACACGGAGGTGGACCTCGACGCCGAACGCACCAGCGACTACGAGGCGTTCCACACGTACAAGAGGGCCTTCGAGAAGGTCCTGCGACGCGTCGGGGCGTGGAACGAGGACGTGGCCTTCCTGGTCGACGAGGCGGAGCGGTTCATCCGCCTGGAGAACGCCACCACGTCGCGCGGCACCCTCACCCGCGGGGACTTCCTCGCCCTGGTCGAGCTGCGGCCCACCGACGTACGCCTGCTGCGGGCCATGACCTTCGCACTGCGGGGCCGCCCGATGCCCCCCGAGACCCGGGACCTGCTCTGGCCGGTGGAAGTGCTCGCGGACATCGCGAACGACCTCCGGCACTACGAACAGGACGTCGCCCTGGGCACCCTGAACGTCTACGCCGCCTTCGTGCGGCTCTACGGCGACACGGCCGCCGCCGAGCTGCGCCGCGAGGTCGACCGGTACGAGTCGATGTTCCTGGAGCGCCTCTCCGCCCTGCCGGCCGAGCGGCGCGCGCGGGTCGCGGAGGTGTGCCGCCGCCGGTACGAGGCGGCCGTGCGGCCGTACCCCCGGACGATCACCGCGCCCCCGGCCCCCGCGCCCCCGCCCCCGCCCGGCGGCACGCGCCCGCGCGGGCGCGTCGCCGTCGGCGCGGTCCTGACCGCCGCCTCGCTCGCCGCGGCGGCCTACGGCCTCAGACGGTTCCGGCCGTCGCACCCCACCCCCGCCCTTCGCACACCGAGAGGACACCTCGCATGAGCAGCGCGACACATCGGAGCCCGGTCGTGTTCGATCCGCTCTCCGACGGGTTCATGGAGGACCCGCACCCCCACTACGCCGAGGTGCGGCGCCACGCGCCGGTGCACGAGCACCCGGGCGGCTTCTGGATGCTCTCCCGGCACGAGGACGTGGAGGCACTGCTGCGCGCGGAGCACTCCGTCGACAAGGGCAACGCCCGCAGCTCCGGAGCCCCCGCCCCCGCACCGCGCCGCAAAGGGCTGGCACTGATCGACCAGGACCCCCCGCACCACACCCGATTACGCGGGCTCCTCTCCCAGGCGTTCACCCCCCGGGCGATGAGCGGCGTCGAACCGGTGGTGCGCGACCTGGTCGGCGGGGCGCTGGACGACCTGGAGCGCGCCGGAGGCGGCGACCTGGTCGAGACGCTCGCCTTCCCCCTGCCGTTCGCCGTGATCACCCGGATCCTGGGGATGCCGGAGATCGACACCGCGCGCCTGCGCGAGCTGACCGGGCTGCTGGTCCGCCTGGGCGAGCCGGGGAGCGGCTCGCGCGCGAAGGAGGACCGCGCGGCCGCCGACGCGGAGATGACCGGGCTCGTCTCCGACGCGATCACCCGCAAGCACCGGGAGCGCGGCGACGACCTGCTCACCGCCCTCATCGACGCCGAGGACGACGGCGACCGGCTCAGCCACGACGAACTGGTCGCCCAGGTCGCCATGGTCTACGTCGCCGGGTACGAGACGACCGTCAACCTGCTCTCGGGCGGGGTCCTGGCACTGCTGCGCGATCCCGACCAGCTCTCCCTCCTGCGGGCCAGGCCCGACCTCGACCGGAACGCGATCGAGGAACTGCTCCGGTACGAGCCCCCGGTGCACCTCACCCGGCGCATCACCCTGCGCCCCCACCGGGCGGGCGAGCACGAGATCCCGGCCGGTTCGGTCGTCCTGGCGAGCCTGGCCGGGGCCAACCGCGACGAGGGGTTCTGGGGTCCGGACGCCGGCCGGCTGCGGCTGGACCGCGAGGACGCGCGCCGCCACCTCTCCTTCGGTGGAGGCGTCCACTACTGCGTCGGCGGGATGCTCGCCCGTCTTCAGGCGCGGATCGCGATCACCGGGCTGGTCCGCCGCTTCCCCGGTCTGAAACAGGCGGGGGAGGTCCGCTGGAACGGCCTCGTGAGTCTGCGCGGAGCCGCGTACCTCCCCGTCCGCGTCTGACCGTCACGCGGGCCGCCGCGCGGGCCGCGTGACGGGGGACGGTCAGAGCCGGGCCGCCTTCAGGGCCATGTGGAGCAGGAGGCGGTCCTCGCCCGTGTCCAGGTCGAGGCCGGTGAGCTGTTCGACCCGGGAGAGGCGGTAGTAGAGGGTCTGCCGGTGGATGCCGAGGGCCGCCGCCGTGCGGCCCGCCTGGCCCGCGTGGTCGAGGAACGCCTCGGCCGTGCGGGCCAGTTCCGTGTGGGCCGGGCCGAGGAGCGTCCGTACCGCCGGGTCGGGTCCGGCCGGGGGCAGGGCGGTGAGCAGCCGGTACGGGCCGAGGGCGGCCCAGCGGGCCAGCGGGCCGAGCCGGGGCTGGGCGTGGGCGGCGCGGGCGGCGGCGGTCGCCTCCCGCCAGGACAGGTCCAGGTCGGCCAGGCCCCGCCGGGGCTCGGCGAGGCCGGCGGTGGCGGCCGGGCCGCGCAGCCGCTCGGCGGCGGCGAGGGCGGGGGAGAGGTTGTCGCCGGACCGCAGCCGCACCAGTACGGCGAGCGCCCGCCGGCCCGCGTCCGCCGGGCCGTCCGGGGGATCGCCCGCCGGGCCGTCCGGCCGTCCCGCCGGGGCCCCGGCGGCGGGCCGGGCGGGAGGGCGGGCGCCGGTCGGGGCGTGCCAGGGGAGGGCGCACAGGGCGGCCGCGCCGGGCACCCCGCGCGGGGAGGGGGCGTCCTCGTCGGGCCAGGGGGCGACGCAGACCAGGGTGTGCAGGCCCTCCGCGTCCGGGCCCAGGGCGGTGCGCAGGGCGGCGACGGCCATGTCGTACCGCCAGCCCCGTTCGGCCGTCAGGACGGTCCGCAGTTCGCGGGAGAGGTCGGTGCCGGCCCGCTCCTCGTCGGCGAGCAGGTCGCCGATCCGGGCGGCGACCTCCATGGCGGCGGCCAGCCGCTCGTGGGAGGGGCCGGGCTCGGCGTCCAGGAGCCAGACGTAGCCGAGGACGACACCCCGATGGCGTACCGGGAGGCAGATCCGGTCGCGGAAGACGCCCGCGTCCGGGGCGGCGGGGATGCGGACCGGGCCGGTGGCCCGCGCGATCCCGAACCCCTCGAACCAGGCGCGGACCGCCGGGGTGGACTTCCGGGTGAGGATCGACCGGGTCCTGACCGGGTCCATCGCCGCGTCGTCGTCGCTGTCGTGGGCCCCGAAGGCGATCAGCCCGAAGTCGCGGTTCTCCAGTGTCGCGGGGGCGCCCAGCAGCGCCGAGATCTCGTCCACCAGCTCCTGGTAATCGCCCTTCACGGGCCCCATTCTCGCACCCCCCGGCCGGCCCTTCAGACAGTTGTCTGAGGGCGGGGTCACGGATGCGTGACAGCTGTAGATGGCGGACGATCGGAGCGATCCTTAGGTTTCACGGTGGTTCTCCGTGCTGTTCCCGGTTCGTTCGCTTCGGTCCGGTTACGGCCCCGTTCTACCCTCGCCCTCTGGAGGTGCCCCGTGCTGGGTCCCGTGATCCTCGCCGCGTCGCGCAGCGACAAGATGCGCCGTCTCGTGTCGGCCGCGCCCGGGACCAAGCAGGTCGTGGCGCGCTTCATCGCCGGTGAGATCGTGGACGACGTCGTCCCGATCGTCCAGGACCTGAGCAACCGCGGCCTGGAGGTCACGCTCGACGTCGTCGGTGAGGACATCACCACCGTCGAGCAGTCGTACGCCGCCCGCGACGCCTACCTGGAGCTGATCGGCCGCCTCAAGGAGCTGGGCCTCGGCGAGCGCGCCGAGATGTCCGTCAAGCTGTCGATGTTCGGCCAGTCGCTGAAGATCGAGGGGGGCGAGCCCGGAGGGCTCTCGGTTGAGGGTGGTGGCGGGCGACGGGAGGGCGGCCACGAGCTGGCCCTCTCCAACGTGCGCCCGGTCGTCGCCGCCGCCGCGGAGATCGGCACCACGGTCACCCTGGACGCCGAGGACCACACCACCCTCGACTCGATGTTCGCCATCCACGAGGAGCTGCGGAAGGACTTCCCGCAGACCGGCTGCGTCATCCAGGCGTACCTCTTCCGCACCGAGGACGACGCCCGCCGCCTCGCCGCGAACGGCTCCCGCGTCCGGATCGTGAAGGGCGCCTACAAGGAGCCCGCCGAGGTCGCCATCCAGGACAAGCCCGAGATCGACAAGGCGTACGTCCGGATCATGAAGATCCTGATGGAGGGCGAGGGCTACCCGATGATCGGGTCCCACGACCCGCGCCTGATCTCCATCGCCCAGGAGCTCGCCCGCCGCGCCGGCCGCAAGCTGGACGCGTACGAGTTCCAGATGCTGTACGGCATCCGCAGCGAGGAGCAGAACCGGCTCGCGGCCGAGGGCCACCGGATGCGCGTCTACACCGCGTACGGCACCGACTGGTACGGCTACTTCATGCGCCGCCTCGCGGAGAAGCCCGCCAACCTCCTCTTCTTCGTCCGCTCGATCCTCACCAAGGGCTGAGCCCCACACCCCTCAAGAAGGAGTTAAGCGACTCATGGACGCTGTCACCCAGGTCCCCGCTCCCGTCAACGAGCCGGTGCACGGCTACGCCCCCGGTTCGCCCGAGCGCGCCCGGCTGGAGGCCAGGCTCAAGGAGCTCGCCGACAACCCGCGCGAGCTGCCGATGACCATCGGCGGCGTCAAGCGCCTGGGCGGCGGCGACGAGTTCAAGGTCGTCCAGCCCCACAACCACCAGGCCGTCATCGGCACCTTCCGCGGTGCCACCCAGGCCGACGCCCAGGACGCGATCGACGCCGCCCTGGCCGCCGCCCCGGCGTGGCGCGCGATGGCCTTCGACGACCGCGCGGCGATCATCCTGCGCGCCGCCGAGCTGCTCGCCGGCCCGTGGCGCGAGACGCTGGCCGCCTCCACCATGCTCGGCCAGTCGAAGACCGCCCAGCAGGCCGAGATCGACACCCCCTGCGAGCTCGTCGACTTCTGGCGCTTCAACGTGGCCTACGCCCGCGAGATCCTCGCCGAGCAGCCGCCGGCGAACTCGCCCGGCGTGTGGAACCGCCTGGACCACCGCCCGCTGGAGGGCTTCGTCTACGCGATCACGCCGTTCAACTTCACGGCCATCGCGGGCAACCTGCCCACCGCCCCCGCCCTCATGGGCAACGTGGTGGTCTGGAAGCCGTCCCCGACCCAGACCCACTCCGCCGTGCTCCTCATGGAGCTCCTGGAGGAGGCCGGTCTGCCGAAGGGCGTCATCAACCTGGTGACCGGCGACGGCATCGCCGTCTCCGAGGTGGCCCTGAACCACCCCGACCTGGCCGGCATCCACTTCACCGGCTCGACCAAGACCTTCCAGCACCTGTGGAAGACGGTCGGCACCAACATCGAGAAGTACCGCTCCTACCCGCGGATCGTCGGCGAGACCGGCGGCAAGGACTTCGTCGTCGCCCACCCCAGCGCCGACCGCGCCGTCCTCAAGACGGCCCTGACCCGCGGTTCCTTCGAGTTCCAGGGCCAGAAGTGCTCCGCGTCCTCGCGGGCGTACATCCCGGCCTCCCTCTGGAACGACGGCTTCAAGGAGGAGTTCGCGGCCGAGGTCGACGGCATCACCATGGGTGACGTCACCGACCTGTCGAACTTCATCGGCGCCGTCATCGACGACCGCTCGTTCGCCAAGAACAAGGCGGCGATCGACCGTGCCTCCTCCGACCCGAGCTGCACGATCATCGCCGGCGGCACCTACGACGACTCGGTGGGCTACTTCGTCCGCCCGACCGTCATCGAGTGCACCGACCCGGAGAACGAGGTCTTCACGACCGAGTACTTCGGCCCGATCCTCGCCGTGTACGTCTACGAGGACGAGAAGTACGACGAGATGCTGACCCAGATGGAGTCGGTGTCCGACTACGCGCTGACCGGCGCGGTCATCTCCAACGACCGTGCCGCCGCCGCGTACACGATGGAGAAGCTCCGCTACGCCGCGGGCAACTTCTACATCAACGACAAGTCGACCGGCGCCGTCGTCGGCCAGCAGCCCTTCGGCGGCGGCCGTGCCTCCGGCACCAACGACAAGGCCGGCGCCCCGCAGAACCTGACGCGCTGGACGCTGACCCGCGCCATCAAGGAGACGCTGGTCCCGCCGACCGAGTACGGCTACCCGCACATGGGCTGACGCCCCCCGCCGCCCTCCGGCGGCCCCCGAACACCGCCCCCCTCCCCGGTCCCCCCAGGCCGGGGTCGGGGGCGGTACCCATGTGTGCCGGGCTACGCCTCCGGGTCCGGCCCCCGGTGCGCGCGGCCGGTCGTGGTCTCCAGCTGGGCGGTCCAGACCGCCGAGAGGGCGGAGGCGATCGCGATGGTGACGGCGAGGCCGGAGGCGCCGATGCCGTCGGCGAGGAAGACGGCCAGCAGGACGGTCACGAGCACGGCCCATCCCGCCAGCACCGCCTTGCCGGGGCGGCTCAGGTACAGCCACCGGTCCGGGGCGGCCGGCGGGGCGGTCACGGTGCCTCCCGGCCCGGCCGTGGCGGCGTACGGGCGCTTGAGGTAGCCGTACACCAGCCACTCCCCGCAGAGCTCCCAGCCCTCCGGCTCCAGCGCGGCGAGGACCCGCTCCCGGTGGCCGCCGGTGAGCACCTCGCGGCGGTACTCCCAGCGGAGCGCCGAGCCGGGGGTGCGGCGGCAGACGAAGCGGCCGAGCGGGTCGAGGGACTCCACCTCCCAGCCCTGGTCGCCGTGGACGGCCAGCATCCGCCGGTCGTTGAAGAGGTCCGCCGTCCAGGTCCAGTGCTCGACCTCCTCCTCGGGGCCGGCCGCCTCGGGGGCGAGGCCGCCGAGCCGGGCGGCGAATCCGGCCGCCGGGCCGAACTCCTCCTCCGGCGTGCCGCCGGTCTCGGCGAGGTGGGCGCGGAGGTCCTCGACGGTGGCCCCCGCCTCGGCCGCCGGGACTCCGGCGGCGGCGAGGGCGGCGGCCAGTTCGGCGAAATAGGCGGTGGAGCGGTCGGTGGAGCGATCGGCGGAGCGGTCGGTGCTCATGTGGTGGGTCCCCCCGGATACAAAGCGGTCTCGACGACGCGGTGGAACTCCCGCCACGCCCGGCTCTCCTCGGCGAGACGGGTCCGTCCCCCGGGGGTGAGCCGGTAGTAGCGGCGGCCCGGCCCGCGCTCGGCGGCGCGGAACTCGGCCTCCACCAGGCCGGCCTCCTCCAGCCGGTTCAGCACGGGATAGAGCGTCCCGCCCTTGATCTCGCCCACGCCCGCGTCGGCGAGCGCCCTGGCGATCTCGTACCCGTAGCTCTCCCCGTCGGTCAGGCGGGAGAGGACGAGCAGGTCGAGGACTCCCTTGAGCCAGCTGGATCTGCGGTCTGCGGCCATGGGTGCATTGCAGCACCAGCTAGATAGGAACGCAACCTAGATAGGCGTAGCGGGACGCCGACCCTGCGGAGCGGGCCGTCTCAGATAGTAGGAAGTCCGAGTAATTGTGGAGACAGATGCGGGGAGCTGCCCTAGCTTTGTAGGAGCCGAACGTCTCGCTTCATCAGCGAATGGCGGCCGAGAGCGCGACGCCCCTGCGCAGGCAACCCCTGCGGCGGCGCTCCCCGCCCCTTCCGGCACCTTCGATCACCACTGATCTCCGCACGTCTCGTGATCACCACTGATCCCAAGGAGTCGATCCCCCATGGCCGCTCAGCCCGCCCGCCGCGTCCGCCGCTCCGCCGCCCGCCCCGGCGACGAGGCCCGCCAGAACGCCGCCGCCGCCCTCCAGCGCGCCCTCGACCGCCGTGACAACGGCGGATCGACCGGCCACTGACCTGCCCGTACGCCTGTCCGTTCGTCCACATGGTGGACGGATCGTGTCAGACGATGGGACGAAGAAGTAGGGTGCCGCCATGTCTCACAGCATCGATCTCGCAGTCATCCCCGGCGACGGCATCGGCCAGGAGGTCGTGGCCCAGGGCCTCAAGGTCCTCGCCGCCGTGCTTCCGCAGGACGTGAAGCTGGAGACCGAGGAGTACGACTTCGGCGCCCGGCGCTACCACGCCACCGGTGAGACCCTCACCGACGCCGACCTCGACTCGCTCAAGAAGCACGACGCCATCCTGCTGGGCGCCATCGGCGACCCGTCGGTCCCGTCCGGCGTCCTGGAGCGCGGCTTCCTCCTGAAGCTCCGCTTCGCCTTCGACCACCACGTCAACCTGCGGCCCTCGAAGCTGCTCCCCGGCGTCGCCACCCCGCTCGCCGGCCAGCCCGCGATCGACTTCGTCGTCGTCCGCGAGGGCACCGAGGGCCCGTACACGGGCAACGGCGGCACCATCCGCAAGGGCACCGTGCACGAGGTCGCGACCGAGGTCTCGGTCAACACCGCCTTCGGCGTCGAGCGCGTGGTCCGGGACGCCTTCGCCCGCGCCCAGGCCCGCCCGCGCAAGAAGCTGACGCTGGTCCACAAGAACAACGTGCTGACCTTCGCCGGCCACCTCTGGACCGACACCTTCCACAAGGTCGCGGCCGAGTTCCCCGAGGTCACCACCGACTACCTGCACGTCGACGCCGCGACGATCTTCCTCGTCACCGACCCCGGCCGCTTCGACGTCATTGTCACCGACAACCTCTTCGGCGACATCCTCACCGACCTCGCCGCCGCCGTCTCCGGCGGCATCGGCGTGGCCGCCTCGGGCAACATCGACCCGAGCCGGGAGTTCCCGTCCATGTTCGAGCCGGTCCACGGCTCCGCGCCGGACATCGCGGGCCAGGGCAAGGCCGACCCCACGGCCACCGTCCTCTCCGTCGCCCTCCTGCTGCGCCACCTCGGCTACGAGACCGAGGCCGCCCGGGTCGAGACGGCCGTCGCGGCCGACCTCACCGAGCGCGGCGACTCCGTCCGCACCACGGACGAGATCGGCGACGCGCTCGCCGCGCGAGTAGCGAGCTGACCCGCGCGCCTCTGACAGCACACAGCAGCCGCCGGGTCGTCCAGACGCCCGGCGGCCGCTTCGTCGTACGCGACCGCGGGGCGCCGGACCCCCTACCCTCCGTATCAGCGGACCGCCCCCGGCCCGTGTCGCGTACACCCGTTTCGTCCACCGGTCCTCCCGGGCGATAATCGAACGTGGGGCCGCGGCATGCGGGCACGCCGTGGGCGCGGTCCGACCCAGACAACCGGTGAAGGACACGCACTCATGACGAAGCCCACGATCGAGCTCAAGCCCTCCTCCAGCCCGCTGTCCGCCGCGGAGCGCGAGGCGATCCTGGTCAACCCGGGATTCGGCCGCCACTTCACCGACCACATGGTCACCATCCGCTGGACCGAGGGGCGCGGCTGGCACGACGGCCAGCTCGTGCCGTACGGCCCGCTCTCCCTCGACCCGGCCAGCAGCGTCCTGCACTACGCCCAGGAGATCTTCGAGGGCCTGAAGGCGTACCGCCGCCCCGACGGCACCGTCGCCACCTTCCGCCCCGACGCCAACGCCCGCCGCTTCCAGTACTCGGCGCACCGCATCGGCATGCCGGAGCTCCCGGTCGAGACCTTCGTCGAGGCGTGCGACGCCCTGGTCCGCCAGGACGAGGCGTGGGTCCCGCCGCACGGCGGCGAGGAGTCCCTCTACCTGCGCCCGTTCATGATCGCGACCGAGGTCGGCCTGGGCGTCCGCCCGGCCAACGAGTACCTCTTCGTCGTCATCGCCTCCCCGGCCGGCGCCTACTTCCCGGCGGGCGTCAAGCCGGTCGCCATCTGGGCCTCCGAGGACCGCGTCCGCGCCGTCCCCGGCGGCGTCGGCGACGCCAAGACCGGCGGCAACTACGCCGCCTCCCTGCTCGCCCAGGCCGAGGCCGCCGAGAAGGGCTGCATCCAGGTCGCCTACCTCGACGCGGTCGAGCACAAGTGGGTCGAGGAGCTCGGCGGCATGAACCTGTACTTCGTGTACGGGAACCGGATCGTCACCCCCACCCTCACCGGCTCGCTGCTCGCCGGCATCACCCGCGACTCGCTGCTCCAGGTCGCCCGCGACCTCGGCTACGAGGCGGAGGAGGGCCGCGTCTCCATCGACCAGTGGCAGGAGGACAGCGCGAACGGCACCCTCACCGAGGTCTTCGCCTGCGGCACCGCCGCCGTCATCACCCCCGTCGGCACGGTCAAGTCGGCCCGCGGCGAGTGGCAGCAGTCGGGCGGCGAGCCCGGCGAGGCCACCATGCGGCTGCGCGAGGCGCTCCTCGCGATCCAGACCGGGCGGGCCGAGGACACCCACGGCTGGATGCACGAGCTCGGCGGCGAGTGACCCGCTAGGAAGCCTTGCGAGCGCCCGGGACGGACCCCGTCCCGGGCGCTTTGTCGTGCCGCCGTTTGAGTGACGCTCAATGTGACCTTCTCCGCACGGGTAAAGATCTCTTTGGAGGGAGGCGGGAAAGCATTTAGAGTGACGCTCAAACAGGAGGTGCATCGACGTGCGACTGACCCCCACGGAGCGCGACCGGCTGCTGCTCTTCGGCGCCGCCGAACTCGCCCGGGCCCGCCGGGCCCGCGGCCTGCGGCTCAACGTCCCCGAGGCCACCGCCCTCGTCGCGGACACCGTCTGCGAGGCGGCCCGCGACGGCCGGCGGCTCGCCGAGGCGATCGAGGCGGCCCGCTCCGTCCTCGGCCCCGACGACGTCCTGCCCGGCGTCGCCGACATCGTCACCGAGGTGCACGTCGAGGCCGTCTTCGACGACGGCTCCCGGCTCGCCGTCGTCACCGACCCCATCGGCGGCGGCGGCCTCGGCCCCGGCGCCCCCGGCGCCCTGCGCCCCGGCCCCGGCCACCCCGAGCGGGAACCCGCGCTCACCCTCCCCGTACGGAACACCGCGACCGTCCCGGTCAGCGTCACCTCCCACTTCCACTTCTTCGAGGCCAACCCCCGCCTCGACTTCGACCGCGCCGCCGCCTACGGCATGCGCCTGGCGATCCCGGCCGGCGCCTCCTTCCGCTTCGACCCCGGCGGCGCCGCCGAGGTCGGCCTCGTCCCCCTCGGCGGCGCCCGCGTCGCCATCGGCTTCGCCGGCCTCGTCGACGGACCGCTCGACGCCCCCGGCGCGAAGGAGGAGGCCCTCCGGCGCGCCGCCGCCTGCGGCTACCTCGGCGCCGCGTCCCCCGAGGAGGACCACTGATGGACCCCTACGAGTACGCCTCCGTGCACGGCCCCCGGGCCGGCGACCGGGTGGTCCTCGGCGACTCCGGCCTCGTCGTCCGCGTCGAGTCCGACTCCCAGGCGCCCGGCGAGGAGTTCCTCGCCGGCTTCGGCAAGACCGCCCGCGACGGCCTCCACCTCAAGGCCGCCGCCGTCCGCGAGACCTGCGACGTCGTCATCAGCAACGTGCTGCTCATCGACGCCGTCCAGGGCATCCGCAAGGTCTCCGTCGGCATCCGCGAGGGCCGGATCCACGCCATCGGCCGGGCCGGCAACCCCGACACCCTCGACGGCGTCGACGTCGTCACCGGCACCGGCACCACCATCGTCTCCGGCGAGGGGCTCATCGCCACCGCCGGCGCCGTCGACACCCACGTCCACCTGCTCTCCCCCCGGATCATGGAAGCCTCGCTGGCCAGCGGCGTCACCACGGTCATCGGCCAGGAGTTCGGCCCGGTCTGGGGCGTCGGCGTCAACTCGCCCTGGGCGCTCAAGCACGCCTTCGAGTCCTTCGACGCCTGGCCCGTCAACATCGGCTTCCTCGCCCGCGGCTCCTCCTCCGACCCCGCCCCGCTGGTCGAGGCCCTCGCCGAGGGCGGCGCCTCCGGCTTCAAGGTCCACGAGGACATGGGCGCCCACACCCGCGCCCTCGACACCGCGCTGCGGGTCGCCGAGGAGCACGACGTGCAGGTCGCCCTGCACAGCGACGGCCTCAACGAGTGCCTCTCCGTCGAGGACACCCTCGCCGTCCTGGAGGGCCGTACGATCCACGCCTTCCACATCGAGGGCTGCGGCGGCGGACACGTCCCCAACGTCCTGAAGATGGCGGGCGTGCCGAACGTCATCGGATCCTCCACCAACCCCACCCTCCCCTTCGGCCGCGACGCCGTCGCCGAGCACTACGGGATGATCGTCTCGGTCCACGACCTCAAGACCGACCTCCCCGGCGACGCCGCCATGGCCCGCGACCGCATCCGGGCCGGCACCATGGGCGCCGAGGACGTCCTGCACGACCTCGGCGCGATCGGCATCACCTCCTCCGACGCCCAGGGCATGGGACGGGCCGGCGAGACCGTGCGCCGCACCTTCGCCATGGCCGGCAAGATGAAGGCCGAGCGCGGCCCCCTCGAAGGCGACGGCGAGCACGACGACAACGCGCGCGTGCTGCGCTACCTCGCCAAGCTCACCATCAACCCGGCCGTCGCCCACGGCCTCGCCCACGAGATCGGCTCCGTCGAGGTCGGCAAGATGGCCGACATCGTGCTGTGGCGCCCCGAGTTCTTCGGCGCCAAGCCGCAGCTCGTCCTCAAGTCCGGCTTCCCCGCCTGGGGCGTCACCGGCGACCCCAACGCCGCCACCGACACCTGCGAACCCCTCGTCCTCGGCCCCCTCTTCGGCGCCCACGGCGCCGCCGCCGCCGAACTCTCCGTCGCCTTCGTCGCCCGCGCCGCCGTCGACCTCGGCTCCGACCGGATGCCCACCCGGCGCCGCCGCGTCGCCGTCCGCGGCACCCGCGGCATCGGCCCCGCCGACCTCCTCCTCAACTCCCGGACCGGCTCCGTCCAGGTCGACGACCGCACCGGCCTCGTCTCCCTCGACGGCTCCCCGATCCGCTCCGAGGCGGCCGACTCCGTCTCCCTGAACCGCCTCTACTTCCTCTAGGACCCGCCCCCATGAGCACGTACCGCATGCCCGCCGAATGGACCCCGCACGAGCGGACCTGGATGGCCTGGCCCAGCCCCAATCCCACCTTCACCGACGAGGCCGAACTCGCCGCCGCCCGCGCCGCCTGGGCCGCGGTCGCCCGTGCCGTCCGCCGCTTCGAGCCCGTCACCGTGGTCGTCGCCCCCGGCGACGCCGAGGGCGCCCGCGCCCTCCTCGGCCCGGACGTCGACCTGGTCGAGCGCGAACTCGACGACGCCTGGATGAGGGACATCGGCCCCACCTTCGTCACCGACGGCACCGCGCTCGCCGCCGTCGACTGGGTCTTCAACGGCTGGGGCGCCCAGGACTGGGCCCGCTGGGAGCACGACTCCAAGATCGCCCGGCACGTCGCCGACACCGCCGGCGTCCCCGTCCTCGCCAGCCCCCTGGTCAACGAGGGCGGCGGCCTCCACGTCGACGGCGAGGGCACCGTCCTGCTCACCGACACCGTCCAGCTCGGCTCCGGCCGCAACCCCGAGTGGACCCGCGAGCAGGTCGAGGCCGAGATCCACGCCAAGCTCGGCACCACCAAGGCGATCTGGCTCCCGCACGGCCTCGCCGGCGACTACGGCCTGTACGGCACCCAGGGGCACGTCGACATCGTCGCCGCCTTCGCCCGCCCCGGCACCGTCCTCGTCCACAGCCAGCAGGACCCCCGCCACCCCGACCACGCCCGCTCCCGCCAGTACGCCGAACTGCTGCGCGCCGCCACCGACGCCCAGGGCCGCCCCCTGGAGGTCGTCGAGGTGCCCGCCCCCACCGTCCTCACGGACGAGGAGGGCGACTGGGTCGACTACTCCTACATCAACCACTACCTCTGCAACGGCGCCGTCATCCTCTGCGCCTTCGACGACCCCCGCGACGAGACCGCCGCCGCGCTCTTCCGCCGCCTCTTCCCGGACCGCGAGGTCGTCCTCGTCGACGCCCGGACGATCTTCGCCGCCGGCGGCGGCATCCACTGCATCACCCAGCAGCAGCCAGCGGTGTAGAACGTACGAGTGAGTCAGCGCAGCAACCCCGCCCCCCGCCGCCGCAACCAGGCCGCCCCGCCCCGCGAGGAGGTCTTCGCCGCGGCCATGGACACCGTCGCCGAGCGGGGGCTCGACGGGCTCACCATGGCGGGGCTCGGCCGGCAGGTCGGGATGAGCAGCGGCCACCTGCTCTACTACTTCGGCACCAAGGACGAACTGCTGCTCCAGACCCTGGAGTGGAGCGAGGGACGGCTCGGCGCGGCGCGCGGGGCGCTGCTGTCCCGGCCCGGCACCGCCCGCGAGCGGCTCGACGGCTACATCGAGGTGTACGTCCCCGAGGGCCCGCGCGACCCGCACTGGACGCTCTGGCTGGAGGTCTGGAACCGTTCGCAGAGCGCCGCCGAGGACGCCCGCGCCCGCCAGGCCGCCATCGAGATGGCCTGGCACCGGGACCTGGCCGCGCTCCTCGCCGAGGGCGTCTCGCGCGGCGAGTTCCGGCCCGTCGACCCGGACCGCTTCGCCACCCGCACCCGCGCCCTCCTGGACGGCTTCAGCGTGCACGTCGCGGTCGGCCTGCCCGGCACCGACCGGGCCGACGTCCTCGCGCGGGTGCGGGAGTTCCTCGACGAGGCGCTCATCCCGGATTCCGCATCGTGAGATCCGGGTCCGGGCCCGGCCGGGCCTGTGGCAGACTGCGAGCGTGCCTGCTACCACGATGATTATCGGCAGCGGCGCGCCGGTCCGCAGTGACCACTGAACCGCGGCACGACCCCCGCGACGGTGGACACCGTGCCCCAGACCCGCGCGCAGACCTCTCGCACCCGCGAGGGGTTTTTTCTTTTTCCGGCCCCACCCGTGCCGGAAACGGACGGCGCGTGAGAATGGGGGCAAGTGGATCCCTACCTTCCGGAGCCACATCCGACAGGAGCCAACACAGTCATGACCAGCGAGAACGGCGCCAGCCCCCGTCCGGTCGCCGGCCCGGCCGACGACAGCTTCCACGTCTTCGACACGACGCTGCGCGACGGCGCCCAGCGCGAGGGCATCAACCTCACCGTCGCGGACAAGCTGACCATCGCCCGGTACCTCGACGAGTTCGGTGTCGGCTTCATCGAGGGCGGCTGGCCCGGCGCCAACCCGCGGGACACCGAGTTCTTCGCCCGCGCCCGCCAGGAGATCGACTTCCAGAACGCCCAGCTCGTCGCCTTCGGCGCGACCCGCCGGGCCGGCGGCAGCGCCGCCGAGGACCCGCAGGTCAAGGCGCTCCTCGACTCCGGCGCCCCGGTCGTCACCCTCGTCGCCAAGTCCCACGACCGGCACGTCGAACTCGCCCTGCGCACCACCCTCGACGAGAACCTGGAGATGGTCCGCGACACCGTGGCCCACCTCCGCGCCCAGGGCCGCCGCGTCTTCGTCGACTGCGAGCACTTCTTCGACGGCTACAAGGCCAACCCCGACTACGCCAAGGCCGTGGTCCGCGCCGCGCACGAGGCCGGCGCCGACGTCGTCGTCCTCTGCGACACCAACGGCGGCATGCTCCCCGCCCAGGTCCAGGCCGTCGTCGCCACCGTCCTCGCCGACACCGGCGCCCGCCTCGGCGTCCACGCCCAGGACGACACCGGCTGCGCCGTCGCCAACACCCTCGCCGCCGTCGACGCGGGCGCCACCCACGTCCAGTGCACCGCCAACGGCTACGGCGAGCGGGTCGGCAACGCCAACCTGTTCCCCGTCGTCGCCGCCCTGGAGCTCAAGTACGGCAAGAAGGTGCTGCCCGACGGCGCCCTCGCCGAGATGACCCGGATCTCGCACGCCATCGCCGAGGTCGTCAACCTCACCCCCTCCACCCACCAGCCGTACGTCGGCGTCTCCGCCTTCGCGCACAAGGCCGGCCTGCACGCCTCCGCCATCAAGGTCGACCCCGACCTCTACCAGCACATCGACCCCGAGCGGGTCGGCAACACCATGCGGATGCTCGTCTCCGACATGGCGGGCCGCGCCTCCATCGAGCTCAAGGGCAAGGAGTTGGGCGTCGACCTCGGCGGGGACCGCGCCCTGGTCGCCCGGGTCGTCGAGCGGGTCAAGGAGCGCGAGCTCCAGGGCTACACGTACGAGGCCGCCGACGCCTCCTTCGAGCTGCTGCTGCGCGCCGAGGCCGAGGGCCGGGCCCGCCGCTACTTCCGCACCGAGTCCTGGCGGGCGATCACCGAGAACCGCCCCGACGGCACTCACGCCAACGAGGCCACGGTCAAGCTGTGGGCCAAGGGCGAGCGGATCCTCGCCACCGCCGAGGGCAACGGCCCGGTCAACGCCCTGGACCGGGCACTGCGCACCGCCCTGGAGCGGATCTACCCGCAGCTCGCCAAGTTCGAGCTGGTCGACTACAAGGTCCGCATCCTCGAAGGCCGGCACGGCACCGAGTCCACCACCCGCGTCCTCGTCACCACCAGCGACGGCAACGGCGAGTGGTCCACCGTCGGCGTCGGCGAGAACGTGATCGCCGCCTCCTGGCAGGCCGTCGAGGACGCCTTCACCTACGGCCTGCTGCGCGCCGGGGTGGACCCCGCCGAGTAGCCCGTACGCGCCCTGGATGTCCGGCTCCTTATGGTTCGGGTGGTTTTGAACCATGAGGAGCAGGGTGCTTGCGGCGGGGGCGGTGGCTTCTGACCGCGAGATGGCGGAAAATCGCCCCCGCGAGCCGGAAGAGAACCCCCGCCCCCGACCGTTCTGGTCCCGTGCACGGCAAGAGATCACGGACACGACACAGGGGGAGTGCGATGAGCGACGTCCAGGGCACGGTGGAGCCGGGCTTCGAGTCGGTACGGGAGGTGTTCGAGGGGATCGCCGCGGACGAGGCGCGGGACGGCGGCGCCCAGCTCGTCGTCCACCACCGGGGCCGCCCGGTGGTGGACCTGTGGGGCGGCGACGGCGTCGACGGGGACTCCCTGCTCGCCCTCTACTCCTCGGCGAAGGGCGTGACCGCCCTGGTCACCGCCCTCCTGGTGCAGGACGGGGCGCTCGACCTCGACCGCACGGTGGCCTCCTGGTGGCCGGAGTACGCGGCCGAGGGCAAGGGGGCGCTGACCCTGCGCGGGCTGCTCGCCCACCGCTCCGGCTCGATCGGCGTCGAGGGCGGCTTCACCTTCGACGAGATCATCGACGACCGGGTGGTCGCCGCCCGGCTCGCCGCCCACCGCCCGTACTGGGAGCCGGATTCCGGCCACGGCTACCACGGCCTCACCTTTGGCGCCCTGGTCGGCGAGGTGGTCCTGCGGGCCACCGGCCGCACGGTCCAGGAGCACTACGAGGAGCGGCTGCGGGTCCCGTACGGCCTCGACTACCACCTCGGCCTGCCCGAGGAGCTGGAAGCCCGCTTCGCGCCCGCCCTGCCGCTGGTGCCCACCCCGGAGCAGCAGGAGGCCCTGGACGCGGAGCCGGTCGTCCCCGGCAGCCGGATGTCCGTCGCCTTCGGGCTGGAGTCCGACCCGCCCCTCGACCTCGTCGCGTACGGCAACGCCCGCGCCGCCCACGTCAAGGCGCCGCTCTCCGCCGGCGGCGTCGGGACCGCGCGCGGCCTCTCCCGGCTGTACGCGGCGGTCGCCGGTCCCTTCGAGGGCCGGCCCCCGCTGCTCACCGACGAGACGCTGGCGGAGTTCTCCCGCGTCCACTCCAAGGGCACCGACCTGGTGACCGGCGGGGAGAACGCCTTCGGTCTCGGCCTCTCCCTGCTCTCCACCGGCTACCCCTCGCTGAGTCCGCGGGTGATCGGGCACAGCGGCGCCCCCGGCACCCAGTCCTTCGCCGATCCGGCCACGGGCCTCGCGTACAGCTACGCCCGCCGCCGCTTCGCCTTCATGGGCGGTCCTGGCGCGCCGGAGAACGTCCCGCTGATCGAGGCGGTCGTCGCGGCCGTCCGCGCGCGGGGCTGACGTCCCGGCCGGGGCCGCCGGGGTCCCGGCCCGGCGGGGCCCCGGGGAACGCCGAGCGCCCGCCGTCCGCGGGGTGCGGAGGGCGGGCGCGCTCGGGTGTCCGGGCCGCGCGGGAGGCGCGGGGGAGGGGTCAGGCGGCGTTCTTGATGGCGGAGATGTCGAAGTTCAGCTTGACCTTGTCGCTGACCATCACGCCGCCGGTCTCCAGGGCCGCGTTCCAGGTCAGGCCCCACTCGGAGCGCAGGATCTCGGCGGAGCCCTCGAAGCCGACCCGCTCGTTGCCGTACACGTCGGTGGCCACGCCGTTGAACTCCAGGTCGATGGAGAGCGGCTTGGTGACGTCCTTGATGGTGAGGTCGCCGGTGACGCGGTACTTGTCGCCGCCCAGCTGGGCCGCCTCGGTGGAGCGGAAGGTCATGAGCGGGAACTGCTCGGCGTCGAAGAAGTCGCCGCTGCGCAGGTGGTTGTCGCGGTCGTTGATGCCGGTGTCGACGGAGGCGATCTTGACCTCGATGTCCGCGGAGGAGGCGGCCGGGTCGGAGCCGTTCAGCTTCAGGGTGCCCTCGTGCTCGCCGAAGGAGCCGCGCACGTTGGTCACCATGGCGTGGCGGACCGTGAAGCCGATGCTGCTGTGGGCGGCGTCGATGGTGTACTCGCCGGTGAGGGCGGCCAGGGCCGGGTCGACCGGGAGGGTGGCGACGGTGGTGGCGGGCTCGGTGGTCCTGCGGCTGAAGATACCCATGACGTGCTCCTTGGGGACGGGGCGCGGAAGCCTTTTCGTTGAACGTTGAACTTTCAGCAAGGACGACGATAGACCCA
The DNA here is from genome assembly GCF_014650175.1 of Streptomyces termitum. Classification (GTDB taxonomy): domain Bacteria; phylum Actinomycetota; class Actinomycetes; order Streptomycetales; family Streptomycetaceae; genus Streptomyces; species Streptomyces termitum. The sequence continues at coordinate 552,644 of NZ_BMUL01000003.1, forward strand.
TTCCGTTCAACTTTCAACATCTGATGCGGAGGGGTTTCCCGGAGCGGCTCCGGGCTCGCACGAACGGCTGCCCGCCTTTTGTGGGAACCCCATAAAGCAAGGGGGTCTCCCGCTGTGGAGTCACTCTGGTCTCCGTGCGCTTCTGTCCGCCCCCGCCAGGAATCGACACGCGAGACTGTACGGAGTCGACGGAGGAGTTTCCTTGGTCGAGTTCGTAGGGTCGGTACATGACCCTTGTCGACGAGATCCCGAGCGAGCCCACCGACGCGCGCGGCCGCGTCGCCGAGCTCCACGTCCTGCGCGAGCAGGCACTGGCCGGCCCCAGCGAGCGCGCGACCGAGGCCCAGCACGCGAAGGGCAAGCTGACCGCGCGCGAGCGCATCGAGCTGCTTCTCGACCCGGGTTCCTTCAACGAGGTCGAGCAGCTCCGCCGGCACCGTGCCCAGGGCTTCGGCCTGGAGGCGAAGAAGCCCTACACCGACGGCGTCATCACCGGCTGGGGCACGGTCGAGGACCGCACCGTCTTCGTCTACGCGCACGACTTCCGCATCTTCGGCGGCGCGCTCGGCGAGGCCCACGCCACCAAGATCCACAAGATCATGGACATGGCCATCGCGGCCGGCGCCCCGCTGGTCTCCCTCAACGACGGCGCCGGCGCCCGCATCCAGGAGGGCGTCTCCGCCCTCGCCGGATACGGCGGCATCTTCCAGCGCAACACCAAGGCGTCCGGCGTCATCCCGCAGATCAGCGTGATGCTCGGCCCGTGCGCCGGCGGCGCCGCCTACAGCCCCGCCCTCACCGACTTCGTCTTCATGGTCCGCGAGACCTCGCAGATGTTCATCACCGGCCCGGACGTCGTCAAGGCGGTCACCGGCGAGGAGATCACCCAGAACGGCCTCGGCGGCGCCGACGTGCACGCCGAGACCTCGGGCGTCGCGCACTTCGCGTACGACGACGAGGAGACCTGCATCGCCGAGGTCCGCTACCTCCTGTCGATGCTCCCGCAGAACAACCGCGAGAACCCGCCGACCGTCGCCTCCGAGGACCCGGCCGACCGCCGCTCCGACGTCCTGCTCGACCTGGTGCCCGCCGACGGCAACCGCCCGTACGACATGCACAAGGTCATCGAGGAGCTCGTCGACGACGGCGACTTCCTGGAGATCCACGAGCGCTGGGCGCGCAACATCATCTGCGCGATGGCCCGCCTCGACGGCCAGGTCGTCGGCATCGTTGCCAACCAGCCCCAGTCCCTCGCCGGCGTCCTCGACATCGAGGCCTCCGAGAAGGCCGCACGCTTCGTCCAGATGTGCGACGCCTTCAACATTCCGATCATCACTCTTCTGGACGTACCCGGCTTCCTGCCCGGCGTCGACCAGGAGCACGGTGGAATCATCCGCCACGGCGCGAAGCTGCTCTACGCGTACTGCAACGCGACCGTGCCCCGGATCTCGCTGATCCTGCGCAAGGCGTACGGCGGCGCCTACATCGTCATGGACTCCCAGTCCATCGGTGCCGACCTGACGTACGCCTGGCCCACCAACGAAATCGCGGTCATGGGCGCCGAGGGCGCCGCCAACGTGATCTTCCGCAAGCAGATCGCCGAGGCCGAGGACTCCGAGGCCATGCGCGCCCGCATGGTCAAGGAGTACAAGGCCGAGCTCATGCACCCGTACTACGCGGCCGAGCGCGGCCTCGTCGACGACGTCATCGACCCCGCCGACACCCGCCGGATCCTCGTCCGCTCCCTGGCCATGCTCCGCACCAAGCACGCCGACCTGCCGTCCCGCAAGCACGGCAACCCGCCTCAGTAACACCCGGCACAAGGAGTCCACCGAAGTGACCACGCCTGCCACAGCCAACCTTCTCCGCGTCGAGAAGGGCCACGCCGACCCCGAGGAGCTGGCCGCCATCACCGCGGTCCTGCTCGCCCGCGCCGCCGCCCAGCCCGAGCCCGCCGCCGCCCACCACGGCCGCACCGCCGCCGGCTGGCGCCGCCTGGAGCGCGAGGGCGGCTTCCGCGCCCCGCACAGCTGGCGCTGACGCCCCCGCGACACCCGCGACACGAAGGAAGGGCCCCCGCTCCATGAGGAGCGGGGGCCCTTCCTTCGTGGTTCCGCCGGCCCGGCGGGACGGACCGCTACCGCAGCCGCGCCATCAGCGCGTGCTCGACGAGGGTGATCAGCGCGCTCTTGGCGTCGCCCCGGTGCCGGGCGTCGGTGGTGATGATCGGGGTGTCCGGTCCGATCTGGAGCGCCTCGCGGACCTCGTCCGGGGTGTAGGGCTGGCTGCCGTCGAAGCCGTTGAGGGCGATGACGA
>NZ_BMUL01000004.1 GCF_014650175.1 Streptomyces termitum
ACCGAGGTGAGCCGCGGTTTCGACGCGTACGGGATGGTCTCCACGGAGTCCTCCACCGGCGACACCGCCAAGCCCGGCGACGAGAAGTGTGTCACCACCACCTATGCCCGCAACACCGGGGCGAACATCCTCGACAAGGTCAGCCGGGTCGAGACCGTCGCCGTGTCCTGCGGCGCGGCGGTCTCCCGTCCCGCCGACGTCATCGACGACACCCGCACCTTCTACGACGGCGGCACCTTCGGCGCCGCGCCCACCCGGGCCATGGTCACCCGCACCGAGCGGATCAACGGCAAGGGCGACGGCTACGACCCGGTGGCCACCACCCCGTCCCTCTGCGGCACCGGCGGCACCCAGCTCTGCTACGACGCCTATGGACGCACCCTGGCCGGCGCGGACGCCTACGGGAACGTCACCAAGACCTCCTACGCCCCCGCCACGGGCGAGATCCCGACCACGATCACCGTCACCAACCCCAAGGGGCACGTGACGACCACCGTGGCCGACCCGCTCCGCGCCCAGGCCACCCAGGTCACCGACGCCAACGGCAAGATCACCACCACCGCGTACGACCCGCTCGGCCGGGCCGTCAAGGTGTGGCAGCCGACCCGCTCGGCCGCCACCTACCCCGACTCGCCCAGTTACGCCTTCGAGTACCTCGTCCGGCGCGACGGCCCGATCGTCGTCACCACCAGGGCGCTCACCCACGACAGCAAGTACGACGTCACCTACTCCTTCCAGGACGGCCTGCTGCGCGAGCGGCAGACCCAGATGGAATCGCCGGACCTCGCGGGACGCCTCGTCACCGAGACCTTCTACGACACCCGCGGCCTGGTGTGGCGCAACTCCGGGTCCTTCTTCGCCACCGGAGCTCCCGAACCCGTCCTGGTCACCGGGCAGGACCTGAACTACCCGGCCTCCACGGACACCCTGTACGACGGCGCGGGCCGGGTCACGGCGGTGATCGCGCGGAAGTACGGCGACGAGACCAAGCGCACCACCACCGCGTACACCGGCGACACCACCACCATCGTCCCGCCGAAGGGCGGCACCGCGACCACCACGGTCAAGGACGCCCTCGGCCGCACCACGGAGGTCAGGGAGTACACCGACGCCGCCCGCACCGCCTCCCAGTCGACGTCCTACCGCTTCGACAAGCGGGGCCGGGTCGACCGCATCACCGACCCGACGGGCGCCGTGTGGACGTACGGCTATGACGTCCGCGGCCGGCGGACCGAGTCCGTCGACCCCGACAAGGGCACGACCCGCACCACCTACGACAAGGGCGACCGGGCCACGGACGTCACCGACGCCCGCCCGACCACCCTGCACACCTCCTACGACGAGCTCGGCCGCAAGGTCTCGCTCACCTCGGGCGCGGCGACCCTCGCCACCTGGGAGTACGACACCGTCGCCAAGGGCCAGCTCTCCAAGGCCACCCGCTACGAGGGCTCCGCCGCCTACCAGACCTCGGTGACCTCGTACAACAGCCTCTACCAGCCGGTGGTCACCCAGCTGACCGTCCCGGCCTCCGAGGGCGCCCTGGCCGGCACGTACAAGTGGACGACCTCCTACAACCCCAACACCGGCCAGGTGATGTGGACCCAGCACCCCGCCATCGGCGGACTGCCGGCGGAGAAGGTCGCCAACACGTACACCCCGGTGCACGGCCTGCTCAACACCGTCGGCGCGGGCTCCGACGCGCTCGTGTCGGCGAACACCTACGACCACTACGGCCGCAACACCCGGCAGGAGCTCGGCGCCTTCGCCCAGCACGTGTGGGTCAGCAACGAGTACGACGAGCACACCGGCGCCCCGCTGCGGCGCTACGTCGACCGCGAGGTCGCCCCGCAGCGCGTCGAGGACACCGCCTTCGGCTACGACGCCGCGGGCAACATGACCTCGCTCGCCACCGGCTACGGCCAGGGCACGGGCCGCACCACCGACACCCAGTGCTTCGCGCTCGACGCCCTGCGCCGGATCACCGAGGCGTGGACCAACACCGGCACGGCCTGCGCCGCCGCCCCGTCGGGCACGGCCGTCGGCGGCGAGAACCCCTACTGGACGACGTACACCTACGACGCCGTCGGCAACCGGAAGACCGAGACCAGGCACAAGACGCCCTCCGGTCCCACCGCCGACACCGTCCGCACCTACGCCGCCCCGACCGCAGGCACGCACGACCTGCCCAAGGTCACCCAGACCGGCACCGACCCGCGCGAGGAGACCTACACCTACGACGCGGCCGGCAACACCCGGACCCGCACCATCGGGTCCGCCGCCCAGCAGACGCTCGCCTGGAACGACGAGGGACGGCTCGCTTCCGTCACCCAGGGCGCGAACGTCAGCTCGTACATCTACACCACCGAGGGGCAGCGCCTGGTCAAGAAGGACTCCACCGGCACCACGATCACCCTGCCCGCGGGCAACGAGGTGCGGCTCGACAAGGCCGGGAAGGTCACCGGCACCCGCTACTACACGGCCGACGCGAAGATCGTCGCCCTGCGCACCGGCGGCAAGCTGCTCTTCACCCTGTCCGACCACCACGGCACCGGCACGGTCCAGATCACGGCCGACGCCGCCCAGACCGTCACGCGCCGCAAGACCTCCCTCTTCGGCGAGGCCCGCGGCCCCCAGCCCACCGGCTGGACCGGCGACAAGGGCTTCATCGGCGGCACCCGGGACGCCGACTCCGGGCTCACCCACATCGGTGCCCGCGAGTACGACCCCGCCATCGGCCGCTTCGTCTCGGTCGACCCGATCCTGGAGGCCGACAAGCCGCAGACCATGAACGGCTACGGCTACGCGGGCAACAACCCCGTGACCTTCTCCGACCCGACCGGCGAGGCGTTCGAGGAGTGCGTCAACGGCATGTACCGCTGCAAGGGCGGTACGGAGATCATCAGCAAGGGCAGCCGCTACGACGAGATCGTGGAGCAGAACAAGGCGTCGGAGCGCCAGCAGCACCAGGCCGTCGCCGACGAGCAGCGCCGGCAGGAACTCGGCCGACGGGTCAACGCCGCCTACCGCTCCGGCGGGAACTGGAAGGGCGAGACGATCCTGAACCCGGACGCCACGCAGATCGTCACCATGTGGTTCGTCGGGATCACCCCGAGCGCCTACCACTTCGACGAGCGCGACAAGTTCACCGCCGGGGTCCAGCAGCACATCTGGATGGACGTGGTCCGCAGGTACCTGCGGATGCGACAGGGCACCAAGGTCGGCGACACGATCAAGGGCCTGGACTACAAGACCACGTACGGCGCCAAGATGAACGGCATCCCGCTGAAGCTGCTCATGGCCGGCGAACTCGCCGACTTCGCCGCCTACTACGGCGGTGACGAGGGGTCCATCGAGGGCGCCACCCGCGCCACCCTCGGCTCCTTCAACCTGAAGGCGACCGTGAGCGAGTACCAGAGCCTGAGCAAGACCGCGAAGGTCGACTTCGAGCTCACGCAGAAGATGACCGTCGAGTCGCTGACCCGGGGCGTCTCCGAGGAGGGATACAAGGGCGGGGCCAAGGAGGGACCCGCGGTCGCGGTGTCCGACGGGGCGCGCGCGGTGTTCCCGGGCGGTCAGCGCGAGCTGAGGTTCACCGTCACCTGGAGCGAGTCGCTCCCGATGGCGATCACCCCGTAGCGAACGGGGCGAACCGCCCCCGCGCCGACCGCCCCGGCGGCGCGCGGAGACACGGTCCCGGCGGGCCGGAGGGAACACCTCCGGCCCGCCGGGTCGTTCCCGGACTCAACCGAAAGTTTGACCCGGGAGCCATCCGTGGCGCGATGCCCGCGGCGGGCCCGGCCCAGCAGGCTTGGCCTCATGTTCGTGGCATGGAGAGACCTGAGATTCGCCAAGGGGCGGTTCGCCCTCATGGGCACGGTGATCGTGCTGATCACCCTGCTCGTGGGGCTCCTTTCCGGGCTGACGGCCGGACTCGCGCGGGAGAACGTCTCCGCGATCACCGGCCTGCCCGCCGATCGGATCGCCTTCGCCGCCCCGCCGGCCGGGCAGTCCGTCTCCTTCACCAACTCCACGGTGACGGAGAAGCAGTGGACCGGCTGGGCGGGCCGGGACGGGGTGACCGCCGCCGCGCCGCTCGGCATCCGCACCCTCAACGCGACCGCGGGCGACCGCACCGCCGCCGTCTCCGCCTTCGGCACGGAGCCGGACGACGGGCTCGCCCCGGCCCCGGTCGCCCCCGGCCGGACCGTCCTCTCCGCGTCCGCGGCGAAGGAGCTCGACGCGGAGGTGGGGGAGACCGTCCGGCTCGGGCCGCTCGACGTCACCGTCTCCGCCGTCGCCGGGGACGCCTCGTACAGCCACACGCCGGTCGCCTGGACCTCCCTCGACGACTGGCAGCGGCTCGGCCACAGCGGCACCACCACCGAGGAGCAGGCGACGGTGATCGCGCTGCGCGGCGACGGCGCCGACTGGGCGGCCGGTGACGCGGCGGCCGGAACCGAGGCGCGGACCGTCGACGGCGCCCTCACCGCCATAGGGTCCTACCAGGCCGAGAACGGCTCCCTCCAGCTCATGCGCGGCTTCCTCTTCGTGATCTCCGCGCTGGTCATAGGGGCCTTCTTCACCGTCTGGACCATCCAGCGCAGCGGTGACGTCGCCGTCCTCAAGGCACTCGGCGCCTCCACCGGCTACCTGCTGCGCGACGCCCTCGGCCAGGCCGTGCTCATGCTGGTCGCCGGCACCCTGCTGGGCACCGGCCTCGCCCTCGGCATCGGCCTCCTGGTCAGCGGCGGCGACGTGCCCTTCGTCCTCGCGCCGCTCACCGTCCTCGGCCCGGCCGCCGTGATCATCGTCCTCGGGGCCGTCGGCTCCGCCCTGTCCATCCGGCGGATCACCGCCGTCGACCCCCTCACCGCGCTCGGGAGCGCCCGATGAGCCTCGCACTCGAAGCCGTGACCCTCACCTACCCGGACGGCGACGGGCGGCTCACCGCCCTCGACGAGGTCTCCCTCACCGTCCCGGCCGGCCGCCTCACGGCCGTCGTCGGCCCCTCCGGCTCCGGCAAGTCCAGCCTCCTCGCGGTCGCCGCGACCCTCGTCACCCCCGACCGGGGCCGGGTCGTCGTGGCCGGGACCGACACCGCCGGGCTCGACCGGGCGGGCCGGGCGGCGCTGCGCCGGGACACGATCGGCATCGTCTTCCAGCAGCCCAACCTGCTGCCCTCGCTGACCGCCCTGGAACAGCTCCAGGTGATGGCCCACCTGGCGGGCCGCCCGCCCGCGTCGGTACGGGACCGGGCCATGGGCCTGCTCGACGCGGTCGGCCTCGCGGACCGGGCCGGCCGCCGCCCGCACCAGCTCTCCGGCGGCCAGCGCCAGCGCGTCAACATCGCGCGGGCGCTCATGAACGAGCCCGCCGTGCTCCTCGTCGACGAGCCGACCAGCGCCCTCGACCACGAGCGGGGGGCGGCGGTCGTCGCCCTCCTCACCGAGCTGACCCGGACCCGGGGCACGGCGACGGTCCTGGTCACCCACGACCACGCGCACCTGGCCGGGGCGGACGAGACGGTCACGGTCCACGACGGCCGGCTGACCCGCCCGGCGACGGTGTAGCACCCCCTCGTACGCGGACGGGCCCGCACCCCTTCTCCAAGGGGTGCGGGCCCGTCCGCGTGTGCCGGTGGGGTCAGTGCTGGCCGTTGGCGGTGTTGGCGAGGGCCGTGGAGAGCTCGCGGGCGACCTGCTGGAGGATCGGCACGATCTTCTCCGTCGCCGCCTCGGTGACCCGCCCGGCGGGCCCCGAGATGGAGATGGCCGCCGCGGTGGGGGAGTCGGGGACGGAGACCGCGAGGCAGCGGACTCCTATCTCCTGCTCGTTGTCGTCGACGGCGTAGCCGGCGTCCCGGACCGCCGCGAGCGCCGCGAGGAAGCCGTCGGCCGTGGTGATGGTCTTCTCGGTCGCGGCCGGCATGCCGGTGCGGGAGAGCAGGGCGCGCACCTCGTCGTCCGGGGTGTGCGCGAGGAGTGCCTTGCCGACGCCGGTGGAGTGCGGCAGCACCCGGCGGCCGACCTCGGTGAACATGCGCATGGAGTGCTTGGACGGCACCTGCGCGACGTACACGATCTCGTCGCCGTCGAGGAGCGCCATGTTCGCCGTCTCGCCGGTCTCCTCGACGAGCCGCGCCAGGTAGGGGCGGGCCCAGGTGCCGAGGAGGCGGGAGGCGGACTCGCCGAGGCGGATCAGCCGGGGGCCGAGCGCGTACCGCCGGTTGGGCTGCTGGCGGACGTAGCCGCAGGCGACGAGGGTGCGCATGAGGCGGTGGATGGTGGGCAGCGGCAGTCCGCTGCTGGCGGAGAGCTCGCTCAGCCCGACCTCGCCGCCGGCGTCGGCCATCCGTTCCAGGAGGTCGAAGGCGCGCTCGAGGGACTGGACGCCGCCGCTCGCGGCGGGCTTGGCGGCGTCGGTGGTGCTGGCGCTGGACGTCGGCACGGCAACGGTCCTTTCGGGGCAGGCGGGCAAGGCAGCAGCCTACCGGTCCACGGCGCCGGACCCGGTGTGCGGGGCCCGGCGTACGGGCCGGTCAGCGGGGTGTTTGTCCGGTGTCGGCGGCTGGTCGGCGGGGGTCTGGGGCGCTCCGCCTGTGCGGAGCTACCTTCTACTGTACGAAATCAGGATTCCACTTTGTGGAAACGTCCAAGTGGGGATGGTCGCACTCCGGCGGGCGGGGGCGCCCTTGACGGCTGTCTCTTCCCGGCCGCAGACTCCTTCAACAGTTCGTTGAAATTCTGCTTCGTGGAAGTGGAGCGGGAAGGGGCATGGTGGACGTCAACCTGGTACTGCGCTCGACGCGTGTCGTCACCCCGGAGGGGACGCGGCCGGCGGCCGTGGCCGTGTCGGGCGGGACGATCGCCGGGGTGTGGCCCTACGAGGCCGGGGTTCCGGCGGGCGCGCGGCTGGAGGACGTCGGCGACGACGTCGTGCTGCCGGGTCTGGTCGATTCCCACGTGCACGTGAACGACCCCGGCCGCACCGAGTGGGAGGGGTTCTGGACCGCGACGCGCGCGGCGGCGGCGGGCGGCATCACGACCATCGTGGACATGCCGCTGAACTCGCTGCCGCCGACGACGACGGTGGAGAACCTGCGGGTGAAGCAGGACGTGGCCCGGTCGAAGGCGCACGTGGACGTGGGCTTCTGGGGCGGCGCGCTGCCCGACAACGTCAAGGACCTGCGGCCCCTGCACGACGCGGGCGTCCACGGCTTCAAGTGCTTCCTGTCGCCGTCGGGCGTGGACGAGTTCCCGGAGCTGGACCAGGAGCAACTGGCGTCGTCGCTGGCGGAGATCGCCGGGTTCGACGGGCTGATGATCGTCCACGCCGAGGACCCGCACCACCTGGCCGCCGCCCCGCAGAAGTCCTCGACCGCCTACGCGGACTTCCTGGCCTCGCGCCCCAGGGACGCGGAGAACACCGCGATCCAGAACCTGATCGACCAGGCCCGCCGCCTCGGCGCCCGGGTCCACGTCCTGCACCTGTCCTCCTCGGACGCGCTGGAGCCGATCGCGGCGGCGAAGGCCGAGGGCGTGAAGATCACCGTCGAGTCCTGCCCGCACTTCCTCACGCTGACGGCGGAGGAGATCCCGGACGGGGCGACGGAGTTCAAGTGCTGCCCGCCGATCCGCGAGGCCGCCAACCAGGACGCGCTGTGGCAGGGCCTGGCCGACGGGGTCATCGACTGCGTCGTGTCCGACCACTCCCCGTCCACGGCGGACCTGAAGACGCCGGACTTCTCCTCCGCGTGGGGCGGCATCTCCTCGCTCCAGCTGGGGCTGCCCGCGATCTGGACCGAGGCCCGGCGCCGCGGCCACGGCCTGGAGGACGTGGCGCGCTGGATGTCCGCCGGCCCGGCCCGGCTCGCCGGACTGGACCGCAAGGGCGGCATCGAGGCGGGCAAGGACGCCGACTTCGCGGTCATCGACCCCGAGGCGACGTTCACCGTCGACCCGGCCGGGCTCCAGCACCGCAACCGGATCACCGCCTACGCGGGCAAGACCCTCCACGGCGTGGTCAAGGCGACCTGGCTGCGCGGCGAGAAGATCAACGACGGCGGCACCCTCACCGACCCCAGCGGCCTGCTCCTGGAAAGGAACAACTGACCCGTGACCGGCATACCCTCCTTCACCGGCGACGCCAGCCCCTACGGCGGCGGCGACCCGTACGCCGACTACCGCACGGCCGAGTTTCCCTTCGCCCACTACGCGGACCTCGCCGACCGCCGCCTCGGCGCCGGTGTGATCGCCGCCAACGACGAGTTCTTCGCCGAGCGGGAGAACCTGCTCAAGCCCGGAGCCGCCGAGTTCGACCCCGAGCACTTCGGCCACAAGGGCAAGATCATGGACGGCTGGGAGACCCGCCGCCGCCGGGGCGCCTCCGCCGCCGAGCCGCACCCCGCCGCCGAGGACCACGACTGGGCCCTCGTCCGGCTCGGCGCCCCCGGCGTGATCCGGGGCATCGTCGTCGACACCGCCCACTTCCGGGGCAACTACCCGCAGGCCGTCTCCGTCGAGGCCGCCTCCGTGCCCGGCTCGCCCTCGCCCGAGGACCTCCTCGCCGACGACGTGAAGTGGACGGTGCTCGTCCCGCGCACCGCCATCGGCGGCCACGCGGCCAACGGCTTCGCGGTCGACGCCGAGCAGCGCTTCACCCACCTCCGCGTCAACCAGCACCCGGACGGCGGCATCGCCCGCCTCCGCGTCCACGGCGAGGTCGCCCCCGACCCGGCGTGGCTGGGCGTGCTCGGCACCTTCGACCTCGCCGCGCTGGAGAACGGCGGCCGGGTCGAGGACGCCTCCGACCGCTTCTACTCGCCCGCCACCCACACCATCCAGCCGGGCAGGTCCCGCAAGATGGACGACGGCTGGGAGACCCGCCGCCGCCGCGACAAGGGCAACGACTGGATCCGCTACGCGCTCGTCGCCGAGTCCGCGATCCGCGCCGTCGAGATCGACACCGCCTACCTCAAGGGCAACAGCGCGGGCTGGGCGGCCCTCTCCGTCGCCGCCGAGGGCTCGGACGACTGGACCGAGATCCTGCCCCGGACCCGCCTCCAGCCCGACACCGACCACCGCTTCGTGCTCGACGCGCCGGCGGTCGGCTCCCGGGTCCGGATCGACATCTACCCCGACGGCGGCATCTCCCGCCTCCGCCTCTTCGGCTCGCTGACGGAGACGGGCGCGGCCGCGCTCGCCGCCCGCCACCGGGAACTGGGCGGCTGACCCGCCGCCGTACGAGGACCCCGGGGGACCGGACCGGCCGACACCGGCCGTCCCCCGGAACGACCCCGGGGGCCCCGGCCCGCCGGGGACGGGACCGGACGCGCTCCGGTCCCGCCGACCGGGCGGGCACGACACCCCGCCCGGCGCGCGGGGCGCACCGACCCGACAGCACCGGTGCGCCCCCGCGCCCCCTTCTTTTGTACGGCTCCGAGCCCCCGGGCCCCCGTTCCCGTATGGTCCCGGTCCGCGGGGTTCAGGCCGCGTACCCGCCGTCCACCGACAGTTCGGCGCCCGTCACGTACCGGCCCTCCGGTCCCGCCAGGTAGGCGACCGCCGCCGCCACCTCGTCCGGGGTGCCGAAGCGGCCCAGCGCCGTCAGCGCCGCCTGGCCCGCCGCGTGCGGCCCGTCCGCCGGGTTGAGGTCGGTGTCGACCGGGCCCGGGTGGACGACGTTCGCCGTGATCCCGCGCCCGCCCAGCTCCCGGGCCAGCGCCCGGTTCAGCCCGGTCAGCGCCGACTTGCTCATCGCGTAGAGCGTGCCGCCGGGGCTCGCCGCCCGCAGCGTCACGCAGCTGCCGACGGTGATGATCCGGCCGCCGTCCGGGAGCCGCTCCGCCGCCGCCCGCGCGGCGAGGAAGACCCCCCGGACGTTGACCGCGAGGACCCGGTCCACGTCGGCGAGGGTGAGGGCGGCCAGCGGGCCGAGCACCCCGATCCCCGCGTTGTTGACGAGGACGTCGAGCCGCCCCAGGTCGTCGGCCGCGCGGTGCACCGCGCCCGCCGCGTCCCCGGCGTCGGCCGCGTCGGCGCGCAGCGGCAGGGCCCGCCGGCCGAGCGCCTCCACCCGGGCCGTCACCTCCTTCGCCGCCGCCTCGTCCCGGACGTAGGTGAAGGCCACGTCCGCGCCCTCCGCCGCGAGCCGGACCGCCGTCGCCGCGCCGATGCCCCGGCTCCCGCCGGTGACCAGTGCCGTCTTCCCGTTCATCGTGGACATCGCTGCCTCTTCCCTCGGTTCCGCTTCCCACAACTGGTTGCGAATTCAAGGAAATACGGCGGCGGGCGCCCCCGCTGGCGGCTATCGGACGGCGAGATCGCCGCCGCACCGATGAATTCCGCCGCCGGGCCCGGTCAGCACAGGTGAAGCACGACGGACCGGACCCCGAAAGGCAGCACCATGGCCACCCTGAGCCTCACCCAGTTCCTCACCCTCGACGGCGTCCACCAGGCCCCCGGCGGCCCCGAGGAGGACGCCTCCGGGGGCTTCCCGCACGGCGGCTGGTCGGTGCCGTACGGCGACGAGGACTTCGGCCGCTTCATGGACGGCGTCTTCACCCGCCCCACCGCCTTCCTCCTCGGCCGCCGCACCTACGAGATCTTCGCCTCCTACTGGCCGCTGCGGACCGACGCCGACGACCCCGTCGCGAGCAAGCTCAACGCCCTGCCCAAGTACGTCGCCACCACCACCCTCGACTCCGCCGACTGGGCCGGCACCACCCTGCTGCGCGGCGACGTCCCCACCGAGGTCGCCGCGCTCAAGGAGCGGCTCGACGGCGAGATCCAGGTCCACGGCAGCGGCGGCCTCGCCCACACCCTCCTCGACCACGACCTCGTCGACACCCTCCACCTGCTGGTCTTCCCCGTCGTCCTCGGCACCGGCCGCCGCCTCTTCCCCGAGGGCTCCCGCCCGGCCGCCTTCCGGCTCGTGGAGGCGGGCACCACCGCCGCCGGAGTCGCCCTCCACACCTACGCGCGCGCGGGCCGCCCCACGTACGGCAGTTACGCCTGAACCGGAGCGCCCGCCACCCCGTGAAACGGCCGTGACCCAAGGGGCGCCCGCCGGGTACCGTGAGCGCTCCCCGTGCGAGCCGCCGACGTCTCCACCCCGTCCGCAGAGCTGGAGACCCGGACCGAGATGGCCGCTTCCCCGTCGTTCGCCGCACCCGTCCCCCTCGGCGCCCCGCGCCGCGCCTGGCTCACCGACCTGCCGCTGCTGCTGGTCGCCGTTTTCTGGGGCGGCAGCTACCTCGCCGCCAAGGGCATCACCACCGGCCACACCGTCGTCGCGGTCCTCGTGCTGCGCTTCGCGCTGGTGGTGCCCGTCCTGGTCGCCGCCGGGCTGCGCGGGCTGCGCGCGCTGACCGGCGCCCAGTGGCGCGGCGCCGCCGTCCTCGGCGCGATCCTCGCCGGGATCTTCCTCCTGGAGACGTACGGCGTCGTCCACACCTCCGCCACCAACGCGGGCCTGATCATCAGCCTCACCATGATCTTCACCCCGCTCGCGGAGGCCGCCGTCACCCGCACGCGCCTCGCGCCCGGCTTCCTCGGCGCCGCCGGGCTCTCCGTCACCGGCGTCGTCCTGCTCACCCAGGGCGCGGGCTTCACCACCCCCTCCCTCGGCGACCTGCTGATCCTGCTCGCCGCCCTGGGCCGTACCGCCCACGTCCTGGCGATGGCCCGGATCAAGGCCGTCCGGTCGGCCGACTCGCTCTCCCTCACCACGGTCCAGCTCGGCACCGCCGTCCTCGTCTTCGCCGTCCTCGCCGCCACGGGCGACGGCGCGAGCCCCTGGTCGGCCGCGCTCGGCTTCGGCCCCCGGGAGTGGGCGGGCCTGGTCTTCCTCTCCGTCTTCTGCACGCTCTTCGCGTTCTTCGTGCAGATGTGGGCGGTACGCCGCACCTCCCCGTCCCGGGTCAGCCTGCTGCTCGGCACGGAACCGCTCTGGGCCGCCGTCGCGGGCATCGCCCTGGCCGGCGACCGCCCCGGTCCGCTCGGCCTCGCGGGCGCGCTCCTGGTCCTCGGCGGCACCGCCTGGGGCCGCCGCACCGCCGACACGGACGGCCGATAGGCCCCCGCGCCCCCTACCAGGAGGGGGCGCGGGGGCACGGGTCACTTCTCCACCCGGTCCGAGGCGATCATCACGGCCACGCCGAGGACGGCGATCACGATGTTCACGAAGACCTCCCGGCCCGCCATGAACCCCACGTTCTCGGTCAGGAACCGCGTCACCCCCATGAACGAGAACCAGCCGTCGGTCAGCTCGCGGATCACCCCGCACACCCCGAACACGGCGAGCAGGAAACCGGACACCTCAAGGAATTTCTTCATGGGACGATCTTGGACGCGACCTCCGGTCGGCCGCGTCCGCCTCCGGTCCACCCGCCCGCTACCCAAGTAGCGATCTCCGCGACTTAAGTAGCGGGCGGGCGCTCCGGGCCGGTGGGCAGGGGTCCGGCTGCGTACATTGCGACCATGACGCGTACGGTCCGGCACCGCTGGCTGCTCCCCTCCCACCTGGTCGAACCGGACGGTGCCGGGGCCGGCCGGCCGCGCCGCACCGTCCGCGACTGGACCGTCGACGTCCTGATCTTCCTGCTGGCCGCCGGCTTCGGACTCCTCGCCGTCGACGCCAGCGCCCGCTACGACGGCGAGGCCCTGGTCCTCACCGACCAGATCGTCGGCGCGCTCGCCTGCTGCGCGCTCTGGCTGCGCCGCCGCGCCCCCGTCGCCGTCGCCGCCGTCCTCGCGGTCACCGGCGCCCTCGTCCCGGCCGCCGCCGGAGCCATGCTCGCCGCCCTGTTCAGCGTCGCCGTCCGGCGGCCCTTCCGGGACATCGCCTGGATCCTCGCCCTCGCCCTCGCCGGGGCCGTCGGCACCGTCTTCGTCCGCCCCGACCCCGAGACCGGCGCCGTCCTCGGCATCACCCTCGGCTGCGTCCTCACCCTCCTCGCCGCCGCCTGGGGCATGCTCGTACGGGCCCGCCGCCAGCTCGTCGAGGCGCTGCGCGAACGCGCCGAACGCGCCGAGGCCGAGGCCGAACTGCGCGCCGCCCAGGCCCAGCGGCTCGCCCGCGAGGCCATCGCCCGCGAGATGCACGACGTCCTCGCCCACCGGCTCACCCTGCTCAGCGTCCACGCCGGCGCCCTGGAGTTCCGCCCCGACGCCCCGCCCGCGCAGATCGCCCGCGCCGCCGGTGTCATCCGGGACAGCGCCCACGAGGCCCTCCAGGACCTCCGCGAGATCATCGGCGTCCTGCGCGCCCCCGGCGACGAGGGCGGCGGGGACCGGCCGCAGCCCACCCTCGCCACCCTCGGCGCCCTCGTCGACGAGTCCCGCGCGGCCGGCATGCGGGTCCGGCTCGACTCCACCCTCGACGACCCCGGCGCGGTTCCCGCCGCCACCGGCCGCACCGTCTACCGCATCGCCCAGGAAGCCCTGACCAACGCCCGCAAGCACGCCCCCGGCACCGAGGTGACCGTCCTCCTGCGCGGCCGGCCCGGCGACGGCCTCACCGTCGAGGTCCGCAACCCGGCCCCCGACGGGGAGGTGCCGCACGTCCCCGGCTCCGGCCAGGGCCTCATCGGCCTCTCCGAGCGCGCCGCCCTCGCCGGCGGCCGCCTCGACCACGGGACCGCCCCCGGTGGCGGGTTCGCCGTCACCGCCTGGCTACCGTGGCCCCCATGACGATCCGGCTGCTCGTCGTCGACGACGACCCCCTGGTCCGCGCGGGCCTCTCCCTGATGCTCGGCGGCTCCGACTCCCTGGAGATCGTCGGGGAGGGCACCGACGGCAGCGAGGTCCCCGGCCTCGTCGACCGGCTCGTCCCCGACGTCGTCCTCATGGACATCCGGATGCCGCGCGTCGACGGCCTCACCGCCACCGAGCGGCTGCGGGCCCGGCCCGGCGCCCCCGAGGTCATCGTCCTCACCACCTTCCACGCCGACGAGCAGGTGCTGCGCGCCCTGCGGGCCGGCGCCGCCGGCTTCGTCCTCAAGGACACCCCGCCCGCCGAGATCTTCGCCGCCGTCCACCGGGTCGCCGCCGGGGACCCGGTGCTCTCCCCGGCCGTCACCCGCCAGCTGATGCGCCACGTCACCGACCGGCCCGAGACCCCGCCCCGGCGGCCCGCCGCCGCCGAACGGCTCGCCGGACTCTCCGCGCGCGAACGGGAGATGGCGCTCGCCGTCGGCCAGGGCGCCTCCAACGCCGAGATCGCCACCCGGCTCTACATGAGCGTCCCCACCGTCAAGACCCACGTCTCCCGGCTGCTCGCCCGCCTCGGCCTCAACAACCGGGTCCAGATCGCCCTCCTCGTCCACGACGCCGGTCTCCTCGACGAGACCCCCGACGGCGCTACCGGCGAGTAGGGTGACGCGGATGACCGACACCGACGCAGCCCCCGCCGCCGACCCCCTCGCCCTCGCGCGCGGCATCCTGCGGGCCCAGCCCTTCAGCCGCCTCGTCGGCGCCGACGTCACCGCCTTCGGCGACGGCGGCGCCACCCTGGAACTCCCGATCCGCGAGGACCTGCGCCAGCAGAACGGCTTCGTGCACGGCGGAGTCCTCTCCTACGCCGCCGACAACGCCCTCACCTTCGCCGCCGGCACCGTCCTGGGCCCCTCGGTCCTCACCGCCGGCTACTCCATCGACTACGCCCGCCCCGCCACCGGCGTCCTCCTGCGCGCCCGCGCCGAGGTCCTGCACGCCGGCCGCCGCCAGGCCGTGGTCCACTGCCGGCTGCTCACCGTCGACGAGCACGGCACCGAGACCCTCTGCGCCCTCGCCCAGGGCACCGTCCGCGCGGTCGGCTAGACCTCGGGGGAAGGCCCTCCGCCAAGCCCCCGGGGCACGCCCTCCACCCGCACCGGCCGTCCCTCCCGCCGGGAGCGCTCGCACGCCTCCGCGATCCGCAGGGCCGCCAGCGCCTCCCGGCCGTCGCACGGATTGGGGCCCTCGCCCCGCGCCAGCCGTACGAAGGCGTCCAGCTCCGCCTCGTACGCGGGCGCGAACCGCTCCAGGAAACCCGGCCACGGCTTCACCGGAGCGCCCGGCCCGTGCGGCTCCACCGAGGTCAGCGGGGTCCGCTCGTCCAGGCCCACCGCGATCTGCGCCCGCTCGCCCGCCAGCTCCATCCGCACGTCGTACCCCGCGCCGTTGCACCGGGTCGCCGTCGCCGTCACCAGCGCCCCGTCGTCCAGGACCAGCAGCGCCGCCGCCGTGTCCACGTCCCCCGCCTCCCGGAACACCGCCGGGCCCGCGTCCGCGCCGCGCGCGTACACCTCCACCACCTCCCGGCCGGTCACCCAGCGCACCACGTCCGCGTCGTGCACCAGACAGTCCCGGAACAGCCCGCCGGACAGCGGCAGGTAGGCGGCGGGCGGCGGCTCCGGGTCCGAGGTCACCGTCCGCACCGTGTGCAGCCGCCCGAGCCGCCCCGACCGGACCGCCTCCCGCGCCGCCGCGTACCCCGCGTCGAACCGCCGCATGAAACCCAGCTGGAGCTCGGTGCCCGCCTCCTCGACCGCCGCCAGCGCCGCCAGCGTCCCCGGCACGTCCAGCGCGATCGGCTTCTCGCAGAAGGCCGGCAGCCCGGCCCGCGCCGCCCGCGCGATCAGCTCCGCGTGCGCCGCCGTCGCCGAGGCGATCACCACCGCGTCCGGACCGGCCGCCAGCACCGCCGCCGCGTCCGCCACCGCCTCCGCGCCCACCGACCCCGCCACCGCGGCCGCCCGCGCCGGATCGGCGTCGGCCACCACCAGCGAGCCGACCCGCGGATGCCGGGCGAGGACGCCCGCGTGGAAACTCCCGATCCGGCCCGTACCGATGAGTCCGATGCGCATGGCCCCACCGTGGGCCGCCCGCCCAGCGGTGTCAAGGCATGTCAGGACAAGCGGACGCGACTCCTTCCCGGCGCCCCGGAGCGGGGCTACCCTGCCCTCTCGTGGCCCCGCCGTCCGGATCCCCCCTGCCGCCCCTCTCCGTGGACCGCGCCAGCCCGGTCCCGCTCCACTCCCAGCTGGCCCGGCAGCTGGAGCGGGCCGTCGCCGACGGGACGCTGCCGCCCGGCACCCTCCTCGGCAACGAGATCGACCTCGCCGGCCGCCTCGGCCTGTCCCGGCCCACCGTCCGCCAGGCCCTGCGGACCCTCGTCGACAAGGGGCTCCTCGTCCGCCGCCGGGGCGTCGGCACCCAGGTCGTGCACTCCCGGGTCCGCCGCCCGCTGGAGCTGAGCAGCCTCTACGACGACCTGGAGGCGGCCGGCCACCGCCCCGGCACCCGCCTCCTCGTCGACCGCCTCGAACCGGCCACCGGCCCGGTCGCCGCCGCCCTCGGCCTCCCCGAGGGCACCGAGGTCCACTACCTGGAACGGCTCCGCACCGCGCACGGCGCGCCCGTCGCCCGCCTCCGCAACCACCTGCCCGCCGGCCTCGTCGACACCGCCGGCCTGGAGTCCACCGGCCTCTACCGCCTGCTGCGCGCCGCCGGACCCGCCCTGCACACCGCCCGCCAGTCCATCGGCGCCCGCGCCGCCGCCCCCGAGGAGGCCGCGCTCCTGGACGAGGAGCCCGGCGCGCCGCTCCTCACCATGGAGCGCACCACCTTCGACACCACCGGCCGGGCCGTCGAGTTCGGCTCCCACCTCTACCGGGCCGGCCGCTACTCCTTCGAGTTCCAGTTGATGGTCCGTCCGTAGGGCCGGAGCCCGGGGACGGGCCCCCGGGCGAGCGCCGCGACCCGCATGACCGATACTGCAATGCACGCAGAAGGACATAAAGGAGGGCACGACCTCGTGACCAGGCTTCGGACAGGGCTTCGGACAGGAGGGGGACGCGCCGCCGTCGGCGCCGTGCTCGCGCTCGCGCTCACCGGCGCGCTCGCCGGGTGCAGCAGCACGGGCGGCAAGCGCGCGGAGGACGCCCGCAAGGCGGCCGCCGCCCAGGGCCGGTCGGCCGTGGACACCCCCCGCTGGACCGTCGCGATGGTGACCCATTCGGGCGACGGCGACACCTTCTGGGACATCGTCCAGAACGGTGCCGAGCAGGCCGCCGCCAAGGACAACATCAACTTCCTCTACGCCCACAGCGACGAGGCCCAGCAGCAGGCGCAGCTGATCGACTCGTACGTCGCCAAGGGCGTCGACGGGCTGATCGTCACCCTCGCCAAGCCCGACGCCATGAAGGCGTCCGTGGCGAAGGCCGTCAAGGCCGGCATCCCGGTGATCACCGTGAACTCGGGCGCCGAGCAGTCCAAGGCGTTCGGCGCGCTCACCCACATCGGGCAGGACGAGACCGTCGCCGGCCAGGCCGTCGGCGAGGAGCTCGACAGGCGGGGCAGGAAGAAGGCCCTCTGCGTCCTGCACGAGCAGGGCAACGTCGGCCACGAGCAGCGCTGCGCCGGCACCGAGGAGACCTTCGGCGGCGAACTCGTCAACCTCTACGTCGACGGCACCAACATGCCCGACGTGAAGGCGTCCATCGAGGCCAAGCTCCAGGCCGACAAGGGCATCGACTCCGTCGTCACCCTCGGCGCCCCCTTCGCCGACGCCGCCGTCCAGGCCGCGAAGAGCGCCGGCAGCACGGCCGAGATCGACACCTTCGACCTCAACGCCAAGGTCGCCGCCGCCCTGGAGGCCGGCACCCTCGGCTTCGCCGTCGACCAGCAGCCCTACCTCCAGGGCTACGAGGCCGTCGACCTGCTCTGGCTCTACCGCTACAACGCCGACGTCCTCGGCGGCGGCAAGCCCGTCCTCACCGGCCCGCAGATCATCACCAAGGACCAGGCCGGCGCCCTGAAGCGGTACACGGAGCGGGGGACCCGATGAGCACCACCGCCCCGCCACCGGACGGCCTCGACCACGTCGACGAACGGCTGCTGCGCACCAGCCCCCTGAAGAAGCTCCTCGCCCGCCCCGAGCTGGGCTCGGTCGTCGGCGCGATCGCCGTCTTCGTCTTCTTCTCGCTCGTCGCCGACAGCTTCCTGCGCCCCTCCAGCCTCGGCACCGTCCTGTACGCCGCCTCGGTCCTCGGCATCATGGCCGTCCCGGTGGCGCTGCTCATGATCGGCGGCGAGTTCGACCTCTCCGCCGGCGTCCTGGTGACCAGCTCCGCCCTGGTCTCCTCGATGTCCAGCTACCAGATGACCGCGAACGTGTGGGTCGGCGTCGGCGTCTCGCTCCTGGTCACCCTGGCCATCGGCGCCTTCAACGGCTTCATGCTCACCCGCACGAAGCTGCCCAGCTTCATCATCACGCTCGGCACCTTCCTCATGCTCACCGGCCTCAACCTGGGCCTCACCAAACTCATCGCCGGCACCGTCTCCACCAAGTCGATCGCCGACATGGAGGGCTTCCCCTCCGCCCACGCCCTCTTCGCCTCCACCCTCACCGTCGGCGGCGTCGAGCTCAAGGTCACCATCCTGTGGTGGCTCGCCCTGGTCGCGGTCGCCACCTGGATCCTGCTCAGGACCCGCTTCGGCAACTGGATCTTCGCGGTCGGCGGCGGCGCCGACGCCGCCCGCGCGGTCGGCGTCCCCGTCCACCGCACCAAGATCGGCCTCTACATGGGCGTCGCGTTCTGCGCCTGGATCTCCGGCCAGCACCTGCTGCTCTCCTTCGACGTCGTCCAGTCCGGCGAAGGCGTCGGCAACGAGCTGATCTACATCATCGCGGCCGTCATCGGCGGCTGCCTGATCACCGGCGGCTACGGCTCCGCCATCGGCTCCGCCGTCGGCGCCCTCATCTTCGGCATGACCAGCAAGGGCATCGTCTACGCCGAGTGGAACCCCGACTGGTTCAAGTTCTTCCTGGGCGCGATGCTGCTCCTCGCGACCCTCCTGAACGCCTGGATCCGCAAGCGCGTGGAGGCCACCAAGTGACGACCGACACCGCCCCCCTGGTGGAGCTGGACGACGTCTCCAAGTACTACGGCAACATCCGCGCCCTCGAAGGGGTCTCCCTGGAGGTCCGGGCCGGCGAGATCACCTGCGTCCTCGGCGACAACGGCGCCGGCAAGTCCACCCTCATCAAGATCGTCGCCGGGCTGCACCGGCACGACGCCGGCACCTTCCGCATCGAGGGCGAGGAGGTCGCCCTCGCCAACCCGCGCGACGCCCTCGACCGGGGCATCGCCACCGTCTACCAGGACCTCGCCGTCGTCCCCCTGATGCCGGTCTGGCGGAACTTCTTCCTCGGCTCCGAGCCCACGAAGGGCAAGGGCCCCCTCCGCCGCCTCGACGTCGACCTGATGCGCGCCACCACCCGCGAGGCGCTGCTGCGCATGGGCATCGACCTGCGCGACGTCGACCAGCCCATCGGCACCCTCTCCGGCGGCGAGCGGCAGTGCGTGGCCATCGCCCGCGCCGTCCACTTCGGCGCCAGGGTCCTCGTCCTCGACGAGCCGACCGCCGCCCTCGGCGTCAAACAGTCCGGGGTCGTCCTCAAATACGTGGCCGCCGCCCGCGACCAGGGCCTCGGCGTGGTCCTCATCACCCACAACCCCCACCACGCCTACCTCGTCGGCGACCGCTTCGTGCTGCTCAAGCGCGGCACGATGGCCGCGAGCCACACCAAGGGCGAGGTCACCCTCGACGAGCTGACCCGGCAGATGGCCGGCGGCAGCGAGCTCGACGACCTCCGCCACGAACTGGAGCGGCCCGCCGCTTCGTGACGCGGACCCGACGCCGCGCCTGGCAGAATCGATCCGATGAGTACCTACCGTGACCCCGCCGCCCGGGGAGGCGTCCTGCGGACCGTCGGGACCCGCGAGCGGCGCTCCCACCTGTCGGCGCCCCGGGTGCCGACGGTGGGCATCGACATCGGCGGCACCAAGGTGATGGCGGGCGTCGTCGACGCCGACGGCACCATCCTGGAGAAGATCCGCACCGAGACCCCCGACAAGTCCAAGAGCCCCAAGGTCGTCGAGGACACCATCGCCGACCTGGTCCTCGACCTCTCCGACCGGCACGACGTGCACGCCGTCGGCATCGGCGCGGCCGGCTGGGTCGACGCCGACCGGGCCAGGGTCCTCTTCGCCCCCCACCTCGCCTGGCGCAACGAACCCCTCCGGGACGCCCTCCAGGACCGCCTCGCCGTCCCCGTCATGGTGGACAACGACGCCAACACCGCCGCCTGGGCCGAATGGCGCTTCGGCGCCGGCCGGGGCGAGGACCACCTCGTCATGATCACCCTCGGTACCGGGATCGGCGGCGCCATCCTGGAGGACGGCAAGGTCAAGCGGGGCAAGTACGGCGTCGCCGGAGAGTTCGGCCACATGCAGGTCGTGCCCGGCGGCCACCGCTGCCCCTGCGGCAACCGCGGCTGCTGGGAGCAGTACAGCTCCGGCAACGCCCTGGTCCGCGAGGCCCGCGAGCTGGCCGCCGCCGACTCCCCGGTCGCCCACGAGATCATCGAGCGGGTCAAGGGCCACGTCCCCGACATCACCGGCCCCCTCATCACCGAGCTGGCCCGCGAGGGCGACGCCATGTGCGTCGAACTGCTCCAGGACATCGGCCAGTGGCTCGGCGTCGGCATCGCCAACCTCGCCGCCGCCCTCGACCCCTCCTGCTTCGTCATCGGCGGCGGCGTCTCCGCCGCCGACGACCTGCTCATCGGCCCCGCCCGGGACGCCTTCCGCCGCCACCTCACCGGCCGCGGCTACCGCCCGGAGGCCCGCATCACCCGCGCCCAGCTCGGACCCGAGGCCGGCATGGTCGGCGCCGCCGACCTCGCCCGCCTCGTCGCCCGCCGCTTCCGCCGCGCCAACCGGCGCCGGGTCGAGCGGTACGAGAAGTACGAGCGCTACGCGCAGGCGTTCCGAGCCGGCGCGCACGGACGCGCCTCCCGCACCCCCGAGGACCCCGCCACATGACCCCGCACCCCCCGCCCGCCGCTCCCCCCGAGGAGCGCCTCCCCGAGCAGCGGACCGCCGCCGGGCGGATGCCCGAGGACCGGGGCCACATGATCCGCCGCCGCTGGCTGACGGCGGTCATCATCGTCCTCCTCGTCGGCATCCCCGCCGGCTACCTGGTGATCTCCGCCGGGCAGAGCCGGGCCAGCGGCCTCGACAAGGAGCGCGAGTCCTCCGCCGTCGGCCTCCAGGACAACTGGCCCTCGCTGATGAAGCGCCGGGTCTTCGAGGTGCCCGTCCCCCCGGACGCCTTCGCCGTCGCCTACTACGAGACCAGCAACTGGAAGACCAGCCGCCTGTACGTGCACTTCACCACCAGCGCCGGCGGCCTCGACACCTTCCTCG
The DNA here is from genome assembly GCF_014650175.1 of Streptomyces termitum. GTDB lineage: Bacteria > Actinomycetota > Actinomycetes > Streptomycetales > Streptomycetaceae > Streptomyces > Streptomyces termitum. Next base: position 21,257 of record NZ_BMUL01000004.1, read on the forward strand.
CCGAGTCGGGCACCAGCCGCTCCGCCCTCGCCCCCGGCCGGGTCACCGTCTCCGCGCGCGACGCGGGCATCGCCGGCTGGACCTTCACCGACGGCACGGCCTGGTCCGGCGCCACCGTCACCCGCGAGGGACCCCGCCCGACCACCGACATCACGGTCGACCTGACGGACCCGGCCTTCCCCCGCGTCTTCGTGGTCTCCACCACCAGCCCCTGACCCGCAAGGGACCCCATGAACACCGCAGCGCCCCGCCCCGCCCCCGACGCCTCCGCCGCCTCGGCCACCCCCGACGCCTCCGCCGCGCCCGCCTCCTTCGACGCGTTCGACCTTCCCGCCGGGATACGGCGGCTGCTCACCGAGCGGGGCATCGAGACGCCCTTCCCGATCCAGGCCGCCACCCTCCCCGACGCGCTCGCCGGACGCGACGTCCTGGGCCGGGGCCGCACCGGCTCCGGCAAGACCCTCGCCTTCGGCCTGCCGCTCCTGGTCCGCACCGCCGGCCGGCGCGCCGAGGCCCGCAAGCCCCGGGGCCTCGTCCTCGTCCCCACCCGCGAGCTGGCCCAGCAGGTCACCGACGACCTCGCCCCGTACGCCGCAGAGCTGGGCGTGCGGCTCGCCACCGTCGTCGGCGGCATGTCGATCGGCCGGCAGGCCACCGCGCTCCGGGAGGGCGCCGAGGTCGTCATCGCCACCCCCGGCCGCCTCATGGACCTCGTCGAGCGCAAGGACGTCCGCCTCGACCGGGTGACGGCCACCGTCCTCGACGAGGCCGACCAGATGGCCGACCTGGGCTTCACCGACCAGGTCACCGCCCTGCTCGACCTGGTGCCCGCCGACGGCCAGCGGCTGCTCTTCTCCGCCACCCTCGACCGGAACGTGGACCTCCTCGTCGAGCGCTACCTGCACGACCCGGTCTCCCACTCCGCCGACCCCGCGGCCGCCGCCGTCGCCACCATGGAGCACCTCGTCCTCCAGGTCCACGGCCCCGACCGGTTCGCCGTCGCCACCGAGATCGCCGCCCGCGACGGCCGCGTGATCATGTTCCTGGCCACCAAGGCCGCCGTGGACCGCTTCACCGCCCACCTCCTCGGCAGCGGTGTCCGCGCCGCCGCCCTGCACGGCGACAAGTCCCAGCCGCTGCGCACCCGCACCCTGGAGCGCTTCCGCACCGGCGAGGTGACCGTCCTGGTCGCCACCAACGTCGCCGCGCGCGGCATCCACGTCGACGAGATCGACCTCGTCGTGAACGTCGACCCGCCCGCCGACCACAAGGACTACCTGCACCGGGGCGGCCGCACCGCCCGCGCCGGCGAGTCCGGCACCGTCGTCACCCTGGTCCTGCCCGACCAGCGCCGCGACGTGCTGCGCCTGATGGCCGACGCGGGCCTGCGGCCCCAGGTCACCCGGGTCCGCTCCGGCGAGGCCGAGCTCAGCCGCCTCACCGGCGCCAAGGCCCCCTCCGGCGTCCCCGTCCCCGGCAGCGGCGCCAGTGCCGAGCGCCCCCGGCGCGGCGGCGCCGCCTTCCGGGGCATGGGCACCGTCCCCGGCAAGCCCGGCCGCGCCAAGAACGAGTCCCGCCGCTCCGCCGAGGACCGCAAACTCGCCGAGGCCCGCAAGGCCGCCCGCGTCCGCCGAGGCCACTGACCCCCACCGGCCCCCCTCCCCGGCTCCCTTCCGGCCCCCGCCACGCGGCCCGCGCGGGGCGGCGAATCCCGCCCCGCCGCCCCGCCGGGGCCGAAAGGATGAGAGGGTCTGGCGAGTGAGTGAGACACCGACGCACACCCTGCAATACCGAGTCGACGGGCCCGAGGACGCGCCCGTCCTGGTCCTGGGCCCCTCGCTGGGCACCACCTTCCACATGTGGGACCGGCAGATTCCCGACCTGATCCGGGAGCGGCGGGTCGTCCGCTTCGACCTGCCCGGCCACGGCGGCGCCCCGGCCCAGCCCTTCACCTCCGTCGCCGAACTCGGCGACCGGCTGCTCGCCGTCCTCGACGGCCTCGGCGTCCAGCGCTTCGGCTACGCCGGCTGCTCCCTCGGCGGGGCCGTCGGCCTCGACCTCGCGCTGCGCGCCCCGCACCGGGTCGCCTCCCTGGCGCTGGTCGCCACCGCGCCCCGCTTCGGCACCGCCGACGAGTTCCGCCAGCGCGGCGTCATGGTCCGCACCAACGGCCTGGAGCCGGTGGCCCGCACCGCGCCCGAGCAGTGGTTCACCCCGCACTTCGCCGCCAACCAGCCCGCCATCGTCGACTGGGCCGTCCAGATGGTGCGCACCACCGACGCCGGCTGCTACGTCGCCGCCTGCGAGGCCCTCGCCGTCTTCGACGTACGGGCCGCGCTCGGCAGCATCGGCGTGCCCGCGCTGGTCCTGGTCGGCTCCGAGGACCGGGTCACCGGCCCCGCCGAGGCCCGCACCCTGGTCGCCGGGATCGCCGACGCCAAGCTGGCCGTCGTCCCCGGCGCCTCCCACCTCGCCCCGGTCGAGCAGCCCGCCGCCGTCACCGACCTGCTCCTGGAGCACTTCTCGGCGACCGCCCACGAGACCAGCGGCACCCTCGCGGTCCCGCCGCCGCTCGCCCCGCCGCCGGCCGTCCCGGCCGAGCCCGCCTCGGCCGCCGTCCCCGCGCCCGGCGACGCCGAGGAGGCGCCGGCCGGCCGCCCCGACCCGTACGAGAAGGGGCTCGGGCTGCGCCGCGAGATCCTGGGCGACGCCCACGTCGACCGGGCCCTCGCCGACCCCGGCGCCGCCGACCTCCAGGAACTGCTCACCCGCTACGCCTGGGGCGAGGTGTGGGCCAGGGAGGGCCTCGACCGGCGCACCCGCAGCGTTGTCACCCTCACCGCCCTCGTCGCGGGCGGGCACCGGGAGGCGCTCGCCGACCACACCAGGGCCGCGCTGCGCAACGGCCTGTCGCCGGCCGAGATCCGCGAGATCGTGCTGCACACCGCCGTCTACTGCGGCCTCCCGGCCGCCGAGACCGCGCTCGGCACCGTCGGCCGGGTGATCGACGAGGAGACCACCCCGCCGGCGTGAGCCGACGGCCGTGTCCGCGCCGGGCCCGCACGCCCGGCGTAGGGTTGACCGCGTGAAGCTGACGAAGAAGTCCCACGCCTGCGTCCGGCTGGAGAAGGACGGGCGGACGCTCGTCCTCGACCCCGGGATGTTCACGGAGGAGGACGCGGTGCGCGGGGCCGACGCGCTCCTCGTGACCCACGAGCACCCGGACCACTTCGACGAGGGCCGGCTGCGCGCCGCCCTCGACGCCGATCCGGCCGTCGAGCTCTGGACCCTGCGCAGCGTGGCCGACCGGCTGTCCGCGGCCTATCCGGGCCGGGTGCGCACCGTCGGCCACGGCGACGCCTTCACCGCCGCCGGCTTCGACGTCGAGGTCCACGGCGAGCTGCACGCCGTCATCCACCCGGACCTCCCGCGCGTCACCAACGTCGGCTTCCTCGTCGACGGCGCGGTCTTCCACCCCGGCGACGCCCTCACCGTCCCGGACCGTCCGGTGGACACCCTGCTGCTGCCGGTCATGGCCCCGTGGAACAAGATCTCCGAGGTGATCGACTACGTCCGCGAGGTGCGGCCGCGGCGCGCGTACGACATCCACGACGCGCTCCTGACCGATCTGGCCCGGCCGATCTACGACGGGCAGATCGGGGCCCTCGGCGGCACCGACCACCGCCGCCTCGCCCCCGGGACCTCCGCCGACGTCTGAGCCACCGGCGTCCGGGCCGCCGTCGCCCGGGGCCGTCCCCGTCCGGGCCGCCGTTGTCGGTGGCCGCCAGTAGGGTGGGCACCATGCGCATCGCCACCTGGAACGTCAACTCGATCACCGCCCGACTGCCCCGGCTGCTGGCCTGGCTGGAGAGCAGCGGCACCGACGTGCTGTGCGTCCAGGAGACCAAGTGCGCCGCCGAGCAGTTCCCCGTGGAGGAACTGCGCGCGCTGGGCTACGAGTCGGCGGTCAACGCCACCGGCCGGTGGAACGGCGTGGCGCTGGTCTCCCGCGTCGGCTTCGAGGACGTCGTCACCGGCCTGCCCGGCGGACCCGAGTACGACGGCGCGCAGGAGCCCCGCGCGATCTCCGCCACCTGCGGCCCGCTCCGCCTCTGGTCGGTCTACGTGCCCAACGGCCGGGAGGTCGACCACCCGCACTACGCCTACAAGCTGCGCTGGCTGGAGGCGCTGAAGGAGGCCGTCGCCGGGGACGCGGCGGGCGAGCGCCCCTTCGCCGTGCTCGGCGACTACAACATCGCCCCGGCCGACGAGGACGTCTGGGACCGCTCGGTCTTCGAGGGCGGCACCCACGTCACCGAGCCCGAGCGGGCCGCCCTCGCCGCCCTGCGCGCCACCGGCCTCTCCGACGTCGTCCCGCGCCCCCTCAAGTACGACCACCCCTACACGTACTGGGACTACCGCCAGCTCGCCTTCCCCAAGAACAAGGGCATCCGCATCGACCTGGTCTACGGCAACGAGCCGTTCGCCGGTGCCGTGAAGGACAGTTACGTGGACCGCGAGGAGCGCAAGGGCAAGGGCGCCTCGGACCACGCCCCGGTCGTCGTCGACCTCGACCTCTGACCGCCCCGGTCCGTCCCCCCGGCCCGTCCCTCGGCCACCCGGTCCGTCCCCGGCCCATCCCTCCGGCCACCCGGTCCGTCCCCGGCCCGGTCACTTGGTCAGGCCCGGCCACCCGGCCCGGCCCGGGGGACGGACCAGGGACGCACCGGGACGATCTCCGCGTGCCGGGTGGTGGACCGGCGGCCCGCGGTGCGACGCTGTTCCGATGAACATCCCGTTTCTCGACCACTGGCGCAAGCGCCACGAGCCCGAACCGCCGCCCCTGGTCGAGGCCTTCGACCGCGACCCCGACGGGGTGGCGGAGCTGCTCGCCGAGTGCGCGCTGCTCCGCAGCCGGGTCGAGCGGGCGGGCGTCGCGCTCGACGACACCCCGGGCTCCCTCCAGCGCCTCGACCAGCTCCCGCCGCGCTGGCGCGACGACCAGGAGGAACTGCCCTGGTTCGGGAACGACGCGGGCCTCTACCTCGGCACCGTCATCGTGCGGAACGTCCCCGGCGCCCACTGGCGCGTCTGGCCGAACGGCGGTCCGGTCGTCGTCCTGGAGTCCGGCCGCGAGATCCCGGTCGTCGAGTACGGCCTCGACTGGGCGATGACCGGCGCCCCCGAACTCTCCCAGGCGTACGCGGAGGCCGCCGAGCAGTGACCGCCCGGCGGGGCGGCGGCGGTTCACCCATCGGTCGTAAATACGGCTAATCCCGGCTCGTCCCGTCTTGCGCGTGTCGGGCGTGAAGCCCCTTTCCCGGCGGATAGTTTGCGCTGTCCCGACACACCGCCGAGGAAGAGGGGCAGACAGCGCATGGCCGCCGACCCGCTGATCGAACTGCGTGGCGTGAACAAGCACTACGGCACGCTGCACGTGCTCCAGTCCATCGACCTGACGGTCGGCCGGGGCGAGGTCGTCGTCGTCATCGGCCCCTCGGGCTCCGGGAAGTCCACCCTCTGCCGGGCCATGAACCGCCTGGAGACCGTCGAGTCCGGCGAGATCCTCATCGACGGCCGCCCGCTGCCCGAGGAGGGCAAGGCGCTCGCCGGACTGCGCGCCGAGGTCGGCATGGTCTTCCAGTCCTTCAACCTCTTCGCCCACCGGACCGTCCTCGACAACGTCTCCCTGGCGCAGATCAAGGTCCGCCGGCGGAAGAAGGACGAGGCCGACCGGCGCTCCCGCGAACTCCTCGACCGGGTCGGCCTCGCCGCCCACGCCGACAAGTACCCGGCGCAGCTCTCCGGCGGCCAGCAGCAGCGCGTCGCCATCGCCCGCGCCCTCGCCATGGACCCCAAGGCGCTCCTCTTCGACGAACCCACCTCCGCCCTCGACCCCGAGATGATCAACGAGGTCCTGGAGGTCATGCAGCAGCTCGCCCGCGAGGGCATGACGATGGTCGTCGTCACCCACGAGATGGGCTTCGCCCGCTCCGCCGCCAACCGCGTCGTCTTCATGGCCGACGGCCGGATCCTGGAGGACCGCTCCCCGGAGGAGTTCTTCACCGCCCCGCGCACCGAGCGCGCCCGGGACTTCCTCTCCAAGATCCTCTCGCACTGACCGGGGTGGCCACCATGCAGCGCACACACCGCCGTCCGGGCCCGTTCGCCGTCCTGCCGCTCCTCCTCGCGAGCCTGCTGCTCGGCGCCTGCGGCCGGCCCGGCAGCCCGCCCGTCAAGGGCCCGCAGCCCGACCGGCTGCCCGCCTACCGGGTCGACGCGGGCTTCGCCCTGCCGTCCTCCGCCACCTGGGAGCGGGCCCGCAAGCGCGGCCGGCTGATCGTCGGCGCCAAGGAGGACCAGCCGTACCTGGGCGAGAAGGACCCGGCCACCGGCCGCTACTCCGGCTTCGACATCGAGATCGCCAAGATGATGGCCGCCTCGCTCGGCTTCCAGCCCTCCGGCATCGAGTTCCGCACCATCGCCTCCGCCAACCGCGAGACCGCCCTGCAGAACGGGCAGATCGACTACTACGTCGGCACCTACACCATCAACGACAAGCGCAAGAAGCTCGTCGGCTTCGCCGGCCCCTACTACATGGCCGGCCAGTCCCTCCTGGTCCGCACCGACGAGAACGACATCGACGGCCCCCAGGACCTCGACGGCAAGCGGGTCTGCTCGGCGGCGGGATCCACCCCCTACCAGCGCATCCAGCAGGACTATCCCCGGGCCGAACTCGTCGCCTACGACACGTACTCGATCTGCGTCGACAACCTCCTCACCTACCAGGTCGACGCGGTCACCACCGACGACACCATCCTCATGGGCTACGCCGCCAAGGTCCCCGACGAACTCAAGCTCGCCGGAGAGCCGTTCTCGAAGGAGCCGTACGGCATCGGCGTCCCGCGCGGCGACGACGCGCTCCGCTTCGCCCTCGACGACGCGATCGCCGCGCACGAGAAGAACGGCGACTGGAAGAAGGCGTACGACGCGACCCTCGGCCTCTCCGGGGTCCCCGCCCCGAAGCCGCCCGCCATCGACCGCTACCCGGCCAACTGAGGACCCCCACCCCTGACATGGACGTACTGACAGAGAACTTCTCGCTCTACGGCGAGGGCTTCCTCGGAACCCTCGAACTCACCGTCTACGCCTCCGCGCTCGCCCTCGTCCTGGGCTTCGTCATGGCCGCCTTCCGGGTCGCCCCCGTCGGCTCCTTCCGGGTGTTCGGCACGGTCTGGGTCACCGTCCTGCGCAACACCCCGCTCACCCTCCTCTTCTTCGCGGTGATGCTGGGCCTGCCCCGCTTCGGACTGGTGCTGCCCTTCGAGGTCTTCGCGGTCCTCGCCCTCGGCTGCTACACCTCGGCCTTCATCTGTGAGGCGCTGCGCTCCGGCATCAACACCGTCCCCGTCGGCCAGGGCGAGGCCGCCCGCAGCCTCGGCATGAACTTCACCCAGACCCTGGGCACGGTCGTCCTGCCGCAGGCGTTCCGCTCGGTGATCCCGCCGATCGGCTCCACCCTGATCGCGCTCGCCAAGAACTCCGCCATCGCCGGCGCCTTCAGCGTCACCGAACTCCTGGGCACCTACAAGACCTTGAGCGAACTCGGCTACAACATCATCTGGACCTTCGTCTGGATCGCCGTCGGCTACCTCATCATCACGCTCGCCATCAGCGCCGTCTTCAACCTGATGGAGAAGCGCTGGGGGGTGACCCGATGAGCCGCCCCCCGCAGGCCAGCGCCCTGTACGACGTCCCAGGACCGCACGCCCGCCGCCGCCACCTCCTCTACGGCCTGCTCTCCACCGCCGTCCTCCTCGGCCTGGCGGCCTGGATCCTCTACCTCCTCTTCGACACCGACCAGTTCACCGCCGTCAAGTGGCGGCCCTTCCTCTACGAGGGCATCCAGGAACTCCTGTGGAAGGGCCTGGTGAACACCCTCAAGGCGTTCGCGCTGGCGGCCGTCCTCTCGCTCGTGCTCGGCGCGGTCCTCGCCACCGGCCGGCTCTCCGACCACCGCCCGGTCCGCTGGATCGCCACCCTGCTCGTGGAGTTCTTCCGCGCGATGCCGGTACTGGTGATGATCTTCTTCATCTTCGTGGCGCTCAAGGTGCAGCCGCTGCCCGCCCTGGTCACCGGACTCGCCCTCTACAACGGCTCGGTGCTGGCCGAGGTCTTCCGCACCGGCGTGCACGCCGTGCCGCGCGGCCAGGGCGAGGCCGCGTACGCCCTCGGCATGCGCAAGACCCAGGTGATGACCTTCGTCCTGGTGCCGCAGGCGGTCCGGGCGATGCTGCCCGCCATCATCAGCCAGCTCGTCGTCGCCCTCAAGGACACCTCGCTCGGCTACCTCATCACCTACGAGGAGTTCCTGCACGCCGGGAAGCTCATCGCCTCCAACCTCGACTACGACCTGCCGTTCATCCCGGTGGTCCTGGTCATCTCGCCCCTCTACATCGGCCTGTGCATGCTGCTCTCGTGGAGCGCGACCTGGATCGCGCGGCGGGAGCGCCGCGACCCCCGGACGAAGGGGGTGGACGTCGCCCCCGCCGCCCCGGTGCCCACGCTGCCGGGCCGCGAATGATCCCGAGGGGGACCGGGCGCCACCCGGTCCCGGACCGGCCGGCGGCCGCGATCACTCCTCCCGCGACGGGCCGGAGAAGGTCAGCCGCCCACCCGGTCCCCTTCTCTCAGCCCTCGCCCCGCAGCACCGCGGCCACTCCGGGGCCGGCGCGCGCCTCCCCGACCCCGGCAGCGTCACCCGGGCCTGCGGCACCTCGTCGCCGTTCACGATCCCCGCTCCACCCCCAGGTGTCATGACGGCGATTCCGGGAGCTCGCGGCCGACCCGGACAAGGCGCCCGAACCGTGCTCTCCGTCCTGCGGAAAGCGGCTCCGGCCTGTCATGATGGACATGTCGTCACCCCTGCTCCAGGCTTGGTCCGTGGAGCAGCCGAGCCTTCCCGACGTCTTCGACCCCCGGATCCACGCCGCCGGGCCGCCGCACGACGCCTTCCGCGCGCTGCGCGACCGGGCGCCCGTCGCGTGGCAGGAGGAGCCCGCGCTGCTCGGCTGGCCCGCCGGACCCGGCTTCTGGGCGGTCACCCGGCACGCCGACGTCGTCCGCGTCCTCAAGGACCCCGGTACGTACTCCTCCTGGCTCGGCGCCACCCAGATCCGCGACCCCGACCCGGCCGACCTGCCGTTCATCCGCCGCATGATGCTCAACCAGGACCCGCCGGACCACGGCCGGCTGCGGCGGACCGTCAGCCGCGCCCTCACCCCCGGACGGATCGGGCGCTTCGAGGCCACCGCCCGGGTCCGGGCCCGCCGGCTGCTCCTGGCGGCACGGGAGGCGGGCGGCACGACCGACCTCGTCGGGGCCGTCACCGACGAGTACGCGCTCCTCAACCTCACCGACCTGCTCGGCGTGCCCGCCGCCGACCGGGACCTCCTGCACACCTGGACCGAGCGGGTCATCGCCTACCAGGACCCCGACGAACCGCCCGTCCTCGACGCCCGCGGAAACCCGGTCAACCCCCGCTCACCGGCCATGCTCGCCGAGATGTTCGCGTACGCGCGCGACCTGGCCGCGCACAAGCGGAAGCACCCGGCCGACGACCTCATGACCGCCCTCGCCACCGGCGGACTCGACGACCCCGAACGGGAGATGTTCTTCTTCCTGCTCACCGTCGCGGGCAACGACACCGTCCGGTCGGCCGCCCCCGGCGGCGTCCTCGCGCTCGCCGCCGACCCCGGCGAGCGGCGCAGGTTCTGGCGGGGCGAGGTGGACACCGCCACCGCCGTGGAAGAACTCCTGCGCGCGCACCCGCCGGTGCTCTCCTTCCGCCGCACCGCAGCCCGCGCCGCCGAGCTGGCCGGGACCCGGATCGCCGCCGGGGACAAGGTCGTCGTCTTCCACGGCTCCGCCAACCACGACGAGCGCGTCTTCGCCGACCCGCACCGGCTCGACCTCGGCCGCCGCCCCAACCCGCACGTCTCCTTCGGCGACGGCCCGCACGTCTGCCTCGGCGCCCACTTCGCCCGGCTCCAACTCAGGTTGTTCTACGAGGAGTTGCGCGCCGTCTGCGGGGAGGTCGAGCTCGCCGGGCCGCCCCGCAGGCTCGTCTCCAACTTCATCAACGGCCTCAAGACGCTGCCGGTGCGGCTGCCGGCGCCCTGAGCGCCGCCCGGGTCACGTCCGCCACCAGCTCGACCACGTCGGGGCCGTACGCCTGCGAGTTGACCACCTTCAGGAGCAGGACGAACGAACCGCCCCGGTGGGTGCGGGCGAGCCGCTCGTGGTGGCGGGCCAGATAGCGGGTCGCCGCCTGGTTGGTGATCGCCCGCTGCCCGCAGAAGAGGAAGACCGGACGCCCGCCGTCGCCCGCCGTGATCCGGGCCAGCACCACGAACTCGACCGCCCCCGGATCCATCGGGTACCGCTCGCCCCCGACCTCGATCACGCCCCGCTCCGCCACCGGGTCCGGCTCGGTCCGCATGGTCAGCCCGGGGAGCAGGGAGGACAGGTGCGCCTGCGTCCTGCGGTTGGAGCCCGGCCCGCCGACGCAGAACTCGGTGCGGTCGCCGAAGCCCATGTGGGCCCGGTCGTGCTGCACGATCTGCGCGTGCGCCCCGCAGTCCTTGACCAGCGCGGCCAGTTCGAGCAGCGCGAACACGTCGAAGCGGTGCACGGCCCCGTCGCCGCCCGCCTCCCTGTTGACCACGAGCAGGCACTCCGAGTGGTCCGGCAGGCCGAAGAACGCCTGCCGGCGGCGGAGCTTCCGGCGCCACGCGTACGTCCGGGTGAACCAGCCCAGGAAGGCGCTGACACCGGTCGCCGCCACCCCGAGCACGATGTTCCGCAGGTCCTCGTCCATAAGGGCGCATGGTAACGGCGTCCGGTCGTCCGTTCGAGGGTGGCCGGGAGGCGGTCCTGACGGATCCGCCGCCCGGAAGTTACGCTGCGTCGAACCCTCTTGACGGGAGGTCAGGAATGCGTCGCTCCGCCCTGCTGCGGTACGGATCGGTCGCGGCCGCCGCCGCGACGGTGCTCTCGGTGGGGGCCGCGGCCCCGCCGCACCCCGCCCCGCCGCCCCCGGCCCCGGTGAAGGTGCCGGTCGCCACCGGCCACGGCGGGGCCGTCGCCAGCGTCGACGCCGACGCCAGCGCCGCCGGCGTCGAGATCCTCCGCCGGGGCGGCAACGTGGTCGACGCGGCCGTCGCCGTCGCCGCCGCCCTCGGCGTCACCGAGCCCTACTCGGCCGGCATCGGCGGAGGCGGCTACCTCGTCTACTACGACGCCCGCAGCCGCACGGTCCACACCCTCGACGGCCGCGAGACCGCCCCCGCCTCCGCCGACGCCGGCCTCTTCCTGGAGGACGGCGCGCCGATCCCCTTCGAGGAGGGCATGACCAGCGGGCGGAGCGTCGGCACCCCCGGCACCCCCGCGACCTGGGCGGCCGCCCTCGACGCCTGGGGCAGCAAGCCGCTGCGCACGCTCCTCGGGCCCGCCGAGCGCCTCGCCCGCGACGGCTTCACCGCGGACACCACCTACCGCGCCCAGACCGCCGCCAACGAGGCCCGTTTCCGCGACTTCCCGGCCTCCGCCGCGCTGTTCCTGCCCGGCGGCCGGCTCCCCGAGGTCGGCTCGACCGTCCGCAACCCCGACCTGGCCCGCACCTACGCGCTCCTCGGCGAGAAGGGCGTCGGCGCCCTCTACAAGGGTCCGCTCGCCCGCGACATCGTGAACACCGTCCGCACGCCCCCGGTCCGCCCCGGCGCCACGCGCAACGTCCGCCCCGGCGACCTCACCGAACGGGACCTCGCCTCCTACCGGGCGATCCGCCGCGCCCCGACCAAGGTCTCCTACCGGGGACTCGACGTCTACGGCACGGCCCCCTCCTCCTCCGGCGGCACCGCCGTCGGCGAGGCGCTCAACATCCTGGGGACCACCGACCTGTCCGCCGCCTCCCCGGAGCGGTACCTGCACCGCTTCATCGAGGCGAGCCGGATCGCCTTCGCGGACCGGGGCCGCTGGGTCGGCGACCCCGCCTTCGAGGAGGTGCCCGTGCGGGGCCTGCTCTCCCGGCGGTTCGCCGCCTCCCGGGCCTGCCTGATCCGCGACGACGCGGCCCTGACCAGCCCGCTCGCCCCCGGCGACCCCCGCCGCCCGGTGCCGTGCGCGCCCGGCGGGACCGCCGCCCCCACCCCGTACGAGGGGGAGAACACCACCCATCTCACGGTCGCCGACAAGTGGGGCAACGTCGTCGCCTACACGCTCACCATCGAGTCCACCGGCGGCAGCGGCATCACCGTCCCCGGGCGCGGCTTCCTGCTCAACAACGAGCTGACCGACTTCTCCTTCGCCCCGGCGAACCCGGCCGTCCACGACCCGAACCTGCCCGGACCCGGCAAGCGGCCCCGCTCCTCGATCTCCCCGACGATCGTCCTCGACGGCCGGGACCGGCCGGTCCTCGCGGTCGGCTCGCCGGGCGGCGCCACCATCATCACCACCGTCCTCCAGACCCTCACCGGGGTCCTCGACCGGGGCCTGCCGCTGGTCGACGCCATCGCCGCGCCCCGCGCCAGCCAGCGCAACCAGCCCACCACGGAACTCGAACCGGCGCTCTGGAACAGCCCGTTGCGGGCCGAACTCGAAGCGCTCGGCCACGGCTTCCGGCAGAACCCGGAGATCGGCGCGGCCACCGGGGTGCAGCGGCTGCCCGACGGGCGGTGGCTGGCCGCCGCCGAGACCGTCCGCCGGGGCGGCGGTTCGGCGATGGTGGTCCACCCCGACCGCTGACGGATCGTCAACCCTGGTCGCGGCCGGCCGACTCCAGGGCACGGGCCGCGGCCAGGCACTCCGGCGGCGGACGCGGGTCGTCCCGTACGGCCCGCAGGAGCACCGGCACCGGCATCGTCCGCAGGGCGTGCCGCCAGGCGAGGTGTCCGTGCGCGGCGGCGTACCGGTCGGTGAGGACCTCGGCCGGGGTCGGCTCGGCCCCGGACCGCCGCAGCAGCGCCGCCGGGCCCCGCAGGCTCAGGCCCCGGCAGATCTGCTCGGCGGTGACGCGGTCGCTCCGGTGGTCGTCGTGGACCTCGTACAGCAGCGCGTACACGAGCCGTTCCTCGCGCGGGGTGAGGGGGACGGGCAGCGGGGTGTGCCACCACAGCGCCTCCACGCCGGACGGCGAGACCGGCACCGGCAGCCCGCAGGAGAGCGGGCTCGGGGCGCAGGCCAGCCGGATCGCGCCGAGGGCGGTCCACCGCTCCGACAGCTCGCGGCGCAGGGCGAGGCCGGGCGCGGTCTCCGGCGCGCGGGCCAGGGCCGCCGCCCCGACCTCCTCGACGGTGGGGCCGTCCGTCCACACCAGGGTCCAGGGCCCGGCGCCGTCGGGCGCCTCGGCGGCGACCGGCCCGAGCCGCCCGCTCAGCTCCGCCGCCAGGGCGACGGCCCCGGGCTCCCCGTCCCCGCCCGTCCCCGCGCCCGCGCCCGTGTCCTCGCTCGTCATGCCGGGAGTCTAGGAGCGGACACCGACAGGGCGGCGGGCGGCGACGGGGCGGGTCCCGCTCACGGGGCGGTCAGGACGCGCGGGCCCGCGTCGGTGATCGCGACCGTGTGCTCGGCGTGCGCGGCGCGGGAGCCGTCGAGGGTCCGCATCGTCCAGCCGTCCCGCGCCGTGTAGTACCCGTCGTCGCCGCTCGCGAGGAGCATGGGCTCGATCGCCAGGACCATGCCGTGCCGCAGCCGCATGCCGCGCTCCGGCCGCCCCTCGTTGGGCACGCCCGGGTCCTCGTGCATGGCGCGGCCGATGCCGTGGCCGCCGAAGCCGTCCGGGATGCCGTACCCGGCCTTCCGGCAGACGGTGCCGATGGCGTGGGCGATGTCCCCGATCCGGTTGCCGACCCGGGCCGCCGCGATGCCGGCCGCCAGGGCCTCCTCGGCCGCGGCGATCAGCCGGGTGTCCTCCGGGCGGGCCCGGCCGACGGTGAAGCTCACCGCCGAGTCCCCGGCCCAGCCGCCGAGCAGCGCGCCGCAGTCCAGGGAGACGAGGTCGCCGTCGGCGAGCGGGGTGCCGTCCGGGACGCCGTGCACGATCGCGTCGTTGACGGAGACGCAGACGACGGCGGGGAAGGGGGTGGGGGCCCAGTCGGGGCGGTAGCCCAGGAAGGGGGAGTCCGCGCCGGCCTCCGCCAGCACCTCCCGGGCGGCCCGGTCCAGGGCGGTGGCGGGCACGCCGGGCGCGGCGGCCTTCCGTGCCGCCGCCAGGGCGCGGGCCACCACGCGGCCCGCCTCGCGCATCGCGGCGATGTTCTCGTCGGTCTTCAGCTTCACCATTCCCATTACTATACCGGTATAAGAATGGGGTGGGGGTACAGTGGGGGCATGGTGCGCACCCCCCTCACCCCCGAAGAGCGCGAACGCGGCGAGCGGCTCGGCCAGTTGCTCCGCGCGGCGCGCGGCGAGCGGTCGATGGTCGAGATCGCCGCCGCCGCGGGCCTGTCGGCGGAGACCCTCCGCAAGATCGAGACCGGCCGCGCCCCCACCCCGGCCTTCTTCACCGTCGCGGCCCTCGCCGGAGTCCTCGGCCTCTCGATGGACGAACTGCTGGTCCGCTGCGCGCTCGCGCCGGTCTGAGCCCGCCGGGTGGCCCCCGTGCCGGTGGGGGAGGAGGCTGGGAGGTGAGTACGTCCGGGTGGACCAGGGGCGTACCGAGCGAAGCCCCCGCCCGGCCGGGATGGGAGTCCGCCATGCGCATGCTCATGAAGGTGCAGATGGACACCGAGGCGGCGAACGAGGCGATCCGGCGGGGCTCTCTCCCGAAGCTCATGCAGGGCGCGTTCGAGCGGATCGCCCCCGAGGCGGCGTACTTCACCGTCGAGAACGGCTGCCGCACCGGCTACCTCTTCTTCGACCTCGCCGACCCCTCCGACCTGCCGGTCATCGCCGAGCCCTTCTTCATGGAGCTCGGCGCGAAGATCCACTACTCGCCGGTGATGAACCGCGAGGACCTCGCGAAGGGACTCGCCGCCCTCGGCGCGGACGGCTGACCCCTCCCGCCGGGTACGGCCCCGGGGAGCCGCGCGACCGGGACACCCGGCCCCACCGGCCCCCCGGGCCCCGGCCGCTTCGACGGCACCGGCGCCCCATGGCCGAAGCCGCCGCTCCCGCGCCCGCCGGTCCCCGTCCGCTCGGACGCCCCTGTCCGCCCGGACGCCTTCGTCCGCTTGGGCGACCCCGGCCGCTTGGACGACCCCGGCCGCTCGGACAACCCCGGCCGCTTGGGCGGCCCCGGCCGCGCCGCCGGCACCGCCCGCGTCCGGGCCCGCGCGCACGGCGCCGAGGTCGGGGCCGCCCGGTCCGCCCGCGACCGGGACGACCCGGTGGCGTAACAGCGGATGCGGCGGCGCGCCCGCGGGCCCACCGTGGTGGCGTGCACCGACAGCCCCGCCCCCGCGTCCGCCCCCTCGCCCGCCGCCCCCGGCTCCGCCGCAGGGCCGCCGCCGTCCTCGCCCCGCTGCTGCTCCTCGGCGTGGCGGCCTGCGGCGGGCCGCCCGCGCCCGACCGGGGGCCCGTCCCGCCGTCCGGCGCCGCCCCGGCGCACTTCCGCCACCCCGGCGTGCTCGTCGGCGGCGCCCAGCTCAGCGCCGTACGGCGGCACGTGGCGGCCGGGGAGGAGCCGTGGGCCTCGGCCTACCGGGCGATGAGCACCAGCCCGTACGCCGACCCCGACTACGTGCCGCACCCGGCCGAGACCGTCGCCTGCGCCTCCAACGCCGGCACCGAGGCGTGCGTCGCCGAGCGGGAGGACGCCCTCGCCGCCTACACCCAGGCCCTCATGTGGTCGGTCACCGGCGAGCGGGCGTACGCCGCCAAGTCCGTGCAGATCATGGACGCCTGGGCGCGCGTCATCAAGGAGCACACCCGGGACGACGCCGACCTCCAGACGGCCTGGGCCGGCTCCTCCTGGGCCCGCGCCGCCGACATCGTGCACGCCGGCTACCCCGGCTGGGGCGCCCCGGCCGTGCAGCGCTTCAAGTGGATGCTCCGCAAGGCGTACCTGCCCGCCGTCACCGCCGCCGTCCCCGACTACAACGGGAACTGGGAGCTGGCGATGACCGACGCGGCCATCGGCATGGCCGTCTTCCTGGAGGACCGGGGCCTCTTCGAGCAGTCCGTGCGCCGCTACCGCGCCCGGGTCCCCGCCTACTTCTACCTGGCCTCCGACGGCGCCCTGCCCAAGCCGCCGCCCGGCGGCACCATCCGGACCGCCGACCAGCTCGCCACCTACTGGTTCGGCCAGCGCACCTACCGCGACGGCCTCGGCCAGGAGACCTGCCGCAACTTCATGCACATCGGCTACTCGCTCGCCGCCACCGCCCACATCGCCGAGACCGCCTGGCACCAGGGCGTCGACCTCTACCGCGAGGAGGCGCCGCGGATCGCCGCCGCCCTGGAGTTCCACGCCCGCTACCAGCTCGGCGCGACCGCCCCGGGCTGGCTGTGCGGCGGCAAGGTGGAGCGGACCATGGGGCCGGACGTCGAGGTCGCCCTCAACCACCTGGAGGGCCGGATGGGGATGCGGCTGCCGCAGACCGAGCGGCTCGCCGCCAGCCAGCGGCCCGGCGGCACCGACAACCTCTTCGTCGCCTGGGAGACCCTGACCCACGCCCGCAACCCCACCCCGGCATAGGCTCGCCGTCCATGACGACCGAAGAGACCATCGAAGCGCTGCGGCGCGGCCGCTACGTCAGCCTCACCACCTTCCGCCGGGACGGCACGGGGGTCGCCACCCCGGTCTGGTACGCGGTGGAGGACGGGAAGGCGTACGTGTGGACCCGCACCGACTCCTGGAAGGTCAAGCGGCTGCGCAACGACCCCCGGGTCGAGCTGGCCGTCTGCGACGTGCGCGGCAACGTCGCCGAGGGGGCCGCCCGGGTCCCCGGCACCGCCCGGCTGGTCACGGGGGAGGAGCTGCGCCGCGTCCGCGCGCTGCTCTCCCGCAAGTACACCTACCAGTTCTGGCTGGTCGACCGGCCGGCCGCGCTCTTCCGGCGCGGGAAGCGCCCGCACACCGGGATCGTCGTCACGTTCTGAGCCGCTCCCGGGACGGGAAACGCCGGAGACACGCCGGAGGAGCGCCGGGGAAGCGCCGGAGAAAGGGGCCAACGGGTACGTGTCGGTACGTGTCCGATGCGGACCACTCCGGTATGAAACATGATCGACTCCGCTTCGTCAGGGCGGCGGTCTTGCTCCGGGGTGTGACGGGGCTTACGTTCTCCTCCTACGCACCGTGTCTACGGGCGTAGAGGCTCTCTGACGCCGTGCCGAAGGAGCAGCTCATGACCGTCGTACGCGCCGCACTCGTCCAGGCGACCTGGACCGGCGACACCGAATCCATGATCGCCAAGCACGAGGAGCACGCCCGCGAGGCCGCCCGGCGGGGCGCGAAGGTGATCGGCTTCCAGGAGGTGTTCAACGCCCCCTACTTCTGCCAGGTCCAGGAGCCCGAGCACTACCGCTGGGCCGAGCCCGTGCCCGACGGCCCCACCGTGAACCGCATGCGGGAGCTGGCCCGCGAGACCGGCATGGTCATCGTCGTCCCCGTCTTCGAGATCGAGTCCGAGGGCTTCTACTACAACACCGCCGCCGTCATCGACGCCGACGGCAGCTACCTCGGCAAGTACCGCAAGCACCACATCCCGCAGGTCAAGGGCTTCTGGGAGAAGTACTACTTCCGCCCGGGGAACGCCGGCTGGCCGGTCTTCGACACCGCCGTCGGCAAGGTCGGCGTCTACATCTGCTACGACCGCCACTTCCCCGAGGGCTGGCGCCAACTCGGCCTGGGCGGCGCCCAGCTGGTCTACAACCCGTCCGCCACCCACCGCGGCCTCTCCGCCCACCTGTGGCAGCTCGAACAGCCCGCCGCCGCCGTCGCCAACGAGTACTTCGTCGCCGCCATCAACCGCGTCGGCGTCGAGGAGTACGGCGACAACGACTTCTACGGCACCAGCTACTTCGTCGACCCCCGCGGCCGCTTCGTCGGCGACGTCGCCTCCGACAAGGAGGAGGAACTCGTCGTCCGCGACCTCGACTTCGGCCTCATCGAGGAGGTCCGGCAGCAGTGGGCCTTCTACCGCGACCGCCGCCCCGACGCGTACGACGGGCTGGTGAAGCCGTGAGCGCCCTGCACGACCGGCACCGCGCCGTCCTCCCCGACTGGCTCGCCCTCTACTACGAGGACCCCATCGAGCTCACCCACGGCGAGGGCCGGCACGTCTGGGACGCCGACGGCCGCCGCTACCTCGACTTCTTCGGCGGCATCCTCACCACCATGACCGCCCACGCCCTCCCCGAGGTCACCAAGGCGATCGCCGAGCAGGCCGGCCGGATCGTCCACTCCTCCACCCTCTACCTCGACCGGCCCATGGTGGAACTGGCCGAGCGGATCGCCGCCCTCTCCGGCATCCCCGACGCCCGCGTCTTCTTCACCACCTCCGGCACCGAGGCCAACGACACGGCCCTCCTCCTCGCCACCGCGTACCGCCGCTCGAACCAGATCCTGGCGATGCGCAACAGCTACCACGGCCGCTCCTTCTCCACCGTCGGCGTCACCGGGAACCACGCCTGGTCGCCCACCGGCCTCTCCCCGCTCCAGACCCTGTACGTCCACGGCGCCGTCCGCACCCGGGGCCCCTTCGCCGGCCTCACCGACGAGGGCTTCACCGAGGCGTGCGTCGCCGACCTCGAAGACCTCCTCGGCCACACCCACCGGGTCGCCGCGCTCATCGCCGAACCCGTCCAGGGCGTCGGCGGCTTCACCGCCCCGCCCGACGGCCTGTACGCCGCCTTCCGCCGTGTCCTGGACCGGCACGGCGTCCTGTGGATCTCCGACGAGGTGCAGACCGGCTGGGGCCGCACCGGCGACCACTTCTGGGGCTGGCAGGCGCACGCCCAGGCCGGACCGCCCGACATCCTCACCTTCGCCAAGGGCATCGGTAACGGCATGTCCGTCGGCGGCGTCGTCGCCCGCGCCGAGGTCATGAACTGCCTCGACGCCCACTCCATCTCCACCTTCGGCGGCTCGCCCGTCACCATGGCCGCGGGACTCGCCAACCTGTCGTACCTCCTCGACCACGACCTCCAGGGCAACGCCCGCCGCGTCGGCGGCCTCCTCATCGAGCGGATCAGGGCCGCGGCCGCCGGGGTGGACGCCGTCCGCGAGGTCCGCGGCCGGGGCCTCATGATCGGCGTCGAACTCGCCGACCCGGCCACCGGCGCCGCCGCCCCCGAGGCCGCCTCCGCCGTCCTGGAGGCCGCCCGCGCGGGAGGACTCCTCATCGGCAAGGGCGGCGGCCACGACACCAGCGTCCTGCGCGTCGCACCGCCGCTCTCGCTCACCGTCGCCGAGGCCGAGGAGGGCGCGGCCCTCCTCGAGCAGGCCCTCCGCACGCTCTAGCAGGCTTCTCACAGGCAGGGAGAAAGTCCCGTGACCCGAACCCTCATCCGGGGCGGCCTCGTCGTCACCGCCTCCGACGAACTCCACGCCGACGTCCTCGTCGAGGACGGCCGGATCGCCGCGCTCGCCGCCCGCGGCTCCGACACGGCGGCGGGCTGGACCGCCGACCGCGTCCTCGACGCCACCGACCGGTACGTCCTCCCCGGCGGCGTCGACGCCCACACCCACATGGAGCTGCCCTTCGGCGGCACCTTCGCCTCCGACACCTTCGAGACCGGCACCCGCGCCGCCGCCTGGGGCGGCACCACCACCATCGTCGACTTCGCCGTCCAGTCCGTCGGCCGCTCCCTGCGCGAGGGGCTCGACACCTGGTACGCCAAGGCCGACGGCAACTGCGCGGTCGACTACGCCTTCCACATGATCATGTCGGACGTGAACGAGGCGACGCTCAGGGAGATGCCGAAGCTCGTCGAGGAGGGCATCACCTCGTTCAAATTGTTCATGGCGTATCCGGGCGTCTTCTATTCGGACGACGGGCAGATCCTGCGGGCCATGCAGGTGGCCGGCGGGACCGGCGGGCTGATCATGATGCACGCGGAGAACGGCATCGCGATCGACGTCCTCGTGGAACAGGCCCTGGCGCGGGGCGAGACCGATCCCCGCTTCCACGGGGAGGTCCGCAAGGCGCTGCTTGAGGCGGAGGCCACCCACCGGGCGATCCAGCTCTCCAGGGTCGCGGGCAGCCCCCTCTACGTCGTGCACGTGTCCGCCGAGGAGGCGCTGGCCGAACTGGCGGCCGCCCGGGACCTGGGCCTGCCGGTCTTCGGCGAGACCTGCCCGCAGTACCTCTTCCTGTCGACGGACAACCTGGCGGAGCCGGACTTCGAGGGCTCCAAGTACGTGTGCTCGACGCCGTTGCGGCCGAAGGAGCACCAGGCGGCGCTGTGGCGGGGACTGCGGACCAACGACCTCCAGGTGGTGTCCACGGACCACTGCCCGTTCTGCTTCACGGGCCAGAAGGAGCTGGGCCGGGGCGACTTCTCGAAGATCCCCAACGGCCTGCCGGGGGTGGAGAACCGCATGGACCTCCTCCACCAGGCCGTCGTCGACGGGCACATCTCGCGGCGCCGCTGGATCGAGATCGCCTGCGCCACCCCGGCCCGCATGTTCGGCCTCTACCCGCAGAAGGGCACGATCGCGCCCGGCGCGGACGCGGACGTCGTCATCTACGACCCGCACGCCACACAGGTGCTGTCGGCGGAGACCCACCACATGAACGTCGACTACTCGGCGTACGAGGGGAAGACCGTCACCGGGCAGGTCGAGACCGTCCTCTCCCGGGGCGAGGTCGTGATCGACGGACGGAAGTACACCGGCCGCGCCGGCCACGGCACGTTCGTACCGCGCGCCACCTGCCAGTACCTGAGCTAGGAGAATGACCTTGGACTTCGGCATCGTGCTCCAGACCGACCCGCCCGCCTCGCAGGTCGTCGGCCTGATGCGACGGGCGGAGCGCAACGGCTTCCGCTACGGCTGGACCTTCGACTCCGCCGTGCTCTGGCAGGAACCCTTCGTCATCTACAGCCAGATCCTCGAACACACCACCAAGCTCCACGTCGGCCCGATGGTCACGAATCCCGGGACGCGTACGTGGGAGGTGACGGCCTCCACCTTCGCCACCCTCAACGACATGTTCGGCAACCGCACGGTGTGCGGCATCGGCCGCGGCGACTCCGCCATGCGCGTCGCGGGCCGCAGGCCCAACACCCTGGCCCGGCTCGGCGAGGCCATCGACGCCATCCGCGACCTCGCCGAGGGCCGCGAGGCGACCGTGGACGGCAACCCGATCCGCATCCCGTGGGTGAGGAACGGCAAGCTGCCGGTGTGGATGGCGGCGTACGGGCCCAGGGCTCTCGCGCTCGCCGGGCGGAAGGCCGACGGCTTCATCCTCCAGCTCGCCGACCCGTTCCTCACCGAGTGGATGGTCAAGGCCGTCCGGAAGGCCGCCCGGGACGCCGGCCGCGACCCCGACGCCCTCACCATCTGCGTCGCCGCCCCCGCCTACGTGGGGGACGACCCGGCGCACGCCCGGGACCAGTGCCGGTGGTTCGGCGGCATGGTCGGCAACCACGTCGCCGACCTGGTCGCCAGGTACGGCGAGCACTCGGACATGGTGCCGGAGGAGCTGACCGCGTACATCAAGGACCGGCACGGCTACGACTACTCCCACCACGGCCGCGCCGATAACCCCGACACCGCCTTCGTCCCCGACGAGATCGTCGACCGCTTCTGCCTCCTCGGCCCCGCCGAGGCCCACATCGACAAGCTCCGCCACCTCAAGGACCTCGGCGTCGACCAGTTCGCCGTCTACGCCATGCACGACGACCGCGAGGGCACCATCGACGCCTACGGCTCCGAGATCATTCCCGCTCTTCGCTGAGGGGGAACGCGCCGGGGGAAGAGAGGGTGAAGCCGGTGTAGCCGTCGCGGGCCGCGGTGTCGCACTCTTCCCGGTACCGGTCGAGCCCGCCCGCGTAGGCGAGGAACACGCGGGGTTTGCCCGGGACGTTCGCCCCGGTGTACCAGGAGTCCACCGCCGGGTAGAGCGTACGGGCGGCGAGTTCCGCCACGTGCGTCCCCCAGTCGGCCTCGGCGGACGGGGTGGCGTCGATCTCGGTGAGGCCGTTCCTGAGCAGGTGGCCGATGCAGTCGGTGATCCACTCGACCTGCTGTTCGATGGAGACCGTGATGTTGGTGAGTACGGAGGGGCTGAGCGGTCCGAGGACGGTGAAGAGGTTGGGGAAGCCGGCCGAGACGAGCCCGAGGTGGTTCCGGGGGCCCTCGGCCCACCGCTCCCGGAGCGTCACGCCCCCCTTGCCGACGATGTCGACGGCGAGCTGGGAGCCGGTGAGGGCGTCGAAGCCGGTGGCGAGGACGATCACGTCGAGGTCGTGCTCCCCGTCCGAGGTGCGGATGCCCCGGGGGGTGACGCGTTCGATCGGGGTCGCGCGCAGGTCCACGAGGGCCACGTGCGGCAGGTTGTACGTCTCGTAGTAGCCGGTCCCCAGGCAGGGGCGCTTGGTCGCGAACGGGAACGTGCGCGGGGAGAGCCGTTCCGCCGTCGCGGGGTCGGTCACGACCGACCGGATCCTGGACCGGACGAACTCCGCCACGGTCGCGTTGGCCTCCTCGTCGGTGAGGATGTCGGTGTAGGTGCGCACCAGTCCGTTGAGGAAGCCCTCCTCCCAGGCCGCCTCGTAGGCGGCGGTGCGCTCCGTCTCGTCCGCCTCCAGCGCCGAGCGGGTCGGGGGCGCGAAGACGGTCCCGCCCCGCGAGCGCCGCTGGGCCCGCCGGAACTCGGGGTACCCGGCTTTGAGCGCCGAGCGCTCCGCGGCCCGCAGTGGACGGTTGCGCGCGGGCAGGACGTAGGCCGGGGTGCGCTGGAAGACGGTGAGGGAGGCCGCCTCGCCGGCGATGACGGGAACGGCCTGCACGCCCGAGCATCCGGTGCCGATCACGGCGACCCGCTTCCCGGCGAAGGAGACGTCCTCGCGCGGCCACCGCGCGGTGTGGTGGACGGCGCCGGTGAAGCTGTCGACACCGGGTATCCCCGGGTCCTTGGGGACCGACATGCAGCCCGTCGCCATGATCACGAAGCGGGCGGTGACGGTCCGTCCGGTGTCCGTGGACAGCCGCCAGCGGTGGTCCGCCCCGTCGTACACGGCGCGGGTGACCCGGGTGCGCAGGGCGACGTCCTCGCGCAGGCCGAACCGGTCGGCGACGTGGTGGATGTAGCGCAGGATCTCCGGCTGGGCGGCGTACCGCTCGCTCCACTCCCACTCCTGGTCGAGTTCCGGGGAGAAGGAGTAGGAGTACGACATGCTCTCGATGTCGCAGCGGGCCCCGGGGTACCGGTTCCAGTACCACGTTCCGCCGATGTCGTCGCCCGCCTCGAAGACCACCGTCGTCAGGCCGAGCTCCCGCAGCCGGTGGAGCTGGTAGAGACCGGAGAGCCCGGCCCCCACGACCACGGCGTCGACCCGGTCGTCGGCGGCGGGCGGCCGGGCGGCGGACACCGTCGGGTCGCTCGCCGGGGAAATCGTCGGACGGCTCATCTGCCGGCTCCTGTTCTGTCGGATCACGGACGAGGGAGGAGGAGAAGGGAAGCGGAGAGTCCGCCGGGACGGGTTACGCGGCGTCCTCCCGCGCACGTACCGGCCGGCCGGTCGTCAGGCGGGGCGGCCGCGGTTCATCGCCACCGCCGGGATGACCGTGAGGGCGAGGGCCCCGGCGGCCATGGCCAGGACCGGGTATCCGACCCCGCCCATCACCAGCCCGGAGGCCATGCCGCCGGTCGCGCCCGCCACGGACATCCCCACGTCCGCGAGACCCTGCACCGAGGCCCGGTTCTCGGCGGGCGCGGCGTCCGTGAGCAGGGCGGTGCCACCGAGCAGGGCCAGGTTCCAGCCGACTCCGAGCAGGACCAGTGCGCAGGCCAGCGAGGGGGCGGAGGCCGGCGGGGCGAGGCCCGCGAGCAGACTCGCGCCCAGCAGGACGGCTCCGGCCGCGGTGGCGACCCACTGCCCGCCGATCCGGTCCGCGAGCAGGCCGCTCAGCGGTGACGGCAGGAACATGGCGCCCACGTGCAGGGCGATGACCAGACCCACCGCCTGTGTCGTGTGGCCGTGGCCCGCCATGTGGACGGGAGTCATGGTCATCACGGCGATCATCACGAGCTGCGCGGTGATCATCACGGCGGCGCCGGTGACGACGCCGGGGGCGGCGTACCCGGTACGGGCGGCCCCGGGCTTCCGGGGCGGGGCCGGGGGCGGCGGATCCGGGCGCGACCACACCACCAGGGTGAGCGCCGCGGCCACGTACGCGACCGCCGCCAGCAGGAAGGGCCCCGTCAGCCGCGGCAGACCCCAGGCGGCGGCGAGGTCGCCGGTGGGTCCGGTCAGGTTCGGGCCCACGACCGCTCCGAGGGTCATGGCGAACAGGACGGTTCCGGCGGCCCGGCCACGTCGTCCGGGCGGCGCGAGACCGGCGCCCGCGTAGCGCGCCAGGAGCCCGGTGACCGTACCCGCCCCGTACACGAAGAGGGCCGTCAGGAGCAGGACGGGCGAGCGGGCCGCGGCTCCCGCGACCACGCCCACGCTGCCCAGCGCGGCGATGCCGTGGCCGAGCGCCAGTCCCGGACGGTGCCCGAAACGCTGACCGACGCGCCCGAGCCCCGCCGCTCCGAAGGCCGCGCCGGCGGTGTACAGCGCGGCCGGGACCCCGGCCAGACCGGTCGAGCCGAGCAGGTCCTGGGCGAGCAGCGCGCCGACCGTGATGCCGGCCGCCATGCCCAGGCCGCCGAGCGCCTGTGAGATGCCGAGCACCGTCAGGGCGCGGCGCTGTCCGGGGGAGAAACCCGCCGCCGTGGCCGGGGGGATCGTGCGGGTCACGCGTGCTCCCGGGCGGCATGGCCCGAGGGGGCGCGGGTGGCGGGGGTGGGCATGGGGCTCCTTCGGGGGCGTCGGGCGCGCGGCGGCCCGCACCGGTGGGGCCGGTGCGGGCGGGGCGGGCGGGAGCCGTCGGCGCGGGGGCGGCCGCGCCGACGGCGTGGGGCATCAGCGGACCGGGAGGGGGAACCGCTCCCGGTGGTGCCGGTGCGGGGTGGAACCCGCTGAGGACGAGGGGGAGGGGCGCACGTCCGTCAGGAGGTGGTTCCGCGCCGGCCGTCCGCGGTGCCGCCGCCCCGTGCGGCGGCGACGAGGGCGGTCTCGCGCGGTTCCGGGTCGGGCATGCCTCCGGGGTCCCGGAGGCCGGCGTCGTTCTGGGCGGTCCACGCGTCCAGGGCGGTCCGGCAGGCATGGTCCAGGTGGCGCAGCCGCGAGAGGTCGACCTCCACCGGCCGGTCCTTCGGCAGCGCCTCCAGGGTGTCGAGGATCAGCGGAAGGCGCAGGAAGGTCGCGTTGCCGCTGAGGGCGACCGTGGTGCGCCCGTCCCGCTCGCCGACGTCGAGACGGACGGCGGAGGTCTCCCACGCCGTCTTGAGGACGGCGGCCCCGATGCCGACCAGGACACCCATGAACATGTCCGTGGCGATGATCGCCAGCCCGGTCGTGGCCAGCACCACCGCCTCGCCGCGGTGTTCGCGCCAGAGCGTCCCGAACATTTTGACCGGGACGAGCTTCGCACCGGCGTGGACGAGCACCCCGGCGAGCGCGGCCACGGGTATCAGGCCGAGGACGGCGGGGAACAGGGCGGCGAACAGCAGCAGCCACACTCCGTGCAGGATCCTGGACATCTTGGTACGGGCACCGGCCTGGACGTTGGCGGCGCTGCGCACGATGACGGCGGTCATGGGCAGCGCGCCGACGAGGCCGCACAGCGCGTTCCCCGCTCCCTGGGCGACGAGTTCCTTGTTGTAGTGGGTGCGCGGGCCGTCGTGCATCCGGTCCACGGCGGCGGCGCTGAAGAGGGATTCGGCGGACGCGATGAGCGTGAAGGCGAGCACGACGCCCAGCAGCGAGGGATCCGCCAGCAGCCCGATGTCGTCCGGGCCCGTCAGATCGAGGGAGTCGACCAGGCCGCGGACCTCGATGGTGGCGACGGGCAGGTCCAGCACCGCCACCGCGACGGTGGCCAGACCCACGGCCACCAGCGGTCCGGGAAGCAGCCGGGGCAGGCGTCCGGGAAGCCGCTTCCACAGGACGAGCACGGCGATGCTCCCGGCGCCGATCGCGCAGGAGGACAGCGCCGGGGCCCCGGACACGCTCCTCGTGAGCAGTTCCGGAAGGCCGGCCAGGTTGGCGAGACCGTTTCCGTGCGCCTCGGCTCCCGCCAGGGCGTAGAGCTGGCTGCCGATCAGGACGAGGCCGATGCCGGCGAGCATGCCGTGGACGACCGCGGTGGAGATGGCGCGGAACCACCGTCCGAAGCCGACGACACCGAGCAGGATCTGGAGGAGCCCCGTGGTCAGGACGAGGATTCCGAGCACACCGGTCCCGTGGCTGGTCACGGCCTCGTACACGAGGACCGTGAGCCCCGCGGCCGGGCCGCTGACCTGGAACGCGCTGCCCGGCAGCGCGCCGACCAGCAGCCCGCCGACGATGCCCGTGACCAGGCCCAGTTCGGCGGGGACACCGGAGGCCACGGCGATGCCGACGCACAGGGGGACGGCGACGAGGAACACCACGACCGAGGCGAGCAGGTCGCGGGAGAGGACGTCCGGCCGTAACCGGAGACGGGGAGAGGTCTTCATTGACTTCGGCTCCTGGGGGTGGGGGAGTGGCGGCCGGGGCGGCGGCGGGACCGCGCGCGTCGGCATCGCCGTCTACAGGGAGGAGAAGGCGCCCGTGGCGATCTGGTGGGCCCGGACGACGCCGGTGTGGACCTCGTAGTACCAGGCGTGCAGGCCGAGCCGGCCCTCGCGGACGGCCCGGCTCACGCAGGGGTAGTCGCGGAGCCTCCGCATCTGCGCGACGACGTTGTGCTGCACGGGCAGCGCGACATCGGGGCCGGGGTCTTCGAGGCCGGGCCCGCCGTCCTCCGCGGGGATGGACCGGCTGAGCCAGTCGCGCACCGCGGGCAGGGTCCGCAGGTCCTCCCCCCGCGCGAGGGCTCCCACGGCGCCGCAGTGGGAGTGCCCGCAGAGGATGATGTCGGACACCTCCAGCACGGAGACCGCGTACTCGATCGTCGCCATCTCGCTGGTGGCGTTCTCCGGGTCGTACGGGGGGACGATGTTGCCCGCGGTGCGCAGCTCGAACAGTTCGCCCGGTCCGACGCCGGTCAGCAGCGTCGGGACCACGCGGGAGTCGGAGCAGGTGATGAACATGGCGGAGGGGCGCTGGCCGTCGGCGAAGCCGTGGAGACCGGGTCCCTCTTCGCCGTATCGGTGAGGGAAGTCCCGGGCCTGGTCGATGAGGTGCAACACGGGAGTGTCCTCCTTGGGGGGGAGTGGTGCGTGGCTCGTCGTACCGGTGGCGGCTTCGGCCGGTGCGACAGGGCTCTCGGGGGTACGAGGTGGCACGGGTGCCGTGGGGAACGGCTGCGAGTCGTCGCGCGGGGGTGTCGTCGAGGTCGCCCGTGCCGGCTGTCGGTGCGGTGGCGCCCGGGTCCCGGAACGCCGCCGCGGCGGCCGAACGCGTCGCCTCACGGGCATCGCGTCGTCGGCGACCCGCAGGAACACTATTGGTCCAGACCATGAGTTGAAAATGGGATGACGGTGAGACAGTTCTCATGAACCGGGGCCGGCGGGGACCCTCCGGCGGACTCGCGCGCGGGCGGCCGCGGGTCAGACCTTGAGCCGGTAGCCGACCCCGCGCACGGTCTGGACGCGTTCGGCCCCGATCTTGCGCCGCAGGTAGCGGACGTAGACGTCGACGACGTTAGAGCCGGGATCGTAGTCGAATCCCCATACGTGGCTGAGCAGTTGCTCCCGCGAGAGCACCCGGTCGGGATTGCGCAGGAGGATCTCCGCCAGGGCGAACTCGCGGGCGGACAGGTCGGTGACCCGGTCCCCCGCCCGGATCCGGCGGGTGCGGAGATCGAGGACCAGGTCCCCGACCCGCAGCAGGAAGGCGTCCAGCGGCTCCTCGCGGCGCAGCCGCAGCCGTACCCGCGCCAGGAGTTCGTCGAAGGCGAAGGGCTTGGACATGTAGTCGTCGGCCCCGCTCTCCAGCCCGCCCACGACGTCGCTCACCGCGTCACGGGCGGTGAGGATGACGACGGGCAGGGTGACGCGCGCGTTCCGCAGCTTGCGCAGGACCGTGAGTCCGTCGTGGCCGGGCAGGCCGAGATCGAGGATCAGGAGGTCGAAGTCCCGGCCGCGCGCGAGCTCGTAGGCGGAGACGCCGTCGGCGACGACGTGGGTGACGTAGCCGTTACGGCTCAACCCTCTTTCGACGAAGGCGGCGATTCCTGCATCGTCCTCCGCTATCAGGATCCGGCTCACCGTGGGTGTCCTCCGTCGTGGGGTGCAGTGCGGGAATGTCGATGACGAAGCGCGCGCCGCCGCCGGGGGCGTCCTCGACGTGGGCGCCGCCGCCGTGGGCCTGGGCGATCTCGCGGACGAGCGCGAGCCCGATGCCGATGCCGGTGTCGGAACTCGCCGCGTCGGCCTGGTAGAAGCGGTGGAAGATCCGCTCGCGGTCCTCCGGGGCCACGCCCGGCCCGGTGTCGGCGACCCACAGCACCACCCGGCCCCGCCGCAGGCGCGAACCGATCTCGATGGTGCCCTTCTCGGCCGTGTGGGCGACCGCGTTGGCGGCGAGCTGCATCAGTGCCTGGGTCAGCCGCTGGCCGTCCGCCCGCACGGTGGCGTCGGCGACTTCGGCGACCTTCCAGCGCCGCCGCCCCAGCCCCTGCGCGTTGGCCGCCACGTCGACCGCCAGATCGGTCAGCGAGGTCGGGCCGAGGGTGAGGAAGTCCGGGCGCTCGGCCCGTGCCAGGAGGAGGAGGTCGTCCACGATCCGGCGCATCCGGTCCAGTTCGCCGAGGAGCAGGATACGGGTCTGGCGGGACTCGCCGTCCCCGGCGGCGTCCATCAGCTCCAGGTGTCCGCGCACGACGGTGAGGGGCGTCCGCAGTTCGTGCGCCACCTCGTCCAGGAAACGGCGCTGCGAGGTGAAGGCCTGCGACAGCCGTTCGAGCATGTGGTTGAACGTCTCGGCGAGTCGTGCCACGTCGTCGTTGCCCCGCACGGGCAGCCGCTGCGTCAGGTCGGTCTCGCTGATCCGTTCCGCCGTCTGCCGGACCAGCCGGATCGGAGCCAGTACGCGGCCCGCCACCAGCCAGCTCGCCGCGCCGGCGGCCAGCAGGGCGACGCCCCCCGAGGCCAGCAGGGTGCGCGCCATCTGCGACTCCCGGCTCAACTGCCGGTCCCGGAAGGCCACCAGGACGAGCCGGGTGTCGGCGCGGTCGCCCTCCACGCGCACCGGGACGACGCCGTAGCGGACGCGTCCCGCCGGGGTGTCCAGCCACCGGATGCCCGGGTCGGTCGCTTCCCTCGCCATGGCCACGACCTCGGGATCCCGGTCCAGACGGACCGGCACCGGGCCGGGGCTACGCCGGTCGGCGCGCCCGTCGACGACGCTGAAGAAGGCCGTGTCATGGGCCGGGTGATGAACCGTCATGAACGCCGTGAGCAGCGCGGCCCCCGTGGCGAAGGGCTTTCCGGAACGCGGGTCGCGCGAGGTCCGGGCGAAGGCCCGCAGTTTGTCCGCCTCGGCGCGGAGCTGTACGTCGACCCGGCGGTCCAGCTCGGCCCGCCAGAGGACCGTGATCCCGAAGGTGGGCACGGTCAGGGTCGCGCTCAGCAGCACCATCATCCAGCCCACGATCCGGGACCGGGCACTGATCGACAGATTCGGCATCAGTCGTCCCGCTCGTCATCGTCGTGGCCCCGGAGGCAGCCCGACTCGTCCCGTTCCTCCAAGTCTGTCAAGTCGTCCCAGAAGTCGTCGTCCTCGGTCTCCTGAGGAGGCAGGGCCGCGACCTCCCTGCCTTCGGGGCAGGGGGGTGCGGCGGAGGGCCGCGGGGCGGCCGGAAGAGGCCCGGCCGGTCGTCCCGGACGGGCCGCGGAAGTGGGCGGAGGTGCCTGCGGGAGCGGACGCTCCAGGACGACCGCGGGGCCCATCGAAGGTGGGGAGTGCTGGCCCGGCCAGTACCAGACGATCAGCAGCGCCGGCAGGGTCACTCCCGCTCCCAGTGCCAGCCCCAGCCTGTGCCACAGCATTCGGTCATTGTGCATGCCCGTGATCCGGGTGCCGCGCATGAGGAGAGAATCCTCATGTGCGGGGCCGCCGGAATCCGGCAGGTGTCCCGTCCTCTCCGCCGCCGCGACCGACGGCCCGCGTCGCCGCGCACGGGGGACGTGGCGCGATGCGCCGGACGAATCGGCACAGAACCAGCGCCGAGTAGTCGGAATCGCGCCAAAGAGCGCTGCGGCAAGACCACTTCTCATGATTCTTCTTTACCAATCGTTGACAGTCCATCGATCACGCTCCTAAATTCACCGAGCGGATCGCCGGGAGCGAATCGCCAGGAAGTTCCTCCATGAACGGTCCGCCCGAAGTAAACCTTCCACGAGTATCGGAGATCACCATGGAACAGCTCATCCGGAGGATGGCAGAGGACGACGTCTGGAAGAACTGGATGTCCGTCAACTCCGCTCAGGCGCAGGCGAAGGACGGCTGCATCAGCGCGACGACCAAGAGCGGCTGCATCAGCGCGTCCCCGAAGGCCGGCTGCATCTCCTGACGCCTCGGCAAGGGTGCCCGGGGCAAATGCGCGGGAGGTTTCCCCTGCCTGCCCCGATATGCTCCGGGCGCCCGGTCGCCGACCCCTTTGCCCCGTTCCGATTCGACCATGCGCAACATGAGAAGGAATTAATGAAAGGCCAGCCGACCGACGCGGTGATCCAGCATGTCCGCGACATACCCCTCTACCAGAAGGCGTTGGCCGAGGGGTACTTCCCCCTCCTGGAGAAGCCGGAGATCGCGCGGGGATTCCCCGACAACTGGATGACGCCCCGGCTCGCGGCGGCACTGGCCTCGGGCGAGGCGGAGTTCGTCCTGTCCACCGGGACCAACCACGCGCGCATGCAGATCATCCGGCCCCCCTACTTCCTGCTGCGCTCCTACTACGAGCTGTGGAGCGACCACCCCGACATCGCCGGGACGTGGTGGTCGGGCTGCCGCCGCGTCTCCCTGACCACGGTGCTCGCGACGGAGCACGTGGCGAGGGTCAACGCCGCCCGGCGGGGCGTCGAGCCCGACCCCGTACCCACCCTCGACGACCGCCGGCTGGACGAGCGCACCTGCTACCTCAACCTCCGGCTCGACCCCGCGACATGGGACCGCGACGAGGTGCTGCGCATGCTCGGCGAGATCGAACAGGCCCGGAGGGAACACCCCCAGGGGCTCTACCACCTCGACTGCTCCGGCTACCACCTGGCGCATCTGGTGCGGAAGGCCCTGGCCTGGAACCTGCGGGACGCCTTCCCCCCGCCCGCCAGCATCATCCACGCCTACGAGTACACCCCGGTGAACGTACGGCGCTACCTGCGCCGGCACTTCGACTGTCCCGTCATCGACCTCTTCGGCAGTACGGAACTGGGCTACCTGTACTTCAGCGACCGCGAGGGCCGGTACCGGCCGCACCTCGACGGGATGAGCGTCGAACTCCTCCCGGTGGCCGACGGAAGCACGATCCACGAACTCGTCGTGACCAGCGTCCGCAACCCCTACATGCCGCTGGTCCGCTACCGGACGGGGGACTGCGTGCGCACGTCGGACGGCGAGCCGGACCCGGAGGGCATCGTCCAGTTCTGCGGCCGGGTGAAGGAATTGCTGGGCACGCCGCGGGGACCGGTCGCCCAGGGCGATCTCGACCGCCTCGTGGGCGACGCGTCCGACGCGGTCTTCGTCCACCGGCTCGACGTCCACGGCGGCGAGGAGGCCACCCTCCTGTACACGACGTTCACCGGCGAGCCCGTCGGAACCGGGGAATCGGAGACGCTGCGGCGGGGGCTCGAAGAACTGACCGGCCGGCGCTGCCGAATCGAGCACCGGAGCCACCTTCCCATCGGGCGGTCCGGGAAGTACGCCTGGCTCACCGCCGACGGAGCCTGAACCCCACCGAAAGGCCCCCTCTCTCTTTTTCCGTCTTCCTCCTCCTCAAGAACCGGAGCGCCATGACCAGCGGTCGAACCCTCTCCCCCCGCGACATGACAAGCCTTCTCGGGGAGACGCTGCACGCGGAGGTCGTACGGCATTTCACGGACGGGAAACGGGACGCCCCCGTGGAGTTCGTGGAGCGCCAGATAACCGAGTGCCTGCGCTACCTCTACCTCGTCTCGCGCCACCGGGAACAGCTCAGCGGGCTCTTCCTCCCGGTCGAGCAGGACATCGACGAGATATGGCACTACCTCATTCTTCAGACGCGCGAGTACCGCGCATTGTGCGAGGAACGCCTCCCCGGGAAATTCTTCATCCACCACCGGAGCATCGCCTACGAGGACTACCAGGAAGAACCGGGACGGGAACGGGCGCTGGAAGAGGCGCTGCGCTGGATACCCCTGTACTGCCGTGAATTCGGCCCCTTCGACGAGGGCGCGCTGCCCCATTGGACCATCGTGCGATTCCTGCACGAGGAGATGGGTCTTTCCCTCGCGGCCATCGCCGACCTGAAGCAGGCGGCCGAGGCGTGAACGGTTCTCCCTCCCGGGGCGCCGCCGTTCCCGATCCGATCGGCCTGCCGGGCGGCCGCACCTCCCGGATCCGCGTGACGTCCGCGCCCCGCGCGGCGTGACGCGGCGGGAACCCGGCCACGAGTGCGGCCTCCTGTGCGCGGGCCCCGGACTCGTGGCCGACCGGGACGCGGGCCGCGGGCGACGCCCCTCCCTGGCCGGCGCGCTGACACGTGCCCGCGCGATCGTCTCGGGCGCCCGGACCGCCGTCCAGGACACCGCCCGGAGGCAGCGGCCCGTCACACGGCTCCGAAGCGCCCCGACGCCCGGCGCCGCCTGCCCGAACGCCGGAACCCCGCGCCTCGCGCCGCACTGACCCGCTCCGCGGCGAGACCGGACCCTCGCCGGTACGGGGGCGGGACTTTCCGGACAGGCCCTAGGGTGCGGCCCGGAGGATGACCGCCGAGGGGGCGAGGAGGGTGCGGTCCACCGGGGGTGCCGGGGTGGTCAGGACGACCAGGTCCGCGCCCAGGAGGGCCCGGTCGCGGGAGTCCGCCGTGGCCAGGACCGTGCCGTGGGCGGCGGCGAGGGCGGCGGTCTCCGGGTCGGGCCAGTGGGCCGGGCCCGGGTGGACCGTGACGTTGCCGAGGCCGGGCACCTCGCGCACCAGCGCCGCGAGGTGGGCGCCCACGGCCGGGCCCGTCCCCAGCACCGTCACCGAGCTGACGCGCGGTACGAGCAGGGCCCGTACGGCCCGCGCGGCGTCCGCCGCCTCGTACGGGGGGACCGGTGGGGCGGCGGTGGCCCGGACCGGGGGAGGCGGGGAGCCGGCGGGGTCGGCAGGAGCGGTCGGAGGCGCCGGAGCGGTTGGGGTGGTCCGGCTGGGAGGGGCGGTCCGGGTGGGGCGGGGCATGGGCGGGCCTTTCTGCGGGTGGGCCTGCCGGCCCGGTTTCCGCAGGGTGCCGCCGTTCGCTACCCGCCCGCTATCGGGCGGCCGTCCGGACGCGGGCGCCGCCTCTCCGGTACCGGCTCAGCCCGTCGTGCCGCGCACCAGCAGCTGCTTGCCCGCGAGTTCCGAGCGCAGGCGGGCCGCGGCCGGGGCCGGATCGGCCGCCAGGAGGCGTTCGGCTCCGGCGGCCTCGGCCAGGGCCGCCGCCGGATCGCCGTCGGCGGCGTACGCGTCGAACAGCGCGCTGGCCGCCCGGCCCTGCCACACCCGGCCGCCCTCGATCCCGCCGAACACCTCCCGGGCCGACGTCAGATGGGCGACGGCCGCGCCGGGCGCGCCGCCCTCCAGGGCCGCCCGGCCCAGGGCGAGCGAGACCCGCCCCTCCGCCGCCCGGTCGCCGGTGCGGCGGGCCAGTGCCAGGGCCTGGAGCAGCGCCCCCTCGGCCGCCTCGGCACGGCCCGCGCGCAGGTGCGTCAGGCCCAGGCCCAGCAGCGCGTGCGCCTCGCCGGTGCGGTCGCGGGCCGCACGGTCCATCCGCAGCGCCCAGTTGAACGCCTGACCGGCGAGCTCGCCCTCCCCGGTGCGCAGGTACAGGGCGCCCAGACCGCGCACCGTGTGCGCCTCGGCGCGCAGCGAGCCCGTCTCCCGGCTCAGCCCCAGCGCCCGGGTCAGCAACTCCCGCGCCTCGCCCGGCCCGTCCTCCTCCAGCCGCGCGGCGGCCTCCCCGACCAGGGCGAGCGCCTCGCCCGCCCGGTCGCCGGCCTCCCGCAGCAGGGCCGCGGCCGCGGCGTGCGCCCCGGCCGCGGCGGCGTGCTCGCCGCGCACGGCGCGGACCCGCGCGGAGAGCCACCGCACGAGGGCCGTCCCGTGCCGGTCCCCGCACGCCCGGAAGCCCTCCCCGGCCCCGGCCAGCAGCGCTTCCGCCTCGGTGGCCCGGTGCCGGAACAGGTGCAGGGCGGCCAGGCTCGCGCGCGCCGCGGCGGCGCCCCGTACGTTCCCCGCCTTCTCGCAGGCGGCCAGGGCGAGTTCGGCGCACTCGCGCCAGTCCTCGGTGTGCGCGCGGGTCTCGAAGTGCCCGGCGCACGTCACCGCGAGGTCCCAGGCCGTCTCGTGCAGACCGTGCGCCGCGGCGCGTCGTACCGCCGCCACCAGCGCGTCGTGCTCCCGCTCCCACCACGGGCCGGGCGAGGCCGGCACCTCGTCCACCGCGCCGGCGGGCAGGGCGCGGTGCCGGGCGGCGGGCCCGCGCGGGACGAGGAAGTCCCCGCCGTGCTCGCGCCGGTGGGCCCGTGCGGCCAGCGACAGCCAGGTCTCCAGGACGCGCCGCAGCGCCTCCTCGGCCTCCCGCGGGTCCTCCGTCGCCAGCAGCCGCTCCCGGGCGAAGACGCGGATCAGGCCGTGGAAGCGGTAGCGGGCGGTGGTGCAGGCGCCGGTGACCGGGCCGTCGCCGCCGCCGTCCGGCACCAGGTCCAGGAGCTGGGAGTGGACCAGTTCCTCCAGCGCGTCCTCGGCCCCCGCCGGATCGGTGCCGAGCAGCACGGCCGCCGTCCAGCCGGGGAAGTCCGCCGTGTCCAGCAGCGTCAGCAGGCGCAGCAGCCGGGCCGGCTCCGGGTCCAGCGCCCGGTAGGCCAGCGTGATGTGGGAGCGCAGCTCCATCCCGCAGTACGAGAACTCGTCGAGCCGGCCCGCCTCGTCGCGGAAGCGCCGTACCAGCCGGTCGAGCGTCCAGTGCGGGCGGCACGCCAGCCGGGCCCCCACCACGCGCAGGGCCAGCGGCAGGCCGCCGCAGAACTCGGCCAGTTCCAGGGCGGCCGGGAGCTGGCCCGCGATCCGCTCGGCGCCCGCGATCCGGGTGAGCAGCTCCACCGAGTGCGCCTCGTCGAGGACGTCGAGCCGGATCTGCCGGATGCCGGACAGACCGGTGAGCGGGGAGCGGCCCGTGACGAGGACCGCCGAGCAGGCGTCGCCCGGCAGGAGTTCGCGGACCGCGCCCTCGTCGGCCGCGTCGTCCAGGACGATCAGCACCCGCCGCCCCGCCAGCAGGCTCCGGTACAGGGCGCGGCGTTCGCCGGGGCCCTCGGGCACCGCGTGCGCGGGCACGCCGAGGGCGCGCAGGAACCCGGCCAGCACCCCGGAGGGGCCGCCCGTGCCGTCGCCGTCGCCCAGCGAGGCGTACAGGCGGCCGTCGGGGAACCGCTCGCGCAGCCGGTGCGCCGCGTGCACGGCCAGGCTCGACTTGCCGATGCCGTCCTTCCCGCAGATCCCCGCGATCCGCACCGGCTCGCCGACGGCGCCCGGACTCCCGTCCGGGCCGCCGAGGAACTCCACGAGCTCGGTCAGGTACGCGCCACGGCCCGTGAAGTCCGGGAGATCCGAAGGCAGTTGCTCGGGCCGTACCGGGCCCGTGGGCGCGGCGGGCGCCACGGCGGTCCCGTCGCCGGACCGGGCGGCGGCGGGGGCCGGGGCCGCGTCGAGGGAGGGGTCCCGGTTCAGGACGGCCGCCTCCAGCTCCTGGAGGGCGCGGCCCGGCTCGATGC
The DNA here is from genome assembly GCF_014650175.1 of Streptomyces termitum. Taxonomy (GTDB): domain Bacteria; phylum Actinomycetota; class Actinomycetes; order Streptomycetales; family Streptomycetaceae; genus Streptomyces; species Streptomyces termitum. Next base: position 57,388 of record NZ_BMUL01000004.1, read on the forward strand.
CCAGCTCGGCGGCGAACACGGCCCGCAGCCCGCGGTACACCTCCAGCGCCTCCGCCTGGCGGCCCGACCGGTACAGCGCCAGCATCAGGCTCGCGTGCACCCCCTCGCGCAGCGGCTCGGCCGCCGCCAGCGCGAACAGCTCGCCCGTGATCTCGGCGTGCCGGCCCGACGCGAGGTCCAGCCGGGCCAGCTCCTCCAGGGCTGTCAGCCGCTGCTCGTCGAGCAGGGTCGCCCCGCGGCGGACCGGATCGCTGTCCAGGCCCAGCAGGGCCGGCCCCCGCCACAGGGCGAGCGCCTCGCGCAGGCACCGCGCGGCCTCGGCGGGCTCGCCCCCGGCGGCGTGCGCGCGGGCCCGCGCGAGGAGCCCGGCGAAGCGGTCGGCGTCCAGCTCCCCGTCCGCCGTCCGCAGCCGGTAGCCCGCCGGGGTCGTCTCGATCGCGTCGGGCCGTCCGGCGCGCGCGCAGATCTTGCGCAGCGCGGAGACCGCCGACTGGACCTGGGTGCGCGCCGTCCCGGGCGGCGCGTCCCCCCAGATGGCGTCGACGAGGAGTTCCCGCGGCGTGACCCGGTTCGCGTGCAGGGCGAGCACCGCGAGGACGATCTGCTGGCGGGGACCGCCGAGGGGGCGCGGCGCGCCGTCCCGGGTGAGTTCCAGCGGTCCCAGAAGGCCGATGTTCATCTGCGAATCCCCCATTCCCGGCCGCCCGTTGGTCCGGGGGCGGCCGCGGGCAGGCTACGGGCCGCCGGACCGGGGCGGCCAGGGAGTGCGGTGCGGGGTTCGCGATGCGTGGGATCGGCCCCGGCGATGGGCCCGGAGCCGGCCGCCGGGCGCCGCCCCGCGCACCCTCTCCGACATGGCCCGATCGGCTTCTCCGATGGAGGGGTTCGGGACCCTCCATCGGCGCTCCGTTGCGGTGGCGCGGCCCGCCGCACGACGCTGACCGGGCATTTGTCGAAGCGATCACCAGCGATCCTTGGAGGTTGGACCGTGTTCCAGGACGACGACGAGGGCCTGTACGACGTCGTGATCAACGGCGAGGAGCAGTACTCGATCTGGCCCCGGCTCCGTGAGGTCCCGGCGGGCTGGACCGCCACCGGCTTCAGCGGCTCGAAGGAGGCGTGCGTCGCCCACGTGGACGAGGTCTGGACGGACATGCGGCCGCTGAGCCTGCGCCGGGCCATGGCGCAGGACGCCGAGGCCGCCACCGGAGCGGGGCCTCGGTGACCACCGGCTCGACACGACCGCTGATCGGCCGCGAGCGGGAACTCGCGGCCGTCCGCGGGCGGTTCGCCGCCCTCGCGGACGGCCCGGCCCTCGTCGGCATCGCGGGGGAACCGGGCCTGGGCACCACGCGGCTGCTCGCCGAGATCGCCGCGTGGGCGGCCGGGGCGGGCGCCCGCGTCCACACCACGACGCCCGAAGCCCTCCCCCGGACCCTCGCCGCCCTCCCGCCCGCCCGCGCCGCGTCCGCCGCGCCCGTCGTCGTGATCGTCGACGACGTGCACCGGTGCGACGGGGCGGCGCGGCGGGCGCTGGCCGGGCTGCTTGAGGCGCCCGGGGACGGCACCCTGATCGTCCTCGGCTACCGGCCGCGCCAGTGCCCGCCCGGACTGCTCGCCGCGCTGACCGCGCCGCACCCGGGCCGTACCACCGAGCACCTCGACCTGGCCCCCCTGGACCGGGCCGGGGCCGAGGAGTTCGCCGGGGCCGGGCTGTGCGCCCGCCACCGGGCCGCCCTGCACCGGGACGGCGCCGGTGTCCCCCGGCTGCTCGCCCTGCTCGCCGCCGCCTGCGCGGGCCCCGGGACCTGCCCCGGCGACGCCCCCGGCAGCACCTCCTACCCGGCCCGCGCCGCCGCCCCCCTCCTCGCCGAGGTCGACGCCCTCGGCCCGCGGGCCCGTCTGGTCGCGCACGCCGCCGCCGTCCTCGGCGAGCCCGCCGAGCCCGACGCGCTCGCCGCCGTCGCCGGACTCGACCGCGCCGCCGTCCTCGCCGCCGTCGACGAACTCCTCGCCGCGGACGTGCTGCGCGCCTGCGCGCTCCCCGGCCACGTCGAGTTCCGCCACCCCCTGCTGGGCCACCTCGTGCACAGCGCCGTCCCCGGCGGCTGGCGCCTCGCCGCCCACCGCCGCGCCCGTACGCACCACCGGGAGCTCGGCCGCCCCGCGCCGCGCGGCGCCCGCCACGCCGAGCAGTCCTGCCGGCCCGGGGACGAGGACGGCGCGGCCGAACTCGCCGCCGCCGCCCGCCAGGCGCTCGCCTCCGACCCGGCCTCGGCGGCCGGCTGGTACACCGCCGCCGCCCGGCTGCTGCCCGCCGCCCCCGCCCACCGGGCCCGCCGCCGGGAGCTGCTCGCCTCGGCGGCCGACGCCGCCCTCCGCTGCGGCCGCGCCGACCTGGCGGGCACCGCCCTCGCCGCCCGCGAGCAGCTCCTCGACGCCGCCGAACGGGGCGCCGGAGCGGCGGACACCGCCGAACCGCGCGCCCGCCTCGCCGAACTCGCCGGGGACCTGCCGATGGCCCGAGAGATCCGCCGCGCGGCCCTCGACGAGCTCACCGCGCGCCCGGCCCCCGGCGGCCCCGACCCGCTGCGGACCGCCGCACTGCGGACCGCCCTCGCGGCCACGGCCGGCCCTGACCACGCGGAGCGGGCCGCCGCCTGGGCGGAGGAGGCCGTCCGCGCCGCCGCCGCGCACGGCGCCGGTGGAGCGCTCCACGCACACGCCCTCGCCGTCCGGGGCACCCTGCGGCTGGCCGCCGGAGAGGTCTCCGAAGCCCTGCGCGACGCCCGCGACGCGGCCGGGGCCGCCGACGCCCTCCCCGACCACGCCGTCGCCCTGCGCCTCGACGCCCTCGACCACCTGGCCCGGCTGGAGACCGGACTGGAGCGGTACGGGCCCGCCGCCCGGCACTTCACCCGGGGCCTCGACACCGCCCGCGCCACCGGCCAGTGGCCGGCCGCCACCGCGCTCGCCGCCGGACTGGCCGCCCTGCTGCTGCGCCAGGGCCGCTTCCCGCAGGCCGCCGCCCGCGCCGAAGAGGCCGTGCGCTGCTCCGAACTGGCGGGTGGTCAGGAGCCGCGCGCGCTGGCCCTGTGCGTGCGCGCCCGGGTCGCCCTGGAGGTCCACGCCCCGGAGACGGCCGTGGCGGTCGCCCGCGCCGCCTGCGCGCTGGCCGCCGCCGACGGCTTCTCCTGGTACCGCTCCCGGCTCGCGCTGGCCGCCGCCGAACTCGCCGCCGGGGACGCCCTCGGCAGCCTGGAGACCCTCGCCGGGGCGCCGCTGGCCGACCCGGCGACCGCGCCGCTGGACGCCGCCGGACGGCTCGCGCTCGCCGAGATCCTGTGCGGGGCCCGGCGCGCGGTGGGCCGTACCGACGCGGCCCGCGCCGCCGCAGGCCAGGCCCGCGCGCTCGCCGCGCGCACCGGGCTCGCCGGGCCGCGCGCCCGGGCGCTGCTGCTGGCCGCCACCGTCGCCGACGGGCCCGCCGAGGCGCTCGCCGCGGCCGAGGAGGCCCTGGTCTCCGCCGCCGCCCGCGGGCACGCCGCCGACGAGGGGCGGGCCCGGCTGGCGCTGGCCCGCGCCCGGCTGCGGCTCGGCGAGACCGAGCAGGCCGCCCGCCACCTGACGGCGGCCGGCCACGCGGCCGCCGCCTGCGGGGCGGCCCGGCTCGCCCGCGAGGTCGCCGCCGCCACCGAGGAGGCCGCCTCGGTGCGGGCCCCGGCCGAGGAGGCGCACATGCTCAGCCAGCGGGAGTACGAGATCTCCCAACTGGTCAGCCAGGGCTGCACGAACCGGCAGATCGCCCGCACCCTCGGGGTCAGCCACAAGACGGTGGAGACCCATCTCGGCCGCATCTTCGCCAAGCTGGAGATCTCGTCACGGGCGGAGATCGCCAACATGATCGGCCGCAACACCCTGGTCGCCCGGCCCCGCACCCGCACCCGCCCCACCGAGCGGGCCCTCGTCGGGGCATCCTGAGTTCCGGCCGGGCGGCACCGCCGTCCGGCCGGTCACCGTCCCCAACCGCCCACGGAGAACCACGATGTACCCGAGCATCCGCACCCTCACCTTCGACTGCACCGGCGATCCCTACGACCTGGGCCTGTTCTGGAGCGCCCTGCTGGGCCGCCCGCTGGCCGACGACGACAAGCCGGGCGACCCCGAGGCGGTGCTGGCGGACCCGGCGGGCGGCCCGACGCTGCTCTTCGTACGGGTCCCCGAGGGCAAGAGCGCGAAGAACCGCGTCCACCTCGACCTCACCCCGCACGGCCGCACCCGCGACGAGGAGGTGGCCCGCGCGACGTCCCTCGGCGCCACCCTGGTCGCCGACCGCGTCCGCCCCGACGGCAGCGGCTGGACCGTCCTCGCGGACCCCAACACTTCTGACTACCAGTTCTAAGAGTACTCGCAGGTCAGCACCAACGACAGAGCCCCGCCCGGCACTTGGCCGAACGGGGCGTTTTGCTCGTCCTCAGGGGTCAGGGCACGTAGAGAGGACCCTCGTCGGGACCGATGTCGTAGCCCTCGGCTTCCCAGGAGTGCCCGCCGTCGTGGTCTGCGGGAAGGGTGCATGCCCATCGGTGGATGGGGTCCGCGTGCGGGCTCGGCTCCACGCACGGAAGGTGGTGGACGAACCGGATCTCGTCGTCCTCGCCCTCCCACTGCGCCCACAGTTCCGGGTCTGTTCCCCGGGAGTACAGGTGTGCGATGTGCGGGCCGTCGTGCTCCCGGCTCAGTTCGCACCGGCTCGCGGCCTCGTGGCGCGGCGGGTACTCGTCCTCCGTCGCTCCGGCGGCGTGCAGGGTGCACAGCAGAGCCGCGTAGGGGAGTCGGCGCTCGACGCGGCATACCTTCATGGGGTTCTCCGTAGGTGGTGAGGCGGACCCGGTACGTGTGGGCACGGGGCGCCTTTCGGGGAGGGAACAACGGGGCCCGCCCGGTCCGGTCAGACAGGCGGGCCCCGTGTGCGGTCCTCGCCGCCGGGCGTTGGGGGAGGCGCGGGCGGCGCTACGCAGCGCCCGGTGTCAGGGCGGGGCCGCGCGGGGTGTCCACCGCCCGTGGTCGCTCGGGCGGCTCATCACTCGCAGGACTGCACGCCCCGCCCGTGAGGGCGGGGAGCTGGGAAGTCCGGCACGGCGGAACGAACAGGTGTCCCGCCGTGCCGGGGTCCTACTTCGGAGCGGGGACCTTCGGCGGCCCCTGCGGCTCGGGCTGGTTGTTCCGCCTGTCGCCGCTGTCTTCATCGGGTCTGTGGTGCACGGTGTCCTCTCCTCTCGGGTGAGTGGGAGTTCGCCGGCCGAGCGGGGTCAGTCGTCGGTCGGGGGGACGATGAACCCCCTCGTCGGCCCCTGTCCCTTCCCCCGCTCGCCCGGGTGGATGCCGGAGGCGCGGACCGCTGCGGCGAGGGCTGCCAGTGCGTCAGCGGTGATGTCGGTACGCGTGGCCGGGTCGGCGGTGTCGTACACCTTCCACCGTCCCGCCGCGTTGTCCGGGTCGACAGGGGCGACGGTCCCGGGGATGCCGAACTCCCGCAGCACAGCGGCTACTTCTCGTGCCTGGTTCGCGTTCACGCGCTTCCTTTCATCAGGGGGCGGACGGCCTATTCTTCGCCGCTGCCGGACCCGTTGTTGCAGTGCGACGCGCAGTTGCCGGGGTTGATCGGCCCGCAGCCGCCGGGGGGCGTGTGCTGGCAGGACGCCCCCACCGGGACCAAGGACTGGGCGGGGCTGGTCCACAGCTCCTCGTCGGGCGTGTGGCCCGCCTGCTCGATGGTCGCCAGCGTGCGCGTGATGACGTGCGGGTCGTACCGCTCGGGGTCGGGGCGCTCCGGGTAGTGGTGCACGAACCGACCGAGCTTCTTGCACAGTTCGGCGTACAGGGCGGTGTGCAGGATGAGGGCGTGCCATCCCTCGTCCACCACCTTGGAGGGGACGATCCTGGCGGTGGGGAAGGCGACGGCGGCGGACACGAACTTGAGCGCTTCCACCACGATCCGCTCGGCCGTACCCTCGGCCATGCCGGGGTTGTTGTCGGTCACTGTGGCGACGACACCCCCGAACCCTGCCGGGGAGAGCAGTGCATGTACGTCTGTACTCATGCGCGGTGCCTTTCTCGTCGGGGTGACCCGTTCCGGCCGGGCAGCCTGGCAGGGATGAGACCGGCCGGAACGGGGGCTTGGGAGCGCTACGCGGCCAGCAGCAGGCGCGCGGCCTGGTCGACGTCGGCCTGGCCGTCGTCGGTCGGCTCGGGCGCCGGCTCGGTGTCGCTGGTGCTGGTCGTCGGGTCCTCGGTCGGCTCGGTGAGTTCGGACACGGGGTCCCTCCCTTCTTCTGTGTCGGTCCCGGCCCGGTCGGGCTCGGGGGTGGTGCACGGTTCCGCCGTCACACGGAACCGGAACCCGCATCCGTCGGGCTGCCGGCCGTGATGGGTACCGGCAGCCCCGGGAAGTCCCCCGGATGCAGGAGCGGTGCCCCGCCCCTGCCACAGAGCGAATCGCGTGCCCCGTACGGTCCTGTCCGGGGCCCTTGCGGCGGGGGCGGGAGTCAGTGGTCGGCGAGGAACCGGCCCCGCAGCGAGATGTGGCGTGGCGGGGCCGGGGGCTCCAGTTCGGCGGAGTGCCACAGCGGCCAGACGCTCAGGCCATAGACGCAGTCCACGTCAGGCACGACCGTAAAGAAAGGCTCATCGGCCCGGACCCGCTCCCATGCCGCGCGCCGCTCCTTTGGGTCCGTTGCCCACACGCGCAGTTCGGCGGGGGCGTCGGGGGCGGGTGCGGCTTCCCGGAGCGTGGTCGGCGGCGCCCACGGCGACTGTGCCGGGTCCGGGTCGAGGCGGGACGCGAGCCGCACGACCTCGTTTTGCAGCCACCGCAGGGCGAGTACCGGTGAGAGCGTCTGGTAGCAGCCGAGCAGCCACGGCGCGCTGCAACCGGTACCCGCCACCAGTCCTTCCGCCCTGATCTCCGCCCGGTAGGCGAGGGGGCGCGCTTCTCCGCTCATGCCCACACCTCCCCTTCCGTGCTGTAGGTGAAGACGGGGACGCGCCTGGCCTCTTCGACGACGGGCCCCATGCCGGGCCTGAGCGACACGGCGGTGTGGCTGTGGAAGACGGTCCGGGACCCGGCGGGCCTCTGCCAGTCCACGTGTATCCAGACGTGCGAAGCGCCGGTACGGCGGAGGACCGCGCCCGCGACGCGCCATGCACCCGCGACGCGGACGGTGTCGCCTACGCGGATGTCCTGCGCCGGCAGACGTAACAGGTCGTCGTCGCCGTCGGGGGCCAGGAAAGGGACTGCCGACACGCGGCGCGACATGGCTTCTCACTTTCGGGGGTGGGGCCGCTCTCCCTGCCAGGACGGGACCGCAGGGGCGGGGAGAGCGGGGTTCAGCGGGAGACGAGCAGCAGGCCGAGGGCGGCCCATGTGGCGGAGCGGAGCCGGCCCGTACCCCTCACACGGGGTCCATTCGGTGCACGACCGCGACGTCCGCGAACGCGCGGCCGAACCTGTCGTGCTGCGGGTTCAGACCGGTGTGGCGAAGGCACTCGGCGTTAACGGCGTCAGCGTCCGCGTGCGTGGCGGACGTCCACTCGCACCCCTCGGTCAGGCAGTCGGCCGTGGCGGACGGGGAGGTCGCGGGGTCCGGCTGAATCCGGTGCAGGACGTACCCGAACTCCCACTGTCCCAGCCCAATCACGGGGCTGCCCTCGGCACGGGTGTGGTGAGGGTGCGGATGCGCGCCCACTCGTCGGCGGTGGGCTGCCGCACCTTCTCGGGCACCGCCTCCCACTCCCGACCACCACCCGGAGGGAGCAGAAACACCCCCTCCTCGGTGCAGCGGGTCACCTTGCCGAGCCTCGGTTCGTCGTCACTGGCGTCCACCGCGTAACGCTGAACGGCGGGAGACCACTTGTCTGAATCCATGCTTCACCTCCTCCGGGAACGAACTGTTCCCGCCTCTGCGGTTCGCTTGTGTACGTCGAGCTAACCGCGAGGGACGCATGGGCCGGTACCGTTGTGGGGAGGCCAAAACATAAGACTCATAAGCGCTCTAGGGGTTGGCATGCCGGGAGCTTCCGAAGCACGGCGTAATCAAGGGTTCTGCACCCTCCTTGAACAGGCGAAATACTCGGAGACGAAGTTCGCGCACGCCGTGAACCGCTTGGGCCTGGAAGTGGGGCTGGAGTTAAACTACCGCCAGCCCTCCGTCTCTCAGTGGAAACAGGGATCGCAGCCGAAACCTCAGGTCAGAGCAGTGATCATTGCTGTTCTGGAACGTCGGTTGGGGCGACCGGTGACCTACGCGGAAGCAGGATGGGAACGGCCGGCGAGTGATCCGGGCGGGTCTCGGCGCGACACTGTGGAATCCCTGATCAACCTCGGGAAGGAAGACATGGACCCGTCCCGCCGCAAGCTCTTAACGGCAGGGTTGTACTCCGCCGCGCTCACCGTTCCGGCCTTCTCTGCCCTGGTATCCCAGGCACACGCCGACGACCGGGACCGCCTCGCTCGCCCGACCGGACGTATCGGACGGGGTGAGGTCGAGACCGTCCGCCGCATGACGGACAAGGTGGCGGACATCCTGGACGACCTGGGGGGAGGCCACGCGCGGCCGATGGCTGCGGCGTTCCTCGTGAACACGGTAGCGGGCTACCTGCGCGCCGATGCCACGGCCGCTGTTCACCGCGACATGCTGTCCGCCGCTTCGGACCTCACCTACCTCACGGGGTGGATGGCCATGTACGAACGGGCGCACGGTTTGGGGCAGACCTACTACCTGCACGCGCTCGATCTGGCCAGGGAGTCCGGCGACAAGCTCACCTACTGCCGGACTCTGCGCGGGATGAGCCTGCAAGCCTCCCATCTCCGATACGGGCGGAAGGCGTTGGAGTACGCCGACTCCGCCGCCGAAGCGGCACCCCAGGCAGGCCCCCGGCTCGTCGCCTTCCTGCGCGGGCAACAAGCCCACGCTTCCGCCATGGTCGGTGACCACCGGGGGGCGGTCACCAGGCTCAACGAAGCGGAAAGGGCCCTCTCCCAGGCAGACTCCCGACGCGATGCCGTCGGCGGGTACGACCAGGCCGCGTTCCTGTTCCACGTGTCGCATGTGCACTACGAGTCACGGAACCTGGCAGCCTCGATCTCATCCCTCCGTTCGTCCATTCGCGTCATGTCTCCTTCGGAACGACAGGGAAGAATGCACGCACGTGCCGTACTCGCACAGAGGCAGTTCGAGTACGGCCATGTCGAGGAATCCTGTGTGACATGGGGACGATTCCTCGATGACTACGAAGTTCTGTCGACCGCCCGGGGAGACGAGCACTTCGACACGTTGCGGAACCTGATCATGCCGCGAACCTCATCCGTGGTCCGCGATCTTCGCGAGCGCACTCATGAGGTGGCGAAGCGCAAGGCGGCATGACGGTCCCTCGGCCGAGAAAGCGGAAGCCCCGCCCCACCCCGGACGTACGGGAGTAGGGCGGGGCTTGGTTGAGCTAGGGGCGATGGCTCCGCGCAAACGGCGGTAGCTGCGGCGCTAGCTTTTTGCCTCCCTGCCGCTCAGGAATCAGCGGGGTCGGGAGTCACCCCCTGGTCAGTACGGCGGGCGCTCGGTCGCTTCGCGGCGTGAACGCGCTTCGGCAGCGAAACCACCTGGTTGATTTCGTGCTGTCTCTCGGTTATGGCACGTCGAGCAGAGCGGCCGAAGATGCTTCCACGCGTCCGGGTTCGCCTCGCCGTGTGCTATCAACTCGCGTCGGCTAAGCGGGAAATGGTCAGCCACATTCGCGGACTTGCCGCACAGCACACACCACGGATTGGCATACAGATATGCCCGCCGCGTGCGCTGCCATTGCGTGGTGTAGACAGCACCACCACGCGAGGCGCGTTCCTTGTTGGCCTGTCGCTGGTGTTCCTTGCAGCGGCCCCCTGCCGTCAACTCGGGGCATCCGGGTATCGGGCAAGGGGTGCGGGGCTTACGCGGCATGGGGGCCGTTCGGAGGGATCACCGGGGGGTCTATCGGAGTGCCGTCCGGATGGCGTGGTGTGAGGTCGATAACCGTGAGCCGGCCCGCGTGCCGCATTCGCTGAACTCCCCTCGGCATCACGGTCTCAGCGTCCGTTGCCGTATCGGCCCACGCGGGCCGCCCTTCCGCATCTCGGGGGAAGTGCGGGTAATCCCCGTTCGGCCCGGGGTCGAGTGCGTCAACCGCCATCATCAGTCCTTGCTGTCCAGGAAATCATCCCGTGTCTTCCGGAGTTCTTCGGCGAACTCTGCTGCCTTCTGTGCAGCGATCTTTTCGGCGTGGCTCTCAATGTCGTTGAGAATGGCAACGGGGTAGTAGCGCTGTTCTGGAACGGTCACGACTTCCTGCAAGGCCCGCTGTGCTCGCTGCGCCTCATCGAGAACGTGCCTGCGCTTGTGACGGGCTGCACGAAACTCGACATAGGCGGCGAACCAGGGTTCCTCTGCCAGGAGTTCGTAAAAGCGGTCTCGGGCACCGTCGCCGGAGCTTGCAGCTTCCCTGGCGCGGTCCGAATAGTTGCGGGAAAAGTCGCGGTCGTAAATTTCTCCGCGCTCGGCCCTGCGAGTCGCTTCGGCTTCCTGCGCCGATGCCAACTCGGCCTGTGCGTCAGCGAGCGGGGCGGACAGCTTTTCCGCCTGTGCGCGGAGCTTGGCTACGCGCTCAGCGGCCTTCTGGATTTCGTTGGTAGTCATATCAGTTGTTCCCCTTGTTCACATCGACACCGTGGGCAATGGCATTCTTCTTGTCGTTCTCGTAGTACCCGAGGCCCATTCGGATTGTGGGGCTGATCCGGTCGTACGCGTCGGGCTGCGAGTCGCGCAGGGCGGCGAGCCTTTCCATATGCTCGTTCCGCTTGAAATCCATAGCGCGGTTCCGGTCGTTGTCTGCGAAGCCGTCCAGAAAAGCGACTCCGTTAAGAGGATTGCTCATGTCTTGTCCTTGTCTCTGGGCATGAAAAACCCCCTGCGTTTTGGCACGTCAGGGGTTCGTGGGTGGAGTTGTGAGATTGTGGGCGAATGAAGCGTGTTACGCGATTAGCGCACGCGCGGCCATCTGCGTTGCCTGGTAGACGTCCGTGCGGCAGTCCGCCGAGCAGTACAGCGGACGGCGGCCCCGCCCTACGTAGTGCAGTTCGTTGGAGCAGTTCGGGTGCGCGCACGTACCGGGCCCCGTGTCCTCGGCTCGCTGCCGTGCGTCGGTGACGAGTGCGAGTGTGGTTCGTGCGGCGGCCTGGTCGCCGTTCAGGGCGTCCTGTGCGGCGCTCTCAGCGCGTCGCAGCAGTGCGCAGACCTCAATGTGGCGTGTGGTGTCCATCGTTCCTCACTGGTTCAGGGAAAGCGGCCGTAGCGGTGCTCCCGGTGGTTGCGGAGGGCGGAAGCTACCCGCTTGTTCCGCGAAGGCGGGCCGCTTCCTGATCTACAGACAGTAGGGACCGAGGATGGTCCGCAAAACTATTCAGGTCGGACGAATTGGACACCACGTGTGATGTGTGCAACATTTCAGTTGCCCGGGATCGTCGGCACCCGCCAAACGGCGGACGGAGAGCAGGGAAGGGGTGTTGAGGGTGACGACGGAGACCCCGGTTTCTCTTCTCTCTAGGTTTTTCTTGGCTTCCCCAAAAACAGTCGAAGTTCGACACCCTCAACACCTTTTCGCCTCCCGCTGCCCAGTGATCCGCCGAGGGCGAGCCGGCCTGCGAAGCTGCGTATGCCCGCCTGCGGGTATGCCAGAACCCCGGCGGGACGCAGACCGTCCGGGGCTCTTGAGGGCTGTAGCGGGTGCGTGCGGCTATGCGGCGACCAGTTCCCGGACGGGCTCGGCCAGCCGTACGGAGACGCCCTCGGTCGGGGAGTCGCCGCGCACCTCTGACTCAAGGGCTGTCGCGGTCCCGCCGAGTTCGTCCACTGCGGGGTCCAGCTCCCCGGACATGGTGAACGTGACCCGCCGTACGTCCAGCTTCCGCCATCCGCCACGGGTGCCCCGCTGCACGTCCAGCCGCACGCCCGCTTCGATGAGCAGCGCTCGCCGGCCCGCCGTGTCCTTCTCCGCCCACTCGTCGGCGAACGTCCGGCCGGTCGGTGTGACGACGCGCTGAGGCTCGCGCTTCTCCCGGGACTCCAGCTCGGCTATGCGGTTGTCGAGCGCGTCCGCGCGTTCCTGCCACGCTCGCGCGGCGTGCTGCGACTTCTGGCGCCCTTCCTGCCGCTGGTGTTCCTCGAACTCGGCCACGGTCGCGCGCAGCTCCGGCCCGGGGTCGTACCCGGGAATCTCGACAACATGAGTCGTCTGGACCGGTCCGGCCACCCGCAGGAACTCGGCGGTCACGTAGTCGTCCACCCAGTCCGCGCGAACGTGTGCGGGGGCGGTGCACTCCACGCCCCGGGCGTGGAAGTTGCACTTGTAGTTACCGTGCTTGCCCTCTTGCTTGCTGAGGTACATACGGCCCCCGCAAGAGTCGCAGTGGACCACGCGCAACAGCAGCGCGTCCGTGTCCCGGCGGTCCGTGTTGTCGATGCTGCGGGAGTCGAGAACCGCGCCGATGCGGTCGAACTCCTCGCGGGTGAGGATGGGCGTTTCCGTCGACATGATCGGGTTGCCCTCGGCGTCGCGCACGGGCTTGCCCTTGTGCATCTTCCAGCCGAGCAGCGCCGGGTTCCGCAGCATCCGCGTGATGACGGCGGGAGCCCATTTGAACACGTCGCGGACGACGTGCGCCCCCTTGGCCCCGCCGGTCTTCCCGCCGGTCTCGCGCTTCTTCTTCAACGCCCAGTGGTCGCGCGGGCTCGGGATGGAGTCTGCGTTGAGCCCCGCAGCGATAGCCGAAACGGTCTTGCCTTCCAACAGCTCGCGGACGATCCGTTCAATGATCGCCACCGCGTCGGGGTCCGGAACCAGCGTCCACCCGATACCGCCGTGTTCCTTGGGCATGGGGGCGGACATGTAGCCGTACGAGGGCTTACCGCCGCGCCACCGGAGCGGCATCCGGCGGATGGCTGCCATGGCCCCGGTAACGCGGTCCTTGATGCTCTGCGACTCCACCTGTGCCGCAAAGGCGAGCATCATCATTTGGAACTCGGCCATGGGGTCCATGGGGTTCCGGAAGTCAAAGACCAACTTGCCCCCGCCGATGCCCTCGGCGAACACCAGCATTTTCCGGTGCTCGCGTGCCCACTTCGCCAACTCGTGCATGTGCGCCATGGACCGGATGGCGCGGTCAAAGCGCCACCAGACAAGCGCGTCGTACTCGTCGGGCCGGTTGAGCCATCCGCCGAGTTCCGGGCGCTCGAACGGTCCGAACGTAGACGCGCTCACGTCAAGGTCTACGGCCTCGCGGAGCGCGTCACCGGACCCGAAGTCGATGTTGAGTTCTGCCGCAACGCGGTCGTCGGCCTCGCGCTGCCGCTCGGGGCTGGTGGTCTCGTCAGTCAGAACGGACAGGCGTACGCACCGCACACCCCGGAGGGTCCGCGTTTCGTAGACCGTGCCCGCGAGGGGGTTTCGAGGTTCGTTGGTCACGCTCCCTGTAGGGACCGAAGAGGGGGTTTCGGTCTCCACAGCGTCCCTGACCAGCACCGATGCCACCATGGCTACACTCCAGAACATGAACTATGGAGTGTTGGGAGACCCCGAGGGCAACGAGTTCTGCGTGGAGCGCGGGGAGCTCGGGTGACCGCGTACGCCACACCGGCCGGTGACGGCGCCTCCCGCTGGCTCAGGCGCCTCGCCGTCCCGGGCGCCCCGGCCCCGGGGCCCTCCCGCGCCCGCGTCGTCTGCCTCCCGCACGCCGGTGGCGCGGCCGGCGCCTACCAGGGCTGGGCCCGGCACGTCCCGTCCGGCGTCGAACTGATCGCCGTGCAGTACCCCGGCCGCCAGGAGCGGCTGGCCGAGCGGTGCAGCGAGACGATGGAGGAGACCGCCGGGGCCGTCGCCGGGGCCCTCGCGGCGCTGCCCGCGCTGCCGACCGTCGTCTTCGGCCACAGCATGGGCGCGCTCGTGGCCTACGAGACCGTGCTCCGGCTCGCCCGCACCGCCCCGCACGCCACCCCCGTGCACCTGTTCGTGTCGGGGACGGCCGCGCCGCACCGCGACCGCGACGACCTGCCCGGACTCGACGACGACTCGCTGGTCGCCTACACCCGGCGCCAGGGCGGCGCCGATCCCGAGGTGTACGAGATCCCCGAGCTGCGGGAGCTGCTGCTGCCCTCGCTGCGCGCCGACTTCCGGCTGCTGACCGGCTACCTGCCGGTCCGCGACCCCGCACGCACCGGTGTCCCGGTCACCGCGCTCGGCGGCGACCGGGACACCGGCTGCCCGCCCGGACGGCTGGAGACCTGGGGCGAGCTGACCACGGGGAAGTTCACGACCCGGGTCCTTCCCGGGGGGCACTTCTACCTCCAGGGTGCCGAGGAGCTGCTCTGCGCCCTGGTCCACGGCGCCCTCGGCGCCGGCGCGGACGTCAGGAGAGCGGCTCCGTAGCCATGCACGCCGTCAGCGTGGTCCCGTCGTCCGGGTCGATGAGCAGGAACGATCCGGTGCGGCGGGAGCGCGCGTAGGGGTCGAGGGCGAGCGGCTCGGCGGTGCGGACCACGACCTGGCCGATGTCGTTGGCCCGCAGCTCCTCGACGGCCGTGCGGCGCGCCGGATCGTCCAGCGCCAGCCGGGACGGGATCTCCTTCACGACCGCCTTGACGGTCCGGGTGGTGTGCTTGACCAGCACCCGGTCGCCGACCCGCAGCGGCCGGTCCGCGACGTGGCAGACGGTGGCCGTGAGGTCGCGGGTCACCGGCGGCGGCCCGTCCGCCGGGGCGATCATGTCGCCCCGGGAGACGTCGACGTCGTGGGCCAGCCGCACCGTCACCGACTGCGGCGCCCACGCCGTCTCGGCGGGGCCGTCGAGGGTGTCGATGGCCTCGATGGTGGTGGTCACCCGGGACGGCAGCACCGTCACCGGGGCGCCGACGCGCAGCATGCCGGAGGCGATCTGACCCGCGTAGCCGCGGTAGTCGGGGTGCTCGGCGGTCTGCGGCCGGATGACGTACTGCACCGGGAGCCGGGCCGGATCGCCCTGCGGGTCGTGGTCCACGGAGACGGTCTCCAGGTGCTCCAGGACGGTCGGGCCGCCGTACCAGTCCATGTGCGCGGACGGCTCCACCACGTTGTCCCCGGCGAGCGCCGAGACCGGGACGGCGGTGACCTCGGGGACGCCCAGGCCGCGGGCGTAGTCGGCGAACTCGGCCGCGATGGCGGCGAAGACGGACTCGTCGTAGCCGACCAGGTCCATCTTGTTCACCGCGAGTACCACGTGCGGGACGCGCAGCAGGGCGGCGACCGCCGTGTGCCGGCGGGTCTGTTCGACGACGCCGTTGCGGGCGTCGACGAGGACCACGGCCAGTTCGGCGGTGGAGGCGCCGGTGACCATGTTGCGGGTGTACTGCACGTGGCCGGGGGTGTCGGCGAGGATGAAGCGGCGGCGCGGGGTGGCGAAGTAGCGGTACGCCACATCGATGGTGATGCCCTGCTCGCGCTCGGCCCGCAGCCCGTCGGTGAGCAGCGCCAGGTCCGGCGCCTCCTGGCCCCGGCCGCGCGAGACCTGCTCGACGGCCTCCAACTGGTCGGCCAGCACCGACTTGGAGTCGTAGAGCAGCCGCCCGACCAGGGTGGACTTGCCGTCGTCGACGGAGCCCGCGGTCGCGAAGCGCAGCAGCGAGGTACCGGCGGCGAGGGGGGTCTGGGTGGGGTTCACGGCTAGAAGTACCCTTCGCGCTTGCGGTCTTCCATCGCGGCCTCGGACATCTTGTCGTCGGCGCGGGTCGCGCCCCGCTCGGTGAGCCGGGAGGCGGCGACCTCGGTGATGACCTGGTCGATGGTGACGGCGTCGGAGTCGACGGCGCCGGTGCAGGACATGTCACCGACGGTGCGGTAGCGGATCAGCCGCGTCTCGACCGTCTCCGGCTCCTTCGGGCCGCCCCAGTCGCCGGCGGTCAGCCACATGCCGTTGCGGGCGAAGACCTCGCGGTGGTGGGCGTAGTAGATCGCGGGGAGGTCGATGGCTTCGCGCTGGATGTACTGCCAGACGTCGAGTTCGGTCCAGTTGGAGAGGGGGAAGACGCGGACGTGTTCGCCGGGGGCGTGGCGGCCGTTGTAGAGCTGCCAGAGTTCGGGGCGCTGGCGGCGGGGGTCCCACTGGGAGAACTCGTCGCGCAGGGAGAAGACGCGTTCCTTGGCGCGGGCTTTTTCCTCGTCGCGGCGTCCGCCGCCGAAGACGGCGTCGAAGCGGTGGTGCTGGATGGCTTCGGTGAGGGGGACGGTCTGGAGGGGGTTGCGGGTGCCGTCGGGGCGTTCGCGGAGTTTCCCGGCGTCGATGTAGTCCTGGACGGAGGCGACGTGCAGGCGCAGTCCGTGCTCGGCGACCACGCGGTCGCGGTAGGCGAGGACTTCGGGGAAGTTGTGGCCGGTGTCGACGTGCAGGAGGGTGAAGGGGACCGGCGCGGGGGCGAAGGCTTTCAGCGCCAGGTGGAGCATGACGATGGAGTCCTTGCCGCCGGAGAAGAGGATCACCGGTCGTTCGAACTCACCCGCGACCTCGCGGAAGATGTGCACGGCCTCCGACTCCAGGGAGTCGAGGTGGCTGAGTGCGAAGAGCGAGCCGGCCGCCTCCGCGGCCCGTACGGTCGCCGTCATGCGAGGCCCCTCTCGGTGAGCAGTGCGTGCAGGGCCGAGGCCGATTCGCGCACGGTCTGGGTGTGCGACTCGATGCGCAGGTCGGGTGCCTGGGGTGCCTCGTACGGGTCGTCGACGCCGGTCAGTCCGGAGATCTCGCCCGCCGCCTGCCGGGCGTACAGGCCCTTGACGTCCCGGACGGAGCAGACCTCCACCGGGGTGGCCACGTGCACCTCCAGATAGGGGGTGGCGGTGGCGGAGTGCCGGGCGCGGACGGCCTCGCGGCTGTCCGCGAACGGGGCGATCACCGGGACGAGGACCAGCACCCCGTTGCGGGCCAGCACCTCGGCGACCATCCCGATCCGCCGTACGTTGGTGTCGCGGTCGTCCCGGGAGAAGCCGAGGCCGGCGGAGAGGAACGTACGGATCCGGTCCCCGTCGAGGACCTCCACCCGTCGGTGCTCGCGGCGCAGCCGCCCGGCCAGCTCCTCGGCGATCGTCGTCTTGCCCGCGCTCGGCAGGCCGGTCAGCCACACGGTGGCGCCGGGCCGGCAGGTGCACAGCCGGGGGGCCGGGTGCGGCGGGGCGGCGGGGAGGGGGGTCAGGAGTGTCATCGGGTCTGCTCACGCTCCTTCGGGGCGGAGGGTCAGGAGGTCCTTCGTCGCGGCGGTGACCGCGGACCGGGTCGAGGGCCAGGGGAGGGTCTCGCCCCTGCGCCACAGTTCCGTCTGGTCGGCGTAGGTGTCGTGGAAGGCGTGCCCGGAGGCACCGGTCAGGTTGATCCAGCGGGAGGCGTCGAAGTCGGCGAAGTCCACGACCATGCGCATCGAGGGCACCCAGTTCACCTCGTAGCCCTGGGAGGCGTCCCAGCCGGTCGCGTCGACGGTGGCCGAGCCGCCGCCGACCTCCACCGGCTCGTGGTTCAGCAGCCACTGCACGGGGGCGGGGCCGCCGGTGCCCAGGGTGTCGTTGCGCAGGGTCAGGGTGTGCAGGGCGCCCCAGCGCCACTGGGACGGGTCGGCGCCGAGCCGGCCGGACAGTTCCTTCGCGGCGTCGTCCATGGCGGCCCGCAGCACGTCGTCGCGGGTGCGCAGGCCGCGCGGGTCCCGGCTGTTGCGCCACCAGGGGTCGTCCGGCGCGGTCAGCAGCTCGCGGACGATGTCGTACCAGAGGCCGCCGCCGTCGACGTGCAGCTGGGCCCTGTTGCCGTCGAGCTCGTCGTAGAACGTCAGCTTCAGCAGGTTGCTCCAGACCGCGTTGAAGTACGCGGCCGGTGCCGAGTCGGCGCCCTGCCCGAAGTCCCAGCCGCGCAGCAGGTCCTGGGCGGGGCGGGCCTTCTCGCCGGGGGTGACGGCCAGCAGGTGGGGGGTGAGGACGGCCGCGTTCTCGTTGCGGTCGTCGAGCTGGATGCGCTGCATGGCGGCGGCGTCCAGCTTGCCCGCCCCCTCGATCAGCCGGGCGATCCGCTCGCTGCGGTAGCCGTCGCCCCAGTTGCGGGTCAGGTTGTACGGGTACTGGGGGCCGGCCGCCGCGTTGTTCGCGGTGACGATGTAGCCGGACGCCGGGTCGAAGGAGCGGGGCAGCGCGTCGAAGGGGACGAAGCCCCGCCAGTCGTACTCGCCGGTCCAGCCCGGCACCGGCCAGCGGCCCTCGCCCTTGCCGCGGACCGGGATCCGGCCGGGCGCCTGGTAGCCGATGTGGCCCCGGCGGTCGGCGTAGACCAGGTTCTGCGCGGGGGAGGAGAACAGGGCCGCCGCGGCCCGGAAGGAGTCCCAGTCCCCGGCGGTGTTCAGCCGGAACACCGCGTCCATGGTCCGGCCGGGGTCCAGGGCGCTCCACCGCATGGCCACCGCGTACTCGGCGCCGCCCGTGCGCTCCACGCCGGGGATGCGGCCCTCGGTGGCCACCCACTTCGCCTTGGGGAAGGCGTCCGAGATGAGGGGGCCGTGGACGGTGGACCGCACGGTGATCGTGCGGTCGGGGCCGCCCGCGACCTTCAGGACCTCCCGGCGGGTCTCCAGCGGCCGCTGCGCACCCTTGTACTGGTAGGTGGAGCCGGTGACGCGCTCCACGAACAGGTCGGTGTCGGCGGGCGCCAGGTTCGTCACGCCCCAGCCGATGTCCCGGTTGTGGCCGACGATGACGCCGGGCATTCCGGCGAAGCCGAAGCCCGAGACGTCGTACGGGCAGGACGGGCCGGTCGTGGTGCAGTGCAGGCCGCCCTGGTACCAGACGCCGGGCAGGGAGGGAGACAGGTGCGGATCGTTGGCGAGCAGCGGCTTGCCGGTCGTCGTCCGGCTGCCCGCCACCACCCAGGAGTTGGAGCCGATGCCCGAACCGCGCGGCCCGAGCACCTGGTCGATGCCGGCCAGGGCGTCGGAGGCGCCGGCCATCGGCCCGTACGCGGCACGGGCCGCGCCGGCCGCCGCGCCGGTGGCGGAGGCCCCGGCGCCGGCCGGTGCCGCGGGCACCGTGCCCTGGCTGTCGCCGGGCTCGACGATGGGCCGCCAGCGGGAGAAGTCGTACGTCGGGAACAGCGAGTCGACCTGGGCGTCGGTCAGCGTGGTGGCCAGCAGGGCGTGCCGCACCTGGTCCGACAGGGTGGCGTTCAGGTTCCACGCCATCGCCTTGAGCCAGGACACCGAGTCGGCGGGGGTCCAGGGGGCCGGGGTGTAGTCCAGGCCGCCCAGCTCCAGCAGCGGGTACTCCACGCTGAGGTCCGCGCCCCGCCGGTCGGCGAGGTAGGCGTTCACCCCGGCCGCGTAGGCGTCGAGGTTGGCCCGCGACCGCGGGTCCAGCAGCGCGATCTCCCGCTCGGCCACCCGCCGCCAGCCCATCGTGCGGATCAGCGAGTCGGTCTCCACCTGGCTCTCGCCGAACAGTTCGGCGAGCCGGCCGGAGGTGATGTGGCGGCGCACGTCCATCTCCCAGAACCGGTCCTGGGCGTGCACGAACCCCTGCGCGAGGAACAGGTCGTGCGGATCGTCCGCGTAGATCTGCGGCACCCCCGAGGCGTCCCGCGCCACCGTGACCCGGCCGTGCAGGCCCGCCACCGACAGCTCGCCCGCCACCTGCGGGTACGAGGCCCGCACCATCCAGGTCGCGGCCAGCCCGGTCGCGCACACCACCGCCACCAGCAGCACCGTCAGGCACCAGGCCGTCACCCGCAGCCTGCGCCACCCGCGCGAGCCGCGCCGCGCCGGGCCGCCCGCGTCCGGCGCCCCGGCCGCGGCCCCCGCGTCCGGCCCGCCCTCCGGCGAGCCCCCGCCGGGCCCCTCCTCGCCCGGCGCCCCGGCCCGGGTCAGCGGATCCATCACATCGCTCATGTCGTCCGTTCCCATGCTCGGCGGAACCCTGCGCCCCGACGGTCGCATCCGAGCCGTCCGGGCATAAGCCGGGGAATCTCCCGACAGCCGTTCCGCTATCCGTTCGCTACGCGCCCGCCACCGGCCCCGGGGAGCGGCCCGGCAGCGGGCCGATAGCGGGTCGGGAGCGGGCCGCGGTGGAGTGGTTCCACCGGGGCCACCGGGGACGCCGAAGCGGCGGAACCGGCGCGCCCCGCGTCACCCTTGGACATCTCGACCCGAAGGCGGGGACATGCCGGCGACAGCGCTCTGGGCGGCACCACGATCACGTTCGACCGCGTTCTTCCGGTCGATGCTCCAGCACGGCGACATCACCGCGCTGCACGAGCCGTTCTGCAACATCGCGGACTTCGGGGAGACCGAGGTCGAGGGCACCGCCGTCCGCTCCGAGCGCGAGCTGATCGACGCGATCGCCGGACTCGCCCGCCACCGGCCGGTGTTCTTCAAGGACACCACCGACCACCGCTACACCGAGGTCCTCGCCGACCGGGAGTTCCTCGCCGGCACCCGGCACACCTTCCTGCTGCGCCGCCCCGAGGAGATCGTCTCCTCGTTCTACGCGCTCCAGCCCGACATGGAGCTCTCGGACGTCGGCGTCGAGGGACTGCACGAGATGTACCTGGCGGTCCTGGCGGCCGGCGGGGAGCCGCCCGTGGTCGTCGACTCCGACGACCTGGTGGAGCGGCCCGCCGCGACGATGGCCGCGTACTGCGAGGCCGTCGGCATCCCCTTCCGCCCCGAGACGCTGAGCTGGGACGCGACGGCCCGGGGCGAATGGCGGCGCACCGACCGCTGGCACGTGGCCGTCAGCAACAGCACCGGTTTCTCCAAGGCCCGCACCGCCTACCGGCACACCGCGGAGAACCATCCGGAGCTGGCCCGCTTCGCGGCCCACCACCGCCCGTTCTACGAGTTCCTGTGGGACGCCCGCCTGCGGGTCCCCCAGGAGGCCCCGGCCCGCTGACCGGGGGGAGCCGCCCGGGGGGCACGCCCCCGGGTCAGCGCGCCGCCGCGGCGAGGGCCCGGCGGTCCACCTTCGCGTTGGGGGTCAGCGGGACCTCGTCCAGGACGACCACCCGGCCCGGCAGCATGTACACCGGCAGGACCGTGCGCAGATGGGCGTGGACCTCGGCCAGCGAGGGGGCGTCCGGGCCGGTGACGAAGGCCGTCAGGACGCCCTCGCCGCCGTCGTCCGGCCGCACCAGGTCCACCACCGCGTCCTCGACCCGGGGGTGCGTCAGCAGGACCTCCTCGACCTCGCCCGGCTCGATGCGGTGCCCGTGCAGCTTGATCTGGGTGTCGATCCGCCCGGCGAACTCCAGGCCGTCGCCCTCCGCCGCCCGGCGCACCAGGTCGCCCGTCCGGTACAGCCGGGCCCCGTGCGCCCCGAAGGGGTCCGGTACGAACTTCAGTGCCGTCAGCCCCGGCCGGTTCAGATAGCCCCGGGCCAGGCACGGGCCGCCGACCAGCAGCTCGCCGTACCGGCCCGGCGGCTCCTGGCGGCCCTCCGGCCCCACCACGTACGCCTCCAGGTTCGGCATCGCCTCCCCGATCAGCGGCTTCGGCCGGCCCAGCCGGGGCTCGTGGCGCTGCTCGGTGCAGGCCACCGTCGCCTCGGTGGGCCCGTACTGGTTGTTGACGATCCGGGTCGGCGAGGTCCACCGGTCCGCCTGGAAGCGGCTCAGCTGCTCCCCGCCCACGTTCAGCACCCGCAGCGCGGGCAGCCGCTCCGGGTCAAGGAGCGGCAGGATCGCGGTGGTGAACACCCCGATGGTGACGCCCTCGTCGCGCATCAGGGCGCCCAGCGCCCTCGGGTCGAGGAGCGTCAGCGCCGAGCCCTGCACCAGGCAGGACCCCGTCGTCAGCGCGCCGAAGATCTCCAGGACGCTCACGTCGAAGCAGGGCGTCGTCAGCTGGAGCCAGCGGTCACCGGGCCCGATCGCGAACTGCCGGGCCATGTGCGAGGTCAGGTTGACCACGCCCCGGTGCCCCAGCAGCGTCCCCTTGGGACGGCCGGTGGACCCCGACGTGTAGATGACGTACGCCAACTGGTCCGGGTGCGAGGGAAGTTCCGGGTCGGTCGCGGGCAGGGCAGCCAGCGTGTCCGCCGTGAAAGGATCGTCCAGGCAGACCGCCGCCGCCTCCTCGGGCACCCGCCCGGCCAGGTCGGTCGTGGTGACGACCAGCTCGCAGCCCGCGTCGCCCATCAGATAGCCCAGCCGGTCCGCCGGCTGCGCCGGGTCCATCGGCAGATACGCCCCGCCCGCCTTGAGGACCGCGAGCATCGCCAGCGGCAGCCGGGGGCCGCGCTCCATGAGCACGCCCACCACCGACTCCCGGCCCACGCCCATCCGGCGCAGGTGCGCCGCCAGCCGGTTGGCCCGCCCGTTCAGCTCCGCGTAGCTCCACCGCTCGCCCTCGAAGCGCAGCGCGGGCGCCTCGGGCATCCGCCGCGCCCAGTCCTGCACGAGCTCGTGCAGGCACCTGTCTCCGCTCATTCCCGACCGCCTCCAGCGTCCGTGTCCGTATCGGTGCCCCCGCCCGCGAGCAGCAGCTCCACCTCGTCCTCGCTCAGTTCGCCGATCTCCAGGGCCAGCCGCGCGATCGCCACGACGTCCACGCCCTGCTCCCGGCCGGCCGCCTCCACGAGGGCCGCCTGGCTCGCCACGTCGGTGGCCGCGAAGACCTCCCGCAGCGGGATCTCCACCCCGAACACCTCCGTGGTCAGCGCGGCGATCCGGGTCGCGGCCAGCGAGTGGCCGCCCAGCTCGAAGAAGTCGTCCAGGGCGCCCACCCCGTCGACGCGGAGCACGCTGCCCCACACCTCGGCCAGCAGCGACTCCACCGGCGTGCGGGGGGCCGGCTGGGCCGCGCCGAGGGCCGGCCGGGTGGTGCCGACGGGCGGCAGGGCGCTCCGGTCGGCCTTGCCGCTGACCGCGAGCGGCAGTTCCTCCAGCGCCACGAAGTGCGCGGGCACCATGTGCTCGGGCAGCGTCCGGCGCAGCCGCTCCCGCAGCGTGCCGACCGCCGGCTCCGCGCCGCCGTCCGGCACGTAGTAGGCGGCGAGGGCGGTCCCGTCGGCCTCCCGGACCGCCGCGACGACGGCCTCCCGGACCCCGGGCAGCGCCGCGAGGGCGGCCTCGACCTCGCCGAGCTCGATGCGGAACCCGCGCACCTTGACCTGGTCGTCGATGCGGCCGAGGTAGTCCAGGCGGCCGTCCGCCGTCCAGCGGGCCAGGTCCCCGGTGCGGTACATCCGCCGCCCCGGCTCCCCGAACGGGTCGGGCAGGAACGCGGACGCGGTCAGCGCGGGCCGCCCGTGGTAGCCGCGGGCCAGCCCGTCGCCCGCCACGTACAGCTCGCCCGCCACCCCGACCGGCACCGGCCGCAGCGCGCGGTCCAGCACGTACGCACGGGAGTTGGCCATGGGCCGGCCGATCGGCACCGGGCCCGGCGCGAGCGCCTCGGCGGGGCCCACCCGGAGGGCGACGCAGCCGACGGTGGCCTCGGTCGGCCCGTACTCGTTGGTGACCACCGCGCCGGGGAAGCGGGCCCGCCACCGGTCCAGGACCTCGGCGGTGAGCATCTCGCCGCCGATGACCAGGTCGCCGGTGGGCGCGTACGCCTCGGGCAGCCCCAGCAGGATCGGCAGATGGCTCGGGGTCACCTTCAGCAGCGACAACCGGCCCGCGCCGCCCGGCAGTTCGTCGGTGCGGCCGTCGAGCCCGCCCAGCACGATCCGGCCGCCCGCCGTCAGCGGGCCCAGCAGGGTGGTGACCGACAGGTCGACGGAGACCGGCGAGTGCAGCAGCGCCGAGCCGGACAGGCCCGGGTAGTCCCGGCGGCAGGTCGCCAGATAGTCGGCGAGCGCGCCGTGGCTGATCAGGACGCCCTTGGGCCGGCCGGTCGAGCCCGAGGTGTAGATGGCGTACGCGAGGTGGTCCGGGCGCAGCGGGGCCCGGCGGTCGGCGTCGGTGACGTCGTCGGCCGCGCAGCGGGCCAGCGCCGCGCGGGTGCCGGGGGCGTCCAGGTCGAGGCGCTCGGCCGTGCCCGTCGCCCCCTCGGGGACGGCCGTGGTGGTGAGCACGGACGACGGCGCCGCGTCGGCGAGCAGGTACGCGATCCGGTCGGCCGGCAGCACCGGATCCACCGGCACGTACGCCGCCCCGGACTTGAGGACGGCCAGCACGGCCGTCACCGTCTCCGCCGAGCGCGGCAGCATCAGCGCCACCGTCCGCTCGGGGCCCGCCCCGCGCGCGATCAGCAGCCGGGCCAGCCGGTTGGCCGCCTCGTTCAGCTCGCCGTACGTGAGGACGCCCGCCTCGCCGACCACGGCCGGGGCCTCCGGGTGGGCCGCCGCGCGGGCCTCCACCAGGGCCGGGGTGAGCTCGGCGGGGACCTCGGCGGCGGTCCGGTTCCACGCGGTGACCAGCGTGTGCTCGTCCTCGGGGCGCAGCAGGGGCAGCTCCCCGATCCGGTCGTCGGGGCGGGTCGCGGCCGCCTCCAGCAGGGTCGTGTACTGGGTCCACATCCGGGCGACGGTGGCCTCGTCGAAGAGGTCGGTGCCGTAGTCGACGACCCCCTCGAAGCAGGCGCCGGAGTCCCAGAGCTGGACGTTCAGGTCCAGGTGCGTGGCCTTGCGGCGGACCGGGACGGCCGACAGCTCCAGGCCGTCCAGCGCCACGTCCGGCAGCGGCGCGCTCTGGAGCAGGAACATCACCTGGGCCAGCGGCTGGTGGCTCAGGTTCCGCTGGGGCGCCAGCTCCTCCACGAGCCGGTCGAACGGCAGGTCCTGGTGCTCCAGGCCGTCCAGCACCGTCTCGCCCACCCGCGCGGCGAGCTCGGCGAAGCGCGGGTTCCCGGCCAGCGAGGCCCGCAGCAGCAGCACGTTGATGAAGCAGCCGATGACCTGCTCCACCTGCGGGGTGCGGTGGGCGACCCCGCTGCCGACCGTGATGTCCTCGCCCCCCGTCCAGCGGCCCACCGCCGTCTGGAAGGCGGCCAGCAGCAGGGCGAACGGGGTGATCCCGAGGGCGCGGGCGGTCCGCCGGACGGCGGCCGAGACCTCCGGGGAGAGCCGCACGGGCAGGGTCGCCCCCCGGTACGACTGCACGGGCGGCCGGGGCCGGTCCGAGGGCAGCTCCAGCACCGGCTGCATCCCGGCGAGCCGCTCGCGCCAGTAGCCGAGCAGCTCCCCGGTGCGCTCCTCGTCGAGCCGCTCGCGGTGCCAGGCCGCGTAGTCGACGTACTGCACCTCGGGCTCGGGCAGTCCGGGCCGGGCGCCGGCCCGCAGCGCCGGGTAGGCGGCGGCCAGTTCGGCCACGAAGATCCCGCAGGACCAGCTGTCGGAGACCAGGTGGTGCATGGTGACGGCCAGGACGTGGTCGTCCGGGGCCAGCCGCAGCAGCTCGGCGCGCAGCAGCCGGCCCGTGAGGTCGAAGGGGAGGGCCGCCGCCTCGGCGACCAGGGCCGCCAGCGCCTCGGGGTCGGCCGCGGCCGGGGTGCCGGTCAGGTCCCGGACCGGCACCCCGACGAGGTGGTCCTCCTCGACGACCTGGCCGAGGACCCCGTCGACGGTGCGGAAGACGGTGCGCAGCGACTCGTGCCGGCGCACCACCTCCCGGACGGCGCCGGTCAGGGCGGCGGTGTCGAGCGGTCCGCGCAGCCGCACCGCGAACGGCACGTGATAGGCGGAGCCGCCCGGATAGAGCTGCTCGACGATCATGATCCGCTGCTGGGCGTGCGTCGCCGGGAACACGATCTGCTCGGGGTGGGTCAGGGTCATCGGAGTCTCCACGTACGTCATGAGCCGTTCCGGCTGCTGCCGATCAGGCGCGCGGCCCGCAGGGCCCGCAGCGCGTCCTTGCCCCCGGCCGGGGACCCGCCCGGGGCCGCCCCCGGGGCCGGGAGGCCGGGCTGCCGGGTGCGGTCGATCCGGCTGATCCGGCCGCCGCCCCCGTCGCTCCGCCCCGCCGCGCCGAGGGCGTCCACCGCCGCCGCCAGGTGCTCCAGCGTCGGCGTCTCGAACATCACCCGCAGCGGCAGCTGCGCCCCGAACGCCTCCCGCACCCGCACCGAGAAGCGGGACATCAGCAGGGAGTGGGCGCCGTGGTCGAAGAGGTTGTCGGTGCGGCCGATCGCCTCCGTGCCGAGCAGGTCGGCGAGGATCACCGCCAGCTCCCGCTCGGTCGCGGTGACCGGTTCCGCGCCCGCCCCGGCCCGCTCGGGCGCGGGCGGCGCGAGCGCCCCCCGGTCCACCTTCCCGCTGGTGTTCAGCGGGAAGCCGGCCACCCACACGTACCGGGTCGGCACCATGTAGGCGGGCAGCACCCGCGCCAGCTCCGCGCGCAGCGCGCGGGCTGCGGCCCGCTCGTCGGAGCCGGACCCGCCCGCCGCGCCCGGGGCCGGCCGGACGTACGCCACCAGCTCCGCCGGGGCGTCCGGCGCGGGCCGGTGCACGGTGGCCACGCCCTGGCTCAGCCCGGGCAGCCGGCTCAGCGCCGCGTCGATCTCGCCCAGTTCGACCCGGTGGCCGTTGACCTTGACCTGGTTGTCGACCCGCCCCAGCAGCTCGGTCCGGCCGTCCGGGGTGCGCCGCGCCAGGTCCCCGGTGCGGTACAGCCGGGCGCCCGGCACGTCCCCGTACGGGTCCGGCACGAACGCCGCCGCCGTCAGCCCCGGCCGGCCGCGATAGCCCCGGGCCAGCCCGGCGCCGCCGATCAGCAGCTCACCGGCCGCGCCCGGGGCCACCGGCTCCAGCGCCGCGTCGAGCACGTACACCCGCGTGTTGGCGACCGGGTCGCCCAGCGGGGTGGCCGCCCCCGGCACCTCGGCGACCCGGGTGCCGGTCGACCACACCGTGGTCTCGGTCGGCCCGTACAGGTTCCACAGGGTGCCCGTGCCGAACGACAGCAGGGTGCGCGCCAGCCCGGGGGAGAGGGCCTCGCCGCCGCTGACCATCGCCAGGCCCGGCGTGCCGGTCCAGCCCGCCTCGCACAGCGCCCGCCAGGTCGCCGGGGTCGCCTGCATCAGGGCGAAGGCGCCGGACTCCAGCCGCGCCCGCAACTGCTCGCCGCTGGCCGCGATCCGGCGCGGCACGATGTGCGCGCAGCCGCCGGTGATCAGCGGCAGGTACGCCTCCAGGGCGGAGATGTCGAAGGAGAAGGTGGTCACGGCCAGCAGCCGGCCGCCCTCGGCGGGTTCCAGCAGCCGCACCATGGCGGCCAGGAAGTTGGCCAGGGCGCCGTGCGGGACCTGGACCCCCTTCGGACGGCCGGTCGAGCCCGAGGTGTAGAGCAGGTACGCCGCCTGGTCGGGGCGGACGCGGACCGGCGGCGGGTCGGCGGGCAGCGCCGCCAGCTCCCCGGCCAGCCGGTCGAGGCGCAGCGTGACGCGGCCGGGGTCGTCCCCGGTCTCTCCCCGGTCCACCGACGAGTCGGTGAGTACGATCCGGGCCCCGCTGTCGGCCAGCAGATAGGCGATCCGCCCGGCGGGCAGGTGTGGGTCGACCGGCAGGTAGCTGCCGCCGGCCCGCAGCACCGCGAGCATCGCCACCACCATCGTCTCGTCGTGCGGCAGCCGTACGGCCACGGTCTCCTCGGCCCGCAGTCCCCGCGCCAGCAGCAGCCGGGCCAGCCGGTTCACGGCCGCGTCCAGCTCCCGGTAGCTCAGCGTCCGCACCGCGCGCACCCGGTCCGCGTCCGGCCCGGCCCCGTCCGGCCCGAGCGCGTGCTCGGCGTCGTCGAAGGCCAGCGCCGGCGCGTCCGGGACGAGCGCGGCCCGCGCCGCCACCAGTTCGTGCACCGGCACGTCCGAGGTGCCCGGCACGGCGGTGTCGTGGGGGCCGCGCAGGACGGCCGCCCGCTCGGCGGCGGGCATCAGCGGCAGCAGGGCGACGGGGCGCTCCGGGTCGGCGGCGACGGCGTCCAGCAGCGCGCACAGCCCGGCGGCCAGCCGCTCGGCCGTCGCCTCGTCGAACAGGTCGCGGTCGAACAGGAGCTGCCCGCTCAGCGCGCCGTCCACCTCGGCGAAGGTCAGCTGGAGGTCCATCTGCGCGTGCGGCTGGTCCAGGGCCACCGGCCGCATCTCCAGCCCGCCCAGGTCGAAGCGCGCCGCCGGATCGCCGAGGACGAACGCGGCCAGCGGCCCGGACTGGAGCGTGAACAGCGCCTGCACCAGCGGGGTGCGGCTCGTGTCGCGGGCCGCCCTGCTCCGCTCGACGAGCAGCGACAGCGGCATCGCGGCGTGCCGCAGGGCCTCCGGCACGCTCCGCGCGGCCCGCCGCAGCAGAGCGGTGAACGACTCGCCCGGCACCAGGTCGGCGCGGAGCACCGCCGTGTTCAGGAACGGCCCGACCACCTCCGCCGCGTCGGCGTGCTCGCGGCCGTGCACGGGGGAGCCCACCAGCAGGCTCGACTGCCCGGCGGTCCGGCCCAGCATCAGCTGGTACGCGGTCAGCAGGACGGTGTACAGCGTGGTGCCCTCGGCGCGGGCCAGCGCGCCGAGCGCGGCGGCCGTCCCCGGCGCCGGCCGGAAGCGCCGCACCCCGGCCGGGGCGCGCCGCACGGCCGGCCGGACGCGGTCGGCGGGCAGCTCCAGCACGGTCGGGGCGCCCGCCAGCTCGCGCTCCCAGAACGCCCGCAGCCGCTCGCCCTGCGGCCCGGCGAGCAGCGCGGACTGCCGGTCCACGGCCGCGCCGAAGCCGGGCACGGGCCGGGCCGAGGGGGCGGGCCCGCCGGTCTCGGCCGCGTAGTGCGCGCCCAGGTCGCGCAGCAGGACCTCCAGGGACCACAGGTCGCAGACCAGGTGGTGCAGGGAGACGACCAGCCGGTGCCGGCCGTCCGCGCGGCGCAGCAGGGCCACCCGCAGCAGCGGCCCGGCCGCCACGTCGAAGGGCCGGTGGGCGAGGGCCGTCAGCTCGGCCCGCAGCCGCTCCCCGGACCACGCGCTCGCGTCGGTCTCGGTGAACTCCGGCTCCAGCGCGGCGTGCACGCGCTGCACCGGGCCGTCGCCGACCTCGGGGAAGGTGGTGCGCAGGGCCGGGTGGCGGCGGACGACGGCGCCCAGCGCGCGGCGCAGTGCGGCCGGGTCCACCGGGCCGGACAGTTCGGCGGCGGCGGCCAGGTGGTAGGCGGTGCTGCCGGGGTCCATCCGGTCCAGGAACCACATCGCCCGCTGCCCGTGGGAGAGCGGACCGTCCCCGGGTTCCGTCGCGGTGAGCGGTACGGGGGCCGTGCCGCCGGTCCCGTCGGCGGCGCGGGCCGCGACGGCGTCGGCCGCTTCGGCCAGGGTCAGCGAGAGGAGCCGCTCCGGGCCGAGGTCCAGCGCGAACTCCCGCTGCAACCGGTGCAGCAGCCGTACGGAGTCCAGCGAGTCCAGGCCCAGCGCCGCCGGGGAGGCGTCTGCGGGCACCTCCTCGGGGCGGGTCCGCAGCAGGGCGGCGACCGTCCGCCGCAGGTGGGACAGGACCGCCTCGCGGTCGGAGGCGTCCGGGACCGGGGCCTCGGCGGCCGGTCCCGCCTCCGGTGCGGCGGGCGGCTCCGCGTCGGCGTGGACGGCGGTCACCAGCAGGTCGCCCGCCAGGTAGGCCGCCCGGCAGGCGTGCCGGGCCACCTTGCCGCTGGAGGTCCGGGGCAGCGAGGCGGTGCGGATCAGCACCACGGCGTGCGGGCGCACCTCGTGCAGCTCGGCCACCCGCGCCTGGACGGCGCGGGCCAGTTCCGCCGGGTCCGCGAGGCCGTGGCCGTGGATCAGCTCCTGGACGACGACCAGCCGCTCGGCGCCGTCGGCGCCGGTGACGGAGAAGGCGGCGCCGCCGTTGGACCGCAGCGCGGGCGAGCAGCGCTCGGCGGTCAGTTCGATGTCCTGGGGGTAGTGGTTGCGGCCCCGGACGATGATCAGGTCCTTGCGGCGTCCGGTGACGTACAGTTCGCGCGCGTCGCCCTCGCCGGCGAGGAAGCCGAGGTCGCCGGTGCGCAGGAAGCCGGTGCCGTCGCCGCCCTCGACGAGCGCGCCGAAGGTGTCGGCCACCGCGTCGGCGCGGTTGAAGTAGCCGCGCGCCACGCTGGGCCCGGCCACCCACACCTCGCCGATCCCGCCATCGGCCACCGGGCGCCGGGTCTCCGGGTCGACGATCTCCAGCCGCTGCTCGGGCGGCAGCACGCCGGAGGCGACCAGCTCCCCGGTCGCGCCGGAACCGGCGGGCGGCGCGCAGGTGCGGAAGCCGGTGCCCACCGGGCCGCCGGTGACGAGGAGGGAGCCCTCGGCCAGTCCGTAGCAGGGCAGGAAGGCGTCCGGGCGGAAGCCGGACACGGCGAAGGCCTCGGCGAAGCGGTGCAGCGAGGCCGGGCGGACGGGTTCCGCGCCGTTGTACGCCACCCGCCACGCGGACAGGTCCAGCGCGGCCCGCTGCTCCTCGGTGGTCCGCTCGACCGCCAGGTCGTAGGCGAAGTTGGGGCCGCCGGTGACGGTCGCCCGCTCCTCGGCGACCACGCCCAGCCAGCGCAGCGGGTCGCGCGCGAAGGTGCTCGGCGCCATCAGCGACATCGTGCCGCCCGCCCGGACCGTGCCCATGACCGAGCCGATCAGCCCCATGTCGTGGTACATCGGCAGCCACGACACCCCGCGCATGCCGGCGTCGAGCCCGAAGACGCGGCCGATCATCGCCGTGTTGTGCAGCAGGTTGCCGTGGGTCAGGACGACGCCGCGCGGCGTCGAGGTGGAGCCGGAGGTGTACTGGAGGAAGGCCGTCGCGTCCTCGCCGAGGCGCGGGGGCCGCCAGGCGGGCGCGTCCTCGGCGCGCAGCGCGTCGGTCGCCACCAGCCGCAGCGGCGGCACCCCGTCGGCGGAGGCCAGGCGTGGGGCGAGCCGGTCGCGGATCACCCCGGTCGTCAGGGCCACCTCGGCGCCGCTGTCGCGCACGATCGCGGCGAGCCGCTCGGTGGAGCGGACGCCCCGGCTCGGCGGGTACGCGGGAACCGCGACGACGCCCGCGTACAGGCAGCCGAAGAAGGCGGCCACGTAGTCCAGTCCGGCGGGGAACAGCAGGACGGCGCAGCGCCCGGCCAGCCCGAGTTCCGCCAGGTGCGCGGCGACGGTCCGGGCCCGGCCGTCGAGCCCGGCCCAGTCGAGCACCTCGGGCTCGCCCGGCTCCTCGGAGTGGAAGCGGAAGGCCGTCGTGTGCGGGCGTTCCTGTGCCGTACCGGAAAGTACGTCTCGCCAGTTCATGTAACGACCTCACCTCGATCACACCGTGGTCAACGGTGCACACCCTGGCGCAGCCGTCCGGTCCGGCTCGATCGGGACTTTCCCCGACTGCCCCGTGCGCGCGGGGGCTGTGAGAGTCCGTCAGGGTGCCCGGACCCCGGTCTCCCGCAGCCCGCTGAACACGCCGAACACGCCGAACACGCCGAGCCCGTCGAGCACGCCGAGAACACCGAGAGACCGGGAAGGTCACCATGACGAGCACCGAGCCGCGCACCGCACCGGACGCCGGACCGCGCACCGCACCACGGACCGAACCGCGCGCCGGGGACGGCGGCGGGGACGGCGGCGGGGCGGTCCGCCCCCGCCACCCGCTGCGCGCCGACCGCGACTACCGGGCCCTGTGGGCGGGCGACGCCGTCTCCCAGTTCGGCTCCAAGATCACGGAGTTCGTGCTGCCGCTGCTGATGGTCACCGGACTGCACGCCACCGGCACGCAGGTCGGCCTGCTCCAGACCCTCTACATGGCGCCGTTCTTCCTGCTGCCCCTCTTCGTCGGGGTCTGGCTCGACCGCCGCCCCGCCCGCCCGGTGATGATCGCGACCGACCTCGTCCGCTTCGCCCTGGTGCTGGCCGTCCCCGTCCTCGCCCTGTTCGACGGGCTCGCCCTGTGGCACGTGTGGCTCATCGCCCTGCTCGGCGGCTCGCTGAGCGCGGTGTACGACATCGCCGCCACCGCCTACCTGCCCCGGCTCCTCCCGACCGCGCAACTCCCGTCGGCCAACAGTCTGGTGACGGCCAATCAGGCCGTCGGCGGAACCGCCGGACCCGGCCTCGCCGGCTGGCTCGCCGCCCTCTTCGGGCCCGCCGCCACCCTCGTCTTCGACGCCCTGTCCTACCTGGCCTCCGCCAGCGCCCTGATGCTCATCCGCCACCGCGAGACCGCCGTCCGCTCCACCGCCCCGCGCGACCTGCGCAAGGAGCTCGGCGAAGGGCTGCGCTCGGTCCTCGACAACCCCCCGCTGCGCGCCGTCGCCGTGCACGCCGGCGTCTACAACGCGGGCATCGCCCTGCTGAACCTGGCCTTCCTGATGCGCTTCGTCCGCGAGACCGGCCACGACAGCGCCGACTTCGGCCTGGTCATGGTGGCCGGCGGGATCGGCGCCGTGGCCGGGGCGCTCGCCGCCCCGCGCCTGCTGCGCCGCCTCGGCTTCGGCCCGGCGTTCCTGACCGTCCTGGTCTTCTCCACCACGCCCTACCCGCTGCTGCTCACCGTCGACGGCGGCGGCGGTGACCTGCCCGTGAGCGCCCTCGCCTATCTGCTGGGCACCGGCGGCGCCTCCGCGGGCAGCGTGATCGCGGTGACCCTGCGCCAGCGGCTGACCGCCCCGCACCTGTACGCGCGGACGACCGCCACCTACCGGCTCATCAGCTTCGGGATGCTCACCGCGGGCACCACCTGCGCCGGACTGCTCACCCAGTACGCGGGGGCCAGGACCGCCCTCGCCGTCGCACCGGTCCTGCTGTTCCTCTCGGTCGTGCCGATCGCCGGGCGCCCGGTGCGGACGCTGCGCGCCGTCCCGGAGCGGGCGGGCGGGGAGCACGGGGACCGGGACGGCGGTCAGGCCGCGGAGGTGGCCTCCTCCGGCTCCTGAGCACCGTGCCGCACGGAATCGAACACGGGGATCTTCCGCACCTCGCCGAGGTAGGGGGTCCCCTCCGTGTATCCGGTGCCGGTGCGGCTGCCCAGCATCCGCACGGCCAGCCGGTAGTGGGTCTGGCGCCAGCGCCGCAGCGCGGAGGCGAACTCCTCCATCGCGGCCGTCGCCGGGAGCACCCGGCCGCGCCCGGCGCGCGGCCCGGCCAGGGCGTCCGCGTAGGCGTCGTCCAGCGTCCGCTGCCCGGCCAGCACCCGCTCGCGGACCTCCGGCACCGAGCGGTAGGCGTGCGAGTGGAGCCGCTCGGCGTCCGGCGTCCGGCACAGGGATTCCACCAGCTTGTACGAGCGCGACTGGATGGCGCTCGCGCCCTCGGTGAACTCCCGGAACACCCGGAACGCCTCCGCCTGCATGGTGGCGAGCAGCGAGAACAGCGGCGCGGACTCGGTCAGGGCCGCCGCCGCGCGCCGCAGCCGCTCCGCGGCGGACGCCCCGCGGCCCGCGTCGAGGGCCTCGATCGCCGCCCGCAGCTCGGCCGCCAGCACGGTGAACGTGGCCTCGAACGCCTGGAGCACGCGGAGGAACAGGTACTCGTCGTGGGTGACGTGCACCGGCAGCATGCTCAGCTCCAGCACCTGCCGCTCGCGGCCGGTCATCGAGGCGTCCGCCGTCTCCCACAGCCGGCGCGCCGCGCGCTCCGGGTCCTCGCCCGGCACCGGGCCGGGCAGGTCGAGCCGGGCCAGCGCCGGGGCGGCCACCCGCAGCGCGAGCCGGTGGCGCTTGCCGACCAGCAGCGGGGACGGGCGCAGCAGCGGCAGCAGCGCCGTCTCCCCGTCCAGGGCGGCCCGTTCGAAGCGGGCGAGGTCGCCCAGCAGGTGCACCACGAGCCGGTCGCGGTGCCGGCGCGTCTCCTCGGGGCCGGCGCCGGAGGGCGGGGCCAGCAGGGACAGCGCGGTGTAGGTGGGGTAGTCGTAGCGGCCGTCGTACTTGTCGAGGGCGGTGTCGAGGAACCGGGCGAGCACCTCGCGCGCCGCGTCGTCCCCGTCCCCGCCGTCCCCGTCCGGGCCGTTCCCGGCGGCCGACGCCCGGCGCGCCCGGTCGAGCAGGTCCAGCAGGGCGGCGGGCACGAAGTGCTTGCCGCCCTCCCGGTAGGCCGCGACCACGGCG
The DNA here is from genome assembly GCF_014650175.1 of Streptomyces termitum. Classification (GTDB taxonomy): domain Bacteria; phylum Actinomycetota; class Actinomycetes; order Streptomycetales; family Streptomycetaceae; genus Streptomyces; species Streptomyces termitum. The sequence goes on from NZ_BMUL01000004.1 coordinate 91,466, forward strand.
GCGTACGGGAAGCGGTCCGGCGCGGGCGCGGCGAGCCAGTCGTTGAGCGCTTTCATGTTCCGGGTCTCTCCTCGGGAAGGGCCGCCTCCGGGACCGGGGGCGTCGCGGCCGGCGGGGCGTCGCCCATCGGGCCGGTGTGGGTGAGTTCGGTGCGGACGAGCCACAGCCGCGGGAAGAACTGGTGGCTGATCAGCCGGGTCAGCACCCCGATGGGGATGCCCTTGGTGCCGAGGACGTCCTCGCCCAGCAGGCGGAGCGACATCTTGCAGTGCTCCACCCGCCACAGGGAGATCCCCTCGTCCCAGCCGATCAGCGCCTCGGCGAGGCGGTGCACGGGGGTGTCGGGCAGCGTGCGGTAGACCTCGGCGAGGTCGACGCCGCGCTCGTCCACGGCGCGGTCGAAGGCCTCGCCGAGCAGGGCGGTGGCGCGGCGGGCGGCCGCCCAGCCGGGCGACTCGAAGCCGGAGCCGTGGCCCAGGACGGTGCGGATGGTCTGGAAGTCCCAGGGCGACAGCCGGCGCATCATCTCCAGCTGGTCGGTGGCCAGCCGGACCCCGAGCCGGGCCCGCTCCAGGAGCCGTACGGCCCCGTCGAAGGCGCCCTCGTCGATCAGCCGGGTGCTGTCGGCGAGCTCCTGGCAGGCGAGCTTGAGCCACAGCTCGGTGGACTGGTGCACCACCTGGAACAGCAGCTCGTCGCGGTGGATGACCTCCTCCGGGCGGCGCTGGAGGGAGAGCAGGGTCTCGGTGCGCATGTAGCGCGCGTAGTCGGTGTCCCCCGTGCCGGGCAGCACCGGTACGGAGTAGTCCTTGGCCGCGGGCGCGGTGGTCTGGGTGGTCACGGGGGTGTCTCCTGTCAGGCGGGTACGGCGGCGGGCGCGGCCGCCTCGATGTGGGCGATGACCTCGTGGATGGTGTGCTGGCCGAGCATCCGGTCCAGGGGCAGTTCGAGCCCCCGCTCGCGGGCGGCGGTCACGATCCGCACGGCGCGCATCGAGTTCCCGCCCGACGCGTAGAACTCGTCGTGCACCCCGACCTCGGGGAGCTCCAGCACCTCGCGCCACAGGGCGGCCAGCAGGTGCTCGCCGGGGGTCCGGGGCCGTCCGTCGCCGGTACGGGACTCCTCGTGTGTCTCGTACGCCCCGGGCGCCCCGTGGTCCTCGTCCACCGCGCCGGGCGCGGCGGCGCGGGCGTCGGCCACCGGGCAGGGCAGCGCCGACAGGGGGGTGCCGGGGGCCGCCGAGGCGGCCCGCAGCACCGAGGCCAGGGAGCGCGCCACCAGCTCGGCCGTCTCGGCGGTGAAGAGGTCGGCGGAGAGGGACACGTGCCCGCTCACCGCGTCGCCCCGCTCCACCAGGTCCGCCACCGCATCGAACTGGAGGGCCGTGTCCGGGAGTTCGAAGGGCTCCAGCGTCACGCCGGTGATCGGGGCCAGGCCCGGCGGCACGGCCCGCTGCACGTTCAGCAGGGTCTGCGCCAGCGGCAGCCGGCCCGCCCGCCGGTCCGGATGCGCCCGCTCGACCATCAGCTCGAAGGGCACGTCGGCCCGCGCGTACGCCTCCACGCACCGGTCCCGCACCCGCCCCAGCAGCTCGCCGAAGGACGGGTCCCCGGCCAGGTCGACCCGGATCGGCAGGGTGTTCACGAAGAAGCCGACCAGCGGTTCGAGGTCCACCTCGGAGCGCCCGGCCACCGGCAGCCCCACCACCAGGTCGTGCTGCCCGCTCCACCGCGACAGCACCACCGCGTACGCGGCCAGGGCCGCCATCGAGGCGGTCACCCCGCCGCCGGGGGCGGTCAGCCGCAGCTGCCGCACCACCGGGGCCGCCACCTTGACCGGCGCCGACACCGCGGACCAGGCCCGCACGGCGGGGCGCGGCAGGTCCGCGGGCAGCCGCAGCTCGGGCACCCCCGCGAGCCGCTCGCCCCAGTGGGAGAGCTGCTCCTCCAGGGCGCCGGAGGCCACCTGCTCGCGCTGCCAGACGGCGTAGTCCGCGTACTGGAGGGGCAGTTCCTCCAGCGGGTGGGCGGTGCCGCGCAGGCAGGGCTCGTACAGGGCCGTCAGCTCGCGCAGCAGCACGCCGAGCGAGACGCCGTCGCAGACGCTGTGGTGGACGAGGGCCAGCAGGACGTGGTCGTCCTCGGCCAGTCGCAGCAGCGTGCAGCGCAGCAGCGGTCCGGCGGCCAGGTCGAAGGGCTCCCGGCTCAGCTCCCCGGCCAGCGCCGAGGCCGCCTCCGGGCCGGCGGGCACCGCCACCACGGGCAGGGGCACCGGGCCGGGGGCGCGCACGACCTGGGCGATGTCGTTGCCGTCCAGCCGCAGCACGGTGCGCAGCACCTCGTGCCGGGCGACGACCTCGGTCAGGGCCCGCTCCAGCGCCCCGTGGTCCAGCGGGCCGCGCAGCCGCAGGGCGGCGCGCACGGTGTAGAGCGCCGTCCCGTTGCCGGCCTGCTCCAGGAGCCACATCCGCTTCTGGCCGAACGAGGCGGGCAGGACGAACAGTTCCTCGGGCGCCGGGACCTCGGCCTGTGCCTGCGCCTGTGTCTGTGTCTGGGGCTGTGTCTGGGTCATGTCGGGAATCACTCCGCAGTCGAAGGGGCGGGCACGCGGTAGGCGGACCGGTCGACGCGCCGCAGCGCCGGGGCGGCGGCCGGACGGCGCCCGGCCTCCGCCAGGGCCGCGGCCGTCGCGCGCACCGTCGGCGCCGCGAACAGCCGGCCCAGCGGCAGCTCCACCCCGTACCGCGCCCGCATCCGGGCCAGCAGCTGAGTGGCGAGCAGCGAGTGCCCGCCGAGGTCGAAGAAGTCGTCGGTGGCGCCGACGGAGGGGACGCCGAGGACCTGCGCCCAGAGCGCGCACAGCTCGCTCTCCACCGGCGTCGCCGGCGCGACCCCGCCCGTCCCGGACGCGGCGGGCCCGGGGTCCGGCAGCCGGCGCCGGTCGAGCTTGCCGTTCGGGCCGAGGGGCCACTCGGCGACGGCCACGAAGGCGGTGGGGACCATGTGGGCGGGCAGCAGCTCCCGCAGATGGGCGCGGAGCACGGCGGCCCACGCCCCCGCGTCCGCCGGACCGGCCTCTCCGGCACCGGTCTCCCCGGCCCCCGCGTCCGCCGGACCGGCCTCTCCGGCACCGGCCTCTCCGGCACCGGCCTCTCCGGCACCGGCCTTCCCGGCACCGGCCTCCCCGGCGCCGGTCTCCCGCGCGGGCCGGACGTGCGCCACCAGGACCGGGGTCCCGGAGCCGCCGGTGCGCACCGAGACCACCGCCGAGTCCACGCCCGGGTGGGTGCGCAGCGCCTCCTCGATCTCGCCCGGCTCGATCCGCATCCCGCGCAGCTTGACCTGGTGGTCGATCCGGCCCAGGTACTGGAGGGTGCCGTCCGCCCGCCACCGGCACAGGTCGCCGGTGCGGTAGAGCCGGGCCCCGGGGGCGCCGAAGGGGTCCGGCACGAACCGCTCGGCGGTCAGCCCGGGGCGGCGCCAGTAGCCCCGGCCCACGGCCGGTCCGCCCAGGAGCAGTTCGCCCGCCACGCCGACGGGGACGGGCCGGCCCGCGCGGTCGGCCACGTACACGTGCGCGCCGTCGATGGGGCGGCCGATCGGCACCCGGGTCCCGTACCCCTCGGCGCACGGGTACCAGGTCACGTCGACGGCGGCCTCGGTGGGCCCGTAGAGGTTGAACACCCCGGTCTCCGGCAGCAGTCCGGCGCACTCGGTGACCAGCGCCGCGGGCAGCTCCTCCCCGCTGCACACGATGCGGCGCAGGGTGCCGCGGACGGACGGCAGCCGGCTCGCGGTGGTGAACGCGGCCAGCATCGAGGGCACGAAGTGGACGGTGGTGACCTCCGCCGAGGCGATCACCTCGCAGAGGTACTCGGGGTCCTGGTGGCCGCCGGGCCGGGCGAGCACGCAGCGGCCGCCCACCATCAGCGGCCAGAACAGCTCCCAGACGGAGACGTCGAAGCCGACGGGCGTCTTCTGGAGCACGCCCTCGCCCTCGGCCAGTCCGAACGCCCGGTGCATCCACAGCAGCCGGTTGACCACCGCCCCGTGCTCGTTCATGGCCCCCTTGGGCCGTCCCGTCGAACCCGAGGTGAAGATCACGTACGCCAGGTCGCGGGCGCCCGTCCCCACGCGCGGGCGGGTGGCCGGGCGGGCGGCGACGGCCTCGGCGTCGCGCCGCACGCACAGCACCCCGGCCCCCGCCGCCCCGGCGGCCTCCGTCAGCCCGGCGGGCACGGCCTCCCGGTCCGTGACGACGATCCGGGCCCCGGCGTCCTCCAGCATCATCGCGATACGGGCCGGCGGATAGCCCGCGTCCAGCGGGAGGAAGGCGGCCCCGGACTTGAGGACCGCGAGCAGCGCCACCATCAGGTCCAGGCCGCGCGGCAGGGCCACCCCGACGAGCTCCCCGGGACCCGCGCCGCGCGCCCGCAGCTCCCGCGCGAGCCGGTTGGCCCGCGCGTCCAGCTCGGCGTAGCTCAGCCGCTCCCCGCCAAACTGCACGGCGGTGGCCAGCGGCGTGCGGTCGGCCTGGGCCTCGATGTGCCCGTGCACGGTGGCGGTGTCCGTGGGGACGGCCGGCACCCGCACGCCGCTCCACCGCTCCAGCAGTTCGGCGCGGTCCGCCCCGGTCATCACCGGGAGCCCGGACAGGGCGGTGGCGGCCCGCCCGGGGTCCGCCTCCGCGCCCGCCCCTTCGAGGACCAGCCGCAGCGCGGTCGCGATCCGCTCCACCGCGGCCGGGTCGAAGAGCTCGGTGCTGTACTCGACGAGCCCGTCGAAGCCGCCGTCGGCGCGCGGCGCGAGGTCGACGGCCAGGTCGAACTTGGCGGTCCCGGTGTCGAGCCGGACCGGCAGCATCTCCAGACCGCCCACCGCGACCGGCTCCCACGGGCTCTCGTCGGACTGGAACAGGTAGCGCACCAGCGGGCTGCGCCCGCCCGCGTCCCGCTGCGGGCGCAGCTCCTCGACCAGGTGGTCGAAGGGCACGTCGGCGTGGGCCCGCGCGTCCAGCACCTCGCCGTGCAGCCGTCCGGCCAGCTCCTCCAGCGAGGGGTCCCCGGACAGGTCGACACGGACCGGCAGGGTGTTGACGAAGAACCCGGCGAGGGCGGCCGTCTCGGCCCGGCCCCGGCCGGCCACCGGCGTGCCGACCACCAGGTCGTCCTGGCCGGTGAAGCGGGCGAGGACCGCGGTGAAGGCGGCCATGGCGACCGTGAAGGGGGTGGTGCGCAGCCGGTCGGCGAGGGCGCGGAGCCGCGCCCCGGCCGCCGGCTCCACCGCGAAGCGGACGTGCGCCCCGGAGAAGTCGGAGCGGGCCGGCCGGGGCCGGTCCGTGGCCAGGTCGGCGAGGACGGCCCCGTCGAGCCGGGCGCGCCAGTGCTCCAGCTGCGCGGCGGCGGCCGGGGAGGAGAGCCACGCCGACTGCCACCGCGCGTAGTCGGCGTACTGGACGGGCAGGTCGGGCAGGCGCGGCTCGCGTCCCTCGGCCCGCGCCCCGTACAGCTCGACCAGTTCGCGGATCAGCACCTGGAGCGACCAGCCGTCGGAGACGGCGTGGTGCATCGCGAGGACGAGCAGCCGGGGGCCGTCGGCCCCGCGCAGCAGCGTGCAGCGCAGCAGCGGCCCGGCGGCGAGGTCGAAGGGCTCGGCGGCGACCCGCCCGGCCCGGCGCACCAGCTCCTCCCCGGCCGCGTCCGGGGCCTCGACGACACGGACGGGGACCGGCGCGGCGGGCAGCACCACCGTCCGTACGCCGCCCTCGCCGTCGGCGCGCAGGACGCTGCGCAGCACCTCGTGCCGCTCGGTGACGCGGGTCAGCGCCTCCTCCAGCGCGGGCCGGTCCAGGGGGCCGCGCAGCCACACGCCGCAGGCGACGGTGTACGCGGCGCTGCCCGGCTGGAGCTGGTCGAAGAACCAGAGGCGGCGCTGTCCGGAGGAGGGGACGGCGGGGGCGTCCGGGTCGGGCCGGGGCGTGATGCCGCCGGGCGCGGAGCCGAGGCCGCGCCCGCGGCGCAGCTGCGCGAGCAGCGCGGCGCGCTGCGGGGAGAGGAACTCGGAGGACATGGCGTCACTGGCCTTCGTCGTCAGGTCGGCGGGTGTCGGCGTCGTGCGGTGGGGCGGGTCAGGGGTGGGAGCGCAGCAGCTCGGTCAGGCAGCGGGTGCCGAACTCCAGGGCCGTCACGGGGATCCGCTCGTCGGCGCAGTGCAGCAGTCGGCGGTGCGGGCTCCCGGCGGGCAGCAGCAGCGGCAGCCAGCCGTAGCAGCGGATGCCCAGGCGGGCGAAGACGGTGGCGTCGGTCGTGGCGGGGCTCATCACCGGCAGCGGGACCGCCTCGGGGTCGGCCTCGCGCAAGATCGCCTCCAGCCGGTCGTAGAACGGCCCGAACTCGGGCTCGGCGATCAGCTCGGGGCGGACCCGGGGGTCCTCGTGGAGCAGCTCGATCCCGATGGCGTCGTCGCCGTCGCCGTCCCCGCCGATCAGGGCGCGGATCTCGGCGACCAGGTCGGCCACCTCGAACTCCCCGGGCAGGATCCGTCCGTCGACGTCGACGGTGATCTCCGCGGGCATCATGTTGATCTTGTGTCCGGTGCGGACCACCGTCGGGTTGACGGTGTGCCGCAGCACCGAGTCCAGTTGCAGCGCCTCGTTCAGCGGCAGCCCCCCGGGCGGCGCGTCGCCCTCGCGGTCCTCCCGCAGCCGGGCCACCGCCCCGGCCAGCGGCTCCGGCAGCGCCCCGGCCAGCGCGGCCAGCATGCGGTCGGCGGCCGGCATCTGGTGGCGCGGCAGCCGGGCCCCGCTCAGCGCCGTCAGCACGGCACCGAGCCGGGCCGTCGGACTGCCCGGCGCGGCCAGCCGCGAGGCGTGCCCGCCGGGCCCGCGCAGGGTCAGCCGCAGCCAGCCCGGCCGCTTCTCGGCCACCACCACGGGGTGGAAGCGGATGCCGGCGAGTTCGATCCCGGCGCCGCCCTCCTCGCCGATCGCGTACCGCACCCCCTCGAACAGTTCGGGGTACCGCTCGACGAGGAACGCGGCGCCCGCCCCGCTGCCGTCCTCCTCGTCCGCGACGACCGCGAGGATCACGTCCCCGGCGGGCCGTTCCCCCGCCGCGCGCAGCCGGAAGAGCGCGGACAGCATCATGGCGAGGCCGCCCTTCATGTCGATCGCGCCGCGGCCCCACACCTCCCCGTCCACGAGCCGCCCCTCGAACGGCGGGTGCGTCCACTCCTGCCCGGTCACCGGCACCACGTCGGCGTGCGCGTGCAGGAGCAGCGGCGGGGCCTCGCCCCGGCCCGGGAAGCGGACCACCAGGTTGGTGCGGTCCGCGCTGGGGCCGACCACCTTGTAGTCCGTGATCCCCTCGGCGACCAGCAGCCGTTCGAGGTGGGCGATCAGGCGCCCCTCGTCGCCGGGCGGATTGACGGTCTCGATCCGGATCAGGTCCCGCAGCAGCGGTACCGGGTCCAGCGGGGAGTCGTGCATGGCGGGGCCTTTCGGATCAGCGGGGGTTCGGGACGGGGGCGGACGCCGCCGCCTCGCGCAGCAGCTCGGTGCCGGTGCCCAGCCACTGGGAGTCCACGGCGGCGCGGCGCAGGAACAGCTGGGCGTCGCCGGCCTCCGTCATGCCGTGCGCGCCGTGCAGGTGCACCGACTCGGCGGCCGCCCGCCGGGCCAGCTCGCCCGCCAGGTACAGGGCCTGCGCCCCGCCGCGGCGCACGTCCCGGCCCCGGTCGGCGGCCGCGGCCTGCGCGCGGGCGAAGGCCGCCGCGGTCGCCGCCTCCGCGGCCAGCGCGGCCAGCCGGTGGGCGGGCGCCTGCTGCCGGGCCAGCGGCCCGCCGAAGGCGTGCCGCGACCTCAGCCGCTCGGCGGCCAGGTCCACCGCGGCCCGGGCGGCGCCCGCCAGCGCGGCGGCGTGCCGGACGCGGGCGGCGGCCAGCACCCCGGGCCAGAGCGCGCCCACCGGGTGGACGGCCCCGGACACGGCCGCCCGGTCCAGCCCGACCGCGTACAGGTCGCCGCGCCCGATGTCGTCGCGGCGGGTCAGGCGCACCCCGGGCTGCTCGCGGGGGACGAGCGCCAGGACCGTCTCCCCGTCGGACCGGGTGCCGACCACCACCAGGTGGCCGCAGTCCGCGGCGAAGGCGGTGAAGGGCCGGCGGCCGTCGACCGCGTACCCGTCCGCCTCCCGGCGCACGGTGAGCGCCCCGGGCCGGGCCGGGCCGCTCAGCCCGTCCTCCCGTACCGCGAGGGCCAGCGGGGCCGCGCCGAGGGCCGCCGCGTCGAGCAGCGGTCCGTACGCCGGGTCGCCGGTGGCGGTGAGCAGGGCGGCGGCCGTCACGGTGTCCGCGTACGGGCTCTGGTAGAGGGCGGCGCCCATCAGTCCGGCGAGGGCGGTCCGCTCCTCCTCGGCGCGCGGGCCGAGGGCGCCCAGTTCGGCCAGGGTGGCCCACACCGCGTCCCGGGTGCCGGCGTCCTCCTCCCCGAGCCGGGCCGAGGGCCCGTCGGCCGCGCCGCGCGGCCGCTCCCCGAGGCGGCGCAGCACCGGCGCCAGCTCGGGACCGAACAGTTCCCTCAGCTCGCCGGGCACGGCCGCGTACGGGTCGGGTGCTCCGCGCATCATGGATGACCTGCGCTTTCTGCCACGGTCGGGGGTGTCGGTCGGGTCGGTTTCGATACGGCGCCGGGGACGCGGGTCCCGTCCCGCGCCGGGGTCCCTCCCCGGCCGAGGGCGCGGGGGCTCACAGCAGCCCCAGGCCGTTGGCGGCGATGAGGGAGAGCATGACCTCGGAGGTGCCCGAGGCCAGCCGGTGCGAGGGGCCCATGCGCAGCGCCGCCTCCAGCACCCCGCCGTCGGGCGCGGCGCCGTCCCAGGCGGTCAGCACCCCCTCCAGCCCGCAGATCTCCAGGCCGAGGTCGAGCACGGGCCGGATCTGCTCGGTGACGTACCACTTGGCCATCGCCGAGCCGACCGGGTCCGGGCGGCCCGCTTCGAGGTTGCGCACCTGCTGCCAGGCCATGGCGTGCCCGGCGCGCAGCCGGGCGTCCAGCGCGGCCAGCGGCAGTGCGTACGCCGGGTCGTCGAGGCGGCCGGTGGCCGCCGCCCGCTCGGTCACCAGGTCCAGCAGGCGGCGGGCCTTGGCGTGGAAGTCGATCCCGGTGCGCTCCAGTTGGAGCAGGTCGTTCATCAGGGCCCAGCCGTTGTCGACCTCGCCGACGACGTCGGCCCCGGTCAGGCGCACCCCGTCGACGACGACCACGGTGAACCGGTCGTTGCACAGCGACGGAAGGGGCTCGACGTGGACGCCGGGGGAGCGCAGCGGGAGCAGGAAGAGGGTGATGCCGTGCATGGCCACCGACGACTCGGTGGTGCGGGCCGCGCACAGCGCCACGTCGCCGAACTGCGACTTCATGTTGAAGGACTTGCGGCCGTACAGCCGCCAGCCGTCGCCGTCGCGGCGCGCGGTGGTGCGCAGCGCCGACAGGTCGGACCCGGCCTCCGGCTCGGTGAACAGGACGGTGGCGATCTCCTCGCCGGCGGCCAGCGCCGGAAGGTACCGCTTCTTCTGCTCCTCGGTGCCCACCTCCAGCAGGAACCGGCCGACGATGTCGATGCCGAGGACGTGCACGTCGTCGGGGATCCCGGCGAGCGTCATCTCCTCGGTGACGAGGGCGGCCTCGGCCGCGCCCAGACCGGCCCCGCCGTACTCCTCGGGCCAGTTCGGGGCGAGCCAGCCCCGCTCGCCCAGCCAGCGGTGCACCGGCAGCCGGGCGGCCTCGGTGTCCGGCGGGTAGGCGGCGATCTCGGCGGCCAGGGCGCGGACGCGCTCCTCGGCGAGCAGGGCGCGCACCCGCCCCCGGAACTCCTCCTCGGCCGGGGTCAGGGCCCCCGGGTGTCCGCCGGTCACCGCGCACCGTCCGGACCGGCCTCGGCGCGCTCCAGCAGGGCCAGCAGCTCGGCGTCGTCGGCCGCGGCCAGCTCCCGCTCCTCGACCAGGTCGGCGAGCTGCCCGAGGGTGGTGTGGACGAACAGGTCGCGCAGTTCCAGGTCGACGCCGAAGCGCTCCCGGATCCGGGCCGCGAACTGGGTGATCTTGAGCGAGTTGCCGCCGACGGCGAAGAAGCCGTCGTGGACGCCGAAGCCGCCCCGGCCCAGGAGTTCCTCCCAGATTCCGGCGAGCGCGAGCTGCGTGGGCGTCGAGGGGGCCTCGAACTCCACCGCGCCGACGGCCTGTCCGGGCTCCGGCAGACGGGCCCGGTCCAGCTTCCCGCTCGCCGCGCGCGGCAGTTCGCCGAGCACCGCGAAGAGGGCGGGCACCAGGTGCGCGGGCAGCCGTCCGCCCAGCCGCCGGCGCAGTTCCCCCTCGTCCGGCACGGCCGCCCCGGGAGCGGCGACCAGGTACGCCACCAGCCGGGCGTCGGCGCCCTCGCCGTGGGCGACGACGACCGCCTCGGCGATCTCCGGCTCGGCGGTCAGCGCCTGCTCGATCTCGCCGGGCTCGATGCGCAGTCCCCGGATCTTGACCTGCTGGTCGACGCGGCCCCGGAACTCCAGGCTCCCGTCGGCCCGGCGGACCACGAGGTCGCCGGTGCGGTAGAGCCGTCCGCGCTCCCCGTCGGCGCCGGTGTCGGGGCCGTACGGGTCCGGGACGAACTTCTGCCCGGTCAGCTCGGGATTGCCGAGGTAGCCGCGGGCCACCCCGACGCCGCCGACGAGCAGTTCGCCCGGCACGCCGACGGGCACGAGGGCGCCGAACCGGTCGACCACGTGCGCCGTGTAGTTGGCGAGCGGGGTGCCGATGGGCGGCATCGCGTCGTGCACGGTGTGCGGGCACCGGTGGTCGAGGCAGGCGACGGTGGCCTCGGTGGGGCCGTACCCGTTGTGGAACTCGCGCCCGGGGGTGTTCCAGCGGTTGACGAGTTCGCCGGGGAAGGCCTCCAGGCCGACGAAGAGGGTCCGCAGCTCCGGCAGCGCGGCCGGGTCGAGCGCCCCGAGCACCGCGGGCGGCAGGTCGGCGACGGTGACGTGCTCGTCGCGCATCAGGGCGGTCAGCCGGTCCGGGTCGAGCAGGGTCTCGCGCGGCGCCTGCACCAGGGCGGCGCCGCTGGTCAGCGCGGAGAAGAAGTCGAACAGGCTGACGTCGTACGAGGGGTTGGCGAACTGGAGCACCCGGTCCCCGGGGCCCATCCGGAACAGCTCGGTGATGGCCCGCGCGAAGTTCACGATCGAACGGTGCTCGACCTGGACGCCCTTGGGGCGGCCGGTCGAACCCGAGGTGAAGATCACGTACGCGAGGTTCTCCGGGCCCGCCGAAGCAGGCGGCCGGCCGGGCGCGGGCCCGTCCGCGAGCGCCGGGTCGTCGGCGAGCACGGCGGTCGTCCCGTCCGGCAGCCCGGCGGCCAGGTCGGCCGTGGTGACGGTGACGAGGGCGCCGGCCTCCTCCAGGAGCAGCCGCCGGCGCTCGGCCGGATGGTCCGGGTCCAGCGGCAGGTAGCCGCCGCCCGCCTTGTGCACGGCGAGGAAGGCCACCGGCAGCACCGGGCCGCGCCGGGCGAGCACGCCCACCACCGACTCGGGCCCGACCCCCCGCGCGCGCAGCGCGTGGGCGAGCCGGTCGGCCCGCTCGTCGAGCTCCCGGTAGGTCAGCGAGGTGCCCTCGTGCACCACCGCCACCGCGTCCGGGTGGGCGTCGGCCACGGCCTCGACGAGCTGGTGCAGGCACAGCTCCTCGGAGCCGTACGCGCGCGCCGTGTCGTTCCAGTCGTGGACCAGCCGCCGCCGCTCCCCGTCGGTGAGCAGCGGCAGCTCGCTCAGCCGCAGGTCCGGGTTCTCGGTGACGGCCCGCAGCAGCCGGGCGTAGTGCCCGAACAGCCGCTCGATGCGGTCGGTGTCGAACAGTTCGGTGGAGTACTCGGCCCACAGCCGCAGCCCCTGGCCGGGCACCTCGGTCAGCTGCACCGCCAGGTCGAAGCGGGCGGTGCCCGGGTCGACCGGGTAGGGCTCGGCGGACAGCCCGCCGGCCTCGGCCTCGGCCGCCGCCGCGTGCTGGAGGGTGAAGCAGGTCTGGAAGAGCGGGTTGCGGCTCGGGTCGCGCTCGGGGGCCAGCTCGTCCACCAGGGTGCCGAACGGCAGGTCCTGGTGGAAGTGGGCGCCCATCACCGTCTCGCCGGTGCGCCGCAGCAGCTCGCGGAAGGTCGGGTCGCCCTCCGTGGAGGTGCGCAGGACCAGGGTGTTGGAGAAGAAGCCGATGAGGTTCTCGATCTCCGGGCGGGTGCGGCCCGAGAAGACCGAGCCGAGGACGATGTCGTCCTGGCCGGTGTAGCGGGACATCAGCGCGGTGAAGGCGGCGAGCACCACCGTCAGCAGGGTGGCCCGCTCGGCGAGGGCCGTGCGGTGCAGTCCGCGCAGCAGTTCGTCCGGCAGCATCTCGGTGAGCGTGGCGCCGTCCCGGGTCGGGTCGGCGGGCCGGGGGCGGTCGGAGGGGAAGTCGAGCGTCGCGGCGCCCGCCAGCCGCTCGCGCCAGTACGCGAGCTGCTTGTCCAGTACCTCGCCGCTCAGGTGGCCGCGCTGCCACACCGCGAAGTCGGCGTACTGCACCGGGAGTTCGGGAAGTCCGGAGGCCGATCCGGCGATCTCGGCCCGGTAGAGGGCGACGAGTTCGCGGGTCAGGATGTCGGTGGACCAGCCGTCGGTGGCGATGTGGTGCATGGCCAGGACGAGGACGTGCTCCTCGGGCCCGAGCCGCACCAGCGACACCCGCAGCGCGTGCTCGGCCGCCAGGTCGAAGGAGTGCCTGACCTCGGCCCGCACGTGCGCCTCGACGGCCGCCTCCCGCTCGGCCGCGCCGAGCGCCCCGAGGTCGGTGACGGGCAGCGGGACCTCGGCGGGGGCGGGGTCCACGTGCTGGTGGGCCACCCCGTTCAGCTCCGGGTAGCGGGTGCGCAGGATCTCGTGCCGCCCCACCAGCGCCGTCAGCGCCCGCCGGAACGCCGGCAGGTCCAGCGGCGCCCGCAGCCGCAGCACCGACGGCGCGTTGTAGACCGGCCTGCCCTGCGACCACTGGTTCAGGAACCACAGCCGCTGCTGCGTGAACGACAGCGGCAGGGCCCGGTCCCGGGCCGCCGGGGTGATCGAGGCGCTCGTCGTGCGCACCGCGGTGCGCTGCCGCTCGCGCAGCGCGAGCAGCGCCTTGCGGGTGTCGGCGAGGCTGCGCGCGCTCGCCCCGGAGGCGGTGGCGGCGGCCGTTGCCGCCCCGGTCGTCGTCTCGGCCATCGTCGTCAGCTCCCCGTCGTCGTCAGCGGCGCTGCGCCGCCCGTCTCGTGTACGGCGGCCAGCCGTACGGTGGTCCCCGCGCCGCCGAGCGCGCCGGAGACCGGGTTCCGCACCCGGCCGTCGGCCACCACCACCTCGGCCACCGAGCCGAGCAGGGCCTCCCGGGCCGCCTGGAGCTTGGCCCGCATGCCGCCCACGGCCGCGTCCCCGACCGGGCCCTCGGCGGGCACCCGGTACTCGGGCAGCAGCGAGGACTCGTCGCGGTGGTCGGCCAGCACGCCCGGCGCGCCCGTCAGCAGCACCAGCCGCTCGGCCCCCAGGGCGGCGGCGACGGCGGCGGCGGCCCGGTCGGCGTCCACGTTGACCGCCGTGCCGTCCTCGGCGAGGGCCGGCGGGGACAGCACGGGCACGACGCCGGCGTCCAGGAGCAGGTTCAGCAGTGCCGGATCCACCGCGCGGATCCGGCCGTTGTGGTCGTCGCGGATCATGACGGTGCGGCCGTCGAGCACCGCGCGGTGCGCGGCCGTCCGCCGGGCCGTGACGGTGGCCCCGTCGAGGCCGGTCAGCCCGGCGGCGCGGGCGCCGTACCGGCCGAGCGCCGCCACCAGGGCGGGCTTGACCTTCCCGGCGAGCGCCAGTTGGAGCACCTCCAGGGTGGCCGGGTCGGTGTAGCGGCTGGAGGAGCCGCTGGGCGTGGTCAGCCGGCGCTGGGGCACGCCGAGCCGCTCCGCCAGCAGGTCGACCTCGGCGGCCCCGCCGTGCACCAGCACGACACGGCGGCCCGCGGCGGCCAGGGACGCGATGTCGGCGCACATCGCGTCCCGGTCGATCGCCGGGCTGCCACCGCATTTGACGACGGTGACGGGGTGAATCATGTGTCGCTGCCTCTCGGATCGGTACGGCGCTTGCGAAGGGGAACGGGGCCGGGCGGGGGCCCGGCGCCACCGGGGGAGGAGCCCCGCCGGCACCGGCCCGGTCGCGCGGGCCCGGCGCGGTCAGATCGGGTGCAGCCCCGGGAAGCCCAGGGCGGTCCGCTCGTCCCAGCCCATGCGGATGTTCATGCTCTGTACGGCGTTGCCCGCCCCGCCCTTGACGAGGTTGTCCAGCGCCCCGATCACCAGCAGCTCGCGGCTCGCCGCGTCGTAGGCGAAGCCGACGTCGCAGTAGTTGGAGCCGAGCAGCAGCTTGGGCTCGGGGAAGCGGTAGTTGCCGCGCTTCTGCGCGATGACGCGCACGAACGGCTCCCGCGCGTACGCCGCGCGGTAGGCCGCGCGGATCGCCGCCTCCGTGACGCCCGGCCGGGCGGTGGCCCGGACGACCACCTGCACCCCGCGCACGGCGTCCACCCCGGTGGCCGTCATCCGCGCGTCCAGGCCGGTGGCCTGGCTGATCTCGGCCTGGTGGCGGTGGCCCAGGGGCGCGAAGACCCGCAGGACGTTGCTGCGTTCGGAGTGCAGGTTCATCTCGCCGGCCGAGGCGCCCGAACCGCTGGAGCCCACCCGGCCGTCCACGGTCACCCGGGACTCGATCAGGTCCGCCGCCGCGAGCGGGTTCAGGGCCAGGATCGACGCGCTCGCCATGCAGCCCGGCACGCTGACCAGATCGGCGGTGCGCAGGTGCTCGCGGTGCAGCTCGGGCAGACCGCTCACCGCGTCCGCGAGCAGCTCCGGCGCCGGGTGCTCCCGGCCGTAGTGCCTGCGGTACAGGGCGGGGTCCTTCAGCCGCAGGTCGGCGCTGAGGTCGAAGACCACCTTGCCCCGGGCGGCGAGCCCGGCCCGCCCGGCGGGGTCGTCGAGGCTGGAGGCGGTGAAGAAGAGGACGTCGCACTCGGGCAGCTGCTCCGGTGCGACATAGCTGAGGTCGGTCAGACCCCGGAGGTTGGGGTGCGTGCCGTCGACCCGCCTGCCGGACAGGCGGGTCGACGTGGCGGCCACCACCTCGACCTCGGGGTGGCCGAGCAGCATCCGGAGCAGTTCGCCCCCGATGTACCCGGCCCCGCCGACGATCCCGGCGCGGATCACCCCCTACTCACCCCAGTCCTCTTCGGTCTCGGGAGCCAGGGCGATGATCAGCGGTTCCCGCGAAACGATTTCGAGCTCCGCCATGCATTCCGCGCACTCGACGATCTCGTTGAGTTCCACCTCGGGTGCGACGGAGACGTCCCCGGTGCACTCCGGGCATGCTTCCTTGAGCAAGACGGCATCCTTTCCATGCGGTATTCGGAATTCTTTGCGCGGGCGTTTTCGCCGCAGGTCGAGCCTGCCGGGCGCGCCTTCGCGCAGTCAGTCGGGGATAACCCCTACGCGCCCGAAAGGGCGGCCCTGCGGCGGTCGAGGCGGGCCTGGAGGCCGTCCAGGGCCCGGTCGTAGGCGTCGAGCAGCGCGCTGGTGCGGCGCAGCAGCGCGGGCACCGCGGCGGCCCGGTCCGGGCCCGCCGTGGCCACCGCGATGCGCAGGGCCGACCAGTGGTGGGCCACCCGGTCCACCTCGCGCGCCAGCTCGGCCAGCCGCGGCTCGCCGAAGCGCCGTCCCGCCGCGCGCAGGAACTCCGCGTGCAGCCCGGTCACCGCGAGGACCGGCCCGATGACGACGAAGGCCTCGTCGCCCGCGGCCGGGTCGCCGGGCAGCCGGTCGACCGCCTCCACCAGGAAGGAGCGCAGCCCCGCGAGCCCGCGCAGCCGGCCCGCCGCGACGTCGGCCGCGTCCGGCTCCGCCCGCAGCCCGCGCAGGTTCGCGGCGGTCACCCGGTCCACGAAGTCCGGGTCGAAGGCCGGCTGCTCCGGCCCGATCCGCACCTCCAGCCAGCGGTTGGCGATCGGGTTCGCGGTGAAGAACAGGTCCCGGTCGTGGTGGACCGGATTGCCGGAGTCCCGGGCCGCCTCCAGCGCGGCCAGCGGGATGGTCCCCTGGAAGGCGGGCGGCACCGGGTCGGCCACGAACACGTCGCCGGTGGTGTCGTCGAAGCCGTACAGCACCATCAGGTGGTTGGTGTGCACGTCGCGGTGGGCCGGCCGGAACGGCAGGTGGAAGTTGTCGGCGGCCACCGCGACGGGCGTGCCCGCCACCAGCGCGGCCCGCACCTGCTCCCAGCCCTCCCGGGCGCCGGCCGGCTCGTGCCAGCGCGAGCGCACGTCGTGGAAGGGGGCCAGCCCGCCGAAGAGGTCCTCGGCCGCGCCCGGGAAGTAGTACTCCTCGCGGCGGACGTCGCCCGCCGGGTAGTCGAAGCCCCAGCCGGCCCCCAGCGCCTGCACCGGGTCCAGGCCGTGGAAGTCCAGGAGGACCCCGGCCGTCGTGTGCAGGCAGTGCGACAGCTCGTGCCGCCAGTAGCCGACGGGTCCCAGTTCAACGCGCAAGACGGCTCTCCTCGTCCGCAGTGACGGTCATCGCGAAGACGTGCATCGCCGGGTTGTCCGGCAGCCGCACCGCGGCCAGCGGCGCGGGCACCCGCACCGGCACCCGCTGCTGCCAGAGCGACGGCGCGTGGTGCCGGTGGGTGTGGCGGGGATAGCGCATGCCGCTCGTGGAGAAGGCCAGGGGCTCCCCGAAGTACGGGGCGGTCTGGGGCCAGAAGTCGCTCATCCGCAGCCACTCCCGGCGCACCGTGCCGTCCGCGTGGTGCAGTTCGACCTCGTCCTCGGTGCGCCGCTCGGCGGCGCCGACCAGGCCGATCCAGTCCCAGCGGCCGGCCGGCAGCTCCACCAGCTGGCCCCGGCAGCGGACGTTGTCCCCGGCGCCGGTGTCCCGGGCCGGGAACGCGAAGACGGTCCCCTCCAGCTCCACCAGGGAGCCCGGCTCCGGAAGTTCCTCCGCCGGAAAAGTATTGCGCCAGATATTGAACCCGTACTCCCCGGACGTGTCCGGAGGCTGTATTCCGCGATTGTTGAAATGCGCGGACAGATTGACGACGGTGTTTCCCAATCCCATCACATCCACTATGTTGCGGCTGTGCTCACCACAGAAAAGGCGGCCACTGCCGTCGATATCCAGATACGATTCCTCGACTCCGCCGCCGGTGCCCCGGAAGGACTCTGCGAGGCGGTGGCGGCGGTCACCGCGGACGCCTACGCCGCGGGCGACCCGGTCCCCGGCCTGCCCGTCGCCGACGGCGCCCGCGAGCGGGCGGCCGACGTCCGCGCGGACCTCGCCGCGGGCCACGGCCTGTGGGTGGCCTCCCTCGACGGCGCGACCGCCGGCGCGGTGCGGGCCGTGGTCCGCCCCGACGGCGACTGGGAGGTGCGCCGCCTCGCGGTCTCCCCCCGGGTGCGCCACGCGGGCCTCGGCCGGCTGCTGCTGCGCCGCCTGGAGGCCGCGGCCGCGGCCGCGGGCGCCCGGCGGGTGGTGCTCGACGCCGTGGTGGAGCGGGGCAACCCGGCCTTCTACGCCCGGGTCGGCTTCCGCACGGTGCGCCACTTCGGCGCCGCCGACAAGCCGCTCTCCGAGGTCCACATGGTGCGCGACCCGTCCGCCCCGCCGGAGCCCGGCCGCCCCTGCGCCCCCGTCGGCGACGGCCGGGCGGTGTCCTGGTGGGCCGCACCGGACGGCACCCTCTGCCGCACCGGCGCGCCGCTGCCCGAGGGCCCCGAGGAGGGGCTGCTCGGCATCGACGTGCTGCCCGGCACCGCCGCCGCCCGGTGGCCGGAGGCCGAAGCGGCGCTGGCGGCCCGCGCCGACCGGCGCACCGGGGACGGCCTGTTCTTCGCCGGGCCCGCCGCGCGGATCGCCGCGTTCGCCCAGCCCCGGCTGGTCCACCCCGGCCTGCTGGCCTGGTGGCGCGCCCCGGCGGCCCGCGCCCCGCGCCCCTGAACCGGGGCCGGGGCGCCCGCCGTACGGCTCACCGCGCGGCGGCCAGGGAGGCCGCCGCCGCGACGATCCGCTCGGAGGAGACCCCGGCCAGCTCCAGCAGCTCCCGCTCGTCGGCCACGTGGTCGAAGAACCGGTCCGGCACGCCGATCCGGTGCACCCGGCACGGCGCCTCCTGCGTCACCACCTCGCAGACCGCGGCCCCCAGGCCGCCCACCACCAGGTGGTCCTCGACCGTGACGATGCCGCCGGTCTCCCGCGCCGCCGCGAGCACGGCCTCCCGGTCCAGCGGCTTGATCGTGTGCATGTTGAGCACCCGGGCCGACACGCCCCGCGCCGCCAGCTCGCGCGCCGCCTCCAGCGCCATCGACACCGGGTGGGGGCCCGTCGCCACGATCGTGACGTCCGTGCCCGCCCGCAGCTCCCGCGCCCTGCCGACGGTGAACTCGTACGGCTCCTGGTGCACGAGCGGCGTCGCGGCCCGGCCCAGCCGCAGGAACAGCGGGCCCGGCAGACCGGCCGTGGCGCGCACCGCGTACTCGGTCTCCACCGCGTCCGCCGGCACCACCACGGTCAGGTTCGGCAGCGTCCGCAGGATCGCCAGGTCCTCCACCGCGTGGTGGGTGGGCCCGTAGTGCCCGGCCGAGAGGCCCGCGTGCGTCGCGACGATCCGCACCGGGAGGCCGTTCCCCGCGACGTCGATCTTGACCTGCTCGCAGGCGCGGGCCGCCGCGAACCCCGACAGGGTGTTCGCGTACGGCAGCAGCCCGGTCGCCGCCAGCCCCGCCGAGACGCCCATCAGATTGGCCTCGGCGATGCCGACGTTGACGTACTGCTCCGGCAGCTCCTCGCCGAACAGCGTCTCCAGGCCGCCCATGTCCGAGTCCACGCAGACGATCCGCGGATCGGCCCTGGCCAGCTCCAGCAGCGTGCGGCGGTACACCTCGCGGGCGGGCACCGCGTACCGCTCCTCCCAGGACGGCCCGGCGTCCCCGGTCGGCGTCCCGGCCGGTGCCGGGGCCGTCTCCGGCATCGTGGCGGTCATCGTGCCCTCCTCGCGTTCAGACCGGTCATGGCCCGCTGGAGCAGCCGAGGCGTCAGCCGCACCGAATGGGACTTCTTCTTGCCCTCGAACAGGGGCACCCCGCGGCCCTTCACCGTCCGCGCCAGCACCACCGTCGGCCGTCCGGAGGCGTCCGGCAGCCCGGCGAACACCGCGCGCAGCGCGTCCAGGTCGTGGCCGTCCACCTCCTCCACCGCCCAGCCGAAGCTGCGCCACCGGTCGCCCAGCGGCTCCAGGCTCACGCACTCCTCGGTGGAGCCCGAGATCTGCAGCCCGTTGCGGTCGACGACCGCGACCAGGTTGTCGAGCCCGTGGTGGCCCGCGTTCATCGCGGCCTCCCACACCGAGCCCTCCTGGAGCTCGCCGTCGCCGAGCAGGGCGAAGGCGCGGCCCGGCCGCCCCGTGCGGCGCAGCCCGAGCGCGACCCCGGAGGCCAGCGACAGGCCGTGCCCCAGGGAGCCGGTCGGGAACTCCACCCCGGGCAGCCGCCGCAGCGGGTGCCCGGCCAGCCGGCTGCCGGGCGCGCCGTAGGTGGCGAGCTCGGCCCGGTCGATGAAGCCGCGCTGGGCCAGCACGGCGTACAGGGCGGCGCTCGCGTGCCCCTTGCTGAGCACGAACCAGTCGCGGCCGTCCCAGTCGGGCCGCTCCGGCCGCAGCCGCAGCACCTCGTGGTAGAGGACGGTCAGCACGTCGGCCGCGGACAAGCTGCCGCCGACGTGGGTGCCGTGCGCGGTGGTGCCCATCCGCAGCACGAGCTCGCGCACCTCGTGCGCCAGGGCGGCCAGGTCCGGCGGCTCCGCCGCGACGGGGACCGGGGACGGCTCGGCCAGGATGCTCACGCGTTCTCCTCCGGGGTGCTGACCGCGGCGTGCCACGGCGGGCGGTACTCCATCGCCCGCGCCAGCGGCAGCAGGTCGTCGATCCGGTCCCAGACCTTCTCGAAGGCCAGCGCGCACCGGTCCAGGACCGGTCCCGCCGCCGGGTTGAGGTGGATCCGCTGGATCGTCACCGAGTCCTCGATCACGGCCAGCGAGACGGGGAAGTCCGCGATGTCGTGCCGGGGGCGCGCCGCGCCCTCGATCCGCCACGGATAGCCGCCGAAGCCGGACAGCTCGCGGAACGCCCGCTGCCCCGGCACCGGCACCACCTGGTACGGGGCCACCGGCACGCCCTCCGCCTTCAGCGCCCGCTGGAGCACCGCGCGCAGGGCGCCGTCGGAGAGCTCGGGACGGCCCAGGCCCGCCGCGGAGAAGCGCAGCCGCAGGATGTGCCAGGCGTGCGTGCGGTCGGCGGGCACCCGCGGGACGATCAGCCCCGGCAGCCGGCCGATCCGGTCGAGGAAGGACTCCACGTTCTTGGCGCGCAGCGCGTGGTACTCGTCGAGCCGGGCCAGCTGGCGGCGGGTGAAGGCGGCCTGCACCGCGCTCAGCTTCTCGTTGCCCGCCAGCACCCGCGAGATGTAGTCGCGGTCCCGGCCCGCCCGCAGGTCCTCGCCGAACTGGCGGCGCAGCACGATCCGTTCGTACAGCTCCTCGTCGTCGGTGGTGATCAGCCCGCCCTCGCCGCAGGTCGGCAGGTTCTTGACCACGTTGAGGCTGGTGGCGTTCACGTCGCCGATCGAACCGGCCCGGCGGCCCCGGTACTCGGCGCCCTGGGCCTGCGCGGCGTCCTCGACGAGCTTCAGCCCGTGCCGGTCGGCGAGCGCGCGCAGCGCCGTCATGTCGGCGGGCAGGCCGTGCAGGTGCACCACGACGATCGCCCGGGTCCGCTCGGTGATCGCCGCGGCGGCCGCCTCGGGGTCCATGGTGAAGGTGACCGGGTCCACGTCGACGAAGACGGGCACCAGCAGCCGCTGCACCACCGGGATCGCCGTCCCGATGAAGGTGAGCGCGGGCACCAGCACCTCGGAGCCCGGCTCCAGGTCCAGCGCGGCCAGCGCCAGTTCCAGCGCCGCCGTCCCGTTGGAGACGGCCGCGCAGTAGCGCGTCCCGGTGTAGGCGGCCCAGTCGCGCTGGAGGGCGGACACCTCGCCGCGCCCGGCGTCGTTGGAGGTGAACAGCCCGCCGTCGAGCACGCTGCGGACCGCCGCGTGCTCCTCCTCGGTGATCACCGGCCAGCCGGTGAGCTCCTTGCCCATGTCCTGCCGGCGCAGCGACTTGGCGCCGCCGAACATCGCCAGTGTGCCGCTCATGTCGTCACCAGACCGCTCTCGTGGGGATCGGGCAGGCCGGCCGGGGCCGGTGCCACCGTGGTCAGCGCGAGGAGGTCGATCCCCTCCCGCTCGGGCAGCCGTACGCCTTCCAGCGCGTCGCGCCGGGTCACCGGCACGCGCAGCCGTACGGCCTCTCCCGCCGGGACGCCGGCGGTCTCGGGGTCGGTGCCGCCGGCGAAGTGCAGCCACAGCGTCACCTCGGCGGCCTCCCGGGCGCGCACCGTCAGGTGCAGCCAGTCGCAGCGGCCGCCGGGCAGCTCCAGCATCCGGCCGTCGAAGGGCACCGGGCCCTCCAGCGGCACGGCGGCCAGCCGGCCCGGTCCGGCGCTCACTCCTCCTCCCAGGCGGCGAGCCGGGCCTCGACGTAGTCCACGTACGCGCCCACCAGATCGGTGCCCAGGACCTCGATGGCACCGTGGAACTCGGGTGTGTGGTTCACCTCGTTGACGACCATCCGGCCGTCCCGGTGCTCGATGACGTCGACGCCGAGGACGCCCTCGCCGATCGCCTCGGCGGTCCGGGTGAGGAGCTTGACCAGGTCGTCGGTGAGCGGGCACACCTCGGTGCGGCCGCCGAGCGCCGTGTTGGTGCGCCAGTTCTCGGAGATCTTGTAGATCGCGCCGACCACCTCGCCGCCGAAGACGTACGCCTTGATGTCCCGGCCGGGCTTGTCGATGTACTCCTGGACGTAGGTGATCCGGTGGTGCGGGCCCGGTAGCGCCGCCCGGTGCTCGAAGATCGCCTCGGCGCCCTCGTGGTCGTGCAGCCGGGCGCCCATCCGGCCCCAGGAGCCGGTCAGCGGCTTGACCACCGCGGGATAGCCGAAGCCGTCCAGGGCGTCCAGGGCCGAGTCCGGGACCAGCCCGACCATCGCCCGGGGCGTGGGCAGCCCGCCCTCGCGCAGGGCGAGGGTCGTCAGCAGCTTGTCCCCGCAGAGGTTGATGATCCGCGAGCTGTTGAGCACCGGCACGCCCTGGTGCTCCAGGAGCCGGCTCGCGTACGCGTTGCGGGTGTGCGAGATCTCGCGGCTCAGCGCGCCCCGGTAGGGGAGCGTGTCGGAACCGTCGAGGAGGAACGTCAGGCGCCGGGTGTCGAGCTGTTCGAACTCGATGTCCCGCTTGCGCAGTTCGGCCAGGAGGAGACGCTCCTCCAGGCGAACGCGCGAGGTCAGTACCGCCAACGGTCGTCGTGTGGTCACGGCGTGCCGCCTCCCATGCAGTCGAGGGCACCGGTCGTGGTGCGCAGAGTGGCCACCGACCGCTCCAGCCGCGGCAGCGCCGCCGTCAGGACGTCGATGGCAGTGAGGTATTCGGGCAGGGCGATGTGCTCGTCGCCGGTGTGGCAGAGGCGGGAGTCGCCGGGGCCGTACGCCGCCGTCGGCACCCCCCAGACCGGGCCGACGACGTTCCAGTCGGCGGTGCCCAGCTTCAGCTTCGCCGCCGGCCGGGCGCCGCCCTCGCGGATCGCCGCCGACAGCGCCTTGACCACCGGGTCCGTCCGCGGGGAGCGCACCGCCTCGACGTGCTCGACGACGGTGATCCGCCGCCCGCCCGCCAGCCCGGCGAGCGCGGCCCGGAAGGCCGGCGCGTCGAAGTGCACCGGCACCCGGCACGACACCTCGACCGAGGCCCGCTCCAGACCGCCCTCCAGGGCGATCACCGAGGGCAGCGCCCGGTCGAAGAGGGCGGGCGCCGCCCCGGGGCCGTACCGCTCCGCCAGCCAGGCCCGCACGCCGAACCAGAAGTCGGCGACGAGCTCCGCGGCCGTCGGCTCGGGCGAACTGGTGTGGGCGGCCGGCTGCTCGGCGTCCATCCGGAACCGGAAGACGCCCTTGTAGCCGATGCCCACGCAGTCGGCGCCGCTCGGCTCGCCGATCACCAGGGCGTCCGGCCGCGACAGCCCGGCCAGGTGGCGGGCCCCGGTCGAGGTGCGCTCCTCGTCCACCGCGCCGACCACCGTGATCCGCGCGCCGGTGGTGTCCGCGAGGCGGGCCGCCGCGCAGACGAACGCGGCCAGCGGCCCCTTCGCGTCGACCGCGCCCCGCCCGTACAGGACGTCGCCCGACAGCCGGACCGGCACCTCGCCCGGCACGGTGTCCATGTGGCCCAGCAGCATCAGGCGCGGGCCGTCGGCCGGCCCCACCGAGCCGTGCGCGTTCCCGGCCGCGTCGAGGTGCGCGTCGAAGCCGAGCCGGTCCATCGCCGAGACCAGGAAGGCCCCGACGGCGGCCTCCCCGCCCGACACGGACGGGATGCCGACGAGCGAGCGCAGCAGCGCGGTCTCCTCGCGGCGGTCCATGGCGCCCACGCCCGCGTCACCCGCCGGCCGGAACGGCCGGATTGAGGTCCACCAGCAGCATGTCGCGGATCGCCGTGCCGCCCAGCGGACCGATCGGGGACACCTCGTGCGTCACCCGGGAGTCGTCGACGAACATCGAGTCCAGCGGGTCCAGCAGGGTCAGCCGGACCGGCTCGCCGCCCTCGGGGTGCACCGTCGAGAGACCTCCCCCGCACCGGTCCCGGCGCAGCAGGTGCATCCCGATGTACGCGTGCCCGTCCCGGTGGCGGCCCTCCGGCGTCGGCTCGCCCTCGCCGCCCGGCTCGGCCAGGACGCGGATCAGGTGGACGCCGACCTCCCACGCGGACGTGCCGCCGAGCCGGGTGGCCGCCCGGGCGTCCATCCCCACCAGCGCGAGCATCCCCTCGTGCAGCAGCACCTCGGGCGGGACCGGCGCGAACACCCGCTCCCGCCCCCGCCACATGCGGATCACGTCCTGGCGGAACGCGGTGTGCGGCAGCGGCGCGAACGACGTCGAGCCGTCCGCCGCCACCTCCACCCGCAGCCGCCCGTAGCGGCGCAGCCGGAACAGCTTCCCGCCGGGGATGCCGGTGTCCGGCTCCAGGTCCTCCCAGGCCGCGCGGAACTCCTCCAGGGCGTCCGCCGGCAGCAGCTGCCGGACCCGGTCGCCGCGCAGGCAGGCGAAACCGGTCCGGGCCGTCTCCCGGGCCAGGCCCTCGGCGCAGTCGCCGGCCGGCGGTCGGATGCGGACGGCCCCGTCCGGCGCGGTCACTCCCGTACTTGTCACGATCGCCCCTTCAGCAATGATGCGTATGACCGGCGATCACGCTGCCGGTCCGGGCCGCGCCGAAGGAGTCCGGATTTCCCCCGACTCCACCCGCGCGCCCGCCCCGGCCAGGCTTCGGGCCAGACACACACGTCGACGAGGAGCCCCGGCATGCCGCGAAACGTCAACGACCGACTGGCACAGCTCACCCCGCAGCAGCGCGCCGCGCTCCTGCGGGAGCTGCGCGCCAACCGTGAGCCGCGGCAGGCCGGCGACCGCATCGCCGCCGCCGGCCGCGACGAGCCCCTGCCGCTGTCCTCCGTGCAGCAGAGCCTGTGGTTCCTCGACCAGTGGTCCGACGGGCTGGCCTTCTACAACACCCCCCTCGCGCTGCGCCTGCGCGGCCCCCTCGACGTCCCCCTGCTCCGCACCGCCCTGAGCACCGTCGTCGCCCGGCACGAGACCCTGCGCACCCGCTACCTCGCCACCCCCGACGGCCCGCGCCAGATCGTCGACGCGCCCGCCCCCGCCGCCCTGGAACTGCTCGACCTCTCCGGGCTGCCCGCCGACGAGCGCGACGCCCGCACCCGCGAGCGGGCCTCCCGCGAGGCCCGCCGCCGCATCGACCTGTCGGCCGACCCGATGCTGCGCGCCACCCTCGTCAAGCAGGGCCCCGACGAACACGTCCTCGTGCTGTCCATGCACCACATCGCCACCGACGGCTGGTCCACCACCCGCATGGTGCAGGAACTCACCGAGTGCTACCTGGCCGGCCGCGCCGGACGCACCCCCGTCCTGCCCGAACTCCCCATCCAGTACGCCGACTACGCCGTCTGGCAGCGGGACCGGCTCGCCGGCGAGGCCGGCGCCCGCGACCTGGCCTACTGGCGCGAACGGCTGGAGGGCATGCCCGCCCTCGCCTTCCCGTCCGACCGGCCGCGCCCCGCCGATCCGAAATGGACCGGCGCCGAGGTCGCCGCCCACCTCGAACCGGCCCTCCACCGCGACCTGGAGGCCCTCGCCCGCGGCGCGGGCACCCGGCTGCTGCCGGTCGCCGTCGCCGGACTCGCCGCCCTCATGTCCCGCTACACCGGCCAGGACGACATCGCCCTCGGCTCCGTCTTCTCCGGCCGCACCCGCACCGAGTTCGAGCCGCTCATCGGCTACTTCGCCAACACCGTCGTGCTGCGCACCTCCACCGCGGGCGACCCCACCTTCCGCGAGCTGCTGGCCCGCACGAGCGACACCGTCT
Organism: Streptomyces termitum; assembly: GCF_014650175.1. Taxonomy (GTDB): domain Bacteria; phylum Actinomycetota; class Actinomycetes; order Streptomycetales; family Streptomycetaceae; genus Streptomyces; species Streptomyces termitum. The sequence goes on from NZ_BMUL01000004.1 coordinate 117,129, forward strand.
CCGACGCGCACAAGCACCAGGAACTCCCCTTCGACCAGCTCGTCGGCGACCTGCGCCCCGACCGCGACCAGAGCCGCAACCCCCTCTTCCAGCACGCGATCTACCAACTGGGCACCCCGGTGGAGACCGTCCGCATGGGCGACATCGAACTCACCGGCCTGCCCCTGCACATGGGCACCACCAAGTTCGACTGGACGATCGGCCTCTCCGAGCGCTCCACCGGCGGCATCGACCTGATGACCGAGTACGCCACCGAACTCCACGACGCCGACCGCGTCGAGCGGATGGTCGGCCACTACCGCCGCGTCCTGGAGAGCGCCGTCGCCCACCCCGGCGCCCGCCTCTCCGAACTCGCCGTCCTCACCCCCGCCGAGCACGAGCGGATCGTCGTCGACTGGAACGACACCGCCGTCCCCGTCGACACCGACGGCGGCGTCCCCGCCGCCTTCGCCGCGCAGGTCGCCCGCACCCCCGGCGCCACCGCGGTCGTCCACCGCGGCGCCTCCCTCGACTACGCGGCCCTGGACCGGCGCGCCAACCGGATCGCCCACCGCCTGCGCGCCCTCGGCGCCGGCCCCGGCACCCTGGTCGGCGTCTGCCTCACCCGCGGCCCCGACATGCCCGCCGGCCTCCTCGGCGTCCTCAAGTCCGGCGCGGCCTTCGTCCCCCTCGACCCCGACCACCCGGCGGCCCGCCTCGGCCACGTCCTCGGCGACGCCCGCCCCGCCGCCGTCCTCGTCGACGCCGACAGCACCGCCCGGCTCACCGCCGCGGCCGCCCTCGCCGACGGCCCCGCCCCCGCCCTCCTCGACCTCTCCGCCGGCCTCCCGGACGACGTCCCCGACACCGACCCGGGGGTCGCCGTCGGCGCGCACGACCTGGCGTACGTCACGTACACCTCCGGCTCCACCGGCCGCCCCAAGGGCGTCATGGTCGAGCACGCCCAGCTCCTGAACCTCTTCCGGGGTCTGGACGACCGGGTCGGCGAGCACTCGCCGGGCACCTGGCTCGCGATCAGCAGCATCTCCTTCGACATGTCCGAGGTCGAGATGTTCTGGACGCTGACCCGGGGCTTCAAGGTGGTCGTGGCCTCCGGCCGCCCGCACGAACTCCTGCGTTCGGCGCCCGCCCGGCGCACCCGCCCGATGGAGTTCGGCCTCTTCTACTTCGCCAGCGACTCCGGCGACGACGCCCCCGGCGGCGACCGCTACCGGCTCCTGCTGGAGGGCGCCCGGTTCGCCGACCGGCACGGCTTCTCCGCCGTGTGGACCCCCGAGCGCCACTTCCACGCCTTCGGCGGCCTCTACCCCGCCCCCTCCGTCACCGCCGCGGCCCTCGCCATGGTCACCGAGAACGTCGCGATCCGCTCCGGCAGCGTGGTCATGCCGCTGCACCACCCGGTGCGCGTGGCCGAGGAGTGGTCCGTCGTCGACAACCTCTCCGGCGGCCGCGTCGGCATGGCCTTCGCCTCGGGCTGGCTCCACGACGACTTCGTCTTCGCCCCCGGGAACTACGAGGACCGCAAGCAGGTCATGATCGACGGGGTGCGGACCGTGCGGTCGCTGTGGCGTGGCGAGCCCGCCACGCTGACCGCCGGCAACGGCGAGGACGTCGAGATCCGCATCCGGCCCCGGCCCGTCCAGCCCGAACTGCCCGTCTGGCTCTCCTCCGGCGGCACCCCCGCCACCTTCAAGGCCGCCGCCGAACAGGGCGCCAACATCCTCACCCACCTGCTCGGCCAGGACCTCGACCAGCTCGCCGACTCCATCCGGCTCTACCACGACACCTGGCGGGAGACCTTCGGCACCGAGGGCGGCAAGGTCACCCTCATGCTCCACACCTTCCTCGGCGAGGACCGCGACCGCGCGCTGGAGCTCGTCCGCGAACCCTTCATCGACTACCTGCGCACCTCCCTGGACCTGGTCCGGGTGCTCGGCCAGCGGATGGGCGTCGACGTGGACCCCCGCAACCTCGCGGAGGACGACCTCGACGCCCTCCTCGGCCACGCCTTCGACCGGTACGTCCACACCAGCGGCCTCTTCGGCACCCCCGAGGACTGCCTGGAACTCATCGACCGGCTCTCCGCCATCGGCGTCGACGAACTCGCCTGCCTCGTCGACTTCGGCATCGACACCGACGAGGTGCTGGGCGGCCTCGACCACCTCGACCGGCTGCGCGTCCTCGCCGAGGCCCCGCGGGGACGGGACGCGGAGGAGGACGGCCCGTCCGCCCGCCCCGGCCACCACGCCTCGCTCGCCGAACTCATCGCCGAGCACGGCGTCACCCACCTCCAGTGCACGCCCTCCCTCGCCCAGCTGATGCTCGACGACCCCTCCGGCGCGGCCCGCGAGGCCCTCGGCGCCCTCGACGTCCTGCTCGTCGGCGGCGAGGCGGTGCCCACCGCGCTGGCCCTGCGGCTGCGCGAGGCCACCGGCGCCGGCCTGTACAACATGTACGGGCCCACCGAGACCACCGTCTGGTCCACCGCCGGGGCCGTCGACGGCCGCGACACCGGGGCCCCCACCGTCCCCGTCGGCACCCCGATCGCCAACACCGCCGTCTACGTCCTCGACCCGCACGGGGCACCGCTGCCCGCCGGGATCCCCGGCGAGCTCCACATCGGCGGCGACGGCGTCTCCCGGGGCTACCACAACCTGCCCGAGCTGACCCGCGAGCGGTTCCTGCCCGACCCGTTCCGGCAGGACCTCGTCCCGGGCGCCCGCATGTACCGCACCGGCGACCTCGCCAAGTGGCTGCCCGACGGCCGCCTGGAGTTCCTCGGCCGGGGCGACGACCAGGTCAAGGTACGCGGCTACCGCGTCGAACTCGGCGAGGTCGAGACCGCGCTGCGCGAGGCCCCCGGCGTCGGCTCCTGCGTGGTCGCCGCCCGCGGCCCGGCCGGCGCCCCCTACCTCGCCGCCTATGTGGTGGCCGCTTCCGGTCAGGACGCCCCCGGGGCCGACGAGCTCCGCGCCCACCTGCGCGAGCGGCTCCCCGAGTTCATGGTGCCCGCCCGCTACACGGTGCTGGACGCGCTCCCGCTCAACGCCAACGGCAAGGTGGACCGCTTCCGGCTGCCCGACCCGGCCGCCACCGCCTCCGGCGGCCCCGCGCAGGCACCCGTCACCCCCACCCAGAAGATCCTGGCCGAGGTGTGGCAACAGCTCCTGGAGGTGCCCGCCGTCGGCATCCACGACAACTTCTTCGACCTCGGCGGCCACTCCATCACCGTGATCCGGGCCGTCGACCTCGCCAACAAGCGCGGCGTGCGCGTCACCGCCCGCCAGCTCTTCCAGCACCAGACCGTGGCCGAACTCGCCGCCGCCGCCGACCAGGAGACCGCCCCGGCGGCCACGGCCGGGGCCGTGCCCCCGCCGGGCGGCACCCTCACCCTCCTCAGGTCCGGCACCGGGCAGCTGCCCCCGCTGTTCTGCGTCCACTCCAGCACCGGCACCTCCGCCTCCTACTTCCCGCTGGCCCGGCACATCGAGGAGGACCGCACCGTCTACGGCGTCGACGCCGCGCCCATCGTCCCCGGAGCTCCCGAGGAGTCCCTCGACCGGCTGGCCCGCCGCTACCGGGACGCGATCCGCGAGGTCCGGCCGGAAGGCCCGTACCACCTGCTCGGCTGGTCGCTGGGCGGCGGCATCGCCTGGGCGATCGCCTCGCTCCTCCAGGAGGAGGGCGCCGAGGTGGAGCTGCTGGCCCTCGTCGACACCCAGCCCCCGGCCGAACTGCCCGAACCGCTCGGTCACGCGGAGTCGGTCTGCGCCTTCGCCGACAGCTTCGCCCTCTCCATGGGCCGGCCCCCGCTGCGGCTCGACCCCGCCGAGGTGCGCGACCTGCCGGAGGAGGCCGCGTACGAGGCCGTGCTCGGCCGGCTCGCCGAGGCGGGCCTGGTCCGCACCGGGGAGAACGACGAGATCCTGGCCCGGGCCCGGATGTTCACCGCCATGACAAGGGCGGCCTCCACCTGGCGGGCCACCCCCTACCGGGGGCCCGTGGAACTGCTCGTGGCCGACGACCCGGGCGACCTGGAGTGGTTCCGCCGGGGCTGGGAGCGGCACGCCGACGGCCCGGTCCGCACCCGGCTCGTGCCCGGCACCCACTTCACCGTCATGCAGGGCACCGGCGCCAAGGACATCGCCGCCGTGCTCGCCGAGCCGCGCGCGGAAGGCCGGCTCGGATGACCGTCACGGAGACTCCCCGGGCCGCCCGGCCCGCCCGTGACGCCCTGCTGCGGGCGGTCTTCCGCCAGCACGCCGCCGGCGTCGCGGTGATCACGGCCCGGGGGGCGGACGGCCGCCCCCACGGGTTCACCGCGACCTCGCTGATCTCGGTCTCCGCGGAGCCGCCGGCCCTGGCCTTCGCGATCTCCACCGGGGCCTCCAGCTGGCCGGCGGTCGCCGGGGCCGCGTACGTCGGGGTGCACCTGCTGGGCGAGGACCAGGCCGCGCTGGCCGCCGTCTTCGCCCGCAGCGGCGCCGACCGGTTCGCCGCGGCGCGCTGGTCGCCCGGCCCCTGCGGGAGCCCGGTGCTCTCCGGGGCGCTCGCCTGGCTGGAGTGCCGGGTGACGGCGCGGGTCCCGGCGGGCGACCACCGCATCGTGGTCGCCGAACTGGTCGGGGGCGACCCCGGCCCGGCCGACCGCCTCCCCCTCCTCTACCGCGCGGGCGCCTTCACGGCCCTGCGCCCGCAGCCCCCGGCCCACGAGCCCTGACCGACACCGGCCCGCCGGCCCCCTGGCCGGTAACGGCCACCGGGGCACCGGTACCGGCCGCCGGGGCGTCACGACCGGCCGCCGGGGCGTCGCGGGCCGCCGGTCACGGCTCGTACGGCAGCCAGCCGCAGCGGACCGCCCGTACCCCCGCCTCGAAGCGGCTCCGCGCGCCCAGGCGCTCCATCAGGACCGTCGCGATCCGGCGCGCGGTGCGGTGCGAGACCCCCAGCCGCTTGGCGATCCCCTCATCCGTGTGCCCCTCGGCCAGCAGCCGCAGCGCCGCGGCCTCCTGCCGGCTCAGCCCGTCGTCGCCGCCGCGCGGCGCCGCGGCCTCGCCGAACGGCTGCGCCTGGTCCCACACGCTCTCGAAGAGGGTGCACAGCGCGGTCAGCGTCCCCTGACCGGTCAGCACCACCGCCCCCGCGAGGCTGTCCTCGCTGTTCAGCGGGATGATCGCCGTCCTGCGGTCCAGGATCGTCATCCGGGTCGGCAGGACCGCCACCGTGCGGACCTGTCCGCCGTGGCCGGTCAGCCAGTTCACGTGCTCCACCGTCGGCGGGCTGTTGCGGACCGCGTCCACGTAGATCGTCCGCATCACCACCCCCCGCTTGAGCAGGCGCTCGTTCAGCGGGCGGGCCGCGGCCATGTTCTCCTCGCTCTGCCCGCCGTCCGGCACGAAGGCCATCACCTCCCGCTCCACCTCGTTGGTGAAGCGGGCCAGCCGGGCCCGGATCTGCTCCACCCCGTTGAGGTGCTCCACCCCCGTGTTCGCGGCGGCCGGCTGGAGACCGGCGTACTCCGAGATGAGCTGGGAGGCCGCCGCCCGCGAGGCCGCGATGCGCTGCCGGTGCGCCGCGAACTCCGCCTGCTGGCGGGCCAGCAGGTGTTCGAGCCCCAGCTCGGGGCTGACCGCGCGCGGATGGTCGAGCAGATCGGCCCGGTCGTGGACCACCAGGGACAGCGCGGCCAGCCGCTCCCACGCCCGGTGGATGTCCTCTTTCGTCTGTCCCGTCCGGTCCGCCAACGCGGTGGCGTCGTCTCCCGGATGGGCCAACATCGTGCGATAGACGGATTCTGTGGGGCCGTCCAACCCCAATGACTCCAGCACTGCATCCCCCTACTGAGCAGAGCGGACAGGTCGCTCCGTCCTGATCATGCCAAACGGAGGGCCGCCTATCGAGAGGGCGGAACCGCCCGGGCGCTTCCCGCGCCACCGGCGCCCCGGTGGACTGAAAGGGCCAGGGCCCAATTGGGCCAGCCACTCTCCCTTCACCTCCGCCCGCCCCTCGAAGCATGCTTGAGCCACGGCGGAAAACAGCCGCCGGAAACACTCGGTACAGCCTCTTGGACCACGTCAACCGCGGGACGTGCGACAGGGGGGTCGAGATCCGCACCCCGACTCCTGGATGGGACCCGCTCATGCTCCGCGCCCGTTTCGCCCCGATCGCCGCCAAGACCGCCGCCCTCGCCCTCGCCGCCGCCTTCCTCCTCCCGGCCGGCGGGGCCGCGACCGCCACGGTCCTGGCCGACGGGCCCGTCGCCCCGGTCACCCAGCCCGCCCAGGGCACCGGTACCGGCGGGACCGGCGAGGCCCCGGAAGACGACATGGGCTGGGGCTGACCGGACCGTACGGCGGGGGAGACCGGCCTCGAACCACGGGAGGAGACCACGTGGACATCCGACAGCTGACGACCTTCCACCGGGTGGCGACACTGCTCAGCTTCACGCGGGCCGCCACCGAGCTCAAGTACGCCCAGTCCAGCGTCACCGCGCAGATCAAGGGACTGGAGGTCTCGCTCGGGGTCGAGCTCTTCGAACGGCTCCGGGGCCGGATCCGGCTCACCCCGGCCGGTGAGCGCCTGATGCCGTACGCCGAGCGGATCCTCGCCCTCGCCGACGAGGCGCGGGGCGCCACCGCCGGTCCCGGCGACCCCTCCGGGAGCCTGGTCATCGGCACGACGGAGAGCCTGATCTCCTACCGGATGCCCCCCGTCCTGGAGTACTTCCACCACCGCTACCCGCTGCTCCAGCTGGTGCTCCGCCCGAGCCTGTGCGCCGAGACCTGCCACGCGCTGCGCCAGGGCTCCTTCGACCTGGGCTTCCTCATGGAGGCCGAGACGGAGCACCCCGGGGTGCAGACCGCCGTGCTGGGCTCCGAGCCGCTGGCCCTGGTGGCCGCTCCCGGCCACCTCCTCGCCCGGGAACGCTCCCTCACCACGCGGGACCTGCGCGCGGCCGCCGTCCTCGCGCCCGAGGCCGGCTGCGCCTACCGCGAGCTGTTCGAGGCCGAGCTGAACGACGGCTCGGGGGAACCGGTCTCCTTCCTGGAGTTCGGCAACATCGAGTCGGTCAAGCGGGGCGTGGCCGCCGGCCTCGGCATCGGCCTGCTGCCGGCGATGACCGTCGCGGAGGCCGTGGAGGACGGCCGGCTCGCCGTCCTCGACTGGGAGCCCCCCTTCGAGGTGTTCACCCAGCTCGCCTGGCGGCGCGGCAGGCAACTGTCCCGGGAGGCCCGCCTGTTCGTCGACCAGACGGTCGCCTTCATGTCCGAGTACTACCGGCCGGCCGCCACCGCCGCCGCCTGAGGGGGCTCAGAAGTGGACGCGACGGGCGGTCGGCGAGGCGCGGTGGCGGATGGTCCACAGGCTGCGCCGCACATAGGTGCGCTGGAGCCAGCGGTCCATCCCGTCGTAGCGGGGCGTGAACACCGAACGGGCGTGCACCCCCTTGCGGTTGTTCACCAGCAGGGCCTGGCCGGGCCGCAGCGGCACCGGCTGCGCCACCGAGCGGCAGACCTCCTGGAGCCGCAGCAGCGCCGTGTCCGCCGCGCCGGTCAGCGGACGGACCCCGTTGGCCGCCACGGTGATCTCCGGGAAGGCCTCCGCACCGCTGATCAGCGGCACCGGATCGGAGAGCACCTCGCGCCCGTCGGCGTGGGCCCGGACGTACCCGCCGGGGGCGTTCAGCCGGAACAGCGGGCTGCGCAGCGTCGTCAGCACGTCGTCGCCGAGGGAGGCCGTGATGTCGCGGGCGTCCGCGTAGTACGTGACGGCCTCGCCCGCGTGGTCGGCGCGCAGGCAGTTCAGCACCAGGAAGTCGGGCCCGGCCAGGTCGTAGCGGCCCACCGGGTCGTGGACGATGTCGCTGTGGAAGTTCAGGAAGGCCCGCGAACCCTGGTTGGTCTGGGTGTGCTCGCCGCCCGGGACGGGCACCACGTCGTGCACGATCCGGCCGTCCTTCTCGGTGAGCATCCCCACCGGCTCGCCCAGCAGCCCGCTCAGCCCGAGCAGCACCCCCTCGGAGACGAAGGACTCCTTGGCGGGGCTCGGCCGGCCGTCGGACGGGGTGGGCGGCAGTACGGGGTCCTGCGGCAGGTTCCCCACCAGCGCCACCCCCGGCGTGTCCGGGTGCCGGCCGAAGTCCAGCAGCCCGCGCAGCAGTTCCGTGGGCAGCCGGGCGAAGACCTGGTGGCAGCGGGCCGTGGCCCAGTCGAGGTCGGCGGCCGGGGAGTCCAGCAGCGCCAGGTCCCGCCCCACCGCCTCCCGCACGGAGTCGGGCAGCTCCCAGACGGCGAGCGCGGAACCGCTGCCCGGCCGGGTGCCGAGGATGTCGGCGACGGTCATGGTCATGTGCCTCACACTCCCGCGAGTCTCAGGGGACGGCCCGTACCGGCCGGGCCTTCGTCGAACGTGGCGTGCAGCCGGCGCGCCAGGGCCACGGCCCCGTCCGCGTCGGCCGCCAGCCGGGTTGTCGCCACCGGGCCGCGCAGCACCGTCACCGGGACGCCCGCGGCCTCCCCGGGTACCAGCCCCCGGCGGCGGTGGAACTCCGCGAGGTCCAGGAAACCGCCGACGGCCACCACCAGCGGGCCGCCGTCGAGGCGCACCGCCTCCGCGTTCGCCGCGCGCAGCGCCGCGAACGCCCGGTCGGCCTCCTCCTCGGTCCGGTACCGCAGCGCCGCCGAGCGCCGGTCGAGGACCACGGCGGACACCGGCGCGCCCCGTGCGCCCACCCGGCTGCCCCGCGCGAACGGCGGCAGGGCGTGCCGCAGGACGAGCTCCACACCGCACCGGCGGGCCATCTCCACGGCCCGCCGGTGGATCACCTTCGCGCCGTGCAGCGACAGCAGCGAGGCCGTGTCGTACGAGACCAGCGGCAGCAGCCGCGCCCCCGGCACCAGGTGCGGGTCCGCGCTGTAGACGCCGTCCACGTCCGAGTGGATCTCGCAGCGGCGCGCGCCGACGGCCGCGGCCACCGCCACCGCCGACAGGTCCGAGCTGTTCTTGCCGAGCCACGTCGGCCGCCCCCGCCCGTCCACCGCCTGCCCGCCCGGCACCACCACCACCTCGTGCGCGGCCAGCGCCGAGGCCAGCGGCCCCGGGTCCGTGCGCACCAGCCGGGCCCGCGCGAACACCGCGTCCGACACCAGGCCCAGCCGGGCCCCGGCCAGCACCGTCGAGCCGACGCCCGCCCGGTGCAGGGCCGCGGCCAGCAGCTGCGCCCCGGTGGTGTCGGCCAGCGTCAGCAGCCCGGCCAGGGTCTCGTCCTCGGGACGCGGGTCGACGCCCAGCAGCCGCTCCCGCAGCGCCTCCGTCTCACCGGGCCCCGCGCTCACCACCACGGCCAGCGGGCCGGACCCCTCGCGCAGCCGGCGCCCGACCGCGTCCGCGACGCGCGCGTAGCCGTCCGGCCCCGCGAAGCTCGACCCGCCGAACTTCAGCACCCGTGCCGCGCCGCTCACAGCGTGCCCCGGGCGAGGAGTTCCTCCGCGATCTGCACCGCGTTCAGCGCCGCCCCCACCCGCAGGTTGTCGGCGACCAGCCACAGCCAGAAGCCCCGGGGGTCGTTCGGCGAGACGCGGATCCGGCCCACGTGCACCCGGTCCGGGTCCTCCAGACCGGCCGGCACCGGCGGCCGCGTCAGGGGACCGTCGTACACGGTGACCTCGGGCAGCGCGCCCAGCAGCGCGACGAGTTCGCCGCGCCCGACCTCGTCCGCGCACTCCACCCACACCGACTCCGAGTGCCCGTTGACCACCGGCACCCGCACGCACGTCGCCGTCACGTCCAGCCCCGGCAGGCCGAGGATCCGCCGCGACTCGTGCAGCAGCTTCTCCTCCTCGCGGGTGAAGCCGCTCTCCAGCACCTCGTCGATCTGCGGCAGCACGTTGAAGGCCAGCGAGGGCGAGAAGCGCTTCGACAGCGGCTCGGCGTCCGGGTCCTGGAGCGCCAGCCCGCTCGCCTCCTGGAGCTCCTCGATGCCCGAGTGCCCCAGCCCCGACGCCGCCTGGTAGGTGCTCACCACGACCCGGCGCAGTCCCCAGCGCCGGCCGACCGCGTCCAGCAGCCGCACCAGCGGGATGGTCGAGCAGTTCGGGTTGGCGACCACACCGCTGTCCGGCCGCCGGTCCAGCTCCGAGGCGTTGACCTGCGGCACCACCAGGGGGGTCGCCGGATCCGCGCGGAAGGCGCGGGTGTTGTCGACGACGAGCGCGCCGGCGGCCGTGGCGACCGGCACCCACCGCTCGCTCACGGCCGTGCCGGCCGAGAAGAACGCCAGGTCCACCGAGCCGAAGTCGAACGTCTCCAGGTCCCGCACGGTGTAGTAGCGGCCCGCGACGCACACCTCCCGGCCGGCGGAGCGGGCCGAGGCCACCAGATACAGCTCGCGGTAGGGCAGTTCCCGCTCCTCGAACAGCTCGACGAGGGTGCCGCCGACCGCGCCGGTCGCCCCGACGACGGCGATGCGGGGCGCTGAGGGGTCGCTGACGAGGGTCACACGGATCTCCGATCTCGATTTTTCAGTACAGGGGAACCGGGTGGTGCAGGCCACCACCGGTCCACAGCTCGTTGAGGCCGCGCGGCACGTCCAGCCCGGAGGCCGGGCCCAGCGCGCGTTCGTACACGTCCGCGTAGGTGCCGACGGCGGCCAGCACGCGGGCCGCCCACCGGGGGTCCAGCCCGGCGGCCGGCCCGTGCCGGCCCGCCGCCGCGGCCACCCGCTCCAGGGCCGCCGCCCGCCCGCCGCCTTCCGCCGGGGCCCCCGCCACCTCGTGCTCGGCGGCCAGCAGCACGTTCACCACCCACCGGCACAGCCGCAGCCAGGCGGGATCGTCCTCGCGCACGGCCGCCGCCATCGGCTCGCGCGAGATGGTCTCGGCGAGCACCAGGTGGTCGCCCGGCACGGGGAGCAGCGCCCGCTGCCCGGCCAGCGCCACCCGGTCCAGCACCAGCGCCGCGCACGCGCCGCCGGCGTACGCGGCCAGCGCCCCGGCCGGCGTCGGATGCTCCCGCACGCGGACCGCGAGGCCCCTCGGGCCGTACCAGGCCGCCAGGTTGGCGGCGCTCGTGGTGCCCGCCTGCACGGCGACGGCGCGGCCCGCGAGTCCGGCGGCGGACGTGATCCCGTCCGCCGTACGGACCAGGAAGCCTTCGCCGTCGTAGCAGGTCACGGCGGCGAACAAGATCGGCCAGGCCGCCTCGCGGCCCATCGTCCAGGTGGTGTTGGCCACCGTCAGCTCCGCGCCGCCGTCCGCCAGCACCGCGAGCCGGTCGGCGGGGGCGGCGGGCACCCACTCCACGGCCCCCGCGTCGCCCAGCGCGGCCGCGGCCACCGCCCGCGCCACATCGGTGTCCAGCCCCGACCACACGCCGTCCGCCGACCGCGCCGAGAGCCCCGGCACGCCCCGGCTGACCACGGCGCGCAGCGCCCCGCGCGCCCGCACCGCCGCCAGCGTCGGCCCGCCGGGAGCGGCGGCCGTACGGCGCCCGGTACCGGGCCCGGGCGCGCTCACGCGGCCGCTCCGTCGGCGAGGCGGCGGCCCAGCACGTCCTCCGCGTCGAAGCGGCGGGCGTTGAAGCCGAGCATGTCCAGCAGCCGGCGGGAGCCGACCGGCCCGCGGGCCTCCGGCTCCGGGCCGGACCCGGCGCGCCGGGGGAGCGGGACCCGCCCCGGGTCCGCCCAGCGCAGCACCCCCCACGGATCCACCACGGCCCGCGCCCGGTTGGCGTTGTCCGGATGCAGACAGTACGGCACGTCCAGGAGTCCCGCGGCGAACGACCGCTCCAGGGCCGCGCCCACCGTCGGCGCCCGCTCCAGGACCCGGTCCACCAGCAGGACCGCCTCCTCGTACACGCCGTACCGCCCCGGGACGGGCACCGGCCGGGTCCGGGCGCGGGCCCGCTCGTCGGCGGCCACGGCCGAGGCGAACTCCAGCGCGCCCACGTTCTCCTCCACCGTCGGGATCCGGTGCGCCTCCGCGGGCGTCTTGACCACCAGCCGGTCCGCCCCGCCCCGCACCGCGAGCCGCGCGCTCTCCTCCAGCAGCCGGAAGGCGCCCGCCGCCGAGCGCGGGAAGACGCCCATGAACGTGTAGAGCACGACGTGCCAGTCCACGGCGCCGTCCGCGCCGTCCATGCCGCCCAGTCGTTCCCCGGCGAGCCGGCGCAGCGCGCCGAGCGCCTCCAGGTCCTGCCCCGGATGGGTCTGCTGCGCGTAACTGAGGGAGAGCGAGCGCACCCCGTGCTCGCGGAAGAACAGGGCCTCCAGCACGCTGAGCGCCACCAGCATCGAGGGCGGGCACAACTGGCCCAGCATGGCGCCGCCGAAGGTCTCCAGGTGCATCGGCTCCGCCCGCGCCGCGACCAGCTCGCAGCACCGCGACCACGCGCGCACCGACTCCCGCAGCGGGACCCGGCCGTACGGCAGGCAGTACGAGACCGGCCCGCCCTCGGTGGCGTCCGCGCCCGCCGCGCAGGCCGTCGCCACCAGCCGCTCGGCCCGTGCCGCGCCGTGCCGCACCTGGACCGGGAAGTCCGCCGAGGCCAGGCCGTCCAGGACCCCGCGCGTGCCGTCCACTCCGTGGGCCACCAGCGGGAAGCCGTTCAGCTCCGTCCCGGAGCGCAGCGCCTCCAGCGCCCGGGCGTACTCCCCGACGCGCGTGTAGCTGTCCACGGTGACGGTGCCCGCCGTGGGCGCCGCCACGTCGCGCACCGCGCGCAGCCCCTCCCGCATCCGGCCCGCGCCCGCGAAACCCATCCGCGGCTGCACGACCAGCGCCCCCGACTCCCGGGCCCCGCGCACGTGCGCCGCGAACCGGCCGGTACCGGCGGTGCCGGGGCCGCTCACGCGACCGGCTCCGCGGGCGCGCGGCGGCGCGGGCGCAGCTCGCGCAGGAAGTCCGCGAACTCCTCAAGACCGTCCTCGGACGCGAAGACCGCGTCGTAGCCCGCCTCCACGAGGGCGTCCACGTGCCGCCCGGTCCCGCCGTCCACGCCCAGCTTGCCGCCGATCACGGCGCGCAGCTCCGCGAGGCCGGGGTGGGCGCGCAGCGCCCGCACGAGCCGGGCCCCGTCCATGTGGCCGTGCCCGTTGACGGTGCTGACCACGAGGACGTCGGGGCGCTCGCGCAGACAGGCCCCGAGGACCTCGGCGTCGGTCGGGCAGGCGCCGAGGTTGACCACCTCGTGCCCGCGCTCCTCCAGCATCAGCTGGAGGAAGACGAGGTTCCACGTGTGCGCGTCGGACGAGACCCCGGAGACGACGAACTTCCCCGAGCGGCTGCGGTACTTCGGCATGGGACACCCCCGGGTGGCGGATCGGCGCAGGCGGTGCACCGATCGTCGCGGCGGAGCCCGCCCCGGTTCAACGCGTCCCCGATGGAGAACCGCTATCGCCGCCATCGAAGATTCCGATGCGCCCGGGCCGGGGCCGACTCGGCGGCGGCCGATCGAAGGGGCCGATGGCCGGCATCGGCATCCCCGCACGCCCCGCGTTGACCCGCCTCCGGCGGCCGGGCGAGGGTTCTTCCCGCCGTGCCCGTGCCGCGGACGGCAGTCCTCTGGGAGCGTCAGGCATGAAGATCCTCGTCCTTCACCAACTGCCCTACCGCAAGGCCGGATACGACCGGGCCGTCGACCACCGGCGCCACGACGTGACCTACGCCGGACACGCCGACCGGCTGGCCGACCTGCCCGCCGGCCTGCCCGCCCGGCGGCTGCCCGTCCCGGCCGACGAGGACTTCGCCGAGGCCGTCGTCGCCCGCACCTCGCCCGCCGACGGCTTCGAGGCGGTGCTGTCCCTCTCCGAGTTCGGCGTCCTCGCCGTCTGCCGCGTCCGCGCCCACCTCGGACTGCCCGGACCCACCCCGGAGCAGGCCGAACTGGCCCACGACAAGGTCCGCATGAAGCAGGCGCTCGCCGGATCGGGCGTCCGCCACCCCCGCTTCGCCGCCGAGCCGCCGCGCGAGGGACCGCTGCCCTGGTCGGGACCCACCGTCCTCAAGCCGCGCCGGGGCACCTGTAGCGAGGGCGTCTCCGTCTTCCCCAGCGCCCGCCGCGCCCTGGCCGCGCACCGCGCGCTGGCCGAGCCGGGGGCGTACCAACTGGAGGAGTACGTCGACGGCGACATCCTGCACACCGACGGCCTCGTCGCGGACGGGACCCTTGTGCACAGCGTCACGAGCCGGTACGTGGGCAAGCCCGCCGACTACGCCGGGGGCGCCCCGCTCGGCTCGCACCAACTGCCCCCCGACGCACGGTACGAGGACCTCGCCCGGCGCGTCGTCACCGCGCTCGGCATCGACCGGGGCACGCTCCACCTCGAATTCTTCGAGACCCCCCGGGGGGAGCTCGTCTTCCTGGAGGCGGCCAACCGGATGGGCGGGGCCGGGGTCGTCGACGCCCACCTCCGGCACACCGGCGTCCACCTGCCCTCGCACGAGATCGCCCTGCGGCTGGGCCTGCCGCGCCCGGCCCCGTTGCCGCCCAGCGGGCGCTACCACGGCTGGCTCGTCGTCCCCGGCCACCACCGGCCGGCCGGCCGCCCGCACGGGGTGTCCCTCCCCGCGCACCTGCGCGAGCACCCCTGCGCGGACCGGATCCACACCCTCCCGCCGGGCACCCCGGCGGCCCGGCACATCACCTACCAGGAATGGCTCGTCCCGCTGGCCCTGGAGGCGTCCCACCCGGACCCGGACACCCTGCGCGCCTACCTCGCGGCCTGCGCCGAAGCCACCGCCACCACCACGGAAGAAGCCGCGTGACCACCTCCGCCGCCATGGCGGACCCCGCGTGACCACCTCCGCCGTCACGGAGGACACCGCGTGAACCACCCCTGCCACCACGTGAGAAGCCGCGTGAGCGCCGCTACGGAGGACACCGCATGACCACCCCCGCCGCCACGGAAGAAGCCGCATGAGCACCCTCGCCGCCCCCACCCCCGCCTCCGCCACGGGCGGGGCCGCGCCCGTGGTCCGGTACTACCCGACCGACCTCCTGCTCGCCCTGGAGGAGGCCGCCCGGCCCGGCTCCGGACTCGACGCGCTCCTCGCCGGCCGGGGCCTGACCGCCCTGCGCCCGCTCCTCGACGCCCGCGAGGAGTTCGCCCACGGACTCGACGAACTCTTCGGCGGCCTGGCCCAGTACCCCTGGCAGCCGCTCACCGACACCGACGACGTGGAGGAGCTGCGGCCCGTCGGCGCGGTCCTCCTCGACGACGACCGCCCCGGCACCACCCTGCGCGGCCTCCTGCTCGCCTGGGCCACCGGCAACCACGTCACCGTGCGCACCGGCGACCCCGGCCTCTGGGACGGGCTCGCGGCGCTCCTCCACCGCCCCGGCCTGCCCCTGCCCACCCTCCGCGCCGTCCCCCGCGACGCCCCCGGGGACGGGCACGGCACCCCGCTGCGCGTCCCCGACCTGCTGCCCCTCGCGGCCCGCCCCGGCACCCCGGGCACACCGGCCGGACACGCCGCCACCGGCTGGGACCCCGCGCTGTACGCCGCCCCCGGCGCCGCCGGACCCGACCCGCTGGAGACCCGGTTCCCGGCCGGACGGGAGCTGCCCGGCCAGGACGCCTTCACCGCCGGAGTGCTCCGGAGCGACTGCCGCGCCTCCTGGACCGGCGCGCTCAGCCGCCGCACCCGCCTCCACGGCACCACCCTCGCCGCCGCCCGCGCCGCCGAGGACCCCCGCCGCACCGGCCGGCTCGACGCCCGGCTGCGCCACACCGTCTCCCGCGCCCGCCGCTCCCCGTACTACCGCGACCTGCCCCCGGTGCGGACCCTGGCGGACCTGCCCGGCCTGCCCGTCCTCGACAAGGCGGCCCTCGCCGCGCACTCGCTCCCCGAGGGCCGGGGCTTCGCCAGCGGCGCCCGTCCCACCGGCGAGGTGCTCCGCAGCGGCTCCACCACCGGCACGCCGCGCTACATCGTCTACGCCCGCGCGGACTGGGACAACATGGTCCGCGAGGCCGTCCCCCTCTTCTACGCCATGGGCCTGGCGCCCGGCGACCGCCTCGTCAACACCCTCTTCGGCGGGGACCTGTACGGCGGCCTGACCACGACGGTCACCGAGTTCAGCCGGATGCCCCTCGAATGCTGCACCACCGCCCAGGCCGCCACCCCCGACTCCCTCCTCATGCTCGCCCGGGGCTTCGACGCCAACGCCGTCATCGGCGTGCCCGCCTTCCTCGTCCCGCTGCTGCGCGAGGCCCACCGGCGGGACCCGCTGCTGCGCGTCGAGAAGGTCCTCTACCTGGGGACGGCCATGAGCCCCGCCGACCGCGCCTGGCTGCGCGAGCACCTCGGCACCCGGATCGTCTCCAGCGTCCTCGCCGCCAACGACGGCGCCCAGCTCGGCTACCAGTGCGCCCACCTCGACGGGATGCTCCACCACGTCAACGACGACTACAACTACCTGGAGGTCGTCGACGACGACGGCCGCCCCGTGCCCGACGGCACCGCGGGCGAACTGCTCACCACCACCCTCCAGAAGGGCGAGGGGCCGCTGATCCGCTACCGGATCGGCGACCGGGGCCGCTTCGTCCGGCACGACTGCCCCTGCGGAGTCTTTGGCCGCACCCTGGAGTACCACGGCCGCTCCGACGGCGTCGTCCGCCTCATGGGCGGCGCGCTCCTGCACGCCGAACTCCTCGACGCCGCCGCCGGGTTCGGCGTGTCCGAGCTCCAGGCCGAGGTCGCCTCGCAGGACGGCCGCGACACGCTCACCGTCCGCACCGAGTCCGCCCGCCCGCTGGACCCCGAAGCCCTCCGCGCCCACCTGGCCGCGCGCTTCCCGCTCCTGTCCGGCACCCGGGTCTACGAGGAGAGCGCCGACGCCGCCGCCCCGGCCGACTTCCGGGTCACCTGCCACGGCCCCGGGGAGCTCGACCGCAACCCGGCCAGCGGCAAGATCCGCCCCGTCGTGGACCTCCGGGTGGACGTCTGATGGCCACCGCCCCCCTTCCCGCCCGGGACGCCCCGGCCGCCGGGACCCCGGCCGCCCCCGACCGGACCGTCCCCGTCCTGCTGGTCTCCCTCGCCCTCCTGGGCATCGGCATGGGCGTCTACCTGCTCGCCCTCGGCCAGCTCCTGTACCAGCTCACCGGCAGCCCGCGGGCCTTCGCGCTCGCCCTGACCCTCCAGGGCGCCGCCGCCGTCTGCGTCCTGCCCTTCGCCGGGCCCCTCGTCGACGCGCTCGACTCGCGGCACGTGCACACTGCCTGCAGCCTCGTGCGCGCCGTGACCGTCGCCGGGCTCGCCGTGACCGGCGCGACCCGGCCGCCCGGCGCGGTGGTGCTGATCGGCGCCGGTGTCGTCCTGCTGGCCTTCGTGGACAACGTCCAGCGCGCCGCGCTGTTCAAGTACACCGCCTGGCACGTCGACCCCGCCCGCCGCGCCCGTCTCAACGCCCTGATCAACGTGGCCGTCCAGGTCGGGGCGCTGACCGGCATGGCCCTGCTCGGCCTGCTGCTCCTGGTCACCTCCCTGGCGGGCGCCCTGCTGGCCGACACCGCCGTCGCGCTGGCCGTCGCCCTTCTCGTACGGAGCCTGCCGGCGGTGGCCCCCGAACCGCGCGCCCCGGCCGCCGGGGTGCTGCGCACGGCCCTGCCGCTGGCGCTGCGCGACTGGCGGGCCATGTTCCACCGCCACCGGGGCGACCTCACCGTCCTCGGCGTGATCGTGCTGTGCGCCGCCGACTTCGTCTTCCAGTCCTGTGTGAGCACCCTCGTCGTCCCGCTGGTGGCGGAGCACTACGGCGGCCGGGGCCAGTACGTCTCCCTGCTGGAGGCGGTCTTCGCCCTCGGCATGATCGCCTCCTCCCTCTTCACCCGGCACACCCAGCGGGCCGCGCTGCTGCCGCTGTGGTGCGTGCTCCAGGGCGCGGCGGCCGTGGTCCTCGGCCTGTCGTCCGCGCCGGCCGTCCACCTCGCGGCCCTGTTCGCGGCGGGCTTCGCCAACCTCTCCGCCCTCACCTGGCTCCTGACGACCCTTCAGGAGCGGGCGGGCGACGGGGAGAAGGCGAAGATGGCGAGCCTGCGCATGCTCTCCATCGGCCTGGCCACCACCGTGCTCATGCCGCTGGTGGGCCACTTCGCCGCGCTCTCGCTCACCGCGGGCTTCCTGTCCACGGCCTCCGTCATGCTCGCCTTCACCGCGCTGGCGGCCGTCACGACGGCCCGGCGCCGGCCCCCGGCGGCGAAACCGGCCTGAGCGCTCCCGCCGCCCGCCCTCCCGAGATCGTCCCGGTGACCGGCGGGGGAGCGGCGGGGGACCGGCGGGGGACCGGTCCGGGTCGGGTTTCCCGGTGTCGGCGCAGGTCACGGGAGTGCCACGGCAATATGCGAACATCCGTTGTTAGGCAGGGAGTTCGGGTGCTAGCGTCCGGATCCGACGGCGCTTCCACCGAGGCGCGACCGAGGGCGGGTCCCCGCGGCTCCGGCCTGGGGACCGACCGCATGGGGGTGTCGTGGGTCCACGTACTTCTGTCGAGATCCTGGAGTTCGAGCATGCCGTGGTCCCCGCGGCCGACCGGTTGAGAGAGCTGCGGACCGCGCGGTCCGGGGACGGCGCGCAGGCGCGGACCGGCGAGGTGCGGGAGGCCGTCGACGCCCTGTGCGAGGCCGTCGGGAGGACGTCCGGCCTGATGCCGGACGCCCAGATCGCCGCCACCGTCGCGGACCTGCGGACCTGGCGGGACGCCGGCTGCGAGGGCGTGCCGCACTTCGACGCCACCCGCGCCACCGTGCCCGCCCCCGCCGACGGCGAGGCCGCCGCCTACGTCGGCCCGGTGACCCTCCCCAACAGCGACCGGCACGAGGTCCACATCGAGGCGTTCTCGGTGGTCCGCCAGGACCCCGACTGCACGCCGTACCTCCAGAGCGCCTACCCGCACCCCAAGGCCGTCTTCCAGTCGACCCGGCTGCTGGCCGCCTCCCGGGGCCTGCGCGAGGGCAACTGCGTGGTGTTCTTCCCGGAGAACATCCCGTCCGCCACCCGCTGCACGGACCAGGACTTCGCCTGGTTCTTCTTCGACCGGCACACCGGCATCTACGCCCAGACCCTCGCCATCACCGAGCGGCTGTGCGGCCCCGGTTCGCCCTTCGCCGGCGAGGAGGAACTCGTCTCGGCCGGTGTCGACCCCGAGGACGTCTACCAGGCCCGCTGTGTCTGGGGCTATCTCCACGACCACTTCCACCACACCGGGCCCCGCCCCCTCGACCAGCACCTGGCGATCAAGACGACCTGGCGCCCCGGCCTCCTCGAAGAGCTCAAGGTCGACATGAAGTCGGCCGTCGCCTGCTTCGAGGACGAGGTCCCCTACGGGCCGATCGTCTTCGAGTACGTCATCCTGGAACGGCTGTTCCGCTACCCCGCCCAGCCCGAGCCGCTGCGCAACTTCGACGCCGGGACCGGCTTCGCGCTCGGCACCTGGCTCGCCGCGCACGGCCTGTTCACCCGGGACGCCCGAGGCCGCCGCGCCCTCGGCCCCAAGGCGGAGATCGTCGCGTCCGTCCGCGAACTCATCGGCCTCATCGAGGACATCGAGCGCACCGAGGACGACGAGGCGTACCGCTCCAAAGCCGTCGACTTCCTCTTCGGGACCCTCCTCAGACGGCCGGAGGCCAAGCCCGCCCGCTACGGCGGCCCGCTCGCACCGCTCGACCTGTGGGGTTCCGAAGTCCATGTCTGATTCCGCGCCCGCCCCCTGTCCCGACCCCGACCCCGACCCCTCCGCGCTCCGGGCGATCCTCAAGGACCCCGGCTTCTGCCGATACTCCACCGGCCGCGTCGCCGTCGTCGACTGGGACGCCGGAACCGGCTGGTCCGAGCCCGTGATCGCGCCCTACGCCGACCTGGCGATGGACCCCGCCGCCCTGGGACTCCACTACGGCCAGGCCGTCTTCGAGGGCATGAAGGCGTTCCGCGCCGCCGACGGCACGGTCTCCCTCTTCCGCCCCGACGACCACGGCCGGCGCCTCGCCCGCTCCGCCGCCCGCCTCGCCATGACCCCGATGCCCGTCGAGCTCTGCACCCGGGCCTGCGCCGCCCTGGTCGCCGCCGTCGCGCACTGGGTCCCCGGCGGCTACGGCCAGAGCCTGTACCTGCGGCCGCTGCTCATCTCCACCGAGGCCGAACTCGGCCTCAGGCCCTCCCGCCGCCAGCGCTGCGTGATCCTCGCCCACCCCGCCGACCCCTGCTTCGGCGCCGGCTTCCGGCCGCTCTCCGTGACCGTCGCCACCGACGCCGTACGGGCCGTCCGGGGCGGCACCGGCGAGTCCAAGTGCGCCGGGAACTACGCCGCCGGCCTCCTCACCCGCACCGAGGCCCAGGCCCGGGGGTACGACGAGGTGCTGTGGCTCGACGGCCTGGAGCGCCGCTGGATCGAGGAGCTGAGCACCATGAACGTCCTCCTCGTCTGGCGCGACGGGGACGGGGTCCGGCTCACCACCCCGCCCTGCGACGGCACCATCGTCCGCGGCCTCACCCGCGACTCGCTCCTCACCCTCGCCGCCGGCCCCGGCGGACCGGCGGCCGCCGAGGAGCCCACCTCGCTCGACGCGCTCCTCGACGGCCTCCGCGACGGCCGGCTGACCGAGATCGCCGCCTGCGGCACGGCCGGCGTCGTCGTCCCCGTCGGCCGCGTCGGCACCCCCGACGGCGACCTGACGGTCGGCGACGGCACCGAGGGGCCCGTCACCGCGCTGCTGCGGCGCACCCTGCTCGACGTCCAGCAAGGACGCACGCCCGACACCCACGGATGGCTGCGGCCCGTGCCGCCGGCCGACGCGAACGGGGGACGACGCCCATGAACGACAGCACGGCCCTGAAGACCAGCCACGACCGTGCCCTGTCGGACATCACCACCATCCACACGCTGGGGCCGACGGGCACCAACCTGGAGAAGGCCGCCCACCACTGGTTCGCCGGACGGGGCCTCGCCGGCACCGTCCTGCTCCACCCCGAGGTGGAGGACGGGCTCGACGCCATGGCCTTCGACGGCACCGAGGCGATCCTCGCCTGCGCCGTCTACCCCCGCCTGCACGACCTGGTCTTCAGCAACCTGCACCGGCTGGAGATGGCCGACAGCTTCCTCCTCGACACCCACGACATGGTCCTCGCGGGCCGGCCCGGCGACACCGGAGCGGTCGCCACCATCGTCACCCACCCGGCCCCCAGCTGCCTCGTCACCGGACGCGGCGACATCACCCTGACCAGCAGCAACTCGCGCGCGGCCGCCCTGTGCGCCGCCGGGGAGTTCGACGCCTGCGTGACCACGGGACCCGCCGCCGCGGCCGAGGGGCTCCACCTGATCGAGAACTTCGGCCCGGTGCCGATGGTCTTCACCCTGCACGTCGGCCGCCGCTCCGGCGCCGGAACCGGAAGGGCCCGATGACGACGACACCCGCGCCGGACTCCGCCACCGGCCGACGGCGGCTCCCCGGGGCCTTCCGGGCCCTGCGGGCCAGCGAGGCCCTCTCCTCGGCGGGCTCCCAGCTCACCCTGGTGGCCATGCCCGTCCTCGCCGCCGCCGACCTCGG
Source organism: Streptomyces termitum (assembly GCF_014650175.1). Taxonomy (GTDB): domain Bacteria; phylum Actinomycetota; class Actinomycetes; order Streptomycetales; family Streptomycetaceae; genus Streptomyces; species Streptomyces termitum. Next base: position 138,670 of record NZ_BMUL01000004.1, read on the forward strand.
CGCCTCGCCGTCCCGGATCGCGCTGCTCAGCGGCGCCCAGTTCGTGCCGGTCCTCGTCGTCACCCCCTTCGCCGGCCGCCTCGCCGACCTGCGCGACCGCGCCCCCCTCCTGTACGCCTCCCACTTCGCCCGTGCCGTCGTCCTCGCCCTGGTGGTGCTCCTCGCCGCGCTCTCCCGGCTCGACTACGCGGTCCTCTTCGCCGCCGCCGTCCTCCTCGGCGCCTTCACCGCCCTCTTCGACACCGCGCTCCTCGCCTACGTCCCCGACACCGTCGAGGAAGAGGAACTGACCCGGGCAAACGGCCAGTTGGCGGCGGTCAACGCGGTCTCCCAGACCGCCGGACCGGCCGTCGGCGGCCTCGTCGTCACCGGCCTCGGACCGGTCGCCGCGATGGCCGTCGACTCCGTCTCGTACCTCCTCGGCGGAGCGGCGGTACGGGCCCGCCGACGGCCGGCCCGGCACCGGGCCACCCGCGAGACCGCGTCGATCCGGGCCGGCTTCACGGCCGTCGCCGCCTCGGACCCGCTGCGCCGCCTGGTCGCCTCCGGCTCCCTGTTCAACCTGGCCGAACAGGTCGCGCTGAGCGTCCTGTTCATCGCCGTCGTCCAGGAGGCCGACCACTCCGTCGCCTTCCTCGGCTTCGGCTTCAGCGCCGCCGGGATCGGCAGCGTCGCCGGGGCCCGCGCCACCGCCCGGTACGGCGGCGGGGACGGCGCCCGGTCCTGGGTCTGGGCGCTCCTCGTCACCCAGGCGGCCCTGCTCGCCGCCCTCTGGTCGGTCGGCCGGGGCCCGTGGGGCGCCGCCGGGTTCATGGCGAGCATGGTCGTCTACGGCGCGGCCATGGCCTACTACAACGTCCACTCGCTGACCATCCGTCAGAAGGTGTCGCCGGAAGGGGTCCTGGGGCGCGTCAACGCCGTCTACCGGACCTTCGCCTTCGGCACCATCCCGATCGGGGCGGGCCTCGCCGCCCTCCTGCTGCTGTTCACCAGCGCCCCGGTGGCGGCCACGCTCGTCGCGGGCCTGAGCGTCGTGGCCACCTGGATCCTGGCCCGCGGCACGTACACGACCGAAAGGCGGAACCCCTCATGACCCACCCCGGACCCTTCGAGGTGACGGAGCGGGACCGCCTCGACGCGCACCGGCCGGGAGAGGGCTGGCTCGACGAGCACGGCTTCTACACCTGCCGCCGCTGGACGGCCTCCCAGGAGGGCGACCGCGGCTTCGACACCGCCTACCTGGTCGGCCGCTCCCCGCACGACGGCCGGACCGGGGGACTCGTCCCCTTCCACACCGCCGACGGCGGCGACAGCAACCCCCTCTACAACGAGGCCACCCTGCTCGGCCGCGCCCCCGGCGTCCAGGTCCTGGCCGGCTCCCGCACCGGCTACGACAACCGCGTCCTCCTCGACCCCGCCCTCGACGGCGCCGACCGCACGGCCCTGCTGTCCGCGCTCTGCGACCGGCTCCTCGACCGGGCCGAGGAGCGCGGCGCCGGACACGTCTCCTGGTGGTACCTGCCCGAGGCCGCCGCCCGCGAACTCGCCGCCCTGCCCGGCGTCGCCACGACGGCCGCCCCCTGCCTCCCCACCGCCGTGCTCCGGCCGCGCGGCGACGGCCTCGACGCCCACGTGGCGGCCCTGCCCGCCTCCCGCCGCTCCCTCGTCCGCCGCGACCTCAAGCGCCTCGCGGCGGCCGGCTACCGCTCCCGCACCGTCCCCACCGACCCGGCCGCCCTGGAGGCGTACGCCCCCCTCGTCGTGCAGGTGCAGGTCCGGCACGGCGAGGAGCTCACCGAGGAGGGCGCCGTCCGCTACCTCCGCCGCTGCCTCAGCCTCGGCGGCCCGGCGGCGGAAGGCACCGGCACCGGCGCCCCCGGCGACGTCGTCGTCACCGAGGTCCTCGACCCCACCGGCCGGCCCGTCGCCTTCGCCCTCGGCATCGTCCACGGCCGCGGCCTGCACATGCGGGTCTTCGGCTGCGACTACGACGGCGGTCACGGCGGCCACGGCGAGTACTTCGAGGCCACCGTCTACGGCCCGCTCCGGCACGCCCTGGAGCGCGGTCTCGACGAGGTCCACCTCGGCGTCACCTCCTACCGGGCCAAGTCCCTGCGCGGCGCCGAACTCCGCCCCCGCCAGACCCTGTTCATGTCCCGCGCCGACCGGCGCCCGCCGGCCCCCGCCCCCGACTGGAGCTTCCTCGGGGACGACGGCCGGTTCCTCGCCGGAGCGTCCTCGGAGGTCCTGCCGTGCTGATCGTCGTCCAGCCCCTCTCGGCCGGGGTCCGGCTCACCGCCCGCACGGTGGCCGCCGGCGTCCCCTGCCTCGTCCCCACCCAGTTCCCCGAACTCCTGCCGCCCGAGGTGCACACCGGCGCGATCGTCGCCGACTGGCACCCGGGACAGGGCGTGCCCGCCCTGCTCCGGCTCGCCGAGAAGGCCGCCGCCGAGACCGGCACCGCGCCCACCGGCGTCGTCGCGGGCTTCGAGTACGCCGTCCCGGAAGCCGCCGAACTGGCCCGGATCCTGGGCCTGCCCGCGCTCGGCGCCCCGGCCGCCGAGGCCGTCCGCCAGAAGGACGTCATGCGCCGGCGGTGCGAGGAGCGCGGCGTCCCCTTCCCCCGCTCGGTCACCGTCGGCCCCGCCTCGCCGGACGCCTGCCCGCTGCCCTTCCCCGTCGTCGTCAAGCCGGTCGACTGCGGCGGCAGCCTGATGGTGAGCCTCTGCCGGGACCAGGAGGAGTACGCCCGCGCCCGCGCCGTCGTGCACGGCCCCGGCGAGGTCAGGTTCCACCCCAGCCCGCGCCGGATCGCCCTCGTCGAGGAGTACGTGGAGGGCCCCGAGTTCTCCCTCGACGGCTGGGTCGACGCCGCCGGGCCGCACCTGGCGAGCGTCACCACCAAGTTCCTCTCCGCCGAACCCGACTTCTTCGAGACGGGCCACATCGCCACCGCCCCCGGGCACTCCCCGCACGGGGAGGTCCTGGAGCGGTTCGCCCGCCACGTCGTCGACGCCTTCGACCTCACCGTCGGCCCCTTCCACATCGAGACCCGGATCGACCGCGCGCGCGGCCCGGTCCTCATCGAGGTCGGGGCCCGGCTGGCCGGGGACAACATCCCCGAGCTGGTGCTCGCCGGACCCGGCGTGGACCTGTGCGCCGCCACCGCCGACGCCGCCCGCGGCCTGCACCACGACCCGGGCGCGCCCTCCCCGGTCAGCGCGGGCCTCGCCTTCGTCACCACCGACCGGGCCGGGAGCTTCGCCGGAACCCTCTCCGGCATCGAACCCTTCACCCGGGCACCCGAGTTCCGCGGCCTCCTCCCGGAGGCGGAGCCGGGGGCCGCGCTCGACCCCGGCGACATCTTCAGCAACCGCGTCGCCCGCATCCACTTCGAGGGAGACCTCGACCGGGTCGAGCACCTCGTCGCCTCGGTCCTCGCAGACGTGAGGGCCGACGTCGAGGACGCCGGCCCCCAGGACAAGGAAGGTGTCCGCGCATGAGCAGCGAACTGACCGTCACCCCCACCGGCGCCCCGCGCCCCCGGCCCGAGCCGGGCACGGAGACCGGGCCCGTCCTCACCGACCACGCCTTCTTCATGCGGACCGGCAAGCGCCGCCAGTGGCAGGGCCTCACCGTCGCCGACCGCGACGCGATCCCCCCGCTGCGGCCGACCGCCGCCGCCGTCCTCGCCGGCCAGAGCGTGGCCGACGAGTTCGCCGCGTACCGCCTCGCGGACGGCACCGTCTCCGTCTTCCGCCCCGACAGCCACGTCAAGCGGCTCAACAACGGGGCCCGCCGCCTCGCCCTCCCGCAGGTCGACTTCGACCGGGTCTGGAGCGCGGTCCGGGCCCTGCTCCGGCAGGACGCCGACTGGCTGCCGGCCGCACCCGGCTCCGCCCTCCGGCTGCGCGCGGTGCTCGCCGCCGACGGCACCGGCCTGGACGCCGGCCCCGCCGACGACTGCCTCTTCTACGTCCTCGCGGCGCTCCCCGGCCCGGCGGAGACCGGCCCGCTGCGGGCCACCACGGTCGACGGCTACGTCCGCGCCTGGCCCGGCGGCACCGGCGACCTGCGCACCGCGAGCGGCACCGCCCCCGGCGTGGTGCCCGGCGAGATCGCCGCCAACTACGGCTACGGCCACGTGCTGTGGCTCGACGGCCCGCAGGGGCGCTTCGTCCAGCAGATCGGCGACCTCAACGCCTTCTTCGTCGTCGACGGCGTGCTCACCACCCCCGCCCTCGACCGCTCGGTCCTGCCGGGCGTCACCCGCGACTCGGTCGTGAAACTGGCCCGGGACACCGGCACCGAGATCGCCGAACGGCCCGTCGAACTCGCCGGGATCCTCAAGGGCATCGCCGACGGCACCGTCACCGAGGCGTTCGCCACCGGCACCGCCACCGGCGTCGTCCCGGTCGGCTCCCTCGGCCACCAGGGCGAGGAGCACCGGCTCCCGGACGGCACCGGACCGGTCACCGCCCGCTTCCGCGACCTGCTCGCGGGCATCCGGCGCGGCGGGGCCGTCGACCGTTTCGGCTGGATGCGCCGCGTCACCGAAGTGGCCCCCGTCCACGCCTGAGCGTCCCGGGGAACCGTCCGGAGGAGAGGAAGAGGAAGGGAGAGAACGATGGCGTACGTCGTCACCGACGAGTGCATCGGCTGCAAGTACACGGACTGCGTGGACGTCTGCCCCGTGAGCTGTTTCCACGAGGGCCCCGACATGCTCTACATCGACCCCGAGGAATGCATCGACTGCAACGCCTGCGTCGCCGAATGCCCGCCCGAGGCCATCTGGGCGGACATCGACCTGCCGGAGGACAAGCTCCAGTGGATCGGGATCAACGGCGAGATGAGCGAGAAGTACCCGGTCATCCACGAGAGCCGGGGCCCCAGGGGCGAGCCCACCGAGGCCCCCGCCGAGCCGTCCAGCCAGCCTTCCTGACCCACAGAGCGGGAGCCGAGCACATGACGACCCACGTCGAGAACCCCTTCATGCTGGGCCTCGACTCGAACTTCTACCTGAAGGACGAGTTCGAGAGCCCCGAGAAGCGCACCAACGTCACCTGGTTCTACCCCAAGATCTGCGCCTTCCAGGACGCCCTGGGCTCCGAGGACGAGAAGGCCGAGTACTTCTCCTTCCTGGACCGCCAGTCCCACCCGGAGCGGACCGACATCCTGCTCTACTTCCACATCCCCTTCTGCGAGGCGTTCTGCAACTTCTGCGCCTGCTTCAAGGAATCGGCCGCCAAGTACCAGGGCGAACGGCAGAAGCGCTTCGTCCAGGCGATGGTCAAGGAGATCCAGCGCAACGCCCGCTCCCGCTACTTCCAGGGCACCAAGGTCAAGTACGTCCAGTTCGGCGGCGGCACCCCGTCCGCCCTGGAGCAGGAGTCGATGGCCACCATCCTGGAGGCCGTCCACCGCGAGTTCGACCTCAGCGAGGTCGACGGCATCTCCCTGGAGGGCAGCCCGCTCGGCCTCTCCCAGGACGGCTACATCGAGATGCTCAAGTCCCTCGGCATCACCCGCATCTCCTTCGGCGTGCAGACCCTGGACGAGGAGATCCGCCGCAAGCTCACCATCAAGGCGACCGTCGAACAGGTCCACCGGACCGCCGAGAACATCCGCAAGGCCGGCATCCGCACCTTCGCCCTCGACCTCATGTACAACCTGCCCGGCCAGGACGACGAGGTCCTCGCCGCCGACCTGGAGGGCATCTGCGCCGAGCTGCGCCCCAGCTTCGTGCAGACGTACCGCTTCAACCAGTGGGAGGGCACCCGCCTCGACCAGCAGATCCGGGCCGGCAAGGTCGCGGACGTGAAGCCCTCGGGCGCCATCGAGCGGGAGCAGTACCGGCGGATCAAGGAGGGCCTGGCCGGCTACGGCTACGACAAGCAGCTCCTCATCAACTTCTTCACCCACCTCGACGACCCGGGCGAGATCGGCCTCAACCACGCCTGCGGCGGCAACGGCTACCGCGCCAGCTACACCCTGGGCATCGGCCCGGCCGCCGAGAACTACATGGGCGAGCGCAGCTACCGCAACCACACCGACGTCGAGCGGTGGATGCGGGAGGTGGAGGAGGGGATCATCCCCATCGAGCAGGGCCGCATCTGCTCCGAGGACGAGGTCGAGAACCGCGTCATGGTCTTCTTCCCGGTCTTCGGCACCGTCCGCAAGGCCGACGTCGCCAACTTCGAGAAGTACCGCCGCGAGATCGACTGGCTGGTCGACGGCGGCTACGCGATCGAGACCGACGAGGACCTCACCCTCACCGAGAACGGCCGCGAGAACGCCGGCAACATCGCCTTCCTCTTCTACTCCGACGAGGAGAAGGCCCGCGCCCGCCGCACCATGTACCTCTCCCTGAAGAACAAGCGCAACCCCTTCCACCAGGACCAGCAGAACATCCCGCGCACCCCGCTCTTCCTCCAGACCCGCCCGAAGTCGGCGCCCCCGGCCGACGCCCCCGCGCAGCCCGAGGGGAGCTGACCGCCGTGGACGCCCGCAGGACCCGCGCGGAGATCGAGGACGACCTCCGCAAGGTGATCGCCGAGATCTTCCCCCACCAGACGGTCGAACTCGACACCACCACCCCGCTGTTCAACGGCGGCCTGTCGCTCAACTCGACCCAGATGATCGAACTGACCCTGGCCTTCGAGACGTTCTACGACATCGAGCTCGAACCCGAGCTCCTGACGACGGAGAACTTCGCCACCCTCGGGTCCCTCTCGGAACTCCTGGAGGAGCTCCTCGACGACGAGGTGTCCCCTGTCTGAGATCGAGGCGGGCGTCCGCGTGGTCCTCATCCACGGGAACGCCGGGGCGAGCGTCGAGGGCATCTGGTTCCCGTACCTGCGACGGGAACTGGAGGCCCTCGGCGCCGAGGTGGTCGCCGAGACCTTCCCCGACCCCATCAAGGGACGGATGCGGTACTGGCTGCCGTACCTCACCGACGTCATCCGGCCGGACGAGCGGACGGTCGTCGTCGGCCACTCGTCCGGCGCGCTGGCGGCCTTCCGGTACGCGGAGCGGGCGCCGCTCCTCGGCACCTTCGCCGTCGCCGGCCACCACACCGACTGCGGCTTCGAACTGGAGCGCCGCAGCGGCTTCTTCGACGAACCCTGGGACTGGGCGGCGATCCGCGCCAACCAGCGGTTCATCGAGCAGTTCCACTCCAAGGACGACCCGTGGGTCCCCTTCGAGGTCGCCGAGGAACTCCACGCGCTCACCGGGAGCACCTTCACCGCCCTCGACGGCATGGGCCACTTCGGCTCCTACGACCAGCGGATGGACACCTTCCCCGAACTGCTCGCCGCGCTCCGCCGCCGCCTCGCCGCCCCCGGCCCGGCGGCCCCGACACCCCCCGGGGAGGCACCGTGAACCCGCCCGTCCTGGCCGACGACATCCTGGAGCGGCGGCGCGACGACCCGGCCACCGCCGTCGTCGACCTGGGCACCGGCGAACAGGTCTCCTACCGGACCCTCGCCCGCCGCGTCCAGGCCCTCACCGACCTCCTCGCCGGACACGGCGTGGGCCGCGGCGGGACGGTCGCGCTGGTCCTTGACAAGTCCACCGCCTCGGTCGCCGCCCTCTGGGCCGCGCTCCGCCTCGGCGCCCGCTACGTCCCCCTCGACGAGTCGCTCCCCGCCGCCCGGACCGCCCGGCTCCTCGCCGCCTGCGCGCCGACCGTCACCCTCGTCGGCCCCGGCCACCGGGACCTCGTCGCCGGGGCACCGGCCGGCACCGTGATCCCCGTCGGCGCCGGGACCGGCGGCTGGGACCCGGCCGCCGAGGCCGCCCCCCGCCCGCCCGCCGTCCCCGGCCGGACCCCCGGGGACGACGCCTACGTCGTCTTCACCTCCGGCTCCACCGGCGCCCCCAAGGGCGTCGTCATCAGCCACCGAGCCCTGTGCGCCCTGCTCACCGGGGTGCAGGAGACCGTCGGCTTCGAGGACGGCATGCGCTTCCTCAACGTGGCGCCGCTCTTCTTCGACGCCTCCGTCGTCGACCTCTGGTCCACCTTCCTCGTCGGCGGCACCGTCCACCTGCTGCCCCGGCTGCGGATGCCCACCCAGATCACCCGGGCCGTCGAGGAGTGGCGGATCACCGACACCCTCCTCGTCCCCTCCGTGATCCGCATGCTGGTGGGCCGCTTCAGCGACGCCGGACGCCGGGACCTCGGCTCCCTGCGGCGCCTCTGGTTCGGCGGCGAGTCCTGCCCGGTGCCGGTCCTGGAGGCGTTCTCCGCGCTCGTCCCCGGACTGCGGTACGTCCACGGGTACGGGCCGACGGAGACCACGCACAGCGCCACCCTCTTCCTCACCGACGCGCCGGGCGCGCACGGCGAGGAGTTCCTGCCGATCGGCCACCCGCTCCCGGCGGTCGACGCGGTCGTCGCCGACGACGGGCTGCGGCCCGTCCCGGACGGGGAGACCGGCGAACTCCTCATCGGCGGACCGCAGGTGATGACGGGCTACTGCGGCGACCCGGAGCGCACCGCCCGCGCCCTCGTCACCCTCCCGGACCGCCCGGCCGCCGGCCTCTACTACCGCTCCGGCGACTACGTCCGCCGCAGGCCCGGGGACGGCGCCCTGGTCTTCCTCGGCCGCCGCGACGACGCGCTGAAGATCAACGGCAACCTGGTGCACCTCTCCGAGGTGGAGGCGGCGACCCTCGCCCTCGACGGGGTCGACGACTGCTGCGCGCTCCCCGTCCCCCACCCGCTCACCGGCCGCGCCCTCGTCCTCTTCGTCCTCGGCCGCAAGGACGGCGCCGCCGCCAAGGACAGCGAGAACACCGGGGGAGGGGCCCCCGGCACGGACGAGGCGGCGCTGCGCCGGGCGCTGGCCCTGCGGCTGCCCGACTACATGCTGCCGTCCCGCGTCGAGTTCCTGGCCGAGGGGGACATCGCCCTCACCCCGTCCGGCAAGCTCGACCGCGACCGGCTCCGCGCGGCCCTCGACGCGGAGGTCCCCGCGTGACCGCCCCGGAGACCGACCGCTTCGCCCGGTACGGCGTGGTGACCGTCGTCCCCCGCTCGGCCACCGGCGCCGCCCTCGGCGACGAGCCCGCGCTGCTCCTGAGCCGGCCCGTGACCGACTTCCTGCCCGCGCCCGGCACCGTGGACCGGCTGGCCGACGCCTACGCCCGCGCGGGGCTCGCCGTCGAGGCCCGCACCGACGTCGGCCTCACCGTCGGCGGCGCCCCGGAGCTGCTCGCCGAGGTCTTCGGCCATCCGGTCCGCCCGGTCCGCAACAAGTACATCCGGGAGACCGCCCGCTACGAGCTGACGGCGGCCGGACCGCTGGCCTCCCGGCTCCTGCCGGAGCTGGTCGCGGAGGTCCGCGCCCCCCGCTCCGGCTTCGAACTGGCCCCGGGCGGCGCGGTGCGCGCCCTCCCGCCGCCCCTCCCCGACACCGGCCGGACCCGGCTGCGTCTCCCCGGCGACGCGGCCCGCCTCGCGGGCGCCGACCGGTTGCACGCGGCCGGGATCCGGGGCGACGGGGTCCGCGTGGCGATGGTCGACACCGGTCTCTACGACCACCCGCACCACCGCGCCCACGGCTACGACACCCGGGTCGTCCCGGCGCTCCCCGTCCTCGACCCCGCCGCCGACGAACGCGGTCACGGCACCGCCATGTCGGCCCTGCTCCTCGCGGTCGCGCCGGGCGTCGAGCTGACCATGGTCAAGATGGCCTGCGAGGGCTTCTCCTTCCCGCTGGCGGCCTTCCAGCGGGCGGTGTCGCTGGCGCCCGACGTCCTCTCGTGCAGCTGGGGCACCCTCCGCGAGGAGCCGCACCTGCACCTGGAGGTCGCGAACGCGCTGCGCCGGGGCATCACGGTCCTGTTCGCCGCCGGGAACGGCTCGACGGACCGCCGCACCGCCATGTTCCAGTCGGTGGCGACCCCCGGCGCGCTCACCGTCGGCGGGGTGCACCGGGGCCCGGACGGCACGCTGCGCGCCTCCGACCTGGCGTCCAGCTACCGCTCCGCGGCCTTCCCCGGCCGCCGCGTCCCCGACCTGTCCGGCCCGTGCGGGACGCTGCCCCACGGCGACCACATCGTCTTCCCCACCCAGCCCGGCTGCCTCTTCGACCGGCGCAACAGCGCCTACGACGGGACCGCGCCCGACGACGGCTGGCTGGTGTCCAGCGGCACCTCGGGCGCGACGGCGTACGCGGCGGGGGTGGTGGCGCTCGCGGTGCAGCGGGGCGTCGGCCGGGGCCGGGCGCTGACCGCCGACGACCTGGCGGCGGACTGCCTCCCGGTCACCGAGGGCCGCACGCTGACCGGCGACGACTGCGGCGGGACCTGCCCGAACGACGCCGTCGGGCACGGCCTGCTCACGGCCGCCCCCGCCGGCTGACCGGTGGCGGCGGGCGGGGGCGCGGAGCCCGGCACGGCGGACGGCGCGGCCTGGGCGGCGGGGCTGCTCGGCCGCCGGGTGGTGTGCGTGGGTACGGACCTGGCGGACGTGGCGGAGCTGCGCGGGGTGCTGGCCCGGCGGCCGGCCTTCGCGGCCCGGGTGTTCACGCCCGGCGAGCGGGCCTACTGCGAGGTCCCGGCGGACCCGGCCGAGCGGTACGCGGTCCGCTTCGCGGCCAAGGAGGCGGTGCTGAAGGCCCTCGGGGTGGGCCTCACGGGCTCCGTCCTCACCGAGATCGAGGTCCTGCGGGCCCCGACCGGAGCCCCGTCCCTCCGGCTGACGGGCCGTGCCGCGCGGCTCGCGGCCGGGGCGGGCGTGGCCTCCTGGCTGATCTCCCTGAGTCACACGGCGACCCTGGCCCACGCGATGGTGGCGGGCCTGGCGGAGGACGACCTCCCCCGCACCTACGGCCTCCCCCGCACCTGAGGGGGCCCGGCACCTCCCGCCGGGGGAGGTGCCGGGCCCGTCACCGCTCATGCCCGTACGGGGCTCACTTGCCGGACCACGCCCGGTGGAGCGTCACCGTCGAGACGTTGCCCCGCTTGTCCGTGACCGTCGCCCGGAGCGAGACCGCGGCGTCCTTCGCCGGGTTGCGCACCAGGATCACGCCGCCCCGGACCGGGGCCGCCTTCCAGGTCTTCCCGTCGTCGTGGCTGACCGACACGGAGAGGGACTTGAGGCCCGCTCCGGCCGCGGCGCCCTGCACGGTGACCCCCACCGGGGCGAGGGTGCCCGCCGGGGCGCGCGAGGAGAGGTCCACCGGGGCCGCGAAGCGGACCGTGGAGACCGGCAGCGCGGTGGTGGCCGCGACCTGGCCGGAGCGGAAGGTGAAGGAGGTCTCGACCCGGCCGGTCGCGGCGCCGACGACGGCCGGCCGCTCCACGGAGGTCGTCAGCCGGTACTCGGCCTCACCGGCGCCGACCTCGAAGGACTTCTCGCCGGTCAGCGCGTCGTCGTTCTCGGCGACCTTGACGCCGTCGCGGTACAGCGTGGTGGTGGCGGGGCCGTAGACCGTGATGCCCGCGTGGCCCTGGCCGTCGGCGAGCAGCGGCAGCGCGCCGGTGATCAGCTGGACGCCGGTGGCCGGGTCGGGGGCGGAGCGGAAGACGCCCATGCCCTCGCCGAGGAGCGGGCCGAAGACGCCGGTGTTGAAGGTCTCCCGGTAGGTGCGGCCCGCCTCGTACCGCCGGGGCCGGAGCGTGGCGAGGGAGCCCTCGAAGGCCGGCCAGCCCCACTCGTCCTCGGCGCCCGCCTGCTCGAACTTGGTGGCCCAGGTGACCTGGTCGGCGGTGGAGACGTAGAAAGTGCGGGTGCCCGGGGCGGGCTGCGGCGCGGTGAAGCCGTTGCCCTCGGGGGCGCCGGGCAGGTGCGCGAAGGGGGAGACGTACGCGGACTTGCCGGGCGCGGAGGCGCCGAGGCCCACCTTGAGGACGGCCAGCTCGTTGGCCTTCACGTGCCGGGTGTAGCCGGTCGCGGCCCGCTCGGTCCTGCCGCCGAAGGCCACCGAGTACTGGCTGGTGGCGTCCTTCAGGAAGTGCGCGTCCCAGGTCTGGAGGAGGGAGCCGTCGGTGACGGCCGGGCCCATGTGGGCGGTGCGGAAGCCGGTGAAGCCGCGCAGCACCCAGCCGTTGCCGACCCGGCCGATGGGGGTCTCGCGCTCCTGGTACGAGCCGCCGTAGTCCGCCCGGTCGATGCCGGGCACGGTCAGGTCGACCGGCTTCGCGGTGCGGGCGTCGGAGGTGACGGTGGTGTCGCCGGTGACCTCCAGGGAGGGCTGGGAGATCCAGTCGGTGCCCTTGGCGTAGTCCGAGGGGTCCTCGTAGACGGCCGTGCTCAGGGTGTACGAGCCCTTGGGGACGCGGAGCTTCTGGGCGCCGGGCTGGTCGATCCGGGCCTGGAAGCCCGCGGCCGGGCCGCCGGTGCCGATCAGCGTGGTCGCGTAGGAGGGGGAGTCGGAGCCGTTCCGGCCGAGGGTCCGCAGGGTGATGTCGTACGACTCGGCCTCGCGCACGGCCACGGCGGCGGTGCGGACGGACAGGCCCGCGCCGGTGGCGGTCACGTACCCGGTGTAGGTGCCGTCGGCCGTGCCGACGCGGGTGTCGGCGACCAGGTCCACGGTGGCGGTGCCGCCCGCCGGGACGGTCACCTTCGGCGCGCCGAGCGCGAAGAACCCGGCCGGGACCGGCCTGCCCTCGGGGTCCAGTCCGGACACGGCCAGGTCGAGCGTGACGTCGCCGGTGCCGAGGTTGCGGTACGTCACCTTCCGGGTGCCGGGCTCGTCGTCGGCGTGCGGCCACAGGGCGGTGCCGAAGTTCAGCGAGGCGGGCTCGGCGATGACCGTCTGCTCCAGCGCCTTGTCGACCCGGACCCGGCCGGTGCCCTGCTGGAAGGCGGTCAGTCCGGCGCTGTCGACGGTGGAGCCGGTGAGCGCGCCCTTCAGCTCGGCGGCCTTCCACGCCGGGTACCGCTGCTTGAGGATCGCGGCGGCGCCGGCGACGTGCGGGGTCGCCATCGAGGTGCCGTCGATCTGGAGGTAGCCGGGCGCCGGGTGCGGGACGCCGGGCCGGGTGTCGAGGGCGCTGCCCGCGGCGGCCGCGGCGGTGATGGCGACGCCGGGCGCGGTCAGGTCCGGCTTGACGGCGCCGTCCCCGGCGCGCGGGCCGGTGCTGGAGAAGGGGGCGAGCCGGTCGGCGGAGTCGACGGCGCCGACGGTCAGGGCGGCGTCCGCGCTGCCCGGCGAGCCGACGCTCGACGGGCCGGACTCGCCCTCGTTGCCCGCCGCGACGGCGAAGAGGACGCCCTTCGCGGCGGTGAGCCGGTTGACGGTCTCCTCGACCGGGTCGACGCCGGGGCTGTCCGGGCTGCCGAGGCTGAGGTTGACCACGTCGGCCCCCTCGGCGGCGGCCCACTCCATGCCCGCGATGACGGCCGAGTCGTCGCCGTAGCCGTCGTCGTCGAGGACCTTGCCGCTGATCACCCGGGCGCCGGGGGCGACGCCCTTGTACCGGCCGTCCGACCGGGCGCCGGTCCCGGCGGCGATCGAGGCGACGTGCGTGCCGTGCCCGACCCGGTCCACCGCGTCGGGGGAGCCGGAGAAGTTCTTCTCGCCCACCACCTGGGTCCTCAGGTCCTCGTGGGTCTTGTCCACGCCGGTGTCGAGGACGGCGATGGTGACGCCGGTGCCGTCGTAACCGGCGGCCTGGGCGCGGTCGGCGCCGATCTGCCGGACGCTGCGGTCCAGGCTCGCCGCGCGCACCCCGTCGAGCCACACCCTGGAGATGCCGGGCGCGACGGTCCGCGCCCCGGCGCGGGCCGGTTCGGTCAGCGCCTCCCACATCCGGGCCGTGTCGTCGGGGGAGGCGCTGAGGGCCTCGGCGCCGAGGGTCGGGAAGACGCGCCGCACCCGGGTGTCCCCGGCGGCGCGGACCTCGGCCCGCGCACCGGCGGCGGCGCCCGCGTACTGCACGATCAGCTTGAGCCCGTCGCGGTGGCTGGCGCGCAGCCGCGGGTCGGCGAGCACCTTCAGGTCGAAGAGGCGCTGGTCGAGGCGGCCCGCCGCGATCAGCCGCCGCGCGTCGGCGGGCACCACCAGGGTGCTGTCCCCGACGCGTTCGATCTGGACGGGTATCCGCTCGCGGCCGGCGGCGGCCTCGAAGCGGACCATCCGGCCGGCGGCGTTCACCACCACGCGGTCGCCGGTGACGAGCGGGATCCGCTGGTCGCCGCCGGAGCGGAAGGCGTCCGGTACGGCCGGGGCGGCGGCGGTGACCGCCCCCGCCGGGCCGGTCGTGCCCGCCAGCAGGGCCACGGTCGTGGCCGCCGCGGCGGCGAGGGCGCCCGCCCTCTTCACATGTGCGCGCAAGTCTCCCCCAGGAGCTCGGGATTCGGGGTGGAGTGGTCTCTTTCCGGCCGGGGGACGCGGGGAGCGCCCGCCGCCGGCCAGCGCAGTATGGGAGGCCGGGAAGGAGGCGATCAAAGCCCACGAGGCGGTACGGCCCCGATCCCGCCGCTTTCCGGCCACGCCGGGGCGCGGTCGTGCGATGGGGCGGCGATGGGTGTGTGACGGGCGCGTGACCGCCGGACGATCCTTCCGCGACGGCCCGGCCCGACACCCCTTCCGGCGCCCGCGATCCGGCCCCCCGGACCCTTCCGGAGGGCGGCCTTCCCCACCATTGGCCGTTTCCGCACCCCACCCGGGACGGCGCGCCCGGCCCCTCGGCAGCGCCCTTCGGCCACCCGGATCCCCGCTCCGCCCCCGGCGACCACCGCCGCCCCCGGCACCCGCCCGCGCCGCCGCCCGTCCGCACGGCCCGGCGCCCGCCCTGACCACCGCAAACGCGGGTGAGAACCACCTCGAACACCTGGTAGATTGATGTCTGTCGCCGCGGGGAACACCGGCGGACGACACACACCTTGTCCGGGTGGCGGAATGGCAGACGCGCTAGCTTGAGGTGCTAGTGCCCTTTATCGGGCGTGGGGGTTCAAGTCCCCCCTCGGACACCAGCAGACGGGCCGTGCCCACCGGTGAAGACCGGCGGTCACGGCCCGTTCGCGTTTCCTCTCACCCCTTCGGGCGGAGCCCCGTGACCCGGGCGATCCAGGGCAGGTGGGCGGTGATCCGGGTGTTGACCGCCGGACTGTCGGTGGCGCAGCCCCGGCCGTACGAGACGAGGGCGGCCAGCACCGGGCGCCCGGCGGCGTCGCGGTGGACCAGCGGGCCGCCGGAGTCGTACACACAGGTGTCGCGGCCGGGGGTCCAGGTGCAGAGCTGCGCCCGGGTGAGGCCGCCGACGCCGCGCCGCGCGCACTCCGCGTTGGTCAGGGTGTCGAGGGTGACCGTCCGCAGCACGGGGGAGGAGCCCTCGCCGTACCCGGTGGCGCCCCAGCCGACCGCCTCCAGCCGGGTCCGAGCGAACGTTTCGTCAGCGGCGGGCAGCGCGACGGGCCGCACCCCGGCGTCCGTCCGCACCGGGGCCGGCAGGGTGATCACCGCCAGGTCGTCGCGCTGGGTGGCCGGGTCGTAGTCCGGGTGCGTCGTGAACCGGGCCGGGCGCACCGTCCGCGCGTACCGCGACTCGGTCGCCGAGCCCAGGTCGTGCTCGCCCAGCAGCACCGCGACCCGCCCGGTGTCCGCGTACGACCCCGTCAGGCAGTGCGCGGCCGTCAGCACGTGCCGGGGACCGACCAGCACCCCGCCGCAGAACTGCCGCTGCCGCGCCACGTCCACCAGCGCCACCGCGTAGGGGTACGCCCCCGGGGCCGCCTCCCGGCCCCCGACGACCGCCCCCGCCTCGCCGGCCGTCACCGGCGACGCCGCCAGGAGCGTCCCCGCGAGCGCGGCCGCCAGTCCTCTCGCCCGTCCCACTGTGCCCTCCGTACCCGTCGACGCGCTGTCCACGACGTCAACGACCGGCACGCGGGAGGGTCACCCGTCAGGGGGGACGGGGGGTCACGGCACCCGGGCGGTCCACTCCGGCGTCGCGAACTTGCTCCGCGCCAACTCCTCGGCCAGCGCCCGCTCCTCCGCCGTGACCCGGCCCTCCGCCAGGCCGTACCGCTCCCGGAAGGAGGCGATCATCCGCTCGATGACCGCCTCGCGCGGCAGCCCGGTCTGCCGCCGCAGCGGGTCCACGCGCTTCTTCGCGCTCCTGGTGCCCTTGTCGGACAGCTTCTCCCGGCCGATCCGCAGCACCTCGGTCATCTTGTCCGCGTCGATGTCGTACGCCATCGTCACGTGGTGCAGCACCGCGCCCGCGCCGCCCACCATCCGCTTCTGCGCCGCGCCCGCGATCTTCCCGGCGTCGGTCGCGATGTCGTTGAGCGGCTGGTACCACGCCTTGACGCCCATGTCGCCGAGCGCGCCCAGCACCCAGTCGTCCAGGTAGGCGTAACTGTCGGCGAAGGACAGACCCTGCACCAGGGCGTCGGGGACCGAGAGCGAGTACGTGATGGTGTTGCCCGGCTCGATGAACATGGCGCCGCCGCCGCTGATCCGGCGCACCACCTGCACGCCGTGCCGCCCGGCCGCCTCCGGGTCCACCTCGTTGCGCAGCGACTGGAAGCTGCCGATGACGACGGCGGGCGCGCCCCACTCCCAGACCCGCAGGGTCGGCGGGCGGCGGCCCGCCGCCACCTCGGCGGTGAGGACCTCGTCCAGCGCCATGTGCAGGGCGGGCGCCTGCGGCGGCTCGTGGATCAGCTGCCAGGCGTAGTCCGTCCAGTCGGTGGCGTGCGCCAGCGCCCGCCGGACCGCGACCCCGACGCCCTCGCTGGTCAGCCCGAACATCCGGGTGCCCGGTGGCAGCGCCGCGTCGATCCGGGCGGCGAGCCCGGCCGCGTCGGTGTCGGCGGGCGCGCCCTCCAGCGCCCCGTCGATCGCCTCGATCGCCTCGTCGGGCTCCAGGAAGAAGTCACCCGCGACGCGCACGCGGCGCAACAGGCCCTCCTCGACATCCAGATCGACGACGACGAGCTTGCCGCCGGGAACCTTGTACTCACCGTGCACCGTTTCGTTCCCTTCCAGCGAGTGGCGGGGACCCTGGTCCTCGCGGCCTCGGAATTCGGACAGTGGTGTGCATATTGTGCATCGCGCTCCAGGTCATGCCCTCATGGGGAGATGGAAGAGCTGCCGGCAACAGTGCCCCGCGAGCGTGCCTGCCCGCCTGGTGCTCTCTTGGTAGAAGGGTGAAACCGATCTTTCGGAGGCTTGCCGCATGAGGCGGCGGAAAGCCCCTTGGACAACACTGAAAGTTCCTGAAAATTCCCTGGCGCGTGGATGCGGAGGGCATCTCCGACCTGGGAAGTTGGGAAGTTCGGCATCTTCTTCCTGCCCCCAAGGGAGCGGAGGGCTCCCGCCCCGCCCGCCGATCGGTCCCGGATGCTACTGCGTCCGGGTTCCAGGGCGCTGATGCGGTTCTCGTGGGTCTGGAAGCCGCGCTGGAACGCTTCGCGGAGTTCACCGGAGCGCGGGGCGAGAAGTATCCGGTGATCGTCCGACTGCGGGAGAACGCCTGGGAGGAGTTCACTCCGTTAACAACCCCAGTTGCACCATTCGTTCGACAGACCCTCGACGGTGCCTTCGCGGGCATCTGCCTGAAGTGGACGAGCGAGAGGTAAAACGCCGAGGGGCGCCACCGATACGTCGGTGGCGCCCCTCGGCGTTCAAGGTGGTCAGCCGCGCCGGGTGTTCTTCGGCAGTCCGCCCCGGAAGTCGCATCCGGGGCACTCGTCCTCACCTTGGATGTGGCCCTCGCACCAGCCGTGGACCGTCGCATCCCGTTGGAGGAGATGAGTTCGTCGTCCTGGAAGGCCATGGCGACGGCGATCTTGACGGCGGCCAGGCCGCAGAGCACCGGAGTCCATAGGCGTGCGTGCGGGCACGCCTGCCGGGTAACGCGTGGTCAGGACTGCCGCGAGCGATGCCGCGGCGACCGAGAGCAGGATGGTGAGAGCGCCGCCGACCAGGAGCGGGTCGTAGGGGGCGGTGTCCTTGTCGGTGATGCTCGGCCGGATCGGGCGTGCGGCGATGACGAGCAGGCTTCCGGCGAGCCGGCCGGCGGGGCGGGGCAGCGCTCCGCGCCACCCCGAGTGCGCCGGGATCGGCGGCACCAACCGCACCCGCTCCCACTCGGCCGCAGTGCGCTCAGACGCCGTCGTCCTGGCCGCGCCCGTGCTCCTGGGGGTGACAGCGGTACGGAGCAGGGGTTCCGCCGGCCTTTCTGCGATGCCCGCGCAACGGCTTACGGAGCGCTGCTCGCGGGTGGAGGCGTGAGGGACGGCTCGATGGTCGACCGGACGTAGATCCGCGTGGTGCCGGGTGTGAACTCATGGGCGAAGATGTCGACGCAGCGCTGGAGGTATTTGCCCTCCGGGGACGCCAGGTCGTCCGGGCACAGGCTGGCCTTCCGGAGGCCCTGGACGAGTGTCTCGGGTTCGGGCAGTCCGAGGTGACCAAAGGCGGCGGCGGGCCGGTAGCCCTTCTCCTCGGGGTGCAGGTTCCCGATCATCTCGGTGCCGCTCCGGATGAGTCTGCCTGTGTACCGCTCCGCGTCCTCGCTCGGCAGGACGAAGGCGAGCAGGCCGGTGTCGTAACGCTGGCCGGTCTTGTAGCCCGACCGCCGGTCCGAGGCTCCCTCCGGAATGCGGATACCGAGCTGGTCGCTCATCCAGGCGGGCGTGGCCCCTTCTTCCCAGCAACACGTCATTTCCTGGTCCGTCAGATCCGACGACACGTCATCGGCGACCCAGGACACCACACCGATCGCGGTGGCGACGCAGCCGAGGAGAACCGCAACGACGACGACTGCGACCGGCACACGACGGCGGCGCAGGGGCCGGGTGTCGGCAGCGGGCCGGGGGGAGGTGTCCATCCGTGATCCTCTATCGCGCTTCCTGCTGCTCACGACCCGGATCCGTCCGGTCGCCCTCGCGGCCCGGTTGGTCCGGCTGTGGCAGAGATCCCTGGTTCGGGGCGGGTCCGCCCAGATCGTAGTGTTTGACGGAGCTGCTGCCCGCCATGTCGAACTCCTGGGCGATGCCCGTGGTGTGGAGGCGGGCCATCTGACCGTCCGGAATGCTCATTTCGCCGCCCCACGGGAGATCGATGGTCACGCCTTTGCTCTCGTCCCAGTTGTAGCGGTCCCAGGCGTTGGCCTGGTAGTCGAGACCGACCTTGGGCTGCCCGTTCTCGTCCGCTATGACGGTGACCACCCCGGTCACGTTCGACCGGGTGGACCCGACTGCGTAGAACCAGTTGTTGTCCACGTCCCGCGTGAAGGAGAAGTCCCGGTTTTCGGTCTCCACCGGCATCGAGACGGGTTGTCCGCCATTGCACCGGAACTCCGCGAGAGCGTCGTCGCGCCAAGCCGCCTGATGTTCCCTGATGCCGTCCTCGATGTGCGCGTTGAAGCCGGGCACGTCCGACATCATTTTGTCGACGGGCAGCTCCATGTCCGTCCCGCTGTTCCCGAGGTAGTGCGCCATGTGCCGCGCGGCGTCGTTGTCGCCCTTCCAGTCGGCGGCCTCGGCGATCAGGTTCATCTTCTCCCGGGTCCTGCGCTCCTCGGCTCCCGGATCTTCGACACCGTGGGGCCCGGAGCCCCGGTCGGGGGCGGCCTTCTTGATGGTCGGAGCGAGCAGTCCCGCCGCGAGAAGGCCGTCCCTGTGCCCGGTCCACAACTCCGCACGAGCCTGAGGACTCAGCGATGTCCACAGCCGCCGCAGCTCGGCCCGCTGCGCCGTGTTCGCATCGCCCCCGAGGGAGGCGAGCTTGGTGGCGCGGGGGAGTTGGTCCTCGTCGAGCGACGTGTACGTCGCGTGCCCCGCGTTGTGCGGGTCGCCGCCGTGGCTTCGCTTCAGCGCCCGGGTCACGGCGGCGTCGATCTCGGCCGCGTGCGCCACCAGACCCGTGAGGGTATCGGCGTACCACCGCATCAGATCCTTGGTCCGCTGGGACGTGCCCTCCACACCGCAGAAGGCCTCCATGACCTTCACTGTCCCGTGGGGACCATCCGACACCAACAGCCCCGGATCCGGGCCCGCCGAACGGCCAGGATCACCCTTGCGGGCTTCCGCGGAAAGCTCGCGAGCACGCTTCTGCACCTGCTTCAGCTCGGCGTGCCCGTCCCGGAGGACTGACGCGATGCTCTGCGCCTCCATCTGGAGATCCGCGACCTCCTTGACCGACTTGCGGACGAACTCCTTGGTGACGGTCGCATTCAGCCCAGCCCAGTCGGCCCCGTCGGACAACTGCAGGAGACCGCTGTAGACCTCGGTCATCAACCTTTTCAGACCGGCCGCCGTCGAGGACCAGTCCTCGGCCGCCGAGCTCAGTTTGTCCAGGTCGGCTTCCATCAGATCCGTGTACGAGAACGCCCCCATGCTGTCCCGTTCCCTCTGATCACTTCACGTACTTCTGCAACTCCGACACCGGCACCGCGGAGCCGTCCCGTCCTCTCAGCGTGGCGGCGATCTCCACGTCGTCGTTGGCGTGCGACTTCTTCGAGTAGTCCAGGTGGTTGGAGATATGCGCGAACATCTGTAGAACTGTCTTCACCTGCGAAGTCCAGACTTCGAGCGTGGTGTACAACTCGCCACCCGCGCTGAAGTTGTGACCCTGCAACTCCGCCGCAGCCCGCGCAGTGGTCCCCGCGCCGGCCTTGTCGGCACCGGCACCCGCCACGTCAGCACGCTTCCGCAGCTCGCCGTGGATCCGGAAGGCCTCGTTACCGACCGCGCCCAGCTCGTCCCGGTGCACTACGAGGTCGGAATCGGTACCGGATGCCGGAACACCGGGCTGGGCCCCAGCCGTGTTGAGGCTCATCTGCGCCGACTGTCTGTCTCGCGCGTCGGACTTGAGTGCCGCCCACTCGTCGTCGAACGTCATGGGTCCCCCACCCCTGATCGAAACCAACGGCTCACCCTAGCAGCGGGGTTGGAGTCGCGCTCCGGGACCAGGGTCTGATGTGTCCGGGTTCCTCGCGGCGGGGTGGCCGGTGCCGCTGCCATGGGAGGTGATTGCCCGCCCTCTGCCCGACCCTCTGTGCCGCACGGCCGGCGCGGTGATCTCCGGCCGCCTTAAGTCGGGTAGCCGGGTCACGGCAACGTGACCCGGCTACCCGACTAAGCTCGACCCCACCTCGCCGGCGAACGGACCCCCTCCATGGCCAACGGACTCACCTGGATAGGCGCCCACGCCCACACCGTCACGCCCGTCCCCGGAATGCGCGGCGGCATTTCCCTCACTCTCGCCCGAGGCATCGACCCTGACGAGTTCCTGATCAACCTCGGGGCCGACCTCGATCAGCTCGCCGCCCGCACCCCGCTGGCCGAACTGCGTAGCCGGCCCACCCCGCCCGGCCACGATCCCACCCGCTACACCTACGCGATGTACGGCAGCGAGGGGGAGTGGACGTACGTGCTGGAGAACGACCATGCCGCGACCTGGGCAACCGGCTTCCGCCGTGTCCCCTCGATGAGGCCCGGCCCGGGCGAAGAGATCCTGTGCGCCAGCCGGAACCTGTACAGCCCGCCCGCCGCGATCCTGCACGTCGAAGGCGACGAGGTGATACGGCGCGCGGAGTTCGGCACCACCACCGGCCGCGAGTCGGCGTTGGACACGACGCTCACCGCCGCCGGTGCCGTCTTCCCCTCCATCCCCGACGCCACCGCCGACGAGGTGACCGCCTTCTACGAACAGCACGGCGCGCGCCTGCCCGCCCTGGTGTTCACCGCGCTGGGCGCGTACACGGGGCTGAGCATCGACCAGGACGCGGCACAGGCCGGGAATCTCCCCGCCGTCCACCTCCTCACTCCTTGAGCCGCACGCGCCTGTGCAACGGCTTCGGCCCCACCCCGACCGTCAGGGTGGGGCCGAAGGGTGTTGGCGCCCGGCCGCTCGCGCGCGGCGGAGGCGCCGTACAGATTGTCCGACCCGCGTGCTTAGCTGGACACATGATCGATTCGTTCCTGGCACACGTCCTCGACGGCGGCACGACCGAGGTGGAGGAGGCGGTCCGCGAGGCGGCCGCGGCGGAGATCTCGCCGCGCTTCCGGCAGCTCGCCGACCACGAGATCATCGAGAAGAACGGCCCGTACGACCTGGTGACGGTCGCCGACCGGGCCGCCGAGGAGCACCTGACGAAGACGCTCACGGCCCTGCTGCCGGGCTCCGTCGTGGTCGGCGAGGAGGCCGTCCACGCCGACCCCGCCGTCTACGGGGCGCTGCGCGGCGACGCGCCCGTCTGGATCGTCGACCCGGTGGACGGCACCCGGCAGTTCGTCCACGGCGACCCGGGCTTCTGCACCCTGGTCGCCCTCGCCCACCGCGGCGAGCTCCTCGCCTCCTGGACCTTCGCGCCCGCCCTCGGCGAGCTGGCCGTCGCCGTCCGGGGCCGCGGCGCGACCCTGAACGGCGCGCCGATACGCTCCGGTTCCCCCGCCCCCGGCGCGGAGCTGACCGTCGCCACCTCGCACCCCGACTACACCACCCCCGACCAGAAGCGGGCCCTGCTCGGCCTGGCCACCGAGGGCGTACGGCCCCGGCCGTGCGGCTCGGCCGGCCTGGAGTACCTGGCGATCGCCCGGGGCGCGCTCGACGCGGTCGCCTTCTCCTGGGAGTACGCCTGGGACCACGCGGCCGGACTCCTGCTGGTCGCGGAGGCGGGCGGCGCGCAGACCACCGTCGCGGGCGAGCCGTTCCGGATCACCGGGGGGAACGCGCTGCCGTTCACCGCCGCGCGCGACGCGGCCACCGCCGCCCGCGTCCGCGACCTCCTGGCCGGCGCCCCGGACCGGCCCTGACCGCCCCCGTACCGCGCCCGCCGGAGCGGAACCGGGGCCTCCCCGACGCGGCGCGCCCCCGCCGGCGGGCACGGGCCTATCCTGGCCCTCCCGAACCGCCGGCCGACGTGAGGAGTCCGAGGTGACGTCGCTGCTCGACGCCGTCGTGGTGGGAGCGGGGCCCAACGGGCTGACCGCCGCCGTGGAGCTGGCCCGGCGCGGCTTCTCCACGGCCGTCTTCGAGGCGAAGGAGACCGTCGGCGGCGGAGCCCGCACCGAGGAGCTGACCCTCCCCGGCTTCCGCCACGACCCCTGCTCCGCCGTCCACCCGCTCGGCGCGGGCTCCCCCGTCTTCCGCACCATGCCCCTCGACCGGTACGGCCTGGAGTGGCTCCACCCCGAACTGCCCATGGCCCACCCCTGGGAGGACGGCACCGCCGCCGTCCTCTCCCGCTCCGTCGGCGAGACCGCCGCCTCCTTCGGCCCCCGGGACGCGGGCGCGTACCGCCGTCTCGTCGCCCCCTTCCTCGGCCGGTGGGACACCCTCGCCGCCGACTTCATGAGCCTGCCCCTGACCGCCCTGCCCCGCGACCCGGTCACCCTCGCCCGCTTCGGCCTCGCCGGACTGCCGCCCGCCTCCTGGCTGCTGCGCCGCTTCCGCGACGAGAAGGCCCGCGGCCTCCTCGCCGGCCTCGTCGGCCACGCCATCGCCCCCCTCGACGGCTTCGCCACCGGCGCCGTCGGCCTCGTCTTCGCGCTCGCCGCGCACGCCGTCGGCTGGCCGGTGCCCCGGGGCGGCTCCCAGGCGATCCCCGACGCCCTCACCGGCTACCTCACCGACCTCGGCGGCACCGTCCACACCGGCTTCGAGGTCAAACGGCTCGACGACCTCCCGCCCGCCCGCGCCTACCTCTTCGACACCTCGCCCACCGCCCTCGCCCGCATCGCCGGCTTCGGCGACCACTACGCCCACTACCGGTACGGCGCCTCCGCCTTCAAACTCGACTACGCGCTCGACGGGCCCGTCCCGTGGACCGCCGAGGCCGCCCGCCGGGCCGGCACCGTCCAGGTCGGCCCCACCGCCCGCGAGATCGGCACCGCCCTGCGCCTCGCCTCCTCCGGCACCGCCCCCGACACGCCGTTCCTCATCACCGCCCAGCCCAGCCTCGTCGACCCCACCCGCGCCCCCGACGGCAAGCACGTCTTCTGGGCCTACGGGCACGTCCCGCACGGCTGGCGCGGCGACCTCACCGACGCCGTCGAGCGGCAGCTCGAACGCTTCGCCCCCGGCTTCCGCGACCGGATCCTCGCCCGCGCCACCGCCGGCCCCCCGGAACTCGCCGCCCGCAACGCCAACTACATCGGCGGCGACATCGCCTGCGGCGCCGCCCGCGGCCTCCAGCTCGTCCTGCGCCCCACCCTCTCCCCGCGGCCGTACCGCACCCCCCACCCCGCCGTCTTCCTCTGCTCCTCCGCGACCCCGCCGGGCCCCGGCGTCCACGGCATGTCCGGGCACAACGCGGCCAAGGCCGTCTGGCGGCACCTCAGGGGCGCCGGCCACGGCGGAACCTAGACTCGCCCCATGGCGAAGTACATCGACGTGCACCCCGACAACCCCCAGCCGCGCATCATCGACGGCGTGGTCGACTCCCTCCGGAAGGGCGGGCTCATCGCCTACCCCACCGACTCCTGCTACGCCCTCGGCAGCCGCATCGGCAACCACGACGGCCTCACCCGCATCCGGGAGATCCGCCGCCTCGACGACCGCCACCACTTCACCCTCATGTGCGCGGACTTCGCCCAGCTCGGCCAGCTCGTGCACATCGACAACCGCGTCTTCCGCGCCGTCAAGGCCGCCGTCCCCGGCGCCTACACCTTCATCCTGCCCGGCACCAAGGAGGTGCCCCGCCAGCTCCTGCACCCCAAGAAGAAGACCGTCGGCGTCCGCATCCCCGACCACGTCGTCACCCAGGCGCTCCTCGCCTCCCTCGGCGAGCCGCTGCTCTCCAGCACCCTCCTGCTGCCCGGCGAGGAGGAGCCGCTGACCCAGGGCTGGGAGATCAAGGAGCGGCTCGACCACCAGGTCGACGCGGTCCTCGACTCCGGCGACTGCGGCACCGTCCCCACCACCGTCGTCGACTTCTCCGGCGACGAGCCCGAGATCCTCCGCGTCGGCGCCGGGGACCCCACCCGCTTCGAGTGACCCCGGAAGCGGCCGGTGGCCCGGACCGGGCCCGCCGCCCGCGCCGGACGTCCATGTCGTTTTCCTGCCAGCCCCGAGGCCGGGCGTCCGGCGATCCTGGATCCATGCACACCCAGACCGAGCGCTGCGTACGGGCCGTCCAGTCCAAGGACGCCCGCTTCGACGGCGTCTTCTTCACCGCCGTCCGCACCACCCGGATCTACTGCCGCCCCAGCTGCCCGGCCGTCCCGCCCAAGCCCGGGAACATGGAGTTCCACCCCAGCGCCGCCTCCTGCCAGCGGGCCGGCTTCCGCGCCTGCAAGCGGTGCCGCCCCGACACCAGCCCCGGCTCCCCGGAGTGGAACGTCCGCGCCGACGCCGTCGCCCGCGCCGTCCGCCTCATCCAGGACGGCGTCGTCGACCGCGAGGGCGTCCCCGGCCTCGCCCGCCGCCTCGGCTGGTCCACCCGCCAGATCGAACGCCAGCTCCTCGCCGAACTCGGCGCCGGACCGCTCGCCCTGGCCCGCGCCCAGCGCGCCCAGACCGCCCGCGTCCTCGTCGAGACCACCGCCCTGCCCCTCGGCGAGATCGCCTTCGCCGCCGGCTTCTCCTCCATCCGCTCCTTCAACGACACCGTCCGCGCCGTCTTCGCCCTCACCCCCGGCGAACTCCGCGCCCGCGCCGCCCGCCCCGCCGCCCCCCACACCCCCGGCACGCTCACCCTCCGGCTGCCCTTCCGCGCCCCCCTCGAACCCTCCAACCTCTTCGGCCACCTCGCCGCCACCGCCGTCCCCGGCGTCGAGGAGTGGCGCGACGGCGCCTACCGCCGCACCCTCGCCCTCCCGTACGGGCACGGCATCGCCGCCCTCGCCCCGCGCCCCGACCACATCGCCTGCCGGCTCTCCCTCACCGACCCCCGCGACCTCACCCACGCCATCAGCCGCTGCCGCCGCCTCCTCGACCTCGACGCCGACCCGGTCGCCGTCGACGACCGGCTCCGCGCCGACCCGCTGCTCGCCCCGCTCGTCGGCAAGGCGCCCGGCCGCCGGGTCCCCGGCACCGTCGACCCCGCCGAGTTCGCCGTCCGCGCCGTCCTCGGCCAGCAGGTCTCCACCGCCGCCGCCCGCACCCACGCCGCCCGGCTCGTCACCGCCCACGGCGTCCCCGTCGAGGACCCCGAGGGCGGCCTCACCCACCTCTTCCCCACCCCCGAGGCGCTCGCCGGACTCGACCCGGAGACCCTGGCCATGCCCCGCGGCCGCCGCACCACCCTGCTCGGCCTCGTCACCGCCCTCGCCGACGGCACCCTCGCCCTCGGCCCGGCCGCCGACCGCGCCGAGACCCGCGCCCGGCTGCTCGCCCTGCCCGGCTTCGGCCCCTGGACCACCGACCTCATCGCCATGCGGGCGCTCGGCGACCCCGACGCCTTCCTCCCCGGCGACCTCGGCGTCCGCCGCGCCGCCGAAGGGCTCGGCCTGCCCGGCACCCCCGCCGCCCTCACCGCCCGCTCCGCCGACTGGTCCCCCTGGCGCGCCTACGCCGTCCAGTACCTGTGGGCCACCGGCGACCACCCCGTCAACCTCCTCCCCGCGTAAGGAAGTCCCCCATGCCCCGCACCGTCGTGCACACGGTCGTGGACAGCCCCTACGAGCCGCTGACCCTGGTGGCCGTGGACGGCGTCCTCAGCCGCCTGCACATGACCGGCCAGCGCCACCGCCCGCCCGAGGAGACCTTCGGCGCGCCCGACCCCCGCCCCTTCACCGAGGCGGTCCGCCAGCTCGACGCCTACTTCGCGGGCGACCTCACCGTCTTCGACCTGCCGCTCCACCTGGAGGGCACCCCGTTCCAGCTGCGCGTCTGGGAACAGCTCCGGCACATCCCGTACGGGGAGACCCGCAGCTACGGCGAACTCGCCGAGGCCCTCGGCAACCCGGGCGCCTCCCGCGCCGTCGGCCTCGCCAACGGCAAGAACCCGATCGGCGTCATCGTCCCCTGCCACCGGGTCGTCGGCTCCGGCGGCTCCCTCACCGGCTACGGCGGCGGCCTCGACCGCAAACGCCGCCTCCTCGCCCTCGAAGCGGGCGGCCCGACCGCCGGAGCCCTCTTCTAACCGAGCGGGCCGAGCCGGTCGAGCAGGGCGGGCAGGGCGGTGCCGATCGGCTCGCGCAGCACCTCGTGCGCCAGCGGGTCGTACGGGGTCGGCTCGGCGTTCACGATGATCAGCCGGGCCCCGTGCTCGGCCGCCATGCCCGCCAGCGAGGCGGCCGGCTGCACCTGGAGGCTGGTGCCGACCGCGACGAACACCTCGGCCGCCTTGGCGATCGACATGGCGTTCCCCAGCACCACCGGGTCGAGGTTCTGCCCGAACATCACCGTCGCGGGCTTGAGGATCCCGCCGCAGGCCCGGCACGCCGGATCGGGGTCGCCCGCCTCCAGCCGCTCCAGCGCCTCCGCCATCGGGGAGCGGGCGTGGCAGGCCGTGCACACCACCGACCGGACGGTGCCGTGGAGTTCGAGGACCTTCCGGTCCGGCGTCCCGGCGGCCTGGTGCAGCCCGTCCACGTTCTGCGTGAGCACCCGCAGCGCGTTCCCGGTGCGCCCGTACGCGGCGATCGCGCGGTGTGCCGCGTTCGGCTCCGCCGTCAGGACCGGCGCGTCCCGCCGCATCAGCCACGAGCGGCGGCGCACCTCGGGGTCGGCCATGTACGGCCCGTAGGTGACCAGCCGCTCGGCCTCCGGGTCCCGCCGCCAGAGCCCGTTCGGCCCCCGGTAGTCCGGGATGCCCGAGTCGGTGGAGATGCCGGCACCGGTGAGAATCGCGACCATGGTCATGCCCGGCAGGGTAGGCACCGCCGAACCGCTCCGCGAACGGGTTTTCCGGTGCTAGGTTCCCGGTCATGGCCAAGGTGAACATCGCGCTCGACGCGGAACTCGTCGTGGAAGTCATGGTCCTGGCGGGCGTCGGCAGCCCGCAGGACGCCGTGGAGGCCGTCGTCCGCGACTACATCGCGCGCGGCCACCGCACCGAGGCCAGGACCGCCAGTCGGGACGAGGGCCACCGCACCGGCGAGACGCTGCCGCCCGAGCCCCAGCAGGGCTGAGCGGCGGCGCCCCGGCGCCCGCACGTCCCGGGGCGCCCGGGTCAGTCCCGGGACGGGCGCCCGTCCTCCAGTTCCACCGGGCCGCCCCCGGCCGCCAGCGCGTCCAGCGCGGCCAGCACCCGCAGGCCCAGGCTCCCCGGCAGGTGGGCGGTCACCTCCGACGGCTCGACCAGCCGCCAGGAGAGCAGCTCCTCCTCCTGGAGCCGGATTCCCGCCAGCAGTTCGGGGGACAGCACCCCGCCGTCGTAGACGTACGCGACGATCGGCGGCCGGGCCGGGCCGCGCACCCAGTCGACCACGAGCAGCGCTCCGGGCGCCACGTCGAGCCCGATCTCCTCGGCGGTCTCCCGGCGGGCCGCCCGCCGGGGCGACTCGCCCGTGTCGGACTCGACCGTGCCGCCCGGCAGCGTCCAGCCCTCCCGGTAGTTCGGCTCCACGAGGAGGACCCGGCCCCCGGCGTCCCGGAAGAGGACGGCGGCACCGGCCAGGACCCGGGGCAGACCGGCGATGTACGTGGCGTAGTCGGTGGTGGTCATCCCGTCAGCGTACGCCCGCCGCCACGGCTCACTCGTCCTCCTCCGACCCCGTCCGGGACCGGGCCGCCCGGCGCAGCCGCTGGTGCCGGGACGGGTTCTGCTCCGTCATCGCCTCGCCGACCAGCGTCCGCACCGCGTCCCGCAGTCCGTGCAGCGCCTGGTGCCGGGCCGGGCCCGCGCCCGGGTCCTCCCGCAGCTCCTTCAGGAGCGCCCAGCACAGCCCCAGCATCACCACCACGAACGGCAGCGCCACCAGGATCGTCGCCGTCTGGAGCGAGTTCAGGCCGCCCGCCACCAGCAGCACCGCCGCCACGGCCGCCATCAGCACGCCCCACGTCACCACCAGCCACGTCGGCGGGTGCAGCGAGCCCCGGCTGGTCAGCGACCCCATCACCAGGGAGGCCGAGTCGGCGCTGGTGATGAAGTACGTCATCACCAGCAGCATCGCCACCACCGAGGTGACCGTGCCCAGCGGCAGGGCCTCCAGCATCGCGAACAGCGACGCCTCCGCGCCGTCCTTGACCGCCGTCGCCAGGTCGGCCGCGCCCGTCGACTGGAGCCGGATGGCCGTCCCGCCCATCACGCAGAACCACACCACTGTCGCCCCGGACGGCACGAGCAGCACGCCCACCAGGAACTCCCGGATCGTCCGGCCGCGCGAGATCCGGGCGATGAAGGTGCCGACGAACGGGGCCCAGGACAGCCACCACGCCCAGTAGAAGATCGTCCAGGCGCCCAGCCACGTCCGGTCGGTGAAGGCGCCGGTCCGGCTCGCCATCGGCAGCAGCTGGTGCAGGTAGCCGCCGACCGAGGCCGGGATCGTGTCCAGGATGTAGACGGTCGGGCCGAGCAGGAAGACGAAGAGGGCCAGGCAGGCGGCCAGCACGATGTTCAGCGTCGACAGCCACTTCACGCCCTTGTGGAGCCCGGAGAAGGCCGACAGGACGAAGGCGGCCGACAGCGCGGCGATGATGACCAGTTCGGTCGTGGTCGAGTCCGCGACGCCCATCGTGATGTCCAGGCCCTCGGCGACCTGGAGGGCGCCCAGGCCCAGGCTGGTCGCGGTGCCGAAGACGGTCGCGAAGACCGCCAGCAGGTCGATCGCCTTCCCCTGCCAGGACCCCGCCCGGCGCTCGCCCAGGAGCGGCACGAAGGCGCTGCTCAGCCGGTTGCCCCGGCCCTTGCGGAAGCCCGCGTAGGCCAGCGCCAGGCCCGCGATGCCGTAGATCGCCCACGGGGTCAGCGTCCAGTGGAAGAAGGAGTACTCCATCGCCGTGCGGGCCGCCGCGCCCGTCCCCGCCGGGGCGCCGCTCGACGGCGGCGGGCTCAGGAAGTGCTGGAGCGGCTCCCCGACCCCGTAAAACATCAGGCCGATGCCCATGCCGGCGCTGAACATCATCGCGATCCACGCCAGGTTGGTGAACTCCGGTTCGGAGTCGTCCGCGCCCAGCCGGATCCGGCCGAAGCGGCTGAACGCGATCACCACGCAGAGCACCAGGAAGGTGTCGGCGGCGACCACGAAGAGCCAGGCGAAGTTGTTCAGGACCCAGGCCAGGGCCGAGGAGGAGGCGCGGTCGAAGGAGTCCCCGCCCAGCGCCGCCCAGGCGACGACCGCGACGACGGCGGCGATGCCGACGCCGATCACCGTGGCGTCGGGCGCGTGCCGCTCGGGGGTCGACCGCTCGTGCGTATCCGTGCTCATGTGAGCCCACTATGGTCTGACATGTCCGGTTATCCGGGGGTGGCACGCCGTCTGGCCCTCCGGATAGGGTCGGCCACGGCGCGACTGCACGTTCGAAAGCAAGGGATGCAAGGTGACGGACGGAGCAGCAACTCAGGTCGCTCACGTGCTGGTGGCGGCCGACAAGTTCAAGGGTTCGCTCACGGCCGTGCAGGTCGCGGAGCGGGTCACGGCGGGGCTCCGCGAGGTCGTCCCCGGCCTCTCGGTCGAGGCCCTGCCCGTCGCCGACGGCGGCGACGGCACGGTCGCGGCGGCCGTCGCGGCCGGATTCGAGCGCCGCGAGGTGCGGGTCACCGGCCCGGTCGGCGCACCGGTCACCGCCGCGTACGCGCTGCGCGGCACCACGGCGGTCGTCGAGATGGCGGAGGCGTCCGGCCTCCAGCTCCTGCCCCCCGGCGAGTTCGCCGCCCTCACCGCCACCACGTACGGCTCCGGCGAACTGCTGCGCGCCGCGCTCGACGCCGGTGCCACCACGCTCGTCTTCGGCGTCGGCGGCAGCGCCACCACCGACGGCGGCGCCGGCATGCTCGCCGCGCTCGGCGCCCGCTTCCTCGACGCGGCCGGCGAGCCCGTCGGCCCCGGCGGCGCGGCCCTCGCGGACCTCGCCTCGGCCGACCTGAGCGGCCTCGACCCGCGCTTCGCCGAGGTGGACCTCGTCCTGGCCAGCGACGTCGACAACCCGCTCACCGGCCCCAAGGGCGCGCCCGCCGTCTACGGCCCGCAGAAGGGCGCCACCCCCGAGGACGTGGCGACCCTCGACGCGGCCCTCTCCCACTACGCGCTCGTCCTGGAGAAGGCGATCGGCCCCCGGGCCACCGAGCTCGCCGCCTCCCCGGGCGCGGGCGGCGCCGGCGGCATCGGCTACGGTGCCCTCCTCCTCGGCGCGGGCTTCCGCCCCGGCATCGAGCTGATGCTGGAGGTCCTCGGCTTCGCCCCCGCCCTGGAGCGCGCCACCCTGGTCATCACCGGCGAGGGCTCCCTCGACGAGCAGACCCTCCACGGCAAGGCCCCGGCGGGCGTCGCGGCGGCGGCCCGCGCGGCGGGCAAGGAGGTCGTCGCGGTCTGCGGCCGGCTCGCCCTCGCCCCCGAGGCCCTCGGCGCGGCCGGCATCCGCCGCGCCTACCCGCTCTCGGCCCTGGAGCCCGACCCGGCCAGGTCCATCCCGAACGCGGGCCCCCTCCTGGAGCGGGTGGCCGCCCAGATCGCCCGCGACTTCCTGGCGTGACCCTCCCGGGCGGGCCGCCCTGCGCGGCGGCCCGCCCGGGGGAGGCGCCCGCAAAGAGTCCGTCACCTCCGGGAAACACCCGGGTGTGATCCTCGCGCCATGAACGCGCTCATCGAGGAGAACCGCTCCCACCCGCACCTCGCCGCCCTCCTGGCCGCCTACCACCTCGCCAACCAGGAGGCGAAGGGCAGCCCGGTCGCCGACGCCGCCGCGCTGCCCGGCGCGTACCGCCGGGAGACCGAGGACCCGGCCGCCGCCTTCGCCGCCGACACCGTCCTCCTCGCCACCCCCGCCGGGGCGGACGCCCCCGCGGGCTGCGTCGTCCTCAAGGCCGCGCGCGACGGCGCCGCGCCCGAGGTCAAGCGGCTCTGGGTGGCGCCCGGGGCCCGCCGCAGGGGCCTCGCGCGGGCGCTCGTGACCGAGGCCCTGCGCCGGGCGCGGGACGCCGGGGCGCCCCTCGTACGGCTCACCGTGTGGGACCGGCTGCCGGGGCCGCTCGCGCTCTACCGGGAGCTCGGCTTCCGGGTCGTCCCCTCCTGGGACGCGCGGCCGGGCCTGCTGTGCCTGGAGAAGCCGCTCGCGGACCGGATCGGGATGCTCGCGCCCAGGGACGTACGGGCGCACGCGGCGGGCGGCCTCGCGGACCTCCTCGTGGACGCCGTCGACGACGGCGCCTCCGTCGGCTTCCTGGCGCCGCTCGACCCGGCGCGGGCCGCCGACTGGTGGACCTCGGCGGCGCGGGAGACCGCGCGCGGCGTCCGCGAGGTGTGGGCGGCGCACGGCCCCGACGGCGCCCTCACCGGTGTCGTCACGCTGGTCCGCACCACCACCCCCAACGGCCGCCACCGGGGCGAGGTCGCCCGGCTCCTCGTGCACCGCTCCGCCCGCGGCCGGGGGCTCGGCCGCCGCCTGCTCGCCGCCGCCGAGGCCCACGCGGCCGCCACCGGCCTCACCCTCCTCGTCCTGGACACGCGGACGGGCAGCCCCGCCGAGCGGCTCTACCGGGGCGCGGGCTGGACCGCCGCCGGGACGATCCCGGAGTACGCCTCCGATCCGGCCGGCACCCCGCGCGCCACGACGCTCTACTACAAGCGCCTCGGCTGAGGGGGCCGGGCCCGGGAACGCCGAAGGGCCCGGAAGCGGAAAGCTTCCGGGCCCTTCGCCCTGTCCGTGACCGGCGGGTCAGCGCAGCTGCGCCGCCTCCGCCTGCCGCGCCTCCCGGCTCTCGCGCCGGTTGCCGCGGAAGGTGTTCACCCGCCGGGCCGTCGCGAAGAGGGGGATCACGGCGCCCAGCACGACCTGGAGGGCGCAGCCGGTCTGGAGCAGGAACGCCCCGCCCGGCGCGTCGAAGGCCCAGGCGGCCAGCATGGCCATGGCGCCGACGATCCAGCTGAGCATCGCCGCCGCGAGGACGCCCCGCGGCTTCGGGTACTCGACCCGGCTCACCATCAGCCACGCGGTGCCGATGATCGCGAGCAGCGTCGGGATGAACGGCAGCTCCAGGAGGATGATCGAGACCACCGTCAGCGCGCCGAAGGGGCTCGGCATGCCCTGGAACATGCCGTCCTTCATCGTCACGCAGGAGAACCGCGCCAGCCGCAGCACCACCGCGAGCAGCACCACGATCGCGGCGACCGCCGAGACCTTCTGCTGCGCGTCGTCCGCGACCATGCCGTAGACGAGCACGAAGTACGCCGGGGCCAGACCGAAGCTGATCAGGTCCGAGAGGTTGTCGAGCTCGGCGCCCATCGGCGAGCTGCGGAGCTTGCGCGCCACGATGCCGTCGAAGAGGTCGAAGATCGCCGCGCACAGCATCAGTATCACGGCGGTGGCGGCGCTGTTGCGCGCCATCCCCGTCTCCGTGCTGCCGGTGAGGTGCGGGATGAGGATGCCCGTGGTGGTGAAGTACACCGCCATGAAGCCACACGTGGCGTTACCGAGCGTGAGGGCGTCCGCTATGGACAGCCTCAACGAGAGAGGCATCTCCTCGGCCTCTTCGGCCGACTCGGCCTCGGGGCCCGCAGCCCAGTCGGCGGCCCGTGTGTCGGGATCAATCACGGTCAATGCGAGTCACCCCCGCGGTCGTGGTCTGGCCGACCTCGACGGCGACCTCGACACCCTCCGGGAGGTAGATGTCGACCCGCGAGCCGAAGCGGATCAGACCGATCCGGTCACCCTGCTCGACCTTCGTCCCCTGCGGGATGTACGGCACGATGCGCCGTGCCACGGCACCCGCGATCTGCACCATCTCGATGTCGCCGAGCTCGGTGTCGAAGTGCCAGACGACGCGCTCGTTGTTCTCGCTCTCCTTGTTGAACGCCGGCACGAAGCCGCCGGGGACGTGCTCGACCGACGTCACGGTCCCGGCGAGGGGAGCGCGGTTGACGTGCACGTTCAGCGGGCTCATGAAGATGGCGACCCGGGTCCGCCCGTCCTTCCACGGCATGATGCTCTGCACCACGCCGTCGGCGGGGGAGATGACCCGGCCCTGAGCGATCTCGCGCTCGGGGTCGCGGAAGAACCACAGCATGCCGGCCGCGAGAGCGGTGACCGGCACGGCGAGCGCACGGGCGCGCGGCGACGTGCGCGCGCGCGCGAGGCTCAGCGCCGCGGTGGCGACGGTCGGCAGGAGCCACGGCGACGCTCCGCGTGCGATGCGTACGCCCTTGAGGCTGTCGCGGTGTGCAGAGTTTGGGCTGTGGGGCATGGATGACCTTCGTAGCGGATGATGCCGCGCTGGCAACGGGGGACGGCGGCTTTCCGGCGATGCTATCGGTTGCGGGGCGCAACTGGGCAAGCCAGGAACCGAGTCGACGGCCGGAAGACGAACACGGGGTGTGATCTTCTTCGCGGCCGAATCGACTCAAAGCCGACAATCAGCCCTGGAAGCGGTACTCCTCCAGGAGCCGGCGACCAATGATCATTTTCTGGATCTCGGCGGTACCTTCACCGATGAGCAGCATCGGCGCCTCGCGGTAGAGACGCTCGATCTCGTACTCCTTCGAGAACCCGTAACCACCGTGGATGCGGAAGGCATCCTCCACGACCTCCTTGCAGTATTCGGAGGCGAGGTACTTCGCCATCCCCGCTTCGAGGTCGTTTCGCTCCCCGGAGTCCTTTTTGCGTGCTGCATTGACCATCATCGCATGGGCGGCCTCGACCTTGGTAGCCATTTCGGCCAGCTTGAACTGGATGGCCTGGTGCTGGGCGATGGGCTTGCCGAAAGTGTGACGCTGCTGGGCGTACTGGACACCGAGTTCGAAAGCACGCTGCGCGACGCCGCAGCCACGGGCCGCCACGTTCACACGGCCGACCTCGACGCCGTCCATCATTTGGTAAAACCCTCGGCCGGTGGTCCCGCCCAGGACCCGATTGGCCGGAATGCGCAGTCCGTCCATGATGAGCTCGGTCGTGTCGACGCCCTTGTAGCCCATCTTGTCGATCTTGCCGGGAATGGTCAGGCCCGGACGGACCTCGCCGAAGCCCGGCTCCTTCTCCACCAGGAAGGTCGTCATCGACTTGTGCGGCGCGGTGCCCTCGGGGTGGCCTTCGTCACTTCGCACCAGGACGGCGACCAGGGTGGACGTACCGCCGTTCGTCAGCCACATCTTCTGGCCGTTGAGGACGTACTCGTCGCCGTCCCTGACCGCCTTGGAGGTGATCGCCGACACGTCCGAGCCGAGGCCCGGCTCCGACATCGAGAAGGCGCCGCGCGTCTCGCCGGCCGCCATCCGCGGCAGGAAGTGCTCCTTCTGCTCCCGCGTGCCGTGCTGCTTGAGCATGTACGCCACGATGAAGTGGGTGTTGATGATGCCGGAGACCGACATCCAGCCACGGGCGATCTCCTCCACGCACAGCGCGTAGGTGAGCAGCGACTCGCCCAGGCCCCCGTACTCCTCGGGGATCATCAGGCCGAAGACGCCGAGCTCCTTGAGCCCGTCCACGATCTGCTGGGGGTACTCGTCGCGGTGCTCCAGCTCCGTCGCGACCGGGATGATCTCCTTGTCGACGAAGTCCCGCACGGTGGCGAGGATCTCCTGCTGGACGTCGGTCAGGCCGTGGGTCTGGGCGAGTCGCGCCATGGCTACTTCTCCTGCTGCTTGAGTTCGGGGCGGCCGGGCTGCTCGCCACCGCGCGCGTCGATGTACTCGGCGGTCGGCACCATCACCTTGCGGCGGAAGACGCAGACCAGGGTGCCGTCCTGCTTGTAGCCCTTGGTCTCGACGTACACGATGCCGCGGTCGGTCTTCGACCTCGATGGGGTCTTGTCGAGGACGGTCGTCTCGCCGTAGATCGTGTCGCCGTGGAAGGTCGGCGCCACGTGCCGCAGCGACTCGATCTCCAGGTTGGCGATGGCCTTGCCGGAGACGTCCGGCACGGACATGCCGAGCAGCAGCGAGTAGATGTAGTTCCCGACCACCACGTTCCGCTTGAAGTCGGTCGTGTTCTCCGCGTAGTTCACGTCCATGTGGAGCGGGTGGTGGTTCATGGTGAGGAGGCAGAAGAGGTGGTCGTCGTACTCGGTGACCGTCTTTCCCGGCCAGTGCTTGTAGACCGCACCGACCTCGAACTCCTCGTAGGTACGTCCGAACTGCATGGTCCTACGCCTCCGGGATCTCGAACTTGCTGGTGCGCTGCATGCCGGCCGCGCGGCCCTTGCCCGAGACGACCAGCGCCATCTTGCGGCTGGCCTCGTCGATCATCTCGTCGCCGAGCATCGCGGAGCCCTTCCTGCCGCCGGCCTCGGACGTGTGGTACTCGTACGCGTCGAGGATCAGCTCGGCGTGGTCGTAGTCCTCCTGCGAGGGCGAGAAGATCTCGTTCGCGGCGGCGACCTGGTCCGGGTGGAGCACCCACTTGCCGTCGAAGCCCAGGGCCGCGGCGCGCCGCGCGACCGCCCGGTAGCCCTCCTGGTTGCGGATCTGGAGGTAGGGGCCGTCGATCGCCTGGAGGTTGTTGGCGCGGGCGGCCATCAGGATGCTCATCAGGATGTGGTGGTACGCGTCCGCCGGGTAGCCGGGCGGCTGCTCGCCGACGACCAGCGACTTCATGTTGATGGAGGCCATGAAGTCGGCCGGGCCGAAGATGATCGTCTCGACGCGCGGGGACGCCTGCGCGATGGCGTTGACGTTGTTCAGGCCCTGCGCGTTCTCGATCTGCGCCTCGATGCCGATCTTGCCGACCTCGAAGCCCATGGTCTTCTCGATCTGGGTGAGGAGCAGGTCGAGGGCGACGATCTGCTGGGCGTCCTGGACCTTCGGCAGCATGATGCAGTCGAGGTTCTGGCCGGCGCCCTCGACGACGGTGACGACGTCGCGGTACGTCCAGTGGGTCGTCCAGTCGTTGACGCGGACCACGCGGGTCTTGCCGGTCCAGTCGCCCTCGTTCAGGAACTTCACGATGGTGTGCCGGGCCTCGGGCTTGGCCAGCGGGGCGCAGGCGTCCTCCAGATCGAGGAAGACCTGGTCGGCGGCGAGGCCCTGGGCCTTCTCCAGGAAGCGGGGGTTGGAACCGGGCACCGCGAGGCAGGAGCGGCGGGGGCGCAGCCGGTTCACGGAAGGGGCCGCCGCGTAGCCGCTTCCGGTGGGGACGGAGGCGGGAGACGGGTGGGCGGTGCTGGTCATGCGGGGACCTCCAGGGAGTCGAGCTTGTTCGCTTTCCGGATCTCGTCGACGATACGGCCGATGATCTCGGTGATGCCGAAGTCCTTCGGGGTGAAGACGGCGGCGACGCCCGCCCGGCGCAGTTCCTCGCCGTCGGCGTTCGGGATGATGCCGCCGACCACGACCGGGATGTCGGCCGCGCCGGCGTCCCGGAGCAGGTCGAGGACATCGGGCACCAGCTGGGCGTGGGAGCCGGAGAGGATCGACAGGCCGACCGCGTGCACGTCCTCCTCCAGGGCGGCGTCCACGATCTGCGCCGGGGTGAGCCGGATGCCCTGGTAGACCACCTCGAACCCGGCGTCGCGGGCGCGCACGGCGATCTGCTCGGCGCCGTTGGAGTGGCCGTCCAGACCGGGCTTGCCGACGAGGAAGCGGAGCTTGCCGACGCCCATGTCGGCGGCGGTCCGCTCGACCCGGCCGCGGACCTCGGCCAGCGGGGAGCCGGCCTCGACCGGCACGGCGACGGGGGCGGAGGAGACGCCGGTGGGGGCCCGGTACTCGCCGAAGACCTCGCGCAGCGCCCCGGCCCACTCGCCGGTGGTGACGCCGGCGCGGGCGCACTCCAGGGTGGCCTCCATGAGGTTCTCGGTGCCGCGCGCGGCCTCCTTGAGCTGCTCCAGGGCCTGCTGGGTGGTGGGGAAGACGAACGGGTCGCCGTTGCCCTGCCGGTCGGTGGACTCCTGCCGCTCGGCGCGCCAGCGGCCGACGGCGGCGACGACGCGGGCCTCGACGGCCGGGTCGACGGTCTGGATCGCGGTGTCGAGGTCGGCGGTGAGCGGGTTGGGCTCGGTCGACTCGAAGACGTTGACGCCGACGATCTTGTCCTCGCCGGACTCGATCCGGGCCCGCCGCTCGGCGTGCGAGGAGACCAGCCGCGCCTTGAGGTAGCCGGACTCGACGGCGGCCATGGCGCCGCCCATCTCCTGGATGCGCTCGATCTCGGCGAGGCACTCGGTGACGAGGGCGTCGACCTTGGTCTCGATCACGTGCGAGCCGGCGAAGATGTCCTCGTACTCCAGGAGGTCGGACTCGTGGGCGAGGACCTGCTGGATGCGCAGGGACCACTGCTGGTCCCAGGGCCGGGGGAGGCCGAGGGCCTCGTTCCAGGCGGGGAGCTGGACGGCGCGGGCGCGGGCGTCCTTGGAGAGGGTGACGGCCAGCATCTCCAGGACGATCCGCTGGACGTTGTTCTCCGGCTGGGCCTCGGTGAGGCCGAGCGAGTTGACCTGCACGCCGTAGCGGAACCGCCGCTGCTTGGCGTCCAGGATGCCGTACCGCTCGCGGGTGATGGTGTCCCAGATGCGGCCGAAGGCGCGCATCTTGCACATCTCCTCGATGAAGCGGACGCCCGCGTTCACGAAGAACGAGATGCGGGCGACGACCTCGCCGAACCGCTCCTCGGGCACCTGGCCCGAGTCGCGGACGGAGTCGAGCACGGCGATCGCGGTGGACATCGCGTAGGCGATCTCCTGGACCGGGGTGGCTCCCGCCTCCTGCAGGTGGTAGCTGCAGATGTTGATGGGGTTCCACTTCGGGATGTTGTTGACCGTGTAGCAGATCATGTCCGTCGTGAGGCGGAGCGAGGGGCCGGGCGGGAAGACGTGCGTCCCGCGCGACAGGTACTCCTTCACGATGTCGTTCTGGGTGGTGCCCTGGAGCAGGGCGACGTCCGCGCCCTGCTCCTCGGCGGCCACCTGGTAGAGCGCCAGGAGCCACATCGCCGTGGCGTTGATGGTCATCGAGGTGTTCATCTGCTCCAGGGGGATGTCCTGGAACAGCCGCCGCATGTCGCCGAGGTGCGAGACGGGGACCCCGACCCGGCCGACCTCGCCGCGGGCGAGGACGTGGTCGGGGTCGTAACCCGTCTGGGTCGGCAGGTCGAAGGCGACCGACAGACCGGTCTGGCCCTTGGCGAGGTTGCGCCGGTACAGCTCGTTGGACGCCTCGGCGGTGGAGTGGCCGGCGTAGGTCCGCATGAGCCACGGCCGGTCCTTCTGACGCTCAGTCATGTGTGGCCCCGGGTTCAGATGTTGCGGAAGCGGTTGATGGCGTCGAGGTGCTCGGCCCGCAGTTCCTCGTCGCGGACGCCGAGGCCCTCCTCGGGGGCGAGCGCGAGGACGCCGACCTTGCCCTGGTGGAGGTTGCGGTGGACGTCGTAGGCGGCCTGGCCGGTCTCCTCCAGGGAGTAGACCTTGGAGAGGGTGGGGTGGATCTTGCCCTTGGCGATCAGGCGGTTGGCCTCCCACGCCTCGCGGTAGTTGGCGAAGTGCGAGCCGATGATCCGCTTCAGCGACATCCACAGGTAGCGGTTGTCGTACTCGTGCATGTAGCCCGAGGTCGAGGCGCAGGTGGTGATGGTGCCGCCCTTGCGGGTGACGTAGACGGAGGCGCCGAAGGTCTCGCGGCCGGGGTGCTCGAAGACGATGTCGATGTCCTCGCCGCCGGTGAACTCGCGGATCTTGGAGCCGAAGCGCTTCCACTCGCGCGGGTCCTGGGTCCGCTCGTCCTTCCAGAAGCGGTAGCCCTCGGCGTTGCGGTCGATGACCGCCTCGGCGCCCATCGAGCGGCAGATGTCGGCCTTCTCGGGGGAGGAGACGACGCAGATCGGGTGGGCGCCGCCGGCCAGGGCGAACTGGGTGGCGTACGAGCCGAGGCCGCCGCTGGCGCCCCAGATGAGGACGTTGTCGCCCTGCTTCATGCCGGCGCCGTTGCGGGAGACGAGCTGGCGGTACGCGGTGGAGTTGACCAGGCCGGGGGCCGCCGCCTCCTCCCAGCTGAGGTGCTTCGGCTTGGGCATCAGCTGGTTCGACTTGACCAGGGCGATCTCGGCGAGGCCGCCGAAGTTGGTCTCGAAGCCCCAGATGCGCTGCTCGGGGTCGAGCATGGTGTCGTTGTGGCCGTCCGAGGACTCCAGCTCGACGCTCAGGCAGTGGGCGACGACCTCGTCGCCGGGGGTCCAGGCGTTGACGCCGGGGCCGGTGCGCAGGACGACGCCGGCCAGGTCGGAGCCGATGACGTGGTACGGCAGGTCGTGCCGCTTGGTGAGCTCGGAGAGGCGCCCGTACCGCTCCAGGAAGCCGAAGGTCGACATCGGCTCGAAGATCGAGGTCCAGACCGAGTTGTAGTTGACGGAGCTGGCCATGACGGCGACGAGGGCCTCGCCGGGGCCGAGCTCCGGGACCGGGACCTGGTCGAGGTGGAGCGACTTGCGGGGGTCCTTGTCGCGGCTGGCGAGGCCGGCGAACATCTCCGTCTCGTCCTTGTGGACGGTGACGGCCCGGTACGACTCGGGGAGCTTGATGTTCGCGAAGTCGGCGGACGTGGAGTCCGGCGACTGGATCGCGTCCAGGATGTCCTTCACGGGGTGCCTCCGGCGGTGAACGTCCGTTGCGCGGACGCTGAGGGTTGCGTCGGGGAGTGCTGCTGCTGTGGAGGTGTGCCGTCGGTTCGGCGGGGTGTTGCTGGCGACGCCCGGGTGGGGCGTGAGGGGTGCCTGTGACGCAGGCGTCCGGGCGCGCGGCCGCAGGGGCCGCGGGGACAGTCGGAGCGCGGGGTTTCCCGGTGCTCCGGCCGCCCGGACACCCTCAACGTATGGCACGCCGTGTCACGTGACAAGGCACTGCGTGCCAACAATTTCTCTCAGATGTAAAAAGGTGTTCACGAATGAGCGATGATCGATCGAATCGCCGCTGAAAACCGCCCTGAGCTGGGCGAACGCGACGAGGGCCGCTCCCCGTGATCGGGGAGCGGCCCTCGTGTCGGAGGCCGGAAGCCGTGCTTCAGCCGTGGGCGAGTGCCCGCTGGATGGTCCGCATGACCTCGTCGAGCGGTGCGTCCGTCCGGGCGACGGCGACCACCACGTCGCCCGACGCGGCGGCCGTCACGGCCGGCCCGCGGTCCGCCGGGGCGGGGGCGTGCGAGGGGGCCGCGGACGGCGCGCCGGGAACGGCGGACGCGGAGGCGGCGGAGGGGATGGCGGGGCCGGGACGGCCCGCGCCTATGCCGGTGCCGAAGGTCTCCCGGACGATCGCGAAGGCGCGGTCCAGCTGGGCCTCCACGTCGCCCTGCCCGCCGGCCCGCAGCCAGCGCCGCAGCACGTGGTTGTGGGCGGTGACCACGGCCGAGGCCGCGACCTCGGCGAGCAGCGGATCGTCGTTGCCGTCGTGGTGGTCGCGCTCGTCGAAGTGGCCGAGCAGATAGCGGGTGAAGAGGCGCTCGTAGCGGGCCACCGAGGCGATCTCCCGCTCGCGCAGGGTCGGCACCTCGCGGGTCAGCCGGTAGCGGGCCACGGAGATCGCGGGGGCGCCCGCGTACATCTTCATGACCTCCTTGATGCCCCGGCACACGGTGTCCAGCGGGTGCTCGTGCGGCGGCGCCGCGTTCAGCACCGCCTCGGCGCGCACCAGCGTGTCGTCGTGGTCCGGGAAGATCGCCTCCTCCTTGGACCGGAAGTGGCGGAAGAAGGTCCGCCGGGCCACCCCGGCCGCCGCCGCGATCTCGTCGACGGTGGTGGCCTCGTACCCCTTGGTCGCGAAGAGCTCCATCGCGGCGGAGGCCAGCTCCCGCCGCATCTTCAGCCGCTGCGCGGCGGCGCGGGTGCCCGCCGGGCTCTCCTGAGCGTCGGACGGGGAGGTGGCACGGGGTGTCTTCACGGCCTTGGGCATGACCCGAACGTACTGCATCCGCGCAGGTGCGTGCGCCCGTGGGGGCGGGCCGCCGGGGGGCTCCAGCAGCCCGCCCCACCCCCTCGGACCCTCCGGGGGCTCAGCGCCGGGCATATTCGCGGAAGCCGCGCCCCGTCTTGCGGCCCAGGCAGCCGGCCGCCACCAGGTGCTCCAGGAGCGGCGCCGGGGCCAGGCCCGGGTCGCGGAACTCGCGGTGCAGCACCTTCTCGATGGCCAGCGAGACGTCCAGGCCGACCACGTCCAGGAGCTCGAACGGCCCCATCGGGTAGCCGCCGCCCAGCTTCATCGCCGCGTCGATGTCGTCCAGCGTCGCGTAGTGCTCCTGCACCATCTTGACCGCGTTGTTCAGGTACGGGAACAGCAGCGCGTTCACGATGAAGCCGGCCCGGTCGCCGCAGTCCACCCCGTGCTTGCGGATCTTCGCGGTGACCTCGCGGACGGTGGCGTGCGTGTCGTCGGCGGTCAGCACGGTCCGGACGATCTCCACCAGCTTCATCGCCGGCGCCGGGTTGAAGAAGTGCATGCCGATGACGTCCTGCGGCCGGGAGGTCGCGCGGGCGCAGGCCACGACCGGCAGCGAGGAGGTCGTGGTGGCCAGCACCGCGCCCGGCTTGCAGACCTTGTCCAGGCGGCCGAACAGCTCCTGCTTGACCGCCAGGTCCTCGGCGACCGCCTCGACCGCCAGGTCCACCCCGGCGAAGGCGTCCAGCGAACCGGCCGGGGAGATCCGGGCCAGCGTCTCCTCGCGGGCCTCCTCGGTCAGCCGCCCCCTGGCCACCGAGCGGGCCAGCGAGGAGCCGATGTACGCCTTGGCCGCGTCCGCCTTCTCCTGCGAGCGGGCGGCGAGCACGACCTCGTACCCGGCCTTGGCGAAGACCTCCGCGATGCCGGAGGCCATCGTCCCGGAGCCGGCCACGCCCACCGAGCGGACCTCGCGGCCCGCGCCGTCCGCGCCCGGGGCGGCCGGGGTCCGCGCGTCCGCGACCTTCTCGGCCGCGCCGGGGGCCGCGTAGGTGTAGAAGCCGCGGCCCGCCTTGCGGCCGGTCAGCCCGGCCTCGGAGAGCTGCTTGAGGATCGGCGCCGGGGCGTGCAGCCGGTCGTGCGACGCCTGGTACATGGCGTCCAGGACGGTCCGGGCGGTGTCGATGCCGACCAGGTCGAGCAGTTCCAGCGG
Source organism: Streptomyces termitum (assembly GCF_014650175.1). Classification (GTDB taxonomy): domain Bacteria; phylum Actinomycetota; class Actinomycetes; order Streptomycetales; family Streptomycetaceae; genus Streptomyces; species Streptomyces termitum. Next base: position 181,685 of record NZ_BMUL01000004.1, read on the forward strand.
GCCCATCGGCAGGCCGCAGCCCAGCTTCATCGCGGCGTCGATGTCCTCGCGGGAGGCGTAGCGGGCCTCGTACATGGCGGCGGCCTGGTTCAGGTAGCCGAAGAGGAGGCCGTCGGCGATGAAGCCGGCCCGGTCGCCGACCGCGACCGGCTCCTTGCCGAGGTCCTGGGCGAGCCGGGTGACCGCGTCGACCGCCCGCGGGTCGGTGAGCACCGAGGAGACCACCTCGACCAGCTTCATCGCCTGGACCGGCGCGAAGAAGTGCAGGCCGAGGACCCGCTCGGGGTGCGCCGAGTCGGCGGCGAGCCGGGTCACCGAGAGCGCGTTGGTGCCGGTGGCGAGGATCGCGTCCGGGCGGACGATGCCGTCCAGCGCCCGGAACACCTCCCGCTTGGTCTCGTACGACTCCGGCACCACCTCGACGACGAGGTCGGCCGGGGCGGCGTCGGCGAGGCCGGAACCGACGCGGAAGCGCGCCAGCGCCTCCCGCCGCTCGTCCTCGGTGAGCCGGCCGCGGGCCACCGCGCGGGCGGTGGACGCCTCCAGGGCGGCGACGGCGCGGGCGCCCGCGGTCTCGTCGGCGTCGATGCCGACGACCTCGCGGCCGGCCCGGACGAGGACGTCGGCGATGCCGGTGCCCATGGTGCCGAGACCGACGACGGCGATGGTGGAGAGAGGGGTGTCCATCAGGAGACTCCTGGGAGGAAGAGTGACGACTGAGAGCGGTGCGCACGGGGAAACGCGCGAGAACGCACGGAAACGCGCGAGGCCGTGCGGGAACGCGCGGGAATTCGAGGAGGGCGCGGAAATACCGGGAGCCCGGCCGGCCGCGCGAAGGCGGCGCCGAGGGTGCGGGATACGGGCCCGGCGCACGGCGGCGAGGGCCTGGAAAGAAGGGAGAGGAAGCGGGCTCTGTCCCTGAGCCGCGCCGAGAACCACCGAACCGACCAGCGTCCGCCACGGCTGCGTCACCAGGCCGCGGCGGGAAGTGCGGGGGTTCCCCGCTCACTTGAGACTAACCGGCCGGTAACGAGCGCGCCAGTCCCGGGAAGTCGAGAAAATGTGATGTGGATCGCGGATAGCCTCGGATTCATGGAAATCGCGGAAGGCATGGCCGGAGATCCCGAATTCTGCTCGATGATCGATCGATTGCGCGAAGAGGGCGTTGCCTCCGCCGGAGCCGAGAACGGGGGAGGGGCCCTTCCCGCCGTATTCGCGGAAGTCGTCCGCACCCCCGACCCCGAAGAACTCCACCGGCTCCTCACCGCCCCCGGACAGCCGCTCTGGGCCCGCGAGATCGCCGCCTACCGGCTCGGCGTCACCGGCGACCGCCGCGCCTTCGAGGCCCTCGTCCTCCTCCTCAACCACCGCGACCCCGAGCGCTGCGTCAGCGCCGCCCACGCCCTGCGGCGGCTCGGCGACCCGCGCACCGCCCGCGCCGCCGCCGCCCTCGCGACCAACGAACTCCGGGCCGCCTACGCGCTCCTGCCGGTCCGGCTCCTCACCGACCTGCGGGCCCCCGAGTCCGCCCCGGCGCTCATCACCGTCCTGGAGCGCCGCCTGGCGGCCGGCGACCCCCACTGGCGGGTCGGCCTCGCCTGCGCCGAGGGCCTCGGCGCGCTCGGCGACCCGAGCGCCCGGGGGGTTCTCGAAGCGGCGCTGCCGCACCCGCGCCTCGGCCGCGCCGCCGAGCGCTCCCTCACGCTGCTCGGCGGCCCCGACCTCTGAGGCCGGGGCCGCCGAGCGGGTCGGGGCGGGGTCAGCGGACGTGGCCGAGGAGGCCGTGCAGGGTGGTCCCGGCGGCCCGGGAGACGGAGGCGCGGACCCCCTCCCCGGAGTTCTTCCGCGCGCCGGACTTCGCGGGCGTGGCCGGGTCGGGCTTCGGGGCCGGGAGGGCCGCGCAGGTCGCGTCGACCTCGCCGCCGTCCTCGGCGCGCGGCACGGCGCCGGTGGCGAGGTAGGCGGCCAGCCGGTCGTCGAGGCAGGTGTTGCCCGCGAGGGTCACGCCGTGGTTCCCGCCGCCCTCCTCGACGACCAGGCTGGAGCCCCGGAGCATCCGGTGCAGGGCGAGGGCGCCCTCGTACGGGGTGGCGGCGTCGTTCGTGGCCTGGAGGACGAGGACCGGCGGGAGCTGGTCGTTGCTGACGTCCGGCGGGCTGAGCGGCTCCACCGGCCAGAAGGCGCAGGGCGCGTTGTACCAGGCGTTGTTCCAGGTGGAGAAGGGCGCCTTGGCGTGGACGTCCCAGGTGTCCTTCCGCCACACGTTCCAGTCCCGGGGCCAGGGGGCGTCGCGGCACTGGACGGCGGTGTAGACCGAGTAGCCGTTGTCGGCGGCGGCGTCCGCCTCGCCGTACCGCTCGTAGGCGGCCTTCAGCGGCTCCGGGTCCCCGTCGTTCACGTACGCGGCGAACGCGGTCGCCAGCGCGGGCCAGTAGCCGTCGTAGTAGCCGCCGGGCAGGAAGGTGTCCTCCAGCTCGCCCGGCCCGACCTCGCCGTCCACCGGGGAGTCGCGCAGCTCCGCGCGCATCCGGTACCAGGCCGCCTCCACCGCCGCCGGGTCCCCGCCCAGGTGGTAGCTCGCGTCGTTCTTCGCGATCCAGGCCATGAAGTCCTTGTGCCGGGAGTCGAAGGCGAGGTCCTGCGCGATGTTGTCCTCGTACCAGACGCCGTGCGGGTTGACGACCGAGTCCAGGGCCATCCGCCGGACCCGCTCGGGGTACAGCCGGGCGTAGACCGCGCCCAGGTAGGTGCCGTACGAGTAGCCGAGGTAGTTGATCCGCTCGGCGCCCAGCGCCCGCCGGATCAGGTCCAGGTCGCGGGCGGTGCTGACGGTGTCGATGTACGGCAGCACGTCCGCGTGCTTCTTCCCGCAGGCGGCGGCGAACGCCTGGGCGCGGTCCACCGAGACCCGCTCGGCGTCCCGGCCGCGCGGCACCGAGTCGGGGCGCACCGGGTCGAAGTGGCCGGGCCGGCAGTCGAGCGCGGGCTCGCTCCTGCCGACCCCGCGCGGGTCGAAGCCGATGACGTCGTACGCGGCGGACACCCCGGGCGGCAGCGCGGCGGCCACGTAGCCCGCCATGCCCCGGCCGCTGCCGCCCGGACCGCCGGGGTTGACCAGGAGCGGGCCCTGGGAGGTCTTCGCGGTGTGCGGGACCCGGGTGAGCGCGAGCCGGATGCTCCGGCCGGCCGGGTCGTCGTGGTCGAGCGGCACCGGGAGGGTGGCGCACTGGAGTCTCGGGTACGCCTGGGTGCCGCAGTCGGTCCAGGCGAGCGGGGGGAGCGGGCGGGGGGCCGGCGCACCGGTGTCCGCGGCGGACGCGGGCAGGACAGTGAAGGTCCCGGCGACCAGCGCCCCAGCGGCGATCAGCATTCCTGCGCGGGTGGTCATGGAGCGTGGAGTGCCCGGTGGGGCGCGGGACACGACCTGTCCGGCCGCCGGACGACCCGAATGGCGGGCGCGGAGACGGCGCGTCAGGTGACTTTCCGGCGTGTCGGCACGGCCGGGCGCAGCCGGGTGGGCTGCGGCGGCACCCGCGGCCGGAGGACGTCGGACGGCGGGACGGCGCCGGGAGGCGGTACGGCCGCGGGGTGCTGGTGGGCGCCGGGCGGGTGGACCGGACCGGGCGGTGGGAGGGGAGCGGGCGGGGCCGGGGGAGCGCTCCGGTGGACCGGGCCGATGCCGAACTCGGCCGCCAGCTCGTGCACCTGACGGGTGATCCGGCGCTGGTACCAGTGCGGGGCGTAGGGACCGCTCCCGTACAGCCGCTCGTACCGGCCGAGCAGGCCCGGGTGGTGGCGGCCGAGCCACGCCGTGAACCACTCGCGGGCGCCGGGCCGCAGGTGCAGGACGAGCGGGGTGACGGAGACGGCGCCGGCCTCGGCGATGGCGCGGACGGTGGCCCGCAGCTGCTCGGGGGAGTCGCCGAGGAAGGGGACGACGGGGGCCATCAGGACCCCGCAGGGGATGCCGCGCGCGCCGAGGGCGCGGACCGCGTCCAGGCGGCGGTGCGGGGCGGGGGTGCCGGGCTCCAGGCCGCGCCACAGCGCCTCGTCGGTGAAGCCGACCGAGACGGAGACGCCGACCTCGGCCACCTCGGCGGCCTGGGCGAGCAGCTCCAGGTCGCGCAGGATCAGGGTGCCCTTGGTGAGCAGCGAGAAGGGGTTGGCCCGGTCCCGGAGCGCGGTCAGGATGCCGGGCATGAGACGGTAGCGTTCTTCCGCCTGCTGATAACAGTCGACGTCGGTGCCCATCGCGATGTGCGCGCCCTGCCAGCGGCTGGAGGCGAGCTGGCGGGCGAGCAGTTCGGGCGCGTTGACCTTGACCAGGATCTGGGTGTCGAAGCCGGGTCCGGTGTCGAGGCCGAGCCGGTCGTGGGACTTGCGGGCGAAACAGAAGACGCAGGCGTGCGCGCAGCCCCGGTAGGGGTTCACCGTCCACTCGTAGGGCATCCGGGAGGCCCCGGGCACCCGGTCGAGGACGGAGCGGGCCCGGATCTCGTGGAAGGTGGTGCCGTGGAAGCCGGGCGCGTCGAGGGTGCGGGCGGTGACCGCGTCGGTGCCGAACAGGGCGCGGACGGTGGGCGCGTACGGGGTGTCGTCCGGCTGTCGCGCGCGCATGGACGCCCCTCTCCCGGCCCGTGGGACGACCCGGCGGGCCACCCGTTCACCTGGTCGCCAAGAGAATAGAACAACTGTTCCCTTGATCGTCGCAACCCGGATTTCGCGCCCCGCCGCCCGCATGGTTCGCTAGGGCCGCACCCCTTGGGAACACGGAAGAACCACGAGCTGGAGGAGAAGCGATGGCGCAGGTCGAGGCCACGACGGAACGGATCATCGCGGCGGACGCGGAGACCGTCTTCGACACGCTGGCCGACTACAGCGGCGCGCGGGCGAAGCTGCTGCCCGAGCACTTCAGCGAGTACGAGGTCCGCGAGGGCGGCGACGGCGAGGGCACGCTCGTCCACTGGAAGCTCCAGGCCACCAGCAAGCGCGTCCGCGACTGCCTCCTCGACGTCACCGAGCCCACCGACGGGCAGCTCGTCGAGAAGGACCGCAACTCCTCCATGGTGACCACCTGGACCGTCACCCCGGCCGGCGACGGCAAGTCCCGCGCCGTCGTCACCACCGTCTGGAACGGCGCCGGCGGCGTCGGCGGCTTCTTCGAGCGGACCTTCGCCCCCAAGGGCCTCGCCCGGATCTACGACGCCGTGCTCGACAGGCTGGCCGCCGAGACGGAGAAGTAACGCCGGGGGCGTTCACCGATTCGGGTGGATTCCCCGCCGCCCCCGTACCGGCGCCCGGCGCGCCCGGGGGGCGCGGGGAGTTCCGCAAACGCGCTGATGAGCGCCCCAAGTGCGCCGCGTGCCGGGGCCGTTCACCGCCCCGTGCCCCACCGCCCGCCCGTACCGCCCGACTTGCTCCCGCTTCGCGCCCGATGCGAAGAATGGCCCGGCGCAGAGGCCGTGACGAGGGGAGCAGCACGTGGGTGCGATCACGCTGGTGAAGAACGCGGAAGGGGCGGAGGGGGAGGAGGGAGCGGCAGGCGCGGAAGGGACGGCGGCCCCCGAGGCGCCCGCCGCCGACGGACCGCCCGCCGACACCCCGGCCCCCGCCGGGACCCCGCTCGACCCCCGCCGCGTCCGGCTCGTCTTCTTCGGCCTCATGCTCGCGCTGCTCCTCGCCGCGCTGGAGCAGATGATCGTCGCCACCGCCCTGCCGAAGATCGTCGGCGAACTCCAGGGCCTCGACCGGATGTCCTGGGCGATCACCGCCTACCTGCTGACCTCCACCATCGGCCTGCCGGTCTACGGCAAGCTCGGCGACCTCCTCGGCCGCAAGCCCGTCTTCCTCTTCGCCATCGTCGTCTTCGTCATCGGCTCAGGACTCGCCGGCTGGTCGCGCACCATGGACCAGCTCATCGCCTTCCGCGCGGTCCAGGGCATCGGCGCCGGCGGCCTCATGATCGGCGTCCAGGCGATCATCGCCGACATCGTCCCGCCCCGCGAACGCGGCCGCTACATGGGCCTGATCGGCGCCGCCTTCGGCCTTGCCTCCGTCGCCGGACCCCTGCTCGGCGGCTTCTTCACCGACCACGTCTCGTGGCGCTGGTGCTTCTACTTCAACGTCCCCTTCGGGCTCGTCACCCTCGCCGTCGTCGCCGCCGTCCTCAAGCTCCCCAAGCCCGCCGTCCGCGCCCGCTTCGACGTCCTCGGCGCCCTGCTGCTCGCCGCCGCCTCCACCTGCCTGGTCCTGCTGACCAGCTGGGGCGGGACCGAGTACGCGTGGGGCGACCGGGTCATCATCGGCCTCGGCTGCGGCGCCGCGGGCGCCACCCTCCTCTTCCTCGTCGTCGAGCGCCTCGCGCCCGAACCCCTCATCCCGCTCCGCCTCTTCCGCGACCGGGTCTTCGCCGTCACCGCCCTCGTCGGCGCCGTCGTCGGCATCGCCCTCTTCGGCGCCGCCAGCTACCTGCCGAGCTTCCTCCAGATGGTCGAGGGCGCCACCGCCACCGAGTCCGGCCTCCTCATGCTGCCGCTCATGGGCGGGATCGTCGTCGCCTCCGTCGTCTCCGGCCAGCTCATCAGCCGCACCGGCCGCTACAAGATCTACCCGGTGATCGGCGCCGCCCTCGCCACCGCCGGGATGGCCCTGCTCTCCCGCATGGACATCGGCACGCCCCGCCTCACCCACAGCCTCTGGCAGGCCGTCCTCGGCACCGGCATCGGCCTGATCATGCCGGTCCTCATCCTCGCCGTGCAGAACAGCGTCCGCCCCGCCGACCTCGGCACCGCCACCAGCGCCCACAACTACTTCCGCCAGATCGGCGGCAGCGTCGGCGCCGCGATCTTCGGCACCCTCTTCGCCGCCCGCCTCGACGACGCCCTCGCCGAGCGGCTCCCGGCGCTCCCGCAGACCGGCGCCGCCCTGCCGCCCGCCGAGGCCATCACCCCGCAGACGGTGCACGCCCTGCCGCCCGCCCTGCGCGACCTCTACGTGCAGGCGTACGCGGACGCCATGCCGCGCATCTTCCTCTACCTCGTGCCGGTCCTCGTGCTCGGCCTCGTCCTCGCCTTCTTCCTCAAGGAGCAACCGCTGGTGTCCCACCACACCCCCGCCCCCGAGGCCACCGACCTCCCCCACGACCCCGGCACCCAGGGCCTCCAGGGCGTGCCGCAGGCCCGCCACGCCGACTTCGACCCCGCGCCCGCCCCCGCGCCGTCCCGGGGCGGCCTGCCGGTCTGCGGCACCGTCCGGCACCACGACGGCAGCCGCGTCCCGCGCGCCGCGCTCACCCTCATCGACGTCGGCGGCCGGCAGATCGGCCGGGGCGCCAGCGGCGAGGACGGCCGCTACGCGCTCAGCGTCCCCGGCGCGGGCTCGTACGTGCTCATCGCCGCGGCGGGCGGCCACCAGCCGCAGGCCGTCTCCGTCACCGTCGGCGACCGGCCGGTCGACCTCGACGTCGTCCTCGGCGGCGCCGGGCGCCTCGCGGGCTGCGTCCTCACCGCCGACGGCAGCCCCGTCCGGGACGCCGCCGTCACCCTCACCGACGTGCGCGGCGAGGTCGTCGCCTCCACCCGCAGCGGACGCGAGGGCGGGTACGTGATCACCGAACTGGTCGCCGGGGAGTACACCCTCGCCGCCAGCGCCCCCGCCTTCCGGCCCGCCGCCGTCCAGGTCAGCGTCCAGTCCTCCCGCGAGACCCGGCAGGACATCGAGCTCGCGGGCGGCGCCGTGCTGCGCGGCACCGTCCGGGCCGGCGGCGGGCGGCCCGTCGAGGACGCCCGCGTCACCCTCCTCGACGCCGCCGGGAACGTCGTCGACACCCTCACCACCGGCCCCGACGGCACCTTCCGCTTCGTCGACCTCTCCTCCGGCGAGTACACGGTCATCGCCGCCGGATACCCGCCCGTCGCCACCGTCCTCCAGGTGGCCGGCGGCGGCCGCACCGAACGCGACCTCCAGCTCGGCCACCAGGACTGACGGCCCGGACCCCTCAGGAGCCGGTCGGCGCCGCCTTGCGCAGCGCGGCGATGCAGCCGCCGATCGCCTCCTGGAGGGCCACGAGGCGCTGGAGCATGTCCTCCTCGTAGATCTCCTCCTCCATCACCTCGTCGAGGGTCAGCTCCTCGAAGACCTTCGTGGCCTTCTGGAGACTGCTGTAGAAACGGGTCCGGCGCTCCTGCACCCGCAGCGCCGGATCCTCCTCGACGGCCCGCGCCACCAGCCCCTTCACCGCCTCGTACGCCTCACCGGCCCACTCGCCGGCCTCCTCCGAGTCGTCCAGCTCGTCCAGCAGCGACAGATGCCGCTCGGCCTCCGCCCGGACCTCCGCCGGAGCCTCCACCGTCTGCCCCGCCGGCGTCTTGACCTGCCCGTTCTCCACGATCTGGCGGACGTAGCCGATCCGGTCGGCGACCTTCGCCTCGCTCGCCACCGCCTTCTTCAGGCCGTCGGTGCGCGCGATGGCCCGCGCCATCTCCGTCTGGAGCTCCGGGTCCTCCCGCATCCGGTCCAGCAGCGCCCCGCGCGCCGCCTCGGCCGTGCCCGGGTCGGCCAGGATCGCGGCCCGCAGCGCCGTCGGGTTCTCCGCCACCTCCAGTGCCTTCGTCGGCCGGATGCCCTCCGCCTCGGCCGCCGCGCTGATCGCCCGGCCGCGCACCGAGGACGCGCTGTTGCGGGAGGCGTAGTACGACAGCCACACGTCCGCGTCCGGCAGCTCGACGTCCGCGCCCGGCTCCAGCACCTCGAACTGCGGGACCAGACCGTCGTCGGCGGCCATGTCCCACGCCTTGTAGTGGCGCATCACCCGCTCCGGCGAGCACCCCGCCAGCGCGGCGAAGGCCCGCGCCGACACCTTCCGGGCCGCCGGTCCCTCGGCCGGCTGCCCGCCCGGCCGGACGCTGCGCGCCACCTTGAGCGCGAAGGCCCAGCCGCCGGTCCGGGCGTAGACGCCGAAGTCCCGGGCGTCGCGCACCACGACGGGATCGTGGTCGGCGGGGTCGGCCGCGTCGTCGGCCTCGTCCCCCGGATCGATCCCGGCGTCGGCCTCGGCCTCGGCGTCGGCTCCGGCGGGGGCGTCACCGGAGGCGCCGGTGTCGGTATCGGCGTCGACGCCGGTGACGTCCGCGTCGGCGGAGGGGGCGCCGTCGGGAACCCAGAAGTTCTCCTCCGGTCCGGCGGCGGGAGGGGTGGCGGACGGATCGAGGGCGAGGGTCACCGAGGCTCTCCGAAGGTCGGGTACGACGAACTGCGGCCGTCAGCCTATACGCACCTCTTGGCCTCGTTTGGGTCATATCGATGACCGGAAAAGCGTGCCCGTGGTCCCGCCCCGCGGCGGTTGTCCACAGGGGTGGTAGCGGCGGGCGACGGCGCGTACGGTGCCTCACATGAAGATCCTCATCAGCGCCGACATGGAGGGCGCGACCGGTGTGACCTGGCCCGCTGACGTGCTCCCCGGCACGCCCCAGTGGGAGCGCTGCCGCGCGTTCTTCACCTCGGACGTGAACGCGGCGGCGCTCGGCTTCTTCGACGGCGGCGCCGACGAGGTCCTCGTCAACGAGGCGCACTGGACCATGCGCAACCTCCTCCTGGAGCGGCTCGACGAGCGCGTCCAGATGCTCACCGGACGGCACAAGGCGCTCTCCATGGTCGAGGGCGTCCAGCACGGCGACGTCGACGCGATCGCCTTCGTCGGCTACCACACCGGCGCCGGAGCCGAGGGCGTCCTCGCCCACACCTACCTCGCCAACTCGATCACCGGCGTCTGGCTCGACGGCGTCAGAGCCGGTGAGGGCGTGCTCAACGCCCGGGTCGTCGCCGAGTACGGCGTCCCCGTCGTCCTCGTCACCGGCGACGACCTCACCTGCGAGGACGCCCTCGGATACGCCCCCGAGGCCCTCAAGGTCGCCGTCAAGGACCACGTCTCGCGGTACGCGGCGGTCTGCCGCACCCCCGCCCGCACCGCCGCCGACATCCGGGCCGCCGCCCGCGAGGCCACCGCCCTCGCCGGCCGCCGCGCGCCGGTCCACGCCGGACCCCACACGGTGGAGGTCGAGTTCGACGCCGAGCACCTGGGTGCCGCCGCCACGGTGGTTCCCGGCGTGGCGCGGAGCGGCGAGCGGCGCGTCGCCTACACCAGCGCGACCATGTACGAGGCGATCCGCACGTTCAAGGCGGTGACGACGATCGTCTCGTCCGCCGTGGAGGAGCAGTATGGCTAGCAGCACCACCCCCGCAGGACCCGACGCGCGGGCGCTCGACGAGGTCGTCGCCTTCACCTCGGACCTGATCCGCATCGACACGAGCAACCGGGGCGGCGGCGACTGCCGCGAGCGCCCCGCCGCCGAGTACGTCGCCGAACGGCTCGCCGACAGCGGCCTCGAACCGACCCTGCTGGAGCGCAGCCCCGGCCGGACCAACGTGGTCGCCCGCATCCCCGGCACCGACCCCACCGCCCCCGCCCTCCTCGTCCACGGCCACCTCGACGTCGTCCCCGCCGACCCCTCCGAGTGGACCGTCCACCCCTTCTCCGGCGAGGTCCGCGACGGCGTCGTCTGGGGCCGGGGCGCCGTCGACATGAAGAACATGGACGCGATGGTCCTCGCCGTCGCCCGCTCCTGGGCCCGCCAGGGCGTCCGGCCGCGCCGCGACATCGTCCTCGCCTACACCGCCGACGAGGAGGACAGCGCCGAGGACGGCTCCGGCTTCCTCGCCGACCGGCACGCCGTCCTCTTCGAGGGCTGCACCGAGGGCATCAGCGAATCCGGCGCCTACAGCTTCCACGCCCAGCCCGGCACCACGCTCTACCCCATCGGCGCGGGGGAGCGCGGCACCGCCTGGCTCAGGCTCACCGCCCGGGGCCGCGCCGGCCACGGCTCCAAGGTCAACGACGCCAACGCGGTCACCCGGCTTGCCGCCGCCGTCGCCCGCATCGGCGCCCACGAGTGGCCGATCCGGCTCACCGCCACCGTCCGCGCCGCCCTCACCGAACTCGCCGCCCTCCAGGGCATCGAGATCGACACCGCCGCCCCCGACCTCGACGTGCGGCTCCTCCTCGACAAGCTCGGCCCCGCCGCCGCCCTCGTCGAGGCCACCGTCCGCAACAGCAGCAACCCGACCATGCTCCAGGCCGGATACAAGTGCAACGTCATCCCCGGCCAGGCCGTCGCGTACGTCGACGGCCGGATGCTGCCCGGCGCCGAGGACGAGTTCGCCGCCACCCTCGACGAGCTCACCGGCCCCGACGTCGACTGGGAGTTCCACCACCGCGAGATCCCGCTCGAAGCACCCGTCGACTCCCCGACCTTCGCCAAGCTCCGCGCCGCCGTCGAGCGCTTCGACCCCGACGGCCGGGCCGTCCCCTTCACCATGTCCGGCGGCACCGACGCCAAGCAGTTCTCCCGCCTCGGCATCACCGGCTACGGCTTCTCGCCCGTGAAGCTGCCGCCCGGCCTCGACTACGGACGCCTCTTCCACGGCGTCGACGAGCGCATCCCCGTCGACGGCCTCCACTTCGGCGTCCGGGTCCTCGACCACTACCTGAAGAACGCCTGACCGACCGCACCGACCCCGGGGGGACACACGCACATGCAGCACCAGGCCGCCCATGGCAGCTGGGCCTCACCCGTCGACGCCGCCCTCGCCGCCGCCCACGACGGACGCCCCGACTTCCTCGGCACCGTCGGCGACGAGGTGTGGTGGACCGAGCCCCGCCCGGCCGAGGGCGGCCGCCGCGCCCTCGTCCGGCGGCACGCCGACGGCACCGCGCGGACCCTGCTGCCCCCGCCGTGGAACGTGCGCAGCCGGGTCCTCGAATACGGCGGCCGACCCTGGGCCGCCCTCGACCGGCCCGGCACCGGACCGCTCGCCGTCTTCTGTCACTTCCCCGACCAGCGGCTCTACGCGTACGAGCCGGACGCGGGACCGGACGCCGCGCCCCGCCCGCTCACCCCCGTCTCCCCGGTCGGCGGCGGCCTGCGCTGGTCCGACCCGCTGCCGGTGCCCGCGCTCGGCGAGGTCTGGTGCGTCCTGGAGGAGTACACCGGACCGGGCCCCGGCGACGTCCGCCGCGTCCTGGCCGCCGTCCCCCTCGACGGCTCCGCCGCCGAGGACCGCGCGGCCGTCCGCGAACTCTCCGACGGCCGCCACCGCTTCGTCACCGGACCACGGCTCTCCCCGGACGGCCGGCACGCCGTCTGGCTCGGCTGGGACCACCCCCGGATGCCCTGGGACGGCACCGAGGCGATCCTCGCCGACGTCACCCCCGACGGCCGCCTGGAGAACGCCAGGACCGTCGCCGGCGGGCCGGAGGAATCCGTGCCGCAGGCCGACTGGGACGCGGCCGGCCGGCTCCTCCTCGCCTCCGACCGCGGCGGCTGGTGGAACCTCTACCGCGCCGAACTCGCCGCCGACGGCACCCTCGGCCCGGCCCGCGCCCTCTGCCCCCGCGAGGAGGAGTTCGCCGGACCGCTCTGGCAGACCGGACTCACCTGGTTCCGCGCCCTCGACAGCGGACCCGTCGCCGTCCTGCACGGGCGCGGCGACGCCGTCCTCGGCCTCCTCGACCCCGAGACCGGCACCCTCGCCGACGCCCCCGGCCCCTGGACCGCCTGGTCCCCGACCCTCGCCGCGCACGGCACCCGGGTGTACGGCGTCGCCGCCGGGATCCACCGGGGCGCCGAGATCGTCGAACTCGACACCGCCACCGGCCGCACCCGTGTCGTCGGCTCCCCGCACACCGACCCCGTCGACCCCGCCCACTACCCCGAGTCCACCGCCCGCGTCTTCACCGGCCCCGGCGGCCGCGAGGTCCACGCCCACGTCCACCCGCCCCGCAACCCCGCCTTCACCGGCCCCGAAGGCGCCCTCCCGCCCTACGTCGTCCACGCCCACGGCGGCCCCACCGGCCACGCCGCCCTCGTCCTCGACCTGGAGATCGCCTACTTCACCTCCCGGGGCATCGGCGTCGTCGAGGTGAACTACGGCGGCTCCACCGGCTACGGCCGCGCCTACCGGGAGCGGCTGCGCGGCGAGTGGGGCGTGGTCGACGTCGAGGACTGCGCCGCCGTCGCCCTCGCCCTCGCCGCCGAGGGCACCGCCGACCCGGCCCGGCTCGCCGTGCGCGGCGGCAGCGCCGGCGGCTGGACCAGCGCCGCCTCCCTCGTCCGCACCGACGTCTACGCCTGCGGCACGATCATCTACCCCGTCCTCGACCTGAAGGGCTGGGCCACCGGCGAGACCCACGACTTCGAGTCCCGCTACCTCGACGGGCTCGTCGGCCCCCTCGACGAGGTCCCCGAGCGGTACGCGGAGCGCTCGCCGATCGAGCACGTCGACCGGATCACCGCCCCCTTCCTGCTCCTCCAGGGCCTCGACGACGTTATCTGCCCGCCCGCCCAGGCCGAGCGCTTCCTCGCCCGCACCGCCGGCCGGGGCGTCCCGCACGCCTACCTCTCCTTCCCCGGCGAGGGCCACGGCTTCCGCGGCGCCGACACCATGGTCCGCGCCCTGGAGGCCGAACTCGCCCTCTACGCCAGAGTGTTCGGCTTCGACCGGCCGGACGTGCCGGAGCTGGAGCTGCGCACGTGACCGCCGCGGTGCCCGCCCTGGTCCGGCCCGGCCGGCTGCGGCCCGGCGACCGCGTCGCCGTCGTCGCCCCCTGCGGTCCCGTCGCCGAGGACCGGCTGCTCGCCGGGCTCGGCCACCTGCGGGAGTGGGGCCTCGACCCGGTCGTCGCCCCGCACGTCCTCGACACCCATCCGCTGGGCCACCTCGCGGGCGCCGACCGGGACCGCGCCCGCGACCTGACGGAGGCGTACGCGGACCCCTCCGTCGCCGCCGTCCTCTGCGCGCGCGGCGGCTACGGCGCCCAGCGCATGGTGGACCTGGTCGACTGGGCCGCCGTCCGGGCGGCCGGGCCCAAGCCCTTCGTCGGCTTCAGCGACGTCACCGTCCTGCACGAGGCGTTCGCCCGGCGCGCCGGGTTCGCCACCCTGCACGGGCCGATGACCGCGACCGCCTCCTTCCTCGACGAGCCGGCCGCCCGGGAGTCCCTGCGGGCCGCGCTCCTCGCGCCGGAGACGGTGCGGGCCCTGGGCCGGGGCCGGGCGCTGGTGCCGGGCCGGGCGGAGGGGGTGACCCTGGGCGGCTGCGCCAGCCTCCTCGCCGCCGAGCTGGGCACCCCGCACGCCCGGCCGTCCGCCGCGGGCGGGCTGCTGCTCCTGGAGGACGTGGGGGAGGAGCCGTACCGCCTGGACCGCGTCCTCACCCAGCTGCTCCGCTCCGGCTGGCTGGACGGGGTCGCCGGGATCGCCCTCGGCTCCTGGGCGGAGTGCGGGCCCTACGAGGAGGTGCGGGCGCTCCTCGCCGACCGGCTCGGCGGGCTCGGCGTCCCGGTGGTGGAGGAGCTGGGCTTCGGCCACGGGCCCGGTGCCCTCACCGTTCCGCTCGGGGTCCCCGCCGTGCTCGACGCCGACGCGGGGACCCTCGCCCCGGCCGCCCCGGACCCGGACGGGACGGGCCCGCACGGGGCGGGGCGGTGAGGATCGGAGCCGTACGGGATCGGGGGAAAGGGAGTGCCCCCGGCCCGGACGGGGGACGGGGGCACTCGGCGGCCGGGGAGGCGGGGCTCAGGCCGCCGCGACCCCGGCCCGCGGGAGGGCCCGCTCCAGGACGGCGTACGCGGCGATCGCGACGACCAGGCCGGTGACGGCGTCCGAGAGCTGGGGGGCGAACCAGTGGGCGATGCCCGCGCCCGCCGCGCCGACGGCCCAGGCGAGGAAGGCGGTGGGCCGGACCTTCGCGGTGGGGCGGCGGTCCATGGCGCCCCGGCCGCCCCGGGCGAAGAACTGGTCGGCGATGAGCACGCCGCCCAGCGGCGGGACGAAGACGCTCAGGACGACCAGCCAGTCCAGGAAGTGGTTCCAGACGCCCGCGAGCGCGGCGAGCGTGCCGATGAGGCCGAGGACCACCGTCATCAGCCGCATGGTGCGGCCGGTCAGGTGGGACCAGCCCAGCGCGCCGTTGTACAGGCAGTGGCTGCACACCGAGCCGAGGTTGACGAAGACGAAGACCGCCGCCAGCACGTCGAGCGCCGAGGAGCCCTCGCCGGTGAGGATCGGCAGGAAGTCGCCGCCCGCCGTGGCCGGCAGGGCGACCGCGCCCGCCGCGACCACCAGACCGCCGGTGACCTGGGCGATGACGCTGGCCACCGGGAAGGCGCTGACGGTGGCGAGGACGGCCTGCCGGCCGTTCTTCGACCAGCGGGTGAAGTCGGCGGTCATGGTGCCGGAGTCCGCGAAGGTCGCCATGATCATGGAGATCGCGGCGCCGAAGGTGAGCGTGGCGTCGCCGCCCACGCCCTGGTACGAGAAGACCGCGCCGAGGTCGTGGTCCTTCGCGGCGATGATCAGGGCGGCGCCGCCGGCGATGACGAAGAGCGGGGCGGCGACCGCGCCCAGCCACGACAGCGCCCTGATGCCCAGATAGGTCAGGGCGATGAAGCCGAGGCCGGCGAGGACCGCGACGAGCCGCTCGTGCCAGCCGAACGCCTTGTGCAGGGTGGCGCCGGTGGCGCCGGTGTTGAAGGCGAACCAGCCGACCACGATGGTGGCGAGGAACGCCGAGGCGACGATGTAGCCGGTCCGGCCGAAGGTGCGGGTGGCCTGGAGCGAGAAGCTCTCGCCGCTGCTGCCCGCGCGGTGGCTGAGGACGCCGACGTACAGGAGCATCACCAGGTTGGCGACCGCGATGGCGGCCAGCCCCCGCCAGAAGCCCAGGAGCGCGACGACCACGCCGCCCGGGACGGCGTTGGTCAGGATCATGGGGAATCCGAACCAGACCGCCGAGACGGTCAGGAGCGACTTGCGGCTGCCGGCCGGGACGGGGCCGTGCTCGAACTCCGAGTCGGGTTCGAGGCCGGTCGGGGAGTCCTGCTCCCCGCCGGCCCCCGCGGGGTCCGCCGCGGGGGTGCGCTGTGTGTTCATCGTTTCTGCGGGTTTCCGGGAGGGCCGTCGCGGATCAGGCGAGGGCGGCGGCGAGGGCGGTGGCTGCCTTGGTGAACGCCTCGGCGGGCGGGTGCGTGATCCCGGCGCCGATCATGCCGATGCCGGCTTCCCTGTGGGCGATGGCCGTGTTGATGACCGGGAGGATGCCGGTGTCGATGACCTTGCGGACGTCGATGCCGGTCGGGATGCCCTGGAAGTCGAGCGCGGGGATGGTGACGTTGGGGTTTCGGGCGGTGGTGATCTCGCCCATGTCCCGGGTGTAGCCCATGGCGTCGGCCACGGTGCCGCCGACGAGGGCGACGATGGCCGGGGCCGCCGACATGGCGAAGCCGCCGAAGCCGTAGGTCTCGGTGATGGCGCTGTCGCCGATGTCGAGGCCGGAGTCCTCGGGCTTGTAGCCGGCGAACATCGGGCCGACGACCCGCTGGGCCGGGCCGGTGAACCACTGGCCGGGCAGACCGGCGACGCGGATGCCGAACTCGACGCCGTTGCGGGCCATGGTGGTGACGACGGTGGAGTCCGCGACGCCGTTGGCGGCGTCGAGGGCGGCCTTGGCCATCGCCATCCAGGTCGGGCCGGAGAAGTAGTCGGAGGACGCGACGAAGTCGAAGACCTCCTTCTTCTGCTCGGTCGTGAAGGACGACCGGAGCAGGCCCGGGGCGAGCGCCTGGAAGAGGAGCAGGGTGCCGGCGCCGTTGCGGTTGTGGCACTCGTCGCCCATGTGGAGGGCCTGGGAGAGCAGCAGGCGCAGGTCGACGGGGCCGGTGAACTCGACGGCCTCCTTCAGCATCGGGCCGAAGACGTCCCGCATCCAGACCAGGCGGTCGATGACGCTCTGGTCGTTGGCGCCCATCCGCAGGATCTTCGCCATCTGCTCGGACAGGTTGGTGAAGGCGGTGTTGCCGTGCGTCTCGTTGCGCACGATGTGCACGTACATCGACGCGGAGGTCACGCCGGCCATCGAGCCGACGGAGTCCGCCTCGTGGCAGGGCTTGAAGGTGATCCGGCCGGAGGCGGCGACCTCGGCGGCCTCCTCCAGGTCCTTCGCCAGGCCCTCGAAGACGATCGCGCCGGTGACGGCGCCCTTCATCGGGCCGTTCATGTCCTCCCAGGCGATGGGCGGGCCCGAGTGGAGGATGGTGGTCGGGGTCATGCCGGGGACCACGTCGAGGGCGCGGTCGAAGCCGACGAGCATCGGGCGGGCGGCCATGACGCGCTCGACGGCCTCGGCGTTGGCGGCCTCGATCCGCTCGGCGACCCCGGCCCGCTCCAGGGCGTCGAGGGCGCGGACGGCGTCGGCGTTGCCGCCGCCGGGCGGGGTCCAGTCCAGGGTGGAGACCTGGGCGCCCTGGGCCGCGATGTCCGCGTCGAACAGGGCGAGGCCGACGTTGACGACGCTCAGGTCGGAGGCGAACAGCCGGGCGGCCGGGGTGGGTTCGGTGTTCTCGGTGCTCATGCCTGTGCCTTCTTCGCGATCTCGCGGGCGAACCGGCCCGTCTCGGTGGAGCTGAGGGTGACGGTGACGCCCGCGGCGCGCAGGGCGTCGCTCTGGGCGACGACCGACGGGGTGTCCAGGTCGGTGCCGAGGACGTACGCGACGATCTCCAGGTGGCGGCCGGCCTCCCGGGCGATCCGCCGGGCCTCCCGGAGGGCGGGCAGGGTGGTGCCGACCGGGTCCTCGTGGGAGCCGAAGCCGAGGACGAAGTCCAGGACGATCGCGGCGACCTCGGGGTCCCCGGCCTCCTCGACGATCCGCTCGATGCGCAGGGCGGGGTCGATCATCGGGTGCGGACGGCCGTTGGTGAAGTCGTCGTCGCCGAAGTCGAGGAAGGTGTGGCCGCGCGAGGCGGAGCCGGCCGGGAGGCGGAAGCCGGGGTCCTTCTGGATGTTCGACCACACGTCGAGCCCGGCGTCGCGGACGGCGTACATGGTCTCGTCGCAGAGGGTGCCGCCGCAGAACAGGCCGCGGACGTACTTCTGGCCCTCGGCGAGGCGGGCGACGACCTCGGCGGCGGCCGCCCCGGCGTCGAACTCCTCGACGGCGGGGCCGGTGATCCCGGCGAGTTCGACGGCCTTGCGGGCGGCCTGGAGGCTGTCGGCGGCGAAGTGGCCGCCGGCGGCGGTGACCGCCTCCTCGGAGCCGTCGATGAACCAGACGACGACCGGCTTGCCGGCGGCGGCGACCTCGGCGAGGACCTTCTTCTCGACCGAGGCGGCCGGCGGCTTGGAGACCAGGACGATGACGTCGGTGGCCGGGTCGGCGGCGAGGGCGCGGATGCCGTCGACCATCATGATGCCGCCGACCCGCTCGGACAGGTCGCGGCCGCCGGTGCCGATGAGCTGCGAGACGCCGCCGCCGAGCGCGTGGACGCGGACGGAGACCTCCTGCGAGCCGGTGCCGGAGGCGGCGACGATGCCGACGGAGCCGGGGCGGACCTTGTTGCCGAAGCAGAGCGCGACGTTGTTGATGATCGCGGTGCCGCAGTCCGGGCCCATCATGAACAGGCCCTTGTCGTGGGCGAGGTTCTTGAGCGCGATCTCGTCCTCGACGGCGACGTTGTCGCTGAACATCATCACGTGCAGGCCGCTTTCGAGGGCCTTGCGGGCCTCGCGGGCGGCGTACGCGCCGTTCACGGCGATCACGGCGAGGTTGGCGCCCTCGATGCCGGCGGCGGCGGAGGCGACGGTCCGGTAGGTGACCTCGGCGGCGCCGGCGGAGGCGGGGGCCTTGCGGGTCAGCAGGTCCTCGACCTCGGCGAGCAGCGCCTCGGTGTCGGAGCCGTCCGCGGCCACCACCACGATCATGAGGTCGCCGCTCTCGGCGGCCCGC
Source organism: Streptomyces termitum (assembly GCF_014650175.1). Taxonomy (GTDB): domain Bacteria; phylum Actinomycetota; class Actinomycetes; order Streptomycetales; family Streptomycetaceae; genus Streptomyces; species Streptomyces termitum. The sequence goes on from NZ_BMUL01000004.1 coordinate 200,522, forward strand.
AGCTCGTCGGTGAGCAGGCCCAGGTTCTCCAGCACCCCCTTGTTCATCTCGGTGCCCATGGCGGTGAACGCCTGCTCCACCCCGTCCAGGCCGTTGGCCTTGGTCGAGACGGACATCAGGGACACGGAGTCGAAGTACGTGTTCTTTCGTACGACGGCTGTGGTGGTACTCACAGCGGACCTCGCAGTTCTTCTTCCAGACGGAGCCCGGCCACCAGGCCGGACAGAAGGTCCCCGCCCGAGCTGTGGCCGATGGCCAGCACCTCGCGGACGGAAGCGTGGAGTTCCCCGGGGCGGGGTCCGCCGCCGGGGGTGGCGGCGGGGGCCGTGCCGGGCCGGGGGCCGGTGGCGGCGGGGCCGGCGCCGGTGGGGTTCCCGTGCGCCAGCAGGGCGACCAGGCCGAGGAGTTCGGAGCGGACCCGGCCCTCGGCGGCCTCGCTCAGGGTGGCGAGGGAGAGGGCCGTGGTCCGGTCGCCCCGGACGGCGAGGAGGTCGCGCAGCAGCGGCGGGAAGCCGTCGAGCCGGCTGCCGGGGAGGGCGGCGACGAGGACGAGGCCGGTGAGGAAGTCGTCCCCGGCGGGGGTGAGGCCGGGGCCCAGGCCGAGGAGGGCGAGGACGCCGTCCCGGGTCCGCTCCTCCTCGCCGGTCCGCAGGCCCGCGAGGAGGAGGTCCCGGCCGGTGTGCAGGGCGCGCACGACGGCGGCCTCCATCGGGCCGGCGCCGGGGCGGGCGCCGAGCATGCCGCCGAGCGGGCCGTGGACGCGGCAGATCCGTGCGACGGCGTCGGCGGCGCGGGCGAGGGCGCCCGGGGGGAGCGGGGCGAGGGAGGGGGCGGCGGGACGCCAGGCGCGCGCCCCGGCGGTGGCCAGGCGCAGCGGACGGCGGAGGGCCGGGGAGCGGTCGAGCGCGATGTTCCCGGTCGCGAACGTCACACCCAGGCCGGCGCCCAGTTGGTATGCCGACCAGGCGGCGACGTCGGCGACCAGGGTGCGGGGCGCGTCGCCGGAACCGCGGGCGGCGAGGGCGATCAGCGTCCCGCCGGGCGTCAGCAGGTTCACCACGCGGGTGAAGACCGAGTGGACGGAACCCGTGCCCCGCAAGGAGGACAGCAGGTCGAGCAGGCGGCCGTCGCCGGAGAGCACCGGGATCGAGGGGGCGCCGATGGGGTCCTCCACCTCGTCCTCCTCGTCCTGTGGCTGTCGTACGACCGTCGCGCGGTCGGCGCGGTCGGCGGTACTCCTTCCGGTGTACCTCTATTGGTATACCATTCTGAGTCCCATAAGCGAACGCAAGAGTCACAAGGGAAAACGCATGCGCATCGTCGTCGCACTCGGAGGAAACGCCCTCGCCCGCCGCGGGGAGCCCATGACCGCCGACCGGCTGCGCGCCAACGTGCGGGGCGCCTGCCAGGCCCTCGCCGGGCTGGCCCGCGAGCACGAGGTCGTCATCACCCACGGCAACGGCCCGCAGGTCGGCCTCCTCGCCCTCCAGAACCTCGCCTACCAGGACGTCGCGGCCTACCCGCTGGACATCCTCGGCGCCGAGACCCAGGGCATGATCGGCTACGTCATCCAGCAGGAGCTGTCCAACGCCCTGGCGGGTGAGCGCGAGGTCGCCGCGGTCCTCACCACCACCGAGGTCGACGAGGCCGACCCGGCCTTCGAGCGCCCGACCAAGCTCATCGGCCCGACCTACTCGGCGCGGGACGCCGCCGAAGCCGCCGCCGAGTACCGGTGGACGATCGCCCGTGACGGCGGCGCCTTCCGCCGGGTGGTGCCGTCCCCCGAGCCGCTGCGCGTCATGCAGGCCCCGCTGGTCTCCCGCCTGCTCGACGGCGGCACCCTCGTCGTCTGCGTGGGCGGCGGCGGCGTACCGGTGCGCACCGACTCCAAGGGCCGCCAGATCGGCATGCAGGCCGTCGTCGACAAGGACGCCGCCAGCGCCGCGCTCACCGCCGACCTGAACGCCGACATGCTGATCATGCTGACCGACGGTGACTTCGTCAGCCAGGACTGGGGCACGCCCGAGCAGCGGGACATCCTCACCGCCTCGCCCGAGGGCCTGGCCGAACTCGCCTTCGCCGAGGGCTCGATGAAGCCGAAGGTGGACGCCGCGATCCGCGTCGCCCGGGCCGGCGGCCGTACCCTCATCGGCCCGCTGGAGCGCCTCGACGACCTGATGGAGCGCCGGGTCGGCACCGAGATCCGCGCCGACGTCCCGGGCGGCGTCGTCTACGTCGGTGAGTGACGGACGCGCCTAGATCGTTTGGTATGCCATTCTCCGGCCGGTCCGTATGCCGGAACCCCCGGCCGTTCACGGGTACGAGCGGGGAGCCCCGTCCTCCCGTCTACCCGGACCCGGACCCGGACCCGGACCCGGTTCCGGACTCCGCCTCCGTCTCGGGCGCCGTACGGAACTGATGCGCGGTCGCCTCGCTCCGGCTGGTCTCCAGGTGACGCAGGGCCAGCTTCTCGACCCGCTCCACGTCCCGCGCCTCGATGCACCGGTAGAGCTCCTCGTGCTCCTCGGCGACGGCGGCGAAGGCGTCGTGCTGCCCCAGCAGCCAGCGCATCCGGCTGCTCAGCGTCGAGTTCAACTCGCTGAGCAGCACGTTGTCGGCGAGCTCGGTCACCGTCTCGTGGAAGTCGGCCGCCGCCCGCCGGGCGGCCGGCCCGTCGCCCCGGGCGGCGGCGGCCAGTTCGGCGTCGAGGTCGGCGCGGAGTCTGGCGAGCCCGGCCCGGGTGCGGCGCTGCGCGGCCAGCCGGAACCCGAGGACCTCCAGGGCGGACCGGACGTCCACGAGGTCGGCGATGTCGGAGGGAGAGAACTCGCGGACCACGGCCCAGGTGCGCGGGCGGGGCGTCACGAGCCCCTCGGCGACCAGGTCCCGCAGGGCGTCGCGGACGGGCAGCCGGCTCACGTTCAGCTCGGCCGCGATCTCGCGCTCCACCAGCTTGCTGCCGGGTGCCCGGGTTCCGTCGATGATCTGGTCGCGCAGCGTGCGCGTGACCCGCTCCGATTCGGGTTTGAACTCCTCAGCACCTGTCATGCGGTCATTCTTCCACCGGTCCGCCGCCGCACCGGCCGCCACCTGCCCGTCCGTCCCCGTCGCGCCCCCTCCGGCGGACCGCCGGGAGAAGTACGCTGGGAGCACTGTCGAGAGCTGGGGGGGCGCATGCGGCGGGGTGAGGTGCTGGCGGGGCGGTACCGGCTGGAGGAGCGGCTCGGCGCCGGGGGGTTCGGGATCGTCTGGCGGGCCCGCGACCCGCGGATCCAGCGGGACGTCGCCGTGAAGACGATGGTGCCCCGCTCCCCGGTCGAGGGGCTGCGGATGGTGCGGGAGGCCCGCCTCAGCGGCGGTCTGCGCCACCCGTACATCGCGACGGTGTACGACTTCGGCGAGACGGAGCACGCCGGGCGGCGCACGTTCTACCTGGTCATGGAGCTCGTGGACGGCGCCCCGCTGGCGGACGTCCTCCAGGAGGGCCCGCCGCCGCTGGAGACCGCGCTGACGTGGGCCGAGCAGATCTGCGAGGGGCTGGCCGTCGCGCACGACGCGGGGATCGTCCACCGGGACGTGAAGCCGGCGAACGTGATGATCACGCGCTCCGGCGAGGTCAGGATCCTCGACTTCGGCCTCGCCCGACAGCAGGTCGAACGGCCCGACGCGCCCCGGGTCACGACCGAGGGCACCATCGTCGGCTCGCTCCCCTACATGGCCCCCGAGCGGTGGACCGGGCAGAGCGTCGACGGCCGGGCCGACCTGTACGCGCTGGGCTGCGTGCTCATGGAACTCTGCGCGGGACGCCTGCCGTTCCCGGAGGGCGAGTGGCAGGAGCTGTGGGTCCGGCACACCACGGCCGAACCTCCCGTCCCCAGCGCGTTACGCCCCGGGCTCCCGGCGGCGCTGGACGCCCTGGTCGCGGAACTGCTGGCCAAGGACCCCGGGGACCGGCCGGGCGACGCGCGGGAGGTCGCCCGCCGGCTGCGGGCGATGCGGACCGCGGCGGCGACCCGGACGGTCACGGGACCGCCGCCCGCCCGGCCCCGCACCCCGACACCCGTCCCACCCCCCGGTCCGGCCCCCGCCGTCCCACCGCCCGGTCGCGCGCCCGCCGCCCCACCGCCCGAGGACGCGGCCGGCCCCGGGCCCCGTCCCGCCCCCGCCGCGCCGACCGCCCCCGTCCCGACCGCCCCCGTCCCGGCCGCCCCCGCGCCGACCGGTCCGGTCCCGGCGGTCCGGTCGGGGCGGAAGGCGCTCGCGCCCGTCGCGGCGGCGGCCGTCGTGTCCGTACTCGCCCTCGCCGTCTGGAAACTGGCGCCCCTCGGCCTCACCGACCAGGACGGCGCCGCGGGCCGCCCCGGCGGCACCGCGAGCCGCACCGGCACCGTCGCACCGGACACCGGAACCCCGGCTTCCGTCGAGCCGTCCACGGAGTCCCCGGACCCGACGACCGAGCCCGCGCCCACGACCACCCCGGCCACGACCCCGGCGTCCGAGCCCCCGGCCCCGTCGACGAGCGGGGAGCCGGACCCGGACACCACCACCCCGCCGCCCCCGGCGCAGCGGCCCGCCGTCCCCCGCGAGGGCGAGTTCGTGGACGTCGCCACGGGCCTCTGCCTGGACAGCGACGCCTACGGGCGGGTGTACACCCTCGACTGCAACGGCGGCGACTACCAGCGGTGGCGGGTGGTCGCCCGGGACGCGGGCGAGTACGCCCTGGAGGACGTGGCCACCTCCCGGTGCCTGGACAGCAACGCCGACCAGGAGGTCTACACGCTGCCCTGCAACGACGGCAGTTACCAGGAGTGGTACCTCCGCCGGAGCGACGGCGCGTACCGCTTCGAGAACAAGGCCACCGGCTTCTTCCTCGACTCCAACGCCTACGGGGAGGTCTACACCCACGTGTCCAACACGGGCGACTACCAGAGATGGCGGTAGCCGCCGCCCCCGCGGCTACAGCGCCGCGTACCCCGGGCGCACGGTCTCCTCGATCAGCCGCAGGCGCTCCGGGAGCGGCAGGAAGGCGGCCTCCAGGGCGGCGACCGTGAACTCCTCGAAGACCTCGGGGCCGTACCCGAAGGCGTCCGCCATGTGCTGGAACTCCTCGCTCATGGTGGTGCCGGAGACGAGGCGGTTGTCGGTGTTGAGGGTGATGCGGAAGCCGAGGCGGCGCAGCTCGTCGATCGGGTGCGAGGCGTAGTCCTTGGCCGCGCCGGTCTGGAGGTTGGAGGTCGGGCAGACCTCCAGCGCGATCCGGTTGTCGCGGACGTACGCGGCCAGCCGGCCGAGCGTGCCGTCCTCGGCGATGTCGTCGGTGATCCGCACGCCGTGCCCGATCCGCTCGGTGCCGCAGACCTGCACCGCCTCGTGGATCGACTCGGCGCCGACGGCCTCGCCCGCGTGGATGGTGAAGTGGCAGTTCTCCCGCTTCAGGTGCTGGAAGGCGGGCAGGTGGCGGGCGGGCGGGTTGCCGATCTCGCCGCCGGCGATGTCGAAGCCGGCCACGCCGTTGTCGCGGTGGGCGACGGTCAGTTCGGCGATCTCCAGGGAGCGGTCGGTGTGCCGCATGCCGGTGAGCAGGGTGCGGACGGTGATCCGGCCGCCGGCCCGCCGCTCGCCCTCGCGGAAGCCCTCGTTGACGGCCTCGACGACCTCTTCGAGGGTGAGTCCGGCCTCCAGGTGCTGTTCGGGGGCGTAGCGCACCTCGGCGTAGACGACGCCGTCCTCGGCCAGGTCCTCGGCGCACTCGGCGGCGACCCGGAGAAGCGCCTCGCGGGTCTGCATGACGGCGCAGGTGTGGGCGAAGGTCTCCAGGTAGCGCTCCAGGGAGCCGGAGTCGGCGGCGTCCCGGAACCAGACGGCCAGCGCGGCCGGGTCCTCGGTGGGCAGCGCCGTGTAGCCGCACGCGCGGGCCAGCTCGACGATGGTGGCCGGGCGCAGCCCGCCGTCGAGGTGGTCGTGGAGGACGGCCTTCGGCGCGCGGCGGATCCAGTCGGAGACGGCGACCGGGGCAGGAACGGCAGAGTTGTCAGACAAGTGCATGGCCGGGAAGTGTACGTCATCACCACCGCCCGGGGGAGAGGACGCAGAGGTACGGCTCCGAGGGCGGGGGCCCGGGCCGCGCGGCGTCCGGCGGCGCGCGGCCCCGCCCCGGTCTCAGTGGGACTGGAGCACGGGGAGCGCCGGAGAGCCCGTCGGAAGCATGTGCTTGGCGGCCAGCACCGGGACGTCCCCGACCCGCACCACCTGCGTGACCAGCACCGCCGGGGTGTCCGCCGGGCGGCCCAGCTGCTCGCCGCGCCGCCGCCCGAGCAGCGTCGCCGTGATCCCGCCGCCGGCCCGCAGCGCCACCTCGCGCGAGGCCCCGAGCAGGACCGACAGCATGGAGACCGCCCCGCCGTCCGCCCCGCCGTCCGCCCCGCCGTGCGCCTCGGCGGCCCCGTCCGCCCCGGTCGCGCGCAGGGCGCGGGCGAAGGCCGGATGGACCCGGTCCAGGACCTCGTCGGCCGCCGCCCACTCGTGGCACAGCGCCGCCGGGCCCGCCTCCCCGCCCAGCAGGGACTCCCAGAACCGCAGCTCGGCGCGGGCCGGGGCCAGCAGGTGCTGGGTGGTGAAGTCGGTGGGCTCCTCCAGGGTGCGCAGCAGCGCCCGTACCCGGGGACCCGTACCGCCGCCGATCAGGTCCTCCAGCGGCTGGAGGTGCTCGAAGCCGCGGCGCGGCGGCCGGGCGTTCACCGTCCGGCCCACGCCCCGGCGCACCGTCAGCAGCCCGTCCTCCTGGAGCAGCAGCAGCGCCTCCCGCAGGGCCGGCCGGCTCACCCCCAGCTCGGCGGCGAGCCTCGGCTCGGAGGGGAGGGTCGAGCCGGGCGGGTAGGTGCCGTCGTGGACGGCGTCCGCGATCCGCTCGTAGAGCGCCACCACCGGCCGCCGCCGGTGCCCGCTGACCGCCAAGGCCCCTCCTCGTACTGTGGTCCGGCCTCCACCGTAGCGGCCGCACGTTGTCTGACAAGTCACCCGGACGGAGTCGTCCACCGCCCCTCGGCGGGCCGGTCCCCCCATTCTGGTCCCACGGGTACGCCCGAGACGGACGACGGAGGAGGACCGGGCATGAGTCCCAAGGACACGGCAGGCACGCGCAGGGGAGACCGGTTCGGAGGCATCACGCCCGGACGGATCGGGATGGCGGTCGTCGCGGTCCTCCTGCTCGTCTTCATCTTCGAGAACACCCGCGACGTCAAGATCCGGCTGCTGATCCCCGAGGTCACGATGCCGCTCTACCTGGCGCTGCTCGGCACCGCCCTGCTGGGCGCGGCCTGCGGCTGGTACGTGGGCCGGAGGGGCGCGAGGGGGCGCAAGTGAGACGCGGGGCGCTGATCGGAGCCGGGGCCGCGCTGGCCGCCGCCGCGGCCGCGGCGGCGGGCGCGACCGGAGGCACGGACACCGGACGGGCCGGCGGCCGCGCGCGGCCCCGCGCCACCGGCGCGGGCGCCCGCGCCCGGCGGGCCCGCGAGGCCGTCCCCGGGTGGCCGCGGATGCCGGACTTCCGGGGCCGGGGCCTGTGGCGGGTCTTCACCCGTCTGGACCACCGCACCCGGCTCGATGTCCACGATGCGAGCGGCCGCGACCGGCGGGTGCTGTGGCCGCCGCACTGGCGGGTCTGCACCCAGTACCCGGCCGCGGGCGAGGGCCTCGACCGCCGTACGACGGTCGTGATCGGCGTCCTCCGCAAGGGCGAACCCTGCCCCGTCCGGGTGACGACGGCGCGCCGCTGAACGGGACGGGGACCACCGGGACCGCCGGGGCGGAACGGACGGGAACCGCCGGGGCGGACCGGACCGGGACCACCGGAGCGGACCGGACCGGATCGAACAGGGCCGGGCCCGGCGGGGCCGAACGGATCGGTTCCGGTGCGCCGTTAACCTGGACCGGTGCCGATCGACGCCCCCACGCCCCACGTCACGGCCGGGCCCCGGGTGGGGCTGCGGCCCTTCACCCCCGGCGACGCCGCCGAGTTCACCGCCCGCGCGGCGGAGAGCACCGCACTGCACCGGCCGTGGCTGTTCCCGCCGCTGACGGCCGAGCGGTACGCCGCCTACGCGGGCGCGCTGACCGGCGACCCGTCCCGCGCGGGCTTCCTCGTCTGCGAGCACGGCGGGGACCCGGGCGCGGGCGGCCCGATCGCCGGCTTCCTCACCGTCAACAACATCGTCCGGGGCGCCTTCCGCAGCGGCGCCCTCGGCTACGGGGCCTTCGCGCACGCCGCCGGGCGCGGGCTGATGGGCGAGGCGCTCGGCCTGCTCCTGGCGCACGCCTTCGGGCCGATGGACCTGCACCGGCTGGAGGCGAACATCCAGCCGGGCAACGCCCCGTCCCGCGCCCTGGTCCGCCGGGCCGGCTTCCGCCTGGAGGGCTTCTCGCCCGCGATGCTGTTCATCGACGGCGCCTGGCGGGACCACGAGCGCTGGGCGGTCACCGCCCCTTGCGGTTGATCTTCATGGTGTCGAGGTCGGTCACCTTCGACTTGAGGCCCTTGTAGCCGTGCCCCAGGGCGGCCAGCGCCGCCTCCACCCGCTCCTCGGCGAGCGCGCCCGCCATCTCGTCGCCGTCCTCGGCGTCCGACTCGACGACCAGCCGGTACGAGAAGTGCTTGAGCGTCCGGTCGTAGGCGAGCGAACCCTCCTCGGTGAACCGCATCGCGGCCATGCCGTGCTCCTCGACCTCGGCCAGCAGCCGTGTCCGGCTCGCCTCCGACAGCCCGTCGAAGGTGCCCCGGACGATGACCCGGTAGGTGTGCGGCGTGCCCATCCTCGTACTCCCGTGCTCGCTCCCGCCGCCCGCCACGGCGGCGGGCGACCCTCCACCCTAGGCACCGATCCCGCCGGGGCGCCCGTGATTAAGCGCGGGGTCCCGGGTCAGGGGACCCGGCAGAGGATCTCGCCGTGCGGGACCATGAACCAGGCGTCCTCCCGCTCGCCCCAGGCGCGCCAGCCCGCTGCGATCTCCTCCAGCGCGGCGCGCGTGGTGTGGCCGCCCTCGACGGCCAGGCCCGCGTAGGAGGAGGCGACGGTGCGGTCCGCCCACAGGCCGCTCCACCAGGCCCGCTCGTCGGGGGCGGCGAAGCACCAGGCGGCCGCCGAGGCGGTGACGTCGGTGAAGCCGGCCTCCCGCGCCCAGGCGAACAGCCGCCGCCCGGCGTCCGGTTCGCCGCCGTTGGCGCGGGCCACCCGCCGGTACAGCTCCTGCCATCCGTCCAGCACGGGGAGTTCGGGGTACCAGGTGAAGGCGCCGTAGTCGCTGTCGCGGGCGGCGACGACCCCGCCCGGCCGGCACACCCGGCGCATCTCGCGCAGCGCCCGGACCGGGTCGCCCACGTGCTGGAGCACCTGGTGGGCGTGGACGACGTCGAAGGAGTCGTCGGGGAAGTCCAGGGCGTGGACGTCGGCGACCGCGAACTCCACGTTCTCAAGCCCCCGTCCGTCCGCCGTGGCGCGCGCCTTGGCGAGGACGTCCTCGGCGGCGTCCACGCCGGTCACCCGGCCGCCGGGACCGACCAGGGCGGCCAGGTCGGCGGTGATGGTGCCGGGGCCGCAGCCGATGTCCAGGACGTCGAGCCCCGGGCGCAGCTCGTCCAGCAGGTAGGCCGCCGAGTTGGCGGCGGTGCGCCAGCTGTGCGAGCGCAGGACCGACTCGTGGTGGCCGTGGGTGTAGACGGCGGTCTCACGGGCGTGCGTCATGGAAGCGACTCCCTCGGTGTGGGTGCGTGTCCTCCACGGTAGGGCCAAACGCCGAATCGTGAGATGGGCGTCTTGGGATATGGACATAGGGAGGGGGGTGAACGGCGGAAGCGCGGGCGGGAGTTCGGGGGAGGGGCGGGGGGTCCGGCCCGGAAGCGGAACGGATTGAAGTTGGTTTCTAGAAAAGATTTCTATATCTTTCCGCCCGGGGGGACGCGCAACGGGGGGCGCGTACCGCGGGGCGGTCCGGTTTCCTGGGGAGACCGGACCGCCGCCGTGCTTCCCGGCCCGCCGCCGCTCCCGTACCCCCGCCGCTCCCGTACCGGTATCCGTACCCCTCCCGCGGCCCCTCCCGCGCCCCGCCCGGACGCCCGTCCACGTGACAGCCTCGTGAACAGGCCGCCCGGAACCCGGCCGGACGCCCCGCGCGCCCCTACGATCGGCCCGCCGCCGCCCGGCGGCCCGACCCGCGACCGCGCCGAGGAGTCCCGTGCCGCACCCGCCCGCGCCCGCCCGCCGTTCCCTCCTCAAGGCCCTCGCCGCCGGACCGGCCGCCGCCGCGCTCGGCGGACTCGCCGCCACCCCGGCCGCCGCCGCACCCGCCGCCCCCGGCATCGTCAAGCCGCTCCCCGAGGCGTACTTCACCGTGCGCGGCACCAACGCCGAGGCCCGCTTCGAGACCTTCGCCGACACCGGCCCCCTCACCCCCGCCGACCGCTTCTTCGTCCGCAACCACACCTCCACCCCCGTCCTCGACGCCGCCGACTGGAAGCTCACCCTCTGGGGCGACGGACTCCACGGCCGCGCTCCCGTCACCTTCGGCTACGGACAGCTCCGCTCCCTGCCCTCCGTCACCCGGACGGCCCTGGTCGAATGCGCCGGCAACGGCCGCGGCCTCTACACCACCCAGCAGGGCCAGACCGTCTCCGGCACCGCCTGGACCCTCGGCGCCGTCGGCGCCGCCCGCTGGCGCGGCGTCCGCCTCGCCGACGTCCTGCACCGCGCCGGACTCGCCCACGACGCCGTCGACCTGCTGCCGCGCGGCCTCGACGACCCGTACATCTCCGGCGGCACCGACCACGGCCGGGTCCGCCGCCCGCTGCCCGTCGCCAAGGCGCTGGACGACGTGATCCTCGCGTACGAGATGAACGGCGAGCCCCTCCCGTACGACCACGGGCACCCCGTCCGGCTCATCGTGCCGCACTGGATCGGCATCGCCTCCATCAAGTGGCTCGGCGACATCGAGGTCTCCACCCGCCCCCTCACCAGCCCCTGGTCCACCGACTGGTACCGCCTCTTCGGCGCCGCCCACCCGGCCGGCGGCAGCGCCCCGCTCACCCGGCAGACCCTCAAGTCCGCCCACCACCTGCCCTTCGGCGCCACCCTGGAGGCCGGCCGGACCCACCGGCTCACCGGCCGCGCCTGGTCCGCCCACGCCCCCGTCCGCGCCGTCGACGTCTCCACCGACGGCGGCGCCACCTGGCGCCCCGCCCGCCTCCACGACGGCCCCCGGCGCGGCGCCTGGGTCCGCTGGTCACTGCCCTGGCGCCCCGACCGCCCCGGCCCCGCCACCCTCCTCTCCCGCACCACCGACGCCGTCGGCCACACCCAGCCCGACACCGCCGTCCCCAACACCCAGGGCTACCTCTTCGACGCCGTCGTCCGTCACCCGGTCACCGTCGTCTGAGCGGGCGAACCACCGCGAACCTCCGTATAAAGAACACGGGGACGCCGTGCCCGGCGCCCCCCGCGCTCAGGAGGTACGGGACATGCGGGAGACGGCTCCGGAAGGCCGCGGCCCGGTGCGCTACGGCCCTCCCGCGCCCGAGAGCGGCCGGCCCGTCCCCCCGGGACTCGCCGCCCTCCTCGCGGCCGCCGCCGGCCGGACCGCCCCCGAACCGCCCGGCGGCGGACCCGTGCTGCGCGAGGCCGCCGCCGGCTACTGGTGGCGCCGCGGCCTGCGCGGCCACGCCGAGGACGCCCTCGCCGCCCCCGGCGCCCCCGCCCTGCTCCTCGCCCTGCTCGCCGCCCACGGCGGCGACGTGCTGCTGCCCCGCCCCTGCCCCGCCTGGTGGACCCCGCAGATCCGCCTCCTGGGCCGGCCCGCCTACCACGTGCCCACCCCCGCCGAGGCGGGCGGCGTCCCCGACCCGTACGCCCTCCTGGAGACCGTCCGCCGCATCCGCACCGAGGGCGGCGACCCCCGCGTCCTGCTGCTCTGCGTCGCCGACGACCCCACCGCCACCGTCGCCCCGCCCGAACTGGTCCGCGAGAGCTGCGAGGCCGCCGTCGCCGAAGGACTCCACGTCATCAGCGACGAGACCTGGCGCGACACCCTCCACGACCCGCGCGGCACCGTCCTCGTCAGCCCCGCCGAGACCCACCCCGACCACGTCACCGTCCTCGCCGACCTCGCCGGCGGCGGCCTCGTCCCCGCCGCCTGGCCCTGCGCCGTCGCCCGCTTCCCGCCCGCCGGGGCCGACCGCGCCGACCGCTACCGCGACCCCCGCGCCCGCGCCCTCGACGTCCTCACCGCCCTCGGCGCGCTCCTGCCCGGCCCGGTCGCCCCCGCCGCCGCCCACGCCCTCGACGAACCCGAGGACGTCGCCGTCCCCGCCCTGCGCGCCGCCGCCGCCCACGGCCGGCTCGCCGCCGCCCTGCACCGCACCGTCCTCGCCGCCGGAGCCCTCGCCCGCCCGCCGAGGGCAGGCCGCCACCTCTACGCCGACCTCGGACCGCTCCGCGACGCCCTCGCCGCCCGCGGCGTCACCGACTCCCCCGAACTCGAACAGCACCTCACCGCCCGCCTCGGCCGCCCCGTCCCCGGCGGCCACCGCTTCGGCGACGAACCCGGCGCCCTGCGCGTCCGCCTCGACACCGCGCCCCTGCTCGGCCCCACCCCGCACGAACGCGCCGACGCCCTCGCCGCCCGCGCCCCCGAGACCCTCCCCGCGGCCGTTCGCGGTCTGGCGGAGATCACCGCCGCCCTGACCGGCCCCGCCTGACCGAACCCGTCCCCGGAAAGCCGCCCGGGAAAGCCCCCGGGCAGACGCCCCACCGCGCAGAACGGAGCCCGCAGATGACCGAACGGACGGCCCGCCCCGCCCCGGCGGCCGGGGCCCCGTACCCGCCCCCCGCCCCGGCCCCCTCCGTGCTCCGGCCGCTCGGCCGGCTCCGGCACGACTGGCCCCGCAGCTTCGCCGACCGGCTCACCGCCCCCCTGCCCGGCGTCCGGGCCCTGGCCCGGCTCGCCCGCGAAGGAGCCGTACGCCCCCGCCCCGAAGGACTGCGGGACGTGCCGCTGCTGCCCTTCGAACCGGGCCCGCCGCCGCCCGCAGGACCCGGCACCCTCGCCGTCACCTGGGCCGGGCACGCCAGCTGGATCCTGCGGGTCGGCGGCCTCACCGTCCTCACCGACCCCGTCTGGTCCCGCCGCATCTTCGGCACCCCCGCCCGGCTCACCCCCGTCGGCGTCCGCTGGGAGGACCTGCCGCCCGTCGACGCGGTCGTCATCAGCCACAACCACTTCGACCACCTCGACGCCCCCACCCTCAAACGGCTCCCGCGCGCCACCCCCGTCCTCGTCCCGGCCGGCCTCGGCCGCTGGTTCACCCGCCGCGGCTTCACCCGCGTCACCGAGCTCGACTGGTGGGAGGCGGCCGAACTCGACGGCGTCCGCTTCGACTTCGTCCCCGCCCACCACTGGTCCAAGCGGACCCTCCTGGACACCTGCCGCTCCCTGTGGGGCGGCTGGGTCCTCACCGACCCGGCCGGCCGGCGGATCTACTTCGCCGGGGACACCGGATACGGCCACTGGTTCGCCGAGATCGGCCGCCGCCACCCCGGCATCGACCTGGCGCTCCTGCCCATCGGCGCCTACGACCCCCGCTGGTGGCTCCGCGACGTCCACACCGACCCCGAGGAGGCCGTCCGCGCCCACCAGGACCTCGGCGCCCGCCGGATGGCCCCCATGCACTGGGCCACCTTCGTCCTCTCCTGCGAGCCCGTCCTCGAACCCCTCACCCGGGTCCGGGCCGCCTGGCAGCGGGCCGGACTGCCCCGGGACGACCTGTGGGACCTGCCGGTCGGCGGGTCACGCGTCCTCGCGCCGTAGCCCCCCGCGCTTCCCGTCGCGGCGGCGGCCCCGCAGCCGCCGCCACACCGCCGGCGCCCCGCTCACCAGGACCGTCAGCCCCACCGCCGCCACCACGCCCTGCCACGGCTCCGGGAACAGCGACCCGCCCAGGACGCCGATCAGCTGGTACGTCGCCGCCCACGCCAGACAGGCCGCCGCGTCGCCCCGCGCGAACCGGCGCAGCGGCATCCGCGACAGCAGACAGGCCAGCATCACCGGGATCCGCCCGGCCGGCACCAGCCGGGACAGCACGAGCACCGACACCTGGTGGGTGTCCAGCCGCTCCTGGGCGTGCGCCAGCCGGTCCGGCGCCGCCCGGGCCCGCAGCGCGTCCAGCCACCGCGAGCCGTTGCGGGAGCGGACCCCGCGCAGCCCCAGCCCGTACAGCGCCAGGTCGCCGAGGAAGGCCGCCGAGGAGGCCAGCAGGAAGACCACGAGGAGCGCGAACGGCGACGACTGGTGGAAGGCCACCACCGCGGCCGAGCTGACGATCGCCCCGGTCGGCACCACCGGCACCAGCGCCCCCAGCGCCACCAGGAGGAACAGCGACGGATAGCCGACCGCCTGCTGCGTCGACTCCGGCGGCAGGTCCCGCACCGCCGCCAGCAGACCACCGGTCACCGGGCGACCTCCGGCCGCACCCGCTCGCCGTGCCCCAGCCGGTGCACCGCCACCTTCGGCGCCAGCCGGGCCGCCTTCCTGACGAACTCGTCGCCCGGCGCGTGGAACTCGTGCGGCCGCACCCCGTCCAGCCCGATCGGCCAGTACGTCCCGTAGTGCACCGGCACCGCCGCCGCAGGCGCCAGCTCCGCCAGCGCCTGCGCCGCCCGCCCCGCGTCCAGGTGCCCGTGCCCCAGGTAGGGCCCCCAGCCGCCGACCGGCAGCAGCGCCACGTCCACCGGCCCGACCGCCTCCGCCATCCCGTCGAAGAGACCGGTGTCCCCGGCGAAGTACGTCCGCGCCTCGCCCTCGACGACGTACCCCAGCGCGGGGGAGCGGTGCCGCCCCACCGGCAGCCGCCGCCCGTCGTGCAGCGCGGGCACCGCCCGCACCGTCACCCCCTCCACGACCAGCGCGTCCCCGGCCTCCACCTCGGTCAGCCGCAGCCCGCGCGCGGCGAGCCGGCGCAGCCCCGGCACCGCGTCCGGCGCGCCGCGCGGCACCACCAGCCGGGTCCCCGGCGCCAGCCGGGCCAGCGACGGCAGGTGCAGGTGGTCGGAGTGCAGGTGCGAGACGAGGACCGCCTCCGCGACGGCCGCCTCGGGCGGCGGCGGAGCACCCCGCCGGCGGCGCAGGTGCGCGAGCCGCCGCGCGAACAGCGGATCGGTCAGGACGCGGACCCCGGAGTCCTCGACCGTGCAGGTCGCGTGCCCCCACCAGGTGACCTCCACCGGCAGCCGTCCTTCCTCAGGGGTGCCCCGCACGGGCCTTCCCCCCGAGGGTAGGGCCGTCCGGCGCGTTCCCCCACCTCCCCGCGCCCCCGCCGGAGCAGTAGGGTTCGGCGCATGAACGACGTCCGGGTGGCGGCGATCGCCAGCCTCACCCCGCTCGAAGAACTCGACTCCGCGCCCTTCCTCGTCGACACCCGGGGCCAGCGCGACGCGTGCGCCCGCTGGGCGGACGAGCGGGGCTACGTCCTCGCCCGCGAGCTCCTCTTCTACGGCATCCGCCCCGACCACGACGAACTGTGGGCCGACGTGGAGTCCGGCGAGGTCGACCTCTTCGTCGCCGCCAACGAGCGGGTCCTCGCCCGCGCGCTGACCTCGGTGCCGGACTTCCGCGCCGAGTGCGCCCGGCGCGGCGTCCGGCTGGAGACCGCCGGTGTCGAGGGGACGGGCTACGACGCCGCCTCCCGCGCCGCCGTCCACCGCCGCCTCTCCATGCCCACCGCCGGCTACGACGGCGGCTGACCCCCTCCGCCCCGGGGAACACGCTCCCGCGCCCGGTGGGCGCGGGCCGGGTGCCGGTGTGCCACGCTGGGGGGAGGATCCGGGCGAAAGGTGACACGGGCGTGGCCGAGGGTCGAGGGGGAGGCGCCGGACGCTGGCGCACGGCGGGCCGGACGGCCCTGCGGGTGGTCGTCGTGTGGGCGGTGTCCACCCTCACCCTGCTGGTGCTCGCCGGCCTCCTGCCGGCCTTCCAGCTCCAGTCCGCCGACGGCGACAGCCTCACCCGGACGGCCCTGACCGCCGCCTGGGCCGCCGGGGCCTTCGGCCTCCTCACCGCCCTCGTCTGGCCGCTCCTGGTACGGGCCCTGCTGCTGGTGCCCGCCCTGGTGCTCGGCCTGCTCTCGTTCTTCCTCAACGGCTCGCTGCTGCTGTTCGCGCTCTGGCTGATCCCGGACGGCCGGGGCGCCGCCGACCCCGAGACGGCGGTCGTCGTCGCGGCCGTCATGTCGGCCGTCGCCTCCGCCACCTCCACCGCGCTGGCCGTCCGGGACGACGAGGCGTACCGCCGCCGGCTCTACCGGCTCACCGGCCGCACCCGCCCCCGCGACCCGGGCTCCGGCTCCGCGCCCGGCACGGTCTTCCTCCAACTCGACGGCGTCGGCCACGCGGTGCTGCGCGAGGCCGTCGACGCCGGGCTGATGCCGACGGTGGCCGGATGGCTGGAGGACGGGCACCGGCTCACCGGCTGGCGCACCGACTGGTCCAGCCAGACCGGCGCCAGCCAGCTCGGCATCCTGCACGGCAGCAACGAGGACGTGCCCGCCTTCCGCTGGTACGAGAAGGACACCGGCCGCCTGATGGTGTCGAACCGGCCCGCCTCCGCCGTCGAGCTCCAGCGCCGCGCGGTCCGCCGCACCGGCGACGGCGGGCTGCTCACCCTCGACGGCGCCTCGCGCGGCAACCTCTTCAGCGGCGGCGCCGACGAGGTCGCGCTGGTGCTGACGGTCGCCGCCCGGCGCGGCCGGCGCAACCGCTCACGGGCCGGCTACTTCGCCTACTTCGCCGACCCGGCCAACGGCGTCCGCACCGCCGGCTCCTTCGTCAACGAGGTGGTGCGCGAGGTCCTCCAGTCGCTCCGCGCCCGGCTGCGCCACGAGACCCCCCGCGTCCCGCGCGGCGGCACCTACCCCCTGGTCCGTGCCTTCGCCACCGTCGTCGAGCGGGACGTGGTGGTGGCCGCGGTGATGGGCGACATGCTCGCGGGCCGCACCGCGGTCTACGCCGACCTGGTGGCCTACGACGAGGTGGCCCACCACTCCGGGCCGCGCGGGCGCGACACCGACCAGGTGCTGCGCCGCCTCGACCGGGCGGTCGGCCTGATCGCGACGGTCGCCGAGCACGCCCCGCGGCCGTACCGGATCGTGCTCCTCTCCGACCACGGGCAGAGCCCGGGGGAGACCTTCGAGGGGGCGTACGGGCTGACGCTGAAGGAGCTGGTACGGGCGGGCTGCGGGCTGCCGGTGCCGCGCCGGGTCCGCCGCACCCGCAGCGGCGCGGAGGCCCGGGACGCCGCCCGGGACGCGCTGCGCAGCGCCCTGCACCGGCCGGTGGACCCGGGCGGCGAGCACACCGGGGAGCTGCCCGCCCGGCCGTCCGAGCCGATCGTCCTGGCCTCCGGGAACCTGGGCCTGGTCTCCTTCCCGGACGTGCCGCACCGGCTGACGCGGGAGGAGATCGACCGGCGCCACCCGGCGCTGCTGCGGGCCCTCGCCCAGCACCCGGGCGTCGGCTTCCTGCTGGTGGCGAGCGAGCGGCACGGCTCGGTGGTGCTGGCCGCGGACGGGGTGGAGGTGCCGGTGGCGGAGCTGGCGGACGGCGAGGGGCCGCTCGCGGTCTTCGGTCCCGGCGCGGCCGACGCGGTGCGGCGCACCGACGGCTTCCCGCACGTCGCCGACGTGATGGTCAATTCGATGTACGACCCGGCGACCGGGGCGGTGCACGCCTTCGAGGAGCAGATCGGCTCGCACGGCGGCCTCGGCGGCGAGCAGACGCGGCCCTTCCTGCTGTCACCGCCGGAGCTGTCGCCGCCGGTCCCGGAAGGGGCGGAACCGGTGGGCGCCGAACAGGTCCACCGGGTGCTGCGGCGCTGGCTGGGCGAGGGCGGCGAGGGGCCGCAGGTGCCGGTGGAACGGCGGGCGGGGGTACCGGAGACCTCCCTGCCCGAGGGAAAGACGGAATCAGTCCTTCCGGCCGAGGGGGCGGCCGTACCGGACGAGAACCGCTGATCCGGGCTGCCCGTCGCCACCGTCCCGCAGAGGAGGACGCCCCCCGCCGGGGGAGGCGTGACCCGGGCGCCCGCGCCCCCCCGTCCCTCTCCGCCATGACCTCCGGGGTAATCGACCCGGACCCCGGTCCGGCGGCAGGCTTCGGGGCACCGGGACCCGGGCGGCGCACTCCGCCCGGGGACCGGGCCCATCCCGCGCACGACCCCCAGGAGGGTGATCCGCCATGTCCCGGAACCTGCTCGCCGGTCTCACTCGCACCACCCGGCCGGACGCGACGATCCGCCGCCTCCTCGCCCTCGACGCGGTCGTCACCGGCGCCAACGGCCTCGCCTACGCCCTCGCCCCCGGCCCGCTCGGCGAACTCCTCGGCGTCGGGTCCGGCCTCCTCCTCGGCCTCGGCCTCTTCCTCACCGCCTACGCCGCCGGCGTCGCCTGGCCGGCGAGCCGCCCGCAGCCGCCGGCCGCCGCCGTGAAGCTGGTCGTGGACGCCAATCTGCTCTGGGTCGTGCTCAGCCTCGTCGCTCTCG
The DNA here is from genome assembly GCF_014650175.1 of Streptomyces termitum. GTDB lineage: Bacteria > Actinomycetota > Actinomycetes > Streptomycetales > Streptomycetaceae > Streptomyces > Streptomyces termitum. Next base: position 219,095 of record NZ_BMUL01000004.1, read on the forward strand.
CCGCCTGGCTCGACCCCACCACCGCCGGAGCCGTCTGGATCCCGCTCCAGGCCGCCACCGTCGCGGGCTTCGCCGTCCTCCAGTGGACCGCCCTGCGGGCCGTCAGTCGCTGAGGGTCCGCAGGTACTCCGCCGTCGCCGGGTCGGCCGGGAGCATCGTCTCGATGGCCAGCTCGGCGACGGTCACGTCCAGCGGAGTGTTGAAGGTCGAGATCGACGACACGAACGACAGCACCCGCCCGTCGTGCTCGATCCGCAGCGGCAGCGCGAAGTAGGCGTACGGCTCCTCCGCCGGCTCCTCGTCGGGCCGCTCCGGCGGCAGCGGATACCCCGTCACCTCCGCGTGGAGCGCCCGCAGCGATTCCGAACGGCCGAAGGCGATCTGACGCTCCATCTGCTCCACCAGGTGCCCCCGCCAGGCCCGCAGATTGCGGATCCGGGGCGCCAGCCCCTCCGGGTGCAGGGTGATCCGCATCGCGTTCGCCGGCGGGGCCAGCAGGTGCTCCGGCAGCCCGGCGAGCAGCCGCTCCAGCGCCCGGTTGGCCGCCACCACCGTGTACGAGCCGTCCACCACCAGCGCCGGATACGGCTCGTACCCCCGCAGCAGCCGCCCGATGCCCTCCCGCAGCGTCTCCAGCTCCGGCGCGTCCAGCGCCGACTCCGGATAGCGGGGCGCGTAACCGGCCGCCAGCAGCAGCGCGTTGCGGTCCCGCACCGGCACCTCCAGGTGCTCGGCCAGCCGCAGGACCATCTCCTCGCTCGGCCGCGACCGGCCCGTCTCCACGAAGGAGATGTGCCGCGAGGACGACTCCGCCCGCAGCGCCAGCTCCAGCTGGCTCAACCGCCGCCGCTCGCGCCAGCGGCGCAGCAGCGGCCCCACACCCGTGTCGCTCACGACCGTCGCCATGCCCAGACGGTATCCCAGAGGAGCCACCCGGGTACGAACCCCGTACCCCGCACCACCGACCGGAGGGAGCGCCCCCGTGCCCGTACAGCCGCTGTCGCAGAAGGAGATCGAGGACCGACTGCGGGAACTCCCCGGCTGGTCCGTCGAGAACGCCCGCCTGACCCGCTCCTACCGCCTCCCCGACCACTTCGCCGCCACCGCCCTCGTCGTCCACGTCGCCCAGATCCAGCAGGAGTTGGACCACCACTCCGACCTCACCCTCGGCTACGACACGGTGGCCCTCTCCGTCCACACCCACTCCGCCGGGGGCGCCCTCACCGAGAAGGACTTCGCCCTCGCCGAACGGGTCGAGGCCGCCGCCACCGCCCACGGCGCCCGCTGACCGCCGGGCCGCCCGCCCCGTAGGCTCCCCGCATGGCGGACACCCTGCTCGACTACGAGACCGAGGCGGCCCACTACGACGAGACGCGCGGCGGCGTGCCCCGGGCCGGAGCGGCGGCCGCCGCCGTCCTGACGCTGGTGCCGCCCGCCGCGCGCACCCTCCTCGACCTGGCCTGCGGCACCGGCCTCGTCACCGAGCGGCTGACCCGGCCCGGACTGCGCGTCCTCGGCGCCGACGCCGCCCACGCCATGGCCAGGACCGCCGCCGGCCGGCTCCCCGGCCGCACCGTCCGCGCCGACGCCCGCCGGCTCCCGCTCCCCGGCGCGAGCCTGGACGCGGTCACCGCCGTCTGGCTCCTCCACCTGGTGCCGTTCACCGGCGAGGTCCTCGCCGAGGCCGCCCGCGTCCTGCGCCCCGGCGGCGTCCTCGTCACCACCGTCGACAAGGACGCCTGCCACGACGTCGGCAGCGACATCGACGCCCTGCTCCGCCCGTACCGGACGCCCGCCACCGCCCACGACCGCACCGGCCGGGTCGACGCCCTCGCCGCCGCCCACGGCCTCGCCCCCGCCGGCACCGCCGCCTTCACCGGCCACGGCCAGGGCGCCACCCCCGAGGCCGTCGCCCGTCGGCTGCGCGCCGGGCACTACGCCTCCTGGTTCCGGGGCGACGCCGCCGCCGTCGAGACCCTGACCCGCGCCCTGGCCGCCCTCCCCGGCCCGACCGCCCCCCGACCGGCCCCGGTCTACCGCCTGCGCGCCTACACCCGCACGGACTGACCCCGCCGGGCGGTGCCCTTCCGGGGCCGGGCCTTCCCGGTCGTACGGCCCCGGTCACGCGCCCCGGGCCGCCTCCTCGCGGATCCGGCCCGCCGCCAGTTCCAGCCGGCGGCCGGCGAAGGCCGTGCGGAAGGCGCGGTCGTGGGAGACCGCGACCACCGTGCCGGGGAAGGCGGCGAGGGCCTCCTCGACCTCCTCCAGGAGCGCGGGCGCGAGGTGGTTGGTCGGCTCGTCCAGGACCAGCAGGTCCGCTGGGCGGTCCAGCAGCCGGGCCAGGTCGAGCCGCCGCCGCTGCCCGGCCGACAGGGCCGCCACCGGCACCGCCAGGTCCTCCTCGCGCAGCAGCCCCAGCGCCAGCAGCGCGTCCGCGTGCTCCTCCGGCGGGCCCGGCCGGCCCGCCGCCCAGACCGCGAGGGCGGTCCGGCGGGTGGGGGAGTGGGGCAGCTCCTGCGCCAGGTACCCGACCCGGCCGGTACGGCGCACCGCGCCCTCGTCCGGCACCAGGTCGCCCGCGAGGACCCGCAGCAGGGTCGTCTTCCCGGCCCCGTTGGGCCCGGAGACGAGCAGCCGCTCCCCGGCCTCCACCCGCAGCCCGGCCACGGCCAGCCGCCCGCCGACGACCACCCCCGCCAACTCCACCCCGCCGACGGGAGCGGGAGCGGGGGCGGGGACCGGGGCACCGGGCGGCGCGGGGGGCCCGGCCGGGGCCGCGAACCGGCCGCCGAAGCGGAGCGGCTCCGGCGGCGCCGCCACCGGCTCCCGCCGCAGCTCCTCCAGCCTGCGGCGGGCCGCCCGCACCTGCCCCGACAGCTTGTTCTCGCTGGAGCGCCGGTGCTTGCCGAAGCCCTGGCGCGGGTCCCTCCCGGTCACGGCGAGCCGCTGCCCCGCCGCCGCGACCAGCTCCTCCGTGCGGTCCACCTCCTCCCGCCACTCCAGGTGCTCCCGCTCCAGGCGGCGCCGCTCGGCGGCCTTCGCGGACCGGTAGCCGGTCCAGCCGTCCCCGTACCGCCGCACGGACCGGGTGTCGCGGTCCACCTCCAGGACGGTGGTGGCGAAGCCGGACAGGAAGGCCCGGTCGTGGGTGACGACCAGGGCGGTGCCCCGGTGCGCGGCGAGCCGCCCGCGCAGCCAGTCGACGGCGTCCCCGTCGAGGTGGTTCGTCGGCTCGTCGAGCAGCAGCAGTTCGGCCCCGGAGGAGAGAACGCAGGCCAGCGCGAGCCGGGCCTGCTCGCCGCCGGACAGCGAGCCGAGCCGCCGCCCGGGCGTGACGTGCCCGAGCCCGAGGGCGTGCAGGGCGGCGGCGGTCCCGGCGTCGGCCCGGTAGCCGCCGCGCTCCTCGAAGCGGTCCAGGAGCGCGCCGTACGCGGCGAGCCCGTCCGCGTCGGCCTCCCCGAGGCCCGCCTCCGCCGCCCGCAACTCCGCTTCCATGGAGCGCAGTTCGGCGAGCGCGAGATCGACGGTGTCCCGCACGGTGTGGTCGGGGCCGACCGGGTACGTCTCCGGCAGCGTCTGGGCGAGCCGGGCGACGGAGCCCGGGAAGTCGACGAGGAGCTCGCCTTCGTCGGGGGTCAGGCCGCCGTCGAGCAGCCGCAGCAGGGTCGACTTGCCGGAGCCGTTCTCGCCGACGACGACGGCCTTCTCACCGGGCCGGACGGTGAAGGAGACCTGGTCGAGGACGCGGCGGTCCCCGAAGGCGAGGCCGACGGAACGGAGGGAGAGCTGGGCGCGAGCACGCATGGGAGGGTTCCTCTGACGGGTTCGTGGAAGAAGGGCACACGAAACCGGCCCTCGGCCGCGCGGGCGGCCGGGCCGGTGAACCGGATCAGAGGAAGAAGTACAACGCGCCCATGGGATCGAGGCTAACAGCCGTCCCGGTACGCCCGCCGATGATTTCTCCGGCGCCCGCACGCCCCCCGGGGCGGAGGTCAGGCGTCCCGTGCCGCCTCCGCCGCGAACCGCCCGAAGGAGCGCGGGTCGCGGCCCAGGACGCGCTTCACGCCGTCCGTCGCCGACGCGTTGTGGCCGTCGAGCAGCGTCGCGAAGAGGTCCGCCAGCCACTCCGCCTCCGGCCCGGGCAGACCGAAGCCGGTCAGCAGGGCCGCGTACCGCTCCCGCCCCACCGGCACGTACGCCACCGGCCGCCCCGAGGCGCGGGACAGCTCCGCCGCGACCTCCGCGAAGGTCACCGGGCGGGGGCCGGTCAGCTCGTGGACGAGGCCCGCGTGCGCGTCCGACAGCAGCGTCTCCACCACCACGTCCGCGAGGTCCGCCACGTCCACGAACGGCTCCGCCGTCTCCCCGGCGGGGAAGACCAGCTCGCCCGCCGCGACCCCCTCCGCGAGCAGCCCCTCGGTGAAGTTCTGGGCGAAGAACGCCGCCCTGACCACGGTCAGCGGGATGCCGTCCGCCGCCGCCCGCAGCGCCTCCTCGGCCGCCACCGCCGTCGGCTCCCCGCGCCCCGACAGCAGCGTCAGCCGCCGCACGCCCGCCCGGGCCGCCGCCCCGCCGAAGGCGGTCATCGCGGCCACCGCGCCCGGCGCGGCCAGGTCCGGGTAGTAGTTCACATAGGCCGCGTCCGCGCCCGCCAGGGCCGGCGCCCAGCTCTCCGGGTCCTCCCAGTCGAAGCGGACCGGACCGGACCGCGAGCCCGCCAGGACGGCCGTTCCGCGCGCCGCGAGCCGCTCCGCCACCCGGCGGCCCGTCTTGCCCGTCGCCCCCGTCACCAGGACCGTCCGCACGGCCGCGGCCCCCGCGTCCGTCCCCGTCGTGCCCGTCGTGCCCGTCGTGCCCGTCGTGCCCGTCGTGCCCGTCGTGCCCGTCGTGCCCGTGGTGTTCGTGGTGTTCGTCATGATCGGCTCCTCGTCCCGCGGCCCGCTCGCCGCGCTCCCTCGTGCTCCCTTTTCGGGGTCCTCCCCGCTGCCTCCAGCCTTCCGCCCGGCGGCCCCCGCGCCCATGCTCCGGCGGCTCGGCCGCATGCGCGTGCGTCTACGCTGCGGGCATGGACGCACTCGCCGGACTCCTCGACGGGCCCCGCGCCAAGGGCGCCTTCCTGCTGCGGATGGTGATGGAGCCCCCGTGGTCGGTGCGGATCGAGGACGGCGCCCCGCTGTGCCTGATGTGCGTCACCGAGGGCGAGGCGTGGATCACGCCGCCCTCCGGCGAGCCCGTCCCGCTGCGCCCCGGCGACCTCGCCATCGCGCGCGGCCCGGAGCCGTACACCGTCGCGGACGCCGCCGGCCGGACGCCGCGCGCCCGCATCGGACCCGGCGGGGAGTGCGCCACCCTCTCCGGCGAACCGCTCGCCGAGACCCTGCGCCTGGGCGTACGGACCTGGGGCAACGCCCTCGACGGCGGCACGACCGTCCTCGTCGGCACCTACCTGGTGGACGGCGAGGTCGGACGGCGGCTGCTCGACGCGCTGCCGCCCCTCGTCCACCTCCCGGCCGAGCTGTGGCGCTGCCCGCTGATGCCGTTCCTGGAGGAGGAGATCGCCCGCGACGAGCCGGGCCAGAGCGCCGTCCTCGACCGGGTCCTCGACCTGCTGCTCATCGCCGCCGTCCGCGCCTGGTTCGCCCGGCCCGGCGCCGAGGCGCCCGCCTGGTACCGGGCGATGGCCGACCCGGTGGTGGGCCGCACCCTGCGCCTCCTCCAGGACGATCCCGCCCATCCGTGGACGGTGGCCTCGCTCGCCGCGAAGGCCGGGGTGTCCCGGGCGGCGCTCGCCCGCCGCTTCACCGCCCTGGTGGGGGAGCCCCCGATGACGTACCTGACCGACTGGCGCCTCGCGCTCGCCGCCGACCTGCTGCGCGAGGGCGACGCCACCCTGGAGTCCGTCGCCCGGCGGGTCGGCTACAGCGGCGCCTTCGCCCTCAGCGCCGCCTTCAAACGGGTCCGGGGCGTCAGCCCGAGCACCTACCGCTCCGGCACCTGACCCGCCCCGGACCCCGGCCGGACCCGGCCCGGACCCGGATCGGCCCCCGACCGGCCCTGACCGGTCCCGGTCGCTCCCGGGCCGCGACACGTTTGCCGTACCGGCAACTTTTCTCGCGTTTTCGGCGACCTTCCCCGCACGCTGGTGCCATGACCCAGCAGCGCGCACCCCACGACCACCACGGCGACCACTCCGGCCACGGCCACCAGGGCGGCCACGGAGAGGGCCACGGGCACGGACCGGGCCACGGACACGGCCACGGGCACGACACCGGGCTCGCCTGGAGCGAGCTCGCCCCGCTCCTGGAGCGGCAGGCCGAGGTCGCCGGCACCGCCTACCGCGAGGCCGCCGCCTGGCTCGGCACCCTGCTCCCGGCGAGCGGCGTCCGCCGCCTCCTCGACGTCGGCAGCGGCCCCGGCGTCATCACCGCGATGCTCGCCGAGGCGTTCCCGTACGCCGAGGCCGTCGCCGTCGACGGCACCCCCGAACTCCTGGAGCGCGCCCGCGCCCGCGCCGAGGCCCGGGGGCTCGGCGCCCGCGTCACCACCCTGCGCGCCGAACTCCCCGGCGAGGCCGCCGCGCTCGGCGAGGCCGACCTGGTGTGGGCGGGCAACTCGCTGCACCACATCGGCGACCAGCGCGCCGCGCTCGCCGACTTCGCGAAGGTACTGCGCCCCGGCGGCCTGGTCGCCCTCGTCGAGGGCGGGCTCACCCCCCGGCACCTGCCCCGGGACATCGGCATCGGCCGCCCCGGCCTGGAGGCCCGCTTCGACGCCGAGCACGCCGACTGGTTCGCCCGGATGCGGTCCGAGCTGCCCGGCGCGGTCCGCGAGCCGGACGACTGGCGGGCCCTGTTCGCCTCCGCCGGCCTCGTCCCGGCCGGCACCCGCACCTTCCTCGTGGACGTCCCGGCCCCCGTCCCGCAGGTCGTCCGCGAGCTGGCCGTCAGCCACTTCGGCCGGCTGCGGGAGGGCTTCGGCGACAGCCTCGGCGCCGAGGACCGGGCCACCCTGGACCGGCTCCTCGACCCGGCGGACGAGCAGTCCCTGCACCACCGCACGGACCTCTTCCACCTCACCGCCCACACGGTCCACACCGCCCGCAAGGGCTGAGCGCGGGCGCGCGGAAAAGGGAGGAGGGGGCACCGGCGCGGCCGGTGCCCCCTCCTCCCGTCGTCCGGGGCTCAGGCGCCCACGTTGAACTCGCCCGGGTTCGGGCCCAGGCGGCGGCCCTCGTCGAGCGCCGCGATCGCGGCCAGGTCCTCGGCGTCCAGCTCGAAGTCGAAGACGTCGATGTTCTCCCGGATGCGGGACGGGGTCACCGACTTCGGGATCACCACGTTGCCCAGCTGGAGGTGCCAGCGCAGCACCACCTGGGCCGGGGTCCGGTCGTGCTTGCGGGCGACGGCGACGAGCGCGGGGACGTCCAGCAGGCCCCGGCCCTGGCCCAGCGGCGACCACGCCTCGGTCGCGATGCCCAGCTCGGCGTGGACCGCGCGGGACCCGGCCTGCGCGAGCTGCGGGTGCAGCTCGATCTGGTTCACCGCCGGCACCACCGAGGTCTCCCCGGTCAGCCGCTCCAGGTGCTCGGGCAGGAAGTTGGAGACGCCGATCGCGCGGGCCCGGCCGTCGGCGAGGATCTTCTCCAGGGCCCGGTAGGTGTCGACGTACGCGTCCTTCGCCGGCACCGGCCAGTGGATCAGGTACAGGTCGACGTGGTCGAGGCCGAGGAGCTCCAGCGAGGCGTCGAAGGCGCGCAGCGTGGAGTCGTACCCCTGCTCGCTGTTCCACAGCTTCGTCGTGACGAACAGTTCCTCGCGGGGGAGCCCGGAGGCGGCCAGGGCCCGGCCGGTGCCCCGCTCGTTCTCGTAGATCGCCGCCGTGTCGATGGAGCGGTAGCCCGCCTCCAGCGCGGTGGCCACGGCCTTCTCCGCCTCGTCGTCCGGCACCTGCCAGACGCCGAAGCCGAGCTGCGGCATCGCCACGCCGTTGTTGAGGAGGACAGAGGGGACCTTGTTGTCCGTGCTCACGTGGGAAGGATCCTTACGTCGTCGTGGTCGTACGGGGACGGGCGCGGCCCGCCCTCCCGTGCAACGATCACCCGGCCCGTGGAATTCCGGCCACCGGAAACCGCTCTCCGGTCCTTGCGGGGTGCCCCCCGGCGCCTCAGCCGTACAGCGCGTCCACCTCGGCCCCGTACGCCCGCTCGATCGCCTTCCGCTTCAGCTTCAGCGAGGGGGTGAGCAGCCCGTGCTCCTCGCTGAAGGGGTGCGCCAGGATGCGGAAGGTGCGGATCGACTCCGCCTGCGACACCAGCGTGTTCGCGGCCACCACCCCGCGCCGGATCTCCGTCTCCAGGTCCGGGTCCCGCACCAGCTCGGCCGGGGAGAGCGACGGCCGGCCCCGGATCGACAGCCAGTGCTCGACCGCCTCCCGGTCCAGCGTGACCAGGGCCGCCACGTACGGCCGGTCGTTGCCGACGACCAGGCACTGCGCGATCAGCGGATGGGCCCGCACCCGCTCCTCCAGACCGGCCGGCGACACGCTCTTCCCGCCGGACGTCACCAGGATCTCCTTCTTCCGCCCGGTGATCGTCAGATAGCCGTCCTCGTCGAGCGCCCCGATGTCCCCGGTGGCCAGCCAGCCGTCGCTGAGCACCGCGGAGGTGGCCGCCGGGTCGTTCAGGTAGCCGGAGAAGACGTGCCCGCCGTGCAGCCACACCTCCCCGTCCTCCGCGATGTGCACGGTCGTGCCCGGCACCGGCCGGCCCACCGTGCCGTACCTGACCCGGTCCGGCGGGTTCGCGGTCGCGGCGGCCGTCGACTCCGTCAGGCCGTACCCCTCGTAGACGGTCACCCCGGCGCCCGCGAAGAACAGCCCCGTCCGCCGGTCCATCGCCGAGCCGCCGGACATCGCGTACCGGATCCGCCCGCCGAGCGCCTCCCGCACCTTCGCGTACACCGTCCGGTCGAAGAACTGGTGCTGCACCCGCAGCGCCGCCGACGGGCCGGGCCCCAGGCCGAAGGAGCGCTGCTCCAGCGCCTCCGCGTACTTCACCGCCACGTCCGCCGCCTTGTCGAAGACGCCCGCCCGGCCCTCCGCCTCCGCCTTCCGGCGGGCCGCGCCGAGGATCTTCTCGAAGACGTACGGGACGGCGAGGACGAAGCTCGGCCGGAAGGCGGCCAGATCGGGCAGGAGCACCGAGGCCGTCATCGACGGCTGGTGCCCCAGCTTCACCCCGCCGCGCACCGCCGCCACCTCCACCATCCGCCCGAAGACGTGCGCCAGCGGCAGGAAGAGCAGCGTGGAGGTCTGCTCGCCCGGCCGGGAGCCGAAGACCGGCGCCCACCCGGCGAGCACCGTGTCCGTCTCGAAGAGGAGGTGGCCGTGGGTGAGCACGCAGCCCTTGGGGCGTCCGGTCGTGCCCGAGGTGTAGATGACGGTGGCGACCGTGTCGGGCGTCACCGCCCGGCGGTGCCGCTCCACGACCTCCGCGTCGATCTCCGCCCCGGCCGCCGTCAGCTCGGCGACCGCGCCGGGCCCCGCGTCCTCGCCGGGGTCGAGCTGCCACAGCCGCTGGAGGCGCGGCAGCCGGTCCACCACCGAGCCGATCGTCATGGCGTGGTCCTCGTGCTCCACCACGCAGGCCGTGACCTCGGCGTCGTGCAGCATCCACAGCACCTGGTCGGCGGAGGAGGTCGGATAGACCGGCACCGGCTGGGCGCCGAGCGTCCACAGCGCGAAGTCGAAGAGGGTCCACTCGTAGCGGGTACGGGACATGATCGCGACCCGGTCCCCGAACCGCACCCCGTGCGCGACCAGCCCCTTCGCCAGCGCCAGCACCTCGTCCCGGAACTCCGCGCAGGTCACGTCCCGCCAGGAGCCGTCCGGGCCCCGGCGCGCGAGGGCGGCCGCGTCGGGGGTGGCCCCGGCCCGGTCGAAGACGGCGTCCGCCAGACCGCCGTCGAGCGGGGCCGCCCCGACGGGCGGCACGGTGAACTCGCGCACGGACCTGCTCCTCCCTCGACGGCTCGCCGGATCGATGGCTCGGTGGCTGAAAGAGGCCGCTGTGACGGCTGCGGCGCCGTGACCGTACCCCACGGGGAGGGGCGGCGGCAGGACCTTCACCAAGCCGCGACAAATCCCGTTCCCACAGGTCAGGGCAGGTGAGAAGGCATATGCCGACCGGATGGGACGCCGGGCGTGCCGAGGGGCGCGTCCGCCGGCCCTGAAGTCTCCACGGAATCCGTACGCCCTCCGCACGTTCCCGGAACCGGCCGGTAACCACCGACCCGGCGCCCAACGGCGACCCGGAGCCGCCGCCGGACCCGCCCCGCGCCCCCTCCCGGTCCCTCAGGGCGCGGGCCGCAGCCGGTCGCCGCTCTCCAGGATGGCTTCCGCCAGGGCGTCCACCGCCTCCCGCACGGGCCCGGCGCCCCGCCCCCGGCGCAGGACGAAGTCCACCCCGCCCAGCTCCGGCAGGCCCGCGCGGGCCGGCACGGGGGCGAGGCCCGGCGGCAGCAGGCCCCGGGCGTGGGCCATCACGCCGAGGCCCGCCCGCGCCGCCGCCACGTTCGCGCTCAGGCTCGAACTCGTGCAGGCGATCCGCCAGGACCGGCCCGCCGCCTCCAGCGCGGCCAGCGCCCGCGCCCGGGTGATGCCCGGCGCCGGGTAGACGATCAGCGGCACCGGCCGGTCCGGATCGACCCGCAGCCCCGGCGCCCCGATCCACACCAGCGCGTCGCTCCACACCAGCACGTCGCCGCCGTCGTCCGCCCCGCCGCCCCGCTTGGCCAGGACCAGGTCGAGCCGGCCGGCCGCGAGCCGGGCCTGGAGCGTCCCCGACAGCTCCACCGTCAGCTCCAGGTCCACCTCCGGGTGGGCCCGCCGGAACGCCTCCAGGATCTCCGGCAGCCGGGTCGCCACGAAGTCCTCCGAGGCCCCGAACCGCAGCCGGCCGCGCAGCCGCGTCCCGGTGAAGAACGCCGCCGCCCGCTCGTGCGCCTGGAGGATCGTCCGGGCGAACCCCAGCATCGCCTGACCGTCCTCGGTCAGCTCCACCCGGTGCGTGTCCCGGGTGAACAGCGGCCGCCCCACCGCCTCCTCCAGCCGCCGCACGTGCTGGCTGACGGTCGACTGGCGCAGCCCGAGCCGGCGGGCCGCCCGGGTGAAGCCCAGGGTCTGGGCGACGGCGAGGAAGGTGCGCAGCTGCGCGGGCTCGTACACCCGCCCCACTATCCCCGCCCGGCCCGCCCCCGTCATCACGGAACGCGATCACAGTCAGAGCGCCGTACGGGATTCCCGATCACCGGGGGGTGGCGCAGGATGGGAGGGCGCGACCCGCCCCGGGACGGCACCGCCCGAGGGCGGCGGCCCGCCCGCCCGATCCCACCGAGTGGAGCCATGACCGTCCGCCTTGCCCGTCCCGCCCGCCGCACCGGCCGCCCGCCGTTCCGGCTGCCGGTCGACGGCTACGTCCTCGCCCTCCTCGGCACGGTCGGCCTCGCCGCCCTGCTGCCCGCCTCCGGCACCGCCGCCACCGTCGCCGGGTCCACCGCGACCGGCGCCGTCGCGCTCCTCTTCTTCCTCTACGGCGCCCGGCTCTCCACCCGCGAGGCCCTCGACGGCCTCCGCCACTGGCGGCTCCACCTCACCGTCCTCGGCTCCACCTTCCTCGTCTTCCCGCTGCTCGGCCTGGCCGCCCGCGGCCTCGTCCCCGGCGTCCTCACCCCGCAGCTGTACGGCGGCTTCCTCTTCCTCTGCCTGGTCCCGTCGACCATCCAGTCGTCGATCGCCTTCACCTCGATCGCCCGGGGCAACGTCCCGGCCGCGATCTGCGCGGGCTCCTTCTCCTCGCTGGCCGGCATCGTGCTGACCCCGCTCCTCGCCGCCGCCCTCCTCGGCGGCGGCACCGGCGGCCTCTCCGCCGACTCCCTCCTCAAGATCACCCTCCAGCTCCTGGTGCCCTTCCTCGCCGGACAGCTCCTGCGCCGCTGGGTGGGCGGCTTCCTCGTCCGGCACAAGAAGGTCCTCGGGTACGTCGACCGGGGCTCGATCCTCCTCGTCGTCTACACCGCCTTCAGCCAGGGCATGGTCGCCGGCATCTGGCACCTGGTGACCCCCGGCCGGCTCGCCCTCCTGCTCGCCGCCGAGGCCGTCCTCCTCGCCGCGATGCTGGCCCTGACCTGGTACGGAGCGGGGAAGCTCGGCTTCGGCCGGGCCGACCGGATCGCCATCCAGTTCGCCGGCTCCAAGAAGAGCCTCGCCGCCGGCCTCCCCATGGCGAGCGTCCTCTTCGGCGCCCACGCCTCCCTCGCCGTGCTGCCGCTGATGCTCTTCCACCAGATGCAGCTGATGGTCTGCGCGGTCCTCGCCAAGCGCCGCGCCCGCGACCCGGAGGAGCCCGCCGGGGAGACGGCTGGGGAGACCGCGCCGCCGGTCCCCGGGCGGACCGCCGCGCCGAAGTGATCACCGGGGCCGTTACGGTGCTCCCATGCCCGCACCCGCGCCCGCCCGCCCCGTGACCGGCCCCGCCCCGCACCGGGACGGCCGCCGATGACCCGCGTCCCGATACGGTATGGAGCCCGCCCCTGCTCCCTCGTCGTCTGCCGCGGCTGCTGCTGCGGCGACGCCCGCAAACACCCCGGCACCGACCACGCCGGCCAGCTCGACCGGCTCCGCGCCGCCGCCGCGGCCTCCGGCGGCCGGTTCGCCGTCCGCACCAGCGACTGCCTCGGCGTCTGCGAGCACGCCAACGTCGTCGTGGTCCAGCCCTCCACCGAGGGCCGGCGGCGCGGCGGCCGGGCGGCCTGGGTCGGCTTCGCCCTCGACGACGACTGCCTCGACGACATCCTCGCCTGGACCGAGGCGGGCGGCCCGGGCCTCGCCCCGCCCCCGCCGGCCCTCGCCCTCCAGCTGATCGACCCGCCGAAGAACTAGACGGCCCCGCTCCGGCCCGCGGCGGAACCCCTCGCGGTCCGGAGCGCGCCGGCCCGCACCGGCCACCGGACCGGCGCGGGCCGGCTCACAGCGCGAGCCGGTGCTCGCCCGCGTACACGTTCATGTCCGCCCCGCGCAGGAAGCCGACCAGCGTCAGCCCCGTCTCCGCCGCCAGGTCCACCGCCAGCGAGGACGGCGCGGACACCGCCGCGAGCACCGGGATGCCCGCCATCACCGCCTTCTGCGCCAGCTCGAAGGAGGCCCGCCCCGACACCAGCAGCACCGCCCGGTCCAGCGGCAGCAGGTCCTCCCGCAGCGCCCGCCCGACCAGCTTGTCCACCGCGTTGTGCCGGCCCACGTCCTCCCGTACGTCCAGCAGCTCGCCGTCCTCCGAGAAGAGCGCCGCCGCGTGCAGCCCGCCCGTCCGGTCGAAGACCTTCTGCGCGGCCCGCAGCCGCTCCGGCAGCGCCGACAGCAGCGCGGGGGAGACCCGTACCGGCGGGGTGTCCGCGATCGGGAAGCGCGCCGTCGTCCGCACCGCGTCCAGGCTCGCCTTCCCGCACAGCCCGCACGACGAGGTCGTGTAGACGTTCCGCTCCAGCGTGATGTCGGGGAGCACGACGTGCGGCGCCAGCTTCACGTCCACCACGTTGTACGTGTTCGAGCCGTCGTCCGTGGCGCCCGCGCAGTACACGACGGTCCGCACGTCCTCGGCCCGCGCCAGCACCCCCTCGCTCACCAGGAACCCGGTGGCCAGCGCGAAGTCGTCGCCCGGCGTGCGCATGGTGACGGCGAGCGGCCGGCCGTTCAGCCGGATCTCCATCGGCTCCTCCGCCACCAGCGTGTCCGGCCGGGCGCTCACCGCCCCGCCGCGGATCCGCGTGACTCGCCGTCGCTCGGTGACCCGTCCCATCGCCGCCCTCGTCCCTCGTGCCTCGTCCGCCGCGCCCGGAACCCTTCCCGGCCGCCCCATTCTCCGCCACCCCCGGCGACCCCGCCGGACCCGGTGCGGGGCTTGGGCCGTTGTCACGGTCGGCCAAGCGGTAAGGGCGAATCTTGGTGGTTTACGTCACCTGTTACCCATCAGTCGCTGACAAGACTGGGTCCTTCCTGCCGACGACGCATCACGAACCATCGAGGGGGGTCCCGGTATGACCGGCACTCGCATTGCCGCGCTCGGGCACTACCAGCCCGCCAAGGTCCTGACCAACCACGACCTGGCCGAACTGGTCGAGACGAGCGACGAGTGGATCCTCAGCCGGGTCGGCATCCGCACCCGGCACGTCGCCGGCCCCGAGGAGCCCGTCGACGAGCTCGCCGCGCACGCCGCCGGCAAGGCGCTCGCCGCCGCCGGCCTCACCCCCGGCGACATCGACTACGTCATCGTCGCCACCTCCACCGCGATCGACCGCTCGCCCAACACCGCCGCCCGGGTCGCCGCCCGCCTCGGCATGGGCTCGCCCGCCACCCTCGACCTCAACGTGGTCTGCGCCGGCTTCACCCACGCCCTCGCCACCGCCGACCACACCGTCCGCGCCGGCGCCGCCCGCCGCGCCCTCGTCATCGGCGCCGACAAGATGACCGGGATCACCGACTGGACCGACCGCACCACCTGCGTCCTCACCGGCGACGGGGCGGGCGCGGTCATCATCGAGGCGACCGACGAGGACACCGGCGCCATCGGCCCCGTCCTGTGGGGCTCCGTCCCCGAGATGGGCCACGCCGTCCGCATCGAGGGCACCCCGCCGCGCTTCGCCCAGGAGGGCCAGAGCGTCTACCGCTGGGCCACCCAGCAGCTCCCCGCCCTCGCCCGCGCGGTCTGCGAGCGGGCCGGCGTCACTCCCGAGGAGCTCGCCGGAGTCGTCCTCCACCAGGCCAACCTGCGGATCATCGAACCCCTCGCGCACAAGATCGGCGCCGTCAACGCGGTCGTCGCCCGCGACGTCGTCGACTCCGGCAACACCTCCGCCGCCTCCATCCCCCTCGCCCTCGCCAAACTCGTCGAGCGCGGCGAACTCCCCTCCGGCGCCCCCGTCCTCCTCTTCGGCTTCGGCGGCAACCTCTCCTACGCGGGCCAGGTCGTCCGCCTCCCCTGAGTTCCCCCCCCGGACGACCGCCCCTCCGTGCCCCGTCCGGCGCAGTGCGGGCGGGGACCGGTGGCGGGGGCACCCGGGCGCGCCTAGCTTCGACCACGGTGGGGGTACCGGCGCCGACGGCGCCGGACCCGGACCCGGAGCCGCTCCGCGCCCGCGCCCCCGCCGCGAACCGGAGGACCGCATGCGCGCGATACGCACCGCCCCCGCCGCCCTGCTCGCCACCGCGGCCGTGGCCCTGGCCGCCCCCGCGGCCACCGCGGGGGAGGGCGACGAGGGGACGGACCGGAACATCACGTCGTTCGGCTTCTCCGTCTCGCCCCGCACCATCGCCCCCGGCGGCACCGTCACCCTCACCACCGAGGGCTGCGAGGTGCCCTCCGTGACCGTCACCTCCGGGATCTTCGACACCGTGACCCTCACCGAGGGCCGGCCCGGCAGGGCGACCGTGGACATCGACGCCAAGGCCGGGACCCAGTACGAGATCGCCTTCGACTGCAAGGGCGAGCGCGGCACCACCACCCTCACCGTCGAAGGCGGCGGCGCCCCGCACGACCGGCCCACCCCGCCCGCGCCGCACGACCCGCACGACCCGCCCAAGGGCGTCAAGGCGGGCTTCGGCGGCTCCACCGGCTCCGAGACGCTCGGCACCGCCGAACTCGCCGCCGGCGGCGTCCTCATCGCCGCCGCCGCGGGCACCGCCTTCGTCCTCACCCGCCGCGGCCCGTCCGGCGGCCGCCCCTGAAACGGCCCCTCCGCCCCGGTGTGACGAGGTCCGGGACGGAGGGGCGCCACGCCCCGCCCGCCGCCGAGGAGGCCCGCCCCCGTGAACAGCCCGACCGGCCGGCGCGGCGCCTGGGGCATCGTCGCGATCCTCCTCCTGCTCGGCGTCCACCTGGTCCGCGGCGGCGCGCAGCAGCTCACCGCCACCGGCCCGCCCCGGCCGGTGGCCGCCGAGGCCCCCACGAGGACGGCCCCCGCCCCGGCGCGCCCGCTCCCCGCCTCCCCGCCGCTCGCCGTCGCGATCCCCGCGATCGGCGTCGACGCCCCCCTCGCCCGGGTCGGCCTGGACGCCGACGGCTGGCTGGAGGCCCCGCCGCCCGAGCACCCCGGCCGGGCCGGCTGGTACGCCGCCGGAGTCACCCCCGGCGAACGCGGCACGGCCGTCGTCGTCGGCCACGTCGACACCCCCGCGGGCCCGGCCGTCTTCCACTCCCTCGGCGCCCTCACCCGGGGCGCCGCGGTCGAGATCCGCCGCACCGACGGCCGCACCGCCGTCTTCACCGTCCACGGCGTCGAACTCGTCCCCCGGGACGACTTCCCCGCCGCCCGCGTCTACGCCGCCACCGGCGCCCCGGAACTCCGCGTCATCACCTGCGGCGGCCGCTACGACCCCCGCACCGGCTACACCGGCAACGTCGTCGTCTCCGCCCGCCTCACGGCCCTCCGCTGACCTGACGTATTCCGGCCACGCACTGGCTCGGACCAACCGCCCAGGGCCATCGTGGACCCCGGAGCGGGCGTCGGGGGGCGTCGCGCTCCGGGGGACGGGAGGTCCCGTGCACCCGGCCCCGCCGGAACACGGGACCACCCCTGCCCCACCCCGTGACTGACCACGGCAAACACCGGTGAAAGCGCCCGCGAACCCCTGGTAGAGTTGTCCATGTCGCCGCGGGGAGCACCCGCGACCACGACACACACCCTGTCCGGGTGGCGGAATGGCAGACGCGCTAGCTTGAGGTGCTAGTGCCCTTTATCGGGCGTGGGGGTTCAAGTCCCCCCTCGGACACCACACGGAAAGCGCCGGTCGATCTCATCGACCGGCGCTTTCCGCATGTCCCCTTCCGGGCCGGCCGGGGGCTCCGAGGACCGTTCACGCCTTCCGGGCCAGGACCAGTCGGCAGTTCGGGGTGCCGTCCGGGCGGGTGCCGAGGGTGGGGAGGGGGTGGTGGGTGACGTGGAAGCCGGTGCGTTCCAGGTGGGTGCGGACGTCGGCGAGGCGGAAGGTGCGGTAGTACATGACGAACGGGGGGCGCCACAGGAGGTTGCGGGCGCGCATCGCCGTGTCGAAGGCCCAGAGGGTCCAGTAGGCGGCGGAGCCGACCGGGGGCGGGGCCGGGAGGGGGAAAGCGAGGAGGCCGCCGGGGCGGAGGGCGGCGTGGACGCGGGCGAAGAGGGCGGGCTGGTCGGCGGGGAGGAAGTGGCCGAAGGCGCCGAAGCTGACCGCGAGGTCGAAGGCGGGGCCGAAGGGGAGGGCCAGGGCGTCGGCCCGGACCAGGGTGGCGCCGGGGTGCCGGCGGCGGGCCTCGGCCAGCATGTTCGTACTGATGTCGGCGCCCGCGATCCGGCCGGTGCACAGGGCGCGCAGGACGCCGAGGCCCGCGCCGGTGCCGCAGCAGACGTCGAGGCCGGAGCCGAAGGGGCCCAGGGGCTCCAGGGCGCGGGTGACCGGCTCCAGGATCCGGTCGGGGGTGCGGAACGGGGTCGCGTCGAACTTAGGCGCCAGCAGGTCGTAGCCGTGCTCGACGGAGGAGAGCGCCTGGACGGCCAGTTCGCGGAGGGTCGGGCCCTGCGGGGTGAACATGGGGCGACTCTACGCAGCGGGCGGGCCGCCGCGGTCAGAGCGCGCTGCGCACCGGCGGGGCGGGCCAGACGGGAGTGGTCCCGGTGAGCTGGCAGGCCAGCAGGTAGAGGGGGATCGGCGGGGTGTAGGGCCAGGTCCCGTCGGGGTGGTGGATGAGGCGCGGCCGGCGGTCGGGGATCTCGGCACCGGGGGCGTAGCAGGAGGGCAGCGGCCAGGTGAGGTCCTGGTCGGAGCCGGCCGGGACGAGCCACCACCACCAGTCGGAGTCGGCGTACACGCAGCCCTTGGCGGGGAGCCGGGAGAGGACCTTGAAGCCGAAGCGGGCGGGGACGCCGACGGCGTCGCAGCCGAGCTCGGTGCGCAGCCCGGCGGGGACCGCGAGCCGGGTGCCGGCCAGGACGCGGCGGTGCTCGGGGGACCGGCGGGCGCGGGGGACGAGGAGGGACGCCATCGACTTCAGCATGGCTCCCCCAGGCCGTGGGCGAGCTCCGCCCAGACGATCTGGGCCGTGCCGTGGCCGGTGCGCTCGGAGCCCCAGGCCGGACAGAGGGCGTCGACGATCAGGAGGCCGCGGCCCCGCTCCTCCGCGCCGCAGTCGCGGATCCGGGGCCCGGCCGGGCCGCCCTCGTCGCGGACGGCGATGCGGAGGGTCTTCGTGCCCTCGCGGACCTCGCAGACGATGCGGCTGCTGGCGGTGTGCAGGACGGCGTTGGTGGCCAGCTCGGAGACGACCAGGGCGGCCGTGTCGCGTATCTCGGGGCCGCAGCCCCACAGGATCAGCCGTTCCTCGACGAGTCGGCGGGCACGGCCGACGGACTCGGTGCGGGCGGGCAGCTCGAAGGCGAAGCGGCGGACCGGGTCGCGGAAGCCGGCGGGATCGGGATCGCGCGGGCCGGTGTCGTGGCGGGTGGTGTCGCGGTGCGGCCGCGGGCGCTGGGCCATGACTCGGGAGCTCATGAGACCTGAGGGCTGCGCGTTACCAGAAGCCACGACCGGTTCCTCACAACAGTGGGCAGGGCTGCCGTACGTCGCTGTCGCCGGGACACGGGGGCGTACCGGCGGCAGTGTGTACTGGTTCACCGGAACACTCTCCTCCCGTCTCGGACACTTGGCAAGTGGCACTCTGAAAATTGCAGAGTGCCGTGTTCTCTCCGGCCGTCCTTCGTGGCACACTCATCGAAACAGTGCGTCGGGGAGGTCTGAGAGTGAGCGAGCCGCGGTCCGCCCCCACGGTGGGACAGGTCGTCCTCGGCCGTCGTCTCCAGGACCTGCGCGAGCGCGCGGGCATGAAGCGCGAGGAGGCCGCCAAGGTCCTCCACGTGGCCCCGGCCACGGTGCGCCGCATGGAGACCGCCGAAGTCGCGCTGAAGATCCCGTACGTCCAGCTCCTGCTGCGCACGTACGGCGTCACCGGCCCCGAGGCGGAGGCGTTCCTCGCCCTCGCCGAGGAGGCCAACCTGCCCGGTTGGTGGCAGCGGTTCCACGACGTGCTGCCCGGCTGGTTCTCGATGTACGTCAGCCTGGAGGGGGCCGCGAGCCTCATCCGGGCCTACGAACCCCAGTTCGTCCCCGGTCTGCTCCAGACCGAGGAGTACGCCCGCGCCATTCTGCGCAGCGGAGCGGTCGGCGGGGGCGGCGACGCCGCCCGCGAGGAGGACATCGACCGGCATGTAGCCCTGCGGATGGAGCGTCAGGCCCTGCTCGTCAGGGAGGACGCCCCGAAGTTCTGGGTGATCATGGACGAGACGGTGTTCCGCCGGCCGGTCGGCGACGGGCCCGAGGTGATGCGCGCCCAGCTCGACCGGCTGCTCGAAGCGTCCGAGCTGCCGAACGTCACCCTGCAGATCGCGGAGTTCGCGTCAGGCCACCACCCCGGCACGTACGGTCCCTTCGTCCTCTTCCGCTTCGCCATGCCCGAACTCCCGGACATGGTCTACAGCGAGTACCTGACCGGCGCCGTCTACCTCGACGCGCGCCCCGAGGTGGCGTCCCACCTGGAGGTCATGGACCGTATGGCGGCGCAGGCCGCGACTGCACAACGCACGAAGGAGATCCTCCGGGACCTCCGCAAGGAGCTGTGAATGGATCGCATATACAACGGCATGCCCGCCGCGGAGCTCGGTGCCGAGGGATGGCACAAGCCCTGGAGCGGCGGGAACGGGGGCAACTGCGTGGAGGCCATGAAGCTGGCCGACGGCAGGGTCGCCGTGCGACAGTCCGCAGACCCTGAAGGACCCGCGCTCATCTACACCCACGGAGAGATCGCCGCGTTCATCGCGGGGGCAAAATCCGGCCAGGCTGACTTCCTGCTCACCTGACCCCTTCCCTCCCGCCCCTACCGTCACGTAACTCTTGTAGCAGCGCCACACGTTCGTCCCGACCAGGAGAGCCGACGATGACCCAGGACCCCGCATCCGTCCGCAGCGAGATACGGATCGACACCAGCAAGCCCCATCCCGCGCGGATGTACGACTGGTTCCTGGGCGGCAAGGACAACTACCCGGTCGACGAGGAGATGGCCCGCCAGCTCCTCACCGTCGACGCCCGCGGCCGCGACATGGCCCGGGTCAACAGGGCCTTCATGCACCGCGCCATACGCTGGCTCAGCGCCCGGGGCGTGCGCCAGTACCTGGACATCGGCACCGGCATCCCGACCGAGCCCAACCTGCACCAGATCGCACAGCAGGCCGCGCCGGAGGCCCGGATCGTCTACTGCGACAACGACCCCATCGTGCTCGCGCACGCCGCCGCCCTGCTGCGCTCGACCCCGGAGGGGGCCACCGAGTACATCCAGGCGGACGCGCGGGACCCCGAGGTCATCCTGGAAAGGGCTGGAAAGGTCCTTGACTTCGACCAGCCCATCGCCCTGTCGATGCTCGCGCTGCTCCACTTCCTCGGCGACGAGGACGGCGCCCACGACATCGTCGCCAAGCTGGTCGAGAAGCTCGCCCCGGGCAGCTACCTCGTCCTGTCGCACGTCACCGGGGACTTCGACCCCGAGGGCGCGGCGAAGGCCGTCGGCATGTACAAGGCCCGCGGCCTGACCCTGCGGCCCCGCAGCCGCGACGAGCTCGCCGCCTTCTTCGAGGGCATGGACCTCGCCGAGCCCGGCGTCTCGCTCACCGCCGAGTGGCACCCGGAGCTGGGCGAGCCGGTGCCGGTCCAGGGCGACGACCCGATCCCCGGCTGGTCGGGCGTGGCCCGCAAGCTCTGACCGGAGCCGTACCCACGCACGGACGGGGAGGGGCCCGCGGTTCGCGCCGCGGGCCCCTCCCCGCGTGCCGTCACGCCCGCAGGTACGCGAGCCCCGGGTGCACCGCCGCGTAACCGTCGAACAGCCGGCGCGCCACCGCCACCGAGTCCACCAGCGGGTGCAGCGCGAACGCCTTCACCGCCGCCGCCCGCTCGCCGCTCTCCGCCGCCGCCAGCACCTCCCGCTCCACGCCCTTCACCGCCGCCACCAGGCCCGCCGCGTGGTACGGCAGCGGGTCCACGGCCATCGGCCGGGCGCCGTTCGCGTCGACCAGGCACGGCACCTCGATCACCGCGTCCGCGTCGAGGCCCGGCAGCGTCGTCCCGTTCCGCACGTTCAGGATCAGGGTGGCCCGCTCGCCGCGCGCGACGGCCCGCATCAGCGCCAGCGCCACCTTCTCGTAGCCGCCGGACTCCAGGTCCTCCTCGGCCCGGTCCCCGGCCCCGGCCGCCTCCCGGTTGTGCGCCATGTAGGTCGCCTCGCGGTCCGCCAGCGTGCGGTGCCAGGCGTCCAGCGCCCGGACCTCCGGCTTCGCCGCCTCCGCGTAGAAACCGGCCTGCTGGTCCAGCAGGTACGCCCCCCGGGTCCGCTCCGCCGCCCGGTAGGAGGCCACCGCCTCCCGGTTGAAGTAGTAGTAGTGCAGGTACTCGTTGGGCACCGCGCCCAGCGAGCGCAGCCACTCCGGGCCGAACAGCCGCCCCTCCTCGAACGAGCCCAGCAGCGCCTCGTCCGCGAACAGCCGGGGCAGCTCGTCCCGCCCGTCCACCCGCAGCCCGCGCAGCCACCCCAGGTGGTTCAGGCCCACGTAGTCGATCCACACCCGGTCCGGGTCCGCGCCCAGCACCCGCGCCACCCGCCGGCCCAGCCCCACCGGGGAGTCGCAGATGCCGACGACCCGGTCGCCCAGCACCCGGGACATCGCCTCCGTCACCAGCCCGGCCGGATTGGTGAAGTTGATGACCCAGGCGTCCGGGGCGAGCGCGGCGATCCGGTGCGCGATCCGGGTCGCGACCGGCACGGTCCGCAGGCCGTACGCGATCCCGCCCGCGCCGACCGTCTCCTGCCCGAGCACGCCCTCCGCCAGCGCCACCCGCTCGTCGGCGGCGCGGCCCTCCAGACCGCCCACCCGGATCGCCGAGAAGACGAAGTCGGCGCCGCGCAGCGCCTCGTCGAGGTCGGTGGTGGCGGTGACCTCCGGCGCGTCCGGCACCCCCGCCGCCTGCTCGGCCAGCACCCGGGCCACGGCCGCGAGCCGGTCGCCGTCGAGGTCGTGCAGGGTGACGCGGGTGATCCGCCCCTCGGCGTGGTCGCCGAGCAGGGCTCCGTACACCAGCGGAACCCGGAATCCGCCGCCGCCGAGAATCGTCAGTCGCATGGCCCGTACGCTACTCGGCCGCCCCCGCCGTCCGGGGCGGACCGGCCCGGACGTCCACGCGCCCGTCCACATCCCGGTCAGCCGCATCCCGGTCACCGGCGTTCCGGTCAACCGCGTCCCGGTCACCGGCGTCCCGGCCGCCGGGGGAGAATGAGCGCATGTCCCGACGCAAGCCCACGCCGCGCCCCCGTCCGTCCGCGCCCGCCCCGGCCGTCACCGCGGGATCGCCCTGCCCCTGCGGGCTGCCGGCCGCGTACGGCGACTGCTGCGGGCGCTTCCACGACGGGAGCGGGGGTACGGCGCCGACCGCCGAGCTGCTGATGCGGTCCCGGTACAGCGCCTTCGTCGTCGGGGACGCGGCCTATCTGCTGCGGACCTGGGCGCCGGCCACCCGGCCCGCCGTCCTCGACCTCGACCCGGGCACCCGGTGGACCGGCCTGGAGATCCGCGACACCCGCGACGGGACGGCCTTCCACCGGACCGGCACGGTCGCCTTCACGGCCCGCTACGTCCAGGGCGGCGAGCCGGGCGCCCTGGCCGAGCACAGCCGCTTCGCCCGCCACGACGGCGCCTGGGTGTACGTGGACGGCGACTTCCCGGAGGACTGACCCGCCCGCGCCCGCGTCCTCAGCGGGCGCCGACCGGCCGCCGGTCCTGGGCGCGGTGGGCCGGGAGGCCCGCCGACAGGTCCTCCGCGACGGCCTTCTTGGCGATGGCGTCGGCGGCGGCCCGCAGCTCGGGCCCGCTGGGCCGGCCGCGCTCGCCCTCCAGCCGGTCGGCCAGCCAGTCGCCCCAGGCCCGGGTGATGACCTCGCTCTCGCGCCGGCCGGCCTCCGTGTGGGAGAGGAGGTTGCCGTGCCGGGTGAGGAAGCCCTCGTCGACCATCCGGTCGAAGACCGGGAAGATCACCTCCGGCGGGACCCGGCGGCTCGCCGCGATGAGCCCGAGGCTCGCGTGTCCGACCGTCCGGGTGTACAGCTCCACCTGCATGACGGCCCAGGCGCCCGCGACGTCGAGCCGGGTGTCGGAGTCCAGGACGATCCGGCGGGCGGTGTCCCGGTCCATCCGGCTCAGCAGCCGGCCCACGGAGAGTTCGAGGAGCTTGGCGGAGTCGCCCGCGCTGGTGGGGGAGGCGAAGCCCTCGCCCATGTCGGGGGCGGCCTCCCGGACCGTGTCGCGCAGCTTCACCTGCTTGAGGAAGAGGGCGACGACGAAGCCGACGACGGCGACCGGCACGGTCCACAGGAAGACGGTGTGGAGGGTGTCGGCGTAGGCGCGGACGATCGGCGCGGCGACGCCGTCGGGCAGCGAGTGGAGCCCGGCGGGGCTCTGCGCGGCCCGCGCGATCGCCTCCGGGGAGAGGCCGGCGGGCCCGCCGAGGGCGGCCGCCTCGGCGACCCCGGCGGTCAGGTTCGGCTTGAGCGAGTTGGCGTAGATCGTGCCGAAGACGGCGGTGCCGAAGGAGCTGCCCAGGGTCCGGAAGAAGGTGACGCCGGAGGTGGCGGTGCCGAGGTCCGCGTAGTCGACGGTGTTCTGTACGGCGATCGTCAGGACCTGCATGCACAGGCCGATGCCGAGGCCGAGGACGAACATGTACAGCGACTCCAGCCAGGCCCCGCTGGTCTCGTCCATCAGCGACAGCAGGTAGAGCCCGAGGCCCATGACGGCGCAGCCGACGATGGGGAAGATCCGGTAGTGCCCGGTCTTGCTGACCACGTTGCCGCTGTAGATCGAGGCGATGAGCAGGCCGACGACCATCGGCAGGGTGCGGATGCCGGAGATCGTCGCCGAGTCCCCGTCCACGTACTGGAGGTAGGTCGGCAGGAAGGTCATCGCGCCGAGCATCGCGAAGCCGACGACGAAGCTGAGCACCGAGCAGACGGTGAAGACCGGGTTGCGGAACAGCGTCATCGGCAGCATCGGCTCGGCCGCCCGGGTCTCCACCCAGCAGAACAGGGCGAGGGCGAGCAGACCGCCCGCGAAGAGGCCGATGATGACGCCGGAGCTCCAGGCGTACTCGTTGCCGCCCCAGCTCGTCGCCAGGATCAGGGCGCTGGAGCCGACGGCGACCAGCGCGATGCCCAGGTAGTCGATGACGGGGCGGCTCGCGGAGCGGACCGAGGGGATGGTGCGGGCGGCGGCGATCACGACCAGGACCGCGATCGGCACGTTCACGTAGAACGCCCAGCGCCAGCTCGCGTGGTCGGTGAACAGACCGCCGAGCAGCGGTCCGATGACGGTCGAGACGCCGAAGACGGCGCCGATCGCGCCCTGGTACTTGCCCCGTTCGCGCAGCGGGATGACGTCGGCGATCAGCGCCATCGAGGTCACCATCAGACCGCCGGCGCCGACGCCCTGGAGGCCGCGCCACACGATCAGCAGCGTCATGTTGGAGGCGAGGCCGCACAGGAACGAGCCGGTGATGAAGACGACCGCCGAGATCTGGAAGATCACCTTGCGGCCGAAGAGGTCGCCGAACTTGCCGACCAGGACCGTCGCCACCGTCTCCGCGAGGAGGTAGGAGGTGACGACCCACGACATGTGGGCGGCGCCGCCGAGGTCCGCCACGATCGTCGGCAGCGCGGTGCCGACGATGGTCTGGTCGAGGGCGGCCAGGAGCACGCCGAGCATGATCGTGCCGAAGACGATGTTGCGCCGCCGGCCGTCGAGCACGGGCGGGGCGGGTGCCTCCGGGGTCGCGGGCGCCGCGTCGGTGGTCGTGGTCACCCTCGCAGCGTCACACCGGCCCGGCGCGGCTGCCCGTGGGGTACCGCCGAACAGGTGGCGCCCGCCGGGCGGCCGCGGAGGCCGTGGTCAGGGACGCACGGGCAGCTGCGGGTGGTGCTTGGCGAGGATCTTGTTGGCGCGCGCGAGGGCGGCCAGCGCGTGCTCCCGGTCGGCCCGGTCCTCCGCGCAGAGCGGTCCGCGGAAGCGGTAGACCTCGCGGGCCGCGCAGTCCGCCTCGATCTCCGCCTGGAGGACGTGGGCGGGGAGACAGGAGCCGATGAGGGCGGCCACGTGGTCGGGGATCGGGACGGGCACGAGGGGGGAGGACGAGGCGATCACGGGGTCAGTCCTAGCGGTTCGTGGGGGCGGACGGGAAGGGCTCTCACCTCCATACGTACCGGACCCCGGTGCCGGTTCCGTCCCGGCCCCGGTCCCGGCGCGCGGCGGGGGCACCGGGTCCGCCGGGCGCACGCGGGGGCGCCCCGCCCGCGCCCGGCGCGGACGGTGATCGCGGGACCGCGCGTTCCCGCAGGTACGGGGCCCGGCGCGGGCGCGGCTTTGCGCACGGTTCCTGCGTATGGCGGGCGCCGGCGGCGGACGGTGGACGGTCCGGGCGGCGGCGCAAGACCCGGGACGATGATCGTGATGTGAAGGAAATCACGTGGCGCGGAGCCGCCCGGACCCGGATGATCATTGGCCGCCCGGGCGCCGGGGGAGGGGGCCGGAGGGGCGGAACGCGGGCGGCAGGGCCGCCGGGCCGGACGGGGAGGGGGAGGTCCGGCGAGGGCTCCCGGGGCGGCGCGGGAGGGGGCGGCGAAACGTGGGAGGGGAAGGGCGACGCGCCGCATTGATCGGATGTTGACGGCGCGTTTAGCGCGGCTCGGCACGGTGGAGGCATGCAGAACGACACCGACGTCCTGACCTTCCCGACCTCCCGGCCCGCCGCCGACCTCGCCTGGCGCGAGGACGCGCTGTGCGCCCAGGCGGGCCCCGAGTTCTTCTTCCCCGCCCCCGGCTCCTCGACCCGCGAGGCCAAGCAGCTGTGCGGCGCCTGCGAGGGGCGGGTGGCCTGCCTGGAGTACGCGCTCGCGCACGACGAGCGGTTCGGCGTGTGGGGCGGGCTCTCGGAGAAGGAGCGGCTGCGGCTGCGGCGGGTGCGCGACGGGGCCTGAGCCCCGCCGCGCGGCGGGCCGGGGGCCGGCGGCGGTTCAGCCGGCGGCGCGCGCGGCCATCCGGGCCTTGCGGGCGGCGAGCTTCACGTCGAACTTCGCGGCCTCCGCGTCCAGACCGTTCATGAACAGGCCCAGCTCCTCCTGGGCCCGCAGGCCCTCGGGGCCGAGACCGGAGATCTCCAGGACCTTCAGGTTCCGCAGCACCGGCTCCAGCACGTCGTCGTGGTGGATGCGCATGTTGTAGATCTCGCCGATCGCCATCTGGGCGGCGGCCCGCTCGAAGCCGGGGATGCCGTGACCGGGCATCCGGAAGTCGACCACCACGTCCCGCACGGCCTGCATCGCCAGGTCGGGGGCGATCTCCAGGGCGGCCCGCAGCAGGTTGCGGTAGAACAGCATGTGCAGGTTCTCGTCGTGCGCGATGCGCGCGAGCATCCGGTCGCAGACGGGGTCGCCGGACTGGTGGCCCGTGTTGCGGTGCGAGATGCGGGTGGCGAGCTCCTGGAAGGCCACGTACGCCACCGAGTGCAGCATCGAGTGGCGGTTGTCCGACTCGAAGCCCTCGCTCATGTGCGCCATCCGGAACTGCTCCAGCTTGTCCGGGTCGACGGCCCGGGAGGCGAGCAGGTAGTCGCGCATGACGATGCCGTGGCGGCCCTCCTCGGCGGTCCAGCGGTGCACCCAGGTGCCCCAGGCGCCGTCCCGGCCGAAGAGGCTGGCGATCTCGTGGTGGTAGCTGGGGAGGTTGTCCTCGGTCAGGAGGTTCACCACCAGCGCGGTCTTCCCTATGTCGGTGACCTTGGACTGCGACGGGTCCCACGCCTCGCCGTCCTCGAAGAAGCCCGGGAAGTTGCGCGCGTCCGACCACGGCACGTACTCGTGCGGCATCCAGTCCTTGGCGACCTTGAGGTGCCGGTTCAGCTCCTGCTCCACCACCTCTTCCAGCGCGTACAGCAACCGCGCGTCGGTCCACCCTGCCGAGCTGTCGAGGGAGGGAGAGGTGAGCGTCACGGGGACTCCTGGGGACGGAGAGGGACAGACGGAGAACTACCTACGGAGTCGTAGGTTACGAGACCGTAGGTTAAGGCCCGATAAGGCGCGGACCAACCCCCGCCGGAGCGATGTCCGATTACATTCCGTTATGTTCCCAGCTCGGCCCGGTAAAAGAGACGCAGGTCACGTAGGTGCGGGTCACCCGTGAACAACTGAACGGCTACCCGGCGACTACACAGCGCAGACGCCGGGCCCCGCCTCCCCCACGCCCGGACCCCCCTCACTCCCCGAAGCACGTCCCTTCGCGCAGCTCCTCCACCGGGACCGGCCGCAGAGCGCCGTCCAGGAGCAGCCACCGGGTCGGCTCCAGCGACTCCAGGAACGCCAGGTCGTGACCGGCCACGACCAGCGCCCCCTCGTACGCGGCGAGCGCCGCCGTCAGCTCCCGTACCGACGCCATGTCCAGACCGTTCGTCGGCTCGTCCAGCAACAGCAGCTGCGGGGCCGGCTCCGCGAGCAGCAGCGCCGCCAGCGTCGCCCGGAACCGCTCCCCGCCCGACAGGGTGCCCACCACCCGGTCCGCCCGGGCGCCCCGGAACAGGAACCGGGCCAGCCGGGCCCGGATCACGTTCCCCGTCGCGGCCGGCGCGAACCGGGCCACGTTCTCCACGACGGTCAGGGAGTCGTCCAGGAGGTCCAGCCGCTGCGGCAGGAACCGCAGCGGCACGTGCACCGCCGCCTCGCCCGCCACCGGCGCCAGCTCCCCGGCCAGGGTCCGCAGCAGCGTCGTCTTCCCCGCCCCGTTCCGCCCCGTCAGCGCGATCCGCTCCGGGCCCCGCACCTCCAGCGCGCCCTCCACCCGGGCCCCGTACCGCAGCTCCAGGTCCCGCAGCAGCAGCACCTCGCGGCCGGCCGGCACCGAGGTGCGCGGCAGCTCGACGCGGATCCCGTCGTCCTCCCGCACCGCCTCCGCCGCCGCGTCCAGCCGCTCCCGGGCCTTCGACAGACGCTCCTCGTGCAGGTGCCGGTGCTTGCCCGCCGACACCTGCGCCATGCTCCGGCGGTTGTTGGCCACCACCTTCGGCACGACCTTGTTCTCGTAGCTCTTGCGCGCGTACCGCTGCCGCCGCGCCAGCTTCGCGCGGGCGTCCGACAGCTCCCGCCGCTGTCGCCGCACGTCGGCCTCGGCGACCCGCACCATCCGCTCCGCCGCCTCCTGCTCGGCCGCGAGCGCCTCCTCGTACGCCGTGTACCCGCCGCCGTACCAGCGCAGCCCGCCCTCGTGGAGGTCGGCGATCCGGTCGACCCGCTCCAGGAGCTCGCGGTCGTGGCTCACCACCACCAGCGCCCCCGGCCACTCCTCCACCGCCCGCTGGAGGCGCGCACGGGCCCGCAGGTCCAGGTTGTCGGTCGGCTCGTCGAGGAGCAGCACGTCCGGCCGGGCCAGCAGCAGCGCCGCGAGGCGCAGCAGCACCGTCTCGCCGCCGGACACCTCGCCGACCGTGCGGTCGAGGCCGATCGCGCCCAGCCCGAGCCGGTCCAGGGCCGCGTGGGCGCGCTCCTCCACGTCCCAGTCGTCGCCGAGCACCGCGAAGTGCTCCTCGGCCGGGTCGCCGGCCTCGATCGCGTGCAGCGCGGCCCGTTTCCGGTCGATGCCGAGGACCGCGTCCACCCGGCGGCCGGTGTCCAGGACGAGGTTCTGCGGCAGATAACCGATCCGGCCGGACCGGCGCACCGAACCGGCGGTGGGTACGAGGTCCCCGGCGAGGAGCCGCAGCAGGGTCGACTTCCCGGAGCCGTTGGTGCCGATCAGGCCGGTGCGGCCGGGGCCGACGGCGACCTTCAGGCCGTCGAAGACGCCGGTGCCGTCGGGCCAGGCGAAGGAGAGGGCGGCGGAGGAGAGGAGAACGGGCTGGTGTGACACGAGGGCCTCCCGGATGCCGCGGGCACGGACGCGGGCGTCGGCGTGCGCGCGGACACAGGTGTGAGCACGGGCAGGAGCGACGTGTGAGACACCGGGGCGCGGGCGGCGTGGAGAACGGCTCGTCCACCGAGGTCGAGAACGGCACGCACGGCACAGCGGGGCACGCGCGGCACGGTGTCTCGGGACCTCAGACGAGCAACGTTCCTTCTCCGATCGGGAGGTGAGGGGACGCCGACGACGGTACGGGCCGGGCCGGGAGGGCCGCAAACGGTTTACGGCGGCCGGGAACGCCTCACGGCGGCCCCGGGGGCCGCCGCGTCACCACCGGGCTACGGAAGGCCGCCCAGCAGCTCCGCCAGGTCCCGGTCCCAGTCCAGGTACTGGTGCTCGCGCCCCGACGGCACCAGGTGCTGCGACCGCTCCAGGAAGAGGCGCAGCTCCGAGGTGCGCACATGGACCATCGCGACGCCCTCCGGGGCGTGGAACTCGACGACCGTGCGGTCGTACCCGTACGGCCGCAGCCGCACGTCGCCGTCCCCGGCCGGGCGGTCCACGCCCTGCGCGAGCAGCTCCCGGGCGAAGGCCCAGGACACCTCCACGCCCTCCAGGGTCGCCGGCGGCGGGAAGGCCATGCTGACGGCGTACGGATCGTCGAGGTCGTAGCGGAGGGTGGCGGGGACGGTCTCCATCCGGGGAGCGGAAGCGACCAGACGGGCCTGGACGGGCTGCTCGATCACGGCGGACACGGCGGACTCCTCTCGCGGGGCTGCGGATCCTGAGCGTCTCCCCGACACCAGGGCACCTGACACCACTGAAGACGAGCGGGAAGCCCGGAACGTGCACCGGGAAACCGCGTGAGGTGCGTCACCGTGCATTCCGCTTGCGTCCCGGAACCGGCCGGAGAAAGCTGTCGGACCCGGTGCGCGGAAGACCCCGGCGGCGGCCGTGCGGGGCTTCCGGTAAGCCGGTGCCGCCCGGTTCAGCGTTCTTCGGCCACGTCGTCGTCGGGTTCCGCGCAGGGGCCCGAGTGGTCGCAGTAGGGCTGGTTCCCCGAGGCGCCGCAGCCGCAGAGGACCACCCGCGTCTCCCGCCGCTCCCCGTCCCCGTCCGCGACCCGCAGGTCCCCGCGCACCACCAGCTGCCCCGACGCGGAGCGCCGCACGGTGGTCGGCGCGTCCGGCGGCTCCGCCGTCCCGTCGGCGGGCCGGTACCGGAGCGCGCCCGACGGGCAGCGCCGGATCACCTCGGCGACCCGTTCCGGGGCGGCGGCGTCCGGCAGCACCCACGGGCGCCGGGAGAGGTCGAAGACCTCCGGCAGCCCGCGCACGCACTCGGCCGCGTGCAGACAGCGCCGGGGCTCGAAGGTGACGGTGACGCCCTCGCCCTCGTACTCCTTGATCCGCGGCTTCCCGGCCTCCGGGGGCCGCTCCGTGCCGGATCCGCCGCCGGCCGTCGCCTCGCTCATGCCGCCAGCCTAGGAACGCCGCCCGCGCCCCGCACCCCGAGCGCCGACCGGGCCGGGACGGCGGCCCTCCGGGCGGACCCGGGCCGGGACGGCGGCTCCCGGACAGGTCGGGCCAGGACAGGACCGGATCGGACGGCGGCCCTCTGGACGGGCCGGGCCGGGCCCCGCTAGCTTCCGGCGCCATGACACCTGTGCGAAAGACGCGACGCGTGATCACGGCGGGACTGCTGGGGACGGCGCTGGCGCTCACCCTCGCGGCCCCCGCGCGGGCCGGGGCGACCCCCGCGGCCCCCGCGATTCCCGCACCCCCGGCGGCCCCCGCCTCCTTTGCGGCCCCCGCCCCCTCCACGCTTTCGGCGGCCCTCGCGGCCCCCGCGCCCGACACCGCCTGGCGGCTCACCGCCACCGGCACCGACGCCCGCTTCCGGGGACTGGCCGCGATCGACCGCCGTACCGCCTGGGCGGCCGGTTCGAAGGGCACCGTGCTGCGGACCACCGACGCCGGCCGCACCTGGCGCGACGTCTCCCCGCCCGGCGCGGCGGACCTGGAGCTCCGTGACGTCGAGGCGTTCGACGCCCGCCGGGCCGTGGTGCTCGCCATCGGCGAGGGCGAGGCGTCCCGGGTGCTGCGCACCGAGGACGGCGGCGCCACCTGGACCGAGGCGTTCCGCAACACCGACCCGCGCGCCTTCTACGACTGCGTCACCTTCCTCGACCACCGCAACGGACTCGCCCTCGGCGACCCCGTCGACGGGAGGTTCCGGATCCTCGCCACCCGCGACGGCGGCCGCTCCTGGGCGGTCCTCCCGGACGCCGGGATGCCCGCCGCGCTCCCCGGCGAGGCCGGCTTCGCCGCGAGCGGCCAGTGCCTGGTCGCCGCCGGACCCAAGGACGTCCTGTTCACCACCGGCGGCGGCGCGACCGCCCGGGTCTTCCGCTCCGCCGACCGGGGCCGCACCTGGACCGTGACCGACACCCCCGTCCCGGCCGGCGACCCGGCGCGCGGCGCCTTCGCGCTCGCCTTCCGCGACCGCCACCACGGCATCGCGGTCGGCGGCGACTACCGCACCGGGCAGCCCTCGCCGGACGCCGCCGCCACCACCTCCGACGGGGGCCGCACCTGGACCCCGTCGGCCACCCCGCCGCCCGCCTACCGCTCCGGCGCCGCCTGGCTCCCGCACCACCGGTCCGCCGCCCTGGCCGTCGGCCCCACCGGCACCGACCTCACCCTGGACGGCGGTCGCACCTGGCGGACCGTGGACAGCGGCTCGTACGACACCGTGGACTGCGCCCCGGACGGCGGCTGCTGGGCCTCCGGCGAGAAGGGCCGGATCGCCCGGCTCGCCGGCCGGTGAGCCCCGGAGGGCGGCGGTGAGAGGGGGTCAGGCCGACGGCTGCTCGCGGTGGCCGGCCAGCCCCTCGACCGTCCGCGAGGCGTAGAACTCGGTGATCCGGTACGCGCACACGCCCTCGGCGCTGAAGGGGTCGGCCGCCGCGATCCGCTCGATCTCGGCCCGGTCGACCCCGGCGGCCAGGATCACCCCGCCGTCGCGGGGGTTCTTCCGCCCGGAGGCGAGGAACACCCCGGCGGCGTACTGCGCGTCGAGCCAGGCGAGGTGCGCCTCCATCAGGGCGTCCGCCCGCTCGACGGGCGCGGTGTAGGTCAATTCGAGTACGAACATGCGTGCAAGGCTATCCGGCGCGGACCGGGCCGCCGGTCACCCGCCCAGGGCCTCGGCGACCGGCTCGAAGCGGTGCTCCACCGGCTTGTGCACCTCGTACAGGTAGCCGAAGTACGCCGTCTCCACGGTCCCCGCCAGGACGCCGTGGAGGAAGGCGGCGCACCCCGTGCCGTGCGCCTCCCACAGCGGCCCGCGCCCCTCGTTGTAGAGCACCGTCCAGGTGTCGGGGTGCCGGCCCGGCCGCACCAGCCAGTACAGGAAGGCGCCGGAGCCCTCCTCGAAGGCCCACGGCACCACCCGCGAGCCCGGCTCCGCCAGTTCGGCGGGCGGCTCCTCGTCGGCGTAGTCCCACAGGCCCCTCAGGATCTCCTCCCGCTCGGCGGTCTGCGCGAGCAGGTCGTGGTCGGGGCGGTCCGCGCCGGGGGCGAGCAACCACACGGTCTCGTCGAAGACCCCGCAGCCGTACGTCTCGACGAGGTGCCGGTAGTCGGCTGGGAGCGCGGTGCCGAGGGCGGCCTCCGTCCCCGCCCAGTCCACGGCGGGCGGCCGGGCCGCGGGCGGCGGACAGAGGCGTACGAGACCGGCGAGGGGACCGGCGGCGTCCGGGGCTTCGGCGGTCCGGGCGGAAGGGCTCATGGACGGGAAGGCTACGCGACACCCCGGCCGCAGATTCGTACATGTGTGCCACGGGTGGCGGCATCCCCGTTGCGCCCGGCCGCCGCCCGCCGCGCTGCCAGACTGCCGCACGAGCACGCACCGGCGGGGGCGCGGGCGGACGGGCGGGCCGGGGACGCGAGGCGGGGTGGGGTGGGCGTGACCGAGGAGCCCGGGTCGGGGCGGGTCCGGACGGGCGCGGACGCGGGGCCGGACGACGGCGGGGCGCGGCCCGTGCCCCGGCACGTGGCCTGCGTCATGGACGGCAACGGCCGTTGGGCGCAAAGCCGTTCGCTGCCGCGCACGGCCGGTCACCAGGCCGCCGAGGCCGCCGTCCTCGACGTCATCGAGGCGGCCCGCTCCGCCGGTGTCGCATGGCTCAGCCTGTACGCCTTCTCCACCGAGAACTGGAACCGGCCCGGCCCCGAGATCGACCACCTGATGCGCCTGGTCCGCCGGGTGGTGCGCAAGCACGCGCCGCTGCTGCTCGCCCGGGGCATCCGCTGCCGCTTCCTCGGCGTCACCGACCCCCGCGTCCCCCGTGAACTCGCCCGCGACTTCGCCGACCTGACGCTGCTGACCGAGGAGAACCGGGGGATGACGCTGACCGTCGCCTTCGACCACGGCGGGCGCCGGGACATCGTCGAGGCCGCCCGCGCGCTGATCCGCGGCGGGGTCACGGCGGACGAGGTGACCGAACGGACCTTCGCGGAGCACCTGCCGCACCCCGACACCCCCGACGTGGACCTCGTCATCCGCACCTCCGGAGAGCAGCGCATCTCCAACTTCATGCTCTGGCAGGTCGCCTACGCCGAGTGGGTCTTCCCCGAGGCGCTCTGGCCGGACTTCCGGGCCCCCGACTTCCTCGCCTGCCTGCACGCCTACCGGCGCCGCGACCGCCGCTTCGGCGGCCTCCCGGCCCCGACGAACGGAGCCCCCCGATGACCCCCGCCCCGCCCCCCACCCCGTCGGACGGCCCGCCCACCGGCCCTCGCCCCGGCTCCTCGGGCGGCCCGTCCGCCGGTCCGTCCGCAGGTCCGTCCGAGGAGGTGACCGCCCCCGGCGCGACCGCGCCGCCCCGGACCCCGCCCCCGGCCGACGAACCGCCCCCGGCGGCCGACGCGCCGCCCCTCTTCGGGCCCGGGTCGCGTTTCCACTCCTTCGCCGACGACCCCCGGTGGGCGCTCGCCCTGATCCGGGCGACCGTGCTGGAGGCCGCCCACCCGCAGGTCGGCGCGGCCCTCGCCGACAACTCCACCTTCGTCACCCACCCCTGGCGCCGCCTGCGCAACACCTTCCGCAGCCTGCGGCGCATGTTCGGCGCCGACCAGGCTGCGCGCGAGCGCGAGGCCGCCCGGCTCAACCGGCTGCACGCGCGCATGAGCGGCACCGACGGGCGGGGCCGGGGGTACGACGCGATGGACCGGCCCACCCGCGCCTGGGTCGCCGCCACCCTCTTCGAGAGCACCGTCACCATGTGCCGGCTGAGCGGCCAGCCGCTCGACCCGGAGACGACCGAGCGGATGTACGCCGAGTACCGCGGCTTCCTCGCCGCCCTCGACGGTGACGCGGACGAACTCCCGCCCACCGTCAGCGAGTTCTGGCCCTACTTCGACCGGGTCGTCGAGACCGAGCTGGAGAACACCGAGGCCGCCCGGATCATCCTCTACCACCTCTTCGACCACTTGCCCGCCCCCGCCCTCTTCGAGGGCGCGCCGACGCTCTGGGCGGCCGGCCGGGCCGTCGTCGGCCCGCTCCTCGGCGCCGTCACCGTCGCCTCGCTCCCCGAGCCGTACCGCCGCCGGGCCGCGCTGCCGGAGCTGCCCGGCGCGCGGACGCTGATGCGGGGCGCCTACCTCACGGCGGGACTGGCCCGCTTCCTGCCCCCGGGCTGGATCAGCGCCGAGAGCATCCTCGACCTCCTCTTCCTCTCGCCGGGGAGCGACGACCCGCGCACCCGCACGGTCACCGCGCTGCGCGACCGCATGCGGCGGGCCGGCGCGCTGCTCCGCCTCCTCACCCCCCTCGCGGGGGCCGCCGAGGGCCCGGGCCCGGGCACGTACCCCGGCGCCCCGGCGGACGCCCGTACGGAGGCGAGGACCGGCACCGGCCCCGCCACCTTCGCCCGGCGCACGGCCGAGGAGTTCTTCCGCACGGTCCTCGACCAGACCGGCGACGGCCGCCTCGACTGGCCCGACCTCGCCGCGATGGCCCGCGAACTCGCCACCCGCCTCGACCTCGACGAGCCCGAGGAGACCCGGCTGTACGACGCCTTCGCCGCCTGGTGGCGCGAGCTCCAGGCCGCCCTGGACACCGACGGCGACGGGTGGATCAGCGCGCGGGAGTACGCCGCCGGGGTGCCCTCGCTGGCCGGGCCCGCGCTCATCCGCGTCGCCGAGGTCCTCTTCGACGCCACCGACCGCGACGGCGACGGCGCCATCGGCGCCGACGAGTACCACGCCCTCTTCCGCACCGCCTTCCGCCGCGACCTCGACACCACCGGCGGCGGCTACGGCCGCTCCGCCTTCGTCGGCGACTTCCTCGCCTTCATGTCCGGCCGCCGCTCCGGCACCCCCTACGACCCCCTCCTCGCCGACGCCTAGGCCCTGCCCCGGGCCGGGGGCGTCGCGTCCCCGGCCGTGATCCGCCGGACGCGGCCCGGTCACCGGCCCCGGAGGCGGCGCCGTAAGGTGTCCGGTCATGGCGATCATCGGGATTCCGGCGGGGTGGCCCGCCGACGAGGGGGCGGCGCTGGACGTCCAGCGGCGGCTGCGCGGACGGCTCGTGCTCGGCGAGGACGGGCCGCCCGCGGGGGAGGGCCGTGTCACCGGCCTCGACGTGGCCTACGACGACGAGCGGGACCTCGTCGCCGCGGCGGCCGTGGTCCTCGACGCCCGCACCCTGGAGGTGGTCGAGGAGGCCACCGCCGTCGGCCGGGTCTCCTTTCCGTACGTCCCCGGCCTGCTCGCCTTCCGGGAGATCCCCACCGTGCTCGCCGCCCTGGACGGCCTCGCCGCCGACCCCGGACTGCTGGTGTGCGACGGCTACGGCATCGCGCACCCGCGCGGCTTCGGCCTCGCCAGCCACCTCGGCGTCCTCACCGGCCGGCCCGCGATCGGCGTCGCCAAGAAGCCCTTCACCGCCACCGGCGCCGAACCGGGGCCCCGGCGGGGCGACTCCGCGCCGCTGCTCGCCGACGGCGAGGAGGTCGGCCGGGCCCTGCGGACCCGTACCGGGGTGAAACCGGTGTACGTCTCCGCCGGCCACCGGGTCTCCCTCGCCACCGCCCTCGCGCACACCCTCGCCCTCACCCCGCGCTACCGCGTCCCCGAGACCACCCGGCGCGCCGACTCCCTCTGCCGCCGCGCCCTCGCCGAGGCCCTCGCGGCGGGCTGAACGCCCGCGCCGGGGGCCGTTGTCAGACCCGCACGGCACAGTGGTCCCCATGACGCACCAGGCCACCCCCTCGCCGCGCCGCTCCTCCGCCGGGCGCGCCCTCCCCGCCGTCCTCGCCGTCGCCGGGCTCTCGGCCGTCGCGTGGACCTGCGCCATCCTGTACGTCCTCGCCGACTGGGCCACCGGCTCCTGACCCCGGCCGGGACCGGCTCACCGGCCGGACCGCCGCCCGCCCCGGCCCCGGACCGCCGCCCGGCCCCCGGCCGTCAGCCCGTGTGGGCGACCCGGAAGCGGAGGCCCGCCGCGCGGAGGCGGGCGGTGAGGGCGTCGCCCATCGCCACCGCCGTCGTGACCTGGCCCGCCGTCGCCGGCAGCCGGTCGTGGGCGAGGCAGAGCGCCGATTCGGCGAGCATCTTGGCCGTCTCGTCGTAGCCCGGGTCGCCGCCCGACACCTCGGTGAGGACCCGCCGGCCGCCGCCCTCGCCGACGAAGCGGACGGTGAACCAGCTCCGGGCCCGCCGCTCGGCCGAGGGCCCGGACCCCGCCGCGTAACGGTCCATCAGCCAGTTCCGTACGAAGGGGAGCTGGGCGGCCGTGACGGTGGCGCCGAGGACCGCCGTGCCGCCGAGCGCCATCGGCAGGGTCTTCACCGAGGCGTAGTGGCGGTAGCGGAAGTCGGGGCCGTACCGGCCCAGCGCGGCGGCCGAGCGGGCCACCACCCGGGGGTCGAGCGTCGGCAGCGGCAGCGCCCAGGTGCCGGTCTCGGCGCTGAAGCGGGGCGCGCCGAGCGGGGCGCGGGCCCGGCGGCCGACCAGCCGGGGCGCGTGCAGCCGGCGCTCGCGGGCGGCGGCGGCCGTCTGGCGGCCGCGCCCGAAGGCGGTGAGGGCGGAGGCGAAGGTGCCGCCGGAGAAGACGGCGCCGGCCCGGACGAAGCCGTCGATCCGCAACGGCACGTCCTCGGGGAGCTGCCGGACGGTGAAGAGGACGCCCAGGTCGTGCGGGACGGAGTCGAAGCCGCAGGCGTGCACGATCCGGGCGCCGGTCTCGCGGGCGCGGGCGTCGTGCCGGACGTAGACCCGGTCCACGAACTCGGCCTCGCCGGTCAGGTCGAGGTAGTCGGTGCCCGCCTCGGCGCAGGCGGCGACGAGGGGCTCGCCGTACCAGACGTAGGGGCCGACGGTGGTCGCCACCACCCGCGCCGAGGCGGCGAGTTCGCGCAGCGAGTCCGGGTCGGCGGAGTCGGCGACCAGCAGCGGCAGCTCCGCGAGGTGCGGCCGTCCGGCGGCGAGCCGGTCGCGCAGCGCGGCCAGCCTGTCGTACGACCGCCCGGCGAGGGCCCAGCGGCAGCCGGCGGGGGCGTGCCCGGCCAGGTACTCCGCGGTGAGCGCGCCGACGAAGCCGGTCGCGCCGTAGAGGACCACGTCGTACGGCCGCGCTCCCGCGTCCCGCCCCGCGCCCGCCCCTGTCTCCATCGAGCCCCGCTTCCGTCGTGCGTGTCGTGTTCGTCGGCGGAGGATAGCGGACCCGGCCGCCCCGCCGAATTTCCAAGCGCTTGCTCGGCCGGGGGGCTTGTGCCGAGTGGAACACGTTCCTAGCATCTTCGGTGTTACATCATTGGTGTCACACACTCCTGGGGGTGCGATGAGCACGAGGCACACCGAGCGGACCGGCCCGCTCGACGGCGTCAGGGTCGTGGAACTCGCCGGCATCGGACCGGGCCCCTTCGCCGCCATGCTCCTCGCCGACCTCGGCGCCGACGTCGTCCGCGTCGACCGGCCCGGCGGCCCCGGCCTCGGCGTCGACCCCGCCCAGGACCTCACCAACCGCAACAAGCGCTCCGTCCTCGTGGACCTCAAGGCCGAGGGCGGCCCGGCCGCCGTCCTCGACCTCGTCGAGCGCGCCGACGTCCTCGTCGAGGGGTACCGCCCCGGCGTCGCCGAGCGCCTCGGCGTCGGCCCCGACGCCTGCCTCGCCCGCAACCCCCGGCTCGTCTACGGCCGGATGACCGGCTGGGGCCAGGACGGCCCGCTCGCCCCCACCGCCGGCCACGACATCGGCTACATCGCCCTCACCGGCGCCCTCGGCATGATCGGCCCCGACCCCGACGGCCCGCCGAGCATCCCCGCCAACCTCCTCGGCGACTACGCCGGCGGCTCCCTCTACCTCGTTGTCGGCGTCCTCGCCGCCCTCCGGCACGCCCGCGAGCACGGCGAGGGCCAGGTCGTGGACGCCGCCATCGTGGACGGCACCGCCCACCTCACCACCATGATCCACACCATGCTCGGGGCCGGCGGCTGGCAGGACCGGCGCGGGGTCAACCTCCTCGACGGCGGCTGCCCCTTCTACGGCGTGTACGCCACCTCCGACGGCGGCCACATGGCCGTCGGCGCCCTGGAGGAGCGGTTCTACGCCACGTTCGCCCGCCTCCTCGGCCTGGACGGGGAGACCACCGCCGCCCGCCACGACCTCGCCCGCTGGCCGGAGCTGCGCGAGGCCGTCGCCGCCCGCTTCCGCACCCGCACCCGCGCCGAGTGGACCGGGGTCTTCGAGGGCACCGACGCCTGCGTCGCCCCCGTCCTCTCGCTGCGCGAGGCCCCCGGCCACCCGCACCTCGCGGCCCGCGCCACCTTCGCCGAGCACGGCGGACTCGTCCAGCCCGCGCCCGCCCCCCGCTTCTCCGCCACCCCCGGCACCCTCCGCCGCGGCCCCGCCCTGCCCGGCGCCGACACCGCCGAGGTCGCCCGCGACTGGGCCGTCCCCGCCCTGCACCCCCAGGAGTCGAAGACCACATGAAGCGCACGCTCTACACCGAGGACCACGAGGCATTCCGGGCCACCGTCCGCACCTTCCTGGAGAAGGAGGTGCTGCCCCACTACGAGCAGTGGGAGAAGGACGGCATCGTCTCCCGCGAGGCGTGGCGCGCCGCCGGCCGGCAGGGCCTCCTCGGCCTCGCCGTCGAGGAGGAGTACGGCGGCGGCGGGAACCCCGACTTCCGGTACGCCTCCGTGCTCGCCGAGGAGTTCACCCGGGCCGCCGCCCCCGGCCTCGCCATCGGCCTGCACAACGACATCATCGGCCCCTACCTCACCAAGCTCGCCACCGACGAGCAGAAGCGCCGCTGGCTGCCCGGCTTCTGCTCCGGCGAGCTCATCACGGCCATCGCCATGACCGAGCCCGGCGCCGGCTCCGACCTCCAGGGCATCCGCACCACCGCCGAGGACCGGGGCGACCACTGGCTCCTCAACGGCTCCAAGACCTTCATCTCCAACGGCATCCTCGCCGACCTGGTGGTCGTCGTCGCCCGCACCACCCCCGAGGGCGGCGCCCACGGCCTCTCCCTCCTCGTCGTCGAGCGCGGCGCGGAGGGCTTCGAGCGCGGCCGGAACCTCGACAAGATCGGCCAGAAGTCCCAGGACACCGCCGAACTCTTCTTCACCGACGTCCGCGTCCCCAAGGAGAACCTCCTCGGAGAGCTGAACGGCGCCTTCGTCCACCTGATGACCAACCTCGCGCAGGAGCGGCTCGCCATCGCCGTCGCGGGCATCGCGGGCGCCGAGCACGTCCTGGAGCTCACCACCCGGTACGTCAAGGAGCGCGAGGCGTTCGGCCGGCCGCTGGCCCGGCTCCAGCACGTCCGCTTCGAGATCGCCGAGATGGCCACCGAGTGCGCCGTCACCCGCGCCTTCCTCGACCGCTGCATCGCCGAGCACGCCGACCCCACCGGCCTCGGCCTCGACCCGGTCAACGCCTCCATGGCCAAGTGGTGGGCCACCGAGCTCCAGAAGCGCGTCACCGACCGCTGCCTGCAACTGCACGGGGGATACGGCTACATGAGCGAATTCCCGGTGGCCCGCGCCTTCACCGACGGCCGCATCCAGACCATCTACGGCGGCACGACGGAGATCATGAAGGAGATCATCGGCCGCTCCCTCCTCGGCTGACCTCCCGCCGCACCCGCACCGCACCACCCTCACCGCGAAAGGCTTCCCGTGAGCACCGAAGCGTACGTGTACGACGCGATCCGCACCCCGCGCGGACGCGGCAAGGCCAACGGCTCCCTGCACGGCACCAAGCCCATCGACCTGGTCACCGGCCTCATCCGGGCGATCCAGGAGCGCAACCCCGGCCTCGACCCCGCCGCGGTCGACGACATCGTCCTCGGCGTCGTCGGCCCGGTCGGCGACCAGGGCTCCGACATCGCCCGCATCGCCGCCATCGCCGCCGGTCTGCCCGACACCGTCGCCGGCGTCCAGGAGAACCGCTTCTGCGCCTCCGGTCTCGAAGCGGTCAACATGGCCGCGATGAAGGTCCGCTCGGGCTGGGAGGACCTCGTCCTCGCCGGCGGCGTCGAGTCCATGTCCCGCGTCCCGATGGCCTCCGACGGCGGCGCCTGGTTCTCCGACCCGATGACCAACCTGGAGACCAACTTCGTCCCCCAGGGCATCGGCGCCGACCTCATCGCCACCATCGAGGGCTTCACCCGCCGCGACGTCGACGAGTACGCCGCCCTCTCCCAGGAGCGGGCCGCCACCGCCATCAAGGAGGGCCGCTTCGGCCGCGCCCTCGTCCCCGTCGTCGACCGGGCCGGGCTCACCGTCCTCGACCACGACGAGTTCCCCCGCCCCGGCACCACCGCCGACTCCCTCGCCCGCCTCAAGCCGTCCTTCGCGGACATCGGCGAGCTCGGCGGCTTCGACGCGGTCGCGCTCCAGAAGTACCACTGGGTCGAGGCCATCGACCACGTCCACCACGCGGGCAACTCCTCCGGCATCGTCGACGGCGCCTCCCTCGTCGCCATCGGCTCCCAGGAGGTCGGCGAGCGGTACGGGCTGACGCCGCGCGCCCGGATCGTCTCGGCCGCCGTCTCCGGCTCCGAGCCCACCATCATGCTCACCGGCCCCGCCCCGGCCACCCGCAAGGCGCTGGCCAAGGCGGGTCTCACCATGGACGACATCGACCTCGTCGAGATCAACGAGGCGTTCGCCGCGGTCGTCCTCCGCTTCGTCAAGGACATGGGCGTCTCCCTGGACAAGGTCAACGTCAACGGCGGCGCCATCGCGCTCGGCCACCCGCTCGGCGCCACCGGCGCGATGATCCTCGGCACCCTCGTCGACGAGCTGGAGCGCCAGGACAAGCGCTACGGCCTGGCCACCCTCTGCGTCGGCGGCGGCATGGGCATCGCCACCGTCGTCGAGCGCGTCTGACCTCCCCGTCCGCACCCCTCAACCGGAGAAGCATCAGTCATGAGCGAGAGCACCACCATCCGCTGGGAGCAGGACGACACGGGGATCGTCACCCTCGTCCTCGACGACCCGAACCAGTCCGCCAACACCATGAACCAGGCGTTCCGCGCCTCCATCACGGCCGTCGCCGACCGCCTGGAGGCGGAGAAGGACGCGATCCGCGGCGTCATCTACACCTCCGCGAAGAAGACCTTCTTCGCGGGCGGCGACCTCAAGGACATGATCCAGGCGGGCCCCGAGCACGCCCGGCCGATCTTCGACGCGGCCATGGACATGAAGCGGGCGCTGCGCCGCATCGAGACCCTCGGCAAGCCGGTCGTCGCCGCGATCAACGGCGCGGCCCTGGGCGGCGGTTACGAGATCGCGCTCGCCGCCCACCACCGGATCGCGCTCGACGCCCCCGGCTCCAAGATCGGCCTGCCCGAGGTCACCCTCGGCCTGCTGCCCGGCGGGGGCGGCGTCGCCCGCACCGTGCGCCTCATGGGCATCACCGACGCCCTCCTCAAGGTCCTCCTCCAGGGCACCCAGTACAACCCGCGGCGCGCCCTCGACAACGGCCTGGTCCACGAGGTGGCCGCCACCCCCGAGGAGATGATGGCCAAGGCCATCGCCTTCATCGACGAGCACCCCGCGTCGGCGCAGCCCTGGGACGCCCCCGGCTACCGCATCCCCGGCGGCACCCCGTCGAACCCGAAGTTCGCCGCCAACCTCCCGGCCTTCCCCGCCAACCTGCGCAAGCAGCTGGCCGGCGCCCCCTACCCGGCCCCGCGCAACATCATGGCGGCGGCCGTCGAGGGCTCCCAGGTCGACTTCGAGACCGCGCTCGTCATCGAGTCCCGGTACTTCACCGAGCTGGTCACCGGCCAGACCGCGAAGAACATGATCCAGGCGTTCTTCTTCGACCTCCAGGCCGTCAACTCCGGCGCCAGCCGCCCGAAGGGGTTCGAGAGGTCCAAGGTCCGCAAGGCCGCCGTGCTCGGCGCCGGCATGATGGGCGCGGGCATCGCCTACTCCTGCGCCCGCGCGGGCATCGAGGTCGTCCTCAAGGACGTCACCGACGAGGCCGCCGCCAAGGGCAAGGCGTACTCGGAGAAGCTCTGCGCCAAGGCCGTCGCCCGGGGCCGCACCACCCAGGAGAAGGCCGACGCCCTCCTCGCCCGCATCACCGCGACCTCCGACCCGCAGGCGCTGGCCGGCTGCGACGCGGTCATCGAGGCGGTCTTCGAGGACACCGCGCTCAAGCACAAGGTCTTCCAGGAGATCCAGCACGTCGTCGCGCCCGACGCGCTGCTCTGCTCCAACACCTCCACCCTGCCCATCACGGTCCTCGCCGAGGGCGTCGAGCGCCAGGCCGACTTCATCGGCCTGCACTTCTTCTCGCCGGTCGACAAGATGCCGCTGGTCGAGATCATCAAGGGCGAGCGGACCGGCGACGAGGCCCTGGCCCGCGCCTTCGACCTGGTCCGCCAGATCAACAAGACGCCGATCGTCGTCAACGACTCGCGCGGCTTCTTCACCTCCCGCGTCATCGGCCACTTCCTCAACGAGGGCGTGGCGATGGTCGGCGAGGGCATCGAGCCCGCCTCCGTCGAGCAGGCCGCCGCCCAGGCCGGCTACCCGGCGAAGATCCTCTCCCTGATGGACGAGCTGACCCTCACCCTCCCGCGCAAGATCCGCAACGAGACGAAGCGGGCGATCGAGGAGTCCGGCGGCGTCTGGGCCACCCACCCCGGCGAGGCCGTCATCGACCGCATGGTCGACGAGTTCGGCCGCCCCGGCCGCAGCGGCGGCGCGGGCTTCTACGACTACGACGAGTCGGGGAAGCGCGGGAAGCTCTGGCCGGGGCTGCGCGAGCACTTCACCAAGCCCGGGTACGAGATCCCGTTCCGCGACATGCAGGAGCGGATGCTCTTCGCGGAGGCCCTGGACACCGTCCGCCTCCTGGAGGAGGGCGTCCT
This sequence comes from Streptomyces termitum, assembly GCF_014650175.1. Classification (GTDB taxonomy): domain Bacteria; phylum Actinomycetota; class Actinomycetes; order Streptomycetales; family Streptomycetaceae; genus Streptomyces; species Streptomyces termitum. The sequence goes on from NZ_BMUL01000004.1 coordinate 262,550, forward strand.
GACCTCGGTCGCCGACGCCAACATCGGCTCCATCATGGGCATCGGCTTCCCGGCCTGGACCGGCGGCATCCTCCAGTACGTCAACGGCTACGAGGGCGGCCCGGCCGGCTTCGTGGCCCGCGCCCGCGAACTGGCGGAGACGTACGGCGAGCGCTTCGACCCGCCCGCCCTCCTGGTGGCCAAGGCCGAGCGCGGCGAGACCTTCACGGACTCCTGAACGCCGAGCGCAACTCCTCGCTGAGGGACCGCTGAAACGCGGTGACCAGGGCCTGGACCACCATCGGCTGCATGTGCGCCGAGAGCGACTTCATCGCGGTCAGGTGGTCCGGGTCCGTCCCGCTCTCCCGGTACGGGTTCCACACCTCCTCCTGGAACAGCCGCGCCAGCTCCTGCGCGGCCGACCGGGCGTGGTCGAGCAGCACCGTCCGGGAGGCGAGGATCGTCTCGTGGTCGATCGGCACGTCGAGCAGCTCGACCCCGAGCCGCAGCAGCGCCCCGTCGAGCCGGAACACCTCGGGGTCGCCGGTCGCCTCCAGCACGCCGATCGCGGCGAGCCGCTCGACGTCCCGGTCGGCCAGCTCCCGCCCGGCGCGCCGCTCCAGCTCGCGCCGGGTGATCGTCTCGGCCGACTCGGGCGCCCAGGACGCCACCAGCGCCCGGTGCACCGCGAGGTCCTGCGCGCTGAGCTCGGGCGGCAGCTGCTCCAGGTAGCGCTCGATGGCGGCGAGCGTCATGCCCTGCCGCTGGAGCTCCTCGATGAGCGCGAGCCGCGCCAGGTGGCCCGGCCCGTACCGCCCCACCCGCCGGGGCCCGATCTCGGGCGGCGGCAGCAGCCCCCGGGTGCCGTAGAACCGCACGGTCCGCACCGTCGTCCCGGCGCGCGCGGCCAGTTCGTCGACGGTGTATCCGGGCACCGGTCCCGCGTCGCTCGCGTCCTCCATGGTGCAACAGTATTGCTGTCTCATCACCGCTGTAAAAGACCCGCGCGGCCCTTCCTCCCCCGCGCTCAGGACGGGGCCGGGGCACCGAGGGCGGCGTCGACGGAGGCGTAGGTCACGCCCTGGTCGGCGAGGGCCTCGGCGACGGTGCCGCCGGAGGCGGTGAGGGCCAGCAGGAGGTGCTCGTCGCCGATCTCGCGGTCGGCGCGGGCGAGGGTGACGCGGAGCGACTTCTCCAGGACGGCCTTCGCCTCTCGGGAGAAGGGGCGGCGGCCGGGGCGGCCGCGTCCGCCGGCCAGGGCGCCGGTGCCGTGCGCCTCCTCGACCCGGTCGACGATCGCGCCGACGTCGATGCCCAGCTCCGCCAGGGCCTCGGTGTCGGCCCGGGAGAGGCCCGCGCGGCGGCGGGCGTCGGCGAGGGCCGCGGCCAGGGCGGGGCGGTGGTCCGGCGGGCAGAGCCGGTGGAGGACGGCCGCGCCGCGGGTGTCCTCGCGGTCGAGGAGGGCGAGCAGGAGGTGCTCGGGGCCGACGTCCGGCGCGCCCGCGCGCTCGGCGTGGCCGACCGCCCCCTTCACCACGGCCCGCGCGGCCTTCGTGAACCGTTCGAACATCACTGCCTCCCGTGCTTCTTGTGGACGGCCTGCCGGCTGACGCCCAGTTCGGTCGCGATCTCCTGCCACGACCATCCCTGGGCGCGTGCGCCGCGGACCTGGACGGCTTCCAGTTGTTCGAGCAGTCGCCGCAGGGCGGAGACGGCCCGCAGCCCGACCCGGGGGTCGCGGTCGCCGGCGCGTGCGGCGAGATCGGTCGCATCGGTCATGCTGTCAATGTAGGTTGACAAGGGAAGGTCGTCAACCCTGGTTGACATGCGGGGTGCCGTCCGGGGCTCGCACCCCCCGTTGTCAGACCCGGCTCCTACCGTGGCGGCATGAGGGAGATCGCGTACGTACGGGGGGACGCCACCGCGCCGCGGGGGCGGGGGACACGGATCATCGCCCACGTCTGCAACGACCGGGGCGGCTGGGGCAAGGGCTTCGTGCTCGCCCTCTCGCGCCGCTGGCCGGAGCCCGAGGCGGCCTACCGCCGCTGGCACCGGGAGCGGGCGGGCAACGACTTCGGCCTGCTCGCCGACAAGGCCGCCGAGCTGGGCGCCTCGGTCCACATGCCCCGCATCGGCTGCGGCCTCGCCGGGGGCTCCTGGGGCCGGGTGGAACCCCTGGTGAGAAAGCGGCTGGTGGAGCGGGGGACAGAGGTCACCGTGTACGACTTCGGTGCGTAACGGGCGCAGCGCGGGGGCGGGGGCGCCCGGACGGGCCGCCAGCGGTTAGAGTCGGCGGCCGGTCCGCGTCGGCGGGCGGGAACAGGGGAGTGGGATGTACGCGCAACTCAGGGAGAAGGCCACCGAATTGGCCGGAATCCTGTGGCGGGAGCACACGGTCTACCGGGAGCGCGGCGGCGGCGTCGTGATCCGGGGCGAGCACGTGCGCCGCTGGATCAGCCTCGCCCCGACGGGCGGCAAGGACCAGGCCCTGCTGCGGGCCGGCCGGCTCCTCGACGGGGGGACGACGGCACCGGCCCGCACCGAGGTCGTGGTGGACCTGACGACCCCGGTCGCCGACCTGGCCGCCGTCTGCCGCCGGATGCTCGCCGAGGTCGCCGCCGCGGCCGACGTCCCGGACGGGGGCCCCTCCCGGGCGGGCCGGCCGAAGGCGGCCAAGGAGAAGAAGCGGGAGAAGCGGGCGCGGACGCCCAGGGCCTCGTCCCGGCACACGGGCCTCGGCTCCTGGGTCGTCCTGCTGATGGTCGGCACGGTCGTGGCCGCCTGGGCGTACACCCTCTTCGGCGGCCCCGGCTACTGACCGCCGGGTGACCGGCTCAGAAGCCGGTCACCGGATAGTGGTCGGAGAGGTCGGTGTAGGTGTACGAGGTGCCCCAGCTGCTGACCGTCCACGGCGCGGTCGCCGCCGGGACCACCTCGTTCGTCCAGTTCGCCGGGCGGGCGTGGCCCGAGCGGTACAAGACGTAGTCGAGGTCCTCGCTCGGTTCGCCCGCGTACCGGTCCAGCGCGATCGAGTTCCGCCGGGTGTCGAAGGAGTACGGGTGGCCGGTGCGGGCGTCGGCGCCCGCCAGGCCCGCGTCGGCGAGCATCGTGGCGTACTCGGGGGAGCGGGAGTCGACGTTCATGTCGCCCGCCACGATCACCTGCTCGCCGGCCGGGATGGCCTTGGCGTCGAGGAAGGCGTCCAGCGCCTTGAACTGGCGGCTGCGCGCCTGGGCCGCCTGGCCCGCCGAGCAGCCCGGGTCGGTGGACTGGGTGTGGGTGCCGACGACGTGCACGCGGGCGCCGTTCACGTCGAGCACCGCGTAGGCGAAGCCCTTGTTGGAGTACCAGTCGGAGCCGCACGCGTCCTTGTAGACGTACTGCTCCTTGCGGACGACCGGCCACTTGCTGAGGATCGTCACCCCGCCGTCCTCGGGAGTGGTGGCCGAGTAGGAGCCGCCGGTGGCGTCCCAGCCGGAACGGGAGCGGCCGACGACCGGGGTCTGGTACGGGTAGGCCGCGGCGGCGTTCGCCTTGAGCGCGTCGGAGGAGGAGTTGTCGAACGCCTCCTGGAGCACCACCACGTCCTGGCCCTGGAAGAAGGACGCGGCCGGGATCGCACGGGCCCGGTGGTCCTGCCCCCAGTTCGGGTACAGGGTCTTCGAGAACAGGAACGTGTTGTAGGTGAGCACCTTCAGGCGGGGCGTCTGCGCCGCCGGTGCGGCCGTGGCGGCGGTCGCGGTCGTGGCCAGGGCCGTCGCCGCGAGGGCGAGCGACACGGCGGTGGCGGAGGCGCGGCGGAGCGTGCTGAGGGACACGTGGACTCCCGTGGGATGGGTGGGGGGTCGTGCTCGGCGCGGCACATCCAATCAGCCGCGGTTACCTTCCGGTAGCCTCTGGATGGCGGGAATCCGGACCGCGTCGTACGGGCACGCCAACTCTCGTGGGGGTGTACGATTCGCCGCTCCCGGAAGCAGGTAGGATGCGCGGCATGACCCTCGCGAACTCGAAGATCTTCAACATGGACCTCGGTCCGCTCAACCCCGTCTGGGCCGAGCTCATCCTCGGTTTCGTCGTGTTCTTCCTCACCTTCTTCTTCATGGCCAAGGTGATCCTGCCGAAGATCAAGCGCACGCTCGACGAGCGCGAGGACGCCACCGAGGGCGCCACCGGCCGCGCCGACGACCTCCGCGCCGAGGCCGCCGACATCCGCGCCCAGTACGAGGCCGAGCTCGCCGAGGCCCGCCACGAGGCCGCCCGCATCCGCTCCAAGGCCGTCGAGGAGGGCTCCGCCGCCATCGCCGCCGCCCGTGCCGAGGGCCAGGCCGAGCGCGACGGCATCCTCGCCGAGGGCACCGCGAAGATCACCGCCGAGCGCGAGGCCGCCGAGCGCGAGCTCAACGCCGACGTCGACGCCTGGGCCCACGCCCTCGCCGGCCGCATCGTCGGCGAGCCGGTCGGCGCCGACCGCGCCTGACACCGCACGACCGCACCGCACCTCTGACGCCGGGGCCGGTCCCGGGGCACCCGCCCCGCGACCGGCCCCGGCGTCGTCCGTCCGCACCCGCCCTCCGTACGCTGGAGGAACGCCCGCCGAGGCGGGAGACAGGCGAAAGACAGGGGCCCGCATGACCACCGGGAACGAGACCGGGACCGCGACCGGAACGGACGGCGGAGCCCGTACCGCCGCGGGGGGACACGACGAACCCCTGCCGCCGCCCGTCGGCGGCGTCCTGTGGAGCGTCGCCGGCGACGTGCGCGCCCTGCTGATGCTCCCCGCCGCCCTCACCATGCAGGTCGCCCGCCCCGCCATCGGCGCCGGCGTCGACGAGCACTCCGTCTTCCGCACCGACCCCTGGGGCCGGGGCGAGCGCTCACTGCGCTCCGTCCAGCTCTGGGTGTACGGCGGCGACGAGGCCGCCGCCGAGGGCCGCCGACTGCGCCGCCTGCACCGCGACATCCAGGGCACCGACGCCCACGGCCGCCGCTACCACGCGCTCACCCCGGCCCACTACGCCTGGGTCCACGCCACCGGCTACCCCGTCTACCGCCACGGCCTCGCCCTGCTCCACCGGCCCCTCACCGAGGCCCAGGACCGCCGCCTCTACGCCGAATGGCTCCAGGTCGGCCGGATACTCGGCATCCACGACCGGGACATGCCGCAGACCGTCGAGGAGTTCTGGCCCTACTACCGCAAGGTCCTCGCCGAGGAGCTGGAGGCGAACGACGTCGTCCGCGAACTCCTCGACCCGGACGCCCCCGTGCCCGCCCCCGACCGGGGACCGCTGCTGCTGCGGCTCGCCCTGCGCCCCCTGTGGCCGCTGCTGCGCCGGCCCTTCCAGAAGGCCCGCGCCTTCCTCACCACCGGCCTGATGCCGCCGGACGCCCGCGCCGCCCTCGGCCTGGAGTGGACACCGGAGCAGGAGCGCCGGCTGCGCCGCCTCGCCCGCGCCCTCCGCCTCGTCGTCCCCGTCCTGCCCGAGCGGCTGCGCTACCTGCCGCTCGCCCGCGAAGCCCGGAAGGCCGCCCGCCGCGCCCCGCGCTGACGGACGGCCCCCCATTTTTCCGGGGACGGACGGCTCAGTGGCCGTCGCGCTCGTGCACCGTGTCGGTCGCCGCGATCTTCTTCCACGACTTCGGCGGCACCGGCTTCCCCGCCGACCGGGCCGGGGCGGCGGCGGTGGCGGACGCGGCGGCCGGGGACGGCGCCGCGGCCGGCTTCACCGGCTGGTACAGCCAGGTGTCGAAGAGCGCCGCCAGCGGCTTGCCGGAGACCTGCTCCGCGTACCGCACGAAGTCCGCGACCCGCGCGTTGCCGTGCGCGAACCGCTGCGGCCAGCCCTTCAGGATCGCGAAGAAGTCCTCGTCGCCGATCTCGACCCGCAGCGCCTGGAGCGCCAGCGCGCCCCGGTCGTACACCGCGATGTGGAACTGGTCGTCCGGCCCCGGGTCACCCGGCCGCACCGTCCAGAACGGGTCCTCGGCCGTGCGGATCGCGTACACGTAGTCCGCCAGCTCCTGCGCGGTGCCCTCGCCCTCCTTCTCCGACCACAGCCACTGGCTGTAGCGGGCGAAGCCCTCGTTGATCCAGATGTCCTTCCAGTCGCGCACCGAGACGCTGTCGCCGTACCACTGGTGCGCCAGCTCGTGCACGACCACCGACACGTTCGCCCCGTTCGCGAACTGGCGCGGGCTGTAGAACGGCCGGGTCTGCGTCTCCAGCGCGTACCCGCTGGTCACGTTCGGCACGTAGCCGCCCAGCGCGTTGAACGGGTACGGGCCGAAGAGGCCCTCCAGCCACTCCGCCACCTCGGCGGTCCGCTCGATCGACGCCCGCGCCGCGCCGTCGTTGTCGCCCAGGTCCTTGCTGTACGCGTTGAGGACGGGCAGCCCGTTCGCCGTCCGGTCCGTCGTGATGTCGAACTTCCCGACCGCCAGCGTCGCCAGGTACGGCGCCTGCGGCTTGTTCGAGCGCCAGTTGAAGCGGGTCCAGCCCGCCACCGACGTCTGCGACTGGAGCACGCCGTTGCTGATCGCCTGGGTGCCGTTCGGCACCTGCACCGACACGTCGAAGGTGGCCTTGTCGCGCGGATGGTCGTTGGACGGGAACCACCAGGCGGCCGCGTCCGGCTCCTGCGCCGCCACCCCGCCGTCCGGCGTGCGGTGCCAGGCCGACCAGCCGCCGACCTTGAACTCCGACGGCTTGCCCGCGTACCGGACCACCACCGTCACCCGCCTGTCCTTCGGCAGCGGCGCGGCGGGCGTCACCTCCAGCTCGTGCTCCCCGGTCGCCGCGAACCGCGCGATCCGCCCGTCGACCCGCACCTCCGACACCTTCAGCCCCAGGTCCAGATTGAACCGGGAGAGGTTCTGCGTCGTCGTCGCCAGGATCGTCGCGGTGCCTTCGAGCAGGTCCGTCGCCGGCTGGTAGCGCAGCCGCAGGTCGTAGTGCGAGACGTCGTAGCCGCCGTTCCCGCTCGCCGGGTAGTAGGAGTCGCCGATGCCCGGCGCGCCCGGGACGTAGTCGGCCGCCGATGCCGGGATCGCCAGCAGCAGAGTGGCCGCGAAGGCACTCGGAACGATGATTCTGCGGTGCACGGATGCTCCCCAAGTCAGAAGAGGCGTAAGACGCGTGGGTGGGCGTCGGTCCTTAGTTCCGGACTCTATGAACCACGCGACGCAGGGTCACGTAAAGGGCGCCTTCCGTCACACGATCGCCATTCGGCCGACACGAAGCACGATTCACCCGTTCCCCGTACGAGGTCTTCCGCCCCACCCGGCACGGCGAGTACCTTCCGCCCATGCCGAAGCGACCGCGCGCCGCACGCCGCGTCCTGGCCCTCGCCGCCGGAACCGCCCTGCTGCCCCTCCTCGCCCTCCCCGCGAAGGCCGCCGGCCCCGAGCCCCGCCCCGCACCGCCCCGCACCGGCTTCGAGCGCGGCGACGGCGCCCACTGGACCGGCGAGGAGGAGGAACGCGACTTCCTCGCCGCCGTCGACGCCGCCGCGGGCGACCGGCTCACCGTCACCACCCTCGCCACCACCGACCAGGGCCGCCCGCTGCGGCTCGCCGCCCTCGGCCCCGCCCGGGGCGACGTCACCGTCCTCCTCGTCTGCTCCCAGCACGGCGACGAACCCGCCGGCCGCGAAGCCTGCCTCGGCACCGTCCGGAACCTCGCCCTCACCCGCGACCCCGCCACCCTGCGCCTCCTCGCCCGCACCACCGTCCTCGTCGTCCCCGACGCCAACCCCGACGGCCGCGCCGCCGGCACCCGGGGCAACGCCGCCGGCATCGACGTCAACCGCGACCACCTCGCCCTGCGCACCACCGAGGCCCGCACCCTCGCCGCCCTCCTGCGCGACCGGCGCCCCGACCTCGTCCTCGACCTCCACGAGTACGGCGCCACCCCCCGCTTCTACGACAAGGACCTGCTCACCCTCTGGCCGCGCACCCCCGCCGCCGACCCCCGGATCCGGGCCGAGTCCCGCCGCCTCTCCGACGCCCACGTCCGCCCCGCCGCCGCCCTCGCCGGCCGCACCCACGGCGTCTACGGCGTCTGGACCGACCCGCTGACCGGCCGCCCCGCCCGCCGGGTCGCCGGTGACGGCCAGGAACGCATCCTGCGCAACACGGCCGCCCTCAAGGGCGCGGTCTCCCTCCTCGCCGAGACCCGCGAGGATCCGCTCGACCCCGCCGGGGAACGCGACCCCGCCCTCGACCGGCGCCGCCGCGTCGCCACCCACCTCACCACCGTCGCCGCCGTCCTCTCCTACACCGCCGAACGCTCCGGCCCGCTCACCGCCGCCACCCGCCCCACCGCCCCCTTCCCCGGCCCGCTCCACCTCGGCGGCGGCACCGACGACGACCCGGCCGCCCCCGACGACACCCTCGCCGACCCGCCCTGCGGCTACCGCCTCGGCCCCGCCGCGTACGCGCGGATCCGCGACGCCCTCGCCCTGCACGGCGTCACCGCCCGCCCCGCCCCCGACGGCGGCGCGCTCGTCCCCCTCGACCAGCCCGGCCGCCGCCTGGTCCCCCTCCTCCTCGACCCCCGCGCCCCCTACGCCCTCGCCCCCGCCGCCCCCGCGCCCGACTGCTGAACCCCCCGCCGGCCCCCGTAGGATGCGTGTCCTGATGACTGCCACACTCGTCGCCAAGGACCTCGCCGCCGGCCACGGCGAACGCACCCTCTTCGCCGGCCTCGACCTCGTCGTCGCCCCCGGCGACGTCATCGGCCTCGTCGGCGTCAACGGCGCCGGCAAGTCCAGCCTCCTGCGCCTCCTCGCCGGCCTGGACACGCCCGAGGACGGCGAGGTGCGCCTCTCCCCGCCGACCGCGACCGTCGGCCACCTGCCGCAGGAGCCCGAGCGCCGCGCGGGCGAGACCGTCCGCGAGTTCCTGGCCCGCCGCACCGGCGTCGCCGCCGCGCAGACCGCGATGGACGAGGCCACCCAGGGCCTGGTCGACGGCGCGCCCGGCGCCGACGATGCGTACGCCACCACCCTGGAGCGCTGGCTCGACCTCGGCGGCGCCGACCTCGACGAGCGCGCCGAGGAGGTCGTCGCCTCCCTCGGCCTCACCGTCGGCCTCGACCTGCCGATGACCGCCCTCTCCGGCGGCCAGGCCGCCCGCGCCGGCCTCGCCTCGCTGCTCCTCTCCCGCTACGACGTCTTCCTCCTCGACGAACCCACCAACGACCTCGACCTCGACGGCCTGGAGCGCCTGGAGTCCTTCGTGAAGGGGCTGCGGGCCGGCACCGTCGTCGTCAGCCACGACCGCGAGTTCCTCACCCGCACCGTCACCAAGGTCCTCGAACTCGACCTGGCCCAGCAGCGGATCACCCTCTACGGCGGCGGCTACGACGCCTACCTGGAGGAGCGCGCCACCGCCCGCCGGCACGCCCGCGAGGAGTACGAGGAGTACGCCGACAAGAAGTCCGCCCTCGAAGGCCGCGCGCTCATGCAGCGCAACTGGATGGACAAGGGCGTCCGCAACGCCCGCCGCAAGGCCACCGACAACGACAAGATCGGCCGCAAGCTGCGCGGCGAGTCCAGCGAGAAGCAGGCCGCCAAGGCCCGCCAGACCCAGCGCATGATCGAGCGCCTGGACGTCGTCGAGGAGCCCCGCAAGGAGTGGGAGCTGCGGATGGAGATCGCCGCCGCGCCCCGCTCCGGCGCGGTCGTCGCCACCCTCCGCGACGCCGAGGTGCGGCGCGGCGACTTTTCCTTCGGACCGGTCTCCCTCCAGATCGACTGGGCCGACCGGGTCGCGATCACCGGGGCCAACGGCGCCGGGAAGTCCACCCTGCTCGCCGCCCTCCTCGGCCGCCTCCCGCTCGACTCCGGCCACGCCGCCCTCGGCCCCGGCGTCGTCGTCGGCGAGGTCGACCAGGCCCGCCGCCTCTTCCACGGCACCGAGACCCTCCTCGACGCCTTCTGCGCGGCCGTCCCCGAGACCGAACCGGCCGAGGTGCGCACCCTGCTCGCCAAGTTCGGCCTCAAGGCCGACCACGTCCTGCGCCCCGCCACCACCCTCTCGCCCGGCGAGCGCACCCGCGCCGCCCTCGCCCTCCTCCAGGGCCGGGGCGTCAACCTGCTGGTCCTCGACGAGCCGACCAACCACCTTGACCTGCCCGCCATCGAACAGCTGGAGTCCGCCCTCGACACCTACGAGGGCACCCTGCTGCTGGTCACCCACGACCGCCGGATGCTCGACGCGGTCCGCGTCGACCGCCGCGTCGAGGTCGCCGACGGCAAGGCCACCGAGCACTGATGGGCGTCTCCTTCGGCTGGGGCCCGGTGGAGGCGCGGGCCCTCGCCCCCGGCGCCGCCTGCGTGGTCGTCGTCGACGTGCTCTCCTTCACCACCGCCGTCGGCGTGGCCGTGGAGCGCGGCACCGCCGTGTACCCCTACCGGTGGCGGGACGAAACCGCCGCCGCGTACGCCCGGGAGCGGGACGCCGTCCTCGCCGTCGGCCGCCGCGCGGCCACCGGGGAGCACCCCTGGTCGCTCTCCCCGGCCGCCCTGCGCGCCGCCCCCGCCCCGCCCCGGCTCGTCCTGCCCTCCCCGAACGGCTCCACCATCGCCGCCGAGGCCGCCGACGGCGGCGTGACCGTGATCGCCGCCTCGCTGCGCAACGCCACGGCCGTCGCCCGCTTCCTCGCGGAGCGCGGACACGGCGCGGCCGAACGGCCGCTCGCCGTCGTCGCCGCCGGGGAGCGGTGGCCGGACGGCTCCCTGCGCCCCGCCCTGGAGGACCTGCTCGGCGCGGGCGCGGTCCTCGCCGCCCTGCGCGCGGCCGGCGGCCGCTCCCTGACCCCCGAGGCGACCGCGGCGGCCACGCTGTGGGACGCCACCGACGACCCGGCCGCCGCCCTGCACGGCTGCGACTCGGGCCGTGAACTGTACGCGTACGGCTGTCGGCGGGACGTGGAGGTGGCCGCCGAGACCGACGCGTCGGCCGTCGTCCCCGTCCTCGTGGACGGCGCATTCCAGGAGGCACCATGACCGACGACTCCCTCACCCGGCTCCTCGCGATGCTCGACGACCTCGACGCGGACGTCGACGCCACCATCGACCTCGCCGACGCCGTCGCGGCGGGCGGCGACCGGGCGCTGCTGCCGCGCCTGGAGTCCGAGCTGGACCGGGCGGTCGCCGAGCGCAACGGCTACGCCCGCGAACTCCTCGGCGGCGTCGTCGCCGGCATCGGCGGCACGGAGACGCTGCCGGTCCTGGTCCGCGCCTCGGCCGCCGACCTCGGCGACGACCAGGACGGCCTGGCGGCCGAGATCGTCGACCTGGTGCAGGCCGACCCCGCGACCGCCGAGCGGGTCCTGCGCCCCCTCACCGAGGACGAGGACCTCGCCACCGCCCACCGCGCCGACTGGGCCCTGCGCTTCCTGCCCTGAGCCGGTACGCCCGCGCCCCGCACCCCGAGGAGACGGGGTGCGGGGCGCGGGCGCGTGCGGGGCTCAGCGGCGCTTGCGGCCGCCCTCGCCGAGCAGACCGGCCTTGCGCAGCGCGTCGGCCATGGCGGAGTTGGCCGGCGCCGGGGCCGTACCCCGGTCGCGGTCCCGGCCGCCGCCCTGACCGCCCCGGCCCTGCCCACCGCGGCCCTGCCCCTGCCCCTGGCCCTGCGGCTGGTTCCGGTCGCGGTCCCGGCCCTGGCGCTGCTGCGGCGGACGCCCGCCGCGCTCCCGCTTCGGCGCGCCGCCCTCGGCCGCCGCCTCGTCGTCCAGCCGCAGCGTCAGCGAGATCCGCTTCCTCGGCACGTCGACGTCCAGCACCTTCACCTTCACCACGTCGCCCGGCTTCACCACGTCGCGCGGGTCCTTGACGAAGGTCTTCGACAGGGCGGAGACGTGCACCAGACCGTCCTGGTGCACACCGACGTCCACGAACGCCCCGAAGGCCGCCACGTTCGTCACCACGCCCTCCAGGACCATCCCCGCCAGCAGGTCGCCGATCTTCTCGACGCCCTCCTTGAAGGTGGCCGTCCGGAACGCCGGTCGCGGGTCGCGGCCCGGCTTCTCCAGCTCGCGCAGGATGTCGGTGACCGTGGGCAGACCGAAGGAGTCGTCCACGAAGTCGGCCGGCCGCAGCGACCGCAGGGTGCCGGTGTCGCCGATCAGCGCGGCGACCTCGCCGCCGGTCGTCTTCGCCATCCGCCGCACCACCGGGTACGCCTCCGGGTGCACCGCCGAGGAGTCCAGCGGGTCCTCGCCGCCCCGGATCCGCAGGAAGCCCGCGCACTGCTCGTACGCCTTCGGGCCCAGCCGGGACACGTCCTTGAGCGCCTTGCGGGACCGGAAGGGGCCGTGCGCGTCACGGTGCGCCACGATGTTCTCGGCGAGGCCCGCGCTGATCCCGGAGACCCGCGAAAGCAGCCGCGCCGAGGCGGTGTTGACGTCCACGCCGACACCGTTCACACAGTCCTCGACGACCGCGTCGAGCGACCGCGAGAGCTTCGTCTCGGACAGGTCGTGCTGGTACTGGCCGACGCCGATCGACTTCGGGTCGATCTTCACCAGCTCGGCCAGCGGGTCCTGGAGCCGCCGGGCGATCGACACGGCCCCGCGCAACGACACGTCCAGGTCAGGGAGTTCCTGCGAGGCGAAGGCCGACGCCGAGTACACGGAGGCGCCCGCCTCCGAGACCATCACCTTGGTCAGCCCCAACTCAGGGTGCTTGGCCAGGAGTTCGGCGGCGAGCTTGTCGGTCTCGCGGGAGGCCGTGCCGTTGCCGATCGCGACCAGGTCCACCGCGTGCTCCTTCGCGAGCCGCGCCAGCCGGTCCAGCGCCTGGTCCCAGCGGTTGGCGGGGACGTGCGGGTGGATCGTGTCGGTGGCCACCACCTTGCCGGTGGCGTCGACCACCGCGACCTTCACGCCGGTACGGAAACCGGGGTCGAGGCCCAGCGTCGCCCGGGTGCCCGCCGGGGCGGCCAGCAGCAGGTCCCGCAGGTTCGCCGCGAAGACCCGCACCGCCTCGTCCTCGGCGGCCGTCCGCAGCCGCAGCCGCAGGTCGATCCCGAGGTGCACCAGGATGCGGGTGCGCCAGGCCCAGCGGACCGTGTCCCGGAGCCACTTGTCGCCGGGACGGCCCCGGTCCGCGATGCCGAAGCGCCCCGCGACGAGCGGCTCGTACGAGGACGGCCCGTCGGACGGCTCCTCCGGCTCCAGGTCCAGGGAGAGCACGTCCTCCTTCTCGCCGCGCAGCATCGCGAGGATCCGGTGCGAGGGCAGGGCGGTGAACGGCTCGGTGAAGTCGAAGTAGTCGGCGAACTTGGCGCCCTCCTCCTCCTTGCCCTCGCGGACCTTCGCCACGAGCCGGCCCCGGCCCCACATCCGCTCCCGCAGTTCGCCGATCAGGTCGGCGTCCTCGGAGAACTTCTCGGTCAGGACGGCCCGCGCGCCCTCCAGGGCGGCCGCCGCGTCCGCGACGCCCCTCTCCGCGTCCACGAAGCCGGCGGCGGCCGCCGCCGGCTCCACCGACGGGTCGGCCAGCAGCGCCTCCGCGAGCGGCGCGAGCCCCGCCTCGCGGGCGATCTGCGCCTTGGTCCGCCGCTTCGGCTTGAACGGCAGGTAGATGTCCTCCAGCCGCGCCTTGGTGTCGGCGGCCAGGATCCGCGCCTCCAGCTCCTCGGTGAGCCTGCCCTGCTCGCGCACCGATTCGAGGACGGCGGTGCGCCGGTCCTCCAGCTCCCGCAGGTACCGCAGCCGCTCCTCCAGCGTGCGCAGCTGCGCGTCGTCGAGCGTCTCGGTCGCTTCCTTGCGGTAGCGCGCGATGAACGGCACGGTCGAACCGCCGTCGAGCAGCTCGACCGCGGCCTTCACCTGTCGTTCCCGTACACCGAGTTCCTCGGCGATCCTTGCTTCGATGGACGTCGTCACGCTGTCCCGACCCGCCTTCTCGTGCCGCTGGCTTGCCCGTGCATTCTGCCGCGTCCGCCACCCGGACGCGGCGACCGGCCCGGTCCCGCGCGCCGGAAGCGCGCCGGGACCGGGCCGGATCAGGGCCCGGGAAGGGGGTGGGCGGTCAGTTCTTCCCCATCAGGTGCGGGGGGAAGGCGCCCGCCCCGGCGGCCGTGACCAGGAAGCCCCGGCCCAGTTCGGTCAGCCGCTCCACGCCGGCCGCGCCCAGGTGCTCGTACGGGGCGGCGTCCAGGCGGTCCGTGACCTCCTCCAGCTCCTCCCGCAGCCGGGCGCCCTCCTCCGTCAGCTCGCCCCCGGCGTCCAGCAGCCCGCGCCCGCGCAGCCGCTCCCGGCCGGCCTCCCAGTCGTCCCGGCTCCAGCCCCGGGTCTCCAGGATCCAGGCCGAGTTCATGCCCTTGCCGGTGGCGGTGTGGGTGATCAGCGCCTCCAGCGGGTCGAGCCCGAGGGTGAGGAGCGCGGCGAGGTGGCCGTCGCCCCGGTGCTCGCGCAGCAGGGCCGCCGCGTGCCAGTAGGCGAGGTGCGGCTCCTCGGGGACCGGCAGGTCGGCGTTGGCGGAGTACAGCGGCCGGGCGGGCCGGGAGCACGCCTCGACGGCCCGCAGCGCGAGCGCGGCGGCCTCGGCCATCTCGGGGGAGGCCACGGCCTCCTCGCCGAGCAGCCGGCGCAGCGTGGCGTCGGCGGCCCGCAGCCGGGCGCCGAGCGCGGCGGCGGGGGAGACGGTCTCCCAGACGGCCGGCAGGTGCCGGGCGAGCAGGGCGTGGTCGTAGTTGTAGAAGGCGGCGGCGACGGTGCCGGGGCCGACGGCGCCGAGCGGGGCGCTGCGGGCGGCGATCCGGACGGCGGCCGCGTCGGCGAGGCCGAGCGCGGTGAACTCCCGGTCCAGGTCGGGGGAGAAGTACAGCGTGGAGTGGAGCGGGTTGAGGGTGTGGTGGCAGCGGCGCCCGGCCCGCGGCGGCAGTGAGCTCGTCATGCCCAGAACCTAACCGACTGCTTGGTACGGAAGGAACGGCCGGGCGCCGGATGGCAGGAAAGGTGGGGTCGGCGTCCTTGCGGACGCGTCCGCCCGGCCCGAAGGATGGGGGCATGCAGCAGCGCCCCGTCCTCGTCGTCCTCTTCGACGGCGTGCAGAGCCTCGACGTCACCGGGCCCACCGAGGTGTTCCACGCCGCCGCCTGGGCGTCGGGCGCCGAACGGGCGCCGTACCCGCTCCGCACCGCCTCCCTCGACGGCGGTCCGGTCCGCACCGACAGCGGCCTGCGGATCCTCCCCGACACCGACCTGGCCGGGGCCGTCGCCGACGGCCCGCCGCACACCCTCCTCGTTCCCGGCGGCCAGGGCACCCGGAGCGCCGACCCGGCCCTGGTCGACTGGCTGCGCGCGCACGGCCCGCGCGCCGAGCGGCTGGTCTCCGTCTGCACCGGGGCGCTCCGGCTCGCCGAGGCCGGGCTCCTCGACGGCCACCGGGCCACCACCCACTGGATGGTCTGCGAGCACCTGGCCCGCCGCCACCCCGAGGTCGAGGTGGACCCGGACCCGATCTTCGTCCGGGACGGCCGGATCGCCACCTCCGCCGGGGTCACCGCCGGCATCGACCTGGCGCTCGCGCTGGTGGAGGAGGACCTCGGCCGGGAGGCGGCCCTCGCCATCGCCCGGCTGCTCGTCGTCTTCCTGCGCCGGCCGGGCAACCAGGCCCAGTTCAGCGCCCAGCTGGCCGCCCAGACCGCCCGCCGCGAACCGCTGCGGGAACTCCAGGCGTGGATCGCCGACCACCCGGACGAGGACCTGTCGGTGGAGCGGCTCGCCGCCCGCGCCCGGCTCTCGCCCCGCCACTTCGCCCGCGCCTTCCACGCCGAGACCGGCACCACCCCGGGCCGGTACGTCGACCTGATCCGCCTCGAACACGCCCGCCGGCTCCTGGAGGAGACCGCGCACGGCGTCGAGGAGGTCTCCCGCGCGGCCGGCTACGGCACCCCCGAGGCGATGCGCCGCGCCTTCACCAAGGCCCTCGGCACCGCCCCGGCCGACTACCGCCGCCGCTTCCACGCACCCGTCACCCGCTGAAAGGGACCCGCCATGCAGATCGCCGTCCTGCTCTACGAGGGCTTCACCTCGCTCGACGCCGTCGGCCCGTACGAGATCCTCTCCCGCCTCCCGGGCGCCGAGACCGTCCTCGTCGCCAAGACGGCCGGCCCGGTCCGCAACGACCAGGGCAGCCTCGCCCTCGTCGCCGACAGGGCGCTCGCCGACGTGCCGCGCCCGGACGTCGTCCTCGTCCCCGGCGGCCCGGAGACCCGGCGGGCCATGCACGACCCGGAGATCCGGGCGTGGCTGCGCACCGCCGACGCCACCAGCACCTGGACCACCTCCGTCTGCACCGGCGCGCTGCTCCTCGCCGCCGCCGGACTGCTCGACGGCCGCCGCGCCACCACCCACTGGCTGGCCCGCGAGGAACTGCGCGCGCTGGGCGCCGAACCCACCGCCGAGCGGGTCGTCTTCGACGGCAAGTACGTGACGGCCGCCGGGGTCTCCTCCGGCATCGACATGGGCCTGCACCTGCTCGGCCGGATCGCCGGGGACGACGCCGCCATGACGGTCCAGCTCCTCACCGAGTACGACCCGCGGCCCCCGTACGACGCGGGCTCGCCGGAGAAGGCCCCCGCGCACCTCGTCGCCCACTGGCGCGGGCAGTCGGCGGCCGACCCGGGCTGAGCCTCAGAGGCCGTACGTGAAGCGGGGCGGGCGGCGCTCCAGGAAGGCGGCGACGCCCTCCGCCGTGTCGCCGCTGCCGCGCGCCCGCTCCGCCCAGTACGCGTCCCGGTCCCGCCGCCCGTCCGCGTACTCCTTGGCCGCCGCCTGGGTGAGCAGCGAGCGGGAGGCGAGGATCCGGCCGAACTCCGCCACCCGCTTCCCCAGCCCGTCCGCCGGGTGCGTCTCGTCCACCAGGCCGGTCCGCAGCGCCCGTTCGGCGTCGATCAGTTCGCCGGAGAACAGCAGGTACTTGGCGGTGGCCGGGCCGACGAGGGCGGTGAGCCGCCGGGTGGAGGAGGAGGGGTAGACGATGCCGAGCTTCGCCGGGGTGATCCCGAAGCGGGCGTCCTCGGCGGCGAAGCGCAGGTCGCAGGCGGCGGCGAGCTGGCTGCCGCCGCCCACGCAGTAGCCGCGCACGGCGGCCAGGGTCGGCTTGGGGAAGGCGGCGAGCGCCTCCTCGGCGCGCACGGCGAGGCCCTGCTGCTCGTCGCCGGGCTCGCGCAGCGCCGCGATGTCGGCGCCGGCGCAGAAGGTGTCGCCCGCGCCGGTCAGCACCAGCACCCGGACCGCCGGGTCGGCGGCGAGCCGGTCGAGCACGGCGGGCAGGGCGCGCCACATCCCGGCCGTCATCGCGTTCCGCTTGGCGGGGTTGCTGATGACGAGGGTGGCGATGCCGTCGGTGACGCTGTCGGCGAGCTGGGGTTCCGCGGTCTCCATGGGCCGGATGCTATCCACCGGCGCCGAACGTACGATCGGGAAGGGGTCGTCGGGCGGCTGCGAGGAGGCAGGCGGATGGCCGAGCGGACCCGGGGCGAGGACCCCGACCCGGTGCGGGAGATGGCCCGCGAGGGCAGGCGGCTCGGCCGGAGCTTCGGCCGGCTCGCCGCGCTCGGCGCGGTGCTGGTGATCTGCGGGATCGTCGGCCTGGTCTACACGGGGCTGGCCACCCTCACCTCGATGCTCCTCTTCGGCTGGCTGCTGCTGGCCGGCGGCTTCGTGGGGCTGCTCCAGGCGGTGCAGTCCCGGGGCACCGGCCACTTCTGGCTCGCGGCGGTGGTCGCGGCGCTGAACATCGCGGCCGGGGTGGTGGTGATCCGCCACCCGGAGGGCTCCGCCGAGGCGCTGACGATGTTCGCCGCCCTGCTCTTCCTCACCGGCGGCCTCTTCCGGCTGGTCGGCAGCGTGGTGGTGCGCGGCCCGCAGTTCGGCTGGACGCTCCTCCAGGGCGCCTTCGGGCTGCTCCTGGGCCTCCTGGTGCTCTTCGACTGGCCGAGCAGCAGTCGCTACGTCCTCGGGGTCTTCTTCTCCCTGGCGCTGCTCTTCGACGGCCTCGGGCTCGTCGCGATGGGCGTGGGCGGGCGCCGTATCGTCGGGATGGTCACCCCGGACCCCGCCGAACCGGTCGTTTCGTCGGACAAGGCGTCCGAAGGAAACGCGCAGGATCAGTCGAACACCTGAAGCGGACACGCGCCGCCGATCAGAAGGTGGCCTATTGGTATCGACTTCTGGTCAGTAGGTCGGGATGCCCCTCCGGATTGCCAAGACTCGAAGCGTGGCGAGAATCGAGCACGAGGGTGGGAGCCGGACCATGGAGACCCGCGGAGGCGTCCCCGCCCGGCCCCTGTCCTACGAGGGAGTCTGGCGCTTCACGGCGCCCGCCGTCGACGTCTCCGTCCCCCAGGCCCGGCACGCGGTACGCGACCTGCTGGCCCGCCAGGGGGTTCCGGTCCACGAGGACGTCCGGCAGGGTCTGCTGCTGATCGTCTCCGAGCTGGTGACGAACGCCGTGCGGCACGCGGCGCTGCTCTCCCCGGAGATAGCGGTCGAGGTGGCGATCGGACCGGAGTGGATCCGGGTGGCCGTCGAGGACAACCACCCCTACCGGCCCAAGGCCCTGGAGGCCGACCACGGCCGGACCGGCGGCCGGGGGCTGCTCCTGGTCAAGGAGATCGCCCTGGAGTCCGGCGGCGCCTGCGACGTCGAGCACACCGCGAGCGGCGGAAAGATCATCTGGGCGGCGCTGCCCCTGGCCCCGATGGCACCGGGGCCGGGAGCGCCGGACGGCCGGGTCACCAGCCCCCGGCCGGACCCGTCAGCTCCCTGATCGCCGGACGCGCCGCGTCGAGCACCGTCATGAACCAGGCGGAGAACGGCGCGGCCGCGTGCCGCTCGGCCAGCTCGTCCGGGGTGACGAAGGCGTAGTCCCCGATCTCCTCGGGGTCGGGGCGCGGGGTGCCCTGCACCAGGCCGACGAAGAGGTGGTTGAACTCCTGCTCCACCAGGCCCGAGGCCGGGTCCGGGTGGTTGTAGCGGACCGTCCCGGCCTCGCCCATCAGGGTCGGGGAGACCCCCAGCTCCTCGAAGGTGCGCCGGGCGGCCGCCGCGAACGGCGCCTCGCCCGGGTAGGGGTGGCCGCAGCAGGTGTTCGACCAGACACCGGGGGAGTGGTACTTGCCGAGCGCCCGGCGCTGGAGCAGCAGCCGGCCCTCCTCGTCGAAGAGGAACACCGAGAACGCCCGGTGCAGCTGTCCCGGCGCCTGGTGGGCGGCGAGCTTCTCCGCCGTACCGATGGTGTTACCGGCCTCGTCGACCAGTTCCAGCATGATCGGCTCCGGAGCGCCGGACGGCGCCGCGCCGTTCGACGAGAGCCGCGGCGCAAGCCCCGGCGTGATCGCGGCCGTGGTGCCCTGTGTGGTCGGCATACCCATCCTTCGCTTCGGTTCTCGGCCCGTGGAGGCCACCCCAGTCTGCCGTACAAAAGCGGCTTGTCCGCACTTCGGCGGCCGGAGCTCGCCGCTCCTCCCGCACCGGCATACACCGGTGCGGGGGAGCGGCGGGGGCGTCCGGGGCGGATCAGACCCCGAAAGCCCCCGGATAGGCGATCCTGCCCGACGGAACCGGACCGGATCCGTCGAGGACGAGCGCCATCATCGCCTCGTCCGGGACCTCGAAACCTGGCCGGATTCCATATGCGGACGCACGTACGAACCCGAACCGGGGGTAGTACTCCGGATGGCCCAGCACGAGCACCAGCCGCTCCCCGGCGAGCCGCGCCGCGTCCAGCGCCGCCCGGACGACGGCCAGACCGGCCCCCGACCGCTGGTGCGCCGGCGCCACCGAGACCGGCGCGAGCGCCGCCGCCGGTACGCCGTCCACCCGGCACCGGGTGATCAGCGCGTGCGCCGCGACCGTGCCGTCCGGCGCCTCGGCGACCACCGAGAGCCCCGGCAGCCAGGCGTCCGGGTCGGCCCGCAGCGCGTCGACGAGCTCCGCCTCGGCCGGCGACCCGAAGGCCGCCGCCGTCAGCTCCCGCACGGCCGCGTGGTCCGCAGGCCGCTCGGCCCGGGTGGGCCAGCGGGGGTCGGCCGGGCGGAGCACCAGGCCCGCGTAGCCGTAGTCCCCGCCGTGCGCCCGGCGCAGCGCGATCTCGGCGCGCGCCCCCGCGACCGCCTCCGCCATCCCCGGCACCGAGGTGTCGGCGGCGTCGGCGTGCGCGGCCAGCGGCCGGTAGTACTCGTCCCAGTCCCCGTCGGGCTGGGTGAAGGAGCCCAGGACGTGGTAGCCCGCCCCGACCGCCGCGGCGGAGAGCTCCGCCGCGGTACGGAGCGGATAGTGCGTGTCCCAGAAGGCGCGGGCCTCCGGGGCGGGGTCGCCGGTGGTCCACACGCACTCGGTGAGGACCAGCGTCCCGCCCGGCGCGAGCAGTCTGCGCCAGGCGGCGAGCGCCCGGTCGAAGCCGAGCACGAAGACCGAGCTCTCGGCCCAGACCAGGTCGAAGGAGCCGTCCGGGAAGGGCGGCGCGGCCATGTCGGCCCGCACCGGGTGGACGGAGCCGGTGAGACCGCGCGCGGCGGCCGCCGCGCGCAGCTCGTCGAGGAACGGCTCGTGGGTGTCGGCGGCGGTCACCTCGGCGCCCGCCTCGGCGGCCAGCAGCAGCGCGGAGCGGCCGGGGCCGCAGCCCAGGTCGAGCACGCGCGGACGCGCGGGCAGCGGGCCCGCGAGCGCCAGCAGGCGGCGGGTGGTGGCGTCGGAGCCCGGACCTTGGCGCGGCAGGCCGTGGTGCAGGGCGAAGAAGGCGTCGTGGGACGCCGAAGGGGAAGAGAGGTCGGACAACGTGGAACCCTCGATCGGGAGAGGGCCCCGGCCGACGACGTGACGGACCGGCGGAAGGGCCGGGATCAGGTCAGCCGGAGACCCGGGAGCTGAAGGGGGACCGGACGGGGCCGCGGACGGCGGCCTCCTGGGCGACGGTCATCAACCTCAGCTCCTCTCACGCACGTGTTCGTACGAGTCGCACGACTCGTACGACGAGCCTAACAGCCGTGGGGTCCGCGACCGGCGTCGCGGACCCCACGGCCGGGCCGGGGCCGGCGGTCACAGGCAGAGCTTCGCCTCGTGCTCCGCGTGCCCGGCCGGTTCCAGCTGGAAGGTGCAGTGCTCCACGTCGAAGTGGTCGCCCAGGCAGCCCTGGAGGTCGTGGAGCATCTTCTCGTGGCCCACCGAGTCCAGCGCCCCGGCGTCCACCACCACGTGCGCGGAGAGGACCGGGAGGCCCGAGGTGATGGTCCAGGCGTGCAGGTCGTGCACGTCCTCCACGCCCGGCAGGGCCAGGAGGTGCGAGCGGACCTCCGCCATGTCGACGCCCTTGGGCGCGGACTCCAGGAGCACGTCGAGCGTCTCGCGCAGCAGCTTCACCGTGCGCGGCACGATCATCAGGCCGATGACGAGGGACGCGATCGGGTCGGCGTACTGCCAGCCGGTCAGCAGGATGACACCGGCGGCGATGATCACGGTCACCGAGCCGAGCGCGTCGGCGAGCACCTCCAGGTAGGCGCCCCGGACGTTGAGGCTCTCCTTCTGTCCCCGCATGAGCAGCGACAGCGAGACGATGTTGGCCACCAGGCCGATCGCCGCGACGGCGATGGCCAGCCCGCCCTTGGTCTCGGCCGGCTCCATGAACCGCTGGACCGCCTCGAAGAGGACGTAGCCGCCGACGCCGAGCAGCAGCAGACAGTTGGCGAGCGCCGCCAGGATCTCCGCGCGGGCCAGGCCGAAGGTGCGGTTCTCCGACGGCGGCCGGTTGGCGAAGTGGATGGCGAGCAGCGCCATCGCCAGCCCCACCGCGTCGGTCGCCATGTGCGCGGCGTCGGCGATCAGCGCCAGCGAGTCGGAGAGCAGGCCGCCGACGATCTCCACCAGCATCACGGAGAGTGTGATGCCCAGCGCGATCCGCAACCGGTTGCGGTAGGCGGCGCCCGCCGTACCGGTCGGCGCCGGCCCCCCGTGACTGTGCCCGTGGTCGTGTCCAGCCCCCATGACATGGCCTCCCAAATCCTGTCTCGACGAGTGCCCCGGGTGGCCCAGTGAACTACGGGAGGGGGGTATGTGCAACACGGTACTGAACACCGTTGTCATTGCCCTGACCTGCGAAGATGTCCCTCAGTGAGTCAAGAGGGCGCCCACCTGGCGGACCACTCCCCGAGACGCCCAGCTCACCCGTTTGGCGGACGGGCCACCGATCGCCGATGATGATCACGCGAGGACGCCCGGCACCGGGCGGACACGGGCGGACCGGAGGGAGTCGGCCGCGCGAAGGCTCGGTGAACTCACGCTCCGTCCATCCGATAGCCTCAGCCGACGTGCCGCCGCCCCGTGACCGGGCCCGCACCGCCGTGCCCGGAGCCGCCAGGCCCCGCCGGCCCTCTGCACCGTTCCAAGGAGTGAGTTCGTCTGTCGACCGCCATCCTCACCGGCCCGCCGGCACCCGGATCCTCGCTCGACGGTGATCTGCGGTCGCTCGGCTTCGACGTCCGCCGGGCCGCCGGACCCGAGGAGGCCCGCGCGCTCCTCGACGCCGTCCCCGCGGGCGAGCGGGTCGCCCTCGTCGACTCCCGCTTCGTCGGCCACCTGCACTCCCTGCGCCTCGCGCTGACCGACCCCCGCTTCCCGGCCGCCGCCGTGCCCGGCGCGCTCGCCGCGCAGGCCGAGGCCCGCCCGGCGCTCGCCCGCGCGCTCGCCACCGGACCCGCGCCCACCGCCCCCGACGGGGACCTCACCGGCACCGTCGCCGACGCCCTCGGCACCGAGGGCGTCGCCGTGCACCGGCCCGCGCTCGGCACCCTCGTCGCCGACGTCCCCGCCGACGCCGCCGCCCGCCACCGGGCCCGCGCCGCCGTCGACGCCGTCGACGACGAGGCCGTCCGCCTCCGCTCCGCCGTGAAGGCCCACGACGGCTTCTTCACCACCTTCTTCATCAGCCCCTACTCCCGGTACATCGCCCGCTGGTGCGCCCGCCGGGGCCTCACCCCCAACCAGGTCACCACCGCCTCGCTGCTCACCGCCCTGATCGCGGCCGGCTGCGCGGCCACCGGGGAGCGCGGCGGCTACGTCGCCGCCGGCGTCCTGCTCCTGCTCTCCTTCGTCCTGGACTGCACCGACGGGCAGCTCGCCCGGTACGCGCTCAAGTACTCGACGATGGGCGCCTGGCTCGACGCCACCTTCGACCGGGCCAAGGAGTACGCCTTCTACGCGGGCCTCGCCCTCGGCGCGGCCCGGAACGGCGACGACGTCTGGACCCTCGCGCTCACCGCGATGATCCTCATGACCTGCCGGCACGTCGTGGACTTCTCGTTCAACGAGGCCAACACCGACGACGAGGCCGCGGCCGGCAGCACCGCGAAGACCAGCCTGGCCCTCTCCAGCAGGCTCGACGGCGTCGGCTGGACCGTCTGGGCCCGCCGCATGATCATCCTGCCGATCGGCGAGCGCTGGGCGATGATCGCCGTCCTCACCGCCGTCACCAGCCCCCGGATCGTCTTCTGGGCCCTGATCGTCGGCTGCTCCTTCGCCGCCTGCTACACCACCGCCGGCCGCCTGCTGCGCTCCGTCAAGCGCCGCGCCCCGCGCTCCGACCGGGCCGCCCGCGCCCTCGCGGACCTCGCCGACTCCGGCCCGCTGGCCCGGCTCGGCGCCCGGATCTTCGGCGACCGGGGCCGCCGCATCGGCTTCCTCTTCGCCCTCGGTGGCGCGGCCGGGATGCTGACCTCGGCGTGGATGTGGCCCTTCGGCGACCGGCAGGTCGTCATCATGGCCCTCTTCTACGGGATCTTCTGGTCCGGCTTCGCCGTCTCCGGCCCCCTCAAGGGCGCCTTCGACTGGCTCGTCCCGCCCTTCTTCCGGGCCGCCGAGTACGGCACGATCGCGATCCTCGCGGTCAAGTCGGACGCCCCGCACGCCGTCCCGGCCGCATTCGGCCTGGTCGCGGCGGTCGCCTACCATCACTACGACACGGTGTACCGCATTCGCGGAGGCACCGGCGCGCCGCCCGCCTGGCTGGTGCGGATCACCGGCGGACACGAGGGGCGCACGCTCCTGGTGGCCGTCCTCGCCGCTCTCCTCGTGGACCGCGGCGACGACTTCACCCTGGCGCTCACCGCCCTGGCGGCCGCGCTCGCCCTCGTGGTGCTCGTGGAGTCCATCCGCTTCTGGGTCTCCTCCGGAGCACCCGCCGTTCACGACGAAGGAGAAACAGCATGATCGGCCTCGTTCTGGCAGCCGGTGCGGGACGGCGACTGCGCCCGTACACCGACACCCTCCCGAAGGCCCTCGTGCCCGTGGACGGCGACACCACCATCCTCGACCTCACGCTGAAGAACTTCGCCGAGATCGGCCTCACCGAGGTCGCGATCGTCGTCGGCTACCGCAAGGAGGCCGTCTACGACCGCAAGGAGGCCCTGGAGGCGAAGTACGGCCTGGAGATCACCCTCGTCGACAACGACAAGGCCGAGGAGTGGAACAACGCCTACTCCCTGTGGTGCGCCCGCGAGGTCCTCAAGCGCGGCGTGATCCTCGCCAACGGCGACACCGTCCACCCGGTCTCCGTCGAGAAGACCCTGCTCGCCGCCCGCGGCAAGGGCCAGAAGATCATCCTCGCCCTCGACACGGTGAAGAAGCTCGCCGACGAGGAGATGAAGGTCGTCGCCGCCGAGGGCGAGGGCGTCCGGCGGATCACCAAGCTGATGGAGCCCTCCGAGGCCACCGGCGAGTACATCGGCGTCACCCTCATCGAGGCCGAGGCCGCCGAGGAGCTCGCGGACGCCCTCAAGGTCACCTTCGAGCGCGACCCCGACCTCTACTACGAGGACGGCTACCAGGAGCTGGTCAACCGCGGCTTCACCGTCGACGTCGAGCCCATCGGCGAGGTCTCCTGGGTCGAGATCGACAACCACGACGACCTCGCCAAGGGCCGGGAGATCGCGTGCCGGTACTGACCCGACTCATCCCGTCGCCGGTCGTCGTCGACATCCGCCGGGGCGCCCTGGAGGACCTCTCCGGGCTCCTGGCGGACCAGCGGATCTCCAGCAACGGCAAGATCGCCGTCGCCATCAGCGGCGGCTCCGGGCTCAAGCTCCGCGACCGGTTCGCCCCGGAGCTGCCCGGCGCCGACTGGTACACGGTCTCCGGCGGCACCATCGACGAGGCGGTCAAGCTCGCCGACGCCATGCGCGGCAAGCGGTACGACGCCGTGGTCGCCCTCGGCGGCGGGAAGATCATCGACGTCACCAAGTACGCGGCGGCCCGGGTCGGGCTGCCGCTGGTGGCCGTGGCGACCAACCTGTCGCACGACGGGATCTGCTCGCCGATCTCCACCCTGGACAACGACAACGGCCGCGGCTCCTACGGCGTCCCGACCCCGATCGCGCTGGTCATCGACCTCGACGTGATCCGGGACGCCCCGGTCCGCTTCGTCCGCTCCGGCATCGGCGACGCGATCTCCAACATCTCCGCCCTCGCGGACTGGGAGCTGTCCCACCGCGAGAACGGCGAGAAGATCGACGGCCTGGCCGCCGCCATGGCCCGCAGCGCGGGCGAAGCGATTCTGCGCCACCCCGGCGGCGTCGGCGACGACGACTTCCTCGTCACCCTCTCCGAGGGCCTGGTGATGTCCGGCATCGCCATGTCGATCAGCGGCGACAGCCGCCCCTCCTCGGGCGCCTGCCACGAGATCAGCCACGCCTTCGACCTCCTCTTCCCGGAACGCGCGGCCAGCCACGGCGAGCAGTGCGGCCTCGGCGCGGCCTTCGCCATGCACCTGCGCGGTGCCCGCGAGGAGGCCGGGGTCATCGTGGCCGCCCTGCGCCGCCACGGCCTGCCCGTGCTGCCCGGGGAGATGGGCTTCACCCCCGACGAGTTCGTCCGGGCCGTGGAGTTCGCCCCGCAGACCCGGCCGGGCCGCTTCACCATCCTCGAACACCTCGACCTGTCCACCGACGAGATCAGGGACGCGTACGCCGACTATGCCCAAGCCATCGGTAGCTGAGCTCCGCCCGGTCGTCCACCCGCCGGGTGTGAAGGACCGGCGCAGCGGCGAGCACTGGGGCGGCCGCCTCTACATGCGGGAGATCTCCCTCCGGATCACCCGGCAGCTGGCGAACACCCGGGTCACCCCGAACCAGCTGACGTACCTGATGACGCTCGCCGGCGTCCTCGCCGCCCCGGCCCTGCTGGTGCCGGGCGTGTGGGGCGCCGTCCTCGGCGTCGTCGCGGTGCAGATGTACCTGCTGCTCGACTGCGTCGACGGCGAGCTGGCCCGCTGGAAGAAGCAGTACTCGCTGGCCGGCGTCTACCTCGACCGGGTCGGCGCCTACCTCTGCGACGCGGCCGTCCTCGTCGGCTTCGGCCTGCGCGCCGCCGACCTGTGGGGCGGCGGCCGGATCGACTGGCTGTGGGCCTTCCTCGGCACCCTGGCCGCGCTCGGCGCCATCCTGATCAAGGCCGAGACCGACCTGGTCGGCGTCGCCCGCCACCAGAACGGCATGGCCCCGGTCAAGGAGGCGGCCTCCGAGCCCCGCTCCTCCGGCGTGGCCCTGGCCCGCCGGGCCGCCGCCGCGCTCAAGTTCCACCGGCTGATCCTCGGGATCGAGGCGTCCCTGCTCATCCTGGTCCTGGCCGTGGCCGACCAGCTCCGGGGCGACCTCTTCTTCTCCCGGCTCGGCGTCGCCGTCCTCGCCGGCATCGCCCTGCTCCAGACCGTCCTGCACCTCGTCTCGGTCCTGGCCTCCAGCAGACTGAAGTGAGGCCGGCCGGCCGGTGCCTCCCGGGGCACCGGCCGGTCACCGTGATGGCGTACGGTGTGGCGACCCGAGGGGTCGTCCCCGGCCACCCGACCTCGGTACCCCCGACGTGCCGCAGATCTTGAACACGAAAGTTTCGACTGTGAGTGACATTCACCAGGGCGGGGCGGTCGCGACGAGCGCGCCCCCGTCCTCCGTCGACGAGGGCCTGGCCCCGGGCGACCTCGCCGCCAAGTACGGCCTGTCGGTGAGCGGCGCCCGGCCCGGACTGTTCGAGTACGTCCGCCAGCTGTGGAGCCGCCGCCACTTCATCGTGGCCTTCTCCTCGGCGAAGCTCACCGCCCAGTACAGCCAGGCCAAGCTCGGCCAGGTCTGGCAGGTGGCGACGCCGCTGCTCAACGCCCTCGTCTACTACCTGATCTTCGGGCTGATCCTGGGCGCGGGCCGGGGCATGGGCAAGGACGTCTACATCCCCTTCCTGGTCACCGGCATCTTCGTGTTCACCTTCACGCAGAACTCGGTGATGGCCGGCGTCCGGGCGATCTCGGGCAACCTCGGACTGGTACGGGCCCTGCACTTCCCGCGCGCCAGCCTCCCCGTCAGCTTCTCGCTCCAGCAGCTCCAGCAGCTGCTGTTCTCGATGGTCGTGCTCGTCGCGGTCGCGATGGTCTCCGGCAGCTACCCGGCGATGAGCTGGCTGCTGGTGGTCCCGGCCCTCTTCCTCCAGTTCGTCTTCAACGTCGGCATCGCGCTGATCATGGCCCGGGCCGGCGCCAAGACCCCCGACCTGGCCCAGCTGATGCCCTTCGTCATGCGGACCTGGATGTACGCCTCCGGCGTCATGTTCTCCATCCCCGTGATGCTCAAGGACAAGCCGGCCTGGATCGCCGACGTCCTCATGTACAACCCGGCGGCGATCTACATGGACCTCGTCCGCTTCGCCCTCATCGACGGTTACGGCGCCGAGAACCTGCCCGCCCACGTCTGGGCCGTGGCCGCGGGCTGGGCCGTGCTGTTCGGCGCCGGCGGCTTCGTCTACTTCTGGAAGGCTGAGGAGAGGTACGGCCGTGGCTGACAGCACCCAGGGCGCGCAGATCCCCACCGTGATCTGCGACGACGTCCACATCGTCTACCGGGTCAACGCGGGCGGCGGCGGCAAGGGCGGCGCCACCGCGGCCCTCAGCCGGATCGTCGGCAAGGGCAAGGCCGAGGTCAACCGGGGCGTCCGCAAGGTGCACGCCGTCCGCGGCGTCACCTTCACCGCCTACCGCGGCGAGGCCATCGGCCTCATCGGCACCAACGGCTCCGGCAAGTCCACCCTGCTGCGCGCCATCGCCGGCCTGCTGCCCACCGAGAGCGGCAAGGTCTACACCGACGGCCAGCCCTCGCTGCTCGGCGTCAACGCCGCCCTGATGAGCGACCTGACCGGCGAGCGCAACGTCATCCTCGGCGGCCTCGCCATGGGCATGAGCCGCGAGGAGGTCGACCAGCGGTATCAGGACATCGTCGACTTCTCCGGGATCAACGAGAAGGGCGACTTCATCAGCCTCCCCATGCGGACCTACTCCTCCGGCATGGGCGCCCGGCTCCGCTTCGCCATCGCGGCCGCCAAGAACCACGACGTGCTCCTCATCGACGAGGCGCTCGCCACCGGTGACCGCAAGTTCCAGATCCGCTCCGAGGAGCGCATCCGCGAACTGCGCAAGGAGGCCGGCACGGTCTTCCTGGTCAGCCACAGCAACAAGTCCATCCGGGACACCTGCGACCGGGTGCTCTGGCTGGAGAAGGGGCAGCTCCTGATGGACGGCCCCACCGAGCAGGTGCTGCGGGCGTACGAGCGCGAGACCGCCCGCTGACCTCCGCGCCGCCCGTGCTCCCGCACGCCCCCCACCGCACCGGTGGGGGGCGTTCCGGTTTTCGCGGGTCGCGCTCCCACGCGGAATGTTCATGCGGTCAACATCGGGCAGGATGAGCCCATGGCAGGGATCTCGGGCGGAAAGAACTACCACCACGGCGACCTGCGCAACGCCCTCGTCTGCGCGGCCGTCGACCTCGCCACCGAGGGCGGCCCCGAACGGGTCGTCCTGCGCGAGGCGGCCCGCCGGGTCGGCGTCTCGCCCACCGCCGCCTACCGGCACTTCGACGGCCGGGGCGAACTGCTCCGCACCGTCCGCGCCCACGCCAGGACCCGGCTCGCCGACGCCATGGAGCGGGCCGCCGCCCGCGAACCCGGCGCCGACGACCCCGTCCTCGCCGCCGAGCGCCGGCTCGGCGCCCTCTGCCGCGGCTACGTCGGCTTCGCCGTCGAGCACCCCGGCCTCTACCGGGCCGCCTTCCAGACCGTCCGCCCCACCGGGACCCCCGTCCCCGCCGCCCGCCCGCCGGAGGCCGAGATCCGCGCCTTCGCCCTGCTCGCCGAGGCCCTCGAAGCCCTCGGCCGCACCGGCGGCCGCCGCTGCGCCGCCGGGGCCGCCGCCTGGTCCGCCGTGCACGGCCTCTCGCTCCTCCTCCTGGAGGGGCCGCTGCGCCGGCTCCCCGCCCAGCGCCGAGACGACGTCGTCGCCGCCACCCTCGCCATGGTCGTCGCGGGCGCCCGCGCCCGCTGACCCGCCCGCCCTCCCGGGCCCGCTCGCATCCGCACAGGTCAGCCCCGCCGGCCGGCCCCGGCGCGGCGGACGGGCCCCCGAATGGCGACGGCCCTCGTACGACGTAAGCTGTACCGGTCTGATCCACATCGCCCCCGGAGTCCCCGGGAGCACTCCGCGGGCGCGTGCTCCGCGCGCGGCGGTGTGTCCGAAATAGGATGGATTCGACCGGCGGTGTAGAACA
The DNA here is from genome assembly GCF_014650175.1 of Streptomyces termitum. Classification (GTDB taxonomy): domain Bacteria; phylum Actinomycetota; class Actinomycetes; order Streptomycetales; family Streptomycetaceae; genus Streptomyces; species Streptomyces termitum. The sequence continues at coordinate 292,112 of NZ_BMUL01000004.1, forward strand.
GGAGACATGACGGCCATGACGCAGCATCTCCAGCACCCCGTGGGCGGCGCCGTCCCCACGCGGGGCGCCGCCCGGTGACGGCTCCCCGCCCCGTGCGCGCCGACCCCGCCTCGCGCGCCACGCTCGGCAAGGCGGCGGACGAGAACTTCCCCGTCGCCCCCTTCTTCCTGCCCCGCGCCTGGCGCGACGACCTCATGGCCGTCTACGGCTACGCCCGCCTCGTCGACGACATCGGCGACGGCGACCTCGCCCCCGGCGGCGCCGACGCCCGCGCCCTCGGCGTCGTACCCGGGGAGGCCGGCGACCGGCTCGTCCTCCTCGACGCCCTGGAGGCCGACCTCGCCCGGGTCTTCGACGGCACCCCCCGCCACCCCCTGCTGCGTGCCCTCCAGCCCACCGTCCGCCGCCGCGCCCTCACCCCCGAGCCCTTCCTCGGCCTCCTCCGGGCCAACCGCCAGGACCAGCTCGTCCGCCGCTACGAGACCTACGACGACCTCCTCGCCTACTGCGAACTCTCGGCCAACCCCGTCGGCCGCCTGGTCCTCGCCCTCACCGGCACCGCCACCCCCGAGCGGATCCGCCGCTCCGACGAGATCTGCACCGCCCTCCAGCTCGTCGAGCACCTCCAGGACGTCGCCGAGGACCTCGCCCGCGACCGGATCTACCTGCCCGCCGAGGACCTCAAGCGGTTCCACGTCACCGAGGACGAGCTGGCCCGCCCCACCGCCGGCGCCGCCGTCCGCTCCCTCATCGCCTTCCAGGCCGAGCGCGCCCGCGCCCTGCTGCACGCCGGGACCCCGCTCGTCGGCAGCGTCCACGGCCGCCTCCGCCTGCTCCTCACCGGCTTCACCGCCGGCGGACTCGCCGCCCTCGACGCCATCGCCGACGCCGGCTTCGACGTCCTCGCCGGCCCGCCGAAGCCCACCAAGCCGAGCCTGACGCGCCAGGCGGGAGCGGTCCTGCTCCGGGCGCGGAGAGAGGGGGGAACGTGACCGTGGAGGAACTGACCCGGCCGTCCGCGCCGGTCCAGGCCGCCTACAGCTACTGCGAGGCCGTCACCGGACAGCAGGCGCGGAACTTCGCGTACGGCATCCGGCTCCTGCCGGCCGAGAAGCGGCAGGCCATGTCGGCCCTGTACGCCTTCTCCCGCCGCGTCGACGACATCGGCGACGGGCCGCTGCCCGCCGCCGAGAAGAACGACCGCCTGGAGGCCGCCAGGACCGTGCTCTCCCGGGTCCGCAAGGGAGACATCGCCGAGGACGACACCGACCCCGTCGCGGTCGCCCTCGCCGACGCGGCCCGCCGCTTCCCGATCCCGCTCGAAGGACTCGACGAGCTGATCGACGGCGTCCTCATGGACGTCCGCGGCGCCACCTACACCACCTGGGACGAGCTGAAGGTCTACTGCCGGTGCGTCGCCGGCGCCATCGGCCGCCTCTCCCTCGGCATCTTCGGCCCCCAGCGCGGCGCCGACGCCGAGCGGGCCGCCGAGTACGCCGACACCCTCGGCCTCGCCCTCCAGCTCACCAACATCCTCCGCGACGTCCGCGAGGACGCCGGGAACGGCCGCACCTACCTCCCCGCCGAGGACCTCGACCGCTTCGGCTGCGGCGACGGCTTCGCCCGCCCCCTGCCGCCCGGCGCCGACTTCGCCGGCCTCGTCCACTTCGAGGTCCGCCGCGCCCGCGCCCTCTTCGCCGAGGGCTACCGGCTGCTGCCCCTGCTCGACCGGCGCAGCGGCGCCTGCGTCGCCGCCATGGCCGGCATCTACCGCCGCCTCCTCGACCGCATCGAGCGCGACCCCGCCGCCGTCCTGCGCGGCCGCGTCTCGCTCCCCGGACCCGAGAAGGCGTACGTCGCCGTCCGCGGTCTCTCCGGCCTCGACGCCCGCCACATCGCCCGCCGCACCGACCGGGGGCGCACCCGATGACCGCCCCCGCCGCCCGCGACACCGCCCCCCGCACCGCCGTCGTCGTCGGCGGCGGCCTCGCCGGGACCACCGCCGCCCTCCAGCTCGCCGACGCCGGGGTCCGCGTCACCCTCCTCGAAGGCCGCCCCCGCCTCGGCGGCCTCGCCTTCTCCTTCCGCCGCGGCGACCTGGACGTCGACAACGGCCAGCACGTCTACCTCCGCTGCTGCACCGCCTACCGCTGGTTCCTCGACCGGATCGACGGCGCCCGCCTCGCCCCCGTCCAGGACCGGCTCGACGTCCCCGTCCTCGACGTCGCCCACCCCCGCGGCCCCCGCCTCGGCCGGATCCGCCGCGACCCCCTGCCGGTCCCGCTCCACCTGGCCCGCAGCCTCGCCACGTACCCCCACCTCTCCCTCGCCGAGCGGCTCTCCGTCGGCCGCGCCGCCCTCGCGCTCGGCCGCCTCGACCCCGCCGACCCGGCCCTCGACGGCATCGACTTCGCCACCTGGCTCGGCCGCCACGGCCAGTCCGCCCGCACCGTCGAGGCCCTGTGGGACCTGGTCGGCGTCGCCACCCTCAACGCCACCGCCCCGCACGCCTCCATGGGCCTCGCCGCCATGGTCTTCAAGACCGGGCTGCTCTCCGACCCCGGCGCCGCCGACATCGGCTGGGCCCACGTGCCCCTCGGCCACCTCCACGACACCCTCGCCGGCAAGGCCCTCGACGGCCTCGGCGTCCGCACCCTGCGGCGCACCAAGGCCGAGCGGATCACCCGCGCCGACGACGGCCGCTGGACCGTCGAGGTCCCCGGCGAGACCCTCACCGCCGACGCCGTCGTCCTCGCCGTCCCGCAGGCCGAGACCCACGGACTGCTCCCCGACGGCGCCCTCGACGACCCCGACCGGCTCCTCGACATCGGCACCGCGCCCATCGTCGACCTGCACGTCGTCTACGACCGCAAGGTACTCAAGCGGCCCTTCTTCACCGCCCTCGGCTCCCCGGTCCAATGGGTCTTCGACCGCACCGCCTCCTCCGGCCTCACCGGCGGGGGCCAGTACCTGGCCGTCTCCCAGTCGGCCGCCCAGGACGACATCGACGCCCCCGTCGCCGAACTCCGCGAGCGCTACCTCCCGGAGCTCGAACGCCTGCTGCCCGCGGCCCGCGGCGCCGGCGTCCGCGACTTCTTCGTCACCCGGGAACGCACCGCCACCTTCGCCCCCACCCCGGGCGTCGGACGGCTGCGCCCCGGCACCCGCACCCGTGCGCCCGGTCTGTATCTGGCCGGCGCCTGGACCGCCACCGGCTGGCCCGCGACCATGGAGGGTGCGGTCCGAAGCGGTTTCAGCGCTGCCGGCGCGGTGCTCTCCGCCTTCGGCCGCCGCCACGACCATCCGCTGCAGGAGGCGGCATGAGTGTGATCACAGGAACTAGAGGAGAGACCGTGCCGACCGTGCCCCCGGGGACCCCGGCCGTCGACACCGCGGACGTGAGCGCCCTGCTGGAGCGGGGGCGGACGCTGTCCACCCCCGTCATGCGGGCGGCCGTCGCCCGGCTCGCACCGCCCATGGACACCGTGGCCGCCTACCACTTCGGCTGGATCGACGCCGAGGGCAACCCCACCGACGCCGACAGCGGGAAGGCCGTGCGCCCCGCGCTCGCGCTGCTCTCCGCCGAGGCCGCCGGAGCCACCCCCGAGACCGGTGTCCCCGGAGCCGTCGCCGTCGAGCTGGTGCACAACTTCTCGCTGCTCCACGACGACCTGATGGACGGCGACGAGCAGCGCCGCCACCGCGACACCGTGTGGAAGGTGCACGGCCCGGCCCAGGCCATCCTGGTCGGCGACGCCCTCTTCGCCCTCGCCAACGAACTCCTCCTGGAACTCGGCACCGTGGAGGCCGGCCGCGCCACCCGCCGGCTCACCACCGCCAGCCGCAAGCTGATCGACGGCCAGGCCCAGGACATCTCCTACGAGCACCGCGAGCGGGTCACCGTCGAGGAGTGCCTGGAGATGGAGGGCAACAAGACCGGCGCCCTCCTCGCCTGCGCCGTCTCCATCGGCGCCGTCCTCGGCGGCGCCGACGACCGCACCGCCGACAAGCTGGAGGAGTACGGCTACCACCTCGGCCTCGCCTTCCAGGCCGTCGACGACCTCCTCGGCATCTGGGGCGACCCCGACGCCACCGGCAAGCAGACCTGGAGCGACCTGCGCCAGCGCAAGAAGTCGCTGCCCGTCGTCGCCGCCCTCGCCTCCGGCGGCGAGGCGTCCGAGCGGCTCGGACGGCTCCTCGCCGAGGACGCCAAGTCCCCCGTCTTCGACTCCTTCACCGAAGAGGACTTCGCCCACCGCGCCGCCCTCATCGAGGAGGCCGGCGGCCGCGACTGGACCGCCGAGGAGGCCCGCCGCCAGCACGCCGTCGCCCTCCGCGCCCTGGACGAGGTCGACATGCCCGCCCACGTCCGCGACCAGCTGGTCGCCCTCGCCGACTTCGTCGTCGTACGGAAGAAATGACCATCCGCCAGCAGATATGAGTGCGCGGTCGCCGGCCGGCGCCACCACCCGGCGCCGGCCGACGGCAGACCCGAAGAAGCAGAAGCAACCGACTGCACGAAGGGGAAGCCATGACAGCGACGACCGACGGAAACGCCGGAGGGCCCGTCCCCCTCGCTCCCGCGGCCGGTACCGGCCGGCGGCACCGCGCGACCGTCCCGCACGACCTCGAAGAAGCCGCGGCCCGCGCCACCGAGCGGGCCACCACCCACCTCCTCGCCCTCCAGGCCCCCGACGGCTGGTGGAAGGGCGACCTGGAGACCAACGTCACCATGGACGCGGAGGACCTCCTCCTGCGCCAGTTCCTCGGCCGCCTCGACCCCGGCACCGCCGCGGCCGCCGCCCGGCACATCCGGGCCGGCCAGCACGAGGACGGCGCCTGGCCCACCTTCTACGGCGGGCCCGGCGACCTCTCCGCCACCGTCGAGGCGTACGTCGCGCTCCGCCTCGCCGGGGACCCGCCCGACGCCCCGCACATGGCCCGCGCCGCCGCCTGGGCCCGGACCCGCGGCGGCATCGCCGGCTGCCGCGTCTTCACCCGCATCTGGCTGGCCCTGTTCGGCTGGTGGCGGTGGGAGGACCTGCCCGAACTGCCACCGGAACTGATCTACCTGCCCCGGTGGTTCCCCCTCAACATCTACGACTTCGGCTGCTGGGCCCGGCAGACCATCGTGCCGCTCACCGTCGTCTCCGCGAAGCGCCCGGTCCGCCCCGCGCCCTTCCCCCTCGACGAACTGCACACCGACCCCGCCGACCCGGCCCCGCCCCGCCCGCTCGCCCCGCTCACCGGCTGGGACGGCCTCTTCCAGCGCCTCGACAAGGCCCTGCGCGTCTACCACCGCTTCGCCCCGCGCGGCCTGCGCCGGGCCGCCATGAACTCCGCCGCCCGCTGGATCGTCGAACGGCAGGAGAACGACGGCTGCTGGGGAGGCATCCAGCCGCCCGCCGTCTACTCCGTCATCGCGCTCCACCTCCTCGGCTACGACCTCGACCACCCGGTGATGCGGGCCGGTCTGGAGTCCCTCGACCGCTTCGCCGTCTGGACCGACGGCCCCGACGGCCCCGTCCGCATGGTCGAGGCGTGCCAGTCGCCCGTCTGGGACACCTGCCTCGCCACCGTCGCCCTCGCCGACGCGGGCCTGCCCGCCGACCATCCGGCCCTGGTCAAGGCCGTCGACTGGATGCTCGACGAGGAGATCACCCGGCCCGGCGACTGGGCCGTGCGCCGGCCCGGACTGCCGCCCGGCGGCTGGGCCTTCGAGTTCCACAACGACAACTACCCCGACATCGACGACACCGCCGAGGTGATCCTCGCCCTGCGCCGGGTCCGCCACCCCGACCCCGCCCGGGTCGGGGGCGCCGCCGCCCGCGGCGCCCGCTGGACCCTCGGCATGCAGTCCCGCAACGGCGCCTGGGGCGCCTTCGACGCCGACAACACCAGCGCCCTCCCCAACAAACTGCCCTTCTGCGACTTCGGCGAGGTCGTCGACCCGCCCTCCGCCGACGTCACCGCCCACGTGGTGGAGATGCTCGCCCACGAGGGCCTCGCCGCCGACCCGCGCACCCGCCGGGGCGTCGACTGGCTCCTCGCCGCCCAGGAGCCGCACGGCGCCTGGTTCGGCCGCTGGGGCGTCAACCACGTCTACGGCACCGGCTCGGTGCTCCCCGCGCTCACCGCCGCCGGACTGCCCCCCTCCCACCCGGCGATCCGCCGCGCCGTCGCCTGGCTCGGCACCGTCCAGAACGAGGACGGCGGCTGGGGCGAGGACCTGCGCTCCTACGCCGACCCGGCCTGGGCCGGCCGGGGCACCTCCACCGCCTCCCAGACCGCCTGGGCCCTCATCGCGCTCCTCGCCGCCGGGGAGCGGGAGTCGGAACCCGTCCGCCGGGGCGTGGCCTGGCTGGCCGGGACCCAGCGCGAGGACGGCTCCTGGGACGAGCCGTACTTCACCGGCACCGGCTTCCCCTGGGACTTCTCCATCAACTACCACCTCTACCGGCAGGTCTTCCCGCTCACCGCGCTCGGCCGGTACGTGCACGGCGAGCCCTCGCCCGGCGGGAGTCCGTGATGGACCGCCCGCCGGGGGACCGGGGCGCCGCCGCCGTGCCGCCGCTGCTCGTCGCCTGCGCCCTCGGCATCGAGCGCCTCGCCCTGCGCGGCGGCGACCGGGACGGCGCGCCCGGCCCGGTCCGGGTGGTGCGCACCGGCATGGGTCCCGACCGGGCGGCCCGCGGGGTCGCCCGCGCCCTGGCCCGGCCGGGCTGGGCGGGGGCGGCCGTCGTCGCCTCCGGCTTCTGCGCCGGGCTGGCCCCCGGCATGCACCCCGGCGACCTGGTGGTCGCCGGGGAGACCCGGGGCCCCGACGGCACCACCCCCTGCGACGGCGCCGACCTGCTGGCCAAGGCGCTGGCCAGGGCGCTGCCCGGCCGGACCGTCCACACCGGCCCGCTGACCGGCTCCGACCACGTGGTGCGCGGCCCCGAGCGGGCCGCGCTGCGGGCCGGCGGCGCGATCGCCGTCGACATGGAGTCCGCCGCCACCCTGCGGACCGCGCGGGCCGCCGGACCCCGGCCCGTTGCGGCCGTACGGGTGGTCGTGGACGCACCCGAACACGAACTCGTCCGGATCGGCACGGTGCGCGGGGGAATATCGGCCTTCCGCGTCCTTCGTGCCGTCCTTCCCGCATTCTCCGAATGGCACCGTTCTCTGCTGCTCCCCAGGAGGTGAGCCGGTCATGGCCATGCCGCTCCGTCAGTCCGTCCGGGTCGGGACCTATCTCTTCGAACAGAAGCTCCGCAAGCGGGACAAGTTCCCGCTGATCGTCGAACTGGAGCCGCTCTACGCCTGCAACCTCGCCTGCGAGGGGTGCGGCAAGATCCAGCACCCGGCGGGTGTCCTCAAGCAGCGCATGCCGGTCGCCCAGGCGGTCGGCGCGGTCCTGGAGTCCGGCGCCCCGATGGTCTCCATCGCCGGCGGCGAACCCCTGATGCACCCGCAGATCGACGAGATCGTGCGCCAGCTCGTCGCCCGCCGCAAGTACGTCTTCCTCTGCACCAACGCGATGCTGCTCCGCAAGAAGCTGGACAAGTTCACGCCCTCCCCGTACTTCGCCTTCGCCGTCCACATCGACGGGCTGCGTGAGCGGCACGACGAGTCGGTGGCGAAGGAGGGCGTCTTCGACGAGGCCGTCGCCGCGATCAAGGAGGCGAAGCGGCGCGGGTTCCGGGTCACCACCAACTCGACCTTCTTCAACACCGACACCCCGCAGACCGTCATCGAGGTGCTGAACTTCCTCAACGACGACCTCCAGGTCGACGAGATGATGATCTCGCCCGCCTACGCCTACGAGAAGGCGCCCGACCAGGAGCACTTCCTCGGCGTCGAGCAGACCCGGGAGCTCTTCAGGAAGGCGTTCGCGGGCGGCAACCGCCGCCGCTGGCGGCTCAACCACTCGCCCCTCTTCCTCGACTTCCTGGAAGGGAAGGCGGACTTCCCCTGCACCGCCTGGGCGATCCCGAACTACTCCCTCTTCGGCTGGCAGCGCCCCTGCTACCTGATGAGCGACGGCTACGTCCCCACCTACCGCGAGCTCGTCGAGGAGACGGACTGGGACAAGTACGGCCGGGGCAAGGACCCGCGCTGCGCCAACTGCATGGCGCACTGCGGCTACGAACCCACCGCCGTGCTCGCCACCATGGGCTCGCTCAAGGAGTCGCTGCGGGCGGTCCGCGAGACCGTCTCCGGGAGCTGAGGGGCGGGCCATGACGGACGGCTTCGACCTGCGGGCGCTGCTCGCCGAGCGCGGCGGCGAGCGGTACGACCTGCACGCCCGCCACCTCAACCCGCAGCTGCCCCGGATGCTCCACACCATCGGCTTCGACAAGGTCTACGAGCGGGCCGCCGGCGCCCACTTCTGGGACGCCGAGGGCAACGACCACCTCGACATGCTGGCCGGCTTCGGCGTCATGGGTCTCGGCCGGCACCACCCGGTGGTCCGCCGGGCCCTGCACGACGTGCTCGACGCGGACCTCCCCGACCTCACCCGCTTCGACTGCCCGCCGCTGCCCGGCCTGCTCGCCGAGCGGCTGCTCGCCCACAGCCCCCACCTCGACCGGGTCTTCTTCGGCAACAGCGGCACCGAGGCCGTCGAGACCGCCCTGAAGTTCGCCCGGTACGCCACCGGGCGGCCCAGGATCGTCTACTGCGCGCACGCCTTCCACGGCCTCACCACCGGCGCCCTCTCCGTCAACGGCGAGGAGGGCTTCCGGGCCGGCTTCGACCCGCTGCTCCCGGACACCGCGATCGCCCTCGGCGACCTCGACGCCCTGGAGCGGGAGCTGCGCCGGGGCGACGTGGCGGCCTTCGTGGTGGAGCCGATCCAGGGCAAGGGCGTCCTGGAGTCCCCGCCCGGCTTCCTCGCCGCCGCGCAGGAGCTGCTGCGCCGGCACGGGGCGCTGCTGATCGCGGACGAGGTGCAGACCGGCCTCGGCCGCACCGGCGACTTCTACGCCTACCAGCACGAGGCGGGGGTGGAGCCGGACCTGGTCTGCGTCGCCAAGGCGCTCTCCGGCGGCTACGTGCCGGTCGGCGCCACCCTGGGCCGGGACCGGATCTTCAAGAAGGTCTACTCGTCGATGGACCGGGTCCTGGTCCACTCGGCGAGCTTCGGCTCCAACGCGCAGGCGATGGCGGCCGGGCTCGCGGTCCTGGCGGTGATGGAGTCCGAGGGGACCGTCGCCCACGTGCGGCGGATCGGCGGACTGCTGAAGGGCCGCCTCGAAGAGCTGGTGCCCCGGTACGAGCTGCTGCACGAGGTGCGGGGCCGGGGCCTGATGATCGGCATCGAGTTCGGCCGGCCGACCTCGCTGGGGCTGCGCGGGCGCTGGACGATGCTCCAGGCGGCCCGCAAGGGGCTCTTCGCGCAGATGGTGGTGGTGCCGCTGCTCCAGCGGCACCGGATCCTCACCCAGGTCTCCGGGGACCACCTGGAGGTGATCAAGCTGATCCCGCCGCTGGTGATCGACGAGGCGGACGTGGACCGGTTCGTCACCGCCTTCACGGCGGTCATGGACGACGCCCACAACGGCGGCGGGCTGCTCTGGGACTTCGGGAAGACGCTGGTCAGGCAGGCGGTCGCGCAGCGCTGAGCCGTACCGCCCGGGTTTTTGCCTCTGGGGCAAGAAACTTGCCTCAGAGGCACGATCCTGGCGGAATGGACGCATGGACCACGTCCCCCGGGGCTCCGCCCCGGAAACCGCCGCTCCCGGCATCGTGCCCGACGTCGCCCCGCAGCTGCGGGCCCTGCGCCGGCGCCGGGGGCTCACCCTGGAGGCCGCCGCCCAGCGGGCCGGGCTCTCCCCGGCGCACCTCTCGCGCCTGGAGACCGGGAACCGGCAGCCCTCGCTGCCGATGCTGCTGGCCCTCGCCCGTATCTACGGTACGACGGTCGCCGAGCTGCTGGGGGAGACCCCGCCCGAACGGGACCCCGTCGTGCGGGCCGACCGCTCCGACCCGGTCGAGGCGGACGGCTGGATCTACCGGCAGGCCGGCGGCGCCGGCCGGGCCATGCAGTGCCTGCGGGTCCACGTGCCGTACGCCACCCGGGCCGACATCGTGCGCGTCCACCCCGGCGAGGAGTGGCTGCACGTCCTCGAAGGGCAGGTCCGGCTCGCGCTCGGCGAGACCGTGCACGTCCTCGACCCGGGGGACAGCGCGCACTTCGACTCGCTCACCCCGCACCGGATCGGCGCGGTCGGCCGGGCCGGCGCCGAGCTGCTGTTCGTCCACACGCTGATGCAGAGCCCCGCCGCCGAACTGTGCCTGGGCGGCGGCACCCCGCACTCCCGCTGAACCCCCGAAGGGTTGGATCACATGTCTGAGAAGTCCGTCTCGGTCACCGGCGAGGAGCGCGGTGGCGGCAAGTTCCCCAAGGGGCTGGTCCTCCGCCTCTTCGCCTACCTGATCGCCGGGCACCTCTTCGCCGGCTTCCTCTACCTGCTCTTCATGCTCGGCGGGCAGAACCAGTAGCGGGGGCCGGGGCCGCTCACGCCCCGGTGAGCAGCCGCTCGCGCAGCCGCTCGCGGGTGCCGGGCGCCAGCTCCAGGCCCTCCGTGAGATAGGCGTCGACCGAGCCCCAGGTCGCGTCGATCGTCTCGAAGGCGGCCCGCAGGTACTCGATCCGGGCGTCGAAGAGGGGGCTCAGCAGCTCCATCACCTCGGGCGAGCGCTGCTCGCTCCCGGTGGAGGAGGAACGCCGCACCCGGTAGCGGCGGTGCGGCGCGTTCGACTTCACGTAGTCGGCCTCGATCGCCGGGCGCTCCACGCCCAGCGCGAGCAGGGTGACGGCGATGGAGAGCCCGGCGCGGTCCTTGCCCGCCGCGCAGTGCATCAGGGCCGGGACGGACTCCTCGGCCAGGGCGTGCAGGACCCGGCTGTGCTCGGGGGTCCGCTCCACCACCATCCGGCGGTACGACTCGGTCATCCGGGCCGCCGCCCGGCCCTCGGCCAGCAGCTCCCGCAGCTGCGCGAGGTCGCCCTCGCGGACCATCTTCCAGAACTCCTTGCCGTCGGCCGGGTCGCTCAGGGGTATGTTCACGTTCCGCACGCCGGGCAGCGCGACGTCCGGCCCCTCCAGCTTGGCGTCGGCGGCGTTGCGGAAGTCGAAGACCGTGTGCAGGCCGAGGCCGGTGAGGAAGGCCGCGTCGCTCTCCGTGGCGTCGGCGAGGTGGCCGCTGCGGAAGAGGACCCCGGGGCGCACGGCGCGCCCGTCGGCCGTCGGCAGGCCGCCCACGTCCCGGAAGTTGCGGACCTCCGCGAGCCGGGGCTCGCCGGGCTCGTAGCCGTCGTGCGCTTCGTGGGGCGGGACCTGCGGCAGCTGCTGCGTCACGGATGCTCCTGGGGTAGGCGTGCGGGAACCGGGACGGAAGATCGGTTCCCTCCGCAATCATCCCGTCGGGAGGCGTTCCGGGACACCCCCTCGGACAGTAAGGGGTGATCTGTCCGTATTGATACTCATTGGGGTAACGCGCCCTGGTTGTAGGGGAGATGGGGTTCGGCGCGTGAGCAGCGTCATAAAAGTGACGGATCGTGGCCGACCGCCCGGTGCAACCGCCCCCGGCGAAAAGGGAATCGAAGGACCGTCATCGACACAGGGTGACCGGAATTCCGGCCCCGAAGATCGCCCCGGAATGCCGGGCGAATTCCGCGGCTTGTTCGCGCCGACCCGGCTCGTCTAGCGTCGCCGTCAATCCGGTCGGACCGCCGAATCCTGCCACCGACCGGAATTCGATCCCATCCCAATGCCCGGCAGGAGCGGGGGACCCAAGGAAGTACGCCGGTCCCGCGACGCAGGACGGCTCGGGGTGAAGCCGCGTGAGAACGCGGCCGGACATCTCCAGTCCGAACCCGACAGCTCACCTCGCAGGCGACGGAGAGGAATCCGCCATGCCCGCGAAGGGTAAGCACCGCCGCCAGAAGACCACCTTCCTCACCCGCGGCCTGGCCGCCGCCGGCACCGGCGGCGCCGTCGTCGCCCTGCCGCTGATCGGCGCCACCGGCGCCCACGCCGCCGAGCAGGCCGCCCCGGCCGCCGCTCCCGCCGGCGTCGTCGCCGCCGCCGCCCAGGCCCCCGCGCAGGCCCCCGCGCAGGCCGCCCCGGCCGCCGCCGCGCACGTCGCCCCGGCCACGTACTCCGTCGTCGCCGGCGACTACCTGTCCAAGATCGCCGCCGAGCACGGCGTCACCGGCGGCTGGCAGAAGCTCTACGCCGACAACCGCCAGGTCGTCGGCGCGAACCCCTCGCTGATCTTCCCGGGCATGAAGCTCACCCTCGGCACCAAGAACCCCGCCAGGGCCGCCGCGCCCCAGGCCGCCACGCCGAAGACCGTGACGCCCCAGGCCGCCGAGCCCCGGGCCGAGCGGAGCACCGCCAAGGCCGAGCGGAAGGCCCCCGCCGCCACCGAGCAGACCCGCGCCTCCCGCTCCACCGAGCGCGCCGAGCAGGCCGCCCCGGTCACCCCGGCCGCCCCCGCGCAGGCCGCCTCCTCCGGCTGGGTCGCCCCGGTCGCCGGCGGCGTCTCCACCCCCTACCGGGCCTCCGGCTCCATGTGGTCCTCCGGCTACCACACCGGCGCCGACTTCATCGCCTCCACCGGCACCACCGTCCGCGCCGTCGGCGACGGCACGGTCGTCTCCGCCGGCTGGGGCGGCGCGTACGGCAACCAGGTCGTCATCCGCCACGCCGACGGCAACTACTCCCAGTACGCCCACCTCTCCTCCCTCTCCGTCTCCGCCGGGCAGACGGTGAACGGCGGCCAGCGGATCGGCCTCTCCGGCTCCACCGGAAACGTCACCGGCCCGCACCTCCACTTCGAGATCCGCACCTCCCCGAACTACGGCGCGGACATCGACCCGCTGGCCTACCTGCGCCAGCACGGCGTCTCCCTCTGACCCGACGGCGCCTCACGGAGGCCCGGCACCGACCCGGTGCCGGGCCTCCGCCCTATTCCGGCTTGGCGGAATCTTTATCGGTGGCATATATCACCCACCGTCAACCCCTCCTTACGGTCGCGTAGGTCACATCCGAAAAGGAAGGATGTCCTGCCGTGGCAGACGATTCGAGATCAACAGACATGAGCGCGTTCGGGTCATTCGGGTCGTACGCGGCGATCGGTGACAGCTTCACCGAGGGCGTCGGCGACCCCGGGCCCGACGGGACCTACGTCGGCTGGGCCGACCGCTTCGCGGTGCTCCTCGCCGACCAGCTCCCGGACCACCAGGAGTTCCGCTACGCCAACCTCGCCGTCCGCGGCAGGCTCCTCGACCAGATCGTGGCCGAACAGGTCCCGCGCGCCCGGGAACTCGCCCCCGACCTGGTCAGCTTCTGCGCCGGCGGCAACGACATCATCCGCCCCGGCACCGACCCCGACGACGTCGCCGAGCGCTTCGAGCGGGCCGTGCGGGACCTCACCTCCGCCGTCGGCACCGTCATGGTCACCACCGGCTTCGACACCCGCGACATCCCCGTCCTCAAGCACCTGCGCGGCAAGATCGCCACCTACACGGCCCACGTCCGCGCCATCGCCGACCGCTACGACTGCCCGGTCCTCGACCTGTGGTCGCTGCGGTCCGTGCAGGACCGGCGCGCCTGGGACGACGACCGGCTGCACCTCTCGCCCGAGGGCCACACCCGGGTCGCGCTGCGCGCCGCCCAGGTCCTCGGCCTCCCGGTGCCCGCCGACCCCGACCAGCCGTGGCCCCCGATGCCGGTCCGCGGCACCCTGGAGGTCCGCCGCGACGACATCCACTGGGCCCGCGAGTACCTCGTCCCGTGGATCGGGCGACGGCTGCGCGGCGAGAGCTCCGGGGACCACGTCGAGGCCAAGCGCCCCGACCTCATGCCCCTGTAGCCCCCGGGCCGCCGGCGGGGATCCGCTCCAGGACCCCGCCGGCGAAGACGTCGTACAGCGGCAGCGACTCCAGGTGGACGTAGCCGATGTGGCAGTCGCAGACGGCGAGCGGGCAGGGCCGCGGCCGCAGCGCGGCCCGGTAGGAGCCGTCGTACAGGTTCCCCAGCTCCGCCCTGACGAAGTGGCAGCGCCGCACCGTCCCCTCCCCGTCCACCGACACCACCGACTCGCCGGTCCGGCAGGGCAGCCCCGCCGACCGGTGCGGACGCCGGCTGTACGGGAACAGCGGGTCCACCGCCGTCCACGCCGCCGCCTCCGCGTCCGTGTACACGTGCCCCTCGGCCGCGTTCACCCACAGGTAGACATGGTCCGGCAGCGCGTCCCGCAGCCGCAGCGCGTGCTCCCGGTGCTCCGGCAGCCCCACGATCCCCACGCTGAACCGCACCCCGCGCGCCGCCAGCTCCCGCGCCTTGCCGAGGAACCGCTCGTACGGCGTCTGGCCCGGGTGGTAGGTGCACCACAGGGCCAGCGCGTCCAGGTCGGCCTCCTCCAGCCACCCGGTCCGGCAGCTCAGATTGGTCTGGATCGCCACCCGCTCCACCTGCGGCAGCCGCGACAGCTCCACCATCGCCCGCCGGTACCAGGAGCGGACCAGGCCCTCGCCCCACGGCGTGAACAGGATCCGCAGCCGGTCCCCGTCCTGCCCGGCGGCCCAGCCGGTGAACCGCTCCAGGGCCGCCCGGTCCGCCCGCAGCGTCTCCGGCCGGTCCCGCCGCTTGGCGAAGGGGCAGTACGGGCAGTCGTAGTCGCAGGAGGCCAGCGGCCCCCGGTACAGCAGCGTCAGGTCCACGGCCGCTACCTAGGCTCGTACGCGGCCATCGCCGCCCGCACCCCGGGCGAGAACAGCTCGGGCCCCAGCCCGTCCGAATGCGCCAGCCCCTCCGGCGACAGCCGCAGCAGCCCCTCCGGCGCCGCCCCGTCCAGCCAGCCGTACGCCGCGAACCGCGCCAGCTCCGGCCCGAAGTCCTCGTACGGCGACGACCCGAACCGCTCCCGGTATCCGGCGGTGTCCATCCCCGCCGCCTGGAGCAGCGACTGGAGCAGATGGCGGCGGCGGGCCTCCGCCGCGTCCATCCACCGGCCCACGACGGCCCGCGAGAAGTCCCGGGCCTCCGTGTACGCGTCGATGATCGACCGGATCTCCCGCATGTCCACGGCGTAGTCGAAGGAGTAGTGCAGCGCCGAGGTGTACGAGCGGGCGCCGCAGCCCAGACCGATCATGCCGTCCGTCTGGCAGGCGTGGTCGTCCGGTCCCTCCGGCGCCGCCCCCGCCCGCCGGAACATCCGCATCGACACCTGCTCGTAGCCCTCCGCCAGCAGCCGGTCCCGGCCCGCCCGGTACAGCCGCAGCCGCCGCTCGTCCCAGGCCCGCTCCGACTCCGCCGGACCCGACCGGCCCAGCCCGGTCAGCGGACGCACGTACAGCGGGTACAGGTACAGCTCCTCCGGCCGCCAGGCCAGCGCCGCGTCCAGCGAGGAGCGCCACGACGCCTCGGTCTGCCCGTCGATGCCGTAGATCAGGTCGATGTTGAGCACCGGCACGCCCGCGTCCCGGATCCGGCCCAGCGCCGCCTCCACGTCCGCCCTGCGCTGCGGCCGGACCGCCGCCCGGGCCTCCGCGTCCACGAAGCTCTGCACCCCGATGCTCAGCCGGGTCGCGCCGCGCGCCGCGAGCACCGCCAGCCGGTCGGCGGTGGCCGTCGCCGGGGAGGTCTCCACCGACAGCGGTACCGCCCGCAGGTCCGCCCCCATCCGCCCCTCCGTGATGTCGCAGAGCCGCTCCAGCTCCCCGGCGGTCAGGAAGGTCGGCGTCCCGCCGCCGAACGCCGCCGCCGCGAACCGCACCGGCGCCGCGTCGCCCAGCGCCTCCCGGACCGCGACCGCCTGCCGCTCCAGCGCGTCGAGGTAGCGGGTCGTCAGGCCGTCCGGGGCGCCGATCCGGGTGAAGAGGTTGCAGAAGCCGCAGCGGACCTCGCAGAACGGCACATGCGCGTACAGCGAGAGCGCGTCCTTCGGCTCGTCCGCCCACAGCCCGGCCAGCGACGGCGGCTCGGGCAGCTCCCGGTAGGCCGTCTTGTGCGGATAGGCGTAGACGTACGAACGGTACGGGCGCGGGGCCCGGGAGCCGGTCACGCGGCCGCCCCTTCCCCGGGACCGGGCAGCGTGAACTGCGCGTACGGCACCGTCCACACCGCCTCGTGCCCGATCCGGTGCCCGGTGTAGCCGTCGTCCCCGTAGGCTGTGCCGTGGTCCGAGCAGACGATCGCGAAGCAGCTCCGCCGCGAGGACGCCGCCGCGAACAGCCGCCCGACGTGCCGGTCCACGTACTCCAGGGCCGCCGCGTGGCTCTCCCGCGAGTCCCCGTCCTCCCGGGTCGCGCCCGGCCGGTGGAACCAGTTCGGCTGGTGCAGCGCCGACACGTTCACGAAGAGGAAGAGCCGCCGGTCCCGGGGGAGCGCGGCCACCACCTCCTCGGCCCGCGCCACCTGCGCCTCGAAGGAGACCGGCGAGGCCACCCCGAAGGACGGCTCCCAGTGGCTCTCCTGGAAGAGCCCCGGCAGCACCGAACCCAGCGGCGGCCGCCCGTTGAAGAACCCCACCCCGCCCACGCACACCGTCCGGTACCCCTCGGCGGCGAGCGCCGAGACCAGGTCGGGGGAGTCGTAGACGTACGTCCCCCCGGCGGTGGTCTCGCTGCCCTCGAACCGGGCCGCGAACAGCCGCGGATGCGGCCCCGGCTCCGCCGGCGTCGGCAGGAAGCCGGCGAAGATCGCCTGGTGGGAGGCGTAGGTGAAGCTGCCGGGGGCGTGCCGCCGCTCCCAGCGCCCGCCCGGCAGGTGCCGGGCCAGGTTCGGCAGCCGGCCCGCCGCGGCCAGCTCGGCGGCCACGTCGTACCGGAGGGTGTCGAGGGTGACCAGGAGCAGGTCGTGGCTCCCGACGACCGTCCTCATGTCGGGCGGCTGGTTCACGTGGTGCTCGTTCCTGTGGTGCGTATCGCTGTGTCGTACGGGGTCCCCGGCGCGGCCCGCAGCAGGTCGGCGACCTGCGCGCCGTAGGTGTCCAGGCCCTCCGCGCCGCTGCCCGGCAGGCCCGTGAGCCCCGGCAGCAGGTCCCCGAAGGCATTGACCTCGCCGACCGCGAACCGGCGCCAGCCCGTCCCCGGCAGCAGGTCCACCCCGACGCACCGGGTCCCGGGGAACGCCGCCGCCGCACTCTCGCACACCGCCAGCGCGTCCTCCCAGCGGGCCCCCGCCGCCGCGATCGACGCCCGCGCGGCGGCCAGGTCGCCCCGGCCCCCGCCCAGGTGCAGATTGGTCAGCGGCGACCGGCCGGTGCGGACCACCGCGTGGGTGGCCCGGCCGCCGGTCACCACCACCCGCAGGTCGGCCGCCCGGCCGCCCTGCACCGCCTTCGGCAGCCACCGCTCCACGTGCAGCCCGTCCGGCGCCAGCGCGTCCACCAGGGCGCCGACCTCCCGCGCGCCCCGGTAGCGCCGCACCCGCAGCGAGTTGAACAGCCGCCCCGCCCCGTCCCGCTCCACCGAGGTCGCCGCCTGCACCCGGTCCCCGCCCGCCGTCTCCACGGCGAGCACCCCGGACGCCGACGAACCGTGCGCCGGCTTCACGAAGACCCGGCGCAGCCCGGCCCCCGTCATCAGCGCCACCATGTCGTCCCAGCCGCCCACCGGCGCCCCGTCCGGCCCCGAGGTCGGCGAGTCCGGCACCGGCACCCCGGCGGCGGCCAGCCGCCCGTGCGTCAGCCGCTTGTCGAACAGCACCGCCGTCTCCGCCGGATCGTCCACCAGCACCGCACCGGCCCGCCGGACCCCGTCCGCCAGCTCCGCCACGGCCGCCGTGAACCGCTCGTACCAGAGCCGGGAGCCCTCCACCCGGGCGGGATCACCGGCCCCGCGCAGCAGCCGGTCCACCTCGGGCACCTCGCCCGGCGAGTCGACCCGCACGGTCTCGCCCGCCGCGAACCGGGCCCGCCCGCGCAGCACCTCGGACCAGCACACGGCCCGCGCCCCGGGCAGCCCGGCGGCGCGCAGCGCGTCCTGGAAGAGCGCGACGCGGCGCCCCGCCGGACCGCCGACGACCACGAGGCGCGGGCCGGCCGTCATTCGGCGACGGAGACGTAGCGCCAGACGTCGCCGTCGCCGTCGTCCTCACCGCTCTGCGGGTCGTCCAGGACGACCCGCACCCCGTGCGGGACGAGCGCGGCCGTCAGCCGCTCCCGCATCGGCTCCGAGAGGTAGTGGTGCTCCAGGTCCAGCTCCCGCAGGTGGGTCAGCGGCTGCCCGCCGAGCAGCGCCGCCCCGCCCTCGTCGGTCAGCACGCCCATGCTCAGGTCGAGCCGGTCGAGCCGGGCCACGACGGGGGCGGCGGCCACGGCGGCGGCCACCTGGTCCTGGATGACGCTGTTGCACAGCCCCAGGGAGCGCAGCGCCGGGAAGGAGTCGCCGGAGAGCAGCGGCGCCAGGTCGTCGACCGAGGCGTCGCCCCCGTACTCGTCGGTCCCCAGCCACAGTTCCAGGCTCTCCAGCGCGGGCAGGTCGCTGCCGGCGATGCCGCGCACCACCTCGGCGGGCAGCCCGCCGGTCTCCACCACCAGGGACTCCAGGGCCGCGTGCCGCACCGGCGGGAACGCCAGCTCGGTGCCGCCGCGCACGCCGAGCGCGCGCAGCCCCGGGTAGGCCGCGAGCAGCGGCGTCACGTCGGACTGGTGGATCCAGGAGATCTCGCAGTCCTCGAAGGTCATGTCGCCGAGGAAGACGGCCTCCAGGGCCGTCAGCCGGTCGTTCGCCCCCATCAGCGCGGTGACGACGGGCGCGGAGGAGGTCTCGTACGCCTCCTCCCAGCCGCCCACCACCAGGGCCCGCACCCTGCGCGTGTCCACGGTCTTCAGGAACCGCGCGAAGACGGCGTCCCAGCCTTCCTCGCCCTCGTCGAGGTAGGTCCCGCAGGACACGCGCCAGGCCACGGCCGCCGCGTCGGGCAGCTCGCCGCCCGCCCCGGCCTCGGGGAGGTCGAACACGGGGAGGCCGTGGAACTCCTCCAGGTGGGCCCCAATGGTCATGACGGTGCTCCAGACGACGCGGTACGGACGGGCGGACGGATACGGACTGACGGCAAGAGTTCTACCAAGCCGCACCGACAGCCGGGCCCGCAGGGGCCGTCCCGGCGCGTTGTCAGTGCCGGGCCCTAGCGTCGTCGGTGTGTTCGGCCCCCGGCGCCGGACCGGAGAGGGGAGAGCCATGTACCGGCAGGGGGACGTGCTGATCGCGCCCGTCGACGAGCGGGCCGTGCCCGCCCGCGCGAAGGAGGCGCGGAGCGAACCGCGGGACGGCCGGGGGCGGCTCGTCCTCGCCCACGGCGAGGTCACCGGCCACGCCCACGCGATCCCGGGCCCCGGCCGCCTGGTGCGGGAGCCGGGACCGTACGGCCCCTTCCTGCTGGAACTCCCCGAGGGCGGACGGCTGGTGCACGAGGAGCACGCCCCGATCGTCCTTCCCCGGGGCTGGTACCGGGTGGTCCGCCAGCGGGAGTACGTGCCCGGCGCCCACCGGATCGTCGCGGACTGAACGGGCCGGCGGGGACGGGGAGCGGGCGATGACGACGACGATGACGACGAGGACGGGAAACGTGAACGCGGGGGAGAGGGCGATGGGAAAGACGAGGACGGCGGAGCACGGGGACGCGTACGAGAAGTGGCGCGCGATCGCGGCCGCCACCGGGCCGGCCGACCGGGCCGCCGCCGGGGCCGGCGTGGCGCGGGCCTACCGGGAGGCCGGACTCCCCGCCCCCGCGCGGATCCTCTGGGCCGACTCCCCGCTGGCCGGCGTCGAACTGGTGGCGGGCCTGGCCGACCGGGGCCGGTCGGTGCGGGAGGAGGTGCGCACCCTGCCCTGGGCGGCGGAGCGCCGCCGGCTCCACGACGCGCTCGGACCGGCCGGCTGGACGGCGCACTGGCGGGCCACCGGCGCCCGCCTCTGGGAGCCGACGCGCTCGCTCGCCGACCGCGTCCGCACCGGGGTCCTGGCCGCGCTGGAGGAGCGCGAAGGGCCCGGCGCGCTCACCGCGCGGACCGGCGGAGAGCTGCTCTACGACGCCGTCCTCGGCCAGCAGGACGCCGCCTGGCTCGCCGCCTTCGACGGACGGGAGCGGCTCGCCGGCCTCGCCGCCGTCGCGGACCAGGCCGGCTGGTGGTGGCCGTACGAGAACGTCGCCGTCGTCTGCGAACGGCCGGTGGAACTGCACCGGGACGAGGCCGGCCGGCTCGACCGGGGCGACGGCCCCGCCCTCGCCCACCGGGACGGCTTCGCGCTGCACGCCTGGCGCGGCATGGCCGTCACCGCGGACTTCCTCGCCGGCCTGCCCGGCCTCACCCCCGAGCGCGTCCGCGCCGAGGAGAACGCCGAACTGCGCCGCGTGATGCTGGAGTTCTACGGCTACGAGCGGTACCTCGAAGCCTCCGGAGCCCGCCCCGAGGGCCGCGACGAGACCGGCGTCCTCTGGCGGATCGCCCTCGACGGCGACGAGGACGTCGTCATGGTGGAGGTGGTCAACTCGACCCCCGAACCGGACGGCGAGCACCGCACCTACTGGCTGCGCGTGCCGCCCGCCACCCGCACCGCCCGGGAGGGCGTCGCCTGGACCTTCGGCCTCCACGCGGACGCCTACGCGCCGCTCGCGCAGACCTGAACCGGCCCGCCCGCTGGTACGGAACGGTGAAGGGCGGCCCCGGACAGGAGTGGCGAACGGGTGGCGGCCCTCCCGGGTGCTGGGATGTGCCCGCCGGGAGCCCCGGCGCCCGCCGCCGGAAGCCCGGCGCCCCACCCCTCGAAAGGGACCCGCCCGTGCCGCACCGCCCCACACCCGCCTCCTCCCCGGCCCCGTACGGAAAGGGGCTCCGGTCCCGCGGCGCCCGCGCCGCCCGGCTGCTCGCCGCGGCCGCCGTCCTCGGTGGGGTCCTGGCGGGCACCGCCGCCCCCGCGCAGGCCGCCGTGCCGGAACGGTTCGCCCCGCGCGCCGCCGCCCGCGCCGAGGCCCCGGCGACGGTCACCGTCACGGGCAGCGGCAGCGCCTCCGCCGCCCCCGACCTGGCGATCCTCTCGGTGGGCGTGGAGGTCACCCGGCCCACGGCCAAGGAGGCCATGGCGGCCCAGAAGACCGCCGCCGAGGCCCTCCTCGCCGTGCTGCGGCGCCAGGCCGTCGCCGACCGCGACATCCGCACCGACCGGCTCTCCCTCACCCCCGTCTACGCCCAGACGTCCGGAGGCGAGTCCAGGACGACCGGCTACCAGGCCGGCCAGAACTTCTCGGTGAAGGTCCGGGACATCGACCGGGCCGGGCCGGTCGTCGAGGCCGTCAACGACGCCACCGAGGACGCCGGCCGGGTGAACGGCGTCGTCTTCGACGTCGCCGACCCCACCGAGCTGCGCTCCCGAGCCCGCGAGGCCGCCTACCGGGACGCGTACGACAAGGCGTCCCAGCACGCCCGGCTCAGCGGCCACCGGCTCGGCCGACTGGTCTCGCTCACCGAGGGCGAGTCCCTGCGGCCTGGCCAGGGCGCGATGGCCTCGATGCCGACCGACGAGCCGAGCGTCCCCCTCGCTCCCGGCGAGATCGAGGAGCAGGTCACCGTCTCGGCGGTCTACGAACTGGTCTGAGACCGGGCGGCGCGGGCGCCCGCCGGGCCGGACACGGGGGCGGGCGCCGGGTCGGGCAGGCCCAGCTCACGGCAGAGCGCGGCGTCCGCCCAGCGCAGCGTCGTCGCCCGGGACGGGCCGCCGCGGACGCCCGCGAGGGCGGTCGTCTGGACGGCGAGGCCGTCCAGATAGGCGGTGAGCCGCCAGGCGGCCCCGGACGGGTCGGGGCAGGAGAACTCGCCGGCCGCGACCCCCTCGCCGATGACGGCGGCCAGCGCGGTCTTCCACTCCCGGTCCAGGGCGGCCGCCACCCGGCGCGGCTCCGGATCGCGCAGCGCGGCGGACCAGCCCTCGATCCACAGCCGCCAGCCCTTGGCCCGCCCGGTCGGCGCGTACCAGCGGACGGCGGCCCGCAGCCGCCGCTCCGCCGTCGAACGGCGCCCCAGGATCCGGCGCAGCTGGGCCAGGTCGGACTCGGCCGCGTGCGCGAAGGCGGCCGCGACCAACTGCTCCTTGGTGGAGAAGTGGTAGAGCACCAGGGCGTTGCTGACACCGAGGGAGGCGGCCACGTCGGCGATCCGGACGGCGGAGGCGCCCCGCGCCTCGATCTGCTCCACGGCGGCCCGCAGCAGCTCCTCGCGCCGCTCGGCCACGCTCAACCGCACTCTCGCCACGCCGGGCAGCCTACACAGCGCGCGCCCGGCCCCGGACCCGCGCCGGAGCCGCCCCGGCCGTGCCGGGGACCGGTCCCGGCCCGGCCGTGCTCAGGGCCTGGTCGTGCTCCGGACGCGGCCGTGCTCCCGGCCCGCCGCAGCCCGGGGCCGGTACCGCTCGTACCGGCCGGCGATCACCAGCGGCCGGTCCCCGGCCCGGCCGTGCTCCGGGTCCGTCGTGCTCTGGGCCCGCCGCGGTCGGGGGCTGCCGTGCTCCGGCCCCGTCGCGGCCCGGGGCCGGTACCGGTCGTACCGCCCGACGATCACCGACGGCCGGTCCCCGGCCGGGGCGCGTGCCCCGGTGCCCATAATGGAACGACCCCAGAGACCAGGAGGTCACGTGACCGGTACCGGCCCCGACCGTTCAGCGCGGGCCAGGCTGCGCGCCCTGCGGCCCGAGTCCTTCGGCGCCGAGCCCACGGGGGAGCGGCTGGCCCGCATCCGCCGCTCGCCGCACTTCGCCGACGGCGTCTTCCAGAACCCCGAGGAGGCCCGCCGGGGGCCCTCCGGCTCCACCCTCGACCTCGCGCGGACCTTCTTCGAGAAGGAGTCGCGCGCCCGCCGCGCCCCGTCCGGCGTGATCCCCGTCCACCCGACGACCGTCGCCGACCTGGCCCGGCCCGCCGCCACCGGTCTGCGGATCACCTGGCTGGGGCACTCCGGGGTGCTCGCCGAGATCGACGGCGTCCGCGTCCTGTTCGACCCCGTCTGGGGCGAGCGCTGCTCCCCGTTCCCCTTCGCCGGGCCCCGCCGGCTCCACCCGGCGCCCGCGCCGCTCGCCGCCCTCGGCCCGGTCGACGTCGTCGTCATCTCGCACGACCACTACGACCACCTCGACCTGCCGACGATCAAGGCGCTGGCCGGGACCGACACCCTCTTCGCCGTCCCGCTCGGCGTCGGCGCCCACCTGGAGCACTGGGGCGTCCCCGCCGCCCGGCTGCGCGAACTGGACTGGCACGAGTCCACCGAGGTCGGCGGCCTCACCCTCACCGCCACCCCGGCCCGCCACTTCTGCGGCCGCGCGATCCGCAACCGGCAGCACACCCTGTGGGCCTCCTGGTCGCTCCGGGGCCCGCACCACCGGATCTTCCACAGCGGCGACACCGGCTACTTCAAGGGCTTCCGGGACATCGGCGCGGCCCACGGCCCCTTCGACGTCACGATGATCCAGATCGGCGCGTACTCGGAGTTCTGGCCCGACATCCACATGACCCCCGCCGAGGGCGTCCGCGCCCATCTCGACCTCCAGGGCGGCACCCCCGGCGGCGTCCTGCTCCCGATCCACTGGGCCACCTTCAACCTGGCCCCGCACCCGTGGGCGGAACCGGGCGAATGGACGAAGGACGCCGCAGAGGAGGCCGGCCAGGCAGTGGCCCTCCCCCGCCCCGGCGAACCCTTCGAACCGGCCGGCACACTCCCCTCCACCCCCTGGTGGCGCACGAACTCCACCCCGCTCCCGACTCCTTGGCGCCGTCCGGAGCCGGTGGAGCTCTCCGGTCCGGCACCCCGGCGCGACCTCGACCTCGCGGACGGGCGCTGAGGCAGGGGGAGGGCCTACGCCGGTGCGGCCGGGTTCCAGACGCCTTCGAACAGGGCGAGTTCCAGCACGTCCGGCCCCGCGTCGGCCCAGTCGGGGGCCGACGCGGCGAGCTGGTTCGACGCGGCGGTGATCCAGCGCAGGTAGATCTCGTAGCGGTGCGGCGTCCAGTTGCTGTCCGACCATGTCCAGGCCGCCGTCCCGGCGGCGGAGGGCAGACCGGCTTCCTGTCCCGTCCTGGTGGCGTGAGCACGCAGGACGCGTGCGACCCGCTGATCCAGGATGAGGGCGCGAGGGGCGGCGGAAGGGTGTACGGCGAGGTCGAGGAAGAAGAGGAACTTGGTGAAGAACGCCGGTCCCAGGCCCTTCACGGCCCCGCGCAGCGCGCCGTACGCCGCGACCGCGCCGTCCTCCTGGAGAGTCCTGCCCGCCGAGGCGAGGGACTCGGAGGTGCCCGAACCGGCCAGGATCGCCCGGAGGCGGTGCGGGCCGTAGCCGGTACGGCCCTGCCCCCACACGTACGAGGCGGTGAGCGCTTCGGCCCACCGGCCGTGCTCCACGGCTTCCCGTACGGCGGCCACCACCTGGTCCCGGCTGACCCGGGCGGTCTCCGTCCCCGACCGGTCGCCGAACCGGTCGGGCCACGCGGTGACGTCCGCCCAGCGCGCGGGCACGTACTCCACGGAGTGCCCGCCGGTCCCGGCCGCGTACCGGGCGCCCGCCCCGGCCGGCCACGCGCCCAGGACGCGCACCGCGTCAGCGGGCAGAGGCCGTTCCAGCAAGGCGCCGTCCAGTGCGTCCGCGAGGTCCTGTCGTCCCATGCCCACCCCTCTGCCGGCCCTTCGCCGTCGTTCCCCGAACGTCTCCCGCACGTGCCGTGGTTCCCCGGTCCGGAACGATCACGGTCGTTGAAGCTTTTCGTGGAACGGTTCCGTGCCGTGTTCGGACTCCGGTCCCAGCCGCTCGTCAGCCATGCCTTCCATTCCTGCCTCATGCACGGCGCGGTCGCCCCCTTCGCCAAGGCCGTCGCCCTGGTCGAGCAGGCGGGCGCGGGCACGGTCCGGGAGATCGGCGCCCGCACGCCGGAAAGGGGCAGCGGATCACCACCCTCCCCGCCCGCCCCTTCCAGCGGCAGCGCTTCCGGGGCTCCGCCGGCTCGGAAGCACGGAGTGACCGGAACAACCAGAACGAGACGAAGAGGCACCGGCATCATGGCTAGCGAATACGGACTGAAGCGTCACTTCAACGGTGAGGCGGCCCGCCTGATCGGCGGCAAGATCCGCGCCGTCCACCCCGGTTTCGACGTGGAGGGCTATGCGGCCGAGGTCGAGGAGCGCATTCCCGGGAAGGAGCTGAAGGACCGCGTCCTCGTCCTGACGGAAGGACTGCGCAGCCGGCTCCCCCAGGACTACACCGAGGCCGTGCCGATCCTCCTCGCCATCCTCGGGGACGAACTCGCCGAGGGCGAGGGCGTGTTCAACAGCAGCTGGTTCCTCATGCCGGTCGCCCGCTACGTCGAGGAGTACGGGCTCGACCACCCCGGCCTCTCCCTCGACGCCATCGAGGAGATCACCAAGCGGCACACGGGCGAGTACGCGATCCGCCCCTACCTGGAGCGGCACCGCGCACCGACCATGGAGCGCGTCGCCCACTGGGCCGTCAGCCCCAGCCACAACGTGCGGCGGCTGGCCACCGAGGGCGTCCGCCCCCGGCTGCCCTGGGCCCGGACGCTCGGCGACTTCGTCAAGGACCCCAGGCCGGTCCTGGAGATCCTCGAACCGCTGCGCGGCGACCCCTCGGAGTACGTGCGCAAGTCCGTGGCCAACAACCTCAACGACATCGCCAAGGACCACCCCGACCTCGTGCTCGGCACCGTCCTGCGCTGGACGGAGGAGAGCCCCACCCCCGAGACGCGGTGGATCGTCAGGCACGGCCTGCGCACCCTCGTGAAGCAGGGCGACCAGCAGGCCCTGGCCCTCCTCGGCGCCACCGGCGGCGAGCACGTCCGGGTGCCCCGGCTGCGGGTCGCCCCCGCCGAGGTGACCGTCGGCGACACCCTCGCCCTCGACTTCGACATCGAGAACACCGACGACCGGGCGCACACCGTCACCGTCGACTACGTGGTGCACCACGTGCGCAAGAACGGCCGCACCATCCCGAAGGTCTTCAAGCTGACCGCGCTCGAACTCGGCCCCGGCGAGAAGCGGACCCTGGAGAAGTCGCACCCCGTCAGGGAGGTCCGGACGCGCCGCTACTACGCGGGCGAGCACGCCGTCGACATCCAGGTCAACGGCCTCGTGCGGGCCACCGGACGATTCAGCCTGCGCACATGAGCGGCCCGCCTGCCGGGCGGTCCGGTCGGCGCATCGGGCCCCGGCCGGATGCTCCTGATGCTCCGCGCCGGGGACGACACGCCCCCCGGGACGGCGCCCCCTCCGTACCGCCGCCGCTCCTCGACGGCGGCGCGTCCGGGCTCGACGAGGCGCGCGGCCGTCCGTCACGTGCGGGGCGTGTCCCCGGGAGGGGCCGGCTCGTTGGATGCTCGGACGGCGGGGAGTCGTATTGACATACCGGCGGTATGTCATTAGGTTCATTTGGCATACCGTTGGTACGTGAGCGGAGCCGTCCCATGCTGACCAGCTTCTGTCCGGTGATCCGCACCTCCCGCATGGACGCCTCCCGTGCCTTCTGCGGCAGACCGCTCGACCTCGCCGCCACCCGGACGACCCCGTGGCGCACCGCCCTCGGCCGCCCCGTGCTCACGCTCCTCGACCACACCCACCCCGTCCTGCCCGCCGCCCCGCACGGCGCGGTGCGCGCGGTCCGGCTCACCCCCGCCGTCGGCGACGGGCCGGAGACGGGGGAGCGGCTCGCGGCGCACAGAGTCGTCGGCCACCCGGACCGGCGGGGGACCGCCGGGCCGTCCGGCCGCGCGGAACCGGCCCCGGGGCCGTGACCACGAGGTCGCGGCCCCGGGATTCCGACCACGAGGGGGAGACGAGCCGTGTCCAGAAGAATCGATCCCGACGCGGCGGCCGCCGTCATGCGCGCCGCCGGACTCGAACCGCTGGAGCCCTACCCCGGCTGGAGCGCCGCCTGGGCCTGCCGCTGCCTCAAGAGCGCGCACCGGATAGCGCCCACCTACGGCTCCGTCCGCTCCGGCGCCACCTCCGGGTGCCGCCGCTGCGGACGGGCCGCGGCCGCCGCCCGGAAGCTCGCCGCCGGAAGCGAACGGGCCGAGGCGGACATGCGCGGCGCCGGCTTCCAGCCCCTGGAGCCCTACCCCGGCGCCGCGGCCCGCTGGCGCTGCCGCCACCTGGCCTGCGGACGGGTGGTCCACCCCCGGCTGTTCAGCGTCCGCGCCGGAAGCGGCTGCCTGGCCTGCGCGGGCCGGGCCCCCGTCGACGCGGCGGTCGCCGAGGCGGAGCTCCGCGCCGCCGGCATGCTCCCCCTCGTCCCCTTCCCCGGCCGGGTCCGCACCCCCTGGCCGAGCCGCTGCACCCGCTGCGGCCGGACCGGCGCCCCCAGCCTCAACAACATCCGCCGGGGCCAGGGCGCCTGCGTCCCCTGCGCCTGGCCCGCCCGCTGACCCCGCCCCGCAGAACCCGCCCCGGAGGTCGTACGGCCCCGGTCCCGGCCGTCAGGGGGTGCGCAGGGCGCTCAGGACGCGGGTCAGGGCCCGGCGGGTGTCCTCCAGGGCGGTGGGGTCCTCCGCGTCCGTCAGCCACAGGGCCGCCTCGTTCATGGCACCGGAGAGCAGGTGCGTCAGCGGGGCCACGGGCTGCGGGGGAATGGTGCCCTCCTCGATCAGCGCGGCGAGCGCCTGGGCGAGGTGGCGGCCCGAGGTGGCCTCGGTCAGCTCCCGCCAGTTCCGCCAGCCGAGCACCGCCGGGCCGTCCACCAGCAGGACGCGCTGCACCGACGGGTCGGTGGTGGCGGTCAGGAACGCCTGGCAGCCCTCGGAGAGCTGCTCCCAGGCGTCCTCCCGGGCGTCCGCCGTCGCCGCGACCCGGGCCGCGACCTCCTGCTGCACCTGCGTCAGCACCGCGCGGAACAGCTCGGCCTTGCTGTCGAAGTGGTGGTACAGGGCCCCTTTGGTGACCCCCGCCGCCCGGACGATCTCCGACAGGTGGACGGAGCCGTACCCCAGGGTGGCGAAGAGGCGCCGGCTCTCCCGCAGCAGGGTCTGCCGCGTCTGCTCGCGCTGCTGCGCCCGGACCCCGTTGCTCATCGCGCCGCCCCCCGCCTCCGGCCTGCCGAAACCCTTCGCACACGGTACTTCGTCAGGTCGCGGAGGGGCGACCCGCGCGCCCCGGCGTTCCCGCCCGCCCCGGCCGCCGCGCCGGACCCCGGCCCGTCCGCCGCCCGGAACGCCGGTCACCCAGCGTCACCGCACGTCAGCGGGCCCGTACCGGCCTCCGGACCCCCTCCGGGCCCCGCCGGACGGGCCGCGCGGGGGCGCCGGGACCCCGCGCGCGCCCGGTGACGATAGGGGGTGCGGCGGCCGGAACGCACACCTCCGGGGAATTCCGGCGGGAAACGCCCCGAAGACGATTCCCGCAGCGGAGCGGGGCGAAGTGGCCTGCTCGTCCACGTTCGTTCGGTTCCGCTACCGACAACTCCACGCCAACACGACGACTTTCGGACAAGCCTTGTCGATCAACCGTGCGGAGGGTGATCCCGTACTCCCCAGCTCTGCCGGTAAGTTTGCCAACTGGGCGCCGCCCCCCGACGGTTGACGACTACAGTGTGTGGTCGGTGATCATCGGTAGGCTCATCACATCCGCCGTCCCCGTCCACCCCCCACCCTCCCCGCTCCACCCCTCCGCACGAACTCCCCGCACACCTCCCCAAGCCCCCGAGTACCCCCAGCACCCTCAGTACGCCGATCTCCGGGCACGTACCAAGGACACCCATGTCACAACTTCGCGCACCCGAGTCGCGGTCCGACCGCCGCGAGGGCGGGCGGCACGGCCGTTCGGGTCCCCGCGCCACCGGCGCCTCCTCCCCGGCCCTCTCCGCCGAGGCCCGCATCCGGCCCCAGCTGCTGCGCACCTCGGTCCTCCCCGCCGTCGCGGTGGCCCTCGGCGGCGCGGCCGCCGTCCTCTTCACCGTCCGCTCCACCGGCGCCGACCTCACCCCCGGCCTCTGGACCGCGCTCGCCGGCGCCGCCGCGCTCACCGTCGCCTCCGTGACCGCCGCCGCGCTCGGCGCCGACCGCGCCGCCCGCGCCGTCCTCGACCGGGCCGGCGCCCTGCGCCGCGAGGCCGCCCGGAGCCAGGACGAACTGCGCACCCTCGTCGAGCAGTTGCGCAAGGGCGAGGAGCTGCCGCCCCGGCCCGTGCCGACCCCCGGCCCCGCCGGTGACGAGTTCGACCGGCTCGGCACCGAGCTGACCCGCTCCCACGAGGCCGCCGTCGCCGCCGTGGTCCAGGCGTCCCGCCTCTCCAGCAGCGTCGGCAACGAGCAGAAGGTCGAGGTCTTCGTGAACCTCGCCCGACGGCTCCAGTCCCTCGTCCACCGCGAGATCCAGCTCCTCGACGAGCTGGAGAACGAGGTCGAGGACCCCGAGCTGCTCAAGGGCCTCTTCCACATCGACCACCTGGCCACCCGCATCCGCCGGCACGCCGAGAACCTCGCCGTCCTCGGCGGCGCCATCTCCCGCCGCCAGTGGTCCAGCCCGGTCACCATGACCGAGGTCCTCCGCTCCTCGATCGCCGAGGTCGAGCAGTACCCCCGGGTCAAGCTCGTCCCCCCGATCGACGGCACCCTGCGCGGCCACGCCGTCGCCGACGTCATCCACCTGCTCGCCGAACTCGTCGAGAACGCCACCGTGTTCTCCGCGCCGCACACCACCGTGCTGCTGCGCGCCCAGTACGTCACCGCCGGCCTCGCCATCGAGGTCGAGGACCGGGGCCTCGGCATGCCCTCCGCCGAGCAGGCCAGGATGAACGCCCTGCTCGCCGACCCCGACCAGGTCAACGTCGCCCACCTGCTCCAGGACGGCCGCATCGGCCTCTTCGTGGTCTCCGCGCTGGCCCGCCGCCACGGCATCGCCGTCCGCCTCCAGTCGAACATCTACGGCGGCGTGCAGGCCGTCCTCGTCCTCCCGCAGGGCCTCCTCGGCACCGACCCGGAGGGCCTCGCCCCGCACGAACGCCCGCAGACCGGAGCCGTACCGGCGGGCCCCGGACAGCCCGGCACCGCACCGGCCGGGGCCGTACCGACCGGCACCGCGCAGCCCGGAGCCGTACCGGCCGGGACCCCGCAGACCGGGGCCGCCCCGCTCCCGCCCCAGCGGCCGCACTCCGCCCCGCTCCCGTCGGCCGAGCCGGCCGGGACCCGGGCCCAGGCCCCCGCGCCCGCACCGGCCGCCCGGGCCATCCCGGCGCAGCCCGTACCGCAGGCACCGGCCCCGCACGCCCCGGCCCCCGGCGGGTACGCCCCGCAGCCCCTCGCCGGGCACCCCGGCGAGCGGCAGGCGCCGAACCCCTTCGTGCCCGCCGCCCCGGCCCCCGGCCACCCCGCCGCCGGCCCGCAGGGCTTCGGCTCCCCGGCCCCGGCCCGTACGGCCCCGCCCGCCCCCCGCGCGCGGCCGAACGACCGGCCCGACCTGCCCAAGCGGCGCGCCCAGGAGCACCTCGTCCCCCAGCTGCGCGACGAACCGCAGGCCCGCCACACCGAGGAACACGCCCTGCACGACCCCGGCCTGATGGCCGCGTTCCAGCGTGGGATCGGCCTCGCCGAATCCCAGCCCACCCCCCAGGAGTCGCTGCGCCTCGGCGACGCGCACAAGGAGTAGATACACGATGGCGAGCAATGCGCCGAGCGGCCATTCCTCGGATCTGGACTGGCTGCTGAGCGGTCTGGTGCAGCGGGTCCCGTACACCCGCAGCGCGGTCCTGCTCTCCTCCGACGGTCTGGTGAAATCCGTCCACGGGCTCGACCCCGACGCCGCCGACCACATGGCGGCCCTCGCCTCCGGGCTCTACTCGCTCGGCCGCAGCGCGGGCGTCCGCTTCGGCGACGGCGGTGAGGTCCGGCAGGTCGTCGTGGAGCTCGACTCCACCCTCCTCTTCGTCTCCACCGCGGGCTCCGGCACCTGCCTCGCCGTCCTCGCGGGCCGGGAGGCGGACGCCGCCGTCCTCGGCTACGAGATGGCGATGCTGGTCAAGAGCGTCCGCCCGTACCTGGTGACGCCCGCCCGGCAGACGGCGGTGACGGGCGGCGTCGGGCAGTGAACGCCTCCCCCCAGGACGGGCCCTGGCTCGACGACGCGGCCGGCCGGCTGATACGCCCGTACACCGTGAGCGGTGGCCGGACCAAGCCCACCACCGCGCTCGACCTGCTCTCCATGGTGCGGGCGACCGGATCCGGCCTCCAGCCCCACATGGGGCCCGAGCACGGCCTGGCCCTCCGGCTGTGCGCGGGCCCCACCTCGGTGGCCGAGATAGCGGCCCACTTACGCCTGCCGGCCGTCGTCACCAAGGTCCTCCTCTCCGACCTCGTGGACTGCGGGGCGCTGACGGCCCGCGCCCCCCGCTTCCACACCAACCCATCCGACCGTTCCTTGCTGGAGGCAGTGCTCGATGGCCTACGACAGCGGCTCTGAGCGCCACGACCCCGAACGCCACGACGGCTTCCCCGCCGAAGCCTTCCCCACCGCGCTGAAGATCCTGGTGGCGGGCGGCTTCGGCGCCGGCAAGACCACCTTCGTCGGCGCGGTCAGCGAGATCGAACCGCTCAGCACGGAAGAACTGCTGACCTCGGTCAGCGCGGCCACCGACAGCCTGGAGGGCGTGGAGAGCAAGACCACGACCACCGTGGCCATGGACTTCGGCCGGATCACCCTCGACGCCCGCAACGTCCTCTACCTCTTCGGCACCCCCGGCCAGGAGCGGTTCTGGTTCATGTGGGACGAGCTCTCCGAGGGAGCGCTCGGCGCGATCGTCCTCGTCGACACCCGGCGGCTCCAGGACTGCTTCTCCGCCGTCGACTTCTTCGAACGCCGGGGCATCCGCTTCGTCGTCGCCGTCAACGAGTTCGACGGCGCCTTCCGCTACGAGCCGGACGAGATCAGGGCCGCGCTCGACCTCAGGTCCGACGTGCCGGTGGTCCTGTGCGACGCCCGGATCTCCAGCTCCGGCATCAGCACCCTCCTCACCCTCGTCCAGCACCTCCTCAACTCGACCCCGGCCAGCGCGCCGAGCTTCGGAGTCACGCCATGACCTACGACCCGACCGGTCACCTCCTCCTCACCCCCGTCGACAAGGAGGCGCCGGCCCGGGTCCGGCGGCTGCGCGAACTCGGTCTCGGCGAGCGCCCGGAGCCCGCCTTCGACGAGTTCGCCCACCGGCTCGCCGACGTCACCGGAGCCCCGTACTCGATGGTCAACTTCATCGACGAGAACCGGCAGTTCTTCGCCGGTCTGCACACCCCGGGCGGCTCGCACTCCGGCACCGACCTGGGCGCCGCGGCCGCCGGGGCGGGCGGCGTCGGCCGCTTCATGGCCCGCGACCACGGCTACTGCCCGCACGTGGTGGTCCGCCGCAAGGCCCTCGTCCTGGAGGACGTCTGCGACTACCCGCGCTTCGCGGGCAACCCGGTCGTCGACGAGATCGGCATCCGCTCCTACATGGGCGCGCCGCTGATCGACCGCACCGGCGTGGCGCTCGGCACGATCTGCGTGGTCGACACCGACGTCCGCCCGTGGGGCCGCTCCGGCCTGGAGACCATCAAGGCGATGGCGGCCGAACTGGTCGAGCAGATCCACCGCCGCGAGGACGCCGGCTTCTGACCGCCGCCCTCCCCGCCGGCACACGGCGCGCACGCCCGGGGCCCGTACGGCACGCACCGTACGGGCCCCGGGCGTGCGTGTGCCGGTACCGCCCCGGGCATGCGTGTGCCGTACGGACTCCGGGAGCACCCGGGGAGGGATCGCCGGACGTCGTACGGGGCCCTCAGGGGGCGCGCCCGGGAGGCGTGCGGGGCGTTACGGCCCCGGGCGCGGCGTTCCGTCAGGCGTGGAGGGGTTCGAGCTCCGGGGTGCGGACCAGGTCGGAGAGCCGCTCCGACCAGCTGCCCTTGTCCTGGCCGAGGGCGACCTCGCCCAGCCGGAGGAGCTGGACGTCGGAGGTGCCGGCCGGGGCGAAGATGTGGTGCGCGTCCCGGAGGTAGCGCTCGATGGGCCGGTCGGTGTAGAGCCCGGCGGCGGCGTGGATCTCCATCGCGTTGCGGCCCGAGTCGATGGCCGACTCGACGTTCACCAGCTTCGCGTTCATCAGCTCGGTGTCGCAGGAGAGGCCCTGGTCGAGCAGGTGGACCGCGTGGTACGCGGCGAGCCGGGCGGTCATCAGCCGCGACTGCATCTGGCCCAGCTTGAGCTTCACCGTCGGCAGCTCGGAGAGCGGCGCGCCGTAGCGGACGCGCTCGCTGGCGAAGCGGGTGGTCTCGTCCAGGATCGCCTGGTGGATGCCGAGCGAGACGGCGGTGAGGTTGGCCCGCCCGTAGAGCACGCTGGAGGAGTACGCGACGGCCAGGCCGTCGCCCTCGTCGCCCAGCCGGTTGGCGGCCGGCACCCGGCAGTCCTCGAAGATCAGCTCGCCGAAGCTGAAGCCGTGCAGACCCATGGCGGGCTGCTGCGGGCCGAGGCGGAAGCCGGGCCGGTCGGACTCGACCAGGAAGGCGGTCAGCCCCTTCGACCCCGGCCCGGTCCGCACCACGACGCCGTGCAGGTCGCCGACGTGGCTGTTGCCGACGTAGACCTTGCTGCCGTTGAGGATGTAGTCGTCGCCGTCCCGGACGGCGCTCGCCGTCATCCCGAGGACGTGCCCGCCGGACTCCGGCTCGGTCACGGCGATCGTCGGCAGGCACTCGCCGGAGGCGACCCGCGGCAGCCAGGTCTTGCGCTGCTCGTCGCTGCCGAAGTGGACGATCTTGGCGGTGCCGAGCTGGGACGCCTGGACCATGGCCCCCATGGCGCCGCTGACCCGGGACAGCTCCTCGATGATGATCGTCTTGGCCAGGTGGCCGGCGCCCATCCCGCCGTACTCGGGACTGATCGTCGCTCCCAGCCAGCCCTGCGCGGTGATCAGCCGGGACAGCTCGTGGTGCACCGTCCGCGAGGCTTCCATCTCGGGTATGCGGGGCCGGACCTCGCGCTCGGCGAAGTCGCGCACGGTCTCCCGGAGCCGATGATGGAGCCGACTGCTGAAATAGCTGTTCACAACGGGTCCCTCCCTGCGAATCGCCTGCCCGGCGGGGTCCGGGCAGGTGGTACATCGGCAGTGGTCCCGTCCCGAACAGGCCGACCACTTCATGGTGTTGATCTTTCCGAGATGGATCAATATCGACTCAGTGTTTGTCTGAAACAGGCGGTGTTGACGATCACTTCCGACTATGTTTCGCCCGGCCCGTCCCTGCTCACCCCCTTTCCCGCCACCTCCCGGCCGTCTCATCCCCGCATATGCCGGTGGCGAGAAATGTTCGGGCATACGGTGACGAGCCCCCACAGAAGCCACCTCATGAGCCCCACCGCGCGCAGACGAGCGCGAGCCGGGCGCACGCGCCCGGCGTGACGCCGGGAAAGCGGTTCGTGACCACCCGCGGAAGTGAGGTACAGTTCTCTTGCACGCACGGCCAGGGGAAACCCCAGGTCAGACGGGCACCGGGACGTGGCGCAGCTTGGTAGCGCACTTGACTGGGGGTCAAGGGGTCGCAGGTTCAAATCCTGTCGTCCCGACTCGTGAGAGTCGTAGATCGAGGGGTCGTTTCAGGGAGATCTGAAACGACCCCTCGGTCGTTTCTGGGGACCGATGGGTCCTGACCGCTCAGCGGGTCATGGCGAGGGGACCGGGGAGGGTTCCCGCCCCCGGCGGCCTCCTGGACAAGGGAACCAAGGGCAAACGGGCCCGCCAAGTCCCCGTCATCGAGGAGATCCGGCCCCCGTTGCCCGCCGCTTCCTGCTCGCCGGACCGAACCCCGACGCGCGCCTCTTCACCGGGCCGCGCGGCGGACGCATCTCCACCGCCGTCCTGCGCGACGCCGCCCACGGGGGCAGCGTCGTCACCCGTATCGGCATGATCCGGTGGGTACGGGCGGCGGTCAGGTAGTGGGTGTGGCCCGGTAGGACGGGCGAGCCCCACAGCAGCCGGCCGTCGGGATCGGTGACGACCTGCACGGCCAGGCTATGGCGTCGGTGTTTGTGGGAGTGGTGGGCCCGGCCGTCGCCGGCCCGGTCGCATTCGGCGAGGG
Organism: Streptomyces termitum; assembly: GCF_014650175.1. Lineage (GTDB taxonomy): Bacteria > Actinomycetota > Actinomycetes > Streptomycetales > Streptomycetaceae > Streptomyces > Streptomyces termitum. Next base: position 327,191 of record NZ_BMUL01000004.1, read on the forward strand.
TGCCGTAGGGCAGGACGAAGTCGAGTTCGTAGTCGCGCAGCGTCTTGTGCAGAGCCGCTGCACGGGAGGCGAGCAGGTCGACGACCGTGCTGGTGTAGGCATGGGCGGTGGACTCGCCGATCCTGAACCCGACGGCGGTCTTCGCCGGAGTGGTGTGTTCGCGCAGGTACATCAGTACCACCATCGCGCGCTGTGACGGGCGGAGCTTGCAGCGCCATTCGCTCTCACAGGTGATGATCAGAATGGTCACCCACTCCACGAGTGCGTGCCGAGGATGGATGACCAACAAGGCCCCCGAGCAACGTGGTGGAGGCGTCAGACATCTCGATCAACAGGGCGGAGGTCTCGCCCGTCGCGCTTCACGGGCCGCCACCCGGTCGGTGGCCACATCGAAGAAGCTCATTCCTCCGGGCGGATCCGCGTCGAGCACGGCATTACCCATCTGAAGAACTGGCGGGCTCCCGCCCGCCCCCCCGGCCGCCGCGAGCACATGAGCGACACGGTCCAGGTCATCGCCGGCCTGTTCTCCCGCCAGCAGACCACAGGCTTGGCGCCTGCACGACAGATATGAGCACCAAGCCTCTCTGGGAACCCGAGGCTTCACCGCCTACCGTGCGCGAACTCGTTAGACGTCATCTCAATTGGTGAGGTGCCGTCGGATGAACGGTGCCGTTCCCAGAACGAGTGCGGCGAAGACGGCCAGCCGTTGCAGGCCGGGCTGAGCGGCGAGGTTGCTGTCCTGGATGCCGTAGGCCGCGTACCAGTTGGCGGCGAGGTCGGTCGCCACGATGACGCAGGCGAGGTCGATTCCTTGGCGTTTGCCCCGGATCAGTAGCACGGCGGCGAGCGTGTCGAACAGCGCCAGCGACGACCAGTAGAGGTTGAGCCACCATGGCGCCCAGTCGTATGGGTGCAGACCATGGCGTAGAAGGTCGGTGACGTGTGCGGAAGCCCCGATGAAGAGCAGGACGGCTGCGATGCCGCAGGCCGATATGACCGCCCAGCGCGGGGCGTGGTGCATCCATCCGATCACGCTGTGGATCGTCCCACCTGCGGGTGTCGCCCGTCAGGTTGTCAGTCTGCGGTAGCAGATGAGGGCGGCTGCGATGCCGGTGAAGGCCAGGAAGTGCTCAGCCTTGCGCTCGTGACGACGGTGCAGGCGGCGGCAGCCGCCCAGCCAGGACATCGTTCGCTCGATCGTCCAGCGATGCCGGCCCAGTCTCGTGGAGGATTCGACGCCTCTTCGGGCGATGCGGTGGCGGATGCCGCGCGAGCGGAGCCAACGACGCAGGTGGTCGTAGTCGTACCCCTTGTCCGCGTGGAGCTTGGCGGGCCGTCGCCGGCGCGGGCCGCGGCGTGACCGGATCGGTGGAATGCCGCGCACCAGCGGCTCAAGCGCCTGGCTGTCGTGGAGGTTCGCGCCGGAGATCCCGACGGAGATGGGCAGACCGGTCCGCTCGGTGTTCAAGTGGATCTTCGACCCCTTCTTGCCCCGATCGACAGGATTCGGACCTGTCAGCTCCCCCCCTTCAGGGCCCGCATGTTCACCGAGTCGATCGCACAGCGCGACCAGTCCAGGCCGCCGCGCGAGCCCAGCTCATCCAGGATGACGCGGTGCAACTTGGCCCAGACCCGGGCGGCACTCCACTCGGTGAACCGCCGGTGAGCAGTCGGCCCCGACGGACCGAAGACCGGCGGCAGATGCCGCCAGGTACAGCCGGTCGTGGCCACGAAAACGATCGCGGCCAGCACTTCGCGGTCCCCGTACCGGCGACGGCCGCCGCCCTGCGGCCGTGCCGGAGCGGGCGGGACTACCCGCTGGAACAGCTCCCACAGCTCGTCCGGCACCAAGCGCTCGACCATCACCACACAGCGCAGACTGCTCAACCTGCCAAATGAGACGACGTCTTACACGGCCGGCCGGGGTTGGAAGAATCTAGGTACCGCGATAGACAGCCGCAATGGTGCCGATGTGCCCCTGCCGGGGCAGGTGTGGGACTGACCCTCCATCGGCCGATACTCGAAGGGAACTCTAGATGCATCACCATGCGATGGCGCGCCTGCGCGAGTTGCTCCCGCCGCCCGTCTCTGGCGGCGACTCGATTGACTGGCAAGAGATCGAGAGGGCGAGGCGCCTGGCGTTCCCGGCCGACTATCGCGAGTTTGTGGAGTCATACGGCGGTGGAGAGATCGACGAGTACCTGTCCATCGGTACGCCTCCCGTCACCGGGTCAGGGTACGGGGACCTCCTGGACAGAGCGGATCCTGCCCTCTCGGACCGGGACCGTGAAGATCTGAGTGCGCTCCTCCCGGAAGGCGTGCCGCCATTGCTGCCTTTCGCGGACTCGGCAAGCGGCGATGTCGCGTTCTGGCTGTGCGAGGGCGCCCCAGACGGCTGGCGCGTGGCCGTCTTTCGCAGGCAGGCGTCATACGGGATGAACCGCTGGACTGTGTTTGACGGTGGTATGGCGTCGTTCTGTGTGGCGGCCCTGACCGGCGAGGTGAACCCGTTCAGCGAGCGGCTTTCGGCGGGGGGCCGGCATGAGTTCGTGAGCTGGCGCCGGGGGGAGGGTCAGGTGTGAGCGCGAGCGCACCTCGGCGTCTACAAGGAAGCATTGAGCCTTTTCCAGCCTGGTTCTGGAGTGCGGTTGTTGGGCAGACAACGTGGTGAAGCCCCTGGTAGATGGGTTTTCGACCAAGAGAACCGTCTCCACCAGAGGCTTCACGTGCTTGTCCACCCGTCGGGCGTCGACGTGTCCAGCTCCGCCCTCCGCTTCCTCACGCAGCTGCGGCGCCACCGCCGCGCGATCGGCTCCCGGTGGCGGCGCCTGAGCGCCGGCCACCAGGCCCTGCTCACCCTCGCCCCCGGTCTGACCGACGCGGTGCGAACCGCGTCGGCGAAGGCGTACCTGATCCTGGACGGCACCTTCCTGCCTATCGACCGCATCGCCGCAGACCGACCGTTCCACTCCGGCAAACACAAGAAGCACGGGATGAACGTGCAGGTCCTCGCCGACCCCTTCGGCCGACTGCTATGGGCCTCACCGGCCCTGCCCGGCGCCGTTCACGACATCCGCGCGGCTCGCGAACACGGCATCGTCGACGCCCTTGCCGAGGCAGACACCCCCTGCTGGACCGACAAGGCATACCGAGGCGCCGGCGGCACGGTCCGCACCCCGTGCCGGGGACGATGGGACACCCTCTCCGCAGGCCGGCAGGCGGCCAACCGGTCCCACGCAAGGATCCGGACGCTCGTCGAGCAGGCCGTCGCCACCCTCAAGTCCTGGCGGCTCCTCCGCAAACTGCGGTGCTCGACCACCCGGATCACCAGCCTCGCCCAGGCCGTCCTCACCCTCCATCCGACCAGCTCAGAGTGAGGTTGGAAAAGGCTCAGTGGTGAGGTGGTCGCTGATCCGCGTCGGTTCAGGTTCGGCGGCTGCGCCGAGGACCTGGGTCGCCTGGCGGGCAAGGAGTCGCGCGCATTCTTCTGCTGCCGCGTCGGCGCTGATTCGCTCGGCGGGGTTCTTCGCGAGGGCCTTCGTCAGGGGCTCGCGCAGTTCGTCGGGGAGGCCGTCGAGATCGGGTTCCTGGGACATGACGCGGTAGGCGACCGCGTCGGGAGCTCCGGTCCCGAAGGGGAGGTGCCCCGTGGCGGCGTAGGCGACGAGCGTGCCCCGGGCGAACATGTCGCCCTCGGGTCCGGCGATGCCGGTGCGGTAGTGCTCGGGGCTGATCCAACCGGGGGTACCGGTCATGACACCGGTCCTGGTCACGGAGGTGCCGTCGGCGGCGTGTGCGATACCGAAGTCCAGGACCCGAGGGCCGGCCGGGGTGAGGATGACGTTCTGCGGCTTCACGTCCAGGTGGACGACTCCGGCGGTATGGATCGCGGCGAGGGCCTGGGCGGTGCCGGTGGCGAAGGTGAACAGAGTGGCGTTGGTGAGCGCTCCGTGGGCAGCGAGATGCTGGTCGAGGGTGGACCCGGGCGCGTAGGCGGTGGCCAGCCAGGGGGTCTCGGCATCCGGGTCTGCTGCGAGGAGCGGGATGAGGCACGGTCCGTGCACGCGAGAGGAGAGCTGGACTTCTCGGCGAAAGCGGGCCCGGAACTCAGGATCCTCGGCCTGTGCGGGGTGGATCGCCTTCACAGCGACACGGAGGCCGGCTGGATCGAGACCGGCGTGGACGGTGCCCATGCCGCCCGAGCCGAGACGTCAGATGATCTGGTAGGGGCCGACCTGCTTCGGGTCACCGGAGCGGGCAGGCTGTACCCGCCCGTCTACGCGAGCGATGCTCACAGGGTGTTCGTTCCTCTTCTGCGATAGAGCGCCATGAGGCTGACACACACCCATGAATGGAGTCTCCAGCCCGGGAATGGGATGGTATCGGCAGCCCGCCCTGATGGGCTGGGCAGTTCGCTACATCGTTGTCTCTCGCAAGAGAAGGCTCCGACCCTCCCCCCCGCGCGCGTGCGGTCGGTGCGGGGATCCGTGGCCCAGGAAGACCGGACTTGGTGAGACCCCGTCGGGAGCCCTGTCGCCAGCATGTGACTTAACCGGATCCGTGATTCTCTGGACAACGTTGTCAGCCCTCGGCAGAGTGGTGACTCGCAGTTCTGACGGTTCTGGAGAGGTTGGGCGGATGGTGTACGGAGCGCTGGACATCGGTGGTACGAAGATCGCCGGGGCGCTGGTCGACGCCGAGGGGCGTGTGGTGGCGAGGGCGCAACGGCCGACGCCCGCGCGTGAGTCCGCGCAGTCGATGATGGCCGCGGTGAATTCCGTCGTGGACGAACTCGCGGCCCGCCCCGAGTGGGGTGCGCTGTCGTGCCTGGGCATCGGGAGCGCCGGACCCGTGGACACCTTCGCCGGGACGGTGAGCCCGGTGAACATACCGTCCTGGCGTTCCTTCCCTTTGGTGGAGCGGGTGCGGAACCATCCCGCCGTCGCCGGTGGTGTCGAGCCGGTGCTGGTTGGTGACGCGGTCGCGATGGCGGCGGCCGAGCACTGGGTCGGAGCCGCGAAGGGCGCCGCGAACGCCCTGTGCATGGTCGTGTCGACCGGCGTCGGAGCCGGTCTGATCCTGGGGGGCTCCCTCCACGCGGGGACGACGGGGAACGCCGGTCACATCGGGCATATCACTGTCGACCAGAACGGTCCGGTCTGCCCCTGCGGAGCTCGTGGGTGCGTCGAGCGCTACGCCAGTGGTACGGCGATCGCCGCTCACGCGCTGAAAGCGGGCTGGGTACCCCCGGACGGCCTTCCCGCCACCGCTCGCGAGGTCGGGATCTCGGCCCAGGAGGGCGACCCGAGGGCCCTCGCCGCGTTCGACCGCGCCGGCCGCGCCCTGGCCGCCGCCATCGCGGCGACGGCCGCACTCGTCGAACTCGACCTGGTGGTCGTGGGGGGCGGGGTCTCCCAGGCGGGTGACGTGCTGTTCGGGCCGCTGCGGCATCACCTCGGGTCGTTCGCGGTCCTCGACTTCACGCGCGACCTTCCGGTCGTGCCCGCCGGCCTGGCTCTCGACGCCGGATTGATCGGCGCGGCCGCCGTGGGCGGCGCGGCCTCCGGGCTGTTCCGTGCCGGCGCGGGCGGCCTGACGGTCACCTGACACCTGACACCTGACTTCCACCGGACATGGGCCGAGCCCTGGTGTCCGCGTACGAGCGTCGATCGCTCCCGCGACGCGTGGCGCCCTGCCCCGACCCCATCCGTACAGCACTCCAGGAAATGGTCATGGATCTCCTCCACAACACCGTCCAGCCCTACGACTGGGGCTCCCGCACCCTGCTGCCGGAACTCATGGGGGTGCCGCCCACCGGAGCGCCCCAGGCCGAACTCTGGATGGGGGCCCATCCGGCGGCGCCTTCCCGAGTGCTCCGGGACGGCATCCCGGTTCCGCTGGACCGGCTCGTCGCCGGGGATCCGGAGGGTCAACTCGGGGCGGTCGCGGTGCGCCGGTTCGGACCCCGGCTCCCGTTCCTGCTCAAGCTCCTGGCCGCCGAGGCGCCGCTCTCCGTCCAGGTGCACCCGGACCTCGCCCAGGCCCACATCGGATTCGCCCGGGAGAACGCGCTCGGCATACCCCTGGACGCGCCCGACCGCAACTACCGCGACGACCAGCACAAGCCCGAGATGATCGTCGCCCTCACCCCGTTCCAGGGGTTGTGCGGTTTCCGGAACCCGGCGGACACCGCCGACCTGCTCGACTGCCTGAAGGTGCCCGCGCTGCGGCCGTACGTCGAGACCCTGCGAGGTGCCCCCGAGCGGCAGGCGCTCGCAGAGGTGTTCCGAGCCTTCCTCCGGCCGTCGGCGGGCCTGCTCGACGCCGTGGCCCACGGGCTGGCGGCCGGGGCGGGAGAAGCCTCCGCCCATGCGTACGACCGCATCGCACGTGCTCACCCGGGAGACCCCGGACTTCTGTCCGCCCTGATGCTCAAGTACGTCGAACTCGCCCCTGGCGAGGCGCTGTTCCTCGGAGCCGGAGTCCCGCACGCGTACCTTTCCGGACTCGGAGTGGAGATCATGGCGAGCTCCGACAACGTCCTGCGGTGCGGACTCACCTCGAAACACATCGACGTGGAGGAACTGACCAGGGTCGTCCGCTTCGACGCGTCTCCGGCCCGCGTCCTGGTCCCCCGGGAGGAGGGGGGCGAGGAGACCTATCCGGCGCCCGTGGACGATTTCCGCCTGTCGCGGTACCGCCTGCGCGCCGGGGAGCCGCGGCGGCGCGTGGCGCTGGACGCCCCGCAGATCCTTCTCTGCGCCAACGGGACCGCGGCCGTTTCCTCGGCGGGGGAGCGCCTCGGCATCGGCCCCGGGCAGGCCGTGTACGTGTCCGCGGGTGCCGAGGCCGGTCTGGAGGGCGAGGGCACGGTCTTCCGCGCCACCACGGGGACGGCCGAGCGGATCGGGTGAATCCGGGGCGTCAACAAAACCACCACTAAACTTAACCGGTTATGCACTCTCTCTTGTTATCGGCCATCCCGGCCTCTAGCCTCACATCGGCCGCCAGGATTCGGCAGGAGAAATCGCTGACCACCGAAAGCGAATCCCCGAACCGCACCTGCGGTTAACCCCACTGCCCGGAACCGAGCCGCAGCACCATCCGGGCGGTGGGGCACAGGCGGCGGCCTGCCCACCACCCGTGGGCCCGCCCGGGGCGACCGGCCCCGATCAACCGCGATCTCACTCCATGTCATGCACCGCCGCGCCCGATCTTCCCCTGAGGGCGCGGTCCGAGTTGGGAGCACCACATGAACAGGACACGGGTCCTCTCGGCAGCGACGCTGCTCGCCCTCGCCGCCACGATCACCTCGGCCCCCGTCACCGCCCGGGCCGCCGAGCGGTCCGACGGCTTCCGCGTCGTGGACGGACGGCTCGTCGACGCCACCGGCAAGGACTTCGTCCTGCGCGGTGTCAACCACGCCCACACCTGGTACACCGACCGCACCGGGCAGTCCCTCGCCGACATCAAGGCGCTCGGTGCCAACTCGGTCCGCGTGGTCCTCTCCACCGGCGCCCGCTGGACGAAGAACGACGCCGCCGACGTCGCGGCCGTCGTCTCCCGGTGCAAGGCCAACCGGCTGGTCTGCGTCCTGGAGGCCCACGACACCACCGGATACGGCGAGCAGGGCGGTGCGGCCTCCCTGTCCGAGGCCGTCGACTACTGGCTGGAGGTGGCGGGCGCCCTGAAGGGGCAGGAGAAGTACGTCATCGTCAACCTCGGCAACGAGCCCCACGGAAACGCCGGTCACACCGCCTGGACCCAGGACACCAAGGACGCCATCGGCCGGCTGCGCGCGGCGGGCTTCGCCCACACCCTGATGGCCGACGCCCCCAACTGGGGGCAGGACTGGTCGAACACCATGCGCGAGAACGCGCCCGCGGTCTTCGCCTCCGACCCCGACCGCAACACCGTCTTCTCCATCCACATGTACGGCGTGTACGACACCGCCGCCGAGGTCGAGGACTACCTCGGCAGCTTCGTCGACCGCGGACTGCCCATCGTGGTGGGTGAGTTCGGATTCGACCACTCGGACGGCGACCCCGACGAGGACGCCGTCATGGCCACCGCGCGCCGGTTGGGCCTCGGCTACCTCGGCTGGTCCTGGAGCGGAAACGGCGGAGGCGTCGAGTACCTCGACCTCGCCACCGGCTTCGACGCCGACCGGCTCACCGGGTGGGGCGAGCGCCTCTTCCACGGCCCCGACGGCATCCGCCAGACCGCCCAGGAGGCCGGCGTGTACCGGCGCGGCTGCTCGATCGCGTACCGCCTCGACGACTGGGGCACCGGCTTCAACGCCGACGTCACCGTCCGCAACACCGGCGAACAGCCCCTCAAGGGCTGGAAGCTCGACTTCGCCCTCCCGGAGGGCGCCACGGTGAACTCCGCCTGGAACGCCTCCGTCACCCAGGACGGCCGCCGGGTCCGCGCCACCAACGAGTCCTGGACCGCGTCCGTCCCGGTCGGCGGAGCCGTGAGTTTCGGCGTCAACGTCACGGGCCCCGGCGCCGTGCCCGCCTCCTTCAGCCTCGACGGCGTCCCCTGCGCCAAGGGCTGAACCCCGTACCGCACCCGCCGCATCAGGTGCGAGAGGAGCGGGTTCCGTGGGCACGTCCCTGCCCGGAGCCCGCTCCTCGTCTTTTTCCGCCCCCACCACCGAGCCGATGAAAAGCGTCGAGGGGCTGCCCCTGGAAGGCAGCCCCTCGACACCGTGTCCTGGCCTACATGCGTCGCGGCGGTCCCGTCGATCCGCGAGGCGTCAAGGACGGAGTGGGCACCTGGTGGGCGCCCGTACGGGTCCCTTCGATGACCCCGAACAGGGTCCGGGCGACCTCCTCCCCGAAGCGGTGGACGTCGTGGCTCATCGCCGACAACGGTGGGTGGGTCAGACGGCACAACTGGGAGTCGTCCCAGGCCAGCAGGGAGAGGTCGTCGGGGACCGAGAGGCCCATCTCCGCCGCCACGGCCGCCCCGGCGACGGCCATGATGTCGTTGTCGTACACGATGGCCGTCGGCCGGTCCGGGGACATCAGGAGACTGCGGGTGGCGCGCGCCCCCTCTTCCCCGACGAAGCCGGTCGCCACCTGGCGGCCTCCGTCCAGGCCGAGTTCGGCCATGGTCGTCTCGAAGGCGGCGGCGCGGATGCCGCTGTGGCCGAGCCCGGCGGGGCCGCCGACGCGGGCGATCCGCCGGTGCCCGAGCGCCGCCAGGTACCGTACCGCCTCCGCCGCCGCCGAGGCGTCGTCCGTCCACACCGACGGGAAGCCGCCGGTCAGAGCGGGGTGCCCGACGGCGACGGCCGGCATGCCCAGCGCCCGCAAGGGGGCGATGCGCGGATCGTCCTGGTGGAAGTCGACGAGGATCGCCCCGCCGACGGTCCTGCCGCGCCACCACTCCTGGTAGAGGACGGTTTCCTCGTCCAGATCGCGTACGAGCCGGAGCAGGAGGGAGCACGAGCGCTCGGCGAGAACGTCCTCGATACCGGAGATGAACTCCATGTAGAACGGTTCGAGGCCGAGGAGCCGGGCGGGCCGGCAGATCGCCAGGCCGACGATGCCCGCCCGCTGCCCGGAGAGGTTGCGCGCGGTCTGGTTCGGGCTCCAGCCGAGTTCCCGAGCCGCCGCGAAGATGCGGTCCCGGGTGGTGGGGGACACCCCCGGACGGTTGTTGAACGCGAGGGAGACCGCACCCTTGGACACCCCGGCCAGCGCGGCGACGTCGTTGATCGTGACGCGCCGGCCGGGGATGCGAGGGGCTGGAGAGTTCACGCCGTTCCCACACTGAACAGGGCCGTCCGTACGGCCTCCGGATCATCGCCGGACCAGCCGCGCACCACGATCCGGACCTCCTCGCCCGGCAACAGGGTGACCAGGCCCCGGTCGGCGCTCGCCGCCGGGGCGAGGCGGTCCGCCTGGAGGAGGAGGTCCCGCACGAGGGTGCGGGCGGTGACCACGACCACCGAGTCGCCGTCCCCGGCCGGCTCGACCCGGAGGTCGTACCGCGCCGCCGGGTAGGCGAACTCCTTGTCGTGGACCGGGAAGTGGACCGCGCGCAGGCCGTCCGCGTCGGCGACCAGGAGCTCCTTCGCCGAGCCTGCGTCCGGGAGCAGCGAGGCCGGGACGACCAGGCGTACCACGGTGCGGGCGGCCGCCTCCAGGTCCAGGGCGGCCTCCTTCAGTACGGTGCCGTCGGCGGTGACGCGCCGCAGGGTGACGGTGGTGCGCCAGGTGGTGCCGGACTGGTTGTCGAGGGCGAGGACCGGGCCTCCGTCGGCGGGGATCAGGCCGAGAAGCCGGTCGGCGTAGACGCGACGCAGCTCGTGGTAGAGCGGCTTGAGGTGTCCATCGCCGTCGATGGCGGCCCAACTGCTCACCGGCCAGCAGTCGTTGAGCTGCCAGACGACGGTGCCCGCGCAGACCGGCCAGTGGGAGCGCCAGTGCTCGATGCCGGCGGCGACCGCGCGGGCCTGGACGACCTGGGCGAGGTAGTGCCAGCGGTCGAAGTCGCCTTCCGGCAGGCCGAAGTGGCGCTCGATGCCGCGGTTCAGCTTGGCGTTGCCGTCCTCGGCCTTCTGGTGGTGCAGCATGCCGGGGGAGTCGGGGGCGAGGTCCTCGCCGGGCAGGGCGCGCCGCAGGGTGCTGATCGCGGGCGGTGCCTGCCAGCCGAACTCGGCGCAGAAGCGGGGTACTTCGGTGCGGTACTCGGCGTAGTCCTGGCGGTTCCAGACCTCCCACGAATGGTGGGTGCCGTGCCGGGGGTCGTTGGGGTGGTGGTCCCAGGAGCCGGACCAGGGGCTGCCGGCGGTGTAGGGGCGGGTGGGGTCGAGTTCGGCGACGATCCGGGGGAGGACCCCGAGGTAGTAGCCCTCGCCCCAGGAGTCGCCGGCGAGCGGCTCCTCCCAGTCCCAGTCGCGGAAGCCCCACAGGTTCTCGTTGTTGCCGTTCCAGAGGACGAGGCCGGCGTGCGACATCAGGCGGACAACGTTGTCGCGCGCCTCCGCCTCCACCTCTCCGCGCAGCGGCTGCTCCTCGGGGTAGGCGGCGCAGGCGAAGAGGAAGTCCTGCCAGACCATGAGGCCCAGCTCGTCGCAGACGTCGTAGAAGGCGTCGTCCTCGTAGATGCCGCCGCCCCAGATCCGCACGAGGTCGATGTTGGCCTCGGCGGCCTGGGTGAGCCGGGCGCGGTAGCGCTCGGGCGTGACCCGGGACGGCAGGACGTCGTCGGGGATCCAGTTGACCCCCCGGGCGAAGATCCGCGTGCCGTTGACGACGAAGGTGAAGCCGGTGCCGTGCTCGTCGGCGGAGCGGTCGACGGTCACGGTGCGGAAGCCTATCCGCCGCGACCAGGAGTCGAGCGGTGCGCCGCTCTCGTCCAGGAGCTCGACGTCGAGCCCGTACAGCGGCTGGGCACCGTATCCCCGGGGCCACCACAGCTCCGCCTCGGGCACCTCCAGGAACAGCACCGCCTCGGCCCCGTCGAAGGAGGTCTCCGCGGTCACGCCGGCGACCTCGGCGCGCAGGGTGAGTGTCCGGTCCGCGCCGCTTTCGGTGCGGGCGGTGCGGATGCGTACTTCCACGCGGCCGGTGGTGCCGTCCACGGTGACGAGAGGGCGGACCTCGGCGAGCCGGGCGGTCGACCAGTGCTCGATCCGCACCGGGCGCCACATGCCGGCGGTGACCACGGTCGGGCCCCAGTCCCAGCCGAAGGAGCAGGCCATCTTGCGGATGTACTGGAAGGGCTCGGGGTAGACGTTGGGTCGGTCGCCGGTGAGCGCGCGGACCCGCTCGGCTTCGTCGTACGCCGATCCGAACCTGACCTCCAGCGGGCCGCTTCGCCCGGTCACGTCGAAGCGGTGGACGCGGTGCATGTTCCGTGTCGTGCCAAGGGACGCGCCGCCGAGGCTGATCTCCGCGGCGGTGTCCAGGCCCTCGAAGACCAGCTCGCTCCGCTCGTGCCCGCCGCCGTCGGTGGTGAGCTCGGTCGTGTACGACCATGCCTGTCGGCCGACCCAGGCGATCTCGGTCTCGTTCAGGCCCAGGAACGGATCCGGGATCACTCCGGCGGCGAGCAGATCGGTGTGGACGCAGCCGGGCACCTGCGCGGGGAGCAGTGCGCCCCCGTGGCGCAGGCTCCACCCTTCGTGCAGCTGAGTGACGTCCTTCATGGTGCGGCTCCAATCGCCTGGCGGATGGGCGGGATACGGGTACGGGCCGACAAGCTAGCCGTACATTTACTTAACTGTCCATGAACCGGTGAAGCTTGTTCCCCGTAGCGCACGGTGGATCGAGTGCATGGCTTCATCGCAGCTTGATGGGCAACCGATCCTGGTAACGATTGAGTATCACGCTGGAAACCAGTACTTTACCGGTTCACGGCTGGCTGACATAGTGCCGTCATCCCACCGATGACCTGAGCCGTGACTTTGAAGGAGTTGGGCCATGGGGAACAAGAAGACGACCGCTTTCTCCAGTGCCGTACTGGCCGCCGTGATGCTCACGCTGTCGGCGTGTGGCGGCGGAGGTGGCGGCGCCACGGGAGAGGTGGCCGCCCCTCCGTCGGACCCGAAGGAGGTCTCCGGCGAGATCAGGGTCCTCACGCAGCGGACCGACCTCGTCCAGAACGGCACGCTCCAGAAGTACGCGGCCGAGTTCAACAAGATCTACCCGAAGGTGAAGGTCAAGTTCGACGGCATCACCGACTACGAGGGTGAGGTGAAGATCCGCATGAACACGAAGGCGTACGGTGACGTGCTCTTCATCCCCGGCGCGGTGGCCAAGAACGACTATCCGAAGTTCTTCGCGCCCCTCGGCACCACGGCGGAGTTGTCGAAGTACCGTTTCAGCGACAAGACCGAAGTCGACGGCAAGGTCTACGGCATCGCCCAGTTCGGCACCGCCAACGGTTTCGTCTACAACAAGAAGGTCTGGAAGCAGGCGGGCGTCACCGAGTGGCCCAAGACGCCCGAGGAGTTCCTGGCCGCCCTGAAGGCGATCAAGGAGAAGACCGAAGCCACCCCTTATTACACCAACTTCAAGGACGGCTGGCCGCTGGTCCAGTGGACCAACAACCTCGGCGTCGTCGGCTGCGACGCCCAGGCGGGCAACGCCCTCGCGGGTGCCGTCTCGCCCTGGAAGGCCGGGAGCGAGCTGAACGCCGGCGACACCCTCCTCTACGACATCGTGAAGCAGGGCCTGTCGGAGAAGGACCCGACCACCACGAACTGGGAGAGCTCCAAGGCTCTGCTCGGCGGGGGGCAGATCGCCACGATGATGCTGGGCTCCTGGTCGATCACCCAGATGCAGGACGCGGCGGAGGACGTCAACGGTTCGGCGCAGGACATCGGCTTCATGCCCTTCCCGGTCCAGAAGAACGGCAAGCACTGCGCGGCCCTGGTCTCCGACTACCAGCAGGCGGTGAGCATCCACTCGGAGAACAAGCCGGCCGCGCGGGCCTGGATCGACTGGTTCACCGAGAAGTCCGGCTTCGCCGAGACGGAGGGCGTGGTCTCCGCGGTCAAGTCCGCGCCGATGCCCGCCACGCTGAAGGACTTCACTGACAACGATGTCACCTTCTTCGACCGGTCCGAGGCGAAGACCGCGACCGTCAACGACATCGACGAGGCGGCCGAGATCGGCCTCAACAAGCAGGACTACCGCCAGAAGCTGATCGACACGGCCCGCGGGGCCGCGAAGGGCAGCCTGGAGGACTTCTTCGCCGACCTGAACAAGAGGTGGGACGAGGCGGCGAAGACCGTCGGTAGCTGATACCGACGGAGTGGGCCCCGGCCGCACGATGCCGGCCGGGGCCCCTGGACCTTCCGCAGCCGCGGACACGAAAGGCCGACATGACCCAGACCACCGACACCGCACCAGAGGGCGCCGCCATGACAGGGCGATCCAGCACGGACAAGGCCAAGGCCGACGCACAGGGGAGGCGGCCCCGCCCGGCGGGCCGACGGCGCGGCCCCGCCGCCCGACGGACGAGATCCTGGCGGGATTCACCGCTGCGGCGGATCACGCCCTGGCTCTTCCTGGCGGCCCCGCTCGCCCTGCTGATCACGTTCACGTACGTCCCCGTCGCGAGCATGATCTCTTACAGCTTCACCGACTGGGACGGGGTGAGCCCGGACCGGGAGAACGTGGGTTTCGACAACTACGTCCAGATCTTCACACGGCCCGAGCTCTTCCGCGTCTTCTTCGTCAGCGGCTACTACCTCGCGGCATCCGTGGTCCAGATCGTGGTCGCGCTGTACTTCGCGGTGATCCTCAGCTTCAACCTGCGGTTCCGGAACTTCTTCAAGGGGATCCTCTTCTTCCCCTATCTGATCAACGGCGTCGCCATCGGTTTCGTCTTCCTGTACTTCTTCCAGGACGGCGGCACCCTCGACTCCGTGCTCGACCAGCTGGGCGTGACCACCGACCATCCCTGGCTCGGCGACCCGACCTCCGCGAACGTCTCCCTCGCCGGCGTCTCCGTCTGGCGCTTCACCGGACTGAACTTCGTCCTCTTCCTCGGCGCGATCCAGTCCATCCCCGGGGAGCTGTACGAGGCGGCCGAGCTGGACGGGGCCGGGAAGTGGAAGCAGTTCCGCCACATCATCGCCCCGAGCATCAAGCCCGTCATCAGCCTCAGCGCGATCCTCGCGATCTCCGGCTCGCTCTCGGTCTTCGAGATCCCCTACATCATGACCGGCGGCGCCACAGGCACCCAGACCTTCGTCATCCAGACGATCAAGCTCGCCTTCCAGTTCAACAAGACCGGCCTGGCCTCGGCCGCGGCCGTGGTGCTGCTCCTGATCATCCTGCTGATCACCTGGATCCAGCGCCGGCTCGTGCCCGACGACAAGGTGGACCTCGTATGACCTCCCCCGACCTCACCACCGACACCGTGAAAGCGCACCGCGCCGCCCGCCGCCGGCTGCCCGTGGGGAACGCGCTGACCTACCTGTCGCTGCTCGTGGCGTCCGCGGTCGTCCTGATCCCGCTGGCCGTCGTCTTCCTGACCTCGCTCAAGACCTCGAAGGAGGTCGGCGACGGCAGCGCGCTCTCCCTGCCGGGGAACTGGTTCAACGTCGACAACTACGTCACCGCCTTCAACGACGGCAAGATGCTGATGGCGTTCGGGAACACCGCCTTCATCCTGGTCTTCTCGATCGGCGGCACGGTGATCATCGGCTCGATGACCGCCTACGCCGTCGACCGCTTCGACTTCCGCGGCAAGAAGCTCGTCATGGCCGGCTTCCTCGTCGCCACCCTCGTGCCCAGCGTCACCACCCAGGTCGCGACCTTCCAGGTGATCAACGGCTTCGGCCTGATCGACACCCGCTGGGCGCCGATCCTGCTCTACATGGGCACCGACATCGTCTCGGTCTACATCTTCCTGCAGTTCATCCGAGGCATCCCGGTCTCCCTGGACGAGGCGGCCCGGCTCGACGGCGCCAACGCCTTCACCATCTACCGAAAGATCATCTTCCCGCTGCTCAAGCCCGCGATCGCCACCGTCGTCATCATCAAGGGGATCACCACCTACAACGACTTCTACATCCCCTTCCTCTACATGCACTCCGAGGACCTGGGGACGATCTCGACGGCGCTCTTCCGCTTCAAGGGCCCCTTCGGAGCCCACTGGGAGGCCATCTCCGCCGGCGCGATCCTCGTCATCGTCCCGACGCTGGTCGTCTTCCTGCTGCTCCAGCGGTGGATCTACAACGGCTTCGCCCAGGGAGCCACCAAGTAGACACCGGAAGACGGCCGGGGGCCGGACCGTACGAGGGGGACGGTCCGGCCCCCGGCCAGTGCTTCGGAGACGGCCGTCAGCGCGGGGCGGGCGGCGGAGCGGTGCTGCCCCGCGGCACGAAGTGCGCGTATCCGTCGCGGATGCTGTCGACGTCGTCCCCGTCGATCAGCGCGAGAAGCGCGGTCGCGGAACGGGCCCCGTACGCGGCGATGTCCCGGGTGACAGCCGACAGCGTCGGACGCACCACCTGTGTCAGCGGCGACTCGTCCCAGGCGACGACCGACACGTCGGCAGGGATCGACAGACTCAACTCCTGCGCCACCGACAGCGCGGCCACCGCCATGATGTCGTTGTCGAAGACGATCGCCGTGGGCCGCTCCGGCGAGATCAGCAGCGCCCGTGCGGCCCGCGCGCCCGCGTCGCCGGTGTAGTCGGTGTGCACCACCGTCGCCCCGGGGATGCCGGCCTCCCGGCACGCCTCCGCGAGGGCGGCGTCGCGGACCGCCGTGTGCGCGAGGCCGGAGGGGCCCGCCACTCGCGCGATCCGCTGGTGCCCGAGCGCTGCCAGGTACCGAACGATCTCGTGAATGCTCTCGCCGTCGTCCGACCACACGGCCGGCAGCCCGCCGGCGACCTCCGGCGGCCCGATGGCCACCGCGGGCAGACCGATGTCCCGCACGGCGCCGACCCGCTCGTCCTCGGTCTGCAGGTCCATGAGGAAGACCCCGTCGACGCGCCGCTCGCCCCACCAGCGCCGGCAGACCTCGACCTCCTGCTCCTGGTCCCCGGCCATCTGGAGCATCAACGCGTACGCGTGCTCGGCGAGCACCGTCTCCACGCCGCTGATGAACTCCATGAAGAACGGTTCCACGCCAAGGGTGCGTGCCGGCCGTCGTACCACCAGGCCGACCGCCTGCGCCCGTCCGCCGGTCAGCGCGCGGGCGGCGCTGTTCGGCCGCCAGCCGAGCTCCTCGGCGATCGCCTTGATCGCGGCCCGGGTCGTCTCGGACACCCCCGGCTGGCCGTTGAGCGCGTACGAGACCGCCACCTTCGACACGCCCGCCCGCCGCGCGATGTCCGCCATCGTCGGCCGCTTCACCTGCACCTCAGCTCCATCCTGAACCTCGATGCCCCGACCCTACCGCCAGGGCATCTCCTACGACTTCGTCGGCACGATGCCCGGGGAGCGCCGCACCCGGGGTCGCGTGGCCCCCACCGTCGGCAAAGGGCGCGGCGTACACCCGTGGGGCGCCGTCCGCGCGGAGGACCATCCGGCCGTCGCGGAGGCACCGGCCGCCCGTCGAAGGCGGTTCGGCGCCGGTCGGCGCGTGGCCGGCGCCATCGCGCCGGAGCCGTCCGCGGAGTGCGCCACGGTGTCGTTCCACGGCGCGGTGCACCGGCGTGAACTGCGAGAACCGGCGGATTTAGCCAGGGTTTCGTAAAGCTTCGACGGACCGCCGCCGGCACTGGAATCGGACGGCCCGCACGTCGCATGCTTCTACGAGAGCACGCCGCCGTCCTCGCCCCGGAGAGACCCCGGCCGTCCCACGGCCGAGGGACCGGGCAGCCCTCGTACGCGGCGGGCTCCGCCCCGGCCCACGCGCCGCCACCGGATGCGCGCCACGGGGAGAGGCGCGGCCGGCCACGACGAAGGAAGCCGCAGAAGCCATGAATCACAGTCCGCTCGATCACCGTTACCGGGGCGAACACCCGATCCGCACGGTCCACTACCTCTTCGGGCCCGACCGGGCACGGCTCGCCGGGGCCGTCGCGGTCTTCTTCGCCAAGCACGCGCCCGTCTGGCTGCTCCCCCCGGTGACGGCGAACGTCATCGACGTCGTCGTCGAGCACCGGCCGATCGCCGAACTGTGGTGGAACTGCGCCGTGATGCTCACAGTCCTCTTCCTGAACCCGCCGCTGCACCTGTGGTACGTCCGCTGGACGCACGGGGCGATCCGCCGGCTCGGCCGCGACCTGAGGTCCGCCCTCGTGACCCGGATGCAGCAGCTCTCCATCGGCTTCCACAGCCGCACCAGCTCGTCCGTGCTGCACGCCAAGGTGGTCCGGGACGTCGAGGCGCTGGAGACGGGACTCCAGCAGACGGCGGACAACGGCCTCACCGCCGTCGCGACCCTGGCGGGCGGCCTCGCCGTCATCGCCGTCGTCACCCCGGTCTTCCTGCCGGTCTTCCTCCTGCTCGTCCCCGTCGCCGTGCTGCTCATCGGTGTGCTGCGCGCGCGGCTCGGCGAGGGCAACAACACCTACCGGCGTTCCGTGGAGCGCATGTCCGCCTCCGTCAGCGACATGACCACCCTCATCCCCATCACCCGTGCCCACGCCCTGGAGCGCACGGCCCTGGGCCGCGTCGGACGCGAGCTCGACCAGGTGCAGCGGGAGGGGACCAGACTCGACCTGCTCAACGCCCGCTTCGGATCCCTTTCCTGGGTCGTCTTCAACGGGCTCGGCACCGCCTGCCTCGTCGGGGCGGCGCTCGTCGCCTACCACGGGTGGGCGTCGGTGACCGCGGGGGAGGTCGTGATGCTCAGCGCCTACTTCTCCACCCTCACCGGTGCGGTCACCAGCCTGCTCGCGCTCGCGCCCGTCGTGGGCAGGGCGGTGGAGTCGCTCAAGTCCGTCGGCGAGGTCCTCCAGGCGCCCGACCTGGAGGTCAACGACGGCAAGCGACGGGTGGAGCCGGTCACCGGGGTGTTCCGGTTCGAGGGCGTCGGCCTCACCCACGGCGACAGCGACGAACCCGCCCTGAGCGACATCGACCTCGACGTGCCGGTCGGCACCACCCTCGCGATCGTCGGCGGCTCCGGCGCGGGCAAGTCCACGCTGCTGAACCTCGTGCTCGGCTTCCACCGGCCCACGGCGGGCCGGGTCCTCCTCGACGGCCAGGACATGGCCGACCTCGACCTGCGGAGCTACCGCAGGTCCGTCTCCGTCGTGCCCCAGGAATCCGTCCTCTTCGAGGGGACCGTCAGGGAGAACGTCACCTACGGTCTGGAGGACGTCGACGACGGGACGCTGCGGCGCGCCCTGCGCGATGCCAACGCCGCCGAGTTCGTCGACGCGCTGCCGGACGGCCTCGACACGGTGGTGGGGGAGCGCGGCACGCGGCTCTCGGGCGGCCAGCGGCAGCGGCTCGCGATCGCCCGGGCCCTCATCCGTGACCCCCGGGTCCTGGTCCTCGACGAGGCCACCTCGGCGCTGGACGCCCGTTCCGAGGCGCAGGTCCAGGAGGCCCTCGCCCGTCTGGTCGCCGGCCGGACGGTCTTCGTCGTGGCCCACCGCCTCTCCACGATCCGGCGGGCGGACCGGATCGTGGTCCTGGAACGGGGCCGGATGGTGGAGACCGGCAGCCATCAGGAACTCCTCGAACGAGGCTCCGCGTACGCGCGCCTCCAGGCGACCCAGCTGGCCTGAGGCGCGGTATGGACGCGGAGTGCCCTCCCGCCGGCGAGGACGGGAGGGCACTCCGCTGCTCAGTGGTCGGCGGCGCCGCCCCGGACGACGCAGGAGCGGCTGTTCTCCCAGCCCCAACCGTCGCCGTCGGGGTCGGTGGCGCTGCCGTTGGCACAGTACGGGTAGCCGTTGGGCGCGGTGCCGCCGCCGGAGCCGGTGTCGGCGCCGCCGCCGCGGACGACGCAGGAGCGGCTGTTCTCCCAGCCCCAGCCGTCGCCGTCCGGGTCGGAGGAGCTGTTCACGCAGTACGGGTAGCCGTTGGGGGCGGTGCCGCCGGTGTCGCCGCCGTTGTCATTGCCGCCACCGCCGTAGATCGTGGCACGCTTCGAGGTGGCGGCTATGCCGTCGGCGCCGTTGAAGAAGCGGTTGCCCCAGGTGGTCAGGGAGCCGGCGTCGAAGCCGTTGACCATGTCGAGGTACTCGACGCCGCTGCCGTTGCCGCTCCAGGACCAGCCGAGGTAGCCGACGCGCAGCGACCGGGCGGTGGCCATGATGGCGTTCTCGTCGGGGTCGCCGTCGCTGTGGTTGTCGCCGAACTCGCCGACGACGATGGGCAGTCCGTTGTTCACGAAGTGGTTCAGGTAGCCCTGGACCTCGGCGGCCGTGTCGTACACGCCGTACATGTGGATGGAGAAGATCGTGTTGCGGCGCGGGTCGGAGGCGAAGACCGAGGCGGCGTTGTCGCGCATGGTGTTCGACCAGTCCTGGCCCCAGTTGGGGGCGTCGACCATCAGGGCGTTCTCGATGCCGGCGTTCCGCAGCTTGCTGATGGCGCCCTTGGTGGCGCCGGTCCATGCGGTGTAACCGCTGTTGCCGAAGGGCTCGTTGCCGATGTTGACGACGACGTAGTCCTCCTGACCCTGGAGGGCGCTCTTGACGCCGATCCAGTAGTCGGCGGCCTGGCCGAGGGTGGCGGCGGCGCCGTCCTCGCCGTATCCGGTGGTGTCGTGCACCTCCAGGACGCAGATGACCTTGTTCGTCTTGCAGTCGTCGATGATCGACGACACCTGCGAGGTACTGGTCTCCGTCCAGCGGTCGCCGCTGGAGAGGACGACGCGGACGGTGTTGGCGCCCTTGGCCGCGATGTCGGCGATGGCGTCGGTCTCGCCCGGGTACCAGGCGTGCGCGTGGTTGACCCCGCGCATCATGAACTCGCTGCCGTTGGCCTCGTACACGCGGCCGTTGCTGACGTGGATGCCGCTGTCGGCGGCCTGGGCGGCTCCGGCGGCGCCGAAGACGGGAAGCAGCAGTCCGGCGACGCCGGCGAGAGCGCTGCCGGCGGCCGTGAGCCACGTCCTGCGCGATGACTTGGTCATGCCTCTCCTCATAAGGAATCGGGGGAAACCTCGCGCACGGAGAAAACCGACGACGAGACAACGTTGTCAGAATTCAAGGACCGAGCCGCTGGTCCGTGTCGTGCCGAGGTGTCCACCATGAGGCACCCGTGGCCGGATACATGTCAAGCACGAAGGACGCGTTTATGGCGAACAGATGAGGTGGTGAAGTCGGTTCAGCGAATCAGTGCTGAACGGTCGGCCGTTCTTGCGATTCGGTTGTCGCCTGTCAGCCATGCGTTTACTGAACCACGGATTGCCGAGCTGAACCGCCCGGTCACGTCGGACCCGCACGCGGGGTGTGAAGTCGGATGACGGGAAGCCCGTACGGGAGCTCAACGGCGAAGAACCGCCGCGCTGAAGATTTGCCCCATCCCTGCCTTTCTTCTCCTCCGGAATTTGCCTGAGCGAGCCGTTGAGTTGGACGGGCACACTCGCATCGGCCGAAATGCGGAGCCGTGCGTCGGCACTCCATTCGCCACGCGGCACGTCACGGGCCGGCCGGTTCCTCGACGAGGCAATCCGGACCGAGCACTCCATGGAGCGGCGCCGTGTGAAGCGACCGCTCCAGAACCTTCCGCCAGAGCGAGGACGGTCCGTGAACGGTCTCCGTCGCTGACGAACGGAGCTGTTCGCGGGGCTTCGTCACCACTCCGCGAAGGAGCCGTCCTTGTGGCGCCACACCGGATTGCGCCAGCGGTGGCCGGTCTCGGCGGCCCGCTCCACGGCCTTCGCGTCGACCTCGATGCCGAGGCCGGGTGCGGCGAGGAGGGCGACGTGCCCGTCCTCGTAGCGGAAGACGGAGGGGTCGACGAGGTAGTCGAGGAGATCGGAGCCGGTGTTGTAGTGGATGCCGAGGCTCTGCTCCTGGATGAGCAGGTTGGGCGTGGCGAAGCCGACCTGGAGGCAGGAGGCGAGGGCGAGGGGCCCGAGGGGGCAGTGCGGGGCGAGGGAGACGTCGTACGCCTCCGCGACGGCGGCGATCCGGCGGGTCTCGGAGATGCCGCCCGCGTGGGAGAGGTCGGGCTGGGCGACGGCGATGCCCTGGCCGAGGACCTTCTTGAAGTCCCAGCGGGAGTAGAGGCGTTCACCGGTGGCGACGGGGATCGAGGTGGAGCGGGCGATCTCGCCGATGTGGTCGCTCATCTCGGGAACGACCGGCTCCTCCACGAAGAAGGGCAGGTAGGGCTCCAGGAGCGGCAGCACGCGACGGGCCATGGGGACGGTCAGCCGGCCGTGGAAGTCGACCGCGATGTCGAAGGAGTCGCCCACCGCCTCCCGGACGCTCGCGACCCGTTCGGCGATGCCGCGCGCCGCGGCGGGGGTGTCGATGAACTCCAGCTGCGGTGAGGCGTTCATCTTGATGGCGGTGAAGCCCTCGGATCTCCTGGCGAGTGCCTGCTCCACGACGTCTTCGGGGCGGTCGCCTCCGATCCAGCTGTAGACGCGGACGCGGTCGCGGACGTTGCCGCCGAGGAGCTGCCAGACGGGGACGCCGAGGGCCTTGCCCTTGATGTCCCACAGGGCCTGGTCGATGCCGGCGACGGCGCTGGAGAGGACCGGTCCGCCGCGGTAGAAACCGCCCTTGGTGAGGACCTGCCAGTGGTCCTCTGTCCGCATCGGGTCCTGGCCGGTCAGGTGGTCGGACAGCTCGTCGACGGCGGCGGCGACGGTGTGGGCGCGGCCCTCGACGACGGGTTCGCCCCAGCCGGTGATCCCCTCGTCGGTGTCGATCCTCAGGAAGCACCAGCGGGGGGCGACGAGGTAGGTGCGCAGAGAGGTGATCTTCACTTCGACTCCTTCTTGACCGACCAGCCGCCGTCGACGACGAGTTCGGTACCGGTGATGTAGGCGGCGTCCGACGACGCGAGGAAGGCCACCGCGGAGGCGACCTCGTCCGCGGCGCCGAGACGGCGCAGCGCGGTGGCGTCCGCGGAGAGCCGTCGGTCCTCCTCGGACACGGTGTCCCACACCTCGGTGAGGATCGGGCCGGGAAGGACGGAGTTGAACCGCACCGCGGGTCCGTATTCGACGGCGAGCTGGCGCATCAGCGCGCACGCCCCGCCCTTGGACGCCGCGCTCGCTGACGCCGCCCCGCGTCGGCAGGTCGTACCCCGGCCTCCGGCGTGAAGGGTGAGGCCGCCCCTGTGCCGAGAGGCAGAACAAACAAATTTCAACACCTTGATGGTGGACGCGGCATGCCCCGGGGCCCTGGGCGAGGGGGCGGCAGTGCGTCGCCACCTCTTTATGCCGACCCCGGTAACGGAGCAGTATCGATCCCGGGGGCCTGGACTCGCTTGTTGACTTTTGGTGAAGTCAGCGCTTTTCTTTGGTGCATCCAGTTGATTAATGGTGCACTGTGGCGGCTTCGGCATCTCTGAAGCGCCCCCGTAGCTCACTCGCATGGTCGTTCGCCCGGACTGGAACCGCTGTTCCCCTCTGCTCGCGACGGCCCCTGCGGCACCACCTGATCCACGTTGCGTCGGCCGGCCGCGCGCGGCCGCAAGGCAAGGGGAATGACATGTTCACGGAATATCACCGGCGTCCGATCGCGGCGGCCGCACTGGGACTGGCCACCGTCCTCGTGCTTGCCTCCTGCTCCAGCGGTCAGCAGGCGGCGGGCCCGGAAGGCGCCGGGGAGGTCGCCGAGGTCGACGGCAAGATCTCCCTGACGTACCTTCAGAAGCAGGGCGACCAGGAGTACTTCGTCGGAGAAGCGGCCGGCGCCAAGGCCAAGGCGGACGAACTCGGCATCGACCTGAAGGTCGTCAACCTCGGGACCGACGCCAACAAGACCATCAGCGAGGCCCAGTCGGCGATCTCGCAGAAGAGCGACGGCCTGATCGTCGTCGTCCCCGACCCGGCCGTCGGTCCCCAGGTCGCCCAGATCGCCAAGGACGCCAAGGTCGCCCTGCTCACCTCCGACGACCAGATCTGCACGACCGGACCGGACCCGTCCTCGTGCCCCCCTGAGGCCCTCGTCCCCCGGATCGGCTTCAGCGGCGCCCAGATGGGCGGCGAGGTCGGCAAGCGCGCCGCGGCCGAGTTCAAGAAGGCCGGCTGGAACCCCGCGGAGACCCGGACCATCTCCGCCTGGAAGCAGGACGTGACCGTCTGCACCGACCGCGTCAAGGCGGCCAAGGACGCCTTCGCCGCCGGGGCCGGGGCCGGAGTGCGGAACATCGACGTCCCCACGGACAACAGCCCCACCGGCGCCCAGGACAAGATCGCGGCCACCGTCACCGCCAACCCGGACGTCAAACACTGGGTGGTCTGGGGCTGCAACGACGAGAACGTCCAGGGCGGGGTGACCGCGCTGGAGAACGCCGGCTTCAAGGCCGACGACGTCATCGGCGTGGGCCTCGGCGCCTACCTCGCCTGCAAGAACTGGAGCTCGGGCAAGCCGTCCGGCATGAAGGCCGCGCTGTTCATCAACGGCGAGGACGTCGGCGCCCTCGCCGTGCAGACCATGTACGACAGGCTCAAGAACGGCAAGGAGTTCCCGAAGGAGGCCTTCGCCCCGACCACCATGGTCGACGCCGCCACCTGGAAGTCCGCCGGAGTCACCTGCGGCTGAGCGCCGCCCCGACGCCGGTGCGGCGCACGGTCCCACCCGCCGCACCGGCCCCCGGCCGGCGCCCGCCCCGGCCCCCTTCCCGTCCCTCCGGCACGTGAGGCCAGCATGACCACACCCGGCACCCCACCCCCCACGCAGGCGACCCCAGGTGTCGGTGTCGCCGTCGAGAACGTCACCAAGCGCTTCGGCGCCGTCCAGGCCCTGAGCGGCGTCACCCTCGCCTTCCGCCCCGGGCAGGTCACCGCCCTCATGGGCGAGAACGGCGCCGGCAAGTCCACGCTGCTGAAGATTCTCACCGGCGACCACCAGCCCACCGAAGGGCGCGTCCTCCTCGCCGGCGCGCCGGTCTCCTTCGCCTCGCCGCACGACGCGCGCCGCGCCGGGATCCGCATCATCCCGCAGGAACCCGAGATCATCCCGCACGTCTCCGTGGCGGAGAACGTCTACGCCGGATCCCTGCCCCGCACGACCGGCCGACGCCTCGACCGCGCCGAACTGCGCCGCAGGATCACCTCGGACCTGGCGCGGCTCGGCTTCGAGAAGGTCATCGACCCCGACCAGCTCGGCTCCGAACTCACCCCTGCTCAAAGACAGTTGGTGGAGATCCTGCGCGCCCTCACCGGCGACGCCAAGATCATCGCCTTCGACGAGCCGACCTCCTCGCTCGCCGAGAACGAGGCCGAGGCGCTGTTCGCCCTCATCGACCGGCTGCGCGCCCAGGGCATCGCGATCATCTACGTCTCCCACCGCATGAAGGAGATCTTCCGGCTCGCGGACCGCATCGCGGTGCTCCGCGACGGCTCCTCCGCCGGTGTCCTCGACGCCACCGAGACCACCGAGAGCGAGGTGGTGCGGATGATGGTCGGCCGCGACCTCTCCTCCTTCTTCGTGCGGCAGGACGTCGCCCGGGACGACGTCGTCCTGGAACTGGACGGCGTCACCACCGACGACGTCACCGACATCAGCCTCCGGATCAGGGCCGGAGAAGTCGTCGCCCTCGCCGGCCTGATGGGCGCCGGCCGTTCGGAGCTGGGGCTCGCGCTCGCCGGCGACCGCCCCCTGCGCTCCGGCCGGATCGCCCTGAACGGCCGGCCGCTGCGGCTGCGCGGCCCGAAGGACGCCATCCGGGCGGGCATCGGCCTGGCCCCGGAGGAGCGCAAGGCCCAAGCGCTCTTCCTGCACAGGTCGATCCGCGACAACACCTCCCTGGTCAGCCTGGAACGCCTGCGCCGGATGCGTTTCGTCCGCCGGGGCCGGGAGCGGGCCGCCGCCCAGGACTTCTCCGACCGGCTCCGGGTGCGCACCCCGTCCATCGAGCACGAAGTCCGCAAACTGTCCGGTGGCAACCAGCAGAAGGTCGTCCTCGCCCGGTGGCTGCTGCGCCGGCCGAAGGTTCTGATCCTCGACGAGCCCACCCGCGGCATCGACATCGGGGCCAGGGCGGAGATCTACCGGATCATCGCCGACCTCGCCCGGGACGGCGTCGCCCTGCTCGTGATCTCCTCCGAACTCCCCGAGGTGCTCGGACTCGCCGACCGGATCGTGGTGATGCAGGGCGGCCGCGTCACCGGCGAACTCGGCCGCGCCGAGGCCACCGAGGAAGCGATCCTCCACCTCGCCATGGCCGACGACCTCGCCCCCCTCGACCCCGCCCGGGCCGCCGCCCGGCCCCGTACCGACTCCGCCCCTGGAGGCCCCCGATGACCACCGCCACCACCTCCCCGGCCGAGACCGAGCAGGCCCCGCCGGGGGCGCGCAAGCGCTCCCCGCTGGCCGCCCTCGGCGGGCAGAACCTCAGCCTCATCGGTGCGCTCGTCGTCGTCCTCGGCCTGTTCGGCGCCCTCAACGAGAACTACCTCAGCCTCTCGAACCTCCAGGTGATCGCCGAGGCCGCCACCATCACCGGTCTCCTCGCCGTCGTGCAGACCGTGGTCATCATCTGCGGCGGCCTCGACATCTCCGTCGGCTCCCAGGTCGGCGTCGCCTCGGTCGTCAGCGCCATGGTCTTCACCGGCACCGGCTCCAGCGCGTTCGTCGGCGTGCTCGCCGCCGTCGGCGCCGGCGTCCTGGTGGGCGTTCTCAACGGCCTCGTCATCGTCTACGGCCGCGTCAACCCGACCATCGCCACCCTGGCGGGACTCGCCGCCTACAAGGGCCTCGCCCAGCTCCTGTCCGACGGCCGCGCCCAGGGGTACGTCCTCAACGACCCGGTCTTCGTCTTCCTCGGCCGCGGCAAGATCGCCGGACTGCCCGTCATGGTCTGGATCCTCATCGTCGTCGCGATCGCCGTGCACGTGATGCTCGGATACACCGACATCGGCCGCAACCTCTACGCGATCGGCGGCAACGACACCGCCGCGCGCCTGGCCGGCATCAACATCAACAAGTACCTCGTCGCCGTGTACGCCCTCATCGGCGTCGTCGCCGCCGTCGCGGGCATCCTGCTCACCGCCCGCACCGGCTCGGGCCAGCCCGTCTCCGGCAGCGAGGGCCTCGAACTCAAGGCCATCACCGCGGCGGCCCTCGGCGGCTGCGCCCTCAAGGGCGGCAAGGGCGGGGTCGGCGGCACCCTGCTCGCCGTCGCCCTCCTGGGCGCCCTGGAGAACGGCCTCACGGTCGAGGGCATCAACACCTTCTGGCAGAACGTCGCCCAGGGCGTTCTGCTCGTCGCCGCCGTGGTGATCCAGCAGCGCCGCAACGGCGAACGGGCGGTCGGACTCCCGCACTGACGCCCCGCCGCACCGGCACGTCCTCGCCCGGTCGAGGCCCGCTCCCCCAAGGGAGCGGGCCTCGCGGCATGGGGAGGACACGGGAAGACGCCACGCTCTTCGGCCGCTCGGCGCCCGTCGGGGTCACGCGGTGAGGGAAACCCGCCGGACAGGCCCTGACCGGAGACGGCGTCCCCGTGGAGGGGCGCGTCCTTTCCCGAGGCGGGCGCCTCCGCCGGGCCGTCGGACACTGCCGCCCGCCGCCCGCCGCCCGCCGTACGCCGTACGCCTGTGCCCGGCAGCCCCGCAGCCCGGTCGAACGGCGAGAGCCCTCCCGGAAGCCGGGAGGGCGGGGGCGGAAAGGAGCCGGGACCGGGCGCGCGGGGGACGGGTCCGGTCCCGGCTCCGCCGGGTGGTTCCGGTGGCCTACTCCTCGGTCGGGCCGAGGTCGGGCGTCGCGCGGAAGCCGACGGTACGGCTCCGGGGGCCGGCGTGGAGCTCCAGGACGACGATCTCGTTCGTACCGGCACGCAGGACGGGGGCGGGGACGTACAGCGACTTCTGCGGGCCGCGGGACCAGTACCGGCCCAGGGGGAAGCCGTTGACCCAGGCGTTGCCCTTGGTCCAGCCGTCGAGGTGCAGGTAGGTGTCGGCCGGTTCCGTGACGTCGAACTCGCCCCGGTGGAAGGCCGGGCCCACGGGGGTCGTCGTGGTCGCCGCGAAGGGAATGTCCGTCAACGTGGCGAGCGGCAGCGGCCGGTTCGTCCACGCCGACGGTTCGACGCCGTCGAGGAGGACCGAGCCGAGCAGCCCCTTGCGGTCGTGGATGCCCTGGCCGTAGTTCACCCGCCCCTGGTTCTCCACCAGGACCGAGAGCACGCTGCCGGACCGCGGGACGGTGAAGGCCAGCGCGTGCTCGTGGTTCTCGCGCTCCAGGACGCCCACGGGCTGCCCGTCGACGAACACCTGGGCGCGGTCGCGGACGTGCTCGATCTCCAGCAGGGCGGGGCCGCGTACGGGCAGGGTGGTCTCGTACAGGACGAAGCCGAAGTCCTGCTCCAGCTCCTCCATGGTCAGCGGCCGGCGCGACGCGATCCGCGACGTCAGCCCGTCCGCGCTCGGGAGCAGCTCGGCGCTCCGCGTCAACGTGACCGCGGGAACGGTCAGTTTGGGGCTCGGGCCGGGCACGGGCGCGTCCGGCACGGGCGCGTACTTGGCGATCACGGCACGGAAGGCCGTGTACTTCTCCGTCGGGTCTCCGGCCTCGTCGAGCGGCGAGTCGTAGTCGTAGGAGGTGACGGTGGGACGGTAGGTGTGCTTGTCGTTGGCGCCGTTGGTGAAGCCGAAGTTGGTGCCGCCGTGGAACATGTAGAAGTTCACCGAGGCGCCGGCGGCGAGGACCTCGTCGAGCTCGCGAGCGGCGTCGTCGGGGTCGCGGACGACGTGCCGGGCACCCCAGCGGTCGAACCAGCCGATCCAGAACTCCGTGGCCATCAGCGGTCCTTCGGGGCGCTGCGCGCGCAGGGCGGCCAGGTGGTGGGCCGAGCGGCTGCCGAAGTTGGCGGTGGCGAGGACGCCGGGCAGGGCGCCCCGCTCCAGGTCGACCGGCTGGTCGCAGGTGAACAGGGGGACGTCGACGCCGCGGGCGCGCAGCGAGTCGGCGAGGTGCTCCAGGTACGCCGTGTCGTCGCCGTAGGCTCCGTACTCGTTCTCCACCTGCACGGCCAGGACCGGGCCGCCCCGCGAGGCGAGGTACGGCCGGAGCGGGGTGAGGAGTCGGTGGAAGAAGTCGTCCACGGCCGCCACGAAGCGCGGGTCGCGGGAGCGCAGTCGTATGTCCGGCTCGGCGAGCAGCCACGAGGGCAGGCCGCCGCCCTCCCATTCCGCGCAGATGTACGGGCCGGGGCGCAGCAGGACGTACAGGCCCTCGGCGGCGGCGAGGTCGAGGAAGCGGGGGAGGTCGAGCCCGCCGTCGAGGACGAACCGGTCGGGACGCGGCTGGTGGAGGTTCCAGGGGACGTAGGTCTCGACGGTGTTGAGGCCCATGAGCCGGGCCTTGCGGAGCCGGTCCCGCCACTGCTCGGGGTGGACCCGGAAGTAGTGCAGCCCGCCGGACAGGAAACGGAAGGGCTTTCCGTCGAGCAGGAATCCGGTCTGGTCTGTCTGGAGGACGGGCATGCGCTGCTTGCTCCTGTACGTGAAGGCGTGCGGGGTGAGACGTCGTCCATAGTGTTTACGTAAACACGATGGACGTGGCAAGCCCTTTCCGGGGCTCTCGGGGCGGGGCTCCAGGGCTCCGCCCCGGGGTGGTCCCGTCTACTCGTCGACGGTGAAGCCCTGGTCGTTGCCGTACTTCACGCTGGCGTCCTGCCAGGTCTTGAGCCCGTCGTCGAGCTTCGTCGGGGAGACGTACGCCTTGCCGGCGGTGTCGTTGAAGATGGAGTTGGCATAGACCTGGAACGGCAGGTAGGACCAGTCCTCGCCCACGTTGCGGGCGGATTCGGCGAAGACGCGGTTGGCCTGCTGGCCGCCGAAGTAGGGGAAGGGCTTGTCGAGGAAGGCCCGGGATTCGAGGTCGGCTCGGGTGGCGGGGAAGGCGCCTTCGGCGACGCGGCTGGTGGCGCCGGCGCCGGTGGTGGCGAACTCGGCGAAGGCGTAGGCGAGTTCCTTGTTCTTGGCCGCCTTGGGGACGGCGAGGGAGCTGCCGCCGTTCTCGGCGCTGGCCTTGCCGCCCTCGGTCCACTGGGGGAGGGGGGCGACGCGCCAGTCGCCGGAGGCCGCCGCGACGCCGGAGGAGAGGTTGGCGGGCATCCAGGCGCCGATGGAGAGGGTGGCGATGGAACCGTCGGCGAGGCCCTTGTACCAGGCGTCGCTCCAGGAGCTGATGGGGGCGACGAGCTTCTCGTCGAGGAGCTTCTGCCAGGTCGCGGTGTACTTCTTCGTGCCCTCGTCGCCGAAGTCCACGGTGACCTTCGTGCCGTCGGTCTTGTACGGCCGGCCGCCGGCCTGCCAGATGAGGCTGGTGGTGGCGCCGGCGTCACCGGTGTCGTTGGTGATGAAGATCTTCGGGTCGGCCTTGTGCAGGGTCCGCGCCGCCTCCACGTACGCGTCCCAGGTGGTCGGGACCTTGACGCCGTGCTCGTCGAAGACCTTCTTGTTGTAGAAGAACGCCATCGGGCCCGAGTCCATCGGCAGCGCGAAGACCGCCTTGTCCTCGGTGACCGCGTTCCACGGGCCGGGCGTGAAGCTCGTGCCGTACTTCGCGGCGCCGTAGGGGGAGAGGTCCTCGACGGTCTCGCCGATGGAGAACTGGCCGAGGGCGTAGTACTCGATCTGGGCGACGTCGGGGGCGCCGGAGCCGGCGGCGACGGCGTTCTGGAGGGCGGTGTACTGCTTGTCGCCGGTACCGGCGTTGACGAGTTCGACGTCGACGTTGGGGTACTTCTTCTCGAAGTCCGCGGCGACCTTCTTCAGAGTGGGCTCCCAGGCCCACACCGTCACCTTGCCGCCCTTCTCCAGCGCGGCGGCGACGTCCTTCGGGGTGCCGCCGCCGGTGCCGGTGCCCGAGTCGTCGGAGCCGCAGGCCGTGGCGGTCAGCGAGAGAGCGGCGAGCACGGCGAGGGCGCCGAGCAGTCTGCGGGGAGTGCGGGTACGCATGGGAGGTGCTCCTGGTCGGTGGTACGGGAGGGGAGGGGCTTCCGGGTGGGGAGGGATGCGCGGGTGCGGAGGTGGACCGGAGGAGTGGGCGGTCATTCCTTGACGCTGCCGGCGGCCAGGCCGGACTGCCAGTACCGCTGGAGCAGCAGGAAGACCACCACGATCGGGACGATCGTCAGCAGGGAGCCGGTGACGATCAGGTCGAAGACGGCCTCGCCGCCGGCCGTCTGGGCCTGCGCGTTCCAGGCGTTGAGGCCGAGGGTCAGCGGGTACCAGTCGGGATCCTTGATCATGATCAGTGGCAGGAAGTAGTTGTTCCAGGTCGCGACCATGGAGAACAGCAGCACGGTGACGGTGCCCGGCACGAGGAGCGGCAGCGCGATGGTGAAGAAGGTGCGCAGCTCGCCGGAGCCGTCGATGCGCGCGGCCTCCAGCAGCTCGGCGGGGACGGCCTCGGCGGCGAAGACCCACATCAGGTAGAGCCCGAAGGGGGAGATCAGCGAGGGGATGATGACGGCCCAGGGGGTGTTCGTCAGGCCCATGTTGCTGAACATGAGGAAGGTGGGCACCGCGAGGGCGGTGCCGGGGACGGCCACGGCTCCGATGACGACCGCGAAGACCGCCTTGCGGCCGGGGAAGTCGTACTTCGCGAGGGCGTAGCCGCCGAGGACGGCGAGTACCGTGGCGCCGCCCGCGCCGGCGGCGACGTACAGCAGGGTGTTGAGCAGCCAGCGGACGAAGACGCCGTCGTCGTAGGTGACCGTGCGGGTGATGTTGTCCCACAGGCTGAAGTCGTCGGCGAACCACAGCCCGAAGGAGTCGACCAGCCCCCGCCGGCTCTTGGTGGCGTTGACGACCAGCCAGGCGAGCGGGAGCAGGGTGTAGACGAGGACCAGGCCGGTGAGGAGGGTCAGCGGGACGCTGCGCCGGGGGTTGAGCGGCGTGTGCGGGAGCCGCTTCCGGCCGCGGACCGCGGCGGGCGGGATGCGGTGCGGGGCGGCCGGGGCCCTGCCGGTACGGGGCTCCGCGGACGTCGGGCCGGACCCGGCGGCCGCGGTGGTCATGGAGGTGGTCATGGCTCAGCCCTTCCGCATGCCGCGCAGCTGGACCGCGTAGGCGATGATCGCGGTGATCACGCCCATCACGATCGCCACGGTCGCCGCGTAGTTGTGCTGCTGTCCCGAGAACGACAGCGAGTACGTGTACAGGTTGGGGGTCAGGTCGTTGGTGATGGCGTTGGGGGCGAGCTTCTGCAGGATGCTCGGCTCGTTGAAGAGCTGGAAGCTGCCGATGATCGAGAAGATCGTGGCGATGACCAGGGCGCTGCGGATGGCCGGCAGCTTGACCGAGGTGACGATCCGCCACTCCCCGGCGCCGTCGATCGCCGCCGCCTCGTACAGCGAGCGGGGAACGACCTTGAGGGCGGAGTAGAAGATCAGCATGTTGTATCCGACGAACTCCCAGGTGACGATGTTGCCGATGGAGGCGAGGACCAGGGAGGGGGAGAGCGGGTCGGGGAGGCTGACGCCGAGCGCCTCGTTGATGTTGCCCACCAGGCCGAACTGGCCGCCGTACATGAAGCCCCAGATGAGGCTGGCGACGACGGCGGGCACGGCGTACGGGAGGAAGATCGAGACGCGGAAGAAGGTCTTGCCGTAGAGGCGGCCGCTGTCGATCGCGAGGGCGGTGAGGAGGGCGATGCCCAGCATGATCGGTACCTGCACCAGCAGGAAGAGGCCGACGCGCGTCAGGCCGTCCCAGAAGCGGGGGTCCGTCAGCGCCTCGCCGTAGTTGTCCAGGCCGACGAAGGAGGTCCCGCCGATGAGCCGGTCCCGGAAGAGGCTCAGATATCCGGCGTACCCGATCGGTGCGAGGAAGACGAGGCCGAAGACCGCGACGAACGGGCCGGCGAATCCCCAGCCCACGAGGGCCTCCTTGCGGAGGCGGAAGCGGGCTCGTGGGCGGGGCGGTGGTGCTGCCGTAGCGCGCGTCGACAGAAGCGTCATGGCGTGTTCCTAGCGTCGGTGTCCGGTCGGTCCGGAGGACGGGAGCGGAGGCATGGGGCCCGAGGTGTGGCCGCCCGGGGGCCAGGGCGGCAGCCGGCCGAGACGGGCCCTGGGGAGAACTGGCCGACGAGAGATGTTTACGTAATCATCGGTAGCGTGATGGTGGCATTCCCGCAGGGGGGCGTCAAGCACGAAGTGGCAGCGAACGAGAGGGAATCGGGTGACCGAGCAGAACGCGACCGACCGGCCGGCGGTGGTCGCGAAGGACGGTGGGCGAGGTGCGCGTACCAGGCAGCGCAGGGTCTCCATGGCGGACGTCGCCCAGTTGGCGGGTGTGTCCTCGCAGACGGTTTCGCGCGTCTCCAACGGTGACGCGGCCGTCGTCGAGACCACCCGGAAGCGGGTTCTCGACGCGATGAAGGAGCTGGGATACCGCCCCAACAGCGCGGCGCGCGCCCTCAAGCGCGGTGACTTCCGGGCCATCGGCGTCATCACGATGGGGCTCACCAGCACGGGCAACGTCCGGACGCTGGACGCCGTGGCGGGATCGGCGTCCCGCGCGGGCTACGCGGTCACGCTCATCCCGCTGGACGCGCCCACCCAGGAGAACGTCAAGGGGGCGTTCACCCGCCTCGACGAACTGGCGGTCGACGCCGTCGTGCTGATCATGGAAGTGCACCTGCTCGACACCGCCGCTCTCACCCTGCCGCCGCACGTCAAGGTGGTCGTGGTCGACTCCGACGCCACCGACTTCCCGGTGGTGGACACGGACCAGAGGCAGGGCGCCCGCGCCGCCGTGCGGCATCTGCTCGGTCTCGGCCACGACACGGTCTGGCACATCGCGGGACCCGAGGAGTCCTTCGCCGCGGGCCGCCGCGCCGAGGCGTGGGAGGAGGCGCTGCGTGCCGAGGGGCGGGCGGTGCCGCCCGTGCTGCGCGGGGACTGGACCCCCGGGTCGGGGTACGAGGCCGGTCTGAGGCTCGCGGACGAGGCCGGGTGCACGGCCGTCTTCGTGGCCAACGACCAGATGGCCCTCGGCCTGCTGCGGGCCTTCCACGACCGCGGGGTGCGCGTCCCCGGGGACGTCAGCGTCGTCGGCTTCGACGACATCCCCGAGGCGGCGTCCTTCATCCCGCCCCTGACCACGGTCCACCAGGACTTCGCACAGGTCGGAGAGTGGTGCGTCGACGCGGTCCTGCGCGAGCTGGCGGGCGAGACGGTCACGGGGGTGCGCCTGGTGCCGACCACCCTGGTGGAGCGGCACAGTACGGCGTCCCCCGCCGCGCGCGGACGGGAGAGCTGACGCCGCACGCCCGTGGTCGCACGGGGGAGGGCGGGCCCGGGGCGTCCGGCGGCGGCTTCGGGCCGGAGCGCCCGGCCGTGGCGGAGCCGTGCTCGCACACACCGCGAGGACGGGTTCCACGGCCCTGCGCCGCGGCCGGTCCGTCCGGCCCCCGGTCCGATCGAGCGGCAGCGCCGCGCGGTGCTCGCCGACCGCTTCGCGGTCCTGGTGCGCGGTCGTGAGGGGCGGAGCGGGGTGGGCGGCCTCGGCGATGTCGCCGAAACCGGCGGCGCCGACGTGGCCGCGCGTTCCTGCCCGCCTCGTGCGGGGCGCGCGTCAGACCCCTCGCCGTCCGGTCGTTCGCGTCGAGGACGGCTGTGACCTCCGGCGGGCGAGGTCGAGCCCGGCCCGGTGGTCGGACCGCGCCGTCCGGTCCCCGTGCCCCACGGGCGGTACGGCGCGTCCAGGTCCACGGGCGTCCGCCGCCAGGACTCGGCGCGGCGGCGCGTGGCGAACGCGCCGGCCGGGCCCGCGAGGCGCCGGACCGTGCGGCGGCCGAGACCGATGAGGTGGGACACCGCGCTCCGGGAGCCGTGCGCCTGGTCGAAGCCGACGTGGGGCACGCGTGGCCGGTGTCGCCGTCGGCGGCCACCACCGGCATCGACGGCGGCGGGCGCGGCGGCGGGAGGGGATCGAGCATCCGAGACTCGACCGGCACCGTGCCGTCGACGGACCGCGGCATCGGAGGCCGGAAGGCGTGGCGCGCGGCGGTCTCGGTCTGGGTCCGCACGCCCATGAAGTTCACCGAGAAGTCGGCCCC
This sequence comes from Streptomyces termitum, assembly GCF_014650175.1. Taxonomy (GTDB): domain Bacteria; phylum Actinomycetota; class Actinomycetes; order Streptomycetales; family Streptomycetaceae; genus Streptomyces; species Streptomyces termitum. The sequence goes on from NZ_BMUL01000004.1 coordinate 361,781, forward strand.
GCGGGCGGCGTCGGCGAGCGCGCCGAGCGCGCGGACGGTGCCGTGCGCGCCGACGTCGAAGCCGATGACGCCGGCGCCCTGGAACGGCCGGTGACCAGCGCGCGGGCTGCCGTGTCAGGGCGGTGCCGTGCGCGCCGACGTCGAAGCCGATGACGCCGGCGCCCTGGAACGGCCGGTGACCAGCGCGCGGGGTGCCGTGTCAGGGCGGTGGCCGGGCGAGCGCACGGGGGAGAGCGCCTTTTCGCGGGGCGCGGAGCCGGTGTTCCGCCGGTCGTTCGCCGCCCGGGGCACCGTCTGCGAGCGGATGCCGGCCGGGGTGGCGGCGTCCGCCGTGGCCGGCCGCTGACGGGCCGGGCGCGGGCGGGGCGACCTCGTTCTGTCGTCCGTCGCCGTCGATGCCCTTCCGCCGCGTGCGTCCGGGGCCCGCGAGGAGGGCCCAGGTCGCGTTGGCGCAAACATTCCCGTCGGTCGATCTTCGGTGGATCGTGTCCGAATCCTTGACAGCCCTTTCCCGCCCCTCCCACACTCTCCTCCCAAGCGCCCGTGTTAACGCGAACATAGCCGACCGGTACCTCTCCGCAACGCGGCGATCACATGCCGTCGGCGTTTCCGGACCCCGGCGGGCGCCCACGGTCGGCGGTGATCCCACGAGCGCGTTCCCCCCGGAGAAGGGCTTCCCTCCCGGAAGCCACGCCGTCGCCCGTCCCGTCCGCCGCATCAGCCCATCCCTCCCCCCCCCAGACCACGAGGTACGCGATCATGCGACGCACCACCTCGGGAACGGCCACGGTGCTCACCGCACTCTGCGCCGTCCTCCTGTCCCTGTTCGGCGCCGCCGGCACCGCCCACGCGGCGGCCGTCACGGTCACCAACGCCGTCCAGTTCACCGACCCCGCGGGCAACCCCGTCCACGCCCACGGCGGCGGGGTCGTCAAGGTCGGCACGTACTACTACTGGTTCGGCGAGAACCGCAACGCCGACAACAGCTTCCAGTACGTCTCCGCCTACCGCTCCACCGACCTGAAGACCTGGGAGTTCCGCCACCACGTCCTCACCGCGAGCAGCCACCCCGAACTCGCGGGGGCGAACATCGAGCGGCCGAAGGTGATCTACAACGCCGCCACCGGCAAGTTCGTGATGTGGATGCACAAGGAGGGCAGCGCGACCGACTACTCCGAGGCGCGCGCCGCGGTGGCCGTCTCGGACACCGTCGACGGCGACTACACCTGGCAGGGCAGCTTCCGGCCGCTCGGGCACATGTCCCGTGACATCACCACGTTCGTCGACACCGACGGCACCGGCTACATGATCTCCGCCGCCAACGAGAACGCGGACCTCCACGTCTACCGCCTGACCCCGGACTACACCGGCATCGCGGCGCAGGCGCAGAAGCTGTGGCCCGGCCAGTGGCGCGAGGCGCCGGCGATGTTCAAGCGCGACGGCGTCTACTTCCTGCTGACTTCCGGATCCACCGGCTGGGCTCCCAACCAGCAGAAGTACGCCACCGCGACCAGCGTCACCGGCTCCTGGAGCGGCTTGCGGGACATCGGGGACTGGAACACCTACGGATCCCAGACGGCATACGTGCTGCCGGTCCAGGGCACGTCCGGGACCTCGTACCTCTACATGGGCGACCGCTGGGGCAACTCCATGGGCGGCACGGTGAACGGCTCCCAGTACGTCTGGCTCCCGCTGAAGTTCCCCACCGCCACCACCATGACCATGGACTACTACCCGCAGCTCACCGTCGACGCGGCCGCGGGCACGGTGCGGGGGCTCGGAACCTGGGAGACGCTGACCGCGTCGCACAGCGGCAAGTGCGCCGACGTCGCCGACCGCTCCACCGCCGACGGTGCCGCACTCATCCAGTGGGGCTGCGCGAACAGCGTCAACCAGCAGTTCTGGCTGAAGCCCGCCGGCACCAACCGGGTACAGATCGTGGCCCGCTACAGCGGCAAGTGCCTGGCCCCGAAGGACGGGTCCACCGCCGACGGCGCCGCGATCGTCCAGTACCCCTGTAGCGGGACGACCGCCCAGCAGTGGAGGGTGACCGGCTCCGGCGGCACCGTGCAGCTGTCCGCCCCGTCGAGCGGCAAGTGCCTCGACGTGACCAACCGGTCCACGTCCGACGGCACGGCGCTCATCCAGTGGAGCTGCAACAACGGTGCCAACCAGAAATGGCTCCGCACGGCTGCCTGACGCCGTCCGGACCACCCCGGGGCAGGCCCCGAGCCCCCGACGGGGCCTGCCCCGCCCCCGCCCACAGCACCCGGCCGCCCCGTCCCTGACGCCCGCGGTCCTCGGTGACCGACGCCCACCGACCCATCCAGGGAGACCGACGATGCGCTCCACCAGAGAACGACCCCCGACCCGCGCGCGCCGGAGCGGTGCGTTCCTGGGCGCCGCCGCCGTGGCCGCCCTCCTCGCGACCGGCCTCGCGCCCGTGACCTCCGCGGCGGCCGAGGAGACCGGCCGGGCCGTGACCGTACGCCCCGACCCCAGCTACCAGCAGCAGCCGTTCCAGGGCTGGGGCACCGCACTGGCCTGGTTCGCGAACGTCACCGGAGGCTGGCCGGACGCCCAGCGCGACGCGCTCGCCGACGCCCTCTACGGAGCGGACGGCCTCGGCTTCACCATCGCCCGCTACAACATCGGAGGCGGCGACAGCCCGGAGACCACCCCCTACATGCGGGCCGGCGGCGCCGTCCCCGGCTGGTGGAACCGCCCCGGGCCCGAGTCCCCCGACTGGTGGGACCCGGACAACCCCGCGCACTGGAACCCGGACGCCGACGCCAACCAGCGCTGGTGGCTCGCCGCCGCCAAGGCGCGGGGCGCCGACACCTTCGAGGCGTTCTCCAACTCCGCACCGTACTTCATGACGAACAGCGGCCTGGTCTCGGGTAATTGGAACGCCTGGCAGGACAACCTCCGCTCCGACCAGTATGAACGGTTCGCGGCGTACCTCGCGGGTGCCATGAAGCGCGCCGAGGCGGCCACCGGGGTCACCTTCGCCACCCTCTCCCCCTTCAACGAACCGAACACCGACTACTGGGGTGCGGGTGGCCGGCAGGAAGGCTCCCACTGGGACCCCGCCTCCCAGGCGCGCATGCTCACCACCATGCGGGCCCGGCTGAACGCCGACGGCGTCGGCACGCGCATCGCCGCCATGGACGAGACGAACCCGAACACCTTCCGTACCGACTGGGACACCTACGACACGGCCGCCAAGGCCGCACTCGGCCAGCTCAACACCCACACGTACAGCACCGGCGGCCGCACCGGAGTGCGCGACATCGCCAAGGGGGCGGGCACCCCGCTGTGGATGTCCGAAGTCGACCTCGGCGGCGGCGTCGGACAGAGCTTCACCGACATGAGCCCCGCCCTCGACCTCACCCAGCGCGTCAACGAGGACTTTCGTGAACTGGAGCCCCGCGCCTGGGTCCTGTGGCAGGCCGTCGAGGACTACGAGAACATGACACCGGGGCGCGAGAACTCCAACTGGGGCCTCATCCAGACCGACTTCACCCCGCAGGACGCGGCCACCGAGCCGCTCCGCAAGAACAAGAAGTACTGGGCGCTGGCGAACTACACCAAGTTCGTCCGACCCGGCGCCCGCGTCATCAACACCGACAACGCCGACACCTTCGCCGCCCTGCGCCCCGCCGGCCAGGGCGCCGTCGTCGTCCACACCAACCCCACCGGCGAACCCCAGCGGCTCACCCTGAACCTCGGAGGCTTCCAGACCGTCGGCACCGGGCCCGTCCAGCGCTACACCACCGACGGCACCAAGAACCTCCACCGCGAGAGCGACCTCGCCCCCGCGGGCAAGACGCTCACCGCCACCGTCGGCGCCGGCTCCGTCACGACCTTCGTCCTGCCCGGCGCGACCGGCGTGAACGCCTCCGACGCCACGGCCCCCACCGGCGCCGCGCGCCAGCTGCTCAACGACCACAGCGGCAAGGCCCTCGCGGTCGCCGGCAGCGGCGGCCGGAGCACCCTGGTCCAGCGCACCTCCAGCCCGACCACCGCGGCACAGCAGTGGAAGTTCACCAAGCTGTCCCCGGCCGACTGGAGCAACACCGCCGCCTACCGAGTCACCAGCGTCGCCGACGGCAAGGCCCTCGCCGCCCGGGGCGACTCCCTCGCCCTGGTGAACGCGGGCACCTCCGCCGAACAGAAGTGGATGCTCTCCACCACGGGCGAGGGGCGCCATACCCTGGTCAACAGCGCGAGTGGCAAGCTCCTCGACGTCAGCGGCGAGTCCACGAGCGACGGCGCGCCCGTCGGCGTCCACCGTCCGACGACCGGGCCCAACCAGTCCTGGACCTTCCGCTCCCTCGCCGCGGACACCTGGACACCGCTGCGGACGCGCCACAGCGGCAAGTGCCTGGACGTGACCGGAGCCTCCACCGCGGACGGCGCCCAGGTGGTCCAGTACACCTGTGGCGGCGCGACCAACCAGCAGTGGTCCCTGCGTCCCGTCGGCGGTGGCTACGTCAACGTCGTCGCCCGCCACAGCGGCAAGTGCCTCGACGTCACCGGCGAGTCGACCGCCGACGGCGCGATCGTCTTCCAGTACGCCTGCAACGGCGGCACCAACCAGCAGTGGTCGGTGCACCGGACGCCCGACGGCTTCGCCACCCTGATGGCGCGGCACAGCGGCAAGTGCGTGAACGTGAGCGGGGCCTCCACGGCGAACGGCGCGGAGGCCGTCCAGTACGGCTGCTCCGCCGCCCCGAACCAGCAGTTCACCACCTCGTAGCGGTGACCGGCCCGCTCGCGACTCTCCCCCATCCACCGGAGCGTACGTGTCCCGCTCCTCTGTACGAGGATATGTATCCTGTCCGAATATAAGGACTTCGGTGGACTTCTCACCGGCCGGTTCCCACACGACGCGGACGAGACAGGGGCGGAGGAATCGGTGCTGGCGTTGCAGCGGCGAGCGGTGATCCTCGACCTCGTGCGCAGGGACGGCGCCGTGCGGGTGGCCCACCTCGTCGAGCGGCTCGGCGTCTCGGACATGACGGTCCGGCGCGACCTGGAGGCGCTGGCCCGGGCCGGATCCCTGGAGAAGGTGCACGGCGGAGCCGTCATCACGCCCACGGCCACCACCGGCGAGGAACCCGGTTTCGAGGCCAAGGCCGGCCTGGAGTCGGCGGCCAAGGCCGCGGTGGCCACGGCGGCGGCCGGACTCGTGAAGCCCGGCAGCGTCGTGGCCGTGGCCGGCGGCACCACCGCCTACGCGGTGGCGGCCGGGCTGCGGCACACGCCCGGTCTCACCGTCGTCACCAACTCGCTGCCCGTCGCCGACCTGCTGCGCGACTTCGCCGAGGAACCCGACGGAGGCGCCCCGACCGTGCTCCTCACCGGCGGCGCCCCGACCAGGTCGGCCTCGCTGGTGGGGCCGCTCGCCGACCAGGCGATCCGCTCGCTGCGGGTGGACCTCCTCGTCATGGGCGCCCACGGCGTGTCCGAGCGGGCGGGCCTCACCTCCCCGAACCTCGCCGAGGCGCAGACCAACCGGGCGCTGATCGAGTCCGCCGCCCGGCTCGCCGTGGTCGCGGACCACACCAAGTGGGGCGTGACGGGGCTCAGCCGCTTCGCCGGGCTCGACGAGATCGACTACTTCGTCTCGGACGACGCCCTGGGCGAGGACGCCCGGGCGGTCCTGACCCGCGAGGTCGGCCGGCTGATCCTGGCCGGCCCGGGGGACGCCTGAGCCTTCCGGGCCCCGTCGCCCTCCCGCTCGCCGACCCCACCGAGCGGTGCGGTCACCGGCACTCTGCCCGGGGACGGGAAGCGCGGCGGTTTCGCCGGGGACGTCGAGGGCGTTCGCCGCCGGGGCGGGGAACCGTGCGCGTACATGACCACCGGCTCCGGTCCGGGCGAACCGCTCATGCCACCGGGGGCGCCCCGGCAAGATGGGAGCGTGAGTTCAACGAACAGCCGGGGGTCCGTTCCGGCCATCAGCCTGTCCAAGGTGATCGAGTACGCGCCCGACCTGGTGCCCCACTACGAGGCGGCGGGCGGCAGCGTCCGGGCCCACGGGCTGGAGGGGATGCGGGCCGCCGTCTACCTGGTGCTGGACCGCAGCGGGTCGATGCGGCCGTACTACCGCGACGGCACCATGCAGCGCCTGGCCGAACAGGTGCTGTCGCTGTCGGCTCACCTCGATGACGACGGGATCGTCCCGGTGGTGTTCTTCTCCACGGACGTGGACGGCTCCACCCACCTGGTGCTCGGCCGGCACCGGGGACACATCGACAAGCTGCACGCGAACCTCGGGCACATGGGACGTACGAACTACCACCAGGCGATGGACGAGGTCATCGACCACTACCTCGACTCCGGCAGCACGGCTCCCGCGCTGGTCGTCTTCCAGACCGACGGCGGACCGACCAGCAGGCGCGCCGCCGAGAAGTACCTCTGCAAGGCGGCCCGGCTGCCCCTGTTCTGGCAGTTCATCGGGTTCGGCGACCCCGACGACAACGAGTTCGCGTTCCTGCGCAAGCTCGACACCCTCGCCGTCCCGGCCCACCGGGTCGTCGACAACGCCGGCTTCTTCCACGCCGGCCGGACGCCGGGGGCCGTGCACGACGACGTGCTGTTCGACCAGTTGCTCCAGGAGTTCCCCCAGTGGCTGGAGGCCGCGCGCGACGCGGGGGTGCTGTAGGGCGGGGCGCAGCGGCTCGTCCGAGCTGCGCGGCGCGTTCAACGCGCTGTCCGGCAGCAACTCCTCGAACGGTCCGCACCTGTCGTCGCGGACGTTCTCGGCCACCACGACAAGACCACCGGCCGCCTCCGCGACGAGACCGGCGGCGCCTGGAGCCGAGAGGCCCCGGCCTTCAGGTGATACGAACCGGAGCGCAGGGCATCAGCCCTGCCGTTCCAGCCATTCCGAAATCACCTGGTTGGTTTCTTCTGGCATTTCCTCCTGGATCCAGTGACCGCAGTCCAGGCCGGCCACGTCCACGTTGGGCACGAACTCCGCCAGTCTTTCGAACCTCGGGATCGCGAAGTCCTGGTCGCCGTAGATCATGAGGGCGGGCTGCTTGAGGGGCTCACCGAGCGGTGTCTCCGCCTCGGCGAGGTTGATGAGTGCCATGCCCGGCTCAGGGGGTGCGGGGGCACGTTCTTCCGGTAGAGATCGCGGAGGAACCGGGAGGTGTGGGCGTCGAATACGGCGTCCGCGACGCCCGACCGCCGGTTGAAGTGGACGAAGTAGAAGTCGCCGCCGAGGAAGGTTTCCATCACCTCGATCCACGGCGTTTCTCCGCGCTCCTGGTAAGGCGGGCTCAGGTTGATCAGCTTGTTCACCCGGTCGGGGCGCAACAGGGTCAGTGCCCAGACGACGAACGCGCCCCAGTCATGACCGACGAAGGTGGCGTCCTCGTAGCCGTAGTGGTCCAGGAGCCCGACGAGGTCACCCGTCAGGTGCTCGATGTCGCAGTCCGCCACCTCGGTCGGGCGGGACGAGTTGCCGTAACCCCGCTGGTTCGGTGCGATGACGTGGTATCCGGCCACTGCGAGGACGGGCATCTGGTGACGCCAGGAAAAGGCGTGCTCCGGCCGGCCGTGGCAGAGCACGAGGGGCTTGCCCTTGTTCTCCCGGTCCGCCTCGAAGACTTCGAGCTCCACACCGTTGACCTGGATGAGGGTGGGCTCGGGAAATTCCGCTTGATTGAACACCGCATTTCCTCTCTGGGGCGTTCGCTGGCGATCGACCTTTTCGATCAGGTCATGTCGCCATCGTGCTCCCCAAACCGGTCACTTCATGACCGGTTTTTATGAGAGTTTTGTCGGTATGCGATCCGAGCAGGGCCGGGGCGGCGGCGTCGCTGGTCGTAGACCCGCAGCGATGGGGGGGCGGGCCGGATCGAGCACCGGCCGCACCGCTTCCTCGACGTACTCCAGGACGCGGTGATCAGCGGCGTCCAGGTGTCGCTCGGCTACGTCGACAGCAAAGGCGTCGAAACCCGGAGAACCGTCCACCCGCTGGGCGTCGTCGCCAAAGGGCCTGTGTGGTACCTCGTCTCCGACACCGAGACCGGCCGACGGACCTTCCGGATCGACCGCGTGTCGTCCGCCGACCCGACCGGTGACCCTGTGCACCGCCCCGGGGACTTCGACCTTGCCGAGAGCTGGAACGAGATCGCCGAAGAGGTCGATCGCAGACGAACGCCGCTGGAGGTCCGGGCGGTGTGCGCACCCGACGGGATGGACATACTGCGGACGGGTCAGGGCTCCGAGGAAAGTTCCGCGCAACAGGCCGGGTCCGTCCGTTCCGGCAGGAGTCCGGTCACGACGCCGACGGGTCCGCCGGCCTGGCCTTCTGCGGGTGGATCGTCTCGTGCCGGGCCAGCATCGCCACGTACTCGGCGATCTTCCGGGTTCGCGTCTCGGCCCGTTTGACGGCATTGACCCGGTTGATGAGGGCGAAGCGGTTGGTCCTGGTGAGTACCTCGAACATCGCCTGCGCCGCTGGGTCGGCGGCGATCGCGACGCGCAGGTCGGCCGGCACCTCCGCTTCCGATGACGGCGCGTAGGCGGCCGTCCACCGCCCGTCGGCCTTCGCGGCGTCGACCGCGGCGCGGCCGGCGGGCCGCATCAGGCCGGCCGCCTCCAGCCGGGCCACGTTGGCGACGTTGCGCCGGGACCAGACGCTGCGGGGCCGGCGCGGGGTGAACCGCCGCCAGGAGCTCTCCTCGTCGCGCTTGCGGGCCTGCCCGTCGATCCAGCCGAAGCACAGTGCCTCGTCGACCGCCTGCTGCCAGGTCAGCGTGGTGATGGTGCCGCCCTTCCTGGTCAGGGCGAGCCACACGCCAGGGGAGACGGTGTGGTTGTCCAGCAGCCACGCGCGCAGCGCCGCGCTGTCGGCAACGATCAACTCATCCAGTTCGGTTCCGGTCACCACCGCAGGTTAGTGCCGCAACCAGGCGTCGCGGCCTTCCGGGGCGACTCGTTGAGCCCGCGGCGTCGATGCCGGCCCGGCTCGCCCCCGCCGACGCCACCGCGACCGGCCTCGCATCCGAGGCCGGAGAAGACCGGAGTCGCTACGCCGACGACCACGTACGGTCACCAGCGGGTTGGGCCCGAGGCGGGTGACAATGCTGTCCCGGTGGGTGGCGTTGCGTCCGCCGCGCGGCCCGGTGGAGAGGTACGCGTCGGGGTTCGGTCCGGCGGTGCTCGTGCGGCAGTCGGGCGACATGTTCGACGCCGCTCATGCGAGACATCGAGCGTGGCAGGCCACGGGACGAACAGGGCCCCTTCGGTCGCCGGTGTGATGAGTGGAATCACCATGCCGACGACGAGGGGCCCTGCCTCGTCAACACCCCCGCCGATCAGCTCATTTCACTCCCCGGCACGGGATGGAAGGGGCTCGCTCACTTGCGCAGCTGGCGCCACGTGGAGGGCCCGACGATGCCGTCCGCCCCGATTCCCCGGGCCCGCTGGAACGCTGTGACCGCGTTCTTGGTCGCGGGGCCGAACTGGCCGTCGACCGTCAGGCTGTAGCCGTGGTAAATGGCGAGACACTGGATCTCCCGGACCCTGTCACCGGTGTCTCCCTGCCTGATGATGACGTTCCAGGCCCAGCTGTAGCCTGCGGTCAGTCCGGCGTAGTCCACCCCCACCTTCCAGTGGACGGAGCACGCGGCCTGCGTCGAGGCGGTCGAAAGGTTCCGCTCTGTCTCCGTCGAGGCGGCTGCTGTGCCGGAACCGGCGAGCACGGTTCCCAGGGCGAGGGCGGAGCAGGCAGCCGCTCCGGTGAAAGCGGCGCGGAACCGCGTGGTCGAGGGCCGCAGGCTCATAGTTCCTCCTTGGTCGGTGCACTGTGTCGCCGCATCAGGATGATGCGGCGACACAGTGGCATGACGGGGAAGAGTCCACCGGAAGCGTTGTCCTGTTCCGGACGGAACGAAGCTGTCCAGTGACTGTCTTGCACTCCTGTGATTCGTGATTCCGATGTGGTGATCGCCACCGGAAATCCCTGGCGGACGATGAGCGTCGATTTCCGGATAGTGGCGCGATGCGGCTAGGTGGTCAGCGGCTCGTATGCTCGGGCCTCTTCAAGATCGTATATCCATGTCGCAGGTAGACCCGGCTGTATAAAACAAAGAATCCTGCGCAATGCCTCCGCAGGAGGCTCAGGAGCTCTAGCGAGCGGGTGGCCGGTTGGCCTCAGGAGAAGCGGGAGGCCGGACGAGGTGCTCCGGAGGCTGAAAAAGATTGGTCGTCACCATGGGTGATGGCATCAGCGTGACCCAAACTGAAGGCCCTGGGTTCGTAGTGTCGCCAAGTGTTCCGTGAGTTCGGTTCGGCAATCGGCTTCGTCAACCTGCTTGGCGTGGGTAATTGCCAAGATGTGCGGATCGGGCCGTCGATATCTATCGAGGCTGCTTCCACTCGGTCCGGGTGAGTTGATACTCGACTTCACCGTGCTCGGAGTCCTCGATCGCCTCCGGCCGGTCCCCGGTGAAGTTCCGGACGAAGGACAGGCCCGTTTTCTCCATGACGCGACGGGAGCGGACGTTGACGGCCATGGTGTTCGCGGTGACCCGCTCGACCCCGAGTTCCGCGAACCCCTTGTGGACCAGGGCCCGGGACCCCTCGGTGGCATAGCCGTGCCCCCACGCCGCCTGGTTCAACCGGTAACCGAGCTCGACCACGGCGGGACCGTGCTCCTCCAGCGGTCGGAACTCGAACCAGCCCAGGAACGCGCCGGTGGTCCTTTCCCGCGCGGCCCAGTAACCGCGGGGCTCCCGGCACGGGTAGTCGTGCAGGAGCCGCGGCAGGGTCCGCGTCCCGACCGGCTCCCGACTTGCGGGGCGGCCGCCGTTGATGAGGCGCATGACCTCGGGGTCGTTGTCCAGGGCGAGCAAGTGGTCGATGTCGGCCGCCGTGAACGCGCGCAGGACGAGCCGGTCGGTCTCCAGGAAGTCGGACGTGCCGCGATCCTCACCACGGGGAGGCTGGGCCCGCCACTGTTTTCCGATCGGCGGCGGACGGTGGTGTGCATGCCGCGCGGGCCTCGGACGGCTCGGCCGGGACGCCCCGCTCGAAGCGGGCCCGGCTCGGGCGAGTGCGACGAGGCGGGGTGCATCCACGGCCCGCCGGCGTTGCTGGCCGACTCGATGAGCTTGAAGGGCATGACCAGGGCGGCGACCCGGCTGCCTGCACCCTTGGTGCCTTGCGCCCGCCTGCCGTGCCGGGGGCGTCCGGGGTCTTCACCGGGGTGGTGGCGCCGGTCGTCGATCGGGGGTGGCGAGGGTGGTGGTCGACTCGGAGGGTGTGGTGTTCGGCCTCGTCAGCGGCTATGCATGGTGTGTATACATGGCAGGTATAGTTCCGCGGTATGGCTCCTCTGACCGCATTTCGCCGCGACAGCCCCGGCACCGTGCTCACCGCGACCGCCGTCTTCGGACTGCTGCTCGGCTGGGCGACGTACGGCCTGCACGGGATATGGCCCTGGCTGGACCGGGCGACCAACTCGTCGTCCACCTGGATCATCTGGACCGCCGTGGCCGGTGCGCTGATCCGCGACCGGTGGGTCGCCGTCTGGAGCGGTGCGCTGATGATGCTCGCGACCTGCTGCGGCTACTACGCGGCGTCCGCTCTCGGGGGCACCTTCGGGGCCGGAGGGCTCGGGACCGCCGCCGTGTGGGCGGCGGCCGGACTGGCCGGAGGGCCCCTGCTGGGGTGGGCGGGGTGGGCCGTACGGCGTGCGCGGAGCGAGCTGCGCGCGGTTGCCGGAGCCGTCATCGCCATGGTGGTGCTGGGGGAGGGGCTCTGGCTGGGGCTGGCGCTCCGCTACTGGGAAACGGCGTTCGTCTTCCTGGCCGCCGGTGTGCTGCTCACCGCCCTCCTGACCGTCTACCTGGCGCGCGCCGGGGTGCGCCGCTCCTGGCTGTGCGCGGTACTCGCTCCCGTGGGCGGCCTCGTCTTCTACCTCGCCGAGAAGGGCATCCTCAACGGCCTGATCGGATAGGCGTGACGTCGTCGGACCCCCACCCGCCGAACGCGCGAGCCGCGGTGCGGGCCGGGCGAACCTCCTGACGGGTGCGGCGTACGGCGGCTGTTCGCGGGCCGGGTCCCCTCCGCCGTCCGCCACCGGGGACGGCGACGTGCGGGCTGCGGACGACGCGCCGGTGCGCCTTCGCCGCCCGGCACCGAGGCCGGTGGCGACGGCCTGGCCCGGTCCGGACGCGGAGGAGAGGGCCGTCACTTCACGGCGTCTTGTCCGTGTCTCCCCCGCGCTCTACCTTACTTTGAAGTAAGTTTACTTCGGAGTAAGGAGGTTGGCCGTGGCCGCCTATCGGACTGTGCTGGTCGGCACGGACGGTTCTGAGTCGTCGTTCGCGGCGGTCGCGAGCGCCGCGCGGCTCGCGGTCGCCTGCCGGGCCGAGCTCGTGATCGCCTGCGCGTACTCGCCGATGCGCGGGCCCGATCTGGACGAGGCGAAGGACCGGCTGGGAGCCGAGGCGTACCAGGTGGTGGGCTCGTCGCCTGCCGAGGCCACCCTGCGCGCCGCCCAGGACAAGGCCCGGGGCGAAGGGGCGGAAGACGTCCGGACGGTCGCGGTGGAGGACCGGCCCGTCCCGGCCCTGGAGCGGATCGCCCGGGAGTGCGGGGCGGACCTGATCGTCGTCGGCAACCGGGGGCTGAGCTCGCTCGCCGGACGGATCCTCGGCTCGGTGCCGGCCGACATCGCGCGGAAGGCCGGTCTCGACGTGCTGATCGTGCACACCACGTGAGTGCGGTGGGGCCCGGCCGGAAGGCGGCGGACGATCCGGCGGACGGTGAAGCGCTGCACCGGGCCGTCGAGGAACTCCTCCTCGACGGCGGCCGTCGCTGGACCCGGCGGGACATCGCCGAGCGGTCCGGGGTCGGCCCGGAGCGCTCCGCGCAGATCTGGCGGGCGCTCGGCTTTCCCGTGGTCGACGACCGCGCGAGGGTGTTCACCGACGCCGACGTCGAGGCGCTGCGCTCGGGCGAACGGCTCATCGCCGCCGGGCTCATCACCGAGGAGGACGAGACGATGATGGCCCGCGCCCTGGGCCACCACCTTTCCCGGCTCGCCGAATGGCAGATGCGGACCCTGTGGACCTGGCTCGGCCGCGACCTTCCCGAAGGCGATGCCCGGGGCCTTCCCGAAGACGACGCCCCGGCCCTCCCCGAAGGCGGCGCCCGTGACCTCCCCGAAGGCAACGCCCGGGACCGGGCGGCGCTGATCGCGCACGCCGCCCGGCTGCTGCCGGAGATGGAACTGCTCCAGCGGCACGTGTGGCGCCGGCACCTCGCGGCCCACGCCGGACGCGTGCTCGCCGCGGACGACGAGGAACCGTCCCGCCGGCCCGCGCGGACGCACGCGACGAACGGCGGGACCGGTACGGAGGAGGCGGCGCCGGGCGGCGGGGAGCCGTCCCCGGGCGGCACCGACATCCGTCACCTGGCGGTGGGCTTCACCGACATGGTCGCCTACACCCGGATGACCCGGGGACTGGACAGCACCGCCCTCGCCCGGGTCCTCGACCGGTTCGAGGCCCTGGTCGGCGACGTGGTCGCCGAAGGGCGGGGCCGCGTGGTGAAGACCATCGGCGACGAGGTGCTCTTCGTGTGCGAGTCCGCACCCGACGCGGCCGGCATCGCGTGGGAACTGGCCGCCCGCGCCGGCCGCGACCGGACCCTGCCGCGGCTGCGCACGGGGCTCGCCCACGGCCCGGTCCTCAACCGGTACGGCGACGTGTACGGGGCGGCGGTCAACATCGCCGCGCGGCTCACCGCCGTGGCCCGCCCCGGCACCGTGCTCGTCGACACCGCCTTCGCCGGTGAACTGGCGGGCACGACCGCGTACTCCCTGAAAGCGCTCCGCCCGGTGTCGGTGCGGGGCTACAGCCGGCTCCGCCCCGTCCTGCTGCGGGTGGCCCGCCCCGGCGGGCCGCCGCCGGTGGACTCCCCGCGCCTCTGAGAGCGGGAAGGCGCGACCGGCTCGGGGTCCGCGCCCCGGTCGGCCGTGCGGACACCCCGCACGGTCACCGGAGCGCGGACGGACCCCGCCGGGCGGCCGGTGCCCCAGGGGCGGGTGGCGCGTACGCGGCCCGGTGCCGACGGGGCCGTACGCGCGACCCCCGGTCACGGACGGTTCGAAGCCGGTGGGTCCGGTCCGCGGCGGCGGAGTCCGGGAAGTCCGGTATCCGCTCCGGCGGGCCCCGTCCGCGCTGCCGCCCGGCGGGTCCGGGCGCGGGCCCCCTCATCAGCGCGTTCTGCTCCGGCGGCCCCCGCAGGGCGGTCGAGTGGCGGCGCTCCCACATGCCAAAGATGAAAACCAAGGGTTAACTCAAGACGGAAGGAAAGTCGTGTAGGAATATTGACCACGCGCCGGGAGGGGCGGCAAGGTTCGGGGAGAGCGCTCTCTCCGAGCTTCTCTCACCCCAAGGAGAACCCCCCTCATGTCTGTATTCGGCATGCCCGCGTCCGCTCCGCCACCCGTCCGCGGGCGGGTGCGGCGCGGCCTCACGGGCGCCGTGGTCACCGCGATGGCCGCCACCCTCCTCTCCGTCGTCCCGGTCACGTCGGCGCAGGCGGCCGAGACCCTGCTCTCCCAGGGGAGGACGGCCACCGCCTCCTCCCTCGAAGGAGCCGTCTTCTCCGCCGCGAACGCCGTCGACGGGAACCTCGGCACCCGCTGGGCCAGCCAGTGGAACGACGCTCAGTGGCTCCAGGTCGACCTCGGCGCCAGCAAGCGGCTCAGCCGGGCCGTCCTCACCTGGGAGGGCGCCTACGGCAAGGACTACGAGATCCAGGCGTCCGAGAACGGCACCGACTGGCGCACCGTCACCACCATCACCTCCGGCGACGGCGGCACCGACGAGGTCGCCCTCGGCGGCACCGGCCGCTACGTCCGCATGAACGGCCTCACGAGAGCCACCGGCTACGGCTATTCCCTCTGGGAGTTCCAGGTGTACGGCGAGACCGACGGCACCGGCCCGACCCTGCCCGGCGGCGGCGACCTCGGCCCCGACGTGCACGTCTTCGACCCGTCCACGCCCGGCCTCCAGGCCAAACTGGACGAGGTCTTCCGGCAGCAGGAGTCGGACCAGTTCGGCTCCGGCCGCCACGCCTTCCTGCTCAAGCCCGGCACGTACGACGGGCTCAACGCCCAGCTCGGCTTCTACACCCAGATCGCCGGCCTCGGTGTCCGGCCGGGCGAGACCACCATCAACGGCGACATCACCGTCGACGCCGGATGGTTCAACGGCAACGCCACCCAGAACTTCTGGCGCGGCGCCGAGGGCCTCACCGTCGACCCGGTGAGCGGCACCGACCGCTGGGCCGTCTCCCAGGCGTCCTCCTTCCGCCGCATGCACGTCAAGGGCAGCCTCGACCTCTCCCCGAACGGCTACGGCTGGGCCTCCGGCGGCTACATCGCCGACTCCAAGATCGACGGCCAGGTCGGCAACTACTCGCAGCAGCAGTGGTACACCCGAGACAGCTCCATCGGCGGCTGGACCAACGGCGTCTGGAACCAGGTCTTCTCCGGCACCGAGGGCGCCCCGCCGACCGCCTTCCCCGAGCCGAAGTACACCACCCTGGAGACCACCCCGATCTCCCGCGAGAAGCCCTACCTGATCTGGCAGGACGGCCAGTACAAGGTCTTCGTCCCCGCCAAGCGGACCAACGCCCGCGGCACCACCTGGGCGAACGGCACCCCGCAGGGCGAGACGATCCCGCTCAGCCGGTTCTACGTGGTCAAGCCCGGCACCACCGCCGAGACCATGAACCAGGCCGTCCGGCAGGGCCTTCACCTGCTCATCACGCCCGGCGTCTACCACGTCGACCGGCCGATCGAGATCGACCGCGCGGGCACCGTCGTGCTCGGCCTCGGCCTCGCCACGATCATCCCCGACAACGGTGTCGCCGCGATGAAGGTCGCCGACGTCGACGGCGTCCGCCTCGCCGGCTTCCTCGTCGACGCGGGGCCGGTCAACTCCCCGGTCCTGCTGGAGATAGGCCCGCGGAACTCGTCCTCCGACCACGCCGCCGACCCGACGACCGTCCAGGACGTCTATATCCGCATCGGCGGCGCGGGCCCCGGCAAGGCCACCACCAGCATGGTCGTCAACAGCGACGACGTCATCGTCGACCACACCTGGGTCTGGCGCGCCGACCACGGCGCGGGCGTGGGCTGGGAGACCAACCGCGCCGACTACGGCGTCCGCGTCAACGGCGACGACGTCCTGGCCACCGGCCTCTTCGTCGAGCACTTCAACAAGTACGACGTCGAGTGGTACGGCGAGCGCGGCCGCACCGTCTTCTTCCAGAACGAGAAGGCGTACGACGCCCCCGACCAGGCCGCCATCCAGAACGGCTCCACCAAGGGCTACGCCGCCTACCGCGTCGACGACTCGGTGGACACCCACGAGGGCTGGGGCCTCGGCAGCTACTGCTACTACAACGTGGACCCGACCATCGTCCAGGACCACGGCTTCAAGGCCCCGGTCAAGCCCGGCGTGAAGTTCCACAGCCTGCTGACGGTCTCCCTCGGCGGCAACGGCCACTTCAACCACGTCATCAACGACACCGGGGCGTCCACCGCCCCCGCCGGCAGCTCGACCGTGCCCTCCACCGTCGTCAGCTTCCCGTGACGACCCGCCGGGGCACGGCACCCGCCGCGCCCCGGCCCCCGGCCCCTTCCGGGCGGCGCCCCGCCCGGAAGGCACCCCCCATCGCGTCCGTCCTGGAGCCGCCATGACCGCGCACCACACCGCCCCGAGCCGCCCCCGCGCCGCCGTCTCGCTCGCCGCCCTCGGCGCCCTGCTCGCCGGCTCGCTCACCGCCCTCGCCACCGCCCCCGCCTCCGCCGCCGAGACCCTGCTCTCGCGGGGCGGGACGGCCACCGCCTCCTCCACCGAGGGCGACGGCTTCCCCGCCTCCGCCGCCGTCGACGGCGACCCCGGCACCCGCTGGGCCAGCCGCTGGAGCGACGGCCAGTGGCTCCGGGTCGACCTCGGCCGCACCGCCACCGTCAGCCGGATCGTGCTGGACTGGGAGGCCGCCCACGCCACCGCGTACGACATCCAGCTCTCCGACGACGGCACCACCTGGCGGACCGTGAAGTCCGTGACCGGCGCCGACGGCGGCACCGACGAGATCGCCGTCTCCGGCACCGGCCGGTACGTCCGCCTCCAGGGCGTCACCCGCTCCGGCGGATACGGCCTCTCCCTCTGGGAGTTCGAGGTGTACGGCCAGGAGGGCGGCACCCCGCCCCAGTCCGGCGGCGCCGTCCGCGTCACCGGGAGCCGGGGCGACTGGCAGCTGACCGTCGACGGCCGGCCGTACACCGTGAAGGGCGTCACCTGGGGCCCGTCCGCCGCCGACGCCGGCCGGTACATGCCCGACGTGAAGGCGATGGGCGCCAACACTCTCCGCACCTGGGGCACCGACGGCTCCACCAGGCCGCTCCTCGACGCGGCCGCCGCCCAGGGCATCCGCGTCATGAACGGCTTCTGGCTCCAGCCCGGGGGCGGCCCCGGCTCCGGCGGCTGCGTCGACTACGTCACGGACACCACGTACAAGACGAACACGCTGAACGAGTTCGCCACGTGGGTCGAGGAGTACAGGTCCCACCCGGCGACCCTCATGTGGAACGTCGGCAACGAGTCCGTCCTCGGCCTCCAGAACTGCTACTCCGGCACCGAACTCGAAGCCCAGCGCGACGCCTACACGAGCTTCGTCAACGACGTCGCCAGGAAGATCCACACCATCGACCCCGACCACCCCGTCACCTCCACGGACGCGTGGACCGGCGCCTGGCCGTACTACGAGCGCAACGCCCCCGACCTCGACCTGTACGCGATGAACGCCTACGGCGACCTGTGCGGGGTGCGCGAGGACTGGGAACGGGGCGGCTACACCAAGCCGTACCTCATCACCGAGACCGGCCCGGCGGGGGAGTGGGAGACCCCCGAGGACGCCAACGGCGTCGCCGACGAACCCACCGACGTGCGGAAGGCCGAGGGCTACACCCGCGCCTGGGAGTGCGTCACCGGACACCGGGGCGTCGCGCTGGGCGCCACCGTCTTCCACTACGGCACCGAACACGACTTCGGCGGCGTCTGGTTCAACCTCCTGCCCGACGGCCTCAAGCGGCTCTCCTACTACGCGGTGAAGAAGGCGTACACGGGCGGCACCGCGGGCGACAACACCCCGCCCGTCATCACGGACATGACCGTCACCCCGTCCGGATCCGCCCCGGCCGGCGGCGAGTTCACGATCCGCGCCGCCGTCCGCGACCCCGACGGCGACCCCGTCACCACCAGGGTCTTCCTCAGCGGCAACTACGCCGACGGCGACAAGCGGCTGATCGAGACCCCCCACCGCCGCAACGCCGACGGCTCCCTGACGGTCACCGCCCCCGCGAAGCTCGGCGTGTGGAAGGTGTACGTCCAGGCCGAGGACGGCCGCGGCAACGCCGGCATCGAGACGAAGTCGATGAAGGTCGTCGCCCCGCCCGTCAGCGGTACGAACATCGCCCAGGGCCGCCCCACCACCGCCTCCTCCTTCCAGGCCTCGTACGGCGACTGCCCCTGCCCGGCCGGCAACGCCACCGACGGCGACCCGGACACCCGCTGGGCCGGCGACTGGGCCGACCCCCAGTGGATCCAGGTCGACCTCGGCTCGGTCCGTTCCTTCTCCCGGCTCCAGCTCGTCTGGGACCCGGCCCACGCCCGCGCCTACGAGGTCCAGGTCTCCGACGACGGCCGGAACTGGCGCACGATCCACACCGAGACCGCCGGCGACGGAGACGTCGACACGATCGGGACGGGAGCCACCGCCCGCCACGTGCGCGTGCACATGACCGCGCGCGGCACCGGCTGGGGCTACTCGCTCCACGAGTTCGGCGTCTACAGCTGACCGGCCCGCACCACCCCCACCTCCCACCCCACTGAGGAGATCCCCATGAGATCGAGTCCGAAGCGGCTCTCCGTACTCCTCGTCAGCACGGCCCTCATCGCCGGAGCCCTCGGCTTCGGCACGATGGCCCAGGCCACCGACCCGGCCGACGGCGTCCCGGCCGCCGTCGCCGCGGCCGCCAACCACACCGGGCACCGGATGGCCGCCTCCACCCAGGCGTCCGGCGACGACGCCGACGGGGACGGGTACATCCCCGCGAACCCGCCGGTCACCGGCGTCACCCCGTCCACGGACACCCCGCCCCCGGCCTACCACCACGAGTTCCAGGCCGGCTGCTCCGTCACCCACACCGCGCCCGACGACCCGATCGTCTACCCGGGCCAGTTCGGCAAGTCCCACGACCACACGTTCATGGGCAACACCTCCACGAACGCCGCCAGCACCACCGCCTCCCTCTACGGCGGCGCCACCACCTGCAAGGCGCCCGCGGACGCCTCCGCGTACTGGATGCCCTCGCTGTACAACGGCGACCAGAAGGTCCTGCCCACGGGCCCGCAGGTCATCTACTACAAGTCGGGCGTGACCGACTACCGCAGCGTGCGTCCCTTCCCGAAGGGGCTGCGGTTCGTCGTCGGCAACCCGATGCAGACCGAGCAGGAGTTCCGCGCCCACAAGGGCTTCGTCGAGGGCTGGGAGTGCGGCGACAGCTTCTTCAACACCGACATCCCGGCCAACTGCCCCAGCCGGCCCGACGTCCAGCTCAACCTGCGCATGCAGGCGCCCAGTTGCTGGAACGGTCTGCATCTCGACACCCCCGACCACAAGAGCCACATGGCGTACCCGGTCGTGAAGCCCGGCACCAACGACACCATGTGCCCCGCCTCCCACCCGGTCGCGCTGCCGATGATCGAGTTCAAGATGGCGTGGCCGGTCAACGGCGACATGAGCCAGGTCCGCCTCGCCAGCGGCCGCGGCTACTCCTTCCACTACGACTTCTTCAACGCGTGGGAGGAACGCACCCTCAAGGCCCTGGTCGACCACTGCATCAACGGCGGCCTCCAGTGCGACACCCGCGGCTTCGACCTGTACCGCCCCGAGCGCGGCACGGTGCTGGACGCCGACCACCGCCTGCCCTGACCCGGCCGGCACCCCACCGCACGGCCGGGGCGGCATCCGCCCCGGCCGTCCGCGCACGAAGAGACGACAGGAGAGAACAGGTGGGCCGTGATGCGTGACGACGTGCTGGACGCCCTGGTCGGGAAGTTGAGCACGGCCCGGAAGGTCCGCCTGCTCACCGGCGCCACGACCTGGCGGACGGCCGCCGAGGAGGCGGTCGGACTCAGGGAGATGGTCTTCTCCGACGGGCCGGCGGGCGTCCGGGGCGAGAGCTGGGACGAGCGCGACACGTCCGTGCTGCTGCCCTCCGCCTCGGCCCTCGGCGCGACCTGGGACGAACGGCTGCTGCGGGAACTGGGCGGACTGCTCGCCTCGGAGGCCGTGCGCAAGGGCGTCGACGTTGTGCTCGCCCCCACCCTGAACCTCCACCGCACCCCGCTGGGCGGCCGGCACTTCGAGTGCTACGCGGAGGACCCCGAACTCACCGCCCGCACCGGCGCCGCCCTGATCAGGGGCATCCAGGAGCACGGCGTGGCCGCCACGGCCAAGCACTTCGTCGCCAACGACTCCGAGACCGACCGGCTCCACGTCGACGTCCGCCTCTCCGAGCGGGCCCTGCACGAGGTGTACCTCGCGCCCTTCGCCGCCGCCGTGGAAGCCGGAGTGTGGCTGGTCATGGCCGGATACAACGGCGTCGGCGGCACGACCATGACCGCCCACCCGCTCCTCTCCGACCCCCTCAAGGGAGCCTGGGGCTTCGACGGGGTCGCCGTCTCGGACTGGGCCGCGGTCCGCACCGCGCGCGAGACGGCCCGCGCCGCCCTCGACCTCGCCATGCCGGGGCCCCGCGGCCCCTGGGCGGCCGAGCTCCTCCGGGCCGTGGAGGACGGCCGGGTCCCGGAGGCGGCCCTCGACGACAAGGTGCGCCGCCTGCTCCGGCTCGCGGACCGGGTGGGCGCGCTGGGGGAGCCCGGCCGCCGCCGCCCGGCGACGCCCCCCGCGGCCGTCCGGCGGCTGCTGCGCCGGGCGGTCGCCGCCGGCACGGTCCTGGTGCGCAACGAGGACGTCCTGCCCCTCGACCCGAACGCCCTGGCGACGGTCGCCGTCCTCGGCGCGCACGCCGCCGCGCCCCGGCTCCAGGGAGGCGGCAGCGCCGGAGTGTTCCCGGCGCGGGCCGTCACCCCGCTCGACGGCATCCGCGCCCACCTGCGCGGCCGGGCCCGCGTGATCCACGCCCCCGGGCCCTCGCCGGACCCGCCGCCCGCCCCGCTCGACCCCGGCCGGTGCGCGGACCCCAGGACGGGCGAGCCCGGGGTGCTGCTGCGCTGCCTCGACGCCGAAGGGCGCGAGCTGTCGGCCGAACGGCGCCTGTCGGGCCGGCAGCTCGAACCCGGCCTGCCCGCCGGGGCGCACACGGTGGAGATCAGCGCGCTGCTGCGGCCCGAGACCACCGGCGCGTGGACCTTCGGCGTCGGCGGCTTCGGCAGGCTGACGCTCAGCGTCGACGGGCGCACCGTCCTCGACGAGGTCCGCCCCCGCGACACCGACGATCCGGCGGTCGTGCACGTCACCCCGCCCCTGCGGACCGTGCGGGCGCACCTGGCCGAGGGCCGCGCCGTCCACCTGGTGGCGAGCCGGGAGCTGGCCCCCGGCACGGGCCGCGCCACCGTCGTCGTCGCCGCGCCCCCGGCGCGGGACCCGGAGTCCGCCCTGGCGGAGGCCGTGGCGGCGGCCCGCGGCGCGGACGCCGTCATCGTCGTCGTCGGCACGACGGAGCACGACGAGACGGAGGGCCGCGACCGTACGGACCTGTCCCTGGGCCGCCGCCAGGACGACCTCGTGCGCGCGGTCGCCGCCGTCCACCCCCGGACCGTCGCCGTCGTCAACAGCGGGGGACCCGTCGAGCTGCCCTGGCGCGACGAGGTGGGGGCCCTGCTCCTCGCCTGGTTCCCCGGCCAGGAGGCCGGTGGCGGCCTGGCCGACGTCCTCTTCGGCCGCGCCGAGCCCGGCGGCCGGCTCCCCACCACCTGGGCGGCGTCCCTCGCCGACGCGCCCGTCACAAGCACCCGGCCCGTCGGCGGGCGGCTCGACTACGCGGAGGGCCTCCACATCGGCTACCGCGCCTGGCTGCGCTCGGGGAACCGGCCCGCCTACTGGTTCGGGCACGGGCTGGGCTACACCACCTGGGCGTACGAGCGGGTGGAGGCGCCGGGGCGGATCGCGCGGGACGAGCCCCTCACCGTCCGGGTCACGCTGCGCAACACGGGCCGGCGGGCCGGGCGCGAGGTCGTCCAGGTCTACCTGGCACGTCCCGGCTCGGCCGTGGAGCGCCCCGTCCGGTGGCTGGCGGGGTACGCGACCGCGAGCGCCGCGCCGGGCCGGCGGACGACCGTCGAGGTGGCCGTGGCGCCGCGCGCGCTGCGGCACTGGTGCCCCGGCGGGGGCGGATGGCGCACCGAGCCCGGACCGTACCGGATCGTGGTGGGGCGTTCGGCGGGGGCCCCTGAGTGGGAGGGGGAGACGGTGGTGGGCGGCTCCGAGCCCCCTCCGCCGTGAGGGGGACGCGCCGCGTGACGGCCCGGCCGCGCTCCTCGCGGCGCGCCGCCACGGCCCCGGCAGGCCCGCGCGCCACGTGCGTACGGCACGTGCGCGGCGCGTGTACGCGGGGGACGGGCACCGCCCCGGACGGGCCCCAGGGCCTGATCCGAAAGAAACGCCCTAGTGCGCGGCCCGCTGCCGGAGCGTGGTCTGCCAGGCCGGGGCGGGCTCCTCGGCCTCCACGGGCGCCCGGCGGCCGCCGTGGGCGAAGAAGTCCGCGAGGGGG
Organism: Streptomyces termitum; assembly: GCF_014650175.1. Lineage (GTDB taxonomy): Bacteria > Actinomycetota > Actinomycetes > Streptomycetales > Streptomycetaceae > Streptomyces > Streptomyces termitum. The sequence continues at coordinate 384,633 of NZ_BMUL01000004.1, forward strand.
AGGATCGCGGCGCCCACCGTGACGGCGTCCGGGCCGAGGGTGCCGAGCCTGATCTCCACGTGGGAGGCCGGATAGGACAGGGCGGACGAGGTGGCGTAGGAGCGGACGCGGTCGAGGAACCGGGTGCCCAGCTGGAGGCCCGCCCAGCCGCCCACGAGGATGCGCTCGGGCTGGAGCAGGTTGATCAGGTCGGCGAACCCGGCCCCCAGGTACTCGGCGGTCTCCTCCAGGACCGCGAGGGCGACCGTGTCCGCCTCCTCCTCCGGGCCGGCCGGGTAGGCCGCGGCGAGGAGCGCGGTCAGCGCGGCCTCCTCCCCGGCGTCGGACGGCGGCTTCCCGCCGGCCTCCCGCCAGCGCTCCAGGAGCGCCTCCGCGCCGGCGTACGCCTCCAGGCAGCCCTGGGCGCCGCAGCGGCAGCGGCGGCCCCGGACGCGCACCTTGAGGTGCCCCCACTCGACGGCCCGGCCGGGCCGCAGCTCCTCGCCGAAGACGGACGCGCCGACCCCGGAGCCGAAGAGGACGACGACGGCGCTGCCCGCGCCGCGCCCGCCGCCGAACCACATCTCCGCCTGGCCGAGGGTCTTGGCCCCGTTCTCGATGAAGTAGGACACCGAGTCGGGCAGCGACACGGACTCGCGCAGCAGCCGCTCCAGCGGTACGGCGTCCCAGCTGATCGTCTGTCCGTGCACCACCGCGCCGTCCTGCGGGGTCCGCGCCACGATGCCGGGGACGCCCACGCCCACGCCCAGCAGCTGCTCGGCGTCGATGCCGGCCTCCTGGACGACCTCCTCGATGCCGTCGCGGACGTGGCCGAGGACGACGCCGACGTCGTAGCGGTCCTCCCGGCGCGGTCCGTTGGCGGCGAGGGGCCGGTCGGCGCGCGCGAGCTCGGTGAGGGCCACGTCGAACAGCTCGATCCGGACCCGCGTCTCGCCGATGTCGACGCCGATCATGTAGGCGCTGTCCTGCCGGACGCGCAGGAGGGTGCGGGGCCGCCCGCCGGCGGAGTCCACGCTCCCGGCCTCCTCCACCAGGCCCTCGGCCAGCAGGTCCGCCACCACGTTGCTCACCGACCCGGAGCTCAGGCTCGTGACCGGGCCGAGCGCCAGACGGCTCAACGGGCCGTCGAAATACAACCGTTGCAATACCGCGCTGCGATTTTCCCGTCGCAGGTCACGCACCGTACGGCCGCTGCGCACACTCACCGGACACCCTCTTCCTTAGGCCTTACGTGCAAGATACCGCCGCGACGCCTCTTGACGCGACCTTCTTCCGAGGTTTAACTCACATCCTAAATTAAGCCGAGAGGCCAGGTGGGGGTCCAGCGCGGGACGTCGCCCCCCCTTCTTTCCGGCTGCCGCCTCCCCCGAAAGAGACCCCAGGACCATGCGCAGAATCAGAGTCGCCGCCGCCGGCGCCGTCACGCTCTCCCTCGTCCTCACCGCGACCGCCTGCGGCGGCTCCGGCGGCGGAGCCGGCTCCGACGGCGACCCCCGGACGCTCACCTACTGGGCCTCCAACCAGGGCGCCAGCATCGAGGCCGACAAGAAGGTCCTGCGGCCCGAGCTCGACAAGTTCGAGAAGGAGACCGGGATCAAGGTGAAGCTGGAGGTCGTGCCCTGGTCCGACCTGCTCAACCGGATCCTGACCGCCACCACCTCCGGCCAGGGCCCGGACGTCCTCAACATCGGCAACACCTGGAGCGCCTCCCTCCAGTCCACCGGGGCCCTGCTGCCCTGGAACGCCGAGAACTTCGAGGCGATCGGCGGAAAGGACCGCTTCGTCGAATCCGCCCTCGGCTCCACCGGCGTCCGGCGCCAGGACCCGGCGGCCGTCCCGCTCTACTCGATGGCCTACGCGCTCTACTACAACAAGAAGATGTTCGCGGACGCCGGCATCGCCCAGCCGCCGACGACCTGGGACGAGGTGATCGCCGCAGGCAAGAAGCTCAGCAAGGACGGCAGGTGGGGCATCGGGGTCGAGGGCTCCAACCTCTCCAACAACATCCACCAGGTCTTCGCCCTCGGCAAGCAGAACGGCACCGACTTCTTCACCGCCGACGGCAAGGCCGACTTCACCTCCGACGCCGCCGTGACCGCCGTGAAGCAGTACGTCGACCTCATGGCCGTCCACAAGATCGTCGCGCCGGGCAACGCCGAGTACGCCCAGAACCAGTCCCTCAGCGACTTCTCCAAGGACAGGACCGGCATGGTCCTGTGGCAGAGCGCCTCCGCCACGTTCGCGTCCCAGGGCATGAACGACGACGAGTGGGGCGTCGTCCCCGCCCCCGTCCTCTCGGGCGGGCCCGGCGCGGGCGCCCAGACCAACTCGATGGTCGCCGGCATCAACATGGCCGTCTTCAAGAACACCAAGAACCTCGACGGCGCCCGGAAGTTCGTCAAGTTCATGACCAGCGACGAGGAGCAGGTCGTCCTCAACAAGGCCTACGGCTCCATCCCGCCGGTCATGGCCGCCCAGCAGGACCCCGCCTTCGACGGCCCCGCCCTGAAGGTCCTGCGCGACACCCTCGCCACGAGCGCCACCGCCCTCCCGCAGGTCCCGGAGGAGTCCCAGTTCGAGACCGTCGTCGGCACCGCGGTCAAGGAACTCTTCGCCGAGGCCGCCGCCGGCCGGCCCGTCACCACCGCGTCCGTCAGGGCCAAGCTCGAAGCGGCCCAGCAGCAGATGCCCAAGAAGTAGGCCCCCCCGCCATGACCGATACCGCCGTCACCCCCGAGCGGGCGCCGGCGGTGCGCAAGGCCGCACCCGGAGGGGCGCGCACCCCGCGTCGCTCCGGGCGCCGCCGCATCGCACTGCCCTACGTCCTGCTCCTGCCCGCCCTGCTCCTCGAACTCCTCGTCCACCTCGTCCCCATGCTCATGGGCATCACCATGAGTTTCCGCGAACTCACCCAGTTCTCCATCGGCGACTGGTCCGCCGCTCCCTGGGCCGGGTTCGACAACTTCTCCGTCGCCGTCGACTTCAACGCCCCGGCCGGCCGGGCCCTCCTGAAGTCCTTCCTCACGACGTGCGTCTTCACCGCGGCCTCCGTCGGCCTGTGCTGGCTCCTCGGCACGGCCGCGGCGGTCTTCCTCCAGGAGAACTTCCGGGGCCGGGCCGTCCTGCGCACCCTCTTCCTGGTGCCGTACGCGCTCCCCGTCTACGCCGCCGTCATCACCTGGGCCTTCATGTTCCAGCGCGACAACGGCGTCATCAACCACGTCCTCCACGACCAGCTCGGCATCGGCGACACCCCCGCCTTCTGGCTCATCGGGGACAACAGCTTCTGGGCCCTGCTCGTCGTCTCCGTCTGGAAGGGCTGGCCCTTCGCCTTCCTCACCGTCATGGCCGCCCTGCAGAACATCCCCCGGGAGATGTACGAGGCCGCCGCCCTCGACGGGGCCGGCGTGTGGAAGCAGATCCGGCACATCACCCTGCCGTCCCTGCGCCCCGTCAACCAGGTCCTCGTCCTGGTCCTCTTCCTGTGGACCTTCAACGACTTCAACACGCCGTTCGTCCTCTTCGGCAAGGCGGCCCCGGAAGCGGCGGACCTGATCTCGCTCCACATCTACCAGTCGTCCTTCCGGACGTGGAACTTCGGCACCGGCTCGGCCATGTCCGTGCTCCTGCTGCTCTTCCTCCTCGCCGTCACGGGCGTCTACCTCCTGCTCACCACCCGCGGAAGGAAGACCTCCCGTGCCTGACGCCGCCCGCGCGCGCACCCCGCGCTCCCCGATGGCCCCGCCCCGGTCCTTCCTGTGGACCCGGCGGATCTTCCTCACCCTGGTCACCGCCTTCGTGGTGCTGCCGGTGTACGTGATGGTGTCCAGCTCGCTGAAGCCGCTGGAGGACGTCTCGGGGAAGTTCGAATGGATCCCGTCCACCCTGACGGCGGCCCCGTACTTCGACATCTGGGAGACGGTCCCGCTCGCCGACTACTTCGTGAACTCGATCGTCGTCGCGGGCGCCGCCACCGTCCTCTCGGTGGCCGTCGCGATCTTCGCGGCGTACGCGGTCAGCCGCTACGAGTTCCGCGGCAGACGGGTCTTCGCCGTCACCGTCCTGTCGACGCAGATGTTCCCCGGCATCCTCTTCCTGCTGCCCCTCTTCCTCCTCTACGTCAACATCGGCAACGCCACCGGCATCGCCCTCTTCGGATCCCGCGAGGGCCTGATCCTCACCTACCTGACCTTCTCGCTGCCCTTCTCCGTCTGGATGCTCACCGGGTACTTCGACTCGATCCCGCGCGAGCTCGACGAGGCGGCCAAGGTCGACGGCTGCGGACCGGTCGGCGCGCTCTTCCGCGTGATCATCCCCGCCGCGCGCCCCGGCATCGTCGCCGTCGGCATCTACGCCTTCATGACCGCCTGGGGCGAGGTCCTCTTCGCCTCCGTCATGACCAACGACACCACCCGCACGCTCTCCGTCGGACTCCAGGGCTACTCCACCCTCAACGACGTCTACTGGAACCAGGTGATGGCCGCCTCCCTCGTGGTGAGCGTCCCCGTCGTCGCCGGCTTCCTCCTCCTCCAGCGCTACCTGGTCGCGGGCCTCACCGCGGGCGCCGTCAAGTGACGCCCCGCGCCCCCGTCCCGCCCACCGCCTCCACACCCACCACGAAGGGGTCCCCCGTGTCCGAACCCACCGCCCCGCGCACCGCGCCCGACCTGGCGGCCTTCCCGCCCGCCTTCGCCTGGGGCACGGCGACCTCCGCCTACCAGATCGAGGGAGCCGTCGCCGAGGACGGCCGCGCCCCCTCCATCTGGGACACCTTCTGCCGCGTCCCCGGCGCGATCGACAACGCCGACACCGGCGACACCGCCTGCGACCACTACCACCGCTGGCCCCAGGACATCGCCCTCATGAAGGAACTGGGCACCGACTCCTACCGGATGTCGATCGCCTGGCCCCGGGTCGTCCCCGGCGGCGACGGCCCCGTCAACACCGCCGGCCTCGACTTCTACGACCGGCTCGTCGACGGACTCCTGGAGGCGGGCATCACCCCCTCCGTCACCCTCTACCACTGGGACCTGCCGCAGGCCCTCCAGGACCGCGGCGGCTGGACCTCCCGCGAGACCGCCGAACACCTCGCCGCGTACGCCTCCGCCGTCGCCGGCCGGCTCGGCGACCGGGTGGGCACCTGGGCGACCCTCAACGAACCGCTCTGCTCCGCCTGGATCGGCCACCTGGAGGGGCGGATGGCCCCGGGCCTCACCGACCTGACGGCCGCCGTCCGCGCCTCGTACCACCTGCTCCTCGGCCACGGCCTCACCACCGCCGCGGTCCGGGCCGCCGTCCCCGGCGCCCGCGTCGGCCTCGTCACCAACCACTCCACGGTCACGCCCGCCTCCGGCCGCCCCGAGGACCTCGCCGCCGCCGCCCGCATGGACGGGCACGGCAACCGCTGGTGGCTCGACCCGGTGTACGGCAAGGGCTTCCCCGCCGACATGCGCGAGCTGTACGGGGTCGAACTCCCCGAGAAGCCGGGCGACCCGGAGACCATCGCCGCCCCGCTGGACTGGCACGGCCTCAACTACTACTTCCCGGTGACCGTCGCCGACGACCCCGAGGGCCCCGTCCCGCACGCCCGCGAGGTCCGCCTCCCCGACGTGCCGCGCACCGGCATGGACTGGCAGATCGAGGCGGCCGGCCTGGAGACCCTGCTGCTGCGGCTCACCGAGGAGTACGGCGTCCGCGAGCTGTACGTCACCGAGAACGGCTCCGCCTTCCCCGACACCGCCGGCCCCGATGGCGCCGTCCACGACCCCGACCGGGTCCGCTACCTGGAACAGCACCTCGCCGCCTGCGCGAACGCCGTCCGCAAGGGCGCCCCGCTCGCCGGCTACTACGCCTGGTCGCTCCTGGACAACTTCGAGTGGGCCTACGGCTACGACAAGCGCTTCGGCCTCGTCCACGTCGACTACGCCACCCAGGAGCGCACGGTGAAGACCAGCGGCCGCCGGTACGCCGAACTGATCCGCGCCCACCGGGAGGCGCGGGCCTGACGGCCCGGCGGCGGGCGGGCCGCGGGTTCAGCAGGCCGCCCCGCAGTCCCGGACCGCCTGCGGGGCGGCCAGGACGTCCAGGCCGTACCCGAGGGCGGTGAGCGCCGCGACGGTCGCCGCCAGGACGAGCGCCGCGCGCCACCGGCCGCGCGCGGCGGCGAGGACCGCCAGGGCGGCCACGGCCCCGCCGGCAACCAGGAGCGGCAGGCCCGGCCAGAGCAGGTCCACGTTCCGCTCGCCCTCGAAGGCGCCGGAGAGGCCCCGGCGGCCGTGGGGCAGCCACACCGCGAGGCCCGCCAGCGCGCCGAGCACCGCCGCCAGGCACCCGGCGGCGCCGGTGACGGCTTCGCGCCGGGGTGTCCGCTGAGTCTCCATGCGAGGAGAGACGTTTCACCAGGGCGGGAAGGTTCCGCCGGTGCCGGACGGGCCCTAGCGGCCTCGGGGGGAGCGGCCGGACGGGGTGAGGTACCGCTCGAAGAAGGCGGCGGCGTAGGCGGTGCCGGCGCGGCGCTGGGCGGTCTCGGACAGCTGGGTGTCGTAGACGGTGCCGCCCGGCTCGGTGCACTCGCCGGGGCGGGCGGCGTCGTGCCCGGCGTCGTCGCGGGCGGCGACCTGCCCGCCGGACGGCGACCACTGCGTGTTGAAGTAGTTGTGGTTCGCGCCGCGCATCGCGCGCCGGTGGAAGCCGGCCGTACCGCCGGCGGCCGCGTCGGCGGCGAAGGCGAACGCCTCCTCCCCGACCTGCCCGTCGCAGGTCCCGCGCACCACCGCCAGCGGCGTCCGGGTGATCCCGTACGCGGACATGTCCTCGGTCATGACGTTGTACGCGGGCGCCAGCGCCAGCACCGCCCGGACCGTGACGCCGGCGGGCCACTGGGCCCGGTGGCGGTCCGCCGCCTGCCACGTCACGCCCGCGCCGCCGCGCGAATGGCCCAGGGTGCCGACCCTGTTCAGGTCCACGCGGTGCCGGAAGTCGACGCGCCGCGGCTTGTTCGTCACCGCGTCGCGGAACGCGCCCTCCAGTCCGCCGCGACCGGAGGCGTTCAGCTTCTGCCACAGCGCGAGGTGACGGTTGATCAGATCGGCCCGGGCGGAGGCGTTCCCGTCGCCCCACACCGACGAGGCGTTGATGCCGTTGGCCCGGACGGACAGCACGATGAAGCCGCGGCGGGCCAACTCCTCGCCGAGGTAGTCGTAACCGCGCTCGTTCGGCAGGACCGGGGTGCCCGGGGCGCAGGGCCAGCCGAACAGCTTCTCACTGGCCGCCGCGTAGGCGTCCCAGTCCTCCGCCTGCTCGGCGGCGGACCGCGCCGCCTCCGCCGCACGGTCCGCGCAGGTCTCGTGCCAGCCGTGCAGGAGGACGACGAGCGGGCGCGGCGCCGATCCCAGGTCCTTCGGATAGTGCACGACGCCGGCCATCTCGACCGGCTCCCCGGTCGACGGCAGCCGGTACGCCCGGTCCCCCAGGTCATAGGTGACGGCGGCGACCTCCGCCGCCCGCCGCTCCGGCCCGACGGCAGCCCCGGCGGACGCGGGACTCCCCACCAGAACCTGCGCCAGGACCAGGGCGGCCACGGACGCGGAGAGAACGGGAAGACGGGAAGGGACCGGGACGTCGCTGCGGCGCACGGGGGCTCTCCGGGGGTGTGGAGGTGGTGGGGGCGCCCTGGAAGATCGCGGGGGAGGGGGCCGGGGTTGCCTGGGGCGGGACATGTGACGGAAGGTCACCATCTGCTTCCCGGCCGTGTACGTGAACGGCGGAGCCGATCGGGACGGTGGCCGGTAGGGTCCCCGGAGTGACCGCGACGCCTTCCGACCTCCTGTCCCGCGCCCTGAACGCCTGCGGCGAGCCGCCCTTGAGGCCGCTGCCGGCCGTGGTGGCGGAGCTCCTGCGCTCCCTGGAGGCCCCGCCGCGCCTGGCGGCCCACCTGCGTCTGGTCCACGACGTCGCGGCCGAACTGGTCGCCTGGGCGGAAGCCCGCTACCCGGAACTGGTGTGGGACCGTGACGCCGTCCTCTTCGGCGCGGCGACCCATGATGTGGGCAAGGTGCTGCACCCCGGGGAGCTCTCCGGACCCGGATCGGACCACGAAACGGCCGGCCGGGACCTGCTCCTGGAACACGGCTTCGCACCCGGGCTCGCCAGGTTCGCCGCCGACCACGCGAGGTGGGGCGATACGGATGCGGGGATCGAGGACCTCCTCGTCAGCGTGGCCGACAAGGTGTGGAAGGACAAGCGCGTCCCGGACCTGGAGGACGGGCTCGTACGGGAACTGGCCGGGGTGTCGGGGCGGGAGCCCTGGGAGGAGTACCTCGCCCTCGACGACCTGCTCACCCGGATCGGCGCGGACGCCGCCCGACGGCTCGCCTTCCAGGTGGCGTTCCCGGTGGGGGCGTGACGGGGCCGGACCGTCAGGAGGCGGTCGCCCGAGGCGTGCACGAAGGGCCTCGGCCATCCTGGCGGGCGTCCGTGTGTGGGGGTACTCCTCGGTGGCCCGACGGTGCGGACCGGCCCGCCGTCGGCGCCCCGGCCCTTAGACTTCATTTCCTTTGGCGTGATCGTTCGTTGTTCCGTGCATGACGGATCTGGTCGAACGGTTGGTGCCAGAGGAGTTGTGGGTGTTGTTCCGGCGGGTGGTGCCGCCAACTGAGGTGAAGCGTCCGCAGGGCGGGGGCCGACGCCGGACCGGTGATCGCGAGACTCTCGCGGCGATCATTTTCGTGGCCACTTCGGGCTGCACGTGGCGCCAGCTGCCGCCGGTGTTCGGCCCGGCTTGGCCCACGGTCTACCGTCGGTTCGCCCAGTGGAGCCGGGACCGGGTCTGGGCCAGGCTCTACCGCGTGATCCTCGACGAGCTCGGGGCACGGGGCGAGCTGGACTGGTCGCGGTGCGCGATCGACTCGGTCAGTCTGCGGGCGACAAAAGGGGGCCGCTGACCGGACCGAATCCGACCGATCGCGGCAAGTTGGGATCGAAGATCCACCTGATTACCGACAGGAACGGACTGCCGCTGTCCCTGGGAATCTCCGGCGCGAACGTGCACGACAGCCAGGGCCTGGAGCCACTTGTGCGTGGCATCCCGCCCATCCGGTCGCGCCGCGGACCTCGGCGTCGGCGGCCGACGAAACTGCACGCGGACAAGGGCTACGACTACGACCACCTGCGCCGATGGCTCCGTCGGCGGGGCATCTGCCACCGCATTGCCCGCAGGGGGGCGAGTCTTCACAGCGGCTGGGCCGCCGCCGGTGGGCGGTCGAAAGGACGGTCTCCTGGTTGGCCGGCTGCCGACGTCTACACCGCCGTTATGAACGCAAGGCCGAACACTTCCTGGCCTTCGTCGGCATAGCCGCAACCCTCATCGGCTACCGCCGCCTGGAGCGACGAAGCGCCTGTCACAAGCGGGAGAACACGACCACGTCATAGCGTTCGAGGACTGGCCGGGGCTCGCCCAACGCCTCGCTCCGAGCCGTGGCCTCCAAGCGGACAAGGCCCCGGTGGAATTCCTCATCGGTGAGATGGGTGAACTTCGACTGCGGCCGGCTGACCAGCCGGGTGTGGTACTCCGCCAGGTTTGTCGCGACCGGCTGGGCAAAGGAGGTGGCTTCGTCCAAGGTGAACCCGACAGAGACGAAGTCGCCGACCACTTCCTCTTCGCCCGGGAAGCGTTGCTCGTCGATCGCCCGGAGCTGCGGCCAGAAGTCGTACACCAGCGCATCCAGCCGTTCGCGGAACGTGGTGCGAATGACCACTCTCCCGCCGATGCGCAGCACGCGGACCAGCTCGCGGGCCGCTCGCGCGCGGTCGGGAATGTGATGAATAACGCGGGACATCAAGGCCAGGTCGAAGGTCCCCGCAGCGGCGGGCACCGCCTCCGCCTCCCCCGACAGATACCGCACCGCAGGATGTGGATGATGCCGTCGGGCCTCGGCAAGCATCACCTCTGACGCATCGACGGCCATCACCTCGCTTCCCTCGATCCAGCGAGCCATCGCGGCCGAGAAGACGCCCGTTCCCGATCCGATCTCGACGATGGATGGCGATGTCCGCTGCACATAGGAAGCGATCAGCTCAACCCAGGCCCGCAGCGAGGCTTCGGGCATCTCGTTGCCACGCTCGTAGGCGCCGGCCAGCTGCTCATCGTCATAGACACGGCTCATGGAACCGATCCTCACCCAGGGATCACACCCAAACAAGAACGCCTTCTCACGCCAAGACACCAAAGGAAACGACGTCTGAGCCGGGCACGTCCGAGCACGGCGGCGGCCGGAGGCCCGGGAGCATCCGGCCGCCGCTGTCCTCGGTCGCCCTCACGGGGCGGTCCCGGTCCGGTCCTGTCCGCGGGTCACGAAGTGGTCCAGCAGGATGGGCACCGACTCGTCGGCGAAGCGCAGCCCCTCCGGCATCAGCACGTCCTTCACGTCGTAGGCCCCGCGCCCGCCGGCCGTGGTGGCCGTCAGGGTGCACAGGCCCGAACGGCGGTGCCAGGCCCACTGGGTGACGTTCCATCCGATCACCCCGTCCCGGCGCAGCGCGATCGTGCGGCGCTTCACGGAACCGTGCCGGGTCACCAGGTACCGCCCGGTGACGCCGTGCCCGAGACTGCGGGCCGCGTCCCGCGCGAACAGGGCCCCCGCGGCGTACGCCACCAACGCCGTGGTCCAGCCGATGTGGATCAGTACGTCCGTCAGCAGCACCCCGAGCAGGACCAGCAGGCCACCCAGCCCCGTGCCCGTGAAGAACGCCCAGCGCAGCCTGCGCAGCAGCGCGTGGCGGGTGTGCGGAACGAGCCGTACGGAAGCGGTCGGGTCCTCCTCTTCGCGCAGTACGGCCGCGGCCACCCGGTGTGCCTCCGCGAGCGGGGCGGGCGGCAGCATCGCGCTCGTGACGTAGCTGCTGATCTCCTCCTCGGCCGAGCCGGTGCCGCTTGCCACCGCGTAGGTGTACGCCCCTCCGCCCCAGCGCAGCAGCAGCGGCTCCGCGATCTCCATCCCGCGCAGCCGCTCCTCCTCCAGCGTCACCGACCGGGTCACGAACAGACCGCGAGTCGCCCGCAGTGCGCCGTTCGGTTCCCGCAGCAGGCGGAAGTCCCACCACATCTCCACGTACAGGCCCGTCGCACCGCAGGCTCCGACGACCACGAGGCCCAGCAGCCCCAGTACGATCACCGGCAGGAGGTCGGCCCGGCTCAGCCAGGAGAACAGCTGCGGGATCAGGACCGCATCCGGGTCGGCGCCCACCGTGTCCAGCACCTCGTACGTTCCGCCGACCGCGCTCAGCCCCAGGAAGACGGCCCAGCTCGACAGGGGTGCGTACCGGAGCCACTTCCAGTCGATCCGCCCGATGGTGTCCTGGTCCTCCTCCACGGCCGTACGGCGCACCAGGTCCTGGCGCAGTGTCTCGGCGTCCCGGCGGGACAGCGCGTCCAGCGTCAGTACGGCGTTGTCCGCGGAGCCGACCCGGTGGCCCGTGCCCACCTTCACGGTGGAGAGGCCGAAGATCCGGCGTAGCGGGTTCGCGGACACGTCGACGCTGCGCACCCGATGCCGGGGGATGGAGCGGTGGCTGCGCACCAGGACGCCCGTCCGCAGCTCGATGCGTTCCGGGGTGAGCCGGTAGGTGGTCTTCAGCCAGCGCCACCATTCGTACACGGGGAAGCAGAGCAGCGGCGGCGGAACCGCCGCGTGCAGCCACCACGGTGCGTCCCGCCACCACATGATGACGGCGGCGGTGATGATCAGCAGCCCGCTCCCGGTGCTGGTCACGGCGATGATCCGCGGGTCGAGTCGGCGCCACGCGGCCTCCGCGTCCGCCCGTCCCGCACCGGACTGCGCGGCGTTCGTGGGATCGCCGGGCACGGCGCCCGCCTGTGGCGAGTCCGCGGTGCCGTTCCGGCCCCGGGCGCTCATGTCGCGTCTCCGGGAGTGGCCTGCGTGATCCGGGTCAGTTCCTCCGCGAGATCACGGGCCTTGTCCTGTGCCAGGCCGTCGATCCGCACCGCCCCCGCGGCCGACGCGGTGGTGACGACAAGGGTGGACAGCGCGAACATCTGCTGTATCGGGCCCCGTACGGTGTCGACGGTCTGGATCCGCGAGAGCGGCGCGATCCGCCACTGCTGGCGCACCCACCCGGCCCGGGTGAACACGGCGTCCTCAGTGGTCTCCCAGCGGTGCACCCGGTACCGCCAGGCTGGCATCACGGCCGTGTACAGCAGGCCGGGCGCGCCGATCACGGCCGCCGCCAGCATCAGCCAGTAGCGGGCCGGTGTGATCAGCACCCCTAGCAGCACCAGGATCAGCGTCGGCGGGAGCACGGTGACCAGTGCCTGGACGGTCCACCAGCCGATCGAGCGCCGGTCCGGTGCATGACTGGGCGGACGCAGCGCCAAGTCCCCGCCGGAGGCGGTGCCGACGGGTGGGGCATGGGCGTGGGTTTCGGACGTCGCGGAATCAGCCATCGTCAACTCCAGGAGCAGGTCGAGCGGTTGGGGAGAACGCCCCGCCGCAGGCCCCTCCCGGCCTCGCGGCGGACTCGGCTCCGTTCAACGGTGGAAGCGGGCTCGCATATGGCTATCACACCACGCTGCCGCGCTGTTCCTCCTGCTCGGTCGACAGGCGCTCGAACCCCGCTTCGGCTGACCCCGGTTGGGCCCCTGACCGGCGGCGGCACCTCGCAGAAGGGGGGCGTCTAGTACTGCAACGGTGCTTAGACGTCGTTTCTTATGGCGCTCTTGCGGTTATCGTGCCGGAGGGGGCCATCGTTGGGGTTGGGCAAGGGGTGGGGGCTCGTGGACGAGGCGTTTGACGTTGCGGGAACGGCGCTGTGTTGCGCCGCAGCCATCCGGCTGGGCGGAGCCGTGCAGGTACTGACCACGCGATCTGGCCTGCTTGACCACTACAGCCCGATCATGGCGGGGCTGGAGAACATCACAGCGTTTCTCGACGGTCGAGGGCTCGATGACGACTTGCTCGGCTCTGCGTTCGCCGAGAGCTGGTCCCTGGATGCCAGGTATCCGGCAGAGCTCGCCGGCCACGCCTTTGTCGCAGGATGGTCCTCTCTGGTCTTCGGCACGGTGGTGCTGACCCGGCCGAAGCAGCAGGACATTACGTCAGCGCAGACCCTGGAGTTTGCCTCGAAGGCGGCGGCATCCTGGCCGATTGCCGTCCGTATCGGCTCCTCCGACAGCCTGCTCCGCTTCGAGGCAGCGTGCCAGCAAGAGGCGGAAGCCCAGATGCGGGAGGGCGGTCTTCCTGCTCTGTGGAAACTGACGGAAGATCGATCAAAGCAGTATCGCCAGACGACGGAACAGTTCATCGGATAACCGGCGTCTCAGCCTGCCAGTCTTCGGAAGCCGATGAGGGCTGCGGCTATGCCGACGAAGGCAAGGAAGTGTTCGGCCTTGCGCTCGTAGCGGCGGTGGAGCCTTCGGCAGCCGGCCAGCCAGGACACGGTTCGCTCGACCACCCACCGGTGCCGGCCCGGCCGCTGTGAGGACTCGACCCCCCTGCGGGCGATGCGAGGACGGATGTCCCGCTGGCGTAGCCATCGCCGCAGGTGGTCGTAGTCGTACCCCTTGTCGGCGTGCAGTTTCGCCGACTTCCGGCGCCGGGGTCCGCGGCGGGAGCGGATGGGCGGGATGCCCCGGACGAGCGGCTCCAGGCCCAAGCTGTCGTGCATGTTCGCGCCGGAGATGCCCAAGGACAGCGGAAGCCCGTTGCGGTCACAGACCAGGTGGATTTTCGATCCTAGTTTGCCGCGGTCGGTCGGATTCGGTCCCGTCAGTGGCCCCCTTTTGTCGCCCGCAGGCTGACGGAGTCGATCGCACACCGCGACCAGTCCAGCTCGCCCCGCGCTCCGAGTTCGTCGAGGATCACGCGGTAGAGCCTGGCCCAGACCCGGTCCCGGCTCCACTGGGCGAACCGGCGGTAGACCGTGGGCCAGGCCGGGCCGAACACCGGCGGCAGCTGCCGCCACGTGCAGCCCGACGTCGCCACGAAGATGATCGCGGCCAGGGCTTCGCGGTCACCGGCCCGGCGTCGGCCACCGCCCTGGGGGCGTATCACCTCAGTCGGTGGCACCACCCGCCGGAACAGCACCCACAACTCGTCCGGCACCAGTCGCTCCACGAGATCCGTCATGCACGGATCAACGAACTCTCACACCATAAGAAACGACGTCTTATTCTCTGGCGATTCCGAAGCGGTGCGGGCAGGGTGGGTGGCATGACAGGACGCTCCGCATCCGTTCCCGCGGAGGCAGAAGATCGCCAGGCCGTGGAGCACGTCCTCGGCCGTCCCTTGAGCCGGGCGTGGCCGGCGGGTGCATGGGCGCCGGGCACCCGGGTCACGGTCGTTCGGGATCCTGACTGGGACGGCCCTTGGCAGGCGGAGTTCTCCGGAACGATCGATGCCGTGGGTGCAGCCGTGCCCAACGAACACGCCCAGGCGTTCAGCGGCGAGTTGCTGTACTGGGTCACCTTTGACGCACCGCAGTACGACAGCGACGGGGACGGCCCCTATCGCAAGGCCCAGGTCTGGGGTCGGTATCTGCGGACGAGGCCCGAGTCCGTGGTGTAGGGGTGCGGCAGGTCACGTTGCCACGTTCGAATCCTCCGGCGAGCCGGGAGAATCGTTGAGGGGCGGTGGAGTCGGGCATGGGAATGGTCGAGAGGCTTTGGAAAGCGGGAGAGATCCCGCTTCGGGACGGTCTGTATCGACCGGACGACACCGGGCTGGAGTTGCACGTCGACGGACCGGGGGCGCATCACCCGGATGCCGGGCAGCCGATTCCCTTTCGTGTCGGAGGGGTGCTCGATGTGGCCCGGGCCCTTGAGGAGTACCACGTCGACGAGGTGGATCCCTGTTTCGAGGTGCCGCTGCCGGACGGATCGGGGTGGATGTCCGGCGGGGGCGGCGGGATGGGCAACATCGGTTATCTCGCCCGCCTCGACGCTGACTCCTCGTTGCGGTGGGTCGCCGTCATGTTTCGTTCCAACCCGTTCGTCGGCGTGCGCTACGAGGGCATGCGGGCCGTCTTCACCAACGACTGGGGGAACCTGCTGACCCTTGACCTCACGACCCCCGCCCTCGGCTGACCCGCCCGTCGGCCAAGGGAGTTGCGGAAGGTGACCGCGGGATCGCGGTGAAGGGGCGTTCTACGCTCGGCATATGGCGATCAGTTATGAATGGCGGGGCGACTTCGACAACGTCGCGGTCGACGCGTTGCACGCGGAGGGGTTCGGCGGGGCGGCTTCGGGCGTCGATTGGGTGGCCCGTGTGCGGCGGTACAGCCTCGGGTGGGTCTGTGCGTGGGAGGAGGGCGAGCTCGTCGGGTTCGTCAACGTCGTGTGGGACGGCGGAGTTCACGCGTTCCTCCTCGACACGGTGGTCGCGGGAGGGCGCCGCCGGGCCGGGATCGGGGCCGGGCTCGTCGCCGAGGCCGTGCGGCGGGCCCGTGAGGCCGGATGCGGGTGGCTCCACGTCGACTTCGAGGACGACCTGCGGCCGTTCTACCTCGACGCCTGCGGGTTCAGGCCGACGGCGGCGGGTCTCATCGCGCTCTGAGCGGCCGGGAGCCGACCGGCAGCCGGTCGGGAGCGGTCGGGAGTGGCCGGGAGCGGGGCGGGAGCAGTGGGGATCTGGCCGGGAGCGGTGGGGCAGGGGGCGGGGGCGGTCGGTGTTCGGCCGGGGCCGTCCAGGTGATGGTGGGGGCGGGGCCGGAACCCGGGTGGGTGCGGGGCGTTCGATCGGGTGTCGTTCGTCCTTTCCGCTCGTCCCGTCTCCGGAGTCGTACCCATGGTCAGTTCCCTTCCGCCCCGGTCCCCCCGCCGTGATTCCGGTGCCCCGCCCCGAGGGGTGCTGGTGGGGCGGCCGTGGGGGGCCGGCGGGGTGGCGGGGGCGTATGACGCGGTGGTGGTCGGGTCGGGGGCCGGCGGGCTGACGGCGGCGGTCTGCCTGGCCCGGCAGGGGCGGCGGGTCGCGGTCTTCGAGCGGCACTACACCGCCGGCGGCTACACCCACGCCTACCGGCGGCGCGGCTGGGAGTGGGACGTCGGCATCCACTACGTCGGCCAGTTGGGGAGGGGCGAGCCGGTACGGGTGCTGTCCGACTACCTGACCGGCGGCGCGCTGGAGTGGGCGCCGCTCGGGGACCCGTACGACGAGTACCGCATCGCGGGGGAGGACCACCCCGTGCCCGTCGGCCTCGACGCCCAGCAGGCCGCCCTGATCGCCCGCTTCCCGGCCGAACGGGACGGCGTACGGGAGCTGTTCGCGCTGATCCGGCGGTGCCGGGGGGTGCTGCCCGCGCTCGCGCTGGGGCGGCTGTCGGGGCCGGTGGCGCGGCGGCTCGCCCGGGTCCTGCGGACGGTGGCCGTCCCGCCGGAGGCACTGCGCCCCGCCCGCGAGGTGGTGGAGGAGAAGGTCCGCGACGCGCGGCTGCGGCAGGTGCTGCTCACACAGAGCGCGCTGCTGCTGGCCGACTCCACCCGCCGGCTGCCGTTCTTCCTCCTCGCCGTGCTGTTCGAGCACTTCCGCACCGGCGCCTGGTATCCGGTGGGCGGCAGCGCCGCCATCGCCCGCGCGATGCTCGGCCCGATCCGGGAGGCGGGCGGCGAGGTCTTCGTACGGGCCCCGGTCGCCCGGATCGTACGGGACGGGGACGGGGAGCGCGCCGGGGCGCGGGCGACGGGGGTGGTCCTGGCCGACGGCACCCGGGTGCGGGCCCCCGTCGTGGTCGGCGCGGCGGGCGCCCACCACACCTACCGCACCCTGCTGCCGGGCCCGCCCGCCGCCGGGGCGGAGCGGCTGGACGGCATGCGGCGCGGCTTCCCGTTCGTGGTGCTCTTCCTCGGCCTCGACGGCACGCCTGGGGAACTGGGCCTGCCCCGGCACAACATGATGGTCACCGAAGGGGACTGCGACGCCTTCTTCGACGGCCCCGCCGGACGCGTCAGCGGATGCTTCCTCTCCTTCTCCTGCGCCAAGGACCCCACCTGGGAGGCGCGTCACCCCGGCCGGTCCACCGGCGAGGTCCTCGCGTACGTCCGCCCGGACCTGTTCGCCCCCTTCCACGGCTCCCGCCCGCGCCACCGGGACCCCGCCTACCTCCGGCTGAAGGACGAACTGAGCGCGGAACTCCTCGCCGTGCTCCACCGCCGACTGCCGCGCACCCGGGGCCGGGTGGCGTACCACGAGCTCGGTACGCCGCTGTCGGCCGAGCACTTCACCGGCTGGCCCGGCGGGAGCCTCTACGGCCTCGCCAAGGACGTCGCCGCCTTCGGCGACGGCCGCGGCCCCGGCCTCGCGGACTGGATCCGCCCGCGCACCGGGGTCCCCGGCCTCTACCTGGCCGGCCAGGACTGTCTGGCCGGAGGCTTCCTCGGCGCGGTCACCGGCGGCCTGCTCGCCGCCCACGAGGCCCTCGACGGCCGGGGCAGGGCCCGGCTGTGGGCCGGGCTGCTCGGACACGGCGTCCGGCCGCCCGCCTCCCGGTGACGGCCGGAAGGACGGGCGGCCGGCGGTGTCCTACGCGGGCTCGACGGGCAGCCACAGCTCGCAGGTCGCGGTGGTGAAGTCGGCCGACCGGTCGAGGAACGCGACGATCGACGGGCCCGGCCGCAGCCGCCACGGGTTGGACGGGAACCACTCGGTCGCGGTCGCCGCCCAGGCGGTCTGGAGGGCCTGCGGGTGGGGGCCGCTGGTGCGGAAGACCGCCCACGTCCCCGCCGCCGTCTCGACGGAGTCGAGCCCGTCCGGGACCGGGGTGGCCCCGTCCAGGGCGACCCCGTGCAGATAGGTGAGCTCGCTGCCCTCCCGGGCGTCGGGGTCGACGCCGTCGCTGACCTGGAGCAGGCCCGCCGGTTCGGTGTCGCCGAGGGCCTTCAGTCGCGCGTGCTCCTCCTGCGGCAGCGCGGCGATGTGCCGCTGGATGTGCGGGTTGACGCCCTCGTGGACGAGGGGGACGCGGGCCGCGTGGCCGACCAGGCGGAACGCGGGGCGGTCGACGAGACGGGTTTCCATGGGAGTGCTCCCTTCGACGGTCAGGCGGAACCTGAGCCGTGGTTGTGTCCTCAAGGGGCCCCCGTCCCGGCGCACGTCGCCGGGTGCGGCGCCGTGCACCGCCCGGAACGCGCGGCCGAACGCCTCGGTCGAGCCGTACCCGTACCGGACGGCGACGCCCAGCAGGTCCCGCTCGCCCCGGACGAGGTCGGCCGCGGCCACGGTCATGCGCCGCCGCCGCACGTACTCCGACAGCGGCATGCCCGCCAGCGACGAGAACATCCGGCGCAGGTGGTACCCGGTGGTGCCGACCGTCCCGGCCAGCGCGTCCACGTCGAGCTCTTCGCCGAGGTGCTCCTCGACGAGATCGACGAGGCGGTTGAGTGCCGCGATCATGGGGCCTCCTTCTTCCTTGCGGTTCCCACTCTGGCGGCGGGGGTATGGGCCGCGCCCGATCGTTCCGGACCGGATCGGTCGGACCCGCGCGCGGCACGCGGAACGGCGCGGGGACCCCCGGTCCCGAAGGTGCCGGACCGGTGCCGCGCGGTGCGATCCGATCACGGGACGGGGGGCGGGACCGGGGGCGTACGTACCCTGGAGGGGACGGGTCGGCCGGGGCGCGCCCCCGGGTACGGAGGAGGAGGTGGTCGGTACGGACCGCACGGGTGTGTTCTGGTGGGTGCTCGTCGCCGCGACCCTGGCGGTGGCGGCCGTCCTGGCCGTGCGCCTGTTCCGGGCCCGCAGGCTCCTCGCCGACTCCGGCATCCCGATGTCCCGCAAGATGCTCTTCTGGGGCGCGCTGGTCTACCTGGTGAGCCCGGTGGACCTGCTGCCCGACCCCGTCCTCCTCGACGACATCGGCGTCCTGCTGGTCGCGCTCAGGATGCTGCACCGCGCCGGTGCGCGGGCGGTGGAGCGGAGGGCCGAGGGCACGGGCTGATCCGGCCGGACAGGTCGGTACGGGGCTCGGGTGGCGGTCGCGGGGGTACGCGGCGCCTACGGGTCCGCCCGGGGTGCCGCGAGCGCCGTGCCGAGGCCGGTGCGCGCGTAGCGGACGACCCGGCCCCGGCGGTGCCGGTCGACCAGCCCCGCCCGCAGCAGAATGCCGAGGTGGTACGAGACGGTCGCACTGCTCCAGCCGGTCCGCAGGCTCAGCTCGACCGTGGACGCGGGCGTCTCCAGCGTGGTCAGGAGCGCGGCCCGGGTCGTGCCCACGAGTCCCGTCAGGGCCGGTTCCGCCGGGCTCGCCGGGCGCTCTCCGAGGGCGCCGATGCCGCGCGCCCGGTAGAACAGCACCGGCGTGTGCGGATACTCGGCGGCGAACAGCACCGGGCCGACGTGCGTCGTGGTCGGCACGAAGAGGACCCCTTCGTCGGCCCAGTCGATGACCCCGGAGTAGGCGCGCTCCAGGACGAGCTCGGTGCCCGTCCAGCGCATCCGCTCGCCGAGGTCGTCGAGCACCGCCGCCGCGCCGTGCGCCGCCATCCGGTCGGCGCGGTTGCCGATGTCGGCGTCCAGGACCGCCCGGACCCGCGGCCAGTCCGGCGCCAGGACGGCCTCGAAGAGGACCGCCATCGCCTCCGCCGCCGCGGCCGCCACGGCGCCGCCGCCGTCGCGGGCCGGAGCCGCGAGCGCCGGGGGCATCGGCCGCCGCCACCGCTCGTACACCGCCGCGCTCGGGTGCAGCGCGAGGACCTGGGGCCACACGCGCCGGCCGCGTATCGCGATGTCGAGCTGGTAGTCGACCTCCTCGACCGGGGTCGCCGCGATGCGGGCGACCACCTCAGGCAGCGACTCGCCGGGGCGCGGCACGGGCGTCAGGAAGTCCGGGATGTAGCTGTGGTCGACGGGCACCAGGGCTTCGAGGAGCGCCAGCCGCCCCGGCGGAAGCGCCCGCCGGGCGCGGGCGTGCCACTCCCGCGCGTGGGCGGCCGGATGCCGGCCGCGGTGCCGCAGCACACCGAGCACCTCCATGGCCGCGGACGTGGCGAAGCGCGACCTGCTCCAAGCCCGTGCGTCCAGCCGCACCCTCATCGCCATCCCGCGAGTGTCCCACCGCGGCCGGGGCGGGCCGATGGATTCGAAGACCCTCGAATGCGTGGAGGCCGCCGCCGTGCTCACCGGATCGTGGGCCGCGACCGTGTCACCCCGACCGAGGAGGCGCCTTGCGCTCCGACCTGACGACCGAGAGCACCGAGAGCACCCGTGGGACGGCCGCGGATCCCGGCTGGGACCGTCCTTCCGCCGCCGCCTCCGTCGGCCGCCGCGGCATCGTGCGCATGGGCGCCGTCCTCGGCTCGCTGGGGCTCCTGGCCGCCGCCGCCCCGGCGTCGGCGGCCGGTGCCGCGCCGGTGCCGACGGCCGGCGATCCCGCGGCGCGCAAGCCGATCCTGGTCGGCGCCAACCCCGGCCTCCAGCTCTTCGACGGGGCCGGCGCGTGCACCGCCTACCTCTCGACCTGGCAGGTGGACTGGTCCACCCACGGGGCGGGGAACGTCCTCGTGCTCTGGCGGCCGGACGGCGTGCGGGTCGTCGGGGAGGACCCGCGCCTCGCGCTCTGGCTGGCCGACCACTTCGTCCGCCACTTCCCCGAACTCGACGGCCTGCCGTGGTCCGCCCCCCGGTTCCACCGGTCAGAGGTCCTGGTCGGGATCGACCTCGCGTCCGGGCTGCGGGCCCGGGGCGGCGGCGTCGACGTGAGCATGGCCGGGGTCCTCGACCGGCGCGCCTTCGCCACCGACCGGTTCCCGCTGGGCGACACGGAACACAGCCTGAGCCTGGTGCTGGGCCCGTGCGAGCGGGCCCGGGCCCACGTCGACGGCCGCCTCCTGCCCGGTGCGATCAGCCGGGGAGGGACCCCGGAGCGCCCGTCGTCGTCGGCGTTCCTCGCCGCGGCCGAGGTGTGGCGGGCCTGATGCGGCGCATGCCCCGGGGCGACGTCGGATCGCCCCGGGGCACGGACCGGGAGGGGGGTCTAGACGCTCCAGATCTCCTTGATCGTCTTCACTTCGCCCTGGGCGCCGAGGGTGATCTCGTAGACGTTGCCGAAGCAGCCGAAGGGCGCTTCCACCTTGGGGTAGTCGTCGGGCGCCCCGATCTCCCGGGCCAGGCAGCGGTCGACGTGCAGGGCCAGCTGCTCGTGGTTCACCCGCTTCCACCGGCCGGGGCCGTCGGCCAGGGCCAGGTCCGCCGTGACGCTGGTGGGGAGCACGTAGTGCTTGGTCGGGGCGTCCTTCTCGGCGCCGTAGATCCAGTCGTTCGGCGTGCAGTGCGGCGTGGCCTCGGCGGCCTCGAAGCCGCCGGCGTCACGCATCAGCGTGATCTTCACCTTCTGGATCCCGGCGGGCAGGACCGGGGGGTTGCCGCAGTCCCCGCCCTTTCCGTCGCCGTTGACGTCGTCGGTCGGTTCGCCGCCCGTGGCCGGGTCGGCGGCCGGGGTCCCGGACGCGGTGGCCGACGGAGCGGCCGGTGCCGAGGTTCCGCCGCCGGTGCCCGCGGTGGTGCCGGCGGCCTCGGAGCCGTCCGGGCCGCAGGCGGTGACGCCGCTCAGCGCGGCGAGGAGGGCGAGCGCGCCGAGGGCGCGGCGAGTCGATGTCATTGCTTCATTCCCCCGAATGAGACGGCGCCGGAAGCCGGCGCACTGACGTGATCATGATTGATCGACGGGGCTTTCTACCTCACCGGGCCGGTCCGGGGCCAATCGGCGGGGCGAGCGGCGGGCCGGTGCGGTCCGCGCCGACCGGGACGGTGCGGATCCGGCCAGATCCGGGGAGCGGGGGAGCGGCCGTCGTCCCCGAGGCCGTCGGCGGCTGGGGCGCCACAGCGGCCGATGTTGGTTTCTAGCCAAATTCGGTTGCTTGTGTCGTTTTTTGAATGCAGCCGATTGGATTTTATGCCGAAAATGTTCAAGCGGCATGTGATTGTCATGAGCAGGGGGAGAACCATGAACGGCGGACGGCCAGACCGGGGTGCCCCGGTCGGCGAGGAACCTTCCACCGGACCCGATGACGTCGACGCGTGGGTGGCCGGACTCGGCGACTCCGTCTTCGCCCCCCTGGGCAGACGGGACCAGCGGATCCAGGCCGAGCGGTACACGCGCGGGCTGCTCAGAGCCACCGGCCGCAAGACCCTCCGCAACATCGCGGACCAGGTCGGCGGGGAGGCCGCCCGCCAGAGCACCCACCACTTCATCAGCGGCTCCTCCTGGGAATGGACCCGGGTCCGGCGCGCCCTCGCCGCCACGGCCGGACGGATGACCGAACCGCGCGCCCTGGTGGTGCTGCCGACCGTCGTCCCGAGGGTCGGCACCCGCTCGGTGGGGGTCGGGGAGCAGTTCGTCCCCCACCTGCGCCAGACCGTCCTCGGCCAGCAGTCGTACGGGGCGTGGCTGGCGTCGGCCGAAGCCGCGGTGCCGGTGAACTGGCGGCTGGTCCTGCCCCCGGAGTGGACGGAGGACGCCGCGCGGCGGCGCGGCGCGAGCATCCCCGAGACGGTCCGGCCGGAGACCCTGGAGGCGTGCGCGAGCGAGACCGCCCTCGAACCGCTCCGCGACTGGGGCGTGCCCCCGTGGCCGGTGGTCGTCGACAGCGAGGGGCTCGACGTCGCGGAGTGCCTCCGGCACTTCGACCGGGCCGGCGTGCCCCTCGTCATGCGGGTCTGTCCGTCGACCCCGCTGCGGATCGACTGCACGGCCCTCCAGGGCTACAGCGACCGGGAGATCCAGGCGGAACAGCTCGTCGAGTCGATGAAGCGGATGCGCCGCCCCCTCGAATGCCAGGACGCGCGGGGCCGGCCGCTCCAGGACGCCGTGGTGTCCGTCATCCCGGTCGTGCCCGCGAGCATGCCGGGACCCCGGCGCGAGCCCGGCCGCCAGCTGCTGCTGATGGCCCACTGGCAGGGCCGGGAGCGGCGGCCGGCCAAGATGTGGCTCACCAACGCCGCCGACCTCCCGCCGGCCGACGTGATCGCCCTGGTCGAGCTCGCCGAGACGGTCACCCGCGACTTCCTCCCGATCGCCGAGGGCGTCGGCCTGCGGGACTTCGGCGGCCGCTCCTTCCAGGGCTGGCACCGGCACGTCACGATGGCCTCCGTGGCCCACCTCGCGGCCGTCCTCGCCGGCCCCCGCACCTTCCCGGCGACCCGCGCCGCCGCCCTCCCGGCGGCCCGCGGCGGCTGACCCGCGACTACGACGACCGGCCCCGGAGCCGCACGAAGCGGTACGGCTCCGGGGCCGGCGCGCGCGTCGGGTCCGGCTGGACTCCTCTTCGACCGCCCGTCGAGGGCCGGAACCGACTCTGGGCACCGTCAAGCGTGCTTCGAGCAGACGGTTCTACGGAGGAACAATGGCCGAGCGGCAGCAGCGGGTGGCAGTGGTGACCGGGGCGACCAGCGGGATCGGCCTCGCCGTGGCCGCCCGGCTGGCCCGGGGCGGTGCCCGGGTCTTCGTGTGCGGGCGGGACGAGGACCGGCTGGCCGGGACCGTCAAGTCCCTGCGCGACGAGGGGCTGGAGGTCGACGGGGTCCGCTGCGACGTCACCGACAAGGAGGACGTCCGCGGCTTCGTCCGCGCGGCGGTGGAGCGGTACGGCACGATCGACATCCTCGTGAACAACGCCGGACGCAACGGCGGCGGCGCCATCGCCGAGATGACCGACGAGCTCTGGTACGACGTCATCGACACCAACCTGAACAGCGTCTTCCTGGTGACCCGCGAGGTCCTGTCCGGCGGCGGCATGCTCGGCAAGGAGTGGGGCCGGATCGTCAACATCGCCTCCACCGCCGGCAAGCAGGGCGCGGTCACCGCGGCCCCCTACTCCGCCTCGAAGCACGGCGTGGTCGGCTTCACCAAGGCGCTGGGCCTGGACCTCGCCAGGACCGGGATCACCGTCAACGCGGTCTGCCCCGGCTTCGTCGAGACCCCGATGGCCGAGCGGGTCCGCCGCCACTACGCGGACATGTGGGACATCACCGAGGACGAGGCCGCCGAGAAGGTCACCACCCGCGTGCCGATCGGCCGTTACGTGGACGTCACGGAGGTCGCCGCGATGGTCGACTACCTCGTCGCCGACGCCGCCGGGGCCGTCACCGCGCAGGCCATGAACGTCTGCGGAGCCCTCGGCACCTACTGATCCGCGCCCTCCCCCCGTATCCCAGGAGCACCCGTGAGCGAGACGACAGGCACGGACACCGGCAGCGGCACCGGGACCGGTGCCGTGCGGACGGCGGCGGTGATCGGCACCGGCACCATCGGCCTCGGCTGGATCGCCCTCTTCGCCGCGGCGGGCCTCGCGGTCCGCGTCCACAGCCGCCGCCCCGACGCCGAACGGCACGTGCGCGCCGCCCTCGGCCGGTACGCGGCCACCCTGCCCGACGGGCCGAGGGACCCCGAGGAGCTCGCCGCCCGGCTGCGCTTCGAACCGGACCTCGCCCGGGCGGTCGAGGGCGCGGACGCCGTGCAGGAGAACGCCCCCGAGGACCTCGCGCTCAAGCGGGACCTCTTCGCGCGGGCCGGTGCCGCCGCCGGCCCCCGCGCGCTGCTGCTCTCCTCGACGTCCACCCTGTCGCCCGACGACCTCGGCGCGGCGACGGCCGACCCGTCCCGGCTGCTCGTCGCCCACCCCTTCAACCCGCCGCACATCGTGCCGCTGGTCGAGGTGGTCGCCGGGGAGCGGACCGACCCGGCGGCCGTGGACGACGCGGTCGCCTTCTACCGGGGCCTGGGCAAGACGCCCGTGGTGCTGCGCAGGACCGTCCCCGGCTTCGTCGCCAACCGGCTCCAGTCGGCCCTGCTCCGCGAGAGCGTCCACCTGGTCCGCGAGGGGGTGGTGACGGTGGCCGAACTGGACGGGATCGTGACCGCCTCCATCGGACCGCGCTGGGCGGCCGTCGGCCCCTTCCGGGCCTTCCACCTCGGCGGCGGTCCCGGCGGACTGCGCCACTGGTTCCAGCACCTCGGGGTCGGCCTGGAGCGCGGCTGGGCCGGGCTGGGCGCGCCGCCGGTCGACGAGGCCACCGTCGGCACGGTGATCGCCCAGGCCGACGAGGCGTTCGGCGACCGCTCCTACGAGGAGCTCGCGGCCGACCGCGACGCGGTGCAGAACGCCGTCATCGCGGCGGTCGCCCTCGCCCGGGCCACACCCCCGGACCCCGCCGAGGGCCGGGCGCACGGTGCGGCGGCGGGGGACGCGGACGGCGCGGCGACGGACGGTCCGGCCGGGACCGTGCGGATCGGAGCCGTACCGCGGTCCGCTTGAGGTCCGCTCGAAGGGCGGTCGGGCTCCGGTCGAGGTCCGCTCGAAGTCCGCTCGACGTTCGCTCGGGAACAACTCCCTTCCTGATCAAGGCAATTGACCTCGACCGCGGTTGAGGTTGCACGATGGGGTCACGGGCCCGCCGGAGAACCCCGGCACGCCCGTGACCCCATTCGTACGAGGAAGGAACCACCCATGCTGGCAGCAGCCATCCGAGCCTTCGGCGCCCCCGAGGCGATCGAGGTGACGGAGCTCGACACCCCCCGTCCGGCCCCCGGCGAGGTGCGGGTGCGGGTGAGGGCGGCCGGAGTCCAGGCCTACGACTGCGCCGTCCGGGCCGGCTGGAACCCGCCCGGCATGACCCTGGCCTTCCCCCAGGTCCTCGGCAACGACTTCGCGGGCGTCGTCGACGAACTCGGCGAGGGCGTCACCGGCTTCGCCCCCGGCGACGAGGTCCTGGGCTGGGCCGTGCTGTCCTGCTACGCCGAGTACCTGGTCGTGTCGGCCGACCAGGTCGTGGCCAAGCCCGCGAACATGCCGTGGGAGGAGGCCGGTGCCTTCTCCGCCTCCGCGCAGACCGCCCACACCGCCCTGCGGGCGCTGGAGGTCGGCCCCGGCGACACCCTGCTCGTGCACGCCGCCGCCGGCGGCGTCGGCACGATCGCCGTCCAGCTCGCCAAGGAGTGGGGCGCCACGGTCATCGGCACCGCCGGCGAGCGCAACCACGACTACCTCCGCTCCCTCGGCGCGATCCCCGTCACCTACGGCGACGGGCTCGCCGACCGGGTCCGCGCCCTCGCCCCCGACGGGGTCACCGCCGCCCTCGACGGCATCGGCGGCCCGGCCCTCGACGTCTCCGTCGAGCTGGTCAAGGACCGCGGCCGGATCGGCACCCTCGTCGACTTCGCCCGCGTCGAGGAGCTCGGCGTCCGGGCGATCTTCAGCCAGCGGTCCGCCGAGCGCCTGCGCGAACTGACCGGGCTCTACGCCCAGGGCCGGATCCGCGTCGAGGTCTCCCGGGTCTTCCCGCTGGCCGCCGCCCCCGAGGCCCACCACGAGGTCGAGACCGGGCACGTGCGCGGAAAGATCGTCCTGGCGATCGACTGACCCCTCGGGACGCCACCCGCCCCCGGGGCCGGGGGAAACGCCCGCCCCGGGAACCTCCCGGGCCCCCGGGACCACCCCGGAAACGCTCCCGGGGCACCCCCGTACCACCCCGGGAAAACCCGCCCGACCCCTCCGAGGAGACCCCCGTGAAGATCGAGATTTTCTCCGACATCCTCTGCCCCTGGTGCTTCGTCGGCAAGCGCCGCATCCAGGCCGCCCTCGACCTCTTCGGCCACCAGGACGAGGTCGAGGTCGTCTGGCGCAGCTACGAGCTCGGCCCCGAGGCCGAGCGCGAGCCCGGCCCGACGGCCGCGAAGGTCATGGAGACCTGGATGGACCCCGCCGCCGTCCCCGCCCGGGTCGCCCAGATCCAGGGCCACGGCCGGCAGGAGGGCCTGGAGCTCAACATGCACCTCTCCCGGCCGGTCAACTCCTTCGACGCCCACCGGCTCACCCACCTCGCGGGGAAGTACGGCCGCACCGACGCGATGGTGGAGCGGCTGCTCCACGCCTACCACACCGAGGCGCTGATCATCACCGACCACGACGTGCTGATCCGCCTCGCCGAGGAGGCCGGCCTCGACGCCGCCGAGGCGCGCGCGGTCCTCGCCGGTGACGCCTACGCCGACGACGTCCGCGCCGACCAGGAGCGGGCCCGCGAACTCGGCGTCTCCGGCGTCCCGTCCGTCGTCATCGACGGCCGGCCCCCGGTCTCCGGGGTGATGGCCCCCGCCGCGCTCGCGGAGCACCTGGAGAGCGCCCGGTCCCGCGCCGGGGCGTGACGCGGCGCCTGGACGCGGGCTCGATCGCGGCTCCAGCCGGACCGATCAGATTGGGCCAGGCGCGCCCGGAGCGTCCAGGCGCGAAGAACAGGGGAACTCAGTGCAGACGAACTGGAAGAAGGCAGCCGGCCTCCTCGCCTCGGTGGGCATGGCCGTCACGGGGGTCCTGGCGTCGAGCGGCTCCGCCTCGGCGGCGGGCGGCGGCACCGCCACCACGACCACGAGCACGCTGCCGTACGTGTGCCAGACCCGCGTGACGGGCTCGTGGATCCCGGTGGACTACTCCCGTACGTTCACCGTGACGGCGCCGGCCACCGTCGCCCCGAACAAGACCTTCAAGGTCACGTTCGACTCGGCGCCGATCAACGCGGTCGCCGCCTACAACAAGACGCTGACCGACGTGCGGATCGCCTACCGGGTGCCGGCCGGCGCCACCGTGCTGGGTTACCGGCTCACCGGCGGCAGCTCCAACCTCGGCGGCGGCCAGTGGGTCGAGCGGCACGGCGACACCTTCGTCGTCCGGTCCGACGACGCCTTCCAGGGCGGCGTCGAGTACGACCTGCCGAACCTGGAGGTCGTCCTGCGCGCCCCCGGCTCCGGCACGCTCACGACCACGGCCGGCGGCACCGGCTTCGACGACCCGTCGTTCTACTGGTACCGCCTGCAGCCCACCACCAACGAGTGGGACCCCTTCCAGTGCTACGCCGACCCGGCCCAGCCGGTGGTCTTCTCCACCACCACGGTCCAGCCCTGACGGGCCGGAACGGATGAACCCGACGGCCGCCGGAGCACCGCTCCGGCGGCCGTCGCCGGACGTACGGGCCCCGACGCCCGGCGCCGTCCCCCCCCACCGACCACGACGGGTGAGACATGAACACCGCACCGGACCGCCCCGCCCCGCGCACGGTCGCCGTCCTCGGGGCCGGCGTCATCGGACTCTCCTGGACCGCCCTCTTCCTCGCCCACGGCCTGCGCGTCCGCGTCCACAGCCGGCGCGCCGACGCCCGCGCGACCGTCACCGCCGCCCTGGAGCGGATGGCCCCCGGGCTGCCCGGCGGCGGCCGCGACCCGCACCGGCTCACCCGCCTGCTGGAGATCGAACCCGACCTCGAACGGGCCGTCCGGGACGCCGACGCCGTCCAGGAGAACCTCCCCGACGACCTGGAACTCAAGCGGGACCTCTTCCGCCGCGTCGGCGCCGCCGCGCCCCCGGCGGCCCTGCTGCTCTCCTCCACCTCCCGGCTGCTGCCCGACGCCATGGGCGCCGCGATGGCCGACCCCGGCCGGGTGGTCGTCGGCCACCCCCTCAACCCGCCGCACGTCGTCCCGCTCGTGGAGGTCCTCGGCGGCAGCCGGACCGACCCGGCGACGGTCGAGGCGTGCGCCGCCTTCTACCGGTCGGTGGGCCGGACGCCCGTCGTGCTGCGCCGGCCGGTGCCGAGGTTCGTCGCCAACCGGATCCAGGCCGCCGTCCTCCGGGAGAGCGTCCACCTGGTCGAGGAGGGCGTCGTCACCATGGCCGAACTCGACACCGTCGTCTCCCGGGGACTCGGGGTGCGCTGGGCCGCCGTCGGCCCCTTCGAGGCCTTCCACCTCGGCGGCGGCGAGGGCGGTCTGCGCCGCTGGCTGGCGGCGGCCGGACCCGGGATGGACGGCGCCTGGCGGGACCTCGGCCGCCCCCGCATGACGGCACGGACCGTCGAGCACCTCGCCGACACGGCCGACCAGACCTACGGGAAGGACGGGTACGCGCACCGCGCCGCCGCCCGCGACGCCCGGCAGAACGCCGTCCTGGAGGCCCTGGCCCGCGCCGGTGCCCCCGGCGACGGCCCCGACGGAACAGCGACAGGGGAAAGGCCCTTCATGAAGCACACCGAGACCGCAGGGACCACCGAGCCCACCGAGACCGCAGGGACCACCGAGCCCACAGAGGCCGCCGGGGTCGCGGGGACCGGGGAGACCGCCGCGACCACCGCGACCGGGCCGGCCGCCGAAGTCGGCCGGGACACCGTCGACTTCTGGTTCGACCCGCTCTGCCCCTGGGCGTGGATCACCTCCCGCTGGATCACCGAGGTCGCCGCGCTCCGCCCGCTCACCGTGCGCTGGCACGAGATGAGCCTCGCCCTCCTCAACAGCGGCACGGAGATGTCCGAACAGCGCCGCAGGATGCTGGACGCCTACTGGGGCCCCATACGGGTCGTGGCCGCCACCCGGCACGCCCACGGCGACGAGGCCGTCGGCCGCCTCTACACCGCCCTCGGCGGCCGCCTGCACGCCCCCGACGGCATCTTCGCCCCCGTGCGCGACGCCACCGCCGACACCTGGCAGCAGGTGATGGCCGAGTCGATGGCCGGAGTCGGCGCCGTCGTCGAGGCCGCGCTCCGGGACGCCGGCCTCCCCGCCGCCCTGGCGAAGGAGGCGGACTCGGAGCGCTGGGACGACGCGCTGCGGGCCTCCCACGCCCGGGTGCCGTCCGACGGCCTCCGCCGGGAACTCATCGGCGTCCCCGCCGTCTCCGTCAACGGCCGCGCCGCGCACTTCGGGCCGGTCCTCAGCGAGATCCCCACCGGCGAGCGCGCCCTGCGGCTGTGGGACGCGCTGCACACCCTCGCCACCGACCCCGCCTTCTTCGAGCTCAAGCGCTGCTCGGACCGCCCGGAGCCCCGCACCGTGCGCTGACCCGCCCCCGCGCGTCCCTCGATCCGTTCCCGAGCCCTCCCCGAGTCCTCCCCGAGCCGTGCTCAAGCCCGGCTCGGGAGGCTGGTCCCGGCGACGACGACCGGAGGAAAAGATGCGCACCGTCCGTATCCACGCGTTCGGGGGCCCGGAGGTCCTGCGGGCCGAGGAGACCCCCGTCCCGAGCCCCGGCCCGGGGCAGGTGCTCATCGCCGTCGAGGCGGTGGGCGTGGGCTTCGCCCAGACCCAGATGCGGCGGGACGCCTTCCCCGCCCCCATGTGGCGGCCGTCCTTCCCGATCGTGCTGGGCGGCGACGTCGTCGGCACGGTCGCCGCCCTCGGCGCGGGAGTGACCGGCCTGGGGGAGGGCGACCGGGTGGGCGCCTTCACCCTGCACGGCGCGTACGCCGAGTACGTCGCCGTGGACGCGGACACCGTCCTGCCGGTCCCCGCCGGGATGGACGCGGCCACGGCCACCGCCCTCCCCGGCTCGGGCCCCATCGCGATGGGCGTCCTCGCCACCGCCGCCCTGCGGCCCGGCGAGAGCGTCCTGGTGCACGCCGCCGCCGGCGGCATCGGCCACCTCGCCGTCCAGGCGGCCAGGGCGGCCGGCGCGGGCCGGATCATCGCCACCGCCGGCTCCGCGGCCAAGCTCGACTTCGTACGGGAACTCGGCGCCGACGTCCTCGTCGACTACTCCCGCGACGACTGGCCGGACCGGGTCCGGGAGGCCACCGGAGGCCAGGGCGTCGACATCGTCCTCGACAGCGTCGGCGGCGAGGGCCTGCGGACCGGCATCGGCCTCCTCGCCCCCTTCGGCCGGCTCGTCTTCTACGGCTCCTCCGCGGGCGGCCGCGCGCTGCCCGCCGTCTCGCCCATGGAACTCATCGGCATGCGGTCCCTCACCTGCTTCGCCCTGGGGCAGTGGCGCACCAGCCGCCGCCGGACCTACCTGGACCACCACGACACGCTGGTCCGCCACCTCACCGACGGCACGGTCCGGCACGCGGTCCACGCCGCGCTGCCCCTCGAAGAGGCCGCGAAGGCCCACGAGACCGTCGAGTCCCGCGCCCACACCGGCCGGGTGGTGCTGCTGACGGGCCGGACCGGCTGAACCGCCCCGCGCCCCCGCCCCCGGCCGCCTTTCCCACGCTAGGAGCACACCCATGCCGTCCGCCGCACCCGTCCGCCTCGCCGTCATCGTCGGCAGCACCCGCGAGGGCCGCGTCGGCCCCGTGGTCGCCGACTGGATCGCCCGCCGGGCCCGCGCCCGCGACGACATCGCCGTCGACGTCGTCGACATCGCCGAGGCCCGGCTGCCCGCCGTCCTGACACCGCCCGACGAGCACGGCCGCCACGCCTCGCCCGAACTCCGCGCCTACGCCGAACGCGTCGCCGCCGCCGACGTCTTCGTCGTCGTCACCCCCGAGTACAACCGCGGCTACCCCGCCGCCCTCAAGCACGCCGTCGACTCCCTCTACACGGAGTGGCAGGCCAAGCCCGTCGCCTTCGTCGGCTACGCGGGCGGCCTCTCCGGCGGCATGCGCGCCATCGAGCAACTGCGGTCCGTCTTCGCCGAACTGCACGCCGTCCCGCTGCGCGACAGCGTCAACTTCCCGCACGTGTACGGCCGGTTCGGCGAGGACGGCGAACCGGTCGACGCGCCGGAGGCCGAAGCCGCCGCCAAGAAGCTGCTCGACCAGCTCCTGTGGTGGGCGGACGCGCTCCGCGAGGCCCGCGCCCGGCGGCCGTACGTCGCCTGACCACGCACCGCCCCGGCCCCGGTGACCGGGCTTCGAGCCGTTTTCCAGGCCCTGTCCGCAGGGTGTGAGAAGCCGACGGCGGTCCCCCCTCCCCACGGGAGCGGCGGGGCGGAACCGCCGCGCGAGACGAGAGGGAAGAGACGTGACGTTCAGCTGCAGGCACGGTGGATCCGGGGCGAACGGCCCTGCGGGGGGCCTCCGATGAGCCGCCGCGTGGTGATCACCGGCATCGGGGTCCGCGCCCCCGGCGGGTCCGGCACGAAGGCGTTCTGGGACCTGCTCACCGCCGGGCGCACCGCCACCCGGCGCATCTCCTTCTTCGACCCGGCCCCCTTCCGGTCCCAGGTGGCCGGCGAGGTCGACTTCCGGCCCGAGGACGAGGGCCTGACGCCGCGCGAGATCCGCCGGATGGACCGGGCCACCCAGTTCGCGGTCGCCTGCGCCCGGGAGGCGGTGGCCGACAGCGGCCTGGAGTTCGGCGGCGTCGACCCGTACCGGATCGGCGTCAGCCTCGGCAGCGCGGTCGCCTCCGCGACCAGCCTGGAGAACGAGTACCTGGTCATGTCCGACCGGGGACGCCAGTGGCGGGTCGACCCCGGCTACCTGTCCCCCCACATGTTCGACTACCTCAGCCCCGGCGTGATGCCCGCCGAGATCGCCTGGGTGGCCGGTGCCGAGGGCCCGGTCACCATGGTCTCCGACGGCTGCACCTCAGGACTCGACGCTGTCGGCCACGCCGTACAGCTCATCCGCGAGGGCGGCGCCGACGTCATGGTCGCCGGAGCCGCCGACACCCCGATCTCCCCGATCGTGCTGGCCTGCTTCGACGCCATCAAGGCCACCACGACCCGCAACGACGACCCCGCGCACGCCTCCCGGCCCTTCGACGCCTCCCGCGACGGCTTCGTCCTCGCCGAGGGCGCCGCCGTCTTCGTCCTGGAGGAGTACGCCACCGCACGGGCCCGCGGCGCGCGGATCTACGCCGAGATCACCGGCTACGCCACGCGCTGCAACGCCTACCACATGACCGGACTGAAGCGGGACGGCCGCGAGATGGCCGAGGCGATCCGGGTCGCGCTCGACGAGGCCCGCATCGACCCGACGCGCATCGACTACGTCAACGCCCACGGCTCCGGCACCAAGCAGAACGACCGCCACGAGACCGCCGCCTTCAAGCGCAGCCTCGGCGACCACGCCCACCGGGTGCCGATCAGCTCCATCAAGTCGATGGTCGGGCACTCCCTCGGCGCGATCGGCTCCCTGGAGATCGCCGCCTGCGCCCTCGCCATCCGCGACAACGTCGTGCCCCCCACGGCCAATCTGCACGACCCGGACGCCGAGTGCGACCTCGACTACGTGCCGCTGACCGCGCGCGAACAGCGGGTGGACACCGTCCTCACCGTCGGGAGCGGCTTCGGCGGCTTCCAGAGCGCGATGGTGCTGCGCGCCCCGGAAGGAGCCGCCGCATGACCGCCCGCACGGTGATCACCGGAATCGGCGTCACGGCCCCCAACGGCCTGGGCACCGAGACCTACTGGAAGTCGGTCCTCGCGGGCCACAGCGGCATCGGCCGGGTCACCCGCTTCGACGTCTCCGGCTACCCCGCCACCCTCGCCGGGCAGATCGACGACTTCGACGCCGCCGAGCACCTGCCCAGCCGGCTGCTGCCGCAGACCGACCACTCCACCCGGCTCGGCCTCACCGCCGCCGCCTGGGCCCTCACCGACGCCGCCGTCTCCCCGGGCGACCTCGCCGACTACGACATGGGCGTCGTCACCTCCAACGCGCTGGGCGGCTTCGACTTCACCCACCGCGAGTTCGCCAAACTCTGGGGAAAGGGACCCGAGTTCGTCAGCGTCTACGAGTCCTTCGCCTGGTTCTACGCCGTCAACACCGGCCAGATATCCATCCGGCACGGCATGCGCGGCCCCGGTGTCGCCCTCGTCGGCGAACAGGCCGGCGGGCTCGACGCCCTCGGCTACGCCCGCCGGGGCATCCGCCGGGGCACCCCCCTCATGCTCGCCGGCGGCGTCGACTCCGCCCTCGACCCGTGGGGATACGTCGCCCAGCTCTCCGACGGCCGCGTCACCGCCGAGACCGACCCGGCCCGCGCCTACCTGCCCTTCGACAGCCTGGCCTCCGGGCACGTGCCCGGCGAGGGCGGCGCGATGCTCGTCCTGGAGGACGAGGAGCGCGCCCGCGCCCGGGGCGCCGAGCGGGTGCACGCCGCGCTCACCGGCTACAGCTCCACCTTCGACCCCGCGCCCGGCTCCGGCCGCCCGCCGGGACTGCGCCGCGCCGCCGAGAACGCCCTCGCCGACGCCGGACTGGCCCCCGCCGACATCGACGCGGTCTTCGCCGACGGCGCCGGCGCCCCCGAACTCGACGCCGCCGAGGCCGACGCCCTGCGCGCGGTCTTCGGCCCGGACGGGGTGCCCGTCACCGCGCCGAAGGCCCTCACCGGGCGCCTGTACGCGGGCGGCGGCCCGCTCGACGTCGTCACCGCGGCCCTCGCCATCCGCGACGGCGTCGTCCCGCCCACCCCGGCGGCGGGCCCCGTTCCCGACGGCTACGGCATCGACGTCGTCCGCGGCGAACCCCGCGAACGGCGGGTCCGCCACGCCCTCGTCCTCGCCCGGGGCCGCTGGGGCTTCAACTCGGCCGTCGTGGTCAGCGCCGCCGGCGAGCGGTAGTCCGGCCCTTCCACGGACCCTTCGCAAACCTTCAGGGCCCTTCGAGAGCCCGTCGTGAGCCCTTCGTACCGACCAAGGAGAGAACACCCATGGCACAGATCACCGTCGACGACATCCGCCGCATCCTCGTCGCGTGCGCGGGCGGCATGGAGGGCCTCGGCCCCGACGCCGACATCACCCACCTCACCTTCGAGGAGCTGGGCTACGACTCGCTGGCCCTGATGGAGAGCGCCGCGCAGATCAAACAGGACTTCGGGGTGGACGTCTCCGACGACGAGATCACCGAGGTCACCACCCCCAAGGAACTCGCCGACCTGGTCAACGGCCTCGTCACCCGCGCCGCCTGACACCCCGTCCGCACCTTTCCCCTTCCCCGAGCCCGCCCGAGGAGCGCGACCGCATGACACCGCGACGGCACACCGCCGAGCACACCCTGGACGTGGCCGCCCGCCCCGAGGTCCTGTACGAGCTGGTGGCCGACGCCGCCGCCTGGCCGGCCGTCTTCGGCCCGACCGTGCACGTACGGCACCTGGAGCGCGGCGACCGCGCCGAACGGTTCCGGATCTGGGCCACCGTGAACGGCGCCGTCTCCGACTGGACCTCCCGCCGCACCCTGGACCCGGAGGGCCTGCGCGTCACCTTCCGGCAGGAGCGCAGCCGGGCCCCGATCGCCGCCATGGGCGGGGAGTGGCGCTTCGAACCCCGGCCGGGCGGCGGCACCCGCCTCGTGCTGCTGCACGACTTCGCCGCCGAGGACGACGACCCGGAGACGGTGCGGTGGATCCGGGCGGCGCTCGACCGCAACAGCGCCGCGGAACTGGACGCCCTGGCCCGGGTGGCCGAACTCGGCCACCCCGCCCGGGAGGTGGTCCTCACCTTCACCGACACCCTCCGCTTCCCCGGCGCGGTCTCCGACGCGTACGCCTTCGTGCACCGCGCGGACCTGTGGGCGCGGCGGCTGCCGCACGTCAGCCGGGTCCGGCTGACCGAGGAGCCGCCCGGCGTCCAGGACCTGGAGATGGACACCGTCACGGCGGACGGCTCCGCGCACACCACCCGCTCGGTGCGGGTCTGCGAGGAGCCGTCGTGGATCGCGTACAAGCAGCGGATCACCCCGCGCCTGCTGCTCGGGCACAGCGGACTGTGGGAGTTCGCGCCCGGCGGGGACGGCACCACCGTCGCCACCGCCCGGCACACCGTGCTCCTCGACCCGTCCGCCGTGCCCGAGGTCCTCGGCGCGGGCCGCACCCTCGCCGACGCCCGCGCCCACGTCCGCGACGCGCTCGGCCGCAACAGCCTCGCCACCCTGCGGCACGCCGCCGCCTTCGCCGCGTCCGCGTCCGAGTCCGCGTCCGAGTCCGCGTCCGGGGCCGGGACTTCGGCCTGACGCCCCCATCCGAGGAGATCCCTTGAGCATCACCGCAGACTTCGCCTCCCTCACCGAACTCCACTCCCTGGTCCAGCACTTCTACGCCCATCAGATGCACCACCTGGACGAGCGCCGGTTCGAGGAGTACGCCGCCACCTTCACCGAGGACGGCGAGTTCCAGCACTCCCCGGGCGTCGAGCCCGCCCGGGGCCGGGCCGGGATCGTCGACGAACTCGTCCGGTTCCACAAGAAGTTCGACGGCGACCCGGTGCGCCGCCGGCACTGGTTCAACCAGACCGCCCTGGACCCGCGCCCCGACGGCACCGTCCGCTCCACCGTGTACGCGCTCGTCGTCACCGTCCGTCCGGGCGGCAAGCCGGAGATCAGCCCCAGCTGCACGGTCCACGACGTGCTGGTCCTCGACGGGGGGAGGCCCGCGCTCAAGTCCCGGACCATCAGCCATGACCAGGTCTTCTGACCCGGACGTGACGGAACCGGCGGGGGCGACGGGACCCCTAGGACCGGCAGGACCCGTGGGACCCGGTGCCTCGCCGGTCGTGCCGGAGCGCGGGCCCGGTGCGCCGGGCGGCACCGGCCGGCCCGCCCGCCTGGACACGGCGGCCGCGCTGCTGCGCGCGGCCGCCCGCCGGGACCTCCCGCCCGCCCTCGCCCGCACCGCCGCCGCGGACCCGCGCCTGCCCGCCCGCGCGGCGGCCGCCGCCGGTTTTGCCGACAGCGCCCTGCGGGCCGTCCTGGCGGCGGTCCTCGCCGGGCGGGGCGGCGAGCGGCCCCTCGGCTCCCCGGGCACCCGCACCGCCGTCGCCGGGGCCTTCGCCGACCTCCTGGCCGCCGACGCCCTCGTCCGGACGGCCGCGCGCGGGGGACACCTGCTGCCCGGCGCCGCCGGGCCGTGGACCACCGCCGCCGACCACCTGGTGCCCCGGCTGCTCCCGCGCGCCACCGCCGGCCTCCTCGCCGCCCTCGGCGCCGACTGGCTCCGCCAGGAGCACCGGCACGGCGTCTTCCACCGCCACCTCCAGCACCTGGAGACCACCGTCAGGCCCGGCCCGCCGCCCACTCCGCCGCCCCGCGCGGCCGGGGAGCCGCCGGACGCGCTCTTCACCCCGGGCGGGCCGCTGCCGCCGCCCGCCCCCCACCGGCCCGGGGCCGTGCCCGGTCCCGATCCGCTCGCCGGAGCGCTGCGCATGGCCGCCCGGCGGGCGGCCGGGCCCCACGCGCCGGCCCTGCGCGACCGGTTCGCGCTCCTCGGTGCGGCCTTCGACGGGCTCGGGGACGGGGACGGGGACGGGGACCCGGTCCGGGCGGGTGCGCTGGGGGAGCGGTACGCCCTGCTCGTCTCGGCCGCGTCCTGCGCGGGCGTCTGGGCCGCGGCGACGGCCCGTGACGGGGCCGGGTTCCTCGCCCACCCGGCGTGGCTGCTCACGGCCCTCGACCGGACCGCGACCCGCCTCGGCCTCGACGGGCCACGCCCCGCCGCCCCGGACCCGGACCGGGCCCGCCTCCTCCTCGCCGAAGCGGTCGCCCGCGTCCGGGGAGGGCTCGCCCTCGGCCTGGGCGCGGCGCCGTCGGCCGGGGGCCGGCGGCCCGCCGCGGCCCCATGACGGCCCCGCCGCCGCTGCACGCGCCGGGACCCGGCGGCGCCTGGACCGGCGCCCTGCTCCGGCACCTGGACGACGACGGGTACGCCCTGCTGTACGGCCGAGCCGGGGACTGGCCGGCGGCCGACCCCCGCACCGCCGCGCGGGCCTTCCTCGCGCACGCCGCCGCGACCGTCCTGCGGGTCGCGCCCGACGTGCCCGAACTCGCCCGCGAGCCGGGCGGGAAACCGTACCTGCGGGGCTGCCCCGGCCTGGAGGTGAGCCTCAGCCACTCCGGCGCCTTCCTCGCCCTCGGCCTCAGCCGCCTCGGCCGGATCGGCGTCGACGCCGAGGCCGAGGACCGCCCGCTGTACGGACGGCCCGTCACCCGCGAGGTGTTCACCGCGCCGGAGCGGGCCGCGCTGCGCCGCCTCCCCGAGGCCGGGCGGAACGCGGCGGCGGTGCGCCTGTGGACCCTCAAGGAGGCGTACGGCAAGGCGTGGGGACTGGGCCTGAGGCTGCCCGCCCGGTCCTTCGGCTTCGCCGTCCCCGCCACCGCCGGGACCACCGTCCCGCTGCACCGCCCGGACGGCACCCCGGTCGCCGACCGGGGCTGGCGCTTCGTCACCCACCGCACCCCCTGCGGCTGGAGCGTCGGCGCGGCCCTCGCGGCCCCGCCGCCCGCGCGCCCACCGCCCCCGGAGCCGGTACGACCGGATCTCGTACGACTCCGATCCCCGGGGCCCGTACGGCCGGATCCCGCGCCCCCGCGCCCCGTCCCGCACCCCCTTCCTCATCCCCTTCCCCTTTCCCTTTCCCACCCCCGTTCCGTATCCCGTCCCGGTGATCCGCGCGGCGGCGACGCCCGCGCGGGGGCCGGCCGCATCCCAGGGAGTCCGCAGTGACCACCCGTTCCACCAGTCCTTCGGCCGCGCGGCTCCAGGAAGTCGCGGAGGGCGTCTTCGCCTATGTGCAGCCCGACGGCGGCTGGTGCCTCAACAACGCCGGGCTCGTCGTCTCCGACGGGCGGGCCGCGCTGGTCGACACCGCCGCCACCCGGGTCCGGGCGCGGGCCCTGAAGGAGGCCGTCGCCCGGGTCTCGCCCCGCCCGCCCGCCCACGTGGTCAACACCCACTCGCACGGCGACCACACCTTCGGCAACGAACTGTTCGCCGCCGACGCCGTGATCGTCGCCCACGAGGCCGCCCGTGCGGAGATGGCCGCGGCCGGCCTGCACCTGACCGGCCTGTGGCCCGGCGTCGAGTGGGGCGGGCCGACCGTGACCCTGCCGGACCTCACCTTCCGGGACCGGCTCACCCTGCACGTCGGCGCGGTCCGCGCCGAACTCGTCCACCTGGGGCCCGCGCACACCGCGGGCGACACCGTCGTCTGGCTCCCCGAGCGGAAGGTGCTGTTCGCCGGTGACCTCGTGATGTCGGGGGCGACGCCGTTCTGCCTGATGGGGTCCGTGGCGGGCACCATCGACGTGATGGCGCGGCTGAGGGGGTTCGGGGCCGAGACCGTCGTGCCCGGGCACGGCCCCGTGGGCGGTCCCGAACTGCTCGACGCCACCGAGGGGTACCTGCGGCGCGTCCAGGAGCTGGCCGCGGAGGGCATCGGGGCCGGGATCGGCCCGCTGGAGGCGGCGCGCGGGGCGGACCTCGGTCCGTACGCCGGTCTGCTCGACTCCGAGCGGATCGTGCCCAACCTGCACCGGGCGTACGCCGAGGCGCGGGGCGCGACCCCCGGCGAACCGATGGACGTCGGCCTGCTGTTCTCCGAGATGGTCGCCCACCACGGCGGACTCCCCGCCTGCCACGCGTAGGCCCTGTCCGGCTGATCCACGAAGATCCGCCGGGGACGGCCCGGCCACCCGGCCCGTCCCCGGCGGAACCGGGGGCGGGCCGGAAAAATTCCTCGGCGGCGGAAGAACGGCCGGATCTCGCGAGCTCTGGCGCTTTTGACACCTCAGGCCGTAAGGACATGACATTTTGCCCGCGCGGCACTTCGGGTGTGCGCGGGCTGATCTACTGTTGAGAGGTCGGGAGAAACCTGAATGGCATGGTCGACTGAACGACACCATGGGAGTCATCCAATGCGGTTCAACCTAATCGGGCCATTCGAGATCATCACGGATGAAGGCCGCTCCTATCTGCCCAGCACACCGAAAGTGTGTCAATCCCTGGCTCTGCTCCTCACCAGGCCCAACGAGACGGTGAGCTCGGACCTTCTCATCCGGGAAATCTGGGGCGAAGCACCTCCGAAAAGCGCTCTGACGACCCTTCAGACCTATATCTATCACGCGCGTAAATTATTTGTCAGCGAAGGGGTGATGGCACCTGAACGTACCCTCCTCGTAACCCGGGCGCCCGGATACGTCATTCAGGTGGATGACGACGAGGTGGACGTCAAGATATTCGAGAATCTCATCACGCGCGGACAGACCGCACTGCATTCGGGCGAACCGGAACGGGCCGTCGGACTCCTGCGTCAGGCGCTCGCCCTGTGGCGGGGA
Source organism: Streptomyces termitum (assembly GCF_014650175.1). Taxonomy (GTDB): domain Bacteria; phylum Actinomycetota; class Actinomycetes; order Streptomycetales; family Streptomycetaceae; genus Streptomyces; species Streptomyces termitum. The sequence continues at coordinate 424,388 of NZ_BMUL01000004.1, forward strand.
CCCGCGCTCTCCAACATCCCCGCCGGGGACGTCCTCACCGGCCGCATCGTCCACCTGGAGGAGCTGCGCATCAGGGCCCTCCAGCTCCGCATCGAGGCCGAGACCCAGCTCGGCCGGCAGCGCGACGCGATTCCGGAACTCTCCGTGCTCGTCAACGAGTACCCGCTCAACGAGTGGTTCCACGGCCAGCTCATCTCCGCCCTCAACCAGTCGGGCCGCCGGGCCGAGGCGCTCCAGGCCTACCGCACCCTGCACCGCATCCTCGACCGCGAACTGGGCCTGGAACCCTCGCCGGAACTCCAGCGGCTCCAGCTCGCGGTGCTGAACCCCCCGTCGTCCCCCCACCCCTCCCCGGCGCGCCGTGTCCCCTCTCCGCACGGCCACCGCACGGCCACCGCCGTATGAGACGCACCACCGGCCTGGCGCCGGGCGTGCCGACGGCCACGACCGCCCCCGCGGGGGGCCGGCCGTGGCCGTCGGCGTACCCGGAACCAGGCCGCCCCGTGAGGAGACGGCCCGTGCCGGACAGGGCCTAGACGCGCGGTCCGCCGGCCAGCCGGGCGTACGCGCTCGCGGCCGGGGCCCACTGGAGACCGCTGTGCCCCGCGCCGCAGTTCACGTCGCGCCAGTGCCGCTGGAGGGGCTCCGCCTCGGCCTGGCCCCGGGTGCCGGCGGTGCGCAGCAGCCCGTCGACCACCCCGGCCAGCCGCTCGGCCGCCAGCGCGCAGTCCCGGGCGTTCCGCGCCGTCTCCAGGCCCGACACCGCGCCCCGGTCGACGACGCCCGCCGCCCGGCCGAGCAGCAGCCCCACCGCGTCCAGCTCGCCCTCCGCCCGCGCCAGCGCCTGCTCGTACGGGCCGGGATCGGGCCCGCCGGAGATCGCCCCGCCCGGCGCCGCCAGCTTCGCCGCGGTCAGCTCCCGCCAGCGCCGCAGCGCGCCGCGCGCGGCCCCCAGGAGCGGCGCCGCGAGCGTCAGCCCGTTGCCCGCCTTGAGCGGCGCCCGGTGACAGGGCGCGGACGCCCCCTCCGCGTCGCCCCGCAGCACCGAGGCCAGCGGCACCGACCGCTCGTCCGGCACGACGACGTCCTCCAGCACCACGGTGTGGCTGCCGGTGCCGCGCAGCCCGACCACCGACCAGGCGTCGACGACGGCGTGGTCGGCCCGGGGCACCGCGAGCACCCGCACGGTCGGATGGTCCGCCTCCCGCGTGCGCGCCGCGACCAGGGTCCAGTCGGCGAAGTCGACCCCGCTGACGTAGGCCCACTCGCCCCGGACCCGCCAGCCCCCGGGGACCCGCTCGGCCGTCCCGGCGGGCATCAGCCCGGCCACCACCACCGTGCCGGGGCCCTTCTCCCACACGGCGGCCCGGCCCTCCGGCGGCAGGTGCGCCGTCATCCGGCCCGCGCTCGCGGTGACCGAGGCGACCCACGCCGCCGACGCGCACTCCTCGCCGAGGACGGCCACGGCCTCCACCAGTTCGGCGAACGTGCCGGGGGAGTGGCCGGGCGGGCCGGGGGCGAAGTGGTGCGGGAAACCCGCGTCGGTCAGGGCCTCGGCCACCTCGGGGTGCAGCCGGCGCCGTTCCTCGGCGGCCGGGGCGTGGGCGGCGGCCAGCGGCGCCATGCCGCGGGCCGCCGTGGTCAGGGCCGACTCGTGTGCCTGGAGCATGGTGGACCTTTCTGCCGCGACGTCGCGGCCCGGCGCGGGCGTCAGGAGTTCTTCCTCGCGTAGTCGCGGACGGACTCCGCGATGTAGCGGACCATCTCCTCGGTCAGGCCCGGGTAGACCCCGACCCAGAAGGTGTGCCCGGCGACGATGTCGCTGTTGGTGAGCGTGCCGCTGACCCGGTGCGGCCGGTCGAGGTAGGCCGGGTGGCGGGTGAGGTTCCCGGCGAAGAAGCGCCGGGTGCCGATCTTGCGGCTCTCCAGGAAGGCCACCAGGCCCTCCCGGGTGTAGCCCGCGCCGGGCTCGACGGTCAGCGCGAAGCCGAACCAGCTCGGGTCGCCGCCCTCGGTGGCGCGCGGCGGGATCAGTCCCGGCACGCCGTCCAGCGCCTCCCGCAGCAGGCTCCAGTTGGCCCGGCGGGCCGCGCCGAACGCGTCGAGCCGGGAGAGCTGGCTCAGCCCGAGCGCGGCCTGGAGGTCGGTGGACTTCAGGTTGTAACCGACGTGCGAGAAGATGTACTTGTGGTCGTAGCCGTGCGGCAGCGTGCCCATCTGGTAGTCGAACCGCTTGAAGCAGCGGTTGTCCTCGCCCGGCTCGCACCAGCAGTCGCGGCCCCAGTCGCGCATCGACTCCACGATCCGGGCCAGCGCCAGGTTGTCGGTCAGGACGCAGCCGCCCTCGCCCATCGCGATGTGGTGGGCCGGGTAGAAGCTGGTGGTCGAGACGTCGCCGAAGGTGCCGGTGAGCCGGCCCCGGTAGGTCGAGCCGACCGCGTCGCAGTTGTCCTCGATCAGGAAGAGGCCGCGCTCCTCGGCGAGCCGGGCGACCTCCTCGACGGCGAAGGGGTTGCCGAGCGCGTGCGCGATCATGATCGCCTTGGTGCGGGGGCCGATGGCCGCCTCGATCCGCTCGACCGTGGTGTTGTAGGTGCCCAGCTCCACGTCGACGAAGACCGGCACCATGCCGTTCTGGATGATCGGGTTCACGGTGGTAGGGAAGCCCGCCGCGACGGTGATCACCTCGTCGCCGGGCACCATCCTGCGGTCCTCCAGCTGCGGCGAGGTGAACGCCGACAGCGCCAGCAGGTTCGCCGACGAGCCCGAGTTGGCCAGGTGCGCCTTGCGCAGCCGGAAGTAGCGGGCGAACTCCCGCTCGAACCGCCGCGAGCTGACCCCGGCCGCGATCCGCATGTCCAGCGCGGCCTCCACCAGGGCGACCCGGTCCGCCGCGTCGAACACCGCGCCCGAGGGCCACACCGCCGTCACGCCCGGCTCGAACTCCTTCTCCTCCGTGCCGTGGTAGTCCCGCACCTGCTCCAGGATGCGGGCCTTGGCGTCCTTCATCGGTCCTCGCCTTCCGCGGCGTCTCGCGCCGGTCGTGGAGCGGGCCGCGCCTCGCGGCCCGCGCTCCGGTGGACATCTGCGATCAGCTCCGCCTGCCGGACGATCGCGTCGCCGGTCGTGCCGGCCCCCGCCGCGACGGCCCGTACGAAGGCGTCGACGGTGCCCGCGCACTGGTCGAAGGGCTCCAGTTCCAGCCGCTCGGTGCCGTCGGCGCGCTCCACGACCACGGTCGTCGGGAGGTCCGCGGGCGGGGTGAAGGCCCGGTCGACGGTGAGCCGTCCGGCGCTGCCCACCACCTCGTACCGGGACGTGTAGTGGTGCTCCATGCCGAAGTACACCTGCGCGGTCACCCCGCCGGGCCCGGCCAGCAGCGCCGTGCCGGACACGTCGACCTCGCGCGCGCCGTCGGTCCGCAGGGTCGCGCCGACCACGCCGAGCCCGTCGCCGAGCAGGAAGCGGGCGGCGCGCAGCGGGTACGACCCGACGTCGAGGAGCGCGCCGCCGCCGAGCTCCGGCCGGTAGCGGATGTCGTCCGCGGGCCGGGGCGGGATCGCGAACGCCGCGATCAGCGCGCGCGGTTCGCCGATCGCGCCCTCCCGCAGCAGCCGCCGCACCCGGTGGTGGCGGGGGTGGTGGACGAACATGACGTTCTCCCGCAGCACCAGGCCCGCCGCGCGGGCCGCGCCGACCAGCCGCACGGTGTCCGCCACCCGCGTCGTCAGCGGCTTCTCCGCCAGCACGTGCTTGCCGGCCGCCAGCGCCCGCTCCACCCACGGGGCGTGCAGCGCGGCCGGCAGCGGGACGTACACCGCGTCCACGTCGGGGCGGGCGAGCAGCGCCCCGTACCCCTCCACCGGATCGCCGCCGAACACGCCGGTGACGCGGGCGGCGCGGGCGCCGTCCCGGCTGGCCACCGCCGCCAGGCGCACCCCCGGCACGCCCGCCAGGGCCGGCAGCACCCGGCGGACCGCGATGTCGGCGCAGCCCAGCACGCCCAGGCGCACCGGCCGGCCGGTCACGGCGGCCCCGCTCACCGCAGGTACCGCAGGCACGTCAGCAGGTTCCGGGCCTCGACGTTGACCTGGCCGCCGTGCCGGATCAGGGCGCCGAGCTGCTCGGGCGTCATCCAGACGAAGCCGTCGCCCGGGTCGAGCGGCACGTCCTCGGCCTCCACCGCCATGTAGCGGTTCTCGGCGTGGTGGAAGCGGCCGCCCTCCTCGGAGTGGACGACGTCCAGGGTGACGCGGGACGGCGGCGCGTGGAGCACGTCGTCGAGGAAGCGCGGCCGCCGCCCGGCGGGCAGCCGGCGGTGGTTCTCCGGGGCGCACTGCACGGTCGGGCCCAGCTCCAGCACGTCGCGGGAACCGGCCTCGGTCCTGGCCTGCGCAAGGACGTGCGGCACGCCGTCGACGGCGCGGGTGAGGAAGGCGACGACGCCCCGGGAGGCGGGCGCGAGCATCGGCTGCGACCAGCGGCTCACCTCGCGGCCCTCCGCCTCCACGTCCACGCCGACCACCGAGAAGTAGAGGCCCTCCTCGTGCTCCACCCGCCCGCCGCCGACGGACCAGCCCGCGACCTCGGAGAGCGGCAGGCGGCGGCGCTCCAGCCGGCGCGTCACCCGCTCCTCGGTGAACCAGCTGAGGAGCTCCGCCATCCGGTGCAGCCCGCGGTCCTCGGCGCCCTCCGGGCCGAACCGCCCCCCGTACGCGCCGGGCAGGCCGGACAGGACGGTCCGGGTGTCCATGTTGACGAGGTTGTCCTCCCGCAGCAGCCCGCCGATCTGCTCCAGCGTCAGCCAGCAGAAGTCGTCCCGGAGCGGGATGTCCTCCGTCGTCTCGACGATCATGTTGCGGTTCCGCTTGCCCAGGAACCACGAGCCCTGCTCGGACTGGAGGGAGTCGAAGACGACCCGGCCGCGGCGCGGCGCCAGGAAGTGGTCCAGGTAGGGCACCGAGCCGCCGCGGTGGACCCGGGTGAAGTTGCTCCGGGTCGCCTGCACCGTCGGCGACAGCTGGAGCAGGTTGATGTTCCCCGGCTCCATCTTGGCCTGGAGCAGGAAGTGCGGGACGCCCCCGAACTCCTTGACCAGGATGCCCAGGATGCCGGACTCCGGCTGCACGATGATCGGCTGCTGCCAGGACCCGACCTCCCGGTGGTCGGTCTCCACCCCGAGCCCCTCGACGGTGAAGAACCGTCCGCTGGAGTGCCGCAGGTCGTGCGTGACCGGGTCGAAGGACCAGCCGTCGAGGCGGTCCAGCCGGGTCAGGGTGACCACGTGCCGCTGGGCCCGCCCGCGCTCGGCGAACCAGCCGTGGACTTCGGACAAGTGCCGGAACACGGCAGCCTCCTCGAAGGATGGGGTGCGTTCTCGTGAGGGGAGGCCGGGCGGCGGCTCGCGGCTCCCTCGGTCCCGCCCAGGGTTCGCCACCGCCTTCGAGATCCGCTCGAAAGCGCGTGGGCCCGGGTCGCGCCCCGCCTACGAGGGGGGGACAGGGGTACGGGGCGCCGCGCGGGGCGGGTTCGAGCGAGGCTCGAAGGGCGGCGCCGACGATGCGCCCATGAAGATTCTTTTCGTGGGAGGCAACGGCGCCGGGACGATCTTCCCGGACGTGCCGCTGGCCCAGGCGGCCCGCAACGCGGGCCACGAAGTGATCATGACGGGCCCCGAGATCACCATGTCCGCCATCCTCGGCTCGGGCATCCCCGCCGTCTCCGTGACCGAGCGCACGATCCAGGACTGCCGGGTGAACCGGGAGGGCGTCCTCGTCCCGACACCGGCCGGCGGCCCCGAACGCAACATCGCCATCGGGCGCATGTTCGGCAGGCTCGCGGCGCACTCGCTCGACGGCCTGCTCGAACTGGCCGACCGCTGGCGCCCCGACCTCGTGGTCAGCAACGTCCTCGCCTACGCGGGCCCCCTCGTCGCCCACCACGCCGGCGTCCCCTGGGTCCGCTTCGCCACCGACATCGGCGAACCCCTCTCCATCGACCTCGCCGCCGCCGCCGAACTCGCCCCCGAGATGGAGCGCCTCGGCCTGACCGCGACCCCGCCGCCGGCCTTCTCCGTCACCGTCATGCCGCAGAGCGTCCGCCCGCCCACCGCCCCCGTGGCCCTGCCGCTGCGCCACATCCCGTGCAGCACGCAGAGCGCCCTCGAACCCTGGATGTACACCAAGGGCGACCGGCCCCGCGTCCTGGTCAGCGCGGGCAGCCGGGTCACCCCCGACGACGACTTCGAGCTGCTCAGCGGCCTCGTCGAAAAGGTGGCCCCGCTCGACATCGAGCTGCTCATCGCCACCCCCGACGACGTCGCCGCCCGGCTCGACCTCCCCGCGGGCGCCCGCGCCGGCTGGCTGCCGGTCGACGTCCTCGCCCCGACCTGCGACGTGATGGTCCACCACGCCGGCGGCAACATCACCCTCACCTGCCTGGCCAACGGGGTGCCGCAGGTCTTCGTCCCGTACCTGCCGGGACTGGAGGAGCACAGTGCCCGCATCGCCGAGCGGGGCGCCGCCCGGCTGGTCGACCCCGCCGACCACGGCGCGGCCGACATCGCCGGCGCCGTCCGCGACCTCCTGGAGGACCCGTCGTACCGGGCCGAGGCCCGGCGGCTGCGCGACGAGACGGCCGCGATGCCCACCCCCGCCCGGGTGGTGGAGGAACTGGAACGCCTGGCCGCCGCCCACCGGGAATCCACGGCCGCGAAGTGAGGGGGCCCCACCGTGCGTGTCGCACCGACGGCCGTGCCCGGCGCCTACGTCATCACCCCGGACCGACTGGCCGACGACCGGGGGACGTTCCACGAGTCCCTGCGGACCGACCTGCTCGCCGAGGCGATCGGCCGCCCCTTCCTGCCCCGGCAGATCAACTACTCCGTCTCGCACCGCAACGTCCTGCGCGGACTGCACGGCGTCGCCCTCCCGCCCGGCCAGGCCAAGTACGTCTCCTGCGTGCGCGGCGCGCTGCGGGACGTCATCGTCGACCTGCGGACCGGCTCGCCCGCCTTCGGCACCCACGCCGTGACGGAGCTGGACGCGGAGTCCGGCCGCTGCCTCTTCATCCCCGAGGGGGTGGCCCACGGCTTCCTCAGCCTCGCCGACGACACCTGCATCTGCTACGTCGTCTCCACCACCTACGTACCGGGGACGCAGATCAACATCGACCCCCTCGATCCGGACCTGGACCTGCCGTGGGGCTTCACCGAACCGCCGCTGATCTCCGACCGGGACGCCGGGGCGGCCTCGCTGCGCGAGACGCTCGCCGCGGGCGTCCTCGCCGAGTGGCGGGGGTGAGCCGGTGACGGGCACCTCGGTCGTCGTCCTCGGCGCCACCGGCTTCCTCGGACGGCACCTCTGCGCCGCCTTCGACGCCGCGGGCGCGCGGGTGACGGCGGTCTCCCGCAGGCCCCCCGACGGCTCCGCCCCGCCGCCCGCGCGGCGCCGGGAGCACTTCGACCCGCTGGACGGGCCGCCGGACCGGCTCGCCCGGCTCCTCGACGACGTCGCGGCCGACACGGTCGTGAACGCCGCGGGCCGGGTCTGGGGCGCCACCCCGCGCCAGCAGGAGGCCGCCAACGCGGACCTCGTCGGACTGCTCCTGGACAGCGTCGCCGCCGTCCCCCGGCGCCCCCGCCTGATCCAGCTCGGCACCATCCACGAGTACGGCCCCGGGACCGCCGGCCGGCCGTTCGCCGAGGACGGCCCGCCCGCGCCCGACACCGCCTACGGGCGGACCAAGCTGCGCGCCTCCCGGACCGTGCTGGACGCCGCCGGGACCCCGGGCGCCGACGGCGTGGTCCTGCGGATCTCCAACGTCTGCGGGGCCGGCGCGCCCCCCGGCAGCCTGCTCGGCGCCCTCGCCGCCCGGCTCACCGCGCACCGGGGACCCGGCCCGATGGAGCTGGACCTGCCCCCGGCGACCGCCTGGCGGGACTTCGTCGACGCCCGGGACGTCGCCGACGCGGTCGTCGCCTGCGCCCGCGCCCCCCGCGCGCGCGTGACCGGCCGGATCGTCAACGTCGGCAGCGGGCGGGCCGTCCTGGTGGAGGACGTGATCGACCGCCTGGTCGAGCTGAGCGGCGTCCCGGTCCGCCGGACGGCCACCGCGCCGCCCGCGCCCGGCGCCGGGCCCGGCGGCTCCGCCAGCTCCGCCGCCGCCTGGCAGGCCCTGGACGTCGCCCTCGCCGGGCGGCTCCTCGACTGGCGGCCCCGCCGCGGCCTGGACGACTCGCTGCGCGCCCTGCTCGCCGGGGCCTGACGCGGCAGCCGGGCGGCGGCGGGAACGGGGGAGGCCCGGAACGGCACGCGCCGTTCCGGGCCTCCCCCGTCCGTCAGACGCCGACCCCGCACCGCCGGGCCGCCGTCAGGAACACCTCGGCGGTCTCCGGCAGCCGCGCGAGCGCGTCGCGGTAGTCGGTCCGGGCCGCGGCGAGCCGGTCCCGCACCCCGTCGTCGTACAGGACGGCCGACAGCCCGGCGACCACCGACTCCTCGTCGAGGAGTTCGGCGCGCAGCGCGGTCGTGGTCAGCGGATTGTCCTCCAGCAGGCGGCTCACCACCGCGTTCCACTGGAGCGGCCACATGTGGAACGGCGGCACCGGCCCGGGGAAGGCGGCCAGCCAGGAGCGGACGGCGGGGGTGAGGCCGCCGAAGGCACCGGCCAGCCGGCGCGCGCCCGGCTCGCCGTCCACGTCGAAGGTGTTGACGGTGAAGAGGCCCGGCACGTCGGCCAGGACCGCCCGCTCCAGCGCGAAGGAGGGCAGGAACAGGCCGAGCACCCCGTCGGCCGCCCCGAGCAGGTCCGTGTACCGGCCGGCGGTGTACGTCTCCTCGACGTGCAGCCGGTCCGACGGCAGCCCGAAGCCGTCGAGGTACGGCCCGACCGCCAGGAAACGGGTCTCCGGCGGCAGCCTGCGCAGGTAGTGGCCGACCAGCTCCGGCACCCGGACGGCCAGTTCGCGGGTGCGCGGCCCCGCCTGCGTCTGCATGATCCGCTGCCACGGCAGGGTGGGCAGCATCAGCAGCCGCTCGCCGTCCCGCACCCCCAGCGACCGGCGCAGCTCCCGGCGGGCGGCCGCGGAGGGCGGTGCCAGGGTCCGGTCGGCCCGGTAGGGCAGGCCCCGCCCGCCCCCGGCGTCCGGCCGGTTGGCGGGCACCGGCAGCAGATGGGCGGGGGCGGTCAGGATGCGGTCGCTGACCCGGGTGGTCCGCCCGAGCACCTCCACCTCCAGATCGGTGTCCTCCAGGTGCACCGAGTCGAGGGCGATGACGGGCAGGCCGAAGTCGTCGACGAACCACGGGTCGATCCCGTAGTTCACGACGTGGGTCAGCCAGTGGGCCATGTAGTCGCTGAGGACGATCGCGTCCGGCCGCGCCTCCCGCACCGCGCGGGCGACGACCTCGCGCACCCCGGGCCCCAGGGAGGTGTCCACCAGGGTGTACGGATGCCCGGCGGCGGCCAGTTGGCCCTCGTTGTACCGGTCGACGACGAAGTGCGACGCGATCCCGGCGTCCTTCAGCTGCGCGGCCAGGTCGAGGCCGAGGGTCACCTCGTGCAGGGTCTGCCCGAGCGTCGCCATGAAAAGCAGGCGCATGTCCTTCTCCCGTCTCCCTTTCTCCGGTGGTCCCGTGCGGTGCCCGGGCCCGCTCAGGCCGCCCCGGCGGCCCGGCCGCGCTCCGCCACCGCCGCGCGCACCCGCCCGGCGACCGTGCGGACGTCGTCGTCGGTCAGCCCGTGGTGCAGCGGCAGGCACAGGGTCTCGCCGGCCGCCCGGTCGGTGGCGGGCAGCACCCGGTCGGAGCCGTAGGCCGGCACCTTGTGCAGCGGCGCGTACCGGAAGGTGGTGTAGACACCGGCGGCGAGCAGGTCGGCGGCGACGCCGTCGCGGATCGCGGCGTCCATCTGCACCCAGTAGAAGTAGTGCGAGGAGACGTGGCCCTCCGGCAGCGGCGGCGGCAGCCGCAGCCCCGGCACGTCGGCGAGCTCCCGGTCGTAGAGGGCGACGACCTCCCGTCGGCGGGCCATGAACTCCGGCAGCCGGCGCAGCTGCACCGCGCCGATCGCGGCGGTCAGGTCGTTGCCGATGACGCGCCGCCCGATCTCCGGCACCTCAAGCTCCCACCACCGGTGGGACACCTTGGCGTAGCCGAAGCCGGTGGCCTGTGCGAGGCCGTGGTAGGCCAGCCGCCGCAGCCGGGCGGCCTGCTCGGCGTCCCGCACGTACAGCAGCCCGCCGTCCCCCGTGGTCAGGATCTTCGCCGCGTCCAGCGACCACATGGCGAGGTCGCCGAAGGTGCCCGCCGCCCGGCCGCCGGCCGTCGAGGCGATCGAGCAGGCCGAGTCCTCGATCAGGGTCAGGCCCCGCTCGCGGCAGAGCGCGGCGATCTCCGCGACCTGTCCGGGCTGGCCGCCGTAGTGCAGCAGCAGCACCGCCCGGGTGCGGGGCGTGAGGGCCGCCTCGACGTCCTCCCGGCCCGGGTTCATGGTCCGCGGGTCGACGTCGCAGAAGACCGGCCGCCCGCCGGCCGCCAGCACGGCGTTGGCCGCCGCGAGGAAGCTCATCGACGGCATGACCACCTCGTCGCCCGCGGCGAGGCCGAGGGACTCGGCGATGAGGAAGAGGGCGGCGGTGCCGGAGGCCAGGAAGACGACCCGGTCCGGCGCGACGCCGAGGTGCTCGGCGAACGCCGCCTCGAACGCCTTGGTCCGGGGCCCGTGGCCGAGCCAGTTGTCGCGGAACACGGCCTCGACGGCGGCGAGTTCCTCGTCGCCGACGGCGGGCTGGAACAGATTGATCACGTGAGTGCCTTTCTCGCCCTCTGGTGTCCTTGAAGGGGTGGCCGGGGCCGCCGGGACGTCACCGCCCGGAGGCCGCCAGCCGTTCGATCGCCGTTACGGCCTCGGCCGCCCCGGGCAGCCCGGCCACCTCGTCGGCCAGCTCCCGCGCCCGCTCCCGGTAGGACGGCGTGGCGAGCATCTCCGCGCAGACCCGCGCGATCGTCCCGGCGGAGTCGTCCGCCGGATCCACCATCCGGGCCGCGCCGTACTCGCTCAGCCGCCTGCTGTAGTCGACGCAGTAGGGCAGGTACGGGACGAGGACCTGCGGCACGCCGTAGGACACGTACCCCATGGTGGTGTTGCCGCCCGCGTGGTGGACCACGAGGTCGCAGGTGGGCGCCGCCAGGTGCAGCGGGATCCACCCGGCCCGCACGTGCGGCGCGAGCGGCCGCAGCTTCTCCGCCACGGTCTCCGGGGCGGCGACGAGCAGCTCCACGTCCAGCCGTCCGACCTTCTCCACCAGCCCGCTCAGGATGTCGAAGTCGGACTCGGGGGTGACGCGGCTGCCGGCCGACACCAGGACCCTCGGCCGGTCGCCCCGGGCCAGCGTCCAGGGCTCGACCCGCTTCTGCGTCGCGTACGGCACGTAGCGCATCATCTGCGCGGGCGGCGCGTCCGCCGGGCGGAGGCTGGGCGGGCAGATGTCGACGAACAGGTCGGCGCGCGGCATGTCGTACAGGCCGAGCCGCTCCAGCTCGGGTCCGAGTTCGGCCGCCGCGCCCAGGTCGATGGTGCGCGGCTCGCCCATGTCGATGGCCTGCTTGACGTAGGGCACGCCCGCGTACGCGGCGACCAGCGGCGCGGCGAAGGCCAGCGCCCCGCCGACCACCACGTCGGGCCGCCACCGGTCGGCCAGTTCCAGCAGTCCGTCCAGGCAGGAGGCCGCGTACCGGCCGAAGGTCCGGCCGTTGAAGAGGTAGCGCTCGTGCAGGTCCTCGGGGATGGGCACCCGGACGCCCCGGCGGTCGACGAGCGCGTCGTGCATCACCTTCGACGAGACGGCGACGCCGGGCACGCCCGCCCGGGTGATGGTGGGCATCACGTTCTCCGGCGCGGCCATGAAGACCTCGTGTCCGGCGTTGCGGGCGGCCTGGGCCAGCGGGACGACGCCGAAGATGACTCCGGAGGTGCCGCCCGCCACAAAGAGAATCCTCATGCGTCGGATCGTCCGGAACCGGCCTCGAACGCCGCTCGACACCCGCTGGACCCGCCCGCCCGGCACCGGGCTTCAGGACACCGGCTTGCGCGCGGTCGTGATGACGTAGCCGAGGAGGTTCCGTTCGAGCTCCGAGATCTTGCCGATCATCGCCCGGAACTCCTCGGCGAACTCCCGGCCGCCCTTCTCCACGACCTTCGGGTAGTTGTCGGCGACGAGCCGGTCGATCCGGGCCGCCGACCGGCGCAGGTGCGGCGTGGCGTCCTCGTGGTGCGCGATCTCCAGCCCCGCCTCGCCGATCATGCGGGTGTACGCCTCCGCCGTCGGCAGTCCGTCGACGGTGAAGCCCTCGGTGAGGACCGCCCGCCACTCCTCGGTCAGCGTCCCGGTCTCGGTGTAGTCGGCGAGGACGAACACCCCGCCCGGCGCGAGCACCCGGGCGATCTCCCGCAGCGCGGCCCCCCGGTCGGAGAGGTACATCAGCGTCTCGACCGCCCAGACGGCGTCGAACGACCCGTCCTCGTACGGCAGTTCCATGGCGTCGACCCGCTCGAAGCGGACCCGGTCGGCGACGCCGGCCTCCCGCGCCAGCCGGGTGCCGGTCTCCACCTGGTCGGCGCTCACCGTGATCCCCAGCACGTCGCAGCCGGTGGCGGCCGCCAGCCGGATCGCCGGCCGGCCCTGGCCGCAGCCCACGTCGAGCAGCCGCCGCCCCGGCCCGAGCGCCACCCGCTCCACCAGCACGTCGGTCAGCCGGTCCTTGGGGTCGACGTCCGGATCGGCGTCGTCCCAGTAACCGATGTGCAGGTTCTGCCCCATGAAGATCTCCCAGAGCCACCCCCGGTCGTCGTAGAACTCGCCGACCTCGTCGGGGGTCAGGGCCTTCTCCGCCATCGACTCTGCTCCTTGTCGTCCGGTGCGTGGTGCCACGGACGCTGTCAGGCGCGATTCGACGGTGGCTCGAACCGGAGTCGAGCGGGGGACCGGAGGTTGTCCCTGACCGCATCTCCGTTCGAGAACCGCTGGGAAGCCCATGAAAGCGCTCGTACTGTCCGGAGGCGAGGGGACGCGCTTACGTCCCTTCACGTACTCGATGGCGAAACAACTGGTTCCCGTGGCCAACAGACCCGTCCTGGTGCACTGCCTGGAGAACCTGCGCGATATCGGAGTGAAGGAGACGGGAATCGTCGTCGGCGGCCACGGCGCGCAGATCGAGGAGGCGATCGGCGACGGTTCCCGCTTCGGCATGCGGATCACCTACCTCCGTCAGGAGGCGCCGCTCGGACTCGCCCACTGCGTCACGCTCGCCGAGGAGTTCCTCGGCGACGAGGACTTCGTGATGTACCTCGGCGACAACGTCCTCGCCGAGGGCATCGCGGACGCCGCCGACGAGTTCCGCCGGGTCCGCCCCGCCGCGCAGCTCCTCGTCACCAAGGTCCCCGACCCCCGGCAGTACGGCGTGGCCGAGGTCGGCGCCGACGGCGTGGTGAGCGCCCTGGTCGAGAAGCCCGCCGAACCGCGCGGCGACCTGGCGGTCATCGGCGTGTACTTCTTCACCGCCGCGGTCCACGCCGCCACCCGGGCCATCGCCCCCAGCGCCCGCGGCGAGCTGGAGATCACCGACGCCCTCCAGCACCTCATCGAGGACGGCCGGACGGTCACCGCCCGCGCGTACGACGGGTACTGGAAGGACACCGGCAAGATCGACGACCTGCTGGAGTGCAACCGGGTGCTGCTGGAACGCCTGGGCACCGCCGCCCCCGCGGCCGCCGGCGAGGTCGACGCCACGACAGTGGTGGAGGGCCACGTGGTCGTCGAGCCCGGCGCCCGCGTCACCGGCTCGCACCTCACCGGCCCCGTGGTGATCGGCGCGGGCAGCGTCGTCCGGGACTGCCGGATCGGCCCGGACGTGGCCGTCGGCCGGGACTGCGTCCTGGAGTCGGCCGGTGTCGGCAACTCCATCATCCTGGAGGGCGCCACCATCACCGACGTCCCCGACCTGAGCGGCTGCGTGATCGGCCGCTGGGCCCAGGTCCGCGCCCGTGACGGCGGCACGCACAATCGGTTGATCATCGGAGACCACACCCAGGCGGAGGTACCGGCATGAGGATCCTGGTCACGGGCGGGGCCGGATTCATCGGCTCCCACTACGTGCGCACCCTGCTCGCGGGCGGCTACGAGGGCTACGGCGACGCGGAGGTCACCGTCGTCGACAAGCTCACCTACGCGGGCAACACGGAGAACCTGCCGATGGGCCACGACCGGCTGGCCTTCGTCCACGGCGACGTCTGCGACCAGGCGCTGATGCGGCGCGTGCTGCCCGGCCACGACGCCGTCGTCCACTTCGCCGCCGAGTCCCACGTCGACCGGTCCGTGGACGGCTCCGTCGCCTTCGTCCACAGCAACGTGCTCGGCACCCAGAGCGTCCTCGACGCCTGCCTGCACACCGGCGTGCCCACCGTCGTCCACGTCTCCACCGACGAGGTGTACGGATCGATCGCCGAGGGCTCCTGGACCGAGGAGTCCCCCCTGCTGCCCAACTCGCCCTACTCGGCGTCCAAGGCCGGCAGCGACCTGCTGGCCCGCGCCTACCACCGGACCCACGGCCTCGACGTCCGCGTCACCCGCTGCTCCAACAACTACGGCACCCACCAGCACGTGGAGAAGCTGATCCCGCTGTTCGTCACCAACCTGCTGCGCGGCCTGCCCGTCCCGCTGTACGGCGACGGGAGCAACGTCCGGGAGTGGCTGCACGTCGACGACCACTGCCGGGCCGTCCAGCTCGTCCTGGCCGGCGGCCGGGCCGGCGAGACGTACAACATCGGCGGCGCCACCGCCCTCACCAACCGCGAGATGACCGACCGGCTGCTCGACCTGTGCGGTGCCGACCCGTCGCTGGTCCGCCACGTCGAGGACCGTAAGGGCCACGACCTGCGCTACGCCATCGACGACGGCAAGATCCGCGCCGAACTCGGCTACGCCCCGCGCCGCCCCCTGGACGAGGGGCTGCGGCAGGTCGTCGCCTGGTACCGCGACAACCCGGGATGGTGGAAGCCCCTGCTGGACTCCTGAACGGGCCGGACGAGAAACGCTGGAGCCCGGCTCGAACCCCCGTCGAGGCCGCCACCCCCGCGGTTGACCTGAACCGCGCTTCAGGTTGCACGATGGCGATCACGGCGACACCGCACCGCGTCGCCCCCTCCGGCAACCCCGCCCAAGGAGAACCGCCATGGCCTTACCCGACCCCGCCCCCCGCCCCGCACCGCCCACGCCCCACCGCTCCATGCTGCTCGTCCTGCTCCTCGCCTCCACCCTCACGCTGATGGCCGGCGCCGTCATCGCCCCCGTCGTCGGCGTCATCCGCGACGACCTCGGGGTGAGCGGCACCGGCGCCGGCCTCATCCTCACCGCGCACGGCCTCTCGCTCGCCCTCGTCAGTCCGCTCGTGGGCCGGGCCGTCGACCGCTTCGGCCTGCGCGCCCCGCTCGTCGGCGGACTCCTGCTGTACGGCGTCGCCGGCGGCGCCGGACTGGTCACGGACTCCTACCCGGCCCTGATCATCAGCCGGTTCGTGTTCGGCGTCGGCGCGGCGGCCGTCTTCATCGGCACCACCGTGGCCCTTCTCGCGCTCTACCAGGGCGAGGAGCGCGACCGGGTCGCCGGCTGGCGCTCCACCGCCCTCAGCCTCGGCGGCATCGTCTGGCCGCTGATCGGCGGCGCGCTCGGCGGCATCTCCTGGCACGCCCCGTTCGCCGTCTACCTGCTGGGCGTCCCGGTCGGCCTCCTGACGCTCCTCGTGATGCCCCGGCTGCCCGCCGAGGGCCGGGCCAAGGCCGGCGGCATCGTCGATCTGCTGCGCCGCCACCCGAACCTCCTGGCCTTCTACGCCTTCTCCTTCTTCGCCTCCTTCCTCCTCTACGTGCTGGCGGTCTTCCTGCCCCAGCGGCTCACCGAGGTGGACGTCGAGGAACCCTTCCTGATCGCGCTCATCACCGTCAGCACCTCCGTCGGCGGCACCCTCATCGGCCTCTTCTACGCCAAGATGAAGGCCCGCCTCGGCTACGCGAACCTGCTCCGCACCGCCACCGTGGCCTGGGCGCTGGCCTTCCTGCTCATCGGCCTGAGCGGGCAGTGGGTCTTCCTCACCCTGGCCGCCCTGGTCTTCGGCCTCGGCAGCGGCGTCGTGGTGCCCGCGCTCGCGATGATGATCGGCGAGACGGCACCGGCGGCCCGGCGCGGCCAGGCGATGTCCCTGTCCGGAACGGCCAACTTCACGGGCCAGTTCGTCGCCCCCCTCGTCCTCGGCCCGGTCATCGGAGCCACCACCATCGGCACCGGCTTCCTCGTCGGCGCCGGCCTGTCTGCCCTGGTCCTCCTGCTCCTGCTCGCCTTCCCGCTGGCGGTCCCGAAGCGCCCCGAGGAGGTCCCGTCCCCCGTCGCCTCCCCCTCCTGACCGTCGGCCCCGCACTCCGGGGACGGTGTTCACCGGGCGGCCACGTGCCGCCCCACGGGGGTTCGGTTCGAACTCGTATCCATAACGGGTCTGGACCGAAGGGGTCCCGCGTCCGGCGTCCCGTCCGGGGGCGGGCCTCCGCACGTGAAGGGAAAACCCCGTGGATCGCCGATCCCTCCTCACCACCACCGCCGCGGCCGGAGCGGCGGGCCTGCTCGCCGCGGGGCAGGCGCCCGCCGCCGCGGCCCCCGGCCCCTCCCCGGCCGCGCCCCCGCACGGCCACGGCCGCCCGGACCGCCCGGTCGCCACGTTCAACGTCATCAGCGACATCCAGGGCGACCTGCGCGACCTGGGCGTGGCCATGGAGGACATGCGCGCCACCAACCCCCACAGCGCCGGCCTCGCCGTCGCCGGGGACCTCACCCCGCGCGGCTACGACTTCGAATACGCGGCCCTGACCGCCGAGTTCCGCAAGCACGCGCGGCCCTCGACGGTCGCCTGGGCGATCGGCAACCACGAGTTCTACGTGCCGAAGTACCGCGACCCCGACACCCTCGCGCAGGCCACCTGGCCCAACGGCACCACCGAGGACTCCCTCTTCCGCAGCTTCTACCGCTTCGCGGGCCGGAGCACCGTCCACGCCGAGCACTCCTTCGGCGGCATCCCCGTGCTCAGCATCGGCACCGAGAAGTACATGCACTACCACGACCCCAAGCTGTGGGACGAGGTGTGGCTGAGCGACGCCCAGTTCGCCTGGCTGGAGGACCGGCTCGCCCACTGGGCGCGCCGCCGACGGCCCGTCATGGTCGTCACCCACCACCCGCTGCCCAACACGGTCTCAGGCAGCCACAACAAGCTGTACGCGCGGGACTACCTCCAGGCCGAGCGCCTCCTCGGCATCCTCGGCCGGCACCGCGACGTCTTCCTCTTCTGCGGCCACACCCACTGGGACCTGGCCCTCTCCGACTGGTACGTCCGCCGGGTCGTCCCCGGCACCGGCAACCTGGAGGGCTTCAACGTCCTCAACACCGGCGCGGTCCAGACCGGCTTCACGGACGACGGCAGCGGCGGCGAGGTCGCCGTCCCGGGCACCTTCAACCAGGGCCTCCAGGTCACGGTCCACCGCGACCGGGTCACCGTCGGCGCCCGCGACTTCGCCGCCGGCACCTGGATCAAGCAGGTCACCATCCCCCTGAACACCCCCCTGTAGCCCCCGCCCCGGGTCCGGCCCCGCGGCCGGACCCGGGCCCGGTCACCAGGTGACCGGCAGGGAGCGCAGGCCGCTGAAGAACTCCTTCGAGCGCCAGCACAGCTCCTCCTCCGGCACGGCCAGCCGCAGCTCCGGCAGCCGGTCCGCCACCCGCTCCAGCGTCGTCCGCAGCTCCAGGCGGGCCAGATGGGCGCCCAGGCAGTAGTGGATGCCGTGGCCGAAGCTGATGTGCGGGGTCCCCGGCCGGTCGAGCACGATCCGTCCGGGCGACGGGAAGGCGGCGGGGTCGTGGTTGGCCGCCGCCTGGGAGACCACCACCGGCTCGCCCGCCCGCACCAGGACCCCGCCCAGCTCCACGTCCTCCTCCGCGTACCGGGGCAGGGTCAGGCCGTTGAGCAGGGGGACGAGGCGCAGCAGCTCCTCGACCGCGCGCGGCACCAGCTCGGGCCGGGCGCGCAGGGACGCCCACAGCTCCGCCCCGCCGCCGCCCGCCTCGCGGGGCAGCAGCAGGACCGCGAAGAAGTTGGCGATCTGGTTGGTGGTGGTGACGAAGCCGCCGATGAGGACCTCGTTCAGCAGCCCCGTCAGCTCCTCGCCGGTCAGCGCGCCCTCGTCCACGGCCCGCACCAGGACGCTGATCAGGTCGTCGGCGGGGACCCGGCGGCGGGCCTCCACCCAGCCGGCCATGCGGGCGAAGAAGTCCTGGGCGTGCCGCCCCACCACCTCGGGCGTCACCCCGCCCGAGCACACCGCGTCCGCCCAGGTCCGCAGCAGCGGCCGGTCCTCCTCGGGCACCCCGACGATCTCGCAGATCAGCGTCATGGGCAGCGGGAAGGCCAGGTCCTCCACCAGGTCGGCGGGCGGGCCCGCCGCCGCCATCCGGTCCAGGAGCCCGTCGGCGACCTCGCGGATCCGGCCGCGCAGCGGCTCCACCCGGCGGGCGGTGAACTCCTTCGCGAGCAGCGCGCGCAGCCGGGTGTGCCGGGGGGCGTCGAGCGCGATGAGCCCCCCGCCGGCCCGGGGCATCGGACCGATCCTCGGCTGGTCGCGGCGGACGGCCTCGGCGAGGCTGAAGCGGGGGTCCGACAGGACGGCGCGCACGTCGTCGTAGCCGGTCGCGAGCCAGGCCTCGTCCCCGTACGGCAGCCGGACGCGGACGGGCGGCCGGTCGCGCAGCGGCCCGTACCCCTCGGACAGGCCCAGCCCGCCGCTCGTCCAGAAGGGGTACGCGAGGGGCTCCTGGCCGGGGTCGGCGGCGGCGGGCGGTGCGGTGCGGACGTCGGGGGGCAGGGACACGGGGTCGCCTTTCTCAGCGGTGCGGGCCGACGGGCACGTCGACGTGGGTCGGGAGGGGGGCGCTGGTGTCGACGGAGGCGGTGAAGCCGATCCCGTCGTCCCGGCAGATGAACTGCATGACCTGGCGTCCGGCGGCCGCCGCGCGGATCAGGCCGCCGGTGGTCGCCCACACCCCGGAGAGGTAGAAGTTCCGCAGACCGGGCAGGACCGGCCCGTTCTTCTTGACCAGCTCCTCCATCGCCTCGCCGCTCTCCACGAAGGGCTGCCAGCCCAGGAAGGTGCCCTCGAAGGCGCCGGTGTAGCGGATCTGGGTGAGCGGGGTGCAGGTGTCGCGGACCGCGACCGCGTCCCGCAGACCGGGGTACAGCCCGTCGAGGTAGTCGACGACGGCGTTCAGGGTCCGCCGCTTCGCGAGGACGTACGGCTTGCCGCGCTTGACCGGGAGGGTGTGCAGCTCCGTGCCCCGGCGGACCCGGCTCAGCCGCTCCGGCCCCTCCGCCAGCTCCCGCCAGGGCGCCGTGTCGGAGAAGTACGTGGCGTACACGACGCCGGTGCCCTCGGGCGACAGCTCCGGATAGAAGCGGTTGCGGAACTGTACGTTGAGACTGGGGTGCCGGATGCCGGTCAGCCGGGACGCCGTCTCCTCGTCGAGCAGGTGGGTGGTGGTCGGATCGGCGTCCGGGAAGGGCCGCCGCAGCCCCAGGAAGACGCTCGTGTAGCCGGGGAAGACCATGCCCGGCCGGTGCAGCGTCTCCCGGTACAGGGTGGCGTACTCGCCCTCCAGGTAGCGCCCGTCGAGCAGACCGAGGAGCGTCGCCGGGCCGTCGCAGGCCGACACGACGATGTCCGCGTGGTGCTCCTCCCCGTTCGACAGCCGCACGCCGACGGCCCGGTCGTCCTTGACGAGGATCTCCTCGACCCGCGCGTTGTACGTGATGTCGCCGCCGAGCCGCAGGTAGCGCTGCTCGATCGAGCGCGCCAGGCCCAGCGAGCCGCCCTCCGGCACCCCGGCCGAGCGGTGCGCCTGCGCGGCCATCTGGAAGTAGAACGGCAGCACCGGGAAGCCGGGGTGCCTCTCGTACAGGATGTAGTTGAAGGCGTCCCGCAGCAGCGGGTCCTTGAAGCGGGTCGAGTACTCCGTCATCAGCACGGACATCGAGGTGCGGAAGAGGTTGAAGTACGGCAGGAAGCCGGCCAGCATCCGCCACCGCTCCCGGCGCCCCATCAGCCCCACCGGCTTCAGGAAGGGGTACGAGGGCAGGCAGGCGATGAACTTGCGCAGCCCCGCGCAGAAGCTCCGGATCGTCCGCGCGTCGGCCGGGGAGAGCGACAGCAGGTGCCGCTCCAGCCGGTCCGGGTCGCAGTAGAAGTAGACGGTCCGCCCGTCCTGGCCGCGCACCGTGTTGAAGACGTCGAAGTGGCGCATCTCCTTGCCCTGGAGCGCCCCGAGTTCGAGCCAGATCTGGTGCATCTCGTTGCCCGGCCCGTTGCCGAGGAGCCAGCTGATACAGGCGTCGAAGGTGTACTCGCCCCGCCCCCAGCCGGTGCAGCAGCCGCCCGGGATCTCGTGCATCTCGAAGATCCGGGTGCGGTAGCCGTTCATCTGCCCGTACGCACCGGTGGAGAGCCCGCCGAGCCCGCCCCCGATGATGATCATGCTTTTCCTGCGTGCCGTCGTCGCGGTCACCCGACCGTCACCTCACCCTGCGGGATTCGAGCTGGGGCAGCCGGCCGAGCCGGTCCGGATGCCAGGGGACCGTGCCGCCGCTCTCCCAGGCCCGGAAGTCCAGGCCCAGCTCCCGGCACAGGTACTGGGTGACGAACCGGCCGCTCGCGGCGGCCCGGATCAGGCTCCCGCCGCCGAACCACTGCCCGGCCAGGGAGAAGCCGTCCAGCCCCGGCAGCCGCATCCGGTCCTTGTTGATCAGGCCGGTGATCACGTCGTCGGCCGGCGTGAAGGACTTCCAGCCGAGGATGCTGCCGCCCCGCACGCCGGTGTACCGCTCCGTGGTCGTCGGCGACGCCACGTCCACCACCTCGATGGACGCGCCGATCCCCGGATGGTGCCGCTCCAGGAACGCCCGGACGAAGTCGGCCGCCTCCTGCTTGCGGGCCCAGTACGCCTTCCGGTCGGTGGTCCGCAGCTTCTTCCACGACTCGTAGTCGCTGAAGTAGGTGCAGTGGACCACCGACTTGCCCGGCGGCGCGAAGCCGTCGGAGTACCGCGACCGCATCTGCACCACCAGGCTCTTCTGGAGGACGCCCGGCAGCGCCGCGCTGTCCTCGTCGGAGAGCAGGTACGTGGTGCTGTGCCGGGCCGCCGGATCGAGCTCGCCGTCCAGCCCGACGAAGACCGACACCACCCCCGGGTACAGCACGTCCGGGCCGGTCGTCATCATCTCCTTGAACAGCTTGTCGATCTTCGGGCTGCTGTAGCGGCCGCCGAGCAGCCGCTCGATGGTGGTGACGCCGTCGCAGGCCGAGACCACGTGGTCGGCGAAGTGCCGCTCGCCGCCCCGCAGTTCCACCCCGACCGCCCGGTCGTTCTCCACCAGGATCCGCTCCACCCGCGCCCGGTAGTCGACCCGCCCGCCGAGCGCCGTGTAGCGCTCCTCCACCGAACGCGCCAGCCCCAGCGAACCGCCCTGCGGGAAACCGGCGTTGAGGTGGTAGGCGCTCGCCATGTTGAACAGGTACGGCAGCAGCGGGAAGACCTCGTGGTCCTGGAAGAAGATGAACGGGAACGCCCGCCGCAGCAGCGGATCCTCGAACCGCTCGCAGAACGACTCCATGCGGGTCACCGCCGTCCGCCACAGCAGCGCGAAGGAGGGCAGCACGGCCCGCAGCGCGGCCAGCTTCTCGCCGGCCGACTGGAGCGGCGGCGGCGTCAGGAACGGGTAGAGGTTGATCCGGGTGAAGCGCCGCAGGTCCCGGCAGAACGCCCGGATCGGCCGCGCGTCGCCGGGCGACAGCTCCAGGAGGTGCGCCTCCAGCCGGTCCGGGTCGTTGTAGAAGGTGACCGAGCGGCCCGTCTCGTCGGTGACGGTGTTGAACATCTCGAAGTTGGCGATCGTCTTGCCGTCCAGCGCGCCCAGCTCCCGCCAGACCCGGCTGGCGTCGTTGTTCCGCCCGGTGCCGGTCAGCCACTCGATGCAGTAGTCGAAGACGTAGTCCTGCCGCGCCCACGCCGTGCAGCAGCCGCCGGGCAGCACGTGCCGCTCGAAGATCCGCGTCTCCGCGCCGCTCATCTGCGCGTAGCAGCCGGTGGACAGGCCGCCGATGCCCGCGCCGATCACGATCACCCGGGGCGCCTCACCCGGCGTGCGGCCCCCGGGCCGCCACGGCCCCCGGTCCTCCCACACGGGCCTGTCGTCACGCGTCATCGGCCGCTCCGTCCGTGCTCGTTCCGTGGACAGCCGCTTCGCCGGAGGCCGTTCCGCCGGTGAACGCTCCGCCGGTGAGGGCCTCGTCGGTGAGGGCGGAGCGCACCAGTGCCGCGTTCCGCCCGGCGGGCTTCTCGTCGAGCATCTCCGCGTGCAGGCCCGCCCCGCGCACCACCCGGCTGAGGCCGGTGGAGGCGGTGTGCCAGCTGCCCCGCCGGCCCGCCCCGTACAGCGCCGCCTTCGCCTCGTCGGCGATCACCGTCACCGGAGCGGCGACCGCGCCGTGGTTCGGGGTCCGCCCGCAGTACTCCAGGTAGTCCCTGGCCTGTTCGAGGGTCTGCGCGGTGACGGTCTCGGAGTGGGTGTGGCGCCGCAGGTGGTCCCGCAGCTCGTGCTCGAACGCCTCGGCGTGCTCGTCGGAGATGCCGTACTCCTCCTCGATCCGGTACGAGTCCATGATCACGACGTGGGCGACCTCCCGGCCCCGCTCCTCCAGGCGCTTGGCCACCTCGAAGGCCAGGTTGCCGCCGAGCGAGTAGCCCAGCAGCAGGCAGGGCCCCTCGGGCCGGAGCGACTCCACCAGGTCGGCGTACCGCACCCCCTTGTCCCCGTCCACGTGGTTGAAGGCGATCAGCTCGTACGGCCGCAGGTGCGCGGCGAAGTGGCGGTAGACCAGGCCGTGCCCGCCCGCGGGCGGGAAGCAGAACAGCAGCGGCCCCTCGCCCGTGTTGAAGGACAGGTGGGACAGGTTCCCCGAGACCCGGCCGGTGACGATCGACTCGACGGTCCTGGCCATCCCGTGCAGGGTCGTCACCTTGAACAGCAGGCCCACCGGGATCGCGATGCCGAACTCCTTCTGGAGCCGGTGGATCAGCGCGATGAGGGTGATGGAACTGCCGCCCGACTCGAAGAAGTCGCTGTGCAGGCCGACCCGGTCGAGCCCGATCACCTCCCTCCAGTGCGCCGCCACCCGCTCCTCGTAGAGCGTGACGGGAGGCTCGTGGTCCTCCCGCACCGCCTGGGCGCGCGGCGCCGGCAGCGCCTTCGGGTCCACCTTCCCGTTCGGCGTCAGGGGCAGTGCCCCCACCGTCTCCAGGAAGGACGGGATCAGGTACGTGGGCAGATGGGCGGCCAGGTGGCGGCGCAGCACCCGCGGATCGGGCTCGGCCCCGGCCGCCGGGACCACGTAGGCGCAGAGCGCGGGCTCCCCGCCGGGATCGGTCCGCACCAGGGCGTACGCCTCGGCGACCTCCGGGAGCGCGGTGAGCAGCGACTCGATCTCCCCCGGCTCGATCCGGTGGCCGCGCAGCTTGATCTGGGCGTCGGCCCGGCCCAGCAGGTGGAGCCGGCCCCCGGCGTCCCGCCGCGCCAGGTCCCCGGTGCGGTACAGCCGCTCGGGAACGGCCCCGGGCCCCGGGTCGAGCGCGAGGGTCAGGAACCGCCGCCCGGTCTGCTCCGGATCGCCCGCGTACCCCCGGGCGAGCCCGGCACCGCCGGCCCACAGCTCCCCGGTCACCCCCGGCGGCACGGGCCGCATCCGGGCGTCGAGGACGTGCAGTACGCAGTTGGGCAGCGGGGCGCCGACGGGGACCGCGCCGTTCGGATCGAGACCGGTGGTGGGGCCGTCGAAGCAGGCGCTGTCCACGGTGGCCTCGGTCAGCCCGTACGAGTTGACCACCCGGGCGTCCGGCGCGCAGAGCCCACGCAGCCGGTCGTACTCGGCGACCTTCCACGTGTCGGAGCCGACGATCACCAGCCGCATGAAGTCCAGCCGGTGGCCGCCCTCCTCGCAGTGCGCCATCAGGGCGCGCGCCACGGCGGGCACGAACTCGGCGCGGTCGACCCCCTCCGCGGCCATCACCCCGTACAGCCGGGCCGGGTCGAGCAGGAGGTCCCGGTCGGCGAGGACCAGCCGGCCGCCCGAGGTCAGGGCCCGCACCAGGTCGCCGGTGAACACGTCGAAGGACACCCCGGCCATCTGGAGGTGGACGCCCGGCTCCCCGTCCGGGCCGTACTCCTCCCGCCAGGCCGCGCACAGCGCCGAGAGGGCCCCGTGGGACACCTCGACGGCCTTCGGCCGGCCCGTCGAACCGGAGGTGTGGACGACGTACGCGAGATCCTCCGCCGCCACCGGCACGTCCCCGCCGCCGGCCGGTACGCCGGACTCCTCGCCCGACGCGGCCGGTACGCCGGCCTCCCCGGCCAGGACGTCGGTGAGGAACACCGCCCCCGGCACGTCGAGGCGCTCCGCGCCCGCCGGGTCGGTGAGGACCAGGCGCGCCGACGCGTTGCCCGCCATGAAGGCCAGCCGCTCCGCCGGATGGTCCGGGTCGAGGGGCAGATAGGCCGCCCCCGCCCGCAGCACGGCGAGCAGCGCGACGATCAGCTCCGGCGACTTCGGCAGGCACACCGCGACGACGCCGCCGCCCGCGCCCCGGGCCCGCAGCCGCCCGGCCAGCACGGCCGAGGCCCGCTCCAGCTCCGCGTAGGTCAGCCGCCGGGCGTCGCCGCCCTCCGCCGGGGCCGGGACGGTCACCGCGACCGCCCCGGGGGTGCGGGCCGCCGCCCGCGCGAACAGCTCGTGCACCGGCGGCTCCGGCGCCAGCACCGGGCCCCGGGCGGCCGGCCCGTGCAGCAGCTCGTGCCGCTCCTCCTCGCCGAGCAGCTCCAGATCCGCCACCGGACCGGCGCCCGGAGCGCGGGTCAGCGCGTCCAGCAGGTTGCGGTAGTGCCGGGCCAGCCGTGCGGCGGTCTCCGGCCGGAACAGGTCGGTGTTGTACTTCAGGACGCAGTGGAAGCGGTGCTCGGACTCGTCCTCGTACGCCGACAGCGTCAGGTCGAACTGGCCCTCCTCCTCCGGTAGTTCGATGTAGTCGAGGTGGTATCCGTACTGCTGCGAGGACACCTTGTGGGCGAGCAGGATGAACATCGCCTGGAAGACGGCCGACCGGCTCGGGTCGTGCTGGAGGCCCAGCTTCTCCACCAGCAGCACGAAGGGGTACTCCTGGTGGTCGATCCCCCCGAGGACCGTCCCCCGCACCTGCGCCAGCAGCTCGGCCACGGTCGGGTCGCCCGCCAGACTCGCGTACAGCGGCAGCGGATTGACGAAGTAGCCGTACACCGACGCCAGGTCCCCGTCGGTGCGGCCGGTCACCGGACTGCCGACGACCAGGTCGTCCTGGCCGGAGTACCGGTGCAGCAGCAGGTAGTACGCCGACAGCAGCACCATGAAGACGGTCACGTCGTGCTCACGGGCCAGGGCGTGCACCCGGGCGCTCAGCTCCTCGTCCAGGA
Organism: Streptomyces termitum; assembly: GCF_014650175.1. Taxonomy (GTDB): domain Bacteria; phylum Actinomycetota; class Actinomycetes; order Streptomycetales; family Streptomycetaceae; genus Streptomyces; species Streptomyces termitum. Next base: position 450,025 of record NZ_BMUL01000004.1, read on the forward strand.
CGAAGAACTCCGAGGCCCCGTTGTGGCTCTGCACGGCGGGCCGGGGGCCGTCGGTCGGCAGCGCCAGCGGCGGCACCTCGGCGGGCAGCGCGCCGCGCCAGTACTCCAGCATCCGGTCCGCCTCCGGCGAGGCCAGGAAGAGGTTCTGCCGGTTCAGGAAGTCGACGTACCGGCCCCGCACCGGCGGCAGCTCCACCGGACGGCCCGCGCGCATCCCCTCGTAGAGGGCGAGCAGCTCCTCGATGAAGGTGAAGGTGGAGATCGCGTCCGAGACGATGTGGTGCACCGCCTTCATCAGCACCCAGCGGTCCGGCCCGCGCCGGAACAGCCGGAACCGCATCAGCCGGTCCCGCGCCAGGTCGTACGGCCTGCGGTACTCCTCCACGATCAGGGCGCGGATCTCCTCCCACTCCCGGCCCTCGACGTCGAAGACCCGCAGGTCGGGCTCCACGTCCTCGGAGACCACCTGGACCGGCCGGCCGTCCTCCATGACGAAGTTGGCCCGCAGCACCGGATGCCGGGCCACCAGGGTCCGCACGGCGGCGGCCATCAGCTCCGGATCGATCGCGGTGCGCACCTCCACCGCGCCGCCGATGTTGTAAGCGAAGCCGTCCGGGTGGAGCTGCTTCAGGAACCACAGGGCCTTCTGGTTCTGCGTCAGCGGATGCCGGGACGCGTCCTCGTACACCTCCACCTCCGCCCCGGTCCCGGGGCCCGCCGCCCGCGCGGCCAGCTCCCGGGTCGCCTCGCCCAGCTGCGCGGCCAGCTCGCGCAGCGGGGTCCCGCTCAGCAGCGCCACGACCGGCAGCGCGACCCCGGTCGCCGCCTGGAGCCGGGCCCGCAGCTCCATGGCGAGGAGCGAGTCGAGGCCGTGCGCGCCGAGGCCCGCCTCCGGGTCGAGCCGGTCCGCGCCGGTCCGCAGCACCGCCGCCGCGCAGCCGGTCAGCACCCCGGAGACCAGCGCGGTGCGCTCCTCCTCGTCCGCGGCGGCGCGGAACCGGTCCAGGTAGCCGCCCCGCTCCCCGCCCCCGGCCGCCGGGTCCGCGGCCTCCTCGGCCTCGGCGGCCAGGCCCCGGACGAGTGGCGGCGGCGACGGGTACCAGGCGAGGAAGGTCGGCCAGTCGACGACGGTGGCGATCAGCAGTTGGGCCCGGTCCTGGCCCAGGACCCGCTCCAGGACGGCGGTGCCGGCCGTCGGGGAGAGCGAGCTCATGCCCCGGACCGCGCGGTAGTGCTCGACCAGGCTCAGCTCCTCGATCATGCCGGTCGCCCACGGGCCCCAGTCCAGGCTCAGCGCGGGCAGCCCCAGGGCCCTGCGGTGGTGCGCCAGCGCGTCGAGGAAGGCGTTGCCCGCCGCGTAGTTCGTCTGGCCCGTGGTGGTGAGCAGGGAGGCGACGGACGCGAAGAGGACGAAGTGGTCCAGCGGCTCGTCGCGCAGGTGGTGGTGGAGGAGCCAGGCTCCCGCCGCCTTCGGGTCGAGGACGGCGCCGAAGGCGGCCCGGTCCATGGCCCGGACGGGCGTGTCCCGCACGTGGCCGGCGAGGTGGAAGACGCCCCGCACGGGGGGCGCGTCCCGGTCCCGGCGGGCGGCCAGCCAGCGGGTGAGCGCCTCCTCGTCGGAGACGTCGAGGGCGGCGTGGACGGGGTGGGCGCCCAGGGCCTCCAGCTCCTTGACGAAGCCCACCGCGCCGGCCGCCGGGGAGTCCGGGGCGAGCGCGCGCCAGCCGGACCGGTCGGGGAGCGGGGTGCGGCCGACGAGGATCAGGTGCCGGGCGCCCCGCTCGACGAGATAGCGGCACAGCAGCCGCCCCAGGGCGCCGAAGGCCCCGGTGACCAGGTACGCGCCGTCCGGGCGGAGCCGGGGCGGGAAGGGCCGGGTGAGGCCCTCGGGGCGGACGAGGGAGCTGACGAGGCGCCGCCCGTCGCGCAGCGCCACCTCGTCCTGCGGGAGGCCGGGGGCGTCCGGGGCGAGCAGCTCGCGGAACAGTGCCCCGGCGTCGGCCTCCGTGTCCGTGTCCGCGCCCGGGGCCGTCCGCGTGGCCGGCCGGAGCGGCAGGTCGACGAGTTTGCCCCGGTGGGCGGTCAGTTCGTGGTGCCGCAGGACCCGGCCGACGCCCCAGGCGGGTGCGCCGAGCGGTGCCACCGGCTCGCCGGGGACGGCCGCCTGGGCGCCCCGGGTGACCAGGTGCAGCACGGCGGGCGCGGCCTCCTGCCGGGGATCGTCCTGGAGCGCCTGGGCCAGGGCGATCACCGAGTAGGCGCCCCGCGTGGCGTGTGCGTCGAGCTCTTCGCGCCGGGCGTCCTCCAGGGCGGGCAGGTCCAGGTTCCACAGGTGGACGACGGTGTCCGGCGCGGGCCGGTCCGGGTCGGCCCCGGCCAGGTCGGCCAGCAGCCGGCGCAGGTCCCCGGCGTCGCCCGGGACCACCCGGGAGTCTTGCCCGGCCGGGTCGAAGGCGTAGCGGTCGCCGGGCCGGACCAGGTGGCAGCGGGCGCCGTCCGCCGCCGCGAGCGCGGCCAGCCGGTCCGCCACCCCGCCCGGCCGGTCGGCGAACAGCAGCCAGTCGCCCCGTGCGGCGTCGGCACCCTCCTCCAGGGGCGCCTCCGTCCAGGCGAGTTCGGCGAGCCAGCCGTCGATGGTGGAGACCGCGACCGTCGAGGAGACCTGCTCCACGTCGGCGGCGCGGAAGCCGCGCACGTGGCCCAGCGGCTCGCCGTCCTCCGCGTAGAGGGCGATGTCGCCGACGAGTTCGTCGTCCGCGCGGCGGGTGACGGTGGCGTGCGCCCACAGCGGTCGGTCGCCCACCGGGACGGTGCGCACCGCCTCGATGGTGAGCGGCAGCAGCATCCCGCCGCTCCCGGGGCCGTCCGCCGGGTCGGGGAGGCCGGCCACCAGGAGGGCCTGGAAGCAGGCGTCGAGGAGCGTCGGGTGGACGTGGTGGCCGGCGGCGCCGTCCACGGTCGGGCGGATCAGGGCCAGGGCCTCGCCGGAGGTCCGCCAGACCTCCGCGATGCCCCGGAACGCAGGGCCGTAGTCGTATCCGAGGGCGCCCAGCGCGCGGTAGCAGCCGGCCGCGTCGAGGTGCCGGCCGGCCCGCGCCCGGACGGCCTCCGGGTCGAGCGGTGCAGGCCGGTCGGCGGGCGGCCCGGCGCGCACCACGCCGAGGGCGTGCACGGTGGGGGTGTCGCCGTCGGTGGCCACGGTGAAGGCCGAGGTCCGCGCGGAGAGCGTCACCTGCACGGAGCGGGCGGCGTCCTCGGGCAGGAACAGCGCCTTGCGCAGCTCGATGTCCCCCAGCTCCGCGTCCGTGCCCCCGGTCAGCGCCCGGAGCGCCTGGTACGCCATCTCGACGTATCCGGCGCCGGGGAAGAGGGCCTGTCCCTGGATGCGGTGGTCGGCGAGGTAGGGGGCGGTCTCCACGTCGAGCGCGACCTCCCAGGCGGGCTCCGCCGTGGCGAGGCGGCGGCCGAGGAGCGGATGGTCGGTCCGGCCGAGCCGCACCTGGGCGACGGGCGCGGGCTCGGTCCAGTACCGGTCCCGCTTCCACGGGTAGCGGGGCGGCGGCACCCGGCGCCCGCCCGGGTGGAGCGCCGTCCAGTCCACGGCGCAGCCGTGCGCGTACAGCGCGGCGAGCGAGGTGGTGAAGCGCAGGGCCTCGTCCTCGGCGCGGCGCAGCGACGGCAGCGCGGTGACGCTCACGGGCCCGTCGGTCCGGGCGGCGGCGCACTCCTTGAGGGAGTGGCCGAGGACCGGGTGGGGGCCGATCTCCAGGAAGGTGCGGTGCCCGTCGTCGAGGAGGGCGTCGGCGGCCGCCCGGAACCGCACGGTGTCGCGGACGTTGCCCCACCAGTACGCCGCGTCCAGCTCGGGCCCTTCGGCGCGGCCCTCCCGCCCGGTGAGGTACAGGGGCAGCCGGGCGGGCCGGGGCTCGATCCCGGCCAGCTCCGCCAGCAGCTCGTCCCGGATCTCCTCCATGACGGCGCTGTGGTACGGCACCTCCACGTCGAGGAAGCGGACGAACACGCCGTCCGCGCGGGCCGCCTCGGCGTACGCGGCGAGCGCCTCCCGCTCCCCGGCCAGGGTCAGGGCGCCGGGGCTGTTCACGGCGGCCACGGAGAGCCGGTCGCCGAAGGGCGCGGCGCGCCGCACCGCTTCGGCCTCGGGCAGCCCGACGGCCAGCATGGTGCCGGTGCCCGCCAGCCGCTGCTGGAGGCGGCTGCGCGCCAGGACGATCCGCACCGCGTCCCGCAGGTCGTAGACCCCGGCCTCGTGGAAGGCGGCGATCTCGCCGGTGCTGTGCCCGACGATCGCGGAGGGGTGCACCCCGTGGGCGTGCCAGAGGGCGGAAAGGCCCACCTGCACGGCGAAGTTGGCGGGCTGGGCGAGCCAGGTCTCCGCCATCCGGGAGGTCTCCTCGGGGGCGTTCAGCTCGGTGGTCAGCGACCAGCCGGCCTGGGCGGTGATCTCCCGGTCGACAGCCTCCACGGCCCGCCGGTAGACGGGCGAGGCCGCGAACAGCTCGCGGCCCATGGCCCACCACTGCGGTCCCATGCCGGTGAAGACCCAGGCGGGTTCGGCCCGCTGCCCCTCGCGGCGCCTGCCGGACAGGACGCGGGGGTGCTCCTCGCCCCGGGCGCACGCGGCCAGCGCCTCGTCGAGGTCGGCGGCGGACCCGTACACGACGGAGAGGCGGGCGTCGTGGTGCTGCCGGTGGCGGGCGAGCGAGTACGCGAGGTCGGCCGGGGCGACGGGGGAGGGGGCGCCGGGGGCCAGTTCCGCGCGGACGGCGTCGGCGAGAGCGGGGAGGACCGCGGCGTCGTGGGCGCTGAGCGGGAGCACCCGGAACGGGAGGCCGTCGGCGGCGGCGGGCTCCTCCGGCACGGACTCCGGCGCGGGCACCCGTGCGGGCTCCGGAGAGGTTTCGGCGGGGCGCGCGGGGGCCTCCTCCAGGAGCACGTGCGCGTTGGTGCCGCCGAAGCCGAAGGAGTTGACGCCGGCGCGGGCGGGGCCCTCGTGCGCGGGCCAGGGCGTGGGCCGGTCCGGGATCTCGAAGGGCGCGGCGTCCAGGTCGATCGCCGGGTTGATCCGCTCCAGGTTGATGTGGGGCGGGATCAGCCGGTGTTCGAGGCTGAGCGCCGCCTTGATGAGGCCGGCGATGCCGGCGGCGGACTCGGTGTGCCCGATGTTCGTCTTGACGGAGCCGACGTAGCACCGGGCGCCGGGCTCGCGGCCGACGGCCAGGGCGGTCGCCAGGGCGTTGGCCTCGATGGGGTCGCCCACCGGGGTGGAGGTGCCGTGCGCCTCCACGTACTGGAGGCTGCCCGGGGTGATTCCGGCGCGGGCGCAGACCTGCTCGATGAGCGCGGTCTGCGCCTCGGCGCTGGGCACGGTGATGCCGTTGGTCCGGCCGTCCTGGTTGACCCCGGTCTCGGTGACGACGGCGTGGATCGGGTCGCCGTCGCGCAGCGCCTCGGAGAGGAGCTTGAGGACCACGATGCCCACGCCCTCGGCCCGCACGTAGCCGTCGGCGCCCGCGTCGAAGGTCCGGGAGCGGCCCTGCGGCGAGAGGAAGCCGCCCTTGGTCTCGGCGATCGTGTACTGCGGGGTGAGGTGCAGCAGGGTGCCGCCGGCCAGGGCCAGCGAGCTCTCCCCGCGGCGGAGGCTGTCGCAGGCGAGGTGGACGGCGACGAGGGAGGAACTGCACGCGGAGTCGATGGAGAGGCTCGGGCCGCGGAAGTCGAAGCAGTGCGAGAGCCGGTTCGACACCATCGTCATCATGGTGCCGGTCGCCGTGTGGGCTTCGAGGGTGTCGAAGCGGAGGTCGGCGAACTGGAGGATCTTGTAGTCGAGGGTGAAGGCCCCGACGAAGACGCCCACGTCCCGCCCGGCCAGCTCGGCAGGTTTCTGCCCGCCGTCCTCCAGGGCCTCCCAGGCGACCTCCAGGAGCTTGCGCTGCTGGGGGTCCATGGCGTGCGCCTCGCGGGGGCTGATGCCGAAGAACGCCGGGTCGAACTCGTCGAACCCGTCGATGTAGCCCCCGCGCCCGCCCACCAGCCGGCCCGGTTTGGCCTTGTCGCCGCTGCCCAGGCTCGCCACGTCGTACCGGTCGGCCGGGGTGGGGGTGATGCAGTCCTTCCCGTCGACCAGGTTGCGCCAGAAGGAACGGTGGTCGTTGGCTCCGCCGGGGAAGCGGCAGCCGATGCCGATGACGGCGACCTTCTCGGGAGGTGCGGGGGAAGTGGACGGCGGGGACGGCGGGGACGTGCGGGCGTGTGTGGACATGAGCCTTCCTTGAGGGCCGCGGAGCAGGCGCGCGTGAGCGGGCGCGCGCCGTACGGACGAGAGCGGGAGGGGAGAGAGGGGAAAGGGGAAACGGGGAGCGGGGAGCGGGGGTCCGGTCACCCGGCGGAGCGGCGCCAGGGGTGGACGAGGGTGGTGAGGATGCGCCCGGTGGCCGGGAAGGAGCGGGGGTCGGTCAGGCCGACCGCCGCCGGTTCGCGGCCGGGACGCCAGGTGAAGGTGCCGAAGACCCTGTCCCACAGGGACAGGTCGGAGCTGTAGTGGCCGGCCTCGGACAGGTCCGTGCTGTGGTGCAGCCGGTGCTGTTCGGGACCGGCGAGGACGTGGTTGAGGGGCCCGAGCCGGACGCGGATGTCGGCGTGCACGAAGTACCCCTGGGCCACGACGAAGAGGCCCACGGCGAACACCGCGCGCTCGGAGAAGCCGATCAGCGCGAGGGCGAGCTGGACGAACCCCTGGGAGATGAGCACGTCGGCCACGTGGTTGACGCCGTTGTTGGCGACGTTGACCTTCTCCGGGACGTGGTGCACGCCGTGCAGCCGCCACAGCCAGGGGTAGGTGTGGCCGGCCCGGTGCACCGCGTAGCTGGCGAGCGAGCCGACCAGCAGCGCCAGCGGGATCTCGGCCCACAGGGGGAAGAGCGGCCGGGGGTCGGCCAGCGCGCCGACGCCGAGCATCACCAGGTTCTGCCCGAGCGCGCCGCCGGTGGCGGTGAGGACGTAGTAGACGGCGTAGTACCCCCACTCCCGCCGGTTCGGCCGCCACGCGGGGTCGTACGGGATCAGGAACTCCAGCCCCACGAGGAGGCCGAGCACCGTGAACTGGAAGAGGAAGACGGCCGTGCCCGGGTCCCAGCCGCGCCACTGGGTGAGGGCGAAGACGGTGCCGGTGGCGAGCAGCAGGGCCGGCTGCACGGCGACGGTGAGCGCGTCTCGCGCGGATGGCCGGGGCATGTCGTTCCTCCTTCGCAGGCATGACGGGCTTCACGGGTCTTCATGGGCTTCACGGGTTCTCACGGGCAGGACGAGAACGCGGGAGCGTGCGGGAGCACGGGGGGAGGGGCGAGGGGGTGGATGAGAGCGCTCCCAGCCATGGCGCGAACGGGGGCGTGATCACCAGTATGGAGCCACGAGATTACGGACAGCAACCGGTTGCCCCCCGGCGCGCGGTGCAGCGGGCGCTCGTTCCGCGCTCCCCGCGCGCCCCTGGCTCACCACCGGAGATCATCTCAACTTCGCATAATTCCTGGTGGGTTGAGTGATCGGGAGAGTGAAACGATTCTTCGTGGCAGTTTCCCGGGAAAGGTCTGGCGAGGGTTCGCCAAAAGCTGCGGTGTCACTGTCCGTATGCGATCATGCGCCGCTGTCCGGACGGAGGCCCGGCGCGTCCCAGACCGGGAACCAGCGCTCCAGGTCCGGTTCCATCGCGAGGTCGTCCGCGAGGAGGCCCCGCACCTGGAGTTCGAGGGCGCCGTCACGGGTCTCGGCACGGTCCGAGAGCGGGGCGAAGGGGTAGAAGGTGCCGCGCTTGTAGAGGTACACGAGGGCGAGCTCACGAGCCCCCGCCCCCGCCTCTGCCCCCGTGCCCGTTCCCGCTCCTGCCTCCGCTCCCAGCTCCGTCCCCGTCTCCGGGTCCCGGAAAGCGGTCAGGGAGCAGAGCAGGTTCGGGCCGAAGCCGGCCTCCTCCAGGAGCGAGTTCACCGCGTGCAGGTCGTTGACCAGAGTGATCAGGTCGTCGGCGGGGCGCCGGACGGTGATCCAGGTGTAGCCGTACGCGTCCGGGACGTACGCCACGGGAGGCGGGCCCGGGGCCGCCCCGGTGCCGAGGAGGTCCCGTATCTCCTCCTTCAGGCGCGCGAAGGCGCCGCCCTCCACCGCCGCGAAGCACACCGAGCCCGTCCCCGCCGGGGTGAGGCCCGTGCCCGCCTGGAGGGTGAGCGCGGCGGCCGGGAGGCCGAAGAGGCGGTCCAGGTCGGGCCGCACCGGGCGGCTGCGCCCCAGGATGCTGTCGAGGAGGCCCATGCCGTCACTCCTCGCCGAGCCGCGCCGAGATCCGCGCGAGCTGGTCGAGGCGCTGTTCCAGGGTGGGGTGGGTGGAGAGCAGCCGGCCCAGGCTCTCCTTGGAGGAGAAGGCGGGGGCGAACCAGAAGGCGTTGTACGGCTCCGCCTTGCGCAGGTCCTTCCCCGGGATCCGGGCCATCTCGCCGCTCACCTTGGTGAGCGCGGCGGCCAGCGTCGACGGGCGGCCGGTGAGGAGCGCGGCGGCGCGGTCGGCGGCCAGTTCGCGGTAGCGGGACAGCACCCGGGTGAGGAGGAAGCTGACGATGTAGACGGCGGCGCTGACGACGGGGACGAGGATCACGGCGGCGCCCATCGTGCTGTCCCGGCTGCGCCCGAGGCCGCTGTAGAGCACGACCCGCGTCATCAGCCCGGCGAGGACGCCGAGGAAGGAGGCGATGGTCATGACCGCGACGTCCCGGTGCGCCACGTGCGCCATCTCGTGCGCGAGGACGCCCTCCAGCTCGTCCGGTTCCAGCCGCCGCAGCAGTCCGGTGGTGACGCAGACCAGCGCGGTCCGCTCGCCCCGGCCGGTGGCGAAGGCGTTCGGCACGTCGCTCTCGGCGATCGCCACCTTCGGTTTCGGCATGTCGGCCAGCGCGCAGATCCGGTCCACGGTGCCGTGCAGCTCCGGCGCCTGCTCGCGGGACACCTCGCGCGCGCCCATCCCCAGTGCGGCGATCCGGTCGCTGAACCAGAACTGCCCGACGAACAGCGCGCCCGCGATCAGCAGGATGACGGGCCAGGAACCGCGCAGCAGCACCAGCAGGACGCCGACGAAGACCACGTACAGCAGCCCGATCAGGAACATCGTCGTCGCCATGCGGGCCGCGAGTCCCCGGTCGGGGGCGTAGCGCGAGCGGGACGACGGCCGGGTCCTGGTCATGCGCGCACCCTCTTCCCACGCGTGGGCGGGACCGGCTTCCCGCTCCCTCCTGCCAGTGTGCGCCTCCGTGCGGCGGAACGGGCATCCGGGGCATACGGCGCCCTCTCGCCCCTTCCGTGCGCTCCGGGACGGCGGCGTACCGAATCGGCCACTCCCCGGGGAGGCCCTCGGTGTGAGATCCGGCGCGCGATCCGGTGTACAGGCCGGTGAAGTGGCCCCGGGGTGACCATCTGACGGCTTTTCGAACTCGTGGGCGATCGGCCCTTCCCGTAAGGGCTTGGCCGGTTATCATCCTCCAGTGGATCATGCCCATCGCGAACCCTGACGACCCCCGGGGCGGGCATCGCCTCCACGGGCGCCCACGGTCGAGACCGCGTCCGCTCCCGGCCCCGACGCCCACCGGCACGGGCCGGCCGCCCCCGACCGGGGTGCCGCCGTCCCCGTCCCCGTGCTTCGGAGTCCCGCATGTCCGCATCGTCCGCCGTCTCGTCCCCGCACCGGGGCACCGCCCCCGCCGGGCGCCTCCCGGCCGTCCTCCTCATGGTGGGCAGCTGCCTGCCCGTCCTCGGCGCGGTGCTCCTCGCCCCCGTGCTGCCCCGCATCCAGGACCACTTCGCGCACGTGCCGGGCAGCGAGGCGCTGGTCCCCGTCATGCTGACGATCCCGGCGCTCTCCCTCGCCCTGCTCGCGCCCTTCGCCGGTGTGATCGTCGACCGGCTCGGCCGTAAGCGGCTGCTCATAGCCGCCACCGCGCTCTACGCGGTGTTCGGGACCGCGCCGCTGTGGCTGGACTCGCTCCCCGCCATCATCGCCAGCCGCGTTCTCGTCGGCATCACCGAGGCGGCCATCATGACCGCCTGCACCACGCTCATCGGCGACTACTACAGCGGCGAGCTCCGCGACCGCTACCTCGCCCTCCAGACCATGTGCGCCGCGATCTCCGCGACCCTCTTCTTCGTCGTCGGCGGCGCGCTCGGCGCGGCCGACTGGCGCGCCCCGTTCTGGCTGTACGCGGTCGGCCTGCTCATCGCCCCGGTCATGGCCCGCGCCCTGCCGGCCCCGAGCTCCCCGCACGGGGAGGCGCCCGGGGAGCCGGAGGCCGTACGGCGGCCCTTCCCGATCCGCCGGATGGCCGGGGTCTGCCTGATCACCGTCTTCGGCGCCGCCGTCTTCTACACCGTGCCGGTGGAGATGGCCTACCTCCTCGACGACGTGGGCGTCGAGTCCACCGGCGTCATCGGCGCCGTCACCGCCGGTGCCAGCGCGGCCACCGTCCTCGGCTCCGTCCTCTTCACCCGCGTCCCCCAGCGGCTGCGGCACCACCTGCCCGCGCTCTTCGCGCTCTGCGCCGCCGGGTTCCTGATCATGGGCCTCGCCGACGGGCTGCCGCTCCTGGTGGTCGGCGCCGTCGTCAACTGCGTCGGCACCGGTCTGCTGCTGCCGTCGCTGGTCACCCGCGCCATGGGCCGCCTCGCCTTCGCCGACCGGGGGCGCGGCATGGGCCTGTGGACCGCGTCCTTCTTCCTCGGCCAGTTCCTCTGCCCGCTGGTGCTGCTCGCGGCCAAGGGAGCGGTCGGCGGCCTCGCCACCGCCGTCGCCTTCTTCGGCGTCGCCACGGCCCTCCTCGGCGCCGCGCTCCTGCCGTCCCACCGGGCCCCCGCCCCGGCGGCCGACGCCCCCGCGAAGACCGAGCCGGAGCCCGAGCCCGCCTCCTGACCGGTTCCCGCACGCACGGAGCCCACGACGTCCAGTGGATCGGACGTCGTGGGCTCCGTGCGTGCGGGGAGAGGTGTCAGGCGCGCCGCCGCCGGGCCGTCAGGGCATAGCAGGCGAGGAGGGCGAGAGTGAAGGCGATGCCGATGGCGGCCGCCTGCCGCATGTCGGGCACCTTCACCGCCGTCGCCGCGACCGCGAGGACGCCGAGCCCCGCGACGACCGCGAGCTTGTCGCCGCCCCGGACGGCGAAGCCGGTGAACTCCTCGGGGTGCGCGGTGCGGTGGCGGCGGAAGGCGACGTACGAGGCCAGGATCAGCAGCCACACCAGCATCACCGCGAAGATCGCGATCGACATCATGACGCCGAAGAGGCCGCTGACGTCGTAGAAGGCGAGCAGGGCCGCCGCCGCGATGCCCAGGGTGGACGCGCCGATCGCGACCGCCGGGACGCCCCGGCGGTTGAGCCGGGCCAGCGGCTTCGGCGCGAGGCCGTCGTCGCCGAGCGAGTGGAGCAGCCGGGAGGCGCCGTACAGATGGGCGTTGGCGGCGGACATGGCGGCGATGAGCACGACCGCGTTGGTGACGGTCGCGGCGGCGGGCACGCCGATCTCGGAGAAGACCCGGACGAAGGGGCTCGCCTCGACGCTGCCGTCGCCGTCCGCCATCCGGCGCCACGGGATCAGGGCCAGCACCAGGGTGATGGAGAGCAGGTAGAAGAAGCTGAGCCGCCAGGCCAGTTGGCGCATCGCGGTGCGTATGGTGCGCTGCGGGTCGGCGGCCTCGGCGGAGGCGATGGCGACGACCTCGAAGCCGGCGTACGCGAACATGACCACGGACATGGCCAGCCAGATCGAGCTCGCGCCGTGCGGGAGGAAGCCGCCGTCGTCGGTGAGGTGCGCGAAGCCGCTGGCCTCGGTGTCCGGCAGCCCGAAGAAGACCAGCAGGGCCGCGCAGAGGATGAAGGCGCACAGGGCCGTCACCTTGACGGTGGAGAGCCAGAACTCGGTGGTGCCGAAGGACTTCACACTGATCACGTTGACCGCGAGGACGACCGCCGCGACGGCCAGGATCGCCACCGACATCGGCACGCCCGGCCACCACCAGCGGATGTAGAGCGCGGAGGCGACGACCTCGGTGCCGATGACGACGACCGCGCTGAACCAGTACAGCCAGCTGCTGAGGAAGCCCGCCCAAGGCCCCAGGTAGCGGCGGGCGATGGTGCCGAACGAGCCCTGGACGGGGTGGGCGGCGGACATCTCGCCGAGCAGCACGGCGATGATCGCGACCAGGACCGCCCCGATCACGTACGAGACGATCACGGCGGGTCCGGCGACGGACATCGCCGAACCGGAGCCGAGGAAGAGGCCGGTGCCGAGCGCCGAGCCCAGCCCGATCATGGTGGTCTGCCGGTGGGTGAGGGAACGGACCAGTCCCGCACCGGAGTCGGAGCCGGGGGCGGTGGCGGGTCTGGCGCCGTCGGCGGCGGCCGGGGTGGGGGGTGCGGAGTCGCTGGGTGCGGCCATGGCGGTGGGGCCCTTCTGCACGGGGGATCGGGGAGGAGGGGGAGGGGGAGGGTCAGAACTCGCTGTTGCGGAACGGCTTCGCGGGCGCGTCGAGGTCGGGCTTGCCCAGGACCTTCGACGACAGGGCGTAGATGCCGTGGTTGGTCAGGACCCAGGCGATGTTCCGGTCCCACTCCACGTAGACCCCGTGGGTCTGGTTGCCGTACGCGTAGTCCGCCGTGTCGCGGCCGTACGCCTTCGGCACGAAGTACGCGGAGATCTCCGGGTCGGCCGGGTCCGACACGTCGAAGAACTGCACGCCCGCGTTGTAGAAGCCGTAACCGAGGACACCGGCGTCGTGCTTGCCCGGGTTGGTGTAGTAGCCGGTCCGCTTGGGGCCGAAGCTGCCGCGCCGCTGGCAGTAGTCGGTGAACCCGGCCGACCTGGGCGGCACCGGGCGGGGCAGGGCGCCGACGACGCGGGGCTTCCTCGGGTCCTTCGCGTCGATCTGGTAGACGTCCTTGTAGGGCTCGTAGCAGTCCTCGGTGAGCGGGTAGCCGGAGTAGTAGATCATCCCGGTCTTCTCGTACTGGGAGACGTCGATGTTGTCGCCCTCGGTGCCCGAGACCGACGCCGGCAGGTCCAGGTGGCTCACGGTCCGCAGGTTCGACGGGTCGGAGACGTCGAGGACCGTCAGGCCGTAACCGCCCATCGCGGCGAAGGCGTAACGCCCGCCCTTCTCCACGGGCTTGGGGAGGAAGAGGGGCATCCGGGCCCCCATCCAGCTGGTGCGGTTGCCGCAGCGCGGGTTCTGCCGGTAGGCCGCGTCCTCGCCGGTGCGCTGGCCCGGCAGGTGCCAGGTGTCGAGGAGCTTCGGGTGCGCCGGGTCGGACATGTCCCAGGACTGGTAGCCGGCCGAGTGGAGGTTGGTGGGGTACTCGGTGCCGGAGTAGGTGTCGTCAGGCGCGGTGGCGATGAACATGTACTTCTCGCCCGTCCAGTACGGCACGTCGATCGAGCCGGAGCCCTGCTGGGCGGTGGCCGGGTCGCTGCGCAGCGGGTCGGTCTGGGTGGAGTCGGTCGAGACGGTCGCGAGGAGCTTCCAGTCCTTCTTGCGCGGGCCGTCGAGGCGGTACACCTTGAAGCCCTTGAGCCCCGGCTTCTCCCGCAACTTCCGGACGCCGTCGGGGTTGTTGTACTTGTCGAGCGGCGGGTGGTCGGAGAGTTCGGAGATCTGCCGCTTGCTCTCGAAGCTCTGCACCATGACGTACGCGTTCAGCTTCTTGTTCCACTGGACGGTCGAGGCGCCCCAGTAGTCGTGCGCCGCCCAGTCGCCGTTGGCCCGGGTCTCGTCGCCGTCGACGTCCTCGCGGCTCATCTTCTCGACGACCCGCACCTTCCGCACATCGGTGATGTCGTAGACGCGGCCCTCGGAGCGGTCGTACTGGAAGAGGTAGCGGCGGCCGTCGAAGTCGACGACGTTCTGCCAGGTGTGGAAGTAGTCGGGGGTGAAGTCGGCGCCCTCGTAGGCCGCTTCGACCTTCATGTTCTTGATGTACGAACGGGTGTCGTAGGCCGCGTTCCGGCCGGGGAAGGGGTGGTCGGACTCCTCGTCGACGGGGGTGAGGGCGGGGTGCCGGAACGTGCCGTCGAGCTGCATGCCGTACGCGCCCGGGTCGGCGGGCCCGGGACGGCGGTCGGCGCACGCGGCGGGGACGTTCGGGTCGCCGCCCGCGGTGGCGGCGGCCGCGCCGGACGCGCCGGAGGCACCGGGGACGAGCAGGCCGGCGGTGACGGCGGCCGCGGCGACGGTGGCGAGAGCCGTGTTCCTGCGGGTGAAGCGCATCGGACGGTCCTTTCGAAGGGGAGGGAGGCGGGACGGGCGGGGGAGGGGAGAGGGATCAGGTGACGGTGGGGCGCTGCCGGAACTCGGGGGCGAGGTGCGCTCCGGTGACGGCGATGTCGCGCAACTCCCGTACCGCGCGCAGTACGTCGGCGTGCGTCACGTACAGGGCGTTGAAGCCGAAGCGGAGCAGGTCGGGGGCGCGCATGTCGCCGATCACGCCCCGGGCGGTGAGCGCGGCGACCAGCGGGTACGCCTCCGGGTGGCGCAGCGCGACCTGGCTGCCCCGGCGCTCCGGTTCGCGCGGGGTGGCCGGGGTGAAGCCGAGGCCGTCGAGGAGCAGGTCGGCGCACTCCTGGAAGAAGCCGGTCAGGGACAGGCTCTTCTTCCGCACGGCGGTCATCTCCACCCCGTCGAAGGCGGTGAGCGCGGCCTCCAGGGCGATCAGGGAGAGCAGGGCGGGGGTGCCGATCCGGGCCCGGGTGACGTCCGCCGCCGGGGTGTACGTCCCCGCCATCGCGAACGGCTCGGCGTGCCCGTGCCAGCCGGTCAGCGGATGGTCGAAGCCCTCCTGGTGGCGGTGGGCGATGTACGCGAAGGCCGGGGCGCCCGGCCCGCCCGACAGGTACTTGTAGCCGCAGCCGACCGCGAAGTCCGCCTCCACCGCGTCCAGTTCGACCGGCAGCGCGCCCGCCGCGTGGCACAGGTCCCAGTGCATCAGGGCCCCGGCGGCGTGCGCGGCGGCGGTGAGCGCGGCCATGTCGTACAGCTCGCCGGTGCGGTAGTCGACCGGGGCGTACGCGGCGACGGCCACGTTCCCCGCCTCGGCGGCCAGCACGGCGGCGGCGTCCCGGGCCGGCACCCGGCGGACGTCGAGGCCGAGGAGCCGGCCCACCGAGTCGGCGATGTACTGGTCGGTGGGGAAGTGGTCCGGGTCGGTCAGCAGCAGCCGGCGGCCGGGGCGCGAACGGGCGGCGGCGAGCAGGGTGTTGAAGAGCTGGACGCTGGTGGAGTCCCCGGCGACGACCTGCCCGGGGGCCGCGCCGACCAGCCGGCCGATCGCGTCGCCGGTCCGCACCGGCGCCTCCCACCAGCCGTTGGCGTTCCAGGAGCGGATCAGGTCGGTGCCCCACTGGCGGTGCACGGCGTCCTCGACGGCCGCCGGGACGGCGGCGGGCAGCGCGCCGAGGGAGTTGCCGTCGAGGTAGACCACCCCGTCGGGGAGGAGGAAGCGGTCCCGGACGGCGGCGAGCGGGTCGGCGGCGTCCAGCGCGGCGGCACAGGCGGTGAGATCGGCGAGGTCGGTCAGCATGCGGGGGCTCCGTGGTCGGAAGAGGAAGGGGCGGCGGCACCGGGCGCGGCACCAGGCACGGCACCGGGCGCGGCACCGGCACCAGGCGTGGCACCGGGCACGGCACCGGCATCAGCACCGGCGCCGGGCGCGGCACCGGCACCCGTCCGGGCGAGGTCCAGGGCGAGGTCCGTGAGCAGGTCCTCCTGCCCGCCGACCAGCCGCCGCCGGCCCGCCTCGACGAGCAGGTCCCGGGTGTCGAGGCCGTACCGGGCGGCCGTCGCCTCCGCGTGCCGCAGGAAGCTGGAGTACACCCCGGCGTAGCCGAGCGTGAGGGTCTCCCGGTCGACCCGCACGGGCCGGTCCTGCGTCGGCCTGACCAGCTCCTCGGCGGCGTCCATCAGGGGGAAGAGGTCGCAGCCGTGCTCCCAGCCCATCAGGTCGAACACCGCGATCACCGGCTCCAGCGGGGCGTTGCCCGCGCCCGCGCCCTGCCCGGCGAGGGAGGCGTCGACGCGGTGCGCGCCCGCCTCCACCGCGACGACGCTGTTGGCGACGCCGAGACCGAGGTTGTGGTGGGCGTGGACGCCGATCTCGGTGGCCGGGTCCAGGACGTCCCGGTAGGCGCGCACCCGGTCCCGCACGCCGTCCATCGTGAGCCGGCCGCCGGAGTCGGTGACGTACACGCAGTGCGCGCCGTACGACTCCATCAGCCGTGCCTGCGCGGCCAGTTCGGCGGGCGGCGCGAGGTGGGACATCATCAGGAAGCCGGAGACGTCCATGCCCAGTTCGCGGGCGAGCGCGATGTGCTGGGCGGACACGTCCGCCTCGGTGCAGTGGGTGGCGACGCGGACCGAGGTGACGCCCAGCGCGTGGGCGCGGCGCAGGTCGGCGGCGGTTCCGATGCCGGGCAGCAGCAGGGTGGTGAGCCGGGCCCGGTCGAGGACCTCGGCGGCCGCCTCCAGCCACTCCCAGTCGGTGTGGGCGCCGGGGCCGTAGGTGACGGAGGAGCCGGAGAGGCCGTCGCCGTGGGCGACCTCGACGGCGTCGACGCCGGCCGCCTCCAGGGCGGCGGCGACGGCCCGCACCTGGTCGAGGGTGTAGCGGTGGGAGACGGCGTGCATGCCGTCCCGCAGGGTGACGTCCTGGACGTAGACCCGGGTCATCGGTTCCCGCTCCGTTCGGCCAGCCGCTCGGCGGTGCGCAGCGCGGCGGCGGTCATGATGTCGAGGTTCCCGGCGTAGGCGGGGAGGTGGTGGGCGGCGCCCTCGACCTCCAGGTAGACCGAGACGAGGAGCCGGGCGCCGCCGCCGAGCCGGACCAGTGGGTCGTCGGCGGCGAGGGTCCGGAACTGCGGCTCCTGCTTGAGCCGGTAGCCGGGGACGTACGCGGCGACCTCGGCGGCCTTCGCGCGCACCGAGTCGGCGATCCGGCCGGTGTCCGCGTCGTCGACGAGGCAGTGCACGGTGTCCCGCATGAGCAGCGCCGGTTCGGCCGGGTTGAGGACGATGATCGCCTTGCCCCGGGCCGCGCCGCCGACCCGCTCCAGGGCGCGGGAGGTGGTCTCGGTGAACTCGTCGATGTTGGCCCGGGTGCCCGGCCCGGCGGACCGGGAGGCGATCGAGGCGACGATCTCCGCGTAGTGGACGGGGGTGACGGCGGAGACGGCGGCGACGACCGGGACGGTGGCCTGCCCGCCGCAGGTGACCATGTTGAGGTTGGGCGCGGCCAGGTGCTCGTCGAGGTTGACGGACGGGACGACGTACGGGCCGACGGCCGCCGGGGTGAGGTCGATCAGGGTCTTCCCGTACGGGGCGAGCGCGGCGGCGTTGCGGTGGTGGGCGGCGGCCGAGGTGGCGTCGAAGACGACGTCGATCCCGTCGAAGCCGTCCAGGGCGATCAGCCCGGCGACGCCGTCGGAGCTGGTGGGCACCTTGAGCCGGCGGGCCCGTGCGAGCCCCTCCGAGTCCGGGTCGATGCCGACCATCGCGGCGGCGGTCACGACCCCCCGGCCACGGAGGATCTTGATGAGGAGATCGGTGCCGATGTTGCCCGATCCGATGACGGCGGCCTTCACCGCACGGCCTCCTTCAGCAGGGGGGTGAGTCCGAAGAAGCGGACGGCGTTGCCGCCGAGGACGGCGTCCCGCTCGGCGGGGGTCAGGGCGCTCTCCCGCACCAGCCGGCCGATGGACTCCTCGCCCAGCGGGAACGGGTGGTCGGAGCCGAGCAGCACCCGCTCCGCGCCCATCACGTCCACCAGGAGCCGCAGCGCCCCCGGGTCGAAGACGGCGGAGTCCACCGCGAAGCGGTCGGTGTAGTGCGACGGCGGGTGCGGGCTGTCGGCGCGCACGATGTCCCGCCGGTGCCAGGCGTTCTCCGCCCGCCCCAGCAGGTACGGGAAGCTGCCGCCGCCGTGCGCGAACAGCAGCCGCAGCGACGCCGGGAGCCGTTCGAAGGCACCGGAGAGGATCAGCGACAGGATCGTCAGGTGCGTCTCGCCCGCCATGCCCGCCAGCCAGGCCAGCATGTAGCGGGAGTGGCGCGGCCCGGCCGGCAGGTCCCACGGGTGGACCAGGACGGCCGCGTCTTCGTGCGCGCAGTGCGCGAGGAATTCGAGGAGGGCGCCGTCGTCGAGGTCGCGGTCGCCGAGGTGGTTGCCGATGTGGACGCCGTGGAAGCCCTCCCGCATCGCCTCGGTGACCATCGCGCAGGCCGCCTCCGTGTCCTGGAGCGGCACCTGGCACAGCGGGGCCAGCCGGCCGGGGGCGTACGCGGCGTACCGCAGCAGGTGCCCGTTGACGGTCCGGCACCAGTCGGCGGCCCGCGCCGCCTCCAGGCCGTAGCCGAACATCAGCGGCGTGCTGGACAGCACCTGCACGTCGACGCCGAGCCGGTCGAGGTCGGCGACGCGGGCGGCCGGGTCCCACAGGGTGCGGCGCACCGGCCGGTACTCGGCGGCCCCGGCCATCATCATCCCGGCGTCGGGGCCGTCGGTGGTGCGCAGCCACGGGCCGTCCTCGGAGCCGGTGATCCGGCGCGACTCGGCGCGGCCGATCTCGGGGAAGACGTGCGCGTGGACGTCGACGACGGTCATGCGCCCGCCTCGTCGCGCCGGGTGCGGGGCCGCAGCTCCTCGGGCCAGTCCTTGCCCGGGTGGAGGGCGCCGCAGTGCCCGCAGGTGCGGGCGGTCTCGTCGGCGTAGAAGGCGGAGAAGACCGGCGGCAGGTCGTCGACGATCGAGGTGAGCTGGACCTCGCTGCGGTGCACCAGGTGGTGGCACCGGACGCAGTACCACTCGAAGGCGTCGCGGTGGCCCTGCGGCCGGGCGAACTCGACGACCAGGCCGATGCTGTCCTCCTCCGGCCGCTGCGGGGAGTGCCGCAGGTGCGCCGGGGCGAGGAAGACGTCGCCCTCGCGGATGTGGATGTCGCGCGGCGGCGCGCCCTCCTCCTCCATCACCCGGAGCACCATGTCGCCCTTGAGCTGGTAGAAGAACTCCTCGATGGGATCGTCGTGGAAGTCGGTGCGGCGGTTGGGGCCGCCGACGACCGTCACCATCAGGTCGGCGTCCTGCCAGATCTGCACGTTGCCGACCGGCGGCTTCAGCAGGTGGCGGTGGTCCTCGATCCACGCCTGGAGGTTGAACGGTCTCATGGTCATCGGTGCTGTTCCTTGTCCTGCGGAAGATGGGCCACCGCGCTGATCTCGATCAGCAGGTGGGGGTGGGGGAGCTGGTGGACGGCGACGGTGGTCCGGGTCGGGCCGGTCTCGTCGAAGTACTCGGCGTAGACCTCGTTGTAGCCGCCGAAGTCGTTCATGCTGACCAGGTACGCGGTCACCGACACCAGGTCGTCCAGACCGCCGCCGGCGGCGGCCAGGATGCCCGCGATGTTGTCGAGGACCGCCCGGGTCTGGGCCCGGATGTCGAGGTCGGTGACGCCCATCGGATCGGCGCTCGCCCCGGTGAAGCCGCCGTCGGGCCGGCGGGAGCTCGTACCGGAGACGAAGACCAGGTCGCCCGCGCGCCGCAGGTGCGGGAAGCGGCCGCGCGGCGGGGCCGCGCCGGGGACGATCACGCCGCCTCCCCGGTGGTGAGGCCGACGGAGCCGAGCCGGGCCACGGTGGCCCGCACGTGTGCCCCGGGCGGCAGCGGTACGGCGGCGGTCGCCGCCCCGGCGAGGACGACAGTCCCCGGGGCGAGCGGACCGGCCAGCCGGGCCGCGGCGGCCAGCGCGCGCAGCGGGTCGCCGAGGATCGCGGCCGTCGAACCGGTCTCGGCCGTGCGTCCGTCCACCTCCAGGACCACGCCCAGGTTGGCCAGGAACCGCAGTCCGCCCGGCTCGCCCGCCGGGGTCCAGGGGCCGAGCGCGTACCCGGCGGCGGAGGTGTTGTCCGCGATCACCTCGGGCAGCGAGAAGCGGAAGCCGTCGTAGCGGGAGTCGATGACCTCCAGGGCCGGGGCGACCGCCGCGACCGCCGCCGCCGGGTCGCCGCCCGGCGCGAGGACCGCGCCGAGCAGGAAGGCGATCTCGGGCTCGACCCGGGGGTGGATGAGGCCGGAGACGTCGTACCGCCCCCCGTCCGGGATCTCCATCCGGTCCGTCAGCCGCCCGTGGATCAGGTCACGGACGCCCATCTGGCGCATCTTCGCGGCGCTGGTGAAGCCCAGCTTCACGCCGGTGGGCCGCTCGCCCCGGGCGAACCGCCGCGCCAGCAGGGCCTCCTGGACGGCGTACGCCTCCGGGGCCGAGGTCAGGCCGCTGCCGCCGCCGGGCAGCGGGCGCGCCTCCAGGGCGGCCGTGTCCAGCGCCTCGGCCAGCACGGCCGGATCGACCGTCGGGGTCGTCGGGGGCGTCAGGGTCATCGGGGCTGTCCTTCCTCGGCGGCGGGCCCGAAGGCCGCGCGCACCGAACCGAGTCCGTCGATACGGGCCTCCAGCACGTCGCCCGGCGCCACGGCCGCCATCGGCCCGAGCGCCCCGGTGAGCACCGTGTCCCCGGCCCGCAGCGGCGTGCCCAGCCGGACGAGGGTGTCCGCCAGCCAGACGGCGGCGTGCAGGGGATGGCCCAGGCAGGCGGTGCCCGCGCCGGTGGAGACGGGCTCGCCCCGCCGCTCCAGCACCATCCCGGCGGTCCGCAGCTCCACGTCCCGCAGGAGCACCGGGCGGGTGCCGAGCACGTACGCCCCGCCGGAGGCGTTGTCGGCGACCGTGTCCACGGCCGTGATGTCCCAGTCGCGGATCCGGCTGCCGACCACCTCGACGGCGGGCAGCGCGAAGCCGGTCGCCCGGATCACGTCGGCCACCGTGTGCCGCTCGTGCGGCAGGTCGTGCTCCAGGACGAGCGCCACCTCGGCCTCGGCCTTCGGCTGGAGCACCGCCCCCCAGGGCAGCTCCGCGCCGTCCGGCACGGCGGTGTCGTCGAAGAGCGCCCCGAAGTCGGGGGTGTCCACGCCCAGCTGCCGCTGCACGGCGGGCGAGGTCAGGCCGACCTTCCAGCCGGTGATCCGGCGGCCCGCGGCCAGCCGCCGCCCGGTCAGCAGGGACTGCACGGCGTAGGCCGCGTCCAGGTCGCCGGCCGGCAGCAGGTCCCGCACGGGGGCGCAGGGCACCCCGGTGCGGCGCGCCCGGTCCAGGCGTTCGGCGGCGGCCTCCACCGCCGTGTCGTCGGGAGTCGTCACAGCTTCACGCACACGTTCATCGGCTCCGAGAAGAAGTCCAGGGAGTGGTCGCCGCCCTCGCGCCCGATGCCGGACGCCTTCACCCCGCCGAACGGGGTGCGCAGGTCGCGCAGGTTCCAGGTGTTGACCCAGGCGATGCCCACGTCGAGGGCGGGGGCGACCCGGTGGGCGCGGCGCACGTCGCCGGTCCACACGGTGGCGGCCAGCCCGTACGGCCCCGCGTTCGCCAGGGCCAGCGCCTCCTCCTCGGTGTCGAACGGCGCCAGGTGCACGACCGGGCCGAAGATCTCGTCCCGTACCGCCGGATGGTCCTCCGGCAGCCCGGCCAGCACGGTCGGCTCCACCCAGAAGCCGCCGTCCCGCTCGTCCCCGAAGCGCGGCGTCCCGCCGCCCGCCAGCACCTCGGCGCCGTCGGCGGCGGCCCGCTCCAGATGACCCAGGACCTTGTCGCGGTGGGCTGCCGACACCATCGGCCCGTACCCGGACAGCTCCTTCGCCCCGGCCGCCAGCGCCGCCGCGAACGCGTCGAACACCGGCCGCTCCACGTACACCCGCTCGGTGCACAGGCAGACCTGGCCGCTGTGGGTGAAGGCGGACCGCAGCGTGCCCGCCACCGCCTCCTCCAGGTCGGCGTCCGCGAAGACGAGCCCCGCGTTCTTGCCGCCCAGCTCGAAGGAGACCGGGGCCAGCCGGTCCGCCGCCGCCCGCATGATCGCCGAACCGGTGCGGGACGCGCCCGTGAAGGCCACGGCGTCCACCCCCGGGTGCTCGGTCAGCCACTGGCCGGCCGCGTCCGGGCCCCGCCCGTGCACCAGGTTGAACACGCCCGCCGGGACGCCCGCCTTCGCCATCACCTCGGCCAGCAGGCAGGCCGTGCCGGGGGTCAGTTCGGACGGCTTGGCGACGACCGCGTTGCCCGTGGCGAGGGCCGGGGCGACCTTCCAGGTGAGCAGCAGCAGCGGCAGGTTCCACGGCGAGACCACCGCGACGACGCCGAGCGGCTTGCGCACCGTGTAGTTCAGCGCGCCCCGCCCGTCGGGCGTCGGGGTGTGCCAGGACCGCTCGCTCCGGCCCGCCAGCAGCTCCGCGTAGGAGCGGAAATTGGCCACCGCGCGGGGGATGTCGACCGTCGCGGCCAGCTCGCGGGGCTTGCCGGTGTCGGCGCACTCGGCGGCGGTGAACTCCTCGAAGCGGGCCTCGATCCCGTCGGCGATCCGGTGCAGCAGCCGCGACCGCTCCGCCGGGCTCCACGCGGCCCACGGCCCGCGCAGCGCCGCGCGGGCCGCCGCCACCGCCCGGTCGACCAGTTCTCGCGACGCCTCCGGCACCGCGCCGACGGTGCGGCCGGTGACCGGATCGACGAGCGGGAGCGGCACGCCGGACGCGTCGAACCCGCCTCCTACGTAATGCCGCACGGGTGAACTCACCTTGCAGACCTCCGTTGCTGGGCCGGGAGCTGTCCGAAACTCGCCCCCGGGGCGTGCCGGTATAGTGCGCCCACCCAGCTATGCCGATCCAATGCCGATCGGTACGAGAGGTATAGCGATCCTGGTATGACACGGTAGCGGGCCCCGGCGCCCGCACCGCTTTCCCGGAAGGAGCCCCCGGCGATGGACCTCCTGGACGGCCGGCTGAAGTTCCGGCACCTGACCCTGCTCATCGCCGTGTACGACCACGGGAGCGTCGTCCGGGCGGCGGAGAGCCTCCACCTCACCCAGCCCGCCGCCACCCGCACCCTGCGCGAACTGGAGGCCGTCGCCGAACTCCCGCTCTTCGCCCGCGTCCCGCGCGGCATGCGGCCCACCGTCTACGGCGAAGCCCTCGTCGGCCACGCCCGCGCGGTG
This sequence comes from Streptomyces termitum, assembly GCF_014650175.1. GTDB lineage: Bacteria > Actinomycetota > Actinomycetes > Streptomycetales > Streptomycetaceae > Streptomyces > Streptomyces termitum. The sequence continues at coordinate 473,142 of NZ_BMUL01000004.1, forward strand.
GTCGCCGAGGTCCGGCGGGCCGAGGAGCACCTCACCGGACTGCGCCAGGGCCAGGACGGCACGGTCACCGTGGGCACCCTGCTCGCCGGGGCCAACGTCCTGCTGCCCCGGGCCGTCGCCCGCCTCAAGAAGGAGCGCCCCCGGCTCACCGTCGTGGTCCGCGAGGGCACCCTCGACGTCCTCCACCCGGCCCTGCTCGGCGGCGAACTCGACCTCATCGTCGGCCGGGTCGGCCCCGCCCCCGGCGGCGGCGAGGCGCTGCGGCAGCGGATGCTCTACCGCGAACCCATCCGGCTCGCCGTCCGCGCCGGGCACCCGCTCCTGGCGGAGGGCGCGGCCGGGGGCGCCGTCGCGCTCACCGACGCGCTCGCCCACCCGTGGATCCTGCCGGTCGAGCAGACCGCCCTGCGGCAGGAGCTGGGCGCCCTCTTCGTCGACCGGGGGCTGCCGCTCCCCGCCGACCGGGTGGAGTGCACCTCCATCCTCACCATGCGGGCCCTGCTCCTCCAGACCGACATGGTGGCGCTCCTGCCCGAACTGGTCCTGCGCGACGACGAGCACCTCGCCGCGCTGCCGGTCGAACTCCCCTCGGTGGGCCGCACGGTGGGCGTCACCGAGGCCGCCCACCGCACCCGCACGCCCGCCCTCGAAGCCCTCCTGCGCCACCTCGACGAGGAGGCCGCTCTGCTCCGCGCCAGCCTCGGCACCGGCCCGCCGGAGTGACGGGCCCGGCGCGGAGGGGCCGGACCGGGAGCCGGCCCGGCCCGGCAGCGGGCCCCGCGGATCAGACCGGGAGCCGGGTCAGCAGTCCCGCGAGGTCCGCCGACGGCGGCAGGGTGCCGAAGGCGAGGCCCCGGTCGCCGGCGAGCCGGGACGCGCAGAACGCGTCGGCCACCGCCCCCGGCGCGTACCGCACCAGCAGCGCGCCCTGGAGGACCAGCGCCGCCCGCTCCGCGATCCGCCGCGCGCGCAGCTCGGCGTCCTCGGCGGGCCGCAGCTCGCCCCGCAGCTCCGCCCAGGCCGCGTCCAGCCGCCGGTCCGCCCCGGCCGCCGCCCCCACCTCGGCGGCGAACGCCTCCAGCGCCTCCGGCTCCCGGGCCAGCGCGCGCAGCAGGTCCAGGGCGTTGACGTTCCCGGAGCCCTCCCAGATGCCGTTGAGCGGGGCCTCGCGGTAGAGCCGGGGCATCCCCGACGCCTCGTCGTAGCCGTTGCCGCCCAGGCATTCGAGGGCCTCCGCCACCGCCACCGGCTGCCGCTTGCACACCCAGTACTTCCCGACGGCCGTCGCCAGCCGCAGGAACGCCCGCTCGCCCGCGTCGCCGCGCACCGCCCGGTCGGCGGCGCCCGCCAGCCGCAGCGCGAGCGTCGTCGCGGCCTCCGACTCCAGCGCCAGATCGGCCAGCACGTTGCGCATCAGCGGCTGGTCGATCAGCTTGGCGCCGAACACCGAGCGGTACCGGGCGTGGTGGACGGCCTGCGCGAGCCCGGCGCGGATGCCGGAGGCGGAACCGAGCACGCAGTCCAGACGGGTCATCGTCACCATGTCGATGATGGTGCGCACCCCCCGCCCCTCGTCGCCGACCAGCCAGGCCACCGTGTCGTCGAACTCCGGCTCGCTGCTGGCGTTCGAGCGATTGCCGAGCTTCTCCTTGAGCCGCTGGACGCGGAAGGTGTTGCGGCTCCCGTCCGGCAGCACGCGCGGCACCAGGAAGCAGGACAGGCCGCCCGGCGCCTGCGCGAGCACCAGGAACAGGTCGTTCATCGGCGCGCTGGTGAACCACTTGTGGCCGCGCAGCCGCCAACTCCCGTCCGCCGCCCGCTCGGCCGTCGTTGTGTTGGCCCGCACGTCGCTGCCGCCCTGCTTCTCCGTCATGCCCATCCCGGCGAGCAGCCCGCGCTTGCCGGCCGGGACCCGCAGCCCGGGGTCGTACGTCCGGCTGGTCAGCAACGGCTCGTAGACGGCGGCGAGTTCGGGGGAGCGGCGCAAGGCGGGAACGACCGCGTACGTCATGGAGACCGGGCACAGATGGCCCGCCTCCAGCGTCGAGACGACCATGAAGCCCGCCGCGCGCGCCACGTGCGCGCCGGGCCGCCCGTCCGCCCAGGCCGCGCCCGCGAGCCCCGCGCCCACCGACAGGTCCATCAGCTGGTGGTAGGCCGGATGGAAGTCGACCTCGTCGATCCGGTGGCCGTACCGGTCGTGGGTGCGCAGCTCGGGCTCGTACCGGTTGGCCTGGTCCGCCCAGCGCTGCGCCTCCTCGCCGCCGACGGTCCGGCCGAGCCGGTGCAGCTCCTCCAGGTGCCAGGCCGCGCCCTCGCGCGCCACGCCCTCCAGGAGGACCGGATCGTCGGCGACGTCGTGGCCGGCCAGCGGCGGCGGCTGGTTGACGACCTCGTGGGTGGTGGCGGCGGGACGGCTCTGCGGTGCGGCGGCGGTGGACACGGGCGCCTCCTGAGGACGGCTGTGGACGGCTGTTTCCGAGGTGCGGAAGGAGTGGTCAGGGAGCGCCCGCGCAGCGCAGGGCGAGGGCGGTGAGCTCGGCGAGCAGGGCGTCGGCGGAGGCGCTGCCGGGGGCGCCCAGCGGGTCGACCAGGACTTCGCCGACGGCGCCGGTGAGCGCGGCGGCGGTGATCGCGCCGTTCTGCTCGGGCAGCGTCCCGGCGGCGACGCCCTCGCGGACGACCTCGGCGAACAGCGCGTGGTAGCGGCGCCGGAAGGCGAGCCGCTCGGCGCCGACGGCGGGCTCGGCCGGGGCGGCGAGCAGCGCGTGCGCGAGCCCGGGGTTCTCCAGGGCCCGCCGGGCGAAGACCTCGACGCCCCGCGCCAGCCGCTCGACCGGATCGCCCGGCGCGCGCAGCACCTCGCCGAGCACCTCCACCTCCCGCCCGGCGGCCCGCCGGAAGACCTCCACGGCGAGCGCCGCCTTGGACGGGAAGTGCTGGTAGACCGAGCCGGCCGCGATCCCGGCGGCGTCGGCGACGGCGGTCACGGACGCCTGCGCCCACCCCACCTCGGCGACGACCGAGGTGGCGCGGGCGATCAGGTGCTCCCGGGCGGCTTCGAGCCGGCGGAGCTCGGCGGGTGTCTTCCGATAGGCCACCCAAGAAGTGAACCACCCTTCAGAACTTTGCGCCACGGTCCGGAGGGGTTTCCGGCGGGGCCGTCCTCAGGGGGTGACCGCGATGTTGGTGAGTCCGGCGGTGGCGTTCTTCACCGTGTTGGAGGCGTGGACGACGTTGAGCCGGCCCGCGCACTTCGACGTGGAGGTGATCCGGATCGCGTACGCGCCCGCGCCGCCCAGGTCGGAGGAGTTGTCCCGCCACACGTTCCCGCAGCCGTTGGGGAAGGACGGGGTGGTGGCCGGATTGTGCGTCTCGTAGCCGTTGGCGAAGGTGCCCGGGGCGGCGAACGTGCCGGTGTTGCCCTCGATCAGGTAGTCGACGCCCTTCACGTCGATCCACGAGTCGGCCGAGTTCTGGCCGCTGATCCCGCGCCCGTCGAAGGTGTTGCCCCGGACGACGCCGCCGAAGGTGCCCTCCTTGACGTCGATCGGCTCGGCGGCCACGTTCGGGCCGATCCGGTTGCCCTCGACCCGTACCCGGTCCGAGCGGTCGACGCCGTCCTGGTTGCCGTGGCAGCCCCAGTTCGACCCGGCCGAACCGATGTACACGCCCTCGCCGTACCCCGGCTGGACCAGGCCGGTGGACTCCACCGTCGAGTTCCGCAGCACGCCGTCGGCCGACGAGCGCCGGAAGTGCACGCCCTCCTCGTCGACGTGGTGGACGTACAGGCCGTCCAGCGTCACGTGCGGCGAGGCGTCGAGGACCACGCCCTTCTTCGCGTCCCGGACGGTGAAGCCGGTCAGGTTCCAGTACGGCGCCCGGTACAGCCACAGGCCGTAGCCGGAGTCCCAGCCGTCGGTGGGCGCCGGGCAGGAGGGGCCGCTGCCGGACGGGCCGTCGTTGACGAGGACCGCGTCGCGCGGGCCGGTCAGGGTGATCGGGCGGTCCGCCGCGCCGGGCCGCTGGGCGACGAAGGAGCCCCGGTACTCGCCGGGCGCCATCCGGATCGTCCGGCCGGGTACGGCGGAGGCGAGCGCGGCCCGCAGCTCGGCGGCGGTGGCGACGTCCACCACGGGCCCGGCGGGCGGCCCGCTGGTGGGAGGAGTGGTGGGCGGAGCGGTGGTGGGCGGTGCGGTCGTCGGGGTGGGCGTCGGGGTCGGGGTGCTGCCGCCGCCGCAGGGGGAGCCGTTGACCGTGCAGTTCAGGGGCAGCCCCAGGCCGCTCGCGTTGAAGCCGAAGCCCTGGGTGGCGCCCGGTGCGATCGAGCCGTTCCAGGAGACGTTGGTGAAGGTGTAGTGCCGGCCGCTCTGGGTCTTGGTGGCCGACCAGTGGCTGCTGACCGAGGTGCCCTCCGGCAGGTCGAACTCGACCGTCCAGCCGTTCGCCGGGGCGTCGCCGCCGTTGGCCACGGTGACGTCGGCGCCGTACCCGCTGCTCCAGGTGCCGGCCCGGGCGACCGAGGCGGTGAGGGCGGGGGCGTCGGCGCGGGCCGACGGGGCGAGCAGCCCCGCCGCGATGAGCCCGGCGGCGGCCGTCGCGACGACGGCCGGTGTCGCTCTGCGCATGGTGGATCGTCTCCTCGTGCGGGACGGGGGTGGTGGAGGTCCGGGTCGGTCGGCCCTCGAGAACTCCCTACCCGGATGAATAGGCAGGTTTCCTTACTGTTGTGACCCCGTCAATGGTCCGGACCAGTTCCGTTCGTACGCGCCCCTCCCGCGCGCCGTCTCTTTCCCGCCACCCCCGGCCGGGCCGAGGTGTCGTCCGGCGCGCCCGCGCCCCTACAGTGCGGGGTGATCCCGCGCCACCCCGCGTCACCCCGCGCCCCGGGCGTGCCGCCGCCGAACAGGAGCCGTACCGTGGCCGTTCCCGCACCCCCCGGCCCCCGGCAGGCCCCCGGACCGGAGCCCCGGCCGGTCCCCGAGCTCGACCCCGCCCGGGTCGCGCGCCGGCTCGCGGACGGCGGCGGACTGGTCGACGTCCTCACCGAGGTCCGGGCGGAGACCGGCGGCCTCGGCGCCTTCCGCCTCGACCCCGCCGCCCCGCCCACCGTGCTCGTCACCGGCCCCGACGCCGTCCAGCACGTCCTGGCCCGCCACCCCGAGGGGTACGTCAAGCGGTCCCACCGCGCCCGCGTCCTCATCGGCGACGGCGTCCTCTCCGCCACCGGCGAGGCGTGGCGGCGCCAACGCAAGCTCCTCCAGTCCCAGTTCACCGGACCGGGCATGCGCCGGTACGAGGAGCGGATCACCGCCGCGGCCCGCGTCACGGCCGCCCGCTGGGCCGAACACGCCCGGACCGGACGGGTCTTCGACGTCGGCGAGGAGATGCGCCGCTTCGCCCTCGACACCATCTGGCGGGCCCTCACCGGCCACCCCCTCGACGCCGAGACCGAACGCGAACTCGCCACCGTCGCCGAGGTGATGACGGCGCTGCCCAGCCTGCCCGCCGGCACCGTCGCCGCCCACGGAGCCGTCGCCGGGGGGATCGCCCGCATCGACGCCGTCGCCGACCGGGCCGTCGCCGTCGCGCGGGACGGCGGCGCGGGCCCCGACGGCCCCGGCCTGCTGCGCGTCCTCGTCGAGGCGTCCGCGACCCGCCCCGAGTACACCGACCGGCTGATCCGCGACGAACTCGTCACCCTCCTCATGGCCGGCCACGAGACCACCGCCACCACCCTGACCTGGCTGTACCTCCTCCTCGACCGCCACCCGGAAGCCCGCGAGCAGGCCCTCGCCGCCGGACCCGAGGGCTCCAAGGAACGGCACCGCGCCCTCCAGGCCCTCCTCCACGAGACCCTCCGCCTCTACCCCTCGGCGTGGATCCTGCCCCGCCACGCCGTCGAGGACGACGTCCTCGACGGCCACGCGATCCCGGCCGGCACCGACCTGATCGTCTGCCCCCACCTCACCCACCGCGACCCCGGACTCTGGCCCGACCCCGAGCGGTTCGACCCCACCCGCTTCACCACCCCCGGCCGCCGCCCCGCCCACCCCGGCGCCTACCTCCCCTTCGGCATCGGCCCCCGCGCCTGCCTCGGCCTCCAGTTCGCCCTGCGCGAGTCCACCACCCTCCTCGCCCACCTCCTCCCCGGCCCCGCCCCCCGCTTCCACTCCCTCCCCGACCGCACCTCCTACGGCATCACCGTCCGCCCCGACGGCCCCGCCCCGGCCACTCTCGGCTGACCCACCGGCCGCCCCGGGCCGCTCTGTTACGTTGACGGCCGGTCCCGGTCCCCAGGAGAGGAAGCGTTCCGTCCATGGCTCTCATCCACCGCACCACCATGCGGCCCACCAAGCAGGAGCTCGTCGCGGCGTGGCTGCCGACCCGGGAGTGGTACGTGCCAGGGACGGGAGAGGTCCGGCCGGTGGCGGTCGGCGGTTTCCGGCTCGACGACCCGGCGGGCGAGGTCGGCGTCGAGTTCATGGCCGTCGCCGACGGGGAAGGCCCGGACGCGGTGGTGTACCTGGTGCCGATGACGTACCGGGGCAAGCCGCTCGACGGCGCGGAGGGCGCGCTCATCGGGACCTCCGAGCACGGGGTGCTCGGCACCCGCTGGATCTACGACGGCGCCCACGACCCGGTCCTCGTCGCGCAGGCGTACGCGCTCCTTGCCGGCCGCGCCGCCGCCCAGCACCGGTCCCTCAGCGACACCCCCGACCCCACCGTCACCGCCGTCCTCGACCCGGCCCCCGGCGGGGACGCGGAGGCGCTGGACATCGTCGACGGCGCCGACCGCACCGACGTCCGGCTCCGGACGGACGGGTCCGGGACGGCCCTCGTCCTCCGCTTCCACCGCGTGCTGCGGCCCGCCGAGACCGGGGCAGGGGCAGGGGCCGTCGGGCGGGTCACCGCCGCGTGGACGCCCGGCGGCGGCTCCCCCGTCCGGGGCGACTTCCTCACCGTCCACCCGGTCTGAGGCCGTGATGACGGAGACGGAGGGACGGGAAACCGTACGGATCGGGGTCCTCGCCCCGCTCACCCGCCCCGGCTGGGACGAGGCCGGCCGGCATCTGCTCGCCGGGATCGAAGAGGGCGTCCGCGAGGCGAACGGCGCCGGCGGCGCCGACGGCCGGCCGCTCGAACTCCTCGTCCGGGACACCGCCGCCGACCCGGACCGGGCCGCCGCGGCCGTGGACGAGCTCGACCGGCTCGGCGCGGTCGCGCTGGCGGGGGAGTACCACAGCGTCGCCGCCCGCGCCGCCGCCGCCCGCGCCGACGCCCTCGGCCTGCCCTTCCTCTGCTCCTCGGCCGTCCTCGACGCCCTCACCGACAGCCCCGCGCACGGCGTCGCCCGGCTCGCCCCGCCGCAGTCCCGGGGCTGGCGCGCGTACGGCGACTTCCTCCTCGGCGCGGGCCACCGCCACCTCGCCGTCGCCGCCCAGCCCAGCGTCTACTGGGCCGCGGGCACCCGCCTCCTGCGCGACCACCTCGCCCCGCACGGCGGCACCGTCACCGTCCTCGACGTCCCCGCCCTCGGCCCCGGCGGCGTGTGCGACGCCCTCGCCGGGAGCGACGCCACCGCGCTCCTCCTCCTGGCCGGCCACCCCGAACCGGCCGTGCCGATCGTCCGCGCGGTCCGCCGCGACCCGCGCCTCGCCGGGACGCTGGTCGGAGCCCCCGCCGGGCAGCCCGAGTTCGCCTCCTGGGCCGAACTCCTCGGCACCGACGGCGCCGCCGTCCCCTTCCTGCGCTACCTCCCCGACCGGCTCGGCCCGCTCGGCACCCGCGTGGAGCGCGCCCTGCGCGCCCGGCTCGGCGCCGCGCCCTCCTTCGTCGCCTTCGAGGGGTACGACACGATCGCCGTCCTCGCCGACCTGCTGCGCGCCCACGGCGCGGACCGGGCGGCCGTCGCCCGCGCCTGGCCGGACACCGACACCGAGGGCACCCGGGGCCGGATCCGCCTCGCCCGCACGCCCGGCACCGGCCTGTGGCAGTGGCCGGAGCCGCCGGTCCAGGTCGCCGACCGGGACCCGGCCGACCCCGCCCGCTTCCGGGTCCTGCACACCGGCTGACGGGAGCGGGGCGGGGTCAGGTCACGGGCGCAGCGCCGTGGCCAGCTGCGAGCGGGAGCGCACGTCCAGCTTCTGGTAGATGCGGGTCAGCCGCGCCTCGACCGTCTTCACGCTCAGGAACAGCTTCGCCGCCGCCTCCTGGTTCGAGGCGCCCTGCCCCACCAGCCGGGCCAGCCGCAACTCCGCCTCCGTCAGCGCCGCGAGCGCCGGAGCCGCCTCGTCGACGCCCGGCGCCGCGCCCGGCAGGTCACCGGCCGGCGCCTCGGTGGCCAGTGCCAGCCACGGCGCCGCCCCGGCCCGCTCGAAGACCGTCGCCGCCGTGTGCAGCGCCGCCTGCGCCGCCGACCGCCGCCGCCGCTTGCGCTCCACCCGGGCCAGCGCCATCAGCGCCCGCCCCCGCTCCAGCGGCAGCCCCGCCTCCGCGAACCGCCCGGCCGTCCCGGTCAGCAGCTCCGCCGCCGCGTCCGTCCGCCCCTCCGCCGCCAGGCACAGCCCCCGCACCCGGTCGCAGCCCAGCAGTACCGTCGACCGCCCCAGCCGCTCCGCCACCGGCCGCACCTCGTCCAGCACGGCCCGCGCCTCCTCGACCGCGTCGTGCGCGAGCAGCGCCTCCGCCAACTCCTCGTGCCAGCGCAGCATCGACGGGTCCACCGTCGACTGCGCCCGCTCGTCCGCCTGCACCCGCCGCAGCGTCTCCAGGGCCGCCGCCACGTCGCCGTTGACCAGCTGCACCCGCCCGAGCGCGTAGCGGCTGCGGGACAGGAAGACCCGGTCGCCCTCCTCCTCCGACGCCTGCACGCTGCGCCGCGCGTAGCTCGCCGCCCGGCCCAGGCCGCCCCCGGCGGTCTCGGCGAGCGCGAGCGCGTACCAGGCCGGACCGGGCGAAAGGCCCGCCTCCAGGGTGAGCGCCAGCGACTGCCCCGCGTGCGCGAGGGCCGCCCCGCAGGCCCCGATCCGCGACTCGATCTCCGCGAGGGTGCGGAACAGCTCGATCGCGTCCTCCACCGAACCGCGCCGCTGCACCAGCGGCAGCAGCGCGTTCAGCTCGTCCCGCGCGTCGGACAGCCGGTCGTCGAACAGCGCGTGACGGATCGTCAGGATCTGGGCGGCGTTGTGGATGCCGAGCGGACGCTCCTCCAGCTCCAGGCCGCGCGCCCGTGCCAGGACGGTCTCCGCCTCCGGCGAGCCCAGCGCCCGCTCCATCCGCGCCCGCACGGTCAGCGCCTGCGCCTCGGTCAGCGGGTCGCCCACCGACGCGGCCAGCGCCGCCGACTCCACCGCCGCCTGCCGCGACCGGCCCGGATCCCCGTCCGCCAGCACGTACTTGAGGGCGAGCCGCAGCTGTACGGCGGCCCGCAGCGCGGTCTCCTCCTCCGAATCCTCCATCGCGTGCACGTACATGTCGTCCAGCCCGGTCAGCCCCTGCCCGGCGGTGTCCAGGACCGCGAGCCGGGCCCGCACCCGGTCGGCCGGGGACGCGTCCCGCGCGAGCAGGTCCGTCGCCGCCCGCATCGCCAGGTCCGCCCGCCCCGCCCGCGCCGCCTCCTCGGCCGCGTCGACCAGCCGTGCGATCCGCCGCACCCCGTCCCGGCCCGGCGTCGACTCGGCCGCCAGCAGCGCCAGTTCGGCCGCGAGCGCGCTGTTCCCGCGCCGCCGGGCGGCCTCCGCCGCGCTCGCCACCTCGGCGGCCAGCTCCTCGTCGGGACCGTCCCCGGCCAGCGCCCGGTGCCGTACCGCCTCCACCGGGTCGTCGACGACCTCCGCGAGCGCCGCGTGCCCGGCGCTGCGCTCCGCCCAGCAGGCGTCGTGCACCAGCGTCGACGGCAGCAGCCCGGCGGTGAAGGCGACCGAACCGTCCTCGGCGAGCGACACCAGACCGGCCCGCTCGGCCGCCGCCAGGTCCGCCTCCGCGTTGGGCCGCCCGGCCCGCCGCACCAGCGTCGCCGACGGCCGCAGCGCCAGCGCGGCCAGCAGCAGCGTCGCCCGCACCGGCGGCGGCGCGGCCCCCAGGAGCTGCCGCGCCAGGTCCCGGGCGCGGCCGGAGAGCGTCAGCGCCTCCGCGTGGTGCACGGGGGTGCGGGCGTCCGCGAGCGACCGGCCCACGGCGAGCGCCAGCCGGGGGTTGCCGCCGCTGGCCCGGTGGATGCGGCCGGCCATCCGGGACGGCAGCCGGTGGTGGATGAGGAGTTCGGCGATCTCGTCGGCGTGCAGCGGCGGCACCAGCAGCAGGTCCGCCTCGGACGGCACCCACAGACGGCCGGAACGCCCCGGGGGGACCTCGTGCCCCTCGTGCCCGGCCCCCGCCTCCCCGTACGGCCCTGACTCGGCGGTCTCCCCGTACGGCTCCGGCGTCTCGACGGCCACCACCCGCAGCGACGGCGGGGCGAGGTGGAGCGCGAAGCGCAGCAGGTCCGAGCTGTCCGCGTCGAGGAACTGCGCCCCGTCCACGACCAGCAGGACCGGGCCCCGCTGGGTGAGGGCGCGCAGCACGCGGGCGATGCCGAGGCGGAGCGCGATCGGGTCCCGGTCCTCCTGGACGGGTGCCTCGCGGCAGAGCATGGCGACGGCGGCCCGCTGGGGTTCGGGCAGGTCGTCGAGGAGGCCGGGGGCGAACACCCCGGCGCCGCCCGCGCCCGTGCCCTCGGCCGGGCGGGCCACCCGCGCCGCCACGGAGGCCACCAGGGCGGCCGCCGCGGCGCCGGGTATCGCCCGGTCGGCGGGGAGCGGCGCCAGCCACAGCACGGCCTCGCCGCGCGCCTCGGCCCGGGCGGCGGCGGCCAGCGCGACCTCGGTCTTGCCGACCCCGGCGGGGCCGGTGAGCAGGGCGCGGCCCCGGGCGTGCAGGACCGTTTCGAGGCGGGCGAGGAGCTCCTCGCGGCCCACCGGGGCGGGCGGTCCGGCCGCGCCCGGGGCGCGTGCGGGCAGGGGGCCCTGCGGAACCGTCGTCACCTGGTAGCCACCTCCGCCCGCGGGCCCCGCCCATGAGCCCTGTGGGCAGAGGATACGGAGCCCTGCGTCCCCGTCCAGGCCCCGCGTCCGGCATACGGACACGGGCGCACGCGCGAGACGTTCCCCGGACTCCGGCGGAACTCCCGTGGTATAGACCGGCCGCACGCCGCTGACCAGCGCAGACGTCGGAGCGACGGAGCCGGGAAGGAAGGAGACGGGGTTTCAGGGGGCGGCCGCCGGGCGGCCGGTGCGGCGGATGTCACGACGCACACATCGCGGACGGACAGGGCGCGCGTGCGTCAGGTGCGGAGCGGTCGGCGGGGCGAGGGGCGGGGCAGTGGCGGCGGCGCGGGAGTCGCGGGGCGAGGTGGGGTCGCCGTCGTGGTCCCTGGGCTGGGGGGCCCGTGCGCCGCCACCGGCGCCGACGGCCCGGGTCAAGGCCGTCACCGGAACGGCCCGTCCCGCACCGCGCCCAGGGGGACGCCGCGCAGGAGAAACCGCCGGTGGGCAGGACAGTAGGCAACGGCCGGGTGAACGCGATACGGGGAAAACCCTTGTCCCCCCGCGAGGGACCACGGGGGTCGCCCTAGGGACCGCCCGGACGCCCCGCGAGACCCCGCGCCCCGTCCCGTGCTTCCCCTCGCGGGCCCGGGGCCCGACGCTCACGCGCCCCTCGTACGCCCCTGGGAGCGCCCCCGACCCCGGTACGCGCCCCCGGGCCCCGGAACGTCCCCCGACTCCTGTACGCCTCCGAGGGCGCCGGCGCCTCCACGTCCCGTACGGCCCCGGCGGGCGGCCGCCGGGGCCGTACGGCCGGGCCGGGGCGGCGGGTTCAGCCGAGTTCGAGGGTGGTGACGCCGAAGACGCGGTCGCGGGCGACCGGCCGTACCGGGCCCGTGTACATGCGGGCCGTCTCGAAGGTCGGGGTCAGTCCGCGTTCCTCGGCGAGCCGGCCCGCCTCCGGGTTGGTGTCGGGGACGTCGACGGCGACGGACCGGGCGCCGAACCCGCGGGCCTCCTCCGCCAGCGCGTCGAGGAGGGCCGCCGCGTCGGCCGGGCCGTCCGCGAACAGCGGCCCCACGCGCGCCTCGTCCTGGCAGGGCCGGACCACGCCGTAGCCGGTGACCCGGCCGTCGACGACCCGGGCGAGGGCGCGGTGCCCGGGGGTGGCGAGCCAGGCGGAGAGGAACCGGGGCCGCTCGGCGTGGTGGCAGGCCGTGTCGTACGCGGCGAGGAGCGCCGGATCGACCCGTTCGGCCGGCACGATCCCGGCCGCCGGGGGCCCGGACGCGGGGACCTCGCCGACGTAGCGGGCGGTCCGGTAGGCGGTGGAGAAGCCGGAGCGCCGGTAGTTGTCCTGCTGGGCGGGGACCCCGTCGAGCCCCACCGTCCGCCCGCCCGCGTGGACCAGCCCGGCGCGCCAGGTGGCCAGCCCGAGGCCCCGGCCGCGCAGTTCGGGCCGGACGAGGTAGAAGCCGAGGAAGGCGTACGCGTCGTCGTAGGCGACCACCGACACGGCGGAGACCGGCGTGCCGTCGAGCCGGCCGAGGAAGAAGCCCGCGGGGTCCTGCGCGAAGAAGGCGTCGGCGTCGGACCGGCCGGGGTTCCAGCCCTCCTCGGCGGCCCAGGCGCGGACGAGTTCCCAGTCGTCGCGGGTGGCGGGGGCGACGGTGAGCGAGCCGGGGGAGAGGGAGGTCACGGCGGGTCCTTCCGGTGCCGGTGGGGGAGGGCGGGCCCGCGGGCGCGGGCCGGGCGCCGCCGGAGCCGTACGACCGCGGCGCGCCCGTACGGCGAACCGGGCAAAGCGCCCCACCCTAGCGCCGGGCACCCCGGCCCCGGGACCACCACCGACGCTTTCCGGCCGCCGCGCCGCCCCCGCTCCGCGCGGCGGTCAGGCGATCAGGCGGAGGCGGGTGTCGGCGACGGCGAGGCGGACGGTCTGGCCCCAGGTGAGGTCGAGGGCGTCCGATTCGACGCCGTCGCCGAAGGCGACCAGACGGTCCGACTCGACGGTGAGGCGGAGTCCCTCGGAGGCGGTGAGGAGCCCTTCCACCCGGCTCGTGCCGGTGGCCGGGGACGGCCACGCCTCCCGGACGAACCAGGCCAGCCGGGGTTCGGTGGGCGAGGGCAGGACGAGGGCGCCCGAGCCCTGCCGCCAGAGCGAGCGGAGCCAGCCGGTGGCGCCGGTGCCGGTGCCGGCGAGGACCCCGGAGGACGCCTGCGGCTCCGGCGCGGCACCGGCCCCGCCGCTCCGGTCCGCCCCGCCGTCCGTGCCGAGCGTGTAGCGGGCGGTCTGGTGGCCGGGCGGCCCGACGTAGATCTCGTTCAGGGCGAGGAGCCGCTGCCCGTCGTCGGTGGCCGCCGCGACCATGGTCAGCTCGTCGGCCGAGGCCCCGCCGCCCGCCGCGTACGGCAGCAGCCGCCGGGCGTCGGCCGGGCGGTGCCGGACCAGCACGCCGGGGTTGCGCCCCGGGTCGGCGTCGACGCCGACGACGGGCTGCCCGGTGAGGTACTTGGCCGTGTTGGCGACCAGCCCGTCCTGGCCGACGACCACGACGACGTCCTCGGGGCCGAACAGGAAGCGGTCCAGATCGGCGCGTTCCACCCGGGTCTGCCGCCAGGTCAGGGGGACGGCCCCGGCGACGGCGGCGAGCGCCCGGTGGACGCGCTCGTGCCGCTGCCGGACCTCGTCGGCCGACCGCCCGCGCGCGGCGAGGAAGAAGGCGGCCTGGCCGTGCGTCCCGTGCCGGGCGAGCAGCTCCTCGTACTCCGTCCTGCGGTGGACGAGGACCGCCCGGGGCGCGAGGCTCACGCCCCGCCGCCGGGGCCGCCGCCCAGCTTCGCGAGGAGGCCGGTGAGGACGTCGGGGGAGAGGGTGAGGTGCTCGATCCGGGGCAGCTGCTCGGCGGCCCGGGTGAGGGCGAGGGCGTGCAGGACGGCCGGGTCGGCCGCCGCGTGCGCCTGGAGCCAGGCCGTCTGGGCGCTCGCCCGCGCCTCGCCGACCTCGCGCGCCGCCTCGGCCTCGGCCCGCGCGAGCCGCACCGTGCGGACCGCCTCGGCCTCGGCCCGTACCGCGTCGGCGGCGGCGGACTCCTCGGCCTCGCGGCGCGCGTTGGTGCCGCGCTGCTCGACGAGCCGCTCCTCCTGGCGGGCCAGTTCGATCTTGCTGGCGAGTTCGTTCTCGGCGATGGTCCGCTCGCGTTCGACGGCGACCGCGCGCCGCTCGTAGGTGGCCCGGTCGGCCTCCTGCTGGATCTGCTCGCGGGCGGGGGTGCGCAGCGCGCGTTCGACCTCCGGCTCGGGCCGGATGGCGACGACGCGGACGGCGACCACCTCGATGCCGGTGCCCGGCAGCCGGGGCTCGGCCGCGAGGCCCTCGGTGATCCGCTCCCGCACCGCCGCGACGCCGTCGACCAGGGCCCGCGCGAGCGGGGTGCGGGCGAGCACGTCGAGGGCGTGCTGCTGGGCGGTCTCGGTGAGCAGGGTCGCGATCTGCTCCAGCGGGGTGCCGCGCCAGACGCCGGTGTCGGGGTCGATGGAGAAGTCGAGCCGGGCGGCGGCGGTCTCGGGGTCCCCGATCCGGTACGTGACGGTGGACTGCACGCTCACGTCCTGGAAGTCCGCGGTGCGGGCGTGGAAGGCCATCGTGAGTTCGCGGTCGTCGACCGGCACCTCGGAGAGCGCGGCGCTGAGCGGCCGGAACCAGAAGCTCGCGCCGGTGCCGTCGTGCGCGAGGACTCCGCGCCGGTGGTGGCGGATGTGGGCGGTGGGCGCGGAGCGGAGATGGCGCCAGCCGGCCCGGCGGGTGATGTCGGCCATGAGAAACCCCCTTGTCGTCATCACGACGGTAGAGGGCGTTCCTCTTTTTCGTCAAGTTGACGCTAAGGGGGTTCGGGGTGGACGGCGAACCGCCCGGAAGGGGCTCAGCGAGCGGGCTCGGCCTCCACCAGGGGGCCGAGATCCACCACGGGCCCGAGCCGGGGCGCGGGAACGAGTCCCGGCACGGGATCGAGAAGAGGTACGGGGCCAGGGCCCGCCACGGGATCGGGACGGGACGCGGGAACGAGGTCCGTCAGGGGATCGGGGTGCGGTACGGGGGCGGGGGCGCCGCCCCGCGCGCCGGTGCGGCCCGAGCCCGCCGCCGCGCCACCGGACGGGGCCGCCGGGGAGGACGCCCGTACGGCCGGCCCCGCTTCGGCCCCGGCGGCGGCCCGGCCTGCGGGCACCGCTTCCCCCGCCGGTGCCACGGGCCCGCCCGAGGTCAGCAGGATCACGCCCCGGGCCGCGACCAGCGCCGCCGCGGCGGCGACGGCCCAGCCCCAGGCGCCGGCCCGGAAGGTCTCGCCGAGCAGCGCCACGCCGATGACGGCGGCGGCCGCCGGGTTGGCCAGGTTGACCACCGCGAGCGGCGCGGCGAGCCCGCCCCGGTAGGCGGCCTGCGAGAGCAGCAGCCCGCCCATCGCGAAGGCCGAGATCAGCACCGCCAGCAGCGCGGTCTGCCACCAGGACGGCCCGCCGCCCGGCAGCCCCGTCGCGAGGGCGACGGTCAGGGTCTGGGTGAGGGCCGAGCCGACGCCGGAGGCGATCCCCGAGGCGGTCGCGTGCCCGAGTCCGCCCCTGACCCGGCCCGTCGCGCCCTCGGCGCCCGGCAGCCGGCCCGCCGCCAGGCCCGCGATCAGCAGCGCCGTCAGCGCGGCGACGACCAGCGCCTCGCGCAGGCTCAGCGACTCGCCCGGCGCGGCGGGCCCGGTGACCGCGACGAGGCCGACCAGCCCCGCCAGCGTCCACAGCGCGCCCCGCCACTCGGCGCGGGTCACCCGGCGCCGGGCCGTGTACGCGCCCAGCGGCAGCGCCGCCACCAGGGTCAGCGCGCCGAGCGGCTGCACCAGGGTGAGCGGCCCGTAGTGGAGGGCGGCCACGTGGGCGAGGGCACCGGCGGCGTTCAGGCCGACGGCCGCCCACCACCGCCCGCGCGCGAGCAGCGCCCGCAGCGCGCCCCGCCCCGAGGGGCCGGCGGCGGCGGAGGCGGCGGCGAGCCGGGCCTGGGCGACGGCGGCGAGGGCGTACCCGGCGGCCGAGACGAGGGAGAGGAGCACCGCGAGCACGGTGCCTGCGGCGGCGTTCATCGCGGCACTCCGGCCGGTACGACGTCCCCGGCGGACCGCCGCCGGGGGAGCGCGGGCGGCGCGGCGGACGCGGCGGCCCGGCCCACCGGCGGCGGCACCACCAGCAGGGCGAGGCCCAGCAGCAGGGCCGCGGCCAGCGCGTCGAACCAGTAGTGGTTGGCGGTGCCCACGATCACGAACAGGGTGAGCGCCGGGTGCAGCAGCCACCAGCGGCTCAGCCGCGACCGGCTCGCGGCGATCAGGCCGATCGCCACCATCAGCGCCCAGCCGAAGTGCAGGGACGGCATGGCGGCGAACTGGTTCGCCATCGAGTCCGCCTCGGGCGCGGCGCCGTACACGGACGGGCCGTAGACCCGCGCGGTGTCGACCAGGCCGGCCGCGGCGAGCATCCGGGGCGGGGCGAGCGGCAGCAGGATGTGCAGCGCCAGCGCCGCGCCCGTGAGCAGCGCCAGGACCCGCCGCGACCACAGGTAGTGGGCGGGGCGGCGCCAGTACAGCCAGGCGAGGAAGGCGATCGTGGCCGGGAAGTGCACGGCCGCGTAGTACGTGTTCGCGATCCGGATCAGCGGTTCGCCGCCGTGCAGCAGCAGCTGCTGCACGGCGCCCTCGCCGGGGAGGTGGAGGGCCCGCTCGGCGTCCCACACGCGGTCGGCGTTGTGGAAGGCGCGGGTCTCGTGGCCGTTCGCGAGGAGGCGGCCGAGCTTGTAGACGAGGAAGAGGCCGCCGACGAGCAGCAGCTCGCGCAGGAGCGGCGGTCTCCGGCCCGGCGCGTCGGTCCCGTCCGGGGCGGCCCCCGGACCGGCGGGAGGGGTACCCCGTACCCCGGTTGTCCGGCCGGCCATGACGCGACCTCCGTCCGTTCGTCGACCGATCGGTTCATCGGTCAATCGTTCACATCTGCAACAAACGGAGGAACTCTAGATCCGAATTCATCGAGACGCAACCGTCTCGATACGTTTGCGTCTCGATTGTGCGCCCCCTACTCTCGTCTGTGCACGCAGGTGCACGCACAGAGGTGCGGAGAGTGGAGCGACGGGCCCGTCACGGCAGACCGGTCCGGGGATCTCCGGGAGGAACCGATGTCCACGCAGGCCGCCACCGCCGCCGCCCGCCGCAGCAAGATCACGCCGGAACGCGAGGCGGAGCTCTACGAAGCCGTCCTCCGCCTCCTGCGCGAGGGTGGCTACGACGCGGTGACCATGGAGGGCGTCGCGGCCCGCACCAAGTGCGGCAAGGCCACCCTCTACCGCCAGTGGGGCACCAAACCCGGCCTCGTCACCGCCGCCCTCGCCGCCCGCCGCTGCGCGGTCTTCCGCGGCATCGACACCGGCACCCTCGCCGGCGACCTCCACGAGGCCGCCCGCATGGCCTCCACCCGCCACGCCGGCGACACGGAACTCATGGAGGCCGTCGCCCAGGCGTACCTCCAGCACCCCGATCTGCGCACGGCCCTCCGGGAGACCGTCATCGCCCCCGAGGTCGCCGCCATCGACGCGGTCGTCCAGCGCGCCGTCGACCGGGGCGAGGTCGCCGCCGACAACCCCGCCGTCGCCTTCGTCGCCCCCAGCCTCATGGGCCTGCTCCGCATCGAACGGCTCCTGGAGGACCGCTTCCCCGACGCCTCCGCCACCCGCGCCTTCGTCGACGCCGTCCTCCTGCCCGTCCTGCGCGTCGACGGGTGACACGGCCCGGGGACGCGCACCCTGGAACCATGCCCACCACCCCCGCACCCGCCCCCGACGTCCGGGTCCGCCGCGTCTACGAGCCCCCGTCCCCCGGCGACGGCACCCGGGTCCTCGTCGACCGGCTCTGGCCACGCGGCCTCGCCAAGGCCGACGCCCACATCGACGTCTGGCCCAAGGCCCTCTGCCCCTCCACGGAACTCCGCCACTGGTTCCACGGCCCCGGCCAAGGCGACTACGAGGAGTTCCGCCGCCGCTACGAGGCCGAACTCGCCGCCCCCGAAGCCGCCGAAGCCCTCGACCACCTCCGCACCCTCGCCGAGACCGGCCCCCTCACCCTCCTCACCGCCACCCGCCACCCCGAGACCAGCCACACGACGGTCCTCAGGGAAGAACTGACCGGATGACTCCGGGGGCACCCGGCACCACTTCCCGGCACCACCGCCGGACCCGCCGGGGCCACTCCACCGAGCCACCCGGGGCCACTCCACCGAGCCATCCGGAAAGCACCTCCCAGAGTCCACCGGAGTCACTCCACCGGGCCACTTGGAGCCGCTTCCCAGGGCCGCCAGGAACACCCCCTCCCAGGAGCCTCTGGAGTCACTTCGCGGAGTCAGCCCGGAACCACTTCGCGGAGTCGCCCGGAGTCACGCCCCGAGGCCACCCCCGGGCAGAGCCAACCGGGGCGCCTCGACGCCCGCGTCCGGCGGCGCCGCGCCCTCGTCGGCGCCCCGCTCCACCCGCGCGGCCAGCCCCCCGGCCCACCCGACGAGTCCGCCCACGTCGATCCCGTACGCCTCCCCGCCCCCGGCCGCGTACCCCGCGACCCGGCCGGCCCCGCGCCGCAGCAGCCGGGCGCCGCCCGCCGCGTTCCCCCGGGCGGCGTGCGTGAGCCCCACGGCCAGCTGCGCCAGCCCCTGCCACAGCTCCCGCTCGCCCTCAGGACCCGACTTCCAGGCGTCCTCGAACACCTCGTGCGCGTGGAACGGCATTCCCGCGTCCAGCAGCCGCTGCGCCTCCCGCACCGTCCCCGCCGGCCCCCGCACCACCCCCTCGGGCTGCCGGGGCACCCCCTCCGCCCCGTACGGCAACGGCCGCCCCAACCCGTCCCGGGGCCGAGCACTGCGCGCCCGCCCCTCCGCGTCCCGATCCCGCACCCGCCCCGCTCCCGTATCCATCCCCCCATTCTCCGCCCCACCCGAAACCCCCGGCGCGTGATCTCCACCCCTGGAGTGCGGTAATGTTCTCCTGCACGCCGACGCGGGAGAAACCCCGCCGCCGACGCGCACCGGGACGTGGCGCAGCTTGGTAGCGCACTTGACTGGGGGTCAAGGGGTCGCAGGTTCAAATCCTGTCGTCCCGACTCGTGAGAGTCGCAGATCAGGGGCCGTTTCAGAGCAATCTGAAACGGCCCTTCGGTCGTTCTTGGGGACCGGCTGGGGACCAGCCGCCCTTGGCCGGTCAGCGGGCCGTCGTGAGGGGACCGGGGAGGGGCCGGGGCACGCGGAGGGGGCGGTGTTCTCAGGCGCGCTGTGGCATGACGTGCAGTCCTTCGAGGCGCGCGGTCCCGACCGATCGGAGCGTCTCTTTGAGTTCCGTGGTGCGCGGCAGGGAGTGGCGACGGTCTCCAGAAGCACCTCGGGGGTGGCGAAGTGCCGGTAGACGGTGCCGACTCCGAGCCCGGCGCGGCCGGCGACGTCGTTCAGCTGCAAGGGCGTGCCCTGGTCGACCAGGGAACGGGCGACCGCGACGATCCGGGCGGACGTGTGGGGAGGAGGCTCGCGGTCTCCGGGTGGAGGGCGCGGGCGATCTCGGCCCGGCGGGGGTGCGCGGCGAGGAGGTGTCGTACGGCGTCCAGGTTCATCACGACACCTGGGAGGAGGCCGGTGGGGTGGTGAGGTGGACGGGGAGGGTCTGGTGGCCGTTGCTGATGAGGGAGCCGAGCGGTCGCAGGTCCTGGGTGGGGACGGCGAGTTCGATGGCGGGGAAGCGGTCGAAGAGTCCTCGGAGCGCGGTGGCGGCCTCCAGGCGGGCCAGGGGTGCGCCGAGGCAGAAGTGGATGCCGTGGCCGAAGGCCAGGTGTTCCTTGCTCGCGCGGGTGAGGTCGAAGGTGTCGGGGTCGGTGTGCCAGTTGGGGTGGCGGTTGGCGGCGGCGTAGGAGGCGAGGATCGCCTCGCCCCGGGCGATGACCTGTCCGTCGGGCAGGGGGATGTCGTTCAGGGCGTAGCGCAGCGGCAGGTGGGCGATGGCCGGTTCCATGCGGAGGGTCTCCTCGACGACGTCGCCCCAGCCGGTACGGCCTTCGCGGAGGTGGGCGAGCTGCTCGGGGTGGGTGAGGAGGAGGACGACGGCCTGGTCGATGAGGTTGACGGTGGTCTCGTAACCGGCGCTGATCATGAGCAGGAGGGTGTCGCGCAGTTCGTCGTCGCTCAGGCCCCGCCGGTCCTCGCTCTCCTCGTCGCGGGCGTCGATGAGCAGGGAAGTCAGGTCGTCGCCGGGTGTTTCGCGGCGGGTGGCGACGAGGCCGGTGAGCATGGTCTGCAGCGCCGTGGTGTTGGCGGTGGCCTGCTCGGCGGTGAGGGTGGTGTCGAAGACGCCGTCGACGACGGTGCGGAACGCGTCGCGCTGGTCGGCGGGGACGCCCATGAGGTGGCCGATGACGGCGATGGGCAGCGGGTAGGCGAAGTGCTCGCGCAGGTCGACGCGCTCGCCGGCGGGCAGCGTGCCGAGCCGGTCGAGGAGGGCGTGGACGGTGGTGTCGACGAAACCGGCGAGGGCCTGGACGCGGCGGGCGGAGAAGGCCGGCGCGATCATGCGGCGCAGCCGGGCGTGGTCGGCGCCGTACGCGGTGAACATGTTGTTCACCGCCACCCACAGGGCCAGCGGCCAGGTCCGTACGACCTCCTGGTACGCCGGCCAGTGGGTGCGGGCGTCCTTGGAGACGTCGCTGCTGGTCAGAAGCCGCTTGAGGAGCTTGGGGTCGGAGACGGACCAGGCGGTCACGCCCAGGACGTCGACGCGGACGGCCGCGCCGTGGGAGCGCAGCAGGGCGTGCTCGGCGTGCCGGGCGGCTCCGGTGGGGTCCAGGACGATGGGCTGGGACGGGACGGTGTTCACGCGGTGGCTCCTTCGGTGTGTTCCGGGGCGGGGAAGAGGCGGCCGTCGACCTCGACGGGGGAGGGCGGGCGGGAGAAGCAGTGGTTCGCCAGCGGCGGGTCGCGGGCCAGGACGTGGTCGAACCGGTTGACCGTCACGCCGTAGGGCACGCGCTGCTTCTCCAGGAGGCCGAGGACGGGGTGCGAGGTGTCCAGGTCGCGGGTGTCGACCAGGACCAGGGCACCGAGCGTGCCGTGCAGGACGGTGCGGGCGATCGGCTCCATGAGCCTGGTCTGCCCCGGCAGACCGAACAGGTAGAGCATCAGCCCCTGATTGGCCGAGATCCGCCCGAAGCTGATGCCGACGGTGGTGGTCGTCCCGCCGTTCGTCGCCGAGCCGCGCGGCGGCGGCTTGAAGCACCGGCCGGTGCCGGATTCGCTCGCCACGGTGTGCGCGTACGGGACCACCACGGCCTGGTGGTCCCGTACTGCTCGACGGGGAGTTCGCGGTCACGATCGCCACCGCCCACGTCTTCCTGAAGCGGGGCACCCGGTGAAGCCCCGGGTACGCGGCTACCGGCCGGCCCGGCTCTTCGCCCGGTGGTTCGTCCCCTGGCGGTACCGGGGCGACGTCGTCCTTCCCGGGAAGTTCGGCCGCGCGGGGCGGCGCCGTTTCCCGAAGGGGTGCATGCCGGGATCGGTCCCGACCGGGCCCGGGCCATTGCCACCGAGGCGGCGGCCGAGGCCACCTTGCCGGTCTCATCGACCAGGAGGCGCCATGGTCACCGTCACCGCCACCGACGCTTTCACCGGCCTCGTCGGCGGCATCGTCCCCCCTTTTCCCGTGGCAGCAGCACCGCCGCATGATCACCGGCGTGCACGGGCACTGCCCGGACGGGGCCCACGCCCTCGCCGACGACTGGGCGCACGCTGACGACTGGGCGCACGCCGACGGGGGTGCCGTCGAGCGGCGTCCGGCGCGGGGCTTCGGGCCGTGGCCGGGGTCGGCCCGCTCGGGCAAGTCGGCAGAAGAACCTGGCAGATCATCGCCTTGCACGGAAGAAGCTTCGCTTTCCCAGCGCTGCCCCCGTAGCTTCCCACGGGAGGAACGTCTGCAGATCCGCAAAGGCATCATCTTCGGCGTACCGTGCAGTCTCTTCGTGGATCACACTCAAAAATTAGCTTGTGCACGTTCGCATTTTTCCCATCTGCACGGGCGAACGGCCAGGGACGGCAAGGCTCCACTTGCATCGGGAGGATCTCGGCATGTGGAAGAGCCTCAAGCCTTCCGACCTCACCTCTAGAGGTCGACTCGGATCGGCTCGATCCAGATCGACCGAATGTGATCAGAATCGATCTAGAGATTCGCGTCATCTAATCAAGAGATGGTGAATCAGGGATCTGATTCGAGCGGAAATGGAGGCTTGCATAGGACACTATTTCCCGCGGCGGGATCTTTAAAGGGAGTGTCGCAAACGCCTGTGGGTAGCGATATCGTAGGACCGTCGGCACGCGGCTCGATTTATGCCGTGCTGCGTGCCGGCAGCCCCGGGGTCCAGCCCGGGGCCGCCGGTATCGCCACTCGATCCTCATAGGAGAGGAAATAAGTGACTGGTGAAATCAGCCGGGTGCCTGACAGGGTCCGCCCGGCCGACCCCTCCCGATTATCCCTGCCGAGCGTCCGGGCGAAACCTTTAAGACGCTTCTGGATCCGCGTGTATGCGGCAGTCCGCCGGTCGTCATCAGCCTGGCGGTCGTTGTCGTCGTCATCGTGGTGGTCCGCCCGCCCTCCCTCCCCGGAACTGTGGCCCCTGGTCGCGCCGGGGCTGCTGCCGCTGGCCCTGACGGCACGCCGCAGCATGCTGCGCCTCGCGCGTACTCGCCGGATCTGAAGATCCGCTCCGGGTGGGGCCCTTCTGGGCCCCACCCGGCCTTGGCAGCCCGAGTCCCGGCCCGCCGGGCGACCCGCGGGCCGGGCGGCGAAGGGAGACACCGATGGCACAGCCATCACCGACCGTCCGGTGCGAGCAGTGCCGGGGTCCTATCAAGCAGCCCAAGACCGGGCGCCCCAAGCTGTATTGCAAGCCCCGGTGCCGCCGCGAGGCGCAGCGAGATCGAGATCGAGACCGGGCCCGGCGCGATCCCGACGGACTTCGTAAGGCGTGGGGGCCGGTTACCGACGACCTGCTGGATCGTGCGATCCAGTTACGTTCGGGGCGGCAGAAGCCGCTGGAAGACGTCCTGCGTCTGGCCGACGCCGCGGCGAGCGACATCGAGGCGCTGGTTGCCGTGGCGGTCAACAACGCGCGCCGACAGGAAGAGAGTTGGGAGGAGATCGGCCGTTCCGCCGGCATGAGCGCGGCCTCGGCCAGGGCCAGGTGGGGCGGGAATCGGGTGCGGCGACTGCTGCGGGCCCGGAAGGCCGCCAGGGGCTTCCCTCCGGAATCTCGCTGCCCTTCCGTCCCGGCGGGTTCCGATCCGCACGACGCGCAGGGCGATCCCGGCGATGTTGTTCGAGGGGCGAAGGGCGGGAAACGGTGAGCCGGTCCCGCACATCGCTGTGGCTCGCATACGAAGCCATGTGCGAATCGAATCAGCACTGGTACGTGCGCTACGCCGAAACCTGGACGGCTGACCGCTCCGAGGCCAGACGTTGCGTACAGGCTGCGCTCGACGCCGTGGAGCCACAGTGGACCACCGCTCTCGGCACGGTGTCACCAGCGGCATGGGTGTGGAGAGGACTTCGCGCCAAGGCCGAACAGCACCCCGCGGCGAAAGGAAGCTCCGCGGGGCGGATCCACTCGCTTCTGCCCAGCGACCAGGCCGACATCCTCCTGCTCCACCACGAGCTTCACCTTCCCCTGGCGGGTGCCGCCCGCCTGATGGGGCTGGCGGGGCCCGAAGCCCTGGCCCTTCTTCGGGGCGCGGAACGCCGGCTGGCTGACGGCGGAAACTGACACGCACCTGGCGCGCACCTCTCCTAGCAGGTGCGCGCCGGGTGTGCACGGGATATACACCCTCGCGGGTAGAACACCGTTACACCCCTCCGAGCGGCTAGCCGCCCCCACTTCCCCCCTCCTACGATGAGCCCTTACAGCTCGAAGGAGTTGGCTCGCGTCGGGGTAGGGAACACATATGGCATACGGGGAGAAACCCCAAACTCGCACCATCGACAGCAGTTACGCCAGCGCGGCGCGCATGTACGACTGGTTACTCGGCGGAACAGAGAACTACCAGGTCGACCGTGAAGCCTGTGGCGAGCTGCTGAGGATCGCACCGAGCACACAGCAACTCGCCCGGAACAACCGGGCTTTCCTGCGGCGCGTCGTCAGGTACCTCGTGCAGGAACGGGGCATCACCCAGTTCCTCGACCACGGCAGCGGCCTGCCGACGCAGGACAACGTGCATGAAGTCGCCCAGCGTTTCGACCGCGACGCCAAGGTGGTGTACGTCGACAACGACCCGATGGTCCTCGCGCACGCCAAGACGTACCTGAACGACAACAGCAACACTCATGTTCTGGACATCGACTTCCGGGAAACGGAAGCCATTCACAGGGCGACCAGCGGTTTCCTCGACTGGACCAAGCCGATCGCGGCCCTGTTCGTCTCCGTGCTGCACTGCATTCCGGACAGCCCCGACGAGACGGACCCCGCTGCGGTGATAAGAGAGGTGGCCGGCCGGCTGGCTCCGGGCAGCTGCATGGTGATCTGCCAGCTCGTGAGCGACGACCCCGTGGTACGGAACGAGGTCACTCGCCTCATGGATGAGGCGACCGCGGGGCACTGGGGCCGCGTCCGCGAACGCGACGAGGTGGCGCGCTACTTCGACGGTCTGGAGACCATAGAGCCTCCCGGTCTCGTCGACGTGATCGACTGGATGCCCGACTCCTCCCCTCCGCCGCTGGAGCGCCGCGCGAAGGACTGGGTCGAGTGGGGCGGTGTCGGCGTCATTCCCGGGCCCCGGTGACTTCTCGCGGGGCGGCCGAAGTGAGCACCGCTACTCCGGGCGCCCCGCAGGAACCAGCTTCTCCCAGTGGGAAAGGGCCGCCTCCAGCGCCTCAAGGTTGCGGTCGGTCTCCGACGCGCCTCCCCTGTCGTCTTCGTAGGCGGCGTCCCGAAGCCTCACGAACATCTTCCGGGTGCGGTCGAGCTGGCTTCTGTTGGTGATGTAGTGCGCGCCGTCCGCATGCTCGGCGTACGCCAGCTCCTTGTGCTCGCCGTCGTCGAACTTCATGTGGAAGATGGACGTGGGCGGGGCGATGTACTCCATGGGCAAGACCCACACATTGACCTTGGGACGGCCCCTCAGCCGGATGAGGTGACGGATCTGTTCGGCCATCGCGGCCGGGTCGCAGTACTGGGTGTAGAGGGCGGACTCGTGGATCAGGGCCACGAAGCCGGGCGGAGCGGACTGGAGGATCTCCTGGCGCTGTATCCGCTGCTGCACGACCCGGTCGATGTCGCCGTCCGAGAGGTCGATCTCTATCAGACGGGTCACCGCGCGGGCGTAGTCCTCGGTTTGCAGGAGCCCCGGCATCACCCGGTGCTCGTAGACCGTGATCCAGCTCGCGGTCCGTTCCAGCCGGATGAGGCGCTTGAGGTAGTGGGGGGTGACGTCCGCGAACCTGGCGTGCAGGTCCTCGTTCGAGGTCTGCTGGTACAACTGGTCCAGGTGCACCTGCTCGGCGCGTGAGACGTTGTAGAAACGCGCCAGGTCGACCAGGTCCCGGTACTTGACGGGGCTTTCCCCCCTCTCCAGCCGGCTGACCTTCGACGTCGACCCGCGGATCACCCGTGCCGCCTCGGCCAGGGTGTACCCCCGCCTCACCCTGTGGTCGCGAAGCTCTTCCCCGAGCATCCTGCCGCTGAGGTGGTCACCGCCGGCCTGCAGCGGGAAGACAGAAGCGTCACTGCCGAACGGCTGCTGACGGGCGGCGGGCATACGATCTCCGTGCATTGAGGCGTCACTTGACCGCCAGAATGCCTGGAGTACGCCCGCCACCACAAATTATGGCCAACGCCTTACGCGACGTTCACTTCGTCACGTAAGAGTGTCGAACTCCTCCGCCTTGGCGGCCGAAAGGAAGGCGGTCCACTCCTGGGGGGTGAAGACGAGCGCGGGCCCCGAGGGGAATCGGGAGTTCCGCATGGCGACTTCGCCCTTGCCCAGTGCGGCCACCTCGACGCACTCCCCTTTACCGGTACTCGCGCTCGCCTTCCGCCAGCGGGCGCCCTTGATCTCGTCGGCACGCACGCCGTTCTCGAAAGTCACCTGAAAGATCCCTTTCCTCTAGGGCTTCCGCCCTCAAGCTTCACGGGAACGATTCCCATAGGGGAACCCCTCTCGTCTCGCATGCAAGCTTAGGATCTCCCTCGTGCTGAGGCATCTCCCCGAAAGGGTGCAGTTCGAGTGCAATATTCGAACAATATGATTATCGACTTTCTTGGACTTCGAGATCGGCGGCTCTCTTGATGAGTTCTGTGCGGCCAAGTTCGGGACGCGGCCTTCATTCAACTCATGCGCGCCGGGCTCTTGGAACCTGGTCGACGAGGGCCGCCGCGCCGTCTGGAATGCCGCCTGCGCCCGGTTCGGTCGGTGCGTCGACCACGGCGGGGGCGATCCGGTCGCACGGCCCGCCGCGAAGGAACCCCTGGCGGTGGACGAGGCGCAGGTCCTCACCGCGGCCCTCGGCTCGCGCGACCGGCCGATACGGAAGCCGCCCAAGTGCTGCGGCACCGACGGCTGCACGGGCGAACCCGGTCCCGGCAGAGTCGATCACCGGCTCGACGCCGCCGCCCCGCCCGGCGTCGCCCGCGGCTCCGGGGCCGGCGCGTCACCGGCGGGCCCCGGTGCTGGACGACGGGGGGCGGCGTGAAGTGCGCCGAGGCCGACTCCGTGTGGTGGGGAGTCGGCCGGGCGCTCGCTCAGCGCAGTTTGTTCACGGCCGTGGTGACCGTGCTCTTGAAGGCGGCGACCGGGGGCGTGCCCCAGTTGCTCTCCCACGTCACCAGCGTCACGGTGTCGCCGTCGCGCCCCACCGCGATCAACTGGTTCTGGTAGCCCCAGCCGCCCTGGTACCCGATGCCGTAGACGTGGGCCCCCTCCTCCACGGCCACCGTGCCGTGGTCGGTGAAGGCGACGGGGACGCCCGGGTACTGCTGTTCACGGCGGGCCGCGCAGCCGGCCACCGCCTGCTCCGCCCGGGCGGCGAACTGCGCCGCCTCGGCCTCGGACGGCAGGACCACCGACACCTGGGCGCCGGCGGCGGTCTCCGGGGTGGAGTACTCGGCCTTCCACATGTCCTGCGCGGGGAACGCCAGGGTGTCCATGCACAGGGGCTCGTAGAAGCCCTCGGAGGGGAAAGAGGACCAGTGCCAGGCGGAGAACGGGTCCGGCGGCATCTCCGACGGGTCCAGGAACCCCGGCATGGTCGCCGCCGAGGCGGGCCATGCCCCTCCGAGTACGGAGGCGAGCAGCGCGGCTCCCACCACGGCCTTTCGCCACATCGCGCGTTCACGTGCCATCGCGTTCGATCCCCCCTGAGTACGGGCGCCCCGCCGGTCGGAGGCCGCCCGGCGAGCGTCTGCCGACGCGTCCGGCCCGGGCAACCCGTCCGTCAGTGAATGTCCGATTCCTGGCGGAATTTATGCCGGAATCCACAGATGCCGGGGCAAGTCCGGCGGGCCTTCACCTTGAGTTCGGTGGCGACGGTCGTGCCGTCGGGTGTCGCCGGGTGACGTCGGGGGTGGGCTGGTCGGCGGGATGCGCGGGTGGGTTCGGCCGGGGCGGGTTTCCGGTCAGTTCTCGGCGGGTGCCGGAGCGCGGGCCGCGGTGCGGGCGAGGAGGAGGGCGGCGAGGGTCAGTGCGCCGAGGGCGCCCGCCGTACCGGCGAATCCGCCGAGGGCCAGGCCCGTACCGCCCAGCCCGGCGCCGAGGAAGACGCCGAAGCTCATTCCGGCGGCGTTGACGCTCAGGGCCGTGCCGCGCAGGGAGCCGCAGCGCCGTACCAGCGAGGTGGTGACGCAGGCTGCGGCCGTCGCGTGGCCGGCGCCCACCAGGGCGGTGAGGGGCAGGGCCAGCCACAGGGTGGGGGCGAGGAAGACGCCGACCAGCGAGGCCAGTGCCACGGCCAGCCCGCACGCCATCAGGCGTTCCGCCGACACCGTGGTCCCGCCGGAGCCGAGCAGCCTTCCGGCGAGCAGGTTGCCGAGGAAGAAGGCGGCGCCGCTGAGCGTCCACACGAGCGCGAACGGCTCGGGGGCGAGCCCGAACCGCTCGTCGTAGAAGGCGGCGAGGTAGGCGAGGTACCCCATGAACGCGGCCGTGCGCAGCAGGGCGACGAGGAGGAGCGGCACCACGCCCGGCAGGGCGCCGAGCAGCCGGAAGGACTCCAGGTAGCCGGGCCGTTCCGGCTGCTCGGCGGCCCCGGGTCCGGCCCTTCGGCGTCCGCGCAGGAGGAAGTACAGGGCGAGGAGGGCACAGAGCGCGGCGACGGCCCACAGGTCGCCCCGCCAGCCCCACACCAGGGCGGGCAGGGCCACGAGCGGCGCGGCGAGCAGCGCGGCCAGCGACTGGGTGGCGGTGACGAGGGTGGCGGCGCGGCCCGCCGCGGCGTCGTCGGCGAACCGGTCCGCCGCGGCGGCGGTCAGCGCGGGGTTGAGCACGGCCGTGCCGGCGCCGACCAGCAGGCAGAACGCGGCCAGCAGCAGGAGTTCGCCGCTCGCGCCGAGCGCCGCCGACACCGCGAGCACCGCGAGGCCGCCCGCGGCCGCCCGCTCCCGGCGCACCCGGTCGACCAGCGGCGCGAGGGCGGTGCCCACCACGAGGGCGGCCAGGCCGCCGAGCCCGCGCAGCTGGCCCAGGGCCGCGACACCGCCGCCGGACGCCTCGGCGAGCGGCACGAGGAAGGTGCTGTAGACGGTGAAGGGCACCAGACCCACGGCGGAGGCCAGCATGAAGGGCCACAGGACCCGGACCATCGCCAGGTCGCCGGGGACGGCGGCGGTCCCGGACGACGTGCCGGGGCCCGTGCCGCTCGCGCTCTTCGGCCGCCGCCCGCCCGTCCGCGCGGTCGGCCCCGGCCCGCCGGTCCCGCCGCTCATGCCCGCTCCGCCCGGTACCGGTACAGCGTGGTGGCGTCGGCGCTGAACTGCGAGAAGGGGAAGGGTTCGGCGGACAGTGCGGTCACGCCGGAGCCCAGGAAGGCGCGCGCGACGGCGCTGCCGGTCTGGGCGTACACCACCAGCGGGAGTCCCCGCTCGCGGCAGTGTCCGACGATCCGGTCGAAGCTTCCGTTCACGAGGGTCATGCCGGTGGCGACGACCGCGTCGGCCCCGGCCAGCACCCGGTCCATGTCGTCGGTGACGGGGTCGCCCCAGCGGGTGGCGCGCAGGTTGAAGTCGCACGGCAGCGGGACGCCGCCGCGCTCGCGTATCGCGGCCACCAGCGGGTCGACGACGCCGATCAAGGCGACCTTGGCCCCCGGCGCGACGTCGAGGAGACCGGCGACGGCCGCGTCCCTCGCCCCGGCCCGCAGCTCCGGCGGGCCGGCCGGCAGGGTGACGGCCTCGGCGTCCTCCGCGTCACGGTGGGGGAGCACACGGCCGAGGTAGGCGTCGAGCGCGGCGACGCGCACCGGCGCGCACGCGTGGCGGATCAGGGCGTCCAGGGCGCGTCCGGAGGCGTCGGCGCAGAAGTCCGGGGCGATCTCGCCCGCCTCGAAGGAGCAGGCGCCGAAGGAGTCCCCGGAGCGCAGCAGCACGTACTGGTTGCGATAGGTGGTCCGGCCGCCGGGCAGGCGGGTGGTGTGGTGGATCCAGAAGGCGCTGGTGACGGTCAGTTCGCCGGGGGGCGGCCCGAAGACCCCTGCCAGGACGGCCTGTTGGAGTTCCGGCAGGGACCGCGGTGGTGCGGGAGGCATGGGTGCTCTCCTTTTCTGGTGGGTACGGTGGGTTTTCCGGTGCGTGCGGGTGCGGGGCCGTATTTCGTCACGGATGGCGGGCGGTGCCGGGCACGAGGGCGGGCGTGCCGCGTGGGGGAGCACCGGCGGCGGGGGGCCAGTCCATGACGGACCACGGGTGCCGCAGTTCGCCCCTCGTCGTCACCTCGTGGGGCCGCATGGTCCCGAGCCCCCGTGCCGCGGCGTGGTGGGCGTAGGCACTGTCGACGTAGCGGTGCCCGGTGTCGGCGGCGAGGAAGACGTGCGTGCGGTCGGGGGCCCGCTCCCGCTCCCAGAGCGTCGCCAGGTACGCGGCGCCCGCGGAGAGGCCGGCGAAGATGCCGCCCGCGCGGAGGAGGGCGACGGCGCCGGACATGGCGTGGTCGAAGTTGACCCAGTGCACGCGGTCGTACAGGTCGTGCCGGACGTTCCGGAACGGGATGGAGCTGCCGATCCCCGCGATGATCATGTCCGGGTCGGAGACGTGCTCGGAGCCGAAGGTGACGCTGCCGAACGGCTGGACGCCGACGAGGGTCACGTCGCGGCCGGCCTCGCGCAGGTATGTGGCGATGGCGCCGGTGGACGCGCCGGTGCCGACGCCGCCGGCGAGCGAGAGGGGGCCCTCGGGGACTTCCTTGCGGATCAGGTCGGCGACGTCGCGGTAGCCGAGGTAGTGGACGGCGTCGTGGTACTGCCGCATCCAGTGGTAGTGCGGACGCTCGCGGAGCAGTTCGCCGATCCGCTGGACGCGGAGGTTCTGGTCGAGGCGGAGGTCCTTGGAGGGCCGTACCTGTTCCAGGGTCGCGCCGAGGACCTCCAACTGGACGCGGAGGGTGCGGTCCACGGTGGTCGAGCCGACGATGTGGCAGTTCAGGCCGTAGCGGTGGCAGGCCAGGGCGAGCGCGTGGGCGTAGATGCCGCTGGAGCTGTCGACGAGGGTGTCGCCGGGCTGGATCTGCCCGGTCTCCAGCAGGTGCCGTACCGCGCCGAGCGCGGAGTACAGCTTCATGGTCTCGAAGCGGAGGCAGATCGCGCCCGGCGGAACGGTGACGACGTCGGGTTCCTTGACGGCCTCGGCGATGTGTTCGTGCATGGCGTCCCCCTCCCGGTCAGGCGGTGTCGGCGCGGACGAACGTGAACAGGTACGCCTGGCAGTCGTCGCCCTCCCAGGTCCGGCGGTGGAGCACGGAGGGACGGAAGCCCGCGTCGATGCCGTGGCCGACGATCCGCTTCAGCTCGGAGGTGTTGGACACGACGAGGTGGATCTCGCCCTCCGGGGCGAGCAGGTCCCGGCCGGCGATCTGGTCGAAGAAGCGCAGGACGATCTCGGCGCCCACGCACACGTTCCGGACCACGGTGGGGTCGTCGCTCGTCCGGATGCTGACGGCGGGAGGGTTGAAGGTGATGACGTCCAGCCGCGCGGAGTCCGGGAACTCCTCGAAGAGGTGGGACACCAGCGGCCGGAAGACGGTGCCGGCCCGGTCCCCGACGATGCGCCCGTAGTGGGCGGCGGCGGTGGCCACGCTGTCCGGGTGGACGTCGGCCGCGTAGATCTCGCGGGCGCCGAGGGTGCCGGCGATGACGGCCTCGACGCCGAGGCCGACGCCCATCGCCGCGTAGGAGCGGCCCTTCACCGGGATCGTGCCGTCCAGGAGGCGGTCGTGGACGATGCGGCTGGTGTCGCCCGGCTCGAAGACGCCCGGCGGCAGGGTGAAGGACCAGCCGTTGTACGCGTACGTCCGCTCGGTGTGGACGTCGGACCCGGAGCCGCTGTTGACGGCCAGGATCTCGTCCCGGGGCAGCGTGTCGGGCAGGGAGTCCAGCAGCGCGCGCAGGTCGCTCCGGGACGTGGCGGTCCGGTCGGTCATGGATCCTCCGTGGGTCTGGGGAGAGATGAGGACGAGGGGCACGAACGGGCCGCGGCGCCGTCGGGGGCGTACCGCCGCTCCTTGGTCCGCACCGGGGGAGCACAGCTGAAGTGCCCTCTCCTGCCGCGCCGTTGTGCGGGGCGGCGGATGAGGAACCTGAGCAGCATGAAGCATAATGAAAATGATTGTCAACATCGGAATGACCCTCCGCGGCGAGGTGCCCGGGTGTCGAACCGCCCCCGCCGTGCATCCCTCGCGGCGGCTCCGATGAGGGCTGGTAGTGGTTATCGTTTTCATATAAGCTCCCGCTGTCATCCCGGACGGGAGCCCGTGCGGAACCGCCCCGCGGGGGTGCGGACCGGTGGGAGACGAGAAGGATTCCGGCCGGCCGAAGCCGCACGGCGGGACTTCCCCGCTCTCCGGCACGCCCCGCCTCTTCGGCCCGCCCCGAGTGGGTTCCCTCTCGCGGGTGGGTGCCGCCCGTCCCGTACGCCCGTCCCGTCCGCCCGTTCCGTACGATCCGGAAGGTCGATTCCCATGTCACCGCCAGCGATCGCCGCGCCGTCGGCGAGCAGCGCCGCCGACCCGTCGGCCGGCGAGCCCCTCCCCGAACCCCCGAGCGGTACGAGGGGTCTGCTCGCTTCCCGCAAGGGGCTGGTACTCGTCTGCGCCGCCCTCTTCGCCGTTCTCCTGGTCTCGATCGTGACGGCCATCGGCCTGGGGGCCGCCGTGATCACGCCGGGGGAGACCGCCCGGTACCTGTGGGCGGCCGTGAGCGGCGGCCGCGTCGCCGCGCACGAGGTGACCGCGTATCAGATCGTCTGGGAGATCCGTACGCCACGGGTGCTGCTCGCGGCCCTCGTGGGAGCCGGACTGAGCGCGGTCGGCGTGGCCGTCCAGGCCATGGTGCGCAACGCGCTCGCCGACCCCTTCGTCCTGGGCGTCTCCTCGGGAGCCTCCGCCGGTGCCGTGGCCGTCACCGTCACCGGAGGGCTGGCGGCGCTGGGCGTCTACGCGGTGTCGGCCGGAGCCTTCGCCGGAGCCCTGGCCGCGTCGGTCCTCGTCTACGCCGTCTCCGCGGGCCGGGGCGCGCTCTCGCCCCTGCGCCTCATCCTCACGGGCGTCGCCGTGTCGCTGGGCCTCCAGGCGGTGATGAGCCTGCTGATCTACTCCGCACCGGACGGCGAGGCGACCGGCATGGTCCTGTACTGGACCATGGGCGGCTTCGGCGCCGCGAGTTGGGGCGCGCTCCCGGTCGTGTCCGCGGTCGTCCTCCCCGGTCTCGTCGTGCTGTACCGGTACGGCCGGGCGCTGGACGTGCTGGCCCTCGGGGACGAGACCGCCGCGAGCCTCGGCATCGACCCCGACCGGCACCGCAAGGCCCTGCTCGCCCTCGTCTCGCTCATGACGGGCGTGATGGTCGCCGTCAGCGGCGCCGTCGCCTTCGTCGGACTGGTCGTGCCCCATGTGGTGCGCATGGTCGTCGGCGCCACGCACGCGCGCGTGCTGGCCGTCGCGCCGCCGGCCGGAGCGGTCTTCATGGTCGGGGTCGACCTGGTGTCCCGGACTCTGATGGCGCCCCGCGAACTGCCCCTGGGCGTCATCACCGCCCTCGTCGGGGTCCCGGTGTTCCTCACGCTGATGCGCCGCAGGGCCTACCTGTTCGGGGGGAGTTGAGATGGAACTCGGACTCGAAGGGCTCTCCGTGGTCACCGACGGCAGGAGCCTGGTGCGCGACCTGTCCCTGACCGTGGGGACCGGCCAGGTCGTGGGCCTGGTCGGCCCCAACGGCAGCGGCAAGTCCACCGCCCTCAGATGCGTCTACCGCGCCCTGCGCCCCAGCACCGGCACCGTGCGGGTGGGCGGCGAGGACCTGTCCCGGCTGACGGCGCGCCGCTCCGCGCGACTCGTCGCGGCCATGGTCCAGGACGGCGCCGTCGACGTCGACTTCACGGTCGAGGAGGCCGTCGCACTCGGGCGCGCGCCGCACCTCCGGGGCAACCGGGCGCTCGGCCGCCGGGAACGGGACCTGTGCGCACGCGCGATGGACCGGCTCGGCATCCGCCACCTCGCCCGGCGCGGAGTCCTGACGCTCTCGGGCGGAGAGCGCCAGCGCGTCCTGCTGGCCCGGGCGCTCGTCCAGGAGCCCGCGATCCTGGTGCTGGACGAGCCGACCAACCACCTCGACGTACACCACCAGGTCGAACTGCTCTCGCTCCTGCGGGACTCGGGACTCACC
The DNA here is from genome assembly GCF_014650175.1 of Streptomyces termitum. Lineage (GTDB taxonomy): Bacteria > Actinomycetota > Actinomycetes > Streptomycetales > Streptomycetaceae > Streptomyces > Streptomyces termitum. The sequence continues at coordinate 507,117 of NZ_BMUL01000004.1, forward strand.
GTCCTGATCGTGCTGCACGACCTCAACCTCGCCGCGGCCGCCTGCGACCGCCTCGGGGTCCTCCACGACGGCCGCCTCGTCACCGCCGGCACGCCCGAGGCCGTCCTCACCACGGACCTCGTGCACGAGGTCTTCGGCGTCAGGGCCGCCGTCGTGTCCCACCCGCTGACGGGTGACCCCCAGCTGCTGTACTCGCTCGCTCCCTCCCCGTGAAAGGCACCACCAGCATGGATGTGACCCGAACCCCCCGCCCGGCGCGCCGGCGCACCGCCCTCGGCACCGCGCTCGCGGCCGCCCTGCTGCTCGGCGGCTGCGGAGCCCAAGTGGAGACGGACGCCGACGCGTCCGGGAAGGTCTCCGTCAAGAGGTGCGGCGAGCCGGTCTCCTACACGCTTCCCCGGCGCGCCGTGGCGTACGAGGGCGGAAGCGCCGACAAGCTGTTCAGCCTCGGACTGGCCGACCACGTGTACGGCTACGTGATGCCGCCCGCGAACCCGCCGGTGGAGGAGTCCCCGTGGGCCGCCGACTACGCCAAGGTGAAGATGCTCAGCGACGACCTCCTCAACAAGGAGATCGTGGTCGAGGCCGAGGCCGACTTCGTCCTGGCCGGCTGGAACTCGGGCTTCAAGGACGAGCGGGGCATCACCCCGGAGATCCTGGACCGGCTCGGCATCCAGAGCTTCATGCACGCCGAGAGCTGCTTCAACTACCCCGGGTACCCGGAGAGGCTCACCCCCTTCGAAGCGCTCTACACCGACCTCGACCGGCTGGGCGCGATCTTCCGGGTCGAGGAGAAGGCGGCGGAGGTCGTCGCGGGGCTGAAGAAGCGGGTGGAGGCCGTCAGGGCGAAGGCGCCCGGGGGCACCCCGGTCCCGGTCTTCCTCTACGACTCGGGCACCGACCGGCCCTTCACCGCGGGCAGCCAGGTGCCGCCCAACGACATCATCAAGACCGCCGGCGGCAGGAACGTCTTCGACGGCCTCGACCAGCGATGGACACAGGTGAACTGGGAGGCCGTCGCCGAGGCGGAGCCGGAGGTCGTCGTGATCCTCGACTACGGGGACCTGTCCGCACAGAAGAAGATCGACTTCCTGCGGACGTCCCCCCGCACGAAGGGGCTGCCCGCCGTCAGGAAGAACAACTTCTTCGTCCTCGACTACAACGAGGGCATCAGCGGGCCGCGCACCATCGACGGCCTGGAGAAGTTCGCGGAGTACCTGCGCGGGATCGAGCGCTGACGGGACGGCCGGGCATCGGCCGCACGTCGGTCCTCGCGCGTGGAGCGAACGGTGACGAGGCCGGGGGCCGTCGCGGTAGGCCAGGGGGACGCCGGGCCCCAGGGCCCCTTGGCCTGCCAGGGCCTCGACGGCTTCGCGTATGCAGCGGTGGACGGTCGCGATCCCGACAACGAACCCGGCGGCCGGATGGGGCTCCCCGTGGTTAGGGTTCTGTTCGGCGGGCCGGCGACGTCATTCGGAGTGGGGGGAACGGGAGTATGGGCGAGGTTGGACTGGGCTTTCGCCTCAGATCGGCGGTTTGCGCGGGGGACGCCGAGGCAGTGCGGGACCTGTTGGATCGGGGCGCGGATCCGGACACGGTGGACGCGGACGGGCTTCCGGTGCTGTGCGGGGCCGTGGCGGCATATGACGCGCCGGTCGCCGAAGCGTTGGTGGAGGCAGGCGCGGACCCTGACCGGGCGCTGCCGGACGGGACCACACCGCTGTGGCGCGCCGTCGACGGAGGCTCCCTGGCGGTCTTCTCCGCGGTGCTGGGCAATGAGCCCCGCCTGCGGCTTTCGGAAGCAGCCCGTGAAGAACTTCTCGCCTTGGCCCGGGGCTGGTACGAGACGGGTGAGGCCGAGGAACTACGGCGCAGGACGGGCGCGCCGGGACCGGCCGCGTCGGTACGAGTTCAGGACGGCGAATACCACTGGGTAGACCAGGTCTCGCTCGGCGGCCTCGTCGTACGGGCCGGGCACGGTGCCATCCTCACCTCGCTGGAGTGGGCCTTCCGCATCCTGCCCCCCGTCGATGAACTGATCGATCGTGCTGTCGAGCCGCCCCACGAGGACCATGTGAACTGGTCGGCGGTCCGTTGGACCCTCACCCTGCGCCGCAGCTTCGAGACCTGGTCGGCCGTGGTGGCCCATCGCCACGGCCCCGACCTGGCGCATCGCCGGTTCGTAGTGGATTACTTGAGAATACGGGGGCTTGTAGACACCAGCCCCTACTACGCGAAGAAGGAGAGCGAACTCCTGGCCGGCTGGGCGGCCGAGGAGACGGAGAGCGAGATACTCGCGAAGGTGCTCGACGCCTTCACCGAGTACGACCATCCGGACCAGGAGGCCATCGGTCTGCGCTACGCCGGCCATCCCGACCCGCGCGTACGCCGCGAAGTGCCCTGCGCCCTCTCCGCGGACTCCGATTCCCTCAGCTCTGCGGCCAAGACAGCCCTGCTCACCCTCTTGCGCGACCAGGACGCCGAAGTGCGGCTCAGGGCGTGCACGGCGAGCATGCGGGACGACGACCTCCTCCCGGAGGCCATCCCGGCGCTGCTGGTGCTGACCGAGGACCCGGACGCCGACGTGCGGAGCGCGGCCGCGGCGGCGCTTTCCGGCTCCCGGGACCATACGCTCGCCGTCGCCGACGCCCTGGCGGCGTTGCTCGACGAGGACAGCCAATCCGTACGGGTGGAAGCCGCCTACGGTCTCGCCCTACGCGACGACCCGCGCACCGCCGAGGCGATCGAGAAGGTGGGGCCTCTTGGCGAAGGCTTTGAGCACGACCACCGCGTCGACGAACTCTGGCGGTGGAGGTGGCGGAAGGAGAACTCGCCTGCCGAATGACGACCGGTCAGCGTGCGCACCGGCCTTATACGCGAAGCCGTCGAGGCCCTGGCAGGTCTTGGCCCGTCCCTGGCCGGGGCGATCCGGACGGTCCGGGAGAAGGACGTTCGTCATCCTCGCCGAAGCGGGCCCAGATGCCGGGCGGACAAGGCGTACCAAGGCGCCGGCAGCCCTGTCCGCGTAGCCCGTCTGAACGCGGCGCCCGTGACCAGGCCGCTCGCGGCGGTCGGTACGAGCCCCGCGGGCCGGTGGGCGATCCTGCCCTTGGCCGCCGTCGGCCGCCTCCTCGGGGCGATTCGGTCCGTGCCCGGGCGCCTCAGTGCTTGAAGACGTCCTTGGCCTTCTCCTTGGCGTCGCGCGCGTCGCCCTTGGCCTGCTCGGCGCGTCCCTCCGCCTCCACGCGCTCGTTCCCGGTCATCCGCCCCGCGGCCTCCTTCAGCTTGCCCTTGATCTGCTCGCCCTTGGCCTTCGACTTCTGCTCACCGGACACGAATCATCACTCCTTGTGCGTGCGGTCTTTCCTTCTGACGCGAGGGCGTCTTACCGGAAAGCGCGGCGGTAAACCCCGCTGAACACATCACGGGGAAATCGAGGATCGGTGGAATGGGACTCCGCGGCCGGGGCATGCGGACGCCAGGCGGGGAACGCACCGCCGAAAAGGAAAGACCGAAAGAAGAACGGAAAGAAGGAAGGCCGCTTTTTACGGGCCGTTCCTGTCTGCCGTGTCTACCGGAGGAGTTGTTTTCGCGTGACTGAGGACATGTGGAGCTACCGTTCGACCTCGGGCCACCTGGCCGGCACCGTGCTGACCGGATACAAGGTCGAGGCGACCGACGGCGGCATCGGCAAGGTGGACAAGCACTCCGACGAGGTCGGCGACGCCTATCTGGTCGTGGACACGGGGGTCTGGATCTTCGGCAAGGAGGTCCTGCTCCCCGCCTCGACCGTGGTCCGGATCGACCCCGACGAGCGGAAGGTCTACGTCGACCGGACCAAGGAACAGATCAAGGACGCCCCCGAGTTCCACCGCGAGAAGCACCTCGACGACACCGAGTACCGCCGCGAACTGGGCGGGTACTACGGAATGGGGGGTCCTTTCGGCGGCCGGATGATCTGACTACCGGATCTCCGGTGCCGCAGATCCGGTCCCGTCGCGGCGCGTGAGCCGGAGCGGTTCGGTTCCGGCGGGGTTGTGGGCCGGGACGGTACGTCTCCGGCGGCGCCCGCCTCCGGTCGCGGACCGGCTCCGGCGGGACGCGCGCTCCGCGAAAACTGGCCGGTGCGATCGGGCGGGCGAGGTTTGCGCCGGGCCGCTCCGGTGAGGCGTCTCCCATGCACGCTTCCGAGGAGAGCCGGCGGACCCCGGCCCGCCGCCCCGGCCTGTACCTCGTGCCCGACCCCGCGACCCCTCTCCCCCCGAGGGGCGCCGGTGAAGGACGGCCCTCCCCGTCCGGCCGCCCTGTTCCCCAGACCTTTCCCTACTCCACTTCCCTACCCCACTTCCCCCGTCCCGTTTCCCGGGACCCGTCCCTCGGAGGTCGTCGCACATGGTCCCCCTCCTGCTCGTTCTCCTGCTCGCCCTGCTGCTCTTCGGAGCCGGTTTCGCGCTCAAGGCGCTCTGGTGGATCGCCGTGATCGTGCTGGTCGTATGGCTGATCGGCTTCGTGGCCCGGTCCAAGGGAGGCTCGGCCCGCTGGTACCGCTGGTAGGCGGTGCCCCCCCCGCGCACACGCGGACGGGTCCGGTGCCCCCTCCGGATTCCGGAGGGGGCACCGGACCCGTCCGCGCGCGGACCGACAGCACCGAGTCGTCCTCCGCCTCGACCGGCGCGGGCCCCCTCCCGCCGCCCCGAAGGACCTGATGAAGGGGCCGACGGAAGGGATCCGGCACGAGAACGGTGTGGGAACCGCCGANCGACGGAAGGGATCCGGCACGAGAACGGTGTGGGAACCGCCGAGCGGGGAAAGGCGGAGTCCGAGGTGCGCAGGGTGCCCACCGAGCCGCACGAGGGAGCAGCAGGGCCATGACGGACGTGATCACCGCCGAGCGCGCGGTGCCGGACCCACCGCCGACGGCGGCCGTCGTCTGCGGCGGCGCCGACGGCGGCGCCATCGCGTCCGCCCGCGCCTTCACCGCCGGCTTCCTCCACGACGCGGCGGACGGCTGCCGCGAACCCGTCGCCGAGGACCGCGTCGAACTGGCGCAACTGGTGGTCAGCGAACTGGTCACCAACGCCCTCCGGCACACCGGAGGGCCCTGCCGGCTCCTCCTGGAGCTGGGCCCGCACGCCCTGGAGATCTCGGTCTTCGACCGGGGGACGGCCGTCCCCGTGGCCCGCGGACACGACCCCCGCCGCATAGGGCAGCACGGCGTCGAGATCGTCGTCGCCGTCTGCGGGAGCCTCACCGTGGAACCGGCCCCGGGAGGCAAACGGGTCCGCGCCAGGCTCCCGCTCCGGGACGACGGACCCCGCACCCCCGGCTCCACGAGGCCGCGCCCGCCCGGCCGGCCGACGCCCACGGACGGCTGACCGCCCCGGTCCCCGCCGGGGGCCCGGTGGGCCTCAGGACGGGCGGGCGGACGGCGGCGGGCGGAAGCAGACGACGACGTCCTTGCCGCGCGGGCAGGAGCGCGCCCGCCAATGGTCGGCGAGGGCGTCGATCAGGAGCATGCCGCGCCCGCCGAGGGCGTCGGCGCCGGGACGGCGCTGTTCGGGGACACGGGGCGAGCCGTCGTGCACGGTCACGTGCAGGCACTCCTCGTCCCACGTCAGGATCAACTGCGCGTCGCTGCGCGCGTGCACATGGGCGTTGGTGACCAGCTCCGAGACCGCCAGCACCACCGAGTCCACCAGGTCCGGTGCCGTACGGTCCCAGCCGAGCGCCGCCAGGTGCCCGGCCGTCCAGTCGCGCGCCGTCCTCACGTCGCCGCCGAGGGGCAGCGTCCGCGCCCATCCGACGGCCCGCAGGGAGGGATCCCGTTCCATGACTCTCCTCACTCCCCCTCGGAGCGGCCGGGGGGGGAAGGTTCCGTCTTCCCCCCGGCCTCCCGGAAATTCTCTCGAAGCGAACCGGCTTGCTCCCCGGACTCCGGGGTAGGCGGGCCCTCGTCGAGACATGGACACAGGCCCGGTAACCGGGGCGGACGCGAAAGGGGAGAGGCGTGACGGTCACCACGATGTCGGCCACCAACGTTGGGGTCGGGACGGGAGCGCTGCCGGCGGTCCCCGACCCGGCGGCGGTCGCCCCGAAGGACGCCCGGGCCCTGTCGAAGACCTTCTTCCGCCGGCTCGCGGTCCTGGAGGAGGGGACCCACGAGCACCAGTACGCGCGCAACACCCTCATCGAGATGAACATGAGCCTGGTCCGCTACGCGGCCGGGCGGTTCCGCCACCGCGCCGACGAGATGGAGGACATCGTCCAGGTCGGCATGATCGGCCTGATCAAGGCGATCGACCGCTTCGAGCTCTCCCGCGAGGTCGAGTTCACCACCTTCGCCGTGCCCTACATCGTCGGGGAGATCAAGCGGTTCTTCCGGGACACCTCCTGGGCGGTCCACGTCCCCCGCCGCCTCCAGGAGGCCCGGGTGGAACTGGCCAAGGCCACCGAGGAGCTGAGCACCCGGCTGGGCCGGATGCCGACGGACGGCGAACTGGCCGGGCTGATGAGCCTGAGCGAGGCGGAGGTCACCGAGGCGCGCCTGGCCTCCAACGGCTACAACTCCTCCTCCCTCGACGCCGCGCTGACCGGCGACGGCGAGGACGGCGACGCCTCCCTGGCCGACTTCATCGGCGGCGAAGACCCGGGCATGGAACTCGTCGAGGACTTCCACGCCCTGGCGCCCCTCATCGCCGGCCTCGACGAGCGGGACCGGCGGATCATCCACCTGAGGTTCGTCGAGGAGCTCACCCAGGCCCAGATCGGCGAACGGCTGGGCTGCTCGCAGATGCACGTCTCGCGCCTGCTCTCGCGCACCCTGAGGCAGCTCCGCAAGGGCATGCTCGCCGTCTCCTGAGCCGCCGTCGCGGGTGGTGGCGTGCCGGGGCCGTACGACCCCGGCACGCCGGTCCCGCGGGGACGGCTCAGGGGCCGATCGAGCCCAGCGGGGAGCACTCCTGTTCCTTCTGGCTGGGGATCGCGCCGCAGACCGTGATGGTCTCCCACGTGGCGTCCGGGGCCACCGCCAGCATGCGGGTGTAGGTGTCGTGCTCCATGCGGATCGTGGCCTCGTCGGACGAGCTGCGCTTGTCCCTGATCACGACCGTGTCCCCGACGTCGCCGTTCTCTATCCGGCCCCAGACCGCCTGGCACGCCTCGCTGTAGCGCAGTTGGATGCTCATGCCGCGCAGGAAGGTCTGCCGCACCGTGGTGGCGTCCCACTGGCAGTCCTCCGCCTGCGGTTCGCGGTGCATGCAGGTGTCGCTCTTGCAGCCGACCTTGACCGGCTTGCCCGGACGGGGCTGGGAGGGCGAGCCCGCCGGTGCGTCCTTCGCCCCGGAGGCGTTCGCTCCGGCGGTGTTCGCCCCCACGGTGGCCGTTCCGTCCGGGGTGACGAGCGAGAGCGTCAGCAGGCTGCCCAGCAGGCCGCCCGCCACCACGCCGACCGCCGTGGTGACGATCTGGATCCGGGTCAGCCGCCGGGTGGGAACGGGGCCGTCCGGCACGGGGGCCGAGGAGGCTCCGACCGTTTCCACGGGCGGCCGGATCTCGGCCGCCGGATGGTCCTCGGGCGCGGGTCCCGCCCCCGCTCCGGGCTGTTTCTGGGGCGATGCCTCCTCGCGGGCCACGGCCAGGTCGAGGAGGGCCAGCAGATCCGAGGGATCCGTCCTGGCCGCCGCCGCGAACTCCTCCACCGCGACGCGGGACGGAAGTTGTTTGCCGTTGAGGAACCGCTCCCAGGAGGAGCGGCTGTAATGCGTTCTGTCGGCCAGCCGACTGTAGCTGAGCTGCGAGACGTCCTTGATCCGGCGCATCTCGGTGAAGAAGGCGCCTCTCGGATCGTGGGCGTTCTCAGCCGCTTGTGGTCCCCCTGCCATGATGCAACTCCCCCTGTTTTAGGCCAAGTCCACCCCTTGGCCTAGACCGGTGAAGAATACCAGCCACGGCTTCGGCCGGATCATGACAACGACCTTTCCGGAGCCCCTTCCCGGGGCCGTCCCCCGACCCCGGCGCCGGGCGGGTCAGGAGAGCAGCCGGCTCCAGGTCAGGGCGTCCACGACGCCGTCCCGGGGCAGCCCCCGGGACTCCTGGAACTCCCTCGTCCGCTCCGCGGTCCCGGGCCCGAACACCCCGTCCGCCGTCGTCGCGAAACCGAGGCCGGACAGCCTGCTCTGCACCGCCCTCACCGCCTCGCCGCCCGCGCCCTCGCCGACCGGCGCGCACAGCTGGTTCCAGGTCTGGTTCCCCGCGATCCCGTCGACGCCCGCCCCGATCTGCTGCTGGAAGGCGCGCACCGCGCCGTCGGTCGCGGGCCCGAAGGAGCCGTCCGGCGTGATCGCCGCACCGCGCTGCACCAGCAGGCACTGGAGGACCCGTACGCGCTCGTTCGCGTCGCCGACCCGCAGCACCGGCCACGCCGGGGCCGTGGGGTCGCCGCCGGTCCGCGCCGCCACGTCCGCGCGCAGCTGCGGCAGCAGGGCGTAGAGGCGGTCGCCGGGGCACTGGGTGTTGTTGAAGTCCCGGTGGCCGTAGATCTGGTAGGGGCGCAGCCCGTACTGGAGGCAGATCCGGACGCAGAGGTCGACGAGCCGCGCGTACTGCTCGGGGCGGGGCTCCTCGCTGATGTACGTGCCCTCGTTCTCGATGCCGATGGCCACCGTGTTCTGCCCGGTGCAGTGGGCCGCCTCGACCATCCGCGCGCCGCTGTCCAGGGCGGCCAGGCTCTCGTGCCGGCCCTCGGTCACGAACGCGCCCCGGCTGATGGTGAAGTGCTGCCCGGTGTCGATCCAGCCCTCCGTGTCCATCTGGTACGTCTGCATCGCGCGGGCCAGCGCGAACGCGCGATCCTGCCCGTACTGGACCGTGTTGGCGGTCGCCGTGTGGTGCACGATGATCTTCTGCGGACGGGCCGCGAGCACCTTCACGGGGCTCTTCGGCGGCCGCGCGCCCCAGACGTCGCAGCCGGAGACCGGCACCCCCTCGGCGGCCCACGACCGCCCGGGCGCCGCACCCAGCGCGGTCAGCGCCGCCCCGAGGGAGAGCGCCCCCGTGAGCAGGGAGCGGCGGCGGAGCGGTCGTACCGGAGACATGGTCATGAGAGTCCGTTTCGTCGAGGAGTCGCTCGCGCACCGTAGGAATCCGCGGGGTCCCGGAACAAGGCGAAAGGGGCGTCCCGGCGTCCCGTGCCGTCCCACGGGACCGTGGGACACCGGGCGGGGCGCCGTCACCGGCACGCTCTCACACCCCGGGGGCGTACCGGCGGACCGACGCGGGCGCCGGAGCGGGACGTCCGCGGCCGGGTGCCCCGGGCCGTCCGGACCGGGCCCGGGCACGCGGGCGGGCCCCGGTGGTCACCGGGGCCCGCGTCCTCGTCCGGCGCCTACGGCGTCGTGTTCGTCTTGAAGACGGAGTACAGGTCGTCGCAGTGGAAGACCTCGGTCGGGCGGAAGGAGGGTCCGTCGCCGATCAGCGGTACGGGCGGGGCGACGGCCCAGGGGTTGCCCCCGCTGCCGCGCTCCGTCACGTCGCAGATGCCGTAGGCGTTCCCGAGCAGGGAGCTGGCGAGGGGGATGTTGGAGAAGTTCTCCCAGTTCCCCTTGCGGATCGGCGCGTTCGACGGCCTGCCGAGGTTGTCGGTCATCCGGTCGTCGACGTACAGGTACAGGTCCGGCATGTAGCTCTGGTAGACGATGCCGTTGGACGGGGTGGCGTCGCGGTTGTTCGCGAGGTGGGTCGACTTGACGCTGCCGTCCACGCAGAACGCCGCCGCGATCTCCTGCCAGATCGGCGGGGCGTTGCCGATCTGGCTTCCGTAGGTGTTCACTTCGCCGTCGTTCTTGAAGAACAGGGAGTAGGCGTCGCCGGCGAAGTCCCTGACGGCCTGGTTCGTCCGGGGGTCGGCCTTGATCGTGTCCACCCACGCCTTGACGTTGTCGTTGACGTACGTGTTGGCGACCATCGGCCGGTAGCCGTGCACGCCGCCGCCCACCGCGCGGAAGTCCACGCAGGTGTTGTCGGAGTTGAGGCGCCCGGAGCGCAGGTGCGGGAAGTACGCCTGGCCCGGGGTGTTGCCGTTGGCGAAGGGCTGCGACCGCAGGGTCCGGCCGTACTCCAGGGCGTCCTGGGTTGTGTAGTCGATGTACGGCGTCCGGATGCCGTAGTCCGCCTCGATCGCCTTCATCATGTCGGTCAGGAAGTGCGGCAGGTGGGCGTTGCCGACCCGGACGCGGTAGCCGGTGGACTCGCTGCCGGGAACGATCTTCCCGGTGCTGTCGTCGACGAGGAAGCTGACGTCCACCTCGCTCTTGATCTTGTAGCTGTCCTCGTTCGCCAGGGCCACGGAGGCGGGCTGGGACGGGTCGGGACGCAGGTTGGACATGGCCATCCAGACCGGGATCGACATGTCGGGCGCCGAACCGTCCCCGCGCGGACCGTAGCCGCCGGCCTCGATCTGCTGGCGCCACCGCGCGGCGATGTCCCAGGTCTGCTGGCCGCTGCACCCGCTGTCCGGGGTGGGCGTGAAGCAGCGGGGCGCCGCGGAGATGCCCTCCTTGGTCTTCTCGGGGTCGTCCCACTTCGGGCCCCGGTAGGCGTGTCCCAGGCCCCAGTGGTAGAGGGTGGTCATGGTGCGCAGCGGGGTGTGGACCAGCCACGGCATGTTGGAGTTGAGGTCCTGGTTCGGGTCGAAGATCGCCGCGGCGGTCAGGGACCGCTCGACGAGCCGGGCGCTGACCGGCTGGACCGCGATGGCGTCGAAGGCGATGTCCTCGTCACCGGTGCCGTCCGGGGTGATCGTGGACAGCGAGACCTTCGGCCTGCCGTTGAACATGTAGGCGCCGAGGGGGACCCAGCGGTTCTTGGTGCCCTTCTGGTCGAGCACCCGGGTCCGCTCGCCCTTGGACGTGTACACGGTGTACTGGGCGTTCCGCGTCTGCGCCCCGTGGTCCGGCAGGTGCACCCAGATCCTGGCGGGGCCGTTCACGTTCGAGTTCAGCGTCCAGGTGCCCGTCGTCTTCAGCCGCTGGCCCTTGAGGTCGTCCTTGCGGGTGTGGCCGAAGTAGAAGTGGCCGCCGAAGCCCGCGCCGAGCTGGTGCAGGTCCACCTTGGCGGGCCAGTTGGTGCCGCAGAGCGGGCAGTCCGTCTCGCCGTTGCCGAAGTCGAAGGTGAAGGTGCCCTCGTTGGTCCAGGCGCTGTTGGGGCAGTCGGGCCTGATCGACCGGGTGTTGGGGGGCACGTCGTCGATGACGATGGCGCCGCTGGGCAGCCCGCCGGTCGAGGTGGTGCAGACGGGCGGGTAGGCGGTGCCGTCCGGCTCCTCGGCCCAGGTCTCGGGGAAGCGGATGAACTCGTTGCCGCAGGAGTAGGAGCAGTCGCTCTTCCACTGCACCGGCTCGTGCCACCAGCACTTGTAGTCGGGGTGGCCGCACGGCCCGGCGTTGGGGTCGTTCTTGGCGCCGTCACCGATCTTGTCCGGGGCGCACTGGTTGGCCGGGGAGCAGAACAGCGCCTCCGGGGGCTTCACCAGCGCGCGGTTCCGCTTCGCCGAACCGGCGGCGGCGACGTCGTCCGGCGTGCCGTTCCACCAGGCGGGCCGGAAGGCGGCGACCATGGTGTTCGGGGACTCCAGGTACGACGGCGGGTGCGCGGCGAAGCCGAGGACCTTCTCCTGGTAGGGCCAGTCCTGCGGATGGGCGGCGTCGGCCGCCTCCTCGCCGCCGGCCATGTTCTCCATGAAGGGCGAACGGCCCGCGTCCCACTCGGGGTTGGCGGGATTGTTGGCCCAGCCGACGCCCCACGGGCCCGAGCCGGTGTTCTCGTAGAAGCCGGAGTTGTACGCCCAGAGGGCGAAGGTCCAGTTCTCCAGCCGGGCGGGGTCGCCGTCGTTGACGACCAGCCCGGCGCGGCGAGTGGTGTTCCACTTGTCGACGAGGATCTGGAGACCGGCGGCGACGTTCGCGGTGTAGTCGAGCGCGACGGCCCGCTGCTTCTGGTAGTCCCAGGCGTCACCGCCCTTGCCGCCCTCGCGGCCGGCCATCCGCATGTGGTCGGTGACCTGGGTGATGCCGTAACCGCAGTCGGCCTTGGCCCAGTTGACGTCCCAGTCGTTGACGTCGTCCCCGTCGTACAGGTCGATGCCGTAGTAGTTGCCGATCAGCGGGTTCGCCGTGACGCCGGGGACGGCGACGCGGGACGCCTGCCACATGTTGGACTCCTGCGCGGTGACGCCCAGCAGCACCTGCGCGGGAACCCTGCCGCCGCCGTCGAGGGCGGGGTTCAGGAAGAGGGTCTGCGGCTGGTACGCCGGCATCTCCAGGTTCTTCCAGTTGGCCGGGCGGCTGATGTGCGTGTTCAGGAGGCCGCGGACCGCCATGTTCACCGCCCACTCGACCTGGCGCGGCTTGGGCTGCATGGCCTGGTTGCGGGGGTCGTTGCGCGGGACGGAGCAGATGCGCTCGGACTCCACGATCTCGTCACGGGTGCCGGTGGAGGCGAGGGCCTGGGCGGCGGTCGCGGTGGTACCGGTCGAGGCCGTGGTGGCGGCGGTGGTCCTCGCCGCCGCGGCCTTCGTGCCGGTGGCCTTCGTGCCGGTGGCCTTCGTGCCGGTGGCCTTCGTGCCCGTGCTTCCCGTGGCTCCGGTCGAGGGCTTGGCGGCGGAGGGCGACTCCAGGACCGGGGAGCGCCGGTCGCCCTCGTCGATGCGGGCGCCGACGCGCCGGCCCGGCGCCACCTCGAAGGAGGCGGCCCGTCCGCTGTCCAGGGCGGTCAGCTTCACCGCGACCGGGCGGGCGCCGTCGGAATCGGCGGAACCGACCACCTGGCCCTGGCCGTCGGCCCAGCGGGTCTCGGTCAGCGCGGCCTCGCCGAGCGTCGACGCCCGCGTGGCGCGCGGGACCGGACCGAGGGTCTTGAACGTCCTCGGCAGCCGTACCCCCGCGACGCGCCGGGCGGCCGTGCCGGTGAGGAAGACGGTGCCGGCCGCGCTGCGGGTCAGGCCGGTGTCGGCCGGCGGACCCTCGGCGAGCAGCGTGGCCGTGGTGCGGCGGGCGTCCGCCGCGGCGATCCCGGCGGCGCTGATCCGCTTGGCCCGGGTCTTCTCGGCCTTCCCGCCAGTCTTCTTCCCGGCCTTCTTGCCGGCCTTGCCCGGCGCCTTGTCGAGTGCCTTGTCGAGGAAGACGATGCCGCCGTCGGCGTCGGGCGTCAGCCGGTACGGGACGCCGTCCGTCCTCAGCAGCGAGGTGCGGGCGCCCTTGGCGTCGATCCGGACCAGTTCGCCGCCGGACGCGCCGACGACGGTCCCGTCCTTCGCCGGTACGGACGAGGTGACCTGGCCCGCCGTCTCGATCGGCCGCGACAGGCGGCCGGTGGCCGCGTCCAGGGTGAACAGCCGCGTGGCCGCCTTGTCCTCGCCGCCCGACTGCGTCAGCACCGCCTTCTCGTCGACGCCGCAGCCCGGGTTGTAGTGCGACAGGGACGCCTGGAGGTCCAGCTTGGTCACCGCGCCGGTGGTCAGGTCGACGACGGCGGTGAAGCCGCCCCGGGCCATCAGCTGCGGCTCGTTCGTGAACGTCCGGGGGGCGTAGACCACCACGGCGCGCTCGCCCGAGCCCGTCACGCAGGCGTTGCCGATCCACGAGTCGGTGTCGAAACCCGGCTCGGACAGCGTCGCGGTCGTCTGCCAGGCGTAGCCGTCGCGCTCCCGCGCGGTGAGGAGGTGGAACCCCTGGGCGTCGCCGCTGGTCGTCCAGGCCAGGTCGCCGGACCGGCGGTAGTCCGCGCCCAGGACGGCGGTGCGCTGCGCGTCCGGTACGGCCTCCGGTCCGCCCCGCTCGGCCGAGGACAGAGCCGCCTCCGGTGACCCCTCGGGCGGGCCGGACGGGGCGTCGGCCCGGGCCGCGACCGGTATGAGCCCTCCCAGGACGATGCTCGCGGCCAGTGCCGCCAAGGGCACCCGCGCGTTTCTTCTTCTTCTCAACACGATTCCTTCGGATGAACAGTCGGCATGAAAGGCGACGGGCGATTGCCGCCGCGTCATCGCCGGACCATTCAAGAGCCGAACGGGGAAGCGGGAAGGGAATCTGACGTCCCGTCTCGTCCCACGGGACCCCCGGGATTCCCGGGAACACCGGGACGGGACGGGGGAAGGCGGGGCGGGACGAGCCGGGACCGGAAAAAGAATCCGTACGACCGCCGGAAAGGGAAGGAAAAGAGAGGAACGGGACCGCGGAAAGGGGCGGGGCGCCGACAGGGTGGTGTCGGCGCCCCGCCCCTTTCTCCGTACGTCTCGGGAAACGGCTCACTCACCGGCGAGCGTGGCCTCCGCGACGCGGACCACCCGGTCCAGGGAGCGCCGGTCCGCCTTCAACCGCGCGGCGTTGTCCCGTATGTACCCCTCCTGGATACGGCTCTCGGCCGTGAACCAGACCCGGGTGACCTGGTGTTCTTCCCGGCAGGCGAGGTCGGCCAGTGCGGTGTCGATCTCCTGTTGGGAGACGC
>NZ_BMUL01000005.1 GCF_014650175.1 Streptomyces termitum
GGGTGGAGCTGACCGGTACTAATAGGCCGAGGGCTTGTCCTCAGTTGCTCGCGTCCACTGTGTTAGTTCTGAAACAACGAACAGTTGTTGGTTTCTTGAGCTAGAACATAACTACAGAGTGTGCTTGTTCGCTCGAAACCGATAGGGTTTCGGTGGTCATAGCGTTAGGGAAACGCCCGGTTACATTCCGAACCCGGAAGCTAAGCCTTTCAGCGCCGATGGTACTGCAGGGGGGACCCTGTGGGAGAGTAGGACACCGCCGAACAATATTTCAGGACCTCTGGTCCCAGCGTTCATGCTGGGACCAGAGGTCCTTTTTCTATTTACGGGACCTTTCCCGAAGCGCGGCCGGACGCCGGCTGCGCGAGAATGACCGCAGTACCCGAAGACAGGAGTCACGCCGATGTCCACCAACTCTCCCGACGACCGTCCGGAGCGCGAGCCGCGTCGCAGGGACGGTGCCGGTGGCGACCAGGGCGGCTTCCGCGGACCGCGCCGGGACGACAACCGTGGCGGCGGCTACCGGCGTGACGACAACCGCAGCGGTGGCGGCTTCCGCCGCGACGACCGTGGCGGCGACAGCCGTGGCGGTGGCTTCCGCCGCGATGACAACCGCGGCGGTGGCGGTGGCTACCGGGGTCGTGACGACCGCGGTGGCGACAGCCGTGGTGGTGGCGGTGGTTTCCGCCGGGACGACAACCGGGGCGGTGGCGGTTTCCGCCGTGACGACCGTGGCGGCGACAACCGTGGTGGTGGCTTCCGTCGGGATGACCGGCGTGATGAGCGTCCGTCGTCGTTCCGTCGTGACGACCGGCCGTCCTTCCCGCGCGATGACCGTCGGGACGACCGCCGCGATGACCGCCGTGACGACAGCCGGGGCGGTGGCTTCCGGGGCCGTGACGACCGCGGTGGCGACAACCGCAGCGGTGGCGGTGGCTTCCGCCGGGACGACAACCGGAGCGGTGGCGGCTTCCGCCGCGACGACCGGCCGTCCTCCTTCCGGCGTGACGACCGCCGCGATGACCGTCGGGACGATCGCCGTGACGACAGCCGTGGTGGTGGCTTCCGTCGGGATGACCGGCGTGACGAGCGCCCGTCGTCGTTCCGTCGTGACGACCGGCCGTCCTTCCCGCGCGACGACCGCCGGGACGACCGGCGCGACGACAACCGTGGCGGCGGTTACCGGGGCCGTGACGACAACCGCAGTGGTGGCGGCTTCCGTCGTGACGACCGTGGCGGCGACAACCGCGGTGGCGGTTTCCGGCGCGACGACAACCGGGGTGGCGGTGGCTTCCGTCGTGACGACCGGCCGTCCTTCCCCCGCGATGACCGTCGGGACGACCGCCGCGATGACCGCCGTGACGACAGTCGTGGTGGCGGTTTCCGTCGGGATGACCGGCGTGATGAGCGTCCGTCGTCGTTCCGTCGTGACGACCGGCCGTCCTTCCCGCGCGACGACCGCCGCGACGACAACCGGGGCGGCGGCTACCGGGGTCGTGACGACAACCGGGGCGGTGGTGGCTTCCGCCGTGACGACCGTGGTGGCGACAACCGCGGTGGCGGTTTCCGGCGCGACGACAACCGGGGTGGCGGTGGCTACCGGGGGCGTGACGACCGGGGCGGCGACCGTGGCGGGTACCGCGGGCGGGACGACCGGGGTGGTTACGGGCGCCGGGACGACCGGGGCGAGCGGAGCGACCGCGCGCCCATCAAGCGGCTGCCGATCCCGCCGGAGGTCACCGGCGAGGAGATCGACCCCGATGTGCGCCAGGAGCTGATGAGCCTCCCCAAGGGGCTCGCCGAGGACGTCTCGCGCAACCTCGTCATGGTCGCGCAGCTCATCGACGAGGACCCGGAGCGTGCCTACGAGTACGCCAAGGTCGCGCTGCGGCTCGCCTCGCGCGTCGCCGCCGTCCGCGAGGCCGCCGGCTTCGCCGCGTACGCCAACCAGCAGTACTCCGAGGCGCTCGCCGAGTTCCGTGCCGCCCGCCGCATGAGCGGTGGCGTGGACCTGTGGCCCGTCATGGCCGACTGCGAGCGCGGCCTCGGCCGGCCCGAGCGGGCCCTCGCCATGGCCGGCGAGCCCGAGGTGCAGAAGCTCGACAAGGCCGGACAGGTCGAGATGCGGCTCGTCGCCGCCGGTGCCCGCCGGGACATGGGGCAGCTCGACGCCGCCATCGTGACCCTCCAGAGCCCCGAGCTGGCGTCCAGCGCCCACCACCCGTGGACCGCGCGCCTGCGGTACGCCTACGCCGACGCCCTGCTCGCCGCCGGGCGGGAGCAGGAGGCCCGGGAGTGGTTCGCCAAGGCCCTGGAGGCCGACAAGGACGGGGCCACGGACGCCTCCGACCGCCTCGCCGAGATGGACGGCGTCGAGTTCGTCGACGCCTTCGACGAGGACGAGGACGAGAACGACGCCCTGGACGCGGACCGGGGCGACGACGCCGCCGACGTCCTCGATGACGAGGACGACGACGAAGACGACGAGGCCGATGAGGCCGATGAGGCCGACGACGAGCGTCGTCAGGGCTGAGTCGGTCCCGGCGGACTGAACGACGAGAAGGGCGGCACCCCCACCAGGGGGTGCCGCCCTTCCGGCGTTTCCGGGGTCAGTCGTCCAGGGCGAGGCTGCGCAGGACCAGGCCGGTGGCCGGCTTCGGGCCGAACGAGGTCGACTTGCGGGGCATCGTGACGCCCTGCCGGGCCAGGTCCCGCACGACCTCCTCGCGCACCGGATGCATCAGGACCGCCGTGCCGCCCCGGCGCTCGGCCTGGGCGACGGCCGCCGCCGTGTCGTGGATGTAGGCGATGTCCTCGGGGGCGTCCGGGACGCGCCAGACGTGTTCGAGCAGGGTCGAGTGGAGGACCGTCGCGTCCAGGGCGCGCCACGCCTCCGGGCGGTCGGCACGGACCGTACGGGCCAGCAGGGCGGGGTCCGGGCGGTCCAGGAGGTGGAAGGCGCCGTCCCCGGCCAGCAGGAAGGCGTTGCCCTCGGCCGCCGCCTCCGCGAGGGCCTCCAGGGCCTCGGCCAGCGGGCGTTCGAGACGGCGTACCCGGAAGGCGTCGCCGACCGCCGCCAGGGCGCCGGCCACCGGCAGCTGGCTCAGCAGACGGTGGATCGCGCGGACCCGCAGCGGATAGCGGACCGTGTCGATCAGCAGCACCAGGCCCCGGTCCCACGGGCCGGGGGAGGGGTGCTCGTCGCGCAGCCGCAGATAGGTCGCCCAGCGGTGGTGGCCGTCGGCGATGAGCGCCTGGTGACGGGCGAGTTCGGCGGTCACCGCCGCCTGCTCGGCCGGGTCGGTGACCGCCCACAGCCGGTGCTGGAAGCCGTCCTCCGTCGTCGTCGCGAGGACCGGCTCGCCCCGGACCGCCCGCTCCACGACCGCGTCCGCGCCGTCGCCGTCACGGGTGCCCGGATAGGTGAGGAGCAGCGGCTCCAGATTGGCGGCCGTCGTCCGCATGAGCGCGGCGCGGTCCGCGACGACGTGCGGCATGACGTCCTCGTGGGGCAGGACGACCCCCTCGTCGGGCGTGGACAGCTCCAGGGAGCCGATGACGCCGCGCTGGAGGATGCCGTCGCCCCGCTGCTCGTACACGTACAGCGCGGGCTCGGGGTCGGGGGCGAGGACGCCCTCGGCGAGCCAGCGGTCGAGCGTCACGGCGGCCTTGCGGTGGCGGGTGCCCGCCGTGACGGCCTGCGGCAGGATCAGCCGGACGATGTTGTGCGGATCGGCGGACTCCAGGTGCAGGAGCCCGTCAGGTCGTACGACCACGTCGTAGGGCGGGGACGTCACGGCGGCCAGGCTGCCGACCCGCTCGGGGACGTAACGGACCCCCCGGAACGGGTGCAGGCGCAGCCCCGCAGTGTCGTCGCGGACGTCGGCGGCCGCGTGACCTGAGGTGTTCATCTCGACATCGTAGGCGGACGGCGACGATGAGCGATGATCGGGGAACGGGATTCTCGTCGGACGGTGCAGTGAGGAGCGGGTGGACATGGCGCGAGGCGGAGAGCGGGAGCGGAGCCGGCCGGGCGGCGGCGGGGCCGTACTGGGGGAGGCGTACGACACGGCGCTGCTCGACCTCGACGGGGTCGTCTACTACGCGGGCGGGGGCGCGGTCCCGCACGCGGTGGAGGCGCTCGGCGCCGCCCGGGCCGGCGGGATGCGGCTCGCGTACGTGACGAACAACGCGCTGCGGACGCCGGACGCGGTCGCCGCCCACCTCACCGAACTCGGCGTGCCCGCCGCCCCCGAGGACGTCGTCACCTCCGCGCAGGCCGTCTCCCGGCTGGTCGCCGAGGACGTGCCGGAGGGCTCCCGGGTCCTCGTCGTCGGCGGCGAGGGGCTGCGGGTCGCGCTGCGCGAGCGCGGCCTCGTGCCCGTCGAGTCCGCGGACGACGAGCCGGTCGCCGTCGTGCAGGGGTACGGCGGGCCCGAGATGGGCTGGGGCCGGTTCGCGGAAGCCGCGTACGCGGTCGGCCGGGGCGTGCCCTGGTACGCCTCCAACACCGACCTGACCATCCCCGGCACGCGCGGCATCGGACCCGGCAACGGAGCGGCCGTCGAGGTCGTGCGGATCGCGACCGGCGGACGGTCCGAACCGAAGGTCGCGGGCAAGCCGCAGCCGCCCATGCACCGGGAGACCGTGCTGCGGACCGGGGCCGTGCGCCCGCTCGTCGTCGGCGACCGGCTCGACACCGACATCGAGGGCGCCTTCAACGGAGGCGTCGACTCGCTGCTCGTCCTGACCGGCGTCACCGACGCGGCGGCCCTGCTCGCGGCCGTGCCCGCGCACCGGCCGACCTATGTGGCGGCCGACCTGCGGGGACTGCTCACCGCCCACCCGGAGGTCGCGGCGGAGCCGGACGGCGGCTTCCGGTGCGGGGCCTGGCGGGCCACGGCGGCCGGGGACGCGCTCGTCCTGGAAGCCGTGGAAGGAGGCCCGGACACGGGGGAGAGCGGTGCGTTCGACGGGCTGCGGGCGCTGTGCGGGGCGGCCTGGACGCGGGCCGGGGCCGGATCCTGCGGGCTCGACGCGGGCAAGGCACTGGCCCGGCTCGGGTTCTGAGGGGGCGCCCGGCCCCTCCTAGATCAATATTGGATAGGCTAACCTAACCGGGTGTTGGTCGAGAGTCCCTCCCCCGCGAGCGCGGGACCGAAGGAGACCGGGCAGTCCCCGAAGCGCCGCGACTCCGTGCGCGCCCTCGGACTGCTCGCCGCCGTCGGCGCCCTGCTGCTCGTCTGTGTCCTCAGCATCATGATCGGTGCCAAGCCGGTGCCGCTCGGCGACGTGTGGCACGGACTGTTCCACAACAGCGGCGTCGGCAACGACGTCGTCATCCACGACGTCCGCGTGCCGCGCACCCTGCTCGGGCTGCTCGTCGGCCTCGCCCTCGGCCTGGCCGGCGCGGTGATGCAGGGCCTGACGCGCAACCCGCTCGCCGAGCCCGGACTCCTCGGGGTCAACGCGGGCGCCGCCGCCGCCGTCGTCTCGGCCATCGCCTTCCTCGGCGTCACCGACGGCCGCGACTACGTGTGGTTCGCCTTCGTCGGCGCCGCCGTCGTCTCCGCCGTCGTGTACGTCCTCGGCGGCAGCCGCAGCTCCACCCCGGTCCGGCTCGCGCTGGCCGGCACCGCCGCCACCGCCGCCCTGTACGGCTACGTCAACGCCGTACAGCTCCTCGACTCCGCCGCCCTCGACCGGCTCCGCTTCTGGACCGTCGGCTCGCTCGCCTCCGCCGACATGGAGACCGTCGCCCGCACCGCGCCCTTCGTCGTCGTCGGCGCCGGCCTCGCCCTGTCCATCGCCCGGCCGCTCAACGCCATGGAGATGGGCGACGACGCGGCCCGCGCGCTCGGCGTCGGCATCAACCGGACCCGGATCGTCGCCATGGTCTCCGTCACCCTCATGTGCGGGGCCGCGACCGCCGCCTGCGGACCGATCGTCTTCCTCGGCCTCATGGTGCCGTACATGGTCCGCGCGATCACCGGCCCCGACATGCGGTGGATCCTGCCCTACGCGGCCGTCCTCGCCCCCGTGCTGCTGCTCGGCTCCGACGTCCTCGGCCGGGTCCTCGCCCGGCCCGCCGAACTCCAGGTCGGCATCGTGACGGCCCTCGTCGGCGGCCCCGTCTTCATCCGCCTCGTCCGCCGCAAGAGGATGGCCCAGCTGTGACCACCAAGACCCTGCGGGGCGGCGGGCTCTCCGTCCGCTACGCGCCGAGGGCCGCGCTCGTCGTCCTCGGCCTCCTCCTCGCCGCCCTCGCCCTCTCCGTCGTCCTCGTCGGCAGCGGCGACTTCCCGATGACGCCCGCCGAGGTCCTCGACACCCTCCTCGGCAACGGCACCCCCGTCCAGGAGTTCGCCGTCACGGAACTGCGGCTGCCCCGCGTCCTCGTCGCCCTCCTCGTCGGCGCCGCCCTCGCCCTCGGCGGAGCCGTCTTCCAGTCGATCTCCCGCAACCCGCTCGGCAGCCCCGACGTCATCGGCTTCGGCCAGGGCGCCAGCGTCGGCGCGCTGACCGTCATCGTCCTCTTCCAGGGCAGCGCCGTCGCCACCGCCCTCGGCGCCGTCGGCGGCGGCGTCCTCACCGGCGTCGTGATCTACCTGCTCGCCTGGAAGCGCGGCGTCCACGGCTACCGGCTCGTCCTCGTCGGCATCGGCGCCGCCGCCATGCTGACCTCCGTCATCCACTACCTCATCACCAAGGCCAGCCTGGTCGACGCCACCCGCGCCACCCTCTGGATGACCGGCTCCCTGGAAGGCCGCGACTGGACCCAGTTCTGGCCGCTCCTCGCCGTCAGCTGCGTCCTCGTGCCGCTCGTCCTCGGCCACGGCCGGGCCCTGCGCATGCTGGAGATGGGCGACGACGCCGCGTACGCGCTCGGCGTGAAGGTCGAGCGCACCCGCATCGTCCTGATGGCCTCCGCCGTGCTCCTCGTCGCCGTCGCCACCTCGGCCGCCGGGCCCATCGTCTTCGTCTCCCTCAGCGCCCCCCAGCTCGCCCGCCGCCTCACCCGCGCGCCCGGCCCGAACCTCGCGGCCTCCGCCGTCATGGGCTCCGCGCTGCTCCTCGGCGCCGACTGGATCGCCACCAACGCCTTCGGCGACCGCCGGCTGCCCGTCGGCGTCGTCACCGGCGTCCTCGGCGGCTGCTACCTGCTCTGGCTGCTCGTCAGCGAACGCAGGGCGGGCCGGATATGACCGCCACCGACACCCCCACCCACCAGGACAACGGGAGCACCCCCATGAGCGAACGGCAGCGGCAGCGCCTCGGGGCCGAGTCGGTCACCCTCGCCTACGAACAGCGGGTCATCGCCCGCGACCTGTCCGTCGAGATCCCCGACCACTCCTTCACCGTCATCGTCGGCCCCAACGCCTGCGGCAAGTCCACCCTGCTGCGCGCCCTGTCGCGGATGCTGAAGCCCGCCGAGGGCCGGGTGCTGCTCGACGGGCAGTCGATCCACTCCATGCCCGCCAAGAAGGTCGCCCGCACCCTCGGCCTGCTCCCGCAGTCCTCCGTCGCACCCGACGGCATCACCGTCGCCGACCTCGTCGCCCGCGGCCGCTACCCGCACCAGGGACTGCTGCGCCAGTGGTCGCCCGAGGACGAGCGGATCGTCCAGGAGTCCATGGAGTCCACCGGCGTCGCCGAACTCGCCGACCGGTTCGTCGACGAACTCTCCGGCGGCCAGCGCCAGCGCGTCTGGATCGCCATGGCCCTCGCCCAGCAGACCCCGCTGCTCCTCCTCGACGAGCCGACCACCTACCTCGACATCCAGCACCAGATCGACGTCCTCGACCTCTGCGCCGAACTCCACGAGACGCAGGGCCGGACCCTCGTCGCCGTCCTCCACGACCTCAACCACGCCGCCCGGTACGCCACCCACCTCATCGCGGTGCGCGGCGGCGAGGTCGTCGCCGAGGGACCGCCGTCCGAGGTCGTCACCGCCGACCTCGTCGAGCGGGTCTTCGGACTGCGCTGCCAGGTCATCGACGACCCGGAGACCGGCACGCCGCTCGTCGTCCCCGCCGGACGGCAGGCCCGCGCCCGCCGCCCCGCCCCCGGCCGGACGCCCGCGCTACAGAAGTGACCGCAGGCGCAGCAGGTCGCGGAAACCGGCCTCCAGCCGGACCCGGCCCGCCGCCCACGCCTTCGCGAAGTTCAGCTCGCCGGCCACCATCGCGACCAGGTCGTCCCCGGTCATCGCCAGCCTGATCTGCGCCTTTCCGGGCGGCGGCCCCGCCACCGTCGACTCCACCACGATCCGGCCGTCCGCGAGCCGGCCGGTGAAGGTCGTGTCCAGATCGGTGAGGTGGCAGCTCAGGGTGCGGTCCAGCGCGGCCGCGCCCCGCACGTCCCCGTCCGCGCGGGCCAGGCCGCCCGCCAGCTTGTCGAGTGCGTCGCGGCACTCCGTGATCGTCGCCATCGCCGACGACCGTACCCCAGGGCTTCGCGGTAGCGTCGGGGCATGAACGAAGCGATGCCGGACGCCCCCGGTACGGGCTCCGCACCCGGACCCGCGGCCGCGCCCGCCCCCGGGGCGGAGCCCGTACCGCCGGAGCGGACCGGGGTGGCCGCCGTGGACGGGCTGCTGGAGCGGCTCGGCGAGGCGGCGGGGCTCGCGGCGGACGGACACCTCGCCGTGTACGAGGATGTACACCGGGGACTGCGCGCCGAGCTGGCCTCGCTCGACGCGCCGCACCCCGAGACCCGTCCGCACGACCCCAGGAGCTGAACCCATCGTGGCAGGAGTGGCACGCCGCCGCCTCGACGCCGAACTGGTCCGGCGCAAACTCGCCCGCTCGCGCGAGCACGCCGGCCAGCTGATCGCCGCGGGCCGGGTGACCGTCGGCAAGACCGTCGCCACCAAGTCCGCCACCCAGGTCGAGACCGCCGCCGCGATCGTCGTCACCCAGGACGACTCCGACCCCGACTACGTCTCGCGCGGCGGCCACAAGCTCGCCGGCGCCCTCGCCGCCTTCGTCCCGCTCGGGCTGGAGGTCGAGGGCCGCCGGGCACTGGACGCCGGCGCCTCCACCGGCGGCTTCACCGACGTCCTGCTGCGCGCCGGCGCCGGGCACGTCGTCGCCGTCGACGTCGGCTACGGACAGCTCGCCTGGTCGCTCCAGAGCGACGGGCGGGTCACCGTCAAGGACCGCACCAACGTGCGCGAGCTGACACTCGACGCGATCGACGGCATCCCCGTCGACCTCGTCGTCGGCGACCTCTCCTTCATCCCGCTCGGCCTCGTGCTGCCCGCCCTGGCCGGCTGCACCGCGCCCGGCGCCGACCTCGTCCTGATGGTGAAACCGCAGTTCGAGGTGGGCAAGGACCGGCTCGGCTCCGGCGGCGTCGTCCGCAGCGCCGAACTGCGCGCCGACGCCGTGAAGAACGTCGCCCGGCGGGCGGCCGAACTCGGCCTCGGCGTGCTCGGCGTCACCGCCAGCCCGCTGCCCGGCCCGTCCGGGAACGTCGAGTACTTTCTGTGGCTGCGGGCGGGTGCGCCCGCGCTCGATCCGGCGGACGTCGATCGCGCCGTGGCGGAAGGACCTCGTTGACAGCATCAGCGGCACCACAGGCACCGCGCACCGTCTTCCTGCTCGCGCACACCGGCCGCCCGGCCGCCGTGCGCAGCGCCGAACTCGTCGTCCTGGGGCTGCTGCGCAGCGGCATCGGCGTCCGCGTCCTGGCGGCGGAGGCGGCCGACCTGCCGCTGCCGCCGTCCGTGGAGAAGATCCCCGACGACTGCCCCGAGGCCCTCGACGGCTGCGAACTGATCATCGTCCTCGGCGGTGACGGCACGCTGCTGCGCGGCGCCGAGTTCTCCCGCGCCTCCGGCGTGCCCATGCTCGGCGTCAACCTCGGCCGCGTCGGCTTCCTCGCCGAGGCCGAGCGCGACGACCTCGACAAGGTCGTCGACCGGGTCGTCACCCGGGCCTACGAGGTCGAGGAGCGGATGACCCTCGACGTCGTCGTCTACGAGAACGGCGACGTCCTGCACCGCGACTGGGCGCTCAACGAGGCCGCCGTGCAGAAGGTGTCCCCCGAGCGGATGCTGGAGGTCGTCCTCGCCGTCGACGGCCGCCCCGTCACCGGCTTCGGCTGCGACGGCGTCATCTGCGCCACCCCCACCGGCTCCACCGCCTACGCCTTCTCGGCCGGCGGCCCGGTCGTCTGGCCCGAGGTCGAGGCGCTGCTCATGGTGCCGATCGGGGCGCACGCCCTCTTCGCCAAGCCGCTCGTCACCACCCCCGACTCGGTCCTCGCCGTCGAGGTCGAGCCGCACACCCCGCACGGGGTGCTGTGGTGCGACGGGCGGCGGACCGTCGAGCTGCCCGCCGGGGCCCGCGTCGAGGTCCGCCGGGGCGCCGTCCCCGTCCGGCTCGCCCGGCTCCACCACGCCTCCTTCACCGACCGGCTCGTCGCCAAGTTCGCCCTGCCGGTCTCGGGCTGGCGGGGTGCCCCCCGCTGACCGCCCCCGGCCGCCCCGGCGGACTCCCCGAGGGGCCGATGTCGCGTCCCGGGCCGGAAACCTCGTATGGTCTGGGACGTGCTGGAGGAGATGCGGATACGGTCGCTCGGGGTCATCGACGACGCGGTGGTCGAGCTGTCGCCCGGCTTCACCGCGGTGACCGGTGAGACCGGTGCGGGCAAGACCATGGTCGTCACGAGCCTGGGGCTGCTGCTCGGCGGACGGGCCGACCCGGCCCTGGTGCGGATCGGCGCCGCCTCGGCGGTCGTCGAGGGGCGGATCAGCCTGCCCCCCGGAGCACCCGCCGCGCTGCGGGCCTCGGAGGCGGGCGCCGACCTCGACGAGGGCGCCCTGCTCGTGACCCGTACGGTCTCCGCCGAGGGGCGCTCACGGGCCCACCTCGGCGGGCGCTCGGTGCCCGTCGGGCTGCTCGCCGAGCTCGCCGACGAACTCGTCGCCGTGCACGGCCAGACCGACCAGCAGGGCCTGCTCAAGCCCGCCCGGCAGCGCGGCGCGCTCGACCGGTACGCGGGCGACGCCGTCTCCGGGCCGCTCGCCGCCTACGGCGAGGTCTACCGGCGGCTGCGGGCGGTCACCGGCGAACTCACCGAGATCACCACCCGGGCACGTGAGCGAGCCCAGGAGGCCGATCTGCTGCGGTTCGGGCTCGCCGAGGTCGAGGCCGTCGCGCCGCGCGCCGGCGAGGACGTGGAGCTGGCCGCCGAGGCCGAGCGGCTCGGGCACGCCGAGGCCCTCGCCTCCGCCGCCGCGCTCGCCCACACCGCGCTCGTCGGCAACCCCGAGGACCCCGAGTCCGTCGACGCCACGACCCTCGTCGGCGGCGCGGGCCGGGCCCTGGAGGCCGTACGAGCGCACGACCCGGCGCTCGCCGCCCTCGCCGACCGGATGGGCGAGATCTCCATCCTGCTCTCCGACGTCGCCGGCGAACTCGCCGGATACGCGGACCACCTCGACGCCGACCCGCTGCGGCTGGCCGCCGTCGAGGAGCGGCGGGCCGCGCTCACCCAGCTCACCCGGAAGTACGGCGAATCCGTCGATGCCGTCCTCGCCTGGGCCGAGGAGAGCGCGGGGCGGCTCGGCGAGCTCGACGGCGACGACGACCGGCTCGGCGAGCTGACCGAGGAGCGCGACCGGCTGCGCGACGAGCTGTCCGTCCTCGCACAGCGGCTCACCGACGCCCGCACGGAGGCCGCCGCCCGCTTCGCGGAGGCCGTCACCGCCGAACTGGCCTCGCTCGCCATGCCGCACGCGCGCGTGTCCTTCGCCATCCGGCAGACCGAGACCTCGGAGGAGGGCGCCGGGATCGAGGTCGGCGGGCGGCGGGTCGTCTACGGGCCGGCCGGCGCCGACGAGGTCGAGCTGCTGCTCGCCCCGCACCCCGGCGCCCCGCCCCGGCCCATCGCCAAGGGCGCGTCCGGCGGCGAGCTGTCCCGGGTCATGCTCGCCGTCGAGGTCGTCTTCGCCGGGGTCGACCCGGTGCCGACGTACCTCTTCGACGAGGTCGACGCGGGCGTCGGCGGCAAGGCGGCCGTGGAGATCGGCCGCCGCCTCGCCAAGCTCGCCCGCACCGCGCAGGTCGTCGTGGTCACCCACCTGCCGCAGGTGGCCGCCTTCGCCGACCGCCAGCTCCTGGTGGAGAAGACCCACGACGGCAAGGTCACCAGCTCCGGCGTCACCGTCCTGGAGGGCGAGGAGCGGGTCCGGGAGCTCTCCCGGATGCTGGCGGGCCAGGAGGACTCGGAGACGGCCCGCGCCCACGCCGAGGAACTCCTCTCGACGGCCCGCGCGGACGGCTGAGAGGCGTCGGGGCCGCGCCGGACGGGCCGGTCCCGGTCGGGACGGCTCCGGCCGCGCCGGGCGGCCGGGACCGGCCCCCGCCGTCGCTTCGAGGGCCGGGGCGCGTACGACCTGACGGACGCGGGGGAGCGGAACACGCCGGTGCCGACCGGCCCGGATTCACCCGCCCGGGTGAATCCGGGGGTGGGACGGGGGAGTCGGGTCCCGGTGGCGGGGGAGCCGGTGCCGGAACGTGCGTACGGTCGGGCGTCCGGACTGGCATCCTTGGGCGCGTGACACAGCTGCGTACGGTCCAGGTGCTGGGCGGCGGCAGCGCGGGCAGCAGCGCGCACGTCAGATCACTCGCCTCCGGGCTGGTGGCCAGGGGCGTCCGGGTGACCGTGTGCGCTCCGGCCGAACTCGACCGCCTCTACGACTACTCCGGGGCCGGCGCCCACCTGGTGCCGCTGCCCCGCCGCAACGACCCGGCGACCGTCGGCGCCCTCCGCAACGCCTGCATCGGCGCCGACGTCGTCCACGCGCACGGGCTGCACGCCTCGGTGCGGGCCGCGCTCGCCGTCTCCGGCGCCGTCGGACCCGCCCGCACCCCGCTCGTCACCACCTGGCACGGCCGGCCGCCGGCCGACGGGCCGCGCGCCGGAATCGTCCGGCTCCTGGAGCGCCGGACCGCGCGGGCCGCGGCCGTCGTCCTCGGCACCTCCTCCGAACTCGTCGACCGGGCCCGGCGGCGCGGCGCCCGCGACGCCCGGCTCGCCCCCGTCACGCTGCCCCCGGCGCGCGGGCCCGTCTGCCTCCACGACGGCAAGGCCCGCGCCGAACTCGGCGCCGTGGACCGGCCGCTGGTGATGGCCGTCGGCGCGCTGGAGGCCGGCCGGGGGTACGGGACGCTGCTCGACGCGGCCCGCGCCTGGCGGGACCTCGACCCGGCGCCGCTGCTCGTCGTCGCGGGCGAGGGCCGCGAACGGGCCGCGCTCCAGCGCCGGATCCTCGCCGAGGCGCTGCCGGTCCGGCTCATCGGCCGCCGCGAGGACGTGGCCGAACTGCTGGCCGCGGCCGACGTCGCCGTCCTGCCGTCCCGCTGGGAGGCCCGCTCGCCGCTGGCCCAGGAGGCGCTGCGGCTCGGCGTCCCGCTCGTCGCCACCGCCGTCGGCGGCGTCCCCGAACTCGTCGGCGACGCGGCGGAACTCGTCCCGTACGGCGACGCGGCCGCGCTGGCCTCGGCCGTCCGCGGGCTCCTGGAGGACGAGGAGCGGCGGATGGACCTCGCGGCGGCCGGCCGCGTCCAGGCGGGCACCTGGCCGACCGAGGACGACACGATCGCGCACGTCCTCAGCGTCTACGACGAACTGACCGGCCGTTAGGGGCAACCCCCCTCACTGGGGGGTGTGGCGGCGGGCGCGCAGGGCGAGGGAGAGGGCCAGGACCGTCTGGGGGTCGTCGAGGTCGGTGCCCAGGAGCTCCGAGATGCGGGCCAGCCGGTTGTAGAGCGTCTGGCGGTTGAGGTGCAGCTCCCGCGCGGTCTCCGCCTTGCGGCCCGCGTGCGCCAGATACGTCTCCAGGGTGGGCAGCAGCGGGGGCCGCGAGGCGCGGTCGTGGTCGCGCAGCGGGCCGATCGCCCGGTCGACGAAGGCCGCCAGGTCGGGATGGTCGCGCAGCCGCCACAGCAGCAGGTCGATGTCGAGGCGGCGGGCGTCGTACCAGGGCCGGTCGCTCAGGCCCCGCGCCGCCGCCGCGGTCTCCGCCGCGTGCCGCAGCCCCGCCGAGGCGGCGGCCCAGCCGCCCGCCATGCCGACCACGACGACCGGCGGGTGCGCCCCGGCGCCCTCCAGGCCGGCCCGCTCCGCACCGGCCCGCAGCGCCGCCGCGACCCGGTCGGCGACCGCCGTCCGCTCCGTCTCGGAGCGCAGGCCGAGGAGGAGCGGGACGCGGCCCTCGACCGGGCGGACGCCGAGCAGGGAGGGCACCCCGACCGAGGCCAGCTCCTCGTGGACGGCGCGGGCGAGCAGGGCCCAGCTGCCGGACGGGGAGAGCTCGGGGGCGAGCCGCATCACGACGGGCAGCAGCGGGCCCTCGCCCGGCCGGAAGCCGAGGACGCGGGCCTGCGCGGGGGCGTCCTCGGCGGTGATCCGGCCCTCGGCGAGGTCGGTGAGGAAGTCGCCCCGGCCCCGGGCCGCCAGCTCCTCCTCCTGACGGGCCTGCATGAGGACGACGGCGAGGAGCCCGGCGGCCCGCTCGGCGGCCATCCGGTGGACGGGGGAGAGAGCGCCGGAGACCGCGAGGAGCACGAGCCGGGCCCGCACCGAACCCGTACCGGGGCCCCCGCCGGGGACGTCGACGAGGACCGTGCCCGTCGGCGGCCCCGACTCGCGGGCGGCCCGCTGCCCGCGCAGCCCGTCCCAGACCTGGAGCGGGTCGGCGGGCCCGGAGTCGGTGCCCGCCGCGTACAGCAGCTGGCCGTCGGCGGTCTCCAGGAAGACGGGGTTGGCGGCGAAGTCGGAGAGGATGCGCAGCACCTGGGGGACGCCGCCGCCGTCGAGGAGCGCGCCGGTGCAGCGCCGGTGGACCTCCTCGGCCTGCCGCTGGAGGGCGTAGTGGCCGTTGACGATCTCGGTGTGGATCTCCTCGGTCACCGCCACGAAGGGGACCTCGCGGTGCAGCTGGACCAGCGGCAGCCCGGCGGCGCGGGCGGCCTCCACTATGGTCGACGGGAGCCGGGCGAAGCGCGGGCCGAGCTCGACGACGAGGGCGGCGATGCCCCGGTCGGCGAGGCGGCGGACGAAGGCCCGCTGCTCGGCGGGGCGGGTGCCGAGGCCGAGGCCGGTGGTGAGGAGCAGTTCGCCGCCCTTGAGCAGGGAGGCGATGTTGGGCACCTCGCCGGCGTGCACCCAGCGCACGGTCCGCTGGAGCCGGTCGGCGCCGGCGACGACCTCGGGGAGGCCGCCGCGGAGCCCCGGGAGTTCGAGTGCCCTCTGTACGGTGATGCCGCCCTGCGTGTCCATGGGCGGACGCTACCTCCCACCGTGCCCCGGGGCACCACCCCCGTGCCCTCCGGCGGGCGCGGCCGGTCCGGCGGGGCCCGCAACTCGGCGGGCCGGTGCGGTATTTGTCCGGTCCCTCCCCGACCCGCCCCTGAGTGTGTGCTGCGTCACAGGGCGCGGGGTCGGGGTGCGGGGTCAGGCGGCGGGCGCGATGTTGTGGTTGAGGCGGAAGACGTTGCCGGGGTCGTACGCCGCCTTCACCGCGGCCAGCCGGGCGCGGTTCCCGGCGCCGAAGCCGGCGGCGACCCGCCGTTCGCCCTCCGCGCCGATGAAGTTGAGGTAGACCGCGTCGGTCGCCCACGGGCCCATGCCGGAGCGCACGTCGTGCACCCACTGCACCGCCCGCCCGTCGTCCGCCGGGTCCTCCCAGGTCGCGAAGGGGTGGACGACCCAGGCGGCGGACCGCCAGGGCAGCGGGTAGCGGTCGGCGGACCGGGCCACCGCGCCGCCCATCGGGAACAGCACGTGCTGGATCGCGGTCCCCTGCGGGATGCGGTCGCCGAGGGCGCGGAAGACGTCGAGGGCCTCGTCCGGGAGGGCGTCCAGGTACTCGGCCGACCAGTAGTTCCGCAGCCCCGGCGGGTCGTCCAGCATGCACTGGAGGTCCGCGTAGGGGACGTCCTGGACGAGCTCCACCACCGGGCGCAGCGCGAGCAGTCCCGCCGCCAGGGCGCGGACCCGGGCGACCGGCCCCGCGTAGGTGACGAGCGCCGCGCACACCAGCCGCCCGACGAGGTGGCCGGGGACGAAGGGGGCGGGCGGCGCGGGGACGTACAGCACCCCGCCGCCCAGCTCCTCGGGCGCCCCCTCGGCCAGCTCCCGGTAGGCGCGCAGCACCGCGGGGCCGGAGGCGGGCGGGAAGAGCAGCAGGGCGAAGCTCATCGCGGGCAGTTCGTGCAGCCGCAGGGTCATCGAGGTAGCCACCCCGAAGTTGCCGCCGCCGCCGTGCAGCGCCCAGAACAGCTCGGGGTTCTCCCGCTCGCTCGCGACGACGTGCCTGCCCTCGGCGGTGACCAGGTCGACGGAGAGCAGGTTGTCGCAGGCGAGGCCGAACTTCCGCTCCAGCCAGCCGGAGCCGCCGCCCAGGACGAAGCCGCCGAGGCCGGTGGTGGAGGCCCGGCCGCCGGTGGTGGCCAGGTGGAAGGGCTGGGTGGCGCGGTCGAGGTGGCCGATGGTCGCGCCGCCGCCGACCCGCACCGTCAGGTGCTCGGGGTCGGCGACGACCGTGTGCATCCGGCGCAGGTCGATCACCAGGCCGTCGTCGACGGAGGAGGTGCCGGCGACGCTGTGGCCGCCGCCGCGCACCGCGATCGGCAGTCCGGTCTCCCGGCCGAAGAGGACGGCGTTGGCGACGTCCTCGGGGCCGGCGCACTGGGCGACGACCGCGGGCCGGCGGTCGATCATCGCGTTGTGGACCGCGCGGGCCTCGTCGTACCCGGGGTCGCCGGGGACGAGGACCTCGCCGGCCAGGTCCTCGCGGAGTCCGGCCAGGGCCGTGCCGGGGACGGTGGTGCGGGGAGCCATCGGAGCCCCCCTTTCGTACGGGGGCCAGGAACACCTCTCATCGTAGGTCCGGCCCCCGCAGGGCGCCCCTCAGCCGCCGTAGGCGCCGCTCGCGGTGAGCCGCAGGGCCGTGTCGATGAGCGGGACGTGGCTGAACGCCTGCGGGAAGTTGCCGACCTGCCGCTGGAGGCGGGCGTCCCACTCCTCGGCGAGCAGCCCGAGGTCGTTGCGCAGGGCCAGCAGCCGCTCGAAGAGGGCGCGGGCCTCGTCGACCCGGCCGATCATCGCGAGGTCGTCGGCGAGCCAGAAGGAGCAGGCGAGGAAGGCGCCCTCGTCGCCCGCCAGGCCGTCCACGCCGGCCTCCGCGCCGGCGGTGGGGTAGCGCAGCACGAAGCCGTCCTCGGTGGACAGCTCCCGCTGGATCGCCTCGATGGTGCCGATCACCCGCTTGTCGTCCGGCGGCAGGAAGCCCATCTGCGGGATGAGCAGCAGCGAGGCGTCCAGCTCCCGGGAGCCGTACGACTGGGTGAAGGTGTTGCGCTCCCGGTCGTAGCCCTTCTCGCAGACGTCCCGGTGGATCTCGTCGCGCAGCGCCCGCCAGCGCTCCAGCGGCCCGTCGGCGTCGCCGGACTCGACCAGCTTGATGGTGCGGTCGACCGCGACCCAGGCCATCACCTTGGAGTGGGTGAAGTGGCGGCGCGGGCCGCGCACCTCCCAGATGCCCTCGTCGGGCTGGTTCCAGTTCTTCTCCAGGTACTCGATGAGCTTGAGCTGGAGCAGGGAGGCGTAGTCGTTGCGGGACAGGCCCGTCATGTGGGCCAGGTGCAGGGCCTCGGTGACCTCGCCGTAGACGTCGAGCTGGAGCTGGCCTGCGGCGCCGTTGCCGACCCGGACCGGGCCGGAGTTCTCGTAGCCGGGCAGCCAGTCCAGCTCCGTCTCGCCGAGCTCCCGCTCGCCGGCGATGCCGTACATGATCTGGAGGTTCTCCGGGTCGCCCGCGACGGCGCGCAGCAGCCAGTCCCGCCAGGCGCGGGCCTCCTCGCGGTAGCCGGTGCGCAGCATGGAGGAGAGGGTGATCGCCGCGTCCCGCAGCCAGGTGTAGCGGTAGTCCCAGTTCCGTACGCCTCCGATCTCCTCGGGCAGGGAGGTGGTGGGGGCGGCGACGATGCCGCCGGTGGGGGCGTAGGTGAGGGCCTTGAGGGTGATGAGGGAGCGGACCACGGCCTCCCGGTAGGGGCCGTGGTAGGTGCAGTGCCCGACCCACTCGCGCCAGAACTCGGTGGTCGCCTCCAGCGAGCCCTCCGGGTCGGGCAGCGGCGGCTCCTCCTTGTGCGAGGGCTGCCAGGAGAGGGTGAAGGCGATCCGCTCGCCGGCGGTGACGGTGAACTCGGAGTAGGTGGTGAGGTCCTCGCCGTGGGTCTCGGCGTCGGTGTCGAACCAGACGGAGTCGGGTCCGGCCACCGCGACCGTGCGCTCGCCGACCTTGTGCACCCAGGGCACGATCCGGCCGTAGCTGAACCGCATGCGCAGCGCGGACCGCATCGGCACCCGGCCGCTGACGCCCTCCACGATCCGGACCAGCTGGGGCGCGCCGTCGCGCGGGGGCATGAAGTCGGTCACCCGGACGGTGCCGCGGGGGGTGTCCCACTCGGACTCCAGGACGAGCGAGTCGCCCTGGTAGCGGCGCCGGTCGGCGGGGGCGGGCTCGGCGTCGTCCGGGCCGGCCGGGCCCACCCGCCAGAAGCCGTGCTCCTCGGTGCCGAGCAGCCCCGCGAAGACCGCGTGCGAGTCGAAGCGGGGGAGGCAGAGCCAGTCGACGCTGCCGTCCCGGCAGACCAGCGCCGCGGTCTGCATGTCTCCGATGAGTGCGTAATCCTCGATACGCCCGGCCACGTGCTTCACTCCAGTCGAACGGCCTGTCCGCCCCTCGGGGCGCGAGCTGCGGGGGTCCGGGGCGGGGTGCCCGGGTCCGCGGGATGGTGCGGGAGGTGCCCGCGGTGCCAGTGTGCGGGATGGCCGGCGCCGGCAGCGGGTCGAAGGGAGACCGACACGGCCTCCCGGTCCGGGTCCGCGGGCGGGGGTGGTGCCGTCGGCCGGTCGCTCGGCGGCGTCGGGGACGTACGAGCGGAACAGTGCGCACCCTAGCGACCATGATGATCACCCGAATACCGCACTACTCCGTACGGGTGAACGGAGTGTTCCCCGGACGTCTGTCCGACCGTTTCCCCGCGTATCCTCCCCGATCCGTTCCCCTTCCTCCCGGGGGAATGCCGGTGGATTCCGTCCGCCGGCCGTGTGGCCGGAAGCGGTCTCCGGATGTCACTGATACCCTGGTACCCCGTGGACCGGTGGGAAACGGCACCAGCCGAAACCCCCGAAACCGCAGCGACGGCACCCCCGATTCTTCCGGAGGACCTGCCGCTCCGCACCTTTCCGACGCGACCACGGGAGCCCCCTCTTGGCGATGCCGCCCAAATCCACGACGACCAAGCACATCTTCGTCACCGGGGGTGTCGCCTCCTCCCTGGGCAAGGGCCTCACCGCCTCCAGCCTGGGTGCGCTCCTCAAGGCCCGGGGCCTGCGGGTCACGATGCAGAAGCTCGACCCGTACCTCAACGTCGACCCCGGCACGATGAACCCGTTCCAGCACGGTGAGGTCTTCGTCACCAACGACGGCGCCGAGACCGACCTCGACATCGGCCACTACGAGCGCTTCCTCGACGTCGACCTCGACGGCTCGGCCAACGTCACCACCGGCCAGGTCTACTCGCAGGTCATCGCCAAGGAGCGGCGCGGCGAGTACCTCGGCGACACCGTGCAGGTCATCCCGCACATCACCAACGAGATCAAGTCGCGCATCCGCCGCATGGCCACCGACGACGTCGACGTGGTCATCACCGAGGTCGGCGGCACCGTCGGCGACATCGAGTCGCTGCCCTTCCTGGAGACCGTCCGCCAGGTCCGCCACGAGGTCGGCCGCGACAACGTCTTCGTCGTGCACATCTCGCTGCTGCCGTACATCGGCCCCTCCGGCGAGCTGAAGACCAAGCCGACCCAGCACTCCGTCGCCGCCCTGCGCAACATCGGCATCCAGCCCGACGCGATCGTGCTCCGCGCCGACCGCGAGGTCCCCACCGCCATCAAGCGCAAGATCTCGCTGATGTGCGACGTGGACGAGGCCGCGGTCGTCGCCGCCATCGACGCCCCGTCGATCTACGACATCCCGAAGGTGCTGCACACCGAGGGCCTCGACGCCTACGTGGTGCGCAAGCTCGACCTGCCCTTCCGCGACGTCGACTGGACCGTCTGGGAGGACCTCCTCGACCGCGTCCACAACCCCGCGCACGAGGTCACCGTCGCGCTCGTCGGCAAGTACATCGACCTGCCCGACGCCTACCTGTCGGTCACCGAGGCCATGCGCGCCGGCGGCTTCGCCAACCGCGCCCGGGTCAAGGTCAAGTGGGTCGCCTCCGACGACTGCAAGACCCCGGCCGGTGCCGAGAAGCAGCTCGGCGACGTCGACGGCATCCTCATCCCCGGCGGCTTCGGCGACCGCGGCGTGAGCGGCAAGGTCGGCGCGATCCAGTACGCCCGCGAGCACAAGGTGCCGCTGCTCGGCATCTGCCTCGGCCTCCAGTGCATCGTCATCGAGGCGGCCCGCAACCTCGCGGGCATCCCCGAGGCGAACTCCACCGAGTTCGACCCGGCCACCGCGCACCCCGTCGTCTCCACGATGGAGGAACAGCTCGCCTACGTGGAGGGCGCCGGCGACCTCGGCGGCACCATGCGCCTGGGCCTCTACCCGGCCAAGCTCGCCGAGGGCTCGGTCGTCCGCGAGACCTACGCCGACGAGCCGTACGTCGAGGAGCGCCACCGCCACCGCTACGAGGTGAACAACGGCTACCGCGCGGAGCTGGAGAAGAAGGCCGGCCTGGTCTTCTCCGGCACCTCGCCGGACAACAAGCTCGTCGAGTTCGTCGAGTACCCCAGGGAGATCCACCCCTACCTGGTGGCCACCCAGGCCCACCCGGAGCTGAAGTCCCGCCCGACCCGCCCCCACCCGCTCTTCGCGGGCCTGGTCAAGGCGGCCGTCGAGCGCAAGACGGGTGAGAAGTCCCAGTAGCCGCCGCGCGTTACCGTTGCCGGGGTACGCCTCCCTCGCGGGGGCGTGCCCCGGTTTTTCGTACGTGGCCGGTCCCGTCGGTTCTGCGGCGCGCGGCCGGCCGCGCGGTCATGTGGGAGGACAGCTCATGCAGGTGCGGGACACCCCGGAGGAGTGGCGGACCGTCGCCACCGAGACCCCCTTCGTCGGGAAGAAGACGAGCGTCCGCTCGGACGAGGTCGTCATGCCGGACGGCTCGGTCGCCCGCCGCGACTACCAGGTCCACCCGGGCTCGGTGGCCGTGCTGGCCCTGGACGAGGAGGACCGCGTCCTGGTCCTGCGGCAGTACCGGCACCCGGTGCGGCAGAAGCTGTGGGAGATCCCGGCCGGACTCCTCGACGTGCCCGGCGAGAACCCGCTGCACGCCGCCCGCCGCGAACTCTTCGAGGAGGCGCACGTCGAGGCCGCCGACTGGCGGGTCCTGACCGACGTCTACACCACCCCGGGCGGCTGCGACGAGGCCGTACGGATCTTCCTGGCGCGCGGCCTCGCCGAGGCGGCGGGGGAGCGGTACGAGGTCTCCGACGAGGAGGCCGACATGGAGCAGGCCCGGGTCCCGCTGGCGGACCTGGTGCGCGGCGCCCTCGCCGGCGAACTCCACAACAACTGCCTGGTGGTCGGCGTGCTGGCGCTGGCCGCCGCGCGCGCGGGCGAGGGCGTCGACGCCCTCCGTCCGGCCGACGCCCCCTGGCCGGCCCGCCCCTTCGAGGCGTAGGGCGCCGTTCCCGGGGGCCGGAACCGCCCCCGGGGAAGCCCCCTCCACGGCCGGTGTGACTGTCTGCTGATCCGATCGGGGGATGTGCCCGCCCCGCCCCGCCGGGTCCGCCCCAGGGGCTGAACTACGCTCGTACACGCCCGTGCGGAGTCCCCCGCGGGGATCGGCTCGTGCGCAGGTGGACGGGAGCGTGGCCCGTGACGGATCAGGCGGTGGCGACGGCCGGCAGCCGGCATTTCTTCGGC
Source organism: Streptomyces termitum (assembly GCF_014650175.1). GTDB lineage: Bacteria > Actinomycetota > Actinomycetes > Streptomycetales > Streptomycetaceae > Streptomyces > Streptomyces termitum. Next base: position 21,959 of record NZ_BMUL01000005.1, read on the forward strand.
CGGCAGCGGGAGTTGAAGGCCCTGCGCGCCGACATCGAGCGCACCGGCCTGGACACCCTCACCGGCCGCAAGGCCCCCCGCGCCCGGGTCCTGCTCGTCGCGGGCCGCCCCGGCTCCGGCCGCACCGCGCTCGCCGAGGAACTGATCGCCTCCGTCGCCGACCGCTACCCCGACGGCGTCTACCGCGCCCGGCTCACCGAACCCGGCGGCGAGCCCGTGCCCACCGCCCGCGCCGCCCGCGCGCTCCTGCGCGACCTCAAGGTGGCCGAACCGCCCGGCGCCGCCGAGGACGAGCTGACCCAACTGGTCCGCGAGGCGCTCGGCACCCGCCGGGCTGTCCTCCTCCTCGACGACGCCGTCGACGCCGAACAGGCCGACCCGCTCCTCCCCGACCACCCCGACGCCCTCGTCGTCGCGGTCGCGCGCGGCCCGCTGACCGGCATCCCCGACGTCCGGCCCTGCACCCTCGGCGGCCTCGACCCCAAGTCCGCCATCGAACTGCTCACCTCCGCCACCGGCTCCGTCCGCATCACCGTCGACCCGCAGGCCGCCGAGGCGCTGGTCGAGGAGTGCGGCGGACTGCCCGGCGCGGTGGTGCTGGCCGGCGGCTGGCTGGCCGGCCGGCCCGAGACCTCCGTCGCCGACCTCGCCAAGCGGCTGCGCGGCCTCACCGGCGACCCGCTCACCCGCGCCTTCCTCCTCGCCCACCAGGCGCTCCCGCAGCCGGCCGCCCGGATACTGCGCTTCCTGGCGCTCGCCCCGCTCGGCCGGGCCGACGCCCACACCGCCTCCGCGCTGGCCGGCTGCTCGGTCTCGGCGGCGGCCACCACCCTCGCGGACTTCGCCCGGCTCGGCCTCGTCGCGGAGGTGCCGGACGGGCAGTACGAGGTCCCCGGCCACCTCGTCCCCCTCCTGCGCACCCAGCTGGAGGAGCACGACCGGCCCGCCGAGGCGCAGCTCGCCCGCGCCCGGATGCTGGAGCGGGCCGTCCGGCTCCTCCAGTCCTGCCGCGCGGTCACCGAACCGGAGGGCTCCCCGGCCCGGCGCCGGCTCGCCGGACTGCCCCGCGCCCTGCGCTTCCCCACCGAGGAGGAGGCCGCCCGCTGGCTGGCCTCCCGCCGGCCCGTGCTGCTGGCCTGCGCCCGGCTCGCGGTCGCCGACGGCGAGCTCGACACCCTCGCCCGCCGTCTCATCGCCTCCCTGGTCCGGGCCCTCACCGCGCACGGCGGGGCCGAGGCCGCCGCCCCCGACCTGTACGGGCTGCACCGGCTCGTCCTCGACGTGGCCGAGCGGCGCGGGCTGCACCGCGAGCGGGCCGCGGCCCTCCTGAACCTCGGGGACCTGGACGCCAGGACCGGACGCACGAAGGACGCCCTGCTGCGATATCGGTCGGCATGGGAGGCCGGAAGGGAAGCAAATGATCCGTATGCCACCGGCCGGGCGATGGAATCCGTAGGCGGCAGCTATCAGGAGCTCGGGGACTGGCAGCGGGCCGGCGACTGGTACGGCCGCGCCCTCGCCCACCGGCTCGCCCGCGACGAGCGCGCCGACCAGGCGCGGCTGTACGGCCGCCTCGGCGCCGTGCAGACCTACGCGGGGCGGTACGGGGAGGCGCTGCGGCACTGGCGGGCGGCAGCGGCCGGACACCGCCGGCTCGGCGATCTCCCGGGCCACGCGCGGGCGTTGAGCGAGGCGGCCCGGGTCCAGGAGTACGCCGGGCGGCCCGAGGAGTCGCTGCGGACCTGCGAGGAGGCCGTCGAGTGGGCCCGCCGCGCCAAGGACGTCCGGCTCCAGGCGGCGCTCAAGCTCCGGCTGGCCGACACCCTCGACCGGCTCGGCGACCCGGCGTCGGCGCGGCTGCACCGGGCCGCGGCCGATCGTCTGCTGGAAACGGAACGATTCGCCTACGAAATCCGCAGTGGCTCCGCAGAAGATTAGTACTTTGAAAGGCTAGACAGCGGGAACTCCTTCATTAGACTGGTTCTGCCGCGTTCGAACGTGGTCTGCCCCGGTGTGCCGCCGTACATCCGGGTATGTATGGCAGTGCACCAGTTATCCCCCTGATTCAAGGACCGTGATCGACGATGAAGGTCGGCATCCCCCGCGAGGTCAAGAACAACGAGTTCCGCGTGGCCATCACCCCCGCCGGTGTCCACGAGCTCGTCCGCCACGGCCACCAGGTCCTCGTCGAGCGGAACGCCGGTGTCGGCTCCTCGATCACGGACGAGGAGTACGTCGCCGCCGGCGCCGAGATCCTCCCCACCGCCGACGAGGTGTGGGCCGCGGCCGACCTCCTCCTGAAGGTCAAGGAGCCCATCGCGGAGGAGTATCACCGCCTCCGCAAGGACCAGACCCTCTTCACCTACCTGCACCTCGCGGCCTCCAAGGAGTGCACGGACGCGCTCCTGGAGTCCGGCACCACCGCCATCGCCTACGAGACGGTCGAGACCGCGAACCGCGCCCTCCCGCTCCTCGCCCCGATGTCCGAGGTCGCGGGCCGCCTGGCCCCGCAGGTCGGCGCCTACCACCTGATGCGCCCGGCCGGCGGCCGCGGCGTCCTCCCCGGCGGCGTCCCCGGCACCCACGCCGGCAAGGCCGTCGTCATCGGCGGCGGCGTCTCCGGCTGGAACGCCGCCCAGATCGCCGTCGGCATGGGCTTCCACGTGACCCTGCTCGACAAGGACATCAACAAGCTCCGCGAGGCCGACAAGATCTTCGGCACCAAGGTGCAGACGATGGTCTCCAACGCCTACGAGCTGGAGAAGGCCGTCGTCGAGGCCGACCTCGTCATCGGCGCCGTCCTCATCCCGGGCGCCAAGGCCCCGAAGCTGGTCACCAACGAGCTCGTCGCCAAGATGAAGCCCGGAAGTGTCCTTGTCGACATCGCGATCGACCAGGGCGGCTGCTTCGAGGACTCGCACCCGACCACCCACGCCGAGCCGACCTTCCAGGTCCACAACTCGGTCTTCTACTGCGTCGCCAACATGCCCGGCGCCGTCCCGAACACCTCCACCTACGCGCTCACCAACGCCACGCTGCCCTACATCGTGTCGCTGGCGAACAACGGCTGGGCCGAGGCCCTGCGCCGCGACGCCGCCCTCGCCCTGGGCCTCAACACCCATGACGGCAAGGTCGTTTACAAGGAGGTCGCCGAGGCGCACGGCTACGAGCACGTCGAGCTGAGCACCCTCATCGGCTGACGCCGAGGCCCCCTCCGACGGCCCTCCCGACGCCCCCGTCAACGCGTGCCGTCAATGCCACACACCCGGCCGGACCTTGTTCGACAAGGTCCGGCCGGCTGTGTCTCCGGCCACGCCGGAACGTTCGGTCAACTCGTCTCGAACGTAACCCTTTAACCGTTTCGCACACCCCCGAAACGTACGGATGCGTGGCCGCGCACCCTTGACAGAGCGGTGTTCGGTTGCCGACACAACGGGCCGGGTCCGGGCGATTGTGTTGCTGCGGAGCGGTGACACGCCATAGAGTCGCCAACCGTCGGCATGGTGCCACGCTGACCTATCGATAAATGTTCCTGGTCACACCCAAGGAGGTAAGACGACTTGTGAATGAGTCGACATTTACTCCCCTGAGCGGTGCGCCAGGTGCCCCGGTCGGCTCCGTCGCGGTGCGGACCTTCGCGACGCACCGGCCCATGACGACAACCCACACGCTGAAGACGATGGACGGCCTACACGTGAACGCCACGGCCGGCAACGAGATGGGCCGAGAGTCCACCCACTTCGCCGCCTACGACGAGCTGCCCGAGGGGCACTTCTACGACCCCGACGCCGAGTACGAGCCCGACCCGGAGTACGCGGCCACCCTCGCGCCCGACGCTGCCCGCCAGCGCCGCGAGCGGATCGGCCCCACCGGACGGCCGCTCCCGTACTTCCCGATCCCGGGCCCGCTGACCGACCACGGCCCCGCCAAGATCATCGCGATGTGCAACCAGAAGGGCGGCGTGGGCAAGACCACGTCGACCATCAACCTGGGCGCCGCGCTCGCCGAGTACGGACGGCGGGTGCTCCTCGTCGACTTCGACCCGCAGGGAGCCCTGTCGGTCGGCCTCGGCGTGAACCCGATGGAGCTGGACCTCACCGTCTACAACCTGCTCATGGAGCGGGGCATGTCGGCCGACGAGGTCCTCCTCAAGACGGCGGTCCCCAACATGGACCTGCTGCCGAGCAACATCGACCTGTCGGCCGCCGAGGTCCAGCTGGTCTCCGAGGTCGCGCGCGAGTCCACGCTCCAGCGCGCCCTCAAGCCGCTGATGAACGACTACGACTACATCGTGATCGACTGTCAGCCCTCGCTGGGCCTGCTCACGGTCAACGCCCTGACGGCCGCCCACAAGGTGATCGTCCCGCTGGAGTGCGAGTTCTTCGCGCTGCGCGGTGTGGCGCTGCTCACCGAGACCATCGAGAAGGTCCAGGAGCGGCTCAACCCCGAGCTGGAGCTCGACGGCATCCTCGCCACGATGTACGACTCGCGCACGGTGCACAGCCGCGAGGTGCTGGCCCGCGTGGTCGAGGCGTTCGACGACCACGTTTACCACACCGTGATCGGCCGGACCGTGCGCTTCCCGGAGACCACGGTCGCCGGCGAGCCCATCACCACGTACGCCTCCAACTCCGTGGGCGCCGCCGCCTACCGTCAGCTGGCCAGGGAGGTGCTCGCCCGGTGTCACGCCGAGTGAGTCTGCCCGGAGCCGACGAACTCTTCCGTACGACCGGGGGGACGGCGCTCCAGTCGTCGTCGCCCCGCCGAACCGTTCCCGCACCGGCGGGCGAGGCCGATCCGGCCGCGGCGAACGGCGGGTCCGCCGCCGAGCACGCGGCGGCCGGGGCGGAGGCGGCCGAGCCGCGCGCCCGGGAGGCCGAGCCGGCCGTCCCCGCCCAGCAGCAGCCCGCGAAGGCCGCCGCGGGGGCCGCCCCCGCGCGGCGCCGGGGCCGGACCGCCGGCCGCCGCCCCAGCGGCCGGGAGCGCCACGACGAGAAGATCACGGTCTACGTCTCCGCCGAGGAGCTGATGGACCTGGAGCACGCCCGCCTCGTGCTGCGCGGCGAGCACGGCCTCGCCGTCGACCGCGGCCGGATCGTCCGCGAGGCGGTCGCCGTGGTCCTGGCCGACCTGGAGTCCCGCGGCGACGCGAGCATCCTCGTCCGCCGCCTGCGCGGTCGCTGACGGTAGCCTGCGGGCGGCCCCGCCCCCGCACCCCAGGACCCGCGCCCGATGTCCCAGCACGCCCCCGGAACGCCCCGCCCGCCGCGCCGCCGCGCACTGGGCCGGGGCGGCGCCCTCCCGGCCCCCGGACCCGCGGAGCCCCCGGCACCCGCGCCGGAGCCCGCACCGGGCCCGACGGCTTCCGGGGGAGCGCCGGAGCCGGTCCGGGCCCCGGCGGACGCCCCCGGAGCCGTACGGGAGCCTTCCCCGGGTCCGCCGGGCGCCTCCGGAGCCGTACGGGAGCCCCTCCGGGCCCCGGAGGGCGCTCCGGAGCCGACGCCGGCCCCGGCGGCCGGGTCTTCGGCGGTCCCCGGGAGCGCCCCCGAGTCCGTGACCGGGTCCCCGGAGGCCCCCGGGGCCGCCGCCGAGCCCGCGACCGGGCTTCCGGAGAATCCTGGGGGCGGGCGGTTCACCGTGCGGCTGGTGAACTTCGAGGGGCCCTTCGATCTGCTGCTCCAGCTGATCGCCAAGCACAAGATGGACGTCACCGAGGTCGCGCTCTCGCGGGTGACCGACGAGTTCCTGGCCCACACCCGGGCGCTCGGCCCGGACGGGGACCTCGACCGGACCACCGAGTTCCTGGTCGTCGCCGCCACCCTGCTCGACCTCAAGGCCGCCCGGCTGCTGCCCGTCGCCGAGGTCGAGGACGAAGCCGACCTCGCCCTCCTGGAGGCCCGCGACCTGCTGTTCGCCCGGCTCCTCCAGTACCGCGCGTACAAGCGGATCGCGGAGATCTTCGCCGACCGGTGGGAGACCGAGGGCCGCCGTCACCCCCGGACCGTCGGCCTGGAGCCGCACCACGCCGCGCTGCTGCCCGAGGTGGTGCTCTCCATCGGCCCCGAGGGCTTCGCGCGGCTCGCCGCCGACGCGCTGCGGCCGAAGGCCGAGCCCCAGGTGTACGTGGACCACATCCACGCCCCGCTGGTCAGCGTCCGCGAGCAGGCCGCCCTGGTCGCCGCGCTGCTGCGCGAGCGCGGCACCGCCGACTTCCGGGAGCTGGTCGAGGACGCCGGTGACACCCTCACCGTCGTCGCCCGCTTCCTCGCCCTCCTGGAGCTGTACCGGGAGAAGGCCGTCGCCCTCGACCAGGAGGACCCGCTCGGCAGCCTCACCGTCTCCTGGACCGGAGGGGACGGCGTGACCCGCGTCACCGAGGAATTCGACCAGGAGGACCCGCCGGCATGAGCGACCCCGCACCCGCCCTCAAGCCCGCCCTCGAAGCCGTCCTCATGGTCGCCGACGAACCCGCCGCCGAGGCCCACCTCGCCCAGGTCCTCGGCCGCGCCCCGCGCGAGGTCGCCGACGCCCTGCGCGAGCTGGCCGACGAGTACACCGCCGAGGGGCGCGGCTTCGAGCTGCGCCGGGTCGCCGGGGGCTGGCGCTACTACACCCGCCCCGAGCAGGCCGCGGCCGTCGAGGCATTCGTCCTGGACGGCCGGCAGGCCCGGCTGACCCGGGCCGCCCTGGAGACCCTCGCGGTGGTCGCGTACCGCCAGCCGGTCAGCCGCTCCCGGGTCTCCGCCGTCCGCGGGGTCAACTGCGACGGGGTCATGCGGACCCTCCTCCAGCGGGGGCTGGTGGAGGAGGGGGGCGCGGAACCCGAAACAGGTGCGATCCTGTACAGGACGACGAACCACTTCCTGGAGCGGATGGGCCTGCGCGGCCTGGACGAACTCCCCGAGCTCGCGCCCTTCCTCCCCGAGGCGGACGCGGTCGAGCCGGACTCGCTGGAAGGGGCTTTGTCGTTCGAGCCCGACAGGGACGAACCAGTGGACGACGAGACGACGGAAGTCTGATGCGAAGCAGCAGCGGCAGGAACAGCGGAAACAACGGCGGGAGCCGTGGTGCCAAGAGCGGCGGCCGCGGCAACAACTACCGGGGCGCGGGCAACGGCCGCGACGAGCGGGGCCAGAGCGCCGGCCGCCCGCGCAAGACCCGCCCCGAGGAGCGCAGCTACGACGTGAGCATGCCCTCCGAGGGCGGCCGGGGCGGCTCCGGCGACCCCCGCAAGGGCCGGGGCGACGCGGCCCGCGGCGGCGCCAAGGGCGGCCCCCGCCAGTCGCCGAAGCAGCAGCCGCAGCGCGGCGGCCGCACGGCCCCGGCGCGCTCCCGCGAGTACGACGCCCGCACCGAGGAGCGCAACCGCGAGCGGTACGCGAACAAGCCCGAGATCAAGACCCCGAAGACCTTCCCCGGCGCCGAGCAGGAGGGCGAGCGGCTCCAGAAGGTCCTGGCCCGCGCCGGCTACGGCTCCCGCCGCGCCTGCGAGGAGCTGGTCGAGCAGGCCCGCGTCGAGGTCAACGGCGAGATCGTCCTGGAGCAGGGCCTGCGGGTGCACCCGGAGAAGGACGAGATCCGCGTCGACGGCCTGACCGTCGCCACGCAGTCGTACCAGTTCTTCGCGCTGAACAAGCCGGCCGGCGTCGTCTCCACCATGGAGGACCCGGACGGCCGCCAGTGCCTGGGCGACTACGTCACCAACCGCGAGACCCGCCTCTTCCACGTCGGCCGGCTCGACACCGAGACCGAGGGCATCATCCTGCTCACCAACCACGGCGAGCTGGCCCACCGCCTCACCCACCCCAAGTACGGGGTGAAGAAGACCTACCTGGCGGCCATCGTCGGCCCGCTGCCCCGCGAGGTCGGCAAGCGGCTCAAGGAGGGCGTCCAGCTGGAGGACGGCTACGCCCGCGCCGACCACTTCCGGGTGGTCGAGCAGACCGGCAAGAACTACCTCGTCGAGGTCGTGCTCCACGAGGGCCGCAAGCACATCGTGCGCCGGATGCTCGCCGAGGCGGGCTTCCCGGTGGAGAAGCTGGTCCGCACCGCCTTCGGCCCGATCACCCTGGGCGACCAGAAGTCGGGCTGGCTGCGCCGCCTGTCCAACACCGAGGTCGGCATGCTGATGAAGGAAGTCGGCCTGTAGGACGCACCCACGGCAGGAGGCCCGTGCCCCGCGCGCACCGCGCGGGGCACGGGCCTCCCGTCGTTCCCGGCCTTGTGCGCGGCCCCTCCCACCTTTTATAGTCATACTGACTCTTAAAGGGGTCGGGCCGCACACCGGGCCGGGCCCCTCTCGGACCGTCCCGCCCGCGCGCGGCGGCGGGCCCGGACCCACGGGGGTGGACCGGACCCGCCGCGGCGCGCGGCGCACCCGGCGGAGCGCCCGCCCGCCGACCCGCACCGGAGCCCCGATGACCACCCCGCCCCGCCCCGAGGGATACGACCCCCGGGCCTTCGAGCCCTTCGCCGTCACCGTCGACCTCGCCGTCCTCACCGTCCGCGCGGGCCGCCTCCACGCCCTCCTCGTCCGGCGCGGCCAGGAGCCGTACGCCGGTGCCTGGGCGCTCCCCGGCGGCTTCGTCCTGCCCCACGAGTCCGCCGGTACCGCAGCCCGCCGCGAACTCGCCGAGGAGACCGGCCTCTCCGGCACCACCGTCGCCGGACTCCACCTCGAACAGCTCCACACCTACACCGAGCCCGGCCGCGACCCCCGCATGCGGGTCGTCTCCGTCGCCTACACCGCGCTCCTGCCCGACCCGCCCGAACCGCGCGGCGGCGGCGACGCGGCCGAGGCCCGCTGGCTCCCGCACGACGAGGTCCCGGCCCTCGCCTTCGACCACGACCGGATCCTCGCCGACGCCCGCGCCCACGTCGGCGCCCGGCTGGAGCACACCTGCCTCGCCACCGCCTTCTGCCCGCCCGAGTTCACCCTCGGCGAGCTGCGGCAGGTGTACGAGACGGTCTGGGGCGTCACCCTCGACCGCCCCAACTTCCGGCGCAAGGTCCTCACCACCCCCGGCTTCGTCGAACCGGTGGAGGGCCCGCCGCGCCGCACCGGCGCCCGGGGCAAACCGGCCGCGCTCTACCGGGCGGGCCGCGCCACCGCCCTCCACCCGCCCCTGCTCCGACCGGAAGGACGCTCCGCATGACCAGCCCGACGAAGAAGGCCGCGACCGGGACGCTGATGGGCCTGGCCCTGGGGGATGCCCTGGGCCGCCTCACCGAGTTCTCCGACGTCTCCACGATCACCCGCTGGTACGGGCCCTGGCGCGAGCTCGCGCTGCCCGAGGACGCCAAGATCACGGACGACACCCAGATGACCCTCGCCGTGGCCCGGGCGCTGCGCGCCTGCCAGGAGCACGGGACCGTCGCTCCCGAGCGGTTCGCCGACGAACTGCGGAAGGAGTTCGTCGACTGGTACCGCTCGCCCGAGAACAACAGGGCCCCCGGCCGCACCTGCCTCACGGCGTGCGGGCTCCTCATGACCGACCGGCCCTGGCAGGACGCCAGCCAGATCGACTCCAAGGGCTGCGGGGCCAACATGCGGGTCGCTCCCCTCGGACTGCTCCCCGCGTACGGGGACGCCGCCGCCGGCGCCGCCCAGCTCCAGGCCGCGCTGACCCACGGCCACCCCACCGGGCTCGCCGCCTCGGATCTCACCGCCCGTGCCGTCCGGCTGCTCGCCCACGGCACCGGGCCCGACGCGCTGGTCGGGGAGCTGCGCGCGTACGCCCGCGAGAACCGCGACCGCTACCACGACGCCTGGCTCGGCGACCTGTGGACCCGCTCCCAGGACCCCGACGCCCTCCACTTCGTCCGGCGCGGCTGGGACGAGTGCCTGGCGGTCCTGGACCGGCTCGACACCGCCCGCCGGACCGCCGACCCGGAGGCCGACCCCTGTACGTACACGGGCGACGGCTGGATCGCGGAGGAGGCCCTCGCCACCGGCCTGCTCTGCTTCCTCCTCTTCCCCGGCGAGCCGCTGACCGCGCTGCGCCGGGCCGCCTGCACCCGGGGCGACTCCGACTCGATCGCCGCCCTCGCCGGCGCCTTCGCCGGGGCCCACCTGGGCGCGGACGCCTGGCCCGCCGCCTGGACCGACCGGATCGAGCACCGGGACGAGCTCCTCGCCCTCGGGGCCCTCTGGGACGCGTGAGCGGATTCTGGAAGGCTGGCGGCCCATGACGCAGACCCTCACGGCCCACGAGGCCGTCCTCGACTCCGTCGTCGCCGAGGAGCCCCACCCGCTCCTCTTCGCGACGGTCTCCGGAGCCCACCTGTACGGCTTCCCGTCCCGCGACTCCGACGTCGACCTGCGCGGCGTCCACCTGCTGCCCGCGCGGGCGCTGCTCGGACTGGACGAACCGGAGGAGACCCGGGACCGCACCTGGCACCGCGACGGCGTGGAACTGGACCTCGTCACCCACGACCTGCGGAAGTTCGCCCGCCTGATGCTGCGCCGCAACGGCTACGTCCTGGAGCAGCTCACCTCGCCGCTCGTCGTGCGCACCACTCCGCTCCACGCCGAGCTGACCGCCCTGGTGCCCCGGGTCCTCACCCGCCACCACGCCCACCACTACCGGGGCTTCGCCGCCACCCAGTGGCGCCTCTTCGAGCGGAGCGGCGAGCTCAAGCCGCTGCTCTACACCTACCGGGCGCTGCTCACCGGCATCCACCTCATGCGCTCCGGGGAGATACAGGCCCATCTGCCGACCCTCGCCGCCGCCCTCCCGGAGGCCCCGGCCCGGATACCCGACCTGATCGCGGCGAAGGCCGCCGCCGAGCACGGCGCCGCCGCCGTCCGCCCGGAGGAGGTGCGGGACGAGGTGGAGGCCCTGCACGGGCTGCTCGACGCGGCCCGGGACGGCTCAAAGCTCCCGGATGAGCCCGGCGCCCGCGACGCCCTCCACGACCTCGTCGTACGGGCCCGGCTGGAGCTCCTGGAGGGCTGAGGCCCGGCGGGCGCGGACCAGGAGGTCCTGCACGCGCGCGTGGTTCGGCGCGGCCGGCAGCGGACTGGTGCCGAGGGCGGCGCCGGCCGCGTCCTGGAGGCGGTTCATCCACGCCTCCACCTCCGGCCAGCCGACCTCGCCGCGCTTCACGGCGAGCAGCCGCTCCCGGTCCGCGCCCACGTCGATCCGCAGCTCGCCGGTGCGCAGCAGGTCCCGGCAGCTGCCCAGCAGCCGCAGCAGGTGCATGGCGTGCTTCCAGCGCGGGTGGCCGTACTGCCGGAGGTCCGCCTCCAGCTTGCGGCGCTGCCCGGCGGCGTACCGCACGAAGGTGTCGTGGGCCTGCCGGGAGAGGAAGGCGCCGCGCAGGTCGAGGAGCTCGCGGCCCCACGCGGTGACGTGGGTGACGAGGGGGGAGTGGAGGCACTCCAGGACGTTGGGGTTGTTGCGCAGGGCCAGTGCGCAGAAGCGCTCCAGCTCCCAGCTGAACTGCTCCGGGGCCGGGCCCTCCACGTGCGTCGGGGGCTTCTCGAAGCGCCAGAACAGCGGTGTCGGGGCGAGGTAGACGCCCCGGGTGTCGGTGTCGCTGTCCTCGGTGGCCAGGCCGAAGGCGCGCGAGCCCATCACGCAGGCGTAGACGGTGTGCTCGCGCACCAGCGCTTCGGGTGAGGTGTCCATGCCGGTCAGGCTACGTGAGGGTGATCTTCCCGCCGGAGACGGTGATCGGCTCGGCGGGCAGCGGGCGGGGCGCCGGTCCGGCCTGCACCGAGCCGTCGGCGATGCTGTACCGCGACCCGTGGCAGGGGCAGTCGATCGTGCCGTCCGCGACCTTGTCCACCGTGCAGCCCTGGTGGGTGCAGATCGCCGAGAACGCCTTGAACTCGCCCGCCTTCGGCTGGGTCACCACCACCTTGCGGTCCGCGAAGACGGTGCCGCCGCCCACCGGGATGTCCGAGGTGGCGGCCAGCGGGGCGCCGCCGCTGCCCGCCGGGGCGCTCGGCTCCGTACCGCCGCCCCCGTCCGAGCCGCAGGCGGTGGCCGTGGCCGCCGTCAGGGCCGTCGCGGCGAGGAGGACGGTCCTGCGGGGTGTCGTCCGTGAAGTCATGCGGCCCAGCTTCGCCGGGACCGCGCCGCCGCCCCCGCAACACGCCGGGACCCGTCTACGGGCGGGGCGCCAACTCCCCCGCACGGCCGTCCGCGTCCCGCACCACCTCCAGGACCGCGACCACCGCCGCCCGCTCGACCGGCCCGTACACGTGCGGGAAGAGGCGGTCCCCCGCCCCCTCCAGGCGGACCTCGGCGGAGAGCCGGGACGGGTCGACGACCAGCGCCAGGAGCGGGCCGGGCACGTCCCGGTAGTGGGCGTCGGCGACGGCGAGCGCGGCCGCCTCGTCCGCCGAGCAGTGCACGAAGCCCTCGGCGGCCAGCGACGGCGGGGCGTAGGGGGCGCCGGGGTCGGCGGACCAGGGGGCCCAGTCGGCCAGGGGAACGACGTGGAACAGCATCCGTCCTTTCTACCCGCTCGGCCGCGACCGCCCGCGCCCGCTCCGGCTGGCGGAACGCCCGGGTGTGCGTGAGATTGGGGCTGTTCCTCACCGGACGGAAGGCGGAACCATGGCGGGAAACGATCTCGGCGGTCTCCTCGGCTCGCTGCTCGGCGGCGCGGGAGGCGGCGGCCAGGGCGGCGCCGGCGGCATCCTGGGCTCCCTCCTCGGCGCCCTCGCGGGAGGCGGCGGGTCGGGCGGCCAGGGCGGTGCCCCGAGCGGGCAGAACCCGCTCGGCGGGCTCCTCGACCTGCTCACCCGGTCCGGCCTCGCCGACCAGGCCCGGTCCTGGATCGGCACCGGCGACAACCAGTCCGTCGACGGCGCCCAGATCGCGCGGGCCCTGCCCGACGACACCCTCCGGCAGGTCGCCCGGGAGGCCGGCGTCAGCCCCGAGCAGGCCGCCGACCAGATCGCGCGGTCGCTGCCGCAGGCCGTCGACCGGCTGACCCCGGGCGGCTCGCTGCCCGAGGGCGGCTCCCTGGAGGACATCATCCGCGCCCAGAAGCTCTGAGGACGGCCCCGCGGACCCTCCACGCGCACGCGTGACGCGTCCCCCGCCCATCGGCCGGGCGAGGGGCCGGCCGCCCTCCACGCGCGCACGCGTGAGGCGTGTCCGTTCCGCGCGTCTCGCGGGGCGGGCACGCGCGCGTACGGCCCGGACGGCTGACTAGGCTGGACCCTTGCCCGCCACGTACGCGCCGGGCAAGGGCCCACCCCTCCACCCGTGCCCCCAAGGACATCGCCCCGTGAGAACAGCGCTCGTCATCGGAACCGGACTGATCGGCACCTCCGCCGCCCTCGCCCTCGCGGGCCGGGGCGTCACGGTCCACCTCCGCGACCACGACCCGGCGAGCGCCCGGACCGCCGCCGCGCTCGGCGCCGGCACCGACACGGAGCCCGAGGGCCCGGTGGACCTCGCGATCGTCGCCGTACCGCCCGCCCACACCGCCGCCGCCCTCGCCGCCGCCATGCGGGCCAGCGCCGCCCGCGGCTACCTCGACGTCGCCAGCGTCAAGGGCGGCCCGCAGCGCCAGCTGGAGGCCATGGGCCTCGACCTCACCGCGTACATCGGCACCCACCCCATGTCCGGCAAGGAGCGCTCCGGGCCGCTCGCCGCCGGCGCCGACCTCTTCGAGGGCCGGCCCTGGGTGCTCACCCCCACCCGGACCACCGACACCGAGGTCCTCAACCTGGCCCTGGAGCTGGTCGCGGTCTGCGGCGCCGTGCCCGTCGTCATGGACGCCGACGCCCACGACCGGGCCGTGGCCCTCGTCTCCCACACCCCGCAGCTCGTCTCCTCGATGGTCGCCGCCCGCCTGGAGGAGGCCGAGGAGTCCGCCGTACGCCTCTGCGGGCAGGGCATCCGCGACGTCACCCGGATCGCCGCCTCCGACCCCCGGATGTGGATCGAGATCCTCTCCGCCAACCCCGGCCCCGTCGCCGACGTCCTGGCCGGCGTCGCCGCCGACCTCGACGAGACGGTCCGGGCGCTGCGCTCCCTGCAGTCCGCCGACGAGGAGAAGCGGCGCGACGGCGCCACCGGCGTCGAGGACGTGCTGCGCCGGGGCAACGCCGGCCGGGCCCGCGTCCCCGGCAAGCACGGCACCGCCCCCGCCGCGTACGAGACCGTCGTCGTCCTCATCGGCGACCGGCCCGGCGAGCTGGCCCGCATCTTCGCCGACGCCGGCCGGGCCGGGATCAACGTCGAGGACGTCCGCATCGAGCACGCCACCGGCCGGCAGGCGGGCCTCGTACAGCTCATGGTCGAACCCGCCGCGGCCCCGGCCCTCGCGGCGGCCCTCCGCGACCGCGGCTGGTCCCTGCGCACCGGCTGACCCCCGGGCGGCGGACCCCGGACGGCGCGGGCCCGGCACCGCTGGGCCGAACGGGTGCGGCGGACTCGGTAACCTTGTAGGGGCCCCCTGCGCATCCGCCGGGCCCGCCGCCCACCCAGGAAGGTCACCCTCACCGTGGAATCCGTGATCGTCGCCATCGACGGCCCCTCCGGCACGGGCAAGTCGAGCACCTCGAAGGCGGTCGCCGCCAAGCTGGGCCTGAGCTACCTGGACACCGGCGCCCAATACCGGGCGATCACCTGGTGGATGATCAGCAACGGGATCGACGCGAACGACGCCGACGCCGTCGCGGACGCCGCCGGCAAGCCGGTCATCGTCTCCGGCACCGACCCGTCCCGGCCCACCATCACCGTCGACGGCGTCGACGCCTCCGGCCCGATCCGCACCGAGGAGGTCACCTCCCGGGTCAGCGCCGTCAGCGCCGTCCCCGAGGTGCGCGCCCTCATCACCGAGCTCCAGCGGAGCATCGCCCGCGGGGCGGCCGGCGGCATCGTCGTCGAGGGCCGGGACATCGGCACCACCGTCCTGCCCGACGCCGACCTCAAGATCTTCCTCACCGCCTCGCCCGAGGCCCGCGCCGCCCGCCGCTCCGGCGAGCTGAAGGGCGCCGACGTCCGGGCCACCCGCGAGGCCCTGGTCAAGCGGGACGCGGCCGACTCCAGCCGCAAGACCTCCCCGCTCGCCAAGGCCGGCGACGCCGTCGAGGTGGACACCACCGAGCTCACCCTCGACCAGGTCATCGAGTGCGTCGTCACCCTCGTGGAGGAGAGGCGGAGCGCGACCGAAGGCACCGAGAAGCGGGCGGGCGCCAAGTGACCCAGCCCTCCGCGAAGGGCGCCGTCGTCGGCCGCCGCATCGGCATCGGCCTGATGTACGGCTTCTGGAGGCCGCGCGTCCTCGGCGCCTGGCGGGTGCCGACCGCCGGCCCCGTCATCCTCGCCGTCAACCACGCGCACAACATCGACGGCCCCATGCTCATGGGCACCTCCCCGCGCCCCGTGCACTTCCTCATCAAGAAGGAGGCGTTCGTCGGGCCGCTGGGCGGCTTCCTGGAGGGCATCGGCCAGGTGAAGGTCGACCGCGACTCCACCGACCGGCACGCGATAGGCAACGCCCTGGGCGTCCTGGAGCGCGGCGGCGTCCTCGGCATCTTCCCCGAGGGCACCCGGGGCGAGGGCGACTTCGCCTCGCTGCGGGCCGGCCTCGCCTACTTCGCGGTCCGCTCCGGCGCCCCCATCGTCCCCGTGGCGGTGCTGGGCAGCACGGAGCGTCCCGGACGGCTGGTGAAGGGGCTGCCCGCCCTCCGCAGCCGGGTCGACGTCGTCTTCGGCGACCCCTTCGAGGCGGGCGACGGCAGCGGCCGGCGGACCCGCAAGGCGCTGGACGAGGCGACGCTCCGCATCCAGGGGCACCTCACCGACCACCTGAAAAACGCCAGGCGCCTCACCGGGCGCTGAGCGACACTCCCAGTAGTGGCCCCGCGGCCCCGGCCGCCCCGGACCACCGACCACGAATGATCAAGGAACGGACTTCATGAACGACCAGCACGACCACGGGGCACTTGGCGACGCCGAGTACGCGGAGTTCATGGAGCTCGCCTCCGAAGAGGGCTTCGACACCGACGACGTCGAGGCGGCGATCGAGGAGGCGGGCCACGGCCCGCTGCCCGTCCTCGCCGTCGTCGGACGGCCGAACGTCGGCAAGTCGACCCTGGTGAACCGCATCATCGGCCGCCGCGAGGCCGTCGTCGAGGACCGGCCGGGCGTCACCCGCGACCGCGTCACCTACGAGGCCGAATGGGCCGGCCGCCGCTTCAAGGTCGTCGACACCGGCGGCTGGGAGCAGGACGTCCTCGGCATCGACGCCTCCGTCGCCACCCAGGCCGAGTACGCCATCGAGGCCGCCGACGCCTGCCTCTTCGTGGTCGACGCCACCGTCGGCGCCACCGACACCGACGAGGCCGTCGTCAAGCTGCTCCGCCGTGCGGGCAAGCCGGTCGTCCTCGCCGCCAACAAGGTCGACGGCCAGTCCGGCGAGGCCGACGCGGCCACGCTGTGGTCGCTGGGCCTCGGCGAGCCGTTCCCGGTCTCCTCGCTGCACGGCCGGGGCACCGGCGACCTCCTCGACGAGGTGCTGCGCAAGCTGCCCGAGGCCCCCGAGCAGACCTTCGGCAAGGCCGTCGGCGGCCCCCGCCGCATCGCCCTCATCGGCCGCCCCAACGTCGGCAAGTCCTCGCTGCTCAACAAGGTCGCCAATGAGGACCGCGTGGTCGTCAACGAGCTGGCCGGCACCACCCGCGACCCGGTCGACGAGCTGATCGAGCTGGGCGGGGTCACCTGGAAGTTCGTGGACACCGCGGGCATCCGCAAGAAGGTCCACCTCCAGGCCGGCGCCGACTACTACGCCTCGCTGCGCACGGCCGCCGCCGTGGAGAAGGCCGAGGTGGCCGTCATCCTCATCGACACCACCGACACCATCTCGGTCCAGGACCAGCGCATCATCACGATGGCCGTCGAGTCCGGCCGCGCCATCGTCATCGCCTACAACAAGTGGGACGAGCTGGACGAGGAGCGCCGCTACTACCTGGAGCGCGAGATCGAGACGGAGATGCAGCAGGTCTCCTGGGCGCCCCGGGTCAACGTCTCCGCGAAGACCGGCCGCCACATGGAGAAGCTGGTCCCGGCGATCGAGACCGCCCTCGCCGGCTGGGAGACCCGCGTCCCCACCGGCCGGCTGAACGCCTTCCTCGGCGAGCTGGTCGCGGCCCACCCGCACCCGATCCGCGGCGGCAAGCAGCCCCGCATCCTCTTCGGCACCCAGGCCGGTACCAAGCCGCCGCGCTTCGTCCTCTTCGCCTCCGGCTTCCTGGAGGCGGGCTACCGCCGCTTCATCGAGCGCCGGCTGCGCGAGGAGTTCGGTTTCGAGGGCACCCCGATCCACATCTCGGTCCGCGTGCGCGAGAAGCGCGGCAAGAAGAAGTAGCACCGGTACGGGAAGGGCCGGGGCCGGAGTCGACGGTACGACTCCGGCCCCGGCCCTTCCCGCGCTCCGGCCCGCTCAGAGGTTCCCGCGCGGCGCGGGCGGCAGCGCCGCCCGCGGGGGGAGCTGCCGCGCCGGGACCGGCCAGCGGGCCGGCGGCGGCCCGTGGAGGTGGTGCAGCCCGGTGCTCCGCGTCGTGCCGAACGCCCGGAACGCCAGCTCCTCCTCGCCGCTGCGGTCGCCGGGGAGCGTGCGGAACGTCCGCCGGTACTCCGCGCACAGGGCGTCGAAGATCGGCGTCGCCGCGTACCCGTCCGGAAGGTCCCGCGCCGGACGCATGGCGGGGATCGGACTCGGATACGGCTGGGGGAAGGGGTCGTATGGGTGCACACAGGTGCCAACGACCCCGCCGTCCCCGGGATGCGGGCGGCTCTCCGAAAGAGGGGCCCGGCGGGGGCGCGGCACGGCCGGAACGCCCGAGGGCCGTCCCGGTCCGCCCGGCCCCCGCTCCGGGCGCCCGTCGTCCATCAGGTGCCGGCCAGCGGCATCGCGGCGGCGACCAGCCGGCCGTTGACCGCGGCCTTCTCCAGGGCGTCGCGCAGCAGGTCCTCGCGGGGCTGCTGGCCGATGGAGCCGACCGGGGCGGCGAAGACCAGGACCGTGTGCGACTTGTTGGCCGCGGCGCGCCAGCCCTCGGTGACCTGGAGCGGCTGGTGGGCCTGCCACCAGGCGGCCTGGCCGATGCCGCCCGCGCCCGGCTGGAGCACCGAGTGCAGCTGGCCCATCGCGACCAGGACCGACCAGCCGGGGAGGGTGGCGGGCCGGGTGTTCAGGTCCGCGACCGGCTGGAAGCCCTGGTCGGCGAGGAGCGGCAGGAATTCGTCGGTGAGACCGCCGGAACCGGGCCGGGCCACCGGCGCGGTCGGCTCCACCACCAGCGCCGGGTGCAGCTCGCCGTCGATGAGGACGAGGCCGCTGGTGACGCCCAGCACCGCCTGCTCGGGGTGGGAGGCGGTGAGCGCGTCGGCCGCGTCGGCGGCGGTGATGGAGGCGACGGCGCCCTGGAGCTGGTCCTCGGCGACCCGCACGACCTGGGACGGGATGCAGGTGGCGTGGGCGAAGGCCAGGACGGCGGTCTCCTCGCCGACGAACAGCACCGTGCTGGTGCGCTCCTGCTCGGAGTCGCCCGGCGTGCGGCAGGAGGTGCAGTCGTAGCTGCCCGGGGCGTTGTCGCCGGCGAGCAGCCGGTCGGCTTCTTCGTCGCCGATCTCGGCGCGTACGTCCTCGCTGACGTCGAGCATGCGCGGCACGGGGGGCTCCCTGGAGTCGGTGCGGACGGACCCGGGCCGTTCCCGGGCGTCCCATGCCGAGTTCAACGGGCCAGGCGCGGGCGGGGTCACGCGCGGGGGCCGGGCAAGTTGCCCCCGCGCGCCGCGGCCGGGGTCCCGGGCGGGCCGTCTCCGGCCGTGCCGCCGACCGGGTGGAAGTGAACAGTGTTCCGCGCGGCACCGGTCCGGGCCGCGGAGGGCCGACCTAGCCTGCGGCGATGTCGATGATCCGATTGTGGACAGCCGGCTCGCTCGTGGCGGCCTCCGCGGCGGCGCTGCTCGCCCTCCAGCAGGCGCCGCTCGCCGCCGCCGACGACGGACCGGTCCCGCAGGGCGTGGCGGAGGCCGCCGGGGCCGGTGCCGGGGCGGCCGACGCCGCGCTCGCCGCCGCCGCGCAGGCCGTCGGAGCGGCCCGGGGCGGGACGGACGCGGCCGGCACCGGGGCGATGCCCCCGCCGCCGGCCGGCGGCCCGGCGGGCGTCCCCGCCCACGCCTGCGCCGGGGACCAGTGGCCGTGGGGCTGCGTCGCCGAGTGCGAGAGCAGCGGCCGCTGGGACGCGAACACGGGCAACGGCTACTACGGCGGCCTCCAGTTCTGGCAGCAGACCTGGGTCGAGTTCGGCGGCCTGAAGTACGCCCGCCGCGCCGACCTGGCCACCCGTCAGCAGCAGATCACGGTCGCCGAGGACGTCCTGCGGGTGCAGGGCTGGGGCGCCTGGCCGGTCTGCTCCAAGCGGTACGGGCTCAGCGGCCGGGTGCACACCGTGCAGCCCGGGGACAGCCTCGCCTCGGTCGCCCGGCGCTTCGCGGTCCGGGGCGGCTGGCAGCGCCTCTACGAGGCCAACAAGGACGTCATCGGCCCCGATCCGAACCGGATCGCCGTCGGCATGATGCTGCGGATCGCGCCCCTCTGACGCCGAACGGCCCTTCCCGCCCCGGACGCGCCCCTCTGACCAGGGCCCCTTCCGGGCCTCCTCCCGCTCCCCCGCGCCCCCGTCCGGCCCCCGGCCGACCGGGGGCGCCCGCGTGCCGCCCAGTACAGTCGGCCGAACCGAACAACTGACCGGGGGGAACCGGCAGATGCGCATCTCTTTCCTGTTGCACAACGGCTATCACTACGGGGGCACGATCCGGACCACGTTCACGCTCGCCGGCCAACTCGCGGAGCGCCACGAGGTGGAGATCGTCTCGGTCTTCCGCCACCGCGACCGGCCCTGGCTCGACCTGCCGCCCGGGGTGACCCTCCGCCACCTCGTGGACCTGCGGAAGGAATCGCCGGGATACGACGGCGACCACCCCGACCACCACCGGCCCGCCCGGGTCTTCCCGCGCGGCGACGGCCGGTGGAAGCAGTACAGCGCGCTGACCGACGCGCGGATCGGGGAGCACCTGGCCGCGGTGGCGGCGGACGTCGTCGTCGCCACCCGGCCGGGGCTCAACGTGCAGCTGGCCCGGCAGGCGGCCCCGGGGCCCGTGCTGGTCGCCCAGGAGCACCTCGTCCTCGACGGGCACAGCTACCGGCTGCGCCGGGACATCGCCCACGAGTACGCCCTCCTGGACCTCGTCACCACCGTCACCGAGGCCGACGCGCGCGCCTACCGGCGGCTGGGCCTGCCCGCCGGGGTCGGCGTCGAGGCCGTGCCCAACAGCGTGCCGGCGCCCGCCGGACCGCCCGCCGACCCGGCGGCCCGGGTGGTCGTCGCGGCCGGCCGGCTCACCCGGGTCAAGCGGTACGACGTCCTCGTCGACGCCTTCGCGCGGGTGGCCGCCGAGCACCCGGACTGGAGCCTGCGGATCTACGGCGGCGGGGACGCCGCGCAGAACCTGAGGTCCGCGCTGGACCGGCAGATAGCGGCGCTGGGGCTCGGGGAGCGGATACGGCTGATGGGCCAGGTCCGGACGATGGAGCAGGAGTGGGCGAAGGGCTCCATCGCGGCGGTGACCTCCGAGCGGGAGGCGTTCGGCATGACGATCGTGGAGGCGATGCGGTGCGGCCTCCCGGTGGTCGCCGCGGACTGCCCGCACGGGCCGCGCGAGATCGTCGAGGACGGGGTGGACGGGCGGCTCGTCCCGGTCGGCGACCCGGACGCGGTCGCCGGGGCGCTGCGGGAGCTGATGGCGGACGAGGAGCTGCGGGCGGCGGCGGGCCGGGCGGCCCGCACGGCGGCGGAGCGCTTCGACCCGGCGCCGGTCGCCGCCCGCCACGAGGAGCTCTGGACGCGGCTCCTCGACCGGGGCGCGGTCTCCCGGGCGCACCGCCCCGGGGCCGCCGCCCTGCACGCGGCCGTGGGCGGCGTGCTGGACGCGGGCTACACGCTGAAGGCCGCCGCGGGCCGGACCCTGCGCCGCGCCGGACTGCGCTGACCGGGACCGCGCCGGACCGCGCCGGACCATGCCGGCCGGTCCGGGCGGAGGGGTTCCTTCCGGGCCGTCGGGATTCCGTCGCGGCGGCCGCCGGGGGCGGGTCCGCGTTCCGTTATCGGACGGCCGGGACAGGTGTAGGCATTGTGTAAGGGAACGGTGGGGGAGTCGCGCGCGGCGCTCTCCCGCAATTCGCGGAACCGGTCCCCGTGCGGTAATTCGGGGCGGTCCCGCACCTCTTGTCGAACAGTTCGCACGGGCTGTCGGGATTCTTTTCGAATAGGCGGGGAAACCGTCGGAAACGGGCATTCCGCAAGAGGCGCGGAGACCGCCGCGACCGTCGAGAAGTTGTGACGCAAGCGTGACCGCGAGGGGACTAACGTGGTTCCCATGGCACCCCTACCGCGCATCCCCGAACCGCCCCGAGACGCGCCCGAGTCCTATGTGGGCCTCGACGCGGACGGCGCCGCCCAGCTCGCCCGCACACGCGGCTGGCGCGTCGTGCGGACCCTGCCGCCCGGCGCGGTCGTCACCATGGAGTACCTCGCCGGACGCCTCAACATGGAGGTCGAGGACGGCACCGTCACCCGCTGCTGGGCCGGCTGACGGCGGACACGGGAAAGGGCCCCCGCCACACGAGGCGGAGGCCCTTCGCCGTACGGAAGGGGCCGGTCAGGCGGTCAGGCGGTCCGAGGACGGCCGGGCGGCGGAGCTCCGGGCGGCGGTGCCCACGCTCTCCCGGGACGGCTCCTCGGCGCCCGCCGGGCGGGTCGGGAAGACCGGCCGGGGGCCGCCGGACGCGACCGGCAGCGAGGGCACCAGGCGGCGCCGGGACCGCAGCCCCTCCCTGATCCGGTCCCGCTGGGCGAGCACCCACTCCTCGGCCACCGCGATCACCGGCTCGCACCACGGCAGCGCCAGCAGGACCAGCAGTCCGGCGGCCCAGCCGAGCAGCACGTCGCTCAGCCAGTGCGTGCCCAGGTAGACGGTGGTGAGGCCGACGCCCAGCGCGACCACCGCGGAGAGCGCCGACAGGTAGCGCCGGGCCCGCGGGGTGGTCGCCAGATAGGCCAGGATGCCCCAGGTCACGACCGCGTTCGCGGTGTGACCCGAGGGGAATATGTCCCCGCCCGCGAACAGTTCGGGCGAGCCGACCTGTGTCGCGTAGTGGGGGCCGAGCCGGCCGAGTCCGAGCTTCACCGCGCCCACGGAGACGTTGAGCAGCAGCAGGGCCGCGCCGAGGCAGAGGAGCGGGCGCAGGGTGTGCTGGCGCCAGGAGCGCCAGCCCAGCCAGGCCGCCACCATCACGGCCGTGGGGCCGCGCTGGCCGAGGACGACGTAGTAGTCCAGGAAGGCGTGCAGCTCCGGCCACTGCTGGTAGGGGCGGAAGAGCATGATCTTCCAGTCGAGGGTCACCAGCCAGGTGGACAGCAGCACCGCCACCACGATGAGGAGATAGAACGCCGACGTCCCGCCGAAGAGGGCAAGACGCGTCCGGGTCATCCGCGGGACCTCTATCTTCGGCGGGACCGGCTCCCGGTCCAGCCGGGCAAAGATGTCGGTACGCACCCAATCGACGTTACAGGGGGTGCGCGGCCGTCCCGGTCGATCCGCTCCCTTCGTGATGACGATGTGATGTGAAGCGGGTCCCGGCGGCCGGCCCATTCCGGACGCCCGTCGGAAAATCCGATGACCTCCGGTCCTTTTGCCGCCGGAGGCGATTGCCGGAACCCCGATCGCACGGCGCGGAATTACTTCGCACGCCCGTCCGCACGGAATTCCACGTGACGCGCGGACCACCCGAAGTGGCGTACGCCACACCGGGGGTCCCGGCGGCGTGAGAGGTGCGACACCCTCTCGGGGCCCGTACTCGCGTACGCTGACGGCTCACTCGCCCCTCCTCGCCGGGCCGCTCCACGCCATCAGTCCAGGTCGGCGGCGCCCGCCGGGAGCGAGAGCGTCACTTGGAGGTACGTACATGTCGCGGACGATCACGGCCCGAACGGGACGGCGTGCCGCCGGCGGCGACGCGAACCGCTGGGCCGTCCTGGTCGTCCTCTGCGTCAGCCTCCTCCTGGTCGCCCTCGACGCGACCATCCTCCACGTCGCCGTCCCCTCCCTCACCGAGAGCCTGCGGCCCAGCTCCACCGAGCTGCTCTGGATCGTCGACGCCTATCCGCTGATCTGCGCCTCGCTGCTGATCCTCTTCGGCACCCTCGGCGACCGGATCGGACGGCGCCGGGTCCTCCTCCTCGGTTACGGGCTGTTCGCCCTCGCCTCGGCCCTCGCCGTCCTCGCCACCGTGCCCTGGGTCCTCATCGCGGCCCGCGTCCTGCTCGGCGTCGGCGGCGCGATGATCATGCCGGCCACCCTCTCCATCATCCGGACCGTCTTCCCGGACCGGCGCGAGCGGGCCACCGCCATCGGCGTCTGGACGGCGGTCGCCGCGATCGGCGCCGCGACCGGGCCGGTCCTCGGCGGCTTCCTCGTCGAGCACTACTGGTGGGGCTCGGTCTTCCTCATCAACATCCCGCTGCTCGCCCTCATCCTGCCGATCGGCCGCCGCCTCCTGCCGGAGTCCCGGGGCACCGGCACGGGCCCCTGGGACGTCCTCGGCGCGCTGATGGCCGCGGCCGGCGTCCTCGGCTGCGTCTTCGGCGTCAAGCGGGCCGGCGCGGGCGAGCCGGTGCTCGCCGCCGGCACCGCGGGACCGCTGCTCCTCGGCGCGCTGCTGCTCGTCCTCTTCGTCCGCCGCCAGCGCCGCCGGGCCCACCCGCTCATCGACATGGGCCTCTTCTCCCGGGCCGCCTTCACCTCCTCCGTCGGCTGCATCGTCCTCGCCATGCTGGCCCTCGTCGGCCTGGAGCTCATCGCCGTCCAGTACCTCCAGCTGGTCCTCGGGCTCAGCCCCCTGGAGACCGGGCTGCGGCTCCTCCCGCTGACCCTCGCCGCCATGGCGGCCGGCGCCACCGGCGCGTACACGCTGCGCCGGATCGGCCCGCGCCGGATGGTCGGCTTCGGCTTCCTGCTCACCGCCGGGGCGGTGCTGCTGCTCACGCTGATGGGCCAGCACGACCGGCCGCTGCTGCTCACCGCGGGCTTCGTCCTGCTCGGCTTCGGCCTCCAGACGACCCTCTTCTCGTCGTACGAGTCGATGCTCAGCGAGGCCCCGCCGCAGAGCGCGGGCGGCGCGGCGGCGATCGGCGAGACCTCGTACCAGCTCGGCGCGGGCATGGGCATCGCGCTGCTCGGCAGCGTCATGAACGCGGCCTACGCCCCCGGCCTGGCGAAGGTGCCCGGGGTCCCGGCGGCGGCGAGCGAGGCGGCGGCGAACTCGCTGGGGGAGGCGTACCAGGTGGCGGACGGGCTCGGCGGCGCGGCCGGGGCGGCGCTGCACACGGCCGCGCGGCACGCCTTCGTCGACGGGCTGCACCTCACCCTCTTCGTCAGCGCGGGCCTGCTCCTCGCGGGGGCCGCGATGGCGCTGCGGCTGCCCCGGACGATGGAGTCCCTGGTGGACGTCGAGGCGGCGGTGGAGGCCGCGGAGGCGGCCGAGGCGGGGGCGAGGACGGGAGCGGCGGAGCCGGTGGAGCGCGCGGCGGAAGGGGCGCCGGCGGTGCCGCTCCAGCAGACCGCGTCGCCGGCCGACCAGGGGTCCGGCGCGGTCACCCGGTCGACCCACTGAGCGGAGCCGGGCCGGGGCGGCGTCGGTCCGGTCCGGCGGAGCCGCTCAGATCGGGGTCGTCCTGGTGCGGTGGCGCGGGGGCGCCTCCCGGGCGGGAGGCGGGGCCGGGCGTCAGCTCTGGTTGAAGAAGCCGTCCTGGCGGCGGCGGCCCGACTCGCCGCTGACGATCTCGGTGTCGGCCGGGGTCAGCAGGAAGACGCGGGTGGCCACGCGCTCGATGGAGCCGCGCAGGCCGAAGGCGAGACCGGCGGCGAAGTCCACGACCCGCTTGGCGTCGTCCGGCTCCATGGCGGTCAGGTTCACGATCACCGGGACGCCCTCCCGGAACAGCTCGCCGATCCCCCGGGCGTCCCGGAAGCCGTCCGGCGAGACGGTGGCGATCCGGCGGCCCCGCTCCTCGGCGGTGTCCGTGGCGACCCGGACCCGGGGGTCCGTCACCCAGGCGTCGCCGCTCTCGGCACCGTCGGCGTACTCGTCGTCGTAGTAACGCTCGTCGTTGTCCTCGACGAGTCCCAGCCAGGCGCTCGCCTTGCGCACCGATCCCATGGACGCCTCCTTTCACGCGGTCACTGCGGTCACTGGTGGTTCCGCAATCCCTATCGTCGTCCATGATGCGGATCGCGCGCCAAGTGGATAGGCGCCGCGCAGGGGATTCGTGACGGTACTGGTGCAGAACGTGAGGGGCATTTTCTGGCGATTCGTCAGGAAACTCAGGGTATGCGGGGCGTGACGGAAGGCCATGTGGCTGAAAATATGAAAGTCGGTCCGCAGGGGTGATGTCGGGCGCGTACGGGTGAACACCCGCCTCGCTACGATGCCGCGAGGCCGTCCGCCGACTCCCCCCGGGAGCCCCGCCGGGCGGCCCCGCCGCGCGCCCGCGCGGCACCGCTCACGCACGCTCCACGGGGGACGGAAATGTTCGGAATCGTCAGACCCTGCACCCATCGGCTCACCGACCGCCTCAAGACCCAGTGGACGGCCCACCTCTGCGGACTGTGCCTGGCGCTCCGCGCCGACCACGGGCAGTTCGCCCGGATCGTCACCAACTACGACGGGCTCATCGTCTCGGTCCTGACGGAGGCTCAGACCGGCGTCACCGACGCCGGACGCCGCACCGCGGGACCCTGCCCGCTGCGCGCCATGCGCACCGCCACCGTCGCCCGCGGCGAGGGCGCCCGGCTCGCCGCCGCCGTCTCCCTCGTCCTCGCCTCCGCCAAGGTCCGCGACCACGTCGCCGACCGGGACGGCCTGCTGGCCCGTCGGCCGGTCGCCGCCGCCGCCCGCCGGGTCGCCCGCTCCTGGGACCGGGCCGGCGCCCGCGCGGGCCACGCGGTCGGCTTCGACACCGCCGTCCTCGTCGACGCCGTCGACCGGCAGACCGGCATCGAGGCCCTCGCCGGGATCGGCACCCCGCTGCTCACCGTCACCGAGCCCACCGAGACCGCCACCGCCGCCGCCTTCGCACACACCGCGCACCTCGCGGGACGGCCCGGCAACGCCGCGCCGCTCGCCGAGGCGGGCCGCCTCTTCGGCCGCCTCGCCCACCTCCTGGACGCCGTCGAGGACCAGGCCGCCGACGCCGGGGCCGGCGCCTGGAACCCGCTCACCGCCACCGGCACCTCCCGCGAGGAGGCCCGCCGGCTCGCCGACGACGCCCTGCACGGCATCCGGCTGGCGCTCGGGGACGCCGAGTTCACCGACGGCAAGCTCGTCCACCGGCTCCTCGCGCACGAACTGCGGGTCTCCGTCGACCGCGCCTTCGGCACCACCACCTGCTCGCACGGCGGCGCGCCCGCGCACGGCCACGGACCAGTGCCCGGCAACCCGTACGCCCCCAACGGCCCCGGTCCCGGCCATCCGTACGCCCCCGGCCCCGGCGGACCGGCCGGCCCTGGCGGGCCCTGGACGCCCGGACCCGGCGGCGGCGGCCCCTTCCCGCCCGGCCCGCCGCGCCGCGACCGGCGCGGACTGCTCGCCGGCTGCGCGGTCTGGGCCGGCCTCGCCTGCACCTGCCAGATGTGCTGCGGCAGCTACGAGGACCCGTGGAGCCGGGAGCGCAAGGACGGCCTCTGCCAGCAGTGCGACTGCGGAGACTGCTGCGAGGGGTGCGACTGCTGCTCCAACTGCTGCTCGTGCGGCGGCGAGGACGGCGGCTGCTGCGACTGCGACTGCGGGTGCGACTGCGGCTGCTGACCCCCGGCCGGCACCGGAGCACGCCGCCGGGACCGGGGCGCGTCCGGGCCGGGACCGCGCCCCGGACCGGAGCCGTCACTTCGTCGGGGCGGGGATCTCCGGCGGGGAGATCCGGGACTCGGCGATGCCCGATCCCGTGATGCCCCACTTCCGCAGGATGCGGTCGTAGGTGCCGTCCGCCTTCAGGCCGTTGACCGCGGCCCGGAAGGCGGGCGCGAGCGGCGTGCCCTTCTTGAACGCGAAGCCGACGTCCAGCCGCCGGTACTCGTTGAGGAAGCGGGTCCCGGGCTGCCGGCCGACCGCGTACCGCAGGCCGTTGATGGTGCTCATGACCACGTCGCTGCGCCCCTGCCGCAGCGACAGCCAGACCGCCGCGTTCTCGCTGAAGACGTTCACCTCGTACGGCTCCTTCCCGGCCCCGGCGCACCGCCCCCGGTTCTTCTCCAGGGTCTGCTCGAAGGTGGTGCCCGCCCCGGTCGCGACCTTCAGGCCGCACAGCTGCGTGAGGTCGGTGATCTCCTTCAGCGGGCTGTCGGACCGGACCGCGAAGCCCTGGCCGTCGTTGACGTACGTCACGAAGTCGATGGTCCGGCGCCGCTCCTCCGTGACGCCGAAGTTCCCGGTGCCGACGTCGTACCGGCCGCCGCCGAGCGCGGGCAGGATCACCTCGAACCCGGCCGTCTCCCGCTTCAGTTCCAGCCCGAGGGCCTTCGCCACCGCGGTCGAGAAGTCGACGTCGATCCCCACCAGCGTCCGCCCGTCCGGGAGGTAGGTGGTGCCCGGCGGGGCGCCGACCGAGGTGGCGAGGGCGATGCTGCCCCGCGCGCGGACCTCCGCGGGCAGCAGCTTCGCCGCCGCCGCGTTCGGCCGCACGCCGGAGACGACGTCCTCCGTGGGCAGGTCGTCCCGGGCCGCCCCGGCCGGGGCGGCGTCCGCCGGGCCGCCGCCGGAGCAGCCGGCGAGGGCGAGGGCGGCGGCGGTGGCCAGGGCGAGGACGGCGGCGGTACGGGTGCGCGGGTGCGGGCTCATGGCTCGGGGGTCTCCAGGTGCTTCTCGAACGGCAGCGGACCGATCGACTCGGGATCGGCGGTGACGTCGAAGAGGGGGCGGTAGCCGGTCGCCAGGTAGAGGCCGCGGGCCTCCGGCTGGCGCGGACCGGTGGTGAGGTACAGGCGGGTGTAGCCGCGGGCGGCGGCGTCCGCTTCGAGCGCGGCGAGGACCCGGCGGGCCAGCCCCCGGCGGCGGTGCGCCGAGTGGGTCCAGATCCGCTTCAGCTCGGCGGTGTCCGGACCGTGCCGGCGGTAGGCGCCGCCGGCCACCGGCACGCCGTCCTCCAGCAGGAGCAGGAAGGCGCCGTGCGGCGGGGCGAACTCGCCGGCCGGGAAACGCGTCAGGTCGGAGGCGTCGCCGTACCGGGTCAGGTACTCGTGCGCCAGCTCGTCCAGGAGCGGACGCGCCAGCGGGTCGTCGGGCGTGGTCGCGCACAGCGTGAACGCGGCCGCCCGGGCGGGCGTGAGAGGCATGCGTCTTCCTCGGACAGGAGGGCGACAGGGACGGGCGAGGGGAGGGGAGGGCCCGGCGAGGGGAGCGTGAAGGCGGGGGACGGCGTCAGCGGGGACGCCGAAGCACAGGCGCGACGGCTTGGGAAAACACCGGGGGACGCCGAATTGCAGGCGCGACGACCTGGGGAAACGCAGAGGGACGGCTCAACAGGAAGAGGACCACACACGACCGAGGTCGATGTGGGAGCGCGTGACCAGCTGCTGCGGATGCATGGCCTCAGTGGAACAGGCATCCGTTCCCCAGTCAACCGGTAGGAGACGTACGCCTCATTCCAACGGACCGCATCCTGGACGGACTTGACAGGCGAACGCCACATCCCCTTAGCCTCACAGGGCGGACACCGGGCTGAGGGGCCCGGTCCCGCGTCCGTCGTCGTGCGTGTGAAGGCGCACCCCGTGTTCCATCCGCCTCTGGCAGTCACGGAGCCTTCGCATGTCCTCCGCGCCCCTCCGCTTCCTCGACGCGGCCCCGCACCTCCGGCCGCCCACCGCCCCCACCGGCCCGGCCCCCGCCGGAGCCGGCCCGGCCAAGACCGCCCCGGACGCGCCCGTCGTCGTCCCCGCCCGCCGCACCGGCCAGTGGGCCGCCGCCGTCGCCGTCCTCGTCCTGCTCGGCCTCGGACTCACCTCGGTCGCCCGCAACGAGGCCTTCCAATGGGACGTCGTCGCCCACTACTTCACCTCGGCCGCCGTCCTGCGCGGCCTCGGCCTCACCCTGTGGCTGACCGCCGCCGTCATGGTCCTCGGCTTCGCCCTCGGCACCCTGCTCGCGGCCCTCCGGCTCTCCGCCAACCCCGTGCTGCGCGCCGTCTCCTGGGGCTACGTGTGGTTCTTCCGCTCCACCCCGATCCTGGTCCAGCTCCTCTTCTGGTTCAACATCGGCGTGCTCTACCCCCGCGTCCTCGGCGTCTCCACCGTCGACCTCCTCGGCCCGGTCGCCGTCGCCGTCCTCGGCCTCACCCTCCACGAGGCCGCCTACGCCGCCGAAGTGGTGCGCGGCGGCATCCTCTCCGTCGACCGCGGCCAGATCGAGGCCGCCCAGGCCCTCGGCCTCGGCCGGACCCGCCGCTTCACCCGGATCGTCCTCCCGCAGGCCATGCGCGCCATCGTCCCGCCCGCCGGGAACATGCTCATCGGGACCCTCAAGGGCACCTCGATCGTCTCCGTCATCGCCGTGCAGGACCTGCTCTACTCCACCCAGCTCGTCTACCACCGCACCTACGAGGTGATCCCGCTCCTCCTCGTCGCCACCCTCTGGTACGTGGCCGTCACCTCCGTCCTCTCCGTCGGCCAGCACCACCTGGAGAAGCGGTACGCGCGCGGCACCGGGACCGCCCGGTGAGCGCCGCCTCCCTGGTGATCGTCGGCGCGGGACCGCGCGGCACCGGCTTCCTCGAACGGCTCGCCGCCGGCCTGCCCGAGCTGTACGGCGACCGCCCCCTCGACGTCCACCTCGTCGACCCCTACCCGCCCGGCCCCGGCCGGATCTGGCGCACCGCCCAGTCCCCGCTGCTCTGGATGAACTCCATGGCCGAGGACGTCACCGTCTTCACCGACGACACCACCGTCCTCGAAGGCCCCGTCCTCCCCGGCCCCACCCTCGCCGACTGGGCCGGCACCGATGGCCGCCGCTTCGCCACCCGCACCGAGCAGGGCGCCTACCTGCGCTGGGCGTACGAACGCGCCCGCGGCCTGCTGCCCGCCACCGTCACCGTCCACGAGCACCGCACCACCGCCCTGCGGGTCGACGGCCCCCGCGAGGGCCGCCAGCACGTCCGGCTCGCCGGCCGCGCCGCCCCCCTCGCCGCCGACCTCGTCGTCCTCACCCTCGGCCACCTCGACGCCGAACCCGACGACGACCAGCGCGCCCTGTCCGCCTTCGCCGCCCGCCACGGCCTCGTCCACCTGCCGCCCGGCGCCACCGCCGACCTCGACCTGTCCGTCCTCCCGCCCGGCGAACCCGTCCTCGTCCGCGGCCTCGGCCTCGCCTTCGTCGACCTCATGGTGCTCCTCACCGAAGGCCGCGGCGGCCGGTACGAGGGCCCCGAGGACGCCCTCGTGTACGTGCCCTCCGGACGGGAGCCGGTGCTGTACGCGGGCTCCCGCCGGGGCGTCCCGTACCACGCCAAGCTCGGCTACTCCCTCGACGGCGAACGGCCCCCGCTGCCCCGCTTCTTCGGCCCCGACCAGGTCGCCGCCCTGCGCGCCGCGACCGGACCCCTCGACTTCCGGCGCGACGTGTGGCCGCACATCGCCAAGGAGCTCGGCTGGGCCCACTACCACCGCCTCCTCACCGCCCACCCCGACCGCGCCACCCGCGCCCGGGACGCCTTCGCCGCCGACTACGCCGCCCTCGCCCCCGGCGACCCGGCCCTCGCCGCCCTCGCCCGCGCGGCCGTCCCTGACCCCGCCGACCGCTTCGACCCCGACGCCCTCGACCGGCCCCTCGACGGACTGCGCGCCCGCGACCCCGAGGACCTCCAGGACGCCCTGCGCGCCTACGTCACCGCCGACCTGGCCCGCCGCCGCGACCCCGCCCACAGCGCCGACGCCGCCGTCTTCGCCGCCGTCCTCTCCGTCTACGGCCAGCTCGTCCGGCTCGCCGACCGGGTCGACACCGACCACTGGTGGCACGGCTTCTTCAGCTACCTCGCCTCCGGCCCGCCCGCCCCCCGGCTGCGCCGCCTGCTCGCCCTCTCCGAGGCCGGGACCGTCCGCTTCCTCGGCCCCCGCACCCGCGTCGGGACCGACGAGCGCCACGGCCTCTTCCGGGCCACCTCGCCCGCCCTGCCCGGCGCCGCCACCACGGCCCGCGCCCTGGTCGAGGCCCGGCTGCCCGCCCCCACCGTCACCCGCACCGCCAGCCCGCTGCTGCGCGGCCTGTACGAGGACGGCGCCCGCGCCACCGCCGACGGACTGCTCGCCGTGGACCCCGCCGACGGGCGGATCGTGCACCGGGACGGCCGCCCGCACCCGCACCGGATCGCCCTCGGCCCGCACACCACCGCCCGGTCGAACGGCGCCTTCGTCCGGCCCCGCACCGGCGGCCTCCCCTTCGCGCAGAACGACGCCGCCGCCCGCGCCGCGCTCGCCTTCCTGCGCGACGGCGCCTGTCGGCCGTCCGCGCCGCTCGCCGGCTGACCGCCGCCGCACCCCGCCCCGTACGGCCCCGCCCCGTACGACCGCGTCCCGCACGGCCCCGTCCTCCACGGGCGCCGCCCCGCCCCTCCCCAGCAGCGAGGAACCCGCCATGACCCTCACCAGCGACCCGCCGGTCGGGAAGACCGCCCCCGGCAGAACACCGGCACCCGGCACCGACGACGCCGCCGGACTCACCGTCGTCCCCGTCCGCCGCCCCTGGCGCTGGGCCGCCGTCGCCGCCACCGCCGTCGTCCTCGTCCAGTTCGGCCACGGCCTCGTCACCAACCCCGGCTGGGAATGGGACGTCTTCGCCCGCTACTTCGCCACCGAGGCGATCCTGCGCGCCGTCTGGGTCACCCTCCAGCTCACCTTCTACGGCACCGCGATCGGCTTCGCCCTCGGCGTCGTCCTCGCCTTCATGCGACTGTCCGCCAGCCGCTTCCTGCGGACCGTCGCCTTCGGCTACATCTGGGCCTTCCGCTCCATCCCGCTCATCGTCCAGCTCCTCTTCTGGTTCAACCTCGCCTACCTGTACGAGGAGCTGAGCATCGGCGTCCCCTTCGGACCCGGCCTCGTCTCCTTCGACACCGCCGGCCTGGTCGGCGCCATGAGCGCCGCCGTCCTCGGCCTCGCCCTCCACCAGGCCGCCTACGCCGCCGAGATCGTCCGGGGCGGCGTCCTCGCCGTCGACTCCGGACAGCTGGAGGCCGCCGCCTCCCTCGGCATCCCGCGCCTGCGCCGGCTCCGCCGGATCGTCCTGCCCCAGGCCATGCGCTCCATCCTGCCCAACGCCGCCAACGAGATCGTCTCCCTCTTCAAGGGCACCTCGATCGTCTCCGTCATGGCCATCGGCGAGCTGTTCTACCAGGTCCAGGTCGTCTACGGCCGCACCGGCCGGGTCGTGCCGCTGCTGATGGTCGCCACCGTCTGGTACGTCCTGCTGACCACCGCGCTCTCCGTCGTCCAGCACTACGTCGAACGCCACTACGCCAAGGGGAGCACCCGATGAGCACCGTCACCGCCCCGCCCACCCCCAAGGTCGAACTCCGCGCCGTCCGCAAGAACTTCGGCACCACCGAGGTGCTGCGCGGCATCGACCTCGACGTCGCGGCCGGCGAGGTCGCCGTGGTCCTCGGCCCCTCCGGCTCCGGCAAGTCCACCCTGCTGCGCACCATCAACCACCTGGAGAAGGTCGACGGCGGCTCGGTCCGCGTCGACGGCTCCCTCGTCGGCTACCGGCGCTCCGGCGACAAGCTCCACGAGCTGCGCGAGCGCGAGATCCTGCGGCAGCGCACCCGCATCGGCTTCGTCTTCCAGAACTTCCACCTCTTCCCGCACCTCACCGTCCTGGAGAACATCACCGAGGCCCCCGTCTCCGCGCTCCGCCGCCCCCGTAGGGCCGCCGAGGAGACCGCCCGCGCGCTCCTCGCGAGGGTCGGGCTCGCGGACAGGGCGGAGGCGTACCCCAAGCAGCTCTCCGGCGGCCAGCAGCAGCGGGTCGCCATCGCCCGCGCGCTCGCCCTCGAACCCGGCCTGCTCCTCTTCGACGAACCGACCTCGGCCCTCGACCCCGAACTCGTCGGCGAGGTCCTCGACGTCATCCGCGACCTCGCCGCCGGCGGCACCACGATGATCGTCGTCACCCACGAGATCGGCTTCGCCCGCGAGGTCGCCGACACCGTCGTCTTCATGGACGAGGGCCGGATCGTCGAGCGGGGCACGCCCGCCGAGGTCCTCGACGCGCCCCGGCACGAACGCACCCGCGCCTTCCTCTCCAAGGTCCTCTGACCTCCCCCTCCCGCACCCCCTTCCCCGCAAGGAGTCCCGCCATGACGTCCCGCCGCACCCTCCTCGCCGCCGTCGCCGCGCTCACCGCCCTCGGGGCCCTCACCGCCTGCGGCACGGGCGACCCCACCACCGAGATCAAGCCCGACGGGCAGAAGGGGCCGGGCGTGAACATCGGCCCGGACCAGAAGCGGATCCGCACCGGGAAGTCCGCCGGGGCCGCCGCCGCGCTGCCCGAGGCCGTCCGGAAGAGAGGCACCCTCGTCATCGGCGTGAGCGCGGGCAGTTCGCCGCCGCTCGGCTTCTACGCCACCGACGACAAGACCCTCATCGGCGTCGAGACCGACCTCGCCACCCTCGTCGCCGACGCGCTCGGCCTGAAGCCCGACTTCCAGGTGGTCTCCTGGGAGAACCTCTTCGTCGGCCTCGACAGCGGCAAGTTCGACGCGGCCTTCTCCAACGTCACCGTCACCGAGGAGCGCAAGGACAAGTACGACTTCGCCACCTACCGCCTCGACGACCTCGCCTTCGAGGCGAAGAAGGGCGCCGACTGGAAGGTGCGGGGCCCCGAGGACGTCTCCGGGAAGCGGATCGCGGTCGGCTCCGGCACCAACCAGGAGAAGATCCTCGTCGACTGGTCGAAGGAGAACGAGAAGGCCGGCCGCGAGGGCGTGGACATCGCCTACTTCCAGAACTCCACCGACTACTACCTCGCCCTCCAGTCCGGCCGCATCGACGCCTACCTGGGCCCGAACCCGTCCGCCGCCTACCACGTGGCGTCCGCCGGGCAGACCGAGGTGATCGGCACGTTCTCCGGCGCCGGCGCCGGCCTCCAGGGCAAGATCGCCGCCGCGACGAAGAAGGACAGCGGCCTGGTGAAGGCGTACGCCGCAGCCCTCGACCACGTCATCGGCAACGGCTCCTACGCGAAGGTCCTGGAGCGCTGGGGTCTGTCCACCGAGGCCGTCGAGAAGTCCGAGATCAACCCCCCGGGCCTGCCCCGCACCACGAACTGACCCGCAGTCCGGGGCGGCCGTACGGCCCCGGGGGCGTCCCCCGCGGCGCCCCCGGCCCCCCGGTGCCCCCCGGCCGGTGACCGCCCGCCCGTACCCGCCCGTCCGCCCGTACCCGTCCGCCTTCCGGCCCATACCCGCCCGTCCGGCCTTTCCGGCCCGTGGCCGTCCCGTCTGCCTGTACCCGTCCGGCCTTTCCGCCCGTGGCCGTCCCGCCCGGCCGTACCCGTTCGGCCTTCCCGGCCCGTGGCCGTCCCGTCCGTACCCGACCCGCCCCACCCCGTACCGCCTCCGGAGGACCTCGCATGACCCGTGCGCACCCGTACCGACCGCTTCATCTCGC
Source organism: Streptomyces termitum (assembly GCF_014650175.1). Lineage (GTDB taxonomy): Bacteria > Actinomycetota > Actinomycetes > Streptomycetales > Streptomycetaceae > Streptomyces > Streptomyces termitum. Next base: position 56,707 of record NZ_BMUL01000005.1, read on the forward strand.
CGCCGAGATCGCCCCGGGGGCCGTCGGCACCCGGGCCGCCGCCGATGCCGTGGCGCTCGCCCGGATCGGGGAGGAGGCCGGGCTCGACTTCCTCACCCACGACGACTCCTTCTCCCGGCCCGGACTCGACGCGCTCGCCGTCCTCTCCCGGGTCGCGCCCGCGACCCGGTCGATCGGCCTGGTGCCGACCGTCACCACCACCCACACCGAGCCCTTCCACGTCCAGGCGGCCGTCGCCACCCTGGACTGGGTGAGCCGGGGCCGGGCCGGCTGGCGGGTCGAGGTGTCCCGGGGCGCCGCCGAGGCCGCCCTGTTCGGCCGCCGGGCCGCCCCGCCGACCGCCGCCCTGTGGCAGGAGGCGGGCGAGGTCGCCGAGGTGGCCCGCCGGCTGTGGGACAGTTGGGAGGACGACGCCGAGATCAGGGACGTTCCCACCGGCCGTTTCATCGACCGCGACAAGCTCCACCACGTCGACTTCCAGGGGTCCGTCTTCTCCGTGAAGGGCCCGTCGATCGTGCCCCGGCCCCCGCAGGGCCATCCGGTCGTCGTGGTCGACGCGACCCGCCCGGAGGCCCGCGAGACGGCGGCCCGCCACGCGGACGTGGCGCTGATCAGGGCTGCTTCGCCCGAGGAGGCCGCCGGGCTGCGCGCCGAACTCCACCGGGCGGCCCGCGCCCACGGCCGCGATCCGGAACTGCTGCGCGTACTGCTCAGCGTCCCCGCCGGTCTCCCCGGTCTCCCCGGTCACTCCGACCCCTCTGGTCACTCCGACCCCTTCGGACACTCCGGCCCTTCCGGGGACTCCGACCTCGCCGACCCCGCCGCCCTCGCCGAGCGGATCGCCGCCTGGCACGGCGGCGGGGCCGTCGACGGCCTGCACCTCGTCCCGGCCGACCCGGCCCGCGACCTGCCGCGCTTCGCCGCCGGGACGGTGGCCGCGCTGCGCGGGCGGGGCCTGTTCCGCACCGCCTACGCGGGCACCACCCTCCGCGACCACCTGGGCCTGCCCCGGCCCGTCAGCCAGTACGCCCCGAAGGGAGCCGACGCGTGACCGAGTCCCGGCCGGCCAGGAAGCAGATCCACCTCGCCGCGCACTTCCCCGGCGTCAACTCCACCACCGTCTGGGCCGATCCGCGCTCCGGCTCGCAGATCGACTTCTCCTCCTTCGAGCACCTCGCGCGCACCGCCGAGCGTGGCCTGTTCGACTTCTTCTTCCTCGCCGAGGGGCTGCGGCTGCGCGAGCACGCCGGCCGCGTCCACGACCTCGACGTCGTCGGCCGCCCCGAGTCGATCACCGTCCTGAACGCGCTGGCCGCCGTCACCGACCGCCTCGGCCTGGCCGCCACGGTCAACGCCACCTTCAACGAGCCCTACGAGCTGGCCCGGCGGCTCGCCTCCCTGGACCACCTCAGCGGCGGCCGGGCCGCCTGGAACGTCGTCACCTCCTCCGACGCCTTCACCGGCGAGAACTTCCGGCGCGGCGGCTTCCTCGACCGGGCCGACCGGTACACGCGGGCCGCCGAGGCCCTCGCCACCGTCCGCGAGCTGTGGGACTCCTGGCCGGCCGGCGGCGAGCGGCGCCGCTTCGCCCACGACGGGCCGCAGTTCCGGATCGAGGGCGAGGTCACCGTCGAGCGGCCGCCGCAGGGGCACCCGGTCGTCATCCAGGCCGGGGACTCCGCCGAGGGGCGGGAGTTCGCCGCCTCCGCCGCCGACGTGATCTTCTCCCGGCACTCGGAGCCGGAGGCCGGCCGGGCCTTCTACGCCGACGTCAAGGGCCGGCTCGCCCGGTACGGGCGGCGGCCGGAGGAGCTGAAGATCCTCCCCGCCGTCACCTACGTCCTCGGCGACACCGAGGCCGAGGCCCGGGAGCGGGCCGCGCTCATCAGCCGGCAGCAGGTCTCCCCGCAGAACGCGATCCTCACCCTGGAGCAGGTCTGGGGCCGCGACCTCTCCGCGTACGACCCCGACGGGCCGTTCCCCGAGACCGACCCGGACCCGGAGTCGACGCTCGTGCAGGGCAGGGTCCGGGTCGCCGACCCGTTCGCGGTCGCGGCGCGCTGGCGGGCGCTGTCCGAGGCCAAGGGGCTGTCGATCCGGGAGACCGTCATCGAGGCCACCGGCCGGCACTCCTTCGTCGGCACGCCCGCCTCGGTCGCCGCCGCCCTGGAGGAGCACGTGGCGACCGGGGCGGCCGACGGCTTCATCCTCGTCCCGCACCTCACCCCGGGCGGCCTGGACGACTTCGTCGACCGGGTGGTCCCGCTGCTCCAGGAGCGCGGCGTCTTCCGTACGGAGTACACGGGCACGACGCTCCGCTCGCACCTCGGGCTCCCGGCACCGGTGTGGAAGGCTGGCACACCATGAGCGACACGCATGGCACCCACCCCGCCGACGGCACCTCCCCGGACCCCGGGGCCGCGTGGCGGGACTGGCACGAGCGGCGCGAGGCGGCGGTGGCCTCCTCGTACGGCCCGCTCTCCCTCACCGGCACCCACTGGCTCGCGGACTTCCCCGACGGCGCCCTGCCCGGCCTGCCGGGGGAGTGGCGGGAGGACGGCGACGAGCTGGTCCTGACGGCGGACGCCGGCGACGGCCTCACCGTCGACGGCAAGCCCTTCGCCGGCACGGTCCGGCTCACCGCCGACCACCCGCCGGTCCACGAGTCCCGCGTCGCGGCGGGCGACCGCAGGCTGGTCGTGCTGCGCCGCGAAGGACTGTGGGCGGTACGGGACTTCGACCCCGGCTCGGCGGCGCGGCGGGCGTTCCGGGGCATCGAGGCCGCCCCGTACGACCCGCGCTGGACGGTGCCGGGGGTCTACCGGCCGTACGCGGAGGAGCGCAGCGTCCGGGTGGCGAACGCGGACGGCCGGGAGCGCGGGCTCGGGCTCTCGGGCGAGGTGGTCTTCGAGCTCGACGGCCGGGTGCACGCGCTCCAGGCGGCCGTCGAGGACGACGGCTCGCTGTGGGCGGTCTTCGCGGACGCCACCAGCGGGGGGTCCACCTTCCGCTTCCGGTTCCTGCGGCCGGAGGCCCCGGCGGCGGACGGCGCGGTGACGGTGGACCTCAACCGGGCGCTGCTCCCGCCGTGCGCCTTCGCCGACCACTTCATCTGCCCCTTCCCGCCGCCCGGGAACACCCTGGACCTCGCGGTGGAGGCGGGGGAGCGGCGGGTGCGCACGGCCTGAGCCGCCCGGCGGGCCCCGGCCGTCACCACGGCCGGGCCCGCCGCCTTCCCCGGCACCGCTTTGTGAAAGCTTTCACAAAAGGACTTCCGGCCCCCCTCCACAGGTCTTTCCGCGCCCCTCCTCGCAGGTCACCGGGTGTCGAATGGAAGGGACGAAGAAATCGGTCACCGGCGAAGGAGGGCCTGTCATGGAGGCCAAGGAGAGGGTGGAGGGGCTCGTCCGGCGGGCCCTCGGCGCGCTGGCGGAGTACGAGGCCCTCGACCAGGAGCAGGTCGACCGCGTCGTCAGGAAGGCGTCGCTGGCGGCCCTCGCCGCCCACGGCGACCTAGCCCGCCTCGCCGTCGAGGAGACCGGCCGCGGCCTTTTCGAGGACAAGGCCGTCAAGAACCTCTTCGCCTGCGAGCACGTCACGAACGCGATGGCCGGTCTCAAGACCGTCGGCGTCGTCTCCCGCGACGAACTGAACGGCATCACCGAGATCGCCGAACCCGTCGGCGTCATCTGTGCGATGACCCCCGTCACCAACCCCACCTCGACGACCGTCTTCAAGGCCCTGATCGCCCTCAAGACCCGCAACCCGATCGTCTTCGCCTTCCACCCTTCCGCGCAGAAGTGCTCCGCCGAGGCCGCCCGGATCGTCCGCGACGCCGCCGTCGCCGCCGGGGCCCCCGCCGACTGCGTCCAGTGGATCGAGGAGCCCTCCATGGAGGCCACCCGCCTCCTCATGCACCACGACGGCGTCGCCACCATCCTCGCCACCGGCGGCAACGCCATGGTCCGGGCCGCCTACTCGTGCGGCAAGCCCGCCCTCGGCGTCGGCGCCGGAAACGTCCCCGCGTACATCGCCAAGGACGCCGAACTCCAGCGCGCCGTCCACGACATCGCCCTCTCCAAGGCCTTCGACCACGGCATGATCTGCGCCTCCGAACAGGCCGTCATCCTCGACGCCGAGATCTACGAGGAGGGCATCGCCGAGTTCGAACGGCTCGGCGCCCACGTCGTCACCGCCGCCGAGAAGACCAAGCTGGAGGAGTACCTCTTCGGCGCCACGGCCTTCGGCACCGACTGCGGCGGGGCCCGGCTCAACGCGGACGTCGTCGGAAAGTCCCCCGCCTGGATCGCCGAACAGGCCGGCTTCGAGGTCCCCGAGGGCACCTCCCTCCTCCTCGCCGAATGCGCCGAGGCCGGCGAGAACGAACCCCTCACCCGCGAGAAGCTCTCCCCGGTCCTCGCCGCCCTCAAGGCCGGCTCGACCGCCGAGGGCCTCGACCTCGCCGCCGCCATGGTCGAATTCCACGGCCTCGGCCACAGCGCCGCGATCCACACCGAGGACGAGGCCCTCGCCGAGGAGTTCGGCAGGCGGGTCAAGGCGGTCCGCGTCATCGTTAACGCCCCCTCCACCTTCGGCGGCATCGGCGACGTCTACAACGCCTTCCTCCCCTCGCTCACCCTCGGCTGCGGCTCGTACGGCCGCAACTCCGTCTCCGGCAACGTCACCGCCGTCGACCTGCTCAACATCAAGCGGATCGGACGCCGCAACACGAACACCCAGTGGTACAAGATCCCGCCGAAGATCTACTTCGAGCGCAACGCCGTCCGCTACCTCGGCGAGATGGAGGACGTCCACCGGGTCACGATCGTCACCGACCGCACCATGGGCGAGATCGGCTTCGTCCAGAAGATCACCGACATCCTCCACGGCCGCCCCGAACCGGTCGCCCTCCAGGTCATCGACGACGTCGAGCCCAACCCCTCGCTCGCCACCGTCCGGGCCGGCGCCGCCGCCATGCGCGGCTTCCGCCCCGACACCATCGTCGCCCTCGGCGGCGGCTCCCCGATGGACGCCGCGAAGATCATGTGGCTGATGTACGAGCGGCCCGAGGTCGAGTTCGCGGACACCAAGGAGAAGTTCTTCGACATCCGCAAGCGCGCCTACCGCTTCCCGAAGCTCGGCGAGAAGGCGAAGCTCGTCGCGATCCCCACCACCTCCGGCACCGGCAGCGAGGTCACCCCCTTCGCCGTCATCTCCGACCCCGAGGCCGCCCAGAAGTACCCGCTCGCCGACTACGCCCTCACCCCCGACGTCGCCATCGTCGACCCCGTCCTCCCGCTCCACCTCCCCCCGGCCGTCACCGCCGACTCCGGCTTCGACGCCCTCACCCACGCCACCGAGGCGTACGTCTCCGCCTACGCCAACGACTTCACCGACGGCCAGTGCCTCCAGGCCATCAAGCTGATCTTCGACAACCTGGAGACCTGCGTGAGGGAGGGCGCCCGCGCCCCCCGGGCCCGCGAGAAGATGCACAACGCGTCCACCATCGCCGGCATGGCCTTCGCCAACGCCTTCCTCGGCCTCGTCCACGCCATGGCCCACACCCTCGGCAACACCTTCCACGTCGCCCACGGCCGCACCAACGCCCTCCTCCTGCCGCACGTCATCCGGCACAACGGCACCGTCACCCACAAGGCCGTGCCGTGGCCCAAGGCCGAGGTCTACCGCGCCCCCGAGCGCTACCAGGAGATCGCCCGCGCGCTCGGCCTGCCGGCCGCGACCCCGCAGGAGGGCGTCGAGTCCTACGCCCGCGCCGTCGAGGACCTGCGCGACCGGTGCGGCATCCCGGCCGGCTTCCAGGCCGAGGGCGTCGACGAGGCGGCCTTCATGGCGGCCCTGCCGCAGCAGGCCCTGAACGCCTACGCCGACCAGTGCGCCCCCGCCAACCCGCGGATGCCGATGATCGAGGAGATGAAGGAACTCATGGTCCGGGCCTACTACGGCCGGTAGCCCCCGCCCGTGTGAAGGGCCCCCGCCGCGGCGGGGGCCCTTCACCCACGGGGGAGGCGGGGCTCAGCGCTCGACCTCGGCGGCGATCGGATCCGCCTCCGGCTTCCGCCCCATCGACGCCAGCACCAGCGTCACCGCGCTGCCCACCACCGCCCAGGCGGACAGCACCAGCATCGACGCCGTCATGTCGTTGCCCTTGAAGTACGCGATCGAGCGCGCCGCCCAGGTGCCCGCGCCCGGCGGCAGGGCCGGGCCGATCGCCTTCCAGAACGGCGGCAGCATCGGCGCCGGGAACGCGCCGCCCGCACTCGGATTGCCCAGCACCACCACCAGCAGGATCGCCAGGCCGATGCCGACGATCCCGAAGACCGACTGGAGGGCGAGGGTGGCCGCGCCGACCGCGAAGACCACCAGGGCGCCGAGCCCCCACAGGGCCGCGACCGAACCCGGCAGGGCGTCCAGGATCGGGCCGACGATCACCGCGCCGCCGAGCCCGCCGAGCACCGAGTAGACCGCGAGGACCCCGAGCCGGATGACCGCCCGCTCCCGGTTGGCCGGCCGCGAACCGGCGCTGATGGCGAGGATCGCGGCGCAGATGTAGCCGCCCACGCACCAGCCGACCACCAGGTAGAAGGCCGAGAGCCCGTCGAAGTCCTGCGGCGAGGCCGGGGCCACGTCCACCGTCCGCACCGTCCGCTGCTGGGTCGCCACCACCCTGGTGGTGATCTTCTCCAGGGCGGAGGAGAGCACCGTACCGCCGCCGGAGGCGACGAGCAGGGTGTCGGTGCGGCCCGCCGGGTTCACGACCAGGGCGCCGTCGATCTCCCGGTTCAGGATCTTGTCCCGGGCCTCGTCCGCGCTCGCGACCGTCCGCGGGTCGAGCGGATCGCCCGGCAGCTTCTCCAGCTGCCCGACGAGCCGGTCCGCGACCTGCTCCGGCGCGACCACGCCGAAGGGCACGTCCACCGGCTTCGGATTGTGCAGGGCCCCGACGTACGAGGTGATGAAGAGGAGCTGGAGCGCGAAGACCCCGACGACGAGCAGGGCGGCTCGGGGGGTGACGGCGCTTTTCAGTTCGTCGACGAGACTCATGCCCCCAGGCTCCGGCGGGAGGCCGGTCCCCGCAGGCGGGACGGGGCCGAACGGACGACGCCGCGTCAGGTTTTTTACCGACGCGTAGCTTCCCGTCCCGGCTACCCGCCCGTAACTTGGCGGGAGCGCATCCCCACTTGTGGTCCGGGCCGCAGGGCACAGCACCCCCACCATCCCCTTGAGCCGCAAGGAGATCGCCCGATGCTGCCCTGGAAACAGCTCGTCCGAGCCCTTTCCGTCCTGCTCCTGACCGTCGCCGCCGTCCTCGCCCCCACCGCCGCCGCCCAGGCCGCGGCCCCCTCCCGGGGCTGGAACGACTGGTCCTGCAAGCCCTCCGCCGCCCACCCCCGCCCGGTCGTCCTCGTCCACGGCACCTTCGGGAACTCCGTCGACAACTGGCTCGGCCTCGCCCCCTACCTGGTGAACCGGGGCTACTGCGTCTACTCGCTCGACTACGGGCAGCTGCCCGGCGTCCCCCTCTTCAACGGCCTCGGCCCCATCGAGAAGTCCGCCGGACAGCTCGACGCCTTCGTCGACCGGGTCCTCGCCGCCACCGGCGCCCCCGAGGCCGACCTCGTCGGCCACTCGCAGGGCGGCATGATGCCCCGCTGGTACCTCAAGTTCCTCGGCGGCGCCGACAAGGTGAACGCCTTCGTCGGCATCGCCCCCGACAACCACGGCACCACGCTGCTCGGCCTCACCCGGCTGCTGCCGTACTTCCCCGGCGCCGAGGACCTGCTCACCGCGGCCACCCCGGGCCTCACCGACCAGATCGCCGGCTCGGCCTTCCTCACCCGGCTCAACGAGGGCGGCGACACCGTGCCCGGCGTCCGCTACCACGTCATCGCCACCCGGTACGACGAGGTGGTCACCCCGTACCGCAGCCAGTTCCTGACCGGGCCGGACGTCACCAACGTCCTCCTCCAGGACAAGTGCGCCGCCGACCTCTCCGAGCACGTCGCCATCGGCACCGTGGACCGGATCGCCTTCCACGAGGTCGCCAACGCCCTCGACCCGGCCCGCGCCACCCCGACCACCTGCCTGTCGGTGATCGGCTGACCCTCCCGGCTCAGCCCCGGCGGGTACGCCGCCGGCCCGCGCCGAACAGCACGGCCGCACCGGCCGCCAGCACGGCGGCGCCGCCCAGCGCCAGGTACGGGGTGGCGCCGTCGCCGCCGGTCTCGGCCAGCTCCACGCCCTCCCCGGCGACGGCGGTCGCGGCCTGCTCCTCCTGCCCGCCCTGCGGGGCCTTCCCGGCCGGCTCCGGCGCGGCCGCCGAGGCCCCGCCCGTGCCGCCCGTGCCGTGGTTGCCGTGCTGGACGGAGGACTGCCCCTTCCCCTTCTCGATCTGCTTCTCGGTCGGCGCGGAGGCCGTCGGCGCCGGAGCCTTCGTGGCGCCCCCGCCGCTCCCGGCGGTGTCCTTCCCGAACACCACGTCCGAGCAGGTGTAGAACGCCTCGGGGGAGTCCGAGCGCTGCCAGATCGAGTAGATGAGGTGACGGCCCGACTTCTTCGGCACCGTCCCCTGGAACACGTAGTCGCCGTTCTCCATCTTCGGGTCGGTCACCGTCACGAACGGCTTCGCCTCCAGGTCCGACCACTTCAGCGGCTTCGCCGGGTCGTACCCGTCCTTCGTCACGTACAGCTCGAACGACCCCGCGTGCGGCGCCGTCCCCTTGTACCGGAAGGTGTGCGCCCCGGACGCCATCGCCGTCGACGGCCAGTCCGCCCGCGGCAGGTCCAGCCCCTGGTACGTGGCGTTCCCGGCGCTGCACAGCTTCCCGTCCGGGATCAGCTGCCGGTGCTGCCCGGCCGCGTTCGCGATGTTCACCGCGTTCCAGTCGTAGAACGCCTGCTTCCCGCTCGCGGCCACCGCCGCCTTGCAGGCCGCCGACGTCGGCGACTCGGGCCCTTCCGCGTAACAGGCCGCGACCCGGCTCACCGGATCGGTCATCGACCCGTGCGCGGCCGCGGGAGAACCGGCCAGCCCGACGAGGACGACCGCGGCGGAGGCGGTCACGGCGGCGGCCGTACGGCGAGAAGTCATGGGGGGACGCTCCTAACAAGGGGGAAAGAGTGGGGGGTTGCCCCGCACGCTAACCCCCCGCCCACCCCGAAACGCCCCCGGAAACCCCCACCCCCCGATCCTTAGGCTCCCTTTAAGGCACAGCAAAGCACCCCCTCAGGAACCGCCCCCCGGCGGCTCTCAGTGGCGTGAATCCGCTGTGGCTCCCGGAGCCGCCCGGATACCCTGGCCGACAAGCGAGAACGACGGGGAGGGGCGGTTCGTGGAAGCGGAGTTGGCCGTACTGGCGGGCACGGCGGGGACGACCCTGGTCACCTTGCTGACCACCGAGGCGTGGCAGCGTGTCAGCGACGGGATCACATCGCTGTGGCGCCGCGCCGAACCGGAACGGGCCGAGGCGATCTCCGCCGAACTGGAGGTGGCCCGAACCGACCTGCTGGCCGCGCGGGAGACCGGCGACTCCGGCACCGGCGGCGAACTGGGCGCGGAGTGGCAGGGCCGGATCCGGCGCCTGCTCGTGGCCCACCCCGAGGAGGCCGAGGTGCTCCGCGCACTCCTCGACGAACTCCGGCCCGCCCTGCCCGACGTCCCCGCGGTCACCCAGCACGCCACCGCCTCCGGCCACGCCCGGGTGTACCAGGCGGGCCGCGACCAGCAGATCGCCTCGTCATGACCGGCGCCAACGACGCCCGGGCCGACGGCCACGGGCGGGTCTACCAGGCCTTGGGCGACCAGCACATCGTCGAGCACCACCACCACGCCCCCGACTGGTCGGGCCCCGACTCGGTGCGCCACCCGGCGGTCGGCCGCGCGCCCGTCGTGCTCCGCGGCCGCGTCGAAGAGATGGCCCGCCTGCGGGCCGCCGTCGCCCCCGGCGCGGGCAACGGCGTCTACGTCCTCCACGGCATGGGCGGCTGCGGCAAGACCGCCGTCGCCCACACCCTCTTCCGGCACGCCGTCGACCACGCCGGCCGGATCGGGTTCTGGGTCAACGCCTCCGACCCGTCCTCGCTGCGCGCGGGCATGCTCGCGGTCGCCGCCGACCGGGGTGCCAGCGACGCCGAACTCACCGGCGCGCGCAGCGGGCTGCGCCCGGCGGCCGACCTCGTCTGGCACCACCTCGACGCCTCCGACCGGCCCTGGCTGCTCGTCCTGGACAACGCCGACACTCCCGCCGTCCTCCGTGACGGCGGTTGGCTGCGCACCAGCCCCACCGGCACCGCCGTCGTCACCACCCGGCAGGCGGCGGCCCACTGGTGGCCCGGCGCCGAACTCCTGAGGTTCGGCGTGCTTCCCCGAGCGGACGCCGCCCTCGTCCTCCAGGACCTCGCCCCCCACGCGGGAAGCACGGAGGAGGCGGCCGAGGTAGCCGACCGCCTCGGCTGCCTCCCGCTGGCGCTCACCCTGGCCGGCGGCTTCCTCGCCCACCAGATCATCGACCCGTGGAACCTCACGGAGTACCGGCAGGGGCTCGACGGCGCGGCCGGCCACCACCCCGTCGAACTCATCGACCGGGGCGCCGAGACCGGCGCGGACTCCCGCCACCTGCTCAGCCGCACCTGGCAGCTCTCCCTCGACGCCCTCACCGCCCAGGGCCTCCCCGAGGCCACCGCCCTGCTCCGGCTGCTCGCCTGCTGGGCGGGCGACCCGCTCCCGCTCGGCCTCCTCGCCGGGGCCGGCCTCGGCACCGCGCTCCACCCTTCCCGCGTCGAGTCCGCCCTCCGCGGCCTCCTCGACCACTCCCTGGCCGAACTCGTCCCCGGACAGGTGCGATGCCTGAGGGTGCACGGCATCGTCCTCGACAGCGTCGCCCGCGCGACCCCCGCCGAGCAGCGCGAACACCTCGTCACCACGGCCGCGGGTCTTCTCGGCGCCCTCCTCCCGGAGGTCCCCGAACGCGGCGCGCAGCCCCCGGCGGTCCTGCTGCTCGCCCCCCACGTCACCGCGCTCCTGCGGCGCGCGGTGACGTGGGGCGTGGCCCCCGAGATCGTCGGAGAGGTGGTCGACCGGGTCGTGCGGCTCGTCGTCGCCGTCCACCGCTCCGGGGACTTCGCAGCCGCCCTCGCCCTGGCGCGCGAAGCCCTCGACATCGCCGGCCGGGTGCTGCCCGCCGACACCGTGCCCCTGATCAGGCTGCGCACCCGGGTGGGCCGCGCCCTCTTCCGCGTCGGCCGGTTCGAGGAGTCCGCCGCGGTCCACCAGGAGGTGCTCGACGACTGCGAGAGGGTCCTCGGCCCTGACGCCCCGGAGACGCTGGAGGCGTGCTGGCGACTGGGGAGCCCCCTCTACAACCTCGACCGGGTCGCCGACGCGGTGCTCCTGAACCGACGGGTGGCACGGGAGCGGGAAGCGGCCCTGGGGCCCACCCACCCCCTCACCCTCATCATCCGCAAGAGCCTTCTGGAGATGGCGGGCCACCCGGACGCCGGCACCCCTCGGGAACGGGACGAGCTCCTCGCCGAAGGCCCCGCCGTCATCGCGGACTGCCGCACGGCCTGGGGGAACGACCATCCGCTGACCGTCGGCGGCGAACTGTCGTACGCGTGCGCGCTCGCCCTCGCAGGCAGGCCGGACGAAGCGCTCCACCACGCCCGGCGGGCTCTCTCCGGCTACGAGCGGCTCCTTCCGCCGGGCCATCCCCTGCTGCTCAACACCCGATCCACCCTGAGCGCCGCCCTCTACGCCCTCGGACGGCGCGAGGAAGCGATCGAGCAGGGCGAGATCCTGGTGGAGGGACGGAGGAGGGTCCTGGGGCCCGAGCACCCCTGGACGGTCCATGCCGAGGGTCTGCTCCGGAAGTACCGCGCCGGGTGACCCTCACCCCGCCGGCCGGTAGCGTCGTTCCGGGCGGCCCGTGCCGCCGTAGCGGAGGGTCACCTCGGCGCGGCCCGTGGCGGCGAAGTGCTCCAGGTAGCGGCGGGCGCTGACGCGGGAGAGGGAGCCGGCCTCGGCGCACTCGGTGGCGGAGAGGCCCTCGGGGTGGGCGCGGAGGATGCCCTCGACCAGGTCGGCGGTGTGCGCGGCGAGGCCCTTGGGGAGTTCGCGGGAGCCGCGGGGGCGGGTGCCGAAGATCTGGTCGACGTCCTCCTGACGGGCCTCGTCCAGGCCGTCGAGGCGGGTCCGCAGCGAGGCCACGTGCCGCAGCTGCTCGTGGAGCGCGGCCTGGTTGAAGGGCTTGATCAGGTAGTGCAGGGCGCCGGCCCGCAGCGCCGCCCGGACCATGCCCGCGTCCCGGGCCGCCGTGATGAAGAGGGCGTCCATCGCCAGGCCCGCCCCGCGCAGTTCGCGCAGCACCCCGATGCCGTCCATGTCGGGGAGGAAGATGTCGAGGAGGACGAGGTCGGGGCGGAGCCGGTGCGCGGCGCGCAGCGCCTCCGCGCCGGTGTGCGCGACACCGACGACGGAGAAGCCCGGCACGGCCGACACATAGCGGCTGTGCAGCTTGGCCACCATGAAGTCGTCGTCGACCACCAGCACCTTCGTCACGCCGCACACGGTAGGGCGCGACCACAAGGACCACAACGTCCATTGGTTGCGGAAGCGCGACAGCTTCCTCACGCGCGGGCAACATGTGGGCACTTCCCCCGTCCGGGCCCGCCCCGGAAACCCACCCCCCTTCCTTCGAGAGGCGGCCTCGTTGCGTCTTCGCACCCCCTTCGCCCTGCTCGGGGCGGCGCTGCTGGTGCTCGTGGGGCCCCCGCTGCTCACCCCCGGCAGCGGCTCCGGCTCCGACACCGGCACCGACATACCCGGCCTGCGGTTCATGGTCCCCAACACCCCCGGCGGCGGCTACGACATCACCGCCCGCACCGTCGCGAAGAACGCCGAGGAGGCCGGCCTCACCGGCGGCATCGAGGTCTTCAACCTGCCCGGCGCGGGCGGCACCGTCGGCCTCACCCGCCTGGTCGGCGAGCGCGGCGACGGCCGCCTCGCCATGTCGATGGGGCTCGGCGTCGTCGGCGCCGTCCACACCAACAAGACCCCCCGCACCCTCGCCGACACCACCCCGATCGCCCGGCTCACCGAGGAGCAGGACATCGTCGTGGTCTCCAAGCACTCCCCGTACAAGACCATCGGGGACCTGCTCGCGGCCTGGAAGGCGAACCCGGGCAAGCTGCCGGTCGGCGGCGGCTCCTCGCCCGGCGGCCCCGACCACCTGGCGCCGATGCTGATGGCGCGGGCCGCCGGCATCGCGCCCCGGGACGTCAACTACATCCCCTTCGACGGCGGCGGCGAACTCCTCGCCTCGATCCTCGGCGACAAGGTCGCCTTCGGCGTCTCCGGCGTCGGCGAGTACCTGGACCAGATCGAGGCGGGCGAGCTGCGGCTCCTCGCGGTGACCGGCGCCGAGCGGGTCCCCGGCCTCGACGCCCCCACCCTCCGCGAGGCCGGCCTCGACACCGAGTTCACCAACTGGCGCGGCATCGTCGCCCCGCCCGGCCTGACCGACGCCGAGCGGGAGCGGCTGGTCGGACTCGTCACGAAGCTGCACGACTCGCCGCAGTGGCGGGAGTCGCTGAAGACCCACGGCTGGACGGACGCCTTCCTGCCCGGCGAGGAGTTCGGCGCCTTCCTCACCGCGCAGAACGAGCGCGTCGACACCGTACTGAAGGAGCTGGGACTGTGACCGGCGGTGCGCGGGCCTGGCTGCGGGCCCACTCCGAACTGGGCGTCAGCGCCCTCCTCCTGCTCCTGGGCGTCCTCGTCCTCACCGACGCCCTCACCCTGGACGTCGACGTGGCCGCCCGCGGCCCGGTCGGCCCCGCCACCGTCCCCCTCGTCGTCGGCTGCGGCCTCCTCGCCGTCGCCGTCCTCCTCGCCGCCGACGTGCTGCACGGCGGCCGGGGCGAGGCCGAGGGCGGCGAGGACGTCGACCTCGACGCCCCCGCCGACTGGCGCACCGTGCTCCTCCTCGCCGGTTCCTTCCTCGGCTTCGCGGTCCTCATCGGCCCGCTCGGCTTCCCGGTCTCCGGCGCCCTGCTCTTCTGGGCCGCGGCCTACGTCCTCGGCAGCCGCCACCCCGCCCGCGACCCGCTGATCGCGGCCGTCCTCTCCCTCCTCACCTACGGCGTCTTCGACCGGCTGCTGGGCGTCCCGCTGCCCGGCGGCCCGCTGATGGGAGTGCTCTGACCATGGAATCCCTGACCTCCCTGATGGACGGCTTCGGGACCGCCCTCACCCCCGTCAACCTGCTGTGGGCGGCCGTCGGCGTGCTCCTCGGCACCGCGATCGGCGTGCTGCCCGGCATCGGCCCCGCCATGGCCGTCGCCCTGCTCCTGCCGGTGACGTACGGCCTCGAACCCACCGGCGCGTTCATCATGTTCGCCGGCATCTACTACGGCGCCATGTTCGGCGGCTCCACCACCTCCATCCTGCTCAACACCCCCGGCGAGAGCGCGGCCGTGGTCGCCGCGATGGAGGGCCATCCGATGGCGAAGGCGGGCCGGGGCGCGCAGGCGCTCGCCGCCGCCGCGATCGGCCACTTCACCGGCGGCATGATCGGCACGCTGCTGCTGGTGGCGCTCGCCCCGGTCGTCGCCGCGCTCGCCGTCGACATCGGCGCCCCCGACTACCTGGCGCTGATGGTCCTCGCCTTCATCGCGGTCACCTCGGTCCTCGGCTCGTCCCGGATCCGCGGCGTCGCCTCCCTGCTGATCGGCCTCACCATCGGCCTGGTCGGCCTGGACCAGCTCACCGGCCAGCAGCGGCTGACCTTCGGCTCGCTCCAGCTCGCCGACGGCATCGACGTCGTCATCGTCGCGGTCGGCCTCTTCGCGATCGGCGAGGCCCTGTGGGTGGCCGCGCACCTGCGCCGCACCTCCGGCCGCCCGCTGCCGGTCGGCCGCCCGTGGCTGGCCCGCGAGGACGTCCGGCGGACGTGGAAGCCGTGGCTGCGCGGCCCGTTCATCGGCTTCCCGTTCGGCGCGATCCCGGCCGGCGGCGCGGAGATCCCGACCTTCCTCGCGTACGTGACGGAGAAGCGGCTCTCGAAGCACCGGGACGAGTTCGGCAAGGGCGCCATCGAGGGCGTCGCGGGGCCGGAGTCGGCGGCCTCGGCCTCGGCCGCCGGCACCCTGGTCTCCATGCTGACGCTCGGCCTGCCGACGACGGCCGTCGCCGCGGTGATGCTCGCCGCCTTCCAGCAGTACGGCATCCAGCCCGGCCCGCTGCTCTTCGAGCGGGAGCCCGAGCTGGTGTGGGGCCTGATCGCCTCGCTCTTCGTCGGCATGGTGCTGCTCCTCGCGCTGAACCTGCCGCTGGCCCCGGTCTGGGCGAAGCTGCTCCGCATCCCGCGCCCCTACCTGTACGCCGGCATCCTGTTCTTCGCCGCGGTCGGCGCGTACGCGGTCGGCGGCGAGGCGCTCGACCTGGTCGTCCTGCTGATCGTGGGCCTCCTCGGCCTCGGCATGCGCCGGTACGGCCTGCCGGTCCTGCCGGCGGTGATCGGCGTCATCCTCGGCCCGGCCGCCGAGCAGCAGCTGCGCCGGGCGCTCCAGATCAGCGACGGCTCCCTGACCGGCCTGGTGAACACGCCGTTCTCGGTGACGGTCTACGCGGTGGTGCTGCTCCTGCTGGGGTGGCCGCTGCTGCGGAAGGCCGTGGCCCGCCGCGCCTCCTGAGCGCGGCCCCGCACGTACGCCCCCGTCCCTCCCGACCCCCGTTCGGGACGGCCGGGGGCGTACTCCCGTCTTCGCGCGCGGGAGGGCTCAGACGGCGGCGAGCAGGGCCGTCAGGCCGTGCCGGCCCAGCCGGGCCAGCTCGTCGAGGGCGGCGACGGCCCGCTCGGCGGCCTCCGGGTCGGCGGCGGACAGGCCGCTCGCCGCGAACTCGTCCTCGTCGAGCCGCAGAACCTCGCTGCCGTCGGCCGACACCCACAGGTCCAGG
This sequence comes from Streptomyces termitum, assembly GCF_014650175.1. Taxonomy (GTDB): domain Bacteria; phylum Actinomycetota; class Actinomycetes; order Streptomycetales; family Streptomycetaceae; genus Streptomyces; species Streptomyces termitum. The sequence goes on from NZ_BMUL01000005.1 coordinate 72,680, forward strand.
TCGAGGTCCTCCACCACCACCCCGGCGGGCCCGATCGCGGCGGGCCGGGTGACGTCGCAGTACCAGCCCTTGAGGACGCCGTCGGCCGCCCGGACCTCCTTCACCGTGTACCAGCGGTCGGCCCAGTAGTGCTCGACGAAGACGTCGCCCGGCTCGAAGCGCACGAACCCGAAGTCGCGCACCCCCTCGGCCGCCCACGGCGCCCGCACCGACAGCCGGGTGGCGGTCTCGGCCAGCACCTCGGCGGGGTAGCGGATCTTCAGCCGGCCCGCCTTCCACAGCGCGACCTCAACCGAGCGTCCGGACATGCCGCACCTCCGTCGCCGCCACCTCGTAGCCGAACCAGGCGTTGACCGCCAGCATCGGTCCGTTCGCGGCGTCGTTCCCGGTGAACGCCTCCCGGCAGCCCGCCGCCCGCGCCCGGTGCAGCGACTCGTTCTTCACCAGCTTCGCCAGCCCCCGGCCCCGGAAGGCGGGCGCGGTGCCGGTCATCCCGGAGCCGTACCGGCCCAGGCCGTCGGTCAGGGCGGCGGTGAAGGCGGCCGGCACCCCGTCCACCACCGCCACCACGGACAGCTCCCGGTCGAGCAGCGGGTTGCTCCAGGTGGTGGCGAGCCAGTGCGCGTAGTCGTCGAGGACGGCGGCGACGTCGCCCGGCTCGTCGGCGCTGGTCGCCGCGTCCAGCTCGAAGAGCGGCCGGGGGTCGGTGGCGAAGCCGGCCGCCGTGCGCAGCTCGACGCCGGCCGGGGGCTCCCGGCGCGGCGGCAGCGCGGCCGAGGCCAGGTCCAGCCGCAGGAAGCGGGCCGACCGGCTCGGCGCGTAGCCGTGCCGTCCGGCGAAGGCCCGGTCCCCGGGGGTGTCCAGGACCCAGCTGTACAGGGTCGTCGCGCCGCGCTCCGCCAGGTGCTCCTCGGCCGCCCGCAGCAGCAGCGCCCCGGCGCCCCGGCCCCGGTGCGCCGGGTCCACGCCCACGTTGACCGAGCCGATCCCCGGCTCCGGGGACTCGTGGGCGAGGGCCACCTCGGCGGTGCCGATGACGTCGCCGTCCTCCGTCACGGCGACCAGCGGCCGGGCGCGGGCGTCGGGATGGGCGTGTGCCCAGGCGGCGGCGGTCTGCTCGGCGGTGGCCAGCATGTAGGGGAAGGCCGCCCGCCGGACGCGGGCGAAACCCCCGGCGTCCTCGGGCCGTACATCACGGACGATCACAGTCATGGGGCCGCACGCTACGGGCGGGGCCGTACCGCCGCCTCCCATTTTCCGGCGGGGTGGGGGCAGAATCGGGCGGGTGACACTGACTCTCGTTGTGGACCAGCAGTCCACCACCGCCCCCTACGAACAGCTGCGCGCCCAGATCTCGGAGCGGGCCCGGTCGGGCAGACTCCCGGTCGGCTACAAGCTGCCGACGGTCCGGGGACTCGCGGAGCAGCTGGGGCTCGCCGCGAACACGGTCGCCAAGGCGTACAAGGCCCTGGAGGCCGACGGGGTCATCGAGACCCGGGGCCGGCACGGCACCTTCGTCGCGGCGGCCGGTGACGCCGCCAGCCGCCGGGCGGCCTCCGCCGCCGCGCAGTACGCGGAGGAGGCGTACCGCCTGGGCCTCACCCGGGACGAGGCCGAGGGCGCCGTCCGGGACGCGCTGCGGGCCGCGTACGACTCCGAGTGAACCGGTGCGGGCCGTGCCGCCTCGGCACGGCCCGCACCCGGAGCCCCGCGTGGTGGGGGCGGGGACTCACAGATACAGGCCGGCGGCGGGGAGGCGGGGTTCGGGCAGGCCGACCGGGGAGGCCCCGCGGCGCAGCGCGAACAGCTCCGCCAGGGTGGCGCCCTCGTCCGGCACCCCGTCCTCCCGGCCCAGCCAGGCCGCCGACTCGGCCGGGGTCAGCCGCCCGACCTCGATCCGGGCCAGGCAGCGGCCGGGCCGCACGACGGCCGGATGGAGCCGCTCCACGTCCTCGTTGGTGGTGAGCCCCACCAGTACCTTCCGGCCCTGGCCGAGCAGGCCGTCCGTCAGATTGAGCAGCCGGGAGAGGGCCTGTCCGGCGACGTCCTTGGCGCCGCCCCGGATCAGCTCGTCGCAGTCCTCCAGGAGCAGCAGCCGCCACCGCTCCTTCTCGCCGTCCTCGTCCTCGCCGATGGCGATGTCCATGAGGTAGCCGATGTCGTTGAAGAGGCGCTCGGGGTCGAGCACGCAGTCCACCTGGCACCACTCCTGCCAGGACCGGGCGAGGGTGCGCAGCGCGGACGTCTTGCCGGTGCCCGGCGGCCCGTGCAGCAGCAGGAGCCGTCCGGAGACGTCGTCGGGGGTCAGCGTCATCAGCCGGTCCATCGACTCGGCCACCGGCGCCGTGTAGTTGGGGCGGGCCTCGTCCCAGGTGGTCGCGCTGATCCGGCGGGTCATCCGGCGCGGGCCGCGCTGCGGGGTCAGGTACCAGAAGCCCATGGACACGTCCTCGGGCTCCGGCTCGGGCTCGTCCCGGGCGTTCTCGACGGCCTGGTCGAGGACGCGCCGGGCCAGTTCGGGGTCGGTGGCGGTGACGAGGACGTCGGCGCGGTGCTTCCAGCGGGTGGAGAGGATCGTCCAGCCGTCGCCCTCGGCCAGCACGGAGCTGCGGTCGTCCTCCTCGGCGCCGCGCAGCACGCGGGCGCCGGGCGGCAGCAGGGTCGCGTCGGGCCTGGCCCGGTCGAGGGTGGTGCTGCGGGAGTGCGGCTGCTCGCCGGTCGTGAACCGGTCGAGGACGAGGGCGTCCAGGACGTCGGTGGGCGAGTCGCTGTCGTCGATCTGGATGGAGACCGGCAGCGGCGGACGCGGCCCGGACGGCACGGCGGAGGTGTCGGACATGCCGCCATGATCCACCGGCGGCCCCCGCCGCGCACCGGATTTTGCGGCGGGGACGGGGGAAGGGGCCGACCGGTCTCCCGGACCGGCCCCGGCGGCTCAGATCCAGTGCCCGCGCGCCGCGCCCCGGGCCCGCCGGGTGAGGGCGTACGCCTTGGTGAGGGCCCGGTCGGCGGCGAAGTTCCGGCCGATCGCCCGGCCCTCCACGAGGCGGGTGAACTCCTCGACGGTGGTGGAGCGGCGGACGGTGACCCGTTCCAGGGCGTACGGCCCCTGGCGGCGGCGCGCGAGCGCGTTGCCGACGGCGAGGGCCTGCGCGAAGCCGGCCTCCCGGACGGCGGTGCGCACCCGGCGGCTGGAGTAGCCGTACGGGTGGGCGAAGGAGACGGGCGCGGTGCCGGTCTCCTCGCCGATCAGCTCCCGGCAGCGCAGCGCCTCGAACCGCAGCCGTCGGGCGTCGAGCTGGTCGAGCTGCGGGTGGGTGTGGCTGTGGCCGCCGATCTCGGTGCCGGCCGAGGCCAGTTCGCGCACCTGCTCCCAGGAGAGCATGGTGTCGAGGGCCCCGCCGGCGGCGTGCCGGCCGGGCAGCCAGCCGCTGGTGACGAAGACGGTGCTCGGGAAGGAGTGCTTCGCGAGCACCGGCAGGGCGTACCGGTGCACGCCCTCGTAGCCGTCGTCGAAGGTGACGAGGACCGGCCGGCCGGGCGGCTCGGCGCCGGTCCGCCAGGCGGCGGCGAGCGCGGCGGTGGTGACGGGGGTGAAGCCGCGCCCGGCCACCACCTCCATCTGCGCGGCGAACGCCTCGGGGGTCACGGAGAGCCCGAGCGTCGCGGGCGCCGGGTCGGGGGAGACCGCGTGGTACATGAGGATCGGCACCGGCGCGGGCGCGCCACCGGCCCGGTCCGTCCCCCCGCTCACACCGCCGCCTTCCCGGGCAGCGCCCTGCCCGCGCCGGACACGGCCCCGGCCCCGGATTCCTCCGGTACGGCCCCGGTCCGCTCCGGTACGGCCTCGGTCCCGGCTTCCTCCGGTACGGCCCCGGTCCCGGCTTCCTCCCGTACGGCTCCGGTCCCGTCCCCCGCGGTCGCGGTCTCCTCCGGTACGGCTCCGGGTTCCGCGGCGGGGGCGTCCGCCGGGGTGATCGGGCCCCAGGAGAAGGCGGGGGCGCCGCCCCGGCGGGCGCGGAGGGTGCCGAGGGCGTAGCCGCCTGCGGCGAGCGTCATGCCGGTGACGATCGCGCCCGCGCGGCCCGCGCCGCCCGGCCGCCGGAGCAGGGCGTCCCGCAGCCCGCGCAGCACCCCGGCGGGCAGCACCCGGCTGGTGTAGCGCCGCTCGGACTCCAGGCCCTTGCCCGCGCCGACGCTCTGCGCGACGAGGGCCTTGGAGAGCCCCTCGGCGTAGACGCGGCTGCGGAAGTAGGCGAAGCGCTCGCGGACGGCGGGCACCTTGTGGTGGATGACCGCGCGGTCGTCGATGAGGAGGACCGCGCCGGGCACCGCCCCGGCGAGCCGGATGCACAGCTCCGTCTCCTCGCAGCCCAGCGGGCGCCGGTCGCCGTCCCGGCCGATGCCGGTGGCGAAGCCGCCCGCCGCGTCGAAGGCGGTGCGCCGGAAGGAGGCGTTGCCGCCGAGGACGTTGCGGACCCGGGCCCGGCCGGGGGGCAGGCCCCGGTAGGTGCAGCCGACGACCCAGTCGAACTCCTCCGGGAACCAGGCGGGCCGGCGGCCGGACGCCCAGAGGGGCAGGGTGCGGCCGCCGACGGCGACGACCCCGGGGTCGTCGTAGCCGGCGGCGAAGTGGTGCAGCCAGTCCCGCTCGGCCACCGCGTCGTCGTCGAGGAAGGCGACGAACTCGCCGCGGGCGGCGGCGATCCCGGTGTTGCGCCCGGCGGAGAGGCCGCGCGGGCCCGCGTTGGCGAGCACCCGGACGCCGCCGTGCCCGCGCTCCGCCGCGTACTGCCCGGTGAGCCGGTGCAGGAGCCGCTCGTTGTGGTCGACGACGAGGAGGGTCTCCAGGGCGGGCAGCGACTGCCGCCGGACGGAGTCGACGGCGGCGAGGATGTCCGTCCACCGCTCCTCGGTGTAGACGCAGATCACCACCGAGAAGCGGGCCGGGGCGGCGCGGTCGCTCAAGACGCCCCTCCCCGGGGCACGCTGACGGAGAAGGCGGCGGGGCGGCGGAGCGCCCGGACGGCTCTGGGAACGCGCTTCTCCCTGAGGATCACCTTCAGGACGCGGATGCCGTCGCGGACGGCGTTGAGGTTGCTGACGCCGTGGATGCGCAGGTACTCGTGGCTCGGGACCTCCTGCACCTTCAGACCGGCCTTGACGACCCGGATGTTGATGAGGGTCTCGATCTCGAAACCGGTGCAGTCGAGGGTGATCTTGTCGAGGCAGTGCCGCCAGAAGGCGTTGTACCCGTAGCAGAGGTCGGTGTAGCGGGCGCCGAACTTGCGGTTGACCAGACTGCACAGGGCCCAGTTGCCGAGGCGTCGGATTCCGGTCATGTCGTCGGTGCCGCCGCCGTTGGCGAAGCGGGAGCCCTTGGCGAAGTCGGCGCCGCCGACGAGGGCGGAGACGTACGAGACGATCTCCTGGCCGTCGGCCGAGCCGTCGGCGTCGACCATGACGATGATGTCGCCGGTGCAGGCGGCGAAGCCGCTGATCAGGGCGTCGCCCTTGCCCTTCCCGACCTGCTTCACGACCTTGACGTCGGGGCGCAGCGCGCGGGCGACCTCCACGGTGTCGTCCGTCGAATTTCCGTCGACGAGCACGACTTCGTGAATCCAGTCCGGCAGTGTCTTGAACACGTACGGAAGATTTTCCGCTTCATTCATCGCGGGAATGACGACGCTCACCGGTGGGGTGATCGCCAGATGAGACGTGATGGCCCGGTACTGGGCCGCTATTCGACTCGGCTCGGTGATTTCTTGGCCCGTGACGGCCGGGCGCAGGAACGAGCTCATTGGTCGGTATCCCTCTCGTCCGGTGGGCCGCCCACCCCGGGGCGGTCCGGTCGTGTGTCCGGTTCGAAAGGGGGGTTGCCGCCCTCCCCGCACGGAGGTGAACTCCCTTGCGGAAACGGCGAATCGGCATGTCCGGCCGCGCGGTATCCGCGACCCGGCACGCCGATGGGCACACCGGGCACGGCACCCCCCTACCGCGCCCCGCTCCGGATGGTCGCCTCGTCGGCACCCTCCCCTTGGGGTGCTTTGTCGACGGTTCGGTCCGGGTGAGATGTATGACGGTATTGATGAAGGGGACTGTAGGGCAAGTCCCGCTTCTCCGGGCCGGTTTCCGGCATTTTGGCGAACGATCAACGCCTGGAACAGGCATCTTCTCGATCGGATGAGATCAATCCGTTCATTCGGCGGGAGGAACGGCGGGAGGAACGGCGGGAGGAACGGCGGGGGAACGGCGGGAGGGGCGGGGGAAGCGCGGGGAGGGCCGGGGGAGGGCTCCCTCTCGTGCGCCGCCGTGCGCCGGTGCGCCGGGGTGCGGGACGGCGGGCCGCCCGGCGGGTGGCGGTGCCGGGTTCCCGGCGGTCCGCCCGGGCGCGGAACGGACGGCTCCTCAGGTGGCCGGAAAAAATCGGTCTTTGAGGGATGTTCACTCACTCTCCAGAGTCAGTTTTGACATGAACACTTCCCTGGCGGCCGATCCGATGCTACTTCCTGGTAGCGCAGAGATCCTGCTACTGGAGGTTCCATGAAACTGTCACGGTTCGCGGCTTTCGCGTCCTCGCTCCTGCTCGGTTCCGTCCTCGCCCTCACCGGGGCGGGTGCCGCCCAGGCGGCCGGGACCGCCGCCGTCGACTACGTGGCCCTGGGCGACTCGTACTCCTCCGGCGTCGGCGCCGGCAGCTACGACAGCGCCAGCGGCGACTGCAAGCGCTCCACCAAGGCGTATCCGCGGCTCTGGGCGAACGCCAACGCGCCCGCCTCCTTCTCCTTCACCGCCTGCTCCGGCGCCGTCACCACCGACGTCACGAGCAAGCAGCTCGGCCCGCTCAACTCCTCCACCGACCTGGTCTCGATCACCATCGGCGGCAACGACGCGGGCTTCGCCGACGTCATGACGACCTGCGTCCTCCAGTCCGAGTCCACCTGCGTCAGCCGGGTGAACCAGGCCAAGGGCTACGTCGACTCCACCCTCCCGGCCCGGCTCGACGCCACCTACAACGCGATCCGCAGCAAGGCCCCCAACGCCCGCGTCGTCGTCCTCGGCTACCCGCGCTTCTACCAGCTGAACGGCAGCTGCATCGCCGGCCTCAGCGAGACCGAGCGCACCGCGATCAACAACGCCTCCGACTACCTCAACGCCGCCGTCGCCAAGCGCGCCGCCAACCACGGCTTCGCCTTCGCCGGCGTGGTCCCCGCCTTCACCGGCCACGAGATCTGCTCCGGCTCGGCCTGGCTGCACAGCGTCAACTGGCTGAACATCGGCGAGTCCTACCACCCGACGGCCGCGGGCCAGTCCGGCGGCTACCTGCCCACCTTCAGGAACGCGGCCTGACGGAAGTCACCCGTCCGCGCCCGCACCCGGGGCGCCGGGAACGGCGGGGGCGGTGCTCGACGGCCCGCCCCCGCCCGGACCGGTGCCCGGACCCTCGTCCCTGACGGCCTGCCACACCAGCGCCCCGACGATGACGAGGAGTCCGGCCAGCCCGGCGGCGAGCACCGCGCCCCGCCGGGGGCCGCCCCGGCGCACCGGTGCGCCGGACGGAGCGGCGGCGCCCGCCGGACGCCCCCCGCCCGCTCCACCGCGCCCCCCGTGCTCCTCCCGCTCCTCCCCGCCCGTGTGCGCGGCGGGGCCCGGCGTCCCCTTCACCGCGGACGCCCCGTCACCCGCCGCCCGCACCCCGGCGATCCGCTCCAGCTCCCTGACGGCCGCCGAGCGCGCGTCCTCGTCCCCCTCCGCCAGCCCGGCCACCACCGGGGCGAGGGGGCCCGGCAGGGGGGACCCGGTCATCCCGCCGAGCAGCGCCGCCAGCGACCGCGCGTCCTCCCCGGGGCCCGGCGCCGCGCCGTCCGCATCCGGCCCGGCCGTCCCGGTCGCGACGCCCGTGACCACCACCCGCCCGTCATTGGCCAGCAGCACCCGGTCCGGGCCGAGGTCGCGGTAGGGGACGCCCGCCTCCCGGGCCGCCCGCAGCGCCGCGAGGACCCCGAGCGCGACCCGCGCCGCCTCCCGGTCCGGCAGCGGCCCGCCGGCCTCCAGGGTCTCCGCCAGCGTCAGCCCGCGGACCAGCTCCATCGCGATCCAGGGCCGGCCGTGCTCCACGGCCACGTCGTACACCTCGGCCACGCCGGGGCACCGGATCGCCCGGGCGGCCCGCGCCTCGCGCTCGACCCGGGCGTACAACGCCCGTTCCGCAGAGGCGTCGAGGCCCGGCGGCGCGTGCACCTCCTTGACGGCCACCTCGCGGCCGAGCGCCTCGTCCCGGGCGCGCCAGACGATTCCCGCCGCACCCTCCGCGAGGGCGTCGAGCAGCCGGTAGCGGCCCGCGATCAGGGTCATGGGCCCACGGTAGCCGCCCCCTTGGCGGGTGGCGACCCAGAGGAACGCCCCTCGGTGGCGGAGATCACACCGGTCCCCGTGTCCGGATCAGGACCCCCGGCGTGCAGGATGGTTCGTGACGGTTCGGCAGGTGTTCGAACGCTGTCCAAGTCGCCCTGGAATCAGATGGATTCGGAGGGTCACCGTCAACCCCCGTACGAGTGCCGTACATCCTGACGGCGGGATACACGCGTGTCACCATGGGGCGATAGGGTTAACCTGCCCGGGTCGGGTGCCCTCGTACGGGTGGGGAGTGACATGGAACAGACAACGATGCGCAGCAGGCCGCGTGTGCCTGCCATCACCTGCGGGAGCAGTGCGACCAGTTCGCGGCTCGACCGCCATCTCGCGGTGCTCGGCGGACCCGCCATACCGCAGCGGGAGGCGGCCGAGGCGACGCTCCTCATGCGGGAGCTGACGACGCGTCGCCACGAGACGCCGGCCCAGAGCCCGCACGGCGGTCGTGCGCGGGTCTCCCTCTTCGCCCCGCTCCGCCGCCTGCGCCGCACCCTCTTCGGCACGCGCCACTGACCGCACGCGGCGCACCAGGGCCCGGACCCGCGTACCCGACGCGCTCCGCCCGCCCCGGTCCGCCGCCCGCACCCATCCCGCACGCCGAGAGCGCCGGACGCGTCCCCGCCCGTCCGGCGCTTCGTCGTACCCCCGCACCGGGGCGCGCGGCCGCCCCGCCCCGTCACACCAGCGTGAACTGGCCCTCCGGGCCCTCCTCGCGGTGGTCGAGCACCGAGGCCGGGCGGCGCGCCCGGTCCGGCACCGGCAGCACCCCCGCCGCCCGCAGCGCCGCCCGGCCCGGCCCGCCGCCCGCCGCGAACGGCGCGCGCTCCGCCTCCCGGCCGCCCAGCAGCGCCAGCACCGTCACCAGGTCGAGCAGTTCCGAGGTCCACTCCTGCGGCCAGGCCGCCGGGCCGATCGCCTCCAGCGAGCCCGGCTCGGCCGGCGCGGTCCGGCGGGCGAACCACCGCTCCAGCACCCGCACCCCGCCCACCCGGTACGCCCAGGCCGCCTCCGGCACCGGCGAGATCCGGCCCCCTCCGACCTCCAGCACCTCCCCGCCGGGGTCGTACGAGGGAGCCCCGGGCCGCGCCGGGAGCGCCGCCCGCACATAGGGCCTCCGGCCGCCCGGCAGCCGGGGCCGCGTCCCCGACAGGGCGCCCCGCAGCTGCACGTCCAGGAGCTCCCGGCCGAGCGCCGTCCCCGCCTCCCACGCCGCCCGGTCCACGGGCAGCGGTACCCGGCAGCCCGCGGGGGAGGGGACCGCGGCGGCCGCCGCCCAGGCCGCCCACTCCAGCGGGTCCGCCGGACCGCGCCCCGCGCCGTACCGCTCGCCGAGGAAGCCGAGCAGCCCTGGCGCCAGATTGGGCTCGGCGCCGCCGGGGCGCCGGAAGAGCGGCCGGATCCGGCCCGGCCGGCCCGCCGGGGACCGCCCCTCGGGCAGCGCGCCGGTCGCCAGCAGTGCCGGTCCGGCCGCCCCCGGCACGTACCCCTGCTCCACGAGGAAGAGCTGCGGCGCGCCCGCCACCCGCCACAGCTCCGGGCGCGCGGTGTCGATCAGCCGGTGGTCGGGGAGCAGCCACTGCTCGTCGAAGGGGTCGGCCAGCACCCGTACCGGCTCGGGGCAGGGGCCGTCCTCGCGGGCGAACCGCCCGGTCCCGGTGCGCTGCCCGGGCAGCGCCGCCACCGCCGTGTCCGGGGTGCGCGCCCGGCTCGGCCGGAACAGCGCGGCCCGCTCGCCGCCCTCCGCCGCGACCAGCCGGTCCCACCGCCCGCGCAGCGTCCGGACGTCGGGCGCGACGATCCACGCCCGGCCGAACCGCAGCGGCGCCGCCGACCACGGCATCAGCTCGTCGAGCAGGGGCGTGTCCTCGCCCGGGGGAAGGGCCTGCTGCCGGGGAGCCTCAGTCACGCCCCGCATGCTAACGAGCGCCGTCCGTGCGGGGCCAGCGCCGCCCGCCCGGTCTCAGCGGGCCTCGACGGTCACCGTGAAGGAGAAGCGGTCGCCGCGGTAGCGGATGCGGGCGACGTCGACGACGCGGTTGTCCTCGTCGTAGGTGACGCCGGTGTAGTGCAGGATCGGGGAGAGCAGCGGGACGCGGAGCAGTTCGGCCGTGGCGGGGTCGGCGAGCCGGGCCTCGACGGTGTCGGTGATCCGGCTGATGCGGACGCCGACGACGTCCCGGAGCACCTTGGTCATCGGCCAGCGCTCCAGGTCGGCCGGGTCGATGGCGGCGGCGAACTCGGGCCGCACCGCGTTCTCCGCCCAGTTCGTCGGCTCGTCGCTCTCGCCGTCGGAGCGCAGCCGCCGGTAGGTCACGACCTCCGTCAGGTCGGCGAAGTGCTCGGCCAGTTCGCCCGGCACCGGCTCCGGGCCGTGGCCGAGGACCGTCGTCCGCTCGCCCGACTGCTGGGCCACGATCGCGTCGATCGAGCCGAGCAGCCGGCGCGGGGCGGAGCGGCGGGCGCCCGGCTCGATGAAGGTGCCGCGCCGCCGGTGCCGGCTGATCAGCCCCTCCTCCTCCAGCTCCTTCAGCGCCTGCCGCATGGTCAGCACGCTGACGCCGTAGTGCGCGGCGAGCCGTTCCTCGGTGGGCAGCCGCAGGGAGGCGTCGGAGGTGCGGCCCAGTATGGAGGCGCGCAGGGACTGCGAGACCTGGTACCACAGCGGGAGCTTGCGGTTCAGGACCAGCGAGTCGGGGGCGAAGGCGGTCACGGCGGTCTCCGTACGACGGCGCGGCGGGGCGGCTGGGCGGACTCTACGGCCGGAAGTGGCGCTCCAGACCCTGCCACACGTCGTCATAGCCCCGCTGGAGGTGGTCGGCGTCGGCGGCCTGCGCGGTCGCCGTCACCGGCCAGCGGGTCTCGAACATGAAGGCCAGGCCGTCGTCGATCTTCTGCGGCCTCAGCTCGGCGGCGCTGGCCCGGTCGAAGGTCTCCCGGTCGGGGCCGTGCGCGGACATCATGTTGTGCAGCGAGCCGCCGCCGGGCACGAAGCCGCCCTTCCCGGCGGTCTTGGCGTCGTACGCGCCCTCGATCAGGCCCATGTACTCGCTCATCACGTTCCGGTGGAAGTACGGCGGCCGGAAGGTGTCCTCGCCGACCAGCCAGCGCGGGGCGAAGACCACGAAGTCGACGCCGGCCAGGCCGGGGGTGTCGGAGGGGGAGGTCAGCACGGTGAAGATCGACGGGTCGGGGTGGTCGTAGGAGATCGACCCGATGACGTTGAAGCGGCGCAGGTCGTAGACGTACGGGGTGTGGTTGCCGTGCCAGGCGACGACGTCCAGCGGGGAGTGGTCGTAGGTCGCGGTCCAGAGGTTGCCGCAGAACTTGTTGACGACCTCGACCGGGCCCTCGACGTCCTCGTAGGCGGCGACGGGGGCGCGGAAGTCCCGGGCGTTGGCCAGGCCGTTGGCGCCGATCGGGCCGAGGTCGGGGAGCTGGAAGGGGGCGCCGTAGTTCTCGCAGACGTAGCCGCGGGCGGTCGCGTCGAGCAGTTCGACGCGGAAGCGGACGCCGCGCGGGATCAGCGCCGTCTCGCCGGGGTGGACGGCCAGCAGGCCCAGCTCGGTGCGGAGCAGCAGGCCGCCGAGCTCGGGGACGATCAGCAGCTCGCCGTCGGAGTCGCCGAAGACCCGCTCCATGGAGGTGTCGGCGTGGTAGAGGTGCACGGCCATGCCGGCGCGCTGGGCCGCGTCGCCGTTCCCGCCGAGGGTCCACAGGCCGGCCAGCCAGTCGGTGCCGGGCGCCGGGTCCGGCAGCGGGTCCCAGCGGAGCCGGTTGGGGTCCGGCACGGCCTCGGTGAACGGCGCGGTGCGCACGGCGCCGTTGTCGGCCCGGACGAACGGCGGGTGCGCCGCCGAAGGGCGGATCCGGTACAGCCAGGAGCGCCGGTTGTACGCCCGGGGCTCGGTGAACGCGCTGCCGCTCAGCTGCTCCGCGTAGAGCCCGAGCGGGGCGCGCTGCGGCGAGTTTCGTCCCTCGGGGAGGGCCCCGGGGAGCGCCTCCGACGCGTGCTCGTTGCCGAAACCGGTGCTGTAGGTGAGCGCCTCGGCCGTCTTCCTGGCCTGCTCGGTCGTCATCGCCCGCTCCTGTCCTGAATGCACGGGCCGTGCCCGCGAAAGGAATCCTATGGATGACCGTAGGATTCCGCGCGGCTCCCGTCAACGGGGCGGACGGCACGGGTCCGCGATCCGTTCCGGCCCGATCCGGCGTCCGGCCCCGGCGCTGTCCGGTAACCGCCGGTCGGGCGGCCGGGATACGGCCCCGGTTCCGCCGGGGACCGGCCGGTCGGGGCAGCCGCGGCCCGGCCCGCGGCCCGGTCGGGCCCGGCGGCGGCCCGCCGCCGGATCCGGCCGGGAACCGCCCCTGGGGGCGGCCGCGATCCGGGCTCGGGCCCGGGCGGGAGTCGTTCCCGGGCCTGGGCGAGGCCCGCCCCCGGGCCCGGTCGGGAACCGCCTCCGGACCAGGTCGCGGCCCGCCCCCGGATCCACTCGTGATCCGTGCCCGCACGGCGGGGTCAAAAAGATGAACAATGCTCTACTCTCGCGGCCATGCCCTGGACCCGAAGGTTCGTCTCGCTGTTCTCGATCGTGCTCGCGGTGCTCGCCGCGAGCCTCCTCACCGCCCCCGGCGCCCAGGCGCACGAGGAGCGGCCCGTCACCTTCCCCGACGGTTCCGGCAGCGTGCCGAAGCACCGCGCGGGGGAGCCCGACCTCCTCGTCTGCAAGACGGACCGCGCCGACTTCGAGCGCCGGATCGCCGCCTTCCCGGCCGGCCTCAAGGCCCGCAACCTCGACCTCTTCGCCCGCTGCGGCCGCAGCGGCTACCGCCACCTCCAGCAGGCCGTCGACGCCGTCGACAAGCCCGGCACGACCATCGCGATCCTGCCCGGCCTCTACGAGGAGGAGCCCTCGCTCCCGGCCCCCACCGGAGCCTGCGCCTCCCTGAAGGCCCCGAAGTCCTCCTTCGGCTACCAGATCCTCAGCTACGAGCAGCAGGCCCAGTGCCCGCACAACCAGAACCTGGTCGCGATCCTCGGCAAGAAGGACCTCCAGATCGAGGGCACCGGCGCCTCCCGCCTCGACGTCGTCATCGACGCCAAGTACACGAAGCTCAACGCGATCCGCGCCGACAAGTCCGACGGCGTCTACTTCCGCAACTTCACCGCCCAGCGCACCACCTTCAACTCGCTGTACGTGCTCGCCGCCGACGGCTTCGTCATCGACGACGTCCTCACCCGCTGGAACGACGAGTACGGCTTCCTCACCTTCGCCTCCGACCACGGCCTCTACAAGAACTGCGAGTCGTACGGCAACGGCGACTCCGGCATCTACCCCGGCTCGGCCTCGAACATCAACGACGGCTACGGCTTCGACGTCCCCCGCCACTCCATCGAGATCACCGGCTGCCGCAGCCACCACAACATGGTCGGCTACTCCGGCACCGCCGGGGACTCCGTCTGGGTCCACGACAACGAGTTCGACCACAACATGGGCGGCGCCTCCATGGACTCCGCCTTCCCCGGCCACCCCGGACTCCCGCAGAACCACGCGAAGTTCGAGCGGAACGCCATCCACGACAACAACGAGGACTACTACCGGTACGTCGCCGACGGCACCTGCGCCCGCCCGCCCGCCGAGCGCGGCTACGAGAACGGCGTCGTCTGCCCCCAGATCTCCATGCCGCCCGGCACCGGCATCATCACCGCAGGCGGCAACTGGAACCTCTACGAGGACAACTGGGTCTACGGCCACCAGCGGACCGGCTTCTACCTCAACGCCGTCCCCGCCTTCATCCGCGGCGAGTCCGCCTGGGCCAAGCAGACCGACACCTCCCACCACAACCGCTACGCGAACAACCGCCTCGGCGTCGACAAGGCCGGCAACCCCCGGCCCAACCGCACCGACGTCTGGTGGGACGGCCAGGGCCGCGAGAACTGCTGGCAGGACGACGCCGGCGCCTCCAGCCCCCGCGCCCTCCCCGCCTGCGGCACCGCGCGCGGCGAGGTCTCCGGCGCCACCGCCCGGCTCGTCGGCGAACCCGTCAAGCTGGCCCAGCTCCTCGTCTGCGCCGACTACAACGTCCAGGCCCGCCGCCTCCCGGCCGGCTGCGACTGGTACGGGGCCCGCGGCCTCCAGCGCGTCGAGACCCAGATCGCCCTGGCCGCCGCCGTCCTCCTCGCCCTCGTCGGCACCGCCCTGTGGTGGCGCAGGCTGCGCGGCCGCCGCCTCGCCGCCGCGGCCCTCGCCACCGGGCTCGCCGGACTCGCCCTCGACGTCGCCGGCTCCACCCTCTCCCTCACCCCGACGTACGTCCCCGCCCTCGCGCTGCTCCTCACCGGCGCCTGGTGGACCGTCACCGGCCTCCTGCTGCGCCCGGCCCGCCCCGTCTTCGGCTGGACCACCGTCGCCCTCGGCCTCCTCACCCTCCTCGACGCCTTCGACAAGGCGGTCCTGATGATCCCCTGGACCCCCGTCAGCCCCGCCTGGCTCCGGCTCCTCCTCGGCGTCGTCTGGGTCCTCTGGGCCGTCGTCGCCGCCGGTACCCGCCCCACCCCCGCCGACCCCGCCACCCCGGCCGACCCCACTGACCCCACCGCCCCCGCCCAGCCCGCCGGCACCGCCCCCGCGCCCGCCGAGGAGCCCGCCGCATGACCACCCCCGCCCCCGCCCCCGCCCCTGTAACCACCCCCACCCCCACCCCTGTGACCACCCCCGCCCCCGGCCCGGCGACCGCCCCCAAGGCAACCGCCCCCGGTCTCCGCCGCACCGTCCCGGCCGCCGCCGCCCTCGCCGCCGTGCTGCTCCTGGCCCTCGCCGGGTGCGGCGGGCGGGCCACCACGCACCACAAGCCCGGCACCAGGCACGAGCAGGCCACCGGCGGCAACGGGACCCTGCTCGCGGCCCGCGACGAGTCCGGCCACCGGCTCCGCGAACTCCCCGCCGCCGAGGCCCCCGCCGTCCGCGCCGAGGTCCGCCCCGACACCGAGGGCGGCTGGAACGTCCACCTCGCCCTGGAGCGGTTCCGCCTCACCCCCGAGTCCACCGGCGGCGCCGCCCTCGCGGGCCGGGGCCACGCCCGCCTCCTCGTCGACGGCCGCGAGACCGCCCGCGCCTACGGCCCCTGGTTCCACGTCCCGGCCGGCGCCCGCACCCTCACCGTCCGGCTGTACGCCGACGACCACACCGTCTGGGCCACCGGCGGCGCCCCCGTCCAGACCACCGTCCCCCTCGCCGCCTCCGCGGCCACCCCTTCCGCCCCTTCCGCCACGCCGTCCCGCACCCCCGAGCCCCCCGCCACCCCCGCCACCCGCACCCTCGACATCCGCGTCACCGGCTCGACCGTCACGCCCGCCCCCTCCCGCGTCGAGCTGAAGAAGGGCGAGCGCCTCACCCTCCGCGTCACCTCCGACCGCGCCGACACCGTCCACGTGCACGGCTACGACCGCGAGGCGGCCCTCGCCCCCGGCACCCCGGCCACCCTCACCCTCACCGCCGACCGCACCGGCCTCTTCGAGGTCGAGACCCACGAGTCCGGCCTCGTCCTCACCCAGCTGGTCGTCCGGTGACCGCCCCGCCGCCCCCGCTCCTCCCGCTCGCCCACGGCGTCGGCGCCCAGCACGACCTGCCCCTCTCGCCCTTCTACGCCTACGCCGGAGCCTTCACCGCCCTCCTCGTCTCCTTCCTCGGCCTCGGCCTGCTCTGGTCGTCCTCCCGCTTCCGGGGCGACCGGGCGGGCCGGGCCCTGCCCGCCGCCGTGCAGCGGTGCGCCGACGCCCCCGCCACCCGCACCGCGCTGCGCGTCCTCGGCGCGGCCCTCGCCCTCCTCTTCCTGCTCCACCTCGTCCTCGGTCCCGACGACCCCGACCGCAACCCCGCCCCCGGAGCCCTCTACGTCCTCCTCTGGGTCGGACTGGTCCCCGCCTCCCTCCTCCTCGGCCCCGTCTGGCGCCTCCTCAACCCCCTGCGCGCCCTCCTCGCGCTCCGCCCGCCGCGCGCCCCCCGGCCGGTCCCCGCCGCCGTCGGCATCCGGCCCGCCGCCGCCGGACTCCTCCTCTTCGCCTGGCTCGAACTCGTCGCCCCCGACAACACCGCGCGCCCCGTCCTGCTCACCGCCCTCGCCGTCCACCTCGCCGTCCAGCTCCTCGGCGCCGCCCGCCACGGCGCCGCCTGGTTCGCGCACGCCGACCCCTTCGAGGCGTACTCCTCGCTCCTCGCCCGGCTCTCCCCGCTCGGCCGCCGCGCCGACGGCCGCCTCGTCCTGCGCTCCCCCCTCAACGGCCTCGACGCCACCCCCGAGACGCCCGGCCTGGTCGCCGCCGTCTGCGTCCTCCTCGGCACCACCGCCTACGACGGCCTCTCCGACAACCCCCGCTGGATCACCACCCTCCAGACCTCCCCGCTCGGCCCCACCCCGACCGCCACCCTCGGCCTCCTCGCCGCCGTCGCCCTCGCCGCCGTCTGCTACGGGCTCTGCGCCGGCACCCTGCGCCTGCTGAACCGCGCGCTCACCACCCCCCTCACCTCCTTCGCCCACTCGCTCCTGCCGATCGCCCTCGGCTACCTCACCGCCCACTACTTCTCACTCCTCGCGGTCGAAGGACCGCGTACCGTCATGATGGCGGTCGGCACCGACAACGCCGCCGCGCCCGCCCCGCCCCTGGGCCCCGCGGGCCTCGCCGTCCTCCAGGTCACCGCGATCGTCACCGGCCACGTCCTCGGCGTCGTCGCCGCGCACGACCGGGCCGTCCGGCTCTTCCCGCCCGCCCGCGCCGTCGCCGGCCAACTCCCGCTGTTCGTGCTGATGATCGCGTACACCCTCGGGGGAATCGGCCTGCTCATCGCCTGACACCGACCGGGACGGCATCATGGACCCCGTGCCCCAGACCCATCCGCACGGCCCGCCGCCCGCCCTCCGCCGCACCCCCGTCCAGCAGCGGAGCGCCGAACGGCTCGCCCGCATCCTCGACGCCTGCGCCGGACTCCTCGACGAGACCGGTTACGAACAGCTGAGCACCCGGGCCGTGGCCGCCCGCGCCGGCGTCCCGATCGGCTCCGTCTACCGCTTCTTCGGCAACAAGCGGGCCCTCGTCGCCGCGCTCGCCCACCGCAACCTCGACCGGTACGCCGAGCGGATCTCGGCCCGCTTCGAGCGGACCGAGGTCCTCGACGCGCGCGCCGCGATCGACGGCGTCCTCGACGAGTTCATCGCGATGAAGCGGAGCGTCCCCGGCTTCGCCCTCGTCGACTTCGGCCCGCCCGCCGCCGAGGAGACCGACGGGAGCGGGGCCGAGGACCCCAACGGCCTGGTCGCCGAACGGCTCTGCGGCCTCCTCGCCGCCCACCTCGGCCGCACCGCCGACGAGACCCTGATGCGCAAGGTCCTCGTCGGCGTGGAGACCGCCGACACCCTCGTCCGCCGGGCCTTCCGCGCCGACCCGGAGGGCGACCCGGCGCTGATCGCCGAGACGCGCCAGCTCCTCCACGCGTACCTGGCGCCCTCCCTGGTCTGAGGCCGTCCGGGCCCGGGGCCGTCGGGGCCGCTGGGTGGCCGTCCCGGCCCGCGCCCCGATCATCACCGCTGTGACCTGGGGTTTTGCTCGTATTGCTCATGCGTCGACCCCTTGTTGAGGCCGACGGGGGGCACCTACCGTCGTGCGCACCGCCGCTCGGCGGCCGTGCCACGGCGAACGTGAGGTGCCTCCATGCTGACCGTCCTCGGCTTCGCCATGATCGCGACCTTCCTGGTCCTGATCATGACGAAACGGATGTCGCCGATCGCGGCGCTCGTCCTGATCCCCGCCCTCTTCTGCGTCGCCGTGGGACAGGGCGCCCAGCTCGGCGACTACGTGATCGACGGAGTGGGCAAGCTGGCCCCCACCGCCGCGATGCTGATGTTCGCCATCGTCTACTTCGGCGTCATGATCGACGTCGGCCTCTTCGACCCGATCGTCCGGGCCATCCTGCGCTTCTGCAAGGCCGATCCGATGCGCGTGGTCGTCGGTACGGCGCTGCTCGCCGCGATCGTCTCCCTCGACGGCGACGGCTCCACCACCTTCATGATCACCGTCTCGGCGCTGTACCCGCTCTACAAGCGGCTCGGCATGAGTCTCGTGATCCTCACCGGCGTCGCCG
Source organism: Streptomyces termitum (assembly GCF_014650175.1). Lineage (GTDB taxonomy): Bacteria > Actinomycetota > Actinomycetes > Streptomycetales > Streptomycetaceae > Streptomyces > Streptomyces termitum. Next base: position 91,222 of record NZ_BMUL01000005.1, read on the forward strand.
CCATGGCCAACGGCGTGATGAACACGCTGCCCTGGGGCGGCCCCACCGCCCGCGCCGCGACCGCGCTCAAGCTCGACGCCGGTGACATCTTCGTCCCGATGATCCCCGCCCTCGGGGTCGGCCTGCTCTTCGTCACCGCCCTCGCGTACGTCCTCGGCCGCCGCGAGCGGAAGCGGCTCGGCTACCTCACCCTGGACGAGGCCCTGGTCCACGAGACCGCGGACGAGACGGTCCTGGTGGGCGCGGGCGGCGGCGCGGACTCCGGCGCGAAGGGCACGGGCGCGAAGGGCACGGGCACCACCGGGGCGGGCACCACCGGGGCGGGCGCCTCCGCCGGGGCGGACGCCGACGAGGTGCCCGGCGGCGGCTTCCAGGGGCTCGACCCCGACCGCGCCACCCTCCGGCCCCGGCTGTACTGGTTCAACGCCTCCCTCACCGTCGCCCTGCTCACCGCGATGATCCTCGAACTGCTGCCGATCCCGGTGCTCTTCCTGATCGCCGCCGCCCTCGCGCTCACCGTCAACTTCCCGCGCCCCGCCGAGCAGAAGGAGCGGCTGGCCGCCCACGCCGACAACGTCCTCAACGTCTCCGGCATGGTCTTCGCCGCGGCCGTCTTCACCGGCGTCCTCACCGGCACCGGCATGGTCGAGCACATGGCCGACTGGCTGGTCGGCGCGATCCCGGACGCGCTGGGCCCGCACATGGCGCTGGTGACCGGCGTACTGAGCCTGCCGCTCACCTACTTCATGTCCAACGACGGCTTCTACTTCGGCGTCCTGCCCGTCCTCGCGGAGGCGGGCGCCGCCCACGGGGTCTCGCCGCTGGAGATCGCCCGCGCCTCCCTCGCGGGCCAGGCCCTGCACATGTCGAGCCCGCTGGTCCCCGCCGTGTACGTGCTGGTGGGCATGGCGAAGGTGGAGTTCGGCGACCACACCCGGTTCACCGTGAAGTGGGCGGCGCTGACATCGCTGGTGGCCCTGGGGGCCGCCGCCCTCTTCGGGATCGTCTGACCGGGAGCGGGATCGGCCGGACGGGGGACCGGCGGCGCGGCGCGGGAACGAAAGGGGCCTGAACGCACCAAGGGTGACAGATAGTCGGATTATCGGCTTACAAGTCCCGGCCGTCTCCCTGTCCCCTCGTGGAGGAACCCGCATGTCCGCTCGCACCGCCCGGCCGCTGGCCGCCGTCTCCGGTCTCGCCCTCGCCGGCCTCGCTCTCGCGGGCGGGGCCCCGGCCGCGTACGCCGCCCCCGGCGACAACGGCGACGTGAAGATCCACAAGGTGGGCACCCCCTTCGACGACCAGAGCAACGAGCCGAAGGTCTGCGCCTTCTATCTCGCCGGATTCGGCTTCGACGTGTTGCAGGACGTCCAGTGGGACATCGTGCCCCAGCCGGCCAAGCCCGGCGGCGCCGAACTGAGCGGCCGGATCACGCTGCTCTCCGGCACGGGCCACACGGCGCCCCTCGCCCTGCCGGACGGCATGTACAAGCTCACCTGGACCTTCGCCGGTGAGAACGGCGCGGGCAAGCACAAGGTCTTCCAGGTCGACTGCCCCAACGGCACCACGGGCGGCAGCACCACCGGAGGCAACGGCAACGGCGGGAACAGCGGCGGCACCGGCGGTCACGGACCGCACGGCCCGGTCGGCGCGGGCGGCGGCGGCGCCGCCCAGATCGCCGCCGAGCAGGACTCCTCCGCCTTCGGCATCGGCGCCGCCGTCGCCGCCGGTCTCGCGGGCACCGCCGGCGTGGTGCTGATCCGCCGCTCTCGCCGCCGCACCGATGGCGCGGCGTAAGGCCCGCCCGACGCGCCGGCAGCGGCGGCTCCTCCGGCTGGCCAGGACCGCGGCGGTCGCCGCGGCCCTGGCCGCCGGGTGCGTGTGGTGGAGCGGCGACGCGGACCCCGTCCCGTCCCGCCCCGCGGTCGACGCCAAGCCCACCGCCGGCGCCGGGACCCCGGCGGCGGCTCCCGGGAGCGCCCCGTCCGCCGCCGCCCACCGGGCCAAAGCCCCCGCGAGCCGCCGGACGTCCCCTCCGGCGGACCCCGCCCCGCTCGCCCGCTCCCGCCCCACCGCCCTCGCCGTCCCCGCGATCACCATCGAGGCGCCCGTCCTGGACCTCGGGCTCGACGCGCGGGGCCGGCTCGGGGTGCCGCCGGTGGACGACCCGAAGCGGGTCGGCTGGTATGCGCGCGGCCCGGCGCCCGGCGAACGCGGCACGGCCGTCATGGTCGGCCACCGGGACACCCGTACCGGACCGGCCGTCTTCCTCGACCTCGACTCGCTCGGGCCGGGCAACACCGTCCGGGTCGCCCGCGCCGACGGCCGGGTCGCGGTCTTCACGGTGGACCGGGTCCGCACCTACCCGAAGGCCGCCTTCCCCGACAAGGAGGTGTACGGCTCCACGGGTCGCCCCGAACTGCGCCTGCTGACCTGCGGCGGAGCCTACGAACGCGACTCCGGCTACGACGCGAACATCGTGGTCTTCGCCCACCTCACCGGCACCGACACGTCCATCTGACCCGGCCCCGACGCACCCGTCCGGCCGCCGGGGCGGGCAGGACGTCCGGCCCGCCCCCCGCCCCGCCCCCGTGCCGGGTACCGTCGCCCTCGCCGGGGCGCGGTGTCCGTCGCGGGGGCGCACGCGCGCGTGCGGGTGAGATCCGGCCCACTCCCACCGGCCCTGGCGCCCTAAAACTAACAGCGCTAGTTTGGGGCGGCGGGCCGAAGCGATCGGCCCCGCCGGCGAGTGGAGAGGGAAGCGGATGAAGGCCCACGACGCGATGTACATCGGCGGGGAGTGGCGGCCCGCGGCCTCCTCCGGGACGATCCCCGTGACCGACCCCGCCACCGAGCGGGTCATCGCGCACGTCCCGGCCGGCACCGCCGAGGACGTCGACGCCGCCGTGCGCGCCGCCCGCGCCGCGCTGCCCGGCTGGGCCGCCACCCCGCCCGCCGAGCGGGCCGCCCGGATCGCCGCCCTGCGCGACGTGCTCGCCGCCCGCGCCGAGGAGATCGCCGCCACCGTCACCGCCGAGCTGGGCGCCCCGCCGAAGCTCGCCGCCGCCGTGCACGCCGGGCTGCCGGTCGCGGTGGCCGGCTCGTACGCCGAACTCGCCGCCACCCACCCCTTCGTGGAGAAGGTCGGCAACTCCACCGTCTACTCCGAGCCGGTCGGCGTCGTCGCCGCGATCACCCCGTGGAACTACCCGCTCCACCAGATCGTCGCCAAGGTCGCCCCCGCCCTCGCCGCCGGCTGCGCCACCGTCCTCAAGCCCGCCGAGGACACCCCGCTCACCGCCCAGCTCTTCGCCGAGGCCGTCCACGAGGCGGGCCTCCCGGCGGGCGTCTTCAACCTGGTCACCGGCCTCGGCCCGGTCGCGGGCCAGGCCCTCGCCGAGCACCCCGGCGTCGACCTGGTCTCCTTCACCGGCTCCACCGCCGTCGGCCGCCGCATCGGCGCCCTCGCGGGCGGCGCGGTCAAGCGGGTCGCCCTCGAACTCGGCGGCAAGTCCGCCAACGTGATCCTGCCCGGCGCCGACCTCGCGAAGGCGGTCGCCGTCGGCGTCGGCAACGTCATGTCCAACTCCGGCCAGACGTGCAGCGCCTGGACCCGGATGCTGGTCCCCGCCGAGCGGTACGAGGAGGCCGTCGCCCTCGCCGCCGAGGCCGCCGCGAAGTACGTGCCCGGCGAGCGGCTCGGCCCGCTCGTCAGCGCCCGCCAGCGCGACCGGGTCCGCGGCTACATCGAGCGGGGCGTCGAGGAGGGCGCCCGGCTCGTCACCGGCGGCCCCGAAGCCCCCCTGGAGACCGGCTACTACGTCTCCCCGACGGTCTTCGCCGACGTCACCCCCGACATGACGATCGCCCGTGAGGAGATCTTCGGCCCGGTCCTGTCGATCCTCCGCTACGAGGACGAGGAGGAGGCCCTCGCGCTCGCCAACGGCACCGACTACGGCCTCGGCGGCGCGGTCTGGGGCGAGGAGGCGGCGGCGGTCGCCTTCGCCCGCCGCATGGAGACCGGCCAGGTCGACGTCAACGGCGGCCGGTTCAACCCGCTGGCCCCCTTCGGCGGCTGGAAGAGCTCCGGCGTCGGCCGCGAACTCGGCGCCCACGGTCTGGCCGAGTACCTCCAGACCAAGTCCCTCCAGTTCTGACGCGCCCGCCGCGCCGCCGGATTCCCGCCGGCCCCGCACCACCCCACCGGACCCGCCCCCGCAGAAGGAGCCACCCGTGATCCGTGCCGCCGTGCTGCCCGCCGTCGGTGCCCCGCTGGAGATCACCGGCATCGAGCTGCCCGAACCCGGCCCCGGCCGGGTCCGGGTCCGCCTCGCCGCCGCCGGCGTCTGCCACTCCGACCTGTCGCTCTCGAACGGCACCATGCGGGTGCCCGTCCCGGCCGTCCTCGGCCACGAGGGCGCGGGGACCGTCGTCGCGGTCGGCGAGGGCGTCGCTCACGTCGCCCCCGGCGACGGCGTGGTCCTCAACTGGGCGCCCTCCTGCGGCTCCTGCCACCCCTGCTCGCTCGGCGAGGTGTGGCTCTGCGTCAACGCCCTGAACGGCGCGGCGGACGTGCACGCCCGCGCCGCCGACGGCCGCGAGCTGCACCCGGGCCTCAACGTGGCGGCCTTCGCCGAGGAGACGGTCGTCGCCGCGCACTGCGTGCTGCCCGCCCCCGAGGGCGTCCCGCTCACCGACGCGGCGCTGCTGGGCTGCGCCGTCCTCACCGGCTGGGGCGCCGTGCACCACGCGGCCCGGGTCCGGGCGGGGGAGACCGTCGCCGTCTTCGGCGTCGGCGGCGTCGGCCTCGCCACCCTCCAGGCCGCCCGGATCGCCGGGGCGTCCGCGATCGTCGCCGTGGACGTCTCCCCGGAGAAGGAGGAACTGGCCCGCGCCGCCGGGGCCACCGACTACGTCGTGGCGTCGGAGGGAACCGCCCGCGAGATCCGGAAGCTGACCGGCGGGCACGGCGTCGACGTGGCCGTGGAGTGCGCGGGCCGCGCCGTCGCCATCCGCACCGCCTGGGAGTCCACCCGGCGCGGCGGGCGCACCACCGTCGTCGGCATCGGCGGCAAGGACCAGCAGGTCTCCTTCAACGCCCTGGAGCTCTTCCACTGGGGCCGTACGCTCTCCGGCTGCGTCTACGGAAACTCGGACCCGGCCGCCGACCTGCCCGTCATCGCCGCCCACATTCGCGACGGCCGCTTCGACCTGGGCGCGCTCGTCACCGAGCGGATCACCCTGGAGGGCATCCCCGGCGCCTTCGAGGCGATGCTCGCGGGCAGGGGCGGCCGCGCCCTCGTCGTCTTCTGACCACGCGAGCACGTCTTCCGACCCCAGGGGTACGTGTGCTGATCGCGGGGGTACGCCCTCCGGTCGCGGGGGCGACGCCCTCCGGCCGGGGGCGTACGCCTCAGGTCCCCGCCCGGCCCGGCGCCTCCTCGGGCGTTGTGGCGCCGGGCGCGGCCGCGCGGGTCCGGGGCCGGGAGCGGGAGACCGCCACCCCGGCCAGGCACAGCGCGCCGCCCGCCAGCGTCCAGGCGCCGGGCAGTTCGCCCAGCAGCGCCCAGGCCATCAGGACCACCAGGGCGGGCACGGCGTAGGTGGTCGCGCCCATCCGCCCGGCGGTCGTCCGCGCCAGCGCGTACGCCCAGGTCGTGAAGGCCAGCGCGGTCGGGAACACCCCGAGGTAGACCATGTTCGCGGTCGCCGCCAGGGGCGCCCGCGCCGCCTCCGTCACCAGCTGCCCGGCGAAGGGGAGGCAGGCGGCGGCGCCGATCGCGCAGCCGTACGTCGTCACCTGGAGCGCGCTCGCGTGGGCCAGCGCCGGCTTCTGCGCGACCACCCCGCCCGCGTACGCGACCGCCGCGAGCAGGCAGAGGACGACGCCGAGCACCGAGGCGTGGCCGCCCTCGCCGGACATCGACAGGCCGACCGCCACCGCGCCCGCGAAGGAGACCGCCATGCCGGCCAGCAGCCGGGGCGGCAGCCGCTCGCCCAGGAAGCGGGCGCCGAGCAGCGCGATCAGCACCGGTCCGATGTTGACCAGCATCGCGGCCGTGCCCGCGTCCACCTCCCGCTCGCCCCAGTTCAGCACCACCATGTACACCCCGAACCAGAGCAGCCCGGAGACGACGATCCCCGGCCAGGCGGCCCGGGGCGGCACCCCCTCGCGCCGGAACAGGAGGACGGCGACCAGGACCAGCGTCCCGGCGAGCAGCCGCCCGAGGGCGAGCGCGCCGGGGGAGTAGGCGTCCCCCGCGCTGCGGATGGAGACGAAGGCGGAGGCCCACAGGACGACGGTGACCCCGGCGGCGGCGAGCGCGAGCCGGGCGGAGGAGGACGCGGAAGCAGGCATGGCACGACGGTAGGACCCCGACCCTTCGGTCCGCACCGCACTCTTCACAGAACCCCGCGTTCCGCCCCGCCCCCTGCGCGGAGTGCCGCGCTCCGGCCTCCCGGTCGGCGCAGGGCGTCCGGTCAGCGCAGGGCGTCCGGCTCGATGCCCAGCGCGCGGTGGAGCGCCCGCTCCCCGGCCGGGGTGACCTTCACCGCGCGCCCGGTTCCGATCCGTACGCACCAGCCGGCGTCCAGCGCGTGCGCGCAGAGCGCCGCGCCCGCCAGGCCCGCGAGGTGCGGGCGGCGCTCGGTCCAGTCCAGGCAGCCGCGCGCGAGCGGCCGCCGCCCCTTCGCCGCGAGGGGGACGCCGAGCTCCGCGAACCACTCCAGGCCCGGCCCGGTGAGCGCGAACCCCGCCTCCTGGTCGAGCAGTCCGCGCGCGGTCAGCGCCCCGGTGACGGCGACGCCGAGCCGCCCGGCGAGATGGTCGTAGCAGGTACGGCCCCGGGCCAGGGCCCGCTCCGCGGTCGCCGCCCCCAGCGAGCGGGGCGGCCGGTCGGGGCCGGGGCCGGCGAGTCCGGCCAGCTCCTCCACGAGGTGCGCGATGCCGGGCCCGGCCAGCCGCACGTACCGGTGCCGCCCCTGCCGCTCCTCGGCGAGGACCCCGCCCGCGACCAGCTTCCCCAGGTGTTCGGTGGCGGTGGACGGCGCCACGCGCGCGTGGCGGGCGAGTTCCCCGGCCGTCCAGGCCCTGCCGTCGAGCAGGGCGAGCAGCATCGCCGCCCGGCTCTCCTCCGCGAAGAGTGCCGCGAACGCGGCGAGATCACTGGCTCCCATGGCTCCAGCGTCCCCCGCTCACGCTTCGGCCGCGCCCGAAACGTGCGCGTACTGCCGGTACTGGGCCGCCAGCCCGTCGAGGAGGGCGCGCAGCCCCGTCGCGAAGGCGCCCTCGTCGACCTTCTCGCGGTGCTCGGCGAGGCGGTGGGCCTGGCCGAGGTGCGGATAGTCGGCGGGGTCGTAGGCCGTCTCGTCGTCGACGAAGCCGCGGGCGAAGGAGCCGAGGGCCGAGCCGGTGACGAAGTACCGCATCAGGGCCCCGATGTGGGTGGCCTGGGCGGGCGGCCAGCCGGCCCGGACCATCGCGCCGAAGACGGCGTCGGCGACCCGGAGCCCCGCCGGCCGTCGGCCGGGCCCCTGGGCGAGGACGGGGACGATGTGCGGGTGGTCGGCGAGGGCGGCCCGGTAGGAGAGCGCCCAGTCGTGCAGGGCGGTCCGCCAGTCGCGGGGGTCGTCGGGCGCGAACATGCGCAGGTCAATCTTGGCGCTGACCGCGTCCGCGACCGCGTCCAGGATCTCGTCCTTGGTGCGGAAGTGGTTGTAGAGCGAGGGCCCGCTCACCCCGAGCTCGGCCGCCAGCCGCCGGGTGGAGAGGGCGGCGAGCCCCTCCGCGTCCACCAGCGCGCCCGCCGTCTCGACGATGCGGTCTCGGCTGAGCAGGGGCTTGCGCGGTCGGGCCATGGCGCACATAGTAGGCCCGCACCTAAAAACTAGCAGTGGTAATTAAATGGAGGGCGGGGTGGCACCGTGGATCTGGCGCTGAGCGAGGAGCAGCGGGACGTCCGGCGGCTCGCCGAGGACTTCGTCGCCCGCGAGGTCGCCCCGCACGCCGTCGCGTGGGACCGCGCCGAGGAGGTGGACCGGGGCATCGTGCGGAAGCTCGGCGCGGTCGGCTTCCTCGGCCTCACCGTCCCCGAGGAGTACGGCGGCGCGGGCGGCGACCACCTCGCGTACTGCCTGGTCACCGAGGAGCTGGGGCGCGGCGACTCCTCCGTGCGCGGCATCGTCTCCGTCTCCCTCGGCCTGGTCGCCAAGACGGTCGCCGCCTGGGGCACCGAGGAGCAGAAGCGCGCCTGGCTGCCCCGGCTCTGCTCCGGCGAGGCCCTCGGCTGCTTCGGCCTCACCGAGCCCGGCACCGGCTCCGACGCCGGGAACCTCGCCACCCGCGCCGTCCGCGACGGCGGCGACTACGTCATCGACGGCGTCAAGACCTTCATCACCAACGGCACCTGGGCCGACGTCGTCCTGCTCTTCGCCCGCACCAACGACGCCCCCGGCCACCGGGGCGTCTCCGCCTTCCTGGTCCCCGCCGACGCCCCCGGCCTCACCCGCCGCCCCCTCCACGGCAAGCTCGGCCTGCGTGGCCAGGCCACCGCCGAACTCTCCCTGGCGGGCGTGCGCGTCCCCGCCTCCGCGATGCTCGGCCCCGAGGGCAAGGGCTTCTCCGTCGCCATGTCCGCCCTCGCCAAGGGCCGCATGTCGGTCGCCGCCGGCTGCGTCGGCATCGCCCGGGCGGCCCTCGACGCGGCCGTCCGCTACGCGGGGCAGCGCGAGCAGTTCGGCCGCCCCATCGCCTCGTACCAGCTCGTCCAGGAACTCCTCAGCGACATCGCCGTCGACGTGGAGGCCGCCCGGCTGCTGACCTGGCGGGTCGCCGACCTGATCGACCGGGGCGAGGAGTTCGCCACCGCCGCCTCCCAGGCGAAGCTGTACGCCTCCGAGGCCGCCGTCCGCTGCGCCAACAACGCCCTCCAGGTCTTCGGCGGCTACGGTTACATCGACGAGTACCCGGTCGGCAAGCTGCTGCGGGACGCCCGCGTGATGACCCTCTACGAGGGCACCAGCCAGATCCAGAAGCTCATCATCGGCCGCGCGCTCACCGGAGTCTCCGCCTTCTGAGCCCTCCGGGGGCCGCGGCCCCCGGTCCGGTCCGTGAGTCCCGGGGCCCAGCCGGGGTGAGTATCCGCACGGATGTGGCACCCGCCACACGGCCGGATCCTGGCGGCATGAGTGAGTCACAGGTCAAGCAGCAGAACACCGGCGCCTACCACACCCAGGCCGTCGCCTCCTTCGCGATCGCCCTGGCGGCCGTCTCCGTCGGGGTCTACCAGCTGGAGGCGAGCGGCTGGGTGCGCGCCTTCCTCGCCGTCTCCGTCCTCTACCTCACCACCTCGGCCTTCACCCTGGCCAAGGTGGTCCGCGACCGGCAGGAGACCGACCGGATCGTCAGCCGCGTCGACCAGGCCCGCCTGGAGAAGCTCCTGGCCGAGCACGACCCCTTCCAGCAGAAGCTCTGAGCCCCCACGCTCTCTAAGCGCTTGCTCAGCTTCGTTGTATGGTGTTCGTCCTGACCGGTCCGAGGAGGAGTGTGGGATGAGCGCGGCGGAGCAGACGCCCGGCGGCGAGGACGCGTCCTGGGACGAGGTCGTGCCCGAGGCCGCCCGGAGGCTGCTGGTCGCGGCCGTCGAGGCGTTCGCCGAACGCGGCTACCACGCCACCACCACCCGTGACATCGCCGGCCGCGCCGGCATGAGCCCGGCCGCGCTCTACATCCACTACAAGACCAAGGAAGAGCTGCTCCACCGGATCAGCCGGATCGGCCACGACAAGGCCCTGGAGATCCTGCGGGCCGCCGAGCTGCGGGAGGCGGGCGCCGCCGACCGGCTCGCCGACGCCGTCCGCTCCTTCGTCCGCTGGCACGCGGAGCACCACACCACCGCCCGGGTCGTCCAGTACGAGCTGGACGCGCTCGGCCCCGAGCACCGCGCCGAGATCGTGGAGCTGCGCCGCGAGACCGACGCGACCGTGTGCCGGATCATCGAGGAGGGCGTGGCCGCCGGGGAGTTCGACGTCGCGGACGCGCCCGGCACCACCGTCGCCGTGCTCTCCCTCTGCATCGACGTGGCCCGCTGGTTCAACCCCCGGGGCCGCCGCACCCCCGACGAGGTCGGCGCCCTCTACGCCGACCTCGTGCTCCGCATGGTGGGGTACGGCCCCCGAGGGGTTCAGAAGTAGTAGCGGGAGACCGACTCGGCGACGCAGACCGGCTTGTCGCCGCCCTCGCGCTCCACCGTCACCTTCGCGGTGACCTGCACCCCGCCGCCGGCCTCCTCCACCTTCGTCAGGACCGCCGTGGCGCGCAGTCGCGAGCCCACCGGCACCGGCGCGGGGAAACGGACCTTCTCCGTGCCGTAGTTGAGGCCCATCTGCATGCCCTCGACGCGCAGCACCTGCGGGACGAACAGCGGCAGCAGCGAGAGGGTCAGGTAGCCGTGCGCGATGGTCGAGCCGAAGGGGCCGGAGGCGGCGCGCTCGGGGTCCACGTGGATCCACTGGTGATCGCCGGTGGCGTCGGCGAAGAGGTCGATCCGCTTCTGGTCGACCTCCAGCCAGTCGCTGTGCCCCAGCTGCTCGCCGACCCCCGCGCGCAGCTCCTCGGCGGAGGTGAAGATCCTCGGCTCGGCCATCTCCCTGGTCCCTTCTCGTACGGCATACCCGGCGGTCTGTGTCTAAGCGCTTGCTCAGCATGTGGGGTGGGGATGGCCCTGTCAACGGACCACTAGGGTTCGCGGGGTGCCGCAGATTCCAGAGAAGATCCACGAACTGACCGTCGGCCAGCTCTCCGCCCGCAGCGGCGCGGCCGTCTCCGCCCTCCACTTCTACGAGACCAAGGGCCTCATCAGCAGCACGCGCACCCCGGGCAACCAGCGCAGATACGGGCGTGACGCCCTGCGCAGGGTCGCCTTCATCCGCGCCGCCCAGCGCGTCGGCATCCCCCTCGCCACCATCCGCGAGGCCCTCTCCTCCCTCCCGGAGGAGCGCACGCCGACCCGCGAGGACTGGGCGCGGATCTCCGCCGCGTGGCGCGCCGAGCTCGATGGCCGCATCCAGCAGCTCGGCCGGCTGCGCGACCACTTGACGGACTGCATCGGCTGCGGCTGCCTTTCTCTGGAGACCTGCGTGCTCTCCAACCCCGACGACGTCGTGGGCGAGACCATGGCCGGCTCCCGGCTGCTCCCCATCCGCTTCCCCGTGGACGAAGGGACGGACGACCGGACGGACGAACAGACGGGCGAACCGGCGGGCGAACCGGCATGCGAGCCGGTGTGCGAGCAGGCGGGTTAGCCGGGCGTACGCGTCCGCGGGCCGGCCGGTGAAGAGGGAGGCGGGCCGGTGCCCGGACGGCGGGGGCCGTCGCGCCGGGCCGCCCCGGTGTCAGGCCGCCGACACCAGGGGGCGGCCGTGCGCCTCCCGCGCGCGGGCCAGGACGCGGGGGGTGAGGACCGCCCGGGGCACCTCCACCCCGCAGTCCCCGCACACCGGCCCGTACCACTCCTCCCCGGAGCCGCCGCCCCAGGCGATCCGCGTCCCCGCGCAGACCGGGCACTCCTCGGCCGGGCCGCGCCCGAGGGCCGCCACGAGCCGCCGCACCACCACGGGCAGCGGGTCCTTCGGGTGTACGGCCGGATCGCCGCACCGCACCACCCCGTTGCCGCCCCACACGTCCCGGTGCCAGTCGTCCAGGGCCGCCAGACCGCGCAGACCGCCGTGCTTCTCGCGCCGCCGCCGGGCCGCGAACTCCTCCTCGTACGCGAGCCAGACCGCCCGCGCCTCCTCCAGTTCCTCCAGCGCGGCCACCAGCCGCGCCGGGTCCAGCTCCCGGTCCTCGGGGCCGAACCCGTGCCTGACGCACAGGTGGTCCCAGGTCGCCCGGTGCCCGTACGGGGCGAACCGCTCCAGGCACTTGCGCAGCGAGTACCTGCGCAGTGCGGTGTCGCAGTCGGGGTCGCGCACCTGTCTCGCGAGACTCCGGAAACCGGCCATGCCCGCCACCTCCGTCGCTGTTGCTTCGCGCATCCGCGGTATCAGAGGGACGAACGAAGGGGCCGCCGCGTTCCGGGAAGATGCGGAACTGATCCTTCCGAAGGGGGAGGAGGATCGGCGGCACCGGGGCTCACCGGTACAGCAGGTGCTCCCGCCGCACCGCCCGGAAGGCCGCCAGATCCTCGGCCCAGGAACCCGTCACCTCGTCGGTGCCGGCGCCCGCGTCGATCAGCGTGCGGACCCGGGTGGACCCGGTCAGCCGGTCGATCCAGTGGTCGGGCCGCCAGGCGAAGCCGGACCAGGAGCGGCGGGCGGTCACCAGGAGCCCGATGCCGGTCCGCACCGGATCGAAGACCTCCCGGTCGTGGACGTGCAGCTGCACCCCGCCGGCCGTCCGCCCCTGGAACTTGGAGAAGACCGGCGCGAAGTACGCCTCCCGGAAGCGGACCCCGGGCAGCTCCAGGGCGTTCGCCGCCTCCGCCCAGCGGTGGTCGATCCCCTCCGCGCCGAGGAGCTCGAACGGCCGGGTGGTGCCCCGCCCCTCGGAGAGGTTGGTGCCCTCGAAGAGACAGGTCCCGGAGTACACCAGCGCGGTCTCAGGCGTCGGCATGTTCGGGCTCGGCGGCACCCACGGCAGCCCGGTGGCGTCGAAGAAGTCCGCCCGCCGCCACCCCGTCATCCGGACCGTCTCCAGCTCCACCGGCCGCTCCAGGAAGGCGGCGTTGAACAGCAGCGCCAGCTCCGCGACCGTCATCCCGTGCGCCTGGGCGATCGGCTCGCGGCCCACGAAGGTCGCGAACTCCCGCTCCAGGACCGGCCCGAGGGCCGCCCGGCCGCTCACCGGGTTCGGCCGGTCCAGGACCACGAACCGCTTCCCGGCCAGCTCCGCCGCCACCATGCAGTCGTACAGCGTCCAGATGTACGTGTAGAAGCGGGCGCCCGCGTCCTGGATGTCGAAGACGACGGTGTCCACCCCGGAGGCGGTGAAGACATCGGCCAGCGCCCGCCCGCTCTTGAGGTACGTGTCGTACACCGGGAGCCCGGTCGCCGGGTCGTCGTACCGGCCCTCCGAACCGCCCGCCTGCGCGGTGCCCCGGAAGCCGTGCTCGGGGCCGAAGACGGCCACCAGGTCCACCCGCCCGTCGGCGTGCATGACGTCGACCAGGTGCCGGGCGTCGGCGGTGATCCCGGTCGGGTTGGTGACCACCCCGACCCGCTCGCCGGCGAGCGCGGCGTACCCGTCCGCCGCCAGCCGGTCGAAACCGGTCCGCACGCGCGCGTGCCCCCGCCCCGGCCCCGGATCGGCGGCGGCCGGGGCGGCCGTCACGGCCAGGGCCCCTCCCGCGGCCAGCAGACTCCGACGCGACAGCTCCGAACGCCTCATGGGTGACATGGGCACGCAGGCTAGCGCCCCGGGAGGCCCGGGGGAACGAGGCGTGCGGAGACCGGCGCCGACCGGTCCGGGGCTTCCGCCCGCGCATACCGACCGGTTAGTCTGCCCCGCGGCCGCCGGAACCGCCCCGGCCGGGGCGGCCCGGCCCGCCCCGACCCCTGGAGGGACCCATGACCGCGGGCACGCACGAGATCCGGGGCGCCGGAGTCGTCGTCACCGGAGCGGGCGGCGGCATCGGCGCCGCCCTGGCCCGCCGCTTCGCCGCCGAGGGCGCCCGCGTCGTCGTCAACGACCTCGACGCCGCGCGCGCGAAGGCCGTCGCGGCGGAGATCGGCGCCGTCGCCGTCCCCGGCGACGCCTCCGTGGTCGTCGACGAGGCCCGCGCCGCCCTCGGCGGCACCGTCGACGTCTGGTGCGCCAACGCCGGACTCGCCTCTCCCGGCGACGCCTGTGCCGACGAGGACGTCTGGGCCGCCGCCTGGGACGTCAACGTCATGGCCCACGTCCGCGCCGCCCGCGCCCTGCTCCCCGACTGGCTGGAGCGCGGCACCGGCCGCTTCGTCTCCACCGTCTCGGCCGCCGGCCTGCTCACCATGATCGGCGCGGCCCCGTACAGCGTCTCCAAGCACGGCGCGTACGCCTTCGCCGAATGGCTCTCCCTCACCTACCGCCACCGCGGCCTCAAGGTCCACGCCATCTGCCCGCAGGGCGTGCGCACCGACATGCTCGCCGCCTCCGGCTCCGCCGGCGACCTCGTCCTCGCCCCCACCGCCATCGAGCCCGGGGCCGTCGCCGACGCCCTCCTCGACGCCATGGCCGCCGACCGCTTCCTCGTCCTCCCGCACCCCGAGGTCGCCGGTTTCCACCGGGCCCGCGCGCAGGACCCCGAGCGCTGGCTGAGCGGCATGAACCGGCTCCAGCGGAGCTGGGAGGCGGGCGCGCGGTAGCGCACCCGGCGGCGGATGGGAAGATCTACCGAGGGAACCCCCGGCCGCACCGGCCGGGGACGGCGAGCAGGAGGACGACGGAGCATGGCCAGGACGACGGACGCGGAGGGTGCTTCCCCCGTCCCCCAGAGGCTCCTCGCCGCCGCCACCCGGCTCTTCGCCGAGCAGGGCTACGACCGCACCTCCGTGCAGGAGATCGTCGAGGCGGCCGGTGTCACCAAGGGCGCCCTCTACCACTACTTCGGCTCCAAGGAGGACCTCCTCCAGGAGGTCTACGCGCGCGTGCTGCGGCTCCAGCAGGAGCGGCTCGACGCCTTCGCGGGCGCCGACGCGCCGGTCGAGGAGCGGCTGCGGTCCGCCGCCGCCGACGTCGTCGTCACCACCATCGACAACCTCGACGACGCCTCGATCTTCTTCCGCTCCATGCACCACCTCAGCCCGGAGAAGAACAAGCAGGTCCGCGCCGAGCGCCGCCGCTACCACGAGCGCTTCCGCGCCCTGGTCGAGGAGGGCCAGCGGGCGGGCGTCTTCTCCGCCGCCACCCCCGCCGACCTGGTCGTCGACTACCACTTCGGCTCGGTGCACCACCTGTCGACCTGGTACCGCCCCGACGGCCCGATGGCCCCGCAGCAGGTCGCCGACCACCTCGCCGACCTCCTGCTGCGGGCCCTGCGCCCCTGACCCGTCAGAGGTAGCGCTTCAGCTCGCGGCGGGCCAGCGACCGCTGGTGCACCTCGTCCGGGCCGTCCGCCAGCCGCAGCGTCCGCGCCGCCGCCCACAGCTCGGCCAGCGGGAAGTCCTGCGAGACACCGCCCGCGCCGTGCGCCTGCACCGCCTTGTCGACGATGTCGACCACCGCGCGCGGGGTGGCGATCTTGATGGCCTGGATCTCGGTGTGGGCGCCCTTGTTGCCGACGGTGTCCATCAGCCAGGCCGTCTTCAGGACCAGGAGCCGCAGCTGCTCGATGGTCACCCGGGCGTCCGCGATCCAGTTCTGCACCACGCCCTGCTGGGCGAGCGCCTTGCCGAAGGCCGTACGGGAGACGGCGCGGCGGCAGGTCAGCTCCAGGGCCCGCTCGGCCATGCCGATCAGCCGCATGCAGTGGTGGATGCGGCCGGGCCCGAGGCGCGCCTGCGCGATGGCGAAGCCGTCGCCCTCCCCGCCGATCAGGTGCGACGCCGGGACCCGCGCGTCCTCGAAGAGCACCTCGGCGTGGCCGCCGTGGTAGTGGTCCTCGTAGCCGTACACCCGCATCGCCCGGCGCACGGTGACGCCCGGGGTGTCGCGCGGGACGAGGAGCATCGACTGCTGGCGGCGGACGTCGGCGCCGTCGGGGTCGGTCTTGCCCATCACGATGAAGATCTCGCAGTCGGGGTGCATCGCCCCGGAGATGTACCACTTGCGGCCGTCGACCACGTACGCGTCCCCGTCCCGCCGGATGCGGGTCTCGATGTTGGTCGCGTCGGAGGAGGCCACCTCGGGCTCGGTCATCGCGAAGGCGGACCGGATCCCGCCCGCGAGCAGCGGCTCCAGCCACCGCTTCTTCTGCGCCTCGTCGCCGAACTGGGCGAGCAGCTCCATGTTCCCGGTGTCGGGGGCGGCGCAGTTGAGGGCGGTCGGGGCGAGCTGGGGGCTGCGGCCGGTGATCTCGGCGAGCGGCGCGTACTGGAGGTTCGTCAGCCCGGCCCCGTACTCCTCGTCCGGCAGGAAGAGGTTCCACAGGCCCTGCCGCCTGGCCTCGGCCTTCAGTCCCGCGACCACCGGCGGCTCGTCCCACGGGGAGGCGAGCGCGGCCCGCTGCTCCTCGGCGACGGCCTCGGCCGGGTAGACGTGCGCGTCCATGAAGGCGAGCAGCTTCCCGCGCAGCTCCTCGGTGCGGGCGTCGTAGGCGAAGTCCATGGCGGTTCAGCCCTCCTGAAGGGTGGTCAGGCCGTGCTCGATGAAGACCGGGACCAGCTCGCCGATGCGGTCGAAGCCGGCGCCGACGGTCTGCCCGAGGGTGTAGCGGTAGTGGATGCCCTCCAGGATCACGGCGAGCTTGAACCAGGCGAAGGCCGTGTACCAGGAGAGGGCGGAGACGTCCCGGCCGGAGCGGGCCGCGTACCGCTCGGCCAGCTCGGCGGCGGCGGGGTGGCCGGCGGCGGTCGCGGTCGTCGAGATCGGCGAGCCGGGCAGGTCCAGCGGGGTGCTGTACATGACCAGGAGGCCGAGGTCGGTGAGCGGGTCGCCGAGGGTGGACATCTCCCAGTCGAGGACGGCCCTGATCCGGTCGTCGTCGCCGACCAGGGCGTTGTCGAGGCGGTAGTCGCCGTGCACGACGGCCGGCGCGGGGGAGCCGGGCAGCGCGCGGCCGAGGGCGGCGTGCAGCTCCTCGACGCCGGGCAGCTCGCGGCCCCGGGAGGCGGCGAGCTGCTTGCCCCAGCGGCGCAGCTGCCGGTCGAGGAAGCCCTCCGGCCGCCCGAAGTCCGCGAGACCGGCCTCCGCCGGGTCCACGGCGTGCAGGTCGACGAGGGTGTCGACCAGGCCGAGGACGGCGGCGCGGGTCCGCTCCGGGCCCAGCGGCGCGAGCTGGGAGGCCGAGCGGTACGGGGTCCCCTCGACGAACTCCATCACGTAGAACGGCGCGCCGAGCACCTCCTCGTCCTCGCAGAGCAGCACCGTCCCCGGCACCGGTACGGCGCTCGGGCCGAGGGCGGTGATCACCCGGTGCTCCCGCCGCATGTCGTGCGCGGTGGCCAGCACGTGGCCGAGCGGCGGGCGGCGCACCACCCATCGGCCGGTGCCGTCGGTGACGGCGTACGTGAGGTTCGAACGGCCGCCCTCGATCAGCCGTGCCTCCAGGGGGCCGGCGACCAGGCCCGGCCGCTCGCGGTCCAGATGGCGGCGGAGCCGCTCGGGGTCGAGGCCGGGCGGCGGGGGAGCGGGGCTCATGGGGCGTACCTCCGGTGGGGCGACGGGTCGGCGTTCATGATGACCGACCAGTCGGTATGTCGTCCAGAGGGGCTCTCCGAGGGGTCTCTCCAGAGGGGCCCTCCGGGGGTCTCTCCCGGGGACCGGAAGAGGAGCCGGGGCGGGCGGCCTCGCCGGGGGCACGGGAAAGGGGCCCGGGACGCTCCCCGGACCCCTTCCCGCACCCGCGTACGGCTCAGGCGTGGCAGGCCACCGGCCGGCCGCCGTTCATCGCCGCCATGTCGCCGAAGACCGCCACCGGGTCGAGCGGATGCCCCTCCGGCAGCCCGTCCAGCTCCGCGTACGCCCGGTGCAGATTGGCCACCAGGCGCTCGCTCTCCCGCCAGGCGCCGAAGTCGCCGAGCTCCGCCCGGCGCGCGGTCTCCAGCGGCGGATCGCCCTGGGCGTGCCCCTCGGCCGCCAGCTCCCGCACCCACCGCAGATACCGCTCGGTCGCGTCGTAGGCCGACGGGTCGGTCACCGGCCCGTGCCCCGGCACCACCCGCTCCGCGTCCAGCGACCGCAGCACGTCGAGGGCGCGCAGCGACCCGGCCAGCGAGCCCATCGGCAGGAACGGCGTCCCGCCCTGGAAGACCAGGTCGCCGGTGAAGACCACCCCGGCCTCCGGCAGGTGCACGATCGAGTCGCCCGTGGTGTGCGCGGCACCCGGGTGCAGCACCCGCACCTCGAACCCGCCGGCGTACAGCGTCAGGCGGTCGCGGTAGGTGAGGTCCGGCGGCGTGATCTCGACCCGGCCGAAGTCGGTCCCCGGCCACAGCAGGTGCAGCTGGTGCCCGGCGTCGAGCTGCTCGGACCGGCAGTTCTCGTGCCCGACGATCCGGGCCTCCGGCCGGAACACGCCGTTGCCGTAGGTGTGGTCGCCGTGGTGGTGGGTGTTCACGATCGTGCGGGGCAGCGGCAGCCCCTCGGCGAGCACCGCCTCGCGCAGCAGCAGGGCGCGCCGCTCGGTGGCGGTCGTGTCGACGAGCAGGGACTCGTCCGCGTCGCCGAGGAAGCCGGCGTTGTTCAGGCACCAGCCCCCGTCGGGCTGGACGTAGGCGTGGACGCGCGGCGCGAGCGCGACCACGTACGGATCGGTGGCAGGCACGGTGGTTCCCCCCGGAAGACGAAGATCGAACGGACAGGGCGAAGCCTGCCATCCGGCGGCCCGCCCGGTGGCCGGAATCCGACGACGGACCGGCCCGGGGCCCGCCTGGCCGTGCCCCGCTTGCGCGGTCCTCCGACCCCGCCGAGGGTCGAGGCATGAAGGCGATCAGCTACCGCCGGTACGGCGGCCCCGAGGTCCTGGAGTACGGCGAGCTGC
This sequence comes from Streptomyces termitum, assembly GCF_014650175.1. Lineage (GTDB taxonomy): Bacteria > Actinomycetota > Actinomycetes > Streptomycetales > Streptomycetaceae > Streptomyces > Streptomyces termitum. The sequence goes on from NZ_BMUL01000005.1 coordinate 109,836, forward strand.
CCGACCCGAAGGTCGGCCCGGACGAGGTCCTCGTCCGGGTCCGGGCGGCGGCCGTCAACCCGGTCGACTGGAAGGCGCAGGCCGGATACCTGGACGGCATGTTCGAGACGGTCTTCCCGGTCGTCCCCGGCTGGGACGTGTCGGGCGTCGTCGTCCGGCCCGGCGTCTCCGTCACCGAGTTCGCCGAGGGCGACGAGGTCATGGGGTACGTCCGGGAGGACTTCCTCTGCCACGGGACCTTCGCCGAGTACGTCGCCGCGCCGATCCGCACCCTGGCCCGCAAGCCGCGCGCGTACTCCTTCGAGGAGGCGGCCGGACTGCCGCTGGCCGGGCTCACCGCCTACCAGTCGCTGCACACCGCGCTCGGGGTGCGCCCCGGCGAGACCGTCCTGGTGCTCGCGGCGGCCGGCGGGGTCGGCTCCCTGGCCGTGCAGATCGCCCGGCACCTCGGCTGCCGGGTCCTCGGGGCGGCCCGCGCGTCCGGCCGCGACCGGGTGGCGGAGCTGGGCGCCGAGCCGGTCGACCTCGACGAGGAGACCTTCACCCGCCGGGTCCGGGAGCTGGCCCCGGACGGCGTCCACGCGGTCCTCGACACCCTCGGCGGGCCCTTCCTCCCGCACGCGGCCCGGCTGCTCGCGCCCGGCGGACGGCTCGCCTCGATCGCCGACGGCGAGGTGCTGGCGCTCGGCGGCCGCTACTACTGGGTCCGGCCGGACGCCGCCGACCTGGCCGCGCTCGCCGACCTCGCCGACGAGGGCGTCCTGACCGTCCGGGTGGACCGCACCTTCCCGCTGGAGCAGACCGCCGAGGCCCAGCGCGCCAACGCCGCGGGCGGCCTCCACGGCAAGGTCGTCGTCACCGTCCCCTGAGGGCCCCCGGCCTCACCAGATCAGCGCCGCCCCGCACACCGCCAGCGCGACCGTGCACCCGGCCGCGATCAGCGCGCCCCGGTGCGAGAGGACGCGCGGGCGGGGGGTGTCCAGGGAGCGGATGCGCCGGTGCGCGACCGCGAGGAAGCCGATCCACAGCAGCGCGGAGAGGGCCAGCCCGGTCATCCCCGCCGCCGTCGCGCCGTCGAGCAGGGCCAGCTTGATGCCGAGCACCGCCACGACCGTGCACGACAGGGTCGTCCGCCGCCACGCCAGCCGGGTCCGCTCCGGCTGGAGCCCGGGATCGCGCGCCCCGGCGCCGGACGCGGCCACTAGCCGGCCCGGCCGAAGACCACGAGCACCACCATCGCGACGGCCACCACGGCCACGGTGAGGCTCAGCACGGCCGGGAAGCGGGAGACCGGCAGGTCCTCGCCCCGCCGCATGGCCCGCTCGCAGCGGATCCAGTGGTTGACCGCGCGCAGCGCGCACAGCACACCGGCCGCGAGCAGGGCGAGCGAGAGCCCGACCCGGACCGCCCAGCGCAGGTCCGGCAGGAACTGGTCGACGGCGAAGCCGCCGCCGATGAGCGCGAGCGCGGTGCGGATCCAGGCGAGGAAGGTCCGCTCGTTGGCGAGGGAGAAGCGGTAGTCGGGGGTCTCGCCCTCGTCCCGGATCCGCCGCGGGGCGAACCACAGCCGCAGACTCTGTACGAAATCGCTCACGCCCGAACCCTAACGGCCGAGGTGCGCCACCAGGCGGTCATGCGCGGCGAGCCCGTCCGGGACCCACTCCCACGCTTCCGGCCCGTCGTCCGAGAGCCGTTCGCGCAGCTCGTCCGGGGTGAGGAAGGCGTGCCAGGCGACCTCCTCGGCCTGCGGCCGCACGGGCGGGTCGCAGCGGACCTCGTAGACGGCGGACCACCACTTCCCGGCCACGCCGCCGGAGTCGTACAGGAACTTGAGGACGAACTCGGGCCGGGGCAGCCCCGAGACGCCCAGCTCCTCCTCGGCCTCGCGCAGCGCCGCGTCGTCATAGGACTCGCCGGCGGCGACGACCCCGCCGACGAACGGGTCGTACATCGACGGGAAGAGCAGTTTGCCGGCGGTCCTGCGGTGGACGAAGAACCGGCCCTCCGCGTCCCGGACCCGGACGAAGACGCAGCGGTGGACCAGGCCCCGCGCGTACACCTCGCCGCGCGGGGCCCGTCCGACCACCCGGTCCCGCTCGTCGACGACGTCGTGCATCTCCTCGGAGGCGTTCATGCCCCCATGAAAGCACCGGCGCCGGACGGGACTACTGCCCCATGACGTACTTGACCGTCGGGCCGGTGGTCCAGCCGCCGTCGACGGCCAGCTCGGCGCCGGTCACGTACGAGGCGGCGTCGGAGAGCAGGAAGACCACCGCACCGGCGATCTCGTCGGCCTCGCCGACCCGCCCCATCGGCGTGTTGGGGTAGTTGCCCTCACCGCGCCGGATGCCGACCGAGGCGGTCATCGGGGTGTACGTCATGCCCGGGTGGACCGAGTTGACCCGGATCCCCGCGGTGCCCAGCTCGACCGCGCCGATCTTCGTCAGGCCGCGCACGCCCCACTTGGAGGCGCCGTAGCCGGCGGTCAGCGCGAGGCCCATCAGTCCGGCCGCCGAGGAGATGTTGACGATGGAGCCGCCGCCGGCCTCCCGCATCGCCGGGATCGCGGTCCGCATGCCGATGAAGACGCCGGTGAGGTTGATGTCGAGGACCTTGCGGAAGTGCTCGACGGACTCGGACTCCAGCAGGGTGCCGGTGGAGATGCCGGCGTTGTTCACCAGGCCGTGCAGACCGCCGAACTCGGCGACGGCGAAGGCGACGGCCGCCGCCCACTCCTCCTCGGAGGTGACGTCGTGGTGGAAGAACCGGGCGCGGTCGCCGAGGGACTCGGCGGTGGCCCGGCCGTCCTCGTCGAGCACGTCGGTGATGACCACGCGGGCGCCGGAGGCCACGGCGAGGCGGGCCGCCTCGGCGCCCAGGCCGCGCGCTCCGCCGGTGATGAGGACGGTCTTGCCGGTGAGGTCGTTCATGAGGGGGGTCCTTTCGGGGTGGTGCCGTCGCCTTCTCAGGCGCCCCGGGGCCGCGGGGCCCCGAGGAGTGCGGTGGTGGTTTCGACCAGGTCGGCCAGGAACAGCGGCTCGTCGATGAGCGGCTCGACCCCGTCGAGGTACTGCCGGGCGCGGTCGGCGAAGGCCGCGCCGACGACGGTGAGCGCCAGGTCGAGGCGCTCCCGGAGCAGCGGCCCGGGCAGCCCGCCGTCGGCCAGCCGGGCGGCGATCCGCTCGATCAGCGCCCAGTAGGCGGTCCCGGCGAGGGTGGGGTGGGGGGCGCCGGTGCGCACGCCGCTCTCGTGGCTGAGCTGCGCGGAGACCCGCAGGCAGCGGCGGCCCCGGTCGGTGCGCAGCTCGCTCGCCTCGGCGGTGACCAGTGCCGTGACCAGTGTCCGGACGTCCTCGTCGGCCTCGCGGGGCAGGGCCCGCAGGACCCGCTCGGTGCGCTCCTGGCGGCCGGCCATGACGGCGTCCAGGAGCCCGGCGCGGGAGCCGAAGTGGTACTGGACGGCGGAGGGGTTGGCCTGTCCGGCGAGCCGGGTGATGTCCCGCAGCTGTGCCCCGTCGACGCCCCGGGAAGCGAAGAGCTCCTCCGCCGCGCGAATGAGCTTCTCCCGGGTCTCGGGTCCTGACGTCCTTGCCATGCCCCCATATTAATGCCCGACATTAGAAAACGGGAGGGGGTGAGGGCGCCGGAACGGTTGACTCGATACATCCGTGTATCCAAGATGCGGTCCATGCCCTACGACGCCGATGTGATCGTGATCGGGGCCGGCCTCGCCGGTCTCGTCGCCACCGCCGAACTGGTCGACGCCGGCCGCTCCGTGATCCTCCTGGACCAGGAGCCCGAGCAGTCCCTCGGCGGCCAGGCCCACTGGTCCTTCGGCGGCCTCTTCCTGGTCGACTCGCCCGAGCAGCGCCGGCTGCGCGTGAAGGACAGCCACGCCCTCGCCCTCCAGGACTGGATGGGCACCGCCGGCTTCGACCGCCCCGAGGACGCGTGGGCCCGCCGCTGGGCGGAGGCGTACGTCGACTTCGCCGCCGGCGAGAAGCGCGCCTGGCTGCACGCGCGCGGGGTCCGCTTCTTCCCCGTCGTCGGCTGGGCCGAGCGCGGCGGCTACGACGCCACCGGCCACGGCAACTCGGTGCCCCGCTTCCACATCACCTGGGGTACGGGCCCCGGCCTCGTCGCCCCCTTCGAGCGCACGGTCCGCGAGGGCGTCGCCCGCGGGCTCGTCACCTTCCGCTTCCGCCACCGCGTCACCGCCCTCGGCCGTACCGCCGGCGTCCTCGACACCGTCTCCGGCGAGATCCTGGAGCCCTCCGACGCCCCGCGCGGCACCGCCAGCGGCCGTACCGCCACCGGCTCCTTCGCCCTGCGCGCCCAGGCCGTGATCGTCACCACCGGCGGCATCGGCGGCAACCACGACCTGGTCCGCGCCCAGTGGCCCGCCCGCCTCGGCACCCCGCCCGCGAAGCTGCTCTCCGGCGTCCCCGCCCACGTCGACGGCCTGATGCTCGGCATCGCCGAGCGGGCCGGCGCCCACCACGTCAACCGCGACCGGATGTGGCACTACACGGAGGGCATCGAGAACTGGGACCCGATCTGGGCCCGGCACGGCATCCGCATCCTGCCCGGCCCCTCCTCCCTCTGGCTCGACGCCACCGGCCGACGGCTCCCCGTTCCGCTCTTCCCCGGCTTCGACACCCTCGGCACCCTCGACCACATCATGCGCACCGGCCACGACCACACCTGGTTCGTGCTCGACCAGCGGATCATCGGCAAGGAGTTCGCCCTCTCCGGCTCCGAGCAGAACCCCGACCTCACCGGCAAGTCCGTCCGGGGCGTCCTCGGCCGCGCCCGCGCCGACGTCCCCGCCCCCGTGAAGGCGTTCATGGACCGGGGCGCCGACTTCGTCGTCGAGAAGGACCTCGCCGCCCTGGTGCGGGGCATGAACCGGATCACCGGCCTCGACCTGATCGACGAGGACGCGCTGCGCCGCGAGGTCACCGCCCGCGACCGCGAGGTCGCCAACCCCTTCACCAAGGACCTCCAGATCACCGCGATCCGGGGCGCCCGCGGCTACCTCGGCGACCGGCTGATCCGCACCGCCGCCCCGCACCGCATCCTCGACCCCGCCGCCGGCCCGCTGATCGCCGTCCGCCTCAACATCCTCACCCGCAAGTCCCTCGGCGGCCTCCAGACCGACCTCTCCTCCCGGGTCCTCACCGAGACGGGCGAACCCCTCCCCGGCCTCTACGCGGCGGGCGAGGCGGCCGGCTTCGGCGGCGGCGGCGTCCATGGCTACCGCTCCCTGGAGGGCACCTTCCTGGGCGGCTGTATCTTCTCCGGGCGCGCGGCCGGACGGGCCGCCGCGAAGGCCGTGGCCTGAGCAAGCCGCCCGGAAGCCTCCCGGGACAGGAGGGAAAGGCCCCGGACGACGCCGGAAGGGCCCCGGGGACACGCCCCGGGGCCCTTCGCGGACGACCGCCGCCCCGCTACATCACCAGCGACAGCAGCAGCACGAAGACGATGCCGACGACCGAGATGATCGTCTCCATCACCGACCAGGTCTTCACCGTCTGGCCGACGTCCATCCCGAAGTACTCCTTCACCAGCCAGAACCCGGCGTCGTTCACATGGCTGAAGAAGAGCGAACCGGCACCGATCGCCAGCACCAGCAGCGCCGTCTCCCCGGTGGACATGCCGGCCGCCAGCGGCGCCACCAGCCCCGCCGCCGAGATCGTCGCGACCGTCGCCGAACCGGTGGCGAGCCGGATGGCGACCGCGATCAGCCAGGCCAGCAGCAGGGCCGGGATCGACCAGTTCTTGGAGAAGTCCAGGATCATCTGGCCGACGCCGATGTCGATGAGGGTCTGCTTGAAGCCGCCGCCCGCGCCGACGATCAGCAGCACGCCCGCGATCGGCGCCAGCGACTTCTCGACCGTCGAGGAGAGCCGCTCCTTGCCGAAGCCGGCCGCCCGGCCCAGCGTGAACAGGGCCACTATCACGGCGGCGAGCAGCGCGATCAGCGGCGAGCCGATGACGTCGGTGACCTTCTGCACCCCGTTCTCGGGGTCGTCCACGACGATGTCGACGAGCGCCTTCACCAGCATCAGGACCACCGGCAGCAGCACGGTGGCGACGGTGGCGCCGAAGCCGGGGCGCTTCTCCAGGTCGGCCGAGGGCCGCTCCGGGATCATTCGCTCGGGCGCCTGGATGTCCACCCAGCGGGCGGCATACCGGGAGAACAGCGGACCGGCGATGATCACCGTCGGGATCGCGACGACCAGGCCCAGGGCGAGGGTGACGCCCAGATTGGCGCCGACGGCGTCGATCGCGACCAGCGGCCCGGGGTGCGGCGGGATCAGCCCGTGCATCACCGACAGGCCGGCGAGGGCCGGGATGCCGATCCGCATCAGCGAGTAGTTGCCGCGCTTGGCGACCATGAGGACCACCGGGATCAGCAGCACGATGCCGACCTCGAAGAAGAGGGGCAGCCCGATCACCGAGGCGATCAGGACCATCGCCCAGGGCATGGCGCCCTTCCGGGTCCGGGCCAGGATCGTGTCGACGATCTGGTCGGCGCCGCCCGAGTCAGCGAGCAGCTTGCCGAGGATCGCGCCGAGCGCGATCAGCACGCCCACCCCGGCCACGGTGCTGCCGAGGCCGGCGGTGAAGGACTTGATGGTGTCGGCCAGCGGGGCACCGGCGAACGCGCCGAGCGCGAGCGAGCCGATGGTCAGGGCCAGGAACGCGTGCAGCTTGAACCGGGTGATGAGCAGGACGATGACGGCGATGCCGGCGAGGACGGCGATGCCCAGCTGGGCGTTGCCCGCCGAAGTGATCGGCTCGACGGCGTCCGCTGCCAGGGTCTCGACGCTGAGACTGGTCACGGTGGGTCCCTTGGGGGTTGAAGGGGGCAGGAAAAAAGGGGGGACGGGGGTACGGGACGCGGGGGAGGGCTCAGCCGCGGGCGCCGCGCAGCGCGGCCACCGCGCGGGCCGCGATCTCCTCCGGCGTCCCGGAGACGTCGACGGCGACGCCGAGCTCGTCCTCCTCCAGCGGCTGGAGGGTGGCGAACTGCGAATCGAGCAGCGCGGTGGGCATGAAGTGCCCCTTGCGCGCGGCCATCCGGGCCTCGATGAGCGCCCGCTCGCCGGTCAGGTGCAGGAAGACGACCCCGGGCGCGGCGGCCCGCAGCCGGTCGCGGTAGACCCGCTTGAGCGCGGAGCTGCTGACCACTCCGCCGTGCCCGGCCCGGCCGTGCGCCCAGGCGCCGATGGCGTCGAGCCACGGCCCCCGGTCGGCGTCGTCCAGCGGCACGCCGGCCGACATCTTGGCCACGTTGGCCGCCGGGTGGAAGTCGTCGCCCTCCGCGTACGGAAGGCCGAGCGCCCCGGCGACCAGCGGGCCGATCGTCGTCTTGCCCGTCCCGGCGACGCCCATGACGACGACGACCGGGGGAGCGGCGGGGTGGGGGGTGGTGCTCATGGGGGAGTGCCTCGCTGTCCTCTTCGACATCGGTGCCGTCCCGGCGCCGTCGCTGTCCTTGCGACACCGGTCCGTCGCGCTCATGAAACCCATTGGGTACGACGTATTCAAGAGTCTGTGACATAAAAGTCGTACTTTTAATTCCTGGATGTGATCACTCCGGCCGCCCCGCATAGGCTGGTCACCATGACGACACCGGCCCCGGGGCTCCACTCGCACGTGCTCGCCGCCCTGGGCCTGGCCATCACCGCCGGCGAGTACCCGCCCGGCACGGTCCTGCGCACCGACGAGCTGGCCCAGCGCTTCGACGTCTCCCGGACCGTCGTCCGTGAGGTCGTCCGCGTCCTGGAGTCCATGCGCCTGGTCGAGTCCCGCCGCCGGGTCGGCGTCACCGTCCAGCCCACCCCCAGCTGGAACGTCTACGACCCCCAGGTCATCCGCTGGCGCCTGGCCGGCGCCGACCGCCCCCGCCAGCTCCGCTCCCTCACCGTGCTCCGCTCCGCCGTCGAACCCGTCGCGGCCGGCCTCGCCGCCCTGCACGCCACCCCCGAGCAGTGCCGCGACCTCACCGAGCGGGCCCTCGGCATGGTCGCCACCTCGCGCGGACGCCAGCTCGACGCGTACCTCGTGCACGACGTCGCCTTCCACCGGATCGTCCTCGAAGCCTCCGGGAACGAGATGTTCGCCCGCCTCGGCGACGTCGTCGCCGAGGTCCTCACCGGCCGCACCCACCACCACGTCATGTTCGAGGACCCCGACCCGGCCGCCGTCACCCTCCACGTCCAGGTCGCCGAGGCCGTCCGCGAGCGCGACGCGGACCGCGCCGAGGCGCTCACCCGCGAGATCGCCGTCGGAGCCCTCCGGGAGCTCGACGTCCTCGCCCCCTGACCCCTCCCCGGCCACCGGCCCCCTCACGGGCGCGACCCTTCGGGGACTCGCCTTTTATCGGGAGATAGTGGTACGACAGGAGGCCCACAAGATCCGCTCGTCCGAAGGGAAGTCAGCGATGCCACAGCACGTGCGGGGGGTCATCGCCCCCGGTCGGAACGAGCCGGTGCGGGTCGAGACGATCGTCGTCCCCGACCCCGGCCCCGGCGAGGCCGTCGTCGCGATCCAGGCGTGCGGCGTCTGCCACACCGACCTCCACTACAAGCAGGGCGGGATCAACGACGAGTTCCCGTTCCTCCTCGGCCACGAGGCCGCCGGAATCGTCGAGTCCGTCGGCGCGGGCGTCACCGACGTCGCCCCCGGCGACTACGTGATCCTCAACTGGCGCGCCGTCTGCGGCCAGTGCCGCGCCTGCCGCCGGGGCCGCCCCTGGTACTGCTTCGACACCCACAACGCGAAGCAGCGGATGACCCTCCTCGACGGCACCGAGCTCTCCCCGGCCCTCGGCATCGGCGCCTTCGCCGAGAAGACCCTCGTCGCCGCCGGCCAGTGCACCAAGGTCGACCCCGCCGTCGCCCCCGAGATCGCCGGCCTCCTCGGCTGCGGCGTCATGGCAGGCATCGGCGCCGCGATCAACACCGGGAACGTCTCCCGGGGCGACACCGTCGCCGTCATCGGCTGCGGAGGCGTCGGCGACGCCGCGATCGTCGGCGCCCGGCTGGCCGGCGCCGCGAAGGTCATCGCCGTCGACATCGACGAGCGGAAGCTCGCCAAGGCGAAGGAGATGGGCGCCACCGACACCGTCGACTCCCGCGAGGGCGACCCCGTCGAGGCGATCCGCGCCCTCACCGGCGGCTTCGGCGCCGACGTCGTCATCGAGGCGGTCGGCCGCCCGGAGACGTACCGGCAGGCGTTCTACGCCCGCGACCTCGCCGGCACCGTCGTCCTCGTCGGCGTCCCCACCCCCGAGATGCGGCTCGAACTGCCGCTGCTCGACGTCTTCGGCCGGGGCGGCGCGCTCAAGTCCTCCTGGTACGGCGACTGCCTGCCGTCCCGCGACTTCCCCATGCTCATCGACCTCCACCGGCAGGGCCGCATCGACCTCGGCGCCTTCGTCACCGAGACCATCTCCCTCGACGAGATCGAGAAGGCGTTCGCCCGCATGCACGAGGGCGACGTGCTGCGCTCGGTGGTGGTGCTGTGATGACCGCCCGCGTCGACCACCTCGTCACCTCCGGCACCTTCAGCCTCGACGGCGGCACCTGGGACGTCGACAACAACGTCTGGATCGTCGGCGACGACACCGAGGCGATCGTCATCGACGCCGCCCACGACCCCGCCGCGATCCTCGCCGCCCTCGACGGCCGCGCCCTGCGCGCCATCGTCTGCACCCACGCCCACGACGACCACGTCGGCGCCGCCCCCGCGCTCGCCGCCGCCACCGGCGCCCGCGTCCTGCTGCACCCCGCCGACCAGCCGCTGTGGAAGCTCACCCACCCCGACCACAGCCCCGACGGCGAACTCGCCGACGGCCAGGTCCTCACCATCGCCGGCACCGACCTGACGGTCCTGCACACCCCCGGCCACGCCCCCGGCGCGATCTGCCTGTACGCCCCCGAACTGGGCACCGTCTTCACCGGCGACACCCTCTTCCAGGGCGGCCCCGGCGCCACCGGCCGGTCCTTCTCGGACTTCCCCACGATCGTCGACTCGATCCGCGGGAAGCTGCTCACCCTGCCGCCCGAGACGGTGGTCCGCACCGGCCACGGCGACTCCACCACCATCGGCGCGGAGGCCCCGCACCTCCAGGAGTGGATCAGCCGAGGCCACTGAGCGAGAGCCGGCTCTCGAACCGCCGCTCCCCGCCCGTGAACGGGTCGGAGAACTCCAGCGTCCGCGCCAGCAGCTGCAACGGCCGCCCGAAGTCCTCCGGCCCGTCCTCCCGCACCACCGGGAAGAGCGGGTCGTGCAGGATCGGCAGCCCCAGCGCGTTCATGTGCACCCGCAGCTGGTGCGTCCGCCCCGTCTCCGGCTCCAGCCGGTACCGCCCCCGCCCGCCCCGCCGCTCCACCAGCGCGATCCGGCTCACCGCGTTCGGCTCGCCCGGCACCTCCCGCGCCGCGAGCACCCCGCGCTCCTTCTCGATCCGGCTGCGCACCGTCACCGGCAGCGCCACCCCCGGGTCGTACGCCGCCACCGCCTCGTACCCCTTGCGCACCCGCCGCTCCTTGAACAGCACCTGGTACGCCCCCCGGTCCTCCGGCCGCACCACGAACAGCACCAGCCCCGCCGTCAGCCGGTCCAGCCGGTGCGCGGGCTGGAGGAACGGCAGCCCGTGCTCCTCGCGCAGCCGCGCCAGCGCCGTCTGCGCCACGTGCCGTCCGCGCGGCACCGTCGCCAGGAAGTGCGGCTTGTCCGCCACCAGGATCCGCTCGTCGCGGTACACCACCCCGATCCCGAACGGCACCGGCTCCTCCACCGGGAGATCCCGGTGGAACCACAGCCACCGCCCCGCCTCGTACGGCTCCGAGGCCACCGCCGCCCGCCCGTCGGCCCCGACGAAGCGCCCCTCCGCCAGCATCGCCCCGACCCGCTCCGCGCCCACGGCCGCCCCGTACCGCCCGAGCAGGAAATCCCCCACGGTCGCCCAGGAGCCCTCCGCGCCGCCCGGCAGCCTGACCCGCACCGGATCGACCCCGCCCCGCTGGGGCAGCGGCGCGGCCGGCACCCTCTTCCTCCGCACCGCTCCGCCTCACCTCGTCCGCACCGGCCCCGCGCGCGACCGCGCACACGAGAAAGTCCCGGTCGAGAGACTCGACCGGGACTTCTTCTGGTGTCCGAGGGGGGACTTGAACCCCCACGCCCGATAAAGGGCACTAGCACCTCAAGCTAGCGCGTCTGCCATTCCGCCACCCGGACAGGGTGTGTGTCTCGCGGCCCTGGGCCGTTCCGACGAGGAAAACCATAGCAAACATTCGGAGTGGTCGATCACCACCTTCCCGCCCGCCCCGCGCACACCGCCCGCCCCGCCCGCCCCTCCGGTCTCGGCATGTGACAGCGGTGTGTCGGCGGGTGGACGCCCTTGCGCCTCCGGGGCGGCGGCGCGGGAGGATGGGGAGCGACCCCGCCGGCAGGCACGTGGGGCACGGAGTGGGAGGAAGCAGCGTGAGCGAGTCGAACACCGGCCGGACCGTCTCGGGTGAGGACGAGGTCGTCGACCTGTGCCGGGACCTCATCCGCATCGACACCAGCAACTACGGCGACCACTCCGGTCCGGGCGAGCGGGCGGCGGCCGAGTACGTCGCCGAGAAGCTCGCCGAGGTCGGCCTCGAACCGAGGATCATCGAGTCGCACAAGGGCCGCGCCTCCACCGTCGCCCGCATCGAGGGCGAGGACCCCTCCCGCCCGGCGCTCCTCATCCACGGCCACACCGACGTCGTCCCGGCCAACGCCGAGGACTGGACCCACCACCCCTTCTCCGGCGAGATCGCCGACGGCTGCGTCTGGGGCCGGGGCGCCGTCGACATGAAGGACATGGACGCGATGACCCTCGCGGTCGTCCGCGACCGGCTGCGCAGCGGCCGCAAGCCCCCGCGCGACATCGTCCTCGCCTTCCTCGCCGACGAGGAGGCCGGCGGCACCTACGGCGCCCGCCACCTGGTCGACCACCACCGCGACCTCTTCGACGGCGTCACCGAGGCGATCGGCGAGGTCGGCGGCTTCTCGTTCACCGTCAACGAGAACCTGCGGCTCTACCTGGTCGAGACCGCCCAGAAGGGCATGCACTGGATGCGCCTCACCGTCGAGGGCACGGCCGGTCATGGCTCGATGACCAACGACGACAACGCCATCACCGAACTCTGCGAGGCCGTCGGCCGGCTCGGCCGCCACCAGTGGCCGGTGCGCGTCACCAAGACCGTCCGCAGCTTCCTCGACGAGCTCTCGGACGCCCTCGGCACCCCGCTCGACCCCGAGGACATGGACGGCACCCTCGCCAAGCTCGGCGGCATCGCCAAGATGGTCGGCGCCACCCTGCGCAACTCCGCCGCCCCCACCATGCTCGGCGCGGGCTACAAGGTGAACGTGATCCCCGGCCAGGCCACCGCTCACGTCGACGGCCGCTTCCTGCCCGGCTACGAGCAGGAGTTCCTCGCCGACCTCGACCGGATCCTCGGCCCGCGCGTGAAGCGCGAGGACGTGCACGGCGACCGGGCCCTGGAGACCAGCTTCGACGGCGCCCTCGTCGACGCCATGCAGGTCGCCCTGCGCGCCGAGGACCCGATCGCCCGCGCCGTGCCGTACATGCTCTCCGGCGGCACCGACGCCAAGTCCTTCGACGACCTCGGCATCCGCTGCTTCGGCTTCGCGCCGCTCCAGCTCCCGCCGGAGCTCGACTTCGCCGGCATGTTCCACGGCGTCGACGAGCGGGTCCCGGTCGACGGCCTGAAGTTCGGCGTCCGCGTCCTGGACCGCTTCCTCGACGCCTGCTGACCCCCCCGCCCGGCCGGGGCGGCACCGGAGGCGACGGGCGGACGGAAATCGTCCGCCCGTCCCACCGCTGACCGGAAAGAGTGAATGCGCCCGGGGCCTCGTAGCCCCCTTCCCTCCCCCTCGTTACAGGAGATGCGGTCCGCGGCTGGGGCCGCACTTGTCAACTAGGAGGAATAATGATCAAGAAGGTCGTCGCTGCTGCGGCTGCCACGGGCGGTCTGGTTCTCGCTGGCGCGGGCATGGCCGTCGCCGACGCCGGTGCCCAGGGTGCGGCCATCGGTTCCCCCGGTGTCCTCTCGGGCAACGTCGTCCAGGTCCCGGTCCACGTGCCGGTGAACCTCTGCGGCAACACGGTCTCCGTGATCGGCCTGCTGAACCCCGCCTTCGGCAACACCTGCGTCAACGCCTGACGTTGTGTCCCGCCCCCTGAGGGGGTGAGCCGGTCCGGCCCCGGAGTGCGTGCCATGCACTCCGGGGCCGGTGGCCATTCCGCCCCGGGCACGGGCCCGGTGGCTCACGACCCACGCCGATCAGGCGAATGCCGAGAAGGCAGGTAAGCAAGCTATGCGACAGGTCACGCGCAAGAGCATCATCACCGTCGCGGCGGCCGGCGGAGTCTTCGCGCTGTGCGGAGGCATCGCACAGGCGGATTCCGCCGCGAACGGTTCGGCCGCGAACTCCCCGGGCATCGCGTCCGGGAACACCGTCCAGGTCCCGGTCCACGCCCCGATCAACGCCTGCGGGAACACGGTCAACGCCGTCGGCGTCCTCAACCCGGCGATGGGCAACTCCTGCGCCAACGTCCCCGCCCAGGCCCGCCCCGGCTCGTCCGGAAGCGGACACGCGAGCGGATCCCCGGGGGTCGCGTCCGGCAACACCGTCGTGGTGCCGGTCGAGGCCCCCGTCAACGTCTGTGGCAACGATGTCACCGGCATCGGCCTGGGCAACGCCGCCGGCGGCAACGACTGCGGGAACGGCGTCGAACCCGACGACGGCGGATACGGCGAGGAGGAGCCCGGAGGGTACGGGGAGGAGCCCGGCGGCTACGGGGAGACCCCGGAGACCCCCGGGACGCCCACCACGCCCGGCACCCCCACCACCCCGGGCACGCCGACCACTCCCGGCACCCCGACCACCCCCGGCACGCCGGAGACCCCGACCACTCCCGGCACCCCCGGCACGCCCACCACGCCGGGGACGCCGGGCACCCCCGGCCCGAGCGGCAGCCCGAACCACCCCGGTCCGCAGCTCACGCCCCCGCCCTCCCACGAGGAACTGGCCGAGACCGGCGCGGACGCGCCCCTCGGCCTGATCGTCCCGGCCGCCGCCGGACTGCTCCTGGCGGGCTCGCTGGTCTACCGCCGCTCCCGCCGCGGCGCCTGACCACCGCGCCGGGTACGGAGACGACGGAGGGGCCCCGCACACCGCGGGGCCCCTCTTCCGTCTTCCGTCACTATCACCAGGTCGCGCGGAGCTGGCGGATGATCCGCCGCTTCAACCGCACCCTGCGGCTGCCGTCCCGGCGCAGGGTCAGCCGGTCCAACTCCCAGTGTCCGTACTCGGCGTGGTCGGTCAGGAGCCGCGTGGTCTCCTTGCGGGAGGTCCCTCGCGGCACGTACACATCGACAAATTCGTATTCCGGCATCGCCATCTATTGTGCGGGTACCGGCCCGGTACGGATAGCGTCTGTCCCATGTCTGATGCTGCGCAGCCCACCGCTGCCGAGGTACGTGCCGCCGCGGAGGCGGTCAAGACCGCACTGGACCGCCACCTCGCGGCGGTCGAACGCCGCACCGGGGACGACGACACGGCGGTGTACGAGGCGTTCAACGCCCTGGCCGCGGCCGCCGAGACCTATGACGAACTCCTCTACGACCGCTACGACGAGGTGACCCCCTTCGAGATCCCCGGAGCCGACGACGGGCTGCCCCCCTATGCCGGACCTGACGAACCCCAGGCCCTCAGCGTGCTGATCCGCCGCGACTACGCGGTGGCCGAACCGCGCCGGCTCGCCGCCCAGGCCCGGCGCGTCGCCGACCTCGACCACGACGAGGAGGGGCCCCGCGGCACCGCCGCCGCGATCGGCGTCCTCTTCGGGGAGTACGAGCCCGACGAGATCGCCTCCCGGCACAAGGAGTTCGGCCTGGAGGAGGGCGACTCCACGGTGTGGGTCACCGCCGCGGGGGAGTTCCCCGAGCCGGGGGAGTGGCTCGCCGCCCCCTTCGAGCAGGCCGACCCGGAGCGGATCGTCTGCCGCTTCGACATCAGCTCCGTCTTCGACGACGAGGACGACGACGAGGGCCCTGACGACGGGGACGGCGACGACTGAACCCGGCACCGCCGGGGAGGACGCCGGAGGGCCGGAACACCATGTGCGGTGTTCCGGCCCTCCGGCGTGTCGCCGCCCCCGGGGCTACTCCTCGCCGGGCGCGGCGAGCAGTCCCTCCAGGAGCGGGCGCAGCCGGGTCGTCCGGGCCGGGGCCGTGACCTCGGCCACCGCCCGGGGCAGCGCCTGGTCCACGCCGTGCACGACCGACAGGTGGCGCTCCGCCCGGCCGAAGGCCGTGTAGACCCACGGGCGGCTCAGCCCCGGCGCGGCGTCGCCCGGCAGCACCGCGACCACCGCGGGCCACCGGCCGCCGGCCGCCTGGTGCGCGGTCAGCGCCCAGCCGTGCCGCAGCTCCGGCTCCACCCGCTCCTTCGGCACGACGACCTCGCCGTCCCCGGTGCGCAGCCGCAGGCCCTCCGCGCCGGCCCCCAGGACCGTGCCCGCCACCGTCCGGCCGGGTGCCGGGGCGTACGCCACCAGATCGCCCGGGTCGTAGCCGCCGAAGCGGCCGGGGCCGGGGTTCAGCCGCTGCTTCAGGGCCGCGTTCAGGGCGCGGGTGCCGGCCGCGCCGCCGTGGCCGACCGTGATCACCCGGACCTCCCCGGCGGGCACCCCGAAGGCGCGCGGTACCGAGTCCGCGACCAGCTGGACCGTGCGGTGCACGGCCTCGCCCGCGTCCCGGACCGGGACGATCACGACCTCCTTGCCGGGGGCCGCCACCTGGTTCAGCTCCCCGATCCCGATGCCCGAGACCAGTTCGCCCAGCGGCCCCGGGTCCGGGCGGCGGGAGGCCACCCGGGGGCAGACCCGGGCCGCCAGCGCGTCCGCGAAGACCGCGCCGGGCCCGGCGGAGCCCAGGACCTCCGGGTCCCCGCCGAGGACGAGCCGGCAGCCGTCCGGCAGGGCCTCGACGAGCACCGCGCCCGTCTCCACGTCCAGCCGGGGCGCGTCGGCCACCACCAGCAGGTCCAGCGCGAGGTTCCCCTCCTCGTCGCGTCCCGGCCCGGCCGTGCCGGCGAGCAGCGCGGCGAGCGACACCACGGTCCCGGCGGCCCGCTCGGCGTCGGTGACGCGCTCCGCGTCGTGCACCGCGACCAGGGCCCGCAGCCCGCGCTCGCGCGCGGCGGCGGCCAGCGCGTACGGCTCGGCGCGGGCGGCCTCGCCGCCGGTGTGCAGCACCAGGCCGTGGCCGCCGGCGGCCCGCTCCAGCTCGCCGCCGTCCCACTCCTCGGCGGTGACCGTGCGCACCAGCCGGGCCAGCCCCTCCGCGAGGCTCTCCTCGGCGAGGGCGTACCGGTCGAGGCCGAGCAGCGGCGGCTCGGCGGGCCCGGCCGCCGCGTCCGGCTCCGCCGTCCCCCCGTCCCCGTCCTCCTCGCCGTCGGGCTCGGGCGGCTCCGGCTCCTCCTCCTGGAAGAGGAGGGCGGCGCCCTCGGAGACCGCGGTCTCCACGGCCGCCTCCGGGTCGGGGACGCCGTGCCGGGCGAGTCCGGCCCGTACGTCGTCGGCGGTGAGCGCGGTGTGGCCGCGCAGGGCGGCCCGGTCGAGCAGCCACACGGTCAGGGCGACGGTCCGGCGCGGGTCGTCCGGCCCGCAGGCGCCGCCGAGCAGTGCCCGTGCGAAGCCGTCGGCCTGCTCGGGGAGGATCCCGGCGACGGCGAGCAGCTGCCACGGGTCCTCGGCGAGGAGCCCGGCGGCCTGCTCGCCGAGCGCGGCGGCGACCGGCCCGGCCAGCGTCTCGGGCGCGCCGCCGCGCGCGAGGACCTCGCGCACCCCGGCGAGGGCCCCGGCCGTGGGCGCGGGCGCCGCCGCAGGGGTGGCCGGACGGGCCCCGGCGGGCGCGGCGACCGGGCGCGGCGGCTCGGGCGCGGCGTCCTCGGCGAGGACCCTGGGGGCGGCGGCCCCGCCCTCCACGGCCCGGACGGCGGCGAGCAGGTCGGCGGCGGCACCGCTCAGCTTGGCCCCGCCGGCCACCGGCCCGGACTTCTCGGCCTTCCGGGCCTCGATCCTCGCCCGGAACTCCCGCTGCGCCGCCAGCTCGGCCTCCGCCTCACTCGGCCCGCCGGCCCCGCCGGCCCCGCCGGCCCCGCCGGCCCCTTCGGCCCCACCGGCTTCCCCGGCACCACCGGCTTCCTCGACCCCGTCGGCACCTTCGGCTTCGCCGACGTCCCCGGCCCCGTCGGCGCTTCCGGCCTCGCTGTCACCCTCGGCTCCGTCGGTACCCCCACTCCCGCCGTCTCCTCCGGCCTGGCTGTCGCCTTCGGCTCCGTCGGCGCCCGCGGTCCCCTCGGTTCCTTCCGCCTCGTCGGCGTCCTCGGCCCCGTCGGCTCCGCCGATCTCCCCGTCGGCGTCGGCGGCCCCGGCACCCCCGGTCTCCCCGGCCTCCTCGGGTCCCCCGATCCCCTCGGGCCCCCCGGCCTCCCCGTCTCTCTCCAGGGCCGTGGTCCCCCCGGTGGTGTCGGGCGCGGGGGTCTTCTCCTCCGGCTCGGCGGGCGGCGCCCCGTCCTCGGGTGCCTCGGGCGCGGTTCCCCCGGAAGGCTCGGTCACAAGGTGCTCCAGTCGTGATCCGGATAGCGGTGCACGGGCGCCGACACGTCGTCCAGCGCCCGGCAGATCTCGTCAGGAAGACTAAGGCTCTCCACCGACAGGGCCGCGCCGAGCTGGCGCGCCGTGCGCGCGCCGATGATCGGCGCGGTGACGCCGGGCCGGTCGCGGACCCAGGCGAGCGCCACGTGCAGCGGGGTCGTGGCGAGCCCGTCGGCGGCGGTGCTGACCGCCTCCACGATCCGGCTCGCCGTCTCGTCGAGGTACGGCTCCACGAACGGCGCCAGCGCCTCCGACGCGCCCCGCGAGTCGGCCGGGGTCCCGCCGCGGTACTTCCCGGTGAGGACCCCGCGGCCCAGCGGGGAGGAGGGCAGCAGCCCCATGCCGAGGTCGATCGCGGCGGGCAGCACCTCCCGCTCGACGCCCCGCTGGAGCAGCGAGTACTCCAACTGGGCGCCCGCGAGCCGGGTGCGGTCGCCCGCCAGCTGCCAGGTGCCGGCCTTGGCGAGCTGCCAGCCGCAGAAGTTCGCCACGCCCGCGTACCGCGCCCGGCCGCTGCGCACCGCTATGTCGAGGGCCTGGAGCGACTCCTCCAGCGGCGTGTGCGGGTCGTAGGCGTGCAGCTGCCACAGGTCGACGTGGTCCGTGCCCAGCCGGTCCAGGGAGGCGTCGAGCGCGGCGAGGAGGTGCCCGCGCGAGCCGTCGGTGCGCCGGTCCGGGTCGGGCACGCTGCCGGCCTTGGTGGACAGGACCAGGTCCCGCCGCGGCACCAGCCGCTCCATCAGCCGCCCGAGCAGGTGCTCCGCCTCGCCGCCGCCGTACACGTCGGCGGTGTCCACGAGCGTGCCGCCCGCGTCCCAGAACGCCTTCAGCTGGTCGGCCGCGTCGTGCTCGTCGGTGTCCCGCCCCCAGGTGAGCGTGCCGAGCCCGATGCGCGAGACGCGCAGGCCGGTACGTCCGAGATGCCTCTGCTCCATGGGCGGGACCTTACTGGCCGGGACCCCGGACGGAGGGGGCCTGTGGACGGAACCTGTGGACGACGGTCCGCCCGCCGCCTCCTGACGGATCCGGGGAGCGGGCGCTAGAGTCCGGATCGAGAGACGTTACCGATGGGTAAGGGGTGCGTGGAAATGCGGCTCGGCATCAATCTCGGCTACTGGGGCGCCGGCATGGACGGCGACAACCTCGCCGTCGCCCAGGAGGCCGACCGCCTCGGCTACGACGTCTGCTGGGCGGCGGAGGCGTACGGCTCGGACGCGCCCACGGTGCTGTCCTGGGTGGCGGCGAAGACGGAGCGGATCGACGTCGGCTCCGCGATCATGCAGATCCCGGCCCGGCAGCCGGCCATGACGGCGATGACGGCCGCCACCCTGGACTCGCTCTCCGGCGGCCGTTTCCGCCTGGGCCTCGGCGTCTCCGGACCGCAGGTCTCCGAGGGCTGGTACGGCGTGAAGTTCGACAAGCCGCTGGCCCGCACCCGCGAGTACGTGGAGATCGTCCGCAAGGCGATGTCCCGCGAGCGGCTCACCCACGACGGCGAGCACTGGACCCTGCCGCTGCCCGGCGGCCCCGGCAAGCCGATCAAGCTGACGGTCCACCCGCAGCGCGAGCACATCCCGCTCTACATCGCCGCGATCGGCCCGAAGAACCTGGAGCAGACCGGCGAGATCGCCGACGGCGCCCTGCTGATCTTCCCCTCCGCCGAGCACCTGGAGGAGACCGCCCTGCGCCCCCTACGGGCGGGCCGCGAGAAGGCCGGTCTGACCATGGACGGCTTCGACGTCTGCCCGACGCTGCCGCTCGCCCTCGGCGAGGACGTCGACGCCCTCGCCGACGTCTTCCGCCCGTACACCGCCCTGTACGTGGGCGGCATGGGCAGCCGGAAGCAGAACTTCTACAACCAGCTCGCCGGGCGGATGGGGTACGAGAAGGAGGCGGCCGAGATCCAGGACAAGTACCTGGCCGGCGACAAGGCGGGCGCGGCGGCGGCCGTGCCCCGCACCCTGATCGACCAGACCGCCCTGCTCGGCCCGGTGGAGCGGATCGCGGACCGGATGGCCGCCTACGCGGAGGCCGGGGTCACCACCCTGACCCTCGCCCCGGCCGGTTTCACCCTCGACAAGCGCCTGACCGCGCTGCGGGCCGGGGTGCAGGCGCTGGAGCGGGCCGGACTGGCGTAACACCGGAGGGCGGAGAGAGGTTTCTGCGGCCGTGGTGGGGGCTCGGGGTGTCTTCCCCGCCACGGCCGTCACGTCTTTCAACGCGTGGGGGCGCTCGCGGTTACGGCCCGCGCGCTCACTCTTTCGGCCGATGCGCCGAGGCCCTCCTGTTGCCCGCAGGACCGGACCGCACTTGACTCGGTCTCCCGGACGCGCGGAGTGCGGACGTCCGCAGGGAGGTGGCAGCGATGCTCACGGCCAGGAGCCTGTTCCAGGAAATCATCGACGACGACGAGTCCTTCCGGCTCTTCTGCTCGATCGCCGCCAGCGGCGAGTCCCAGGGAGGCTGGGAGAACGCCCGGATCGCCGCCCTCGTCGCCCCCGGCATGCGGGACCTCGCGCCGAAGATCACCCGGCACGGCGCCGACGAGGACAAGCACGGCCGGATCTTCAACGCCCTGATGCGCAAGCGCGGCCTCACCCCCGTGCCGGTGCCGCCGGACACCGACTACACGATGCTCCTGGAGCGGCGCGGCATCGGCCTCGCCCACGACAAGCTCCGCCGCGACGAGCCCCTCACCGAGGAGGACGTCGTCGTCTACCTCGCCCACAGCCGGGTCACCGAGGAGCGCGCCGCCGCCCAGATGCGACTCCTGGTCACCTATTTCGGCGACGACCCGGAGCTCGGCAAGGCGCTCCGCATGATCTGCGCCGACGAGGACAACCACCTCGCCTACTGCCACGAGGAACTGCTCCGCCTCGCCCGCGCGGGCCACGGCCGGCTCATCCAGCGCACCCTGCGCGCGTCGGCGCTCGCCGAGATCGGGGTCTACCGGGACGTCAGCCTCGCCGTCATGCGCCACATGGGCCGCCTCCTCGGCTGGTCCCGGCCCAAGGGCGCGGTGCTCGCCGTCGGCATCCACGGGGTGCACGCGTACGAGCGCGCGGCCGGCTGGCACCGGATGGTCGACCTGCGGATGCCCGAACGGCGCGACGCCCTCGGCGGCCCCGCCGTCCCCGCCCCCGCCTTCTGACCCGCCCGGCCCCCGCCCGCGCGCGGGGGCTCACATCCAGCCGCGCCGCTTGAACATCCGGTACAGGGCCGTCACGATCCCGGCCATCACCACGATCACCACCGGGTACGACCACACCCAGTGCAGCTCCGGCATGTGGTCGAAGTTCATGCCGTAGATCCCGGCCACCATCGTCGGCACGGCCGCCATCGCCGCCCACGCCGAGATCTTCCGCATGTCGTCGTTCTGCCGCACCCCCATCTGGGCCAGGTGCGCCGACAGCACGTCCGACAGCAGCCGGTCCAACCCCTCCACCTGCTCGTTGGCCCGCAGCAGGTGGTCGTCCACGTCCCGGAAGAAGGGCTGCGACGCCTCGTTCACGAACGGCACCGCGCCCGCCGCGAGCCGGGACATCGGCCCCGCCAGCGGACCGCTCGCCCGCCGGAACTCCAGCACCTGCCGCTTCGCCGTGTAGATCCGCTCCGCGGTGTTCGCCGGTACGGCCCCGGCGCCGTCCGGCGCGAACACGTCGGCCTCCAGCTCCTCCAGGTCCACCTGGAGCTCGCCCGCCACGTCGAGGTAGTGGTCCACCACCGCGTCGCTCACCGCGTACAGCACCGCCGTCGGCCCGTGCCGCAGCACCCCCGGCTCGGCCTCCAGCCGCTTGCGCACCGCCGCCAGCGGGGCGCCCACCCCGTGGCGCACGGTCACCACGAACGAGTCGCCCAGGAACAGCATCAGCTCCCCGGACGAGACCCGGTCGCTCCTGGGCTCGTACACGACCGGCTTGAGGACCACGAACAGCGAGTCGTCGTACACCTCAAGCTTGGGCCGCTGGTGCGCCTTCAGCGCGTCCTCGACGGCCAGCGGGTGCAGCGCGAACTCCGAGGCCACGTGGGCGAACTCGGCCTCCGACGGTTCGTGCAGCCCCACCCACAGGAAGGCGTCGCCGGCGGCCCGCGCCTCGGCCAGGGCCTGGGAGAGGTCGCCCGGAGGATCCGTCCGGCGTCCGTCGCGGTAGAGGGCTGAGTCGACGATCACGGGCCGTATTCTCCCCCGCCCCGCCCGTCGTACGCATGTGCGCGTCCCCGCCTCGGCCCGCCGCCCCGCGCGCGTGCGCCGTAGGCTGGCCGGCATGGCCACGCTGATCCTCGTCCGGCACGGACGCTCCACCGCCAACACCTCCGGACTGCTCGCCGGCCGCACGCCGGGCGTGGCACTCGACGAGCGCGGCGCCGCGCAGGCCGCCGCCCTGCCCGGCCGGCTCGCCGGCATCCCGCTCGCCGCCGCCGTCTCCAGCCCGCTCCAGCGCTGCCGGGAGACCCTCCAGCCGCTCCTGGACGCCCGCCCCGGCCTCCCGCTGCACGTGGAGGACCGGGTGAACGAGTGCGACTACGGCGACTGGTCGGGCCGCAAGCTCGCCGAACTCAACGACGAGCCCCTGATGGAGGTCGTCCAGGCGCACGCCTCCGCCGCCGCCTTCCCCGGCGGCGAGTCCATGCGCGCCATGCAGGACCGGGCCGTCGCGGCGGTCCGCGACTGGAACGCCCGGATCGAGGCCGAGCACGGCGAGGACGCCGTCTACGCCCTGTGCTCCCACGGCGACATCATCAAGTCCCTCGTCGCCGACGCCCTCGGCCTCCACCTCGACCTCTTCCAGCGGATCCACGTCGACCCCTGCTCCCTCACCGTGATCCGCTACACCCGGCTGCGGCCCTTCCTGGTCCGCCTCGGCGACACCGGCGACCTGGCCGCCCTCGCCCCCCGCGAGACGGCCGGAAACGGCGGGGCGGCGGAGGTGGGGGGCGGCGCGGGCGCACCGTGATCCTCCCGCGCAGTAGGGTGGACCCGCCGCCGTAGTACGACAGTCGACAGTCAAGGGAGCCGGGAGAGTGTCCCGTCAGGTGTTCCTCTACGACCCGCCGGAGCGTTTCGTGGCCGGCACGGTCGGACTGCCTGGCCGCAGGACGTTCTTCCTCCAGGCGTCCGCCGCGGGCCGGGTCACCAGCGTCGCCCTGGAGAAGGCCCAGGTCGCCGCGCTCGCCGAGCGCATCGACGAACTCCTCGACGAGGTGCTGCGCCGCACCGGGGGCAACGCTCCGGTGCCCGCCGTGGCCCCCGCCGACAGCGCCGACACCGCCCCCCTCGACACCCCCGTCGAGGAGGAGTTCCGGGTCGGCACCATGGCGCTCGCCTGGGACGGCGAGGAACAGCGCATGATCGTCGAGGCGCAGGCCCTCGTCGAACTCGACGCGGAGTCCGAGGAGGACCTCGCCGCGGCCGAGGAGCGGCTGCTCCAGGACGAGGAGAACGGCCCGCCGATGCTCCGCGTCCGGCTCAGCGGCGCCCAGGCCCGCTCCTTCGCCAAGCGCGCCCTGGACGTGGTCAACGCCGGCCGGCCGCCGTGCCCGCTGTGCAGCCTGCCGCTGGACCCGGAGGGCCACGTCTGCCCCCGCCAGAACGGATACCGTCGCGGCGCATGAGCGGTCCCGAGCTCCCGCCGGACACCGAACTGCTCGCCCGCGGCGAACTGACCGTGCGCGGCCGGGTCGGCGAGGCGTCCAACGCCGTCCTGTACTGCACCGTCGCGCACGGGGGCCGCGAGGCCGCCTGCGTCTACAAGCCGGTCGCGGGGGAGCGGCCGCTGTGGGACTTCCCCGACGGCACCCTCGCCGAGCGCGAGGTCGCCGCGTACGCGCTCTCCGAGGCCACCGGCTGGGGCCTGGTCCCGCCGACGGTCCTCCGCGACGGCCCGTACGGCGAGGGCATGGTCCAGCTCTGGATCGAGGCCGACCCCGGCGCCCGGCTGCTCGCCCTCACCGAGGACGAGGAGGCCGGCGAGGGCTGGCGGGCGATCGGCCCCGCTGAGGTGGGGGAGGGCCGCACCGCGCTCCTCGTCCACGCCGACACCCCCGCGCTGCGCCGGCTCGCCGTCCTCGACGCGGTGATGAACAACGGCGACCGCAAGGGCGGCCACCTGCTCCCGGCCCCCGGCGGTCGGCTCTACGGCATCGACCACGGCGTCTCCTTCCACACCGAGGACAAGCTGCGCACCCTGCTGTGGGGCTGGGCGGGCGAGGAGCTGCCGGCCGAGGCCGTGGAGGTCCTCGGCGGGCTGGCCCGGACGCTGGCCCCCGGCGGCCCCCTCGCCACCCGGCTGGGCGAACTGCTCACGGACGCCGAGGTGGCCGCCGTACGGGACCGGGTGGCGGCGCTGCTGGCCTCCGGGCGGCACCCGGAACCCTCCGGGGAGTGGCCCGCGATCCCCTGGCCGCCCGTCTAGGCCGCCGGACACGGCCTAGGGCCTGTCCCGCGAAGACCCGCCGGACAGGTCCCGGAGCGTATGGTTTCGGCCACACCGCCCGGCGCTCCTCCGGACCCCTGGGGGGTATGCACACCCCTCGCCCACCCGCAAGGGTGCCCGATCGGACAAGATTCCGGATCCGGTTCGTATCTGAAACGGCTGTCCGGTTACGCTCGGGTCATGCATGCCTGGCCCGCTTCCGAGGTCCCCGCCCTTCCCGGCAAGGGCCGCGACCTCAGGATCCACGACACCGCGACCGGTGGACGAGTGACCCTCGCCCCCGGTCCCGTCGCCCGTATCTACGTCTGCGGCATCACGCCGTACGACGCGACCCACATGGGTCACGCGGCGACCTACAACGCGTTCGACCTCGTGCAGCGCGTGTGGCTCGACACGAAGCGGCAGGTGCACTACGTCCAGAACGTGACGGACGTGGACGACCCGCTCCTGGAGCGCGCGATCCGCGACGGCGTCGACTGGACCGCGCTCGCCGAGCGCGAGACCTCCCTCTTCCGCGAGGACATGACCGCCCTGCGGATGCTGCCCCCGCGGCACTACGTCGGCGCGGTCGAGTCGATACCGTCCATCATCCCGCTGGTCGAACGGCTCCGTGACTCCGGCGCCGCCTACGAGCTCGACGGCGACGTCTACTTCTCCGTCGACGCCGACCCGCACTTCGGCGGCGTCTCGCACTACGACGACGAGCTGATGCGGCACCTCTCCGCGGAGCGCGGCGGCGACCCCGACCGGCCCGGCAAGAAGAACCCGCTCGACCCGATGCTGTGGATGGCCGCCCGCGAGGGCGAGCCCAGCTGGGACGGCGGCAGCCTCGGCCCCGGCCGCCCCGGCTGGCACATCGAGTGCGTCGCCATCGCCCTCGACCACCTCGGCATGGGCTTCGACGTGCAGGGCGGCGGCTCCGACCTGATCTTCCCGCACCACGAGATGGGCGCCTCGCACGCCCAGGCGCTCACCGGCGAGTTCCCCATGGCCTCGGCGTACGTCCACGCCGGCATGGTCGCCCTGGACGGCGAGAAGATGTCCAAGTCCAGGGGCAACCTGGTCTTCGTCTCCGCGCTCCGCCGCGAGGGCGTCGACCCGGCCGCCATCCGGCTCGCCCTCCTCGCCCACCACTACCGCGCCGACTGGGAGTGGACCGACCAGGTCCTCGCCGACGCCGTGGAGCGCCTCGACCGCTGGCGCGCCGCCGTCTCCCGGCCCGACGGCCCGTCCGCCGACGCCCTCGTCGAGGAGGTCCGCGAGGCGCTCGCCGACGACCTCGGCACTCCGGCCGCGCTCGCCGCGGTCGACCGCTGGGCCGCCCGCCAGGAGGCGGACGGTGGCGCCGACGAGGCCGCGCCCGGCCTCGTCTCCCGCACGGTGGACGCGCTCCTCGGCGTCGCCCTCTAGCGGCACCCGGAACGGGACGAGAGGAAGGGGCGGGACCGGTCACCACCGGTCCCGCCCCTTCCCCGTACCGCTCTCTCAGCCCTTGTCGGACCCCTCGGCCCCACCGGACCGCTCCTCGGCCCCCGATCCGGTCCCGGGACCCGCCTCGGGGTCCGCCCCCGGGCCTGTCTCCGGATCGGCCCCGGAATCCGGCCCTGGAGCCGCCCCGGACTCCGGCCCGGAATCCGGTTCGGGAGTCGTGTCGGGCGCCGCCCCGGACTCCGGCCCGGGTCCTGTCTCCGGCTCCGGCCCCGCCTCGGCCTCCGGGCGCTCCGCCTGCTCGGGCTTCGGGGGGCGGGCCCGGCCGCTGCCCGGGTCCCGCAGGTACGAGGTGTCCCCGCTCTCCGTCGCCACCCCGGGACCGGCGCCCGGCCCCGTGCCCGGCTCCCGCCGCCGCAGATAGCGCTCGAACTCGCGGGCGATCGCCTCGCCCGACGCCTCCGGCAGCTCGGCGGTGTCCCGGGCCTCCTCCAGCGTCTGCACGTACTCGGCGACCTCGCTGTCCTCCGCCGCAAGCTGGTCCACGCCCAGCTGCCACGCCCGCGCGTCCTCGGGCAGCTCGCCCAGCGGGATGCGCAGCCCGATCAGGTCCTCCAGCCGGTTCAGCAGCGCCAGCGTCGCCTTCGGGTTCGGCGGCTGCGACACGTAGTGCGGGACCGCCGCCCACAGGCTGACCGCCGGCACGCCCGCGTGCGTGCACGCCTCCTGGAGGATGCCGACGATCCCGGTCGGACCCTCGTACCGGGTCTCCTCCAGGTCCATCGTGCGCGCCAGGTCCGGGTCGGAGGTCACCCCGCTGACCGGCACCGGCCGGGTGTGCGGGGTGTCGCCGAGCAGCGCCCCCAGGATGACCACCATCTCCACGCCCAGCTCGTGCGCGAAGCCGAGCAGTTCGTTGCAGAAGGAGCGCCAGCGCATCGACGGCTCGATGCCGCGCACCAGCACCAGATCGCGCGGCTTCTCGCCGCCGATCCGGACCACCGAGAGCCGGGTCGTCGGCCAGGTGATCTTGCGGGCGCCGTTCTCCAGGAAGACCGTCGGGCGGTTGACCTGGAAGTCGTAGTAGTCCTCAGCGTCGAGCGCGGCGAAGACCTCGCCCTTCCATTCCCGGTCCAGATGAGCGACCGCGGTGGAGGCGGCGTCGCCGGCGTCGTTCCAGCCCTCGAACGCGGCCACCATGACCGGGTCGATCAGCTCGGGTACCCCCTCGAGCTCGATCACCCAGCGCCTCCTTCTTCGAAGTTCGTGTCGTACGGAGCAACCTTACGGCTTTCCGGTCGTCCGTCCGCAGCCCTCGGTCAGGCCCGAAAACCCTTGCGGCCCTGATCGGCTACCCATGAACCGGCCCGCGCACACGGACCGCTCACGACTCCCACAAAGTGCTCGGCGCCTCCTTCCTGAGCACCGGCGCGATCTCCTCCGCGAACCGCTGGAGCGTCTCGGCCTGCTCGGCGGTCGACTGCCCGAAGCCGTCCACGGTGACGGACTGGAGGTCGTGGCCGTAGTGGGCGTGGAAGTCGAGGACCTTCTCGACGATCTGCTCCGGGGAGCCGATCAGCTGCGGGCCGTCCGCGACGGCCTCCTCGATCGTGCGGAACGGGGTGT
The DNA here is from genome assembly GCF_014650175.1 of Streptomyces termitum. GTDB lineage: Bacteria > Actinomycetota > Actinomycetes > Streptomycetales > Streptomycetaceae > Streptomyces > Streptomyces termitum. The sequence continues at coordinate 137,061 of NZ_BMUL01000005.1, forward strand.
TGTACCCGGTCCGGCCCGCCAGGTGCGGCCGGAAGCTCTGCGCCACCTTCGCCTCGTACAGCTCCTTGTACCGGCGCACCGCCAGCTCGGGGGTGTCGGCGACGAGCAGTCCGCCGGAACCGGCCGCCACGCGCGCGTGCGCGGGGTCGTGGCCGTACTCCTCGAACTTCTCGCGGTAGTGGGCGATGAGCCGCGCGTACGCCTCGCGCGGCTGGATCGCGTTGGCGGTGAAGAGGGGGTCGCCGTGCCGGGCGGCGAGTTCGGGGGAGCGGAGGCTGGTCGCCGAGCCGTGCCAGATCCGCGGCGGGCCCGCGTACGGCCGGGGGATCGTGGTGACGCCCCGCAGCGGGGGCCGCGAGGCGCCCTCCCAGTCGACGCCCTCCTCGGTCCACAGCCGGCGCAGGAGCTCGTACCGCTCCTCCTGGAGCTCCCACTGCCGGCTCTCGTCGAGGCCGAAGAGGTCGAAGTGGCCGGCCTCCGCGCCCTTGCCGACGACGAGTTCGAGCCGTCCCCGGGAGAGCTGGTCCAGGGTCGCGTAGTCCTCGGCGACCCGGACCGGGTCGAGGATCGCGACCACGGTGACGCCGGTGAGCAGCCGGATGCGGGAGGTGCGGGCGGCGAGGGCGGCGAGGAGCACGGTGGGCGCGGAGGAGAGGAACGGCCCGGCGTGCCGCTCGCCGATCGCGTACGCGTCGAAGCCGAGCCGCTCGGCCTCGGCGCCGAGCTCCACCACCTGCTCCAGCCGGTCGGCGGCGCTGGGGAGTTCACCGGTGAGCGGGTGCGGGGAGTGGGGGACGATCGAGAGCACCTGGAATTTCATGGTTCAACTGTGCTCGTCCGGTGTTGCGGCGGTGTGGCGGGCGTGTGGCACGCGCGCGAGGCCGCCGTCCCCGGCCCCGTGCGGCACGCGCGCGAGGGGCGGCCCCCGTGCGGGAAGGGCCGCCCCTCGCGCGCGTGCGCGGTGGACCCGGGGCGCCCGGCCCCGCGCGCGTGCGCGGCTACTCGGCGCGCAGCATCGCCTCGACCCCGGCGCGGACCTCGTCGGTGGCGAGGCCGCGGATGGTCAGGGTGGTGCGGCGGCGCAGCACGTCGTCGGCGGTCTCGGCCCATTCGTGGTCGCGGGCGTAGGCGACCTGGGCCCAGATCTCCGGCGCGTCCGGGTGTATCCGGCGGGCCAGCTCGGGGTTCTCGTTCGCCATGCGCGCGATGTCGAAGGAGAGCGAGCCGTAGTGGGTGGCGAGGTGCCGGGCGGTGTCGGCGGCCATCCGGGGGCCGGGGGCCGGGCCGTCGACGAGGAGGCGGTGGGCGACCGCGTTCGGGTTGGCGACGCCGGGCAGCGGGAGCCGCTTGGGGAGCGCGGAGACCGGCTCGTGGTCCTCGCCGAGCGGGTGGCCCGGCAGCGACTCCAGCTTCTTCATGACGGTGCGGCCGATGTGCCGGAAGGTGGTCCACTTGCCGCCGGCCACCGACAGCATCCCGCCGCGGCCCTCGGTGACGACGGTCTCGCGCTTGGCCTTGGAGGTGTCGCCGGGGCCGCCGGGGAGCACCCGCAGGCCCGCGAAGGAGTACGTGATCAGGTCGCGCGAGAGCTGCTGGTCGCGGACGGAGAAGGCGGCCTCGTCCAGGATCTGGGCGGTGTCCTTCTCGGTGACCGCGACCTCGCCCGGGTCGCCCTCGTACTCCTCGTCGGTGGTGCCGAGCAGGAGCATGTCCTCCCAGGGGAGGGCGAAGGTGATCCGGTACTTGTCGATCGGGGTGGCGAGCGCGGCCTTCCACGGGGAGGTCCGCTTCAGGACCAGGTGGGCGCCCTTGGAGAGGCGGATGGAGGGGGCCGCGTTCGGGTCCTCCATCTTCCGCAGGTGGTCGACCCAGGGGCCGGTGGCGTTGAGGACGAGCCGGGCGGTGGTGCCGAACTCGGTGCCGTCGGTCCGGTCGCGCAGCTCGGCGCCGGTGACCCGGCCCCGGGTGAAGCGCAGGCCGGTGACCTCGGCGTGGTTGAGGACGACGGCGCCGGCGTCGACGGCCGCGCGGACCGTCATGAGCGCCATCCGGGCGTCGTTCATCTGGTCGTCGCCGTAGACGGCGACCGCCTTGAGGTTCTCGGTGCGCAGCTCGGGCACGTCCTGGGCCGCGCGGGCGGGGGAGAGGAGGTGGCCGACGCCGTCGCCGAAGGCGGAGAGGGCGGAGTACGCGAAGACCCCGGCGCCCAGCTTGGCGGCGCCGTGCGGGCCGCCCTTGTAGACGGGCAGGTAGAAGGTGAGCGGGTTGGCCAGGTGCGGGGCGACCTGGCGGGAGACGGCGCGCCGCTCGAAGTGGTTCTCGGCGACCAGCTTGACCGCGCCGGTCTGCAGGTAGCGCAGGCCGCCGTGGAGGAGCTTGGAGGAGGCGGAGGAGGTGGCGCCGGCGAAGTCGCCGGCGTCCACCAGGGCCACCCGCAGACCGGCCTGGGCGGCGTGCCAGGCGGTGGAGATGCCCAGGATGCCGCCGCCGACGACGAGGAGGTCGTACGTCGCCCGGGAGAGCTGCTCTCTGGTCTCGGCGCGGGTCGGGAGGGAGCCCGCGGCCGGGCGGGTGCCGAGGGCGGGGACGGTCTGCGGGGTGGTCATCTCGGTCTACTCCTCGTCACTACTTCTCTTCTTCGAGCCAGCCCATGGAGCGCTCCACGGCCTTGAGCCAGCTCTTGTACTCGCTGTCGCGCTTGCCGGCGTCCATGCGGGGCGTCCACTCGGCCGCACGGCGCCAGTTGGCGCGCAGGGCGTCGGTGTCGGGCCAGAAGCCGACGGCGAGGCCGGCGGCGTAGGCGGCACCGAGGCAGGTGGTCTCGGCGACCATGGGGCGCACCACGGGCGCGTCCAGGAAGTCCGAGAGGGTCTGCATCAGCAGGTTGTTGGAGGTCATGCCGCCGTCGACCTTGAGCGCGGTCAGCTCGACGCCGGAGTCCTTCGTCATGGCGTCGGTGATCTCGCGGGTCTGCCAGGCGGTGGCCTCCAGGACGGCACGGGCGATGTGCGCCTTGGTGACGTACCGGGTGAGGCCGGCGATCACGCCGCGGGCGTCGGAGCGCCAGTACGGGGCGAAGAGGCCGGAGAAGGCGGGGACGAAGTAGGCGCCGCCGTTGTCCTCGACGGAGGAGGCGAGGGTCTCGATCTCGGCGGCGGACTTGATCAGGCCCATCTGGTCGCGCATCCACTGGACGAGCGAGCCGGTGACGGCGATGGAGCCCTCCAGCGCGTAGACCGGCTTCTGCTCGCCGATCTGGTAGCCGACGGTGGTCAGCAGCCCGCTGTAGGAGTTGATGATCTTGTCGCCGGTGTTCATCAGCATGAAGGTGCCGGTGCCGTACGTCGACTTGGCCTCGCCCTCGGCGAAGCAGGTCTGGCCGAAGAGGGCGGCCTGCTGGTCGCCGAGGGCGGAGGCGACCGGGACGCCGTCGAGGATGCCGCCGCGGACCGTGCCGTACACCTCGGCGGAGGAGCGGATCTCGGGGAGGACGGCGGCCGGGATGTCCAGCGACTGAAGGATGCGCTCGTCCCAGGCCATCTCGTGGAGGTTCATCAGGAGGGTGCGGGAGGCGTTGGTGACGTCGGTGACGTGGACGCCGCCCGCGGTGCCGCCGGTGAGGTTCCAGATGACCCAGGAGTCCATGGTGCCGAAGAGGATGTCGCCGCGCTCGGCGCGCTCGCGCAGGCCCTCGATGTTGTCGAGGAGCCAGCGGACCTTCGGGCCGGAGAAGTAGGAGGCGAGCGGGAGGCCGGTCTCGCGGCGGAAGCGGTCCTGGCCGACGTTGCGGCCGAGCTCCTTGCAGAGGGCGTCGGTGCGGGTGTCCTGCCAGACGAGCGCGTTGTGCACGGGCTCGCCGGTGTTCTTGTCCCACATCAGCGTGGTCTCGCGCTGGTTGGTGATGCCGATGGCCTTGACGTCGGCGGCGGTGATGCCGGCCTTGACGATGGCGCCGGCGACGACCTCCTGGACGTTGGTCCAGATCTCGGTGGCGTCGTGCTCGACCCAGCCCGGCTTCGGGAAGATCTGCTCGTGCTCCTTCTGGTCGACCGAGACGATCCGGCCGTCCTTGTCGAAGACGATGCAGCGGGACGAGGTGGTGCCCTGGTCGATGGCGGCGATGAAGGGGCCGGCGGTGTGGGCGTCGGTCACGGTGTGCTCCAAGGGAAGGCGGGGAGGGACGGCTCGGGGCCCCGGTGGCGGGCCCGTACGGCTCAGGCGAACGCGAGGTTGTAGATACCCGCGGCGAGGGCGCCGCCGACCAGCGGGCCGGCGATCGGGATCCAGGCGTAGCCCCAGTCGGAGCCGCCCTTGTTCGGGAGGGGCAGCAGTGCGTGCACGATACGCGGGCCGAGGTCGCGCGCCGGGTTGATCGCGTAGCCGGTCGGGCCGCCGAGCGAGAGGCCGATGGAGACCACGACGAAGGCCGTGATGAGGGCGCCGAGCGGGCCGAGGCCCTTGCCGCTGTCGTTGAGGCCCTGCGTGAGCACGGCCAGGACCAGGACGACGGTGCCGATGATCTCGGTGGCGAGGTTCTGCCAGGTGTTCCGGATCTCGGGGCCGGTGGAGAAGATCCCGAGGACCGGGCCGGGGCCCTCGATCGGCTTGTCGCCGATGGTCTCCGGGTCGGTGAGGTGGGCCCGGAACTGGCCGTAGTAGGCGACCCAGACGAGCGCGGCGCCGATCATCGCGCCGAGCAGCTGGCCGGCGAGGTAGACCGGGACGTCGCCGAAGGAGCCGTCCTTGATCGCGATGCCGAGGGTGACGGCGGGGTTCAGATGGGCGCCGGAGAGGGAAGCGGTCATGTAGACCGCCGTCATGACGGCGAAGCCCCACCCGAAGGTGATCGCCAGCCAGCCCGCGCCGCGGGCCTTGGAGCTCTTGAGCGTCACGGCGGCACAGACGCCGCCGCCGAGAAGAATGAGTACGGCGGTACCGATGGTCTCGCCGAGGAAGATGTCGGAGCTGGACACCCGCGACTCCTTTGTCCTTCGTCCAGGGGAAGGCGGATTCCCGGTTCGTCCGGGTGGTCCGCGCCCTCGTGTGAGGGCGTCCACGGCCCTGGGCACTGCCACACTCTAGCGCGTAATGCCGTTAAGTGTTCGGCAATGCCGACCGATGAACGGAAGTTTTGCCCCGGGGTTCACCGTGCGTCAAGGGTCCGGGAAACGAAAAACCCGCCGATGACGGGATCGTTACCGACGGGTTCTCGCTGGTACGGGGCGACTCACCGACCGTGCTCGCGGAGGCGCGGCGGGCCGGGGCGCGCGGGCGCGCCGGTCCTGCGCGCGGGGGTGCCCGCCTCTGTGCGCGGGAGGGCGCGCGGGTCCTGCGCGCGAGGGCTCGTACGGCCCCGCGCGGAGTCAGAAGCGGCCCGCCCCCAGGTCGCGGGAGACCGCCCGCGCGCAGTCCCGCACCGCCGCCACCAGCTCCGGCCGCAGCTCCCCGGCCGGGCACAGCCGCTCCACCGCGCCCGTCACCGCCACCGCGCCGACCGGCATCCGCCGCCGGTCGTGGATCGGCGCCGCCACCGACGCCACGCCCTCCCAGGTCTCCTCCACGTCCGCCGCCCAGCCGCGCGCCCGGGTCAGGTCGAGCAGCGACTCGAAGTCGCCGAGCCCCGTCACCGTCCGGGGTGTGAACGGCTCGCGCTCCACCTCCAGGGCCTCGCTGTGCGCCACCGGGTCGTACGCCGACAGCACCTTGCCCAGGGCCGTGGAGTGCAGCGGCTGCATCGCCCCCACCTCCAGCACCTGGCGGCTGTCGTCCGGGCGGAAGACGTGGTGCACGATCAGCACGCCCCGCTGGTGCAGCACCCCCAGGTGCACGCTCTCGCCGCTGGACCGCGCCAGGTCGTCCGTCCACACCAGGGCCCGCGCCCGCAGCTCGTGCACGTCCAGGTAGCTGTTGCCCAGCCGCAGCAGCTCGGCCCCCAGCTGGTACCGCCCCGAGGGCGCGTCCTGCTCCACGAAGCCCTCCGCCTGGAGGGTGCGCAGGATGCCGTGGGCGGTCCCCTTGGCGAGCCCCAGTGACGACGCGATGTCGGACAGGCCCAGCCGGCGCTCGCCGCCCGCGAGCAGTCGCAGCATGGCCGCCGCCCGTTCAAGCGACTGGATGTTCTTCGCCATCGCCCGGTCCTTCTCCCTCGTGCCCTCGCACGCATACCGCTGTTCGACAATGCTGAACACTATCGGTCGATGCCGACCTTGCCTCGCATCTGACAGTGTCGTCGAAGAAGGGGCCGTACCGGGAGTACCCGCACCCAGGATGCCGTCCGTCCCGTGGGACGCCGTGTCCACCCCGGCCGAACCCCGGTTACTCTGGCCCCGTGCACCCTGTGCCCAGGGCGCAAAGCCGACAGCCGTCGCATCCCAGGGAGTCCCTTCATGGCCTCGTCGCCGTCCCCGTCCGCCTCCGCCGACAGCCGGAGCCGCGCCGCCGCGCTCCGCGAGGCACTCGCCACCCGTGTCGTCGTCGCCGACGGAGCCATGGGAACCATGCTCCAGGCCCAGGACCCCACCCTTGAGGACTTCGAGAACCTCGAAGGCTGCAACGAGATCCTCAGCCTGACCCGGCCCGACATCGTCGCCTCCGTCCACCGCGAGTACTTCGCCGCGGGCGTGGACTGCGTCGAGACCAACACCTTCGGCGCCAACCACGCCGCCCTGGGCGAGTACGACATCGCCCACCGGGTCCACGAGCTCTCCGAGGCCGGCGCCCGCGTCGCCCGCGAGGTCGCCGACGAGTTCACCGCCGCCGACGGCCGCCAGCGCTGGGTCCTCGGCTCCATCGGCCCCGGCACCAAGCTGCCGACCCTCGGCCACGCCCCGTACACGGTCCTGCGCGACGCCTACCAGCAGAACGCCGAGGGGCTCCTCACCGGCGGCGCCGACGCCCTGATCGTCGAGACCACCCAGGACCTGCTCCAGACGAAGGCGTCGGTCATCGGCGCCCGCCGCGCCCTCGAAGCCCTCGGCGCGGACGTGCCGCTCATCGTCTCCGTCACGGTGGAGACCACCGGCACGATGCTGCTCGGTTCGGAGATCGGCGCGGCCCTGACGGCGCTGGAGCCGCTGGGCATCGACATGATCGGCCTGAACTGCGCCACCGGCCCGGCCGAGATGAGCGAGCACCTGCGCTACCTCGCCCGCCACTCCCGCGTCCCGCTGTCGGTGATGCCCAACGCGGGCCTGCCCGTCCTCACCTCCGACGGCGCCCACTACCCGCTCTCCCCGGCCGAACTCGCCGACGCCCAGGAGAACTTCGTCCGCGACTACGGCCTCTCCCTCGTCGGCGGCTGCTGCGGTACGACCCCCGAGCACCTGCGCCAGGTCGTCGAGCGGGTCAAGGACCTCACGCCCGCCGTCCGCGAGCCCCGCCCCGAGCCGGGCGCCGCCTCCCTCTACCAGACCGTCCCGTTCCGGCAGGACACCTCGTACCTGGCGATCGGGGAGCGGACGAACGCGAACGGTTCGAAGAAGTTCCGCGAGGCCATGCTGGAGGGCCGGTGGGACGACTGCGTGGAGATGGCGCGGGACCAGATCCGCGAGGGCGCGCACATGCTGGACCTGTGCGTGGACTACGTGGGCCGTGACGGCGTCGCGGACATGGAGGAGTTGGCGGGGCGGTTCGCGACCGCCTCGACGCTGCCGATCGTGCTGGACTCGACCGAGGTGCCCGTCCTGCGGGCCGGTCTGGAGAAGCTCGGCGGGCGCGCCGTCCTGAACTCGGTGAACTACGAGGACGGCGACGGGCCCGACTCCCGCTTCGCCAAGGTCACCGCACTGGCCCAGGAGCACGGCGCCGCCCTCATCGCCCTCACGATCGACGAGGAGGGCCAGGCCCGTACCGCGGAGAAGAAGGTCGAGATCGCCGAGCGGATCATCGACGACCTCACCGGCAACTGGGGGATCCGCGAGTCGGACATCCTCATCGACACGCTGACCTTCACGATCTGCACCGGTCAGGAGGAGTCGCGCAAGGACGGCGTCGCCACCATCGAGGCGATCCGCGAGCTGAAGCGCCGGCATCCCGAGGTGCAGACGACGCTCGGCCTGTCGAACATCTCCTTCGGCCTCAACCCGGCCGCCCGCATCCTGCTGAACTCGGTCTTCCTCGACGAGTGCGTGAAGGCGGGCCTCGACTCCGCGATCGTCCACGCCTCCAAGATCCTCCCCATCGCCCGCTTCGACGAGGAGCAGGTCACCACCGCCCTCGACCTCATCCACGACCGGCGGCGCGAGGGCTACGACCCGCTCCAGAAGCTGATGGCCCTCTTCGAGGGCGCCACGACCAAGTCCCTCAAGGCGGGCAAGGCCGAGGAGCTGGCGGCGCTGCCCCTGGAGGAGCGGCTCAAGCGGCGGATCATCGACGGCGAGAAGAACGGCCTGGAGGCCGACCTCGACGAGGCCCTGACCACCACCCCGGCCCTCGACATCGTCAACAACACGCTCCTCGACGGGATGAAGACGGTCGGTGAGCTGTTCGGTTCGGGGCAGATGCAGCTGCCGTTCGTGCTCCAGTCGGCCGAGGTGATGAAGACCGCGGTGGCGCACCTGGAGCCGCACATGGAGAAGTCGGACGCGGACGGCAAGGGCACGATCGTGCTCGCGACCGTCCGCGGCGACGTCCACGACATCGGCAAGAACCTGGTGGACATCATCCTGTCCAACAACGGCTACAACGTGGTGAACATCGGCATCAAGCAGCCGGTGTCCGCGATCCTGGAGGCGGCCGAGGAGCACCGGGCCGACGTCATCGGCATGTCGGGTCTGCTGGTGAAGTCCACGGTGATCATGAAGGAGAACCTGGAGGAGCTCAACCAGCGCGAGCTGGCCGCGAAGTACCCGGTCATCCTCGGCGGCGCCGCCCTGACCCGGGCCTACGTCGAACAGGACCTCCACGAGANCGCCGTCAAGCGCGGCGTCCCCGGAGCCGTACTTCCCGAACTGAAGCAGCGCCGCGTCGCCAAGGGCGCCGCCGCCCTCCAGGTCGAGGAGCCCGAGCCCGGCGGCCGCTCCGACACCGCCACCGACAACCCCGTCCCCACCCCGCCGTTCTGGGGCACCCGGGTCGTCAAGGGCATCCCGCTCAAGGACTACGCCTCCTGGCTCGACGAGGGCGCCCTCTTCAAGGGCCAGTGGGGCCTCAAGCAGAACCGCACCGGCGACGGCCCGACCTACGAGGAGCTCGTCGAGACGGAGGGCCGGCCCCGGCTGCGCGGCTGGCTGGAGCGGCTGCACACCGAGAACCTGCTGGAGGCGGCCGTCGTCCACGGCTACTTCCCCTGCGTCTCCAAGGGCGACGACCTGATCATCCTGGACGACTCCGGCAACGAGCGGACCCGCTTCACCTTCCCGCGCCAGCGCCGGGGCCGCCGCCTCTGCCTCGCGGACTTCTTCCGCCCCGAGGAGTCCGGCGAGACCGACGTCGTCGGCCTCCAGGTCGTCACCGTCGGCTCCAAGATCGGCGAGGCCACCGCCGAACTCTTCGCCGCCGACTCCTACCGCGACTACCTCGAACTCCACGGCCTGTCCGTGCAGCTCGCCGAGGCCCTCGCCGAGTACTGGCACGCGCGCGTCCGCGCCGAGCTGGGCTTCGGCGGCGAGGACCCGGAGGCCGTCGAGGACATGTTCGCGCTCAAGTACCGGGGCGCCCGCTTCTCGCTGGGCTACGGGGCCTGCCCCGACCTGGAGGACCGCGCCAAGATCGCGGAACTGCTGCGGCCCGAGCGGATCGGCGTCCACCTCTCCGAGGAGTTCCAGCTCCACCCGGAGCAGTCCACCGACGCCATCGTCCTCCACCACCCCGAGGCGAAGTACTTCAACGCCCGCTGAGGTCGCCCGCCCGGGGCTCCGCTGACGGCGCCCGGCCCCGGTGACGGCGTCCGGCCCCGGACCTCGGCCTCCGGCCCGGGGCTCCGGTGGCGTCCGGGACCGCCGGGCGACACGGTGACCTGCGGCACGCGGATATGTGCCCGCGTCCGGTGTGCCGGAGACGTACACTTGTCGGTCCAGTGCAGGCCGGTCCTCCTCCCCGTACCGGGGAGTGGGGGCCGGCCTTCTCGTCCCTCCATGGAGGTGTGCCGGATGACCAGTACGGTCCCCGCTTCCCTGCTCCACGCCAACGGCAGCTCCGCCCTCCAGGCGGTCTTCCTCGACATGGACGGGACCCTCGTCGACACGGAGGGCTTCTGGTGGGACGCCGAGGTCGAGGTCTTCGCCGACCTCGGGCACCGGCTCGACGAGGCGTGGCGGGATGTCGTGGTCGGCGGCCCGATGACCCGCAGCGCGGGCTACCTCATCGAGTCCACCGGCGCCGACATCACCCTCGACGAGCTGACCGTGCTGCTCAACGACCGCTTCGAACGCCGCATCGACCGGGGCGTGCCGCTCATGCCCGGCGCCGAGCGCCTCCTCGCCGACCTCGCCCGCCACTCCATCCCCACCGCCCTCGTCTCCGCCTCCCACCGGCGGATCATCGACCGGGTCCTGGAGTCCGTCGGCCGCGACCGCTTCCACCTCACCGTCGCCGGCGACGAGGTCGTCCGGACCAAGCCGCACCCCGAGCCGTACCTGACCGCCGCGCGCGGCGTCGGCGCCGACCCGGCCCTGTGCGCCGTCATCGAGGACACCGCGACCGGCGTCGCCGCCGCCGAGGCGGCCGGCTGCCGGGTCGTCGCCGTGCCCTCCGTGGCGCCGATCCCGCCGCTGCCCGGCCGGGTCGTGGTCCGCTCCCTCGAAGAGGTCGACGTCCCCTTCCTGCGGACCCTCGTCTCCGGCTGAGCCCCCGGGCGCCTCCTCCGGGCCCCCGGCCCCCCTCGGCCGAGTGCCCCGGGGCCCTTTCCCGACCCTCCCGCGCGACCGATCCGGGCCGCCCACCAGAGGGCGAGCACGTGAGCTTGCTCACCCAGCGTGCTCGCCGGTGAGTGGCCCGTCGCCGTTTCCCGCCCGGAACACGAAGATCCGGCGCACCTTCCGACCCGTTTCGTACCCTCCTGTCCCCGCATTCGGGTGCATGAATATCGAAACCGGCGCATTCATGATCACTCTGCGCTCATCCCTCCCGCGCCGCCCCGTCCGGCCGGACCGGCCCCGCGCACTAACCTTTCGCGAGGACTCCACCGCCCCCACCGGTGCACCGGCGCACACCCCTGCCGCCGGGAAACCCCAGGACGATCGCAACTCCGGCCCGATCGCTCCCGCCCCGACCGGGCGGACCGCGGCGGAGTGCCGTGACCGCTGCACCCCAGGCCGGCTGAGGAGAACGTCCCTTGATGAACCGCAAGACCTTGGTGCTGCCGGCCGTGGCCGGACTGCTCGCCCCCCTCCTCGCCGCCTGCGGCACCGGGGAGGACAGCAGAGCCATCGTCGTCGGGACCACCGACCAGTTCGTCGCCACCGGGGACGCGCCCGCCCCGCTCGACCCGGCCTTCGCCTACGACACCGGCACCTGGAACATCCTGCGCCAGACCGTCCAGACCCTGCTCCACGTGCCCCGCGGCGGCGGCCAGCCCGTCCCCGAGGCCGCCGAGAACTGCGCCTTCTCCGACACCGCCAGCGAGAGCTACCGCTGCGTCCTGCGCCCCGGCCTCACCTTCGCCGACGGCGCCCCGCTCACCGCCGAGGACGTCAAGTACTCCATCGACCGGGTCCGGAAGATCGACGCCGACAACGGAGCCGCCGCCCTCCTCTCGACCGTCGACACCGTCGAGACCAAGGGCGACCGCGAGATCGTCTTCCACCTCAACGCGCCCGACGCCACCTTCCCGTACAAGCTCTCCACCCCCGTCGCGGGCATCCTCGACAAGGACAAGTACGCCCCCGACAAGCTCCGCGAGGGCTTCCAGGTCGACGGCTCCGGCCCGTACACCCTCACCGCCCAGCACGACGGCGACCAGGCCACCCGCTTCGTCTTCACCCGCAACCCCCGCTACAAGGGCGACATCGACCCCCAGAACGACAAGGTCGAACTCCGCGCCTACGCCGACGCCGGCGCCATGGGCAAGGCCCTGGAGAGCAAGGACATCGACATGATGGCCCGCTCCCTCTCCCAGCAGCAGGTCCGCGACCTCACCGAGAACCCGAAGACCGGCATCCGCGTCGCCGAGGTCCCCGGCCTGGAGATCCGCTACCTCGGCTTCAACACCAAGGCCCCCACCGTCCAGGAGAAGGCCGTCCGCCAGGCCATGGCCGCCGTCATCGACCGCGGCGCCCTCGTCAACCGGGTCTACGGCCCCACCGCCGAACCCCTCTACTCGCTGATCCCCTCCAGTGTCTCCGGCCACAGCACCCCCTTCTACGAGGAGTACGGCGACGGCGACCGCGACCGCGCCGCCGCCCTCCTGCGCAAGGCGGACGTCAAGACCCCGGTCAAGCTCACCCTCAACTACACCACCGACCACTACGGCACCGAGACCGCCCAGGAGTTCGAGACGCTGAAGAACCAGCTCATCGCGAGCGAACTCTTCGACGTCACCGTCAAGGGCACCGGCTGGTCCGAGTTCCGCCCCGCCCAGAAGCGCGGCGACTACGCCGTCTACGGCCTCGGCTGGTTCCCCGACTACCCGGACCCCGACAACTACATCGCCCCCTTCCTCGACGCCGACAACTTCCTCGGCACCCCCTACGTCAACGCCGCCGTCCGCGACCACCTCCTGCCGCAGTCCCGCCGCCAGGCCGACCGCGCCGCCGCCACCCCCGTCTACCGGCAGATCCAGAAGATCGTCGCCCAGGACGTCCCCGTCCTGCCCCTCTGGCAGGGCAAGCAGTACGTCGCCGCCCGCGACGACATCAACGGCGTCGACTACGCCCTCACCACCTCCTCCGACCTGCTCCTGTGGGAGCTGAGCCGGGCCTCCACCGCCTGACCCGGAACGGCACCCGCCACCGGGGGGAGAAATAAGGGGAAGGGCCCGGCGCACCCGCGCCGGGCCCTTCCCCATGCCGCCGACCGGCTACTGGCCGTTGCCCCCCGGCCGCACCAGACCGCTCTCGTACGCGTACACCGCCGCCTGCACCCGGTCGCGCAGCCCCAGCTTCGTCAGCACATGGCCCACGTGCGTCTTCACCGTCGTCTCGCTGACGAACAGATCCGCCGCGATCTCCGCGTTCGACAAGCCGCGCGCCACCAGCTTCAGCACCTCCACCTCGCGGTCGGTCAGCCGCGCCAGCGCGTCCGGCACCTGCTCCTCGCCCGTCGGCAGATGCGCCGAGTACTTGTCCAGCAGCCGCCGCGTGATCGACGGGGCCAGCATCGCCTCGCCCGCCGCCACCACCCGGATCGCCTGCACCAGCTCCACCGCCGGGGCGTCCTTCAGCAGGAAGCCGCTCGCCCCCGCGCGCAGCGCCTCCACCACGTACTCGTCCAGATCGAAGGTGGTCAGCACCAGCACCTTCGCCGGCCCGTCCCGACCCGGCCCGGTGATCTGCCGGGTCGCCTCCACCCCGTCCATCCGCGGCATCCGGATGTCCATCAGCACCACGTCCGGCTGGAGCGCCCGCACCTGGTCCAGCGCCTGTAGCCCGTCACCGGCCTCACCGACCACCGCGATGTCCTGCTCCGCCTCCAGAATCATCCGGAAACCGGTACGCAGCAGCGGCTGATCGTCCACCAGCAGGACGCGAATCGTCACAAGGGCTCCTTCACGAGGCGGTCCGGTCCCCGCCCATTCTGCCCTGCCCCGATTCGCCCGACTCCGGCGGGCGCGCGGAAACGATCTCCAGCGGATACGTTGGGGGAGTCCCCCCGAACTCCGGACACACCGCCTGGTGGTCGCACCAGCCGCACAGCTTCGTCGGCCGGGGCCGCCAGTCACCCGTCTCCGTCGCCGTCCGGATCGCGTCCCACAGCGCGAGCAGCTTCCGCTCCACCCGCCGCAGGTCCGCCTCCACCGGGTCGTACGTCAGCACGTCCCCACTGCCCAGGTAGACCAGCTGGAGCCGGCGCGGCACCACCCCCTTCAGCCGCCACACCACCAGCGCGTAGAACGTCATCTGGAACAGCGCGCCCTCGCTGTACTCCGGCCGCGGCGCCTTCCCCGTCTTGTAGTCGACGATCCGCACCTCGCCCGACGGCGCCACGTCCACCCGGTCGATCACCCCGCGCAACCGCAGCCCCGAATCCAGCTCCGCCTCCACGAACAACTCGCGCTCGGCCGGCTCCAGACGCGACGGATCCTCCAGCGTGAACCAGCGCTCCACCAGCGACTCCGCCTCCGCCAGCCACCGCCCCAGCCGCTCGCCCGCCGGATCGTCCGCGAACAGCTCGCCCAACTCCGGCCGCGACTCCAGCAGCCGCTCCCACTGCCCCGGCACCATCGACTTCGCCCGCGGCACCGTCCGCTCCGCCGCCGGATCGTCGAAGAGGCGCTCCAGGACCGCGTGCACCAGCGTGCCCCGCGTCGCCGCCTCGCTCGGCTTCTCCGGCAGCCGGTCGATCACCCGGAACCGGTACAACAAGGGGCACTGCATGAAATCGCTCGCCCGCGACGGCGACAACGACATGGGTGCCCGGGGTCCCTGCGGGAGCCGCTCGCTCGTACTCATGACACCGACCCTACGACCCGCCACCGACAGTGATCCGCATACCATCGGGACATGACCCGTCGCGCAGCATGATCGATCCGTGACGCAGCGGCGCGGTCGCCCCCGGCGACGAGAGGAACCCGTGAACCAGGACGAGCCCAAGCCGCAGCGCGCCAAGGAACCCGGCGGCGGGATCCTCATGGGCCGGCCCTTCGGCGTGCCCGTCTACGTCGCCCCCAGCTGGTTCCTCGTCGCCGCGCTCATCACCTGGGTCTTCGGCGACCAGATCGAACGGGTCCTGCCCGAACTCGGCGCGGCCCGCTACCTCGTCTCCCTCTTCTTCGCGGTCGCCTTCTACGCCTCCGTCCTCGTCCACGAACTCGCCCACACCATCGCCGCCCTCCGCTTCAAGCTCCCCGTCCGGCGCATCCAGCTCCAGTTCTTCGGCGGCGTCTCCGAGATCGAGAAGGAGACCGAGACCCCCGGCCGCGAATTCGTCCTCGCCTTCGTCGGCCCCCTCCTCTCCCTCGTCCTCGCCGGCGTCTTCTACCTCGCCATGCTCGCCGTCACCCCCGGCACCGTCCCCGGCGTCCTCCTCGCCGGCCTGATGATCTCCAACCTCATCGTCGCGGCCTTCAACCTCCTGCCCGGCCTCCCCCTCGACGGCGGCCGGATGCTCCGCGCGATCGTCTGGAAGATCACCGGCAAGCCGATGACCGGCACCATCGCCGCCGCCTGGGTCGGCCGCGCCCTCGCCGTCACCGTCCTCATCGGCCTCCCCCTCCTCACCCGCACCGGCTGGCTCGGCAACTCCACCGCCGACATCGGCGGCTTCACCACCGTCACCGACGCCCTCCTCGCGGCCATCCTCGCCGCCATCATCTGGACCGGCGCCGGCAACAGCCTCCGCATGGCCCGCCTGCGCGAGCACCTCCCCGAGCTCCGCGCCCGCACCCTCACCCGCCGCGCCGTCCCCGTCGCACCCGACACCCCCCTCTCCGAAGCCCTCCGCCGCGCCAACGAGGCCGGCGCCCGCGGCCTCGTCGTCGTCGACGGCGCCGGCGAGCCCACCGGCATCGTCCGCGAGAGCGCCCTCGCCGCCGTCCCCCAGCACCGCCGCCCCTGGGTCGCCGTCTCCACCCTCGCCCAGGACCTCACCGACGGCATGCGGGTCCCCGCCGAACTCACCGGCCAGCCCCTCCTCGACCACCTCCGCACCACCCCCGCCACCGAGTACCTGGTCGTCGAGGAGACCGGCGAGATCTACGGCGTCCTCGCCACCACCGACGTGGAGCGCGCCTTCGTCAAAGCCATGGCACGACCCTCCTCGTAACACCGGTACTCTGGTCACATGTCCGAACCGACCGGTGCCGCCCGCAGGCGCGGGCCCTTCAAGGTCGGGGACCAGGTTCAGCTGACCGACCCCAAGGGCCGCCACTACACGTTCACGCTCGAAGAGGGAAAGAACTTCCACACCCACAAGGGTTCCTTCCCCCACGACGAGCTGATCGGCGCTCCCGAGGGCAGCGTTGTCCGCACCACCGGAAACGTCGCCTACCTCGCGCTGCGCCCCCTGCTCCCCGACTACGTCCTGTCCATGCCCCGCGGCGCCGCCGTGGTCTACCCGAAGGACGCGGGACAGATCCTCGCCTTCGCCGACATCTTCCCCGGCGCGCGCGTCGTGGAGGCCGGCGTGGGTTCCGGCTCGCTCAGCAGCTTCCTGCTCCGCGCCATCGGCGACAGCGGCATGCTGCACTCCTACGAGCGCCGCGAAGACTTCGCCGAGATCGCCAAGGGCAACGTCGAACGCTACTTCGGCGGCCCCCACCCGGCCTGGCAGCTCACCGTCGGCGACCTCCAGGACAACCTGACGGACACCGACGTCGACCGGGTCATCCTCGACATGCTCGCCCCCTGGGAGTGCCTGGAGGCCGTCTCCAAGTCGCTGGTGCCCGGCGGCATCCTCTGCTGCTACGTGGCCACCACCACCCAGCTCGCCCGCACCGTGGAGTCCATCCGCGAGATCGGCTGCTACGCCGAACCGCAGCCCTGGGAATCCATGATCCGGAACTGGCACGTCGAGGGCCTCGCGGTCCGCCCCGACCACCGCATGATCGGCCACACCGGCTTCCTCGTCACCGCCCGCCGCCTCGCGGACGGCGTCGAGCCCCCGATGCGCCGCCGCCGCCCCGCCAAGGGCGCCTACGGTGACGACTACGAAGGCCCCAACAAGGGCTGACACCCCGGCAGAAACCCGACGGCGCCGCCGCCCGACCCTCCCCGCCCGGGGAGACCGGACGGCGGCGCCGCCGCATCCGCGCCCACCCGCCCGGGTCCCGCGGCACCCCGGAGGTTCCGCCGCCCTGTGACGTGTGGCACGATGCCCGCAACCCCTCGGCACGACCCTCACAGGAGACGTCTCGCGTGCAGCCCTCCGCCGCCCCGGACCTCGTGGACCTCGCACACACCCACACCCGGCCGGCGCACTGGCTGGCCGTCGCCACCGCCACCGCCGCGGTCGTCGCCCTCGCCGGGCTCCTCTCGCCCCGCCCCGCCGAGGCCGGCTCACCCGCCGCCCGGGCCGCCTCCGGAGCCACCGCCTCCGCCCCGGCCCCGGACGCCGGCACGGCCGCCTACCCGATCCGATGCGGCGGCGCGCCCCACAAGGTCGCCCAGCGGGCCACCGGAGACCTCGACGGCGACGGGAAGCCCGAGACCGTTGCGGTCGTACACTGCGAAGCCGGATCCGGAACCCCGCCCGCCGGGCTCTACGTCCTCACCGGCGGCCGCGACGGCACCGCGCGCGTGGTGGCCACCCTCGTCGAACCGGGCGACCAGCGCAGCGTCACCGGCCTGACCGTCCGCGACGGCACCGTCCGCGCCACCCTGCTCGGCTACTCGTCCCCCGACGTCCCCAGCTGCTGCCCCGACGAGAAGGAGCAGGTCGCCTGGGACTGGAAGGGCGGCGCCTTCGTCCGCTCCGCCGGCCCCGAGGCGCGCGGCGCCTGAGCCGTCACTCCGCGTCGGGGCCGTACACCTCGACGCGGTCCCGGACCCGCCGCACGTGGATGCAGTCCCCCGGGCACTCCTTCGCCGAGTCCACCACGTCCTGGAGCAGCGGCAGCGGCACCGGCGTCGTCGCCCCGGCCTCCTGGAGCAGCTCGTCGTCCGCGCTCTTCACATACGCGAGCCCGTCGATGTCCAGTTCGAAGACCTCGGGAGCGTACTGCGCGCAGATCCCGTCCCCGGTGCACAGGTCCTGATCGATCCAGACCTCCAGGGCCTCCTCGGAACCCGTGGCCGGAGCCTCGTGCTGCACGCTCATCTTCTTCCGCCGTTTCTGTTCCGCCGACAATTGGGGCCGCCACCGGCGGGTGTTGGCCCCACACGACGATACAACCGCCCGCTTTCAGAGCGTGAAGGGTGGGTATTCCCCTGACGAGAAGGGGAAGCGCAAGGGTGAAGATCGGACACACCCCGGAGTCTTTTTGATCTAGGGGTTTCAATCACCACCCACGCAGGTAGGGTCAGGATGCGTCCAGCTCCCCTTGGAGGAGGTGAGGACCGTGGCAGCCCACGACGACGACATCAACCGCGGCATCCGGCCGGGGCGGGGGTCTGAAGACCCTGCCGGCCAGGTTGCCTATCTCGAGCAGGAAATCGCCGTCCTGCGCCGCAAGCTCGCCGACTCTCCGCGACACACGAGGATTCTCGAAGAGCGGATCGTCGAGCTGCAGACCAACCTGGCCGGCGTGTCCGCGCAGAACGAGCGGCTCGCCAGTACTCTCCGGGAGGCCCGCGACCAGATCGTGGCCCTCAAGGAGGAGGTCGACCGGCTCGCGCAGCCGCCGGCCGGCTTCGGTGTCTTCCTGCAGGCGAACGAGGACGGCACGTGCGACATCATCACCGGGGGCCGCAAGCTCCGGGTGAACGTGAGTCCCGGCGTCGAGCTCGACGAGCTCCGGCGCGGCCAGGAAGTCATGCTCAACGAGGCGCTCAACGTGGTCGAGGCCATGGAGTTCGAGCGCGCCGGGGAGATCGTCACCCTCAAGGAGATCCTTGAGGACGGCGAGCGCGCCCTGGTGACCGGGCACACCGACGAGGAGCGGGTGGTGAGGCTCGCCGAGCCTCTGCTGGACGTGACCATCCGCCCCGGCGACGCCCTGCTGTTCGACTCCAGGTCCGGCTACGTCTACGAGGTCGTCCCCAAGAGCGAGGTCGAGGAGCTCGTCCTCGAAGAGGTCCCGGACGTCGACTACGAGAAGATCGGCGGCCTGGGCAACCAGATCGAGCTGATCCGCGACGCGGTCGAGCTCCCGTACCTCCACCCCGACCTGTTCAAGGAGCACGAGCTCAGGCCGCCCAAGGGCATCCTGCTCTACGGGCCGCCCGGCTGCGGCAAGACGCTCATCGCCAAGGCCGTCGCCAACTCCCTGGCCAAGAAGGTCGCGGAGGTCACCGGCCGGCCCGCGGGGAAGTCCTACTTCCTCAACATCAAGGGCCCCGAGCTGCTCAACAAGTACGTCGGCGAGACCGAGCGGCACATCCGCCTGGTCTTCCAGCGGGCCCGTGAGAAGGCCAGCGAGGGCACCCCCGTCATCGTCTTCTTCGACGAGATGGAATCCCTCTTCCGCACCCGCGGATCGGGCGTCAGCTCGGACGTGGAGAACACCATCGTCCCCCAGCTCCTCGCCGAGATCGACGGCGTCGAGGGCCTGGAGAACGTGATCGTGATCGGCGCCTCCAACCGCGAGGACATGATCGACCCCGCGATCCTCCGCCCCGGCCGGCTCGACGTGAAGATCAAGATCGAGCGTCCGGACGCCGAGGCGGCGAAGGACATCTTCGCGAAGTACCTCACCGCCAACCTTCCGCTCCACGCGGACGACATCGCCGAGCACAGCGGTTCCAAGGCGGCCGCCGCGCACGGAATGATCCAGTCCGTCGTCGAGCAGATGTACGCGGAATCCGAGGAGAACCGCTTCCTCGAAGTCACGTACGCCAACGGCGACAAGGAAGTCCTCTACTTCAAGGACTTCAACTCCGGCGCGATGATCCAGAACATCGTCGACCGGGCCAAGAAGATGGCCATCAAGGCATTCCTCGACCACGACCAGAAGGGCATCCGCGTCTCCCACCTCCTCCAGGCGTGCGTGGACGAGTTCAAGGAGAACGAGGACCTGCCCAACACCACCAACCCGGACGACTGGGCCCGCATCTCCGGAAAGAAGGGCGAGCGGATCGTCTTCATCCGCACCCTCGTCACCGGAAAGCAGGGCGCGGACACCGGACGCTCCATCGACACGGTGGCCAACACCGGTCAGTACCTGTAAAAGCGCACACCGGCTGCGGATGTCCGGAAACCGGGCGTCCGCAGCCGTCGCATTCAGCTCGGAAAAACCTCCCGGGGCCACCGGGAAAAGACGCAAGTGATCTCCCCACCAGCGCGGAGCCGCTCTAGGCTCTTGGGTACCGCCGAGTCGCGCACTGAGCGCCGCCGGGCAAGGAGGGCCGCATGACCGTACGGCGAGTAATGGGCATCGAGACGGAGTACGGGATCTCCGTCCCCGGACACCCGAACGCGAATGCCATGCTCACCTCGTCCCAGATCGTCAACGCCTACGCCGCGGCGATGCACCGGGCGCGCCGCGCCCGCTGGGACTTCGAGGAGGAGAACCCGCTGCGGGACGCCCGGGGCTTCGACCTCGCCCGCGAGGTCGCCGACTCCAGCCAGCTCACCGACGAGGACATCGGCCTCGCCAACGTGATCCTCACCAACGGCGCCCGGCTCTACGTGGACCACGCCCACCCCGAGTACAGCGCCCCCGAGGTCACCAATCCGCGCGACGCCGTCCTCTGGGACAAGGCCGGCGAGCGGATCATGGCCGAGGCCGCCCGGCGCGCCGCCCAGCTCCCCGGCGCCCAGCCGATCCACCTCTACAAGAACAACACCGACAACAAGGGCGCGTCCTACGGCACCCACGAGAACTACCTGATGAGGCGGGAGACCCCCTTCTCGGACATCGTGCGCCACCTGACGCCCTTCTTCGTCTCCCGCCAGGTCGTCACCGGCGCCGGCCGGGTCGGCATCGGCCAGGACGGCCGCGAGGACGGCTTCCAGATCAGCCAGCGCGCCGACTACTTCGAGGTCGAGGTCGGCCTGGAGACCACCCTCAAGCGCCCGATCATCAACACCCGCGACGAACCGCACGCCGACGCCGAGAAGTACCGCCGGCTGCACGTGATCATCGGGGACGCCAACCTCTCCGAGATCTCCACCTACCTGAAGCTGGGCACCACCGCCCTGGTCCTCTCCATGATCGAGGACGGCTTCATCACCGTCGACCTCGCCGTCGACCAGCCGGTCCGCACCCTGCACCACGTCTCCCACGACCCGGACCTCCGCCATCTGGTCACGCTCCGCAGCGGCCGGACGCTCACCGCGGTCCAGCTCCAGATGGAGTACTTCGAGCTGGCCAGGAAGTACGTGGACGAGCGCTACGGCTCCGACGCCGACGAGCAGACCAAGGACGTGCTGGCCCGCTGGGAGGACACCCTGGGCCGGCTGGAGAGCGACCCGATGAGCCTGGCCGGCGAGCTGGACTGGATCGCCAAGCGGGAGCTCATGGAGGGCTACCGCCGCCGCGACGGCCTCGACTGGGACGCGGCCCGGCTGCACCTGGTGGACCTCCAGTACGCGGACGTGCGGCCCGACAAGGGGCTCTACAACCGCCTGGTGGCCCGCGGCCGGATGAAACGGCTCCTGGACGACGCCGAGGTGGGGCGCGCCGAGACGGCCCCTCCGGAGGACACCCGGGCCTACTTCCGGGGCCGCTGCCTGGAGCAGTACGCCGACGACGTGGCCGCCGCCTCCTGGGACTCGGTGATCTTCGACCTGCCGGGCCGGGACTCGCTCCAGCGCGTCCCGACCCTGGAGCCGCTGCGCGGCACCAAGGCCCACGTGGGCGGTCTCCTGGACCGCTGCCGCACGGCGGAGGAACTCGTCAGGATCCTCGCCGGCGGCTGATCCGGGACCGGAATTCGGGCCTGAAATACACGGGCCCTGGGAATCATGGAAGCAGTGCCCGGACGTTGGGGAAATACGGGGCCGATGTCGGCCCCGGCTTGTAGGGTCTGATCTTGAGAGACCCGGCAGCACCTGTCTGAGCGATCCGATTCGAGCGGGGTGAGGAAATGGCGACCAAGGACACCGGCGGCGGACAGCAGAAGGCGACGCGTTCCACGGAAGAGGTCGAGGAGACGACCGCGGAGGCGAACTCCGACCTCAAGGAGCGCCAGGAGAAGCTCAGCGAGGACGTGGACTCGGTCCTCGACGAGATCGACGACGTACTCGAGGAGAACGCCGAGGAGTTCGTGCGGTCCTTCGTGCAAAAGGGCGGCGAGTAGCGGCGTCCCGGGCGGTTCCGCCGGGGACCGGGCCCGCGGGGGCCTTCCCCGGACGGGACGCCTCCGGTGGACGTACGGCGTCACCGGGGCCGGGCGGGACGGGCCGGACGGCCCCGGGGCGGAGCCGCCGCCTCCGCCCGGCCGCCGGGCGGAGCACGCGGAGCATGATCACGGGGCGGGTAGGGTCCGGGGCGTACGGTGCTCCGGCCACGAGGCCGCACCGGGACAGTTCAAGGATCGGCCGGACGTCATCGGGCGTGCAGCCGCTTATGTGGAAGGAACCGTGTGGAAGCCAATTTTGATCGCACCGGGCGCCTACCGGCCGCCTTCCTGACGCCGGGCTCGTCCTCCTTCATCGACTTCCTCGGCCAGCACTCGCCGGACCTCCTCCCGGGCAACCGGAGGCTTCCGGAGGGGATCGTCGAGGCGCCGCACGGCACGACGATCGTGGCGGCGACCTTCCCCGGGGGCGTGGTCCTCGCGGGCGACCGGCGCGCCACCATGGGCAACATGATCGCGCAGCGCGACATCGAGAAGGTCTTCCCGGCGGACGAGTACTCCGCGGTCGGCATCGCCGGCACCGCCGGTCTCGCCGTGGAGATGGTCAAGCTCTTCCAGTTGGAGCTGGAGCACTTCGAGAAGGTGGAGGGGGCCACGCTCTCCCTGGAGGGCAAGGCGAACCGCCTCTCCACGATGATCCGCGGCAACCTCGGCATGGCCATGCAGGGCCTGGCCGTCGTGCCCCTCTTCGCGGGCTGGGACGAGGGCCGGGAGAAGGGCCGGATCTTCTCCTACGACGTGACCGGCGGCCGCTCCGAGGAGCACGGGTACGCCGCCACCGGCTCGGGCTCGATCTTCGCCCGCGGCTCCATGAAGAAGCTGTACCGCGGCGACCTCACCGAGGAGCAGGCGACCACGCTGGTCGTGCAGGCGCTGTACGACGCGGCGGACGACGACTCCGCGACCGGCGGCCCGGACCTGGCCCGCCGCATCTTCCCGATCGTCACCGTCATCACCGAAGAGGGCTTCCGCAGGCTCACCGAGGACGAGTCCTCCGCGCTGGCCCGCTCCGTCACCGAGCGGCGTCTGGAGCAGCCGGACGGACCGCGCGCCGCCCTGCTCTGATCCGCACGTCGCCCCCTCACAGCCCAGAAGAAAGGGACGAGCGCCGGTGTCGACACCGTTCTACGTCTCACCCCAGCAGGCCATGGCCGACCGCGCGGAGTACGCCCGCAAGGGCATCGCGCGCGGCCGCAGCCTCGTGGTCCTCCAGTACGCCGACGGCATCGTCTTCGTCGGCGAGAACCCCTCGCGGGCCCTGCACAAGTTCAGCGAGATCTACGACCGGATCGGCTTCGCCGCCGCCGGCAAGTACAACGAGTACGAGAACCTGCGCATCGGCGGCGTCCGCTACGCCGACCTGCGCGGCTACACCTACGACCGGGACGACGTCACCGCGCGCGGCCTGGCCAACGTCTACGCGCAGACGCTGGGCACGATCTTCTCCAGCGCCGGCGAGAAGCCGTACGAGGTGGAGCTGGTCGTCGCGGAGGTCGGCACCGAGCCGGCCGGCGACCAGATCTACCGGCTGCCGCACGACGGCTCCATCGTCGACGAGCACGGCTCGGTCGCCGTGGGCGGCAACGCGGAGCAGATCAGCTCCTTCCTGGACCAGCGGCACCGGGACGGGATGTCGCTGGCGGAGGCGCTGAAGCTGGCGGTGCAGGCGCTCTCCCGGGACACCAACGGCACCGAGCGGGAGATCCCCGCGGAGCGCCTGGAGGTGGCGGTCCTGGACCGGACGCGTCCGCAGCAGCGGAAGTTCAAGCGGATCGTCGGCCGGCAACTGGTCCGTCTCCTGGAGGCGGACGACGCGGCGCGGGCGAAGACGGACGAGCCGTCGGACGAGGCTCCGGAGACGGAGGAGTAGGACGGCTCACGGAGGGGCCCGGTCCGGGTGGACCGGGCCCCTCCGGCATGCCCGGACGCGCCACCGCCGGACGTCCGGGGCCCGCCGGGCGCCCGGTGGGGTTCAGGCGGCCGGGGCGGGGGCCGTGGAGCCGCGCGGGACCAGCTCGACGGGGAGGACGGCCGGGCGCGGCGGCGCGCCCGCCAGGACGGCGAGGAGCGCCTCCATGCCCCGGCGGCCGAACTCCTCGGCGGGCAGCCGGACCGTGGTGAGCTCCGGCTCGACGGCCGTGGCGAGGGCCATGTCGTCGAAGCCGGTGACCGACAGGTCCTCCGGGACCCGCAGCCCGAGCCGCCGGGCGGCCTTGCAGACGCCCGCCGCGAGGATGTCGTCGTCGCAGATCACGGCCGTGGGCCGGGGGCCGGGCGCGGCGAGCGCGCGGCCGGCGGCCTCCCGGGCGTCGGCGACGTTCAGGGGCGCGCGGACGGTGCGCACCCCGGACCCGCCCAGCGCCTCGGCGAGGACGGCGGCCCGCACGTCGAAGGTCCAGGAGGGCGCGGCGGAGGCCAGGTGCAGGAAGCTCCGGTGGCCGAGGGCCAGGAGGTGCGTGGTGACCAGGCGCATCCCCTCGGCGACGTCGAGGTTGACGTGGGCGGCGGCGCCGGGCGCCGCCGGGTCGCTGTCGAGCATGACGAGGGGCAGGTCGGTGGTCCGGAAGGCGGCCAGCGCCTCGGTGGCCATGGAGGAGGCGAGGACGCCGTCCAGGGCGGCCTGGGCAGAGGCGAAGGGGTCCCGGGCGGGGCCGGTGCCGTCGGGGGAGGGGTAGAGGACGACGCCGAAGCCGTGGTCGGCGGCGACGGCCGCCGCGCCGGTGTACACGTGGGCGAAGAACTCGTTGGTGAGGGCGGGGACGACGAGCAGGGCGGTGCGGGTGCGGCCGAGCCGGAGGTTGCGGGCGGCGAGGTTGGGCCGGTAGCCGAGGGCGCGGGCGGCCTCGCGGACGGTGCCGGCGGTCCGCTCGGAGACGCGGCCCCGCCACTTGTCGCCGAGGACGAGGGAGACGGTGGCCTGCGAGACCCCGGCGGCGCGGGCCACGTCCCGGCTGGTGGGACGGGCGCCGGTGACCGGTTCGGGGGTGTGCACGGGGCCTCCGGGTGGGGCGCGGCGCCCGTCCGGCGGCCGGGCGCTCTCGTTCGGTGGGCGGGGGTTTCCGGAACGCGGGGTGGACCCCCGTCCCGGCGCCATGGTACGTATGACCACGGAAGTTATACGTAAAACCTCGGCATGGGCCGACGGAGGGGAGACCCGCATGGCCACCGAGGCCACGGCGCGCGGCGGCTACCGCGACATCCTCGGGGCGCCGCACGCGCTCCGGCTGCTCGTCGGCACCCTGGTCGGCCGGCTGCCCAACGGCACCGGCCCCATCGCCATGACCCTCTTCGTCCGCGACCAGGGCGGGAGCTACAGCCTGGCCGGCGGCCTGGTCGCGGCGTACGGCGTCGCCAACGCGATCGGCCAGCCCCTCCTCGGCCGGGCCGTCGACCTCAAGGGCCAGCCGCGCGTCCAGTTCCCCGCCGCCGTCCTCTCCGCCCTCGGCATGGCCCTCTTCGCCCTCACCGGCCTCGGCAACCTCCCGCTCGCCTACGCCGCCGTCGTCCTCGCCGGACTCTTCACCCCGCCCCTGGAGGGCGGGCTGCGCGCCCTCTGGCCGAGCGTCCTGGGCCGCGAGGACCGAGTCCACCGGGCGTACGCCCTGGACGCGGTCGCCCAGGAGGTCATGTTCACCGTCGGCCCGCTCCTGGTGACCCTCCTGGTGGCCGTCCGGTCGCCCGCCGCCGCCCTCCTGGTCGTCAACGCCCTCGGCGTCCTCGGCGCCCTCTCCGTGGTGCTCTCCGAGCCCTCCCGGGCCTGGCGCTCCGCGCCCAGGGAGGCGCACTGGCTGGGGGCCCTGCGCTCGCCCGGACTGCTGGCGCTGCTCGGCTCCTTCTTCTTCGTCGGCCTGGCCCTGGGCTCCATCACGGTCGCCGCCATGGCCTACGCGGACGAGCGCGGCACCCCCTCCGTCTACGGCTGGCTGATGGCCGCCCTGGGCCTCGGCGCGCTCCTCGGCGGCGTCCTCTACGGCGCCCGCCGGTGGACGGGTGCCCCCGAGGGGCGGCTGCGGGTCCTGGTCCTGCTCCTGGCGGTCTGCTACCTGCCGCTGGTCCTCACCCCCGGGCCGCTCGCCATGACGGGCCTCGCGGCCCTCGCGGGCGTCTTCCTCGCCCCCGTCCTGGCCTGCGCCTTCATCGTGGTGGACCGGCACGCCCCGGCGGGCACGGTGACCGAGGCGTTCTCCTGGCTGGTGACCACCTTCGGGGTCGGCGCGGCCCTCGGCTCGGCCGCCGCGGGGCCCGCCCTGGAACTGGCCGGGACGCGGGCCGGATTCGCCGTGGCGGGTGTCGGGGGCCTGGTCGCCCTGCTGGTGCTGCTCGCCACCGGCCGGGTGCTCGGCGACCCCGACGCGCCCGGGAAGGGCTCGCGACACGCCGTCCGCGGGGGCGGCGCGAGCCCCGTACACACCGAAAAGAACGCCCTCTGATCGGAAAATGATCGAAACGGAAACGCCCAACCCGGTTTCAGGGCAGGCCGTCAGGCGTAATGTTCAGACATGGACCGCCGCATTTTCGGGCTGGAGAACGAGTACGGCGTCACGTGCACGTTCAGGGGACAGCGCCGACTGTCTCCTGACGAAGTGGCGCGGTACCTCTTCCGCCGTGTCGTGTCATGGGGCCGCAGCAGCAATGTGTTCCTGCGGAACGGCGCCCGCCTGTACCTCGACGTGGGTTCGCATCCGGAATACGCCACACCGGAATGTGACGACGTGATCGAACTCGTCACCCACGACAAGGCCGGCGAGCGCATTCTGGAAGGACTTCTCGTCGACGCCGAACGCCGCCTGCACGAGGAGGGAATCGCGGGCGACGTCTACCTTTTCAAGAACAACACCGACTCGGCCGGAAACTCGTACGGGTGCCACGAGAACTACCTCGTCGCCCGGCACGGCGAGTTCTCCCGGCTCGCGGACATCCTCATCCCCTTCCTGGTCACCCGTCAGCTGATCTGCGGCGCCGGCAAGGTGCTCCAGACGCCGCGCGGTGCCGTCTACTGCGTCTCCCAGCGCGCCGAGCACATCTGGGAGGGCGTCAGCTCCGCCACCACCCGCTCCCGGCCCATCATCAACACCCGGGACGAGCCGCACGCCGACGCGGAGCGCTACCGCCGGCTCCACGTCATCGTCGGCGACTCGAACATGTCGGAGACGACGATGCTGCTCAAGGTCGGCGCCACCGACCTCGTGCTGCGGATGATCGAGGCCGGCACGGTGATGCGCGACCTGACCCTGGAGAACCCGATCCGGGCGATCCGCGAGGTCAGCCACGACATCACCGGCCAGCGCAAGGTGCGCCTGGCCAGCGGCCGGGAGGCGTCGGCGCTGGAGGTGCAGCGCGAGTACTACGAGAAGGCGTCTGACTTCGTCGACCGGCGCGGCATCCGCTCCGGCACGGTCGCCCAGGTGCTCGAACTGTGGGGCCGCACGCTCGACGCGATCGAGCAGGAGGAACTGGACCGCATCCAGACGGAGATCGACTGGGTGATGAAGTACAAGCTCATCGAGCGGTACCGGGCCAAGCACAACATGACCATGTCGAACCCGCGGGTCGCCCAGATAGACCTCGCGTACCACGACATCCACCGCCGCCGCGGGCTGTACTACCTGCTCCAGAAGAACGGGCAGGCGGCCCGGATCTGCAACGACGTGAAGATCTTCGAGGGCAAGTCGGTGCCCCCGCAGACCACCCGGGCCCGGCTCCGCGGCGACTTCATCCGCCGCGCCCAGGAGCAGCGCCGGGACTTCACGGTCGACTGGGTCCACCTCAAGCTCAACGACCAGGCGCAGCGCACGGTCCTGTGCAAGGACCCGTTCCGCTCGGTGGACGACCGGGTGGAGAAGCTGATCGCCGGTATGTAGGACGGTCGCACGATCGGATCGGGGCCCCGCGCGCACGGCGTGCGGGGCCCTGGACGTCACGGGCGGGTCCCCTAGAGTGTCGGGACAACTACTGTGCCGTCTGAGATCTGAGGAACACGTGCGCCGACTTGCCGGCCTTATCGTCGTCCCGCTGCTGCTGCTCTCCACAGCGGCGTGCGGCAGCGAAGACAAGGGCTCCGATAACGCCTCGATGACCAACGGGCTGCCCGCCATCACCGCGGGCGCGAAGTTCGGGGAGAAGCCCACCCTGGCCAAGGGCGAGGGCGACCCGCCGAAGGACCTCAAGGTCAACGTCATCAGCGAGGGCGACGGCCCGGTGACCAAGGACGGCGACGCCCTCCAGGTCAACTACCTGGGTCAGACCTGGGACTCGACGACCCCCTTCGACAACAGCTTCGACAAGAAGGAGCCGTTCACCCTCACCCTCGGCGCCGGCCAGGTCATCAAGGGCTGGGACCAGGGGCTGAAGGGCCAGAAGGTCGGCAGCCGCGTCGAGATCGGCATCCCGCCGGAGCTCGGCTACGGCGAGCAGGGCTCGCCCCCGAGCATCAAGGGCGGCGCCACCCTCGTCTTCGTCGTCGACATCCTGAAGGCGACCACGGTCCCGAAGTCCGCCGAGGGCACCGAGGTCCCGCAGACCGACGCCAAGCTGCCCAAGGTCGGCACCAACACCGACGGCAAGGCCCCGTCGCTGACCGTGCCCAAGAACGACCCGCCGAAGGCGCTCGTCTCGAACTACGTCATCGAGGGCAAGGGCGAGGCGGTCAAGGCCACCGACACCCTGACCGTCCAGTACCAGGGCGTGCTCTGGAAGGACGGCAAGAAGTTCGACAGCTCGTACGACCGCGGCGCCCCCGCCACCTTCCAGCTCGCCGGTGTCATCCAGGGCTGGAGCAAGGGCCTGGAGGGCAAGAAGGTCGGCAGCCGCGTGCTGCTCGTCGTCCCGCCGGCCGACGGCTACGGCGACCAGGCGCAGGGTCCGATCCCGGCGAACTCGACCCTCGTCTTCACCGTCGACATCCTGGCCAAGCAGTAGCGGTCACCGCGCGCCCCGCACCGCCGCACGGTAGGTTGTCGGGGTCGCGCGGACCGTCGTCCGCGCGGTTCATCGCTATGAGGAGCACACAGCAGTGAGCATCGAGAAGCCCGAGGTCGACTTCCCGGGCGGCGAGCCGCCGGCCGACCTGGAGATCAAGGACATCTGGGAGGGCGACGGCGAGACCGCCGCCGCCGGTGACCTCGTCAAGGTCCACTACGTCGGTGTCTCCTTCGACTCCGGCGAGGAGTTCGACGCCTCCTGGAACCGCGGCGGTCCGCTCGACTTCCAGCTCGGCGTCGGCATGGTCATCCAGGGCTGGGACCGGGGCGTCCAGGGCATGAAGGTCGGCGGTCGCCGCCAGCTCGTCATCCCCGCCCACCTCGCCTACGGCGACCAGGGCGCGGGCGGCAAGATCGGTCCCGGCGAGACGCTGATCTTCGTCTGCGACCTGGTGGCCGTGAAGAAGCCCTGACCGGGCCCCACGCACCGGCCGAGGGCCCCCGCCTCCGCGGCGGGGGCCCTCGGCTTTTGTCCGGACACCCCGGGGCGGTACGGTCGGACGTCCGAGAACGGAACCGGGGAAGAGGGTGCAAGGCGTCCATGGCGATTGCCAAGGCCGAGCGGCTCATGAATCTCGCGCTGTGCCTGCTCGGGACGCGCCGCGCGCTGAGCAAGCGCGAACTGCGCGGCTCGATCGAGGCCTATCTGGAGGCCAGCGGCGACGAAGCCTTCAACCGCATGTTCGAGCGTGACAAGGACGACCTCCGCGAGCTGGGCCTCGTGATCGAGACCGTGGAGAACCTCGACGGCGAGATCGGCTACCTCGCCCGCCGCGACTCCAACCGCCTCCCGCCGATCACCCTCGACGCCGAGGAGGCCGCCGCCCTCGGCCTGGCCGCCAAGGTCTGGCAGCAGGCCCGGCTCGCCGGCGCCGCCAGCGGCGCCCTCCAGAAGCTGCGCGCCGCCGGCATGCCCGAGGCGGAGGACGCGTACGACCTCCAGCCCAGCGCCCTCGAACCGCGCATCCCCGTCCGGGAGGCCGCCTTCGAGCCGCTCATGCTGGCCTGCCGCGACCGCCGCCCCGTCGTCTTCGACTACCACAAGTCCAACGCGGCCCGCCCCGAGCCGAGGCACGTCGAGCCCTGGACCCTGGAGTGCTGGCGCGGCCACTGGTACCTGGCCGGCTGGGACCGCGACCGCGGCGCCGAGCGGGTCTTCCGCCTCTCCCGCATCTCCGGCCGGGTCCGCTCCCGGGCCGGCGCCTTCACCGCGCCCGTGCCCGACGCCGTCACCGTCCGCGAGACGGTGGAGAGCTGGGCCGGCGAGACCGCCACCCGCTCCGCCCGCATCCGGCTGCGGACCGGCTGCGGCTACCCGCTGCGGGCCCGCGCCACCGAGACCAGCGAGGGCGCCGACGGCTGGGACGAGCTGGAGATCCCGTACGGGCACGGCCTCGACGCCTGGCTGGTCGAGTTCGGCCCCGACGTCGTCGTACTGGAACCGGCCGACCTGCGGGCCGGCGTGGTGGAGCGGCTGCGCGCCGTCGCCAAGGGCTGAGGGGAAGACGGACCGCATGGCTGCCAACGCGATCGACCAGACGAGGCGGATGCTCTCCCTCGTCACCTACCTCCGCGAGCGCCCCGGCGCCCACGTCGCCGACGTGGCCCGCGCCTTCGGCATCACCGAGGACGAGCTGATCTCCGACCTCGACGTGCTGCCCATGTGCGGCACCAGCTTCCGGGGCGGCGACCTGCTCGACATCGACACCGACGGCGACCGGATCTGGTGGCACAACCCCGACGACGTCGCCGAGCCGCTGCGGCTCGCCGCCGACGAGGCCACCGCGCTGCTCGTCGCCGCCCGCGCCGTCGCCACCCTCCCCGGGCTGCGCGAGGGCGACCGGGACGCGCTGGTCCGGGCCACCGCCAAGCTGGAGGCCGCCGCGGGCGAGGCGGCCGGCGCGAGCGCCCGCCTCTCGGTCACCTTCGAGGCCGAGGGCGGCGTCTTCGCCGAGGTGGACCGGGCCATCTCCGAGCGCCGCAGGCTCTGGGTCCGCTACTACTCGCCGGCCCGCGACGAGCTGACCGAGCGCGAGGTCGACCCCATCCGCCTCTTCGCCGTCGGCCACACCTACATGGAGGCGTGGTGCCGGCTCTCCGAGGCGCGCCGCACCTTCCGCCTCGACCGGGTCGCCGAGATCCGCATCCTGGACGAGGCCGCCGCCCCGCCGGAGCTGGAGCTGCGCGACCTCTCCGAGGGGCTGGTCCAGCCGTCGGCGGACGACCCGGAGGTGGTGGTCGAGGTGGAGCCCGGCGGCCGCTGGGTCGCCGAGTACTACCCGCACGACCGGGCCGAGGAGCTGCCCGGCGGCGGACTGCGGATCACCCTGCGCACCCCCGACCCGGCCTCGCTGCGGCGGCTCGCGCTGCGGCTCGGCCGCGACGGCCGGATCGTCTCGCCGACCGGGCTCGCCGACAGCGCCCGGACGGCCGCGGCCGCCGCGCTCGCCGCGTACGAGGAGGCCTGAGCCGATCCCGTACGGCCGCCGGACCGCTCCCTCGCGCGGGGGAGCGGGCGCGGCCGGGTGTGACGCCCGCGGCGCGGGCGGCGCTGTTCATGACGTACCCACGGACACCGCGGGTCCCGCCCGGGAGCATCCGGCCGGACCCCGCGGGGTCCGGCAAGGCCCGGAGCAGAGAGAGTTGAGGGAAATGTCCGTGATGCCCGGTATGGCGACGGTGGCCCCGGTCCTCTTCAAAGCGGCCTGCCCCGACTGCCGCCGCCGCTTCGAACTCACCGCCGGCGCCCTGCGCCTGGCCATCGGAGCCAGCCGCCGCACCACCTTCTACTCCTTTACCTGCCCCGAGTGCGGCAGCGCCGTCCGCAAGCCCGCCGGAGACCGCATCGTCGAACTCCTCACCGGCGGCGGCGTCCGCACCCTCCGCCTCCACACCACCGCCTGAACCGCGCCGTACCGGCCAAAGGCTAGGCTCGGCACATGTTCTGGCCCATGCTCGCCATCGCCCTCGGCTTCCTCGGCCTCGCCGTCCTCGGCACCCTCGCCGTCCGGGTGTTCCTGGAGGTCCGGCGCCTCGGCCGCCAAGTGGCCGTCACCACAGAACGGATCCAGCGCGCCGCCGAAGAACTGGAGACCGCGGCCGGCGGACTGGCCCGAACCGGCCGTTCCCTGCCCTGAGTCGCGTGTCGGGTCCCGCACCGGGTCCCCCGGGTCGGGCACCCTCGGACGCAAGCGGGAGTACGCACGGGCATTGCCCCGCGTTTACTCGTGCGGGTTACGATCGCAGGCAGCGCGGTGGCCGGACGCATGTCCGACCGGCCGGGCACGCACACCACTGTCGCCTCGGTGAAGAAGGTAAAAGCTATGGGTAGGCTCGGCCCCACCGAGATCATTCTCATCCTCGTCGTCGTCATCCTGCTGTTCGGTGCCAAGAAGCTCCCGGACATGGCGCGCTCGCTGGGCAAGTCCGCCCGCATCCTCAAGAGCGAGGCCAAGGCGATGAAGGCCGAGGACCAGCAGAGCGCCCCCGCCGACCCGCCGCAGCCCGCCGCGCCGGAGCAGCAGACCGCCGCCCCCCGGACCATCCAGGCCGCCCCCGGCGACGTCACCAGCTCGCGCCCCGTGGCCGAGCCCACGGACACCACCAAGCGCTGACCCGCCCCCGCCGCGGCCGCCGCGAGCCGGCGGCGGCTGCCGCACCGAGATGAGGACGTGGGTTGCTCAAGTCCGCCCGCAAGCAGGAGAAGGACCCCGAGGGCCGGATGCCCCTCGTGGAGCACCTGCGTGAACTCCGCAACCGCCTGGCGAAGGGCATCCTGGCCATCGCCGCGGTCACCATAGTGGCCCTCGTGTACAGCGAGGAGCTCATGCAGTTCCTGACCAAGTCGGTGCCCACCTGCACCAACGGCACCATCAGCAACGGCGGAAACTGCGCCATCGTCTCCTTCAACACGCTGATGGCCCCCTTCAGCACGACCATCCAGGTCTCGCTCACGACCGGTCTGGTCGTCGCCAGCCCCGTCTGGCTGTACCAGCTCTGGGCCTTCGTCGCGCCCGGACTGCACAAGAAGGAGAAGAAGTACACGTACGCCTTCGTCGCGGCCGCCGTGCCCCTCTTCGGAGCCGGCGCCTACCTGGCGTACCTCATCCTGCCCATCAGCGTGAAGGTCCTCATCAGCCTCACGCCCGAGGGCTCCGCCAACATCCTCTCGCTCGGTGACGTCCTCGACTTCACCCTGCGCATGGTGCTGGTCTTCGGCCTCGCCTTCGAGCTGCCGCTCGTGCTCGTCATGCTGAACCTCACCGGAGTCCTCAGCGGCCGCCGCATGGCCCGCTGGTGGCGCGGAGTGATCATGGGCGTCTTCGTCTTCGGCGCCGTCATCACCCCCACCACCGACCCCGTCGGCATGATCGCCCTCGCCGGGCCGATCACCCTGCTCTACCTCGCCGCCGTCGGCTTCTCCCTCCTCAACGACCGGCGACGGGACCGCAACAACCCCGACGCCGAGCTCTCCGACGACGAGGCCTCGTCGCTCGACCTCACCCCCGAGCCCGTCCCCGCCGCCCGTCCCCTGCCCGAGCAGGCCACCGGCGACTCCGACGGGGCCCGTGCCCACCGCACGGGCGGATACGACGACATCACCTGAGCCGCCACCGCCGTGACCGGCACGAACCACCGGTTACGGTCCGACGGGCCGGTCTTGTAGGGTCCCCCCAGACACCGTCCGGGGGGACCCCGCCATGTCCAGCGACATCACACTCTTCGTCAACCCCACCGCGGGCCGCGGCCGGGGTGCCCGCGCCGCCCGGCCCGCCGCCGACGCCCTCAGGGAAGCCGGCCACCGCGTCCGCACCGTCCTCGGCCTCGACGCCGCCGACGCCCTGCGCCGCGCCCGCGAAGCCGTCGACGCCGGCACCGGCGCCCTCGTCGCCGTCGGCGGCGACGGACTCGTCTCCCTCGCCCTCCAGGCCGTCGCCGGCACCCCCACACCCCTCGGCGTCGTCGCCGTCGGCACCGGCAACGACTTCGCCCGCACCCTCGGCCTGCCCGTCCGCGCCCCGGCCGCCGCGGCCCGCCTCACCGCCGCCCTCCTCAAGGGCGACGGCCCCCGGACCGTCGACCTCGGCCGCGTCACCACCCCCACCGGCCCCCGCTGGTACGGCACCGTCCTCGCCTCCGGCTTCGACTCCCGCGTCAACGACCGGGGCAACCGGATGCGGCTGCCCGCCGGACGGTTCAAGTACGACCTCGCGATCCTCGCCGAACTCGCCGCCTTCAAGGCCGTCCCCTACCGCCTCGTCCTCGACGGCGGACGCACCGTCGAGACCCCCGCCACCCTCGTCGCCGTCGGCAACGGCACCTCCTACGGCGGCGGCATGCGGATCTGCGCCGACGCCCGCCCCGACGACGGACTCCTCGACGTCACCGTCGTCGGCGACGTCGACCGCGCCACCCTCCTCAAGGTCTTCCCCCGCGTCTACCGGGGCACCCACCTCGACCACCCCGCCGTCACCACCCACCGCGTCCGCTCCGTCACCCTCGACGCGCCCGCCACCACCGGCTACGCGGACGGCGAACCCCTCGGCCCGCTGCCCCTCACCGTCGAGTGCGTCCCCGGCGCGCTGCGCGTCCTCGCGCCCCCGGCATCCCCTTCATAAAGATCGCGTCACTGTCGGAGGGGGCGGGTAGGCTCGAAGACAAGATGACAGAGGACCTCACCCCAGCCGAGGCGTACGCCGCCGCCCGCGCGCGCAACGCAGAGCAGGCCACCGCGCTGGCCCCCTTCCGCGACCTGTACGAGTTCGGTCTGGACCCCTTCCAGATCGAGGCGTGCCAGGCCCTCGAAGCGGGCAAGGGCGTGCTCGTCGCCGCCCCCACGGGCTCCGGCAAGACCATCGTCGGCGAGTTCGCCGTCCACCTCGCCCTCACCCAGGGCCGCAAGTGCTTCTACACGACACCCATCAAGGCGCTGTCCAACCAGAAGTACGCCGACCTCGTCAAGCGGTACGGCGCCGACAAGGTCGGCCTCCTCACCGGGGACAACAGCGTCAACGGCGACGCCCCGATCGTCGTCATGACCACCGAGGTCCTCCGCAACATGCTCTACGCGGGATCCCAGGCCCTCTCCGGCCTCGGCTACGTGGTCATGGACGAGGTCCACTACCTCTCCGACCGCTTCCGGGGCGCCGTCTGGGAGGAAGTGATCATCCACCTCCCCGCGTCGGTCACCCTGGTCTCCCTCTCCGCGACCGTCTCCAACGCCGAGGAGTTCGGCGACTGGCTCGACACCGTCCGCGGCGACACCGAGGTCATCGTCTCCGAGAGCCGGCCCGTCCCGCTCTGGCAGCACGTCCTCGCCGGACGGCGGATGTACGACCTCTTCGAGGAGGAGACCGACCACGGGGGCCGCGGCTCCGGCCGCCGCGAGGTCAACCCCGACCTCCTCCGCCTCGCCCACACCGAGAACTCGCGCACCTACAACCCGCGCGACCGCCGCCGTGGCAAGATGGTCCGCGAGGCCGACCGCGAGCGCGAGCGCCGCCAGCGCTCCCGCATCTGGACCCCCGGCCGCCCCGAGGTCATCGAGCGCCTCGACGCCGAGGGCCTGCTCCCCGCCATCACCTTCATCTTCAGCCGCGCCGCCTGCGAGGCCGCCGTCCAGCAGTGCCTCCACGCCGGCCTGCGGCTCAACGACGACGCGGCCCGCCTCCGGGTCCGCGAGATCGTCGAGGAGCGCACCGCCGCCATCCCCGACGAGGACCTCCACGTCCTCGGCTACTACGAATGGCTCGAAGGGCTGGAGCGCGGCATCGCCGCCCACCACGCCGGCATGCTCCCCCGCTTCAAGGAGATCGTCGAGGAGCTGTTCGTCCGCGGCCTCGTCAAGGCCGTCTTCGCCACCGAGACCCTCGCCCTCGGCATCAACATGCCCGCCCGCTCGGTCGTCCTGGAGAAGCTCGTCAAGTGGAACGGCGAGCAGCACGCCGACATCACTCCCGGCGAGTACACCCAGCTCACCGGCCGCGCCGGCCGCCGGGGCATCGACGTCGAGGGCCACGCCGTCGTCCTCTGGCAGCGCGGCCTCGACCCCGGCCACCTCGCCGGCCTCGCCGGCACCCGCACCTACCCGCTGCGCTCCAGCTTCCGCCCCTCGTACAACATGGCGGTCAACCTGGTCGACCAGTTCGGCCGGCACCGCTCCCGCGAACTGCTCGAAACCTCCTTCGCCCAGTTCCAGGCGGACCGCTCCGTCGTCGGCATCTCCCGCCAGGTCCAGCGCAACGAGGAAGGGCTGGAGGGCTACCGCGAGGGCATGACCTGCCACCTCGGCGACTTCGAGGAGTACGCCGGGCTCCGCCGCGACCTCAAGGACCGCGAGACCGAACTCGCCAAGCAGGGCGCCGCCCAGCGGCGCGCCCAGGCCGCCGCCTCCCTGGAGAAGCTCAAGCCCGGCGACATCATCCACGTGCCGACCGGCAAGTTCGCCGGACTCGCCCTCGTCCTCGACCCCGGCATCCCGGCCGGCCGCACCAACGGCCACCGGGGCTTCGAGCACCACGACGGCCCCCGGCCCCTCGTCCTCACCGCCGAGCGCCAGGTCAAGCGGCTCGCCTCCATCGACTTCCCCGTCCCGGTCGAAGCCCTGGAGCGGATGCGCGTCCCCAAGAGCTTCAACCCGCGCTCCCCGCAGTCCCGCCGCGACCTCGCCTCCGCCCTGCGCTCCAAGGCCGGGCACATCGACCCGGGCCGGCACCGCAAACAGCGCTCCGGCGCCGCCGACGACCGCGAGATCGCCCGGCTGCGGACCGCCATCCGCGCCCACCCCTGCCACGGCTGCGACGAGCGCGAGGACCACGCCCGCTGGGCCGAGCGGTACCACCGGCTCCAGCGCGACACCAAGCAGCTGGAGCGGCGCATCGAGGGCCGGACCAACACCATCGCCCGCACCTTCGACCGGATCGTCGCGCTCCTCACCGAACTCGACTACCTGCGCGGCGACGAGGTCACCGACAACGGCAAGCGGCTCGCCCGCCTCTACGGCGAACTCGACCTGCTCGCCAGCGAGTGCCTGCGCGAAGGCGTCTGGGAAGGACTCTCCCCGGCCGAACTCGCCGCCTGCGTCTCCGCCCTCGTCTACGAGGCGCGGCAGGCCGACGACGCCGTGGCGCCCAAGGTGCCCGGCGGCAAGGCCAAGGCGGCACTCGGCGAGATGGTCCGCATCTGGGGCCGGCTCGACGCCCTGGAAGAGGACTTCAAGATCAACCAGGCGGAGGGCGTCGGCCAGCGCGAGCCCGACCTCGGCTTCGCCTGGGCCGCCCACCAGTGGGCCTCCGACAAGAGCCTCGACGAGGTGCTGCGCGAGGCCGACATGCCCGCCGGTGACTTCGTCCGCTGGTGCAAGCAGGTCATCGACGTCCTCGGACAGATCGCGGCGGCCGCGCCCCGGGAGGGCAGTACGGTCGCCAAGAACGCCCGCAAGGCCGTGGAGGCACTGCTGCGGGGCGTGGTGGCGTACAGCTCGGTGGGCTGACGCGGAAGACGGCACGACCGGCTCCTCCGGGACCGGGGAAGGGCCCGCGGCGGGCGACCGCCGCGGGCCCTTCCGTGCTTTCCGGGCGGCTCGTAGGGGGCCTCCGCGCAGGGCCCTCGCCCTCGCGCGTCCGTGGGTTCTTCCGTGTTTCCGGGCGGCTTGCCCCACCGGTTTTCCACAGGGCGTCGTCCACAGGGGTGGCGTGGTGTGCCGCGGTCCGCTTGCATGGAATCGCACGCAGGGAACGGGAGTTGGGGGAGGACCCAGGTGACCACGCACACCGGCGCCGAGACCGGCGCCGACCGGGAGGACCGGCCGGGACCGGCCGCCGCCTTCGCCGAGGGGCCGCGCGGCGTGCCCCTGCTCGGCAACCTCCCCGAGTTCGGCAAGAACCCCCTGGCCTTCTTCGAACGGCTGCGGGAGCGCGGCGACCTCGTCCGCTGGCGCTTCGGCCCGGGCCCCGCCCTCTTCATCGCCCACCCGGACCACATCGGGGAACTGCTCACGGGCATGGAGGACACCTTCGACCACCCCGACCTGGGCATCGCCGTCCGCACCCTGCTCGGCAACGGGGTGGTGGTCGCCAAGGGCCGCGACTGGCGCCGCAAGCGCTCCCTGGTCCAGCCCTCCGTCCGCCCCAAACAGGTCCGCTCCTACGCGGCCACCATGGCGGAGTGCGCGGTCGCGCTCGCCGACCGCTGGAGCGACGGGCATCGGATCGACGTCAAGAAGGAGATGACCGCCCTCACCCAGCTCATCGCCGTCCGCACCATCTTCGGCGTGGACACCGCCATCGACGCGGAGGCCATCGGCCGGGCGATGGACGTCGCCCAGCAGGAGATCGGCGCCGAGTTCAGCGGCCTCGGGGCGGTGCTGCCGGACTGGGTGCCCACCCCGGGCCGGGCCCGCATCAAACGGGCCGTCGCCGTCATCGACGCCGAGGTCTCCCGCGTCGTCGCCCGCCACCGGGACGGCGGCGAGGACCGGCCCGACCTGCTCAGCCGGCTGCTGACCGCCCGGGACGAGACCGGCGCCCACCTCTCCGACCGGGAGATCCGCGACGAGACGGTCACCCTCTACGTCGGCGGCCACGAGACGACCAGCTCCACCCTCGTCTGGGCCTGGTACCTCCTCTCCCGGAACGAGCGGGCCCGCCGGGCGCTGACGGAGGAGCTGGACCGGGTCCTCGCCGACCACGAGCCCGGCCACGACGACTACGCCTCGCTGCCCTACGCCCAGGCCGTGGTGAAGGAGACCCTGCGCCTCTACCCGACGATCTGGCTCCTCACCGGCGTCGCCAGGGAGGGCGCCACCCTGGGCGGCACCCCGGTCCCGGCCGGCACCCGCGTCTGGTCCAGCCAGTGGGCCACCCACCGCGACCCGCGCTGGTACGCGGACGCCGAGGAGTTCCGCCCCGAGCGCTGGCTCGCCGACGGGGAGGGCGGGACGGCCGAGGAGATACCCGAGTACGCCTGGTACCCCTTCGGCGGCGGGCCCCGCGTCTGCCTGGGCACCCGCTTCGCCCTCGTCGAGGCGGTCCTCGTCCTCGCCGTCCTCTCCCGCCGCTACGACCTGGACCTCACCGCAGGCGAGATCCTCCCGGTGCCCGGCCTCACCCTCCAGCCCGACCGGGAAGTGACGGCCACAGTACGGAAGCGGGGCTGACGGCCGGAGCCCGCGCCGGGGCGCGCGGTCCGGCGGGCCCTGTCCCAGGGCCCGCCGCCCAGCGGGTGCCGCTCCGTCGTCAGGCCGATGTCGTTCGGCTCGGCCTCGGGGTGGAGGGGGTCCCCGCGCCCGGTTCCGGCGGGGAGGCGGGTGCGGGGGTGCGGGTGCGGAGGGAGAGGAGGGTGGTTGCCGCGGTGAGGACGGCGAGGGTGGCGGCCGCGGTGAGGGTGGCGGTGTCGGGGTGGAGGAGGGGCAGTCCTCGGAGGGCCTGCCAGGTGAGGAGGGCGAAGGCGGCGGTGTAGGCGGCGGAGGCGGTGAGGACCAGGCGGAGCCGGACGGCGGGGTCGGCGAGGCGGGGGAAGCGGGGGGCCAGGGCGGCGAGGACGAGGAGCAGCAGCGGGATCAGTTGGAGGGCGTGCATGCCGAAGAAGTGGGCGATGCGCAGGTCGCCGCCGGTGGCCGCCCAGCCGGTGACGGGGAGGGCGGGGCCGCCGTCCGGGACGCCGACGCTGTGGGCGCCGACGATGGGCGGGTCGGTGGCGGTGAGCTGGTCGGGGGTGGGGCGGACCATCAGGAAGCCGACGGCGGCGCCCGCGAGGGCGATGAGGGAGGAGAGGCGGACGGCCCAGGCGGTGGCGCGGTCGAGGAACCGGGCGCGCAGCAGGAGGACGGCGATGACCAGGGCGCCGGTCCAGAGGACGGCGACGGTGCCGCCCATGGCCTGGAAGACCGCGTTGTCGAAGGGGGTGGAGTGGTTGAAGTGGCTCTGGCGGCCGCGGATCACCTGGAGGGTGATCAGGACCATCTCGATCGCGCTGGCGGCGGTGACCACGGTGCCGGCCCACCAGCCGGCCCGGCGTCCGCGCGGCAACAGGCTGAGCATCCAGGCGAGCGAGAGCGCGTAGGCGACGAACGACACCGCGAACTTGAAGGGCTTGGACCAGATCGGCGCGCCGAGGAGCGTGCGGTCGTCGAGGAGGATGCCGCCCGCGCTGACGAGGGCGAAGATGGCCATGGCGGCGGCGAACCAGAGGAGCGGGCGGTGGAGGCGGCTCCGTTCGGGCGCCTCCCCGGATATGGGCAGGGGTGTGCGGGCGTGCTCGGACATACGGATTCCCCCCGTTGTCATTATGGATAGTGGCACTTGCCGCTATCTGATAGTCCCACTATCTATGATGGAGGGGGGTCCGGCAAGGCCCGGAAGGCAGGAGAAAGGTGAACGCACGTTGCGCATCGGTGAGTTGAGCCGCAGGGCCGGGGTTTCGGTGCCCACGATCAAGTTCTACGTACGGGAGGGGCTGCTTCCGCCCGGCCGGCTGACGAGCCCGAACCAGGCCGCGTACGAAGAGACGCACGTACGGCGGCTCCGCCTGATCCGGGCCCTCATCGAAGTCGGCGGGCTCTCCGTGGCCTCCGTCGGCGAGGTGATCGCCGCCGTCGACGACCCGGAGCGCCCCGTCCATGACCTCCTGGGGGAGGCGGCGGAGCGCATGGTCCCCCGGTACGGCGGGGGGGAGGAGGCCGGGGACGGGCTCGTCGAGGCTCGCGAGCGCGTGGGCGAACTGCTCACCGCCCGGGGCTGGCGCGGCTACCCCGGCAGCGCGGCCGGGGAGGCGCTCGCCGTGGCCCTCGCCGCGCTCGGCTCCGTCGGCCACGAGCGGTTCGCCGAGGTCCTCCCCGCCTACGCGGAGGCGGCGGAGCTGGTCGCCCGCGCCGACCTGGAGTACGTCGGGCGCCACGTCGCCCGCGAGGAACTCGTCGAGAGCGTCGCCATAGGGACGGTCCTCGGCGACGCGCTCTTCGCCGCGCTGCGCCGCCTCGCCCAGATAGACGCCTCGTCCCGCCTCTACGGCGGCCCGGAGGAAGAGGCCGGGGACGGCGACCGGTGCGGGGAGGCGGAGCCGGGGGAGCGGGAGGAGTAAGGGGAGCGGGGGGAGTGGGGCACGGAAAGGCGGAGGGGCGGAGGGGGTGTCCCCTCCGCCCCTCCGCCGGGCGTGCGGCCGGTGTGAGCGGGGCCGTCAGGCGGCCTGCTGGTGCTCCTGCTCCCGCTCCACCCGCTCGTTCCAGTCGCGCTTGATCGCGCGCCAGCCCTCGTCCGTCTTGCCCAGGCGCCAGTAGCCCGAGATGGACAGCCGCTCGCGCGGCACCTGGCGCTCCATGCGGAGCAGGCGGCGCAGCTCCTTCACGAAGCCCGCCTCGCCGTGGACGAAGGCGTGCACGTCGCCCGCCGGGAAGTCCAGGGCGCGGACCGCCTCCACGACCGTCTCGCCGACCGGGCGGCCCGAGCGGTGCAGCCAGGTCACCTCGACGCCCGTCGCCGTGGCGAACTCCTGCTCGTCGGCGGCGTCCTCGACCTCGACGAAGGCGTGCACCCGGGTGCCGGCGGGCATCCGCTCCAGGGCCGCCGCGATCGCGGGCAGCGCGCTCTCGTCACCGGCGAGGAGGTGCCAGTCGGCCGCCGGGTCCGGCGCGTAGCCGCCGCCGGGGCCGAGGAAGCGCACGGTGTCGCCGACCCGGGCGCGGGCCGCCCACGGACCGGCCAGGCCCTCGTCGCCGTGGACCACGAAGTCGAGGGTCAGCTCGTGCAGGTCCGCGTCCCAGGCGCGCACGGTGTACGTACGGGTGGTCGGCCACTGCTCGCGCGGGAACGCCTCCCGGATCCCCTCCATGTCGAACGGCTCCGGGTAGGACACGCCCTCGGGGGCGAACAGCAGCTTCACGTAGTGGTCGGTGAAGGCGCCGGCGTCGAAGCCGTCCAGACCGGGGCCGCCGAGGACGATCCGCACCATGTGCGGGGTGAGCCGCTCGGTGCGCACCACGTGCGCTTCGGTGGCCCTGGGGGCCTTGCGGGCCGGCTGCTCTGCCACGGCGGACTCTCCTGGAGGACGGTACGGCGCCGACGGCGCGGAGCCGCCCGGACACCCCTCGGACTTAGGTATGCCTAAGTTAGCATCCCCTGCGGCGCGCGTCCCGTCGTATCCGCCACACCCGGGCGCCCCGGGCTCAGTCCCGGGCCTCCGCCAGGACCGGCAGCAGGCGGCCGACCGCCCCGCCCAGGCCCCAGCGGGCCGACAGCGCCTCCAGGGCCGCCGGGTCCCGGGGCGCGGCCGGCAGCGCCGGGTCGAACTCCGGCAGCGGCACGTCCCGCGCGACCCGGACCACGGTCGGCGCCACGTCCAGGTAGGCCGCCGCCTCCAGGATCCCGCGCCGCTTGGCCGGGGTGAGCCTCGACGCCGGGTCCCCGGCCGCGGCCCGGACGCCCGCCAGGTCGCCGTACTCGCCGATCAGCTGCGCGGCCGTCTTCTCGCCGATGCCCTTCACGCCGGGCAGGCCGTCGCTGGCGTCCCCGCGCAGGGCGGCGAAGTCCGCGTACCGGTCGGGCGCCACCCCGTACTTCGCGCGGATCAGCCCGTCGTCCACCAGGTCGCAGTCGCCGACGCCCTTGCGCGGGTAGAGCACCCGGACCGCCCGGGCGTCGTCGACGAGCTGGAAGAGGTCGCGGTCGCCGGTGACGATGTCCACCGGGCCCTCCGCCCGCGCGGTCAGGGTGCCGATCACGTCGTCCGCCTCGAAGCCGGCCGCCCCGATCCGGGCGATGCCGAGCGCGGCGAGGACGTCCTCGATGACCGGCACCTGCGGGGAGAGGGTGTCCGGGATCTCCTCCTCGTCGGGGCCGGACGCGGTCTCGGCGGCGACCCGGTGCGCCTTGTAGGAGGGGATGAGGTCCACGCGCCACTGGGGCCGCCAGTCGTCGTCCCAGCAGGCCACCAGGGAGTCCGGCCGGTGGTCCTGGACCAGCCGTCCGATGAAGTCGAGGAGTCCGCGCACGGCGTTCACCGGCGTCCCGTCCGGGGCCCGGACGGAGTCCGGCACGCCGAAGTACGCGCGGAAGTAGAGGCTGGCGGTGTCCAGGAGCATCAGGCGTCGCGTCACCCCCCGATCATGCCGCACCCCACCGACAGCGCCCGTCCCGACGACCCGCACCCCACCGACAGTGCCCGTCCCGACGGCCCGCACCCCCCCCCGGCAACGGCCGTCCCGGCGACCCGCCCCGCGCCGGATCCCGCACCCCATCGTGACCCCCGTCACCTTCGGGTTTGCCCCCGGAGGGCCGGGGCAGGCGCGAGTCCGGAGCGGACCCGGTACGGGGCCACATGCAGTGGGTCTCGTACGCGACGGGTGTCGCGGGCCGATCCCGCGCCGCTCCACGGTTCGGTCGCGGGGGTGTCGGACCGTGCTCCCTGCTACCCGTGAGGTGAATGTGTCCAGGCTCCAGGCCGACCACCTGTTCAAGGTGTTCGGCAGACGCCCCGCCGACGAATCCGCCGCCGTCCGCGCCCTCGCGGACGGCGCCGACCGCGAAGCACTGCGGGAGGACGGCGTCACCGCGGCCGTCGTCGACGCGTCGTTCACCGTCGAACCGGGCCAGATCTTCGTCGTCATGGGCCTCTCCGGGTCCGGCAAGTCGACCCTGCTGCGGATGCTCAACGGCCTCCTCGAACCGACCGCGGGCCGCGTCGTCTTCGACGGCGACGACCTCACCGCGCTCTCCCCCCGCGCGCTGCGCGAGGTCCGGGCCCGCCGCGTCAGCATGGTCTTCCAGCACTTCGCGCTCTTCCCGCACCGCACCGTCCTGGAGAACGCCGCCTACGGCCTGGAGGTCCAGGGCGTGGCGCCCGCCGAGCGCGAGAAGCGCGCCGCCGAGGCGCTGGAGCTGTGCGGCCTGGCCGGCTGGGAGAAGTCCTGGCCGGACGAGCTGTCCGGCGGCATGCAGCAGCGCGTCGGCCTGGCCCGCGCGCTCGCCACCGACGCCGACCTGCTCCTCATGGACGAGTCGTTCAGCGCGCTCGACCCGCTGATCCGCCGCGACATGCAGGACCAGCTCCTGGTGCTCCAGAAGAAGCTGAAGAAGACCATCGTCTTCATCACCCACGACCTCAACGAGGCCATGCGCCTGGGCGACCGGATCGCCGTCATGCGCGGCGGCCGGATCGTGCAGCTGGGCACCGCCGAGGACATCCTCGTGCGGCCCGCCGAC
This sequence comes from Streptomyces termitum, assembly GCF_014650175.1. Classification (GTDB taxonomy): domain Bacteria; phylum Actinomycetota; class Actinomycetes; order Streptomycetales; family Streptomycetaceae; genus Streptomyces; species Streptomyces termitum. Next base: position 181,227 of record NZ_BMUL01000005.1, read on the forward strand.
GACTACGTGGCCTCCTTCATCCAGGACGTCGACCGCTCCCGGGTGCTCACCGCCGCCGCCGTCATGAGCCCGGCCGACGGCCCGCTCGACCCCGACGCCCCGGTCGTCGGCCCGGACACGCTCCTCGCCGACCTGTGCGCGCTCGCCGCCGCGGGCCCGCACCCGGTGGTCGTGCACGACGACGCCGGCTCCGCCCTCGGAGTCGTACAGAAGGAGAAGTTGCTCGCCGTGATGGGCGGGGCTTCGGCGGAGGGGGTGGCGGCCGGTGCCTAGGCTTCCCCTCGGTTCCTGGGTCGACAGCTCCGTCGACTGGCTCCAGGCCCGGCTCTCCTGGCTGTTCGACGCCGTCAGCGGCGGCATCACCGGCCTGTACGACGGCATCGACGCCGTCCTGTCGGCGCCGCACCCGCTGCTGCTGGCCGGCATCCTCGCCGTCGTCGCCTGGTGGCTGCGCGGCCTCGCCGCCGGTCTGCTCTCCTTCGCGGGCCTCGCGCTCGTCGACTCCGTGCAGCTGTGGGACGAGGCGATGGCGACCCTCTCGCTGGTCCTCGTCGCCACCCTCGTCACCCTGGTGATCGCCGTCCCGCTCGGCATCTGGGCGGCCCGGTCGAAGACGGTCAGCGCCGTGCTGCGGCCCGTCCTCGACTTCATGCAGACCATGCCGGCGATGGTCTACCTCATCCCCGGCATCATCTTCTTCGGCGTCGGCGTCGTCCCCGGCATCATCGCCACCATCGTCTTCGCGCTGCCGCCCGGCGTCCGCATGACCGAGCTGGGCATCCGCCAGGTCGACGCGGAACTCGTCGAGGCCGCCGAGGCGTTCGGCACCACCCCGCGCGACACCCTGGTCCGCGTGCAGCTGCCGCTCGCCGTCCCCACGATCATGGCGGGCGTCAACCAGGTCATCATGCTGGGCCTCTCCATGGTCGTCATCGCGGGCATGGTCGGCGGCGGCGGGCTCGGCGGCGCGGTCTACCGCGCCATCGGCAACGTCGACATCGGCCTCGGCTTCGAGGCGGGCGTCTCCATCGTCGTCCTCGCCATGTACCTCGACCGGATGACCGGCGCGCTGGGCCGCCAGGTCTCCCCGCTCGGCCGCCGTGCCCTCGCCAAGGCCCGCGCCGCGGCCTCCCGGCGCAGCGCCGCCCGGCTGTGGGCGCACCGCCCGCAGCCGGTCACGGCCCTCGTCGGCATCGTCGTCCTCGCGCTCGCCGCGGGCGGCGCCGGCTTCCTCGGCGGCTCCGGCCCGACCTCCACCACCGCCGCCGCGCAGGGCGCCGGCCACGGCAAGAAGCTCAGCATCGGCTACATCCCGTGGGACGAGGGCATCGCCTCCACCTACCTGTGGAAGGAGCTCCTGGAGCGCCGCGGCTACGAGGTGGAGACCAAGCAGCTGGAGGCGGGCGCGCTCTACACCGGCCTGGCCGGCGGGCAGCTCGACTTCCAGACCGACGCCTGGCTGCCCGTCACCCACGCCCAGTACCTGGAGAAGTACGGGAACAAGCTGGAGGACCTCGGCTCCTGGTACGGCCCCACCTCCCTGGAGCTGTCCGTCCCCTCGTACGTGAAGGACGTGAAGTCCCTCGCCGACCTCAAGGGCAAGGGCGACCGCTTCAAGGGCCGCATCATCGGCATCGAGCCCAGCGCGGGCATGATGGGCATCCTCAAGGACAAGGTGCTCAAGGAGTACGGCCTGGAGGGCGAGTACCAGGTCGTCGACGGCTCCACGCCCGGCATGCTCGCCGAGCTGAAGCGCGCCTACGACCGCAAGGAACCGGTCGTCGTCACCCTCTGGTCGCCGCACTGGGCCTACTCCGCCCACGAGCTGACCAAGCTGGCCGACCCGAAGGGCGTCTGGGGCACCGGCGACGGCGTCCACACCCTGGCCCGCAAGGGCTTCACCGAGGACAACCCCGAGGTCGGCGCCTGGCTGAAGGACTTCTCGCTCACCGAGAAGCAGCTCACCGGCCTGGAGGAGAAGATCCAGAGCACCGGCAAGGGCAAGGAGCAGGAGGCCGTCCGCGCCTGGCTCGACGCCCAGCCCGGCCTCGCGGAGAAGCTCGCCCCGCAGTAGCCCCCGCCGGGGCCGGCCGTGCGAGCCCCGCCCCGCGACGCCCCCGCCGGGGCGGCCCGTGAGGATCCGCCCCACGACGCACCCACCGGGGCGGTCCGTGAGGTCCCCGCCCCCCACCGGGGGCCTCACGGGCGCCGGTCCGCTCCGGGCCGGAAGACCCGCCGGGAGACTTACCGGCCGAAAAGGGATGGTCGCCGACCGTGGTCGGCGACCATCCCTTTTCGCCACGACGAGAAACCCCGGCCCAAAGCTGCGTAAGGTTCAGGTAACCAGCCGGTACGACGGGGTACGAGGGAGGGAAGCCGACATGGACGACAAGGAATCGGTCCGCGTGGGGGCCGCCGTCAAGAGGCGCCGCCGCTCCCTCCGGCTGACCCTGGCCGTCGTCGCCTCCCGCAGCGGCCTCTCCGTCCCCTTCCTCAGCCAGATCGAGAACGAGCGGGCCCGGCCGAGCCGCCGCTCCCTCGAACTCGTCGCCGAGGCCCTGGAGACCACCTCCGGCGAGCTCGTCGCCGCCGCCGAGGCCGCCCGCACCATCGCCGTCGTCCGCGCCGACGAGGGCACCGAGGGGCTGCCCGACGGCGTCCGCCGCCTGGTCCGCGGCCGGCACCAGCTGCACGCCCTGGAGTTCACCGGCGAGGTGGACGCGGGCGGCGAGTTCCAGCACCGCAACGACGAGCTGCTGTACGTCACCGACGGCGCCGTCGAGGTCGAGGCCGAGGGCCGCGCCCACCGGCTGGTCCGCGGCGACACCCTCTACCTCTCCGGCGGCGTCCGGCACCGCTGGCGCTCCACCGAGCCCGGCACCCGGCTCCTCGTCGTCGCGGTCGCCGAGCACGTCGAAGCCGAGGAGGAGTGAGCGCCGTCCGGGGCCGGGCCCCCCGCGTCGTCTCGCTCGTGCCCTCGCTCACCGAGGCCGTCGCGGTCAGCGCGCCGGGCGTCCTCGTCGGCGCCACCGACTGGTGCTCCCACCCGGCCGGGCTCGACGTGGCCCGGATCGGCGGCACCAAGAACCCCGACGTGCCCGCCGTCCTCGCGCTCCGCCCCGACCTCGTCCTCGCCAACGAGGAGGAGAACCGCGCCCCCGACCTCGACGCCCTGCGGGCCGGCGGCGCCGAGGTCCTCCTCACCGAGGTCCGCACCCTCGACCAGGGCCTCGCGGCCCTCGCCGGCGTCGTCGCGGCCTGCGGCGCGCCCCGGCCGCGCTGGCTCGCGGAGGCGGAGGAGGCGTGGGCCGCCGTCGAACCGGTCGGGGACGGGATCACCGCCGTCGTGCCGATCTGGCGCCGGCCGTGGATGGTCGTCGGCCGGGACACCTTCGCCGGCGACCTGCTCGCCCGCCTCGGCGTCCGCAACCTCTACGCGGACCACCCCGAGCGCTACCCGAAGGTCCCGCTCGACGAGCTGAACGCGGCCGGGCCGCGCCTGGTGGTCCTGCCCGACGAGCCGTACCGCTTCACCGCCGACGACGGCCCCGAGGCGTTCCCCGGGGCCGCCGCCGCCCTCGTCGACGGGCGGATGCTCACCTGGTACGGGCCGTCGCTGGCACGGGCGCCCCGGGAGCTCGCGCGGGCCCTGCGAGCAGCGCTCCGCTGAGCAGCCCGCGCGCGGTGCGGGCCCCGGCCACCAGCCAGGCCGCCGCGAGGAGCGCGTACAGGGCGACGGACAGCCAGCGGAAGGCGTCCAGACCGGTGTGGCGGGCCAGGCCCTCGGCGCCGGTCACGCAGGTGCCGACCGGGAAGGTGAAGGCCCACCAGGTCATCGCGAAGCCCATGCCCGCGCGCCGGGCCCGCACCACCATCGCCCCGGCCAGCGCCAGCCACAGCAGCGCGAAGCCCATGACGGGCACGCCGTACAGGACGGCGAAGGCGCCGAAGCCGTGCGCGTACGGCTCGGGCAGCACCCCGGCGGCGGAGTCCGCGAAGGCGTTCGCGGCGGTGGTCGACTGGCCCAGCGGGCCCAGCACCAGGAAGAGCGTCGGGGTGAGCGCGAGCGGCAGCGGCCCGTCCAGGACCAGCCGGCCGAAGACCAGCGGCAGCATCACCAGGGTGGCGAGCAGGCTGATCCCGAACATGGCGTAGCAGGCGAGGAGGAGGGTCTGCCGGGGCTGCCCCTCGGGCAGGTGGGGCAGGAGCAGCGGGCCGACCGCGGCGGACACCATCGGGGCGACGACCGGCAGCAGCCACACCGGGGACGCCTGGTCGATCCGGTGCCGGACCACCATCAGGTACGGCACCGCCACCGCCGCCGCGAGCCCGATCGCCGTACCGGCGGTGAAGAGGACGGCGTCGGCGGCGACCGCGGCGGGCAGCCCGATCCAGTCCCGGCCGAGCGTCAGCGTCCCGCCGCCGACGGCCAGCAGCGCCATCGACAGGCAGCCGTAGAACGGGGCCACCGCCGGGTCGAGGAGGTGGGCGCGGGCCTGGTCGCGGTGGCGGTGCCAGTGCGCGGCGCGGGCGGTGAGCAGGGTCAGCAGCATCGCGAGGGAGAGCGCCCAGACGCCGGTGCAGACGGTGCGCAGGCCGGGCACGGAGACCGGCAGCGCGGCCCCGGCGGTGCCGACGACGGAGGTGCCCATCACGGCGGCGTACCAGTTGGGCCCGAGGTGCCGCACCGAACGGGACGGCCCGCCTCCGGCGCCGGAACCGGGGCCGGTGCGGGGCTCGGGGCGGGGGTGGGACCGGGGGAGTGCGAGGCTTGCCATGGCTCCACCGTCCCGCTCCCGCGCCCGCCCCACCAGGGATCACGCGGCTATGACGTCATAAGCTGGCTTTATGAGCGGGAAGCGGGGCGCGGGCCCGGACGGGGACGACGGCACGGCGGGCGGCACGGACGGCGGATCGGTTCCGGACAGTGGATCCGATGCGGGGCGGAGTACGGCCGCGGCGGCGATCCTGGCGGCTTCGGGGGGCGGCGGCCGGGGCGCGGGCACGGGGCGGCCGGTCACCGCGCACCTCTCCCACCGCGTCCCCGACCTCGGCGCGCTCGAACTGCTCCTCGCCGTCGCCCGGCACGGCAGCCTCGGCGCCGCCGCCCGCGAGGTCGGCATCACCCAGCCCGCCGCCAGCAGCCGGGTGCGGTCGATGGAGCGCCAGCTCGGCGTCGCCCTGGTGGACCGCTCCCCGCGCGGCTCCCGGCTCACCGACGCGGGCGCGCTGGTCACCGACTGGGCGCGGCGGATCGTGGAGGCGGCCGAGGCGTTCGACGCGGGGGTGCAGGCGCTGCGCGGGCGCCGGGACTCGCGGCTGCGGGTCGCCGCGTCCATGACGATCGCCGAGTACCTGCTGCCGGGCTGGCTGATCGCGCTGCGCGCCGAACGCCCGGACACCGCCGTCTCGCTCCAGGCCGGGAACTCGGCGGCGGTCGCCGAGCGGCTGCTCGCCGGGGAGGCGGACCTCGGCTTCGTGGAGGGGCTGGCCGTGCCGGACGGACTCGACGGCACCGTCGTCGCCCACGACCGGCTCGCCGTGGTCACCGCGCCCGGCCACCCCTGGGCCCGCCGCCGGGCCCCGATCGACCCGGCCGAGCTGGCCGCCGCCCCGCTGATCCTGCGGGAGCGCGGCTCCGGCACCCGGCAGGTCCTCGACGCGGCCCTCGCGCGGCACGGGGGCCTGGCGCGCCCGCTCCTGGAACTGGCCTCCACCACCGCCGTGAAGGCGGCGGCGGTCAGCGGGGCGGGCCCGGCGGTCCTCAGCGAACTGGCCATCACCGAGGAGCTGTCCTCCCGGCGGCTGGTCGCGGTGCCCGTCGCGGGCGTCCGGCTCGCCCGCGACCTGCGGGCCGTCTGGCCGACCGGCCACCGGCCCACCGGCCCGGCCCGCGACCTCCTCTCGCTGACGAGGGCGCGCCCGGCCGGCTGACGGCCCCTCCGCCGGAAGGAAGGGGCGGGGGGACCTACAGCTCCGCCGCCCGGTGGGTGAGCCGGCCGTCGACGGCGGTCAGGAGGACCGGGACGTCGGGCAGCTCCGTCGCCGGGACGGTGAGCGGGTCGGCCGCCAGGACGGTGAGGTCGGCGCGGTGGCCGACGGCGAGCCGGCCGGCGAGGTGCTCCTCGCCCGCCGCGCGCGCCGCGCCCGTGGTCAGCCCGCGCAGCGCCTCCAGCGGGGTCAGCGCCTGCTCCGGGCCGTGCGGCGGCTGCGTCAGGTCGCGGGTGGGGCGCCGGTGCACGGCCCCGCCCAGCACGCCCAGCGGCGGGAAGGGCGCGATGGGCCAGTCCGAGCCCAGCACCACGGTCGCCCCGGAGTCCACCAGGTCCCGGCAGCGCCAGGCGCGCCCGGCGCGCTCCTCGCCGAGCCGGCGCGACCAGTTGTCGGTGTGGTCGGCGCGGGTGAAGTCGCAGCAGTGGGTGGGCTGCATGGAAGCGATGACGTCCAGCTCGGCGAAGCGGCGCAGGGTGTCGTCGGGCACGGTCTCGATGTGCTCGACCCGGTGGCGCACCGCCGGGTCGCCGCCGGTCGCCCGCGCCTTCTCGACCGCGTCGAGGACGTGGCGGACGGCCGCGTCGCCGATGGCGTGGGTGGCGGTCGGCACCCCCGCCCGGTGCAGTGCGCCGATGATCCCGGTGTACGCGGCCGGGTCGGGCCAGAAGGCGTGGGTGGACTCGCCGTGGCGGTCGGGCCGCTCCAGCCAGGCCGTGCCGTTGTCGATGGTGCCGTCCATGAACAGCTTCACGCCGGCGACCCGCCACAGGGCCCCGCCCCGCCGCTGGAGCTCGACCAGCTCCCGCACCCCGTCGGCGTCGGTCCCGGGCTGGCACCAGGGCGCCACCCGCAGCCGCAGCGGCAGCCGCCCGGCGGCGTCGAGCTCGGCGTACAGGTCGAGGCTGTCGCCGTTGGCGTCCATGACGTGCCCGCCGGTCAGGCCGGCCGCGGCCATCGCGTCGAGGGCGGCGGCGAGCCCCTCCAGCCGTTCGGCGCGGGTGGGCTGGGGGGCGACGCGCTCGACCAGCTCGCAGGCGCCGTCCTCCAGGAGGAGGCCGGTGGGGCGGCCGTCGGCGTCGCAGACGACCTCGGCGGAGGCCTGGGCGAAGGTGCGGGGGCCGTCGACGCCGGCGAGTTCCAGGGCGCGGCGGGAGGCGAGCGCGGAGTGGGCGTCGAAGAGGAGCAGGAAGGCGGGGACCCCGTCGAGGACGGCGTCGAAGGGCGCGACGCCGACGGGCAGGTCACCGAAGACGTTCGGGTCGAGGCCCCAGCCGAACAGCCAGGCGCCGCGCGCGAGCCCGCGCACCTCCGCGGCGAGCGCCTCCCGCACCGCGTCGAGGTCGGCGCAGGGGGAGAGGTCCAGGCCGCCGGTCAGCTCGGCGCCGGTCACCGGGTGGGTGTGCCCGTCGACGAGACCGGGGGTGACGACGGCGCCCTTGAGGTCGACGACGGTCGTCCCGGGTCCGGCGAGGGCCCGCACCTCGCGGTCGTCGCCGAGCGCGGAGATCCGCCCGTCCGCGCCGACGGCGAGCGCGCTCGCGGCGAGCGGGCCCCCGGTGCCGGGGTCGAGCAGGCGGGCGGAGTGGAGGACGAGCCGGGTGGACACGATGGTGCTCCTTGCGGGGGGTGGTACGAGCGGGACGGACACACCGGACCGGACCCGGACCCGGACGCGGATACGGCTCCGGTCCGGGCGCGGCTCCTGCGGGGGGTACGGGTACGGCTCCGGTCCCGGGAGCGGAGCCGTACCCCATCGGGTCCGGTCAGGTTCCAGTGTCGGTCAGGGCGTCGGCGGCGGCCCGGTCCACGGCGGCTTCCGCCGCTTCGGCGGGGGAGAAGTCCAGGGGCAGGCCGCCGGTGGCGCCGGGGGCGTCGAGGGTGCCGTGGGGGAGGCCCAGGGCGCGCTCGGCGGTGGTGAGGGCCAGACGGGCGATCACCGCCGGGCGGTCGGTGCGGTCCGAGTTGGCGTGGGCGCCGAGGCCGTCGAGGACGACGAGGATCTGGACGGCGGCGGAGCGCGCGTCGTCGGTGCGGAACTCGCCGAGGCCGGTGCCCTCGCGGATGAGGGCCTCCAGCCGGTCGTCGGAGGCGAGCTCCATCCGGACGACCCGCTCGCGCAGGACCGGACGGTAGCGGCTGAGGTGGCGGGCGTTGATCCAGAGGCGGCTGATGTCGTCGTACGCGTCGCCGGACGACAGGGCGAAGTAGCGGGCCAGGTACTGGACGGGGGTGCCGTCCGGCCGCTCGGCCGGCAGCAGCGAGTCGAGCTCTCCGGTGGCCGCCATGGCGAACGCCTCGGCCACCAGGTCCTCGACGGACGGGAAGTAGTGGCTGATCAGTCCGGGCCGGACCGTGAGCTCCTCGGCGACCCGCCGCAGGGTGACGCATTCCAGGCCCTCGGCGAGGGCGATCCGGGCGGCGGTGGCCACGATCTCCGCCCGCCTGGCCTCGGGTGATTTCCGGATTCGCTTGCGCTGAACGCTTGACGACATACCGGGGATGCTATTGAGTGTGCGACCAATAAGCAACCAGGTGGGCAATCACGCACCGGAGGGCCGCATGGCTTCCACGATCCCCGACCCGTGCCCCGGGACAGAGCGCGAGCGGGCACCCCTGCCGGCCGACCGGCCCGGCCGCATCGAGGCCCACGGCATCGACCACATCCCCGACTCCGAACGCCACGGGCACCCCCGCGAGCTGTTCTCCGTCTGGGCCGCGGCGAACGTCAACTACCTCAGCCTCGTCATCGGCGGCACCCTGGTGTTCATGGGCCTGACCCTCTGGCAGGCCCTCGGCGTGATCGTGGTCGGCAACCTCTTCTGGGTCCTCACCGGCGTCCTCGCCACCTCCGGCCCGGCCGTCGGCGCGCCCAGCGAGGTCATCACCCGCGCCCTCTACGGCGTCCTCGGCAACCGCGTGAACAACGCCGTCGGCGGCTGGCTCGTCTCGGTCTGCTACTTCGCGCTCAACCTCGCCGCCGCCGCGACCGCCGCCTTCGCCCTCGTCGAGAAGACCGGCATCCCGCTCAACACCCCCGTCGAGGTCGCGGTCGTCGTGGTCATCGCCGCGCTCACCCTGACCATCAGCGTCTACGGCCACGCCCTGATCATCAAGCTGTACCTGCCGATCACCCTGGCCCTGAGCGCCGCCTTCCTCGTCGTCGCCGTCGCCGTCGCGCGGCACGCCGACTTCTCGTACGCCCCCGCCGACCGGCTCTCCGGCACGGCCCTGTGGGCCACCCTCCTGGCCTGCACCACGATGATCGCCTCGGGCCCGCTCTCGTACACCACCAGCGCCGACTTCTCCCGCTACCTGCCGCGCGCCAGCTCCCGGCGCGCCATCGTGGGCTGGACCGCGCTCGGCGCGTTCGTGCCGAGCGTCGTGGTCTGCTCGCTCGGCGCCCTCGCCGCCACCGCCGTCGACATGGGCGACCCGCAGAACGCGCTCCAGGAGATCCTGCCCGGCTGGTTCTCCCCGGTCTTCCTGCTGGCCCTGGTCCTCGGCACCATCGCCATCAACGCCCTCACCGCCTACAGCGCCGGACTCGCCCTCCAGGCCGTCGGCCTGAGGATCCGGCGCACCGTCAGCGTCCTCTTCGACGGCACCGTCGCCGTCGCCCTGACCCTCTACGGCCTGCTGGTCTCCGACTTCCTGGACACCGTCAGCAACGCCCTCCAGGTCATCACCGTCCTCACCGGCCCGATGATGTGCCTGTACGCCACCGACATCGTGCTGCGCCGCAACCGCTACGACGCCGCAGGACTCGCCGACGAGACCCCCGCCGGCCCCTTCTGGTACACCGGCGGCTTCCACGGGGCGGGCATCACCGCCCTCCTCGGCGGCCTCACCGCCGGCGCCCTCTGCGTCGACAGCGTCTACACCGGACCGGTCGCCGCCGCCGTCGGCATGGACCTCTCCCTGCCCGTCGGCATGGCCGTCACCACCGCCCTCTACGTGCTCCTCGGCCGCCGCTCGGTCGCCGCGACCGCCGCCGCCGTCTGACCGGCCCCCCGAACCGCGGGGCGGCCGGACCGCCCACCCCGGCCGCCCCGCGCCCCCTTCCTCCCGGCCCCGGCACCGGTCCCGTTCCCGGCCCCCGGCCCGGCCGGGCCCCCGTTCCTCAGCCCCGCGCGGCCGTCACCAGTCCCCGCGCCAGCCTCGGGTCCCCGCCCATCTCCGGATGCCACTGCACCCCGAGGACCCAGGCGGAGCCGTCCGGCTCCACCGCCTCGACCGTGCCGTCCTCCGCGTACGCCGAGACCACCAGGCCCGCGCCGAGCCGGTCCACCGCCTGGTGGTGGTAGGCCGGCACCTCGGCCGCCTCCGGCACCAGCGCCTCGTAGCGCGTCCCCGGCACCGGCTTCACCACGTGCCGCCCCATCACCCCCACCTCCCCCATGTGCCCGTCCAGGTGCTGCGTCAGCGTCCCGCCCAGCGCCACGTTGAGCAGCTGCATCCCCCGGCAGACCCCCAGCAGCGGCGTGCCCGCGTCGAGCGCCGCCCCGATCAGCGCCAGCTCCCACGCGTCCCGCTCCCGCGCCGGCGGACCGGTCCGCGGATCGGGCGCCGCCCCGTACCGCGCGGGCTCCACGTCCGCGCCGCCCGCCACCAGCAGCCCGTCCAGCCGGGCCACCACCGCGGCGGCCTCCTCCGGCGCGTCCGGCGGCAGCATCACCACCAGCCCCCCGCCCTCCCGCACGAACCGGGGATAGCGCGCCGACAGCAGCGCCGCCGGCATGTCCCACACCCCCCACCGGGCCCGTTCCAGATAGGTCGTCACACCGATGAGCGGCTTGGCCACGGGACTGCCTCCCTGGGGTTCGCGGACCGTGCGCCGACTGTAGAACGCGCCGCCGGGACCGGGGCCGTACGCGGCCGCCCCCACCCCCGCCCGTACGCCCCCCGCCCCGCCCCGCCGGGCGGCCGGCCCCACCGGTTCACCCGTACGGATCACCTTCGCGCCACCCCCTTCCGGCACCCTTCCCAACCAAAGGTCCCGGCCCGTACCTTTTGGTCCCCGGCAGGCCGAACGAGGAGTCGTCCCGTGGCAGACCGCACACCCCCGCTCACCGTCGAGGAACTGCGCGCCCTCGTGGCCGGCGGCGCGATCGACACCGTCGTCCTCGCCTTCCCCGACATGCAGGGCAGACTCCAGGGCAAGCGGTTCGCCGCCCCCTTCTTCCTCGACGAGGTCCTCGCCCACGGCACCGAGGGCTGCTCCTACCTCCTCGCCGTCGACACCGAGATGAACACCGTCGACGGCTACGCCCTCTCCTCCTGGGACGGCGGCTACGGCGACTTCGCCATGCGCCCCGACCTCAGCACCCTGCGCCGCACCCCCTGGAACGAGGCCACCGCCCTCGTCACCGCCGACCTGACCTGGGCCGACGGCAGCCCCGTCGACGCCGCGCCCCGCCAGATCCTGCGCCGCCAGCTCGACCGCCTCGCCGCCCTCGGCCTCACCGCCCAGGTCGGCACCGAGCTGGAGTTCATCGTCTTCAAGGACACCTACGAACAGGCCTGGGACGCCGGCTACCGCGACCTCACCCCCGCCAACCGGTACAACATCGACTACTCGATCCTCGGCGGCGGCCGCGTCGAACCCCTCCTGCGCCGCATCCGCAACGAGATGGCCGCCGCCGGACTCACCGTCGAGTCCGCCAAGGGCGAGTGCAACCCCGGCCAGCACGAGATCGCCTTCCGCTACGACGAGGCCCTCACCACCTGCGACCAGCACGCCGTCTACAAGACCGGCGCCAAGGAGATCGCCGCCCAGGAAGGCGTCTGTCTCACCTTCATGGCCAAGTACGACCGGCGCGAGGGCAACTCCTGCCACGTCCACCTCTCCCTCCAGGACGCCGACGGCGCCAACGCCATGCCCGGCGACGATCCCCACGGCATGTCCCCCCTCATGCGGCACTTCCTCGCCGGACAGCTCGCCGCCCTGCGCGACCTCACCCTCCTGCACGCCCCCAACATCAACTCCTACAAGCGGTTCCAGCCCGGCTCCTTCGCCCCCACCGCCGTCGCCTGGGGCCACGACAACCGCACCTGCGCCTTCCGCGTCGTCGGCCACGGCCCCTCCACCCGCTTCGAGAACCGCGTCCCCGGCGGCGACGCCAACCCCTACCTCGCCGTCGCCGCGATGATCGCCGCCGGCCTGCACGGCGTCGAGCGGGGCCTCGAACTCCCGCCGCCCTGCGCCGGGAACGCCTACACCGCCGACCACCCGCACGTCCCCACCACCCTGCGCGAGGCCGCCGAACTCTGGGAGACCAGCGAGATCGCCAAGGAGGCATTCGGCCCCGAGGTCGTCGCCCACTACCGGACCATGGCCCGCGTCGAACTCGCCGCCTTCGACGCCGCGGTGACCGACTGGGAACTCCGCCGCTCCTTCGAACGCCTCTGAGGCCCCGCCCCCGCACGCCCTCCCGGAGAGGACCGGCCCCGTTGCTCCAGGAACCACAGGAACCACAGGAACCGTACGACCGGTACGACCCGCACGATCCGGGCGGCCCCCCGGAACCCCGGACGCTCCTGCGGGTCCTCAACCCCGCCACCGAGGAGACCGTCGCCACCGTCCCCGCCGCCACCCCCGCCGACGTGGACGCCGCCGTCACCCGCGCCACCGCCGCCCAGCACGCCTGGGCCGCCGCCGCCCCCGCCGACCGGGCCCGGCTGCTCCGCCGCTTCGCCTCCGTCGTCGACGCCCACATCGAGGAACTCGCCCTCCTGGAGGTCCGCGAGGCCGGCCACCTCCTCGGCGACGCCCGCTGGGAGGCCGGCAACGTCCGCGACCTCCTCGACTACGCCGCCGGGGGAGTCGAGCGCCTGAACGGCCGCCAGATCCCCGTCCCCGGCGGCCTCGACGTCACCCTCCTCGAACCCCTCGGCGTCGTCGGCGTCATCGCCCCCTGGAACTTCCCCCTGCCGATCGCCGCCTGGGCCGCCGCCCCCGCCCTCGCCGCGGGCAACGCCGTCCTCCTCAAACCCGCCGAGACCACCCCCCTCACCGCGCTCCGCCTCGCCGCCCTCGCCCTGGAGGCCGGCCTGCCCGAGCACCTCTTCCAGGTCCTGCCCGGCGAGGGCCCCGTCGCCGGCGACGCCCTCGTCACCCACCCCGGCGTCGCCAAGATCGTCTTCACCGGCTCCACCCGCACCGGCAAGGCGATCATGGCCAGGTGCGCCGACCAGGTGAAGCGCCTCACCCTCGAACTCGGCGGCAAGAGCCCCAACATCGTCTTCGCCGACGCCGACATCGAGGCCGCCGCCGCGGCCGCCCCCGCCGCCTTCCTCGACAACAGCGGCCAGGACTGCTGCGCCCGCACCCGCGTCCTCGTCCAGCGGAGCGCGTACGACCGCTTCCTGGAACTGCTCGCCCCCGCGATCGAGGAGGTCGTCGTCGGCGACCCCATGGACCCGCGCACCCGGATGGGCCCGCTCATCTCCCGCGCCCAGCTCGACCGCGTCCGCTCCCTCGTCCCCGAGGACGCGGTCGCCCTCCGCGGCAAGGCCCCCGAGGGCCCCGGCTTCTGGTACCCGCCGACCGTCCTCACCGGCGTCCCCGAGGACGCCCCCTGCGCCGTCGAGGAGATCTTCGGCCCCGTCGCCGTCGTCCTCCCCTTCGACGACGAGGCCGACGCCGTCCGCCTCGCCAACGCCACCCCGTACGGCCTCGCCGGCTCCGTCTGGACCCGCGACATCGGCCGCGCCCTGCGCACCTCCCGCGCCGTCCGCGCCGGCAACCTCTCCGTCAACTCCCACTCCAGCGTCCGCTACTGGACGCCCTTCGGCGGCTTCCGCCAGTCCGGCCTCGGCCGCGAACTCGGCCCCGACGCCCTCACCGCCTTCACCGAGACCAAGAACGTCTTCATCAGCACGGAAGGCTGACCGCATGACCACCGAAGAGAACGTCTGCCGCCGCCTCACCGGCCGGACCGCCGTCATCACCGGCGCCGGCAGCGGCATCGGCCTCGCCACCGCCCGCCGCCTCGCCTCCGAGGGCGCGCACGTCGTCTGCGGCGACATCGACGAGGAGACCGGCAAGGCCGCCGCCGAAGCCGTCGGCGGCACCTTCGTCCGCGTCGACGTCACCGACCCCGACGAGGTCGAGGCGCTCTTCCGCACCGCCTTCGAGACCTACGGCTCCGTCGACATCGCCTTCAACAACGCGGGCATCTCCCCGCCCGACGACGACTCCATCCTGGAGACCGGCCTGGAGGCGTGGAAGCGCGTCCAGGACGTCAACCTCACCTCCGTCTACCTGTGCTGCAAGGCCGCCCTGCCCTACATGCGCCGCCAGGGAAGGGGCTCCATCATCAACACCGCCTCCTTCGTGGCGGTCATGGGCGCGGCCACCAGCCAGATCTCGTACACCGCCTCCAAGGGCGGCGTCCTCGCCATGTCCCGCGAACTCGGCGTCCAGTTCGCCCGCGAGGGCATCCGCGTCAACGCGCTCTGCCCCGGCCCCGTCGACACCCCGCTCCTGCGGGAACTCTTCGCGGCCGACCCCGAACGGGCCGCCCGCCGCCTCGTCCACATCCCCGTCGGCCGCTTCGCCCGCGCCGACGAGATCGCCGCCGCCGTCGCCTTCCTCGCCAGCGACGACGCGTCCTTCGTCAACGCCACCGACTTCCTCGTCGACGGCGGCATCTCCGGCGCGTACGTCACCCCGCTCTAGCCCCTACAGGAACGTGCGGCCCTCGCCCCGGTAGGTGGGCAGCGTGTCCACGACCCGGTCGCCCACCACCAGGCACAGGCTCTCGAACCGCTCGCACAGCTCCCCGGCCTTCGCGTGCCGGAACCACACCTTGTCGCCGATCCGCAGGTCGTCGGCGGGCGAGCCGAGCAGCGGGGTCTGCACCTCGCCGGGCCCCTCCCTCGGGTCGTAGCGCAGCCCCTCCGGGAGGTACGGGACCGGCAGCCGGTCCCTCCCGGCCGCGCCGGACGCCGGATAGCCGCCGCCCAGCACGGTCACCACCCCCACCCCCGGCCGCCGCACCACCGGCTGTGCGAACAGCGCGGCGGGCCGGCCCGTGAAGGACGTGTAGTCGTCGAAGAGGCGCGGCACGAACAGCCCCGACCCCGCCGCGACCTCGGTCACCGCCGCCTCCGCCGCCGTGTGCTGCACGCTGCCGGTGCCGCCGCCGTTCACGAACTCCAGCTCCGGAGCCACCGCCCGTACGGCCCCGACCACCGCCGCCCGCCGCCCGGCCAGCTCCCGGCGGGCCGCCGCCTGCATCGCCCGCACCGCCCGCGACCGCAGCGGCCGGCCCGCCACCGCGTCCCCGACCCCCGCCACGTGCCCCTCGTACGCCATCAGCCCGACCAGCCGGAACCCCGGCCGCCGGACCACCGAACGGGCCAGCTCCGCCAGCTGGGCCGGGGACCGCAGCGGCGACCGCCGCGCCCCGACCCGCACCCGGCCGCCCAGCAGGCTCAGCGCCGTGTCCATCTCCAGGCAGACCCGCACCGCCTCGGCGCCGCCGGCCCGCGCCGCGTCGATCAGGTCCAGCTGCGCCACGTCGTCCACCATCACCGTCACCGCGGCGGCGAGCTTCGGGTCCCGCGCCAGCTCCGCGAAACCCGCCCGGTCGGCCGACGGATACGCCAGCAGCACGTCCTCGAACCCGGCCCGCGCCAGCCACAGCGACTCCGCCAGCGTGAACGACATGACCCCGGCGAAACCCTCCCGCCCGAGGACCCGCTCCAGGAGCGCCCGGCACCGCACCGACTTGCTCGCCACCCGGACCGGCTTCCCGGCGGCCCGCCGCACCAGATCGTCCGCGTTGGCGTCGAACGCCTCCAGATCGACGAGCGCCAGCGGCGCGTCGAGGGCGGCGGTGGCCCGGTCGTACCGGGCCCGGTCGGCGGCACGGGGAGTCATGGCCCGAGCTTGCCAGACGGTCAGGGGGGTGGGTACCCCTGCGTTCCCGCGCGCCCGGGAACAGGCCGTAGAGTGGCGGGCATTGTCGGCGGCAGCAGGGGGCGGGATGACCAGCGAACACAACCCCCGCCCCTCCCGCATCACCGAGGCCCTCCACCCCCCGAAAACCCCCGACGCCTCCCCTTCCCCGACCCCTCCGCAGCCCCCCGCGGGACCCTCCCGCGCCCCGGGCGCCCCTGCCCCGGCCCGGCCGTCCCCGGCCTCCGGCACCCCCCTTCCCCCGGCGGCCCCGCAGCCCCCCGCAGGGCCCTCCCGGGCGGCCTCCGACACCCCGGACCCCGGCCGCACGGCGCCGCCCGCCGCCCCGCGATCCGGCACCACCCCGCCCCCGCCCGGCCCCTCCCGGCCCCCGGCGGCCCCCGCCCCGCAGCGCCCCGCGCCCCCGGCCGGCGCCCGGCCCCGGGGGGCGGTCGCGCCCGGCCCCGGAAAGCCGTGGGGGGAGGCCGGTGCCGGGCGGCCCGAGGCCGGGGAAGGACGTACCCCGGCCCGGTCCGTGGTGCCCGGCCCCCGGACCGCGCCCCCCGCCGACCCGGCGGGGCCCCGGACCGCCGCGCCCACCGACGGCGAGAAGCACCGCCCCGCACCGGTCAGCGGCCTCACCGCACTCACCGGCGCCCCGGAACAGCCCCCGGCCCCCGCACCGACCCCCACCTCCACCCCGGCCCGGCCCCCGACCCCGCCCTCAACCTCCCTTCCGGCCCGGCCTTCGGCTTCTGCCCAGCCCCAAGCCCCGGCCCGGACTCCGGCCGTGCCCTCCGCCCTGGCCCCGCCTTCGGCCTCTGCCCCGGCCCCCGCCCGGACTCCGGCCGCGCCCCCGGCCCGCATGCCCGTCCCGCCCGCCCGCCCACCGGCCGGCCCCGGGCCGCAGCGGCCGACCGGCCCCACCCCTCCCCGGCCCCCCGGGCGGGAGGACGTAGAGACGACCACGCGGCTGCGGCCCGTGGGCGGGTACCCCCGGTACGGCGGCGGGGCCGAGGCGCCCGTCGAGACGACCACCCGGCTGCGGCCCGTGCGCGAGGCGCGGGCGCGCGGACGGGCGGTGGCCGTCGGCGCCTGCGTCGTGCTCGGCGTCGGACTCATCGGCGGCGCGCTCGCCGGGGTGTGGCTCGCCGCGTCCGGGAACGGCCGGTCCGCCGAGCCCGCCGGATACGCCGTCACCCAGCGGCTCTGGCACGACGCGCCCGTCGACACCCTCTTCCCCCGCACCCTCACCGCCCCCCAGGGCGGCCCCGGACCCTCCGCCCGCACCTGGACCCGGGTCGTCGTCGCCCCCGACGCGCCCTGCACCGCCGCGAGCCTCGCCCCCCGGCTGCTCGCCGCCGTGCGCCCGCTCGGCTGCGAGCGCGTGCTGCGCGCCACGTACACCGACGCCACCGCCACCAGCGTCCTCACCGTCGGCCTGGTCTTCACCCGCGCCGACGTGACCGCCCAGCGCGCCCTGGACGGCCGGAAGCTCGCCGCCCGGCTGGGCCAGGACGTGCCGCCCGCCCTCCCGGGCGCCGGGACCGTCGCCGCCGCCTTCGGCCCCGCCCAGCGGGCCGCCTGGTGGGCGACCGCCCCCACCGACCTGCCGGTCGTCGTCACGGCCGTCTCCGGCTTCGCCGACGGCCGCACCTTCCCCGCCCCGGTCCCCGCCGACCAGGCGATGAAGAAGGGCCGGAGCGACGCCGTCGCCCAGTCCGGCCTCGGCCACGAGGCCCTCGGCATCACCGAGGGCCTGGAGAAGCAGCTCCGCGCCACCGCGCGGACCGCCGCGCAGGAAGAGGAGCAGCGGTGAGCAGGCCCCGCCCCCGCGCCACCGTCCGCCGCCGGGCGCGCACCGCGCTCACCGCCCCCGCCGCCGTCGTGCTCGCCGCCGCGTTCGCCGTGCTGCCCGCGACCGCCGGCACGGCCCGCGCCGACGCGATCCGCGACCGGCAGTGGGGCCTGGAGGCCCTCCGCACGGAGGAGGCGTGGCGCACCACCAAGGGCGAGGGGATCACCGTCGCCGTCCTCGACACCGGCGTGGACGCCGACCACCCCGACCTGATCGGCTCGGTCCTGCCGGGCAAGGACTTCATCGGCTTCGGCGCCGCCGAGGGCGACCCGGCCTGGGCCCGGCACGGCACCGCGATGGCCGGGATCATCGCCGGGCACGGCCACGGCCACGGCGACGACAGCGGCGTCCTCGGCATCGCCCCGTCCGTCCGCGTCCTGCCCGTCCGCGTCATCCTCGAAGGCAAGGACAAGGACCGCGACAAGGCCCGCAAGACCCGGGGCACCGCCCTCGCCCAGGGCATCCGCTGGGCCGCCGACCAGGGCGCCGACGTCATCAACCTCTCCCTCGGCGACGACTCGGAGTCGGCCCACCCCGACCCGGGCGAGGACGCCGCCGTGCAGTACGCCCTGGCGAAGGGCGTCGCCGTCGTCGCCTCCGCGGGCAACGGCGGAGAGAAGGGCGACCACATCTCCTACCCGGCCGCCTACCCCGGCGTCATCGCGGTGACCGCCGTCGACCGCTACGGCACCCGCGCCTCCTTCTCCACCCGACGCTGGTACGCCACGGTCAGCGCCCCGGGCGTCGACGTCGTCATCGCCGACCCCGACCGCCGCTACTACGAGGGCTGGGGCACCAGCGCCGCCGCCGCCTTCGTCTCCGGCGCCGTCGCCCTGGTCCGCTCCGCCCACCCGGACCTCACCCCCGCCCAGGTCAAGCGGCTCCTCGTGGACACCGCCCGGGACCGGCCCGACGGCGGCCGCAGCGACGCCAAGGGGTACGGGACGGTCGACCCGGCCGCCGCCCTGGAGGCCGCCGCGACCCTGGAGGCCGTCGACCCGAAGACCGCGACCGCCGGCTACCGGGGCCAGTACTTCGGCTCCGGGCCGCGCCCGGCGGAGGAGGAGGGCTGGACGCCCGGCCTGCTGGCCCCCCTCGCGGGCGGCCTCGGCGCGCTCCTCCTGCTGGCCGCCGTGGTCCTGCACCGGGCCGGCCGCGCGCCCCGCTGACCACCCGCCGGACGGCGCCCCGCGCCCCGGCGGCTACGCTCGGGGCGTGGAGCTCAAGAACATCCCCGACCCCGGTTTCTCCGACGACGACGGCACCGCCGACCCGGCGCTCACCGCGGCCCTGGCGGCCTGGGCGGAGGACAGAACCGCCCACGGCCCGGTCCTGGAGGCGCTGCGCGGAGCCCGGCTCCTCGTCCCCGTCGTCGCCGTCCTCGGCGAGGTGGAGACCGACCCGGAGACCGGGCTCAAGCGGGAGAAGACCAGCGACATGGCGGTGCCGACGCTGACCGCGGGCGACCGGCGCGGCCTGCCCGCCTTCACCTCGACCGCCGCGCTCGCGCTGTGGGACCCGCGGGCCCGGCCCGTCGCCGTCCCGCTCCACCAGGCGCTGGCCGCCCTCGTCCACGAGAAGGCCGACACCCTGGTCCTCGACATGGCCGGCCCGGTGCCGTACCAGGTGAGCGGCCCGGCCCTGGTGGCCCTGGCCGAGGGACGTGCGAGCACCGACCCGCTGGACGACCCGGCGGTGCGGGACGCGGTCCGCGCGGCGGTCGCCGCCGAGCCCGCCGTGCTCCGCGCCCACCTGGGCCCCGGCGCCGCCGACGGCACCCTCGCCCTGGTCCTCGCCGACGGCGCGGCCCCCGCGGAGGCGGCCCGGCGGGTGGCCTCCGCGCTGGCCGCCGACGAGACGCTGAGGGCCCGCCTGGTGCGCGGCCTCGACCTGGCCCTGCTGCCGGTCACGGCCACGCCCCCGGGCGAGCCCTTCTACGTACGGGACTGAAACCCGGCGGGACCGGGGCCGTACGAGAGATCCCGTACGGCCCCGGTCCCGCGGGGCCGTCAGCCGAAGACGCGGCCGGTGTACTTCTCGCCCGGACCCTGGCCCGGCTCGTCGGGGACGAGGGACGCCTCGCGGAAGGCGAGCTGGAGGGACTTCAGGCCGTCCCGCAGCGGCGCCGCGTGGAAGGACGAGATCTCCGTGGTGCTCGCGTCGAGGAGGCCGGCGAGCGCGTGGATCAGCTTGCGGGCCTCGTCGAGGTCCTTGTGCGCGTCGCCCTCCTCGGTGAGGCCGAGCTTGACCGCGGCGGCGCTCATCAGGTTGACGGCGACGGTCACGATGACCTCGACCGCCGGCACCTCGGCGATGTCGCGGGTCATGGCCTCGAAGTCGGGGGTCTCGGGGTCGGTCGGGGTCTCGTTCTGGGGGGTCTCGCTCATGCCCCACACGATAAGCGGGCGGGCGGTTCGCGCCGACCGGCGGGTCCTGCTAACCTGGTGTGACGACCGGCCGGACACCTATGTGCCCGGCCCACAAGTGGAGGCTCCGATCTCCCACCTGACCGCTCTCACGGGCGGCGGGTCACCGGTCAGGCGGTCCCCATCGTTCCGTACGGACGATGGAACCGTCCGATGCGCCCCGCGATCGACGTGGTGGTGCTCCGGTCTTTTTGGAGCCCCGCCTGTGTCCCGTCGGGGCATTTTTCGTGCGCCCGCTCGGTTGGTCCCAACGCAGTCGAAGTGACGTGTCCGTCCGCCCAGGCGGTCGCGTGGTGCTACCGAGGAGGATCCATCAGCGCCGAGCCCCGCATCAACGAGCGGATTCGCGTTCCCGAGGTGCGTCTTGTCGGCCCCAGCGGCGAGCAGGTGGGCATCGTCCCGCTTGCCAAGGCCCTGGAGCTCGCGCAGGAGTACGACCTCGATCTGGTCGAGGTCGCGGCGAACGCCCGTCCGCCCGTGTGCAAGCTCATGGACTACGGGAAGTTCAAGTACGAGTCGGCCATGAAGGCCCGTGAGGCGCGCAAGAACCAGGCGCACACGGTCATCAAGGAGATGAAGCTCCGCCCGAAGATCGACCCGCACGACTACGACACCAAGAAGGGTCACGTCGTCCGGTTCCTCAAGCAGGGTGACAAGGTCAAGATCACGATCATGTTCCGTGGTCGTGAGCAGTCTCGGCCCGAGCTCGGCTACCGGCTTCTCCAGCGCCTCGCCGAGGACGTGCAGGAGCTTGGCTTCATCGAGTCCAACCCGAAGCAGGACGGCCGGAACATGATCATGGTTCTGGGCCCGCACAAGAAGAAGACCGAGGCCATGGCCGAGGCGCGTGAGGCTCAGGCCGCGCGCAAGGCGGAGCGCCAGGGCATCGCGCCCGAGGCGGCTCCGGAGGCCGGTGCCGAGGAGGCTTCGGCCGACACGTCGGCCGAGAACGCCGAGGCGTGATCCGAGGGGGCCGTCCCCGTGGCGGCCCCCGGATTCCGCCCGGCACCACCACACCAAGAATTGACGCTCCCGGTTGGCCGGTGTCCGCACCGGGGGAGCGCCACTGACGAGGAGATAACGGCGCTATGCCGAAGAACAAGACGCACTCCGGTGCCAAGAAGCGCTTCAAGGTCACCGGCTCCGGCAAGATCCTGCGCGAGCGCGCCGGCAAGCGCCACCTGCTCGAGCACAAGTCGTCCAAGCTGACGCGTCGCCTCACCGGCAACGCCGAGATGGCCCCGGGTGACGCCGCCAAGATCAAGAAGATGCTGGGCATCTGAGCTTGATCTCCCGCCCTCTCTAGAGCGAGGGCATCCGGCCAAGACCGGGACCCATCCGTTTTCCGGGTCGTGTGAACACACCACGGCCCCGCTACAAGGAGTAAGAAGTGGCACGCGTCAAGCGGGCAGTCAACGCCCACAAGAAGCGCCGGGCGATCCTCGAGCAGGCCTCCGGCTACCGCGGTCAGCGTTCGCGCCTGTACCGCAAGGCCAAGGAGCAGGTCACCCACTCGCTGGTCTACAACTACAACGACCGCAAGAAGCGCAAGGGTGACTTCCGCCAGCTCTGGATCCAGCGCATCAACGCCGCTGCCCGCCAGAACGGCATGACGTACAACCGCCTCATCCAGGGTCTGAAGGCCGCCAACATCGAGGTGGACCGCAAGATCCTCGCCGAGCTGGCCGTCAACGACAGCAACGCGTTCGCGGCGCTCGTCGAGGTCGCCCAGAAGGCGCTGCCGGCGGACGTCAACGCCCCGAAGGCCGCCGCCTGATCATCCAGGCCGCAGTACCTCTGCCCGGACCCGCAGGCCCCGCGCCTGCGGGTCCGGCGCGTTGACCGCCCCCGTACGCCGCCCCACCGCGCCGCCCGCCCGGCGGGCCGACCGGCCGGACCCGCCCCGCCGGACCCCCGCCGACGCCCCCGCCGCGCCTCCGACGAGACAGAGAGCCCCCGCGACATGTCCACCCCCGAGCTGATCTCCCCGCGTTCCCCGCGCGTCGTCGCCGCCCGGCGGCTCGCCAAGCGCAACTTCCGGGGCAAGGACCGCCTCTTCCTCGCCGAGGGCCCGCAGGCCGTCCGCGAGGCCGTCGCGCACCGGGGCCCGGACGGCACCCCCACCCTCGTCGAACTCTTCACCACCGTCGAGGCCGCCGAGCGGTACGCCGACATCGTCGACGCCGCCCGCGCCGCCGGAGCCCGCGTCCACCACGCCTCCGACACCGTCCTCGCCGAGGTCTCCCAGACCGTCACCCCGCAGGGCCTCGTCGGAGTCTGCCGCTTCCTCGACTCGCCCTTCGAGACGATCCTCGCCGCGCGCCCCAAGCTCGTCGCCGTCCTCGCGCACGTCCGCGACCCCGGGAACGCCGGCACCGTCCTGCGCTGCGCCGACGCCGCCGGAGCCGACGCGGTGATCCTCACCGACGCCTCCGTGGACCTCTACAACCCCAAGTCGGTCCGCGCCTCCGTCGGCTCCCTCTTCCACCTCCCCGTCGCCGTCGGCGTCCCCGTCGAACAGGCCGTCGCCGGCCTCAAGGGCGCCGGCGTCCGCATCCTCGCCGCCGACGGCGCCGGACAGGACGACCTCGACGACGAACTCGACGCCGGCACCATGGGCGGCCCCACCGCCTGGGTCTTCGGCAACGAGGCGTGGGGCCTGCCCGAGGAGACCCGCGC
Organism: Streptomyces termitum; assembly: GCF_014650175.1. Taxonomy (GTDB): domain Bacteria; phylum Actinomycetota; class Actinomycetes; order Streptomycetales; family Streptomycetaceae; genus Streptomyces; species Streptomyces termitum. Next base: position 204,088 of record NZ_BMUL01000005.1, read on the forward strand.
CCTCGCCGACGCCGTCGTCCGCGTCCCCATCCACGGCAAGGCCGAGAGCCTCAACCTCGCCACCGCCGCCGCCGTCTGCCTGTACGCCTCCGCCCGCGCCCAGCGCCCCCGCCGCACCGCCTGACGCCCCCCCCGGCAGCACCCCCGGACCGCTCCGGACCGTCGGGATCCGGCCACGCGGTGTGCCCTTCCGGCTCCCGTTGGTCACCCTCGCCCAGTAGAGTGACGCACTCGGGGCCCACTGCGGTACACGGAGGGGTGGGAGACGGGGATATGACGGCCGGCACGGACAGTCCCGCGCGGTCCGCACCAGGACACGGCGCCGAGGCGCACCCGCCCGCGTCCTGGCCGGGCATCGGGCCCGACGACCTGCCCGACGGGCTCGTCGTCGCCGACGAGAGCGGCACCGTCGTCTGCTTCAACGCCGCCGCCAGCCGCATCACCGCCCTCCCCGCCGCCGAGGCGGTCGGCCTCCCGCTCGACCGGGTGCTGCCCCTGGAGGACCTCAAGGGCCACCGCTGGTGGAGCCTCACCGACCCGTACGGCGGCCTCGCCACCCGGCGCGGCCAGCCCGAGCGCAACCTGCTCCTCCCCGGCGGCCGCGAGGTCCTCGTCTCCGCCCGGTACGTCCGCGAGCACCCCACCGGACCCGTCCGCCGGATCGTCGTCTCGCTGCGCGGCACCGAGGCCCGCCGCCGCTCCGAGCGCAGCAACGCCGAGCTCATCGCCACCGTCGCCCACGAACTGCGCTCCCCGCTCACCTCCGTCAAGGGCTTCACCGCCACCCTCCTCAGCAAGTGGGAGCGGTTCACCGACGAGCAGAAGCGGCTCATGCTGGAGACCGTCGACGCCGACGCCGGCCGCATCAAGCGGCTCATCGCCGAACTCCTCGACATCTCCCGCATCGACTCCGGCCGCCTGGAGGTCCGCCGCCAGCTCGTGGACATCACCGCCGCCGTCGGCCGGCACGTCCACGTCCACACCACCGGCGGCCAGTCCCCGGACCGCTTCTTCGTCCGGATCCGGCCCGGACTGCCCGCGCTCTGGGCCGACCCCGACAAGATCGACCAGATCCTCGGCAACCTCCTGGAAAACGCGGTGCGCCACGGCGCCGGAACCGTCACCATCGAGGTGGCGCCCGCCCACCGGGGGCGGCGCGCCGGGACCGGCGGGACGGACGAGGGGACGGAGGTCACCGTGAGCGACGAGGGACCCGGCATCCCCGAGGCGTCGATGAACCGCGTCTTCACCCGCTTCTGGCGCGGCAGCAAGCGCGGCGGCACCGGCCTCGGCCTCTACATCGTCAAGGGCCTCGTCGAGGCCCACGGCGGCACCATCACCGTCGGACGCGGCCCCCGCGGCGGCGCCGAGTTCCGATTTATCCTGCCCGTCGGCGTCCCCGCCCACCTCGCCTGACGTCTCGCCCCGCGAGACGGACCGCGCCGAGGCCCCCCCGCCGGGACCCCCACGGGCTCACCCGTCGCCCCGCACCCCGTTAGACTCGTCCTTTGGCACGTTTGCGCCCTTGTCGTCGAGCGGGGGTCGCCCCAGCCAAGCCCAACGGAAGACACGGGAAGAAATGTCGGCACCCAATAAGTCGTACGACCCGGTCGAGGTCGAAGCCTTGAAACCGGAAGAGATCGAGCGCATGCGGGACGAGGCGCTCGCCGCCTTCGCCGCCGCCGGCGACCTCGACGCGCTCGCGCACGCGAAGACGGCGCACACCGGCGGCACCTCGCCGCTCGCCCTCGCCAACCGCGAGATCGGCGCGCTGCCCCCGCAGGCCAAGGCCGCGGCCGGCAAGCTCGTCGGCCAGGCCCGCGGTGCCGTCTCCAAGGCGCTCGCCGCCCGCCAGGCCGAACTGGAGGCCGAGCGCGACGCCCGCGTCCTCGTCGAGGAGGCCGTCGACGTCACCCTGCCGTACGACCGGATCCCGGCCGGCGCCCGCCACCCGCTGACCACCCTCATGGAGCGCGTCGCGGACGTCTTCGTCTCCATGGGCTACGAGGTCGCCGAGGGCCCCGAGGTCGAGGCCGAGTGGTTCAACTTCGACGCGCTGAACTTCGTGCCGGACCACCCGGCCCGCCAGATGCAGGACACCTTCTTCGTCCAGGGCCCCGAGGGCACCACCGGCGACGAGTCCGGCGTCGTGCTGCGCACCCACACCTCGCCGGTCCAGGCCCGCACCCTCATCGACCGGGAGCCCCCGGTCTACGTGGTGTGCCCCGGCCGCGTCTACCGCACCGACGAGCTCGACGCCACGCACACCCCGGTCTTCCACCAGATCGAGCTGCTCGCCGTCGACGAGGGCCTCACCATGGCCGACCTCAAGGGCACCCTCGACCACATGGTCCAGGCGCTCTTCGGGCCGGACATGAAGACCCGGCTCCGCCCGAACTTCTTCCCCTTCACCGAGCCGTCCGCCGAGATGGACATGCTCTGCTACGTCTGCCGCGGCGAGTCCGTCGGCGACCCCGAGCGCCCCTGCCGCACCTGCGGCAGCGAGGGCTGGATCGAGCTCGGCGGCTGCGGCATGGTCAATCCGAAGGTGCTCGTCGCCTGCGGCGTGGACCCGGAGAAGTACAGCGGATTCGCCTTCGGGTTCGGCATCGAGCGGATGCTGATGTTCCGCCACAACGTGGAAGACATGCGAGACATGGTCGAGGGTGACGTCCGGTTCACCCGGCCGTTCGGGATGGAGATCTGATGCGGGTCCCGCTTTCTTGGCTGCGGGAGTACGTCGACCTGCCGGCGACGGAGACCGGCCGAGACGTCCAGGCCACACTCATCTCCGCCGGCCTGGAGGTCGAGACCGTCGAGCGGCTCGGCGCCGGCCTCACCGGTCCCCTCGCGGTCGGCAAGGTCCTCACCATCGAGGAGCTGACGGAGTTCAAGAAGCCCATTCGCTTCTGCACCGTCGACGTCGGCACCGCCAACGGCACCGGCGAGCCCCAGGAGATCATCTGCGGCGCCCGGAACTTCGCCGTCGGCGACAAGGTCGTCGTGGCCCTCCCCGGCGCCGTGCTGCCCGGCGACTTCCGCATCGCCGAGCGCAAGACGTACGGCCGGGTCTCGCGCGGCATGATCTGCTCCAGCGAGGAGCTGGGCATGGGCGAGGACCCGAACCACGGGATCATCGTCCTGCCGCCGGAGCACGAGGTCGGCCTCGACGCCACCGTCCTCCTGGAGCTGTACGACGAGGTCCTCGACATCGCCGTCACCCCGGACCGCGGCTATTGCCTCTCGATGCGCGGCGTCGCCCGCGAGGCCGCCATCGCCTACGGGCTGCCGCTGCGCGACCCGGCCCTCCTCGACGTCCCCGCGCCGAACGCGTACGGCTACCCGGTCCGGATCGCCGACCCGATCGGCTGCGACCGCTTCACCGCGCGCACCGTCGTCGGGCTCGACCCCGAGGCCCGGTCCCCGATCTGGCTCCAGCGCCGCCTCCAGAAGGCGGGCATGCGCCCGATCTCGCTCGCCGTCGACATCACCAACTACGTGATGCTGGAGCTCGGCCAGCCGCTGCACGCCTACGACCGCACCCGGATCGACGGCCCCATCGGGGTCCGCCGCGCCGAGGCCGGCGAGAAGATCACCACCCTCGACGGCGCCGTCCGCGTCCTCGACGCGGCCGACCTGGTCATCACCGACGACAGCGGCCCCATCGGCATCGCAGGCGTCATGGGCGGCGCGAACACCGAGATCGCCGACCCGGTGACCGACCCCGAGACCGGCGCCGTCACCGGCACCACCGAGGTCGTCGTCGAGGCCGCGCACTTCGACGCCATCTCCATCGCCCGCACCGCCCGCCGCCACAAGCTGTCCTCCGAGGCGTCCAAGCGCTTCGAGCGCGGCGCCGACCCGCAGGCCGCGGCCGCCGCGGCCCAGCGCTGCGTCGACCTGCTGGTGCTGCTCGCGGGCGGCACCGCCGAGGCGGGCGTCACCGAGGTCGCCGCCCCGTCCGCGCCGCGCACCATCACCCTGCCGGCGAACCACCCGGACAAGGTCGCGGGCGTGGCGTACGGCCGCGAGACCGTCGTCCGCCGCCTCCAGGAGGTCGGCTGCGACGTCTACGGCCAGGACGAGCTGATCGTCACGGTGCCCTCGTGGCGCCCCGACCTGAACGAGCCGAACGACCTCGCCGAGGAGGTCATCCGGCTGGAGGGCTACGAGAACCTGCCCTCCACGCTGCCGAAGCCCCCGGCCGGCCGCGGCCTCACCGAGCGCCAGCGCGTCCACCGCCGGGTCGGCCGCGCGCTCGCCGGCGCCGGCTACGTCGAGGCGCTGAACTACCCCTTCCTGGGGCAGCAGGCCCTCGACCAGCTCGGCCTCGACGCGGACGACGCCCGCCGCCGGGTCGTCACCCTCGTCAACCCGCTCTCCGACGAGGAGCCCGCGCTCCGCACCACGCTGCTCCCCGGCCTGCTCGCCGCGCTGCGCCGCAACGACAGCCGCGGCAGCCACGACCTGGCCCTCTTCGAGACCGGTCTCGTCTTCCGGCCCGAGGGCGAGCCGAAGGTCGCGGTCCGCCTCCCGGTCGACCGCCGTCCCACCGGCGAGGAGATCGCCGGCGTCAACGCCGCGCTGCCCCGGCAGCCGCGCCGCGCCGCCGTCGTCCTCGCCGGCGCCCGCGAGCAGGCCGGCTGGTGGGGCAAGGGCCGTCCGTCCGACTGGGCCGACGCGATCCAGGCCGCCCGCCTGATCGCCGCCGAGGCCGGCGCCGAGCTGATCATCAGCGCCGACCAGCACGCCCCGTGGCACCCGGGCCGTTGCGCCGCCTTCCACGTGGAGGTCGACGGGGTCGCGACCCTCGCCGGCCATGGCGGCGAGCTGCACCCGCGCGTCGTGAAGGCGCTGGGCCTGCCGGCCCGCTCCTGCGCGATGGAGCTGGACCTGGACGTCCTGGAGGCGGCGAGCGAGGGCCCGGTCAAGGCCCCCCGCATCTCCTCCTTCCCGGTCGCCACCCAGGACGTCGCCCTCGTCGTCGACGCGAGCGTCCCGTCCGCCGACGTCGAGCGGTACCTGACCGAGGGCGCGGGCGAACTCCTGGAGTCCATCCGCCTGTTCGACGTCTACACCGGCGACCAGGTCGGCGCGGGCAAGAAGTCCCTGGCGTACGCGCTGAGGTTCCGCGCCGCGGACCGCACCCTCACCGTCGAGGAGGCCACCGCCGCCCGCGACGCCGCGGTCGCCCTGGCCGCCGAGCACACCGGCGCCGCCCTGCGCGGCGCCTGACACCCCGGCACCACCCACGGAGGGCCGCCCCGGAATCACTTCCGGGGCGGCCCTCCGCTTTGCGGAAGAACTTCTTCCGCTGTCGTACAACCATTTCTCCGTCCCGGACGTCCATGTGGCAGCATCGATGTTCACGCGTCGATGTGAATGGTTATCGGATTCATGAGAGGGAAAGCGGAATGCTGCACGTTGCGATCCAGCCGTCTTACGGAAATCCGGCGGCCAGGCGGCACTGGCGGGACACCTTGGATCAGGAGGTGGAGTTCGGCAGGGGGAAGTGCGGAAAGGCCCTGACCGAAGAGGAGCATGCGAGGCTCCTGAACGCGCACTCGTCGGACCGGGCCCGCTTCTGGGGTGCGACGGCCGCGCAGGACAGGAACATGTCGCTGCTCGGGTCCGGAGACGTGGTTCTTTTCACGGGGCAGAAGAAGGTGCGTGGCATCGGAGAGATCGGAGTCACGTTCAGGAACGCGGGCTTCGCCGACGCTATGTGGGAGAAGGACCCGAAGAACGGAAGCTGGCTGAACGTGTACAGCCTGCTTTCCTTCAGGCCCGTCGATATTCCGTACGAGGAGATCTGGGCTCTTCCCAGTTTCAACGCCGGTGACAACTTCATGGGACTTCGTGTTCTGCGCGGGGAGAAGGCCGAGGAAATCCTGGACGGGCTGGGCATCAGGACCATCGGCGAGAACCGGCGCGCGCTCGCCCGTGACAAGGAGGTGGCACAGCTCATCTCCAAGGGGAAGATCGTGCCCGTGGAGGGCGTGCACACGGAGAAGACCACCTACCGCAGGGAAGAGCGCGAGATAGTGGTGCGCCGTGCCGAGTCCCTGCTGGTCACCGAATACAAGGAGACCCTCGGCGATCTCGACGTGAGCCGGCTGAAGACGCCCGCCGGCATCACCGACCTGTACGTCGTCGGAGGCGAGGGCCCCGAACTCATCGAGGCCAAGAGCGACAGCGACCACCGCCACGTGCGCATGGCCCTGGGACAGCTCCTCGACTACGCCCCGCACGGGCCGGAGGAGGTCGAGCGCCTCAGCGCGCTCTTCCCGAGCAGGCCCGTCGATTCCGACGTGGCGCTTCTGCACCGCTACGGCATCGACGTCCTGTACCGGATGAACGCGCACGAGTTCGATCGGATAGAGGCGCCGGGAGAGAGCAGGGACCACATGCGGCAGGCGTGGACACGCTGATCCCGAGCCCGCTCGGAGAGGACTCCGGGGTGCCCGGGATTCGTTCGCACGCGCGAGGACGCCAATGATGTGCCCGTGGCGCGGCCCTGGCGGAGGGCGGCGGAGGGAGGGCGCTCACTCCTTCGGGTGAGATCGCCGGGGGGTGTTCCGTGGCGGACGGGGTGGTCGGCACAATCGTCCCGGCCACAGGAGCGGGCCTGTGTGCCGCAGGGCCTTCGGGTGCTGTCGGGGCTCGGGAAGGGCCGTACATGATCCGTACCAGCCGTATCAGCCGGGCCGTCCGTCGTCCGGCGCACCTCCCCGGCGCGTCCCGGTTCCGCGGGGTGGCCCCGTACGGGCTTCCGGTCGGGTGGGGGGTCCTGGCCGTGGCGTGGAAGTTCGGCTGTCCGCTGGCCCGGCAGCCGGAGATGCCGGTGCGGATCCTCACCAGCGCCGTCTTCCTGGCCGTGGGCGCCGGGCTGCTGCTCGTGGCGCGGCGGCGGCTGCGCCGCGAGCTGGCCGGGGTGCGGGCGGTCGCGGAGGCGACCCAGCAGGTGCTGCTCCGCCCGCCGCCCGCCCGGCTCGACGGACTCGCCCTGGCCGCCGGGCAGTTGTCGGCCTCGCGCGGCGCCACCGTGGGCGGCGACCTGTACGAGGCGGTGGCGACGCCGTACGGGGTGCGCGTGGTGATCGGGGACGTACGGGGGCACGGGCTGGCCGCCCTGGGCGCGGTCGTCGCGGTGCTGGGGAGCTTCCGGGAGGCCGCCCACGACGAGGCCGAACTCGGCGGGGTGCTGCGGCGGTTGGAGCGGGCGCTCCAGCGGCACCTGCGGGAGCGGGCACGCGACGAGCACCCGGCGGCGGGCGGTGGCGCGCCGGCCCATCCGGTCGCGGAGGAGTTCGTGACGCTGCTGCTCCTGGAGGTCCGGCCGGACGGGCGGCTGGCCGTCCTCAACTGCGGTCATCCGGAGCCGTACCGGCTCGGCGACCGGGTGGAGCGGCTGGCGGTGGGCGAGCCGCTGCCGCCGCTGGGGGTGCTGCCGCTGCCGGCCGCGCTCGTCCCGGACACCGGCGCCCGGCTGCTGCCCGGCGAGACGCTGGTGCTGTACACGGACGGGGCGGAGGAGGCCCGGGACCGGCGGGGCCGCTTCTTCGCCCTGGAGGCGGCGCTCGCCCGGGGCGGGGAGCGGGCGCCCGCGGCGCTGGTCCGGCAGGTGCACGAGGCGCTGCTGCGGCACACCGGCGGCCGGCTCGCCGACGACGTGGCGCTGCTCGCGCTCCGCAACGACCGGGTCCGGGTGCCGGCGCAGCCCGCCGAACCCGGGCTGCGCCGTCCCCGGCCCGCTCCCTCCACCCACTGCTGAGCGGAGGGTCCGGGGTGCGGCGCCGCCCGTCCCGCCACGGAGCGTCGGGCAGATCGGCGGGGCGGGCGGCGCGGACCGGGCGGCCGCACTGTTTCGAGGGGGGAGCCGGCGGCCCGGTCTTCCTCGCCTGACCGGCGAGGAGTTCAGTCAACCGGTGCCGGGCGGGCGGCGGCAGCGTGCGCGGACCGGAAGAACGGGTACTCGGTTCACACCCCGTGCGAAAACGGCCCGAGTGCCCGCGAACCCCCCGCTACGCTGAGTCCACCGAGTGACCGGAGGGGCCATGCAGCCCAACACCCTGCTCGACGCCCTCCTGGACGAGGCGGGCGTCTCGCACGCGGGGCTCGCCGACCGGGTGAACCGGGCCGGGCGGGCCAGGGGACTCGCCCTGCGGTACGAACACACCGCCGTGGCCCGGTGGCTGAAGGGGCAGCGGCCGCGCGGCCAGGTGCCGGACCTGCTCTGCGAGGTGCTCGCGGAGCGGCTGCGCCGGCCGGTCACCCTCGACGACGTCGGGCTCGGAGTGCCCGGCGGCGCGCCGCCCGCGCCCGGCACTCCGCTCTCCGGCTTCGTGGACCGGGCGACCGCGCTGTGGCGCTCCGACGAGCAGCAGCGCCCGTACCTGGCGGCGGCGCCGGCGGTGACCGGCACGCCGGCCGTCATCCCGGTGTGGGAGTGGGAGAACCCGCCGGAGGACGCGGACGTGTCCCGGTCCGGTCCCGCCCGGGTGGGCCCCGCGGACATCGCCCTGCTCGGCGCGGCCCGGACGCACTACGAGCAGATGTACCGGAGGACGGGCGGCATCGCCACGCGCGCCCGGATCGTCGGCTTCCTCACCACCGAGGCGGCGCCCCGGCTGCGCGGCTCGTACAGCGACGCGCTGGGGCGGGCGCTGCACCGGGCGACCGGCGGGCTGGTGGCGGTGGCGGGGATCTGCGCCTACGACGCGGACGCGCACGGACTGGCGCAGCGCTACTTCCACCAGGCGCTGCGGCTGGCGAAGGCGAGCGGGGACCGGGCGTTCGGCGCCTATGTGATCGCGCTGATGGTCAACCAGTCGCTGTTCCTGGGGGAGTTCCGGCAGGCGGTGGCGTTCGCGGAGGCGGCGCTGCGGGCGGCGGACGGGACGATCAGTCCGGCGCTGGCGGCCGATCTGACGGCGATGCAGGCGAAGGCGTACGCGCGGCTGGGGGACGGGTCGGCGGCGCTGGAGCGGATCCGGCGGGCGGAGACGGCGGCGGAGCGGATCGTGCCGGCGGCGGAACCGGCCGAGACGGGGTACGTGCAGCCGGGTCTCGTCAACGTGCAGGTGGCGGAGGCCCTCCTCAGTATGGGTGATCTCCCGGGGGCGTACGAGCACGCGGCGCGGGCGGTCGGGGCGCCGTCGCACGACCGGGGCCGGGTGCACCGGCTGGCGCTGCTCTGCCGGGTGGAGCTGGGCCGGGGCGAGGCCGACGCGGCGGCCCGGACGGCGGTGGAGATGACGGAGCGGGCGCGCGGGATGGAGTCGCGGCGGCTGCGGGAGCGGCTGCGGGAGGCCCGGGAGGAGCTGCTGGCCTGCGACGCGGGGGAGGCGCGGGAGGCGGCGGAGCTGATCGACGGGGCGTTGCGCGTTCCGTTGTGACCGTTTGCCTGCTGCGATATGGCCACCGAATGCACTCCGATCAGTCGGAAGGTGGCAAAAACGTGCAGTGGACGAAAAGAAGTGAGCGCCCTGTCTATGAGAACCGCTGGTTCCGGGTGAACCTCGCGGACGTCGAACTCCCGGACGGCCGCCGCCTCGACCACTATCTGATCCGCCTCCGCCCCGTCGCCGCCGCGACCGCCGTCAACGACGCCGACGAGGTCCTGCTGCTCTGGCGCCACCGCTTCATCACCGACAGCTGGGGCTGGGAGCTGGCGGCCGGCGTCGTCGAGGACGGCGAGGGCCTCGAAGCGGCCGCCGCCCGCGAGATGGAGGAGGAGACCGGCTGGCGGCCCGGCCCGCTCCGCCCGCTGCTCACCGTCGAGCCCTCCAACGGGCTCAGCGACGCCCGCCACCACCTGTACTGGACCGACCGGGCGGTCAGGATCGGCCCGCCGGCCGACGCCTTCGAGTCCTCCCGGCGCGCCTGGGTGCCGCTCAAGGAGGTCCCGGAGCTGATCGCCCGGGGCGAGGTCCCGGCCGCGAACACGGCGGCCGGCCTGCTCCTCCTCCACCACCTGCGGCTCGGCTGAGCAGCCGTACGGCCCGCGCTCCCGGGGCGGGAGGGCGGGCCGTACGGAAGGGGGCGCGTCAGGGGTAGACGTAGAAGCCCGAGCCGGACTTGCGGCCGAGCCGGCCCGCGTCGACCATCCGCTGGAGCAGCGGGGGAGCGGCGTACAGCGGCTCCTTGAACTCGGAGTACATCGAGTCCGCGATCGAGGCGATCGTGTCGAGGCCGATGAGGTCGGAGAGCTTCAGCGGGCCCATCGGGTGGGCGCAGCCGTACTCCATGCCGTTGTCGATGTCCTCGCGGCTCGCGATGCCGGACTCGAACATCCGGATCGCGGAGAGCAGGTACGGAACCAGCAGCGCGTTCACCACGAAGCCGGAGCGGTCCTGGGCGCGGATCGCGTGCTTGCCGAGCAGCTTCTCGGCGAAGCCCTGCGCCCGGCTGATCGTGCCCTCGGAGGTGGTGAGGGCGGGGATCAGCTCGACCAGCTTCTGCACCGGGGCCGGGTTGAAGAAGTGGATGCCGATGACGTGGTCGGGGCGGGAGGTCGCCACGGCCAGCTTCACCAGCGGGATGGAGGAGGTGTTCGAGGCCAGGATGGCGTCGGGCCGGGTGAGGACCTGGTCGAGCACCTGGAAGATCTCGGTCTTGACCTGCTCGTTCTCCACGACCGCCTCGATGACGAGGTCGCGGTCGGCGAACTCGCCCAGGTCGGTGGTGAAGCTGAGGCGGGCCAGCGCCGCGTCGCGCTCCTCCTCGCTGATCTTGCCGCGTTCGGCGGCCTTGGTCAGCGAGTTGAGCAGCCGGGTGCGGCCGATCTCCAGCGCCTCGCCGGTGGTCTCGGCGACCCTCACCTCAAGGCCGCTGCGGGCACACACTTCGGCGATGCCCGCGCCCATCTGCCCGCAGCCCACCACTCCGACGCGCTCAATGTCGGCCATGGAGTCCGTCACCTCGTGCCTTTCGCTCTTTGCTGGCGGCGGGCCCCCGTGTGATTCCGGTACGTCCGCCTCGACCCCCCGACGGTACTCCGAATCACGCGATGATCGATCGGGGAGAGGGTGCATGCTGGCCCGGGGGATGTGACGTATCCGACAGCAGAGGGGTACAAGTGCGGCCTATCGGGAGAAGAGGGTTCGTGACGACCGCAACGGGAGCGGCATTCGCCCTCCTGGGAGCGGACGTCTCCGGAGCGGTCGACCGCCGTCCGGCGCGCGGGTGGCCCGGACGCGCGGAAGGCTTCCGGGGCGTGTGGGTGGCGACCGTCGCCAACCGGGACTGGCCGTCCCGTCCCGGCCTCACCGCCGGGCAGCAGCGGGCCGAGCTCCTCGGCCACCTCGACCGGGCCGCCGCCCGCCGGCTCAACGCGGTCGTCCTCCAGGTGCGGCCCACCGCCGACGCGCTCTGGCCCTCGCGGTACGAGCCCTGGGCGCAGTGCCTCACCGGCACCCAGGGGCGCGATCCGGGCTGGGACCCGCTGGGCACCGCCGTGGAGGAGGCGCACGCCCGTGGCCTCGCGCTGCACGCCTGGTTCAACCCGTACCGGGTCGCCACCCACGCCGACCCGGCCCGGCTCGCGCCCGGCCACCCGGCCCGGCTCCACCCGGAGTGGACCGTGACCCACGGCGGGAAGCTCTACTACAACCCGGGCCTGCCCGAGGTCCGGCGCTTCGTCCAGGACGCCATGCTCGACGCGGTCCGCCGCTACGACGTCGACGCGGTCCACTGGGACGACTACTTCTACCCGTACCCCGTCGCCGGGCAGCGCTTCGACGACGACGCGGCGTACGCGGAGCACGGCGGGGGCTTCGCCGACCGGAGCGACTGGCGGCGGCACAACACCGACCTCCTGGTCTCCGAGATGGGCGCCCGGATCAAGGCGGTCAAGCCGCGGGTGGAGTTCGGCATCAGCCCCTTCGGGGTGTGGCGCAACCGCTCCGCCGACCCGCGGGGCTCCGACACCCGCGCCGGGGTGGGCACCTACGACGACCTCTACGCCGACACCCGCAAGTGGGTCCAGGAGCGCTGGATTGACCACATCGTGCCGCAGCTGTACTGGCACATCGGCCAGCCGGGCGCCGACTACGCGGTGCTCCTGGACTGGTGGAACGCGACGGTACGGGGGACCGGCGTCGGCCTGCGGATCGGCGAGGCGCTCTACAAGGCGGGCGACCCGGCGCAGGCGGCGGCCTGGCGGGACCCGGCGGAGCTCTCCCGGCACCTCGCGCTCGCCGAGCGGCGGACCGCCGTCGACGGGCACTGCTTCTTCGCGGCGCAGGACGTGGCGAAGGACCGGATCGGCGCCTTCGCCCGGCTGGTGGAGGACCACTACGCGTGACGGCCCGGCCCTTCGCGCCGATGGCCGGGGCCGCCCGCCGCGCGGACGGCCGGGGGCGCCCGCCGCGCCGGTGGGGCGGGCGGCGGGCGGGAGGGCTCAGCGCGCCGGGTCCTCGCGGTGGCGGACGACGGTGTCGGGGCCGGGCGACATCAGCGCCTCGTGGCCGTCGTCCTCGAACTTCACGCGGTACGGGGGAGCGCCGTGCTCCCCGAGCACCTGGACGACCTGGGCCGTGCGGTCGTGCTGACCGACGGTCCGGCCGTGCACCAGCAGTGTGTCGCCCACGCTCGCCTGCATCGGGTGACCTCCTCGTCCCCCGTAAGGGCTCCATCGTCAGGGCTCCGTCTCCCATTGTGGCGCAGGTCACCCGGGGGTGCCGTGCCGGTGGCCGGGTCAGTCCTTCGCGCGCTGGGTCGCCGCGATGCAGACGAGGACGCCGACGGCGGCGAGCGGCGCGGCGGCCGGCAGCGACTCGCCCAGCACGAGGACCGCCCAGACCAGGGTCAGCAGCGGCTGGGCGAGCTGGAGCTGGCTGGCCCGGGGGATGCCGATGGCGGCCATCCCCCGGTACCAGACGTACAGGCCGAAGAAGGTCGAGCCGGCGGCCACCCAGACCAGGCCGACGACGCCGTGGGCGGTGAGCCGCACCGGTTCGAGGGCGAGCGCCGCGGCCGAGGCGGGGAGCGTCAGCGGCAGGCAGAGCACCAGCGCCCAGCCGATCACCTGCCAGCCCGGCATCAGCCGGGCCAGCCGCCCGCCCTCGGTGTAGCCGGCCGCGCAGACCAGCAGGGCCCCGAAGAGGTACAGGTCACCGGCGGAGAGGGCGCCGCCGCTCTGCTGGACGGTGAAGGCGAGCACCACTGCGGCGCCCGCCACGGCGGCGGCCCAGAAGGCGCGGGACGGGCGGCGGCCGGTCCGCAGCGCCGCGAGGACGGCCGTGGTGAGCGGCAGCAGGCCGACGACGACGGCCGCGTGCGAGGTCGTCGAGGTCCGCAGCGCCAGCGTGGTCAGCAGCGGGAAGCCGATCACCACCCCGCCCGCGACCACCGCGAGTCCGGGCAGGTGGCGGCGGTCGGGCAGCGGCACCCGGCCCGCGAGCAGGAAGGCGCCGGCGATCAGCGCGGCGAGGACGGAGCGCACCGCCACCAGCGACCAGGGGCCGAAGCTCTCCAGGCCCCAGACGGTCGAGGGGAAGGTCAGCGAGAAGGCCACCACGCCGAGCGCGGCGAGCAGGACGCCCTGCCGCCCGGCCCGGCCGGGGGCCGGTGCGGGGGCGGGGGAGGAGGCGAGGACGGCAGCCGGGCCCGGGTCCGCGGAGGCGGCCGGAGAGGGAGCCGGTGCGGGGGCGGGAGGGGCCGGGACGGCGGCCGGTGCGGGGGCGACCGCTATCGTCGTCGGGGCAGTAGCGCTATCGTGTGCTCTCATGAACGAGAGTAGCAGTGTCGCGGAACTGGTGAAATCGCTGAAGAGCGAGCTCGACCGCTACTCTCCTGGTGGAAAGCTCCCGTCGAGCCGGGTCCTCGTCGAGCGCTACCGCGTCTCCCCGGTCACCGTCACCCGCGCCCTCGCCCGGCTCGCCGCCGAGGGCCTCGTCGTCACCCGCCCCGGCGCGGGCGCCTTCAAGGCCGACGCCCCCGCGCCCGCCACCGCAGGCGACACCTCCTGGCAGGAGCTCGCCCTCAGCGCCGACGCCGCCGCCGGGGTCGGCCCCCGCGCCGTCGACGCCTCCGGCGTCCTCGCCACCCTCGCCGCGCCCCCGCCCGGCGTCGTCGAGTTCAACGGCGGCTACCTCCACCCCTCCCTCCAGCCCGAGCGCGCCCTCTCCGCCGCCCTCGCCCGCGCCGGCCGCCGCCCCGGCGCCTGGGGCCGCCCGCCCACCGACGGCCTCGCCGAACTGCGCGCCTGGTTCGCCCGCGAGATCGGCGGCGGCGTCACCGGCGCCGAGGTCCTCATCACCGCCGGCGGCCAGTCCGCCCTCACCACCGCCCTGCGCGCCCTCGCTGCCCCCGGCACCCCGGTCCTCGTCGAGTCCCCGACCTACCCCGGCATGCTCGCCGTCGCCCGCGCCGCCGGACTGCGCCCGGTCCCCGTCCCCACCGACGCCGACGGCATCCGCACCGACCTCCTCGAAGCCGCCTTCCGCGCCACCGGTGCCCGCGCCCTCGTCTGCCAGCCCCTCTTCCAGAACCCGACCGGCACCGCCCTCCCGCCCGCCCGCCGCCGCGAGGTCGTCCGCATCGCCCGCGCCGCCGGCGCCTTCGTCGTCGAGGACGACTTCGCCCGCCGCCTCGCCCACGAGGACGCCGGACCGCTGCCGCCCACCCTCGCCGCCGACGACCCCGACGGCGTCGTCGTCCACGTCTGCTCCCTCACCAAGATCACCTCGCCCAGCCTCCGGGTCGGCGCGCTCGCCGCCCGGGGCCCCGTCCTCGAACGGCTCCGCGCCATCCAGGTCGTCGACAGCTTCTTCGTCCCCCGCCCCCTCCAGGAGGCCGCCCTCGAACTCGTCGGCTCCCCGGCCTGGCCCCGCCACCTGCGGACCGTCTCCCAGGAGCTGCGCGCCCGCCGCGACACCCTCGCCGCCGCCGTCGCCCGCCACCTGCCCGCCCTCGCCCTGCCGCACGTCCCCTCCGGCGGCCACCACCTCTGGCTGCGGCTCCCCGACGCCCTGCCCGAGGCCGCGCTCCTCGCCGCCGCCCTGCGGGCCGGGGCCGCCGCCGCCCCCGGCCGCCCCTACTTCTGCGCCGAGCCCCCGGCCGGCCACATCCGGCTGAGTTTCGCGGGTGTCGCCGGGCCCACGGAGATCGCCGAGGGCGTGCGCCGGCTGCGGACCGCGGTGGACGAACTCCTTCCGTGACCCGGGGCGGCCCGGCCCGGCGCCCGGCCGCCCCGGCCCGGCGGCCGTCCGGCAGGCGAAACGCGCCTGACACCCTCCCCGCCCCCTGACATCCTTCGCCCATGAGCGAGACCCCCCTCCCCGTGCCCGCCGCCGTCCACGGGACGTACGAGATCTCGGCCGACCCGGCCCGCCTCGACGCCGCCCGCGTCCACCACTGGCTCTCCACCGACGCGTACTGGGCCCACGGCCGACCTCGGGAGAAGCAGGACCTGGCCATCGCGGGGTCGCTCAACTTCGGCGCGTACCACCGCGAGACCGGCGCGATGGCGGCGTACGCGCGCGTGGTCACCGACTACGCCACCTTCGCCTGGCTCTGCGACGTCTACGTCGACCGGCCGGCCCGCGGCACCGGACTCGGCACCGCCCTCGCCACCGCCGTCCGCGACCACCTGGAGCCGTACGGGCTGCGCCGGATCATGCTCGCCACCGCCGACGCCCACGGCGTCTACGAGAAGGTCGGATTCACGCCACTGCGAAATCCGGACAAGTGGATGGCTCTCGGGCAGCAGTGAACCCGGGCCTCCCGGCCCCCTCCGCACCACCCCTTGACCCGGCGCGCCACCGGCCCCACGATCGCGGCCATGGGTGTTCGGGTCACGCTGGTCGCCGCGGCGCGCAGCTCCTCCCTGCTCGCCGAACGCTTCGACGACGACCGGCCCCTCGACGAGGCCGGCTGGTACGAGGTGCAGCAGGCCGCGCCCGCGCTCCTGCCGCTCGGCTCGGCCGAACTCCGCTACTGCTCCCCGACCCTCCGCAGCCGTGCCACCGGCACCGCCCTCGGCTACGCCCCGCTCGCCCAGCCCGCCCTGCGCGACTGCGACATGGGCCGCTGGCGCGGCCTCACCCTCGCCGAGGTCGCCGCCCTCGAACCGGCCGCCGTCGACGCCTGGCTCTCCGACGCCCGCTCCGCCCCGCACGGCGGCGAACCCCTGCTCGCCTTCATCACCCGCATCGGACTCTGGCTCGACACCCGCCCCGCCGAGGACACCGCCGCCGGTGACGTCACCGTCGTCGCCGTCGCCGAGCCCGCCGTCGTCCGCGCCGCCCTCGTCTACGCCCTCCGGGCCGCTCCCGCCACCTACTGGAGCGTCGACGTCCGCCCCCTCTCCACCGTCACCCTCGTCGGCCGCCCCGGCGCCTGGCACCTCCACCTCGACGCCCCGGCCCTGCGCTGACCCCGCCGCCGGGGCCGTACGGGCAAAGGGGCACGTGCGCACCGGGGGCGTACGCGCCCGGGGCCGGTCCCCGGGGCGGCGTGCCGGTCCGGTCCGACCGGCTAGCCTGAGAGCACGATGAACCGTCTGACCACGTCATGGGGCACCCACCCGCTCACCCGCCACCCCGAGGACCCGCGCGATCCGCTGCGCGCCTGGGACGCGGCCGACGAGTACCTGCTGAACCACCTGGCCGAGGCCGGCACCGACCTCTCCGGCACCGTCGCCGTCCTCGGCGACCGCTGGGGCGCCCTGGCCACCGCCCTGCACGCGGCCGGGGCCGGCGGCCTCGTCCAGATCTCCGACTCGTACCTGGGCCGGGAGGCCACCCGGGCCAACCTCGCCCGCGCGGGCGCCGCCCCCGGCGCCGTCCGGCTGCTCACCACCCAGGACCCGCCGCCCGACCGGATCGACGTCCTCCTCGTCCGCGTCCCCAAGAGCCTCGCGCTCCTGGAGGACCAGCTCCACCGGCTCGCGCCCGCCGTCCACCCCGGCACCGTCGTCGCCGGCACCGGCATGGTGAAGGAGATCCACACCTCCACCCTCCGCCTCTTCGAGCGGATCCTCGGCCCCACCCGCACCTCCCTCGCGGTGAAGAAGGCCCGGCTGATCCACACCACCCCCGACCCGGCCGCCGCGCCCGGCCCGAACCCGTGGCCGTACCGCTACGACCTGCCCGGCGACACCCCGGCCCGCGCCCTCGCCGGCCGCACCGTCACCAACCACGCGGGCGTCTTCTGCGCCGACCGCCTCGACATCGGCACCCGCTTCCTCCTCGGCCACCTGCCCCGCGGCCTCGGCGCGGCCCGCGTCGCCGACCTCGGCTGCGGCAACGGCGTCGTCGGCCTCGCGGTCGCCCTCGCCGAACCCGACGCCGAACTCCTCTTCACCGACGAGTCGTACCAGGCCGTCGCCTCCGCCGAGGCCAACTTCCGCGCCCACCTGGGCGCCGGCCGCCCGGCGCGGTTCACCGTCGGCGACGGGCTCGCGGACGTCCCCGAGAGCTCCCTCGACCTCGTCCTCAACAACCCGCCCTTCCACAGCCACCAGGCGACCACCGACCGCACCGCCCGCCGGATGTTCGCCGACGCCCGCCGCGCCCTGAGCCCCGGCGGCGAACTGTGGGTCGTCGGCAACCGCCACCTCGGCTACCACGCCACCCTCCGCCGGATCTTCGGCAACTCCGAACTGGTCGCGAGCGACCCGAAGTTCGTGGTGCTGCGCGCGGTCCGCCGCTGACCGGACGACTCCCCGGACGACTCCCCGGACGGTTCACCGGTCGGTTCACCGGTCGGGGAAGACCGGCGCCAGGGCGCGGACGTGCTCCTCGCCGGTGGTGAACTCCAGCCGGACGATCCGCGCCCCGCGGAACCCGAGGGCCACCGCCGCGACCGGCCGCCCGTCCTCGAAGGCCACCGCCCCGACCCCGCCCGCCAGCAGCGCGGGCCGCAGCCGCGCCGCCCGCCGGGCGAAGCCGGCCGCGGCGAGGGCCGCGGCAGGCGCCCCGTGCACCGGGCCCCGCGCGCCGTACGCCACCGCCTCCGGATCCAGCAGCCGGGCGAGCGCGACGGCGTCCCGCGCGCGGGCCGCCCGCAGGAACGCTTCCGCCGTCCGCCGCGCGCCCCCGTCCGCCCCGTCGCCACCGGCACCGCCGCGCAGCCGCCGCCGGGCCCCGCGCGCGCGGCGGGCGGCCCCGTCCGGGGTGCCGCCCATGACCCGGGCGGTCTCCCCGGGCGCCAGCCCGAACCCGTCGTGCAGGAGGTACGCGACCCGCTCCCGTACCCCCATCGCCCCGAGCGCGAGGAGGAACCCGGCGACGACGGCCTCCTCCACTTCCCGCGCGGCCCCCTCGGCCGACCCTCCGCCCGGCTCCCGCACGGGTCCTCCGCCCGACCTTCCGCCCGGTTCCCGCGCAGGTCCTCCGCCCGGCTCCCGCGCAGACCCTCCGTCCGGTTCCCCGGTCAGGCAGGCGTGGACGACCAGTCCCGTCAGGAGCAGCCGCGCCCCGCCGGTCCCGAGCCCCTCCCGCACCCGGGCGAGGGCCGTCTCCGCCTCCCGTTCCGCGCCCGCGCCCAGCAGGCGCAGGGCCAGCCTCCGCAGCCGTTCCTCGTCGGTGTCGAAGCGCGCTCCGAGCGCGTGCGTCAGGGCGTCGTCGTCCATGTCCATGGGCTCATCTCCGTCGGGTGCTTCCACCCCGATGACGGACCGGCCGCGCCCGGTGTGACGGCCCCGCCCCGATCGGCCCCGCCCGGATCAGCCCCGGGTGCGGGCGGACCCGGCGCCCGTCGTCGGCCGCCGGGCCTCGCGCGCGGCGAGGGCGAGACAGGTGAGGGAGGCCACCGCGAACCCCAGCGCGGCCGGGCCCACGAAGCCGGGGACGTCGTCGGAGGCGTAACTCCCGCCGTCCTGCCGCACGCAGACGTACCGGGGCGGCAGGTACTCGATCCGCTGGGCCACCACGTCCCGCGCCGTGTCCGGATCGCCGCCCACCCGGCACGGCGCGGCCGGGAAGGCGTCGGTGCCGCTGTCCTCGGTGAGGACGACGGCCAGGGCGACGGCCAGCAGCCCCAGCGCGTACACCGCCGCCGCGCCCGCGCCCAGCAGCGCGGCGGCGCACCGCAGCAGGACCGGCTGCCCGGCGCCCCGGACGCCGATCCGGCCCAGCCGGCCGCAGCCGTACCCGGCGAGCCCGAAGCAAAGGACGACCACGACGAGGAGCAGCAGGAGGAGCGTCATCGGGCGACCTCACCAGGACATTCGCCCGGCCGCCATGACGGACCCCACAATTCCGCTTCCGTCGGAGCCGGTTCAGCCCTTCGCCAGCTCGCGGGCGAGGGTCCGGCGGGCGGCGTCGAGCTCCGCGTCGACCAGGGCGGCACGTGCGGCGTCCAGCACGAGCAGGGGCTCGCGGGCGGCCCGGCCGGTGATCATCCGGTGCCGCAGGTGGGTCGGCGGATGGGTGGCGTCGACGCTGTGGCCGCGCCGCTCGCCGCGCCGCCGCAGCCGCTCGTACTCGGACTCGGGCACGGCGGCGGCGTGCCGGACCAGCCGCTCCCAGACCGTCGGCCCCCCCGTCCTCCCCGGCCGCGCGCCCGGGGCGCCGGGTGCGGCCCGCGACGGCCTCCCGCTCCAGCGCGTGCTCCAGGACACCGGCGCAGAGCAGCCGGTCCATGACCGAGGCCGCCGCCTCCGTCCCGCCGATCCGGGCGGCGGTCCCGTCGGCGAGGTACTCGGCGCGCTGCGACTGCCGCAGCGTGAGGTGGTCCAGGAGGTGCGTGACCCCGTCGACGGCGAGCCGGAACGGGGCCGTCATGAGGTTGGCCGCGTCGTCGAAGAGGCTCTCGGACGGCCGGGGCGCCAGCGCGTACGCCCAGGTCTGAAGGGTCTCGAAGGCGCTCGCGATGACGAGGCCGTGCCGGGTGTCGCCGTGCGCGTAGTGCCCGAACTCGTGGCCCAGGAGCGCGATCCGCTCCTGCGGGGAGAGCGTCTCCCACAGGCCGAGGCCCACGGTGAGCAGACGTCGCCGGCGCACGCCGTACCCCTCGACGGAGGCGTTCACCTCGGTGCTCACCGCCACGGTCGCGACCCCGGCGGTGCCGACCGCGGCGGCGACCTCGTCGAGCAGAGCGAAGAGGTGCGGCGCGTCCGCGCGGCGCAGCACCGGCCGGTGGGCGACGGCCCGGCGCAGGCTGCCGAAACGGGGCCGCAGCAGCACCGCGAGGAGGACCAGGACCGCGCCGAGCACGGCGTGGAAGCCCTGGCCGAGGACGATCAGCGCGACCCCGGCGGCGAGCAGGGCGAGGGTGAAGCCGTGCACGGCCAGCGCGAGCGCGGTGGCGAGCCGGCCGGAGCGGCCGCGCCCGGCGGACTCCCCGCCGCCCTCCTCGCGGAGTTCGGCGAAGAGCTGTTCCCCGTGGCGGCGGGCGAGCCGCCGCCGCAGCCGCTCGACCCGGCGGCGCGGCCCCTCGTCCGGCGCGCCCGGATCGACGTTCCAGTCGCATGCCGCGCACCAGGAGACGTAGACCCCGCCCCCGGTCGTGGCGGCGCCGCAGTCGGGGCAGGGCGCGGCGGAGACCGGTCTTCCCGCGGTGTCGTCGGCCGTCCGGGTCATGGTGGATTCCCCCCACCGGGGGTGGCCGCGACGGCGCCGTTCCCCCGCGTCGTGCGTGCGAAGCCGTCGCCTTCGAGGTGTTCTCGTCGTGCCCGCGCCGTACGGGCGGACGACCAGGGACTCTAGGGCATTGCGTCGACACCCCGGAGCGGGGGCGGAACACCGGGACGGGCCTTCACCACCTGGGGGCGGGGCGGCGCGGGCCTTCGTGAACCGGGGTCAGGACGGGGCGCGGGCCTTTGTGGACCGAGGCCGGGACCGGAGTCGTACGCCCCTGTCCGCCCCCGCCGCTACTGTGCTGCCGCATGAAGATCGAATCCCTTCTCACCGACCTGACCGGCGACGATTCCGCGCGGGCCGACGCCGCCGCCGCGCTGCTGACGGAGCGGTACGCCGACCTGATGCCGGAGCTGCTGGAGACCCTGTCGAACAACCGCTGGGGCGCCGCCCGCAGGGTGGTCGAGCGGATCCTCGCCGGGCTCGGCCGGCCCGCCTTCGACGCCGTCGCGGCGGTCCGGCGCGGCAAGGGCGATGGGGCCCGGCAGGCGGGCCGGACGCTCGCCGCCTTCGACGAGCGCTGCGCCGACGGCTTCGCGGAGCTGGCCGCCGAGGCCGATTACGGCACGGCGGACGACGGCTTCCGGGGCCTGATCCGGCTGCGGACCGGCTCCGAGGCCGCGCTGCGGGCCCTGGTCGAGCAGTACGGCCGGGGCGGCACCGTCCCGTACACGGCCGCCGGCTACGCCCGCCTCCTCCACGACGAGCTGCGCCCCCGGCTGCGCGCCCTGCGCCGCGACCCGGCCGCCGGCCCCCGCGCCCGGCGCGGCGCGCTGGCCGCCCTGGTCGCGGGCGGCGGCGCCGACGCCCTCGGCGACCGCGACCGCGCGGCGGTCGAGCGGCTGGTCCGGGTGAAGATCCCGCACGAGGTGCCGCAGGTCCCCTCCGCGACCCTCTGCGGCTGGTGGCTGGCCGTGCCGGGGGAGACGTACGAAGGGATATTCGAGGCCCTGGACCTGCACGAGCGGCGGCCGGTCACCTGCCGCGCGGGCAGCCAGGCGTCGGAGGGCGAGGGCGTCGAGCTGCCCCTGCCCGGCGGGGAGGGCACCGCCACCGTGGGCCGGGTCTTCGTCTCCCCGGAGCTGAACGGCTGGCGCCTGGTCTTCGGCCCCTACGGGCCGGTCATGGAGGGCACCTGGGAGGGCATCGTGGAGACCGTCGAGCGGGCCAGCGCCCACTGCGGACGGGCCCAGATCTACTTCCTGGACGACGCGGGCGGCGCCGACATCTGGATGGCCGCCGAGGACGGCCGGGTGATCCGCCGGTACGCCGCCGAGAGCGACCCCGAGTGGGAGGGCGACCCGCTGCCCGGGGAGCCGCTGGCCGTCGACGACCCCGACTTCGACCCCGAGGTCGACGACGACGTCCCGGCCAACGCGGGCGTCCTCGGCGCCCGTTCCGCCTGCGCGGTCCTCTCCGTCGACCCCGAGACGGTCGGCGCGGACACCGAGGTCCGGGGCCACGGCTGGCTGGCCCTCACCGCCCCCGGCTTCGGCCACGGCGCCGTCCCCGGGGTCCTGCGCCTCTGAGACGGGGGAGTACGGGCCCGGTCCGTGTGACTTAGCGCTTCAGTTGGCCCTTTCGGCCAAGTAGGTGCTCAGCTGGCGGCGCCGGGCCGGAGAGCTTGCCCATCCGCGTGTTAACTGCCGCTGAGGCCCCATGCATCGAGTCCGCCGTAGATGTGGGCTCTCAGGCAGCGGGGGGCGTCAAAGCCTGAGGCTTCGCCGCGGTAGACGGCGATCAGCGAATCTTTGCCCCGCCACCAGGTGTCAGCGAGGCCCTGGACTTCAGGTACCGGCTCGAATCCGTCAAGGTCCAGCTCATCGACGGCACTGCCCTTGATCTTCGTGATGGTCTTGGCCCGGTAGCCCGCATGGTCGGCTAGCGCCAGGGCTTCCACCCATCCCTCTGTGCTGGCGTGCAGCGGTGTCCAGCGGTCAGCGTCGATCCCGAACTCTCCTCCCGGCCCGATCATGAACCCGTGAGCCATGGAGACGCGACAGCCGCCAGCCGGGAACCGCCATCCGTCCGCGGCCGAGCCTTCGGGAACATCGGCTTCCAGGACGCGCGGGCCACCCTCGTATGCGGGGGCCGGGGGCAGAGCGATGCCGCCCCAGCGCTCCTGGAAGGCCACGGCCCGGTTGATCTCGGCAGCCGGTATCCCCCGTTTGAGCCACGCCTCCCGACAGAGCGTGAGGTCGCGACGGGGAACCCGCAGCCCATGCCCCTCGACGAAATATCGGGCTCGGCGGCTCAGGCCTTCCGGCGCCCGAGGGGCCAGCCGCACTCGTGCGTCCCCCGTCACTGTTGCCTCCTGCCGCGGGAGGGGTGCAGCACTGCCGCGGCGATCTCCCGTACGCGGTCCTGGGTGATTCCTGCGCGCTGTTCAACGGCGAGAGGGTGGTCGGTAGGTTCGAGCTCGATGAAGGGGCGCTGGCCGATCGGGCGGGTGTGGACGTTGGTCTTGAGGTTGAGGGTCGTGGGCGAGTAGACGGGTAGGTCGGTTGTGAGCCAGCCGAAGTACGGCTTCTCGGACTCCCGGCCTGGCGTGTCCCACACGTCCGCCGCGCGGGAGAAATTCTCGCGGCTGAGAGATACCCAGGCACCCCAGGAGAACACCTCGTCGCTGCCGATCACCGGTATCTCGATCAGGCCTTTGACGAAGTAGTGCTGCGCCTGGATCACGCACTGGTCTGACGAGAGCAGGCAGTCGTCGGCGTCAGTGAAGGTCGGATCCCAGACGGCTGGGGCCTCGGCCGTGTAGTTCATGGGCAGCTCAGGGTGGTGCGCGCCGCAGCACGAGCAGGCGAATCCGAGATCAGTGGTCATGACGGGAGCCTAGTGATCGGCTTCTGTGCAACCGGTCGGCACCCACCTGTTGGCCCGCCTTGCTGCGCAGCGCTTAGAGCGTGTTTCCTTGATCTGTTCGTCGGTTGATCGGATGTGTCTGTCCGGTGGGTGATCACTGATGCGATGTGGGGCCGGATCGAGCCGTTGATGCCGGCCGATCCGGTCCGTGGTCGACGATGGGCCGACCATCGTCGAACCCTGGAGGCCATCGCGTGGAAGTACCGCACCGGCTCGCCCTGGCGGGGCCTGCCGGCGAGCTCGGCTCATTCCAGACCGCTCACAAACGGCTGATCAGGTGGGCCGTGGACGACACCTGGGGATGCGTCTTCGCCGCGCTCCTGGCAGCGGCCGATGGCGCTGACGACATCGGCTGGACCGTGTCGGTGGACTCCACCGTCTGCCGGGCCCACCAGCACGCTGCCGGAGCCAGGAAAAAGGGGTTCCGGATCAGGCTGAGCCCGATGACCATGCGCTCGGTCGTTCCCGCAGCGGCCTGAGTACGAAGGTCCACCTCGCCAGCGGCAGCCACGCACGGCCCTTGGCCCTCCGCGTCACCGCAGGCCAAGCGGGCGACGCCCCAGCCTTCGAAACCGTCATGGACAGCATCCGTGTTCCGCGAAACGGACCCGGAAGGCCAAGGACCCGCCCGGACGTCGCCCTGGCCGACCGCGCTTATTCATCCCGCGCGATCCGTGCGCATCTCCGGCGGCGAGGTATCCGTGCCGTGATCCCGCAACCCGCCGACCAGGTCGGCCACCGACTGCGGCGAGGCCGCGCCGACGGTCGCCCGCCCGGCTTCGACACCGAGGCATACAGACAGCGCCATGCCGTCGAACGATGCATCAATCGCCTCAAGCAATGGCGTGGTCCGGCCATGCGAACCGACAAACTTGCCATCGCCTGCCAGGCCGCACTCCACCTCGCTGCGATTCTCATGTGGACACGGCCCTGACCGAGGACCAGAGCCTAGGACAGCGGCCGACCGCCAAGGCCGGCCCGGCTGACGCCGCGAGGTGAGAACGTCATCGGTCCCATCCATCCCTGGCGGACGAGGGCGATCTGAGAGGGCAGCGGTGACACCGGGTCGAGTGCCCTCCCGCGCGCCCAGTTCTCGAAAAGCCCCTCGGTCGTCTCGACGACGGACACCACCATGGTCACCTTCAGGTCCCCGTCGCTCCAGGTGTTCCACAGCGCCCAGCCCTCCGGCCTGGGATCGACGCCGATCCGTGCACACACCTCCTCGTACGCCTCCTCCACCCCGACCGGCATGGCCCTGGGCTTCAACACCGAGGCTCCGACAAGGCGGACCAGAGGCCGGTCCTCCTCCAGGCAGCCATCGCCCTCGAAGTGGTAATGGCGCAGAGCCCGAGCAAGCACGTTCACGCTGCGCTGCAGCGGTGTCGCCTCATCCGGGTCTGCCTGGAACGAGAGCCATCCTTCGTTGGACGCCTCCGCACTGACGCGGTTGGCGAGGCGCTCGATCTCCCGGAGATAGTCCAGGTCACTGAGCTCGGGTGAGGTCATGGCCCGAAGTTTCGCACCATGCCGCCGACACCGACACAGGTTATCGATCCAACCTGCGGCACCGTGCGGACCGCACTTCCAAGAGACAGGCTCTAGTCGCATGCCCTCTTATCTCCGGGCCGGGAGCCAAGGCAGGTCCGCACGCGGGTGCGGCGCCCAGGAGAACAGGCAGCCAGAGATTCCGCTTAGGGTCGTACCTCGTGAGGGTTCAACTGAGCGTCAGGCAGCGGGAAGTGCGGCGGCAGCAGCAGCGATCTTGGCGGCGACGGCGTCGAGCGACGATTCCTTCGTGCTCAGCCCGGAATGGGACGCGAGCATGGGGCTGACGTCGTAGAGCTCGTCGAAGGTCACCCCGTGCGTCACGGGCACGACGCGATTGGTATTGAGCAGGACGGCGAGTTCCTTTTCGGCGATGCCCTCGTTCTTGATGCTCTCGAGTAGGGATGGCGTGACCAGCACGATGCCGATGCGGGAGTTGCGAAGCCCCTTGTCGATCTCGCGCATCTGCAGCGAACCGAGCGGGATGTCTTCCTCGCTGAACCACACCGTCGCGCCACTGGCCTTCAGGTGGCCGTAGAGCTCCTTCGCGCTGCCCTCACGATCGTTCCAGGCGTGGCACAGGAAGAGGTCCCGCTTGTCCGGGTATGTCTGGGCCTGTGTCGCAGCCTTCTCGGCGTAGGGCCCGACCGCCTGCCACTCGGTCGGGGTGTACGACACTGTCCTGCCGGACCTGGTGCGACGCGAGGTCCCACCTCCGGACGAGCCGTACGACGAAGACCGGCCTCCGTCGCCGCTGCTGTACGAGGACCCCGACGGGTATGACGACCGGGAGTACGATCTTCCCCAGTTGCTGCACGCTGGGCAGTTCGCGGCTCCACTCGCGGTGCGGTGACCTCGGGAGGGTGCTGTGCATTGCGCCATGGCCCCATGGTAAAGGGAGTCGCAGACACGGTGTCGTAGTTACTGCACAGTCTTCCCGTCTGACGCCTATCCGTGACGGAACTCCACTACGTCGTCGGGCAGATATCGAGCCCTCTGTATACGACTCCGTCGCACACCACCGCGTACGACTTCCTCGCGCAAGGCTCTCCGGCTGCACAGCTGCTCTGGGTGCACAGCGCTACATGACCAAGGTGTGCCGACTGGCACTCTCCATGCGCCAACGAAAATTCTCGGTCACACCGGTCCGGCGCGCCGGGCCCGTACCGCCGCATTGCATAAAACTACAGCGGCACGTATAGTCATGCCATCCATGAGGAGGGTCTTTCGATGACGGTACGAGCAGCAGTCGCGGGCGCGAGCGGATACGCGGGCGGGGAACTCCTGCGCCTCCTCCTCGCCCACCCCCACGTCGAGATCGGCACCCTGACCGGCCACTCCAACGCCGGACAGCGCCTCGGCGGCCTCCAGCCCCACCTGCTCCCGCTCGCCGACCGGGTCCTCGCGCCCACCACGGCCGAGGAGCTCGCCGGACACGACGTCGTCTTCCTCGCCCTCCCGCACGGACAGTCCGCCGCCGTCGCCGAACAGCTCGGGGACGACGTCCTCGTCGTCGACATGGGCGCCGACTTCCGGCTCGAGGACCCGGCCGACTGGGAGATGTACTACGGCTCCCCGCACGCCGGCACCTGGCCCTACGGCCTCCCCGAACTGCCGGGCGCCCGCGCCGCGCTGGAGGGGTCCAAGCGCATCGCGGTGCCCGGTTGCTACCCCACCGCCGTCTCGCTCGCCCTCTTCCCCGCGTACGCCGCCCGGCTCGCCGCGCCCGAGGCCGTGATCGTCGCCGCCTCCGGCACCTCCGGCGCGGGCAAGGCCCTCAAGCCGCACCTGCTCGGCAGCGAGGTCATGGGCAGCATGACCCCGTACGGCGTCGGCGGCGGCCACCGGCACACCCCGGAGATGATCCAGAACCTCAGCGGCCCGGCCGGCGAGCGCGTCACCGTCTCCTTCACCCCCACCCTGGCCCCGATGCCCCGCGGCATCCTCGCCACCTGCACCGCCGCCGCGAAGCCCGGCACCACCGCCGGAGCCGTCCGCGCCGCCTACGAGAAGGCGTACGCCGACGAGCCCTTCGTCCACCTCCTCCCCGAGGGGCAGTGGCCGGCCACCGCGTCCGTGTACGGCTCCAACGCCGTCCACGTCCAGGTCGCGTACGACGCGAACGCCGGCCGGATCATCGCCATCAGCGCCATCGACAACCTGGCCAAGGGCACCGCGGGCGGCGCGGTGCAGAGCATGAACATCGCCCTCGGCCTTCCCGAGGACACCGGACTCTCCACGATTGGAGTCGCTCCATGAGCGTCACCGCAGCGCAGGGATTCACGGCGGCGGGCATCGCCGCCGGGATCAAGCAGAACGGCAACCCGGACCTGGCCCTCGTGGTCAACACCGGGCCGCGCCGCGCCGCCGCGGGAGTCTTCACCTCCAACCGCGTCAAGGCCGCCCCCGTCGTCTGGTCCCAGCAGGTCCTCGCCGACGGCGAACTGACCGCCGTCGTCCTCAACTCCGGCGGCGCCAACGCCTGCACCGGACCGCAGGGCTTCCAGGACACCCACGCCACCGCCGAGAAGGTCGCCGAGGTCCTCGGCGGACAGGGCACCGAGGTCGGCGCGGGCGAGATCGCCGTCGCCTCCACCGGCCTCATCGGCGTCCTCCTCCCGATGGACAAGCTCCTCCCCGGCGTCGAGAAGGCCGCCGCCGAACTCTCCGCCCACGGCGGCGAGAAGGCCGCCATCGCCATCAAGACCACCGACACCGTCCACAAGACGGCTGTCGCCTCCAAGGACGGCTGGACGGTCGGCGGCATGGCCAAGGGCGCGGGCATGCTCGCCCCCGGCCTCGCCACCATGCTCGTCGTCCTCACCACCGACGCCGACGTCGACGCGGCCGGCCTCGACGCCGCCCTCCGTGACGCCACCCGCCTCACCTTCGACCGGGTCGACTCCGACGGCTGCATGTCCACCAACGACACCGTCCTCCTCCTCGCCTCCGGCGCCTCCGGCACCACCCCCGCCCAGGCCGACTTCGCCGAGGCCGTCCGCGAGGTCTGCGCCGACCTCGCCCGCCAGCTCATCGGCGACGCCGAGGGCGCCAGCAAGGACATCCGCATCGAGGTCGTCAACGCGGCCACCGAGGACGACGCCGTCGAGGTGGGCCGCTCCATCGCCCGCAACAACCTCCTCAAGTGCGCCATCCACGGCGAGGACCCCAACTGGGGCCGCGTCCTCTCCGCCATCGGCACCACCTCCGCCGCCTTCGAGCCCGACGCGCTGAACGTCGCCATCAACGGCGTCTGGGTCTGCAAGAACGGCTCCGTCGGCGAGGACCGCGACCTCGTCGACATGCGCTTCCGGGAGGTCGTCATCACCGCCGACCTCGCCGCCGGCACCGAGACCGCCGTCATCTGGGCCAACGACCTCACCGCCGACTACGTCCACGAGAACAGCGCGTACTCGTCGTGAGCAGCGCCACGCGGAAGCACACCGCGCTCCCCAAGGCCCAGACGCTCATCGAGGCGCTGCCCTGGCTCACCCGCCACCACGGCAAGACCGTCGTCATCAAGTTCGGCGGCAACGCCATGATCGACGAGGAGCTGAAGGCGGCCTTCGCCCAGGACGTCGTCTTCCTGCGCCACGCCGGCCTCAAGCCGGTCGTCGTGCACGGCGGCGGCCCCCAGATCAGCGCCGCCCTCGACCGGCACGGCATCGTCAGCGAGTTCAAGGCCGGCCTGAGGGTCACCACCGAGGACGCCATGGACGTCGTACGGATGGTGCTCGCCGGCCAGGTCCAGCGCGAGCTCGTCGGCCTGCTCAACCAGCACGGCCCGCTCGCCGTCGGCCTCACCGGCGAGGACGCCCGCACCATCACCGCCACCAAGCACCTGCCCGAGATCGACGGCGAACGCGTCGACATCGGCCGGGTCGGCGAGATCACCGCCATCGACACCGGCGCCCTCCAGGCGCTCCTTGAGGACGGCCGCATCCCGGTGGTCTCCTCCATCGCCCGCTCCCAGGACGACGGACATGTCTACAACGTCAATGCTGATACGGCGGCTGCGGCACTCGCTGCGGCGCTGGGCGCCGAGACCCTGATGGTCCTCACGGACGTCGAGGGCCTCTACGAGGACTGGCCGAACAGCGACGAGGTCATCAGCCGGCTCACCGCGAGCGAGCTGGAGAAACTGCTGCCCGAGCTGTCCAGCGGCATGGTCCCCAAGATGGAGGGCTGCCTCCACGCCGTCCGCAACGGCGTCACCACCGCCCGCGTCATCGACGGGCGCGTCCAGCACTCCATCCTGCTGGAGATCTTCACCGACGAGGGTATCGGCACGATGGTCGTGCCGGACGGACAGGGGGAATCATGAGCAACGAGGCACTGACCGAGCGGTGGCGGGGATCGCTCATGAACAACTACGGCACCCCCCGCCTGCCCCTCGTCCGGGGCGAGGGCGCCAAGGTCTGGGACGCCGACGGCACCGAGTACCTCGACTTCGTCGGCGGCATCGCCGTCAACGCCCTCGGCCACGCCCACCCGGCCGTCGTCGAGGCCGTCACCCGGCAGATCTCCTCCCTCGGCCACGTCTCCAACCTCTTCTCCGCCGAGCCGCCCGTCGCGCTCGCCGAACGGCTCCTCGCCCTCTTCGGCCGCCCCGGCAGGGTCTTCTTCTGCAACTCCGGCGCCGAGGCCAACGAAGCCGCCTTCAAGCTCGGCCGGCTCACCGGGCGCACCCGCATGGTCGCCACCGACGGCGGCTTCCACGGCCGCACCATGGGCTCCCTCGCCCTCACCGGACAGCCCGCCAAGCAGACCCCCTTCCTGCCGCTGCCCGGCGACGTCACCCACGTCCCGTACGGCGACGCGGACGCGCTGCGCGCCGCCGTCACCGAGGAGACGGCCTTCGTCATCATCGAGCCGATCCAGGGCGAGAACGGCGTCGTCGTCCCGCCCGCCGGCTACCTGAAGGCCGCCCGCGAGATCACCCGCGCCACCGGCACCCTCCTCGTCCTCGACGAGGTCCAGACCGGCATCGGCCGCTGCGGCCACTGGTTCGAGTACCAGGCCCACGAGGGCGTCGAGCCCGACGTCGTCACCCTCGCCAAGGGGCTCGGCGGCGGTCTGCCGCTCGGCGCCGCCGTCGCCTTCGGCGAGGCCGCCGAACTCTTCGCCCCCGGCCACCACGGCACCACCTTCGGCGGCAACCCCGTCGCCTGCGCCGCCGGACTCGCCGTCCTCGACGTCCTCGCCGCCGACGCCGCCCTCGACCACGTCAAGGCGGTCGGCGAGCGGCTCCGCACCGGAATCGAGGGCCTCGGCCACCCGCTGGTCTCCCACGTCCGGGGCGCGGGACTCCTGCTGGGTATCGTGCTCACCGGGCCCCTCGCGCCGCAGGTGCAGCAGGCGGCCCAGGACGCCGGCCTCCTGGTGAACGCGCCCGCCCCCGACGTCGTACGGATCATGCCCCCGCTGGTCCTCGCCGACGCCGAGGCGGACGCCTTCCTCCAGGCGCTGCCGGCGGTCCTGGACCAGGCGAACGGGCAAGGACGAACCGGAGAATGAGGCGACGATGACCGACGCGCAGGAGCACGACCACGGAGGGCCGTCGGTCCCGCAGACCCGCACCGCACGCCACCGCAGGATCGTCGACATCCTCAACCGGCAGCCGGTGCGCTCGCAGAGCCAGCTCGCCCGGCTCCTCGCGGACGACGGGCTGAGCGTCACCCAGGCGACGCTCTCCCGCGACCTCGACGAGCTCGGCGCGGTGAAGATCCGCAACACCGGCGGCGAGCTGATCTACGCGGTCCCCAGCGAGGGCGGCTTCCGCACCCCGCAGGCCCCGCTCGGCGAGTCCGCCAAGGAGGAGCGCATGCGCCGCCTCTCCGGCGAACTCCTCATCTCCGCCGAGGCGTCCGCCAACCTGGTCGTCCTGCGCACCCCGCCGGGCGCCGCCCAGTTCCTCGCCTCCGCCATCGACCAGGCCGAACTCCACGCGATCCTCGGCACCATCGCGGGCGACGACACCCTCCTGCTCATCTCCCGCGACCCCACCGGCGGCCAGGCCCTCGCCGACCACCTGCTGCGGCTGGCGCAGAAGGGGAACTGAGCCCCGCCGGGCCGTCCTCAGTACCGCACGACCGCCGTCGGACCCCCTCGGGTGCCGACGGCGATGTGCGGGGAGCGGTCCGGGTCCGCCCAGGCCAGGATCGCGCGCAGGGCGTCCGCCGGGACCGAGACGCAGCCGGCCGTCGCACCCCGGCCGTTCACGTGCAGGAAGATGCCCGCGCCGCGCATCCGGACCGGGCGGGCGTAGTTGAAGCCGATGACGAGCGCGTGCGCGTAGGCGGTGCCGTACGCGGTGAGGTGCTCGGCCTCGGTCGGGCGGCAGTCCGGCGGCAGGCCCTCCACCCAGCGGTTGTACGCGCGCGAGGCGTTGTCCTGGCACCACCAGGAGTCCTCGGTGGCCCGCACGTACGGATAGCGGGTGCCGGCCGGCGCGGGCCGGATGCCGAAGGCGTACGGCAGGTCGTAGAGGCCCGTCGGGGTGGTGCTCGTGCCCTGGCGCCGCACGCTCCCCTCGGCGAGGCCGTTCGCGCCGAAGCGGGCGGGCGCCGACCCGGCCCGGACCCAGCGGCCGTCCCGCCGGTCCCACCAGGTCACCGTGCCGGTCGTGGCGGCGGTGTCCGGGGCGACGGCGGTGATCAGCTGGGAGCCGCCGCCGGTGTCCGCCATCCGCGCGGGCAGCGGCACCGGGAGGTCCGCCGGGGACGCCTGCGCCGGGCCCGCGCCCGGGGCCAGGCAGAGCAGCACCGCGCCGAGCGCGAGGAGGGTACGCATGGCGCGACGCTAGGCGCCCCCCGCGCGCCCTGCCACGCCACTGGCCCGAGTGGGGGAGTCCGCCGACGCCGGTGGCGACGGGGCTCCTCACGGACCGGGGTGCTCAGCCGGTCCACGGCCGCAGGGCCCGCGCCGCCTCCCGTACGACGGCGGGCTCGGGATCGCCGAGGAGCTCCCGCATCCGCCTCGGGTCCGCCGCGTCGAGCAGCCGCAGCCCGGCGACCGCCGACGCCCGCACCCGGCCGTTCCGGTGCGCGGTCAGTTCCCGCAGCAGGGGTACGTCCACGGTCCGCGTCCCGCACTCCCCGAGCCCGAGGGGCGCCCGGTCCGGCACCTCGGCGGCCGCGCAGGCCGCCCGGTAGAGGTCCGCCGGCTCGGTCCCGCCCCGCCGCAGCACCCACCGGGCGCAGGCCCGCGCCCGCCCCGACCGGTCGTAGAGGTACGGCTCCGCCTCCGCGTGCCGGCCGGCCCCGCGCAGCGCGGTGACCCCGGCCGCCCGCACCCGCCCGAAGCGGGAGCCCAGCAGGACGGGCACGGTCGCCTCCGGCACGCCCGCGGCCACCGCCGCCGAGGCGGCCCGCTCCTGCACCACCGGGTCGTGGTCCCCGGCCGCGACCCGCGCCAGACCGGGGCCGTCGTACAGCCCCCGGTCGAGGGCGACCGAGAGCGCGGCCCGCCGGGTGGCCCCGTCGCGGCAGCCGAGGAGCAGCGCGGTCACCCGCGCCGCGTCGCCGTCCCGCAGCAGTCCGTCGAGGAGTTCCGCGCCGGTGTCGCCCCGCAGCCGCCCGGAGAGCCGCAGCAGCACCGGCGCGGTGACGGCGAGCTCCCCGGCCGAGGCGCCGGGCAGCGCCTCCCGCAGCAGCTCCAGGGCCCGCGCGCGGACCGGCGCCACCCAGTCCGCCGCCCGCACCGCGACCAGCGGCAGCAGCTCCGCCCGGCCCGCCGCGTACGGCAGCGCGGCCTCCCGGATCCGTCCGTCGGGGTCGCACAGGGCGAGGGCGAGACCGGCCTCGGCGGGCGCCTCCCGCACCTCGGCGGCGGCACGGCTCCAGAGCCGCCACCCGGGCCCGCCGGTTCCCACGAGCCACGCGTGCGCGGGCGCGAGGGCGCCGCCCCGGATCGCCCGCCGCACGTCCTGGTCCAGCCGGATCCACGCCTTCGGGCGCGTCACGTCCAGGACCCGGCGCGGGGGCAGCCCCCGCGCCAGCCCCCGCACCGCCACCTTTCGCGCCTCCGCCTCGTTCGTCATGGGGGGAGGCTAGGCGCCGTCCGCCCGCACCCGCCCGCGGTTTTCCGTGGCCCTGGCCGCTCGTGGGGCGCGCCCCCGACGTCGATTGACGAATCATGCGGAGTTCTGCATACTCATGCATCAAGGGTTTCGGTCCATCGAGGCGAGGAGCAACCAGAAGTGAGCAGCAACAACGGTGACGTCCGGCTCTGGGGCGGACGCTTCGCCGACGGTCCCGCCGAGGCCCTCGCGAAGCTCTCCGCCTCGGTCCACTTCGACTGGCGCCTCGCCCCCTACGACATCGCCGGATCCCGCGCCCACGCGCGCGTGCTGCACAAGGCCGGACTCCTCACCGAGGACGAGCTGACCCGCATGCTGGCCGGACTCGACCGCCTGGAGGCGGACGTCGCCGACGGCTCCTTCGTGGGCACCATCGCCGACGAGGACGTCCACACCGCCCTGGAGCGGGGCCTCCTGGAGCGCCTCGGCGCCGACCTCGGCGGCAAGCTCCGCGCGGGCCGCTCCCGCAACGACCAGGTGGCCACCCTCTTCCGCATGTACCTGCGCGATCACGCCCGGATCATCGGCGGCCTGATCGCCGACCTCCAGGACGCGCTGGTCGGCCTCGCCGAGGCCCACGCGGACGTCGCCATGCCGGGCCGCACCCACCTCCAGCACGCCCAGCCGGTCCTCTTCGCCCACCACGTCCTCGCGCACGCCCAGTCCCTCTCCCGGGACGCCGAGCGGCTGCGCCAGTGGGACACCCGGACGGCGGTCTCCCCGTACGGCTCCGGCGCCCTCGCCGGCTCCTCCCTCGGGCTCGACCCGGAGGCGGTCGCCAAGGACCTCGGCTTCGAGCGCGGCTCGGCGGGCAACTCGATCGACGGCACGGCCTCCCGCGACTTCGTCGCCGAGTTCGCCTTCATCACGGCGATGATCGGGGTGAACCTCTCCCGGATCGCGGAGGAGATCATCATCTGGAACACGAAGGAGTTCTCCTTCGTGACCCTCCACGACGCCTTCTCCACCGGTTCGTCGATCATGCCGCAGAAGAAGAACCCCGACATCGCCGAGCTGGCCCGGGGCAAGTCCGGCCGCCTCATCGGCAACCTGTCGGGCCTGATGGCCACCCTCAAGGCCCTCCCGCTCGCGTACAACCGCGACCTCCAGGAGGACAAGGAGCCGGTCTTCGACTCCTGCGACCAGCTGGAGGTCCTGCTCCCCGCCTTCACCGGCATGATGGCGACCCTCACCGTCAACCGGGAGCGCATGGAGGAGCTGGCCCCGGCGGGCTTCTCGCTCGCCACCGACATCGCCGAGTGGCTGGTCAAGCAGGGCGTGCCGTTCCGGGTCGCCCACGAGGTGGCCGGCGAGTGCGTCAAGGTCGCCGAGTCCGAGGACAAGGAGCTGGACGAGCTGACGGACGAGCAGTTCGCCAAGATCTCCGAGCACCTCACCCCCGAGGTCCGCACCGTCCTCGACGTCCCCGGCGCCCTCGCCTCCCGCGACGGCCGGGGCGGCACCGCCCCCTCGGCGGTCGCCGTCCAGCTGGTCGAGGTCAAGGCCGACCTGGTCGTCCAGCACGCCTGGGCGGACGCCAAGAAGTAACCGCCGCACCTGGGCGGACGCCAAGAGGCAACCGTCCCCGCTCCGCTTCCCGGAAGGCCCCTCCCCTGAGGGGCCTTCCGGCGTTCTCCGGCCCTTCCGTGAGCGGCTGACATTCCACGTGAGACATAAATGTCTCGCGTGGTGTATGGTCGTCTCATGTCAGTCGACCGCACCCAGGTGCTTCGCGCCGCCGCCGCCCTGCTCTCCCGCAAGGCGACCGCCACCATGGACGAGGTCGCGCGGGCCGCCGGGATCGGCCGCGCCACCCTGCACCGGCACTTCGCCGGCCGGGACGCGCTCGTGCGGGCGCTGGAGCAGCTGGGCATCGAGGAGACCGAGGCCGCCCTGGAGGCGGCCCGGATCGAGGAGGGGCCGGCCGACGAGGCCGTCCGCCGCCTCGTCCCCGCCCTCCAGCCCGTCGCCCCGCTCCTCTCCTTCCTCGTCACCGAGAACCAGCTGTTCGAGGGCGACGGGCAGAACGAGGGCTGGGCCCGCCTCGACGCCCGCCTGGTCGCCCTCTTCCGGCGCGGCCAGGAAGAGGGCGCCTTCCGGATCGACCTGACCCCCGCCTGGCTGTGCGAGGCGCTCTACGGGCTGATCGGCTCGGGAGCCTGGGCCGTCGCCGACGGGCGGGTCGCCGCCAACGACTTTTCGTACATGATCACCGAGCTGCTGCTCGGTGGAGCGCGCAGGAGCGTGGAGAAGTGACCACCGAAACCGTCCGGCCCGACAGCCATACCGAGGGCGTGCGCCGCCCCGGCCGGTGGCTCGCCCTCGCCGCGCTCGTCCTGGCCGTGCTGCTGGTGGCCGTGGACGCCACCGTGCTCGGCCTGGCCACCCCGTTCCTCTCCGAGGACCTGAAGCCGACCGGCACCCAGCTGCTCTGGATCGGCGACGTCTACTCCTTCGTCATCGCCGGCCTGCTGGTCTCCATGGGCAGCCTCGGCGACCGCATCGGCCGCAAGAAGCTGCTGCTCATCGGCGCCGCCGCGTTCGGCGCCGTCTCGGTCCTGAACGCCTACGCGACCACCCCCGAGATGATGATCGCCGCCCGCGCCCTCCTCGGCGTCGCCGGCGCGACCCTGATGCCGTCCACCCTGGCCCTCATCCGGAACCTCTTCCACGACCCGCGCGAGCGCAGCCTCGCCATCGGCGTCTGGGGCGCCATGGCCTCGGCCGGCGCCGCCGTCGGCCCGGTCGTCGGAGGCTTCCTCCTGGAGCATTTCTGGTGGGGCTCGGTCTTCCTCATCAACCTGCCGGTCATGGCCGTCCTGGTCGTCATCGGCGCCAAGCTGATCCCCGAGTCGAAGAACCCGGACCCGGGCCCCTGGGACCTGCCCAGCGTCGCCCTCTCCCTCGTCGGCATGATCGGCGTCGTCTACGCGATCAAGGAACTCGCCTCGCACGGGTTCACCCTCGACGTGGCCGCCGCCCTCCTCCTCGGCGTCGCGGGACTGGGCGGCTTCGTCCGCCGCCAGCTCACCCTGAAGAGCCCGCTCCTGGACATGCGCCTGTTCCGCAACCGCGGCTTCTCCGGCGCCGTCCTCGCCGACCTGCTCGCCGTCCTGGGCCTCTCCGGCCTGGTGTTCTTCCTGTCCCAGTTCTTCCAGCTGGTCCAGGGCCGCCAGCCGCTGGAGGCCGGTCTCGCCGAACTCCCGGCCGCCGTCGGCGCGGTGACCGCCGGCCTGCTCGCCGGCCGGGCCGCCCGCCGCTTCTCGGTCCGCGTGGTCGCCGCGGGCGGTCTCGCCGCCGTCGGCCTCGCCCTCGCGGTCCTGACCGCGATCGGCCAGCACACCGGCTACCCGCTGCTCGGCGCGAGCCTGCTCGTCGTCGGCGTCGGCGCGGGACTCTCCTTCACCGTCACCGCCGACGTGATCCTGTCCAGCGTCCCCAAGGAGCAGGCCGGCGCCGCCTCGGCCGTCTCCGAGACCGCGTACGAGCTCGGCGCCGCCCTCGGCATCGCCGTCCTCGGCTCCATCGTGACCGGCGTCTACCGGGGCTTCGCCACCCCGGCCGGCGTCCCCTCCGACATCGCCTCGGCCGCCCACGACTCGCTCGGCGGCGCCGTGGAGGCGTCCGGGGCCCTCGACCCGGCCCGCGCCGGGGAGCTGGTCCACGCCGCCCAGGAGGCGTTCGTCGACGGCCTGCGGATCGCGGCGGGCGCCGGCGCGGCGGTCCTCCTCGCCACCGCCGTCGCCGCCTGGTTCCTCCTCAAGAACCAGAAGCTCGCCGACGGCGTCGAGCACTGACGCGCCCGCCCCGCGCACGAAGGCGCCCCCGCACGGAGACCGTCCGTGCGGGGGCGCCCTTCTCGCGCGGGGCGGGCGGTCAGGCCGCTTCCTTCGCCTTCGTGGCGTACATGTCCACGTACTCCTGGCCCGACAGCCGCATCACCTCGGCCATCACCGAATCCGTCACCGCCCGCAGGACGTACCGGTCGCGGTCCATCCCCTCGTAGCGGGAGAACTCCATCGGCTCGCCGAACCGCACCGTCACCTGTGTCGGCCGGGGGAAGCCCGCGCCCGTCGGCTGCGCCTTGTCCGTGCCGATCATCGCGAACGGCACCACCGGCGCGCCGGTCATCAGCGTCAGCCGGGCGACGCCGGTACGGCCCCGGTAGAGGCGGCCGTCGGGGGAGCGGGTGCCCTCCGGGTAGATCGAGAAGATCTTGCCGTCCTCAAGCACCCGGCGGCCCGTCATCAGCGCCGCCACACCGCCCCGGCCGCCGTCCCGGTCCACCGGGATCATGCCGACGCTGGTGAAGAACCAGGCCATCAGGCGGCCCTTCACGCCCTTGCCCTTCACGTACTCGTCCTTGCCGATGAAGTACACCGGGCGGTCCAGGCAGATCGGCATGATCATCGAGTCGATGAAGGTGAGGTGGTTGCCCGCGAGGATCACCGGCCCGGTCCCGGGAACGTTCTCGGCGCCCTCGACGCGGGGGCGGAACATCAGACGCAGGATCGGACCGAGGGTGGCCTTGACGATCGCGTGACGGGACAACGGTTCCTCCGGTGTCGGGCGAACGGCTCCGGAGAGCCGACGGTGCAGCACGGGACGATACTCGCGGGTCAGCGCGGTCCGCACATCGGGTTCACCGAACGGATACGCGCCGTTGACACGTGTTTCCGCCATGTTCGGCCCGGGTCCGCCGTCCGTAGGGGATCGCTGCCTACCGTCGGGGCCACCCCACGACAGGTGCGGGACATCACACAGGAGGACCTCCATGACCCAGGGCGCACCCCGGACCACGGCCCGGCGCACGGTACTCGGCGCGGCGGGCGCGGCGGCGTTCGGTGCCTCCGCCGGCCTCGCCGGCGCCGGCACCGCGCAGGCCGCCGAGACCGGCCGCCCGCAGGACGGGGACCACCGGGGCCACGACCGCGGCAACGGCAACGGGCGCGGCTACCGCTCGCTCCCCGTCCCCACCG
This sequence comes from Streptomyces termitum, assembly GCF_014650175.1. GTDB lineage: Bacteria > Actinomycetota > Actinomycetes > Streptomycetales > Streptomycetaceae > Streptomyces > Streptomyces termitum. The sequence goes on from NZ_BMUL01000005.1 coordinate 242,148, forward strand.
TCATCGCCCACCGCGGCGCCAGCGGCTACCGCCCCGAGCACACCCTCGGCTCGTACCAGCACGCCCTCGACCTCGGTGCCCACGTCATCGAGCAGGACCTCGTCCCCACCAAGGACGGCCACCTCGTCTGCCGCCACGAGAACGACATCACCGGCACCACCGATGTCGCCTCCCGCCCCGAGTTCGCCTCCCGCAGGACCACCAAGAGCGTCGACGGCGCCCGGCTCACCGGCTGGTTCACCGAGGACTTCACCCTCGCCGAGCTGAAGACCCTGCGCGCCACCGAGCGCATCCCCGGCACCCGGCAGGAGAACACCCTCTACGACGGCCGCTGGGCCGTCCCCACCTTCGAGGAGGTCCTGCGCTGGGCCGACGAGGAGGGCCGCCGCCGGGGCCGCGAGGTCTGGCTCCACGTCGAGACCAAGCACCCCACGTACTTCCGTTCGATCGGCCTCGCCCTGGAGGAGCGCCTCGCCCGCCTCCTGCGCCGCTACGGCCGCCACCGCGCGAACTCCCCGGTCTTCCTCCAGTCCTTCGAGCCCAGCAGCATCCAGCGGCTCTCGAAGCTCGTCGACTCCCCGGGAGTCGTCCTCCTCTCCGGCGCCGACACCCGCCCCTGGGACTTCGTCCAGGCGGGGGACCCGCGCACCGTCGCCGACCTCGTCACCCCGGCCGGCCTGCGCTGGATCGCCTCGTACGCCCAGGGCATCGGCCCCACCCTCGACCTGGTGATCCCCCGGGACGCCGCCGGGAAGCTGGGCACCTCCACCACGCTCGTACGGGACGCCCACGCCCAGGGCCTCATCCTCCACCCGTACACCCAGCGCAACGAGAACACCTTCCTGCCCGCCGAGTTCCGCAGGGGCACCGACCCGGCGGCCTACGGCGACGCCTTCGGCGCGCTGAAGGCGTGGTTCGGCACCGGCATCGACGGCATCTTCTCCGACAACGCGGACACGGCCCTGCTCGCGGCGGCGGACTTCCGGGAGGCCGGGGGCCGCTGACCGGTTGGATTCGGGATCTTGGATCCAGCATCTTGGATCCGGGATCCGGGATCCGGGACACCGGATCTTGGATCCAAGCTCCAGCATCTTGGATCCAGGCTCCAGCCTTTTGGATCAAAGATCCGGGATCCAGCCTCTTGGATCCCGGATCCGCACCCCCGTTCCCCTCCCCCCGACCGGGTGGTTCCCCGCCTCATCCGCAACCGCTCCCCGCCCGTCCCGCATCGTGCCGGACATGACCTCCCCGGAAACCCTCCTCGCCGCCCTCACCCCGCTGCTCGCCGCCGAATCGCGGGCGGAGGCCGCCGCGGCCGGGGTCGAGGCCGGCGATCTGGAACAGGCCGTCTGGCTCCGTCTCCTGGAACGGCTCCGCGCCGACGACGCCCCCGACCGCCCCGCCGACTGGCTGCGCAGGGCCGTCCGGGCGGAGGCGCGCCGGGCCCGGCGCACCCGTCACAGGGAACGCCCCTATCCGGGCGAACCGGTGCCGAGGGCGGGGGAGGAGCCGTACGCGGGCGTGCCGCTGGGTTCCCCGGAGGGCTGGGTCCTCTCGGCGGAGCGCCGCCGCACCGTCCGCGCGGCCGTCACCCGGACGCCCGGCCGCTGCCCCCGGCTGCTGACCGCGATGCTCGACCCCGCGGACCCCACGTACCGGGAAATCGCAGGGACGTTGGGTATCTCACAGGGAAGTCTGGGGCCGATGCGTTCCCGTTGCCTGGGATGCCTGCGCAGAATGCTCGCGGCAGAGGTTCCGGTCCCCGGCCGACGGGGAAGGGTGCGGGGAACCGATCGGTGACCAGATGAGCGGGAGGCATGCACACATGGGCCTGAGTGTGACCATCTCGGCGGCGGACGCGCGCGACGCGGAGCAGATCCTGAAGCTCCAGTACCTCTGCTACCAGAGCGAGGCAGAGCTGTACGGGGACTGGTCCATCGAGCCGCTCACCCAGTCGCTCGACGCCGTCCGGGCCGAGCTGGCGGAGGGGTACGGGCTGGTGGCCCGGCTGGGCGACGAGGTCGTCGCCTCCGTGCGCGCGCGGACCGACGAGGACGGCACCGTCCACATCGCCAAGCTCATCGTCCACCCGCGCCTGCGCCGCCACGGCATCGGCGGCCGGCTCCTCGACGCCATCGAGCGCCACCCCGCCGGGACGGACGCCGCCGCGCCCAAGCGGTTCCAGCTGTTCACCGGCCACCGCAGCGAGGGCAACCTCCGCCTCTACCGCGCCAAGGGCTACGCCCGCACCGGCACCCGCGAGATCGGCCCCCGGCTCACCCTGGTCACCCTGGAGAAGGCGGCCTGAGGCGCCCGCCCCGGACCGGGGGCGGAACACGACGGCGGCGGCGGCCCCACCGGGCCGCCGCCGTCGTCACGTATGGCGGGATCAGGCCGTGCGCGAGCGCCGCAGCCACCAGATGCCGGTGAGCGGCAGCAGCACCGGGATGAAGACGTAGCCGTACCCGAAGTCCGACCAGACGGTGGAGTCGGGGAAGGCGGACGGCTCCACCAGGGTCCAGGTCCCCACGATCAGCACGCCCGCGAGCTCGGCCGCGCAGCACACCAGCGCCGCCCGGCGGGCCGTCTCCCCGCCCCGTACCAGCGTGTAGGTGATGAAGACGTACACGACGGCCGCGACCGCCGACAGCGTGTACGCCAGCGGGGCGTGCTCGAACTCGCTGCTGATCTGGTAGATCGAGCGCGACACCGCGCCCACCGACATCACGCCGTACAGCCACACCAGCAGCATGCCCGGCCCCTTGACGAGCCGGGTCCGCCCGCCGTCCGCCGTCTCCGCGGCCCGCTCGCGCGTCGTCTCCGCCATGGTCAGCCCACCGTCCAGATGTCGAAGAGACGCACTTCCAGGACGGCGAGCACGACCGCGCCCGCCGCCACCGTCGCCGAACCCCAGCGGGACCGCTCGGCCAGCGACATGAAACCGGCGATCGGTACGGCGCACAGCGCGCCGAGGAGATAAGCGACGAAGATCGTCGTGCCCTCCTCGGCCTTCTCGCCGCGCGCCAGCCGCACGATCCCGACGATCAGCTGGACCAGGACGAGGAAGGTCACCACGGCCATGCCGATGAAGTGCCAGTCCTTGGTCGGCTGGTCCCGGTAGGCGGCGAAGCCGCACCAGGCGGCGAGGACGAGCGCGGCCACCGATACCGCGACCGTGAGGGCGTCAAGCATGCGCCCGAGGGTATTACGGCCCGAACGGCCCGATGCCCTCGCCCCCGCCGTACACCCCGGGACCGTTCCCGCCGTACACCCCCGGGCCGCTCCACCGTACGAAACCGCTCCCGCCCCTTCCGTACGACCGCCCCGCTCCCTCCGTGCGAACCACCCCACCCCGTGGCCTTGGCCACATCCCGGCCTCTCCGCCCCGACTCCCGCCACCCCGCCGCACCCCGCTCCGGCGCAGGTCCCGCACGGGGAAGCGCGGGGGAGCGGCCCCGACGGCGGCGTCCGTCCCGCGTCTCAGGAGCGTCCGGAATGCGGACACCCGACTTCTGTTCGCACCTGCGCATGCTTTACTTGCAGACATGACCACGACGAGCAGCCGCATCCTTGCGACCGAGGCGAACCAGACGCCCGGTGCTCGTTGTATGTGTCGAATGTGCGCCTTCTGAGGGCCCCCGCCTGAGCCTCGCGCCCCGAAGCGAGACCCCGACGGCCGAGCCGATCCGCCCGCCCCACCGGCGCCGGACCGTGCCCGCCCCGCGCATCACCGCCCTTCCGGCCGCCCGCCGGAGCGGTCTCCCGCGCGCCCGGCCGTCCGCATGACGAACGCCCCGTGCACGGCGGAACCTCCGCGTCGCGCACTCGACAGTGACGGAAACCCCCTGTGATCACCACTTCGGGCCTGACCAAGGTCTACGAGTCACGCGGCCGCCAGGTCACCGCCCTGGACGGCGTCGACCTCCACGTCCGCGAGGGCGAGGTCTTCGGCGTGATCGGCCAGAGCGGCGCCGGCAAGTCCTCCCTCATCCGCTGCGTCAACCTCCTGGAGCGCCCCACCTCCGGCACGGTGACCGTCGACGGCGTCGACCTCACCGCCCTCGCCGGCCGGGGCCGCCGCGCCGGCAAGGACCTGCGCCGCGCCCGCAGCCGCATCGGCATGGTCTTCCAGCACTTCAACCTGCTCTCCTCGCGCACCGTCCAGGACAACGTCGAACTCCCCCTGGAGATCCTCGGCGTCCCCTCCGCCGAGCGCTCCCGCCGCGCCCTCGAACTCCTCGACCTCGTCGGCCTCGCCGACAAGGCCAGGAACCACCCCGGCCAGCTCTCCGGCGGACAGAAGCAGCGCGTCGGCATCGCCCGCGCCCTCGCCGGCGAACCCAAGGTCCTCCTCTCCGACGAGGCCACCAGCGCCCTCGACCCGGAGACCACCCGCTCGATCCTCCAGCTCCTGCGCGACCTCAACCGGCAGCTCGGCCTCACCGTCCTGCTCATCACGCACGAGATGGACGTCGTCAAGACTGTCTGCGACTCCGCCGCCCTCATGGAGAAGGGCCGGGTCGTCGAGTCCGGCACCGTCGGCGAACTCCTCGCCACCCCCGGCTCCCGGCTGGCCGCCGAACTCTTCCCGGTCGGCGGGCACGCCACCGGCCCCGACCGCACCGTCGTCGACGTCACCTTCCACGGCGAGGCCGCCACCCAGCCGGTCATCTCCCAGCTCGCCCGCACCTACAACATCGACATCTCGATCCTCGGGGCGGCGATGGACACCGTCGGCGGGAAGCAGATCGGCCGGATGCGGATCGAACTCCCCGGCCGGTACGAGGAGAACGTCGTCCCCGTCGGCTTCCTGCGCGAGCAGGGCCTCCAGGTCGAACGCGTCGAAGAACCGCGGGACGGCACCGCGCCCGCGGTCCCCGCCCAGCAGCCCGTGCTCGCGAAGGAGAGTGCCAAGTGACCTGGGAAGAGATGAGGCCCCTGCTCGAACAGGGCACGGTCGACACCCTCTACATGGTCCTGTGGGCCACCGTCGTCACCATCGTCGGCGGCCTCCCGCTCGGCATCCTCCTCGTCCTCACCGACAAGGGCGGACTGCTCCAGAACCGGATCGTGAACAAGGTCGTCGGTGCGATCGTGAACATCGGCCGTTCGCTGCCGTTCATCATCCTGCTGATCGCCCTGATCCCCTTCACCACCTTCGTCGTCGGCACCTTCATCGGCCCGACCGCGATGATCGTGCCCCTCGCCATCGGCGCCATCCCCTTCTTCGCGCGCCTCGTCGAGACCGCGATCCGCGAGGTCGACCACGGCCTCGTCGAAGCCGTCCAGTCCATGGGCGGCGGCATCCCCACCATCGTCCGCAAGGTGCTGCTCCCGCAGGCCCTGCCCTCGCTGGTCGCCGCCGTCACCACCACCGTCATCGTGCTCATCGGCTACTCCGCGATGGCCGGCGCGGTCGGCGGCGAGGGGCTGGGCTCCAAGGCCGTCACCTACGGCTACCAGCGCTTCGACACCACCTTCATGCTCGTCACCGTCGTCGTCCTGGTCGCGATCGTCACGGTCGTCCAGCTCGTCGGCGACGGAGTCGTACGGCTCCTCGCCCGCCGCGGCCGTACGGCCTGACGGCACCCCAGGACCACCACCGAAGCCCGGACTTGTTGTCCAGGCGTCCACCGCTCCACAAGAAAGAGGCACTCTTCGTGCGTAAGAACATCAAGCTCACCGCCGGCTTCGCCACCCTCACCGCCCTGGCCCTCGGCCTCACCGCCTGCGGCACCTCCTCGGACCCGGCCTCCGCCAAGGAGGGCGCCGCCGCCGACAAGCCGCTCGTCGTCGCCGCGTCCCCGACGCCGCACGCCGACATCCTCACGTTCGTCAAGGACAACCTGGCCGCCAAGGAGGGCCTGAAGCTGGAGGTGAAGGAGTTCACCGACTACGTCCTGCCGAACACCGCCACCGAGAGCGGCCAGGTCGACGCCAACTTCTTCCAGCACAAGCCGTACCTCGACGACTTCAACAAGAAGAACAACACCCACATCGTCCCGGTGGTCAACGTCCACCTGGAGCCGCTCGGCCTCTACTCCAAGAAGGTCTCGTCGGTCAAGGACATCAAGGCCGGCCAGACCGTCGCCGTCCCCAACGACACCACCAACGAGGGCCGCGCGCTCCACCTCCTCGCCGACAACGGCCTCATCACCCTCAAGGCCGGCGTGGGCACCGACGCCAAGCTCTCCGACATCACCGACAAGAAGGGCCTGGAGTTCAAGGAGCTGGAGGCCGCCACCGTGCCCCGCGCCCTCAACGACGTGGACGCCGCCGTCATCAACGGCAACTACGCCATCGAGGCCAAGCTCTCCCCGGCGAAGGACGCCCTGGTCCAGGAGAAGGCCGAGGGCAACCCGTACGCCAACTTCCTCGCCGTCAAGGAGGGCAACGAGAAGGACGCCCGCGTGCAGAAGCTCGCCAAGCTCCTCAACTCGCCCGAGGTGAAGAAGTACATCGAGGACACCTACCAGGGCTCGGTCGTCCCGGCCTTCGGCGCCGCCAAGTAAGGCCGCCCGCACGGTCCTTCGGCGCAAGGCCCCGCCCGCCCCGTCCGGCGCGCGGGGCCTTCCGCGCGCCGCCCCCGCCCCGGACCCGGCCATGCGCGCCCCGCACCCCATGCTGCATGCTGTGCGTTCACGGTCTCAACGGACGGTCTTCGGTACGGAGCTGCGCATGACTACCACCTTCCCGGACATCTCCATCAGTACGGACCGGCTGGTGCTGCGCGCGCTCGAAGACGCCGACGCCCCGGCACTGGCCGAGATGATGAACGACGAACTGGTCGGCGCCTGGACGGCCGTCCCCCAGCCGTACACCGAGGAGGCGGCCCTCCACTGGATCACCTCCTACGCCCCCGCCGAACGCACCTCGGGCCGGGGCCTCGACCTCGCCGTCACCGAGTTCCTCACCCAGCGGCTCGTCGGCGTCGTCCAACTCGCCCACACCGACTGGCGGGTCCGCTCCACCGAGCTCTCCTACATCGTCGCCCCCTGGGCCCGCGGCGAGGGATACGCCTCCGAGGCCGCCCTCGCCACCGCCCAGTGGCTCTTCGCCGACCAGAAGTTCGAGCGCATCGAACTCCGCACGGCCGCCGACAACACCGCCTCCCAGCAGGTCGCCCAGAAGATCGGCTGCATCAGCGAGGGCGTCCTGCGCAACGCCTGCATAGCGCGCACCCGCACCGAGGACGGCGGCTGGACCGACCTGCGCACCGACTACATCGTCTGGAGCCTCCTCCCCGAGGACCTCGACGGCGTCGCCGACCAGATGGCCGACGCGGGCTACTCGGCCTTCGCCGACTGGAGCTGACGCACCGGCGGCCCCGCCGGGCGACCCGCCCCCGTCACCCGGCGGCCGGTGTCGCCGGTCCGTGCCCGGCCCGGATCCGGGTACGCTTCGACCCGCCCCGACCTGCGACGACACCACAGGAGGCAGACGCGATGGCCGACCGGGTCACGGTGATCGGCTGGGACGGCTCGCCCCTCACCGAGGCGGCCCGGTCCGCGCTCTCGGCCGCCACCCTGGTGGCCGGCGCCGCCCACCACCTGGCACTCCCCGAGACGCCCCCCTGCGCCGAACACGTCCGGCTCGGCAGCGTCGACCTCGCCGCCCGCCGCATCGCGGGCCACCGAGGCACCGCCGTCGTCCTCGCCGACGGCGACCCCGGCTTCTTCGGCGTCGTCCGCGCCCTGCGCGCCCCCGAGCACGGCCTGGAGGTCGAGGTCGTCCCCGCCGTCTCCTCGGTCGCCGCCGCCTTCGCCCGCGCCGGCATGCCCTGGGACGACACCCGCGTCGTCGTCGCCCACCAGCGCACCCTGCGCCGCGCCGTCAACGTCTGCCGCGCCCACCCCAAGGTCGCCGTCCTGACCTCCCCCGGCGCCGGCCCCGCCGAACTCGCCCTCCTCCTCGACGGCGTCCACCGCACCTTCGTCGTCTGCGAGGAACTCGGCACCTCCCGCGAACAGGTCTCCGTCCTCACCTCCGACCGGGCCGCCGACCACACCTGGCGCGACCCCAACGTCGTCCTCGTCATCGGCGGCGCCGGCGGCACCGGCGCCTCCACCGCCCCCTGGCTCATGGGCCACGACCCGGCCGCCGGAGCCGCCCGGGGCTGGGCGCTGCCCGCCGCCCCGGAGGAGGGGACCGCCCCCGCCGAACGCCCCGGCGAGGACCCCACCCTGCGCGCCGTCCAGCTCGCCCGCCTCGGCCCCCGGCCGGGCGACCTCGTCTGGGACATCGGCGGCGCGGGCGGCGCCTTCGCCGTCGAGGCCGCCCGCTTCGGCGCCGCCGTCATCGCCGTCGACGCCGACCCGGCCGCCCGCACCCGCACCGAGGCCGCCGCCCGCCGCCACGGCGTCCTCCTCCAGACCGTCACCGGCCGCGCCCCGCACGTCCTGGAGAGCCTCCCCGAGCCCGACGTCGTCCGCGTCGCCGCCGGCGGCGTCCCCGTCGTCACCGCGTGCACCGACCGCCGCCCCGACCGGATCACCGCCCACGCCACCACCCGCGACGGGGCCGAGGCGATCGGCGCGGCCCTCGCCGACGGCGGCTACACCGTCGAGACCGTCCTCCTCCAGACCGTCGGCCTCGATCCCGCCGACTGGACCGAGCGCGAGCGCTCCGTCGTCTTCCTGCTCTCCGGCCGCCGGACCGCCACCGCCCCGTGACCCGGCCGTCCGGGCGGGAAGGTAGGCTGGCCGATTGTTGTACCGCGCCGGGACCTTCGGCATGTTGTTCGTCAATGTCCCGAATCGCTGACCGTCTTGACCCGTTCTCGGCGGTCAACGGGGTGCGGTGCACCGGGGGGACGGCGCGACGTGGCGCAGTCCACAGCGCGCCGTGGCGGAACCGCCTGCCACGAAGGCCGCGGGCCGCGACAATGCATGGGTGTCCGCGCGTCTCCGTGCCGCGCGGCGCACGCGCTCGTTCTCGTTGACGGGCGCGGCTCTGAACGAACACAACGATGGGCGAGGGGTACGCATGACGGACACCGGCCAGGTCCCGGGCGAGGGACTGCCGGAGAACGCAGGCATGGTCGAGCAGCCGGGCATCCCCGCTCCGGGCGCGTACACCTTCCTGGACCCCTCCGGCCAGCACCCCGGCCAGCAGCTCCCCGAGGACGACGACATGCTCCTCATGCCGGGCGCCCAGGGCGCCTGGAGCGAGCACCCGCCGGGCGCCGTCCCCACCCCGCCGATCGCCGTCCCCGCCCAGGCGGGCTCCGGACCGGCCGGCCAGGACCCGCTCGCCCCGCAGGGCGACCCGCTCACCGACCCGCTGCCGGACCCGCTCACCGACCCGCTCACCGGGCCCCTGCCGACCGGTCCCGTCCTCGCCGACCGGCTCACCGCCCCGGCCGGCGCCACCCCGCCGCAGGGCGTCCGGCTCGCGCCGCAGGCACAGCACGGCACCCCCGCGCACGGCGTCCCCGTCGCGCCCCAGGAGGCCGTCGCCACCGCCCACGGCTACGAGCCCGGCATCCTCGACACCGGCGCCCACGAGGCGGCCGGCCGCGACACCGGCTCCGTCGACCTCGGCGGCGTCCGCGTCCCGCCGACGGCCACCCCGCCGGCCGGCACCCCCGTCCCGCAGCGCCGCCCGCTCCACATGGGCCCGCCCGTCCCCGAGACCGCCACCGGCGGCGTCGTGCGCTCGCTCGCCGACCGGGGCCCGGCCGCGCCCGCCGCGCAGCCCGTCCCGGCGCCCGTTCCCGAGCCCCTCGTGGCCACGGCCCCCGCGCCCGTGCCCGTACGGAACCCGGGACCGCCCACCACCGGGCCCGAGTACTTCGACATCGCGCAGGACCAGCAGCTCGCCCCGCAGGGCGCCGAGCCGTGGACCGCGCAGCCCCAGGAGTTCCCGGCGGCCCCCGGGGTTCCCGCGGAGGCGACCGCCCCCCAGAGCGGTTTCGTCCCGGTCGAGGGCACCGTCCCGACCACCCCGCACCTGGCCCCCGTCCCGGCCCCCGAGCAGGCCGAACCGGCGGTCGAGGCCGTCGTCCCCGCCCCGCGCGAGGGCGAGCCCGCCGCCGAGGCCCCCGTGGAGCCCCCCGCCGAGCAGGCCGCCACCGAGCCGACGGCCGCCGAACCGGTCGCCGCGGAGGCCGTCGCCGAACCGGCCGAGCCCGTGGCGCCTGGGGCGCCCGAGGCCCAGGAAGCCCCGGAGGCCGAGGCCCCGGTGGAGACCCCCGAGGCCGCCGAGACCCCCGCCGAGCCGGTGGCCGAGGCCGGGGCGCCCGCAGTGGAGACCGTCGCGCCCGACGCCGTACCGGCGGAGCCCGTCGCGGAGCAGCAGCCCGCCCCGGAGTCCCCCGCCGAGGAGATCCAGGCCGAGGAGACCCCGGCCGGGGAGGCCCCGGTCGCCGAGCAGCAGCCGGCCGCCGCCGAGCAGCCCGCCCCGGAACCGGCCGCCGCCGAGACCGCTGAGGCCGTGGAGGCCGTGGAGGCCGCCGGGGCCGTGGAGCCCGCCGCCGGGGCCGTGGAGCCCGCCGCCGGGGCCGTGGAGCCCGCCGCCGGGGCCGTGGAGCCCGCCGCCGGGGCCGGGCCCGCCGAGCAGCCGGTGCCCGCCGAGGCCGAGGCCGCCCCCGAGTACCCCGCCGCCGTCGAGGAGCTCCCGGCCGGGGAGGCGCCCGCCCCGGAGGCCCCCGCCGAGGCGTTCGCCGACGTCACCGCCGAGGTCCCGGCGGAGGCGCCCGTCGTCGCCGTCGCCGAGGAGATCCCGGTCGTCGCCGAGGACGCCCCCGAGGCCCCCGCCCAGGAGGTCCAGGAGACCCCGGCCGCCGAAGCGCCCGCCGAGGCCCCCGAGGGATCCACCGACGAGCAGGACGAGCAGACCGGGCAGCAGACCGGGCAGCAGGCCGACGAGCGGGCCGAGGAGTCCGTCGAGGCCCCGGCCGAGGTCCGGCCCGCCGCCCCCGCGCCCGGCTACGACGACGCCGAGCGCGAGGCCGTGCTCCGCGTCATGCGCGAGCGCCGCGACATCCGCAACGGCTTCCGCTCCGACCCCATCCCGCACGAGGTGCTGCTCCGCGTCCTGGAGGCCGCCCACACGGCCCCCAGCGTCGGCCACTCGCAGCCCTGGGACTTCGTCGTCATCCGGTCCGCCGAGACCCGGCAGACCATGCACGAGCTGGCCCAGCGGCAGCGCGAGGCGTACGCCCAGTCGCTGCCCAAGGCCCGCGCCAAGCAGTTCAAGGAACTGAAGATCGAGGCCATCCTCGACACCCCGGTCAACATCGTGGTGACCGCCGACCCCACCCGGGGCGGCCGGCACACCCTCGGCCGCTACACGCAGCCGCAGATGGCCCCGTACTCCTCCGCCCTCGCCGTCGAGAACCTCTGGCTCGCCGCCCGCGCCGAGGGCCTCGGCGTCGGCTGGGTCAGCTTCTTCGACGAGCGCGAGATGGTCCGCGAGCTCGGCCTCCCCGAGCACCTGGAGGTCGTCGCGTACCTCTGCGTCGGGTACGTCGACGAGTTCCCCGACGAGCCCGAGCTGATGCAGGCGGGCTGGGCCAAGCGCCGCCCGCTCGCCTGGGTCGTCCACGAGGAGACGTACGGCCGCCGCGCCCTGCCCGGCGAGGAGCCGCACGACCTCCTCCAGGAGACCGTCGCCTCCATCCGCCCGCTCGACGCCAAGGCGCTCGGCGAGGCGTGGGAGCGGCAGAAGCGGATGACCAAGCCGGCCGGCGCCCTCGGCATGCTGGAGATCATCTCCGCGCAGCTCTGCGGCCTCTCCCGGGTCTGCCCGCCGCCGATCCCGGAGCCCGCCGCCGTCGCGGTCTTCGCCGGCGACCACGGCGTCCACGCCCAGGGCGTCACCCCCTGGCCGCAGGAGGTCACCGGCCAGATGGTGGCCAACTTCCTCGGCGGGGGAGCGGTCTGCAACGCCTTCGCGCACCAGGTCGGCGCCGAGGTCTGCGTCATCGACGTCGGCGTCGCCACCGAACTGCCCGCCACCCCCGGCCTGCTGCCCCGCAAGGTCCGCGCCGGGACCGCCGACTTCACCGCCGGGCCCGCGATGACCCGCGAGGAGACCATCGCCGCCATCGAGGTCGGCATCGAGACCGCCCGCGACCTCGTCGCGGCCGGGAACAAGGCGCTCCTCACCGGCGAGATGGGCATCGCGAACACCACCGCGTCCGCCGCCCTCATCTCCGTCTTCACCGGCGTCGACCCGGCCGAGGTCACCGGTCGCGGCACCGGCATCAACGACGAGACCCACGCCCGCAAGGTCGACGTGGTCCGCCGCGCCCTCGACCTGCACCAGCCCGACCCGGCGGACCCCATCGAGGTCCTGTCCCGGATCGGCGGCCTGGAGCACGCCGCCCTCGTCGGCCTCATCCTGGGCGCCGCCTCGCTGCGCACCCCGGTGATCCTCGACGGCGTCTCCACCGGCGCGGCGGCCCTCGTCGCCCGCGCCATCGCCCCCGAGTCGCTCGCCGCCTGCATCGCCGGACACCGCAGCGCCGAGCCCGGCCACGTCGCCGCCCTCAACAAGCTGGGCCTGCGCCCCCTGGTCGACCTCGACCTCCGCCTCGGCGAGGGCACCGGCGCCCTCCTCGCCCTGCCGCTGGTGCAGAGCGTGGCCCGCGCCATGCACGAGGTCGCGACCTTCGACTCCGCCGGCGTCACCGAGAAGTAGCCGGTACGGCCCCGGCGCCGCCGCCCTCCCCGGGAGGCGGCCCCGGGGCCGCCCCATGTCCCGCGCCCGCCGAGGGACCAGGGTCACAAGGTGCCCACGCCACGTCACCGATATCGTGGACACCGGGCCCCACCGCCCGCCCACCAGCCGCTTCGCCGCCGCAGCGGCCCGCACGCCCCTTCTGAGGAGCCGCCCGCACATGGCCGAGCACGTCGAGCACCCCGCCTATCCCGTCGGCCTCCGCCTCGCCGGCCGGCGCGTCGTCGTCCTCGGCGGCGGCACGGTCGCCCAGCGCCGGCTGCCCGCCCTCATCGCCGCCGGCGCCGACATCACCCTCGTCTCGCCGTCCGCCACCCCCTCCGTGGAGGCGATGGCCGAGGCCGGCGAGCTGACCTGGGTCCGCCGCCGGTACGAGGACGGCGACCTGGCCGACGCCTGGTACGCGCTCGTCGCCACCACCGACCCGGCCGCCAACGCCGCCGCCTCCGCCGAGGCCGAGCGCGCCCGCGTCTGGTGCGTCCGCTCCGACGACGCCGAGGCCGCCACCGCCTGGACCCCGGCCACCGGCCGCGGCGACGGCGTCACCGTCGCCGTCCTCACCGGCCACGACCCGCGCCGCTCGGCCGCCGTCCGGGACGCGATCCTGGAGGGCCTGCGCGACGGCTCCCTCGCCGCTCCCGCCCGGCGCGCCCGCACCCCCTTCGTCGCCCTCGTCGGCGGCGGCCCCGGCGACCCCGACCTGATCACCGTGCGCGGCCGCCGACTGCTCGCCGAGGCCGACGTCGTCATCGCCGACCGGCTCGGCCCCCGCGACCTCCTGGACGAGCTGCCGCCGCACGTCGAGGTGATCGACGCGGCGAAGATCCCGTACGGCCGCTTCATGGCCCAGGAGGCCATCAACCACGCGCTGATCGAGCACGCCAAGGCCGGGAAGTCCGTCGTCCGCCTCAAGGGCGGCGACCCCTTCGTCTTCGGCCGCGGCATGGAGGAGGCCCAGGCGCTCGCCGCCGAGGGCATCGCCTGCACCGTCGTGCCCGGCATCTCCAGCTCCATATCCGTCCCCGGCGCCGCCGGCATCCCGGTCACCCACCGGGGCGTCGCCCACGAGTTCACCGTGGTCAGCGGCCACGTCGCCCCCGACGACCCGCGCTCGCTGGTCGACTGGGCCTCGCTCGCCAAGCTCACCGGCACCCTGGTGATCCTCATGGGCGTCGACAAGATAGGGAAGATCGCCGAGGCGCTCGTCGCCCACGGCAAGGCCCCCGACACCCCGCTCGCCCTCGTCCAGGAGGGCACCACCGCCGCCCAGCGCCGGGTGGACGCCACCCTCGCCACCGTCGCCGACGCCGTGCGGGAGCACGAGGTCCGCCCGCCGGCCGTCATCGTGATCGGCCCGGTCGTCGCCGAGGGCCCCCACCGCTGAACCCCGTCCCCGCCCCGGCGGGCGGCGCCCGCCGCCCGTCCCACGCATTGGCACCACACCCCGGACAAGGCAGTATCACCCCGTGGCCGAACTCATCACGATCGACGACCCCGACGACCCCCGCCTGCGCGACTACACCGGCCTGACCGACGTCGAACTGCGCCGCCGCCGCGAACCCGCCGAGGGCCTCTTCATCGCCGAGGGCGAGAAGGTCATCCGCCGCGCGAAGCAGGCCGGATACGAGATGCGGTCGATGCTGCTCTCGGCGAAGTGGGTCGACGTCATGCGCGACGTCATCGACGAGGTCCCGGCACCCGTCTACGCCGTCCAGCCCGACCTCGCCGAGCGGGTCACCGGCTACCACGTGCACCGCGGCGCCCTCGCCTCCATGCAGCGCAAGCCCCTCCCGGACGCCGCCGCGCTCCTCGCGACCGCCCGCCGCGTCGCCGTCATGGAGTCGGTCAACGACCACACCAACATCGGCGCCATCTTCCGCAGCGCCGCCGCCCTCGGCATGGACGCCGTCCTGCTCTCCCCGGACTGCGCCGACCCGCTCTACCGCCGCTCGGTGAAGGTCTCCATGGGCGCCGTCTTCTCCGTCCCGTACGCCCGCCTGGACGTCTGGCCGCGCGGTCTGGAGGCGGTCCGCGAGGCGGGCTTCAAGCTCCTCGCGCTCACCCCGGACGAGAAGGCCACCTCCATGGACGAGGCCGCCCCGCACCGCCTCGACCGGGTCGCCCTGATGCTCGGCGCGGAGGGCGAGGGCCTCTCCACCCAGGCCCTGCGCGCCGCCGACGAATGGGTCCGCATCCCGATGGCCCACGGCGTCGACTCGCTCAACGTGGGCGCGGCCGCCGCCGTCGCCTTCTACGCGGTGACGACGGGCCGCCCCGAGGCGTGACGGCACGACGACGGCCCCGGTACGCGCGCGCGTACCGGGGCCGTCGTCATGTGCGGGCGGGCGCCGGATCAGTTCTGGAGGGCCTGCGCGGCGGCGATCCCGAGCGCCACCACCAGCGTCACGACCACGAAGACGAAGAGGCGCTGGCGCAGCAGCCGGGGATCGGCGGGCCGCCGCCCCGTCGAGGTCGACCGGGCCCCCGGCCGGGTCCCGGGCCGCGACTGCGGATTGCGCGAGCCGCCGGTGCGCACCGGCGCCGAGGGCCGCGAGGACGGCCCCGCCCCGCGTCCCCGCGGCGGCACCCGCTCGGACGACTCCCGCCCCCGGGTGTCCCGGGGGTCGGTGTACCGCTCGGTCGGCCGCAGCGTGGCCCGGTCCTCCATCCGCTCGCGCGGCGCCGGCGGCCGGGCCGACGACAGCCCCTGCGCCTCGCGGGCCGCGATCTCCTTGAGCCGCATCGACAGCTGGAGCGTGCTGGGCCGGTCCTCCGGATCCTTCGCCAGACAGGCCCGGATCAGCGGCGCCAGCGCGTCCGGCACCCCCTGGAGCTGCGCCTCCTCGTGCACCACGCGGTACAGCATGACCTCGGAACTGCCGTGCCCGAAGGGCGAGTCGCCCATGGAGGCGTACGCGAGCGTCGCCCCGAGCGAGAAGACGTCGGTCGCCGGGGTGACCGCCGCCCCCCGCACCTGCTCGGGCGCGAGGAAACCGGGGGAGCCGACCGCCGTGCCGACGTGCGTGAGGGTGCTGGCACCGGTGGCCCAGGCGATGCCGAAGTCGATGATCCGGGGGCCCTTGGGGGAGAGCAGGATGTTCGAGGGCTTCAGGTCCCGGTGCACCACCCCGGCCTCGTGGACGGCGACCAGGCCCTCGGAGAGCGCGGCCCCGATGGTGGCCACGTCGGCGGCCCGCAGCGGACCCTCCTCCGCGACCCGGTCGTGCAGCGAGGGACCGGGGACGTACTGGGTGGCGAACCACGGCCGCTCGGCCTCCAGGTCGGCCGCGACCAGCCGGGCCGTGCAGCCGCCCCGGATCCGCCGGGCCGCCGACACCTCACGGGCGAACCGGGAGCGGAACTCCTGGTCCTCGGCCAGGTCCGGCCGGATCACCTTCAGGGCCACCCGCTGGCCGCGGCGGTCGGAGCCGAGGTACACGACCCCCATGCCTCCGGCGCCCAGCCTGCGGTGGAGCCGGAACGCCCCGACGATCCGCGGGTCCTCGCGCCGGAGCCGCATCATCGCCATGTCCGTCCCCTCGTCCGTTCGACGTGGCACAGCTTACGTAGTGCCGCCCCGGCGCGCTCATAGGCCGCGCCCTCCCGCCGCCATCGATTGTCAGTGCTGGGAAGGAGCCCGGTCCCGCCCCGTTCCCGGGCACCCGGCCAACACCCCTTCCGGCCCACTCCACTTGGCGGCACGCTCCGCCAACTCCCCGCGCCCGCGCCCCGTCTTCCCCCGCGGGCCGCCCCTCCTCCGCGCCCGACGTGAGCCATGTCACTCCTCCCGGGCCCCGGTGGGGGCGCGTCCCTTCCGGGAAGCCCCCCACCCGCGCGCCCCCGTCTCCACCCAGGGGAGTACGCCCGGGGGCCGGGCGTCATCCTCCCGTAGGCCGGAAAGCCGGTACGCGGGCATGACGCCCCCGAGGCCCCCGCTCCCTACTGTTGAGGTCATGCGGTGGGCGCGACTCTCGTCCCCCGAGGAACACGCGCCCACCGCACCGGAAACCTGCAAGGACAGCAACGACAGGAGAGGACCATGGCCCACACGGCACACCGGCCGACCCCCCGCCCCGCGGGACGTCGCCATCCCCTGGTCGCCACCGCCATGGTCCTCCCTCTCGCGGCCCTGCTCGTGGTCGTCTTCGGCGGCTGGGAAGCGGTGGTCACACAGGCGTCGTCCGTGGGCGTGATGCTGGGGCGCTGAGCGGCGCCCCGGGCCCGGGAGAGCGGCCCGGGCCGGACACATCGGCCGACAGCCCCGTGGGGACGGGGGTGCGGCGGACGACAGCGCAGGGGCCGGTCGGCCGGGGAGCCGACCGGCCCCTCCGCGTTCCCCGACTCCCCGTGCCCGACTCCCCGGGCCGCAGGCCCCGGCCCCGATCTCCCGCGCTCCGGGCCCGCGCCCCGGGTCTTGCGCTCCGGACTCTGAGCTTCCGTGCTCCGGGTCCTGTTCCCCGTTCTCCCGCGCCCCAGTCCCTGGGCCCGCGCCCCGGGCTCTGAGCTTCCGCGCCCCGCGCCCCAGGCCCCGGTCCCGGACCTCCGAGCCCCCGCGTACGCTCCCCGGATGGACACCGCAGAGACCGGCCCCGACCCCGCGGGGGTTTCCGGGGCGCTCGCCCGGGCCGCCCGGACCGCCGTGCACGGCGGGGGAGCGTGCGGCTGCGCGCCGGGGACGGTCGGGCCGCTCGCGGACCGCGACGACGGCACCGTCGTCCGGCACGGCGGACTGGTCGCCAAGGCGCACGCCCCCGGCACCGCCCCCGGCCCGCACGCCGCCCGGCTCGCGCTCGCCGGCCACCCGGACCTGGCCGGGATCTTCCTGCCGCCGGTGCCGGGCGTCCGGCCGGAGCCGCTCGACGGCCGACCGGTGACGCTGTGGCCGTACGGGCCCCCGGTCGACCCGGAGGACCCCGGCGCCGCGCCCTGGGAGGAGGCGGCCCGGCTCCTCGCCCTGCTCCACCGCACCCCGCCGCCGGACGGGCCCGAGGGGCTGCCCGCCATGCGCGCGCCCGCGAAGGCCGCCCTGGCCGTCGAGCGGATGCGCCGCACCGCGCCCGGCCACCCCGCCGCCGGCACCGTCCTCGCGGCCTGGCGGACCGTCCCCCCGGACCCCGGCACGCGCGCGTACCTGTGCCACGGCGACTTCCATCTCGGTCAGCTGGTCCGGGACTTCCGGGGCTCCTGGCGGCTCATCGACATCGACGACGCGGGGGTCGGCGACCCCGCCTGGGACCTGGCCCGCCCGGCCGCCTGGTTCGCGGCCGGACTGCTGCCGCCGGAGGTCTGGGCGCGGTTCCTCGACGCCTACCGGGCGGCGGGCGGCCCGGCCGCCGGCGCGGACCCCTGGGAGCGGCTCGACCTGCCCGCGCGGGCCCTGACCGTGCAGACCGCCGCCCTCGCGCTGGCCAAGTCCACGGCGGAGCGCCGCGCCCTCGACGAGGTCGAGACCGTGATGATCGACACCTGCGCCAGGATCGCGGATTCCCGAACCGTCCCGGCCCCCGCCGCGTCCCCCTAAGGTGAAGCCAACGATTCGAACGGCAACGGCAGGGAGTTGAGCCGAGCATGCAGTGTCCCAAGTGTCACGCGGCGATGCACACGTACAACCGCAACGGCGTCCAGATCGAACAGTGCAGCGGCTGCCGCGGCATCTTCCTGGACTACGGCGAGCTGGAGGCCCTGACCCGCCTGGAGTCCCAGTGGACCCAGCCGGCCCCGCCCCCGCCGCCGGCCGCCTACCCGGCCCAGCCCGCTCCGCCCGCCTGGGGCGCCCCGCACGGCGGCCACGGCCACGGCGGCCACTACGGCCGGCGCGGCTTCGGCCGGATGCTGTTCTCCTCCTGAGCCGTTCCCCCGCTCCCCGGCCCGTCCCGTCCTGTGCGGGCCGGGGAGCCCCGGCCGCCGTCCGGACACGACGAAGCCCCGGCCGTGAACTACGGCCGGGGCTTCATGATCCCGTGCGCGATACTGGGATTGAACCAGTGACCTCTTCCGTGTCAGGGAAGCGCTCTCCCGCTGAGCTAATCGCGCGGGTCACACCCGAGGGTGCGGGTACTGCGTGCGCGATACTGGGATTGAACCAGTGACCTCTTCCGTGTCAGGGAAGCGCTCTCCCGCTGAGCTAATCGCGCGGGGGATCCTAGGATCCAGGACCCGAAGGTCCAGTGGACGATACTGGGATTGAACCAGTGACCTCTTCCGTGTCAGGGAAGCGCTCTCCCGCTGAGCTAATCGTCCTTGGAGGTGGAGACGGGATTTGAACCCGTGTAGACGGCTTTGCAGGCCGTTGCCTCGCCTCTCGGCCACTCCACCAGGAGTGTCACAGGGGGTTCGGGAAGATCCCCCCACTCGAGCGGACGACGAGATTCGAACTCGCGACCCTCACCTTGGCAAGGTGATGCTCTACCAACTGAGCCACGTCCGCTTGTCGTTTCCGTTTCGCTTGCGCGTCCCGGCGACGTGTTGAACTTTAGCGGATTCCTCGGCCAGTACAAAAACGCGTTTCCGCAGCGTGCTGAGCCACCGCCCGATCCGGCCCCCGCGACGGCCCCCCGGGCGGGGTGGCGGACGGGGCCGGAGGGGCGCGCGGGACGTCCGGGGCGGCGCCCGCGCGGCCGCCCCGCCGCCGGTCACCGGCCGTGCCCGCCGCCCCGCCGCCCGTGCCCGCACCGGCCCCGCCCGCCCCCGCCGTCCGCCGCCGACCCGGGCCGCGTCCGCGAACTCCCGCCGGGCACCGCGGCCCGCGCCCTCCGGGCGCACGGCGGGACTTTCCGGGCACGACCTAGACTCGATCCGTGTACGACCTAGCTCCCCTGGCCCGCTTCGGCGGCCTCGTCGCGACCGATCTCCGGGACGTCACCCACGACCCGGAGGCCCTGGACTCCGCAGGCTTCTGGGCCGTCTGCGCCGACTTCGAGGGCCGGCTCACCTGCGCCCGCTTCGGAGACGTCCGCAGGGACCCCGTGCCCGCCGCCGCACCCGGCGCGTGGGCCGGACCCCGTCCCGGCGACTGGACGTCGTCCCTCGACCGCGCCGCGTACACCGCGGGCGTGCGCCGGATCCGCGAGCACATCGCGCGCGGCGAGGTCTACCAGGCGAACCTCTGCCGGGTGCTGAGCGCGCCGCTGCCCGACCCGGCCCGCGCCGACGTCGACGCCCTCACCGCGCTGCTCGCCGCGGGCAACCCCGCCCCCTACGCGGGCACGATCCGGCTGCCCGCGCACGGCGTGGAGATCGCCACCGCCTCGCCCGAGCTGTACCTGCGCCGGGAGGGCGCCCTGGTCTCCTCGGGTCCCATCAAGGGCACCGGCCGCACCGCCGCCGACCTGCTGCCCAAGGATCACGCCGAGAACGTGATGATCGTGGACCTGGTCCGCAACGACCTCGGCCGCGTCTGCGCGACCGGCTCCGTCACCGTCCCCGCCCTGTGCGAGGTCGAGGAGCACCCCGGTCTCGTCCACCTCGTCTCCACCGTCGGCGGCGTGCTGCGCGAGGACGCGGGCTGGCCCGAACTGCTGGCCGCCACCTTCCCGCCCGGCTCCGTCACCGGCGCCCCGAAATCCAGCGCCCTGAGGATCATCGATTCCCTGGAGACCGCGCCCCGCGGCCCGTACTGCGGCGGCGTGGGCTGGGTGGACGCCGACACCGGCCGCGCCGAGCTGGCCGTCGGCATACGCACCTTCTGGATCGACCGCCCGCAGGAGGTGCTGCGCTTCGGCACCGGCGCCGGGATCACCTGGGGCTCCGACCCCGAGCGGGAGTGGGAGGAGACCGAGCTGAAGGCCGCCCGGCTGGTCGCGATAGCGTCGGGCGCCTACGAGTCAGGCGCCTCTGAGGCGAGCGGAAAGGCCATCTCTCGATGAAACTCTGGGTCAACGGCGGGCTGCACGACGAGAAGGCCGCCCGGGTCTCGGTCCTGGACCACGGACTGACCGTCGGCGACGGCATCTTCGAGACGGTCAGGGCCGAGCGCGGCGAAACGTTCGCCCTCACCCTCCACCTGGAGCGCCTCACCCGCTCCGCGCGCGGCCTCGGCCTGCCCGACCCCGACCTCGACGAGGTCCGCCGGGCCTGCGCCGCCGTCCTGGAGGCCAACCCGGTGGAGCTGGGCCGGCTCCGCATCACCTACACCGGCGGCCTCTCCCCGCTCGGCTCGGAGCGCGGCGACACCGGCACCAGCCTGGTCGTCGCCGTCGGCCCCACGGCCCGCCGCCCCGACACCACCAAGGCGATCACCGTCCCCTGGACCCGCAACGAGCGCGGCGCCCTCACCGGACTCAAGACCACCTCGTACGCCGAGAACGTCGTCGCCCTCGCACGCGCGAAGGAGGCCGGCGCCTCCGAGGCCCTCTTCGGCAACACCGTCGGCCGGCTCTGCGAGGGCACCGGCTCCAACGTCTTCGTCGTGCTCGACGGCCGCCTCCACACCCCGCCCGTCTCCTCCGGCTGCCTCGCGGGCATCACGCGCGCGCTGGCCGTGGAGTGGACCGGTGCCGAGGAGACCGACCTCCCGCTGGACGTCCTGGAGACCGCCGAGGAGATCTTCCTCACCTCCACCCTGCGGGACGTCCAGGCCGTGCACACGGTGGACGGGCGGGCGCTCTCCGCCGAGCCGGGCCCGGTCACCGTCAAGGCCATGCGGGTCTTCGAGGAGCGGGCCGCCGCCGACCGGGACCCGAAGCTCGGATAAATCCGGATGACGGGGGCCTCCCGAATGGGTAGAACACCCCTGATGACCACCACACTGCGGCCGTCCGAGCCGCTCCAGCACACCGCCGACGGCGGCCGTTCGCGCACCTACGACATCTGCGTGAACAGCCGCCGCGTCGGTTCCGTCCGCCTCCTGACCGACCCCGGCTTCGGAGCCACCTCGGGGCTGATCGAGGACCTCCGGGTCGACGAGCCCGACCGGCGCCGGGGCCGGGCCACGGTGGCGGTGCTCGCCGCGGAGGAGGTGCTGCGCGGCTGGGGCTGCTCGGACGTGAAGATATCCGTGCCCGCCGCTGCGGGGGCCGCGCTCGCGCTGGCCCGCGCGCTCGGCTACACCGAGCGCAGCCGGAACATGATCAAGGAACTCCCGGACGCGCCGCCCGCCCCGCCCGCCGGCGCCGAGGTCCGTCCCATGACGGAGGAGGAGTACGCCGTCTGGGAGCCGGCCGCGCGGGACGGCTTCGCCCGCGAGTGGATGGCCCGGGGCGTCTCCGAGGAGCAGGCCCGCGCCAAGGCCGAGGCCAGCCACCGCGAGCTGCTGCCGCGGGGACTGGCCACCCCCGGCACGGCGATCAGCGTCGTCGCCGTCGGCGGCCGGGTCGCCGGCCACGTCTGGACCGGGGTGCGCGAGCTGGACCCGGGGGTCACCGCCGGGTACGTGTACGACATCGAGGTCGACCGGGAGCAGCGCGGCCGGGGCCACGGCCGCGCGCTGATGCTGCTGGCCGAGCGGACGGTGCGGGAGGCCGGGGAGGCCCTGATCGGACTGCACGTCTTCGCGGACAACACCCCGGCGGTCCGCCTGTACGAGTCCCTCGGCTACCGGGTCACGTACGTCAACAGCTCCAAGCGGCTGCTCTGACGCCCGGATCCGGGGGCTGAGGGGAGCGGGGGCGTCAGCCCGCCAGGAGGCGGTCGGCGATCTCCTCGATCCGGGCCCGCAGCCCCTCCTGGCTCTTGCCGCCGTCCAGCCGCTCCCCGCCGATCACGTAGGTCGGGGTG
The DNA here is from genome assembly GCF_014650175.1 of Streptomyces termitum. Taxonomy (GTDB): domain Bacteria; phylum Actinomycetota; class Actinomycetes; order Streptomycetales; family Streptomycetaceae; genus Streptomyces; species Streptomyces termitum. The sequence goes on from NZ_BMUL01000005.1 coordinate 264,546, forward strand.
CCGGTGACCTTGAGGGCCTGGCCCTCGGCCTGGTCGGCGTCGACGACGAGCAGGTGCCGGCCGTCGATCAGCGCCGTGTCGAACTCCTCGGCGTCCAGGCCGAGTCCGGCCGCCACCTCCAGGAGCACCGGCTCGCCGCGCTCGGCCAGCTCGGCGGTCCGGGCCAGCAGGGCTTCCGCGTACTCCCGGCCCCGGCCCTGGTCGACGGCCTCCTCGGCGGCCTGGGCGGCGGCGTAGGCATGCTTGTTCTTGGCCAGCGGGAAGTGGCGCAGCCGGACGTCGATCCGGTCGCCGTACTTCTCGCGCAGCGCGTGGAGGTCGTCGAGGGCCTGGAAGCAGTCCGGGCACTGGAGGTCGAACCACGCCTCCAGGACGACCGGGGAGGGTGCGGTGGTGATGTCGCTCATGACCGCCAGTCTTCCAGCCGCCCGGCCCGCCGGTGCCATCGGCACCGCACCGGCACCTGAGGAGGAGATCGCGTCCGGGACGACCCGGAGATCTCCCTGAGACCGGTCCGGCGGCATGGCCCCCAGCCACCGGTGGGGTGCAGGATGGAAGGGACGTGATGGCCAGGACCTGGAGGATCGCATGCTCGCCGAGACCATTTTCTCCGCGGTGGCCGCGGCGGGCCTGGGCATCGCCGCGATCACGGCCTACCGGAAGAAGTACCGCTCCGCCGCCCGGATCGCCGCCTACGCCCTGGTGCCGCTGGGCCTGGTGATGACCGGTGCGGTGCGGTGGGCCTTCGACACCGCCTTCAGCCCGGTCGCCTGGGCCGGCTTCGGAGCGCTCGGCGCCGCCTGGCTGCTCCTCGCGGCGACGCGGGGCGCCGAGCGGCGGGCCGGCCGGAAGGCGGCCGGGGGCGGGGCGGAGCCCGCCGCGGTCGCGCCCGGCGCCTCGGCCCCGGCCGGGAAGGCCCTCGGCGGCCGGGCTCCGCGCGCGGCGACCGGCGGGGGAGCGGCGGCCGGCGCGTCGGAGGACTTCAGCGACATCGAGGCGATTCTGAAGAAGCACGGAATCTGACCGCTTCTGGCCGTTGTCTGCCGGGCCGCGACCGGGCGGTGTTCCCAAGATCCACGGGAAGGGGTGAACTCCCCCGGGGGAGAGGCTCTTTCGGCGATTCCGAGGGGTCGCCGTGCGCGATCATCCCCCCGAGATGCTGGATACCTCGCGGGAACCCGCCCCCGCCTCCGCCGATTCCCTCCCCGCCGACACCCCGGCCGACCTCCCGGCCGACGAGCCGCGGGGCTGTCTCTACGCACTGTCGCAGCCACCGCTGATGATCTTCCTGACGGTGATCGGGCTGCTGTTCCTGCTGGCCGCCCTGCACGACCTCTACCTCCTGTGACGCCGCCCCGGACCGGGACGCCCCGCCGGAGCGGCCGGTCAGCCGGCGGCTTCCTTGCGGCGCGCCCGGTAGGCGGCCACGTGCAGGCGGTTGCCGCAGGTGCGGCTGTCGCAGTAGCGCCGGGAGCGGTTGCGGGAGAGGTCGACGAAGGCCCGGCCGCAGTCCGGCGCCTCGCAGCGCCGCAGCCGCTCGCGCTCGCCCGCGACCACGATGAAGGCGAGCGCCATCCCGCAGTCGGCCGCCAGGTGGTCGGCGACGGAGGCGCCCGGCGCGAAGTAGTGCACGTGCCAGTCGTAGCCGTCGTGGTCGGTGAGCTGCGGGGTGGTGCCCGCGGCGGCCACCAGCTGGTTGATCAGGGGGGCCGCTATCCGGGCCTCCGGGGCGGAGAAGACCGCGGCGAAGCGCTCGCGCACCTCCCGCACGGCCCGCAGGTCCTCGGCGCCCAGGCCGCTCACGCCGCTGATCCGGTGCGCCCGGACGAAGACGCGCAGGGCGTCCAGGTCCGCGAGCGTGTCCTCGCGGTCGCCCTGTGCGGCGGTGTTCATCAGATCGACGACGGTGTCGAGGGCGATCCGGGTGTCATGGGGGATGAGCACGCTTCGCTCCCTGGCCGGCCGCGGGCGGGCGCCCGCGGATTGGCGACGACTCTAGCGCGCCCCGGAAAAGCGCGGCGGCGCCCCGCACCGCGCCGGCTGCGCGGTGGGAGCGCCGGAGGTCGTGCCGTGTGGCCGTCCGCGCGGCGCCGTCGCCCCGAGTCGGACGGCGCCGTGCGGTCGATGGCCTGGCTCAGCTGTCCGCCAGGATGTGGGAGAGCTCCGTATCGAGGTCGAAGTGCCGGTGCTCGGTGCCCGGTGGCACCGCGGCGTCGGTCCGCTTGAGGAACGACTCCAGGGCCCTCGCCGGGGCCTCGAGCAGGGCTTCTCCCTCGGGAGAGCTCAATGCGATGCAGACGACTCCCTGACCGTGACTACGGGACGGCCAGACCCGGACGTCGCCCGTGCCGGTGGGCCGGTGCAGCCCCTCGGCGAGAAGGTCGCGGGCGAAGACCCACTCGACCGTCTCCTCGGCTCCGGTGTGGAAGGTGGCGTGCACGGCGTACGGATCCGCCGTGTCATACCGCAGGCCCGCGGGTACAGGCAGTGAGGACTCGCTCGACACAACGAGGCGCAGGTGCAGCTCGCAGCTCACCACGGTGTTCATAAGCGCCAGGGCCTTTCGCTCAGTGTGCGCTCGGGGATTCGCACGTCGGCGAAATCGACATGCCACCTACGGTGCCGTTGTAAACCCCTCTGTCTGTTTTGTGAGGGTTCCGGTACCCCGGGTGGCGGAGCGTGACATGCGGTAATGCGGCCATTCCAGTGAGGCTGGTGAGTCGGGTAGGTTGGCTCCATGAATGCGGAGAGTGACGAGCGCGCCCCCGGGGCCGAGGCCGACGAGAAGGCCGAACTGGGATCCCGCGCACCGGAGTTCATCAAGTCCCGGCGCGGCCTGCACCTCAGCTGGCAGGTCGGCGTCTTCATCGTCGGACTCGCCGTGATCGGTGCCGGCATCCTCATGCTCGTCTTCCCCGGACCCGGCTGGCTCGTCATCTTCGCCGGCATGGCGATCTGGGCGACCGAGTTCGTCTGGGCGCAGATCGTCCTGCGCTGGACCAAGCGCAAGGTCACCGAGGCCGCACAGCGCGCCCTCGACCCCAGGGTCCGCCGCCGCAACATCACCCTCACCGTCATCGGCCTGGTGATCATCGCCGCGCTGCTCGGCTGGTACCTGTGGAAGTTCGGCATCGTCATGCCCTGGAAGATCGACGAGTGACCCCGGGGTGGTTCGGAAGCCCCGCTGACATGCGGTAATGTTGGCGGTGCGCCGGGGCGATTAGCTCAGCGGGAGAGCACTTCGTTCACACCGAAGGGGTCACTGGTTCGATCCCAGTATCGCCCACCACCCGGCCCGAGGGCCCGGAGACGACCACCGTCTCCGGGCCCTCGGCACGTTCCGGCCCTCACCGCATCCGGGCCAGCCGCTCCCGCAGCCGCCGCGCCTCCCGCAGCCGGCGCTCGTACGTCGCGCCCACCGCGAGCAGCAGCAGCCCCGCCCCCGCCATCGGCACCCAGCGCGGCAGCGCCCCCACCAGCCGCGCCACGTACGGCGCCAGCTCGTGCAGCCCCACCAGGACCAGCACCGCCCCGCCCAGCACCAGCGGCGCCTGGAGCCGGTACCGCGCCCCCAGCAGCGTCACCGCCAGCGCCCCCGCCCCCAGCAGCAGCGGACGCGGACCCGCCGGGACCGCCCAGACCGCCACCAGCCCCGGCAGCAGCGTCACCGCCAGCCCCGGGCCGTACGCCGACCACGACGAGGCCGCCGGATCCCGGCGCCGCCGCAGGAAGCCCACCACCAGCGCCGGCACCGTCACCGGCAGCGTGTACGCCTCCGGCACCGCCACCCCCCACACCGCCAGCCGCACCCAGGCCGCCGCCAGGAACAGCGCCCCCGCCGCCCACGACGCCGCCGGCCGCCGCTCCGGCCGCAGCGCCGTCGCCGCCGCGACCACCCCGGCCACCGCCAGCGCCGTCGCCAGCACCGCCGGACGCCCCGCCGTCAGCGCCACCGCCACCACGCCGGTGCCCGCCCCCACCGCCTCGACCGCCACCGACCGCACCCGCGCGGCCAGGGCCGCCGTCGCCGCCGGCACCACCAGCAGCGCCAGCCCCGCCCCGGCCGCCGACAGCCCCGCCGCCGCGGCGCCCGCCCCCACCAGACCGGCCGCCGCGAGCACCGCCGCCCCGGCCGCCGCCTCGCGCACCGCCCCGGACCCGGCCACCGCCGCCGCCGCGAAGAGGCCCAGCAGCACCCCCAGCACCCCGAAGGTCGCGCCCCGCGCGTCCAGCGCCGACAGCACCGCCGAAGCCGCCGCCGCCAGCCCCGCCCCGTACCCCGTCCACCCGACCAGGACCCGCGCGTCGACCGGCGCCGACGGCCGCCGCGGGACCGTCCAGGACGCGCCCCACGGCCCCGCGGCCTCCGCCCGCTCCCGGACGGCCGGCCCGGGCTCCGGCAGCCCCCGCAGCGGGAGGCCCGGCCGCACCGCCACCGCCAGCCCCGCCGCCACCGCCACCAGCCGGACCGCGAGCCCCGCCGCGTACGGCAGCCCCAGACAGACCGGCAGCGCCATCAGCGCCGCCCACCCGAGCGCCACCGCGCCCCACCGGCCCCACGGCCGCCCCGCCACCGCCGACGCCCCCGCCGCCAGCAGCAGCACCAGGACCGCCGTCGCCGGAAAACCGCCCGGCACCGGCTCGGCGTGCACCCCCGACCAGATCCCCGCACCCCGGTCCGCCGGACCCAGCAGCCCGCCGAGCACCGGCGGCAGCGCCCATGCCACCCCCAGCGCCGCCACCCCGCCCCCGGCCACCCCGAACCCCGCCCGCACCGGACCGGGCACCCGCGCCACCCGCACCGGCCGCCACAGCGACGCCAGGGCCAGACCGCAGACCACGTACACCGGCACCGCCCACGCGGCCGGCAGCGCCGCCCGGAGCGGCCCGCCCACCGCGGCCACCGCCGCCAGCCCCGCCACCGCGCCCAGCGCCCCCGCCGCCGGACCGGCCGCCCGCGCCGCACCCAGGCACACCGCCGCACAGCCCAGCAGCAGCGCCGCCCCGCTCCACGGCTCCGCCACCGACAGCCACCCGCCGGTCAGCAGCGCCCACGCCGTCAGCCCCGCCGCCCCGACCGCCGCCGTCACCCGCGCCGCGACCGCCACCGGCCGCCCCAGCAGCACCACGTCCGCCGCCGCCGTCAGCACCGCCGCCCACGCGAACGCCGTCGGACCGCCCCCGGCCGCCAGCACCCCCAGCGGCACCGGCAGCTGCGCCGCCGCCACCGCCGCCGGAACCGGCAGCCGCAGCCGGGGCAGCACCGCGCCGTACCCCGCCCACAGCCCCGCCAGGACCGCCGCCGCCACCGCCGCGTACGCCGTCCCGTCCGTCCCCGCCAGCGCCACCCGCCGCAGCGCGTACGCGTCGAGCACCGCCAGCAGCAGCCCCAGCGCGCCGATCGCCTCCGCCGTCGACGCCAGCCCCCGGCGCAGCAGCGCCGCCGGGGCCGCCAGCGCAGCCGACGTCACCACCAGCAGCACCGCCGCCCGCCCGGCGATCCCCATCGACCCCCAGCTCACCAGCGTGAACGCCAGCGCCGCGATCCCCAGCAGCGTGCCGCCCAGCGTCAGCAGCACGTTCTGCGCGCTCCGCGGCGAGGTCTCCCGCCCCGGCGCCACCGGCGCGAACGGCGGGGCGACCGGCGGGGCGGGGGCGTACAGCACCCGCAGCAGCCACGCCCGCCGCGCCAGCAGCTCGGACCGGCGCGCGTCCAGCCGGGCCAGTTCCTGATCGACGAGCCGCAGCTCCTCGGCGGGCGGCAGGTTCATGTCCATGTCCGGAGTGTCGTGCCGGGACCCCGCGCCGGGAATGCGCGCTGCTACTCAGATCCGGCCTGAGTGGCCACACTGGGACCATGGACCCCTGCCGGTACCGCTTCCGCAGCGTCTGGCGGCTCGCCGCCCCGCCCGACGAGGTCTACCGGGTCCTCGAACGGGCTGAGGAGTACCCCCGCTGGTGGCCCCAGGTCCGCTCCGTCGCCCCCCGCGGCGCCACCACCGGCACCGCCCGCTTCCGCTCCCTGCTGCCGTACGACATCGAGGTCACCGCCCGCGCCCTGCGCCACGACCCAGCCGCCCGCGTCCTGGAGATCGGACTCGGCGGCGACCTGGAGGGCTGGGCCCGCTGGACGGTCCTGGCCGACGGCACCGGCAGCCGCGCCCTCTACGAGCAGGAGGTCGAGGTCAGGGCCCGCCTGCTGCGCCTCCTCTCCCTCCCCGGACGGCCCCTCTTCCGCGCCAACCACGCCCTGATGATGCGGGCCGGACGGCGCGGACTCGCCGCCCACCTGCGACGAGTTTGAACCCGGGGCCCGGGGCCCTGTATGGTTCAACCCGTTCCCGGGCGATTAGCTCAGCGGGAGAGCACTTCGTTCACACCGAAGGGGTCACTGGTTCGATCCCAGTATCGCCCACCGGGAGAGGCCGGTCCGTCACCACGACGGACCGGCCTCAGCCGTTTCCGGCCCCTGCTCCTGACGCCCCGGCAGACCCCGGCGGCTACGCGGCCGTCCGCAGCTCCGGCCGGACCGGCCACGACGGATCCACCGTCTCCGGCGTCCCCTGCCGCGCGAACCACGCCTGGAGCCCCCGCGCCTGCGCCGCGTGCCACGCCTCCTGGAGCCCGTGCAGCTCACCCGGCGTCAGCCGCTCCAGCCGGGACGCGAACCGCCGCCCCACCGCCCGGACGACCTCCAGCGCCGCCGTGGCGTCCGCCGCCGCGTCGTGCGCCCCCGCCAGCTCCACCTCGTAGTGCGCGCACAGGTCCGTCAGCGTCCGCCGGCCCTTGCGGTACCGGTCCAGGTGCTTGTCCAGGACCCGCGGATCGAGCACGCACAGCGCGGTGTGCTCCAGGTACCGGCCCAGCGTCGACGCCCGGTGCCGCCGCAGCTCGCGGTCCAGGATCGTCAGGTCGAAGGGCGCGTTCATCACCACCAGCGGCCGCCCCGCCGCGTTCTGCTCCGCCAGGGAGCGCCCCAGCTCCTCCATCACCGGCGACGGCCAGCGGCCGTTCCGCTGGAGGTGGTCGTCGGTCAGTCCGTGCACCGCCGTGGCCGCCTCCGGCACCGATATGCCCGGATTCACCAGCCAGCGCGTCACCCGGGGCCGCGCTCCGGCGGCGTCCTGGACGACGAGGGCGGCGGACACGATCCGGTCCTCCTCGACGTCCACTCCGGTGGTCTCCGTGTCGAAAGCGGCCAGGGGCCCCTCGTACCAGTGCGTCGTCATCCCCGAACTCCTCGCACGTGCGCGGCAGATGGCCAACCCCCTGCCCGGAACGGTGATACCCGGACTGTTTGCCGCGTACGCGGACCGGTCACAACAGAGGGGACGGGGAAGGACGTTCACATGGCGCTCGCCCAGCCCGAGTCGGGAGGGCTGCCGCCCCAGCGGGCGGCCCCGGCACGCGGCTCACTCGCCACCACCGCCTGCATGGAGACCCTCCAGGTGGGATACCTGCACGCCGTCGCCGCCGCGGCGGGCTGCTCGCTCGCGCAGCCCTTCCCGGACAACGGCGTCGACTGGCACGTGAGCCACGGCTCGCCCGGACACACCGTCGACGACGAGGTCACCATCAAGGTGCAGCTCAAGTGCACCTACCAGCTGCCGCCCCACCCGCCGGGAAGCACCTTCCCCTTCACCCTCGACAACGACCACCTCGTGAAACTGGCCCGGACCCCCGTGGCCGTCCACAAGATCCTGGTCGTGATGATCGTCCCGAGAGACCCGGAGGACTGGCTGCGGGCGGGCCACGACCGGCTCGACCTGCGGCACTGCTGCTACTGGACCAACCTGGCCGGACAGCCGGTCACCGGACGCCGCCGGACCACCGTCCGCGTCCCCACGGCACGGATCTTCGACGACCGGGCGCTGCGCGAGATCATGACCCGGGTCGGCCGGGGAGGGAGACCCTGATGCACCGACCGATCGACGACCCCGGGGCGGGGGAGGGGACCGGGCGCGGTCCCGGCCCCGCACCCCTGTTCCCCCCGGCCGCCCCCGGCGACGGCGTGCCCGACCCCGGCCGGGTCGACCCGCGCGTCCTCGGCGCCCTCCTCGCCCGCCACGGCTGGCAGCGGCGCGGCGGCGCCGCCGGACGCTACGGCCGCTGGACCCCGCCCGGCACCGGACCGGGCGGCGGCACCAGCCTCCTCGTCCCCGAGAGCCGCGCCTTCCCCGACTGCGAGGACCTGCTCGGCGAGGCGCTCACCGCCCTCGCCCGCAGCGGCACGCCCGCCGCCCGCGAGGTCCTCACCGGCCTCGCCGTCCCCAGTGACGAGATCCGCTGGTGGCGCGAGGCGCCCCCAGGGCCGGCCGGCACCGTCCCCTGGTCCGAGCAGGAGCGCTTCCGCTCCGCCGTCCGCAAGATCCTCCTGGCCGGCGCCCTCGCCGCGCGCGGCCCGGCCGGCTACCACGGCTCCCGCCACCGGTCCGCCGCCCGCGCCGCCCTCGACCCCGTCACCGTCGCCGCCGACCCCGGCGGCCGCGCCCTCACCGCCTTCCTGCCCGTCCCCGCCGTCCGGCCCGTCGCCGTCCGCCTCCACCACGCCCTGCACGCCGCCCGCGAGGCCGTCGACTACCAGCGCGCCACCGGCGGCACGGACGCCTTCGACACCGCCGTCGAGGCCGGTGTCAGCCGCGAACTCACCGAAGCCCTCGTCGCCCTCGTCCGGGGTACGGAGGGCGCCCGCATCGCCCTCCAGTGGGCCCCCGCAGCCGGCGCCCCGGCGGGCTGCGCGGCCCGCCCCGAGCCCGTCGAGTTCTCACCCGGCGACCTGCCCGCCCTGCGCGAGGCCGGCCACCGCTACCGCGTCGACGAGCCCTCCGTCCCGGTCCGCGTCACCGGCGCCGTCGTCCGGCTGCGCCGCTCCGGCCCGCGCGGCGAGGGCACCGTCCGGCTCCGGGTCCTCGGCGGCGCCGACGTCGCCCACGTCCGCGTCACCCTCGACGAGGAGGCGTACCGCACCGCCGGCCACGCCCACCTCGTCGGCCTGCCCATCCGGGTCGCCGGCCGGCTGGAGAGCCGGGGCGGCTTCCGCCGCCTCACCGACGCCTCCGGGGTCGTCCCGGTCCAGGTCGACGACGCCGAGCGGGACCGGCTGATGAAGTCCTTCCACGAGGACCTCGACTTCTTCGAGGAGGCGTGCGGGCCGGGGGAGTAGCGCGGCGGCGGGCGGAAACGGAGGGGCGGGCGGCGTTCCGGGGCCCGTAAGATCGAGGGGACGCGGCACCTCGTCTCTGCCGCGCGCCGATGGCGCCGGCACCTCGTGCCTGCCCGCGCCCCCTAGATCTGGAGCAGTAGTGTCTGATGTCCGTGTGACCGTCCAGTCAGCCTCGGGAGCGGAGGAGAGGGCGGTGAGCCCGGGCACCACGGCCGGCGCGCTGTTCGCCGACGACCGCACCGTCATCGCCGCCCGCGTCGCCGGCGAACTGAAGGACCTGTCCTACGAGGTCGCCGAGGGCGACGTCGTCGAGGGGGTGGAGATCTCCTCCGAGGACGGTCTGAACATCCTGCGCCACTCGACCGCGCACGTCATGGCGCAGGCCGTGCAGGAGCTCTTCCCCGAGGCCAAGCTCGGCATCGGCCCGCCGGTCCGGGACGGCTTCTACTACGACTTCGACGTCGAGAAGCCCTTCACTCCCGAGGACCTCAAGGCCGTCGAGAAGAAGATGCAGGAGATCCAGAAGCGCGGGCAGCGCTTCGCCCGCCGCGTCGTCACCGACGAGGCGGCCCGCGAGGAGCTCGCCGACGAGCCGTACAAGCTGGAGCTCATCGGCATCAAGGGCTCCGCGTCCACCGACGACGGTGCGGACGTCGAGGTGGGCGGCGGCGAGCTGACCATCTACGACAACCTCGACGCGAAGACCGGCGAGCTGTGCTGGAAGGACCTCTGCCGGGGCCCCCACCTGCCCACCACCCGGAACATCCCGGCCTTCAAGCTGATGCGCAACGCCTCGGCGTACTGGCGCGGCAGCGAGAAGAACAAGCAGCTCCAGCGCATCTACGGCACCGCCTGGCCGTCCAAGGACGAGCTGAAGGCGCACCTCGACTTCCTCGCCGAGGCCGAGAAGCGCGACCACCGCAAGCTCGGCAACGAGCTCGACCTCTTCTCCATCCCGGACGAGATCGGCTCCGGCCTCGCCGTCTTCCACCCCAAGGGCGGCATCATCCGCCGGACCATGGAGGACTACTCGCGCCGCCGGCACGAGGAGGAGGGCTACGAGTTCGTCTACTCGCCGCACGCCACCAAGGGCGCCCTCTTCGAGAAGAGCGGCCACCTGGACTGGTACGCGGAGGGCATGTACCCCCCCATGCAGCTCGACGGTGGTACCGACTACTACCTCAAGCCCATGAACTGCCCGATGCACAACCTGATCTTCGACGCGCGCGGGCGCAGCTACCGCGAGCTGCCGCTGCGCCTGTTCGAGTTCGGCACCGTGTACCGGTACGAGAAGTCGGGCGTCGTGCACGGGCTGACCCGCGCCCGGGGCTTCACCCAGGACGACGCGCACATCTACTGCACCCGCGAGCAGATGGCGGAGGAGCTGGACCGCACCCTCACCTTCGTGCTGAACCTGCTCCGCGACTACGGTCTGACCGACTTCTACCTGGAGCTGTCCACCAAGGACCCGGAGAAGTTCGTCGGCTCCGACGAGGTGTGGGAGGAGGCCACCGCGGTCCTCCAGCAGGTCGCCGAGAAGCAGGGCCTGCCGCTCACCCCCGACCCGGGCGGCGCCGCCTTCTACGGCCCGAAGATCTCCGTGCAGGCGCGGGACGCCATCGGCCGCACCTGGCAGATGTCGACCGTCCAGCTCGACTTCAACCTGCCGGAGCGCTTCAACCTGGAGTACACCGCGGCGGACGGCTCGCGCCAGCGCCCGGTCATGATCCACCGGGCCCTCTTCGGCTCGATCGAGCGCTTCTTCGCGGTGCTCCTGGAGCACTACGCGGGCGCCATGCCGCCGTGGCTGGCCCCGGTCCAGGCGGTCGGCATCCCGATCGGCGACGCGCACGTCGAGTACCTCCAGGAGTTCGCCGCCGAGGCGAAGCGGAAGGGCCTGCGGGTGGACGTCGACGCGTCGTCCGACCGCATGCAGAAGAAGATCCGGAACCACCAGAAGCTCAAGGTCCCGTTCATGATCATCGTCGGTGACGACGACATGAACGCGGGCACCGTCTCCTTCCGCTACCGCGACGGGTCGCAGGAGAACGGCATCCCGCGTGACCAGGCGCTGGCCAAGCTCGTTGAGGTGGTTGAGCAGCGCGTCCAAGTGTGACTCGTTCCCCGCATGAGTGGGGGTGATCCCAACCCGATGCTGCAGCGGATCTGAGGCACTGTTTACTCCCCGCTGGTGCGGGGTTCAGGCCCCCGGGGAGTCCCCCGGGGGCCTCGTGCCGTCCTCGGTCCCGCCGTCCCCGGGGGCGTCGTCCTCGCGGCGGAAGGTCTGGATCAGCCAGGACGAGAAGGAGCCGGTGACCGCGCCGAGCAGGGCGAGGCCGCAGGCCATCAGGCCGACGGCGGTGAGCCGCCCGATCGGGGTCACCGGGGTCACGTCGCCGTAGCCGACCGTCGCCAGGGTGGCGCAGGTCCACCACACCGAGTCGCCGAAGGTGAGGATCGAGGCACCGGGGGCGTCGGCCTCGTGGTGGTAGACGGTGAGCGCGCCGGTGAAGCCGAGCAGTGAGACGGAGAGCCCGGAGTAGACCATGACCCGGGCGTACAGGCCGAGCCGGGGGTTGCCCCGGCGGCGCTGGACGCGGTCGTAGAGGGCGACCATCCGGACCGGGCGCAGCAGCGGCAGCAGCAGGACGACGGTGTCGAGGAGGTGGGTGCGCAGGAAGCGGAACGGGCCGAGACCGCTGAGCCGGAGCCGTACCGCGTAGTCGGCGGCGAAGACCGCCCAGGCGCCGAGGATCACGCCGACGCAGAGGTCGACGCCGAGCCGGGGCAGGTGGTCGCGGGCGAGGACCCGGACCGCGTAGCCGGTGAGGAAGGCGGCGGAGGCGGCGGCGAGCGGGACCTCCATGCGGCGGTCCCAGCGTTCCTGCCGGGGCGGTTTCGGCGGCCTGTCGCTCATCCGCTCAGGATCGCCCGGGCCGGCTTCCCTCGCCCCGCCGACGCCTTCCGAACGGGCTACGCCATATGCTGCACGACATGACGACTGAGCCGGAGCAGCAGATCGGAGTGGGGGCGCCGGACGCGTTCCAGCGCCTGTGGACGCCTCACCGGATGGCCTACATCCAGGGGGAGAACAAGCCGACCGGGCCGGGGGCCGACGACGGCTGTCCGTTCTGCTCGATCCCGTCGAAGTCGGACGAGGACGGGCTGGTGGTCGCCCGCGGCGAGAGCGTGTACGCGGTGCTCAACCTGTACCCGTACAACGGCGGGCACCTGATGGTCGTCCCGTACCGGCACGTCGCCGACTACACGGACCTGGACGCGGCGGAGACGGCCGAGCTGGCCGACCTCACCAAGCGGGCGATGATCGCGCTGCGGGCCGCGTCGGGCGCCCACGGCTTCAACATCGGCATGAACCAGGGCTCGGTGGCCGGGGCCGGGATCGCGGCCCACCTGCACCAGCACGTGGTGCCCCGCTGGGGCGGGGACACCAACTTCATGCCGGTCGTCGGGCACACGAAGATCCTGCCGCAGCTGCTGGCCGACACCCGGAGGATGCTGGCCGACGCCTGGCCGGCCACCGGGGTCTGAGCCCCGGCGGGGGGCCGGCGTCACGCGTCGTAGACGTCGGCCTTCCTCGGGCCGGGCTCCTGGACGCCGCCGCCGATGACCAGCGAGCGGTTGGTGAAGCGCTCGGTGTCCACGTTGTGCTCGTCGAGGAAGCGGATCGCGGCGGTGTGCACGGCCCGCACCACGGGGGTCGCCATGCGGATGGCGTCGTCGGCCATGAAGCGGTTGCGCCAGAGCGGTCCCGCCCAGACGTGCCGCAGGCCGAAGGGCTCGGGCAGGCTCATCTTGCCGCCGAGGAACTCCAGGACCGGCGGGTACCAGGTGAGCGGGGCGCGGACGGCGAGCCGGACGATGTCGTCGGTGCCCAGGAGCGGCTGGGGGATCTCCTTGGTCTCCCAGAAGCGGACGGTCTTGGAGACCTCCTTGGACTTGCCCTTCGGCTTGCTGGTGAACAGGCCGTGGACGGGGCCGAGGGCGTGGCCGGTGACCTCGATGCGCAGGGTGTGGTGGAGCGAGGTGACGGTGACCATCATGGTCAGCACCACGTTCCCGTCCCAGAGGGTGAACTGGACGCCCAGGTAGTGGCGGTTGCCGGCGCCGAACTGCTGCTCGTTGCAGATCCGCTGTATCTCGTGCGGCTTGACCTGGTAGTGGACGATGTTGTCGCCCTCGGGGCGGCTGACCTCGTCGGCGCCCTCGCCGACGGGGGAGACGATCCAGTGCTTGACGGTCGGCTTGGGGAAGCCGGTCTTCAGCGCGCCGCGCTCCAGCAGGGTGAGCTGGTCGTGGATCTTGCGGACCAGGTCCCAGGCGCGGAAGTCGTGGATCTCGCGGCCCTCCTGGGGGACGAGCTCCTCGGCGAGGGCCCAGCTGCCCCAGCGGGTGCCGAGGCCGAGGATGCCCTTGGGGCCGGCGTAGAAGACGACGTTGGACTGCTGCTCGGCGGAGAGCTTCTCCAGGTTGACCCGCAGCTCCTCGGCGGACTTCTCGCCGGGGTCGGTGGGCACGGACTTGGGGACGTGGGCGCTGACGCCGCCGCCGCCGAGCAGGCCGCTCCAGCGGTCGCGCAGGTCGGTGGCGGCGCTGAGGCAGATCCGGCCGGCGAGGTACCAGCCGATGACCGGGGCGACGATCATCGCCCGCAGGTAGTTGGGGAGCAGGCCGTCGAAGGGCAGCTTGACCAGGACGAGGAGGGCGAAGATGCCCACCGCGTAGAGCAGGGCGGTGCCGAGGGCGCTGCTCCGCTTGTTGGCCGACCCGGCGGCCATCCGGCGGAGGTGGATCACGCCGAGCCAGAGCAGCAGACCGGGCAGGAAGAGCACGCCGCAGACGAAGGTGACGAGGGTCAGCTTGGCGTCGCGGCGGCGCCGGATGTGGGTGGCGGCGAGGCAGTGCTCGACCACCGGCTGGGGCTCGGCGCCGAAGGACTGCACGAGGGCCTTGCGGCCGCCGCCGAGCATCCGGACCTGGACGGCCCGGGAGAACGCCTCGCCCAGGTCGGGACGGAAGAGCTTCTCCCACTTCCCGGGCTTGATCGTGGTCTTGTAGTGCTCGTTGTCGGCGTCCTTGATGGTCTCCAGGGGGCTGTCCCGGTACGCGGCCGATGCCAGCGCGTTGGTCGCGCCGGTCAGGCCGCTGCCGCCCTGGAGCGGGATCTGTGCCCCGGGTCCGAAACCGTCGATCGCCACTTCCGCCCCCATCACCGCGAGTCCCTGTGCGGGCTGTTCCCGACTGCCGCGCCCCGCACACCTGTCGAGCTGGGCACCCCAGCGTAACCGGGCGGCGTGGTATGCGTCACCGCCTGTGGACAACCGCGACCGGAACCCGTCCGCCCGCTCCGGCCCGCCGGGCGGGAACCGCTGCCGGTGCGTCAACTAAGGGCGGTTTCCGGCCTGTTCTCCGAGGCGTTCGGCGATCTGAGGGGGCATCGGCTCGTGACGGGCGTACGCGCGCTCGAACCGGCCGGTGCCGTGCGAGACGGACCCGAGGTCGACCGCGTACCGGACGATCTCGATCTCGGGGACCTCGGCCCGCACCTCGGTGCGGCCGGGGCCCGCCCGGTCGGTGCCGACGACCCGGCCGCGCCGCCCGGAGAGGTCGCCCATGACGGCGCCGACGTACTCGTCGGGGACGAGGACCCGGACCTCGGCGACGGGTTCGAGGAGGTGCACCGGCGCGTCGGCGGCGGCCTCGCGCAGGGCCAGCGCCCCGGCGGTCTGGAAGGCGGCGTCGGAGGAGTCGACCGCGTGGGCCCTGCCGTCCCGGAGGGTGACCCGGACGTCGACCAGCGGATGCCCGGCGGCGACCCCGCGCGCGGCCTGGGCCCGTACGCCCTTCTCCACGGAGGCGACGAACGGGCGGGGCACCGCGCCGCCCACCACCCGGTCGGCGAACTCGACGCCGCTGCCCGGCGGGAGCGGCTCGACGTCGATCTCGCAGACCGCGAACTGGCCGTGGCCGCCGGACTGCTTGACGTGCCGTCCGCGCCCGGAGGCGGGGGCGCCGAAGGTCTCGCGCAGGGCGACCCGGTACGGCACCGGGTCCACCCGCACCCCGTACCGGCCGCGCAGCCGCTCCAGGGCCACGTCCTGGTGGGCCTCGCCCAGGCACCACAGCACCACCTGGCCGGTGTCCGGGTTCCGTTCGAGGCGGAGCACCGGGTCCTCCGCGACGAGCCGGGCCAGGCCCTGGGAGAGCCGGTCCTCGTCGGCCCTGCCGTGGGCCTCGACGGCGAGCGGGAGCAGCGGTTCGGGCAGCGGCCACGGGGCGATCAGCAGCGGGTCGTCCGGGTCGGAGAGGGTGTCGCCGGTCTCGGCGCGGCCGAGGCGGGCGACGCAGGCCAGGTCCCCGGCGACGCACGCGGCGGCGGGCCGCTGCTCGCCGCCGAAGGGGGAGGTGAGGGCGCCGACCCGCTCCTCGACGTCGTGGTCCTCGTGGCCCCGGTCGGCGAGGCCGTGGCCGGAGACGTGCACGGCGCCGTCGGGGCGCAGGGTGCCGGAGAAGACCCGGACCAGCGAGATCCGGCCCTGGTAGGGGTCGGCGGCGGTCTTCACGACCTCGGCGGCGAGCGGCCCGTCGGGGTCGCAGGCGAGCGGGGGCCGGGGCTCGCCGCCGGGGCCGGTGACGGCGACCGGCGGGTGCTCCAGGGGGGAGGGGAAGCCGCGGACGATCAGGTCGAGGAGTTCCGCGGTGCCCAGCCCCCGGCCGGTGCCGCCGGGGGCGGGCGCGGCGGGCAGGACGGGGTGGAAGCCGCCGCGCGCGACGGCCTTCTCCAGGTCGGCGACGAGGACGCCGGGGTCGGTCTCCTCGCCGCCGAGGTAGCGCTCCATGAGCGTCTCGTCCTCGCTCTCGGCGATGACGCCCTCGATGAGCCGGGCGCGGGCCCCGGCAAGGCGCTCCCGCTCGGCGGCGTCGGGCTCCCGCTCGGTCCGCGCGTCCCCGGAGAGGTCGAGGACCCGCCCGGTGAGCAGGTCGAGCAGGCCGGTGGCGGGGGCGTGCCCGCCGGGGCCCCCGGGGCCGTGCACGGGCAGGTACAGGGGGAGCACGGCGTCGGGGTCGCCGGCGCCGAAGAGGCGCGCGCAGACGCCGGTCAGCTCGTCGAAGCCGGTGCGGGCGGTGTCGAGGTGGGTGACGACGATCGCCCGGGGCGTGCCGGCGGCCGCGCACTCCTCCCAGACCGCCCGGGTGACGGCGGCGACGGCGTCGGCCTCCTGGGCGGCGGAGACGACGAAGAGGGCCGCGTCCGCCGCGCGCAGCCCGGCCCGCAGCTCGCCGACGAAATCGGGGGAGCCCGGGGTGTCGAGCAGGTTGATCCGGTGGTCCCGCCAGCCGACCGGGACGAGGGAGAGCTGGACGGAGTGGTGCCGGCGGCGTTCGATCTCGTCGTGGTCGGAGACGGTCGCGCCGTCCTCGACCCGGCCGGCCCGGGAGACCGCCCCGGCGGTCCGGGCGAGCGCCTCGACCAGGGTCGTCTTGCCGGCCCCGCTGTGGCCGACCAGCACCACGTTCCGTATCCGCGCGGGGTGGTCGGCCGCCGGTGCCCTGCCCGCGGCTCCGGCGGGGGTGCGCGCCTTGTCGCCCATGGTGTCCTCCCGGCTGGACGGCGGTGAGGGGTGCGCGGGCGCGCGGGGGAGTGGCTTCGCCGAGCGGCTCCGGCGGTGCCCGCCGTGCTCCTACGAGCTTCGCACCGACGCCGGGACGCGGCCATCCGTCGTACACGGGCGGGCCCCCAGGGGGGTGGCGACGCGGCGGGGCGGGTGCGCTCCCGTGCCGCGGCACGCGCGTGGCTACGATGGGTGAGCCGGTGGTCATGGGACCGCGCGGCCCGCCGAAACCTCCGGGAAGGCCATGCTGAACAAGTACGCGCGTGCGTTTTTTACGCGTGTCCTCACACCGTTCGCCGCGTTTCTCCTCCGCCGGGGCGTCAGTCCCGACGCCGTGACGCTGATCGGCACGGCGGGAGTGGTCGCCGGTGCGCTGGTCTTCTTCCCCCGGGGCGAGTTCTTCTGGGGCACGATCGTCATCACCCTGTTCGTCTTCTCCGACCTGGTCGACGGGAACATGGCGCGGCAGGCGGGGATCTCCAGCCGCTGGGGCGCCTTCCTCGACTCCACCCTGGACCGGGTGGCGGACGGGGCGATCTTCGGCGGGTTCGCGCTCTGGTACGCGGGCACGGGCGACGACAACGTGCTGTGCGCGGTCGCGATCTTCTGCCTGGCGAGCGGCCAGGTCGTCTCGTACACCAAGGCGCGAGGCGAATCGATTGGCCTGCCGGTGGCGGTGAACGGTCTGATCGAGCGGGCCGAGCGGCTGGTGATCTCGCTGGTCGCCGCCGGAGTCTCCGGCCTGCACGCCTTCGGGGTGCCCGGCGTGGACGTGCTGCTGCCGATCGCGCTGTGGGTGGTGGCCGTCGGCTCGGCCGTGACGCTGGGCCAGCGGGTCGTGACGGTGCGCAGGGAAGCGGCCGAGGCGGACGCCGCCCCGGCCACCGGGGGGAGCGGGGCGGGAACGTGAGCGGGATCAGGGAGAAGCTGACCGACGGCCTGTACGGGCTGGGCTGGGCGACCGTGAAGAAGCTGCCCGAGCCGGCGGCCAAGGCCCTCGGCCGGAAGATCGCCGACACGGTCTGGAAGCGGCGCGGCAAGGGCGTGCTGCGGCTGGAGGCGAACCTCGCGCGCGTGGTGCCCGACGCCACGCCGGAGCGGCTGGCCGAGCTGTCGAAGGCCGGGATGCGCTCGTACATGCGCTACTGGATGGAGTCCTTCCGGCTGCCCACGTGGAGCCGGGAGCGGGCCGCGGCCAGCTTCGACCCCAAGGGCGCGCACCACCTGAAGGAGGCGCTCGCCTCCGACCGGGGCGTCGTCCTGGCCCTGCCCCACATGGGCAACTGGGACGTGGCCGGCGTCTGGGTCACCCGCGCGCTCGACACCCCCTTCACGACCGTCGCGGAGCGGCTCAGGCCCGAGTCCCTGTACGACCGCTTCGTCGCCTACCGGGAGTCCCTCGGCATGGAGGTGCTGCCGCACACCGGCGGCGCCGCCTTCGGGACCCTGGCCCGGCGGCTGCGGGCCGGCGGCCTGGTCTGCCTCGTCGCCGACCGCGACCTGTCCGCCTCCGGGGTGGAGGTCTCCTTCTTCGGCGAGCCCACCCGGATGCCCGCCGGGCCCGCCGTCCTCGCGCTCCAGACGAACTCCCTGCTGCTGCCGGTGACCCTCTGGTACGACGACACCGACGTGATGAAGGGGCAGGTGCACGCGCCCCTGGACGTGCCGGAGGCGGGCACCCGGGCCGAGAAGGCGGCCGCCATGACGCAGAACCTCGCGGACGTCTTCGCCGGGGCCATCGCGGACCACCCGGAGGACTGGCACATGCTCCAGCGCCTGTGGCTCGCCGACCTGGAGGAGCGCACCCCGTGAGGATCGGCATCGTCTGCCCGTACTCCTGGGACGTGCCGGGCGGCGTCCAGTTCCACATCCGCGACCTCGCGGAGCACCTGATCAAGCTCGGGCACGAGGTGTCCGTCCTGGCCCCCGCCGACGACGACACCCCGCTGCCGCCGTACGTGGTCTCCGCGGGCCGGGCTGTGCCCGTCTCGTACAACGGCTCCGTCGCGCGGCTCAGCTTCGGCTTCCTGTCCGCCGCGCGCGTGCGGCGCTGGCTGCACGACGGCACCTTCGACGTCGTGCACATCCACGAGCCGACCTCGCCCTCGCTGGGCCTGCTCACCTGCTGGGCGGCGCAGGGGCCGATCGTGGCGACCTTCCACACCTCCAACCCGCGCTCGCGGGCGATGATCGCCGCCTATCCGATCCTCCAGCCCGCGCTGGAGAAGATCAGCGCCCGGATCGCGGTGAGCGAGTACGCGCGCCGCACGCTGGTCGAGCACCTCGGCGGCGACGCGGTCGTCATCCCCAACGGCGTGGACGTCGGCTTCTTCGCCGGCGCCGAGCCGAAGGCCGAGTGGCAGGGGGAGACCCTCGGCTTCATCGGCCGCATCGACGAGCCCCGCAAGGGCCTGCCGGTCCTGATGCGGGCGCTGCCCCGGATCCTCACCGAGCGGCCGGGGGCCCGGCTGCTCGTCGCCGGGCGGGGCGACGAGGAGGAGGCGGTGGCCTCGCTGCCGCGCGAACTGCGCTCCCGGGTGGAGTTCCTCGGCATGGTCAGCGACGAGGACAAGGCGCGGCTGCTGCGCAGCGTGGACGTGTACGTGGCGCCCAACACCGGCGGCGAGAGCTTCGGCATCATCCTCGTCGAGGCGCTCTCGGCGGGCGCGCCGGTGCTCGCCTCCGACCTGGACGCCTTCGCGCAGGTCCTCGACCAGGGGGCGGCGGGCCAGCTCTTCGCCAACGAGGACGCCGACGCGCTGGCCGACGCGGCGATCCGGCTCCTCGGCGACGAGGCCCGGCGCGCCGAACTGAGCGCCCGGGGCTCGGCCCACGTGCGGCGCTTCGACTGGTCGACGGTGGGCGCGGACATCCTGGCCGTCTACGAGACGGTGACGGACGGCGCGGCGGCGGTCGACACGGACGAGAAGACGGGCGGCCTGCGGGCCAGACTGGGGCTGTAGCGGGGCCGGGGGGCGCCGTACCGCGCCCGCACGCGGGTACGGCGCTCCCGGCCGCCCGGCCCCCGTCCCGTCCGCCCGTGACCAGGGCCTCCGGGCCGGGACACCCCCGCCGCCCGGGTAGCCTGTGCGCCCGTGATGGAAACCCTGATCTGGACCGTCGTCGCGCTGGTGTTCATCGGCGTCTACCTCAGCTGGACCGCCGGCCGGCTCGACCGGCTGCACACCCGCATCGACGCCGCCCGCGCCGCGCTCGACGCGCAGCTCCTGCGGCGGGCCTCGGTCGCGCAGGAACTGGCCACCTCCGGAGTGCTCGACCCGGCCGCCTCGATCGTGCTGTACGAAGCCGCGCACGCGGCCCGGCAGGCCGAGGAGGAGCAGCGGGAGGTCGCCGAGAGCGAGTTGAGCCAGGCGCTGCGGGCGGTCTTCGGGGAGCCCGAGCAGGTCGAGGCGGTCCGGGAGGCGCCCGGCGGCGAGGCGGCCGCCGGCGAGCTGGCCGCCGCGGTCCGCCGCGTACCGATGGCCCGCCGCTTCCACAACGACGCGGTCCGCGCGGCCCGCGCGCTGCGCCGCCACCGCAAGGTCCGCTGGTTCCGGCTGGCGGGCCACGCGCCCTTCCCGATGGCCTTCGAAATGGACGACGAACCGCCGGTGGCCCTGGCCGATCGCCCGTCCTGATCCGCACTGGCCTCGGATTCACGAGAAAACGATCCACCGGCTGCGCATTGGCCCTTGCTGTGGACCGCTCGTGGGCGATTTCCTCACCCTAGTCGTCAACGTCCCGTTGAACCCGTTGTCACGAGTGAGGTTCCCGTGTCCAGCTCCAGCACCCCCCAGTCCCCCGAGACCGGTACCGCCCGCGTGAAGCGCGGCATGGCCGAGCAGCTCAAGGGCGGCGTGATCATGGACGTGGTCAACGCCGAGCAGGCGAAGATCGCCGAGGACGCCGGCGCCGTCGCCGTCATGGCCCTGGAGCGGGTCCCCGCGGACATCCGCAAGGACGGCGGCGTCGCCCGCATGTCGGACCCGAACATGATCGAGGAGATCATCGGCGCGGTCTCCATCCCGGTGATGGCCAAGTCCCGCATCGGCCACTTCGTCGAGGCCCAGGTCCTCCAGTCCCTCGGCGTCGACTACATCGACGAGTCCGAGGTCCTCACCCCGGCCGACGAGGTCAACCACTCCGACAAGTGGGCCTTCACCACCCCCTTCGTCTGTGGTGCCACCAACCTGGGCGAGGCCCTGCGCCGCATCGCCGAGGGCGCGGCCATGATCCGCTCCAAGGGCGAGGCCGGCACCGGCAACGTCGTCGAGGCCGTCCGCCACCTGCGCCAGATCAAGAACGAGATCGCCCGCCTGCGCGGCTTCGACAACAACGAGCTGTTCGCCGCCGCCAAGGAGCTGCGCGCCCCGTACGAGCTGGTCAAGGAGGTCGCCGAGCTCGGCAAGCTGCCCGTCGTCCTCTTCTCCGCCGGTGGCGTCGCCACCCCTGCCGACGCCGCGCTGATGCGCCAGCTCGGCGCCGAGGGCGTCTTCGTCGGCTCCGGCATCTTCAAGTCCGGCGACCCGGCCAAGCGCGCCGCCGCCATCGTGAAGGCCACCACCTTCTACGACGACCCGAAGGTCATCGCCGACGCCTCCCGCAACCTCGGCGAGGCCATGGTCGGCATCAACTGCGACACCCTCCCCGAGTCCGAGCGCTACGCCAACCGGGGCTGGTAACCACCGATGAGCAGCACCCCCGTCGTCGGCGTCCTGGCCCTCCAGGGCGACGTCCGGGAGCACCTGATCGCCCTGGCCGCGGCGGACGCCGTGGCCAGGCCGGTCCGGCGCCCCGAAGAGCTCGCCGAGGTGGACGCCCTGGTCCTCCCCGGCGGCGAGTCCACCACCATCTCCAAGCTGGCCGCCCTCTTCGGCCTGACGGAGCCGGTCCGCGAGCGGATCGCCGCGGGCATGCCGGTCTACGGCACCTGCGCCGGCCTGATCATGCTCGCCGACAAGATCCTCGACCCGCGCTCGGGCCAGGAGACCTTCGGCGGCATCGACATGATCGTCCGCCGCAACGCCTTCGGCCGGCAGAACGAGTCCTTCGAGGCCGCCGTCGCCGTCCGGGGAGTGGACACCCCCGTCGAGGGCGTCTTCATCCGGGCCCCCTGGGTGGAGTCCGTCGGCGCCGGGGCCGAGGTCCTCGCCGAGCACCGGGGCCACATCGTGGCCGTGCGGCAGGGCAACGCCCTGGCGACCTCGTTCCACCCCGAGCTGACCGGCGACCACCGGATCCACGCACTCTTCGTCGACATGGTGCGCGCGGAACGGTGATCCGGTCCTTGTAGGATTCTGGGGTTCGTTCAGTACACGGGTTACGCGAAGGAGACAGGCAGATGTCCGGCCACTCTAAATGGGCTACGACGAAGCACAAGAAGGCCGTGATCGACGCCAAGCGCGGCAAACTCTTCGCGAAGCTGATCAAGAACATCGAGGTCGCGGCCCGCACGGGCGGCGCCGACCCCGAGGGCAACCCGACCCTCTTCGACGCCATCCAGAAGGCGAAGAAGCAGTCGGTTCCCAACAAGAACATCGACTCCGCGGTCAAGCGCGGCGGCGGCCTTGAGGCCGGCGGCGTCGACTACGCCACCATCATGTACGAGGGCTACGGCCCCAACGGTGTCGCGGTCCTCATCGAGTGCCTCACCGACAACCGCAACCGCGCCGCCTCCGACGTGCGCGTCGCGATGACCCGCAACGGCGGCTCGATGGCCGACCCGGGTTCCGTGTCGTACCTGTTCAACCGCAAGGGCGTCGTCGTGCTCCCCAAGGGCGAGCTGTCCGAGGACGACGTCCTCGGCGCGGTCCTGGACGCCGGTGCCGAGGAGGTCAACGACCTCGGCGAGAGCTTCGAGGTCATCAGCGAGTCCACCGACCTGGTCGCGGTCCGCACCGCGCTCCAGGAGGCCGGCATCGACTACGACTCGGCCGAGTCCAGCTTCGTCCCGACCATGCAGGTCGAGCTCGACGAGGAGGGCGCGCGCAAGATGTTCAAGCTCATCGACGCGCTGGAGGACAGCGACGACGTGCAGAACGTCTTCGCCAACTTCGACGTGAGCGACGAGGTCATGGAGAAGGTGGACGCCTGAGCCGACCGTCCGACGCAGCGGGCCGACGGGACACACCCCGTCGGCCCGCTGCGTTGTCGGTGCCAGCCGATAGCCTGCACAAACAGACTTGCGAACACGGGAGGGTGACGTGCGCGTACTCGGAGTGGACCCCGGACTCACCCGGTGCGGCGTCGGCGTCGTCGAAGGCGTCGCCGGACGCCCCCTCACCATGCTCGGCGTCGGCGTGGTCCGCACCCCGGCCGACGCCGACATCGGCCCCCGCCTGGTCGGCATCGAGCGCGGCATAGAAGAGTGGATCGAGCGCTACCAGCCCGAACTGGTCGCGGTGGAGCGGGTGTTCAGCCAGCACAACGTCCGCACCGTGATGGGCACCGCCCAGGCCAGCGCGGTCGCCATGCTCTGCGCCTCCCGGCGCGGCATCCCCGTCGCCCTGCACACCCCCAGCGAGGTCAAGGCCGCCGTCACCGGCTCGGGCCGCGCCGACAAGGCCCAGGTCGGCGCCATGGTCACCCGCCTCCTGCGGCTCTCCGAGCCCCCCAAGCCGGCCGACGCCGCCGACGCCCTCGCCCTCGCCATCTGCCACATCTGGCGGGCCCCCGCCCAGAACCGCCTCCAGCAGGCCGTCGCCCTGCACACCGCGAAAGGCCGCACGCCATGATCGCCTCCGTCAGCGGCCCGGTCGCCGCCCTCGCCCCCACCACCGCCGTCATCGAGGTCGGCGGCATCGGCATGGCCGTCCAGTGCACCCCGGAGACCCTCGCGGGCCTCCGCGTCGGCGAGCACGCCCGGCTCGCCACCTCCCTCGTCGTCCGCGAGGACTCCCTCACCCTGTACGGCTTCGCCGACGACGACGAGCGCCAGGTCTTCGAGATCCTCCAGACCGCCAGCGGCGTCGGCCCCCGCCTCGCCCAGGCCATGCTCGGCGTCCACCGCCCCGACGCCCTCCGCCTCGCCCTCTCCACCGGCGACGAGAAGGCGCTCACCGCCGTCCCCGGAATCGGCAAGAAAGGCGCACAGAAACTCCTCCTGGAGCTGAAGGACAAGCTCGGCAGCCCCCTCGGCAGCAGCGGACTCGTGGGCCGCCAGCGCGCCGTCGCCGCGGGTCCCGCCCCCTGGACCGAGCAGCTCGCCGCCGCCCTCGTCGGCCTCGGCTACGCGAGCCGGGAGGCCGAGGAGGCCGTCGCCGCCGTCACCCCGCAGGCCGAGGCCGCCCTCGCCGAGACCGGCTCCGCGCCCGTCCCGCAGCTCCTGCGCGCGGCCCTCCAGACGCTCAACCGCGCCCGCTGACCTCCCGTACGAAGGAAGACACCACCGTGAACCCGTACGACGAGACGGCCCCCGCCCCCGAGGAGCGGATCGTCGGCGCCGCCGCCGAGGGCGACGACCAGGCCGTCGAGGCGGCCCTGCGCCCCAAGGACCTCGGCGAGTTCATCGGCCAGGAGAAGGTCCGCCAGCAGCTCGACCTCGTCCTGCGGGCCGCCCGCCAGCGCGGCGCCACCGCCGACCACGTGCTGCTCTCCGGCGCCCCCGGCCTCGGCAAGACCACCCTCTCCATGATCATCGCCGCGGAGATGAACGCGCCGATCAGGATCACCTCCGGCCCCGCCATCCAGCACGCCGGAGACCTCGCCGCGATCCTCTCCTCCCTCCAGGAGGGCGAGATCCTCTTCCTCGACGAGATCCACCGCATGTCCCGGCCCGCCGAGGAGATGCTCTACATGGCCATGGAGGACTTCCGCGTCGACGTCATCGTCGGCAAGGGCCCCGGCGCCACCGCCATCCCCCTCGACCTGCCCCCCTTCACCCTGGTCGGCGCCACCACCCGGGCCGGCCTCCTGCCGCCCCCGCTGCGCGACCGCTTCGGCTTCACCGCCCACATGGAGTTCTACGGCCCCCGCGAGCTGGAGCGGGTCGTGGTCCGCTCGGCCGGCCTGCTCGACGTGGAGATCGACCCCGCCGGCGCCGCCGAGATCGCCGGCCGCTCCCGGGGCACCCCCCGCATCGCCAACCGGCTGCTGCGCCGCGTCCGCGACTACGCCCAGGTCAAGGCCGACGGCGTCGTCACCCGGGAGATCGCCGCCACCGCCCTCGGCGTCTACGAGGTGGACGGCCGCGGCCTCGACCGCCTCGACCGCGCCGTCCTGGAGGCCCTCCTCAAGCTCTTCGGCGGCGGACCCGTCGGCCTCTCCACCCTCGCCGTCGCCGTGGGGGAGGAGCGCGAGACCGTCGAGGAGGTCGCCGAACCCTTCCTCGTACGGGAGGGACTGCTGGCCCGCACCCCCCGCGGCCGGGTCGCCACCCCGGCCGCCTGGGCCCACCTCGGACTGGTCCCGCCGCAGGTGGCGGGCCCGGTGCCGGGAGCCGATCAGGCGGGATCGGGACAACAGGGGCTGTTCGGCTCCTGAGACCCCTGTGACGGACGGGTGACGGCGCGGAGTATCGCGCGACCAGGAACCGCGGTGCCATGCTGGACGTTGTTCCATCGATGCGGACTCGCCTAGACTCCGCCGATGCCGCCCTTTCCGGTCGGCGTGCCCACCCCCGAAGCCAGGCCGCGGGTTCTCCGTGACCGTACGAAGGATTTCCGTCCCGTGAATCAAATCGGCATGCTCCTCCCGTTCATCGTGCTCATCGGGGCGATGTTCCTGCTGACCCGTTCCGCCAAGAAGAAGCAGCAGGCGGCGGCGGAGATGCGCAACCAGATGCAGTCCGGCTCCGGCGTGCGCACGATCGGGGGAATGTACGCCACGGTCAAGGAGATCGCCGACGAGACCGTCCTGCTGGAGGTCGCCCCGGGGGTCCACGCCGTCTACGCGAAGAACGCGATCGCCTCGGTCCTCGACGACGCCGAGTACAACCGGATCGTCCACGGCGACGAGGAGACGGACGCCGACACCGACGCCGTTGTCCCGGACGACGCCTCCTCGCTGACCGAAGCCGCCGAGGACACCGCGGACGCCCCCAAGGCCGACCTGACGAAGAAGTCGGACACGGCCGAGGCGGAGGCCGAGAAGGACGGCAAGACCGACGGCGAGACCGGGACGAAGTAAGCCGCCCCGGCGAGCCCGGCCGCGCCCACCGGCGCGGCTCTCGCCGGGAACGGTTCGACGTCCGCGGGGGACCGTCCCCACACATACTTCGTGGCCTCCGTGCGCCCGCTCGGCGCCGGACGGTTTGGACAGGGAGATACGACAGGTGGCAGCACCGAAGAAGGGCAGAAGGCCGGCGGGGGGACAGAGCAGGCCGGGCCGCGCCCTGGCACTCATCCTGATCGCCATGGTCGCGCTCACCGGCGGCATGTTCTGGTCGGGGCACACCACCCCGCGCCTCGGCATCGACCTCGCCGGCGGCACGTCGATCACGCTCAAGGCGAAGGCCGAGCCCGGCCAGGAATCCGCGGTCAACGAGACCAACATGAACACCGCGGTCGGCATCATCGAGCGCCGTGTCAACGGTCTCGGCGTCTCCGAGGCAGAGGTCCAGACGCAGGGCCGCGAGAACATCATCGTCAACATCCCCAAGGGGACGAACGAGAAGCAGGCCCGCGAGCAGGTCGGCACCACCGCCCAGCTCTACTTCCGGCCTGTGCTCACCGTCGCCGCCGCCTCGCCCGAGCCGGCGCCCACCGCGAGCGGCTCGACCGCTCCGAAGCCCTCCGCGTCCGCCTCCGCCGGCGAGAAGAAGCCGGCCACGCCGACCGCCACCGCCTCCACCCAGGGCCGCGCGCTCACCGAGGCCCTCAAGGCCCCGAACGCCACCGGGACGCCCACCCCCACCGGCAGCGCCTCCGCGACGCCGAAGAAGGACGCCACCCCGCAGGCGACCCCGACCCCGGACGCCGCCACGGCCGCCCTCCAGCAGAAGTTCACCACGCTGAACTGCCTGGACCCCAAGCAGCGCACCGCCGCCGCGGAGGGCACCAAGCCCACCGACACCATCGTCGCCTGCGGCAAGAACGCGATCGATCAGTGGGAGAAGTACCTCCTCGGTCCCGCCGAGGTCGAGGGCCGTGACGTCGACGACGCCAAGGCCGCCATCGACCAGCAGTCCGGCCAGTGGATCGTGGACATGTCCTTCACGGACGCCGGCTCGAAGAAGTTCCAGGCGATCACCAGCAAGCTCTCGCAGCAGACCGAGCCGCAGAACCAGTTCGCGATCGTCCTCGACGGCGAGGTCGTCTCGGCGCCCCGCGTCCAGACCACGCTGAGCGCCAACGCCCAGATCTCCGGCAGCTTCAACCAGCAGTCGGCCCAGGACCTCGGCAACATCCTGGCCTACGGCGCCCTGCCGCTCTCCTTCGACACCCAGAGCGTCGACACCGTCACCGCCGCCCTCGGCGGCGACCAGCTGGAGGCCGGCCTCATCGCCGGCGCCATCGGCCTCGCCCTGGTCATCCTCTACCTGGTGATCTACTACCGCGGCCTGTCGTTCATCGCGATCCTCAGCCTCGGCGTCTCCGCCCTGCTCACCTACGTGATCATGGCCCTGCTCGGCCCGGCCATCGGCTTCGCGCTGAACCTCCCGGCCGTCTGCGGCGCCATCGTCGCCATCGGCATCACCGCCGACTCCTTCATCGTCTACTTCGAGCGCATCCGCGACGAGCTCCGCGAGGGCCGCACCCTGCGCCCCGCCGTGGAGCGCGCCTGGCCGCGCGCCCGCCGCACCATCCTGGTCTCCGACTTCGTGTCGTTCCTCGCCGCGGCGGTCCTCTTCATCGTCACCGTCGGCAAGGTCCAGGGCTTCGCGTTCACGCTCGGCCTCACCACCCTGCTCGACATCGTCGTGGTCTTCCTCTTCACCAAGCCGGTGATGACGCTCCTCGCCCGCACCAAGTTCTTCGGCAACGGCCACCCGTGGTCCGGCCTGGACCCCAAGCGCCTCGGCGCCAAGCCGCCGCTGCGCCGCACCCGCCGCACCGCCCCCGCCACCGTCGAACCGAAGGAGGCGTGAGATGTCGAAGCTCGGAGATCTCGGCGCCCGGCTCCACCGAGGTGAGGTCGGCTACGACTTCATCGGGAACCGCAAGATCTGGTACGGCCTCTCCGTCCTGATCACCATCACCGCCATCGTCGCCCTCGCCGTCCGCGGCATCAACATGGGCATCGAGTTCCAGGGCGGCGCCGTCTTCACCACCCCGAAGACCGACGTCTCGGTCAGCCAGGCGCAGGAGTACGCGGAAGAGGCCTCCGGCCACGACGCGATCGTCCAGCAGCTCGGCAACGGCTCCCTGCGCATCCAGGTCGCCGCCCTCGACACCGAGAAGTCCGACCAGGTCCGCTCCGACCTGGCCAAGGACCTCGGCGTCCCCGAGGAGAAGATCGCCGCCGAGCTGGTCGGCCCCAGCTGGGGCGAGCAGATCGCCAACAAGGCGTGGACCGGCCTCGGCGTCTTCATGGTCCTCGTGGTGATCTACCTGGCCATCGCCTTCGAATGGAGAATGGCCGTCGCGGCGCTGATCGCGCTCATCCACGACCTCACCATCACCGTCGGCGTCTACTCGCTGGTCGGCTTCGAGGTCACCGTCGGTACGGTCATCGGCCTGCTGACCATCCTCGGTTACTCGCTGTACGACACCGTGGTCGTCTTCGACTCCCTCAAGGAGTCGACGAAGGACATCACGAAGCAGACCCGCTTCACCTACAGCGAGCTGGCCAACCGCTCCATCAACGGCACCCTGGTCCGCTCCATCAACACCACCGTCGTGGCGCTGCTGCCGGTCGCGGGCCTGCTCTTCATCGGCGGCGGCGTCCTCGGCGCCGGCATGCTGAACGACATCTCGCTCTCCCTCTTCGTGGGTCTGGCCGCCGGTGCCTACTCCTCGATCTTCATCGCCACCCCGCTCGTCGCCGACCTCAAGGAGCGCGAGCCGGCCGTGAAGGCCCTGCGGAAGCGGATCCTCGCCAAGCGGGCCTCCGCCGCCGCGCGCGGCGAGGACGTCCTGGACGAGGCCGCCGAGGCCGCCGTCGTCGGCCCGCGCGGCGCCCGCCGGGGCCGCGCCGAGGAGAACCAGCGATGACCGCCACCGGGTCCCAGGACGTGACCGGCCTGCTGCTCAGCCGGATCCGGGACGTCCCCGACTACCCGAAGCCGGGCGTGCTGTTCAAGGACATCACCCCGCTCCTCGCGGACCCGGAGGCGTTCACCGCGCTCACCGACCTCCTCGCCGGGCTGTGCTCCGCGCACGGCGCGACGAAGATCGTCGGACTGGAGGCCCGCGGCTTCATCCTCGCCGCGCCGGTCGCCGTCCGCGCGGGCCTGGGCTTCATCCCGGTCCGCAAGGCCGGCAAGCTCCCCGGAGCCACCCTCCGGCAGGCGTACGAGCTGGAGTACGGCACCGCCGAGATCGAGGTGCACGCCGAGGACCTGGCCGCGGGCGACCGCGTCATGGTCATCGACGACGTCCTCGCCACCGGCGGCACCGCCGAGGCGTCCGTCGAGCTGATCCGGCGCGCGGGCGCCGAGGTCGCGGGCGTCGCGGTCCTCATGGAGCTGGGCTTCCTGCCGGGCCGCGCCCGGCTGGAGCCCGCCCTCGAGGGCGCCCCGCTCACCTCGCTCATCACGGTCTGAGACCGCGCCGGACCGGCACCACCGGGCCCGGGACCACCACGGTCCCGGGCCCGTCGCGTTCGGAGCCGCCGGGCCGGCGCGGTCCGGCCGCTCCGACCATCGTGTTCCGGCCAGGGGCGCCCCGGGAATTCCCGGGGCACCCCTGGCGTTTGCCCCGTTATGCCCCCGGTGGGGGGCCGTCGCGGAGCCGCGGCGACGGGCCGCGACCTCCTCCCGCCACCCGGGTCCGTGAGCACGGCGGGGCATGGCTCGATACGATGGCCCTTCCGGGCCTGACCGGGGGACCCGGAACCCTCCCCCCTCGACCGCGTCCGGGGGGACCCCCAGAGGAGCGCTCTTTGCCAGACGAGGCCCAGTCACTCTCCGCCGCGCAGCCCGACCCGAAGGCCGACAAGGCCGCGCCGGGGACCGGCACGCCCCAGAACCAGCCCGCGGAGAACAGGCCGAAGCCCGCCGCGCCCGCTCCCGCACCGGCCCCCTCCCGCTCCGGCGGCTCCTCCAACCGGGTCCGCGCCCGCCTCGCCCGGCTCGGCGTGCAGCGCTCGTCGCCGTACAACCCGGTCCTCGAACCGCTCCTGCGGATCGTCCGCTCCAACGACCCGAAGATCGAGACGGCCACGCTCCGCCAGATCGAGCGCGCCTACCAGGTCGCCGAGCGCTGGCACCGGGGCCAGAAGCGCAAGAGCGGCGACCCGTACATCACCCACCCCCTCGCGGTGACCACCATCCTCGCCGAGCTCGGCATGGACCCGGCGACCCTGATGGCCGGCCTCCTGCACGACACCGTCGAGGACACCGAGTACGGCCTCGACACCCTCCGCCGCGACTTCGGCGACCAGGTCGCCCTCCTCGTCGACGGCGTCACCAAGCTCGACAAGGTCAAGTTCGGCGAGGCCGCCCAGGCCGAGACCGTCCGCAAGATGGTCGTCGCCATGGCCAAGGACCCGCGCGTCCTGGTCATCAAGCTCGCCGACCGCCTGCACAACATGCGCACCATGCGCTACCTCAAGCGGGAGAAGCAGGAGAAGAAGGCCCGCGAGACCCTGGAGATCTACGCCCCGCTCGCCCACCGGCTGGGCATGAACACCATCAAGTGGGAGCTGGAGGACCTCGCCTTCGCGATCCTCTACCCCAAGATGTACGACGAGATCGTCCGCCTCGTCGCCGAGCGCGCCCCCAAGCGGGACGAGTACCTCGCCATAGTGACCGACGAGGTCCAGACCGACCTGCGCGCCGCCCGCATCAAGGCCACCGTCACCGGCCGCCCCAAGCACTACTACAGCGTCTACCAGAAGATGATCGTCCGCGGCCGGGACTTCGCGGAGATCTACGACCTGGTCGGCATCCGCGTCCTCGTGGACACCGTCCGCGACTGCTACGCGGCCCTCGGCACCGTCCACGCGCGATGGAACCCGGTCCCCGGCCGGTTCAAGGACTACATCGCGATGCCGAAGTTCAACATGTACCAGTCGCTCCACACGACGGTCATCGGACCCAACGGCAAGCCGGTCGAGCTCCAGATCCGGACCTTCGACATGCACCGCCGCGCCGAGTACGGCATCGCCGCGCACTGGAAGTACAAGCAGGAGGCCGTCGCCGGCGCCTCCAAGGTCCGCACCGACGTCCCCAAGGGCGCGGGCAAGGACGACCACCTCAACGACATGGCGTGGCTGCGCCAGCTCCTCGACTGGCAGAAGGAGACCGAGGACCCGGGCGAGTTCCTGGAGTCCCTCCGCTTCGACCTCTCCCGCAACGAGGTCTTCGTCTTCACCCCCAAGGGCGACGTCATCGCGCTGCCCGCCGGCGCCACCCCCGTCGACTTCTCGTACGCCGTCCACACCGAGGTCGGTCACCGCACGATAGGAGCGCGGGTGAACGGGCGGCTGGTGCCGCTCGAATCCACCCTCGACAACGGCGACCTGGTGGAGGTCTTCACCTCCAAGGCGGCCGGCGCCGGACCCTCCCGCGACTGGCTCGGCTTCGTCAAGTCGCCGCGCGCCCGCAACAAGATCCGCGCCTGGTTCTCCAAGGAGCGCCGCGACGAGGCCATCGAGCAGGGCAAGGACGCCATCGCGCGGGCCATGCGCAAGCAGAACCTGCCGATCCAGCGGATCCTCACCGGCGACTCCCTCGTCACCCTCGCCCACGAACTGCGCTACACCGACATCTCCTCGCTGTACGCGGCGATCGGCGAGGGCCACGTCACCGCCCAGTCCATCGTGCAGAAGCTGGTGCAGGCGCTCGGCGGCGAGGAGGCCGCCACCGAGGACATCGAGGAGGTCGCCCCGCCCGCCCGCGGCCGCTCCAAGCGCCGCTCCAACGCCGACCCCGGCGTGGTCGTCAAGGGCGTCGACGACGTCTGGGTCAAGCTGGCCCGCTGCTGCACCCCGGTGCCCGGCGACCCGATCATCGGCTTCGTCACCCGGGGCAGCGGCGTCTCCGTCCACCGCAGCGACTGCGTCAACGTGGACTCGCTCTCCCGCGAGCCGGAGCGCATCCTGGAGGTCGAGTGGGCCCCCACCCAGTCCTCCGTCTTCCTGGTCGCCATCCAGGTCGAGGCACTGGACCGCTCCCGACTCCTCTCCGACGTCACCCGGGTCCTCTCGGACCAGCACGTCAACATCCTCTCGGCGGCCGTCCAGACCTCCCGGGACCGGGTGGCCACCTCCCGCTTCACCTTCGAGATGGGCGACCCCAAGCACCTCGGGCACGTCCTCAAGGCGGTCCGGGGCGTCGAGGGCGTGTACGACGTCTACCGCGTGACCAGCGCCCGGCGGCCGTAGCCGTACGGACACGAGGAAGGGCCCCCGGCACGCGCCGGGGGCCCTTCTCGTACGGCTCTCGGGCCGGCGGGATCAGCCGCCGAACTCCTCCAGGCCCTTCAGCGCCTGGTCGAGCAGGGCCTGGCGGCCCTCCAGCTCCCTGGAGAGCTTGTCGGCCTTGGCGTCGTTGCCCGCCGCGCGGGCCGCGTCGATCTGCTTGCGCAGCTTCTCGACCGCGTCCTGGAGCTGCCCGGTCAGACCCGCGGCACGCGCGCGCGCCTCCGGGTTCGTCCGGCGCCACTCGGCCTCCTCGGCCTCCTGGATCGCCCGCTCCACCGCCTGCATCCGGCCCTCCACCTTCGGGCGGGCGTCGCGCGGCACGTGGCCGATGGCCTCCCAGCGCTCGTTGACGCCCCGGAAGGCGGCACGGGCGGCCTTCAGGTCCGTCACCGGCACCAGCTTCTCGGCCTCGGTGGCGAGCTCCTCCTTCAGCCGGAGGTTGTCGGTCTGCTCCGCGTCCCGCTCGGCGAAGACCCCGGAACGGGCCGCGAAGAAGACATCCTGGGCGCCGCGGAAGCGGTTCCACAGGTCGTCCTCGTGCTCGCGCTGCGCCCGGCCGGCCGCCTTCCAGTCCGCCATCAGCTCGCGGTAGCGGGCCGCGGTCGTCCCCCAGTCGGTGGAGTTCGACAGCGACTCGGCCTCGGCGACCAGGCGCTCCTTGGCCTTCCGGGCGTCCTCGCGCTGCGCGTCGAGCTGGGCGAAGTGGCCCTTGCGGCGCTTGGAGAAGACGGAGCGGGCGTGCGAGAAGCGGTGCCACAGCTCGTCGTCGGACTTGCGGTCGAGCCGGGGCAGGCCCTTCCAGATGTCCACCAGGGCCCGCAGCCGCTCGCCGGCCGCCCGCCACTGCTCGCTCTGCGCCAGCTCCTCGGCCTCGGTGACCAGGGCCTCCTTGGCGGAGCGGGCCTCGTCGGCCTGCTTGGCCTTCTGTACCTTGCGCTCCTCGCGGCGCGACTCCACCGACTCGGTCAGCTTGTCCAGCCGGGCGGCGAGCGCGGCGAGGTCGCCGACGGCGTGGTGCTCGTCGACCTGCTGCCGGATGTGCTCGATCGCCGTCTGGGCGTCCTTCGCCGAGAGGTCGGTGGTCTTCACCCGCTTCTCGAGGAGGCCGATCTCGACCACCAGGCCCTCGTACTTGCGCTCGAAGTAGGCCAGCGCCTCCTCAGGGGTGCCCGCCTGCCAGGATCCGACGACCTTCTCACCCTCGGCCGTCCGCACGTACACGGTGCCGGTCTCGTCGACGCGGCCCCACGGGTCGCTGCTCACAGCGCCTCCTCACCATGATGCCCTCGTCGGGTGGTGACCCCCGGGGCATCGTCCACAGTTCCTGGGCGGGCCTCGCCCGCCTTCCGCCGCGCGGCCGACGGATCGGGCCGCACTGCACAACGCCAATCTAGGCGAACGGCGGCCCGGCTGTCCGCACTCAGCGCGACCGAAATTCCACGGTCACGCGCGTGCGGACGCCGGACCGCCGCCCCAAGGCCCCGCCGGGCGTCACTTCTCGGAGACGGTCACCTTCTCCAGCGTGACCGGCTTCTTGGGGGCGCCGTCGCCCTGGCCGCCCGCGACGCCCGCCGCGCCGACCTTCTGCACGGCGGCCAGACCGGCCGCGTCCATGGTGCCGAAGGGGGTGTACTGCGGCGGCAGCTTCGAGTCCTTGTAGACCAGGAAGAACTGCGAGCCGCCGGTGCCCGGCTGGCCGGTGTTCGCCATGGCGACCGTGCCCGCCTTGTACGTGACCGAGCCGTCGGCGGCGGGCTTGCCCAGGCCGTCGAGGTTCTCGTCCGGGATGGTGTAGCCGGGGCCGCCGGTGCCGGTGCCCTCCGGGTCGCCGCACTGGAGGACGAAGATCCCCGAGGTGGTGAGCCGGTGGCACTTGGTGCCGTCGAAGTAGCCCTTGTCGGCGAGGCTCTTGAAGGAGTTCACCGTGCGCGGCGTCTTCTTCGCGTCCATGGCGACCGTCACATCGCCCTCGTTGGTCTTCAGGACCATCGCGTACGCCGCCCCGGCGTCGATCGACATCTTCGGCTCGCCCGTCTCGACCTTCGCCTCCGGGGCCTTCGCGTCGTCGCCGAAGAGCTTCATCGACCCGTACACCGCGCCGCCGGCGGCGAGGAGCACCGCGAGGGAGCCCGCGATCGCGATGGTGCGGCGCTTGGACCTGCGCCGGGCATCGGCCCGCCGCTGCTGCTGCCGTGCGTACTTGTCCCTGGCGAGCTGCCGCCGCCGCTGATCGCTGGTGACCACCGGGTCCGCTCCTTGTCGGTCGTGTGTTCCTGTCCTGGCCGGATGTGCCCGTACCGTATACGGGTTGGCTGTGGAATACGCACCGCCGGTAGGCTCTGATCTGCTGCATTCCACACCGTCGCAGCCCACTGCCGGACGAGACAGAAGGACGATCGTGCTGATTGCCGGGTTCCCCGCCGGGGCCTGGGGCACCAACTGCTACGTGGTCGCCCCCGCCGCAGGCGAGGAGTGCGTCATCGTCGACCCGGGCCACCAGGCCGCCCGAGGGGTCGAGGAGACGCTGAAGAAGCATCGGCTCAAGCCCGTCGCCGTGGTCCTCACCCACGGCCACATCGACCACGTCGCCTCCGTCGTGCCCGTCTGCGGCGCCCATGACGTACCCGCGTGGATCCACCCCGCCGACCGGTACATGATGAGCGACCCGGAGAAGGCCCTCGGCCGCTCCATCGGGATGCCGCTCATGGGCGAGCTGACCGTGGGCGAGCCGGACGACGTGCACGAGCTCACCGACGGGGCCGCGCTGAAGCTCGCCGGCCTCGACCTCACCGTCGCGCACGCGCCCGGTCATACCAAGGGGTCGGTGACCTTCCGGACGCCGGAGACCACGGAGGTCCCCTCCGTGTTCTTCTCCGGCGACCTGCTGTTCGCCGGCTCCATCGGACGCACCGACCTGCCCGGCGGGGACATGGACGAGATGCTCGAATCGCTGACCCGCGTGGTCCTGCCGCTCGACAACTCGACCGTCGTCCTGTCGGGGCACGGTCCCCAGACGACCATCGGCCAGGAGCGCGCCACCAACCCGTATCTGCGGCAGGTGGCCTCCGGCCCCGGGAGCACGGACGCTCCCCGACGAGGAATGTGACGAGAACCTCCGTGAGCACCTTTCAGGCCCCCAAGGGCACGTACGACCTGATCCCCCCGCGCTCCGCCGTCTTCCTGGCGGTCCGCGACGCCATCTCCGCCCAGGCGAGGAGCGCCGGATACGGCTACGTCGAGACCCCCGGCTTCGAGGACGTGAACCTCTTCGCCCGCGGCGTCGGCGAGTCCACCGACATCGTCACCAAGGAGATGTACACGCTCACCACGAAGGGCGGCGACCAGCTCGCCCTGCGCCCCGAGGGCACCGCCTCCGTGCTGCGCGCGGCCCTCCAGGCCAACCTGCACAAGCAGGGCAACCTGCCGGTCAAGCTCTGGTACTCCGGCTCCTACTACCGCTACGAGCGCGCCCAGGCCGGCCGCTACCGCCACTTCTCGCAGGTCGGCGCCGAGGCGATCGGCGCCGAGGACCCGGCGCTCGACGCCGAGCTGATCATCCTGGCCGACCAGGCGTACCGCTCCCTCGGCCTGCGCCAGTACCGCATCCTGCTGAACTCGCTCGGCGACAAGGAGTGCCGCCCCGTCTACCGCGAGGCCCTGCAGACCTTCCTGCGCGGCCTCGACCTCGACGAGGAGACCCTGCGCCGCGCCGAGATCAACCCGCTGCGGGTCCTCGACGACAAGCGCCCCGACGTGCGGAAGCAGCTCGTCGACGCGCCGCTGCTGCGCGACTACCTGTGCGACGCCTGCAAGGCGTACCACGAGGAGGTCCGCGCGCTGATCACCGCCGCCGGCGTGGTCTTCGAGGACGACCTCAAGCTGGTCCGCGGCCTCGACTACTACACCCGGACCACCTTCGAGTTCGTCCACGACGGTCTCGGCGCCCAGTCCGCGGTGGGCGGCGGCGGCCGCTACGACGGCCTCTCCGAGATGATCGGCGGCCCCGCGCTGCCGTCCGTCGGCTGGGCCCTCGGCGTCGACCGCACCGTCCTCGCCCTGGAGGCGGAGGGCGTCGAGCTGGACCTCCCCGCCGCCACCAGCGTCTTCGCCGTGGCGATCGGCGAGGAGGCCCGCCGGCTCCTCTTCGGCAAGGTCACCGAGCTGCGCCGGGCCGGCATCGCCACCGACTTCTCCTTCGGCGGCAAGGGCCTCAAGGGCTCCATGAAGGACGCCAACCGCTCGGGCGCCCGCATCGCCCTCGTCGCAGGCGAGCGCGACCTCGCCGAGGGCGTGATCCAGGTCAAGGACATGGAGTCCGGCGAGCAGCGCCCGGTCGCCCCGGACGCGCTCCTGGACGCCGTCCGCGCGATCCTCGGCTGACGGGGAAGCCCCGCACCACCCCGGGAGGGCCCGGCCGCCCCGCGCGGCCGGGCCCTTCCCGCATCCCGGCGGGACCTCCGGCCGCGCGAGGGGGTCCTCCGGCCCTTATGTCCGGCGAACGGACGACCGTATACCCCTTGTTGCAGAATGACCATGGCCACAAGGCCGGCGGACGAGGGAAGAGGCGGCGGGCATGACGAAGGCCGACACGGACACGGCGGGGACGATCGGCGCGAGCCGGGGCCTCGCCTGGCTCCTGGTGATCACCGGCGCGGCGGGACTCCTCGCCGCCTGGGTCATCACCCTCGACAAGTTCAAGCTCCTGGAGGACCCGAACTTCGTCCCCGGGTGCAGCCTCAACCCCATCGTGTCCTGCGGCAACATCATGAAGAGCGAGCAGGCGTCGGTCTTCGGCTTCCCCAACCCCATGCTCGGCCTGGTCACCTACGGCATGGTGGTCGCCATCGGCGTCGCCCTCCTCGCTGGCGCCCGCTACCGCCGCTGGTACTGGCTCGGGCTCAACGCCGGCACCCTCTTCGGCGTCGGCTTCTGCACCTGGCTCATGCAGCAGTCCCTGTACGAGATCAACTCGCTCTGCCTGTGGTGCTGCCTCGCCTGGACCGCGACGATCGTCATGTTCTGGTACGTCACCTCCCACAACGTCCGCACCGGCGTCCTGCCCGCCCCCGCCGGCCTGCGGACCTTCTTCGCCGAGTTCACCTGGATCCTGCCGGTCCTGCACATCGGCATCATCGGCATGCTGATCCTCACCCGCTGGTGGGACTTCTGGACCGGCTGACCACGCCCGCCCGCACTGTCGGCGGCGTGACCTAGGCTTCATGGACGTGGAGCCCGACCTCTTTACCGCAGCCGCCGAAGACCGCCAGGAGAAGGACTCGGCCGCCAGCCCGCTGGCGGTCCGGATGCGTCCCCGCACCCTCGACGAGGTGGTGGGCCAGCGCCACCTCCTCAAGCCTGGCTCGCCGCTGCGGCGGCTGGTCGGGGAGGGCGGCGGCCCGGCCGGCGCCTCCTCGGTGATCCTCTGGGGACCCCCCGGCATCGGCAAGACCACCCTGGCGTACGTGGTCTCCAAGGCCACCGACAAGCGCTTCGTGGAACTCTCCGCGATCACCGCGGGCGTCAAGGAGGTCCGGGCCGTCATCGACGGCGCCCGGCGCGCCTCCGGCGGCTACGGCAAGGAGACCGTCCTCTTCCTCGACGAGATCCACCGCTTCTCCAAGGCCCAGCAGGACTCCCTCCTGCCCGCCGTGGAGAACCGCTGGGTCACCCTCATCGCCGCCACCACCGAGAACCCCTACTTCTCGGTGATCTCCCCGCTCCTCTCCCGCTCGCTGCTCCTCACCCTGGAGTCCCTCACCGACGAGGACCTGAGCGGCCTCATGGACCGGGCCCTCGCCGAGGAGCGCGGCCTCGGCGGTGCCGTCTCCCTCGCCGGAGACGCCCGCGCCCACCTGCTCCGCGTCGCCGGCGGCGACGCCCGGCGGGCCCTCACCGCCCTGGAGGCGGCGGCCGGCGGCGCCCTCGCCAAGGGCGAGCCGGAGATCACCCTGGAGACCGTCGAGGAGACCGTCGACCGGGCCGCCGTGACGTACGACCGGGACGGCGACCAGCACTACGACGTCGCCAGCGCCCTCATCAAGTCGATCCGCGGCTCCGACGTCGACGCGGCCCTGCACTACCTGGCCCGCATGATCGAGGCGGGGGAGGACCCCCGCTTCATCGCCCGCCGCCTGATGATCTCCGCCAGCGAGGACATCGGCCTCGCCGACCCGCAGGCGCTGCCGCTCGCGGTCGCAGCCGCCCAGGCCGTCGCCATGATCGGCTTCCCCGAGGCCGCCCTCACCCTCAGCCACGCCACCATCGCCCTCGCCCTCGCCCCCAAGTCGAACGCGGCGACCAACGCGATCTTCGCCGCCCGCGAGGACGTGCGGAACGGCCTGGCCGGACCGGTCCCGGCCCATCTGCGCGACGGCCACTACAAGGGCGCCGCCAAGCTCGGCCACGCCCAGGGGTACGTCTACCCGCACGACGTGCCCGGCGCGATCGCCGCCCAGCAGTACGCCCCCGACGCCCTGCACGGCCGGCGGTACTACGAGCCCACCCGCTACGGCGCCGAGGCGCGCTACGCGGACGTGGCGGAGAAGGTCCGCGAGCGGCTGCGCGGCGAGGGCGGCTGATCCGCCCCTCCCGGCCGCCGCCCGCCCCCGGGCACGGGCACCCGGCGGGAGCCGGTACACTGGCCGGGACAGCTGCGTCCCGTGTCCGACCCCGGTCGGCGCCACCAGAGCGGGACAGTCAGCCGGAGCCCCGGCCCCCGGGCCGGAACTCCAGGAGCGTCGCGCACCTTCGAAGGTGTCGCGTGCCACCCACCACCCCCCGGATTCCCGGGAACGGCGGTGGGTCGTTCGCGTGCTGCACGTACGTGCCCAGACCGGGAAGCGGCTGCCCGACGGGTCCCTCGGGACCGGACGGGTTTTCCCGGCTGCGGATTGCGACCTCCCCTAACCCTGGTGAAGCCGTATTCGTACAGATAGAGAGGTTGGTTCATGACGAACCAGGCCCGCCCCAAGGTCAAGAAGTCGCGTGCCCTCGGCATCGCGCTGACGCCGAAGGCCGTCAAGTACTTCGAGGCCCGTCCCTACCCGCCGGGCGAGCACGGCCGCGGCCGCAAGCAGAACTCGGACTACAAGGTCCGTCTGCTCGAGAAGCAGCGTCTGCGTGCCCAGTACGACATCAGCGAGCGCCAGATGGCGCGCGCCTACGACCGCGCCAAGAAGGCCGAGGGCAAGACGGGCGAGGCGCTGGTCGTCGAGCTCGAGCGCCGTCTCGACGCCCTGGTCCTGCGTTCGGGCATCGCCCGCACCATCTACCAGGCCCGTCAGATGGTCGTCCACGGCCACATCCAGGTCAACGGCGGCAAGGTCGACAAGCCGTCCTTCCGCGTCCGTCCCGACGACGTCGTGATGGTCCGCGAGAAGTCGCGCGACAAGACCCTGTTCCAGGTCTCCCGCGAGGGCGGCTTCGCCCCCGACGGCGAGACCCCGCGCTACCTCCAGGTCAACCTGAAGGCCCTGGCCTTCCGCCTGGACCGCGAGCCGAACCGCAAGGAGATCCCGGTCATCTGCGACGAGCAGCTGGTCGTCGAGTACTACGCCCGCTGATCCGGCGCCGGCCGTAGGACCCGCCTCCGCGGTGCCTCAGCCCGCCGTCTCCCCGCCCGCCGCGGTGGGGGAGCCGGCGGGCTTCCGCGTTCCCGGCACCACCGGCCGCCGCGCCGTGCGGAACGGCCTCGGCGCCGCCGGAGCCCGGCCCGCCGCCCGCCCGCCGGCCAGCGCCCGCTCCACCGCCTCGTCCAGCGGCAGCCCCCGCCCGAGCAGGAACGCCTCCTCGTACCCCGCCGCCCCCAGCGCCTCCACGGCCCGCCCCGCGCACAGCACCCGGGGCCCCTCGAAGGAACCCGAGCCGAAGGACCGCACCCCCACCGCGTCCCAGGCCGCCAGCGCCGCGCCCTGGAGCACCGCCGCCTCCACCGGATCGCCCTCGTCGACCGTCACCAGCGCCAGCAGCTCCACCGCCAGCACCACCCCCACCAGATCGCGGAAGAGGTGGTCGACGGCCAGGCACTCCACCAGCAGCTCCCGCGCCCGGGCCAGCGCGCCCCGGGTCCAGGCCGCGTACGCCAGCACGTACAGCGCGTACGCCCGCGACCAGCGCTCCCCGCGCTCCTCGCAGACCTCCCGCACCTCCCGGCAGATCGCCACCGCCCCGTCCAGGTCGCCCCGGAAGGCCCGCGCCATCGCCAGCTCCACCCGGGCCATCAGCACATTGCTGTTCAGCTCGCCCAGCTCCCGGTAGCCCTCCAGGGCCCGGCCGAGCAGCTCCTCCGCGCGCGGGAAGTCGTCCGTGAGCAGCGCCAGACACCCCATCCGGTGCGTCGCGTACGCCTCCGCCAGCGGGTTCTCCACGGCCCGCGCCCGCTCCCGGCAGGTGTGCAGCGCGGCCACCGCCGCCGCGGCGTCGCCCTGCAGGATCGCCACGTAGCCCAGCACCCACAGCGCCTTCAGC
The DNA here is from genome assembly GCF_014650175.1 of Streptomyces termitum. Taxonomy (GTDB): domain Bacteria; phylum Actinomycetota; class Actinomycetes; order Streptomycetales; family Streptomycetaceae; genus Streptomyces; species Streptomyces termitum. Next base: position 305,271 of record NZ_BMUL01000005.1, read on the forward strand.
CGGGCCTCCTCGTGCCCCGACTCCAGCGCCAGCGCCCGGTCCAGCCAGTGCCGCCCCTCGGAGAGCCGCCCGCAGCCCACCCACGCGAACCACAGGGTGCCCGCCAGGTGCTGGGCCAGGTGCGCGTCCTCCGGCAGCTCCAGCGAGAGGTCGAGCGCGGCCCGCAGGTTCGGCAGCGCCGCCTCCGTCCGGGCCGCCACCTCCGCCTGCCGGGGACTGAACCACTCCAGCTCGCACCAGGTGGCGAGCCCCGTGTACCAGTCGCGGTGCCGCCGCCGCAGCCGTTCGGTGTCCCCGAGCGCCGCCAGCCACTCCGCCCCGTACGCGGACACCGTGTCCAGCATCCGGTACCCCGGGCCCGCCGCCGTGTCCTCCCGGACCACCAGCGACTGCGCGAGGAGTCCGCCCAGCAGGTCGAGGACCTCCTCCGGCGCCAGCCCGGAGCCCCCGCACACGTACTCGGCCGCCTCCAGGTCGAAGGAACCGGCGAAGACCGAGAGCCGCGCCCACAGCAGCCGCTCGCCGGGCGTGCACAGCTCGTGGCTCCAGCCGATCGCGGTGCGCAGCGTCCGGTGCCGGGGGAGCACCCCCGGCCCGCCGTCGCCGAGCAGCCGGAAGCGGTCGTCGAGCCGGGCGAGGAGCTGCTCCACCGAGAGCAGGGGCAGCCGCCCGGCGGCCAGTTCGAGCGCGAGCGGGATCCGGTCGAGCCGCCGGCACAGCTCCCGCGCCGCCCCGTCCGCCGCGACGGCGGGCGCGCCGGAGCGGGCGGCCCGGTCGGCGAGCAGCGCCAGCGCGTCCTCCTCGGCCATCGGCGCCAGCCGCAGCACGGCCTCGCCCGGCAGCCGCAGCGGCCGCCGCCCGGCGGCCAGCACGGTCAGCCCGGGGGCCGCCGCGAGGAGCGCGCCGACCAGCGGGGCGACGGTCTCCACCAGGTGCTCGAAGCCGTCGAGGACCAGCAGCAGCCGGCGCCCGGAGAGGTGCTCGGCCAGGACCTCGGAGGGCGGCCGGAGGGTGTGGTCGGTCAGGCCGAGGGCCTCGGCGAGGGCATGCTCGACCAGGGCCGGATCGCGCAGCGGCGCCAGCTCCGCGAGCCGTACCTCGTCGGCGGAGCGTTTCTGCGCGGTGGCGGCGGCCTTCAGGACCAGCCGGGTCTTGCCCACCCCGCCGACCCCGAGGACGGTGACGAGACGGGACTCCGCCAGGAGCGCGGCCAGTTCGGCCCGCTCGCCGCTCCGGCCCACGAAGCGGGTGAGCTCCGCCGGAAGATTGCTGCGTCGCATGGGACACGGAGCGTACTCATCCGGCTGCTCCGCGTACAAACCGGGCGGACGACTCCCGGTCCCGCGGACGGTAATGCGGTACGGCGCGAGAGTCCGGGCGCGATAGGGTCGGAGGACTACTTTTCTGTGTGCGGAACCCCTGATGGCAGCCACGGCTGCGGAGAGCGGTGCGGAGTGACCGGTGGAGAGGTTGCCGGGATCCTGGTGGCCGTGTTCTGGGCGATCCTCGTCTCCTTCCTCGCCGTGGTGCTGGCGAGGCTGGCGCAGACGCTCCGGGCGACCACCAAGCTGGTGGCGGACGTGACCGAGCAGGCCGTTCCCCTGCTCGCCGACGCGTCGGCGACCGTCCGCTCGGCGCAGACCCAGCTCGACCGGGTCGACGCCATCGCCTCCGACGTCCAGGAGGTCACCGCCAACGCCTCCGCGCTCTCGACGACCGTCGCCTCCACCTTCGGCGGCCCGCTCGTCAAGGTCGCCGCCTTCGGCTACGGGGTCCGCCGGGCGCTGGGCCGGGACCGCGCGGAGGCACCGCCCGCCACCGGGCGCCGTACCGTGATCGTCGGCCGTACCGTGTCCTCCGCACGGCGCCGGAAGCAGAAGGGCTGAGCCGAGATGTTCCGCCGCACGTTCTGGTTCACGGCCGGCGCAGCCGCCGGCGTCTGGGCCACCACCAAGGTCCACCGCAAGATCCAGCAGCTGACCCCCGAGAGCCTCGCCGCGCAGGCGGCGAACAAGGCGGTCGAGGCGGGTCACCGGCTCAAGGACTTCGCCCTCGACGTGAGGGCGGGCATGGCCCAGCGGGAGGCCGAGCTGGGCGAGGCCCTCGGCCTCGAAGCGGCGCCCCCCGAGGGCCGCGAGCTCCCGGACCCCCGGGGCAGGACCGCCCTCGGCCCCGCCCCGCACCAGACCACGACCACGTTTTCGTCACGCACGATCTCGTACAACCGGAATGAGGACCACTGATGGAGTCGGCTGAAATCCGCCGCCGCTGGCTGAGCTTCTTCGAGGAGCGCGGTCACACCGTCGTCCCTTCGGCGTCGCTCATCGCGGACGACCCGACTCTGCTGCTCGTCCCTGCGGGCATGGTGCCCTTCAAGCCCTACTTCCTGGGCGAGGTCAAGCCGCCGTTCACGCGCGCCTCCAGCGTGCAGAAGTGCGTGCGCACCCCCGACATCGAAGAGGTCGGCAAGACCACCCGCCACGGCACGTTCTTCCAGATGTGCGGCAACTTCTCCTTCGGCGACTACTTCAAGGAAGGCGCCATCAAGCTCGCCTGGGAGCTGCTGACCACCCCGGTGGAGCACGGCGGCTACGGGCTGGAGCCGGAGAAGCTCTGGATCACCGTCTACGAGCAGGACGACGAGGCCGAGCGCATCTGGCGCGACGTCGTCGGCGTCCCGGCCGAGCGCATCCAGCGCCTGGGCATGGGCCCGAACTTCTGGTCGATGGGCGTCCCCGGCCCCTGCGGCCCCTGCTCCGAGATCAACTACGACCGCGGCCCCGACTTCGGCGTCGAGGGCGGCCCGGCCGTCAACGACGAGCGGTACGTGGAGATCTGGAACCTGGTCTTCATGCAGTACGAGCGCGGCGAGGGCTCCGGCAAGGACGACTTCCCGATCCTCGGCGACCTGCCCGCCAAGAACATCGACACGGGCCTCGGCCTGGAGCGCCTGGCGATGATCCTCCAGGGCGTCCAGAACATGTACGAGACGGACACCCTCAAGGTCGTCATCGACAAGGCCACCGAGCTGACCGGCGTCTCCTACGGCAAGACCCACGACTCGGACGTCTCGCTGCGCGTGGTCGCCGACCACATGCGCACCTCGGTCATGCTCATCGGCGACGGCGTCACCCCGGGCAACGAGGGCCGCGGCTACGTGCTCCGCCGCATCATGCGCCGCGCCGTCCGCAACATGCGCCTGCTCGGCGCCACCGGCCCGGTCGTCGGCGAGCTCGTCGACACGGTCATCACGACCATGGGCGAGCAGTACCCGGAGCTGGAGACCGACCGCAAGCGCATCGAGACGGTCGCCCTCGCCGAGGAGGCCGCGTTCCTCAAGGCCCTCAAGGGCGGCACCAACATCCTCGACACCGCCGTCACCGAGACCAAGGCCGCCGGCGGCACGGTCCTCGCCGGCGAGAAGGCCTTCCTGCTCCACGACACCTGGGGCTTCCCGATCGACCTCACCCTGGAGATGGCCGCCGAGCAGGGGCTGTCCGTGGACGAGACCGGCTTCCGCCGCCTGATGCAGGAGCAGCGGGACCGGGCCAAGGCCGACGCCAAGGCCAAGAAGACCGGCCACGCCGACGTCTCCGCCTACCGCGAGATCGCCGACACCTCCGGCGCCACCCGGTTCACCGGCTACACCAACACCGAGGGCGAGTCCACGGTCGTCGGCCTGCTCGTGAACGGCGTCCCCTCGCCGGCCGCCTCCGAGGGCGACGAGGTCGAGGTCGTCCTCGACCGCACCCCCTTCTACGCCGAGGGCGGCGGCCAGATCGCCGACCAGGGCCGCATCAAGCTGCACTCCGGCGCCGTCATCGAGGTCCGCGACGTGCAGCAGCCGGTCCCCGGCGTCTCGGTGCACAAGGGCTCCGTGCAGGTCGGCGAGGTGACCGTGGGCTCCACCGCCTACGCCGCCATCGACGTCCGCCGCCGCCGGGCCATCGCCCGCGCCCACTCGGCCACCCACCTCACCCACCAGGCGCTGCGCGACGCCCTCGGCCCGACGGCCGCCCAGGCCGGTTCCGAGAACCAGCCCGGCCGCTTCCGCTTCGACTTCGGTTCGCCGAACGCCGTCCCCGGCACCGTCCTCATGGACGTCGAGCAGAAGATCAACGAGGTCCTCTCGCGCGAGCTGGAGGTCCACGCCGAGGTCATGCCGATCGACGAGGCCAAGCGCCAGGGCGCCATCGCCGAGTTCGGCGAGAAGTACGGCGAGCAGGTCCGCGTCGTCACCATCGGCGACTTCTCCAAGGAGCTGTGCGGCGGCACCCACGTGCACAACACCGCCCAGCTCGGCCTGGTGAAGCTGCTCGGCGAGTCCTCCATCGGCTCCGGCGTGCGCCGCATCGAGGCCCTCGTCGGCGTCGACGCGTACCACTTCCTCGCCCGGGAGCACACGGTCGTCGCCCAGCTCCAGGAGCTGGTCAAGGGCCGCCCGGAGGAGCTGCCGGAGAAGATCTCCTCGATGCTCGGCAAGCTGAAGGACGCCGAGAAGGAGATCGAGAAGTTCCGCGCCGAGAAGGTCCTCCAGGCCGCCGCCGGCCTGGTCGACTCCGCCCGCGACATCCGCGGCCTCGCCCTCGTCACCGGGCAGGTCCCGGACGGCACCGGCGCCGACGACCTGCGCCGGCTGGTCCTCGACGTGCGCGGCCGCATCCCGTCCGACCGCCCGGCCGTGGTGGCCCTCTTCACCACGGTGGGCGGCAAGCCGCTGACGGTCATCGCCACCAACGAGGCCGCCCGCGAGCGCGGCCTCAAGGCCGGCGAGCTGGTTCGCACGGCCGCCAAGACCCTCGGCGGCGGTGGCGGCGGCAAGCCGGACGTCGCCCAGGGCGGCGGCCAGAATCCGCAGGCCGTCGGCGAGGCCATCGCCGCCGTCGAGCGCCTGGTCGTGGAATCCGCGTGACGATGCGCCGAGGACGGCGGATCGCCGTCGACGTCGGGGACGCCCGGATCGGGGTCGCCTCGTGCGACCCCGACGGGGTCCTCGCCACGCCGGTGGAGACCGTGCCGGGACGCGACGTCCCGGCCGCCCACCGGCGGCTCCGCCAGATCGTGGCGGAGTACGAGCCGATCGAGGTCGTCGTGGGCCTGCCCCGCTCGCTCAGCGGGCGGGAGGGCCCGGCCGCGACCAAGGTCCGCGCCTTCGCGCGGGAGATGGCCAAGGGCATCGCCCCGGTGCCGGTCCGGCTGGTCGACGAGCGGATGACCACGGTCACCGCGACCCACGGGCTGCGGGCCTCCGGAGTGAAGGCGAAGAAGGGGCGGTCCGTCATCGACCAGGCCGCCGCCGTGGTCATCCTCCAGAACGCCCTTGAGTCCGAACGGGTATCGGGTCGGCCTCCTGGTGAGGGCGTCGAAGCGATCATCTGATCGCGATACGGTAACGTTCCGCGCGATGTGGCGGCGTTCGAACAGCTGCCGCACTACGTAGAGGCGGATCGTCCGGAAGCCTCGCGGCTGGTTGGGGATCGATGACTGAGTATGGCCGGGGCCAGGGCCCCGAACCGTGGCACCCCACGGACCCCCTGTACGGGGACCAGGGGTGGGAGGGCCAGCAGCAGTACCACCCGCAGCAGCCGCAGCAGGCGACGCCGTACGCCCAGGACGGCCAGGGGTACCAGGACCCGTACGCCCAGCAGCACCAGGGCTACGGGGCCGACCCGTACCAGCAGCAGGCCGCCTACCAGCAGCAGGGCTACCCCGACCCGCACGCCCAGGGGTACGGGAACCAGGCGCACAACCAGGTCTACGACCAGGCGTACGACCAGACCGGCTGGCAGCAGCAGGGCTACGACACGCCCGGCCAGCCCGCACAGCCGTACGACGCCACCTGGGAGACCGGGCAGGCGGCCATGGCCTACCAGGCGCCGCCCGCCGATCCGTACGGCGGGCAGCAGCCCGACCTCTACGGCACCCCCGAGGCGTACCCGCCGCCCCAGCCCCCCGGCCGGCGGCGGCGCCCGGAGCCCGAGCCGGTCCCCGTGGAGGAGGAGCCGGAGGAGTCGCACCCCTTCTTCACCGGCGACGACCGGGACGACCGCGCCGACCGGGGCCGCCGCGGCGACCGGGCCGGGCGCGACGGCCGCGACGACGGCCATGACGACGAGTACGACGACGGCTACGACGGCTACGACGAGGAGCCGTCCGGGCGCCGGGGCCGCCGCGGCGACGACCGCGAGCGCCGCGGCAAGGCCAAGAAACGCAAGGGCAAGAACGGCGTGGCCTGCCTCGTCGTCGCCCTGGTCCTCGGCGGCGGCATCGGCGGCATCGGCTACTTCGGCTACCAGTTCTGGCAGGGCCGGACCGCCCAGGCCCCGGACTTCGCGGGCGGCGGCAGCGGCGAGATCCAGGTCGAGATCCCGAAGGGCGCCTTCGGCAGCGACATCGGCAACATCCTGAAGAAGGCCGGCGTCGTGAAGAGCGTCGACGCCTTCGTCGCGGCCCAGAACAAGAACCCCAAGGGGCTCTCGATCCAGGCCGGCGCCTACACGCTGAAGAAGGAGATGTCGGCGGAGAGCGCCGTCTCCCTCATGCTCGACCCGGTCAGCCAGGCCAACCTGATCATCCCCGAAGGCAAGCGCAACGCCTGGGTGTACGAGCAGATCGACACCCGCCTCGGCCTCAAGCCCGGCACCACCAAGGACCTCGCCCACAGCCAGGCCGGCTCCCTCGGCCTGCCCGACTGGGCCAAGAACCACAAGGACGTCAAGGACCCGCTGGAAGGATTCCTCTTCCCCGCCAGCTACCCGGTCGCCAAGGGCTCCAAGCCCGAGGACGCCCTGAAGAAGATGGTCAGCCGGGCGACCCAGGAGTACGCGAAGCTGGATCTGGAGGGCAAGGCGACGGCGCACGGTCTGAAGGGCCCGTGGGAGCTGCTGACCGTCGCGAGCCTCGTCCAGGTCGAGGGCAAGTACAAGCACGACTTCGACAAGGTCGCGCGGGTCGTCTACAACCGCCTCAACCCCAGCAACACCCAGACGGTCGGCCGGCTGGAGTTCGACTCCACGGTCAACTACCTCAAGGGCCAGAGCACCCTCGACGTCGGCTCGGTCGACGACATGCGGAAGATCAAGGACCCGTACAACACCTACGACGTGAAGGGCCTCATCCCCGGGCCGATCAGCAACCCCGGCCTGGAGGCCATCAACTCCGCGCTCGACCCGGCGGAGGGGCCCTGGCTGTACTTCGTGTCGATCAACGAGAACAAGACGGTCTTCGCCGTGACGAACGAGGAGCACAACCGCAACGTCGAGGAGTACAAGAAGGAACGGGAGAAGTCCGGCCAGTGAGCACCCAGCACCGGGCCGCCGTCCTCGGCTCACCGATCACCCACTCGCTCTCCCCGGTCCTGCACCGCGCCGCGTACGCGGAGCTCGGCCTCGACGACTGGTCCTACGGCCGCTTCGAGCTCGACGAGGAGGCCCTGCCGGGCTTCGTCGGCGCACTCGACGGCTCATGGGCCGGCCTCTCGCTGACCATGCCGCTGAAGCGGGCGATCATCCCGCTGCTCGACGAGATCAGCGACACCGCCGCCTCCGTGGAGGCCGTCAACACGGTGGTCATCGGCGAGGACGGCCGCCGGACCGGCGACAACACCGACATCCCCGGCATGATCGCCGCCCTGCGCGAGCGGGGCGTCGAGAAGGCGGAGTCCGCCGCCGTCCTCGGCGCCGGCGCCACCGCCTCCTCCGCGCTCGCGGCCCTCGCCCGGATCTGCGCGGGCCCCGTCACCGCGTACGTGCGCAGCGAGGCGCGGGCCGCGGAGATGCGCGTCTGGGGCGAGCGGCTCGGCGTGGACGTCCGCACCGCCGCCTGGGAGCGGGCGGCGGAGGCGTTCGACGCGCCGCTGGTGATCGCCACCACCCCGGCCGGCACCACGGACGCCCTGGCGGCGGCCGTCCCCGACGCGGCCGGCACCCTCTTCGACGTCCTCTACGACCCCTGGCCCACCGCCCTCGCCGCCGCCTGGTCCGAGCGCGGCGGAAAGGTCGTCGGCGGCCTGGACCTCCTGGTCCACCAGGCGGTCCTCCAGGTCGAGCTGATGACCGGCGCCGCCGAGGCCCCGCTCGCCGCCATGCGTGCGGCCGGGGAGGCGGCGCTCGCCGCCCGCTGACCCCGCCCGCCCCGCCACGCGCCCCCGGCCTCCCCGTATAAGGGGCGGACGAGGGGCGCGATCAGCGTCCGTAGACCGGACAGGTGCCGGGCCGGAGTCCCGGACGTGGGAGGATCGTGGACGGCGGGCCAGGGCCGCGCACCCGGGCCGCGTCGTCGCAGTGCCCAGGCGCGAGCATGAGGAGCATCGTTGAGCAGGTTGCGTTGGCTGACCGCTGGGGAGTCCCACGGACCCGCGCTGGTCGCGACGCTGGAGGGTCTTCCCGCCGGCGTCCCGGTCACCACCGAGCTGGTGGCGGACCACCTCGCGCGGCGGCGCCTCGGCTATGGACGGGGCGCCCGGATGAAGTTCGAGCAGGACGAGGTCACCTTCCTCGGCGGCGTACGGCACGGCCTGTCGCTGGGCTCGCCGATCGCCGTCATGGTCGGCAACACCGAGTGGCCGAAGTGGGAGAAGGTCATGTCGGCCGACCCGGTCGACCCCTCCGAGCTCAAGGAGACCGGCCGCAACGCGCCGCTGACCCGGCCCCGGCCGGGCCACGCCGACCTCGCCGGCATGCAGAAGTACGGCTTCGACGAGGCCCGCCCGATCCTGGAGCGCGCCAGCGCCCGCGAGACCGCGGCCCGCGTCGCCCTCGGCGCCATCGCCCGCTCCTTCCTCAAGGAGGCGGCCGGCATCGAGGTCGTCAGCCACGTCGTGGAGCTGGCCGCCGCCAAGGCCCCGTACGGTATCTACCCGACCCCCGCCGACGTCGAGAAGCTCGACGCCGACCCGGTCCGCTGCCTCGACGCCGACGCGTCGAAGGCGATGGTCGCCGAGATCGACCAGGCCCACAAGGACGGCGACACCCTCGGCGGCGTCGTCGAGGTCCTCGCCTACAACGTGCCCGTCGGCCTCGGCTCCCACGTCCACTGGGACCGCCGTCTCGACGCCCGGCTCGCCGCCGCCCTCATGGGCATCCAGGCCATCAAGGGCGTCGAGGTCGGCGACGGCTTCGACCTCGCCCGGGTGCCCGGCTCGCAGGCCCACGACGAGATCGTGCGCACCGAGGACGGCATCAAGCGGACCTCCGGCCGCTCCGGCGGCACCGAGGGCGGCCTCACCACCGGCGAACTGCTGCGCGTGCGCGCCGCGATGAAGCCGATCGCGACCGTCCCGCGCGCCCTCGCCACCGTCGACGTCGCCACCGGCGAGGCCGCCGCCGCCCACCACCAGCGCTCCGACGTCTGCGCCGTCCCGGCCGCCGGCATCGTCGCCGAGGCCATGGTCGCGCTCGTCCTCGCCGACGCCGTCGTGGAGAAGTTCGGCGGCGACTCGGTCCCCGAGACCCGCCGCAACGTCCAGGGCTACCTCGACCACCTGCGCATCCGGTGACCGGCGGACCCCTGGTCGTCCTCGTCGGCCCGATGGGCTCCGGCAAGTCCACGGTGGGCGCGCTCCTGGCCGAACGGCTCGGCGCGCCCTACCGGGACACGGACGCCGACATCGTCGCCGCCGAGGGCCGCGAGATCTCCGACATCTTCGTCGAGGACGGGGAGGAGCGCTTCCGCGCCCTGGAGAAGGCGGCCGTCGCCGCCGCCGTCGCCGAGCACGAGGGCGTCCTCGCCCTCGGCGGCGGCGCCGTCCTCGACGCCGGCACCCGCGCCCTGCTGGCCGGGCTGCCCGTCGCGTACCTCTCCATGGACGTGGAGGAGGCCGTGCGCCGGGTCGGGCTCGGCGTGGCCCGGCCGCTGCTGGCCGTCAACCCCCGGCGGCAGTGGCGGGAACTCATGGACGCCCGCCGCCACCTGTACGAAGAAGTCGCGCGTGCCGTCGTCGCCACCGACGCCCGCACCCCCGAAGAGGTCGCCGAGGCGGTCCTCGACGCACTGGAGCTGAAGGACGCATGAGCACGGACCAGGAACCGACCCGCATCCGGATCGGTGGCAGCGAGGGCACGGAGCCGTACGAGGTGCTGGTCGGCCGGCAGCTGCTCGGCGAGCTCGGCGGCCTCATCGGCGACAAGGCCCGGCGGGTCGCCGTCATCCACCCCGAGGCGCTCGCCGGCACCGGCGAGGCGCTGCGCGAGGACCTCGCCGAGCAGGGGTACGAGGCCGTCGCCATCCAGGTGCCGAACGCCGAGGAGGCGAAGACCGCCGAGGTCGCCGCCTACTGCTGGAAGGCGCTCGGCCAGACCGGCTTCACCCGCACCGACGTGATCGTCGGCGTCGGCGGCGGCGCCACCACCGACCTGGCCGGCTTCGTCGCCGCGACCTGGCTGCGCGGCGTCCGCTGGATCGCCGTGCCCACCACCGTCCTCGGCATGGTGGACGCGGCCGTCGGCGGCAAGACCGGCATCAACACCGCCGAGGGCAAGAACCTCGTCGGCGCCTTCCACCCGCCGGCCGGTGTCCTGTGCGACCTGGCCGCGCTGGAGTCGCTGCCGGTCCACGACTTCGTCAGCGGTCTCGCCGAGATCATCAAGACCGGCTTCATCGCCGACCCGGTCATCCTCGACCTGATCGAGGAGGACCCGCAGGCGGCCCGGACGCCCGCCGGCCCGCACACCGCCGAGCTGATCGTCCGCTCCATCCAGGTCAAGGCCGACGTCGTCTCCGGCGACCTCAAGGAGTCCGGCCGCCGCGAGATCCTCAACTACGGGCACACCCTCGCGCACGCCATCGAGAAGAACGAGCGGTACAAGTGGCGGCACGGCGCCGCCGTCTCCGTCGGCATGGTCTTCGCCGCCGAGCTCGGCCGCCTCGCCGGCCGCCTCGACGACGCCACCGCCGACCGGCACCGCGCCGTCCTGGACTCCGTCGGCCTGCCGCTCACCTACCGGGGCGACCAGTGGGCCAAGCTCCTGGAGACGATGAAGGTGGACAAGAAGTCCCGCGGCGACCTGCTGCGCTTCATCGTCCTCGACGGACTGGCCAAGCCCGCCGTCCTGGAGGGCCCCGACCCGGCCGTCCTCGTCTCCGCGTACGGGGAGATCGCCGGATGAGCGGTACGGGGGAGCCGCGCCGCGTCCTGGTGCTGAACGGGCCGAACCTCGGCCGGCTCGGCTCGCGCGAGCCCGACATCTACGGCGCCACCTCCTACCGGGGGCTCGTCGAGTCCTGCGGGAAGCTCGGCGGCGAACTCGGCTTCGCGGTCGAGGTCCGGGAGACCAACGACGAGGGCGAGATGATCCGCTGGCTGCACGAGGCGGCCGACGGGCGGATCCCGGTCGTCCTCAACCCCGGCGCCTTCACGCACTACTCGTACGGGATGCGGGACGCGGCCGCCCAGCGCACCGCCCCGCTGATCGAGGTGCACATCTCGAACCCGTACACCCGCGAGGAGTTCCGCCACACCTCGGTGGTGGCCGCCGTCGCGACCGGCACCATCGCCGGCTTCGGCATCGGCTCCTACCGCCTCGCGCTGCGCGCCCTCGCCGAGGAACTCGCCGCGGAGGGCTGAACGGCCCCGCGTGCCCGGCCGGCCGGACCCCCACGGGGCCCGGCCGACCGGTCGCGCACCCCGGGGGCCGTACGCGTACGCCGCCGGGCCCCCGGCCGTACGCGCTCCGCTTCGGCCGGTACGGGCTCCGCCTCGGCTCGTCCGCGCCCCCCCGCGAGGGCGCCGGTACGAGGGAGCCCGCCCATGGACCCCGGGCCCGTACGCGCCCCGCGCGGTTCCGGTTCCGCGGGCGTGCCGCGCGGCCGGGGCGGGGCGGGCACTTTCCGCGGGGTCCGGGGCGTTCCCCGAGCGGGGGGACGGGGCGGTAACGTTTTGGCATCCCCGGACGACCGGGACGCAGACCGACGCACCAGGCCGACGAGACGGAGTGGCACCGGATGCAGCACGCAGTGGGGGCACCGCTGCCACCGCCCGAACGGCCGGACACGGCCGCCGGACACGGACCCGTACCCCCGCCCCCGCGGACCGCGCCCTATCCGGGCCCGCCGCCCGGCGCGCCCGGCGGCCGGCTCGGCGTGCACCCGGCCGTCCGGCCCGGTCCGCCCCCGGCCGGCGGCGGACCGGGCTGGGGCGGCGGCGCCACCGGCCCCGTGCCCCCGCACGGCACCGGCCCCGTGCCGCCCCCGTACACCGCCGCCCCCGCCCACGCCACGGGCGCCGTCCCGCTGCCCCCGCCCGTCCCGGTCGCCGACCACGGGCCCGGCACCGGCGCCACCACCCTCGCCGTCCTGCTCATCGGACCGGCCGGCGCGGGCAAGACCACCGTCGCCCGGCACTGGGCGCGCCGCCGGCCCGTCCCCACCGCCCACATCAGCCTCGACGACGTCCGCGAATGGGTCTGCTCCGGCTTCGCCGACCCCCAGTCCGGCTGGAACGAGCACTCCGAGGCGCAGTACCGGCTGGCCCGCCGCACCTGCGGCTTCGCCGCTCGCAACTTCCTCGCCAACGGCATCTCCTGCATCGTCGACGACGCCGTCTTCCCCGACCGGCCCGTCGTCGGCCTCGGCGGCTGGAAGCGGCACGTCGGCCCCGGCCTGCTCCCGGTGGTCCTCCTCCCCGGCCTGGAGGTCGTCCTGGAGCGCAACGCCCAGCGCTCCGGCAACCGGCGCCTCTCCGACGAGGAGGTCGCCGCGATACACGGCCGGATGGCCGGCTGGTACGGCTCCGGCCTCCCGATCATCGACAACTCGGCGCTCGACGTGGAGGCCACCGCCCGGCTCCTCGACGAGGCCCTCGCCCGCGCGATAGCCGCCCCGCCCGCTCCCTAGGGAACCGGCGGGGCACCCCGGGAGGGCGGCGTTCCCCGGTCGGACGCCGCCGACGGGCCGGGGCGCGGACCGGCTCGTAGGCTCGAAGACATGTCACAGGTGTATGCGGACCGCCGGATCAGGCTGCGCGACCGGTGCGCGGCAGCGGGCAACGCGGCGGCCCTGGTCTCCCGCCCGGCGAACGTCCGCTATCTGACCGGCGGGGCGCCGCCCGGAGCCGTCCTCCTCGTCGGCCCCGAGCCCGGCGCCGACGTGCTCCTGCGGCCCGCCTCCGCCGAGGGCGACCCCCTCGACGGGCGGCTCGACGAGGTCCTGCGCCAGCAGCGCCTGCCGCTCGGCGGCGGGGACCCGGCCGTCGCCGCCGCCCGGCTCGCCCGCGGCTTCGGCGCCGACGGCCTCGCCGTCGAGGAGCACGACCTCACGGTCGCCCGCCACCGCAGCCTCACCACCGCCGCCCCCGGCCTCCGCCTCGCCGACCTCTCCTGCGCCGTCGAACAGCTCCGGGTCGTCAAGGACGAGGACGAGATCGCCTGCCTGCGGATCGCCGCCGAGATCGCCGACCAGGCCCTCGGCGAACTCCTGGAGTCCATCCTCGTCGGGCGGACCGAGCGCCACCTCGCCCTGGAACTGGAGCGCAGGCTCGTCGACCACGGCGCCGACGGGGCCGCCTTCCCCACCTCCGTCGCCACCGGCCCGCACTCCGGCCGGCGCGGCCACCGCCCCACCGACCGCCGGGTCGAGGAGGGCGACTTCCTGTCCGTCTGCCTCGGCGCCGACTACCGCGGCTACCGCTGCGAGATCGGCCGCACCTTCGTCATCGGCACCGCCCCGGCCGACTGGCAGATCGAGCTGTACGAGCTCGTCTTCGCCGCTCAGCGGGCCGGCCGGGAGTCCCTGGCACCCGGCGCGGAGTACCGCGACGTGGACCGCGCGGCCCGCCAGATCCTGGACGCGGCGGGCCACGCGGCGACCGCCGTACCCCTCACCGGGCACGGGGTCGGGCTCGAAATCGACGAGGACCCGCAGTTGTCCCCCTCGGCCATGGGTAAACTGGACGCTTGTGTGCCGGTCACCGTCGAACCGGGAGTCCACCTCCCGGGCCGGGGCGGGGTCCGGATCGATGACACGCTCGTCGTGCGCCAGGAGGCGGACGGCGGACCCGAGCTACTCACCATCACGACCAAGGAGCTGCTCGCCCTCTAGGCGCGCGAGGCTCCCGGTCCACGTCAGTCCAGGAGATTCCGCAACCGTGGCTTCCACGAACGACCTCAAGAACGGCATGGTGCTCAAGCTCGACGGGGGCCAGCTCTGGTCCGTCGTCGAGTTCCAGCACGTCAAGCCCGGCAAGGGCCCGGCCTTCGTGCGCACCAAGCTCAAGAACGTGCTGTCCGGCAAGGTCGTCGACAAGACGTTCAACGCCGGTGTCAAGGTGGAGACCGCGAACGTCGACAAGCGCGACATGCAGTTCTCCTACATGGACGGCGACTACTTCGTCTTCATGGACATGGACACGTACGACCAGCTGCACATCGACCGCAAGGTCGTCGGCGACGCGGCCAACTTCCTCATCGAGGGCTTCACCGCCCTGGTGGCGCAGAACGAGGGCCAGGTCCTCTACGTCGAGCTGCCGGCCGCCGTCGAGCTGGTCATCTCGGAGACCGAGCCGGGCGTCCAGGGCGACCGCTCCACCGGTGGCACCAAGCCCGCCACCCTGGAGACCGGTCACCAGATCCAGGTCCCGCTCTTCATCACCACCGGTGAGAAGATCAAGGTCGACACCCGCACCAGCGACTACCTCGGCCGGGTGAACAGCTAACCGTGGCCGCCCGGAGCAAGGCCCGCAGGCGGGCCTTCCAGATCCTGTTCGAGGCCGACCAGCGCGGCACTTCGGTGCAGGAGGTCCTCGCGGACCAGATCCGGCTCCACCGCGCCGACGACCGTCAGCCGCCGGTCAGCGAGTTCACCATGCAGCTGGTCGAGGGGTACGCCCCCTACACGGCCCGCATCGACGAGCTGATCGCCACCTACGCGGTGGACTGGGACCTCGACCGGATGCCGGTCGCCGACCGGAACATCGTGCGCCTCGCCGCGTACGAGCTGATCTGGGTCGACGACATCCCGGACGCGGTCGCGATCGACGAGGCGGTCCAGCTCGCCAAGGAGTTCTCCACGGACGACTCCCCGGCCTTCGTCAACGGCCTCCTCGCGCGCTTCAAGGACCTGAAGCCGCGCCTGCGCCGGGACGCGGACGCCTAGGGCCTGTCCCGGCCCTTCCTGCCGGGGCCGGCCGGACAGGTCCCGGTCCCGTCCCTCACGGCTCGTCGAAGGGGCCCGCGGCATCCCCGATGCCCGCAGGCCCCTTCGCGTGCGCCCGGCCGCCCAGAGGACCCGTTCCGGCGCCGTACGGGCAGGGAAAACCGCCGGGCCCGTGGCGTCGGAAAGACGTCCACGGGCCCGGCGGCACGTTTCTGCAGTGCGGGGGAGAGGCGACCCCGGAGGTCAGTTCTCCTCGTGGGCGACCGCGCGGCGCGCGTCCGCGTCGAGCACGCCCCAGCTGATGAGCTGCTCGGTCAGGACCGAGGGGGACTGGTCGTAGATCACGGCCAGGGTGCGCAGGTCGTCCTGGCGGATCGACAGCACCTTGCCGTTGTAGTCGCCGCGCTGCGACTGGATCGTCGCCGCGTAGCGCTGGAGCGGGCCGGCCTTCTCGGCGGGGACGTGGGCCAGGCGCTCCAGGTCCAGGACCAGCTTCGGCGGCGGCTCGGCGGCCCCGCCCGGCGTCGTACCGGGCAGCAGCTCCTGCACCGGCACCCCGTAGAAGTCCGCCAGCTCGGCCAGACGCTGCACGGTCACCGCGCGGTCACCGCGCTCGTACGAGCCGACCACGACGGCCTTCCAGCGGCCCTGGGACTTCTCCTCCACCCCGTGGAGGGAAAGGCCCTGCTGGGTGCGGATGGCGCGGAGTTTGGCCCCGAGCTGCTTTGCGTATTCGCTGGACATAACGCTCCCGGACGCTGTGACGACATGCGGCTGCGCCGCGCGGCTGGTAACTCACCGTGATGTTACGCAGCGTTACTCTTTCCCGTCAAGCCGAAAGGGCTCCGCCACCCCCTCCCGGGGGACGGCCCGCCGCAGGTCGGGGCGGGGGAGGGGCGACCCCGCGAAAGCTCGTGCGAGGCACCCTGCTAAAGTGGACGCCGTACATCCGACGTCCTTTAAGAACCGTCCCGTGAGGCGGAGAAGGAGGTCCTTTCTTCATGGACACGCACGAGCACACCGATGAGGCGCGGCCCGTTCTGGAGGCCCCCGACATCGCCCGGGTCCTGACCCGGATCGCCCACGAGATCGTCGAGCGCGCCAAGGGCGCCGACGACGTGATCCTCCTCGGCATCCCCACCCGCGGCGTCTACCTCGCCCGCCGGCTCGCCGAGAAGCTCGAATCGATCACCGGCGCGAAGATCCCGGTCGGCTCCCTCGACATCACCATGTACCGCGACGACCTGCGGATGAAGCCGGCGCGCGCCATCGGCCGCACCGAGATCCCCGCGGAAGGCGTCGACGGCCGCCTCGTCGTCCTCGTCGACGACGTCCTCTTCTCGGGCCGCACCATCCGCGCCGCCCTCGACGCCCTCGGAGACATCGGCCGCCCGCGCGCGGTCCAGCTCGCCGTCCTCGTCGACCGCGGCCACCGCGAGCTCCCGATCCGCGCCGACTACGTCGGCAAGAACCTCCCCACGTCGCTGCGGGAGACCGTCAAGGTCCTCCTCGCCGAGGAGGACGGCCGCGACACCGTCCTGCTCGGCGGCAAGTCCGCCTCCTAGCCGTACCGGCCGCCCCCGCGCGGGGCCGGGCCACCACCCCGGCCCCCGCATGCCCGCACGCCTCCCACCCCGGAGAGAAATCCCGATGATGCGTCACCTCATCTCGGCCGCCGACCTCACCCGCGACGACGCCGTCCTGATCCTCGACACCGCCGAGGAGATGGCCCGGGTGGCCGACCGGCCCATCAAGAAGCTGCCGACCCTCCGCGGCCGGACCATCTGCAACCTCTTCTTCGAGGACTCCACCCGCACCCGGATCTCCTTCGAGGCCGCGGAGAAGCGGCTCTCCGCCGACGTCATCAACTTCGCCGCCAAGGGCTCCAGCGTCTCCAAGGGCGAGTCCCTGAAGGACACCGCCCAGACCCTGGAGGCGATGGGCGTCGACGCCGTCGTCATCCGGCACGGCGCCTCCGGCGCCCCCTTCCGCCTCGCCACCTCCGGCTGGATCGACGCCCCCGTCATCAATGCCGGCGACGGCACCCACCAGCACCCCACCCAGGCCCTCCTGGACGCCTTCACCATGCGCCGCCGGCTCGTCGGCCGCGACGCCGGGCTCGGCAAGGACCTGGAGGGCCGGCGCGTCACCCTCGTCGGCGACGTCCTGCACAGCCGGGTCGCCCGCTCCAACGTCGACCTGCTGCACACCCTCGGCGCCCAGGTCACCCTGGTGGCCCCGCCCACCCTCGTCCCCGTCGGCGTCGAGACCTGGCCCTGCGAGGTCTCGTACGACCTCGACAGCGTGCTGCCGAAGTCCGACGCGGTGATGATGCTGCGTGTGCAGCGAGAGCGGATGAACGCCGCCTTCTTCCCCACCGAGCGCGAGTACTCGCGCCGCTACGGCCTGGACGGCGAGCGGATGGCGAAGATGCCCGAGCACGCCATCGTCATGCACCCCGGCCCCATGGTCCGCGGCATGGAGATCACCGCCGAGGTCGCCGACTCCGACCGCTGCACGGTCGTCGAGCAGGTCACCAACGGCGTCTCCGTCCGCATGGCCGTCCTCTACCTGCTGCTCGGAGGCTCCGAGCCCGCCACCGCCCCCACCCGCGTCGAGGAGAAGTAAGAACCATGAGCAAGATCCTGATCCGTGGTGCGAAGGTGCTCGGCGGCGAGGCCCAGGACGTCCTCGTCGACGGCGAGACCATCGCCGAGGTCGGCACCGGCCTGAGCGCCGAGGGCGCCACCGTGATCGAGGCCGCCGGCCAGATCCTCCTCCCCGGCCTGGTGGACCTCCACACCCACCTGCGCGAGCCCGGCCGCGAGGACTCCGAGACCGTCCTCACCGGCACCCGCGCCGCCGCCTCCGGCGGCTACACCGCCGTCTTCGCCATGGCCAACACCCACCCCGTCGCCGACACCGCCGGCGTCGTCGAGCAGGTCTACCGGCTCGGCAAGGAGGCCGGCTACTGCGACGTGCAGCCCATCGGCGCCGTCACCGTCGGCCTGGAGGGCAGGAAGCTCGCCGAGCTCGGCGCCATGCACGACTCCGCCGCCGGCGTCACCGTCTTCTCCGACGACGGCAAGTGCGTCGACGACGCCGTCATCATGCGCCGCGCCCTGGAGTACGTGAAGGCCTTCGGCGGCGTCGTCGCCCAGCACGCCCAGGAGCCCCGCCTCACCGAGGGCGCCCAGATGAACGAGGGCATCGTCTCCGCCGAGCTGGGCCTCGGCGGCTGGCCCGCCGTCGCCGAGGAGTCGATCATCGCCCGCGACGTCCTCCTCGCCGAGCACGTCGGCTCCCGCGTCCACATCTGCCACCTCTCCACCGCCGGCTCCGTCGAGATCGTCCGCTGGGCCAAGTCCCGCGGCATCGACGTCACCGCCGAGGTCACCCCGCACCACCTCCTCCTCACCGACGAGCTGGTCCGCACCTACAACCCGGTCTACAAGGTCAACCCGCCGCTGCGCACCGAGAAGGACGTCCTCGCCCTCCGCGAGGCGCTGGCCGACGGCACGATCGACATCGTCGCCACCGACCACGCGCCCCACCCGCACGAGGACAAGGACTGCGAGTGGGCCGCCGCCGCCATGGGCATGGTCGGCCTGGAGACCGCGCTCTCCGTCGTCCAGCAGACGATGGTCGAGACCGGCCACCTCGACTGGGCCGGCGTCGCCGACCGGATGTCCTTCGCCCCGGCCCGCATCGGCCGCGCCACCGGCCACGGACGGCCCGTCTCGGCTGGTGAGCCCGCCAACCTGGTCCTGGTCGATCCGGCTTACCGTGGAACGGTGGACCCCGCGGACTTCGCCTCCCGCAGCCGCAACACCCCCTACGAGGGCCGCGAGCTGCCGGGACGCGTCACCCACACCTTCCTGCGGGGCCGGGCAACGGTCATGGACGGGAAGTTGGCGTGACACACACCATCGCAAGCGCGGTCCTCGCCGCGGAGCAGAAGTCGGCCGAGGTCACCGACTGGTCCGGCCGCATCGGCTGGGTCGTCGGACTCCTCCTCTTCGTCGCCTTCGTCTACTGGCTCATGCGGCAGGGCTGGAAGTGGCGCGGCAGCCTCCAGTCGGACCTCCCGCCGCTCCCCGAGGTGCCGGACGCCCCCGGTGCGGCCAAGCTGACCATGAGCGGCCGCTACCACGGCTCCACCACCGCCGGGCAGTGGCTCGACCGGATCGTCGCCCACGGCCTCGGCACCCGCAGCCGCGCCGAGCTGACGCTCACCGACACCGGGATCTCGGTGGTCCGCCCCGGCGCGGACGACTTCCTGATCCCCGCCGCCGCCCTGCGCGAGGCCCGCCTCGACAAGGGCATCGCCGGCAAGGTCCTCACCGAGGGCGGGCTCCTGATCATCACCTGGGAGCACGGCGGCACCCTCCTCGACTCCGGCTTCCGCTCCGACCGGGCGGCCGAGCAGACGGACTGGACCGAGGCCATCAACTCCATGATCGAAACGACGGAAGGCATCGCACGATGACGACCTCCACCCGGGGAGCCCTGGCTCCCGCCGTACTCGTCCTGGAGGACGGCCGCACCTTCCGCGGCCGCGCCTACGGGGCCGTGGGGGAGACCTTCGGAGAGGCCGTCTTCTCCACCGGCATGACCGGCTACCAGGAGACCCTCACCGACCCGTCGTACGACCGCCAGATCGTCGTCGCCACCGCCCCCCAGATCGGCAACACCGGCTGGAACGACGAGGACGACGAGTCCGCCCGCATCTGGGTCTCCGGCTACGTCGTCCGCGACCCCGCCCGCATCCCGTCGAACTGGCGCGCCACCCGCGGCCTCGACGACGAACTGGTCGCCCAGGGCGTCGTCGGCATCTCCGGCATCGACACCCGCGCCCTCACCCGCCACCTGCGCGAGCGCGGCTCCATGCGCGCCGGCGTCTTCTCCGGCGAGGCCCTCGCCCCCGAGGCCGAGCTGCTGGCCCGCGTGCAGGCCCAGCCGCACATGAAGGGCGCCAGCCTCTACGAGGAGGTCGCCACCAAGGAGCCGTACGTCGTCCCCGCGATCGGCGAGAAGCGCTTCACCGTCGCCGCGATCGACCTCGGCATCAAGGGCATGACCCCGCACCGGATGGCCGAGCGCGGCATCGAGGTCCACGTGCTGCCCGCCACCGCCACCGCCGACGACGTGTACGCGGTGAACCCGGACGGCGTCTTCTTCTCCAACGGCCCGGGCGACCCGGCCACCGCCGACGGCCCCGTCGCGCTCATGACCGCCGTCCTGGAGCGGAAGACCCCGCTCTTCGGCATCTGCTTCGGCAACCAGATCCTCGGCCGCGCCCTCGGCTTCGGCACCTACAAGCTGAAGTACGGCCACCGGGGCATCAACCAGCCCGTCCAGGACCGCACCACCGGCAAGGTCGAGGTCACCGCGCACAACCACGGCTTCGCCGTCGACGCGCCCCTCGACAAGGTCTCCGAGACCCCCTTCGGCCGCGCCGAGGTCTCCCACGTCTGCCTGAACGACGACGTGGTCGAGGGCCTCCAGCTGCTCGACCAGCCCGGCTTCTCCGTCCAGTACCACCCCGAGGCGGCCGCGGGCCCGCACGACGCCGCGTACCTCTTCGACCGCTTCGTGACCCTCATGGAGGCCGAGCGTGCCTAAGCGCACCGACATCCAGTCCGTCCTCGTCATCGGCTCCGGCCCGATCGTCATCGGACAGGCCGCCGAGTTCGACTACTCCGGCACCCAGGCGTGCCGGGTCCTCAAGGCCGAGGGCCTGCGGGTGATCCTGGTCAACTCCAACCCGGCCACGATCATGACCGACCCGGAGATCGCCGACGCCACCTACGTCGAGCCGATCACCCCCGAGTTCGTCGAGAAGATCATCGCCAAGGAGCGCCCCGACGCCCTCCTGCCCACCCTCGGCGGCCAGACCGCGCTCAACACCGCGATCTCCATGCACGAGCAGGGCGTCCTGGAGAAGTACGGCGTCGAGCTCATCGGCGCCAACGTCGAGGCCATCCACAAGGGCGAGGACCGCGACCTCTTCAAGGGCGTCGTCGAGGCCGTCAACGCCAAGATCGGCCACGGCGAGTCCGCCCGCTCGGTCATCTGCCACTCCATGGACGACGTCCTCAAGGGCGTCGACACCCTCGGCGGCTACCCCGTCGTCGTCCGCCCCTCCTTCACCATGGGCGGCGCCGGCTCCGGCTTCGCCCACGACGAGGAGGAGCTGCGCCGCATCGCCGGCCAGGGCCTCACGCTCTCCCCGACCACCGAGGTGCTCCTGGAGGAGTCCATCCTCGGCTGGAAGGAGTACGAGCTGGAGCTGATGCGCGACAGGAACGACAACGTCGTGGTCGTCTGCTCCATCGAGAACTTCGACCCGATGGGCGTCCACACCGGCGACTCCATCACCGTCGCCCCGGCGATGACGCTCACCGACCGCGAGTACCAGATCCTCCGCGACATCGGCATCGCGATCATCCGCGAGGTCGGCGTCGACACCGGCGGCTGCAACATCCAGTTCGCGGTGGACCCCGAGGACGGCCGGGTCATCGTCATCGAGATGAACCCCCGCGTCTCCCGCTCCTCCGCCCTCGCCTCCAAGGCCACCGGCTTCCCGATCGCCAAGATCGCGGCCCGCCTCGCCGTCGGCTACACCCTGGACGAGATCCCGAACGACATCACGGAGAAGACCCCGGCCTCCTTCGAGCCCACGCTCGACTACGTCGTGGTCAAGGCCCCCCGCTTCGCCTTCGAGAAGTTCCCCTCGGCCGACTCCACGCTGACCACCACCATGAAGTCGGTCGGCGAGGCCATGGCCATCGGCCGGAACTTCCCCGAGGCCCTCCAGAAGGCCCTGCGCTCCCTGGAGAAGAAGGGCAGCCAGTTCGCCTTCACCGGCGAGCCCGGCGACAAGGCCGAGCTGCTGCGCGAGGCGGTCCGCCCCACCGACGGCCGCATCAACACCGTCATGCGGGCCATCCGCGCCGGCGCCACCCCCGGCGAGGTCTTCGACGCCACCAAGATCGACCCGTGGTTCGTCGACCAGCTCTTCCTGATCAAGGAGATCGCCGACGAGCTGGCCGGCGCCGAGAAGCTGGAGCCCGAGCTCCTCGCCGAGGCCAAGCGCCACGGCTTCTCCGACGCCCAGATCGCCGAGATCCGCGGCCTGCGCGAGGACGTCGTCCGCGAGGTCCGGCACGCCCTCGGCGTCCGCCCGGTCTACAAGACGGTCGACACCTGCGCCGCCGAGTTCGCCGCGAAGACCCCGTACTTCTACTCCTCCTACGACGAGGAGTCCGAGGTCGCGCCGCGCGAGAAGCCCGCCGTGATCATCCTCGGCTCCGGCCCCAACCGCATCGGCCAGGGCATCGAGTTCGACTACTCCTGCGTCCACGCCTCCTTCGCCCTGAGCGACGCCGGCTACGAGACCGTGATGGTCAACTGCAACCCCGAGACCGTCTCCACCGACTACGACACCTCCGACCGGCTCTACTTCGAGCCGCTCACCCTGGAGGACGTGCTGGAGATCGTCCACGCCGAGACCCTCGCGGGCCCGGTCGCCGGCGTCGTCGTCCAGCTCGGCGGCCAGACCCCGCTCGGCCTCTCCCAGGCCCTCAAGGACAACGGCGTGCCGGTCGTCGGCACCTCCCCGGAGGCCATCCACGCCGCCGAGGACCGCGGCGCCTTCGGCCGCGTCCTGGAGGAGGCCGGCCTGCCCGCCCCCAAGCACGGCACCGCCACCACCTTCGCCGCCGCCAAGAAGATCGCCGACGAGATCGGCTACCCGGTCCTGGTCCGCCCCTCGTACGTGCTCGGCGGCCGCGGCATGGAGATCGTCTACGACGAGGCGCGCCTGGAGGCGTACATCGCCGAGTCCACCGAGATCAGCCCCACCCGGCCGGTCCTGGTCGACCGCTTCCTCGACGACGCCATCGAGATCGACGTCGACGCCCTCTACGACGGCGAGGAGCTCTACCTCGGCGGCGTCATGGAGCACATCGAGGAGGCCGGCATCCACTCCGGCGACTCGGCCTGCGCCCTGCCCCCGATCACGCTGGGCGGCTTCGACATCAAGCGGCTGCGCGCCTCCACCGAGGCCATCGCCAAGGGCGTCGGCGTCCGCGGCCTGATCAACATCCAGTTCGCCATGGCCGGCGACATCCTGTACGTGCTCGAAGCGAACCCGCGCGCCTCCCGCACCGTCCCCTTCACCTCGAAGGCGACCGCCGTACCGCTGGCCAAGGCCGCCGCCCGCATCTCGCTCGGCGCCACCATCGCCGAGCTGCGCGCCGAGGGCCTGCTGCCGAAGAACGGCGACGGCGGCACCCTGCCGCTCGACGCGCCGATCTCCGTCAAGGAGGCCGTCATGCCGTGGTCGCGCTTCCGCGACGTGCACGGCCGCGGCGTCGACACCGTCCTCGGCCCGGAGATGCGCTCCACCGGCGAGGTCATGGGCATCGACGCGGTCTTCGGCACCGCCTACGCCAAGTCGCAGGCCGGCGCCTACGGCCCGCTGCCCACCAAGGGCCGCGCCTTCATCTCGGTCGCCAACCGCGACAAGCGCTCGATGATCTTCCCGGCGCGCGAGCTGGTCGCCCACGGCTTCGAGCTGCTCGCCACCTCCGGCACCGCCGAGGTCCTCAAGCGCAACGGCATCAACGCCACGGTCGTCCGCAAGCTCAGCGAGGGCGAGGGCCCCAACGGCGAGAAGACGATCGTCCAGCTGATCCACGACGGCCGGGTCGACCTGATCGTCAACACCCCGTACGGCACCGGCGGCCGCCTCGACGGCTACGAGATCCGTACGGCGGCGGTCTCCCGCGGCGTCCCGTGCCTCACCACGGTCCAGGCGCTCGCCGCGGCCGTCCAGGGCATCGACGCCCTCACCCACGGCGAGGTCGGGGTCCGCTCGCTCCAGGAGCACGCGGAGCACCTGACCGCGGCCCGCGACTAGCAGCCCGTACGAGGAGGGGGACACCGGCAGGACCGCGGTGTCCCCCTCGTCATGACCTGGAGCCACCCGCATGTACAAACTCTTCTTCGCCCTGGTCTTCAAGCGCATGGACCCCGAGCGGGCCCACTACGCGGCCTTCCGCTGGATCCGCCTCGCCGCCCGGACCCCCGTCCTGCGCACCTTCGTCGCCGCCGTCCTCGCGCCCCGCCACGAGGAGCTGCGCACCGAGGCCCTCGGCCTGCGGATGCACGGCCCCTTCGGCCTCGCCGCCGGCTTCGACAAGAACGCCGTCGCCATCGACGGCATGGCCATGCTCGGCTTCGACCACGTCGAGATCGGCACCGTCACCGGCGAGGCCCAGCCCGGCAACCCCAAGAAGCGCCTCTTCCGCCTCGTCCCGGACCGCGCCCTGATCAACCGCATGGGCTTCAACAACGAGGGCTCCGCCGCCGTCGCCGCCCGCCTCCACGCGCGCGTGCCCGTCTTCAGGACCGTCGTCGGCGTCAACATCGGCAAGACCAAGGTGGTCGAGGAGGCCGACGCCGCCGCCGACTACGTGAAGTCCACCGAGCGGCTCGCCGCCCACGCCGACTACCTCGTGGTCAACGTCTCCTCCCCGAACACCCCCGGCCTGCGCAACCTCCAGGCCACCGAGTCGCTGCGCCCGCTGCTCACCGCCGTCCGCGAGGCCGCCGACCGCACGGTCACCGACCGCCGCGTCCCGCTCCTGGTGAAGATCGCCCCCGACCTCGCCGACGAGGACGTGGACGCCGTCGCCGACCTCGCCGTGGAACTCGGCCTGGACGGCATCATCGCCACCAACACCACCATCGCCCGCGAGGGCCTCGGCCTGAACTCCGCGCCCGCCCTCGTCCAGGAGACCGGCGGCCTCTCCGGCGCCCCCCTCAAGGAGCGCTCCCTGGAGGTGCTGCGCCGCCTGTACGCGCGCGTGGGCGACCGGATCGTCCTCGTCGGCGTCGGCGGCGTCGAGAACGCCGAGGACGCCTGGCGGCGGATCCTCGCCGGCGCCACCCTGGTCCAGGGCTACAGCGCCTTCATCTACGAGGGCCCCTTCTACGCCCGCGCGATCCACCAGGGCCTCGCCGCGCGCCTCGCGGCCTCCCCGTACGCCACCCTCGCCGAGGCCGTCGGCGCCGACCACCGAAAGGCCGCCCAGTGACCCAGGAATCCTTCGGCGCCCGCCTGCGCGCCGCCATGGACGCGCGCGGCCCGCTCTGCGTCGGCGTCGACCCGCACGCCTCCCTGCTCGGCTCCTGGGGGCTCGCCGACGACGTCGCGGGCCTGGAGCGCTTCACGTACACCGTGGTCGAGGCGCTGGCGGAGACGGTCGCCGTCTTCAAGCCGCAGGCCGCCTTCTTCGAGCGCTTCGGCTCGCGCGGCATCGCCGTCCTGGAGCGGGCCACCGCCGACCTGCGCGCGGCCGGCGGCCTGGTCGTCATGGACGCCAAGCGCGGCGACATCGGCTCCACGATGGCCGCCTACGCGGAGACGTTCCTGCGGAAGGACTCCCCGCTCTTCTCCGACGCGCTCACCGTCTCCCCGTACCTCGGCTACGGCTCCCTGAAGCCCGCCGTGGACCTGGCCCGGGAGTCCGGCGCCGGCCTCTTCGTCCTCGCCCTGACCTCCAACCCGGAGGGCGCCGAGGTGCAGCGCGCGGTCCGCGAGGACGGCCGGACCATCGGCGCCACGATGCTGGCCCACCTCGCCGAGGAGAACGCGGGGGAGACCCCGATGGGCTCCTTCGGCGCGGTGGTCGGCGCCACCCTCGGCGACCTGTCCTCCTTCGACCTGGACATCAACGGCCCCCTGCTGGCCCCCGGCATCGGGGCCCAGGGCGCGACCCCGGCCGACCTCCCGGTCGTCTTCGGCGCCGCGGTGCGCAACGTCGTCCCGAACGTGAGCCGGGGCGTGCTCCGCGCCGGACCGGACGCGTCCGCTCTGCGGGACGCGGCCGCGCGCTACGCGGACGAGATCCGGGCGGCCGTCGCGGGCTGACCGCCCGCCGCGGCCGTCCGGCTCATCCCCGCAGGTGGGAGCGGACGGCCGCGACGGGCCGCGGGAGCCCCCAGCGCCTCCCCGCACTTGACGAAATCTTGACAGAAATCACGGTGGTAATGTCGGAAAAGTCCTGGTCGGCTGAGGCTGACCAGGACTTTTCCGCTGTTCTCGCTGACTGGAGCGGCCTCGGCCGCTAGTCTCCGGAGCAGAGCAGGCGTTCAACGGTCACGTCGTTGATCGTTGCTCCACTGGTGTGGGGCGACCAGGTCCCTCACCGGTCCGTATCCGACAGATCGACATCTGAGGTGACGTAGGCGTGGCTCTTCCGCCCCTTACCCCTGAACAGCGCGCAGCCGCGCTCGAAAAGGCCGCCGCGGCTCGCCGGGAGCGGGCCGAGGTCAAGAATCGACTGAAGCACTCCGGCGCCTCCCTCCACGAGGTCATCAAGCAGGGCCAGGAGAACGACGTCATCGGCAAGATGAAGGTCTCCGCGCTCCTCGAATCCCTCCCCGGCGTCGGCAAGGTCCGCGCCAAGCAGATCATGGAGCGCCTCGGCATCTCCGAGAGCCGCCGCGTCCGCGGTCTCGGCTCCAACCAGATCGCCTCCCTGGAGCGCGAGTTCGGCGGCGCCGGCGCCTGACCCGGCGCCCCGGCCGGGGGTCCGTCCGGGACGGGAGTCCCGGGCACCCCGGCGCTACTGGAATAATCGCCTCATGGCAGCAGAGGCACGTCCGCGGCTGACCGTGCTCTCCGGCCCCTCAGGGGTCGGCAAGAGCACGGTCGTCGCTCATATGCGCAAGGTCCACCCCGAGGTCTGGCTCTCGGTGTCCGCCACGACACGCAAGCCCCGCCCCGGCGAGAAGCACGGCGTCCAGTACTTCTTCGTCTCGGACGACGAGTTCGACAAGCTGATCGCCAACGGTGAGCTCCTCGAATGGGCCGAGTTCGCGGGCAACCGCTACGGCACCCCCCGCGGCGCGGTCGTCGAGCGCCTGGAGGCCGGCGAGCCGGTGCTCCTGGAGATCGAGCTCCAGGGCGCCCGCCAGGTGAAGGAGTCCATGGCCGACTCCCGTCTGGTCTTCCTCGCCCCGCCCAGCTGGGAGGAGCTGGTCCGCCGCCTCACCGGCCGCGGCACCGAGTCCCCCGAGGTGATCGCGCGCCGCCTGGACGCGGCCAAGGTCGAGCTCGCGGCGGAGTCCGAGTTCGACACCACGCTCGTCAACACCTCCGTCGAGGACGTCGCGCGCGAGCTGCTAACGTTGATGCACGTAGTCTGATCTTTTATCCATCTTCGGAAGGTAGAGCGTGTCCTCTTCCATCACCGCGCCCGAGGGCATCATCAACCCGCCGATCGACGAGCTGCTCGAGGCCACGGACTCGAAGTACAGCCTCGTGATCTACGCGGCCAAGCGCGCGCGTCAGATCAACGCGTACTACTCGCAGCTCGGTGAGGGCCTGCTGGAGTACGTGGGTCCCCTCGTCGACACGCACGTCCACGAGAAGCCGCTCTCGATCGCCCTGCGCGAGATCAACGCGGGTCTGCTGACCTCCGAGGCCGTCGAGGGCCCCGTCCAGTAAGCGTTGCGTTCGTCACTCCAGGCCCGGCGGCCCGTCCGCCGGGCCTGTGGTGTCTCATGGACTCGGAAATACTGGAGCCGCAACGCATCCGAGGACGCGTACGAGCGCGGGGAGTGACAGCCGTGACCAAGCCGAAGGTCGTTCTGGGCGTGAGCGGCGGCATCGCCGCCTACAAGGCGTGCGAGCTGCTGCGCCGGCTGACCGAGTCGGGCCACGACGTCCGCGTCGTCCCCACCGACTCCGCGCTCCACTTCGTGGGCGCCGCCACCTGGTCCGCCCTCTCCGGCAACCCCGTCTCCACCGAGGTCTGGGACTCCGTCCACGAGGTGCCGCACGTCCGCATCGGCCAGGGCGCCGACCTCGTCGTCGTCGCCCCCGCCACCGCCGACATGCTGGCCAAGGCCGCCCACGGCCTCGCCGACGACCTCCTCACCAACACGCTCCTCACCGCGCGCTGTCCGGTCGTCTTCGCCCCCGCCATGCACACCGAGATGTGGGAGCACCCGGCCACCCAGGAGAACGTGGCGACCCTGCGCCGCCGGGGCGCCGTCGTCGTCGAGCCCGCCGTCGGCCGCCTCACCGGCGTCGACACCGGCAAGGGCCGCTTCCCCGACCCGGTCGAGGTCTTCGAGCTCTGCCGCCGGGTCCTGGCCCGCGGCGTCACCGCCCCCGACCTCGCCGGACGGCACGTCGTGGTCAGCGCGGGCGGCACCCGCGAGCCCCTCGACCCGGTCCGCTACCTCGGCAACCGCTCCTCCGGAAAGCAGGGATACGCGCTCGCGCGTGCCGCCGCCGCGCGCGGCGCCCGGGTCACCCTCGTCGAGGCCAACACCGGGATGACCGACCCGGCGGGCGTCGACGTCGTCCACGCCGGCACCGCCGTCCAGCTCCGCGAGGCCGTCCTCAAGGCCGCCGCCGACGCCGACGCGGTCGTCATGGCCGCCGCCGTCGCCGACTTCCGGCCCGCCGCCTACGCCACCGGGAAGATCAAGAAGACCGACGACGGGGGAGCTCCCACCGTCGAGCTGGTCCGCAACCCCGACATCCTGGCCGAGCTGGCCGCCGACCGGGCCCTGCCCGGACAGGTCGTCGTCGGCTTCGCCGCCGAGACCGACGACGTGCTCGCCAACGGCCGCGCCAAGCTCGCCCGCAAGGGCTGCGACCTCCTCGTCGTCAACGAGGTCGGCGAGCGCAAGACCTTCGGCTCGGAGGAGAACGAGGCCGTGGTCCTCGCCGCCGACGGCACCGAGACCCCCGTCCCGTACGGCCCGAAGGAAGCCCTCGCCGAGACGGTCTGGGACCTGGTGGCGCCCCGGCTGCGGGAGCTCCCCGCCTCCTCCTGACCGCCCGCCCGCGACCGCCCCGACGAGGCGAAACGCCGGGGCGGCGTCCCGCACGAGAGTGATGTGCGTCCCGTCCTGGCCGCCCCGGGGGGCCGCTCCCGGCCGGATTCCGGCGTCCTTCGGCCATTCGACTGGCGAGACACCTGGTCCAAGGTCCGATCAGGCCCGATAGACTGTCCGTGGAACGTCGCGGGGCGCAGCCCCCTGCCGGTCCGCGAGATAGAGAGTAGCCAGCAGCCGCTGCAACCCCAGGGAGCGTTGTGTCCCGTCGTCTGTTCACCTCGGAGTCCGTCACCGAGGGACACCCCGACAAGATCGCTGACCAGATCAGCGACACCATCCTCGACGCGCTGCTCCGGGAGGACCCCACCTCCCGCGTCGCCGTCGAGACCCTGATCACCACCGGCCTCGTGCACGTCGCCGGCGAGGTGACCACCAAGGCGTGGGCGGACATCCCCACCCTCGTCCGCAACAAGATCCTCGAAATCGGGTACGACTCCTCGAAGAAGGGCTTCGACGGCGCCTCCTGCGGCGTGTCGGTGTCCATCGGGTCGCAGTCCCCGGACATCGCGCAGGGCGTCGACACCGCCTACGAGAAGCGCGTCGAGGGCGACGAGGACGAGCTGGACAAGCAGGGCGCCGGCGACCAGGGCCTGATGTTCGGCTACGCCTCGGACGAGACCCCCGAGCTGATGCCGCTGCCGATCCACCTCGCGCACCGGCTCTCCCGCCGCCTCACCGAGGTCCGCAAGAACGGGACCATCCCGTACCTGCGCCCCGACGGCAAGACCCAGGTCACCATCGAGTACGACGGCGACAAGGCCGTCCGCCTCGACACGGTCGTCGTCTCCTCGCAGCACGCCTCGGACATCGACCTCGACTCGCTGCTCGCGCCCGACATCCGCGAGTTCGTCGTCGAGCACGTCCTCAAGGAGCTCGTCGAGGACGGCATCAAGCTCGACACCGAGGGCTACCGCCTGCTGGTCAACCCGACCGGACGCTTCGAGATCGGCGGCCCGATGGGCGACGCCGGCCTCACCGGCCGCAAGATCATCATCGACACGTACGGCGGCATGGCCCGCCACGGCGGCGGCGCCTTCTCCGGCAAGGACCCGTCGAAGGTCGACCGCTCGGCCGCCTACGCCATGCGCTGGGTCGCCAAGAACGTCGTCGCCGCGGGCCTGGCCTCGCGCTGCGAGGTGCAGGTCGCGTACGCCATCGGCAAGGCCGAGCCGGTCGGCCTCTTCGTCGAGACCTTCGGCACCAACGCCGTGGAGACCGAGAAGATCGAGAACGCCATCGGCGAGGTCTTCGACCTCCGCCCGGCCGCGATCATCCGCGACCTCGACCTGCTCCGCCCGATCTACTCCCAGACCGCCGCCTACGGCCACTTCGGCCGCGAGCTGCCGGACTTCACCTGGGAGCGCACCGACCGCGTCGACGCCCTGAAGAAGGCCGCCGGCCTGTAAGGCGCACCCGAGCACCGGCCGAGCCCGGCACCCCCTCCGCGGGGTGCCGGGCTCCGTCGTCCGCCCGCTGTCCGAGCGGTCTGGTAGGTATGGGGCTGTGAGCAGCGACAAGGGGAACGGGGAGAGCGGCGAGGGGCCCGAGCAGCTCGCGCTCATCCGGGAGACCGTGCGGAAGGCGAAGGTGCCCCGCGCCAAGCCGCGCACCTGGCGGGACGCGGCGCTCGCCGAGAAGCTGCCCGTCGCCCGGGTCGTGGTCGACAAGGGCTCGCTCCACCTCGACCAGTTCTTCGACTACGCCGTCCCCGCCGAGCTGGACGCCGACGCGCGGCCCGGCGTCCGGGTCCGGGTCCGCTTCGGCGCGGGCGCCGGCCAGGTCCGGGGCGGTCGGCGCGAGGGCGGCCGGCTCATCGACGGCTTCCTCGTCGAGCGCCGGGCCTCCTCCGACTACTCCGGGCCGCTCGCCGCCCTCGCGGGCGTCGTCTCGCCCGAGCCCGTCCTCGGCCCCGAACTGCTCGGCCTCGCCCGCGCCGTCGCCGACCGGTACGCCGGCAGCCTCGCCGACGTCCTCCAGCTCGCCGTCCCGCCGCGCAGCGCCGCCGCCGAACGCCGCCCCTCGCCCGCCCCGCTGCCCCCGCCCCCGGCCCCCGCCCCCGGCACCTGGAGCCGCTACGAGCAGGGGCCCGCCTTCCTGGAGGCGCTGGCCTCCGGCGGAGCGCCCAGGGCCGTGTGGACCGCGCTGCCCGGCCCGCACTGGGCCGAGGAGATCGCCCGGGCCGTCGCCGCCACCCTCGCCGCCGGGCGCGGCGCCCTCGTCGTCGTCCCCGACGGCCGGGCCGTCACCCGCGTGGACGCGGCCCTGACCGGACTGCTCGGCGCGGGCCGGCACGCCGTCCTCACCGCCGAGGCGGGCCCCGAGAAGCGGTACGCCCAGTGGCTCGCCGTCCGGCGGGGCGCGGTCCGGGCCGTCGTCGGCACCCGCGCCGCCATGTTCGCGCCGGTCCGGGACCTGGGCCTCGCCGTCATCTGGGACGACGGCGACGGCAGCCACAGCGAACCCCGCGCCCCCCAGCCGCACGCCCGCGAGGTGCTGCTGCTGCGCGCCGGCCACGACCGGTGCGCCTTCCTCCTCGGCTCCACCAGTTGCACCGTGGAGGCCGCCCAGCTCGTCGGCTCCGGCTGGGCCCGGCCGCTCGCCGCCGGCCGCGAGCAGGTCCGCCGCGCCGCGCCCCTCGTCCGCACCGTCGGCGACGACCTCCTCGCCCGGGACGGGGCCGCGCGGGCCGCCCGGCTGCCGTCGCTCGCCTGGGAGACCCTCCGGGACGGGCTGCGGACCGGCCCCGTCCTGATCCAGGTGCCCTGGCGGGGGTACGTGCCCCGGCTGGCCTGCCAGCGGTGCCGGACGCCCGCCCGCTGCCGGCACTGCGCCGGGCCGCTGGAGGCCCCCGACCAGAGCGAGCTGCACTGCGGCTGGTGCGGGCGGGAGGCGCCCGGCTGGCACTGCGAGGCGTGCGGCTCGAACCGGCTGCGCGCCCAGGTCGTCGGGGCCCGGCGGACCGCCGAGGAGCTGGGCCGGGCCTTCCCCGCCGTGCCGGTCCGCACCTCCGGCCGCGACCACGTCCTGGACCGGGTGCCGGACCGGCCCGCCCTCGTCGTCTCCACCCCCGGCGCCGAGCCGGTCGCGGACGGCGGCTACGCGGCGGCCCTGCTCCTCGACGGCTGGGCCCTGCTCGGCCGCCCCGACCTGCGGGCCGGGGAGGAGGCGCTGCGCCGCTGGATCGACGCGGCCGCGCTGGTCCGGGGGCAGGAGGCGGGCGGCACCGTCGTGGTGGTCGCCGAGCCGACGCTCCGGCCGGTGCAGGCCCTGGTCCGCTGGGACCCGGTCGGCCACGCCCAGCGGGAGCTGGCCGAGCGCGCCGAGCTGGGCTTCCCGCCGGTCTCCAGGATGGCCGCCGTCAGCGGGCCGCCGGAGGTGGTGGAGACCTTCCTGAACGGCGCCGCGCTGCCCATGGACGCGGAGGTCCTCGGCCCGGTGCCGCTGCCGGTGGTCCGCTCCGGCGCCACCCGGCGGCCCGGCGACCCGCCGCCCGGCGAGCAGTGGGAGCGGGCCCTGGTCAGGGTCCCGCCCGGCAGCGGCGCCGCCCTGGCCTCCGCCCTCAAACACGCCCGCGCGGGCCGCCGGGCCCGGGGCGCGGGCGAGGGCCCGCGCGTCCGGATGGACCCGCCCGACATCGGCTAGGGCCTGTCCGGAGGATCGGTCACGAGCGGGGGCGGCACGGCCGTGGTCCCGGACACGGCGACGGCCGCCGCCCCGCTGTCGCGGGGACCGGCGGCCGGTCGGCGGGCCCGCGCCTCAGACGTTGCGCGGACTGGGGAAGACGGGCGCGCGGTCCTCGCGGAGAGTGGCGCTGCCCGAGGTGGGCTGGGGCGGCATGGAGCGGGCGGCGGGCACCGTCGGGACCGGGCGGCCCGGTCCCGGCTCGGGGACGTGCTCCGCCTCCGTGGGCTCCACGACGGGCGGCTGGGGAGCCCGGCGGGCCCCGTAGCGGCGGTGGACGGCCTGCTTGGTGACGCCGAGGGCGGAGCCCACCGCGTCCCAGGAGAACCCGAGGGAGCGGTCGAACTCGACGGCGGCGGTCACCAGGGTCTCGACGCTGTCGCGGAGCTCCTGCGCGAGCCGTACGGTGGGGGCGGGAGCGCGGCCGTAGACGACGAAGCCCGTGGACGGGCCGGAGCGGCGAGGGCGGTAGACATTGCCCAGCTGGGCCGTGAGCGTGCGCAGTGCGTCCACCTGCCGCCGGACCCGCTCGATGTCCCGCACCAACAGGTGCAGGCTCGCCCGGGCTTGGGCGTCGTGGGTTGCGTGGTCGGCCATGTGAAAGCCTCTCGAACCGGCGATGGAGGGGCGCGCCGCGGGGGGACGGCGGCCCGATTCGGTCAATCTCTCTTGACCAACGCGCTACGGGGAGTTGGGTCACGCTGCGGGGGCGTACACGCATATGCGCGGGGCGCTCCGCCGCCGCGTACGCCCCCTCCGTCCCTCCCGCCTAGACTGGTTTGTCGCCCGCAACGCCCCCGGACAGACAGGCAGTCGTCACCCATGAAGCTGGTCTTCGCAGGCACCCCCGAGGTCGCCGTCCCCGCCCTGGACGCCCTGCTCTCCTCCGGGCGGCACGAGGTCGCCGCCGTGGTCACCCGTCCGGACGCGCCGGCGGGCCGGGGCCGCCGGCTGGTCGCCAGCCCGGTCGCGCAGCGCGCCGAGGAGGAGGGCATCGAGATCCTGCGGCCCGCGCACCCCCGCGACGAGGACTTCCTCGCCCGGCTGCGCGAGATCGCCCCGGACTGCTGCCCGGTCGTCGCCTATGGCGCGCTGCTGCCGCAGAAGGCCCTGGACGTCCCCGCGCACGGCTGGGTCAACCTGCACTTCTCGCTGCTGCCGGCCTGGCGCGGCGCGGCCCCCGTCCAGCACTCCCTGATGGCGGGCGACGAGGTGACCGGCGCCTCCACCTTCCAGATCGAGCGCGGCCTCGACTCGGGCCCGGTCTACGGCGTGGTCACCGAGGAGATCCGCCCCACCGACACCAGCGGCGACCTGCTGACCCGGCTCGCCTTCGCGGGCGCCGGGCTCCTCGCGGCCACCATGGACGGCATCGAGGACGGCAGCCTCAAGGCCGTTCCGCAGCCCGCCGACGGCATCAGCCTCGCCCCGAAGATCGAGGTCGAGGACGCCCACGTCGACTTCGCCGCGCCCGCCCTGCGGGTGGACCGGGTGGTCCGGGGCTGCACCCCGGCCCCCGGCGCCTGGACCCTCTTCCGGGGCGAGCGCCTCAAGCTGATCCAGCTCGCCCCGGCCCCGGACCGCGCCGACCTCGCCCCCGGCGAACTGGCCGTCGCCAAGAACAGCGTCCACGCGGGCACCGGCTCGCACGCCGTCGAGCTGCTCTGGGTCCAGCCCCAGGGCAAGAAGCCGATGAAGGCCGCCGACTGGGCCCGCGGCGTCCGCATCGCCCCGGGGGAGCGGCTGGGCGCGTGACCCCGCTGCCGCGAGCCGACGGCGGAGGAGGCGGCCGAGGTCGTCCGGAGCACCGGCGGGGAGCCGCCCGTGCTCCTCGCCTTCGAGGCGGACGGCGGCGGCACCGGGGCGGCGTCCTGCCTGATCGCCGCCGGGGCGTGGGCGGTCCGGCACGGGCGTTTTCCCGGGTGCGGGCGGCGGACGTAGGCTGGACCGGTTCGGCCCCTTCCTTTCACCACGCGGAGCACCTTTGAGCGAGCAGGCACGTCGCCGTCCCCCCAAGCCCCACCGCCGGCCCAAGAAGGATCCGGTGCGGATGCTCGCCTTCGAGGTGCTGCGGGCCGTCGACGAGCGGGACGCCTACGCCAACCTGGTGCTCCCCCCGCTGCTGCGCAAGGCGCGCGAGAAGGGCGGCTTCGAGGCGCGGGACGCGGCGCTCGCGACCGAGCTGGTGTACGGGACGCTGCGCCGGCAGGGCACGTACGACGCGATCATCGCGGCCTGTGTGGACCGGCCGCTGCGCGAGGTCGACCCGCCGGTCCTCGACGTGCTGTCGCTCGGCGCGCACCAGCTCCTCGGCACCCGCATCCCGCCGCACGCGGCCGTCTCCGCCACCGTGGAGCTGGCCCGGGTGGTGCTCGGCGACGGCCGGGCCAAGTTCGTCAACGCGGTGCTGCGCAAGATCGCCCGCCAGGACCTGGACGCCTGGGTGGCCGAGGTCGCCCCGCCGTACGAGAAGGACGCCGAGGACCACCTCGCCGTCGTCCACTCGCACCCCCGCTGGGTCGTCTCCGCGCTCTGGGACTCCCTCGGCGGCGGCCGGACCGGCATCGAGGCGCTCCTCGCGGCCGACAACGAGCGGCCCGAGGTCACCCTCGTCGCCCGCCCCGGCCGGAGCACCGTCGCGGAGCTGGCGGACGCCGCCGAGACGGAGCCGGGCCGCTGGTCCCCGTACGCCCTCCGGCTGACGGACGGCGGCGAGCCCGGTGCCCTCGAAGCCGTCCGCGACGGCCGGGCCGGCGTCCAGGACGAGGGCAGCCAGCTCGTCGCGATCGCGCTGGCCAACGCGCCCCTGGAGGGCCCCGACACCCGCTGGCTCGACGGCTGCGCCGGCCCCGGCGGCAAGGCCGCGCTGCTCGGCGCGCTCGCCGCCGAGCGCGGCGCCGCGCTGCTCGCCTCGGAGAAGCAGCCGCACCGCGCCCGGCTGGTCGAGCGCGCGCTGGCCGGCAACCCCGGCCCGTACCAGGTGATCACCGCCGACGGCACCCGCCCGCCGTGGCGCGAGGGCTCCTTCGACCGGGTCCTGGTGGACGTGCCCTGCTCCGGCCTGGGCGCGCTGCGCCGCCGCCCGGAGGCGCGCTGGCGCCGCCGCCCCGAGGACCTCGACGGCTTCGGGCCGCTCCAGCGCGGGCTGCTCACGGAGGCGCTGAAGGCCGTCCGCGTCGGCGGGGTCGTCGGCTACGCGACCTGCTCGCCGCACCTGGCCGAGACCCGGGTCGTCGTGGACGACGTCCTGAAGCGGCTCGGCGGCGCGGAACTCGTCGACGCGCGCCCCCTCTTCCCCGGCGTGGACCACCTCGGGGACGGCCCCGACGTCCAGCTGTGGCCGCATCTGCACGGTACCGACGCCATGTACCTGGCGCTTCTGCGCCGTACGGCCTGACGCTTTCCGCTGGTCTGTACCAGTACGTCCGGCGCCGGTGCGAACCGGCGCCGGTTCGCGGCGAAGAACCGCTCAAGAACGTGGCAGGCTTGGCACATGGCGCAGATCAATCCCAGCATCCTGTCCGCAGACTTCGCCCGGCTCGCGGACGAGGCCAAGGCCGTCGAGGGCGCCGACTGGCTGCACGTGGACGTCATGGACAACCACTTCGTGCCCAATCTGACGCTGGGTGTCCCGATCGTCGAGGCGCTCGGCCGCGCGACCGACATCCCCCTCGACTGCCACCTGATGATCGAGGACCCGGACCGCTGGGCGCCGCAGTACGCGGAGGCGGGCGCGGGCTCGGTCACCTTCCACGCCGAGGCCGCCGCCGCGCCGGTGCGGCTCGCCCGCGAGATCCGCGCCCAGGGCGCCCGCGCCTCCATGGCGCTCAAGCCGGCCACCCCCGTCGAGCCCTTCGAGGACCTGCTCCCCGAGCTCGACATGCTGCTCGTCATGACCGTCGAGCCCGGCTTCGGCGGCCAGGCATTCCTCGACATCATGCTGCCCAAGATCCGCCGCACCCGTGAGCTGATCTCCAAGCACGGCCTGGAACTGTGGCTCCAGGTCGACGGCGGCGTCTCCGAGTCCACCATCGAGCGCTGCGCCGAGGCCGGCGCGGACGTCTTCGTGGCCGGTTCGGCGGTCTACGGCGCGGCCGACCCGGCCGCCGCGGTGGCCTCCCTGCGGGCCAAGGCGGAGGCCGCCGCGGCCGGTGCCGCCCGGGCGTGTGGACACTGAGCCTCCGGCCGGTGAACGCGGTCCGACGGGCCGCCGACAGGACTGATCAAGGCCCGCCGTTTCTGACAGGATGAACAGCGGGTCCAGAGTGTGAACGCACACGGACCGTGGACAGCGGTGCGTGAACAGCAGTGAGGAGATCGCGGTGGCGGGAATGTCGGCGGGACGGTCGGCCCTGCGGATGGGCCCCGCGGAGCTGGTGCAGGCGGCGGCCATGGCGCGCCGCTTCTACCTGGAGGGGAAGTCCAAGATCCAGATCGCCGAGGAGTTCGGCGTCAGCCGCTTCAAGGTGGCCCGGGTCCTGGAGACCGCTCTGGAACGGGATCTCGTACGCATCGAGATCCGGGTACCGGCCGAGCTGGACGCCGAACGCTCCGACGCGCTGCGCGCCCGCTACGGGCTGCGGCACGCGGTCGTCGTGGAGTCCCCGGCGGAGGACGACCAGTCGCCCGACCCGGAGAACCTCGGCGAGGTCGCGGCCGACCTGCTGGGCGAGCTGGTCACCGAGGGCGACGTCCTCGGCCTGGCCTGGGGCCGCTCGACCATCCACATGGCGGCCGCCCTCGACCGGCTGCCGCCCTGCACGGTCGTGCAGCTCACCGGCGTGTACGACGCCGGGACCGCCGAGCGCGGCTCGGTGGAGGCGGTCCGGCGCGCCGCCCAGGTCTCCGGCGGCGAGGCCCACCCCATCTACGCGCCCATGCTGCTGCCCGACCCGGCCACCGCCGCCGCGCTGCGCAGCCAGACCGGCATCGCGCGGGCCTTCGAGTACTTCGACAAGGTCACCGTCGCCTGCGTCTCCATCGGCTCCTGGGAGCCGGGCATCTCCACCGTGCACGACATGCTCTCCGCGGAGGAGCGCGCCCACTACGCCTCCCTGGGCGTGGCCGCCGAGATGTCCGCGCACCTCTTCGACAGCGAGGGCCGCCGGGTCGGCCGCGACCTGGGCGAGCGGTGCATCACCGTCGAGGCGGACCGGCTGCGCCGGATCCCCGAGGTCGTCGCCATCGCGGGCGGCCAGCGCAAGGCCGCGGCGATCGGCGCGGTGCTCCGCTCCGGCCTGGTGACCAGCCTGGTCACCGACCGGTCGGCCGCCGACCACCTGCTGACCGAGTCCAGCCCGGGGCCGCGCCCGGCCCTCGACCGGGCGGACCCCGACGGGCGCTGACCCCTCGTGTCCCCGGGGGCCGGAGCGGCGGGCCGACGCTATGTTCGGACCATGCTGTTCCGGCCCCCGCGCGTTCTCCTCGCGCTCGTCCTCGCCGTCCTGCTGGCCGGCTGCTCCGGCGGCGGTACGACGACGGCGCCCCCGACCCGCCAGGCCACGGCCTCCGCGTCCGCGCCGCTTCCGGCGCCCTCCTCCGCCTCCCCTTCCGCCGTCCCCTCCCGGGCCCCGGCGTCCGGGGTCTCCGGGCTGCCCACCGTCCGCCCCGAGGCCCTGCCGCCCGAGGCCCGCGCCACCCTCGCCCTCATCGCGAAGGGCGGCCCCTACCCGTACGCCAAGGACGGCACCGTCTTCGGCAACTTCGAGCGGGTCCTGCCGAAGCGGCCGCGCGGCTACTACCACGAGTACACCGTGAAGACCCCCGGCTCCCGCGACCGCGGCGCCCGGCGGATCGTCACCGGCCGGGACGGCGACACGTACTACACCGACGACCACTACGAGAGCTTCCGGGAGGTGGTCGGCGGTGCGACCGGATGACCCCGTCGTCCTCGACCTGCGCGGCGTGACCGCCAAGGCCGCCTTCATGGACCGCTGTGCCGCCGCGCTCGCCCTGCCCGACTGGTTCGGTCGCAACTGGGACGCCCTCGCCGACTCCCTCGGCGACCTGCCCCGGCCGCTCACCGTGGTCGTCACCCGCTGGCAGGGCTACGCCCGCACCGCCCCCCGCGACTGGGAGACCGCCCAGGAGGTCTTCGCCACCGCCGTCGAGGGCTCCGCCGGCCGGCTCGCGGTCCTCCTCGCCCTCGGCGAACCCCCGGACGACCCCGCCTGAGGCGTACTCCCCGGGGAGTACGCGGTACTCCGGGGGAGCAGGCCCGGGAGACGGCGTACGGACGACGCCCGGGAGGCGGCGGATTCCTAGCGTGTGCGGTGCCGGGCGGAAGCGCCGCCCGGGGCCGTCCCGCCGAGGAGAAGCACCGTGCCGACCCCCGTCCTTCCCGCCCGCCCCGTCCCCCCTGTCCGTACCGTCCGCGCCGGATCCGCCCGGTGGGCCCGCGCGGCCGTCGCCGCCCTCGGCCTCGCCGCCGCCGCGATCACCGCCGCCGACCTGCTGAACCCCGGCTACAGCCCGGTCACCGAGGTCATCAGCCGGTACGTGAACGGCACCGCCGGCCGGCTGATCACCCTGGCCCTGCTCCTCGTCGCCGGTGCCTCCGCCCTCGCCGGCGTCCTCCTCCACCGCGCCGGGGCGCCCCGGGCCGCCCGCCGGATCCTGGCCGTCTGGACCGCCGGCGTCCTGGTCGCCGGGATCTTCCCGGCCGACCCGCCCGGCCGCTGGAGCCGCCCCTCCACCGCCGACCTGGTGCACGGCACGGCCGCCACCCCCGCCTTCCTGGCCCTCCCCGTCGCCGCCCTGCTGCTGCACCGGTGGGCGGCGGGCCGGTGGGCGCGCGGGGCCGTCGCGCTGCGGGCCGTACTGGGCACCTCCCTGCTCGCCACGGCCGCGCTGCTGGTCTGCCTGGTGGACGTGATGGACGGACCCTCCCTCGGCCTCGCCTCCTGGCCGACCCTCGTCGGGCTCGTCGAGCGGATCGCCTTCGGCGCCGCCCTGGCGTGGCTGGCCCTGATCGCCGTCGCCGCCGTACGGACGGAGGACCGGGCGTGAGGACCGGACCCGGCGCGGTCGGACAGAATGCCCCGGTGACCATGGACCGTACGGACGGGGAGCGGGGCTCCCGGGGGGACTTCTGGACCGGGCGCGCCGTCCGGGCGGCGGCGGCCGGGGCGACGGCGGTCGCCGTCGTCACCGCCGAGGCCCTGGCGGGCGGTTCCCCCCTGCTCATCGGCGCGCTGCCCGCCGCGCTCGCGCTCGCCGGACTCCTCGCGGCGGGCGGCCGCCGGCCCCTCGCCGTGCTGCTCGCGAGCGTCCAGACGGTGATCGCCCTGCGGGCGGCCGGACTGACCGACACGGGCTGGCTCTGGCCCGCCTCCGCCGCGTACGTCCTGCTGGCGCTGACCGACCGGCCCGCCCGCGGGACCGGCGCCGGGCGGCTCGGGGCGCTGCGGGAGCGGCTGCCGTCCGGGCCGGTGCTCGCCGCCGCCGTCGGCGCCTTCCAGGTCGCCTTCGCCGCGAACTGGGAGCTGTTCGTCACCGGCCTGCCCGGCCGGGAGGTCGTGGCCGGGCTGGGCGCCGAGACGCTCTGGCTCGCCCTCGTCCTCGCCGCCGCGACCGCGCTGCGCAACGGCCGCAACTGGCGGCGCGAGGAGGCCCTCGGCCGGGAGCGGGCCGCCCGCGAGCGGGAGGCGGAGGCCCTGCGGCGGGCGGAGGCCGAACGGCTCCGGATCGCCCGCGAGCTCCACGACGTCGTCGCGCACACCCTCACCGTCGTCGGCCTCCACCTCCGGGTCGCGGCCGAGGCCCTGGACGACGAGCCGGCGGAGGCCCGCGCCGCCCTGCAGACCGCGCAGGAGGTCCGCGCCTCCGCCGTCGCCGACCTGCGCTCGCTCGTCGGGGTCCTGCGGACGCCGGACGGGCCCGGCACGGCCGACCTGGCCCCCGGCCGGGGACTGGAGGGGATCGGCGACCTCGTCGAGGGCGTCCGCGCCGCCGGGCTCGCGGCGGCCGTCGAGAGCTCGGGCGACCCGGACCGGGTCCCGGCCCCCGTCTCGCTCGCCGTCTACCGGATCGTGCAGGAGTCGCTCACCAACGCCGTCCGGCACTCCGGCGGCACCCGGGTGGACGTCCGCGTCCACTGCGGCGCCGAGACCGTCCGGGTGGAGATAACCGACGACGGCCCGGGCCCGGACGCCGCCGGGCCCGGCGGCGAAGGGGGCGGGCACGGCGTCGGCGGGATGCGGGAGCGGGTCTCCGTGCTGGGCGGCGAGTTCACCGCGGGACCCGGGCGGAACGGCGGATACGCCGTACGCGCCGTGCTCCCTGTGCCAGGCTGGTGATCATGACGATCTCGGTCCTGCTCGCCGACGACCAGGCCCTGGTGCGGGCCGGCTTCCGCAGCCTGCTCCGGCGGACCCGCGACATCGAGGTGGTGGGGGAGGCGGCCACCGGCGACGAGGCGCTGCGCGCCGCCCGCGCCCTGCGCCCCGACGTCGTCCTCATGGACATCCGGATGCCCGGCACGGACGGCCTCACCGCCACCGAGGCCCTCACCCGCGACCCGGAGCTCGCCGGGTGCCGGGTGATCGTGCTCACCACCTTCGAGACCGACGCGTACGTCTTCGCCGCGCTGCGGGCGGGCGCCAGCGGCTTCCTCACCAAGGAGACCGAGCCCGACGACCTGCGCCAGGCGATCCGCGCGGTCGCCGCGGGCGACGCGCTGCTGTCCCCGGGCGCCACCCGCCGGGTCGTCGCGGAGTTCGCCCGCCGCCCGGTCGCGGCCCCGCCCGACGGCGACCGGCTCGCCGTGCTCACCGACCGGGAGCGGGAGGTGGTGGCGCTGGTCGCGGCCGGGCTCTCCAACGACCAGGTCGCCGCCCGGCTGGTCATCTCGCCGCTCACGGCCAAGACGCACGTCACCCGGGCGATCGGCAAGCTCGGCGTCCGCGACCGGGCCCAGCTCGTGGTCCTCGCCTACGAGACCGGGCTGATCCGGCCCGGCCACGCGGCGGGCGGCCCGCCCCCGGCCCTGCTCTGACCCGCCCCCTTCGTGTGTTCCTCCGAAGCCGGTGCGGCGAGGCTCGGAGGTTCCGCCCGGGGCTGGTATGCGTACAGGCGTGGGACAATGAACTACGTGCTTTTTCCCCTGGCTGAAATGCCTAGGGGCCGATCCGAACGACTGGGATGTCAGCACGTGCGTTTCCTCAATGACGTCAAGCCGCCGTACGACCTCACCTACGACGATGTCTTCATGGTGCCGAGCCGTTCGGCCGTCGGCTCCCGGCAGGCCGTGGACCTCTCCGCGCCGGACGGGACCGGTACGACGATCCCGCTGGTCGTCGCCAACATGACCGCGATCGCCGGCCGCCGCATGGCCGAGACCGTCGCCCGCCGGGGCGGCCTGGTCGTCATCCCGCAGGACATCCCGATCGAGGTCGTCACCGAGGTCATCTCCTGGGTCAAGGGCCGCCACCTGGTCCTCGACACCCCGATCGTGCTGGAGCCGCACCAGACGGTCGCCGACGCCCTCGCCCTGCTGCCGAAGCGGGCGCACGAGGCCGGCGTCGTCGTCGACGAGCACCGCCGCCCCGTCGGCGTCGTCACCGACGCGGACCTGACCGGCGTGGACCGCTTCACCCGGCTCGCCGAGGTCATGTCCAAGGACCTGCTCCTGCTCGACGCGGACATCGAGCCGCGCGAGGCGTTCAACGTCCTCGACGGCGCCAACCGCCGCTACGCCCCCGCCGTGGACGGCGAGGGCCGGCTGGCCGGCATCCTCACCCGCACCGGCGCCCTGCGCGCCACCCTCTACACCCCGGCCGTCGACGCCCGGGGGCGGCTGCGGATCGCCGCCGCCGTCGGCATCAACGGCGACGTGGCGGGCAAGGCCAAGCAGCTCCTCGACGCGGGCGCGGACACCCTCGTCATCGACACCGCGCACGGCCACCAGGAATCGATGATCTCCGCGATCCGGACCGTCCGGGCCCTCGACCCGCAGGTCCCGATCGTCGCGGGCAACATCGTCGCCGCCGAGGGCGTCAAGGACCTCATCGAGGCCGGCGCCGACATCATCAAGGTCGGCGTGGGCCCCGGCGCCATGTGCACCACCCGCATGATGACCGGCGTCGGCCGCCCGCAGTTCTCCGCCGTCATGGAGTGCGCCGCCGAGGCGAAGAAGTACGGCAAGCACGTCTGGGCCGACGGAGGCGTCCGCCACCCGCGCGACGTCGCCATGGCGCTCGCCGCCGGCGCGTCCAACGTGATGATCGGCTCCTGGTTCGCCGGGACCTACGAGTCCCCCGGCGACCTCCAGCACGACGCCCAGGGCCGCGCCTACAAGGAGTCCTTCGGCATGGCCTCGGCCCGCGCCGTGAAGAACCGGACCTCCGACGAGTCCTCCTACGACCGGGCCCGCAAGGCGCTCTTCGAGGAGGGCATCTCCACCTCCCGCATGTTCCTCGACCCGCAGCGTCCGGGCGTCGAGGACCTGATCGACTCGATCATCGCGGGCGTCCGCTCCTCCTGCACCTACGCGGGCGCGAGCACCCTCGCCGAGTTCGAGGAGAAGGCCGTGGTCGGCATCCAGTCCGCCGCCGGTTACGCCGAGGGCAAGCCGCTGCACGCCAGCTGGAGCTGACCCCCTTCGGACCGAGGCCCCCGGGATTCCTCTCCCGGGGGCCTCGTCACGTCCGCAGCCAGGGCCGCAGCGCCCCCGCCACCGCCGCCGCGATCCGCGCGTGCCCCCGGTCGTTGGGGTGCAGGCCGTCCGCCAGGTCCGCCGTGGTGAGCAGCCCGCCGCCGGGCAGCAGGGCCAGCCGCCCGTCGCCGTCCGCCACCAGGTCCCGCACCGCCTCCTCCATCGCCCCGCGCAGCTCCGCCAGGGTCGCGCCCAGGGCGTTGCCGGTGTGCTCGGCGGCCGGGCGCAGCACGGGGGAGAGCAGCAGCAGCGGGACGGCCGGGTGGCCGCGCCGGACCAGACCGACGAAGGCCCGCGTCGTCTCGTACAGCAGGGGAGCCGAACAGGGCACCGAAGCCCAGCAGTTGGTGCCGAAGGCGAGGGTGATCAGCTCGCCCGGCAGCCGGGCCAGGTGCTCGGCGAGGGGCAGCTCGCCGCGCGCCCCGCCCGCGTAGCCGAGATTGACCGGATCCAGACCCAGGGTCCGCCCGGCGGCGGCCGGCCAGGAGTGCGCGGGGCGGGTCGACCACCAGCCCTCGGTGATCGAGTCGCCGTGCACCAGCCAGCGGGGCCGCCGGGGCGCGGGGGAGAGGGCCCCGTCCACGGCCCGCAGGGCGCGCACGACGGGCGCCTGGCCCTCCGGCAGGTGGACGGTGAACTCGCCGCCGGCCGACGGGAGTCGGAGCCGTACCACGGACTCCTCGGCCGGCTCGGCGAAGACCTCGGCGAGGCAGCGGCCGTCGTGCCACAGGGCGAAGGCGTGCCGCAGCTCCCGCAGTGCGTCGCCCGCGCCGGGCACCGCCGCCCGGTAGCGCAGTTCCACGGCCGCGGTGCCCGGCGCGGCCCGGAACTCCACCCGCACCCCGATCGGCAGCGCGGCCCGCTCGGCGACGTCCCAGGGCAGCCGCCCCAGGTCGGCGGGGTCGGCCCGGACCGGGCGGTCGCCGTCCCGCCACGCCGTGCCGCGCAGGAAGGGTTCGGGCTCCAGCCAGTTCACGCGGGACCTCCGTTCGGCCGCGTGCAGGGTGGGGCACGGCGGCCGAGGAGTCAAGGCACGCGGGCCGGATCCCCGTGCCTCCGAGGTCGTGCTCGGCCCGATCCTCCGCGTGTACGACACGTTCAGCCCGACCGCCGTGACCTGGGTCGTCCTCGGTTGCCGGATGGCCGTGGGTCTCGTGTTCTACTTCCTGTACGGCACGCGCCGCTCCCGCCCGGCCTCCGAACAGAAGTGATCCGCCCGTAGTGCGACTCAACGACCTCGACGAACGCATCGTCCACGCCCTCGCGGAGGACGCCCGCCGCAGCTACGCCGACATCGGCGCGCTGGTCGGCCTCTCCGCCCCGGCCGTCAAGCGCCGCGTGGACCGGCTCCGGGCCGAG
Source organism: Streptomyces termitum (assembly GCF_014650175.1). Lineage (GTDB taxonomy): Bacteria > Actinomycetota > Actinomycetes > Streptomycetales > Streptomycetaceae > Streptomyces > Streptomyces termitum. The sequence goes on from NZ_BMUL01000005.1 coordinate 349,981, forward strand.
GGGGCCATCACCGGCTTCACCGTCCGGGTCGACCCGGCGGCGCTCGGCTGGGAGACCGAGGGCTTCGTCGAGATCTTCTGCCGCCACAACACCTCGCCGGACGACATCCGGCGCGGTCTGGAGCGGTACCCCGAGGTGGTGTCCGCGTCGACCGTCACCGGTGACGCGGACGCCGTCGTCCAGGTCTTCGCCTCCGACATGCGCCACTTCGAGCGCGTCCTGGAGCGGATCGCGGGCGAGCCCTTCGTGGAGCGCACCAAGTCCGTCCTGGTGCTCTCGCCGCTGCTGCGGCGCTTCTCCTCCGGCTCCCCCGCCTGACCCCCTCCCGGCGCGCCGCACCACGGGACGCCCCGCCCGCACGCCCCTGACCGCGTCCGCCGCGCGCCCCGGGCACGCCTGTCGTACGTCCCCGGCCGCGTCCCGCCGTACGCCTCCGGTCACACCCGCCGTACGGCTCCGAGCGCATCCGCCGCAGGCCCCGGTCAGGCCCGTCGTGCGCCCCGGCGCGGTCCGCGCGCAACGAATCGCCGTCCCGGCCGGGCAGTGCGCAACGGTTCGACGGTCGGTCCGCAACGGTCCCGTCTTGTCCCGGCCGAGCCCGGAACCGTACCGTTTTTGACGTCTTCCCTCCCGTCCCTCCGCCCCCACGAGGACCACCATGCCCGCGTTGCGCACCGCCCTGCTCCAGAGCTCCGGACGGCTCGGCGACGTGGCCGCCAACCTGCGGAGCCTCGACGAGGCCGCCGGCCGGGCCGCCGCCGCCGGGGCCGGGCTGCTGCTCGCCCCCGAGCTGTTCCTCACCGGCTACGCGATCGGCCCCGACATCGCCCGGCTCGCCGAGCCCGCCGACGGGCCCTCCGCCCGCGAGGTCGCCGCGACGGCCGCCCGCCACGGGATCGCGATCAGCTACGGCTACCCGGAGCGGAGCACCGAGCGGCACGGCGTCGTCCACAACGCGGCGCACCTCTTCGGCGCCGACGGCACCCCGCTGCTCCACTACCGCAAGACCCACCTCTTCGGCGACTTCGAGGCGAAGTGGTTCACCCCCGGCGACCAGCCGGTGGCGCAGGCCCGGATCGGCGGCCTCACCGTCGGCCTGATGATCTGCTACGACGTCGAGTTCCCGGAGAACGTCCGGGCGCACGCCCTGGCCGGCACCGACCTCCTGCTCGTCCCGACCGCGCTGATGCACCCGGCCGAGATCGTCCCGCTCTCCGTGGTGCCGGTCCGCGCCTTCGAGAACCAGCTCTACCTGGCGTACGCCAACCGCACCGGCCCCGAGGGCGACTTCGAGTTCGTCGGCCTCTCCGCGCTGGCCGGCCCCGACGGCACCGTCCGGGCCCGCGCCGGGCGCGGCGAGGAGCTGGTCATCGGCGACGCCGACCCCGAGCTCCTCGCGGCCTCCCGCGAGGAGAACCCGTACCTCCGCGACCGCAGGCCGGAGCTGTACGGCTCCCTCGGCTGAGCCCGGCCCCTCCCCGCCTCCTCCCCCTTCTTCGTTCTTCGTTCTTCGCGCAAGGAGTCCGTACCCCATGACGTCCACGGTGCCCACCGCCGCCCAGCACGCCGACGACGGGCAGCCGCCGATCACCATGTTCGGCCCGGACTTCCCGTACGCCTACGACGACTTCCTGGCGCACCCGGCCGGTCTCGGCCAGATACCCGCCACCGAGCACGGCACCGAGGTCGCGGTGATCGGCGGCGGCCTGTCCGGGATCATCGCCGCGTACGAGCTGATGAAGATGGGCCTCAGGCCCGTCGTGTACGAGGCGGACCGGATCGGCGGCCGGCTGCGCACGGTCGGCTTCGAGGGCCCGGAGACCGAGGGGCTGACCGCGGAGATGGGCGCCATGCGCTTCCCGCCCTCCTCCACCGCGCTCCAGCACTACATCGACCTGGTGGGCCTGGAGACGCGGCCCTTCCCGAACCCGCTGGCCGAGGCCACCCCCTCGACCGTCGTGGACCTCAAGGGCGAGTCCCACTACGCGGAGACCATCGACGACCTCCCGCAGGTCTACCGCGACGTCGCCGCCGCCTGGAACGCCTGCCTGGACGAGGGCGCCGACTTCTCCGACATGAACCGCGCCATGCGCGAGCGCGACGTCCCGCGCATCCGCGAGATCTGGGCGAAGCTCGTCGAGAAGCTCGACAACCAGACCTTCTACGGCTTCCTCTGCGAGTCGGAGTCGTTCACGTCCTTCCGGCACCGCGAGATCTTCGGCCAGGTCGGCTTCGGCACCGGCGGCTGGGACACCGACTTCCCCAACTCCATCCTGGAGATCCTCCGCGTCGTCTACACCGAGGCGGACGACCACCACCGGGGCATCGTCGGCGGCTCGCAGCAGCTGCCGCTGCGGCTGTGGGAGCGCGAGCCGCAGAAGATCCTCCACTGGGCCCCGGGCACCTCGCTGGCCTCGCTGCACGAGGGCGGGGAGCCGAAGCCGGCCGTCACCCGGCTGAACCGCACGGCGGGCAACCGGATCACCGTCACCGACGCCTCCGGCGACATCCGCACCTACCCGGCGGCGGTCTTCACCGCCCAGTCGTGGATGCTGCTCTCCAAGATCGCCTGCGACGACTCGCTCTTCCCGATCGACCACTGGACGGCGATCGAGCGGACCCACTACATGGAGTCGTCGAAGCTGTTCGTGCCGGTGGACCGGCCGTTCTGGCTGGACAAGGACGAGGAGACCGGGCGGGACGTCATGTCGATGACGCTGACCGACCGGATGACCCGGGGCACGTACCTCCTGGACGACGGCCCGGACAAGCCGGCCGTCATCTGCCTCTCGTACACCTGGTGCGACGACAGCCTGAAGTGGCTTCCGCTCTCCGCCGCCGAGCGGATGGAGGTCATGCTCAAGTCGCTCGGCGAGATCTACCCGAAGGTCGACATCCGCAAGCACGTCATCGGCAACCCGGTGACGGTCTCCTGGGAGAACGAGCCCTACTTCATGGGCGCCTTCAAGGCCAACCTCCCCGGCCACTACCGCTACCAGCGGCGCCTGTTCACCCACTTCATGCAGGACCGGCTGCCCGAGGACAAGCGCGGCATCTTCCTCGCCGGCGACGACATCTCCTGGACGGCCGGCTGGGCCGAGGGCGCGGTGCAGACCGCGCTCAACGCGGTGTGGGGCGTCATGCACCACTTCGGCGGCGCCACCGACGGCACCAACCCGGGTCCCGGCGACGTGTACGACGAGATCGCCCCGGTCGAGCTGCCGGAGGACTGATCCGGCCGGGGTGCGAAGCGGCCCGGGTCAGGGCCCGGCCAGGGGCGTGAGCAGCATCCGCCCCACCAGCCCCACCGAGCGGTCCAGCCGCTCGGTGAACCCGGACGCCAGACCGGGCAGCGCCCGCAGCTGCCACAGCGAGTGGGCCGCCGTCCAGGCCCCGTCGCGCGCCCGGTCCAGGCTCCAGCAGCCGAGCAGGTGGGTGAGCGGGTCCGCGATCTCCAGGAGGTCCGGGCCCGGCACCAGCTCCTCCCGGATCCGCTCCTCCAGGAGGACGAGGACGTCGCCGACCCGGTCGAACTCGTCCTCCAGGTCCGCGGGCGCGCACCCCAGGGTGCGGCAGGCGTCCACCACGGCGAGCGCCAGATCGTGCCCGACGTGCGCGTTGATCCCGGCGAGGGCGAACTGGAGCGGGGTCACGCCGGGGTGGCGGCGGTAGTGGAAGAGGGGCCGCCAGCAGGCGGGCCCGGGGACGCCGGCCGCGTGGGCGTCGACGGCGGCGAGGTACCGCTCGGCGAACCGCACGTCCAGGGTGGCGGCGGCCCGCCGGTCCGCGAAGGCACCCGCCTCGATGGCGTGGCCGATCTCCTCGGTGACGGTCAGGTACACCCGGTTGAAGACGGCGACCCCGTCGGCCGGGTGCCAGGCCGCGCGCAGCGACCGCATCCGGTCCACCACGGGGTCGACCGCCACGAACTGCCCGATCCGCTCTTCGGTCCACTGGGTCTGCGCCATGCGGGCAGGCTCCCAGCCGCCGGGCCCGCCGGGGGGCTCCTCGGGCCCGGCTTCGCCGGAACGGGCGAAATACTCAGTTCTTCGCCGCGCCGCCGGAATCCTTCTCGTACGAGCTGGTGCCGGAGTCCAGGAGCGGCTCCTGCTCCGTCGGGGCGGCCTTCAGGTGGGCGGGGGCGAAGGCGCGCAGCACGTGGTAGCCGGTGATGACGACGATGGTGCCGAGCGCGATGCCGCCCAGTTCGAAGGTGTCGCTGAAGGTCAGCTTCACGCCGCCGACGCCGATGATGATGCCGGCGGCGGCCGGGACCAGGTTGAGCGGGTTGCGCAGGTCGACCTTGGCGTTGATCCAGATCTGGGCGCCGAGCAGGCCGATCATGCCGTACAGGATGACGGTGATGCCGCCGAGGACGCCGCCGGGGATGGCGGCGACGACCGCGCCGAACTTGGGGCAGAGGCCGAAGAGGAGCGCGAAGCCGGCGGCGGCCCAGTAGGCGGCCGTGGAGTAGACGCGGGTGGCGGCCATGACGCCGATGTTCTCGGAGTAGGTGGTGTTCGGCGGGCCGCCCACGGCGGTCGACAGCATGGAGGCGGCGCCGTCGGCGGCGATCGCGGTGCCGAGCTTGTCGTCGAGGTTGTCGCCGGTCATCTCGCCGACGGCCTTCACGTGGCCGGCGTTCTCGGCGATCAGGGCGATGACGACGGGGAGCGCGACGAGGATCGCGGACCACTCGAAGCTGGGGCCGTGGAAGGACGGCAGGCCGATCCAGTCGGCCTTCCCGACGCCGGAGAGGTCGAGCCGCCAGTGGTCGGTGACCTCGCCGCCCGGGGACATCGAGTGGATCCTGCCCAGGGTCAGGTCGAGGATCCAGGAGAGGGCGTAGCCGAAGACCAGGCCGAGGAAGATCGCGATGCGGGACCAGAAACCGCGCAGGCAGACCACGGCCAGACCGGTGAAGAGCATCACCAGGAGCGCCGTCCACTGGTCCTGCGGCCAGTAGGTGGAGGCGGTGACCGGCGCCAGGTTGAAGCCGATCAGCATGACGACGGCGCCGGTCACCACGGGCGGCATCGCCGCGTGGATGATCCGGGCGCCGAACCGGCGGACCGCGAGGCCGACGAGGAAGAGGACCGCACCGACGACGAACACGGCGCCAGTGACGGTGGCGCTGGAGCCCCCGGAGGCCCGGATCGCGGCGGCCACGCCGACGAAGGAGAGCGAGCAGCCGAGGTACGAGGGGACCGTGCCGCGGGTGGCCAGCAGGAAGATGACCGTGGCGACGCCGGACATCATGATCGCCAGGTTCGGGTCCAGGCCCATGAGCACCGGGGCGACGAAGGACGCGCCGAACATGGCGACGACGTGCTGGGCCCCGAGGCCGGCGGTCCGGGGCCAGGAGAGCCGCTCGTCGGGCCGGACGACGGCCCCGGGGGCGGGCGTTCTCCCGTCCCCGTGCAGGGTCCAGCGCACGCCGAGTTTCATGGGGTCTCTCCCGTTCTCCGGTTCCGGCGGCCGCGTCACGGCCGCAAAAGATCAGCCATATGGTATGCGCCGGAACCGGAGCGGGCGCCGTGCGCGCGGCGCCCTTCGAGCGGGACTCAGCCGACCGGCCCCGCGCTCTTCGCGGCCTGCGGCGCGGAGCCGGCCGGGGCGGTGGGGCGCGGCGCGGAGCGCAGCACGCCCGCGCCCACGACCAGGCCGAAGGCGAGCAGCGTGACCAGGCCGAACGAGAAGACCAGCGAGGTGGCGTTCGCGATCCCGCCGATCGCGGAGGGGGCGATCAGACCGGAGGTGTACGTGATGGTGGCGACGCCCGCGATGGCCTGGCTCGGGTTCGGACCGCTGCGCGCGGCGGCGGCGAAGGCGAGCGGGACGACGACCGCGACGCCGAGGCCGACCAGTCCGAATCCGGCCATGGCGACGGCCGCGTGCGGGGCGAGCACGACCAGCACCCCGCCGAGGGTGGCGGCCAGGCCGCCGACCCGGACCGTGCGGACCGGGCCGAAGCGGTCCACCACCCGGTCGCCGATCAGCCGGGCCACGGCCATGGTCAGGGCGAAGGCGGTGGTGGAGGCGGCGGCGAGACCGGCCGAGCCGCCCAGCTCGTCGCGCAGGTAGACGGCCGACCAGTCGAGGCTGGCGCCCTCGGCGAAGACCGCGCAGAAGCCGATGGCACCGATGACCAGGGCGGACTTCGGGGGCAGCGCGAAGCGCGGCGGGGCTTCCTCCTCCTCGGCCGGGGCCGGGTCCAGGACGCCCTGGCAGAGCGCGAGGCCGAGGACGGTGAGGACGAGGGCGGCGACCAGGTGGTGGATCCGGGCGTCGCCGCCGAGGTGGGCGGCGACCGTGCCGGCGGCCGAGCCGATCAGGGCGCCGACGCTCCACATGCCGTGCAGGCTGGACATGATCGAGCGGCCGAGCCGGTTCTCCGTCTCCACGCCCAGCGCGTTCATCGCCACGTCGGACATGCCGGCCGTGGCGCCGTAGACGAAGAGGGCGGCGCACAGGCCCCAGACGTTCGGGGCGAGCGAGGGGAGGATCAGGGAGAGGGTCCAGAGGGCGAGCAGGCCGCGCAGGGCGGTGCGGGCGCCGAAGCGGTGGCTGATCCGGCCGGCCAGCGGCATGGCGAGCGAGGCGCCGAGGGCGGGGAAGGCGAGGGCGAGGCCGAGCTGTCCGGCGCTGACGCCCGCGTGTTCCTGGATCCAGGGGATGCGGGTGGCGAAGCTGCCGGTGACGGCGCCGTGGACGCAGAAGACGGCGGCGACGGCGAAGCGGGCCCGCCGGAGCCGTTCGGAGCTGAGGACGGTCTCCGCCGTCATGGGTCCTCCCCGGGAAAGGTGTGGGTGGTCGCGCCGTAAACTATCAGGAACCCTGCCTGATAAATAGAGATCCGGAGTCCACGGAGGCGGGGACGTCTCTGAGAGGATCACCGCATGGCCGCATCCCCGAGCACCGCCCGGGCCCTCAACGACCGGCTCGCCCTGCGCCTGCTCCAGGACGAGGGCCCGTTGACGGCAGCCCAGCTCAAGACCCTCACCGGACTCTCCCGGCCCACCGTCGCCGACCTCGTCGAGCGGCTCGGCGGCTCCGGCCTGGTGCACGTCGTCGGCGAGACCGGCGCCGAGCGCCGCGGCCCCAACGCCAAGCTGTACGGGATCGTCGCCGACCGCGCCCACCTCGCCGGGCTCGACGTCCGCACCCGCTCCGTCGCGGTCACCGTCACCGACCTGCTCGGCACCCCGCTCGCCGAGGCCGCCGTCCCCGTCCGGGAGGACGCCGGCACCGGGCCCGCCGTCGAGCGGGCGGTCGCCCTGCTGGAGCGGACCGCGGCGGAGGCGGGCGCCGGGCGCCTGCACACGGTGACCGTGGGCGCCCCCGGCCTCATCGACCCGGCCACCGGCGAACTGCGCGACTCCACCGGACTGCCCGCCTGGCACCGCCGGCTCGTCGCCGTCCTCCAGGAACGGCTGCCCGCCCACGTACGGGTGGAGAACGAGACCAACCTCGCCGCCGTCGCCGAACTGCGCGAGGGCGCGGCCCGGGGCCGCGAGGACTTCGTCCTGCTCTGGCTCGGCCAGGGCGTCGGCGCCGCCGTCGTCCTCGGCGGCCGGCTGCGCCGGGGCGCCTCCGGCGGCGCCGGCGAGATCGGCTTCCTGCCGGTGCCCGGCACCTCCGGACTGCCCTCCGCCACCTCCTGCGACGGCGGCTTCCACGAGCTGGCCTGCGTCGCCGCCGTCGAGGCCCTCGCCGCGGAGCACGGCCTCGACCCGGCCGGCGCGCTCGCCTCCGGGCACGGCCCCTTCCTCGACGCCCTCGCCCGCCGGCTCGCGGTCGGCGCGGCGGCCGTCGTCTCCGTCCTGGACCCGGGTTGTGTGGTCCTCGGCGGGGAGACCGGCCACCAGGGCGGCCCGGAGCTGGCCGCCCGGGTCGAGGCGGAGCTGGCCGTGCTCTCCCCGCTGCGCACCGAGGTCCGCGCCACCGGGCTCGGCGGCGCGGCCGTGCTGCGCGGCGCGCTGCTGCGGGCCCGCGACGCGGCGCAGGAGGCGCTCTTCCCGTAGGGCCCGCGGAGACCCGCCGGACGGGCCCGGGGCGGACCGCGCCGGGAAAGCGGACCGTGCCGGGGAAACGCGGACCGTGTCGGGAAAGCGGACCGCGCCGGGGAAAAGCGGACCGCGCCGTGCTCCGGACAGGGGAGCACGGCGCGGAAGGAGCCCGGCGGCGGCCAAGGGCCGTGAGTCCGCCGCCGGGAGTTCTACCGGGAAGGGCGCGTCAGCAGGCGCCCAGGTCCTTCCAGACCCCCCAGTCGCCGGTCGTGCCCGGCTCCTGGTTCTGGGTCCACCACTGGGCCTTCCACTGGTGGCCCTTGTGGGAGACCTCGTTGCCCGAGTTGTAGACCGAGCCGGCCACGTACGCCGGGGCGGTGCAGCCGACCGGGGTGGTCGGGTCGGTCGGGTTCGGGGTCGGGGTGGAGCCGGAGCCCGGCTCCACGACCGTGGTGCCGCGCGCCAGGTCGCCGGCGAGGGCGTACGTGGTGCCGTTGATGTTCACCGTCCAGTTGGAGGGGGTGGACACCGGCAGGTAGTAGTTGAACGAGAGGTCGATCGTGGCGCCGGGGGCGAGCGACTGCCAGGCCGGGAGCTTCAGGGAGACCCGGTGGAAGTCGCCCTTCAGGCCGCCCACGTTGGAGCCCGTGTGGTCGCTGCTGATGACCTTGGTGCCGAAGCCGGACTGGTCGGAGGCGTTGGCCGGGGCCGAGGTGCCGTAGTCGAACTGGAACTCCGTGCCGCCGGGCAGCGTGGCGTTCGTCCGGTTGGTGATCTTGACCTTGGGGGTGATCGGGTAGTTCGAGTCGCCCAGCTTGAACTCGGTGAAGGCGGTCTCGATGTTCACGGCCTGGGCCGGCAGCGCCTTGTTCGACTTCTTGGCGCCGTACGGGGCGGCGGCCTTGAACTTGTCGTACATCAGCGAGGTGAGCGTGGAGCCCATCTCGTACTGGCCCTTGGCGGCGTTCCAGGCGTAGTCGCCCGCCATCTCCCAGATCATCGTGCCGCCGACGCCGCGGTCGACCACGTAGTCGGCCTTGGCGGCCACGGACTGCTCGTCCTCGGTGGAGAGGAAGACCTTCTTCTCGGCGTTCCACAGCCACGGCGCGACCAGGGTCGAGTCGTACTTGCGGGCGTAGGTGCCGGTCAGGGTGGTGTTCGCCGGGAAGCCGTACTGGGTGACGTAGTCGCCGACGATCCCCTTCTCCAGGTTCTTGGCGTGCCACATCGGGTTGGAGCCGGCGGGCGACTCCTTGCCCGCGGTGTCCTTGTCGTGCCAGAGGTTGTCGATGCCGACGGCACCGTCACCGCACTTGGTCAGACCGGCGCCGGCCGGGCAGGTCGAGGCGACGGCCTTGCCCCACAGTCCGTCGGTGCCGCCCTGGACGTTCTTGAAGCCGCGGGTGTAGTACGGCAGGCCGATGTTGACGCGGCCGGCCGGCATGGAGCCGCGGAAGTAGTGGTAGGCCCAGTCGGTGTTGAGGTAGCCGAGGGAGCCGTACTGCGCGGAGCCGTAGACGTTGGCGGAGGCGAGCTCGCTGTCCTTGCCGTCGTCGAAGAGGGAGGCGTTCGGGCCGACGTGCTCGTTCCAGGCGCCGTGCAGGTCGTACGACATGATGTTGACGTAGTCCAGGTACTTCTGGACCTGGAAGGTCTCCATGCCGCGCAGCAGGTAGCCGGAGGACGGGGCGGCGACGGTCAGCATGTAGTGCTTGCCGTCGGCGGCGCCGGCCGTGTCCAGCTTCTCGCGCAGGCTCTTCATGAGGGCCGCGTAGCCCTGCACGAGACCGGCGCGGCGCGCGTTGGCGATGGTGAAGTCGAGCGGGTTGCCCGAGTCCTTCATCGTCGTCGGGTACTCGTAGTCGATGTCGACGCCGTTGAAGCCGTACTTCCGGATGAAGTCGACCGCCGAGGTGGCGAAGGTGTCGATGCCGGCCTGGTTGACCGAGCCGTCGGCGTTGGTGGCCATCGAGTAGAAGCCGCCGGAGTTCACCCGGTCGCCGTTGTCGTCGAAGTAGCCGCCGGTCTCCGCCCAGCCGCCGACCGAGATCAGCGTCTTCACGTTCGGGTGCTGCTTCTTGTACTTGTTCAGCAGGTTGAAGTGGCCCTTGTAGGGGAGGGCCGGGTCCATCTCGGCGCCGGCCACGCCGGGCCAGGTCATGCCGGTGGAGGCGTTGTTCGGGCCGTCCGTGCCGACCGAGAGCTTGTTCGCGCCGTCGACGTGGGCGAAGGCGTAGTTGATGTGGGTGATCTTGTCCCACGGGATGTCGCTGGCGAGGTAGGCCGGCTGACCGTTCTTGCCGGTGCGCCAGCTGGTGAAGTAGCCGATGATGCGGCGCTGGTGGTCGGCGCCCATCTTCTCGCGGCCCTCGGTGTCGTAGACCGAGCAGTAGGGGACGTCGACGCCGGGCGTCTTGTACAGGCCGTCGGGGCGGCAGGACTCGTTGTCGGCCGCGTACGAGACGCCGCCGGCGAGCGAGCTGAGCAGCAGTCCGGCGACGGCGGCACCGGACGCGAGCAGCGAAGCTCTCTTGGTCGTGGGGGACAGCACGATCTGGTCCTCCTCAGGGAGGTAAAGAAAACACGCAACGAACAAGGGGGTGGTACGTGTTCGGCCCGCGACGTGCGCACATCGACGGGCCGTGCCTCAGAGGTGACACGGACATTAAGAGGACTAGACCAACTCGTCAATAGGTCTGGACCAATGGGGAATTCCATGGGACCGTGTGAGTCATCGCACAGGGAGCGTGTGCATGCCCGTTGACAGGGCGTGGCACACTGGCCCTGTATCAGCAGCAGCGCACTCCGGGGTCGGTGTAATTCCGAACCGGCGGTATAGTCCGCGACCCGTCCGCAAGCCAGCGGCCGGTTGACCAGGTGAGATTCCTGGACCGACGGTGAAAGTCCGGATGGGAGGCAGTGCGCGGCGGGCGACCCCTGACAGGGGTGTGCCGGCCGTACGTCCGCTGGTGACCGGCGTTTTCCCGTCGGCGCACCCGGGGACCTCCGGCCGTACCGGCACACCCGTGCGCAGCTGTCGTACCCGCTCTCTGTCGACATCGACAGGCCCCGGAGTCCGTGCCCGAAGAGGCAGGAGGACCCGGTGGACCGGCAGGCCGACATCACCGCCATGCGACGAGCCGTGGAGCTCGCCGCCCGTGGACTCGGCGCCACCAGCCCCAACCCCGTCGTCGGCTGCGTCGTCACCGACGCCTCCGGCCACGTCGTCGGCGAAGGCTGGCACCAGCGCGCCGGCGGCCCCCACGCCGAGATCCACGCCCTGCGCGCGGCCGGCGTCCTGGCCCGCGGCGGCACCGCCTACGTCACCCTCGAACCCTGCAACCACACCGGCCGCACCGGCCCCTGCGCCCAGGCCCTGATCGAGGCCGGCGTCCGCCGCGTCGTCTACGCCGTCGCCGACCCGAACCCGCGGGCCACCGGCGGCGCCGACACCCTCCGCGCCGCCGGGACCGAGGTCGAGCGGGGCCTCCTGGAGGACGCGGCCGAGGCCGGGAACCTCCCCTGGCTCACCGCCGTCCGCACCGGCCGCCCCTTCGTCCGCTGGAAGTACGCCGCCACCCTCGACGGCCGGATCGCCGCCGCCGACGGCACCTCCCGCTGGATCAGCTCCGCCGCCTCCCGCGCCGACGTCCACCGGCTGCGCGCCGAGGCCGACGCCGTCGTCGTCGGCTCCGGCACCGCCCGCGCCGACGACCCCCACCTCGCCGTCCGCGGCGTCGAGGGCGCCGTCCAGCCCCTCCGCGTCGTCGTCGACACCGAGGCGACCGCCGTCCGGCCCGGCGCCCGCGTCCTCGACGACGCCGCCCCCACCCTCATCGCGGTCGCCGAGGACGCCGACACCCCCCTCGCGGACGTCGTACGCCTCCCCAGGGCGGCCGGCGGCGGACTCTCCGTCCCCGCCCTCCTCGACGCCCTCCACGCGCGCGGCGTCCGCTCCGTCCTCCTCGAAGGCGGCCCCACCCTCGCGGGCGCCTTCCTCGCCGCGGGCGCCGTCGACCAGGTCGTCGGCTACCTCGCCCCGGTCCTCCTCGGCGCGGGCCCCACCGCCCTCGCCGACGCCGGAATCACCACCCTCACCGAAGCGCTGCGGCTCGACATCACCGAGACCGCGGCCCTCGGACCCGACCTCCGCATCACCGCCACCATCCAGGGAGCCTGACCGTGTTCACCGGAATCGTCGAAGAACTGGGAGAGGTCGTCGCCGTCGAGGAACTGGCGGACGCCTCCCGCTTCCGCCTGCGCGGCCCCCTGGTCACGGAAGGCGCCCGGCACGGCGACTCCATCGCCGTCAACGGCGTCTGTCTCACGGTCGTCGAGCACGGCGACGGAGAGTTCACCGCCGACGTCATGGCCGAGACCCTCAAGCGGTCCTCCCTCGGCGCCCTCGCGGTCGGCTCCCGCGTCAACCTGGAGCGGCCCATGGCCGTCGGCGGCCGCCTCGGCGGCCACATCGTCCAGGGCCACGTCGACGGCACCGGCACCGTCCTGGAGCGCACCCCCTCCGAGCACTGGGAGCTCGTCAAGGTCGGCCTCCCCGCCCACCTCTCCCGCTACGTCGTCGAGAAGGGTTCGATCACGGTCGACGGCGTCAGCCTCACCGTCGTCGAGGTCGCCGACGACTGGTTCACCATCAGCCTCATCCCCACCACCCTCGACCTGACCACGCTCGGCATCAAGCGGCCCGGCGCCCCGGTCAACCTCGAAGTGGACGTCATCGCCAAGTACGTCGAGCGGCTGCTCGGCGCCGACGCCAAGGAGAACGAGAAGTGAACTGGCTCAACTCCGAGGCGTTCGCCGTCTTCGGCCAGCACATCCTGTGGTCCGACATGATCGGCAACACCATCGGCCTGATAGCCCTGGCCCTCGGCTGGCGCCGCTCCATCCTCACCTGGCCCGCCCAGCTCCTCTCCGGCGTCGTCCTCGTCGGCGCCTACGCCTCCGCCCACCTCGCCGGCGGCGTCGGCAAGCAGCTCCTCGTCATCGGCGTCGCCGCCTGGGGCTGGTGGCAGTGGAACCGCGGCCGGCGGCAGGCCCAGGACGGCTCCATCGCCGTCCGCTTCGCCACCTGGAAGGAGCGCGGCCTCCTCGCCGGCGGCGCCCTCCTCGGCACCCTCGCCGTCGGCGGCCTCTTCACCCTCGTCCCGTCGCTCTCCTGGAGCCCCTGGGCCGACGCGTACATCTTCGTCGGCACCCTCGTCGCGATGGTCGCCCAGGCCCGCGGCCTCGTCGAGTTCTGGTTCGCCTGGCTCCTCGTCGACCTCGTCGGCGTCCCGCTCGCCTTCAGCAGCGGCCTCGCCTTCTCCGGCCTCGTGTACGTCGTCTACTTCGCCCTCGTCGTCTGGGGCATGCGCGACTGGTGGCTCCGGTCCCGCACCCCCGTCCTGGAAGGAGCCCCCGCATGACCACCAGGGACATCGAAGAGTTCGCCCTCGACCCCGTCGAGCAGGCGATCCGGGACATCGCGGCCGGCCGCCCCGTCGTCGTCGTCGACGACGAGGACCGGGAGAACGAGGGCGACCTCGTCATCGCCGCCGAGAAGGCCACCCCCGAGGTCGTCGCCTTCATGATGACCGAGTGCCGCGGCCTGATCTGCGCCCCCATGGAGCACGACGAGCTGGAGCGCCTCGACCTCCCGCAGATGGTCGAGCGGAACACCGAGTCGATGCGCACGGCCTTCACCGTCTCCGTCGACGCCGGACCCGAGCACGGCGTCACCACCGGCATCTCCGCCGCCGACCGCGCCACCACCCTCCGCATGCTCGCGAGCGGCCGGCACCGGCCCGCCGACTTCGTCCGCCCCGGGCACGTCTTCCCGCTGCGCGCCCGCGCCGGCGGCGTCCTCGCCCGCCCCGGCCACACCGAGGCCGCCGTCGACCTCGCCCGCCTCGCCGGACTCCGCCCGGCCGGCGCGATCGTCGAGATCGCCGGCGAGGACGGCGTCATGCTCCGCCTCCCCGAACTGATCCCCTTCGCCCGCAAGCACGGCCTGACGATCATCTCCATCGAGGACCTGATCGCCTACCGCCGCTCCGCCGAACCCACCGTCCGCCGCGAGGCCGAGGTCCACCTCCCCACCGCCCACGGCGACTTCACCGCCTACGGCTACCGCTCCACCGTCGACGGCGTCGAACACGTCGCCCTCGTCCACGGCGAGATCGGCGACGGCACCGACGTCCTCGTCCGCGTCCACTCCGAATGCCTCACCGGCGACGTCTTCCACTCGCTGCGCTGCGACTGCGGCCCCCAGCTCCAGGCGTCCATGGAACGCATCCAGGAGGCCGGCCGCGGCATCGTCGTCTACCTCCGCGGCCACGAGGGCCGCGGCATCGGCCTGCTCTCCAAGCTGCGCGCGTACGAACTCCAGGAGCGGGGGCGCGACACCCTCGACGCCAACCTGGAACTCGGCCTCCCCGCCGATGCCCGCGACTACGCCGCCGGCGCGCGGATGCTCACCGACCTCGGCGTCCGCAGCCTCCGCCTGATGACCAACAACCCCGACAAGATCGAGGCCCTCACCCGCCACGGCCTCGCCGTCGAGGGCCGCGAGCCGATGCCCGTCACGGCCGGCGAGCACAACCTCCGCTACCTGCGCACCAAGCGGGACCGGATGGGCCACGACCTGCCCTGGCTCGACGGCTCCCCGGCCCCCACCTGCGGAAACCAGTAACCCACCCTTCACCACCCTCCCCATCCTTCATCACCTTTCGTACGGTCCAAGGAGAGACATGAGCGGCAAGGGCGCACCCGTCCTCAGCGTGAAGAACTGCGGCGACCTGCGGGTCGCGGTCATCGCGGCCCAGTGGCACGAGAAGATCATGGACGGCCTGGTCGACGGCGCCCTGCGCGCCCTCGCCGAACTCGGCATCGACGAGCCCACCCTGCTCCGCGTCCCCGGCAGCTTCGAACTCCCCGTCGTGGCGAAGGTGCTGGCCGGGCGCGGCTACGATGCCGTCGTGGCACTCGGCGTCGTCATCCGCGGCGGCACGCCGCACTTCGAGTACGTGTGTCAGGGCGTCACCCACGGCCTCACCCAGGTCTCGGTCGACACCGGCGTACCCGTCGGATTCGGCGTCCTGACCTGCGACACCGAGGAGCAGGCCCTCGACCGGGCCGGCCTGGAGGGATCCAGCGAGGACAAGGGCCACGAGGCCGTCACCGCCGCCGTCGCCACCGCGACCATCCTGCGCACGGTGAGCGAACCCTGGCGCTGAGCGGCCCGCCCCCACCCCGTACCCTGAGGACATCATGGCGAACGAAACCCGCAAAAGCTTCGAAGACCTCTTCGCCGAGCTGAAGCTCAAGGCCGAGACCGGCGACCCCGCCACCTCCCGCACCGCGGAACTGGTCGGCAAGGGTGTCCATGCCATCGGCAAGAAGGTCGTCGAGGAGGCCGCCGAGGTCTGGATGGCCGCCGAGTACGAGGGCAAGGACGCGGCGGCCGAGGAGATCTCGCAGCTCCTCTACCACGTCCAGGTGATGATGGTCGCCCGGGGGATCTCCCTCGACGACGTCTACGCCCACCTCTGAGCACGACCCTCCCGAGCACCGCTCCCGAAGACCGACCCCCTTCCCGCACACTCCCAGGCAAAGGAAGCCACCCCATGCTGCGCATCGCCGTCCCCAACAAGGGTTCCCTCTCCGGACCTGCGTCGGCCATGCTCCATGAGGCCGGCTACCGCCAGCGCAAGGAGTCCAAGGAACTGGTGGTCATCGACCCCGACAACGAGGTCGAGTTCTTCTACCTGCGGCCGAAGGACATCGCCATCTACGTGGCCTCCGGAAAGCTGGACATCGGCATCACCGGCCGCGACCTGCTCCTGGACTCCGGCGCCGGCGCCGAGGAGATCCTCGCGCTGAACTTCGGCCGCTCCACCTTCCGCTACGCCACCCGTCCGGGCACCGCCCAGGGCCCGGACGACTTCGGCGGCATGACGATCGCCACCTCCTACGAGGGCATCGTCGCCAAGCACCTCGCCGACCAGGGGATCGACGCCTCCGTCGTCCACCTCGACGGGGCCGTCGAGACCGCGATCCAGCTGGGCGTCGCCCAGATCATCGCGGACGTCGTCGAGACCGGCACCAGCCTGCGCAACGCCGGCCTGGAGGTCATCGGCGAGCCGATCCTGAAGTCCGAGGCCATCGTCATCCGCCGCGACGGCGCCGGCACCGAGAGCCCGCAGGTCCAGCAGTTCCTGCGCCGCCTCCAGGGCGTCCTGGTCGCCCGCTCGTACGTGATGATGGACTACGACTGCCGCGCCGAGCACCTGGAGCAGGCCGTCGCCCTCACCCCGGGCCTGGAGTCGCCCACCGTCTCCCCGCTGCACAACGAGGGCTGGGTCGCCGTCCGCGCCATGGTTCCCGCCAAGGACGCGCAGCGGATCATGGACGACCTGTACGAGCTGGGCGCCCGCGCGATCCTCACCACCGCGATCCACGCCTGCCGTCTCTGACCCCCGCACCGCCCCCGGCACCGAGGAACCCCCATGTCCGAGCCGACCACGCCCTCCCTCCCGGTCACCTTCCGGCCGGGCCGCACCCGAGCCGTCCTGCTGACCGTGGGACTCGCCATGTTCGTGGTGATCACGGTCGTGGCCCTGATGCTGGAACGGCTCGCACCGGGGGAGCGGGTCAGCTTCGTCTTCACCGCCGCCCTCTTCCTCGGTGTCCTGGTGCTGCTCAGCCGCCCCAAGGTCGTCGCCGACGACGAGGGCGTCACCGTCGTCAACATCACCCGCACCCGGCGCCTCGCCTGGGCGGAGATCCTCCGCGTCAACCTGCGGCCCGGCGACCCCTGGGTCTTCCTGGACCTCAGCGACGGCACCAGCCTGCCCGCCCTCGGCATCCAGCCGGGCATCGCCAAGGAGTCCGCGATCCGCGACGCCCGCGCCCTGCGGGCCCTCGCGGACAGCCGGGGCGCCGGCGTCGAGGCGGGCGGCTGACCCGGAGGGACGGACCCGGGTCCGTCCCCCATCCGGGGCCGCCCCCCTGCCACGGGAGGCACCGGCGTGGCTAATCTGGAGGCGGTGGTGCCGAGCGCACCACCGCCTCGCCCGTGAGAAGCCGCCGCCCGCGGCCGGCGAGGCACCCCTTCGACCCGAGGAGTGACTCCCTCCGGCAATGGACGGATCGTCCGGTAGTACCTGCGCCGCCCCCTCTCCCGAGGCGGCGGCATGATCGTCTCTCTTCTGCCGCTCTGCGCGGCCTTCCTCCTCATCCTGGCCAACGGCTTCTTCGTGGCCGCCGAGTTCGGTCTCGTGACCGTCGAGCGCGCGGAGGCCGAGCGGGCCGCCGCCGCGGGCGACCGACGCGCCCGCACCGTCGTCTCGGCGCTGCGCGAGCTGTCCTTCCAGCTCTCCGGCACCCAGCTCGGCATCACCCTCACCTCGCTCATCGTCGGCATGCTCGCCGAACCCGCGCTCGCCTCGCTGCTGCACGCCCCCCTCACCGCCACCGGACTGCCCCGGGGCGCCGTCTCCGGGGTCGCGGTGGTCATCGGCATGCTGCTCGCCTCGGCGCTCCAGATGGTCGTCGGCGAGCTGGTCCCCAAGAACTGGGCGGTCTCCCGGCCGCTCCAGGTCGCCCGCTTCGTCGCCGCCCCGCAGCGCCGCTTCTCCGCCGCCTTCCGGCCGGTGATCTCCCTGCTCAACCGGGTGGCGAACGGCCTCGTCCGCGCCCTGGGCGTCGAGCCCACCGAGGAGCTGGACTCCGTCCGCACCCCCGGCGAGCTGGAATCCCTCGCCCGGCACTCGGCCCGCGCCGGCGCCCTGGAACAGGACACCGCCGACCTCTTCGTCCGGACCCTGTCCCTCGGCGGCCTCACCGCCGAGCAGGTCATGACCCCGCGCGTGAAGGTCAGCGCCCTCCAGTGGGACGCCACCGCGGCCGACGTCCTCAACCTGACCCGCGCCACCGGCCTCTCCCGCTTCCCGGTCTACCGGGAGCGGATCGACGAGATCGTCGGCATGGTCCACCTCAAGGACGCGCTCGCGGTCACCCCCGGGGCCCGCCCGAGGACCCCCGTCGGCCGGATCGCCGTCCCGCCGCTGCTGGTCCCCGAGTCGCTGCCCGTCCAGTCGCTCCTGGAGCGACTGCGCCGCGAGCAGCCGATCGCCGTCGTCGTCGACGAGTACGGCGGCACGGCCGGCGTGGTCACCCTGGAGGACATCGTCGAGGAGCTCGTCGGCGAGGTCCGCGACGAGCACGACACCGCCGCCGACGCCCGCCCCGAGCTGGCCGCCGCGCCCCCCGAGGACGGCCGGCCCGCCTGGGAGGCCGACGGCTCCTGCCGCGTCCACACCCTGCGCCGGATAGGACTCGACGTGCCCGACGGGCCGTACGAGACGGTCGCCGGGCTCGTCGCCGACCTGCTCGGCCGCATCCCGGCCCCGGGCGACCGGGCCGAGCTGCCCGGCTGGCGGCTCTCGGTCCGCCAGGTGGACCGCTTCCGGGCCGAGCGGGTCCGGATCGTGCGCACCGCCCCGGTGCCCGTCCCGGCGGAGGCGGCCCGATGAGCACCCTCCAGCTCCTCCTGGCCCTCCTCCTGGTCCTGGCCAACGGCTTCTTCGTCGGCGCCGAGTTCGCGCTCGTCTCCGTCCGCCGCAGCCAGATCGAGCCGATCCCCGGCGCCCGCGCCAAGCAGGTGCTGTACGGCCTGGAGAACCTGCCGCGGATGATGGCCGCCGCCCAGTTCGGCATCACCGTCTGCTCGCTCACCCTCGGCGCGGTCGCCGAGCCGACCGTGGCCCGGCTCCTGGAGCCGGCCTTCCACGCGATCGGCGTCCCGGACGGCCTGATCCACCCCCTCGGCTACGTGATCGCCCTCGCGGTGGTCGTCTTCCTCCACCTCGTCATCGGCGAGATGGTGCCGAAGAACCTGGCGATGGCCGCCCCCGAGCGGACCGCGCTCTGGCTGGCCCCCGCGCTGGTCGGCTTCGCCCGGCTCTGCCGCCCGGTCACCACCGCGCTGGGCGCCTGCGCCCGGCTGGTCCTGCGGGCCTTCCGGGTCGAGCCGAAGGACGAGGTGGAGGCCGTCTTCACCAGCACCCAGCTCGGCCGCCTCGTCGAGGACGCCGGCCAGGCCGGACTCCTCGCCCCGGCCGAGCAGGAGCGCCTGGAGGACGCCCTCGAACTGGGCAGCCGCCCGGTCACCGACGTCCTCATCCCGGCCGCCGCGCTGGTCACCGTCCCGCCGTCGGCCACCCCGGAGCGGATCGAGGAGCTGACCGTACGGA
Organism: Streptomyces termitum; assembly: GCF_014650175.1. GTDB lineage: Bacteria > Actinomycetota > Actinomycetes > Streptomycetales > Streptomycetaceae > Streptomyces > Streptomyces termitum. Next base: position 369,242 of record NZ_BMUL01000005.1, read on the forward strand.
CCGGCTACTCCCGCTTCCCGGTCCGCGCCGAGGGCCCGGGGCCCGCCGTCTTCATGGGCTTCGTGCACGTGAAGGACGTCCTGGACCTGGAGGAGCGGGACCGGGCGGTGCCGCAGCGGCTGTGGCGCCCGATGCCGACGCTCCGCGCGGAGCTGCCGCTGGACGACGCCCTCACGGTGATGCGCCGGGCGGCCACCCACCTGGCGCAGGTCGCGGACGGCTCCGGCCGGGTCCTCGGCCTGGTCGCCCTGGAGGACGTGCTGGAGACGCTGGTGGGCGAGGTCCGCGACCCCGCGCACCGCACCCGCCCCGTCCCCGCCCCCGTCGCCGGATAGCGGGCGACGGGTCAGAACGGGGGTTCCTGCTGGGGGCCGCGGTCCGTCGGACCGCGGCCCGACAGCACCTCCCCGTACGCCTGCATGAGGTCCGCGAGCCGCAGCGTGGCCAGGTCCTCGCGGGTGAGCGCGGCCGGGTAGCCGGAGAGCCGCAGGTCCCGGTAGGCGCAGGACTTCTCGTACAGGGTGCGCAGGAAGCGCCCGTTGCCCAGTTCGTCGATCCAGCCCTGCTCCACGACGTGCGCGCTGATCGAGCGCAGCTCGTCGAGGGCCTCCTCGTCCCAGCCGTCGCCGTTGGCCGCGGCGAGCACCTCGCCGATCGCGGTCAGTTCGGCCGGCCGGTAGGAGGGGAAGTCGACGCGGGTGGTGAAGCGGGAGGAGAGCCCGGGGTTGGCGGCGAGCAGCCGGTCCATGCCTTCGGGGTAGCCGGCCAGGATGACCACCAGGTGGTCGCGGTTGTCCTCGGCGCGCTTCAGCAGCACCTGGAGGGCCTCGTCGCCGTACGCGTCGCCCTTGCTGTAGCCGGAGTTGGAGAGCGCGTACGCCTCGTCGACGAAGAGGACCCCGCCGACCGCCGAGTCGATCAGCTCGTTCGCCTTCACGGCGGTCTGGCCCAGGAACTCGCCGACGAGGTCGGCCCGCTGGGCCTCCACCAGGTGGTCGCCGCCGAGCAGGCCGAGCGCGTAGAAGACCCGGCCCAGGATGCGGGCCACGGTCGTCTTGCCGGTGCCGGAGGGCCCGGAGAAGACGAAGTGCCGCTTCGGCGGCTGCACCGGAAGGCCCTGCCCGGCCCGCAGCCGGGCCATCTCCAGCTGTGCGGAGAGCGCCTTGACCTGCCGCTTCACCGGCTCCATCCCGACCATGCCCTCCAGCTCGGCCAGGGCCTCGGCGAGCAGCACCGGATCGGTCGGCCCGGCCGGGAAGCGCGGCGGCCCGGCCTGCGCGGGCACCGGCGAGCTGTGCCGTACGCGCTCCGGGGGCGCGGCGGGCGGCACCGGTTCGGGCGCGCGGCGCAGCCCGTCCCCGCCGGGGCCGCCGGGCTCCGGTTCGGCGCCGGGCACGACGGTGCCGTCCTGGCCGGGGGCCGTACCGGACGGCGGGCCGAGGACGACGGCGGCGAGCCCGGCCTGCTCCTCCAGGCCGTCGAGCCCGTCGAAGCCGTCGTACTCGGCGATGGCGGCGAGCCGGGCGGCGGTGTCCATGAACGCCGGGTCGATCCGGTGGACCGCGCGGTAGAGGGGGAGGGCGGCGGCGCTGCGGCCGGTGCCCTCGTGGGCGCGGGCCAGCCAGTAGCGCAGCTCCTTGCGCTGCGGCTGTTCGCTGCGGCAGCGCATCAGGGCCGCCGACAGGAGCGGTTCGGCCTGCCCGTACATCTCCAGGCGGACCCGGGCCATGCCGCCGAAGAGGCCGGCCTCGATGCCGAGCAGCGGGTCGTCGACCAGGGTCTCGGTGTGCCGGACGAGCTGCTCCCAGTCCTTGACCAGGTAGGCGCGGCAGGCGTGCAGGAAGCGGACCTGGGGGTCGGTGTCGACCGGCGGGAGCTCGGCGAGGGCCCGGTCGAGCTCGGGCACGTGCCGGCCGTCGAGCCAGTGGGAGGCGTGCGCGAGCAGCAGGTCGCGCGGGCTTTCGAGCACCGGCTGCACCCACCAGCCGAGCCAGTACCAGGAGTTGAGGGTGCGCCGGTGCCGGGTGCGCTGTTCGCCGAAGCGCTCGCGGTTGCGGTACATGCGCAGCAGCGCGGTGGTGGTGTCCGCGCGCAGCGCGTGGAGCCCGAGCCAGGCGTCCGCCATGCCGGGGTCGATCCGCACCGCGGCCCGGAACTCCTCCTCGGCCTGCGGATAGGCGCCCATGGTGTAGGCGTCGACGCCCCGCAGCCAGGCGAGTTCGGCCGGGGCCTGCGGCCCCTGCGTGCCGATGTCCATCGGGTCCCCCACAACCGTCGGCGTATGGACGGGATTTGACCGCACCTGCGGGCATCGTACCTGCGCAGGGGGGAGGGACTTAAGGAGAAGCGCAAGATCCGGAAGCGGTGACCCTGGGTGAGCGCGTCCGGCGGCGAAGGGCGCGGGCCGGGGCGCGGAGGGCAGAACGAAGCCCCCGATCACGGGGGAACAACCGGGGGCTTCGTGTCTGCGGCGGCTGCGAAAAGCCGCACATTCAGAACGTAAGACCTGTACGCCCCCGGGGTCAAGCGAAGTTGAGGCACTCGCCGGGGGCGAATTCAGGGCGCCGGGCGCGCCGCCATCACTCCGTCACGGTGCGTGATGATCTGGTCCTGGCCCGTCGTCACAGCGGGCCCGGGACGCCAGTCGTAGCCCTTCTCGCGCTCCCGTACCAGCGTGTCGGCGAAGGGGCGCGACGGATCTTCGGCGAAATGGCGCTCCTCCGCCACCACCCAGCCGTCCCAGAACTCCGCCTGCTCCGGCCCGTCCCGGTGCCGCCCCCGGACCCAGGACGCCTCCGCGTCCCGCTCCATCCACAGCAGCCACGCCAGGTGCGGGCGCAGCTCCCGCCGCCCGGCCCCCACGCCCTCCACCAGCACCACCGGCGCCGGGGGCAGCGCGCGCGGCGGGCCGAAGCATCGCCGGACCCAGTCGTACGGGTGGTACGCGGCGCTCTCGCCGCGGCCCAGCGGCTCCAGCACCTGCGCGCGCAGCCGCCCGGTCCAGGCGAACGGCTCCTCGTGGCTGGCGAGGTCGTCGATCCGCAGCACGGGCGCGCCGCCGAGCGCTCCGGCGAGCCGGCCGGCGAGGGTGGACTTGCCGGAGCCCGCGTGGCCGTCCACGGCGACGAGCCGGACCGGCCCCAGCGAGGGCGGCAGCCGGAGCAGCGCGCGGGCCGCGCGGTCGAGGTCGTCCATGCGGACCAGCCTAGGCCGTGTCCGGAAAGTCCCGTCAGGCACCCGGAGGGCGCCGCGGGCCGGGCGGGAGCCTCCGGACGCGGCCCGGGTCCTGTCCGGGCGCCGGGAGCCGGGCGCCGCAGTCCGGGCGGGGCGGGCCGCAGCGGGTCCGGGGCAGGGGGTACCGCCGCAGGTCAGCGCCGTACCGCCGTCAGTGGTCCCTACCCATGACGGTCGCCGCGACGCGGGCCGAAGTGCTGGCGGAGGCCCCCGCGAGCCGGGATAGTGGGGCGGCGCAGCCCGGTCCGTACCGCCGTCCTCGCCTGGGGGTCACCGCCATGTCCCGATCCGCCTCACGCCGGTCCGTCCTCGCCGCGGCGCTCGCCGCGGCCGCGGGCACGGCCGCCGCCGGAGCCGTGCCGGCCGCCGCCTCCGCCCCGTCCGCCGGTCCGGGCCCCGACCCGGCCGACCCCGCGCCGGGGACGGTCGCCAACCGCTTCTGGTCCACCTTCACCGACTGGCGCTCCGGGACGGCCGAGGGCACCCGGGCCGTCGCGGGCCACCGCCCCGGCCTGGTCGTGGGCGTCCCCCTGGGCCGTACCGACTACACCGACCCGCACACCGGGCTGACCTCCTCCTGGGAGTACGCCCGCTGGACCTCGCCCGCCCACGCGCCGGCCGTGCCCGCCGCCGAGGCGATCGCGTCCTGGAACGCCCGGACCCCGGCCGGCACCTGGCTCCAGGTCGAGCTGTCCGGCACCTACACGGACGGCACGGCCACGCCGTGGTTCGTGATGGGCCGGTGGGCCTCCGGCGACGGCGACATCCGGCGCACCTCGGTCGACGACCAGACCGACGGCCGGTCCACGGTGTGGACGGACACCTTCTCCGTCGACGACCCGGCGAGCGGCCTGCGCCTGGCCTCCTACCGGCTGCGCCTCACCCTCTACCGCCGCCCCGGCACGGCCCTGACCCCGACCGTGTGGCGGGTCGGCGCGATGGCCTCGGACGTCCCGGACCGCTTCACGGTCCCCGCCTCGGTGCCGGGCCTTGCCCGCGAGCTGACCGTCCCCCGCTACTCGCAGAACATCCACGTCGGCCAGTACCCCGAGTACGACAACGGCGGCGAGGCGTGGTGCAGCCCGACCTCCTCCCAGATGATCATCGAGTACTGGGGCCGGAAGCCCTCCGCCGAGGACCTGGCCTGGGTGAACCCCGACTACGCCGACCCGCAGGTCTGCCACGCCGCCCGGTACACCTACGACCACCAGTACCAGGGCTGCGGCAACTGGCCCTTCAACGCCGCCTACGCCGCCTCGTACCCCGGCCTGAACGCGGTGGTGACCCGGCTCCGCTCGCTCACCGACCTGGAGACCCTGATCCGGGCCGGCATCCCCGCCATCACCTCGCAGTCCTTCCTCAAGGAGGAGCTGACCGGCGCGGGCTACGGCACCTCCGGCCACCTCATGACGGTGATCGGCTTCACCGCCACCGGCGACGTGATCGCCAACGACCCGGCCTCCCCGACCGACGAGGCCGTCCGGCGGATCTACCGGCGCCGCGAGTGGGAGAACATCTGGTTGCGGACCAAGCGTTATGACGCGAGCGGGAAAGTGGTGTCCGGCACAGGAGGGGTCTGCTACCTGTACTTCCCCGACCGGCCGACTCCCGCGCAGCGCGCGGCGCTTCGGGCCGTCGGGGTGCTCTGAGCGGGGCCGCCCGGGGCCGGGGGTGTGAGCGACGTCTCTGGTCCGGGGGCGCCCCGGTGCCCCATCGTGGTCGCCATGAGCGCCACCCACACCCTCGCCGCCCGCCTGGGCGCCCGCGCCCGCACGGGCGGTCCGAAGGACGACGACCGGGGCCCCGAGCTCCTGGAGCACGTCCTCGGCTGGATCCTCGTCGTCCTCGTCGCCGTCCTCGTCACCCGCGCGGGCCTCATGTGACCGGGCGGGCCCGGCGCGCGGTCAGCGCGCCTCGCCCCGGGGGACCAGGACCCCGCTGACCCGTACGGTCCGGTCGGCCCACACCGGCCCGGCGGCGAGCCGCGCCCACTCGGCGTCCCGCCGGCCGGGCAGGGCTCGCCCCTGGCTGGCCCAGAGGGAGTACAGCGCCTGGTAGATCGGCGGGTCCGGATGGACCTGCACGGGAACCGGCGCGGGCACCGAAGCGGGAACCGGAGCGGGCAGGGGTGCGGGCTCCGCCGGGGGCGCGGCCACGGGCAGCGGGGGTCGCGGGGTCGCGGCCACCGGTACGGGCAGGGGCGCCTGCGGAGCCGGGGGCGCCGGTGCGGGCAGTGGTGCCGCTGTCGTCGCGGAGGGTGCCGGAGCCGGGGGCCGGGCCGGGAGCGGGGGGCGCCGGGGGGCCTGGGTCTGCGCGGGGACCGGGGCCGGCGGTACGGGGGCCGGTGGCACCGGCACCGGGGCCGAGGGGGTCTCGGCGGGCGGGTCCGACACGTCCGGAACCCGGTGATGAACCGATTCTTCACCGTGCGGTTCGGCCTGCCGATGCCGACCGACTCCGCTGGGTGTGGAGTACAGCGTGGTCATGACCGGACCAACGCGCCCCGGGGCGCCGGGTCACCGTCGCACGGATTCGAGCGACAGTTCGCCTCTTACCCTTTCTTTATGCGCTCCCGGCGCGCGCCACCCGCGCCCGCGCGCCGGAGCCCCGCCGCCGCGCTCCTTCCCGGCGCACGCCTCTGGCCCTCGCGGTCATATCTGACGTACCGTCAACTCCTCTTCGGGGGCCCGCCGAAGTTCCCTCGGCGACTTCTCGGGCACCCCTCGACGACCCCCGGCGAACAGGAGCCCAGGCGTGGACGACGACCGGCCCGTCGCACTCGACGAGTACCCCGTGCACCAGGCCCCGCTGTCGATGAAGCACCACGTCAGCGGCGACCGGAACGTCTACGACCGCTGCATCTTCCACGTCTTCGACCACACCGGCCGCGCCCTGCTCATCGCCGGTCTCGGCGTCTACCCCAACGTCGGCGTCATCGACGCCTACGCCACCCTGCGCACCGGCGACCGGCTGCACGCCGTCCGCGCCTCCGACGCCCTCGGCGACGACCGGATGCGGCCGGCCGTCGGCCCGCTGCGGATCACCGTCGACGAACCCCTCCGGCGCTTCCGCCTGAGCTGCGCCGCCGACCCGGCCGACCCCGACGGACTCTCCTTCGACCTCACCTGGACCGGCGACTTCCCCGCCCTCTGGGAGCCGCACCACCTCCAGCGCACCGGCGACCGGCTCACCCTCGAAGGGCGGCGGTTCGTCCAGGCGGGCCACTGCGCGGGCACGATCCTGGCGGGCGGCGAGCGCTTCGACGTCGCGCCGGGGGAGTGGACCGGCACCCGCGACCGTAGCTGGGGCGTCCGCCCGATCCCCGGCGAGGAGCCCGGCCGCGCCGCCGAACTGAGGCCCGAGGGCTTCCACTGGCTCTGGATCCCGATGCGCTTCGAGGACCGCTTCGTCATGGTCGTCGCCCAGGAGGACGCCGACGGCCACCGCACCCTCAACCAGGCCGTGCTCGTCCGCGAGGGCCGACGGGACGTCCAACTCGGCTGGCCCCGCACCGAGATCGCCTACCGGCCCGGCACCCGCCACCCCGAGAGCGCCCTCGTCCACCTCACCGAACCCTCCGGGAAGCCCCTGGAGATCGGCGTCGAGGTCCTCGCCTCCTCCCCGCTCGCCGTCGGCGCCGGCTACCCGCCCGCCGACGACTGGCAGCACGGCACCTGGCAGGGCCGCGACTGGACCGACCGCCGCGTGTACGACCTCTCCGACCCGGCCGCCCACCCCCTCGCCGCGTACGGCGTCACCGACCACTCGGCCCGCTTCACCCTCGGCGGGCTCACCGGCCACGGCGTCTTCGAACACGGCTCCTTCGGCCGCCACGATCCCAGCGGCTTCGCCGACTTCACCTCCACCGCGCCCTGACCCCGGTTTCGGACACCCCTGTTCCGGATTCCCCCGTTCCGGGCGCCTCCGCTCCGGGGCCGTCGCGGCGTCCCGGCCCAGAGGCGGCGGACCGGTCCTCCGGCGCCGCACGACGAGTACGAGGAGCCCCGCATGGCCACGGCACCCCGCCCCCGCACCACCACCCGCGACCCCGAGGAGCTGGCCGCCCGGCTCACCGGCTGGCTCGGCGCCCGGCTGCCCGGCGCCCGCGTCTCGGGTCTCGCCGCGCCCGCCTCCAACGGCATGTCCAGCGAGACCCTCCTCTTCGACCTGGAGCACCCGGACGCCCCGGTGCGCGGCTGCGCCCTGCGGCTGGCCGCCGACCCCGCCGCGTACACCGTCTTCCCCGTCTACGACATGGCCCGCCAGCACCGCGTGATGGAACTCGTCGCCGCCCGCACCGACGTGCCCGTCCCGCGCGTGCTCTGGCTGGAGGAGGACCCGGCGCCGCTGGGCGCGCCCTTCTTCGTGATGGCCCGCGCCGAGGGCCGCGTCCCGCCGGACGTCATGCCCTACACGTACGAGGGGAACTGGCTGCACGCCGCCACCGACGCCCAGCGCGCCCTGCTCGAAGCCGAGTCGGTGGGCGTCCTCGCCCGGCTGCACGACCAGTTCCCCGCGCGGGAGGCCGAGTTCCTGCTGCCCGGCGGCGAGGGCAGCCCGCTGCGCCGCCACGTCGACGCCCAACGGTCCTACTACGCCTGGGTGGTGGACGGTCTGCCGCCGTCACCGCTCATCGAGGCGGCCTTCGCCTGGCTGGAGGACCACTGGCCGGCCGACGAGGGGCCCGCCGTGCTCGGCTGGGGCGACGCCCGGATCGGGAACATCGTCTACGACGGCTTCGTCCCCGCCGCCGTCCTCGACTGGGAGATGGCGGCCTGCGCGCCCCGCGAGGTGGACCTCGGCTGGACCGTCTACCTGCACCGCTTCTTCCAGGACCTGACCGTCGGCTTCGGCCAGCCGGGACTGCCGGACCTGCTGCGCCGCGACGCGGTCGAGCGGCGGTACGCCGAACTGACCGGGCACGTCCCGCGCGACATGGACTTCCACACCCTGTACGCCGCACTGCGGCACGCGATCGTGATGCTGAGGATCGCGTACCGCCAGGCGCACTTCGGGGAGGTCGAGGTCCCAGAGGACCCCGACCGGCTCATCCTGCACCGGGCCTCGCTCGCGGCGATGGTGCGCGGCACCTACTGGCCGGGCGTCACCGGGTGAGGCGGCGGTTCAGGCCGCGCGGCGCAGCTGCGCCGCGCGGATCGGGCGCGAGCCCGGACCGCCGATGTGCGAGAAGGGCTGCGTCCGCCAGTCGAGCCCCTGGGGCAGCGTCAGGAGCAGCGCCGTGTCCTGCTCCTGGACCCCGGCGCCCTCGTCCGTCGAGCGCGCCTCGTCGGCGGAGCGGCCGGTGCCCGGGCAGACCGTCAGGGTGAAGGGGTTCCACGCCGACGGGCACAGCGCGTGCTCGGGCAGCGCCTCCTCCTCCGCGAGCAGCGCGATCGGCTGGTCGCACTCCGGGCAGACGACCCGGAACATCTCAAAGATGTCGAACTCGTCGAACTCTTCGGACGGGTCGACGGAATCAACAGACTCCTGCATGGAGACTCTCCCCCTCGGGCAGGTCGGCCGATATGTGTGGGCCGGGACCACAGCAAGCCCTTCCCATGCGGAACTCCGCATAACCGTGAGGCGGCTTGCCGCCCCCCGCGCAAACCTGTGGCGTTCGTCACATGCCCTGCGCAGGTGCCGCGTGACCGCCCATAGCGACCCGTACGGGGGCGCACCCGACTGGGCCCGGGACCCTTCGGGGCCATAGGGTCGGCGCATGGAGGAGCTGGATCGTCAGATCGTCGAGTTGCTCGTCAAGGACGGGCGCATGAGCTACACCGACCTGGGCAAGGCCACCGGCCTGTCCACGTCGGCGGTGCATCAGCGCGTCCGCCGCCTGGAGCAGCGCGGTGTCATCCGCGGCTATGCCGCCGTCGTCGACCCGGAGGCCGTGGGGCTGCCGCTGACCGCCTTCATCTCGGTCAAACCCTTCGACCCCAGCGCCCCCGACGACACCCCCGACCGGCTCGCGGACATCCCCGAGATCGAGGCGTGCCACAGCGTCGCGGGGGAGGAGAACTACATCCTCAAGGTCCGTGTGGCCACCCCGCTGGAGCTGGAGCACCTGCTGAGCCGCATCCGCTCCCAGGCGCACGTCTCCAGCCGCACCACCGTCGTCCTGTCCACCCCGTACGAAGCCAGGCCGCCGCGCATTTAGCCTGGTCGCATGAGCGAAAGCCTGAATTCCGGCGCACACCGCACCGTGCTCCTGCGCGGTGGAGAAGTCCACAGCCCCGCCGACCCCTTCGCCACCGCCATGGTGGTGGAGCGCGGCCACGTCGCCTGGGTCGGGTCGGAGGGCGCCGCCGACGCCTTCGCCCCCGGCGTGGACGAGGTGGTCGACCTGGAGGGCGCGCTCGTCACCCCCGCCTTCGTCGACGCCCACGTCCACACCACCGCGACCGGCTTCGCGCTCACCGGCCTCGACCTGTCCTCCGCCGCCTCGCTCGCCGGGGCGGCGGAGCTGATCCGCGCCCACGCCGCCGCCCGCCCCGCCGACCGCATCCTCGTCGGCCACGGCTGGGACGCCTCCCGCTGGCCCGAGCGGCGCGCCCCGCGCCGCGACGAGCTCGACGAGCTGACCGGCGGCCGCCCGCTCTACCTCACCCGCATCGACGTCCACTCCGCCGTCGTCACCACCGCGCTCCTCGACCTCGTGCCGGGCGTCCGGGACCTCGACGGCTTCCGCGACGGCGAACCCCTCATCGGCGACGCCCACCACGCCGTCCGCGCCGCCGCCTTCGCCGCCGTCTCCCCGCTCCAGCGGACCGAGGCCCAGCGCGCCGCCCGCGCCCACGCCGCCTCCCTCGGCATCGGCACCCTGCACGAGTGCGGCGGGCCGCAGATCTCCTCCGAGGACGACTTCACCGGCCTGCTGGACCTCGCCCGCGCCGAGGACGGCCCCCGGGTGGTCGGCTACTGGGCCGACCTCGACCTCGACCGGGCCCGCGCGCTCGGCGCCCTCGGCGCGGCCGGCGACCTCTTCGCCGACGGCTCCCTCGGCTCCCACACCGCCTGCCTCCACGAGCCGTACGCGGACGCCGCGGGCCGCACCGGCGCCGCCCACCTGGACGCCGCCGCCGTCGCCGCCCACGTCGTCGCCTGCACCGAGGCGGGCCTCCAGGCCGGCTTCCACGCCATCGGCGACGCCGCCGTCACCGCCGTCACGGACGGCGTCCGGGCCGCCGCCGAGAAGCTCGGCCTCGCCCGGATCCGGGCCGCCCGGCACCGCGTCGAGCACGCCGAGATGCTCACCCCCGCGACGATCGCCGCCTTCGCGGAGCTGGGCCTCACCGCCTCCGTGCAGCCCGCCTTCGACGCCCTGTGGGGCGGCGACGAGGGCATGTACGCCGACCGCCTCGGCGTCGAGCGGGCCCGCACCCTCAACCCGTACGCGGCCCTGCTGCGCGCGGGCGTGCCGCTCGCCTTCGGCTCCGACAGCCCGGTCACCCCGCTCGACCCGTGGGGGACCGTCCGCGCCGCCGCCTTCCACCGCACCCTCGACCACCGGATCTCGGTCCGGGCCGCCTTCACCGCCCACACCCGGGGCGGCTGGCGCGCGGTGGGCCGGGACGACGCCGGTGTCCTGGTGCCCGGCGCGCCCGCCGACTACGCGGTCTGGCGCGCCGGCGACCTGGTGGTCCAGGCGCCGGACGACCGGGTCGCCCGCTGGTCCACCGACCCGCGCTCCGGCACGCCCGGCCTGCCCGACCTGTCCCCGGGCCTCCCGCTCCCCGTCTGTCTGCGGACCGTGGTGCACGGACGGACGGTCTTCGTACGTCCGAACGAGTGATGACGGGGTCCGGACCACCCGGACGTACGTGCCATCCGGTCCTTCCCGACCTGCGGCTCTCCCGCCCCGGCCTGCGGCTTCTCGGGAACCCCGCAGGTCAGGAGGGTATTGACAGGCGACGGTGAGGGGCGGGTAGGTTCTCCGCGTCCACCACAGGACGTCCGACCGGACCACGCCTCCCCGCCGGCGCCGACCGCCGCCCGCGCCTCGGCCGCGAGGGAAGGTTTCTCCGGCGGAAGGTGCGACCCGGGTGGGGCCCGGACGTTCAGTAGACAACGGCCTTCGGGCGATCCGCAGCCGGCGGATCCCGGGTCGGACCGAAGGATGTCGGGCCCCGCACCGCACCACCGCCCCGCGCCGCACGCCTCGCGGCACCCGCGTCACGGGGATACTCCGAGGACCTCGCTAAGGTGGGGGCCCATGTCAGTATCCGAAGGGGCAGTAGTGAACGACGGTGGCCAGAGGCGTTACGGCCCGCTCGGCAAGGTCCTGGTGATCATCCCGACCTACAACGAGGCGGAGAACATCGGGCCGATCGTCGCGCGGGTGCGGGAGGCGGTCCCGACCGCGCACATCCTCGTCGCCGACGACAACAGCCCCGACGGCACGGGCAAGTACGCCGACGAGATCGCGTCCGAGGACGACCACGTCCACGTCCTGCACCGCAAGGGCAAGGAAGGGCTCGGCGCCGCCTACCTGGCCGGTTTCCGCTGGGGCATCGAGCACGGCTACGGCGTCCTCGTCGAGATGGACGCCGACGGCTCCCACCAGCCCGAGGAACTGCCCCGGCTGCTCACCGCGCTCAAGGGCGCGGACCTGGTCCTCGGCTCCCGCTGGGTGCCCGGCGGCCGGATCGTGAACTGGCCGAAGTCCCGCGAGTTCATCTCGCGCGGCGGCAGCCTCTACTCGCGCGTGATGCTCGACGTCCCGATCCGCGACGTCACCGGCGGCTACCGGGCCTTCCGCAAGGAGACCCTGGAGGGCCTCGGCCTGGAGGACGTCGCCTCCGCCGGGTACTGCTTCCAGGTGGACCTGGCCCGCCGCGCCGTCGCCGCCGGCTTCCACGTCGTCGAGGTCCCCATCACCTTCGTGGAGCGCGAGGTCGGCGACTCCAAGATGAGCCGGAACATCGTCGTCGAGGCGCTGTGGCGGGTCACCGGCTGGGGCGTCACCGCCCGCGCCGAGAAGGTCGGCAGGTTCCTGGGCCGCAAGAACGGCTGACCCGGCGGCCCCGTCGGCCCTGCCGGCCCCGCTCAGGGGTCCGGAAGCCCTTCCGGACCCGACGACCCCGACGGACCCCACGGACATCCCGGGCCCGGACCGCCCCGCGCGCTCCGGGCCCGGTCCTTCGTTTACGGCGTTCCTGCGGCGGGCCAGGCACACTGGACCCCATGACGACCGGCGCACCGCCCCCGCAGGCCCCCCGGCGCTCCCGCGCGCGCACCTTCCTCCCCCTCGGCATCGCCGTCTGGCTGGTGCTGGAGATCTGGCTCCTCACCGTCGTGGCGGACGCGACGAACGGGCTGACCGTGCTGCTGCTCCTCGTCGGCGGCGCGGTCCTCGGCGTCGCCGTCATCAAGAAGGCGGGCCGCCGCGCCTTCGCCAACCTCACCTCCACCTTCCAGCAGGCCCAGGCAGCCGCCCAGAGCGGCACCGCCCCCGCCCCGGCCGACCGGAAGGGCGCCGGGGACCGCAACGGCTTCCTGATGCTCGGCGGCCTGCTCCTGCTCCTCCCCGGCCTGATCTCCGACGCGGCCGGTCTGCTGCTCCTGGTGCCCCCGGTCCGCGCGGCCCTCGGGCGCGCCGCGGAGAAGGCCGTCGCCCGCCGGATGGCGGCGGCGCCCCCCGGAAGCCTCCAGGACGCCTTCCAGCAGGCCCGCATCCACCGCCCGGACGGGAAGGTCGTCCCGGGCGAGGTCGTCCGCGACGACGCTCCCCAGGGGCCGTACGGGCCCACCGGGCGTCAGCGCCCGCCGCTGACTCCCTGACCGCGCCCCCGGCGGCGGGGACGCGGAAACGCCGAGGGGCCCGGCACACGGATCGTGTGCCGGGCCCCTCGGCGTTGCTCTGCCGTCGGGTCCGTCAGGCGGACTTGCGGCTGTCGCGCGGATGCACCGCGATGTTCATGGCGCCGGAGCGCAGGACGGCCAGCCTCTCGGCGAGGACCTCCTCCAGCTCCTCACGGGTACGCCGCTCCATGAGCATGTCCCAGTGCGTACGCGCCGGCTTGCCCTTCTTCTCCTCGGGTCCGTCGCCGTCCACCAGGAGAGCCTGGATTCCGCAGACCTTGCATTCCCACTCCGGCGGAATCTCCGCCTCCACCGAGAAGGGCATCTCAAAACGATGGCCCTTCTCGCATGCGTACTCCACGGCCTGGCGCGGGGCCAGATCGATGCCGCGGTCGGTCTCGTAGCTGGTCACCACGAGGCGCGTGCCGCGAAGAGCTCGCTCACTCATGAATCGTGCCTCCCGGGCTTGTCGCCCACAGGACAGGTGTCGCTGTCGTCGTCATCCGGTCAACGTCCGGTCGGCGAGAAAGATTCCCGTTCCGGGTCATGCGTCGCCCGTCGTGCCGCCCCTTGTTGTACCCACCAGTGCCCGGTTTGTCACATCTGACGGCAGATGTGACTGAATGTCTTCACTAAAGCGGCACGCAGTAACGGTCCGCCTGGCAGGCCAAACGCGTACACTACCGGCCTTTCACTTCCGCGTCTAAATCCGTTCCGGCATACGGTTGCCCGCGTCGGTCACCGCCTGCCGCACGGGGACCCTCGCGAGCAGGACGAAACCGGCCACGAAGAAGATCACAAGGGAGATGATGGCAGTTCGGTAGCTCCCGGTCAGCTGATACGCGAGACCGAACACCAGGGGCCCCAGCCAGCTCAGCCCGCGGTCGCTCATCTCGTACGCGGAGAAGTACTCCGCCTCCTTCCCCGCCGGCACCAGGTGGGAGAAGAGGGACCGCGACAGCGCCTGGCTGCCGCCCAGCACCAGCCCGATCGCCGCCGCCATGCAGAAGAAGAACACCGGCTTCCCGGCCGGCAGGACGTACCCGGCGAGCAGGATCGCCGTCCACACCACGAGCGAACCGAGAATCGTCCGCTTGGCCCCGTACGTCCGGGCGAGCCGGCCCATCGCCAGCGCGCCCGCCACCGCCAGCACCTGCACCAGCAGCACCGCCGTGATCAGCGTCGTCTGCTCCAGGCCCAGCTCCTTCTCCCCGTACACCGCCGCCTGCGAGATCACCGTCTGCACCCCGTCGTTGTAGACGAGGTAGGCGAGCAGGAAGGAGAGCGTCAGCGGGTGCCGGCGCATGTCCTTCAGGGTGGCCCGCAACTGCCGCCAGCCCGCGCCGACCGCGCCCTCGCCGGACGGGCCGCCCGCCGCGCGCGGCGCCCCCCGGTCGCGCAGCCGCCGCAGCGGGACCAGCGCGAAGACGCCCCACCACAGGCCCGCCGAGGCCAGGCAGATCCGGATCGCCTCCCCCTCGGTCAGTCCGAAGGAGTCGTAGGAGGAGTACAGGACCAGGTCGAGCACCAGGACCAGGGCGCCCGAGGTGTAGCCGAAGGCCCAGCCGCGCGAGGAGACCGCGTCCCGCTCGTCCGGCTCGGCGATCTGCGGCAGGAAGGCGTTGTAGAGCATCATCGCCACCGCGAAGGCGGCGTTGGCCACGATCAGCAGGAAGGCGCCCAGCAGGTACCGCTCGCCCTCCAGGAAGAACATTCCGGTCGTCGCCGCCGCGCCCGTGTAGGCCGCCGCCGCGAGCAGCGGCTTCTTCCGGCCGCGCCGGTCCGCCGCCGCGCTCACCAGCGGCATCGCGACGATCGCCACCACCAGGGACACCGACACGGCGTACGGGAAGAGGGAACCCGCCCGCACCGGGATGCCCAGCGGGTGGACGAAGCCGTCGGCGCCCGCCGCCGCCTCCGCCACCGAGGTCAGGTACGGGCCCAGGAAGACCGTCACCACGCTGGTCGAGTAGACCGAGCAGGCGAAGTCGTAGAAGTACCAGCCCCGCTGTTCGCGCCGGCGCTCGGCCGGATCGGTGATGGGCCCCGCAGGACCGGTCGTCTCGGCGGTCACGGCCGCACGCCCCCCTCGTTCGTCCCCGTCCCCGGACCCCGCCCGCTCAGGCCCACGCCCCCCGGGCGGTGAGGACCTCGCGCAGCGTCTCCAGATGATCGGTCATGATGCCATCGACCCCCAGGTCGAGGAGAGAGTGCATGCGCTCCGGATCGTTCACGGTCCACACGTGCACCTGGAGCCCGCGCGCGTGCGCCGCCCGGACGAAGCGGCGGTCCACCACCCGCACCCCGCCCTGCGCCTCCGGCACCTGCGCGGCCACCGCGCCCGCGCGCAGCGGCACCGGCAGCCCGAAGGAGCGCAGCCGCAGCGCCGCCACCCCCGTCACCCCGTACGAGGTGGCCAGCCGGGGCCCCGCGAGCCGCTGGGCGCGCGCCACCCGCGCCTCGGTGAAGGAGCTGACCAGGACCCGGTCCCAGGCGTCCGCGCGGGCGATCAGCTCCACCAGCGGGGCGAGCGCCGACTCGGTCTTCAGGTCCACGTTCCAGCGCGCCCGCGGGAACTCCCGGAGGAGGTCCTCGAAGAGCGGCAGCGGCTCCTTCCCGGCCACCCGTGCCTCCCGCACCGCCGCCCACGGCAGGTCCCGGATCCGGCCCGAGCCGTCCGTCACCCGGTCCAGGGTCGCGTCGTGGAAGGCGACCAGCACCCCGTCGGCGGTGGTGTGCACATCGGTCTCGAAGTACCGGTAGCCCGCCGCGGCGGCCCGGCGGAAGGCGGCCGCGGTGTTCTCCAGGCCGTCCGCCGTGCCGCCGCGGTGGGCGAAGGGCAGCGGGAGGGGGTGGTCGAGATAGGGGTGGCGTACGCGAGTCACGGCCGCAGTATGGCGCCTTCCGGTGACCCGGGGGCGACGGCGGCGTCGACGGCGGCCGGCTCCGGGACGGCGAAGAAGCGCAGGAAGAACTGGGCGAGGGGGCCGATCGACACCGCGTACAGGACGGTGCCGACGCCGACCGAGCCGCCGAGCAGGAAGCCGGTGGCCACCACCGCGACCTCCAGGAGGGTGCGCACCAGCCGGATCGACCGCCCGGTCGCCCGGTGCAGACCGGTCATCAGACCGTCGCGCGGCCCCGGGCCGAAGCGGGCCGCGATGTACAGGCCGGTCGCCAGCCCGTTCAGCACGATGCCCAGGACCAGCAGGGCGATCCGGGCCGCCATGGCCCGGGTCTCCGGGAGCAGCGCCAGCGCGCCGTCCATCGCCAGCCCCACCACGAAGACGTTCGACACCGTGCCCAGGCCCGGCCGCTGCCGGATCGGGATCCACAGCAGCAGCACGACCGCGCCGACCACGATCGACACCACGCCGATGGTGAGCCCGGTGAGCTCGGACAGCCCCTGGTGCAGGACGTTCCACGGCTCCATGCCGAGCTCCGCCCGGACCAGCAGCGCCGAACTCACGCCGTACAGCGTCAGGCCGGCGTAGAGCTGGACGAGCCGGCGGGTCAGATGCCGGCCGCGCGGGCCGGGGACCGTGGACATGGAGGTGCCCCCTTGGATGCGGATGACGGGATACGGGATCCCGCGTGCGGGATGTGGGAGGTCGGATCCGATATGCCGGATACGGGATCCGGGATATCGGATACAAGATGCGGGACATCGGATACGGGTGGCGTTCCGCGGTCGCGGACGGATGCGGGCCCGTGTGGTGGCGGTGGACCGGACCATGACACTCTGTGGCGGGGGAGTACGGGCCAACCATGGCCAATACGAGGAAGGTGGACTGATTTCCATGGCGCAGTGGACCTCTGCCGTGGGGGCGTCCCAGCTGGCCCGCCAGCTCCAGGCCCAGCAGTCCCGGCCCGCCGGCCCCGGCCTGCGCAAGCCCCCCGCCTACCGCGCCCTCGCCGACGGCATCCGGCTGCTCGTCCTGGAGGGCCGGGTCCCGGTCGCCGCCCGGCTGCCCGCCGAGCGCGAACTCGCCCTCGCCCTCACCGTCAGCCGCACCACCGTCGCCGCCGCCTACGAGGCGCTGCGCACCGAGGGCTTCCTGGAGTCCCGGCGCGGCGCCGGCAGCTGGACCGCCGTCCCGGCCGGGAACCCGCTGCCCGCGCGCGGCCTCGAACCGCTGCCGCCGGAGGCCCTCGGCTCCCTCATCGACCTCGGCTGCGCGGCCCTGCCGGCCCCCGAGCCGTGGCTGACCCGCAGCGTCCAGGGCGCCCTGGAGGAACTGCCGCCGTACGCCCACACCCACGGCGACTACCCGGCCGGCCTGCCCGCGCTGCGGGCCACCCTCGCCGAGCGGTACACCGCCCGGGGCATCCCCACCATGCCCGAGCAGATCATGGTCACCACCGGCGCGATGGGCGCCATGGACGCCATCTGCCACCTCTTCGCCGGGCGCGGCGAGCGGGTCGCCGTCGAATCGCCCTCGTACGCCAACATCCTCCAGCTCATGCGGGAGGCCGGCGCCCGGCTGGTGCCCGTCGCCATGTCCGAGGGGCTCGGCAGCTGGGACCTGGGCCGCTGGCGGCAGGTGCTGCGCGACGCCGCGCCCCGCCTCGCGTACGTCGTCGCCGACTTCCACAACCCGACCGGGGCGCTCGCCGACGAGGACCAGCGGCGGGGGCTCGTGGAGGCCGCCCGCGCGGCCGGCACCGTCCTCGTCGTCGACGAGACCATGACCGAGCTGCACCTCGACGGGGACGTGGAGATGCCCCGGCCGGTCTGCGCCTTCGACCCGGCCGGCTCCACCGTCCTCACGGTCGGCTCGGCCAGCAAGGCGTTCTGGGCGGGCATGCGGATCGGCTGGGTCCGCGCCGCCCCCGACGTCATCCGCTCCCTGGTGGCCGCCCGCGCCTACGCGGACCTGGGCACCCCCGTCCTGGAGCAGCTCGGCGTCAACTGGCTGATGCGCACCGGCGGCTGGGAGGAAGCGGTCGAGCTGCGCCGCGCCCAGGCCCGGGAGAACCGCGACGCGCTGGTCGCCGCCGTCCGCCGGGAGCTGCCGGAGTGGGAGTTCGAGGTGCCCGGGGGCGGGCTGACGCTCTGGGTCCGCACCGGCGGCCTCTCCGGCTCCCGGCTGGCCGAGGCGGGCGAACGCGTCGGCGTCCGCGTCCCCTCCGGCCCGCGCTTCGGCGTGGACGGCGCCTTCGAGGGATACGTCCGGCTCCCCTTCACGGTCGGCGGCCCGGTCGCCGAGGAGGCCGCCGCCCGCCTCGCCGCCGCCGCCCGCCTGGTCGAGTCCGGCCTCGGCGCGGGAGCGGAACCGCCCCGGACGTTCGTGGCCTGAGGAACCGGCCCGCGCCGGGGCGGCGCGGGCCGGTCGCCGGTGGAGAGGGCCGGGGGCGGGACCGTCGGTGGGGGATGTGAGACTGCGGGCATGTCGCTCAGGGATCTCACCTTCGAACAGTGGCGGTCCGCGGACCTGTCCGGCGCGCGCCGGGTCGCCCGGGAGGCCGCCGGGGCGGTGGGGGGCCGGGTGGTCTCCGTCGAGACCGTGGAGCACCTCGGGGCGCCGCTGCACCGGGTGCGGATCGCGTGGCGGGGGCGGGAGTTCGCCCTCGTGCCCGGCGGGAGGGTGTCGGTCGGCTTCGACCTCGACGCGTGGCGGCCCGCGCCCGGACAGGAGGCCGACTACGCGAAGAGCGCGGAGCGGGGGTTCGGCCGGGGCGACGACCTGCGCGCCCATCTGGCGCTGGAGCTCAGCCCGCGCCGGGACGTCACCCTGGACACCGTGCTGATGGCGGTCGAGGCCGAGCGGCTGACCGGACCGCCCGCCGACCTGCCCGCGGAGCTCGCGGCGCGCGGCCTGCGCGTGCCGGGCCCGGACGAGTGGGAGCACGCCTGCGGCGCCGGGGCGGGCACCCTGTTCCGCTGGGGCGACGCGTGCCCCCTCGACCGCGATCCGTACGGGGACCCGGCCGGGCCGCAGAGCCGGCTCGGCGCCTTCGGGCTGCGCATCGCGCACGACCCGTACGACGGGGAGCTGACGAGCGACGTCACCGCGGTGCACGGCGGCGACGGCGGTGAGGCGGTGTGCGGCGGGTACGGCGCGCTCCTGGCCTGGCTGCCGCTGGCCACCGCCCACCGCAACTCCGCCATGGCCTCGTTCGTGTACGGCCCGGACGGCGAGGATGCCTGCGAGGACTTCTCCGTCCGGCCCGTCCTCGCCCTGTGACGTGCGGAAGGCCGGTGCGGATCGGTGATCCGTACCGGCCTTCGGCGTGTCCGGGGCGCGGAGGCGCGGGAGGTCAGCCCTCCGCCGGGACCGGGGCGTGCCGGGGGAAGGGGCCGCCGACGGGGGCCGCGGCCGCCTCCGGGACCTTCTCCAGGGCCACCGTCGCCGCCGCGCGCCGCTCCGGCAGCAGGTCGAGGACGGCCTGCCGGGCCGGATCGCCGGCGGCGTCGTCGTACGGGTCGGGGGTCGCCGGGACCTGGAGCCGGAGGACCGGCCCGGTGCCCAGGCGGGCGTAGCCGCGGCCCGGCGGGACCTGCGGGAGAGGCGTGGTGTGCGGGGCGGCGCCCAGGACCGCGGCGGTCTGCTCGGCGGAGGCGGGACCGAGGACCACGCGGGCGCGGGTGTGCGCGCGTACCTCTTCATGGAGGGTGTCCACCGTGTCGAACTGCTCGGCCACCACCACCGTCACCTGGGCCGCGCGGCCGTGCCGCAGCGGCACCCGCAGCAGCTCCTGGGGGTCGGGGCGGCCCTCGGCGGCGGCCAGGTGGCCGAGGACGCCGGGCCGGTCGAGGAGGATCCACAGCGGGCGGCGGGTGTCGGCGGGGGCCGGGCGGCCCTCCTGCCGGGCGCGGCTCGCGGAGATCAGCCGCCGCTCGGTCTCCCGGGCGGCCCGCTCCAGGGCCTCCAGGGCGCCGGACAGCTCGCTCTCGACGCCCAGGACGCCGTCGCGGCCGACCAGGCAGGCGTACTCGCCGGTGCCGGTGCCCTCGACGATCAGGACGTCGCCGTGGCCGAGGGCCTGGAGGGCGAGGGAGCGCAGCAGGGAGGTGGTGCCGCTGCCGGGCTGGCCGACGGCGAGCAGGTGCGGCTCGGTGGAGCGGGGGCCGGTGCGCCAGACGACGGCGGGCGCGTCCTCGGAGCCGTCGGCCGAGACGACCGGCACGGTCCGCTGGACGGCGTCGGCGTCGGTGAAGCCGAGGACCGTCTCGCCGGGGGCGGTGACGAACCGCTGGGCGGCGATGGTGGTGGGCAGGGCGGGCAGCACGTGCAGGACGAGCCGGTTGCCCTCCTCGTCCCAGTCGAAGAGGTACTCGCGGCCCCGCCCGGACTTGGCGTGCAGAAGCTGCTCCACGCGGGCGCGGGAGGCGGGCTCGCCGTCGGTGAAGTAGGGCGGGTAGGTGATCCTGAGCCGGGTGAGGCGGCCGTCCTCGTCGAAGGCGTGGTCGCCGAAGGCCCGGCTCCAGTCGCCGCCGTGGGCGAAGAGGGGATCGGGGTCCTCGGGGACGGAGAAGTACGGGACGAGGGCTTCGTAGAGGCCCTTGAGCCGGGCCGTCTCCGCCTCGTCGGGTCCGGTCCGCACGACCGGTTTCTCACGCCCCTTCCACGCGGCGGCGCCCATGAGCGCGACGAGCGCGAGCAGCGGCCCGTACGGCGCGAGGGCGACGACCAGGACGCAGGCCGCGACCAGGAACAGCGTGGGACCGCGCCGTTCCTTGGGGGTCGCGGCCCACTTGGCGCGCGCGTCGGCGGCCAGCCTCCGCAGACCCCGGGAGACCGTGATCAGCGGATGGAGCACGTCGGTGGCGCTGTCGGCGGCGGACCGCGCGATCTCTCGGCCGCGCGCGAGCTGCGCGCCGCCGTTGCTCAGAATGCGGGGGAGTGGTCGCCGGGCCACGTCGTGCTCCTGGAGGGGTGGAAGGGGGTGAGGGGAGACGTCAGAACTTGATCCCGCCCAGCAGGCCGGCCAGGCTCTGGCCGCCCGCGGTGATGCTGGGGGCGATGGCGGTGCCGGCCAGGTAGAAGCCGAAGAGGGCGGAGACCAGGGCGTGCGAGGGCTTGAGGCCGTCCTTCTTGAAGAACAGGAAGCAGATGATGCCGAGCAGGACCACGCCTGAGATGGACAGGATCATTGGGTGTTCTCCTGGGTGAGGGGACAGTCACGTGGAGTCCTTCCAGGTTCACGGCGAGTATCTATATGACTTATGGGTCAATCGGGTGAATGCTGGGCTTTTTCACTTGACCGGCGGACGCCGGACGCCGCCCCGGGTGGCGAAACCCCCGGAGTGGGGTAAGGGGCTCCTGGGAGGGGCGCGTCGCGGGTGGCCGACGCCGTGATCCTTGCCTCGGCCGGGCGCCGCCATGTCGCCGCCCGGGCAGTACCCTGTCGATTCACTCGTACGGCCGCGCTTGCCGTGCGCAGGTCAAGGGCAGGCGGTACCGGTGGCACGCACCGGCCGCCCGCGGAGCACGAAAGGCGGTTGTGAAGATGAGCGAGACCCCGGACCCCGAGGTCGTCGAACTGGCGTCGAAGGTCTTCGGACTGGCACGCGCCGGCGACGCCGAGACCCTCGCCGCCTACCTCGACGCGGGTGTTCCCGCCGACCTCTCCAACGACAAGGGCGACTCCCTCGTCATGCTCGCCGCCTACCACGGCCACGCCGCCGCCGTCACCGCCCTGCTGGCCCGCGGCGCCGACGCCGACCGCGCCAACGACCGCGGCCAGACCCCGCTCGCGGGCGCCGTCTTCAAGGGCGAGGACGCCGTCGTCCGCGCCCTCCTGGACGGCGGCGCGAATCCGGAGTCCGGCACTCCGTCCGCCCTGGACACCGCCCGCATGTTCGGCAGGACCGAACTCCTGGAACTCTTCGCGACCAGGTGAACACCGCCTGAACCCCAGGTGGGAACGGCACCGTAAATGTGGTCGCGGCGGTGGGGACGGTCGGTCATCATGACGACGAGCCCGGCCCTCCGACCGGGCCCCGGACGAGAGGCAGAGGGAAGATGAGCAGCGCGGACAGGCGACGAACGAAGGACGGCCCGACATGTTGTCCCACGGCGTACTAGGCCGGGCACCGCACCGGCGGGCCCAGCGCCCGACCCGGTCCACCCCGGTCCACCCGTCGTGACGACAGCTTGATGTGAGGCGTCTTCCATGTTCGAACCAGCCATAGCGCCGAGCGGCACCCTGCTCGGTCTGCTGCAGAGGGGCCGCGGCGACGGCACCCTCCACGCGCTCGCCGCGCCCCGTGCCGAGGCCCTCGCGGCCCTCGACCACTGCGTGCTCTCCGACCCCCGCCACGACTGGCGCGTCGAGAACCGCTCCCTCTACTACGCCCGGCTCTACCTCGACCTCCACGGAGGTCTGGAGACCGTCGAGGCGCACCTCTTCGCACCCGAGGACCACCTCGACACCGAGGAGAACCGCACCGGGCTCGCCCTCGCGGTCCTGGGCCACCTGGCCTCCTACGGACGCCACGACGCCCTGCTCCTGCTCCGGCGGTACGCGGCCACCGGGGCCAACTGGGCCTGGGCCCTCGACGAGCTCGCCCTGCGCGACGACGACACCGGGCTGCGCTCCCTCGCCGAGCCCGTGCTCGCCCGCTTCCCCCGCGACACGGCCGGCGACGCCGCCCTGGCGGCCACCGTCCGCGACGCCTACGAGCCCCGGCCCTGGCGGCTCTGGGCCGAGGACCCGCGCGAGGCCGTCGGCGCCCGCGTCCGGGCCGCCCGCGAGGACGGCTCCTTCGACCGCTGGCAGCGGCAGCTGCGCCCCGCCGGACCCCGCCCCGGCTGGAGCGTGCGCGCCGTCCTCGACTGGGCCCAGGAGGGGTACGAGCGCGGCGCCGACCTCGCCGGACCCGCCGCCCGCTGCCTGGCCGCCGTCGCCGGGCCCGAGGACCGTCCCGAACTCCTCGCCGCCGGCCGCGCCGGAGCCCCCGGCGCCCGCGCCGCCGCCCTGCACCACCTGGCGGCCGTCCGCGACCCGGCCCTCCTCGACCTCGTCGAGGCCGCCGCCGACGCCGTCGACCCCTTCGACCGGGCCGCCTCCGGCGCCGCGGACGGAGCGCCGTACGCCGACGTGCCCGGCGCCGTCGACCGGGAGGCCCTCGCCGTCGCCCGCGCCGCCACCGCCGCCTACCTCCGCATGTGCGGCGAGGACGCGGTCGCCCGCGCCCGCGCCTGGATCCACCGCACCGACCCCCTCGGCACCGCCGCCGGCGAACTCCTCGCCGCGCGCGGCGAGGAACGGGACGCCGGGCTCGTCCTCGGCGCCCTGCGCGCCGCCCTGCGCACCGCCGGGACCGACGCGCCCGCGCTCGGCACCCTCGTCGACGGCGCCGGCCGCCTCGGCATCGCCTGCGCGGCCCCCGTGCTGCGCCACGTCTACCGGGAGACGGCCTCCTCCCAGCTGCGCGGCCGCACCGCCCGCGCCCTCGCGGCCACCGACCCCTCCTTCGCCAGCGGCTTCGCCGTCGAGTGCCTCTGGGACTGCGAGGAGACCACCCGCGAGATCGCGGCCGAGTACGCCGAGACCGGCGACGTCCGCGTGGCCGAGCGATTGCGCCGCCTCGCCGCCGACCCGGCCGAGGAGGTCGAGGTCCAGACGGCCGTACGCAACCGGATCGGCCCCGACCTCCAGGTCTGACCCGGCCCCCGCCACCGCTCCCGCCCCGGGACGGCGCGGCCCCCGGCGGTCCTCCGCCGCGCGTGGCCCCGCCCCGGGGCGGAGGAGTACGGGGCGGCGCGGCCTCCGGCGGAACCCCCGCCCCACCGTCGCCCTTCCCGGACCGCGCTCGACGGAGCCCGCGCGGCGACAATGGGAGGATGACCGGGCGCTGGGAGTTCTGGATCGACCGGGGCGGCACCTTCACCGACGTGGTGGGCCGCCGCCCCGACGGCCGGCTCGTCACCCGCAAGCTCCTCTCCCACGACCCCGCCCGCACCCAGGACGCCGCCGTCACCGGGATCCGCCTCCTGATGGGCCTCGCCCCCGGCGAACCGGTCCCCGCCGACCGGGTCGCGGTCGTCCGGATGGGCACCACCGTCGCCACCAACGCCCTCCTGGAGCGGCGCGGCGAACCGACCCTGCTGCTGATCACCGAGGGCTTCCGGGACGCCCTGCGCATCGCCTACCAGAACCGGCCCCGCCTCTTCGACCGCCACATCGTCCTGCCGGAGGCGGTGTACGCGCGCGTGGCCGAGGTCCCCGAGCGGATCGACGCCCGAGGGGCCGTCGTCCGCCCCCTAGACGAGGACGCCGTCGCCGCCGCGCTCGCCGCCGCCCACCGGGACGGCCTGCGCTCCGCCGCCGTCGTCCTCCTGCACGGCTACCGCCACCCCGAGCACGAACGGCGGGTCGGGGCCGCCGCCAGGGCCGCCGGATTCACCCAGGTCAGCTGCTCCCACGAGGTCAGCCCCCTGATCAAGCTCGTCCCGCGCGGCGACACCACCGTCGTCGACGCCTACCTCTCCCCGGTGCTGCGCCGGTACGTCGACGAGGTCGCCGCCGCGCTCCCGGGGATCCGCCTCCTCTTCATGCAGTCCAGCGGCGGGCTGCGGGAGGCCGCGCACGTCCGGGGCAAGGACGCGGTGCTCTCCGGCCCGGCGGGCGGCGTCGTCGGCATGGCCCGCACCTCCGCCCTGGCCGGATACGACCGCGTCATCGGCCTCGACATGGGAGGCACCTCCACGGACGTGTCGCACTACGCGGGCACGTTCGAGCGCGAACTCGGCTCACAGGTCGCCGGGGTGCGGATGCGGGCCCCCATGATGAGCATCCACACCGTCGCCGCGGGCGGCGGCTCCGTCCTCCACTACGACGGCCGCCGCTACCGCGTCGGACCCGACTCGGCCGGCGCCGTCCCCGGCCCCGCCTGCTACCGGCGCGGCGGCCCGCTCACCGTCACCGACGCCCAGGTCATGCTCGGCCGGATCCAGCCGGACCACTTCCCCGCCGTCTTCGGCCCCGGCGGCGACCAGCCCCTCGACGCCGACACCGTCCGCGCCCGCTTCACCGCCCTCGCCGAGGAGACCGGCGACGGCCGCACCCCCGAGGAGGTCGCCGCCGGCTTCCTGCGCATCGCCGTCCTCGACATGGCCAACGCCGTCAAGAAGATCTCCGTCCAGCGCGGCCGCGACGTCACCCGCTACGCCCTCACCGCCTTCGGCGGCGCCGGCGGCCAGCACGCCTGCGCCGTCGCCGACGCCCTCGGCATCGACACCGTCCTCGTCCCGCCGCTCGCCGGAGTCCTCTCCGCGTACGGCATCGGCCTCGCCGACGCCACCGCCCTGCGCGAACGCTCCGTCGAGGCCCGGCTCGACGCCCCCGGCACCCCCGCCCGGATGGCCGCCGTCGCCGCCGAACTCGCCGACCTCACCCGCGCCGAACTCCGCTCCGACGGCCTCCCCGACCGGGCGATCACCACGCACGCGCGCGTGCTCCTGCGCTACGAGGACACCGACGGGAGCCTCCCCGTGGACCTCGGCCCCGCCGACACGATGGCCGCCGCCTTCACCGCCGAGCACCGCGCCCGCTACGGCTTCGCCCTGGACCGGCCCCTCACCGCCGGGGCCGTCACCGTCGAGGCGGTCGCCGAGGGCCCCCACGACCCCGCCCGCCCCGCCCCCGCCGCCCGCACCGGCCCCCTCGCCCCCCGCGCCACCGTCCGCACCCACGACGGCGCCACCGCCCGCCCCACCCCGCTCCACCGCCGCGAGGACCTGCTCCCCGGCGACACCGTCGACGGCCCCGCGATCCTCGCCGAGGACGACGCCACCACCGTCGTCGACCCCGGCTGGCGCGCCACCGCCACCCCCACCGGCCACCTCCTGCTGCGCCGCGCCGTCCCCCGCCCCGCCCGCACCGCCGCCGGAACCGACGTCGACCCGGTCCTCCTGGAGGTCTTCCACAACCTCTTTATGGCCATCGCCGAGCAGATGGGCGTCCGCCTGGAGAACACCTCCCGCTCCGTCAACATCAAGGAACGGCTCGACTTCTCCTGCGCCCTCTTCGACGCCGACGGCAACCTCGTCGCCAACGCCCCCCACATCCCCGTCCACCTCGGCTCCATGGGCGACACCGTCAAAGAGGTCCTCCGGCGCCGCGCCGGGGACCTGCGCCCCGGCGACGCCTACGCCGTCAACGACCCCTACCACGGCGGCACCCACCTCCCCGACGTCACCGTCGTCACCCCCGTCTTCGACCCCGCCGGCCGCGACCTCCGCTTCCTCGTCGCCTCCCGGGGCCACCACGCCGAGATCGGCGGCATCACCCCCGGCTCCATGCCCGCCTTCAGCCGCACCATCGACGAGGAGGGCGTCCGCTTCGACAACTGGCTCCTGGTCCGCGGCGGAAGGTTCCGCGAGGCCGAGACCCGCGCCCTCCTCACCGGCGGCCCCCACCCCTCCCGCGACCCCGGCGCCAACCTCGCCGACCTGCGCGCCCAGGTCGCCGCCAACGAGAAGGGGGTCGAGGAACTCGGCAAGGCCGTGGACGCGTTCGGCCTCGACGCCGTCCACGCCTACATGGGCCACGTCCGGGCCAACGCCGAGGAGTCCGTCCGCCGCGCCGTCGCCCGCCTCCACGACGGGGCGTACCGGTACGAGACCGACTCCGGCGCCGTCATCCGGGTCGCCGTCCGCGTCGACCGGGCCCGCCGCGCCGCCGTCCTCGACTTCACCGGCACCTCCGCCCGGCTCCCCGGCAACGCCAACGCCCCCACCTCGGTCGTCACCGCCGCCGTGCTCTACGTCTTCCGCACCCTGATCGACGAGGACATCCCCCTCAACAGCGGCTGCCTGGCACCCCTGGAGATCCGCGTCCCGCCCGGCTCCATGCTCGCCCCCGAACCCCCCGCCGCCGTCGTCGCGGGCAACGTCGAGACCTCCCAGGCCGTCACCGGCGCCCTCTACGCCGCCCTCGGCGTCCAGGCCGAGGGCTCCGGCACCATGAACAACCTCACCTTCGGCGACGACCGCACCCAGTACTACGAGACCGTCGCCAGCGGCTCCGGCGCGGGCGACGGCTTCGACGGCACCGACGCCGTCCAGACCCACATGACCAACTCCCGCCTCACCGACCCCGAGATCCTGGAGACCCGCCACCCCGTCCGCGTCGACGCCTTCTCGATCCGCGCCGGCAGCGGCGGCCGGGGCCGCCGGCACGGCGGCGACGGAGTGGAACGCCGGCTCCGCTTCCTGCGGCCGATGACCGTCACCCTCCTCACCGGACACCGCCGGGTGCCCCCGTACGGGATGGCGGGCGGCGCGCCCGGGGCGCTCGGCGAGAACCTCGTCGAACGCGCCGACGGCACCGTGGAGCACCTCCCCGGGACCGCCGCCGCCGAGGTCGGCCCCGGCGACGTCCTGGTCGTGCGCACCCCCGGCGGCGGGGGCTACGGCACCCCGCCGCCCGGCCTCACGGAGCCGTGACGAACCGGACCGGCGTCCCCGGCACCGCCTGCGCCGCCGCCCCCAGGTCCGCCTCCCGCACCACCGCCGCCACCGGATAGCCCCCGGTCGTCGGATGGTCCGCCAGGAACACCACCGGCCGCCCGTCCGGCGGCACCTGCACCGCCCCCAGGACCATGCCCTCACTGGGCAGTTCCCCCGGCACGGCCCGCTCCAGGGCGGGCCCGTCCAGCCGCAGCCCGATCCGGTTGCCCGCCGGGGAGACCCGGTACGCGCGCGTGGTCAGCGTCCGCAGGGACGCGCGCGTGAACCAGTCGTCCCGGGGCCCCAGCCGCACCCGCAGCACCAGCTCCTCGGGCGGACCCGGCCACGGGGGAGCGTCCACCGGCCCCCGTACGCGCCCCGGCGTTCCCAGCGGCAGGACGGCCCCGTCCGCCAGCGGCGCCGGACCGAGCCCCGACAGCAGGTCGGTGGAGCGGCTGCCGAGCACCGGGCGGACCGCGATCCCGCCGCCGAGCGCCACGTACGAGCGCAGCCCGCGCACCGCCGCCCCGACCTCCAGGAGCGCGCCCGCCGGGACCCGTACCGCCGTCCCCCAGGGCAGCGGACGGCCGTCCGCCCGGACCGGGCAGGGCGCCCCGCCCACCGCCACGACGACCGCCCGCAGCGGCCGCAGCGCGCAGCCGTCCACGGTGGTCTCCAGGACGGCGGCCCCCTCGGCGTTGCCCACCAGCCGGTTCGCCAGCCGGGCGGCCGCCGGGTCCAGCGCCCCCGACCGGGGCACGCCCAGGTGCGCGTACCCGCTCCGCCCCAGGTCCTGCACGGTCGTCAGCGCCCCGGCCCGCACCACGGCCACCGCCCGCCCGCTCACCGCCCCTCCCCGGAGCCCGGCACCGGGACGAACCGCACGCGCGTGCCGGGCGACAGCAGCGCCGCCGGCTCGCGGTCCGCGTCCCACAGGACCGCGTCCGTCGTCCCGATCACCTGCCAGCCGCCCGGCGAGGACCGCGGATACACCCCCGTGTACGGCCCCGCCAGCGCCACCGCGCCGGCCGGCACCGCCGTCCGGGGCGTCGCCCGGCGCGGCACCTCGAACCGGGGGCCCAGCCCGGTCAGATAGCCGAAGCCGGGCGCGAACCCGCAGAACGCCACCCGGAACACGGCCGACGCGTGGATCCGCACCGCCTCCGCCTCCGGCACCCCCCACCGCCCGGCCACCTCCGCCAGGTCCGGCCCGTCGTACCGCACCGGCAGCTCCACCACCCCGCGCGCGGGCGCGGGCGCGTGCCCGGCCTCCCAGCCGGGCAGCTCGGCCGCGAGCCGTACCGGATCCGCCACCCCGTCCAGCAGCACCGTCCGCGCCGCCGGCACCACCTCCCGCACCTCCGGGAGTGCCCCCGCCGCCCGGCGCCGCAGCAGCTCCGCGTGGAACGCCTCCGCCGCCGGACCGTCGGCCAGCTCCACCAGGAGCGCCCGCTCGCCCACCCGCAGCACCCTCACGCGAAGGCCCCCACCGCGACCCCGGCCGCCTCCAGGCCGGCCCGGACCCGCCGGGCCAGCTCCACCGCGCCCGGCGTGTCCCCGTGCAGGCACAGCGACCGGGCCCGGACCGGCACCGGCGTCCCGCAGTGCGCGGCGACCGTGCCCGACCGGACCATCGCCACCGACCGCCCGACCACCGCGTCCGGATCGTGCACCACGGCCCCCTCCCGGTCCCGGGGCAGCAGCGAGCCGTCCGCCCGGTAGGCCCGGTCGCCGAACGCCTCGGCCACGGCAGGCAGCCCGGCCCGCTCCGCCGCCTCGTGCAGCCGCGACCCGGGCAGCCCCAGCACCGGCAGCCCGCCGCCCGCGAGGAGCACCCCGTCGACGACCGCCGCCGCCTGCTCCGGGTCCCCCACCACCCGGTGGTAGAGCGCGCCGTGCGGCTTCACGTACGACACCCGGGAGCCCGCCGCGCGGGCGAACACCTCCAGGGCCCCGATCTGGTACGCCACCTCCGCGGCCAGCTCCGCCGCCGGCACGTCCATGGCGCGCCGTCCGAATCCGGCCAGGTCCCGGTAGGACACCTGGGCCCCGATCCGCACCCCCCGCGCCGCGGCCAGCTCGCACACCCGCCGCATGGTGACCGCGTCGCCCGCGTGGAAACCGCAGGCCACGTTGGCACTGGTGACGACGGAGAGCAGCCGCTCGTCGTCGGTCAGCGTCCAGCGGCCGAAACCCTCGCCGAGGTCGGCGTTGAGGTCGATCGAGATTCTGGTCATGGCGGCGCCGCGCTCCTTCACCGGACGGTACGGTGGCGCTAAGGTAGGCGATTGTTCAACAATCCAACAAGGGGATCCGGTACGGGGATCCGACGAGGGGAGGAGTCCCATGGACGCCACGGGGACACCGCAGGAACCGGGAACACCGGCGGACGGACGTCCGGCCGCCGAGCGCGCGGGCACGGCGGAGCGGGTCGCGGACACCCTGCGCGCCCGGATCTCCGAAGGCGCCTTCCCGCCCGGCTCCCGCCTCTCCGAGGAAGCCGTCGGCGGTGACCTCGGCGTCTCCCGCAACACCCTGCGCGAGGCCTTCCGGCTCCTCGTCCGCGAACGGCTCCTGGTCCACGAGCTGAACCGGGGCGTCTTCGTCCGCGTCCCCACCGACGCCGACGTCGAGGACATCCACCGCACCCGCCGCCTCGTCGAGAGCGCCGCCCTGCGCGGCCTCGGCCGCCCGCCCTACCCGCTGGAGGGCCTCGTCGACGCCGTCGTCGACGGCGAGCGGGCCGCCCTGAACGACGACTGGCCCGCCGTCTCCACCGCCAACATCCGCTTCCACCTCGCCCTCGTCGCCCTCGCGGGCAGCGCCCGCACCGACGAGCTGATGCGCGGCGTCCTGGCCGAACTCCGCCTCGCCCTCCACCCGGTCGCCGACGCCCGCGCCCTCCACGAGCCCTACCTCGCGGGCAACCGCGAGATCCTCGCCGCCCTCGGGGCCGGGGACCGGGACGCCGCCGAACGGCTCCTCGACCGCTACCTCGACGACTCCCACGCCCAGGTGACGGCGGCCCGCGCCCGGCACCGCCCGCCGTCCCCGGCGGACTGACCCGTCCCGGAGCCGTGCTTTCCACACCGTTTCGACCCATGTCGGTGCGAGGACCTACTCTGTGCACCGTGACTTCGCCTGCCTCGACGGACCTCGCTCCGCCCCAGCTCAGCGCGGGGCCGCGCCCCGCGCAGGGGCCGGCCGCCGACGAAGGGCTGGCGCGGCGCCTGCGCGCGCTCGCCTGCACCGCGCCGCTGCACGACCTCGACGCCCGCAAGGCGAACCTCGCCGGTGAGTACACGGTCTATGCGATGGCCGAGATCGCCCTCGCCGCGATCGACCTCGTCACCCTCCACATGGACTTCGACACCGGCGCCGACCACGACCAGGTCGTCGCCCGGCTGCTGCCCCGCGTCGCCGCCCAGGCCCCCCGCCGCCCCGCCGCCGAGCACGAGCGCGTGGCCCGCTGGGTCCTGGAGAACCTGATCAACGTCGGCAGCGTCGACCGGGGCTTCCGCGCCGTCTACGGCACCTTCGGCACCGACGGCGTGTACGTCCGCCGGGACTACGACTTCAAACTCGTCGAGGAGGTCCCCGGCTACGGCGGCGGAGTCTGCCTGCGGACCACCGACGAGGCCGTCAACGTCCTGGTCGGCGCCCTCGACACCGACGTCACCAGCGCCCAGATCGCCGCCGAGGTGAAGCTGGAGGTCCTCATCAGCCGGGGCCGCCTCGCCGACGCCCAGCTCGCCGCCGAACAGGCCCGCTACCGCACCGTCCAGTACGCCGAGACCCTCCGCCGCACCCTGGAGGCCACCCGGCGCAACGTCCGCGCGGTGGACTGGCTCCACGGCGTCCCCGACATGATCGCCGAAGCGCTCGACCACGTCGCCGACCGCTACCGCCACGAGAACGCGATCCTCACCAACATCCGCAGGGCGCGGGACGAGGCCGAGGAGCCCGAGCACAAGCGGCGCGCCGCCGAACTGGTCGACATCGTCAAGGACTGCATCCGCCGCCACACCCAGCTCCAGTCCCGCCTCCTGGAGGCGGGCCCCCTCTTCCGCGCCGAGCAGGACCGGCAGGCGTTCGCCGCGCCCACCCGGTACACCGGACTCGACCTCTACGGGCAGCTCGTCGCGCCCGTGCTGCCGCTCCCCGTCGAGCGGGCCACCCGCGTCACCGACGCCTTCTTCGCACACGGCACCGGCCTGCGCACCCCCGCCTCGGTCCGCCTCGGCGACCTCGTGGACCTGCTCCTCACCCCGCCGGTCGAGCGCGAGCACCTCGGCGCCGAGATGCCCGAACCCGACCTCATCGCCACCCCCGACGACTCCCGCTTCAGCGAGCGCCAACTCGCGGACGCGCTGCGCCTCCTGGACCTGGAGCACGACGCGCCGCGCCGCCTCTCCGGCCTCCTCGCCGACGCCCGCGCCACCCGGGGCGACCACCCGGACCACGGCGAGGACCTCGCCTACCTGGTGGCGCTGCTCGCCGTCCACGCCGCCAGCCCGCCGGTCGGCACCGCCTACCGGCAGGGCGAGGAGCGGCTGCTCTTCGCCGTCGACGACGGCACCCCGCTCGACGACCCCGGCTTCGGCGGCGCCGACCTCATCGTCGGCACCGCCCTCCTCGACGCGGCGGGCATGGCCGCCGACCGCACGGAGGCGACGTGACCCTCCTCTCCAGGACGTCCCACGCCCCCGGGACGGCCTCCGCGCCGGACGCCCCGGCGGACCCCGCACGGACGGACCCCGCCCCGGCGGAACCGGCGGCCCCCGCCCCGGAGTTCCCGGCGCGGGCGGAGCCCGTACCGGCGGAACCGGCGCCCGCACCGGAGTTCCCGGCGCAGGCGGAGCCCGTACGGGTGGAGTCCGAAGCGGTGGAACCCGTGGCCGTCGGGCCCGTCGCGCCCCGGCCCCGGCTGCGGGCGCCGTTCGTCGACGCGCCCGTGGCGGAGGGGGCCAGCGGGGAGCCCGGCGGCGGGGTGCGGCTCGGGGCCGTACCGCCGCTCGGACCCGCCCGCGCCGCCGCCCGCCGCCGGGAGCCGCCCGTCGTGCGGGCCGTCCGCCTCGGCACCGCCGGGGAACCGGCGCCGCCCGCCGCGCCGTCCGCCGCCGTCACCCCCGTGCCGCTGCCCCTGCCCCGGGCCGCCGTCACCCCCGCCGTACCGCACGAGAGCCGCACCGAGGAGCCCCAGCCGTGAGCGACAACCACGCCGAGTACGCCGCGTACCCGGACACGTGGAGCGAGCAGGAGTCCCCCCGTTCCCCGGCCCCCGCCCCCTCCGCCGCCGTCACCCCGGCCGACACCGCCGACGCCGCCCGGCTCGTCTCCTTCGGACTCCAGCCCAAGCTGCTGCCCGCCCGGGACGCCGAGTACGCCGAACTGCTCCGCCGCTACCAGGAGGACCCCGCCTTCGCCCGGCTCGCCGACGCCGTCGCGACCGGCCTCGGCCTCATCGTCCTGGAGGTCTCCCCGCGCGCGGGCATGGCCGTCACCGCCGGGGAGGACTCCGTCTTCGCCGTCCGCATGGGCGACTACGCCCGCCGCGCCAACACCGACTCCGCCGACCGCTTCCTGCACGGCCTGGCCCACCTCGCCGTCGCCGCCATGGCCTTCCCCCGGCCCGAGGACCTCGCCGACGACGGCTACATCGGCCGGCTCACCGTCAACGGCGTCGACGGCTTCGTCCGCCAGGCGTGCCTGCGCCTGGAGCAGCGCGCCGAGGAACAGGGCGAGAACACCGACCCCGCCACCGACGCCCCCGGCCTGGAGGCCGCCTGGCGGGTCTACGCCCGCCGCTCCACCACCGGCGCCACCAAGGACGCCCGGCGGCTCGCCGGCTCCACCACCGGCATCATCGCCAAGGCGGTCGCCTTCCTCACCGACTCCGGCTTCCTCCAGCGCACCGGCGACGAGAACGGCGGCTCCTACCGGACCACCGCCCGCTACCAGCTCCAGGTCCGCGACATGGCCGGCTCCGCCGCCCTCACCGAACTCCTCGGCCTCGGCGTCGTCCCGGTCAGCGACGGCTCCGCCACCCTCGTCCCCCCGCACGAGGGCGACGACCTGCACCTCGCCGCCGACGCGGGACTGCCCTTCCACTCCTGACCGGCCCGCCGCCCCGCCGGCCCCCGCCCGCAACCGCAACCGACCGTCCTCAGCACGAGAGTCCGCCGCATGTACGAGCTGTCCCGGGTCCGCCTCTACTCCATCGGCCCCGCCGGCGCCCGCTACGCCGACACCGTCCTGGACCTGCGCGGGGTCGGCGCGCCCGTGCCCAACCCCGCCCCCACCCAGGCGGAGTTCTTCGAGGAGGAGCCGGTCGGCCCGCCGCGCCGCCCCGCCCCCGCGGGCGTGCTCTTCCTGGAGAACGGCGGCGGCAAGTCCGTCCTCCTCAAGCTGATCTTCTCGGTGATGCTCCCGGGCCACCGCAACACCCTCGGCGGCGCCAGCTCCGGCGTCCTGCGCAAGTTCCTCCTCGCCGACGACTGCGGCCACGTCGCCCTGGAGTGGCAGCACACCCTCACCGGCGAACTCGTCGTCGTCGGCAAGGTCAGCGAATGGCGCGGCCGCCAGGTCTCCAACGACCCCCGCAAGTTCGCCGAGGCCTGGTACTCCTTCCGCCCCGGCCCCGGCCTCAGCCTCGACAACCTGCCGGTGGCCGAGGCGACCTCGGTCCGCCCCGCCGCCGAGGGCGCCTCCGGAGCCACCGGCCGCCGCCGCACCATGAAGGGCTTCCGCGACGCCCTCACCGACGCGGGCAAGGCCTACCCGCACCTGGACGTGGTCTGGGAGGAGATCCACGACCGCTGGAACGAGCACCTCGGCGAACTCGGCCTCGACCCCGAACTCTTCCGCTACCAGCGCGAGATGAACGCCGACGAGGGCGAGGCCGCCGGCCTCTTCGCGGTCAAGAAGGACTCCGACTTCACCGACCTCCTGCTCCGCGCCGTCACCGACACCCGCGACACCGACGGCCTCGCCGACCTCGTCGGCGGCTTCGGCAACAAGCTCGGCCGCCGCGCCGAACTCACCGCCGAACGCGACTTCACCGCCGGCTCCGTCGACCTCCTCAACCGCATCGTCGACGCCGCCGCCACCCGCGCCCGCGCCCGCGAGGTGCACGCCGCCGCCGACCGCCGCACCCGCACCCTCGCCCGCCGGCTCTCCGGCCGCGCCGCCACCGAGCGGGCCCGCGCCGCCGAACTCGCCCAGGGCGTCACCTCCGCCGGGCACGCCGTCGCTGAGGCCGAGACCGCCCGCGAGCGCAGCGCCCTCATCGCCGCCGAACTCGCCTACCGGCACGCCTCCCTGGCCCTCGCCGCCGCCGAGAAGGGCGCCGCCTCCCAGCGCCGCGAACTCATCGAGGCCCGCACCCTGCACTCCGCCTGGCAGGCCGCCGAGTCCGTGCTCCGCCACCGTGCCGCCGGAGACCGCTCCGCGCGCGTGGCCGCCGCCATCCGCGAGGCCGAACGCGACGCCGCCCCCGCCCTCGCCGCCCGCGCCGCGGCCGCCGCCGACCTCGTCCGCGCGCTCGCCTCCGCCGCCGAGGAGGGCGCGCGGCACGCCGCCGAGGAGGAGGAGCGCTCCACCGCCCTCCAGGAGGCGGGCGAGGCCGCCCACCGCGACGCCACCACCGCCGCCACCGAGGCCCAGCGGGCCCGCAGCGAGGCCGGCCACCTGCGCCAGCGGCTCGCCGAGGTCGAGCAGGAGACCGCCGAGGCCGTCCGCGCGGGCTGGCTCGACGACTCCGCCCCCGACGCCGACCCGGCCCGCGCCGCGCTCGCCGCCGCCGACGCCGAGAAGACCGCCGTCGCCGCCTGGGACACCGCCCGCGAGACGGCCAGGTCCGCGAGCGAGCGGGCCCGCGCGGCCGCCGCCGCCGAGTCCCGCGCCGAACTCGCCGCCGCCCGCGCCGCCGACGCCGCCGACGCGGCGGCCCACGCCCACGACGCCGAGCACCGCGCCGCCGAGGCCCTCGCCGCCGAGGAGCGTCTCGCCGAACTCCTCGGCCTGCCCGGCGCCGCCGCCCCGTCCGCCGCCCGCGCCGACGGCCCGGACGACGGGGAACGGCCCGCCGCCGAGCAGCCGCCGCTCTCCGTCACCGAGTTCGACCGCTGCGCCGAGGAACTGCGAAGCCTCCTCGACGGTGCCGTCTCCTCCGCCGAGCGCCGGCTCTTCGACCTGCGTACCGCCGCCGCCGACGACTCCCGCATCCTCGGCGCCCTCGGCGACGGCGGCCTGCTGCCGCCCGGCCCCGACGTCCTCGCCACCGTCGAGCACCTCGGCGAGCACGGCATCCCCGCCCTCCCCGGCTGGCGCTACCTCGCCCAGGCCGTCGACCCCGCCGACCACGCGCGCGTGCTCGCCGCCCGGCCCGAACTCGTCGACGGCGTCGTCATCACCGACCCCGTCTCCTACGGGCGCGCCCGCGAGGTCCTCGCCACCGCGGCCCTGCTGCCCCGCTCCACCGTCGCCGTCGGCACCGCCGCCGCCCTCCTCGCTCCCGTGCCCGCCCCGGACGCGGACGGCGACACGGGCGTCTTCCTGGTGCCGCCGAACCCGGCCATGCACGACGAGCACGCCGCCGACGAGGAACGGCAGGCGCTGCGCGCCCGGACCGCCGCCCGCGACGAGGAGATCCGCGCCCTCGCCGCCCGTCTCGCGGGCGACCGCGCCCTCGCCGCCCGCGTCGGCGCCTGGCGCGCCGACTGCCCGCCCGGCATGCTCGCCGAACTGGCCGCCGCGGCCACCACCGCCCGGGAGGCCGCCGAGGCCGCCCGCACCGCCCACGACGAGGCCCGCGCGCTGCGCGCCGAGGCCGAGGAGACCGCCGCCGAGGCCCTGCGGGTCCGCGAGGAGCGTCAGGAGGCCGCCCAGCGCGCCCGCCGCGTCGCCGACGCCCTCGCCGGTCTCGCCTTCCGGCTCCGCGAGCGCTCCGCCTGGCAGGCCCGCCTCCGCGAACTCGCCGACGACGCCGCCGAGTCCGAGGCCCGCGCCCAGACCTGCCTGGAGCGTGCCCGCGCCGCCGACGAGGACCGCCGGGCCGCCCAGCGCGCCGCCGACGACGCCCACCGCACCGCCCGCGCGCTGCGCGCCGAGCGGGCCGAGATCGCCGGTGCCCCCGAGCAGCTCCCCGACGAGGAGCCCGGCGCGCCCCGCGCCGCCCTGCCCACCCTCCGCGAGGCGTACCGGGCCGCGTCCCAGCTGTACGAGAAGGTCGGCGTCGGCGCCGACCTGAGGGCCGAGCAGGCCCGCGCCGAGAGCGACGAGTCCGCCGCCCTCGCCGAACTGGACCGGCTCACCAACAAGGTCCGCACCCGCGCCGAGCAGCTCCTGGAGTCGACCGACGGCGCCGACGGCCCGTCCCGCCAGGCCGCCGCGGCCCGCGCCGAGTCCCTGGTGCAGATGCTGGAGTCCCGCGCCTCCGAGGCGAGCGAGAAGCTCGGCCGGCTGCGCGGCGAGTCCGAGCGGCTCGCCCCCGAGGACGGCGCGGCCCACACCGAGCTGCCCGAGGAGCTGGTCCCGGCCGACGCCGAGGGCGCCCAGGCCCTGCTCCGCACCGCGGGCTCCGAGCTCGCCGCCCGCGGCGACGCCCTGGACGCGGCCCGCGCCGCCCACGCCGGGCTGCTGCGCGACCACCGGGCCGCCGAGGACGCCGCCGGCGGCTTCGACGAGACCGCCGCGCTCCTGCGCGACCTGCTGCGCGACCAGCCGGAGGAGGAGCCGGCGGCACCGGAGCCGTACCCCGGCTCGCTGGAGGAGGCACGGAGCACGGCGGGGGAGGCCCGCCGGGCGCTGCGCGCCTGCACCGCCGAGCTGTCCGCCGCCGACGCCTCCGTCCGCGAGGCGAGCGACATCCTCGTCCGGCACGCCAACTCCACCCGCTACGAGCAGGTCCGCACCCCGGCCCGCCTCCAGATCCGCGAGCTGCCCGCCTCCGCGCTGCCCGAGCACGCCGCCCGGTGGGCCGAGGCGTTCGCGCCCCGGCTGCGGGTCCTCACCGACGAGCTGGCCCAGCTGGAGCGCAACCGCGACTCGATCGTGGACCGGCTGCGCGGCCTGGTGGAGTCCTCCCTCGCCACCCTCCGCTCCGCCCAGCGGCTCTCCCGGCTCCCGGAGGGGCTGGGGGAGTGGTCCGGGCAGGAGTTCCTCCGGATCCGCTTCGAGGAGCCGGACCCGGCCACCCTGACCGAGCGGCTCGGCGAGGTCGTCGACGAGGCGACCCGCGCGGCCGTGAAGAAGAACTCCGACCTGCGCCGCGACGGCATGTCGCTGCTGCTGCGCGGGGTGCGGGCGGCGCTGGAGCCGAAGGGCATCGCCGTCGAGATCCTCAAGCCGGACGCGGTGCTGCGCGCCGAGCGGGTGCCGGTGGGGCAGATGGGCGACGTCTTCTCCGGCGGCCAGCTGCTCACCGCGGCCATCGCCCTGTACTGCACGATGGCGGCGCTGCGCTCCAACGACCGGGGCCGGGACAGGCACCGGCACGCGGGCACGCTGTTCCTCGACAATCCGATCGGCCGGGCCAACGCCACGTACCTGCTGGAGCTCCAGCGGGCGGTGTCGGACGCGCTCGGCGTCCAGCTCCTCTACACCACGGGTCTCTTCGACACCACGGCGCTCGCCGAGTTCCCGCTGGTGATCCGGCTGCGGAACGACGCGGACCTGCGGGCGGGCCTCAAGTACATCAGCGTGGAGGAGCACCTGCGGCCGGGGCTGCCGCAGCCGTCCGGGGAGGGCGAGGCGATCCACGGCGAGATCACCGCGACCCGGATGTTCC
The DNA here is from genome assembly GCF_014650175.1 of Streptomyces termitum. GTDB lineage: Bacteria > Actinomycetota > Actinomycetes > Streptomycetales > Streptomycetaceae > Streptomyces > Streptomyces termitum. Next base: position 407,471 of record NZ_BMUL01000005.1, read on the forward strand.
GCCGCCACCAGGACGAGCCGGCGGACGCCTCCTAGGAACGGCGGAGGCCCGGACCCCGCGAGGGTCCGGGCCTCCGCTGTCCCAGGGCCCCGTCCCGCGAAGATCCGCCGGACGGGTCCTAGGCGACCTGCTCCTCCGCGGGCCGGTCCCGCCGCGCCTGGTAGGCGCTGCTGCTCGGTTCGGACACCACGCCGTTGCGCTGGCGCCAGACCTGACGGGTGATCCAGATGTCCAGCACGCTCCAGGTGGCCACGACCGTCGCGGCCACCGCCGCTATCGTCATGGGATACGCCAGCCAGGAGTCGGCGACCGTGGTGAGGAAGGCGACCACGGCGAGGATGAGGGTCACCGAGGTGATCATCACCGCCCGCACCGCCGCGTTCCGCACGGGGTCCGGCATCCTCCGCAGACCGCGCTCGTCCTCCACCCACAGCTGACGCGCCGACCGCGCCTCGTGTTCCATGTGTCCTGTCACTCCCCACCGCACGACGCTCTCAGGGGTGGCTGCCCGGTTCCGGCGCTTCTACACGGCTCGTCCGTCCGTGCCCGGCCCGTGAGCGGGCGCACGTCCCCCCGCAGTACATGACGCTCCGGACAGGTAAAAGGTTTCCCCACTTCCTCCGGACATGCGACGGCAATACGAACGGAACGAACAATTCCAGCCATTGCGTCCTCGGCGTGAAGCGGCGCAACCCCGCGTGTCCTGCGACACAGTGGCCGATCCCAACTCCAGGAATACCCGGACATCTCATGATCAACGCCCGCCCGGCAGGCCGGAAATCGACCGGACACGCCTTCGAGAAGGTCGCGATGCAGTAGTAGGCTCGCGCCGCCATCTGTTGGAACCGAAGGTTGACGCGCCGTGTCGACGCGACGGCGCCGTTCGTTCGAAGGACCTCCGTGGCGCGCGGGGGCGAGCTGGGGGAGGCCATGCGCTTTCGCGGGAAGTCCATCCGCCGGAAGATCGTCGCGCTGCTCCTCGTACCGCTCGTCTCCCTCACCGGTCTCTGGGGTTTCGCCACCGCCCTCACCGGGCGCGAGGCCGACCAGCTCCTCGACGTCGGCTACATCGTCGAGAAGGTCGGCTACCCCATCGAGGACACCGCCCGGGTCATCCAGCTCGAACGCCGCCAGTCCCTGGTCTACCTCGCCGACCCGCGCGGCTCCCAGGCCCTCGACCAGCTCCGCGAGGCCCGCCTCACCACCGACCGGCAGATCGCCCGCATCCGCGCCAACGCCCAGGACCCGGGCGTCCGCGAGGAGATGCGCCCCGTCACCACCCAGAAGCTGAACTCGCTCCTCACCGCCTTCGAGGAACTCTCCTCGCTGCGCCGCTCGGTGGAGCGGCGCGACGTCGGCCGCCTCCAGGCCCTGGAGTTCTACAACCGGCTCGTCGATCCCTGCTACGCCTTCCTCGTGACCCTCCACGCCCTGGAGAACGTGGAGATGGACAAGCAGGGCCGCGCCCTCGTCGGCATCACCCGCGCCCGCGAACTCCTCTCCCGCGAGGACGCCCTCGTCCTCTCCGCCCTCGTCGCGGACCGCGTCACCGCCCAGGAGATCCGCGCGATCTCCGACCTGGTCGCCGGCCGCAAGCAGTACTACGAGGTCAACCTCGAACTCCTCCCCGCCGCCGAGCGGCAGCGCTACGAGCAGTACTGGCGCAGCCCCGAGACCCAGGCCCTGCGCACCTCGGAGGAGGCCCTCATCGCGGAGGGCCCCACCGAGAAGCCGCGCTCCGTCACCGCCGCCTACTGGCAGGACGAGGCGAGCCCCGTCCTCGACGAGCTCGCCCGCGAGAACACCGCCGCCGGCGACCGCTACCAGGACCGCGTCCAGCCCGCCGCCTACAGCGTCCTGCTGAAGGCGGGCGTCGCCGGAGTCCTCGGCTTCCTCGCCCTCCTCGCCTCCGTCTTCGTCTCGGTCCGGGTCGGCCGGGTCCTCGTCCGCGACCTGCGCCGCCTCCAGAAGGAGTCCCAGGAGGTCTCCGGGGTCCGGCTGCCCAGCGTGATGCGCCGCCTCGCCGCGGGCGAGCACGTGGACGTCGAGACCGAGGTGCCCCATCTGCGGTACGGGGACGACGAGGTCGGCCAGGTCGGCCAGGCCCTCAACACCCTCCAGCGGGCCGCCGTCGAGGCCGCCGTCAAGCAGGCCGACATGCGCCGCGGCGTCTCCGAGGTCTTCGTCAACCTCGCCCGCCGCAACCAGGTCCTGCTCCACCGCCAGCTCACCCTCCTCGACACGATGGAGCGGCGCACCGAGGACACCGAGGAGCTCGCGGACCTCTTCCGCCTCGACCACCTCACCACCCGCATGCGCCGGCACGCCGAGGGCCTGGTGATCCTCTCCGGCGCCGCCCCCTCCCGGCAGTGGCGCAAGCCCGTCCAGCTCATGGACGTGGTCCGCGCGGCCGTCGCCGAGGTCGAGGACTACGAGCGGGTCGAGGTCCGCCGGCTGCCCCGGCTCGGCGTCGGCGGCCCCGCCGTCGCCGACCTCACCCACCTCATCGCCGAACTGCTCGAGAACGCCACCGTGTTCTCGCCCCCGCACACCGCCGTCCAGGTCCTCGGCGAGCGGGTCGCCAACGGCTTCACCCTGGAGATCCACGACCGGGGCCTGGGCATGAGCCCCGAGGTCCTCCTCGACGCCAACCTGCGGCTCGCCGAGACCCCCGAGTTCGAGCTCTCCGACACCGACCGCCTCGGCCTCTTCGTCGTCAGCCGACTCGCCCAGCGCCAGCACGTCCGCGTCTCCCTCCAGACCTCCCCGTACGGCGGCACCACCGCGGTCGTCTTCATCCCGGCCGCGCTGCTCACCGACGCCCCCGAGACGCAGGGCGCGGGCTTCCGCCTCGACCGCAAGACCGACCCGCGCGCCCCCGACCGCGACGCCGACCGGCACACCGAGGTCCACAACGCCTTCGACGAGGGGCTGCCGCAGCGCCGGCCCGCGCTCGCCCGGGTCCCCGACCTCGCCGACGCGCCGGCCGCCGGCCGCCCCCTGGACGGTCCCGTGGAGCTGGAGGCGCCGCTCGGCGCCGAGCACGCCGACGCCGCCGCCGACGCGGTGGACGTCGAGACGCTCCTCGACCGCTCCGCCGACCTCCTGGACAGCGACAGCGAGCGCGGCGGCCTCTTCCGCCCGCGCCGCCGCACCGGCCTCCTCCCGGCGGGCGAGCAGCACCAGCAGGCCCCCGACCGGACCGCGGACCCCGCCGGGGACGGCCCGGCCGCCGGCCCCGTGCCGCTGCCGCGCCGCCGCCCGCCGACCCTGGTCGTCGCCCGGGGCCGCCGGGACGACGAGACCGGCCGCGCCGAGGACCGCCGGACGCCGCGCGCCACCGGCCCCGTGCTCGTCCCCGTACGGCCCGAGGGCACCGGAGCCCGCCCGGACGGCGACCCCGCCCAGGACCGCGATCCGGCTCCGGAGCGCGAGTCCGGCGCCGTCCCGGCGGTTCCGTCCGCCGGGGACCCCGCCACGCTCGACGGGCTGCCCCGCCGGGTCCGGCAGGCCAGCCTCGCGCCGCAGCTGCGCGACTCCGGCCGCGGCGCCGGGCCGGAGACCGGGGGCCGGGGGCTGCCCGAGGGCGGGGAGCCCGCCCGGGACGACTTCGAACGGGACGCCGAGGAGGTCCGCGCCCGCATGGCCGCCATGCAGCGCGGCTGGCAGCGCGGCCGCCGCGACACCTCCGCCCCGGACGACAGCACCGCACATGGAACGACACCCGAGGGGGACGGTCGATGACCGCACCGAACGCCGCAGCAAGCACCAGCAGCTCCGTCCAGGGGAACGGCGAGCTGAACTGGCTCCTCGACGAGCTGGTCCAGCGCGTCGGCGCCATCCGCAAGGCCCTGGTGCTGTCCAGCGACGGCCTGCCCACCGGCGCCTCGAAGGACCTGAGCCGGGAGGACGGCGAGCACCTCGCCGCCGTCGCCTCCGGCTTCCACAGCCTCGCCAAGGGCGTCGGCCGCCACTTCGAGGCGGGCAGGGTCCGCCAGACCGTGGTGGAGCTGGAGGAGGCGTTCCTCTTCGTCACCGCCGCCGGCGACGGCAGCTGTCTCGCCGTCCTCGCCGACTCCGACTCGGACGTGGGCCAGGTCGCGTACGAGATGACGCTGATGGTGAAGCGGGTCGGCATCCACCTCGGCACGGCCCCCCGGACCGGTTCGTCCACGGGAGGGTGAGCCGCCCCGCATGAGCGACGCAGCCGAGCCGAACCGGTCCGACCGGGACGCCCCCGCCCGGGGGGCGGACGTCCACCACTGGTACGACGACGAGGCGGGCCCGGTCGTCCGCCCGTACGCGATGACCCGCGGCCGGACGAGCGCGGCCGGCCGCCACCGGCTCGACCTGATCGCGGTGGTGGTCCCCGAGCCCGCCGCCGACGACCCCGGCCGGGACCAGACGCTCTCCCCGGAACACGTGGAGATCGTCGAACGCTGCTTCGAGCAGCCCCAGTCGATCGCCGAGCTCGCCGCCGGACTCGACCTCCCCGTCGGGGTGGTCCGGGTCCTGGTCGGCGACCTCGTCGACGAGGAACTCGTGCACGTGACCCGCCCCGTTCCGCCGGCCCAGCTGCCGGACGTGAGCATCCTCCGCGAGGTGATCAATGGCCTTCGGGCGCTCTAGCCGCAAGAAACCCCCGGTCGAACCGGTGACCCTGAAGATCCTGGTCGCCGGCGGTTTCGGGGTCGGCAAGACGACACTGGTCGGCGCGGTCAGCGAGATCCGGCCGCTGCGGACCGAGGAGGTCCTCACCGAGGCCGGCCGGCCCGTCGACGACCTGCACGGCGTCGAGGCCAAGACGACGACCACCGTCGCCATGGACTTCGGCCGGATCACGCTCCGCGAGGACCTCGTCCTGTACCTGTTCGGCACCCCCGGCCAGGACCGGTTCTGGTTCCTCTGGGACGAGCTCGCGCAGGGCGCGCTCGGCGCGGTCGTCCTCGCCGACACCCGGCGCCTGGAGGACAGCTTCGCCGCGATCGACTACTTCGAGCGGCGCGGCATCCCCTTCACGGTGGCCGTCAACTGCTTCGAGGGCGCCCGGAGCTACCCGACGGAGACGGTGCGGGCGGCGCTCGACCTCGATCCCGAGGTCGAACTGGTGCTGTGCGACGCCCGGGACCGCGAGTCGGTCAAGAGCGTCCTGGTCGCGGTGGTCGAGCACGCCCTCGTCCTCGCCGACCGCAGCCACGAACCGGTCGCCACCTGAGGGGCCGTACCCGCGCGGGTACGGCCCCGGCCCGGCTCAGCGGACCGCCACCACCGCCGAACCGTGCCCGAAGAGCCCCTGGTTGGCGGTGATCCCGGCCCGCGCCCCCGGCACCTGCCGGTCGCCCGCCGTGCCGCGCAGCTGCCAGGTCAGCTCGCAGACCTGGGCGATCGCCTGCGCGGGCACCGCCTCCCCGAAGGAGGCGAGCCCGCCGCTGGTGTTCACCGGCAGCGCCCCGCCCAGCCGGGTCGTCCCGTCCCGCAGCAGCTTGGCGCCCTCACCCGGCCCGCACAGCCCGATGTCCTCGTACCACTCCAGCTCCAGCGCCGTCGACAGGTCGTACACCTCGGCCAGCGACAGGTCCTCCGGGCCGAGCCCCGCCTCCTCGTACGCCGCCCGCGCGATCGAGGCGCGGAAGGCGTGCGGGGCGGGGTCGAGCGCGGTGGTCGAGTCGGTCGCGATGTCGGGGAGGTCGAGCGCCGCCCTCGGGTAGGTGGGGGAGACGGTGGACACCGCCCGGATCCGCACCGGGTCCGGGTGCCCGTGCCGGCGGGCGAAGTCCAGGCCGCAGAGGACCAGCGCCGCTCCGCCGTCCGAGGTGGCGCAGATGTCGAGCAGCCGCAGCGGATCGGCGACGACGGCCGAGGCCGCGACCTCCTCGGCGGTCACCGGCTTCCGGTAGCGGGCCAGCGGGTTGAGCGCGCCGGCCGCCGCGTTCTTCACCTTGACCCGGGCGAAGTCCTCCGGCGTGTCCCCGTACAGGGCCATCCGGCGGCGGGCGTAGAGCGCGAAGTAGGCCGGGTTGGTGGCGCCGAGGATCCGGAACCGCAGCCAGTCCGGGTCGTCGGGCCGCTCCCCGCCGGCCGGGGCGAAGAAGCCCTTGGGGGTGGAGTCGGCGCCCACGACGAGGACCGCGTCGGCGAGCCCGGCGAGGATCTGCGCCCGCGCCGTGCCGATGGCCTGGGCGCCCGAGGCGCAGGCCGCGTACACGCTGGTCACCCGCGCGCCCTGCCAGCCGAGCGCCTGCGCGAAGGTCGCCCCGGCGACGTATCCGGGATAGCCGCACCGCATGGTGTCGGCCCCCACGACGGACCCGATGTCCGTCCAGTCCAGGCCCGCGTCGGCGAGCGCGGCACGGGCGGCGGCGGTCCCGTACGAGACGAAGCTCCGGCCCCACTTGCCCCAGGGGTGCATGCCGGCGCCGATGACGGCGATGTCGTTCACGCGCGCTCCTCCGTCCGCTCCGGGGCCACCGGCCGCCAGTGCCAGGTGGTCCAGACGTGCTCGGCGTCCTCGTTCAGCACCCCGGGCACCACCTCGACCTCCTGGCCCACCCGGAGGTCCGAGGTCCGCACGCCCGGCGCCGCCTGCCCGAGCACGACCATCCCCTCGGCCGCCAGCTCGACGGCGACCAGGGTGTACGGCTCCCAGGGCGCGTCCGGGTCGGAGACGTACGGGGCGGGCGGCCGGTAGCGGCCGTCGGTGTACGACCACACCCGGCCGCGCGGCGACAGCGGCACCTCGCCGAGGGCGCCGCCGCCCGGGCAGACCGGGTTGCGGCAGGCGTCGTCCTCGCGCGGGAAGAACACCGCCGCACAGGCCGAGCACCGGGTGCCGAGCAGCCGGAACGCCCCCTCCGGGACGGTGTCGTCGGTGAACCAGCCGGTCACCACCGGCCTGCGCGTCCGCGCCATCCTCCGCTCCTCCCCACTTGTCTGACGGATCGTCAGAATCGTGGGGGCGAGTCTGGCACGCCTCCCCGGACGGCGGAAGACGTCAGTGCCCGGCCACCGACCGCCGCGCCACCGGGAAGTCGAAGTACGTCGAGGGGAACGGCTCCGGCCTGAACGTGAAGTGCCACCACTCCTCCGGCAGGTTCACGAACCCCTCCGCCTCCAGCGCCCCCTTCAGCATCTGCCGGTTCGCCCGCTGCTCCCCGGTGATCCGCGGGTCCTCGGTGTGCGAGAGCGTGTCGAAGCAGTCGTACCCGGTCCCCATGTCCAGCGAACTGTCCGGGAACCGCTCCTCGTACGGCCCGAAGCAGGGCGCCAGCGGTTCGCCCGGCACGTACGCGCGCGTGCGTGCCGCCGGCAGCCGCACCAGCGTCAGGTCCACCGTCGAGCCCCGGCTGTGCCCGGACCTCTCCGCGATGTACCCGTCGGCGAACAGCCGCTCCTTCGCGACGAGCGGATAGAACTCGCCCTTCATCCGCTCGTCCGCCAGGTCCCGCGCCCAGCGCACGAAGTGGTCCACCGCCCGCTGCGGCCGGTAGCAGTCGTACACCTTCAGCGCGTACCCCCGGGCCAGCAGCCGGACCTGCGCCCGGTGCAGCGCCTCGGCCGCCGGCCGGGTCAGCAGGCACACCGGCTGCCGGTAGCCGTCGACCGGCTCCCCCATGAAGGTGTGCGCGGTGGTGTACCGCATCTCCCGCAGGATCGTCCGGTCCACGGAGTCCAGCGCCACGAACTCCCGGGGAGCCTTCGGCTCGGGCGCGGCGACGGCGGGGGAGGCGGGGACGGCGGCGGTGCCCGCGAGCGCGAGCAGTCCGGCGGCGGCGGTGACGGCGAGGGTACGCAACCCGGCGGCGAGTCCAGTCATGCGCACCGGGTCTACCAGTTCCCGCCCCGCCGGGAAACCCTCCTCGCTACCGTCACCCCGTGACCCACACCGCTCCCGCACCCCACTCCCACTGCTCGGCCTGCGGCGCCGCGTACCCCGCCACGACCACCGGCTGGCCCCGCACCTGCCCCGCCTGCGCCACCACCGCCTACCGCAACCCCCTGCCGGTCGCCGTCGCCCTCCTGCCCGTCACCGCCCCCACCGGCACCGGACTCCTCGCCGTCACCCGCGCCATCCACCCCGGCCACGGCGGCACCGCCCTCCCCGGCGGCTTCATCGACCACGGCGAGGACTGGACCACCGCCGTCGTCCGCGAACTGCGCGAGGAGACCGGCGTCGAGACGGACCCGGACGCCGTCCGGCTCGCCGACGTCCTCTGCTCCGGCGAGCACCTCCTGGTCTTCGGCCTCCTCCCGCCGGTCCCGGCGGACGCCCTCCCGGCCTTCGACCCCACCCCGGAGACCTCCGGCCGACTGGTCCTGCCCGCCCCGCGCGAACTGGTCTTCCCCCTCCACACGGAGGCGGCGGCCAAGTGGTTCGCGGGCGCCTACGCCTGACCCGCCGCCTCCGGCCCGTTCGGACGGTCGGTCCCACCAGCCGGCCCGTTCGGACGGTCAGTCCCACCAGAAGGTCCACAGGTCGGCGCCCACCAGCCGCTCGGCGTACGCCACCAGGGTCTGCGGGGCCGTCCCCTGCCACACGTTGTCCGGGCAGAGGGCGAAGTGCTCGGCGGCCACCGGCAGCGCCTCCTCCAGGGTCGCCGGGGGAGCGGCGACGGAGAGCCGCAGGGTGGCGAAGCCGACCGCGAACACCCGCGCCCCGAAGCGCCGTTCCCAGTCGGCGACCACGGCGGCGATCCGGGCCGTGTCGGCCTCGTGGTTGAGCGGCCCCGACCATCCCGCGGCGGCGAGCGCCGCCGCCCCGGAAGCGGCCTCCACCAGCCCCAGCCGCACCTCGCCGCCGAAGGACAGGAGCACCTCCGCGTGCTCGGCCGCCAGCCGGTCGGGATCCTCCGCCGGCTCCCTCCCGGGCGCCGTCCCCGGCCACTCGGCGCCGTACGGGGCGGTGACGGCGAGCCGCTCCGCGGGGGAGAGCGGATCGCCCTCGTCGACCGAGACGGACTCCTCCCACCACCGGGCGAGCACCGCCCCCGGATCGTGGTCGGCGGGCCGGGACATGTCCTCGGGATACAGCTCCCCGGACCCCCACGGCCGGAACCCCTCGTCACCGTCCAGCGGTTCGAGCAGCAGCGGCCACAGCCCGGTGCGCGGATGCGCGGCGCGCAGCCGCCCCCACAGCGCGAAGGGCGCGGGCCCGTCGCTCAGCCACAGCGGCCGCGCCCCGCCGTCCCCCTCGTCCGCCGTGATCACGCGACCGGCCGGCAGTGCGATGTCATCGCCCCTCAGGGCCCCCAGTTCCATGCCTCCGGATGCTAGGGGAGGGGTCCGACAGCGCTCTCGCCCCGGCGCCGGAACCCCCGTCTCACACCCCCCGCACCCGCACCGGAAGGCCCGCCTCCGACGTGCCCTCCTCCGTCACCCGCTCCACCACGACCCGCCCCTCCACCAGCCGCGACTGGTAGCGCTCGATCTCCGCGGGCTCCCAGCCGTCGCCCGTGTCCCGGACCACCAGCCCGCCGCCCGTCCGGCCCGGCGCCGGCGCCCACACCTCCAGCGCGAGGCCCCCGTCCCCGCCGGCGACCGGCAGGACCGCGCCCGCCCGCGCCAGCACCGGCACGCGCCCGAGGGGCGCGTCCAGGAGCACCTGACCGGGCCCCTCGTACGCCTCCCCGGTCGCCGTGTCGTACCACCGGCCGCGCGGCAGCCGCACCGCCCGCCGGTCGGCGCCCCGGTGCAGCACCGGCGCCACCAGGAGCCCGTCGCCCAGCAGGAAGGCGTCCTCGCAGTCCCGCAGCGCCCGGTCCTCCGGCGCCCCCCACCACACCGGCCGCACATAGGGCGCCCCGGTCATCCGCGCCAGCCGGGCCAGCGTCAGGAAGTACGGGCGCAGCCGCTCCCGCTCGGCCAGCGCCACGCGCGCGTGCTCCAGCACCTCGGGACCGAACTCCCACGGCTCGCGCCGCCCCGCGCCCAGCGCCGAGTGGGTCCGGAACAGCGGCAGCCACGCCCCCAGCTGGAACCAGCGCAGGAACAGCTCGGGCGACGGACTCCCGTCGAAGCCCCCGACGTCCGGCCCCGAGTACGGCACCCCGCACAGCCCCAGCCCCAGGACCAGCGAGAGCGAGGCCCGCAGCCCCGGCCAGCCGGTCGCCACGTCGCCGGACCAGGTGCCCCCGTACCGCTGCGCACCCGCCCACCCGGCGCGCGTGAACAGGAAGGGCCGCTCCCCGGGCCGCAGCCGCCGCAGCCCCTCGTACCCCGCGCGGGCCATCAGCAGCCCGTACACGTTGTGCGCCTCCCGGTGGTCGCCGCCGCGCCCGTCCAGGGCGTGCCGCGCCGACCGGGGCAGCGTCGGCTCCCCGAAGGGCGTGAGGAGCGCCGGCTCGTTCATGTCGTGCCACACCCCCGAGAAGCCCTGCCCCAGCCGCTCCTCGTACAGCCCGCCCCACCACTCCCGCACCGCCGGGTCCGTGAAGTCCGGGAAGACGCACTCCCCGGGCCACACCTCCCCCCGCACCTCCCGGCCCCGCGCGTCCCGCACGAACGCCCCGGCCGTCCGCCCCTCCTCGTACAGCGGGTCCCCCGGCTCCGCCACGACCGCCGGGTCGACGATCGACACCAGCCGCACGCCCTGCTCCCGCAGCTCCCGGGCGAGCCCCGGCAGATCGGGGAACCGCTCCCGGTCCACCGTGAACACCCGGTGCCGGTCGTAGTGGTCGATGTCCAGGTGGACCGCCGACAGCGGCAGCCCCCGCTCCCGGTAACCGGCCACCACCCGCCGCACCTCCGCCGCGTCGCCGAACCCCCAGCGCGCGTGCTGCGGTCCCAGCGCCCAGGCCGGCGGCAGCGCCGGGGCCCCGGTCAGCGCCGCCCAGTTGTGCGCCACGCGCGCGGGCGTGCCGACCACCACCCAGCAGCGCAGCGGACCGCCCTCCATCCGCACCTCGACGGTGCCCGGCCGGTCGTGCCCCGACCCGGCGCCCTCCTCGCCCTCCGCGAGGGTCACCAGCCCGTCCCACGTGTTGTCGTGGAAGGCCAGGTGGGTGCCCGCGTCCGCGACCACGTACTGCACCGGCATGGTGAAGTACAGCGGATCGTCGCCCGGCCCGAACCGGCCCTTCGGATCGGTGTTCCACAGCCGGTACGCGCCGTCCCGCAGCCGCGGCCCCGCCGACCGCCCGCCGAGCCCGAAGAACCGCGCGTCCGCCGGCACCTCGGCCCGCTGCGCCCACCGAGCCGGACCCCCGCCCACCGGCTCCCACCAGCGCGGCGGCAGGTCCCGCCGCAGCATCACCCCGCCCGGCGTCCGGATCTCCACCGCCCCGTGCCGCGAGACCGCCACCGTCACCCGCTCCGACACGATCCGCCAGCCGCCGTCCGTGTCCGGTTCGAGGACCGCCCGGGGGTCCGGCTCGGGCGCCTTGCCGGCCAGCGCGTACGAGGGCTCCGGCTCCGCCCCGTCCCACCCCCAGAACACCGTGCCGCCCGCCGACACGGACACCCGCAGCGAGGACCGGGCGAACCGCACGGTCCCGCCGCCCGGCGCCGGCTCCGCGCCCTCCGCCCGACCCGGCACCCGGGCCCGCTCCGCCCCCCGCGCCGACAGCGCCGCGTCCGCCCGCCACCGCCCCCACGCCGTCCGCGCCGCCCTGAGCCCCCGCACCGCACCGAACACCCTCATCGAACGCACCCGTCCACGACCGTCCATGCAGGTCACCCTGCCATCCGCCGACGGCGGCCCGAGCCCCGTTCAACTTCCGTTCACCCGTGGTGGGAGCACATGTTCAACTCGCCGATCATGGGCGGGCGGCCCTGGTGCGAAACCCGCTCCCATGACATCGTCCTGTCAGCCGCGTCACGCGCACACCCCAGCACGTGCGCGGGACACACGCCGACCCCGCGTACAGCCAGGGAGCCACCCCATGACATCTGCGCCGACCGAGCCGACCGAGCCGCTCTGGCAGCCGGACGAGGAGCGCATCGCCACCGCCGCCGTCACCCGCTTCCAGGAGTGGGCCGCCGCACACCACGGCGCCCCCGCCGAGGGCGGCTACCCGGCGCTGCACCGCTGGTCCGTCGACGAGCTGGAGACCTTCTGGCGGGCCGTCGCCGAATGGTTCGACGTCCGCTTCTCCACCCCGTACGCGCGCGTGCTGGGCGACCGCTCCATGCCGGGCGCCGACTGGTTCCCCGGAGCCACCCTCAACTACGCCGAGCACGCCCTGCGCGCCGCCGCCGACCGGCCCCACGACACGGCCCTCCTCCATGTGGACGAGACACACGAGCCGACCCCGGTCACCTGGGCCGAGCTGCGCCGCCAGGTCGCCTCCCTCGCCGCCGAACTGCGCGCCCTCGGCGTCCGCCCCGGCGACCGCGTCAGCGGCTACCTGCCGAACGTCCCCCAGGCCGTCGTCGCCCTCCTCGCCACCGCCGCCGTCGGCGGCGTCTGGACCTCCTGCGCCCCCGACTTCGGAGCCCGCAGCGTCCTCGACCGCTTCCAGCAGGTCGAGCCGGTCGTCCTGTTCACCGTCGACGGCTACCGCTACGGCGGCAAGGAGCACGACCGCCGCGCCACCGTCGCCGAGCTCCGCGCCGAACTGCCCACCCTGAAGGCCGTCGTCCACATCCCGCTCCTCGGCACCCCGGCCCCCGAGGGCGCCCTCGACTGGGCCTCCCTCGTCGCCGCCGACACCGAACCGGTCTACGAGCAGGTGCCCTTCGCGCACCCCCTGTGGGTGCTGTACTCCTCCGGCACCACCGGCCTGCCCAAGGCCATCGTCCAGTCCCAGGGCGGCATCCTCGTCGAGCACCTCAAGCAGCTCGGCCTCCACTGCGACCTGGGCCCCGAGGACGTCTTCTTCTGGTACACGTCCACCGGCTGGATGATGTGGAACTTCCTCGTCTCCGGCCTGCTCACCGGCACCACCGTCGTCCTGTACGACGGCAGCCCCGGCCACCCCGACACCGCCGCCCAGTGGCGCATCGCCGAACGCACCGGCGCCACCCTGTACGGCACCTCCGCCGCCTACGTCATGGCCTGCGCCAAGGCCGGCGTCCACCCGGGCCGCGACTTCGACCTGTCGGCCGTCAAGTGCGTGGCCACCACCGGCTCCCCACTGCCCCCGGACGGCTTCCGCTGGCTCCACGACGAGGTCCGCGAGGACCTGTGGATCGCCAGCGTCAGCGGCGGCACCGACGTCTGCTCCTGCTTCGCCGGCGCCGTCCCGACCCTGCCCGTCCACATCGGCGAGCTCCAGGCCGCCGGCCTCGGCACCGACCTCCAGGCGTGGGACCCCTCCGGCAAGCCCGTCGTCGGCGAGGTCGGCGAACTCGTCGTCGCCCACCCCATGCCGTCCATGCCGATCCACTTCTGGAACGACCCCGACGGCAGCCGCTACCACGACAGCTACTTCGAGATGTTCCCCGGCGTGTGGCGGCACGGCGACTGGATCACGATCACCGACCGCGGCTCGGTCGTCATCCACGGCCGCTCCGACTCCACCCTCAACCGCCAGGGCGTCCGGATGGGAAGCGCCGACATCTACGAGGCGGTCGAACGGCTCCCCGAGATCAAGGAGTCCCTCGTCATCGGCCTGGAGGAGCCGGACGGCGGCTACTGGATGCCGCTCTTCGTCCACCTCGCCGACGGCGCGACCCTCGACGACGAGCTGATCGGCCGCATCAGGAGCACGATCCGCGCCGAGCTCTCGCCGCGCCACGTCCCCGACGAGGTCATCGAGGTCCCCGGCGTCCCCCACACCCTCACCGGCAAGCGCATCGAGGTCCCCGTCAAGCGGCTCCTCCAGGGCACCCCGCTCGCCAAGGCCGTCAACGCGGGCTCGGTCGACGACCTGGAACTGCTGCGCTTCTACGAGGCGCTGGCGGCGGCCCGGCGCGGCTGACGCGCCCGTGGGGCGGTCCCGCCGTGCGGGACCGCCCCACGCCACCGGCCGGGCCTCAGCCCGGCAGCTGCCCGGTCCGGGCCACGGCCGCCTTGGCGAGCACCGCGGACACGCTCAGGACCGTCCCGGCCGGACCGGCGTCCGCGGCCCGGACCAGCACCGTCCGCTGCCCGAGGAAGACCGACGTCGACCGGTCGAAGACCCACTGGGTCTGCTCCCCGGCCGCGGAGGTACGGGCCACGGCCACGCCCTCCCGGCCCGCCGCGTCCCGCGCCGACGGCAGCACCGCCACCCCCGGCACCCGCGCGGCCGCCCCGTACAGCGCGGCGGTCACCCGGGGCGGCGCCCAGGTCTCGGCCAGCAGCGTCCCGATCGCGTCGAAGGCCCGCTGGTCGGCGTCCCCGCCGGGGGCCCGCGTCTGCTCCCGGACCAGTCGCAGCAGCGCCTCCGGATCGGTCGGCAGCCCCGCCACGTACGCGTGCGTGGGCGCGGTCACGGACGGCGGACCCTGCTCCAGGAAGGTCTTCCGGGGCGCGGCCCCCGGCCGGTCCACCTCGTACACGGGCACGCGCGGGGAGAGCACCGAGTCGGCGGAGCCCTCCTCCCGCAGCAGTCCGGGCAGGCTCCCGTCCGCCGACAGCCACACCTGCCGCCGGTGCGCCGGTCCCGTCTCGGCCGGACCACCGTCCGCCGACCGCGCCGACCGCGCGACCAGGCTCTCCACATAGACGAACTCGCCGGCGCGGGCGTTCGGCGCGGGGGACGCGGCGGCGGCGAGCGCGGCCCGCTCCAGCACGGCCGACGCGCCCTCCGCCCGCACCGCCGGAGTCCCGCCGCCGGGCCGCTCCGGGGGAGCGGCGAGCAGGACACCCCCGGCGGCGAGGGCGCACGCCACGGCGGGCACGGCGATCCGGACCCACACCCGGCGCCGGGCCGCGGACCGGGCGGGCCGCGCGGGCAGCGCGGCGGCCAGCACCGCCCGCCGCACCTCCCGCTCCCGCTCGGGCGCGAAGCCGGGCACGGGCGGCGGGGGCAGCAGCTCGGTCAGTTCGGCGCGCAGCGCGTCCTGGGAGCGGGGATCGATGGCGTTCATGCCGGCTTCTCCGGGGAAGTTCGGGGGACGAGGACGGTACGGGCCGCACGCACGGCGCCCCGGGACGATCCGACGGCTTCGGCGGCCTTGACGGCCTTGACGGACGCGGCGGATGCGGTGGACGGGACGGGAACGGCGGACGCGGCAGATGAGACGGGCACGGCGGGCGTGGCGGATACGGCGGATACGGCGGGCCGCGCGGGTGCGGCGGGGGCCCCGGACCGGGCGGCACCCGCGAGGCCCTCAGGCCGCTCACGCCCCTCAGGCCGCTCGCACCCCTCAAGCCCCTTGTGCCTCTCAAGCCGCTCCTGCTCCTCGCGCCGCTTGAGCCGTCCGCGCCGCCCCGCGCGCAGCTCGGCCTCGGCGAGCGCCCGCAGCCGCTCCCGCGCCCGGGACAGCCGGGACCGCACCGTCCCCACCGGGACGCCCAGCGCCTCACCGGCCGTCGCGTAGTCGAGCCCGGCCCACACGACCAGGCCGAAGACCTCCCGCTCCCGGCGGCGCAGCCGCCCGAGGGCGATCCGCGCGGCCCGCAGCCGCTCCTCGTCGGCGAGCCGGGCGGCCACCGCGTCGCTGAAGTCGGGCAGGACGCCCCGGTCGTCCATCCTGGCCAGCGCCGCGTCCCGCCGCCGCGCCTCGCGGGCGGCCCCGCGCAGCACGTTGGTGGCGATGCCGAGCAGCCACGGCCGCAGACTCCCGCCGTCGACACGGAGCCGGTCCCGGCAGCGCCAGGCCTCCAGGAAGGTCGCGGACACGATGTCCTCGGCGGCGGCCCGGTCCCCGCACATTCGGTGGGCGTACTGGAACAGCACACGCGCGTGCGCGTCGTACGCCTCCCCGAGCGCCGAGGGGTCCCCGGCCCGGAAACGTTCTCTCATCTCTGGTTCCACACCGGGTACTGACCGCCGGTTCGCCCGGGTTCCCGTGACCCGCGCCACACCCGCCCCTCCCGCACCACCCCGTGTGGCCCAGGTCACGGGAACTCCGCCCGCCCCAGGAGCAGTTCCCTGCATGAACACGAACACGAACACGAACATGAGCCGGAAGACGGACGGCGACGGGACCACGGACGGGACGGCGGACCGCGCCACGGCCCGCACCGCGATGGCCCGCACCACGGCGACCGGATCCAGGATCCGACCCGCCCTCCGCCCCCTCGTCCTCGCCGCCGCCCTCGCGGCGACCGCCTTCACCTTCACCGCCCCGCCCACCGCCCTGGCCGCCCCCGCGCCCGGCTCCGACCAGGTCACCCTGACCATCCGTCACCTGGACCGCGCGGGCGCCGCCACCTCCGCGTACACCACCCACGTCACCGGCTTCTCCGGCCCCGGCGCCGGGGTGGAGGAGCGGCCCCACGACGACTCCGGCACCGTCACCCTGCGCCTCCCCAAGGGCCGTTACCTCCTCGACTCGACGCTGGGCACGGAGGACGGGGCGTCCGGCACCGACTGGATCGTCCAGCCCCGCCTCGACCTGGACCGCGACACCACCGTCACCGTCGACGCCCGCACCACCGCCCCGGTCGACGTCCGCCCGCCCGAGGGCGGCGCCCGGCCCCGCCACACCCTCTCGTACGTCGAGGTCGGCCACGACGGCGTCACCCGCTCGGCCAACGTGATCTCCGCGAGCGGCGGCCTGCGCGTGGCCCACCTCGGCCCGGCCGCCGAACCCGGCTCCGTCACGGCGTCGATCGACAGCTACTGGAGCGGCGCCGCCGCCGACTACGGCCTCGGCTACCGCTTCACCTCCGACCGCGCCCTCACCGGCCTCGTCCGCCACCCCGCCGCCGCCGACCTGGCGACCCTGAAGGTCCGCGCCGCCGACCGGGACGGCGCCGGAGGCACCGGCGTCGCCGCCTTCCTGCCCGCCGAGGGCACCTCCGCCGGCCTCACCACCCCGCTCGCCCGTACCGGCACCGCGACCTTCCGCGTCACCCCCGAGCGCGGCCGCTGGGCGCTCCTCTACTCGACCCCTGGCGCCCCCGGGGTGATGCCCAACCGGTACGAGGCCCACGTCGCCGCCCGCGCGGGCACGACCACCACCCGCACCTTCGACAACGCGGTCCTCGGCCCCGCGCTCGACCCGCTCCCCGGCACCGGACCCGCCGGCGTCCGCGACGGCGACCGGCTCTCCCTCGACCTGCCGCTGCTCGCCGACGGCGAGGGCCACGCGCCCTCCGAGCCGTCCTTCCGCTCGGCCACCACCACGCTCCACCGCGACGGCGTCCTGACCGGCACCCACCGGGGCGCCCCGGGCCGGGCCTCCTTCACGCTCGCCGACGCCGACCGGGCCCGCTACCGGCTCACCGCCACGGCCCTCCACGGCACCGGCACGCGCGCGGGACGGGTCTCCGCCTCCTGGACCTTCGACTCCGCCGCGACCACCGGCCCGGCCGCGCTCCCGCTCAGCGTCGTCCGCTTCACCCCGGGGCTCGCCCTGGACGGCACCGCCCCCGCCGGCACCGACCTGCGCGTCCCGGTCACGGTCCAGGGCCCGGCCGCCGGCCCCGGCACGCGCGCGCTGCGCGTCACGGTCTCCACCGACGGCGGCGCCACCTGGACCCCGGCCCCGGTCACCGGCGGCGCCGTCACGGTCCGCAACCCGGCCCCCGGCGGCACGGTCTCCTTCCGCGCCGCGCTCACCGACACCGAGGGCAACACCCTCGACCAGACCCTCGGCAACGCCTACCGCACCCGCTGACCCCGTACCCCCCCTCCCACCACGCGCGCGTGCGGGGCGCTTTCACGCACCTCGCACGCGCGCGGGCCCGTCGTGAATCAACCCCCGTACGTCGCCTGCGTGTCCCCGAGCACCCCGGCGAAGTCCGCCGCCAGCCGCTCCGCCGCCTCCGGCAGCAGCGTGGAGGTGGTGATGCGGACGGCGGGCGGGCTCCCGATCCGGAACCGGGCGCCCGCCGCGACCCACCAGCCCCGCGTCCGCAGCCCGTTGACCACCGCCGACTCGTCCCGCACCGGCACCCACACGTTCAGCCCCCCGGTCCCGGAGGCCCGCACGCCCCGCGCGCCCAAGGCGTCGGTCAGGGCCCGCCGCCGCTCCCCGTACACGGTCTCCCCGCGCTCGACCAGCCGCGCCACGGCGGGATCGGAGAAGAGTCCGGCCACGGTCGTCTGGAGGATGTGGCTGACCCAGCCGGAGGTCATCAGCATCCGGCCGTCGTGCCGGGCGATCGTCACCGGGTCGCCGGTCAGCCCGGCCCACCGCAGGTCCACGCCCAGCCGCTTGGAGACCGTGCGGACCTGCGCCCAGCGGGCCGGCCGGAGCGCGGCCAGGGTGGGGGCGGGCGGCCCGTCCGGCGTGGCGATGTAGTCGTCCTCGATCACCAGCACCTCGGGGAAGCCGCCCAGCAGTTCCCCGAGCGCGTCCCGCCGTCCTGCGGTGAGCGAGGCCCCGGTGGGGCACTGGGCGCGCGGGCTGAGGACGACCGCCCGCACCCCGCCCCGCAGCGCGTCCCGCAGGCCGTCCGGTGTCATCCCCTCCGCGTCGACGGCGACCGGCACCGTCCGCAGTCCCAGCGCGGGCACGAGGTCCAGGAGGTGGTGGAAGCCCGGGTCCTCGACGGCCACCGCGTCCCCGGGCCGCAGCTCGACCGAGAGCAGCCGGGCGACGCAGTCGAGCGCGCCGTGCGCGAAGGTCACCGTCTCGGCGGGCACCCCGTCCCGCCGGAACCACGCGCGGGTCAGCTCCTCCAGCTCCGGCAGCCGGGGCGAGGCCCGGTGCGAGCCGTACACGGGCCGTACCTCGGCGGGCGGGCGCAGGACCGGCAGGAAGGCGGGGTCGGGCAGTCCGCTGGCCAGGTCGGTCAGCCCCTCGGGCATCCGGGGCGGCCGCCGGGACGCCACCGAGGGGGCCTCGGCGACGACGGTGCCGCCACGGCCCCGGGTCACCACGAGCCCGCGCCGCCGCAGCTCCTTGTAGGCGGTCGCGACGGTGCCCGGACTGACGCCGAGCCCGTCCGCGAGCCTCCGTACGGGAGGCAGCGCGTCGCCCGGCGCGAGCTCGCCCTCGGTCACGCCGCGCTCGACGGACGCGGCGATCCCCTTGGCCGTCGTCCCCTGGATCGAATATTGTGTCACCACGTACTGAAGTGTGTACCGATACAAAAATCGAGTCAAGGGGGAGCCGCATGGGAAACCGGACCACGAGACACCGCGCCGCACTCGACCGCATACCCGGAGGCCGCGACGGCCGCCGCATGCTCGTCGTCAGCGTCGTCGACAAGACCGGCACCGGTCTCTGGGCGGGCTGCACCGCCCTCTACTTCACCTACGTCTCCGGCCTGAGCCTCGCCCAGGTCGGCCTCCTCATGACCGTCTCCGGCGGCGTCGGCATCGCCGGCGCCCCGATCGCCGGCCTCCTCGCCGACCGCTTCCCCCTCGTCCGCGTCATCGCCGCCACCCAGCTCGTCCGCGGCGCCGCCCTCCTCGCCCTCCTCACCACCGACCACTTCCTCCTCCTCACCCTCTACTCCGCCCTCGGCGCCCTCCCCGACCGCGCCGGCAGCGTCCTCATCAAGCTGTACGCCGCCCGCCTCGCCGGCTCCGAACGCGTCCGCTACCAGGCCATCCAGCGCACCACCGTCAACATCGGCTGGTCCCTCGGCGGCCTCGGCGCCGCCGCCGCGCTCGCCACCGGCAGCACCCAGGCGTACACCTGGCTCCTCGTCGGCAACGTCCTCTCCTACCTGGCCATCACCGCCCTCACCCTCCGCTGCGCCGAACCGCCCGCCCCCTCCCGCGTCGCCGCCCACGGCACCCCCGGCGACGCCTCCGGCCCCGCGCCCCGCCCCGGCGGCCCCTGGCGCGACCGCACCTTCCTCGGCTACACCGCCACCGACGCCGCCCTCTTCCTCGACGACACGATCCTCCAGGTCGCCGTCCCCCTCTGGATCGTCCACGCCACCGCCGCCCCCGCGGGCCTCGCCCCGCTGCTCCTCGTCCTCAACACCGTCCTCGTCGTCCTCTTCCAAGTCCCCCTCGCCCGCTTCGGCGCCACCACCCCCGCCGCCCGCCGGCTCCTCGTCCCCCTCGGCGCCCTCTTCGCCGTCGGCACCCTCGCCCTCGCCGCCTCCGCCGCCGGCGGACGCGCCCTCGCGATCACCGCCCTCGTCGTCGCCGTCGTCGCCCTCACCTTCGCCGAGATCCTCCACGCCACCTCGTCCTGGGAGCTCTCCGTCGCCCTCGCCCCCGCCGACGCCCAGGGCGCCTACCTCGGCGTCCACGGCCTGGCCCAGTCCACCCAG
Organism: Streptomyces termitum; assembly: GCF_014650175.1. Lineage (GTDB taxonomy): Bacteria > Actinomycetota > Actinomycetes > Streptomycetales > Streptomycetaceae > Streptomyces > Streptomyces termitum. The sequence continues at coordinate 427,680 of NZ_BMUL01000005.1, forward strand.
CGCTTCGCCGGCCCCCTCCTCGTCACCGGCGTCATGACCGCCGGCCCCCTCGCCTGGCCCCTCCTCGGCCTCGCCCTCGTCGCGGCCGGCGCGGCCCAGCACCGCCTGATCCGCGACCGCGTCCTCCACCCCACCCCTCCGCAATCGTCACTGTCAGTGGCGAAGGTTACGGTGAGTGAGCACTGATCGGCACCGGTCAGGCCGCCACGACCGAGGGGGAACCATGACGACCAGCACCACCACCCGCCTGCGCCGCGCCCTGCGCCGCGAGATCCCCAGCACCGTCGGACTCCTCGCCGACGAGCGGGACTTCGCCGCCATGCGCCGCTACCGCACCTTCGCCTTCGACGACCACCCCACCTACCTCAAGGAGGTCGAGGCCCTCCTCAGGACCCTCGCCCGCCAGGGCACCCACACCACCGTGACCCTCTTCGACCCCGACGAATACGCCTCCTACTGCGCCGAGACCGGCCTCGACCCCGACCGCCCCGCCAGCCGCAGCCGCTTCACCGACCACCTGGCCACCACCGGCGCCCGGGTCACCTACACCGGCCAGCCCCTCACCGCCCTCCTGCCCGAACTCGTCGACACCGCCGTCCGCCGCGCCACCTGGGAGTACGCCACCACCCTCCTCGCCACCCTCGGGGACTGCGCCGACTGCGGCCGCGACCTCGGCCGGGACGCCCTCGACCGCGCCACCCGCCTGCTCCTCGCCCTCCTCGACGGCGCCGGACCCGGCACCCACCACCTGGTGTGCAGCGTCCCCGCCGCCGGCGACCACCTCCTCGCCGTCCTCCACAGCACCCACGACGAGCACGGCACCCACCACCACGACCCGGCCGCCGCCACCGAGTTCGCCGCCGTCCTCGCCGCCGGACTCGCCCTCGGCTCCCCGGGCGGCCTCGTCCTGCGCGCCACCCGCCCCGGCCGGCCCGACCGCCTCCACGGCTGGCGCCTCGCCGACGGCGACCTCGCCCCCCTCACCGAGGCCGAGGTCTTCGCCGCCTACTGCACCGACGCCCGCACCGGCGAACCCCTCCCGCCGGAGCACGGCGTCGACCACCGCGCCGGCTTCCCCCTCGCCCCCGACCCCGACGCGCACCGCCCCGGCCATCACTGACCCCGCACACGACGAAGGGGCTCCCCGCCACCGAAAGGTGATGGGAAGCCCCTCGACGGGAAACTCCGCTACGGCCCCGGGATCACTCCCCGGACAGCACCGCCTGCGCGGCCAGCCGCGCCTCGTGCGCCGTGTCCGCGGCACGCGCCGCGGACGCCGCCCGCTCGCACTGCGCGAGCGTGTACTTGGCGAGCGTCGCCCGCACGTACGGGATCGACGCCGCGCCCATGGAGAGGGAGGTGACGCCCAGACCCGTCAGCACGCACGCGAGCAGCGGGTCCGACGCGGCCTCGCCGCACACGCCGCAGCTCTTGCCCTCGGCCTTGGCCGCCTCGGCGGACAGCGCCACCAGGTCGAGCAGCGCGGGCTGCCACGGGTCCTGGAGCCGGGACACCGCGCCCACCTGGCGGTCGGCGGCGAAGGTGTACTGCGCCAGGTCGTTCGTGCCCAGCGACAGGAACTCGACCTCCTGGAGGATCGAGCGCGCCCGGAGCGCGGCGGACGGGATCTCCACCATCGCGCCGAACTTGGCCTGGAGCCCCGCCTCGCGGCACGCGTCGGCGAACGCCTTCGCGTCCGTCCGGTCGGCCACCATCGGCGCCATGACCTCCAGGTACACCGGCAGGCCCTCGACGGCCTTCGCCAGCGCGGTCAGCTGCGTCCGCAGCACCTCCGGGTGGTCGAGCAGCGACCGCAGACCCCGCACGCCCAGCGCCGGGTTCGGCTCGTCGACCGGGGTCAGGAAGTCCAGCGGCTTGTCGGCGCCCGCGTCGAGCACGCGCACGACCACGCGCCCCTCGGGGAACGCCTCCAGCACCTTCCGGTACGCCTCGACCTGCTTCTCCTCGGACGGCGCCTTCTTGCTGTCGTCCAGGAAGAGGAACTCGGTACGGAACAGGCCGACACCCTCGGCACCCGCCTCGACCGCGGCGGGCACGTCCGCCGGACCGCCCACGTTGGCGAGCAGCGGCACCTTGTGCCCGTCCGAGGTGGCACCGGGACCGCTGGACGCGGCCAGCGCCGCCTTCCGCTCCTCGGCGGCCCGGGTCAGGGACGCCTTCTTCTCCTCGCTCGGGTCCACGAAGATCTCGCCGGTGGAACCGTCCACCGCGACCTGCGTGCCCTCCGCCAGCTCACCGGCACCGGGCAGCGCGACCACGGCCGGCACGCCGAGCGCCCGCGCCAGGATGGCGCTGTGGCTGGTCGGCCCGCCCTCCTCGGTCACGAAGCCGAGCACCAGCGCCGGGTCGAGCAGCGCCGTGTCGGCCGGCGCCAGGTCCCGCGCGATCAGCACGTACGGCTCGTCGCTGTCCGGCACGCCCGGCATCGGGACGCCGAGCAGCCGCGCGACGATCCGGTTCCGCACGTCGTCCAGGTCGGCGACCCGTCCGGCCATGTACTCGCCGGCGCCCGCCAGCAGCTCGCGGTAGTGCGAGAAGGCGTCGTAGATGCCGCGCTCGGCCGTGCTGCCGACCGCGATCCTGCGGTCGACGTCGGCGATGAGCTCCGGGTCCTGGGCGATCATCGCCTGGGCCTCCAGCACGGCCTGGGCCTCACCGCCGGCCAGGTTGCCCCGGGCGATCAGGTCCGCGGCCACGGCCTCCACCGCCTGACGGGCGCGCCCCTGTTCGCGCTCCGCCTCCTCGGCCGGGATCTGCTTGGCCGGCGGTTCCAGAACCGCCGTGCCCATGTGCCGCACCTGGCCGATCGCCACGCCGTGGCTGACCCCGACGCCTCGCAGCGTTGTCTCCATCTCACCCGTCTCCGATAGAGCGACGGCCGAGGCCGCCGCGTTGAATGTCGTACGCGCCGTCCTGCGACGACGGACCGGACTCAGCTCCAGTCGAAGAGGTGCTCGCCGGCCTGCACGCCGCCGTCCTCACGGACGCCGGAGAGCGAGTCGGCCGTGGCCTCCAGGGCCACGATGGGACAGATGGGGGACTTGCCGGCGGCCTCGACATCGGCCGGGTTCCACTTCACGACGGCCTGTCCGCGCGTCACGGTGTCGCCCTTGTTCACGAGGAGCTCGAAGCCCTCCCCGTTGAGCTGGACGGTGTCGATGCCGAGGTGGGTGAGGACGCCGTGGCCCTCGCTGTCCACGACGACGAAGGCGTGCGGGTGCATGGAGACGACGACCCCGTCGATGGGGGAGACCGCCTCGGAGGGCTCACGTACGGGATCGATGGCGGTGCCGGGCCCGACCATGGCACCGGAGAAGACCGGGTCGGGAACGTTGGCGAGACCAATGGCGCGTCCAGCGAGTGGCGACGTCACGGTTGTCACGGGAAGCCTCCCAGGGGCGGAGATCGTGTGGCGCCGCCACTACCTGTCCTGGGCGGCGCGTAGCTGTTCAGAAGCGTAAGTCATAAGAAGTCCTAGTTCCGCACGAGACGTACCAGTTGGCGGAGCTAGGGACTACCCGAAACGATTTGCCTCTACTGACGGTGGGATGTACTGTCGTACTCCTGCTTGACCCCCAACGCGGCTTGCGAGTCGCGGGTCAGCAGCACCGATCAAGCCAGATCCTAACCCCAGTGGTCTACACCTCTGCCTGCCCCGGTTCCGACCGGAGCGCGGAGGGGTGGTCAGCGGGACGGAGAAAGCCTGGTAACGTTTGACCCCGCCGAGGACGGAAAGCGCGAAAAGCGAATTCCAGAACGGCAAACACCGAGGAAAATCGGATCGGAAAGATCTGATAGAGTCGGAAACGAAGGAAGCGCCCGGAGGGCCCGCCAAGCGGGACTGAAGGAAGCGTCCGCACCTTGAGAACTCAACAGCGTGCCAAAAATCAACGCCAGATTAGTTGATACCCCGTCCGGC
>NZ_BMUL01000006.1 GCF_014650175.1 Streptomyces termitum
GAAACCGGCCGGACGGGGTATCAACTAATCTGGCGTTGATTTTTGGCACGCTGTTGAGTTCTCAAGGTGCGGACGCTTCCTTCGGTCCCGTTTCCGGGCCCTCCGGGCGCTTCCTTCGTTTCCGACTCTATCAGATCTTTCCGATCCGATTTCCCCGGTGCTTTCCGGGCCTTTTCGCTTTCGCTCCGGGCCCTTCCGGCGTGTCCACTACTTTAGCCGATTTCCCCGGCGACTCATAATCGAGCCTTTCGGAACTTAATTACGGCATGCCGAAATAAGCCCCGGAGGGATTCGTCGTGATCAGTGGATGGCCGCTCTCGGCGTGTCAGGAAAAACCACGACCTTCTCAAGCGGCTCGGGCCACGTTACGCCTCCGCTCGTCCCGGGTCAAGTCGTCGCTTCCGGGGCGTGTGGGGACGGTACGGACTCACGGTGGGGTCGCCGGCGATCCAGAAGCGCCCCTGTGCTCAGTCGGACGGCGCCAAGGAGGTGTGCGCCTGCCGTACGGGATCGCTGTCAGGGGTGCCGGTGAGCCAGGTGCCGTCGCCCAGGGGCACCAGTTCGTAGGCGCTGGTCGCCTCGATGGTGAGCTCACCGTCGACCTTGCCGGTGCGCACGTCGACCAGGTGGCAGCGGAACCACTCGTCCCCCTCCCTCTCGCCCTGGCCTTCGCGGCCCACGGTGACGATGGCCAGGTCCGGAGTCAGGTAGCCGCCGCTCCATTCCACCCACGTTTCCTCCGGGTCGTGTCCGAGGGCTTCCACCGGCAGGGTGAACAGGACGTCCCCGCTGGGATGGTGGTGGAAGGCGACGTCCGCCTGGCCGTGGTCGACGGTCATGAACTGCTTGCCGTCCGGCGCCAGGTCGATCAGACAGCGGTCCGACCACGGATACGTCACGAATTCCGGCTCGCCGTCGGCCCCTGCCGCCATTCTGACGATGACGGAGCCGTCCTGGCCCTCCCCGACGTCGAGGTACATGCCGCCGTCCGAAGGGTGCACGTGCTGGAAGGCAGCATGCCCGACCGTGTCCAGCTCCCGGCGGGCGAGAACAGCCCCGCTGTCGGCGTCGTGCATCACCCACTGGTCCGCACCCCCGCGTCCGGCCATCCCGTCCGGGCGGAAGACCCATACGCTCCGGCCGTCCAGGGACAGCTCACAACCAGGGTGGTGGCCGTGGGGCCGGTCCGAGTGCGGTTCGAACTTCGACGTCCACACCACGTCACCGGCGCGCGTGAGGCAGACGACGCCGTTCAGCGTCGTGTAGACGACCCGTTCCAGACTCGGCCAGACCGCCGACTCCACCACCTCGTCCCCGCGCCGGGGCCGGAACACCGCGGCGGGCTCCAGCGTCCCCAGCGCTCCGGAGTCCACCACGTACGCGAGGATCGCCCCGTCGCGGTGGCGCGTGACCACCTTCGAAGGCCGCACAGGATTCATGCACGGAGGCTAGCCCCCCGCTCGTCCGGCCCGGCTTCCGCACCGACTCACCCGCGGGCCGTGGGAAAAGGCGCGCGGCGGCTCAGGATCCGGCGGGCGGTTCGGCTCGCGGGCTCAGTCGGTACGCCGAGACCGTCGGATCACCGGCGAGGTAGAACCGGTGTTCCCAGTCGTGGGCCTTGCTCACGCCCACCCGGGGGCCGACCCGGATGAGCGCGCCGGGCACCGGCTCGCCCTCGGACAGCGTGACCGAGGTGCCCGTCAGGAGGTCCGCGCCGTTGTGCTCCGCCGTGATGCCGAGTGCCTGGCCGACGTTCCCCGGGCCTCGGGCGAGACGTGGGGTCTCGACCCTTTCGCCCCGCCGCCTGCGGGCCAGGTCCTCGCCCTCGACGACCCGGCCCGCCCGGACGAGGACACCCGAGGCGATGCCGTCCGTTCCGGTGACGACGTTGGCGCACCAGTGGAGGCCGTGGGACCGGTAGACGTAGAGGTGTCCCGCGGGCCCGAACATGGTGGCGTTGCGGGCAGTCCGGCCGCGGTACGCGTGGGAGGCCGGGTCGGCCGTACCGGAGTACGCCTCGGTCTCCGTGATGGCGATGCTCACCGTCCCCTCGGAGGTCGTGCAGGTGAGGACGCATCCGAGCAGCTTGGGGGCGACTTCTTCGGCGGGGTGCGCGAGGAGATCGACGTTCATGCGGACCACCTTGGCATGCGGTGGGTGAAGTGGCGGCCCGGGAGGTCGGGGGCGGCCTCCAGGACGGGGCGGTCGAAGGAGCTCCGCGGGAGCGGCGTACGGTCAGGGCTCTCGCTCATGGCGTCCGAGCGCGACGGGGAACACGGGGAACACGGGGGACACGGTGGAACCGGCTACGGTCGTCGGGCGTATCTAGGGGACAGGACCGACGAGGAAGACGAGGAAGAGGTTCGACATGGGATTCAAGAAGCTGCTGGCGAGTCTGGGTGCCGGTGGGGCGACCGTGGAGACGGTGCTCACCGAGGAGAACGTGGTGCCGGGCGGCGTCGTCCAGGGCGAGGTCCGGATCCAGGGCGGCACCGTCGACCAGCAGATCGAGGGCCTGTCCGTCGGGCTCCAGGCGCGCGTCGAGGTCGAGGGCGGCGACCAGGAGCACAAGCAGGACGTCGAATTCGTGAAGGTGCGGCTCGGCGGGGCCTTCGAGGTGAAGGCCGGGGCGGTGCACGTGGTGCCGTTCGGGCTGGAGATCCCGTGGGAGACGCCGGTCAACACGATCGCCGGGCAGCGGCTGCGCGGCATGGAGATCGGGGTGAAGACCGAGCTGGAGATCGCGCGCGCGGTGGACTCCGGCGACCTCGACCCGATCAACGTGCACCCGCTTCCGGCGCAGCAGGCGATCCTCGACGCCTTCCTCCAGCTGGGCTTCCGCTTCAAGAGCGCCGACATGGAGCGCGGGCACATCCGCGGCACGCGCCAGCGGCTCCCCTTCTACCAGGAGATCGAGTTCTTCGCGCCGCAGCAGTACCGGGGCCTGAACCAGGTGGAGGTCAGCTTCGTCGCGGACGACCGCGAGATGGACGTCGTCCTGGAGATGGACAAGAAGCCGGGCCTGTTCACCGAGGGCAGCGACTCCTTCCGGGCGTTCAAGGTGGGGCTGCACGACTACCAGGGCACCGACTGGGCGGCGTACCTGAACGCGTGGCTCGCCGAGGTCGGCGGCCGGCGCAACTGGCTCTAGGCTCGACCGCGCAAGACGAGACGGACGATTGCGAGGTTCCGACATGTCCGAGGGTCAGCGGGCGCCGCTCCCCCACGCCTTCCATCCGCCGGTCGCCGCGTTCACCGCGACGAGCGACGACGTGGCGCCGGGCGGGGTGCTGAAGGACGACCAGGTGTACGCGGCGGGGAACACCTCCCCCCAGCTGAGCTGGGAGGGGTTCCCGGAGGGGACCAGGAGCTTCGCCGTCACCTGCTTCGATCCGGACGCGCCGACCGGCAGCGGGTTCTGGCACTGGGTCCTCTTCGACCTCCCGGCGTCGGTGACGGAGCTCCCGGCGGGCGCCGGGTCCGGCTCCTTCGCGGGGCTGCCGGCCGGCGCCGTGCACGTACGGAACGACTACGGGTCGAAGGAGTTCGGCGGGGCGGCCCCGCCGGCCGGGGACCCGGCGCACCGCTACGTCTTCACGGTGTACGCCGTGGACACGGAGAAGCTGGGGCCCGACTCCGACGCGTCGCCCGCCGCGGTCGGCTTCCACCTGCGGTTCCACACGCTGGGCCGGGCCCAGTTGATCGGTGAGTACGCGGCTCCCGCGGCAGGCTGATCGTTCGTTTGTTGTTTGCCCGCTTCTGGTCTTGGAGAGATCAGAAGCGGGCATCTTTTGTTTCGCACGAAATTACGTTGTCCGACCCGGCCGGCCCGGCCATCGTTGATCCAAGCCCGCGGTCCTAGGGAAGGACCGGGCCGGCACACGGGAGGTGGGCACCATGCGGGACACGCTGGTTCTGAACGCGAGCTTCGAGCCGCTTTCGACGGTCACTCTCAACCGCGCGGTGGTGCTCGTCCTCCAGGACAAGGCCGTCGTGGAGCAGTCCCATCCCGATCTGCGGGTGCGTGCCGCCGCCGTCGACCTTCCGGTGCCGCGGGTGATCAGGCTCTGCCGCTTCGTCCGGGTGCCGTTCCGAAGACAGGCCCCGTGGTCGAGGAGGGGGGTGCTGGTCCGGGACCAGCACCGGTGCGCGTACTGCGGGAAACGGGCGTCGACCGTGGACCACGTCGTGCCGAGGGCGCAGGGCGGTGGGGACAGCTGGCTGAACACGGTCGCCTCGTGCGCGGAGGACAACCACCGCAAGGCGGACCGGACGCCGGAGCAGGCGGGGATGCCGCTGCTGTACCAGCCGTTCGTGCCGACGCCCGCGGACGCGATGCTGCTGGCGATGCGGGCGGGCGAGCGGTCGGAGCTGCCGGAGTGGCTGGCGCGCGCCGCCGCCTGAGCCGTACCGCGTGGTGAGGGCCCGTCCCTGGTGAGGGGCGGGCCCTTCGGCGTGCCGGGGCTACCTCAGGGTGAGCTGGAGAATGGCGACCACGCCGACGGCGATGATCACGCCGCGCAGGACGGCGGGCTTGAGGCGGCGGCCGACCTTGGCGCCGATCTGGCCGCCGAGGGTGGAGCCGACGGCGATGAGGAGGACGGCGGTCCAGTCGAAGTCGGCGACGAAGAGGAAGAAGACGGCGGCGACGCCGTTGACGAGGGCGCCGAGGATGTTCTTGACCGCGTTGATCCGCTGGAGGTCGTCGTGGAGGAGCAGGCCCATCAGGGAGAGGTAGAGGACTCCCTGCGCGGCGCCGAAGTAGCCACCGTACATGCTGGCGAGGGTGAGGCCGACGAGGAGGACGGGGCCGCCGTCGGGGTGGGCCTCGCTGCCGGTCCGTTCGCGGCGGCGCTGGACGGCGGCGGCGATGCGCGGCTGGAAGAGGACCAGGACGAGGGCGAGTCCGATGAGGACGGGGACGATCGCGTCGAACGCCTCGGACGGCAGGGCCAGCAGGAGGACCGCGCCGATCAGGCCGCCGACGAGGGCGGCGGCGCCGAGGCGGAGCACCCGGCGGGTCTGGCCCTTGAGTTCGCGGCGGTAGCCGATGGCCCCGCTGATGGAGCCGGGGACGAGGCCGAGGGCGTTGGAGACGTTCGCGGTGATCGGGGGCAGGCCGGTCGCCAGGAGGACCGGGAACGTCAGGAGCGTCCCCGATCCGACGATGGTGTTGATGGCGCCGGCCCCGATGCCGGCGGCGAAGACCGCCAGGGCTTCCCAGATGGACAAAGCCGCTTCCTCACATGGTCGGTGAATCGCCTCCCCGCCCTGCGTGGAGCAGGGTCGAGGGGCTCGCACCGATCATGCCCGGGATTACGTGTACGTGTCAGTCAGTCGACGGTGGGTTCTTCGCGCCGCGCGGACGGGACGTCCTTGGTGAGCGGGGAGGGCGCGGGGGCGCCGGGCGCCATGCCGCCGAGGGCGCCGGAGAGGCCCTTGAGGGCGTCGCCGATCTCGCTGGGCACGATCCAGAGCTTGTTGGCGTCGCCCTCGGCGATCTTCGGGAGCATCTGGAGGTACTGGTACGAGAGGAGCTTCTGGTCCGGGTCTCCGGCGTGGATGGCCTCGAAGACGGTGCGGACGGCCTGGGCCTCGCCCTCGGCCTTCAGCGCGGCGGCCCGGGACTCGCCCTCGGCGCGGAGGATCGCGGACTGCTTCTCGCCCTCGGCGCGGAGGATCTCGGACTGCCGGACGCCTTCGGCCTGGAGGATCGCGGCGCGCTTGTCGCGGTCGGCGCGCATCTGCTTCTCCATCGAGTCCTGGATGGAGGTCGGCGGCTCGATCGCCTTGAGCTCGACGCGGTTGACGCGGATGCCCCACTTGCCGGTGGCCTCGTCGAGGACGCCGCGGAGGGCGGCGTTGATGTCCTCGCGGGAGGTGAGGGTCCGCTCCAGGTCCATGCCGCCGATGATGTTGCGGAGCGTGGTGACGGTGAGCTGCTCGATGGCCTGGATGTAGCTGGCGACCTCGTAGGTCGCGGCCCGGGCGTCCGTCACCTGGTAGTAGATGACGGTGTCGATGTTGACGACCAGGTTGTCCTGGGTGATCACCGGCTGGGGCGGGAAGGGGACGACCTGCTCGCGGAGGTCGATGCGGTTGCGGATCGTGTCGATGAACGGGACCACGATGTTGAGGCCGGCGTTGAGGGTGCGGGTGTAGCGCCCGAAGCGCTCCACGATCGCGGCGCTGGCCTGCGGGATGACCTGGATCGTCTTGATCAGGGCGATGAAGACGAGCACCACCAGAATGATCAGGACGATGATGACTGCTGACATCGTGTTCCCCGTGCCCTTCGCTGCCGGTTGTCTGCCGGGTTTCTTCCGATGATCGAGTTTCCCAGACGCCGGGGCGTCGTGGGGCGGGGTTCGGTCAGATGACCACGGCGGTGGCCCCTTCGATCTCGACCACGTCGACCTCGTCGCCCGGCTCGAAGGTCCGGGTCGCGTCGAGCGCGCGGGCGGACCAGATCTCCCCGGCGAGCTTGATGCGGCCCCCTTCGGCGTCCACCCGCTCCACGACCCGGGCCTGACGGCCCTTCAGGGCGTCGATGCCGGTGGCGAGGGCGGGATCGGCCGCGCGGTGGCGGGCGGCGATGGGCCGCACCACGGCGATGAGGGCGACCGAGACCACCACGAAGACGATCACCTGTGCCACGACCCCGAAGCCGAGGGCGGCCGTGACCGCCCCGGCGACCGCGCCGACGGCGAACATGCCGAACTCCGGCATCGCGGTCAGGACGAGGGGGATGCCGAGCCCCACCGCGCCGATCAGCCACCAGACCCATGCGTCGATGTCCACGGGTCCCATGGTAGGCGGGTGGGGTCGAACGGGACAGGGCGCGGCGCCGGAACTGTGCGGGTCACGGCGTCAACGGCCCTTTCCGGCCGGGCTACTTGAGGGGCAGGCCCCGGGCGGTCCAGCGGTCGCCGAGGCGCTCGACGACGAGCGGAAGGCCGAAACAGAGCGACAGGTTGCGGGAGTTGAGCTCGGTCTCCATGGGTCCGGCGGCGAGCACCTTGCCCTGACGGATCATCAGGACGTGGGTGAAGCCGGGCGCGATCTCCTCGACGTGGTGGGTGACCATGACCATGGAGGGGGCGTACGGGTCCCGGGCCAGCCGGCCGAGGCGGCGGACCAGGTCCTCGCGGCCGCCGAGGTCGAGGCCGGCGGCGGGCTCGTCGAGGAGGAGGAGCTCGGGGTCGGTCATCATCGCGCGGGCGATGAGGGTGCGCTTGCGCTCGCCCTCGGAGAGGGTGCCGAAGCGGCGGTCCAGGTACTCGTTCATGCCGAGGCGGTCGAGGAAGGCGCGGGCGCGGGCCTCGTCGACCGGGTCGTAGTCCTCGTGCCAGGTGGCGGTCATGCCGTACGCGGCGGTGAGGACGGTCTGGAGGACGGTCTGCCGCTTGGGCATCTTCTCCGCCATCGCGATGCCGGCCATGCCGATGCGGGGGCGCAGCTCGAAGACGTCGACGCCGCCGAGGCGGTCGCCGAGGATGGTGACGGAGCCCGTGGTGGGGAAGAGGTAGCTGGACGCGAGGTTGAGGAGGGTGGTCTTGCCGGCGCCGTTCGGGCCGAGGATGACCCAGCGCTCCCCCTCCTTGACCGACCAGGAGACCTCGTCCACCAGAGCGCGTCCGTCGCGGACCACGGATACGTCCACCAGCTCCAGTACATCGCTCATGAGCGCGTTGTCTCCCCTTGCCGTCGAGTCGTGTCGGCTCGTGTCGTCACCTCGCGCCGCGGGCGCGGCGTCCACGGGAAAACCTACGTCATCGGCGGGGCGGGCCGGTCCCTAGGGCTGGTCCCCGGGGCCGGTCCGGGTGCCTACTCTGGGGGGATGCTTTCGGAACCACGTTCAGGACGCCTGGCCGCCTGGGGCAATGCCCTGCTGGCCGGGGCGGTGTCGCCGGACGACGCGGCGCAGGCGATTGTCGGGGAGGACGCGGCGCACCGGGTGGTGGGGCTGCCGGGTGAGGCGGGGCCGGTGGGGCTGACGCTGGCGCTGGGGCGGCTGCGGCGGCTCGGGGTGACCGGGTGGCGGGTCGCGCTGCCCGCGCCGGGGCATCCGCTGGGGCTGAGCGGGCCGCCGGAGTTCAACGCGCGGGCGCTGGACGCGGCGGAGGCCGCGGTCGGCTTCGGCGCGCCGTACGGGCTGGTGCCGGAGGTCTCGGAGGCGGGGCCCGCGGGGGACGTGCACGTGGAGGTGGTGTGGCGCTGCCTGGCCGTGCGGGAGGCGCCGCCGGCGGACGTGCCCTCGCTGGGCGAGGCGGAGCGCGAGCTGGCGGAGGCGCTGCGGGAGGCGACGGCGGCGCTCACCCGGTTGGACGTGGCCGCGTCGGGCCCGGCGGCGGAGGCGGCGCGGGACGCCTACCGGGCGCGGTCGGAGGCGGGCGGCGAGGTCCTGGCCCCCGGCTACCCGCCGCGCGCGGTGCGGGTCCTGGAGCTGGCCCGGCGGATCGGCCTCCTGGTGGAGCTGGCGTACGGCGGCGGCCACGGCGGCGCGGTCACCTCTTCGGAGATCGCGGCGCGGGGTGCCGCGCTGGCGCCGGTGGAGCGGGTGGCCCGGCGGGCCCAGGTCGCCGCGTACAACGCGTACGTGGAGGAACGGGAGCGCGGGCGGGGGTTCTGAGCAAGGGCTGAGCGGGCGGGGACGCTTCCGGTCGGTGGTCGGGGTCCGGCGCGGCGGGCCGGACCCCGGGAGGCGCCCCGGCGCCGCGCGGTGCGAGGGACGCGGGAGGCAGAAGGGCCCCGCGGCGCGGGGTGCGCGCGGTGCGAGGGCTGCCGCGCCGGGGCCGGGAAGGGGTCGGCCCCCGGAGGGGACGCCGGGGGCCGGGAGGGGTGCGCGGGTCAGCCGTTGACGGCGCCGTTGCCGAAGGCGGGGTTGAGCAGGCCGATCACGTTGACCGTGTTGCCGGAGACGTTCACGGGGACGTGGACCGGGACCTGTACGAGGTTGCCGGAGGCGACGCCCGGGGAGTTGAGGGCCTTGCCGGTGGCCTCGGCGCCGTGGGCGGAGGCGACACCCGCGCCGGCGGCGACGATGCCACCGGCGACCATGGTGAGGGCGGCGGCCTTCTTGAGGTTCTTCACTTGGTACTTCCTCCTGGTCCCGCTGCGGCCGGTCCGCCGCAGCACGCCCTGGAGAACGCCGCTCCCCCCTTGAGGTTGCGCCGAACGGGGGACATACACCCGACGGTATGACGTATTGAACGGTCGTGCGCCCGGCGTGTTCGGGGGGCGCGTCAGCCGGTGAGGCCGTTCCGGACCGCCCAGAGCGCGGCCTGGGTGCGGTCGGCCAGGTCGAGTTTCATGAGGATGTTCGAGACGTGCGTCTTGACCGTCTTCTCGGAGAGGACGAGGGCGCGGGCGATCTCGCGGTTGGAGCGCCCGTCGGCGATGAGGCCGAGGACCTCCCGCTCGCGCTCGGTGAGGGTGGTGCCCCGGCCCGTGCCGCCCTGGGCGTCGTCCTGGGCGAGGAGGGCGCCCGCGACCTCCGGCTGGAGCAGGACGTGCCCGGCGTGGACCGCGCGGATGGCCCCGGCGAGGGCGTCGGGGTCGATGTCCTTGTAGACGTACCCGGAGGCGCCGGCGCGCAGGGCGGGGACGACGGTGCGCTGCTCGGTGAAGCTGGTGACGATGAGGACCCGCGCCGGGTTGTCGAGGGCGCGCAGCCGCCGCAGGGCCTCGATGCCGTCGGTGCCGGGCATCTTGATGTCCATGAGGACGACGTCGGGGCGGAGCTCCTCGGCGCGGGCGACGCCCTCGGCGCCGTCGGCCGCCTCGCCGACGACGGCTATGTCGTCCTGCACCTCCAGGAAGGTGCGCAGGCCGCGGCGGACGACCTGGTGGTCGTCGACCAGGAGCACGCGGATGGGCTTGTCAGCCACCGGGGACCTCCATGTCGATCGTGGTGCCCTCGCCGGGTGCGGAGGTCACGGTGAGGGCGCCGCCGACGCCCGCGGCGCGGTCCCGCATGGAGACCAGGCCGAGGTGGCGGCCGGCGCTGTGGACCCGCCCGGGGTCGAAGCCGCGGCCGTCGTCGGCGACGGTGAGCCGGGCGCCCTGGCCGTGCCGGGCGAGGGTGACGGTGACGAGTCCGGCGCCGGAGTGCCGCAGGGCGTTGTGCAGGGCCTCCTGGGCGACCCGGAGGACGGCCTCCTCCTGGGCTGCGGGCAGGGCCCGTACACCGGGACTGTCGAAGACGACGCGGGCGGCGTGGGCCCGGTCGAGGACCTGGATCTGGGTGCGCAGGGTGTGGACCAGGCCGTCCTCGTCGAGGGCGGCCGGGCGGAGCTCGACGACGGCGGCCCGCAGCTCGTCGGCGGCCTCGGCGGCAAGGTAGGCGACCTGCTGGAGCTCGCCCTTGGCGCGGGCCGGGTCGCGGTCGACGAGGGCGGCGGCGGCCTGGGCGGTGAGCCGGAGGGAGAAGAGCTTCTGGCTGACGGCGTCGTGCAGCTCGTGGGCGAGCCGGGAGCGCTCCTCGGCGATGGTCAGCTCGCGGCTGCGCTCGTACAGCCGGGCGTTGGTGAGGGCGATGGCGGCGTGCTGGGCGAGGATGCCGAGCAGTTCCTCGTCCTCGGCGGTGAAGCCGCAGCTCCCCTCGGGCTTGGGGCAGCGCTTGTTGGCGAGGAAGAGGGCGCCGAGGGTCTCGTCGCCGTCGCGGATCGGGAGGCCCAGGAAGTCGGAGAGGTCGGGATGGGCCTCGGGCCAGCCGCCGAAGCGGGGGTCCGCGCGGACGTCGGCGAGCCGCTCGGGCTCGGCCCGGTGGAGCATCGCGGCCAGGACGCCGTGCTGCCGGGGCAGCGGGCCGATGGCCTTCCACTGCGCGTCGGTGACGCCGTCGACGACGAACTGGGCGAAGCCGCCGTGGTCGTCGGGGACGCCCAGGGCCGCGTACTCGGCGTCGAGCAGTTCGCGGGCGGAGGCGACGATCGTCCTGAGGACGTCGCGGACCTCCATCCGCCTGCTCATCGCGAGGAGGGCGGTGCTCACGGCGGCGAGGCCGGAGCCGGGTCGGTGGCTCATGTCCTCACCGTACCGGCGGGGTACGGCCCTCCGGATGGGGCTGTGGACGGCGGTGGGGCGGGGCGCGGGACCTAGGTCGAAGTACCCCCCTCCCGCCTCGGACCGGTCCCGGAGGGGCGCCGGGCCCGGAGGGAGGAAAGGGGAGCACGCGCGCGTACGTGCGTACGCGCGTGCACGCCCGTTCCGGGAGGACGGGGCCGGGCGGGGCCGGACCGGGGGCGGAGCGGGGGCGGGCCCGGAGGACGAGGGGCGGGCGGGAGTTCGTCCTCCTCGGGGAGGAGAAGGCTCACTGTGTGAATTGCTTGCGCAACCCGGAGTAATTCCAGCGGGGTCGACGTGTGAGCCGCCACATAGGGCGCAGATCACTTACGAAGCGGGCTAGTGGAGGTTTATGGGGCGTTTCCTGCCGGGACGAACTGGACTTGTTGCCAACTGTCGGGCAGGGGTGCAGGGGCCGGGTCCACTATCCGGCTTCGTACGTCACCCCTTTGCCACGCAATTTTGCTGCCGCTAAGAATTGCCCCCGTCGCCGCCGAGCAGGCGCAGCGCCGCCCCGGCCCAGCGACCCCCAGCGATCCGAAGAGGTAGTCCTGCATGTCTCAGAACACCCCTGGCCACAGTCGTGGTCTGAAGAAGACCCACAAGGCCACGATCGCCGGTGTCGCCGCTCTGGGCGCCGCGGCCCTGACCCTCTCGCTCGCCACCGGCGGCCAGGGCTCGACCGAGGTCGAGCCGCAGGCGCTGACCGCGAACCAGAAGGTGGCGTGGGGGTACGACGCGGGCGACCCTCAGACGAAGGCGCTGGCCGCGAGCCTCGGCGACCAGCACACCGCGCTGGGCCTGAAGGCCAAGCAGGACGCGGAGACGCGCGCCAAGGCGCAGGCCGCCGCTCAGGCGAAGGAGAAGGCGGCGAAGACGAAGGCCGCCGCCAAGGCGAAGGCGGACGCCCGTGAGCGCGCCGCGCGGGCCGAGGCGAAGGCGAAGACCTCGGCGAAGAAGCGGAGCTCCACGAAGGCGGCCGCGAGCCGCTCCACGACCCGTGCGCCGATCTTCTCGAACAACCTCGACGGCTGGATCCGCGAGGCGCTGTTCATCATGGACAAGAACGACATCCCGGGCAGCTACCACGGCCTGCACAAGAACATCATGCGCGAGTCCAGCGGCAACCCGCTCGCGATCAACAACTGGGACATCAACGCCCGCAACGGCGTCCCGTCCAAGGGCCTGCTCCAGATCATCTACCCGACCTTCAAGGCGTACCACGTGCCGGGCACCAAGTTCGACCAGTACGACCCGGTCGCCAACATCGTCGCCTCGGCCAACTACGCGGCCGACCGCTACGGCTCGATCGACAACGTCAACAGCGCGTACTGAGCCCCGCCCCCGCCGGGCCCGGGAACGCGGAAGGGCGGCACCCTGTGCGGGGTGCCGCCCTCCTCGCGTACGCGCTCGGGGCCGTTACTTGCGCATGACCTCGGGCTCGTGGCGGCGCAGCAGCCGGACGACGACGAAGCCGAGGACCGTGGCCATCAGCAGCAGTACGCCGACGTTGATGCCCCACTGGCCGGCGCTGTGCTCCCACAGCGGGTCCAGGTCCGTGGGGTTCTTCGGGTCCCACGGCGCCATCAGGTGGGCCAGGTCGAGGGTGGTGCCGGCACCGGCGATGGCCCAGCGGGAGGGCATCAGCCAGGCGAACTGCTCCAGGCCGGGCGAGCCGAACACCTTGAAGAGGATGCCGGTGAAGACGACCTGGACGATCGCGAACATGACCAGCAGCGGCATGGTCTTCTCGGCGGTCTTCACCAGCGAGGAGATGACCAGGCCGACCATCATCGAGGTGAAGCCGAGCGCGATGACGACGAGGCACAGCTCGACGGCGGGCGGCATGATCAGGCCCTCGGCGGGCAGGTCGCGGATGGCGAAGCCGATGACGCAGAGGATGACGCCTTGGAAGGCCGTGATGACGCCGAGGACGATCACCTTCGACATCAGGTACGCCGAGCGGGACAGGCCGGTGGCGCGCTCCCGCTCGTAGATGACCCGTTCCTTGATCAGCTCTCGGACCGAGTTGGCCGCGCCGGAGAAGCACATGCCGACCGTGAGGATCAGCATGATGATGCCGGCGTCGCCGTTGAACCGGGACGGCGGCGTGGGCGGGGCCAGGCCGAAGTCGGAGGGGATGACGACCGAGACCGAGCCGATGACCGCCGGGAGGATCACCATGAGGGCGAGGAAGCCCTTGTCGGAGACGATCACCGAGGTGTAGCGGCGGATCAGGGTCCACAGCTGGGAGCCCCAGCCCTGCGGCTTGGGCGGGCGGGACATCGCCTGCTGCGGCATCTGGACCGGCTGCGCGGCGACGGCGTCGATGTCGGCGGCGTACAGCTGGTAGTGCTGCGAGCCCTTCCAGCGGCCGGCCCAGTCGTAGTCGCGGTAGTTCTCGAAGGCGGAGAAGACGTCGGCCCAGGTCGAGTAGCCGAAGAAGTTCAGCGCCTCGTCCGGCGGGCCGAAGTAGGCCACCGAGCCGCCGGGCGCCATCACCAGGAGCTTGTCGCAGAGCGCCAGCTCGGCCACCGAGTGGGTGACGACGAGGACGGTGCGGCCGTCGTCGGCGAGGCCGCGGAGCAGCTGCATGACGTCGCGGTCCATG
This sequence comes from Streptomyces termitum, assembly GCF_014650175.1. Lineage (GTDB taxonomy): Bacteria > Actinomycetota > Actinomycetes > Streptomycetales > Streptomycetaceae > Streptomyces > Streptomyces termitum. The sequence continues at coordinate 13,679 of NZ_BMUL01000006.1, forward strand.
CCCGGGTCGAGGCCGGAGGTCGGCTCGTCCAGGAAGATCAGCGAGGGCTTGGTCAGCAGCTCCAGGGCGACGGAGACGCGCTTGCGCTGGCCGCCGGAGAGGGAGGTGACCTTCTTCTCCTTGTGGATGTCCAGCTTGAGCTCGCGCAGCACCTCGTCGATGCGGGCCTCGCGCTCGGCGGTGGCGGTGTCACCGGGGAAGCGGAGCTTGGCCGCGTACCGGAGCGCCTTCTGGACGGTCAGCTCCTTGTGCAGGATGTCGTCCTGCGGGACCAGGCCGATGCGCTGGCGCAGCTCGGCGAACTGCTTGTAGAGGCTGCGGTTGTCGTAGAGGACGTCGCCCTCGTTGGCGGGCCGGTAGCCGGTGAGCGCCTTGAGGAGGGTCGACTTGCCGGAGCCGGAGGGGCCGATGACGCCGATGAGCGACTTCTCCGGGACGCCGAAGGTGACGTCCTTGAGGATCTGCTTGCCGCCGTCGACCGTGACGGTGAGGTGGCGGGCCGAGAAGGAGACCGAGCCGGTGTCGACGAACTCTTCGAGCTGGCCGCCGACGATCCGGAAGGTCGAGTGGCCGACGCCGACGATGTCGGACGGGCCGAGGAGGGCGGTGCCGCCCTTCGGGATCGGCTGGCCGTTGACGTAGGTGCCGTTGTGCGAGCCGAGGTCGCGGATCTCCATGCGGCCGTCGGGCGTGACGTGGAACTCGGCGTGGTGGCGCGAGACCTGGAGGTCGGAGACGACCAGCTGGTTCTCCAGCGCGCGGCCGATCCGCATCACGTGGCCGAGGGCCAGCTGGTGGAAGGTGGTCGGGCTGCGGTCGGAGTAGGCCGACGACGCCCCCGCGGCGGCGCCGGGCCGGGCCTGGCCCTGGTCCTGCTGGACCGGCGGCTGCGCCGGGTGGCCCTGGTGGGGCACCTGCGACGGGGCCTGTCCCGCGTGGCCCTGCTGCGGGCCGGGCTGCTGCCAGCCGCCCTGCTGTGCGGGGGCCTGGGCGGCCCAGTCGGCCTGCGCCGGAGCGCCCTGCGGGACGTGGGCCTGCGGCGCGTGGGCCTGGGCCTGCGGTGCGGCCTGCTGTGCCGCCGGGGCGCCGGCCGGTGCGGCGAGGTTCAGCCGCGGTCCGTCGGTCGGGTTGCCCAGGTGGACGGTCGTGCCGGGGCCGACCTCCAGCTGCTGGATCCGCTGTCCCCCGACGAAGGAGCCGTTGGTGGAGCCGTGGTCCTCCATGACCCAGCTCCGGCCGTTCCAGCTGATGGTCGCGTGCCGCCAGGAGACCCTGGCGTCGTCGATGACCAGATCGCCCTGCGGGTCGCGCCCCAGGGTGTACGACCGGGACGGCTCCAGCGTCCAGGTCCTGCCGTTCAATTCGAGTACGAGTTCTGGCACTCCATGCCCCACTGTGTGTCCCCCGTTGCACCCCCGTGGGGGCCAGGGATGGCGAATCATCCTGGGGAACTATTTCAGGCCGGGTCCCCGATCCGGAAGTCGGGCGGTGTGAAGTGCTCGGGAAGCACCGGGGGCGGGGGCGGACGGGGTCCGCGCGGAGCCCGTGCACGGGTGCGTCCGGACGGGTGTCCGGTACGCGGGACGGGCCGCCGGGCGGCGTCGGGTGCCCGATACGGTGGGAGCACCATGAGCGCATCGCAGACACCGGACGTTCCCGCCGTGCCCACCGTTCCCGCCGCGGACGTGCCCACGCTTCTCGTCAAGATCTTCGGGAAGGACCGCCCCGGGATCACCGCCGGCCTGTTCGACACCCTGGCCGCCTTCTCCGTCGACGTCGTGGACATCGAGCAGGTCGTCTCGCGCGGCCGGCTCGTGCTGTGCGCGCTCGTCACCGAGCCCACCGTCGCCCCGCCCGGCGAGCTGCGGGCCACCGTGCACAGCTGGGCCGAGTCCCTGAAGCTCCAGGCCGAGATCATCTCGGGCACCGGTGACAACCGGCCGCGCGGCGAGGGCCGCTCGCACGTGACCGTGCTCGGGCACCCGCTGACGGCGGAGCAGACGGCGGCCATAGCGGCCAGGATCGCCGGGGCGGGCGGCAACATCGACCGTATCTTCCGGCTGGCGAAGTATCCGGTGACGGCGGTCGAGTTCGCCGTCTCGGGCTGTGCGACCGAGGTGCTGCGGACGGCGCTGGCCACCGAGTCGCACACGATCGGCGTGGACGTGGCCGTGGTCTCCGCCGGGCTGCACCGCCGGGCGCAGCGGCTGGTCGTGATGGACGTGGACTCGACGCTGATCCAGGACGAGGTCATCGAGCTGTTCGCGGCGCACGCGGGGTGCGAGGACCGGGTCGCCGAGGTGACGGCGGCGGCGATGCGGGGCGAGCTGGACTTCGAGCAGTCGCTGCACGCGCGGGTGGCTCTCCTGGAGGGCCTGGACGCGTCCGTGGTGGACAAGGTGCGGTCCGAGGTGCGGCTGACGCCGGGGGCGCGGACCCTGATCCGGACCCTCAAGCGGCTCGGCTACCAGGTGGGCGTGGTCTCCGGCGGGTTCACTCAGGTCACCGACGACCTGAAGGAGCGCCTCGGGCTCGACTTCGCCCAGGCGAACACCCTGGAGATCGTGGACGGGCGGCTCACCGGGCGGGTGACGGGCGAGATCGTGGACCGGGCGGGCAAGGCGCGGCTGCTGCGCCGGTTCGCGGAGGAGGCCGGGGTGCCGCTGGCCCAGACGGTCGCGATCGGCGACGGCGCCAACGACCTGGACATGCTGAACGCGGCGGGCCTCGGGGTGGCGTTCAACGCCAAGCCGGTGGTGCGCGAGGCGGCCCACACGGCGGTCAACGTGCCCTTCCTCGACACGGTCCTCTACCTGCTGGGGATCACCCGCGAGGAGGTCGAGGCGGCGGACGGCCGGGAGGACGGCGCGGAGCCGGCGCCGCACTGAGCGGTCCCTCGCGCCCTTCTCGTACGGGTGGCGGGGCCCGGTCTCGTACGGGTGGTGGGCCCGGTCGCCTCGGTGGCGGCCGGGCCCCTTCGCGTACGGGTGTACGGGTGTCCTCGTGTACGGGTGTGTACGGGTATGTACGGGACCGGGGCGGGTGGGTCAGGAGTGCGGGGCCCAGAAGTCGGTGAGGCGACCGGTGCCGTGCTCGACGTCCTTCCAGGAGCCGCCGAAGGCGAGGACGGCGTAGGCGGCGGTCGGGAAGCCGCTGCGGTTCATCCGGGCGAGGAGGTCGTCCTCGGCCTCTCCGGCGAGGGCGTCGGCCATCGCGTGCATGCCGGGGTTGTGGCCGACGAGGAGGAGGTCGCGGACCTCGTCCGGGACCTCGTTGACGAGCGCGATCAGTTCGCCGAGGGACGCCTCGTACATCCGGTCCTCGTAGACGGTCCTGGGGCGCTCGGGCAGTTCCTGGACGGCGAGCTTCCAGGTCTCGCGGGTGCGGGTCGCGGTGGAGCAGAGGGCCAGGTCGAAGCCGATGCCGGCGTCGGCGAGGCGGCGGCCGGCCACGGGGGCGTCCTGGCGGCCCCGGTCGGCGAGCGGGCGCTCGTGGTCGGACTCCTGGCCCCAGTCGGCCTTCGCGTGCCGGAGGAGCACGATCCTGCGGGAAGTTTCGACGCTCATGGTCAACAGCTTGGCACGGAACGGCCCGTCCTGACTCAGAGAGTGAGGGTTTGCCCGATCCGCTGGAGGAGCTCTCCCATCCCGGGGGCCCCGCCGGTCGCGGCGGCGCCGTCGGCTCCGGTGACCAGCAGGAGCAGGAAGGTGAAGGCGGCGACCGGGAGGGCGAGGGCCCACCAGGGCAGCCGGGTGTCGACGCCGGCGGGCGCGGTCCGGTCGCCGGTGCGGGTGAGGGCCGTCATGGCCGCCTCCGTGGAGTGGTGGTGGAGCCGCGTGGATCGCGGCGTGTCTCCACCGTAGGGAGCGCGGACGGTGCGGCCCATCCGGCGGTCCACCCACTCACCCCTGAGGCCGTCCCCTAGGGGACAGGGGGGCAGGCCCTACCCCTGGAGGCGTGGGCGGGGAGTCGGCTTCCCGGTGGCGCGGGGGCGCGGCGGCGCGGAATCACCGGGTCGGCGGGGCGCCGGGGCGGTGGCTCACCGGCTCGGTGGGGCCCTGGTTCACGGGGAGGCGAAGCTGGCGATGACGGCGATGACGACCGTGATGCCGAGCATCGCGCCGAGCACGATGAGCAGCTTCTTCTGGCCGCCCTGGGGATTGGGTTCGAGAACGGGCATGGGCCCAGTCTCGCATCCCGGCCCCGGTCCCCGGCTCTCAGCCCTCGTCCTCGACCGTCCGGTCGCGTCCGGCGAGGAAGCCCACGACGATCTGCGGCACGAGCAGGCCGCCCATGAGGGCGATCGGCACGTTCCAGCCGCCGGTGTGCTGGTAGAGCACGCCGACCAGGAGCGGGCCGGGGATGGAGATCAGGTAGCCGACGCTCTGCGCGAAGGCGGAGAGCCGGACGACGCCCGCGCCGGTGCGCGAGCGCAGGCCGATCATGGTGAGGGCGAGCGGGAAGGAGCAGTTGGAGACGCCGAGGAGGATGGCCCAGACCCAGGCGCCGCCGGACGGGGCGAGGAGGAGGCCGGTGTAGCCGATGAGGCCGCAGCTGCCGAGGGCGATGACGATCGGGCCCTGGTGGCGCATCCGGCCGGCGAGCCGGGGGATGACGAAGGCGAGCGGGACGCCCATGGCCATGGTGACCGCGAGCAGCACGCCGGCGGTGGAGGCGGGGACGCCAGCGTCGCGGAAGATCTGCGGCATCCAGCCCATGGTGATGTAGGCGCCGGTGGCCTGGAGGCCGAAGAAGCAGGCCAGGGCCCAGGCGGTGCGGCTGCGGACCATCGGGCGGACCGGGGCCTCGGCGGCCGGGGCGGCGGTCACCGGGCCGGTCTCGGTGCGCGGCGTGCCCGCGCGGTCCCTGACGAGCGGAAGCCAGGGCAGGACGGCGAAGGCGGCGAGCACCGCCCAGACGCCGAGGCCGAGCCGCCAGTCGCCGCCGAGGGAGTCGGTGACGGGCACGGTGAGGGCGGCGGCGAGCGAGGTGCCGAGGGCCAGCGCCATGGAGTACAGCCCGGTCATGCTGCCGATGCGGTCGGGGAAGTACCGCTTGACCAGCACCGGCATGAGGACGTTGCTGACGGCGATGCCCATGAGGGCGAGGGCGCTGGCGGCGAGGAAGGCCGCGGTGCCGGTGGCGAAGGGGCGCAGCAGCAGGCCCGCGAAGATGGCGGCCATGCCGGCGCAGACGACGGCGGCGGGGCCGAAGCGGCGGGCGAGGCGGGGGGCCATGACGCCGAACAGCGCGAAGCAGAGGGGCGGCACGGAGGTGAGGACGCCGGCGACGGTGCCGCTCATGTGCAGGTCGGCGCTGACCTCTTCGAGGAGGGCGCCGAGGCTGGTGATCGCGGGGCGCAGGTTGAGGGCGGCGAGGACGAGGCCGACGGGGACGAGGCCGAGGGCCCAGCGGGAGGCCCGGCCGGGGGCGGGCGCGGGCTCGGACGGGGCCCGGGGCGCGGCGGTGGGCGGCCGGGCGGCGGTGGGGTCGAGGGTCTTCGGCTCGTCTGACATGGAGCCATCATAGAATCATGGGATGATTGGTTGTCCAATCTCGAACAAAAGACGTCCACTCGTCACCTCACCGCTCCGTATCCTCACAGAACGTCCCGATTGCCCTCCCTCACCCGTGAAGGCGGACCCACCATGGCCCTCGGCCACCCCCGGCGCACCGGTCTCACCGACCAGGTGATCGCCGAGCTGCGGAACCAGATCACCTCCGGCGAATGGCCGGTCGGATCCAGGATCCCGACCGAACCCGAACTGGTCGAGCAGCTGGGCGTGGCCCGCAACACCGTCCGCGAGGCCGTCCGGGCCCTCGCCCACAACGGGCTGCTGGACATCCGGCAGGGCTCCGGCACCTATGTGGCCGCCACCAGCGAGCTGGCCGGGGTGATGCACCGCCGGTTCGCCGGCTCCGACCCCCGGCACGTGGCCGAGCTGCGCTCCACCCTGGAGTCGGCGGCGGCCCGGTTCGCGGCGCGGCGGCGCTCCGAGCGGGACCTCAAGCAGCTGGACGCACTGCTGGCGCGGCGCGAGGAGGCGTGGGAGTCGGGGGACGCGGAGCGGTTCGTGACCGCGGACGCGGCCTTCCACCACGCGGTGGTCGCCGCCTCGGGCAACGACGTCCTCACCGAGCTCTACGCGGACCTCGGGGACCTGCTGCGGGACTGGCTGCGCGACGACGTCGGGCGGGTGCTGCGGCCGGAGAACCACATGGACCACGCGCGGCTGGTGGACGCCATCAGGACCGGGGACGCGGAGCGGGCGGCGGAGGAGGCGGCCGGCTACCCCTTCATGTGCCTCAGGGCCGCGGCGCCGGATCCGGAGTGACGGCCGCGGGCGGGCCGGGGTCCGTCACCGGTTCGTGGGTGATCCACGCCGAGCCGACCCGCTTCCAGCAGCGGCCGGAGACGGTGGCGTAGTCCGCGGGGCCGACGTCCACGGGGGCGCTGTCGTTGTCGACGTCCCACCAGAGCGCGCACTCGACGTGGAGCCGGATCCGGTCGGTGCGGGGGTAGGGGTTGCGGCAGTGGGCCGTGACCCGGGAGCCCTCGACGAGGGTCTGGCAGGAGGCGCCGAAGTCCTCCGGTTCCCCGGCGGCCGGGGCCCGTACCGCGGCCTCCTCGGCGGGCGGCGCCGCGTGGACCTCCGCGGCGACGGCGGTGCCGGTCAGCAGGGCGGCGACCGAGGCGTAGGCGGCGAAGCCGCGGTGGAGCGCGCGCATGCCCGTACCTCCTCCCCGTGAGTCGTCGGAACACCACGACACGCTCCGACCAGTCTGCGGTGGTTCGCGGCATTCTTCGAATCGGGGACGCGTCCGGGAGCGGCGGCGTCGGGTCGGGGGCACGCCGGGAGCGGCGTTCTTCGGGGCGGGCGCGCGCACCGGAGGGGGCGTTCTTCGGGGCGGGGCGCGTCCCGGAGGGGCGGGAACGACGCGGGGCCGGGTGCCCGGTCCGGGAAGGACCGGGCACCCGGCCCCTGCCGGTGCGGTGCGGGCGCGGTCAGGCGCCGATCGCGTGCAGACCGCCGTCGACGTGGATGATCTCGCCGGTGGTCTTCGGGAACCAGTCGGAGAGCAGCGCGACGACGCCGCGGCCGGCCGGCTCCGGGTCGGTGAGCTCCCACTCCAGCGGGGAGCGGCTGTCCCAGACGGAGGCCAGCTCGCCGAAGCCCGGGATGGACTTGGCGGCCATCGAGCCGAGCGGACCCGCCGAGATCAGGTTGCAGCGGATGTTCTGCTTGCCCAGGTCGCGGGCCATGTAGCGGCTGGTGGCCTCCAGGGCGGCCTTGGCCGGGCCCATCCAGTCGTACTGCGGCCAGGCGAACTTCGCGTCGAAGGTGAGGCCGACGACCGAGCCGCCCTCGCTCATCAGCGGCAGCAGCGCCATCGTCAGGGACTTCAGGGAGAAGGCCGAGACGTGCATCGCGGTGGCGACGGACTCGAACGGCGTGTTGAGGAAGTTGCCGCCGAGGGCGTCCTGCGGGGCGAAGCCGATGGAGTGCACGACGCCGTCGAGACGGTCGCCCAGGTGCTCGCGGACCTGGCCCTCCAGGCGGGCGAGGTGCTCGTCGTTGGAGACGTCGAGCTCCAGGACCTTCACGTTCTCCGGGTGGGGCAGCTTCTTGGCGATGCGCTCGGTCAGCGTCGGCCGGGGCCAGGCGGTGAGGATGATCTCCGCGCCCTGCTCCTGCGCCAGCTTCGCCGTGTGGAAGGCGATGGAGGACTCCATCAGCACACCGGTGATGAGGATCTTCTTGCCCTCGAGGATTCCAGCCATGGTGATCAGTGACCCATTCCCAGTCCGCCGTCAACCGGGATGACGGCTCCAGTGATGTACGAGGCGTCGTCGGAGGCCAGGAACCTCACGGCCGCGGCGATCTCCTCCGGCTGCGCGTAGCGGCCGAGCGGGACCTGGGACACGATGCCCGCGCGCTGCTCGTCGGTGAGCACGGCGGTCATGTCGGTGTCGACGAAGCCGGGGGCGACGACGTTGAAGGTGATGTTCCGCGAGCCCAGCTCGCGGGCGAGGGAGCGGGCGAAGCCGACCAGACCGGCCTTGGAGGCGGCGTAGTTGGCCTGGCCCGCGGAGCCCAGCAGACCGACGACCGAGGAGATGAGGACGACGCGGCCCTTCTTGGCGCGCAGCATGCCGCGGTTGGCCCGCTTCACGACGCGGAAGGTGCCGGTGAGGTTGGTGTCGACGACCGAGGTGAAGTCGTCCTCGGTCATGCGCATGAGGAGCTGGTCGCGGGTCACGCCGGCGTTGGCCACGAGGACCTCGACCGGGCCGTGCTTCTCCTCGATCTCCTTGTACGCCTGCTCCACCTGCTCGGCGTCGGTGATGTCGCACCGGACCGCGAGGCAGCCCAGCTCGGCGAGCTCGGCCGGGGGCTCGCCCGAACGGTGGGTGTACGCGACCTTGTCGCCCGCCTCGGCGAACGCGCGGGCGATGGCGAGGCCGATGCCCCGGTTTCCTCCGGTGACGAGAACCGAGCGGCTCAACGGATCACCCTTTCGATCAGCGGTCTGGTACACCGAAAACCTATCGGTCCGTTCCGCGATCCGCGGAATCGGGCCCTGACAGTGGCTTCCGCATGCCACTGTCGGGTCCCTACAGAATTGCCTGGGCATCCCGGCCCAAAGCGCGACATGATCGGGACGACCGGTGCCACACGACAGGAGAGAGCTGTGCCAACTGGGGCCCATTCCATCGATCCGGCCTTCACGGCCCTTCCGCTGAGGGCGCTCGCCGACGCGGCGCTCGCGCGGGCGCGGGCGCTCGGCGCCGAGCACGCGGACTTCCGCCTGGAGCGGGTGCGCAGTGCCGCGTGGCGGCTGCGGGACGCCAAGCCGGCGGGTTCGTCGGACACCACCGACCTCGGGTACGCGGTGCGGGTGGTGCACGGCGGGGCCTGGGGCTTCGCCTCCGGGGTGGACCTGACCATGGACGGGGCGGCGAAGGTCGCCTCGCAGGCGGTCGCCATGGCCAAGCTGTCCGCGCGGGTGATCGCGGCGGCCGGGTCGGACGAGCGGGTGGAGCTGGCCGCGGAGCCGGTGCACGCCGACAAGGTGTGGGTGTCGGCGTACGAGGTCGACCCCTTCACGGTGCCCGCCGAGGAGAAGGGCGCGCTGCTCGCCGACTGGTCGGCGCGGCTGCTGCGGGCCGACGGGGTGGCGCACGTGGACGCGTCGCTGCTGACCGTCTTCGAGAACAAGTTCTACGCGGACACCGCGGGGACCGTCACCACCCAGCAGCGGGTGCGGATCCACCCGCAGTTCACGGCGGTCGCCGTGGACGGGACGACCGGCGAGTTCGACTCGATGCGGACGATCGCGCCGCCGGCCGGGCGGGGCTGGGAGTACCTGACCGGGACCGGCTGGGACTGGGACCGGGAGCTGGAGGAGATCCCGGGGCTGCTCGCGGAGAAGATGCGGGCGCCGAGCGTCGAGGCGGGCCGGTACGACCTGGTCGTGGACCCGTCGAACCTGTGGCTGACGATCCACGAGTCGATCGGCCACGCCACCGAGCTGGACCGGGCGCTGGGCTACGAGGCGGCGTACGCGGGCACCTCCTTCGCCACCTTCGACCAGCTGGGGAAGCTGGCGTACGGCTCCTCGGTGATGAACGTGACCGGCGACCGCACGGCGGAGCACGGGCTGGCGACCATCGGGTACGACGACGAGGGCGTCGAGGCGCAGTCCTGGGACCTGGTGAAGGACGGCACGCTCGTCGGCTACCAGACGGACCGGCGGATCGCGCGCCTCACCGGCCTCGGCCGGTCGAACGGCTGCGCGTACGCGGACTCCCCCGGCCATGTGCCGGTGCAGCGGATGGCGAACGTGTCGCTCCGGCCGGACCCGGGCGGCCTGTCCACGGAGGACCTGATCGGCGGGGTCGAGCGCGGCGTCTACGTGGTCGGCGACCGGTCCTGGTCGATCGACATGCAGCGGTACAACTTCCAGTTCACCGGCCAGCGCTTCTTCCGCATCGAGAACGGCCGGCTGGCCGGGCAGCTGCGGGACGTGGCGTACCAGGCGACGACCACCGACTTCTGGGGCTCGATGGAGCAGGTCGGCGGCCCGCAGACGTACGTGCTCGGCGGCGCCTTCAACTGCGGCAAGGCCCAGCCGGGCCAGGTCGCGGCCGTCTCCCACGGCTGCCCCTCCGCCCTCTTCCGCGGCGTCAACATCCTCAACACCACCCAGGAGGCCGGTCGATGAGCCCGGTGAGCAAGCCGTACGAGATCGTCGAGCGGGCCCTGGAGCTGTCCCGCGCGGACGGCTGCGTCGTCATCGCCGACGAGGAGTCCTCGGCCAACCTCCGCTGGGCGGGCAACACGCTCACCACGAACGGCGTGACCCGGGGCCGTACCCTCACCGTGATCGCGACCGTGGACGGCGCCGAGGGCACCGCCTCCGGCGTGGTGTCCCGCTCCGCGGTGACCGCCGGGGACCTGGAGCCGCTGGTGCGGGCCGCCGAGGCGGCGGCGCGGGCGGCCGGGCCCGCCGAGGACGCGCAGCCGCTGGTCACCGGCGTGCCGTCGTCCCCCGACTTCACCGACGCCCCGGCGGAGACCTCCTCCGCCGTCTTCGCGGACTTCGCGCCGGCGCTCGGCGAGGCGTTCGCCCGCGCGCGGGCGGGCGGGCGGGAGCTGTACGGCTTCGCGAACCACGAGCTGACCTCCACCTACCTGGGCACCTCGACCGGGCTGCGGCTGCGGCACGACCAGCCCACCGGCACCCTGGAGCTCAACGCCAAGTCCCCGGACCGGAGCCGGTCCGCCTGGGCGGGGCGCTCGACCCGGGACTTCAAGGACGTGGACCCGGCGGCGCTCGACGCGGAGCTGGCCGTGCGGCTGGGCTGGGCGGAGCGCCGGATCGAGCTGCCGGCCGGGCGGTACGAGACGCTGCTGCCGCCGACGGCCGTGGCCGACCTGCTGATCTACCAGCTGTGGTCCTCGGCGGCCCGGGACGCGGTGGAGGGCCGGACGGTCTTCTCCCGGCCCGGCGGCGGGACCCGGATCGGGGAGACCCTCTCCCCGCTGCCGCTGACCCTGCGCAGCGACCCGTACGAGCCGGGCCTGGAGTCCGCGCCGTTCGTGATCGCGCACGCCTCCGGCGACGAGGAGTCCGTCTTCGACAACGGGCTGCCGGTCGGCCCGGTGGAGTGGATGCGGGCGGGCGCCCTGGACCGGCTGATCACCACCCGGCACACGGCGGGCCTCACCGGTCTGCCGGTGGCGCCGGGGGCGGGGAACCTGATCCTGGACGGGGGCGGCGAGCGCTCCCTGGAGGAGATGGTGGCGTCCACCGAGCGGGGGCTGCTGCTGACCTGCCTGTGGTACATCCGCGAGGTGGATCCGGCGACGCTGCTGCTGACCGGCCTGACCCGGGACGGCGTCTACCTCGTCGAGAACGGCGAGGTGGTCGGCGAGGTCAACAACTTCCGGTTCAACGAGTCGCCGGTGGACCTGCTGTCGCGGGCCACCGAGGCGGGCCGGACGGAGCGGACCCTGCCGCGCGAGTGGAGCGACTGGTTCACCCGGGCCGCGATGCCCGCGCTGCGGGTCCCCGACTTCAACATGAGCTCGGTCAGCAAGGGCGTCTGACCCGCCTAGACTGGGCTGTCACCCGTATCTATCCAAGGAGACTGACGACCGTGACGGACATCGTCGACGAGCTGAAGTGGCGCGGGCTCTTCGCCCAGTCCACCGACGAGGACGCCCTGCGCAAGGCGCTCGCGGACGGTCCCGTCACCTTCTATTGCGGTTTCGACCCGACCGCGGCCAGTCTCCACGTCGGCCACCTGGTGCAGGTGCTCACCGTCCGCCGGCTCCAGCGGGCCGGGCACCGGCCGCTGGCGCTGGTCGGCGGGGCCACCGGCCAGATCGGCGACCCCCGTCCGACCGCCGAGCGCACCCTGAACGACCCGGAGACGGTCGCGAACTGGGTGACCCGGCTGCGTTCGCAGATCGAGCCGTTCCTGTCCTTCGAGGGCGAGAACGCGGCGGTCATGGTGAACAACCTGGACTGGACCGCCGGCCTGTCGGCGATCGAGTTCCTGCGGGACATCGGCAAGCACTTCCGGGTCAACAAGATGCTGACCAAGGACTCCGTGGCCCGCCGCCTGGAGTCCGAGCAGGGCATCAGCTACACCGAGTTCAGCTACCAGCTGCTCCAGGGCATGGACTTCCTGGAGCTGTACCGGCGGTACGGCTGCACGCTCCAGCAGGGCGGCTCCGACCAGTGGGGCAACCTGGTGGCGGGCCTGGACCTGATCCACCGCCTGGAGCCGGGCGCCGAGGCGCACGCGCTGGCGACGCCGCTGATGGTCAAGGCGGACGGCACCAAGTTCGGCAAGACCGAGGGCGGCGCCGTCTGGCTGGACCCGGAGATGACCACCCCGTACGCGTTCTACCAGTTCTGGCTGAACGTGGACGACCGGGACATCTCCACCTACATGCGGATCCTCTCCTTCAAGTCCCGCGAGGAGCTGGAGGAACTGGAGGCGCAGACCGCCGAGCGGCCGCAGGCGCGGGCCGCGCAGCGGGCGCTGGCGGAGGAGCTGACCACGCTGGTGCACGGCGCCGAGCAGTGCGCGGCCGTCATCGGCGCCTCCCGGGCGCTGTTCGGGCAGGGCGACCTGGCCGAGCTGGACGGGCCGACGCTGGCCGCCGCCCTCTCCGAGCTGCCGCACGCGCGCGTGACCGAGCTGGGCCAGGTGGTGGACCTGTTCGCCGAGGTCGGGCTGGTCGCGAGCAAGTCGGCGGCCCGCCGCACGGTGAAGGAGGGCGGCGCCTACGTGAACAACGTGAAGGTGACCGCCGAGGACGCCGTCGTCGGGGCGGACGAGCTGCTGCACGGCCGGTGGCTGGTGCTGCGGCGCGGCAAGAAGAACCTGGCGGCGATCGAGTTCGCCGGCTAGCCGGCGCGCGTCTTCGCACGAGCGCGCCGGAGGCCCGGTACGGCGGTCCGCCGTACCGGGCCTCCGGCGTATCCGGGGTCAGCCGCGTTGCCGGTTGCCCTTGACGGAGACCCACAGCATGTCTCCGACGCCGACCACCGCCACGGCACCGATGATCTGGAGCAGGTGCCGGGTCCAGTCGATGCCCTTGGTGTCGTTGACGCCGAGCCAGGTCGCGACGGCGTTGCCGAGGACGCTGCCGAGAATGCCGAAGATCGTCGTCAGCCAGAGGGGGATCTGCTGCTTCCCCGGCAGGATCGCCTTCGCGATCAGACCGAGGACGAAACCCACGATGATCGCCCACAACCAACCCATAGTCGCCTCCTCGTGCGCCGATGGCCCCAGTGTCGTCCCCTCGCCCATACGGCGCATGTCGGGCGCCGCCGTCCGTGCCCCGGCCTCGTCGGCCGGGAGCCGGGGGCGTACCGTGAGGCGAGGTCCGGACCGGGGAGGTTCCGGCGCGAGCGGCGGGTGGTGGAACACGATGCGGAAGCGGGGCGGGTCCGAGGTCTTCCGGATCACCGGGGCCCGGCAGGGACTCGCGGAGGACGTCCGGGGCAGGCAGCGGCGGTACGTCATCTCGATGTCGGTGCGGACGGTCTCGGTGATCGCGACGGCGGTGCTGTGGAACGTGGAACGGCACGTGGCGATCGTGACGCTGGCGCTCGGCGTGCTGCTGCCGTACATCGCGGTGGTGATCGCCAACGCGGGCCGCGAGACGGCGCCCTCGCTCCCCTCCACCTTCGTCCCGGCGCCGGTGCGGCCGGCACTCGGCGCGGACGGCTCCGCACCGGAATCCGGAGCGGAACGCCCCTGAGCGGCGGCCCCGTGCGGAGTCCCGCCGTCCGGTCACGGAACGTGGTGAGGACCCCGTCGGGAAGCTCAAGAAAAGCTCAGATCAATCGTGAAGTTCTGGTGCACCTCCCCCCGGGTGCCGTGACATACTGCGTACGCGCTCCGCATCCCCCGTCGGAGCGACGGACCGATGCCGGGCAGCTCCCCCCGTGGCTGCTCGGCATCGCTGTTGCTGGACAATGTTCCGGTGATCCAGGGTCCCGTGAGTGACGAGAAGCCGATCTGTTCCGCCAAGGGCTGCCGGGCCGCCGCCGTGTGGGTGCTGGCGTGGAACAACCCCAAGCTGCACACGCCGGAGCGGCGCAAGACGTGGCTGGCCTGCGAGGAGCACCGCGAGCACCTCTCCCAGTTCCTGGGGGTGCGGGGGTTCCTGAAGGACGTCGTCGCGCTCGCCGAGTGGGAGTCCGCCGAAGCCGACGGTACCGGCACCGGCGGCTGACCGCTCCTAGCCGCCGATCGCCGACATCGGGCGGTCGGGCTGGAGGAAGCCGGGGTCGTCCAGGCCGGAGCCGGCCTTCTTGCCCCACATCGCCTTCCGCCACAGCTCCGCGACGGCCTCGTCCCCCGCGTCGGAGCGGAGGGCGGCCCGCAGGTCGGTCTCCTCGGTGGCGAAGAGGCAGGTGCGGACCTGGCCGTCGGCGGTGAGCCGGGTCCTGTCGCAGGCCCGGCAGAACGGGCGGGTGACCGAGGCGATGACGCCGACCGTGTGCGGTCCGCCGTCGACGGTCCACCGCTCGGCGGGGGCCGAGCCGCGCTCCCCGGCGCCCTCGGGGGCGAGGTCGAAGCGGGTGCGGAGGGACTCCAGGATGTCCCCGGCGGTGATCATGCCGTCGCGCTTCCAGCCGTGCTGGGCGTCGAGGGGCATCTGCTCGATGAAGCGGAGCTCGTACCCCTGCTCGATCGCCCAGGCGAGGAGGTCGGGGGCCTCGTCCTCGTTGAGTCCCGGCATCAGGACGGCGTTGACCTTGACGGGGGTGAGGCCGGCCTCGCGGGCGGCGGCCATGCCGTCGAGGACGTCCTGGTGGCGGTCGCGGCGGGTGAGGGTCTTGAAGACGTCGGGGCGCAGGGTGTCCAGCGAGACGTTGACCCGGTCCAGGCCGGCCGCCTTCAGGGCGGTGGCGGTGCGCTTGAGTCCGATGCCGTTGGTCGTCAGGGACATCCGGGGGCGGGGCTCCAGGGCGGCGCAGCGCTCGACGATCCCGACGAGGCCGGGCCGGAGCAGCGGTTCGCCGCCGGTGAAGCGGACCTCGGTGACGCCGAGTTCGGTGACGGCGATGCGGATCAGCCGGACGATCTCGTCGTCGGTGAGGAGGTCGGGCTTGGCCAGCCACCGCAGGCCCTCCTCGGGCATGCAGTAGGTGCAGCGCAGGTTGCACCGGTCGGTGAGGGAGACGCGCAGATCGGTGGCGACCCGCCCGTACGTGTCGATGAGCACTGGGCCCCCTCCCCCTTCTTCCGGTTTCTTCCGCTCTCGGCTTCTTCTCTTCGAGCGTACGTGACCCCTGTGACGGGGGGCACGGCCCGATTGTCACGAGGACGGCACCGGCCGCGTCGTAGAACTCTACGACGCGGCCGGTGTCCGGTCGCGGACCGTATACGGCCCGGTGCGCTGCGGTCAGTGGCGGACCGCCTCGGCGGTACCCACGCCGGTGAGGGAGCGGACCTCCAGCTCGGCGTACTTGACCGGGTCGGGCTCCTCCTTGGAGAGGAGGGAGCCGAGCCAGCCGAGGAGGAAGCCGAGCGGGATGGAGACCAGGCCGGGGTTCTCCAGCGGGAACCAGTGGAAGTCGACGTCCTTGATCATCGAGGAGGCGGCGCCGGAGACCACCGGGGAGAAGACGACGAGGACGACGGAGGAGATCAGGCCGCCGTAGATGGACCAGAGGGCGCCCTGGGTGGTGAAGCGCTTCCAGAAGAGGGAGTAGAGGATCGTCGGCAGGTTGGCCGAGGCGGCGACCGCGAAGGCGAGGGCGACCAGCCCCGCGACGTTGAGGTCGCGGGCGAGGGCGCCGAGCGCGATCGAGACGATGCCGATGAGGACGGTGGCCCAGCGGGCGGCCTTCATCTCCTGCTTCTCGGTGGCCTTCCCGCGCTTGATCACATTGGCGTAGATGTCGTGGGCGAAGGACGAGGAGGAGGCCAGGGTCAGGCCGGCGACCACGGCGAGGATGGTGGCGAAGGCGACCGCGGAGATGACGGCGAGGAGGATCGATCCGCCGGTGGAGCCGGCGCCGCCGCCGACCTCCAGGGCAGTCAGCGGGGCCGCCGTGTTGCCCGCCTTGTTGGACGCCTTGATGGTGTCGCCGCTGAGCAGGGCGGCGGCGCCGAAGCCGAGGACGATGGTCATCAGGTAGAAGGCGCCGATGATGCCGATGGCCCAGTTGACCGACTTCCGGGCGGCCTTGGCGGTGGGCACCGTGTAGAAGCGGATGAGGATGTGCGGCAGGCCGGCGGTGCCGAGGACCAGGGCGATGCCGAGGGAGAGGAAGTCGAGCTTGGAGACCTCGGAGACGCCGTACTTGAGGCCGGGCTCCAGGAAGGCGTCGCCCTTGCCGCTGTTGGTGGCGGCGGCGCCGAGCAGGTCGGAGAGGTTGAAGTCGAACTTGAGCAGGATGAGGAAGGTGATGAGCAGGGTGCCCGCGATGAGGAGGACGGCCTTGACCATCTGCACCCAGGTGGTGCCCTTCATGCCGCCGATGGTCACGTAGACGATCATCAGGACGCCGACCAGGGCGACGATGGCGATCTTGCCACCGTCGCTGGTGATGCCGAGGAGCAGGGAGACGAGGACGCCCGCGCCGGCCATCTGGGCGAGCAGGTAGAAGATCGAGACGACGATGGTGGAGGTGCCGGCGGCGGTGCGGATGGGGCGCTGGCGCATCCGGTAGGCGAGGACGTCGCCCATGGTGAACCGGCCGGAGTTGCGCAGGGGTTCGGCGACCAGGAGGAGGGCGACGAGCCAGGCGACGAGGAAGCCGATGGAGTAGAGGAAGCCGTCGTAGCCGTAGAGGGCGATGGCGCCGCTGATGCCGAGGAAGGACGCGGCGGACATGTAGTCGCCGGAGATGGCGAGGCCGTTCTGGAAGCCGGTGAACTGGCCGCCGCCGGCGTAGAAGTCGGCGGCGCTGCGGGTCTGCCGGCCGGCCCAGATGGTGATGCCGAGGGTGGCGAGGACGAAGGCGGCGAAGAGGGCGATGATCAGCGGCCGGTGCTCGGTGGTGGCGCTGTCGGCGGCGAGCAGGGCGGAGGCGGCGGGGATGGTCATGCGTCGCCCTCCATACGGGCCTTGATGGCCTCGGCCCGGGGGTCGAGGCGGTGGGCGGCGTGGCGGGAGTAGAGCCAGGCGATGAGGAAGGTGGTGGCGAACTGGCCGAGGCCCAGGACGAGCGCCACGTTGATGTGGCCGAAGAGGCGGATGGCCATGAAGCCGCCCGCGTAGTTGGAGAGCAGGACGTAGAGCAGGTACCAGGCGATGAAGGCGATCGTCAGGGGGAAGGCGAACGAGCGGTAGGTGCGGCGGAGTTCGCCGAACTCCTCGCCGCGCTGGACCTCGACGAAACGCTCCGGGGCGGGGCCTGCCCCCGTGCCGGAGGGGCCGGGACCGGGGTCGGTCCCCCTGCCGTTTCTCTGCGGTGGTACTTCGGTGGCCACGGTCTCTCCTGGTGACGCGGGGGCGGGCGGCATGGTCATGGGGGCCTCACCTGGGGGTGCGGGAAACGGGGTCGCCGGCCGGCGCCCCTCCCCTGCTCAACGGCACGGGGCCGGATGTGAAGCGGTTCACCGGCGGGGAATCTTCGCGCGAATCTTCATCAAGTCTTCTCAACTCATTGATGACCAGGGAAGATCAGCGATAGCTTCGGCCGTCATGCACCTGCTCAGACGCAACCCCGCGTCCGGGCAGTACAGACGGATGATGTGGAGAACCCATGGCTCATCTGGGATCGAGGCGCGGCCGAGTACTCGCTCTGCCTGCTGGTCTCGCGCTCACCGCCTCGCTCGGCTTCCTTCCCTCCGGCGCCGCCTCCGCCGCGGAGCTGAGCGATGCCCCGGCGTCCGCCGCCGTCGCGACGAGCGGTGCGAAGCTCACCTACGTCGTGAACGTGGCGAACGGCCGCGGCACCGCGACCGCGGTGAAGAAGGCCGTGAAGGCCGCGGGCGGCGAGGTCGTCGCCGACTACGACCGCATAGGCGTGCTGGTCGTCCACTCGCAGAACCCGGCCTTCGCCCAGCAGATACGCAAGGCGCGCGGCGTGGTGTCGGCGGGTGCGACGCGCACCGCCCCGCTCTCCGCGCAGCGCGACGACTCCGTCGGCGGCGCGGCCGAGGCGCTGACGGCCGCCGAGGCGCTGTCCGCCGCCGCGAACGCCTCCGACGAGCAGGACCCGCTGGAGCCGTTGCAGTGGGACCTGCCGGCCATCAAGGCCGACAAGGCGCACAAGAAGACCCTCGGCAGCAGCCGGGTCACCGTCGGCGTCATCGACACCGGCGTGGACGACACCCACCCGGACCTGGCGCCGAACTTCGACGCCCGCAAGTCCGCGAACTGCGTCTCCGGCGTGCCGGACACCACGCCCGGTTCGTGGCGTCCCAACCCGGGCGAGTCGGACCACGGCACCCACGTCGCCGGCACGATCGGCGCGGCCAAGAACGGCGTCGGCGTCACCGGTGTCGCCCCGGGCGTGAAGCTCGCCGGCATCAAGGTGTCCACCCCGGACGGCTTCTTCTACACCGAGGCCGTGGTCTGCGGCTTCATGTGGGCCGCCGAGAACGACATCGACATCACGAACAACAGCTACTACACCGACCCGTGGATGTTCGCCTGCAAGAACGACGCGGACCAGAAGGCCCTCGTCGAGGCGGTCACCCGGGCGACCCGGTACGCGGAGAAGAAGGGCACGGTCAACGTGGCCGCGGCCGGCAACTCCAAGTTCGACCTGGCGGCCGACTCCATCCTGGACAACTCCAGCCCGAACGACACCACTCCGGGCGACCGGGTCATCGACCCGAAGAAGTGCGTGGACTACCCGGCGATGCTGCCGGGCGTCGTGACGGTCTCCGCGACCGGCGCGAAGGGCCTGAAGGCCTCGTACTCGAACTACGGCCGCGGGGTCATCGACGTCTCCGCCCCCGGCGGCGACCGCACGGCCTACCAGACCCCGGACGCCCCGGCGACCAACGGTCTGATCCTGTCGACCACGGTCAACGGCGGCTACAACTACAAGGCCGGCACGTCGATGGCGTCGCCGCACGCCGCCGGTGTGCTGGCGCTGCTGAAGTCGACGCACCCGAAGGCGAGCCCGGCCTCGCTGAAGGCGCTGCTGTACGCGCAGGCCGACGAGCACGCCTGCACCAACCCGTACGACATCGAGGGCGACGGCACGATCGACGCCGTCTGCGAGGGCGGCAAGCAGAAGAACGGCTTCTACGGGGCCGGTCTGGTGGACGCGCTGGAGGCCGTCCGCCGCTGATGACGGCCTGACCCGACGCGAGGGCCCCGGTGCGGCGTGCCGCACCGGGGCCTTTCGCGTGCCCGGGGGTGGCACCGGGTGCCATAGTGCGGGCATGGAGTGCACGGTGCGGAGCGGTACGGAGTCGTTGTGGGCGGCGCTGGGCGGCGATCCCGCCCTGGTGGACCGGGTCGAGTACGGCGGGGTGTCCGGGCTGCTGCCCGCGCGGCTGCCGGTGATGGACCTGGCGCGGGCGACGGTCGCGGTCTGCGGGCTCGCGGCGGTGGAGCACGCGGGGGCGGCGGGGCCCGTGCGGGTGGACGACGGGGCCGTCGCCACCGCCTTCGTGAGCGAGCGGCACCTGCGGATGGACGGGCGGGCGCCGGTGAGCTTCGCGCCGCTGTCGCGGTTCTGGCGGGCGGCCGACGGCTGGGTCCGCACCCACGCCAACTATCCGCACCACCGGGCGGCCCTGCTGGCGGCGCTGGACGCCGACGGGTCGGCAAAGGCGGTGGCGGAGGCGGTCGGCGCCCGCACCGCCGCCGAGGTGGAGGAGGCGGTGTACGCGGCCGGGGGCCTGGCGGTGGCGGTGCGGACGCCCGCCGCGTGGGCCGCCCACCCGCAGGGCCGGGAGGTCGCGGCGCGCCCGCTGCTCACCCGGGAGCGGGTCGACGACGCGCCGGCCCGGCGCCGGGCCGGCGGGCCGCCGCGGGTCCTGGACCTGACCCGGGTGATCGCGGGCCCGGTGGCGACCCGGACGCTGGCGCTGCTCGGCGCGGACGTGCTGCGGATCGACCCGCCGGGCCGCCCGGAGCTGGCGGACCAGCACGCGGACGGGGACGTGGGGAAGCGGACGGCGGCCCTGGACCTGGACCGGCCGTCGGACCGGCGGAGCTTCGACGAGCTGCTGGACGCGGCGGACGTGCTGGTGACCGGCTACCGGCCGGGGGCGCTGGAGCGGTACGGGCTGGAGCGGCCGGGGCTGGTGACGGCCCGGCTGTCGGCCTGGGGCGACCACGGGCCCTGGGGCGGGCGGCGGGGCTTCGACAGCCTGGTGCAGGCGGCGACCGGGATCGCGGTGACGGAGGGGTCGGAGGAGGAGCCGGGGGCGCTGCCCGCGCAGGCGCTGGACCACGGCACGGGGTACCTGCTGGCGGCGGCGGTGCTGCGGTCGCTGACCGAGCGGGAGCGGGACGGCGGCGGGCGGCTGGTCCGGCTGTCGCTGGCGCGCACCGGGCACTGGCTGGCGCACGGCCTGCCCCGGTACGACCCCGGGCGGTACGTCGCGGAGTCGGACGGGCCGCTCGGACGGCTGCGGCACGCGGTGTCGCCGGTGGCGTACGAGGGCGGCCCGGCGGGCTGGTCGCGCCCGCCGGGGGTGGCGGGCGCGGACCGGGCGGCCTGGCTCAGGGCCTGACGAGGACCTTGAGGGCGGTGCGTTCGTCCATGGCCCGGTAGCCGTCGGGGACGCCGTCGAGGTCCACGGTCAGGTCGAAGACCGGGGACGGGTCGAGCGTGCCGTCGAGGACGTCGGCGAGGAGTTCGGGCAGGTAGGCGCGGACGGGGGCGACGCCGCCGCGCAGGGCGATGTTGCGGTCGAACATGACGGAGAGGTCGAGGCCGGTGCCGGAGCCGTGCGGGACGCCGACGTAGCCGACGGAGCCGCCGTCGCGGGCGATGTTCACGGCGGTGCGCATGGACTGCTCGGTGCCGACGGCCTCGATGACGCCGTGGGCGCCGTGGCCGCCGGTGAGTTCGCGGACGGCGGCCTCGGCGGCCTCGCCGCGCTCGGCGACGACGTCGGTGGCGCCGAAGAGGCGGGCGATGTCGGTACGGGCGGGGTGGCGGCCCAGCGCGATGATCCGCTCGGCGCCCAGGCGGCGGGCGGCGAGGACGCCGCAGAGGCCGACGGCGCCGTCGCCGACGACGGCGACGGTGGAGCCGGGGCGGACGCCCGCGCCGAGGGCGGCGTGGTGGCCGGTGCCCATGACGTCGGAGAGGGCGAGCAGGGCGGTCAGCAGCCGGTCGTCGGAGGCGGCGTCGGCGGGGAGCCGGACGAGGGTGCCGTCGGCGAAGGGGACGCGGACGGCCTCGCCCTGGCCGCCGTCGGAGCCGCCGGAGCCCCAGAAGCCGCCGTTGGGGCAGGAGGTCTGGAGGCCCTCGGCGCAGTAGTCGCAGGTGCCGTCGGACCAGACGAAGGGGGAGACGACGAGGTCGCCGGTCCGCAGGCCGCCGACCCCGGGTCCGGTGGCCTCGACGACGCCGAGGAACTCGTGGCCGATGCGCTGGCCGGGCGTGCGGGCGGACTCGCCCCGGTAGGCCCACAGGTCGCTGCCGCAGACGCAGGCGCGCAGGACCCGGACGACGGCGTCGCCGGGATCCCGCACGACCGGGTCGGGCACCTCCTCCACGCGCAGGTCGAACGGGGCGTGGATGGTGGTGGCGCGCATGGTTCCTCGCTGTCAGCTGGTCGTACGACGTTCACCGTACATCGCGTCCGGCGCGGTCGCCGCGGGGGCGGTCGCGGGGGTGGCGGCCAGGGCGCCCGCGGTCAGCAGGTACTGGGCGGCGATGTAGGTCAGCATGACCCAGAAGTCGGGGGCCGGCAGCTGGGGCCAGTCGGCGATGCCGGTGGCGATGAGGGTGTCGGAGAGCAGGAAGAGCGCGCCGCCGACACCGGCGAGGACGCCCAGCGAGCTGGCGCGGTAGGCCATCGCGGCGAGCAGCAGGGAGTAGCCGGCGACGGGGATCCGCAGGTCGGCGGGGAGGTCGGGCCAGAGGGCGACGACGGTGCCGAGGAGGGCGAGGGCGTAGAGGCCGCCGAGGAGCGGGGAGGTGCGGCGGCGGCCGAAGAGGACCAGGTAGCAGACGTGGCCGAGGGCGAAGGAGCCCATGCCGACGAGGAAGGCCCAGTCGGCGTCGAGGAGCAGGAAGACGTCGCCGCCCCAGCCGAAGAGGAGGGCCGCGACGAGGAGGCGGGGGGCGCCCCGGGTGGCCGCGAAGGCGGCGAGCAGCGGCAGCAGGAGCGGCTTGGCGATCAGGTGGCCGGCGTCGGCGCCGGCGAGGAGCGAGCCGAGGTCGGTGGCGGCGGCGAGCAGGAAGGCGCCGAGCAGGAGGCGGGAGGGGGTGTTCACGCGGCGGGCTCCGGGGCGGTCGGTTCGGGTGCGGGGGTCGGGCGGGGGGCGGGCTGCCAGCCGGGGCCGCGGAAGATCCGGCCGGCCCGTTCGCGCCAGTCGCCGGCCGCGCGGACGTCGCGGGCGATGGCGGCGTACTCGTGGGTGGCGACGCGGAGCGGGTTGTGGGTGTCGATGTTCTTGGTGAGCCCGTAGACGGGCCGC
The DNA here is from genome assembly GCF_014650175.1 of Streptomyces termitum. GTDB lineage: Bacteria > Actinomycetota > Actinomycetes > Streptomycetales > Streptomycetaceae > Streptomyces > Streptomyces termitum. The sequence goes on from NZ_BMUL01000006.1 coordinate 36,289, forward strand.
TCGGTCTCGCCCGTCCAGGAGCCGAACATCCGGTCCCAGACGATGAGGATGCCGCCGAAGTTGCGGTCCAGGTAGCCGCCCTGGGAGGCGTGGTGGACGCGGTGGTGGGACGGGGTGTTGAGGACGTACTCGAAGGGGCGGGGCAGTCTGCCGACGCGCTCGGTGTGGATCCAGAACTGGTAGACGAGGTTGATCGAGTGGCAGAACGCGACGGCGGCGGGGTGCACGCCGAGCGCGATCAGCGGCAGGTAGAACGGCCATCCGGTGAGGCTGGTCCAGGGCTGGCGGAGCGCGGTGGTGAGGTTGAACCTGCGGCTGCTGTGGTGGACCACGTGGCAGGCCCAGAGGATGCGGACGACGTGGTGGCCGCGGTGCTGCCAGTAGTAGAAGAAGTCCTGGGCGAGCAGCATGAGCGGCAGCGTCCACCACAGGAAGGGCACCCGCAGCGGCGTCAGCTCGTAGACGGCGGTGTAGATCGCGACGATGGGGATCTTCCACAGCGCGTCGAAGGCGAGGCTGCCGAGGCCCATGCCGATGCTGGTGGCGGCGTCCTTCGTCTCGTACCCGGCGGCGTCCTCGTCGGGGTGGAACCGGTGGGCGGCCATCTCCACGACGGTGAGCAGGACGAACGCCGGTATGGACCAGAGCACGACATCGGGCAGGTTGGGCATGCCGATGACGGTAGGGGTCGGCCGGGGGCACGGCTAGAGGTTGTTACCAACAAGTATGCGAGACGACTTGTCAGCAGCTTTTGGCGGCTTCCGACAAGGCGGGTTCCGGTGCGCGGCGGCGGGAGGGGCTCCGGGCCCGCTCACACCCCCGCCGCGCCCAGCACGGAGCCCGCCCCGTAGGTGACCGCCATGGCGAGGGCGCCCCCGGCGACGGTGCGCAGGGTGCCGCGCGCGGTGGGGGCGTCGGCGAGGCGGGCGGCCCACCAGCCGGTGAGGGTGAGGGCGCCGAGGACCGAGACGACGGTGACCCAGAGGCGCGCGGAGGCCGGGGGCAGGACGATCGCGAGGAGCGGCAGCAGGGCGCCGGCCGTGAAGGCGAGGAAGCTCGCCCAGGCGGCGTGCCAGGGGTTGGTGAGGGCGTCGGGGTCGATGCCGAGCTCCACGCGCGCGTGCGCCTTGAGCGCGTCGCGGGCGGTGAGCTGCTCGGCGGCCTCGCGGGCGACGGCGGGGCTGAGGCCGTGCCCGGCGAGGAGGGCGGTGAGCTCGTCGAGCTCCTCCTCCGGGCTCTCGTGGAGCTCGCGCTTCTCGGCGGCGAGGGCGGCGGTCTCGGAGTCGCGCTGGACGGAGACGGAGACGTACTCGCCGACGGCCATGGAGAGGGAGCCCGCGAGGAGGCCGGAGAGACCGGCGGTGAGGAGGGCGTCGCGGGACCCGGTGGCCCCGGCGACGCCGACGACGAGGCCGGCGGTGGAGACGATGCCGTCGTTGGCGCCGAGCACGGCGGCCCGGAGCCAGTTGAGCCGGGTGCCGAGGCCGCCGCCCTCGGCGGCCTGGTGGTGGGCGGGAGGAGGCGTCGCGTCGGTCACGTCAGGAGGGTCGCACCCGGCCGCCCGCGCGCCGGGGAGCGACCCGCCCGCGCCGGTGCGCGGCGCGCACCGGGGGCTCGCGGAGCGCGATGACGACGGTGCCGCGCCTCCCGCACACGCGCGCGTACGAGGTGACATACCAGACATCGAGGACAGCGGGGGCGGTGGTGTCGGTCGCGGGCCGTATTCTCAATGACCATGCTCGACGACCGCACGACAGCAGCGACATGGCCGGCCGCCTACCCGCAGGGGTACGCGGTCGTCGACGTGGAGACCACCGGCCTCGCCCGCGACGACCGGATCGTGTCCGCCGCCGTCTACCGGCTCGACGCCCAGGGCGACGTCGAGGACCACTGGTACACGCTGGTGAACCCGGAGCGGGACCCGGGACCGGTGTGGATCCACGGCCTGACCGGCGACATGCTCGCGGGCGCGCCGCTGTTCACGCAGGTCGCCGAGGAGTTCGCGGCCCGCCTCGACGGCCGCGTCCTGGTCGCGCACAACGCGATGTTCGACTGGCAGATGATCGCCCGCGAGTACGCCCGCGCCGAGAGCACCGCGCCCGTGCGCCAGCGGCTGTGCACCATCGCGCTCTCCAAGGAGCTGGCGCTGCCGCTGCCCAACCACAAGCTGGAGTCGCTCGCCGCCCACTTCGGCGTGGTGCAGCGGCAGGCGCACAACGCGCTGGACGACGCGCGCGTGCTCGCGGAGGCGTTCCGCCCCAGCCTGCACGCGGCGGCCGAGCGGAACGTCCGGCTGCCGCTCCTGGAGTGCCGGCCGCTCACCGAGTGGGCCCCGTCGCCGGCCCGCCCGGCGGCCGGCGGCCCGTCCCCGTACCGCGCGGGCGGCTGGCGCCCCTCCCGGAAGCGCCCGGCCTGCCCGTACCCCAACCCCGGCCGGTACGAGAGCGACAAGCCGCTCAAGCAGGGGATGCGGGTCGCCTTCTCCGGCGACACCTCCGTCGACCGCGAGCTCCTGGAGGACCGCACGGTCGAGGCGGGGCTGCACGTCGCCACCTCCGTCTCCCGGCTCACCAGCCTGCTGGTGACCAACGACCCGGACGCGTACACCTCCAAGACGGTGAAGGCGAAGTCCTTCGGCACCCCGATCGTCGACGAGGCCGCCTACGCCCACCTGCTGCGGGACGTGGCCCCGGCAGACGGGTGACGCCCCGGGCGCGGCGCCCGGCGCGCGGCGGCCCGAAACCGCACCCTGTGGCGCATGGCACGTTGTGAGGTCTGCGGAAACGATTACGGCATGTCGTTCGAGGTTCACGCCCAGGGCGCGATCCACGTCTTCGACTGCTTCTCCTGCGCCATCCACCGCATGGCGCCCATCTGCGAGCACTGCCGGGTCCAGATCATCGGACAGGGCGTCGAGGCCGAGGGGAAGTGGTACTGCGGCGCCCACTGCGCCCGCGCGGAGGGGAGGGCGGGCATCGTCGACCGGGTCTGACACCGGTGGGGCCTTCCGCCCGGAACTCCTGAGGAAACGATTCCGGAGGGGCCCGGCCGGGGCCGTCCGACCCCTGTGCGGGCACGCCGCGACGGGCGCTGTACCGTCGACGGCGTGTACCGCTTCCTGTTGTCCCGGCAGTGGGTGATCCTCACCCTCGTCGCCCTCGCCCTCGTCCCCGTGATGATCGAGCTGGGCTTCTGGCAGTTCCACCGGCACGAACGCCGGGTCGCCCAGAACACCCTGATCGCGGACAACCTGAAGGCGGAGCCGGTCCCGGTCGAGCGGCTCACCTCCCCCGGCCACACCGTCCCGCGCGCCGACTACTGGCGCCGGGTCACCGCCACCGGCACCTTCGACACCGCCCACGAGGTCGTCGTCCGCCGCCGCACCTCCTCCGACGACCGCGTCGGCGCGCACGTCCTCACCCCGCTGGTCCTCCGGGACGGGCGGATCGTGCTGGTCAACCGCGGCTGGGTGCCGGCCGCCGCCGACCAGCGCGCCTTCCCGCAGGTCCCGCCCGCGCCGAAGGGCGAGGTCACCGTCACCGGCCGGCTCAAGGCCGACGAGACCACCGGCGCCAGCGGCATCAAGGACCTCAAGGGCCTGCCGGACCGGCAGGTGATGCTCATCAGCAGCGCCCAGCAGGCCGAGCTGATCGGGCGCGAGGTCCTCGGCGGGTACGTCGAGCAGACCGCGCCCGAGCCGGCCGGCGACTCGCCCGAGCAGATCCCCGAGCCGGACCACGAGTCGATCGGCGCCCACATGGCGTACGCCGTCCAGTGGTGGCTGTTCAGCGCCGGCGTGCCGGTCGGCTGGTTCGTCCTCGCCCGGCGCGAGAAGCGCGACCGCGAGGCCGCCGCGGCCGGAGGGACCACCGCGGGACAGCCCGCGGACCAGGACGCCGTCGAGGCGGCCGCGCCCCGCTGATTGACCGCGCCCGCTTCCGGGAACAGCCCAGAGCGTGACGCGACGTATCGACGACTACGCCCTCATCGGCGATCTCCAGACCGCCGCGCTCGTCGGCCGCGACGGATCGATCGACTGGCTGTGCCTGCCCCGCTTCGACTCTGCGGCCTGCTTCGCCGCCCTCCTCGGCGACGAGGAGAACGGCCACTGGAGGATCGCCCCCAAGGGCGCCACCCGCTGCTCCGGCCGCCGCTACCTGCCCGACTCCCTGGTCCTGGAGACCCTTTGGGAGACCCGCACCGGCACCGTCAAGGTCGTCGACTTCATGCCCCAGCGGGACCGCGCGCCGGACGTCGTCCGGATCGTCGAGGGGGTCAGCGGCAGCGTCGAGATGGCCGCCGTCCTCCGCCTCCGCTTCGACTACGGCTCGATCGTGCCGTGGATGCGCCGTGCCGAGGGGCACCGGGTCGCGGTCGCCGGCCCGGACGCGGTGTGGCTGCGCAGCGAACCGGCCGTGAAGACCTGGGGCCAGCAGTACTCCACCTGCTCCTCCTTCACCGTGGCCGCCGGGGAGAAGGTCGCCTTCGTCCTCACCTGGCACCCCTCCCACGAGCGGCGCCCCGCGCGCGTCGACCCCCACGAGGCACTGGCGCAGTCCCTCGCCGACTGGCGGGAGTGGACCGCCCGCTGCTCCTACGACGGCCCCCACCGGGAGGCCGTGGTCCGCTCCCTGATCACTCTGAAGGCCCTCACCTACGCCCCCACCGGCGGCATCGTCGCCGCCCCCACCACCTCCCTGCCCGAGGAGATCGGAGGCGTACGGAACTGGGACTACCGGGCCTGCTGGCTGCGCGACTCCTCCCTCACCCTCGGCGCGCTGCTCGCCGCCGGATACGCCGACGAGGCCGCCGCCTGGCGGGACTGGCTGCTCCGCTCGGTCGCCGGCGACCCCGCCGACCTCCAGATCATGTACGGGCCCGCCGGGGAGCGCCGGCTCCCCGAGACCACGCTGCCCTGGCTGCGCGGCTACGCCGACTCGGCCCCGGTGCGGACCGGGAACGCGGCCGTCGACCAGTTCCAGCTCGACGTCTACGGCGAGGTCATGGACACCCTGTCGCTGGCGCGCGAGGCCGGCATCCCCGCCCGGCGGCACGCCTGGAACCTCCAGCTGAGCCTGCTCGGCTTCCTGGAGTCGCACTGGCGCGAGCCCGACGAGGGCCTGTGGGAGGTGCGCGGCCCGCGCCGCCACTTCACCCACTCCAAGGTGATGGCCTGGGTGGCGGCCGACCGGGCGGTGCGCACCCTGGAGGCGGACCCCTCGCTGCCCGGGGAGCCGGACCGCTGGCGGGCGCTGCGCGACGAGATCCACGCCGAGGTGTGCGCGAAGGCGTACGACCCCGGGCGCAACACCTTCACCCAGTCGTACGGCTCCGCGGAACTGGACGCGGCCACCCTGCTCATCCCCCGGGTCGGCTTCCTGCCGCCGGAGGACCCCCGGGTGAAGGGCACCGTGGACGCGGTCCGGGCCGAGCTGACCCACCACGGCCTGCTGCGCCGCTACAGCCCCGGCGAGGGCTCGGTGGACGGGCTGCCGGGGCAGGAGGGCACCTTCCTGGTGTGCTCCTTCTGGCTGGCGGACGCGCTGCGGATGACCGGCCGGACCCGGGAGGCCCGGGAGCTGTTCGAGCGGCTGGCGGGGCTGGCCAACGACGTGGGGCTGCTGGCGGAGGAGTACGACCCGGTGACGGGCCGGCAGCTCGGCAACTTCCCGCAGGCGTTCAGTCACATCGGGCTGGTGGGCACGGCGCTCGCCCTGGCCGGGGACGACGCGGCAGGATAGGTCCATGGATCTTGGACTGAAGGACCGGGTGTACGTGGTGACCGGCGCGACCCGGGGGCTGGGCCGCGCCACCGCCGAGGCGCTGCTCGCGGAGGGGGCCCGGGTGCTGGTCACCGGGCGCGAGGAGGCGACCGTCGCCGAGGCGGTGGCCGCGCTCGGCGAGGGCGCGGCGGGGCTGGCCGCCGACAACGACGACCCGGCGACCCCGGCCCGGCTGATCGCCGCGGCCCGGTCCCGGTTCGGCGGCTTCGACGGCATCCTGATCAGCGTCGGCGGCCCGGCGCCCGGCTTCGCGGCCGACAACACCGACGAGCAGTGGACGGCCGCCTTCGGCACCGTCTTCCTCGGCGCGGTCCGGCTGGCGCGCGCCGCCGCCGAGACGCTCGGCGAGGGCGGTGTGATCGGCTTCGTGCTGTCCGGCTCGGTGCACGAGCCGATCGCGGGACTGACCATCTCGAACGGGCTGCGGCCGGGGCTCGCGGGCTTCGCCAAGTCGCTCTCCGACGACCTGGGGCCGCGCGGCATCCGGGTGGTCGGCCTGCTGCCGAGCCGGATCGACACCGACCGGGTCCGGCAGCTCGACGCGCTCTCCGGCGACGCGGAGGCGTCCCGGGCGGCGAACGAGGCGAACATCCCGCTGCGCCGCTACGGCACCCCGGAGGAGTTCGGCCGGACGGCGGCCTTCCTCCTCTCCCCCGCCGCCTCGTACCTGACGGGGGTCATGCTGCCGGTGGACGGCGGCGCGCGGCACGGCTTCTGAGCCGGGCGGTCCGCGCCGCCGGACGCGGCGTCAGGTGACGCGGCGGGCGCCGTGCTTCACGGCGCGCAGCCGGGCCTCGGTCGGGAGGGCGGCGAGGCCCGCCGCGTCCCGGGCCCGGGTGAGGGCCTCGCCGCTGAGCCCGGCCAGCGCCTCGCCCGGGGAGGCGTACGGCTCCAGGTGGAGCGCGATCCGGGTGCGGGGCGCGGTGCGGCGGCCGGTGAGGGCGACCCGGGCGCGGGCCACGCCCTCCTGCGCGGTCGCGTCGGCCGCCAGGACGTCCTCCAGGGCCCGGCCGCGCAGCAGGGCCGCGTCGCCGTCGCCGGTGTCCACCAGGAGCTCGGCGAGCCGGGCCCGCCGGAACTGGGCGAGCAGCCACCACAGGGCGAGCAGGACGAGGACGCCGAGGACCGCGATGACGGTCGGCCACCACCAGCCCTCGTCCCGCCACCGCCGCCGGTCGGCGGCGGACAGCAGGACGTCGGAGGAGCCGGACCAGGGCCACCAGGACGGGACGGCCAGGTCGAGGGCGGCGGCCAGGACGGCGCCGCCGGCGAGCAGCAGGAGCACTCCGGCGAGGCCGAGGAGGATGCGGTCGACGCGCCGCAGGACGGTGGTGGCGGGGGCGTTCACGGGCGCGTCATCCCTTCGTGGGCGGGCGGTCCACCCGGATCTTCAGGGCGGGCGGGGCGGCGAGCCCCAGGTCCCGTACCCCCTGGGCGAGGACGGTCTCGACGTCGGTCCTGACCTCGTCGAGCGGCCGGAAGTGGGAGCGGGCCCGGACGGCGACCTTGCGGCGGCCGGCCTTGACCCGGACGGACTGGACGCCGGAGACCTCCATGGCCCGGTCGCGCAGGGCGAGGGCGGCGGCCTTCCGGTCGAGTCCGGCGCGGACGTCGGGGTGGGTGCGGCGCATCGGCAGCACGGACCGCAGGCCGGGGGTGACGGCGAGGAGCAGCAGCCAGAGGCCGAGGAGGGCCGCGAGGGAGGCGCCCACGAGGACCACGGGGTCGTCGAGGGGCTTGGTGGCGAGGCCGCGGGCGAGCGAGCGCCGCCACTCCATGGCGGTGTGCCCGGCCCGGACGGCGGCCACGTCGTAGAGCAGGAGGCCGGCGCCGGCCAGGACGACGGCGGCGAGGAGGGCGGCGGGGACGCGGCGGACCGCCCAGAAGCGCCGGACGCGCTCCCCTCCGCCGTCCCCGCCGAGGACGGGGACGGCGTCGGGGGCGTCGGGAGCCTCGGGCGCGGTGGTGCCGGAGCCGGCGGCCGGCGTCCCGGCCGGGGGTGGTGTGGTCATGCCAGACGGCCCTTCCCGGCGGTGGGGGCGGTGCGGGCCGAGTGGAGGCGCTCGACGTGGACGGAGACCTCGTGGACCTCCATGCCGACGAGTTCCTCCACCCGGCTGCGGACCCGCCCCCGGACGGCGCCGCAGCGGCGGCCGACGTCCGAGGGGTAGCCGAGTTCGAGGCTGATCGAGATGCGGGCGGCGTCCCGGTGGACGACCACCGAGGCGTGCGGCGGGTGGCCGCCCTCCGGCACGCCGCCCAGGGCTTCCCGGGCGGCCCGCGCGGAGATCTTGGCGACCACCCGGTCGGCGATCGCGGTGGCGCCGCGCTCGCGGACCGGGGCCCGTACGGCGAGGTCGGTGGGCACCGTCACCTCCGCCGGTCGGCGCGGTCGCGGACCCGGAGCAGATCGCCGGGTTCGAGGTCGCCGTCGAGGAAGCGGCCGACGACGAAGCCGACCGCCCCCAAGGCCGCGACCAGGAGGAACGCCCCGAAGCCGCCGAAGTATCCGGCGAAACCGAGGCCCATGCCGGCCAGCAGGCCGGTCACCGCCATGCTCATCCGTTTCCCTTTCCGGGCCCCTGTGCGGCCCCTTGTCCCGCGGCCGGCTACTGGAGCCGGGACTCGGGCTCGTCTTCCTCGTCGTCGGGCAGCTTGACGTCGCTGACCGCGATGTTGACCTCGACGACCTCCAGTCCGGTCATCCGCTCCACGGCCGTGATCACGTTCTCCCGGACCGCTCCGGCGACATCGGCGATGGAGACGCCGTAGTCGACGACGATCTCCAGGTCGAGGGCGGTCTGGACCTCGCCGACCTCGGCCTTCACGCCCCGGGTGACGCCGGCCTTGCCGCCGCCCCCGCCGGGGACGCGGTCGCGGACCGCGCCGAGGGTGCGGGAGAGCCCGCTGCCCATGGCGTGGACGCCGACGACGTCCCGGGCCGCCATGCCGGCGATCTTCTCGACGACTCCGTCGGCGATGGTGGTCTTCCCCCGGACCGCGGCGGCACCGCCGCCGCGCTTGGTGACCGAGGTGGTCTCACCGCTGCGTTCACTGTCCGTCATCAGGATCAGCCCCTTCTGGGATATTTCGGGGTTCTTCGCTCACATTAAGGGCGGTTTCCCACTCTCGCTCCGGGGATACGGCAGGCTGGGGCAATGACCATGAGTGACGGTGGGATCACGGCGGTGCGCGCCCGGCTCGCTCCGGGGCGGCTGCTGCCGCTCGGTACGGCGGCGGACGGGGCCTGGCTCGCGGAGCGGGCGGCCCGGGAGGTGCTGCTCCGGGCGGCCTCGGCGGTACGGGGCGTGGTCCCGGGCCGGCTGGGGATCGGCCCGGCGGAGGAGGCGGCCGGCCCGCCGCCGGAGGGGGTGCCGCCGGGCGGGCTGCCGCCGGGGCCGCTGCGGATCGCGGCGGAGTTCGCGGCGGTGAGCGGCCGGCCGCTGCCGGCGGCGGCCGGGGAGCTGCGGGAGGTGCTCCACGCGGCGGCGGAGGGGCTGGACCTGGCGGTGGCCGAGGTCGACCTGCGGGTGACGGAGCTGCTGGACGCGGCCCCGGCCCGGGAGCCGGGGCCCGTCGCTCCGGAGCCGGGGCGGACCGCTCCGGCGACGGACGATCCGGTGGCGCTGGCGGCGCTGCGGGTGCCGGGGGTGGCCGGGGTGGCGGACGCGCTGGGGCCGCCGGTGCACCGGATGCCGGGGGCGGTCCGGGTGGAGTGCGCGGTGACGGCGGGCCGGCGGCCGGCGGAGGTGGCGCGGGCCGTCCGCGCGGCGGTGGCGGAGGCGGCCTTGGAGGGGACCTCGGTCACCGTGCTGGTCTCGGAGCTGCGTTAGCCCGTCGGAGTGACGACGGCCGGTGCGGCGCCCTCCTCACGGGTGCCGCACCGGCCGTCGCGCGCTGTCGGGTCAGTCGCCGAGGCCGGCCAGGTCGCGCAGGCGGCGGCCCTGGGCGGCGCGCTCGGCGGCGCGCTGCTCCTCGTAGTCCCGGCCGACGGCGCCCTGGAGCAGGGCCTTGGTCTCGACGACCGCGTCGCGGGGCGCCGCGAGCAGGGCGGCGGCGAGGTGCCGCACGGCCGCGTCGAGGCCGTCGGCGGGTACGGCGGTGTTGGCCAGGCCCAGCCGGACGGCCTCGTCCGCGTGGACGAAGCGGCCGGTGGCGCAGATCTCCAGGGCGCGGGCGTAGCCCACGAGGGAGACCAGCGGGTGCGTCCCGGTGAGGTCGGGGACGAGGCCCAGGCTGGTCTCGCGCATCGCGAACTGCACGTCCTCGGCGACGACCCGCAGGTCGCAGGCGAGGGCGAGCTGGAAGCCGGCGCCGATGGCGTGGCCCTGGACGGCCGCGATGGACACGAGGTCGCTGCGGCGCCACCAGGTGAACGCCTCCTGGTACTCGGCGATGAGGGCGTCGAGGTCCGCTTCGGAACCCCGCGCCATGTCGAGGAAGGACGGCTCCCCGTCGAAGCCCTCGGGCGTGAACGCCTGACGGTCGAGTCCGGCGGAGAAGGACTTGCCCTCGCCGCGCAGGACGACGATCCGCACGCTGCCCGGCAGTGACCGGCCGGCTTCCGTCAACGCCCGCCACAGAGCGGGAGACTGGGCGTTGCGCTTCGCCGGGTTGGTCAGCGTCACCGTGGCGACGGCGTCCTCGACGGTGAGCCGTACACCGTCCTTGTCGAAGACGAGCTGAGAGTCGTCGGGCGTGGTCATGGGGCGCCTCCGGGTCCGGTGCAGCACGCTGTCAGGTGCTAAGTGACTGCACAGTAACCACCCGGCCGGTCCGTGGACCGACCGGGTGCCCACCGGGAGGGTCCCGGTGGGCCGGCGGAGCCCCCGGCGTCAGGCCGAGGCCGCCTTCTTGCCCCGTGTCGCTCCGCCGCGACCACGCAGCGTGACTCCGGATTCGCTGAGCATCCGGTGGACGAATCCGTAGGAGCGGCCGGTTTCCTCGGCCAGCGCCCGGATGCTCGCACCGGAGTCGTACTTCTTCTTCAGGTCTGCCGCGAGCTTGTCGCGCGCGGCGCCGGTCACCCGGCTGCCCTTCTTCAGAGTCTCGGCCACCCGTGCCTCCTCATGGGAAGTGCGCTCTGGACTTCTCATGATCACCCCTCCCCGCCGTCCTGGCCACCCATTCGACAAGGTCCGTCCCGTCCTGTTCGCGGACGAGTACGCCGTCCACACGACCGGAATCTCATGTTCCGCATGGTTCGGAGCCGGAGGCCGTACGAATCGATCAAGGAACCGGCAGGTCAGCGGGGTGCGCCGGGAAAAGGTGCGGCGCGGGCCCTGCCGGAAGGATTCAGCAGGGCCCGCGCCGGAGGTACGAGGTCGGCTCACTCAGATGATGGATCACCGATGAGCCGAATGATCCAGCCCGGCCTCAGGCCAGGGCCACCAGGTCCGCGTAGTCCGGACCCCAGAGGTCCTCGACGCCGTCCGGGAGCAGGATGATCCGCTCCGGGTCGAGCGCCTCGACGGCGCCCTCGTCGTGGGTGACCAGGACGACCGCGCCCTTGTAGGTGCGCAGCGCGCCGAGGATCTCCTCGCGGCTGGCGGGGTCGAGGTTGTTGGTGGGCTCGTCGAGCAGCAGCACGTTGGCCGAGGAGACGACCAGGGTCGCGAGCGCCAGCCGGGTCTTCTCGCCGCCGGAGAGCACCCCGGCCGGCTTGTCGACGTCGTCGCCGGAGAAGAGGAAGGTGCCGAGCGTCTTGCGGACCTCGACCAGGTCGAGGTCGGGGGCGGCGGAGCGCATGTTCTCCAGGACGGTGCGCTCCGGGTCCAGGGTCTCGTGCTCCTGGGCGTAGTAGCCGAGCTTGAGGCCGTGACCGGGGGTGACCTCGCCGGTGTCGGGCTTCTCCACGCCGCCGAGGAGGCGGAGCAGGGTCGTCTTGCCGGCGCCGTTGAGGCCGAGGATGACGACGCGGGAGCCCTTGTCGATGGCCAGGTCGACGTCGGTGAAGATCTCCAGCGAGCCGTACGACTTGGACAGGCCCTCCGCGGTGAGCGGGGTCTTGCCGCAGGGCGCGGGCTCCGGGAAGCGCAGCTTGGCGACCTTGTCGGAGACGCGGACCGCCTCCAGGCCGGAGAGCAGCCGCTCGGCGCGCTTGGCCATGTTCTGCGCGGCGACGGTCTTGGTCGCCTTGGCGCGCATCTTGTCGGCCTGCGAGTTGAGCGCGGCGGCCTTCTTCTCGGCGTTCTGCCGCTCGCGCTTGCGGCGCTTCTCGTCGGCCTCGCGCTGCTGCTGGTAGAGCTTCCAGCCCATGTTGTAGACGTCGATCACGGACCGGTTGGCGTCCAGGTAGAAGACCTTGTTGACGACGGTCTCCACGAGGTCCACGTCGTGGGAGATGACGATGAAGCCGCCGCGGTAGGTCTTCAGGTAGTCGCGCAGCCAGGTGATCGAGTCGGCGTCGAGGTGGTTCGTCGGCTCGTCGAGGAGCAGGGTGTCGGCGTCCGAGAAGAGGATGCGGGCCAGCTCGATCCGGCGGCGCTGACCGCCGGAGAGGGTGTGCAGCGGCTGGCCGAGGACCCGGTCGGGCAGGCCGAGGGCGGCGGCGATGGTGGCCGCCTCGGCCTCGGCGGCGTACCCGCCCTTGGTGAGGAACTCGGTCTCCTGGCGCTCGTACTGCTTGAGGGCCTTCTCGCGGGTGGCGCCGGAGCCGGTGGCGATCCGCTCCTCGTTCATCCGCATCTTGCGGATGAGGACGTCGAGGCCGCGCGCGGACAGGACGCGGTCGCGGGCGAGGACGTCGAGGTCGCCGGTGCGGGGGTCCTGCGGGAGGTAGCCGACCTCGCCGGAGCGGGTGATGGTGCCGCCGGCGGGCTGGCCCTCGCCGGCCAGGCACTTGGTGAGGGTGGTCTTCCCGGCTCCGTTGCGGCCGACGAGGCCGATGCGGTCGCCCTTGGCGACGCGGAAGGAAGCGTTCTCGATGAGGATGCGGGCACCGGCACGCAGCTCGATACCGGAAGCGGTGATCACGGACAGACTCCAGGGCGGTGGGGATACGGCGGATGACGACAGGTGACGGGCTGCGGCGCCGCTAGTGCACCCAGGGGAGGATGTCCCAGGGGAGAATGTCCATACGGCCATTCTATCGGGCGCGGGCAACTGGGTTTCGGCCGCACGGGGGACCCGGCCGCGATCGGGAGCTTTCTCTCTTCTCGCCCGAGAGGGGAACAAAAGGGGCGACCGGCCGGAGGGCGTCCGATACTCGGCGGAGGGCGGCGGTCAGGACCGCCGCGCCGACGCGGAGGTGGACCGTGCAGTTCGACGACGACGCCCGACTCGACACCTCGGAGGTCAAGGATGTCCGCGGCAGCCGCGTCCCCGGCGGGCGGGCCACCATCGGCGGCGGCATCGCCGGGCTCGTCGCCCTCGTCCTCGGCCTCCTCTTCGGCGTCGGCCCCGAGCAGCTCGGGCTCACCGACGGCGGGGACCAGCCCGCCGCCAGCTCCTCCTCCGCCGCCGAGGTGAACCGCAGCTGCCGGACCGGCGCCGACGCCAACAGCCGCGAGGACTGCCGCACGGTCGCCGTGGCCAACAGCCTCCAGGACTACTGGCGGGCCGAGTACACCCGCCGCGGCGGCACCTACTCCCCCGCCACCACCGTCCTGTTCACCCAGCGGGTGAACACCGCCTGCGGCGCGGCGACCTCCGCCGTCGGCCCCTTCTACTGCCCCGGCGACCGACAGGTCTACCTCGACCTCGGCTTCTTCGACGAGCTGCGGACCACCTTCGGCGCCGACGGCGGGCCCTTCGCCCAGGCGTACGTGGTGGCCCACGAGTACGGGCACCACATCCAGAACCTGATGGGCACGCTCAGCCGGGCCCAGGACGGGCGGACCGGGGCCGGGTCCAACGCCGTGCGGGTCGAGCTCCAGGCCGACTGCTACGCGGGCGTGTGGGCGCGGCACGCGACCGGCACCCCCGACGAGTCCACCGGCCGGCCGCTGATCACCCGCCTGGACGACGCCGACATCCGCGACGGCCTCGACGCGGCGGCCGCCGTCGGCGACGACCGGATCCAGGAGCGCTTCCAGGGCCGGGTCACCCCGGAGAGCTGGACGCACGGCTCCGCCGCGCAGCGCCGGCAGTGGTTCCGCACCGGATACGACACCGGCGACATGGCCCGCTGCAACACCTTCCGGTGAACCCGCCGCCCCGGTTCGGCCGGGGCCGCGGGGCGGGCACCGGCGGCGGGTCAGGAGCCGCCGGTGTGGACCTGGAAGGCCGCCCGGCGGACCGCCTTGGCCAGGGCCGGGTCCGGGTGGGCCGCCGCCAGCGCCACCAGCACCTGCACCGTCCGGGGATGGCCCACCGCCCGCACCTCGTCCAGCAGCGCCGGGACCGTGCCCTGCACCGCCGAGTCCAGGTGCCGGACCAGCAGCTCGCTCTCCCCGTGGTCGGCGACGGCCGCCGCCGTGTCCACCCACAGCCAGGTCGCCTCCTCCCGGGTCAGGACCTCCGGGGCGTCGTCCGGGTCGGTGCCCTCGTACTCGGCGAGCCAGAGCAGCGCGTACGGGCGCAGCGACGGCTCCGCGACGGCGGCGCGGACCTCCGCCTCCGCCGGGGCGCCGACCACCCGCAGCGCCTCGAAGGCGAGCCCGCGCAGCAGGGCGTCCTCGCCGCGCGCCACCCCCACCAGCTCGGCGACCGCGCCGGCCAGCGTGCGGGCCGCCAGCCACGCCCGGTACTCGTCGCGGGCCGGGCCCGGCCGCAGCCGGGCGCAGCCCCGGAGCATGTCGGCGGCCGACTGCTCGATGTTGCCCGCCGGGCTCTGCGCGGCCACGCAGATCTGCTCCAGCTTGACCCAGACCGCCCAGTTGCCCAGCGGCGTCAGCGTCGCCTGCCGGCCCTCGGGCTCCCGGTCCAGGGTCAGCGCGCCCACCTCCGCCAGGCCCTCCAGGGCCCAGTCGAGGAGCCCCGGCAGACCGGCCGCCGGGGCCTCCGGCGCGGACGGGCGGACCGGCACGCCGTCGCCCGGCACCTCGCAGCGCTCCTCCCGCAGCTCGTCCACCCGCTGCCCCAGGAGGTCCAGGAGGACCGGGAGGAGCACCGGGCCCTGGGAGAGCTGGAGCAGCGACAGGACCTGCGGGACGGCCTCCACGACCTCCGCCACCGCCCCCGCCGGCACGCCCTCGGGGGCCGGGTGGACCAGGGACCAGGCGTCGAGGAGCGCGACCCAGCCGCGCAGCACGGCCGAATCGTCGCGGTCCCACGCCTGGAGCCGCCAGCCCGGCCGGACGGCGGCGCCGTGCAGCTCGACGAGGCCGGCCAGCCGGGCGCGGTCCCAGCCGGCCCGGATCCGCTCCGGCGTCAGGTCGAGCTCGGCGGCGGCCCGTTCGGCGTCCGCCGGGGTGTCCAGCGGGCCGCCGCCGGGCGCCTTCGCGGACATGCCGCGGGGACCCGTCTGCGCGCCGCGCGGCACGGCCGCCCAGCGGGCGATCCGCACGGCGTCGGCCAGGACGAGCCGGGCCTGCCGGGCCAGTTCCGCGCGGGGCGGGGTGCCCTCGGGCGGCCTCGGGGCGGGCCGGGTGCGCCGCGTCGTCGCGGCCCGCCGGGCGGTGGCGAGGGACCGCGGACGGACGAGTCGGAGTCTGGAGTTGCGCGCCAATGGTTCATCGGGCTTTCGAGACGTCACGGGGGCAGTCTTCCCGCTGACGGCCCGAAAGCCCAATCGGAATCCCCCCGCGCCCCGTCCCCGCGCGGGGACGGCGTGGCGGGGCGGCCCCGGGGGGTCACATGAGGGGGGTGAGGAAGCGGCGGAGGGCCTCTTCGTAGCGCAGGGGGTCCGCGTTCCACATGGCCGTGTGCGGAGCCTCCCGAACGGTGAGGAGGCTGACCAGGTCCGGCCGCCGGGCGGCGAGTTCGACGGAGGGCTCCCAGGGGGCGATCGTGTCGTCCGGCCCGTGGGCGAGGAGGACGGGGACCCGCAGGGCGTCCGGCGCGGTCGCGGCGGCGAGCCGGTCGGCGTGCGGCCCGGTGCGGCCGAGGGCGGCGCGGACGGCGAGCGGGACCAGCGGCCCGGGGACGCCGCGGGCGGCGGCGAGCCTGCGGACGGTGGTCTCCCAGTCGAGGACGGGCGAGTCGAGGACGAGGCCGACGATCCGGTCCCGTACCCCCGACTCGGCGGCGGCGCGCAGGGCCATGGAGGCGCCGGTGCCCCAGCCGTGCAGGACGATCTTCCCCGCCCCGCGCCGGACCGCGTACCGCAGGGCCGCGTCGACGTCGCGCCATTCGGTGTCGCCGAGCCGGCCGAGCCCGTCGGCGGGCGCGGGGGCGCCCTCGTCGCCGCGGTAGGCGGGAACGAGGACGGGGACGCGGCGGCGGGCGTAGAAGGGGACGAGGTTGAGGGCGTGCTCGCGGCCGGTGCCGACGCCGTGGACGGTGACCACCCAGGTGGGGCGGGGGCCGGTGACGAGCCAGGCGGGCAGCGGGCCGAGTTCGCCGGGGAGCTCGATGTCCTCGTGGGGCAGGCCGAGGGCGGTCTCGGGGGTGCCGGTGTGGAGCTGGGGGGTGAGGCGGACGCGGGTGCCGGGCGCGAGGGCGCCGCGCTCGACGCGTTCGAGGCGGCGGACGACGGTGTCGGCGGTGTGCGGGAAGCGGTCGAGCGGGGGGCCGACGACGGCGTGCAGGCCGTGCCCGGTCATCCCGTACGTGCCGGGGCGCAGCGAGGCGAGGCTGCGGGTGAGGGTGACCCGGTCGGGTCCGGTGGCGTGGACGGTGAGTCGGGGGTCGCCGGGCAGGGGGCGGCCGGAGGCCGTCCCGAGGGCGACCTCGCTGGCGTGGCGGCCGGCCGCGACCGCGACCGCGCCGACACCGATCAGAGTGGTGACGGCCGCTGCCGTCGCTGTAGCCGGGCGCACGTTCCCAGTCTCGGCAGGAGCCCGGCAGCCTGCCACCGGACGGGGCCATCGGCGGGACGGGACGGCCCGGAGACGCTCCCGAAGGGGCCCGGGAGCGCCCCCTTCCTGCCCCCAAGAGGGTGATGAGGGTCTCCTCCTGGGGTGATGTGTGCGGAGGGTTCGGGGGTGGTGGTGTCCAGGGGGTGGAACATGTCCGGGTGGACAGAAAGCCCGGTCCGTCCGGTGCGTCCGGTACCGGGCGGTATTACCGGGGGTCACGGGTGACCGGATGGTGGACACCGGGACCGCGCCGAGGCGCGTCCGAGGGCCAAGCGGAATCCTCGCGCGCCGATTAGGGACACCGTGATGCCCCGCCCAGTTCACCTTCTGTTCACTCAGATTGCCTACGTTCAACCAGCCACTGACGTCAAACGATTGCCTGGGTAAATGGAACACATCACGCTGCTGCTCGCCATTGTGGTCGTGACAGCTCTCGTGTTCGATTTCACGAACGGTTTCCACGACACCGCCAACGCGATGGCGACCACCATCTCGACCGGTGCGCTCAAGCCCAAGACGGCGGTGGCCATGTCCGCCGTGCTGAACCTGGTCGGTGCCTTCCTCTCCGTCGAGGTCGCCAAGACGATCTCCGGCGGCATCATCAATGAGGAGGGCATCAGAACCGAAGTGATCTTCGCCGCCCTCGTCGGCGCCATCCTGTGGAATCTGCTGACCTGGCTCCTCGGCCTGCCGTCGAGCTCCTCCCACGCCCTCTTCGGCGGCCTCATCGGCGCCGCGGTCATGTCGGCCGGCTGGTCGGCCGTCAACGGCTCCACCATCGTCACCAAGGTCCTCATCCCGGCCGTAGCCGCGCCGATCGTCGCCGGCCTCGCCGCGGCGGCCGCGACCAAGCTGACGTACCGGATCAAGGCGAACCCCGAGGCGAAGGCCACGGCCAAGGGCTACCGGGCCGGCCAGATCGCCTCCGCCGGTCTCGTCTCGCTCGCCCACGGCACCAACGACGCCCAGAAGACGATGGGCATCATCACCCTCGCCCTGGTCACCCAGGGCGTCGTCGCCCCCGGCTCGAACCCTCCCCTGTGGGTCATCGTCTCGGCCGGCATGGCGATCGCGCTCGGCACCTACCTCGGCGGCTGGCGCATCATCCGCACCATGGGCAAGGGCCTCACCGACCTCCAGCCGCAGCAGGGCTTCGCCGCCCAGACCAGCGCCGCGACGGTCATCCTGGCCTCCTCGCACCTCGGCTTCTCCCTCTCCACCACCCAGTCCTGCTCGGGTGCCGTGATGGGCGCCGGCCTCGGCCGCAAGGGCGGCGTCGTCCGCTGGTCGACCGCCACCCGGATGTTCGTCGCCTGGGGTCTGACGCTCCCGGCCGCCGGCCTGGTCGGCGCGGGCGCCGAGTTCCTCACCAAGCAGGGCACCTGGGGCATCGTCCTGGTGGCGGTCCTCCTGGTCGGCGGCTCGGCCGTGATCTGGGCGCTCTCCCGCCGCCAGCCGGTGGACCAGCACAACGTCACCGCCGACGACCTGGACGCGCCGGCCGAGGCGCCGGGCGTCGTGACCACCGCCATCGCGGCCGTCACCCCGCCGCCCGCCGCGGGCTCCGTCGCCGCGGTCGCCGACGAGGGCCTCAAGAGCACCATCCCCACCCCGGGTCCCACCGACCCCGCCGCTCCCCCGGCCCCCGCCGCCGCGGTCTAAGGAACTGGAACCAAGCGCATGAAGATCGACTGGGCAGCTCTCGGCTCCGTCTTCGGGGTCAGCCTCGTGGCCACCGTCGCCCTCGTGGGCCTCTTCTCCCTCGGCATCGTCGGCCTCACCAAGCAGGAGGCCGCCGAGGCCCGGGGCGGCTCCGCCGTCCTCGCCCGCACCGGCGCCTACGCCTGCTTCGCGCTCTGCGCGGCCGCCGTCGCCTACGGCATCTACCTGATCGTCGCCTGACCGGCGGTCCCCGGACGGGGCGGTCCGTGCCTGCGGGTGCGGGCCGCCCCTCCGTCGTGTCTGTGGCGCTTCGCACAGTGACCCGCCGCAGGTCAAGCCCGGGTTGACGGCTGTTCGCGGGGCGTGGTGGACTGCCGGGGCCATTACGGCGGCAATGGAGAGGAAGCCCGGTGCGATTCCGGCGCGGTCCCGCCACTGTGACCGGCCCCCGCGACCAGCGGGGTCCGGGAGCCAGGAACTCTCGCCGCCGGTCACGTCGACCCAGGGCGCGGACCCTGAGTGAGGACACGCCGCCATGCCCGGCCGCACCCCCGTGGCTTCCCGAGCCACCGCAGTCTTCGCGTACGGAGCGGCCGCCGGCCTCGCCGTCGACCTGCTCCTCGGCGACCCCCGCCGGGGCCATCCCGTCGCCGCCTTCGGGCGGGCCGCCGCCGCCGTCGAGGAGCGGCTGTGGCGCGACGACCGGGGCCGGGGCGTCCTGCACACCGCCGTCTGCGCCGGGACCGCCGTCGCGGCCGGCGCGCTGGCCGCCCGGACGGTGCGGGGCAGCCGCGCCGCCTCCGCCGCGCTGACCGCCGCCGCCGTGTGGGCCGTCGTCGGCGGGACGACCCTGGGCCGGGAGGCCCGCGCGATCGGCGGCGCCCTCGAAGCGGGCGACCTGGAGGCCGCCCGCGAGCGGCTGCCGCACCTGGTGGGGCGCGACCCGCAGGCCCTGGACGGTCCGGCGATGGCCCGCGCGGTCGTCGAGTCGGTCGCCGAGAACACCTCCGACGCGGTCGTCGGCGCCCTGGTCTGGGGCGCCGTCGCGGGCGTGCCGGGACTGCTCGGCTTCCGGGCCGTCAACACCCTGGACGCCATGGTCGGCCACAGGTCCCCGCGCCACCGCCGCTACGGCTGGGCCTCGGCCCGCCTCGACGACGCGGCCGGCTGGCCGGGCGCCCGGCTCACCGCCGCCCTCGCCACCGTCGCGGGAGGGGACCCGCGCGGGGCCGTACGGGCCTGGCGGGCCGACGCGGCGAAACACCCCAGCCCCAACGCCGGACCGGTCGAGGCGGCGTTCGCGGGCGCCCTGGGCGTACGGCTCGGGGGGACGCTCTCGTACGGCGGGCGGGTCGAGCACCGGCCCGTGCTGAACGGGGCGGGGCGGCCCGTGGCGGTCGCCGACATCGACCGGGCGGTGCGGCTCTCGCGCCGGGTGACCTGGCTGACCCTGGCCGCCTGCGCGGGCGGCCGGCTGATCGTGGACGCGGCGAAGCGGAGGACGAAGTGAGGGGTGGGGGGCTGCTCGTCGCCGGGACGACCTCCGACGCGGGCAAGAGCGTCGTCACGGCGGGCATCTGCCGCTGGCTGGTCCGGCGGGGCGTGAGCGTCGCGCCGTTCAAGGGGCAGAACATGTCCCTCAACTCCTTCGTGACCCGGGAGGGCGCCGAGATCGGGCGCGCCCAGGCCATGCAGGCGCAGGCCGCCCGGGTCGAGCCGACCGCGCTGATGAACCCGGTGCTGCTCAAGCCGGGGAGCGACCGGTCCAGCCAGGTCGTGCTCATGGGGAAGCCGGTCGGCGAGATGAGCGCCCGGGGCTACCACGGGGGGCGGCAGGCGTCGCTCTTCGAGCCGGTGATGGCCTGCCTGGAGGAGCTGCGGGCCACCTACGACGCGGTGATCTGCGAGGGCGCGGGCAGCCCGGCCGAGATCAACCTGCGGCGCACCGACATCGTCAACATGGGCATCGCGCGGGCCGCCCGGCTGCCCGTGGTGGTGGTCGGCGACATCGACCGGGGCGGGGTCTTCGCCCAGTTCTTCGGGACAACGGCGCTGCTCGCGCCCGAGGACCAGGAGCTGGTCGCCGGATACCTGGTGAACAAGTTCCGGGGCGACGTGACGCTGCTCGAACCCGGGCTCGACATGCTGCGCGGGCTGACCGGCCGCCGGACCTTCGGCGTGCTGCCGTACGCGCACGGCCTCGGCATCGACGAGGAGGACGGCATGGGGGTCCCCCCTGGTCGAGCGAAGTCGAGACCTTGGGGGAGGGTGTCGCTGCGGGGCGCGGTCCGCGAGTCGGTCGTCGCGCCGCCGGTCGGCGCCGACGTGCTGCGGGTCGCGGTCTGCGCCGTACCGCTCATGTCCAACTTCACCGACGTGGACGCGCTGGCCGCCGAGCCGGGCGTGATCGTGCGGTTCGTGGACCGGCCGGAGGAGCTGGCCGACGCGGACCTCGTCGTCCTGCCCGGCACCCGGGGCACGGTCAAGGCGCTGGCGTGGCTGCGCGAGCGGGGCCTCGCCGACGCGATCGCCCGGCGCGCCGCCGAGGGCCGCCCGGTCCTCGGGATCTGCGGCGGCTACCAGGCCCTCGGCGAGCGCATCGAGGACGAGGTCGAGTCGCGGGCGGGCGCGGTCGACGGGCTCGGGCTGCTGCCCGTACGGGTGCGGTTCGCGCGCGAGAAGACGCTCGCCCGGCCGGTCGGCGAGGCGCTCGGCGAGCGGGTCGAGGGGTACGAGATCCACCACGGCGTCGCGGACGTGCGCGGCGGGGAGGCGTTCGTCTCCGACGGCGAAGGACGCGGCCTGGACGGCTGCCGGGTCGGCGCCGTGTGGGGCACCCACTGGCACGGGTCCCTGGAGGGCGACGGCTTCCGGCGGGCGTTCCTGCGGGAGGTCGCGGCGGCGGCGGGCCGGGCCTTCGTGCCCGCCCCCGACACCTCCTTCGGCACCCTGCGCGAGGAGCAGCTCGACCGGCTCGGCGACCTGATCGAGGAGCACGCCGACACGGACGCGCTGCTGCGGCTCGTCGAGGAGGGCCCGCCGAAGGGCCTGCCGTTCGTCCCGCCGGGCGCGCCGTGAGCGCCCGGTCCGTCCCGTCATCCGTACGCACCGAAGGAGTGGGCCCCCGATGAGCACCCGTTTTCCGTTCACCGCCGTCGTCGGAATGGACGACCTGCGGCTCGCGCTGCTGCTGAACGCCGTCAGCCCGAGCGTGGGCGGGGTGCTCGTGCGGGGCGAGAAGGGGACCGCGAAGTCGACCGCCGTACGGGCCCTCGCCGAGCTGCTGCCCGAGGTGGCCGTCGTCGACGGGTGCCGGTTCAGCTGCGATCCCGCCGCGCCCGATCCCGGCTGCCCGGACGGGCCCCACCGGGACGCGGGGGCGGGGGCGCGGGCCGCGCGGATGGTCGAGCTGCCGGTCGGCGCGTCCGAGGACCGGCTCGTCGGCGCGCTGGACATCGAGCGGGCGCTCGCCGAGGGCGTGAAGGCGTTCGAGCCCGGGCTGCTCGCCGCCGCGCACCGGGGGATCCTCTACGTCGACGAGGTCAACCTGCTCTCCGACCACCTGGTGGACCACCTCCTCGACGCCGCCGCCATGGGCGCCTCGCACGTCGAGCGCGAGGGCGTCTCGGTGCGGCACGCCGCGCGGTTCCTGCTGGTCGGGACGATGAACCCGGAGGAGGGCGAGCTGCGGCCGCAGCTCCTCGACCGGTTCGGGCTGACCGTGGAGGTGGCCGCCTCCCGGGTGCCCGAGGAGCGGGTGGAGGTCGTACGGCGGCGGCTGGCGTTCGAGGACGACCCGGCCGGCTTCGCCGCCCGCTGGGCCGGGGAGGAGACCGCGCTGCGCGAACGGATCGCCGCCGCACGGGAGTTGCTGCCCCGGGTGGTCCTCGGGGACGGCGCGCTGCTCCAGATCGCCGCCACCTGTGCCGCGTTCGAGGTGGACGGCATGCGCGCCGACATCGTCATGGCGAGGACCGCGACCGCGCTCGCCGCGTGGGCGGGCCGGGCGGAGGTGACGGGCGAGGACGTGCGGCAGGCCGCGCTGCTCGCGCTCCCCCACCGGCGGCGGCGCAATCCGTTCGACGCGCCGGGGCTCGACGAGGACAGGCTCGACGAGACCCTGGAGCGGTTCGGGGACGACGCGCCGAAGGACGATCCGGACCCGGAGCCCGACGGGCCCGGTGACGGCGGCCCCGGGGACGGCGGGCCCGGCGGGGGTGGCGGCGGGGTGCCGCCGCAGGGCGGCGAGGGGCCCGCGCCCGAGACCGGCGACGGGCCCGGGGAGACCTCCGCGCCCGAGACCGTCGACATGCCGGAGAAGGCGCCCGCGCCCGCTTCCGGCGGGGGCGCGGGCGAGCGGGCCGCTGTGAAGGCCGCCGAGCCGTTCCGTACGAAGGTGCTGAGCGTGCCCGGACTGGGCGAGGGGGCCGCCGGGCGGCGGTCCCGGGCCCGGACCGAGCACGGGCGGACCACCGGGGAGACCCGGCCCCGGGGCGTGCTGACCAAGCTGCACCTGGCCGCGACCGTACGGGCCGCCGCCCCGCACCAGCGGGCGCGCGGGCGGTCCGGGCCGGGGCTCGTGGTGCGCCGGGACGACCTGCGGCAGGCGGTGCGGGAGGGGCGCGAGGGGAACCTGGTGCTGTTCGTGGTGGACGCCTCCGGGTCGATGGCGGCGCGGCGGCGGATGGGCGCCGTGAAGGGCGCCGTGCTCTCGCTGCTGCTCGACGCCTACCAGCGGCGGGACAAGGTCGGCCTGGTCACCTTCCGGGGGCGGGACGCCGAGCTGGCGCTGCCGCCGACCTCGTCCGTGGACGCGGCGGCGGCCCGCCTGGAGGAGCTGCCCACCGGGGGCCGTACGCCGCTGTCCGCCGGGCTGCTCAGGGCGCACGACGTGCTGCGGGTGGAGCGGCTGCGGGACCCCTCGCGCCGGCCGCTGCTCGTCGTCGTGACCGACGGGCGGGCCACCGGCGGCGGCCCGGACCCGGTGGGGCTGGCGGCGCGGGCCGCGCGGCTGCACGCCGCCGACGGCACGGCGGCCGTCGTCGTGGACTGCGAGGCGGGCCCGGTGCGGCTCGGCCTCGCCGGGAGCCTCGCCCGTGATCTGGGCGGCACCGCCGTCACCCTGGACGAACTGCGGGCCGACGCGATCGCCGGGCTCGTACGAGAAGCACAGGACAACCGCTCTGTCAGGAGGGCCGCTTAATGCCGCAGGGACAGCCGACCGTCGTGCCCGACGACGGCCTCACGACCCGTCAGCGCCGCAACCGGGCACTGGTGATGGTGCACACGGGCGTCGGCAAGGGGAAGTCGACGGCCGCCTTCGGGATGGCGCTGCGCGCCTGGAACCAGGGCTGGCCGATCGGGGTGTTCCAGTTCGTGAAGTCCGCCAAGTGGAAGGTCGGCGAGGAGAACGCCCTCAAGGCGCTCGGCGAGACCGGCAAGGGCGGCACCGTCACGTGGAACAAGATGGGCGAGGGCTGGTCCTGGATCCAGCGCGAGACCGCCGAGGGCGAGCCGTCGCACGAGGACAAGGCGCGCGAGGGCTGGGAGCAGGTCAAGCGGGACCTGGCCGAGGAGACGTACAAGTTCTACGTCCTCGACGAGTTCGCGTACCTGCTGCACTGGGGCTGGATCGACGTGGCGGAGGTCGTGGAGGTGCTGCGGGACCGGCCCGGTCAGCAGCACGTCGTCATCACCGGCCGCAACGCGCCGCGGGAACTGGTGGACTTCGCCGACCTCGTCACCGACATGTCCAAGGTGAAGCACCCGATGGACGCCGGCCAGAAGGGCCAGCGGGGCATCGAGTGGTAGCACGTCTCGTCATCGCCGCGCCGTCGTCGGGCGCGGGCAAGACCACGGTGGCGACCGGTCTGATGGCCGCGTTCGCCGGACGCGGGCTCGCGGTCTCCCCGCACAAGGTGGGGCCCGACTACATCGACCCGGGCTACCACGCGCTCGCCACCGGCCGCCCGGGGCGCAACCTCGACGCGTTCATGTGCGGCACGGGCCTGGTCGCGCCGCTGTTCGCGCACGGGGCGCGCGGCTGCGACCTGGCCGTCGTCGAGGGCGTGATGGGGCTGTACGACGGCGCCGCCGACCAGGGCGAGCTGGCCTCGACCGCGCAGGTGGCCAAGCTCCTGAGGGCGCCGGTGGTGCTGGTCGTGGACGCCTCCTCGCAGTCGCGGTCGGTGGCGGCGCTCGTGCACGGCTTCGCGTCCTGGGACCCGGAGGTGCGGATCGGCGGCGTGATCCTGAACAAGGTCGCGACCGACCGGCACGAGCACCTGCTGCGGGAGGCGCTGGGCGAGTCGGGGGTGCCGGTCCTCGGCGTGCTGCGGCGGGCACCGGCGGTGGAGACGCCGTCCCGGCACCTGGGGCTGGTGCCGGTGGCGGAGCGGCGGGCGCAGGCCGTGGACGCGGTCGCCGCGCAGGCCGAACAGGTGCGTGCCGGGTGCGACCTGGAGGGGCTGCTCGCGCTCGCCCGGTCGGCGCCGCCGCTCTCCGCAGAGCCGTGGTCGCCGTCCGCGGAGCGGGCGGGCGCTTCGCGGGACGGAACGGACGGGCACGACGCGGCCGGCGGCCGGCGGACGGCGCCCGGCTCCGGCCGGAGGCCGACGGTGGCCGTCGCGGGCGGCGCGGCGTTCACGTTCTCGTACGCCGAGCACACCGAGCTGCTGGAGGCGGCCGGCGCGGAGGTCGTCGCCTTCGACCCGCTGCGGGACGAGGCGCTCCCCGAGGGGACGGCCGGCCTCGTCATAGGCGGCGGCTTCCCCGAGGTGTACGGGGCGGAGCTGTCGGCCAACGAGCCGCTGCGGAAGGCCGTGGCGGAGCTCGCCGCGTCCGGGGCGCCGGTCGCCGCCGAGTGCGCCGGGCTGCTGTACCTCGCGCGGTCGCTGGACGGGCACCCCATGTGCGGGATCCTCGACGCCGACGCGCGCATGTCGGGGCGCCTGACGCTCGGTTACCGGGACGCCGTCGCCGTGGGCGACAGCCCGCTCGCGGCGGCCGGGACCCGGGTGCGGGGGCACGAGTTCCACCGCACGGTGATCGAGCCGGGCGCGGGCGAGCGGCCCGCCTGGGGGCTCTTCCAGCCGGAGCGGCGCCTTGAGGGCTTCGTACGGGGCGGGGTGCACGCCAGCTATGTGCACACGCACTGGGCGGGGGCGCCGGGGACGGCCGCACGGTTCGTGGAGCACTGCGGGTGAGTTCAGCCGCCGGAGAGGCCCACCACGAGCCAGATGAAGGCCACGCCCGCCACCGTGCACAGCAGGGTGGAGCGGGCGGGGTGTTCGTGGTGCGCCTCGGGCAGGATCTCGGCGGCGGCCAGGTAGAGCAGGGCGCCGCCGAAGAAGCCGAGATAGGCGCCGAGCAGTTCCTCCGGAAGGGTGAACAGCAGGGTGGAGGCGGCGCCGACGAGCGGGGCGACCGCGTCGGCGACGAGCATGCCGATCGCCTTGCGGCGGGCGTTCCCGTACAGGCTGGTGAGCGTGTACGTGTTGAAGCCGTCGGCGAAGTCGTGGGTGATGACGGCGAGCGCGACGGTGGCGCCCATGCCGCCGCCGACCTGGAAGGCGGCGCCGAGCGCGACGCCGTCCATGAGGCTGTGCAGGACCATCGCGGCGGCGGCCGTGAGTCCCACCTGGGGGACCCTCTCGCCCTCCTTCCGGCCGCCGCCCCCCGGCCGGGTGCCCTGCGCGGCCCCCCAGTCGGAACCGGCGCCGTGGGCGGCGCTGCGGACGGCGAGCAGGCGCTCCATGACGTGGGCGAAGAGGAAGCCGCCGACGAAGAGGAGCAGGGCCTCGGGGACGCCGAAGACGTCCTGCCCGGCGGCCTCCAGGGCCTCGGGGAGCAGGTCGAGGCCGACGACGCCGAGCATGAGGCCGCCGGCCAGGCCGAGGACCAGGTGGCGCCGGTCGGTGACGCGCTGCGCGACCCAGCCGCCGAACAGCGTCATGAGGAACGCGCCGAGCGCGACGACCACAGCCATGGCCCCTTGCTACCGGATGGTGCGCCGGGTCTGCACGTCGGCGTCGGGGTCCGCTCGGGGGCGACGGCGAAGGAGGTCCTGGAGCTGGTGGAGGCGGCGCTGACCCGGGCCGGGGAGGTCCTGGCGGAGGCAGGGCTCCCGGGAGCGGGGACTGCGGGGGGCGGTTCCCCGGAGGGCGGGTGCGTGGGGGTGTCCGCGCGCGTGGCCGGGTTCGCGACGGTGGAGGCGCGGGCGGCGGCGCCGGGGATCGTGGCGGCGGCGCGGCGGCTGGGGGTGCCGGTGACCGGGTTCCCGGCGCGGGTGCTGGCCGCCGTGCCCGTACCGCATCCGTCGGGGACGGTGCTGGCGGCGGCCGGGACGGCGTCGGTGGCGGAGGCGGCGGCGCTGCGGGCGGCGGGCCCCGGGGCGGTGCTGCTCGTGCCGAAGCGGAAGGGGCCGCGCGTGACGTGCGCGATCGCCGTCTCCGTCCCGGTTCGTCCCGGCGACGTGAGATCCGTCGCACGGTTGTCGCTCTTGACGTGCGGGTACATCGGTGGCGAGCCTGACTCACCCCCCACCATCCCCACCCCCCACACGACGGCGGACATGGACACCCACACGGACATCCCCCCGGCGGGCGGCCACGCCCACGACCTGCGGCACCACGGTGATGCCGAGGTCCGGGACGAGAGACTCACCGACCTCGCGGTCAACGTCCGGACGGCGACCCCGCCGGACTGGCTGCGGGAGCGGATAGCGCGGTCGCTGACCTCCCTGGCGGCCTATCCCGACGACCGGGCGGCGCGGGCGGCGGTGGCCGGGCGGCACGGGCTGCCAACCGGCCGGGTGCTGCTGACGGCGGGCGCGGCGGAGGCGTTCGTGCTGCTCGCGCGGGCGCTGCCGGTGCGGCGGCCGGTGGTGGTGCACCCCCAGTTCACCGAGCCGGAGGCGGCGCTGCGGGACGCCGGGCACGAGGTGCGCCGGGTGCTGCTGCGCGAGGAGGACGGCTTCCGGCTGGATCCGGCGGCGGTGCCCGAGGACGCGGACCTGGTGGTGATCGGCAATCCCACCAACCCGACGTCGGTGCTGCATCCGGCGGAGGCGATCGCGTCGCTGGCGCGGCCGGGGCGGTACCTGGTCGTGGACGAGGCGTTCATGGACGCGGTGCCGGGCGAGCGGGAGGCGCTGGCCGGGCGGACGGACGTGCCGGGGCTGGTGGTGCTGCGGAGCCTGACGAAGACCTGGGGTCTGGCGGGGCTGCGGATCGGTTACGCGCTGGCGGACCCGGACACGGTGGCGCTGCTGGAGCGGGCGCAGCCGCTGTGGCCGGTGTCGACGCCGGCGCTGGTCGCGGCGGAGGCGTGCGTGGAGCGGGCGGCGCTGGCGGAGGCCGAGGAGGCGGCGTACCGGATCGGCGTGGAGCGGGACCATCTCCTTGCGGGGCTGGCGGAGTTCGACGAGGTGCGGGTGGTGGCGGCGGCCGAGGGGCCGTTCGTGCTGCTGCGGATCGAGGGCGCGGACGCGGTGCGGGAGCGGCTGCGGCTGCTGGGGTTCGCGGCGCGGCGCGGGGACACCTTCCCGGGGCTCGACCGGCACTGGCTGCGGCTCGCGGTCCGGGACCGGGTGACGACGAATCGTTTCCTCCAGGCCCTGGACCAGGCCCTGCTGCTGGGCGGCTGACGGGCCCTCCGCTCACGGCGGCGGGCCCGGCTTCGGCGCCTTCTTCCGCTCCGGCCGCTGCCGCCCCGCGGACGCGGGAACGGCGGCGGGCCGGGGCGGGCGGTGTGGTCCACCGCCCGCCCCGGCCCGGTTCCCCCTCGGGTCCGCTCGGCCGCCCCCGTCCCCCGTGGGCGCGCTCCCCGTGGCGTCTCCCCCTCGGGCGGTCAGTTCTGGCCGCGGCGCCTGCGGGTCAGGGCGAGGGCGCCGCCGCCGGCCAGGACGAGGGCGAGGGCGCCGGCCGCGAGGTACGGGGTGGTGGAGCTGCCGCCGGTCTCGGCGAGGTTCTCGGTGGGGACCGCTCCGCCGTTGTTCGTCTTCGGGCCGCCGTCGTCCCCGGGCTCGGCGGGCCGCGTCGCGGGCCCGTCGGTCGGCTTGCCGGTGGGCTCCCCGGTCGGCTCCTGGGTGGGCTGTCCGGTCGGCTCCCCGGTGGGGGTGGGCTGCTGGGTCGGGGCGGGGCCGTCGGGCGTCTCGCAGGTGGCCTGCGCGAGGGTGACGGTGCCCTTGACCTTGGCGACGCCGAGGTCGAGCGGGTCGACCGCGACGTCGAGCTCCAGGGCGGTGGCGGCGGCGGTGCGCGCGGTGGTCCCGGTGCGGGAGAGGTCGAGGGTGACCCGGCCGACGCCGGGCACCTTGACCTCGGTGCGGCCGCCCGCGGTGAGGGTGACCTTCTTGCCGAGGACGCGGACGTGTCCGAGGACGTTGGACTCGGCGACCGGCTTCTTCCCGGTCGCGCAGACCGCCCGGGAGGTGACCTTCTCCAGTTCGACGACGGCGATCCGGGGGAGGCCGGGGACGTGGACGCGGGCCTTGGCGAGGTTGACGTACCCCTCGGCCTTCGCCTCGTCGACGGTGGCGGTCGAGGTGGCGACGTCGGCGCTGAGGATGTCGATCGGCTTGCCGCCCTCGGCGCCGCGCACCTTCAGGCTGAGCGCGGTCTCGCTCTCGCTCTCGGGCGCCTGGACCTCGTTGAGCGTGGCGCGGACCGGGACCTGGACGGTCTCGCCGAGGAGGGAGACGTCGAGTCCGGCGCGCAGCACGACGGCGGCGGCGCGGCCCTTGCCGTCCGCGGCCTGTGCCGCCGGTGCCGCGAGGAGCGCGGGACCGACGGCCAGGGCGGCAACGGTCGCGGCGGCCGCGGTGCGGCGTGCGGGCGCGCGGAAGGTGTTGCTGTTCAAGATGGTGGAACCCCCACAGGAGACATGGCGTCGCCGGCC
Source organism: Streptomyces termitum (assembly GCF_014650175.1). GTDB lineage: Bacteria > Actinomycetota > Actinomycetes > Streptomycetales > Streptomycetaceae > Streptomyces > Streptomyces termitum. The sequence continues at coordinate 65,534 of NZ_BMUL01000006.1, forward strand.
GCTCGCCACGGGGACGGTGGGTCTGCGCGGCTCCGGCGACTGAGACACGGGAATCTTTACGCACGGAGAGTGAACCGACAGTCGCCTGACGTGAGTTCACTCCAAAGGGGGGTTTCCGTGTTCATTTTCGATTATTTTCGGCACAACCGTTCCCGCTTTTCCCGCGTGTTTCACAGGATGGGGTCCCGGAGGCACCGAGCGGACAAGCAGAACGATCCGCGCCCCGGCGGGGTCACGGATCGTCAACGCGGCACCTCACCCGGGTGGACCAGGGCCCGCCCGGCGGACCTTCGCCGGACGGACCCTAGGGCCGCCAGTACCCCAGCGCGTGGACGCGCTCCTTCGGGAGGGCCAGTTCCTTGCGGACGTAGCCGGCCAGGGTCCGGGTGGTGGCGGTGTCGCAGGCGATCCACACGTACGCCTCCGGACCGGCGAGCGCGGGCAGTTCGGCCCTGACCCGCTCCACCAGCGCCGCGCCGGCCCGCTCGCGGGGCACCCGGCGCAGGTCGTGGCGGTCGGGGTCGACGCGGAAGGGCAGTTCCCCGTCCGCGTCGTGCCGGGTCTCGAACCAGACGGTCGCGGGCAGGTCCGGGTGCGCGTCGAGGAGCGAGTTGACGGCCGGCAGCGAGGCCGCGTCGCCGATCAGGAGCAGCCGCTCCGGGCGGGGTTCGGGGGTGGTGAAGCCGGTGCCCTGGAGGGTGGCCTCGACGGTGTCGCCGGGGGCGCAGGCGCGGGCCCAGTGACTGGCGGGCCCGTCGTGGAGGGCGAACTCCAGGCTGAAGGTGCCGGTTTCCGGGTCGGGGTCGACCAGGGTGTAGCCGCGCTGGTGCGGCCGGCCCGCGTTCTCGAACCAGATCCGGACCCACATGGTGGGGTGGACCCCGGCGGCGGCGAGCAGCCCGCCGTCGGTGAAGTGGACCCGCCGGTAGTCGTCGGTGACCCGCTCGGCCCCCGTGACGGTGAACGTGAAGTCCTTGGCGCCCATCAGTCTCAGGACCGCGCCCTGCCATCCGTGTCCCACCGCGTGCTCCTCCCCCGGCGGCCCATGGGTTACCGTGAGCCGACGATCAATTTAGGACAGCCTAACCTAAGGCTGCCCCGCATCGACAGGGACGGATCGGGACGGGCGTGAGCATCGAGGTCTACCGGGACGCGTACGGCGTTCCCCATCTGCGCGCCGGGAATCCCCGGGAACTCGCCTTCGCCCAGGGCCGGGTGACCGCGCGCGACCGGGCCTGGCAGCTGGAGGTCGAGCGCCACCGGGCCCGGGGCACCACCGCCGCCTTCCTCGGCCCCGACGAGACCGGCTGGGACGTCTTCGTCCGGCGCGCCCGGCTCGCCGACACCGCCCGCCGCTGCCTGGCCCGGCTGACGGAGACCGACCCCGCCACCGCGGACTGGGTCCGGGCCTACGCGGACGGGGTGAACGACGGACTGCCCGAAGGGGCCCGCCGCGCCCCCGAGTTCGCCGCCACCGGCCTCGTCCCCGGCCGCTGGGAGGCGTGGACGCCGCTCGCCGTCTGGCTCTCCACCCACATCCTCTTCGCCGGCTTCCCCACCAAGCTGTGGCGCGAGCGGGTCGCGGCCGGGCTCGGCGAGGAGTGGACGGAGCTCTTCGCCGCCGACGGCCCGGCCACCGCCGGCTCCAACGGCTGGCTGGTGACCGGCGAGCGGACCGCGAGCGGCGCCGCCCTGGTCGCCGGGGACCCGCACCGCTTCATCGAGGCGCCCGGCGTCTACCAGCAGATCCGGCTGGCCTGCCCCGAGTACGACGTCCTCGGCCTCGCCGTCCCCGGCGTGCCCGGACTCGCCCACTTCGGCCACGCCGGACCGGTCGCCTGGGCCATCACCAACGCGATGGCCGACTACCAGGACCTGTACCGGGAGCGGCTGCGGCGCACCGGCGACGGCGGCGTGGAGGCGTACGGCCCCGACGGCTGGGAACCGGCCGCCGTCCACACCGAGACGGTCGAGGTCTCCGGCGGCGACCCGGTCGCGGTCGAGGTGGTCGAGACCCGGCGCGGCCCGGTGATCACCGGCGACGGGCCGGCCGGGGTCGAGGGGGAGGGGGAGGGGCTCGCCCTTCGGTACGTGCCCCGGGTCACCGGCCGGCTCGGCTTCGAGGCCCTGCCGCGCCTGCTCGCCGCCCGGACCGTCGCCGACGTCGACGCCGCCCTCGACGACTGGGTGGAGCCGGTGAACGTGGTCCTCGCCGCCGACACCGCCGGTGGGCTGCTGCACCGGGTCGCCGGGCACGTGCCCGTACGGGACCGGGCCAACGCGCTGCGGCCCGTGCCCGCCTGGGACGCCCGGCACGCCTGGGGGCCAAAGCCCGCGCCGACGCCCCGGGCCGAGGTGACCGGCGGGCACGCGGTGATGGCCAACGCCCGGGGCATCGCCGCCCCGCTCGGCGTCGAGTTCGCCCCGCCGCACCGGGCCGACCGGATCGCCGCCCTCCTCGACGCCTCCGACGCCTGGACGCCCGGGGCGACCGCCGCCGTCCACCGCGACACCGACAACCGCTCGGCCGCCCCGCTGCTGGCCGCCGTCGCGCGCGCCGCCGATGGCCTCTCCCCCGCCGCCTCCGCCGTCCGCGACCGGCTGCTGGCCTGGGACCGGCGGATGGACGCCGACAGCGCCGACGCCGGACTGTACGCGGCCGTCCGGGGCGCCGTGGTGCGCCTGCTGACGGCCCACGACGCCTTCGCGGCGCTGCGCGGCCCCGCCCCGTACCCCGCCCTCTTCCACCCCTGGCTGCTGCTCCTCCCCCGGGTCGGCCTCGCCCTGGAGACGCTCCTGACCGGCGGTCCCGTGCCCGCCGGGGACGTCGACCGGATCGTCCGCGAGGCGCTGGAGGAGACCGGCGCGGGCGCGCCGCCGCCCGCCTGGGGGACCACCCACCGGCTCGCGCCCTGGCAGGCGCTGCCCGACCCCGACGACGCGCGGTGGCCGGGGCTCGGCGGCGACCACGACTGCGTGCTCTCCACCTCCAGCGTCCCCGGCTTCACCGACCGGAGCGCGCGGGCCTCCGCCGCCCGGTACGTGTGGGACCTCGCCGACCGCGAACGCGGCGGCTGGGCCGTGCCCTTCGGCGCGTCCGGGGTGGCCGGCGACCCGCACCACGAAGACCAACTCCCCCTGTGGCTGCGGGGCGACCTCGCCCCCGTCACCACCGACTGGCACCGTCTCACCAAGGAGCAGCAGGCATGACCACCCCCGTGCACGTCCAGACCGTCGAGGGCCTCGGCACCGTCTCCGTCCGGCCGATCGACCCGGCCTCGGACGCCCCGCTGATCCACGCCTGGGTCAACGAGGAGCGGGCGGTCTTCTGGGGCATGAACGGCACCACCGTCGAGCAGGTCAGGGACGTCTACGCCCACCTGGACTCGCTCACCACCCACCACGGCTTCCTGGTGGAGCTCGACGGGGAGCCGGTCGCGGTCTTCCAGACGTACGAGCCCGCCGCGGACCGGGTGAGCGAGTGCTACGAGGTCGAGGAGGGCGACGTCGGCTGCCACCTGCTGATCGCCCCGGCCGCCGCCCCGGCCCCCGGCTTCACCGCCGGGCTGCTCTCCGCGCTCGTCGCCTTCTGCCACCGCGACCACCTGCGGATCGTGGTCGAGCCGGACGCGGCCAACGAGAGGGCCGTCGCCCGCATGGTGCGGGCCGGCTTCGAGCTCGGCCCGGAGGTCGTCCTCCCCGAGGTGGACCTGCCGGAGGTCTTCATCCCGGAGAAGCGCGCCCGCCTGGCCTTCCTCCGCCGGGGCTGAACCGGACGGCGGCCGGACCGGCGAGGGCCGGGGGCCGGTCGGAACGCAGGCCCGGCCCCCGGCCCCCGTCAGGCGATGACCCGTCCCCGCAGGACGACCCGGTGGGGGGCGGCCAGGGCGCGGACGTCCGCGCGGGGGTCCTCGGCGTAGACGACGAGGTCGGCGGGGGCGCCCTCCTCCAGGCCCGGACGGCCCAGCCAGGACCTGGCCCGCCAGGTGGTGGCCGCCAGGGCGTCCAGCGCCGGGATGCCCGCCTTCGTCAGCTCCTCGACCTCCTGTGCGACCAGGCCGTGGGCGAGCGAGCCGCCCGCGTCGGTGCCGACGAAGACCGGGATGCCCGCGTCGAAGGCGGCGCGGACCGTGTCGTACCGCCGTGCGTGCAGCCGCCGCATGTGCGCCGACCAGCGGGGGAACTTCTCCTCGCCGCCGTCCGCGAGGTGCGGGAAGGTCGCGATGTTGACCAGGGTCGGCACGATGGCGACGCCCCGCTCGGCGAACAGCGGGATGGTGTCCTCGGTCAGCCCGGTGGCGTGCTCGACGCAGTCGATGCCCGCCTCGACCAGGTCGCGCAGCGAGTCCTCGGCGAAGCAGTGCGCGGTGACCCGGGCGCCCAGCCGGTGCGCCTCCGCGATGGCCGCCCCGACCTCGGCGCGCGGCCAGGACGGGGCCAGGTCGCCCACCTCGCGGTCGATCCAGTCGCCCACCAGCTTGACCCAGCCGTCGCCGCGCCGCGCCTCCCGCCCGACGTACTCCACCAGGTCGGCGGGCTCGATCTCGTGGGCGTAGTTGCGGATGTAGCGGCGGGGGCGGGCGATGTGCCGGCCGGCCCGGACGATCCTCGGCAGGTCCTCGCGGTCGTCGATCCAGCGGGTGTCCGAGGGCGAGCCCGCGTCCCGCAGGAGCAGGGCGCCCGCGTCCCGGTCGGTCAGGGCCTGCTTCTCGGCGGTGGCCGCGTCCACCGGGCCGTGCCGGTCGAGGCCGACGTGGCAGTGGGCGTCGACCAGGCCGGGCAGCGCCCAGCCGGTCACCTCCAGGGCCTCCCCGGCGGGCCGCTCGAAGGTGATCCGCCCGTCCACGCACCAGAGTTCGTCCCGTACGTCCTCCGGGCCGACGAGGACCCGCCCCCGCACGTGCAACACCTCGTGATCGCTCATGCCAGCACTGTACGAGGGCGGCCGGGAGGGTGGGCGTACGCTGGCCCCGGCCGTACCACCGACCCGAGAAGGCACCACCGTGACCGTGACACACCCGCTGCTGGACCTGGCCCCGATGACCGCCGCGCACTTCGCGTCGATCGAGCGGCGGGTCGCCGCGCTGCTCTCGACCGAGCAGGACGTGGTGATCACGCAGGGCGAGGCGCTGCTGCCCCTGGAGGGGTGCATCCGCAGCGGGGCGCGGGCCGGCTCGACCGCGCTGAACGTGGTGACCGGCCCGTACGGGCAGACCTTCGGCGACTGGCTGCGCGACTGCGGCGCCACCGTCGTCGACCTGGCCGTGCCCTTCCACACGGCGGTCACCGCCGAGCAGGTGGAGCGGGCGCTCGCCGAGCACCCGGAGATCGACTTCGTCTCGCTGGTGCACGCGGAGGCGGCGACCGGGAACACCAACCCGGTGGCGGAGATCGGCGAGGTCGTGCGGGCGCACGGCGCGCTGTTCTACCTGGACGCGGTCGCCTCGATCGGCGCCGAGCCGGTGCTGCCGGACGCCTGGGGCGTCGACATGTGCATCATCGGCGCGCAGAAGGCGATGGGCGGCCCGGCGGGCGTCTCGGCGGTGTCGGTGAGCGCGCGGGCCTGGGAGCGCTTCGCCGCCAACCCGGCCGCGCCGCGCCGCTCGTACCTCTCCCTCCTGGACTGGAAGGAGCGGTGGATCGACGGCGGCCGCAAGGCGCTGCTGCACGCCCCGGCGCAGCTGGAGATGCTGGCCCTGGAGGCGTGCGTGGAGCGGATCGAGGCGGAGGGCCTGGACGTGCTGATGGCCCGGCACGCCTCGGCGGCGGCGGCGACCCGGGCGGGCGCGGTGGCGCTGGGCGGCGGTCTGGAGCCGTACGTGCGCGAGGCGCGGGACGCGGCTCCGGTGGCGACGACGCTGCGGGTGCCGGCCGGGCTGAACGCCTCCGAGGTGGTGGCGAAGGCGCTGGCGGCCGACCCGTCGCTGCCGCTGATCGCGGGCGGCGGGGCGCTGGCCGCGGAGATGATCCGGGTGAACCACTACGGGGCCGACGCCACGCCGAACGCGGTGCAGTCGTCGCTGGCCGCGCTGGGCGCGGTGCTGGGCGAGGCGGGCCGGCCGGTGGACCTGGAGGGGGCGCGCCGGGCGGTCACCGCGGCCTGGTAGGCGGGACGCGTACGGGAGGGCGGGGTCCGGTGCCGGACCCCGCCCTCCCGTGCGTCCCGGGCCGGTTACAGCGCGGGGTAGTCGGTGTAGCCGGTCCGGTCGCCGCCGTACAGGGTGGCGGCGTCCAGCTCGTTGTAGGGGCCGCCGGCGCGCAGCCGGGCGGGCAGGTCGGGGTTGGCGGCGAAGAGGCGGCCGAAGGCAACGAGGTCGGCGACGCCCTCCTCGACGAGGGCGAGGTCGGCGGCGCCGGTGGGGCCCTCGGTGGCCGGGTTGAGGACGAAGGCGCCGGCGAAGCGCTTGCGCAGCTCGTGGACGAGGGGGCGGCGCTCGGGGGCGGTCTCCAGGACGTGGAGGTAGGCGATGCCGACGGGCTCGATGGCGTCGAGCAGCGCGCGGTAGATCTCCTCGGTGTCGGTCTCGGCGATGTCGTTGAGGGTGTTGGCCGGGGAGATGCGCAGGCCGGTGCGGTCGGGGCCGATCTCGGCGGCGACGGCGCGGACGACCTCGACGGCGAAGCGGACGCGGTTCTCGACGCCGCCGCCCCACTCGTCGGTGCGGTGGTTGGAGCCGGAGGCGAGGAACTGCTGGATCAGGTAGCCGTTGGCGCCGTGGATCTCGACGCCGTCGAAGCCCGCCTCGACGGCGTTGCGGGCGGCGGTGGCGAAGCCGGTGACGGCCTCGCGGACCTGGTCGCCGGTGAGGGCGCGCGGGGTGACGAAGTCCTTGGGTCCCTCGTGGGTGAAGACCTGTCCGGCGGCGGCGACGGCGGAGGGGCCGACGGGGTGCAGGTCGCCGTCGAGGAGGTCGGGGTGGCCGATCCGGCCGGAGTGCATGAGCTGGGCGAAGATCCGGCCGCCGCGCTCGTGGACGGCGTCGGTGACCTCGCGCCAGGCGGCGATCTGCTCGCGGCTGTGCAGGCCGGGGGTGTCGGGGTAGCCCTGGCCCTCGGGGACCGGCTGGACGCCCTCGGTGATGATCAGGCCGGCGGAGGCCCGCTGGGCGTAGTACTCGACGACGGCGTCGGTGGGGGTGCGGGTCTCCCCGTCGGCCCGGCTGCGGGTCATGGGGGCCATGGCGACGCGGTTGGCGAGGCGGGTTCCGGCGAGGTCGTAGGGGTCGAAGGCGGTGGTCATGACGGTCCCCTCACAGGAATTATGTGGTCGGCCAAGTATGTGGCCCGTCGCCACTGTAACCCATTCCTTGGCCAGCCAATCAAAAGTGCGGGTCACGGTAACCTGGAGGGGAGGAACCGCCCCGAGGAGCCCCGATGACCACAGCCGATCCCGCCTGTACCGACCAGACGCCGTCCGCCGCGCGCGGCGGCCCCGTCGGCATCACCCTGGCCCGGGTCGCCCGGGCGCACCGGATCGCGATGGGGCGGCGCCTGCGCGATCTGGGCCTCTACCCGGGCCAGGAGCTGATGATGATGCGGCTGTGGGACTGCGGGGCGGCCCGCCAGTCGGAGCTGATCCAGTCGCTCGGCCTGGACCCGTCCACTGTCACGAAGATGCTCCAGCGGCTGGAGCAGTGCGGATACGTGCGCCGCTCCCCCGACCCCGCCGACCGGCGCGCGGTCCTGGTCGAGACGACCGAGCGGGGGCGGGCGCTGCGCGCCGGGGTGGAGCGGGCCTGGTCCGACCTGGAGGAGAGCTCGCTGGCCGGCCTGGACCCGGCCGGCCGCGCCGAACTGGCCCGCCTCCTCGGCCTGGTCGCGGAGAACCTCCGCGACGAGGCGGACGAGGCGGGCGGCTGCGCACCGCTGAACTGCTGAAGCGCCGAGACCGGGCCGGGGTCAGCCCGCCAGGACGTCCAGGGCCCGGTCGACGTCCGCCGCCGTGTTGTACAGGTGGAAGGAGGCCCGCAGATGGCCCGCGCGGGCCGAGAGCAGGACGCCCGCCTCCCGCAGGGCCTCGGCGCGGTGCCCCAGCCCGGGGACGGCGACGACCGTCGAGACGTCCGCGACCGGCTCGTGGCCCAGGGAGCGCAGCCCGGACCGGAAGCGGGCCGCGAGCCCCTTGTCGTGCGCCTCGATCCGCTCGACGCCGATCTCCTCCAGGAGCGCCAGCGAGCGGGCGGCGCCGTGGTACGAGGGGAAGGCCGGGGGCTCGTCGAAGCGGCGGGCGGAGCGGGCCAGTTCGCGCACCGGGCCGTAGCTGTTGACCCACAGCTCCTCGCCGCTCGTCCACCCCGCGTGGATCGGCACCAGGCTCTCCTGGGCCTCCTCCGTGACCGTCAGGAAGGACGTGCCGCGCGGGCAGAGCAGGTACTTGTAGGCACCGGCGACCGTGTAGTCCCAGTCCCCCGCCCGCAGCGGCAGCCAGCCCGCGGACTGGGTGGCGTCGAGGAGGGTGCGCGCGCCGTGGGCCGCGGCGGCGGCCCGGACGGCGGCGAGGTCGGCGGTGCGGCCGTCGGCGGACTGCACGGCAGAGAAGGCGACGAGCGCGGTCCCCGGGCCGACGGACCCGGGGAGCCGCTCCAGCGGCACGAAGCGGGTCTTCAGGTCGCCGCGCACGGTGAACGGCGTGATGACGGAGGAGAAGTCGCCCTCGGGGAAGAGGACCTCGGCGCCGGGCGGCAGCGACTGGGCGATCATCCCGCAGTGCACGGCGACCGAGCTGCCGACCGCGACCCGCTCGGGCGCGACCCGGACCAGCCGGGCGTACGAGGCGCGGGCCTCGGCCACCACGTCGAAGCTGCCCGCGCCGCCGGGCCGCCCGGCGGCGGTCTCCTCCATGAGGAGGGTGACCGCCTCGACGGCGCGGCGCGGCAGCAGGCCGCAGGCGGAGGTGTTCAGGTAGGTCCGCTGGGGGGCGAACTCGGCGCCGCCCAGCGGCTGGTCGAGACTGTCCATGGCCCCACCCTGGGCTCCCCGGGACCGCCCGTCAATGCCCGGGGATCACGGGGAGACCCCCAAGCGGCGCTTATCGCCGCAGGTCAGGGCTGGTGCGGGGTCAGTCGCGCGGCGGGACCTCGCAGCCGTCGGGGCCGCATGCCTCCGCGTCCCGGCCGGCGGCGGCGACCGGCTGGAGGGTCCGGCCCTGCCATGCCTGCTCCAGGGCCTGGGTGAAGACCTCGGCGGGCTGGCCGCCGGAGACGCCGTAGCGGCGGTCGAGGACGAAGAACGGCACGCCGTTCGCGCCGAGTTCGGCGGCCTCGCGCTCGTCGGCCCGGACGGCGTCGGCGTACGCGGAGGGGTCGGCGAGGACGGCCTTCGCCTCGGCCTCGTCGAGACCGGCCTCGACGGCGAGGGCGAGCAGGGTCGCGTCGTCGAAGACGGACCGCTCCTCGGCGAAGTTGGCCCGGTAGGCGAGGTCGAGCAGCGCGTCCTGCCGTCCGCGCTCCCTGGCCAGGTGGAGCAACCGGTGGATGTCGAAGGTGTTGCCGTGGTCGCGGCCGTCGGTCAGGTACTCCAGGCCCTCGGCGCGGGCGTTGGAGGCGACGTGCTCCTCCATGGCACGGGCCTCGTCGAGGGTCCGGCCGTACTTGGACGCCAGCATCTCCAGGACCGGGCCCGTCTCGCCCTTGGCGCGGTGCGGGTCGAGCTCGAAGGAGCGGTGCACGACCTCGACGCCGTCGCGGTGGGCGAAGGCCGCGAGCCCCTTCTCGAAGCGGGCCTTTCCTATGTAGCACCAGGGGCAGGCGATGTCCGACCAGATCTCGACGCGCATGGGTTCCTTCTCCGGGGGCGGGGGGTTCGTTCCCCTGTTCAACCCCCGGGGAGCGGATCTCATTCCGTTTCGGTGCCGAGTGTGAGGCGGAGCACCAGGTGGTCGCCCGAGCGGGGGCGCTCCGGGTCGGGCCGCCAGCCGCGGGCCGCGTAGAACGCCCGCGCGCGGGCGTTGTGCTCGAAGACCTCCAGGCGGGCGGTGCGCAGGCCGGCCGCCCGCCAGGCGTCGGCGCAGGCGGTGTGCAGGGCGGTGCCGACGCCGTGGCGCCAGTGGGCGGGGGCGACGTGGAGCTGGGTGAGGTCGGCGACGCCCTCGGCGGTGCGGTGGGCGGCGATCCCGGCGACGGCGCCGTCCCGCTCGGCGACGAGGACGGCGCCCCGCTCGATGGCGGCGGCCCACCCGGCGCGGGAGCGGGCCGTCTCCTCCGCGCCCGCGTACTCCTCCTCCGGAAGGTGGCCCCGGTAGTAGGTGGCACGGGCCTCGGCGTGCAGGGCGGCGACGGCGTCGAGATCGGCGGCGGTGGCGTTTCTGATCATGTCCGGTCAGGACGCCGCCGGTCGGGCCCCGGTTCCCCGCCCCTCCTCCGGGAGCCCGGGCCGGGGGTCAGCCGCGCCGGGGCAGGTCCAGGGGGTTGCCGTCGCGGAGTTCCGGCGGCAGGAGGTGCTGGGGGGTGGACTGGTAGGTGACGGGGCGGAGCCAGCGCTCGATCGCGGTGGCGCCGACCGAGGTGGCGGCGGAGGTGGCGGCCGGGTAGGGGCCGCCGTGGTGCTGGGCCTGGGCGACGGCGACGCCGGTGGGCCAGCCGCCGACGAGGATCCGGCCGGCCAGCGGGGTGAGGGCGGCGAGCAGGCCGGCGGCGGCCGGATCGTCGTCGGCGCAGTGCAGGGTGGCGGTGAGGTTGCCGGGGAGGAGGGCGAGGACGGCGGCGAGCCCGGCCTCGTCGGCGTAGCGGACGACGACGGTGACGGGGCCGAAGCACTCCTCCAGGAGGAGGCCGTGGCCGCCGGCGGCGAGCCGGTCCGCGTCGACGGCGAGGACGCCGGCGCGGACGGTGTGCTCGTCGGCCGCGCCGGGCGGGACGGGGGCGGTGACGCCGTCGAGCGCGGCCCGCTCGGTGACGCCGTCGACGAAGGCGGCCCGCATCCGCCCGTCGAGCAGGACGGCGGGCGCGGTCTCGGCGACGCCCTTGGCGAGGGCCGCGAGGAAGCGGTCGCCGTCGGCGCCGGCCGGGACGAGGACCAGGCCGGGCTTGGTGCAGAACTGCCCGGCGCCCAGGGTCATGGAGCCGGCCAGGCCGGTGCCGAGCTCCTCGGCCCGCCCGGCGGTGGCGGCGGGGGTGAGGACGACCGGGTTGAGCGAGCCGAGTTCGCCGTGGAAGGGGATGGGGACGGGGCGGGCGGCGGCGGCGTCGAAGAGGGCCCGGCCGCCGCGCACGGAGCCGGTGAAGCCGGCGGCGGCGACGAGCGGGTGGCGGATCAGCTCGACGCCGGCGTCGAAGCCGTGCAGGAGGACGACGACGTCCTCGGGCAGGCCGTGCTCGGCGGCGGCCCGGCGGAGCAGTCCGGCGGCCAGCTCGGAGGTGGCCGGGTGGTCGGGGTGGGCCTTGACGACGACGGGGCAGCCGGCCGCGAGGGCGCTGGCGGTGTCACCGCCGGGCACCGAGAAGGCGAGCGGGAAGTTGCTCGCGGCGTAGACGGCGACGACGCCGAGCGGGATCTTCCAGCGGCGCAGGTCGGGGCGGGGCGGGACGGCCGCCGGGTCGGGCAGGTCGATCCGCGCGTCGAGGAAGGCGCCCTCGTCGACGACGTCGGCGAAGGCGCGGAGCTGGGCGGTGGTGCGGGCGAGTTCGCCGGTGAGCCGGGGGGCGCCGAGGGCGGTCTCGGCGTCGGCGGTGGCCACCACCTCGTCCGCGGCGGCGTCGAGGAGGCCGGCGGCCGTACGGAGGAAGGCGGCCCGGACCGCGCGGTCGGCGAGGGCCTCCCGGCCGGCGTGCGCGGCGCGGACCGCGCGGTCCACGTCGGCGGCGGTGGCCTCCGTCGCCACCCGCTCGCGCCGCTTCCCCGTCCGGGGGTCCACACTCCACACTGCTGCTGCCGACACCGCCACACCTCTGTTCACTATGATGAACGCCGTTCTTGTGTATGAACGCTCGTAGGTGGACTCTATGGAGGCGGCGGACGTTCCCACAAGGCCGTCCGGACATCGGAGAGAAAAGGGGAGGGGCCATGGCGGGTGCCGAGGCGAGCGGGGCACAGGTGAAGTCCGCGGTGCGGACGGTGGAGCTGCTGGAGTTCTTCGCCGGGCGGCCGGGGATGCACGCGCTGGCCGCCGTCCAGGAGGCCGTGGGCTATCCCAAGTCGAGCCTGTACATGCTGCTGCGCACCCTGGTCGAGCTGGGCTGGGTGGAGACCGACGCCACCGGCACCCGGTACGGGATCGGGGTGCGGGCGCTGCTGGTGGGGACCTCGTACATCGACGGCGACGAGGTGGTGGCGGCCTCCCGGACCACCCTGGACCGGCTCTCCGACGACACCGCCGAGACCATCCACCTGGCCCGGCTCGACGGCACCAGCGTGGTCTACCTGGCCACCCGGCAGTCCCGGCACCACCTGCGGCCCTTCAGCCGGGTCGGGCGCCGGCTGCCGGCCCACGCGACCGCGCTCGGCAAGGCGCTGCTCGCCACCCACGACAACGACCGGGTGCGGGCGCTGCTGCCCGCCGCGCTGCCCGCGGTGACCGAGCACACGATCACCGACCGGGAGCGGCTGATCGAGGAGCTGGCGGCGGTGCGCGAGCGGGGGTACGCGGTGGACCGGGAGGAGAGCACGCTGGGGCTGCGCTGCTTCGCGGTGGCGATCCCCTACCGGACGCCGTCCCGGGACGCGCTGAGCTGCTCGGTGCCGGTGGCCCGGCTGACCCCGGCCCACGAGCAGCTGGTCAAGGACGCGCTGTTCGACGCCCGGGACCGGCTGACGCTGGCGACCCGGCGGCTGTGAGGCGCGGGCCCGGCCCGCATGAACGTTTCCTGAGAATCCGGGCACATCCGGAACGCCGCGTACCGTGCCGTTCGTCCCCCTGGTGCCATGAACAAGACGATCAGGCGCACCTCGGTCTTCGTCCTGCTCCTCGTGCTGGCCCTGCTGGGCCGGGCCACCTGGGTGCAGGCGTACGAGGGCAAGGCGCTCGCGAACGACAGCAAGAACCGGCGGAAGACCATCGCGCAGTACGCGCAGCCGCTCGGGAACATCGTCGTGGCCGGCACGCCGGTCACCGGCTCGAAGGCCACCGGGAGCGGTGACCTCGCCTATGAGCGGACGTACACGGACGGCGAGCTGTACGCGGCGGTCACCGGCTACAGCTCGCAGGCGTACGGCTCCACCCAGCTGGAGGGCATCTGGCCGGGCGTCCTCGACGGCACCGACGACCGGCTGCGCGACCCGCTGGACGCGGTGACCCGCGCGCCGGGGAAGCCCGGCACCGTGGTCACCACCGTCGACCCGGCCGTGCAGAAGGCGGGCTACCGGGCGCTGGGGAGCAAGAAGGGCGCGGCGGTCGCGATCGACCCGGCCACCGGCCGGATCCTCGCCATGGTCTCCACCCCGTCCTACGACCCCTCCGCCATCGCGGGCACCACCGACGGCGACGCCTGGCGGAAGCTGCTGGACGACCCGGACAAGCCGCTGGTCAACCGGGCGCTGCGGCAGCCGCTGCCGCCGGGCTCCACCTTCAAGCTGGTGGTGGCCGCCGCCGCCCTGGAGGAGGGTTTGTACTCCTCGGTGGACGTGCGGACCCAGAGCCCCGATCCGTACACCCTGCCGGGGACCCGGACCGTGCTGCGCAACGAGAACGCCTCCGCGCCCTGCGAGAACGCCACCCTGCGCACCGCGCTCCAGTACTCGTGCAACAACGTCTTCGCCAAGCTGGCCGTCGACCTGGGGCAGGACAGGGTGCGGGCCATGGCGGAGAAGTTCGGCTTCGACGACGCCGAGCTGGACGTGCCGGTCCGCGCCTACCCGAGCGTCTACCCGAAGGGCATGGACCGGGCGCAGACCGCGCTCAGCGGCATCGGCCAGTTCGACGTGACCGCGACCCCGCTCCAGATGGCGATGGTCTCGGCGGTGATCGCGAACGACGGGCTGCTGGCCGCCCCACACATGGTCTCCGAGGTCGTCGACTCCGACGGCGACGCGCTGGAGTCCTTCGGCGGCGGCGCCCCCGCCCGGGTCGTCTCCGCCGCCACCGCCGAGCAGCTGCGCAGCGCCATGGTGACGGTGGTCGAGGAGGGCACCGGCGGCAACGCGGCGGTGCGCGGGGCCGAGGTCGGCGGCAAGACGGGCACGGCGCAGCACGGCGAGAACAACAGCAAGACGCCCTACGCCTGGTTCACCTCGTACGGGAAGGACGCGTCGACCGGGAAGCAGGTGGCCGTCGCGGTGATGATCGAGGACTCGGGCGCGGCCCGCTCCGAGGTCAGCGGCAACGGCCTGGCGGCCCCGGTGGCCCAGAAGATGATGGCGGCGGCGCTGAGGTAGCGGGCCGGGAGCGGCGCCGGGGAGCGCGGGCCGGGGGCCGGTTTCCCGGCCCAAGTGGGCGGTGCGGGGCCCCGATTGGCCCCGCGGCCCTCCGGCGCGATATGCAGAGTCACGTTCGAACACGCAGCACCCTCTCGAACTGCCGATCTCACCCGTCCCGCGGAGGACCCCCGTGCGCCGCCTGCCCCGTTCCCTGTCCGGCTGGACCATGGCCGTCTTCGGCGTCCTCGCCGCCGCCCTGGGGGTGGTCGGGCTGGTCGCCCCGGACGTCCTGATCACGGTGATGGGGTTCGAGCCGGTGCCCGAGGGCGCGCGGGCGGACGGCGACCACACGCTGGTCTTCCTCACCGCCTCCTCGATGGCCGCGCTCAACATGGGCGTCTACTACGTCCTCGCGGCCCTCTCCGACTGGAAGGCGTTCTTCCGCTGGACGGTCCCCTTCCGGCTGCTGACCTGTACCGTCTTCACCCTCGCCGTGGTCACCGGCCGGGCTCCCTCCGGCTTCCTCGGCGTCGGCCTGTGGGAGGGGCTCGGGGCCGTGGTGACGGGGGCGGCCCTCTGGTACGAGAAGCGGGCCGCCGCCCCGGGGACTCAGTCCGCCGCACGTCCCTGACCTGCGCGGAAGCCGCCGGAAATAGGGCGGTCGCCCGATCCGGCGGGGCCTCCTCAGGGGCCACGCTGCGGTCATGCGCTGGTATCTGACGGGTGTGGTCGTGTCCGGGTTCGGGACGACGGCGATGTGGCTGGTCTCCGGGATCTGGGTCAAGTCGCTGACGGGTTCGGACAGTCTCGCGGCCCTCGCCGCCTTCGCCCTGTGGGCCCCCGCCCTCCTCGGGCCGCTGCTCGGCACGGTCGCCGACCGGTTCCGCCGCCGCCCGCTGCTGGTCGGGCTCGACCTCGCCATGGCGGGGCTGCTGCCGGTCCTGCTGTGGGTGACCTCGGCCGACCGGGTCTGGCTCCTCTTCGCCGTCCTCGTGCTGTACGGCGCGCAGGGCACCGTGCACGACGCGGCCGAGCAGGCACTGCTCTCCGCCGAGGTCGACAGGGAGCGGCTCGGCGCGGTCAACGGCTGGCGGATGACGGCCGGGGAGTCGACCAAGCTGATCGCCCCGCTGGCGGCGGCCGGCCTCTTCGCCCGGTACGGGGGCGAACCGGTGGTCCTGCTGGACGCGGCGAGCTTCGTCCTGGCCGCCGGTGCCTTCGCCGCGATGCGGGTGCGGGAGGAGCCCCCGGCCGCCGCCCCGGCCGGGCGCGGGGCCCGGTGGCGGGAGACCGCCGAGGGCGTCCGGCTGCTGGCCGCCTCGCCGGGGCTGGGCCGGCTGGTCGCGACCGGCTCCTTCACCATGCTGCTCGCGGGGGTCAACGGCGCGGCGGTGTACGCGGTGGTGGACGGGGTCCTCGGCCGCGCCCCGGCGTACGCCGGAGTGCTGTACGCGGTGCAGGGCGCCGGTTCGGTGGCGGCCGGGCTGCTCGCCGGGCCGCTGCTGCGGCGGCTGCCGGAGCGGCGACTCGCCCTCGCCGGGCTCGTCCTCTTCTCGGTGGCGGCCGGGGCGCGGGCCCTGCCGTCCGGGGCGGTGGCCCTGGCGGCGAGCGCGGTGCTGGGGCTCGGCCTGCCGTGGGTGCTGGTGGCGGTGGCGACGGCGGTCCAGCGCGCGGCCCCGGCCGGGGCCGCCGGGCGGCTCGCGGCGACCGCGAACACCCTGCTCTTCGTCCCGAACGCGCTGGCCCTGGCCCTGGGCGCGGCGCTCGTGACGGCCCTGGACCCCCGGGTGCTGCTCCCGGTCCTGGCGGTGGCGGGCCTCGCCGGGGCGGCGGTCGCCGACCGCCGTCCCCGGGCGCCCCGCCCGCCCCGTACGCCCCGGCCGCCGCGCTCGTGGTGCGTGGCCGGGAGGTGACGGGGAGCATGGAAGGGGTGTCGGGCTCGGCGGGAGGAGGGCAGGGTGACGGCCGGTTCCTTCCCGGGCGCGGGCGCGGGCATGGGCGCGGGCACGCATGCGGGCACGGGCGCGGACGGTCTCCCGGGTCCGGTGGCGGACCTCGACGCGAAGGGCCTGCTCGACGTGCTCGGGGTGGCCGCCGTGGTGGTGGACTCCGCCGGGCGGATCGTGCTGTGGAGCCCGCAGGCCGAGGGCCTGTTCGGCTACCGCGCCGAGGAGGCCCTGGGGCAGTACGTGGCCCGGCTGATCGTCGACGAGGAACACCGGGCGGAGGCGGTGCGCCTGTTCGGCGAGGTGCTGCGGCACGGCACCGCCTGGGCGGGCACCTTCCCCGTACGGCACAAGGACGGATCGGCCCGCGAGGTGGAGTTCCGCAACATGCGGCTCACCGACGACCTGGGGGGCCTGTACGCGCTCGGCATCGCCGCCGACCGGAGCGCCGTGGACCGGGTGGAGACCGGGCTGGCCCTCTCCGACCGGCTGGTCTCCCAGTCCCCGATCGGCCTCGCCGTCCTCGACACCGAGCTGCGGTACGTGCTGGTCAACCCGGCCCTGGAGCGGTTCAACGGCATTCCGGCCGCCCGCCACCTGGGCCGGCTGCCCTCGGAGGTGCTGACCGGCGTGGACACCGGGCCGGCGGAGGCGGCGGCCCGGCAGGTGCTGGCGACCGGGGTGCCGCGCCTCGGCTTCCAGGTGCTGGGGTCCGTGCCCGGCGACCCGGGCGGCCGGCGCGCCTGGTCGGTGTCGTTCTACCGGCTGGAAGCGGCCGGGGGCCGGGTCCTGGGGGTGGCGACCTGGGTGGTGGACGTGACCGAGCGGCACCGGGCGGACGCGGCGGCCGACCGGTCCCGGCGGCGGCTCGCGCTGGTCGCGGACGCCTCCGCCCGGGTCGGCACCACCCTGGAGGTGGAGCGGACGGCGGGCGAGCTGGCCTCGGTGGTGGTGCCGGCCCTCGCCGACGTCGCGGCGGTCGACGTCCTCGACGCGGTGCTCTCGCCGCACCGGCCGGGCGGCCCCGGGCACGGTCCGGCGCTGTTCCGGGCGCTGGCGGTGGCCACCGAGCACGAGACGGAGGCGCTGCCGGCCGCCGACCGGCCCGGCTCGGTCGCCCTGTACGGGGCGGACCGGCTGGTCACCCGGTGCGTGCGGACCAGGCGGCCGGTGCTGGTGCCCCGGGTGGGCCCGGCGGACCTGGCGCGGATCGCGCGCGACCCGGAGGCGGCCGAGCGGCTGGCGCGGGCCGGGGTCCACTCGTACCTGGCGGTGCCGCTGATCTCCCGGGGCGAGGTGCTGGGGGCGCTCGACCTGAAGCGGGACCGCAATCCGCTGCCCTTCGACGAGGACGACGTGCTGCTGGCGGTGGAGCTGGCCGCGCGGGCGGCGGTCGGCATCGACAACGCCCGCTGGCACCAGAGCGTGCGCAACGCGGCGGTGACCCTCCAGCGCAGCCTGCTGCCGGGCGAGCCGCCGGCCCGGCCCGGCCTGGAGGTGGCGGCCCGCTACCAGCCGGCCCAGGCGTCCAGCGGGGTCGGCGGGGACTGGTACGACGTGATCGCCCTGCCCCGCGACCGGACCGCCCTGGTGGTCGGCGACGTGATGGGCAGCGGCATCGACGCGGCGGCGACCATGGGCGGGCTGCGGACCGCCACCCGGGCCTTCGCCGACCTGGACCTGCCGCCCGAGCAGGTGCTGCGGCACCTGGACCGGATCACGGTGGCCCCGGAGCACTCCATCGCCACCTGCCTGTTCGCGGTGCACGACCCGGCCCGGGGCCGCTGCCGGATCGCGAACGCCGGCCACCTGCCGCCGGTGCGGCTGCCGGCCGCCGGACCGGCCGAGCTGGTGCCGGTGGCGACCGGGGTGCCGCTGGGGGTGGGCGGCGGGGCCTTCCGCACGACCGGGGTGCCCTTCCTGCCGGACGACCGGCTGGTGCTGTACACCGACGGGCTGATCGAGACCCGGGACGCCCCCATCGACGAGCGGCTGGCGCTGCTGGTGCGGCTGGTGGAGGAGACCCGGGGGCTGCCCCTGGAGGAGAGCTGCGACCGGCTGCTGCGGGAGCTGCGGCGGCCCGGCGCGCCGGACGACGTGGCGCTGCTGATCGCCCGGAGCACCCGGTGAGGCGGCGCCGGCGCGGGCCGGGGCGGGAGCGGAGTTCCGGGCTGCGGAGCCTGGCCGGGCAGGTCTTCGCGCTGGAGGCGCTGATCGCGCTCCTCGTGATCGTGGCGGCGGTGGCGATCACCTTCCACCAGGCCCGGCAGGACGTGCTGCGGGACGCCCGGCTGCGGTCGCTGGCGGTGGCGGAGGCGTTCGCGAAGGCGCCCGGGGTGGAGACGGCGCTGGAGTCGCCGGATCCGACGGCGGCCCTCCAGGGGCGGACCGAGCAGGTGCGGCGGGCGACCGGGGTGGACTTCATCGCGGTCCTCGGCCCGGACGGGGTCCGGTACACGGACCCGGAGCCCGCGCTGATCGGGACGAAGGCGGCCGGTGACTTCTCCCGGGCGGTGGAGGACGGGGAGGCGTACACGGAGACCTTCCGGGGCGCGCCGCACGACGCGGTGCGGGCGGTGGCGCCGGTGGAGGACGCGGGGGGCCGGACCGTCGGGCTGGTGACCAGCGGCATCGAGGTGGAGAGCATCAGCGGGGTGACGCGCGGGCGGCTGCTCGTGCTGACGGCGTCGGGCGCGGGGGCGCTGGTCCTGGCGGTGGGCGGGGCGGCGCTGGTGTCGCGGCGGCTGCGGCGGCAGACGCACGGGCTGGGCCCGGCGGAGATGACCCGGATGAAGGAGCACCACGAGGCGGTGCTGCACGCGGTCCGGGAGGGGGTGCTGATCGTCGGCGCGGACCGGCGGCTGGTGCTCGCCAACGACGAGGCGCGGCGGCTGCTCGGGCTGTCGGCGGACGCGGAGCGGCGGCCGGTGGCGGAGCTGGGGCTCGCTCCCCGGACGGTGGAGCTGCTGGAGTCGGGGCGGGAGGTGACGGACGAGGTGCTGCGGGCGGGCGGGCGGCTACTGGCGGTGAACGTGCGGCCGACGCCGGCCGAGGGCGGGGCGGCGGGGTGCGTGATGACGATGCGGGACAGCACCGAGCTGGCGGCGGTCTCCGGGCGGGCGGAGGTGGCGCGGGAGCGGCTGGAGCTGCTGTACGAGGCGGGCATGCGGATCGGGACGACGCTGGAGGTGGTGCGGACGGCGGAGGAGCTGGCGGAGGTGGCGGTGCCCCGGTTCGCGGACTTCGCGTCGGTGGAGCTGCTGGAGCCGGTGCTGCGGGGCGAGGAGCCGCCGCAGGACGCGACGCTGTCGCGGATGCGCCGGACGGCGCTGAGCGGGGTGCGGGCGGAGGGGCCGCTCCAGCCGGTCGGGGAGGAGATCCGCTTCCACGTGCCGAGCACGCCGATGGCGCAGGCGCTGGCGACCGGGCACGCGGTGGCGCAGGAGCTGGCGGAGGCGGAGGGGTGGCGGGCGCAGGACCCGGCGGGGGCGGCGCGGGCGCTGGCGTACGGGATGCGGTCGCTGCTGACGGTGCCGCTGCTGGCGCGGGGGGTGGTGCTGGGGATGGCGAACTTCTGGCGGACGGAGGCGTCGGAGCCGTTCGGCGAGGAGGACCTGGACTTCGCGGAGGAGCTGGCGGCGCGGGCGGCGGTGGCGGTGGACAACGCCCGCCGGTTCACCCGGGAGCACGCGATGGCGGTGACGCTCCAGCGGAGCCTGCTGCCCCGGGTGCTGCCGGAGCAGGACGCGGTGGAGGTGGCGTACCGCTACCTGCCGGCGAAGGCGGGGGTGGGCGGCGACTGGTTCGACGTGATCCCGCTGCCGGGGGCGCGGGTGGCGCTGGTGGTGGGCGACGTGGTGGGGCACGGGCTGCACGCGGCGGCGACGATGGGGCGGCTGCGGACGGCGGTGCACAACTTCTCGACGCTGGACGTGCCGCCGGACGAGATCCTGGGGCACCTGGACGAGCTGGCCGGGCGGATCGACGAGGAGGCGGATCCGGCGGCGGGCGGCGACGGGCGGCGGGAGGAGAGCATCACCGGCGCGACCTGTCTGTACGCGATCTACGATCCGGCGTCCGGGCGGTGCGTGGTGGCGAGCGCGGGGCATCCGGGTCCGGCGGTGGTGGGCGCGGACGGGCGGGTGGAGTTCCCGCCGCTGTCGCCGGGGCTGCCGCTGGGGCTGGGGCTCGGGCTGGGGGACGTGCCGTTCGAGACGACGGAGCTGCTGCTGCCGGAGGACAGCAAGCTGGTGCTGTTCACGGACGGGCTTCTGGAGGACCACGGGCGGGACCTGGGGGCGGGGCTGCGGCTGCTGCGGCGGACGCTGGAGCGGCCGGACCGGAGTCCGGAGCAGATCTGTGCGGACGTGCTGGCGAACCTGCTGTCGCCGACGCCCCGGGACGACATCGCGCTGCTGGTGGCGCGGGCGCGGCGGCTCCCGGCGGACCGGATCGCCGAGTGGGAGGTGGCGCGGGACCCGGCGGCGGTGTCGCCGGTGCGGAACGCGGCGGCGGCGAAGCTGGCGGAGTGGGGTCTGGAGGAGCCGGTCTTCGCCATGGAGCTGATCCTGAGCGAGCTGGTGACGAACGCGGTGCGGTACGGGGCGGACCCGGTGCGGGTGCGGCTGCTGTACGACCGGACGCTGGTGTGCGAGGTGTCGGACGGCAGCAGCACCTCGCCGCACCTGCGGCACGCGACGGACACGGAGGAGGGCGGGCGGGGGCTGTACCTGGTGGCGCGGTACGCGGAGCGGTGGGGGACGCGATACGGGCCCCGGGGGAAGACGATCTGGGCGGAGCTGCGGGTGGGGCCGGACGGCGGGGAGGGCCCGGAGCCGGGTCCGGCGGCGGATCTCGACCTGGACGCGCTGGAGAAGCTGGCCTGGTGAGCGGGGCGCCGCCCCTCCGGACCGCGGATCCCGCATGGTATACCAAAAGGGTCCGTCCGAACCGAAGGAGAAGCCCGTGAGCCCCACCCCTCCCACCGTGACCCTCTTCCACGACGTACGGCCCTTCGGCGGGCCGTCCGGCGACCTGGTCTCCGTCGACGGCGTGCTGGTCGACCGGGTGCCCGAGGGCGCGGCGGTCGAGCGGGTGGACGGCGGCGGGCGCCTCGCCCTGCCGACCCTGGTCGACGCCCACATCCACCCGGACAAGACCTCCTGGGGCGAGCCCTGGTACCGCCGCCGCCCGGCCGAGGGCATCGCCGAGTTCGTCGCCGGCGACGTGGACCTGGCCCGCTCGCTGCCCACCCCGGTCGGCGAGCGGGCGCTGCGCCTGATGACCCACGCGGCGACCCGGGGCACCCGCGCGATGCGGGCCCACGCCGACGTGGCCCCCGCCTACGGCCTGGCCGGCGTCGAGGGCATCGCGGCCGCCGCCGCGAAGCTGGCCGGGATCGTCGACGTCGAGCTGGTGGCCTTCCCGCAGCACGGCGTGATCCGTGCCCCGGGGGCGGCGGAGCTGCTCGCGGAGGCGGCGGCGAGCGGTCTGGTCAGCCACATCGGCGGCATCGACCCGACCGGTTTCGACGCGGGCGGCGACCGGGACGGCGACCAGCTCGGCCTGGTCTTCGCCCTGGCCGAGAAGCACGGCCTGGGCCTCGACATCCATCTGCACGACCGGGGCGAGCCGGGCCTCGCGGTGATCCGGGACATCGCCGCCCGCACCCGCGCCGCCGGGCTCGGCGGCAGGGTCGCGGTGGCGCACGCCTTCGCCGTCGCGGGCCTGTCCGGGCGGGAGCTCGACGAGACCGCCGACCTGCTGGCCGGGGCCGGGGTGGCGCTCACCACGGTCGCCCTGGGCGAGACGACGATCCTGCCCTTCCGGCGGCTCGCCGAGCGCGGGGTGACCGTCGGCCTCGGCTCGGACGGCGTCCGCGACAGCTGGAGCCCGTACGGCGACGCCGACATGCTGCACCGCGCCTGGCTGGCCGGCTGGGCGCTCGACGCCCGCCTCGACGAGGAGCTGGAGGCGTGCTTCGCCGTCGCCGCCGACGGCGGTGCGGCGCTGCTGGGTCTGCCCGCCGCCGACCTGCGGCCGGGCTCCCCCGCCGACTTCATGCTGGTCGAGGGCGAGTGCCTGCCGCAGGTCGTGGTGGACCAGCCGCGCCGCGACCTGGTGGTGCGGGCGGGCCGGGTGGTGGCCCGGGACGGCCGCCTGGTCTGAGCCGCGCCGGACGCGGGAACGACGGGTACGGACGGAACGGGACGAGCGGGACGGGCGCCGGACCCGGCGGGCCGCGGCGCCGGCGCTGCCGGGGCCGGTCGCCGGACGGAGCGGGCGTCCGCGGGCCCGGCCGGTGATACGGGGGAGCCGGCCGGGCCCGGTTCGACGGCGCGCGCTGGCAGCGCCGGACGCGACCACCGTAGGCCGCCGCCCGGGCGCGCCGCGATCCGCGGAACGCGGCTCCTGTCCGGAATGCGCGGCGGTTCGGCGCACGCGGACGCACGGGAGGGGCGCACGGCTCCCCCACAGGGACCGCACGGGTCCCGGCCCGGTCCAGGCCCGACGCGGCCCCGGACCGGTCCCGGCCCGGTCAGTGGCGTCCGGTGCGCAGGGTCCGGGACGGGGACTCGCCGAACCTCTCCCGGTAGCGGGCCGCGAAGCGCCCCTGGTGGGTGAAGCCCCACCGCCAGGCGACCTCGCTCACGCTCACCTCGTCCGGCTCCGCCGCCCGCAGCTCCTCCCGCACCCGGTCCAGCCGGACCTCCCGGAGGTACGCCATCGGGGACATGCCCACGCACTCCCGGAAGGACTCCTGGAGCCGGCGCACGCTCACGCGCGCGTGCGCCGCGAGTTCGGCGGTGGTGAAGGGGTGCTCGGGGCGCTCCCGCACCGCGTCCATGGCCCGTTTGACGGGGGCCGGCCGGTGCGGTCCCGAGGGGTGCGCGAGCTCGTCCCGCCAGGGGTGGTCGGCGGCCAGCAGCAGCCCGTTGAGCAGCGCCTCCTGGAGCGGCCGGGCGACCAGCTCGTGCCGGACCAGGCCGCCGTCGGCGCGCGCCTCGGCGGCGATCCGGCGGGCGAGCCGGACCCAGCCGAGGCCGGGACCGCACGCGATGTCGAGGCGGGGCCGCAGGACGAGCGGGCCCCGGGGCGGCCGGCCGAGCAGGCACTCCAGCCGGTCGCGCAGTTCGGCGGCGCCCACCTTCACGGAGAGGATCCGCGCGTCGCCGCTCCAGCGGTCGAGGAAGGTGTCCCCGGCCGGGTCGAGGAGCAGCGCCTCGCGGGCGGTGGCCCGCAGTGCGGGGCCCCGGCCCTGGCGCATCTCCATGGTGCCGCCGAGCGGGGCGTTGAGGTGGTGGGCGCCGAGCTCGCCGAAGCTCATCCGGACGTCGGCGCCGCAGCTGAGCTCGCCGATCACCAGCGGTCCGAAGTCGACGATGTCGAAGCGGGCGGCGAAGGTCCGGTGGGGGTCCACGACCGCCATCCGGCTCGCGTAGTACCGCGCGTCGAGTTCCTCGCGCGCCTCGTCGACGTCCCCGGTCGTGAAAGAGCTCCCACCCACGATGCGAAAGATAATTCATATGACGGGCCTGTCCGGGAGCGGGCAGGATGCCCGGCATGCCGCGACCTCAGGGATTCACGTACGAAGAGCGCCGGGACGGCTCCGTCGTCCTCACCCACCAGGGGCGGGCCGCCGGGGTGCTGCGCGGCGCCCGCGCCGCGAAGTTCCTGGCCGAGGTGGCGGCCGGGGACGCCCAGCTGGTGATGGCCCGCTGGACGGGGGCGTACCGCTTCGGCAACGAACGGCAGGCCCGGAACCATCCCCGTAACCTGGGTGGCCGAACCGGCCGAAGGTAAGGGAACGGCAAAGGCCCCTGGCTCGTTGTGCCTGGCATGACCGCAATGACCCCCGGCTCGAACCTTCCTCTCACCGCCGCCCGCGTGGCGGTGGACGTCGCCGCCCCGGTGCGGCTCGACGTCTCGGGCCTGCTGCTCGGCGCCGACGGCAAGGTGCGCTCGGACGACGACTTCATCTTCTACAACCAGCCCGCCGGGCCCGGTGTCACCTACCGCTCCGGCGGCGGCACCGCGCCCGACGCGATCCTGGTGGACACCGCCGCCCTGCCCGCCGGCATCGAGCGGATCGTCGTCACCGCCAGCCCGGACGCGGCCGGCCAGACCTTCCAGGGCATCGAGCCCACCGCGACCGTCCGGGAGGCCGACGGCGGCGCGGTGATCGCCACCTTCACCCCGCCCCGGCTCGCCACCGAGACCGCCCTGGTGGTCGTCGAGATCTACCTGCGCAACGGCGCGTGGAAGGTCCGCGCCGTCGGCCAGGGATACGCGAACGGGCTGGCCGGCATCGCGACCGACTTCGGCGTGAGCGTGGACGAGGAGCCCGCCGCCCCGGCCGCCGCCCCCGTCGCGCCGCCCGCGCCCGCCGCTCCCCCGGCCCCGCCCGCCTCGCACCTCCCGCCCCCGCTGGTGACGCCGCCCGGCGCGCAGGACCCCCGCGCCACCTTCGGCGCCCCCGTCGCACCGCCCGCCCCCGCCGCTCCCCCGGCCCCCACCGGCAAGATCAACCTGGACAAGGGCCGGGTCAGCCTCCAGAAGAACCAGACGGTGTCCCTGGTCAAGGGCGGCCGCCCGCTGCTCTCCCAGGTCAAGATGGGCCTCGGCTGGGAGCCCGCCTACCGGGGCAAGGACATCGACCTGGACGCCTCCGTCATCGCGTACGGCCCCCAGCGCAACCACCTGGACAGCTGCTACTTCGGCAAGCTGACCATCCTGAACGGCTCGATCCGGCACTCCGGTGACAACCTGACGGGCGAGGGCGCCGGGGACGACGAGGTCATCACCGTCGACCTGGGCCGCCTCCCGGCCGACGCCACCGGCCTGGTCTTCACCGTCAACTCCTTCTCGGGGCAGAAGTTCACCGAGGTCGCCAAGGCGTACTGCCGGCTGCTCGACGCGGCCACCGGCGAGGAGCTGGTCCGCTTCGACCTGACCACCGCCGAGCCGCAGACCGGCGTGATGATGGCCAAGCTCATCAAGCAGTTCTCCGGCGAGTGGGAGATGACCGCGATGGGCGAGTTCGTGAAGTCCCGGACCGTGCGGGGCATGGTGAAGCCGGCCGCCCAGTCCCTCTGAGCGGCCGGCCCCGGCGCGGCTAGAAGAGCGCGCTGTAGGCGTTGAGGGCGGGCTGGCCGCCGAGGTGGGCGTAGAGGACGGTCGCGTCACGGCCGATCTCGCCCCGGTCCACCAGGTCGATCAGGCCCGCCATCGACTTCCCCTCGTAGACGGGGTCGGTGATCATGCCCTCGGTGCGGGCGGCGAGCCGCATCGCGTCGAGGGTGGCCTCGTCCGGGACGCCGTAGACGCCTGCGTGGTAGCGGTCGTCCAGCTCCACGTCGGCGCCGGTGAGGTCGCGCTCGACGCCGATGAGGGCGGCGGTGCCCCGGGCGATCCGGGTGATCTGCTCGTGCGTGGCGGCGGGCTTCGCGGAGGCGTCGATCCCGACGATCCGGCGCGGCCGGCCGCCCTCCTCCACCAGCGAGGCGAAACCGGCGACCATCCCGGCCTGGGTGGAGCCGGTCACCGAGCAGACGACGACGGTGTCGAAGAAGACGCCCAGCTCGCGCTCCTGCGCGGCCACCTCGTACGCCCAGTTCGCGAAGCCCAGGCCGCCGAGCGGGTGGTCGGAGGCGCCGGCCGGGATGGCGTAGGGCTTGCCGCCGCCCTCCTCGACCTCGCGCAGCGCCTGCTCCCAGCTCTCCTTGAAGCCGATCCCGAACCCGGCCTTCACCAGCCGCACGTCGGCGCCCGCGAGCCGGCTGAGGAGGATGTTGCCGACCTTGTCGTAGACGGCGTCCGGCCAGTCGACCCAGCTCTCCTGCACGAGGACGCACCTGAGCCCGGCGCGGGCGGCGACGGCGGCGACCTGGCGGGTGTGGTTGGACTGCACGCCGCCGATGGAGACGAGGGTGTCGCAGCCCTTCGCGAGGGCGTCCGCGACCAGGTACTCCAGCTTGCGGGTCTTGTTCCCGCCGTACGCCACGCCGGAGTTGCAGTCCTCGCGCTTGGCCCACAGCGTGGCCCCGCCGAGGTGGTGGCCGAGCCGCTCCATCGGATGGACCGGAGAAGGCCCGAAGAGGAGCGGGTAGCGGTCGAAGTCGTTCAGGGGCATGACGGCTCTCCCAGGGGTGGATGGGGACGGGGTACGACGACGGGTACGGCGGCCTCACGGGCGTCCGGTACGGCATCCGGTACGGCTCCCGGGCCCGCGTCCGGACCGGCTCCCGGCGCCGCGGGGATGCCCGTGACGTCGGCGACCTCGATGGCGTCGTCGGCGAGCTGCTCCAGCGCGGCCCAGATCTCGCTGGTGATGCGGACGGCCCCGTCGGCGTCCCCGGCGGCGCAGGCGTCGATGAGGCGGGCGTGCAGTTCGGCGGAGCCGCAGCTGCCGGTGTCGCCGAAGAGACGGCGCTCCACCCGGCGGACGAGCGGGGTGTACCGGTCGATGGTGGCGGCGACCGCGTGGTTGCCGCTGGCGCCGACGAGGACCTGGTGGAGTTCGTCGTCGGCGGCGAGGGCCGCCTCGACGTCGGCGGCGCGGACGGCGGCGGCGAAGCGCTCGTTGGCGTCGCGCATGGCGCGGATGGCCTCGGGGCCGAGCAGCGGCACGGCGGTGCGGGCGGCGAGCTCGTGCATGACCCGGACCACGGAGGCGGCGTCCCGGACGACGCGGCTGACCGGCCGGGTGACCCGGGTGTAGCTCTGCGGCTTGGTCTCGACGAGCCCCTCGGCGGTGAGCCGGGCGAGGGCGTCGCGGACCGGGGCGCGGGAGAGGCCCAGCCGGTCGGCGAGGTCGGAGTCCTTGAGGAGGGCGCCGGGGGCGAGGTCGCCGCGCACGATCGCCTCGCGGAGCGCCTCGTAGGCCCGGTCGCGCAGCAGGGTCCGGCCCACCGGCCGCAGAGCGTCGTCCATGGACTGACAGGTTAGATGTCAGTCCATGGACGGCGACAGGAGTGCGCGGCGATCTGGCGGGAACCCGTCGGATTCCCGACGGGTTCCCTCACGGGGAGCGGGGGGTGACCAGGGGTCAGCCGCGGGGCTGGCGGCGCCAGGGGCCGGTGATCGCGACCATGATGCCCGGCTCCTGGATGTTGGCGTACAGCGTGTCGCCGTCGGGCGAGAAGACGACGCCGGTGAACTCGCTGTCGTTGAGGTCGTTGCGCGCGATCGGGTAGGTGCGGCCCGAGTCGGTGGCGCCGAAGAGGTGCGACACGCCCTCGCCGTCCTCGGCGATGACCAGGCCGCCGTACGGGGAGACGGTGATGTTGTCCGGGCCGTCGAAGGCGCCGTCCTGCTCGGGCGCGGCGTTCACGCCGAGCAGCACCTTGAGGGTGAGGGTGCGGCGCTTGGGGTCGTAGAACCAGACCTGGCCGTCGTGGGCCGCGCCGGGGCTCTCCTCACGGGCGTACGAGGAGACGACGTAGGCGCCGCCGTCGGCCCACCACATGCCCTCCAGCTTGCGGGCGCGGGTGACCTGGCCGTCGGCGAACTGCTTGCGGACGGGGGTGGTGCGGGCGTCGCGGTCGGGGACGTCCACCCAGTCGACGCCGTAGACGGTGCCGATGCGGGTCGCGCGGGAGAGGTCGTCGACGAACCGGCCGGAGGAGTCGACGCACTTGAACGCCTGGAGCACGCCGGCGTCGGCGGCGAGGGTGCGCAGCCGGCCGCGGCCGTGCTTGAAGCCCTTCGGCGGGACCCAGCGGAAGAAGAGGCCGTTGGGGCCGGAGGCGTCCTCGGTGAGGTAGGCGTGGCCGGTCTTCGGGTCGACGACGACGGCCTCGTGGTCGTAGCGGCCGAAGGCCTTGATCGGCCGGGGGTCGCGGTTGGCCCGGCGGTCGCGCGGGTCGACCTCGAAGACGTAGCCGTGGTCCTTGGTCATGCCGTTCTTGCCGGCGAGGTCGGAGTTCTCCTCGCAGGTCAGCCAGGTGCCCCACTCGGTGCGGCCGCCGGCGCAGTTGGTGGAGGTGCCGGCGATGCCGACCCACTCGGCGACGGTGCCGTCGCGGTGCACCTCGACGACCGTGCAGCCGCCGGCGGCGGCCGGGTCGTAGACGAGGCCCTCGGTGAGCGGGACCGGGTGCTCCCACTTGGAGCGGGCGCCCTTGAGCTCGTGGTTGTTCACCAGGTACGTGACGCCGCGCGGGCCGGCGAAGGTGGCCGTGCCGTCGTGGTTGGAGGGGGTGAACTCGCCGCTCTCCAGACGGGTCACGCCGGTGCGGGTGATGACCCGGTAGGTGAAGCCCTCGGGCAGGGCGAGGACGCCGTCGGGGTCGGCGACCAGCGGGCCGTAGCCGAGGCGCCGGTGGTGGTCGTGCCCGTGGCCGTGGCCGTGCTCCCCACCGTGGCCGCCGTGGGAGCGCTCGTCGCCGGCGAGGGCCTCGGGGGCGGTGGCGAGCACCCCGACGGCGCCGGTGAGGGCGAAGCCCGCGACGGCGGTCTTCTGGGTGAACTCTCTGCGGTTGAGGGCCATGGTGTGCGTTGTCTCCCCTGCTGGTGGCCGGATCTCGCCCCCACCATGGCGGGCCCGCGCGAACGGCGGCTGAACTCCGGCCGAACGGCCGCGGAGCGCCTCCCCCGGAGTGGGGAAAGGCGCTCCGGGGTTTCCGGTCAGGCGGATCCGGCGCGCGAGCGGGCCTTGAAGGCGGCCTTGCGGGCCTCCTTGGCGGCCGTCCGGTCCGGGTGGAGGCGGCCGACGGCGTCGAGGACGTCGGCGGTGGCGGGGTGCTCCACGCGCCAGGCGCTCTCCAGGAAGCCGGTGTGGCTGCTGGTCAGGTTCTCGACGAGGTCGCGGAGCTCCTCCAGGTCCCCGGCGACGTCGAGCTGGGCGGCGATGGTGTCCACGGCGAGCCAGAAGATCATGCTCTCCGGCGGCGGGGGGACGTCCGAGGCGCCGCGCTCGGCGAGCCAGACGCGGGCGAGGCCGCCGAGTTCGGCGTCGTCCAGGACGGCGCGGACGACCGGCTCGGCCTCGGCGCCGACGAGGGCGAGGGCCTGCTGGCAGTGGAGGCGGCGGAGCGGGGCCTCCGGGTCGAGGCCGCGGGCGGCGGCGAGGAGTTCGGCGGCGGCGGGCACCGGCTCGCGGCCGGCCAGCCAGCCCTCGGTCTCGGCGCGGGCGGCCGGGCCGGGGTAGCCGGCGAGGGCGGTGAGCAGGGCGTCGGCGCCCTTGTCGGCGAGGTCGCCGACGGCGGGGGCGTCCACCCCGGCCTCCAGCATGCGGGTGCGGATGGCGTAGAGGCCGAGCGGGGTGAGCCGGACCATGCCGTAGCGGCTGACGTCCTCGTCGTCCACCGGCGGGGCGGGCTCCTCGCCCTCCTCGGCCATCAGGGCCTCGTCGACGGGCCGGTAGGCGACGAGGCCGATCGGCTCCAGGAGCCGGAACTGCTCGTCGAGCCGCATCATCGCGTCGGAGACCTGCTCCAGGACGTCGTCGGTGGGCTCGCCCATGTCGTCGGGGACGACCATGGAGGCGGCGAGCGCGGGCAGCGGCACGGGGCCGTCGCCCGCGCCGCCCTCGCTGACGGTCAGCAGGTAGAGGTTGCCGAGGACGCCCTCCAGGAACTCGGCCTCCGCCTCGGGGTCCCAGTCGACGGCGTCGAGGTCGAGGCCGCCGTCCTCGTCGAGGAGCGGCTCGATGTCGTCGAGGAGGGGGGCGACGGCGTCGGAGAAGACGGCGTCGAAGGCGTCGAGCCAGAGGGCGAGGACCTCGCGGGGCGAGCCGCCGGAGACGGTGGCGAGGGCGGCGCCGGGGGCGGCGGTGCCGGGGGTGTCGTCGTCCGGGCCGTCCTCGACGTCGACGAGGCCGGTGTCGACGGCGAGCCGCCAGGCGTCTCCGGCCCAGTACTCGGCGTCCTCGGCGTCCTCGTCGTCGTCGAGGCCGAGGAGGCGGACGGCCTCGGGGAGCTGCTCGTCGACGAGTTCGCCGCCCGTGCCGACGCGGGTGTCGGGGCCGGCCCAGCGGGCGAGGCGCACGGCGTGGGCGAGGAGGGGGGCGGACAGGGCGTCCCGCGCCAGTTCCGCGTCCGGGAGCAGCCGGACGGGGGGAAGGGTGGGGTGCTCCGCGGCCATGTGGGGGATCTCCTCGACGCGTGCGTGATCGGGCGGGGTCAGCATCCCAGCGTAGACGCAATCGGACGGCCGTCCGGCGGTTCGCCGGACCGTCAGTCTTCGTACAACCGTCGACTCCTGACGGCGCCCCCCGCGCGCGGCGGGAGCGGCGTGCGCGGATCCGTCAGATCCCGCGTCCGGGGCCCGTGGCACCCCTCTCCTCCCCGGCCCTCCTCCCCGGCCCGCCGCCGCCCGCCGGCCGTGGAAGACTTCCGGCCATGTCCGCTCTCCTCCTCCGCCCCGCCCGGCGTGCCGAACTCCCCGCCGTCCTCGCCCTGCTCGCCGACGAGGACCGGGTCGTGGACCCCGCCGCGGTCCGGGTCACCGAGGCGTACGAGCGGGCCTTCGCCGCCATCGAGGCCGACCCGCGCAACGAGATGCTGGTCCTGGTCGACACCGACGGCCTCGTCCTCGGCTGCCTCCAGGCCACCTACATCCCCGGCCTCGGCAAGGGCGGCGCCGAGCGGGCGCTGGTCGAGGCGGTGCGGATCCGGGCCGACCGGCGGGGCGGCGGGCTCGGCCGGCTGCTGATGGGGCTGGCGGCCGACCGGGCGCGGGCGCGCGGCTGCGCGCTGGTGCAGCTGACCTCGGGCAAGGAGCGCGCGGACGCCCACCGCTTCTACGCCTCGCTGGGGTACGCGCGCAGCCACGAGGGGTTCAAGCTGCCGCTCTGAGCCGATCCTTCAGGTGAGGTGAAGCTTCCGGCCAAGCAGATCTAAGTGGACCTTCACGGTCGGGGGCGCCCAGACTTTCCGCATGAGCACTCACCGCCCCTTCGGCCGCGCCCTGTGCGCGATGGTCACCCCGTTCACCGGCTCCGGCGCGCTCGATCTCGACGCGGCCGGGAAGCTGGCCGCCCGGCTCGTCGGCGAGGGCTGCGACGGCCTGGTCCTCAACGGCACCACCGGGGAGTCGCCCACCACCACCGACGCCGAGAAGGAGGCCCTGGTCCGGGCCGTGCGGGCGGCGGTCGGGCCCGGGCCCTCGCTGGTCGCGGGGGTGGGCACGGCCGACACCCGGCACACCGCGGAGCTGGCCCGCCGCGCCGAGGCGGCCGGCGCGGACGGGCTCCTGGTGGTGACCCCGTACTACAGCCGCCCGCCGCAGGACGCGGTCGCCGCCCACTTCCTGGCGGTCGCGGACGCGAGCGGGCTGCCGGTGATGGTCTACGACATCCCCGGCCGCACCGGCACCCGGATCGAGCCCGACACGATGCGCCGGCTCGCCGAGCACCCCCGGATCACGGCCGTGAAGGACTGCGCGAACGACCTGCTGGCGTCGGCCCGGCTGATCGCCGAGACCCCGCTGGCCTACTACTCCGGCTGCGAGGAGCTGAACCTGCCGCTGTACGCGGTGGGCGGCGCCGGGTACGTGAGCACGGTCGCCAACGTGGCGCCGGGCCCGCTGCGGGCCGTCCTGGACGCCTTCGACGCGGGCGACACGGCGCTGGCCGCCGCCCGGCACGCCCGGACGCTGCCGCTGGCCGAGCGGATGATGGCGGCGGGGCTGCCGGGGACGGTCACCGTCAAGGCGCTGCTCGGCGGCCCGGTCCGCGCCCCGCTGCTGCCCGCCGGCCGGGAGGCGGCCGACGGGCTGCGCGCGCTGCTCGGCGCGCTGCTTCAGGCGGAGTCGGTCGTGTAGGTCGTCCCCAGGATCGCGGCGTGCTCCAGGACGTCCTCCAGCGGGTCGTCGATCTGCCCGGTGTGCAGGGAGAACAGGGGCCCGTTGGTGACGGTGGGCCCGTGGTGGACGTGGGTGTGCGTCTCGTCCGCGCGGGCCGCCGCCGCGGGCAGCAGCACCGCCGCCGCGGTGAGCACTCCGGCGACCATCGGTGTCGTCCTCATGTGGGTTCCTCGTCCCGTCTCTCGGTGGAGCGGTCGCTCCGCCCTGCCTAACGCGCCGTGGTCACGGAGGTCGCCGCGCGGTCACGAGCTTCACGGTCGTGTCTCCGTTCCGTACCGGAAACGGATCCGGCCCGTCCGGCTGGCTAGGCTCCAGGCCGTCGCACAGCCGAACACGAGACCGAACCGGTCGAGGAACACGAGGAACGGGGGCGGACGGATGACACCGCGCGCAGGGCACGGGATCTCCCGCAGGGGAATGCTGCGACGGGCGGGCGCCGGGATCGGGCTCGCGGTCCTCGGCGCCGGAGCCTGGGGCTGCGGCCCCGTCGAGGACCCGGCCGCCGCCCCCTCCGGCCCTTCCGCCCCCTCCGCCTCGAAGGGCACTCCCGGCGGCGACGCCTTCACCACCCCGCCGCCCGGCACCGCGCCGAAGCCGCTGTGGCAGCGGAACACCGCCAAGGGCAGCCTCGGCCTGGACGCCCTCGCCGTCGCGGGCGACGTCGTGCTCGTCTCCGGCGACCCGCTGATCGGCCGGGACGTCACCACCGGCGAGGAGCGCTGGCGGCGCGAGGAGGTCGCCATCCCCGGCGCGAAGATGCTGGTGCGCGGCGGCACCCTCTACCTGGCGAGCGCGCAGTACGACGGCGACCTCGTCGGCCTCGACCCGGCGACCGGCCGGGAGACCTGGCGCAGCCGGCTCGGCAAGCGCTACTCCCAGCCCCGCCCGATCGCCGCCGACGAGAAGCGGGTGTACGTCCTGGCGGGCATCCTGGAGAAGGACTTCCGCGTCGAGCGGAACGTGATCGCGGCGATCGACACCTCCACCGGCAAGGTCGCCTGGCAGGAGCGGCGCGACGCGGGCACGGAGGAGTACGGCATCACCGGCGAGGCCACCGGCCGCCACCTCGTCTACACCGACTTCCGGGAGAACGTCACGGTCCGCGACACCGCCACCGGGCGGCAGCTCTGGACGAAGAAGATCGGGCGCTCCAACAGCGGCCGGCTCGCCCTCCACGAGGACCTGGTGATCGTCGCCGACGCGGGGAGGCTGCGCGCCTTCGCGCTCGCCGACGGCACCGAGCGCTGGTCGCTGGCGTCCGAGGAGTTCACCCGCTTCCACGGCATCGGCGTCCTCGACGGGATGCTGTACGCCGCCGACTCCGGCCACGTGCTGCGGGCGGTCGACCCGGCCACCGGCAAGGAGAGCTGGCGCACCGGCACCCTCCTGGAGGTGGCCTACCCCGGGCAGTTCGCCAAGGTCGGCACCACCCTCTACGCGGCGACCGAACTCGACGACAAGGGCGGGGTCCTCGCCTTCGACGCCCGCGACGGAAAGCTGCGCTGGCGGTACAACGACGGCAGCAAGGCGCTCGACCAGTGGTACGTCGCGGCGGCCGGCAAGCGGCTGGTCGCCCTGCACGCCGAGCGGCTGACCGCCCTCCCGGCCGTCTGAGCCGGACCGGGAGGGCGGGCCGGGCCCGTCAGTTGTGGCTGTGCAGGACCTCGTTGAGGCCGCCCCAGACCGCGTTGTTGGGGCGGGCCTCGACGGCGCCGGTGACCGAGTTGCGGCGGAAGAGGATGTTCGAGGCGCCGGAGAGGTCACGGGCCTTGACGACCTCGCCGTCGGGCAGGGACACCCGGGTGCCGGCGGTGACGTACAGGCCGGCCTCGACGACGCACTCGTCGCCGAGCGCGATGCCGACGCCCGCCTCGGCGCCGATCAGGCAGCGCTCGCCGATGGAGATGACGACGTTGCCGCCGCCGGAGAGGGTGCCCATGGTGGAGGCGCCGCCGCCGATGTCGGAGCCGTCGCCGACGACGACGCCGGCCGAGATGCGGCCCTCGACCATGGAGGTGCCCAGCGTGCCGGCGTTGAAGTTGACGAAGCCCTCGTGCATGACGGTGGTGCCGGCCGCCAGGTGGGCGCCGAGGCGGACCCGGTCGGCGTCGGCGATGCGGACCCCGGCGGGCACCACGTAGTCGGTCATGCGGGGGAACTTGTCGATGCTGGTCACGGCGAGGTGCAGGCCCTCGGCGCGGGCGTTGAGCCGCACCTTCTCGACGTCGTCCACGGCGACCGGGCCGAGCGAGGTCCAGGCGACGTTGGCGAGCAGCCCGAAGACGCCGTCCAGGCTCTGGCCGTGCGGCTTCACCAGGCGGTGGCTGAGCAGGTGGAGGCGGAGGTAGGCGTCGTGCGCGTCGAGCGGCTTCTCGTCGAGCGAGGCGATGACGGTGCGGACGGCGACGACCTCGACGCCGCGGCGGGCGTCCACGCCGAGGGCCTTGGCGGCGCCCTCGCCGAGGGCGTTCACGGCCTCGTCCGGGGAGAGCCGCGTCGTGCCGGCCGGACCGGCCTCCTCGGCCAGCTCGGGGGCGGGGAACCAGGTGTCGAGGACGGTGCCGTCACCGGCGATGGTGGCGAGGCCGGCGGCGACGGCGCCGGTGGTACGGGGAGCAGTGCTGGTCATGACGGAAAACCTAACGGTCGGCCCCCCGCCCCGGCCAACCGGTCTCAGGTGACGGTCGTGTCTCCCGGAGCATCCGCCGGAGCCGGGGGCCGCGCCCGGGAGCTTCGCACGGGCCGGTCACCCGTACGGACCCCGCCGCTACCGTATGGCGCATGACCTACGCCCCTGGACCGTACGGATACGGCCACGTCACCGTGCCGCCTCCGCCGAAGCCCGGCGTCATACCCCTGGCGCCGCTCGACCTCGGGGACGTCCTGTCGGGCGCCTTCGGCACCTACCGCCGGTACTGGAAGGTGCTGCTGGGCGTCACCGCCGCCGCCTACGGGGTGGCGGCCGTCCTGGTCCTCGCGGCCGGGACGCTCGGCTGGGCCGCCGTCACCGACGCGCTGGACCGCCTCGCCGACGCCCCCGACCCGCAGGCCCCCGGGCCGGCCGAGATGATGCCGCTGTTCGCCGCCCTCGGCGCGATCTGGCTGGCCGTCGTGGTGGGCATGCTGATCGCGACCGGGCTGCTGCACGCGGCCGTCGCGGCGGTGGTCCAGGAGGCGGTGCTCGGCCGCCCGGCCCGCTTCGGGGCGGTGTGGCGCCGGGCCTGGTCGCGGCTGGGCTCGGTGCTGGGCGCGCTCCTGCTGCCGACCCTGGTCTTCCTGCTGCCGATGGTGGGCTTCCTGATCGGCTTCTGCTTCGTGGTGGTCGGGATCCTCGTGGACATCGGCTCGGACGAGCGGGGCCTCGCCGATGGCAGCGCCGGGCTGTTCCTCACCGGTCTGCTGCTGTTCGTCCTCTCCCTGCTGACCCTGCCGATCGTGCTGTGGATCTGGATCAAGTACAGCCTCGCGCCGACGGCCGCGGTCGTCGAGTCGGCCGGCCCGCTGACCGCGCTGCGCCGCTCCTCGGCGCTGGTGCGCGGCTCCTGGTGGCGGATCTTCGGCTGCACCCTGGTGATGATGCTGATCGTCTCCGGGGTCGGCTTCGTGGTGCAGACGGCGCTGTCGATGGTGGGCCAGGTCTCGATGATCGGCATGGACTTCTCCCCCGACCGGGGCCCGACCTCGGTCTTCGCGGCGCTGACGCCCCTGATGGGCCTCATCGCCCTCGTCCAGTTCCTCGCCCAGGCCGCCCTGGCGCCCCTCCAGCCCCTCACCTCCGGCCTCCTCTACGTCGACCAGCGCCTGCGCCGCGAGAACCTGGGCCCGGTCCTCGCCGAGGCCGCGGCGGGCCCCGCCGCCTGACCGGGGACCGGGACGAAAAGACGCGGAAGGGCCCCCGGCGCACGGCCGGGGGCCCTTCTCGTGGTCACACCGCTCAGACGTTGAAGCCCAGGGCGCGGAGCTGCTCGCGGCCGTCGTCGGTGATCTTGTCCGGGCCCCACGGGGGCATCCAGACCCAGTTGATCCGCAGCTCGTTGACGATGCCGTCGGTGGCGGCGCGGGCCTGGTCCTCGATGACGTCGGTCAGCGGGCAGGCCGCCGACGTCAGCGTCATGTCCAGCGTCGCGATGTTGGAGTCGTCGATGTGGATGCCGTAGATCAGGCCCAGGTTGACGACGTCGATGCCCAGCTCGGGGTCGACGACGTCGTACAGCGCCTCGCGGACTTCTTCCTCGGAGGCCGGCTTGATGGTGGCCTCGGCGTTCTCGGTCATGCCGACTTCCCTTCGGAGCCGCCCAGCGCCTGGGCGGTCGCGTCCTTCCACGCCATCCAGCTGAGCAGCGCGCACTTCACCCGGGCGGGGTACTTGGAGACGCCGGCGAACGCGACCGCGTCCTCCAGCACCTCCTCCATCGCCTCGTCCGGCTCGACCTGGCCCTTGGACTGCATCAGCTCCAGGAAGGTCTCCTGGATCCGGCGCGCCTCGGCGAGCTCCTTGCCGACGAGCAGGTCGTTGAGGACCGAGGCCGACGCCTGGCTGATGGAGCAGCCCTGGCCCTCGTACGAGACGTCCTCGATGCGGTCGCCGTCGTACTTCACGCGGAGCGTGATCTCGTCCCCGCAGGTCGGGTTGACGTGGTGCACCTCGGCGTCGCCGTCCCGCAGGCCCCGCCCGTGCGGGTGCTTGTAGTGGTCCAGGATGACGTCCTGGTACATCGAATCCAGCTTCACAGCTTCTGCCGCCCTATCCGAAGAAGTTACGGACGTGCTCCAGCCCCTCGACGAGGGCGTCGACCTCGGCCGGGGTGGAGTACAGATAGAACGACGCCCGCGTGGTCGCGGGAATTCCGTACCGCAGGCAGACGGGCCGCGCGCAGTGGTGGCCGACCCGGACCGCGATGCCCTGCTCGTCGAGGACCTGGCCCACGTCGTGCGGGTGGATGTCGCCGAGCGTGAAGGAGATCGCCGCGCCGCGGTCCTCGGCCGTGGTGGGGCCGATGATCCGCAGGTCCGGGACCTCCTGGAGGCGCCGGACGGCGTATTCGGTGATCGCGTGCTCGTGGCGCGCGATGTTCTCCATGCCGATCGCCGACAGGTAGTCCACGGCCGCGCCGAGGCCGACGGCCTGGGCGATCGGGGGCGTACCCGCCTCGAACTTGTGCGGGGCCGGGGCGTAGGTCGAGGAGTGCATCGACACGGTCTCGATCATCTCGCCGCCGCCGAGGAAGGGCGGGAGGTCCTCCAGGAGCTCCTGCCGTCCCCACAGGACGCCGATGCCGGTCGGGCCGCACATCTTGTGGCCGGTGAAGGCGACGAAGTCGGCCTGGAGCGCCTGCACGTCCAGGACCATGTGCGGGGCGGCCTGCGAGGCGTCGATGCAGACGAGGGCGCCGACCTCCTGGGCCCGCCGGACGATGGTCTCGACCGGGTTGTAGGTGCCCAGCAGGTTGGAGACGAGGGTGAAGGAGACGATCTTCGTCTTCTCCGTGATGACCTCGTCGATGTTGGAGAGGTCGAGCCGGCCGTCGTCGGTGAGGCCGAACCACTTCAGCTTCGCGCCGGTGCGC
Source organism: Streptomyces termitum (assembly GCF_014650175.1). GTDB lineage: Bacteria > Actinomycetota > Actinomycetes > Streptomycetales > Streptomycetaceae > Streptomyces > Streptomyces termitum. The sequence goes on from NZ_BMUL01000006.1 coordinate 103,143, forward strand.
TGCGAGAGCAGCTGCCACGGGACGATGTTGGAGTGGTGCTCCATCTCCGTGATGGCGATCTCGGTCTCGTGGTCCACGCGGTAGGGCTCGTCGGCCCAGCCCAGCATGTTGGCCACGAGGTTGAGCGACTCGGAGGCGTTCTTGGTGAAGATCACCTCGTCGCGGCTCGGCGCGTTGATGAAGGCGGCGACCTTGTCGCGGGCGCCCTCGTACAGCGCGGTGGCCTCCTCGGCGACCGTGTAGACGCCGCGGTGGACGTTGGCGTTGTGCCGCTCGTAGTAGGCGTTGAGCGCGTCGAGGACCTGGCGGGGCTTCTGGGAGGTCGCCGCGGAGTCCAGGTACACGATCTTCTTGCCGTCGTGGACCGTGCGATCCAGGAGCGGGAAGTCCTTGCGGATCGCCTCGGTGTCGAGGAGGCCGGTCAGCCCCTGATGGGCGGAAGTCACGCGGATGCGCCACCCTTCACGTACTTGTCGTAGCCCTCGTTCTCCAGCTGGTCGGCGAGCTCGGCGCCGCCGGACTCGACGATGCGGCCGTTCGCGAACACGTGGACGTAGTCGGGCTTGATGTAGCGCAGGATGCGCGTGTAGTGGGTGATGAGGAGGGTGCCGACGTCACCGGTCGAGCGGACGCGGTTGACGCCCTCGGAGACGATGCGCAGGGCGTCGACGTCGAGGCCGGAGTCGGTCTCGTCGAGGATGGCGATCTTCGGCTTGAGGAGCTCCAGCTGGAGGATCTCGTGGCGCTTCTTCTCACCGCCGGAGAAGCCCTCGTTGACGTTGCGCTCGGCGAAGGCCGGGTCCATGGACAGCTGGTCCATGGCCTCGCGGACCTCCTTCACCCAGGTGCGCAGCTTGGGGGCCTCGCCGCGGATGGCGGTGGCGGAGGTGCGCAGGAAGTTGGAGACCGAGACGCCGGGGACCTCGACCGGGTACTGCATGGCGAGGAAGACGCCGGCGCGGGCGCGCTCGTCGACGGACATCTCCAGGACGTCCTCGCCGTCGAGGGTGACGGTGCCGCCGGTGACCGTGTACTTGGGGTGGCCCGCCAGGGAGTACGCCAGGGTCGACTTGCCGGAGCCGTTGGGGCCCATGACCGCGTGGGTCTCACCCTGCTTGATGGTCAGGTCGACGCCCTTGAGGATCTCGCGGGGGCCGTTCTCCGCGTCGACGGAGACGTGCAGGTCGTGGATTTCGAGCGTTGCCATGGGTGACTCAGGACTCCTGGGTGACGGAGACGAGCACATCGTCCCCTTCGATCTTTACGGGGTACACGGGGACGGGGCGCGTCGCGGGAAGGCCGGACGGCTTGCCGGTGCGGAGGTCGAAGCTGGAACCGTGCAGCCAGCACTCGATGGCGCAGTCCTCGACCTCGCCCTCCGAGAGGGAGACGTTGGCGTGCGAGCAGATGTCGTTGATCGCGAACACCTCGCCCTCGGTGCGCACGACCGACACCGGCGTGCCGTCGACCTCGACCCGCTTCGGGGTGTCGGCCTCCAGCTCGCTCAGCGCGCAGACTCGGACGAAGGCCATCAGACGGAGGCCTCCAGCTCGGCCTCGACCTTGGCGATGAGGCGCTCCTCGACGTCCGGCAGGCCGATCTGCTGGACCAGCTCGGCGAAGAAGCCGCGGACGACGAGGCGGCGGGCCTCGGTCTCCGGGATGCCGCGGGCCATCAGGTAGAACAGCTGCTCGTCGTCGAAGCGGCCGGTGGCGGAGGCGTGTCCGGCGCCGGCGATCTCGCCGGTCTCGATCTCCAGGTTGGGTACGGAGTCCACCCGGGCGCCGTCGGTGAGGACGAGGTTCCGGTTGAGCTCGTAGGTGTCGGTGCCCTCGGCGGCGGCCTGGATGAGGACGTCGCCGATCCACACCGCGTGCGCGTCCTGGCCCTGGAGCGCGCCCTTGTAGGCGACGTTCGAGGTGCAGTGCGGGGTGTTGTGGTCGACCAGGAGGCGGTGCTCCTGGTGCTGGCCGGCGTCGGTGAAGTACAGGCCGAAGAGTTCGGCCGAGCCGCCGGGGGCGGTGTAGCTGACGCGCGGGTGGAGGCGGACGACGTCGCCTCCGAAGGTGACGACGACCGACTTGAAGGAGGCGTCGCGGCCGAGGAGCGCGTTGTGCTGGGCGACGTGGACGGCGGTCTCGTCCCAGTCCTGGACGGAGACGACGGTGAGCTTGGCGCCGTCGCCGAGCACGTAGTCGACGTTGGCGGCGAGCACGGCGTCGCCGGTGTGGTCGATGACGACGACGGCCTCGGCGAAGGCGCCGAGCTCGATCACCTGGTGGCCGAAGGCGGTGCCGCCCTGGCCGTGCACCGAGACGCGGATCGGCTCGGTGAGGACGGCCTCCTTGGCGACGGTGACGACCGACGCCTTCTCGAAGGAGGAGTACGCCTGGGCGGCCACGCGGTCGACCGGCTTGCCGGCCTTGCGCAGGCGCTCGTCGTCGCGGCCGACGGTCTCCACGGTGACGCCCTCGGGGGCCTCGATCTCCACGCGGACGCCCTCGCCGGTGGCGACGGCGGTGCCGTCGTGCAGCCCGCGCAGACGGGCGAGCGGGGTGAAGCGCCACTCCTCCTCGCGGCCGTGCGGGACGGGGAAGTCCGCGACGTCGTAGGAGGGCGGGGCGCTCATGCGCGTGGCGACGGTGGACTCGGCGGCCACCGCGATCGAGCCGGCGGTGGTGGATCCCGCCGGGATGTTCTGGACGTCAGCCATGGCTGTCGGTCTGCTCTCTTCCTGCGTACGTGTCGGTCGGTCGCTGCGGGGCGGGGGCTGCTAGCCGACCGCGCCTTCCATCTGCAGCTCGATCAGCCGGTTCAGCTCCAGGGCGTACTCCATGGGCAGCTCCTTGGCGATCGGCTCCACGAAGCCGCGGACGATCATCGCCATGGCCTCCTGCTCGGTCAGACCGCGCTGCATCAGGTAGAACAGCTGGTCCTCGGAGACCTTGGAGACGGTGGCCTCGTGGCCCATGGTGACGTCGTCCTCGCGCACGTCCACGTAGGGGTACGTGTCGGAGCGGGAGATGGTGTCGACCAGGAGGGCGTCGCAGAGCACGTTCGACTTGGAGCCGGGGGCGCCCTCGCCGATCTCGATGAGGCCGCGGTAGGAGGTGCGGCCGCCGCCGCGCGCCACCGACTTGGAGACGATGGACGAGGAGGTGTTCGGCGCGAGGTGGACCATCTTGGCGCCGGCGTCCTGGTGCTGGCCCTCGCCGGCGAAGGCGATGGAGAGGGTCTCGCCCTTGGCGTGCTCGCCCATCAGGTAGACGGCCGGGTACTTCATGGTGACCTTGGAGCCGATGTTGCCGTCGACCCACTCCATGGTGGCGCCCTCGTAGGCGACGGCGCGCTTGGTCACCAGGTTGTAGACGTTGTTCGACCAGTTCTGGATGGTCGTGTAGCGGCAGCGGCCGCCCTTCTTCACGATGATCTCGACGACCGCGGAGTGCAGCGAGTCGGAGGAGTAGATCGGGGCGGTGCAGCCCTCGACGTAGTGGACGTAGGCGTCCTCGTCGACGATGATCAGCGTCCGCTCGAACTGGCCCATGTTCTCCGTGTTGATGCGGAAGTAGGCCTGGAGCGGGATCTCGACGTGCACGCCCTTGGGGACGTAGATGAACGAGCCGCCGGACCAGACGGCGGTGTTCAGGGAGGCGAACTTGTTGTCGCCGACCGGGATGACGGTGCCGAAGTACTCCTTGAAGAGTTCCTCGTGCTCCTTCAGCGCGGTGTCGGTGTCGACGAAGATGACACCCTGCTCCTCCAGGTCCTCGCGGATCTGGTGGTAGACGACCTCGGACTCGTACTGGGCGGCGACGCCGGCGACGAGGCGCTGCTTCTCCGCCTCCGGGATGCCGAGCTTGTCGTACGTGTTCTTGATGTCCTCCGGCAGGTCCTCCCAGGACTCGGCCTGCTTCTCGGTGGACCGCACGAAGTACTTGATGTTGTCGAAGTCGATGCCGCCGAGGTCGGAGCCCCAGGTCGGCATGGGCTTCTTACCGAAGAGACGGAGGCCCTTGAGGCGGAGCTTCAGCATCCACTCGGGCTCGTTCTTCTTGGACGAGATGTCGCGGACGACGGCCTCGTTGAGGCCGCGGGTGGCGGCGGCGCCGGCCGCGTCGGAGTCGGCCCAGCCGTACTCGTACCGACCCAGGCCCTCAAGCTCGGGGTGGCTGATCTCGGTGGTCATGCGGGCTTCCTCCCGGCGGTACTTGCGGATGCTGTCTCAGTGGTCTGTGGGGTGCCGTGCGGGATGAACGTGGTGCAGACGCCGTCACCGTGGGCGATGGTGGCGAGGCGCTGGACGTGCGTTCCCAGGAGGCGCGAGAAGAATTCCGTCTCGGCCTCGCACAGCTGGGGGTACCGCTCGGCGACGTGGGCGACCGGGCAGTGGTGCTGGCAGAGCTGCTCGCCGACCGGCGCGTTCCGCGCAGTGGCAGCGTACCCGTCCGCCGTCAGGGCCTTGGCCAACGCCTCTGCCCGCCGTTCGGGTGCGACCGCCTCGACGGCCTCCCGGTAGGGCTCGGCCTGGGCCTCGATCCGGTCGCGCGCGAAGGCGGCGACGGCCGCCTCTCCCCCGGCGTGGCGCTCGATCCAGCGGAGCGCCTCGACGGCGAGGGAGTCGTACGACTGGTCGAAGGCGTCCCGGCCGCAGTCGGTGAGGGCGAAGACCTTCGCGGGGCGGCCCCGGGTGCGGGCGCCGTAGACGCGCTTCTCGCGGGCCTCGACCACCTGCTCGGCGGCGAGGGCGTCCAGGTGCCGGCGGACGGCGGCCTGGGTCAGACCCAGCCGCTCCGCGAGGTCGGCGACGGTGGACGGCCCGTGGTCCAGGATCGAGCGCGCGACCCGGTTGCGCGTGGAGCGTTCTCGGGTCGCGAGTTCCTCCGCAGGAGCCGCGCCAAGGTTTTTCACAACGCCATTGTTGCGTAATTAATCTGGCAGTGACAACCCACGTCCGGACGGGTGACGATGGCGTGCATCACTCAGGTAAGGCTTACCTGACCTGCGGAAACGATCATTCGTAGGATGAATGATCCCCGTCCTGACCAGCCCGTTCGCCGTCCCCTCCACCCCTTTTCCGCGCCGCGGACCGTCCCCCGCGCCGACCCGCTCCGGCGGGTCCTTAGACTTCCCGGCATGCGAAACGAGTCCGCCGGCACCGCCGTCCGCGTCCGCGGCCTGGTCAAGCGGTACGGGCAGAAGACCGCCGTCGACGGCCTCGACCTCGACGTGCGGACCGGCACCGTCACCGCCGTCCTCGGCCCCAACGGCGCCGGCAAGACCACCACCATCGAGACCTGCGAGGGCTACCGCCGCCCCGACGCCGGCACCGTCCGCGTCCTCGGCCTCGACCCGGTCGCCGACGCCGCCGCCCTGCGCCCCCGCGTCGGCGTGATGCTCCAGTCCGGCGGCGTCTACTCCGGCGCCCGCGCCGAGGAGATGCTCCGGCACACGGCGAAGCTGCACGCCCACCCCCTCGACGTGGACGCCCTGATCGAGCGCCTCGGCCTCGGCTCCTGCGGCCGTACGACCTACCGGCGCCTCTCCGGCGGCCAGCAGCAGCGGCTCTCCCTCGCGATGGCCGTCGTCGGCCGCCCCGAACTCGTCTTCCTCGACGAGCCCACCGCCGGCCTCGACCCGCAGGCCCGCCGCGCCACCTGGGAGCTCGTCCGCGACCTGCGGACCGACGGCGTCACGGTCGTCCTCACCACCCACCACATGGACGAGGCCGAGGAGCTCGCCGACGACGTCGCCATCGTCGACGCCGGCCGGGTCGCCGCCCAGGGCAGCCCCGAGCGGCTCTGCCGCGGCGGCGCCGAGAACACCCTCCGCTTCGGCGGCCGCCCCGGCCTCGACCTCGACTCGCTGGTCAAGGCGCTGCCCGACGGCAGCGAGGCCGCCGAGCCGGCCCCCGGCTCGTACCGGATCACCGGCTCCGTCGATCCCCAGCTGCTCGCCACCGTCACCACCTGGTGCGCCCAGCACGGCGTGCTGCCCGACCGGATCTCGGTCGAGCGCCACACCCTCGAAGACGTCTTTCTGGAGCTGACCGGCAAGGAGCTCAGGTCGTGAGCGCAGGCACCTACTCCCCGAAGCCGGGGGCCGCCCCCGTCGGGCGGATGATCGCCGCCCAGACCGCCCTGGAGACGCGGATGCTGCTCCGCAACGGCGAGCAGCTCCTCCTCACGGTGATCATCCCCTCCCTCCTCCTGGTGCTCTTCTCGACGGTGGACGTCGTCGACACCGGCGAGGGGAAGGCCGTCGACTTCCTCGCCCCCGGCGTCCTCGCGCTCGCCGTGATGTCCACCGCCTTCACCGGCCAGGCCATCGCCACCGGCTTCGAGCGCCGCTACGGCGTCCTCAAGCGGCTCGGCGCCTCCCCGCTGCCCCGCTGGGCCCTGATGACCGCCAAGACGCTCTCCGTACTGGTCACCGAGGTGCTCCAGGTGGTGCTGCTGACCCTCATCGCGCTCGGCCTCGGCTGGTCCCCGCACGGCGACCCGTTCTCGGTGCTCCTGCTGCTGGTTCTCGGCACCGCCGCCTTCTCCGGGCTCGGCCTGCTCATGGCCGGCACCCTGCGGGCGGAGGCCACCCTCGCCGCCGCCAACCTGGTCTTCCTGCTGCTCCTGGTCGGCGGCGGGGTGATCGTCCCGCTGGAGAAGTTCGGAGCGGCCGGCGACGTGCTCGCCCTGCTGCCGATCGCGGCCCTCTCCGACGGCCTGCGGGACGTCCTCCGGGACGGCGCGGGCCTGCCGTGGGCGGACGCCGGGATCCTCGCCGTCTGGGCGGTCCTGGGGCTCGGGGCGGCGGCGCGGTTCTTCCGCTGGGAGTAGCCGGAAGGGTCCAGAGGGTGACGTTTCCCGACAAGCCACCCCTCGTGAAAGCATGCACAAGCCCGCGCCTACGATAGGGCCCGTGCAGACCCCCCTTGCCTTCATCGCCCAGCGCTGGACCCCGTCCCCCCGGATCCTCCGGCGCGCCGCGCTCTCCGCCGTCGTGATGAGCGTGCTCATCATCGTCACGGGCGGGGCGGTCCGGCTGACCGGTTCCGGTCTCGGCTGCGACACCTGGCCCAAGTGCACCGACGACAGCCTGATCGTCACCGCCGAGCAGGGCCTCCACGGCGCCATCGAGTTCGGCAACCGGATGCTGACGTACGTCCTGTCGGCCGCCGTCGGCTGGGCGATCATCGCCGCCCGCTCGACCAAGCCGTGGCGCCGCACCCTCACCCGCTGGGGCTGGGCCCAGTTCTGGATCGTGATGAGCAACGCCGTCCTCGGCGGCATCACCGTCTGGATGGGCCTCAACCCGTGGACCGTGGCCGGCCACTTCCTGGCCGCCAACGCGCTGCTCACCGTCGCCGTGATCACCTGGCACCGGACCGGCGAGGGCGACACCGCCCCCCGCCCGCGCGTGCCCGGACCGGTCCGCAAGCTGTCCTGGGCGATCACGGTCGTCTCGGCCCTGCTGATCGTGGTCGGCACCACGGTCACCGGCGCCGGCAAGCACGCGGGCGACAGCAGCGACGTGCCCCGCATGCCGTGGGACTGGACCGTCGCCGCCCACGTCCACGCCGTCGCCGCCTGGGCGGTCTGCGCCCTCGCCGTCGCGATGTGGCTGGTGCTGCGCGTCGTCGACGCCCCGGACGACACCCGCGCCCGCGCCCGCGACCTCCTGATCGTGCTGCTCGCCCAGGGTGCCATCGGCTATGTGCAGTACTTCACCGGCGTGCCGGAGCTCCTGGTCGGCGCCCACATGCTCGGCTCCTCGCTGATGTGGATCGCGGTGCTGCGACTGGCCCTGAGCCTGCGCGAGCGCCCGCTGCCCACCGCCGACATCCCGGCCCAGGCCGACCCGGAGCTCGCCTCCGCGTGAGCCCGGCTCACCCCAGCCGGTAGACCCGCGTCGCGTTTCCCGCGGCGAGCATCGCGGCGACCCGCCGGGCGTCCGGGAGGGACCAGGCGCCGTCCTGGACCCAGGCGCCCAGCACCCGGCCCAGCGCGGCGCGGAAGGCGTGCGCGGCGACCACGTGGAGCTCGGGCAGGGCGCGGGCGCCGCTGGAGTAGAGCAGCTTGCCGAACGGGGCCAGCTCCAGGATCTCCGCGAGGACGTCCGCCGCCCGCGCCCCGGTGTGCGTCAGGGCGGCGCCCAGGTCCGCGTAGACGTGCGGGAAGGCCCCGGCCAGCCGGGCCGCCGTCCGGTGGTGCGGGGAGCCGTGCAGCAGGACGAGGTCGGCGCCGAGCCCCGCGGTGGCGGCGGCGAAGCCGGCCAGCGCGCCCGGGTCGCGGTCCCCGGTGTGCAGCTGGAGCGGGCGGCCCGCGCCGACCGCGATCCACAGCAGGTGGCGCAGGAGCACCGGGTCGTCGAGGGGGCCTCCGGCGCGGCGGCGGGCCAGCCAGCGCCCGGCGGCCCGGCGCACCTCGACCCGCCCGGGGGTCTCCGGGACGGCGACCAGGCCGCAGCGGGGCGCGGCGGCCGAGGAGAAGGCGACGGAGCGGGTGGCGGCGGCCTGGACGGCCTCCGTGAGGTTGCCGAGGAAGGACTCGGCGGTGCCGGAGGTGTCGGCGACCTGTTCCGCGAGGGGTTCGAGGCGGACGATCTCGTGGGCGCGGGCCGCCCCGGCGCCCGCCAGTTCGGCGGGGCCCGTGAGGTCGCCCGGGGCGCCCGTGTCGACGAGGTACGTGCCGATGCCCGCGGCCCGCAGCAGCCGGCGGCCGGTCTCGGCGACGCCGAGCTCGCGGCGGCGGGCGAGGTAGCGGGCGGGCGGGCAGTGGGCTTCGAGGCCGAGCAGCGGCGGACACCAGCGGCGTACGGCGAAACCGGTCTGGGTGTCGAAGAGGGTGGTGCCGGAGGCGGGCGGGGCGGCGGGGCCGAGGTGGGCCTCGAAGGTGCCGAGGCCCAGCTCCGTCCGGAGCACCCCGTGGCAGTACTGGTCCACCAGGCGCGGCGTGTCGATCATCTCGGGGGGCTCCCTGTGTGGGCGTGTCTCCACACGTCCTAACGGGTGAGCCCCGCGCGAGGTTGTTGCCTGGCGGCGGTGCCGTCGGCCGGTTCAGCCGTTGGCGGGGCCGCCGATCTGGATGCCGGCCATCCGGGTCCACTCGTACGGGCCGGTGACGACCTTCGCGGCGAACTCGCCGTCGAACTCGTCGTGCAGGGTCAGCCCGGCCTGTTCGGCGGCCTGCCGGGCGATGTCGTACGTGGGGGCCACCAGGTCGCCCCAGCCGCCGTCCTCGCCGACGAGGACGATCCGGGTGCCGGCCTGGCCGATGTGGGCGAGCTGGCCCTCGACGCCGCCGTGCTCCTTGCCGAAGGCGCGGATCTCCTTGGCCAGCTTGGCCGCCCGGCGTCCGGTGCGCGGGGAGGCGGCCGGGGCCTCTTCCTTGGTGTCTGCGGTGTCTGCCATGGCCACGATGCTACCGATGGGTAGATCACGTGGCGACGGCCGGGCCGCGTGGGACAGCCCACACGACCCGGCCGTCGGAGCCGGTCGGTTCCCGCGTCAGCGCAGGAAGGGGTCCACCGCGACCGCCACGAAGAGCAGCGACACATAGGTGATGGACCAGTGGAAGAGGCGCATCTCCTTGAGCTTCGCGCCGCCGACCTCGGCCTTGGCGCGGTTGAGGAGGCCGTGCGCCTCCCACAGCCACCAGCCGCCGGTGAGCAGGGCGACGGCGGTGTAGAACCAGCCGGTGTAGCCCAGCGGGGTGAGGAGCAGCGAGACCGCCACCATGACCCAGCTGTAGAGGACGATCTGCTTCGCGACGACCTTGTTGGAGGCGAGGACCGGCAGCATGGGCACGCCCACGCGCGCGTAGTCCTCCTTCACCTTCATCGACAGCGGCCAGTAGTGCGGCGGCGTCCAGAAGAAGATGACCAGGAAGAGGATGACGGCGGCCCAGGACATCGAGTTCGTGACCGAGGACCAGCCGATGAGGACCGGCATGCAGCCGGCGATGCCGCCCCAGACGATGTTCTGCGCGGTCCGCCGCTTCAGGATCATCGTGTAGACGACCACGTAGAAGAGGAGCGCGCCGAGCGACAGCCAGGCGGACAGCCAGTTGACGAGCAGGCCGAACCAGAGGGTGGAGACCACGGCGAGGCTGAGGCCGAAGACCAGGCCCTCGCGCGGCGACACCATGCCGGTGACCAGCGGGCGCTGCGCGGTGCGGTCCATCAGCGCGTCGATGTCGCGGTCGATGTACATGTTCAGCGCGTTGGCGCCGCCCGCGGAGAGGTAGCCGCCGAAGCAGGTGGCGAGCACCAGCCACAGGTCGGGCACGCCCTGCTCGGCGAGGAACATCACCGGGACGGTGGTGATGAGCAGCAGTTCGATGATCCGCGGCTTGGTCAGCGCCACGAATGCCTTGACGCGGGCCCCGAACGGCCGATGGCCCCCCGGGCTGGGAGTCAAGACGACCCCTGCGGGTCGGGACTCGACGGCCGTCACGCACACCCCTGACAGAGAAATCCCAGCAAGTTCCCCGGATAAAGGCGGGGTGAAACTTGCGCGTACCACGCCACTCTAGACGTTGCCCAGACGCCGATCTTCGCGGGGGTGGGGTCGTGTTGGGGCGGCTCTCCCCCGGGCGCGCCCCCGGGACGGGCCGGGCGCGCGTCCGGTCCCCGGCCGAGCGCACGTCAGGCCCCGCGCGCGGTCCGGCGCGCCGCTCGGGAGGCGAAGGCGCGCGCGGGGCGGCAGGCTTGCTCCGTGTGGGGTGGCGGGGTCGCTCCGCGCGCTCATATGAGGGGCATGGACACGGAAAGAGGGGGCCTTTTCGGGGGTAGGCTCGACACCGCCGGTACACCCTCAGTCACCGGCCTCAGACATGTGGAGAGGAGCCCTGACCAGGGTGAGCACTAAGCCGACCACCACAGACCTCGAATGGGCCGATTTGGACCAGCGGGCCGTCGACACCGCTCGCATCCTGGCCGCGGACGCCGTACAGAAGGTCGGCAACGGCCATCCGGGTACGGCGATGAGCCTCGCTCCGGCCGCGTACACCCTCTTCCAGAAGGTGATGCGGCACGATCCGTCCGACCCCGCGTGGGTCGGGCGCGACCGGTTCGTGCTCTCCGCGGGCCACTCGTCCCTGACCCTCTACACCCAGCTGTACCTGGGGGGCTTCGGACTGGAACTGGACGACCTGAAGTCCTTCCGCACCTGGGGTTCGAAGACCCCGGGCCACCCGGAGTACGGCCACACCGCCGGCGTCGAGACCACCACCGGCCCGCTCGGCCAGGGCGTGGCGAACGCGGTGGGCATGGCGATGGCCGCCCGCTTCGAGCGCGGCCTGTTCGATCCGGAGGCGGCGGCCGGGACCTCCCCGTTCGACCACCGGATCTACGTGATCGCCGGTGACGGCTGCCTCCAGGAGGGCATCTCCGCCGAGGCGTCCTCGCTCGCGGGCCACCAGAAGCTCGGCAACCTGATCCTGCTGTGGGACGACAACCACATCTCGATCGAGGGCGACACCGAGACCGCCGTGTCCGAGGACACGATGAAGCGGTACGAGGCGTACGGCTGGCACGTGCAGCGCGTGGAGCCGCAGGAGAACGGCGACCTGGACCCGGCCGCGCTGTACGCGGCGATCCGGGCGGCCGAGGCCGAGACCGAGCGCCCGTCGTTCATCGCGATGCGCTCGATCATCGCCTGGCCCGCGCCGAACGCGCAGAACACCGAGGCCGCGCACGGCTCGGCGCTCGGCGACGAGGAGATCGCGGCCACCAAGCGGGTCCTGGGCTTCGACCCGGAGCGGACCTTCGAGGTCTCCGACGAGGTCATCGCGCACACCCGGGAGCTCGGCGAGCGCGGCCGCGAGGCCCGTGCCGCCTGGGAGAAGCAGTTCGCCGACTGGCGGGAGGCCAACCCGGAGCGCGCCGCCACCTTCGACCGCATCGAGGCCAACGAGCTGCCGGAGGGCTGGGAGGAGAGCATCCCGGTCTTCGAGGCGGGCAAGGGCGTCGCCACCCGCGCGGCCTCCGGCAAGGTGCTCCAGGCGCTGGGCGCGGTCGTCCCCGAGCTGTGGGGCGGCTCGGCCGACCTCGCGGGCTCGAACAACACGACGATCGACAAGACGTCGTCGTTCCTCCCCGAGGGCAACCCGCTGCCCGAGGCGGACCCGTACGGCCGCACGATCCACTTCGGCATCCGCGAGCACGCCATGGCCGCGGAGATGAACGGCATCGCGCTGCACGGCAACACCCGCGTCTACGGCGGCACCTTCCTGGTCTTCTCGGACTACATGCGCAACGCGGTGCGCCTGTCGGCCCTGATGCACCTGCCGGTGACCTACGTGTGGACGCACGACTCGATCGGCCTCGGCGAGGACGGCCCGACCCACCAGCCGGTGGAGCACCTGGCCTCGCTGCGCGCGATCCCGGGCCTGAACCTGGTCCGCCCGGCCGACGCCAACGAGACGGCGATCGCCTGGCGCGAGATCATGAAGCGGCACACCCGCGAGTACCTCAAGGGCGCGCCGCACGGTCTGGCGCTGACCCGCCAGGGCGTGCCGACCTACGCGCCGAACGAGGACGCGGCCAAGGGCGGCTACGTGCTCTTCGACGCCGAGGGCGGTTCGCCGGAGGTCGTGATCATCGCGACCGGCTCCGAGGTGCACCTGGCCGTCGAGGCCCGGGAGGCGCTCCAGGCGGAGGGCGTCCCGGCCCGGGTGGTCTCGATGCCGTCGGTGGAGTGGTTCGAGGAGCAGGACCAGGCGTACAAGGAGTCCGTCCTGCCGCCTTCGGTGAAGGCGCGCGTGGCGGTCGAGGCCGGCATCGGCCTGACCTGGCACAAGTACGTCGGGGATGCGGGCCGGATCGTGTCGCTGGAGCACTTCGGTGCCTCGGCGGACGCCAAGGTCCTCTTCCGTGAGTTCGGTTTCACGCCGGAGGCCGTCGTCGCCGCCGCCCGGGAATCGATCGCCGCCGCCGCGCGCTGACGCGGATACGTACGACTTTTGGAGATGCAACTCTCATGACAGACGCTCTCAAGCGCCTCTCCGACGAAGGCGTCGCGATCTGGCTGGACGACCTGTCGCGCCAGCGGATCACGTCCGGGAACCTGGCCGAGCTGATCGACCAGTCGCACGTGGTCGGTGTCACCACCAACCCGTCGATCTTCCAGAAGGCGATCTCGTCGGGCTGGGGGTCCCCCCGTTCGAGCGAAGCCGAGAACGGGGGAGGGTACGAGCAGCAGCTCGCCGACCTGGCCGCCCGCAAGGTGACCGTGGACGAGGCCATCCGCATGATCACGACGGCGGACGTCCGCGACGCCGCCGACATCCTGCGCCCGGTCTTCGACTCGACCGACGGCCAGGACGGCCGGGTGTCGATCGAGGTCGACCCGCGGCTCGCCCACGACACGGCGGCCACGGTCGCCGAGGCGAAGCAGCTGGCGTGGCTGGTGGACCGGCCGAACACGCTCATCAAGATCCCCGCGACGAAGGCCGGCCTGCCGGCGATCACCGAGGTCATCGGCCTCGGCATCAGCGTCAACGTGACGCTGATCTTCTCGCTGGAGCGCTACCGCGCGGTGATGGACGCCTACCTGGCGGGGCTGGAGAAGGCCCGCGAGCGCGGCCTCGACCTCTCCGAGATCCACTCGGTGGCGTCCTTCTTCGTGTCCCGCGTGGACACGGAGATCGACAAGCGCCTGGACGGCATCGGCACGGACGAGGCCAAGGCCCTCAAGGGCAAGGCCGCGCTCGCCAACGCCCGCCTGGCCTACCAGGCGTACGAGGAGGTCTTCTCCTCGGAGCGCTGGGCGGCCCTGGACAAGGCGCAGGCCAACAAGCAGCGTCCGCTGTGGGCCTCGACCGGCGTGAAGGACCCGGCGTACAAGGACACGCTGTACGTGGTGGACCTGGTCGCTCCCGGCACGGTGAACACCATGCCGGAGGCCACCCTGGAGGCCACCGCCGACCACGGCGAGGTCACCGGTGACACCGTCCGCGGCACGTACGAGCAGTCCCGCGCCGAGCTGGACGCCGTCGAGAAGCTGGGCATCGCCTACGACGACGTCGTGCAGCTCCTGGAGGACGAGGGCGTCGAGAAGTTCGAGGCGGCCTGGAACGACCTGCTCGGTTCGACCGAGGCGGAGCTGAAGCGCCTCGCCCCCTCGGAGGGCTGACCACAGTGAGCACCGTCCACGGAGCCAACCCGCTCCGTGACGCCGCAGACCGACGGCTCCCGCGCATCGCGGGGCCGTCGGGCCTGGTCATCTTCGGTGTCACGGGCGATTTGTCCCGTAAGAAGCTGATGCCTGCCGTCTACGACCTGGCCAACCGCGGCCTGCTGCCGCCGGGCTTCTCGCTCGTCGGCTTCGCCCGCCGGGAGTGGCAGGACGAGGACTTCGCGCAGGAGGTCCACGACGCGGTCAAGCAGCACGCCCGCACGCCCTTCCGCGAGGAGGTCTGGCAGCAGCTCATCCAGGGGATGCGCTTCGTCCAGGGCGACTTCGACAGCGACGAGGCGTTCGAGCAGCTGAAGGACACCATCCAGGAGCTGGACAAGGCGCAGGGCACCGGGGGCAACTTCGCCTTCTACCTGTCCGTGCCGCCGAAGTTCTTCCCCCTGGTGGTCCAGCAGCTGAAGAAGCACGGCCTGGCCGACCAGAAGAACGGCTCCTGGCGCCGCGCCGTCATCGAGAAGCCCTTCGGCCACGACCTGGTCTCCGCCAAGGAGCTCAACGAGGTCGTCCACGAGGTCTTCCCGCCCGAGGCGGTCTTCCGCATCGACCACTACCTCGGCAAGGAGACCGTCCAGAACATCCTGGCGCTCCGCTTCGCCAACACCCTCTTCGAGCCGATCTGGAACCGGTCGTACGTCGACCACGTGCAGATCACCATGGCCGAGGACATCGGCATCGGCGGCCGGGCCGGCTACTACGACGGCATCGGCGCCGCCCGCGACGTCATCCAGAACCACCTGCTCCAGCTGCTCGCGCTGACCGCGATGGAGGAGCCCGCCTCCTTCGACGCCGACGCGCTCGCCGCCGAGAAGACCAAGGTCCTGGGCGCCGTCCGGCTGCCGAAGGACCTGGCGGAGACCACCGTGCGCGGCCAGTACGCGGCGGGCTGGCAGGGCGGCGCGAAGGCCGTCGGCTACCTCCAGGAAGAGGGCATCGACCCCCAGTCGAAGACCGACACCTACGCGGCGGTCAAGCTGGAGATCGACAACCGCCGCTGGGCGGGCGTCCCCTTCTACCTGCGCACCGGCAAGCGGCTGGGCCGCCGGGTCACCGAGATCGCGGTGGTCTTCCAGCGCGCCCCGCACTCCCCCTTCGACCACACGTCGACGGAGGAGCTGGGCCGCAACGCCATCGTCATCCGGGTCCAGCCGGACGAGGGCGTGACCGTCCGCTTCGGCTCGAAGGTGCCGGGCACCCAGATGGAGATCCGGGACGTGTCGATGGACTTCGCCTACGGCGAGTCCTTCACCGAGTCCAGCCCGGAGGCGTACGAGCGGCTCATCCTCGACGTCCTGCTCGGCGACTCCAACCTCTTCCCGCGCGTGGAGGAGGTCGAGCTGTCCTGGAAGATCCTCGACCCGATCGAGCGCTTCTGGGACGAGCACGGGAAGCCCGCGCAGTACGAGTCCGGGACCTGGGGTCCGGTCGAGGCGGACGAGATGCTCGCACGAGACGGCAGGAGCTGGCGCCGGCCATGAAGACCGACCTGACGGACACCACGTCCTCGAAGATCAACAAGGCGCTGGTGCTCGGGCGGCGGGCGATCGGCACGCCGGCCGTCGGCATGGTGCTCACCCTCGTCATCGTCACCGACGAGGAGAACGCCTACGACGCGCTGAAGGCGGCCAGCGAGGCGTCCCGCGAGCACCCCTCGCGGACCCTCGTGGTGATCAAGCGGGTCTCGCGCTCCCCGCGGGACCGTGCCAACACCCGGCTCGACGCCGAGGTCCGCCTCGGCGCCGACGCCGGCTCCGGGGAGACGGTGATCCTCCGGCTGTACGGCGAGGTCGTCGACCAGGCACAGTCGGTGGTCCTGCCGCTGCTCCTCCCGGACGCCCCCGTCGTCGTCTGGTGGCCGGTCAACGCGCCGACCGACCCGGCCCGCGACCCGCTGGGCGCGCTCGCCCAGCGGCGGGTGACCGACACGTACGCCGCCGAGCAGCCCATCGAGGAGCTGACCGCGCGCGCGGACACCTACACCCCGGGCGACACGGACCTGTCGTGGACCCGGATCACTCCGTGGCGCTCGATGCTGGCCGCCGCGCTCGACCAGGTCGCCTGCGAGGTGACCTCGGCCGACGTGGAGGGCGAGGAGTTCAATCCGAGCGTCGAACTGCTGGCGATGTGGCTGGCCGAGCGGCTGAAGGTGCCGGTGCGGCGCTCGAAGTCGGCCGGTCCCGGCCTCACCTCGGTGCGGCTGGAGAGCAGCGCCGGTCCGATCGTGCTCGACCGGCCGGACGGTTCGCTCGCCACCCTCTCCATACAGGGCCAGCCCGACCGGGCGGTGGCGCTCAAGCGCCGCGAGACGGCCGAGCTGATCGCGGAGGAGCTGCGCCGGCTCGACCCGGACGACACCTACGCGGCGGCGCTCCGCTTCGGTCTGGAGCGGCTCGACGAGGAGGCGGCGGTCACCGCCCCCGCCGCCGGGGAGCCGGTCGACGTCACGGCGGCCGGGGAGCCGACCGGCGAGGAGTCCGTGGAGGAGTCCGGCGAGGAGTCCGGGGAGCGGCCCGCGAAGAAGGCTCCGGCCAAGAGGGCCGCGGCGCGGAAGGCGGCGAAGTGAGCGCCCCCCGGCTGGTGGTCCACCGCGACAAGGAGCTGATGGCCGAGGCCGCCGCGGCCCGCCTGATCACGGCGGTCGTGGACGCGCAGGCCGCCCGGGGCACCGCCTCGGTCGTCCTGACCGGCGGCCGCAACGGCAACGGGCTGCTCGCCGCCCTCGGCCGGGCGCCCGCCCGGGACGCGGTCGACTGGTCGCGGCTCGACCTGTGGTGGGGCGACGAGCGCTTCCTCCCCGGCGGCGACCCGGAGCGGAACGTCACCCAGGCCCGCGAGGCGCTGCTGGACCGGGTCCCGCTGGACCCCGCCCGGGTGCACGCCATGCCCGCCTCGGACGGCCCCCTCGGGGACGACGTCGACGCGGCGGCCGCCGCCTACGCGGCCGAACTGGCCGCGGCGGCCGGTCCCGGCGACCCGGCGGGCGTCCCGGTCTTCGACGTGCTCATGCTGGGCGTCGGCCCGGACACCCACGTGGCCTCGCTCTTCCCCGGGCTCCCGGCGGTCCGGGAGACCGGCCGGACGGTGGTCGGGGTGCGCGACGCGCCCAAGCCGCCGCCGACCCGGATCTCCCTGACCCTCCCGGCGATCCGGGCGGCGCGGGAGGTCTGGCTGCTCGCGGCCGGCGCGGACAAGGCGGCGGCCGCGGCCACCGTGCTGTCCGGCGCGGACGAGGCGGCGGCCCCGGCGGCCGGCGCGCGCGGCCGCGAGGCCACGCTGTGGCTGATGGACGAGGCCGCCGCGGCGGACCTGCCGCGCGAGCGGTAGCCCGTACGGTACGGCCCCCGGGCCCGGTTCACCCCTCGGTGGACCGGGCCCGGGGCGTTTCCGGCTGTTCCAGGAAGGGCCGCAGGAGCCCCGGCACGGCCTCGTCGGCCAGTGCCAGGCCCGCCGTCTCCCCCACGTCCAGGACGCTGTAGGCGCCCTCCCCGGCGGCCGTGGTCGCGGTCAGGGTGAGGAGTCCGGCGCGCCGCTGGAAGTACGACTGCTCGACCGTCCAGCCGATGATCCCGGTGCGCCGGAGGGCGACCGTGCTCCGGCGGACGGTCCCGGAGCGGCCCACCAGGTGGCCGCCGGCGAGGGCGTGCCCGAGGGAACGGTACGCGTCCCGGGCGAGGAGCAGGGCGAGCGGGGTGAGGACGACGGTCCAGCCGGCCGCCACGTACAGCAGCACCGGGGTGAGGAGCGCCCCGAGGGCGGCGAGGAGGACAGCGGGGCCGAGGACCGCGGCGAGTGCCCAGCGCAGCCGCCGGGTGCGGGCGGCGGGCGGGTGGGCGGCGAGCGGGGCGGAGGTGGGGGCGGTGGTCTCGCGCAGCACCTCGGCGGCGACCCGGTCGGCGACGGCCCGGGGCACGGCGGGCAGCAGCGCCTTGAGGTCGGTGTGCTTGTCCTCGTCGTCCTCGGTGAGGCCGGTGGCGACGGCGTCGAGGCGGGCGGCGCCGAAGAGGCGGACGCCGAGCGGCTCGACCAGTTCGACCCCGCGCAGCCGGCGCTCCTCCAGGGTCACCGAGCGGCTGGTGAACAGGCCGCGGCGGACCCGGAGGGTGCCGCCGGGTTCGCGTTCGAGCCGGTGGTTCCACCACATCTCGACCCAGAGGCCGAGGGCGCCGACGGCTCCGGCGAGGGTCGCGAGGAGGACCAGGTCGACGATCATCCAGGGCAGCGAGACGTCCCGGAAGCGGTCCCCTATCCAGTCGAGGACCTCGGCCTGGGCGCCGAACCACTCGCTGACCTGCATGACGGCTCCGGCGGCGGCGCCGCCGAGGGCGGGGGCGACGAAGGAGACGGGGGCGTAGCGGATCCAGCGGGGGTCGAGCACGGCGAGGACGCCGTCGTGACCGGCGTCCGGGACGGCGGCGCGGGCGAGGAGGGTGCGGCGGAGCCGTTCGCCCTCGGCACGGGTGACGAGTTCGAGTTCGAGGGTGGACTCGCCGCCGCCGGTGGACTCCCCGGTGCCGATGCGGACCTTGGTGAGGCCGAGGACGCGCTGGAGGGGGTTGGCGGTGAGGTCGACGCTGCGGATGCGGTCGCGGGCCAGCGAGCGGCTCTTGAGCAGCAGCAGGCCGGTGCGGAGGTCCACCCGGTCGGGGCCGATCCGGTAGCGGGTGCGGCGCCAGCGGACCCAGTCGCCCGCGGTGCCGGCGAGGATCAGCAGCAGGGCGCCGGCCAGCACCCAGCCGACGGCCTGGGCGAGCGGCCGGTCGCCGGCGAGTCCGGCGGCGACCGGCACCCCGGCACCGCCGGCGACCCCGGCGAGGACGGCCGCGGTGACCAGGAGGGTGCGCCGGTCGAGCCGCCGCCACTCCTCCCCGTCCGGGTCCCCGGCGGGGCTCACGTGGCGTCCCCGGGGGCGGCGCCGGTGAGTTCGGTGAGCCGTTCGGCGAGCTCCGCGGCGCGCTCGTGGTCGAGTCCCTCGACCCGGAGCGCGCCCTTGGAGGAAGCCGTGGTGACGGTGACGGTGGCCAGCCCGAACAGCTGCTCCAGCGGGCCGCGCGCGGTGTCCACGGTCTGGATCCGGGACATCGGCGCGATCCGCGACTCCTGCCACAGGGCGCCCGTGCGGACGTACACCGCCTCGTCGGTGACCTCCCAGCGGTGCACCCGGTACCACCAGGAGGGGAAGAAGGCGGTCCAGGCCAGGCCCGCCGCGGTGACGGCGGCGGCCGAGGCGAGCAGCCAGCCGCGGGCCGGGTCGATCAGGACGCCGAGGACGGCGAGGACGGCCGCCGGGACGGCGGTGGTGACGAGGCACTGGGTGCGCCACCAGCCGACGGCCCGGGTGTCCACGGCGTGCCGGGGCGGCCGGAGCCGTATCGCGTTCTCCCCCTCCACCGGTCTACTCCCGGCCGCGCAGGGCGCGGTAGGCGGAGACGAGTCCGGCGGTGGAGCTGTCGAGCCCCTCGGCGGCGCCGTCGCCGGTCAGGACGGGTTCGATCCGCTTGGCGAGGACCTTGCCGAGCTCGACGCCCCACTGGTCGAAGGAGTCGATGTTCCAGATCGCGCCCTGGACGAAGACCTTGTGCTCGTAGAGCGCCACCAGCTGGCCGAGGACCGACGGGGTGAGGGCGTCGGCGAGGAGGGTGGTGGTGGGGTGGTTCCCCGCGAAGGTCTTGTGCGGGACCAGTTCCTCGGGCACGCCCTCGGCGCGGACCTCGTCGGGGGTCTTGCCGAAGGCGAGGGCCTGGGTCTGGGCGAAGAAGTTGGCCATCAGCAGGTCGTGCTGGGGGACCAGGCCGGGGGTCAGGTCCTCGACGGGGCGGGCGAAGCCGATGAAGTCGGCGGGGATGAGCTTGGTGCCCTGGTGGATGAGCTGGTAGTAGGCGTGCTGGCCGTTGGTGCCGGGGGTGCCCCAGACGACCGGGCCGGTCTGCCAGTCGACCGGCTCGCCCTGGCGGTCCACCGACTTGCCGTTGGACTCCATGTCGAGCTGCTGGAGGTAGGCGGTGAACTTGGACAGGTAGTGGGAGTACGGCAGGACGGCGTGCGACTGGGCGTCGAAGAAGCCGCCGTACCAGACGCCGAGGAGGCCGAGGAGGAGGGGCGCGTTCTCCTCGGGCGGGGCGGTGCGGAAGTGCTCGTCGACGAGGTGGAAGCCGTCGAGCATCTCGCGGAAGCGGTCCGGGCCGATGGCGATCATCAGGGAGAGGCCGATGGCGGAGTCGTACGAGTAGCGGCCGCCGACCCAGTCCCAGAACTCGAACATGTTGGCGGTGTCGATGCCGAACTCCTCGACCCGCTCGGCGTTGGTGGAGAGCGCCACGAAGTGCTTCGCGACGGCCTCCTGACCGGCCTTCAGCCCGGTGAGGAGCCAGGTGCGGGCGGACGTGGCGTTGGTGACCGTCTCGATGGTGGTGAAGGTCTTCGAGGCGACGACGAAGAGGGTCTCGGCGGGGTCGAGGTCGCGGACGGCCTCGTGGAGGTCGGCGCCGTCGACGTTGGAGACGAAACGGACCGTCAGGTCGCGCCGGGTGTAGGCGCGGAGGACCTCGTAGGCCATGGCGGGGCCGAGGTCGGAGCCGCCGATGCCGATGTTGACGACGTTCTTGATGGGCTTGCCGGTGTGGCCGGTCCACTCGCCCGAGCGGACCTTGTCGGCGAAGGCGGCCATCTTGTCGAGGACGGCGTGGACGGCGGGGACGACGTTCTCGCCGTCCACCTCGATCACGGCGTCGCGGGGGGCGCGGAGCGCGGTGTGCAGGACCGCCCGGTCCTCGGTGGTGTTGATCTTCTCGCCGCGGAACATGGCGTCGCGCAGTCCGGCGACGTCGGTGGCGGCGGCCAGGTCGCGCAGGAGTTCCAGGGTCTCGTCGGTGACGAGGTGCTTGGAGTGGTCCAGGAGGAGGTCGCCGACGCGCAGGGTGTGGCGGGTGCCGCGCTCCGGGTCGGCGGCGAACAGGTCGCGCAGATGGGTGCCGGCCAGCTGTTCCCGGTGCTTGCCGAGTGCCGCCCACTCCGGCAGCCGGTTGAGCCTGGTGCGTCCCTCAGTGGTCATTTCTGACATCGCCCACTTCTTCTCGTACGTTTCTGCCCCGCTGCGCCTCCCAACCTAATTGATCGCACGGGACGATCCGCGCCACCGGAGGCGGACACGTCGAAGGGCCCCGGACGCGAACGTGGTTCGTGTCCGGGGCCCTTCGGCGGGCAGTGTGTCAGATCTCGCCCCGCAGCTTGGCGAGCGCCTCGGCGAGGATGGCCTCGCCGTCCGCGTCGCTGCGCCGCTCGCGGACGTACGCGAGGTGGGTCTTGTACGGTTCGGTGCGCGGGGGGTCCGGGGGGTTGTCCCGGTCCTGGCCGGCCGGGAATCCGCAGCGGGGGCAGTCCCAGGTGTCCGGGACCTGCGCGTCGCTGGCGAAACTCGGCTGGGTCTCGTGCCCGTTCGAGCACCAGAAGGAGATGCGGAGGCGCGGTGCCGACTCGCCCCGCTCGGCCTCCCCCATCGGCCCCGCGCCGACCCGGCTTCCCCGGATCGCGTTGCCACTTGCCACGGTCGTAACTCCCTGCGTGATGGTGCTCGAAGATGCCCCAGTCTACGGAAGGCCCAACGCGCGTCCAGTGTGCGGAGTTACCCGTCCAGCTTCATGAGCAGACCCAGCACCACGATGCAGGCGAACCAGAGCAGCCCGACCACGACCGTGATGCGGTCGAGGTTGCGCTCGGCGACCGAGGAGCCGCCGACGGAGGACTGCATGCCGCCGCCGAACATGTCGGAGAGGCCGCCGCCCTTCCCCTTGTGCATCAGCACCAGCAGCATCAGCAGGCCGCTGAAGACGATCAGGGCGATCGAGAACCCCATAACCACGGCTGGACCAACTTCCTCGGACTGAATAGGGACGGGGGCCGGGCACCTGCCCGACCCCCGCAAGGGTACGACGGATCGCCGCTAGCGCATACTCACTGGTCGCGGAAGCGCACGATCTTGACGAACTCCTCGGCGTCGAGCGAGGCCCCGCCGACCAGGGCGCCGTCGATGTCCGGCTTCGCCATGATCTCGGCGACGTTGCCGCTCTTGACGGAGCCGCCGTACTGGATGCGGATCTTGTCGGCGACGTCCTGGGAGTACAGCTCGGCGAGCTTGCCGCGGATCGCCCCGCAGACCTCCTGGGCGTCGTCGGCGCCGCAGACCTTGCCGGTGCCGATGGCCCAGACCGGCTCGTAGGCGACGACGACCGTCTCGGCCTGCTCGGCCGGGACGTCCTTGAGGCCGCCCTCGACCTGGGCGAGGGTGTGCGCGACGGCGTTGCCGGCCTCGCGCACGTCCAGCTCCTCGCCGACGCAGAGGATCGGGGTGATGCCGTGGGCGAAGGCGGCCTTCACCTTGGCGTTGCACAGCTCGTCGGACTCGCCGTGGTACTGGCGGCGCTCGGAGTGGCCGACGGCGACGAAGCCGGTGTTGAGCTTGGCGAGCATGGCGCCGGAGATCTCACCGGTGTACGCGCCGGACTCGTGGGCCGACAGGTCCTGGGCGCCGTACTTGATCTTGAGCTTGTCGCCCTCGATCAGGGTCTGCACGGAGCGCAGGTCGGTGAAGGGGACGAGGACGGCGACCTCACAGGCGTCGTAGTCCTTGTCGGTGAGCGAGAAGGCGAGCTTCTGGACGTGGGCGATGGCCTCCAGGTGGTTGAGGTTCATCTTCCAGTTGCCCGCCATCAGCGGGGTACGGGTGCTCACGGTTGTTCAGTCCTCCAGTGCGACGAGGCCGGGGAGCTGCTTGCCCTCGAGGTATTCGAGGGAGGCGCCGCCACCGGTCGAGATGTGTCCGAAGGCGTTCTCGTCGAAGCCCAGGGTGCGGACGGCGGCGGCGGAGTCTCCGCCGCCGACGACCGTGAAGGCCGGGGAGTCGACGAGGGCCTGGGCGACGGCGCGGGTGCCGTCGGCGTAGTCGGGGTGCTCGAAGACGCCCATCGGGCCGTTCCAGAAGACGGTGGCCGCGTCGGCGAGCTTCGAGGCGTACAGCTTGTTGGTCTCGGGGCCGTTGTCCAGGCCCATGAAACCGGCGGGAATGGCGTCCGCGGCCACCGTGCGGTGCTCGGTCGGGGCCTTGGCCTTGAGGTCCGGGAAGCCCTCGGAGACGACGACGTCGACGGGGAGCACGAACTCCACGCCCCGGTCCTCGGCCCGCCGGAGGTACTCCAGGACCGCCGGGATCTGGTCCTCCTGGAGG
This sequence comes from Streptomyces termitum, assembly GCF_014650175.1. GTDB lineage: Bacteria > Actinomycetota > Actinomycetes > Streptomycetales > Streptomycetaceae > Streptomyces > Streptomyces termitum. The sequence continues at coordinate 126,551 of NZ_BMUL01000006.1, forward strand.
AGCGAGCTGCCGACCTCGTGGCCCTGGGCCTTGAGGAAGGTGTACGCCATGCCGCCGCCGATCAGGATGCGGTCGGCACGCTCCAGGAGGTGGTCGATGACGCCGAGCTTGTCGGAGACCTTGGAGCCGCCGAGGACCACGGCGTAGGGCCGGCGGACGTCCTCGGTGAGCTTCTTGAGGACGCCGACCTCGGTGGCGATGAGGTAGCCGGCGGCGTGCGGGAGCTTGCCGGGGAGGTCGTAGACCGAGGCGTGCTTGCGGTGGACGGCGCCGAAGCCGTCGCCGACGTAGAGGTCCGCGAGGGCGGCCAGCTGCTCCGCGAAGGCGTCGCGCTCGGCGTCGTCCTTGGAGGTCTCGCCGGCGTTGAAGCGGAGGTTCTCGATGACGGCCACGCCGCCGTCGGCCAGGCCCGCGACGGTCGCCCGCGCGGACTCGCCGACGGTGTCGGTGGCGAAGGCCACCTCGGTGCCGAGCAGCTCGCCGAGCCGCGCGGCGGCCGGGGCGAGGGAGAAGGCCGGGTCCGGGGCGCCCTTGGGGCGGCCCAGGTGGGAGGCGACCACGACGCGGGCACCGGCGTCGGCGAGCGCCTTGACCGTGGGGACGACGGCGCGGATCCGGCCGTCGTCGGTGATGGTGGTGCCGTCGAGCGGCACGTTGAGATCGGCGCGGACGAACACCCGCCTGCCCTCGACGCCCTCGCCGAGAAGCTCGTCGATCGTCTTCATCTGTTCACTGACTCCTTGGTACGCGGTGGAGCACACGAGACAGGGCTCGCGCAGCGCTTCGTCGCGCCGCCCGAGCCCTGCTCACATCGAAAGCCCTGCCCTGCCGAACCCTAGTACGTCAGAGCTGGGCGCCGACGAAGGTGGTCAGGTCGACGAGGCGGTTGGAGTAGCCCCACTCGTTGTCGTACCAGCCGAGGATCTTCACCGAGTTGCCGTCCTGGACCATGGTCAGCGAGGAGTCGAAGGTGCACGACGCCGGGTCGCTGACGATGTCGGAGGAGACGATCGGGTCCTCGGTGTAGAAGAGGATGCCCTTCAGCGGGCCGTCCTCGGCCGCCTTCTTGAACGCGGCGTTGACCTCGTCGCGGGTGACCTCGCGGTCCAGGGTGACGACCAGGTCGGTGGCCGAGCCGGTGGGGACCGGGACGCGCATGGCGATGCCGTCCAGCTTGCCCTTGAGCTGCGGGAGGACCAGGGCGGTGGCCTTGGCGGCACCGGTCGTGGTCGGGATGATGTTCTCCGCGGCGGCGCGGGCGCGGCGCAGGTCCTTGTGCGGGAAGTCCAGGATGCGCTGGTCGTTGGTGTAGGCGTGGACCGTGGTCATCAGGCCGCGGACGATGCCGAAGTTCTCGTCGAGGACCTTGGCCATCGGCGCCACGCAGTTGGTGGTGCAGGAGGCGTTGGAGATGACGTCGTGGTTCGCCGGGTCGTACTGGTCCTGGTTGACGCCCATGACGATGGTGATGTCCTCGTCCTTGGCCGGAGCCGAGATGAGGACCTTCTTGGCGCCGCCCGCGAGGTGCTTGGCGGCGTCCTCGCGCTTGGTGAAGATGCCGGTCGACTCGATGACGACGTCGACGCCGAGCTCGCCCCACGGGATGTCGGCGGGGTCGCGCTCGGAGAGCACCTTGATGGTGTGGCCGTCGACGGTGATGGTGTCGGCGGTGTGGGAGACCTCGGCCTTGAGGCGCCCCAGGATGGTGTCGTACTTCAGCAGGTGGGCCGTGGTCGCGGTGTCGCCCAGGTCGTTGACGGCCACGACCTCGATGTCGGCACCCTGCTCAAGAAGCGCGCGGAAGTAGTTGCGACCGATACGGCCAAAGCCGTTGATGCCTACGCGGATCGTCACGAACCGATCTCCTCGTTAGGAACGCCGGTGATATCTCACACCAGCGAGATCTTGATTTTTTGGGATGTCCCCGACCGCTTCCGACCCTACCTCTCCGGGCGCTCCGGAGTGACATCGAGCGCAGCCGTTCGAGCCCGCCACGCAAGGGGAGAACGGTGTGAGAAGCCCGACGGCCCGTACCCGGCAACGGGTACGGGCCGTCCTGGGACCTTCGGCCCCACTACGCGGCGTCAGCGGCGGAGCGCGGTGAGGGCACGGTCGAGGAGCCGCTGCCGGTCGGCCGCGGCGGGGACGTGCTCCAGGCCGAAGCCGAGGAGGACGGTGTCGCGGGTGGTGACGGCGGCGACGGAGTGGAACAGCGCCGGGGAGCGGGTCCAGTCGGTGGTGTTGCCGGGGCTGCCGGCCGGGGCGCCGGGCACGGTCCAGGCGCCGAGGGAGGTCTCGAAGCCCTCCTTCTCGGTGCCGGCGGCGGTGGTGAGGCGCAGGTCGTCGACGAAGGCGCCGGTCTCGCCGGTGCCGGGGTCGGAGACGTACGAGAAGGAGAGTTCGACCTGCTTGCCCGCCCAGGGCGAGAGGTCCACGGAGGCGTCCTTCCAGCCGTTGGAGGGGCCGGTGAAGGCGTTCCAGGCGCCGCTGGTGCCGGTGGGCGCGCAGTCCTCGCCGCCGAGGGTGAGGTAGCGGCCGAGGGCGGGGTGGAGCTGGAGGTAGTAGCCCTCGCCGCAGTCGGCGGGCGGGGTGGCGGAGGTGCCGCCGTTGCGGTCGGGCAGGGTGGTCCAGTCGTCCTGGCCGGCGGTGCGGGCCTCGACGATCAGGTTGTCGTAGCCGGGCTCGGTGTCGTAGCTGATCCGGAAGTCGAGCCGGGGGGCGTCGGCGGCGGTGGTGCCGGTGAGGTCGACGGTGCGGGCGAGCCGGGCCCAGGTGTTGTCGGCGTGCCGGACGGCGGCGAAGGAGCTGCCCTCGGCGGGCTCGAAGGGGGTGCGGAGCCCCGGGTAGTCGCCGGCCGGGGCGCTGCTCGCGAACTGCGGGAAGTCCTTCGGCGGGAGGCTGTCGGAGGTGACGGTGTAGGCGCCCGCGTCGTCGAGCGGGTTGCCCTCGGCGGCGCCGAGGCCGAGGGCCGGGCCGGCGAGGCGGCCGGTGCCGGCGAAGGAGGTCGCGCCGTTCAGTCCGGCGCGGCGGTAGGCGCCGAGGTAGTACTGGGCGAAGTCGTTGGACTCGGCCCGGCCGACCTGGGAGAGCCCGCCGGTCTTCTCACCGGCGTTGACGAGCTTGCCGCCCTCGTTGAGGTAGGAGCGGACGGCGAGCTGGACGGCTCCGGAGGGGCTCTCGGCGCCGGTGTACCAGACGACGGCGGGGAAGTGGGAGAGGACGCCGAGGGCGTGCGGGGCGCCCTGGGCGGCGACGTCCCAGACGGCTGCCTTCCGGCCGGTGGCGGCGAGCGCCTTCACGTAGGTGCCGGTGTTCCGGGCCGCGGCGGTGCCGCCCTCCTCGGCGAGGACGAGGACGTCGGCGCGGGGCCGCTCGGCGACCCGGTAGGTGAAGGGGGTGGTGGAGGCGGTCCGGCCGGCGCGGTCGCGGCCGGTGAACCAGACCTCGACGGAGTTCCCGGGCCGGGTGCCGGTCACGGTGCCCCGGTACTCGTCGTAGAGGAGGTTGTCCTCGCCGCCGTAGGTCTCGCCGCCCTTCCAGGCGGAGAGCGGGGCCCTGTGGACGCGTCCGCCGTCGATCCGGTACTGGAGGGTCTTGCCGCGCAGCGACCTGCGGGCGGTGACGGCGACCGGCTGGTCCTCGCCGCGGGCGGCGTAGGAGGTGGTGAAGGCGTCGGGGACGAGGGCCGGGGCCGGGGCGCCGACCGGGGAGACCGGGTCGTCGGCGCGGGTGGCGGACTCGGCGACGGCGAGCGCGAAGGGGAGGTTCTTGGCGAACTCGGCCTGGATCAGCTTCTCGTCGTCGGGGAAGGTGAAGACGGAGGCGCAGTCGGCGGCCTCCCAGGCGTCGTTCGGGTCGACGCGGGAGGCGGTGGCGCAGGTGGACATCTCCGGGGTGAACATCTGCATCCCGTTGACGTTGGCGGCGTGTCCGTCGGCCTCGCCGTTGGTGGTGTAGAGCTCGGAGGAGACCTGCGGCCGGTAGCCGGGGATCGCGGACTTCTCCGGGGTGCCGGCGAGCGCCTTCAGGGCGGTGTCGTCGGGGGTGTCGGTGGCGACCTGCCAGCCGACGCCGTACAGCAGGAGCTGGGCGGCGGAGTGGTAGTTGATGCCGTAGGCGAAGCCGATCCGCTTCTCGAAGGCGTCGAGGGCGCGGGTCTCCGGCTCGGACATGGCGGACGGGCCGCGGTAGGTCTCGTCGGCGGGGTCGGGGGACGAGCCCTCGTTGTCGTAGCCCCACTTGTAGCCGAAGTTGCGGTTGAGGTCGACGCCGTCGCCCGCGGTGATCCGGCCGTCGCCGTCGTTGTCGCGGAGGTTCTTGCGCCACTGGCGGTTGGCCGGGTCGGCGTGGGTGTGGTCGTAGCCGTCCGGGTTGGCGGAGAGCACGAACCACAGCTCGGTGGAGTCGACGATCCGGGTGGTGCGGGGGTCCTTGCCGTAGCCGTCGAGGTAGTGGTGGAGGAGGCGCCGGGTCATCTCCGGCGTGATCCACTCGCGGGCGTGCTGGTTGGAGACGTACAGGGTGGCGGGCTTGGCGCCGTCCTTCGTCTTCCGGGCGCCCTTGGTGACCTTGACGGCGAGGATGTCCTGGCCCTTGAGGGTCTTGCCGATGGAGACGACCTTGGTGAGGTCGGGGCGGGCGGCGGCGGTGCGGAGGAGTTCCTCCTTGAGGCCGCCGGGGCCGCCGTAGGGGCGGAAGACGCCGTCCCCGGCGGTCGCGGCGCGGCGGGCGGCGGCGGGGCCGGGGTCGTGGGCGGCGAGGGCGACGCCCCGGCCGCGCAGGGCGGCGGCCTGGTCCCCGGTGAGGTAGACCTCGACGGTGGCGGTGCCCCGGGCGGGGACCTCCTCGGTCAGTTCCCGGGCGTCGGCGCCGGCGTCGACGAGGAGCGGGACCTGCGCCCTGGTGAGGGTGGCCCGCCAGACGGAGAGGGCGTCGCCGCCTCCGGGGTCCGCCGGCCGTGCTCCGGCCGCGGGTGCCGCCGCCAGACCGGCGATCAGCAGGGAAGTGGCGGCGAGGATCGCTCGCGCGCTTCGTCTCATGGGCCCCCCTTGATGCGATCCGTCACGAAACCGAACGGAGGCAAGGCTCTTGGGCGCCCCGGGGCCTGTCAAGGGTGCCGCGCGCGGCCCGTCCGTTCGGAGGACCGTCCGCGACTCCGCGTCAGAAACGTTTCTGCACAGGGGAGTTACGGACTCCGCATGAAAAGACGGAGGTACCGGTACCCGGACAGCGTCCCTCCGGTACGCGGACACTCCCCTCCGGTATGCGGACACCCCCCTCCGGTGGGCGGGCCGTTCCCTCCGGTACGCGGACGGCCCCCGCCCGGGAAGGGGCGGGGGCCGTACGGGAGGCCGTCCGGGGCGCGTCAGCCGACGAGGCTCTCGTCGAGCTCCTCCGTCAGGTTCGACTCGGTGCCCGGGATGCCCAGGTCCTGGGCCCGCTTGTCGGCCATCGCCAGCAGGCGGCGGATGCGGCCCGCGACCGCGTCCTTGGTCAGCGGCGGGTCGGCGAGCGCGCCCAGCTCCTCCAGGGACGCCTGCTTGTGCTCCATGCGCAGCCGGCCGGCCGCCGCGAGGTGCTCGGGCACCTCCTCGGCGAGGATCTCCAGGGCGCGCTGCACCCGGGCCCCGGCGGCGACGGCGGCGCGGGCCGAGCGGCGCAGGTTGGCGTCGTCGAAGTTGGCCAGCCGGTTGGCGGTGGCCCGGACCTCGCGGCGCATCCGCCGCTCCTCCCAGGCCAGCACCGACTCGTGCGCGCCGAGCCGGGTCAGCAGCGCGCCGATGGCGTCGCCGTCGCGGACCACGACCCGGTCCACGCCGCGGACCTCACGGGCCTTGGCGGCGATGGAGAGCCGGCGGGCGGCGCCGACCAGGGCGAGCGCGGCCTCCGGGCCGGGGCAGGTGACCTCCAGGGAGGAGGACCGGCCCGGCTCGGTGAGCGAGCCGTGGGCGAGGAAGGCACCCCGCCAGGCCGCCTCGGCGTCGCAGGTGGCGCCGGAGACCACCTGCGGGGGGAGGCCCCGGATGGGCCGGCCCCGGCCGTCGACCAGTCCCGTCTGCCGGGCCAGCTGGTCGCCGCCCGCCACCACCCGCACCACGAAGCGGGAGCCCCGGCGCAGTCCGCCGGGGGCCATCACGATCAGCTCCGAGCTGTGCCCGAAGATCTCCATGATGTCCCGCTTCAGCCGCCGGGCCGCCATCGCCGTGTCCAGCTCGGCCTCGATCACGATCCGGCCGCTGACCAGGTGCAGACCGCCCGCGAACCGAAGGATCGACGAGACCTCCGCCTTCCTGCAGCAGGTCCGGGTGACGGGGAGCCGGGAGATCTCGTCCTTCACCGCTGCCGTCATCGCCATGGGCCGATCCTTCCATGCATCCGAAAAATACGGTCGTACGCGGCGGCCAGGCGCTCCGGGTCGTGCTTCGGAGAGCCGTCGGCGCGGGCCACCGGTGCCAGTTCCAGGGCGGCGCCGAGCCGCTTGGCGGCGTCGACGAGGGGCTCGCTGGCCGACACGTCGGGCACGGCGGCCTCATCGGCCAGCACCACGTCCAGGGCGAGTTTAGGGGCGTGTCGTCCCAAAACCTCCAAATGACGCTGCGGTGAGAAGCCCTCTGTTTCTCCGGGCTGGGGCGCGAGGTTCAGCGAGAGCACCTTGCGGGCCTTCGTCTCGACCAGCGCGTCGAGCAGTTCGGGCACGAGCAGGTGCGGGATCACCGAGGAGAACCAGGAGCCGGGGCCGAGGACCACCCAGTCCGCGTCGAGGACCGCCTCGACCGCCTCCGGCACGGCCGGCGGGTCGTGCGGGACCAGGTGCACGGACTGCACCTCGCCGGGGGTGAGGGCCACGGTGGCCTGGCCCCGGACGGTGTCCACGTCGTCCGGGCGCTCCGGGTCGTGGCCCCTGACCAGGGCCTGGAGCTCCAGCGGCACGGCCGACATGGGCAGCACCCGGCCCTGGGCGCCGAGCAGCCGGCCGACCAGGTCGAGGGCCTGCACGGGGTCGCCGCCGAGCTGCTCCCAGAGGGCGACGATCAGCAGGTTCCCGACGGCGTGGCCGCCCATCTCGCCCTGGGACCGGAAGCGGTGCTGGATGACCCGGGCCCAGGTCTGGCCCCAGTCGTCGTCGCCGCAGAGCGCGGCGAGCGCCTTGCGCAGGTCGCCCGGGGGCAGCACGCCGAGCTCCTCCCGGAGCCGGCCGCTGGAGCCCCCGTCGTCGGCGACGGTGACGACGGCGGTGAGGTCGCCGGTGATCCGCCGCAGCGCGGCGAGGGAGGCGGACAGGCCCATGCCGCCGCCGAGGGCGACGACCTTCGGCTGGGCGCCGCGCCTGCGGAGCGCCCGCTTCACCGAGAGGGTGGAGGAGGGGCGACGGCGGTACGGCTTCACTCGCGCCCCATGTCGCGGTGGACGACCACGGTCTCCACACCCTCGGCGGCGATGCGGGCGGCGAGCTTCTCGGCGGTGGCGACCGAGCGGTGCTTGCCGCCGGTGCAGCCGACGGCGATGGTCACGTACCGCTTGCCCTCGCGGCGGTAGCCGGCGGCGATCAGCTGGAGCAGCTCGGTGTAGCGGTCCAGGAACTCCTTGGCGCCGGGCTGGTTGTAGACGTAGTTCGCCACCTCCTCGTTGAGGCCGGTGTACGGGCGCAGCTCGGGGACCCAGTGCGGGTTGGGCAGGAAGCGCATGTCGACGACGAGGTCGGCGTCGACCGGCAGGCCGTACTTGAAGCCGAAGGACATGACGGTGGCCCGCAGTTCGGGCTCCTCCTCGCCGGCGAACTGGGCGTCCATCTTGGCGCGCAGTTCGTGCACGTTGAGGCTGGAGGTGTCGATGACCAGGTCGGCGTCGCCGCGCAGTTCGCGCAGCAGGTCGCGCTCGGCGGCGATGCCGTCGACGATCCGGCCGTCGCCCTGGAGCGGGTGGGGGCGGCGGACCGACTCGAAGCGGCGGACCAGGGCCTCGTCGGAGGACTCCAGGAAGACGATCCGGCGGGTGACCTGCTTGGCGTCGAGGTCGGCGAGGGACTCCCGCAGGGCGTCGAAGAACTGCCGGCCGCGGACGTCGACGACGACGGCGATCCGGGCCACGTTGCCCTGGGAGCGGGCGCCGAGCTCCACCATGGTGGGGATCAGCGCGGGCGGCAGGTTGTCCACGACGAACCAGCCGAGGTCCTCCAGGCACTTCGCCGCGGTGGACCGGCCGGCGCCGGACATGCCGGAGATGATCACCAGTTCGGGGATGGCCGCCTCGGCGCCGTTCTCGCCGGCGGTCTCCTTCGTGCCCGTACTCACGTGTGCTGCTCCGTCTTCTCGGTGGTGCGCATCGTGCGTGTGCCCGTCGCGCGGAAGTGCTCGGTCGTGGGGGCCGGTCTCCGGGACCGCCCGGTCACAGGGTGGCACCTTCGTCGTCCTCCAGGATCTCGCCCGTGGCCGTGTTCACGGCGGGGGCGGCGGGGGCCGCCGCGGCGAGGGCCGCGGCGACCGTCTCCGCGGTCTTCCGGCCGATGCCGGGGACCTCGCAGATCTGGTCGATTGTCGCCTGCTTCAGCCGCTTCACCGAGCCGAAGTGCTTGATCAGGGCCTGCTTGCGCGTGTCGCCGAGGCCGGGGACGGCGTCGAGGGGGCTGCTGCGGAGCCGTTTGGTCCGCTTGGACCGCTGGTAGCGGATGGCGAAGTCGTGAGCCGTGTCACGCACCCGCTGGAGGAGGTAGAGGCCCTCGCTGGAGCGGGGCAGCACCACGGGGTCGTCGTCGCCGGGCAGCCACACCTCCTCCAGGCGCTTGGCGAGGCCGCAGACGGCGACGTCGTCGATGCCCAGCTCGTCCAGGGCGCGGCGGGCGGCGGCGACCTGCGGCTGCCCGCCGTCGACCACGACGAGCTGCGGCGGGTAGGCGAAGCGGCGGGAGCGGCCGGTCTCCTCCGGCGCCTCGCCGGGCTCCTCGGCCTCCTCCCACTCCCCCGTGCGCTCCTTCTCGGCGAGGTAGCGCCTGAAGCGGCGGCTGATGACCTCGTGCATGGAGCGGACGTCGTCCTGCCCCTCGAAGCCCTTGATCTGGAAGCGGCGGTACTCGCTCCTGCGGGGCAGCCCGTCCTCGAAGACGACCATGGAGGCGACGACGTCCTCGCCCTGGAGGTGCGAGATGTCGAAGCACTCGATGCGCAGCGGCGCCGCGTCCAGCTCCAGGGCCTCGGCGATCTCCTCCAGGGCCCGGGAGCGGGTGGTGAGGTCGCCGGCACGCTTGGTCTTGTGCAGGACGAGGGCCTGCTGGGCGTTGCGCGCGACGGTCTCCAGGAGGTCCTTCTTGTCGCCGCGCCGCGGGACGCGCAGCGAGACGCCGGAGCCGCGCCGGGCGGTGAGCCAGGCGGTGACGGCCTCCGCGTCGTCCGGCAGCTCCGGGACCAGGACCTCCTTGGGCACGGTGTCGCCGCTCTCCTCCCCGTACAACTGCTGGAGGGCGTGCTCGACGAGTCCGGCGGTGTCGACGGCCTCGACCTTGTCGGTGACCCAGCCGCGCTGGCCCCGGACGCGGCCGCCGCGCACGTGGAAGATCTGGACGGCGGCCTCCAGCTCGTCCTGGGCGAGGGCGATCAGGTCGGCGTCGGTGGCGTCGGCGAGGACGACCGCGCTCTTCTCCATGGCCTTGCGCAGCGCCTCGATGTCGTCGCGCAGCCGGGCGGCCCGCTCGTACTCCATCTCCTCGGCGGCCTCCGTCATCCGCTTCTCCAGGCGGCGGAGGTAGGTGCCGGTGCGGCCGGCCATGAAGTCGCAGAACTCCCCGGCGAGTTCCCGGTGCTCCTCGGGGGTGACCCGGCCCACGCAGGGAGCCGCGCACTTGCCGATGTAGCCGAGGAGGCAGGGGCGGCCGGCCGAGGCGGCGTTGCGGAACACGCCGGCCGAGCAGGTCCGGACGGGAAAGACCCGGAGCATCAGGTCGACGGTCTCGCGGATCGCCCACGCGTGCGCGTACGGCCCGAAGTAGCGCACGCCCTTCTTCTTGTGGCCGCGCATGACCTGGACGCGGGGGAACTCCTCGTTCAGCGTGACGGCGAGGTAGGGGTAGCTCTTGTCGTCCCGGTACTTCACGTTGAACCGGGGGTCGTACTCCTTGATCCAGGAGTACTCCAGCTGGAGCGCCTCGACCTCGGTCGAGACGACCGTCCACTCCACGGAGGCGGCCGTGGTGACCATGGTGGCGGTGCGCGGGTGCAGGTTGACCAGCGGCTGGAAGTAGTTCGCCAGCCGCTGCCGCAGGGACTTCGCCTTCCCGACGTAGATCACCCGGCGGTGCTCGTCCCGGAACTTGTAGACGCCCGGGGAGTCGGGGATCTGCCCCGGCGCGGGGCGGTAGCTGGAGGGGTCGGCCATGGCTCCCACCCTACTGGCGCGGACCGACACGGCGGGGCGGGAAGGGGCCCCGGGGAGGGCGCGCGCCCGGCGGCCCGGACCGCCTCGTGGGCGGCCCGGGCCGGGGGTGCCGGCGGCCTCGTGGGCCGGGCGGCGGGTGGGAGGGGACGGCGGTGGAAGGGGAGGGGCGGGGAGCCGTCGGGAGCAGGGGGAAAGCGGATGCGGGTCGGGGACGGGGGGAGCCGTCAGGGGCGGTCGGAGGGGGGTGTGCGGCGGGCGGCGGCGCGGCGGCGGAGGGTGGCGGCGCCGATCAGGGCCAGGGCGGTCGCGGCGCCGAGGGCGGCCGCCGTGGAGGCCGCGGTGGCCGCCGCCGGCTGGTGGCGGGTGCCCGGCTCCGCCGCGGTGGCGGGGGCGGCCCCGGGGGCCGTGCCGGCCGCTTCGGGGCCGTAGCCGCCCGCCGCGCCCTTCCGGGCGTAGCCGGAGCCGGGGAGCTTGTCGCCGTAGGCGCGGGCGACCCGCTCGCGGTAGGCGGCGAGGGTCGTGCCGCCCGCGCCGACGGCCGCCACCGCGTCCTCGTCCAGCGGGAGCACCCTGCCGCCCTTCTGGACGTACCAGGCGTCGATCTGCGGCTCGCGGAAGACGAGGCCGCCGGGGAGCCTGCGGGCCCCCTCGCCGGTGTAGCGGGTCTCGTCGTCGCCGGTGGCGATGTTCACCACCTGCCAGCCGCCGGCGCGCTTCACCGTCCACAGGGAGGCGGTCCGCCCGTCGGCGGCGACGGCGAGGCTGGCGCGGTACTCCTCGCGGGCCACCGGGGCGCCGGGCCGTCCGGCGACGAAGTCCGGGGAGAGGATGCGGACCGGGACGGACGCGCCGGATATCCGGGGCGCGGCGGCGCGGGCCCCGGCGGCGGCGCGGGCGGGCGCCTCGTCGCGGGCGAAGAAGCGGCCGAGGGTGGCGAGCGTCTCCGGCGCGGCGGCGGCGCGCTCGGCGGTGGGCGCGGCCGGCAGCGGGTCGGGGGCGGCCGTGGCGGGGGCCGCGCCCGCGAGGGCGAGGAGGGCGGCGGCGGTCGCGGTCACGAGGGCCTTGGCGGTCATGGTCACGCCCCGATCCGGTAGAGGGAGTGGGTCCAGGAGAAGGAGGCGTTGTTCACGTACCAGGCGTGGGAGGCCCAGTTGTAGCGGGTGCTGGAGGGCCAGGGGTCGCCCCAGTAGACCCAGCTGTTCGCGTCGTCGTAGCCGTACAGCACGTGCATGTGGCCGCCGCCGGAGGACCACTGGATGCGGGTCTCGACCGGCCGTCCCGCGCTGATCTCGGCCTGCACGGTGGGGTAGCGCAGCCAGCCGTCGACGTACGCGCCGGGGCGGACGCCGGCCCAGCTCAGGCCGGTCTGGACGTGGGCCAGGGTGGCCTGGGAGTTGGGGCACTCGTAGCCCTGTTGGCGCTGGAAGGCGGCGTTGCAGAACTGGTTCTGGGTGTAGCCGCGGCCGAACCAGGTGGCGATGGTGTTCCCGGAGGCCGCCCAGCACCAGTTGCTCTTCTGCTGGGCCTGCATGGTGATGTTCAGGCGCTGGGCGCCGAGGACCGCGACACTCCCGGCGGCCGGGGCGGTGGCGGTCGCGGGGGCGGGGGCCGGCGCGGCGGACGCCGTGGCCGCGCCGGGGACGAGGAGGAGTGCGGCGGCGGCGAGCGCCACCAGGCCCTTCTTCCTGCTCTGGAGTCGTCTGCGCATGGGGTTCCTCCCAGTGCGTGGGGGTGGGGATGGGTGGGGGTGGAGGTGACGTCCGGACGCCGCTTGGAGCATCGATCGTTGTCGGGAGCGGGTCAACACGCTTGAATGCGGGGTGGCATCGGGCTGTGAACGGTGCGGCGCGGGTGTGAACGGGCGTCCGTGTCCCACCTGCCCGCCCGCCGTCCGGGCCGTGGCGGTCCGTACCCCGGGCGTGAACGTTCACCACGCGCGCCCGCGCTCCCACCGCCCCGCACATCCGTACGAGCCGTACGCCTCCGCCGTACGCCGAGCACACCGAGGAGCCCGTGTGAGCCACACCGAGGCCGATCTGGTGCAGTTGCTGCACACCGGTCCCTTCCACCTGGCGCTGCGCACCGCGCTCGCCGTGCGCGGGCTGCCGCTCCAGCGGGTCCAGCACCACCTCGCCCACCGGGGCGTGCGGGTCGGGGTGACCTCGCTGAGCTACTGGCAGCAGGGGGCCCGCCGGCCGCAGCGGCCGGAGTCGCTGAAGGCGGTGCGGGCCCTGGAGGAGGTGCTCCAGCTGCCCGGGAACTCCCTCCTGCGGCTGCTCTCCGAGGACGCGGCGGCCCGGGAGGGCGCGGAACGGCCGGCGGGCCGCTCGTACCGCTCGCTGGTGGAGGCGTCGGGGGTGGTGGAGGAGCTGTTCGCGGAGCTGGAATCGCCCGCGGACGGCGGGCTGCACACGGTGGGCCACCACGAGCGGGTGCGGATCGGGGCGGACCGGGAACTCCTGGGCCGCGAATCTCAGCACGTGGTGCGGGCGCACCGGGACGGCGTGGACCGCTATCTCGCCCTCCACCTCGGCGACCCGGGCTGCGACCCGGCGCGGGTGCGGGTGCGGGCGCTGGAGAACTGCCGCACGGGGCGGGTGCGCTGGCACGCCGGGACCGGGGTGGTGGTCGCGGAGCTCCTCTTCGACGCGCGGCTGCGGGCGGGCGACACCCACCTGTTCTCGTACGGCTTCGACGACGGGACGGCCGGACCAGGCGCGGAGTACCAGCGGGGATTCAGCTTCGCGGGCGGGCAGTACGTGCTCCAGGTCCGCTTCGACGAGGCGGCGCTGCCGGTACGGTGCCGGCGCTTCGCCCAGGCGTCGGCGGGCGCGCCGCGCGGGGGCCGCACGGAGCTGACGCTCAGCGGCCGGCACCGCACGGTGCACCTGGTGGAGCAGGGCGTGCGCCCCGGCATCCTGGGGATCGACTGGGACTGGGCCTGAGCCGGGGGCGTCCGGGGTGTGCGGGGCTGTCGGGTCCCCCGGGGCGTCCGGGACTCCCGGGGGCCTGAGGCCCCGGGGCTCCGGTGGCTCCCGGGACCGCGGGGGCGGGCGTCAGGCGCCGGCGGCGGTCTTGGGACCGGCGACGAGCTGCCCGCCCTCGACGCGGATCTCGACCGCGGGGAGCGGCACGGTGGCGGGGCCCTGGAGGGCCTTGCCGGTGGTGACGTCGAAGCGGCTGCCGTGGCAGGGGCAGTTGCCCGCGTTGTCCTCGATCTTGTCGAGGACGCAGCCGGCGTGGGTGCACTGGGCGCTGAACGCCTTGTACTCGCCCTTGGCCGGACAGCTCACCAGGACCCGCTGCTCGCGGTAGAGCTTGGCGCCGCCGACCGGTACCTCGTCCGGCGAGCCGAGCGCGACCGGGGCGGTCGGGGTCGGCGTCTGGGCGTGGCCCAGCTTGGAGTCGGTGGAGCAGGCGGCGACACCCAGCCCGGCGGCACCGGCGAGCGCGGCACCCTTCAGGACGGTGCGGCGGGTGGACTGGCCGGACATGATCGCTCTCCACGGGGCGGGGGACGGGTGGTCTGCCCCGACGATACCCGCGCCGTTTGGGCCGGTTTCGTGCGGGACCCGTCGCGCGGGGACGGCCGGTGCGGACGCCGTACGGGGCCCCTTCGACGGCCGGTGCGGACGCCGTACGGGGCCCCTTCACCGGCCGGTGCGGACGCCGTACGGGGTCCTTCAGGCGGGCGCGGTCGCCGCGTGGGCCTCGGCGACGGCCTCCTCCCACCACCCGGCGAGCCGGTGGAGTCCGGGGAGGGCGGCGTCGGTGAGGAAGTACACGCCGGTGGTGCCGTTGTAGCTGCACGCGACGATCGAGGCGGGGTGGTGGCGGGGCAGCCAGGTGGCGATCCGGACCCCGGTGACCGGGTCGCCCCGGTAGCTCAGCGGGTGGGGGAAGACGACGTGGGAGGTGTCGACGACGGCGCGCGGCGGGGTGGTGACCCGGTCCGCGACGGCCCGGCCGACACACGCGGGCGTCCGGTCGAGGAGGGTGCGGGTGGCCGCGCGGACCAGGGGGTCCTTCGGTCGCCGGGTGGCCGCGACGATCGCGTCGAGCCGCTCCTCGTGGGTGGGCCGGTGGCTGGGCAGCGGGAGCGTGGCGTGGGCGAACAGGTTTCCGGGGCGGTCCGCCTCGTGGGGGCGGCGCACGTCGACCATCATGGCCGCGGGGACCGCCCGGCCGGCCCCGCGCGGCCAGTACGCGCGCGTCCAGGTCCGCAGGGCGGAGGCCAGCGCGGCCAGGAGGGCGTCGTTGCCGCTGCCGCCGCGGGCCGCCCCGACGGCGCGCAGCACCTGGGTCGGGGCACTGGCCCAGGTGCCGGTGCGGGCGTTGCGCAGGGGGTGGGCGGGGTCGTTCCAGAGGTCGTTGCGGGCGAGGGCGCCGAGCATGCCGCCGAGCGTCCGGGCGTGGACGCGGACTCCGGCCCGGGGCTCCGGCCGCGCGGGCGCGGCGGTTGCGGGGACGGCGGTTGCGGGCGCGGCGGTTGCGGGGGCGGCGCCGAACAGCGTGCACAGGACGTGGCGCAGGGCCCCGCCGTTCTGGCAGGAGTGGTGGAGGCGGTAGCAGAGCGCGTACCGGCCGGGGGCGTGGCCGTGCAGCAGCCACAGGTCCCATGGCAGCGGGTGGGCGAGCAGGTCCTCCAGGGCGGCGTCGAGGCGGTCCGGGCCGGCGGCGACCGCCCGCTCCCCCACGCGCCGCTCCAGGTCGGGCCGGGGGTCGTGGGCCCAGCGGGCGCGCAGTCCGGGGCCGTGGAGGTAGTGGGTCAGGGCGGGCAGCCGGTCCAGCCGGCCGGCCACGTGCGCGCGGAGCTCCGCGAGCGCGGGCGGGCGGCCGTCGAGCTGGAGGACGACGCCGAGCGTCTGGTCCAGCCGGGGCTGCTTCTGGGCCATGTCGTGCAGGGTCAGGTCCATGAGACCGGGCCGGGTGGCGGTGAACACGGGGCGCCTTGTCGGGAAGGGGGCGGGGGCGGGCGGTCAGCGCAGGAGGGCGAAGACCGGGCCGCCGACGAGGGTGCCCAGGACGGCTCCGACGACGGTCTGCGCGGGGGTGTGGGCGCCCAGCCGGACCCGGGACCAGCCGAGCAGGACGATCAGCGGGGCCAGGACCAGGGTGGGGGACCCGTACACCAGGGTGAGGACGGTGAGCGTGCCCGAGGCCACCGAGGTGTGCAGGGACACCTTCCACACCGTGGTGATGCCCAGCACCACGGCCGCGGAGCAGACCATCGCGACCAGCAGGGCGGTGATCTCGGCGGGGGCGTCGAGGGCGGCCGTCGCGGCGAGGCCGACGGCGACGGACGCCATGCAGGCGGGCAGCAGGAGCAGACGGTCCTTGAGGCGGGGCAGGTGGCGGCTGTCCCAGTAGCCGAGGCGCCGGCCGGCCGTGATCAGGGCGAGGGGCACGGCGGCGGAGAAGAACGCGGCGAACAGGCCCCACGCGACGCCCTGGAGGCGGCCGGCGTGCCAGCCGGTCAGGACGGTGACGAGGACCAGGCAGGGCACCGGGTCGAGCAGTTCGCTGACGAGGCGGGCGGCGCGCGAGGACGCCGCCCGGGACGGGGCGGGAACGGTGGCGGTCATGAATGCTCCGGGGCGGATGCCGTGGACCGGCGGGCGGCGTCGGCCGCCGCCGTCGGCGGTGTCGGGGGACGGGCGGGTACGGGGACGACCGGGGGCGGCGGGGCGGGCGGGGGCGGTGCCCCGGGCGCGTGCGGTGATGTGACCGGGCTCGATGGGGCGGGCGGGTACGGCAGGTGCGGTGGGTGCGGCAGGTGCGGTGAGGTGGCCCGGGCCGGTGGCGCGGTCCGGGCGGGTGGCGCGGGCGGGTGTTCGTGCGGGCCGACGCGGGCGTGGAGGCGGCGCAGCCACGGCGGGGCCCACCAGTTGGCGGGGCCGAAGAAGGCCAGCGCGGCGGGCACGAGGACCGGCCGGATGACGAAGGCGTCGACCAGGACGCTCAGCGCGCTCCCGATCCCTGCCATCTTCAGCATGGTGAGCGGCGAGGCGGCCAGCGTCAGCAGCACGGTGATCAGGATGACGGCGGACCAGGAGATCGTGGCGGAGGTCCGCCGCGCGGCCTCGACGGCGGCGGCGCGCGTGTCGCCGGTGAGGAGGTGGTGCTCGCGCAGCCGGGAGAGGAGGAACATCTCGTAGTCGGTGGCGAGCCCGAAGCACACGCAGACGACGAGGATGACGACCGAGGGGTCGAGGTATCCGGGGGCGCTGACGTCGCCGAGCAGGAACGCCGCGTACCCGTCCTGGAAGACCGCCACCAGCACGCCCATGCCGACGGTCAGCCCGAGGGCCGCCAGGACCAGGGCCTTCACCGGCATCAGCACGCTGCCGGTGAAGAGGAACAGCAGGACGAAGGTGCCGGCGGCCAGGAAGCCCAGCGCCCAGGGCAGCCGCCCGGCCAGGGCGGCGAGGGTGTCGGCCCGGTCCACCGTGCCGCCCACGGCGGTGACCGGCCCCGGCGCGGGGAGCGCCCGGAGGCGGGCCAGCGTCGCCGCCGCCCCGTCGCCGCTCGGCGCGCCGGCGGTCACCACCCGGACCACGGCGCGGCCCGCCGGACCGGGTGAGGTCAGGACCGCGGCCCGCGCCACGCCCGGGGTGCGGGCCACGGCCCGGAGGTACGCGGCGGTCCCGGCGTCGCGGGCCGAGCCCGGGGGCAGCAGGAGCCACACGGGGTCGAGGTCGCGCGGATCGAACCGTGTACGGATCCGCTCCGTCGCCTCCGCCACGGCCGAGGTGTCGCGCAGCATCCGCTCGTCGGAGGGGGTGAACGTGGCGTGGGCGAAGGGCGCGGCGAGCGCGCACAGCAGCAGCACCGACGGGACGGCCCACCGCCAGGGGCGCGCGCTCGCCAGGGCGGCGAGCCGGGCCCAGCGCTCCCCCTGGGCGCGGGCCGGGGGCGCGGCCGGCAGGAGGAGCCGGTCGCCCCGGTCCCCCAGCAGGGCGACCGCGCACACCACCACGGTCACGGCGCTCACTGCGGCGACGGCGATCACGCTCAGCCCCGCGTAGGCCAGCGACGACAGCGCGTAGACCGGGAAGAACAGCAGGGCCAGCAGGGCGGCGCAGACGGCGAGCGCGGAGTAGGCGACCGTGCGGCCGGCGGTGCGGGCGGTGATGTCCAGGGCCCGGTCGCGGTCGTGTCCCGCGGCGCGTTCGCTCCGGTAGCGGGAGAGGAGGAAGAGGCTGTAGTCCACGGCGAGGCCGAAGCCGAGCGCGGTGGTGAGGTTGAGGGCGAAGACGCCGACCGGGACGACCGCCGTGAGCAGCCGCAGCAGGGCCAGGGTCGTGGTGACGGCCACCACGCCGACGGCGAGGGGCAGCAGCGCCGCGGTCGGGGACCGGAAGGCCAGCAGCAGGGCGAGGAAGGTCAGGGGGACGGCGAGGAGTTCCGCGCGCAGCAGCGCGTCCTGAGCGTCGCGGGTCAGCTCGCCCTGGACCAGGGCCCGGCCGGCCGCCCCCACCTCCACTCCCCCGGTGCGCGCCGCCCGGTCGGCCAGCTTCCGGGCGGTCGCGGCGGCGGCGCGCTCCGGCCCGGCGACGTGCACGAGGACCAGGGCGGTGCGGCCGTCCGCGCTGAAGAGGGGGGAGCCGGGAGGAGCCGTCCACGGGTCGGCCGCGACCGTCACGTCGGGGTGGGCGCGGATCCGGTCCGCCAGGGCCCGGCCCGCGGCGGCCGCCGCTCCCGACCGCACGCCGTCGCGCCCGTGCACGGTGACGACGAGGTTCGCGTCGGCGGGGAGGCGGAAGTCGGAGGCGAGGACGTCGACCGCCCGCCGGGTCGCCGCGTCCCGGTACTGGTATCCGCCCGCCGACAGGCGGTGGGCGGTGTCCGCGCCGAGCACCGCCGACACCGCCAGCAGGACGCCGAGTCCGGCCAGGATCCGGCCGGCGTGGCGCCGCAGCGCGCGCGGCCATCCGGAGGGGCGGCGCCGGGCCGGGTCGTGCTGTCCGTCGGGCCCCGCGCTCACGCGCCCGCGCTGACGGCGGCGGCCGGCTCCGCGGGCCGGGGCACGTCGCCGAAGCGGCGCCGGCGCCGGTGGTAGAGCTCCACCGCCTGGCTGAAGTGCTCGGCGCGGAAGTCGGGCCACAGCACGTCGAGGAAGACCAGTTCGGCGTAGGCGGCCTGCCACAGCATGAAGTTGGACAGCCGGTGCTCGGCGGAGGTGCGCACCAGCAGGTCGATGTCGGGCATGTCGGGGAACTGCATGTGCCCGGCGAGGGTCTCCTCGGTGACCTGGTCGGCCGGTACGCCGTGCGCGACGATCGAGCGCGCCGCGCGCGCCAGGTCGCGGCGGCCGCCGTGGTCGAGGGCCACGGTCAGGGTGAGGGTGCCGTTGTCGCGGGTCAGCTCCTCGGCGGCGGCGATCTCCTCGCGTACGTCCTCCGGGATGCGGGCGTCGGCCACCCCGAGGTAGCGGACGCGGACGCCCATCTCGTTCCAGTCGTGGACGTTGTCGCGGAGCACCCGCCGGTTGAGCCGCATGAGGAAGTCGACCTCGGAGCGCGGACGGCGCCAGTTCTCGGTGGAGAACGCGAAGGAGGTCAGCCAGGTGACCCCGCCGTCCACGGCGGCCCGCACGCTCTCCACGAAGGCGTCCTCGCCGGCCGCGTGGCCGTCGACGCGCTCGCATCCCCGCTGCTCGGCCCAGCGGCCGTTGCCGTCCATGATCAAGGCGACATGACGCGGAGGTGTGTGCACGACCTGCTCCTCACATGCGGTAGCTGGTCTGTAGTGTGCTGCCACCCCGGGGGGCCGGAGGCGCGGGATCACCCTCCGCGCTGCAATCCTCAGCCCTTCGTGTCACCCCGGGTCCGGCGGTTGACGCCGCTCCGGGTCCGGCTCGAACACACCTGGGCGCACCGTCCGGTTCTTCCTGCGAACGACCGACCGGCCCGCGCCGGAGTGCCCGGCGACCGGACCACCGGGGCGGTGGACCGCCGGACGGTCGGAGGCCGGGGCCGGGCGTCCCGCGCACGGGGGGCGGGAGCGCCGCCACCGCGGTGGTCGCACGCGGGCGCACGCGTACGGGAGCCGTACGCGTGCGCCGTCCTTCCCGGGCGGCGGGATCGCGGGGCCTCGGGAGGGCCCCCGCGGTCACGCCTTGCGGGTGCGGGCCGCCGTCTTCTTGGCCGGGGCCTTCTTCGCCGCCGCGGCCGTCGTCCTCGCGGCCGTCTTCCCGGTCGCCGCCTTCTTGGCGGCGGGCTTCTTCGCGGCGGTCTTCCGCGTCCGGGCCGCCGGGGCGGTCGCGGCCGCGTCGCTGACGCGGTCCGCGCCGAGGACCTCGCGGAGGAACTTTCCGGTGTGGCTGGACGGCACCGAGGCGACCTGCTCCGGGGTGCCCTCGGCGACGACGACGCCACCGCCGCTGCCGCCCTCGGGACCCATGTCGATGATCCAGTCCGCGGTCTTGATCACGTCGAGGTTGTGCTCGATGACGATGACCGAGTTGCCCTTGTCGACGAGACCGGACAGCACCTTGATCAGCTTGGAGATGTCCTCGAAGTGGAGGCCGGTGGTCGGCTCGTCGAGCACGTAGACCGTGCGGCCCGTGGAGCGCTTCTGGAGCTCGGAGGCGAGCTTGACGCGCTGGGCCTCGCCGCCGGACAGGGTCGGCGCGGACTGGCCGAGCCGGACGTAGCCGAGTCCGACCTCGTGGAGCGTCCGCAGGTGGCGGGCGATCGTCGGGACGGCCTCGAAGAAGTCCAGGGCCTCCTCGATGGGCATGTCGAGGACCTCGGCGATGGACTTGCCCTTGTAGTGGACCTCCAGGGTCTCCCGGTTGTAGCGGGCGCCGTGGCAGACCTCGCACGGCACGTACACGTCCGGGAGGAAGTTCATCTCGATCTTGATGGTGCCGTCGCCGGAGCAGTTCTCGCAGCGGCCGCCCTTGACGTTGAAGGAGAAGCGGCCGGGCAGGTAGCCGCGGACCTTGGCCTCCATCGTCTCGGCGAACAGCCTGCGGACGTGGTCGAAGACGCCGGTGTACGTCGCCGGGTTCGAGCGCGGGGTGCGGCCGATGGGCGACTGGTCGACGTGCACGACCTTGTCGACGAGGTCGTCGCCCTCCACCCGCGTGTGCCGGCCGGGCACCGCCTTGGCGCCGTTCAGCTCGCGCGCGAGGTGGGTGTAGAGGATGTCGTTGACCAGGGTCGACTTGCCGGAGCCGGAGACTCCGGTGACGGCGGTGAGGACGCCCAGCGGGAAGGAGACGTCGATGTCCCGCAGGTTGTTCTCCTTGGCCCCGTGCACGGTGAGGGCGCGCGCGGGGTCGACCGGGCGGCGGGTGTCCGGGGTGGTGATCGCCCGGCGACCGGAGAGGTACTGCCCGGTCATCGACTCCTCGTTGGCGAGGAGTTCCTCCAGGGAGCCGGAGTGGACGACCTTGCCGCCGTGCTCGCCGGCGCCGGGGCCGATGTCGACGACCCAGTCGGCGACCTTGATGGTGTCCTCGTCGTGCTCGACGACGATGAGCGTGTTGCCCATGTCGCGGAGGCGGACCAGGGTCTCGATCAGCCGGTGGTTGTCGCGCTGGTGCAGGCCGATGGACGGCTCGTCGAGGACGTACAGGACGCCGACGAGGCCGGAGCCGATCTGGGTGGCGAGCCGGATGCGCTGGGCCTCGCCGCCGGAGAGGGTGCCGGCGGCGCGGTTGAGCGAGAGGTAGTCGAGGCCGACGTCGACGAGGAAGCGCAGCCGCTCGTTGACCTCCTTGAGGACCCGCTCGGCGATCTTCTTGTCGCGGGCGTCGAGGGTGAGGCGGGAGAGGAAGTCGGCGCAGTCGCTGATGGACATGGCGGAGACCTCGGCGATGGACCGGTCCATCACCGTGACCGCGAGGACGATCGGCTTGAGCCGGGTGCCGCGGCAGGTGGGGCAGGGCACCTCCCGCATGTAGCCCTCGAAGCGCTCGCGGCTGGAGTCGCTCTCGGCCTCGCCGTGCCGCCGCTTCACGAAGGAGACGGCGCCCTCGAAGGCGGGGCTGGTCCAGGCGCGCTCGCGCCCGTACCGGTTGCGGTAGCGGACCTCGATCTGGGTCTTGTGGCCGTGCATGAGGGCCTTCTTGGCCCGCTGCGGGAGGCCCGCGTAGGGGATGTCGGTGCGGAAGCCGAGGGCCTGGGAGAGGCCGTCGATCATCCGGCCGAAGTACTCCTTGGTGTGGCCGTGGGACCAGGGGTGGATGGCGCCCTCGTCGAGGGACTTCTCCTCGTCGGGGACGACCAGCTCGGGGTCGACCTCCATGCGGGTGCCGATGCCGGTGCAGTCGGGGCAGGCGCCGAAGGGCGAGTTGAAGGAGAAGGAGCGGGGCTCCAGCTCTTCGAAGGAGAGGTCGTCGTACGGGCAGTAGAGGTGCTCCGAGTACATCCGCTCGCGCTCGGGGTCGTCCTCGGCGAGGTCGACGAAGTCGAGGACGACCATGCCGCCGGAGAGGCCGAGGGCGGTCTCGACGGAGTCGGTGAGGCGGCGCTTGGCGCCGTCCTTGACGGTGAGGCGGTCGACGACCACCTCGATGGTGTGCTTCTCCTGCTTCTTCAGCGCGGGCGGCTCGCTGAGCTGGATCGTCTCCCCGTCGACCCGGGCGCGGCTGTAGCCCTTGGTCTGGAGGTCGGCGAAGAGGTCGACGAACTCGCCCTTGCGCTCGCGCACCAGCGGGGAGAGGACCTGGAAGCGGCTGCCCTCGGGGAGCTCCAGGACCTTGTCGACGATGGCCTGGGGCGACTGGCGGGAGATCGGCCGGCGGCACTCGGGGCAGTGCGGCTTGCCGATGCGGGCGAAGAGCAGGCGGAGGTAGTCGTAGACCTCCGTGATGGTGCCGACCGTGGAGCGCGGGTTGCGCGAGGTCGACTTCTGGTCGATGGAGACGGCGGGCGAGAGGCCCTCGATGAAGTCCACGTCCGGCTTGTCCATCTGGCCGAGGAACTGCCGGGCGTACGAGGAGAGCGACTCGACGTACCGGCGCTGCCCCTCGGCGAAGATCGTGTCGAACGCGAGGGAGGACTTGCCCGATCCCGAGAGTCCGGTGAAGACGATGAGGGAGTCGCGGGGGAGGTCGAGCGAGACGTTCTTGAGGTTGTGCTCGCGCGCGCCACGGACGATGAGACGGTCGGCCACGCCGGTCCGCACCTTTCTTCAGAGAGCGGATGTGTCTGTCGTGAGGGGGCGGATGCGCCTGGAGACCCGCAGGCGTCCGGGCACCCGACAAGCGTTCAACGCCCAAGGATGCCGGAAGCTTCCTCGGCGTCGGTCACCTCTCCCGAGCTTATAGCACGTACATTCGATTTCCGGCGGTTGCTCGTCTGCTTCACCCGAACGAGTGGCCGACGCTAGGGTCGGCGTCATGATCGATCACGAGCACGACCTCGCATCCGTCCGCGACGCCACCGAGCGGCTGCTCGCCGACGCCGCCTCCTGGGACAACGCCTCCGCCGCCGAGCCGTCACGGCTTCCCGGCTGGACGCGCGGCCACGTCCTCGCCCACCTGGCCCGGAACGCCGAGGCCCTGGTGAACGTCTTCGAGGGCCGCCCCATGTACCCGAGCGCCGAGGCGCGCGACGCCGACATCGAGCGCGACGCCCCCCGCCCGCTCGACGTCCAGCTCGCCGACGTGCGCGCGACCGCCGGCCTCTTCCAGGAGTCGGCCGCCGCGCCGGCCGACTGGGACCGCGTCGTCGAGCTGCGCAACGGCGTCACCGACAGCGCCTCCCGGGTCCCCTTCCGCCGCTGGGTCGAGGTGGCCCTGCACCACGTGGACCTCGGCTGCGGCTACGAGCTGGAGGACCTCCCGGAGGAGTTCGTCCGACGGGAGATCGACTTCCTCGCCGAGCGCTTCGCCGGCCACCCGCAGGTCCCCTCCACCGGGCTCCGCGCCGACGACGGCCGGACGTGGACGACCGGCGGCGGCGCCGAGGGCGGCCCGGTGGCCGTCTCCGGCCCCGCTCCCGAGCTCCTCGGCTGGCTCGCCGGACGCCGCGACGGCTCCGCCCTGAAGACCGAGGGCGGCCCCCTCCCCCAGCTCCCGCCCCTCTGACCCGAGGAGCCCCGGCGGAGCTAGTCTGAGCCCATGACGTACAGCGGAGCGGTGAGGGTGGGCGGTCCGGCCGACGTCCACGAGCTGAAGGACCTGATGATCTCCAAGGTCGCGGTCGGCCCGATGGACAACAACGCGTACCTGCTGCGCTGCCGGGCCACCGGCGCACAGCTGCTGATCGACGCGGCCAACGACGCGGAGACCCTGCTCACGCTGATCGGTGACGACGGCATCGCCGCCGTCGTCACCACCCACCGGCACGGCGACCACTGGCAGGCCCTGGCCGAGGTGGTCGCCGCGACCGGCGCCGCCACGTACGCGGGCGCGTACGACGCGGAGGGCATCCCGGTCGCCACCGACGTCCCCGTCGAGGACGGCGACGTGGTCCGGGTCGGCGAGGTCGAGCTGACCGCCCGCCGGCTCGTCGGCCACACCCCGGGCTCGATCGCGCTGGTCTACGACGACCCGCACGGCCACCCGCACGTCTTCACCGGCGACTGCCTCTTCCCCGGCGGCGTCGGCAACACCTGGAAGGACCCGGCGGCCTTCGCCAGTCTCCTGCGGGACGTGGAGACCAAGCTGTTCGACGCCCTGCCGGACGAGACCTGGGTCTACCCCGGCCACGGCAAGGACACCACGCTCGGTGACGAGCGCCCGCACCTCGCGGAGTGGCGCGAGCGCGGCTGGTGACCCGCCCGGCACCCGAGCGCCCCCGGTGCCACCGGGGGCGCCTCCGCACGCCCCCGTAACCCGGACGGCGGCCGGGCAGTTGGCGGCACATGCACCCCCGTCACACTCCGTCGCCGCCGGTCTCCCGCCCGGCGCCCCCGATGGCCCGGCTCGCCGCCGCCTCGCTGGTCGGCACCGCCATCGAGTTCTTCGACTTCTTCGTCTACGGGACGGCCGCCGCCCTCGTCCTCGGGCCCCTCTTCTTCCCCACCTTCTCGCCGCTCGCCGGGACCCTCGCCGCCTTCGGCACCTTCGCCGTCGGCTTCCTCTCCCGCCCGCTGGGCTCGGTCCTCTTCGGGCACGTCGGCGACCGGCACGGCCGCCGCCCGGTGCTCCTCGCCTCGCTGCTGCTCACCGGCTGCGCCACCGTCGCCGTCGGTTGCGTCCCCACGTACGAGTCGATCGGCGTCGCCGCGCCGCTGCTCCTGCTCGTGCTGCGCTTCCTCCAGGGGCTCGGTCTGGGCGGCGAGTGGGGCGGCGCCGTCCTGCTGACCGCCGAGCACGCCCCGCCGCACCGCCGGGCGCTGTGGTCGAGCTTCCCGCAGATCGGCCCGGCCGTCGGCTTCCTCCTCGCGAACGGGGTGATGCTGGCGCTCACCGCCGGCCTGAGCGACGCCGACTTCCGCACCTGGGGCTGGCGGGTGCCGTTCTGGGCGGCGGGCCTGCTCGCCGCCGGCGGGCTGCTGCTGCGCTCCTCGCTCGCCGAGACCCCACAGTTCGAGGAGCTGGCCGCGGCCGGACGGCGGGCGGGCGCGCCGCTCGCCGAGGTGGTGCGCGGGCACTGGCGGCTGGTGCTGCTGACCGCCGGGGCGCTGGCCGTGGGGTACGCGATCTTCTACACGGTCTCCACCTGGGCGCTGGCCTACGGCACCGAGCGGCTCGGCGTGAGCAGCACGGTGATGCTGGTCTGCGTGATGGCCGCGGTGGCGGTGAAGGGCGCCGTGACGCCCTTCGTGGCCCTGCTGGCCGACCGCTGGGGGCGGCGGCCGCTCTGCCTGGCGGGGTGCGCGGCGGCGGCCCTGTGGATGTTCCCGATGGTGGCGCTGCTGCACACCCGGCAGCCGGTGCTGATGTTCCTGGGCTTCCTGGGGGCGCTGCTCGCCTTCATCACCATGTTCGCGGTGGTGGCCGCGTACCTGCCGGAGCTGTACGAGCCCCGGGTGCGGTGCACGGGCGCGGCGGTGGGCTACAACCTGGCGGGGGTGCTGGGCGGGGCGCTGACGCCGATCGTGGCGACCGCCCTGTCGGACGGCGGCTCGGGCCCGCCGTGGGGCGTGGCGGCCTATCTGACGGTGGTGGCGCTGGTGAGCCTGGGCTGCTTCGCCCTCCTGCCCGAGACGCTGCCGGAGCGGCTCCCGGAGCGGGAGGAGGCCGTCGGGGGCGCGCCCGCCTGACGGGCGGCGGTACGGGAACGGCGGCGGCCGGTCCGGGGAGTGCCCGGACCGGCCGCCGCCGTCACGCGGGAAGGGGGCGGGTCACGCCTCGACGCCGGTCTTCCCCGCGTCCTCGCTGCCCGCGGCGTCCTTCTCGGCGGCCTCCAGGGCCGCCTTCTCGGACTGCTTCTTCGAGGCGATCAGGCTGGTGATGGTGGTGATCACCAGCACGCCGCAGATGACGCCGAGGGAGACCGGGATGGAGATCTCCGGGACGTGCAGTCCGGACTCGTGCATGGCGTGCAGGATCAGCTTCACGCCGATGAAGCCGAGGATCACCGACAGGCCGTAGCTGAGGTGGACCAGCTTCTTCAGCAGACCGCCGATGAGGAAGTACAGCTGGCGCAGGCCCATCAGGGCGAACGCGTTCGCCGTGAAGACGATGTACGGGTCCTGGGTGAGGCCGAAGATCGCGGGGATCGAGTCCATCGCGAACAGGATGTCGGTCATGCCGATGGCGAGCATGACGACGAACAGCGGCGTCATGACCTTCTTGCCGTGCTGCACGATGAAGAGCTTGGTGCCGTGGTAGCGGTCCGCGACCCCGAACCTCTTCTCGATGGACTTCAGCAGGCGGTTCTCGTCCCAGTCGTCCTCGTCCTCGTCGGACATGGCCTCCTTGACGAGCTTCCAGGCGGTGTAGATGAGGAAGGCGCCGAAAAGGTAGAAGACCCAGGAGAAGCTGGCGATGATCGCGGCGCCCGCCGCGATGAAGATCGCCCGCAGCACCAGGGCGATGAGCACGCCGAACAGCAGCACCCGCTGCTGGAGGTGGCTCGGCACGGAGAACTTCGCCATGATCAGGATGAAGACGAAGAGGTTGTCGACACTGAGCGACTTCTCCGTGATGAAGCCGGCGAAGAACTCCCCGCCCGCCTGCCCGCTGCCCCAGATCGTGATCCCGATGCCGAAGAGCACGGCGAGGGCGATCCAGACGGCGGTCCAGATCCCGGCTTCCTTGATCGACACGTCATGGGGCTTGCGCCCGATGAAGAAGTCGACCGCGATCAGGGCACACAGACCGAGAATGGTCAGCACCCACATGGTCATCGAAACGTCCACTGCGCCTCCGGCGTCGTACGGCTATGGATCAGCGTCGTCGCTGCCGGAGGTCTCTTCCACCCGGGGCCGCTCGCGCGACCGCCGGGCCGACGCCCCGGGATCGGATCTCTCTGATCCGTCCGTATTGACGGGTACGCCGCGCCATGGGGAGTACTCCCCTCCGCCCGAAAAGACTACCCGAAAACCCAAGAGAAGGTAAAGAGAAAGGCAAAGGGAAGACAAAACCCCAGGTGGGGGCGGTTTACCGACGGGCCTCCCGGACCTGGGCGAGGACCCTCCCGAGCACCGCGCTGCCCGCCGGGACCACCGGCGGCTCATAGGTCCAGGCATGCCCGACCCAGGGGTCCGCGAGGTGGTCGTCGGCCACCGGGGTGAGCCGCAGCAGCGAGCGCCACAGCGGGTCGAGCACCGGGCCGTACGCGGCGGCGTCCGCCCGGTCCGCCACCATCAGCAGGTGCACCCCGACCGAGGGGCCCTCGTCGGCGAGGTACCGCAGCCAGGTGACGGCCCGGTCGTCGAAGCCGTGCGGGAAGTCGTGCACCACGAGGAGCTGCCGGGCCGGGTCGAAGCCGGGCGGCAGGTCCTCGGCGGCGTCGCCGCGCATCGCCATCTGGAGCAGGTCCACCCGCTCGGTGAGCTGGGCGAGGACGGCGGCCACCCCGGCCGCGCCCCGGGCCGGCGGGGCGGCCAGCACCCCGGAGTCGGTGAGCGGGGCGAAGGCGGCGGCACCGGCGCCCGCCGCGTCGAGGACGTGGACGCTGAGGGAGCCGGCCGGGTGGGCGGCGAGCAGCCGGGCGGTGTGCGCGACCGCGCTGTCCAGGGCGAGCCGGCGCGTCTCGGCCTCGTCGAGGAGGCCGGCCGCCACCGCGCGGCCCCGGCCGGAGTCCACCCACAGGCCGCGCTCCAGCGGCAGCCGGACCAGGAAGGGGATGCGCAGGCCGGTCCGCTCCGGCAGGTGGAGGTCGCCGAGGCGCACCGCCATCGGCGGCTCCGCCGGGGCGCGGTAGGCGTGCCAGACGGGGTTGTCCCAGCGGGCGTAGGCGGGCGGCAGGGCGGGCTCGACGACCTCGGCCTCGGCGGTGAGCTGGGCGAGGTCCCGGTCGAGGACCTCCTGGGCGCGGCCGACCAGCTCGTCGTGGTGGGCGCGGGCGGCGGCGCGCGCGGCGTCCCCGGCCCCGCCGATCCGGGCCCTCGGGTCGGCGAGGACCTGGTCGATCTCGCGGTCGAGCCGGTGCTCGGCGAACTCGCGGGCGCTGCGGAAGGCGGCGACGGTCCGGGCCAGGTCCTCGAACATGCCCCACACCTGGTTGTAGAGCCGCTCGTCCATGGTCCAGCCGGAGGCGTCCCCGGCCACCGGCACGGGCCGCGCCTCCGCCTCCCCGTCCCGCGCCCCGGGGGCCGCCCCCGCCGGAGGTCCGGACGGAGATCCGGACGGCGGCCCGGACGGCGGTGGCGGTACGGCCCCGGCACCGGCGGCCGGCCCGGACGCGGGCGCGGCGGGCGGCACCACGGGCCGACGGCGCGGGTGGCTGTAGCTGATGGTCGCCCCGGCGTCCCCGCCGTCCGCGGAGGCGGAAGCCGGGTCGGGCGCGGAGTCGAACGCAGACACGGCCGCGGGCCCCGGCACCGGGACGCCGGGCCCGGCGACGGTGTCGGGACTGGCGACGGTGTCGGGACCGGTGACGGGACGGGTGTCGGGACCGGTGACGGGACGGGTGTCGGGCCCGGCGACCGGGTCCGCACCCGGTGCCGGGATCGCGTCCGGCCCCTGGATCGGGCCCGGTGCCGGGATCGGGCCCGGTGCCGGGATCGCGTCCGGCCCCTGGATCGGGTCCGGGGCGGGGCCCTGGGCGGGGGTCGCCTCCGGGGCGGGGAGGGGGTACGAGGCGGGGGCCGGGACCGGCACGGGGCCGGAGTCGGCGCGGGCCGGAACCTGTGCCGGGACGGCCGCCGCGGGGGCCGCCGCGTCCAGGACGGCGGCGGCGAGGTCGGCGGGGGCGGGAGCGCCCAGGTCGGCGAGGAGGGCGGCGAGCCCACCCTCGTACCCCTGTCCGACGGCACGGACCTTCCAGGCGCCCTGGCGGCGGTAGAGCTCCAGCGCGACGAGGGCGGACTCCCGGTCGAGGCCGGTGATCGTGTACGTGGCGACCTCGTCGCCCGCCGGGGTGCCGACCGAGACGAAGGGGGCCGCGGCGGTGCCGAAGCGGGCGGGGCCGCCGGTGCCCGGGGGCAGGGCCAGCAGCAGCGAGACCCGGTGGACGGTGTCGGGAAGCTCCGCCAGGTCCACCGCGACGCGGTGCTCGGCGGCGGCGGAGGAGGGGACCTCGATCCCGGACCGCGCGGGGGCGCCGGGGCGGACGATCCACTCCGCGCCCGCGACCAGGCCCCGCTCGTCGCCGAGGGCGGCTCCGGCGACGACCGGATGGCCCGCGGAGATCCGGAGCTCCAGGCGGGTGTCGGGCAGGGGGTGGTTCTGCCCCCGGACCAGCTCGGCCGTCATCTCGACTCTGTTCCCCTCGGCGGTTCGGTGTGCGGGTTCGGTGGTGCGGAGGCGTGGGTGCGGGGCCGTCGCGCGGTCCCCGTCGTCATGCGGGACAGCTCCCGGCGGACCGGAGTCCGCCGGGAGCTGTGGGTGCGGCGCGGCCGTCGCCTACAGGTGCGGCAGGATCGACGGCATCAGGTCCTGGAAGGTGCGGCCGTTGGCCGGGTTGCCCAGGGCCGTCATCTGCCAGCCGGAGCCGGCCCGGTGCACCTTCGCCATGATCTGGGCGGTGTACTGGCCGCCGCCGTCCAGGGTGTAGCGCGCGAGCTCCTGGCCGTTCGTCTCGTCGACGAGGCGGCAGAAGGCGTTCTGCACCTCCTGGAAGGTCTGCCCGGTGAAGGAGTTCACCGTGAAGACGATCTGGTCGATGTGGACGGGGACCCGCTGGAGGTCGACGAGGATGGCCTCGTCGTCGCCGCCCTGGCCGACGCCGCCCACCAGGTTGTCGCCGGTGTGGCGGACCGAGCCGTCGTCGCTGACGAGGTGGCGGAAGAAGACCACGTCGACCGGCTGCTTCTCGGCGAAGAGGACCGCGGACGCGTCGAGGTCGATCTCGCGGGTGCGCGACCCGAAGAGGCCGCGGCGCGGCGCGGCCTGCCAGCCGAGTCCCATCCGGACCTGGGTGAGGCTGCCGCCGCCCTGCTTCTCCAGGCTGATCGCCTGGCCCTTGGTCATGTTGACCGACACGCGTGTGCCCCTCTCGTCGTTGTGCCAGCACCCTACGCAGGGGGACCGACAGCGTGCCGGTCCCGGCCCGGTTTTGTGTCGCTCTTGCAACACACCGGGCGGCCCCGGATCAGGCCAGTCCCGCTTCCTTCATCTGGCGCAGTTCCTTCTTCAGCTCGGAGACCTCGTCGCGCAGCCTGGCCGCCACCTCGAACTGCAGCTCGGCGGCGGCGGCGCGCATCCGCTCGGTCATCTCCTCGATGACCGAAGCCAGTTCGGCGGCGGGCCGGTCGCCCAGCTCCAGCGTCGAGCCGCCCTTGGCGGCCTTCTTCCCGGCCTGGGGGGCGTGCGCGGCGAGCGAGGGGACGGGGGCCTTGGCGGCCTTGCCGTCCTTCCCCTTGCGGTAGCCGGTGCCGAGGAGCTCCTCGGTGTCGACCTCCTCGCGCGCGATGGTGGCGACGATGTCGTTGATCTTCTTGCGGAGCGGCTGGGGGTCGATCCCGTGCTCCTTGTTGTAGGCGACCTGCTTCTCCCGGCGCCGGTTGGTCTCGTCGATGGCCTGCGCCATGGCGGGGGTGATGGTGTCGGCGTACATGTGGACCTGGCCGGAGACGTTGCGGGCGGCGCGGCCGATGGTCTGGATGAGCGAGGTTCCGGAGCGCAGGAAGCCCTGCTTGTCGGCGTCGAGGATGGCGACGAGGGAGACCTCGGGCAGGTCGAGGCCCTCGCGGAGCAGGTTGATGCCGACCAGGACGTCGTACTCGCCGGCGCGCAGTTCGCGCAGGAGCTCGATGCGGCGCAGGGTGTCCACGTCGCTGTGGAGGTAGCGCACCTGGATGCCGAGCTCCAGGAAGTAGTCGGTGAGGTCCTCGGCCATCTTCTTGGTGAGGGTGGTGACGAGGACCCGCTCGTCGCGCTCGGTGCGCAGCCGGATCTCGTGGACCAGGTCGTCGATCTGGCCCTCGGTGGGCTTGACGACGACCTCGGGGTCGACGAGGCCGGTGGGGCGGATGATCTGCTCGACGAAGCCGTCGGAGCGGGACAGCTCGTAGGCGCCGGGGGTGGCGGAGAGGTAGACGGTCTGGCCGATCCGCTCCTGGAACTCCTCCCACTTCAGGGGGCGGTTGTCGAGGGCGGAGGGGAGCCGGAAGCCGTGGTCGACGAGGGTCCGCTTGCGGGAGGCGTCGCCCTCGTACATGGCGCCGATCTGCGGCACGGTGACGTGCGACTCGTCGATGACGAGGAGGAAGTCCTCGGGGAAGTAGTCGAGGAGGGTGTGGGGCGGGGAGCCGGGCTCGCGGCCGTCGAAGTGCAGCGAGTAGTTCTCGATGCCGGAGCAGGAGCCGATCTGGCGCATCATCTCGATGTCGTAGGTGGTGCGCATGCGGAGCCGCTGGGCCTCCAGCATCTTCCCCTGCTTCTCCAGCTCCTTCAGGCGCCCGTCGAGCTCGCGCTCGATGTCGTTGACGGCCCGCTCCATGCGCTCGGGACCGGCGACGTAGTGGCTGGCGGGGAAGACGTACAGCTGCTGGTCCTCGCTGATGATCTCGCCGGTGAGCGGGTGCAGGGTGGAGAGCGCCTCGATCTCGTCGCCGAACATCTCGATGCGGACGGCGAGCTCCTCGTAGACCGGGAAGATCTCGATGGTGTCACCGCGGACGCGGAAGGTACCGCGGGTGAAGGCGAGGTCGTTGCGGGTGTACTGGATGTCGACGAAGCGGCGGAGCAGCTGGTCGCGGTCGATCTCCTCGCCGACCTTGAGCGGGACCATGCGGTCCACGTACTCCTGCGGGGTGCCGAGGCCGTAGATGCAGGAGACGGAGGCGACCACGATGACGTCCCTGCGGGTGAGCAGGGAGTTGGTCGCGGAGTGGCGCAGCCGCTCCACCTCCTCGTTGATCGAGGAGTCCTTCTCGATGTAGGTGTCCGACTGGGGGACGTACGCCTCGGGCTGGTAGTAGTCGTAGTACGAGACGAAGTACTCGACCGCGTTGTTCGGCAGCAGTTCGCGGAACTCGTTCGCCAGCTGGGCGGCCAGGGTCTTGTTCGGGGCCATCACCAGGGTGGGGCGCTGGAGCTTCTCGATCATCCAGGCCGTGGTGGCCGACTTGCCGGTGCCGGTGGCGCCGAGCAGGACGACGTCCTTCTCGCCGGCGCGGACGCGCCGCTCCAGCTCGGCGATGGCCGTCGGCTGGTCGCCGCTCGGCTGGTAGGAGGAGACGACCTCGAAGGGCGCCACCGAACGTTCGATCTTGGAAACGGGCCGCATGGGACCACCGTACGACCCGGCACCGACAACCGGGCGGCGAACGGTCCTCCGCCCGGTCCCCCGCCCGGCCCCGCGTCACCAGTCCTGGGAGCGGTGCCCGCCGCGCGGCACCGAGCGGCGGAAGGCGCGCCCGGCGGGGCGGGCGGTCCAGTGCGCGGGCTCGCCGTAGCCGGGCACGTGCCGGGCGACCGGGACGCCGGGCCGGTACGGGGTGCGGACCGGGCGCCGGCGGTCGGGCTCGCCCAGGACGAGCAGCGGGTCGAACATGACGACGACCGCGGCCAGGACGAGGAAGACGGCGGGGCCGATCAGCATGGGCAGCAGCAGCGACCCGGGGCCGGCGGTGGCGTCGGTGGAGCCGAGGCCGTGCAGGTGGACGCTGACGGCGGCCATCGCGGTGTAGTGCATGCCGCTGACGGCGACGCCCATGACGACGCTGGCACCGAGGCTGGCGAGGAAGCCGTGCACGGAGACCGCCGCCCACAGGGCGGTGGTGGCCGCGACGACGGCGATGACCACGGAGAGGGCGACGGTCGGGGTGTCGTACTCGATCCGGCCCGGCAGTCGCATCCCCGCCATCCCGAGGTAGTGCATGGTGGCGATGCCGAGGCCGGTGATGGTGCCGCCGGTGACGAGGGTGAGCGCGGTCGCGCCCCGGTAGCCGACGATGAAGATGCCGATGCCGACCATGACGATGGCGACGGCGAGGCTGGCGAAGGTGATCGGCCGGTCGTAGTCGACGGGCGCCTGCCGCACCGAGAAGCCCATCATGGCGATGAAGTGCATGGTCCAGACGCCGGTGCCGATGGAGGTCGAGCCGAGGGCGAGCCAGCCGGCCTTGAAGGAGTCCCGGTGGCGCAGCGAACGGGTCGTGCATCTCAGCCCCAGGGCACCGCCGAGGCAGGCCATGAGAAAGGCCGCCACCGGCGTGACGAGCCCGTAGCTGAATCCGTCGACCGTGCCGTGCATGAGCGTGTGCCCTCCCACCCCTGGAAGTCCGAAAACAGTCGGTACCGCTGGGTAGTGCTACCGGGGCGAGATTATGGCCCGTCAGCGCTCCTTTGGGCACCTGACCGGGGTTTTTCCGGTCGTGAGACCGGAGCGAGACCGGTCTGTGATCTCCGGGCGGGGCCGCACCACCGGATCGCCGGTCCGAGGCCCTTCTGGCCGGAGGGCACCCTACGGGCCCCGGGGCGCGCCGTCACCGGGCGGGGCTGTCGGTGCCGGGCCGTACCGTGGGGGAATGGACATCGAGGACGGGCCGGGCGGGGTCACCGCGGAGTGGACGGTCGTGGACAGCGGCATCGGTCCGCTGTTCCTGGCGGCCACCGGGCGGGGGCTCGTGCAGGTCGGGTTCCACGCGGAGGCGGGGCGCCGGGAGCGGATGCCGGAGCGGCTCGCCGAGCAGCTCGGCGCGCGGGTCGTGGAGCGCGCCTCCGGGCTGCTCGCGGAGCCGGTGCGGCAGCTGGAGGGGTATTTCGCGGGCCGGTCGCGGGGGTTCGACCTGCCGCTGGACTGGTCGCTGACGACCGGCTTCAACCGCCAGGTGCTGCGCGAACTGGCCGAGGGGGTGCCGTACGGGACGGTGGTCGGGTACGGGGACCTGGCGCGGCGCGTCGGGCAGCCGGGGGCGGCCCAGGCGGTGGGCGCGGCCATGGGGTCGAATCCGCTGCCGGTGGTGGTGCCGTGCCACCGGGTGGTGGAGAGCGACGGCGGGCTCGGCGGCTTCGGCGGCGGTCTGGAGACGAAGCGGCGCCTGCTGGCCCTGGAGGGCGTCCTGCCGGAACCGCTGTTCTGAGACGGCGGGGGCGGGCGGGGAACGGCGGGAGCTGTTCCGTCGCACCGGAGGCGGGGGCGGCGAGGACGCTTCTGCCGCACGGGGGCCGGGGCGACAAGGGCCGTTCCGTCGTGACCAGGGCTCGGGGGGGGCGGCGAGGGCCGTTCCGTCGTGACCAGGGCTCGGGGGGGGCGGCGAGGGCCGTTCCGTCGTGACCAGGGCCCAAGGCGGCGAAGTCCGTCGCGTCATACCGGAGGCGGGGTGGGGGTCGTGCGAGTCGTCCTCCCAGGCTGGGGCCGGGGCGGGCGGTCACCGCTTCGACCTGGGGTTTTCAGGGGGCGGGCGTTCCCATCGGGGGGCCGGGCTGGCACACTCCCGTGGTGACCGAAACCCCCGACGCTCCTGACATCGCCCCGTCCGCGAAGGCGCCCGCCCCGATCGCGCCGGACGCGCTGCCGGGGCTGCGTCGGCGGGTGCGGGCCGTCCTCGTCGCCACCCAGATCCTCGGCGGCCTCGGGATCGCGACCGGCGTCGCGCTCGCCGCCGTGCTGGCGACGGAGGTGGGCGGTACGGAGGCGCTGGCCGGGCTCGCCTCGACGGCGACGGTCGCCGGTCCGGCGCTGCTCGCGATGCCGCTGGCGGCGCTGATGGCGCGGCGGGGCCGGCGGGCGGGCCTGGTGCTCGCCTATCTGCTCGGCGCGGCCGGTGCCGTGGTCACGGTGATCGGCGCCCTGGCCGACAGCTTCCCGCTGCTGATGCTGGGCCTGGTGGGCTTCGGGGCGGGGTCCTCCGCCAATCTCA
Organism: Streptomyces termitum; assembly: GCF_014650175.1. Taxonomy (GTDB): domain Bacteria; phylum Actinomycetota; class Actinomycetes; order Streptomycetales; family Streptomycetaceae; genus Streptomyces; species Streptomyces termitum. Next base: position 161,240 of record NZ_BMUL01000006.1, read on the forward strand.
CGGCCCGCTTCGCCGCCGCCGACCTGGCGGAGCCGGACCACCGGGCGCGGGCCATCTCGACGGTGGTGTGGGCGACCACGATCGGCGCCGTCCTGGGGCCGAACATCGCGGCCCCGGCCGGGCGGAGCGTCTCGGGGTTCGGCATACCGGTGGCGGCCGGGCCGTTCGTGTGGGCCGCGCTGGTCTTCCTGGTCTCGGCGCTGGTGGTGTGGCTGCTGCTGCGGCCCGATCCGCTGCTGACGGCGCGGGCGCTGGCCGCCGCCGAGGGGTCCGGGGCGGCGGACCGGCCGGAGGGCCGGTCGCTGCGGGCCGGGCTCCGCGCGGTGCGGGAGTCGCCCGGGGCGCGGATCGCGCTGGTGACGGTGGCCGCCACCCAGACCGTGATGGTGTCGATCATGTCGATGACCCCGGTGGCGCTCACCCACCACGGCGCGGACATCGAGCTGATCGGGCTGGTCATCAGCGTGCACATCGGCGGCATGTACGCCTTCTCGCCGGTCATGGGCTGGCTCGCGGACCGGCTCGGGCGGCTGGCGGTGATCGGCCTGGCGGTCGGCCTGCTGGGCCTGGCGGCGCTGCTCGCGGGGACCGCGGGGACCAGCGACGGGCAGATCGCGGCCGGGCTGTTCGTGCTGGGGCTCGGCTGGTCGGCGGGCCTGGTGGCGGGATCGGCGCTGCTGACGGACTCGGTGCCGCAGGAGGCGCGGGCGGCCGTACAGGGCCTGTCGGACACGGTGATGAACACGGTGGCCGGCCTCGGCGGTCTGGTGGCCGGGGTGGTCGTCTCCCAGGCGGGGTACGGGCCGCTCAACGCGCTCGCCGCCTGCCTGCTGCTGCCGATGGCCGCCCTGGCCCTGCGGGGCGCGCTCCGCAGGGCCTGACGGCCGGGGCCGCCGGGTCAGGGCAGGGTGATGTGGTACGCCTTGCGCAGCGTCTCGTGGACGGTCCAGGTGGTCCGGTCGCCCTCGCGCAGGACGCACGCGTCGCCCGGTCCGACCTCCAGCGTGGGGCCGCCCTCGACGGCGACGGTGGCCCGGCCGCTGACCACGACGAAGAGCTCGTTCGCCTCGGTGTCGGTCACGACGCCGGGGGTGATCTGCCAGATGCCGCGCAGCTGCTTGCCGTCGGCGGACTCCCACAGCACCCTGCCGGTCACCTCGGGGGTGCCGGAGACGATCTGGCCGGGGTCGAGCGGCTCGGCTTCGAGCTCGGCGTCGGGGATGTGGACGGCGAAGGAGGGCAGGTCGTGAGTGGTCATGGCCGGTGACTGTAGCGGGGGCCGGCGGCGCCGCGAAGCACCGGGACCGCCGGAACGATTCCCTCCGTTCATGGCCCTGACCAGGCATGTCGTCCTCACGCCTGCGGGCGACGGATTCCGTACCGGCCGCTCCCCCGCTCCCCCGGCGGGCCCCGCCGGGATCGGCCCCGCCGGGGCGGGCGCCGGAGAACCGAATCCGTACCCCACTCGCACCCCCGTACGAAAGGGGTGTGGCGAGAGCTCGCCGCCGGTGTTTGCGGGGCGGGCGGCCGCGCCAGAAATGGACCATGACCACGACCACACTGGTGTCCGAAGAGGTACGGGAGGCGCTCCACGAGGGCCGGCCCGTCGTCGCCCTCGAATCGACGATCATCGCGCACGGCCTGCCGCGCCCCCGGAACCTGGCCGTGGGCGTGGAGCTGGAGGAGTCGGTACGGGCCCGGGGCGCCGTGCCCGCCACCGTCGCCGTGCTGGACGGGGTCGCCCGCGTCGGCCTCGACCGGGCCGCCCTGACCCGTATCGCGGAGGATCCCTCGGTGCGCAAGCTCGGCCACCGGGACCTGGCCCCGGCCCTCGCCACCGGCGCGACCGGGGCCACCACGGTCTCGGCGACGTCCCGGCTCGCCGACGCGGCCGGCATCCGGGTCTTCGCCACCGGCGGCCTCGGCGGGGTGCACCGGGAGTGGCGCGAGACCCAGGACGAATCGGCCGACCTGCGACTGCTCGCCGAGGTCGGCATCACCGTGGTGTGCGCGGGGGTGAAGTCCATCCTCGACGTCCCGGCGACGCTCCAGCGGCTGGAGACGCTGGGCGTGACGGTGGCGGGGTACGGCACCGCGACCTTCCCCGGCTTCTACCTCTCCTCGTCCGGGGAGCCGGTCGACTGGACCCTGCGCACCCCGGCGGAGGTCGCCGCGGTCATACGGGCCCGGGAGGCGCTCGGCCGCCCCTGGTCGGCGCTGGTGGTGGCCAACCCGGTCGCCCCGGAGGAGCAGTTGGACCCGGAGCTGCACGACCGGGTGCTCGCCCGGGGCCTGGCCGAGCTGCGGGAGAAGGGCGTCACGGGGCAGGCGGTGACGCCGTTCCTCCTGGAGTACCTGACGGTGCACACGGACGGCGCGTCGCTGGAGGCCAACCTGGCGGCGGTGCGGGGCAACGTCCGGCTGGCGGCGGAGATCGCGGAGGCGTACGCGGCGGGCGGGCGGTGACGGGGTGACGACGGGGGTACGCGGGGCCCGGGGCGGCGGCGAGGACGGCGGGGAGGCCCGGGGGCGGACCCGTGGGAGGGGCGGCCGGGCACGGGCCGGCGGGAGGACGGTCCGGTGAGCCGGGACGGGGCGCTGCTGGTCGTCGGGGACGTGGTCACCGACGTGATCGCCCGGCACCGGACGCCGCTCGCTCCGGCGACGGACACCGCGGCCGCGATCCGCACCCTGCCCGGCGGGGCGGGGGCCAACGCGGCGTGCTGGGCGGCCCGGTCGGGCCATCCGGACGTGCGGCTGCTCGGCCGGGTCGGCACGGACGCGGCCGACTGGCACGAGCGGGCGCTGACCGGGGCGGGCGTCCGGCCGCTGCTGGTGCCGGACCCCCGGGCACCGACGGCCACCGTGATCGCCCTGGTGGACGCGGCGGCGGAGCGCACCTTCCTGACCGACGGCGGAGCGGTGCTGCGGCTCTGCCCCGCCGACTGGTCGGCCGGGCTGCTGGACGGCGTGGCGGCGCTGCACCTCTCCGGCTACCTGTTCTTCGCCGAGCCGAGCGGGGCGGCGGCCCGGCTCGCCCTGCGGGACGCGCGGGCGGCCGGGATACCGGTGAGCGTGGACCCGGCGTCGGCCGGTTTCCTGGCGGAGCTGGGCCCGGAGCGGTTCCTCGCCGCCGTCGAGGGCGCCTCGGTGCTCCTGCCCAACGCCGACGAGGCCCGCGAGCTGACCGGCGCGCCGGACCCGGAGGCGGCGGCCCGGGAGCTGAGCCGGCGCGTGCCGCTGGTCGTGGTGACGCTGGGCGCGGCGGGCGCGCTGGTCGCCGAGGACGGCGCGGTCACGGCCCGGGTGGCGGCCGTGCCCGTGGCGCCGGAGCGGCGGGTGGACTCGACGGGCGCGGGCGACGCGTTCACCGGCGGGTTCCTCGCGGCACGGCGGGCGGGCGCGGATCCGGTGGCGGCGGCCCGGGCCGGATGCGCGGCGGGCGCGCGGGCGGTGACGGTGGTCGGGGGCCGCCCGCCGTCAGTCTGAGCCGAGCGCGCCGAGCCCGGTCCAGGCGGGGTGCCGGGGGTCGTCGGCGCGGACCACGACGTCGGCGGCACCGGCCGGGTCGGCCTCGGTCTCGTACCGGGCGAAGGCGGGCAGCGTCCACTCCTCCCCGCGGCGGGCGAGGGCGGCGGGCGAGAGCCGCAGGTGGACGGTGAGGTCGAAGGGGAACCAGTGGCCGAGGAGGAAGGGGCCGTGGAGCAGCAGGACCCCGCCGGGCGGCAGCGTGACGTAGGGGCTGCGGGTGGCCCGGTCCTTCACCGGGTCCCACAGGTCCGGCAGCACCCGCCCGGTGCCGCCGGGCTCCAGCGGGGTGAACACCTCGCGCCAGAGGGCGCCGGTGTCGGTCCAGCCCGCGTAGTAGGAGTCGGGGTCCCGCCGGCCGTGCTCGTACCGCAGCGACGCGGGCCGCAGGAAGCCCGCCGTGTCGACGACGTGCGCGGCCCGGCCCCGGTCGCGGAGCTGCTCGGCGAGCAGCCCGGCCAGTTCGCCGCCGCCCGCGGCGGGCGCGCCGTCGAGGGCCACCTTCAGCCGGTCGCCGCCGTCCCCGGGCGCGAGCCCGTCCAGGTGCCGCGCCAGCCGCCCGGCCATCCGGCCCCAGGTGATCGCCTCGTATCGCATCCCGCCCATTCTGCCCGCCCCCCTTCCCTCCCGATACGGACATTTCCCAACGGACCGGAAAACGCCCAGCGAGATGGCTCTCACCCTCCTCACAGAAGAGCCATAGATATGTTTAACTGCCGTGGCTCGGCCGCTGCCGAACTACTGTCCGCTTCACCCGAACCAGAGGGATTCAGTGACGTTCCAGCTCGCTTCTCCTGGGGCGATACCGCTCCGGCGGGCGGAAACTCACGGCGGTTCCCCCCTGCCCCGGGCCGGACAGTTCTTCGACTCGGCCCTTCGGCGCCCGGCCGGCACCGCCGTCCGCCGCCACCCGTAAACCGCACGAGTCCCGCGGCCGGCGCACCGGACCGCGCGATCGGGCTGCTCTGGTCCCGCCCGCAGGACCTCCGGATCCGACACGGTTCCGGCTCGCCGCGGGCGCCCCCCTTCCGAGGGCAGTCCTTTCTACCGCCTCTGGACCAGGGGCATGGGAGGTTGGCAACCATGGCCGGATCCGGCCGGGGGAACAGACTGTACGTACTGGACGGCCTGCGCCTGTTCGCCGCCCTGATCGTGGTCTTCTACCACTACGTCGCCCTCGCGAAGCCATGGGGCCACTCCACCGCGACCATCTTCCCGACCGCGCACAAGTTCGCGCAGTTCGGATGGCTCGGCGTCGAGATCTTCTTCCTCATCAGCGGATTCGTCATCTGCATGAGCGTGTGGGGGCGGACCGTCGGCGACTTCGCGGTCTCCCGTCTGTCCCGCCTCTTCCCCGCCTACTGGGTGGGGATCCTGCTCACCGCCCTCGTGGTGAAGACCTGGCCGGTCATCAGCTCCCTCGACGGCTGGAGCTCGGTCATCACCAACCTGACCATGCTCCAGGGCGGCAACAACACCCCGCCGGTCGACCAGGTCTACTGGACGCTCTTCGTGGAGCTGAAGTTCTACCTGTTGATGGCCGTCGTCGTGTTCTTCGGCGTGACCTACCGCAACTGCCTGATCTTCTGCGGGGTGTGGACGGCCTTCGCCGCCCTCGGCCCCGTCCTGAACACACCGCTGATCACGCAGATGGCGATGCCTGTCTACGCCCCGTTCTTCATCGCCGGCATCGCCTTCTACCTGATGCGCCGCTTCCGGCCCAACGCGGTGCTCTGGACGATCGTCGTCTTCCAGTTGCTGCTCTCGCAGCGGTACGTCGAGTACCGCATGGCCGTCAGCCTCGGCAAGGAAGCCGCCGAGGCCCTGCCCACCTGGCCGGTCCGTCTGGTCATCCTGCTCGGCTTCGCCGCTGTCGCGGCCATCGCCCTCGGGGTCTTCGACCGCATCCAGTGGAAGTGGCTCACCCACGCGGGGGCGCTCACCTACCCCCTCTACCTGATCCACATGTACATCGGCATGACGCTCATCCACAAGCTCCGCGACCGGGTGCCCGCCCCGCTCCTCGTGGTCTCGGTGACGGCGCTGATGATGCTCGCGGCCTGGCTCATCCACCGCTTCGTGGAACGCCCCGCGGGCAAGTGGATCCAGAAGGCGCTCAAGCGCGGGATCCAGGACGTCCGCGAGGGGACCCCCCTGCCCGCCGCCCGCCGCCCCGCGCCCTCGGCCGCCCCCGCACGGGGGTCCGCCGCCGCCCCGGAGCGCGTGCCCGCCCCCGCCGCCGCTCCCCCGCAGGCGACGGCCCCGGCGGAGCGGGACCCCGACACCCTCGCCTTCTTCCCCTCGTTCGACAGCCCGCGACCGCCCCTCGGCTCCTCCTCGGAGACCGGCAGCCGCACCCCGTCCTGACCCGTCCCACCGGTCCGATGGATCCCCGAGGCCCCCGCCCTTCCGGCGGGGGCCTCGCCACGTCCGGGCCGGACCCTCCGGGGGCGCGGGCTTGACCCTGCCGCTGGCGTCACGGTTCCATCCTCGTCCCCATGGAGACCACCACCACCTCGTCCGGCCGGGTCGTCGTCGTCACGGGCGGGGGCACCGGCATCGGCCGGGCCGCCGTGCGGGCCTTCGCCCGGCAGGGCGCGACCGTCGTCGCGGTCGGCCGCCGCCCGGAGCCGCTGCGGGAGACCGCGGCCGGGGCGCCCGGCGCCGTCCACCCGTACCCCGCCGACCTCACCGCCGACGGCGTGCCCGAGCGGCTCGTACGGGACGTGCTCGCCGCCCACGGCCGCCTCGACGTCCTCGTCAACAACGCGGGCGTCGCCGTCGGCGGCCCGCTCGGCACCCTCGGCCGGGAGGTGATCGGCCGGCTCCTGGAGACGAACCTGGTCGCCCCGGTCCTCCTCACCCAGGCCGCCGCGCCCGCCCTCCGCGCCTCCCGGGGCACCGTCGTGAACGTGACGACGGCCGTCGGACAGCGCGGCTGGCCGGCCAACTCCGTCTATCCGGCGACCAAGAGCGCGCTGGAGACCCTCACCCGCTGCTGGGCGCTCGAACTGGCCCCCGACGGCGTCCGGGTGGTCGCGGTCGCCCCCGGCGCGATCGAGACCCCGATCGCCGACCACACGGGGCTGTCGCCCGAGCGGCGGGAGGCGATCCGGGCCTGGCAGCTGGCGCACACGCCGCTCGGCCGGATCGGGCGGCCGGAGGAGGTCGCCTGGGCGATCACCGCGCTGGCCGCGCCGGACGCGGCCTTCCTCACCGGGACGGTACTGCCCGTGGACGGGGGCGCGCTGGTCACCTGAGGCGGGCCGGGTGATAGGAGTGGTCCGGAGGGGGTGGCGCGGGTGCGGATCGGTGAACTGGCCGACAGGACGGGCGCGTCGGTACGGGCGCTGCGCCACTACGAGCGGGCCGGGCTCCTCTCCTCGGCCCGCGCGGCCAACGGCTACCGGGTGTTCGAGGAGGGCGCGACGGTCCGTGTCGCCAACATCCGCTACCTGCTCGCGGCCGGGCTCACGCTGGAGGACGTGGCCGCCTTCCGGTCCTGTCTGGACGGGGACCTGCCCTCGGTGCCGCCCTCCGCCCGGGGCCTGGAGATCGCCCGCGAGCGGCTGGCCGTGCTGGACGCGCGGATCGCCGCGCAGACGGCGGCCCGGGACCGGCTCGCTGCGGCCCTCGCCGCGCGCTCCGGCCCGGAAGCCGCCCCTCAGCCCACCGGCTGAACGGCACCGCCCGCCCGCCGCGCACCACCCGCATCGTCCGCCCCGCCCGCCCCACCCATGCCTTCCGCCCCACCCGTGCCGTCCGCCCCACCCGCTCCGTCCGCCCCGGCCGTCCGCTCGACGACCGCGCGGCCAGAGGCGGTCGCCTCGGCGAGGGTCAGCGTGCCCTCGGCCAGGGCGCGGCAGGTGGCGGCGTCGGTCCGGAGCCGGACGTCGGGTCCCGGACCGCCGTACACCCCGTCCCCGTACCCCTCGTCCCCCCCGGTGCCCTCCCCGCCGCCGGGCAGCCTGAGGTGGAACTCGCCCTCGGCCAGGCTCACCTGGACGACGCCGGGGCCGAGCGGGGCGAGCGCGCCGAGGAGCGGGACGGCGTACCAGTGGGCGCGGACGGCGTCGGTGGGGCGGGGCTCGCCGAGTTCGGGCGCGCCCCAGGCGGCGAGGGCGCGCAGCACCGGGAGCAGCGTGCGGCCGCGCGGGGTGAGTTCGTAGACGTACGCCGAGGCGGGGGGCGCGAGGCGGCGGCGTTCGACCAGGCCGGTGGCCTCCATGTCCTTGAGGCGGCCGGCGAGCATGTCGGTGCTGACGCCGGGGAGGTCGGCGTGCAGGTCGGTGTAGCGGCGCGGTCCGGCGAGGAGTTCGCGGACGACGAGCAGGGTCCACCGGTCGCCGACGAGGTCGAGGGCGCGCGCGGCGGCGCAGTGCTGGTCGTAGCTGCGGCGGCGGGGCTGGCGTGACATGCGAGGCAGTCTAGACATGTTGTTGGACTTTCCAAGCTCGAACTTGGTAAAACCAAGCAACACACGTTCCGGGGTACTTGGGGAGGTCGGACATGGAGTTCCGGCAGTCGAGCAAGCTCAACGAGGTCTGCTACGAGATCCGCGGCCCGGTCATCGAGCACGCGAACGCCCTGGAGGAGGCGGGCCACAGCGTCCTGCGCCTCAACACCGGGAACCCGGCGCTGTTCGGCTTCGAGGCGCCGGAGGAGATCGTCCAGGACATGATCCGGATGCTCCCGAGCGCCCACGGCTACACCGACTCCCGCGGCATCCTCTCCGCCCGCCGCGCCGTCGCCCAGCGGTACGAGGCCATGGGGCTGCCGGACGTCGACGTCGACCACGTCTTCCTCGGCAACGGCGTCTCCGAGCTCGTCTCCATGGCCGTCCAGGCACTCCTGGAGGACGGCGACGAGGTCCTGATCCCCGCCCCCGACTTCCCGCTGTGGACCGCCGCCACCACCCTCGCCGGCGGCAAGGCCGTGCACTACCTGTGCGACGAGTCGGCCGACTGGTACCCCGACCTGGCCGACATGGCGGCGAAGATCACCGACCGCACCCGCGCCGTCGTCATCATCAACCCCAACAACCCCACCGGCGCCGTCTACCCCAAGGAGATCGTCGAGGGCATCCTCGACCTCGCCCGCCGCTACCACCTGATGGTCTTCGCCGACGAGATCTACGACCGGATCGTCTACGACGACGCCGTGCACCATCCGGCCGCCTCCCTCGCCCCCGACCTGGTCGTCCTCACCTTCGGCGGCCTCTCCAAGACCTACCGGGTGGCCGGCTTCCGGTCCGGCTGGCTCGTCGTCACCGGCCCCCGGCAGCACGCCCGCAGCTACCTGGAGGGGCTCACCATGCTGGCCTCCATGCGGCTCTGCCCCAACGCCCCCGCCCAGTACGCCATCCAGGCCGCGCTCGGCGGACGGCAGTCCATCGACGAGCTCTGCGCCCCCGGCGGACGGCTGTACGAGCAGCGCGACCGCGCCTGGGAGAAGCTCAACGAGATCCCCGGCGTCTCCTGCGTGAAGCCCCGGGGCGCGCTCTACGCCTTCGCCCGCCTCGACCCGGCCGTGCACCCGATCCACGACGACGAGAGGTTCGTCCTGGACCTGCTGCTGCGGGAGAAGATCCAGGTCGTGCAGGGCACCGGCTTCAACTGGCCCCGCCCCGACCACTTCCGCATCCTCACCCTCCCCCACGCCGACGTCCTCGAATCGGCGATCAGCCGCATCGGCCGCTTCCTGGGCGGGTATCGCCAGTGACACGGCCGCGTGCGGACCGCGCCGCCCGGCGGCGCACCCGGAGAAGGCCCGCCGCGCCCGTCCCGCACCGGAGGAGGCAGCCGTGGATCTCGTCGCCCCCGTCGTCGTCGAACCGCTGCGCCGCCGCCGCTGCGCGGAGTGCCGGCGCGGCCCGCTGGAGCGGATGATCGTCGAGTACGGCCGTCCGGTCTGTCTGGACTGCGCCGACCTCGGCCACCTGGTCTTCCTGCGCCGCGGCGACACCGCGCTCACCCGGCGGGCCCGGGAGCGGAGCGCCCTGTGGGCGGTGGTGGTGCGCCACAACCGGCGCCGCACCCGCTACGAGCGGCAGGGCCTGCTGGTGGAGGAGACGGCCCTCGCGGAGGCGGAGGCCGCCTGCCTCGCCGACACGGAGGCGCGGGCCCGGCGGCGGGCCCGGGACGCGGAGCGGCGCGCCGTCCTGGACGCCGGCGTCACCGAGGCGCTGCGGGCCGAGATCCTGCGCCTCTTCCCCGCGATGCCGGCCGCGCGGGCGGCCGAGATCGCCGTCCACGCCTCGGCGAAGGGCAGCGGCCGGGTCGGCCGGACGGCCGCCGGGCGGGCCCTGGACCGGGACGCCGTGACGGCGGCGGTGCACGCCTCGGTACGGCACGTGGACACGCCGTACGACTCCCTGCTCATGCGCGGCGTCCCCCGGCACCGGGCGCGCGCCCAGATCGCGCCCGCCATCGAACAGGTCCTGCGCGCCTGGCGGGCGCCGCTCCCCGGACAGCGGGACGCGCCCGGCGCGACAGGCGCGACGGGCGCGGAGGGGGTGCCGGGCCGGACGGACCGCTGACGGCTCGGACGCCGGCGGGACCGGCCCCGGCGGTGGCGGTCCGGGTCAGACCCGGCCGGCCGCGCGGCGGGCGCGGCGGTACATGATCGCTCCGCCGAGGAGGAGGGCGGCGCTGCCCGCGGCGGCGTACCCGGCCGACTCGCTGCCGGTGGAGGCCAGCGACGCGGACTCGCCCTGCGGCGCGGGCGCCGGGGGCTTCTGCTGACCGACCTGCTTCGGCGGCGCCGGGGTCGGCGTCCCCGGGCGCGGGGGCGGGATCACGACCGGCGGCTCCACGGGGGTGCCCGGGCCGTTGACCCCGGTGTTGCCGGTGGCCGGGTTGCCGATGCCGACGACGTTCACCGAGTTGCCGACGACGTTCACCGGCAGGTCGATCGGGAGCTGGAGGCCGTTCCCGGACAGCACGCCCGGGGAGCCCGCCACGTGCGTCTCCGCGGTGGAGCCGCCGCCGTTGACCGCGCTGCCGCCCGGACCGGCCTGCTCGCCGCCGCGCGGCGTGGCCGGCTGGTCCTTGTGGGTCCGGCCGTCCCGGGTCGTCCCCGCCTGCGCCGAGGTGTTGGCGCACGTGTTGCCCATGGCCGGGTTGAGCAGCCCGACCACGTTGACCGTGTTCCCGCAGAGGTTGACCGGTACGTGGACCGGCAGCTGGATCGTGTTGCCGGAGATGACCCCCGGCGAGCCGACCGCGGCGCCCCCGGCACCGGAGTCCGCGTGGGCGGCGCCCGCGGACAGCGCGAGCGCACCGCCCGTGACCATCAGTGTGGTCAGACCACTTCGGCGCATCTGCCTCATGGCTTCCTGCCTTCCGGATTGTGCACGGGCGAGTGCCCGTACCGGAATAAACGCGACGAACCCGTTTGCCGGATCCGTCCTCCGGGTGGATTCACTCCTTCGTGGGAGCCCCCGTTCGAGTGGCGCCCCGGGTCCGTACGGCCGCCGGACCGCCCGGAGTCCGCGCGCCGGAGCGGCGCCGCTAGCGTCCGGCCAGGGCGGTGAGGGCGCGGACCGGGTCGGGGTCCGGGGTGCCGCGCGGCCACCAGTCCTCCCGGTCACGGTCGGATTCGTACGGGTACCAGAGGCCGTCCCGGCCCAGCCGGAGCTGGAGCCCCGGGCGGGAGAGGCGGTTGTGCCGGGGACGGAAGCCGGGGCGGCCCGCGGCGGTCAGCGCGGGCCCCGCCCGGTCGAACGGCCCGGCGGGCGGGTCCCAGGGCTCCTCCAGGACGGCGAGGCCCTCCGCCCCGCCCTGGCGCCAGGCGGCGACGGCGCGGGCGAGGTCGGTGGGGGTCCGGCCGAGGGCGTGGGCCAGGTCCCGGTAGAGGGCGCGGGTGGAGGCGGTGAGCCCGGAGCCGGGGTGGGCGGCGGCCAGCCGGACCGCGTCCTGCCAGGGGGTGAGGGCGGCGACCGGGTCGTGCCCGGTGGTGAGGAAGGCGTGCGCGCGGGCGGCCGCCTCCCCGGCGAGGAGGTCGAGGGCGAGCGGATCGGGCGCGTACGGGTCGGGCGGGAAGACGGCGGGGCGGCCGGGGAGCTCCGGCGGCGGCAGCGGCGCGGGCAGCGGCGGCAGCGGCCGGACGGCGAGCACCTCCCGGGCGGGGACGGCGGGCAGGACGGGCGCGGCGGGGCCGGTCTCGGCGGCGGACCGGGCCGCGTTGCGCCGGGAGAGTTCGGCGAGGAGTTCGCCCTCGCCCCGGCCGCGCATGAGGAAGAGGACGAAGGGGTCCTCGTCGAGGAGGCGGGCGGCCTGGTAGCAGAGGGCGGCGGCGTGCTTGCAGGGGAAGCCGTCGTCGGGGCAGGAGCAGTCCGGCAGCAGGTCGCCGGGGGCGGGCAGCAGTCCGGCGACCGCCTCCAGGGCGTGCGGGACCTCCTTGTCGAGCAGGGCGGCCATGTGCTCGGGGCGGGCGGCGGCCTCGTCGAGGAACAGCTCCCAGCCCTCGTCTCCGAGGGTCCGCATCCGGATCTCGGTGCGGTACGGACGGATCCGGCTGCCGTGCACATAGGCGACGACCCGGCCGGGGGTGACGGTGATCGCGTCGACGTGGCCGCCCTCCGCGTAGGCCCGGCCCCGGGCGAGGCGGGCCTGGTCGAGCGCGGTGCGCTCCAGGGCGGCCGTCCAGGCGTTGCCCCACCAGGTGGCGGCGAAGCGGCCGTCGGCGGCCTCGCGGGGCGGGACGGCCGGGAAGGTGCGGCGGCGGTCGTCGTGGCGGGGCACGGCGCCGCGCGCGGCCCGGGCGAGGCGGCCCGCAGGACGGTTCACGACGGGGCTCCTGGGATTCACGCGGACCTCCGCAGGGAGACCAGATCGGCGAGTTCGCGGTCGGTGAGTTCGGTGAGGGCGGCCTCGCCGGAGCCGAGGACGGCGTCGGCGAGGGCCTTCTTGGAGCGGAGCAGTTCGGCGATGCGGTCCTCGACGGTGCCCTCGGTGACGAGCCGGTGGACCTGGACGGGCTGGGTCTGGCCGATCCGGTAGGCGCGGTCGGTGGCCTGGTCCTCGACGGCCGGGTTCCACCAGCGGTCGTAGTGGACGACGTGGCCGGCGCGGGTGAGGTTGAGGCCGGTGCCGGCGGCCTTGAGGGAGAGCAGGAAGACGGGGACCTCGCCGGACTGGAAGCGGTCGACCATCCGCTCCCGCTCGGCCACGGGCGTGCCGCCGTGCAGGAGTTGGTGGGGGACGCCGCGGGCGGTGAGGTGGTCGGCGAGGAGCCGGGCCATCGTCACGTACTGGGTGAAGACGAGCACGGCGCCGTCCTCGGCGAGGATGGTGTCGAGGAGCTCGTCGAGGAGGGCGAGCTTGCCGGAGCGGCCGGCGAGCCGGGCGGTGCCGCCGCCCGGGACGCTCTCCTTGAGGTACTGGGCGGGGTGGTTGCAGACCTGCTTGAGCGAGGTCAGCAGCTTCATCACCAGGCCGCGCCGGGCCATGCCCTCGGCGGCCTCGATCCGGCCCAGGGTCTCGCGGACGACGGCCTCGTAGAGCGAGCCCTGTTCGCGGGTGAGGGGCACCGGGTGGTCGGACTCGGTCTTGGGCGGCAGTTCGGGCACGATCCCGGGGTCGGACTTGCGGCGGCGCAGCAGGAAGGGGCGGACGAGGCGGGCGAGCCGCTCCACCGCCTCCTCGTTCTCCAGCTCCTCGCGGTTCTCGGCGGCGCGGGCGTGCCGGGAGCGGAACGCCTTGAGGGGGCCGAGGAGTCCGGGGGTGGTCCAGTCGAGGATGGCCCACAGCTCGGAGAGGTTGTTCTCCACGGGGGTGCCGGTGAGCGCGACGCGGGCGGGCGCGGGGAGGGTGCGCAGCGCCTTCGCGGTGGCGGAGAAGGGGTTCTTCACGTGCTGGGCCTCGTCGGCGACGATCATCCCCCACTCCTGCCCGGCGAGTTGGGCGGCGCGGCTGCGCAGGGTGCCGTAGGTGGTGAGGACGATGCCGCCGTCGGCGCCGCCGAGCTCGCGCTCGGCGCCGTGGAAGCGGCGGACGGGCACGCCGGGGGCGAAGCGCGCGGCCTCCCGCTGCCAGTTGCCGAGGAGCGAGGCGGGGCAGACGACGAGGGTGGGGGCGGAGCGGGCGCGGCGCAGGTGGAGGGCGAGGACGGTGACGGTCTTGCCGAGTCCCATGTCGTCGGCGAGGCAGCCGCCGAGGCCGAGCGAGGTCATCAGGTCGAGCCAGGCGAGGCCGCGGAGCTGGTAGTCGCGCAGGGTGGCGGTGAGTCCGGGCGGGGGGTCGACCGTGCCGGGGCCGGTGAGGAGCCGGTCGCGGAGGACGGCGAGCGCGCCGGCGGGGACGGCGGGGACGGTCTCGCCGTCGACCTCGGCGCTGCCGGTGAGGGCGGCGGCGAGGGCGTCGACCGGTTCGAGCAGGCCGAGCTCCCGCTTGCGGGCCTTGCGGACGAGGTCGGGGTCGACGACGACCCACTGGTCGCGGAGGCGGACGACGGGCCGGTGGGCCTCGGCGAGGGCGTCCATCTCGCGCGGGGTGAGGGGGTCGCCGTCGAGGGCGAGCTGCCAGTCGAAGCGGAGCAGTTCGGTGCTGTCGAAGAAGGAGGTGCCGTCGGTGGCGGAGCCGGGCGCGGAGCGGGCCGGGCGGACGACGGCGGTGGCGCTGAGCGAGCGGGCCAGGTCGCGCGGCCAGTGCAGGGCGACCCCCGCGTCGGCGAGGCGGGCCGCGGCGGGGCCGAGGAGTTCGTACAGCTCGCCCTCGGTGACGGCGAGGGCGTCGGGGGTGTCCCGCTCCAGGAGTCGGCCGAGCGGGGGCCAGATCCGGGCGGCCCGGCGCAGGGCGAGGAGGGCGTCGATGCGGGCGCGGGGGCCGAAGTGCTCGCCCTCCCCGGCCCACAGGGCGGCGGCGTCGATGACGAGGGTGGGGTCGGCGAGGCTGTGCACCTGGGGGATCGCGGCCGCGGCCCGCCGGTCCGGCCCGCCCTCGGCCTCCTCGGCGGTGTCGAAGAGCTCGGCGGCGGCGAGGTCGAGGCGGAGCGAGATCCGCACCCCGGCGTCCATGCCCGCGGCGGCCTCGGCGGCCCACGCCCGCGCGCCGGGGAGGTGCTGCGGCCCGGTGGCGGCGAAGGGCGCGCCGACCGCGTGCGCGGCGGCGGGGGTGCGGGGCAGGGTGTCGGCGACCGCGTCGAGGAAGGCCCGCACGAGGGCCTCCGGGTCGGGCAGTGCGAGCGGGCCGGGCCCCGTGACGGGCACGGGGTGCGCCTCGTACGGCATGGCGGCGGCGACGGCCCGCAGGTGGGCGATGTCCTCGGCGTCGAGCGGCCCGGCGCGCCAGGCGTCCAGGTCGTCGGCGGTGAGCCCGGGGAGGAGCCTGCCGCGGGCGACGAGGTGGAGGGCGTGCAGGGCGGCGGCGCCCCAGCAGGCGGTGGCGGGGTGGGCGGCGGGGTGGTGCCGGGCGGCGGTGAGCAGGGGCAGGGCGGTGGCGACGGGGAGGCTGACGGCGGGGACCTCGCGGCCCCGGGCCCCGCCGCCGTGGCGCCGGGCGACGGTGATCCGGGCGTGCTCGGCCCCGGCGAGGCCGTCCGGCTCGGGCAGGGCGGCCCCGTCGGGCGCCCAGAGGGCGACGCGGCCCTCGCGGGGCAGCGCGGCGGGCAGGAAGACGGCGGCGCGGGCCGCCCAGTGCTCGGTCATGCTCCCGCCCCTCCCTCCCCCGGGGTCCACCGGGCCGACGCGGCGGTTCCGCGTCGTCGTCCACGTCCACGACCTTACGGGCGGGGTCTGACAACGGGTCCGCGCCCCGTCCCCTCCCCCGCCCCGACCTCTGTTCCCCGCCCCACCCCGGCGGGGCCGGGGGGGCGTCCCCCTACCGGCCCAGCACCGGATGCCGGTCGGCGCCGGGGGCGGCAGGGTGGCGTCGACCAGGGCTTTTCGTCCCGGGGCCGCCGTCGGCGGTCCCACGGTCCCGACCGACCCGACCGAAGGGGATCCGCCATGTCCGTTCGACGGCGTCTCACGACCGCCACCGGGGCCGTGCTGCTCACGCTCACGGTCGCGGGCTGCTCGGGCCTCGGCCGCACCGCCGTCGGCCCCGTCACCTACGAGACGGCGGTCGGGGAGAAGGTGGTGCGGGTGCTCAGTCCGCCGGTCAAGGGCTGCCACCGGCTGCCGGCGGGCGCGGTGCGGATCGAGAACGGCACGCTGGTGGACCTGGTCCTGTACCGGACGCCGCACTGCCGGGGCGAGAACACGATCTATCTGCCGAAGGACAGTGCCGACTCGATCGCGACGGGGTCCCTGCCCTGGCGCAGCTACACGACCGTGCACTGACCCCGTTTCCCTCGGGGCCCGCGCGGGTGGACGCTGGAAGTGTCCACGGGCATCCGACGGGGAGAAGGCGCCGTCATGCGAACGGGGAGCGAACCGGTCACCGCGCGCAGCACCCTGCGGCTGCGGTTCTGGCTGAGCGTGTGGGGCCTGGCGTGGGCGGTCTTCGGCACGGTTGTGTTCGTGCTGGTGGGCCGTCCGGGCTGGGCCGCCGCCTGCGCGGTGCTGGTCGTGGTGGTGCTGGTCGACATGGTGCTGGTCGTGCGGCACCTGCGGCAGGGCCCGCACTGGCAGCCGGGCCCGGACGTGCCGCCGTACGAGCCGGACGACGGCGGGCGCGGGACCGCCGGCCCCGGGAGGAACGGCGGCGGGGACGGCCGCCGGGGCTCCTGAGGGCGGGCCCGGCGGGCGGTCAGTCCTCCGAGCCGAAGCCGGCGGCCTCCAGGTACTCCGGTCTGGGGTCGAGCGCGGCGGCGAGCCGGAAGTGGCGGATCGCGCGGGCGCCCTGGCCGGACCGCTCCAGGGTGCGGGCGAGGGCGAAGTGCGCGAAGGCGTTGTCCGGCTCGCGCTCCAGGACGAGCTCGAACTCCAGCTGGGCCGGGCGCAGCTGGGCGGCGGCGAAGAAGGCCCGCGCCCGCAGCAGGCGGGCGGCCGTGTTCTCCGGGTGCTCGGCGATGACCGAGTCCAGCAGTTTCACGGCGCCGCGCGGGTCCCGTGCGGCCAGGAGCTGTTCGGCGGCACGGAAGTCGATGACGTGCGTCTCCGGGTTTCTGTCGGCCATGGCAGGGATCCTTCCCACGTTCCGGCGCTCGGACACCGGACGGGGGTCCGGACGCCTACGCGGCCCGGGCCGCCCGCCGTGCCAGTTCTTCCCAGACCTTCCGCACCTGGGGTTCCAGGGCGTCGAGCGGTCCGTCGTTGTCGATGACGAGGTCGGCGATCTCCAGGCGCGCGGCGCGCGTGGCCTGGACCGCCATCCGGGCCTTCGCCTCGTCCTCGGTCATGCCGCGCAGCCCGACCAGCCGGTCGAGCTGCGTCTCGGGCGAGGCGTCCACGACGACCACGAGGTCGTAGAGCGGCGCGAGCCCGTTCTCGGTGAGCAGGGGTACGTCGTGGATCACCACGTCCCCGGGGCCCGCCGCGCCCTCCAGCTCGGCCGACCGGGCGCCGACGAGCGGGTGCACGATCGCGTTGAGCGCGGCCAGCCGCTCGGGGTCGGCGAAGACCACGGAACCGAGCCTGGGCCGGTCCAGGGTGCCGTCCGGGGTGAGGACGTCCTCCCCGAAGGCGGCCACGATCGCCGCGAGGCCGGGCGTGCCGGGTTCGACGACCTCGCGGGCGATGCGGTCGGCGTCGATCAGCACGGCCCCGTACGAGACGAGCAGGCGTGACACCTCGCTCTTGCCGGCGCCGATGCCGCCGGTGAGACCAGTCTTCAGCATGCGCCGCAGCTTAGGCCCTGGCTCCCGGGGGTCAGCCCTCGCCCTCCCGTTCGGCGAGGAAGCGCTCGAACTCGCGGCCGATCTCGTCGGCGGACGGCAGGTCCACGGGTTCGGCGACGAGGCTGCCGCGGGTCTCCGCACCGGCCACCGCGTCGTACTGGTGCTCAAGGCCCTGCACCAGGGCGACCAGTTCCTCGTCGCCCTGGCCGATCTGGCGCTCGATCTCGGTCTGGGTGCGGCGGGCCTCGGTGCGCAGGGAGTGGGCGACGCCGGGGAGGACGAGTCCGGTGGCCGCGGTGACGGCCTCCAGGGCGGTGAGCGCCGCGTCCGGGTAGGGCGAGCGGGCCACGTAGTGCGGCACGTGGGCGGCGACGCCGAGGGTGTCGAAGCCGGCCTCTTCGAGCCGGAACTCGACGAGGGACTCGGCGCTGCCGGGCACCTGGGCCTCGTCGAAGGGGCTGCGGTGGCCGGGCATGAGGTCGGTGCGGTTGCCGTGCGGGGTGAGGCCGACGGGCCGGGTGTGCGGCACGCCCATGGGGATGCCGTGGAAGTTCACCGCGAGCCGTACGCCGAGCCGTTCGACGATCTGGCCGACGGCGGCGGCGAAGCGCTCCCACTCGACGTCCGGCTCGGGGCCGGAGAGGAGCAGGAAGGGCGCGCCGGTGGCGTCCTGGACGAGGCGGACCTCGATGGCCGGGATGTCGTAGGCGGTCCAGCGGTCGCGCCGGAAGGTCAGCAGGGGCCGGCGGGCGCGGTAGTCCACCAGCCGGTCGTGGTCGAAGCGAGCGACGACCTGGTGGGGCAGGGTGTCGAGGACCCGGTCGACGATCTGCTCGCCGGTCTCCCCCGCGTCGATGTATCCCTCGAAGTGGTAGAGCATGACCAGCCCGGCCGACTCCTGCGCCAGGGCCAGGTCGACCACGGCCAGACCCTTCTGGTCCCATTCGTACAAATCCTGGGGATCAAGCACGGTTACCGCTCCTCCTCGCGTCCTCCAGGAGAACAGCCCCGGGGGCAAGGTCATTCCCGGCGGGGGCTTTCCGCGGGTCTTTCTCCGGTCTTTCTCCAGTCTTTCTCCGGTCTTTCCCCGGGCGGGCCCTGGGGGCTCTGCCGGTACGGGAGGGGGCGGGGCGCGGTTCCGCGTCCGGAAACGCGACCGGGGCCCGCTCCCCCGGGAGGGAGCGGGCCCCGGTTGTGCTAGCGACTAGCGCCGCTCAGCGGTGAGCCTGTTCAGCTCTGGCCGCCGGCGAGCTTCTCGCGCAGGGCGGCGAGGGCCTCGTCCGACGCCAGGGCGCCGGCCGTGTCGTCCGACTCCGAGGAGTAGGAGCCACCCGAGATGCCCGCACCAGCGTTGCCGGCGACCGGGGCGGCAGCGCCCTCGGCAGCGGCGGCCTCGTCGGCCTCGCGGGACTTGATGACCTGCGCCTGGTGCTGCTCGAAGCGAGCCTGCGCCTCGGCGTACTGGGCCTCCCACGCCTCGCGCTGGGTCTCGTAGCCCTCGAGCCAGTCGTTGGTCTCGGGGTCGAAGCCCTCGGGGTAGATGTAGTTGCCCTGGTCGTCGTAGGACGCGGCCATGCCGTACAGGGTCGGGTCGAACTCGACCGACGCCGGGTCGGCACCGAAGGACTCGTTGGCCTGCTTCAGGGACAGCGAGATCCGGCGACGCTCGAGGTCGATGTCGATGACCTTGACGAAGATCTCGTCGTTGACCTGGACGACCTGCTCCGGGATCTCCACGTGGCGCTCGGCCAGCTCGGAGATGTGGACCAGACCCTCGATGCCCTCGTCCACGCGGACGAACGCACCGAACGGAACCAGCTTGGTGACCTTACCCGGGACGACCTGACCGATCTGGTGGGTCCGGGCGAACTGCTGCCACGGGTCCTCCTGGGTCGCCTTCAGCGACAGGGAGACGCGCTCGCGGTCCATGTCCACGTCGAGAACCTCGACGGTGACCTCCTGGCCGACCTCGACGACCTCGGACGGGTGGTCGATGTGCTTCCAGGACAGCTCGGAGACGTGCACGAGGCCGTCGACGCCGCCCAGGTCCACGAAGGCACCGAAGTTGACGATCGAGGAGACGACGCCGGAGCGGACCTGACCCTTCTGGAGGGTCGTGAGGAAGGTCTGGCGGACCTCGGACTGGGTCTGCTCCAGCCAGGCGCGGCGGGACAGGACCACGTTGTTGCGGTTCTTGTCCAGCTCGATGATCTTCGCCTCGAGCTCCTTGCCCACGTAGGGCTGGAGGTCGCGGACGCGACGCATCTCGACCAGGGAGGCCGGGAGGAAGCCGCGGAGGCCGATGTCGAGGATGAGACCACCCTTGACGACCTCGATGACGGTACCGGTGACGATGCCGTCCTCTTCCTTGATCTTCTCGATGGTGCCCCAGGCGCGCTCGTACTGGGCACGCTTCTTCGAGAGGATCAGGCGGCCTTCCTTGTCCTCCTTCTGGAGAACCAGGGCCTCGATCTCGTCGCCGACCTTGACGACCTCGTTCGGGTCGACGTCGTGCTTGATCGAGAGCTCGCGGCTCGGGATGACACCTTCGGTCTTGTAACCGATGTCGAGCAGGACCTCGTCCCGGTCGACCTTCACGATGACGCCGTCGACGATGTCGCCGTCGTTGAAGTACTTGATCGTCTCGTCGATCGCGGCGAGGAAGGCTTCCTCGTTACCGATGTCGTTGACCGCAACCTGCGGGGTGGTGGCGGTGGTCTCGGTGCTGCTCGTCATGTGGGAAAGGGCTCCGGTACGGACATTGAAGTCGTAGGTACTGCTACGCCGAGAGCCCGTATCGCAGCTGAAGAAGCCGGACAGCCAAGGAAGCCCCTCTCCCGGGAACCGGGAAGGGCCTCGAAAACCGAGGGGACATACAACAGATGCGAGCGCGGCCTGCTCCGTCTGAGGCGCGCAGGCCCGCAGCGCAACCTTTAGCATACGGGGGCGGCCGGACAGGGTCAATGCGCGAAGCGCACAGCCGGGGCGGAACCACGCACACCCGGCACCATCGGGGGCCGTCCGCGCGCCGACGGCGGGCGTCCGCCGTCCCGCGGCACTGAGCGCAAACTACATCGACGGGCGAGATGAACCAAGACCACGGACAAGACCACGGGCGGGAAGACCGCTTCGGATCGAACCCCGACGAGGCGGAGGCGACCCGGCGTGACGCGGGGGACGCGGAGAGCAGTCGGGCCAGCCGGGGCTGGTGGGACCGGAACGCGGACGAGTACCAGCACGACCACGGCTCCTTCCTCGGCGACGACCGCTTCGTCTGGGGACCGGAGGGGCTGGACGAGGCCGAGGCGGGACTGCTCGGACCGGCGGCGGGGCTGAAGGGGCTCGACGTCCTGGAGATCGGGGCGGGCGCCGCGCAGTGCTCGCGCTGGCTCGCGGCGCGGGGCGCCCGGCCGGTGGCCCTCGACCTGTCGCACCGGCAGCTCCAGCACGCGCTGCGGATCGGCGGGGAGGTGCCGCTGGTGGAGGCGGACGCCGGGGCGCTGCCGTTCCGCGACGGCTCCTTCGACCTGGCCTGCTCCGCCTACGGGGCGGTGCCGTTCGTGGCCGATCCGGTGCGGGTCTTCCGCGAGGTGCGGCGGGTGCTGCGGCCGGGCGGGCGCTGGGTGTTCTCGGTGACGCACCCGATCCGCTGGGCCTTCCCGGACGAGCCGGGCCCGGAGGGACTGTCGGTCGCGGCCTCCTACTTCGACCGCACGCCCTACGTCGAGCAGGACGCGGAGGGGCGGGCGGTGTACGTGGAGCACCACCGGACGCTCGGCGACCGGGTGCGGGACGTGGTGGCCGGCGGCTTCCGACTGCTGGACCTGGTCGAGCCGGAGTGGCCGGCGTGGAACGGCCAGGAGTGGGGCGGCTGGTCCCCGCTGCGGGGGAACCTGATCCCCGGCACGGCGATCTTCGTCTGCGAGCGCGAGGACTGAGCCGGGAACGGTAAGGAAGGTCGGGGAAAGTCCGACAGTCCTACTTAAGGGCGGGCCTGTGGACAACCGGGCCCGCCCTTTTCGCCGCTCGTACGAGACTGAGTGCGTGATCCGACACGACGTACTCGACCTGCTTCCCGTCCGCCATGCCGTTCCGGAGCTGCTGGCCGCGCTCGACGAGCGCGGCACGGCGGTGCTGCACGCGCCGCCCGGCACCGGCAAGACCACACTGGTGCCCCTGGCGCTGGCGGGGCTCATAGGGGACGGGGCCGGGCGCCGGGTGCTGGTGGCCGAGCCGCGCCGGATGGCGGTGCGGGCTGCGGCGGCGCGGATGGCGTGGCTGCTGGGCGAGGAGGTCGGCGGGTCGGTCGGCTTCTCCGTGCGCGGGGAGCGGCGGGCCGGGCCCGCGACGCGGGTCGAGGTGGTGACGACGGGCGTCCTGCTCCAGCGGCTCCAGCGCGATCCGGAACTGGCGGGGGTGGACGCGGTCCTGCTCGACGAGTGCCACGAGCGGCACCTGGACGCCGACACGGCGCTGGCCTTCCTGGTGGACGTACGGGCCGCGCTGCGGCCGGAGCTGGCGCTGGTCGCGGCTTCGGCGACCAGCGACGCGGAGGCGTGGGCGCGGCTGCTGACCGCGCAGGAGGGCGGCGGGCCGGCCCCGGTGGTGCGCAGCGAGGGCGAGGGGCACGGCTTCGCGGTGCGGTACGCCCCGCCGCCGTCGGGGGTCCGGCCCGCGCACGGCACCTGGGTGGATCCCGCGCTGCTGCGGCACGTGGCGGCGACGGTCCGGGAGGCGCTGACGCGGCACGAGGGCGACGTCCTGTGCTTCCTGCCGGGCACCGGGGAGATCGCGCGGACGGCGGGGCTGCTCGACGGGGTGGACGCCGAGGTGCTCCAACTGCACGGGCGGGCTCCGGCGGCGGTGCAGGACGCGGTGCTGCGGGGCTCCGGAGCGGGCGGGCGGCGGGTGGTGCTGTCCACGTCGGTGGCGGAGTCGAGTCTGACGGTGCCCGGGGTACGGGTCGTGGTGGACGCCGGGCTGGCCCGGGAGCCGCGCATGGACCACGCCCGGGGGCTGGGCTCGCTGGCGACGGTGCCGGTGTCGGCGGCGGCCGCGACCCAGCGGGCGGGCCGTTCGGGGCGCGAGGCGCCGGGGACGGTGTACCGGTGCTGGTCGGAGGCGGAGGAGAGCGGCCGGGCCCGGTTCCCCGCGCCGGAGATCCGGATCGCGGACCTCACGGACTTCGCGCTGCGGGCGGCCTGCTGGGGCGATCCGTCGACGGAGGGCCTGGCGCTGCTCGACCCGCCGCCGGCCGGGGCGCTGGCGGCGGCGCGCGGAGTGCTGGAAGCGGTCGGCGCGGTGGACGGCGCGGGGCGGGTGACCGGGCGCGGCACGCGGATGGCCCGGCTCGGGGTGCATCCGCGGCTGGGGCGGGCCCTGCTGGACGGGGCGGCCGAGGTCGGGGCGCGGCGGGCGGCGGAGGTGGTGGCGCTGCTGAGCGAGGAGCCGCCCCGGGAGTACGGGGACGATCTGGCGGCCGCGTGGCGCGCGGCGCGCCGGGGCGGGGACGCCTACGGGGCGCGCTGGCGGGCGGAGGTCCGCCGGCTGGAGCGGGCGGCGGCCTCGGTGGCGGAGGACGGTCCGGGCGCTTCCGGCCGGGCGGAGGGCGGGGGCCCGGCGGCGGGTGGTGGAGGGGAGGACCGGGTGGCGGGGGTGGTGACGGCGCTGGCGTTCCCGGAGCGGGTGGCGCGGGCGCGGGAGCGGGGTGGGCACCTGATGGTGTCGGGGAGCGGGGCGCGGCTCGCGGAGGGGTCGGGGCTGCGGACGGCGCCGTGGCTCGCGGTGGCGGTGGCGGACCGGACGGCCCGGGACGCGACGGCACGGGTGCGGCTGGCGGCGGTGGTGGACGAGGCCGTGGCGCGGCGGGCGGCGGGGCATCTGCTCCGGTCGGGCGAGGAGGTGTGCTGGGAGGACGGCGACGTGGTCGCGCGGTCGGTGGAGCGGCTGGGCGCGGTGGAGCTGACGGTGCGTCCGCTGGGGGCGAAGGCGGATCCGGCGCTGGTGCGGGAGGCGCTGCTCGACGGTTTGCGGCGGGAGGGGACGGGGCTGCTGCGGTGGGGACGGGAGGCGGTGGAGCTGCGCGAGCGGCTGGCCTTCCTGCACGGGGCGGTCGGCGGGGCGTGGCCGGACGTCTCGGAGGAGGCGCTGGTGGAGCGGGCCGGGGAGTGGCTGGAGCCGGAGCTGTCGCGGGCGGTCCGGCGGGCCGATCTGGGGCGGATCGGGGCCGGGGAGGCCCTGCGGCGGTTGCTGCCGTGGGCGTCGGGCGAGGCGGGGCGGCTCGACGAGCTGGCGCCGGAGCGGATCGAGGTGCCGAGCGGGTCGCGGATCCGGGTGGCGTACGGGGAGGGGCGGCCGGTGCTGGCGGTGAAGCTCCAGGAGATGTTCGGGCTGGCCGAGACGCCGCGGGTGGCGGGGGTGCCGGTGCTGGTGCACCTGCTCTCCCCCGCCGGGCGGCCGGCGGCGGTCACCGCCGACCTGGCTTCGTTCTGGCGGGACGGCTACCGGGGGGTGCGGGCGGAGCTGCGGGGGCGGTATCCGAAGCATCCGTGGCCGGAGGATCCTTCGGCGGCGGCGCCGACCCGGCACACGAGCGCGCGGCTCAGACGGGAGGGGTGACGGGCTCGGGGGCGGGCCTCGGGCCGGGGCCCGCTCCAGGGGCGGATGCGGGTGCGGGGCGGCGGGAGCGGTGCTCCAGCCAGAGCGCGAGGGCGAGGAGGAGCAGGGCGAGGACGGCGAAGGACCAGGGGAGGTAGGAGGCGAGGAGGAGGACGCCGACGCGGTTGGCGGAGACCAGGTCGACGGTGGAGGCGATGAAGTCCTCGCGCATCTTCACGTGGCCGGCGAAGACGGTGACGGTGTCGGTTCCCATCAGGGCCTTGGCGCCGCGGAGTTCCTCCCGGTGGACCTCCTCGCCGTTGACGGGGGCGCCGGTGACGGGGTCCACCCAGAACATCCGCTTGGTGGTGTACCAGCGGGTGAGGCCGGTGGAGGCGATGAGTTCGGGGGTGATGCCCTCGATCGGCATCGTCTTGGGCATCGGCACCTGGGTCCAGGGGATGGTCTGCTCGAAGTAGTAGACCTCCAGGCCGCGGAAGGTGCGGGTGCCGGCGTAGTGGATGGGGGCGGAGGTGCGGGTCTGGGCGTCGAAGTAGAGGTAGTCGCGCTTCTCGGTGAAGAAGGGCCACTTGAACTCGATGCCCTCGCGGGTGACCCGGTCGCCGTCGACCGTCGCGCCGGGGACGTTCACGGGTTCCTGACTGTGGGCGTCGAAGACGTACCTCTCGGGGATCTTGGAGACCATCTTGCCGTCGGGGCCCATGACGTAGGAGAGGGCGTCCCAGACGACGACGTCGCGGTCGGTGCCGCGCTCGATCCGCTTCGACTCCTCGACGTTGCCCTTGAGGGTCTGGACGATCGTGATCTTCTCGACCTCGCGGGCCTTGAGGGTGCTGTAGTCGAGGAGGGTGGCGGGGCGGGCCTCCAGGGCCACCACCTGGTACTCGTTCGACGGGACCTTGGCCACCCGGGGGAAGACGTACCAGCGCAGGGTGGGGGCCATGGCGGCGAGGAAGACCGCGACGGAGAGGAGGACGAGGCTGGCTCGGCGGCGCACGGGGGCTCCCTACTTCCTGGGACCGGGATCGGTGGTGAGCAGGGGCCGCGGCGAGGTGGGGCCTTCGGGCGGCAGTTCGACCAGGGCGAAGAGCAGGACGACGCACAAGGCGGCCGCCAGTCCGATGGCGACGGCGACGAGGGCGCGCATGTCGGCCTCCCGGAAGGTGATCTGATGGGTCGTCAGGGCTGGGGCACCGTAGCAACGCGACCGTGAGATGAGAACAGTTCCGGAGCGGGAACAACCGGCGCCGGGGACGGGACGGAACGCGCGCCGCCCCCGGCGTCCCGGAGGGGGACGGCGCGGGGGCGGCGTGAGGGAGAGGGGTGCGGGTCAGGCGGACGGCGAGGGGCTCGCGGAGGTCTTGGCCGACGGGGAGGCGGACGGCGACGCGGACGGGGAGGGCGCCGCGGAGGCGGACGGCGAGGCCGTGGCCGTGGGAGCGGTCGTGGGGGCCGTCGAAGGGGACTTCGAGGCGGTGGGCTCCGGGGAGGGCTCCGTGGTCGCCGGCGGGGTCGTCGGGGGTGTGGTCGGCGGCGTGGTGGGCGGCGTCGGCTCGGTGACGGTGAGCGTCAGCTTGAGGGTGCCGCCGCCGGGCGCGGTGAGCCACAGCACGTAGGTACCGGCCTTGGCGCCCGCGACGAGGGCGTCGAGGGAGACGACGCCCTTGTCGTCGGCCTGGAGGACCTGGGTGCGGACGGGGTTGCCCGCCGCGTCCTTCTTGAAGAAGGGGCCGTCGGCGCTGGCCTCGGAGGAGGTCTCCGAGTCGCTGACCACCGCGGTGACGTCCACGCCGGGGGCGAGTGCGCCGTCGAGGCGGGCCTCGGCCTGGATGGCGCCCTGGTAGGCGGCGCCGGTCTCGGCGGTCAGCGCGCCGTCGCCGAGGCGGGTGAGGGCGTCGGCCTTGCGGACGTCGACGGTCGCCCGCAGTTCGGCGGCCGGCAGGTTGGCGCGGCCGGGGACGGTGGCGCGGATGGTGAAGTCGCCGGTCTTCTCGCCCGCCGTGAGCGCGGGGGCCTTGGCGAGGCCCTTCGCGTCCGAGGTGACGGTGACCTTGGCGGCGCCGCCCGCGAAGCGGGAGTCCGCGGTGCCGGTGATCTCGAAGAGGACGCTGACGCCGGCGACCGGGCGGCCCGCGGCGTCGAGGGCGGTGACGGCGGCGGTCTCGGCGAAGGCGCCGCCGGCGGTCGCGGTCAGCTTCGCCGTGCCGGCCTTGAGGGAGGCCACCTTGAGGGTCGCGGGGACCTCGGGCGGCTTGGTGGCCGGCGGGCGGGTCTCTCCGGGGGCGGGCTTCGACGGTGTGGTCGGGGAGGGCCGGCCCGGGGTCGGGGAGGGCGGGGCGGGGGTCGGGTTCAGCGGGACGCCGGGGCGGGGCCGGTCGCTGCGGTCGACCGGGAGCTGGCCGGTGCCGTCCGGGATCGTGTGGGTGCCGCGCTTGTAGTAGTCGAACCAGGAGAGGACGGTGTTCAGGTACTCGGTGGAGCGGTTGTAGCTGAGGATCGCCCGGTCGAGGTCGGCCTTGATGGCCAGGTTCCGGTCACCGGCGCACAGGTACATGCCCGCGGCCTGGGCGGCGTCGTAGATGTTGTTGGGGTCCTTCTTCCCGTCGCCGTTGCCGTCCTGGCCCCAGGAGGCCCAGGTGGACGGGATGAACTGCATCGGGCCGACGGCGCGGTCGTGGACCCGGTCGCCGTCGTGGAGGCCGCCGTCGGTGTCGGTGATCCTGGCGAAGCCGGCGCCGTTGAGGACCGGGCCGAGGATCTTGGTGTAGGTGGTGCCGTTGCCGTCGACGCGGCCGCCGCTCGCCTGGCCGGACTCCACCTTGCCGATGCCGGCGAGGAGTTGCCAGGGCAGGTTGCAGGCGGGGTCGGAGGCGCGGATCGACTGCTCGGCGCGGCGGTAGGCGTCCAGCACGGTCGCGGGTATGCCGGCCGCGGCGGGGCCGGTGACGATCGGCGTCTGGGGCTGGAGGGGCAGGCCGGTCACGTTCGGCGGGTTCAGCGGCGGCAGGTCGGTGTAGTAGGGCGAGTCACCCGTCGCCGAGCCGCCGTCCCCGCCGGGCGGGGTCGTGGCGTCGCCGGTGCCGATGGCCCGGTCGCCGCTGAGGTTGTCGGCGGGGGGCGGGGATATCGCCCCCGGTCCCTGCGAGGCGGCCAGTGCCGCGACCGCCGCGGCCACGATCGCTCCGCTCGTGGCGCCCCTGCGCAGTCGGCGGCCGAATTGCGCTGCCATACCGGTGCCCTCCCCATTCGACGTCGGCCGCACGCTCCCCGCGCGTGGCTCAGGCGACCCTACGCGATGTCCGTATCACGAGACACCGCAGGACGACCGGGTTTCACGCTTTCGTCACCCCTCGGCCTCCCGGCGGCCCGAGACGGAACACCGCACTCCGCATGTCCGGAAACCGTCGGGCGGTCCGCGGGGGAACCGCGCCGGGGGTGCGGCGCCTCTTGCACTCGGGCCGTCGATGCGCACGCGGGCCGTCGATCCGTACGACCGGGAGGTTCCGTTCCGTGCCCTTCACCCTGAGCCATGCCGCCGCCGTGCTGCCCGCGCTGCGGCGGGACGGGACCGCGCGCGGCCCGTTCGTCGCCTCGGCCCTCGTCGCGGGCAGTTTCTCCCCCGACCTCACCTACTTCGCGGCGACGGCCGTGCCGGGGGCGATGGAGTTCGGCGACGTGACCCACTCCCCCGTGGGGCTGGTCACCGTCGACGTGCTCATCGCGGCGGTGCTGGTGGGGCTCTGGCTGACGGTCCGCGAGCCGCTGGTGGGGCTGCTGCCCCGGCGGTGGCGCGGGCGGGTGCACGGGGTGCTGCGCGGGCGGCCGTGGCGGGACGGGCGGCCGGTGGCGCTCGCGGTCCGGTTCGCGGTCTCGGCGGCGCTCGGCGCGGCCACGCACCTCGTCTGGGACACCTTCACCCACATCGACCGCTGGGGGACGCGGACGCTGCCGTTCCTGGCGGAGGTGGTGGGCGGCTTCCCCGTCTACCAGTACGCGCAGTACGGGGGTTCGGCGCTGGCGCTCGGGCTGCTGGGGTGGTTCGGGCTGCGGGCGCTGCGGTCCGTGCCGGACGTGCCGGGGACGCCCGCCGGGGTGCCGGTGCCGGGCCGCCGGGGCCGCCGGGCGGCGGTGCTGCTGATCGGGGGCTGCGTCCTGGCCGGGGTCGCGCACCGGGTGCTGCGGTGGGCGGCGTACTGGGGCTGGAGCCGGATCGAGACCCCGCTCGACATCGTCCCGACCGCCTGCTTCGGCGCGGGCGCGGGCCTCTTCGCGGGACTGCTGCTGTACGGGACGGCGGCCCGGCTGCGGTGGCGGACGCCGGTGCCCGTACCGGCGCCCTCCCCCGTACCGGCATCGCCCGTGTCCTCCTCCGCGCGGCGCGCGCCCGGTTCCGGGGGCTGAGGGGAGACGCCGGGGGCCCGTTCCCTCCGGTCCCCTATAGCATAGAGACAGGGGACGGGAGGGAACGGGCCTCGGGTGTGCGTCAGTGGGCGGCGGAGTCCCAGTCGGGGCCGACGCCGACGGAGACGTCGAGCGGGGCGCGCAGGTCGGCGGCGGCCGACATCTGCTCGCGGACCAGGGCCTCGACGCGCTCGCGCTCGCCCGGCGCGATCTCCAGGACGATTTCGTCGTGGACCTGGAGGAGCATCCGGGAGCCGAGGCCGGCCTCGGTGAGCGCCCGGTCGACGCCCAGCATCGCGATCTTGACGATGTCGGCGGCGGTGCCCTGGATGGGGGCGTTGAGCGCCATCCGCTCGGCGGCCTCGCGGCGCTGGCGGTTGTCGCTGTTGAGGTCCGGCAGGTAGCGGCGGCGGCCGAGCATGGTCTCGGTGTAGCCAGTGGCGCGGGCCTCCTCGACGACCCGGTGCAGGTAGTCGCGGACGCCGCCGAAGCGCTCGAAGTAGGTGTCCATCAGACCGCGGGCCTCGGCCGGGTCGATGTTCAGCTGCTGCGAGAGGCCGAAGGCGGAGAGCCCGTAGGCCAGGCCGTACGACATGGCCTTGATCTTGCGGCGCATCTCGGCGTCGACGGCGGACCGCTCGACGCCGAAGACCTGGGAGGCGACGGTGGTGTGCAGGTCCTCGCCGGAGGTGAACGCCTCGATGAGGCCCTCGTCCTCGGAGAGGTGGGCCATGACCCGCAGTTCGATCTGGCTGTAGTCGGCGGTCATGAGGGACTCGAAGCCCTCGCCGACGACGAAGCCGTGCCGGATGGCGCGGCCCTCGTCGGTGCGCACCGGCACGTTCTGCAGGTTGGGGTCGGTGGAGGAGAGGCGGCCGGTGGCGGCGACGGTCTGGCTGAAGGTGGTGTGGATGCGGCCGTCGGCGGCGACGGTCTTGATCAGGCCCTCGACGGTGGAGCGGAGCCGGGCCTGCTCGCGGTGCCGGAGCATGATCACCGGGAGTTCGTGCTCGGTCTGGCCGGCCAGCCAGGCGAGCGCGTCGGCGTCGGTGGTGTAGCCGGTCTTGGTCTTCTTGGTCTTCGGCAGGTTCAGCTCGCCGAAGAAGACCTCCTGGAGCTGCTTGGGCGAGCCGAGGTTGAACTCGTGGCCGACGGAGGCGTGGGCCTCCTTGACGGCCTGCTGCACGGCCCCGGCGAACTGCTGCTCCATCGCCTCCAGGTGGTCGCGGTCGGCGGCGATGCCGTGCCGCTCCAGGCGGGCGAGGAGGGCGGAGGTGGGCAGCTCGACCTGGTGCAGGAGGTCGCGTGCGCCGACCTCTTCGAGCCGGGTCTCGAAGGCGGCGGCGAGGTCGAGGACGGCGCGGGCCTGGCTCATCAGGGCCTCGGCCTCGGCGTGGTCCTCGGCGCCGAAGGCGAGCTGGCCCTCGGTGGCGGCGGCGGGGGCCAGCTCGCGGCCGAGGTACTCCAGGGAGAGCGCGTCGAGGGCGAAGGAGCGGCGGCCGGGCTTGACCAGGTAGGCGGCGAGGGCGGTGTCCATGGTGACGCCGCCGACGGTCCAGCCGTGCTCGGGGAAGACCCGCATGGCGCCCTTGGCGTTGTGCAGGACCTTGGGGCGGTCGGGGTCGGCGATCCAGGCGGCCCAGGCCCGCTCGTCGGCCTCGTCGAGCTCGCTGGGGTCGAACCAGGCGGCCTCGCCGCCGGCGCCCGCGAGGGCGACCTCGGAAACGCTGCCGGTGCCCAGCGCCCAGGTGTCGACGGTGGCGACACCGAGGGGCCGGTCGCCGTGGGCGGCGAGCCAGGGGGCGAGTTCGCCGGAGCCGAGCACGGTGAAGTCGAGTTCGACGCCGGGGGCGGGGGCGGCCTCGGCCTCCTGGGCGGCGCCGGGGTCGACGGCGAGGAGCCGCTCGCGCAGCGAGGGGTTGCGGATCTCCAGGGTGTCGAGGACCAGGGTGAGGGCCTGGCGGTCGTACGGCTCGCGGGCCAGCTCGGCGACGGTCTTCGGCAGCTCGACGTCCCGGACCATCTCGGTGAGGACGCGGTTGAGCTTGACGGCGTCCAGGTGGTCGCGGAGGTTCTGCCCGGCGACGCCCTTGACCTCGTCGGCGCGCTCGACCAGCTCGGCGAAGGAACCGAACTGGTTGATCCACTTGGCGGCGGTCTTCTCGCCGACCTTGGGGATGCCGGGAAGGTTGTCCGACGGGTCGCCGCGCAGGGCCGCGAAGTCGGGGTACTGCGAGGGGGTGAGGCCGTACTTCTCCTGGACCTTCTCCGGGGTGAAGCGGGTCAGCTCGGAGACGCCCTTGGTGGGGTAGAGCACGGTGGTGTGCTCGGTGACGAGCTGGAAGGAGTCCCGGTCGCCGGTGACGATGAGGACGTCGAACCCGGCCGCCTCGGCCTGGGTGGCGAGGGTGGCGATGATGTCGTCCGCCTCGAAGCCCTCGACGGCGAACCGGGGCGCGTGCATGGCGTCGAGGAGCTCGCCGATCAGCTCGACCTGGCCCTTGAACTCGTCGGGGGTCTTGGAGCGGTTCGCCTTGTACTCGGGGAACTCCTCGGACCGCCAGGTCCGGCGGGACACGTCGAAGGCGACGGCGAAGTGCGTGGGCGCCTCGTCGCGGAGCGTGTTCGCCAGCATGGAGGCGAATCCGTAGATCGCGTTGGTGGGCTGCCCGGTCGCGGTGGTGAAGTTCTCCACGGGCAGTGCGAAGAACGCCCGGTACGCCAGGGAGTGCCCGTCCATGAGGAGCAGGCGCGGGCGGTTCTCTTCGGTCATCTGCGTCTTCTTCGCTGCTGTCTCGGCCACGGTGACGATCCTGCCACGGACCGCCGACATTCCCGTCCCGCTCCGGGCGGGGTGCCCGCTGTCGGTGGCGCGTGACAGGATCGGAGGCGTACCCCTCAGGTTCACCGCTCAAGGGAGAGCGCGATGGTCAGCAAGCCGCCGGCCGGCGACCCGGTCCAGGACGCACCGCAGGTCACGCCGCCGCAGCACGCCGCGGCCGGGCTGCCCGCGGTGGGGCACACCCTGCGGATCGCCCGGGAGCAGATGGGGTCGGTGCGCACGGCGCGGACACTGCTGAAGGTGAACCAGAAGGACGGCTTCGACTGCCCCGGGTGCGCCTGGCCGGAGGGCGACCGGCGGCACGTCGCCGAGTTCTGCGAGAACGGGGCGAAGGCGGTCGCCGAGGAGGCGACGCTGCGGCGGGTGACGCCGGCCTTCTTCGCCGCGCATCCGGTGGCGGAGCTGGCGGAGCGCAGCGGGTACTGGCTGGGGCAGCAGGGGCGGATCACGGAGCCGGTGCTGCTGCCGGAGGGCGGGGACCGGTACGAGCCGGTGACCTGGGAGCGGGCCTTCGCGATCATCGCGGAGGAGCTGACGGCGCTCTCCTCGCCCGACGAGGCGCTGTTCTACACCTCGGGGCGGACGAGCAACGAGGCGGCGTTCCTGTTCCAGCTCTTCGCCCGCGAGTTCGGCACCAACAACCTGCCGGACTGTTCGAACATGTGTCACGAGTCGTCGGGCTCGGCGCTGACGGAGACCATCGGCGTCGGCAAGGGCAGCGTCTCCCTGGAGGACCTGCACCGGGCCGACCTGATCATCGTGGCGGGGCAGAACCCCGGCACCAACCACCCCCGGATGCTGTCGGCGCTGGAGCGGGCGAAGGCGGCCGGGGCGCGGATCATCTCGGTGAACCCGCTGCCGGAGGCGGGCCTGGAGCGGTTCAAGAACCCGCAGACCGCGAAGGGCATGCTGCGGGGCGCGGCGCTCACCGACCTCTTCCTCCAGATCCGGATCGGCGGCGACCAGGCCCTCTTCCGGCTGCTGAACAAGCTGGTCCTGGAGACCCCGGGCGCGGTCGACGAGGAGTTCGTACGGGAGCACACGCACGGCTTCGAGGAGTTCGCGGCGGCGGCCGGGGAGGCGGACTGGGCGGAGACCCTGGCCGCGACCGGGCTGTCCCGGGAGGAGATCGGGCGGGCCCTGGAGATGGTGCTGGCCTCGGAGCGGACGATCGTCTGCTGGGCGATGGGCCTGACCCAGCACAAGCACTCGGTGCCGACGATCCGCGAGGTGGTGAACCTGCTCCTGCTGCGGGGGAACATCGGGCGGCCGGGCGCGGGCGTGTGCCCGGTGCGCGGCCATTCGAACGTGCAGGGCGACCGGACCATGGGCATCTTCGAGCGCCCCGCGCCGGCCTTCCTGGACGCGCTGGACAAGGAGTTCGGGATCGTCTCGCCGCGCCACCACGGCTTCGACGTGGTGCGCTCGATCCAGGCGCTGCGGGACGGCGAGGCGAAGGTCTTCTTCGCGATGGGCGGCAACTTCGTCGGCGCGACCCCGGACACCGAGGTCACCGAGGCGGCGATGCGCCGGGCGCGGCTGACCGTGCACGTGTCAACGAAACTGAACCGCTCGCACGCGGTGACCGGCCGGCGGGCGCTGATCCTGCCGACGCTGGGCCGCACCGACAAGGACGTGCAGCGCGGCGGGCGGCAGTTCGTGACGGTCGAGGACTCGATGGGCCTGGTGCACGCCTCGCGCGGCAACCTGCCGCCGGCGGGTCCGCACCTGCTCTCCGAGCCGGCGATCGTGGCGCGGATGGCGCGGGCGGTGCTGGGCGCGGACTCGGCGACGCCGTGGGAGGAGTTCGAGGCGGACTACGCGGCGGTGCGGGACCGGATCGCGCGCGTGGTGCCCGGTTTCGAGGACTTCAACGCGCGGCTGGCGGCGAGTCCGGGCGGTTTCGCGCTGCCGCACGCGCCGCGCGACGAGCGGCGCTTCCCGACGAAGACCGGGAAGGCGAACTTCACGGCGGCGCCGGTGGAGTACCCCCGGGTGCCGGAGGGGCGGCTGCTGCTCCAGACGCTGCGCTCGCACGACCAGTACAACACCACGATCTACGGCCTGGACGACCGCTACCGGGGGATCCGGGGCGGGCGCCGGGTGGTGCTCGTCCATCCGGAGGACGCCGAGGCGCGCGGGCTGGCCGACGGGGCGTACGTGGATCTGGTGAGCGAGTGGACGGACGGCACCGAGCGGCGGGCGCCCGGCTTCCGGGTGGTGCGCTATCCGACGGCCCGGGGCTGCGCGGCGGCGTACTACCCGGAGACGAACGTGCTGGTGCCGCTGGAGTCGACGGCCGACGTGAGCAACACCCCCGCGAGCAAGTCCGTGGTCGTGCGTCTGGAAGAATCACCGGCACCCTCCGCCTAAGCGCTTGCTCAGCCGCACGGGCGGGGGAAATCGACAGCCGTACGCAGAAGCAGCCGTACGAGGACGAACGGAGCCGGGCATGGGTGACGAGCAGCAGCAGGTGAAGTTCCCGCAGGGGGTCGTCGACGAGTACGCCGCGCTCGGCGTGGATCTGCCGGCCCTCTTCTCCGCCGGGCACCTGGGGAACCGGATGGGGGTCCGGATCGTGGAGGCGTCGGCGGAGCGGGTCGTCGGCACCCTGCCGGTGGAGGGCAACACCCAGCCGTACGGGCTGCTGCACGGCGGCGCGTCGGCGGTGCTCGCGGAGACCCTCGGGTCGGTCGGCGCCATGCTGCACGGCGGGGCGTCGAAGATCGCGGTGGGCGTGGACCTCAACTGCACCCACCACCGGGGCGCGCGCAGCGGTCTGGTGACCGGCGTGGCGACCCCGGTGCACCGCGGGCGGTCGACGGCGACGTACGAGATCGTCATCAGTGACGAGGAGGGTCGCCGGGTGTGCTCGGCGCGGCTGACGTGCATGCTGCGCGAGATCGGCCCGAAGGACGCGGAGAGCCTGCCGCAGGGCGGACGGACCGAGAGCGCCTGACCCACGGCCGGGCGGGCGGAAGCCGGACACCGGACCGGCCGCCGAATCGGCCGCCGCCGAGCCGACCGCCGCCGGACCGGCCGGGCACCGGACCGACCGCTGCC
Organism: Streptomyces termitum; assembly: GCF_014650175.1. Classification (GTDB taxonomy): domain Bacteria; phylum Actinomycetota; class Actinomycetes; order Streptomycetales; family Streptomycetaceae; genus Streptomyces; species Streptomyces termitum. The sequence goes on from NZ_BMUL01000006.1 coordinate 195,414, forward strand.
GGATCGGCCGGCCGCCGGGCTCCGGACCGGCGGGCGCCGAACGGCCGGACACCGCACGGCCGGAGAGCCGGAGGGCCCGACGGAGCACGGTCACGACGCGGTCCGGGCACGACCGGGCCGGCGGGGGCGACCTGAGCGCAAGCCGGAGCACGACCGGGGACCGGCGGGGGCGACCGGGGCCAGACCGAGGGGCGGCCGGGGCGGCGGGGCACCGGGGCGGCGATTGTCCGGATACCCGGTGGAGAAAGGCCGGAAAGGGGCGGTACGCAGGCGCGTACCGCCCCTTCGGCGTTCCGGGGGTGCTCACCCCCCGTGTCCCAACTTCCGCACGCCTGTGCCGCTTTCACGCCAGCCCCTCCCAACTCCCTTTCCTCGTAGACACGTTCGAAGGCGGTCACTTCCGGCCGTCCGGCGCCACGGCCGACCCCTCCCCCGGCCTTCACTTTCGTCACCATGTGTAATCAGTCCCGGGTTCCGCCGTCGAGTGCCGAGGCTTGACATCCGTCCGCTCAGTTCGGACCCCCTGTCCGATATCCGGAGACCCGGCGAAGTTCCCCGTCAGTACCAAGATTCCCTCAAGCCCCTTAGCGGAACTGGGCGTTCTCACGATGTGAACACCGTGTTACACGCCGCTATGACCAGATTCGCCCGGCGCGACGGGGCCTCCTCCACCCGTCGGCATAACAAGACAGTCACATCCTTCCCCCGCCGCTCCCCGACCCTCCCCACCTGCGCTTAGAGTCACGGCCAGTCACCGCGCCGCCGGGCGCGTCCTACTGCACGGCCTCGTACCAACCTCAGTACGGCCCGGCGTTCATACGGCACCTCTTGCTCCGCAGCTCCACGGCACCGCCTCAGCAGAGGGGGCCGCGCCTGGGAAAGGAACCTTCGTGCGAAACCGTTCGTTGCTCATACTCACCACTGCGGTCACCGCGGGAGCACTCACCCTCACCGCCTGCGGTTCGCGCGACGACAAGGGCGGCAGTGACGGCGGCGCGAGCGGTGGCGTGACCGTCACCATCGGTCTCGACGCCCCGCTCACCGGCGAGCTGTCGGCCCTCGGCCTCGGCATCAAGAACTCCGCCGACCTCGCGGTCCAGACGGCCAACAAGAAGGAGTACGTCAAGGGCGTCACCTTCAAGCTGGTCGCCCTCGACGACCAGGGCCAGCCTTCCTCCGGCCAGCAGAACGCCACCAAGCTGGTCGCCGACAAGTCCATCCTCGGCGTGGTCGGCCCGCTGAACTCCTCCGTCGCCGAGTCGATGCAGAAGGTCTTCGACGACGCGAAGCTGGTCGAGGTCTCCCCGGCCAACACCAACCCGTCGCTGTCCCAGGGCCCGAACTGGGCCACCGGTGACAAGAAGCGCTCCTACGCGTCGTACTTCCGCACGGCCACCACGGACGCCATCCAGGGCCCGTTCGCCGCGCAGTACGTCTTCAACAAGGCCAAGAAGACCAAGGCCTTCATCATCGACGACAAGAAGACCTACGGCGCCGGCCTCGCGGGCACCTTCAAGGGCGAGTTCGAGAAGCTCGGCGGCAAGGTCATCGGCACCGAGCACGTCAACCCCGACACCAAGGACTTCTCCGCGGTCGCGACCAAGGTGAAGAGCTCCGGCGCCGACGTCGTCTACTACGGTGGCGAGTACCCGGCCGCCGGCCCGCTGGCCAAGCAGATCAAGGAGGCCGGCGCGAAGGTCACCGTCGTCGGCGGTGACGCGCTCTACAGCCCCGAGTACGTGAAGCTCGCCGGCGCGGCCGCGGCCGAGGGCGACATCGCGACCTCCGTCGGTTCGCCGATCGAGAGCCTGCCGTCCGCCAAGGAGTTCCTGGCGAACTACAAGAACGGCGGCTACAAGGAGGCGTACGAGGCGTACGGCGGCTACTCCTACGACTCGACCTGGTCGATCATCGAGGCCGTCAAGAAGGTCGTCGACGGCAACGGCGGCAAGCTGCCCGACGACGCCCGCGCCAAGGTCGTCGAGGCCATGCAGTCCGTCTCCTTCGACGGTGTGACCGGCAAGGTCTCCTTCGACGAGTTCGGTGACACCACCAACAAGCAGCTCACCGTCTACACGGTCAAGAACGGCGCCTACGCCCCGGTCGAGTCCGGCACCTTCGGCGGCTGATCACCGGTCCCGCTCGCACCACTCAGCACCACCTACATCGCGCGGGGGGCCGCACCAGGCGCCCCGCGCGGTGTCACATCCGTCGAAAGTCTCGGAGGACAATGCGGTGAACGAACTGCCGCAGCAGCTGGTCAACGGCCTGCTACTGGGATCCATGTACGGGCTGGTCGCCGTCGGCTACACGATGGTCTACGGCATCGTCCAGCTCATCAACTTCGCCCACGGCGAGATCTTCATGACCGGCGGCTTCGGCGCCCTCACGGTCTGGCTGATCCTGCCCGGCGGCACGACCCTCTGGATCGCGCTGCCCCTCATGATCATCGGTGCCGTGCTCGTCGCCACGACGATAGCCGTCGGAGCGGAACGCCTGGCCTACCGCCCGCTGCGCGGGGGCCCTCGTCTCGCTCCGCTGATCACCGCCATCGGTCTCTCGCTCGCCCTCCAGCAGGCCGTCTGGTCGCTGTACCCGGAGGCGAAGTCCGCCCGGACCTTCCCGCAGATCCCCGGCGGCCCCATCGAGCTCGGCCCGGTCACCATCCAGACCGGCGACGTCTTCCTGCTGATCGCCGCCCCGGTCTGCATGGCCTTCCTCGCCTTCTTCGTGATGCGGACCCGCACCGGCCGCGGCATGCAGGCCACCGCGCAGGACCCGGACACCGCGAAGCTCATGGGCGTCAACACCGACCGGATCATCGTGATCGCCTTCGCCCTCGGTGCCGCCTTCGCCGCCGTCGGCGCGGTCGCGTACGGCCTCAAGTACGGCGTCGTCGACTACAAGATGGGCTTCCTCCTCGGCCTCAAGGCGTTCACCGCCGCCGTCCTCGGCGGCATCGGCAACATCTACGGCGCCATGATCGGCGGAGTCGTCCTCGGTGTCGCCGAGACCATGGCGACGGCGTACATCAGCCACATCCCGGGCATGAGCCAGCTCGGCGGCCAGTCCTGGGCCGACGTCTGGGCCTTCGTACTCCTCATCGTCGTACTCCTCGCCCGGCCCCAGGGTCTGCTCGGCGAGCGCGTCGCGGACAGGGCGTGAGCACCATGACCACCATCTCCGAGAACCCCCAGGCGCCCGGGAAGGCACCGGCCGCGCCGGCCGGCGGCACCGGCCTCATCGGCTTCCTGCCGCCGAAGGCCGCCCGCGCGCTCACCCTGACCGGCGCCGTCCTCACGGTCGCCAGCTGCTTCCTCTCCTGGACGTGGACCCCCGCCTTCCCCGGCGACCTCACGGTCTACGGCTACCCGGGCGGCCTCCAGCTCCAGGTCCTGGTGCTCGGCGCGCTCACCACGCTGTTCGCGCTCTCCTCGTACGGCGTCAAGGGCACTCGCTGGCTGACCCCGGCCGGCGCCGACGCGGCCCTGCGGCTCGCCGCCCTCGCGTCCTTCGCCACCGCCTGGTTCACCGTCGGCGCGATCAGCGTCGAGCTCGGCGGCCCGATCAACCTGGAGCCCGGCGGCGCGGTCGTCGCGGTCGCCACCCTGCTGGGCCTCGTCGGCGCCCTCGGCCTGCCGTTCACCCGGCCGAAGCTGCTGCCGCTGGACCCGGAGGACACCGGCTGGGACCGCTTCAAGCACCGCTGCGGCAACGGCTGGGCCACCTTCAAGGCGTCCTTCGCCACCGGCCCGGCGCGCAAGCTGCCGTCGATGCACTCCTCGGTCGAGATCCTGATCATCACCGGCGTCCTCGCCGTGGCGCTCGGCATCTTCACCTACGGCGTGGGCACCGAGTACGACGAGCTGTTCCTCGGCTTCCTGATCACGACCGGTCTCGGCTTCGCCGCAGTCAGCAAGTCGGGGCTGGTCCAGCAGGCCACCTCGCTCACCGGCAAGCACCAGAACCTCTCGATCGCCGGCGCGTTCATCGCCGCGGCCCTCTTCCCCTTCACCCAGACCGACGACCAGTACGCGACGCTCGGCGTCTACATCCTGATCTTCGCCACGGTCGCCCTGGGCCTGAACATCGTGGTCGGCCTCGCCGGTCTCCTCGACCTCGGTTACGTCGCCTTCCTCGGCGTCGGCGCCTACGCCGCCGCCCTGGTCTCCGGCGCCCCGACCTCGCCCTTCGGCCTGCACCTGCCCTTCTGGGCGGCGGTCCTGGTCGGCGCGGCGGCCTCGCTGGTCTTCGGCGTCCTGATCGGCGCCCCGACCCTGCGGCTGCGCGGCGACTACCTCGCCATCGTGACCCTCGGCTTCGGCGAGATCTTCCGCATCGCGGTGAACAACACGGACGGCACCTCCGGCCCGGACATCACCAACGGCTCCAACGGCATCGCGTCCATCCCGAACCTGAACATCTTCGGCTTCGACTTCGGCGCCGAGCACGTGATCGCCGGGTTCACCATCGGCCGCTTCGCCAACTACTTCTTCCTGATGCTGCTGATCATGGCGGTCGTCGTGCTGGTCTTCCGGCGCAGCGGCGACTCCCGCATCGGCCGCGCCTGGGTCGCCATCCGCGAGGACGAGACCGCCGCGCTCGCCATGGGCATCAACGGCTTCCGGGTCAAGCTGATCGCCTTCGCGCTCGGCGCCTCGCTGGCCGGCCTGGCCGGCACCGTGCAGGCCCACGTCACCTACACGGTGACGCCGGAGCAGTACCTCTTCGCCGGTCCCATCCCGCCCAACTCCGCCTTCCTGCTCGCGGCCGTCGTCCTCGGCGGCATGGGCACCATGAGCGGCCCCCTGGTCGGTGCCGCGCTGCTCTTCCTCATCCCGAACAAGCTCCAGTTCATGGGCGAGTACCAGCTCCTCGCCTTCGGCGTCGCGCTGATCCTGCTCATGCGCTTCCGCCCGGAGGGCATGATCGCCGACCGGCGCCGCCAGCTGGAGTTCCACGAGAAGGACGAGACGCCGGACGCGCTCGCCAAGGCAGGTGCCTGAACCATGACGACCACCACGAACAAGGCCGGGGCCCCCGCCGCGCCGGCCGCCCGCGAGACCGTGCTCGACGCGCGCGGGGTCACCATGCGCTTCGGCGGCCTCACCGCCGTCCGCGGCGTCGACCTCACCGTCAACAGCGGCGAGATCGTCGGTCTCATCGGCCCCAACGGCGCCGGCAAGACCACCTTCTTCAACTGCCTGACCGGCCTGTACGTGCCCACCGAGGGCGAGGTCCGGTACAAGGGCACGGTGCTGCCGCCGACCTCCTTCAAGGTCACCGACGCCGGCATCGCCCGTACCTTCCAGAACATCCGCCTCTTCGGCAACATGACCGTCCTGGAGAACGTCCTCGTCGGCCGCCACACCCGGATGAAGCAGGGCCTGTGGTCCGCGCTGCTCCGGCTGCCCGGCTTCCGCCGGGCCGAGGCCGAGGCGTCCCAGCGGGCCATGGAGCTCCTGGAGTTCATCGGCCTCCAGGACAAGGCGCAGCACCTCGCCAAGAACCTGCCGTACGGCGAGCAGCGCAAGCTGGAGATCGCCCGCGCGCTCGCCAGCGACCCGGGCCTGATCCTGCTCGACGAGCCGACGGCCGGCATGAACCCGCAGGAGACCCGGGCGGCCGAGGAACTCATCTTCGCCATCCGGGACATGGGCGTCGCCGTGCTCGTCATCGAGCACGACATGCGCTTCATCTTCAACCTGTGCGACCGGGTCGCCGTCCTCGTGCAGGGCCAGAAGCTCATCGAGGGCGACAGCCAGACCGTCCAGAGCGACGAGCGGGTCATCGCCGCCTACCTCGGCGAGCCGATCGACGAGACCCCGGCCGCCCCTGCGAAGACCGACGGGGCCGCCGAAACCGACGCCGCCGCCGAGACCGCCGAGGCCCCGGCGGACGAGGACGGCTCCGGCGAGGACGGCGCCGACGAGGCTCCGGCCTCCGAGGCCCCGGCCGAGGACGACACCCCGGCGGACACGGCGGACGCCCCGAAGGACGCCGCTGCGGGCAAGGAGAACGACGCATGACCGCACTGCTCGAAGTCGAGGACCTGCGCGTCGCCTACGGAAAGATCGAGGCCGTCAAGGGCGTCTCCTTCTCCGTGGAGGCGGGCGAGGTCGTCACCCTCATCGGCACCAACGGCGCCGGGAAGACCACCACCCTGCGGACCCTCTCCGGGCTCCTCAAGCCGGTCGGCGGCCAGATCAAGTTCGAGGGCAAGTCCCTCCGCAAGATCCCCGCGCACAAGATCGTCTCGCTGGGTCTCGCCCACTCCCCCGAGGGGCGGCACATCTTCCCGCGTATGTCGATCGAGGAGAACCTGCTCCTCGGCGCCTTCCTCCGGAAGGACTCCGCCGGGATCGCCAAGGACGTGCAGCGCTCCTACGACCTCTTCCCGATCCTGGGCGAGCGTCGCAAGCAGGCGGCCGGCACGCTCTCCGGCGGCGAGCAGCAGATGCTCGCGATGGGCCGGGCACTGATGTCCCAGCCCAAGCTGCTCATGCTGGACGAGCCCTCCATGGGCCTCTCGCCGATCATGATGCAGAAGATCATGGCGACCATCGCCGAACTGAAGGCCCAGGGCACCACGATCCTGCTCGTCGAGCAGAACGCCCAGGCCGCGCTCGCGCTGGCCGACCACGGCCACGTGCTGGAGATCGGCAAGATCGTGCTCTCGGGCACGGGCCGGGACCTGCTGCACGACGAGTCGGTCCGCAAGGCGTACCTCGGCGAGGACTGAGCCGCCGCACGGCCACGAGGAAGGCCCGCCCCGCGTCGCGCGGGGCGGGCCTTCCGCCGTACCGGTACGGGCTACTGCCCCTTCGCGGCCTTCTTCTCCTCGGCGTCCTCGATGACGGCCTCGGCGACCTGCTGCATGGACATGCGGCGGTCCATGGAGGTCTTCTGGATCCAGCGGAAGGCGGCGGGCTCGGTCAGGCCGTACTGGGTCTGGAGGACCGACTTGGCCCGGTCGACCAGCTTGCGGGTCTCCAGGCGCTGGCTGAGGTCGGCGACCTCCTGCTCCAGGGCGCGCAGCTCGGCGAAGCGGGAGACGGCCATCTCGATGGCGGGCACCACGTCGCTCTTGCTGAAGGGCTTGACCAGGTAGGCCATGGCGCCGGCGTCGCGGGCCCGCTCGACGAGGTCGCGCTGGGAGAAGGCGGTGAGCATGAGGACCGGGGCGATGGACTCGCCGGCGATCTTCTCGGCGGCGGAGATGCCGTCGAGGACGGGCATCTTCACGTCGAGGATGACCAGGTCGGGGCGGTGCTCGCGGGCCAGCTCGACGGCCGTGGCGCCGTCGCCCGCCTCCCCCACGACGGTGTACCCCTCCTCCTCCAGCATCTCTTTGAGATCGAGGCGGATGAGCGCCTCGTCCTCGGCGATGACGACACGGGTGGTCAGCGGCGGGACGTGGGACGCGTCGGCGTCGTCGGCGGGCTGGGGCGACTCGGGGGCGGTCACTCGGGCTCCTCGTTCCATGGCCTCGTTCCGAGGCGGATACAGCTCCCCATGAGCCTACCCACCTCCTGTAAGGTGGTGATCCGCAGGGGGCTACGCCACCCTTGGTTTCCAAGGCCCCAGTACTCCAATTGGTCAGAGAGGCCGCTCTCAAACAGCGGACAGTGTGGGTTCGAATCCCACCTGGGGCACTTTCCTGCGATTGCCAAAAACCGATCGACGCGAATCCGTCGCCCGCGCGTGTGAAGTCCGGGCGTGCGCACTCCGCAACCCGGGCACGGCGACGACGCTCAGTCGCATGCACGACATCGAAACACGCCGCCGGGCGCTCACCCTGCTGCGGGACGGCACCGGGAACGCGGACGTGGCGCGCCGTCTCGACGTCCCTCTGGGCACGATCGGCTACTGGAAGCACGTGGACCGGGCGCGGCGCGGAGAGGCTCCGGGCAGAAGGACCGCCGCCTGCCCGCGATGCGACGGCCGCGAGCTCGACGTGCGGGCGTACGCGTACCTCCTCGGGCTCTATCTCGGCGACGGTCACATCAGCCTGCCCCGGCAGCGCAGGACCCCGAGCCTGCAGATCAGCCTGGACGACGCGTGGCCCGGTCTGCAGCGAGAAGCCCGGACGTCCCTGCACGCGGTGTTTCCGGGCAACGCGACCTGTTGGATCCGGAGAACCGGATGCCACGACCTCAAGGTGTATTCCAAGCACCTCCCCTGTCTCTTTCCGCAGCACGGCCCCGGCAGGAAGCACGAGCGCCGCATCGCCCTCGAAGACTGGCAGCGGGAGGTCGTCGATTCCCGCCCCGGGGACTTCGTCCGGGGGCTGATCCACTCCGACGGTTCGCGGATCGTCAATTGGACGGAGAAGACGATCGGTGGCCGCACGAAGCGTTACGAGTACCCCCGCTACTTCTTCACCAACGCGTCGGACGACATCGTGCGGCTGTACACCGATGCGCTGGACCGGCTCGGCGCGCCCTGGCGGAGCAGGCGCCGTGCGACGGGGGCGCAGGACGTCTCCGTGGCGCGGCGCGAGGCCGTCGCCCTGCTGGACGTCCATGTGGGTCCCAAGTACTGACGACGCCTGCGCGGGCTCCGTGTGCCGCCCCGTCAGTTCACGCTCCTCGGTCAGCGGATGTGCGAGGACCCCGCCACCCAGGTGCCGGTGGCGGGGTTCAGTTTGGTACGCCTTCGCGTCCGGAGGGCGTGAGGGCGACCCGTCGGGGCCGTGCTCGCGGCCCCGACGGCTAGGACAGCGGTTCTCCGATGTGGTGGACGCGGACCAGGTTCGTGGAGCCCGAGACGCCGGGCGGGGAGCCCGCCGTGATCACCACGACGTCGCCCCTCTCGCAGCGCCCGATGCGCAGCAGCTCCTCGTCCACCTGGGCGACCATCGCGTCGGTGGAGTCCACCCGCGGGCCGAGGAAGGTCTCCACGCCCCACGTCAGGTTGAGCTGCGAGCGGGTCGCCGGGTCCGGGGTGAAGGCCAGCAGCGGGATCGGCGAGCGGTAGCGCGAGAGGCGCCGGACGGTGTCGCCGGACTGGGTGAAGGCGACCAGGAACTTGGCCTCCAGGAAGTCGCCCATCTCGGCGGCGGCCCGTGCCACCGCGCCGCCCTGGGTGCGCGGCTTGCTCCGCTCGGTCAGCGGCGGCAGCCCCTTGGCGAGGACGTCCTCCTCGGCGGCCTCGACGATCCGGCTCATGGTGCGGACCGTCTCGATCGGGTGGCGGCCGACGCTGGTCTCGCCGGAGAGCATCACGGCGTCGGTGCCGTCGATGACCGCGTTGGCCACGTCGGACGCCTCGGCGCGGGTCGGCCGGGAGTTGTCGATCATCGAGTCGAGCATCTGGGTGGCGACGATGACCGGCTTGGCGTTCCGCTTGGCGAGCTTGACGGCGCGCTTCTGGACGATCGGCACCTGCTCCAGCGGCATCTCGACGCCGAGGTCGCCGCGGGCGACCATGATGCCGTCGAAGGCGGCGACGATCTCCTCGATGTTCTCGACCGCCTGCGGCTTCTCGATCTTGGCGATGACCGGGAGGCGGCGGCCCTCCTCGTCCATGATCCGGTGGACGGGCTCGACGTCCCGGGCGGAGCGGACGAAGGAGAGCGCGATGACGTCGGCGCCGGTGCGCAGCGCCCAGCGGAGATCCTCGACGTCCTTCTCGGAGAGCGCCGGGACGGAGACCGCGACGCCCGGCAGGTTGAGCCCCTTGTGGTCGGAGACCATGCCGCCCTCGACGACCCGGGTGCGCACCCGGGGGCCGTCCACGGCGGTGACCTCCAGGGTGACCCGGCCGTCGTCGACGAGGATGCGCTCGCCGGCGGTGACGTCCTCGGCGAGGCCCGGGTAGGTGGTGCCGCAGATGTGGCGGTCGCCCTCCATCGGCTCGACGGTGATGGTGAACTCGTCGCCGCGTTCAAGGAGTACGGGGCCTTCGCGGAAACGGCCGAGGCGGATCTTCGGGCCTTGAAGGTCGGCGAGGACGCCCACGCTGCGGCCGGTCTCGTCGGCCGCCTTGCGGACGTGCCGGTAACGCTCCTCGTGCTCGGCGTAGCCGCCGTGGCTGAGGTTGAGTCGGGCCACGTCCATCCCGGCCTCGATCAATGCCTTGATCTGGTCGTATGTTTCGGTGGCGGGCCCCAGGGTACAAACGATTTTCGCTCGGCGCATGAGGCGAGCCTAGGGGCTACCACCCAGTAGCCGAGAGGCCGCGCATGACTACTCAACAACCTTTCCGTGAAAGCTTGTTGACAAGACATGAATCTGTGCGGAGCACTGCTCCGATGAGCGTTTTCCGCCCCCTCCGGCGACCCGTCCCGCAGTGCGGACACGCCCCCCGCACGCCCCCGCGCACCCCCTCCGGCGCGCCGGAGCCGCCCGGCACCGAGATCGATGGCATACGAACACTTTCCCACTCCGTAACCCGAAAGGGCTGTTCCCCGGGAGGCACGTGAGCCAGAATCTACGCGCGTTGTGCCACAAGCCGGCGCCGAACGAACCAAGGAGTACACACATGCCGCTGAACCGCCGGACGTTCCTGGAGAGCTCCGCAGCCCTCGGAGCCGGGGCCGCCCTCGCCGCCGGGGCCACCACCCCCGCCGCGGCCGCGCCCGCCCCCCGCCCCAAGCCGGCCAAGCGGTACTCCTTCACCGTCATGGGCACCACCGACCTGCACGGCAACGTCTTCAACTGGGACTACTTCACGGACAAGGAGTTCGACGACAAGGCCCACAACGACGTCGGCCTCGCCAAGATCTCCACCCTGGTCAAGAAGGTCCGCGCCGAGAAGGGCCGCGGCAACACCCTCCTCATCGACGCCGGCGACACCATCCAGGGCACCCAGCTCTCGTACTACTACGCCAAGGTCGACCCGATCACGAAGACCGGCGGCCCGGTCCACCCGATGGCGCGGGCCATGAACGCCATCGGCTACGACGCCGCCGCCCTCGGCAACCACGAGTTCAACTACGGCATCCCGGTCCTGCGCCGCTTCGAGGAGCAGTGCGACTTCCCGCTGCTCGGCGCCAACGCGCTCGACGCGAAGACGCTGCGCCCGGCCTTCGCCCCGTACAGCATCCACCGGCTGCGCACCCCGCGGGGCCGGGACGTCCGGGTCGCCGTCCTCGGCCTCACCAACCCCGGCATCGCCATCTGGGACAAGGCCAACGTCACCGGCAAGATGGTCTTCCCCGGCCTGGAGGAGCAGGCCGCGAAGTGGGTGCCGAAGCTGCGCTCCATGGGCGCCAACGTCGTCATCGTCTCCGCCCACTCCGGCTCCAGCGGCACCTCCTCCTGGGGCGACCAGCTCCCCTACGTCGAGAACGCCGCCGCCCTCGTCGCCGAGCAGGTCCCCGGCATCGACGCGATCCTCGTCGGCCACGCCCACACCGAGATCCCCGAGTACCGGGTGACCAACAAGGAGACCGGCAAGGAGGTCGTCCTCTCCGAGCCGCTGAAGTGGGGCCAGCGCCTCACCCTCTTCGACTTCGACCTGGTCTGGGAGAAGGGCCGCTGGACCGTCGAGAAGGCCGGCGCCCGCGTCCTCAACTCGAACACCGTCGAGGAGGACCCGGCCGTCACCGGGATGCTCGCCGCCGAGCACCGCGAGGTCGTCGCCTACGTCAACCAGGCCATCGGCACCTCCACCGCCGCCATGACCACGGCCGACGCGCCGTGGAAGGACGAGCCGATCATCGACCTGATCAACGTCGTCCAGGTCGAGACCGTGAAGGCGGCCCTCGCGGGCGGCGCCCACGCCGCCCTGCCGGTGCTCTCCCAGGCGTCCTGCTTCTCCCGCACCGCCAGCTTCCCGGCCGGCCGGATCACCATCAAGGACGCCGCCGGCCTCTACCCCTTCGAGAACACCCTGGAGGCCCGCCTGATGACGGGCGCCCAGCTCAAGGAGTACCTGGAGTACTCGGCGAAGTACTACGTCCAGACCCCGGCGGGTGCCCCCGTCGACACCGCGAAGCTCACCAACGCGGAGAACACCCCGGACTACAACTACGACGCCGTCTCCGGCCTCACCTACGACATCGACATCGCCAAGCCGGTCGGCTCCCGCATCACCGGCCTGTCCTTCGGGGGCAGCCCGATCGACCCGGCCGCGAAGTTCGTCCTCGCCGTGAACAACTACCGCGCCAGCGGCGGCGGCGCCTTCCCGCACGTCGCCAGGGCCGAGCAGCTGTGGGCGAACTCCGAGGAGATCCGCACCACCATCATCCAGTGGGTGCAGGCCCAGGGCACCATCGACCCGGCCCGCTTCGCCTCCGCGGACTGGAAGCTGACCCGGGACGGCGTGCCGGTCTTCTAGGCACGGCCCCCCTACTGCTGGACGAGAGGCGTCAGCTTCCGGCCCTGGGCCGGGATGCCGGGCGCCTCTCGCGCTTCCAGGCCGAAGCTGGTGAAGGCGGTGCGGCGCGGCAGCGGGTACGGCTCCTTGCCGGTGACCGCGTTCAGGATCACCGCGCTGCGCCAGGCCGCCAGGCCCAGGTCGGGGGCGCCGACGCCGTGGGTGTGCCGCTCGGCGTTCTGCACGAAGACCGCGCCGGTGACGGACGGGTCGAGGACCAGCCGGTAGTGCTCGTCGATCCGCGCCCGGCCCTCCGCGTCGTGCCGCAGGTACGGGTCGAGCCCGGCCAGCATCCGGTCCACCGGCCGCTCCCGGTAGCCGGTGGCGAGCACCACCGCGTCCGTGGTGAGCCGGGAGCGGGTGCCCTGCCGGACGTGTTCCAGGTGCAGCTCGACCTGGGTGGTGGCCACCCGGCCCGCCGTGCGGACCCGCACCCCGGGGGTCAGGACGGCGTCCGGCCAGCCGCCGTGCAGGGTCCGCCGGTACAGCTCGTCGTGGATGGCGGCGATCGTCTCCGCGTCGATCCCCTTGTGCAACTGCCACTGGCCGGGCAGGAGTTCGCCGCGCGCCTGCTCGGACAGGCCGTGGAAGTAGCGGGTGTAGTCGGGGGTGAAGTGCTCCAGGCCCAGCTTGGAGTACTCCATCGGCGCGAACGCCTCGGTCCGCGTCAGCCAGGTGATCCGCTCGGCCCCGGCCGGGCGGGCCCGCAGCAGGTCGAGGAAGACCTCGGCGCCGGACTGCCCGGAGCCGATGACCGTGACGTGCCCGGCGGCGAGCAGCTCCTCCCGGTGAGCCAAGTAGTCAGCGGAGTGCAGCACCGGCACCCCGGGGGCCTGCGCCAGCGGGCGCAGCGGCTCGGGGACGTACGGCTCGGTGCCGACGCCGAGCACCACGTGCCGGGTGTACGCGCGCCCCAGCGCGGCGGCCTCGCCGTCCTGGTCGAGCTGGGTGAAGTCGACCTCGAAGAGGCGCCGTTCGGGGTTCCAGCGGACCGAGTCGACCTGGTGGCCGAAGTGCAGGCCGGGGATCCGCTCGGCGGCCCAGCGGCAGTACGCGTCGTACTCGGCCCGCTGGATGTGGAACCTCTCCGCGAAGTAGAAGGGGAAGAGGCGCTCGCGGCCCTTCAGGTAGTTGAGGAAGCTCCACCGGCTGGCCGGGTCGGCGAGGGTCACCAGGTCGGCGAGGAACGGCACCTGGAGGGTGGCGCCCTCGATGAGCAGGCCCGGGTGCCAGTGGAAGGCCGGGCGCTGCTCGAAGAAGGTGGCGGCGAGGGGGCCGGGGACGCCGTCGGCGAGGGCCGCGAGCGAGAGGTTGAACGGGCCGATGCCGACGCCCACCAGGTCGTGCGGGCGGTCGAGGTCCTGCTGGGGGGTGGTGCCGGTCATCGGTGCGTGCTGCCTTCCACGAGGGTGACGAGCTGGGCCAGGTCGTCGGGGGTGGTGTGCGGGTTGAGCAGGGTGGCCTTGAGCCAGAGCCGGCCGTCGGCCGTCGCGCGGCCGAGGACGGCCCGGCCGTCGGCGAGGAGGGTGCGGCGGATCCGCGCCACCTCCTCGTCGGCGGCGCCGGCCGGGCGGAAGAGGACGGTGGTGAGGACGGGCCGGTCCCGCAGGTCGAGGCCGGGGGCCTTCTCCACCAGGTCGGCCAGGTCCCGGGCGCGCTCCAGGCAGAGGTCGACCAGGGCGCCGAGCCCGGAGCGGCCCAGCGCCCGCAGGGTGACGGCGGCCTTCAGGACGTCGGGGCGGCGGGTGGTGCGCAGCGAGCGGCCGAGGAGGTCGGGCAGGCCGGCCTCGGTGTCGTCGTCGGCGTTGAGGTAGTCGGCGGTGTGGGCGAGGGCGGCGAGGTCGCCGGGGTCGCGGACCGCGAGGAGTCCGGCGGCGACCGGCTGCCAGCCCAGCTTGTGCAGGTCGAGGGTGACGGTGCGGGCCCGGTCGAGGCCGTCGAGGAGGGGGCGGTGGGCGCGGCTGAAGAGGAGCGGGCCGCCGTAGGCGGCGTCCACGTGGAGGTCGGTGCCGTGCCGCTCGCACACCTCGGCGAGCTCGGGCAGCGGGTCGATCAGTCCCTCGTCGGTGGTGCCGGCGGTGGCGGCGGCCAGCACCGGGCCGTCGGCGGCGGCCAGTGCCCGGTCCAGCTCGCCGGGGTCGAGGACGCCGCGCGGGGCGGGCAGCACGAGCGGTGCGGGCAGGCCGAGGAGCCAGGCGGCGCGGCGCACGGAGTGGTGGGTGTGGGCGCCGGTGACGACGGTGGTGCCGGGGCCGAGCCGCTCCCGGGCGAGGAGCAGGGCGAGTTGGTTGGACTCGGTGCCGCCGGTGGTGACGAGCGCGTCGGGGCGGGCGGCGGCCGGGAAGACCTCGGCGGCGAGGACGGCGGTGACCTCCGCCTCCAGGGCGGAGGCGGCCGGGGCCTGGTCCCAGGAGTCCATGGAGGGGTTGAGGGCGGCGGCGGCCAGGTCGGCGGCGGCGGCGACGGCCAGCGGCGGGGTGTGCAGGTGGGCGGCGCACAGCGGGTGCGCGGGGTCGGCGGCGCCCGCCGCGAGCAGGTGGACCAGGGTGCGCAGGGCCTCGTCCTGGCCGGTGCCGGTCTCGGGCAGGACGGCGCCGAGGGTGTCGCGGACCCGGGCGGTGACCGCCCGGGGGCCGCCGGCCGGGAGCGGGCCGCCGCGTTCCTCCGCTCCGGTGCGCAGGGCGTCCAGGGCGATGCCGAGGAGGCGGCTGAGGGAGGTGGGCCGGGCGGCGAGCGGGGGTGGTGGTGCGGCGCGCATGGTCGCCAGGGTGCCGGGGGCGGCCGGGCCGTGTCCGGCGAGCGCGGCGACGTGACCCGAACGGGGGACGGGGCCCCGCCGGGGTGCCGCCCCGGGGGCCGCCGGCCCCGGACCGTTCGGAGGCCGGCCGGCGTGCCCCGTCTCCTCGTGTCCGCGCCGACGGGCGGCCGGGGCGGAGGCCGGACCGCCGGGGGCGGCCGGTGGCCCGGCGGCGGGCGCGGCGCGCCTGCCGCACGCCGCGCTCACCGGCTGGGACCGGGCGGCGGGCCCGGTCCAGGGCCGCCGCCGGGGTCCTGGGGTCAGGCTTCGCGGACGCGGAGGGCGCGGGCGAGGTCGTCGAGCTGGTCGACGAGCTTGCGGCGCAGGGCCGGGATCATGGTGTCGTCCGCGAGGTGCCGCTCGCCGCGGGCGAGGGCGTCGGCGTCGACCGCGTAGGCGGGGAAGGCGTACCGGCCGGCGGCCTCGGCCATGGCGGGGCCGCGCCGGTCGCCGAGGGCGGTGGCCGCCGGGTAGAAGCGCTCGACGTACTCCTGGACCAGGTCGGCCTGTTCGGGCTGCCAGAAGCCGAGGGCGGTGGCGGTGAAGAGGTAGTTCGACAGGTCGTCGGAGTCGAACATGGCGGCCCAGGCGGCGGCCTTGGCGTCCGGGTCGGGCAGTGCGGCGCGGCAGCGGGCGGCGCCCTCCTGGCCGGTGGCGCTGGGGTCGCGGTCCAGTTCGGCGGCGATGGCGGTCTCGTCGGTGGCGCCGAGGACGGCGAGCCGGGCGAGGATGCGCCAGCGCAGCTCGGGGTCGAGTTCGGGGCCGCCGTGGACGGTGCCCTCGTCGAGCCAGGAGGCGATCTGGTCGGGGGTGGTGGCGCTGTCGACGAGGGTGCGGACGGCGGTGAGGCGCAGGCCGGGGTCCTCGCCGTCCTCGGTGCGGCGGAGCAGGGCGCGGGCGATCTCGCGGAGGGTGGCGAGGGCGGCGGGGCGCTGGCCGGCGGGGACGTACCGGTCGGCGACCTGCTGCCGGGCGAAGGCCAGGACGCCCTGGACGATGCCGAGTTCGGTCTCCTCGGTGAGGTGGGCGAGGGCGAGTTCGAGGTAGTCGGCGGGGGCGAGTTCGCCGTCGCGGACCATGTCGCGGGCGCTGTTCCACACCACGGCCCGGGTGAGCGGGTCGGGGATGCGGGAGAGGCCGCGCAGGGCGGTCTCCTCGGAGACCTCGTCGAAGCGGAGCTTGGCGTAGGTGAGGTCGCCGTCGTTGAGGACGACGAGGGCGGGGCGGGGGCCGGTCAGGTGGATCGGCTCCCGCTGCGGCACGTCGGTGAGGACGCTGTCGCGCAGGGCGAGTTCGCCGTCGGGGCGGCGGTCGTAGAGGCCGGCGCGGACGCGGTGGGGGCGGCTGCCGTCGTGGTCGACGGAGAGTTCCCAGCGGTTGGCCTCGCCGGTGAGGCGGGGGGTGAGGGTGTCGACGCCGGTGGTGCGCAGCCAGCGCTCGGCCCAGGCGTGGACGTCGCGGTCGGTGGCGGCGGCGAGGTTGTCGATGAAGTCGGCGAGGGTGGCGTTGCCGAACTTGTGCCGCTTGAAGTGGATGTTGATGCCGGCGAGGAAGTCCTCCTCGCCGAGCCAGGCGACGAGTTGGCGCAGGGCGGAGGCGCCCTTGGCGTAGGAGATGCCGTCGAAGTTGAGGAGGGCGGAGGCGGTGTCGGGGACGGCCTGCGGGTCGGGGGCGACGGGGTGGGTGGAGGGGCGCTGGTCGGCGTCGTACCCCCATGCCTTGCGGCTGACGCCGAAGTCGATCCAGGTGTCGGCGAAGAGGTCGGAGCAGGCTTCGTTGACGGTCTGGTAGCCCATGTACTCGGCGAACGACTCGTTCAGCCAGATGTCGTCCCACCAGCGGAGGGTGACGAGGTCGCCGAACCACATGTGGGCCATCTCGTGGGCGATGACCATGGCGCGGGTCATCCGCTCGGTGGCGGTGACGGCGGAGCGGAAGACGAATTCGTCGCGGAAGGTGACGAGGCCGGGGTTCTCCATGGCGCCGGCGTTGAACTCGGGGACGAACGCCTGGTCGTAGGAGTCGAAGGGGTAGGGCTCGTCGAACTTCTCGTGGAAGCGGTCGAAGCACGCCTTGGTGACGGCGATGATCTCGTCGGCGTCGGCGTCGAGGTGGGGGGCGAGGGAGCGGCGGCAGTGGATGCCGAAGGGGAGCCCGGCGTGCTCGGTGCGGATCGAGTGCCAGGGGCCGGCGGCGACGCAGACGAAGTAGGTGGAGAGCGGCTGGGTGGGGGCGGAGGTCCAGCGGCCGTCCGCGCCGCGCTCGGTGACGCTGTTGGTGAGGACGGTCCAGCCCTCGGGGGCGGTGACGGCCAGTTCGAAGACGGCCTTGAGGTCGGGCTGGTCGAAGGCGGCGAAGACGCGCTGGACGTCCTCCATGAAGAGCTGGGTGTAGGTGTAGGAGGCGCCGTCGGTGGGGTCGAGGAAGCGGTGCATGCCCTCGCCGGTGTGCGAGTAGCGCATGGTGGTGGTGAGGGTGATCTCGTGCTCGCCCTCGGCCAGGCTCAGCGGGAGCCGGTTGCCGTCCAGGGCGGCGGGGTCGAGGGGCTGTCCGTCCAGGACGGCGGAGTGCAGGGTGACGGGCTTCAGCTCGACGAAGGTGTCCCCGGCGGCGCGGGCGGTGAACCGGATGGTGCTGGTGGAGCCGAAGGTCTCGTCGCCGGTGGTGAGGTCGAGGTCCACCCGGTAGTGGTGGACGTCGAGGAGCTGGGCACGGGTCTGCGCTTCGTCGCGCGTCAGTACGGACATGGGCCCTATGCTGCCCGATCGTCCGGTCGGCGGGCAGGGGTGGTGCCCCGTGGTGGTGCCGGGTACGCGCCCGGCGAACACGGGCCGGGGCGGCGGTCCGGGGTGGGGCCGGGGGTGGTGAGGGGAGTGCGGGTGGGGGCGGTGGTGCGGGGGGCCGGGGGCGGGCGGGGCGGCTCGGAGCCGTACGACTCCTGCTGTACGGGTGTTTCCGTACGGCTCCGTCCGCGCGGGGGCGGGGTGGGGGTCAGGCGCGGCCGGTGCCGTCGAGGTGGGCGAAGGCGGCGGTGATGCGGGGGCGGTCGTAGCCGTCGGGTCCCGCGGCGCCGCTGGAGACCAGGGCGGCGAGGAGCAGCCGGGCCTTGGCGGGGTCGAGCGGGCCGGCCGGGATCAGGCCGTGGTGGAGGAGGTCGTACTCGGAGCCGGGGCCCCGGTAGGTGGCGGTGAGGCCGGTGCCGGCGCCGGTGCGGGAGGCGAGGACGACGGGGATGCGGCGGGCCAGTGCGGCGAGCGGCTCGACCAGCCGGGCGGGGGCGTGGCCGGCGCCGAAGGCGGCGACGACGAGGCCCTGGAAGCGGTCGTCGACGGCGGTCAGGAGTTCGCCCCGGTCGCCGAGGACCAGGGTGACGAGGGCGATCCGGACGGCGGGGTCGTACGAGAGCGGGCCGGACGCGGTGGGGACGGCGGGCCGCAGCAGGACGCGCGGGACGCCCTCGACGACGGTGCCGAGGGGGCCCGCGCCGGGCGAGGCGAAGGTGGCGACGGAGGTGGTGTGGGTCTTGCGGGCGTGCCGGGCGGCGTGGATCTCGTCGGCGAGGACGACGAGGACGCCGAGGCCCCGGCAGCCGGGGTCGGCGGCGACGGCGAGGGCGGCGGCGAGGTTGGCGGGGCCGTCGGCGCCGGGCAGGTCGGCGCGTCGCATGGCGCCGGTGACGGCGACGGGGGCCCGGTCGGTGGGGCAGAGCAGGTCGAGGAGGAAGGCGGTCTCCTCCAGGGTGTCGGTGCCCTGGACGACGACCACGCCGGAGCCGGTGGCGAGGGTGGCGTTCACCTCGGCGGCGAGGGCGGCGAGGTCCTCGGGGGTGAGGGAGGAGGAGGGCAGCCGGCGGAAGTCGCGCAGGGCGACGTCCTCGGGGGCGCCGAGGGCGGCGAGGACCTCGGGGCCGGTCAGACGGGCCGCGTCACCGCCTCGCGCGGAGATGGTCCCTCCGAGGGTGAAGACCGTGACGCGGGCCATCAGCGGGCGCCGTCCGCGATCGTCTCGTGGTGGCGGATGACCTCGGCGATGATGAAGTTGAGGAGCTTCTCGGCGAAGGCCGGGTCGAGGCGGGCGCTCTCGGCGAGTTCGCGCAGCCGGGCGATCTGGCGGGCCTCGCGGTCCGGGTCGGCGGGCGGCAGCTGGTGCTCGGCCTTGAGGACGCCGACCTGCTGGGTGCACTTGAAGCGTTCGGCGAGCATGTGGACGACGGCGGCGTCGATGTTGTCGATGGACTCGCGCAGCCGGGTCAGGTCGGCGCGGACGGCGGGGTCGATCCCGGTGCTCCCGCCGGTGCCTCCGGGGGCTTTTCCGGGGGTTTCCTCGCGGTTCTCTTCGTGGGCGGCGCTGGTGTCGTTCCTGGTGTCGCTCATGGTCAGCGAGCTTAGACGGACTCCCCGGCCGGGGCCGGGGGGTGTTCGGGATCCGGAACGCCGCCGCCCGGAACGCCGCCGCCCGGGGCGCCGGGGGCGGGGCGGGCCCGCTCGGTGCGGAAGCGGGCGGGGGCGGTGCCGACCCTGCGGGTGAAGAGGCGGGAGAAGTAGGCGGGGTCGTCGTAGCCGACGCGGCGGGCGACGGCGGCGACGGGGAGTTCGGTGGCGGCGAGGAGTTCCTTGGCGCGGTCGAGGCGGACGGTGAGCAGGTAGTCCTTGGGGCCCCGGCCGGTGGCGCGGTGGACGGCGGCGCGCAGGGCGGCGGGGGTGAGGCCGTGGCGGGCGGCGTGTTCGGCGACGGTGAGGGGGCGGAAGGCGTCGCGGGCGAGGCCGGTGAGGACGGGGTCGGTGCCGGGGGCGGGGCCGGTGCCGGCGCGGGTGCGGCGCAGGACGACGAGGAGTTCGTGGACGGCGGCGGCGGTCTCGATCTCCAGGAGCGGGTTGCCGTGCCGGGCGGCGTGGGCGATGCGGGCGACGACGGCGCGGGCGGGGGCGGCGTCGGTGAGGGGGACGAGGGGCCGGTCGGCGTCGATGCAGCCGAGTTCGGCGTAGGCGGCGGTGGCGGGGCCGGTGAAGTCGACGAACGCCTCGTCCCAGCCGGTGGCGGGGTCGGCGCCGTAGTGGTGGGGGACGCCGGGGGTGAGCCAGAGCAGGGCGGGGGCGGTGACGGGGTGGCGGCGGCCGTCGGGTCCGGCGTACCAGCCGCCGCCGGCGGTGACGAGGACGGCGACGTGGTGGCCGAGGACGCGGGGGCCGACGACGGGCAGGGTGCCGTGCTGGAGGCCGACGCCGAGGCAGACGAGGCCGAGGCGGTGGTGGACGGGGCCGGGCGTGAGGTAGCGCGTCCAGGTGTGGTGCATCGGCCCGTCCTCCCAAGGTCCAAGCTGCGACGATCTTTGTCCATGGACCGGTCCGCCGCCAGGGGGCGAGGGTGGGGTCATGAGCACGTTCGCTGTGGGTGACGAGGACTTTCTGCTGGACGGGCGGCCGGTGCGGCTGCTGTCGGGGGCGCTGCACTACTTCCGGGTGCACGAGGGGCACTGGGGGCACCGGCTGGGGATGCTGCGGGCGATGGGCCTGGAGTGCGTGGAGACGTACGTGCCGTGGAACCTGCACGAGCCGGAGCCCGGCCGGTACGCGGATCCGGAGGCGCTGGGGCGGTTCCTGGACGCGGTGGCGGCGGCCGGGATGCGGGCGCTGGTGCGGCCGGGGCCGTACATCTGCGCGGAGTGGGAGAACGGCGGGCTGCCGCACTGGGTGACGGGGCCGCTGGGGCGGCGGGTGCGGACCCGGGACCCGGAGTTCCTGGCGCCGGTGGAGGCGTGGTTCCGGCGGCTGCTGCCGCAGGTGGTGGCGCGGCAGGCGGACCGGGGCGGTCCGGTGCTGATGGTGCAGGTGGAGAACGAGTACGGGAGTTACGGGAGCGACGCCCGCTATCTGGAGTGGCTGGCGGGGCTGCTGCGGGAGTGCGGGGTGACGGTGCCGCTGTTCACCTCGGACGGCCCGGAGGACCACATGCTGACGGGCGGTTCGGTGCCGGGGGTGCTGGCGACGGCCAACTTCGGCTCGGGGGCGCGGGAGGGCTTCGCGGCGCTGCGCCGGCACCGGCCGTCGGGGCCGCTGATGTGCATGGAGTTCTGGTGCGGCTGGTTCGACCACTGGGGGACGGCGCACGCGGGCCGGGACGCGGCGGACGCGGCCGGGGCGCTGCGGGAGGTCCTGGAGTGCGGGGCGTCGGTGAACGTCTACATGGCGCACGGCGGGTCGAACTTCGGCGGCTGGGCGGGCGCGAACCGGTCCGGGGAGCTGCACGACGGGGCGCTGCTGCCGACGGTGACCTCGTACGACTACGACGCGCCGGTGGACGAGCGGGGGCGGCCGACGGAGAAGTTCCACCGCTTCCGGGAGGTGCTCGCGCCGTACGCGGCGGGGCCGCTGCCGCCGCTCCCGGAGCCGCCGCCGGTGCTGGCGGCGGGCGCGCGGGCGGAGTTCGGGGGGTGGGCGCCGCTCGGCGCGGTCCTGGCGGAGCTGGGCGGGGCGGAGACGGAGGCGGGGGCGCCGCCCTCGTTCGAGGAGCTGGGCGTGGACCGGGGGCTGGTGCGCTACCGCTTCGCCGTGCCGGGGCCCCGGCGGCCGTATCCACTGGCGGTGCGGGGGCTGCGGGACCGGGCGCAGGTGTGGGTGGACGGGGTCTTCGCCGGGGTGCTCGCCGAGGAGGACGCGGTGCTGCCGGAGCCGGTGGCGGGTCCGGCGGTGGTGGAGCTGTGGGTGGAGTCGCTGGGGCGGGTGAACTACGGGCCCCGGCTGGCCGAGCCGAAGGGGCTCACCGGGGGGCTGCTGCACGAGCGGCAGTACGTGCACGGGGTGCGGGCCCGGGGGCTGCGGCTGGACGCGTTCACGGCGGAGGCGGTGGGCCGGGTGCCGTTCGGGGCGGTCCCGGCGGGCGGCGGGCACGGGCTCTACCGGGCCGTGGTGGAGGTGTCGGGCGCGGGGGACGCGGAGCTGCGGCTGCCGGGCGCGGGGCGGTGCTTCGTGTGGGTGAACGGCTTCTGCCTGGGGCGGGCCTGGCCGTCGGCGGGCCCGCAGGAGGGGCTGTTCGTGCCGGGTCCGGTGCTGCGGGAGGGCGCGAACGAGGTGTGGGTGCTGGAGGTGGAGCCGGCGGTGGGGGGCGGCGGGCCGGAGGGGGTGGAGCTGGCCTGACCCGTTCCCGCCGTGGAGGGGGCGGGCGCGGGACGGCCCCGGGGCGCGGTGCCGCGCTCCGGGGCCGTACGGGAGGAAGGCGCTACAGCGTGGCGGCCGCCGACTTGATGGCGGCGGCGAAGGTGGAGACCTCGGTGTAGACGCCCGGGTAGCCGGCGCGGGCGCAGCCCTCGCCCCAGCTCACGATGCCGACCTGGATCCAGGCGCCGGCGCTGTCCTTGCGGAACATCGGGCCGCCGGAGTCGCCCTGGCAGGTGTCGGTGCCGCCCTGGCTGTAGCCGGCGCAGATCTCCTCACTGGGGACGAGGTCGTTGCCGTAGGCGGACCGGCAGGAGGCGTCGGAGACGAAGGGCACGGTGGCCTTGAGGAGGTAGCGCTGCTGGGCGCCGCCCTCGCGGGCCGCGCCCCAGCCGGCGATGGTGAAGGTGCCGCTGTTGTAGGCGGTGGTGTCGGCGATCTTGAGGGTGGGGAGCGTGGTGATGGGGGAGGCCAGCTTGATGAGGGCCCAGTCCTTGCCCTTGCCGGTGTAGCCGGGGGCCTGGAGGACCTTGGTGGAGCGGACCTTGACGGCGCTGGAGGACTGGAGGTCCACGACGCCGGCGGTGGCGGTGATGCCGGTGTTGTTGCCGGAGCCGCTGACGCAGTGGGCGGCGGTGAGGACGATCTGGGGGCTGATGAGGGAGCCGCCGCAGCCCATGGAGAGCCGGACCATCCAGGGGAACTCGCCCTGGGCGGCGCGGGTGCCGCCGACGACGGGGGCGGGGGCGGCGGAGGCGCTGGTGACGGGCTGGAGGCTGAGGGCGGCGAGGGCGACGGCGCCGGCCGCCGCCATCTTCTGCAGGGCACGGACGAGTCGGTTCTTCTGCACGTGTCTGCCTTCTCTCGTGGGGGGATCGGCCCTGACGGCTGGGAGGCATGTACGTGACATGCGCCCGTCAAGGCATGTCCGGATTATGGACAGCGCCCGGCGACCGCCACAAGGAAGCCTTTTCGGCCAGATCCGGTGAGGGGACCGTACAGTTGACGGAGAGGGGGATCCGGCATGCCGAACCGCGAAGGGGCCGACCGTGTCGTCCACGGCTTCCCGCACCGCGCCGCCGTACGGGCCTCGCTGACCGCGCTGTACCGCCGCGTCTCCGCCGACGGCATCCGCCGCCACCCCGCCAGCGTGACCGCCGCCGAGGTCGCCCTCGGCGACGGCGAGGACCTCCACCTCGGCACCCTGCGGGTGGCCCGCGCCCTGGTCGGACAGCTCCGCATCCCCGACGTCCGCCTGGTGGTCGGCTTCCGCCGCATGGAGGAGGCCGCCGCCGTCGAACTCGGCCCGGGGCCCGAGTACTTCGTCGAGCTCAACGACCGCTTCCGGACCCGGCGCGCCGACATCGGCGCGGCCCTCGCCCACGAACTCACCCACATCCTGCTGCACCGCCTGGACCTCGCCATGCCCACCACCGCGGAGAACGAGATCCTCACCGACGTCACCGCCGCCTACCTCGGCGCCGGGTGGCTGCTGCTCGACGCCTACCGGCGCGACGGCGTCGAGAGCCAGAAGCTCGGCTACCTCACCCCGGAGGAGTTCGGCCACGTGCTCGCCAAGCGGGCCGCCCTCTTCGGCGAGGACCCCTCCCCGTGGTTCACCAGCGCCGTGGCCTACGAGGCGTGGGTACGCGGCCGGGCCGAGGCCGCGCGGGAGGCGGCCGCTCCCCCGCTGGCCGGCGCCGGCTGGGCCGAGCGGCGCCGCTACGGCTGGGAGCGCCGCCGCGGCCGGGCCTCCGACGGCGCCCCGTACGCCTTCACCGGCGGCTCCCCCGCCACCGCGGTCGCCTTCCCCTGCCCGGTCTGCGGGCAGCGGCTGCGCGTCCCGGCCGGACGGCGGCTGCGGGCCCGCTGCGGACTGTGCGGCACCGTCCTGGAGTGCGAGACCTGAGCCGCGCCCGGCCCCGCCACCGGCCCCGTAAGGGATTTGCGCCGGGACCGGACGGCGGGTCAAGGTCGGTCCATGCACACGCTGTGGGAGGCCGTCGGGGACCGGGACGAGGACGCCGTCGTCCGGGCGCTGCGCGCCGGGGCCGACCCGGACGCCCGGGACGACGACGGCGAGAGCGCCCTGTACCAGGCGGCGGTCGCGGACGCGCCGGGCATCGTCCGGCTGCTGCTCGCCGCCGGGGCCGACCCCGGCCGCCCCTCCGGCCCGGACGACGGCGACCTGCCGCTGTGCGGGGCGGCCTGCGGCGGCGACACCGAGACCGTGCGGGCGCTCCTCGCCGCCGGCGCCCCGGCCGACCAGGAGGAGGAGTTCGGCTTCACCGCGCTGGCCTGGGCGGTCCGGCTCGGCCACGCGGAGACCGTGCGGGCCCTCCTGGAGCACGGCGCCGACCCCGACCGGCCCGGCCCCGACGGGCTCGCCCCGCTGGTCGCGGCGGCCCGGCGCGGCTCCACCGGCTGCGTCCGGGCGCTCCTCGACCACGGGGCGCGGGCGGCCGGACCCGCGCTGGACGAGGCCCGCCGGTGGATCGGCGCCGACCTCGCGGCCGAACTCCGGCGCGGCCTGGTCGCCGGGAACGACGGCGGGGAGACCTACGAGGCCGTGGTGCGGCGGGTCCGGGAGGACGGCGGGATCACCGTCGTGGTGGAACTGCTGCGGGAGGACGGCCGGCCGGGGCGCGGCGACGAGCGGCAGACCGGGCACGCGGCCATCGCCACCCTCCTGGAGGAGGCGCTCGGCCGGGCCGCCCCGCACGAGGAGCTGGCCGGGCGGGCCCTGGCCGGCGGCGACCCGGAGCTCGACGACTGGACGACGGCGGTGGCCGCGCTCGCCGCCCGCGCCGACGAGGAGACCTTCGTGGCGGCGGCCGGCTGGTGCGCCCACCGCGACCCGCTGCGGCGGGCGCTGGGCGCGCGGGTGCTCGGGGCGCTGCCCGGCTTCGCGGCGAGCGCGGTGCCGGTGCTGCGGCGGCTGGCCGCCGGGAGCCTCCCGCCCGGACGGGAGCCCGCGCTGTCGGCGGTGACCGCGCTCGGCGCCTGCGCGGACCCGGCGGCCGTACCGGAACTCCTCGCGGCGGGCGGGCACCCCGACCCGGAGGTGCGGCGGGCGGCGGCCGGGGCACTGGTGGGACTGGTGCCGGCCGGGGACGTGGAGGCGCTGGGGGTGCTGCTCGGACTGAGCCGGGACGGCGACGCCCGGGTGCGGGACTGGGCGGTGCTGGCCCTCGCCGAACTCCCGGACGACACGCCGCTGGTGCGGGAGGCGCTGGCGGAGCGGCTGGCCGATCCGGACCCGGAGACGGCGGCGGAGGCGGCCCGGGGGCTGGCGATCCGGCGGGACCCGAGGGCCGTGGACGCCCTGGCGGCCGTCCTCGCGCACGGCGACCCGGACGGCGCGGCGCGCGAGACGGCGCTGGCCGCCCTGGAGTTCGTCCACGACCCCCGGGTGCGGACCCGGCTGGAGTGGACGCTGCCGCGCCGCCGGGCCTGACACCGGATCAGCAGGTCCGGTCGATCAGGTCGAAGGTGGCGTAGTGGTCGGCGGTGTAGTAGTCCTCGCGGTAGGCGGTGCCGGTGACGATCCGGCGGGCGCCGCGGGTGGACGAGCCCGGCGTCCTGACCGTGTACTCGTGGTAGTAGCCGAGGGTCCGGGAGGGCAGGACGCCCTCCCGGTTCTGGAAGACGGACCCGTCCTGGCGGTACGGGAACGGGCCGCCCGCCGCGATGAGGCGGAGCGTGTCGTACGCCTGGGAGGGCAGGGCGGAGTAGCAGATCTCCCCGTACGAGGCGGCCCGGGCGGCCGACGCGGTGACGGGCGCGGGGGCCGGGGCCGGGGCGGCGGTGGCCGGGGCGGTGAGGAGGAGGGACGACAGGAGGGCGGCTGCGACGCCGCCGGCGAGGCCGAAGCGGGATGAGGTGCGCATGCCATCGATGCTGACGCGCGTAGACCCCGCGCGGAAGCGGGGCCCCGTTCCCTTCCCCGGACGTTCACCGGCCGCCTCCCCTCGTTCACCGGCCCCCGCCGGACGTCCGCACCGCGTCCACGGAACGCCCGCACGACCGGGGTACGTACGGCCCGGGTGCGTACGGCTCGGTCCCGCACGGCTCGGTTCCGCACGGCCGGGGTGCGTACGGCTCGGTCCCGCACGGCCGGGACACGCGCGGCCCGGTCCCGTACGGCCGGGGTGCGGCTCAGTCCCGTACGGCGATCCCGTCGAGGACCATCGACAGGTACTGCCGGGCGATCTCCTCCGGGCTGTGCTGCCCGCCCGGCCGGTACCAGGAGGCGGCGACCCAGACCGTGTCGCGGACGAAGCGGTAGGTGAGCCGGACGTCGAGGTCCGCGCGGAACGTCCCGTCGGCCACCCCGCGCTCCAGCGTCCCCAGCCACGCCTTCTCGAACCGGCGCTGCGAATCGGCCAGGTAGCCGAAGCGGGGCAGGTCCACCAGGTGGCGGGACTCCCTCTGGTAGATGGCGACGGCGGCCCGGTGCCGGTCGATCTCCCGGAAGGACTCGGTGACCAGGGCTCCGATGGTCGCGCGGGGGCCGAGCCCGGCGGCGAGCACCGCGTCGTACCCCTCCCACAGCTCGGTGAGGAAGGTCGAGAGGATCTCGTCGAGCATCGACTCCTTGGAGTCGAAGTGGTAGTAGAGGCTGCCCGCGAGCATCCCCGCCGCGTCCGCGATCTTGCGGACGGTGGTGGCGTTGTACCCCTGCGCGGCGAACACCTCGGCGGCGGTCGCGAGGAGTTCCCGGCGCCGTTCGGGCGCGGCGGTGGTCACCTGGTTCTTCTTCTTGGCTGGCACCCGCCCATTGTCGGGCTTCGGCCGGCGGCCCGGCCGCTCAGGGCAGTTCGCGCGCCGGGACGTCGTCGTTGCCCCGGCCCAGCGTGCGGGCCCGGCGGCCCGGCCGCCAGGTGGTGAAGCGGATCTCGTCGCCCTCCACCCGGACCCTGACGACCTCGCCGGGCACGGCCCGGAAGAGGTGGAAGGGCTGCGGCGCACCCGTCCGTGCCGCGTACGCCGCGAGGAGGGCCGGCTCTGTGACCTCCTCGGCCCGCCCCGAGATCCGGACGTCGCCGCCGTCCATGTCCGTGCCGGGGCCCGGGTTGGCGAGCAGCGAGAAGCGGGGGTCGCGGCTCAGGTCACGCGCCTTGAGGGAGCCCGGCATCATGCCGAGCCACAGCTCGCCGTCCCGGAAGTCGGCCTCGATCCCGCTGAGCCGGGGCGAGCCGTCCTTCCGGAGGGTGGCAAGAACGTGGTGGACGTACCGGCCGAAGCGCTCGCGCACGGTCGCGGCCAGGACGGGTTCGGCGGCCTCGAAGGCCGCCCAGGAGGGCGTGGGGTCTCCGGTGGCGGACATGCCTCCAGGAGACACCGGAAACCCGACACCTCCTGTCCGGATTACTCCGCACGCCTCACACGTCCGTACGCCTCACACTCCCGTACGGCCCCGTGCTTCCACACGCCTCACGCTGCCGCACGCCCCGCGCTTCCGCGCGCCCCGGGTCGCCCGCACCCCGGGTCGCCCGCGTCTCAGGCTCCCGCCTCCCGCTCCCCCTTGCTGCGCTCCACGCAGAATTCGTTTCCCTCAGGGTCGAAGAGGGTGACCCAGCCGGTCCCGTCCGGCCGCCGGTGGTCGCCCGCGAGGGTCGCGCCGAGGGCGAGCAGCCGGTCGACCTCCTCGTCGCGGGTGCGGTCCTGTGGCTGGAGGTCGAGGTGGACCCGGTTCTTGACCGCCTTCGCGTCGGGGACGCGGATGAAGAGGAGGGCGGCGCCGGCCGACTCGACGAGGGCCTCGGGGTCGCCGGGGTGGTCGTCGTCGGCGAGCCTGCCGTCGAGGACCTGTGCCCAGAACCCGGCGAGCGTGTAGGGGTCGGCGCAGTCGATGGTGACGTGGCGTACGAGAGAAGTCATCCCGTGATGATCCCGGGGAGCACGGCACCGGGCCACCGTTTTATCGCGGACGCGCCGCGGCGCTCGCCCTGTTGTCCTTGGTCGGGGACGGGTCGGGCGAGCGCCGCGCTCAGTTCCGCACGTCGTTGTACGGGACGGTGGTGGGGCCGGATCAGACCAGCAGGGAGCGGTCCGTCGGGCGGATCGGGGCCGGCAGGGAGCTGGCTCCGGTCAGGTGGCGGTCGACGCCTCGGGCGGCCGAGCGGCCCTCGGCGATGGCCCAGACGATCAGCGACTGGCCGCGGCCGGCGTCACCGGCGACGAAGACGCCATCGACATTGGTGGCGAAGTCCGCGTCACGGGCGATGTTACCGCGTTCGTCCAGCTCGACGCCGAACTGGGCGACCAGGCCGTTGGCGACGTCGGTGCCGGTGAAGCCCATGGCGAGGGTGACCAGCTGGGCGGGGATCTTCCGCTCGGTGCCGGGCTTCTGGGTCAGCCTGCCGTCGACGAACTCGACCTCGACGAGGTGGAGGAACTGGACGTTGCCGTCCTCGTCGCCCTCGAAGTGGGTGGTGGAGACGGAGTAGACCCGCTCGCCGCCCTCCTCGTGCGCCGAGGTGACCTTGTAGAGCATGGGGAAGGTCGGCCAGGGCTGGTGGGCGCCGCGCTCCTCGCCCGGCTTCGGCATGATCTCCAGCTGGGTGACGGAGGCCGCGCCCTGGCGGTGGGCGGTGCCGACGCAGTCGGCGCCGGTGTCGCCGCCGCCGATGACGACGACGTGCTTGCCCTCGGCGGTGATCGGCGGGGCGACGAAGTCGCCCTCGACGACCTTGTTGGCGAGCGGCAGGTACTCCATCGCCTGGTGGATGCCGTTGAGCTCGCGGCCCGGGACGGGCAGGTCGCGGGCGGTGGTGGCGCCGGCCGCGACGACGACCGCGTCGAAGCGCTTGCGCAGGTCGGTGGCGGTGATGTCGCGGCCGACCTCGACGCCGGTGCGGAACTTGGTGCCCTCCGCGCGCATCTGCTCGACGCGGCGGTTGATGTGCCGCTTCTCCATCTTGAACTCGGGGATGCCGTAGCGGAGCAGACCGCCGATGCGGTCGGCGCGCTCGTACACGACCACGGTGTGGCCGGCCCGGGTGAGCTGCTGGGCGGCGGCGAGGCCGGCCGGGCCGGAGCCGATGACGGCGACGGTCTTGCCGGAGAGGCGCTCGGGGACCTGCGGGCGGACGTCGCCGCCGTCCCACGCCTTGTCGATGATCGAGACCTCGACGTTCTTGATGGTGACGGCCGGCTGGTTGATGCCGAGCACGCACGCCGACTCGCAGGGGGCCGGGCAGAGGCGGCCGGTGAACTCCGGGAAGTTGTTGGTGGCGTGCAGGCGCTCGGACGCCGCCGACCAGTCCTCGCGGTAGGCGTAGTCGTTCCACTCGGGGATGAGGTTCCCGAGCGGGCAGCCGTTGTGGCAGAACGGGATGCCGCAGTCCATGCAGCGGCCGGCCTGCTTGCTGATGATCGGCAGCAGGGAGCCGGGGACGTAGACCTCGTTCCAGTCGCGGACGCGCTCCGCGACGGGGCGGGTCTCGGCGACCTCGCGGCCGGTGGTGAGGAAGCCCTTCGGGTCAGCCATGGGTCGCCGCCTCCATCATCTTCTCGGTGGTCTCGCGCTCGGAGAGACCGGCGAGCTCAGCGGCGTCCTTGGCGGCGAGCACTGCCTTGTACGTGGTCGGGATGATCTTGCTGAAGCGGCCGGCCGCCGCGTCCCAGTCGGCCAGGAGCCGCTCGGCGACGGTGGAACCGGTCTCCTCCTGGTGGCGGCGCACGACGTCGTGCAGCCACGCGGCGTCGGTCTCCGACAGGGCCTCGACCGCGCCCTGGTTGCCGGGGTTGACGTTGCGGGGGTCGAGGTCGATGACGTAGGCGACGCCGCCGGACATGCCGGCCGCGAAGTTGCGTCCGGTCTCGCCGAGGACGACGGCCGTGCCGCCGGTCATGTACTCGCAGCCGTGGTCGCCCACGCCCTCGGAGACGACGAGGGCGCCGGAGTTGCGGACGCAGAAGCGTTCGCCGGTGCGGCCGCGCAGGAACAGCTCGCCGCCGGTGGCGCCGTAGCCGATGGTGTTGCCCGCGATGGTGGAGTACTCGGCCAGGTGGTCGGCGCCCCGGTCGGGGCGGACGATCACGCGGCCGCCGGAGAGGCCCTTGCCGACGAAGTCGTTGGCGTCGCCCTCCAGGCGCAGCGTGACGCCGGCCGGGAGGAAGGCGCCGAAGGACTGGCCGGCGGAGCCGGTGAAGGTGAGGTCGATGGTGTCGGCCGGGAGGCCGGCGCCGCCGAACCGCTTGGTCACCTCGTGGCCGAGCATGGTGCCGACCGTGCGGTTGATGTTGCGGATGGCGACCTGGGCGCGGACCGGCTGGGCCTGCTCGGCGGTGGCCGCGTTCAGGGCCTCGGCGGCGAGCTGGATCAGCTCGTTGTCGAGGGCCTTCTCCAGGCCGTGGTCCTGGGCGATCAGGGCGTGGCGGACCGCGCCCTCGGGCAGCTCGGGGACGTGGAAGAGCGGGGCGAGGTCGAGGCCCTGCGCCTTCCAGTGGTGCACCGCGCGGCTGGTGTCGAGGAGTTCGGCGTGGCCGACGGCCTCCTCCAGGGTGCGGAAGCCGAGCTCGGCGAGGAGTTCGCGGACCTCTTCGGCGATGAACTCGAAGAAGTTGACGACGTACTCGGCCTTGCCGGAGAAGCGGTCGCGCAGGACCGGGTTCTGGGTGGCGATGCCGACCGGGCAGGTGTCGAGGTGGCAGACGCGCATCATGACGCAGCCGGAGACGACGAGCGGCGCGGTGGCGAAGCCGAACTCCTCGGCGCCCAGGAGGGCGGCGATGACGACGTCGCGGCCGGTCTTGAGCTGGCCGTCGGTCTGGACGACGATCCGGTCGCGCAGCCCGTTGAGGAGCAGGGTCTGCTGGGTCTCGGCGAGGCCGAGCTCCCAGGGGCCGCCCGCGTGCTTGAGCGAGGTCAGCGGGGAGGCGCCGGTGCCGCCGTCGTGGCCGGAGATGAGGACGACGTCCGCGTGGGCCTTGGAGACGCCGGCCGCGACCGTGCCGACGCCGACCTCGGAGACCAGCTTCACGTGGACGCGGGCCGCCGGGTTGGCGTTCTTGAGGTCGTGGATCAGCTGGGCCAGATCCTCGATGGAGTAGATGTCGTGGTGCGGCGGCGGCGAGATGAGGCCGACGCCGGGCGTCGAGTGACGCGTCTTGGCGACCCACGGGTAGACCTTGTGGCCGGGCAGCTGGCCGCCCTCGCCGGGCTTGGCGCCCTGGGCCATCTTGATCTGGATGTCGTCGGCGTTGACGAGGTACTCGCTGGTGACGCCGAAGCGGCCGGAGGCGACCTGCTTGATGGCGGAGCGGCGCGCCGGGTCGTACAGGCGCTCCGGGTCCTCGCCGCCCTCACCGGTGTTCGACTTGCCGCCGAGCTGGTTCATGGCGATGGCGAGGGTCTCGTGCGCCTCCTGGGAGATGGAGCCGTACGACATGGCGCCGGTGGAGAAGCGCTTGACGATCTCGGAGACCGGCTCGACCTCGTCGAGGGGGACCGGCGCGCGGCCGGAGGAGAAGCCGAACAGGCCGCGGAGCGTCATGAGGCGCTCGGACTGCTCGTTCACCCGGTCCGTGTACTTCTTGAAGATGTCGTACCGCTTGCTCCGCGCGGCGTGCTGGAGGCGGAAGACGGTCTCCGGGTCGAAGAGGTGCGGCTCGCCCTCGCGGCGCCACTGGTACTCGCCGCCGATCTCCAGGGCGCGGTGCGCGGAGGAGATGCCGGTGGCCGGGTACGCCTTGGCGTGGCGGGCGGCGACCTCCTCGGCGACGACGTCCAGGCCGGCGCCGCCGATCTTGGTGGCGGTGCCGTGGAAGTAGCGGGCGACGAAGGCGTCGTCGAGGCCGACGGCCTCGAAGACCTGGGCGCCGCGGTAGGAGGCGACGGTGGAGATGCCCATCTTCGACATGACCTTGAGGACGCCCTTGCCGAGGGCGTAGATCAGGTTCCGGATGGCCTGCTCGGACTCGATGTCCGACAGGAAGGTGCCGGCGCGGAGCAGGTCCTCGACGGACTCCATGGCCAGGTACGGGTTGACCGCCGCGGCGCCGTAGCCGATGAGGAGGGCCACGTGGTGGACCTCGCGGACGTCGCCGGCCTCGACCAGCAGGCCCACCTCGGTGCGCTGCTTGGTGCGGATGAGGTGGTGGTGGACGGCGGCGGTGAGCAGCAGCGACGGGATCGGCGCGTGCTCGGCGTCGGAGTGCCGGTCGGAGAGGACGATGAGGCGGGCGCCGCTCTCGATCGCCGCGTCGGCCTCCGTGCAGATGGCGTCGATGCGGGCGGCGAGGGCCTCGCCGCCGCCGGAGACGCGGTAGAGGCCGGAGAGGGTGGCGGCCTTCATGCCCGGCATGTCGCCGTCGCGGTTGATGTGGATGAGCTTGGCCAGCTCGTCGTTGTCGATCACCGGGAAGGGCAGGGTGACCGAGCGGCAGGAGGCCGCGGTCGGGTCGAGCAGGTTGCCCTGGGGGCCGAGGGAGGAGCGCAGCGAGGTGACGAGCTCCTCGCGGATGGCGTCCAGCGGCGGGTTGGTGACCTGCGCGAAGAGCTGGGTGAAGTAGTCGAAGAGGAGCCGGGGGCGGGCCGAGATCGCGGCGATCGGCGAGTCGGTGCCCATGGAGCCGATCGGCTCGGCGCCGGTGCGGGCCATCGGGGCGAGGAGGACGCGGAGCTCCTCCTCGGTGTAGCCGAAGGTCTGCTGGCGGCGGGTGACCGAGGCGTGGGTGTGGACGATGTGCTCGCGCTCGGGGAGGTCGGGCAGCTCGATCTCGCCGGTCTCCAGCCATTCGGCGTACGGCTGCTCGGCGGCGAGGGCCGCCTTGATCTCGTCGTCCTCGATGATGCGGTGCTCGGCGGTGTCGACGAGGAACATCCGGCCGGGCTGGAGGCGGCCCTTGCGGACGACCCGGGCGGGGTCGATGTCGAGGACGCCGACCTCGGAGGAGAGGACGACGAGGCCGTCGTCGGTGACCCAGTAGCGGCCGGGGCGCAGACCGTTGCGGTCGAGGACCGCGCCGACCTGGACGCCGTCGGTGAAGGTGACGCAGGCGGGGCCGTCCCAGGGCTCCATCATCGTGGAGTGGTACTGGTAGAAGGCGTGCCGGGCGGGGTCCATGGAGTCGTGGTTCTCCCACGCCTCGGGGACCATCATCAGGACCGCGTGCGGCAGCGACCGGCCGCCGAGGTGGAGCAGCTCCAGGACCTCGTCGAAGGAGGCGGTGTCGGAGGCGTCCGGGGTGCAGATCGGGAAGAGCCGGTCCAGGCCCCGGCCGTCGCGGCTCTCGCCGAAGACGTCGGTGGCGAGCTGGGCCTCGCGGGCGGCCATCCAGTTGCGGTTGCCCTTGACCGTGTTGATCTCGCCGTTGTGGGCGACGAAGCGGTACGGGTGGGCGAGCGGCCAGCTCGGGAAGGTGTTGGTGGAGAACCGGGAGTGGACGAGGGCGACGGCGGAGGCCAGGCGCCGGTCCGAGAGGTCCGGGAAGAAGGGCTCCAGCTGGCCGGTGGTCAGCATGCCCTTGTAGACGAGGGTGCGGGCGGAGAGCGACGGGAAGTACGTCGCGGCCTCGCGCTCGGCGCGCTTGCGCAGCACGAACGCCTTGCGGTCCAGGGCGATGCCGGTGCTCTCGTGGTCGGTGACGAAGAGCTGGCGGAAGACCGGCATGGTGGAGCGGGCGGTGGCGCCGAGCAGGCCGGGGGCGACGGGGACCTCGCGCCAGCCGAGGACGGTGAGGCCCTCGTCCGCGGCGATGGCCTCGACGGCGGCGGCGGTCTCGTCGGCGGTGTCCACCGGGAGGAAGGCGGTGCCCACGGCGTAGGCGCCGGCCTCGGGCAGGGCGAATCCGGCGACCTCGCGGAAGAAGGCGTCCGGGACCTGGAGCAGGATGCCGGCGCCGTCACCCGAGTCCGGCTCGGAGCCGGTGGCCCCGCGGTGCTCGAGGTTGCGCAGCACGGTCAGCGCCTGCTCGACCAGATCGTGGTCGGGCACACCGGTGAGGGTGGCCACGAACCCGACACCGCAGGCGTCGTGTTCGTTGCGGGGGTCGTACATGCCCTGGGGGGCGGGGCGACCGTCCATGGGCGACCAGGCGTCGGAACGCATCGGCTCTCCCGTCGTCGTCGTGGCATTGAGAGCTGCCGAGGGACGACGTTGGCCCTCCGCGAAAGTTGGAGCAGGTTACATGATGGAGGGCTTCTCGCCTAGCGGATAGCTCGTTCCAACATGCGGACACGCGCGACGGCGCGCGAGGGTCCGCGTTCACCTGGTGGTTCGGGGGTGCGGAGGCGGTGGCGACATCGGAACCGCTCCACGGGGGACGGCGCCTTCCGGGCCGTCGCGGAAGGGCCTCGTTGCCCCACGACGCTCCTGCCTCATTCCCCTGGCTCATGAGTTCGAAACCGAGGGGTAACCGGCTAGATATGTGGCGTCCTGCATAGTGTCTCACCGCCGCGGGGGTTCCGGACAGGGATGTTCGTCACAGCGAGGATGCGCCATTCCTCCCGCAAAGGCACCCCGAAAAGCCCGAAAGGTCCCTTGTGGGACCTCGCGGGCCGTGGTGGGGGTACGGATTCCGTTCCGCCGCGGAGGGCGCGGAGCACGGGGTACGGGGGCGGGGTGCGCGCCCGCGCCCCGGGCGCCGGGTCGTATCCGGAAGGCCCCGCCGCACCCCCGGAGGCGCGGTCCGGAGCGAGACCGACGCCGCCGAGCCGGCCCGGGCCGCGCCCCGGAGACGCGGTCTAGAGGGCCGCGCCGAAGAGCATGCCGAGGCCGTACGTGACGGCCGCGGCGGCACCGCCGAGCGCCAGCTGGCGCAGCCCGCTGAACCACCAGCCGCGGGCCGTGACCCGGGAGACCAGCGCGCCGCAGGCGAAGAGGCCGAGGAGCGCGAGGAGCACGGCCGGCCAGAGCGCGGTGGCGCCGAGCAGGTACGGCAGCAGCGGCAGCAGCGCGCCGAGCGCGAAGGAGCCGAAGGAGGAGACGGCGGCGACGGTGGGCGACGGCAGGTCGTCCGGGTCGATGCCCAGCTCCTCGCGGGCGTGGATCTCCAGCGCCCGCTCCGGGTCCTTCGACAGCTGCATGGCGACCTCGCGGGCGAGCGCGGGCTCGACGCCCCGGGAGACGTACAGGGCGGCCAGCTCCTCCATCTCGTCGATCGGGTGCTTGCGCAACTGGCGCCGTTCCACGTCCAGTTCGGCCTGGACGAGCTCGCGCTGCGAGGCGACGGAGGTGTACTCGCCGGCCGCCATGGAGAAGGCGCCGGCCGCGAGTCCGGCGAGGCCGGTGATGACGATGGCCTGCGAGGAGACCGCGCCGCCGGCGACACCGGTCATCAGGGCGAGGTTGGAGACGAGGCCGTCCATCGCGCCGAAGACGGCGGGACGCAGCCAACCGCCGTTCACGTCGCGGTGGGTGTGGTTGTCGCGGTGGGCCTCGTGCAGCGGCGCCTGGGCCTCGATGATGGACATGGTTCTCCCCTCGTTCCGGCGGGCCGGGTCGCTCCCGCCGCCCCCAACACCCTCGAAAATACGCGCGATGTAAGGGTCGCGCCAGCAAGGCAGGCCGTACTTACTAAGGCCCGCCTCACTGTGGCAACACTTACTTGACACGACGTCATCCCCCTTTCCCCCTACGGACGGACGGGTGACGGAAGCCCGCCCACCGGCGAGTCGCCGCCCCGCCGTGGCACAGATCCAGGCGAAGGGGTACCGCCGAGGGAGTGCCCCCGCACCGAGGGCGACCCGGAGCGCCGGGGAGAGGGGCCGCACCATGACGACCGCCGCATGCGACACACGGGACCGGGCGAGGGGAGCGCTCCTCGGCCTCGCCGTCGGCGACGCGCTCGGCGCCCCCGCCGAGAACATGAAGCCCTCCGAGATCCGGCGCCGCTGGGGCCGGATCGAGGGCTTCCTGACCGACCGGCCGGCGGGCACCGACGACACCGAGTACGCGATCTTCTCCGCGCTGCTCCTCGCCCGGTACGGCTCCGGCCTCACCGCCGCCCACGTCGAACGGGCCTGGCACCACTGGATCGCCGACCTCGACGAAGGCCCCTTCCGGGGCGCGGGCTTCTCCGAGCGCGGCACCCTGGAGAACCTCCGGCGGGGCCTCGCCGCCCCCATCTCCGCCCAGCACCGGCACGCCTGGAGCGACGGCCTCGCCATGCGGGCGGCCCCCTTCGGGGTCTTCGCGGCGGGCCGCCCGGCGGAGGCCGCCCGGCTCGTCGCCGTCGACGGCAGCGTCAGCCACGAGGGCGAGGGCATCTACGGCGGGCAGGCGGTGGCGGCGGGCGTCGCGGCCGCGATGACGGGCGCGACGGTGACCTCCGTCATCGCGGCGGCCCTCTCGGTGATCCCGATGGACTCCTGGACCGCCCGCTCGCTGCGCCGCGCGGTGGTCGCCGCCCAGCGCGTCCAGCCCGACCCGCTCATCCGCGAGCGCCAGGTCCGCTCGGCGGTCGTCATCGGCGGCTACCCCTGGACGGACCTCGCCCCCGAGGCGGTGGGCCTCGCCTTCGGCGCCTTCGCGGCGGCCCGCGGCGACTTCCGCACGGCGGTCCTGACCGCCGTCAACATGGGCCGCGACGCCGACACCACGGCCGCCGTCGCCGGCGCCCTCGCGGGCGCGGCGGGCGGCCTCGGCGCGATCCCCGGCGAGTGGGCCGCCGCCATCTCCCCCGTCACCGGCAGCTGCCTGCCCTCCATGCGCGGCTACCACGTCCTCGACATCGCCGACCTCCTCACCCCGGAGCCCTCCCCATGACCCCTGACCCCACACCGACCCCCTTCCCTCCGGCCCACCCGGCACCCGCCCGGGGCCGGGCGGACACCTCCCCGGCCCCGGCCCCCGGTGCCGTACCGGCGCACCCCTCCCCCGCGAACGCCGCACCCGCCCCGGCACCCGGCGCCCTCCCGACACACACCGCGCCCCTCCCGGCAGGCACCTCTCCCGCTCCGGCGCCCGACACCGCGCCCATGGACGCCCCACCCGCCCCGGTCGGCGTCCCTCCCGTCCCGGCGTCCGGCGTCCTCCCGGTGCGGCCCGGTGCCCGGGGCACGCCCCCGCCGGGCACCGGGCCGAGGGCCGCGCGCCCCCGGGCCGGTGCCGCCCCGGCCCCCGTCCCGTGTCCGTCCGCCGGGTCCCGGCGGGACCGGGTGGAGGGGCTGTTGCTCGGGATCGCCGCCGGGGACGCCGCCGGGTGGCCCGCCGCGCGGCACCGGGCGGCGCGGATGCCCGAGTGGACGCGGCGCCTGACCCGCGAGCTCGACACCTTCGCGGAGCGGAACGCGACGACGACGCTGCCCGTGCCCATCGCCCTGAACCAGCCGCCCGAGCCGCTCCGCCTCGGCCCCTCCGACGACGCCGAGTGGGCGGCCTTCACCGCCGAGGCGGTGCTCGCCTCGGCCGGGCCGTCCTTCGCCGCGCTGCCGCCCGGGCGCCGGGCGCGCGCCGCCGTGGACCTGGCCTGGAACCACCTCGCCTGCCAGGTCGCCGCCGCGGCCGACCGCGCGCCGGAGGTCGAGTCGGCGGTGCTGCCGCTGCGCGCCCGGATCTCGGTCCGCGCCGGGCTCGGCAACCTCGCCACCGGCCTGCGCCCGCCCGCCACCGGCCACGACAACCCGCACTACTTCGACGACGCCGCCTGCGTGCGGGCCGCCGTCCTCGCGGTCGTCCACCCCGGCGATCCGCGCGCCGCCGCCGCGCTCGCCGAGTTCGACGCCCGGTACACCCAGGACGGCGACGGGGTGCACGGGGCCCGCGCCACGGCGGCGGCCGTCGCCGCGGCCCTCGGCGGCGCGGACAC
Source organism: Streptomyces termitum (assembly GCF_014650175.1). Lineage (GTDB taxonomy): Bacteria > Actinomycetota > Actinomycetes > Streptomycetales > Streptomycetaceae > Streptomyces > Streptomyces termitum. The sequence goes on from NZ_BMUL01000006.1 coordinate 233,445, forward strand.
CCGCGCCGCCGTGGACGCCGCGCTCGCCGAGCTGCCGCCCGGCACCGAGATCGGCCGCAACGCCCGGCACGCCGTGGCGCTGGCCCGTACCGCCGGTTCCGCCTTCGAGCTGGTCCCGCTCCTGGAGCACCAGATCGTCGACCACGTCTACAGCTACGGCGTGGCCGCCGCCGAGACCGTCCCGGTGGCCCTGGCCCTCGCCACCGCCGCGCGCGGCGCGCTGGCCCGGGCCGTACCGGCGGCGGCCTGCCTGTCGCGGGTGGCGGACTCGGCGCCCGCGCTGGCCGGGGCGCTCACCGGCGCGCTGGGCGGCGGGCGTTCGGTCCCGGCGAGCTGGCGGGACGCCTGCCGGACCCTCTCCGGCTGCGCGCTGCCCCGGCTCGCCGGGACGGACCTGGTGGAACTCGCCGGGCTGCTGGCAACCGTGGAACCGGCCCCCCTCGATGGACAATTCGGGCATGACACCCACACTGGATGACCGGATCACCGGCAGCCTCCTCGGCGCCGCCGTGGGCGACGCCCTCGGCGGCCCCGTGGAGGGGTACGCCCCCGAGCAGATCGCGGAGCGCCACGGCGGCCGGGTCACCGGCGTCGTCGGCCCCTGGAACGGCGACGACTGGCGCACCGCGCGCCCGATCGCGCCGTACCACAAGGGCGACGGGCACGTCACCGACGACACCCTGATGACCCACGCCCTGGTCCGGGTGTACGCGAAGGTCCGCGACCACCTGGACGCGTACGCGGTCGCGGACCACCTGGTCCCCGAACTCATGGACGCCCCCGTGTGGATCCCCGAGCTGGAGGCGGAGGCCCTGCCCCTCCAGCGGGTCTTCCTCGCCGAGAAGTGGATCGTGGCCCGGCTGCACTACGGCCACGCCGACCCGCGCGAGGCCGGCACCGGCAACATCGTCAACTGCGGCGCCGCGATGTACATGGCGCCGGTCGGCCTGGTCAACGCGGCCGACCCGGCCGGCGCCTACGCCGAGGCGCTGGACGTCGCGGGCGCCCACCAGTCCTCGTACGGCCGCGAGGCGGCGGGCGTCTTCGCGGCGGCGGTCGCGGCGGCCTGCGCCCCCGGCGCGACCCCCCGCTCGGTGGTGGACGCGGCCCTGGCCCTCGCCAAGGACGGCACCCGCGCCGCGATCGGCGCGGTCGCCGAAGCCGCCGAGGGGCACCGGGACTTCGAGTCCGCGCTCGTCCCGCTGCGCCGGGCGGTCGCCCCGTACGACTCGGTCGGCCCGGACTACCGCCGCCCCGGCCTGGACGCCCGCCGCCCCTCCCGGCTCCACTCCATCGAGGAGCTGCCGATCGCGCTCGGCATGCTGCTGGTCGGCGAGGGCGACTACCGCCGTACGGTGCTCGGCGCGGTCAACTACGGCCGCGACTGCGACTCGACCGCCGGCATGGCGGGCGCGCTCGCGGGCGCCCTGCACGGCGAGGCGGCCGTCCCCGCCGCGTGGGCGAAGCGGATCGCGGAGGCGAGCCGCCTCGACCTGCACGCCCCGGCGACGGCCCTGGCCGCCGTGGCCCGCGAGGTCTTCGCCCGCGACGCGGCCCGCCACCGCGCCCGCGAGACCGCCCGCGCCGCCCTGACGGGCACCCCCCGATGACCTCCCCCGCCACGACCCCCGGCGCACCCCCCACCGGCCCGGCCGCCCCCGGCCCCGCCACCACGCCCGGCCCCGGCCCCGCCTCGGCACCCGCCCTCGCTTCCGGCCCCGCCACGGCGCCCACCGCCGCTCCCGACCCCGGCCCCGCCTCGGCACCCGCCGCCCCCGGGCCAGGGGCCACCGGCGCGGCCGGCCGCCCGGCTGGCCTGGTCCGGGTCACCTGGGTGCAGCCCGAGGACCTCGTCGGGCACGAGCTGCGGCAGGCCGCCGAGGACGGGCGGGACGCGCGGAAGATCGCGGCCCGGTGGGCGGCGGCCGGCGGGGATCCGGCGCCGACCGCCGCCGGGGCCTCGGCCGCTCCCCGCCCGGAGCTCCGGCCGCTCGCCGAGGAGCTGCTCGACGCCCTCGCCGCGCTCCCCCGCCCGCACGCCGCCGACGAGCCCACCGCGCTCGGCGCGATCCGGGCGGCCTGCCCCGGCTGGCCCGGCTCCCCCGGCGGCCCGGTCCGCCCCGGCCTGTACGACCGGCTGCACGCCGCCTGGCTGGGCCGGGCCGCCGGGTGCCTGCTCGGCAAGCCGGTCGAGAAGCTGCCGCTCGACGCGATCCGGGCACTGGGCCGGGCGGCCGGGAACTGGCCGCTGGACGGCTGGTTCACCGCGCGCGGCGTGCCGCCGGAGCTGCTGGCCGCGCACCCCTGGAACCGCCGCTCCGCCGCCACCTCGCTCGCCGAGACCATCGACGGGATGCCCGAGGACGACGACCTCGACTTCCCCCTGCTGGGGCTGCTGCTGCTCCGCCGCCACGGCCGCGCCTTCACCACCGCCGACGTGGCCCGGCTCTGGCTCGACGAACGGCCCGCAGGACGCCTCTTCACCGCCGAGCGGATCGCCTACCGCAACCTCCTCGACGGGGTGGAGCCGCCGCTGACCGCCGTCCGCCGCAACCCCTTCCGGGAGTGGATCGGCGCCGCGATCCGGGCCGACGTGCACGGCTGGACCCGGCCCGGCGACCCGGCCGGGGCCGCCGCCCAGGCGCACCGGGACGCCGTCCTCAGCCACACCGGGAACGGCGTGTACGGCGCCCTGTTCACCGCCGCGACCGTCGCCGCCGCCGCGGGCGGCACGACCGACGTGCACGGGGCGCTGGCCGCTGGCCTCTCCGTCGTCCCGCCCCGCTCCCGGCTGGCCGAGGCCGTCCGGTACGGCATCGCCACCGCCCGCGCCGTCCCCGCCCTCGACACGGTCGTGGACCGGCTGCACGCCCGCTACGGCGGGTACCACTGGGTGCATGCCGTACCGAACGCCGCGCTGCTCGCCGCCGCCCTCACCCACGCCGACGGCGACTTCACCCGCTCCGTCTGCGCGGCCGTGTCCGGCGGCTGGGACACCGACTCCAACGGCGCCACCGCCGGTTCGGTCGCCGGTCTCCTGGCCGGGCACCCGGACCGGCTGCCGGCCCGCTGGACCGCGCCCCTGCGCAACCGGCTCACGACCTCGGTGGCGTCCTTCGACGGCACCGGCTTCGACACCCTCGCCCGTCTGACCCTTCTGGAGGCGGTCCGCCCGTGACCGGCATCGTGGTGCTCGGCAGCACCAACATGGACCTCGTCGCCTACGTGCCCCGGGCCCCGGCCCGCGGCGAGACCGTCACCGGCCGCGCCTTCCGCACGGTCCCCGGCGGCAAGGGCGCCAACCAGGCGGTCGCCGCCGCCCGCGCGGGCGGCGAGGTCGCCATGATCGGCGCGGTCGGCACCGACGACTTCGGCGTCCGGCTCCGCGCCGTCCTGGAGCACTCCGGCGTCGACACCGACCTGCTGCGCACCGCCGAGGGGCCGTCCGGCACCGCGCACATCGTCGTCGACGACGAGGGCGGCAACGCGATCGTCGTCGTCCCCGGCGCCAACGGCTCCGTCACCTCCCTCAGCCACGGCGACGAGGCCCTGATCGCCACCGCCGGCCTGCTCCTCCTCCAGCTCGAACTCCCCCTGTCCGCCGTCACCGAGGGCGCCGCGCACGCCCGCGCCGCCGGGGTCCGCACCGTCCTCACCCCGGCCCCCGCCCGGCCGCTGCCGCCCGAACTCCTCGCCGCCACCGACCTGCTGGTGCCGAACGAGCACGAGGCCGCCGCCCTCACCGGCCGCACCGACCCGCACGCCGCCGCCCGCGCCCTCCTCGACGCCGTGCCCGAGGTGGTCGTCACCCTCGGCGCGGCCGGCTGCCTGTACGCGGCCCGGGGCGCCGCGCCGCTCGCCGTGCCCGCGCCCCGGGTGCGGGCCGTGGACACCACCGCGGCGGGCGACACCTTCGCCGGGGTCCTCGCCGTCGCCCTCGCCGAGGGCCGCCCCGTCCCCGAGGCCCTGGCCCGCGCGGGCACGGCCGCCGCGCTCTCCGTCCGCCGCGAGGGCGCCTCGACCTCGATGCCGTACCGCGCCGAGATCGAGGCGGCGCTCGCCGACCCCGCGACCCTGGAGGCCGATCCCGCATGACCACCGCCCCCGCGCCCGCCCCGCTGGAGGGGCTGCGCGTCCTGGACCTCGCCACCCTCTTCGCCGGGCCGCTGGCCGCCATGATGCTCGGCGACTTCGGCGCCGACGTCGTCAAGGTCGAGCACCCCCGCAAGCCGGACCCGTCCCGGGGCCACGGCCCCGCCAAGGACGGCATCGGCCTGTGGTGGAAGGTCCTGGGCCGCAACAAGCGGACCGTCACCCTCGACCTGTCCTCCCCCGGCGGCCGGGACGCCCTGCTCCGGCTGGCCGCCGACGCCGACGTGGTCGTGGAGAACTTCCGCCCCGGCACCCTGGAGCGCTGGGGCCTGGGCTGGGAGGAGCTGTCCGCGGCCAACCCCCGGCTGGTGCTGGCCCGCGTCACCGGCTTCGGCCAGTTCGGCCCGTACGCCCGCCGGCCCGGCTTCGGCACCCTCGCCGAGGCCATGAGCGGCTTCGCCGCGATCACCGGCGAACCGGACGGCCCGCCGACCCTGCCCCCGTTCGGCCTCGCCGACTCGATCGCCGCCCTCGCCACCGCGTACGCCGTGATGACGGCGCTCACCGCGCGGGCCGCCACCGGCCGGGGCCAGGTCGTGGACATGGCGATCATCGAGCCGATGCTGTCGGTCCTCGGCCCCCACCCCCTCTGGTACGACCAGCTCGGCTACGTCCAGCCGCGCACCGGCAACCGCTCCCGCAACAACGCCCCGCGCAACACCTACCGGACCTCCGACGGCTCCTGGGTGGCCGTCTCCACCTCCGCGCAGTCGATCGCCGAGCGGGTGCTGCGGCTGGTCGGCCGCCCGGAGCTGATCGACGAGCCGTGGTTCGCCGACGGTGCCGGCCGCGCCGCGCACACCGAGCTCCTCGACGAGGCCGTCGGCTCCTGGATCGCCCGGCACACCCGCGAGGAGGCGATGGCCGCCTTCGAGAAGGCGGAGGCGGCCATCGCCCCGGTCTACGACGTCCGGGACGTCCTCGCCGACCCGCAGTTCCGGGCGCTCGGCACGGTCACCGAGGTCCCCGATCCGGAACTGGGCCCGCTCCGCATGCAGAACGTCCTCTTCCGGCTCTCCGAGACCCCCGGCGCCATCCGCTGGGCCGGCCGCCCGCACGGCGCCGACACCGACGAGGTCCTCGCCGAGGCCGGTCTCACCCCCGCCGAGATCACCGGCCTGCGCGCCCGGGGCGCGGTATGAGCCCCCGCCCGCCCGCCCCGCTCCCCCTCACCTGGCTGTACGCCCCCGGGGACCGGCCCGAGGTGGTCGGCAAGGCGCTCGGCTCCGGCGCCGACGTGGTCATCGTCGACCTGGAGGACGCGGTCGCCGCGGACCGCAAGGCGTACGCCCTCGCCGCCACCGCCGAGCTCCTCTCCGACCGCCACCCCGTCCCGGTGCACGTCCGGGTCCACACCCCGCGCGACATCCCCGTGCTCGCCTCCCTCCCCGGCCTGTCCGGGCTCCGTCTCCCCAAGGTGGCACACGCCTCCGACATCCACCGGATCACCGAGCTGGCGCCGGGCCTCCCGCTCCACCCGCTCCTGGAGAGCGCCCTCGCCGTGGAGCAGGCGTACGCGATCGCCACCGCCCATCCGGCGGTCCGCGGCCTCTCCCTCGGGGAGGCCGACCTCCGGGCCGACCTGGGGGTGCGGGAGGACAGCGGGCTGGACTGGGCGCGCGGCCGGGTCGTGGTCGCCGCCCGGGCCGCCGCGCTGCCGCCGCCGGTGCAGTCGGTCCACCCGGACGTCGGGGACCTGGAGGCGCTCGCCGCCGGGTGCGCCCGGGGCCGGGCGCTGGGCTTCCTCGGCCGGGCGGCCATCCACCCCCGGCAGCTCCCGGTCATCGAGCGGGCCTACCTGCCGACGCCGCAGGAGGTGGAGGCGGCCCGCGCGGTGGTCGAGGCGGCGGCCGCCGAGCCGGGCGCGCTGGCCCTGGCGGACGGCCGGTTCGTGGACGCGGCGGTGGTGGCGGGCGCCCGCCGGGTCCTCGCCCTGGCGGAGCGGCCGGGCTGAGCCGCCCGCGTCCGCCGGGGTACGCGAAGGGGCCGCCGGGACCTGGTGGTCCCGGCGGCCCCGGTGTTCCGGTGCGGCGGGCGGTTCAGCCCTTGGCGGCCGTCCCCGCGCCCCGCTCGGCTCCGTCGGCCTCCTCGGAGGCGTCCTTCTTCCCGTCCGGGGAAGCGTCTCGGGAAGCGTCCTCGGAAACCGCGCCGGCGTCCTCGGCCGCGTCCTTCGGAGCCTCCTCGGCGGCGTCCTCCGCGGCGTCCTTCTCCGTGTCACCGGCGTCACCGGCGTCCCCGGCGGCCTCCGCGGCCTCCGCGGCCTTCTGGGAGCGCGGCTCGACGATCTCCTCGCGGCCCGGGCGCACCCGCGCCGAGACCACGATGTAGACGACGGCGAGCAGGAAGACGAGGATCGCGGTCCACACGTTGAGGCGCAGGCCCAGGATGTGGTGGGCCTCGTCGACGCGCATGTACTCGATCCAGGCGCGGCCCACGCAGTAGGCGGCCACGTACAGGGCGAAGGCGCGGCCGTGGCCGAGCTTGAAGCGGCGGTCGGCCCAGATGACGAGGAAGCCGACGCCGACGCACCACAGCGACTCGTAGAGGAAGGTCGGGTGGTACAGGCCCGCGACGCGGTTGCCGCTCTCGCTGATCTCCAGCGCCCACGGCAGGTCGGTCGGCTTGCCGTACAGCTCCTGGTTGAACCAGTTGCCCCAGCGGCCGATGGCCTGGGCGAAGACGATGCCGGGGGCGATGGCGTCGGCGTAGGCGGGCAGGGCGATGCCCCGGCGGCGGCAGCCGATCCAGGCACCGACCGCGCCGAGCGCGATGGCGCCCCAGATGCCGAGGCCGCCCTCCCAGATCTTGAAGGCGTCGACCCAGTTCTCACCCTCGCTGAAGTACAGCTGGTAGTCGGTGATCACGTGGTACAGGCGTCCGCCGACGAGGCCGAAGGGCACCGCCCAGACGGCGATGTCGGCCACGGTGCCGGCGGTGCCGCCCCGGGCGATCCAGCGCTTGTTGCCGAGCCAGACGGCGACGAAGACACCGAGGATGATGCAGAAGGCATAGCCGCGCAGCGGGATCGGTCCGAGGTTGATCACGCCGGTCGACGGGCTGGGAATGTAGGCAAGGTCCATGGCAGGACCGACGCTACCCTGCCGGGCGGGCGAAGCGGCAGCCCGCCCGGCAACGTCTGCATAACCAATCAGCCCGCGGAGGGCGTTCCGGTGGCGGCGGAGGGCGCCGCCGAGGGGAAGGCCGTGCCGGGCTTCTTGCCCTTGTTGGCCTCGGCGACCCACTTCTTCAGGTTCGCCGGGGAGATCTGCTCGGCGCCCTTGGCGGGGAAGACGGACTCGCCGTTGAGCAGGACGGACGGGGTGCCGCGGAAGCCGCCGTTCTGGAAGGCCTGGTTGGCCTTCTCGACCCAGCTGTCGTGGGTGCCGCCCTCGACGCAGGAGCGGAAGGACGGGGTGTCGAGGCCCGGCACCTTGCCGGCCAGCTCGATCAGCTTCGCGTTCTCGCCGAAGGCGTCGTCGGTCTCCTGCGGCTGGTTGATGTAGAGCGTGTCGTGGTACGCCGGGAACTTTCCGGCGTCCTGGGCGCAGGCCGCCGCGTTCGCCGCGCGCAGCGAGCCGCTGCCGCCCATGTTGCCGTCGATGAGGGTGGCGAGGTGGTACTCGACCTTGAGCGCGCCGGACGACTCCAGTTCGTGGACGGTGTCCCGGAAGACGTTCTCGAACTGGGCGCAGGCCGGGCAGCGGAAGTCCTCCCAGACCTGGAGGGTGGACGGGGCGTCGGAGGCGCCGACCGGGATGGCCGGCTTGTCGCCCTCGATCGAGCCGGCCGGGGCGACGACGGGGCCCGCCTTGTCGGAGCCGCCGTCCTTGCCGGCGTTGGCGGCGATCACGCCGACGACGGCGGCGAGGCCGAGGACGCCGACCACTCCCGCCGTCACGATCAGGACCCGGCGCTGCTTCTCCCGGGCCTTCTCGCGCTCGCGCTGCTGCTGGAGGCGCTCCCGCGCGCTCTGGTTCCTGCCATCACGGTTCTTCTCGCTCACGCCCACAGCAACGAACCGGGGAGGCGCCACCGCGCCTCCCCGGTCCGATGTCCACCCGAACGGGCGACCTCGCGGTCACCGTGTGCGGCGCACGCCCTCCGCGAGTTCGGCCGCCAGTTCCTTTACGGCGGCGAGCCCGGCGGCCTCGTCGCCGTCGGCGTCCAGGATCCGCTGGACGAAGGCGGAGCCGACGATGACGCCGTCGGCGAAGGCGGCGACCTCGCGGGCCTGGTCGGCGTTGGAGACGCCGAGGCCGACGCAGACCGGGATCTTCGAGGTGACGCGGGTGCGGCGGACCAGGTCGGCGGCCTGCTCGCCGACCGAGGCGCGGGTGCCGGTGACGCCCATCAGGGAGGCGGCGTAGACGAAGCCGGAGCCGGCCGCCGTGATGGTGGCGAGGCGCTCGTCCCGGCTGCTGGGGGCGACGACGAAGACGGTGGCGAGGCCGTGCTTCTCGGCGTGCTCGCGCCACAGGGCGGACTCCTGGACCGGCAGGTCGGGCAGGATGCAGCCCGCGCCGCCGGCCGCGGCCAGCTCCTCGGTGAAGCGCTCGACGCCGTACCGGTCGATGGGGTTCCAGTAGGTCATGACGAGGACCGGCTTGCCGGTGGCCTCGTGGGCCTCCTCGACCGTCCGCATGACGTCCGCGATCCGCACGCCGCCGCGCAGGGCGATGTCGTCGGCGGTCTGGATGACCGGTCCGTCGAGGACCGGGTCGCTGTGCGGGAGGCCGACCTCGACGATGTCGGCGCCGCCGTCGAAGGCGGCCTTGATCGCCTTGATGCCGCCGTCCACGGTCGGGAAGCCGGCCGGGAGGTAGGCGATGAGCGCGGCCCGGTCCTCGGCCTTCGCCCGGTCCAGGGTGTCGGCGAGCAGCTGGATGTTCCCGGTGGTCACTTGGAGCCCTCCCCGTCGTACAGCCCGAAGTAGCGGGCGGCCGTGTCCATGTCCTTGTCGCCGCGGCCGGAGAGGTTCACGATCATGAGCCCCTCCTCGCCGAGTTCCCTGCCGAGCTCCAGCGCCCCGGCGAGGGCGTGGGCCGACTCGATGGCCGGGATGATGCCCTCGGTGCGGGAGAGCAGGCGCAGCGCCCGCATGGCCTGGTCGTCGGTGACCGCGCGGTACTCGCCGCGGCCGCTGTCCTTGAGGTAGGCGTGCTCCGGGCCGATGCCGGGGTAGTCGAGGCCGGCCGAGATGGAGTACGGCTCGGTGATCTGGCCCTCGTCGTCCTGGAGGACGTACGACCGGGAGCCGTGCAGGATGCCGGGCTCGCCGGCGGTGAGGGTGGCCGCGTGCTCGCCGGTCTCGATGCCGTGGCCGGCCGGCTCGCAGCCGACCAGGCGGACCCCGGCGTCGGGCAGGAAGGCGTGGAAGAGGCCGATGGCGTTGGAGCCGCCGCCGACGCAGGCGACGGCCGCGTCGGGCAGCCGGCCGGCGCGCTCCAGGATCTGGCGGCGGGCCTCGACGCCGATGACCCGGTGGAAGTCGCGGACCATGGCGGGGAAGGGGTGCGGTCCGGCGACGGTGCCGAAGAGGTAGTGGGTGCGGTCGACGTTGGCGACCCAGTCGCGGAACGCCTCGTTGATGGCGTCCTTGAGGGTGCGGCTGCCGGAGGTGACGGCGACGACCTCGGCGCCGAGCATCCGCATCCGGGCGACGTTGAGCGCCTGGCGCCGGGTGTCGACCTCGCCCATGTAGATGGTGCAGTCGAGGCCGAAGAGGGCGCAGGCGGTGGCGGTGGCGACGCCGTGCTGGCCGGCGCCGGTCTCGGCGATCACCCGGGTCTTGCCCATGCGCCGGGTGAGCAGGGCCTGCCCGAGCACGTTGTTGATCTTGTGGGAGCCGGTGTGGTTCAGGTCCTCGCGCTTGAGGAAGATCCGGGCGCCGCCGGCGTGCTCGGCGAACCGGGGCACCTCGGTCAGGGCGCTGGGCCGGCCGGTGTAGTTCGCCATGAGGTCGCCGAGCTCGCGGGCGAACTCGGGGTCGTGCTTGGCCTTCTCGTACTCGACGGCGACCTCGTCGACGGCGGCGACGAGGGCCTCGGGGATGAAGGTGCCGCCGAAGGCGCCGAAGTACCCCTCGGGCGAAGGGACCTGGCCCTCCGGGTCGGGGACGAAGAACTCGTGGGACATGCGGATGCTGCTCCTCGCGGGGCGATGCGGTCGGATTGAGGACGTGACTCGCTTCGTACGCGCGCGTGGCGGTGCCGCCGCCGTTTTGCGGTGGCCGGTCGTTCCGCTCGGGGTCCCCCTGGACGAAGTCCTCGGGGGAGGAACGGGTGGGCACACCGGGACGGCGGGTGCGGCCCACGAGGGGCCGGTCAGGAGGTCGCGCGCGAAGGACGGGCGCGCCATCGCATGCCCGGGACCGTGCCGGGCTCGGCGCCGATGCAGTGGCGGACCCGGCGGCCGTGGATCCGGCGGGCGGGCGCCCGGCAGCCCCGGGGCCGGCAGCCCCGGGCGAGCCGGGCGTGGGCCGGGGCGGCGGCCGTGCGCACGCCGACCGGCCCGCGGGCTGCGGAGCCCGGGGTGGTCGGCACGGCGCGGCGGAGGGTCACGGCGGGGTCAGCTCCGGCCGTGCCGCAGGGCGGGGTGGGCGCCGGCGGCGACGAGGTCGGCGACGGCGGTGCGCGGGTCGCGGCCGGTGACGAGGGACTCGCCGACCAGGACCGCGTCGGCGCCGGCGTTGGCGTACGCGATGAGGTCGTGCGGGCCCCGGACGCCGGACTCGGCGACCTTGACGATGCCGGCCGGGATCTCGGGGGCGACGCGCTCGAAGGTGGAGCGGTCGACCTGGAGGGTCTTGAGGTTGCGGGCGTTGACGCCGATGATGCGGGCGCCGGCGTCGACGGCGCGCTCGACCTCCTCCTCGTCGTGGACCTCGACGAGCGGGGTGAGCCCGATGGACTCGGCGCGCTCGATGAGGGAGACGAGGGCCTCCTGCTCCAGGGCCGCGACGATGAGGAGCGCGAGGTCGGCTCCGTACGCCCGGGCTTCCCAGAGCTGGTAGGCGGTGACGATGAAGTCCTTGCGCAGCACCGGGATGTCGACCTTGGCGCGGACGGCCTCCAGGTCGGCGAGCGAGCCGCCGAAGCGGCGCTGCTCGGTGAGGACGGAGATGACGGCGGCGCCGCCCGCCTCGTAGTCGGCGGCGAGGCCGGCCGGGTCGGCGATGGCGGCGAGGGCTCCCTTGGACGGGCTGGAGCGCTTGACCTCGCAGATCACGGTGACGCCGTCGCCGCGCAGCGCGGCGACCCCGTCCTTGGCCTGCGGGGCCTTGGCGGCCCGCTCCTTGAGCTCGTCGAGGGTGACCCGCGCCTGCCGCTCTGCGAGGTCGGCGCGCACGCCGTCGATGATCTCGTCGAGCACACTCACGCGAGGGGCCCCCTTCCGGGACGGTGACGGTTCTGCGGAACCCTGGGAACACGGTTCGGCCCTGTCGATGGTATCCGCAGGTGGCCCTCTGGTCCGCATCGAGCCGCGCGGTGTCCCACGGGCTGGGACCTCAGGGGACCAGAGCGGAGCCGAACGGCAGGTTCCGGATCAGCGTGAACAGCGCGGTCAGGGTGCCGAGCGCCCACCACCAGGCGGGGTGGAGCGCGATCCGGCTCGGCGTGCCGCGGACCGCGCGAACCAGCCAGACGGCGAACAGGACGGCGCAGAGGGCGTAGCCGGCGACGGCGAGGGCGTTGGCGCCGAGGGCGGCGGCGAGGTCGCCGTGGGCGACGGCGTGGGCGCTGCGCAGGCCGCCGCAGCCGGGGCAGTACAGGCCGGTGAAGCGGAGCAGCGGGCAGACCGGGTAGTGGCCGGGCTCGTTGGGGTCGACGGCGCCGACGTACGCGAAGGCGGCGGCGGTCCCGGCGAGGGTGCCGAGCGGGGCGAGCAGCCTGCGCGCGAGGGGCCGCCGCCGGAAGGCCGCGGCCTCCTCGGCCGCCCGGAGCCCGGGGTGCCACGGCGGGGCGGGCGCCGTCCCGGGGCCGGGCGCGCCCCCGGCGGCGGGGGGCGGGGTGGTCTGCGGTGTCGGGTCGGCGGTCACGCCGTGATTCTCGCCCGGGACGCACGACGGCGCAGCCCGGCCGGGCCGGACTGCGCCGGCCGGGTGGGACCGGGGGTCACATCGTGGTCAGGCGGCGGCCTTGATCGCGGCCGTCGCGCTCTCGCGGGCCTCGGCGACGGCCTGCGACTGCTTCGGCATGCCGAGACCGGCGGCCTTCATCCCGAGGCCGACGACGCCGCCGAGGAGGATGACGCCGCAGCCGGCCCAGAAACCGGGCACGTTGGCCGCCACCATGAAGACTCCGGCGACGCAGAAGCCGATGAAGGAGATGATGACACCGGTCCAGGCGGCCGGGGTGTGTCCGTGGGCGCTGCCCGACATGAGTTGCTCCTCGTAGATGTTGCTCGGTGGCGGCCTCGAAGCCGACGGCCGTCACGTGGTGACGGCGCCATTCTTCCGCACAAGGCGCCGCGAAGGTGACTCGGGGGGTCCCGGACGATCACGCGTCGCGCGTCGGGTCCTCGCCCCGGTCGAGCGCCTTCCACAGGTCCTCGGGCCGGTCGGGGTCGCCCGCGGCCGGGCGGCGGGCGGCGCGGGGGGCGCCGGCGCGCTCGTAGCGGCCGCCCATCGCGGGCCACGTCCGGCCGAAACGGAGGGCGAAGAGGCCCGCGAGGAGGATGAGGAGGGCCCCGGCGGCGGTCACGTACGGCCAGGCCGTGTGGGTGAGGCCGGCGACGGCGGAGGCCGTGTTGCCGCTGACCCGGGCGGCCTCGGCGTCGAGGGCGGCGCTGTCGGAGGCGCCGAGGAAGGCGGCGAGGGCGGCACCGGCGCCGCTGAGGGCGAGGAGCCCGGCGACCAGGAGGCGGCCGGTGCGGCGGACCGCGAAGACGGCGACGAGGGCGGCGAGGCCGACGATCGCGAGGGCGGTCGGGACGCCGGTGACGGTGCCGCCGTCGGCCTCGACGGGCACGGTGCCGCCGGCGACCGCCGCGGTGCCCTCGGCCCAGATCTGGCCGGTGGAGAGCAGGACGACGGTGGCGCCGAGGGCGCCGAGGAGCAGGGCGACGGCGAGGCTCCGCCGGCCGCCGGGGGAGGCGGCCTGGCGGGCGGCTCGGGGCTGGGGTACGGGTACGGCGGTCACGCCTTCCACTATCCCCTACCGGGTCGGCGAACCGTTCATCCGGTTGGCGGTGTGGACCGCGCGCAGGACGGCGGCGGCCTTGTTGCGGCACTCGGCGTCCTCGGCGGCCGGGTCGGAGTCGGCGACGACACCGGCTCCGGCCTGCACGTACGCGGTGCCGTCGCGCAGCAGGGCCGTACGGATGGCGATGGCGGTGTCGGAGTCGCCGGCGAAGTCGAGGTAGCCGACGCAGCCGCCGTACAGGCCGCGCCGGGAGGGCTCCAGCTCCTCGATGATCTGCATGGCCCGGGGCTTGGGGGCGCCGGAGAGGGTGCCGGCCGGGAAGCAGGCGGTGAGCACGTCGAAGGCGGTGCGGCCCTCGGCGACCCGGCCGGTGACGGTGGAGACGATGTGCATGACGTGGGAGTACCGCTCGATCGACATGAAGTCGACGACCTCGACGGAGCCGGGCTCGCAGACCCGTCCGAGGTCGTTGCGGCCGAGGTCGACGAGCATGAGGTGCTCGGCGCGCTCCTTGGGGTCGGCGAGCAGTTCCTCGGCGAGGTCGTGGTCCTCCTGCGGGGTGGCGCCGCGGTGCCGGGTGCCGGCGATGGGGTGGAGCATGGCCCGGCCGTCCTCGACCTTGACGAGGGCCTCGGGGCTGGAGCCGACGACGTCGAAGCCGTTCTCGAAGCGGAAGAGGTACATGTACGGGGACGGGTTGGTGGCCCGCAGGACCCGGTAGACATCGAGCGCGGAGGCGGTGCAGGGGGTCTCGAAGCGCTGCGAGGGGACGACCTGGAAGGCTTCGCCGGCCCGGATGCGCTCCTTGACGTCCTCGACGGCGTCCTGGTAGGCGGGGCCGCCCCAGAGGGCCGAGTACGCGGGGAGCTCGGAGGCCGGGAGGGCGGCGGGGACGCCCGCGACGGGGCGGGCGAGGTCGGCCTCCATCGCGTCGAGGCGGGCGACGGCGTGCGCGTACGCCTCGTCGACGCCGGTGTCGAGGTCGTTGTGGTTGATCGCGTTGGCGATCAGCAGGACCGTGCCGTCCCAGTGGTCGAGGACGGCGAGGTCGCTGGTGAGGAGCATGGTGAGCTCGGGGAGCTCCAGGTCGTCGCGGCCGTGCTCGCCGATCTTCTCCAGGCGGCGGACGATGTCGTAGCCGAGGTAGCCGACCATGCCGCCGGTGAAGGGCGGCATGCCGGAGGCGAGGTCGCGCGGGGTGTGGAGGGTCTCGACGGTGGCGCGCAGGGCGGCGAGCGGGTCGCCGTCGACGGGGACGCCGACGGGCGGGGTGCCGAGCCAGTGGGCCTCGCCGTCCCGCACCGTGAGGGTGGCGTCGCTGCGCACGCCGACGAAGGAGTAGCGGGACCAGCTCCGGCCGTTCTCGGCGGATTCGAGGAGGAAGGTGCCGGGGCGTTCGGCGGCGAGCTTGCGGTAGAGCCCGACCGGGGTGTCGCCGTCCGCGAGGAGCCTGCGGCTGACGGGGATGACGCGGCGGTCGGCCGCCAGCTTGCGGAAGGTGTCGAGATCCATGGCGCCAGACCCTACTCGGAGGCGAGGAGCACGTCGGTGTCGAAGCAGGTGCGGGTGCCGGTGTGGCAGGCGGCTCCGACCTGGTCGACCTTGACGAGGATCGTGTCGGCGTCGCAGTCGAGGGCGACGGAGCGGACGTGCTGGACGTGGCCGGAGGTGTCGCCCTTGACCCAGTACTCGTTCCGGCTGCGGGACCAGTAGGTGCAGCGGCCGGTGGTGAGGGTGCGGTGCAGGGCCTCGTCGTCCATCCAGCCGAGCATCAGCACCTCGCCGGTGTCGTACTGCTGGGCGATGGCGGGGACCAGTCCGTCGGGGCCGCGCTTGAGGCGGGCGGCGACGGCCGGGTCGAGGTCGCTGGGGGTCCGGGGCGCGGTGCTCATGGGGTCATTGTGCCGCGCGGGAAGGGGGTGTCCGGCGGGGCGTCCACTGGGCGGACGGCGCCGCCCGGTCGTACGCTGGCGGGCATGTCGACCCATGCCGCACGTGAACGGCTTCTGCTCGCTGATCTGTTGGAGACGGCCGGTCCGGACGCGCCGACGCTGTGCGAGGGCTGGCGGACCCGGGACCTCGCGGCGCACGTGGTGGTGCGCGAGCGGCGGCCGGACGCGGCGGCCGGGACGCTCGTACCGCTGCTGAAGGACCGGCTGGAGCGGGTGCGGGAGGAGTTCGCGCAAAAGCCGTACGAGGAGCTGGTCCAGCTGATCCGGACGGGTCCGCCGCGCTTCTCCCCGTTCGCGGTCAAGCAGGTGGACGAGGGGGCGAACGTCGTCGAGTTCTACGTGCACGCGGAGGACGTGCGCCGGGCCCAGCCGGGCTGGTCGGCCCGGGAGCTGGACCCGGTCTTCTCGGACGCCCTGTGGTCCCGGCTGGAGCGCGGGGCGCGGCTGCTGGGCCGGAAGGCGCCGGTGGGGCTGGTCCTCCGCCGTCCGAACGGGCAGACGGTGGTGGCGCACAAGGGCACCCCGGTGGTGACGGTCTCCGGCGAGCCGGGCGAGCTGACCATGTACCTGTACGGGCGTACGGACGTGGCGAAGGTGGCGCTGGACGGCGAGCCGGACGCGATCGAGCTGCTGAACACGACGAAGCAGCTCGGGATCTAGCCGCTTCTCAGTCCCGGGGCAGTTCGGCGCGGCGGAGGGCCGGGACGGCCAGGGCGAAGACGCCGGAGAGGGCGCAGACGGCCGCACTGGCGACGAAGACCGGGCCGGTGCCCCACAGGCCGATCGCCGCGCCGCTGACCGGCATGCCCAGCGGGGCGAGCCCCAGGCTGCCCAGACTGGCGACGGCGCTGACCCGGCCGAGGTAGGCGGGGTCGCACTCGGTCTGGAGGAGGGCGGAGCAGAGCGAGCCGGAGAGCCCGGCGAGCAGGCCGATCACCAGGGCGACGGCGACCGCCGCGGGGAGCAGGGGCACGAAGGCGAGGCCGGCGATCGAGGCGGCGCCGAGGGCCATGGTCCAGCCGATGAGGGCGCCGGCCCGGGGCAGTCGGCCGCGCACGGCGAGGAGCAGGGAGGCGGCGCCCGCGCCGGTGCCGAAGCCGGCGAGGAGCCAGCCGATGCCGGGGGCGCCCCAGCCGCGCTGCTCCGCGAGGACGGCGAGGCCGACGTTGAGGGGGCCGACGAAGCCGAGGTCGGCGAGGAGGATGGTGATCATCAGCGGGCCGAGGACCCGGTGGCCGCGCAGGTGGCGCAGGCCGGCGGTGAGGTCGCGGGCGGCGGCCCCCTCGGTCTTCTCCCCGGCCGGGAGCGGCCTGATCCGGAGGGCGCACAGGAGCGGCAGGGAGAGCGCGAAGAGGAGGCCGGCGGCGCCGAAGGCGCTGGCGGGGCCGCCGGTGGCGACGGCGAGGCCGCCGAGCGGGGCGCCGAGGACGGCGCCCATGCGGTGGGCGAGGCCGCGCAGGCCCTGGACGCGGGCGAGCTGGTCGCGCTCGGCGATCCGGGGCGGGAGGGCGCCGACGGCGGGCAGGAAGACGGCGTCGACGGTGCCGAAGACGAGGGCGGCGACGGCGAGGACCCACGGGCCGGGGGCGGCGGCGAGGAGGACGGCGGCGAGGCCGAGGGTGACGAGGCAGCGGACGGTGTCGGAGACGAGGACGACCCGGCGCGGGCCGAGCCGGTCGGCGATGACGCCGCCGACGAGGAGGAGCAGGGCGCGGGGGACGGCGGAGACGGCCATGACGAGCCCGGCCTGGGCGGGGCTGCCGCTGCTGACGGCGGCCCAGGAGAGGGCCAGGTAGTAGACGCTGTCGCCGACGGTGGAGGCGGTGTAGGCGCCGAGCCAGCGCATGACCTGGGGGTCGCGGTGGGCGGGGCGGGCGGTGGGCGCGGCCACCGTGGTGGCGGTCACGGGCGGTGGGGGAAGCCGTTGAGGTGGATCGCGACGTTCTCGCGGCCGTCGGTGTCGCCGGCGTCCTCGGCGGCGCGGGCGGCCTCTTCGTGCCTGCGGACGACGGCCTCCAGTTCGGTTCCGAGGGCGTCGAGTTCGGCGGCGGTCAGCCGGGGGAGCCATTCGGAGGCGAAGGAGGCGGAGCGCCAGGCGTCGGACCAGGTGCCGCGCTCGTCGATGAAGCGGCGGTGCATCAGGGCGCGCTGTTCGCCGACGGTACGGCCGAAGGCAGCGGCGGCGGCGTTGAGTTCGGGGGCGTCCTTGATGTCCTCGTCGCGGATGCTGAAGCCGTGGGAGCTGAGCCGCCACCAGCGCTCGCGGCCGTCGCTGGACTGGGCCTCGGCCTCTTCGATGAGGCCGTGCTCGGCGAGCTTGCGCAGGTGGTAGCTGACGAGGGAGACGGCTTCGTCGACCTGGTCGGCGAGTTGGGAGGCGGTGGCGGTGCGGGCGACGAAGAGGGCGCGGTAGAGGCGCATCCGCAGCGGGTGCGAGATGGCCTTGAGGGTGCCGAGGTCGGTGATGCGGCGGTACTCCGGGGAGGTCATGTCCACGACGGTAGATACGAAAGGAAAGTTGCGCAACATAAATTGCACAACTTTCCTTTCGCGTCTGGGGAAAGAAGAAGGGCCCCCGCCGGGGCCCTTCCACAAGCGGAACGAGGTCTCAGCGGACCTCGTGCCCCGCCTCCCGCAGCGCTCCCTTGACCTCGCCGATCCGCAGGTCGCCGAAGTGGAAGACGGAGGCGGCGAGCACCGCGTCCGCGCCCGCCGCGACGGCCGGCGCGAAGTCGCCGAGCTTGCCGGCGCCGCCGGAGGCGATCACCGGGACCGTGACGTGCTTGCGCACGGCCTCGATCATCTCGGTGTCGTAGCCGTCCTTGGTGCCGTCCGCGTCCATCGAGTTGAGCAGGATCTCCCCCGCGCCCAGCTCGGCGGCCCGGTGCGCCCACTCGACGGCGTCGATGCCGGTGCCCTCGCGGCCGCCGTGCGTCGTCACCTCGAAGGAGCCGGAGGCCGTACGGCGGGCGTCGACCGAGAGGACGAGGACCTGCCGGCCGAAGCGCTCCGCGATCTCGCGGATCAGCTCCGGGCGGACGATCGCGGCCGTGTTGACGCCCACCTTGTCCGCGCCGGCCCGCAGCAGCCGGTCGACGTCGTCGGCGGAGCGGACTCCGCCGCCGACGGTGAGCGGGATGAAGACCTGCTCGGCGGTGCGGCGCACCACGTCGTAGGTGGTCTCCCGGTTGCCGGAGGAGGCGGTGATGTCGAGGAAGGTCAGCTCGTCGGCGCCCTCGGCGTCGTACAGCTTGGCCATCTCGACGGGGTCGCCCGCGTCCCGCAGGTTCTGGAAGTTGACGCCCTTGACGACCCGGCCGCCGTCCACGTCCAGGCAGGGGATGACCCTTACGGCGAGACCCATCAGGACGCCTCTCCTCGGTCTTCTCGGTACGCCTCGACCTCGACCTCGACCACCAGGCGGGGGTCGACGAGGCCCGAGACGATGACCATCGTGGCGGCCGGGCGGACCGCGTCGAACAGCTCCTTGTGGGCCCGGCCGACCTCGTCCACGTCCCGCGCGTGCGTGAGGTACATGCGGGTGCGCACGACGTGCTCGGCGCCGAGGCCCAGCTGCCGCAGCGCGTCGAAGGCGACGCGGAAGGAGTTGACGGCCTGCTCGTAGGGGCCGCCGTCCGCGATGGCCCCGTCGACCACCGACGTGCAGCCGGAGACCAGGACGGTGCCGTGGGGCAGCTCGACCGCGCGGGAGTAGCCGAAGACCTCCTCCCACGGGGCGCCGGTGACGACCTTGCGCACGGATCCGGTCATACGGCGGCCACCGTCCGGAGGGCCTCCTCCAGCGTGAACGCCTTGGCGTAGAGCGCCTTGCCGACGATCGCGCCCTCGACGCCCAGGCCGGTGAGGCCGGCCAGGACCCGCAGGTCGTCCAGCGAGGAGACGCCGCCGGAGGCCACGACGGGCTTGTCGGTGGCGGCGCAGACGTTGGTCAGCAGCTCCGTGTTGGGGCCGGTGAGGGTGCCGTCGCGGCCGATGTCGGTGACGACGTAGCGGGCGCAGCCCTCGGCGTCGAGGCGGGCCAGCGTCTCGTACAGGTCGCCGCCCTCGCTGGTCCAGCCGCGGCCCTTGAGGGTGGTGCCGCGCACGTCGAGGCCGACGGCGATCTTGTCGCCGTGCTCCGCGATGACCTTGGCGACCCACTCGGGGGTCTCCAGGGCGGCGGTGCCGAGGTTGACCCGGGTGCAGCCGGTGGCCAGCGCGGCGGCGAGCGAGGCGTCGTCGCGGATGCCGCCGGAGAGCTCGACCTTGATGTCCATGGCCTCGGTGATCTGCCGGACCAGGTCGCGGTTGTCACCGGTGCCGAAGGCGGCGTCCAGGTCGACCAGGTGGAGCCATTCGGCGCCGGAGCGCTGCCAGGCGAGGGCGGCCTCCAGCGGGGAGCCGTAGGAGGTCTCGGTGCCGGACTCGCCGTGGACGAGCCGGACGGCCTGGCCGTCGCGGACGTCGACGGCCGGGAGGAGTGCGAGGGTGCTCACAGCGTTCCGATCCAGTTGGTGAGGAGCTGGGCTCCGGCGTCGCCGGACTTCTCGGGGTGGAACTGGGTGGCCCACAGGGCGCCGTTCTCCACCGCCGCGACGAACGGTTCGCCGTGGGTGGCCCAGGCGACCTTCGGGGCGCGGATGTTCTTGTTGCCGACCTCCAGGGTCCACTCGCGCACCGCGTAGGAGTGCACGAAGTAGAAGCGGGCGTCGGCGTCGAGCCCGGCGAAGAGTTCGCTGCCCTCGGGGGCGTCCACGGTGTTCCACCCCATGTGGGGCACGACGGGGGCCTTCAGCGGCTCGACCGTGCCGGGCCACTCGTCCAGGCCCTCGCTCTCGACGCCGTGCTCGATGCCGCGCTCGAAGAGGATCTGCATGCCGACGCAGATGCCCATGACGGGGCGCCCACCGGAGAGGCGGCGGCCGACGATCCAGTCGCCGCGGGCCTCCTTGAGCCCCCGCATGCAGGCCGAGAAGGCGCCGACGCCGGGGACGAGGAGCCCGTCGGCGTTCATCGCGGTCTCGTAGTCGCGGGTGATCTCGACCTCGGCGCCGACCCGGGCGAGCGCCCGCTCGGCGGAGCGGACGTTGCCGAAGCCGTAGTCGAAGACGACGACCTTCTTGCCGGTGCCCGCCGTCATGACCACACGTCCAGCCGCAGCACGCCGGCGGAGAGGCACATCGCGGCGCCGATGGAGAGCAGCACGATGAGGCCCTTGGGCATCTGCTGCTTGACGAAGGAGTAGATGCCGCCGAGCAGGAAGAGCCCGACGACGATCAGGATGGTGGAGAGACCGGTCACGGTTACAGCGCGCCCTTCGTGGAGGGGAGGATTCCGGCGGCGCGCGGGTCGCGCTCGGAGGCGTAGCGCAGGGCGCGGGCGAGCGCCTTGAACTGGCACTCCACGATGTGGTGGGCGTTGCGCCCGTACGGCACGTGGATGTGGAGGGCGATCTGCGCCTGGGCCACGAAGGACTCGAAGATGTGGCGCGTCATGGTGGTGTCGTACGAGCCGATCATCGGCGCCATGTTCTCGGGCTCGGTGTGCACGAGGTACGGGCGGCCGGAGAGGTCCACGGTCACCTGGGCCAGCGACTCGTCCAGCGGGACGGTGCAGTTGCCGAAGCGGTAGATGCCGACCTTGTCGCCGAGCGCCTGCTTGAAGGCGGCGCCGAGCGCGAGGGCGGTGTCCTCGATGGTGTGGTGCGAGTCGATGTGCAGGTCGCCGTCGGTCTTGACGGTGAGGTCGAACAGCCCGTGCCGGCCGAGCTGGTCGAGCATGTGGTCGTAGAAGCCGACCCCGGTCGACACGTCGACCTTCCCGGTGCCGTCGAGGTCGATCTCGACGACGACGGACGTCTCCTTGGTGGTGCGCTCAACGCGGCCTACGCGGCTCATGCGTCCTGCTCCTTCTTCAGTTCACGAACCGCGTCGAGGAACGCGTCGTTCTCTTCGGGGGTGCCCGCCGTGACCCGCAGCCGGCCCGGTACGCCGTTGTCCCGGACCAGGACGCCCCGGTCGAGGATCCTCCGCCACGCCTCGTGCGCGTCGGCGAAGCGGCCGAACTGGACGAAGTTGGCGTCGGAGTCGGTGACGTCGTAGCCGATCGCGCGCAGCTCGGCGACGAGCCGGTCGCGCTCGGCCTTGAGCTGCTCGACGTACCCGAGGAGGGTGTCGGTGTGCTCCAGGGCGGCGAGCGCGGTGGCCTGGGTGACGGCGGAGAGGTGGTACGGCAGCCGGACCAGCTGCACGGCGTCGACCACGGCCGGGTGCGCGGCGAGGTAGCCGAGGCGCAGCCCGGCGGCGCCGAACGCCTTGGACATGGTCCGGGAGACCACCAGGTGCGGCCGGCCGGCCAGCAGCGGCAGCAGCGAGGCGCGGTGGCTGAACTCCACGTACGCCTCGTCGACCACGACCAGCGAGGGCTTCGCGGCCTGCGCGGCGGCGTACAGCCGCTCCACGGTGTCCCCGCCGACGGCGGTGCCGGTGGGGTTGTTGGGGGAGGTGATGAAGACGACGTCCGGCCGGTGCGCGGCGATGGCCGCCTCGGCGGCCGCCACGTCGATGGTGAAGTCGTCGTTGCGCGGGCCGGAGAGCCAGCCGGTGCCGGTGCCGCGGGCGATCAGGGCGTGCATCGAGTACGAGGGCTCGAAGCCGATCGCGGTGCGGCCGGGGCCGCCGAAGGCCTGGAGGAGCTGCTGGAGCACCTCGTTGGAGCCGTTGGCCGCCCAGACGTTCTCCGCGGCGACCGGGTGGCCGCCGGTGCGGGTCAGGTAGCGGGCCAGCTCGGTGCGGAGCTCCACCGCGTCCCGGTCGGGGTAGCGGTTGAGGCCGCGAGCGGCCTCGGCGACGCGCTCCGCGATCCGGGCCACCAGCGGCTCGGGCAGCGGATAGGGGTTCTCGTTGGTGTTCAGCTGGACGGGCACGTCGAGCTGAGGGGCGCCGTAGGGCGACTTGCCCCGCAGCTCCTCGCGGATCGGCAGGTCGTCGATGCCGAGGGCGTTGTTCCGGTCGTTCCGGTCGTTCTGGTCGCTCACTTGCTCTCGGGCACCTTCCAGCCGAACCTGGCCTTGATGGCGGCGCCGTGGGCCGGGAGGTCCTCGGCCTCGGCGAGGGTCACCACGTGGTGGGCGACGTCGGCGAGCGCGTCGCGCGTGTAGTCCACGATGTGCACGCCGCGCAGGAAGGACTGCACGGAGAGGCCCGAGGAGTGGCAGGCGCAGCCGCCGGTGGGCAGCACGTGGTTGGAGCCGGCGCAGTAGTCGCCGAGGGAGACCGGCGCCCAGGGGCCGACGAAGATCGCGCCGGCGTTGCGGACGCGGTCGGCGAGGGCGGCGGCGTCGGCGGTCTGCACCTCCAGGTGCTCGGCTCCGTACGCGTCGACCACCGTGAGGCCGTCCTCCAGGTCGGAGACGAGGACGATCGCGGACTGCCGGCCGGCCAGGGCCGGGGCGATCCGGTCCTCGACGTGCTTGGCGACGGCGACCTGGGCCGCCAGTTCGGCCTCGACCGCGGCGGCCAGCTCCTCGGAGTCGGTGACCAGGACGGAGGCGGCCATCGGGTCGTGCTCGGCCTGGCTGATCAGGTCGGCGGCGACGTGCACCGGGTCCGCGGTCGCGTCCGCGAGGACGGCGATCTCGGTCGGGCCGGCCTCCGCGTCGATGCCGATGCGGCCCTTGAGGAGGCGCTTGGCGGCGGCGACGTAGATGTTGCCGGGGCCGGTGACCAGGTCGACGGGGGCGCAGCCGGGCTCGTCGCCGAGGGCCTCGGTGCCGTACGCGAACATGGCGACGGCCTGGGCGCCGCCGGCCGCGTAGACCTCGTCCACGCCGAGCAGGGCGCAGGCGGCCAGGATCGTCGGGTGCGGCAGGCCGCCGTGGTCCTTCTGCGGCGGCGAGGAGACGGCGACGCCCCGCACGCCGGCCTCCTGCGCCGGGACGACGTTCATCACGACGGAGGACGGGTAGACGGCGCGGCCGCCGGGCACGTACAGGCCGACGCGGTCGACCGGGATCCACTTCTCGGTGACCGTGCCGCCGGGGACGACCTGGGTGGTGTGGGTGGTGCGGCGCTGCTCGCGGTGGACCAGGCGGGCGCGCCGGATCGACTCCTCCAGGGCCGCGCGGACGGCCGGGTCGAGCTCGTCGAGGGCGCGGGCGATCTCCCCGGCGGGGACGCGCAGGCCGGTGACCCGCACGCCGTCGAACCTCTCCCCGTATCCGATCACCGCCGCCGCGCCATGATGCCGGACGTCCTCGCAGATCGGCCGCACCGTCTCCAGGGCGGCTTCCACGTCGAACTCGGCACGGGGCAGCAGGTCGCGCAGGGCGGAACCCTCGGGGAGGGCCTCGCCGCGCAGATCGATTCGAGAGATCACGGGTCAATTCTCTCAGACGGCTTTCGGCACCGGACTCCCGTATCACTGGCTGATACACGGCTTGATACGCGCCACGGTGGCGTCTCCTCGCCACTCCTGACCGTTAGCGTTCAGCCCGTCACACTGCGGGAAGAACGACTGTGCGAAACGGACGGGTCCGCGGCTCCCGGGGAGCGGAGCGGCGGGGACGGGCCGGGAAAGCGAGGGGGCGGCCGTGACCGAGCCGCGCGAGTCCGGGATGCCGGACGGTCTCACGGAGCCGGAGCGGGCCATGTGGCAGGCGTTCCGGATCGGGGCGACCTGCGATCTGACGGAGGGGGTGCCGGAGCGGGACGACCCGTTCGGGACGGCGCCGTGGGGGCCGGAGCGGAGCGTGCGCGCCGAGGTGGTGGCGGCGCTGCTGCTCGACGGCCCTGCGGCCCGCTCGGGCCGGGTGGCCGCGCTGAAGCTGCGCGGGGCGCGGATCACCGGGGTGCTGGGCCTGGCCGGCGGCACGGTCGGGCCGTACGTGGAGCTGAACGGCTGCCGCTTCGACGCGGAGGTGGTGCTGCCGGAGGCCCGTTTCGGCACGCTGCGGATGGTCGGCTGCGTGCTGCCCCGGCTGGAGGCGGCCCGGCTGCACACCGAGGGCGACCTGCACCTGCCGCGCTGCCGGGTGCGGCGCGGGATCCGGCTGACGGACGCGCAGATCGGCACCGACCTGCTGATCAACCAGATCCGGGTGGGCGCGGACCGGCGGGGCCGGGCGGTCACGGCGGACGGGCTGGTGGTGGCGCAGGACCTCCAGGCCGAGCTGATCGAGACGGAGGGCGAGGTCAGCCTGCGCGGGGCGAAGGTGGGGGTCTCGCTCAGCCTGCGGGGCAGCGTGCTGCGCGCGGCCCCGGGCCGCCGCGCGCTGAACGCCCCGCAGCTGACGGTGGAGCGCTCGCTCTACCTGAACGCGGCGTGGGTGTACGACGGCGGGGCCGACGGCGCCGGCCGGTCCACCGCCACCCCGCCGTACGGAGTGGACCCGACCCGGGAGGCCCGGCGCAAACCGGTCGAGTTCCACGGCGGGGTGCGGCTGGACGACGGACGGTTCGGGGACGCGGTGGACCTGAACCACGCCCGCTTCGTGCTGAGCGGGGCGCGCCGGGAGGAGCTGTCGCTGCGCCGGATCGCCACCCCGGAGCTGCGGTTCAACGGGGAGCGGCCGCAGGAGGGCCGGGTGGTGCTGAACGGGGCGAAGGTGGTGACGCTGATCGACCTGTCGACGAGCTGGCCGGGTCCCGGCGGGCTGGCGATGAGCGGTTTCGTCTACGAGAACCTGGTGCCGTACGGGCACTTCCCGCTGACCCGGCGGCTGGAGTGGGTGGCGGCGGCGACGCCGGAGTACGCGCCGGAGCCGTACGAGCGGCTGGCGGCGGTGCTGCGCAACAGCGGGGAGGACGCGGACGCGCGGGAGGTGCTGCTCGCCAAGCAGCGGCGCAGACGGGAGACGCTGCCGCTGGCCGGGAAGCTGTGGGGGTACGTGCAGGACTGGACGGTGGCGTACGGCTACCGGCCGGGCCGGGCGATGCTCTGGATGGCGGTGCTGTGGGCGGCGGGCTCGCTGGCCTTCTCGCGGTACGAGCCGCTGCCGATCAAGGAGGGCGAGGGCCCCGAGTGGAACGGCCCGCTGTACGCCCTGGACCTGCTGCTGCCGGTGATCACCCTGGGCCAGGACGGCTCCTGGCGCCTGGAGGGCCGCTGGCAGTGGGTGGCGGCGGTGCTGATCCTGCTCGGCTGGATCCTGGCCACGACGGTGGCGGCGGGCGCGACCCGGCTGCTGAGACGGGGCTGAGCCCGGGCTGAGGGGCGGTTCCGGGCGGGGTCCCGAGGCGGGTTGCGGGCCGGGACGCCCGGGGCGTGACGGCGGCGGGGAGACCGGGTGAGACCGGGGTGAAGGGAGGGCGGCGGGCCGGGCCGGGCGGACGGCCCGGTGGGAAGATACGTCCTGCCATGTCCTTCCTCCGCTCCCTGGTCGGCTCCGTCCGTTCCGTCCGGCACGCCCCGCTTCTCGCCGAGGGTCTGACGCCGGACGACGACGTGCTGCTCGACGCCCCCGACGGGCGGCTGGGACCGGCGCTGGTGGCCGCCGCCCATGACGATCCGGAGCCCGCCGCGAAGCTGCTGGCCACCACCCGGGACGCGGCCGAGTGGGAGGACCGGGACCGGTACGCCGGGCGGCTCGCCGTCTTCGCGCGGCACCGGGGCGAGTGGCTGGAGCGGTGGCGGGAGGCCGCCCCGCGGGACCCCGGCGCGCTGCTGGTGGCGGCGCAGCTCGCGGTGGACCGGGCCTGGCGGTCGCCGGCCCGCGCGGAGCGGCTGCGCGAGCTGGACCCGCTGGTGCGGCGGCTGGCCGAGGAGTCCGGGCCCGACCCGGTGCCGTGGCGGCTGGCGCTGGACCACGCGCGCGGGGCGCACGCCGGGGACGCGGTCTTCGCCCGGCTGTGGGAGCAGGCGCTGCTGCGCTCGCCGCACCACCACGGCTGCCACGTCGCCGCGCTCGCCTACCTGTCGGCGCGGTGGTACGGCTCGCACCGGGCGGCCTTCGACTTCGCCGAGCAGGCGGCCGACGACGCGGCGCCGGGCTCGCTGGTGCGGGCCCTGCCGGTGCGGGCCGCCTACGACCTGCTGCGGCCGGGCGCCGGGCCCCAGGCGGTTTCTCAGGCGGGTCCGGCGGCGGACGGCGCGCGGATCGACCGGGCGGCGGACCGGGGCCGGGCCCTGTCGGCGGCCTTCGCGGCGGGCGACCCGTGGCCGGCGGAGGTGCGGAACCTGCTGGCGTACGTGCTGGTGGAGCGGGGCCGGTGGGCGGCGGCGCTGGAGGAGTTCCGGCGGACGGGGCCGTACGCGGTCTCCTTCCCGTGGGGGTCCGGCGGCGGCGATCCGCTGCGTCGTTTCCTGGCCACCCGGGACCGGACGCGGGTGGAGCTGGCCCGCCGGACCCCGCTGTGGGGGCGCCCGGGGGGAGCCGCTCGGGGAATCTCCGGACGGAGCGGTCCCGGCGGCCATTAGGCTGGCCGCTGTGACCACCGCTCGCCTTCCCCTCTTCCCGCTCAACGCGGTGCTGTTCCCGGGGCTCGTGCTGCCGTTGAACGTCTTCGAGGAGCGTTATCGCGCCATGATGCGCGAGCTGCTCGCCCTCGACGAGTCCGCGCCTCGGCGCTTCGTCGTGGTCGCGATCAGGGACGGCTCCGAGGTCGCGCCGACCGCGCCGGGCATGCCGGACGGGACGGCGCTGCCGGAGAAGGGCCCGGCGGCGGGCTTCGGACCGGACCCGATCAAGAGCTTCCACCCGGTGGGGTGCGTCGCGGACGCGGCGAGCATCCGGCAGCGGGCCGACGGCACGTACGAGGTGATGGTGACCGGCACGACCCGGGTGCGGCTGCGGTCGGTGGACGCGGACGGCGCGTTCCTGACGGCGGAGACCGAGGAGCTGCCGGAGGAGCCGGGCGAGGAGGCGGAGGCGCTCGCCGAGGGGGTGCTGCGGGCCTTCCGGGCGTACCAGAAGCGGCTGGCGGGGGCGCGGGAGCGGTCGCTGACGACCAGCGAGCTGCCCGACGACCCGTCGGTGGTGTCGTACCTGGTCGCGGCGGCGGCGATGGTGGACGTGCCGACGAAGCAGCGGCTCCTGGAGGCGCCGGACACGACGGCCCGGCTGCGCGAGGAGCTGGCGCTGCTGCGGGCGGAGACGGCGGTGCTGCGGCACCTGCCGTCGCTGCCGGCGGTGGAGCTGACCCAGGCCCCCATGTACCCGAACTGACGGAGCGAGAAGGTCCCCGTGGCGAAGAAGAAGCAGAAGGCCGGCGGCGGCACCCCGGCGACGGTGGCGCTGGCCGCGGCCGGGACGGCGTACACGGTGCACGCGTACGAGCACGATCCGGCGACGCCCTCGTACGGCGAGGAGGCGGCCGAGGCGCTGGGCGTCTCGCCGGACCGGGTCTTCAAGACGCTGGTGGCGGACGTCGACGGGGAGCTGACGGTGGCGGTGGTGCCGGTGGCCGGGCAGCTGGACCTGAAGGCGCTGGCGGCGGCGGTCGGCGGCAAGCGGGCGGCGATGGCGGACCCGGCGGCGGCCGAGCGGACCACGGGGTACGTGCGGGGCGGGATCTCGCCGCTGGGCCAGCGCAAGCGGCTGCGGACGGTGCTGGACTCCTCGGCGTCGGCGCACGAGACGATCTGCGTCTCGGCGGGCCGGCGGGGCCTGGAGGTCGAGCTGTCCCCCGCCGACCTGGCCGCGCTGACGTCGGCGGTGCTGGCCCCCATCGGCCGGGGCTGAGCCCCCGCTCCCCCGTCCCCCGGGCCCGGTGCTCAGCGGGGCTTGTGGGCGTCCCAGGGGGCGGTGAAGGGGTCCGGGTCGCGGGGGCCGAAGAGGCCGGTGAGCGACAGGTGGACGACCGTCGCGGCGAGCGGCCAGGCCAGCATCGCCGCGGCCCCCATCCGGAGCTTGAGCGGGGCGTCGAAGACGACGCCCGCGCCGACCGCCTTGGCGTGCGCGACGACGTCGGCGGTGGGTCCCAGCCGGGTCCCCAGCCACCAGGCGAGCAGCGAGCCGAGGACGCCGCCGAGGGCGAGGCCGAGGACGAGCGGGACGCCGCCCCGGCGGCGGAGCAGGAAGACGGCGAGTCCGGCGACCGCGCCGAAGGCCAGGGCGAGGAGGACGAAGGTGCCGTCGGCGCCGATCGCGGCCTCCCCCTCGGAGTCGCGCAGGTAGACGCCCCTGCCGTCGGAGATGAGCCGGATCGCGGGCGCGAGCCAGACCCACAGGACGCCCAGGAGCGCCCCGGCGACGGCCGAGGCGGCGGTGACGACGAGTCCCTGGACGACCTCGGCCGCGGTGATCGGGTCTCCGGCCGGGCCGCCGTACGGCGGGGGCGGCGGCGGCCATGAGGGATCGTGCGGCGGCGGCTGGGAGGGCGTCAGAGGTGCGGTCACCCCGCCATCGTGCCAGGTGTCCCTGTGCCCCGCCTCAGCGGACCGCGGCCCTGCGGTAGGCCCAGGTGGCGACGGCCAGCGAGAGGACGCCGACGGCGCCGCAGACGGCCAGGTCGAGGGCGACGGCGGCCCAGTCGGGGTGCGGGTCGAAGGCGCGGGCCAGGGCCTCGACGCCGTAGGTGGAGGGCAGCAGGTCGCGGGCCCAGCCGATGGGCCCCGGCATCCGCTCGGCGGGCAGCACGCCGAGGAGGAGGGCGGCGGACATGCCGAGCTGGCCGAGGAGGGTGGCGAGCTCCTGGCGGGGGGCGAGCAGGCCGAGGGCGGCGCCGAGGCCGGAGAGGGCGGCGCCGGCGAGCGGGACGACGGCGGCGAGGAGCCACAGGTTGCCGAGCGGGAGGCCGAAGAGGACGGCTCCGGCGACGGCGGTGACGACCGTGCCGGGGACGGTGAAGGAGGCGTACGCGCCGGCGGCGCCGAGGACGACGGCGGCGGGCGGCACCGGCAGGGTGGCGTAGTGGTCGAGGCCGCCGGTGGCGCGGAGCTGGCCGAAGTACTGGGCGAGCAGGTTGAGCGCGACGAAGGCGACGACGAGGACGGCGGAGCCGGCGACGACGGCACGGGCCTCGGAGCCGCCGTCGACGACCCCGCGCATCAGGATCATGATCCCGACGGACTGGAAGGTCGCGACGAAGAGGAGCGGGATGCGGGCGACGCGGGCCCGGGAGAGCTGGGCGCGGTAGACGGCGGCCAGGGAGGGCAGCAGCCGGGCGGCCGGGGCGAGGGGGGCGGCGGCGTCCTCGCCCGCGGTGGTGCGGGCGGCCGGCGCGCCGGCCGGCGGGGCCTCGGCGGGCAGGGTGCTCAACGCGGACAGCTCCTGGGGGTGGCGTGCGGTGCGTGGGGGGTCGCGCCGGGCGGACGTGAGGGGGCGGCGGACGGGCGGGGCCGGCGGGCGGGTGGTGGGGAGTGGCGGTTCATGCCTTCACCAGGTGGGTCATGCCTTCACCAGGCCGTCGCGGGCCGCGCCGCCGAGGGCCAGGTAGACGTCCTCCAGGCTGGGGGTGGCGAGGGTGAAGTCGTCGAGGGCGGCGAAGGCGGCGCCGCCGGTGACCGCGGCGACGGCGGCGCGGGCGGCGTCGGGGGCGAGGCGGAGGACCCAGCGGCGGCCGGACTCCTGGGCGTGCGCGCGCAGGGCGGCGACCTCGGGGAGGGCGAGGGGCGCGGCCTCGCGCCAGACGAGTTCGACGCGGACCTCCCCGGCGACGCGCTCCTTGAGCCCGGCGGGGGTGTCGCAGGCGATGACCCGGCCCCGGTCGAGGACGGCGACCCGGTCGAGGACGGTCTCGGCCTCGATGACGTTGTGGGTGACGAGGAGGACGGTGGCGCCGTGCTCGGCGCGGCGGCGGTCGACGGCGGCCCAGACGGCGCGGCGGGCGACCGGGTCCATGCCGGTGGTGGGCTCGTCGAGGACGAGGACGGGCCGGTGGCCGACGAGGGCGGCGGCGAAGCAGGCGAGCCGCCGCTGGCCGCCGGAGAGCTTCTTGAGGGGCCGCCCGGCGAGCTCGGTGAGGCCCAGCTCGTCGAGGACGGCGTCGCGCTCGGCGCGCGCCGCCGCGGCGCCGAGGCCGCGCAGGCGGCCGGTGGTCTCGGCGGCGAGGGCGACGGTCAGCTCGTCGAGGGCGGTGGACTCCTGGCCGAGGTAGGCCAGGAGGCGGGCGGCGCGCTCGGGGTGGCGGACGAGGTCGTGGCCGAGGAGGCGGACGGTGCCGGAGTCGGGACGCATCAGGCCGGTGAGCTGGCGGACGAGGGTGGACTTGCCCGCGCCGTTGGGGCCGAGCAGGCCGAAGATCTCGCCGCCGCGCACGTCGAGGCTGATCCCGTCGGTGGCGCGCACCTCGGGGGTCGGGGGCGCACCGCGCCTGCCGCGCGTGGCGGGGTACGTCTTGACCAGATCCCGCACCGCGCACACCGTACTCACGGGGAAGAAGCCTACGGGGTCGCCGGTCCCGCTCCGGGCGCGGGGGTTTGTTCGGCGGCGGCGCGGACGTCGATCTCGCGCCAGAATCCGGCGCGGATGGCGTAGCGGTCGTGTTCGTCGATCTGGTCGTCCTTGTGGGCGAGGAGGCCGAACCGGGCGGCGTAGCGGAGGAGTTCGCCGTCGATGCGGTGCGGGACGCGGGGGTAGAGGACGGAGAGCCGCTGGATGTGGTGGGGGTCGGGGAGCCGCTCCAGCCACCTGCGGGCGAACACCTGTCCGACTTCGAAGGGGTCGCCGCCGACGGTGGTGATGTCCTCCTCGCGGTCGGCCCAGCGCTGCTCGGCGCTGGTCAGGTGGGCGAGGGTGGGCAGCGAGGCGGTCTCGGGCGGCTCGCCGAGGGGGGCGGGGCGCTCGACCCAGCCCCGGTCGGAGGACCAGCGCAGGGCGCTGGCGGGCTGGGGCGCGGGGTGCGGCGGCGGGGCGGCGGCGGGGCCGCGCAGCCCGGCGAGGTCCTTGGGGGTGGGTACGGCCCGGCCGGGGGCGGCGGCCCCGTGGCCGTCGGCGGCCGGGGCGGCGGGCTCCTCCGGGGCGGTCCGGTCGGCGGGGGCGGTGGTCCCGGCGGCCCGCTCGGCGGAGGCGAGGGCGGCCTCGGGGAGCGGCGCGGAGAGGATGGCGGCGATCTCGGGGCGGGGCGCGGGCGCGGGGGCGCACAGTCCGGTCAGGTCGCGGGCGCGGACGGCGCGGGTGATCCAGGCGCGGTCGAGGACGCGGCGCTCGTCGGCCTCGGCGACGAGGTCCTCGGACTGGTTGTAGTCGCCGCCGGCGGCCTGGACGGCCCAGAGGTGGACGGCGACGCCGTGCTCCTTGGCGGACATCAGGCCGGGCAGCAGGTCGCCGTCGCCGGTGACGAGGACGATGTCGGAGCAGGCCCGGTTGCGGGCGAGCTCGGTGAGCTCGGTGTGCATGGCCGCGTCAACGCCCTTCTGGGCCCAGCGGCCGTCGCTGCGGGTCAGGGCGCCGAGCCGGACGGTGACCCGGGGCATGACGCGCAGCCGGCGGTGCTCGGGCTGGGGCACCCGGTCGGGGGCGCCGTCGAACCAGTAGATCCGCAGCAGGGGGAGGCCGGTCTCGGTCTCGGCGCGGTCGCGGAGCTGCTGGACGAGGCCGGCGTGGTCCACGCTGATGCGGGACCGGGACGGGTCCCCGGCGAGCAGGCTGGCGGCGGCTCCCAGCAGATAGCCGGCGTCCACCAGGACGACGCATCGGTCCACGTGCTCCACCTCTTTCGGCTCTCGGGCCGGACTCGGGATCTCAGGTGTTCCGGGTTCTTTCGAGTCTGCCCGACCGCCGGGGGCTTGACGGCCGGAACTGGATCTTCGGCGTGGCGGAGGGGCCGCCCGGCGCGGAGCGGGGCGCCCTCACGCACCGTAATGATCCAACATGCGGCGGTTTCTCCCGTATGTGAGTCTGACAGCGGCCCAGGCCCCAGATCCCCTTCGAGGAGGCATCATCCCCATGGCCAAGAACCGCAACCAGAACCGTCAGAAGCAGCAGTCGCCGGCCGAGCGCGGCACGCAGCAGGCGCAGCAGTCGGCGATGGAGTCGCAGGCCGAGAGCCGCGCGTCCCAGGTGACTCCGGGAGACATGGCGCGCAAGGGCCGTCAGAAGCGCTTCGGCCACAACTGACGCCCGGCCCACGGCAAAGGGGCGCGCCCGTGACGACGGGCGCGCCCCTTGCGCGTGCGCGGGGTCCGGCGGCGGCTATCCGGCCAGGCAGGCCGGGCCGAGCAGGACCTTCAGGTCGCCGAAGAGGGCGGGGTCGGCCGTCACCCGGTGCCGGTCGAGCCGGAGCACGGTGGTGGAGCGGGGGCCCTGGAGCTTGATCCGCACCTCGGTGTTGCCCTTGTGGTGGCGGAGGATCTCGCCCAGCCGGCTCACCATCGGCGGGGTGACCTTGAGGGCCGGGATGGTGAGGATGACGGGGGCGTTGGCCCCGGCGTTGGAGAGGTCGGGGACCTGGAGCTCCATGGCGACCAGGCGGGGGACGTCCTCGCGCTTGTCGAGCCGGCCCTTGACGAAGACGACGGCGTCCTCGACGAGCTGGGTGGAGACCAGCTGGTAGGTGGCCGGGAAGAACATGCACTCGATGGAGCCGGCGAGGTCCTCGACGGTGGCGATGGCCCAGGCGTTGCCCTGCTTGGTCATCTTGCGCTGGAGGCCGGAGATGATGCCGCCGATGGTGACGACCGCGCCGTCGGCGTGCTCGCCGCCGGTGAGCTGGGAGATGCCGGCGTCGGTCTTGTCGGAGAGGACGTGCTCCAGGCCGAAGAGGGGGTGGTCGGAGACGTACAGGCCGAGCATCTCGCGCTCCTGCGCGAGGAGGTAGGTCTTCTCCCACTCGTCGGTGGTGAACTCCACGTCGAGCCCGAAGCCGGGTTCGCCGCCGTCGTCGTCGCCCATGCCGCCGAAGAGGTCGAACTGTCCCTCGGCCTCCTTGCGCTTCACCGCGACCACGTTGTCGATCATGGTGTCGAAGTGGGCGGTGAGGCCCTTGCGGGTGTGGCCGAGGGAGTCGAAGGCGCCCGCCTTGATGAGCGACTCGGTGGTGCGCTTGTTGCAGGCGACCGCCTCGACCTTGTCGAGGTAGTCGGGGAAGGAGGCGTACTTCCCCTTGGCCTTGCGGCTCCTGATGATCGACTCGACCACGTTGGTGCCGACGTTGCGGACCGCCTCCAGGCCGAAGAGGATCACGTCGTCGCCCTGGGCGGCGAAGTTGTGCACCGACTCGTTGACGTCCGGCGGCAGGACCTTGATGCCCATGCGGCGGCACTCGTTCAGGTAGACGGCGGACTTGTCCTTGTCGTCCTTGACCGAGGTGAGCAGGCCCGCCATGTACTCGGCGGGGTAGTTCGCCTTGAGGTAGGCGGTCCAGTAGGAGACCAGGCCGTACGCGGCGGAGTGGGCCTTGTTGAAGGCGTAGCCGGCGAAGGGGACCAGCACGTCCCAGAGGGCCTGGATGGCCTCGTCGCTGTAGCCGTTCTTCTGCGCGCCGGCCTGGAAGATGGTGAAGTTCTTCGCCAGCTCGTCGGGCTTCTTCTTGCCCATGACGCGGCGGAGGATGTCGGCCTCGCCCAGCGAGTAGCCGGCGATGATCTGGGCGGCCTTCTGCACCTGCTCCTGGTAGACGATGAGGCCGTAGGTGACCGCCAGGACCTCCTGGAGCGGCTCCTCCAGCTCCTTGTGGATGGGGGTGATCTCCTGCTGGCCGTTCTTGCGCAGCGCGTAGTTCGTGTGCGAGTTCATGCCCATCGGGCCCGGCCGGTAGAGGGCCGACACGGCGGAGATGTCTTCGAAGTTGTCGGGCTTCATCAGGCGCAGCAGGGAGCGCATGGGCCCGCCGTCGAACTGGAAGACGCCGAGGGTGTCGCCGCGCTGGAGCAGTTCGAAGGTCTTGGGGTCGTCGAGCGGGAGGGCCAGGAGGTCGAGCTCGATCCCCTTGTTGGCCTTCACCATCTTGACGGCGTCGTCCATGATCGTGAGGTTGCGCAGGCCGAGGAAGTCCATCTTCAGCAGGCCGAGCGACTCGCACTGCGGGTAGTCCCACTGCGTGATGGTGACGCCGTCGGTGTGCCGCACCCAGATCGGGGCGTGGTCGACGATCGGCTCGCTGGACATGATCACGCCGGCGGCGTGCACGCCCATCTGGCGGACCAGGCCCTCGACGCCCTTGGCGGTGTCGATGACCTTCTTCACGTCCGGCTCGTTCTCGTACATCGCCCGGATCTCGCCGGCCTCGCTGTAGCGGGGGTGCGAGGGGTTGGTGATGCCGTCGAGGTCGATGCCCTTGCCGAGGACGTCGGCGGGCATGGCCTTGGTGAGCCGGTCGCCCATGGCGTAGGGGTAGCCGAGGACGCGCGCGGAGTCCTTGATGGCGTTCTTGGCCTTGATCTTGCCGTAGGTGCCGATCATGGCGACCTTGTCGGCGCCGTACTTCTCGGTCACGTACCGGATGACCTCGACGCGCCGGCGCTCGTCGAAGTCGATGTCGACATCGGGCATGGAGATGCGCTCGGGGTTGAGGAAGCGCTCGAAGATCAGGCCGTGCGGGATGGGGTCGAGGTCGGTGATGCCCATGGCGTACGCGACGATCGAGCCGGCCGCGGAGCCGCGGCCGGGGCCCACGGCGATGCCCTGCTTCTTGGCCCACATGATGAAGTCGGCGACGACGAGGAAGTAGCCGGGGAAGCCCATCGAGATGATGGTGTCCATCTCGTACTCGACCTGCTTCATGCGGTCCTCGGGGATCCCGCCCGGGAAGCGCCGCTCCATGCCCCGCATGGTCTCCGCGCGGAACCAGGTGACCTCGGTGTACCCCTCGGGGATGTCGAACTTCGGCATGAGGTTCTTGGCCTCGAACATGCCGGTGGTGTCGATCTGCTCGGCGACGAGGAGGGTGTTGCGGCAGCCCTCCTGCCAGGCGTCCGAGGAGTCGACGGCGTACATCTCGTCGGTCGACTTCAGGTAGTAGCCGGTGCCGTCGAACTTGAAGCGGTCCGGGTCGGAGAGGTTCTTGCCGGTCTGGATGCACAGCAGGGCGTCGTGGGCGATCGCCTCGTGCGCGTAGGTGTAGTGCGAGTCGTTGGTGACCAGCGGCGGGATGCCGAGCTTCTTGCCGATCTCCAGGAGGCCGTCGCGGACCCGGTGCTCGATGTCGATGCCGTGGTCCATCAGCTCCAGGAAGTAGCGGTCCTTGCCGAAGATGTCCTGGTACTCGGAGGCGGCCTTCAGGGCCTCGTCGAACTGGCCGAGGCGCAGCCGGGTCTGGAGCTCGCCGGAGGGGCAGCCGGTGGAGGCGATCAGCCCCTCGGACCACTGGGAGATGGTCTCCTTGTCCATCCGGGGCCACTTCTGGAGCCAGCCCTCGGCGTAGGCGTCGGAGGAGAGCTTGAAGAGGTTGTGCAGTCCGGTGGCGTTCGCCGCCCAGATCGTCTTGTGGGTGTAGCCGCCGGAGCCGGAGACGTCGTCGCGCTTCTGGTGCGGCTGGCCCCACTGGATCTTCCGCTTGTTGCGGCGGGACTCGGGGGCGACGTACGCCTCGATGCCGATGATCGGCGTCACACCGGCCTTCTTGGCGGTGTGGAAGAAGTCGTACGCCCCGTGGAGGTTGCCGTGGTCGGACATGGCGATGTGGGTCATGCCCATCTCGTTGCACGCGTTGAACATGTCCTTCAGCCGCGCGGCACCGTCCAGCAGGGAGTACTGGGTGTGGACGTGGAGGTGCGTGAAGGGCGGCTTGGTCACGGGAGGTGCCTCCGAGCATGAACTTCTGGGGGGACAGCGTCGAAGTCTACGTCGCTCCGGCGGCACGGGCGGGGCACTCGGGACTAGGGTCGCGGCGGAGGCGGACCGGGAACGCCTGTCCCCCTTTGTCATGACCAGTGTCCCACCAGGAGGTCCCCCGATGCCGGTCCCGCAGCCCACCGCCGCCGAGCGCGGCGAGCAGATCCTCGCCGTCTTCGACACCGCCTTCGGCGAGCTGCTCGCGGCCGACCCGGCCGCCTTCCGGGTCAAGTTCCGGAAGATGGCCGCCTCCGCCTTCGCCTTCTACCGGGGCACCGCCTGCCTCTTCTACCGGGACCTGGCGGAGGAGGCGCACGGCGGCCCGTTCCTGGACGGGCGGACCGGCCGGGTGTGGATCCACGGCGATCTGCACGCCGAGAACTTCGGCACCTACATGGACGCCAACGGGCGGCTGGTCTTCAACGTGAACGACTTCGACGAGGCGTACGTCGGCCCCTTCACCTGGGACCTCAAGCGGCTCGCCGCCTCCCTCGCCCTGCTCGGCCGCGCCAAGGCGCTCAGCGACGACCAGATCACCCTCCTGGTGCGCGGCTGCGCCGCCGCCTACCGGGAGAGGATCCGGGTCCTGGCCGGCGGCGCCGAGGGCGACGGGGCGCCCGGCTTCACCCTGGAGACCGCCGACGGGGCGCTGCTCGGCGCGCTGCGCCGGGCCCGCGCGCGGACCCGCTTCGCGCTGCTCGACTCGATGACGGAGATACGGGGGTACGAGCGCCGCTTCTCCTCGGGCGGCGGGGCGGTCGAGCTGGACGCGACCACCCGGAACAAGGTGCTGGCCGCCTTCGACGGCTACCTGGCGACGCTGCCGGAGGCCAGCCTGGCCCGCCCGGACTCGTACCGGGTGAAGGACGTCGTCGGGCGGCGCGGCATCGGCATCGGCTCGGCCGGCCTGCCCTCGTACAACGTCCTCCTGGAGGGGAACAGCGACGCCCTGGAGAACGACGTCGTGATCTACCTCAAGCAGGCGCAGACGCCGGCGGTGTCGCGGCACGTGACGGATCCGGCGGTGCGCGGCTACTTCCGGCACGAGGGGCACCGCACGGTGATCTCGCAGCGGGCGCTCCAGGCGCACGCCGACCCGTGGCTGGGGTGGACGGAGCTGGACGGCGCCGGGCAGCTGGTGGCCGAGGTGTCGCCGTACGCGGTGGACCTGGACTGGTCCGACATCGACGACCCCGGGGAGATCGCGGCGACCGTCGCCGACCTGGGCCGGGCGACGGCGACCATGCACGCGGCGGCGGACGACTCCAGCGGCCACTCGCTGGTGCCGTTCTCCACCGAGCGGGCCATCGACGCGGCGATCGCGGCCGACGAGGAGGGCTTCGCGGAGCTGCTGGTGGAGTTCGCGCACGCCTACGGGGCGCGGGCGCGCGCCGACCACCAGATCTTCGTGGACCTCTTCCGCAACGGCCGGATACCGGGGCTGTAGCCGCCCGGCGGGGGTTCACAGGTCTTCCTTAGGGACCCCTTACGGGCGAACGTGGCACACTCGCTTGACGATGGACATGTCGGGTACGCGGCTCAGGGCGCTGCGGGCGGGGTTCTTCACGGCGCTGGTCGTGACCCTGTCCGTGGCTTCGCACGTCCTGCTCTCCGGAGTGCCGCTGCCGCTGGGCACGGTCGTGCCGGTCGCCGCCGCCGTCTTCGCCGTGGCGTACGCCCTGGCCGGCCGCGAGCGCGGCTTCGGCCCGATCGCCGGGCTCCTCGTCCCGCTGGAACTGGCGGCGGACACCCTCTTCACCAGCGGCCAGGCGGCCTGTTACGGCCCCTCCGGCGGGCCGGTCGCCGGGGCGCTGCGCTCCTTCGGCGTGGAAGTGCTCTGCGGCGGGGCCGTGGGCGCGCCGCTGCCCGGGGTCGCGGTGCCGGAGGGCGGGACCGCCGCGCCGCTCGCCTCCCCCGATCCGGCGCTGCCGTGGCTGCTGCTCGCCGCGCACGTGCTGGTCGGGCTGTCGGCGGCCTGCTGGCTGCGCGGCGGGGAGCGGGCGCTGGCGCGGATGCTCGGCGCGGTGGCGGCGGCGGCCTTCCGGCCGCTGGAGCTGCTCGCGGCGCTGACCGGCGCGGCCGGTGCGGCGGCGCCGGGCCCGGTGCGGCCGGAGGGGCGTCCCGGGCCGTCCCGCACGCGGCTCCTGGTGCACTCGGTGGGGCGGCGGGGGCCGCCTCGGGGACCGCTCGCTCTCGTCTGAGCGAGCCTCCGAGCCTTCCCCCTCGTCCGCACGGATTTCCCTTACGGAGTCACCCCGTCATGAGTGCACGCAACAATCAGGCCAACAAGGCAGCCGCCCGTGAGCGTCTGCGCGAGGAGCGCGAGCGCCAGGCCAAGAAGGAGCGGACCCGGCGGCGGCTGGTCGTCGGCGTCTCGGCGGTGGCGGTGCTCGCCGTCGCCGGCGGCATCGGCTACGCGGTCGTCCGGTCCAACCAGCCGTCGGCGTGGGACGCCGCCGCCGACGCCGCGGTCACCGCGCCGAAGAACACCGAGGGCGAGAACGGCACGACCGTCGTCATCGGCAAGGACTCGGCGAAGAAGACCCTGGAGCTGTACGAGGACTCGCGCTGCCCGGTCTGCGCGACCTTCGAGCAGCAGGTCGGCCCCACCGTCGAGAAGGACGTGGCGGCCGGCAGGTACAAGGTGAAGTACGTGGGCGCCACCTTCATCGACAACTTCGACCAGGGCGAGGGGTCGAAGAACGCCCTGTCGGCGCTGGGCGCGGCGCTGGACGTGAGCCCCGAGGCGTTCCTGAAGTACAAGGAGGCGCTGTACTCCGCGAAGTGGCACCCGGACGAGAAGACCGACAAGTTCGCCAAGGACTCCTACCTGCTGGAGGTCGCGGACACCGTCCCGGCGCTGAAGGGGAACGCCGCCTTCAGGAAGAACGTGGAGGCGGGCACCTTCGACGCGTGGGCGATGAAGATGTCCGAGGCGTTCGACGCGAGCGGGGTGACCGGGACGCCGACGCTGAAGATGGACGGCAAGGCGCTGACGGTCGGGAACTCGAAGAACCCGCCGCTGTCGGCGGAGGAGTTCGAGACGGTCCTCGCCCCGGCCCTGGCCGGCTGACCCCCGCGCTCCCCCGCACCCGCGCGGCCCCGGACGGCTTCCGTCCGGGGCCGTCGCCGCAGGAGCGGCGGAACCGGGGGCGAAGCTCCGGCGAACTTTCCGGATTTCGCCTTCCCTTCCGGATACCCGTCAGTAATCTGACTGTCCGTGACCAGTCACCCCACCTCCCCGATATCCGCCGACGCCTCCGCGCCCTCGCGGCGCACGGTCGTCAAGGCGGCCGCCGTCACCGCCGCCGTCGCGCCCGCCCTGCTCGGCGCGGCCGCCCCGGCCCTCGCGGACGCCCCGGCGCCCGCCTTCCTCCACGGCGTCGCCTCGGGCGACCCGCTCCCCGACGGCGTCCTGCTGTGGACGCGCGTCACCCCGTCCGCCGAGGCCGTGCCCGGCTCCGGGCTCGGCGCGGACGTCGCGGTCGGCTGGGAGGTGGCCGAGGACCGCGGCTTCGGGCGGGTCGTCGCCTCCGGCACGGCCACCGCGCGCGCGGCGTCCGACCACACGGTGAAGGCCGACGTCCGGGGCCTGCGCCCGGCCGCCACCTACTTCTTCCGCTTCACCGCCGGCGCCGCCGTCTCGGCGACCGGCCGCACCCGCACCGCGCCGGCCGCCGACGCCGCCGTGGACGGCGTCCGCTTCGGCGTGGTGTCCTGCGCCAACTACGAGGCCGGGCACTTCTCCGCGTACCGGCACCTCGCCGCCCGGACCGACCTGGACGCGGTGCTGCACCTGGGCGACTACCTCTACGAGTACGCGAGCGGGGTCTACCCGGAGGCGAAGAAGACCGTCCGGCCGCACGAGCCGCGCCACGAGATCGTGACGCTGGCCGACTACCGGACCCGGCACGGCCGCTACAAGACGGACCCGGACCTCCAGGCGCTGCACGCGGTCCACCCGGTGGTGGCGATCTGGGACGACCACGAGTTCGCCAACGACGCCTGGTCGGGCGGGGCCGAGAACCACACCCCGGGCGCCGAGGGCGACTGGGCGGCCCGGGTCGCCGCCGCCAAGCGGGCCTACTTCGAGTGGATGCCGGTCCGCACCTCGACCGAGGGCACCGTCTTCCGCCGGATCCGCTTCGGCCGGCTGGCCGATCTGCACCTGCTCGACCTGCGCTCGTTCCGCTCCGCCCCGGCGAAGACGGGGTCCGGCACGGTGGACGACCCGGAGCGGACGATCACCGGCCGGGCGCAGCTGGACTGGCTGAAGGCGGGGCTGGCCGGTTCGGACGCGGCCTGGCAGCTGGTCGGCACCTCGGTGATGATCTCGCCGGTCGCCTTCGGCGCGCTCCCGGCGCACCTGCTGGAGCCGCTCGCCGAGCTGCTGGGGCTGCCCGCCGAGGGGATCGCGGTCAACGTCGACCAGTGGGACGGCTTCACCGACGACCGCCGGGAGCTGCTGGGGCACCTGGCCTCCCGGGCGGTGCGGAACACGGTCTTCCTCACCGGCGACATCCACATGGCCTGGGCCAACGACGTGCCGGCCAAGGCGGCGACGTACCCGCTCTCCGGCTCGGTGGCGACCGAGTTCGTGGTGACCTCGGTGACCTCGGACAACCTGGACGACCTGCTGAACGTGCTGCCGGGGACCCTCTCGGTGGTGGCCGCGGGCGCGGTGAAGGCGGCCAACCGGCACGTGAAGTGGGTGGACATGGACCACCACGGCTACGGCGTCCTCGACGTGACCGCGCAGCGCTCGCAGATGGACTACTACACGGTCTCCGACAAGCGGGACCCGGCGGCGACGGCGGCGTGGGCCCGGTCCTACCGGACGCTCAACGGAACGCAGCGTGTCGAGCGGGTGTACCAGCCGGTCATCTGACCGATGCTTTTCAGCCATGATCCCGTTTGTTAACGGAAGATCACATGGCTACGGCGGGTGGCGGGTCCGGACGTTCGAATCCGGACACACCACCCGCCTCCGGCCTGGCTTCTGTTACGTCGTCGTCTCAAACTCCGGAAGCCACACCAAAATTTCTTCCCGTTGCCCCGATTCGCCCCACGAATGATTGGGCCTGATCGCCGCTCAACGGCGTCTGACATGAACGCGTAATCTCCCCGCCGTGGCGAGGAAAGACCTCCCACCACCCCCCGCGAGGAGACACCTGTGCGTGCTCTTGTCCGTATATCGCCGCGTACCTCACGTCGTGTGCTCGGCACCGCCGTTCTGGCCGGAACCCTGGCCCTGGCACCCCTCTCCTCCCCCGTCGTGGCCCAGTCCTCCACCACCCTGGCGGGCGCCTCCGCCGAGGAGTGCGCCGACGGCCCGGCCGCCGTCTCCGGGGCCCGCAAGGCGCGCGGCGCCGACGGCCACTCCGCCGAGCCCAACGAGGTCACCGCCGCCACGGCCAAGGCCATGGACGACGACCTGCGCAAGAAGCTCTCCGCCGCCAAGGCCAACGGCCGGCTGAGCGGAGCCGCGAACGCCGCCGCGACCGTGACCATCCCGGTCTACTTCCACGTCATCCACAGCGGGACGACGGGCAAGCTGACGTCCACCCAGATCAACAACCAGATGGCCGTCCTGAACGCCGCCTACGCGGGCCAGGGCACCGGCAACGTGAACACCGGCTACCAGTTCGCCCTGGCCGGCACCGACTACACGGACAACGCCACCTGGTACAACCTCAGCGACGGCACCTCCGCCGAGACCAGCATGAAGAACACCCTGCGCAAGGGCGGCGCCAACGCGCTGAACGTCTACACCGCCAACCTCGGCGGCGGACTGCTCGGCTGGGCCACCTTCCCGTCCTCGTACAAGTCCAGCCCGAAGATGGACGGCGTCGTCATCCTCGACGCCTCGCTGCCCGGCGGCTCCGCCACCAACTACAACCAGGGCGACACCGCCACCCACGAGGTCGGCCACTGGATGGGGCTCTACCACACCTTCCAGGGCGGCTGCAACGGAAACGGCGACTACGTCTCCGACACCCCGGCCGAGAAGAGCCCGGCCTACGAGTGCCCGACCGGCCGCGACTCCTGCACCAACAAGACCGGCGTGGACCCGATCCACAACTTCATGGACTACACGTACGACGCCTGCATGTACCAGTTCACCTCCGGCCAGGTGACCCGCATGAACGACAGCTGGACCGCCTACCGGGGCTGACGCCCCGTCCGCGCACGGCGTGCGGCCCCCCGGGTCTCCCCCGGGGGGCCGCACCCCTTTCCCGTCTCCCGCCGCGCCTCACTCCTCCCCGGCGAGCCCGTCCAGGAAGTCCAGGACGACCGCCCAGGTCCGCCCGGCGGCCTCCGCGTCCCAGTCCGGCAGCTCCGGGTCCGTGTACAGGTGCCCGGCCCCCCGGTACCGGTGGACCTCCACGTCCGCGCCGGCCCTCCGCATCTGGAGGTACCAGGCGGACAGCCAGTCGTCCGTCTCGTACGGGTCGGGCTCGGCCACGTGCAGCTGGACGGGCAGCTCGTCCACCGAGGCGTTCGGCGCCAGGTCCGAGGTGCCGTGGAGCAGCACGAGGCCGCGCGCCCGCTCGTCCCCCAGCGCCAGCGTCTGGGCGGCCGAGGCGCCGAAGGAGAAGCCCGCGTAGACCAGCCCGCGCTCCGAGTACGGGGCGGCGGCCAGCACCGCCCGCCGCAGCAGCTCGTCCGAACCGATCTCGTCCCGGCGCGCCATGCCCTCCTCCACCGAGTCCGTCGTCCAGCCG
Source organism: Streptomyces termitum (assembly GCF_014650175.1). Taxonomy (GTDB): domain Bacteria; phylum Actinomycetota; class Actinomycetes; order Streptomycetales; family Streptomycetaceae; genus Streptomyces; species Streptomyces termitum. Next base: position 276,067 of record NZ_BMUL01000006.1, read on the forward strand.
TCGAAGAGGTCCGGCGTCCACACCTGGTGACCGGCGGCCCGCAGCCGCTCGGCCGCCGCCCCGACCGCCGGACGCAGCCCGTACACCGAGTGGAAAAGCATGATGTCCATGCCCGCCATCCTGCCACCCGGCACCGGCCGCGCCCGCGTCCCCGCCGGTCAGCGCATCGAGCGGACGTCGAGCTGCCGCAGCACCCGGTCCACCACCTCCGGGTCGGAGCCCGGCTCGCTGCGCGCCGCCAGGACCTCGTGCCGGGCGGCCGACATCATCTCCCGCTGGATCCGCTGGAGCGACTTCACCCGCTCGACCCGCTCGGTGAACGCGGCCCGCCGCTCGTCGTCCACCATGTCCGGGCTGATCCGCGCCCCGATGTCGAAGGCCCCGCGCTGGAGCCGCTCGGCCACCTCCTCCGGCAGCTCCTCGACCTCCTCGATCTCCTTCAGCCGCCGCTTGGCCGCCTTCGCCGCCCGGACCGCGAGCTGCCGCTCGAAGTCCCGCTCGGCGTCCGCGTCGGCCTTCACCCCGAGCAGCCGCACCAGCCGGGGCAGGGTCAGCCCCTGCACCACCAGGGTGGCCAGGATCACGCAGAAGGCGATGAAGATCAGCTCGTCGCGGCCGGGGAACGGCTCGCCCGCGTCGGTCGTCAGCGGGATGGCGAGGGCGAGGGCCACCGACGCCACCCCGCGCATCCCCGACCACCACATGACGACGGTCTCCCGCCAGCTCGTCGGGATCTCCTCCGCGACGTCCTTCCGGTCGTGCATCCGCTTGGCCAGCCAGGTGGCGGGCAGCAGCCACAGCAGCCGGACCCCGACGACCACGGCGACCACCACGGCGCCCCAGCCGAGCATCTCGCCGAGCCGCCCCTCCGCGACGCCGAAGACGTGGATCAGCTCCAGCCCGATGAGACCGAAGGCGATGCCGGTGACGAGGGTGTCGACGACCTCCCAGAAGGTCTGCCCGGCGAGCCGCCCCATCACGTCGTCGGCGTCGACCGCGTACTCGGCGAGGAACAGCGCGGTGACGAGGACCGCGAGGACGCCGGAGCCGTGCAGCTCCTCCGCGAGCACGTAGGAGACGAAGGGGACGAGGAGGGTGAGGCCGGTCTGGAGGGTGACGTCGCCGAGGAAGCCCATCAGCTTGTTGGTGGCCCAGCCCAGCGCGAGCCCGACCGCGACCGCCACCACCGCCGACAGGAGCAGCTCGGCCAGCGCCTCGGGCCAGGAGAACTCGCCGCTCACCACCGCCGCGATGGCCACGTGGTAGAGCACGATCGCGGTGACGTCGTTGAAGAGGCCCTCGCCCTCCAGGATCGACACCAGGCGCCGGGGCAGCCCGAGCGCGCCGGCCACAGCGGTCGCCGCGACCGGGTCGGGCGGGGCGACGAGCGCGCCGAGGGCGAGCGCGGCGGCCAGCGGGATGCCGGGCACCAGGGCGTTCGCGACCGCGCCGACGGCGGCCGTGGTGACGAAGACCAGGGCGACCGCGAGCAGGAAGATGGGCCGCCGGTTCGCCGCGAACTGCCGCCAGGAGGTCCGCTGCGCGGAGGCGTAGAGCAGCGGTGGCAGCACCAGCGGGAGGATCATCTCCGGCGGGATGTCGACGTTCGGCACGAAGGGCAGGAAGGCCAGCACGATCCCGAGGAGGGTCATCAGGACGGGTGCGGGCAGCCCGAGCCGGTCCCCCAGGGGGACGGTCAGCAGGGCGCCGAGGAGCAGCAGGAACAGGAGGGCCAATTGATCCACGGCCCCACCCTGTCACGCACGTCCGTTTTGACGATGATTGACCCCTGGTGGGAGGTAAATGTCCCGTGTGGTACGGGACGACCCGCTACAGGGCCTTGCGCATGGCCCGGTGCGGAATGCCCGCGTCCGGGAACTCGCCGCCGTACGCCGCGTACCCCAGCCGCTCGTAGAAGCCGAGCGCGTGGGTCTGCGCGTGCAGGTCGACGGCGGCCAGACCGCGCTCGCGCGCCGCGTCCTCGATCGCCCCGACCAGCGCCGCGCCGACCCCGAGGCCGCGCGCGGCCCCGGCGACCGCGAGCCGGCCGAGCGAGCCGACGGAGGCGTCCCCGCCGGTCCTGGCCACCGCGTCGGCGCCCAGCAGCAGCCGGCCGGTGCCCAGCGGCACGCCGTCCTCGCGGACCGCGAGGACGTGCACGGCGGTGGCGTCGCAGGCGTCGTACTCGATCTCCTGCGGGACGCCCTGCTCGACGACGAAGACCTCGCGGCGGACCGCGAAGCAGGCGTCCAGGTCGCCCTGGCCCCCCACCGCGCGGACGGTGTACGCGACGGTCACCGGCTCTCCGCCTCGATCCGGTCCAGGGCGGTCCTGAGGTCGGCCGGGTAGGTGGAGGAGAACTCGACCCACGCCCCGTCCCCGGGGTGCTCGAAGCCGAGCCGCACCGCGTGCAGCCACTGCCGGGTGAGGCCGAGCCGCTTGGCCATGGTGGGGTCGGCGCCGTAGGTCACGTCGCCGACACAGGGGTGCCGATGGGCGGACATGTGCACCCGGATCTGGTGGGTGCGGCCGGTCTCCAGCTTGATGTCGAGCAGCGAGGCCGCCCGGTACGCCTCGATCAGGTCGTAGTGGGTGACGGACGGCTTGCCGTCGGCGGTCACGGCCCACTTGTAGTCGTGGTTCGGGTGCCGGCCGATGGGCGCGTCGATGGTGCCGCTCAGCGGGTCCGGATGGCCCTGCACCAGGGCGTGGTAGCGCTTGTCGACCACGCGCTCCTTGAACTGGCGCTTGAGCGAGGTGTACGCGTACTCGGACTTGGCGACGACCATCAGACCGGAGGTGCCGACGTCGAGCCGGTGCACGATGCCCTGGCGCTCGGCGGCGCCGGAGGTGGAGATCCGGTAGCCGGCGGCGGCCAGGCCGCCGATCACGGTGGTGCCGGTCCAGCCGGGGCTGGGGTGGGCGGCGACCCCGACCGGCTTCATGATCACGACGATGTCGTCGTCGTCGTGGACGATCTCCATGCCCTCGACCGGCTCGGCGACGACCTGCACGGGCGCGGGGGCGCCCGGCATCTCGACCTCCAGCCACGCGCCGCCGCTCACCCGCTCGGACTTGCCGACGACGGCGCCGTCGACCTGGACCTTCCCGGAGGCGGCCAGCTCGGCCGCCTTCGTACGGGAGAACCCGAACATGCGGGCGATGGCGGCGTCGACGCGCTCGCCCTCCAGGCCATCGGGAACGGGCAGGGTGCGGATCTCGGGACTCGTACTCACCCGTCGAGTATGCCTTGTGCGGAGGGCACCGCGTCCGCCGCGGGCCGCGGGCTCAGTCCTTGTGGATCGTGCCGTCCGGGTCCAGGCCCCGGAAGGACAGGATCACGATGAGGATGCCGCCGCAGACGATCGCGGAGTCCGCGAGGTTGAAGACGGCGAAGTGGGCGGGGGCGATGAAGTCGACCACCGCGCCCTCGAAGACGCCCGGCGAGCGGAACAGCCGGTCGGTCAGGTTGCCGAGCGCGCCGCCCAGCAGCAGGCCGAGCGCGATCGCCCAGGGCAGGCTGTAGAGCTTGCGGGCCAGCCGGATGATCACCACGATCACGGCCGCCGCGATCACGGTGAAGACGACCGTGAACGCCTCGCCCATGCCGAAGGCCGCGCCCGGGTTGCGGATCGCCTCGAAGCGCAGCAGGTCGCCGATGACCCGGATGGGCTCGCGGCCCTCCAGCTTCTCGACCACGAGCATCTTGCTGCCGAGGTCGATCAGGTACGCGAGGACGGCCACGACGAAGAGGGCGACGATCCGCCGCCTGCCCTTCGGCTGCTCCTCCGGAGCGGCCGAGTCCTCGGACCCCGCCTCGTCCGGTGCTGAATCCGGCGTACCGATGACGCTCTCCGCCTCTGCCACGTGAGTCCCTCGTACCTCGATGCCTGACCGTGCACCGAGGGTACGGCACAGACGTACGAGACCGGCAGCCCGGACCGCCGGTCCCCGCACGTCGGAAGGCCGATGAGCCGCCCCTCCCGGCCCGCCCCCGGCCCGGGAGGGGACGGCCCGGACCCCTGTCCGGCGGCCCTTCGCGGACCCGCCGGACAGGACCTAGCCCCGCCGCTCCTGCTTCTGCTTGTCCTCCACGCACAGGGTGGCGCGCGGGAACGCCTGCATGCGCGCCTTGCCGATCGGCCTGCCGCAGACCTCGCAGAGGCCGTAGGTGCCCGCGTCGAGCCGTTCCAGGGCGTGCTCGGTCTGCTCCAGCATCTCCCGCGCGTTCGCCGCCAGGGCGAGCTCGTGCTCGCGCGTGATGTTCTTGGTGCCGGTGTCGGCCTCGTCGTGACCGGCGCCGTCGCCCGAGTCCCGCATCAGCCCGGTCAGCTCCTCCTGGGAGTGGACCAGCTCGCTGCGCAGCCGCAGCACCTCGGCCTGGAGCTCGCTGCGCGCCTCCGCGACCTCGTCCGGCGTCCACGGCTCCTCGCCGGGCCGCACCGCCAGCTCCCCGGTCCGCGCCGGAGGCACGGCCGCCTCGTCGCCGGCGGTCGTGACGCCGCCCGCGGTCTTCTTCGCTGCCACCGTCCTGGCTCCCGTCTGCTTCTTCGCGGCGGCCCTCGGGCCGACGGCCTTCTCCCCTGGCTTCTTCCCGTCCGGAGCCGTCCCGGCCCCGGACACCCCCTCCCCTTCCCGCCCGCCCTTTACGCCCCCGGCCGCGCCCGCCGCCTCCCCGGACTCCGCCTTCCCGGCGGCGGCCTCCCCTGCGGCGGCCTTCTCGGCGGTCGTCTTCGCGGCGGCCTTCTTGGCGGCGGTCTTCTTGGCCGCCGCCTTCTTCGCCGTCTTCTTCGCGACCGCTTTCTTAGCCGTCTTCTTCGCGGCCGTCTTCTTCGCGGCCGTCTTCTTCGCGGCCGCCTTCTTCGCCGGGGCCGCCGGTACCCCCGCGGCCGTCTCCTCCGGGGCCCCGGGATCGCCGGGATCGCCGGGGGAACCGGCGGTCCCGGTGGCCCCGGCGACGGCCGGGGACTGCTGCGCGGCGGGCTTCTTCGCCACCATGTCGCGGCCCCTTCACATTTTGTGATCTTGCTCGCGAATCGTGCTGGGACGATAAATCGGCCCAGGCCCCACGGCAACGGGGCGCACCGCCCGTATCCCCCTCCCCGCCCCCGCCGCGTCACCCCCGCCGGACCCGCCGCCCAGTCCCCCGCCGGGTCCGCTCCCCCACGTGGCCCCCGGGAAGTCCGCGGCGCCCCGTGTGCCCATTCGGGTCACCCGGAAACGGGTCGGCCGCCCGCCCCCGTGCCCCGTACACTGGCGGGAGCGAGAGGCGTCGATGGGGACCAGTAGCGTCGTACGCAGCCATGAGCGACCCGGGGACGGTGAGAGCCCGGGGGCGAGCCCGATGCGAAGCATCACCCCGGAGCTGCCGGAAGAAAGCCGCGCGGAAGCACCCAGTGCGAAGCACGGCGACTAGACCCGGTGTCGCGACCCCAATGAGGGGGCTTCGGACGTGCCCGTCCGGGGCCAAGGAGGGTGGTACCGCGGGAGCACTGCTCTCGTCCCTCCGACGGAAGCAGGAAATGTCCGTCCGGAGGAGAGTCCGCCGCATGACACCGCCCCAGTACCGTCCGGTGCCCGCCCAGGTCGAGCTGCCCGCCCTGGAGCACGCCGTGCTCCAGTTCTGGCAGGAGAACAAGGTCTTCGCCAAGTCCCTGGAGCAGTCCGAGGGCCGCCCCGAATGGGTCTTCTACGAGGGCCCGCCGACCGCCAACGGCATGCCCGGCGCCCACCACATCGAGGCCCGCGTCTTCAAGGACGTCTTCCCCCGCTTCCGCACCATGCGCGGCTACCACGTGGCCCGCAAGGCCGGCTGGGACTGCCACGGCCTCCCCGTCGAGCTCGCCGTCGAGAAGGAGCTCGGCTTCTCCGGCAAGAAGGACATCGAGGAGTACGGCATCGCGGAGTTCAACGCGAAGTGCCGCGAGTCGGTGACCCGCCACACCGACGCCTTCGCCGAGCTCACGACCCGCATGGGCTACTGGGTCGACATGGACGACGCCTACCGCACCATGGACCCCTCGTACATCGAGTCGGTCTGGTGGTCGCTGAAGCAGATCTTCGACAAGGACCTCCTCGTCCAGGACCACCGCGTCGCCCCCTGGTGCCCCCGCTGCGGCACCGGCCTCTCCGACCACGAGCTGGCCCAGGGCTACGAGACGGTCGTCGACCCCTCCGTCTTCGTCCGCTTCCCGCTGACCTCCGGCCCGCTCGCCGGCAAGGCCGCGCTCCTCGTCTGGACGACCACCCCGTGGACCCTGGTGTCCAACACGGCCGTCGCCGCCCACCCCGAGGTCACCTACGTCGTCGCCACCGACGGCGACGAGCGCCTCGTCGTCGCCGAGCCGCTCCTCGACAAGGCCCTCGGCGAGGGCTGGGTCACCACCGGCGAGTCCTTCACCGGCGCCGAGATGGAGCGCTGGACCTACCGGCGCCCCTTCGAGCTGATCCCCTTCGACGCCCCGGCCCACTACGTGGTCAACGCCGAGTACGTCACCACCGAGGACGGCACCGGCCTCGTCCACCAGTCCCCCGCCTTCGGCGAGGACGACCTCAAGGTCTGCAAGGCGTACGGCCTGCCGGTCGTGAACCCGGTCCGCCCCGACGGCACCTTCGAGGAGGACGTCCCCCTCGTCGGCGGCGTCTTCTTCAAGAAGGCCGACGAGGCGCTCACCGCCGACCTCGACGCCCGCGGCCTGCTCTACCGGCACGTGCCCTACGAGCACAGCTACCCGCACTGCTGGCGCTGCCACACGGCCCTGCTCTACTACGCGCAGCCGTCCTGGTACATCCGCACGACCGCCGTCAAGGACCGTCTCCTCGAAGAGAACGAGAAGACCAACTGGTTCCCCGACTCGGTCAAGCACGGCCGCTTCGGCGACTGGCTGAACAACAACATCGACTGGGCGCTCTCCCGCAACCGCTACTGGGGCACCCCGCTGCCCATCTGGCGCTGCGAGGAGGGCCACCTCACCTGCGTCGGCTCCCGCGCCGAACTCTCCGAGCTGACCGGCACCGACCAGTCGGACCTCGACCCGCACCGCCCGTACATCGACGACGTCACCTTCGGCTGCACCGCCGAGGGCTGCTCCCTCGAAGCGGTCCGCGTCCCCGAGGTCATCGACGCCTGGTACGACTCCGGCTCCATGCCCTTCGCCCAGTACGGCTACCCGTACCGGAACAAGGAGCTGTTCGAGGCCCGCTACCCGGCCCAGTTCATCTCCGAGGCCATCGACCAGACCCGCGGCTGGTTCTACACGCTGATGGCCGTCGGCACCCTGGTCTTCGACCGGTCCTCGTACGAGAACGTGGTCTGCCTCGGCCACATCCTCGCCGAGGACGGCCGGAAGATGTCCAAGCACCTCGGCAACATCCTCCAGCCCATCCCCCTGATGGACCAGCACGGCGCCGACGCCGTCCGCTGGTTCATGGCCGCCGGCGGCTCCCCCTGGGCCGCCCGCCGCGTCGGCCACGGCACCATCCAGGAGGTCGTCCGCAAGACCCTCCTGACGTACTGGAACACGGTCGCCTTCCAGGCCCTGTACGCGCGCACCGCCGGCTGGGCGCCGTCCGCCGCCGACCCGGCCCCGGCCGACCGCTCCGTCCTCGACCAGTGGCTCCTCTCCGAGCTGAACGCGCTCGTCGCCGAGGCCACCGAGGCGATGGAGGCGTACGACACCCAGCGCACCGGCAAGCTCCTGTCCGCCTTCGTCGACGACCTCTCCAACTGGTACGTGCGCCGCTCCCGCCGCCGCTTCTGGCAGGGCGACAAGGCGGCCCTGCGGACCCTGCACGAGGTCGTCGAGACCGTCACCCGCCTGATGGCCCCGCTGACCCCCTTCATCACCGAGCGGGTCTGGCAGGACCTCGTCGTCCCCGTCACCCCCGACGCCCCCGAGTCCGTCCACCTCGCCACCTGGCCCGAGGCCGACGCCTCGCTCGTCGACGGCACCCTCTCCGAGCAGATGGCGCTCGTCCGCCGCCTGGTCGAGCTCGGCCGCGCGACCCGCGCCGAGTCCGGTGTGAAGACCCGTCAGCCGCTCTCCCGCGCCCTCGTCGCCGCCACCGGCTTCGCGGCCCTCTCCCCGGCGCTCCGGGCCCAGATCACCGAGGAGCTCAACGTCTCCTCCCTGGCCTCGCTCTCCGAGGTGGGCGGCAGCCTCGTCGACACCACCGCCAAGGCCAACTTCCGGGCCCTGGGCAAGCGGTTCGGCAAGGGCGTCCAGGACGTCGCCAAGGCCGTCGCCGCGACCGACGCGGCCGCCCTGGCGCTGGCCCTGCGGGACGGCGGGGCGAGCCTGGAGGTCAACGGCGAGACGATCACCGTCACCCCCGACGAGATCATCATCACCGAGACCCCGCGCGAGGGCTGGTCCGTCGCCTCCGACTCCGGCGCGACCGTCGCCCTCGACCTGGAGATCACCCCGGAACTGCGCCGCGCCGGCCTCGCCCGCGACGCGATCCGGCTCATCCAGGAGGCCCGCAAGAACAGCGGCCTCGATGTCGCCGACCGCATCGCGCTCCGCTGGGCGACCCCGTCGGAGGAGACGGCGGAGGCGCTGACGGTCCACGCGGACCTCATCGCGGACGAGGTCCTGGCGACCGACTACGCGCAGGGTGAGCCGACCGGGGCGTACGGCCCCGCCTTCCAGGACGAGGCGCTCTCCCTCACCTTCCACCTCCACAAGGCGTGACCGCCGGGCGGCCGCGGGGAGGGACACCCCTCCCCGCGGCCGCCGCCTCCCTCCGCGGGGGACCGGGTACGGCGAAGGGCCGGGTACAGGAGGAAACTCCCGTACCCGGCCCTTCGGCTGCCGACGGCCAACGTGCTCAGAGCACGTTCAGGCGCCGCCTCAGTTGTCGTCCTCGTCGATCAGGAAGCCGCGCATCGGCGCCGGCGCCTGCATCGGCTGCGGCGCCTGCGGGCGGACCGGAGCCATCGGCTGCGTCATCGCCGGGGCCATCTGCTGCTGGCCGCCGTAGGACGGGCCGCCCATGGACGGACCGCCGCCCATCGGGCCGTTGGCACCGTAGGACGGGGCACCCGCACCGGCCGACGCCATGGACGGGGCCGGCGGCAGCGAAGCGGCGGCCGGGGTCCGCGGCGGGGCGAGCGAGTCGTCCGCCTGGCTGTCCAGCTGGCGCAGCTGGGACTCCAGGTAGGACTTCAGCCGCGTGCGGTACTCGCGCTCGAAGCCGCGCAGGTCCTCGACCTTGCGCTCCAGCGTGGCGCGGGCGGACTCCAGGGAGCCCATCGCGACGCGGTGCTTCTCCTGCGCGTCCCGCTCCAGCGCGTCGGCCTTGGCGCGGGCGTCCCGCTCCAGGCCCTCGGCGCGGGAGCGCGCCTCGCCGACGATCTTGTTGGCCTCGGAGCGGGCCTCGGCGATCGCCTGGTCGGCGGTCTGCTGGGCCAGCGAGAGGACACGCGCGGCGCTGTCGCCGCCGGGGCCCTGCTGGGGCTGCGGCTGCGGCGGCATCTGCTGCTGCGGGTGGCCCATGGGGCCGCCCTGCATCGGGCCGGGACCCATCGGTCCGCCCTGCATCGGGCCCGGACCCATGGGTCCGCCCTGCATGGGGCCGGCGGGAAGCTGGGGGGCACCGGAAGGCAGCTGCGGCGGGCCCATCTGCGGCGGCTGCTGCTGGACCGGCGGTCCGGATATGGCGGCGGGCACGGGAGCCCCGGGTCCGACGGGACGGTCCTGCGGCTCCGGCGGCTTGCGCATGGCCTGCTGCTGGTTCTGCGCGGCGGCGCGCGTCGCGGCGGCCAGCTTGGCGCGCAGGTCCTCGTTCTCGCGGAGCAGGCGGGTCAGCTCGGCCTCGACCTCGTCGAGAAAGGCATCGACCTCGTCCTCGTCATAGCCTTCTCGAAGGCGGACGGTCGTGAACTGCTTGTTCCGCACGTCCTCGGGGGTCAGCGGCATCTCTTCTTCACCTCTACGTAGTCGTCGGCAGTCGGCAAGACCGTATCGTCCACTCTCTCCTCCACCGTCACCTCGCGAGAGTGCTGACGACGGAGATCAGGATGTAGACGATGATCATCAGAACGAAGAAGGACAGGTCGAGTGCCACGCCCCCGAGACGCAGCGGCGGGATCAGCCGCCGCAGAAGCTTGAGCGGTGGATCGGTGACCGTGTAGGTGGCCTCCAGAACGACCACCATCGCCTTGCCGGGCTGCCATGAACGGGCGAACTGGAAGACGTAGTCCATGACCAGCCGGAAGATCAGGAAGACGAGGAAGCACATCAGCGCGATGTAGACCACCTGTAGTGCGACGCCCATCCCGCGGTTCCCTCTCCCCTGGCTCTCGTGCTCTCACTTGCTTCCGGCCGCCCCTGCGGCCGGTCCGTCCGGTCTCGTGTTCTCAGCTCTGGTTGAAGAATCCGCCCTCTGCGATACGGGCCTTGTCCTCCGCCGTGACATCGACGTTAGCAGGCGACAACAGGAACACCTTCTGCGTCACGCGCTCAATGCTGCCATGGAGTCCGAAGACCAGTCCGGCGGCAAAGTCGACAAGTCGCTTCGCGTCGGTGTCGTCCATCTCCGTGAGGTTCATGATCACCGGAGTGCCCTCACGGAAGTGTTCCCCGATGGTACGGGCCTCGTTGTAGGTCCGGGGGTGCAGTGTGGTGATGCGGTACGGCTCCCGCTCGGACACGACCTTGGGCATGATCACCGGTGCGTTCTTCTCCAGGCTCGGGCGTTCGGGTGTGATGGATGCCACGGGGGCAATTCGGGCCGGACGACCGCTTTCGGCGAGTACCGGGACAGAGTGGGCGACCGGCTCCCGGGGGGCCGGGGGTGCCACCACGCGCACCGGTTCCTCGCGCTCGACCTGGCGCGGGGGGGTGTGGCGCCGCTCCCTCTCGGGCTCCGGCTCCAGCTCGGGCTCGAAGTCGTCGTCGGGGTCGAAGCCCCGGCCGTCGTACCCATCGTCCTCCACGAGACCGAGGTAGACCGCCATCTTGCGCATCGCGCCGGCCATGCTCCGCTTCCTCCGCTCTGTGGTGGATCGGCCTCGTCACCAAGTGCCAGCGATCCACGGGCCACTCCGCCGTTCACGGAATGACCATATTTTCTGCTGTGGTCCGACCTGCTTGGCGACGTTACCCGAGCTTCGGGCGGACACCGAGTACCGCCGTACCGACGCGTACGTGTGTCGCCCCGGCAGCGACGGCGTCCTCGAGGTCCGCACTCATCCCCGCTGACACCATGTTCGCAGCCGGACGGTCCGCGCGCAGGGCAGTCGACAAATCCATCAGCCGGTCGAAGGCCGCCCGTTGCCGTCCGGCGTACGCGCCGACCAGCGGGGCCACGGTCATCAGACCGTCGAGCCGCACGCCCGGGGCCCGGTCGAGGGCCTCGGCCAACTCCCCGATCCCGTCCGGCGCGACGCCGCCGCGGTCGCCGCGGCCGCCGGCCTCGGCGTCGAGGGCGACCTGGATCAGGCAGCCGAGCTCGCGCCCGGCCCTCTCCGCCGCGGCGGAGAGCGAGGAGACCAGTTTCAGCCGGTCGACGGATTGCACCACATCGGCATAACCCACCACAGATCTGACCTTGTTGGTCTGCAACTGACCGACGAAGTGCCAGGTGAGATCGAGATCGGCACAGGCGGCGGCCTTGGGGGCGGCGTCCTGGTCGCGGTTCTCGGCCACGTGCCGGACACCGAGTCCGTGCAGGATGCGCACATCGCTCGCCGGGTAGGTCTTGGTGACCACGATCAGGGTCACCTCCTCGCGCGGGCGGCCTGCGGCGGCGCAGGCGGCGGCGATCCGCTCCTCCACCCGTGCCAGGTTCGCGGCGAGTTCGGCCGTACGGTCCGTCACGTCTTCGTCCTGCCCCATCAGCGGTCCAACCAGACATATCCCGCGAGTCGCCCCGTGGTGCGGTCCCGGCGGTACGAGTAGTGGTCGCCGGACTCCAGGGTGCAGACCCCGGCGTCCTCGACGTCCGTCACGCCGAGCCGCGCGAGCTGGGCGCGGACCCCGGCGGCGACGTCGACGGCGGGGGTGCCCCAGGAGGTCTCGGCCCAGGCGTCGGGTTCGGCGGCGGCGACCTCGGCGCGCATCGCCTCCGGCACCTCGTAGCAGCGGCCGCAGACGGCGGGGCCGGTGCGGGCGGTGATCCGGCCGGGCTCGGCGCCGAGTCCGGTCATCGCGGCGACGGCGGCGGGGACGACCCCGGCGACCATGCCGGGCCGTCCGGCGTGGGCGGCGGCGACGACCCCGGCGACCGGGTCGGCGAGGAGGACGGGGACGCAGTCGGCGGTGAGGACCGCGAGGGCGAGGCCGCGCCGGGTGGTCACGAGCGCGTCGACGGCGGGGACGGGACCGCCGTCCTCCCAGGGGCCGTCGACCACGGCGACGCCGGCGCCGTGGACCTGGTTCATCCAGACCACCCGGGCCGGGTCGAGGCCGAGGGCGGCGGCGGCGCGGCCCCGGTTGGCGCGGACGGCCTCCGGGGCGTCGCCGACGGCGCCGCCGAGGTTGAGCTCCTCGTACGGAACGGCGCTCACCCCGCCCCACCGGTCGGTGAAGGCGAAGTGCGCGCCGCTCGTCGTGAGGTGGTGCCCTATCACTTCAGGAAGTCCGGGACGTCCAGTTCCTCGGCCGGGCTGTCCGCGTACGGGCGGGCCGGCGGGACCACCGGCGGGACGGGCGGGAGCGGCGCCTCGTGGTGGACGGCCGGGGCCGGCTCCGGGGCGGCGGGCTCCTCGCGGGGGGAGACCGTGCCGAGTCCGCCGAGCGGGCGGGGGGTCTCGGCGGCGCGGGGGGCCGGGGCCGGCTCCTCGCGCTTGGCGGTGACCGAGCCGATGATGTTGTCCCGGCGGGCCGGCGGCTGGCCGCCGTCGAAGCCGGCCGCGATGACGGTGACCCGGACCTCGTCGCCGAGGGCGTCGTCGATGACGGCGCCGAAGATGATGTTCGCCTCGGGGTGGGCGGCCTCGCTCACCAGCTGGGCGGCCTCGTTGATCTCGAAGAGGCCGAGGTCGCTGCCGCCGGAGATGGAGAGGAGCACGCCGCGGGCGCCGTCGATGGACGCCTCCAGGAGTGGCGAGGAGATCGCCATCTCGGCGGCGGCCACGGCGCGGTCGTCGCCGCGGGCGGAGCCGATGCCCATGAGGGCGGAGCCGGCCTCGGACATGACCGACTTGACGTCGGCGAAGTCGAGGTTGATGAGGCCGGGGGTGGTGATGAGGTCGGTGATGCCCTGGACGCCGCTGAGCAGGACCTGGTCGGCCGACTTGAAGGCGTCGAGCACCGAGACCTGGCGGTCCGAGATGGACAGCAGCCGGTCGTTCGGGATGACGATGAGGGTGTCGACCTCTTCGCGGAGCTCGGCGATGCCGTCCTCCGCCTGGTTGGCGCGGCGGCGGCCCTCGAAGGTGAACGGGCGGGTGACCACGCCGATCGTCAGGGCGCCGAGCGAGCGCGCGATGTTGGCGACGACGGGGGCGCCGCCGGTGCCGGTGCCGCCGCCCTCGCCGGCGGTGACGAAGACCATGTCGGCCCCCTTGAGGACCTCCTCGATCTCCTCGCGGTGGTCCTCGGCCGCCTTGCGGCCGACGGCGGGGTTGGCCCCGGCCCCCAGGCCGCGGGTCAGTTCACGGCCGACGTCGAGCTTGACGTCGGCGTCGCTCATCAACAGCGCCTGTGCGTCGGTGTTGATGGCGATGAACTCGACGCCCTTGAGGCCGACCTCGATCATTCGGTTGATGGCATTGACACCACCGCCGCCGACACCGATGACCTTGATGACTGCGAGGTAGTTCTGCGGTGCTGCCACGTCGAAGGCCTCTCGCCTCGAGTTACGTGCCGCCGCTGCGCTGTGGTTGGTGCGCCGCGACGGCGGATGCCGATGGGGTGGTCCGGACGCCGACCCCAACCCTAACGTTGAAGTTTAGGGTTACCAGTGTCTCTGTTCGCTGGACTCTTCCGGACAGGACACTAAGTCGACAAGTGGCGCGCGTTCAACGAACACGCCGAACCTCCCGTTTTTCTTTTCACCCTATGTGATCACCCGTAGCGCTGGCCAACCAGGGTGCTGACCGGCACATATGCGCGTCAACTACCCGACGAGGCGGGCGCGCTGGGAGCACTTACGTCGAAGTGTCCCGCTTTGGGGGTCGCCTTCATGAGGGCGGTGAGCACCCGGGCCTTGACGGGCCCGTGTTCGGCACTGCCCCAGAAGACGGTGCGTCCCCGGGCGAGTTCCAGAGTGACGGAGTCGTACGAGGAAAGCCGTACGACACGAGTGTCCTTCGCGATCGCGTCGGGGAGTTCACCCCGGACGCGTACCGCTTCGGCGAGCAGCCGGTCCGCGTCGAAGCGGCGCAGGCTGGGCGAAGCGGCGGCGTCGAGGACGAGGCGGGGGACGCCGGGGGGCGGGGTGGTGACGGTCGCGAACGGAACGGCGGTGGCGTCGACTTCGACGAATCGCCCGCTTTTCTCCATGAGGAGCACAGGTTTCCGTTCCGTCACCTTCAGCGTGATTTCGTGCGGCCAGGAGCGTTTCACCTCGATCGAGGCGATCCGGGGGAGTTCGTCCCGCAGTCGGGCCTCGATGGCTCCGGTGTCGACGGTGACCAGCGGGGCGCCGACCGGGACGGCGGCGACGGACTCGACCTGGGCCCGGGTGAGGACTCCGGTGCCCGAAGTCTTCACACGTTCTACACGGAACCAGCTGGAGCCGTAGAGGGCCCAGACCGTGCCGCCGACGAGCAGGAGCACGCCGGCGGCGATCAGCGAGAGGCGCAGGGCGGACGAACGGAGGAGCCCGCCGCGGCCCTCCGGCCGGGGCGGCCGGCCCGACGGTCCTCTGGATCTCCCGGTGCCGCGCTTCTCCGCGGTCGTCGGTCCGGCTGCCACACGCGCCTCCTGCCTCGGTCCTCCGCTACGCCTGCCGGCGGGCGGCGATCGCCTCGTACACCATCCCGACGAGCAGGTCGTCGGCGTCCCGGCGGCCGAACTCGGAGGCGGCGCGGGACATCTCGTAGAGCCGGTGCGGATCGGCCAGTACGGGCAGGACGTTGCCCTGCACCCACTGCGGGGTCAGCTCCGCGTCGTCGACGAGGAGACCGCCGCCCGCCTTGACCACCGGCTGCGCGTTGAGCCGCTGTTCGCCGTTGCCGATGGGCAGCGGCACGTAGGCGGCGGGCAGTCCGACGGCGGAGAGCTCGGCGACGGTCATGGCGCCGGCGCGGCAGAGCATCATGTCGGCCGCCGCGTAGGCGAGATCCATCCGGTCCACGTACGGTACCGGCACGTAGGGCGGCATTCCGGGCATGTTGTCCACGCGCGGCAGTTCGTTCTTCGGGCCGACCGCGTGCAGGATCTGGATGCCGGAGCGCTGGAGCACCGGGGCGACCTGCTGGATGACCTCGTTGAGCCGCCGGGCGCCCTGGGAGCCGCCGGAGACGAGCAGGGTCGGCAGGTTGGGGTCGAGGCCGAAGGCGGCGCGCGCCTCGGGCCGGACCCGGGCCCGGTCGAGGGTGGCGATGGTGTGCCGCAGCGGGATGCCGATGTAACGGGCGTTGCGGAGCTTGGAGTCGGGGGTGGCGACGCCGACCCCGGCCGCGTACCGCGAGCCGATCTTGTTGGCCAGGCCGGGCCGGGCGTTGGCCTCGTGGACCACGATCGGCACGCCGAGGCGCTTGGCCGCGAGGTAGCCCGGCAGCGCCACGTAGCCGCCGAAGCCGACCACGCAGTCCGCCTTGGTGCGCTCCAGGACCTGCTCGGCGGCCTTGATGGTGCCGCGCAGCCGTCCGGGGACGGTGATCAGCTCGGGGGTGGGCCTGCGGGGCAGCGGCACGGCGGGGATGAGCGCCAGCTCGTAGCCCCGTTCGGGGACGAGCCGGGTCTCCAGGCCCTTCTCCGTGCCCAGCGCCGTGATGCCCACGCTGGGGTCCTGCCTGCGCAGGGCGTCCGCGAGGGCGAGCGCCGGCTCGATGTGACCGGCGGTCCCCCCGCCGGCGAGTACGACATGCACCGAAATTCACCGCTCTCCGGACGGGCGCTTCTTGACGCGCCGTCGCATCGACTTCCATCTCACCGCGGCCCGCTTGCCCCAGCCGGGGCGGCGCATGGCCAGGGCCGCCTTCGCGGCGGGTTCCTGTCGCGCGAAGGCGATCAGGAGCCCGACGGCGAACATGGTCGGCAGCAGGGCCGACCCCCCGTACGAGAACAGCGGGAGGGGGACACCGGCGATCGGCAGCAGACCGAGCACCGCACCGATGTTGACCACGGCCTGGGCCGTGATCCAGGTGGTCACGCCTCCCGCGGCGAATCTCACGAAGGGGTCCTCCGTGCGTCCGGCCACGCGGATACCCGCATAGCCTAGGGCCGCGAACAGGGCGAGCACCGACAGCGTCCCCGCGAGGCCCAGTTCCTCACCGGTCACCGCGAAGATGAAGTCGGTGTGCGCTTCGGGCAGTTGGCCCCATTTTTCCACACTCGCCCCGAGTCCGGAACCGAACCATCCGCCCGACGCCAGAGCATAGATACCGTGCGCGGCCTGGAGGCACGGGGCCCCCTCGCCGCCCGGGTCGGTGGCCCCGATGCACTGGAATCGCCGCATCCGGTTGTCGCTGGTCTTGATCAGCAGGAAGCCGATGGAGACCGCGACCACCAGCACCCCGGCGAAGAGGCGGGTCGGCGCGCCCGCCGTCCACAACAGGCCGAAGAGGATGGCCGCGAGGATGATCGAGGTGCCCATGTCGCCGCCGAGCATGATCAGCCCGAGCAGCATGAAGGTGCCCGGGACCAGCGGCACCAGCATGTGCTTCCACTGCGTGAGCAACTTCATGTCGTGCTTGCGGGCGAGCAGGTCGGCGCCCCACAGGATCAGCGCCAGCTTGCCGAACTCGCTGGGCTGGAGCTGGAAGGGGCCGCCGAGCGAGATCCAGTTCTGGTTGCCGTTGACCGCGTGCCCTATCCCCGGGATCTGCACCAGCACCATCAGGAAGACCGCGCCGACCAGGATCGGATAGGCCAGCGCCCGGTGCAGCCGGACCGGCATCCGGGAGGCGGCGAACAGCAGCCCGGCGCCCAGGACCGCGGCGAAGAACTGCTTCCGGAAGAAGTACGACGGCACCAGGTCGTAGGTGAGCGCCGTGATCATCGACGCCGAGTAGACCATCACCAGGCCGAGCCCGGTGATGAGCAGGCCGGCGCCGATGATCACGTAGTACGCGGTCAGCGGCCGGTCCCAGGTCCGGCGCAGGCGCGCGGGCAGTCCCCGTACGCCTCCGCCGCGCGGGGCCGCGGGCATCCGCCCCCCGCCACGGGCGGCGGACGGACGGCGTGGCCCGGCGATCTTGCTCGGCATGGTGTCGCTGCCCCCTCCGGTCGGGCCCGGTGCGGCCGGACCCGTCCGCTGGCCGGGTCAGGCGTCTCCGGTGGCGGCGAGCTCGCGGACCGCGTCCGCGAACGCCTCGCCCCGCTTGTTGTAGTTGGTGAACATGTCCATCGAGGCGCAGGCCGGGGCCAGGAGGACGGTGTCCCCCGGGCGGGCGAGCCGGGCCGCCTCGCGGACCGCCTCGGACATCGCCCCAGTGTCGGTCCGGTCGAGGTCCACCACCGGCACCTCCGGCGCGTGTCGCGCCAGGGCTTCGCGGATCAGCGCGCGGTCCGCGCCCATCAGGACGACCCCGCGCAGCCGCTTCGCGGAGCGCTCCACCAGCTCGTCGAAGGTGGCGCCCTTGGCGAGGCCGCCGGCGATCCAGACGATCGGCTCGTAGGCCGCCAGGGAGGCTTCGGCGGCGTGGGTGTTGGTGGCCTTGGAGTCGTCCACGTACATCACGCCCCCGACCTCCTCCACCGGCTCGATCCGGTGCGGGTCGGGGCGGAAGGCGCGCAGCCCCTCGCGGACGGCCTTCGCGTCGACGCCGAAGGCGCGGGCGAGGGCGGCGGCGGCGAGCGCGTTGGCGATGTTGTGCGGGGCCGGCGGGCGGACGTCGGCGACCTCCGCCAGCTCCTGGGCGTTCTTCTGCCGGTTCTCGACGAAGGCCCGGTCGACGAGGAGGCCCTCGACGACGCCGAGCTGGGACGGGCCGGGGGTGCCGAGGGTGAAGCCGATCGCCCGGCAGCCCTCCTCGACGTCGGCCTCGCGGACCAGTTCCTCGGTGGCCGGGTCGGCCGTGTTGTACACGCAGGCGACCTGGTTGCCCTCGTAGATCCGGCCCTTGTCGGCGGCGTACGCCTCCATCGAGCCGTGCCAGTCGAGGTGGTCGGGCGCCAGGTTGAGCACGGCGGCCGAGTGGGCGCGGACGGAGGGCGCCCAGTGCAGCTGGTAGCTGGAGAGCTCGACGGCGAGGACGTCGTACTCCTCCTCGCCGAGGACGGCGTCGAGGAGCGAGACGCCGATGTTGCCGACGGCGGCGGTCCGCAGCCCGGCGGCCTCCAGGATGGAGGCGAGCATCCGGGTGGTGGTGGTCTTGCCGTTGGTGCCGGTGACGGCCAGCCAGGGGGCCGCGCCGGGGCCGCGCAGGCGCCAGGCCAGCTCGACGTCGCCCCAGACCTCCACGCCCGCCGCCGCGGCGGCCGCGAAGAGCGGCTTGTCCGGCTGCCAGCCGGGCGCGGTGACGACCAGTTCGGTGCCGGCCGGCAGGGTCGCCCCGTCGCCGAGGCGGACGGTGATCCCGTCCGCCTCCAGGGCGGCGGCCTGGGTACGGGACCGCTCGTCGTCGCCGTCGTTGACCACGGTCACGACGGCGCCCCGGGCGGCCAGGGCGCGGGCGGCCGGGATGCCCGACACGCCGAGTCCCGCGACCGTGACCCGCTTGCCCCGCCAGTCCAGCTGTTCGCTCACTTGTCGGCTGCCCATCCCGCGTAGAAGAGGCCCAGGCCCACGATGACGCACATGCCCTGGATGATCCAGAACCGGACGACGACCAGGACCTCGGACCACCCCTTGAGTTCGAAGTGGTGCTGGAGGGGGGCCATCCGGAAGACGCGCTTGCCGGTCATCTTGAACGAGCCGACCTGGATGACCACGGAGAGCGTGATCAGCACGAACAGGCCGCCGAGCAGCGCGAGCAGCAGCTCCGTGCGGGAGCAGATGGCGAGACCGGCCAGCGCGCCGCCGAGCGCGAGGGAGCCGGTGTCGCCCATGAAGATCTTGGCGGGCGAGGTGTTCCACCACAGGAAGCCGAAGCAGGCGCCCATGAGGGCGGAGGCCACCACCGCGAGGTCGAGCGGGTCGCGGACCTCGAAGCAGGCGTTCGGGTTGGTGAGGGTCAGCGCGTTGGCGCAGGACTCCTGGAACTGCCACAGCCCGATGAAGGTGTAGGCGCCGAAGACCATCACGGAGGCGCCGGTCGCCAGACCGTCCAGGCCGTCCGTCAGGTTCACGCCGTTGGACATGGCCAGGATCATGAAGAGAGCCCAGACCACGAAGAGGACCGGGCCGATCGCCCAGCCGAAGTCGGTGATGAAGGAGAGCTTCGTGGAGGCCGGGGCGAGGCCGCGCGAGTCGGAGAACTGGAGCGCGAGCACCGCGAAGGCGATGCCCACGATCAGCTGTCCGGCCATCTTCGCCTTGGCCCGCAGGCCCAGCGACCGCTGCTTGACGATCTTGATGTAGTCGTCGAGGAAGCCGACCAGGCCCATGCCGGTCATCAGGAAGAGGACGAGCACGCCCGAGTACGAGACGGGCTCGCCGGTGATGACCTTGGCCAGGGCGTAGGCGATCAGGGTCGCCAGGATGAAGGAGATGCCGCCCATGGTGGGCGTGCCCTTCTTCCCGGCGTGGCCGCGCGGGCCGTCGTCCCGGATGAACTGCCCGTAGCCCTTGCGGGCCAGCAGCTTGATCAGCAGCGGGGTGCCGATCAGGGTGAGGAAGAGGCCGATGGCCCCCGCGAAGAGGATCTGCCTCATCGGCCGGCCACCTCGCCCTCGGCGTCGAGCAGTGCCAGGGCCACCTGCTCAAGACCGACCGACCGGGACGCCTTCACCAGGACCACGTCCCCCGGACGCAGTTCCCTGCGCAACAGGTCGACCGCCGCCCGTGCGTCGGACACGTGCACCGACTCCTCACCCCACGAACCCTCGTTGTAGGCGCCCAGTTGCAACCAGGACGCTTCCCTGTCCCCGACCGCGACGAGCTTGCTGACGTTGAGCCGGACGGCGAGCCGTCCGACCGCGTCGTGCTCGGCGAGCGACGCGTCACCGAGCTCGGCCATCTTGCCGAGCACCGCCCACGTGCGGGCCCCTCGGGCCTGTCCGGCCCTGCCCATGGCCGCGAGCGCGCGCAGGGCGGCTCGCATGGACTCGGGGTTCGCGTTGTAGGCGTCGTTGACGATCGTCACGCCGTCCGGACGCTCGGTGACCTCCATGCGCCAGCGGGACAGGGAGCCGGCCTCGGAGAGCGCGGTGGCGATCTCGTCGACAGGCATGCCCAGCTCGTGCGCGACGGCGGCTGCCGCGAGCGCGTTCGACACGTGGTGCTCACCGTACAGGCGCAAGGTCACGTCGCTGCACCCGGTGGGTGTGTGGAGGCGGAAAGAAGGCCGGCCGGCGTCGGTGAGACGGACGTTCTCGGCACGTACGGCCGCTTCGTCCGCTTCTCCGAAGAGGGTCACGCGGGCCTTGGTGCGGCTCGCCATCGCGCGGACGAGGGGGTCGTCGGCGTTGAGCACCGCCACTCCCCCGTCCTCGGCGGACGGCAGCGACTCGACCAGCTCGCCCTTGGCCCGCGCGATCTGCTCGCGTCCGCCGAACTCGCCGATGTGGGCGGTGCCCACGTTGAGGACGAGCCCGATCCGGGGCGGGGTGAGCCCGGTCAGGTAGCGGATGTGGCCGATGCCGCGGGCGCCCATCTCCAGGACGAGGTGCCGGGTCTCCCCGGTGGCCGTCAGCGCGGTGAGTGGCAGGCCGATCTCGTTGTTGAGGGAGCCGGGCGTCCAGACGGTGGGCGCGTGCCGGTCGAGGACCTGGGCGATCAGGTCCTTGGTGGAGGTCTTGCCGGCCGAGCCGGTGAGGGCGACGACATCGGTGCCGAGCCGCTCGACGACCGCGCGGGCGAGGGCGCCGAGAGCGCCCTGCACGTCGTCCACGACGATCGCGGGGACGCCGACGGGGCGGGCGGCGAGCACCGCCGCCGCACCCGCCTCGACGGCGCGCACCGCGTAGTCGTGGCCGTCGACGCGCTCCCCGGCGAAGGCGGCGAAGAGACTGCCGGGCTTCACCTCACGGGAGTCGATGACGACGGGCCCGGTGATCCGGGCGGCCGGATCCGGTATGTCGTGCGCCTGCCCGCCGACGATTTCGGCGATCTCGGCGAGGGAGAGGGCGATCACTGCTTCATCCCTGACTGTTCTGGTGACGGTGTTCGATCGCTGCGCGCAGGACCTGGCGGTCGTCGAAGGGACGGACCGTCCCGGCGATCTCCTGGCCCTGTTCGTGGCCCTTGCCGGCGACCAGGACGGTGTCGCCCGGCTCGGCGCGGGCGACGGCCGCCGCGACGGCGGCGGCCCGGTCGGGCTCGACCAGGACGTCGCCGCGCTCCGCGGCGGGCACCTCGGAGGCGCCCGCGAGCATCGCGGTGAGGATGGCGAGCGGGTCCTCGGACCGGGGGTTGTCGGAGGTCAGTACGGCGGTGTCGGCGAGCCGGGCCGCGGCGGCGCCCATCGGGCCGCGCTTGGTGGTGTCCCGGTCGCCGCCGCAGCCGATGACCACGTGCAGCCGTCCCCCGGTGACCTCGCGCAGCGAGCGGAGCACCGATTCGACGGCGTCGGTCTTGTGCGCGTAGTCGACGACGGCGAGGTACGGCTGGCCGGCGTCGACCCGCTCCAGCCGGCCGGGGACGCCGGGGACGGCGGCGACGCCGTCGGCGGCCGTCCTCGGGTCGAGGCCGGCGGTGGCGAGGGTGGCGACGGCGGCGAGGGCGTTGGCGACGTTGAAGGGGCCGGGCAGCGGGGCGGTGGCGGGGATCCGCACGCCGCCGGGGCCGACGGCGGTGAAGGTGGAGTCGGCGGCGCCCAGGACGACGTCCTCGGCGCGCCAGTCGGCGTCGGCGCGGCCCTCGGCGGAGAAGGTGACGACCGGGACGGACGCCTCCTTCGCGAGCCGGCGGCCGTACGCGTCGTCGGCGTTCACGACGCCCACGCGGCTGCGCGCGGGGGTGAAGAGGCTCGCCTTGGCCCGGAAGTAGTCCTCCATGTCGGAGTGGAACTCCATGTGTTCCGGGCTGAGGTTGTTGAAGACGGCGACGTCGAAGACGCAGCCGTCGACCCGGCCGAGCACGAGGGCGTGGCTGGAGACCTCCATGGCGACGGCCTCGACGCCGCGCTCGCGCATGACGGCGAAGAGGGCCTGGAGGTCGGTGGCCTCGGGGGTGGTGCGCTCGGACTTGATGCGCTCGTCGCCGATCCGCATCTCGACGGTGCCGACCAGGCCGGTGTGCTTCCCGGCGCCGCGCAGCCCCCCCTCGACGAGGTAGGCCGTGGTGGTCTTGCCGGAGGTGCCGGTGATGCCGATGCTCAGCAGGCCCTCGCCGGGGCGGCCGTAGATCTCGGCGGCCAGCTCACCCATCCGGCCGCGCGGGTCCTCGACGACGAGGACCGGCAGGCCGGTGGCGGCGGCGCGGTCGGCGCCGGCCGGGTCGGTGAGGACGGCGGCGGCACCGAGTCCGGCGGCCTGGGCGGCGAAGTCGGCGCCGTGCAGGCGGGCTCCGGCGAGGGCCGCGTAGACGTCGCCGGGGCGCACGGCCCGGGAGTCGTGGGTGATCCCCGAGACCCGGACGTCCTGTGCGGCGGCGGGGAGCTCGGTGCCCAGCCGTGCCGCGAGCTCGCCCAGGGGTGTCGGGCGGGCCCGCTCCGGGCGGGGCGGGGTGGTTCGGGACTGATCAGCGTGTGGCACGGCGGTGAGCGTACCGGGCTCACCCTGCGGGGGACCAAACGAGCGGGGGGCGTCGCCGGAGTTCGCGTTCCGGTTCCCGGAGTGGGGGGTGATCGTCGTCA
Source organism: Streptomyces termitum (assembly GCF_014650175.1). Lineage (GTDB taxonomy): Bacteria > Actinomycetota > Actinomycetes > Streptomycetales > Streptomycetaceae > Streptomyces > Streptomyces termitum. The sequence goes on from NZ_BMUL01000006.1 coordinate 299,021, forward strand.
CTGGTGGTGCTCCCGGGGGTCACGGGGTGGGTTCGAAGGTGACCGGCAGGTCGGCCGGCCGGCTGCCGGTGGGGGCCACGTGGAGGGTCTTGAGGGCGAACTCCATGACCTTCTTGTAGATGGGTCCGCAGATCTGGCCGCCGAAGTAGCTGCCCTTTGTGGGGTTCTGGATGGCGCAGTAGACGGTGACGCGCGGCTTGTCGGCGGGGGCGAAGCCGGCGAAGGAGGCGGTGTAGCCCTTGTAGCGGCCGAGTTCAGGGTCCACCCGGTTGGCGGTGCCGGTCTTGCCGGCGACGCGGTAGCCGGGGATGGCGGCCTTGGTGCCGGTGCCCTCCTCGCTGACGACGGACTCCAGCATCCGGGCGAGGGCGGTGGCGGTCTTCTCGCTGACGACCCGGGTCTCGGCGGGCCGCGGGGCGGGGGTGAAGCGGCCGTCGGGGCCCTGGGTGCCGCGGACGAGGGTGGGGGCGACGCGTACGCCTCCGTTGGCGATGGTGGAGTAGACGGAGGCGGCCTGGAGGGCGTTGACGGAGAGGCCCTGGCCGAAGGGGATCGTGTACTGCTGCGAGGTGGACCACTTCTGGGGCTTGGCGAGGATGCCGGGGGTCTCGCCGGGGAAGCCGAGGCCGGTGGGGCTGCCGATGCCGAAGCGGCGGAGGTAGTCGTCGAGGACCCGGTTGGACTCGGCCTGGGTCCGGCCGAGCTGGCCGGTGGCGAGGATGGTGCCGATGTTGCTGGAGCGGGCGAGGACGCCGTTGAGCGTCAGGTACCAGGTCTTGTGGTCGACGTCGTCCTTGAAGAGGCGGTCGCCCCGGTGGAGCCGGTTGGGGACGGTGACGTGGGTGTCGGGGGCGGCCCTGCCCTCCTCCAGGACGGCGGCCATCGACATCACCTTGCTGGTGGAGCCGGGTTCGTAGGCGTCCTGGAGGGCGGCGTTGCCGAGGGTGGCGGCGTCGGCGGCGGAGAGGTCGTTGGGGTCGAAGCCGGGGGCGTTGGCCATGGCGAGGACCTCGCCGGTGCGGGTGTCCTGGACGATGACGTAGCCGCGGTCGGCCTTCGACTTCCGCACCTGTTCGGTGATGGCCCGCTGGGCGGCCCACTGGATGTCCCGGTCGATGGTGAGTTCGATGTCGGAGCCGGGCACGGCGGGGGTGCCCTGGGAGCCGGCGGTGGGGACCTGGCGGCCGTTGGACTGGGTGAAGCGGATGGTGCCGTCGCGGCCGGCGAGCTGGGGGTCGAGCATGGACTCGACGCCGCCGGAGCCGCGGCCCTCGGCGTTGACGTAGCCCAGTATCCCGGCGGCGAGGTCGCCGTTGGGGTAGACCCGCTTGGTGCTGGGCTCGCTGAGGACGCCGCCGAGGAGGTTGACCCGGTTGCCGCCGGGGGCCTGCGCCTTCTGCCCGTACAGCTTCTTGAGGTCCTTGATCTGGTTCCACACCTGCGGGGTCTGCTTGCGGGCGAGGAGGGTGTAGCGGGACTTGGGGGTGCGGAGCTTCTTGGCGAGGTCGGCCGGGGCCTTGCCCAGGATCGGGGCGAGGAGGGCGGCGGCCTGCTCGGGCGCGTCGCGGACCTTGGACTCCTCGGGGGTGAAGAGCTTGGGGTCGGCGGTGATGTCGTAGGCGTCGACGCTGGTGGCGAGGGCGATGCCGTTGCGGTCGGTGATCTCGCCGCGTTCGGCGGAGAGCGTGTACTCCTGGAAGCGGTACTTGTCGGCCTTGGCCGCGTACGCGCCGGCGTCGACGGCCTGGACCTGGAGCAGCCGCACCACGAAGACCAGCATGACGAGGGTGAGCCCGACCGAGATCAGCCGCAGCCGGGGGCGGGGGCTGCCGAGCGTGAGGGTGCGGGGCCGGCGGGCGGGCGGCCGGGGCGCGGGGCGGCGGGCGGCCGGACGCGGCGCGGGCCGGGGGGCGCGGGCTCCGGCGGCGGGCCGGGGGCGGGCGGGGCCGGGGACGCGGCGGCGCGGGGGCTCCTGGGAGGGCACGGCTCGGTCACCTGCCGGAGGTCGTGGGGGCGGTCGCGGGCGGTGTCGGGGTGGTGCCGGGCCCGGGTGTCGTCGGGGTGGTGCCGGAGTCGGGGGTCGCGGTCCCGGTGGCCTTCGGCGCGCCGGACGGGGTGGCGTCGGGGGCGGCGTCGGTCGGGGGCGGGGTCGGGGTCGGGGTGGGCTCCGGGGAGGGGGCCGGTTCGGGGTCGCCGAGGACCGTGCCGCCGGGGCCGAGGAAGGCGGGGCTGCCGCCGGGGACCATGCCGAGCTCGCGGGCGCGGCGCTCCAGGGCGTCGGGGGCCGCGTAGGCGTCGACGTCGCGCTGGAGGGCCTGCTCCTCGTCGGTGAGCGCGGTGGTGCGGTCCTTGAGCTCGCGGAGCCGGAAGGAGCCCTGGTTGAGGGCGGAGTTGAGCATCAGCAGGCTGATGAGGCCGCCGCCGAGGAGGACGACGACGAGCAGGACGAAGGGGGTGCGGGCGGCCGGTCCCGAGCGGGCCGGCATCAGCCGGCCGAGCCGGGCGGCCCGGCCCTTGAGCGGCCCCCGCGCCCCGGTCACAGCACGTCCGCCCGGATGCGCTCGACGCCCCGCAGCCGGGCGGGGGCGGCCCGGCGGTTCTCGGCGATCTCCTCCTCGGTGGGGAGTTCGGCGCCGCGGGTGAGGAGTTTGAGGCGGGGCTGGTACTGCTCGGGGACGACCGGCAGTCCGGGCGGGGCGGTGGTGGCCGCGCCGGCCGCGAAGACCTGCTTGACGAGCCGGTCCTCCAGGGAGTGGTACGAGAGGACGGCGACGCGGCCGCCGACGGCGAGGGCCTTCACGGCGGCCGGGATCGCCCTTTCCAGGACGCTCAGTTCGCCGTTGACCTCGATGCGCAGGGCCTGGAAGGTGCGCTTGGCGGGGTTGCCGCCGGTGCGCTTGGCGGCCTGCGGGAGGGCGTCGCGGATGAGTTCGACGAGCCGGGCGCTGTTGCCGAAGGGCTCCTTGTCGCGCTCGCGGACGACGGCGGAGACGATCCGCTTGGCCTGCTTCTCCTCGCCGTACGCCCGCAGGATGCGGACGAGTTCGCCGGCCGGGTAGGTGTTGAGGACCTCGGCGGCGCTGATGCCGGTCGTCTGGTCCATGCGCATGTCGAGCGGGGCGTCCTGCGCGTAGGCGAAGCCGCGGTCGGCCTCGTCGAGCTGCATGGAGGAGACGCCGAGGTCGAAGAGGACGCCCTCGACCCGGTCGATGCCGAGCCGGTCGAGGACCTCGGGCAGTTCGTCGTAGACGGCGTGGACGAGGGTGGCGCGGTCCCCGTAGGGGGCGAGCCGCTCGCCGGAGAGGCGCAGGGCCTCCTTGTCGCGGTCGAGGGCGACGAGCCGGGCCTCGGGGAAGGCGCGGAGGAGGGCCTCGCTGTGTCCGCCGAGGCCCAGGGTGCAGTCGACGACGACGGCGCCGGGGCGCTGGAGGGCCGGGGCCAACATGTCCATGCACCGCTGGAGCATCACCGGGACGTGTCGGTCGTTGCTCAACGCACCCTCTCAGATCGGTCACGGGGGTACGTACGGCCGGGGTCCCGCCCGCTCGGGGGACGACGGGCGGTCGTCCGGTGCCGGAGGGGGCGCATCGGCCGGCCGGCGAGCGGGGAGGGGCGAGCCGCGGGTGCCGCCGCGCACAGAATGGGGAGAAACCGTTTCGAATCGATCGATTGTCTCCGTGAACTCCGCGTCACTCTAGTCCACGGACCGGGCCGGTCAATCAACCGGCGGGCGCGTCGCGCGGCGCCGGGGGCGCGCGGGCGGACCCCGGTTCGTTCACCCGTCCGGCGGCGCCGGAGGGGTGCTGTGGGGTGACTCACACATGGGTTCCTTGGCATTCTTTGTCCGCTTCTCACAGCGGTGCCGCCGGGCCGGTGCCCACTACCGTCGGAACCATGACGACCTCCGCACACCCCTCCCCCGGCGCCCTGCTCGCCGGTGCCCCGGTCACCGACCGGCTCGTCGAGGCGAACGCGCGGTACGCCGCCGGCTTCCGCGACCCCGGCATGGACGCGCACCCGGTGCTCCGGGTCGCCGTCGTCGCCTGCATGGACGCCCGGCTCGACCTGCACGCGGCGCTCGGCCTCGAACTGGGCGACTGCCACACCGTGCGCAACGCGGGCGGGGTCGTCACCGACGACGTGATCCGCTCGCTCACCATCAGCCAGCGGGCCCTGGGCACCCGCAGCGTGATGCTGGTGCACCACACCGGCTGCGGCCTGGAGTCGCTCACCGAGGACTTCCGGCACGAGCTGGAGGACGAGGTGGGGCAGCGCCCGGCCTGGGCGGTGGAGGCGTTCCGGGACGTGGACCAGGACGTGCGGCAGTCGATGCAGCGGGTCAGGACCTCGCCGTTCCTGCCGCACACCGACGACGTCCGGGGCTTCGTCTTCGACGTGACCACCGGCCTGCTGCGCGAGATAGACCCGCGTAGCAGCACATCTTTCGACGCCGCGTAAGACCGCAAACCCCGGCATTTCGCCTGCGGTTGTCCGCAGTCGAGTGACACGGCCCGGCAAACCCAACAAGAATGCCGGGGTGACACACCCCCGACCATCCCACCGGGGGCGGGTGTCCCGTGTTCCTGCAAGGCCGAGGAGGGCCGGGGTGACGACCTACGACGAGCGGGCGAGCCAGGGGGGTGCCCCCACCCGAGCGGAGTCGGGCGCCGGGGCCGACCTGACCACGACCGCGGAGCGGATCCGCGGCTCGGTGGAGAGCGTGATCGAGGGCAAGCCCGAGGTCGTACGGCTCGCGCTGACGGTGCTGCTCGCCGAGGGCCACCTCCTCATCGAGGACGTGCCCGGCGTCGGCAAGACCATGCTCGCCAAGACGCTCGCGCGGTCCATCGACTGCTCGGTGCGCCGCATCCAGTTCACCCCCGACCTGCTCCCGTCGGACGTCACGGGCGTGTCGATCTTCGACCAGCAGCGGCGGGAGTTCGAGTTCAAGCCCGGCGCGATCTTCGCCCAGATCGTCATCGGCGACGAGATCAACCGCGCCTCGCCCAAGACCCAGTCCGCGCTCCTGGAGTCGATGGAGGAGCGCCAGGTCACCATCGACGGCCAGACCTACGAGCTGCCCAGCCCGTTCATGGTCGTGGCCACCCAGAACCCGGTCGAGATGGAGGGCACCTACCCGCTGCCCGAGGCCCAGCGCGACCGCTTCATGGCCCGCGTCTCCATCGGCTACCCGAGCGCCGAGGCCGAGTTCCAGATGCTCGACGTGCACGGCGCGGCCAGCCCGCTGGACGGGCTGCGCCCGGTCGCCCACGCCCACGACGTCCTGCGGCTGATCGAGTCGGTCCGCGCGGTGCACGTCGCTGACTCCGTCCGGCGGTACGCCGTGGACGTCGTCGCCGCCACCCGCAACCACCCCGACCTGCGGCTCGGCGCCTCCCCCCGCGCCACCCTCCACCTGCTGCGGGCCGCCCGCGCCTCCGCCGCCCTCGCCGGCCGCGCCTACGTGCTGCCCGACGACCTCCAGGCGCTGGCCGCCCCGGTCCTCGCCCACCGGCTGCTGCCCACCGCGCAGGCCCAGCTCAACCGCCGTACCGCCGAGCAGGTCGTCCACGACATCCTCCAGCGGACCCCGGTGCCGTCCTCGGCGCCGCCCCACGGCCGGCAGCCCGGAGGCCGGCAGCTGTGACGACCACCCCCGCCGTGCCCCCGGGGCAGCGGGCCGACGACCGTGACGGCCCCCGGCCCGAGGACGGCAGGACCGGACTGCGGGCCGCCCTCGGCGGGCTCACCACCCGGGGCCGCTCCTTCCTCGCCGCCGGGGCGGCGGCGGCCGTCTGCGCCTATGTGCTCGGCCAGGCCGACCTGCTCCGGGTCGGCCTGCTGCTCGCCGTCCTGCCGCTGCTCTGCGTCGTCGTCCTGCACCGCACCCGCTACCGGGTCGCCACCTCCCGGCGGCTCACCCCGCAGCGCGTCGAGGCCGGCACCGAGGCCCGGGTCCAGCTGCTCATGGAGAACGTCTCCAAGCTGCCCACCGGACTGCTGATGCTCCAGGACCACGTGCCGTACATGCTCGGGCCCCGCCCCCGCTTCGTCCTCGACCGGGTCGAGGCGGGCGGCCGCCGCGAGGTCTCGTACCGGGTCCGCTCCGACCTGCGCGGGCGCTTCCCGCTCGGTCCGCTCCAGCTCCGGCTGAGCGACCCCTTCGGGATGTGCGAGCTGACCCGCTCCTTCAGCGCGTACGACACCCTCACCGTCGTCCCGCGCACCACCCCGCTGCCCCCGGTCCGGCTCGGCGGCGAGGCGTCCGGGTACGGCGACGGGCAGCAGCGCGCGCTGGCGCTGGCCGGCGACGACGACGTCATCCCGCGCGCCTACCGGTACGGCGACGACCTGCGCCGGGTGCACTGGCGCTCCACCGCCCGGTACGGCGAGCTGATGGTCCGCCGCGAGGAGCAGCCGCAGCGCTCCCACTGCACGGTCCTCCTCGACACCCGCCGGGCCGGCTTCCAGGGCGCGGGCCCCGACTCGGCCTTCGAGTGGGCGGTCTCCGGCGCGGCCTCCGTCCTCACCCACATGCTGGAGCGGGGCTACGCGGTCCGGCTGCTCACCGACACCGGCGCCACCGTCCCCGGCGAGGGCACCGACGGCTACGCGGGCGGCGCCTCGCACGACGCGGCGGAGACGGCCGGACTGCTGATGGACACCCTCGCGATCGTCGACCACTCGGACGGCGCCGGGCTCTCCCGCGCCTCCGACGCGCTGCGCGCCGGGAGCGGCGGGCTGCTCGTCGCCTTCCTCGGCGACCTCGACGAGGAGCAGGCGGCGCTGGCCGGCCGGATGCGCGGCCGGGCCGGTTCCGCCGTCGCCTTCGTCCTGGACTCCGGTTCCTGGCTCACCGGCGGGGCCGTGACCGGCGCCGTCGAGGAGCGGACCCGGCAGCTGCGCGAGGCCGGCTGGACCGTGCTCCCGGTGCCGCCGGGGGCCCGGCTGGCCGACCTCTGGCAGCAGGCCGCCGGGGCCCTGCGGGACACCGCCGCCGCGGACAGCCACGGAGGATGGGCATGAGCGGGCGCACCCGTCTGACGCTGGCCGCCTGGGCGGCCTCCCTGATGGCCGCCGGGGCGCTGCTGCCCCTGGTGAGACCGGCCACCTGGATCTTCACCGCGGGCTTCCTGCTGGTCCTGCAGAGCGCCGCCGGCCTGCTGGGCCGGCGGGTGCCGCTGGCCCGGCCGGTGACGGTCGCCGCCCAGGTGGTGGTCGACGTCGTCGCGCTGACCGTGGTCTTCGCGCGGGAGCAGGCGATCCTCGGCTTCCTGCCCGGGCCGCTCGTCGTCCAGCACGTGGCCGAGCTGTTCCGGCTGGGCGCCGAGGACGTGAGCACGTACGCGATCCCCGCCCCGGACACCGAGGGCATCCGGCTCATGCTGGTCGTCGGCGTGCTGGTGATCGGGCTGCTCGTGGACGTGCTGGCGGTCACCTTCCGCCGGGCCGCCCCGGCCGGGCTGCCGCTGCTCGCGCTGTACTCGGTGGCCGCCGGGCTCTCCGGCGGCAAGGCGGGCTGGCTGTGGTTCCTGCTGGCCGCCACCGGCTATCTGCTGCTGCTCCTGGCCGAGGGCCGCGACCGGCTCTCCGCCTGGGGCCGGGTCTTCGGCGGCGCCCGGCGCTCCGGCCGGTCCGGCTCCGCCGCCGTCGGCGGGACGGCCTTCGCGCCCGCCCGCACCGGCCGCCGGATCGGCCTCGCCGCCATGGGCACCGCCCTGGTCGTCCCGCTCGCCCTGCCCGGCTTCTCCGGCGGGCTGCTGGGCGGCGGTGCCGGATCCGGCGGGAGCGGCCCGGGGCGGGGCGGCACCATCGCCGCCGTGAACCCGCTGGTCTCCCTCCAGGACAACCTCCGCCAGCCGGACGACTTCGAGGTCCTGCGCTACCGGACCAACGCCCGGGACAACAGCGGCCTGTACCTGCGGCTGGTCGCCCTCGACCAGTTCGACGGCGCCTCGTGGAAGTCCTCGGTGCGGCCCATCGAGGCGGTCCCGAAGGGGCTGCCGTGGCCCGACGGCCTCGCCCAGTCCGTCCGCACCACCGAGATCACCAGCAACTTCGTCGCCTCGGAGGCGTACGACCAGAAGTGGCTGCCGATGCCCTTCCCGGCCTCCCGGGTCGAGGCCGAGGGCCGCTGGCGGTACGAGCCCGCCGGCCGGATGCTCGTCGGCGACGACAAGCAGACCACCAAGGGCGTCCGCTACCAGGTGACCAGCCTCGACGTGCAGCCCACCGCCGAGCAGCTCGCCGCGGCGGGCCCGGCTCCGGAGGTGCTGCGCCGCGAGTACACCAAGGTGCCCGCGGGGCTGCCCGCCGACGTCAGGGCGACCGCCCTGGACGTCACCCGGGGCGCGCGCGGCGACTACGAGCGGGCCGTCCGGCTCCAGAACTGGTTCGCCGAGGACGGCGGCTTCCGGTACGACGTGGACGTGACCTCCGGCACCGGTACGGAGGCGATCTCCCGCTTCCTGAAGGACAAGCAGGGCTTCTGCGTCCACTTCTCCTTCTCCATGGCGGCGATGGCCCGCACCCTGGGCATCCCGGCGCGGGTCGCGGTCGGCTTCATGCCCGGCACCACCCAGACCGACGGCTCGGTCTCGGTCGGCATCCGGGACGCCCACGCCTGGCCCGAGCTGTACTTCGAGGGCGCCGGCTGGACCCGGTTCGAGCCCACGCCCTCGCGCGGCTCCACCCCCGGCTACACCCGCTCGACCACCCCGACCGGCAACCCCACCGGCCCGGCCCAGCCCTCCGCGTCCGCCTCCGCCCAGCCCTCGGCGGCGCCGAGCGCCGCGGAGAGCTGCCCGCCGGAGGAGCGGAGGCTCGGCGAGTGCGGCAAGAACGCGGCGGCGGGCGCCGGCGCGGACGGCGGCGGCGGTACGGACTGGGCGGAGGTCGCGCTGTGGACCCTGGCCGCCCTCCTCGTCCTCGCTCTCCCCTTCCTGCCGCTGCTGTGGCGGGAACGGCTCCGGGCCCGGCGGCTCGCCCCGGCGGCCGGTCCGCTGGCGGCGTGGCGGGAGATCGGCGACACCGCCTGGGACTACGGCGTCGAACCCGATGACGCGCACACCCCCCGGGGCGCCGCGGAGCGGATCGTCGAGGAGGGCGGGCTCGACGGGCCGGCCGCGGAGGCGGTGCGGCGGGTGGCGCGGGCCGTGGAGGAAGCCCTCTACGCGCCCTCGCCGGGGCCGGCGTCGGGGCTGGCGCGGGACGCGGCGCTGGTGCGGGCCGGGCTGGACGCGGGGGCGGTGCGCGGAGTCCGTCTGCGGGCCCGTTTCGCGCCGCGCTCGGCGGCCCGCCTGCACTGGGCCGCCTCGGCCCGCTGGACCACCCTCCGCGCCCGCCACTCCTGACCGCCGGGTCCCCGTCCCCCGCGGGGGGGGGGCGGGGACCCGCGGCGGCGCGGTGCCGGGGCGCGATCGGGGGCGGACGTGAAAAGGCCCCGTCGGGGCTCGGGGCCGACGGGGCCGGGGTGCGGGGCCTCCGCTCAGGGGGGCGTCAGTGGCCGCCGCCCTGCTGCTCGTCGCGGCGCCGCTGCCAGCGCGCCTCGATCCGGTCCATCATGGAGTGTCGCGTCCTGCCGCCGCTCTGGCGGCCCCTGGCCTGCTGTTCTCCCGGCTTGGGCGCCTTGCGCCAGCCGGTGACGGCGAGGACCGCGCAGCCCAGCATGACGAGGAATCCCACCACGCTGATGATCCAGAACTGCGGGGCGACCACTCCGGTCATGAGGAGCGCGATACCCACCAGGAAGCCGACGACTGCCTGGTAGACCCGTCGCCGGGTGTACGTGCGCAGTCCGCTTCCCTCGAGCGCTGTCGCGAACTTGGGATCTTCGGCGTACAGCGCTCGCTCCATCTGCTCGAGCATGCGCTGCTCGTGCTCCGAGAGCGGCACGGAGTCCTCCTAGTCGTCGGTCGCGGGGGCGACCGGTTTGCGGCCCTTTCAGGATAGGCAGGGATTCGCCCCCGTGAAACCCGCCCTCAACACCGATCTGCCCACCCGAACCGCCATGCGGATCGGTTGGTGAGGCGTTGATTCCCCAGTCCTCCGCCCGTCATGCCGGATGGTTTCCCTCGATCATACGGCGCGGGGCCGCGTATGGGGCGGCCTGCGGCAGAGCGGGCCCGCACCGCCGTCCGGGTGGCCGGGCCGGGTGGCGGGCGGGACGGCGGGCGGGGTCAGGCCGGCTTGCCGGCGAGCACGTGGAGCTGGGTGGCGACGGCGTGGTACGCGGGCAGTTCGGCGGCGGCGGTCTCCAGCTTCAGCAGGGCCTCGGCGGCACCGGGCTCGGTGTCGACGAGGACGCCGGGCACGAGGTCGGCGAAGATCCGCACGCCGTGCACGGCGCCGACGGCGAGGCCGGCCTGTTCGACCAGTCCGGTGAGCTGTTCGGCGGTGAAGCGGCGGGGCACGGGGTCGCCGGAGCCCCAGCGGCCGTCGGGGTCGCCGAGGGCGGTGCGGGCCTCGGTGAAGTGGCCGGCGAGGGCGCGGGCGAGGACCGCGCCGCCGACGCCGGCGGCGAGCAGGCTGAGGGTGCCGCCGGGGCGGAGCGCGGCGACCGCGTTCCGCACGCCTTCGGCGGGGTCGTCGACGTACTCCAGGACACCGTGGCAGAGCACGGCGTCGTGGCCGCCGCGCTCGACCACGTCGAAGAGGCCGCGGACATCGCCCTGGACGCCGGTGACGAGGTCGGCGACCCCGGCCTCGGCGGCGCGGCGCTCCAGCGCGAAGAGCGCGTTGGGGCTGGGGTCGACGACGGTGACGCGGTGGCCGAGGAGGGCGACGGGCACCGCGAAGTTGCCGGAGCCGCCGCCGGTGTCGAGGACGTCCAGGGCGGCTTTCCCGGTGGCCTCGGCCCTGCGGTCGAGGGCGTCCTGGAGGACGTTCCAGACGACGGTGGTGCGCAGGGAGGCGCGCGACGGTCGCGACGACGCCTCGCGGCCGAAGGCGGGGGAAGGGTCCGGCACGGCTCTCGACTCCTCGGTGACGGGTACGGGCGTTCCCACCCTATGGCCTCCGGACGGCCTTCCGGATCATCCGGCCGCGCCGTCCGCCGGGGGCTGCCGGGGCAGGACCGGCTGGAGTGCGAGCAGCCGCTCGACCAGGCGCAGGAAGTGGGCGGCGTCCCTGAGGAGGTCGTCGGCCTGGCGCGGGGTGGCGGCGCCGGCGACGCCCGCTTCGGCGAGGGCCCGGCGGCGGGCGCCGGCGGCGAAGAGGGCGCTCCACTCGGTGAGCTCGGGCGCGAGGTTCGGCAGGAGCTCCCAGGCGCTCCTTATGGCCTGGCGGCGGCGGGTGGGGGGTGTGGGGCGGGCCCGGGCGGCGAGGACGGCCGCGGCGGCGCGGAGCGCGGCGAGGTGGGCGGTGGCGTACCGCTCGTGGGGGCGGTCGAGGGTCGCGGCCTCGTCGAGGCCGGCACGGGCCTTGGCGAGCAGGTCGAGGGCGGCGGGAGGGGCCGTGGTGCGGCGGGACACGGGATGGACGTCGGCTGCTGCGAACGGACTGGCCATGACGAACCTCCTGTCGTCGGGTGACGGTCTTGTCGCCGTCTGTGTCCATGGTGGCGGCCGCCACTGACAATCAGGCTGACCTGGGGTTTTGCCAGCAAGGCGACGCGCGGGTAACTTTTGAACTGACCAGTCAGTTCAAAAGTGGGGAAGCGGGGGGTGGATCCGTGGGATCCGACGACCTGACCACACGCCCGTCTCCGGAGGGAGCCGGCGGGGAGCCCGGCACCGGCGGGGCGGGCGACGGGGCGGGGGCGCACGGCGCCGCGCTCGTCGTCGAGGGGCTCGGCCTGAAGGGGCCGCGCGGCTGGGCCTTCCGGGAGGTGTCCTTCCGCGCCGGGGCCGGTTCCCTGGTCGCGCTGGAGGGCCCGTCCGGCACCGGCCGCACCTGCCTGCTGCTCGCGCTCACCGGCCGGATGAAGACCCAGGAGGGGCACGCCGAGGTGGGCGGGCTCCGGCTGCCCCGGAAAATGGCCGCCGTGCGCCGCGTCGCCGCGCTCGGCCAGGTCCCCGGGGTCAGCGAGCTGGACCCGGCCTTCACGGTGGCCGAGCACCTGCGCGAGCGCGCGCTGCTCCAGCGCCGCTTCGACGGCTCGGTCCGCGCGCTGCTGCGCCGCCCCGGCACACGGGCCGCGGAGGCGCGGGCCCGGATCGACGAGGCCGTGGCGGCGGCCGGGCTCGACCTGGCCGCCCTGCCGAAGGGCGAGCGGACCTCCGTGCGGGACCTGGAGCGCCTGGAGGCGCTGCGGCTGTCGATCGCGCTGGCCCTGATGGGCCGGCCCCGGCTGCTCGCCGTCGACGACACGGACCTGAAGCTGTCGGACGCCGACCGGGCCGAGGCGTGGGCGCTGCTCCGCTCGGTGGCCGGCGCCGGCACCACCGTCCTCGCCGTCTGCAGCGAGGCCCCGGCGGACGCCCTGCGGGTCACCACCACCGGCATCCCGGCGGCCGGCGCCGGGGACGACTTCACCGAGGAGGGGGCGGCCGATGCGTTCGCCGAGACTGGCCGCGCTTGAGCTGAGGCGCTTCGGCAGGGGACGGCTGCCGCGCGCCGCGCTCGTCGCGGTCCTGCTGCTGCCGCTGCTGTACGGCGCCCTGTACCTGTACTCGTTCTGGGACCCGTACAGCAGGCTCGACCGGCTGCCGGTGGCCCTGGTGAACGAGGACCGGGGCGCCACCGCCGACGGCAAGCCCGTCACCGCGGGCGCCGACATCACCGAGAAGCTGCTCGACAGCAAGACCTTCGAGTGGCACCGGGTGAGCGACGCGGAGGCCCGCCGGGGCGTCGAGGACGGCACGTACTACCTGTCCCTGACGGTGCCCGGCGACTTCAGCGAGCGGATCGCGTCCAGTTCCGGCGACTCCCCCGAGGCGGGCGCCCTGGAGGTCCGCACCAACGACTCCAACAACTACATCGTCGGCCAGATCTCGCGGACGGTCTTCGCCGAGGTGCGCACCGCCGCCTCGACCAAGTCCTCCCGGACCTTCCTCGACAAGATCTTCATCTCCTTCTCCGGCATCCACGAGGCCACCGCCGAGGCGGCCGACGGCGCGGCCGACCTCAAGAAGGGCGTGGACAAGGCGAAGAAGGGCTCCCAGGACCTCTCCGACGGCCTGAAGGACGCCAAGAAGGGCAGCGGCGACCTGGCCGGCGGCCTGAAGAAGCTGGACCAGGGCTCCCAGGACCTCCAGAGCGGCGCCCGGCAGGTCGCGAACGGCACCCAGGCCCTCGCCGACAAGGTGAACAGCACCGCCGACAAGGTCCGCCCCTACCTGGCGAACAACGGGAAGTCCATCAGGGACACCGCCAAGCTGGTCTCCGACTCCGCCACGGCCGCCCGGCACGACCTGGACGACCTGGTGAAGCGCGCCCCGCTGCTGCGCACCGCCGCCCACACGGCGGACGACACCCTGGGCCGGCTGCACCGCGAGTCCTGCGCGAAGCCCGGCGGCACCCCGCCGGTCGCGCTCCCCGAGGGGGTCACCCTGCCGGAGGGCGTCACCCTGCCGGACAGCAAGGAGTTCTGCGCCGCCCTGAAGGAGGCGTCGACCACCGCCGGCGACGTGGCGGCCATCGCGGACGACGTCCACGAGCTGACCAAGGACAGCAAGGGCGACCTGAAGACGCTCGACGCCCGCCTGGCGCGGCTGAAGAAGGAGGCCGACGAGCTGGCCGCCCGCGCGCCGCACCTGGACGAGGACGTCGAGGGCGCCATCCGGAAGATCAACGAGCTGAACACGGGCGCCAAGAAGGTCGCCGCGGGCGCGGAGAAGCTGCACACCGGCCTCACCGGCGCCCGGGACGGCTCGGTCAGCCTGGACACCGGCGTCGGCAGGCTGAAGAAGGGCGCCGGCGACCTCGACGGCGGCCTGTTCAAGCTGGCCGACGGCTCCGGCTCGCTCGCCACCGGCCTCAAGGACGGCGTCGACAAGATCCCGGACTACGACCAGGACGAGCGCGACCGGCGCACCGAGGTCATGGCCGACCCGGTCCGGCTGGCCGCCGAGTCGCTGCACAAGGCGCCCAACTACGGCACCGGTTTCGCCCCGTACTTCATCCCGCTCTCCCTCTGGGTCGGCGCGATGGTCGCGTACATGATCATCGCTCCGATGAACCGGCGGGCCCTCGCCGCCGGCGGTTCCGCCTGGCGGATCGCGCTGGCCGGCTGGTTCCCGGTGGCGGCCATCGGGATCCTCCAGGTGGGCGCGCTGCTCTCCGTGCTGCACTGGGGCCTCGGCCTGGAGATGGCCAGGGCGGCCGGCACCGTCGGCTTCCTCGCCCTCGTGACCTGCTGCTTCGCGGCGATCATCCAGTGGCTCAACGCCCGCTTCGGCGCGGCCGGCCGGATCCTGGTGCTCGCGCTGCTCATGGTCCAGCTGACCTCGGCGGGCGGCACCTACCCGGTGCAGACCAGCCCCGGCTTCTTCAACGCCGTCCATCCGTTCCTGCCGATGACCCATGTGGTCGAGGCCCTGCGCCGGCTCATCACCGGCGGCGGCCTGCAACCGGTCTGGACCGCCGTGGCCGTCCTCACCGCCTTCACCCTGGGCGCGCTCGCCCTGACGGCGGTCACCGCGCGGCGCAAGCAGGTGTGGACGCTGGACCGGCTCCACCCCGAACTGTCGCTGTGACCGGCGGCACCTCTGTGAGAATCGACCCCATGGACAGCAGCAGCACCCGCCGCCGGGCCACCCGCGCCAAGCTCTACGAGGCGGCCGTCACCCTCATCGCGGAGCAGGGCTTCTCGGCCACCACGGTCGACGAGATCGCCGAGCGGGCCGGGGTGGCCAAGGGCACGGTCTACTACAACTTCAAGAGCAAGACCGAGCTGTTCGAGGAGCTGCTGCGCCACGGGGTCGCCCTCCTCACCGCCTCCCTGCGGACGGCGGCCGAGGAGACGGCGGCCCGGGGCGGCAGCCGGGTCGCCGCGCTCGACGCGATGATCCGGGCGGGCCTCGTCTTCATCGACCGCTACCCGGCCTTCACCCAGCTGTACGTGGCCGAACTCTGGCGCACCAACCGGGCCTGGAACTCCACCCTCCTGGTGGTCCGCCAGGAGGCGGTCGCCGTGGTCGAGGGCGTCCTGCGCGACGGCGTCGAGGCCGGTGAACTGAGCGACGAGATCGACGTCCAGCTGACCGCGGCGGCCCTGGTCGGCATGGTCCTGGTGGCGGCGCTGGACTGGAAGGCGTTCCAGAGCGAGCGCTCCCTGGACGACGTCCACGCGGCGCTCTCGCTGCTGCTGCACGGGCGGGTGGGCGGCGGGCGCTGAGCCGAGGGCGTTGGATTTTGGATCCAGGATCCGGAAGCCAGGCTCGTGGATCCCTTGTCCAGGATCTTGGATCCAGAACATTGGATCCAGGAGGTTGGATCCAGGATGGTGGATCTCGGACATTGGATCCAAGATCCACCATCCAGAACCCGCCCAACGAAAAGCGCCGCCCCCGCGAAGCTCGATCCCCCCGAGCCACGCCGGACCGGCGCCCTTCGTCGTACTTCCCCCGTACCGGCAGGCGCACGGCTCCGTTCCGCCGCCCCGTGTCGGCGGTTCCGGAGCCGCGCCCCTTCCGTTGGGCTCCACTCTCTCCTCCGGGCGGTGGCGGCCCCATCCGCGCGGGTACTCATCTCGGCGTCTAGGTACGCGTACTCAGCCCGGCGGACGGAGCACGGCGGGCGAAGCGCGGCGGCCCCCGGCGGGGCGCGGACACCCCGGTGACGGAGGGAAGGGTTCCTCGTTACGATCGCCGGCGTGTCCGTACTTCCCCTGGTCTTCACGAGCGGCTGGGCGAGCGGGATCAACGCCTACGCGGTGGTCCTGCTGCTCGGTCTCTTCGGCGCGACCGGAATCAGCGACGAGGTGCCCGAGGCGCTCCAGCGCCCCGACGTCCTGATCGCGGCCGGTGTGCTCTTCCTGTGCGAGGCGGTGGCCGACAAGGTCCC
Organism: Streptomyces termitum; assembly: GCF_014650175.1. Taxonomy (GTDB): domain Bacteria; phylum Actinomycetota; class Actinomycetes; order Streptomycetales; family Streptomycetaceae; genus Streptomyces; species Streptomyces termitum. The sequence goes on from NZ_BMUL01000006.1 coordinate 314,966, forward strand.
GTACGTGGACAACGTGTGGGACTCGGTCCACACGGTGGTCCGGCCGCTCGCGGGCGCCGTGGTCGCGGCGCTGCTGGCCGGGCAGAGCGGGTCGCTGCCGGAGCTGGCGGCGGGGGCGATCGGCGGTTCGACGGCGCTGCTGAGCCACCTGGTGAAGGCGGGGACGCGGATGGCGGTGAACACCTCGCCGGAGCCGTTCTCGAACATCGTGCTGAGCACGGCCGAGGACCTGGGCGTCGCCGCGCTGATCACCTTCGCGATATTCCATCCGGTGGCGGCGTCGGTGATCACCGCCGTGCTGCTGGCGCTCGGCGTGGCGCTGCTGGTCTTCCTGGCCTCCCGGATCCGGCGCTTCCTGCGCCGCCGGGCCCAGCGCCGCGAGGAGCGCAGGGTGGCCGCCGGGGGCGGCCCACCTGCGGGCGGGCCGCCGGGCGGGGGCCGATAGGGTCCCTGCCATGGGACGGATTGTGGTGATCGGCGCGGGTCTGGGCGCCATGGCGGCGGCGGCCCGGCTGGCGGTCGCCGGGCACGCGGTGACGGTGTACGAGCGGTCGGCGACGTACGGCGGGGCGGTGGGCCGCTTCGAGCGGGACGGCTTCGCCTTCGACACCGGTCCCGGGCTGCTGCACCTGCCGGCGGTCTACCGCGACCTGTTCGTGAAGACGGGGAGGAAGCCGCTGGAGGAGTGCGTCGGGCTGCGCCAGGTCGATCCGGCCGCCCGGCACGTCTTCGCGGACGGCACGCGCGTGGACCTGCCCAACGCCTCCCGGGCGGGCACGGTCGCCGCCCTGGACGCGGCGCTCGGCGCGGGCGCGGGCGCGCGCTGGGGGGACTTCCTGACGCGGGCCCGCGAGGCGTGGGACCGGACCCGGCGGCCGCTCCTGGAGGAGCCGCAGCCGGCCGATCCGCGGGCCCTGGCCGTCGAGCCGTACCCGGCGCTCAAGGCGGGGCTGCTGCGCCGCCCGACGCGGACGCTGGCGCAGCTGGGGGCGCGGGAGCTGGGCGACGGCCGGCTGGTCGCGCTGCTCGGCTCGTACGCGGAGGCGTACGGCTTCCCGGCGGCGTCCGCCCCGGCGTCGGCGGCCGTGCTGCCGTACATGGAGCAGACCTTCGGCAGCTGGTACGTGGCGGGCGGCATGCGGGCGCTGGCGGACGCGGTGTACGAGCGGTGCCGGGAGCGGCGGGTGGAGTTCGTCTTCGGCGAGCCCGTGGACGAGGTGCTGACCGGGGCCGGGCGGGCCGTCGGGGTCCGGCTGGCGTCGGGCGCGACGGTGGAGGCGGACCACGTGGTGGCGGGGGCTCCGGTGCCCGCGCTGCTGCGGGAGCAGGTCGTGCCGTGGGAGCGGTCGGACGAGTGGCCGCGCTTCCAGACGCACGGCACCGGCCGGCTGACGGTGCTGCTGGCCCTGCGGGGCGCCCGTGAGGAGGACGCCGCGCACCGCACGGTCGTGCACGGCGGGGACCACGCGCCGGTGACCGTGCTGCGGCCGGACGATCCGGCGCTGCGGCCGGACGCGGAGCACGAGTCGGTGGTCCTGTCGGCGGCGGTGGAGACGTTGCCGGGGCAGGACTGGCCGGGGCTCGCCGACGCGCTGGTCGAGGCGGCCGGGCGGGCGGTGCCGGGGCTGGCCGGGCGACTGCTGTGGCGCGAGGTCCGCACGCCGGAGGACGTACGGGAGGCGACGGGGGCGGCGGAGGTGCCGGGGCCCGCGCTGGCGGACGCCCGCGGGGAGTGGCTGCCCGCGCCGAACCGCTCCCCGGTGCCGGGGCTGTACTTCGCGGGCGGCTGGTCGCACCCGGGCGGCGGGCTCGCCCACGCGGGCATGTCGGGGGCGCTGGTGGCCGGGCTGATCGTGGAGGGCGCGGAGTTCCGCGGCTCGCGGTGACCGGCCGGCCCCCGGGCCGGGCGTCCGCGGCCGGGACCGGCCCCGGGCAGACCGGCCGCAGGCGGGCCGGCCCCGGTGGGTCCGGCCCGGCGGCGCGTCAGTAGCGGTGGGGCGTCTGCTCGTCGGGGTGCTGCCCGTAGCCGTACGGCCCGGGGGCCTGCGGCTGGGGCTGCTGGCCGTCGGTGTCGCGCTGCTGCGGGACCCAGACGCCGCCGGGCGGGGTGTCGTAGGCGTACGAGGGGGCGTAGGGGTCGCCCTGGTACGAGGTGTACTGCTGGCCGTCGGTGCCGGGGCCGATGTACGGGTCGGAGTAGGCGGCGTACTGCTGGGTGCCGTAGTCGTAGCCGGGCTGCTGCCCGTACCCCGTCTGCGGCTGCTCGTAGCCGGTGGCGTAGGGGTCGTGGCCGGTCGCGTAGGGGTCGTGGCCCGGGTAGGGGGCGTCGTGGCCGGCGGTCTGCGGGGCGGGGTCGTAGACGCCGTACTGGCCGGTGTCCTCGTGCATCGGGACGGGCTCGTAGACGGAGGTGGGCTCGTCGTGCCCGCCGTGCAGCTGCTCCGCGCCGGGGCCGGGGCCGTGGGCGGCGCCGTCCTCGTAGGCGAGGCCGGAGACCTCCAGGGTGGGGCCCGCCTCGGGGGCGCGGCCCGCCTTGCGGCGGCGGCTGGCGCCGGGGCTGCCGCCGATGGCCCAGCCGGTGGAGAAGCCGCGCCGGAAGGAGAGGGTCACGAAGGTCTGGCCGACGGCGAAGGCGATCGCGCCGACGACGATGATCAGGACCTGTGACAGCAGCACGCCGGCGACGACGGCGAGGAAGCCGCCGAAGGCGAGGATCCGCCAGCGCAGCCGCGCCTTGTACTGGAGGAGCACCTCGCCCAGCAGCCAGAGCGCGACCAGACCGAACGCGATGTAGAGGACCGTCCACCCCATGCCCCGCCGCCCCTCTCTACGGCCACCGCCGCGGGTCGGGGCGGGTACGACCGGTCAGGACTGCTGGTGCAGTCCGAGATTCTCGTAGATCTCCAGTGTCGCGGTGGAGCTGTTGAGCGTGATGAAGTGCAGCCCGGGGACGCCCTCGGACAGCAGACGCGCGCAGAACTCCGTCGCGAACTCGATACCGATGGAGCGTACAGCGGCGGCGTCGTCCTTGACCGCGAGGATGCGGTCTTTCACGTCCGGGGGGAAGGCCGCGTTGCTCAGCTGGGGCAGCCGGTCGAGGGTCTTCGCGGTCACGACGGGCATGACCTCGGGGATGATCGGGGTGTCGCAGCCCGCCTTCTCGACGCTGTCGCGCAGCCGCAGGTAGTTCTCCGGGTCGAAGAACATCTGGGTGATCGCGTAGTCGGCGCCGGCGCGGCACTTGTCGACGAAGTGGCGGACGTCGGTGTCCCAGTCCGTGGACCGGGGGTGCATCTCGGGGAAGGCGGCGACGCCGACGCAGAAGTCGCCGGAGTCCTTGATGAGCCGGACCAGGTCGGCGGCGTAGGCGACGCCCTGGGGGTGCTCGATCCAGTCGCCCAGCGGGTCGCCGGGCGGGTCGCCGCGCAGCGCCAGCATGTTGCGGATGCCCGCGTCGGCGTACCGGCCGAGGACGTTGCGCAGTTCGGCGACGGAGTGGTCGACGGCGGTGAGGTGGGCGACCGGGGTGAGCGTGGTGTCCGAGGCGATCTTCTGGGTGGCCTTGACGGTGCCGCCGCGGGTGGAGCCGCCGGCGCCGTAGGTCACGGAGACGAAGCTGGGGCCGACGGCCTCGACGCGGCGCATGGCGTTCCAGAGGACCTGCTCGCCCTTCGCGGTCCGGGGGGCGTAGAACTCGAAGGAGTACGACGTGCCGGAGGCGAGGATGTCGCGGACCGTGCGGGCGCGGTCCGGCCGGACGGAAGCGGTTCCAAGGGCCATACGGGCAGGTTAGACGGGGTCCGGGCAAGCACGTGCATCGCGTCCGCCTTGTGGACACCTTTTCGGACACCGGTACGCCCCCGGTCCCGGCGCCGCGCCCGGCCGGGGGCGCGGCGCGCGCGGGGTCAGGCCCCGGCCCGCTCCCGGACCCTCCTGGCCAGATCGGCGGCGGCCCCGGCCGGGTCGTCGGCCTCGGTGAGCGCGCGGACGACGACGATCCGGCGGGCGCCCGCGTCGAGCACCTCGTCCAGGTTGGCCGCGTCGATGCCGCCGATGGCGAACCAGGGCCGGTCCTGGGCGAGTCCGGCGGCGTACCGCACGAGGCCGAGGCCGGGGGCGTGCCGGCCGGGCTTGGTGGGGGTGGGCCAGCAGGGGCCGGTGCAGAAGTAGTCGACGCCGGGCTCGGCGGCGGCCGCGGCCACCTCGGACTCGGCGTGGCAGGAGCGGCCGGTCAGGACGGCGTCGCCGAGGATCGCGCGGGCGGCGGGGACGGGCAGGTCGCCCTGGCCGAGGTGGAGGACGTCGGCCCCGGCGGCGTGGGCGACGTCGGCGCGGTCGTTGACGGCGAGGAGCCTGCCGTGGCGGCGGGCGGCCTCGGCGAAGACCGCGAGGTGCTCCAGCTCCTCGGCGGCCTCCATGCCCTTGTCGCGGAGCTGGATCACGTCGACGCCGGAGGAGAGCACGGCGTCGAGGAAGGCGGGCAGGTCGCCCTGGCGCTTCCGGGCGTCGGTGCACAGGTAGAGCCGGGCGTCGGCGAGCCGTTCGCGAGGCGTGGGCATGGTGGTTCCCCCCGTCGGGTGGTGCCGGCGCCGCGGCGCGGGGCCGCGGCGCCGGCCTGGTGGTCCGGGTGCGTCAGACGGCGAGCGCCTGGGCGCGGCGCTTCACCTCCGTGCCGCGATTCTCCCCGAGGGCCTGCGCGGGGGTGCCGGGCAGGGTCGGGTCCGGAGTGAAGAGCCACTCCAGCATCTCCTCGTCGGTGAAGCCGTCGTCCCGCAGCAGCGTCAGGGTGCCCACGAGGCCCTTGACGACCTTGCCGTCCTGGAGGAAGGCGGCGGGCACCTGGAGCGCGTTGTTCTCCCCGCGGCGGATGGCGATGAGCTGGCCCTCCTTCACCAGCTGCCGCACCCGGGTCACCTCGACGTCGAGCAGTTCGGCGATGTCGGGGAGGTAGAGCCAGGCGGGGACGAGAGCATCGATGTTTGCGTCAATCTCGGTCACGGGACAAGCCTGCCATCCGGGACGGACGGCCGGTAGTCGGGCCCGTCCCGGCCGCCGCCGTCCGGGGTGCTACCGGACGGCGGACTTGAGCGGGACGGACGGGTCGGCGGCGCGGACGGGGTCGACGGGGGTGCCGGCCTCGATGAGCCTGCGGCCCTGGGCGAGGTCGCGGGGGCGGCCGACGGCGAGGAGCGCGACCGGCACCCCGGCGCGCAGCCAGAGCACGCTCCAGGCGGGTCCGGCCGGGTCGCCGCGCCGGACCATGGTGTCGGCGCCGGCGTGGTGGCCGGCGTACTGGACGAAGCGGCCGAACTGCTCGGACCAGAAGTACGGGACGGGGTCGTACGGCTCCGGGGCGGCGGCGGGGTCGCCGGTGACGGCGGCGGCGACGGTGCGGGGGCCCTGGAGGGCGTTGTCCCAGTGGTGGACGAGGAGCCGCTCGCCGTAGCGGGCGGAGGGGAAGGAGGCACAGTCGCCGACGGCGTACACGTCGGGCAGGGAGGTGCGCAGCCGGTCGTCGGCGGTGACGGCGCCGCTCGGGTCGAGGGCGACGCCGGAGCCGTCGAGCCAGCGGGTGGCGGGGCGGGCGCCGATGCCGACGACGACGGCGTCGGCGGGGAGTTCGCGGCCGTCGGCGAGGACGACCGCGCCGGGGCGGACGGTGTCCACGCGCGCGTGCGTGAGGAGTTCGGCGCCGTTCTCCGCGTACCAGCCGGCCATGGCGGTGGTGACCTCGTCGGGCAGGGCGCCGGAGAGGGGCAGCGGGGCGGCCTCGACGACGGTGACGGCGCAGCCGGCGGCGCGGGCGGCGGTGGCGAACTCGGCGCCGATCCAGCCGGCGCCGACCACGACGACGTCCTGTCCGCGGGCCAGGACGGGGGCGAGGCGGAGGGCGTCGTCGTAGGTGCGCAGCAGGTGGACGCCGGGGACGCCGTCGGTGCCGGGCAGGGTGAGCGGGTCGGCGCCGGTGGCAAGGACGAGGACGTCGTACCGGACGGGTCCGGCGGCGGTGGCGATCTCGTGGTCGGCGGGGCGCAGTCCGGTGACCTCCAGGCCCAGCCGGAGGTCGACGCCGAGGGAGGCGAAGTCGACGTCGAAGGCGGAGTGCTCGGCCTTGCCGAGGAGGACCGCCTTGGAGAGCGGGGGGCGGTCGTAGGGCGGGTGGGGTTCGGCACCGATGAGGGTGACGGGGCCCTCGAAGCCCTGTTCGCGCAGGGCGACGGCGGTCTGGACGCCCGCCATGCCCGCGCCGACGATCACGACGTGCCGCTGGGTCTGCTTCTGCTCGCTCACCCGCCCACCTTACGCATCTGACGAACCGTCAGGAAGGGAGGGCCCCTGTGACGCTCCGGCGGCGGGGGCTAGGGTGGCGGGCGTACACGACTCGCGGGAGCCCGGACGCACCGGGCTGAGAGGGAGGCTGGCCGGCCTCCGACCGTACGAACCTGATCCGGGTCATGCCGGCGAAGGGAGGGGCGGGAACGCCGTGCGTTCTTCCACCGACATCCGGTCCACCACCGACGTCCTCGTGATCGGCGGCGGCATCATCGGCCTCGTCACGGCCTGGCGGGCGGCCCGGCGCGGGCTCTCCGTCGCGGTCGCCGACCCCGACCCCGGGCGCGGCGCCGCCCGGGTCGCGGCCGGCATGCTCGCCGCCGTCACCGAGCTGCACTACGGCGAGGAGACCCTGCTCGGGCTCGACCTCGCCTCCGCCGCCCGCTACCCGGCCTTCGTCGCCGAGCTGGAGGAGGCGTCCGGCCTCGGCACCGGCTACCGCGCCTGCGGCACCCTCGCCGTCGCCCTCGACGCCGACGACCGCGCCCACCTGCGCGAACTCCACGCCCTCCAGACCCGCTGCGGGCTCTCCTCCACCTGGCTCAGCGGCCGCGAGTGCCGCCGCCTGGAACCCATGCTGGCGCCCGGCGTGCGCGGCGGACTGCGGGTGGACGGCGACCACCAGGTCGACCCGCGCCGGCTCGCCGCCGCCCTGCTCACCGCCTGCGAGCGGGCCGGGGTGGTGCTGCACCGGACGCTCGCCGCGCGGCTCACGGTGACCGGCGGCCGGGCCCGCGGCGCCGTCCTCGCCGACGGCACCGCGCTCGCCGCCGGACAGGTCGTGCTCGCGGCGGGCAGCCTCAGCGGCCGGCTGGCGGGCGTGCCCGAGGAGGTCGTGCCGCCGGTCCGGCCGGTGAAGGGCCAGGTCCTGCGGCTGCGGATCCCCGCCCCGTACGCCCCCTTCCTCTCCCGCACGGTCCGGGCCGTGGTCCGCGGCAGCCACGTCTACCTGGTGCCGCGCGAGGACGGCGAGCTGGTCGTCGGCGCCACCAGCGAGGAGCTGGGCTGGGACACCACGGTCACCGCCGGCGGGGTGTACGAGCTGCTGCGCGACGCCCACGAGCTGGTCCCGGGCCTCACCGAGCTGCCGCTCACCGAGACCCTCGCCGGACTGCGCCCCGGCTCCCCCGACAACGCGCCGATGCTCGGGCCGACCGCCCTGCCCGGCCTGCTGCTGGCCACCGGCCACTACCGCAACGGGATCCTGCTCACCCCGATCACCGGCGACGTCATGGCGGAGGCGCTGACCACCGGCGTCCTGCCCGAGGAGGCGCGCCCCTTCTCCCCCCGCCGCTTCTCCCCCGCCACCTCCGCCCGTCAGGAGCAGCCCGCATGAACGTGTCCGTGAACGGCGAGCCGCGCGCGCTCGCCGCCCCCGTCTCCCTCTCCGCCCTGGTCGCCGGCCTCACCACCGCCCCGTCCGGGGTGGCCGCCGCCGTCAACGAGACGGTCGTGCCGCGCGGCGCGTGGGCGTCGACGCTGCTCGCCGACGGCGACCGGGTCGAGATCCTGACCGCGGTGCAGGGGGGCTGAGCGCGATGTCCGACGACGTCTTCGTCCTCGCCGGTACGGAGTTCTCCTCCCGCCTGATCATGGGCACCGGCGGCGCCCCCAGCCTGGACGTCCTGGAGCGCGCCCTGACCGCCTCCGGCACCGAGCTGACCACGGTCGCCATGCGCCGCCTCGACCCCACCGTCCAGGGGTCGGTCCTCTCCGTCCTGGACCGGCTCGGCATCCGCGTGCTGCCGAACACGGCGGGCTGCCGCACGGCCGGCGAGGCGGTCCTCACCGCCCGGCTCGCCCGCGAGGCGCTGGGCACCGACTGGGTCAAGCTGGAGGTGGTCGCCGACGAGCGGACCCTGCTGCCCGACGGGGTGGAGCTGCTCGACGCCGCCGAGGCCCTGGTGGACGACGGCTTCACCGTCCTGCCGTACACCAACGACGACCCGGTCCTGGCCCGGAAGCTGGAGGACGTCGGCTGCGCGGCGATCATGCCGCTCGGCTCCCCCATCGGCTCCGGGCTCGGCATCCGCAACCCGCACAACTTCGAGCTGATCGTGGAGCGGGCCGGCGTGCCGGTGATCCTCGACGCCGGGGCGGGCACCGCCTCGGACGCCGCCCTCGCGATGGAGCTGGGCTGCGCGGCGGTGATGCTCGCCTCGGCGGTGACCCGCGCGCAGGAGCCGGTCCTGATGGCGGCGGCGATGCGGCACGCGGTCGAGGGCGGCCGGCTGGCCCGCCGCGCGGGCCGCATCCCCCGCCGGCACTTCGCGGAGGCGTCGTCGCCGGTGGAGGGCACCGCCCGGCTCGACCCGGAGCGCCCCGCCTTCTGACCCGGAGCGCCCCGGCGGGCGGGGGCGCGCCCGGGTCACGGGCGGGCGCGCGGTCACGTCACAAGCGTGCTGCGGAACGGGCCGCCGGGCGGAGGGCACCGGTGTGCGGCTCGTAGACTCGACGCCGTGGACACGACCCTTCAGGACCCCCTCGTCGGGCGGCTGCTCGACGGCCGCTACCGCGTCGACGCGCGCATCGCCGTCGGCGGGATGGCCACGGTCTACCGGGCCGTCGACACCCGCCTCGACCGCGTCCTCGCGCTCAAGGTGATGCATCCGGCGCTCGCCGCCGACGCCGTCTTCGTCGAGCGGTTCATCCGCGAGGCGAAGTCCGTCGCCCGGCTGGCCCACCCCAACGTGGTCGCCGTCTTCGACCAGGGCGCCGAGGGCGCGTACGTCTACCTGGCCATGGAGTACGTCTCCGGCTGCACCCTGCGCGACGTGCTCCGCGAGCGCGGCGCGCTGCGGCCCCGGGCCGCCCTGGACATCCTGGAGCCGGTCCTCGCCGCGCTCGGCGCCGCCCACCGGGCCGGCTTCGTGCACCGCGACATGAAGCCGGAGAACGTCCTGATAGGGGACGACGGCCGGGTCAAGGTCGCCGACTTCGGGCTGGTCCGCTCGGTGGGTTCGGCGACCGCCACCACCGGCGCGGTCCTCGGCACCGTCTCCTACCTGGCCCCCGAGCAGATCGAGCACGGCACCGCCGACACCCGGGCCGACGTGTACGCCTGCGGGGTCGTCCTCTACGAGATGCTGACCGGCGGCAAGCCGCACTCCGGCGAGACCCCCGCCCAGGTGCTCTACCAGCACCTGCACACCGACGTGCCCGCCCCCTCCGAGGCCGTCCCCGGTCTGCCCGCCGCGCTGGACGGGCTGGTCGCCGCCGCGTCCGCCCGCGACCCCGAGCGCCGCCCGCACGACGCGGTGGAGCTGCTGGGCCTGGTCCGGGAGGCGCGGGCGGGGCTCACCGACGCGCAGCTGGACACGGCGCCGCCGGCGGCACGGACCGAGGACCGGGACACCGGCGAGGACCGCACCAGCGTGATCGCCCGCCCGGTGGGGTCCGCCGACCCGCAGCCGGTGCAGCACACCAGCCGCCTCGCGACCCCGCCCGCGCCGCCCGCCCGGACCGGCCGCCGGGGTCTGCGGAGCCTCCCGCGCGTCCCGCTCCTGATCGTCCTCGGCCTGCTGCTCGCCCTCGGCGTCGGCACCGGCGTCTGGTACATCAACGCCGGGCAGTTCACCCGCGTCCCCGCCGTCCTCGGCCAGACCGAGGACGCCGCCCGCGCCCGGCTCGCCGACGCCGGTCTGGAGGCGGGCACCTCGAAGCGCGCCTTCAGCGACGTGTACGAGCGCGGCACCGTCATGGCCGTCGACCCGGCGCCCGGCGAGCGGATCCGGGGCAACACCGCGGTCACCCTGACCCTCTCCCGGGGCCCGGAGATCGTGAAGGTCCCCAACCTGAAGAACAAGCCGCTGGCCGAGGCCCGCCGCGTCCTGACCGAACAGGGGCTCGCCCCCGGCGTGGTGACCAGCGCCTTCAGCGACAGCGTCCCGCAGGGCGCGGTGATCGGCTCCGACCCGGAGCCGGGCACCGAGCGCGCCCCGGACTCGGCGGTGGCGCTGGTGGTCAGCAAGGGCTCGCCGGTGGACGTCCCCGACGTGACCGGCGAGACCGTCGCCGACGCCACCGCGGCCCTCCAGGACGCCGGCCTGAAGGTGACGGTCGCCCCGGAGCGGGTGTACTCCCCCGAGGACGCCGGAGCGGTCGCCGCCCAGTCCCTCCCCGAGGGCAGCCGGGCCGCGAAGGGCGACGCGGTCACCCTGACCGTCTCCAAGGGCCCCCGCCGGGTCGAGGTCCCGGACGTGGTCGGCATGACGACCGGCGAGGCCCGGCAGGAGCTGGAGGACGCGGGCTTCGAGGTGAAGGTCCAGAAGTCCTTCCCGTTCCTCGGCGACGAGGTCACCGGCCAGTCCGTCGAGGGCGGGGAGAGCGCCCCGGAGGGCTCCGTCGTCACCATCACCGTCAAGGGAATCTGAGAAGCGCATGCGCAACCCCGTCGGCGGCCACGTCCCCGTGGCCGGCGGTCTCGCCACGGTCGGCCTCGGCTACGCCCGCGAGCTGGCGGCCGAGACCGTCCAGGTCTTCGTCGCCAACCCGCGCGGCTGGGCCACCCCGACCGGGAACCCGGCCCAGGACGAGCGGTTCCGCGAGGAGTGCGCGGCCGCGTCCCTGTCGGCCTGGGTGCACGCCCCGTACCTGATCAACTTCGGCTCGCACACGGAGGCCACCGCCGAGAGGTCGGTGGAGTCGCTGCGCCACTCGCTGCGGCGCGGCCGGGAGATCGGCGCGCGGGGCGTGGTGGTGCACACCGGCTCCGCGACCGGGGACCGCCCGCGCGCGCGGGCGCTGGCCCAGGTGCGCGAGCGCCTGCTGCCGCTGCTCGACGAGCTGACCCACGAGGACGATCCGTACCTGCTCCTGGAGTCCACGGCCGGGCAGGGCTCCTCGCTCTGCTCGCGCGCGGAGGACTTCGGGCCGTACTTCGACGCGCTGGACCACCACCCCCGGCTGGGGATCTGCCTCGACACCTGCCACATCTTCGCGGCGGGCCACGACCTGGCGGAGCCGGGCGGGGCGGCGCGGACGCTGGACGAGCTGGTCGCCACGGTCGGCGAGGGCCGGCTGCGGCTGATCCACGCGAACGACTCGAAGGACGTCGCGGGCGCGCGCAAGGACCGGCACGCCAACATCAACCTCGGCCACATCGGCGAGGACGCCTTCCGCGAGCTGCTGCGCCATCCCGCCACCGAGGGCGTGCCGCTGATCATCGAGACGCCCGGCGGCAAGGAGGGGCACACCGCCGACATCGAGCTGCTCAAGAAGCTCCGCGACTGATCGTTCCCGATGGAGGAATACCCGGCGGGGTGCACGGTGACGCACGCGTACCACCACTGAGCGGGCGGGCGGCGCGGCGGCGGTCCGGGGGCTACAGCTCCGGGCCGTCGCCCGGCCCCTCCTGGTACGAGTAGCGCTGCTCCGTCCAGGGGTCGCCGAGGTTGTGGTAGCCCCGCTCCTCCCAGAAGCCCCGGCGGTCGGCCGTCATGTACTCCACGCCCCGGACCCACTTCGGGCCCTTCCAGGCGTACAGGTGCGGCACGACGAGCCGCAGCGGGAAGCCGTGCTCGGCGGTGAGCAGCTCGCCGTCCTTGTGGGTGGCGAAGACGGTGCGCTCGGCGGCGAAGTCGGAGAGCCGCATGTTGGCGCTGTAGCCGTACTCGGCCCAGACCATGACGTGGGTGACCTGCGGCGCGGGCGGCGCGAGCTCCAGGACGGTCCGGGCCAGGACCCCGCCCCACTCGGCTCCGGTCATGCTGAACTTGGTGACGCAGTGCAGGTCGGCCACGACCGCGGAGAACGGCAGGGCCGAGAACTCCTCGTGGTTCCAGCACCGCTTGTCGCCGTCGGCGGTCGCCCCGAAGACCCGGAACTCCCAGCGGTCCGGCTTGAACTTGGGCACGGGCCCGTAGTGGGTGACCGGCCAGCCTCGCTGGAGGCGCTGTCCGGGCGGAAGATCCGACGCGACACCCGGCGGCTGAACCGTCGAACGATCCGGCTGACCCGCTTCCCGGTGTACCCCGCTCTCCGGCTGACCCATGTCATCCATGGTGACAGACGGCGAGGGGTGGTCATGACCAGCCACCCGCCCGGCCGCGCCCATTCGGGCAAGTCCCACTAAGCCTGCACTTACTGGACGGCCTCCCCGGGGGATGCGAGGATGCGGCCGTCCACGCCCCGAGACGGGCCGGACACCCCGCGTGACGGAAGACGGAAGGAAGCTGGAGCGATGCAGGGCGACCCCGAGGTCCTGGAGTTTCTGAACGAGCAGCTGACCGGCGAGCTGACGGCCATCAACCAGTACTGGCTGCACTACCGCATCCAGGACAACAAGGGCTGGACGAAGCTCGCGAAGTACACCCGCGAAGAGTCCATCGACGAGATGAAGCACGCGGACAAGCTGACCGAGCGCATCCTGATGCTCGACGGCCTGCCCAACTACCAGCGCCTCTTCCACGTGCGCGTCGGCCAGACGGTCACCGAGATGTTCCAGGCGGACCGCCAGGTCGAGGTGGAGGCGATCGACCGGCTCAGGCGGGGCATCGAGGTCATGCGCGCCAAGGGCGACGTCACCTCGGCCAACCTCTTCGAGGAGATCCTCGCGGACGAGGAGCACCACATCGACTACCTGGACACCCAGCTCGAACTGATCGAGTCGCTGGGCGAGGCGCTCTACCTCTCGACGCTCATCGAGCAGCCGAGCTAGGCGGCCTCGGGGAGGGCGGCGGGGGCTGCTTCGGGCAGCTCCGCCGCGAGGGCGGGGGCGCCCCGGTCGAGGAGCTCGCGGCGCGGGCAGTCGCCGCGCCCGAGGAGGGCCTGGATGCGCCGGACGCAGGAACCGCAGTCGGTGCCCGCCTTGCAGGCGGAGGCGATCTGGCGGGGCGTGCAGGCGCCGGCCTCCGCGTGCTCCTTGACCTGCTTCTCCGTGACACCGAAGCATGAGCAGACGTACACGCGGTTCACCTCCCACCGAGATCGATTAGGCTAACCTAACCTTACCCGGCGGCCGGGGAGCGTAAAAGCCTTCGATACGGCGATGGGGCGCGGATCACAAGGATCCGCGCCCCATCGCCGTAGCTGCTCACTCACTGGTCGCGGTACATCTCCGCCACCAGGAAGGCCAGGTCGAGCGACTGGCTGCGGTTGAGCCGCGGGTCGCAGGCCGTCTCGTAGCGCTGGTGCAGGTCGTCGACGAAGATCTCGTCGCCGCCGCCCACGCACTCGGTGACGTCGTCGCCGGTCAGCTCGACGTGGATGCCGCCCGGGTGGGTGCCCAGCGCCTTGTGGACCTCGAAGAAGCCCTTGACCTCGTCGAGGACGTCGTCGAAGCGGCGGGTCTTGTGGCCCGAGGCCGCCTCGAAGGTGTTGCCGTGCATCGGGTCGGTGACCCAGGCGACGGTGGCGCCCGAGGCGGTGACCTTCTCGACCAGCTCGGGGAGCTTGTCGCGGACCTTGTCGGCGCCCATGCGGACGATGAAGGTCAGCCGGCCCGGCTCGCGGTCCGGGTCGAGGCGCTCGATGTACGTCAGCGCCTCCTCCGGGGTGGTCGTCGGGCCCAGCTTGATGCCGATCGGGTTCGCGATCCTCGACGCGAACTCGATGTGGGCGTGGTCCAGCTGGCGGGTGCGCTCACCGATCCAGACCATGTGGCCGGAGGTGTCGTACAGCTTGCCGGTGCGCGAGTCGGTACGGGTCAGGGCGCCCTCGTAGTCGAGCAGCAGCGCCTCGTGGGAGGCGTAGAACTCGACGGCCTTGAACTCCGCCGGGTCGGTACCGCACGCCTTCATGAAGTTCAGCGCGTTGTCGATCTCGCGGGCGAGCGCCTCGTAGCGCTGACCGGAGGGCGAGGAGCGCACGAAGTCCTGGTTCCAGGCGTGCACCTGGCGCAGGTCGGCGTAGCCGCCGGTGGTGAAGGCGCGGACCAGGTTCAGCGTCGACGCGGAGGCGTGGTACATCCGCTTCAGCCGCTCGGGGTCCGGGATGCGGGCGGCCTCGTTGAAGTCGAAGCCGTTGACGGAGTCGCCCCGGTAGGTGGGGAGCGTCACGCCGTCACGGGTCTCGGTGCCCTTGGAGCGCGGCTTGGAGTACTGGCCCGCGATGCGGCCCACCTTGACGACGGGCACGGAGGCCGCGTACGTCAGGACGGCGCTCATCTGGAGGAGGGTCTTCAGCTTGGCCCGGATGTGGTCGGCCGACACCGCGTCGAACGCCTCGGCGCAGTCGCCGCCCTGGAGGAGGAACGCCTCGCCCCGGGCGACGGCCCCCATCCGGGCGCGCAGCTGGTCGCACTCGCCGGCGAAGACGAGCGGAGGATACGACTCGAGGTCCGCGATCACATCGCGCAGAGCCTCGGCATCGGGGTACTCGGGCTGCTGCGCCGCGGGCAGGTCTCGCCAGGTCGCCCCGGCGACGGCGTGGGATTCAGCGTTCACGGTCACGCGGACCACCCTACGGGGTTCTCCGCCCTGTCCCGTGCCGTGCCCAGACACTGAGACGCGGCCGACCGGAGTACGGGTGGGATCCTTCACCCCGGCGGGTGACGCCCGGCCCCCGGAGCCGCTCCCCGGGCCGCCCCGGGGGCCCTGCCGGGGCCGCCCCCGGGGTCCCTGCCGGGGCCCGCCGTCCACGGTGCGGAACGGGCCCCGGTCCCGTTCCCCGCTGGGTTACAGTGCTCGCATGTACGCGCCCCAGACCCAGAACCAGAACTGGTGGTGGACCGTCCCTCCGGCGGCCCACTGACTGCGCGTACCCGAATCCACGCGAAGGCCGCCCGAGGGGCGGCCTTTCTCGTACCCGCGAGGCCGTTCCTCTCCGCACCCCGACCGGAAGGAACCCCCATGGACCTCTCCCGCCTCCTCGACGACTCCGCCCCGCCCTTCGCCCTGCTCCGGCGCCGCACCCCCGGCCGCGACCACGACACCGTGGAGCTGCTGATCGGCCCCGTCCACGAGGCCGAACACCTCGCCGACCTGCCCGTCGGCCCCTCCCCCACCCTCGCCCTGGTGCCGTTCCGGCAGATCCGGGAGCGCGGCTTCGACGTGCGGGACGACGGCACCCCGCTCTCCGTGCTGGTCGCCGAGGAGGCGTACGAGCTGCCGCTCGGCGAGGTCCTGGCCGCGCTGCCCGCGCACCGCGTGACCGTCGGGAACGGCGGCTTCGACGTCTCCGACGAGGAGTACGCCGGGACGGTGCGGCGGGTCATCGAGGACGAGATCGGCGGCGGCGAGGGCGCCAACTTCGTCATCCGGCGGACGTACACCGGCGAGATCCCCGGCTTCGGGCGGGCCGACGCGCTGGCCCTGTTCCGGCGGCTGCTCACCGGCGAGCGGGGCGCCTACTGGACCTACGTCGTGCACACCGGCGACCGGGTCCTGGTCGGGGCCAGCCCCGAGGTGCACGTCCGGATGGCGGGCGGCACGGTCACGATGAACCCGATCAGCGGCACGTACCGCTACCCGGCCGGGACCACCCCCACCGCCGACGACCTGCTCGCCTTCCTCGGCGACCGCAAGGAGACCGAGGAGCTCTCCATGGTGGTGGACGAGGAGCTGAAGATGATGTGCACCGTCGGGGACCGGGGCGGCGTGGTGATCGGGCCCCGGCTGAAGGAGATGGCCCACCTCGCGCACACCGAGTACGAGCTGCGCGGGCGGTCCTCGCTGGACGTGCGGGAGGTGCTGCGGGAGACCATGTTCGCCGCGACCGTGACCGGCTCGCCGGTGCAGAACGCCTGCCGGGTCATCGAGCGGCACGAGGACGGCGGCCGGGGCTACTACGCGGGCGCGCTGGCGCTGCTCGGCACCGACGCGCACGGCGCCCAGACCCTCGACTCCCCCATCCTCATCCGGACCGCCGACATCGCCCCCGACGGGCGGGTGCGGGTGCCGGTCGGCGCCACCCTGGTCCGGCACTCCGACCCGGCCGGGGAGGTCGCCGAGACCCACGCGAAGGCGGCGGCGGTGCTGGCCGCGCTCGGCGTGCGGGAAGGACGGCCCGCGGCGGAGGACGCCTCCGGGCGGCCCCGGCTGGCCGACGACCCCCGGGTGCGGGCCGCGCTGGACTCCCGCCGGGCCGGCCTGGCGCCGTTCTGGCTGCGGATGCAGACCCGGTCGGCGGAGCTGGACGGGCACGCGCTGGTGATCGACGCGGAGGACACCTTCACCGCCATGCTGGCCCACCTGCTGCGCTCCTCGGGCCTTGAGGTGTCGGTGCTGCGCTACGACGAGCCGGGGCTGCGGGAGCTGGCGCTCGGCCACGAGGGGCCGGTGGTCCTGGGCCCCGGTCCGGGCGACCCGTCGGACGCGGCCGACCCGAAGATGCGCTTCCTGCGCGGCCTCACCGCCGAGCTGCTGCGCGGCCACCGGCACGGGCTGCTCGGCGTCTGCCTCGGCCACGAGCTGATCGCGGCCGAGCTGGGCCTGGACATCGTCCGCAAGCGGACGCCGTTCCAGGGCGCGCAGGTCCAAATCGACCTCTTCGGCCAGGAGCGGACGGTCGGCTTCTACAACAGCTTCACGGCGCGCTGCGGCGAGCGGGAGGCGACCGAGCTGGCGCTGCACCGGATCGAGGTGAGCCGGGACGCGGCGACGGGCGAGGTGCACGCGGTGCGCGGCCCCGGCTTCGCCGGCGTGCAGTTCCACCCCGAGTCGGTGCTGACCCTGGAGGGCGCGGCGGTGACGGCCTCGCTCCTCGCCGGGGTGCTCGTCTGAGGCGGCTTTCCCGGTCTAGCGGGTGAGGCGCGGGACCAGGACGTTCTCGCCGCGCCGCCCGGCGAGGTGGTCGAGGACGTTCTGGACCGTGGTGTCGATGATCTGGCCGACCGCGTCCAGCGTGTAGTACGCCTGGTGGCTGGTGACCACCACGTTCGGGAAGGTCACCAGGCGGGCCAGGGTGTCGTCCTCGACGCCCGCGAGGGACTTGTCGAGGAAGAAGAGGCCGGCCTCGGCCTCGTAGACGTCGAGGCCGACGCCGGTGAAGCGGCCGGCGCGCAGCTCGGTGACGAGGGCCTCGGTGTCGACGAGGCCGCCCCGGCTGGAGTTCACCAGGATCGCGTCGTCCTTCATGGACCGCAGGGCGGCGGCGTCGATGAGGTGGTGGGTGGCGGGCAGCAGCGGCACGTGGAGGCTGACCAGGTCGGCCTCGGCGAGCAGCCGGTCCTTGTCGACGTACTCCATGCCCAGCTCGGCGCAGGCGGGGTTCTCGGCGACGTCCCAGCCGAGCAGCCGCATCCCGAAGCCGTGCGCGATCCGGGCGAACGCCTCGCCGATCTTTCCGGTGCCGAGGACGCCGGCGGTACGGCCCCGCATGTCGCGGCCCATGAGGCCGTCGAGGCGGAAGTCGAAGTCGCGGGTGCGGTTGGAGGCGCGGACGATCCGCCGGTTGACGGCCATCGCGAGGGTCCAGGCGAACTCGGCGACGGAGTACGGCGAGTAGTACGAGACCCGGGCGACGGTGAGGCCGAGCCGCTCGGCGACCTCCAGGTCGATGTTGTTGAAGCCGGTGGAGCGCTGGGCGATCATCTGGGTGCCGCCGGCCGCCAGAGTCTGTAGGACCCGGTGGTCGAGGCTGGCGTTGACGCTGGTGGAGATCACCTCGTAGCCGGCCGCGATGGGGGCGGTGTCCTCGGTGAGGAAGACGTCGAGGCAGCGGACGTCGTGATGGCCCGCGAACGCCTTCTCGATCAGCGGCTTCTCGTCCGCCTGCACCCCGAATGCCAGGATCTCCACGGTCTTCCCCTCGTCACGGCGGCGGGCCGCACCTGCGCGCATGTCCGTACAAGCGCGAATATACGGCCCGCCCCGGGGGCCCGCCCGGCGTGGCGCGGGCCCGGCCGTGCCCCGGTCCGGCCCGCCCCCGGCGGGCTCAGCCCTCGTCGAGGCCGCGCTCGATCGCGTACCGCACCAGCTCGACGCGGTTGTGCAGCTGGAGCTTGCCCAGGGTGTTCTGCACGTGGTTCTGCACGGTGCGGTGCGAGATGACGAGCCGCTCGGCGATCTGCTTGTAGCTGAGGCCCTTCGCGACCAGCCGCAGGACCTCCGTCTCGCGGTCGGTGAGCCGGGGCGCGGCGGGCTCGTCCGGGCCGGCCGGGGCGGCGGGCTCGGAGGCCAGCCGGCGGTACTCGCCGAGGACGAGTCCGGCCAGGCCCGGGGTGAAGACCGGGTCGCCCGCGGCGGTGCGGCGCACCGCGTCGATCAGCTCCTCGGCGCCCGCCGACTTCAGCAGGTAGCCGGTGGCGCCGGACTTCACGGCCTCCAGGACGTCGGCGTGCTCGCCGCTCGCGGACAGCACCAGGACCCGCAGTCCGGGCAGCGTCCCGACCAGTTCCTTGCAGACCTGGACGCCCGGCTTGGCGGGCAGGTTCAGGTCCAGGACGAGGACGTCCGGGGAGACGGCGGGGGCCCGCCGGACGGCCTGCTCGCCGTCCCCGGCGGTGGCCACCACGTCGAAGCCCGCCTCGGCGAGGTCCCGGGCGACGGCGTCCCGCCACATGGGGTGGTCGTCGACGACCATCACCCTGATGGGCCGCTGCTCCGGCCCCGACTGCGACTCGCTCACTTCTCTCCTGCCTTCCCCCGCGCGCCCCGCGGCGGTCGCGGGACCTTCAGTTCGACCTCGGTGCCCTGCCCGGGGACCGAGATCAGCTCGGCCGTGCCGCCCAGGTCGCGCAGCCTGCCCCGGATGGAGAGGGCGACGCCCATCCGGCCCTCGCCCTCCGCCTCGGCGAGCCGCCCCTCGGGGATGCCCGGCCCGTCGTCCCGGACGGTCACGACGACCTCGTCGTCCCAGTCCTCGACCAGGATCCACGCGCGCGCGTCCGCGCCCGCGTGCACCCGGACGTTGTCCAGGGCGGCGCCGACGGCGGCGGCCAGTTCGCGCGCGGCGGCGCCGGGCAGCGGGACGGGCACGCCGGGGTCGGCGAGGGTGATCCGGGCGCCGGCGCGCGGCGCGAGGAGGGTCCGCAGGTCGACGGGGGCGGCGTCGCCGGGGTCGTCGTCCACCTCGACGACCCGGACCACGGCCCCCTCGGCCGCGTCCTCGGAGACGTGGCTGGTCCGGGTGAGGCCGCCGGCGACGAGGGTGCGCAGGGCGACCTCCTGCTCCCCCGCCATCCGGCCCAGTTCGGCGGCCTCGCCGCCGAGCGCGGTGCCGCGCCGCTGCACCATGGCGAGGACCTGGAGGACGCTGTCGTGGATGTCGCGGGCGAGCCGCTCGCGCTCCCGGGTGGCGGCCTCGATCTCCAGGGCGCGGGCGAGGGTGCGCTCGGAGGCGCGGGCGACCTCGACGACGTAGCCGATGGCGATGGAGGCGACCCAGACGAGGACCACGTTGTGGACGGTGTCCCGGCTGGGGTGGACGCGTTCGACGATGTTGGCGACGGCGACCAGGGAGGAGGCGAAGGCGGCCCAGCGCCAGCCGCCCTTGATGGCGAAGGCGAGGACGGAGCCGGCGGTCCATATGGACGGCAGGGTGGGGCCGTCGACGGACTGGGCGTGGGCGTCGGCGAGCGGGGTGAGGAGGATGCCGGTGAGGGCGACGGTGAGGTCGGCGGCGAGGAAGCGCTTGGTGCAGTGGGCCGCGTTGGCCACCTTGGGGAGGGTGGCGAGGGTCCAGACGCAGAGCACCGCCAGGTAGGCGACGGCGATCCAGGGGCGCTCGTACCGGTCCCGGCCGGTGAGGAAGATCAGCACCGCGTAGACCATGGTCAGGATCCGGTAGCCGGTCAGCGCCCGCCACAGCGGCTGCTCGACCGACATCCGTACGACGCGTTCGCGTCGGGCCATCTTCCCCACCCCCCGTGGACGCGCTCCCGGCCGGGAGCGTCAGGCGCCGGACTCTTCGCGGGCCGCGATCTCGGCCTTCACGGCCTCCTTGGCGGCCTTCTCGGCCTCCGCGATCTGCCGCTTGGCGGCGGTCGCGTAGATGTCGACGTACTCCTGGCCGGAGAGCTTCATGATCTCGTACATGACCTCGTCGGTCACCGAGCGGAGGATGAAGCGGTCGCCGTCCATGCCGTGGTAGCGGGAGAAGTCGAGCGGCTTGCCGATCCGGATGCCCGGCCGCATCAGCTTGGGGACGATCTTGCCGGGCGGCTGGATCTTCTCGGTGTCGATCATGGCGACCGGGATGACCGGCGCGCCGGTGGCCAGCGCGACCCGGGCCAGGCCGCCGGGCTTGCCCCGGTAGAGGCGGCCGTCGGGCGAGCGGGTGCCCTCGGGGTAGATGCCGAAGAGGCCGCCGCCCTCGATGACCTCGATGCCGGCCCGGATGGCGGCCTCGCCGGCGCCGCGGCCGCCCGAACGGTCCACCGGGAGCTGGCCGACGCCCTTGAAGAAGGCGGCGGTGAGCCGGCCCTTCACGCCGGGCGTGGTGAAGTACTCGGCCTTGGCGATGAAGGTGACCTTGCGGTCCAGGACGGCGGGGAGGAAGAAGGAGTCGGAGAACGACAGGTGGTTGCTGGCGAGGATCGCGGGGCCCTCGGCGGGAATGTTCTCCAAGCCCTCGACCCAGGGCCGGAAGGCCAGCTTGAGGGAGCCCCCGATGGAGAACTTCATTGCGCCGTAGATCAACTCGTCATGCCTTCCGTGTGCCGTGGCGACGACTTTATCCCGTACCGGCGCGCGGCCCCCGCTGCGGCCCTGGTCGGTGTCGGTCCGGTCGCGTACGGTGAAGGTCCTTCCCCCATATCGCCGTACGTCCCGGGCGCCCCGCGCGCGCCGGACGCGAATCGAACAGGAGACCCCGGTGCCGGTCCTTCCCGGAGCCGAGCCGTACCGCCATGACGGCGGAGAGGTCGGCGTTCTTCTCTGTCACGGATTCACCGGTTCCCCGCAGTCGATGCGCCCGTGGGCCGAACACCTGGCCGGGCGCGGCCTGACGGTCTCGGTGCCGCTGCTCCCCGGGCACGGCACGCGCTGGCAGGACATGCAGCTGACCGGCTGGCAGGACTGGTACGCGGAGGTGGACCGGGCGCTGCGCGAGCTGACCGCCCGCTGCTCGGCCGTCTTCGTCTTCGGCCTCTCCATGGGCGGGGCGCTGACGCTGCGGCTGGCCGCCAAGCACGGCGACGCGGTGCGCGGCGTCGTCCTGGTCAATCCGGGCAACAAGGTGCACGGCCTGGCCGCGCACGCCCTGCCGGTGGTCCGGCACCTGGTGCCGACGACGAAGGGCGTCGCCAACGACATCGCGAAGGAGGGCGTCACCGAGGTCGGCTACGACCGGGTGCCGCTGCACGCGGCGCACTCGCTGCGGGAGTTCTTCCGGCTCGTCGACGGCGAGCTGCCGCAGGTCACGCAGCCGCTCCTGCTGCTGCACAGCCCGCGGGACCACGTGGTGCCGCCGGCCGACTCGGCCCGGGTGCTGAGCCGGGTCTCCTCGACCGACGTCGAGGAGGTGCTGCTGGAACAGAGTTACCACGTGGCGACGTTGGACCATGACGCGGAGCTGATCTTCGAGAAGAGTCTGGCGTTCGTCGAGCGCCTCGCCCCGGAGGCCGTGGGCGGGAAGGGGAGCAGGAGCGGTGGCTGACCAGCAGGACGGCGGCGAGCGGGAGCCGCAGCCCATCGACGAGGAGGCGGCGTGGGCCGCGATCGTCGCGGGGTACGGCGAGGAGCCGGCGGACCCGCCGGGGACGCGGCCCTTCCGGCCCGTCGAGAACCTGGCGCTGCCGGAGGCCGAGGAGCCCCCGGCGCCGGCTCCGGGGGCGCCCGGCGCGGAGAACACGAAGGACCCGAAGGACACGGTGAAGCCGCCCTTGCGCAAGCGGGAGGCGGAGCCGGACGAGCCGGGTCCCGACGCGGACGAACCGGAGGACGGGCGGCCGGCGCTGGGCAGTTCGATCACCTTCGCGCCGGGGGTCCGGCCGGGCGGTCCGCGCGACTACAGCCTGGCGGAGCCGGACGCGGGCCCGGCGGGCGCGGCGGGTTCCGGTGGTTCGGCGGACGAGGGGCACTTCGTGCCGCCGGAGCCGCCGCCGCTGCCGGAGGCCGACACGACGACGAAGTTCGCCTGGCTTGCGGTGGTGGGCGGCCCGGTCCTGATGCTGCTCGCGGTGCTGCTCCAGTGGGACATGACGTGGTGGCTGACCACCCTGTGCGTCGGCGGTTTCCTGGGCGGCTTCGTGACCCTGGTCGCCCGCATGAAGGGCGACGACGAGGACGACGACGGCTACGACGACCCGGGCCGCGGCGCGGTGGTGTGACCGTCTCCTAGACGACGGGGCCGGGGCCGGGAGCGGGGGCGGGGAGCCGGACCGCCGCGAGGACCGGCAGGTGGTCGGTGGCGGCGGTCAGGTCGGCGGGGTCGAGGTCCGGGGGGACCCCGCAGCCGAGGAACTCGACGCCGGGGGTGGCGAGGATCGCGTCGATCCGCTGGTGCGGGTCGGCGGGGGTCCAGGTGTGCTCGCCGCCCCACGGGGCGGCCTCCCAGCCGTCCCGCAGGGTGCCGGTGAGCCGGGTGAAGGCCCGGCCGCCGGGCCGTTCGTTGAGGTCGCCGGCGACGATCGCGTACGGGGTGCCGAGCGCGGCGACCCGGTCGAGGACGAGTCCGGCCTGGGCGTGGCGCTCGTCCGCGCGCAGGCTCAGGTGGCAGCTGACGAGGCCGAGGCGGGCGGCGCCGAAGCGGACGACGGCGGTGGCGAGGCCGCGCCGGTGGAGTCCGGGGGTGAGCGGCAGCAGGACGTCCTCGGTCCGCTCCACGGTGGCGCGCAGCGAGCAGAGCAGCAGCGGTCCGGCGGCGGTGGCCCCGCCGGAGAGGACGACGAGCCCGCTCCCGGCGGCCAGCCGGGCGGCGTGCTTGCGCCACCGGAAGAAGCGCGGCGCCTCCTGGACGAGGACGACGTCGGGGGCGCAGGCGCTGATCACCCGGGCGAGGGCGGCCTCGTCGTCGCGCATCGAGCGGATGTTGTAGCTGAGGACCCGGACCACGGCCGAACCGTCCGGCTCGGTACGGGAAGCGGGCAGCACGCCGGTCTCGTCGGGGGCCATGGGGTCACCCTAGGGCGTTTCCTCCCGATCGGACCGGACCGGGGAGCGTGCCGGGGAGCGTGCCGGGGCCGCGCGTCCGGTCCGGCGGGGCCGCGCGGGCCGATGCCCGCCTCGCCCCGGGCGGGGGCGCGGCGGGCATCGGCCGGGCGGGTGGTGGCGGAGGTCAGCCCTGGCGGGCCAGGTCCGCCGCGCCGACCAGGCCGGCCTTGTTGCCGAGCTGGGCGGCGAGGACCTGGGCGTGCGGGCGGTAGCTGCCGCCGATCAGCCAGCGCCGGAAGGACTTGCGGATCGGGTCGAGGACGAGTTCGCCCTCGTCCGAGACGCCGCCGCCGACGATGAAGGCGGACGGGTCGAAGAGGGAGGCGAGGTCGGCGAGGCCGGCGCCGGCCCAGCGGGCCAGTTCGCGGAAGGAGTCGATGGCGACCGGGTCGCCCGCGCGGGCGGCCTCGCTGACGTGCTTGCCCTGGACGCCCTCGGGGGTGCCGTCGCCGAGGGCGAGCAGCGCCCGCGCGTTCTCGGGGGTGGCGGCGGCGCGCTGGCGGGCGTAGCGGACGAGGGCGCGGCCGGAGGCGTACTGCTCCCAGCAGCCCTGGCTGCCGCAGCCGCAGAGCAGGCCGTCGGGGACGACCCGGATGTGGCCGAATTCGGCGGCGACGCCGAAGCGGCCGCGGCGCAGCTTGTTGCCGATGATGATGCCGCCGCCGAGGCCGGTGCCGAGGGTGATGCAGATGACGTCCTCGTGGCCCTGGCCGGCGCCGAAGCGGTACTCGCCCCAGGCCGCGGCGTTGGCGTCGTTCTCGACGACGACCGGGAGGCCGACGCGCTGCTCGACCTTGTCCTTGAGCGGTTCGTGCCGCCAGTCGATGTTGGGCGCGAAGAGGACGGTGGCGCGCTTGTCGTCGACGTAGCCCGCGGCCCCGATGCCGACGGCCTCGATCGGGTGGCCCTTGCCGGCTTCGGAGACCGCCGCGCAGATCGCGTCGACGATGCCCTCGGGGGTCGGCGGGGTCGGCACGGTGTGGGTGTCGAGGATGCTGCCCTCCTCGTCCACCACGCCGGCCGCGATCTTCGTGCCGCCGATGTCGACGCCGATGGTGAGTCCCATGTGTCCCTCAGTTTTCGGTCGAGCCCCG
Organism: Streptomyces termitum; assembly: GCF_014650175.1. Classification (GTDB taxonomy): domain Bacteria; phylum Actinomycetota; class Actinomycetes; order Streptomycetales; family Streptomycetaceae; genus Streptomyces; species Streptomyces termitum. Next base: position 339,366 of record NZ_BMUL01000006.1, read on the forward strand.
CTAGGGCCCACCGTACCCGAGGGGCGGGGGGCTACCGATCAGTCCAGGTCGATGGGGCGGCCGGCGGGGGGAGCCGCGGGGCCGCCGTCGTCGTCGCCGCGGGGGTCGTCCCCGGCGGGGCCGGGGCCCCGGGTCCAGCGGGTCTCGTGGCCCTCGACGGCGGAGCGGTAGGCGGCGAGGAGTTCGCCGCCCGCGGCGGCGAGGTGGTCGAAGACCCGGGGGTTGCGCTCGATGACCGGTTCGACGGCGGCCCTGGCCTGCTCGACGAGGCCCTTGACCGTCTCGGTGACGGTCTCGGCGGCCTGGGCGGCGGGGCCGCCGAGTCCGCCGAGGAGAGGCGCCGTGCCGGTGATCTTCTCGGCGACGGCCTCGAAGAGGCGGCGGAACTCCTCGGCGGGCGAGCCGGGTTCGTCCCCGCGCTCCGCCCGGCGGCGGGCCTTCTCCGCCTCCAGGTCCTCGGCGCACGCCTTCGCCCAGGCGTCCGGATCGCTGCTCATGGCGTACTCCTCCGTCGCTTCCCTCCTTCGACGGTACACGCCGGGGGCGCCGGTCAGGAGGGCCTGGGCCAGAGGCCGGGGTCGGGGGTGAAGCGGATGCGGAGGTCGCCGTCGACGAGGCCGGCGCCGGTGACGGTGCAGCGGCGCAGGGCGGCGGGGAGGTCGAGGGCGCGGCGGAAGGGTCCGGCGCCGAGGAGCAGTTCGTCACCCCTGCGGACGAGGGAGAGCTCCCCCTTGACGGCGCCGGGCAGCGGCAGGTGCCAGACGAGGACGCCGTCCTCGGCGAGCCGGTCCTCGACGCGGGGCGCGGGGGCGGGCGGTCCGGCGGGGCGGTGCGGGTCGGGCAGGGCGGCGAGCAGCGCGGGGTCGGCGGGGCGGTGCGGGTCGGGGCCGAGGTGGGGCAGGGCGCTCAGGAGGTCCCCGGCGGTGGCGCGCAGGGCCTCCAGGTGGTGGCGCTGCCGGTCGGCGAGGGCGGCGAGCCAGGGGTCGGGGGAGGCGGCGGGGAGCAGCCGGTTGGCGAGGACGGCGTCGAGGGCGAGGCCGTGGAGGGCGAGGCCGAGGCGGGCGTCGCGCAGGACGCGGGCGGCGTCGGGCCCGGGGTCGAGGACGAGCCGGACGGTGGTGCCGGGGGCTTCGACGAGGGCCTGGACGGCGGCGAGCTCCCTCTCCCAGCGGGCGGTGGTCTCGTACAGCCACTGGGCGGGCATGGGGACGCCGGCGAGCTGGGCGAGCATCGGGCGCAGGGCGCGGGCGGCCTGGCGTTCGGCGGGGAGCAGGCGGCGGAGGTAGCGGCGGAGCTGGGCGGGGAGGGCGAGGACGGCGAGGGCGTCGTGGAGCGGGGGGAGGTCGACGACGGCGGTGTCGTGGTCGCCGGTGGCGGCCTCGCGCAGGGCGCGGAGGAGGGCGAACTGCCGGCTGCCGGGGGGTTCGGTGAGTTCGGCGTCCTCGAAGGGGGCGGCGCCGAGCAGGTCGAAGAGGGTGCCGGAGCGGTCCTGGAGGGCGAGGAACTCGCGCCGGAATCCGGCGGCGGGGTCGGTGCGCAGCACGGTGAGCGCGCCGGGACCGCCCTCCGGACCGCCGCTCGTACCGTCTCCGGGACCGCCCTCCGTACCGGCGCCGGGGCCGGCGCCCGTGCCACCGCTCGTACCGTCCCCGGGGCCGGCGCCCGGGGCGTCACCCGGCGTGTCACCCGAGTCGGCGTCGGGGCCCGCGCCGAGGCCGTCGCCCGGGTCGCCGTCCGGGACGAGGAGGACGCGCCGGCCGGCGCGGGCCTCGGCGAGGGCGGTCGCCGCGGCGACGGTGCTGCGTCCGGCGCCGCCGGCCCCGGTGACAAGGATGATCCGCATGCGGGTGACGCTATCGCGGCCCCGCGGCGGCTCAGGCGCCGGACTCCACGCGCTTCTTCAGGCCGGCGAGGGCGCGGTCGATGATGACCTTCTCGGCCTTGCGCTTGATCATGCCGAGCATGGGGATCTTGACGTCGACGGTGAGCTGGTAGGTGACCTCGGTGCGGTTCCCGCCGAGGTCGGCGAGCCGGTAGGAGCCGTCGAGGGAGCGGAGCATCTGGGACTTGACCAGGGTCCAGCTGACCTCGTCGGAGCCGGTCCAGGTGTAGGCGAGGGTGTGGTCGTCCTTGATGGCGCCGGCGTCGAGGAGGAGGCGGACCTTCTCGGCGCGGCCGGCGGCGTCGGTGGCGAGCACCTCGGCCTCCTTCACCTCGCCGGTCCAGTCGGGGTAGCGGGCGAAGTCGGCGATCACACCCATGACGGCGGCCGGGGCCGCCTCGATGGTGATGCTGGAGCTGGTGTGTTCGGCCATCGCGGTGGCTCCTCCACTGTGCGGTCCGGCGGACGTACGAAGGGCACACACGTGCCGGTGGCAGGCTATCGCGCCCGCGACCCCGCGCCGGTGACGGGCCCGCTCACCACTCCAGGGCGTAGGGCCGGCCGGTGGCGGCGAAGTGGCCGACGTTGACGCATTCGGTGGCGCCGATCCGCATCCGGCGGGCCAGCGGCTGGTGGACGTGGCCGAAGAGGGCGTAGCGGGGGCGGACGCGGCGGATGGCGTCGAGGAGGGCGCGGCTGCCGCGCTCGAAGCGGCGGGCGACGGTGTCGTAGGTGAGGTCGGGGACGTCGGGCGGGATGTGGGAGCAGAGGACGTCGACCTCGCCGAGGGCCTCGACCTTGGCGGCGTACTCCTCCTCGGAGATCTCGTACGGGGTGCGCATCGGGCTGTGCAGGCCGCCGCCGACGAAGCCGACGGTGAGGCCGCCGAGCTCGATCCGCCGCCCGTCGAGGACGGTGGTGCCGGGGCGGGCGTACTCGGGCCAGAGGGCGGGGATGTCGACGTTGCCGTAGGTGGCGTACGTGGGGGTGGGGAAGGCGGCGAAGAGTTCGGCGTACTGGCGGCGGACGGCGCCCTCGACGGCGGTCTCGCGGTCGACGTCGAGCCCGGCCCACAGGGAGCGGCCGAAGTCGCGGGCCTCGTCGAAGCGGCGGGCGGTGCGCAGCTCGACGATCCGGTCGGCGTTGGCGGTGCCGAAGAGGTCGGGGAAGATGCCGCGGCTGTGGTCGGCGTAGTCGAGGAAGAGGACGAGGTCGCCCAGGCATATGAGGGCGTCGGCGCCGTCCCCCGCCCGGGCGAGGGCCTCCGCGTTGCCGTGCACGTCGCTGACCACATGGACTCGCATGGCCCCACCCTAGGGGGTGCCGTCCCGGTCGGACCTGCGATTACTTGGGAGTCGGGAAAGCCGTGGATTACTGTGCCGAGAGGGCCGTCACGCTGGTGTGACGCACGGAACATCTGGCCGGGACCCCCTATCGGGAACCGCGTACTGGTGGGTAACGTCCGGGCAGTCCACAGTCGTGCTCACCCCCACCGAGCACCTGCCCGATGATGGACCGCACCGGTGCACCCACCACAGAGCCGTGGCACCGGAGCCCGATGAGGAGCAGCAGTCTTGCGCGAGTTCAGCCTTCCGGCCCTGTACGAGGTCCCTTCGGACGGCAACCTGACGGATCTCATCCGCCGCAACGCCTCCCAGCATCCGGACGCCGTCGTGATGGCCCGCAAGTCCGGCGACGGCTGGTCGGACGTGACCGCCACCGCCTTCCTGGCCGAGGTGCGCGGGGTCGCCAAGGGCCTGGTCGCGGCCGGGGTCGAGGTCGGGGACCGGGTCGCGCTGCTCTCCCGGACCCGGTACGAGTGGGTGCTCCTCGACTTCGCGATCTGGAGCGCGGGCGCGGTGACCGTGCCGGTGTACGAGACCAGCTCGCCGGAGCAGATCCAGTGGATCCTCGGCGACTCGGGCGCCTCGCTGGCGATCGTGGAGACCGCCGCGCACCAGGCGTCGGTGGAGTCCGTACGGGACGGGCTGCCGGCCCTCACCGGCCTGTGGCAGATCGAGGACGGGGCGGTCGCGCGGCTCACCGCCGACGGCGAGACCGTCTCCGACGAGACGCTGGACGCCCGCATGTCGGCGGCGACGGCGGACGACCCGGCGACGATCGTCTACACCTCGGGCACCACCGGCCGCCCCAAGGGCTGCGTGCTGACCCACCGGGCCTTCTTCGCCGAGTGCGGCAACGTGGTGGAGCGGCTGAAGCCCCTCTTCCGTACCGGCGAGTCCTCCGTGCTCCTCTTCCTGCCCGCCGCGCACGTCTTCGGCCGGCTGATCGAGGTGGCCTCGGTGATGGCCCCGATCCGCCTCGGCTGCCTCCCCGACATCAAGACCCTCACCGACGAGCTGGCCTCCTTCCGGCCGACGCTGATCCTGGGCGTGCCGCGCGTCTTCGAGAAGGTCTACAACTCGGCGCGGGCCAAGGCGCAGGCCGACGGCAAGGGCAGGATCTTCGACCGGGCGGCGCTCACCGCCATCGCCTACAGCCGCGCGCTGGCCACCCCGCGGGGCCCGTCGCTGGGCCTGCGGCTGCGGCACAAGCTGTTCGACAAGCTGGTCTACGGCAAGCTGCGGGCGGTCCTCGGCGGGCGGGGCGAGTACGCGATCTCCGGCGGCGCGCCGCTGGGCGAGCGGCTCGGCCACTTCTTCCGGGGCATCGGCTTCACCGTCCTGGAGGGGTACGGCCTGACGGAGTCGTGCGCGGCGACCGCCTTCAACCCGTGGGACCGGCCGAAGATCGGCACGGTGGGCCAGCCGCTGCCGGGCTCGGTGGTGCGGATCGCGGACGACGGCGAGGTGCTGCTGCACGGCGAGCACATCTTCTCGGAGTACTGGAACAACGAGGCGGCGACGGCCGAGGCGCTGGCGGACGGCTGGTTCCACACCGGCGACATCGGCACCCTCGACGAGGACGGCTACCTGGCGATCACCGGCCGCAAGAAGGAGATCCTGGTGACGGCCGGCGGCAAGAACGTCGCCCCGGCGGTCATCGAGGACCGGATCCGGGCGCACGCGCTGGTCGCCGAGTGCATGGTGGTCGGCGACGGGCGGCCCTTCGTGGGCGCGCTGGTCACCCTGGACGAGGAGTTCCTGGGCCGCTGGGCCGCCGAGCACGGCAAGCCGGCCGGCACCACGGCGGCGGCGCTGCGCGAGGACCCGGAGCTGCTCGCGGAGGTCCAGCGGGCGGTGGACGACGGCAACGCCGCGGTGTCGAAGGCGGAGTCGGTGCGCAAGTTCCGCGTCCTGGGCGCCCAGTTCACGGAGGAGGCGGGCCACATCACGCCGTCCCTGAAGCTGAAGCGGAACGTGGTGGCGAAGGAGTTCGCGGACGAGATCGAGGCGATCTACGCCAAGTAGGCGGACGTGCGGAAGGGGCCCGGCGCATCGGCGCCGGGCCCCTTCGCAGGTCCTAGAGGAGTTCCCTGAGCCGTTCGGCCAGCAGGTCCCAGCGCCACTTCTCCTCCACCCAGGCCCGGCCCCGCTCCCCCATGCGGGCGCGCAGCGCGGGGTCGAGGAGGAGGGTGGCGACGCGGTCGGCGGCCTCCTCGGCGGACTCGCCGCGCACGACCCAGCCGGTCTCGCCGTCGAGGACGGCGTCGGGGGCGCCGCCCGAGTCGCCGGCGACGACCGGCAGGCCGGTCGCGGACGCCTCCAGGTAGACGATGCCGAGGCCCTCGACGTCCAGGCCGCCGCGCCGGGTCCGGCAGGGCATGGCGAAGACGTCGCCCGCGCCGTAGTGGGCGGGCAGCTCCGCCCAGGGGACGGCGCCGGTGAAGCGGACCGAGGCGGCCACCCCGGTCTCGGCGGCGAGGCGGCGCAGGTCCTTCTCGTACGGGCCGCCGCCGACGATCAGGAGGACCGCGTCGGGCACCCGGCGCAGGATCGCGGGCAGGGCCCGGATCAGGGTGTCCTGGCCCTTGCGGGGGACGAGCCGGGAGACGCAGACGACGACCGGGCGGTCGGTGAGGCCGAGGCGGGCCCGGACCTCGTCGCCGCCGGAGCCGGGGTGGAAGGTCTTCTCGTCGACGCCGGGCGGCAGTTGCACCATGCGGCCGGCGGCGGCCGGGGTGAGCGCGGAGGCGATCCGGGAGCGGGTGTACTCGCCGAGGTAGGTGATCGTGTCGGTGCCCTCGCCGATGCGGCGCAGGAGCTGCCGGGCGGCGGGCAGCTGGGCCCAGCCGGCCTCGTGCCCGTGGGTGGTGGCGACCAGCCGCCCGGCGCCGGCCCGGCGGAGCGCGGGGGCCATCAGGCCGAGGGGCGCGGCGGCGCCGAACCAGACCGAGGAGCAGCCGTGCTCGCGCAGCAGGGCGGTGGCCCGCGCGGTGACCCGGGGGGTGGGCAGCAGCATGGTGGTGCGGTCCCGGACAACCGTGAAAGGCTGTTCCGCGTCGAACAGAGCGGTGGCCTCCGCTCCCTCGCGGCCTCGCTTCCAGGTGGAGGCGTAGACCACGAGCCGGTCGGGGTCCAGTCGCAGCGCCATGTTGTGCAGGAACGCCTGGATTCCCCCGGGACGCGGCGGGAAGTCGTTCGTTACGATCAGGGTCTTGTGCATCGTGACAGACAGTACGTGATGGCACGCGAGGACACCCCGCCCGGCACCTTCCCCCCTCCGCGCGAGCGGACCGACAGGACAGGAACAGGACAGGTATGACGGGCGCATCGGGGACCGGCCCGCGCACGGATCTGCGACTCGTCCTCGCACTGTGGGGCCTGACCCGGCTCCTCCTCCTGCTCTGCGCCTTCAAGGTCGTCGTGGTGCCGGGGCCCGACGTGACCTTCGAGGTCGAGCAGATCTACCGGAGCTGGTTCGAGCTCCTGAGGACGGGCGAGTACCCGCGGGCGGACGTCACCTGGCAGTACCCGCCGGGGGCCGCGCTCCCCGTCCTCACCCCCGCGCTGCTGCCCTTCCTCGACTACACGGCCGGCTTCTTCGTGGCCGCGCTGCTGTGCGACGCCCTGATCCTGGGGCTGCTCCTGCGCACCGGGCGCCGTCCGGGGCGGTCGACGCGGGGCGCGTGGCTGTGGCTCGCGGCGCTGCCGCTCCTTGGGCCGACGGCGTACGCCCGCTTCGACATCATGGTGACGGCGGTGGCCGTCGCGGGCCTGCTGGCGAGCACCAGCCGGCCCCGGCTGTTCGGTGCGCTGATCACGCTGGGGGCCTTCATGAAGATATGGCCCGCGCTGCTCCTGGCGGGGACCCCGAAGGGCCGTGCCACCCGGCTGTCCTGGGGTACGGCGGCGGCCGGCGCGGCGGGCACGCTGCTGGTGTGCGCGATCTGGGCGCCGGGCTCGCTGTCGTTCCTGTCGAACCAGAGCGAGCGGGGCACGGAGATCGAGTCGATGGGCGCGATGGTCTTCCACGTGGCCCGGCACTTCGGCTGGGAGGGCACGGCCCGGATGAACTACGGGTCGATGGAGTTCCTCGGCCCGTACGTCTCCTGGGTCTCGACGACCGCCCTCGTGCTGACCCTGCTCACCTTCGGCTGGCTGCTGCTGTGGCGGTTCCGGGCGCGCCGGTTCGCGGCCTCCACGACCGCGGACGCCGCCTTCACGGCGGTGCTCCTCTTCACCGTGACGAGCCGGGTCATCTCGCCCCAGTACATGGTCTGGCTGGTCGGCGCCGCCGCGGTCTGCCTGGCCTACCGGTCGAGCCGGATGCGGCGCCCCGCGCATCTGGTGCTGTGGGCGACCGCGGTCACCCAGTTCGAGTTCCCCGTCTGGTTCTCGCACGTGAACGAGAGCGGTCCGCTGGGGATCGCGGTGCTCTTCGTCCGCAACGCCCTGCTGCTCGCCGCGGCGGTGTCGGCGTGCCGGATCCTGTGGCGGCACACCGTGACCGAGCCGGCCGCGGAGCCGGCCGCACCGCTGCCGGGCCCGTCCCGGGAGAACCGGAAGGTCCTGGCAGGATCCGCCTGAGCCCGGCCGCCGCCCCGCCCCACCGCCCGTCCCCCCGTTAGGTTCACATCCTCCATGCGCACTCCGAACTCGTCGGTCGACTCCCCCCCGCGGCGCGCGGGCGCGGGCCGCGGAACAGCAGCCGGGCAGGAGGGGCACGGGGTCTTCGCGGGGTGGCCGTCGCGGCAGACCCTGCTGGTGGCGGCGGGGTTCCTCGCCGTCTATCTGACGCTGTCGATGCGACGCCACGCGGTCAACCTGACGACCGGGTACGACCTCGGCATCTTCACCCAGATCATCCAGTCGTACGCCGACCTCACGGCCCCGTACTCCTCCCTCAAGGGGCCGGAGTACAACACGCTCGGCGACCACTTCCACCCGATCCTGGTCCTGCTGGCGCCGGTCTACAAGGTCTTCCCCTCGCCCTACACCCTGCTGGTCTGCCAGGGACTGCTGGTCGCCCTCTCCGTGATCCCCCTGATGGAGTGGGCCGCCCGGGCGCGCGGCGCCCGGTTCTCCCTCTGGGTCGGCGTCTCGTACGGCGCCTCCTGGGGGCTGGCCTCGCTCATCTTCTTCGACTTCCACGAGGTGGCCTTCGCGGTTCCGCTGGTGGCGGTGTCCGTGTGCATGCTGGGGCAGGAGCGGTGGCGGGCGGCGGTCCTCTGGGCGCTTCCACTGACGCTGGTGAAGGAGGACCTGGGGCTGACGGTCGCGGCGATCGGGGCGTACGTCGCCTGGAAGGGGCCGCGCCGCACCGGTGTCGCCCTGGCCGTGTTCGGGCTCGCGGCGACGGCGTTCGCGATGCTGGTGGCGCTGCCCTACTTCAATCCGGTCGGGCAGTTCGCGTACTGGCCGCCCCAGACGGGCGAGGAGGCGGGCCTGCCGGCGCAGGCGGCGGGCTTCTTCTGGCCGCCGGTCAAGTGGCTGACGGTGCTCCTGATCGTGGCCCCGACCGGGTTCCTGGCCGTGCGCTCGCCGCTGCTGCTGATCGTGCTGCCGACCCTCGCCTGGCGCTTCGCCTCGGCCAACCCGTTCTACTGGGGGACGGGCTTCCACTACAGCGCGGTCCTCATGCCGATCGCCTTCGCGGCGGCCGTGCACGCCGTCGCCACCGGCCGGTTCCCGGTCCGCCGGCTGCGGGCCGCCTGCGCGGTCGGCGCGGCGGTCACGGCCGTCACCTTCTTCACCCATCCCCTGCACGAGCTGGTCGCGCCCCGCACCTGGGTCGTCTCCGCGCAGGTCAGAGCCGGGGACGCGCTCCTGGCGAGGATCCCGGACGGGGCGGGCGTGGCCTCCTCCAACCGGCTGTCCGCCCAGCTCGCGAACCGGACCACCGTGACCGAGGTGTGTCTGTACGCCCGCGCCTTCCCGCCGGTGGAGGCTCCCGAGTGGGTGATCTACGACACCGCCGACCGGAGCGACCCGGAGTGCGCCGTCGGCGCGGCGCTGGAGGCACCGGCGCCGAAGCTCGACGGCTACCGCCTGGTCGAGAGCCGCAGCGGCATCGTCCTGCTGCGCCGGGTGCCCGGCGGGCCGGCGCCGTCGCTCTGGTGACGGCCGGAGGGCCGGGCCCCCGGGGCCCGGCCCTCCTCATGGGGTCACCGCGCGGCGGTCAGCTCCAGCGCTGGTAGTTCCCGCTGTTGGCGGTGTGCGTGTAGACCTGCTTGCCGGCGTTGCTGTCGAGCACGAAGCCGGTGGCCACGTTCTTCAGGACGTAGCCCGCGCCGCTGCGGCGGATGACCCACTTCTGGTAGCTGCCGCCGTTGCACGCGTGCGTGTAGACCTGCTTGCCGGCATTGCTGTCCAGACAGAATCCGGTGGCCACGTTCTTCACGGTGTAGCCGCCGCTGACGGACGAGACCGTCCACTTCTGGTAGGAGCCGCTGTTGCAGCCGTGGGTGTAGACCTGCTTGTTGGCGTTGCTGTCGAGGCAGAAGCCCGTGGCGACGTTCTTGAACTGCTCGGTTCCCGGGACGGATGCCTGTGCCGGTGCCGTCATGGCGAAGACTCCGGCGCCCGCCACGACCGTGGACAGCAGGACGGAGGCCAGGTTCTTTCGCGTGGACATCGTTCTCCCCTTCCGTCGGCGACTTTCGCCGGATCGAAAGTATCCGAGTCCCGCCGGGCCGGGTGGAAAAATGTTCACCGACCACCGATCGGCCCTTTGAGAATACGATGACCTCACCATTCTCGAAGAATATGAAATAAATATCCGACCATCATTGGGACAGTTTTTCCCGCAGATAGGAACGCCAGTCCGCGGTGAAGCGGTCCGGGTCGGTGTCCAGGACCTCGCGCAGGGCGCTCTCGACGGCGCCGGACCGGCCCGGGTGGGCGCCGACCTCCCGGTAGAAGGCGGTCAGCCGGTCGGCGCCCCAGCGGTCGGCGATCATCGCGCAGGCCAGCCAGCCGCTCTCGTAGGCCCGGCCCACCGCCTCCGCGTCGCCGCCGAAGGAGAAGTCGCCGTCCTCGGGGAGGGCGGCGGGCGGGTTCCCGGCGCGGACCTCCCGGCGCAGTTCGGGGGCGGCCTCGGCGGGGGTGCGGCCGGTGCCCCGGTAGGCGGTCCAGTCGGCGAAGCCCTCGGAGAGCCAGACCGGGGTGGCGGCGGAGGTGTGGGCGCGGGTGGCGACGTGGACGGTCTCGTGGGTGAGGACCAGCTGCCGCCCGAAGTCGCCGAGCATCCCGTACGCCTCCGGGTTGACGATCACCCGGTCCGCGGGCGCGTCGGCGCGGCCGGTGGTCTCGCCGGTGGTGACGGCGGCCGTGCCCCGGTAGGCGGCGGCGTCGGCGGCGAGCAGGCCGCCCATGCCGTCGAGGCCGGCGGGGACGAGGACGAGGACCCGGCGGGGCCAGGACTCCGGCCAGACCGCGCCGGCGGCGGGCACGGCCCGGTCGGCGAGGCGGGCGATCTCGGTCAGCCGCTCCCGGTCCTGGCCGGAGCCGAGGACGAGCGAGCGGGCGCCGCGGACGGCGGTGACCTCGCCCTGGTCCCAGAGGAGGTCGGGGGCGCCCTCGGCGGGCCGGTCGCCGGTCACGTACCACCGGCCGCCCCGGGCGGCGAGGTCCACGGTCCGGGCGGTGGTGAGCGGCCCCCGGTCGTAGCCCTCGACGCGGTGGCCGAGGTCGACGCGGGCGGTGAGCCGGTCCCCGCCGGTCCGGTCGAGGCCGGTGACCCGGTAGGCCCAGCCGGCGAGCGGGACGGCGGCGAGCCGGCGGAAGGCGGTGCGGGCGGCGGTCCGGTGGGCGGGGTCGGCGTCGGCGAGCCAGCCGGCCTCGTCCCGGGCGAGGAGGGCGGCGGCGTGCCGGTCGAGGAGGGCGCGGACCTCGGCGAGCGCCGGGTCGGCGGGGCGGGCGGCGGTGCCGCAGCCGGTGAGGGCGGCCAGGGCGAGGAGCAGGGCGAGCAGCACGGTGCCCGGCCGTCGTGCCCCGCTCGCCTGTTCCGCCACGCCGTCGATCGTACGGAAGGGTGACGGCGGCCCGCCTCCGGGCGGCGGACGGCGGGCGGGTCAGACCCGGGTGACGGTCACGTGGGACATCATGTTCACCGGGTCGTAGCGGACCCGGGCGCCGGGGTAGGGGGCGTGGATGACCTGCCCGTTCCCGGCGTAGATGGCGACGTGGCTGGCGTCGCCCCGGTAGGTGACGAGGTCGCCGGGGCGGATCTGGGAGAGCGGCACGCGCCGGCCCGCGTAGCGCTGGGCGGAGGAGGTGCGGGGCAGGCTGACGCCGGCCTGCCGGTACGACCAGACCATCAGGCCGGAGCAGTCGAAGGCGGAGGGGCCGGTGGCGCCCCAGACGTACGGCCTGCCGACGGCGCTGCGGGCGGCGAGCACCGCGGCGGCGGCCCGCGCGTCGGTGCCGCCGAGGTCGGCCGGGGGGAGCAGGCCCTCGCCGGGGCCCGCGGCGCGGCCGCCGGAGCGGGAGGCCCGCTCGTAGTCGGCGCGCTCGGCGGTGGTGAGGGAGGCGAGGGTCCGGCGGGCCTCGGCGAGCTTGCCCTCGACGGTCCGCTTGTGGCGGGCGACCTCGGCGCGGCTGCGTTCCAGTTCGCCGAGGGCGGCGCGGGCCTCGGCGCGCTCCTGGTCGAGGCGGTGGTTCTCCCGGCGCAGCTCGGTGAGGGCGGTGCTCTGCCGGGCGGTGGCCCGGTCGAGGGCGGAGGCGCGGTCGAGGTAGCTGTCGGGGTCGGAGGAGAGCAGCAGGACGAGGGCGGGGTCGAGGCCGCCGGAGCGGTACTGGGCCCCGGCGAGCGAGCCGAGGGCGCCCCGCATGCGGTTGACCCGCTCCTGGCCGCGGGCCAGGCCGTCCTGGGCCCGGTGGACCTGGCGGCGCAGGGCGTCGGCCTTCTCGTCGGCCTTGTTGTAGCTCTCGGTGGCGCGCTCGGCCTCTTCGTAGAGGCGGTCGACCCTGGCGCGGACGCCCTCGGTGGCGGTGCCCGGGTCGGCGCTCGCGGGGACGGCGCCGAGGGAGGCCGCCGCGGTGGCCGCGGCGGCTGCGGTGAGGACGGTGACCCGGGCGGGTCGTCGGTGGGACGCCACGGCTTCGCGCTCCGTTCGGCTCGTGCGGACTGGCGCGGCAGACAGTAGCCGCTCCCCCCGTCCCGTCCAACGAAGGCGCCGGGCGCACGACGTGACGCCCCGCCGGAGATCACGAGGTCACCGGCGGGGCGTCAGGTCAGCGAGGGCCGCGGCGAACCACCCGTTCGGGCGGCCCGCCGGGCGGGTCAGCCGGCGATGCGGACGCCGAACTGGAAGGTGCCCATGTAGTTCATGGACTCGTAGCGGACGTAGGCGCCCGGCTTGGGGGCGTGCAGGATCGTGTTGTTGCCCGCGTACAGGCCGACGTGCGACAGGCCGTTGAAGAAGACCAGGTCGCCGGGCTTGAGCTGGCTGCGGCCGATCTTCACGCCGTCGTTCTGCTGGGTGTAGGTGACGCGGGAGAGCTTGATGCCCGCCTTGCCGTACGCCCACTGGGTCAGGCCGGAGCAGTCGTACGAGCCGGGGCCCTCCATGCCGGAGGCGTACGGCTTGCCGATCTGGGTGGCGGCGGCGGAGAGGGCGGCGGCGCCGAAGCCGCTGGCCGGGGCCTCGTTGCCGAGGTCGGGGCGGCTGCTGGTGGCATCGCGGCTGGCGCGCTGGACCTGCTCGCGCTCCTGCTGGTCGATGCGGGCGCGCTCGGCGGCCGTCAGCGTGTTGAGGAGCTTGCGGGCGTCGGCGAGCTTGCTCTGGATCTTCCGCTTCTTCTCGCCGAGGGTCTTGCGGACGTCCTCCAGGTCGGCGAGCTTCGCGGTGGCCTCGGCGCGCTGCTGGGCGAGGGCCCGCTGCTTGTCCTGGATGGAGGCGAGGACGTCGGCCTGCTGGTCGGTGACCCGGCCGATGGCGGACGCCTTCTCCAGGTACGTGTCCGGGTCGGAGGAGAGGAAGAGCTGGAGCGCCGGGTCGATGCCGCCGGAGCGGTACTGGGCGCTGGCGACCGAACCGATCTGGTCCCGGAGGGTGTTCAGCTCCTGCTGGCCGCGCGCCACGCGGTCCTGGATCTGCCCGATCTCCTTCTGGAGCTGGCCGCGGCGCTCCTCGGCCTGGCTGTGCTGCTCGGTCGCTTCCTCGGCCTCGTGGTAGAGGTCGTCCACCTTGGACTTGACCTCGTCGATCTTCGGCTTGGGGGCGGCCTGGGCTCCCTGGGCGGAGAACGCGACGGCGGCTGCGGCGGTCGCGGTGAGCACGGTCACACGGGTGCGGCTCGGCTGCTTGGGTCGACGGTGGGACGCCACGAAGGCGAGCTCCTTCTTCCTCGAGCCGCCCGGCCGGTCAGGGGCAGGCGGTTCCCCGCGGATCACCCGGATGGGCGATCAACCGCGCGGAGGTTCGAGCCCCGACCCTAGTGACCGAGTTGTGATCAGTTCAAATCCCGTCAGCAAAAATATCGGTCACGCAGCACTTTGTTCACAGACATCGCACCGCACGTGACCGCCACTTGACGGTCCGCCACCCACAATCCGGGCATAAGACTCAAGAGTTGAGCCTACGGAAAGATCACGACGAAAGCCGCGAAAGCCGCTTGAGGAGCAGAGCGGACGCCACCGGGCGCGCGCCCGCCTTGGCCACTCCGTCGGCCACCTCGCGGTCGGTCGAGACCACCACCACCGGCCGGCCCGGCGGCTCCGCCCGGACCAGCTGGCGGATCAGCTCGTCCGCCGTCACGCCCGGCTTGGAGAACAGCACCCGCACCCCGCGCGGCGGCGCCAGCAGCACCGGCGCGGCCAGCTCCGCCCCGTCGAAGACACAGGTGACCTCGGCCCCCGAGCGGGCCGCCAGCGCGGAGAGCCCGCCCAGCAGCCGCAGCCGCTGCTTCTCCAGCGGCATCGTCGGATAGCCGGTCTTGGTGACGTTGTAGCCGTCCACCACCAGATGGGTCTGCGGCAGCGACAGCAGCTGGTCCAGGAGCGCCGGATCGGTCTCCGACAGCGCCCGCGCCGCGATGTCCTTCGGCGACATCCGCCCCGGCTCCACCGCGTCCACGGTGTCCGCCGGATGCACCGACACCGGGGGCAGGGCCAGTTCGCGCCGCAGCCCCTGCGCCGCGTCGAGCACCGTGTCGAGCAGCAGCCGCAGCCGCATGTCCTCCACCGAGCGCCCCTCGCGGGCGGCCCGGCGGCTCGCCTCCAGGGCCGCCTCGACCTCGCCGAGCCGGGCCTTGAGCCGCCGCGACTCGCTCTCCGCCGCCGACACCTGGGCGGCCGACTCGGCCCGGACCGCCTCGGTCTCCGCGTGGGCGCGCCGCAGCGCCGCCTCCCCGCGCTTCACGTCGCTCTGCGCGCCGCGCAGCTTGCGGTGGAGCGACTCGGCCTCCTTGCGGGCCGCCTCCAGGTCGTGCCGGAGCTGCTCGGTCTCGCCCCGGGTCCGCTCGCGGGCGGCGGCCAGCTCCTCGCGCAGCCGCTCCAGCTCGCGCCGGCCCGCCTCGTCGGCGCGCTCGGCGTCGGCCCGCTGGACCTCCTCGCCGGCGGCGGCCACCAGCTTGGCCCAGCCCGGCGGGCGGAGCACGTAGGCCGCCGCGGCCACGTCGACCGGGTCGGCGGCGGCGGGCGGGGCACCGGTCTCCACGGCCCCCGCCAGCTCCGGCTGGGCCTGCTTGAAGCGCTCGCCGATCCGCTGCCGGAAGATCGGGTCGCCCTCCAGCGCGGCGGCCATCGCGTTGCCCGCGAACTTGGCGCGCCGGCTCGCGGTGAAGCGGGCGTACTGCCGCAGGGGCGCGGGCAGCTCGGCGACGGTCAGGCCGCCGAAGGCGTCGGCGACCAGCGCGACCACCCGCCGCCGCACCCCCTCCGGCAGGGGATGGTCGAGCCGCTCGGCGGCGTCACCTGCCGCGCCGGCCGGTTCACCACCGTGCGCGGGCTGCTCCACGATCCGTCACCCCTACTGTCGTCCGCGCCGTCCCGTCAGGACTCGGCGCCCGGCTTGGCCACCAGTTCGATCTGGTCCACCGCGTTGCACCAGCGGCAGCGGACCGAGTCGATGGTCTCACTGAGCACCTCGCGCTCCTCGACCCTGGACTCCCCGGCGAGGTCCAGATGGACGTACTCGACGACCTTCGAGGAGCGCGTCACGTCGAAGCGGGTCAGGTTGCCGCACAGGGTGCAGCGCCAGCGGGTCTCTTCGGTCGGCAGGGGAACCGTCGTCATGGTCGCCGTCCTTCTTCCTGTTTCGTGGTGGTCCCAGGTGCAAGAGCCGCGGTGCGCCGTCGAACTGCGGTGCTCGATCCCGTAACCCTACGGCCTCACGGCGGGCGTCCGGCACGGCGAGGCACTCTGTCCACTTCGTCCCTGTTGGGTCATGATCTGCCCATGATCGACTGGCGAGGCGCGACCCAGGGCGCCTATCGGGGCGTCCGCACCGGCCCCGCGGTGACCTACGGGCTGATCGCCGCCTGCTGCCTCCTCTTCGCCCTCAGCCCGGTCTCCGGCCTCAACCCCTCGCACGGGACCGGCGACGAGGTGCTGGCGGCGCAGAGCGCGTACTTCCTGCGGTGGGGCGTGGTCCCGGCCGAGCTGACCCGGGGCGATCCGGACGCCCTGCTCACCCCCTTCACCGCCCTCTTCGTGCACGGCGGCTGGCTCCACCTGCTCGGCAACATGCTCTTCCTGTGGGTCTTCGGGGCGATGGCCGAGGAGCGGATGGGGCACGTCGAGTTCGCCCTCTTCTACCTGGGCACCGGCTACCTCGCGCTGCTCGGCTACGCGGTCGCGCACGCCGACAACGAGCAGACCCTGGTCGGCGCCTCCGGGGCGATCTCCGCGGTGCTCGGCGCGTTCCTCTTCCTCTTCCCCCGCTCCCGGGTCACCAGCCTCTTCCCCTTCCTCTTCTTCCTGCCGCTGCGCTTCCCGGCCTGGATCGTGCTGGTCTTCTGGTTCACCCTCCAGTGGCTGGCGGCGCGCAGCGCGGGCGCCGGCCCCGGGGTCGCCTACCTGGCCCACGTCGTGGGCTTCTCCGTCGGCTTCCTCTACGCCTGGGTGCGGTTCCGGGGTGGGGATAGAGTGAAAACCCCAGCAGCGGCGACCGAGGGAGACAGCCAGCCGTGATCACCGCGATCGTCCTCATCAAGACCAGCGTGGACCGCATCCCCGAGATCGCCGAGTCGATCGCCGCGCTCGACAGCGTCAGCGAGGTCTTCTCGGTGACCGGCACGTACGACCTCATCGCGATGGTCCGGGTGCCCCGCCACGACGACCTGGCCGAGGTCATCCCCGGCCGGATCAGCAAGATCCCCGGTGTGGAGGCCACCGACACGCACGTCGCCTTCCGCACCTACTCGCAGCACGACCTGGAGGCCGCCTTCGCCATCGGCCTGGAGTCCTGAGGGCCCCGGGACCGGCCGCCGGGGACCCGGAGCCGTCCGGGGTCCGGCCCTCCCGTCCGCCCGGATGATGAAGGAATCCTCATCCGGGCTTCATCCGGGAGCCCTCCCCGGCCCCCGAGGCTGGGCCCATGCCCTTCACCCACCGCATGGCCGGCCTCGCCGCCGTCGTCGCCGTCCCGCTCGGGATCGCCGCGACCAGCTACGCCCTGACCGAGGAGCCCAAGGCCCCGCGGGTCCCGCCCGCCGTGCGCCTGACCGTCACCCCGACGCCGGACCCGGCCCCCTCCTCCGTACCGCCCTCCGCGTCCCCGGGGAGTCCCTCCGCGACCCCGTCGGGGACGCCCTCCGACTCCGTCGTCCCCGGCCCCTCGGCCACCGGCGACGACGACGATGACGACCACGAGTGACCCGTACCGAACGCCACCTCTCCGCCCGCGTCCGCATCCTGCTGTGGCTGCTGCTCGTGATGACGGTCGCGCTGGCCGCCGTCTCCCTGGTCACCCGCACCCTGCTGCTGCGCGACGCCGACCAGCGGATCAACCAGCTCCTCACCCAGGAGACCCGGGAGTTCGCCAACTTCGTCGCCCAGGGCGTCGACCCGCAGACCGGCCGCGCCTTCACCGACCCCGAGGCGCTGCTGCGGGTCTTCCTCCAGCGGCAGTACTCCGACCCCGACGAGGAACTCCTCGGCCTGGTCGGCACCGACGGCCCGGAGCTGCGGGTCGTCCGGCAGTCCCGGGAGCTGCCCAGCCCGCTCCCGCTGCACCGGGACCGGCCCCTCCTGGAGGCCGTCGCCGCCGACCCCGCCCCCTCCGGGCGCGCCGACCGGGCGGGCGGCGAGGTGCGCTGGGCGAAGGTGCCCATCGAGACCGGCGGCGCCTCCGCCGCCTTCGTCGTGGCCTTCCACGCCGACCGGCAACAGGCCATCGCCGACGAGGCGTTCCGCATCCTGCTCGCGATCTCGGGGGTGGCGCTGCTGCTCACCACCGGCGTCGGCTGGGTCGTGGCGGGGCGCATCCTGGCCCCGGTCCGGGTGGTGCGGGCGACCGCCGCCGAACTGACCGAGCGGGACCTCACCCAGCGGATCCCCGTCCAGGGCAAGGACGACATCGCCGCCCTCGCCGAGACCTTCAACGCGATGCTGGACCGGCTGGAGCGCGCCTTCGCCGGGCAGCGCCAGTTCGTCGACGACGCCGGGCACGAGCTGCGCACCCCCATCACCATCGTCCGCGGCCATCTGGAGCTGATGGGCGACGACCCGGCCGAGCGCGCCGAGACCGTCCGGATCGTCACCGACGAACTCGACCGGATGAGCCGGATCGTGGAGGACCTGCTGCTCCTCGCCAAGGCCGAGCGGCCGGACTTCGTGCGGACCGAGCCGGTGCAGCTCGCCGAGCTGACCGCCGACGTCTTCGTGAAGGCCCGCGCCCTCGGCGACCGCGACTGGGTCCTCGACGGGGTCGCCGACCGGGAGGTCGCGCTCGACGCCCAGCGGATCACCCAGGCCATGGTGCAGCTCGCGCAGAACGCGGTGCAGCACACCGTGCCCGGCGCGCGCGTCGCGATCGGCTCGCGGTCCGCCGCCGGCCGCACCGAGCTGTACGTCGCCGACCGCGGGCCCGGCGTCCAGGAGGCGGACGCCGAGGTGATCTTCGAGCGGTTCCGCCGGGGCACCGCCCGGCGCGGCGCCCGGACCAGCGGCGCCGGGCTCGGCCTCGCCATCGTCCGGGCCATCGCCGAGGGGCACCGGGGCGGCCGGGTCGAACTGCGGCCCACCGAGGGCGGCGGCGCCACTTTCGTCCTCGTATTCGAAGAATGAATCCACCGGTCCGCAGAGGAGCACCTATGAACCGCGTCCTGATCGCCGAGGACGAGGAGCGCATCGCCTCCTTCGTCGAGAAGGGCCTGCGCGCCAACGGCTTCACCACCACCGTGGCCGCCGACGGGGACACCGCCCTCGGCCTGGCCCTCACCGGCGGCTTCGACCTGATGGTCCTGGACATCGGCCTGCCCGGCCGGGACGGCTTCACCGTCCTGCGCGAACTGCGCGAGGCCCGGGTGACCCTGCCCGTCCTGGTCCTGACCGCCCGCGACTCCGTCCGGGACACCGTGGCCGGCCTGGAGGGCGGCGCCGACGACTGGATGACCAAGCCCTTCCGCTTCGAGGAGCTGCTCGCCCGGATCCGGCTGCGGCTGCGCACCGCCGCCCGCGCCCCCGAGGTCACCCTGCTGCGCAGCGGCGACCTGAGCCTGGACCTGCGCACCCGGCGGGCCCGCTCCGGGGACCGGACGGTGGACCTGACGGCCCGCGAGTTCGTCCTGCTCGAACTGTTCCTGCGCCACCCCGGCCAGGTGCTGTCCCGGGAGCAGATCCTCTCCCACGTGTGGGGGTACGACTTCGACCCCGGGTCCAACATCGTCGACGTCTACGTCCGGGCGCTGCGCAAGAAGCTGGGCGCGCAGCGGCTGGAGACGGTCCGGGGCATGGGGTACCGGATGCCGTGACCGGCCCGGCCGGGCCCGCGTGAACCTTTCTTCATGGAGGGCTCATCGACGGCTCACCGCCCGCCCGGAGGGTGGATCCCGTGAACCTCTCCCTCCGGCAGACGGTCTGGGCCTGCCTCGCCCTCGGCGTCTGCGCCGTCCTCGCCGTCCCCGGCACCGCCCCCGGACTGGGCGGCGAGGCCCGCCTGACCCTGGCCGTCTTCGCCCTCGCCACCTGCGCCTGGATCGCCGCCCCGGTCGACGACACGCACGTCGCCCTGGGCGCCGGCCTCGCCCTCACCGTCACCGGGGCGATCAGCTCCGACACCCTCTTCGCCACCCTCGGCGACTCCACCGTCTGGCTGCTGATCTGCGCCTTCGTGCTGGCGGCCGCGGTCACCCGGACGGGCCTGGCCGGGCGGGCGGCGGCCTTCCTGGTCTCCGGCGCCCGCACCGTGCGCCAGCTCGTCCACCTCACCACCGCCGCGCTGGTGGTCACCGCCTTCGCGGTGCCGGCCACCTCCGGGCGGGCCGCGCTCGCCCTGCCCGTCTTCCTCGCCCTCGCCCACGCGCTGGCCGCCCGGCGGCGGCTGGTGGTGATGCTCGCGCTGCTCTTCCCCACCGTCGTGCTGCTGTCGGCGGTCGCCACCCTGATCGGCGCGGGCGCCCACCTCATCACCGTCGGGGTGCTCCTGGAGCAGACCGGCGAGGGCATCGGCTTCACCCGCTGGCTGGTCCTCGGCCTGCCGCTCGCGGTGGTCTCCTCCCACCTGGCGGCGGAGGCGGTGCTCCTGACCACCACCCGGCGGGAGGACCGCCGGGGGCCGGTGGAGATCACCGTCGCCGAGATCCAGGCCCACTCCGAGACACCCGTCTCCGGGCCGCTCTCCCCGCCCGAACTGCGCTGCCTGCTGCTGCTCGGCACGGTCGTGGCGCTGTGGTGCGCGGAGCCGCTGCACGGGGTGCCGCCGGCGCTGGTCGCCCTGATCGGCGCGGTGGTGGCCTCCTCCCCCGCGCTCGGCACGGTCCGGATGAAGGACGCGCTGCGGTCGGTGCCGTGGCCGATGCTGCTCTTCATGGCGGCGACCACGGCGATGGGCGTGGCGCTGGTCGATTCGGGGGCGGCGGGCTGGCTGGTCGGCGGGCTGCCGTCGGCGGTGCCGCCGTGGGCCTTCCTGGCCGCGGTGGTCGCCGTGAGCACCGCCGCCCACCTGGTGCTCCAGTCCCGTTCGGCGCGCTCCTCGGTGCTGGTGCCGCTGGTGGTGGCGGCCGCGGCGGGCGCCGGGGTCAACCCGGTGGCGGCGGCGCTCGCCTCCACCGCCGCGGCCGGTTTCTGCCAGACCCTCCCGGCGTCCGCGAAACCGGTCGCCCTCTTCGCCGACCCCCCGGCCGGCGTCCCCTCCTTCACCCCGCGCGACCTGCTGCGGCTGTCCGCCGTGCTCGCCCCGCTCAGCGCCGCCCTGGTGCTGTTCTTCGCCCTCGTCGTCTGGCCGCCGCTCGGCGTGCCCGTCCTCCTGGAGTCCCAGCCGTGAGTCTGCACATCGCCGTCGCCCCCAGCGGTTTCAAGGAGTCGCTGTCCGCTCCGGAGGCCGCCGAGGCCATCGCCGAAGGGCTGCGCCGGGTCCGCCCGGACGCCGTCGTCGACCTGATCCCGCTGGTGGACGGCGGGGAGGGGACGGCCCGGGCGCTGGCCGCCGCGACCGGGGGCAGGCTGCTGCCCCGGGTCGCGACGGGCCCGCTGGGGCACCCGGTCGAGACCCACTTCGCGCTCCTCGACCGCTCCTCCGCGGTGGTCGAGATGGCGGCCGTGGCGGGCCTCTCCCTGGTGCCGCCCGGCCGGCGCGACCCGGGCTCGACCACCACCTACGGGGTGGGCGAGCTGATCCGGGCCGCGCTGGACGCCGGGGTCGGCCACGTCCTGGTCGGCTGCGGCGACTCCGGCACCTCGGACGGCGGAGCGGGTGCGCTCCAGGCCCTCGGCGCCCGGCTCCTGGACGCCGAGGGAGTCGAACTCCCCCTGGGGGGTGCCGCGCTGGCGCGGCTGGACCGGATCGATCCGGCGGGCCTCGATCCCCGGCTCGCCCGCACCGACCTGCTGGTGGCGTGCAATCCGTACAACGTGCTGTGCGGGGAGCGGGGCGTGGCCCGGGTGTTCGGCCCGCAGAAGGGCGCGGGCCCGGAGCGGGTCGAGGAGCTGTCGGCGGCCCTGGAGCGCTGGGCCGCGCTCCTGGTCCGGGACCTGGGCGCGCCCGCCGGGATCGGTACGGCCCCGGGCTCGGGCGCCTCGGGCGGCCTCGGCGCGGGCCTGGCCGCGCTGGGGGCCCGGCTGCTCCCCCGCTTCGAGGTGCTCCTCGGCCACGTGGACCTGGACGCCCGGCTGGCCCGCGCCGATCTGGTGATCACCGCGGAGGGCGCCCTGGACGGGCAGACCGTGCGGGGCAAGGTCCCGGCGGAGGTGGCGCGCCGGGCCAGGGCCCACGGGGTGCCCGTCCTGGCCCTGGCCGGCACCCTCGGGCGGGGCGCCCACGAGGTCCGGGCGGTCGGGGTGGACGCGTACGGCTCGATCCTGCCCGCGCCGGTGGCGCTGCCCGAAGCCCTGGACCGGGGCGCCGAGTTCCTCGCGGACGCGGCCGAACGGTCGCTGCGGATGGTCCTGTTGGGGACCCGGCTGGCGGCCTGAGCGGGGCGGGTCAGCCGCGGTCGGGGACGCAGCGGCCGTCCTCGGTGCGGTACTTCCACCGGGCGCCGTCGCGGACCAGTTCCCGTACGGCCCCGAGGAAGCGCTCGACGTGCTCGTCGGGGGTGCCGGCGCCGAAGCTGACCCGGATGGCGTTGAGGCCGGGGGCCGCCTCGGGGGCGCCGCACTCGCCCGGGTCCTGCGGGTCGCCGCCGAGCAGGGTGCGGACCAGCGGGTGGGCGCAGAAGAGGCCGTCGCGGACGCCGATGCCGTACTCGGCGGAGAGGGCGGCGGCGAAGTGCGAGCTGTTCCAGCCGTCGACGACGAAGGAGAGGACGCCGACGCGCGGCGCGTCGTCGCCGAAGAGGGAGAGGACGCGGACCTCGGGGACGTCGGCGAGGCCGGCCCGGACGGTGTCGACGAGGTGCCGCTCGCGGGCGACGAGGGTGTCGAAGCCGGCCTCGGTGAGGGCCTTGCAGGCGGCGGCGATGGCATAGACGCCGATGACGTTCGGGGAGCCGGCCTCGTGGCGGGCGGCAGTGGTGTGCCACTCGACGTCGACGCCGCCGTCGGTCCGGCGGGCGACCGTGCGGGAGGCGCCGCCGCCGGCCAGGTAGGGCTCGGCGGCCTGGAGCCAGTCGGCGCGGCCCGCGAGGACGCCGGAGCCGAAGGGCGCGTACAGCTTGTGGCCGGAGAAGGCGACCCAGTCCACGTCGAGTTCGCGCACGGAGACCGGGTGGTGGGGGGCGAGCTGGGCGGCGTCGAGGACGATCCGGGCGCCGTGCGCGTGGGCGGCGGCGGCCAGTTCGCGCACCGGCCACAGTTCGCCGGTCACGTTGGAGGCGCCGGTGACGCAGACCAGGGCGGGGCCGTTGGGGTATCCCCTGCTCGAGCGAAGCCGAGAGCTCGGGGAAGGATCGCGGTCGGCGAGGGCGCGCTCCAGGGTCTCGACGGCCTGGGCGGGGGTGCGCGGCGCGTCGAGGTAGGTGACCTGGGCGTCGCCCCAGGGCAGCAGCGAGGCGTGGTGCTCGGTCTCGAAGACGAAGACGCGGCAGCCGGCGGGCAGGGCGCGGGCGAGCAGGTTGAGCGAGTCGGTGGTGGAGCGGGTGAAGACGACCTGGTCGGCCTCGCGGCAGTCGAGGAACTCGGCGACGGTGGCGCGGCTCTGCTCGAAGAGGTCGGTGGAGAGCTGGGAGAGGTAGCCGGCGCCCCGGTGGACGCTGCCGTAGTACGGGGCGTAGGCGGCGACGTCGTCCCAGACCCGCTGGAGGGCGGGGGCGCTGGCCGCGTAGTCGAGGGCCGCGTAGGTGACCTCGCCGCCGGTGACCAGCGGGACGGTGACGTCGCGGCCGAGGACGGGGAGCGGTCCGGCGCAGCAGGCGTCGGCGGTGTCGGAGGCGGGGGCGGCGGTCTCGGCGGCGGCGTTCGGGCGTGCGGACATGGCGGTATCTCCCGGCGGGCGAAAGGGCGTGAAGGACCCGCGGGGCAGCGTGGAACGGCGTGCCGCGTACGGGTGTTGCCTCGACGCACGGCGAAGAAGGGGGTGCCGTACGGAGGAGGGGAAAAAGGGGCCGGAAAGCCCTAGCGCATTCGCTTGCTCACGAGACCGCTCCCTTGAGGACCAGGACCCCAGGGATGGCAGGGGTCCGCGCTTGCCATGGACCTTGCTGTCCACGACCTGGTCTTCACCCGGGGCACCCCGCCACGGACGGAGGGTTGCCGGACAGTCAGCCGGGGCTATGGACTGTCACTCATGACCTGTCACCGAACGTATGCCACCGCTCCCGGTCCGCGCAACCCCGTCCGCATGCCGGGACGGGGCGCGCGGTCCGCGCGGCGGTGCTCAGGCGTGGGTGGCGGCGACCCACCGCTCCAGGGTCGCGCGGGCGGCCCCGGAGTCGATCGAGGCGGCGGCCCGGTCCATGCCGGCCCGCAGCCGCTCCGGGAGGGGGCCGTCGCCGGGCTCCAGGGCGGTGAGCGCCGCCGCCGCGTTGAGCAGCACCGCGTCCCGTACCGGACCGGTCTCGCCGGCGAGCAGCCGCCGGGCGACGTCGGCGTTGTACGAGGCGTCGGCGCCGCGCAGCGCCTCCAGCGGCACCGGCTCCAGGCCCACGTCGCGCGGGTCGAAGACCTCCTCGCGGACGGAGCCGTCGCGGACGGTCCAGACCCGGGAGGTGCCGGTGGTGGTCAGTTCGTCGAGGCCGTCGTCGCCGCGGAAGACGAGGGCGGAGTTGCCGCGCTCGGCGAGGACTCCGGCGACGATCGGCGCCATCCTCGGGTCGGCGACGCCGACGGCCTGCGCCTTCACCCGGGCGGGGTTGGTGAGCGGGCCGAGGACGTTGAAGGTGGTGCGGATGCCGAGCTGGCCGCGGGCGGCGGCGACGTGCCGCAGCGAGGGGTGGAACCGTACCGCGAAGCAGATGGTGATGCCGGCCTCCTCGGCGACCTCGGCGACCCGGCGCGGGGTCAGGTCGAGGTTGACGCCGAGCTTCTCCAGGACGTCGGAGGAGCCGGAGGCGGAGGAGGCGGCGCGGTTGCCGTGCTTGACGACCTTGGTGCCGGTGCCGGCGACGACGATCGAGGCCATCGTGGAGATGTTGACGGTCTTGGCGCCGTCGCCGCCGGTGCCGACGATGTCGACGGCCGGGCCGGGCACCTCGATGGTGTGGGCGTGCGCGTACATGGTCCGGACGAGGCCGCTGATCTCCTCGACGGTCTCGCCCTTGGCCCGCAGCGCGACCATGAAGCCGGCGATCTGGGCGTCGGTCGCCTCGCCGCTCATGATCAGGTCCATCGCCCAGGCGGTGTCGTCGGCGGCGAGGTCCCGCCCCTCCAGGAGGCCGTTCAGGAGGACGGGCCAGGAGCGGCCCGCCGTGGTAGGTCCTCCAGCGGGGGTCACAGCGCTCATGGCAGCTCCTGGTCATCGTGCGACGGGTACGGAGTCACCCTATCGACCCACCGGCACGGCAAAGAGCCCCGTCCAGCGAATGGACGGGGCTCTTGCCGTGGCGACCTGTGTCAGGAGGTCAGGGAGAGTCAGTGGTGGCCGTGGCCGTTCTGGATCTCCTTGTACTCCTCCTGGGTGGGCTTGGCGACCTGGTTGTCGTCTCCGTAGTAGCTCTTGTTGAGCTTGACGCGGAGCTTCTCCAGCGCGCCGGTCCTGCGCTCCACGCCGTTGTCGTCGACGGACGGCGGCAGCGCGGCGGGCTCGTACTGCTCGTGCGCGGTGAGCTTGTACAGCTCGCCCTGGCTGAGCGGCTCGTGGATCTCGACGAACTCACCGTGCGGCAGGCGCTTGATGATGCCGGACTCGCGGCCGTGCAGCACCTTGTCCTTGTCGCGGCGCTGGAGGCCGAGGCAGATCCGCTTGGTGACGATGAACGCGATGACCGGGCCGACGAAGAAGAAGATCCGGACGAACCAGGTGATGGCGTTGATCGACAGGTGGAAGTGGGTCGCCCAGAGGTCGTTTCCACCACCGACGAGCATGATCATGTACGCGGTGATCCAGGCGACACCGAAGGCGGTGCGCGTCGGAGCGTTGCGCGGGCGCTGCGCGATGTGGTGCTCGCGCTTGTCGCCGGTGATCCAGGACTCGATGAAGGGGTAGACCGCGATCGCGGCCAGCACCGCCGGGAAGATCGCCAGCGGGATCATCACGCCCAGGACGAGCGTGTGGCCCCACAGGTTGATCTCCCAGCCCGGCATGACGCGGATCAGACCCTCGGCGAAGCCCATGTACCAGTCGGGCTGGGCGCCGGTGCCGACCTGGTCGGGCCGGTACGGGCCGATGGCCCAGATCGGGTTGATCGTGGCGACCGCCGCGACGATCGCGATCACGCCGAAGACCAGGAAGAAGAAGCCTCCGGCCTTCGCCATGTAGACCGGGAGCAGCGGCATGCCCACGACGTTGTCGTTCGTCCGGCCGGGGCCGGCGAAGTGCGTGTGCTTGTGGACGAACACCAGGATGAGGTGCGCGACCACCAGGCCCAGCATGATGCCGGGGAGCAGCAGCACGTGCGCCGAGTAGAACCGGGCCACGAAGTCGCCGCCGGGGAACTCGCCGCCGAAGAGGAACATCGACAGGTAGGTGCCGACGATCGGCACCGACAGGATCGCGCCCTGCATGAAGCGGACACCGGTGCCGGAGAGCAGGTCGTCCGGGAGCGAGTAGCCGGTGAAGCCGGTGAACATACCCAGGAAGAACAGCAGGAAGCCGAACAGCCAGTTGATCTCACGCGGCTTGCGGAACGCGCCGGTGAAGAAGACGCGCATCATGTGGACGAACATGCCCGCGAGGAAGATCAGCGCGGCCCAGTGGTGGATCTGCCGGATGAGCAGACCGCCGCGGACCTCGAACGAGATCGTCATCGTCGAGTTGAACGCCTCGGACATCAGCTGTCCCTGGAGCGGGACGTACGAGCCGGCGTACTCCACCTCGTTCATCGACGGGTGGAAGAACATCGTCAGATAGACGCCCGTCAGGATGATGATGAGGAAGCTGTAGAGGCAGATCTCGCCCAGCATGAAGGACCAGTGGTCCGGGAAGATCTTCCGCATGTTGGCCTTGGCCAGCGTGTAGATCCCCAGGCGTCCGTCGGCCCAGTCGGCGACCCGCTCACCGGCGGGCGCCTTCTTCTGCGTATTGGTCACAGTGCTCATCCGCGCTCCCAGAATGCGGGACCGACGGGCTCGTCGAAGTCGCCGTGCGCTTCGAGGAAGCCCTTGTCGTTCACGCCGATCCGCAGCTGCGGGAGGGCGTGGCCGGCCGGGCCGAAGATGACGCGCGCGCCGTCGGACAGGTCGAAGGTGGACTGGTGGCACGGGCAGAGCACGTGGTGCGTCTGCTGCTCGTACAGCGAGATCGGGCAGCCCACGTGGGTGCAGATCTTCGAGAAGGCGACGATGCCCTCGTGCGACCACTCGAGCTCGCGCTTGTCCTTGATGTCCTCCGGCTGGATCCGGACGATCATCAGGGCGGCCTTGGCGATCTCGGTCTGGAAGTTCTCGTCGTGCTCGGAGAGGCCCTCGGGCATGACGAAGGTGAGCGAACCGACGGCGACGTCCTCGGGACGCAGCGGCTCGTGCGTGTTCATGTTGATGAGCAGCTTGCCCTTGGCCCACAGCGTCGTGCGGAGCTTCTTCTCGGGCAGCGGACCCAGGTCACGCAGCAGCACGACGCCGGAGAGCGGCACCAGGGCCAGCGCGCCGAACAGCGTGTTGCGGATGAGCTTGCGACGGCCCATGCCGGACTCGGCGGCGCCCTGCGCGAAGTCGGCCATGACCTGCGCCTTGACCTCGGGCGTGGCGGCCATCGGGTGGCGCTCGTCCGCGACCTCGACATCGGACATCAGGGTGCGGGCCCAGTGGACCGCGCCCGCGCCGATGAAGAAGAGGGCGAGGCCGAGGGTCCAGCCGAGGGAGAAGTTGAGCGCGGACACGTGGCCGAAGGGCCAGATGTACACGTTCTTGTCCACCGGGAAGATCACGTACGAGGCGATGAAGCCGACCGTGGCCAGCATCGACAGCACGAACATGAAGGCGACAGCGCGCTCGGACCGCTTGGCGGCCCGCTCGTCGATGTCCTGGACGCGCGGCTTGTGGGGCGGAAGGCCCGGGTCGGCGAACGGGTTGTCCGCGACCTTCACCGCGCCGTGCGCGGTGTCCTGCCCTGCCGGCAGGTTCTCTTCAGGAATCTCTTGGGTACTCATGACTTCTTGGCCTTAGCGGTGTGGGCCGCGACCCAGATGGCAACTGCGATCAGTGCGCCCAGACCGAAGATCCAGGCGAAGAGGCCCTCGGAGACCGGGCCGAGACCGCCGAGCGTCAGGCCGCCCGGGCTGACCGTCTTGTCGCCGTTGACGGCCTCGACGTACGCGATGATGTCCTTCTTCTGCTGCTCCGGCATGGTGCTGTCGGGGAAGGAGGGCATGTTCTGCGGGCCGGTCTGCATGGCCTCGTAGAGGTGCTTCGGGCTGACCCCGTCGAGCGGCGGCGCGTACTTGCCGTAGGTCAGGGCGCCACCCTTGCCGGTGAAGTTGTGGCACTGGGCACAGTTGGTGCGGAACAGTTCGCCGCCCTTGGCGGCGTCGGCGCCCGCGGGGTCGTACTGCGCCTCCTTCGGCGTGATCGGGCCGGCCCCGAGGGAGGCCACGTACGCCGCGAGCTGATCGATCTCAGCCTGCGTGTAGATGACCTTCTTCTTGGGGACCTGGGCGCCCGGCTGCTGGGCCGGCATGCGGCCGGTGCCGACCTGGAAGTCGACGGACGCCGAGCCGACGCCTACGAGGGACGGGCCGTCAGTGGTGCCCTGACCGCCGGTTCCGTGGCAGCTGGCGCAGCCGACGGAGTAGAGCTTCTTGCCCTCCTCGATGGCGAGGGACTGGGCGGTTACGTCGGCCTTCGCCGTGCCCGCGGGCGCGAACGCGGCGTACAGCCCCCCCGTGGCCGCCAGCGCGAGAAGTAGGACGACGACCGCCGCCAGCGGATGGCGTCGTCGTGCGGAGAGCTTTTTCACGGATTACCCCGGTGTCAGGATCTTCTGCGTCGATGCTTGCTGGATGTCGGTCCGCCGCGGTCGCGGCGGCCGACTACTTGATCAAGTAGATCGTGGCGAAGAGGCCGATCCAGACGACATCGACGAAGTGCCAGTAGTAGGACACGACGATGGCGGCGGTTGCCTGCTCGTGAGTGAACCTCTTGGCGGCGTACGTCCGGCCGAGGACCAGCAGGAAGGCGATGAGACCGCCCGTCACGTGCAGGCCGTGGAAGCCGGTGGTCAGGTAGAACACCGTGCCGTACGGGTCCGAGGACAGCGAGAGGCCGTCCTTCTTGACCAGCTCGGTGTACTCGAAGACCTGGCCGCCGATGAAGATCGCACCCATCACGAACGTGATGATGAACCAGCTCCGGAGCTTCTTCACGTCACCCCGCTCGGCGGCGAAGACGCCGAGCTGGCAGGTGAGGGAGGAGAGCACCAGGATCGTGGTGTTGGTCGCCGAGAACGGGAGGTTGAGGGCCGAAGCCTTTTCCGCCCAGAACTCGGGACCCATCACGGATCGCAGGGTGAAGTACATCGCGAAGAGGGCCGCGAAGAACATCAGCTCGGAACTCAACCAGATGATGGTTCCGACGCTGGTGAGGTTGGGTCGATTGACCGTCGGGTGCGCGTGCCCGGTTTCTACTGTCGTTACTGTCGCCACGACCGACATTATGTCGGTCGCTTATCCCGCCCTCACTCCGGGGGGTGCCGTTCGGAGTGTCAGGGGGGTGTGTCCAGCCCGAACGGCCCAGTGGGAGGCCCCCCGGACGGCCCTCCGGGGGCGGCCCGGCCCCTTTCGAACAACGGTTGAACGGGTGTTGACGGGGTGTGGGGCGGAGTAGCATCCGGCGGACCGGTCGAGGACGACCGGCCCGCCTTCCGGACGGAGGAACGATGCAGTCGAGTGCCACGGTCCTGGTCTACAGCGACGACGCGAACACCCGGGAGCAGGTACGGCTCGCGGCCGGCCGGCGGCCGGCGGCCGATGTGCCGCCGGTGGAGTTCGTGGAGTGCGCGACGCTCCCGGCCGTGCTGAAGCGGCTGGACGAGGGCGGGATCGACGTCTGCGTGCTGGACGGCGAGACGGCTCCCGCCGGCGGCATGGGCGTCTGCCGGCAGATCAAGGACGAGATCTTCCGCTGCCCGCCGGTGCTGCTGCTCATCGGGCGCCCGCAGGACGCCTGGCTGGCCACCTGGAGCCGCGCGGACGCCGCGGTCACCCTTCCGGTGGAACCGGTCGAGTTCGCGGCGTCCCTGGCGGGCCTGCTGCGCTCCCGCCTCTCGATCGACGCGTAGCGGCGGCCGGCGGCCCCCGGGCGCGCCTCAGATGCTGGGGCGGAGCCTCGCTCCGGCGTCGCGGGCCGCCGTGGGGTCGCCCTGGTCGGCGACCAGGGCGCTGCCCCGGCGCCACTTGTCCCAGGGCATGTTCCAGTCGCCGAAGCCGTTGCCGAAGGTGTCCATCATCTCGCCGTAGCTGTTGACGGTGCGGACGATGTCGCCGGGGCGGACGGTCTCGTAGAACCAGGCGGCGTTCCCGGTGGACATGCCGACGCAGCCGTGGCTGACGTTGGCGACGCCCTGGGAGTCGACGGACCAGGGGGCGGCGTGCACGTACTCGCCGCTCCAGGTGACCCGGGTGGCGTAGTACACCGGCAGGTCGTACGAGTCGGAGCTGCCCTCCGAGATGCCGATGCTGGTGCCGCGCATCCGGACGTAGTACTCCTTGCCGAGCACCACTTTGATCCCATTACGGGTGGAGAAGCCCTCTTTGCCGGTGGTCACCGGAATGGTGTTGATCACTTCTCCGTTGCGCTTGACCGTCATGGTGTGGGCCCCGGCGTCGGTGACGGCCTCGATCCGGTCGCCGATCTTCAGCCGGAGCGCCTTGGACGGGCCGCCGTAGAGCTTGTCGCCGACCCGGAGGCCGTCGAGGTTGGCGGTGACCGAGACGAGCGCGCCGGCGGGCCAGTACTCCTTCGGACGGAAGTGCAGGGTCTTGTCGTCCACCCAGTACCAGGAGCCCTCGACGGCGGGCGTGGAGCCGACCTTGAGGGCCCGTTCGACGACGGCCCGCGCGGCCCGGTCCTTGACGGGGAGGCTGAGTTCGGCGGTGATCGGCTGCCCGACGCCGTACGTGCCCGCCTCCGGCCCGAAGGCGACGGTGAGCGCCTTCTTGGCCGGGGCCGTCTCGAAGGTGTACGTACGGGCCCCGGGGGCCCCGTCCTCGTCCTCGGCCGCCACCCGGACCGTGTAGCGGGTGCCGGCGGCCAGGGAGCCCGTGGAGCGCCAGGCACGGCCGTCGGCGGTGAGTTCGCCCGCCAGGTGGCGGCCGGCCGCGTCGACGGCGGTGACGTCCGTGATGCGCCCGTCGTCGCCCCTGGCGGTGATCTCCAGCGGCTTCTCGGGGTTCAGACGGGCCTCGTCGGCCGCGGCGAAGGAGATCTGGTCCGCGGCGTCGTAGGGGCCGGCCGACAGCGGGTTGCCGCCCGATCCGGCGCACGCCGTCACACCCGCGGTGACGGTGAGGGCCAGGAAGGCGCAGCTCAGAACAGTCCTGATGCGCGGCGTGTCGTTCATGACCCCACGCTAAGGACAGTCGCGCGCCGGGGCGCGCCGAGCGTGCCAAAAGAGGGGCCCGGCCGCTTCGCGTGCGAAGTGGCCGGGCCCCTCGGGGTGTTGCGGGGTGCTGCTACTGGTTCTGGTTCTCACCGCGGTAGAACTCGAAGACCCAGCCCCAGATGCCGACGAGGAGCAGCGGGGCGGAGAAGTACATGATCCACCACCCCATCGCGATCGAGAGGAACGCGAGGGCGCCGCCGACGGCCAGCGAGAGCGGCTGCCAGCTGTGGGGGGCGAAGAAGCCCACCTCGCCGGCCTCGTCCGCGACGTCGGCCTCCTTGTCGTCCTGCGCCATGGCGTCGACCCGCTTGGCCGTGAAGGCCAGGTAGAAGCCGACCATGATGGACAGGCCGAAGGCCAGGAAGAGCGCCGTCGTACCGACCGGCTCCTTGCTCCAGACGCCGTACAGGACCGCCATGGCGAGGATGAAGACGCTCAGCCAGATGAACATCTTGCCCTGGATCTTCACTTGCCGGCCTCCTTGCCACCGGTGACGGCCGCGACCTCGTGAGGCTTGTTCTCCAGCTGGTCGACGGCGGCGATCTCAGGGTGGTGCAGATCGAACGCGGGCGATTCCGAGCGGATGCGCGGCAGGGTGAGGAAGTTGTGCCGCGGCGGCGGGCAGGACGTCGCCCATTCGAGCGAACGGCCGTAGCCCCACGGGTCGTCGACCTCGATCTTCTTGCCGTACTTGGCGGTCTTCCACACGTTGTAGAAGAACGGCAGCATCGACAGGCCGAGCAGGAAGGACGAGATCGTCGAGATCGTGTTCAGGGCGGTGAAGCCGTCGGCGTCCAGGTAGTCCGCGTAACGACGCGGCATGCCCTCGGCACCGAGCCAGTGCTGCACCAGGAAGGTGCCGTGGAAGCCCACGAACAGCGTCCAGAACGTGATCTTGCCGAGGCGCTCGTCGAGCATCTTGCCGGTGAACTTCGGCCACCAGAAGTGGAAGCCGGAGAACATCGCGAAGACGACGGTGCCGAAGATGACGTAGTGGAAGTGCGCCACGACGAAGTACGAGTCGGAGACGTGGAAGTCCATCGGGGGCGAGGCCAGGATGACGCCGGTCAGACCACCGAAGGTGAAGGTGATCAGGAAGCCGACGGCCCAGAGCATCGGTGTCTCGAAGGACAGGGAGCCCTTCCACATCGTTCCGATCCAGTTGAAGAACTTCACGCCGGTCGGTACGGCGATGAGGAACGTCATGAAGGAGAAGAACGGGAGGAGCACGCCACCGGTGACGTACATGTGGTGCGCCCACACGGTCACGGAGAGGCCGGCGATCGCGATGGTCGCGGCGATCAGACCGATGTAGCCGAACATCGGCTTGCGGCTGAAGACCGGGATGACCTCGGAGATGATGCCGAAGAAGGGCAGGGCGATGATGTACACCTCTGGGTGTCCGAAGAACCAGAAGAGGTGCTGCCACAGCAACGCGCCGCCGTTGGCCGCGTCGAAGACATGGGCGCCGAACTTTCGGTCGGCCTCAAGGGCGAAGAGCGCGGCCGCCAGGACCGGGAAGGCGAGCAGGACCAGGACACCGGTCAGCAGCACGTTCCAGGTGAAGATCGGCATGCGGAACATCGTCATGCCCGGAGCGCGCATGCAGATGATCGTGGTGATGAAGTTGACCGAGCCGAGGATCGTGCCGAAGCCGGAGAAGGCCAGACCCATGATCCACATGTCGGCGCCGACACCCGGCGAGCGGACCGCGTCCGACAGCGGGGAGTAGGCGAACCAGCCGAAGTCGGCCGCACCCTGCGGGGTGAGGAAGCCGGCCACCGCGATGATCGAGCCGAACAGGTAGAGCCAGTAGGCGAACATGTTCAGCCGCGGGAACGCCACGTCGGGCGCGCCGATCTGGAGCGGCATGATCCAGTTCGCGAAACCGGCGAACAGAGGCGTCGCGAACATCAGCAGCATGATCGTGCCGTGCATCGTGAACGCCTGGTTGAACTGCTCGTTCGACATGATCTGCGTACCCGGACGGGCCAGCTCGGCGCGCATGAAGAGCGCCATCAGACCGCCGATGATGAAGAACACGAACGAGGTGACCAGGTACATCGTACCGATGGTCTTGTGGTCGGTGGTGGTCAGCCACTTCACCACCACATTGCCGGGCTGCTTGCGGCGGACGGGTACCTCGTTCTCGTACGAGTCCTCAGCCGCGGCACCCTTGGTTTCGTTGGGGATGCTCACAGTTGGTTCTTCTCCGCGTTCCTGGCCGGGTCCGTCTGCTCGATGCCGGACGGGATGTAGCCGGTCTGGCCCTTGTCGGCCAGCTCCTTCAGGTGCGCCTGGTAGCGCTCCGGGGAGACCACCTTGACGTTGAAGAGCATCCGCGAGTGGTCGACACCGCACAGCTCGGCGCACTTGCCGAGGAAGGTGCCCTCACGGGTCGCGGTGACCTCGAAGGCGTTGGTGTGACCCGGGATGACGTCCTGCTTCATCAGGAAGGGGACCACCCAGAACGAGTGGATGACGTCACGCGAGGTGAGGACGAACCGGACCTTCTCCCCCTTCGGCAGCCACAGGGTCGGGCCCGGGTTGCCGGTCTGGGGGTTCCGGTCGCCCGGGATGCCGGCGTCGTACACGCCGCCCGCGTTGTCCGGGAACTGCTCGATGAACTTGTCGGGGATCGACGCGAGGTTCTTGTCCTTCTTCGCGTCGCCCTGGACACCGGGCACGTCCTCGACGTAGTTGAAGCCCCAGCTCCACTGGTAGCCGACCACGTTGATGGTGTGGGCCGGCTTCTCGGAGAGCTCCAGGAGCTTCGACTGGTCGCGCGCGGTGAAGTAGAAGAGCACCGAGACGATGATGAGGGGGGTGACCGTGTACAGCGCCTCGATGGGCATGTTGTAGCGGGTCTGCGGAGGTACCTCGACCTTGGTCCTGCTGCGCCGGTGGAAGATCGTCGCCCACAGGATGAGGCCCCACACCAGGATGCCGGTGAGGAGTGCGGCGGCCCAGGAGCCCTGCCACAGGGAGAGGATCCGAGGCGCCTCTTCCGTGACGGGGGTGGGCATGCCAAGGCGGGGGAAGTCTTCCCAGTTGTACGAGCAGCCGGTGGCTGTCGCCAGGATCAGGCCCGCAGTCAGCACCTGCGGCAGCTTCCGCCGCATCGGGCGCCGCGACGAGCGGTCGGAGCCGTTGGGACTCACGTAGCGCCTTCCCGAGAGTCTCGGCCCGCGTTTGGTCGGCCACGGCCGTCCGTCTCGCTGGTCGGTCGCCGCCCCGGCCGCGGGCAGGGGTTTGGATGTTTATGCGGACCAAACCCTACTGGACGCTATTTGGGGTCGCGCGGGGAGGGTGCCCAACGCGCCGTCCGAGTCCCCGAAGGGGTGGATGCGGAGCTTCCGCGGACCCTCCGGAGGCGCCCGTCCGGGGGGCTGACGACCTGTCGCACAGGTTTTCTGACACGGGCTCACGGGGGTGGGACGGCGGGGGCGGGGCGGGTGCGGGCCGGGCGGGAGGGGCCGGGGCCTACCGTGGGCGGATGCCGTACTTCGACGCAGCGTCCGCCGCTCCCCTGCACCCCGTCGCCCGTCAGGCGCTCCTCGCCGCCCTGGACGAGGGGTGGGCCGACCCGGCCCGGCTCTACCGGGAGGGGCGCCGGGCCCGGCTGCTGCTCGACGCGGCGCGGGAGGCCGCGGCGGAGGCCGTCGGCTGCCGCCCCGACGAACTCGTCTTCACTCCTTCGGGGACACGCGCCGTCCACTCGGGCGTGTCGGGCGCGCTCGCCGGCCGGCGGCGGGTGGGGCGGCGGCTCGTCGTCTCCGCCGTCGAGCACTCCTCCGTGCTCCACGCGGGCGAGGCGCACGCCGCGGCGGGCGGGGAGCTGGTGGAGGTCCCGGTCGGCCGGACCGGCGCCGTGGACCCGGCCGTCTTCGCGGCGGCGCTCGGCGAGGGCACCGCGCTCGCCTGTCTCCAGACGGCCAACCACGAGGTCGGCACCGAGCAGCCGGTGGCCGAGGTCGCGGCGGCCTGCCGGGCGGCCGGGGTCCCGCTCCTCGTCGACGCGGCCCAGTCGCTCGGCCGGGGGCCGGTGCCGGAGGGCTGGTCGCTGCTGGCGGCGAGCGCGCACAAGTGGGGCGGACCGGCGGGCGTCGGGCTGCTGGCCGTGCGCAAGGGCGTCCGGTTCGCCCCGCAAGGCCCCTCCGACGAGCGGGAGTCGGGGCGGGCCCCCGGCTTCGAGAACCTCCCCGCCATCGTCGCCGCGGCGGCCTCGCTGCGGGCGGTGCGGGCCGGGGCCGCGGCCGAGGACGCCCGGCTGCGGGCCCTCGTGGACCGGATCAGGACCCGGGTCCCGGAGCTCGTGCCCGACGTGGAGGTGGTGGGCGACCCGGTGCGGCGCCTCCCCCACCTCGTCACCTTCTCCTGCCTGTACGTCGACGGGGAGACGCTGCTGTCGGCACTGGACCGGGAGGGCTTCTCCGTTTCGTCCGGTTCTTCGTGCACCAGCTCGACGCTGACGCCCAGCCACGTGCTGCGTGCCATGGGCGTCCTGAGCGAGGGCAACGTCCGGATCTCGCTCCCCGACGGTACGGAGGAGGCCGACGTGGACCGCTTCCTCGCCGTCCTGCCCGGCGTCGTCGCGGCGGCCCGCGACCGGCTCGGCGCCGCCCCCGCCCCCGCCGCCGCCCCCGTCGACGAGGTCGTGGTCGACGCGCTCGGCAAGCGGTGCCCGCTGCCCGTGATCGAACTCGCGAAGGTCATCGGGACGGTGCGGGTGGGGGGGACGGTGGTGGTCCTGGCGGACGACGCGGCGGCCCGGCTGGACATCCCGGCGTGGTGCGAGATGCGGGGCCAGGAGTACGTGGGCGAGGCCCCGCCCCACACGTACACCGTCCGCCGCACCTCCTGACCGCGCCGGGGCCGGGCCCGGGCCCGGCCGTCCCGCGCGGGGTGCGCGGGGGCCGGGCGCGGTCCCGTCAGACGAGGTGGGGGCGGACGGCCGCGGCGGCTTCCTCGCCGTAGGCCTTGGTGAAGCGGTCCATGAAGTTGGCGCGCCGCAGCGTGTACTCCTGCGTGCCGAGCGTCTCGATGACCAGCGTCGCGAGCATGCAGCCGACCTGCGCCGCCCGCTCGTGCCCGACGCCCCAGGAGAGGCCCGTGAGGAAGCCCGCGCGGAAGGCGTCGCCGACGCCGGTGGGGTCGACCTTGGCCTCCTCCTCCGGGCAGGCGACCTCGACGACGGGCTCGCCGACGCGCTCGATGCGGACGCCGCGCGAGCCGAGGGTGGTGACGCGGTGGCCGACGCGGGACAGGATCTGCTCGTCGGTCCAGCCGGTCTTGGACTCGATGAGGCCCTTCTCGTACTCGTTGGAGAAGAGGTAGGTGGCGCCTTCGAGGAGAGTGCGGATCTCCTCGCCGTCCATGCGGGCGATCTGCTGGGAGAAGTCGGCCGCGAACGGGATGGACCGGGTCTTGCACTCCTCGGTGTGCCGGAGCATCGCCTCGGGGTCGTCGGCGCCGATGAGGACCAGGTCGAGGCCGCCGACGCGGTCGGCGACGGCCTTGAGCTCGATGAGGCGGGCCTCGCTCATGGCGCCGGTGTAGAAGGACCCGATCTGGTTGTGGTCCTTGTCCGTGGTGCAGACGAAGCGCGCGGTGTGCAGGACCTCGGAGATGCGGACGGACGCGGTGTCGACGCCGTGCCGGTCGAGCCAGGCGCGGTACTCGTCGAAGTCGTAGCCCGCGGCGCCGACGAGGATCGGGCTGCCGCCGAGCTGGCCCATGCCGAAGCAGATGTTGGGGCCGACGCCGCCGCGGCGGACGTCGAGGTTGTCCACGAGGAAGGACAGCGACACCGTGTGGAGCTGGTCGGCCACGAGCTGGTCGGCGAACCGGCCGGGGAAGGTCATGAGGTGGTCGGTGGCGATGGAGCCGGTGACTGCGATACGCACGGCTGGGCGCTCCTGCGGCTGGAGGGTGATGACAATCCACGCTACCCGGTGCCGGACCCGCTGCCGAACAGTGGAAACTACCCCAGAGTAGGTCTTTTCCCCGGGGGCGCGGGGTGCATACGGTGCGCCCATGACCACGTACCCCGTTTCTCCCGAGCGACACGACTCCGACCCGAGCCTGGCCGAGCTGCTCGGCGCCGGTGAGCGGATGGCCCCGCACTGGGTGGTTCCGGCGGATCCGGCGCCCGCGCCGGTCTCTCCGGCGGCGATCCACGGCGTGGTGGTGCCGGACGCCTCGGCGCGGCTGATCGCGGCCAGCGCGTACGGCGGCTGACGGGACGGAACCGTCCGCGCCCCCGCCCCGTCCCACCCGTGTCCGATCGGCACGGGGACGACACGAGGGAGCGTTGCGGTGAGCGGTACGGAGAGCGGGCGCGGGCGGCGGACCGCGCTCGTCGCCACGGTGGCGGCGGGTGTGCTGCTGGCCGGGGGCGGCGGGGTGTACCTGACCGCCTCGGCCTCCGGCGGCGGGGACGGCGACGGTACGGCGTCCCGGGCCGCGGGCGCGCCCGCGGCACCGTCCCCGGAGCTCGGGGGCGGGAGCGGAGGTACGGCGCCGGGCGCGGGGATCGCGCCGGGCGAACCGGACCCGGGCGGTGCCCGGGGGACGGTCTACAGAGCCGAGGGCCCACTCCCCCAGGGGCCTTCGTCGGCCGCTGTCCACCGGCCGAAGGGCCTGGTCACCTCTCAGGAGGTGGCCGGGCTGGCCGGGGTCCTGGGGCTCGGCGGGCGGACGCCGGTGCGGGTCGGGGACGTGTGGACGATCCGGCCGGAGAAGGACGGGCGCGGGCCCCGGCTCGACGTGTCGGTGCGGGCGCCGGGCGACTGGTCCTTCTCCTGGTACGACGGCGGTCCCGCGGGCGACACCTGCCTGAAGGGGAAGGCGTGTCCGCCGCCGGGCGAGGCGAGGCCCCCGGCGGGCGGCCCGGTGAGCGAGGCGGCGGCGCGGGCCGCGGCGGCGCCGGTGCTGAAGGCGCTGGGCCAGGAGGACGCGAAGGTGTCTGCGGGCCAGGTGCTGAACGGTTCGGTGCGGGTGGTGAACGCCGATCCGGTGGTGGACGGGCTGCCGACGTACGGCTGGGCGACGGGGCTGCACATCGGTCCGGACGGGCGGCCGGTGGCGGGCAGCGGGACGCTGAAGGAGCCGGTGCGGGGCGAGACGGCCCGGCTGGTGCCGGCGGAGCGGGCGCTGGCCCGGCTGAACGAGACCTCGCGGGGCCGGATCGCCGACCGGGTCACCGACTGCGCGACGGACCCGCCGGCGGCCGAGCCGGGCACCGCGCGAAAGCCCGGGGAGGGCTCGCCGTGCTTCGGGGTGGGCACGCCGGTGAAGCCGCTGGAGGTGCCGGTGACCGGGGCGGTCCTCGGCCTGGCGGCGCGGGACTCGGCGGAGGGCCGGCTGCTGGTGCCGTCGTGGCTGTTCACGGCCGATCCGGCGGACGCGGCGCCGTACACGGTGACCTCGCCGGCGCTGGTGGAGGAGAACCTGCCGCCGGCGGCCACGCGGGCCCCCGAGCCGCCCGCGGCCGACGGTACGGCTCCGGTGGCGCCGCGGATCACGTCGTACGCGGTGGCCGCCGACGGGCGGACGGTGTCGCTGGTCTTCTGGGGCGGGGTGTGCTCGACGTACACGGCGCACACCTCCGAGGAGCCGGGGCGGGTGCGGGTGCGGATCGACGAGCGGAGCGATCCGGACGCGGTGTGCGTGGCGCTCGCGAAGGAGATCACCGCGGAGGTGGTGCTGAAGGCCCCGCTGGGCGACCGCCCCGTGCTCGACGAGGCGAGCGGGCGGCCCGTGCCGAGGCGGTGAGGGGCCGGGAAAGGGCGGGGGCGGTGGCCCGGGAGGTCGGTCTCCCGGGCCACCGCCCTCGTCATCGCCCGGCGACGCCCCCAGGGGGTGTCCGGCAGATCACGACCGGGCGTCCGGTCCTGACCCGCCGGGTGTTCCCTAGCTGAACGAGTCGCCGCAGGCGCAGGAGCCGGTGGCGTTCGGGTTGTCGATCGTGAAGCCCTGCTTCTCGATGGTGTCGACGAAGTCGATCGAGGCGCCGCCGAGGTAGGGGGCGCTCATGCGGTCGGTGACGACCTTGACGCCGCCGAAGTCCTTGACGACGTCGCCGTCGAGCGAGCGCTCGTCGAAGAACAGCT
The DNA here is from genome assembly GCF_014650175.1 of Streptomyces termitum. Taxonomy (GTDB): domain Bacteria; phylum Actinomycetota; class Actinomycetes; order Streptomycetales; family Streptomycetaceae; genus Streptomyces; species Streptomyces termitum. The sequence continues at coordinate 378,439 of NZ_BMUL01000006.1, forward strand.
GGTAGCGCAGGCCGGAGCAGCCGCCGGGCTGGACGGCGACGCGCAGCGCGAGGTCGTCACGGCCTTCCTGGTCGAGCAGGGCCTTGACCTTGGCCGCGGCGGCGTCGCTCAGAAGGATGCCGTCGGTGGCGGTGCTGGTCTCGTCCGATACGGACATCTACATCTCTCCCGGGTTGTTCGGAGACTGCTTGCCGACGGTGGAAACCGGCGGTGCCCCGGATTCATTCCGGGTCGGGTGGGATTTCCCTCCTTCATGCTCGCACACCCTGTCCAGCCGTGCGGAGCGCGAATTCGTCACATCGACACTATGGACATCGTCAGAATGACGTGAAGCGGTTATCATAGATAGCGTCATTTAGACGAGAAGGCTCTCCGGAGACCCCCCGAAGAAAGGGTGCGTGACGTGACCACCGCCCAGACCCCCCTGGACGTCCAGCCGACGCCGCTCGCCCTGCTGCTGCTCGGCCGCGAGGCCGACCCCAAGAGCGAGCGCGGCGTGGAGTGCCCCGGCGACCTGCCGTCGCCCTCCGACCCCGACCTGGTGGAGCGCGCCCGCGCGGCCAAGGAGAAGCTCGGGGAGAAGGTCTTCGTCCTCGGCCACCACTACCAGCGGGACGAGGTCATCCAGTTCGCCGACGTCACCGGCGACTCCTTCAAGCTGGCCCGTGACGCCGCCGCCCGCCCGGAGGCCGAGTACATCGTCTTCTGCGGCGTCCACTTCATGGCCGAGTCGGCGGACATCCTCACCGGCGACGACCAGAAGGTCGTCCTGCCGGACCTCGCGGCCGGCTGCTCGATGGCCGACATGGCCACCGCCGAGCAGGTCGCCGAGTGCTGGGACGTGCTGACCGAGGCCGGGATCGCCGACACGGTGGTGCCCGTCTCGTACATGAACTCCTCGGCCGACATCAAGGCCTTCACCGGCCGGCACGGCGGCACCATCTGCACCTCGTCCAACGCCGAGCGGGCCCTGAACTGGGCCTTCGAGCAGGGCGAGAAGGTGCTCTTCCTCCCCGACCAGCACCTCGGCCGCAACACCGCCGTCCGCGACCTGGGCATGTCCCTGGAGGACTGCGTCGTCTACAACCCGCACAAGCCGAACGGCGGTCTGACCGCCGAGGAGCTGCGCGCCGCGAAGATGATCCTGTGGCGGGGCCACTGCTCGGTGCACGGCCGCTTCTCGCTGGAGTCGGTCGAGGACGTGCGCGCCCGGATCCCCGGGGTGAACGTGCTGGTCCACCCGGAGTGCAAGCACGAGGTGGTGGCCGCCGCCGACCACGTCGGCTCGACGGAGTACATCATCAAGGCCCTGGAGGCGGCCCCGGCCGGCTCGAAGTGGGCGATCGGTACGGAGCTGAACCTGGTCCGCCGCCTGGCGAATCGTTTCGCTCCCGAGGGCAAGGAGATCGTCTTCCTCGACAAGACGGTCTGCTTCTGCTCGACCATGAACCGGATCGACCTGCCGCACCTGGTGTGGACGCTGGAGTCGCTGGCCGAGGGCAACCTGGTCAACCGGATCGAGGTCGACAAGGAGACCGAGACGTACGCCAAGCTGGCGCTGGAGCGGATGCTCGCACTGCCGTAACGGTCCCCGGGACCTCCCGGCGGCTCCCGGAGCCGTACGGACGAACGCCGAAGGGGCGCCCCCGCGCAGAGCGGGGGCGCCCCTTCGCGTGCCTCAGGCGCCGGCCGGTTCCTTCTGCCGCGGCGGGACGGGCGCGGTGCCGTCCTTCGCCGCCCGCTTCGCCGCCCGCTTAGCGGCGCGGCGCTCCTTGCGGAGCTCCACCATCGCGTAGAGCGTCGGGACGAGGAGCAGGGTCAGCAGGGTGGAGGTGATCAGACCGCCGATCACCACCACGGCGAGCGGCTGGGCGATGAAGCCGCCCTCGCCGGTGATGCCGAGGGCCATCGGCAGCAGGGCGAAGATCGTCGCCAGGGCGGTCATCAGGATCGGGCGGAGCCGGTGCCGGCCGCCCTCGACCACCGCGTCGACGACCCCGTACCCCTGGGCCCGGTACTGGTTGATCAGGTCGATCAGGACGATCGCGTTGGTGACGACGATGCCGATGAGCATCAGCATGCCGATCATCGCAGGGACGCCCATCGGGGTGCCGGTGGCGATGAGCAGGCCCAGCGCGCCGGTGGCCGCGAACGGCACCGAGACCAGCAGGATCAGCGGCTGGATCAGCGACCGGAAGGTCGCGACCAGCAGCATGAAGACGATCGCCACGGCGGCGAGCATCGCCAGGAAGAGGTTGAGGAACGCCTCGTTCTGGTCCTCGGAGACGCCGCCGACGGAGGCGGAGGCGCCCTCCGGCAGGTCCAGGGCCGCGATCTTCGACTGGAGCGCGGTGCCCACGGCGCCGGTGTTGTCCGTGGTCGGCCGGGCGGTGACCGTCGCCGCGCGGGCGCCGTCGATCCGGGTCATCGAGACCGGGCCGGGCACGAGCTCCACGGTGGCGATGTCACCGAGCTTCACCGGGCCGAGCGGCAGCGCCTTCAGCTGGTCCAGGGTGGTCGCCGGGGTCGCCGAGGTGACGAGGACGTCCCGCTGGGTGTCGTCCAGGGTGGCCTTGCCCGCCGGGGTGCCGCGGACGGCCTGGGAGACGGCCATGCCGAGGGTGGTGGCGTCGAAACCGGCGTCGGCCGCCTTCTCGTTCGGCTTCACCGAGATCCGGGGGACGGACTGGGAGAGGTCGCTGCGGACGTCGGTGACGTCCTTCAGCTCCGCGACGGCCTTCTCGACCTGCTCGGACGCCTTCCGGAGCAGCTCGCGGTCGCCCGCCTTGACGACGACGCTGAGGTCCTGGCCGCCGAAGCCCGCACCGGCCGCGAGCGAGGTGTCGCCGATGCCGTCGAGCTTCGCCAGCCCCGCCTCGACGGCGGCGCGGGTCTTCTCGTACGAGGCGGACTCGTCCAGGGTGACCTGGAAGGACGCCTGGTTGGCGCCGGTGCCGCCGCCGAAGGCCGCCATGAAGCCGGAGGAGCCGACGGTGACCTGGTAGTCCTTGACGCCCTCGGTCTCCGCGAGGACCTTCTCGATCTTCTTCGCGGCCTCGTCGGAGGCGCTCAGGCCGGTGCCCGGCGCCAGCTTCTGCTTGACCGTCAGGACCTGCTGCTCGCCCTGGTCGAAGAAGTTGGTCTTCATCAGCGGCGCCATGCCGAAGGTGACGACCAGGACGACGAGGGCGATGGCCACGCTGGTGAGGCGGCGCCGGGTGGCGAACCGCAGCACCGGCACGTACGCGCGCTGGAGGCGGCTCCTGGCCTCCTTCTCCTCGGCGGCCCTGCGGGCCTCGTCCGGGTCCTCGGAGGTGCCCTTGGGGGCGCGCAGGAACCAGTACGAGAGCACCGGCACGACCGTCAGGGAGACCAGCAGCGAGGCCAGCAGGGCGGCCGTCACGGTGAGGCTGAAGGAGCCGAACAGCTCGCCGACCATGCCGCCGACCAGGCCGATCGGCAGGAAGACGGCGACCGTGGTGAGCGTGGACGAGGTGACCGCGCCGGCCACCTCCTTCACGGCGGTGACGATCGCGGACTGGCGGTCCTCGCCGTAGCCGAGGTGCCGCTTGATGTTCTCCAGGACCACGATCGAGTCGTCGACGACACGGCCGATGGCGATGGTGAGCGCGCCGAGCGTCAGCACGTTCAGCGACAGGTCGCGGGTCCACAGCACGATCAGCGCGAGGACGACCGAGAGCGGGATGGAGACCGCGGTGACCAGGGTGGAGCGGATCGAGGCGAGGAAGACCAGGATCACCAGGACGGCCATGACCAGGCCGAGGGCGCCCTCGGTGGTGAGGCCGGAGATCGACTTGGCGACGGCCGGGCCCTGGTCGGAGACCACGGTCAGCTCGGCGCCCGCGCCCAGCTGCTCGCGCAGCCCGGGGAGCTTCTTCTCGACGGCCTCGGAGATCGCGACGGCGCTGCCGTCCTTGTCCATGGTGGCCAGCACGGCGAGGCTGGGCTTGCCGTTGGTGCGGGTCAGGGAGGTCCGGACGGACTCCTCCTGCTTCACCTCGGCGACGTCGGCGAGCCGGACCGCCTTGCCGCCCTGGGGCGCCCTGACCCGCAGGTCCTGGATCTGCCGGAGCGAGGTGTAGCCGCCGCCGACCTGGACGGTGCGGCTCTTGCCCGCCTCGGTGAAGGAGCCGGCGGGCATGGTGCCGCCGCCGGCCTGGATCGCCTGGGCGAGGGTCATCGGGTTCAGACCGGCCGCGGCGAGCTTGCCCGCGTCGGGGGTGACGGAGACCTGGAGGGCCTGGACGCCGTCCACGCTGACCTGGCCGACGCCGTCGATGTCCTCCAGGGCGGGCACCACGGTCCGCTCCAGCCGGTCGGCCAGCGCCTGCTGGTCCTGGCCGGAGGTGGCGGCGAGGACGACGGTCGGGATGTCGTCGGTGGAACCGGCCACCACCTGCGGGTCGACCGTGTCCGGCAGCATCGCGCGGGCCCGGTTGACGGCCTGCTGGACGTCGGCGACGAGCTGCTTGGTGGACTCGTCGCCGTAGTCGAAGGAGGCCATGATGACGGCGCTGCCCTCGGAGGCGGTGGAGGTGATCCCCTTCAGGCCGTCGACGGCCTTGAGGTTGTTCTCCAGCGGCTCGACGACCTGCTTCTCCACCACGTCGGGCGAGGCGCCCTGGTACGGGGCGATGATCGAGACCATCGGGAGCTCGATCGAGGGGAACAGCTGCTGCTTCAGCTGGGGTATCGCGATCAGTCCGAAGACGATCGCGATGAGGGAGGTCAGGCCGATCAGGGCCCGTTGCGCGAGGCTGAATCTGGACAGCCAGGACATGGGGTCTCTCTTCCGGTGACGTACGCGGCGGCGGGCGGCGGCAGCCAGATCCGAAAGACGCGGCAGAGCATGCCCCCCGGTCCCAACGATCGGCCATCCCCGGAGCGAATTCCTCGCCCCCCGGTTCCAGTTCGCCGCGGGGCGCGTACCGCGTCTGGAGTACGCCGGTCGGACGGGCCGTCCGCGCCGGGCGCGCGGGCCCGGCCGCTCACTCCCCCCGGGGCCGGACCAGGCCGCTCTCGTACGCGGTGACCACCAGCTGGGCCCGGTCGCGGGCGCCGAGCTTGGCCATGGCGCGGTTGACGTGCGTCTTCACGGTGAGCGGGCTGACGTCGAGGCGGTCGGCGATCTCGTCGTTGGAGAGGCCGCCGCCGACCAGGACCAGGACCTCGCGCTCGCGGGCGGTGAGGGCGGCGAGCCGGCCGGCGTCCACCCGTACGCCCGCGCCGGCCGGGTCGGTGGCGGCGCTCTGGGCGAGGAAGCTGGCGATCAGGCCCTTGGTGGCGGCCGGGGAGAGCAGGGCCTCGCCGGCGTGCGCGATCCGGACGGCGGCGAGCAGCTCCTCGGGCTCGGCGCCCTTGCCGAGGAAGCCGGAGGCGCCGGCGCGCAGCGACTCGACGACGTACTCGTCGACCTCGAAGGTGGTGAGCATGACGATCCGGACGGCGGCGAGGTCCGGGTCGGCGGTGATGGCGCGGGTGGCGGCGAGGCCGTCGGTGCCGGGCATCCGGATGTCCATGAGGACGACGTCGGGCCGTTCGCTGCGGGCCAGGGCGGCGGCCTGGGCCCCGTCGGCGGCCTCCCCGACCACCTCCATGTCGGGCTCGGAGTCGACCAGCACCCGGAAGGCGCTGCGCAGCAGTGCCTGGTCGTCGGCGAGCAGTACCCGGATCGTCATCAGTCCTCCCCCGGCTCCCGGGCGGTCCCGGGGGCCAGCGGCAGTATCGCCTGCACCCGGAAGCCGCCCCCGTAGCGGGGTGCGGCGGAGAGGACGCCGCCGAGGGCGGTGACCCGCTCGCGCATGCCGAGCAGGCCGTGGCCGCCGGAGGGCTCGGCGGGCGGGGCGGCGGCCGGGGAGCCGTCGTCGAGGACGGTGACCTCGACGGTGCGGCCCACCAGGACGACGCTGACCTCGGCGCGGGCGCCCGGCCCGGCGTGCTTGCGGACGTTGGTGAGGGCCTCCTGCACGATCCGGTACGCCGCCAGGTCCACGGCCGACGGCAGCGGCCGGCCGCCGTCGGCGCGGGCCAGCGAGACCGGCAGGCCGGCCTTGCGGAAGCCGTCGAGGAGTCCGTCGAGGACGGCGAGTCCGGAGACGGGTTCGGTGGGGGCCTCCGGGTCGCCGGACTGACGCAGCAGGCCGACGGTGGCGCGGAGCTCGTCGAGGGCGGAGCGGCTGGCCTCGCGGACGTGCGCGAGGGCCTCCTTGGCCTGGTCGGGGCGGCGGTCCATGACGTGGGCGGCGACGCCGGCCTGGACGTTGACCAGGGCGATGTGGTGGGCGACGACGTCGTGGAGGTCGCGGGCGATCCGCAGCCGCTCCTCGGCGACCCGGCGGCGGGCCTCCTCCTCGCGGGTCCGCTCGGCCCGCTCGGCGCGCTCCCGGATGGCGTCGACGAAGGCCCGGCGGCTGCGGACGGCGTCGCCCGCGGCGGCGGCCATGCCGGTCCAGGCGAAGACGCCGAGGTTCTCCTGCGCGTACCAGGGGGTGGGGCCGAAGGCCATGGCGGCGGCGGCCAGCGCGGTCATGGTGGCGAGGCCGACCCGCCAGGTGGTGGGGCGGTCGGTGCGGGAGGCGACCGTGTAGAGGGCGACGACGGCGCTGACGGTGACCGGCGCGGGCCGGTTCTCGCCGAGCAGCTCGACGAGGCTGAGCGAGCCGGTGACCGCGAGGACCGCGAACGGCCTGCGGCGGCGCAGCACCAGGGCGAGCGCGGCGGCGGTCATCATCACCGTGCCGAGCGGGGTCGGCGTGCGGTCCCCGAAGGTGGGTCCGGTGACGCTGCCGTGCGGGTCGGTGAAGGACGCCGCGATCATCGCGACGAGCACGCCGAGCGCCAGCAGCGCGTCGGAGGCGAGCGGATGCTCCCGGAACCGCCCGCACAGACGTGCGGCGATCCCGGCGGCGGGCGCGACGGGCGCGGACGGTCCGGTGAGAGTCACCAGGGAACGGTACGCGGCGGGGCGCCGCAACCGGGAGGGGGCCGCCGGGCGGGGACGGCCGGGGACGCGGACCGCCCCGCTCCGGGGCGGGTCCGGTCACTGCCCCGGGATCAGGCCGTCGTCCGAGAGCATGCGGCGGACCTCCGCCAGGGTGGCGTCGGGGGCGGGCAGGATGAGCTCCGACGGGGCGAGCACGTCGTCCGGGAGCGGTGTCCCGAGGCGGCGGACGGCGTCGAGGAGGGCGCCGAGCGTGCGGCGGAACCCCTCCTCGTCCCCCGATTCCGTCTCGCCGAGCAGTTCGTCGTCGAGCCGGTCCAGCTCGGCGAGATGGCTGTCGGCCAGCTCGCGCTGGCCCTCCCCCATGATCCGTACGATCATGACGCGTCCTTGCCGGTCGGCGGGCGCTCCTACTGCTTGTCGAAGCGCGGGTGGGACTGCTGCTGGTTCTGCTGCGGGGCGCCGGCCTGGCCGCCCTCGATGGCCTGCTGCTGGGCGGAGGGCCCGCCCGCCAGCTCGGCCTTCATGCGCTGGAGCTCCAGCTCGACGTCGGTGCCGCCGGAGAGGCGGTCCAGTTCGGCCTGGATGTCGTCCTTGGCGAGGCCCGACTGGTCGTCGAGCGCGCCGGAGGCGAGGAGCTCGTCGATGGCGCCGGCCCGGGCCTGGAGCTGGGCGGTCTTGTCCTCGGCCCGCTGGATGGCGAGGCCGACGTCGCTCATCTCCTCGGAGATGCCCGAGAAGGACTCGGCGATCCGGGTCTGCGCCTGGGCCGCCGTGTAGGTCGCCTTGATGGTCTCCTTCCGGGTGCGGAAGGCGTCCACCTTGGCCTGGAGCCGCTGCGCGGCGAGGGTCAGCTTCTCCTCCTCGCCCTGGAGGGTCTGGTGCTGCACCTCCAGGTCGCTGACCTGCTGCTGGAGCGCGGCGCGGCGGGAGAGGGCCTCGCGGGCGAGGTCCTCGCGGCCGAGCGCCAGCGCCTTGCGGCCCTGGTCCTCCAGCTTGGCCGACTGGCCCTGGAGCTGGTTGAGCTGGAGCTCCAGCCGCTTGCGGGAGGTCGCGACGTCGGCGACGCCCCGGCGGACCTTCTGCAGCAGCTCCAGCTGCTTCTGATAGGAGTAGTCGAGGGTCTCGCGCGGGTCCTCGGCCCGGTCAAGGGCCTTGTTCGCCTTCGCGCGGAAGATCATCCCCATACGCTTCATGACACCGCTCATGGGCTTCGCGCGCCCCCTTCTGACGGACTCGGCACCGGCTCTACGCAGGATCCACCCTACGGGCCCTGCTTCCATTACCGCACTGTTCGGAGCAGGATGCGCTCCTCCCCAAGGACGACTGGTGCCGGTGATCCCTCCCGCCGAAGGAGTAGGGCGGTCTCCGGGAGACCCCCCGCCACCGTCGGCGCGGCCCCCTTCCGGCCCCGCGCGTCCTCGTGTGCGTACCGGCTACGACGCCGGCTGTGAGCGGATCGTTCCCTCCCGGACTGGGGTTCCATGCCTGCCACCCCGTACGCTTGGGTTTTGTGTTCCGTAGCCGTTCGAAGGATGAGAAGGCCCCCACCGAGAAGGTGACGGCGGACCTCTCCAAGCAGCCCCGCGACCCCGAGGCCCCCAAGGGCCGCCCGACCCCGAAGCGGAGTGAGGCCCAGTCACAGCGCCGCCGAGCGCAGACCGTCCCGCTCGACCGCAAGGAGGCCGCCAAGCGCCAGCGTGAGGCGCGGCGGGCCGACCTGACCCGTCAGCGCGAGGCGCTGAACAGCGGCGACGAGCGTTATCTCCCGGCCCGCGACAAGGGTCCGGTGCGCCGATTCGTGCGCGATTTCGTCGACTCGCGCTTCACCATCGCCGAGTTCTTCCTGCCGATGGCCGTGGTCATCCTGGTGCTCTCGCTGTTCGGCAACACGAACCGCGGGCTCCAGAACATCTCGCTGCTGCTCTGGCTCGGCGTGATCGTGATGATCATCATCGACTCGATCGGCATCTGGATCCGGCTGCGCAAGCAGCTGGCCGTCCGCTTCCCGAACGAGCCGAAGCGCGGCGCCATCGCCTACGGCCTGATGCGCACGCTCCAGATGCGCCGCCTGCGGCTGCCGAAGCCGCTGGTCAAGCGCGGAGAGCGACCCTGACCGGGGACGGCTCGGCCTCCGGCGCGCACGCCTTCGGTGCGGACGCCGCCGGGACGGGCGGCCCCGTGCTGCCCGCCGTCGCCCACTGGCCCACCGGTCACGGCGGGCTCCGGGACACCATCCGGCAGGAGATCGTCGCGCGTCAGCTCGACGAGCGGATCACCGGCCGCTACCCGGTGGGCCAGCGGCTGCGGATCCTCGACGCGGGGATGGGCGCCGGTACGCAGGCGCTGCGCCTCGCCCGGGCCGGGCACACGGTGACCGGCCTGGAGGCCGATCCCGAGCTGCTGAAGACGGCCCGGGAGTCGCTGTCGACGGAGCCCGCCGGGATCCGCGAGCGGGTCCGGCTGATCGAGGGCGACGGCCGCGAGACCGGCGTCCACTTCCTGCCGGGCAGCTTCGACGTGGTGCTGTGCCACGGGGTGCTGATGTACGCCGACGAGCCGGACGCGCTGCTGGCGGGGCTGGCCCGGATGCTGGCCCCCGGCGGCCTGCTCTCCCTGGTCGTGCGGAACGCGGACGCCCTCGCCATGCGGCCGGGGCTCGCCGGGGACTGGACGGGCGCGCTGGCCGGCTTCGAGTCGGACGTCTACCAGGACGACGACGGGGTGAAGGTGCGGGCCGACCGGCTGGAGTCGCTGACGGCGACGCTGGCCGGGATCGCCGCGCCGCTGGACGCCTGGTACGGGGTGCGGGTCTTCACCGACGGCGTCCCGGCGGAGGCGGGGCTGCCCGCCGCCGAGGAGCTGGAGCGGCTGCTGGCCGCCGAGGAGCGGGCGGGCCGGACGGATCCGTACCGGCGGGTGGCGGCGCTGCTGCACCTGTGCGGCGTGCGGGGCTGAATCCGGAAGAGGGAACGAGCACGGCGGGAGGCCGGTGCGCCGGTGCGGCGCGCCGGCCTCTTCGCGTGGCACCTGCTCCCGGCCCGTACCCCTGCCCCGTCCGCCGTCCGGCACACCCGCCTGCGGGCGGCCGGGGCCGTACGCCTGATCGGCGGTGCCCACCGGGACGGACACAGGGGGCGGAACGGATACTCCGGACATGGACGTCTCCCGTACCCCGGACCCGGACGGCTCTCCCGTCCGCTCCCGCGCCCGGCGCCTCGCCCTGCCCCTCGCCGCCGGGGTCTGCGCCGCCGCGCTGACCGCCGGCTGCTCCGACGGCTCCGGCACCGCCGCGCCCGAGCGGTCCACCCAGGCCGCCCCGGCCCGCGCCGCCAACGACCTCCAGGACGACTACCAGGCCGTCATCAAGAACGTCCTGCCGTCCGTGGTGCAGATCGACGCCGCGGAGGGCCTCGGCTCCGGCGTCGTCTACGACGGGCAGGGGCACATCGTCACCAACGCGCACGTGGTCGGCCAGGAGAAGACCTTCAAGGTCACCGCCGCCACCGGCGGGCAGGCCGTCGCCGCCCGGCTGGTCGCCGCCTACCCCGAGCAGGACCTCGCGGTGCTTAAGCTGGACTCGGTGCCCGGCGGGCTGAGGCCGGCCGTGTTCGGCGACTCGTCGGCGGTCGCGATGGGGCAGATCGTGCTGGCCATGGGCTCCCCGCTGGGGCTCTCCGGCAGCGTCACCCAGGGCATCGTCTCCGCCACCGGCCGCACCGTCAGCGAGGGCCGGACCGGCGGCGGCACCGGCGCCACCATCGGGAACATGGTGCAGACCTCGGCCGCCATCAACCCCGGCAACAGCGGCGGCGCCCTCGTCGACCTCGACAGCAAGGTCATCGGCATCCCGACGCTGGCCGCCACCGACCCGCAGCTGGGCGGCGGCTCCGCGCCGGGCATCGGCTTCGCGATCCCCGCCTCGATGGTGCGGACCGTCGCCGACCAGATCATCAAGGACGGCAAGGTCACCGACTCGGGCAGGGCCGCCCTCGACATCACCGGCCGCACCGTCCTGGACGACTCCTACGAGCCGGCCGGGGTCGCGGTGGTGGAGGTCGAGGCGGGCGGCGCGGCGGCCGGCGCGGGGCTGCGGGCCGGCGACGTCATCACCCGGCTCGGGGACGACGACATCACCACCATCACCTCGCTCGCCGAGTCCCTGGCGGCCCGGAAGCCGGGCGACCAGGTGCCCCTGACGTACACCCGGGGCACCCAGAGCCACCAGGTGCGGGTGACGCTCGGCGAGATGTGACCGGCCGGGCACGGCAGAGGGGGCGGGACCCGGCGGCCCCGCCCCCTCCCGCGCGGCGCCCGGTCAGGCCTCCGCGCCCTCCGCGTCCAGCGACATCGGGCCGTAGATCTTCGTCCCGTCCTCGGAGAGCACCACCTGGTCGGCGCCGCCCGCGAGGAGGTCGCGCCAGTGCTCGCCCAGCCAGCTCTCGGCGTCTCCCTGGGTGGGGAACTCCTCCGGGGTCACCACCGGTACGACCTCCGTGCCGTCGGCCTTCTCGAACCGCCACGTCCACGCCATGTCCGCCTCCTGGGGCTCACGGGATGATCGGTTTCCTGCCCGCAGCGTAGCCGGGCGCGCACCCCGCGCGGGGGCGCGGGAGGATCAGGACGTGGAACTGACTCTGCTCGGCACCGGCGCCCCGCTCGGCCTCCCCCGTCCCGACTGCCCGTGCGCCGTCTGCGCGCGCTCCCGGGGCCCGCACGCGCGGGCCGCGACCGCGCTGCTCGTGGACGGGGCCCTGCTGCTCGACCTCACCCCGGGGGCGGCGCTCGCCGCGGCCCGCGCGGGGCGGTCGCTGGTGGGGGTGCGGCAGGTGCTGCTGACCTCCCCGCACGACGGGCCGCCGGTGGAGCTGCCGGCCGGGCTGCCGACGGCCGGGCGGGTGCCGGACGGCCGGGAGCTGACGCTGATCAGCGGGCACCGGGTGCGGGCGGTGCCGATGGACTCCCCCGGGACCGGCTACGAGGTGGTCTCGCCGGAGGGCGAGCGGCTGCTGTACCTGCCGCGCGGCGGGGCGCCGGCCGGGCTGCCGGAGCACCACCCGCGGCCGTACGACCTGGTGGCGGCGGACGTGACGGGCCGCCCGGAGGCGCTGGCCCGGCTGCGGGCGAGCGGCGCGGTGGGGCCGGACACCGAGGTGGTCGCCGTCCACCTCGACCACGACGCGCCGGCCGGCGCCGAGCTGGACCGGCGGCTGGCGGCGGCCGGGGCGCGGGCGGTGCCGGACGGGACGGTGCTGTACGCGGGCGAGTACCGCGAGCTGCCCCGGGTGCCGCGCCGGACGCTGGTGACCGGCGGGGCCCGGTCGGGGAAGTCGGTGGAGGCCGAGCGGCGCCTGGAGACCTTCCCCGAGGTGCTGTACGTGGCCACCGGCGGCACCCGCGAGGGGGACGCGGAGTGGGCGGAGCGGGTCGGGCTGCACCGGGAGCGGCGGCCCGCGTCCTGGCGCACCGCCGAGACCACCGACCTGGTGCCGCTGCTCGCCGGGGACGGTCCGGCGGTGCTGGTCGACTGCCTGTCGCTGTGGCTGACGGACGCCATGGACCGGGTGGGCGCCTGGGACGACGCGCGGTGGGAGGAGAGCGGCCGTGCGGCGCTGCGGGAGCGGACGGCGGAGCTGGTGGCGGCGGTGCGGGCGACCCGGCGGACGGTGGTGGCGGTGACCAACGAGGTGGGTTCGGGGGTGGTGCCGGGGACGGCGGCGGGGCGGCGCTTCCGGGACGAGCTGGGGCGGCTGAACGCGGCCTTCGCCGACGAGTGCGAGCAGGTGGTGGTCGTGGTCGCCGGTCAGCCGCTGGTGCTGCGCGGGTAGGGTGCTGATCCCGATGGCCCGTGCCGAAACTCGCTGATGTCACAAGGCGGAAACCTCCGATGGACCCTCTGCAGCCCCTGAATCTCGACGACTTCTCCGACCTGATCGAGCGCCCCGACGGCGGGATCCGGCGCGACGCCGAGGAGCGCCGGGAGCGGCTCGTCGTGCCGCCGGGCGCGCTCGGCCGCCTCGACGAGCTGGGCGAGTGGCTCTCCGCGGCCCAGTCGGCGGTGCGGGTGCGGGCGATCGGGCAGCCGAAGGCCGTCCTCTTCGCCGGTGACCACGGCGTCGCCGCGCTCGGCGTGTCGGGCCGGCCGGCCGGGACCGGGCACCTCCTGGCGCGGGCCGTGCTGGACGGGGAGAGCCCGGTGGCCGTGCTGGCGCGGTCGATGGACGTGCCGGTGCGGGTGGTGGACGCGGGTCTGGACTGCGATCCGGAGCTGCTGCCGGAGGCCGTGGTGCGGCACCGGGTGCGGCGCGGCAGCGGCCGGATCGACGTCGAGGACGCGCTGACCCCGGAGGAGACCGAGGCGGCGGTCCGGCTCGGGATCGCGCTCGCCGACGAGGAGGCCGACTCGGGCACCGATCTGGTGGTGCTTGGCGATCTGAGCGTGGGCGGCACGACGGCGGCGGCCACCCTGATCGCGGCGCTGTGCGGGACGGACGCCTCGGTGGTGACCGGGCGCGGCGGCGCCGGCATCGACGACCTGGCGTGGATGCGCAAGTGCGCGGCGGTCCGGGACGCGCTGCGGCGGGCCCGGCCGGTCCTCGGCGACCAGCTGGCGCTGCTCGGCGCGGTCGGCGGGGCGGACCTGGCGGCCATGACGGGCTTCCTGCTCCAGGCCGCGGTGCGGCGGATGCCGGTGGTGCTGGACGGGGTGGTGGGCGCGGCCTGTGCGCTGGTGGCGCAGCGGGCGGCGTTCCGGGCGCCGGACTGGTGGCTGGCGGGCCAGGTGTCCGGGGAGCCGGCGCAGGCGAAGGCGCTGGACCGGATGGCGCTCAACCCGCTGCTCGACCAGGGCGTCCATGTGGGTGAGGGAACCGGGGCACTGCTCGCGCTTCCCCTCGTCCGGGCCGCGGCGGCGCTCGCCGCCGAGCTGCCCGAGCGTCCCGAGCCGGCCGCCGAGGAGGCGGACCCGGCGGTCGAGGTGCTGTGACGGGGAGGGCGTCTTCCGATCGGTGAGGTCCGGGGGCGGCCGTCCGCGACGCGCGGGCGGCCGTCTCCGGCGTCGCCGCACGGCCCGGAGTGCCCCATATGATCGCTTTTCATGGGAGAGGTCCGTTTGTCCGCCGAAGGAGCGCCCCGGGGCACCGAACGATCGCGGCGCGGTGCCGCGTTCGCCGTCTGGTACCTCCGCGTCGTCACGTTCATCAATTTCCTGAGCGCCGTCTGGGTCTCCTTCGGGCAGGACCTGCGCCGGCACAACGCGAACGACTACTTCACGCCGTACATGCTCACCGCGGGCTTCGCCTCCGGCGTCTTCACCCTCTTCCTCGCGATCACCATGCGCCGCCGCAAGCGGGCCGCCTGGATCCTGAACACGGTGCTCGCCGGGCTGTTCCTGCTGCTCTTCGCGGTGGTGATGATCCTTCCCGAGATCCGGCGGCACCCGCAGAACTGGATCTCGCTGGGCCTCACCGCCGCCTTCTTCGCCGCCCTGCTGCTGGGCCGCAGGGAGTTCTACGCGAAGGGCGACCGGTCCAACCCGTGGCTGGCGGCGGTCGTCGCGGCCGGCGGCCTGCTCGTCACCTCGCTGCTGGCCGCCCTCCTGGTCACCGCCACCAACACGGCCCCCGGCCACGCCGGCTTCCTGGAGCGCTGGCGGTACGGCGTGATGCGGCTGGTCACGCTGGCCACCGACGACGGCCGCTTCCCCGCGATCACCACCCCGGGCTGGGTGGACGTCGTCATCAACGTGATGTCCACGCTGCTGCTGTGCGCGGTCCTCTTCGCCGCCTTCCGGTCCCGGCGGGCGGTGGACCCGCTGACCGCGGAGGACGAGCGGCGGCTGCGGGCCCTGCTCGACAAGCACGGCGACCGCGACTCGCTCGGCTACTTCGCACTGCGCCGCGAGAAGAGCGTGATCTTCTCGCCGAGCGAGAAGGCGGCCGTCGCCTACCGGGTGGTGGGCGGGGTCTCGCTCGCCTCCGGGGATCCGATCGGCGACCCCGAGGCGTGGCCGGGGGCGATCGAGCCGTGGCTGGCCGAGGCCCGGGAGCACGGCTGGATCCCGGCGGTCATGGGCGCGGGCGAGGAGGCCGGGGTGATCTACGGGCGGCACGGCCTGGACGCGCTCGAACTGGGCGACGAGGCGATCGTGGAGACGGCCGACTTCACCCTGGAGGGCCGGGCGATGCGCACCGTCCGGCAGGCGTTCAACCGGGTGAAGCGGGCCGGGTACGGGGTGCGGATCCGGCGCCACGAGGACATCCCCGCCGACGAGATGGACGCGCTGCTGCGCAAGGCGGACGACTGGCGGGACGGGGCGACCGAGCGGGGCTTCTCGATGGCCCTGGGCCGGCTCGGCGACCCGGACGACGGGCGCTGCGTGATGCTGGAGTGCACCGACGGGGACGGGGAGCTGCGGGCGCTGCTCTCCTTCGTGCCGTGGGGGCCGAAGGGGCTCTCGCTGGACCTGATGCGCCGGGACCGGGACTCCGAGAACGGGCTGATGGAGTTCATGGTGATCGAGCTCCTCCAGCGGTCGAAGGAGATCGGGATCACTCAGGTCTCGCTGAACTTCGCGATGTTCCGCTCCGTCTTCGAGCGTGGCTCGAAGCTCGGCGCCGGTCCGGTCCTGAGGCTGTGGCGCTCCCTGCTCGGCTTCTTCTCCCGCTGGTGGCAGATCGAGTCGCTGTACCGGGCCAACGCCAAGTACCGACCGATCTGGGAGCCCCGTTTCATGCTGTTCGAGAAGAGCGCGGACCTGCTGCGCATCGGCCTCGCGGCGGGCCGCGCCGAAGGCTTCCTGGAGGCCCCCGGGCTGCCGAAGTGGCTGCACCGCAGACACCTGGCGGGCCGGCGTTGAACCGGTCCGTCCGCTCCTGGGCCGGCCGGGAGTGGGGGCCGCTGTGCACCACCCTGCGGACCGCGCTGGTCACCCGGCGGTGGCGGGCCGTCCCGATGACGCTGGCCGCCGTCTGCCTCACCTCGCTCTTCCAGCTCGTGCAGAACCAGGACTGGGGGTACGGGCCGGTGCAGGCGATCGGCTCGGTGCGGGCCGAGGACCCGCTCTGGCTGTCGCTGCTGCGCACCCCGCTCTCGCTGTTCGTGCCGGCGCTCGACCTGCCGGTGTGGGGCGCGCTCGCGCAGGTCCTGCTGGTCTTCGGGATCGCCGAGATCTGCCTGGGCCGGTGGCGGACCCTGGGGGTGGCCTATCTGGCGACGCTGGCGGGGACGCTGTACGCGCGCGTGGGCATCGCCCTGGGCCCGGACTCGCCGCTGGGGCTGCCCGCCTCGGACGCCCTGGTGGTGGACACCGGCCCGTCGGCGGCGGTGGTGGGCCTCGCCGTCTACGTCTGCTGGCGGTACCGGGCGTACGCGACGGGCTCGGCGGTCGTCCTCGCGATGGTCGTCGAGGTGGTGATCAAGCCGAACCTGGCGGGGAAGGAGCACCTGGCGGCCATCGCGGGCGTGCTGGTGCTGATGGCGGTCGTCCGGTGGCGGGAGCGGGGTCAGGACGGGGTGGAGCCGCGGCCGGGCACCCGCTCCTGGAAGCCGCCGATCAGGTCCTGAAAGCGCCGCCGCAGCCGGGTCCACCGCTTGTCGTGGCGGTACGCGCGCAGCCGGGAGCGGGCCCGCGCGCGGGGGCGGCGGCGGTAGAGGCGGCGGGCCCACCAGGAGCCGGGGCGGGCCAGCCGGACGGCGCCGACGAGGGCCACGAAGGGCACGAAGACGCCGATCAGGGCCATCCGGAGCTTGCCCTTGACGAGGGTGACCAGGGCGAAGAGGAAGTTGAGCAGCAGGGTCAGGATGAAGGTGGTCCGGTCGGCGCGCTCGCCGGAGGTCATGTCGTCGACGCCGAGCGGGGAGAAGCCGCTGAGCGCGAGGAGCATGAGGGCGGCGGTGAGGACGACGACCTCGACGCTCTGGCGGCCCTCCTCCGACCAGTACACGTCGTCGAGGTGGAGGATCAGCGCGAACTCGTCGAGGACGAGTCCGGCGCCGACGCCGAAGACCACGGCGAAGGCGGCGGCCCCGGCGCCGTGCCGGCCGCTGGCGACCGCGCCGAAGCCGCCGAGGACGGTGAGGACCACGCCGGGCACGACGTGATGGATGTGGAGCCCGCCGGAGGAGACGTTGCGGAAGGGTCCCTTCCCGGCCCGGATGAGCCGGGTGACGGTGCGGGTGACCAGGAAGGTCAGAACGAAGGAGGCCAGGGCCAGGAGCATCGGGAGCTTGCCCGGCTCGACGATGTTGCGGGAGAACCAGTGACCCATGCCACCCCGTTCCGATACGCCCGACAAGTCCCTTTCCTGGCAATCTACCGTCCGGTCACGGCGATTACCCTGCCCGGATGGACGGCCTGCGTTTCGCCTTCGGCACCCTCACCGTGTTCCCCGCCCGCATCACCCGCTGGGACCGGGACGCGGCGCGCGCCGGCATGCTCTGCGCCCCGCTCGCCGGGCTCGCCGTCGGCCTGACCGCCGCCGCGGCCGGCGGGGTCCTCCTCCCGCTCGGCTCCGGGCCGCTGGTCGCCGCCGTCGTCTCCGTCGCCGTCCCCGCCCTGCTCACCCGGGGCCTGCACCTCGACGGCCTCGCCGACACCGCCGACGGCCTCGGCAGCGCCAAGCCCGCCGAGGACGCGCTGCGCATCATGAAGCAGTCCGACATCGGCCCCTTCGGCGTCATCTCCCTGGTCCTCGCCCTGCTCGCCCAGGTCGCCGCCGTGTCCGAGCTGTACGGGGCCGGGTGGGCGCGCGGCGCGCTCGGCGTCGTCCTGGCCGCCACCGTCGCCCGGCTCGCCCTCACCCACGCCTCCCGGCACGGTGTCCCGGCCGCCCGGCCCGAGGGGCTCGGCGCGATCGTCGCGGCCACCGTCCCGGTCCGCGCGGCGACCCTCGCCACCGCCGCCGTCCTGCTGGCCGCCGCCGCCGCGGGCCTGCTGCTCTCCCCGTACGACGCCGTCCGCGCGGTCCTCGCCGCCGGCGCCGGCCTGGCCGCCGCCGCCCTGCTGCTGCGCCGCTGCGTCCGCCGCTTCGGCGGTGTCACCGGCGACGTCTTCGGCGCGCTGGCGGAGGCCGCCGCCACCACGGTCCTGCTCGCGCTGACGCTGGGCTGAGCCGGGCACGACCTAGGTCGTGTCCGGAAAGTCTCGCCGTGCGCCCGGAGGGCGCGGTCCGCGGCGTCCGGTGCGTGCTCTCGGCGTGCCGGCCGTGATCCCCCGTACTGGATGTACTGGGGATTTCGGCCGGTGCGGCGAGAGTGCGTGCCGGGCGTCGCGGGCCAGGCGAGACTTTCCGGACACGCCCTAGCAGGGGCGGCGCCAGGCGTCGAGCTCGTACCGCTTGAGCATGGAGGAGAGGCCCAGTTCGCGGGCGTGCGGGCAGAAGCGGGCGGTGGGCAGTTCGTACTCGGCGTGGAAGACGGCCTTGCCGGCGGCGACGAAGGGGGCGAGGCGGTCGCACTCGGCGTACTGGGCGCACTGCTCGTTGACCGCGAAGTCGACGTCGGGCAGGAGCTGCGGGATCTGGTCGAGGTCGTTCTTGAGGCCGACGGCGAGGCCCCGGTCGTGGGCGAGGCGGGCGATCAGGCGGTGGTAGCGGAGCTGGTCGGCGGCGGTGAGGGGGAAGCCGGTGCGGTTGCGGTAGCCGTCCATGTTGTCGGGCTCCACCGCGTCGAAGCCCTTGTCGCGGCACATGTCGAGGCGCTTCGCCATCAGGGGTTCGAGGACGTCGGTGCGGCGGATGTCGAGCCACCGCTCGCCCTCCCAGCCGTTGCCCTCGCCGAGGACGGCCTCGGGGAAGCGGTCGGCGTCGGGGCGGAACTCCTCCCAGGCGCCGGTGGAGAGGTAGCAGATCACCTTCCGGCCGCGCCGGTGCAGGTCTGCGACGGTGGCGGCGGGGTGGTCGAAGCCGTCGATGTCGTAGACGGGGACGTCGACCGCGGGGTCGAGGCGTCCGCTGAGCTGCCACTGCCAGGCGAGGCCGGGGGCGGGCCGCCAGTGCCCGCCGTCCGGCGACGGCTTGGGGTCGGGGGCGGGCGGGCCCGCGCAGGCGGTGGCGAGCAGCAGCAGGGCGGCGAGGAGGGGCGGGAGGAGGCGTCTCACCGGGCGGGCTCCGGGAAGTGCGGCAGGGTGCCCCAGGGGTGGGCGCCGGTGCCGGGGACGGCGCAGTGGACGTCGGTGGCGGGGCGGAAGCCGGGCGGGGCGGCGTAGACGAGGTGGCAGTAGTGCGGGGCCACCGGCAGGTCGAGGGTGCGGTAGGCGTCCCACGGGCCCTCGAAGGTGACGAGGAGGTCGGCGAGTTCCTCGTAGCCGGGGTCGGGGTGGGCGCCGTGGTTGAGGACCAGGGTGGCGGCCCCGGCGGCGCGGGCCGCGACCGCGAGCCGCCGGTAGTGCGGCAGGGCGGCGGGCGCGGTGGAGACCTGGTCGAGGAAGGCGCCGTCCGCCCCGTACCAGTCGCGGTGGCGGAGCAGGTCGGCGACGACCTCGGCGTGCGGGCGGCGGCCGTAGGCGGTGTCGGCGTAGCCCAGGACGCGGACGCCGGCGGCGCGCAGCCGGTCGGCGGCCTCGGCGAAGGCCGGGTCGGGGGCCTCGCCCGCGCCGTCGGCCGGGTTGAGGATCACGCCGTGCAGGGACGGGGCCGCCCCGGTGAGGGCCGCCCACGCCTCGGGCCGGTCGGCGGGGTGCTCGTAGAACGGCACCAGGAGGGAACGGGACACGGTGGGGCTCCCCCTAGGGGCGGTGGGCGGTCGGTCGTACCAGCAGAACACGGCTGAGGACGGCCAGCGCGGCCGCCGCTCCCCCGGCGGCGAGCGCTCCGGCCGCCGGGTCGAGGGTCTGCGCGGCGGCGGCGAGGAGGCAGACGGCGGCCGCGCCGAGGACGGCGCCGAAGGACTGGAGCAGCAGTCCCAGCCAGAGGACGGTGCCGACCAGGAGCAGGGTCAGCAGCCGGGCCGGGTCGGGCCGGGGGTCGCCGGGTCCCAGCGGGGCCGCGGCGAGGGCGAGCAGGAGCAGCACGGTCAGATAGGCGCCGAGGCAGAGGACCAGGGTGCCGGTGGCGGCCCGGCGGAAGGCGCGGGCGGTGGTGAGGGTGCGCAGCCGGGTGAGGCTGCCGCGGCGGAAGCGGTGCAGGAGCCATTCGGCGGGGCCCATGGAGAGGGTGAGCGCGACGACCGTGCCGGCGCCGGCGGCCAGGGTGGTGCCGAGGCCGGTGTGCAGCACGAGGAGGCCGCTGCCGAGGCCGAAGAGGCCGTACGGGACGGAGTCCGCGAGCGGGGGTCCGCCGCGTCCGGCGGCGCCGCGCGCGGTGCCGGGGCGCAGGGCGCGGGCGGCGGCGAGGACGGCGGCGGCGAGCGAGAGGGCGGGCAGGGCGGCGCGGAGCGGGTCGGGGAGGTCCCAGCGGAGGGCGGGGAGGGCGCCGAGGAGCGGCAGCAGGGCGGTGAGCAGGGCCCGTTCGCGGCCGAGGACGAGGAGGACGGTGGCGGCGGCGAGGTAGAGCGCCTGTCCGGCGGCGAAGACGACGGCGGGGCCTTCGCCGCCGGTGGCGGCCGCGAGGGCGGCGGCGGTGCCGGCGAGGGCGCCGGCCGGGGCGCCGGTGAGCAGGGCGCGGGCGGCGGCGGGCCGGTCGCCGAGGCCGAGCCAGGTGTGGGCGCGGTGGGAGAGGACCTGGTTCCACGTCCAGCCGGTGACGGCTCCGGCGAGCAGCGGGACGGTCCCGGCGGGCAGTCCGTACCGGCCGGGCTGTCCGGCGAGGAGGGGTCCGGCGAGGACGTGGGCGAGGCCGGGGAGGGCGAAGAGGAGGCCGCGCAGCAGGCAGGCGGCGAGCCCCTCGGCGGAGGCGGCGGGGGCAGCGGGTCCGGTCGGGGCGGGGGCGGGGTGGCGCCGTTCGACGCGGGCGTAGAGGTCCTCCGCGAGGGCGAAGGAATCGTTCCTTCCGTAGGAGAGGCGGATGTGGTCGTCGGTCATCCCGTCGGATTCCAGGAGGGCGGCGACCTCGTCGGGGTGGACGGCGGCGGCGACGAAGTCGTCGAGCCGGTCGGCGAGTTCGTCGAGCGGGTCGGGGGCGGTGCCGACGGGTGAGCCGCCGTCAGGTGAGGGGGTGTCGGGGGCGGTACCGTCGGGGGCCGGGGCGGTGGGCCGCCGCCGGGGGCGGGGCGGGGCCGGCAGCGGCGGGGTGGCGGCCGGGGGTTTCAGCCAGAGGGAGCCGCTCATGCCGGGGTGCCTTCCGGGACGCGGGCCGCGAGGCGGCGGGGGGACGGGATGCTGACGCGGAGCGGGGGCTCGGCGGGGGTGGCCGGGCCGGTGGGCGCGGCGAGTTCGCGGTAGATGCGGCGGAAGCCGTCGACCGAGCGGTGCAGGGTGAACTCGTCGATGACGCGCTGCCGGGCCCGGCGGCCGAGTTCGGCGCGGCGGGCGCCGTCGCGCAGCAGGGCGGAGACGGCGGCGGCCATGACGGCGGGTTCGCGGGGCGGGACGACGACGCCGGTGTCGCCGACCGCCTCCCGGACCCCGCCGACGTCGGTGGAGACGGTGGCCCGGCCGCAGGACATGGCCTCGATGAGGGAGAAGGGGAAGCCCTCGCTGATCGAGGAGAGCATGACGACGCTGCCGGCGGCGTAGGCGGAGGGCACGTCGGAGACCCGGCCCTCGAAGGTGACGCCGTCGGCGACGCCGAGTTCGGCGGCGAGCTTCTCCAGGCGGGTGCGGTAGTCCTCGTTCCCGGCGGGGACGGGGCCGAAGAGGCGCAGGCGGAGCTCGGGGAGTTCGGCGCGGTTGATCGCGTAGGCCCGCAGGAGGGTCTCCAGGTCCTTGATGGGGTCGATCCGGCCGCACCAGCTGAGGGTGGGCACCGCGGGCTCGGGTCCCGCCTCGGGGAAGCGGGCGGGGTCGACGCCGTTGTAGACGGTGCGGATGCGGTCGGCGGGGGCGCCGCCGCGCTCCTCCCAGCGCCGGTTGTACTGGTTGCAGGGGGTGATGAGGTCGGCCTGCCGGTAGCCGAGGGAGTTCAGCTCGCGGTAGAAGGCGAGCATGAGGGCCTTGACGGGCCAGCGCTGGGTCTCGGTGCGGTAGCCGAGGTAGCGCTCGCGGAGGTAGATGCCGTGCTCGGTGAGGAGGAAGGGCACGCCTTCGAAGTGCTGGGCGGCGAGCGCGGGCAGGGTGGCGAGGCCGCTGGAGACGGCGTGGGCCACGCTGCCGTCGGCTATCCGGGCGCCGAGCGGCCGCAGGGCGTGTTCGAGGAGGTCGGTGGCGGTGAGGGCGTCGTCGACGGTGGGGCGGGCCGCGCGCGTCGGCAGGTGGGGCATGGTCCAGATCCACATGAGGGAGCGGAGGGCGGCCTCGGAGCGCAGCGCGGGGGTGAGCCGGCCGTCGCGGGCGAGGGCGGCGAGTTCGTACAGGCCGGGGGCGAGGTCGTGGCCGGCGTCCGGGTCGAGGAGGGCGAGCAGGACGTGCTCGTAGGCGGCGAGGAAGCGGCGGCGGTCGCGCCCCCGGGGGGAGCGGCGCGCGCGGCGGGGCGCGGCCGGTCCCCTCGGGTGGCCCCAGAGGGGGAAGGCGGTGTGCCGGGCGATGTTGGGCGGCAGCTCCCAGGTGACGGGTTCGCGGCCGCTGCCGGTGAGGGCGAGGATCTCGAAGGTGACGTCGGGCATGCCCCGGACGAGTTGGTCGCACCAGGTGCTGACGCCGCCGTGAACGTGCGGGTAGGTGCCTTCGGTGAGCATGGTGACATGGCGGCCGCGGCTCGGCATGTGCGTTCCCCCCAGAACGTGCTTGCTGCTGGTCAGGCGGTCGGGAGCTGGAGTGTGACGGCGGTCTGGAGCAGTTCGGGCGCGGTCCAGGCGGAGCGGGCGCCGGCGTAGGCGGTGCCGAAGGCGGTGGTGCCGAGGAGGAGCCGCTTGCGGGTGCCGTCGGGCGCGGTGAGCGGGATCTGGACGCCGGCGGGGGCCTGGACGGTGACGGCGGTGCCGATCCGGTAGGCGGTGACCTTGCCGGCGGCGAGGGCGGCGTCCCAGGCGGCGCGGCGCTCCAGTTCGGCGCCGGCCTCCTTCTGGCGGGGGTTCTCCAGCGGGGTGTCGGCGGCGAAGAGGGCCCGGTAGTCGGCCAGGACCTTGTCGAGGACCGGGTAGAGGAGGCGCTCCTCGGCCAGGTTGGACTGGTGGACGTAGTGCGGCCGGGGGTCGTTGCCCAGCACGTGGGAGAGGGCGGTGCGGGCTTCCCTCGGGACGATGTACGAGGCGTAGCCGGTGGCCGTGTCGAGGGGCGCGGGCAGGCAGGTGGAGGCCGGGTTCGACTCGCAGGCGCCGCTGCCGCCGTCGGCGCGGGAGGTGTAGATCCAGTTGTACTCGTCGGCCATCTCGGCGGCGGTGCCCACGTTGTAGTACACGTTCATGGGGTGCCGGGGGACGGTCTTCGCGGCGCCGACGGCGCGCTGGGCGGGTTCGCGGGAGTTGTCGCTGCCCGTCCACTTGACGCCGTTGTCGGCGAGGGCGCCGGCGAGGTGGGGGTTGTCGGCGGGCTGCTGGGGCAGGGTCCTGAGGCCGGAGTGCTCGCCGGTGACGAGTTCGGAGCGGTCGACGGAGACGCCCTTGCTGGCGGCCCAGGTGAGGTTGTCGCGGATCTGGGCGGAGAGTTCGGCGCGGCCGACCCAGCGGGTGGCGCCGGAGGCGTCCTTCGCGCACTGCCAGGGGACGGTGGTGTCGTCCTGGACGCAGCCGAGGTAGGGGTGGGTGTAGGTGTGGTTGACCCAGCGGTAGCGGGCGCGGTCGGCGATCAGCCGGGCGGCGAGCGGGTCGGTGCCGCCGTGCTCGGCCTTCCACTGCTCGCCCTGGCCGCCGTTGTAGACCATGTCGAGGGTGAAGCCGGACTCCCGCTGCCAGGCGGCGGCGCGGGCGGCGTCGTCGGCGGTCATCCGGATGGGGTTCTCGGTCTCGCCGCCGCCGACGCAGTCGAGGTCGCCGGGGGTGCAGTCGCGGACGGTGTCCCAGCGGGCGTCGGGGGCGAGGACGTCGTCGACGTGGACGGAGAGGTAGTTGCGGCTGCGGCCGAGGTGGATGCCCTGGGTGAGCCATTCGACGATGCCGCGGGCGAGGGCGCGGAACTGCCGCTGGTACTGGTTGTAGGCGAAGGTGACGACGAGTTCGCGGCGGCCGTCTGCGGTGTACTCGCCGATCAGGCTGGCCCGGCCGCCGGCGCCGTCGGGCAGGTCGAGGTAGCTGGTGTAGCCGGGGCGGGGGCGGCCCGCGTAGCCGTAGCTCTCGGCGATCGCGGGGTCGTTGTCCTCGAAGGCGAGGGCGCCGGCGAGGTAGCCGAAGGGGCCGGCCCTCCCGGCGGGGGTGACGCCGGCGGTGGCGCCGTCGAGGACGCCGGACCAGCCGCCGTCGGAGGTGTAGTCGAGGCCGACGCCGGGGTGGGCCCAGGTGTAGGCGTCGACCTGCGGGATGCCGAAGGTCCGCTCGTACGCCTGGAGGGCGGTGTGCTCGGCCGAGTCGGGGCCGAAGGCGGCCTCGTGGGGCAGGACGACGCCCTGGTACCGGGCGCGGGGCCGGCCGCCGACGGTGTCGCTGAGGAAGGCGGGGGTGAGGACGGGGCGGCCGGGGTCGTTCAGGTCGACCGTGCGGTACGGGACGCCGGAGCCCTTCAGCTCGGCGGTGATCGCCTCGACGGCGCTGCCGCCGTCGTCGACGACGAGGACGGTGAGGTCGATCCGGGGCGCGGGGGCCGTGGCGGCCTGGGCGGACGGGACGACGGTGGCGAGGAGCGCGGCGGCGGCGAGGACTCCGGCGGTGCGGGCGGCGCGGCGGGGCGCACCGCCGTTTCCGGCCTTCCTCGGCGCGGCCGCGGGCGTGCGGGATCTCTGGGCGTGCATGGTGTGGTGTCCCCCCTCGGCAGGTCCCGGGGTGCGAGGGGACCTGTGGAGATGTCGCGAGGACGGGTGCGCCTCGCTCGTTCGGATGAGGCGAGTGTGGCGCCGCTGCCGGAGCCGGAAGGACAAACATGAAAGAGACACCACGGATGAGTGAACCGACGCCGCGGTGAGCGAACGGGGTGAGCGAGCGTAGGCTCGTTCTCGGCGCTCATCGGGCCGAAATACGATGCGGCGGGCTCGGTCGGCCCATCCCTCGACCGCCACAGAACTCAATGGAAGCGAGAATTCACCACCGTGACTGCTCTCACTCTCAGCACTGCCGGAGCGGCGACGCTGCGTGCCGACGCCCTCGTCGTCGGCGTCGCGAAGTCCGGGAAGGCGCTGGTCGTCGCCCCCGGCGCCGAGGCCGTCGACAAGGCGTTCGACGGTCGGCTCGCCGCCGTCCTGGAGACCCTGGGCGCCTCCGGTGCCGAGGGTGAGGCGACCAAGCTGCCCGCGCCCGCCGGGCTGAAGGCCCCCGTCGTCCTGGCCGTCGGCCTCGGTTCCGCCCCCGAGGACGGCGAGCCGTACGACACCGAGACCCTGCGCCGGGCCGCCGGCACCGCCTCCCGCGCCCTGTTCGGCTCGAAGAAGGCCGCGTTCGCGCTGCCCGCCGGCACCGCCGAGGAGGCGGGCGCCGTCGCGGAGGGCGCGCTGCTGGGCGCGTACTCCTTCGACGTCTACAAGGAGCGGGCGACCGGCAAGGACGCCAAGAAGCCGCTCGCCGAGGTGGCGCTGCTCGGCGCCAAGCCGCGCGACAAGGCCCACAAGGCCGCCGCGGAGCGCGCCCTGGCCGTGGCCGAGGAGATCAACCGCGCCCGCGACCTGATCAACACCCCGCCGAACGACCTGACCCCGGCCGCCTTCGCCGCGCTCGCGCAGACCGCCGGCAAGGAGCACGGGCTGAAGGTCCAGGTCCTCGACGAGAAGGCGCTCGCCAAGGGCGGCTACGGCGGCATCCTCGGCGTCGGCGCCGGCTCGGAGAACCCGCCGCGCCTGGTCAAGGTCGCCTACACCCACCCGAAGGCGGAGAAGTCCCTGGCCCTGGTCGGCAAGGGCATCACCTACGACTCGGGCGGCATCTCCCTCAAGCCGGCCGGCCACAACGAGACGATGAAGTGCGACATGAGCGGCGCCGCCGCCGTCTTCGCCGCCGTCGTCGCCGCGGCCCGCCTGGGCCTGGAGGTCAACGTCACGGCGTGGCTCGCCCTCGCCGAGAACATGCCGTCCGGCTCCGCCACCCGCCCGGGTGACGTGCTGCGCATGTACAGCGGCAAGACCGTCGAGGTCCTCAACACCGACGCCGAGGGCCGGCTCGTCCTCGCCGACGCGCTGACCCGCGCCTCGGAGGAGACCCCGGACGCGATCGTCGACGTGGCGACCCTGACCGGCGCCATGATGCTGGCGCTGGGCAGCCGCACCTTCGGCATCATGGCCAACGACGACGACTTCCGCACCGCCCTGCACGGCATCGCGGACGAGGTCGGCGAGCAGTCCTGGCCGATGCCGCTCCCGGCGGACCTGCGCAAGGGCATGGACTCCCCCACCGCCGACATGGCGAACATGGGCGAGCGGATGGGCGGCGGCCTGGTGGCCGGCCTCTTCCTCCAGGAGTTCGTGGGCGAGGGCATCACCTGGGCCCACCTGGACATCGCGGGCCCGGCCTTCCACGAGGGCGCCCCGTACGGCTACACCCCCAAGGGCGGCACCGGCTCCTCGGTCCGCACCCTGGTCCGCCTCGCGGAGCTGACGGCGGCCGGCGAGCTCTGAGCGCCGGCGCCCGCGTGACGGACACGTGACGCGGACGTGGGGGAAGGCCCCGGAAGCCTCGGCTCCGGGGCCTTCCCCCGTTGTTCGCCCGTGACGAAATCCGCACGTACGTCCCCGTTCGCGGACGGCCGTACGGACGATCGGCCGGTCTCATCCACCGGCCCCGCGTCCCGCCACCCGCCAACAAGTGCGAAGATGGGTTCTCGGCAGGACAGGGCCCCCACCACAGGGCCGACAGACATGCGGCCGGACACCAGCCGCCGCCCCGTCACCGAAGACGGGCGACGAGCGCACATGCATGGAGGACGTGACGTGGCGAACGACGCCAGCACCGTTTTCGACCTAGTGATCCTCGGCGGCGGTAGCGGCGGTTACGCCGCGGCGCTGCGCGGAGCCCAGCTGGGCCTGGACGTCGCACTCATCGAGAAGAACAAGCTCGGCGGCACCTGCCTGCACAACGGCTGCATCCCGACGAAGGCCCTGCTCCACGCCGGCGAGGTCGCCGACCAGGCGCGCGAGGCGGAGCAGTTCGGTGTCAAGGCCACCTTCGAGGGCATCGACATCAAGGCCGTGCACCAGTACAAGGACGACGTGATCTCGGGCCTGTACAAGGGCCTCCAGGGACTCGTCGCCTCCCGCAAGGTCACCTACATCGAGGGCACCGGCCGCCTGTCCTCCCCGACCTCCGTCGACGTCGACGGCCGCCGGGTCGAGGGCCGCCACGTCCTGCTCGCGACCGGTTCCGTGCCGAAGTCCCTGCCGGGCCTGGAGATCGACGGCAACCGGATCATCACCTCGGACCACGCCCTCACCCTGGACCGTGTGCCGCAGTCCGCCATCATCCTCGGCGGCGGTGTGATCGGCGTGGAGTTCGCCTCCGCGTGGAAGTCCTTCGGCACCGACGTCACGGTCATCGAGGGCATGAAGCACCTCGTCCCGGTCGAGGACGAGAACAGCTCGAAGCTGCTGGAGCGCGCCTTCCGCAAGCGGGGCATCAAGTTCAACCTCGGCACGTTCTTCCAGGGCGCCGAGTACACCGAGAACGGCGTGAAGGTCACCCTCGCCGACGGCAAGACCTTCGAGGCCGAGGTGCTGCTCGTCGCCATCGGCCGCGGCCCGGTCTCGGCCGGCCTCGGCTACGAGGAGCAGGGCGTCGCGATGGACCGCGGCTACGTCCTGGTCGACGAGTACATGCGCACCAACGTGCCCACGATCTCCGCCGTCGGCGACCTGGTCCCGACCCTCCAGCTCGCGCACGTCGGCTTCGCCGAGGGCATCCTCGTCGCGGAGCGGCTGGCCGGTCTGAAGGCCGTTCCGATCGACTACGACGGCGTGCCGCGGGTGACGTACTGCCACCCCGAGGTCGCCTCCGTCGGCATCACCGAGGCCAAGGCCAAGGAGATCTACGGCGCGGACAAGGTCGTGGCCCTCAAGTACAACCTCGCGGGCAACGGCAAGAGCAAGATCCTGAAGACCGCGGGCGAGATCAAGCTCGTCCAGGTCAAGGACGGTGCCGTGGTCGGCGTCCACATGGTCGGTGACCGCATGGGCGAGCAGGTCGGCGAAGCGCAGCTGATCTACAACTGGGAGGCGCTGCCGGCCGAGGTCGCGCAGCTCATCCACGCCCACCCGACGCAGAACGAGGCGCTCGGCGAGGCCCACCTGGCCCTGGCCGGCAAGCCTCTGCACTCCCACGACTGACGCTCACGTCACTCACAGGGCGCGACGACCAACTTCCGCAATTCGTTAGGAGCAACTGAAACCATGTCGGTTTCCGTAACCCTGCCGGCGCTCGGCGAGAGCGTCACCGAGGGCACCGTCACCCGCTGGCTCAAGGCCGAGGGCGAGCGCGTCGAGGCGGACGAGCCGCTGCTGGAGGTGTCGACCGACAAGGTCGACACCGAGATCCCCGCTCCCGCCTCCGGCATCCTGGCCTCCATCAAGGTCGCCGAGGACGAGACCGTCGAGGTCGGCGCCGAGCTGGCCATCATCGACGACGGCACCGGTGCCCCGGCCGCCGCCGAGGCGCCCGCCGCCGAGGCCGCTCCGGCCCCCGCCGCCGAGGCTCCGGCCGCTCCGGCGCCGGTCGCCGAGGGCACCGTCACCCCGGCCCCCGCCGCCGAGGCCCCCGCGGCCCCGGCCGGTGGCGCCACCGGCACGGACGTCGTGCTGCCCGCGCTGGGCGAGTCCGTCACCGAGGGCACCGTCACCCGCTGGCTGAAGTCGGTCGGCGAGACCGTCGAGGCCGACGAGCCGCTGCTGGAGGTCTCGACGGACAAGGTCGACACCGAGATCCCGGCGCCCGCCTCCGGCGTGCTCCTGGAGATCGTGGTCGCCGAGGACGAGACCGCCGAGGTCGGCGCCAAGCTGGCCGTCATCGGCGCCGCGGGTGCCGCCCCGGCCGCCGCCGCTCCGGCCGCGCCCGCCGCCCCGGCTCCGGCTCCGGCCGCCCCCGCGGCTCCGGCGCCCGCCCCGGCCCCGGTCGCGCCCGCCGCCCCGGTCGCCGCTCCGGCTCCGGTCGCCCCGGCCGCGCCGTCGATCGCCCCGGCCGTGGTCACCCCGGTCCCGGCCGCTCCGGCCCCGGCCGCCGCCCCGGCGGAGGACGGCGCGTACGTGACCCCGCTGGTGCGCAAGCTCGCCACCGAGAACGGCGTCGACCTGGCGTCGGTCAAGGGCTCCGGCGTCGGCGGCCGCATCCGCAAGCAGGACGTCCTCGCGGCCGCCGAGGCCAAGAAGGCCGCCCCGGCCCCGGCCCCCGCCGCCGCTCCGGCCGCCGCGAAGGCTCCGGCCCTGGAGGTCTCCCCGCTGCGCGGCCAGACCGTCAAGATGACCCGCATGCGCAAGGTCATCGGCGACAACATGATGAAGGCGCTGCACGGCCAGGCGCAGCTCACCTCGGTCGTCGAGGTGGACATCACCAAGCTGATGAAGCTGCGCGGCCGCGCCAAGGACTCCTTCGCCGCGCGCGAGGGCGTCAAGCTCTCCCCGATGCCGTTCTTCGTGAAGGCGGCGGCCCAGGCGCTGAAGGCCCACCCGGTCATCAACGCCCGGATCAACGAGGACGAGGGCACGATCACCTACTTCGACACCGAGAACATCGGTATCGCGGTGGACTCCGAGAAGGGCCTGATGACCCCGGTCATCAAGGGCGCGGGCGACCTGAACATCGCCGGCATCTCCAAGGCCACGGCGGACCTGGCGGGCAAGGTCCGCGCCTCGAAGATCACGCCGGACGAGCTCTCGGGCGCGACCTTCACCATCAGCAACACCGGCTCGCGCGGTGCCCTCTTCGACACCGTCATCGTGCCGCCGAACCAGGTCGCCATCCTGGGCATCGGCGCCACGGTGAAGCGTCCGGCGGTCATCGAGACGGCCGAGGGCACGGTCATCGGCGTCCGCGACATGACCTACCTGTCGCTGTCGTACGACCACCGCCTGGTGGACGGCGCCGACGCCGCCCGCTACCTGAGCGCCGTCAAGGCGATCCTGGAGGCCGGCGAGTTCGAGGTGGACCTCGGCCTGTAAGGCAACGTAACGAGCCTCACCAGCGGTGTCCCCGTCCGGATGTGGGTCCGGGCGGGGGCACCGCCGTATTGTCGTAGGGTCGAGCACTCCCGGAGGAGCCTTTCCATGACCGTCCCCGTCGTCCACTCGCTGCGCGAGCAGATCCGCGAGCACATCGTGGAGGGGATCGTCAGCGGCCGCTGGAAGCCGGGCGAGCGGATCGTGGAGCGCCGGATCGCGACCGAGCTGGAGGTCTCGCAGACCCCGGTGCGCGAGGCGCTGCGCGAGCTGGAGTCGCTGCGGCTGATCGAGTCGGCGCCGAACAAGGGCGTCCGGGTCCGCAACCTCACGGCGGCCGACCTGGAGGAGAGCTACCCCGTCCGGGCCGGCCTGGAGCAGATCGCGGCCGAGCTGGCGGCCCCCCGGCTCTCCGCCGACTGCTCGACGCTGGAGCCGCACGTGGCGGCGCTGTACGAGGCCGACGCGAGCGCGGACGGCACGGCGCAGGTCCGGCACACGGTGGCCTTCCACCGCGAGCTGGTGAAGGCGGCGGGCAACAGCGTGCTGCTGCACACCTGGGAGGGGCTGGGCATCGAGGTCTTCACCGCCCTGTCGATACGGTGGCTGGGCACGGTGCAGAAGTCGTACGCGGAGGAGCACCAGGAGCTGGTGGAGGCCTTCCGCCGGGGCGATCCGCAGATCGGGGCCCTGGTGAAGGCCCACGTCCTGGGCTGCGCGCCGCGCGCCTGACGGGGTCCCGGGGCCCGGCGCCCGTCCCGTACCCGTGAAGCCCCGTCCTCACCGGCGGGGCTTCGCTCATGCGTGCGGGTGTCACCTCAGACAGCCCCTCCGACCTGCGGGAACACCGCGAATCCAAGGCACCGGGTGCCCTTTTTCGCGGCACCCTGTGCCGACTTTCTCGATTTGAAGAGGTTTCCTGCTTCAACCCTTTGATCGATCATCGATCGGCGGTTTACAGTCTTCGGCGGGCCGTCACCCGGTCCGCAGCCCTGTCCTGCCAGACAAGGCACCCCGTTTTTATCTCCACCCCCATCTGTCCGGAAGGCGGCGATCATGACCGATCCCGTAGGCAAGATTCCGAGCGAGCTCGACCAGCTCCCGGACCGTGACACCGAGGAGACCGCCGAGTGGGCGGCCTCCCTGGACGCCGTCACCAAGGCCGCCGGCCCCCACCGGGCCGCCTACCTGATGCGCCGCACGCTCCAGCACGCCGAGGGCGCGGGCCTGGCCCTGCCCAAGCTGCTGGAGACGGACTACCTCAACACCATCCCCACCTCCGCCGAGCCCGTCATCGACGGCGACGAGGAGATGGAGCGGAAGATCACCGCCTGGAACCGCTGGAACGCGGCCGCGATGGTCACCCGCGGCTCGAAGCACGGCGTCGGCGGCCACATCGCCACCTTCGCCTCCGCCGCCTGGCTCTACGAGACCGGCTTCAACCACTTCTTCCACGGGAAGGAGGGCGACGGCTCCGGCGACCAGCTGTACATCCAGGGCCACGCCTCCCCCGGCATCTACGCCCGCGCCTTCCTCGACGGCCGCCTCACCGAGGCGCACCTCGACAACTTCCGGCAGGAGTCCGGCGGCGAGGGCCTGCCCTCCTACCCGCACCCGCGGCGCCTCCCCTGGCTGTGGGAGTTCCCCACCGTCTCCATGGGCCTCGGCCCGCTCTCCGCGATCTACCAGGCGCGCTTCAACCGCTACCTGACCAACCGCGGCATCAAGGACGTCTCCGCCTCGCACGTGTGGGCGTTCCTCGGCGACGGCGAGATGGACGAGCCCGAGTCGACCGCCGCCCTGGCGCTCGCGGCCCGCGAGGGCCTGGACAACCTGACCTTCGTCATCAACTGCAACCTGCAGCGCCTCGACGGTCCGGTCCGCGCCAACTTCAAGATCGTGCAGGAGCTGGAGGCCCAGTTCCGCGGCGCCGGCTGGAACGTCGTGAAGTCGCTGTGGGGCAACGCCTGGGACGAGCTCTTCGCGCTCGACACCACCGGCGCCCTGGTCCGCCGGCTCCGCGAGGTGCCGGACGCGCAGGTGCAGACGTACCAGACCCGCGACGCCGCCTACATCCGCCAGGACTTCTTCGGCAAGGACCCGGAGCTCGTCGCGATGGCGCGGCTGCTCTCCGACGACAAGATCCTGGAGTGCTTCCACCTGTCGCGCGGTGGCCACGAGCCGCGCAAGGTGTACGCCGCGTACAAGGCCGCCCTGGAGTTCAAGGGCGCGCCGACCGTGATCCTGGCGCAGACCGTCAAGGGCTTCACCCTGGGTGAGGGCTTCGCGTCGAAGAACGCGAACCACCAGATGAAGAAGCTCAGCGCGGACGAGTTCAAGAACATGCGGGACCTTCTCGAACTCCCCATCTCCGACGCGCAGTTCGTCGACGGCGTGGTGCCCTACGGCCACCCGGGCGCCGACTCCCCCGAGGTCCGCTACCTCCAGGAGCGCCGCGCGGCCCTCGGCGGCCCCGCCCCGGCCCGCCGCCTGCACCCGGTCGCCCCGCTGCCGGCCCCGGCCGAGAAGGCGTTCGCCTCCTTCGACAAGGGCTCCGGCTCGCAGTCGGTCGCCACCACGATGGCCTTCGTCCGCCTCGTGAAGGATCTGGTCCGCGACAAGGAGACCGGCAAGCGCTGGGTCCCGATCGTCCCGGACGAGGCCCGCACCTTCGGCATGGAGTCCCTCTTCCCCTCGCTCGGCATCTACTCGCCGAAGGGGCAGACGTACGAGCCGGTCGACCGCGACCAGCTGATGTACTACAAGGAGGCCGTCAACGGCCAGATCCTGAACGAGGGCATCACCGAGGCCGGCTCGATGGCCGACTTCATCGCCGCGTCGACCGCGTACTCCACGCACGGCGAGACGATGATCCCGTTCTACATCTTCTACTCGATGTTCGGCTGGCAGCGGACCGCCGACCAGATGTGGCAGCTCGGCGACCAGCTCGGCCGCGGCTTCCTCGTCGGCGCGACCGCCGGCCGCACCACCCTGACCGGTGAGGGCCTCCAGCACGCCGACGGCCACTCCCCCGTCATCGCGGCCACCAACCCGGCGGCGCTGACCTACGACCCGGCGTTCGCCTACGAGGTCGCGGCCATCGTCAAGGAGGGTCTGCGCCGGATGTACGGCGAGGCCGCGCCGGGCGAGGACCAGGACGTCTTCTACTACCTGACGGTCTACAACGAGCCGATGCCGCAGCCGGCCAAGCCGGGCCACGCGGGCGTCGACGAGGGCATCGTCAAGGGCCTCTACCGCTTCAACACGGCGGAGTCGGCCGGGCTGACGCTGCCCGCCAACGCCCCCCGGATCCAGCTGCTCGGCTCGGGCACCGCGATCCACTGGGCGCTGGAGGCGCAGAAGCTGCTCGCCGAGGAGTGGGGCGTGGGCGCCGACGTGTGGTCCGCCACCTCCTGGACCGAGCTGCGCCGCGACGCGCTGGAGGCGGACGCCGCCCTGCTGCGCGGCGAGGAGCGGGTGCCGTACGTCCGCCAGGCCCTCGCGGGCGTCGAGTCGCCGGTCCTGGCGGTCTCCGACTACATGCGCCAGGTCCCGGACCAGATCGCGCAGTGGGTCGAGCAGGACTGGTCGTCGCTGGGCGCCGACGGCTTCGGCCTCTCGGACACCCGCGCCGCGGCCCGCCGCCACTTCGGCGTCGACGCCCAGTCGATCGTGGCCGCGTCGCTGGCGCGGCTCGCCCGCCGCGGCGAGGTCCCGGCGACGGCCGTGAAGGAGGCGCGCGAGCGCTACGGCCTGTAGGCCCCCTGTCGGCGGCGGCGCGCATGATGGCCTCATGCGCGCCGCCCGACTGATCAAGATGGTCCTGCTCCTCCAGAACCGCGCCGCCATGACGGCGGCCGAGCTCGCCGCCGAGCTGGAGGTGTCGGAGCGGACCGTCACCCGCGATGCCCTCGCCCTCTCGGAGGCGGGGGTTCCGGTGTTTTCGGAGCGGGGCAGGGCGGGCGGGTACCGGCTGGTCGGCGGGTACCGGACGCGGCTGACCGGGCTGGCGCGGGACGAGGCGGAGGCGCTGTTCCTGTCCGGGCTGCCGGGCGCGCTGCGGGACATGGGGCTGGCGGACGCGGCGTCGGCGGCCCGGCTGAAGGTGACGGCGGCGCTGCTGCCCTCGCTGGCGGACGCGCCGCGCTCGGCGGCCCGCCGTTTCCACCTGGACGCGCCGGGCTGGTACCGGGAGCCGGTGACGCCGGAGCCGCTGCCCGCGGTGGCGGAGGCGGTCTGGGGCGACCGGCGGCTGTCGGCGCGCTACCGGCGCCGGGACGGCGAGGAGGTCGGGCGGGAGCTGGAGCCGTACGGGCTCGTGCTGAAGGCGGGGGTCTGGTACCTGTGCGCGCGGGCGGACGGCTCGTACCGCACCTACCGGGTGGACCGGTTCACGGCGGTGGAGGACGGCGGGGAGCCCTTCGAGCGGGATCCCGGAT
This sequence comes from Streptomyces termitum, assembly GCF_014650175.1. Taxonomy (GTDB): domain Bacteria; phylum Actinomycetota; class Actinomycetes; order Streptomycetales; family Streptomycetaceae; genus Streptomyces; species Streptomyces termitum. Next base: position 413,022 of record NZ_BMUL01000006.1, read on the forward strand.
TCGATCTGGCGGCCTTCTGGACGGAGCGCGCGGCGGAGTTCGCGCGCTCGCTGCTGCGGGCCGAGGTGGAGCTGCTGCTGACGGCGGCGGGGGCGGGGCGGCTGCCGTCCGTGACGGACCGGGAGGCGGCCCGGGAGGCGCTGGCGGCGGCCGTGCCGGAGGACGACGGCCGGGTGCGGGCGGTGCTGCGGGTGGAGAGCGAGGAGGTCGCCTTCGGCCAGCTGTTCGCGCTGGGTCCGGAGGCGGAGGTGGTGGCCCCCGCCTCGCTGCGCGAGCGGTTCGCCGAGGCCGCGCGGGCGGCGGCCGCGCGCTACCGGTAGTCCTCGACCCGGGTGGCCGGGTCGGTCTCCTTGGCCAGGATGAAGCCCCAGGAGTCGGGGCGGGAGCCGTCCTCGTCGGTGAAGCCGTACTCCCGGGCGAGCAGGCCGCTGTCGAGGGACCGGCCGTTCCAGCGGGCGCGGTCGGGGTCGGCGGCGAGCGCGGCGATCCCCCGGGCGACGTAGGCGGGGGATTCGGAGACGCCGAAGTCGGGGAGCTGTGCGGTGGCGTCGCGCCAGTTCTCCTCGGTGACGCCGAAATGGGCGAGCATCTGCTCGGAGCGGAGCCAGCCGGGGCTGACGCAGACGGCGGTACCGCCGCTGTCGGCGAGTTCCTCGGCGAGGCCGAAGGCGATGCGGATCGGCGCGTTCTTGGCGAGGTCGTAGAAGAGGTTCTCGCGGTAGTGCGCGGCGTTGTACGCGGCGGTGCCGTCGGTGACCTCGACGACGAGGCCGCCGGGGTGGCGGTTCAGCAGCGGCAGGGCGGTGTGCGCGGTGACGAGGTGGGTGCGCACGCCGAGTTCCAGCATGCGCAGTCCGGCGGTGAGGTCGATGTCCCAGGTCCTCTTGCCGAAGGTGTCGACGAGGAGGTGTTCGCCGCCCCAGACGTCGTTGACGAGGACGTCGAGCCGGCCGTGGTCGCGGTCGATCCGGTCGACGAGGGCGCGGACCCGGTCGGGGTCGAGGTGGTCGGTGGGGACGGCGACGCCCTCGCCTCCGGCGGCCGTCACCAGTTCGGCGGTCTCCTCGATGGTCTCGGTGGCGCGGCCGACCTCGCTGACCTTCGCGCGGGTGGTGCGGCCGGTGGCGTAGACGGTGGCCCCGGCGGCGCCGAGCCGGACGGCGATGGCGCGGCCGGCGCCCCGGGTGGCACCGGCGACCAGGCAGATCCGGCCGTGCAGGGGCTTCGTTTCGGTGGTCATGGGCCCAGACTGGCAGGGATACCCGACATCCTCTGTCCGGTTGGCGTCCGGACTTTCCGGGTGCGTCGTCCGGTCCGAGCCCCGATCCTGGAGCGGTGATGGACGAGACCGAGTTCTGGGAGATCATCGACGCCACCCGCGAGGAGGCCGAGGGCGACCCCGACGAGCAGGCGGACCTGCTCGTGGAACGGCTGACCCGGCTGGATCCGGACACGGTGCTCGACTACGCCCGCCATTTCGAGGCGCGGTTCAACCGGGCGTACCACTGGGACGTGTGGGGCGCGGCGGCGGTGCTGCTCGACGGGTCGGGGACGGTCGAGGAGGGGTTCGACGCCTTCCGCTGCTGGCTGATCGGGCAGGGCCGGGAGGTGTACGAGACCGGGGTGGCCGATCCGGACGAGCTGGCGGAGCTCCTGGAGGAGTTCGATCCGGAGCTGGACGGGGACGGCGAGGAGCTGGGCTTCGCGGCGGACGAGGCGTACGAGACGCTGACCGGCTCGGAGACCCCGGACCTGGGGGTCCCGCTGCCGCCGGAGGACCCGGAGGGCACTCCCCTGGAGCTGGCCGACCGGGCGGCCCTGGCGGTCCGGCTGCCCCGGCTGTGGGAGCGCTTCGGGGACGGGTAGGCCCCGGCGGGAGGGGGTGCCGGGGCCTGCGCGGTGGTGACGGGTGGGGCTCAGCCCGTCCGGAGGCGGGGGTTCTCCCGCGCGAGGATCATGTCCGTGCGCGGCTGGAGGGCGGGGAAGAGCTGCTCGGGCTGGGGGATCGCCCAGTACTTCCCCTCGGCGACCATCTGGAAGACCCGCTCGGCGTGCTCCTCGGGGGTGAGGCCGTGCTCGTCGGCGAGGGTCTGGAGGTGGTCGTTGAAGGCGGCGATCTCCGGGGGCTCGGTCTCGCCGGGCCGGGCGGCCTTGAAGATCTCGCTCTTGACGGAGCCGGGGGTCACGACGGACACCTGGATCGGCGCGCCCTTCATGAGCATCTCGTAGTGGAGCGACTCGGTGAGGGCGAGGGTGCCGAACTTGGTGACGCTGTACGGGGCCATGAGCGGGCTCGGCAGCAGGCCGCCGACGGAGGAGACGTTGACGATCCACGCCTTCTCGCCGCGCTCCAGCATGCGGGGGACGAAGGCCCGGACGCCGTTGACGTAGCCGCCGATGTTGACGCGGAGCATGGCGTCCCACCGCTCGGCGGGGATCTCCCAGGAGTACCCCATGGCCATGATCCCGGCGTTGTTGACCAGGAGGTCCACGGTGCCGAAGCGGGTGTACGCGGTGTCGGCGAGGGCCTCGACGGAGGCGGGGGCGGAGACGTCGGTGACGACGCTCTCGACCTCGGCGCCGGCGGCCCGCAGTTCCTCGGCGAAGAGGGCGAGGCGGTCGGCGGCGATGTCGGCGAGGACGAGCTTCATGCCGAGCTTCGCGGCGTGCCGGGCGAGGCCGGAGCCGATGCCGGAGGAGGCGCCGGTGATGACGGCGACGCGGCCGGCGAAGACCTCGGCGGCGGTGACGGGGGCGGGGTCGGCGGCGGACATCAGAAGTGGGTCCCGCCGTCGATGCGGACCTCGGTGCCGGTGATGAACTTCCCGTCCTCGCTGGCGAGCATGGCGACGACGCCGGCGACGGTCTCGGGGCCGGCGAAGCCCTGGCCGAGGGCGGGGGCGAGCTTGACGAACAGCGACATGTCGGCGTCCTCGGGGAGGCCGGGGCCCACGGACTGCCGGCTGGCGCCGGAGCCGTCGGTCATGCCGGAGGAGATGGAGCCGGGCTGGACGGCGGTGAAGCGGATGCCCCGCTTGGCGTACTCGGCGGCCAGCGCGTGGGTCATGGACTGGACACCGCCCTTGCTGGCGGCGTACGCGGCCATGTACGGGTGGGCGAACATCGCGGAGGTGGAGGAGAAGTTCACGACGGCGGAGCCGTTGCCCTCCAGGAGGGCCGGGATCGCCTCGCGGATCATGAGGAAGGTGCCGGTCAGGTTGATCCGGAGGACCTGCTCGAAGGCGTCGAGGGCGGTCTCGTGGGTGTGCGAGGAGCGCAGCACGCCGGCGGCGTTGACCAGGACGTCGAGGCCGCCGAGGGCGGTGACGGCGGCGGCGACGCCGGCCCGTACGGACTCCTCGTCGGCGATGTTCACGACGACGGTGGTGAGGCGGGCGGCGTCCTCCCCGGCCTTGGCGGCGGTGTCCTTCAGGCCGTCCTCGCTGATGTCGGCGGCGACGACGCTCCCGCCCTCGGCGAGCATGCGCAGGACGGTGGCCTGGCCGATGCCGGAGCCGCCGCCGGTGACGAGCGCGCGGCGTCCTTCGTAACGGGTGAGCTGGTTCATGGCGGCGACCTCTCGATGTCAAGACTTTCCGATCTGTCTGCCACCGTACGCCTGAGTGGCACGTTTTGCCACACCTGCACGACATGCCTTCCTCACACCTCGCGGCGTACCCTCGTACGGTGAGCAATCGACCCGGACCGTCCGCGACGCCCTCCCTGACCCAGCGCCGCAAGGCCGCCACCCAGCTGGACATAGCCCGCGCCGCCGTCGAGCTCTTCACCGAGCGGGGACCCGACGGCACCACCGCCGAGGACGTCGCCCAGCGGGCGGGCGTCGCGCTGCGCACCTTCTACCGCTACTTCCGCTCCAAGCAGGACGCCGTGGCCCCGCTCCTCGCGGGCGGCGCCGACCGCTGGCGGGACTCGCTCGCCGCCACCGCCCCCGGCACCCCGCTGCCGACCGCGCTGGAGAGCTCGATCGCCGCCTCGCTCGTCCCCGCCGACGAGGAGGCGGCCGAGGGGCTGCGGTGGACCCGGGGGCTGCTGCGCGCCTCGGCCGGGGACCCGGCGCTGCGGGCCGTCTGGTACCGGGTGAACCAGGAGTCGGAGGAGCGGCTGCGGGAGATCCTGGCCGTCCTCGCCGGGCCGGACGCCGACCCGCTGGAGGTGCGGCTGGCCGCGGCGGCGGCCACCGACGCGATCCGCATCGCCCTGGAGGGCTGGGCCGAGTCCGACGCGCCGGTCGACGGTCCGGCCGGCCCCGCCGCCCTCGCCCTGCGCTGCCTGCGGGAGCTGATGGGCGGGGTGTCCCTGTGGCAGCAGGGCGCCGGGGGCACCCGGGGGGACTAGGAGAGCGGGCGGCCCATGTGGACGTCGTCGACGGGCAGGCCGTCGAGGAGGAACTCGCCGGGCAGCACCCCCTCGACCGCGAAGCCCTCGGCCTCGTAGAGGGCGCGGGCGGGCACGTTGTGCCCGAGGACCCGCAGGGTGATCCGGGTGGCGCCGTCGGCGCGGGCCTTCGCCAGGGCGGCGCGCAGCAGCGCCCGGCCGACCCCCTGGCCGCGGGCCTCCGCCGCGACGGCGAGGCCCTGGATCTGCCGGACGTGGGCGTTGGACGGGAAGGGCGTCGGGCGGCCGACCCGCACGTAGCCGAGGAGGACCCCGCCCCGCTCGGCGACGAGCAGCTCCTCGGGCCGGCTCCGCTCGTCGAAGAAGGGCGGGTACGGCTCCGCGGGCGCGGGCAGCACCGCGTGCAGCGGCGACCAGGCCGCGCGGTCGAGCAGGCCCAGCGGCCCGCCGTCCTCGGGCAGCGCGCCCCGGATCACGAAGGTCCCCGGCTCGGTCATACCGGCCACTCTGCCACGTCCCGCCCGCACCGGGCAGGATGGGCGCATGCAGCCTTCCGCCACCCGCAAGCGGGTCGCCGTCACCGGGGCCTCCGGGCTCATCGGCGCCGCCCTCGTCCGCTCCCTGCGCGCCGACGGCCACGACGTCCTCCGGCTCGTCCGCCGCCCCGCCCGGACCGCCGACGAGGTCGAGTGGGACCCGAAGCGGCTGTACGTGGACGGCGCCGGGCTCACCGGGGTGGACGCGGTCGTCCACCTGGCGGGCGCGGGCGTCGGCGAGCGCCGCTGGACGGAGGCGTACAAGAAGGAGATCCGGGACAGCCGGGTGCTCGGCACCACGGCGATCGCGCGGGCCCTGGCCGGGCTGGCCGAACCGCCCGGGGTCCTGGTGTGCGGCACGGCGCTCGGCTGGTACGGGGACACCGGCAGCCGCGCGGTGGACGAGGACGCCCCGCCCGGCACCGGCTTCCTGCCCTCGGTCTGCGTGGAGTGGGAGGCCGCCGCCGCGCCCGCCGAGGAGGCCGGGATCCGCGTCGCGTACGCCCGCACCGGCCTGGTGGTGGCCCGTCAGGGCGGCGCCTGGGGGCGGCTGTTCCCGCTCTTCCGGGCGGGGCTCGGCGGCCGGCTGGGCGACGGGAGCCAGTACTGGTCCTTCATCTCGCTGCACGACGAGGTGGCCGCCCTGCGGCACCTGGTGGACACCCCTGGACTCTCCGGGCCCTTCAACCTCACCGCGCCCGAGCCGGTCACCAACCGGGAGGTGACGGCGGCGATGGGCCGGGTGCTGCGCCGCCCGACGCCCTTCCCGGTCCCGGCGGCCGCCCTGCGGCTGGTCCTGGGCGACTTCGCGGCGGACGTCCTCGGCAGCCAGCGGGTGCTGCCCCACCGGCTCCTGTCCTCCGGCTTCTCCTTCGCCTTCCCCACCGTCGACGCCTCGATCCGGGCCGCGGCGGCCCGCTGAGCGCGGCTCCGCGCCCCCTGCGCTCCCCCGTGCTGCGGCAAGCCCGCCGCGCGCGGGCCCGCCGCCGTGGGAGCGCTGCCTAGCCTCGATGCCCACCAGTCGACACGGATCGCGAACTCGGGCATTCCGGGGGCCCGTTGGGGGCATAGCCCACCAACAGGCGGCGCAGACCTGGGGAGGGGCACGTGCTCAGTACCGCACGCAGCGCACAGCAGGCACAGCAGTCACGGCAGGAGCGGCAGGCGGACCCGGCCCGGCCGGCGGACGGCGTCCCGGCCGTCCCGGCCCCCCGGGAGGCGGCCGGACCCGGCACCGGCGGGGCCGGGCCCGGGAAGGTGGACGTCGTCGTCGTGGGCGCCGGGATCGCGGGGCTCGCGGCGGCCCGGCGGCTGATCGGCGCGGGGCTCGCGGTGACGGTCCTGGAGGCCGGACCGGCCCTCGGCGGCCGGCACGCGACCGCCGTCGTCGACGGCTTCCGGCTGGACCGGGTGGGCCGGCTGCTCACCCTGGCGCCGGAGGAGCTCGGCGCCCTGCCGGGCCTCGACGGCCTGGTCCCGCGCCCCTTCGCGCCCGGCGTGCTGGTCCACACCGACGGGCGGTACGCCCGCTGGGGCGCCCCGCACCCCCGCGCACGCAGGGGCGCGCTCACCGTGGCGCGCGCCCTCGCGAGCGCTCCCCGGCATCCGGCGGCCTCCCTCGACCAGGCGCGGCTCGGCGCCTCGCTGGTCCGGCTCGCGGCCACCCCGACCCAGCGGCTGCTGGCCCGCCCGGACCGGACGGCCCGGGAGGCGCTGACGGGCCGGCTGCCCGCGCGGACCGTGCAGACGGTGCTGCGGCCGCTGCTCGCGGCGCTGCTCGCCGATCCCGACCTGGCGGTGTCGAGCCGGCGGGCGGACCTGGCGCTGCGGGCCTTCGCCCGGGGCCGGGTGTCGGTGCCGGAGGGCGGCTCGGGGGCGCTCCCGGAGCGGCTGGCGGCCCTGCTGCCGCCGGGCACGGTACGGACCGGGGTGCGGGTCACGGAGGTGTCGGCGGCCCGGGTGGTGACGGCGGAGCACGGCGCGGTCGCCTGCCGGGCGGTGGTCCTCGCGACGGGCGCCCGGTCGGCCGCCGAGCTGCTGCCGGGCCTGCGGGTGCCCGCGTACCACCCGGTGACGGTGCTGCACCACACGGCGCCGGTGGCGCCGACGGCGGATCCGGCACTGCTGGTGGAGTCCGACCCGGGCGGGCCGGTGGCGCACACGGCGGTGATGAGCGCGGTGGACCCGGTACGGGCCCCGGGGGGCCGGCCGCTGATCACCTCGACGGTCCTGGGGACCCCGCCGGACGACACCGAGCGGCGGGTCCGCAAGCACCTGGCGGCGCTGTACGGGACCTCCACGGACGAGTGGGAGCTGCTGGCCCTGCACCACACGCGGGACGCGGTGCTCGCCACTCCCCCGGCGCACGACCCGCGCCGCTCGGTCCGGCTGCTGGCCGGGCTCTACGTCTGCGGCGACCACCGGGGGGCGGGCACCCTGCGCTCCACCCTGGCCTCGGCGGACCGGGCCGCCGGGGCGGTCCTGGCCGACCTGGGGCTGCGCGCGGCCGACTGGGACGACCCGGGCGAGACCGGGGAGGAGGCGGCCTAGGCAGTGTCTTCAAATGATTACCGCTGGTGGATCATGGTGCTGTGATACGTCGCCATGAACTGTCGGATGCCGAGTG
>NZ_BMUL01000007.1 GCF_014650175.1 Streptomyces termitum
GGGTGGAGCTGACCGGTACTAATAGGCCGAGGGCTTGTCCTCAGTTGCTCGCGTCCACTGTGTTAGTTCTGAAACAACGAACACACCCCCCACACCAGGCTGGGGTGCGGTGGTTCAACAGTTTCATAGAGTTTCGGTGGTCATAGCGTTAGGGAAACGCCCGGTTACATTCCGAACCCGGAAGCTAAGCCTTTCAGCGCCGATGGTACTGCAGGGGGGACCCTGTGGGAGAGTAGGACACCGCCGAACAATCATTCCGGGAAAGCCCCGCACCACTGGTGCGGGGCTTTTCTGCGTTCCGGGCCCGGTACGGACCGGAGCCCCCCCCGCCGGACCCGGTGGACGGGGCCGGCGGGGGCGGGCGGTAAAGTCGGGGGGCCAACATCGGTACCGTTCTCAGCAGGAGGCCCCCGGGTGGAGGTCCAGGAGACCGAGGTCCAGACAGACCGGGTCCTCACCATCCCCAATATTCTGAGCATGGCGCGCCTCCTCGGCGTGCCCTTGTTCCTGTGGCTCATCCTCCGGCCCGAGTTCGGCGGACCCAAGAGCGACGGCTGGGCACTGCTCGTGCTGGCGCTCAGCGGCGTCAGCGATTACCTCGACGGCAAGCTCGCGCGGCGATGGAACCAGATCAGCAGCCTCGGCCGGCTGCTCGACCCCGCCGCCGACCGCCTGTACATCCTGTCCACCCTCGTCGGCCTCACCTGGCGCGAGATTCTGCCGCTGTGGCTGACACTCGTGCTTTTGGCGCGCGAGGCCATGCTGCTGGTCATGGTGGGAATCCTCCGGAAGCACGGCTATCCGCCGCCGCAGGTGAACTTCCTCGGAAAAGCTGCGACATTCAACTTGATGTACGCCTTCCCCCTCCTGCTTCTCAGTGACGGAAGCGGCTGGTTGGCGTCACTCGCTGAAGTTTTCGGATGGGCTTTCGCCGGATGGGGTACAACTCTGTATTGGTGGGCAGGGATCCTCTATGTGGTCCAGGTCCGCCGACTGGTGAAGGCGGACAGCGCGGCCGATTGAGCCCGCCCGTCCCGTACCGTGCAGCGTCGCCGGCGGGAACGAGGATGTCCGAGGGCCCGTGAGCGGACAGGTTTGGTCGGCAGGACCGTCGTCTCTTCAAGGAGGACGCTTCCGACATGAAGGCCGTCGTGATGGCCGGTGGCGAAGGAACCCGCCTTCGCCCCATGACCTCGAGCATGCCCAAGCCTCTGCTGCCGGTGGCGAACCGGCCGATCATGGAGCACGTCCTACGACTGCTCAAGAGGCACGGTCTCAACGAGACCGTCGTCACCGTGCAGTTTCTCGCGTCGCTCGTCCGGAACTACTTCGGCGACGGCGAGGAGCTCGGGATGGAGCTCACGTACGCCAACGAGGAGAAACCGCTCGGCACAGCGGGCAGTGTGAAGAACGCCGAGGAGGCGTTGAAGGACGACGCCTTCCTCGTGATCTCGGGGGACGCCCTCACCGATTTCGACCTCACCGACCTGATCCGTTTCCACAAGGAGAAGGGCGCCCTCGTCACGGTCTGCCTGACGCGGGTGCCGAATCCACTGGAATTCGGCATCACCATCGTCGACGAGGAAGGAAAGGTCGAACGCTTCCTGGAGAAACCGACCTGGGGGCAGGTCTTCTCCGACACCGTGAACACGGGCATCTACGTGATGGAGCCCGAAGTCTTCGACTACGTCGAAGCCGATGTGCCGGTCGACTGGTCGGGTGATGTCTTCCCGAAACTCATGAAAGAGGGAAAGCCCGTCTACGGCTACGTCGCCGAGGGCTACTGGGAGGACGTCGGCACCCACGAGAGCTACGTCAAGGCACAGGCCGACGTCCTGGAGGGCAAGGTCCAGGTCGACATCGACGGCTTCGAGATCTCGCCCGGCGTGTGGGTCGCCGAGGGCGCCGAGGTCCACCACGACGCGGTGCTGCGCGGACCGCTCTACATCGGCGACTACGCCAAGGTCGAGGCCGGTGCCGAGATCCGGGAACACACCGTCGTCGGCTCGAACGTCGTCGTGAAGACCGGCGCCTTCCTGCACAAGGCCGTCGTCCACGACAACGTCTACATCGGGCCGCAGAGCAACCTCCGCGGCTGCGTCATCGGCAAGAACACCGACGTCATGCGGGCGGCCCGGATCGAGGACGGGGCCGTCATCGGCGACGAGTGCATGATCGGCGAGGAATCGATCGTGCAGGGCAACGTACGGGTCTACCCGTTCAAGACCATCGAGGCCGGCGCCTTCGTCAACACCTCGGTGATCTGGGAGTCCCGGGGACAGGCGCACCTCTTCGGCGCGCGCGGGGTCTCCGGCATCCTCAACGTCGAGATCACGCCCGAACTGGCCGTACGGCTGGCGGGGGCGTACGCGACGATGCTGAAGAAGGGCTCCACCGTCACCACCGCGCGCGACCACTCGCGCGGCGCGCGGGCCCTCAAACGGGCGGTGATCTCCGCACTCCAGGCCAGCGCCATCGACGTGCGGGACCTGGAGAACGTACCCCTGCCGGTCGCCCGGCAGCAGACCGCGCGGGGCAGCGCCGGCGGCATCATGATCCGCACCTCCCCGGGCGTGCCGGACTCCGTCGACATCATGTTCTTCGACGAGCGGGGCGCGGACCTGTCACAGGCCGGGCAGCGGAAGCTGGACCGGGTCTACGCGCGGCAGGAGTACCGGCGGGCCTTCCCCGGCGAGATCGGCGACCTGTCCTTCCCCGCCAGCGTCTTCGACTCGTACACCGGCTCCCTGCTGCGGAACGTCGACACCTCCGGGATCGCGGAGGCCGGGCTGAAGGTCGTCGTCGACGCCTCGAACGGCAGCGCCGGACTCGTCATGCCGAGCCTCCTCGGCCGGCTCCAGGTGGACTCGCTGACGATCAACCCCGGACTCGACGAGTCGCGGCCCACCGAATCCGCCGAGAGCCGGCGGGCCGGGCTCGTACGGCTCGGAGAGATCGTCGCCTCCGCGCGGGCCGCGTTCGGAGTGCGCTTCGACCCGGTGGGCGAGCGGCTGTCGCTCGTCGACGAACGGGGCCGGATCATCGAGGACGACCGGGCCCTGCTGGTCCTCCTCGACCTGGTGGCGGCCGAGCGCCGGTCCGGACGGGTCGCGCTGCCGGTCACCACGACCCGGATCGCCGAGCAGGTGGCCGCGTACCACGGCACACAGGTCGAATGGACGACCACCTCGCCCGACGACCTCACCCGGGTCGGCCGGGAGGAGGCCACGATCTTCGGCGGCGACGGGCGCGGCGGGTTCATCGTGCCCGAGTTCAGCAGCGTCTTCGACGGGGCGGCGGCCTTCGTACGGCTCATCGGCCTGGTCGCGCGGACACAGCTCACGCTCAGCCAGATCGACGCCCGCATCCCCCGGGCGCACGTCCTCAAGCGGGACATCCCCACCCCGTGGGCCGTGAAGGGGCTCGTGATGCGGCGGGTGGTCGAGGCGGCCGGCGGCAGATCCGTGGACACCACCGACGGCGTGCGGGTCGTGGAGGCCGACGGCCGGTGGGTCATGGTCCTCCCCGACCCCGCAGAGGCCGTCACCCACCTGTGGGCCGAGGGCCCCGACGACACCTCCGCGCAGGTCCTGCTCGACGAATGGGCGCGGGTGGTCGAGGGCGCGGGCCGCTGACCCGGTCCCGACACCGGCCGGGCGGCTCCGAGGAGGGGCCGCCCGGCCTCGTCGCAGGGCCATTCGGCGGTACGGCGCACGACGTGCGACGATGTGCGGCATGTCGCAGCAGCCCCCCGTTCGGAGCACAGGTTCTCCACCCCCGCGCCCGGACGCGTCGATGTCGCTGCTGAACAACGTCATCGACCACGCGCTGGACGACGGATACGCGGAGGCGACCGCCCGCCGCCGGGCCGAGGGCGGACCCGCGCCGAGGCCGCTGCGGGCCAAGCTCGGCCTCGCCGCCGGACTCGTCCTGGCCGCCGCGGTGGTCACCGTCGGCGCGGCCGAGGCCCGGGTCTCCGCCCCCGTGGTGGCGAAGGAACGCCAGGAGCTCATCGGCCGCATCGACGACGAGAACGCGGCCGCCGACGGCCTGGAGGCCGACGTCGAGCGGATCCGGGCCGAGGTCGCCGCCCGGCAGCGCGCGGCGCTCCAGGAGCACGGCGGCGACCAGGGCGAACTGGTCGCGCTGCTCTCCGGCGCCACCCCCGTGCACGGCCCCGGCGTGAAACTCGTCGTCGACGACGCCAAGGGCTCCGACAGCGGAGGCGGCGGCCCCCGGGAGAGCGCCGGATTCTCCGACACCGGACGGGTCCGCGACCGGGACATGCAGCGGGTGGTCAACGGACTGTGGCAGTCGGGCGCCGAAGCCGTCTCGATCAACGGCCAGCGGCTGACCGCGCTCTCCGCGATCCGGGCCGCCGGCGACGCGGTGCTCGTCGACAACCGGCCGCTCGTGCCGCCGTACACCGTCCTCGCCCTCGGCGACGGACAGCGCCTGCGCACCACCTTCCAGGACAGCGCGGACGGGCAGTACCTGCACGCCCTGGTGGAGAACTTCGGGATCCGCAGCGACATCTCGGTCCAGGGCGACCTGCGCCTGCCCGCGGCACCGAGCCTCAACGTACGTACAGCCGAGCCGAGGCGGACCGGAGCGGCGACGCCGTCCGGCGGGGCCACGGCCGACAAGGGGAAGGGCACATCGTGATCGCCGTACTGGGCCTGATCGTCGGAGTCGTGGCGGGACTGCTGGTCCGGCCCGAGATCCCCGCGGTCGTGGAGCCCTACCTCCCCATCGCCGTGGTCGCCGCCCTCGACGCGGTCTTCGGCGGTCTGCGGGCCATGCTCGACGGGATCTTCGTCGACAAGGTCTTCGTCGTCTCCTTCCTCTCCAACGTGGTCGTGGCCGCGCTCATCGTCTTCCTCGGCGACAAGCTCGGCGTCGGCGCGCAGCTCTCCACCGGTGTCGTCGTCGTGCTCGGCATCCGGATCTTCTCCAACGCGGCCGCCATCCGCCGCCATGTCTTCCGGGCGTGAGGCCGATGACCGTGAACCCGAACGAGAAGCCGGAACCCGGCGGGAAGCCGGAACCCGAGGAGACGCCCGCGCCCGCCGCGAAGCCGCCGGTGCCCGAGGAGCGTCCCCTGACCCCGGCCGCCGGAAGCCGTGACCCGGAGCCCGAGGCGGTCGAGGAGACGGCCCCGGAGCCCGAGAAGACAGCCCCGGAGCCCGAGGAGAGCGTCGGGAACGCTTCCGCGGCCGGTGCGCCCGTGCCCGCCGCGGACGGCGGGACCAAGACCGCGCCGGACGGCCGCAGGCGCCTGGCGGACGCCCTGTGGCCGCCGCGGGTGACGCGGGCCCAGCTCGTCGTCGCCCTGCTCCTCGCCTGCCTGGGCTTCGGCCTCGCCATCCAGGTCTCCTCGACCAGCGAGGGCAGCGCGCTGCGCGGCGCCCGCCAGGAGGACCTCGTACGGATCCTCGACGAGCTGGACGACCGCACCCAGCGGCTGGAGGACGAGAAGGCACGGCTGGAGAAGCAGCGCTCCGAGCTGGAGTCCAGCTCCGACCAGGCCGAGGAGGCCCGCCGGCAGACCCAGGAGAAGGAGCGGCAGCTCGGCATCCTGGCCGGCACGGTCGCCGCCGAGGGACCCGGCATCACGCTGACGGTCGGCGACCCGACCGGCGCGGTCGAGTCCGACATGCTGCTGGACGCCATCCAGGAGCTGCGGGCGGCCGGTGCCGAGGCGATCCAGGTCGACGGCGTGCGGGTGGTGGCGAACAGCTATTTCACCGGAAGCGGCGACGACATGCGGATCGATGGAACGAAGGTGGCCGCTCCGTACGTCTTCAAGGTCATCGGCAAGCCCGAGGATCTGGAGCCCGCGCTCAACATCCCCGGTGGAGTCGTGCAGACCCTGGAGAAGGAGCAGGCCACGGCCACGGTGGAGCGGTCGGCGAAGATCGTCGTCGACGCCTTGCGACCCGCGGAGCGGCCTGACTACGCTCAGTCGTCCTCGCAGTGAGAGAAGGGTCGGGGGCTTCCGCGACATGGGCTGGAGCGTTGCGGGGGGTCGGCGCACCACAACGGTGGTGCGTGGTGGAAACTGTCCGGAGGATACGGACGTTGTGAAGGTGTCCGGGTCGGCAGGTGTGATGGATCTCGGTTCGTCCTGCCCCACGGGCGGGTCTGTTTCGGTCAAGGGGAATCGCCCGTGAAGTTGTTTGCGAAGTTGTTCGGCAAGAGCGCACGCGAGGACGGCGGCAACGCCAGGCACCGCGCGCCGCGCCATGCCCAGAGCGAGGAGGAGCAGGGCGGCGAGCGCCCGCTCTTCCGTGACGAGGTCGGCGGTCCGGGCGGTGGCAATCCGGGCGCGTCGTCTGTTGACCCCACCGGTGCCGCGCGCATAGGTTTCGGTGAACCATCAACCTCAAGTACGGGTGGAGGGTTTGCCCCCGACCCGTACGCGACCCAGACCTCCGCGGGTCAGCCGCGGCCGGAGGACGCGTCCATGCCGGTGTGTACGAGGTGCGGCCACCGCAACACGGCGGACAGCCGTTTCTGCTCCCACTGCGGTACGCCGCTGCGGGGCGGGATCGCCGCCGAGCGCCCCTCGGAGACGACGTCGACGATCTCGATCTCCGGCCTGGAGGCGTACGACGCGGAGGTCACCGGCCAGATCGCGATGCCGGCGCTGTCCCCCGAGGCCCTCGCGGCCGTCGAGGCGCTGCCGCCCGGTTCCGCGCTCCTGGTGGTGCGGCGCGGCCCGAACTCGGGCAGCCGCTTCCTCCTGGACGGCGAGCTGACCACGGCCGGCCGCCACCCGCAGAGCGACATCTTCCTGGACGACTTCACGGTCTCCCGGAGGCACGTCGAGTTCCGCCGGGGCCAGGACGGGCGCTTCACCGTCGCCGACGTCGGCAGCCTCAACGGCACCTACGTCAACCGCGAGCCGATCGACTCGGTCGTGCTCAACAACGGCGACGAGGTCCAGATCGGCAAGTACCGGCTGGTCTTCCACGTGAGCCAGCGAGGCGTCTGACACGCCTGGCGGAGATCTTCAGGAAAGGTCCATGGTGCGAACAGCGACGGGCGGTGCCGGAACCGGCACCGCCACCGCGGGCGACCGGCTGGTGAGTATCGGCACCGTGCTGAACCAGCTGCGGGACGAGTTCCCCGAAGTGACGATCTCCAAGATCCGCTTCCTGGAGGCCGAGGGGCTCGTCGAGCCCCGCCGCACGGCCTCCGGGTACCGGAAGTTCAGCCCGCAGGACGTGGAGCGGCTCGCCGCCGTCCTGCGGATGCAGCGGGACCACTACCTCCCGCTGAAGGTCATCCGCGAGCACCTCGACGCCCTCGCCCGGGGCGAGCAGGTCAGGCTGCCGGCGCCCGGACGGCGCCGCGACCCGCTGGACGGCGTCCTCGACGGGACCCCGGACGACGGGGACGGCGAGGCGGCGACTGTCACCCGCGTCGGCCGGGCCGAGCTGATCGCCGCCGCCGGGGTCACCGAGGCCGAACTGGCGGAGTGGGAGTCGTACGGGCTGATCGCCGGGAGCGGCGACTACGACGCGGAGGCCGTGAACGTCGCCCGCATCGTCGCCGAGCTGGGCCGCTTCGGGCTCGAACCCCGGCACCTGCGGGCCGTCCGGGCCGCCGCCGACCGGGAGGCCGGGCTCATCGAGCAGGTCGTCGCCCCGCTGCGGCGCCACCGCAACCCGCAGACCCGCGCCCACGCCGAGGACACGGCCGCCGAGCTGGCCTCGCTGTCGGTCCGGCTGCACGCCGCCCTGGTGCGCAACGCGCTCGGAATCCGCCTCCAGTAGGGCCCGGGAACGGCTCCGGCGGGCCTCCCGCACGGACCCCGGAGGGGGCCCGACTATCCAAACCGGTCGGGCACGTCCTAGGGTTGCTGTGTGAACGAGCTCGACGTTGTGGGTGTCCGGGTCGAAATGCCCTCGAACCAGCCGATCGTGCTCCTGCGCGAGGTGGGAGGCGACCGGTACCTTCCCATCTGGATCGGACCGGGCGAGGCGACCGCGATCGCCTTCGCCCAGCAGGGCATGGCCCCGCCCAGGCCGCTGACGCACGACCTCTTCAAGGACGTGCTGGAGGCGGTGGGCCAGGAGCTGACCCAGGTCCGCATCACCGATCTGCGCAACGGGGTCTTCTACGCCGAGCTGGTCTTCGCCAGCGGCGTGGAGGTGAGCGCCCGCCCCTCGGACGCGATAGCCCTGGCACTGCGCACCGGGTCGCCGATCTTCGGCAGCGACGGCGTCCTCGACGACGCCGGCATCGCGATCCCCGACGAGCAGGAGGACGAGGTGGAGAAGTTCCGCGAGTTCCTCGACCAGATCTCCCCGGAGGACTTCGGGAGCCAGTGACCCGGCCGGCCCGCCCCCGTGGGGGCGCCCCGCACAGGGGGGCGCACGAGGGGCGTTCGGGAGCGCCGTCGGCGCATTCGAGTAGCCTTTCCCGCGAGTGGGACACGTGAAACCACTCTCTGGGTGATTATCACTCGGCGTGCCGAGTGTGGCGATCGTTGACGCACCCCGGGCGACTCCCTACCTTTCGAGTGGGCAGGTCAAGGACGGAGGGTCGGCGTGATGAGCAGCGCGGACGGTACGGCAGGGAGCTCGCTCGGACGCGTGTCCGGGGAGCGTGGTCCGTATCCGCTTCACGGCGGTGCGGGCGGCCTCGGAACGGATGTGGAGACCGGGGGCGGACTCGCGGACGAGGCCGTCGGCTACCGGGGCCCCACGGCCTGTGCGGCGGCCGGCATCACCTACCGCCAGCTGGACTACTGGGCGCGCACCGGGCTCGTCGAGCCGAGCGTGCGGCCCGCGTACGGCTCCGGGACGCAGCGGCTCTACAGCTTCCGCGACGTCGTCGTCCTCAAGATCGTCAAGCGGTTCCTCGACACCGGGGTCGCCCTCCAGAACATCCGGGCCGCCGTGCAGCACCTGCGCGCCCGGGGCTTCCGGGACCTGGAGCGCATGACGCTGATGAGCGACGGGGCCACCGTCTACGAGTGCTCCTCGCCCGACGAGGTCGTCTCCCTGCTCCAGGGCGGGCAGGGCGTCTTCGGGATCGCGGTCGGGGTCGTCTGGCAGGACGTGGAGGCCGCGCTGTCGCAGCTGCACGGGGAGCGCGTCGACACCGGCGAGACGCTCGTCGGGCACAACCCGCAGGACGAGCTGGCGCGGCGCAGGCGCGACCGGGCCGTCTGAGACTTCGGGGCCCCTGCCGCGGGGCGGGCCCGTGCCCGTGGCGGCGGTTGTCAGTGGCGTGAGGCAGCATCGGAGGCGTGAGAGCCGCCCCCACGATCCTTCACCTGGACATGGACGCCTTCTTCGCCGCCGCCGAGCAGGCGTCGAAACCGAGCCTGCGCGGCAAGCCCGTGGTGGTCGGCGGGCTCGGGCCGCGCGGTGTCGTCGCCACCGCCTCGTACGAGGCCCGGCGCTTCGGCGTGCACTCGGCGATGCCCATGGGGCAGGCGCGGCGGCTCGCGCCGAACGCCGCCTACCTGGTGCCGCGCTTCGCCTTCTACCGGGCCATCAGCGGGCAGGTCATGGAGCTGCTGGGGCGGTTGTCGCCGCTGGTGGAACCGCTCAGCCTCGACGAGGCGTTCGTGGACCTGGAGGCCGGCGGGGTGGCCGGGGACAGCGCGAGCGCGCGGGCCGTGGGGGAGCGGCTGCGGGCCGACATCCTGGCGTCCACCGGACTCACCGGCTCCGTCGGGCTCGCCGGGTCCAAGATGCTCGCCAAGATCGCCTCGGAGGAGGCCAAGCCGGACGGGCTGGTCCTGTTCGAGCCGGGGACCGAGCGGGAGCTGCTCGCGCCCCGCTCGGTGCGGATTGTGCCCGGCGTCGGGCCGGCCACCGGGGACCACCTGCGGCGGGCCGGGATCACCACCGTCGCCGAGGTGGTGGAGGCCGGCGAGGACGAGCTCGTACGCCTCCTGGGGCGGGCGCACGGCACCTCGCTGCACCGGATGGCGCTCGGGCACGACGACCGGCCCGTGGTCGCCGAGCGGGACGCCAAGTCGGTCTCCGTGGAGGACACCTTCGACATCGACCTGCACGACCGGCTGCGGATCCGGCTGGAGGTGGAGCGGCTGGCCGAGCGGTGCGTGGCCCGGCTGCGGGCCTCCGGCCACTCGGGGCGGACGATCGTGCTGAAGGTGCGGCGCTACGACTTCTCGACGCTGACCCGCTCCGAGACGCTGCGCGGGCCGACGGACGACCCGCTGGTGGTGCGGGAGGCCGCCGAGCGGCTCCTGGAGCTGGTGGACACCACGGGCGGGGTGCGGCTGCTCGGCGTCGGGGTGGCCGGGCTCGCCGACTACACGCAGGAGGACCTCTTCGCCCAGGCGGAGGCGGGCGCGCGGGCGGAGGCGGAGGCCGCGGGGGCGGCCGGGCCCGGGGGCGAGGCGCCTGCGGCTTCCGCCGCGCCGCCGCCCCTCCCCGTACCCCCGCCCCTCCCCGTACCCCCGGCCTCTCCCGTACCCCCGTCTCCCTCTGTGTCCCCGGCTTCCGGTGCGGTTCCGGGGGCCGGCGGGGTGCCGGGCGGGGAGGAGGCGGGCGGGCGGCGGTGGGCGCCGGGGAACGACGTGCGGCACGCCGTCCACGGGCACGGCTGGGTGCAGGGCAGCGGGCTCGGCCGGGTCACCGTCCGGTTCGAGCGGCCGGACGGCCGGGTCCCCGGCCGGGTGCGGACCTTCGCGGTGGACGATCCGGAGCTGGCAGCGGCCGATCCGCTGCCCCTGGTGCCCGGCGGGGCCACCGGGGCGGAGGGCGCAGCCCCGGCGGTGGTCCGTGCGGGTGAGTAGGACCGGCCCCGGGGCCGGGCGCGGGTCAGGCCGCGTCGTCCCGGCCCGCGATCCGGCCGAAGTCGGGGACGTGCCCGGACGGCGGCGGGAGCGTCAGGCTGTAGTGCCGGTAGAGCTGGAGCTCCTGCTCGGGGGAGAGGTGACGGCCCACGCCGAAGTCGGGCGCGTCCTTGATGAGGGAGCGTTCGAAGGGGATGTGGAGCCCGTCGTCGGTCAGCTCGCTCGGCTCCAGCGGGACGAACGCGTCCCGGCTGAACAGCCCCGTGCGGACCGCCGCCCACTCGGGGACGCCCGTCGCGTCGTCCAGGTACACCTCGTCCACGGTTCCGATCTTGTGCCCGTTCCGGTCGAACGCCTTGCGGCCGATCAGGCTGCGCGGATCGATGTCGGTCTGCACGGTCCCTCCAACTGGTCGCAACTGCTCTACACCCCTACGAAAGGGCACATCCGGGATGTCGGCCACTTGAGCGATGGGGGCCACAGGCGCGCTGGTAGGCTGGTCGTGGCTGTCGACACCGTGCGGGAGAGTCCTCCGGAGGGAAACCCCCGGTGGCGCCGAAGGAGCAAATCCTCCCCGGAATCTCTCAGGCACCCGGTACCGCGCGGACGAGGTCACTCTGGAAAGCAGGGCGGGAGTCCGACGGCATCCGCTCTCACCGACGGTGAAAACCGGCGTGCCCACGGGCGTGCCGGTGAAGCTCTCAGGTTGAGATGACAGAGGGGGAGGCCGTCCGGGCACCCACGCCGTGGTGCCCCTCGCAGGTCGTGACGACCAGGAGGCCCCCGCATCATGACCGCCAACCGCACCCCGCTCTCCGAGCTCGAACAGGGCATCCCCTTCGAGCAGCGGCACATCGGACCCGACGCCGAGGCGCGGGCCAAGATGCTCGCCCAGGTCGGTTACGGCTCCCTCGACGAGCTGACGGCCGCCGCGGTGCCGGACGTCATCAAGAACGCCGAGGCGCTGGACCTGCCCGGCGCCCGCACCGAGGCCGAGGTCCTCGCCGAGCTGCGCGCCCTCGCCGGCCGCAACGAGGTCCTCGCCCCGATGATCGGCCTCGGCTACTACGGCACCTTCACCCCGCCGGTCATCCTGCGCAACGTGATGGAGAACCCCGCCTGGTACACGGCGTACACGCCCTACCAGCCGGAGATCTCCCAGGGCCGCCTGGAGGCCCTGCTCAACTTCCAGACCATGGTCGCCGACCTCACCGGCCTGCCGACCTCCGGCGCCTCCCTCCTCGACGAGGGCACCGCCGCCGCCGAGGCCATGTCGCTCTCCCGCCGCGTCGGCAAGGTCAAGAAGGGCGTCTTCCTCGTCGACGCCGACACCCTGCCGCAGACCGTCGCCGTCATCGAGACCCGCGCCGAGCCGACCGGCGTCGAGGTCGTCGTCGCCGATCTCTCCGAGGGCATCCCGGCCGAGATCGCCGAGCGCGGCGTCTTCGGCGTGCTCCTCCAGTACCCGGGCGCCTCCGGCGCGGTCCGCGACATCAAGCCGCTGATCGACGCCGCCCACGGGCTCGGCGCGATCGTCACCGTCGCCGCCGACCTGCTCGCGCTCACCCTGCTCGTCTCGCCCGGCTCGCTCGGCGCCGACATCGCCGTCGGCACCACCCAGCGCTTCGGCGTCCCGATGGGCTTCGGCGGCCCGCACGCCGGCTACATGGCCGTGCAGGACAAGCACGCCCGCTCGCTCCCCGGCCGCCTCGTCGGCGTCTCCGTCGACGCCGACGGCAACAAGGCGTACCGCCTCGCGCTCCAGACCCGCGAGCAGCACATCCGCCGCGAGAAGGCCACCAGCAACATCTGCACCGCCCAGGTGCTCCTCGCCGTCATGGCCGGCATGTACGCCGTCTACCACGGCCCCGACGGCCTGAAGCAGATCGCGGCCCGCACCCACCGCTACGCGGCGATCCTCGCCGCCGGGCTCACCGCCGGGGGCGTCGAGCTCACCAAGGGCGTCTTCTTCGACACCCTCACCGCCCGCGTGCTCGGCCGCGCCGACGCCGTCGTCGCCGCCGCCCGCGAGGCCGGCGTCAACCTGTACCGTGTCGACGCCGACCACGTCTCGGTCTCCTGCGACGAGACCACCGGCCGCGAGCAGCTCGCCGCCGTCTGGGCCGCCTTCGGCGTCACCGCCGACGTCGAGGCCCTGGACGCCGCCACCGAGGACGCCCTCCCGGCCGGTCTGCTGCGCTCCGACGCGTACCTCACCCACCCGGTCTTCCACGCGCACCGCTCCGAGACCGCGATGCTGCGCTACCTGCGCCGCCTCTCGGACCGCGACTACGCGCTCGACCGCGGCATGATCCCGCTCGGCTCCTGCACCATGAAGCTGAACGCGACCACCGAGATGGAGCCGGTGACCTGGCCCGAGTTCGGCCAGATCCACCCCTTCGCGCCGATCGACCAGGCCCAGGGCTACGTCACGCTCATCACCGAGCTGGAGGAGCGCCTCGCCGAGGTCACCGGCTACGACAAGGTCTCGATCCAGCCCAACGCCGGCTCCCAGGGCGAGCTGGCCGGCCTCCTCGCCGTCCGCGCCTACCACCGCGCCAACGGCGACGCGCAGCGCACCGTCTGCCTCATCCCGTCCTCCGCGCACGGCACCAACGCCGCCTCCGCGGTGATGGCCGGCATGAAGGTCGTCGTCGTGAAGACCGCCGAGGACGGCGAGGTCGACGTCGAGGACCTGCGCGCCAAGATCGCGCAGCACCGCGACGAGCTCGCCGTGCTCATGATCACCTACCCGTCGACGCACGGCGTCTTCGAGGAGCACGTCGCCGACATCTGCGCCGAGGTCCACGAGGCCGGCGGCCAGGTGTACGTCGACGGCGCCAACCTGAACGCCCTGGTCGGCCTCGCCAAGCCGGGCCACTTCGGCGGCGACGTCTCGCACCTCAACCTGCACAAGACCTTCTGCATCCCGCACGGCGGCGGCGGCCCCGGCGTCGGCCCGGTCGGCGTCCGCGCCCACCTCGCGCCGTTCCTGCCGAACCACCCGCTCCAGCCCACCGCGGGCCCGGAGACCGGCGTCGGCCCGATCTCGGCCGCCCCGTGGGGCTCCGCAGGCATCCTCCCCATCTCCTGGACGTACGTCCGCCTGATGGGCGGCGAGGGCCTCAAGCGCGCCACCCAGGTCGCCGTCCTCGCGGCGAACTACATCGCCAAGCGCCTGGAGCCGCACTACCCGGTGCTCTACACCGGTCCGGCCGGGCTCGTCGCCCACGAGTGCATCGTCGACCTGCGGCCGCTGACCAAGGCGACCGGCGTCACCGTCGACGACATCGCCAAGCGCCTGATCGACTACGGCTTCCACGCGCCGACCATGTCCTTCCCGGTCGCCGGCACGCTGATGATCGAGCCGACCGAGTCCGAGGACCTGGCCGAGCTGGACCGCTTCTGCGACACGATGATCGCGATCCGCGCCGAGATCGAGAAGGTCGGCTCGGGCGCGTGGCCCGCCGAGGACAACCCGCTGCGCAACGCCCCGCACACCGCGGCCGCGCTCGGCGGCGAGTGGAACCACGCCTACGGGCGCGACGAGGCCGTCTTCCCGGCCGGCGTCTCGGCCGCCGACAAGTACTGGCCGCCGGTCCGCCGCATCGACGGTGCCTTCGGCGACCGCAACCTGGTCTGCTCCTGCCCGCCGCTGGACGCGTACGACCACTGACGGACGGCACGGCGAAGGGCCGGTCCGGAGTTCCGCTCCGGGCCGGCCCTCGGCGCTTCCGGGCCGTGCGCCCGGGAGCGGTCGCGGTTCAGGCCGCCGTCGTCACGTGCCCGGTCGTCAGCGGCCGGTGCGGGGCGATGATCCGGCCGTCCGGCAGCAGTTCGCCGGTGTCCTCGAAGAGCAGGACCCCGTTGCACAGCAGACTCCAGCCCTGTTCCGGGTGGCAGGCCACCGAGAGGGCCGCCTCGCGGTCGGCGGAGTCGGCGGTGGGACAGGCAGGCTGGTGATGGCACATGGGTGGGTTCTTTCGCTGCGTCGTGATGGATGTCCTGCGGCTGTTCACGCTCACGGCCGCCCCCGTCGGTCGGTTCGGTTCCGGGCCCAGTCTTGCCGTACGGACGTCCTTCCGCAGGGATTTCGCGTCAGCTCGTCCGCTCCTGGGAAGACGCGTCACCCGCAGGGGCGGTTCAGCTCAACACCCCTGCCCGTTCGGATGGTTCGGGGTGGCCCGGCTGGACTAGTCCGTACGGGAGGGGTGTTCGGAAGGCCCGTTCGGGAGCCTTTTTCGGACAGAAGTGCGCCCCGTGACCCGGTCGGGCCACGGGGCGCACTTCTGTCCGGATGGACGTACGGACCGATGTCCGGGCGGGTCAGGCGGCGGGCGCCTCGGCGTCGAAGAACGGCGGCGGCGCGAGACGGGTGCTCAGCACGGGCAGCAGGTCGGCCGCCCGGTAGGGGCGGTGGGCGGCGATGCCGGGCGGGGCCGGGGCGAGCGGTACGAGGACGTCGGCGGCGTCCGCGTCCGGCTCCGCGCCGTCCGCGCCCGGTTCGGGGCGCAGCCACAGCGTCAGCATGTACAGCTCCGGCACCGACAGCAGCCGGGGCTGGTACGCGCCCGGCAGCGCCTCCGCCTGGGCCAGCGCCCGCTCGGTGGCGGTGACGTACGGCCCCTCGAAGAAGTGGGAGAAGGCCCAGCCGCCGTCCGGGTCGGGCACGGTCTCCGCCGCGGCGACCGCCCGGTCCCCGCAGCGGATCAGGAAGCGCCAGCCGACGAGCCGGGTGCGCGGCTGCCCGGGGGCGGCGGAGAGCCTCAGGAGGTGGACGGGCAGCGGGAGTTCGGGGC
This sequence comes from Streptomyces termitum, assembly GCF_014650175.1. GTDB lineage: Bacteria > Actinomycetota > Actinomycetes > Streptomycetales > Streptomycetaceae > Streptomyces > Streptomyces termitum. The sequence continues at coordinate 15,586 of NZ_BMUL01000007.1, forward strand.
TCAGCGGTCCCGGCGCGGCCCGCAGCGCGGGGGTGCGGGCCTCGTGTACGGCCGTGGGCGAGCCCAGTGCCGCGAGGACACTGCGCAGGGCCGGCGCGGGGGCCGGAGAGGATCGGAGCATGGTGTGGGTCGCCTCTCGCTCAGGAGACACGGTGCTGCGCGGTTACGTGGGCAGGTGCGACGGCGCTGTCGGCGGCGAGGGCGGAGCGGGGGGCCACGGGTGCGTGGCCGGCACCGGCGCCCCGCCTCGTCCGCGGATTTTATACGAAGCCCGTTCACAGAGTGTTTCCGCCATGCCCCTCCGATATTCCTGAAGGGCGGCATCGGGCCGCTTCCGGTGGTTCGGGCGGCGGAATCATGGCGGAATCGCGATGTGACACAGATCTCCGGACTCGCATTCTCCCGCAGGTCGGAGGGGATAATTCCGATAAAGTCGTCACGGGGTCACCGGGCCGATATGACACCGGTATATGTCCATGGCCGTTCGGGAGTCCGCGAGAACGTCCGGGACGCCCCTGGTCCGTACCGGGGCATTCGCGCCGAGGACGTCTCCACCGGCGTTGTCGATCAGCGGCGTGGGCATCATCGTCCGTGTGCGCGGCCCGTCCGGCGGCCGCCCGGGCGGGAGGGACGCCTCGATGGGGGAGAAGGTCGTGACGGACGGGTTCGGCCCGGCCGACCGGCAGCGGTACCGGCGCAAGCTCCAGCAGTGTCTGGCGGGGCTCGCCCGGCTCCTCGCGGAGCAGCGGTTCGACCGCCCGCGCAACCTCATGGGCGTGGAGATCGAACTCAATCTCGCGGGTCCCGACGGGCTGCCCCGGATGCTGAACGAAGCCGTCCTGGAAAAGATCGCGAGCGCCGATTTCCAGACCGAACTCGGAATGTTCAACCTGGAAGTCAACATCGCCCCCCGGCGGCTCGACGGCCACGTTTTCGACCGGCTCGCGGAGGAGCTGCGGACCGCCCTGGGATATGCCGACCGCAAGGCCGCCGAACTCGACGCGGGCGTCGTCATGATCGGTGTGCTGCCGACCCTCGCCGCGAGTGATCTCGTCTTCGAGAACCTTTCCTCGGCCGACCGCTACGCGCTGCTCAACGATCAGATCCTCACCGCCCGCGGAGAACAGATCAGCCTCGACATCCAGGGCGTCGAACGGCTCGCGCAGACCTCGGAATCGATCATCTCCGAGGCGGCCTGCACCTCGGTCCAGCTCCACCTCCAGGTCACCCCGGCCCGCTTCGCCGCCGTCTGGAACGCCGCCCAGGCCGTCGCCGGCGTGCAGATCGCCCTCGGTGCCAACTCGCCCTTCGTCTTCGGCCGCGAGGTCTGGCGGGAGTCCCGCCCGCCCCTCTTCCAGCAGGCCACCGACACCCGCCCGCCCGAGCTCCAGGCCCAGGGGGTGCGGCCGCGCACCTGGTTCGGCGAGCGGTGGGTGGACTCGGCGTACGACCTCTTCGAGGAGAACGTGCGCTACTTCCCCTCGCTGCTGCCGCTGTGCGACGAGGAGGACCCGCTCGGCGTCCTCGACGCGGGCGGGGTGCCCCAGCTGAAGGAACTCGTCCTGCACAACGGCACCGTCTACCGCTGGAACCGGCCGGTGTACGGCTGGGTCGACGGCGTCCCGCACCTGCGGGTGGAGAACCGCGTCCTGCCCGCCGGCCCCACCGTCACCGACGTCCTCGCCAACGCCGCCTTCTACTACGGGCTGGTCCGCTCCCTCGCCGACGACCCGCGCCCGGTGTGGCGGCGGATGCCGTTCACGGACGCCGAGGCCAACTTCGACACGGCCTGCCGGTACGGCATCGAGGCGGAGCTGCGCTGGCCCCGGCCGGGGCGCGCGGGCGGGACCGCGACCGTCCCCGCCGCCCGGCTCGTCCTCGACGAACTGCTGCCGCTCGCCGCGGCCGGCCTGGACGCCTGGCGCATCGACCCGGCGGACCGGGACCGCTACCTCGGCGTCATCGAGCAGCGGTGCCGGCGCCGGGTCAACGGCGCCTCCTGGCAGGCCGACACCTTCCACCGGACCCGGGAGGCCGGGCTCGGCCGGGAGGAGGCACTGGCGGCGACCACCCGGCGCTACCGGGAGCTGATGCTGACGGGGGAGCCGGTGCACACCTGGCCGGTGGCGGCCGCGGGGAGGTGAGGCGCCGCCGCGCCGCACCCCGGATGGCGCCGCGGCCGGGCCGTCGCGCATGATCGTCGTCACGGGGACCGAGGCCGGTCCCCGGGCGGTCGCGACGGGAACGGGAGACGGGCGTGGTGTCGGAACAACGGGTCGTGGACGGTCTCCCGGCCCCGGGCGGTCCGCCGCCCCGGGTGCTGCGCTCCGAGACCCTCATCGTGCTGGCGCTCTCGCTCGGCGCGAGCGGGGTCTCCTCCCTCATCAGCTTCGTCGGCTCGCTGACCCGGTCCGCCGCGCTCAAGGAGCAGGCGGCCAACCTCAACGGCTCGTACGCCCCCGGGCGCCCCTGGCTCGACCTCACCTGGCAGCTCTTCGGCATCGCCACCGCGCTGGTGCCGGTGCTGCTCGTCGCCCACCTGCTGACGCGGGAGGGCTCGGGGCTGCGGGACATCGGCTTCGACCGGACCCGGCCGTGGTCCGACCTCGGGCGCGGGGCGCTGACGGCCGCCGGCATCGGCAGCGCGGGCCTGGCCTTCTACCTGGCGGCGCAGGCGTCCGGCTTCAACCTCACGGTGGTGCCCGAGTCGCTGCCCGAGGTCTGGTGGAAGTATCCGGTCCTGATCCTCTCGGCGATCCAGAACTCCGTCCTGGAGGAGGTGATCGTCGTCGGCTACCTGCTGCGCAGGCTGGGGCAGCTGGGCTGGTCGCCGACGGCCGCGCTGGTGGCGAGCTCGGTGCTGCGCGGCTCGTACCACCTCTACCAGGGCATCGGCGGCTTCCTCGGCAACGTGGTGATGGGCGTCGTCTTCGTGCTGCTCTACCGCCGCTGGGGGCGGGTCGGCCCGCTGGTCGCCGCGCACGCGCTGCTCGACATCGTCGCCTTCGTCGGCTACGGGCTGCTGGCGGGGAAGGTGGACTGGCTGCCGACCCTCTGAGGCGGCGCGGGCCCGGAAGGGGCGTACGGCACCCGGTGCCGTACGCCCCTTCGTCGTGCCGCCGCCGGGTCAGGCGTGCAGTTCGCCGTCGATGACGGTGACGGCGCGGCCGGTCAGGAGGGTGCGGTCGCCGCGCAGCCGGGTGCGGACCAGGCCGGTGCGGGCGCCGCCCTGGAAGCCGGTCAGCTCGTCCCGGCCGATGCGGGCCGACCAGTACGGCGCGAGCGCGGTGTGGGCGCTGCCGGTGACGGGGTCCTCGTCGATGTCGAGGGAGGGGAAGAAGGCGCGCGAGACGAAGTCGTAGCCGCCGTCCGGGTCGGCGGCGCGGGCGGTGACGACGACGCCGCGCGAGGAGTGCGCGGTGAGCGCGGCCAGGTCGGGGGCGAGCGCGCGGACGGCGGCCTCGTCGCGGAGTTCGGCGATCAGGTCGCCGACGTGGGCGGAGGTGTCGTGCACGGCGAGGACCTCGGCGCCGAGCGCCTCCGGCAGCCCGTCCGGGACGGGGAGCGGGGTGAGCGAGGAGGTCGGGAAGTCCAGGGTGATGCCGCCGTCCGGACCGGTGGCGGCGCCGAGCACGCCGGAGCGGGTGGCGAAGCGGACGGGGCCGTCGGCGGCGCCGGTGGTGCGCAGGACGTGGGCGGTGGCGAGGGTGGCGTGGCCGCACATGTCGACCTCGGCCGCCGGGGTGAACCAGCGCAGCGCCCAGTCGGCCTCGCCGCCGGGCGGCAGCGGGTGCGCGAAGGCGGTCTCGGAGAGGTTGACCTCGGCGGCCACCTGCTGGAGCCAGGAGTCGTCCGGGAAGGAGTCGAGGAGGAGGACGCCCGCGGGGTTGCCGGAGAAGGGCCGGTCGGTGAAGGCGTCGACGATTCGGATGCGCATGCTCCGGACCGTACCGGGGGCGGGCGGGGGAGACCCGGGCCAATCGGGAACGCCTGGCCCGGTGGCGTACGGCTGCCCGCCCGCCCGGCTGCGTGCTCGGCCGTCCGCCCGGCTGCTTGTTCGGTTGCTTGCTCGTCGAACAGTTCCGATATATCGTTGAGGCATCGCGACAGTTCGTCGATGGAATCTCGCGGAAGGAGCGTTGCGATGCGTCCACACGGAGACGAGTACGGACACGAGTTCGGCCACGGTCACGGCCGGGGAGCCGGGCGTGGAGGTCGTGGGCCCGGGATGTGGGGTGACGCCGAGGGGCGCCGCGCTGCCTTCGGGCCCTTCGGCCCCGGGTTCGGCCCCTTCGAGCGGGGCCGGGGTGGCGGCCGGGGGAGGGCGCGGCGCGGCGACGTGCGCGCCTCGATCCTGGCGCTGCTGAAGGACCGCCCGATGCACGGCTACGAGATGATCCAGGAGATCGGCGAGCGCAGCGGCGGGGCCTGGAAGCCCAGCCCCGGCTCGGTCTACCCGACCCTCCAGATGCTGGAGGACGAGGGCCTGATCGTCAGCGCCAGCGAGGGCGGCAAGAAGCTCTTCTCGCTCACCGACACCGGGCGGGAGGAGGCCGCCGCCGCACCGGACGCCCCCTGGGAGGAGGCCGGGCGCGGAGTCGACTGGGAGGCGCTCAACGAGGTGCGGCAGGCCGGGTTCGGCCTGATGGAGGCGTTCGGCCAGGTCTGGAAGACCGGCAGCCCCGAGCAGCGCCGCAAGGCCGTCGAGCTGATCGGCGAGACCCGCAAGAAGCTGTACCTGATCCTCGCCGACGAGCACTGAGCCGGGAGGGCGACGGGCCCCGGGCGGCACCTGCCGCCCGGGGCCCGTCGTGGTCCGTCGTGCCGGTGGTGTCAGGCGACCAGGCCCGCGAGCTTGCGCAGCGACTCGTTCAGCGCCGCCGTCGCCGAATCCTTCAGCTTCCCCGCCATCAGCGCCACCGCCGCCCCGGTGAACTCGCCGTCGACGCGGACCGCCGTCCCGCCGTCCGCGTCCGCCAGGGAGTAGCGGGTTCCGACGATCACGCCCATCGGCCCCTTGCCCCGGATCGCGAGGACCCTGCCCTCCTCCAGTTCCTCGACCGTCCAGAGCACCTCGGCCGGGAAGCCCATCAGCTTCATGTTCTCGGTGAAGGTGGCACCGGCCGCCAGCGTCTCGGGCCCGCCGTCCGGGAAGCTGGTGTGGGTGGCGTTCCACTCCCCGTACGAGCCGAAGTCGGTGAGGCGCTCCCACACCTTCCCGGACGGTGCCTCGATCCGTGCCTCCGCGCTGACTTCGGCCATGACGCCACCCCTTCACGCGTACCGCTGGGTTCTGGTGTCGCGGAACGTAGCCCCGGGGGCGCGAACATTCAATACTGATGAACCGTCAGTTCTGCGGCGGCGGGACCCGTACCGTTCCCGATCCACCGGATCTCGGCCCCGTCGAAGGAGTCCGAGACGCGTGGCCCGCCGTCCTCCTCGTGCCGGTGGAAGGCCGCCCAGAACAGATCGCCCGGCAGCGCATCCCGGGGGGCGTACACCCGGTACACGAACTCCCGGCCGTCGGCCGCGCACAGACCCACCATCCAGAACACGTGGGAAAGACGCTCCCGGACCGCCTCCCGGTTGCGCCGCCGGGCGGCCGGAACAGGGCGGCGCGCGCGAAATCAAGGCGGCGCGCGCCGTGTCGGCCACATCGGCCGGATCTCCTCCCCGAGGAGGAGGCGGCGCGCGCGGACGCACGACTCCGGTGGGACGCGGACATGGTTCTCGGCGGTGATGACCGGGACGGGGCCCGGCTGATGGGGTGGGAGGGTGCACCCTCCCGTCCCGTCGCGCTCCACCCCGCCCCCGGCGTCCGCCGGTCCGGCACCCCTGCTCGCCACCGTGGTCGGCGCCGCGCGCCGCCGCGCCCGCCGGGACGGCGACCGCCAGGTCGACACCGCCCACCTGCTGCACGCCCTCGTCGAGTCCGACCCCGAGACCCGCGCCGCCTTCGACGGCGAGCAGCGCGTCACCCGGGTCCTCGGCTACCTCGTCCAGCGCTCCATCGGATACGGGCTCCGCTGGCAGCGGTCCGCCGAGGGCGACGGCGCCCCGTCGCCGCTGCCCGCCGCGCGGGCCGGGGAGGGGGCGGGGCGGCGCACCGCCCGCTGGTCCCCGGCCGCCGCCGCGGCCCTGGAGGAGGCCCTGCGCCGGGCCGCCGCCCGCGGCGAGGAGCACCCCCGCGGGCTCGACCTGCTCGCCGGACTCGCCGCCGACCCCACCAGCCGGGCCGGCGAGGTGCTCCGGCACGCCGGGATCGACCCGCCGGTGCTCGGCGCCCGCGCCCTCGCCCTCGCCGCGGCGCTCGCCCTGCCGGAGGGCGACATCCGGTCCTTACCGGACGCGAGGTTCTGACCCCGCCCCAGGGGGCCGCGCCGGCCCGTCTCACCAGGTGCGACGGGGGTTACGCACCTGACCGGGGCCTGCCATCATGGCCCGATGCACGCGTCTCAGGGGAGAAGCGCCGGCCTGGGACTCGCCCTGGCCTCGGCCTTCGCATTCGGTGGTTCGGGAGTGGCGGCCAAGCCGCTGATCACGGCGGGGCTCGACCCGCTCCACGTCGTCTGGCTCCGGGTCGCCGGTGCCGCGCTCGTCATGCTGCCCGTGGCCTGGCACCACCGGGGCCTGCTGCGCCGCAAGCCCGGCCTGCTCATCGGCTTCGGCCTGTTCGCCGTCGCCGGCGTCCAGGCGTTCTACTTCGCCTCGATCTCCCGCATCCCGGTCGGCGTCGCCCTCCTCGTCGAGTACCTCGCCCCGGCGCTCGTCCTCGGCTGGGTCCGCTTCGTGCAGCGCCGCCCGGTCACCCGCGCCGCCGCCCTCGGCGTCGTCCTCGCGGTCGGCGGCCTCGCCTGCGTCGTCCAGGTCTGGTCCGGCCTGAGCTTCGACCTCCTCGGCCTGCTCCTCGCGCTCGCCGCCGCCTGCTGCCAGGTCGGCTACTTCGTCCTCTCCGAGCAGGGCGCCGACGAGGCCGAGCCCGCCGACCCGCTCGGCGTGATCGCCTACGGCCTGCTCATCGGCGCCCTCGTCCTCACGGCCGTCGCCCGCCCGTGGGGGATGGACACCGCGGTCCTCACCGGGCGGGCCGACCTCGACGGCACCTCCGTGCCGGCCTGGCTGCTGCTCGGCTGGATCGTCCTGATCGCCACCGTCCTCGCGTACGTCACCGGCGTCGTCTCGGTGCGCCGGCTCTCCCCGCAGGTCGCCGGAGTGGTGGCCTGCCTGGAGGCGGTCGTCGCCACCGTCCTCGCCTGGGTGCTGCTCGGCGAGCACCTGGGGACCCCGCAGCTCCTAGGCGGCGCGCTCGTCCTGTTCGGCGCGCTCATCGCCCAGTCCAGCGCCCCCAAGCCGCCGTCCGGCGGGCCCGTCGCGGGCTCCGACGGCGAGGAGCCGGAGCGCGCGGGGGAGTTGTCGGCCGGCCGGACCGCCCCGTAGGGTGCCGGGCATGCACGCGACCGTCCTTCCGCCTCCCGCCGTCTAGGACCTGTCCGACGGCTTTCGTCGGGTCCGGTCCGCACGGTGCGCACCCTTTCCCGAGGGGCCCGGTCGTACAGCCGAAGCGGCGGTACGGCTCCGAGGCGAGCGCGCCGGGCGACCCGCCCCGGTACGACGGCCGACCGGCAGGTCCTGGCGCGCGGTGACTCCTCCAAGGACGACGGGCCGGATCCGGCCGGGCGTTCCGCCGGTGTCCGCGCGGCCGACGACCCCCTTCCGTCCCGGTCCGCCCCGCGCGGACCGTCCTTCCGGAGCGATCACGTGCCGAACTCACCCGTCCCGTCCGCGCTGCCCGTCGGGCGCAGCCTGGTCTACCTCGTCGTCGCCGGAGTCGCCTGGGGCACCGCCGGCGCCGCCGGGTCCCTCGTCTTCCGCAACAGCGACATGGGCCCGCTCGCCCTCTCCTTCTGGCGCTGCGCCGGCGGCCTCCTGCTGCTGCTCGCCGTCCCGGCCCTGCGCGCGCTGCGCCGGGGGCGGCGGTCCCGGACCGCCGCGCCCGCCGCCGAACCGCGCCGGATCCTGCTCGTCCGCGTCGTCGGCACCGGCCTCGGCCTCGCCGTCTTCCAGACCGCCTACTTCGCCGCCGTCGAGTCCACCGGCCTCGCGGTCGGCACGGTCGTCACCCTCGGCGCGGGCCCCGTCCTCATCGCGGCCGGCGCCCGCGTCACCATGGGCGAGCGCCTCGGCCTCGGCGGTCTCGCGGCCGTCGTCGGCGCCCTCGCCGGGCTCACCGTCCTCGTCCTGGGCGGCGGGGGCGCCGAGGTCCGGCCCGCCGGTGTCGGCTACGCGGTCCTCTCCGCCGCCGGGTTCGCCTCCCTCACCCTGCTCACCCGTTGGCTCGGCAGCCGGGGCGGCGGCGCCGGCTCGCTGACGACCACCGCGTGGAGCTTCGGCGTCGGCGCCGTCGCGGTGCTGCCGTTCGCGCTGTTCGAGGGGCTGCTGCCGCACACCGAGGACGTGGTGCGGCTGCTGCTCCTGCTGCTGTACGTGGCCGCGATCCCGACCGCGCTCGCCTACGCCCTGTACTTCGCGGGCGCCGCGGTCGTCCGGGCCGCCACCGTCTCCGTGATCATGCTCCTGGAGCCGGTCAGTGCCGCGCTGCTGGCGGTCACCCTGCTCGGCGAGGAGCTGACCGCGACGACGGTGCTCGGGACCGTGCTGCTGCTCGCCGCGGTCACCGGACTCGCCTTCGCGGAGGCCCGGACGGCGGCGGAGCGGCGCAGGGCGGCCGCACCCGCCGCCGCGTAGGCGGCCCGCCGGGAGCGCCTCCGTCTCCGCGCCGCCGGACGTGCTTCCGCGCCGCCGGGCTCACTCGTCGGCGGTGAGGCGGCGCAGCTGGTGGGCGCGGGCGGCGAGGTCGCCGGGACCGGCCCGTTCGGCGAGCCGCTCCGCGACCCCGCGCCGGACGTGCTCGGGCTTGTTGCCCGCGTACTTGAACTTCGCCCGCACCTCCGTCACCTCCAGGCTCAGCCCCCGGATGCCGGACAGCATCCGGCCGAAGGGGGCCTCGCCGGGGGCGGCCGGGGCGGTGCCGCCCTCCGGCTGGAAGTGGGCGACCTGCCGGTTCAGCAGCGCGGCCTTCTCCGCCGGGTCGTCCACCACGCGCGCGACGCAGCGCAGTTGGACCGCCGCGTAGTACGAGGTGGGCGTGCCGTGCTCGGCGGGCGCGCCCTCGGACGCGGTCCAGGTGCCGGGGACGTACACATAGTCGTCCACCACGCTCAGCAGCACCTGCGGATCGGCCTCCAGGGCGCGCCACAGCGGGTTCGGCCGCGCGAGGTGGGTGATCACCCGGCCGTACGGGCCCGGCTCCGCGTCGTACCGGAAGTGCGCGGGCTGGACCCAGGGCGGGTCGCCGGGCAGGCCGTTGACGGCGAGCTGGCCGAAGGAGTGGCGGGCGAGCCACTCCCGCCACTCGGTCTCGTCGGCGGCGTCCCAGGGGTGGATGAGCATCGGTCCTCCTCGGAAGGGAGCGGGCGGGGAGAGAGGGGCGGGGCGGGTCAGCGGGGGAGTGCGGCGAGGTAGCCGGGCGGGGGGACGGCCGGGTCGAGGTCCGCCGACGGCACCGGGGTGCCGGTGCGCGGGGCGACCGGGACGACACCGGCCCAGTGCGGCAGGGCGAGGTCCTCGGGGTCGTCGTTCGGACCGCCCTCGCGGATCTTGGCCGAGACCTCCACCAGGTCCAGGCGGAGCACGGCGGTCGCGGCCAGCTCCTTGCCGTCGGCGGGGCGGGAGTCGGCCGCGCGGCCCGGGACGACCTGGTCGACGAGGGCGTCGAGCGCGGCGCGCAGCTCCTCGGGGTCGGTGACCCGGCGGGCGGTGCCGTGGACCACGACGGAGCGGTAGTTGAGCGAGTGGTGGAAGGCGGAGCGGGCCAGGACCAGGCCGTCGACGTGGGTGACGGTCAGGCAGACCGGCAGCCCCGGCTCGTCGGCGCCGTCCGCCCCGGCCGCCCGCAGCGGGCGGGAGCCGGTGGAGCCGTGCACGTACAGCCGCTCGCCGATCCGGCCGTAGAGGGTCGGCAGCACGACGGGCGCGCCGTCGCGCAGGAAGCCGAGGTGGCAGACGTACCCCTCGTCGAGGATCGCGTGGACCACCTCCCGGTCGTAGGAGGCGCGCTGCCGGGCGCGGGTGGGGACGGTGCGGCCGGTCGGGAGGTAGCCGGACCCGCTCCGGTCGGTGCCGGGCGCCCCCGCCGTCTCCGTGGTCCCGCTCGTCTCTCTGGTAGCCCCTCTGGTCGCCATGGCGATTCCCCCTTGCTCCTCGTATTGCACTAGTGCATAATGCTGTTTGTGCTAGGAGAGTATCGGATCGAAGGTCGTCGCGCATCGGAGATCGCCGCCAGCGTCGAGCGGGGCGTGGGCACCGGAGCCCTGGAGCCCGGACAGCACCTGCCGCCCATGCGGGAGTTGGCGGGGCTGCTGGGGGTGAATCCGAACACCGTCGCCGCCGCCTACCGCACCCTGCGCGAGCGCGGGGTCATCGAGACCGACGGGCGGCGCGGCAGCCGGGTGCGCCCCCGGCCCGCCACCACCGCCCGCGGCTCGCTGCGCGTCGAGGCCCCGCCCGGCGTCCGGGACGTCAGCCGGGGCAACCCCGACCTCGCCCTGCTGCCGCCGCTCGGCGACGCGCTCGCCGAGGCCGCCCGGCGGTACGCGGCCCGGCCCGGCCTCTACGGAGAGGCGCCCCTCGACCCGGACTTCGCCCGCCTCGCGCGCGCCGCCTTCGACGCGGACGGTGTCCCCGCCGGGCCGGTCGGTGTCGCCTCCGGCTCCCTCGACGCCGTCGAGCGGGTCCTCGCCGTCCGCCTCAGGCCCGGTGACGCCGTCGCCGTCGAGGACCCCGGCTGGGGCAGCCTCCTCGACCTCGTCCCCGCCCTCGGGCTGCGGCCCGTCCCCGTCGCCGTCGACGACGACGGGCCGCTCGCCGGGGAGGTCGAGCGGGCGCTCGACCGCGACGGGGCCCGCGCGGTGATCGTCACCGACCGGGCCCAGAACCCCACCGGGGCCTGCGTCTCCGCCGGGCGCGCCGCCGCGCTCCGCCGGATCCTCGCCGCCCGGCCCGGCGTGCTGCTCATCGAGGACGACCACGGCCACGGCATCGTCGACCGGCCGCTCCACCCGCTCGCCGGGGTCACCGACCACTGGGCGCTGGTCCGCTCCGTCGCCAAGGCGTACGGCCCCGACCTGCGCATCGCCGCCTTCACCGGCGACCCCGAGACCGTCGACCGGGTCCTCGGCCGCCAGCGGCTCGGCCCCGGCTGGGTCAGCCGCCTCCTCCAGCAGACCGTCGCCCACCTGTGGACCACCGGCGCGGTGGACCCGGGGGCGGTCGCCGCCGCGTACGGGGAGCGGCGCGACGCCCTCGTGGCGGCCCTGGCCCGGCGGGGCGTCGCGGCGCACGGACGCGGCGGCATGAACGTCTGGGTGCCGGTCGCCGACGAGACGGGCGCCGTCGCCCGCCTCCTCGCCGCCGGCTGGGCGGTCGCCCCCGGCGCCCGCTTCCGCCTCGCCGCGCCTCCGGCCGTCCGCCTCACCGTCTCCGAGCTCACCTCCCGCGACCTCGCCCCCCTCGCCGACGCCGTGGCCGCCGCGGCGGGCCCGGCCCCGGCCCGCACCTACGGGTAGGGGCCGGGGGTCAGCCCGCCAGGAGGCCGAGGAGCCGTGCCAGGGCGTCCGCGACGGGCTGCGCCACCGGGCCGACGGCGCTCGCGAGCAGGCCGAGCCGGGCCAGGGTGAGACCGCCCTCGGCCATGCCGCCGGGGTCGCGGGCGAGCACGGGCAGGGCCGCCTCGACGATCCCGGACTGCTCCCGGGTGAGGACGGCCCGGTCGCCCAGCTCCGCGAGCCGGGCCAGCAGCTCCTGGGCGGCTGCCTGGACCTCCTGGTTCTTCGTGATGTGGACGGTGCCGTGGTTGAAGCCGATGTTGCCGTCGCCGGTCTGCTGGACGACGGGTCCGTTGTAGGTCGTGTGACGGGTCGGTTCGGTCATGGCCTCATCCCCTGAACCCCGTGTTCATGTTGCCCCTCTGCTGGACGACGGGCCCGTTGTAGTTGCTGATCTGGAAGACGGTCCTCGTGAACTCGGCCCCGGGGTGGTCGATCGCGTGGACGATCCTTCCGGCGATCGCCAGCAGCTCGTTCATGTCCGGCAGGGTCACGGCGATCAGGGAGCCGCCGGCCGTCTCCACGGCCAGGATCGGCTTCGCCGCCGTGAAGAGGCGGGCGAGGAAGAAGACGCCCAGACCGAGCGTGATGACGAGCAGCGGGGACCGGAGCTCCTCGGGAGGGTTCCCGCCGGAGGTCACGGAGATCGCCACGTAGACGACGGCGGCGATCGCCAGCCACTTGAGGAAGTCGAGCAGGATCGCGCTCCGGTCGGGCTTGAGGCGGAACGCCTCGATCCGGCTGAGGTTGTGCAGCGGGAAGGCCGCCGCGCCGACCCAGAGCATCCGCTGCCGCACCGAGATCTCCAGTGTGCTTCCGGGGCGCGGCGGCTGCGGGAACGGCGGGGGCGGCGTGTCCGGGGGCTCCGGAGGAGGCCCGGGCGGCGGGGGCGGCGCCGATGGCGGCGAGCCCGGAGGCCGTGCGGGCGGTCCGGAGTTCCCTACGGTGTCCATGTGTCCCCCCTGTACGCGCGTCCGCCGGCCCCGCGTTCCGCGCGGGGAGCCCCATTAAGCGGTAAGCGCACCCGGCACGGCAGGCGAGAACTGGCCAAGTAGAGGAAGAATCAAGAGAATTGACGAGTATTCAGATACGGGCCGGAGACTTTCGGGGCGCGGCGGAGGCCGGGGCCTTCGGGGGTACGGTCCCCGGGCGCGGGGCTTCCGGCGCGGCCGGGGTGCGGCGAGGGGCGCGGCGGGTCTGGGTGAGGGCGGCGCCGAGGAGGACGACGAGGGCGCCCACGGGGGTGTTCCAGGACAGCTGCTCGCCGAGGAAGGCCACGCCCGCCGCCGTCGCGATGACCGGGATGAAGTACGTGACCATCGACGCCGTCGTCGGGCCGACCTCCGCCACCACGCCGTACTGGAGCAGCATCGCCCACCCGGTGCCCAGCGCACCCAGGGCGATCACGGAGAGGAGCGGGAGCACCTCGACCGAGTCGGGCAGGGTGGTGAAGAAGGGGGTGACCAGGGCCAGTTGCAGGGTCGCGAGGCCCACCTGGCCGGTGGCGAGCGAGAGGTGGGAGGCGCCCGAGCCGCCCAGGGTCCGGCGGACGTGGATCCAGCCGACCGCGTAGCTGAGCGAGGCCAGCAGGGCCAGCGCCGTACCCGTCACGTCGAGGCCCGAGAAGCCCTGCCAGGCACCCAGGACCGTCAGCACGCCGATGAAGCCGAGGCCCAGACCCGCCGCCCGGACCCGGGTGGGCCGGTCCTCGGAGAGTGCGACCAGCGAGAGGGCCATGCCCCACAGCGGCGTCGTCGCGTTGCAGATCCCCGCGAGCGTGGAGGGGATCGTCAGCTCGGCGTACGCGAAGAGGGAGAACGGCAGCGCGTTGAGCAGGAACGCCGCCACCGCCAGATGGCCCCACACCCGCGCCCCGCGCGGCAGCCGGTCCCGCTTCACCACCAGCGCCGCGGCCAGTACCGCCGTACCGAACAGCAGTCGGCCGAAGGTCACCTGGAAGGGGGCGAAGCCCTCCGTCCCCACCTTGATGAGGAGGAAGCTGAAACCCCAGATCAGGGCGAGCACGCCGAAGCGGACCCGCCAGTCGAGGAGACGGGCGCGGAAGGGGGCGGGGAGAGGGCTGCGGGCGGGGGCGGGAGGCGTGGCGGGGAGGGTCATGCACTCAGAGTGAACCTCCCCACCTCGTAGAACAAGCGAGATTTCTTCGACCCCTTCCCTTAGCATCACTTACATGTTGAACCTGGAGCGCCTCCGCACCCTCGACGCCGTCGCCCGGCACGGCTCCGTCAGCGGCGCCGCGGACGGCCTGCACGTGACGACCTCCGCCGTCTCCCAGCAGCTCTCCAAGCTGGAGCGGGAGGTGGGCCAGCAGCTCCTCGCCAAGAACGGGCGCGGCGTGCGGCTCACCGACGCGGGACTCCTGCTCGCCGAGCACGCCGCCCGGATCCTCTCCCACGTCCAGCTCGCCCAGGCCGACATCGAGGCCCGGCGCGGCCAGGTCGTCGGCGAGGTCCGCCTCGTCGGCTTCCCCACCGCCGCCCGCGGCCTCTTCCCCGCCGCGCTCGGCGCGCTCCGGGCCGGCCACCCCGACCTGCGGGTCCGCACCGCCGAGTTCGAGCCCGAGCAGGGGGTGCGGGCGGTGCTGCGCGGCGATGCCGACCTCGCCATCGTCCTGGACTGGAGCAACAAGCGGGCCCCGGTCCCCGGCGAGCTGGAGCGCGCCCACCTGCTCGACGACTCCGCCGACGTCGCCCTGCCCGCCGGTCACCGGCTCGCCGGGCGGGAGGCGGTGGACCTGGAGGACTTCGCCGACGAGGACTGGGTGTCCTGGCCGGAGGGCGAGTTCTGCCACGACTGGCTGATGTTCACCCTCCGCTCGCAGGGCATCGAGCCGCGCATCGCCCACTTCGCGGGGGAGCACCACACCCAGCTCGCCCTGGTCGCCGCCGGGCTCGGCGTGTGCGTCACGCCCCGGCTCGGCCGTCCGCACCCCGAGGGCGTCGTCTTCGTCCCCGTACGGCAGAAGGTCCGCCGGCACATCTACGCCACCTGGCGCTCCGACGCCGGCCGCCGGCCGTCCCTGCGGGCGGTCGTCGAGGCCCTGCGGGAGGCGGGCCGCCCCCACGCGGACTGAGGGGGCCGGGGGCCTCGCGCGTACGGGCCGCCTCTACACGTACGGGGGTCGGTGGCGGCGCCTCGTGCGTGCGCGGGCCGCCGTCGGGGGCTCAGAGCGCGGCGAGTTTGCGGAAGTCCCAGGAGGCGATCGCGTCCGGGGTGAGGCGGAGCCAGGCGTGCCGGCCGTCGTGCGGCATCGCCTCCAGACCGAAGTTCTTCGCGGCGAACAGCCGCTCCATCGCGTCGAGTTCGGGGCAGGGCTCGCCCGTGCGCGG
Organism: Streptomyces termitum; assembly: GCF_014650175.1. Classification (GTDB taxonomy): domain Bacteria; phylum Actinomycetota; class Actinomycetes; order Streptomycetales; family Streptomycetaceae; genus Streptomyces; species Streptomyces termitum. The sequence goes on from NZ_BMUL01000007.1 coordinate 30,599, forward strand.
GGCCTCGCCGACGAAGACGGCCGTGCCCGACAGCTCCGCCCCGCGCAGCTCGCCGTACTCCACCCCGTCGTCCACCAGGACCGAGATCCTGGGGTCGGCGCGCAGTTCGGACCAGCGGCGGCTGCGGGTGATCGAGTAGAGCCAGAGCGAGGTGCCGTCCCACGCGTACCAGAGCGCGCTGACGTGCGGCCGGCCGTCGGCGGAGACGCTCGCGACCCGGCAGGTGCGCTGTTCGGAGAGGAAGGAGTCCAGCTCCTGAGGGGTCATCATGATCCGGCGTCCGCGACGCTGTGCGACGGTCATCCTCCGCACCCTTCTGGATTTCTGACGAGACGTCAGAAATCATGGGTGCGCGTCGGCCCCGGCGCAAGGGGCGCGTACGAGGGGGAGATGAAGAGATGGGCCGTACCGAGGAACGCCGTCGGCCGCCGGGTCCCGAGGGGGTCGTCCTGCTCACCGTCGAATGCCAGCGGGGAGTGGTCGGACCGGACAGTGCCCTGCCCGAACTCGCCGCGGAGGCGCGGGAGTCCGGGGCGCTGGCGAACGTCGCCCGGCTGGTCGGGGCCGCCCGCGCGGCCGGTGTCCAGGTCGTGCACGCCCTCGCCGAGCGGCGGCCCGACGGCCGGGGCTCCAGCGCCAACGCCCGCCTGTTCCGGGTCGCCGCCCGGCTGCCGGTCCAGCAGCTCACCGGCAGCCCCGCCGTCGACCTCGCCGAGCCCCTCGAAGCCGCCGACGAGGACCTGGTGGTGCGCAGGCTGCACGGCCTCTCGCCGCTCGCCGGCACCGGACTGGACGCGCTGCTGCGCAACCTCGGCTGCCGGACCCTCGTCGTCACCGGCGTCTCCGCCAACGTGGCCGTGCCCAACGCCGTCTTCGACGCCGTCAACCTCGGCTACACCGCCGTCGTCCCGAGGGACGCCGTCGCCGGGGTGCCCGCCGACTACACCCCGGCGATGATCCGCAACACCCTCGCCCTCGTCGCCACCGTCACCACCACCGACGAACTCCTCGCCGCCTGGGCGACACCGGGGGCCGCGCCCGCCGGGGGGTGACCCCCGGCGCCGCCCGGACGGCCCCGGCCCCGACGGCCCCGGTGTGGTCCCGGCCCGGGTGCCCCGTCAGCCGAAGCCGATTTCGTCGCCCTTCAGCTCGATCGGCTCCGGCGGCAGCGGCGCCGTCGCCGGACCGCCCTTCACGCTGCCGTCCGAGATGTCGAACCGGCTCTGGTGGCACGGGCAGACGATGGCGCCGTCCCGGACCTCGCCCACCGCGCACCCCGCGTGCGTGCACTTCGACGAGAACGCCTTGAACTCCCCGGCCTTCGGCTGGGTGATGACCACGCCCCGGTCCGCCAGGACCTTGCCGCCGCCCACCGGGATGTCCGCGACCTTCGCGAGCGGTGCCGCGTCCGCGCCGCCCGCCCCGCCGCCGCCCTCGGCCCCGCCGGCCTTGCCGCCCTCCGCGTCCGGCCCTCCGCAGGCGGTCAGCGCCGCCGCCGCGACCCCCGCCCCGCCGGCCGCGATCACGGTCCGCCGTGCCACCGTGCCCATGCCTGCCCCATTTCCGCCCGGCCGCTTCCGCGCCGCGCCGCTCCGTCGCGCGCCCCGCCGCCGTGCGGCGCCGGGGAGGTGTGTCCGGAGCGACCGTAGACGCCGCCGCTGTGAGGTGGGTCCCGTTCGCCGAGGAGTCACCCCCTGTGCCTTACAGTCCGCACTAGAGTGTCCGAAGATGGACATTCGCAGGGTGAAGTGTCAAGCACCGGCGGGGGGTCGGCGTGACCGGGACGGGGGCGGCGGGCATGCGGACGGCGTCGGGATCGGTCCACGCCCACCACGTACGGGCCGTGGCACAGGCCGCCCGGCGGCGCGGCGTCGCCCCCGGCCCGCTGCTCGCCCGCGCCGGGCTGCCGCCCGCCCTGCTCGCCGGGGACGGCCCCGACCGGGTCCCCTCCGCCGCCTTCGGCCGCCTCGTCCGGATGCTCTGGGCGGCCCTCGACGACGAACTCCTCGGCCTCGGCGGCGCCCCCACCAAGGTCGGCACCTTCGCGATGATGGGCCACGTCGTCGTCCACGGCAGCCGCGACCTGCGCGAGGCCCTGCACCGCGCCCGCGCCTTCTACTCCCTCTTCCCCGGCGGACCGGCCTTCCGGCTCGTCGAACCGGCCGCCCCGGCGGGGGAGCGCGACGGCGCCGACGAGGCACGCGTCGAGTTCGACGTCTCCGGCTACGACGACCCGACACACCTCGGCACCGAGGCCACCGTCCTCGTCGCCCACCGCTTCTCCGGCTGGCTCGTCCGGCGCCGGATCGGGCTGCGCCGCGTCGAGTTCGCCCACCCCGCGCCCCGCCACGCCGCCGAGTACACCGTCCTCTTCGGCGCCCCCTGCGTCTTCGGGGCCGGCCGCACCGCCGCCGTCTTCGACCGCGCCGACCTCGACGAACCCGTCCTGCGCGACGCCGCCGCCCTCCGGAACTTCCTGCGGCACGCCCCCGACGGCGTCCTCGCCCGCTCGGACTGGGGCAGCACCGCCACCGGCCGGGTCCGCCACCTGATCGGCCGCGCCCTGCCCGCCGGACCCGTCCCCACCCCCGAACAGCTCGCCGAACGGCTCTCGGTCAGCCCGCAGACCCTCCGCCGCCGACTGGCCGCCGAGGGCACCACGTACCAACGGCTCCGCGACCAGGTGCGGCGGGACCACGCCCTCGCGGAACTCGCCGCGGGCCGCGTCTCCATCGAGGGCCTCTCCCGCCGGCTCGGCTTCTCCGAACCCAGCGCCTTCCACCGGGCGTTCCGCCGCTGGACCGGCGAGACCCCCCGCGCCTACCAGGCCCGCGACCGCGACCCGGCCCCCGCGCCGACCGCGCCGCACGACCGCCCCGCGCCCCGGGAGGAGCGGCGGACCGGGCACGGTCAACAAGGCTGAGCGGTACGGTCACGGCCGCCGCCCGCACCCCGGCCTACCGTCCCGCCATGACCGCACACCACCGGTCCGGGGCCGTACCGCGCCCCGGCCGCGGCCGCCGATGAGGGCGCGCCGCGTCCTCGGCGCCGTCCTCGGCACCGGCGTCCTGCTCCTCCTGCTCGCGGGCGTCGCCGTGACCGCCCTCGGCGTCCGGATCGACGGATCCAGCATGGAGCCCACCCTGCGCCCCGGCGACCGCGTCCTCGTCTCGCCGGGCTCCGCGGGGCGCGTCGCCCGCTTCGACGTCGTCCTGCTGCGCGGCGGACGGCAGGACTCCCTCCTGGTCAAACGCGTGATCGGCCTCCCCGGCGACAAGGTGGCGATCGTGTCGACCGGCGAGGACGCCTTCCAGGTGCTGCTCCAGGAGGGAGGGGAGGGGCCCGTCCTGCGGGTGGTCGCGCCGCAGTGGACCGGGCGGGTCCACCGCGCGGGCGCCTGCTGCGCGGCGGACGGCACCCGCGTGCCGCGCGCCGCGCTGCGCGCCGTGCCGGAGGGCCGCTTCTTCTACCTGGGCGACAACCCCGACCTGTCCGACGACGCGCGGCAGTACGGATGGGGCGCGATCGACCGCGTCGAGGGCCGGGCCGGACTGCGGGCCTACCCGGTCTCGACCGCCCCCGGCCTCGGCGGCCGGCCGGTCCTGGAGGAGTACGCCGGTCCCCTGCCGCCGTAGGAGCGGGCCCGGGCCCCGGCGGGGCTCAGGTCCGGGCCGTCGGCAGCGGTTCCCGGCCGGTGCTCAGGGCGATCCGCACCACGGTGTCCGCGATCCGGCGGGCCGACTCCTCGGGCGGCGCGGTGGCCTGCACGACGTGGCTGGCCGTCAGCCGGACCGCCGCGTCCACCGCCAGTTCGCGCGCCACCGGGTCGATCGAGGGCCAGGTGTCGGCCACGTACGCGCCGGTCATGGCGGTCGCCAGTTCGAAGGCGGCGGCCGACCGGGTCGTCAGGTAGGGGAGGAGTCCGTCGTCGCCGGTGCTTGTGAGCACGGAGCGGATCAGCGGGTTGCGTCCGGCCAGGGTCAGGGTGAAGGCCACGGCCGCCCGCACGCCCGCGCGCAGGTCGTCCGGGTGCGCGTCCAGGCCCTGCTGGATGCCCATCAGGCAGCGTTCCAGCTCGCGTCGGAACAGGGCCTCGCCGAGTGCCTCCTTCGACGCGAACTCGGCGTACAGCGTCTGCCGGCTGACGCCCACGTCACCGGCCAGGTGCGCCATCCGCAGCCTGCCGAAGCCCTGGTCCGCGACGCGCGCGAAGGCGGCGTCCAGCAGGCGTTCGCGCAGCAGTGTCCGGACGGTCTCCCTGAAGCGTGCCATCGCGCCAGCCTAGAGCAGCGTCATTTCTCCGAAGAGTGTCCGCAGTATTGACACAACTTCTAAGAGTGTCCAATTCTCGAACAGTCAGCCACAGAGTGTCTGTTCGTCCCCGGCCGCCGGCCCCGGACGCACGGCTGTCCGCATCCCCACCCCGCGCCACCCGCGCGGACCAACGGTTGGAGAACCCTCATGCAGCACGAGCCCAGAGGCGTCACCCGCTGGCGCAGATCCGCCTTCCTCGCCGTCCCGGCCGGCGCCGCCGTCGCCGCCATGGCCACCGCGATGGTCCAGGGCGCCCTCGCCGCCAACCTCTCGCTGACCAGCGTCCCCTTCACCCTCAGCTCCAGGACGGTGGCGGCGCCGCAGGGCATCGGCGCGGTCATGCACACCATCGACGCCGGCGGACCCAAGGGCGCCGCCCAGGTCGGCATCGCCAAGGCCGGTCTCGACGGCATCTGCGTCCACGCCACCCAGTCGGTCGACCTGCCGGTGATCGGCAGCCTCGGCACCTGGTCGCTCAACATCTCCTCGCCCGCCGCGGCCACCCCGCTCACCAGCGACCAGCTCGCGAACGGCGCCGGCCTCCAGGCCAACAAGCTCGTCCTCGACGCCCAGGCGCTCAAGGCGTCCACGGCCACCCTGAACGCGGGCGACGCCACCCCGAACGTCATCGGCGCCGCGGCCGACGGCGACGGCATCAAGGCCACCGGCATCAAGGACGGCGCCGCCGGTCAGTTCGGCCTCGACGCCACCGGCGGCCGTACCGACATCAGCGATCTGAAGGCCGACGCCAACGGCGCCACGATCGCCGGTGCCATCACGCTGCCGGACCTCGCCATCGCCATCAAGCACGGCGAAGTGGGCTGCTGACATCCCCTCCGCACCGCACGAGCACCACCGCACGACCCGGACCGGGACGGCGCGCCACCGCGGGGCGCGCCGCCCCGGGACCGGCCACCCGCCGCCCCACGCTCCCCGCCTTTCCCGCACGCCCCGCCTTTCCCGTACGCCCCCGAACGCCCCTGCGAGGCCCCCGTGACGCCCACCGACCCGCCCGGCCCGGACCACCCCGACCCCGCCCCGCCCGGCTCCGTACCGCCCACCTCGGTTCCGCCCGGCTCCACCCCGGCCAGCTCCACCCCGGCCGCCTCCGCGCCGCCCGCCTCGGTTCCGCCCGGCTCCACCCCGCCCACCTTCGTCCCGCCCGGCGACGGAACGGTTCTCCACGCCGCAGCCGCCCCCGGCGCGACCGCCCCGGCCCCCGCCGTCCAGGTGTCCGCCCCGGCCGCCGAGGCCCCCGCGCCCTCCCTCCCCGCCCGCGCCCGGCGCGGTTTCCGGCGCTGGCGCCGGACCCGGCCGTTCTGGGCCGCCCTCTGGATCGCCCTCGGCGGCTTCGTGATCTTCTTCCTGCCGATGGCCCCGCTCGGCAAGATCCTCCAGGTCGGCGTCGGCGGCATCGCCGGCATGGCGGGCGGCGTCGTCATCATGGCGATGGCGCTGCTCGTCCTCGCGCTGCCCGGCCAGCGCCACACCGCCGGCACCATCGCCGTCATCGCCGGCGTGGCGTCGTTCCCGCTCTCCAACCTCGGCGGCCTGTTCGTCGGCATGACCCTGTCGATCCTCGGCGGCGCCATGGCCTTCGGCTGGCTGCCCGAGAAGCCCACCGGCCGCCGCGGCCCCTTCCGCCGGACCCGGACCACCACCGAGGGGGCGCCCGCGTCCCCCGCACCCCTGGGGAGCGGATCAGCGTGAACGCCTTCCTGACGGCCTCCCGCACGGCCCGCGGCCGCCTCGCCCTGCTCGGCGCGCACGGCGCCCGCGCCGCCGCCGACTGGAACGCCCGGATGCTCGCCGAGGCCGCCGAACCCGTCCGGCGCGGCACCCGCTGGGGCCGCGGCGCCCTCGCCCTCGTCCCCTCCTGCCTCGCCGTCGGCGCGCTCGGCGCCGCCCTCGCGCAGGGCGCCCTCGCCGCCAACTTCAGCGTCACCGGGCAGCCCTTCACCCTCACCTCCAACGGCGTCTCCGGCACCGGCTTCGGCGCCATCGTCAACACCCCCGCCGTGGGCCGCCCGGACGGCACCACGGCCACCGACACGGCGATGGCCCGCGTCGGCTTCGCCAGCGCGGGGCTCGCCGGACTGTGCGGGATCGTCCACCAGTCGATCGCGGGCGTGCCGTACTCGCTGCTGCTCACCGGCGGCCAGCAGGTGACCGCGGCCCCGCCCGCCGACTTCACCACCGACATAGACGCCTCGAACCTCTACATCCAGGCCACCGAACTCCAGGCGTACGGCCCCACCACCCTCCAGAACGCGGTGCTCGGCCAGTCCGCCGACCAGGTCACCGTCGCCGGGAAGCCGCTCACCGGGGCGCTGCCCGGCGGCTTCGGCCTCGGCTCGGCGGGCGGCGAGGGCGGCAGCTCCATCAAGCTGCACGGCCTCCACGCCACCGCCTACGACGCCGAGATGGCCGGCGCGCTGGTGCTGCCCGACCTGAAGCTGCGGGTCGTCGCGGGAACGGCCACCACGTGCTGAGCCGGGCGCGGGCCGCGCGGCTCTGGTTCCGGGCCTTCCGCCGCACCCGCCCGTTCTGGGGCGGGGCGTGGCTGGTGGCCGGCGGCTGGACGGTCCTCAAGTTCTCCCTCAGCTCGGTGCGGTTGATCGTCAGCACCGGCTTCGGCGGCATCGCCGGATACCTGGTCGGCGGCGGGATGATCCTGTGCGGGCTCATCCCGATCGCCGCCCCCCGACAGCGCTACACCTTCGGCCTCATCGGCTGCGTCCTCGCCGTGGTCTCCCTGGTCGTCTCCAACCTCGGCGGCTTCCTCCTCGGCATGGCGCTCGGCGTCCTCGGCGGCTCGATGACGGTCGGCTGGGGCGTCCGCCGCCCCGCCCGCCGCCCGTCCGCACCCGAGGCGGTGCGCGGATGACGGCCCCCGCCCGGCCCGGCGCCTTCCGAGAGGGGACAGGCGTACGGAACGGGACCGGGGTACGGGGGCGGCGCAAGGCCCTCGCGGTGGCGGGCGCGCTGCTCCTCGCCGTCGTCACCGCCCTGCTCGCCGGGCAGCCCAGCAGCGCCGCGAACCGGACGGCCGCCGCCGTCGAACCGCTCGGCGTCCCCTTCCTCCCCAGCCCCTACCCGCTGCGGGTGACGATCGACAGCATGGTCGCCGTCTCCCTCACCGTCGACAAGGGCGTCACGATCCGGCTCTCCGACGGCACCACCCGGGTCACCAACAAGTACACCTTCACCAAGCTCCAGATCCGCTCCCACATGAACGTCACGCAGCGGGCCGACGGCCACACCCTCACCATCGACGTGCCGAACGAGGGCTCGCTGGGCGGCTACGACAGCGCGGGCCGGCCCGAGACCACCACCATGTGGGGGAACATCACCAACGTCTGCGTCCGGGTCCTCCTCAAGATCTGCGGCGTGCAGGGCCTGCTCGACTTCTTCGGCTCCCTCATCCCGCTGACGGCGGGGGCCGAGGACTTCGCCGGGGACATCTACGCCATCCGCACGGTCGACGACCACGCGGCCCTCGACTCCACCGACAACCCCGTCCACCTCCCCGGAACGATCACGGTGACCACGCCATGAACCCCCCGGACACCCCCCGCCGGGACCCGCGCCCGAGCCCCCGCCCGGACTCCGGCCGGGACCCGAACCCGAGCCCAGGCCCGGACTCCTGCCCGGACTCCCGCCCCAGCCCCCGTCCGGACTTCCCTCCCGAAGGCCGTACGCACTGGCGCCGGAGCCTCGCCGTCGCCGTCCCCGCCCTCCTCGCGGCCGGGGGGATCGGCTCGGCGATGGCCACCGGCGCCCTCGCCGTCGGCCTCCAGGTCCAGGACCAGCCGGTCGACTTCACCACCAGCAGCCTGTACGGGACGCAGTACGCCGCCGCCGTCGTCGACCAGCCGACGGTCCGCCCCGACGGCACCGCCGGCAGCGTGCGGGTGCTGCGGATGGGCTTCGCCGACGGCGTCCTCAACGGCCTGTGCCTCAGCCGCCGCCAGCAGATCGCGGGAGCCACGTACACGCTGCTCCTCACCCTCGGCGACGACAACCCCGGCTCCTGGGAGATCCGCACCCGCAACACCGTCCTCGACCTGAGGAACGCCACCGGCGTCCTCGACATGGACGGCGTCGTCGACCTCAACGTCAACGGCGCCGACGTCCGCACCGTCAAGGACGCGGGCGGCGCCTTCGTGCCCAACCCGCTGGGCGCGCCGCAGCACCGCTTCGGCATCCAGGCCCGCTACGCCAAGTTCGACCGGATCACCGGCACCGCGCAGGACTTCCAGATCCCCGGACTGCTCACCACGCCCCGGCTCAAGCTCTCGGTCAAGCCGGGCTCCGTGCCCTGCCCGCCCCCCGCCGCCCCGACCGGCACCCCCGGCACACCGTGAGATCCGGTACGCCCTCCGGCCGGGGCCCGGTTCAGCCCAGCAGGCCGAGCAGCCAGCCGAGGGCCGATCCCAGGAAGTCGAAGGCCCAGTTCATCAGGACCACCAGCAGGGCGCAGAAGCCGAGGAGGAGCACCGTCCCCCAGCCGCAGCCGTGCCCGCCGGTGTCCACCGCGTCGTCGTCGCGTCCGCCCCACTCGAAGTCGAACAGGTTCATGCGCCCCCCTGGTTCCCGGGCGAAGCCCCCCGGCTCCGGCCCCACCCTCCCGGACTCCGCGCGGGACCGGACGGTTCCCGTCCCGGGGCGCGGGGCGGGAACCGTCCGGTGCGGGCGCGGCGGGGGAGTCAGGCGTTCCGCGCCTCGCCGCCGGTGTCGTCGCCCTCGATCTCGATGCGCTCCTTGCGGACCCGGCCGGTGACGGTCTCCTCCTCGGTCACCTCGTCCGTCGTCAGCCGCACCCGCTCGACGGGCACCGCCTCCGTCTCGACGACGGGGCGCTCCTCATGGAGGACCACCTCGTGCTCGGCCTCGGTGATCTCGGGCCCGGACAGGGCCTCGTCGCGGTTGACGTCCGTGATCGGCTCGCGCTCCACGCGCACCTCCTCGTGCCGCACCGGCACGGTCTGCTGCACCTCCTCGGTGACGACGTACTTGCGCAGCCGGACGTGGCCGCTCTCGACCCGCTCGGTGCCGACGCGCATCCGCTCCTCGGACCGCGTCATCGCGCCCTCGGCGCCATGGGTTCCGGCGTCGGTACGGGCCTCCCGGCCCGCGGTGTCCCGACCCACGGCCCCCGCCGCCCCTGCGGCACCCATGGCCCCTGCCGCTCCCGCTGCTCCTGTGGTCCCCGCCGCCCCCGTGGTCCCCGTGGCGTCCGTGCCCGCGGCACCGGTTCCGCCCGCGCCGCCGTGGGCCCAGCCGCCCTCACCCGGTGCGTTGGCCTTCTGCCAGGCGTCGTCCCACGCGATGCCGTAGTACTCGTAGAGGCGCTGTTCCTCCCGCGCGTCGAGGTGGCCGCCGCCGTCGACGTCCACGTGCGGGGCGTCCTTCACGCGGTCCTTGGGATAGGGGACCTCCAGATGGTCCCCGACCACGGAGGCGTCCCGGATCGGGACGAAGGACTCGTGGGTGCCGAAGAGACCGGTCCTGACGGTCACCCACTCGGGCTGCCCGGTGGCGTCGTCGACGAAGACGTGCCGGGCGTCGCCGATCTTCTTCCCCTCGGCGTCGTGGACGGGATGGTCCAGCACAGTCGGGATCTGCTCCTGCGTGATCATGTCGGCCTCCTGGTGTCGGTCCGTTCACCCGGCGAGTAACCGGCCGACCGATGGGGAAACGTCGCGGACACCACCGGAACACTTGATCGTCGACCGGTTGACCGTTGAACGGAAGGCGGAGCGGGCGAGGGGGAGGGGTCAGTCGAGGAGCGCGGTCGCCTCGACCTCCACCAGGACGTCCGGCTCGAAGAGGTGGGCGACGCCGATGAGGGAGGCCGGGGGCATCGGCGCGGGCAGGCCGACCTCCTCGGCGACGGACTCCACCCCGGCCATGAACGCGCCGATCAGCTCGGGGCGCCAGTCCGTCACGTAGAACGTCAGCCGGAGCACGTCCGCGAACGAGGCCCCCGCGCCGGCCAGCCCGGTGGCGGTGTTGCGCAGGGCCTGGGCGACCTGCCCGGACAGGTCGCCGGGCGCCACCGGCGTCCCGTCGGCCAGGCGGGCGATCTGTCCGCTGACGTGGACCTGCCGGGTGCCGGTGCCGACGGAGACGTGGTGGTACGGGACGGGCCGCAGCATGTCCCGGGGAGTGAAGTGCCGGACGGTCATGGTGGTTTCTCCTGCTTCGCGGACGGGCGGAGGAGTCCCGTTTGACGCCCCGCTCCGGTATCCGGAAGATACTTAGTGTCCTGAAGGCACTTCAACGAGACCAGGTTTCGCCATGGATACCGCCGGGCCGCGCGTCGGCGCCCCGCACCGCGAGCTCCTCGACCAGGTGCTGGACAAGTGGTCGCTCGCCGTCCTCGACCGGCTCTGCGAACGGCCCTGCCGTTTCAACGAGTTGCGCCGGGCGATCCCCGCCGTCACGCAGAAGTCCCTGACGGCGACCCTGCGCCGGCTGGAGCGCAACGGCGTGGTCGAGCGCGAGGTGACCGCTACCCGGCCGGTGGCGGTCACCTACCGGATCACCCCCCTCGGCAAGACCCTCCGCCACCCGGTGGACGTCCTGCTCGCCTGGGCCGACGCGCACCTGCCCGCCATCGAGAACGCCCGCCACGCCTTCGACGCGCGGTCCGACGAGGAGAGCGGCCCTCCTTCCCGCTGAGACCTCGCCCCCTTCCCCTGGGGGCTTCGGCGTCCTCGGCGTCGCGGGCGAAGGCCCGCCGCCACCGCGAACGCACCCGCTGACCCGTCCGGCGGCCGCCAGAGGAACCGCACAATTCGCTTCTTGCGCGACAAGAGCCCGAACACGCATCAAGCATGCATACATGTTGAATATTCCGAGAATTTGAAGAATCCGAAATGAATCGACTGCCAGATCATTGCAAGTCGTACGGAAGGTGAATCCCCTTATTCAGGGAGTCTGATCATCACGGTTGACCGTGATCATGCTCGGATGTAGCTTGACGTGTCCTTTACCAACCGAGCTGGATACGGGGATGCGCAGAAAACTCTTCTTCAGGCTCGTTTCCTTCGTCTTGGTCGGCGGTTCGACGGCCGCGTGCGCCTCCTCTTCGGGCGGAGGTGATTGGCGGGACGACCTTGCGGCGGCTCCGGCGGTCGCCACCGTCGGCGGCTCGGACAGCGCATGTCGGCTTCCCGCCGCATTCGACATCGCCGAATCCTGGGTTCCTGAAGCGATAGGTGGGTACGGCGGGGGCACCCCGCCCGTTCAGGGGGGTGTCTCCCTGGTCTGCGAAATCGATGCCAAGCCTGCCGGGTACGCGGGATTCCTGCGCGTGTGGGCCGGCCGGGACGCGAAGCTCGGCTCCCGTGGGATCCTCGACGGCTACATGGCGCAAGAGGCGGGCGCGGAGAAGCCCGCCTACCGCGAAACGAAGGCGGGCTCGTTCCCTGCCACCGAGGTCACCTACCTCAAGCCCGGTGCCGCCCAGGGAGAGGTGAAGCGGGAGCGCGCCCTGGCCGTGAAGCTTCCGCGGGGCTCCGTCATTCTCCATCTGGGCGGTCTCGACACCGGGGAGCACGAGAAGATGCTTCCCGCTTACGTTCTCGCCAAGAACACGATGCGGGAATCTTCCCTTCCCGCTCGACCTGCTCCGTAATCGGGCAAGTTCGAACAATTCGGCTTTCTTGTCCGTGCGTCGCTCCCCCGTCGCCGGATTTAATCAGCGGAGATCCGGGCCGTCCTGCCGTCCAGATTCATCGGTGCGCCAAGGTTCTCTCCCTGTCTTCGCCCCCTGTTCTTCCGGGATACCTCCGCCCGGCACCTCGTGCTGCCCTGAGGAGAAGGTGTCGGAGCGATCTCGGAGAAACCGGCGTCTCTCCTGACGCCGGTCACCCTTCAGGAAGGTTCTGTCCGGCATGCAGCCGATAAGAAAGCCTTTAAAGAAAAAAGTTCTGAGATTCGCCAGAAGCGCGGTCCTGGCGACGGCGGCGGTGACCAGCATGAGCCTGCTCGCGGTGACCGCCGACACCGCCTCCGCCGCCTCGCGGACCACCAGCGCGACCGCCGCCGAGGAGGCCAGGGCGTCCCTGGCCGCCTACCGGGCCGAAGCGGCGTCGGACGCCCCGCCGGGGTTCCCGGACATCAAGTGGGACCGCTGGCCGGAGTGGAGCATCTGGACCAGCTTCGCGCAGCCTGACATCACCGTCTGGAACGCCTGGATACCCAGCGCCGCCACAGGCGAGCAGGAACTCGCCGACATGTGCCGCCTGGGCCGCGTCCTGCACTCCGGCGGCCCGCTGGTGAAGGACCTGACCAAGACCGCTCTGGCCGGCGCCCCGGCGGACCGGCGCCTGGCGCTCACCGAGAACTCCGCGGGCAAGACCCCCGTCGAGCTGGCGAACTCCAAGGACTGGGACACCGCGCCGCCGCCGCCCGGGTTCGAGACGGAACAGCAGAAGCGCTGGCTGGAGCAGATCGGCAAGTTCCAGTACCACTTCGACGCACCCGAGTTCGACACGGAGACCCGCGAGTTCCGCCGCGACTCCCACCAGAGGACGCAGGACGCGACCTTCGAGGACCTGGTCCCGCGTGCCGGTGCGGAGTCGGTCGCCAGGGTGGCCGAGATCATCGACCAGACCAAGGCATCCGACGAGTACTTCGTCGAACTCGACCGGTTCCAGAAGGAACTGGCGGCCCTGTTGGGTGCCGGCGCCGGCACGCTGACCGACCTGACCGTCGGGATGTCCGCGGACGACGCCCGCATGTTCCTCCAGGCCGGAGGCTTCCCGAAGACCGCTCCCGAGGCGGGCACCGTCGAGTTCCGCACCGAGGTCGAGGCGCTGAAGACCCGGTGGGCCAACTGCGACCACGAGAACGCCTCCGACCCGTACCGGGTGATGGGCGACGTCGTGGAGACCGCCCGAGCCGAGTACCAGGCGGAACTGGACACCCAGTCCGCGTTCCGCAACACCATCGTCGACGCCGAGTCCCTCGCCTACGACGACCTGTGGAACGCCTCGTTCGCCATGGTCGAGGCGGTCGGCCAGGCATGGGTGGCCGAGGAGATCCTGGCCTGGCAGCGCTCGCACGGCACGAACTGGGTCCCCACCGCCGAGGAGAAGACCAGGATCGAGACGGGGCTGAAGGAGACCCAGACCAACATCACCAAGCAGCTCGCCCTCGCGCGGTCGTACGTCGACGACGCCGAGAAGCAGGTGACCCGGGCCGACACCGCGCAGGCGGCGGCCTTCAAGGCCGCCGCCGAGGCCGGTACGCCGCCCGGCCGGGGCCTGGCCTACGCCCAGCAGTCGGTACAGGTCGCCAAGGCGTCGGCAGCCGGAGCCAAGGCCGCCTACCAGGCCGCGAACACCGCGCTGCAAGCGTCGAAGGCGACGGTCGCCGACAACGGCGCCCTGTTCTCCCGGGCGCGCGCCGAGGCGAACGCGCTGGAGGCCGAGTACCGCCGTGTCGCCGCGCAGGAGAACGCGGCACAGGCCACCACCGCCGCGAACGCGGCGGCCGCGCAGGCGACGAAGGCCGAAGAGGAGGCAGTCCGGGCCAAGGAGGCCCGCGTCCGCGCGGAGACCGCCGAGGCAGCGGCCAAGAAGGCCGCCGACGAGGCCCGCGCCAAGCGGCTGACCGCCGAGGCCGAGAAGAAGACCGCGGCCGAGGCACGCAAACGGGCCGACACCGAACGCGCCAAGGCCGACGCCGCCGAGAAGCGGGCGGCCGAGGAGCGGAAGGCCGCCGGAGAAGCCCTGGCCGACGCCGAGGCGGCCGGGGCGGTCGCCGAGTCCCGGACGTCGGACGCGCTGGCCGCGGAGATCCGGGCTGCGGACGCCAAGGACAGAGCCCTCGAAGCCGAACGGAAGGAGGACGCCGCGGCCTCCCGGGCAGCGGCCTACGAAGCCGCGGCCGCGGCGGCGGAAGGCACCGAGGACGCCGCGGCGGCACGTGCGGCGGCGACCGACGCCAGAAACGCCGCGAACGAGGCGTCAGCGGCTGCCGGCCGGTCCCGTGCCGCGGCCGACGACGCGAGCGCCGCGGCGGTGGCCGCACGCGTCGCGGCGGATGAGTCCACCGCGGCCGCGAAACGTTCCCGGGCCGCGGCCGAGGGCGCCAAGGCCGCCGCCGCGACCACACACGCCCAAGCCACCGCGGCCCGAGCCGCGGCGGCCGACGCCATCGACGCCTCCGAGGCGGCCGGCGCCCACGCACGGGCGGCGGAGGCGTACGGACGCGTCGCCGCGGCCAACGCCGTCTCGGCGAAGGCCAACGCGGCCGCCGCCCGGTCGCAGGCCGACCAGGCCCGCGCCGAGAGCGCCGTGACCACCGGCCAGGCATGGGCGGCCGCCCAGGCGGCCACAGCGGCCAGTGACGCTGCCGCGCTGGTGATCGACCCCGCCAACGAGGCGATCTCGCTGGGCAGTCCGCACCAGGCCAGGGACGCCTCCGCGGGCATGGCCGTGCTCGTCGGGCAGAGCGCGCTGAGTCTGTCGGCGCAGCAGGCCGCCGCGGCGCAAGCCCGGGCGGACGAAGCGGCCGAGGCGGCCCAGGCGGCGAAGGAGGCGGCCGATCGCGCCGACGCCGACGCCGTGCTCGCCGCGACCGCCGCGGCCACCGCCGCGCAGCAGGCCGCGAAAGCCGCGGTCTCCGTCACCAAGGCGCAGGCATCCGCCCGTGCCGCGGCGGCCGACGCGAGCGCGGCACAGACGGCGGCCGCCAACGCCACGAAGTACGAGGCGCAGGCGGCGGCCGACGCGACCGCGGCCGACACCGCGGCCACCGACGCCGAACGCGAGGCGGCAAGTGCCCGGGCGGCGGCCTCCGCCGCCGAACTGGACGCGGAGGCCGCCCGCGCCTCGGCCAACGCCGCCGAGGGCGACGCCAGTGCCGCGCACGCCGTCGCGGACCGCGCCGAGCAGGACGCGCTGAGCGCCGAGGCCGCCGCCGAGAACGCCCAGGCCAGCGCTCGCGAAGCGGACGCTGCCGCCACGCGGGCGGAGGCGGCGCTCCAGGAGCGGATCGAGGCCGCCCGCGCGCAGAGGGCCGAGAGTCCTGTCGACACCGGGGCCGAACTGACCGCCGACGAGGAGAAGATCCTGCTCGCCGCGTGCGGCCAGACCTGTGTCGACCAGTGGCGTGCGGCGAAGGCCGCCACCGCTCAGGACGTCCTGGACTGGGTCAAGGCCAACGGCGGCCAGATCATCCTCGACGTCGTCGGCTACAACGACGCCAAGGCGTGCTTCACCAAGGGCGATGTCGAAGGCTGCCTGTGGACGTTGATCAACGCGGCCAGTCTCGCCGTCGTCGTGGCCAAGCTCCCGCAGCTCACCGTGGCCGTGGGACGGGTCGTCCTGGGGATCAAGGCGTTCTTCGAGGCGTCGGCCAAGGGACGACGGACCCTGAAGAAGCTCCGCGAGATCATCGAGAAGGCCAGGCGCGACCCCGACACCCCGCCCTGCCTCGAAGGAGTGGCCGGGTCAGGTGCCAGATCCCTCGCGGCCGCCGGAAACTCGAACGACGTCTGCGATCTCGACTGGACCATCGAGGACCTGCCCGTCGAGAAGCTGGACGCCCTTGAGGACAAGTACGGCATCGACGCGGCCGACGGCGTGGACTACAACTGGGGGAAGATGATGGAGAAGGGACCCGACGGGAAGCCCACGAAGAACGCGAACGACCACGCCATCCCCGGTATCGGCACCAACATCGAGGAGCTGGCCAAGTACTTCGCCTCATGGCGGGGCAAGGCCACCCACATCGACCCCAACACCGGCAACAAGGTCGCCTTCGACGCGACCAAGAAGGTCGTCATCATCATCAAGGACAGGTACATCCACGGATACAAGATGACCCTGGAGAAGTTCAACAGCAAGTACAACCCCCTTACCCCGTAGCCCAGTGAGGAAAGCTCGACCACGATGAGGACACGGATCAAGCTGACCAGGGCCGGTGAGGCGTTCCAGGGGCGGCTCACCGCGGCGCAGACGGACCTGATGTGCGAGGCCCTGCGGACACTCGACGGCTGGGCCTCCACGGACGAGGCCCTGGCCGTGCAACTCGGTGCGGACCGCGAAGAGGTCGACCGGCTGTACGACAGGCTCAAGGGTGACCACACAACCACCCGGGAGTTCACCCTGACCTCCCGGGAACTGCACGTCATCCACGCGGCCCTCACGGCCGTGGCCCCGATGTTCCGGACGAACGGCGGATTCTCGGAGGAGGCGTTCTACGACAGGATCGGCTTCTTCCGGGAGAACGCCGACGCCATGGCGTCGAGCATCGTCAGCGCCGTGTCCGAGGCCACGGCACCGTAGCCGACCGGCCGTCTCACTCGGACGGGCCGCATCCCACCCGGGGTGCGGCCCGTCCGTCCGTTCCACGGGCTTCGGAGACCCTTGCTCCGAAGGGTGCCGGCCGGCCGGGTCGTAGCGGGCTCCGACGTGCCGTACGGCTGCCGCCTCGCACGCCTTGCTTCCCCCCGGCCCGGGGCGCGGACACTCCTCGCCCGCGATCACGCTCGGTTACTATGCTCACTGCGTGCCGGAGGCCGGCGGCAAGGGGCGCGGCACCGCCGGCGGTCTGCTCGGGGAGCGCGGGGAATCGGCTTGCCGGCCGAAACTCCCCGGATTCCCCCGGTGCTGTCGACCGGTGATTCCTGCCCCTGCGCTCCGGAGAAGTCGTCCGTGAAATGCAAGGCTGAGAAGATGGGTGGCCTGGGGAAGTGTTGAAAGAGGTCGTAGCGACCCGCTATGTCACGCCTCTGCGTGAGGGCGGATCGCTCCCGGGGATCGTCGAGGCCGACGACCTCGGCACGTACGTCGTGAAGTTCACCGGTGCCGGACAGGGGCGCAAGACCCTCGTCGCCGAGGTGATCTGCGGGCAGCTGGCCCGGCGGCTCGGGCTGCGGGTGCCCGAGCTGGCCGCCATCGAGCTCGACCCGGTCATCGGCCTGTCCGAGCCGGACCAGGAGGTGCAGGAGCTGCTGAAGGCGAGCGGCGGGCTCAACCTCGGGATGGACTTCCTGCCCGGCTCCCTCGGCTTCGACCCGCTCGCGTACGAGGTCGACCCGAAGGAGGCGGGGAAGGTCGTCTGGTTCGACGCGGTGATCAACAACGTCGACCGGTCCTGGCGCAACCCGAACATGCTCGTCTGGCACGGCGACCTGTGGCTCATCGACCACGGCGCCACCATGATCTGGCACCACAACTGGCCGGGGGCCGCCGCCTCCGCCGCCAAGCCGTACGACGCCTCCGACCACGCCCTCGCGCCCTTCGCGCCCGACGTCGCCGCGGCCGCCGCCGAGCTGGCCCCGCTCGTCACCCGCGCACTGCTCGACGAGGTCGCCGCCGACGTCCCCGACGCGTGGCTGGACGGCGAGCCCGGCTTCGACTCGCCCGACGCCGTGCGCGCCGCGTACGTGGCGGCGCTGCTGCCGCGTGCCGCCGGCATCCACGAGCGGATCACCCTCGGGCCGCGCACCGACCGCCGCCCGCAGCAGCCGCCCGGCTGGCTCGCCGAGCGCCTCGCCCCCCGGCCGCACGCCACCGAGAAGGACGGCACCACGTGACCGACCGCGATGTCTTCGAGTACGCGCTGCTGCGCGTGGTGCCGCGCGTCGAGCGCGGCGAGTGCTTCAACGCGGGCGTGGTCGTCTACTGCCGTGCCCGGTCCTTCGTGGCCGCCCGCACCCACCTCGACGAGGCCAAGCTGGCCGCGCTCGACCCGGCGGCGGACGTGACGGGCGTACGGGCCGCGCTGCGCGCTGTCGAGGGCGTCTGCCTCGGCGGGGACGCGGCCGGGCAGGCGGCCCGGGACGACGCCGGGCGGCGGTTCCGCTGGCTGATCGCGCCGCGCTCCACGGTGGTCCAGCCGGGCCCGGTCCACACCGGCCTCACCGGCGACCCCGAGGCCGAGGTGGAACGCCTGCTCGACCTCCTGGTGCGGTGACGGCGCGCCGCCCGGCGCCCTGGGTGACGACGGAGTGACGGGGCGCACCCGGTGGGCCGTTGACACCGGGTGCCAGGGCTTCTAGCGTCTCGTCATGCGGTCGTACTAAGCGGTCGCTCATGTGCGGGACGCGTGAGCGGCGGACGGACCGGGACCGGCCCGGCGGGCCGGCCCCTCCGCCCGTACGACCGCATCCAGGGACATCCCCCAAGGGCGAGGAGAAGCAAGCATGTCCACCACCGAGCAGCGCGTAGCCGTCGTCACCGGTGCCGCACGGGGCATCGGCGCCGCCACCGCGATCCGCCTCGCGGCCGAGGGCCGCGCCGTCGCCGTCCTCGACCTCGACGAGGCGGCCTGCAAGGACACCGTCGAGAAGATCACCGCCGCCGGCGGCCGCGCCCTCGCGGTCGGCTGCGACGTCTCCGACGGCGCCCAGGTGGAGGCCGCGATCGCCCGGGTCGCCGCCGAGCTCGGCGCGCCGACGATCCTCGTCAACAACGCGGGCGTGCTCCGCGACAACCTCCTCTTCAAGATGGACGAGGCCGACTGGGACCTCGTCATGAACGTGCACCTCAAGGGCGCCTTCCTGATGGCCAAGGCGTGCCAGAAGCACATGGTGGACGCGGGCTTCGGCCGGATCGTGTCGCTCTCCTCCTCCTCGGCGCTCGGCAACCGCGGCCAGGCCAACTACTCGGCCGTCAAGGCGGGCCTCCAGGGCTTCACCAAGACCCTCGCCAAGGAGCTGGGCAAGTTCGGCGTCACCGCCAACGCGGTCGCCCCCGGCTTCATCGTCACCGAGATGACCGCCCAGACCGCCGAGCGCGTCGGCATGGGCTTCGAGGACTTCCAGGCCGCCGCCGCCTCCATGATCCCGGTGCAGCGCGTCGGCCGCCCCGAGGACGTCGCCAACGCCATCGCCTTCTTCACGGGCGACGACGCCGGCTTCGTCTCCGGCCAGGTCATGTACGTCGCCGGCGGCCCGCTCAACTGACCCCGGCAGGGGCGAGAGGAGACAGAGGCATGAGCGCACAGCAGCAGCCGGAGCCCTCCGGCCGGGTCGCGCTGATCACCGGCGCCAGCCGGGGCATCGGCTACGGCATCGCCGAGGCGCTGGTCGCCCGCGGCGACCGGGTCGTCCTCACCGGGCGCGGCGAGGAGGCCCTCAAGGAGGCGGTGGAGCGCCTCGGCGCCGACCGTGCGGTCGGCGTGGCCGGAAAGGCCCACGACACCGCCCACCAGGCCGCCGCGGTCGAGGCCGCGATGGACGCCTTCGGGCGGATCGACTTCCTGGTGAACAACGCCGGCACGAACCCGGTCTTCGGCCCCCTCGCCGATCTGGACCTGGAGGTGGCCCGCAAGGTCTTCGAGACGAACGTGGTCTCGGCGCTCGGATTCGCGCAGCGGACCTGGCACGCCTGGCAGAAGGGGAACGGCGGCGCGATCGTGAACATCGCCTCGGTCGCCGGAATCTCCGCCTCGCCCTTCATCGGCGCGTACGGCGTCAGCAAGGCCGCGATGATCAACCTCACCCAGCAGCTCGCGCACGAATTCGCGCCGATCGTGCGGGTGAACGCGATCGCCCCGGCCGTCGTGAAGACGAAATTCGCGCAGGCCCTGTACGAGGGCCGCGAGGCCGAGGCGGCCGCCGCCTACCCGATGGGCCGGCTCGGCGTCCCGGCGGACATCGGGGGCGCCGCGGCCTTCCTGACCTCGGAACAGTCCGGGTGGATCACGGGCCAGACGCTGGTCGTCGACGGCGGCATTTTCCTGAACGCCGGAGTCGGCTGACCGATAACCGGACACTTTCCGGATTCCGTGTCCGGATTGGACCCGGTTGCACGGCGAATGCCTCAAGTGCCCCGCCAGGCTCGCGCATTGACCTGGCGGGGTACTGCGGTATCGTCGGCCGACCCCAGGCTGAACGAGGAGCGTGCACGTGTTCAACCGGACGAGTCTGCAGGCCGCTGCAGCCCTTGCGTCCATATCCCTGATAGCCGGATGCGGGGTTTTCTCTGATCCGGAGTCCGCCGGGGAGAAGCGAATCACCATCGGGACGACGAGTTCGCCCTCCACATTGGATCCGGCGGCTTCCTGGGACAGTTCCTGGGAAATGTTCCGGAATGTCTACCAGACGCTTCTGAGTTTCCCCACCGGCACCACCGTGCCGAAACCGGACGCGGCGGAATGCAAATTCACCGACAAGTCCAGCCGGGTCTTCGAATGCACGCTCCTCGAAGGACTCACCTTCTCCAACGGCCACAAGCTCGACGCCAAGGCCGTGCAGTACTCGATCGAGCGCATCCGCACGATCGACGCCGAGGGCGGCCCCAACGGCATGCTCGGCTCGCTCGACACCGTCGAGACGGTCGGCGACCGCACGGTCGTCTTCAAGCTGAACAAGCCCGACGCGACCTTCCCCTTCGTCCTCGCCACCCCCGCGATGTCGCTGGTCGACCCCGCCGAGTACCCGGCCGACAAGCTCCGCCCCAAGGACGGCAAGGTCGTCGGCTCCGGACCCTACGTGCTCGACTCCTACCAGGAGCGCAAGCGGGCCGAGCTGACCCGCAACCCGAAGTACAAGGGCTTCGCCGACCGCAAGAACGGCGGCGTGACCATCAAGTACTTCGACGACTCGGAGGCGATGGTCAAGGCGCTGCGGGACGAGGACATCGACGCCACCTACCGCGGCCTCACCGCGCAGGAGGTGGTCTCCCTCCAGACGGACGACCCCCGGAACAAGGGGCTCCAGCTCGTCGAGTCCACCGGCTCCGACATCCGCTACCTGGTCTTCAACTCCGAGGACCCCTCGGTCGCCAACCCGGCCGTCCGCCGGGCCGTCGCCCAGCTCGTCGACCGCGACGAGCTCGTCAGCAAGGTCTACCAGGGCACCGCCGAACCCCTGTACTCCATGGTGCCCAAGGGCATCGCGGCCCACACCACCAAGTTCTTCGACACCTACTCCCACCCGGACAAGAAGAAGGCCGCGGAGATCCTGGAGAAGGGCGGCGTCTCCACGCCCGTCGCCCTGAGCCTGTGGTACACGACGGACCGGTACGGTTCCGCGACGGCCGCCGAGTTCACCGAGCTGAAGCGGCAGCTGGAGGCGTCCGGCCTCTTCAAGGTCACCGTGCAGGGCAAGCCGTGGACCGAGTTCCAGGCCGGCTACCAGAAGGGCGAGTACCCCGTCTTCGGCCGCGGCTGGTTCCCCGACTTCCCGGACCCGGACAACTTCATCGCCCCCTTCCTCGGCAAGAAGAACGTCCTCGGCACCCCCTACCTGAGCCCGCGCATCACCGACCAGCTCCTGCCCAAGTCCCGCCGCCAGAGCGACCGGGGCGCGGTCTCCAAGGAGTTCGTCCAGGCCCAGGAGATCATGGTCCAGGACGTCCGGCTGCTGCCGCTGTGGCAGGGCAAGCTGTACATCGCGGCCCGTGACGACATCGGCGGCGGCGAGCGCGCGCTCGACCCGCAGACCGTCATGCAGCTGTGGGAACTGCACCGCAGGGCCAGCTGGTAGCCCTCGGGACCCCTCCGCCGGAAGCCCGCCGGCGGAGGGTGAGGGGCCCGCTGTCAGTGGGCCCCGGTAGGTTCCGTACTCGGAACTGACGAACCACCGGAGGTTGTGGACCGTGACCGACATCAACATGCTGCCCGAGTCCTGGCGCGGCGTCCTCGGCGAGGAGCTGGAGAAGCCGTACTTCGCCCAGCTCACCGAATTCGTCGAGCAGGAGCGGGCCGCCGGGCCGGTCTACCCCCCGAAGGACGAGGTCTTCGCGGCCCTGGCCGCCACCCCGTACGACAAGGTGAAGGTCCTGATCCTCGGTCAGGACCCCTACCACGGCGAGGGCCAGGGCCACGGCCTGTGCTTCTCCGTCCGCCCCGGCGTGAAGACCCCGCCGTCCCTGCGGAACATCTACAAGGAGATGAACGCCGAGCTCGGCCACCCCGTCCCGGACAACGGCTACCTGATGCCGTGGGCCGAGCAGGGCGTCCTGCTGCTCAACGCGGTCCTCACCGTCCGCGCCGGCGAGGCGAACTCGCACAAGGGCAAGGGCTGGGAGAAGTTCACCGACGCCGTCATCACCGCCGTCGCCTCCCGCCCCGACCCGGCCGTCTTCGTCCTCTGGGGCAACTACGCCCAGAAGAAGCTGCCCCTCATCGACGAGGAGCGGCACGTCGTGGTGAAGGGCGCCCACCCCTCGCCGCTGTCGGCGAAGAAGTTCTTCGGCTCCCGCCCGTTCACCCAGATCGACGAGGCCGTCGCCGCCCAGGGGCACGAGCCGATCGACTGGCGCGTCCCCGACCTCGGCTGAGCCTCGGCCCGATCGGCCTCCCGGCCGGTTAGCGTCGTCCCACCACGCAGGGCGAGCGCCGGGAGGCCGCGGTGACCGAGCAGCAGCGGACGTCGGACGAGGAGGTGCCGACGCGGATCGGGCAGGCGCGGATGCTGCTCCACGGCGGCGACCGGGAAGAGGCCCGCAACCGCCTCGGCGCCCTGTGGCAGCAGCTGGGACCCGACGGGGACCCGCTGCACCGCTGCACCCTCGCCCACTACCTGGCGGACGCCCAGGACGACCCGGACACCGAACTGGCCTGGGACCTGCGCGCCCTGAGCGCCGCCGAGGACCCCGGGACCGGGCGGACCACCCCGTACGCCTCGGCGGCCGCCCTCCGGGCGCTCTACCCCTCGCTCCACCTCAACCTCGCCGCCGACTACGCCAAACTGCGCCGCCCGGACGCGGCCCGCACCCACCTGGACCGCGCCCGCGCGGCCTGCGAGGCGCTCGACGACGGCCCGTACGGGGCCGGTGTGCGGGCGGAGATCGAGCGGCTGGACCGGCGGCTGCGGGAGGACTGAGACGGCGGACCTCAGCGGATACGGCCCTCCGGACAGAGCACGGCCCGGACCTCCGCCGGATCCGGCCCACCGTACCGCTCGCCCAGCGCGCACACGTCCGCGCCGGACACCGGCAGCGTGCCGTGCGGGTCCAGGACCGACGGTCCGGCGGACGGCCCCGGTACGGCGTCCCCGGACGCGGCCGGACGCGCCGACGGGGCACCGGCCCGTACCGGGGAGGCTGCGGGCGACGGGGCGGCCGTCGCCGGGGCGGACCGCCCGGTGGCCCGGCGCGTCTCCCCGCGCGGCGGCGCGGGGCTCGCCGACGGGGCGGCCAGCGCCGCTTCGAGGGCCTCCCGGGCGGGCCCCTGGAGGACGATCTGCGGCGCCGCGTCCGGGGCGGCGGGCCGTACGGTCTCAGAGACGGGCGCGGTGGCCGGCGCGGGCGCCGGGGGCGGCCCGTCGACGGTCGCGCAGCCGGTCAGGGCGGCTACGGCCGCACCGATCAGCAGCCGCGCGGAGGTTCGGGTTCCTTGCACCGGGCCACTCTGCTCGCCCGGCGGTGATCTTCGAACCCCTACCGGCGGGAATGCCCCGCACGGGTGAGAGGCCGGTCACCCCCCTTGACCGGACCCGGGGCGGCGGGGGAGGAGGGCTCAGGCGCCGGTGGAGCCGTCGATGCGCTCGCGGAGCAGATCGGCGTGGCCGTTGTGCCGCGCGTACTCCTCGATCATGTGGAGGTAGATCCAGCGCAGGTTGATGAGGTCGCCGGTGCGGTGGTGGGAGCCCGCGCCGAGGTCGTCGAGGGCGTGCCCGGCGGCCAGCGTCCGGGCGTGGGCGATCTCCGCCTGCCAGGTGGCGTACGCCTCCGCGTAGGTGTCCTCGCCGGTGGGGTGCATGTCCCGGTCGTCGTCCTTGTCGTCGGCGTAGAGCCACTCGGCCTCCTCGCCGGCGAGGACCTTCCGGAACCAGCCGCGCTCGACCTCGGCCATGTGCCGGACCAGACCGAGCAGGCTGAGGTCGGAGGGCGGCACGGAGGCGGTGCGGAGCTGCTCGTCGGTCAGGTCCGCGCACTTCGCCGCGAGGGTCGCGCGGTGGAATTCGAGCCACTGCTCCAGGGCCTGGCGCTCCCCGGTGGTGGTGGCCGGGTAGACGCGCTCGGGTACCGCGGTGTGATCGGTCGTCATGGGGGGCATCGTCGCGGACGGCCGGGGCCGGACGCCACCGCTTTGACGCGGCCCGGCGCACGGGGCCCTTCGCGCGAGGACGCGGGCGCGCGGCCGGCGCGGGGACCGCCGCGCCCCGCCCCGCGTAAGCTGACCAGCGCGAACGGCCCGCCGAACGGGGCCGTCGGACCAGCGCAGAGGGAGACCCCGTGAAGATCGGCTGCATCGGACTCGGCGACATCGCCCAGAAGGCGTACCTGCCCGTCCTCGCCACCCTCCCCGGGGTCGAACTCCACCTCCAGACCCGCACCCCCGCCACCCTGGAGCGGGTCGCGGACATCCTCCACCTGCCGGCCGCGCGCCGCCACACCGACCTCGGCTCGCTGCTCTCCGCCGGGCTCGACGCCGCGTTCGTGCACGCCTCCACCGCCGCCCACGCCGAGATCGCGACCCGCCTCCTCGACGCGGGCGTCCCCACCTATGTCGACAAGCCGCTCGCCTACGAGTACGCCGACTCCGAGCGGATCGTGGAACTGGCCGAGAAGCGCGGGGTCTCCCTCGCCGTCGGCTTCAACCGGCGGCTCGCCCCCTCCTACGCCCAGTGCGCCGACCACCCGCGCGAGCTGATCCTCCTCCAGAAGAACCGGATCGGCCTCCCCGAGGAGCCGCGCACCTTCGTCCTCGACGACTTCATCCACGTCGTCGACACCCTCCGCTTCCTGCTGCCCGGCGAGGCCGACCACATCGACGTCCGCGCCCGGATCCGCGACGGCCTGATGCACCACGTGGTGCTCCAGCTCTCCGGCGACGGCTTCACCGCCATCGGCATGATGAACCGGATGAACGGCTCCACCGAGGAGGTCCTGGAGGTCTCCGGGCAGGACACCAAGCGGCAGGTCGTCAACCTCTCCGACGTGATCGACCACAAGGGGCAGCCCACCCTCCGGCGGCGCGGCGACTGGGTGCCGGTCGCCCGCCAGCGCGGCATCGAGCAGGCCGTCCTCGCCTTCCTCGACGCCGTCCGCGAGGGCCGCACGCTCAGCGCCCGCGACGCCCTGCGCACCCACGAGCTGTGCGAGCGGGTCGTCCGCGAGGCCCTGGAACAGGCCACCGCCTGACCCGGCCCCCGCTCCGGACATAGCCCCGGGGCCTGTCCCGCGAAGATCCGCCGGGCAGGCCCCGGGGCCCTGTTTCTTTGAGGGGTTATGGGCGCCATTCCTGCTGGTAGGCGGGGTGCGCGGCGTATGACTGGCCAAGGACTCGCAGCGCGTATTCCAGCCCGGCCGAGCGGGAGTCCGAGGGGTGCATGGTTGTGCAGTCGTGCGCCAGTTGCTCGATCAGGTCGAGCATGGGGAGATGGCTGTCGAGAAGCGATTCGCCGCCCAGGGTGTCGGCCACGTAGGCATAGGCGTGGTTGTCGTCCATGATGCGTGCGACGAGGAACTTCACAAGATCGTCCATGTCGCCATCTTCGCGGGCGAGGCGCTTCAGCGGTCAAGCGACTGTCCAGATGAGGATGGCGGCGAGGTGGAGTGCGGCCTGGTAGGCGATGGCGAACTTGTCCGTTCGCATGGCCGGGCCGCGCCACTGCTTGAGTCGGTTGATGCAGTGTTCGACTGAGTTGCGCTGCTTGTACGCTTCGGCGTCGCAAGCTGGTGGGCGGCCTCCGGTGCGGCCTCGTCGCAGACGGTGGCCGATCTGGTCGGACGGCTGGGGGGGGCAGCGCGGATTCCACGTCGGCGGAGGTGATTGCGGATCGCTCGGGATGGGTACGCGCGGTCCGCCAGGACGGCATCGGGTCGGGTTCTCGGCCTTCCGGGTCCGCTTCGCGGAACATGGATGCCGGCCATGATGGTTTCGAACGCAGGGGCGTCGCCCGCCTGGCCTGCGGTGACGCGGAGGGCCAGGGGTCGTGCACGGCTGTCGCTGGCAGGGTGGACTTTCGTACTCAGGCCGCCGCGGGAGCGGCCGAGGGCGTGGTCGTCGGGTTCGGCCCGGCCTGGAGCCCCTTTTCCCTGGCTCCGGCGGCGTGCTGGTGGGCCCGGCAGACGGCGGAGTTCACCGACACGGTCCAGCCGATGTCGTCAGCGGCGTCGGTCGCTGCCGGAACTGCGGCGAGGATGCGTTCCCAGGTGCCGTCCACGGCCCACCTGATCAGGTGTTTGTGAGCTGTCTGGAACGAGCCGAGCTCGTCCGGCAGGTCTCGCCAGGAAGAGCAGGTGCGGTACTTCCACGCGATGGCCTCCAAGGTTCGGCGATGACCGGCCCACCGCCGACCACGGACCGGCTCGGCCGGCATCAGCGGCTCGATCCGGTCCCACATCGCATCAGTGATCACTACTGAGGTTGAACTCGTGATGTCGCTCGGTTGCTTGGGTGGGTCTGATGGTCAGGCCGGTCTCGGCGAGGCGGCCGTCTATGAGGTCGCTGCGGTACTGGATGTGCCGCAGGCCGCGTCGGATGCGCTGGACGAGGTGTTCGGGGGTGCTGAAGGCGAGGTGGGAGAGCCGGCCGCGCCGCAGCGGCGACCAGATCTCTTTGACGGGGTTGAGGCCGGGCGCGTAGGGCGGGAGGTGGTAGATGGTCAGCCAGTTTTTGGCTTCGGCGAACTCCCGCAGGCCAGCGGCCTTGTGGGCGTTGAGGTTGTCCCGGACGGGCACGATCGGACCATCGAGCTGCTGGTGGGCGGCGATCAGCAGGTCCCGGTAGCCGCGCCGGGAGAAGCTCTTGCGCCCGTCGCGCCGGCCGTTGTCCCGGCGCGGCCTGTAGATCAGCCGGGGCCGGTGGCCGGGTTTGTAGCAGGTCAGCGCGGCGATCGATATCCGTCTGCGGGAACGGCCGCGGACCCGCACCACCGGGGTCCGGCCGCGCTGCGACCAGGTCCTGACCTGCGGCGGCGTCATGGAGAATCAGGCCTCGTCCTCGAAGACGAGCCAGGCTCCACTCACCGCCGCGAGTCTTCCGCGCAGGGCCACACCTCCCGGGCCCAGCCGGCCACCGCCTCGTCGCCCCGCTCCATCGCACGCCGGGCCGACACCTGGTAGGACCAGCCGTTGCGTACCAGCAGCTTGCGTACGCCCTGGATGGTGCAGGTCAGGTGGAAGCGCCGGCCGATCACCGTCTTCACACGGCTCAGGGTCCAGCGCCGGTCCTCCCAGCCGTGCGAGACCGGCCCCCTGGCCGGGCTCTGCCTCCAGCCGGGTGAACTGCTTCTCGCTCAGCCTTGGCAGCGACGCCGGTCCCTGCGACCGCAGAGCCCGCGGACCGCCCTCGTCCCACGTCCGCCGCCACCGCTGCATCGAGCGGACGCTGACCCGCAGGTCCTTGGCGATCACCGAACTCGCCTCACCCTGGGCGAACCTATCGGCCGCCTTCAGCCGTAACTCCTCGCGGAAATGCTGACGTTCGGCGGTCAGCCCGCCTCCTTGCGGATACCGCGTACCTCGCTGATACCGCACGGTCGACGAGCCGCCAGCCCCTACGACTCCACGAGTTCAACCTCCGTAGACACGTGCGGGCCAGCGCTCAGGAACAGGACCGGCCCGGGAACCAGCCAAACTGAACACGCCCCAGACCACGCCCACCGCACCCGAACGCAACCACTGCGCCCCGTCCCGAATCCCACCAAAAACGAAATACCAAATCAAGTGGTCCAGCCCTCTGAAAACCAGTGAACCGTCACACCCGGAAAATACGCAGATCGCAGATCTCAAGACCACGGATCGCGCCCTGCGGCGGAGATACGAGACTCCTCCGCTGCAGTCAGGAATCGAGGCGCCGAGGTTCCCCACATAGGCGTCCCAGAAAGAGGATGTTGAGGAAATTGCGCTCGGAAGATCCCGACAAGGAATTCCGCCATACCGCAATCATAAAGATTCCAGGCGTCCTCGTCGCGCTCATAGACAACCACAGGCCAATCATCAGGACTTCCTTCTCCTCTGAGCCAGAAAAGAAGATCTGCAGTTCCATCAGAGGCCCAGGCGAGCAACTGACCAGGTTCGGCGTCAATCCCAGGGATTCCTCCCAAGTCCTCCCACACCTCCTGGGCCACGGACGTCTCGTCCGCCATGTAACCCTCCGGAAGGCCCGCTTCACTAATGCCTGGCTGGAACACTGCAAGAAAGTTCTCGATGGCGCCAGGGCCATAATTCCGCATGAACTCCTTGTAGTCGTCAGGAAAAGGAGTGCCCCAAGCCCTCTCCAATTCCCCCCAGTTGATCTCGACGCCAGCCCCGACGTGCGGAGGCATCATCGCAATGAGGTCTCTGATAGAAATTTAAATCCCCTGACCTATTTCGTGTGCCTCGAAGGAGCTGGATATCTATTGACAGACTGGTGCCTGAGATTACACAAGGCGCCTGGCTTGAACTCATTGGGAACAGAGATGTTATCGATGGGCATCAGCGGAACATTGTTTACCGATATGGCCGAATTAATTCTATGCCCATAGGGGACTGCCCTAGGTTCTTCATGTATTGGCGTTGCGGTATAGTCAATAGCTACCCCTGTCCGGGAGCCCGTCACCTTTGCGAGTTTTTTTATAATAGCACATATTCTGCCAAATTCGATGCGGACTCCCTTTGGTGTAGTAGAAGTTCGCCGGCCCGGCGCACGTGGAAAGATTATTCGGTTCAGTTCCCGAGCCTCCCGGAGTACTGGTGAAGAGGTGGCAGGTATTGACATCGCTCTGCGGATTAAGCCCGTACACCTTGACGAAATGCTGAGCTCAAGGATACCCCTTTGTCTTGTTTGGATCCGCCTTCGTCCCCTTGCTCTTCACGAAGAAGTTCTTATTGGGGCGTTTTCATCCTGAATAGCCGCAGGTCGGCAGCGTGTGGACGGCTTGGACGATGGTGTCGATGTGGCGGGTGGAGCATCTGGCTCGCCGGAGGATTCGCCAGGACTTCAGCTGCGTGAAGGCGCGTTCGCCAGGCGCCCTCAGTCGGGCGTGGTCGCGGTTGAACTGCTGGTAGTGCTCGGGCTGTTCGCGGTGACGGTAGTAGGGGGTGCGGACGGTGGCGCCGGCGCCCTGGTAGGCCCGGTCGGCGAGGACGAGGACCTGCCGGGTGAGGCAGGCCTGGACGATGCCGTGGGCACGCGCGGTGGTCAGCTCGTGGGCGCGGCCGGGTGTCGCGCGGGAGAACCACAGCGGTGTGCCGTCAGACCGGGCGATGACCTGTACGTTCATGCCGTGCTTGCGGTGCTTCTGGGAGTAGTACGGCTCGTCCGCGGCGATGCGGTCGGTGGGAATCAGGGTGCCGTCCACGATGACGAAGCCGCCCTCACCCAGGCCGGTCAGGGCCTCGTGCAGACCCGGCACCCATGCCGCGAAGATGTCCAGGGTCCCGTCGACATACCTCCAGGCAGTGAGCCTTTTCCAACCTGGTTCTGGAGTGCGGTTGTTGGGCAGACAACGTGGTGAAGCCCCTGGTAGATGGGTTTTCGACCAAGAGAACCGTCTCCACCAGAGGCTTCACGTGCTTGTCCACCCGTCGGGCGTCGACGTGTCCAGCTCCGCCCTCCGCTTCCTCACGCAGTAGCTGCGGCGCCACCGCCGCGCGATCGGCTCCCGGTGGCGGCGCCTGAGCGCCGGCCGCCAGGCCCTGCTCACCCTCGCCCCCGGTCTGACCGACGCGGTGCGAACCGCGTCGGCGAAGGCGTACCTGATCCTGGACGGCACCTTCCTGCCTATCGACCGCATCGCCGCAGACCGACCGTTCCGCTCCGGCAAACACAAGAAGCACGGGATGAACGTGCAGGTCCTCGCCGACCCCTTCGGCCGACTGCTATGGGCCTCGCCGGCCCTGCCCGGCGCCGTTCACGACATCCGCGCGGCTCGCGAACACGGCATCGTCGACGCCCTTGCCGAGGCAGACACCCCCTGCCGGGCCGACAAGGCATACCGAGGCGCCAGCGGCACGGTCCGCACCCCGTGCCGGGGACGATGGGACACCCTCTCCGCAGGCCGGCAGGCGGTCAACCGGTCCCACGCAAGGATCCGGGCGCTCGTCGAGCAGGCCGTCGCCACCCTCAAGTCCTGGCGGCTCCTCCGCAAACTGCGGTGCTCGACCACCCGGATCACCAGCCTCGTCCAGGCCGTCCTCACCCTCCATCTGCCCAGCTCAGAGTGAGGTTGGAAAAGGCTCAGTGGCGGTCGAGATCCCGAAGCCGGCCGCCAGGGCGGGCAGCGTCTCGTTCTTGCGCAGGTGCACCGGTACGAGCAGGGCCTGCTGGAAGCATCCCAGCTTCCGCCACCGTGAACGGCGTTCACACCTTCGTGCATGGATGAGCCAGGAGACATGCTCAGCCAGCTCATGTGGGACGTCGACCGTGGCACGGTACGGGACCAAGCGAGGCTCCTCGGACGATGCGTAGTGCGTAGAGAACACCGCCGCAACGACCAGGAGCCTCGTCTCGTTACGCACCCCTGCTGACCTGCCATTTCACCCCATAGAGACAGGGTGAAAAAGGTTCATTGAGGCAGGCCCTATCCTCGTGGACCGACCACTATTTTGATGGTCCAAGTCACCGTATTCGATCCACCCGTTGCCGTCGGCACGACATTCACGGTGGTCATTGTCATCGTCGTTGGATCCGCCCGGATCTACCCCCGGAGCGCTGTGGTGATTTGTTTGCTGGGCGGGGATAAAACTTTGCTGACCGTCGGTTAGAATGTTTAGCAGTGAGAGGGTCCCAAAAGCCATTTGAATGCCGCCCTCGGGCTTCCAGTCGCCGTTTTTGAGGTCCCAGTCGGGCTTGGGGACCCAGGTGGGGGCGGGCTTCGGGTGCTTGCCATTATTCATGTTCTGGTCGACCACCGGCTTCGCGGCGAAAGCGGCTGCGACAGGAATCACGTGGCCTGTGGTGATCGGGTAACGAATACCGTGGTCCCCCTTATAGTCTCCGCCTCCATTTTTACGCCCTTGTGCCCGAGCTTGCGCAGCAATAGAGCCTGCCAGGTCCGCGGTATTAGTGAGGACCGAGGTCCCCGTGCCGACATGGGCGAACGGCGTGGTGGTGGAGCTCGACCACGACCAATTCAAGCTCCAGCCGAAGGACCAGCCAGAAGTATTCGTCTGGCCGAGTTCGTAGGAGGCCCACTCGGCTAGGGCCTGTCCGATAGATCAGGTAACCCGCCTGGTGGCCGGTCGTTCTGTTCGGTATAGGGCGGGGTGATCTTTCTGATGACGAGTGGGCTCGACTCGAACCCAGTCTGCCCAAAAGCGCTGGGCGAGGAGGATGTTGGCAGTGTCATCGGCGCGTGATCAACGGAATCTTGTTCCGGCAGCGAACCGGTCTGCCGTGGCGAGATCTTCCGACCCGCTTCGGGAAGTGGGAGATGGTCTATGACCGCCATCGCAGGTGGTCCGCGGATGGCACGTGGGAGCGTGTGCTCCGGACGGTCCAGGCGGACGCCGATGTCGAGGGGCGAATCGACTGGAGTGTGGTGAGCGTAGATTCGACGGTGTGCCGCGCCCATTGGCTGCTCTGATCACTCCCGGGCAGTGGGGTGACGCGCCACAGTTGATCAACGTTATGGATCGTGTTCGAGTCCCTCGCCCAGCTGGCGGTCACCCGCGAACGCAACCGGACCACGTGTGTGGCGATAAGGCGTACAGCTCTCGCCGGAACCGCCGCTACCTGCGGCGACGCCAGATCAAGCACACCATCCCTGAGCCGAAGAATTAGAAGGTCAACCGCCAACGACGCTGCAGCCAGGGTGGGCGGCCAACCGGCTTTGACAGCACTACCTACAAAAGGAGGAACGAAGTCGAGCGCTGCTTCAACGCGCTCAAGGGCTCCAGGGCCGTGGCGACTCGCTATGACAAGAGGGCCTACATCTTCCACGGCACGGTTACTCTGGCGGCGATTCGGTTGTGGCTCCGCCACTGATGTCAGCCACCGCAGTGAATGCCCCGGTGGTTTCTTCAGTCGTCGGCGGCGACGATGAGCGTGATTCGCCCAGCCGAGCGGTCGACGAGCACGAACTCGTGAAAGTAGTCGTGCACGCGCCCCCAGTCGTGAATCGCCTCATCACCGAGCTCGCTGAGATAGTAGATGCCATCGGCTGCGGCCACGCGGGCGAACACCTTCCGCTGCAGATCTGCCTCCAACTCGGTGGGCACGTCCCAGAGCGGATCCACCCACTCCCGCAAGATCTGCGCAGCCTTCTCCTGGCTGATGGACTCATAGAGGCCAGGAGTGATCAACTGCAGCCAATACGGACCGTGCCGAGGGCCGTCCGGAAGTGCTCCACTACCTGCATAGTCGTCCCGGAACTGCTCGTGCCCAATCAGTGCGGCAAGCAGCTCTCTATCGTCCACCGACCCCGCAGAGAAGCGCAGCTGCTTGATGTCAACCCACCGAAACCCGTGCTCCTTCGGATCCCGGACGTAGCGTCGAAAGTTGATGAAGGCGCTTTCCTCGTGAGCGAGCCCGTTGTCCATGGCGCCAGCCTAGAAGGCGAGGGGCTCCTGCCGACTCACCGGACAGGCCCTAGTCGTGCCGGCGCCAGCGCTCCTCGACGGTGACCGAGCGCAGACGCCAGCCGTCCGCCGTCCGGAGCGCGGTGAAGGCGTACCGTCCGCCGCAGACGAAGTCCTCGCCGGAGGCCGTCCGCATCGGGTTGACGTAGTCGGCGCGGACCTCGGCCGCGTCGCCCGGGGCGGCCCATCCGGCCGCCCCGCTGAAGGTCACCCGCCGGTTGACGATGAGGTGCTGGCGTACGGGGAAGAGGGTCATCGTCGCGGCCAGCCAGTCGGCCATCTCGGCCGCGGGCCCCTCCGCCCCGCCGGAACCGGAGTAGTCCGCGCGCCCGTCGCGGGTGAACAGGGCCCGGTAGGCGGTCCAGTCGCCGTCGTCCACGGCCGCCGCGTACCCGGTGATCAGGTCGTCGATGGCGAGCCGGTCCATCACGTTCGCGAGGTCCACGCGCTGCGTCATCGCCTCAGTGTCGGACAGCGGGCGCGCGGAACCAAGGGGCGGGACGCGGGGGATCGCGCACGGGACACGACGGGGGAGGGCCCGCACGGTCTCGGCCGTGCGGGCCCTCCTCGGTTCCGGTCGCGGGCGCCGGGTCAGCCGGCGGACTCGCCCGCGTGGGGGCTGAGGACGCCGAAGCCGACCAGGGCGAGGATCACGATGCCGAGCAGGATGCGGTAGACCACGAACGGCATGAAGCTCTTGGTGGTAATGAAACGCATGAACCACGAGATCACGGCGTATCCGACACCGAACGCGACGAGCGTCGCGAAGATCGTCGGGCCCCAGGAGACGTGCCCCTCGCCCGCGTCCTTCAGCTCGAACACGCCCGAGGCGAGGACGGCGGGGACGGCGAGGAGGAAGGAGTAGCGGGCCGCCGACTCGCGGGTGTAGCCCATCAGCAGACCGCCGGAGATCGTCGCGCCGGAGCGGGAGACGCCCGGGACGAGGGCCATCGCCTGGCAGAAGCCGTAGATCAGGCCGTCGCGCACGCCGAGGTCCTTGAGCGTCTTGCGCTCGCGGGCCACCCGGTGCCGGCCGCCGGCCTCGTCGCGGGCGGCCAGCCGGTCGGCGACGCCGAGCACGACGCCCATCACGATGAGGGTGGTGGCGATGAGGCGCAGGTCGCGGAAGGGGCCCTCGATCTGGTCCTTGAAGGTGACGCCGAGGACGCCGATCGGGATGGAGCCCACGATCACCAGCCAGCCCATCCGGGCGTCGTGGTCGGAGCGCATCGCCTTGTCCGTCAGCGAGCGGAACCATGCCGTGACGATTCTGCCGATGTCCTCGCGGAAGTAGATGAGGACGGCGGCCTCGGTGCCGATCTGCGTGATCGCGGTGAACGCGGCGCCGGGGTCCTGCCAGCCCGCGAAGGCCGCCGTCAGGCGGAGGTGCGCGCTGGAGGAGATGGGAAGGAACTCCGTCAGCCCCTGGACGAGTCCCAGGATGAACGATTCGAACCAACTCATGGGGCTTGGGCCGTCCCGTATGTACGTGTGCGGTCAGTGGGTCGAGCGCAGGCTACCGCCCGAAGGTGACCGGGAAGTGATCAGAAGGCGTCTTCCGGCCCTGTCGCCGTCCACCCCGGCGCGCGCACGTCCGCGCGCAGTTCGGCGGGGTCCGCCGCGCCGCCGCAGTGCCCGCAGACCACGACCGGGGCGAGGGCCTCGCCGCAGCAGTGCTCCAGGACGAGGGGCCGGGCGCCGGGGTTGAGGTGCCGGTCGCCCCAGTCCATCAGGGTCAGCAGGACCGGCTGGAGCTCCCGGCCGGCGGGCGTGGCCCGGTACTCGTACCTCGGCGGACGCTCGCTGTACGGCACCTTCTCCAGGATCCCGGCCTCGACGAGGCGGCAGAGCCGGGCGGCGAGGACGTCGCGGGGCGCCCCGGTGTTGCGGACGAGCCGGTCGAAGCGGTGCACCCCGAGCGACACCTCGCGCAGCACCAGCAGCGCGTACTTCTCGCCGACCAGCGCGAGCGCGTCGGCTATGGAGCAGGGGCGGGCTGCGGCCTTCATGGACCCAGGGTAACCGTCCCCGGAACGGGAGGGTTTGGGACGTCTGCGCCCGATCGGGAGGGGCGGCGCGGGCCGGGCGGGACTTTCCGGGCGCGGCCTGGGCCCTGCCCGGCGGATCTTCGCGGGCCCACGAAGATCCGCCGGACAGGGCCCAGGGCGTTTCTTTCGGATCAGGCCAGACCCCGCGAGCCTGGCCTGATCCGAAAGAAATGCCCTAGGCGGCGGCCACGGGCTCCCGGTCGGCCGGGGCGGGGGCGGCCGGGCGGCGCAGGGCGTGCCGCTTCCGCCAGGCCACCACCGCCCCGCCCAGCACGGACAGCGCGATGAAGCCCGCCGAGATCAGGAACGCCGGGGAGCCGGGCTCGCCCGCCCGCGCCCCGGCGACCACATAGGCCGCCGTGTTCGGGACGGTGCCGATCGCCGTAGCGAGGAGGAAGGGGACGTATCCCATCCGGGAGACCGCGGCGCAGTAGTTGGCGGCGGCGAACGGCACGCCGGGGAAGAGGCGGATCGCCAGCATCGAGCGGAAGCCGTGCCGGCTCAGCTGCCCGTCCGCCGCCTGCAGCCACCGTCCCTTGAGCAGCGGCCGCAGCGCGTCCTGGCCCAGGACCCGGCCCAGCGTGAAGGAGATGCCCGCGCCCAGGACCGTCCCCGCGACCGCGGCCGTCAGCCCGGCGCCGGAGCCGAAGAGGGCGCCCGCCGCGAGGTTCAGCACCGGGCGCGGCACGAACGCCGCCGTGCACACCCCGTACGCGAGCCCGAACAGCAGCACCGCGCCCGCGCCGCCTGTCTGCGGCCAGCCCGAGGAGAGCAGCCGCTGTGGCTCGTAGAGGACCACGAGGGTGGCGGCGGTCAGCAGGACGAGGGCGAGCAGTGAGAGCCGCGACCGGGGCGAGAGCAGGGCCCGGGAGCAGCGGACGGCGAACGGGTCCGTCGGCCGGGGCACGGGAGCGAGCATCCGGGGAGAGTAACGGACACCTTCGTATGATCGCCGTAATGTACGCCATGTCCTTTCCGGGGAACCGGCGGGGCGCGCCTCCGGTCGCCCGGCCGGAACCGACCCCGCCGGAGCGGCCGTGAGCACCCCCGACCTTCCCGATCCCGCCGCCGATCCCGCCGTCGGTGCCGCCGCCGTCGGTGCCGTGCCTCCCGCGAGCGACCTGGCCGACACGGTCCTGGAGCGGCTCACCGCCGTCTACCCCGCCGCCGGGAACCCCTTCCGGGCGCAGGAGATGGTCGCGTACATGAAGGGCGTCGCCCCCTTCCTCGGCATCCGCACGCCCGAGCGCCGCGCCCTCTCCCGCACCGTCCTCGACGGCCTCCCGCGCCCCGCCGAGCGCGACTGCGCCGCCGTCGCGCTGCGCTGCTTCGCGCTCCCCGAGCGGGAGTACCACTACTTCGCCGTCGACTACCTCCGGCGGCACGTGAAGCGCTGCTCCTCCGGCTTCCTGCCCGTCGCGCGCACCCTCGTGACCACCGTCTCCTGGTGGGACACCGTCGACCACCTCGCCGCCCACGTCGTCGGCGGACTCGTCGCCGCCGATCCCGCGCTCGCCCGCGCGATGGACGCGTGGATCGACGACGCGGACCCGTGGATCGCCCGCACCGCCCTCCTCCACCAGCTGCGCTTCAAGGACGCGACGGACGCCGGCCGGCTCTTCGCGTACTGCCTCCGGCGCGCCGCCGACACCGACTTCTTCCTCCGCAAGGCGATCGGCTGGAGCCTGCGCGAGTACGCCAAGACCGCCCCCGGAGAGGTACGGGCCTTCGTCGCCGACAACCGGTCGCTCTTCTCGCCGCTCTCCGTCCGCGAGGCGCTCAAGCACCTGTGACCCACCCCGCCGTACGCGCCTCCGGGGCGCCGCGCGAGACTCCGACCCACTCGGATCGCCCCGCCCGCTCCGGCCGTGCGGGGCGATCCGAACCACTGGGGCCGACCACGGCCGTGACGACGAGAGAGGGGACGCACATGGGCGATCGCACAACGGAGGACGTACCGACCGGACGGACGGCACTGGTGCTCGGAGCGGGCGGACTCGTCGGCGCCGCCTGGGAGGCGGGCATCCTCCACGGCCTCGCCGAGGCAGGTGTGGACCTCTCCGATGCCGACCTCGTCATCGGGAGCTCCGCGGGCGCCGTCGTCGGCGCGCTCCTCGCCTCCGGCACCGTCACCCCCGCCGAGCTGTACGCGCGGCAGACCGACGGCGCGGACACCGAACCCGCCGTCCGCTTCGGCGCCGGCACCCTGCTCCGCTACACCCTCGCCGTCCTCACCTCCCGCACCCCGGAGGCGTACGGCCGCAGGCTGGGCGGGCTCGCCCTGCACGCCCGCACCGTCGACGAGGCCGTCCGGCGGGCGACCGTCGCCGCCCGCCTCGGCGACGCCACCGCCTGGCCGGCCGCGGGCCGCCTGCGGGTGACGGCCGTCGACGCGGTCGACGGAACGCTCACCGCCTTCGACGGCGGCCAGGACGGCGTCGGCCTGGTGGACGCGGTCACCGCGAGCTGCGCCATCCCCGGCGCCTGGCCGCCCGCGAGCCTCGCCGGGCGGCGCTGGATCGACGGCGGCATCCACTCCACCGCCAACGCCCACCTCGCCGCGGGCTGCGCGCGCGTCGTCGTCATCGCGCCCACCGCGATGGGCAACAAGGTCGTCCACGCGCCCGCCCGGCAGGGCGCCGCCCTCGCCGCCGCCGGGGCCCGCGTGGAGGTGATCACCCCCGATGCGGAGGCCAAGGCGGTCATCGGCGCCCGCGCGCTCGACCCCGCCCAGCGGGGCGCGGCGGCCCGCGCGGGACGCGCCCAGGCCGCCGCGCACGCGGAGGCGGTCGCCGCCGTGTGGGGGAGGCCCGCAGAGGACCGCGACTGACACCGTTCCTGTGCGGTCGCACAAGACAGGGGCGGCACAATGAGGGGGTGAACGAGCAGATCCCCGTCCTGCGCGAGGTCGACCACGGCACCGCGCGCCTCATGCCCGACGTGGACCGGGAGCGAGCCTGGCTCCTCACGGTCGACGGCGCGCCGCAGTCGTACGTCGACCTCGACGCCCCCGACCACCTGGAGTTCGAGTACGCGCGCCGCCTCGGCCACGTCGCCGACACCGCCGCCGCCGGGGGCGCGCCCCTCGACGTGCTGCACCTGGGCGGCGGCGCGCTGTCGCTGCCCCGGTACGTCGCCGCCACCCGGCCCGGCTCCCGGCAGGACGTGGTCGAGGCCGACGGCGGACTCGTCGCGCTCGTCGCCGAACACCTGCCGCTGCCGGACGGCTCCGGTGTCACCGTGCACACGGCGGACGCGCGCCGCTGGCTGGAGGCGGCCCCCGCCGCCTCGGCCGACCTGATCGTCGGCGACGTCTTCGGCGGCTCGCGCGTCCCGGCGCACCTCACCTCGCTCACGTACGCCCGCGAGGTCCGGCGCGTCCTGCGGCCGGAGGGGATCTACGCGGCGAACCTCGCCGACGGCGCGCCCTTCGCCTTCCTCCGCTCCCAGCTCGCCACCTTCGCCGCCGTCTTTCCCGAGCTGGCCCTGATCGCCGAACCGGCGGTGCTGCGCGGCCGGCGGTTCGGGAACACGGTGCTGGTCGCCTCCGGCACCCCCTTCGACCTGCCCGGCCTCGCCCGCCGCGCCGCCGGGGACGCCTTCCCCGCGCGGGTGGAGCACGGGGAGGCGCTGGCGCGGCTCATCGGGGACGCGGTCCCGGTCGCCGACGCGGAGGCCGTGGCCTCACCCGTTCCCCCGGAGGGAGCCTTCGGCATCGGCTGAGGCGGGCTCCGTACCGGCCGCCCGGCCCGGCGCGGGCACGCCGTCGAGCGCCGGACCGCCCTCGGCCGTCGGCTCCCCGTGGGACCGGCGGGTCATGTTCCGTACGTCCGGCACGAGCAGGACGAGGGCGGTGACGAGGGTCATCAGCGCCGCCGCGCCCCACAGCGAGGCCGTCCGGCCGAACGCGTTCTCGGCCGGTCCCGCGAGCGCGGTGGACAGCGGCAGCAGCGCGGTCGAGCCGAACCAGTCGTAGGCGGAGACCCGGGACAGCTTCTCCTCCGGGATCTCCTGGTGCATCGTCGTCATCCAGGAGACGCCGAAGATCTCCATCGCCACGCCGCTGACGAACATCACCAGCGTGAGGCCGACGGCGTGCAGCGGGACGGCGAGCGCCGCCGAGGGCAGCGCGATCGGGAAGACGCCGAGCGTGCCGACGAGGAGCATCCGGCGCGGCTTCCACCGGGTCATCAGGACCGCGCCGGCGACCGTGCCCACGCCGTACCCGGCGAGCGCGATGCCCCACGGCCGGGCCCCGCCCAGCTCGTCCCGGGCGACCAGCGGCCCGTACACCGCCTCCACCGCGCCGATGAGGGCGACCACCACCGAGAACTGGGCGACGATCGACCAGAGCCACGGCCGGCCGATGAACTCCTGCCCCCCCTCGCGCAGGTCGGAGAGGAGGCCGCCGCCGGGCTTGCGGTCGGGGATGCCGCTGACGTCGAGGAAGGCGCGCAGCGAGCCCGCCACCGCGAACGCGGCGGCGTCGACGGCGAGCACCCAGCCGGGGCCGACGAACGCGACGAGGGCGCCGCCGAGCGCGGCGCCGCCGATGCCCGCGCCGTGCATCGCCATCCGGTAGAAGGCGAAGGCGCGGCTCGCCTGCTCGCCCGTGACGCTGGACATGAGCATGCCCTCGGCGGCCGGGTTGAAGAACGCCTGGCCGGTGCCGCAGAGACCGGTGAGGACCATCATCTGCCAGAGCTCCGCCGTCCCCGAGAGGACCAGCGCGGCGAAGACCGCCTGCGAGACGAAGTTGAGCGCGTTGGCGGCGACCATCACCCGGTGGCGGGGTATCCGGTCCGCGACCGCGCCGCCGATGAGGAGGAAGAGGACCAGGGGCAGGAAGCGCGCCATCGCCACCATCCCCACGTCGCCCGCGTCGCCCCCGGACTCGAAGACGGCCCAGGTGGTGGCGATCAGGGCGCCGTTGGCCCCGAGGCTGGTCACGATGGTCGCGGCGGTCAGCAGGACGTAGTTGCGCCCGGCCCACTCGGGGCGGGTGCGGCGGGGTGCGGCGGCGGGTCGGGTCACCCCGGGACTATCCCCGCCGCCGCCCCTTCCTGCCAAACCGATTAGCCGGAGGTCCGGGCCGCCGACCGGTGGGCGGGCCGGCCGGCGGCCCGGCGGGTGACCTGGACCGGAGGCCCGGACGGGTGGCCCGATGAGCGTGGCCGGGCCGGTGGCTCGGACCGGTGGTCCGGGCCGGTGGGTCAGGAGCTGTTGCTGAGGCGGACGGTGGAGAGGATCTTCTGGATCGTCGCGTCCGGGATCTCGTCCTTCACACCGGCGGCCGTGTAGAGCACGAAGGTGGAGTAGTCGCCCTTCGCCGTGATGAAGGTGAAGGCGAGCGACTTGCCGTCGGTCTCGCACTTGTTGCGCTTCGTCACGTTCGGCGCGGTGGCGGTGGCCATGCTGCCCTTGAGGCCGGACTTCGTGGTGTACGGCTGGGCCTGGCTGATCTTGATGGACTTCTCCGGCATGTGCTGGGCGTACGCGCCCCACACCCAGGTGCCGGCCTCGCCGCGCGCCGCGGACGCGGTGTCCTTCGCGCCCTGGCCGCCCTTGGTACCGGCGCTGGCCAGGCCCCACGTCTCCGGACGGCCGTTCTTGTCCGAGTCGAAGGTGCACCACTCGCTCTTGTACTGGGTGGGGCCCGACATCGTGACGAGCGGCATGCCGTCGTTCCGCTTCTCGTCCTCGACGCCCACGCTCATGCCGGGCTTCAGGACGTCCCACTCCGGCGGTACGTCGAAGAGGGTGCCGTACTTGGGATTGTGGACGACCTTCCAGCCCGGGATCGTCGGCTTGAAGTCCTCGCCGTCGCGCGGGTTGTCGAGGCCGGTCGAGGGTGCGCCGGACGGTTCCGGCGCGGCGGAGGCCGAGCCGGTGCCCCCGGCCGGGGGCGTGGAGGAGGTGCCGGTCGACGGCTTGCCGGCGACGGGCTCCTTGTCGTCGTTCTTGTTCAGGAGCAGGAAGCCGGTCACGCCCGCCGCGACGACCACGGCCGCCGCGGCCACGATCGCGATGAGCTTCGTCTTCTTGTTGTTGTCACCGCCGCCGCCCGGTCCCTGCGGCGGGAGCGAGCCGGGCACCTGGTACTGCGGCACGGTCGGCTGCTGGTACGGGTTCGGCTGCGCGTATCCCTGCTGCGGGTAGCCCTGGCCCTGCCCCTGCTGGGGGTAGCCGGGCTGCGTCGGGTACCCGCCCTGCGGCGGCTGGCCCGGCTGACCGGGCTGTCCCGGCGGCGGCGGGTAGCCGCTCTGCTGCGGGAACGCCGGCTGCGTCGGCTGCTGGTACGGGTTCGGCTGCTGGTACCCCGGCTGCTGGTACGGGTTCTGGTTCTGGTCCTGCGGGTTCTGCTCGCCCCCGGGCGGCTGCTGTCCTGGCCACATGGGCCGTAACGATAGAGGGGCGGAGCCGGACGGGCCACGGCCACCCCGTCGGAACGGGTCTGGCCAAGGAATCTACTCGTGGGTAACATTTCGGTCCATGAGCGCAGACCAGATGTCCGTCGGCGAGATGCTCGCCGCCACGGTGCCCATGGCCGGAACCCTCAACCTGGAGTTCCTGGAGACCACCGCCGAGCGCGCCGTCGTGCGCCTGCCCGACCAGCCCGCCTACCACAACCACGTGGGCGGCCCGCACGCCGGAGCCATGTTTACCCTCGCCGAGTCCGCCAGCGGCGCCATCGTGCTCGCGGCCTTCGGCGACCAGCTCGGCCGCGCGGTCCCGCTGGCCGTCAACGCCGAGATCGCGTACAAGAAGCTCGCCATGGGCGTCGTCACCGCCACGGCCACCCTCGGCCGCCCCGTCGCCGACGTCGTCGCCGAACTCGACGCCGGACAGCGCCCCGAGTTCCCGGTCCGCATCGACATCACCCGCGAGGACGGCGCCGTCACCGGCGAGATGACCGTCCTGTGGACCCTGCGCCCCAACAACCCGGCGTAACCCCCTCCTCCGGTCAACCCGGCGTAACCCCTCCTCCGGTTCGTTTCCGGGACCCGTTCCCGCCGCCCCCGCACCCCCCTTCGGGTGCGGGGGCGGCCGCGTTCCGGGGCGGTGCCCCGGAAACGGGCGGGCCGTCGCCCACACTGCGGACAGGAGCCGGGGCGGCGCCGCCCCCGGGGCCGTATGCGTACGCCTCCGTACGCACCTGCGCCTGCGACCGTGCGAAGGAGCCGCCGCGTGCCCGACGAGACGACGTTCCCCGACTTCGACCCCGGCCCCGGCTCAGGTCCAGGCCCTGGCCCCGATGCTGCTCCCGGCCTCGATGCTGGTGGCTCTGGTCCCGCACCCGGTTCGTCCGGCCAGGACCCGGCGCGCGTGCGGTTCGCGCGGCCGACTCTGGCCTCTCATGCCCCTCAGTCCACCCAGGTCACTCGGACCCCCTGGACCGCCCGCGTCACCCGCGTCGCCCGTGCCCCCCGCGCCCTCCGGGCCCTCCGGGCCACCAGGTCCGCCCGCACGGCCAAGCCGTCCCGCCGGGCCCTGCTGCTCGCCCTCACCGGCGGGGGCGTCCTCGCGACCGCGACCGCGTTCGCTCGGGGCACCGCCCAGGCGGCCCCGCCCACCGCCCCGCCCGCGTCAACCGCCGCGACACCGTCACCCTCCGAGGGAATCCCGCACGGCACCCGCACCGACGCGCTCCTCGCGCGGCTCACCCTCGACGAGAAGGTCTCCCTCCTCCACGGCGCCCCCGACCCGGCCGGCCTCGGCCAGGCCGGACACGTCCCCGGCGTCCCCCGCCTCGGCATCCCGCCGCTGCGCCTCGCCGACGGCCCCGCCGGAATCCGGGTGCACCGCACCGCCACCGCGCTGCCCGCCCCGGTGATGCTCGCCGCCGCCTTCGACCCCGGCCTCGCCCGCGCCTACGGCCGCGTCCTCGGCCGGGAGGGCCGGGCCCTCGGCCAGGACGTGCTGCTCGCCCCCATGGTCAACCTGATCCGCACCCCGTACGCCGGCCGGAACTTCGAGACCTTCTCCGAGGACCCCCTCCTCAGCGCCGACCTGGTCGCCGAACTCGTCCGGGGCGTCCAGGCCGAGGGCCTCGTCGCCACCGTCAAGCACTTTGCCCTCAACAACCAGGAACGCGACCGCGACTCCGTCGACGCCCGCGCCACCGCGCAGACCCTGCACGAGACCGAACTGCGCGGCTTCGAGGCGGCCGTCGAAGCCGGTGCGGGCGCCGTCATGGCCGCGTACAACAAGGTGAACGGCGTCCACGCCGCCGAGAACGCCGACCTGCTCACCACCCTGCTGCGCACGCGCTGGGGCTTCGACGGCTGGGTGATGAGCGACTGGGACGCCGTCCACACCACCGCCGGCGCGCTCGCCGCGGGCCTCGACATGGAGATGCCGGGCGGCGCCCGTTACGGCGACCCGCTCCGCGAGGCGGTCCGCGCGGGCCGCGTCCCCGAGGCCGCCGTCGACCGCGCCGTGCGCCGCGTCCTCTCCGTACGCGAACGCCTCGGCCACCTCGACGCGGAGCCGCCCGCCCGGCCCGAGCGCGACGCCGCCTCCGGCGCGCGGCTCGCGCTGCGCGTCGCGACCGCCGGGGCGACCCTGCTCCGCAACGAGGCCGGGGCCCTCCCGCTCACCGGGCCCGCCGCCCGCTCGCTGGCCGTCGTCGGCCCCACCGCCGCCGTCCCCTTCGTCAGCGGCGGCGGCAGCGCGCACGTCGTGCCCGACGCAGCCGCCCGCCCCCTCGACACCCTCCGCACTCGCGCCGGGGCACATGCCACCGTCACGTACGCGCAGGGCGAGGACCTCTTCGGCCGCCCCCTGCCGCCGCTCGCCCCCACGCTCGACCTCGACGCGGTCCGCGTGCCGGCCGGCGCCACCTGGAGCCGTACCGCCACCCTCACCGCCGACGCGGCCGACGAGTGGACCTTCCTCGTCCACTACAGCGGCACCCGTCCCACCGTCACCCTCGACGGCGCCGAACTCTTCCCGGTCCGCGAGGGCGTCGCCGAGTACTTCGCGGGCGGCCTCCTCGCCGCCGCCCCCGACGGCCTCGCCGTCCGCCGCGTCACCCTCCGCCTCGCCGAGGGCCCCCACGCCCTCGCCGTCACCGCGCGCGGCGGCGACGACGGACAACTCTTCCGGCTCCGCGCGGTCACCGGCGCCGACCGCGCCGCCGACCTCGCCGAGGCCGTCCGGCAGGCGCGCGCGGCCCACGCCGTCGTCCTCTTCGCCTACGAGGACGCCACCGAGGGCCAGGACCGCACGAGCCTCGCGCTCCCCGGCCGGCAGGAGGCCCTCATCGAGGCCGTCGCCGCCGTCAACCCGCGTACGACCGTCATCCTCAACACCTCGTCGGCCGTCACCATGCCGTGGCTGGAGCGCACCGCCGCCGTCCTCCAGATGTACTACCCGGGGCAGGAGGGCGCCGCCGCGACCACCGCCGTCCTCTTCGGCGACGCCGACCCCGGCGGGCGGCTCACCCAGACCTTCCCCGCCGCCGAGGACCGCCATCCGACCGCGGGCGACCCGCGCCGCTATCCCGGCCGCGACGGCGTCGAGGAGTACACCGAGGGCGTCCACGTCGGCCACCGCTGGTACGAGGCGGAGGGCGTCGCCCCGCTCTTCCCCTTCGGCCACGGCCTGTCGTACACGAGCTTCGCCTACGAGGACCTCACCGCCGTCCCCGCGACCGGTCCCGAGGGCGGCGCCGACATCACCTTCACCGTCCGCAACACCGGACACCGGCCAGGCACCGACGTCGCCCAGGTCTACCTCGGCCCCTCGCCCGACCTGGCCGCGCGCGGCATCGACCAGCCCCGCTCGCTGCTCGCCGGCTACCGGCGGCTCGAACTCGCCGCCGGCGAACGCCGCCGCGTCACCGTCCACCTCGCCGCCCGCACCCTCTCCTCCTGGGACACCGCCCTCGGCGACCGTGCCCTCGGCACGGGACGGCGGCATGTGCGGGTCGGCAGGTCGGCCGCGGACCCGGGGCTGCGCACGAGCGTCGAGATCCGTTCGAAATGACCCGGTAGGCTGCCCCGGCGTGCCCGACGCGGGGCACGCCACCGCAGCGGCCCGCGACCGGGGCCGTGCCGCACAACGGGAGGACCCGCGTTGCACGTACAGGAGTGGCTGGAGACCATCCCGGCCGTCGCCATCTACGCGCTGGTGGG
The DNA here is from genome assembly GCF_014650175.1 of Streptomyces termitum. Lineage (GTDB taxonomy): Bacteria > Actinomycetota > Actinomycetes > Streptomycetales > Streptomycetaceae > Streptomyces > Streptomyces termitum. The sequence goes on from NZ_BMUL01000007.1 coordinate 75,530, forward strand.
GGTGGTGATCGGACTGGAGAGCCTCGGCATCCCGCTCCCCGGTGAGATCGTCCTCGTCAGCTCGGCCCTGCTCGCCTCACAGCACGGCGACATCAACCCGTACGTGCTCGGTGCCTGTGCCACCGCCGGCGCGATCATCGGCGACTCGATCGGGTACGCGATCGGCCGCAGGGGCGGACGCCCCCTGCTCGCGTGGCTGGGTGGCAAGTTCCCGAAGCACTTCAGCGAGGCGAACATCATGCTCGCCGAACGCTCCTTCCAGAAGTGGGGCATGTGGGCGGTCTTCTTCGGCCGCTTCATCGCCCTCCTGCGGATCTTCGCCGGCCCGCTCGCGGGCGTCCTGAAGATGCCGTACTGGAAGTTCCTCATCGCCAACGTCCTCGGCGGCATCCTGTGGGCGGGCGGCACCACCGCCGTCATCTACTCCGTCGGCGTCGTCGCCGAGGCGTGGCTCAAGCGCTTCTCCTGGCTGGGCCTGGTGCTCGCGGTGCTGATCGGCGCCGGCTCCATGCTCATCATCAAGAACCGCGCGAAGAAGGCCGCCGCTGAGGCGGAGGCGGAGCGGCAGCGGGAGCACCCGGAGCGGGAGGCCGCTGCGCCGAGCGGGGCGAACGCGCCGAGCTGACCGCACCGGCCCCGCCGACCCGAGCGATCTTGTGCGAGCGCACACACGGAGGGCGGCACTCGGAAGTGATTCCGGGCGCCGCCCTCCGTCATGCGCGCCGCCCTCTGTGCGGTCGCACAAGGAGCGGCGGGGGAGGCGATCAGTCCTCGTACGCCTCGGCGTGCTTCTTCGCCAGGTGCAGGTACATCTCGGCGTTGAGGCGGATGCCCGCGCGCTCCTCCTCGGTCAGCGGTCGGCGCACCTTGGCGGGGACGCCCGCGACCAGCGAACCGGGCGGCACCTCCATGCCCTGCGGCACCAGCGCCTGCGCCGCGACGAGCGAGCCCGCGCCGATCCGGGCGCCGTTGAGCACGGTCGCGCCCATGCCGACGAGCACGTCGTCCTCGATCGTGCAGCCGTGCACGGTCGCGTTGTGCCCGACCGTCACCCGGTCGCCGATCGAGACGGGAAAACCGGGGTCGACGTGGATGGTGCTGTTGTCCTGGATGTTCGAGTCCTCGCCGATGACGATCGGGCCGCAGTCGGCGCGCAGCACCACGTGGTACCAGATGTTGGCGCGGGCCCCGAGCGTCACTTCGCCGAGCACCACCGAGGTCGGGGCCGTGAACGCGGTCGGGTCGACGTGGGGCTCCTTGCCGCCGACGGCCTTGATCAACGCCTCTGCCATGGGGTCACTCCTGAGGTCCGTACGGCCCGTGCGGCCGTGGGGTGTCGCGCCTTCCGTCTGTCTGCCCGCACCCTATGCCGAGCCCATGACGGACATCACAGGGGACCGCACTGACCAGGCCCGACGCCGCGGACTACGGTGTCGAGGTGCCCAAAAACGGAAACGTGTTCTCTTCTCTGACCGCCTGGCGGCGCAGGGCCGTCGCCCACGCCATCCAGGGCGGCTGGCGCTGGGCGCAGCAGGCGGGAGCGGTGACCGCCGAACACCCGGGGAAGCTGCGCTTCCGCCGCTTGGGCAACGGCACAAGGCTGGCCTTCCCGCAGGGCACGGTCTTCGGCGAGCCGTGGATCGAGATCGGCGAGTGCTGCATCATCGCCGAACAGGTGACGCTGACCGCCGGCATGCTGCCGGGGTACGACCTCGGCACGGAGACGGTCCTCACCCTCGGCGACGGCGTCGTGCTCGGCCGGGGCAGCCACGTCATCGCCGACACGACCATCACCATCGGCTCGGACACGTACTGCGGCCCGTACGTCTACATCACGTCGACCAACCACAGCTACGACGACCCGCACGAGCCCATCGGCCGCCAGTGGCCGCGTTCCGAACCGGTCTCGATCGGCCCCGGCTGCTGGCTGGGCACGGGGGCGGTCATCCTTCCGGGCGCCAGGATCGGCCGCAACGTCGTGGTCGCGGCGGGCGCCGTGGTCCGCGGCGAGGTCCCGGACCACTCGGTGGTGGCGGGCGCCCCGGCCAGGGTCGTACGCCGCTGGGAGCCCGAGCGCGGCTGGCAGCCGCCGCTCCGCACCCCCGCCCCGAAGCCCATCCCGGACGACGCCACCCCCGAACAGCTCGCGGCCCTCGCGGTCTGGGAACTCGCACAGGAAGAGACGCCCGCCCGAGCCGCAGCGACACCGGAAGAACCCGCCGGCGCGTCAACCTCCTGAGACCGCCTCACCCTTCACACCGCCCACGGCGAACAGAAAGAAGAGAAAGAAGAAGGGGTACGCCCCCGGTCCCGCTGCCCCGCTGTGTCGCCGGCGCCGCCGCGCGGTCAGCCGCCCCCGAAGTCGACGAAGCCCCACAGGAGGGCGGTGGCCAGGGCGAACGCGGCGGTCATGGGGTCCTCGCGGGCGGGTGTGGGCGGAACGGGGCAGTACAGTGCAGTGCACGATCGGGTACACCCCACCGCAGTTCAGTCTATTGAACCGAGTCATCCAGAATATTGGACGGAATGTGTCGGACCTCGACCAGCTGACCCAGTCTCTCGCCCGCAACCTCAAACGCTGGCGCAACGAACGGGGCTTCACCCTGGACGCGCTCGCCGCCCGGTCCGGGGTCAGTCGCGGCATGATCATCCAGATCGAGCAGGCCCGGACCAACCCCAGCGTCGGCACCACGGTGAAGCTGGCCGACGCGCTCGGCGTCTCCATCACCACGCTCCTCGACCACGAGCAGGGCCCCCACGTCCGGCTCATCCCGCCGGAGCAGGCCGTCCGGATGTGGTCCACCCCGGCCGGCAGCCACACCACCCTCCTCGCGGGCACCGAGGCCCGGGGCCCGCTCGAACTCTGGTCCTGGACCCTGATGCCGGGCGAGGGCAGCGCCTCCGACCCCCACCCGCAGGGCACCACCGAACTGCTGCACGTCGTCGCCGGTGTGCTCACCCTCGTCGTCGACGGCGCCGAGCACGCCGTTCCCGCCGGCACCTCCGCCGTCTTCGAGGCCGCCGCCCCGCACACGTACCGCAACGACGGCACGGAGCCGGTCGAACTGACCATGGCCGTCTCCGTCCCGCCCGCCCGCTGACCCGGCTCTCCGCTTCCCGCCCGCACCGGAGGGGGAGGGAAGCGGACCTTGGGCAACCGCACACCGGCCGTTCGCCCGCACACCGAGACGGGCGACCGCGCGGCGGCGGGGAGCGACTAGCGTGACGCGCATGCGCGCACCCATCGGAGACTTCGACGAGGCCCGGCCCGCCCCCGACTGCCTCGACCTGCTCACCCCGCCCGTCGCCGAGGCGGTCCGGACCTGGACCGGCCCCGTACCGGCCGACCAGATCCTCTACGTCGACACCGACCCGGCCATCGCCGACACCGCCGTCTTCGTCGAGCACCACGGTGCCGACCTCCTCGACGCCTCTGCCAACTGCGTCGTCGTCGCGGGCAAGCGCGGCGAGACGGTCACCCTCGCCGCGTGCGTGGTGAGGTCCGCGACCCGAGTCGACGTCAACGGCGTGGTCCGCAAGCACCTCGGCGCGCGCAAGGCGAGCTTCGCGCCGATGGACACCGCGACCGGCGACAGCGGCATGGAGTACGGCGGCATCACGCCCCTCGGCCTCCCCGCCGACTGGCCCCTCCTGATCGATGCCACCGTCGTCGACACCCTGTGGGTCCTCATCGGCAGCGGCCGTCGCCGAGGCAAGATCATCATGCCGGGCAAGGCATTCGCCCAACTTCCCGGCGCGGTCGTCCTGGAGGGCCTGGGCATTCCGACCGCCTGAACACGCGGCCGTGTCCGGTCGGTGACCGTCCGAACGGTCACCGACCGGACACGGCCCGGTTACAGCATCAGCCCAGGCGCGGGATCTCGATGGCGGGGCAGCGATTCATCACCATGTCCAGACCCGCGTCCGTCGTCCGGGCACAGGCGGCCTCGTCGACGACACCGAGCTGGAACCACACGGCCTTCGCGCCGATCTCCCGCGCCCCGTCGGCGACCGCGCCGGCCAGCTCGCTGTTGACGAAGACGTCCACCACGTCGACAGGGAAGGGAATGTCGGCGAGCGAGGCGTACCCCTGCTCGCCGTGGACGGTCTCCGCCTTCGGGTGCACGGGAACGATCCGTTTGCCGAAGCGCTGGAGCACGGCGGCCACTCCGTACGCGGCCCGCCCCTGGTTCGAGGAGAGGCCCACGATCGCCCAGGTGTCACCCGGCCCCGTCAGGATCCGGCGGACGGTCTCCTCCTCGGAACGCTCGGTCGCCTCGGTGGCCGTGGTGTCGACGCTCATCCCTGCTGCCCTTCCTTCTCTGCCATACGTACGAGCCCGCGGCACTGGGCCCGTGCACAGACTCCGCGCACGGACCTTCCACGCGGACTCCCCTTGCGGGGCTTCCTCCGTTACGAACCTCCGGCGCCGCGAGATCCTTCCCGCAAGGGCATCTTGTGCAGATGCCCTGCCGCGCTCCACGTGTCCGGAACGCGCGAGACCGCGGCGGCCGGATCAGCCGTCCCAGGCACGCCGCTCGTCGTCCCGAGGAGCCGGCACCAGCACCGGGGCACCGGGACCGAAGGCCATCACCGGCCGTTCCCCGTCCCACGCCCGCCACCCCGGATCACCCTCCGCCGCGAACGCGACCCACGCCGCGTGCATCGCCGCCGCCAGCTCGCGCGGCGCGTCCGGACCCGTCATCGCCCGCGCCTCCGGCGTGTGCAGGGTGTCGAAGACGAAACCGAGCTCCAGCGCGTGGCAGGCGCCCAGCCCGAGCACCGGCGACGGCCAACCGAACTCGTACAGGTACGTACGGCCCGCCGCCCCCGACCGCAGCCGCGCGTCGGCCATCCGGTTCAGCGGCACCCGCAACAGCTTGTCGGTGGCGAGCGCCCCGAGGAGTTCGCCGGGGCGCGCCCCCAGCCGGTTCGCCCGGTACACCCGCGCGGTACGGGACGGCACCCGCGTCTTCCACAGCGCGAGCCGCAGCAGGAACGGCGACAACCGCTCGACGAGCCCGCTCGGCACGAACCAGAGCCGGTACTCCTCCGACGTCGTCCCCATCAGCAGGTCCACCCCGGCCCCGTCGACGCCCCGCCCCTCCGCCGGCACGCCCCCATGGGCCCCGAGTGCCTCCGCCGGATTGCGCGGCAGCACGTCACCGTCCACCATCAGCTGGAAGGAGTGACCGCCCGTCAACGGGGAGCCCTTCGCCGTCACCTCCGTCTGCGCCGTCAGCAACCGCTCCCGGTCCACCGCCGCGAACGCCTCCGCCGTCGCCGCGACCCCCAGCCGCTTCGCCACCGCCTCCGTGGTCCGCCGCGCCCGCTCCCGCGACAGCGCCATCGGCGCGCCGCTCTGCACCACCGCCCGCCGGAACAGCCCCCGCGCGAGCGGCGAGGCGAGCAGCGCCGCGATCGAGATGGCGCCGGCCGACTCGCCGAACACCGTCACCCGCTCCGGATCGCCGCCGAAGACCGCGATGTTCTCGCGCACCCATACGAGCGCGGCGATCTGGTCGCGCAGCCCCAGATTCGCGGGCGCGTCGGGGAACACCCCGAACCCCTCCACCCCGAGCCGGTAATTGACGGAGACCAGTACCACTCCGTCGCGCGCGAACGCGGTCCCGTCGTACACGGGCACCGCGTTCGAACCATGGACCAGCGAACCTCCGTGGATCCACACCATCACCGGCCGACCGCCCCTGCTTCCGTCCCCGCCCGCTCCGATGTCGGGACCGGCGGGTCCCCACGGAGCCCAGACGTTGACGTTGAGGCAGTCGTCACCCTCCACCACCGGGTCCGGCAGGAGCGCGTCGAGCGGTGGCGCGTACGGACGCTTCGGCGCCGTCGCCCCGAACTCCGCCGCCCGCCGCACCCCCTCCCACGGCTCCACCGGCTCCGGCGCGCGGAACCGCCGCGACCCGAACGGCGCCCGCGCGTACGGAACGCCCAGGAACCGGGCCACACCGTCAACCGCGAACGCCCCACTCACCCTCCCGGAAACGAGGACGGCCTCGGGCACCCCGCTCTCGGCCCCTCCGTCCCGTCCACGCTCCGGCTCCAGGTCCCACGCCGTCATGACTGCGTCACCACGTCCTTCCATGTCGGTATCCAGAGCAGGGACAAGCGGGAGAAGGACAGCTCAGGAACCGGGCTCGACCAGGGCGCGCTTGAGGACCTTGCCGGTCGGCCCGAGCGGCAGCGCGTCGACGAAGCGGACGATCCGCGGGTACTTGTGGCGGCCGAGCCGCTCCCGCGCCCAGCCGATCAGTTCGAGTTCCGTGACGGAGTCGGCGCCGTCACGCCGCACCACCACCGCGCACACCTCTTCACCCTTCGCGTCGTCCGGGACGCCGATCACCGCGACCTCCGAGACCGACGGGTGACGGACGAGGACCTCCTCGACCTCGCGCGGATAGATGTTGAAGCCGCCGCGGATCACCAGGTCCTTCTTCCGGTCCACGATCCGCAGGAAACCGTCCTCGTCCCGCACTCCCAGGTCGCCGGTGCGGAACCAGCCGTCCACGACCGCCGCGGCCGTCGCCTCCGGGTCGTCGAGGTACCCGGCGAACACGTTGTGCCCGCGCACCACCACCTCGCCGACCTCACCGTCCGGCAGCAGACGCACCTCGCCGTCGACCGCCGCGTCGGCCACCCCGACCTCGACACCCCACACCGGATGCCCGACCGTGCCGGGGCGGCGTCCCAGGTGCGGCTGGTTGAAGGTAGCGACCGGTGACGTCTCCGTCAGGCCGTACCCCTCCAGGACCTGCGTCCGGAACGTCTCCTCGAAGCGCTCCAGGACGGCCACCGGCAGCGCCGCGCCGCCCGAGACCGACGCCCGCAGCGCCGCCGGTCGCCGACTCGACGCCGCCGCGGCCTCGACCAGCGCGTGGTACATCGTCGGCACGCCCATGAACACGGTCACGCCCTCGTCGGCGAGCACGTCCAGCGCCGCCGGCCCGCTGAACCGGGGCATCAGGACGAGCGTGGCGCCCTGGCGCAGCGTTCCGTTCATCGCGCACGTCTGCCCATAGCTGTGGAACAGCGGCAGACAACCGAGAACGACGTCACCGGCCCCGAGCCCGAGCAGGTCCTGCGAGGTCACGGTCGCGTTCATGACGATGTTCAGATGGGTCAGCCGCGCTCCCTTGGGACGGCCGGTGGTACCGCTCGTGTAGAGGACGACCGCCGTGTCGGACGGCTCGGCCGGCTCCGGCGCGTCCAGCGGGCGCGCCGCCGACGGAGCACCCTGGAAAGCCCGCACACCCGCCGCCCGCGCCGCCTCGTCGGCGACCGCCCACAGCGGCCCGCCGCTCACGATCGCGACCGCGCCACTGTGCTCCAGCACAAAACGCACCTCATCGACGACCAGCAGCGCGTGCACCGGAACCACCGTGGCACCGGCCGCCAGCGCCCCGTAGTAGACCTGGAGGAACTCGACGGTGTTGGGCAGCAGCACAGCCACCCGATCGCCCGGCTTCACCCCCGCCTCGCGCAGCCCGGCGGCGCAGCGCAGCGCCGCGTCCCACAGCTCGCGATAGGTGAACCGGCTCGCGCCCTCGACGACCGCGATCCGATCGGGGAAGTGGCGGGCGGACTCGCCCAGCACACCGGCGACGCTCAGTGACATGGCACGCTCCAGAGACGTGGAGTTGACGGCAGTGTCAACATTCCGTGACGAGCCACGGAAAACTGTGACACTGCACAGAATCCGTCGCGGACCCCCTGGAACACCATGTGCAAGCGCCCACCATGCCCCGCCCCGGGCTGGGCATCAGCCCCTCCGCCGTCAACGGAGCGTGGCATTCGCCAAACCACGACGCTACGGTGCCACCCATGACGCCCAGCCCGTCCGGCGCCCCCGAACCGTCCGTCCCACCCCTCCCGACCGGCATGCCCCGGCACCCGGAACCCGACGCCGGTTACGGTGCGCTGCGCCGCTCCCTCGCCGAAGCGCTGCTCGCCGACATCGACCACCTCACCGACCGCGCCGTCGCCGACATCCGCGCCCACTCCGGCACGTACGCCTCCGGCGACCCGGTCACCCGCGAGGACCTCTGGACGATCTGCCGCGACAACCTGCTGCGCGCCCTGGAGGACTTCGGCGGGCTCGCGCCGAGCGACGGCGGCTTCGAACTCGCGGCCCGCGAGACCGGCCGCCGCCGCGCCGAGCAGGGCGTCCCGCTCGACACCGTCCTGCGGGCGTACCGGCGCGGCGGACGGGTCCTGTGGCAGGTCATGGCCGAGCACCTGCGCACCCGCGCCGGCCGCGAGGACGACAGCCGCGACCTGGAACTCGACGTCGCCGGTGCCGTCTGGGAGACCATCGACCGCTACTCCGTCGTCATGGCCGACGCCTACCGTGTCGCCCAGTTGGAACTCCAGAACCGCCAGGACACCCGCCGCGCCGCCCTTTTCGAAGCCCTCCTCGACGGCCGCGCCGACGACCCCGCCGTGGCCGCCGCCGCGGCCGCCGCCCTCGGCGTGCCAGCCCAGGACCGGTACGTCGTCGTGGTCGCCACCCAGGACCCCGCGGCCCCGCCCCACCCCGCCCCTGTCCTGGAGGCGCAGGGGCTGTGGTCGTTCTGGCATCCGCGGTCCGGCCGGTACGCGGGCATCGTCCGCCTCCCCCGCCGCGACATTCCTGCGGGACGGGCCTCCCCGCCGCCCGGCGCCCGCCCCGACCCGGCCCTCCGACGGCTCCTCGCCGCACTGCGCGACCGCACCGGAGCCACCGCCGGTGTCTCACCCGAATTCGAACGCCTCTCCCACGCCGGCCGCGCCCTCCGGCTCGCCGAGCAGACCCTCCGCGCCCTCCCCGCGCACAGCGGCGAGGCAGCCGTCTTCGACGACCGGCTCACCGAGATCCTCCTCAGCGGGCACCCCGATATCGCCGAGCGGATCGTCACCGTCCACCTCGGCCCCGTTCTCGTCACCGGCGGAGAGCGCAACGCGCTCCTCACCACCCTCCGTGCCTGGCTCGACCACGGCTGCTCCGCCTCCCGCGCCGCCGAGTCGCTCTACTGCCACCGCAACACCGTGCTCAACCGCATCGGCCGCGTCGCCGAGCTCACCGGACGCTCCAGCGAATCGGGCGAAGCACGCCTCGGTTGGGCACTTGCCCTGCGAGCCCTTCCGTACGCCGGTCTTCCCGACGCCCCCGGTTCCCGGCCCACCCTGGTGGAGCCGCCCGGCCCGGGCGACGCGGAACCCGACGCGTACGCCACGTAGGCTGGCCGAATGCAGGAGCAGTACCGCACGCTGGCCCACGAGGGCGTCCACGAGACCGAGATCAACCGTTCGCGCTTCCTCTGTGCACTCGCACCGGTCGCCGATGAACGCGAGGCGCAGGAGTTCGTGGCGCGGATCCGCCGGGAGCACCCGACGGCCACCCACAACTGCTACGCGTACGTGCTCGGCGCCGATGCCTCCGTCCAGAAGGCCAGCGACGACGGCGAACCCGGCGGCACCGCCGGAGTCCCCATGCTCCAGATGCTGCTGCGCCGCGAGATGCGGTACGTCGCCGCCGTCGTCACCCGCTACTACGGGGGCGTGAAACTCGGCGCGGGCGGCCTCATCCGCGCGTACGGCGGCGTCGTCGGCGAGGCCCTCGACGCGCTCGGCACCGTCACCCGCCGGCGCTACCGCCTCGCCACCGTCACCGTCGACCACCAGCGCGCCGGAAAGCTGGAGAACGACCTCCGGGCCACCGGCCGCGCGGTGCGCGAAGTCCAGTACACCGAGGCCGTCACCATCGAGATCGGCCTCCCCGACGCCGACGTCCCCGCCTTCCGGGCCTGGCTCGCCGACACCACGGCAGGCACGGCCGTACTGGAACTCGGCGGCGAGGCGTACGGCGACGCCTGACCCCGCCGTCACCCTTCACGCTTTTCCCGCCATGATCGCCGCCACCGCCACCGCCACCGCCCCTGCCGCCACGCCCTCCCTGCGGCCCGCTCCCCTTCATGCGGCCCCGCCCACCACTCCGCCCGGGTTAGCGTGGTGGGCACAGCGGACGGGACCGGCGTACACCCGGGCCCGCCACCCGGAACGACCGACGACCACCGGTCGTCGGGCCACCGGACCAGGGGCGAGGAGCGGCACGCGCATGCGGGGTGGGACGACGACGTGAGGTTCCTGCACACCTCGGACTGGCACCTGGGCCGGTCCTTCCACCGCGTCGGCCTGCTCGACGCCCAGGCCGCCTTCCTCGACCACCTCGTCGCCACCGTCCGCTACCGCGACGTCGACGCCGTCCTTGTCGCCGGCGACGTCTATGACCGGGCCGTCCCGTCCCTCCCCGCCGTCGAACTGTTCGACCGCGCGCTGCACCGCCTCGCCGAGGCCGGCGTCCCCACCGTCATGATCTCCGGCAACCACGACTCCGCCCGCCGCCTCGGCGTCGGCGCCGGACTCCTCGGCCGCGCCGGCATCCATCTCCGTACCGACCCGGACGGCGTCGGCACCCCCGTCCTCCTCGCCGACGACCACGGCGAGGTCGCCCTCTACGGCCTGCCGTACCTGGAACCCGCGCTCGTACGGGAGCGGCTCGGCGCCGCGAAGTCCGGTCACGAGGCCGTGCTCACCGCCGCCATGGACCGCGTCCGCGCCGACCTCGCCACCCGGCCCGCCGGTACCCGCTCCGTCGTCCTCGCGCACGCCTTCGTCGCCGGTGGTGCCTCCAGCGACAGCGAACGGGACATCACCGTCGGCGGCGTCGCCGCCGTACCCGCCGGAGTCTTCGACGGCGTCGACTACGTGGCCCTCGGCCACCTCCACGGCGCCCAGACGCTCACCCCGCGCGTGCGCTACTCCGGTTCGCCGCTCGCCTACTCCTTCTCCGAGGTCGACCACCGCAAGACCACGTGGCTGATCGACCTCGGCGCCGACGGCGGGATCACCGCCGCCGAACGGGTCGACTGCCCCGTGCCCCGCCCCCTCGCGCGCCTCCGCGGCCGCCTCGACGACCTGCTCGACGACCCGGCGCACGAACGGCACGAGGACTCCTGGATCGAGGCCACCCTCACCGACGCCGTACGCCCCCGCGAACCCATGGCCCGGCTCGCCGAGCGCTTCCCGCACACCCTCAGCCTCGTCTTCGAGCCCGAGCGCGCCGACACCGGCTCCCTCGCCTCCTACGCCCAGCGGCTCCGGGGCCGCAGCGACCGGCAGATCGCGGAGGACTTCGTGAGCCACGTCCGGCCCGGCGGCACCCTCGACCCCGCCGAGCGGTCCGTGCTGTACGGCGCCTTCGACGACATCCGCGTCGAGGCCGCCACCACCGAGCGAGAGGGGGGCCGATGAGGCTGCACCGGCTGGAGATCACCGCCTTCGGCCCCTTCGGGACCACCCAGACCATCGACTTCGACACCCTGTCCACCGCCGGACTCTTCCTCCTCCACGGCCCCACCGGCGCGGGCAAGACCTCCGTCCTCGACGCCGTCTGCTTCGCCCTGTACGGGAGCGTGCCCGGCGCCCGCCAGGCCCCCGGCACCACCCTCCGCAGCGACCACGCCCCCACCGGCACCCTCACCTCGGTCCTGCTCGACCTCACCGTCGCCGGGCGCCGCCTGGAGATCGTCCGCATACCCGCGCAGCCCCGCCCCAAGAAGCGCGGCGGCGGCTTCACCATGGAGAAGGCCCGGAGCACGCTGCGCGCGTACGACCCCGCCACGCGCGCGTGGACCGGCCTCAGCACGTCCCACCAGGAGATCGGCGAGGAGATCACCCAGCTCCTCGGGATGAGCCGCGAGCAGTTCTGCCAGGTCGTCCTGCTGCCGCAGGGAGACTTCGCCCGCTTCCTCAGGGCCGACGCCGAGGCCCGCGGCAAGCTGCTCGGGCGCCTCTTCGACACGCGGAGGTTCGCCGCCGTCGAGGAACGGCTCGCCGACCTGCGCCGCGTCGCCGCCCACCGCGTCGAGGAGGGCGACACCCGGCTCCTCGGTCTCGCCCACCGCATGGCCCAGGCCGCCGGAGGGCTTCCCGTCGCCCGCACGCCCGTTGACGGGAAGCCCGGCGAACCCGGCCTCGCCGACACCGTCCTCGGCTGGGGCGCGATCGCCCGCACCGAGGCCCGCGAGGCCGCCGACATCGCCGCCGTACGCCTCGCCACCGCCGAACACGCCGAGGCCGCCGCCCGCACCGCCGCAGGACACGCCCGGGACCTCGCCGCCCGCCAGGCCCGCCACGCCGAGGCCCTGCACCGGCGCGCCCTGCTCGACGCCCGCGCACCCGAACGGGACGCCGCCCGGCACGCCCTCGACCTGGCCCTCCGGGCCGACCGCGTCGCCCCCGCCCTCACCCTGCGCCGGGAGACCGAACGCGAACACGCCGCAGCCCTCGCCGCCCGCCGCGCCGCCCGCTCCCTCCTGCCCCCCGACCTCGCCGAGGCCCCCGCCGAACAGCTCTCCGCCTTCGAGCACCGGCTGCGCGAGGAACTCGGCGCGCTCGGCGCCGCCCGCCGGGCCGAACACCGCGCCGCCGCCCTCGCCGAGGAGCGGACCGCTCTCGACCGCGAGGCCCGCGCCGACGAGGAGGCCCTCCAGGAGGCCGCCGCCTGGCTCGCCGACTGGGAACCCCGGCGCGCCGCGCTCCAGCAGCGTGTCGAGACCGCGCGCGACGCCGCCGCCCGCGCCGAACAGCTCGCGGGCCGGCTCGAACCCCTCCGCCTCCGCCTCGCCGCCGCCCGCCGCCGCGACGCCCTCACCCAGGACCTCGCCCGCGCCGAGCAGCACCACACCGCCGCCCGCGAGGAGCGCAACACCGCGCACGAGACCTGGCTCGACCTCAAGTCCCGCCGCCTGCGCGGCATCGCGGCCGAGCTGGCCGCCACTCTCACCGACGGCGGCCCCTGCCAGGTCTGCGGCTCCACCACCCACCCCGCCCCGACCCCGACCGGCGCCGACCACGTCGACCGGGCCACCGAGGAGGCCGCTTACGCCTCCTACACGCGCGCCGACGAGACCAGCCGCGCCGCCGAACGCGCGCTCGCGGGCATCCGCGAAGCCCTCGCCGCGGCTCGCGAAGAAGTCCACTCCCTGGCCGCTCCTGGGCAGACGCACAATCAGCCCGCCGTCGCCGAACTCGCCGCCGAGGCCGGGGAACTCACCCGCCGGCACGCCGAGGCACACGCCCTGGCGGCCCGCACCCACGAGGCCCGCGAAACACTCGCCCGCGCCGAACGCGAGGCCGAGGAACGGGCGACCGCCCGCCGGGAGGCCGAACGACGCGTCGCCGCCCGCATCTCACAGCGCGAGGCCCTCGACACCCGGCAGGCCGAACTCGCGGAGGAGGCCGCCCGGGGACGCGGCACGTTCGCCACCGTGGCGGAGCACGCCGACCGCCTCGAACGGCGCATCGCCCTCCTGACCGGCGCCGCCGGGGCCGTACGCGACGAAGAAATCGCCGCCGACCGGCTCAAGAGGGCAGATGCCCAACTCGCCGACGTCGCCTACCAGGCCGGATTCACCACCCCCGCCGAAGCCTCCGCCGCCCTCCTCGACCCGTACGCGCGCCGCGAACGGCAGCACCGCCTCGACGCCTGGCAGGCCGAGGCGGCGGCCGTCGCCGACCGGCTCGCCGAACCCGGTGTCGCGGAGGCCGCAGCGCTCCCGCCCGCCGACCTCCCCGCCGCCGAGGCCGCCCACGCCGCAGCCGAACGCGCCCTGCGCACCGCGGGCGCCGCGCTCGCCGCCGCCCGCGAACGCACCACCGGGCTCGCCGGACTCGCCCGCCAGGCCGAGACCGAGGTACGGCGCCTGGGCCCGCTGCGCACCGAACACGACCGGGTCGCCCGGCTCGCGGGCCTCACCGCCGGTACCTCCACCGAGAACGAACGCCGGATGCGCCTGGAGTCGTACGTCCTCGCCGCCCGCCTCGAACAGGTCGCGGCCGCCGCCTCCGCCCGCCTCCAGCGCATGTCCTCCGGCCGCTACACCCTCGTCCACTCCGACGCGCGCGCCGGCACCCGCCGCAGCGGTCTCGGACTCCACGTCGTCGACGCCTGGACCGGCAACGAACGCGACACCGCCACCCTCTCGGGCGGCGAGACCTTCTTCGCCTCGCTGGCCCTCGCCCTCGGGCTCGCCGACGTCGTCACCGACGAGGCGGGCGGCGTCCGGCTCGACACCCTCTTCATCGACGAGGGCTTCGGCAGCCTCGACGACCAGACCCTCGACGAGGTCCTCGACGTCCTCGACTCGCTGCGCGAACGCGACCGCAGCGTCGGCATCGTCAGCCACGTCGCCGACCTGCGCCGCCGGATCCCCGCCCAGCTGGAGGTCACCAAGTCCCGGCACGGTTCGGCCGTATGCCTCCGCACAGGCGCCGACGCCCTCGGAGGGTGACGGCCGTCGACGTGTTGACGGAAGAGGCCGCGTTCACATGATGTGACATGACGCGGCCCGCTCCGGTCAGCGGCCGACGGCGCGGCGGGGGAGCGGTGAGGAGTAGACGACGCTCGTCGTCACCGAGCCCAGCGTCCCGACCTTCCCGGAGATCTCCTCCAGGTGCCGCATCGAACGGGCGGCGACCTTCAGGACGAAGCAGTCGTCCCCCGTCACGTGGTGCGCCTCCAGCACCTCGGGCGTGGCCGCGATCAGATCGTGGAACGGCTTGTAGTTGCCCGTCGGGTACCGCAACCGCACGAAGGCCAGGATCGGCAGGCCCAGCCGCTCGTGGTCCACCACCGCCGTGTAGCCGGTGATCACCCCGGCCTCCTCCAGGCGCCGCACCCGTTCGGTCACGGCCGACGGAGACATGGAGACGGCGCGGGCCAGCTCGGCGTAACTCGCGCGGCCCTGGGCCTGGAGCGCGTCGAGGATCCGCCAGTCGGTGGCATCGGGGACGTAGTCGTTCATGGGGAGAGCCAACAGGGGTTTCCCCGGCGGATCAAGGAATCCACCGGGGAAACCGGGTACGGCACACGGTCAGAGGCGGGAGATCTCGTCCACGAGGTCGTCCAGGCCCAGCGGACCCTGGCTGAGGGCCGCCATGTGCCACTTCTTCGCGTCGAACGCGTCCCCGTGCGCCTCGCGGGCCCGCTCGCGCCCGAGCAGCCACGCCCGCTCGCCCAGCTTGTAGCCGATGGCCTGCCCCGGCATCGACAGGTAGCGGGTCAGCTCGCTCTCCACGAAGGCCGGCGGCCGGCTGCTGTGCCGCTGGAAGAACTCCTGCGCCAGCTCCGGCGTCCACCGCTCGCCCGGGTGGAACGGCGAATCCGCCGGGATCTCC
Source organism: Streptomyces termitum (assembly GCF_014650175.1). Taxonomy (GTDB): domain Bacteria; phylum Actinomycetota; class Actinomycetes; order Streptomycetales; family Streptomycetaceae; genus Streptomyces; species Streptomyces termitum. The sequence continues at coordinate 90,770 of NZ_BMUL01000007.1, forward strand.
AGCCCCACGTGCATGCCGATGTCGACGATCACCCGGCAGGCGCGCATCATCTGCGCGTCGAGGTACCCCAGCCGGCGCTCCGCGTCCGGCAGGAAGCCCAGCTCGTCCATGAGCCGCTCCGCGTACAGCGCCCAGCCCTCGGCATTGGCGCTGACCATGCCGATCGTGGCCTGGTAGCGCGACAGGCTGTCGGCGACGTGCACCCACTGCGCGATCTGGAGGTGATGGCCGGGCACGCCCTCGTGGTACCAGGTCGACACCAGGTCGTAGACCGGGAACCGGGTCTGCCCGTCCACCGGCAGCCAGGTGCGGCCGGGGCGCGAGAAGTCCTCGGAGGGACCCGTGTAGTACGGGGCCGCGGCGCCGCCCGCCGGAGCGATGTGCGACTCCACCCGGCGGACCCGCTCGGCGAGCTCGAAGTGGGTGCCGTCGAGTTTCTCGATCGCCTCGTCCATCAGTTCCTGGAGCCAGGCCCGGACCTCGTCGACGCCCTCGATGTGCGTACCGTGCACGTCCAGGTGGGCGAGCGCCTGCCACGGGTCGGATCCCGGCAGGATCCGGTCGGCCTCGGTCCGCATCTCGGCGATCAGCCGGTGGTATTCCGACCAGCCGTACGCGTACGCCTGGTCGAGGTCCAGGTCGGTGCCGTTGAAGAACCGCGTCCAGCGCTGGTAGCGCTCGCGGCCCACGGTGTCGGGGGCGTCCGCGACGGCGGGGGAGTAGACGTCGCGCATCCAGTCCCGCAGCGCGGCCACCGAGGCGTTCGCCTCCTCGCCGGCCTCGGCGAGTTCCGTCCGCAACCCCTCCGACAGCGCGTCGGGGCGGCCGGCGGCGTACTGCCCGAACCAGCCGGGACCGTCCTCGCCGCCCGCCCAGTCGGCGAGCTGGCCGACGAAGGTGGCGGTGGCGCGCGGCCCGCCGAGGAGCTTGCGTTCGAGACCGAGCGCGAGCGAGGCGCGGTACCCCTCCAGCGCGGCGGGGACGGCCCGCAGGCGCTGGGCGATCGCCGCCCAGTCGTCCTCGGTCTCGGTGGGCATGACGGTGAAGACGATGCGGATGCTGTGCACCGGGGAGCGCATGTTGCTGACCGCGCACAGGCCCTCGTCGGCGTCGTGCACGGCCAGCTCGGCCGTGAGCCGCTCCCGGAGCAGACGGGCACAGCGCCGCTCGGCGTCGCTGTCCGCGCCCGGCACCCGTTCGGCCTCGTCGAGGAGGGCGAGGGTCCGGCGGGCGAGACCGGCCACGGCCTCCTGACCCTCGGGGGAGAAGTCGGGAAGACGGCCGGCGCTCTCGCGGACACCCAGGTGCGTGCCGGTGATCGGATCGAGGGCGATGAGGTCGTCGACATAGGCGTCGGCGACCTGACGGGGCAGGTTGCTGCGGGAACTCTCTGGCATGTGTCTCATCCTGATGCCTTCGTCGGCCTTCCGTCACCTGCGGTTCCGCTCACACGGCTGACAAGGACGCTCCCGCACCCGGCGGCATGAGGGGACCGCACTCCCACTGCTGGAAGATCAGCCGGGTCTCGACCCGTGCCACCTCGCGCTGCGAGGTGAACTCGTCGAGAACGAGTCGTTGCAGGTCAGCCGGATCGGCGACGGCCACGTGCACGAGGTAGTCATCCGGCCCGGTGAGATGGAACAACGCCCGTGACTCGGGCAGGGCCCGGATCCGATCCACGAACGGACCGATCAGTTCCCGTCGGTGGGGGCGGACCTGGACCAGCAGCAACGCCTCCAGCCCGCGGCCGAGTTTGGCCGGATCCAGCCGTAGCTGGTGCCCGAGGACGACACCGGTGCGACGCAGCCGGGCCACCCGGTCCAAGCAGGTGGAGGGGGCCACGCCGACCTCTGCGGCGAGCTCGCGATAGGTGGTCCGGGCGTCGTTCTGCAGGAGGCGAAGAATATGCAGATCGACCGTGTCCAGTACGACAGAATCGGCCATCGGGCGAACGTAACACGGATGCTCACCACTACTTCCCGGTATCCGTTCACAGTGCCGCCCATGGACGCCATGGATCACGCCCCCTCGGCCACCCCGAGGGCGCTCGCCACCGAAGCCGTGCACGCCGGCCGGGAAGACCTCGCCGAGCTCGGACTGCACGCCCCGCCGCTGGACCTGTCCACCACCTACCCCTCGTACGACGCCCGGGCGGAGGCCGCCCGCATCGACGAGTTCGCCGCCACCGGCGCCCGGCTCGACGGCCCGCCGGTCTACGCCCGGCTCGACAACCCGACCGTGGCCCGCTTCGAGGAGGCCCTGGCCCGCCTCGAAGGCACCGAGGCCGCTGTGGCCTTCGCGAGCGGCATGGCCGCCCTGACCGCGGTGCTCCTGGCCCGCGCGAGCCAGGGACTGCGGCACGTCGTCGCGGTACGCCCCCTGTACGGGTGCAGCGACCACCTCCTGGACGCCGGGCTGCTGGGCACCGAGGTCACCTGGACCGATCCGGCGGGCGTCGCCGACGCGATCCGCCCGGACACGGGCCTCGTCATGGTGGAGTCGCCGGCCAACCCGACCCTGGCCGAGGTGGACATCCGGGCCGTCGCCCACTCCTGCGGCTCGGTGCCGCTCCTCGTCGACAACACCTTCGCCACCCCGGTCCTCCAGCGCCCGGCCGGTCTCGGTGCCCGTATCGTCCTGCACAGCGCCACCAAGTACCTGGGCGGGCACGGCGACGTCATGGGCGGTGTGGTCGCCTGCGACGAGGAGTTCGCCCGCGAACTCCGCCGCGTCCGCTTCGCCACGGGTGGCGTGCTCCACCCGCTGGCCGGCTATCTCCTCCTCCGGGGACTGTCCACCCTCCCCGTCCGCGTGCGCGCGGCCTCCGCGACGGCGGCGGAACTGGTACGACGCCTGGCCACCGACCCGCGCATCGCCCGGGTGCACTATCCGGCGATCGGCGGGGCGATGGTCTCCTTCGAGGTGTACGGGGATCCGCACGACGTGATCGCCGGCGTCCGGCTGATCACGCCGGCGGTGAGCCTCGGCAGCGTCGACACCCTCATCCAGCACCCGGCCTCCATCAGTCACCGCATCGTGCAGGAGGGCGACCGCCGGGCCGCGGGTGTCAGCGACCGTCTGCTGCGGATGTCGGTGGGCCTGGAGGACGTCGAGGACCTGTGGCGGGACCTCACTCAGGCACTCAGCGCTCGCTCCGCCGCGCCTGCTGAGGGGAGGGCTCACTCCGTCGCGGGTCCGAGGACAGCCGGGCGGTGATCACCAGGGTGCCTTCCTCGATCTGGTAATCGAGGGGCAGGTTCAGCGCCCGCATCGCGGCGACCATGCCGGTGTTGGACGACTGGGTCACGGCGTAGACGCTCTCGCATCCGGTCTTCTCGGCCATCGCCACGAGCCGGCCGAGGAGCTCGGAGCCGATTCCGCGCCGCTGCCAGTCGTCCTCCACCAGGAGGGCGACCTCGGTCTCGTCACCGTCCCACAGCAGGTGCCCGAGGGCGACGAGGCGGCCGGACGCGGTCTGCACGGCGAGGGTGCGTCCGAAGCGGGGGCTGAGCAGGTGGTCGAGGTAGCGGTCGGCGTCGCCGACGGGGCCGTGGTAGCGCAGGTTCAGGGTGCGGGCGGAGCAGCGGTCGTGCATCGCGCGGGCTGCCGCCAGGTCGCGCTGATCGGCGCGGCGGACGGTGATCTCGTTCCCTTCGGGCAGGGTGAGGACGTCCTGGCTCCGGGGGACACGCGGCCCGAGCCGGGCGTCGAGTTCGACGAGAGCCCGGGCCCGCGCGAACTCGGTGGGGGTGAAGGGCAGGTAGGGGCGCTCGATCAGCAGAGTGCCCCCGCTGGGGTCGCGCAGCTTCATCAGGGTGTCTTCGAGGACCCCCTCGACCGGGGTCTGCTCCCCGGTGGGCCGACCGGTCAGTGAGACGGCGGGTACCGAGTGCAGGGTGCACCGGCCGAGCAGCTGGCGCAGTGCGAGCGGTAGTTCGGCGGCGTCGAGCGCGGTACGGGCGGCGAGTCCGAGGACGCGCGTGGGGGTGTCGACCAGATCGTGGGCGTCGGCCCGCTCGGTCCAGGTGTCACGCCCGCCGGCGAGCCCGATCCCACGGGCGAGCACTTCCGCGGGGAGCGTGTCGGGGGCGCGGAGCAGGAATTCGTCGACCGTGCCCTCGGTCAGGGGGTGGGTCTGGAGGGTGAGGATGTCGACGTGGTGCCGTGCCAATACGGCGCAGAGCGATGCCAGGCTTCCCGGCGCGTCGTCGACCGTGGTCCGCATCCGCCACAGCACGGTCTCGGAGGCGGGAGCAGGATCGGCGAGGGACTCCGCACCGGCGGCCCGCTCGGAGGCACCGGGCGTGAGCAGCTCGACGGCTGTGCCCCTGTCCGTGACGGGTGGGGCGTGGCTGTGCCTTCGTGCCCACCATGTGTGGAAGCCGGCGGTGGCGGCCAGCGCGATCGCCGAGAACGCCAGCAGGTAGGGTCCGTCGGGTCCCTTGACGATGGTCTTGGCGATCGTGTCGGCCACCACCACGGCGGTGAACAGGGCCGCGAGTTCGATCAGGTCGTGCCGCCAGTGGTGCGGGCGGCGGCTGCTCTTCGAGGACGTCACATCGGTCATGACTTCACTCTGACTTAGAGGTGTTGCGTGATCACGAACGTTTTGTGACTGGCGGGTTAAGTGGCGATCTGGAGGATTTCTGACTGTTTTAGGGCATCTCTGTCTTGCCCTGATCGATCCCTTGGCGGAGTGCGTTCCGGAGCCTCTTGGCCTGGGCCACCAACTGCGACGTACCCCGCGCCGAGGCGTGCCGATCGAGCCCGGGGAGTTCCCCGGTCGCCCCGCACTTCTCCGCGCAGTCCGCCGCCACGGCAAGCAGCTCCCCCAGCCCCCGCATCGGCTTCTCGGCCTCCAGCAGCACAGGCAGCGCGGTCGACAGCATCGTCCACACGGTTCCGTACGCCCCCGTCGCGGCGGCGGTCCGGGCCGCGTCCGCCAGACGGTTCGGCTTCATCGAACGCTCCGCGAGCAGCCAGGCCAGATCCCTGCCCACCTGGTGGACATCAAGGTCTCCCCGGGAGGCCAGCACGAGCAGGGCGTCCACCGCTCGGAGCCTGTCGTCCGCATCGCGGCAGCCGAGCCCGAACGCCAGGACCAAAGCGACCGCCCGGCCCACCGGTCCCTCTCCCTCGGCCAGCAGGGTCAGAGGACCTGTCACGTCCCGCGCCGTGTCCCCGTCCACCGCACTCGCCATGGACGACAGCAGACACGAGGCCAGCAGTTCGCGATCGGAAGGGAGCAGAGTAGCCCAGTGGTCCGGCACCTGGTCCCAGTGGTAGCAGCGCCGCGCGTTCGGCATCAGACCACCGCCGAGCCAGTGGAAGACCTTGGGGAAGTCCTTCCGGAGGTCCGGACGCTTCGCCATCTCGACCAGGATCCGGTCCACCAGGTACCAGCGCTTCCCCCCTTCCTCCGAGCGAGGATGGAACCGGACGGTCGCCTCGAAGGGGGCGCCGGACCGGAGCCACGAGGCCAACCGCGTCCCGGCCTCGCTGCCCAGCGCCTCGGCCTCTGCCGCGGCCCCCTCCGCCGACGGGTCATGGCGGCGTACGCGCAGCAGGGCGTACCCCAGGTCCACCGGCGCGGGTTCCACGCCGGCGTCCGCGTACACCCGCAGCCGTTCCACCAGCTCCAGCGGGTCGATCCCGCCGGTGTGCCGGGTCGGGGTGGACAACAGCAGCGGCAGAGTGCCGCCGCCGATCAGATGGGCGATCTCCCAGATCCGGACGTCCCGCGTCGTCTCCATCGCCCCGTGGACGCACGCGGTCATCGGGACGGGCTGACCGAGCCCCGTTTCGATCCGTTTCTGTTTCACCTTCCCCACGAGCGCGGCGAGCACCGCGTCCAGACCGCGCGGTCCGTGCTGGAAGTAGTCGAAGTCGTGGCGGCGGGAGAAGGCGTTCGTGTCCTGCCAGTACGCGTCGGAGAAAGCCTCCCGCACCTGCGACGACACTTCTTCCTTGGCGCCGTGCGCATGACGGACCAGACCATCCATGGCCCGCTCGAACTCCATCGGGCTGCCCGGACGCCGCTGCTGCACCAGCAGGTCCTCCATCAGCTCCTCCAGAGTGCCCACCGGCCCAGGCATGAACTGAGGTTCCGGCACGGGAGGCAGAACCTCCTCATAGGGCGGGAGGTCGGGCGCACCGAGAGCCCCGCCGAACACCGCCTCGGCCGCCGACCGGTGCGCGGGGCCGAGGAGCGACGCCGCGTCGGCCAGATCACGGCGCACCCGCTCGTCGACGGCCTTGAGGTGCCGGGCCACCACCCGCAGCGCCCGTTCCTGGACCTCGGAGTCGTCGTGCCCGAAGGCATCGGCCACGACCGGCAGCATCTCGGCGGCCTGCTTCGGCTCCTTGGCGAGCACCTTGTCCACCAGGGACAACTGGGCACGCAGCAGCTTCTTCTCGGTACGGAACAGCACCCCGGCGGTCATCTCGGCGAAGGCCCCGCTCGGCAGGGACCGCTCCAGGGCCAGCCCGGTCAGTATCTTCTGGGCGTATCCCGCTACGGGGGACGTGCCGTCGGCGGTCATCCCGACCCAGTCGGCCACACGGTCCTTCCGCTCCTCCGCGTTCGGTGGCACCAGTTGCAACAGACCGAGGGGGAACCGCAGATCCCGCTGCCGGCCGCCCCTCAGCAGCCTCGACACACACAGGTCGACGAGTTCTCCCCGGTCCAGTACTCCTTCGCCCGCCAGGGTCGCGAGCGCGGCCGTCCAGTGCGTCGAGGAATCGGCCTCGCTCGTCCAGGCCAGTCGCTCGGGCGTCTGCTGCATGGAGAGGGCATGGCTCACCAGGACCGGAGTCTGCGGGTCCTCCCGCAGCCGTTCCAGAAGCTTGTCGTCCGTGACCGCCCGGGTCCAGCCGAGCACATAGCCGTCCGTCGCGGGCACCGTGGCTCCCGAGCCCTCCACCAGGCCGCGGATCAGACCGTAGCTTTCCTCGGCCGTCGTCGGCTTGGCGGCGAGCCGGTGTGCCACGTCGGCTCGCCACGCCGCGTCACGGTCCGCCAGCACCCGCAGAGCCAGGAACCCGTCCTCCGTACGCCAGCTGAGCAGGTCGCGCCCGCCCAACCAGACCGCGGCGGAGGCGGAGCTCGTATGACAACCCGCCCCCGCCACGTACAGCGCCCGTCGGACACGGGTCGCTTCCGTCCACCGCTTCCAGTCCCAGGAGCGGACTTCGGAACGCAGCGTCTTGAGCTGGATCAGCGCGTCCTTACGGGCCTTCGCCCCCATCGGCGCCAGAAGCCCCGGCACCTTGTCGGCACGCCCCTCGCGCACCGCCTTCAGCAGCGCGTCGACGCCCGAGCCGTCGTCCATCCCGGCCGTCCGCACCATCACTCCCGCCCCCATCACTTCCACCCCTCGTTCACGACCGCGCCCACGGGCGCCCCGACCGTCGTCGTCATGCCACAGCTCCCGTCGTCATGCCCCGACGGACCATCCGCACCGCCAGCGCGTGCTTGCACGGCCCACGCCGCCCCCGGTGATCCGCCCACCACGCGCAGGTGCAGCTCAGCGGCCCGTTCGATCCCCGCACCCGGTACCGCCGCTCGCCCGACGCCACCGTGGCCAGATCCCCGTCGAGCGTCACCGCGTCCTCCGCGACCAGTCGGCGTGCGGACATCAGACGCGGATTGTGCCGCTCGACCCGGTCCGCCTCGTACGGCAGCTCCCGGTGGAAGTAGGCCGCGTCCGCCACGTCGTAACCCACCCGGCCGGCTGTACCGAGCCGGGTGAGGGCCGCACGGACCCGGTCGGCGGTGAGCCCCGCCTGCTCGGCGAGATCCGCCGGATCGATCCGCGGCTCCCAGGCGAGGAGCACACCGACCAGCTCCGCGTCCGCGGCAGCCTCATCCGTCGCGAGGGCCTCCAGCACTCCGCCCTCCCCGGAGAACCCCCGGGAGGTGTCGGGAGACAGCGTGAGCGTCAGCCGCATCCCCGGCAGGGTCACCTCCCAGGCGCTGGGAGCGGCGGCCCCGTCCGGCACCGGGCCGTACACCCGCAGTCCCGTGGCGAAGCGCAGCACCCGGTCGAGCGCCGCCAGCCGCTCGGGACCCGGCAGACACACTGAGCCCGCTCCCGGACGCGTCGTCGGACGCAGGGCCCTGCCCGTCTGCGCGACCCACAACGGGGCCCGTCCCCGCCCCGGCGAACGCGGCAGACCGCGCAGGAACCGTACGGCCTCCGCGCCGGTCAGCTCGGCACGCAGATCGAACCCGGCCGTGGCGACCTGAGCCTCCGCGAACCCGCGCAGCCAGCGGTCGGGCAGCGGAACCTTCTTCTCCACCACCGAACCACCGAGCGTCGACACCGCCATCTCGTCGGGGCCCACCCGCAGATGCATCGGATCGTCCCCGGTCATCCGGGACAACGCCTCGCGCAGGGGGTCGTTCACGTCCACGTTCGTCGTACCGTGACCGGTTTCCGCCCCGCCCAGACCCTCGGCGAGGACATCCAGTCGGGCGTACACCCCGCCGCAGCCGGAGAAGGACTCGAACCGAAGCCGGTCCCCGTTCCCCGTCACGACGGGGTCCAGCGAGCCCGGTCTCGGCCGCTGGTGATAGCGGGCCGCGGCCACGTCGGCCACCGCGAGCAGACCGCGCGCGGCGATCTGCGGGGAGGACAGGAAGCCGGAGAAGAAACGCGGGTGCGCCTCCGCCCCACGAGGGGTGAGCCCTCCGGCCGTCTCCAGACCGAGGAGGCGACCGGAGGCCGTGGAGGCGAGGAAGGAAGGGCGTGCGTAGGCGAGTGCCTGTACGGATCGCGTCATGGAAACGACCGTAGGGCCTGCCACTGACATCCGCTCGTGTCCACAGGCCAGCCTGTGGATAACTTTGCTCAGGCCGACCGACAGGCTACTGTCCCACCAGACCAGGCCGCAGCACCTTCGTGAACAGCACCGTGTCGTCGTCAGCCCGCAGACGGACCGTCAGCTCGCCACTGTCGCCGTCGATGTCCACTTCGCCGAAGTACTGCGGAGTCTCCATCGGGGACAGGTTCGACCGCTCGGGCGCCCGCACGAAGACGCGGTCCGGGCCGAACGTCCCGTCCAGCTTGTTCGCGGGGAAGCCACCCGCCGCCAGCGGCCCGGACACGAACTCCCAGAACGGCGCGAAGTCCTTGAAGGCCGCGCGCTCCGGCGCGTAGTGCTGCGCCGAGGTGTAGTGGACGTCCGCGGTCAGCCACAGCGTGCCGGTGATCCGCCGGTGCTTGATGAAACGCAGCAACTCGGCGATCTGCAGTTCACGCCCGAGCGGTGCTCCCGGATCGCCCTGGGCGACGGCCTCGAAATCGGTCGCCCCGTCCGGCACGACAAGCCCGAGAGGCATGTCGGCCGCCAGCACCTTCCACACCGCGCGCGACTGCGCCAACTCCCGCTTCAGCCAGCGGAGCTGCTCGGCGCCGAGGATGCCCGTGGTGTCGTCCGCCTGCTGGCCCGGAGAGTTGGCGTTTCGGTACGAACGCATGTCCAGCACGAAGACGTCGAGCAGCGGCCCGTACCGGACCACCCGGTGCATCCGGCCCTTGGCGGCCGAAGCGCCCGCCGGGAACGTGGAGCCCGGGAAATACTCGGTGAAGGCCCGCGACGCGCGCGCCGCGAGCACGTCCACGCTCTTCTCCGCGTAGCGCGCGTCGTCCAGGATCTGCCCGGGGTACCAGTTGTTGCGCACCTCGTGGTCGTCCCACTGGACCACCGTCGGCACCTGCGCGTTGAAAGCCCGGACGTTGTGGTCGAGCAGGTTGTAGCGGAAGTTCCCCCGGTACTCGGCGAGAGTCTCGGCGACCTTCGCCTTCTCCTCCGTCATCACATTGCGCCAGACCCGTCCGTCGGACAGCGTCACTGCCGCCTGCAGCGGCCCGTCGGCATAGATGGTGTCGCCGCTGCACAGGAAGAAGTCGGGATCGAGACGGCGCATGGACTCGTACGCGCGGAACCCGCCGATGTCCGGGTTGATGCCCCACCCCTGGCCGGCGATGTCCCCGGACCAGAGGAAACGCACGCCGTCGCGCCGCCGCTCCGGAGCCGTGCGAAAGGTACCGAGAACCGGCTCGCCCGTACGCCGCGGGTCGGTGGGGTCGGCCAGGAGGACCCGATAGTGGACCTGCTCGCCCGGAGGCAGACCGCGCAGGGCCGTCGTCCCCGTGAAATCGGTGCCCGCTCCCAGCAGCGGACCATGATGACGACGGACCTTCCGGAACGACTCCGTCGACGAGGTCTCGACGATCATCCGGGCGGGCCGGTCCGAGCGCACCCACACCAGCCCGGAACGCGCGGTGACGTCGCCGGTCTGCACGCCCCAGGCCGCCTTCGGGCGACCGGACAACGCGAACGCCGGCGCAGTCAACCCCGCGCCGCCGAGAGCGAGCCCCGCGGAAACCGCGAGGGAACCGCGCAGCAGACTGCGGCGAGCGGGAGCGGACGGAACCGCAGAGGACGAAGCGACAGGAGACGAACCAGGCGGGTTCGTGGACATACAGGGCCTCCGAGAGCGGATCCCGGCCGAACCGGGACAACGACGAGTACCGAAGGCGCCTCCCGGAAGGACGGGCGGCGCCGGACCCCTGCCTAACGGCCGGGAACGGCGCCCGCGCGAACCCCACGTGAACAGATCGCCCCACCGTCGTTCGTCACCCGTCGAGGCTCTCCGCCACCCGTGAGACTCCTGCCGCGATCGTCGCCGGAGACAGGTGCGCGTACCCGATGACGAGCCGTACGTCCCCATCCGCCGGGCGAGCCGTCCCGTACTCCTCCAGGGGGTGCAGGCCCACGCCCGCGCGCGCCGCCTTCGTCAGGAACCGCTCCGGAGGCCCGTACCGGCGGGGGAGGCGGGCGATCACGTGGAGGCCGGCCGCGATCCCGGTCACCGAAGTGCCGGGAAAGTGCTCGGCCAGTGCCGCCAGCAAGACGTCACGGCGTTCCCGGTAGGCGCGCTGGCAGCGGCGCAGTTGCCGGTCGTAGCCCCCGGTCGTCACCAGGTGTGCCAGCGCGGCCTGGTCGAGTGCGGGATGGCCCAGGTCCATCGTCCGCTTCCGCTCGACGACCTCGTCGACGAGTGCCTTCGGAACCACCATCCAACCGAGCCGCAGCGCCGGCGCGAGTGACTTGCTGACCGAGCCCGTGTACACGACCCGTTCGGGATCCAGCCCCTGCAGGGCCCCCACCGGGGCGCGGTCGTAGCGGAAGTCGCCGTCGTAGTCGTCCTCCAGGACGTAGCCGTCGACCTTCCGCGCCCAGTCGAGGAGCATGCCGCGCCGCTCCGCCGACCACGCGATGCCGGAGGGGAACTGGTGCGACGGCGTCACCACCACCGCCCGCACCTCCGACCCATCGAGCGGTTCCGGACGCAGCCCTTCCCCGTCGAGCGGGAGCCATACGGTCTCCAGGCCGGTCGCGGCGAAGAGCCGGCCGTGTTCCGGACTGCCGGGATCCTCCACCCCCACCCCGTCGTGGCCCTGTGCGCGCAGGACGAAGCCGAGCAGCGTCGTCGCCTGTGCCACCCCCGAGCACACCACCAGCCGATCGGGGTCCGCGACCACGCCGCGCCGCCGCGTCAGCATCGCCGCGAGTGCCACCCGGAGCGCGGGCAGGCCGCGCGGATCCGGATAGCCGAACGCGCTGTGAGGCAGTTCGGCGAGGGCCGCGCGCTGCGCCGCCGCCCATGCCGCGCGCGGGAAAAGGGAGAGATCGGGGGTGCCGGGACGGAAGTCGATCGTCACGCCGGAGCCGTACCGGGTGACGGTCCGCGTGCTGGTGCCCGTCGGGGATGGCGTCGTCCGGACCGTGCCGCTCACCCAGGTGCCCGCCCCCCGGCCGCTGCGCAGGTAGCCCTCTGCGGTGAGCTGTTCGTAGGCCTCGGTGACCAGACCCCGGGAGACCCCCAGATCGGCGGCGAGCGCCCGGCTCGACGGCAGGCGTGTGCCGCCCGCGAGTCTTCCCGAGCGGACCGCCTCGCGCAGCGCCTCCTGGAGGGCCCGCCCCCGTCGGCGCGCGGGAGCACCGGCGGCGGGGAGCAGTACTTCCCAGGCCGGTTGCGCCGCGGCGTCCCGGAGGGGGGAGGCCGGTTCCGGTGTCCTGCCCGAAGTGGTCCCCGATGGCGTCATGGAAGTGGACCTTAACCCGGACCGCCCGGCTTCCTACCGTCAGGACCATGAACGCGAACGCCTTGCGCGGGGTCCTGCTCGTGACCCTCGCCTACGCCCTCGTCGGCGCCTCCTTCACCGCCAACGGCCTGCTCGGCGACTACCCGTACGCGGGTGGGCAGGCCCTCCGGTACGGGGCCGCCTGCCTTCTGCTGCTCCCGATGCTCGGCCGTGGCGGGCTCGCGCCACTGCGGTTGCTCACCGCCGGCCAGTGGGTGCGGATCGCCGTTCTCGCCGGCGTCGGCATGGTCGGGTTCAACCTCGCCGTCCTCGCCGCCGAACGGACGGCGGAACCGGCCGTTCCCGGTGTCGTCGTCGGCTGCGCCCCAGTGGTGGTCGCCGTTCTCGTGCCGCTGCTCGAAGGTCGGCGTCCTGCCCCCGTCGTGTTGTACGGGGCGCTACTCGTCGCCGCCGGCGCGTTCACCGTGCAGGGGTGGGGACGTACCGACCTGGCGGGGCTCGGATGGTCGGCGGTGGCGCTGGCGGGCGAGGTCGGTTTCACCGTGCTCGCCGTGCCCGTCCTGCGGCCGCTCGGCCCGCGGCTGCTGACGGTCGCCGTGTGCGGTGTCGGCGCGGTGGAGGCGACGCTGATCGGAATCGTCGTGGACGGTGCCGGTTTCGTGCGGATGCCGACCGGGGTGGAGGCGGGGGCGTTGCTGTGGCAGGCGGTCCTCGCGACCGTCGTCGGTTTCGTCCTCTTCTACATGGCGGTCCAGAAGATCGGTATGGAGCGTGCCACGCTCTATACCGGTGCCATCCCGGTGGCCGCCGCCCTGAGCGCCGCGGCCGTCGGTGAGGCCGTGCTCGGTCTGCCCCAGGCGGTCGGCGGCCTTCTCGTGGGAGCGGGGGCCGCGCTCGGCACCGGCCTGCTGACCCGTCGGAGGAAGCGGACGAGCGGGACGGACGCGGCCGACACGGCGGACGCGGTCGATGCCGGGGCCGGTTCAGCCGGTGGCGCTGCCGTCGAGGAGGACGCGGGCGACCAGCGCGGGATCGTCGTTCATCGGCACGTGGCCGCAGCCCGGCAGCCGTACGAGCCGGGCGTCCGGGAGGACCCGCTTGGCGCGGGCGCCCTGGCGGCGCAGGAGCAGGCGGTCCCGGGTGCCCCAGGCGACCGTGACCGGAAGCGAGGGGATGTCGTTCCGGAAGAGGACGGCACGTCCTGCGGCGAGGGTCTGGTGGAAGCCGGTGGCCTCGCGCAGGGCGAGCGTCTCGGCGGCGACCGCCTCGGGTGAACGGCGTCCGGGCCGGGCGTAGATGGTGCTGGTGAGCACGGTGCGCCCGGCCGGGGTGCGGGAGAGCCGGTCGATGAGCGGAACCGGCAGGGAGAGGGCCGCGCCGCGCATGGCGCGGAGGGTCCCGAAGGCGTACCGGCGCTCGCTCTCGGACCAGAAACCGGCGGGGGAGAGCGCGGTGACCGACCGGACGGCCTTCTCGCTGCCGAGTTGAAGCGCGAGCAGCCCGCCGAGGGAGTTGCCCGCCACGTGGGGCCTGTCGATGCCGACGGCCGCGCAGAAGGCGGTGAGGACGGGGACGACGGTCGCCAGGTCGTAGGCGCAGTCCTGCGGCAGCCCGTCGGAGGCCCCGAAGCCGGGCAGGTCCACGGCGACGACGTCCCGTTCGGTCGCCAGGATGTCGAGGACCGGCTCCCACGCCTGCCAGTGGTGCCCGATTCCGTGGAGCAGGAGGAGCGGCTCGCCCCGGCCGCGGCGTTCGTACGCCAGGGATGTCGTGCGGCGCTCACCCCGCGGGGTCTCGAACTCGAACGCGATCCGTGCCGGCATGGAGGCCCCCTCGCAGGTCTTCTTAGACGTTGCGTCAGCAAGAATTACCGACGGGTAGCCCAAGAGGCAAGGCTCCTGCCGAAAATCGATCGGCACGCGGGCGCGTGCCGATCGATTGAATCGGGGGGCGCGGTCGCGGGCGGAGAGTGCGGGCGGGGAGTCGCGGACGGCGGGTGGAGCCGTGAGCGGTGATGGCGAACGGAAGTCCGCGCGCGGAAGCGGTGAAGAGAGGCGGCAGGGCGACGGAACGCCCTGCCGCCTCTTTCCGTCCTCTGGGGTAGCCGCTTCGCATGCTTCATCGGTGCCCCGGAACCCACCGTCGGGCCACCGGACGGGGTCCAGGGGGTGTCGATCCTCACGATGGTGCGAACGTCCTGTGAACGATCAAGGTCAGAGGGCTACATTTCCGGACTTTCGACGGAGGATTGGTCTTGACCAAGGTCGTGGCGCGCCTTACTCTCGCAGAGTTAGTGCAGGAACCTTTAATAAACAAGGGCGCGGAAACGCCGCGGGACACGGCGAATTGCGGAGGACAGGGTGGGGACCACGCAGCTGGAATCGGTACAGGAACCGAAGTACCAGCACCTCAAGACGGTGATCGGCGAGGCTCTCGACTCCGACTTCACGGTCGGCGAGATTCTGCCCAACGAGCGCGAGCTCGCGGCCCGCTTCGGCGTCGCCCGTGCCACGCTCCGCCAGGCCCTGGAGCAGCTGGAGCTGGAAGGCCGCCTCCAGCGCCGCCGCGGGGTCGGCACCACGGTCGCGCCGCCGCGCGTCGGCGTCGACGTCTCCACCACGCAGCAGGTCTGGCCCGGTGTCGGTGACGACGCCTGGCTGGCCCAGGACGCCATCCCGGGCGACGCGCCCGTCGCGGTCGCGCGCCTCCTGGAGACGGCCGCCGGCGAGGAGGTGCACCTGGTGCGCCGCCTGCGCCTCAGTCAGGGTCAGGCCGTCGCCGCCGAGCTGCTCTACGTGCCCGCCGGCTCGGTGCCGGGCCTCGACGCGATCGACGCCCCCGTCGGTGCCGCCCGCGCCCGCGCCGTCCTGTGCGAGCTCCAGAACCTGGTGCTCGACGGCCAGGACCGCTCGGTGGAGCTGGGTTCCGCCCGCGCCGACGACGCCAAGGAGCTGGACCGGCTGCCCGGTTCGCCGGTGCTGGTCGTGACGACCCGCTACCTCTCCGGCGGCCGTACCGCCGCGGTCTCCGTCGCCACCTACCGGGCCGACACCTGCCGGCTCACCTTCGGCGACTCCGTCGACCTGGCCATGGCCTCCTGACCACTGCACGACGGCATCGGGATCCGGCGCGTTCTGTGATGGCGGTACGAAGACGGCTCGACCTCTCTTCAGGGGGTCGAGCCGTCTTCATGTCGACATCAGGATGATCTGATGAACACCCCTGAAGGGGAACGTCCCTGAGGGAGAGTGCTACGGCGGGAATGCGGGTTCCGCGCTTCGAGGACCGTCAGCGGCGGGCCGTCACGCTGCCCTCGACGGCGAACAGCTGCTCCTCGACGTGGTCGAGGGCGAGGCGCAGTGCGCCGGTGCCGACGGCGGCCTCACCGAGGATCGAGAGCACCACGCGCGGTGGACGCAGACAGAAACGGTCCAGCTCCTCGCGCAGCGGCTGGAGCACCCCGTCCAGGCCGGCCGCCCAGCCGCCGACCACCACCAGTTCCGGATCGAGGGCGAGCACGAGCGCGCCGACGTCGTGCACCAGGCGCTGGGTGAACCGCTCCACGGCGGCCTCGGCCCGTACGTCACCCTTCTTGGCCAGTGCGAAGACCTCGGCCACCGCCTGCTCGTCCAGCGGGTGCAGCGGCTCGTCGGTTGTCGACAGGAGGTGCTCCGGGGTCTCGCCGCGGCCCAGCAGGTGCAGCGCGCCGATCTCGCCGGCCGCGCCGCCGTACCCCCGGTGCAGCCGACCGCCGATCAGCGAACCCGCCCCGGGGCTCAGCCCGGCCAGGACGAAGACGATGTCGTCGGAGTCGGTCGCCGCACCCTTCCAGTGCTCGGCGACGGCCGCCGCGTTGGCGTCGTTCTCCACGATCACGGGGCACCGGAAGGAGCGGCGCAGCCGCTCGCCGAGGGCGAGCCCGGTCCAGCCGGGCAGTGCGGTGCCGAGACGCACCGTACCGTCGGCCTCCACGATCCCGGGGGTGCCGACGCCGACGGCGCGCAGATTCGAACGGGGCACGCCGGCCCGGCGCAGGACGTCCGCGACGACCGTCCGCACCTTGTCCAGGCGCTCGTCCTCGGGTGCGGTCTCCGACACCTCGCGGGCGCCGGCGCCGATGATCCGGCCGTCGAGGCCGGAGAGGAGGGCCGCGACGCGGTGCGGGCCGATCTCGATGCCCAGCAGGTGCCCCGCCTCGGCGCGGAACCTGAATCTTCGGGCCGGTCTGCCCTGGCGCCGGGCCCCGCCCTCCTCGGGCGCGGTCTCGACGACGAGCCCGCCCTCGATGAGCCCCTCGACGACTCCCTCGACGGTGGGACGGGAGAGACCCGTGATGCGGGTGAGATCCGTGAGCGTGCGGGCGTCGGAGCCGCGCAGAGCATGGAGTACCACGGCGGAATTGATCCGCCGCAACAGAGACGGATCCCCGCCGGTCAGCCGCCCCACCGTGTGTCCTCCCAGCTCGTACCCCGTCTGAGGCGAAGGGTACTCAATGGTTCCGGAAGCGGCGAGGCCCGCCCCCGGGCCGTGTCCGGGCCGTGTCCGCCCCGAGACCCGAGCGATGGTCCCACCGCCCGGGTCGGGGTACGGAGCTACGCGTGTTGACGCGGCGCCAACTCCCCACGGAGGACAGCCCGTCGGTTCACCGGACCGCTGCCGCAGGCTGTCGCCAGGGCCGTGCGGTCACGGCTGTGTGGGGGACTCGGGATCCGATTCCGAAGTTGCTCGCGGCAGGTCGGCGGCCTCACGCAGGCGCGCGTACTCCTCGGCCATGGTCTCTGTCGTCCAGTGCGCGTTGAGCCCGCTCGGGTTGGGCAGCGCCCAGACCCGTGTGGTGCCGATCGTCCGCTCCTGCGGGCCGATCACGGCCTTCGGTTCGCCGAAAGCGGTGCGGTACGCGGTGACGCCGACGACCGCGAGCAGGCGGGGTTTCAGCCGCAGGACCTTCTCGGTCAGGAGGCGGCCGCCCTCGACGTACTCCTCGCGGCTCAGTTCGTCGGCGCGCGCGGTGGGCCGGGCGACCACGTTGGTGATGCCGAGCCCGTACGCGAGCAACTCGTCCTGCTCGTCGGGGCGCAGCTGTCGCGGGGTGAAGCCGGAGAGGTGGAGCACCGGCCAGAAGCGGTTGCCGGGGCGCGCGAAGTGGTGGCCGGTCACGGCGGTCATCAGCCCGGGGTTGATGCCGCAGAAGAGAACGGCGAGGCCGCCCTCGGCCACGTCGGGTACGACGCGGTCGCGGGCGGCCTCCAGCTCCTCACGGGTGAACCGGCGGGTCCGGGTCAGAGGATCGCCCCGGGGGCGTACGCGGCGGCCTCCGGGTGCTGCTTGACGAGCTCCTCGATCCGGGACACCACGGTGGCGACCTGGTCGGCGGCGGCGCCGGTGAAGGAGAGCTTGTCCGCCATCAGCTCGTCGAGCTGCGCGCGGTCCAGCGGGATGCGGGCGTCGGCGGCGAGCTTGTCGAGCAGCTCGTTGCGCTCGGCGCCCTGCTCGCGCATGGCGAGGGCCGAGGCCACCGCGTTCTCCTTGATCGCCTCGTGGGCCTCCTCGCGGCCGACACCGGCGCGCACCGACGCCATGAGGACCTTGGTGGTGGCGAGGAAGGGGAGGTAGCGGTCGAGCTCACGGGCGACGACCGCGGGGAAGGCTCCGAACTCGTCGAGGACGGTGAGGAAGGTCTCCAGCAGGCCGTCCAGGGCGAAGAAGGCGTCCGGCAGGGCCACGCGGCGGACCACGGAGCAGGAGACGTCGCCCTCGTTCCACTGGTCGCCGGCCAGCTCGCCGGTCATCGAGGCGTATCCGCGCAGGATGACCATGAGGCCGTTGACGCGCTCGCAGGAGCGGGTGTTCATCTTGTGCGGCATCGCCGAGGAGCCGACCTGGCCCGGCTTGAAGCCCTCGGTGACCAGCTCGTGGCCGGCCATCAGGCGGATCGTCTTGGCGATCGACGACGGCGCGGCGGCCAGCTGGACCAGCGAGGTCACGACGTCGTAGTCGAGCGAACGGGGGTAGACCTGGCCGACGGAGGTGAAGGCGTGCGCGAAGCCGAGGTGGCCGGCGATCCGCTGCTCCAGCTCGGCGAGCTTGCCCGCGTCGCCGCCGAGCAGGTCGAGCATGTCCTGGGCGGTGCCGACCGGGCCCTTGATGCCGCGGAGCGGGTAGCGGCCGAGCAGCTCCTCCAGGCGGCCGTACGCCACGAGCAGCTCGTCGGCGGCGGTCGCGAAACGCTTGCCGAGCGTGGTGGCCTGCGCGGCGACATTGTGCGAACGCCCAGCCATGACCAGCTCGCCGTACTCGGCGGACAGCTTGCCCAGACGGGCGAGGACCGCGACGGTACGGTCCCGCATCAGCTCCAGGGAGAGGCGGATCTGGAGCTGCTCGACGTTCTCCGTCAGGTCGCGCGAGGTCATGCCCTTGTGCACCTGCTCATGCCCGGCGAGGGCGTTGAACTCCTCGATGCGGGCCTTCACGTCGTGCCGGGTGACCTTCTCGCGCTCGGCGATGGAACCGAGGTCGACCTGGTCGAGGACGCGCTCGTAGTCGGCGACGGCCGCGTCGGGAACCTCGATCCCGAGGTCCTTCTGAGCGCGCAGTACGGCGAGCCACAGCTGGCGCTCCAGCTTCACCTTCTGCTCGGGGGACCAGAGGACGGCGAGCTCCGCGGAGGCGTAGCGGCCGGCCAGGACGTTGGGGATACGGGGCTTCACAGTCGCAGCAGTCACGTGTCCAGATTCTACTGGCGATTTCTGCAGGCCAGCGCCGTGGCCCGAGCTGGAGTTTGCTACGAGACGCAGGTCACCCGTCAGGCGTCCGTCGTCCGGTCAGACCTCGGAACGGGTCTCGTACGGCAGCAGGTCGGGGCGCTTCGGGGGGAGGCCGTCGCCGGACGAGCGGCCGGTGAGCCGACGGCCGATCCACGGTCCCAGGTGTTCCTTGGCGAAGCGGGCGTCCTCGACGCGGCGCGTCACCCAGCCCGGCCGGGCGGTCGGCGGCAGCGGCGTACGCCAGTCGCTCTCGGGGGCGAGGCCGAGCGTCTGCCACACGGCCTCGGCGACCCGGCGGTGGCCGTCGGCGGTGAGGTGCAGCCGGTCCACGTCCCACAGGCGCGGGTCGCCCAGGGCCGGGGCCCCGTACAGATCGACGACGAGGGCGCCGTGCCGGGCGGCCAGCTCGTCGATGTGGGCGAAGAGCTCCTCCATGCGGGGACGGAAACGTTCCATCACCGGCCCGTTCCTGCCGGGGCTGCGCATCAGGACGAGCTGCCCGCAGGCGGGTGTGAGGCGTTCCACGGCCTCGGTCAGCAGCCCCTTCACGCGGCCCATGTCGACCTTGGGGCGGAGGGTGTCGTTGAGGCCGCCGACCAGGGTCACCACATCGGCCTCCATCCCGGCGGCCAGGGGGACTTGCTCCTCGACGATCTGTCCGATGAGCTTCCCGCGCACGGCGAGGTTGGCGTAGTGGAAGCCGGGCGCGCGGGCCGCGAGCCGGCCAGCGAGGACGTCCGCCCAGCCCCGGTAGGAACCGTCGGGCCTCAGGTCCGACATACCCTCTGTGAAGCTGTCACCGACGGCGACGAGACTGTTGTACGTGGCATTGATCTCCATGGCGAAGCCGATCATACCGCGCGGTATGCGTGGGTGCTGTGGAGAACCCGGGAGGGGAAACCCGATGAGCGACGCGCTCCTGAACGCCCTGGCCGAGGCGCTGGCCGGGCTGGTGACGGCGGTCGAGACCAGCGACGAGGAGGTGCTCGACCCGGACACGGCCGTGAAGTGGCTGGAACAGACCGGTCACGCCTTCGCCGGGCTCGGCGCCGCGGACCGGCGCGCGCTCGACGTCCTCTTCCGCGAGGTCGCGCTGCGGCAGCCCCCCGGGGCCTGGCGCGACGAGTTGGCACAGGTCTCCGAGGAGTTCGGCCTCGACCAGGACGACCACCACGCCACCCTCGACACCGTGGCCGAGGCGGCCCGGCGGTACGCGGACACCGTTCGCCGCGCCGATCCGGCGACGCCCGTGCCGACCTGCCCCGGCTGGGACCTCGGCGACCTGACCCGCCACCTCGGCACCGTCCACGGCTGGGCCGAGCACCTCGTGACCGCGCGCCCCGCCACCCGCGTCCGCCCCGGCGACCTCGCCCTCGACCCGCCGGCCGACCCCCTCGCGCGCCCCGACTGGTTCTCGGCGCGTGCCGACGGCTTCACCCGGGCCGCCCGCGCGGCCGACCCCGACGCGCCGGTGTGGTCGCCGGGCGCCGACCCGTCCGTACGCCACTACCCGCGCCACGTCCTCGCCGAGACGCTCGTCCACCTCGCCGACGCCGAGATCGCACTCACCGGCACGGCCTGCCCGCTCGATCCGGGCGCGGCCGCCGACGCGCTCGACCACTTCCTCGCCACCGCGCCCCACGTTCCCTGGCTCGCCGAGCCGCTCGCCCACCTCGACCGCGACGGCGCCGTGCTCCGGCTCACCGCGCGCGACAGCCGCACCGTCTGGACGCTCGTCCTCGGCGGGGGCGGTTTCACATGGAGTCGAGGGAGCGCCAGGGGCACCCCGACCGCCGACGTGACGGCGGACGCGGGCGACCTGCTCCTGTTGCTGCACCGCCGGTACGGTGCCGACGACGCGCGCTTCACCCTCACCGGGGACCGCGGCCTCCTCGACGACTGGCTCGCGGCCGGAGGTCTCTGAAGCCGGACGGCGATGGGCGCCCGTGACCTTTCGAGAGCGGATCGCCATCGGCGGCGGTTCTCGTGGCTGGACCGCGGTCGGCGTCGGCGACCTCGTGCCGGACGGGGAGGCGTCAACCGTATGCCGTCCGTCACCCTTCGCGGATTCGCGGCCGGGTGCGTACGGCCGTGGTCGCGCACGCGTCGCGCGCACGGGGAACGGCCCCGGGATCCGAGATCCCGGGGCCGTTCGCTTTCCGCAGGGGCGGTGCGGGCGGCGTTACGGTGCCGCCGGGCGTCCCACCAGCTCGCGGAGCACGTCCTCCATCGTGACCAGGCCGGTCAGCTTGCCGTCCTCGCCGAGCACGGCGGCCAGGTGGGTACGGCTGCGGCGCATCGCGGTCAGCACGTCGTCCAGCGGCGTGGCCGCCCGGACGCGGGCGATCGGACGCAGCGCCGACACCGGGAACGGAAGGTCACGAGGGGTGATGTCCAGCGCGTCCTTGACGTGCAGGTAACCCAGGATGCGACGCCCGGAGTCGACGACGGGGAAACGGGAGAAGCCCGATTCCGCCGACAGCGACTCCAGCTCCTCCGGAGTGGTCCCCACCTGCGCGTACATCACCTTCTCCACCGGCATGACCACGTCCCGGACCGGACGGCGGCCCAGCTCCAGGGCGTCGTGCAGCCGCTCGGTCGCGCGGTCGTCGAGGAGGCCGGCGTCGCTCGCGTCGGTGACCATGCGGGCCAGTTCGTCGTCCGAGAACGTCGCGGACACCTCGTCCTTCGTCTCCACCCGCAGCAGCTTGAGCAGCGCGTTCGCGAAGGCGTTGATCGTGAAGATCACCGGTCGCAGGGCGCGCGCCAGGGCCACCAGCGGCGGGCCGAGGATCAGCGCGCTCTTGGCCGGTTCGGCCAGTGCGATGTTCTTCGGCACCATCTCGCCGAGCAGCATGTGCAGGTAGGTGGCGACGGTCAGCGCGATCACGAAGGAGATCGGGTGGACCAGGCCGTGCGGCACGCCGACGGCGTCGAAGACGGGCTCCAGCAGGCTCGCGATGGCGGGCTCCGCCACGATGCCGAGCACCAGGGTGCAGAGGGTGATGCCGAGCTGGGCCGCCGCGAGCAGGGCGGAGACATGCTCCAGACCCCACACGACGCTGCGGGCCCGCCGGTCGCCGGCCTCGGCCAGCGGCTCGATCTGGCTGCGCCGGACCGAGATCAGGGCGAACTCGGCGCCGACGAAGAACGCGTTCACGACCAGCGTGAGCAGGCCGATCATCAACTGGATCGCGATCATCGGCGGGCCTCCCCGGTCTCGTCCCCGTCCGTCTCCTGAGGCAGCGGCGCGTGCAGCAGTACGCGCGCCGCGCGGCGTCCGGCGGCGTCGACGACGTCGAGGCGCCAGCCGCCCAGTTCCACGCTGTCGCCAACGGCCGGGATCCGGCCCAGGTCGGTGGCGAGCACGCCCGCGAGGGTCTCGTACGGCCCGTCAGGGACCTTCAGTCCGATGCGTTCCAACTGGTCGGTACGAGCGGCTCCGTCGGCCGACCACAGCGCGCGGCCGTTCTCGTCCGCGCCCGCCCGCGCCAGGTCCGGCGTCTCGTGCGGGTCGTGCTCGTCGCGCACCTCGCCGACGACCTCCTCGACGATGTCCTCCAGGGTCGCGACCCCGGCCGTGCCGCCGTACTCGTCGATGACGACGGCCATCGTCTGCTTGCCGGAGAGCCGGTCGAGCAGCTTGTCCACAGTCAGCGTCTCGGGCACGAGCAGCGGCTCGCGCGCGATGTCGCCGACGCGGCGCCGCCTGCGCTCCTCGGCCGGTATGGCCAGGACGTCCTTGATGTGGGCGATGCCCACGACGGTGTCGAGGTTGCCGCGGTAGACGGGGAAGCGGGACAGACCGGTGGCGCGGGTCGCGTTGGCGACGTCCTCCGCGGTGGCCTGCACCTCCAGCGCGGTCACCTGGACGCGCGGGGTCATCACGTTCTCGGCGGTCAGCTCGGCCAGGTTCAGGGTGCGCACGAACAGCTCGGCGGTGTCCGCCTCCAGCGCGCCCTCCTTCGCGGAGTGGCGTGCGAGCGCCACCAGCTCCTGCGGGGAGCGCGCGGACGCCAGCTCCTCGGCCGGCTCCATGCCGAGACGGCGCAGGATCCGGTTGGCGGTGTTGTTGAGGTGGCTGATCAGCGGTTTGAAGGCGGCGGTGAACACGCGCTGGGGCGTGGCCACGACCTTGGCGACCGCGAGCGGAGAGGAGATCGCCCAGTTCTTGGGGACCAGCTCGCCGACCACCATGAGGACCACGGTGGACAGGGCGGTGCCGAGCACCAGGGCGATGGAGGAGGCCACGGCGGGGGAGAGGCCGAGGGCCTCGACCGGGCCGCGGATCAGCTTGGAGATGGAGGGCTCGGACAGCATGCCGACGACCAGGTTGGTCACGGTGATGCCCAGCTGGGCTCCGGAGAGCTGGAACGTGAGCGACTTGACGGCCTTGAGCGCGCCGGCCGCGCCGCGTTCGCCGCGCTCGACGGCTTTCTCCAGCTCGCTCCGTTCGACGGTGGTCAGTGAGAACTCCGCCGCCACGAACGCGCCGCACGTGACGGAGAGGAGCAGCGCCACCAGGAGCAGAAGCACTTCGGTCATCGGTTCACCTCCGTCCCATGATCGGGCAGGGGGAGGGGGAACGCGCGATGTCGGCCGCCGGAATCGGGACCGGTGCTCTGTCGGACGGAGGTATCGGCACTACTGGGGGGCTCGCCCATGGGCGGACGTTCACACCTTTCGGTCGTCAGATCTGCGGGAAGGAGATTCTATGGTAAAGGATGGGCAAAGTAGCGGGTAGATCGTTCCAGGTGTGCATGATCACGCCGGAAAAGGTTTCACCCAGCGACGCCACTGCTCCTGCCGTTCGTACCCCGCCGAGGCCCATGCGTGCTGCGCCCGCTCGTTCGCCTCCAGGACCATCGCGTCGCAGCGGCGCCCGCCCAGCGCGGCGAATCGTTCCTCCGCCGCCTTCAGGAGGGCCTTCGACAGACCGCGCCTGCGGTACGAGGGGAGCACCGCGAGCCGGTAGAGCGAAGCGCGCCAACCGTCCCAGCCGGCGATCACGGAGCCGACGATCCGGTCCCCGTCGACGGCGAGGATCAGGGCCTCCGGATCGCGTTCGAGCAGACGGGTCACCCCACCGAGGTCGTCGGAGATGGAGGTGCCCTCGGCGGACTCCCGCCAGAAGGCGAGCACGGACGCGGCATCGGCGGGCTCGGCCGCACGGAGACGTATGTCGATCATTGCCAGATACCACCATGCGGTCATGGCGGTCGCCAGCACATTCCGTTCCGTGGACCGGGGGCCACGCACGCGTGCGATGGACCCTTTCGCGGTTCGTGCGGTGTCCGTCCGTTCGGCGTCGGCGTCAACCCCGTGTGCGGGCCTCACCCGGCGACGAAGCAGAACTCGTTGCCCTCCGGGTCGCGCATCACCTGGAAGGAACCCTGCGCGTCGGTGACGAGCCCGCCGACCCGGACCGCGCCGCGCGGCAGCACCTCGTCGGCCGCCGCCTCCGGATCGGGCACCTC
This sequence comes from Streptomyces termitum, assembly GCF_014650175.1. Lineage (GTDB taxonomy): Bacteria > Actinomycetota > Actinomycetes > Streptomycetales > Streptomycetaceae > Streptomyces > Streptomyces termitum. Next base: position 115,127 of record NZ_BMUL01000007.1, read on the forward strand.
CAGGTCCAGGTGCAGCCGGTTCTTCGCGGACTTCCCCTCGGGCACCCGCTGGAACGCGATCCGTACGAAGCCCGGCGGCTCGACGTACGACCAGTCGGGGCTCCGGTCGACGGGGTCCCCGCCGAGGAGCCCCGCCCAGAAGCGGACCAGCGCGGCCGGGTCGCCGCAGTCGAGGACGAGTTCCTGTACCTGTGCGCGCATCCCCTCACCCTAGGGAGCGAAGAGGCACGGGGCACGCGTTCAGGGGCGGATGCCCAACGCGCGCGTGAAGGCGCCCGCGTCCCACTCGCCGCCCAACGCCGGCGCCAGCCAGTCGGCCGCCGCCGCGCGGAACGCCGCGGGCTCCAGGCGGCCCACACCCTCCGGGATCGCGCCGAGCAGCGGAGCGCCCGCCACCCGGGGCAGATCTGTGAGATTGCACAATGCCGCGAGGTCCGGGGCCGCCGGCCAGCTCCCGACCACCACGCCCAGCTGCTCGATCCCGCGCGACCGCAGGGCCTCGGCCGTCAGCGCGGTCGAGTTGAGCGTCCCGAGGCCGGCCGGGGCGACGACGAGCACGGGCGCGCCGAGCAGGCCCGCCACGTCGGCGAGCGTGCCGCCGTCCTCGTCGAAGCGCACGAGCAGGCCGCCCGCGCCCTCGACGAGCACCAGGTCGTGCTCCTCCGCCAGTACCCGCGCCGCCTCGGCGGTCCGCGCGGGGCCGACCGGGGCCATGCCCGCCCGCCGGGCGGCGGTGTCCGGGGCGAGGGGCTCGGGGTAGCGCGCCAGCTCCGCCGAGGTCTTCGCGCCCGAGAGCCGTACGACCTCGTCCGCGTCGCCGTGCTCCCGCGCGGTCAGCCCGGTCTGCGCGGGCTTGAGGACCGCGACGGACCGGCCGGCGGCGACGGCCGCGGCGGCGACGGCCGCCGTGACGACCGTCTTCCCGATCTCCGTCCCCGTCCCGCTGACGACGATGATGCCCATGCTCTGTGTCCTTCTCGTCTCGTACGAACGTGCCGACCACCTGACGTGCTGATAACCCGACGCGCCGACCGGTGGGCCGGCGCGCCGGTGCCCCGGCGCCGGAGCGCCGGTCAGCCCGCGGTCGCGGCGGCGCGCACCGCCGCGCAGATCCGGGCCAGGTCGTCGTCACCCGTCACGTACGGCGGCATCGTGTAGACGAGGTCCCGGAAGGGGCGCAGCCACACGCCCTCCCGGACCGCCGCCCGGGTCGCCGCCGCCATGTCGACGTCGTGGTCGAGCTGGACGACCCCGATCGCGCCGAGCACCCGCACGTCACGGACGCCGGGCACGTCCTCCGTGCCCGCGAGCCCTTCGCGTAGTCCGCTCTCGATCCGCTTGACCTCCCGCTCCCAGTCCTGGGAGAGAAGGAGGTCGATCGAGGCGCAGGCGATCGCCGAGGCCAGCGGGTTGCCCATGAAGGTCGGACCGTGCGCGAGCACGGGCACGTCACCCTTCGAGATGCCGTCGGCGACCTCGCTCGTGCAGAGCGTCGCCGCCATCGAAAGGTAACCGCCCGTCAACGCCTTGCCCAGACACATCACATCGGGTGACACCCCGGCCTGGTCGGCGGCGAACAGCGTGCCCGTCCGGCCGAAGCCGGTCGCGATCTCGTCGAAGACGAGGAGCACGCCGTGCGCGTCGCACGCCTCGCGCAGCACCCGCAGGTAGGCCGGATCGTGGAAGCGCATCCCGCCCGCGCCCTGGACGACCGGCTCCACGATCACCGCGGCGAGCTCGTCCGCGTGCCGGGCGATCGCGTCGCGGAGCAGTTGCGCGTACGACTCCTCGTACGCGGTCGGCGGGGCGTCCACGAACACCTGCTGCTGGAGCACGCCCGACCACAGCTGGTGCATCCCGCCCTCGGGGTCGCACACCGACATCGGCTGCCAGGTGTCGCCGTGGTACCCGCCGCGCCAGGTGAGCAGCCGCCGCTTCGCGGGCCGTCCGAGCGAACGCCAGTACTGCAGGCACATCTTGGCCGCGACCTCGACCGACACGGAGCCGGAGTCGCTGAGGAAGACGTGCCGCAGCGGTTCGGGCGTGATCTCGACGAGACGGGCCGCGAGCCGCACGGCCGGCTCGTGGGTGAGCCCGCCGAACATGACGTGGCTCATCCGGTCGAGCTGCCCGCGCGCCGCCTCGTTGAGCACAGGGTGGTTGTAGCCGTGCACAGCCGACCACCACGAGGACATGCCGTCGACCAGGTCGGACCGTCCTTCCACCGGCTCGGCGAGGTGCAGACGCACACCGGACGCGGACGCGACCACCAGTGGCTCCGTACGGCCCGGCATGGGGCCGTACGGATGCCACACGTGCGCCCGGTCCAGGGCGAGGAGTTCGTCGTTGCGCATCGTCACCCGTTACGCGTTCGGGGCGAGGTCCGTGCCGGCGCCGCGGCGGCGCACCGCCACCAGGTCGGTTCGCGCCTCCGAGGCAGAAGCAGAGGCGGCGGCGGGAGCGGCGGCCGGGGCCTCCGCGTGGCCGCCGCATGGACCACAGCCGCCACCGGCCGCCGCGTCCGTGTGCCCGCCGCAGCCGGCCGACGCCTCGGAACCGCAGCCGCCACCCGCCGGGGCGTGCGAGCCGCAGCCACCGCCCGCCGCCGCGAGCGCGTCGGCGCGGTGCGCGGGCAGCGTGGTCGTGCCCGCGCCCTCCACCTCGAAGCCGGCGTCCGCGATCATGTCCAGGTCGGCCCGGCCCGCCTGGCCCTCACTGGTCAGGTAGTCGCCCAGGAAGATCGAGTTGGCGATGTGCAGCGCCAGCGGCTGCATCGACCGCAGGTGCACCTCGCGGCCGCCCGCGATCCGCACCTCCACGTCGGGGCAGACGAAGCGGACCATGGCGAGGATTCGCAGGCAGCGCTGGGGGGTGAGGTTCCACTCCTTCGCCAGCGGCGTGCCCTCGAACGGGATCAGGAAGTTGACCGGCACCGAGTCCGAGTCCAGCTCGCGCAGCGCGAACACCACGTCGACCAGGTCCTCGTCGGCCTCGCCCATGCCCGCGATCAGGCCCGAGCAGGCCGACAGGCCCGCCGCGTGCGCCTTCTGCACGGTGTCCACCCGGTCCGCGTACGTGTGGGTCTTGGTGATCCCGCCGTACGTCGCCTCGGAGGTGTTGAGGTTGTGGTTGTACGCGTCGGCGCCCGCCGACTTCAGCCGCTCGGCCTGGCCGTCGGAGAGCAGCCCGAGGCAGGCGCACACCTCGACGCCCTCGTTCTGCTCCTTGATGGTCTCGATGGTCCTGCCGACGCGCTCCACGTCGCGGTCGGTCGGCCCCCGGCCGCTCGCCACCAGGCAGACCCGCTTCGCGCCGCCCGCGATGCCCGCCGCCGCGGCCTCGGACGCCTCGCCGGGCTTCAGCCACGTGTACTTGAGGATGTCGGCCTTGGAACCGAGCCGCTGCGAACAGTACGAGCAGTCCTCGGGGCACAGCCCGGACTTCAGGTTGACGAGGTAGTTCAGCTTCACCCGCCGCCCGAACCACTGCCGGCGCACCTTGCCGGCGGCCGCCACCACATCGAGCAGTTCGTCGTCGGAGGTCGCCAGTACGGCGAGCGCCTCTTCACGGGTCGGCGACTCGCGCCGCAGCCCCTTCTCCACCAGCGTGTTCAGCAGGTCCATAAGGGCTGATCCTGGCCTACCGCACGGCCCTGGGCCAAGGAGGAACTGAACAAACGGCCCGGATAGAGGTGTGTGTATGACCACATCACGACCACGGCCTTCTGCCGTTAGGGTCTGTGCGCTGCCTACAAAAGGATCGCCGCATGCCCGAGGCCCGTCCGACCCCGAGCCCGACCCCCGGGCGGAGCCCGGAACGGCCGCCGGCCGCCGCGACCGGGCGCCGTACCGCCTTCGCCTGGACCGAGACCGAGGCGCACCGCAGGGCCGAGGCCGGACTCGTACGGCGGCTGAGGCCCCGCCCGGCCGAATCGGACCTCCTCGACCTGGCGAGCAACGACTACCTGGGCCTCACCCGGCGCGCCGAGGTCACCGAAGCCGCCGCCGAGGCGGCCCGCCGCTGGGGCGCCGGCGCGACCGGCTCCCGCCTGGTCACCGGCACGACCCGGCTGCACACCCGGCTCGAACGCGAACTCGCCGATTTCTGCGGCTTCGAGGCCGCCCTCGTCTTCTCCTCCGGTTACGCGGCCAACCTCGCCGTGCTCACCGCGCTCGGCGGTCCGGACGCCCTGATCGTCTCCGACGCGGCCAACCACGCCTCGATCGTGGACGGCTGCCGGCTCGCCCGGGCCGAGACGGCGGTGGTGCCGCACGCCGACCCCGAGGCCGTACGCAAGACCCTGGAGGCGCACTCCGGGCGGCGGGCGCTCGCCGTGAGCGACTCTGTCTTCTCCGTCGACGGCGACCGGGCCCCGCTGGAGGAGCTCGCCGCCGCCTGCCGGGAGCACGGCGCGGGCATCGTCCTCGACGACGCGCACGGGTTCGGCGTGCTCGGCGTGGGCGGCCGGGGCGCCCCACGCGGCGCCGGACTCGCGGGTGACGAGGACGTGGTGGCCACGCTCACCCTCTCCAAGTCGCTCGGTAGCCAGGGCGGGGCGGTCCTCGGCCCGGCGCGGGTGATCGAACACCTCGTCAACACCGCGCGCACCTTCATCTTCGACACGGGACTCGCGCCGGCCGCCGCGGGCGGGGCGCTCGCGAGCCTGCGCCTGATCGCCGCCGAACCGAACCTCGCCGCGCGGGCGCGCACGGTCGCGGCCGCGCTGCACGGCCTGCTCACCGGGGCCGGGTTCACCTCGGCCCGCCCGGACGCGGCCGTGGTGTCGGTTCGCGCGCCGGGGCCCGAGGAGGCGCTGCGCTGGGCGGCGGACTGCCGTGAGCAGGGCCTGTCCGTGGGCTGCTTCCGGCCGCCGTCCGTCCCCGACGGCGTCTCCCGGCTGCGGCTGACCGCCCGCGCGAACCTGTCCGACGCGGAGATCGATCGCGCGGTCGCGACGATCGTCCGGACGGCCCCGCCCGGAGCCCGCTGAGCCGACGGGACGGCGGGGCGACCGGCCGGGCGGGACGCGCGGGGCGCTCGGGACGTGTGGGGCGGGGGCGTACGCGACGGGTGTGTGAGTACGCCAAAGTCGTTTCGTGGGGCGAGAGTTCACCGCTTCGGGCGACAGAACCGGGCGTATAAGGGGCATATCTCAGGAGAACGGCGCACTTCGCACCATGATCGGTGGCAGTCTGACGCGAAGTGCGATCCGGGGCGGCGGCCCGCCCCGGCGGGAAGGGACGGCCTCGTCATGGCAGATCACCAGGAAGCATCCGTCACCCTGCCGAGCCTCCCCGCCGAGGTGTCCGCGGCGCGGAGGTTCGTGGCGGAGGTGCTCGGCGGCTGGGGCCTCGACGGCGACGGGGACGCGGCGGACGCGATCCGGCTGATGGTCTCGGAGCTGGCGACCAACGCGGTGCAGCACACTTTTGGGCAATCGCCCAACTTCACGGTGGAACTGTGCCTCGACCGCGACGAGGTGCTGCGGATCGGCGTCACCGACAGCCATCCGCGCTTCCCCCGCCGGCTTCCCGCCGCGGTCCAGCAGGACAACGGGCGTGGCCTGGCGATCATCCGGGTCCTGGCGGCGGAGGCCGGCGGGCGGCTCTCCGTCACCCCGACCGAGGCGGGCGGCAAGACGGTGTGGGTCACCCTGCCGTGGGTGGCCGCCGTTCCTGCCTGAGGAACCGTTTCGTTCAGGACGAGTGCGTCCGGTGGGAGGGCCAGGCGCCGTCGGCGAAGTGGCGCGCCCAGTAGTACGGGTTCACCTGCGCGAGGGTGCGGGCCAGCCAGCGGGTCGGGTCCTCGGGGTCGGGCACGCCGACCTCGACCTCGGGACCCCACAGCGCGAGGCGCTCCTGGCATATGCCGCACGGCGGCAGGATGACGTACCGACCGTCCTCGGGATCGCGGAAGACGCAGACGGAGGCGGTCACCCGCCGGTCGAGGGTGTACGCCTGGCAGTAGGCGCCGGTCTCCTGGCACAGGGTGACGCTCCCGTGCATGTGTCGAGGCCGACGCTGGTGAGGATCCGGCCGTCGTCGAGGCGGACGGCGGCGGCCCCGCCGGGCTCGTCGGAGGGCCAGCGGCGGCGCGCCTGGTCGATGGCGGCGTCGACGAGCGCTTGGTCGAGTGTCATCGCCGCAGTCTAGGAAGGGGGTGACGGGCGCGCGGGGAATTGACGGCGTCCGTCCGGGCGGGCGCGGGCGCGGGCGGACGGCCCCGGGGCGGTGGCCTCCGGGCGGGTGCGAGGTCCCGGGCACCGGGGAGCGGCGTACCGCTTCCGCTCCCTGGTGCCTGGGGTCCGTGGGTCAGCGCACGCGGCCGTAGTAGACCTTCGAGGACCAGATGCGGTCGAGTTTCACCCAGGAGCCGGTCTTGGGCGAATGCCAGATCCTGCCGTCACCGGCGTAGATCCCCACGTGGTAGACCCGGCCGCCCGAGTGGAAGAAGACCAGGTCGCCCTTCTGGCGGCTGGAGGCGGTGATGTGCCGGCTCTGGTTGTACTGCTGCTGCGCGGTGCGGGGCAGCGACTTGCCCGCCTTCTTGTACGCGTAGAGCGTGAGTCCGGAGCAGTCGAAGCGGGTGGGTCCCGCCGAGCCGTACCGGTAGGGCGCGCCCTTCTTGGACGCGGCGATGCTCAGTGCCTTCGTCGCGTGGGAGGTGACTGCCTGGGCCTCGGGTGCGGCTCCCGGTGCGAGGAGCGTGCCGCCGACGGCGGCGAGGGTGAGAGCCGAGACGGCTCCGGCCCGGGTCAGCAGGGACGGGACATGCGTCTGCGCGGTCATGCGCAACCCTTCGTCAGCCGCCTGTGAAGGATGACCTGTCGGGTTCGGGCAGGCGAAGATGCCCGGCCGCGGCTGCGGCTTCACCCCAAGGGCGACCGTGCTGGGGTCCAGCGCGGTCGACCCGTACTGCTCGGGTCCTCCACTCCTGCCGATCCACTCCTGTCGACCAGACGTCCGGGACGGCGGCAGGACTCGGCGTCCGCCCGGACCGCCCCGCCTGGATGGCGGGGGCTTGTCGTCGTCAGGGATCTTGACCCACGGTTCGGGCGAAAACCGAGTGGAAACGGCGTTATGTGAGGCTCCTCACGACTGATCCATACGGGTGGACAAGAGGGTTTAGTGATCGTCGTAGGTTTGGCCTACGAGCCCCGCACCTGCGTCGGAATGTTCTATTCCGCCAAATGCGTACACCTGTTGCGCAACTCGTCCCCCTCGATCGCCGCTCGTGCGACTACGCCGAACGGGGGAGGGTTTCTGCGTCCGGTGTCGGCCGTCCGGGGTTCGACACGACACGTCGGAATGTCAACCCGCCGGTGCTTCGGGGAGGGTGACGCGCGCCGCGCGCCGCTCGCCGTCCAGCACCCGCAGCGCGCACGCGAGGGTCTCGGCGTGCACCTCGTTCTCGCCCCGCATGTGCATGAGCGTCAACGCCTCGCGCAGTGCCTCCACCCGCCCGACCAGGGCCTGTGCGGCGCGAAGGGCGCCGTAGGTGTGCGAGGTCCGGGACGGGTTGGCCTTCCCCAGGAGGTCGACGATGTCGAGGTACGCGTCGATGAACTGCCCCTCGGCGCGGGTCAGCGCGGGCAGTGGCGGGAGTTCGGGCACCATCGCGGCCTCACCGCGCGGCCGTGCCGGCGGCGGCCCGGCGGCTGCCGACCACGTGGTCGACCAGGCCGTACGCGAGGGCGGCCGGTGCGTCGAGCACGGTGACGCGCGCGGTGTCGGCGGCGATCCGCTCCCCGTCCTGGCCGGTGCAGGAGGCAAGCAGGTCCGTCAGCAGCGCGCGCAGCCGCAGCAGTTCGCGCGCGTGCAGGTCCAGGTCGGAGGGCTGTCCGTGGAGGGGCTCGTCCAGGGCGGGCTCGCGCAGGACGACCCGCGCGCCGGGCAGCATCATGCGCTTCCCCGGCGTCCCCGCCGCGAGCAGGACCGCCGCCGTGGAACCGGCCTGGCCGAGACAGGTCGTCTCCACATCGCTCGCCAGGCTGCGCATCGTGTCGTGGATCGCGGTCGCCGCGGTGATCGAGCCGCCGGGGGAGTTGAGGTAGAGCGCGATGTCCCGGCCGGGATCCGCGTGGTCCAGGTACAGGAGCTGCGCGATCACGTCGCTCGCGGCGGTGTCGTCGAGCGGGGTGCCCAGGAGGACGATCCGGTTCTCCAGCAGCTTCGCGTACGGATCGAGCGTCCGGGTGCCGTACGAGGTCCGCTCCGAGAACTCCGGCAGTACATGACGTGCGTCCACGAGGGGCGCCCCCTTCTGTAAAAAATGTACAGGACGTACAGACCGTAAGATGGTGAGCATGACCTACGAGATCCCGGTGACGCAAGCACGGGCGGAACTCGCCGACCTCATCAACCGCGTCGTGTACGGCGATGAGCGCGTGGTCGTGACCCGGCACGGGAAGCCGCTCGTGGCCCTCGTCTCCGCCGCTGACCTGGAGCGACTGGAGAAGATGGAGGCCGCGGCCGCGGAGGTCGCCGACGAACTGGTGATCCGCTCCCTCTCCGGCACGCGCCTCTCCGGCGGCCTCGGTTCCGCCGCGGGTGAACAGCACCGCTTCGGCATCGCTGCCCACCACCGCGAGCCCGGCGCGGACTGACGGTCCGGATTCGCCCCCTCCCGGCGGGCGGCCCCTCCCGGCGCGCGGCCCCGCGCGTCGGCCGGACCTCGCATGTCGGCCGGACCCCGCGCGCCGACCGTCGTTCTCGCGCGCCTGTCGGCGATCCCGCGTACCCCTCCGGCCCCTCCTCGCGCCCCTCTGGCTCCCCTTTCTCGGAAGCTCTTGATCCATTTCATGGCGCCGGCCGTCCGATGATCATGAGATCGCAAAGTGCGAGTTAACCGGCCGGAAAAACTTCCGCCCTAACGTGCAATGTCCGGCCGTGCAGGGCCCTTTCGGCATTCAACAAACTGTTGACGCTCGGTAGGGTCCGCAGCTGTCCGGGCACGGTCCGGGGGACGACTGTGAGGTGGAAGAGTGCAACTGAGCCCGCACGAGCAGGAACGCCTGCTCATCCATGTGGCCGCCGACGTGGCCGAGAAGCGCAGGGCCCGGGGGGTGCGGCTGAACCATCCGGAGGCCGTGGCCCTCATCACCGCGCACGTCCTGGAGGGGGCCCGCGACGGCCGCACCGTCGCCGAGCTCATGGCCTCCGGTCGGCGGGTGCTCTCCCGCGCGGACGTCATGGACGGCATCCCCGAGATGATCCACGACGTCCAGGTCGAGGCCACCTTCCCGGACGGCACCAAGCTCGTCACCGTCCACGATCCGATCGTCTGACGGGGCCGAACAGTGATGATCCCCGGAGAGATCCTGTACGGGGACGGTCCCGTCACCCTCAACGAGGGCCGCCCCGTCACCCGCCTCACCGTCCTCAACGCGGCCGACCGGCCCGTCCAGGTCGGCTCCCACTACCACTTCGCCGAGGTCAACCCCGGCCTCGCGCTCGACCGGGCCGCCGCCCGCGGCAAGCGCCTCAACATCGCTGCCGGGACCGCCGTCCGCTTCGAGCCCGGCATCCCCGTCGAGGTCGAGCTCGTGCCCCTCGCCGGCCACCGGATCATCCCCGGTCTGCGCGGCGAGACCGCCGGGCCGCTCGACCCGGCGACCGGGTCCCCGAACGGAGACGCCCGTGCCTGACCTCCACCGCGCCGTCTACGCCGACCTGTTCGGCCCGACCACCGGCGACCGCATCCGGCTCGCCGACACCGACCTGCTCGTCGAGATCGAGGAGGACCGCTCCGGCGGCCCCGGCCGGGCCGGCGAGGAGGCCGTCTTCGGCGGCGGCAAGGTCATCCGCGAGTCCATGGGCCAGGCCCGGACGACCCGCGCCGAGGGCGCCCCCGACACGGTGATCACCGGCGCGGTGGTCATCGACCACTGGGGGATCGTCAAGGCCGACATCGGCATCCGCGACGGCCGTATCACCGCCCTCGGCAAGGCCGGCAACCCCGACACCATGGACGGGGTCCACCCCGACCTGGTCATCGGACCCGAGACCGAGATCGTCGTCGGCAACGGCCGGATCGTCACCGCCGGCGGCGTCGACACCCACGTCCACTTCATCTCGCCGACCGTCGTCGAGCAGGCGCTCGCCACCGGCATCACCACCCTCGTCGGCGGTGGCACCGGACCCGCCGAGGGCACCAAGGCGACCACCGTCACCCCCGGCCCCTGGCACATGGCCCGGATGTTCGAGGCGCTCGACACCTACCCCGTCAACATCGGCCTCCTCGGCAAGGGCAACACCATGTCCCGCGAGGCGATGCACTCCCAGCTGCGCGGCGGAGCCCTCGGCTTCAAGATCCACGAGGACTGGGGGGCCACCCCCGCCGTCATCGACGCCTGCCTCCGGGTCTGCGAGGAGACCGGCGCCCAGCTCGCCATCCACACCGACACCCTCAACGAGGCGGGCTTCGTCGGCGACACCCTCGCCGCCATCGCGGGCCGCACCATCCACGCGTACCACACCGAGGGCGCGGGCGGCGGGCACGCGCCCGACATCATCACCGTGGTCTCCGAGCCGTATGTGCTGCCCAGCTCGACCAACCCGACCCGGCCGCACACCGTCAACACGATCGACGAGCACCTCGACATGCTGATGGTCTGCCACCACCTCAACCCGGCCGTCCCGGAGGACCTCGCCTTCGCCGAATCGCGGATCCGGCCCTCCACCATCGCGGCCGAGGACGTGCTCCACGACCTCGGCGCCCTCTCGATCATCTCCTCCGACGCCCAGGCCATGGGCCGGATCGGCGAGGTCGTCCTGCGGACCTGGCAGACCGCGCACGTCATGAAGAAGCGGCGAGGCGCGCTGCCCGGCGACGGGCGCGCCGACAACCACCGGGTGCGGCGGTACGTCGCCAAGTACACGATCAACCCGGCCGTCGCCCAGGGCATGGACCACCTGATCGGCTCGGTCGAGCCCGGCAAGCTCGCCGACCTGGTGCTGTGGGAGCCCGCCTTCTTCGGGGTCAAGCCGCTCGTGGTCCTCAAGGGCGGGCAGATCGCGTACGCGCAGATGGGCGACGCCAACGCCTCCATCCCGACCCCGCAGCCCGTCCTGCCCCGGCCGATGTTCGGCTCCCTCGGCCGGGCCGCCGCCGCGGGCTCCGTCAACTTCACCGCCGAGGCGGCGATCGAGGACGGCCTGCCCCGGCGGCTCGGCGTCGCCAAGGAGTTCGCCCCGATCCGCTCCACCCGCCGCGTCACCAAGGCGGACATGCGGGAGAACGACGCCACGCCGCGCGTCGAGGTCGACGCCGACACCTTCACCGTCACCATCGACGGCGAAGCGGTCGAACCCGCCCCCGCCGCGGAGCTGCCCATGGCCCAGCGGTACTTCCTCTTCTGACCCGCCGGGGAAGTCCATGTCACGCTCCGCGCTCCTCGTGCTCGCCGACGGGCGGTTCCCCGCCGGCGGGCACGCCCACTCCGGCGGCGCCGAAGCCGCCGTCAAGGCCGGCCGCCTCACCGACGCCGCCGGTCTCGAAGCCTTCTGCCGTGGGCGGTTGCACACCGTCGGCCTCACCGCGGCGGGCCTCGCCGCAGGTGCGGCCGCCGGGCTCGATCCGCACGAGCTCGACGCCGTTGCGGATGCCCAGAACCCGTCGCCCGCGCTGCGCGCCGCGTCGCGCCGGCTCGGGCGGCAGCTGATGCGCGCCGCCCGCGCCGCCTGGCCCGACCCGGGGCTCGACGCGCTGGCCGCCGCCTTCCCGCGCGGCGCGCACCAGCCCGTCGTCCTCGGCACGGCGGCCCGCGCCGCCGGACTGGGCCCCGAGGACACCGCGCACTGCGTCGCGTACGAGACGGTCGGCGGTCCCGCCACCGCCGTCGTACGCCTCCTCGGCCTCGACCCCTACCAGGCCACCGCCGTCCTGGCCCGGCTCGCCCCCGAGATGGACGAGGTCGCCGCACGCGCCGCGACCGCCGCCCGGCAGGGCGTCGACGCCCTGCCCGCCGCGTCCGCGCCGCTGCTCGACATCACCGCCGAGCAGCACGCGGCCTGGCCCGTCCGACTCTTCGCCTCGTAACCCCGGAGCAGCCCCATGCACCTCGACCACGACCACAGCCACCACGGCGCCGTCTCCGCCGACGCCCACCGCCCCGACGGCACCCGCCGGGCCCTGCGCATCGGCCTCGGCGGCCCCGTCGGCTCCGGCAAGACCGCCACCGTCGCCGCGCTCTGCCGTCAACTCCGCGACACGCTCTCACTCGCCGTCGTCACCAACGACATCTACACCCGCGAGGACGCCGAGTTCCTGCTCCGCGAAGCCGTCCTGCCGCCCGAGCGCATCCGCGCCGTCGAGACCGGCGCCTGCCCGCACACCGCCATCCGCGACGACATCTCCGCCAACCTCGAAGCCGTCGAGGAACTGGAGGACGCCGTCGGCCCGCTCGACCTGATCCTCGTGGAGTCCGGCGGCGACAATCTGACCGCCACCTTCTCCCGGGGCCTCGTCGACGCGCAGGTCTTCGTCATCGACGTCGCCGGCGGCGACGACATCCCGCGCAAGGGCGGCCCCGGCGTCACCACCGCCGACCTCCTCGTCGTCAACAAGACGGACCTCGCCCCCCACGTCGGCTCCGACCTCGACCGGATGGCCCGCGACGCGGCGGCGCAACGCGGCGACCTGCCCGTCGCCTTCACCTCGCTGCGCTCCGCGGCGGGTGTCGGCCCGGTCGCCGACTGGGTCCGCGCCCGGCTCGCCGAGTGGACGGCGGTCCCCGCGCCCGCCCCGGCCGGATGAGCTCCGCCGCCCCCGCCGCCGGTACCGGGGTCACCGCGACCGCCCGGATCACGGCCGGGGCCGACGGCTCGCTGCCGGTGCTGGAGAGCGACGGGCCGTTCGCCCTGCGCCGTACCCGCTGCGCCGTCCCCGGCTGGACGCGGGTGACGGTCGTCGGGGCGATGAGCGCGCCGCTCGGCGGGGACCGGCTCGCGATCGAGACGGAGGTACGGGACGGGGCGCGGCTCCTGGTCGACGCCGCCGCCGCGACCCTCGCCCTGCCCGGCCGCACCGCCGACCCGGCCGCGTACGCCCTCCGGCTCCGGGTCGGCGCGGACGCCGTCCTGCGCTGGCTGCCCGAGCAGCTCGTCTCCGTTCACGGCTCCGTGCTGCGGGCGCGCACCACCGTCGAACTCGATCCGGCGGCGCGGCTGGTGCTCCGCGAGGAGCAGGTCCTCGGCCGGCACGGCGAACCGCCCGGCACCCTCTTCTCGCGGCTCACCGTCCGCCGCGCCGGACGGCCCCTCCTCGACCAGGAGCTGGCCTGCGGTCCCGGCGCGCCCGGCGGCTGGGACGGCGGCGCGGTCCTCGGCGGCCACCGGACCACCGGGCAGCTCCTGGTCGTCGATCCCCGGTTCGACACGGCCCCGGCGCCGGTGCGGCTCCTCGGCGACCACGCGGTCGTCACCCCGCTCGCCGGACCGGCGGCGCTCGTCACCGCGGTCGCGCCGGACGCGCTGGCCCTGCGCCGGATCCTCGACGCGGCGCTCGCGGACCTCGCGCCCTTCACGGCCCCGTAAGGGGTCCCCATGTCGACAAGGTGACGTACCGCTCAGCGGAGTGCGCTCTCCGGTTATTGGTTCGGCAAAGAAACAGGTGTACGGACTTACGGCCGGGCCTCCCTGACGAAAGGATCGCCGCGAAGAGGACCATCCAAGATCATCCACAACTCACCTATCAGGGGGAGGACCTGTGAGACGACGCACCGCAGCGCTCGGCTCGGCCGGCACGCTCATCGTCGGCACTCTCGTCGCGGGCGCGCTCGCGGCCCCGGCCGCCAGCGCCGACAGCAGTGCGCGCCACGGACGCGACGCCGAGGCCACCGGTGTCGCCGTCGCCGCGGCCCAGGCGGCCCGCGCCGGCATCGACTGGCAGCCCTGCCCCGCCGACTGGGGCCTGGAGAAGCCCATCCAGTGCGGCTGGGTCAGCGTGCCCGTCGACTACGCCAAGCCGTACGGGAAGAAGATCAAGCTCGCCGTCGACCGGATCGCCGCCACCGGCACCCCGGCCGAGCGGCAGGGCGCGCTCCTCTACAACCCCGGCGGCCCCGGCGGTTCCGGCCTGCGCTTCCCGCGCCGCGTCACGACCAAGAGCGCGATATGGGCCAACGCCGCCAAGGCGTACGACTTCGTCGGCTTCGACCCGCGCGGCGTGGGCAAGTCCGCCCCGATCTCCTGCGTCGACCCCACCGAGTTCGTCAAGGGCCCCAAGGCCGACCCGGTGCCGGACAGCGAGGCCGACAAGCGCGCGCAGCGCAAGCTCGCCGCCGAGTACGCCGCGGGCTGCGCCGAGAAGAGCGGCGACATGCTCCCGTACATGACGACGCCCAACACCGCGCGCGACCTCGACGTCATCCGCGCCGCGCTCGGCGAGAAGAAGCTCAACTTCGTCGGCGTCTCGTACGGCACCTACCTGGGCGCCGTCTACGGCACCCTCTTCCCGACGCACGTCCGCCGCATGGTCCTGGACAGCGTGGTGAACCCCTCGACCCGCAACATCTGGTACGAGGCCAACCTCGGCCAGGACATCGCCTTCGAGGGCCGGCTCACCGACTGGATGAACTGGGTCGCGAAGAACGACGCCTCCTACCACCTCGGCGACACCCTCGCCGAGGTCCGGCAGCAGTGGCAGACCCTGCGCGCCGCCGCCAAGAAGGCGCCGCTCGGCGGCAAGGTCGGCCCGGCCGAGCTCATCGGCTTCTTCCAGAACGCCCCGTACTACGACTCCATGTGGGCGCCCGTCGCCGAGGCGTGGAGCGCGTACGCCGCCGGCGACCCGCAGCCGCTGATCGACAACGCCGCCGCGGACCTCACCGACACCGCCGGCAACATCTCCTCGGAGAACGGCAACGCCGTCTACACCGCGGTCGAATGTGCGGATGCACAGTGGCCGACCAGCTGGAAGAAGTGGGACCGGGACAACTCCCGCCTCCACGAGAAGTACCCGTTCATGACCTGGGCCAACGCCTGGATGAACCTGCCCTGCGCCACCTGGAAGGCCCCGAGCCAGAAGCCGGTCCAGGTCAGGACGGGCAAGGGCCTGCCGCCCGTGCTCATCACCCAGTCCGAGCGCGACGCCGCCACCCCGTACGAGGGCGCTGTGGAACTGCACAAGCGCTTCCAGGGTTCGCGTCTGATCACGGAGAGGGACGCCGGCTCGCACGGCATCACCAACCTGGTCAACCCGTGCCTGAACACCCGCGTCGAGGCGTACCTCCTCACCGGGAAGCTGGACGGCCGCGACGTGACGTGCGCCCCGCACGCCACCCCGCAGCCGTGAAGGGTGACACGACCCTGACGGATTGACCTCGCACGCACGCGCGGGGGCGGTCGCCACACGGCGGCCGCCCCTACGTGCGGATCACGGCGGCCGACCCCGCCGCGCGGATCAGGCCCCGGACGCCTTCACGACCGACGCGTACTCGTCCACGTACTCCTGGCCCGACAAGCGCATGATCGCGTACATGATCTCGTCGGTGACGGCCCGCACTACCGCGCGCTCGTCCGCCGAGCCCGCGAAGCGCGAGAAGTCCAGCGGCTCCCCGAACCGGATCGTCACCCGGCGGATCCTCGGCACCACCCGCCCCGGCGGCTGGATCTCGAAGGTGCCGACCATCGCGCACGGCACCACCTTCACTCCGGCCCGCAGCGCCATCACCGCCACCCCCGCCTTGCCCTTGTACAGCCGGCCGTCGTGCGAGCGGGTGCCCTCCGGATAGATCCCGAGCAGCTCGCCCCGGCCCAGCACGCCGAGCCCCTCCCGGATCGCCGCCTGCCCCGCCTCCTTGCCCGACCGGTCCACCGGGATCTGCCCGGCCGCCCGGAAGAAGGCCGCCGTCAGCCGCCCCTTCAGCCCCGGCCCGGTGAAGTACTCCTGCTTCGCCAGGAAGGTGATCCGCCGGTCGAGCACCACCGGCATGAGGAAGTGGTCGGAGAAGGAGAGGTGGTTGCCCGCGACGATCGCCGCGCCCTCCTCCGGGATGTTCCCGATCCCCTCCACCCTCGGCCGGAACAGCAGTTTCAGCAGCGGTCCGAGCAGCACGTGCTTCAGCAGCCGGTAGAACACCGTGACCCCCGTTCGTCGTCCGTCCAGGCCGTTGTAACCCTCCCGGCCGCCGTGGTCCACTGGTCGGAGAGGACCGGCTCACGGGAAGGCCGAACCATGCCAGGCGCGCGCGGACCCCGGCGTCCCGGTCGCACGCTCACCGCCCTGCTGTGCGCGGTGGCCGCGACCGCCCTCTACGGCTGCACCGGCACGGTCCCGCCGGACGCGTCCCGCACCCCGGCCGTCCCCGCCGGCGTCTCGCCGCTCACCGGACTGCCCGCCGCTCCCGGCCCGGTCCTCGCCGTCAAGATCGACAACGTGGCGGCGGCCCGCCCCCAGACCGGCCTCGGCGCCGCCGACCTCGTCTACGTCGAGCAGGTCGAGGGCGGCGTCACCCGGCTGCTCGCCGTCTACTCCTCCCGCCTCCCCGAGCGCGTCGGCCCCGTCCGCAGCGCCCGCGAGTCCGACATCTCCCTGCTCCGCCCCTTCGGACGGCCCGCCCTCGCCTACTCCGGCGCCCAGACCGCCCTGGACCCGCTGCTGCGGGCGGCCTCCCTCGACCTGGTCACCGAGGAGAGCGCCCCGGCCGCGTTCCGCCGCTCGCCCGACCGGCCCGCCCCGCACAACCTCTACCTGCGCCCGCGCGCGGCCCTCGCCGCCGCCCCGGACGCCACCGACGTCCGTCCCGTCGGCCTCGTCTTCGGCGCCGCGCCCGCCGGCGGCACCGCGCGGACCACCGAGACCGTCCGCTTCCCGGCCGCCCGCTACGCCTTCACCTGGTCCGCCGCCGACCGGGGCTGGCGGATCGCCCTCGACGGGCGCCCCGTCACCAGCGCCGACGGTGCCCGGCCCGTCCCCGCCACCGTCGTCGTGCAGCGGGTGACCGTCCGCGCCTCCGCCTTCCACGACGTCAACGGCGCGGTCTCCCCGTACACCGAGACCACCGGCTCCGGCACCGCCCTCGTCCTGCGCGACGGCCGCGCCCACGAGGCCCGCTGGTCCCGCCCCGACCCGGCCGGCGGCACCGCCTTCACCACCCCCGACGGCCGCCCGCTCGCCTTCGCCCCCGGCCAGGTCTGGATCGTCCTGGCCCCGAACGGCGGAAACCGGCCTTGAACGGCGGAAACCGATCCCGAACAGAGTGAACTGACGCCGAACAGTGCGAACCGACCCCGAAGAGCGAAAACCGCCCCCCCGGCGCGGCACCCCGAGACCGCCCCCTCAGCGCGGCGAGGGCCCCGCCCCGCCCGCGCGGGGGCCGAGCGGTCCGCGCGGGCCGTACGGATCGCTGGTCGCCTCCGCACTGTCCGCCGCCGCCATGCCGGCCGTCGCCACCCCCAGCACGATCCAGCCGAACCAGAGCCAGCCGCTGCTGCCGAGCGCCACCGTGTACGCGGTGGTCAGCACGAGCGCGGCGCAGGTGACGATCGCCATCGCCTTCGTGGAACCGGACATGATCCGTCCGCCCTCCTCCCGACCGGGGCCGAGGAAGCCTCCCTGCCATCGTGACCCCGTACGGGGGGCGCGCGCTACTCCCCGGACACACCGGCGCACGCCGGAACCGCCCCGCCCCCTGCCAAACCCCGGAAGAACCCCTCCGGAAACCCGGAGAAACAGGAGAGCCCCAGGATCCGAAGACCCCGGGGCTCTCCACAGCACGCGCCGCGCACCGCGCGAGGGCTCAGCGCCCCCGCGCCTGGAGCGACGCCAGGTACGCGTTGTACTCCCTCAGCTCCTTGTCGCCGTCCCGGTCCGCCTGCCGGTCCGAGCGGGCCGCCTGCCGCTGCTCGGAGTGGTACCACTGGTACACCAGCGCGATCAGCACCAGCACCGACGGGATCTCGCTGAAGGCCCAGGCGATGCCGCCCGCCGCCGACTGGTCGGCGAGCGCGTCGATCCCGAGCGAGGCCGGCGGGTTCTTGTAGACGTTCACCATCGGCTGCGTCGCCATCATCATCGCGATGCCGAAGAAGGCGTGGAACGGCATGCCCGCGAAGAGTTCCAGCATCCGCATCACGTACCCGGGCCGGTGCGGCCCCGGGTCCACGCCCATGATCGGCCAGAAGAAGACCAGACCCACCGCGAGGAAGTGGATCATCATGCCGATGTGTCCGGCCTTCGACCCCATCAGGAAGTCGAACAGCGGGGTGAAGTAGAGGCCGTAGAGGCTCGCGATGAACATGCCGATGGTGAACGCGGGGTGCGTGATGATCCGCATGTACCGGCTGTGCAGCAGCTTCAGGAGCAGCTCGCGCGGCCCGAGCGAGCCGCGCCGGGCCACCGGCAGCGCCCGCAGCGCCAGCGTCACCGGCGCGCCGAGCAGCAGCAGGATCGGCGCCACCATGGAGATCACCATGTGCTGCACCATGTGCACGCTGAACATGACCATGCCGTAGTCGTTCAGCTTGGTGCACATCACCACGGCGACGGAGAGCACGCCGAGGGCGAACAGCACGGTCCGGGCGACCGGCCAGGCGTCCCCGCGCCGCCGCAGCCGGGTGACGCCCCAGCCGTACAGTCCGAGGGCCGCGAGGCACCCGATGAGGAAGAACAGGTCGGGGGAGAACTCCAGGCCCCGTCCCAGCGTGAACGGCGGCAGATCCATGGTCATGCCGTGCCCGCTGTGATCCATCGCTTACTCCCGGAGCCCATTGCGCGCTGAGCCCGTTTCGCGCTTGTTGTCCGCACCAGACTAGAACCGCCCCCGGTCGGGTCCTCGACCGGGGGCGGTTGTCGGGCGAGCCGGGGCTCAGAGCACGCTCTGCGCCTCCGCGTAACGCTCCTCGGGGACCGTCTTGAGGGTCTCCACGGCCTCGGCGAGCGGCACCATCACGATGTCCGTGCCGCGCAGCGCGGTCAGCATGCCGAACTCGCCGCGGTGCACGGCCTCCACGGCGTGCCAGCCGAAGCGGGTGGCGAGGACGCGGTCGTACGCGGTCGGGGTGCCGCCGCGCTGGACGTGGCCGAGGATGACCGGGCGGGCCTCCTTGCCGAGCCGGCGCTCCAGCTCCACCGAGAGCTGGTTGGCGACGCCGGTGAACCGCTCGTGGCCGTAGATGTCGGTGCCGGCGGTCTTGAAGTCCATGGAGGAGCCTTCGAGGGGCTTGGCGCCCTCGGCGACGACGACGATCGCGAAGCGCTTGCCGTCCTCGAAGCGGGCGCCGACGCGGGCGGTCAGCTCGTCGATGTCGAAGGGGCGCTCCGGGACGACGACGGCGTGGGCGCCGGCGGCCATGCCGGAGTGCAGGGCTATCCAGCCGGTGTGACGGCCCATGACCTCGACGACCAGGACGCGCTGGTGGGACTCGGCGGTGGTCTTCAGCCGGTCGAGGGCCTCGGTCGCCACGGTGACGGCGGTGTCGAAGCCGAAGGTGACGTCGGTCGAGGCGATGTCGTTGTCGATGGTCTTCGGGACGCCGACGATCGGCAGGCCCGCCTCGGAGAGCAGGTTCGCGGCCTTGAGGGTGCCCTCGCCGCCGATCGGGATGATCGCGTCGAGACCCAGGTCCGCGACGTGGCCCTTGGCGCGCTCGACGCCGCCGACGAGGTGCGCGGGCTGCACGCGGGAGGAGCCGAGGATGGTGCCGCCGAGGGCGAGGATGCCGCCGACCGCGTCCAGGTCGAGCTTGCGGTAGTCGCACTCCAGGAGGCCCTTCCACCCGTCGTGGAAGCCGATGACCTCGTCCCCGTGGTCCACGACGGCGCGGTGCACGACGGACCGGATGACGGCGTTCAGACCGGGGCAGTCTCCGCCGGAGGTGAGCACACCAATGCGCATAGCCCAAAAACCTTTGCAACGTGGGCCGACTCCCGGACCACGTCGTCCGGCTGGATCCCCGCCACCCTATCGTTGCCGGGTGGCGGGGCCGAACCGGATGTCCGCAGATTGGACACTCGATTTACTTTCGAATCCAATGTGCGGTATGCCGCTCAGACGTGCGCGATGAGGGGCCGTCAGGCGGGCTGCGTGGCGGCCGCGATGCGCTCGGCGCGCAGCGCCTCGTACCACCGGTCGTCGGTCGGCGGCAGCGCGTTCACGTCGAGCGCCAGCTTCAGCAGCAGGTCCGCGATCTGCGGGTTGCGGGCCATCACGGGGCCGTGCATGTAGGTGCCGAAGACGGTGTCGTTGTACGCGCCCTCGGTGCCGTCGCCGGTCCCGTTGCCGTTGCCGAAGAGGGTCCGCGCGAAGGGCCGGGCCGTCGGGCCGAGGTGGGTGACGCCCTGGTGGTTCTCGAAGCCGGTCAGCTGGGGGAGGCCCAGCTGCGGGTCGATGTCGGCGAGCACGTCGCCGACGCAGCGGGCGCCCTCGCCGCGGACCGTGGTCACGTCGAGCAGGCCGAGGCCGGGCTCGCGCGCCCCGAGGTCGTTGACGAACTCGTGGCCCAGGATCTGGTAGCCGGCGCAGACCGAGAAGATGATCGCGCCGTTGGAGGCGGCCCGGGACAGGCCGCCGTCCCGGCGCAGCCGCTCGGCGGCGAGCCGCTGCGGCCGGTCCTCGCCGCCGCCGACCAGGTAGATGTCGCCGGAGGTGGGGACGGGCTGGTCGCTGCGGACGTCGACGCGCTCGACGTTCAGGCGGCGCTGCCGGGCGCGGCGCTCGACCACGAGCACGTTGCCCTGGTCGCCGTAGGTGCTGAGCAGGTCCGGGTAGACCCAGACCACGCGCAGGCTGCTCTCACTCATGCTGCAAGTCCTTCTGCGAGTCGGGGTGGGGTCAGTTGCCCACACGGCGGCGGACGTCCTGGAACGCCGTGTAGTTGGCGATCAGCTCGATCTGCCCGGGCGGGGCCATCGAGACGGCCTCGTCGAGGGTGTCGCAGACGCGGAAGTCCACGCCCGCGACCTCCAGGCGGACCGCCAGGTCGAGCCGCCGGTCGCCGATCACCATGATCGGGTGGCCGGCGAGCCGCCCGTAGTCGACGTCCCACAGCCAGGAGGTGTCGGTGCCGTCGGCGCCGCGCGCGTTGACCGAGAGGATCACCGGGGTCGGCGGCGGGTCGATCAGGGAGAAGGTCTCCAGCCAGCCCGCCGGGTTCTTCGCGAGCAGCAGCCGCAGCTGCCGGTTCTGGAAGGAGACCACGTCGTAGCGGCCGGCCACGGCCTGCACCTGGTACATGCGCTCCAGGGCGACCTGCGGCGGCACGCCGAAGACGGCGGCGACGGCCGCCGAGGTGGCGGCGTTCGCCTTGTTGGCGCGGCCGGGGAGCTGGAGCCGGATCGGCCAGGCCGAGCCGTGCGGGTCGAGCACGTGGTCGCCGCTGAGCGCCCAGCTCGGGGCGGGCCGGCGGAAGCCGCACTCGCCGCAGAACCAGTCGTCGCCGGGACGCTGGAGCACACCGCCGCAGGAGGGGCACGACCAGGCGTCGTCCTTCCACTCCTGGCCGACCGCCACCCACACCACGTTGGGGGAGGAGGAGGCGGCCCACACGATGAGCGGGTCGTCGGCGTTGGCGATGACGACGGCCTTGGAGCCGTTCAGCCCCTCGCGCCACTTCTCGGCGAGCATCCGCGTCTCGGCGGCGCGGTCGAGCTGGTCGCGGGAGAGGTTGAGCAGCGCGATGGCCTTGGGGGTGGTGTCGCGGGCGACGCCGGCGAGGTACTTCTCGTCGACCTCGATCACGCCGTACCGGGAGTCGGTGCCGCCGGCCAGGGCCGAGGTGATGCCCGCGGGCATGTTGGCGCCGAGGGCGTTGGAGACCACGGGGCCGCTCGCGCGCAGCGCCTCGGCGATGAGCCGGGTCGTCGTGGTCTTGCCGTTGGTGGCGGACACGAGGACGACGTCCAGGTGCTGCGCGAGCCGTCCCAGCAGGTCGGGGTCGAGCTTGAGCGCGACCCTGCCGCCGATCACCGATCCGCTGCCGCGGCCGGCCGCCCGCGACACCGCGGCGGCCGCCTTGCCAGCGGTCACGGCCAACTTGGCACGCGGCGACAGCGGCTCTGGATTACCGGGGTGTCCTGACATCGTCCTTGATCCTCCTTGCGTCGGTCGGGGCTCAGCCTATCGAGAACCGGCCAGGAGCCCGAACCGCGGCACCGGGCCGACCGTATGAAATGAGGAGGTCACGGTGGACCGTACCCTTACGGCCATGCGAAACCGCCCCATCCCCGGCAGCTCCGGAGTCGTCCGGACCATGACCCTGCTCGGCGACCCCGTGCTGCACGCGCCCTGCGCTCCCGTCACCGAGTTCGGCCCCGTGCTGGACGGGCTGGTGGAGTCGATGTTCGCCACCATGTACGCCGCGCACGGGGTGGGACTCGCCGCGAACCAGGTGGGCGTGGGGCTGCGGGTCTTCGTCTACGACTGCCCGGACGACGAGGACGTGCGGCACCTGGGGCACGTGGTGAACCCGCGCCTGGTCGAGGCCGACGGCGACGAGTTCCGCGGCCCGGAGGGCTGCCTGTCGCTGCCGGGTCTGGAGGCGCCGGTGGCGCGGTACGACCGCGCGGTGGTGGAGGGCGTCCGCGCGGACGGCACCCCGGTGCGGATCGAGGGCACGGGCTTCTTCGCCCGCTGCCTCCAGCACGAGATGGACCACCTGGAGGGCCGGGTCTACGCGGAGCGCGTCACGGGGTGGCGGAGATCACGCCTCCTGAAGGCCGTCCGCAAGCGCCCCTGGGGCGCCGGCGCCGCCGTCCTGGAGTCGTAACCCCCGCCCCGCCCCCCTTGTCGTACGGCTCCGAGCCCCCGGGCCCGCGCGCGCCGGGCGCGTCCTTTGCGGGCCCCGCCCGCCTCCGGGCGGGGCGGGGGAGGGGACGGGCCGGGCGGGTCAGAACCCCGGGCCGCCGGGGCGGTCGTCGGCCTCGGCGAGCCGGCCCCAGAGCAGGTCCGCGAGGGCGTGGACCAGGTCGGCGCGGGAGCAGGGGCGCTCGCCCAGCCACCAGTCGCCCGCCGCGTGCATCATGCCGACGATGCCGTGGCCCCAGATCCGGGCCTGGGCCTCGGCGGCCGGGCCGAGGTCGACGCGCTCGGCGATGACCCGGCCCAGCTCCTCGCCCATGCGGCGCAGCAGCGGGGCGGAGTGGCGGCCGACGTCGAAGCCCTGCTCGGCCTGCTGGGACTCCTCGGCCGGGTGCATCAGGAAGCGGTAGACCTGCGGCATCGCCTCGATGGAGGAGAGGTAGGTGTCGAGGGTGGCCTCGACCCGGCGGCGGCGGTCGGCGGGGGCGTCGAGGGCGTCGCGCAGCGAGGCGAGCAGGGCGTCGGTGTGGCGGGTGGCGAGGGCGCGGTAGAGGCCGCCCTTGTCGCCGAAGTGGCGGTAGAGGATCGGCTTGGTGATGCCCGCCTCGGCCGCGATCGCGTTCATGGATGCCTTGGGGCCGTCGCGGAGCACCACCCGGTCCGCCGCCTCCAGCAGTTCGCGCCGCCGCTGCTCGGCGGGCTTCTGCTGGTCGGTGGTCCGGTGTGCGATGTCCATAAGCGTGTCTCCCCGCCCGTGCGATGACCTGAGGCTGTCGCAACGTAACACCCGCGCGGCATGCTGTGCCGAACGGCCCGATCCGCCTCCTTCCCCGAGGAACCGCAGGTTGACAGGCGTACCCGCCGGTAACAGACTGCTGTTACCGCAAGTAACGTACTGCTGGGAGGGAACGCATGGGCGAGTTCACGCTCGATCTCAACG
The DNA here is from genome assembly GCF_014650175.1 of Streptomyces termitum. Taxonomy (GTDB): domain Bacteria; phylum Actinomycetota; class Actinomycetes; order Streptomycetales; family Streptomycetaceae; genus Streptomyces; species Streptomyces termitum. The sequence continues at coordinate 138,805 of NZ_BMUL01000007.1, forward strand.
AGGACCAGAAGCAGGTCCGCGACTGGCTCCACGGCTTCGCCGCGGACGTCATACGTCCGGCCGCCGCCGAGTGGGACGAGCGTGAGGAGACCCCCTGGCCCATCATCCAGGAGGCGGCCAAGCTCGGAATCTACAGCCTCGACTTCTACGCGCAGCAGTTCTTCGACCCCACCGGCCTCGGCATCCCGATGGCCATGGAGGAGCTGTTCTGGGGCGACGCGGGCATCGCGCTCTCCATCGTCGGCACCGGCCTCGCCGCCGTCGGCGTCCTCGCCAACGGCACCGAGGAGCAGATCGGCACCTGGGTGCCGCAGATGTACGGCGACGCCACCGACGTCAAGGTCGCCGCCTTCTGCTCCTCCGAGCCCGACGCCGGCTCCGACGTCGCCTCCATGCGCACCCGCGCCGTCTACGACGAGGCCAAGGACGAGTGGGTCCTCAACGGCACCAAGACCTGGGCGACCAACGGCGGCATCGCCAACGTCCACGTCGTCGTCGCCGTCGTCGACGCGGAGCTCGGCTCCAAGGGCCACGCCTCCTTCATCGTGCCGCCGAACACCCCCGGCCTCTCCCAGGGCCAGAAGTTCCAGAAGCACGGCATCCGCGCCTCGCACACCGCCGAGGTCGTCCTGGAGGACGTCCGCGTCCCCGGCTCCTGCCTGCTCGGCGGCAAGGACAAGCTGGACGAGCGCCTCGCCCGCGCCCGCGAGAAGGCCAGGACCGGCGGCGAGCGCGTGAAGAACGCCGCCATGGCCACCTTCGAGGCGTCCCGCCCCGCGGTCGGCGCCATGGCCGTCGGCACCGCCCGCGCCGCGTACGAGGTCGCCCTCGACTACGCGAAGACCCGCGTGCAGTTCGGCCGCCCGATCATCGAGAACCAGGGCGTCGCCTTCCAGCTCGCCGACATGGCCACCCGGATCGACGCCGCCCGCCTGCTGGTCTGGCGCGCCTCCTGGATGGCCACCGCGGGCAAGCCCTTCACGAACGCCGAGGGCTCCATGTCGAAGCTGTACGCGAGCGAGGTCGCCAAGTCCGTCACCGCCCAGGCCATCCAGATCCTCGGCGGCAACGGCTACACCCGCGAGTACCCGGTGGAGCGGATGCACCGCGACGCCGCCATCTACACCATCTTTGAAGGCACCAGCGAGATCCAGCGCATGGTCATCAGCCGCGCCCTCGCCAGGTAGCCGCACCGCCCCGGGCCCCCGCGCCCGGACGCACACCGGGCCCGCACCGTGACGGTGCGGGCCCGGAGGGTTCTCAGTGCCGTGCGCTTCAGGCGGCGAGCTCCTGCTCGGCCCGCATCGCGCACTCCCACTCCACGAGCAGCCGGCCGTACTCCTCGCGGCCCGCCGGCGACAGCACGCCCGTGGCCCAGAGGGCGCGGATGCGGCAGTTGATGACGTCGGAGGCGGTGAGCGGGATCGTGGTCGGGGTGTCGAGCTGTTCGGACATGGGGCAAGTTTATGAGCCGGGACTGACAGCCGATGATCCCCGCGCGACGCGTCGGCCAAACCACCGGAGCCCGAGAAAAGTCGGAGAAACCGCTCCAACCTGCGGGAAGACCCTTCGGCCCGGGCCGCCCGAGGTGACCTCGCGTCGCCGGGGAGTGACCGATCGCACACGTGAGGTCAGCCTCATGGCGGAGCCGCCCCCGCCGGAAGGAGGACTCAGACCACGCAGAACTCGTTCCCCTCGGGGTCCTGGAGGAGCACCGCGTAGTGGTCCATGCCGCCCGGCGCGTCCGTCACACGCAGCACCGAGGCGCCGAGCGCGGTCAGCCGGGCCACCTCGCCGTCCACCCGGCCCCGCCGCACCGCGAGCGGCACCCCCCGCCCGCCGCCCACCTTCAGGTCCAGGTGCAGGCGGTTCTTCACCGTCTTGGCCTCGGGCACGGCCTGGAACCACACCCGGGGCCCGGCGCCCGCCGGGTCCACGAGCGACTCCGCCAGGTCCCCGGTGCCCTCGGGCAGCTCCTCCGCCGGGACGCCGCTCGCCTCCCAGTACGCCCGCCAGCTCGCGTACCCCTCCGGCGGCGGCTCCGGCACGTACCGCAGCGCCGCTCCCCAGAACGCCACCAGCCGCACCGGATCGACGCAGTCGACCGTCAACTGGAACGTCATCCCCGGGCGTTCGTCCATCTCTGCCTCGTCCATGCCCCGAGCCTCCCAGACGCCACCGACAACCACGGAGAACCCCGTGACCGGCCAGATCCGGCCGGGTGTCCCACGGAAGCTACCGGCGAGTCATTTGAATGGGGGACAATCACCCCGCCGTGAACGACCAATGGGGGAGACGCACATGGCCATCACCACCCGAACCGAGGCACCCCGGCTCACCGGACTGCCCGTCCTCGGCTCCCTGCTCGACCTGAAGAACGACTCGCTCGCCACCTTCCTGCGCGCCCGCCGCGACCACGGCGACGTCGTCCGCATCTCCGCGGGCCCGCCCGGCGCCCGCGCCGTCGTCTACGGCGTCTTCTCCGCCGAGGGCGCCCAGCAGGTCCTCGCCGGGGAATCCGCCAACTTCCGCAAGGACAACGCCTTCTACCAGGAGATCCGCGAGTCCTTCGGCAACGGCCTGCTCACCAGCCAGGACGAGGACTACCTGCGCCAGCGCCGGCTCGTCCAGCCCCTCTTCACCAAGCGCCGCGTCGACGGCTACGCCGCCGCCGTGGCCGCCGAGGTCCGCACCCTCACCGCCGAATGGGACCAGGCCGGCGCCGACTCCGTCGACGTCCTCCAGGAATCCACCCGGCTCGCGCTGCGCGCCGTCGCCCGCATCCTCTTCGGCACCGACGTCGACACCGCCGTCGACGTCGTCGAGCGCTGCTTCCCCGGCGTCGGTGCCTACGTGCTCCGCCGCGGCTACTCCCCGCTCAAGGTGCCCCGCGACTGGCCCACCCCCGGCAACCGCCGGGCCGCCGCCCTCCACCAGGCCCTCTACGAGGTCTGCGACCGGATCATCGCCGACCGGAAGGCCGCCGGACGCGGCCCCGGCGACGGCGACGACCTGCTCACCCTCCTCGCCGAGGCCGAGAGCGCCGAGGACAGCTCCTTCGACGCCACCGAACTGCGCGAACAGGTCCTCGTCTTCCTCCTCGCCGGCCACGAGACCACCGCCACCTCGCTCGGCTTCGCGCTCCACCTCCTGGCCCGCCACCCCGACGTCCAGCGCCGTGCCCACGAGGAGGTCGACCGGGTCCTCGGCGGCCGCACCCCCGGCGCCGCCGACCTCGACGCCCTGCCCTACGTCACCCGGGTCCTCAAGGAGACGATGCGCCTCTTCCCGGCCGCGCCCGTCATCGGCCGCCGGGCCGTCGCCGCCACCGAGGTCGGCGGCGTCGCCATCCCGGCCGGCGCCGATGTCGTCGTCGCCCCCTGGGTCACCCACCGGCACCCCGCCTACTGGGAGGACCCCGAGCGCTTCGACCCCGACCGCTTCACCCCCGAGGCGGAGGCGGCCCGGCCCCGCTACGCCTGGTTCCCCTTCGGCGGCGGGCCCCGGGCCTGCATCGGACAGCACTTCTCGATGCTGGAGTCGGTCATCGCGCTCGCGATGGTCCTCCAGCGCCACGGCTTCGAGGCCGTCGACACCGAGGTGCCCGTCTCCTCCGCGATCACCCTCCAGGTCGCCGGCCCGGCCCGCTGCCGACTGGTTCCCCGGGAGGGCTGACCGGCCGCGCCGGGATCCAGGATCCCGAATCCAGAATCCAACATCCGGGATCTTGGATCCAAGATCCCGGATGTTGGATTCTGGATCCAGAGGCCGGATCCCGGATCCTGGGTCCCGGATCTTGGATCCAGAGCCCGGACCTACGAGAGGGTCGCGACGACCACCGTCGCCCCCCACTCCTCGTCGGCCACCACCCCGGCGCGCAGCCCGTGGGCCCCGACCGCGCGGACCGCCGCCTCCGCCTGCCGCCCGCTCGTCTCGAACAGCAGGCGGCCGCCCGGCGCCAGCCACTCCGGCGCCCCGGCGGCCACCCGCCGCAGCACGTCCAGCCCGTCCGCGCCGCCGTCCAGGGCGACCAGTGGCTCGTGCTCGCGGGCCTCGGCGGGCAGCAGCCCCACCTCGCCGCTCGGCACGTACGGCACATTGGCGACGAGGACCTCGACCCGGCCGCGCAGCTCCCCGGGCAGCGGGGCGAAGAGATCGCCGCCGTACACCCGCCCGCCGCGCGGCTCCACGTTCCGCCGCGCGCAGGCGACCGCCGCCGGCTCGATGTCGGCGGCGTGCACGACGGCGCCCGCGACCCGGTCGAGGAGAACCGCCGCCGCCGCGCCCGAACCGCAGCACAGGTCGACGCAGACGGCGCCCGGCCGGGCCAGCGCCACCGCCCGCTCCACCAGGAACTCGGTGCGCCGGCGCGGCACGAACACCCCGGGACCCACCTCGATCCGCAGCCCGGCGAAGGCGGCCCACCCCACCACGTGCTCCAGGGGCTCCCCGGCCGCCCGCCGCCGGACCAGCGCGTCGAGCTCGCCGGGGCCGGAGGCGGCGCCGTACAGCAGCTCCGCCTCCTCCTCGGCGAAGACGCAGCCGGCCGCCCGCAGCCGCCCGACCACCGTCGCGTCCGCCACGTCAGACAAGCAGGGCCTCGATCGCCGCCACGACCTCGGGCGCCTCCGGCTCGGTGCGCGGCCGGAACCGGGTCACCCCGCCGTCGGCGGAGATCAGGAACTTCTCGAAGTTCCACTGCACGTCACCGGCCTCGCCGGAGGCGTCCGCGACCTTCGTCAGCTCCGCGTACAGCGGGTGCCGGCCGTCGCCGTTGACCTCGGTCTTCGCCAGCAGCGGGAAGGTCACGCCGTACGTCGCCGAGCAGAACTCCGCGATCTCCTCGGCCGTGCCGGGCTCCTGCCCGAGGAACTGGTTGCAGGGCACGCCGACCACGGTCAGACCGCGCCCGCCGTACGTCTTCTGAAGCCGCTCCAGGCCCTCGTACTGCGGGGTCAGACCGCACTTCGAGGCCACGTTCACGACCAGGACCGCGCGGTCCCGGAAGTCGGCCAGGGTGACCGGCTCACCGGCCGGCGACGTCAGCGGGATGTCGTACAGACTCATGGGGGACTCCTCGTCGGGACTAGGGTGTGATCACAGCATGAGTGACGAACCACTGGCAATCGCCATCGATTCCGCCCCCGCCGGCCCGCGGCCCGTCCGCTGCCGGCTCTGCGGGCGCCCCCTCACCGGCGCCGGCTCCCGCCGTGCCGGACTCGGCCCCACCTGCGACGCCAAGCTCCACCCGCCCGCCCCGGAGATCCGCACCCGCCGCCACGAGGTCGCCCAGGACACCCTGCCGGGCCTGGAGGACTGACCGGCCGCCGCCCGGTACCAGCGGGAAAAACATTGGGCCAGGGATTTCACGGTCCGCCACAGTGACCGGCGACGAGAGACGAAGCCGACCATCCCGAGCGGAGCACCGAACCGTGTCCACCCTGCGCGTCACCGCCGAGATCCTCACCGTCCATCCGCATCCGAACGCCGACGCCCTCGAACTCGCCCAGGTCGGGCTCTACCGCGCCGTCGTCGCCAAGGGCGCCTACCGGACCGGCGAGGCCGCCGTCTACCTCCCCGAGCAGGCCGTGCTGCCCGCCGCCCTCGTCGCCGAACTCGGCCTCACCGGACGGCTCGCCGGCCGCGCCTCCGACCGGATCAAGGCGGTCCGGCTGCGCGGGGAGCTCTCCCAGGGGATCGTCTGCCGGCCCGCCGCCCTCGCGGACACCGACCTCGCCCGCGCCGCCGCCGACGGCACCGACTTCGCCGAGCGGCTCGGCGTCACCAAGTGGGTGCCCCCGATACCGCCGACCATGAGCGGCGAGGCCGAGCCCGCGCCCGACCTGCTGCCCTGGACCGACATCGAGAACCTCCACCGCTACCCCGGCCTCTTCGCCCCCGGCGAGCCCGTCGTCCTCACCGAGAAGATCCACGGCACCGCCTGCCTGCTCACCCACACCGCCGCCACCGGCCGCGTCCAGGTCTCCTCCAAGGGCTTCGGCGCCAAGGGGCTCGCGCTCCGGGAGGACCCGCGCAACCTCTACTGGCGGGCCGTCCGCGGCCACGGCCTGCCCGCCGTCGCCGCCCGGCTCGCCGACCGCCTCGGCGCCACCCGGATCGGCCTCTTCGGCGAGGTGTACGGCTCCGGCGTCCAGGACCTCGGCTACGGCGCCGACGCCCGGAGCGAGCGCCTCGGCTACGCCCTCTTCGACGTGGCCGCCGAGATCGACGGCCACGTCCGCTGGCTGGACCCGGCCGCCGTCCTGGAGCCGGGCGAGGTCCCCCTCGTACCGCGTCTGTACGAGGGGCCCTACGACCCCGACGTCGTCCTCGCCCACGCGACCGGCACCGAGACCGTCTCCGGGCGCTCCGCCCACCTGCGGGAGGGCGTCGTCGTCCGGCCCGTCACCGAGCGGCACAGCCCCGTCACCGGCGGCCGGGCCGTCGCCAAGGCCGTCAGCCCGGCCTACCTCACCCGCAAGGACGGCACCGAGTACGAGTGACCCGGGCCCGCGCCCTCAGCCCAGGGAGCGGAACAGGCCCTCCTGGACCACCGAGACGAGCATCCGGCCCTCCCGGTCGTAGATCCGGCCCCGGGCCAGTCCCCGGCCGCCGGTCGCGACCGGGGACTCCTGCTCGTACAGGAACCACTCGTCCGCCCGGAACGGTCGGTGGAACCACATCGCGTGGTCCAGCGACGCCAGGTCGAAGGAGCGCGGCCCCCACAGCGGCTCGACGGGCAGCCGCACCGCGTCCAGCAGCGTCATGTCGGAGGCGTACGTCACCGCGCAGGTGTGCACCAGCGGGTCGTCGCCCAGCGGACCCACCGCCCGCATCCACACCGCGCTGCGCGGGTCCGCGCCCTTCACCTCGTCCTTCGTCCAGCGCAGCCGGTCGACGTACCGGATGTCGAACGGCATCCGCCGCGCCATCCGCTCCAGCGCCTCCGGCAGCCCCCCGAGATGGTCGCGGACCTCGTCCGGAAGCGTCGGCAGCGTCTCCGGGTCCACCAGGTGCCGGGGCGGCAGCTGGTGCTCGAAGGCCGCCTCCTCCGGCTTGTGGAAGGAGGCCGTCAGATTGAAGATCGTCCGGCCCTCCTGCACGGCCGTCACCCGCCGGGTCGTGAACGACCGGCCGTCCCGCACCCGCTCCACCTGGTAGACGATCGGCACGCCGGGCCGGCCCGGCCGCAGGAAGTACGCGTGCAGCGAGTGCACCGGACGGTCCTCGTCCACGGTCCGCCCGGCCGCCACTAGGGCCTGCCCGGCGACCTGCCCGCCGAAGACCCGCTGGAGCGACTCCTGCGGACTGCGGCCGCGGAAGATGTTCACCTCGATCCGTTCGAGGTCGAGCAGGTCCACCAACCGGTCGGCGGGATTCGTCACCACTGCGCTCCTCCGTTACAGCTGTCCGACGGACGTCACGCGGACGACCGCGCGCCCCTCCTCGTCGGAGGCGGCCAGGTCCACCTCCGCGCCGATGCCCCAGTCGTGGTCGTCGTTCGGGTCGGCGAAGGTCTGCCGGACCCGCCACAGGCCGTGCGCCGCGTCCTCCTCGATGGAGAGCAGCTTCGGACCGCGCGCGTCCGGGCCCGTGCCGAGGTCGTCGTACTCGTCCCAGTACGCGTCCATCGCCTCGCCCCACGCGTCCGCGTCCCAGCCGGAGTCGCCGTCCAGCGCGCCCAGCGCCGCCACGTCGTCCAGCGCCGCCAGCTCCACCCGGCGGAACATCGCGTTGCGCACCAGCACCCGGAACGCCCGCGCGTTCGCCGTGACCGGCTTGACCTGGTCGGCCTTCTCCTGGGCCTCCTCGGCCGTCTGGACCTCCGGATTGGCCAGCTGCTCCCACTCGTCGAGCAGCGAGGAGTCCACCTGCCGCACCAGCTCGCCCAGCCAGGCGATCAGGTCCTCCAGGTCCTCCGTCTTCAGGTCGTCCGGGATCGTGTGGTCCAGCGCCTTGTACGCGCTCGCCAGATAGCGCAGCACGATGCCCTCGGTCCGCGCCAGCTCGTAGTGCGAGGTGAACTCGGTGAAGGTCATCGCCCGCTCGTACATGTCGCGGATGACCGACTTCGGCGACACCGGGTGGTCGCCGACCCACGGATGCGACTTCCGGTACACGTCGTACGCGTGCCAGAGCAGCTCCTCCAGCGGCTTCGGGTACGAGATCTCCTGGAGCCGCTCCATCCGCTCCTCGTACTCCACCCCGTCGGCCTTCATCTGCCCGACGGCCTCCCCGCGCGCCTTGTTCTGCATCGCGGCGAGGATCTGGCGCGGGTCGTCCAGCGTCGACTCCACCACCGACACCATGTCCAGGGCGTACGAGGGCGACTCCGGGTCCAGCAGGTCGAAGGCGGCCAGCGCGAACGTCGACAGCGGCTGGTTCAGCGCGAAGTCCTGCTGGAGGTCGACCGTCAGACGGATCGTGCGGCCCTCCGCGTCCGGCGTCTCCAGCTGCTCCACCACGCCGCCGTCGAGCAGCGAACGGTAGATCGCGATGGCCCGGCGGATGTGCCTGAGCTGGTTGCGGCGCGGCTCGTGGTTGTCCTCCAGGAGCTTGCGCATCGCGTCGAAGGCGTTGCCCGGCCGCGCGATCACCGACAGCAGCATCGTGTGGGTGACCCGGAAGCGCGAGGTCAGCGGCTCCGGCTCGGAGCCGATCAGCTTCTCGAAGGTCGTGTCCGACCAGGCGACGAAGCCCTCCGGCGCCTTCTTGCGCACCACCTTGCGCCGCTTCTTCGGGTCGTCGCCCGCCTTCGCCAGCGCCTTCTCGTTCTCGATGACGTGCTCGGGCGCCTGCGCCACCACGAACCCGGCCGTGTCGAACCCGGCCCGGCCCGCCCGGCCCGCGATCTGGTGGAACTCCCGGGCCCGCAGCGTCCGCACCCGGTTGCCATCGTACTTCGTCAGCGCCGTGAACAGCACCGTCCGGATCGGCACGTTGACGCCGACGCCCAGCGTGTCCGTCCCGCAGATCACCTTCAGCAGGCCCGCCTGCGCCAGCTTCTCCACCAGCCGCCGGTACTTCGGCAGCATGCCCGCGTGGTGCACGCCGATGCCGTGCCGCACGTAGCGCGAGAGGTTGCGGCCGAAGGAGGTGGTGAACCGGAAGTTGCCGATCATCTCGGCGATCCGGTCCTTCTCCTCCCGCGTGCACATGTTGATGCTCATCAGCGACTGCGCCCGCTCCACCGCCTGCGCCTGCGTGAAGTGCACGATGTACACCGGCGCCTGCCGCGTCTCCAGGAGCTCGGTGATGGTGTCCGTGATCGGCGTCAGCCGGTACTCGTACGACAGCGGCACCGGCCGCGTCGCCGACCGGACCACCGCCGTCGGCCGGCCCGTCCGCCGCGTCAGGTCCTTCTCGAACATCGACACGTCGCCGAGCGTCGCCGACATCAGCACGAACTGCGCCTGCGGCAGCTCCAGGAGCGGGATCTGCCAGGCCCAGCCCCGGTCCTGCTCCGCGTAGAAGTGGAACTCGTCCATCACGACCTGGCCGATGTCGGCGTCCTTGCCGTCCCGCAGCGCGATCGACGCCAGCACCTCCGCCGTGCAGCAGATCACCGGCGCGTCCGCGTTCACCGACGCGTCGCCGGTCAGCATGCCGACGTTCTCGGTGCCGAAGATCTTGCACAGGTCGAAGAACTTCTCCGACACCAGCGCCTTGATCGGCGCCGTGTAGAAGGTGACCTGGTCGTTGGCGAGCGCCGTGAAGTGCGCCCCCGCCGCCACCAGCGACTTCCCGGACCCCGTCGGCGTCGACAGGATCACGTTCGCCCCCGACACCACCTCGATCAGCGCCTCCTCCTGCGCCGGGTAGAGCGAGATGCCCCGGCCCTCGGCCCAGGTGGAGAAGGCCTCGAAGAGGGCGTCGGGGTCGGCGGTCGGCGGCAGCTGATCGATAAGGGTCACGTCACCATCTTGCCTGCATTCCGCTCCGATGAGGGAACCGGCCGTCGAACGTGAAGATCACGAACGATAGGCTGATCAGTCGACCGGTCGCCGACGCGGCACCGGCAGGGGAGAAACGGGGCGGAACCGAACATGATGGGACCGGCGCACTCGCTGTCCGGAGCGGCGGCCTGGCTGGGCGTGGGAGCCGCCGCGGCCGCCCTCGACCGACCCATGCCGTGGCCGGTGCTCCTGGTTGGCGCGCTCATCTGCGCGGGCGCCGCCCTCGCCCCCGACCTCGACCACAAGTCGGCCACCATCTCGCGGGCCTTCGGCCCCGTCTCCCGCACCCTCTGCGAGATCGTCGACAAACTCTCGTACGCCGTCTACAAGGCGACCCGCAGCTCCCACGACCCGCGCCGCTCCGGCGGCCACCGCACCCTCACCCACACCTGGCTGTGGGCCGTGCTCATCGGCGGCGGCGCGGCGGCCGCCGCCGTCACCGGGGGCCGCTGGGCCGTCCTCGCGATCCTCTTCGTCCACCTCGTCCTCGCCGTCGAGGGCCTGCTCTGGCGGGCCGCCCGGATGTCCAGCGACGTCCTCGTCTGGCTCCTCGGCGCCACCAGCGCCTGGCTCCTCGCCGACGTCCTCGACCAGCCGGGCAACGGCGCGAACTGGCTCTTCACCGGCCCCGGTCAGGAATACCTGTGGCTGGGCCTGCCGATCGTCCTCGGCGCCCTCGTCCACGACATCGGCGACGCGCTCACCGTCTCCGGCTGCCCGATCCTGTGGCCCCTCCCCATCGGCCGCAAGCGCTGGTACCCGCTCGGCCCGCCCAAGGGCATGCGCTTCCGGGCCGGCAGCTGGGTCGAACTGAAGGTCCTCACCCCCGTCTTCATGATCCTCGGCGGGATAGGCGGGGCGGCCGCCCTCAACCTCATCTAGGGCCTGTCCGGCGAAGAACCGCCGGACAGGCCCCGGCGGCCTCCCCTTTTCCTCCCGGTCCTCCTCCGTCCTCCCGGGAATAACACGGTGTTATAGGCGAACGGGATTACCCCCGGGCGCGGCGCGTGCCCACTCTGGTTCCACCCACCCCCCACAGGAGGCGGCGCCTCCGGGGGCCGCCGGAGACGAGGAACCTTGCGTACGCACCGTTTATGGGCGGCCGCCGTCGCCGCGGCGCTCTCCGTGCTCGCCCTCTTCGCGCCCGCCGCCACCGCGGCGGACCCGGCGCCCGCCCGCGCCGGGGCCACGACCGTCCGGCCGATCATCGGGGGCGGCTACGCCCAGAGCGGCCCCTGGGCCGCCCGCCTGCTCTCGAACGGCCGCGAGACCTGTTCCGCGACCATCATCGCGCCCACCTGGATCCTGACGGCCAAGCACTGCGTCACCGGCGGCGGCCTGTCCTTCCGGATCGGCAGCCTGGACCAGTACAGCGGCGGCACCACCGCCAACGGCGTCCAGACCTACACCCACAGCGCCGACCTCGCGCTGGTCCGCCTGGACCGCTCCGTGAGCACCACCTACGCCCGGCTCGGCCAGCCCGGCTCGGTGACCGTCGGACAGAACGTCCAGGTCTACGGCTGGGGCGCCACCTCGCAGTGCGGCTCCGAGGCCAACTGCCAGTCCCGCTACCTCAAGGTCGCCAACGTGACGGTGACCAGCGGCTGCCGCGACGCCTACAACGGCTCCGCGATCTGCGCCCGGCGCGGTGACGGCATCACCGCCGGCGGGGACTCCGGCGGTCCGATGATGGCCGGCGGCGTCCAGGTCGGGGTCGCCTCCACCAGCGACCGCCAGACCACCACCGCGTACACCAACGTGACGGCCTACCGCTCCTGGATCCAGTCGATCGCCGGCGTCTGACCGCCGCACGGCACCGGTGACCCGTGCCCCCGCCGGGCACGGGTCACCCCCGCTTTCCGGCCGGCTCCCGCCTCCCCGCCGTCACGGCCGGGTCGCGCGCTCCAGGGCGAGGAGGGCGGAGGCGTAGCGGCGGCCGGTGGCCCGGTCCATGCCGATCTCGCACATCCGGTTGGCCGACAGGTGCGCGTCGAAGGGCCGGGCGGTGACCTCGGCCGCCTCGCGGGCGGTCGCCGAGGCCGTCAGCTCCGGATGGAGCATGCCCCGGTCCCCGGCGAAGGCGCAGCAGCCCGCGTCGACCGGGACGACGACCTCCTCCGCGCAGAACCCGGCGACGGCCGCCAGCTCCCCGGCGTCGCCCAGGTGGTGCATCGAGCAGGTGGGGTGGACCACGGCGGAGCCCACCCGGCGGCGGGCCTCCAGCCGGGGGAGGAGCTCGTCGGCGGCCCACACCAGGGAGTCCACGACGGTCAGTTCGGCGTGCAGCGCGCGGTTGTCCTCGGTGAGGTACGGGACGACCTCCCGCGCGATGCCGAGGGTGCACGAGGAGGCGTCCACCACCAGCGGGAGCCGGCCGCCGGCGGTCCAGCCCCAGGCGGCCTCCACGATGCGGTTGGCCATCACCTCGTTGCCCCGGACGTACCCCTTGGAGTGCCAGATGGTGGCGCAGCAGGTGCCGGCCGCGTCGTCGGGGATCCAGACGGGCCGCCCGGCGCGGGCCGAGACGGCGACCACGGCCTCCGGCAGGGAGGGGCCGGGTGCGGCGGAGGCGTCGGGGGGATTGCCGAAGATGCGGTTGACGCAGGCCGGGTAGTAGACGGCGACGGCCGCCGGGCGGTGGGTGCGGGGCAGCCGCCGGGGCGCGGCGCCGGGGATCTCGGGCAGCCACTCGGGGACGAGGTCGGGCCGGACGGCCTTGCGGGCGAGGCCGGTCACCCGCTCCAGGAGCCGGTCGTCGAGCCGGTCGGCGGCGGCCACCGCGAGCCGCGCGGCGGCCTCCACGGCCCGGAAGTTCTTCGCGGCGAGGGCGGCGATCCGCTCCTCGCGCGGGGAGTGCCGCTCGTGCCGGAACTCCTTCATCAGGGCGCCGGTGTCGATGCCGACCGGGCAGGCCAGCTTGCAGGTGGAGTCGCCGGCGCAGGTGTCGACGGCGTCGTAGCCGTACGCCTCCAGGAGCCGGTTCTCGACGGGGGAGCCGTCGGCCTGCCGCAGCATCTCGCGGCGCAGCACGATCCGCTGGCGCGGAGTGGTCGTCAGGTCGTGGCTGGGGCAGGTCGGTTCGCAGAAGCCGCACTCGATGCACGGGTCGGCGATCGGCTCCACGGACGGGATCGTCTTGAGGCCGCGCAGGTGGGCCTGCGGGTCGCGGTCGAGGACGATCCGGGGCGCGAGGACCCCGTCGGGGTCGATGAGCTCCTTGGTGCGCCACATCAGCGCGGTGGCCTTCGGGCCCCATTCCAGCTCCAGGAAGGGGGCGATGTTGCGGCCGGTGGCGTGCTCGGCCTTGAGGGAGCCGTCGAACCGTTCGACGGTCAGCGCGCAGAACTCGTCCATGAAGGCGGCGTACCGCCCGACGTCGGCGGGGTCGGCGGCGTCGAAGGCGAGCAGGAAGTGGAGGTTGCCGTGGGCGGCGTGGCCGGCGACGGCGGCGTCGAAGCCGTGCCGGGCCTGGAGCTCCAGCAGCTCCGCGCACGCCTCGGCGAGCCGCGCCGGGGGCACCGCGAAGTCCTCGGTGATCAGGGTCGTCCCGGACGGGCGGGAGCCGCCGACGGCGGTCACGAAGGCCTTGCGGGCCTTCCAGTAGCCGCCGATCGTGCCCGCGTCGCGGGTGAAGGCGTTGACGGCGGAGGGTACCGGGGCGACCAGGTCGAGCCCGTCCAGGACCGCCCCGGCGGCCCGTTCGTACGCGGCCAGGGCCGTCTCGTCGGGGGCCCGGAACTCGACGAGCAGCGCGGTGGTCTCCTTGGGCAGCCCGGCCCAGTCGGCGGGGACGCCGGGCACGCTGACCGAGGCCCGCAGGGTGTTGCCGTCCATGAGCTCGACGGCGAGCGCGCCCGCCTCGTTGAAGCGCGGCACGGCCGCCGCGGCGGCGGGCAGCGAGGGGAAGAACAGCAGGGCGGTGGAGACCAGCCGGTCCAGCGGGAGGGTGTCGAGGACGACCTCGGAGAGGAAGCCGAAGGTGCCCTCGGAGCCGACCATGAGGCCGCGCAGGATCTCCACCGGGGTGGCGCCGTCGAGGAAGGCGTCGAGCCGGTAGCCGTTGGTGTTCTTGATCTGGTACTTGGCGCGGATCCGGGCGGTCAGCTCCACGTCGGCCTCGATCTCCGCCTTGAGGGCGAGCAGCCCCGCGCAGAGCCGGGGCTCGGCGCGGGCCAGCTCCTCGTCGGCGGCCGGGTCGGCGGTGTCCACGACGGTCCCGCCGGGGAGCACGACAGTGAGCGAGGAGACGGTCCGGTACGAGTTCCGGGTGGTGCCCGCGGTCATGCCGGAGGCGTTGTTGGCGACGACTCCGCCGATGGTGCAGGCGACGGCGCTGGCCGGGTCGGGGCCGAGCACGCGCCCGTACGGGGCGAGCGCGGCGTTGGCCCGGACGACGGTGGTCCCGGGGCGGATCCGGGCGCGGGCACCGCCGTCGAGGACCTCCACCCCGGCCCAGTGGCGGCGCACGTCGACGAGGATGTCCTCGCCCTGGGCCTGCCCGTTGAGACTGGTCCCGGCGGCCCGGAAGACCACCTCGCGGCCCTTGCCGCGCGCGTACGACAGCACGGCGGAGACGTCGTCGACGTCCTCGGCGACCACGACGACCTGGGGCAGGAACCGGTAGGGGCTGGCGTCGGAGGCGTACCGCACCAGGTCGGAGACGCCGGAGAGGACCTTCTCCGGCCCGATCAGCGCCGCCAGCTCCTCCCGCAGCCGGCGCGGCGTGCCCCGGGCCTGGAGGTCGGGGACCCGGTCGGGCGCAGGGGTCCGCCTCCGGCCCGGGCCGAGGGCCCGCGGGTTCGGTTCCAGCAGCGGCATGGCACGGCTCCCCTCGGCGCGGACCCGGCGGTCTCAGCAGCCGCCCTCCGGGGTGGGACCGGCCAGGGCGGTCAGCAGTCCTCCGAGCTCCTCGCGCTGTTCGGCGGTCAATGGAGCCAGGATGTCCTCTGCGGCGGCCCGGCGCGCGCTGCGCAGCTCCCGCAGCGTGGCGCGCCCCTCGTCGGTCAGCTCGATCCGCACCACCCGGCGGTTGGTCGGGTCGGGCACCCGGCGGACCCGGCCGGCCCCCTCCAGGCCGTCGACGAGGCTGGTCACGGCGCGCGGGACGACCTCCAGGCGGGCGGCGAGGTCGGCCATCCGGGGCGGGGCGTCCCCGAAGTGCGCGACCAGGCGCAGCAGCCGGGACTGGGCGGGGGTGATGCCGACCGGCTCCAGGTGGCGCTTCTGGATGCGGTGGAGCCGGCGGGTCAGCCGGAGCAGCTGCTCGGCGAGGAGCCCGTCGGGGTCGGCGGCGCCCGCGACGGGGGCGCCCGGAGGCTCGCTCGTACCGGGGGCGGTCAGGCCGGGATCGCTCATGGGGGAACAATATCAGGACCTGGTTCATTGTGAACATAGGTAAGAGTGAGCTACAGTCTCTTTTCGAATGCGTTCGTGTGTTCCGGCGCGTCCGTCTGTTCCGCGTGCCCGCCCGTGCGCCCGCTCGCGCACCTCACGAGTCCGTAAGCCCACGAGCCCGCACCCTCTCGAAGGAGCCCATGCACCCCCACGACCAGTCCACCTGGACCCCACCGCCGCGCGACCCCGCGCAGCCGAAGGAGCCCGCCCAGCTGCGGCGCATCCTCGGCCTCTTCCGCCCCTACCGCGGCCGCCTCGCGCTCGTCGGCCTCCTGGTCGCCGCCGCCTCGCTGGTCTCGGTCGCCTCGCCGTTCCTCCTCAAGGAGATCCTCGACACCGCGATCCCCCAGGGCCGCACCGGGCTCCTCAGCCTGCTCGCCCTCGGCATGATCGCCACCGCCGTGCTGACCGGCGTCTTCGGCGTGCTCCAGACCCTGATCTCCACCACGGTCGGCCAGCGCGTCATGCACGACCTGCGCACCGCCGTCTACGGCCGGCTCCAGCGGATGCCGCTCGCCTTCTTCACCCGGACGCGGACCGGCGAGGTCCAGTCCCGGATAGCCAACGACATCGGCGGCATGCAGGCGACCGTCACCTCCACGGCCACCTCCCTCGTCTCCAACCTCACCGCCGTCGTCGCCAGCGTGGTCGCCATGCTCGCCCTCGACTGGCGGCTCACCCTGGTCTCGCTGCTGCTGCTCCCCGTCTTCGTCTGGATCAGCCGCCGGGTCGGCCGGGAGCGCAAGCGGATCACCACCCAGCGGCAGAAGCAGATGGCCGCGATGGCCGCGACCGTCACCGAGTCGCTCTCCGTCAGCGGCATCCTGCTCGGCCGCACCATGGGCCGCGCCGACTCGCTGACCGAGTCCTTCGCCCGGGAGTCCGAGCGGCTCGTCGACCTCGAAGTGCGCTCCTCCATGGCCGGGCGGTGGCGGATGTCCGTCATCGGCATCGTCATGGCCGCCATGCCCGCCCTGCTCTACTGGGCCGCCGGCCTCGCCACGGGGATCGACGGCGCGGCGATCTCGCTCGGCACCCTGGTCGCCTTCGTCTCGCTCCAGCAGGGGCTCTTCCGCCCCACCGTGAGCCTGCTCTCCACCGGCGTCCAGATGCAGACCTCGCTCGCCCTCTTCCAGCGCATCTTCGAGTACCTCGACCTGCCGGTGGACATCACCGAGCCCGCGGAGCCCGTCCGCCTCGGCCCCGTCCGCGGCGAGATCGGCTTCGAGAAGGTCCGCTTCCGGTACGACCCCGAGGGCGGCGGCCGGCCCACCCTCGACGGCATCGACCTCACCGTCCCCGCCGGCGGCAGCCTGGCCGTGGTCGGCCCGACCGGCTCCGGCAAGTCCACGCTCAGCTACCTGGTGCCCCGCCTCTACGACGTGACCGAGGGCCGGGTCACCCTCGACGGCGCCGACGTCCGCGACCTCGACTTCGCCACCCTCGCCGACGCGATCGGCGTGGTCTCCCAGGAGACGTACCTCTTCCACGCCTCCGTCGCCGACAACCTCCGCTTCGCCAAGCCCGACGCCACCGGCGCGGAGATCGAGGCCGCCGCGCGGGCCGCCCAGATCCACGACCACATCTCCTCGCTGCCCGACGGCTACGACACCCTGGTCGGCGAGCGCGGCTACCGCTTCTCCGGCGGCGAGAAGCAGCGGCTGGCCATCGCCCGCACGATCCTGCGCGACCCGCCGGTGCTCATCCTCGACGAGGCCACCAGTGCCCTCGACACCCGCACCGAGCACGCGGTCCAGCAGGCCATCGACTCCCTCTCGGCGGGCCGCACCACGATCACCATCGCCCACCGGCTCTCCACCGTCCGCGACGCCGACCGGATCGTCGTCCTGGAGGACGGCCGGATCGCGGAGAGCGGCACCCACGAGGAGCTGATGCTCCGGGACGGGAAGTACGCCGCCCTGGTCCGCCGGGACGAACAGGCGAACGTGGGAGCGGTTGTTCCCACGAACGTGTGATCGTTCCGGGATTCATGGCTCAACTCCCGTACGGGGTCGGATGATTACGTTGTGCGAGCGACGGGCTGCAGACCGCGACCGCACCGTCCCACGAAACACCTGTACGAGGAGCACCACCATGAACGTCATCACCGATCTGCTCGCCGGCGTCTTCCACTTCCTGGGCTGGCTCATCTGATCCGAGCAGCGGTTCCCGGCGCCGTCGGTCCCCCGTCCCAGGGGGTCGGCGGCGCCGTCGTGTGCGCGGGTGGCAGATGTTCCGATATCGACCGATTTGGTCGATATCGCGAAGGGCTCCGGCTCGTTGGGCAGCGCATGAAGCACCTCAGACGACGTCGCTGGATCTGGTCTCCCATCACCTCCTGGCAGGCCAGGCGACTCGCCCGGGTGACCGGCGCGGAATTCGACGACGCGTGGGTCGAGATCCGGCTCACCACCCATCCGGACGAGCGACATTTCGCCCTCGCCCACGACGTCCTCACCCAGGTCCTCTTCGCCCGCGACACGGGCTGGCCGGAGGACGCCCCGAGGTACCCGGAGGTGCCGAGGCGGTACGAGACCGGGCTGCGCGCCCCGGAGGGAGGATGGCGCCCGCGCGACGGATCGCTCAGGCCGTGACGGCGGACGACCGCGCGGGCACCGGCTCGGGAGACGGGCCGCCGGACTCACCGGCCGCCCCGGTCCCGCCCGCCGCGATCGCCGCGCCCGCGCCGCCGGCCGCACCTGCTCCGGCCGTCCCGCCGGCCCCGTCCACCGTGCCGGCCCCGTCCGCCGTGCCTGTCGTGCCCGTGCCTGTGCCCGTACCGCCCGTCTCGTCCGTCCCGCTCGGCCCGTGGGTGAGGAGGCGGCGGATCTCGCGGACGGCGGCGCGGCCGGCCCGGTTGGCGCCGATCGTGGAGGCCGAGGGGCCGTAACCCACCAGGTGGACGCGCTCGTCCAGGACGGCGCGGGTCCCCTCCACCTGGATGCCGCCGCCCGGCCCCCGCAGACGCAGCGGGGCCAGGTGGTCGATCGCGGCCCGGAAGCCGGTCGCCCACAGGATCACGTCCGCGTCGACCGTCCGGCCGTCCGCCCAGACCGCCCCGGTCGGCGTGATCCGTTCGAACATCGGCTGCCGGTCGAGGACGCCGTTCGCCAGTCCCGCGCGGATCGCGTCGTTGAGCGGCAGCCCCGTCACCGAGACCACGCTGCGCGGCGGCAGCCCCTGCCGCACCCGCTCCTCCACCAGCGCGACCGCCGCGCGCCCCTCGGCCTCGCCGAAGGAACCCTCCCGGTAGACCGGCTCGCGCCGGGTCACCCAGGTCGTCGCGGCGGCGTGCTCCGCGATCTCCAGGAGGTGCTGGGTGGCCGACGCCCCGCCGCCCACCACGATCACCCGCAGTCCGGCGAAGGCCTCGGGCCCCGGATACCCGGCCGTGTGCAGCTGCCGTCCCCGGAAGGTCTCCTGGCCGGGGTAGTGCGGCCAGAAGGGCCGGTCCCAGGTCCCGGTGGCGTTGACCAGCGCCCGGGGCGCGTACACGCCCTCCGAGGTCTCGACCCGCAGCCGGCCGCCCTCGCCCTCGCGCACGGCGGTCACGTCCACCGGCCGGTGCACCCGCAGGTCGAACGTCCGCTCGTAGCCGTCGAAGTAGCCGCCGATCACCTCGGAGGAGGGCCGGGCCGGGTCGGCCCCGGTCAGCTCCATGCCCGGCAGCGCGTGCATCCCGTGCACCTTGCCGTAGGTCAGCGAGGGCCAGCGGAACTGCCAGGCCCCGCCCGGACGCGGCGCGTGGTCGAGCACGACGAAGTCCCGGTCCGGCTCCAGGCCGGCGCGTCGCAGGTGGAACGCGGCGGACAGCCCCGCCTGCCCGGCGCCGATCACCACGACGTCCACCGCCCGCACCGCTGCCGCACCCACAGAATCGTTCACGCTTCTACCAACCGGGCCGGCCCCCGGGATCTTCCCCGCGCCCGCGCCGTCGCGGGGCGGCCGCGCGGCACCGGTCCCACGGGACCTTCCCCGCCCTCGCGTCCGTACCCGCTCTCACCGGGGCCGGCACCCCCCTACCGGGTTCCGCTCGCCAGCAGGCCGCGCCCGGTGAGCAGGGGTGTCACGCCCTCCCCGAACCAGTACGCCTCCTCCAGGTGCGGGTAGCCGGAGAGCACGAAGTGCTCCACGCCCAGGTCGTGGTACTCCTCGATGCGGTCGGCGACGTCCGCGTGGCTGCCCACCAGGGCCGTGCCCGCCCCGCCCCGGACCAGCCCGACGCCCGCCCACAGGTTCGGCGCGATCTCCAGCCGGTCCCGGTCCAGCGCCCCGCCCCCGTGCAGGGCGAGCATCCGCCGCTGGCCCACCGACTCGGTGCGGGCCAGCGCCTCCTGCGCCGCCGCGACCGTCCCGGCGTCGAGGTCGTCCAGCAGCCGCTCCGCCGTCGCCCACGCCTCGCGCGCGGTGTCCCGCGAGAGGGTGTGCAGCCGGACGCCGAAGCGGACCGTCCGGCCGCGCTCCGCCGCGAGCCGCCGGATCCAGTCGATCTTCTCCTTCACCTGCCACGGCGGTTCGCCCCAGGTCAGGTAGACGTCCGCGTGCTCGGCGGCGACCGGACCGGCCGCCGCCGACGAGCCGCCGAAGAAGACCTCCGGCAGCGGGTCGGGCGGCAGCGCCGTGAGCCCGCCCGCCACGTCGTAGTACGCGCCCCGGAAGTCGTACGGGCGTCCGCTCCACACTCCCCGTACGACCGACAGGAACTCGGCGGTGCGCGCGTACCGCCGGTCGTGGTCGAGGTGGTCGCCGAACCGCCGCTGTTCGGCGGCGTCGCCGCCGGTCACCACGTTGAGCAGCAGCCGGCCCCGGGTGATCCGCTGGTACGTCGCCGCCATCTGCGCGGCGAGGACGGGGGAGAGGACCCCGGGCCGGAACGCCACCAGGAACTTCAGCCGCTCGGTGTGCTGCGCCAGCGCGACCGTCGTCAGCCAGGCGTCCTCGCACCAGGTGCCGGTGGGCGTCAGGACGGCCTCGAAGCCCAGCCGTTCGGCCGCCTTCGCGATCTGCGCCAGGTAGTCGATGTCGGGGGCGCGGACCCCGGCGGTCCCGCCCGCGCCGCGGGTGATGCCGCCGTCGGCGTACGCGTGCCGGTCGACGAGGGTGCGTCCGTCGCCGCCGGTCGGCAGGAACCAGTGCAGGTGGACCGTCACGGGTCAGTCGTCCTTTCCGAGGGGGCGCGCCATCCGCGGCCCCGCCGACGAGGCGAACGCGGCGACGAGCACGGGGGCGGTGGCGGGCGCGGACACCGGTGCGGGGAGGCCGAGTTCGGCGTGGAGCCGGGCGCGCAGCCGGGCGAGGGCCGGGCCGCCGCCCGGGACGACCGGAGCGTCGTACGCGATGACGCCGCCGCGCAGCACCACGACGCGGTCCGCGTGCGACAGCGCCTCGTCCACGTCGCGGGCGGCCATCAGCACGGTGCGCCCGCGCCGCCGGGCCTCGGCCCGGTCCGGCGCGGCGGCCGGCGCGTCGAGCAGCACCAGGTCCGGGTCCTGGACCGGCGCCCGCCGGAGCCCGCCGCGCCGCCACCGTCCCGGCCGGGTCGGGGAGAGGACGGCGGCGCGCCGCCGGGGGACGAGCACGGTGCCGCCGATCTCCGGGTCGAGCCCGGCGAGGATCCGCAGCAGGGTCGACCTGCCGCAGCCCGGCGGCCCGAGGAGCGCGGTGAACCGCCCCGGTTCCAGGGTGAGATCGAGGCCGTCGAGGACTGTCCGGTCGCCGAAGGAACGGGTCAGCCCCCGGACGGTCACCGTCCGGCGAGGGTCGGATGCCATGGCAGGACTCCGAGGAGGAAGGAAGAGCGCGGGAGAACGGGGACGCGTCACCGCCGGGCGGCGCGGAGCGGACACGCGCGCACGACGGCGACGATCAGGAGGAGCGCGAGAGGTGCCGGAAGGGCGTCAGCAGCCGCGGGGACACGCGGCGGAGGCCACCCGCAGCAGGTCGATGTGACCACGCGTGGTGAGCAGGGCTGTACGCGACATGGTGCGGAAACTAGCGACCGCCGCCGGACCGGTCAACGGTGTCTCGGTGCGTGGACGCGCCTTCCCGGCGACCGGACGGCAGGATGACCCCATGCCGCACTCCTTCACCACCCGTGTCATCAGCCTCACCACCGGCGCCCGCGAGACCGTCACCGACCTCACACGCGTCTGCGAGACCTTCCTCGCCGAGACGGCCACCGGCCGCGACGGCCTCCTCAACCTCTTCGTCCCCCACGCCACCGCCGGCCTCGCGGTCCTGGAGACCGGCGCGGGCAGCGACACCGACCTCCTGGCCACCCTCCACCACCTCCTCCCGGCCGACGACCGCTGGCAGCACCGCCACGGCACCCCCGGCCACGGCCGCGACCACGTCCTCCCCGCCTTCCTCCCGCCCCACGCCACCCTCCCGATCGTCGCCGGCCGCCTCGCCCTGGGCACCTGGCAGTCGGTCTGCCTGGTCGACACGAACGTCGACAACCCGGAACGACAGGTGCGGCTGAGCTTCCTGGGCTGACCGGTCGTACGGCGGGGCGGGACACCGGGCAGGGCGACGGCGGCCTTTCCCGGCGTGCGGCCCGATGGGACGGCCCCGGTCAGGGCCACAGTTCCAGGAGGGCGTCCAGGGTCAGTTTCCACATCGGTTCGGCGCCCGTTCCGAAGGCGGCGGCGAGGGCGTAGCCGACGGCGGCGTCACGGGGTTCCGGCGGAGCGTCGTCGGACGCCGGTGCCCAGGTGACGTCGACGGTTCCGTCCCCGGTCGAGGTGAAGACGCCGAGGAGGCGGCCGTCGCGGAGCAGGCGGCTGGTGCCCAGGGAGTCGGGGACCAGCAGGTAGGCGGGGCCCCGGTCCGCCGGTCCGGCCTCGACCCGGTACGAACGCCGGGTCAGGAAGCCCTTCGCGGGGCGCAGGACCTCCTCCGCGCCGTCCACGCTCAGGGCGAGCCGCTCCGGGTCGCGCGTGCCGATCGGCACGTGGCTCTCCGGCGGGGCGTCGCCGCTCCGCCGGATCTCGGCGCACGGCACCCCGTCGCCGTCGACCGTCAGGATCCCGGCCTCGTGGTCGAGCGCGATGCGGATCTCCCCGAAGAGCCGGTCGGTGGCGGGCTCGTACGCGTACGCCTCCATCGGCACGCCCTTCTCCCCTCGTCGTTCTGGTGTTCGCGGTCCGTCATTCTCGGCCCGGTCGGCGGGGCCGGTCCCCTTTTCGGCCACGGGTCCGGTGCGCCCGTCCGGTGCGGGGTCCGTCCTCACGACGGGGGGAGGCGGTCGGCCCCGGGGGAGCGCAGCACGAGGAGGGTGATCTCGCTGGGGGCGAAGACGCGGAAGGGAGGGCCCCAGAAGCCGGTGCCCCGGCTGGTGTAGAGGAGGGTGCGGGCGCCGTGGCGGCTGAGGCCGGCGACGGTCGGCTGGTCGAGGCGGACCAGGTGGTGGAAGGGCCAGATCTGGCCGCCGTGGGTGTGGCCGGAGAGCTGGAGGTCGACGCCGTGGGCCGCCGCGCGGTCGACGAACTTCGGCTGGTGGGCGAGGAGGAGGACCGGGAGATCGGGGTCGGCGTCCCGGAGGGCCCCGTCGAGGTGGGCGCGGTGGCCCGCGAGGCCGGAGGACTCGGCGGTGACGTCGTCCACACCGGCGACGACGAGGGTGTCCCCGCCGCGTTCGAGCAGCAGGTGGCGGTTGCGCAGCGGCTCCCAGCCCAGTTCGTCCATCAGGTCGACCCAGCCCTGGGCCTCGCTGTAGTACTCGTGGTTCCCGGTGACGTAGACCCGGGCCCGGGTCGCGCGCACGGTGCCGAGCGGGGCGGCCTGGGCGCGGCGGCGGTCGGCCGTGCCGTCCGCGATGTCGCCGGTGTGGCAGACCAGGTCGGCCTCCAGGCTGTTCACCGTCTCGCAGACCCGCCGCGACCAGTCGGCGCGGTCGAGCGGGCCGTAGTGGGTGTCGGTGATCAGGACGACCCGGGTGCCGTCGAGTCCGGCGCCCAGCCGGGGCAGCGGCACGTCGAGCCGGCGCACGCGCGGCACGCGGCGGGCCTCGGCGTACCCCCGGACGAGCAGGACGGCGGTCACGCCGAGCACGGCCCAGGCGGCGGCGCGTGCCCGGTCCTGGGCGTCGCCCGCCCCGGCCACGGCCAGGACGGGCCGCAGCAGGGCGGTGAGCAGGACGGACCAGGTGAACAGGATCCAGACGCCGCCGAGCAGGGTGTCGCCGACGATCGCCGCCCGGTCCCGCTGGCGCCGGCCGTGGCCGCGCACCATCGCGAGCGGCATGCCGACCAGGCCGAGGACGGCCAGCGCGGTGCCGGCCGCCGTGACGGGGAGCGGCCAGTGCTGGCCGGTGTGGAGCAGGAGCCAGCAGGGCACGGCCCACAGCAGGACCGGCGCGACCAGGGGGACGTACCGCATCAGGAGCCGCAGCCGGCCGGACGGTTCGCCGCTCGCCGGGCCGGTGGCGGGCGGGGTGTCGCTGGTCTCGGTCACGCTTCCCCTCCCGGGGGTCTGTCCGACGGATCGCGCCCGGGGCGGACCGGATCGGTCGCGGGCGCGCGGGAGGGGCCATTGTCCGTCACCGGCGCGCGCGGTGTCCCTCCGGGTTCGTCAGGAGCCCGGCTGGGGCCGGACGGTGAGGATCTGCTCGGCCCGGCCGACGGGGCCGTCGGCGTCGTGCAGGGCGGTGCTGGTGAGGCCCTGGCCGGTGGGGCCGAAGGAGACGGTGGTGTCGAGGCCGGTCCAGGCTCCCCGGGGCTGCCGGTAGAGGTGGATGGTCAGGTCCAGGTTGGGGAACATCCAGGCGGTCGGGTCCTGTTGGACGGCGATGCCGTTCGCGGTGTCCACCAGGGCGACGTACGAGGCGAGGGCGCTGCTCTCCTCGCCCGCGACGAGGTCGAGCCGCGAGGAGATCCAGGCCGTCGCGCGGCCGGGGCGGGCCGTGGGCGCGCGACGGACCTCGATGGAGGAGACGTAGCCGCCGTCCCACGCCTCGTCCATGGGCCAGACCGGCAGGTCGCCGGGGGCCGGCAGCGGCCCGGTGGGGCTGTCGGCGACGGCGGAGGTGTCCAGCCGGGCCAGCAGCCAGGCGCGGGCACGGACCACCGGCCGGCCGCCGATGACGACGGTCGCCTCCAGGAGTTCGATGGTCCGGCCGGGGCGGACGGTCTCCACGGTGATCTCGCACTCGTCGAGCGCGACGCGGCCGAGGATCTCGTAGCCGACGCGTCCCACGACGAGTCCGTCCGCGCCGCCCGGACGGTCCGCGAGGTGCCGGTCGAGGGCGTGGACGACGAGGCCGGCCAGCGGGCTGAAGTGCTGCTCGGCCGGGTCCCACGCGCCGCCCGCGTGCGCCGTCGGCTTGAAGCGGTGCTCGCCGGTCCGCACGTAGTAGCTCTCGCGGGCGGGGGCGCTCGTGCTCACGGGGCGCGTCTCCACTTCTGGCCCCGGCCGGATCGCGGCCCTGGCCGATCAGTTGTCGTATGCACGCATCCTAGGGGCGGGCCGCCGGAGGGTCACCGTGACCCCGCGCACAGGGCGACGGCCGAGATGTGCGGAATGATGACCGGATGATCTTTCTGAACGAAAGGCTCGTGGGCGGCTGGTCCGGGGCCGTCGTGAACGTGATGGAGTCGACCAGCGTCGTCTTCCTCCCCGGCGGATGGGGCTGGAGCCTCCTGGACAGCGTGAGCGGCACGACGTCCGTCTCGCGCTTCCGCTGGTCCTGCCCGGCCGAGGGGCTGCTGCGGCTCCGGAACGTCTGGTACGTCGACGGCGCCACCGGACGGGACGGCCGGTTCGCGGCGGACGCGCGGGTCACGGCGGCGGACGACGTCTTCGAGACGCGGTACGCGCTCACCCGGCGGCGGCACCCGTGGGCGCGGGAGGACGAGGGGGACGAGGCCGCGCTGGTGGTGGACCCCGCCCTCGACTACGAGAACGTCTTCTACCGCGTGCCCGGGTCCTTCACGGCGGCCGACGACCCCTCCGCCGCCCTCGTCCCGCACCCCCCGGCGCCGCGCCCCGGACCGCCGCCGGGGGCTTGGCGGGGCTGAGCCCTCAGTGGAGGGAGCGGAGGAAGCTCCGGGTCCGCTCGTGGCCGGGGTCGTCGAGGAGCGCGCCGGGCGGGCCGGATTCGAGGACCCGGCCGCCGTCGAACATCAGGACCCGGTCGGAGATGTCGCGGGCGAAGCCCATCTCGTGGGTGACGCAGAGCATCGTCAGGTCCGTGGTGGCGGCGACGTCCCGCAGGACGTCGAGGACCTCGGCGACGAGTTCCGGGTCGAGCGCCGAGGTGACTTCGTCGAGGAGGAGCACGTCGGGCCGCATCGCGAGGGCGCGGGCGATGGCGACGCGCTGCTGCTGGCCGCCGGAGAGCCGGGTGGGGTGGGCGTCGGCCTTGTCGGCGAGGGCGAGGAGTTCGCGGGCGCGCTCGGCGGCCTCCTCCTTGCCGAGGCCGAGGACGTGGACCGGCGCCTCCGTCAGGTTGGCCAGGACGCTCATGTGCGGGAAAAGGTTGAACTGCTGGAACACCATGCCGATGTGCCGGCGGCGGCGCGCCAGGTGGCGCTCGTCGGCCGGGACGAGCTTCCCGCCCGGACCGCCCGGACCGCCCCGACCGCCCCGACCGCCCCGACCGGACGGACCGGACGGCATGTGGGAGAAGGGCTCGCCGTCGACGTGGATGACGCCGCCGGTGACCCGCTCCAGGGTCATCAGGAGCCGGAGGATGGTGGTCTTGCCGGAGCCGCTCGGGCCGATCAGGGTGACCCGCTCCCCGGGGGCCACCGCGAGGTCGAGCCCGTCGAGGACCGTATGGTCGCCGAAGCGCTTCGTCACGCCGTCGAAGCGGACCTTGTCGGGGACCGGGCCGGGCGCGTCGGGTGCGGCGGGGGCGGTCGGTTCAGTGGGCAAGGCGTGCCTCCAGGCGGCGGACGAGCAGGGACGTCGGCCAGCTCGCGAGCAGGAAGACGACGGCGGCCAGGGTGAAGCTCTCCAGGTAGGCGAAGTGGGTGCTGCCGAAGGAGTTCGCCTCGTGGACCATCTCGTTCACGGTGATGACGGACAGGAAGGGCGTCTCCTTGAAGAGGGAGACCGCGTAGTTCCCGAGCGACGGCAGCACGTTCCGTACGGCCTGCGGCAGGATCACCGCCCGCCACACCCGGCGGCGCGGCAGCGACAGCGCCGCGCACGCCTCCCACTGGCCCTTCGGGACGGCGTCGATGCCCGCCCGGTACACCTCGGAGAGGTACGTGGCGTAGTGCAGGCCCAGGACCAGGACGCCGATCGTCAGCGCGTTCAGCCCCGGGACCAGGATCCAGACGGCGAACAGCTGCACCATGACGGGGGTCGAGCGGACGAACGCGGCGAGCCCCCGGACCGGCAGCGCGATCCACCGGGGCGCGGACCGCTGGACCAGCGCCACGGCGAGGCCCGCGACCACCGCGACCGCGAAGCCGAGCACCGTCGCGAGGAGCGTCACGCCGAAGCCGGACAGGACGACCGGGAGGGCGGCGCGCGCCGCCTCCATGTCCCACATCAGGCACCCCCGCCTTCCTGGCCGAGCCGGGCCTTCGCCGAGCGCTCCAGCGCGTTCATCCCGGCGCTCAGCAGCACGGCCACGCCGAAGTAGAGGAGCAGGAGCAGCAGATAGGCGGCGGCCGTGCCGCCGGTCGCCGACCGCAACTGGTCGATGCGGAAGGTGAGGTCGGCGACGGTGACCAGGGAGAGCAGCGGCGTCGCCTTGAGGAGCTGGATGAGCAGGTTCTTGAACGGCGGGATCATCAGCGCGTACGCCTGCGGCAGCACCACCCGCCGCAGCCGCAGCCCCGGCCCCATCCCGAGGGCGATCGCCGCCTCGGTCTGGGCGGCGGGCACGGCCGCGATCGAGCCCCGGACGACCTCGGCGCCGTACGCCCCGTAGTTGAGGCCGAAGGCGAGCACCCCGCAGGCCAGCGGCTCCAACCGGAAGCCGAGCATGGGCAGGGCGAAGAACAGCCAGAACAGCTGGACGTACAGCGAGGTGCCGCGCAGGAACTCGACGACGGCGCGGGAGGCGCCCCGCACCAGCATCCGGCGGGACAGCGCGGCCAGGCCCAGGGCGAAGGCGACGACGAGCGCGAGGGCCGCGCCGAGCAGCGTCGCCTCCAGCGTGACGAGCAGCCCGCCGGCGATCGAGGGCAGCGCCCGGACCGTCTCGGACAGGAAGTCGGAGGACAGGAAGTCGGAGGACAGCAGATCGGAAGAGAGGAAGCCGGAGGCCGGGGGACCGGAGGACAGGGGAAGGGCGGGCAGGAGGTCGTTCATGGGCGGTGCCCCCTCACCCCGCGCACAGGTCGGCCGTGCGCAGGGTGCGCGGCGGCACCTCGCGCTCGGTGAAGCCGTACTTCCCGATCAGCTCCACGTACCGCGCCGGATCGCCGGTGATCTTCGCCAGTTCCGCGTCGAACGCGTCGCGCAGCGACTCGGCGCCCGGCCGGAAGACCGCGCCGCCGGGGCTGTACTGCTCCACCCCGCCGACCACCGGCACGAACGGGTCCAGGACCCGCACCGCCGCGCCCTTGTTGACGCGGGCCAGCCAGCGCAGCGAGATGCCGGTGAGGGCGAAGGCGTCGATCCGGCCGGCGAGGAGGGCGTCGAGCCCGTCCTGCTGCTTGGCCAGCGTCACCACGGAGCCGTCCGGGACGCCCGCCTCCTTGGCGTACGAGGCCTCCACGGCGGCGGTGAGGACGCCGACCCTGGCCTTCTCCGCCGCGCAGGACCGCAGGTCGCCCAGGCCCTTGGGGTTGCCCTCGCGGACCATGAGCGCGGTCGGGGAGACGAACTCGGGCTCGGAGAAGAGGACTTTGGCGCACCGCTCGGGGGTGATGGCCATGCCCGCGCTGACCACGTCGAAGCGACCGGCGAGCAGCCCGGGGATGAGCGCGCCGAACTCGGTGAGCGTGGGCCGCAGTTCGCCGATGCCGAGGGCGGTGAAGATCTCCCGGTGCAGGGTCGGCGCCTCGCCCGCGAGCCGCCCGTCCTCCTGGAAGCCGTACGGTGCCTCGCCCGCGAAGCCGACCCGGACGTGGCCCTGTTTCCGCAGCTTTGCGAGGAGGTCCCCCTCGCCGGCCGGTGCGCCGGTGCCCACCTCCGTACGGCTGCACGCGACGAGCGGGGTGGAGACGGTGAGCAGTCCGCCGAGCACGGCGGCGCGGGAGAGGAGACGTCTGCGGGAGAGGGACACGGGCGGTCGGTCCTTTCGGCGGAACGGCGGAGGGGAGCGGCGGAGGGGGCGCGGGGTCAGGCGATCGGGGTGGTGTCCCGGGAGGCGATGAACGACGGGCGGCGGACGGGCGCGGCGAAGGGCAGTTCCGGCGCGTTCTCCACGCTGTTGAAGACGAGGAAGACGTTGCTGCGGGGGAAGGGGGTGATGTTGTCGCCCGAGCCGTGCAGGGCGTTGCAGTCGAACCAGACGGCCGAGCCCGCGTCGCCGGTGAAGTGCTCGATGCCGCACGCCTCGGCGAAGGTGGTGAGCGCCTTCTGCGAGGGGGTGCCGGCGTCCTGCATCCGCAGCGACTTCTTGTAGTTGTCCTCGGGCGTCTCGCCGGCGCAGCCGAGGAAGGTGCGGTGCGACCCCGGCATGATCATGAGGCTGCCGTTGGTGGTGAAGTTCGGGGTGAGCGCGAGCGACACCGACACGGCCCGCATCAGCGGCAGTCCGTCTTCCGCGTGCCAGGTCTCGAAGTCGGAGTGCCAGTAGAAGCCGCTGGCGCCGAAGCCGGGCTTGACGTTGATCCGGGACTGGTGGACGTACACGTCGGAGCCGAGGATCTGGCGGGCGCGGTCGACCAGGCGCGGGTCGGCGGCGAGCTTCGCGAAGACCTCGCTGATCCGGTGCACCTCGAAGACGGAGCGGATCTCCTGGGAGCGGGGTTCGACGACGGCCCGCTCGTCCGCGCGGACGGCCGGGTCGGCGACCAGCCGGTCGAGTTCGGCGCGGAGTTCGGCGACCTCCTCCGGGCCGACGAGGGCGTCGACGGCGAGGAAGCCGTCGCGGTCGTACCGCTCCAGCTCGCGCGGCCAGAAGGGGCCGGGGGTGCCGGGATCGGACCAGACGACCGGCTCCTTGCGGAAGACGAGGGCCTCCTCGGCGCCTCGGGTGGGATACGGGTCGACAGGGCGGGCGGGGGCGCTGGTCATCGCGGTGCGTGCCTCTCTCGTACGAAGGGGGGTGCGGGCCTCGGGGCCTCAGGCGGGGTCCGGGGCGGAGCCCGGCTCCGCGTCCGGCTCGGGCTCGGTCAGGAGCGGGTAGACGCCGTTCTCGTCGTGGTCCTCGCGGCCGGTCACCGGCGGGTTGAAGACGCACAGGCAGCGGAACTCCTCCTTGACCCGGAGGGTGTGCCGCTCGTGGCCGTCGAGGAGGTACATGGTCCCGGGGACGATGGTGTGGGTCTTCCCGGTCTCGTGGTCGGTGAGTTCGGCCTCGCCGGCGGTGCAGACGACGGCCTCGACGTGGTGCGCGTACCACATGGTGGTCTCGGTGCCGGCGTGGAGGACGGTCTCGTGGAGGGAGAAGCCGACGCGCTCGCGGGCGAGCACGATCCGCTTGCTCTCCCAGGTGCCGGAGGCGGCCTTCACATGGCGGTCGGTGTTCTCCAGCTCGGCGAAACTGCGGACGATCATGGGTGCCTTTCCGGGGGAGGGACGGGGTGCGGGGGCGTGGGGTCAGGCGGTGTGGCGGACGGCGCGGGCGAGGATGCCGAGGCCCTCGTCGAGCTCGTCGTCGGTGGCGGTCAGCGGCGGCAGCAGCTTGACGACCTCGCCGCGCGGCCCGGAGGTCTCGACGAGGAGCCCCAGCTCGAAGGCGCGGCGGCAGACGGCCTCGGCGCGCCCGTCGCGGGCGAACTCCAGGCCCCAGACCAGGCCGCGCCCCCGGTGGGAGATCTCCCCGCGCTCGTTGCCGCTGGTGAGGTCGAGCAGGGCGGCCTCGACGCGGCCGGCCCGCTGGAGGGTCCGCTCGCGCAGCGTGCCGTCGCGCCAGTAGGTGTCGAGGGCGGCGGTCGCGGTGACGAAGGCCGGGTTGTTGCCGCGGAAGGTGCCGTTGTGCTCGCCCGGCTCCCACAGGTCCAGCTCGTCGCGGAAGAGGCAGAGGGACATGGGCAGTCCGTAGCCGCTGATCGACTTGGAGAGGGTGACGATGTCGGGGGTGACGCCGGCCTCCTCGAAGGAGAAGAAGTCGCCGGTCCGGCCGCAGCCCATCTGGATGTCGTCGACGATGAGCAGCATGTCGCGGCGGCGGCACAGGTCGGCGAGGCCGCGCAGCCACTCGGCGCGGGCCACGTTGACGCCGCCCTCGCCCTGCACCGTCTCGACGATCACGGCGGCCGGGTGGTCGAGGCCGGAGCCGGAGTCCTCCAGGAGCCGCTCGAACCACAGGAAGTCCGGGAGCCGGCCGCCGAGGTAGCGGTCGTACGGCATCTGGGTGGTGTGGGTCAGCGGCACGCCCGCGCCGGCCCGCTTGACGGCGTTCCCGGTGAGGGCGAGGGAGCCCAGCGACATGCCGTGGAAGGCGTTGGTGAAGGAGACGACCGTCTTGCGGCCGGTGACCTTCCGGGCCAGCTTGAGGGCCGCCTCGACCGCGTTGGTGCCGGTCGGGCCGGGGAACATCACCTTGTAGGGCAGGCCGCGCGGCTCCAGGACGGTCTCCTGGAAGGTCTCCAGGAAGCGGCGTTTCGCGGTCGTCGACATGTCGAGGCCGTGGGTGATGCCGTCGCCGCCCAGGTAGTCGAGGAGCGGCCGCTTGAGGGCGGGGTTGTTGTGGCCGTAGTTGAGCGAGCCCGCGCCCGCGAAGAAGTCGAGGAAGGGGCGCCCGTGCTCGTCGTACAGACGGCTCCCGGTGGCCTTCTCGAAGACGGTGGGCCAGGACCGGCAGTAGCTGCGGACCTCGGACTCGACGGTCTCGAAGACGGACGGCGGGGTCTCGGCGATGAGCGTCATACGGGTCTCCAGTGCGTGAGGACGCGGAAGAAGAAGGGGAAGGAGAAAGGCGGGAAGGAAAGACAGGGGGGAAGGGCGCCGTCAGAAGGACAGCGGCGCGATGCGGTGCAGGACCTCGGCGTCGTGGGAGTCGCCCGGGAAGGCGGCGGCGGGGAAGAGGACCGCGCGGTCGACGCGGGCGCCGTGACGCCGGGCGAAGGCGTCGAAGAGGCGCTCGGAGGCGGTGTTGCCGGGCGTGATCGTCGTCTCGACGGCGTCGATCCCGTGCGCGCCGGCCACCCGCCGGGAGAGCGCGTCGAGCAGCGTGCCGGCGATCCCGCGCCCCCGGTGCGAGGCGTCCACCGCGACCTGCCACACCAGCAGCGTCCGGGGGGCGTCGGGCCGCAGGTAGCCCGTCACGAAGCCCACCGCCCGGCCCCGCCCGTCGCGGACGACGACGGAGGTGTCGGCGAAGTCCCGGCACCAGAGCAGGTAGCTGTACGAGGAGTTGACGTCGAGGACCTCGGACTCCCGCGCCAGCCGCCAGAGTTGCGCCCCGTCCGCCACCTCCGGGCGGCCGAGGGTCCACCCCTCGGGCAGATCCGCCGCTTCGCTCCGGGCGAGGGTCGTGTGAGCTGTGGTGGTCATGGGCGCCGAAGCTACCCAGCGAAAAGACGAACTGCCTGGGCCTGAGGGGTTACGGAGGACGGGGTGCCCGTGTTATGCGACGCGGCGCCCCGGTGGCCCGGAAAGTGGATCAGGTCCCCGATCGAGGGGTGTGAACAGGGGCAAACCTGTCCAGACCCTCGCTCCATAACGACGACGTAACAGTCTCTCTCTGTGTCGAACCGCTCGCCGAACGTTATTGCATCGTGGGGTTCGTGTGTGTTTGGTGCCGCCGACACCGGTAAGGGATGTCCTGCTGGGACTCCGGCACCGGCCGTTCCCCGGGGTGTTCGGCACCCGCGCCCCGCCCCGTAGGCTCGCCCCATGACCGAGACGTCCGCGGCGCGCTTCTACGAGGACCTGGCCGACGACTACCACCGCCTCTACGCCGACTGGGACGCGAGCCTGCGCCGCCAGGGCGCGGCCCTCGACGCCCTCGTCGGACCGGAGCCCGCGACGGTGCTCGACTGCTCGTGCGGCATCGGCACCCAGGCCGTCGGCCTGGCCCTGCGCGGACACCGCGTCGTCGGGACCGACCTCAGCCCGCGCGCCGCCGCCCGCGCCGCCCGCGAGGCCGCGCGCCGGGGTGCCGTCCTGCGCACGGCCGCCGCCGACATGCGGCGCCTCCCCTTCCCCGTCGGCGGCTTCGACGCCGTCGTCTGCGCGGACAACTCGCTGCCCCACCTCCTGACGGAGGCGGACGTGCGCGCCGCCCTCGCCGAGATGCGCCGCGTCCTGCGCCCCGGCGGCCTGCTCCTCGTCAGCACCCGCCCCTACGACGAACTGCTCCGCGACCGGCCCGCCTCCACCCCGCCGCAGGTCCACCAGGAGGCCGGGGGAGGGGGCCGGACCGTCGGCTTCCAGCTGTGGCACTGGCACGACGACGGCGAGCACTACGACCTGGAGCACTTCCAGCTCCTGCCGGAACCCGGGACGGGCGGTGCGGACGGCGCGGGGGAGGAGTGGCGGGTCCGGGTCCGCCGCGCCACCTACTGGGCACTCGGCCGCGACCGGCTCGCCGCCCTCGCCGCCGGGGCCGGGTTCACCGGCGCGCGATGGCGCTTCCCCGAGGAGACGGGCTTCTTCCAGCCGCTCCTCGTCGCCCGCGCCGCCTGACGCCCGACCCCGGAGCGGACCGTCGCACGTCCTCAGGGCCGGTAGACGAGTTCCAGGAGTACGGCTCCGATGAGCAGCCACGCGCCCACGCCGAGGAGCCACATGCTGCCGGTCAGCGCCCCGGACGTGCCCGCGAGGAGCGCGCCCGCGCCGAGCGCCGTCGAGAGGCGCCGGACGCGCTGGTCGGCGGGCATCCGCCCGTCGGGTCGGCTCATGCCGCGACTGTAGGCCGGACCCGCCCCCGGACACACCGCCGCCACGACGGTCTTCACGCGGTCCTGACGCGCCCCCGCCGCCCTCGGGCCGGGGCGTTCGCCCCGGCCTTCCGGACCGTCCGACCCGATGGCGCGCCCGGCGGCCGACGCGCCGTGAGGCGTGTCTCACCGCCGCCCGCCTTGCTATGCAACCCGTTGCATAGCAGGATCGGGGGCATGGCGCTCGAACACGCGATCCTCGTCTCCCTGCTGGAGAAGCCCGGCTCCGGATACGAGCTGGCGCGCCGCTTCGAGCGGTCCATCGGCTACTTCTGGACCGCCACCCACCAGCAGATCTACCGCGTCCTCAAGCGCATGGAGACCGACGGCTGGGTCGACGCGCGGGAAGTGGCCCAGCAGGGGCGGCCGGACAAGAGGGAGTACTCCGTCGCCGACCTCGGGCGCGCGGCCCTCGCCTCCTGGCTGCACGAGCCGATCGAACCCGAGAGCGTCCGGCACGACCTCGCCGTGAAGATCCGGGGCGCCGCCTTCGACGACCCCGCCGGACTCGTCCGCGAGGTCGAACGCCACCGGCGGGCCCACACCGACCGGCTCGCCCACTACCTCTCCGGCGAGGAGCGGGACTTCCCCCCGCGGCCCGCCGACGGCACGCCGCCCGACGCCGAGCGCGAGCTCCAGCACGCCGTCCTGCGGGGCGGCATCGCCTACGAGCGCATGATGATCGGCTGGCTCGACGACGTCCTCGCCACCCTCCGCCGGTTCTGAACCGGCCCCACCCCCATCCCACCCTCACCCCTCAGGCGGTACCCCCATGGCCGACGCGCCGCTCCTCAACCCCCGCACCTACGACCCCGCGCACTTCGACCCCGAGACCCGCAGGCTGCTGCGCGCCACCGTCGACTGGTTCGAGGCGCGCGGCAAGCGCCGGATCATCGAGGACTACCGCACCCGCGCCTGGCTCGGCGACTTCCTCGCCTTCGCGGCGCGGGAGAACCTCTTCGCCACCTTCCTCACCCCCGCCGCCGAGGCCGCCGGCCACCCCGACAAGCGCTGGGACACCGCCCGCATCGCCGCCCTCAACGAGGTCCTCGGCTTCTACGGACTCGACTACTGGTACGCCTGGCAGGTCACCGTCCTCGGCCTCGGCCCCGTCTGGCAGAGCGACAACGCCGCCGCCCGCGCCCGCGCCGCCGCCCTCCTCGACCAGGGCGAGGTGTTCGCCTTCGGCCTCTCCGAGAAGACCCACGGCGCCGACATCTACTCCACCGACATGCTGCTCACCCCCGACGGCGAGGGCGGCTTCCGCGCCACCGGCTCCAAGTACTACATCGGCAACGGCAACGCCGCCGGACTCGTCTCCGTCTTCGGCCGCCGCACCGACGTCGAGGGCCCCGACGGCTACGTCTTCTTCGCCGCCGACAGCCGCGCCCCCTCCTACCACCTCGTCAAGAACGTCGTCGACTCCTCGAAGTTCGTCAGCGAGTTCCGCCTGGAGGACCACCCGGTCGCCGCCGCCGACGTCCTGCACACCGGCCGCGCCGCCTTCGACGCCGCCCTCAACACCGTCAACGTCGGCAAGTTCAACCTCTGCACCGCCTCCATCGGCATCTGCGAACACGCGATGTACGAGGCCGTCACCCACGCCCACCACCGGGTCCTCTACGGCCGCCCCGTCACCGCCTTCCCGCACGTGCGCCGCGAACTCACCGACGCCTACGTCCGGCTCGCCGGCATGAAGCTCTTCAGCGACCGCGCCGTCGACTACTTCCGCACCGCCGGCCCCGACGACCGCCGCTACCTCCTCTTCAACCCCATGACGAAGATGAAGGTGACCACCGAGGGCGAGAAGGTCATCGACCTCCTCTGGGACGTCATCGCCGCCAAGGGCTTCGAGAAGGACACCTACTTCGCCCAGGCGGCCGTCGAGATCCGCGGCCTGCCCAAGCTGGAGGGCACGGTCCACGTCAACCTCGCCCTCATCCTCAAGTTCATGGGCAACCACCTCCTCGCCCCCGTCGCCCACGAGCCCGTCCCCACCCGCCTCGACGCCGCCGACGACGCCTTCCTCTTCCGCCAGGGCCCCGCCCGCGGCCTCGGCTCCGTCCGCTTCCACGACTGGCGCCCCGCCTTCGACGCGTACGACCGGCTCCCGAACGTCGCCCGCTTCCGCGAACAGGCCGACGCCCTCTGCGACTTCGTCCGCACCGCCGCCCCCGGCGAGGACCAGGGCCGCGACCTCGACCTGCTCCTCGCCGTCGGCCAGCTCTTCGCCCTCGTCGTCCACGCCCAGCTCGTCCTGGAGCAGGCCGCCCTCACCGGCCTCGACGACGACGTCCTCGACGAGCTGTTCGCCGTCCTCGTCCGCGACTTCTCCGGCCACGCCGTCGAACTCCACGGCAAGGACTCCGCCACCCCCGCCCAGCAGGAGTGGGCGCTCGGCGCGGTCCGCCGCCCCGTCACCGACGGGGCCCGCTCCGCCCGCGTCTGGGAGCGCGTCGAAGCCCTCGCGGGGGCGTACGAGATGAAGCCCTGACCCCGCCGGTCCGGGCGGCCCGCCCGCCCGGACCCCGGTTGTCACCGGGGAGCCCTACGATGATCGCTCATGAGCACGAGTGACGACGACGGCAGACCCCTCGTCGACGGACGGTTCCGGCTGATATCCCGTCTCGGCAGCGGCGGCATGGGCACCGTGTGGCGGGCCCGCGACATCGCCCTCGACCGGGACGTCGCCCTCAAGGAGGTCCGCCCGCCCGACCCCGCCGACGAGGACGCCCACCCCGGCCTGACGGCCCAGCTGCGCACCCGCGCGGTCCGCGAGGCCCGCGCCCTCGCCCGGCTGTCGCACCCGCACGTGGTGACCGTCCACCACATCGTCGAGCCCGCCGACGGCTCGGCCCCGTGGATCGTCATGGAGCTCGTCGAGGGCAACTCGGTCGCCGACCGGCTCGCCGCCGGTCCGCTGCCCGTCCCCGAGGCCATCGTCCTCGGCCGGCAGGTCCTCGGCGCCCTGCGCGCCGCCCACGCCGCGGGCATCCACCACCGCGACGTCAAACCCGCCAACGTGCTGCTGCGGGCCGGCGGCGGCGCCGTCCTCACCGACTTCGGCATCGCCGTCCTCGAAGAGGCCACCTCCCGGCTCACCGCCTCCGGCGACCTCATCGGCTCCGCCGAGTTCATCGCCCCCGAACGGATCCGCGGCGAGGAGGGCAACCCGGCCTCCGACCTGTGGTCCCTCGGCATGCTCCTGTACGTGGCGACCGAGGGCCACCACCCGCTGCGCCGCGCCACCAGCCTCGCCACCGTCGTCGCCGTCCTCGACGACCCGATCCCGCCGCCGGTCCGCTCCGGCGCCCTCGGCCCCGTCCTCACCCGGCTCCTGGTCCGCGACCCCGCCCAGCGCCCCGACGGCGAACTCCTCGACCGCCTCCTCGCCGAGGCCGCCACCGGCACCGCCCCGGCCGCCGCCGACCCCAGGACCCCCGCCGACCCCCGTACCGCCCCCGCCGACGCGATCCCGCCCGCCGTCCCCGCCGACGCCGTCCCCGCCCCCGCGGGCTTCGGGCCGCCGCTCACCGGCCCCGTGCCCTACCCGGCCGCCCCGCCCCACCCGTACGCCCACCCCGCCACCGCCCCCACCCCGGCCGGTCGCGCCCCCCTGACCGGGCGCCGCAGGCTCGCCGCCGTCGCCGGGGGCCTCGTGCTCGCCGCCTGCGTCGTGTTCTTCGGCAGCCGGTTCCTGCCCCTGGGCGACGGCGGCGACGGCGGCGACGGAGGGAACGACGCGAAGGGCCGCACCGGCGCCTCCGCCCCGCCCGCCACCGGCACCCGGACCCCCGCCGCCACCCCCGGCGGGACCACGAAGGCCCCCGCCACCCCCGGCGGCTCCCTCCTCACCCCGGCCGGCATGCGCACCACCATCGCCGCCTTCAAGGAGGCCACCGGCACCTCCACCGTCAAGGCGATGTACGTCTACGACGAGTACGCCATCGCCGAGATCCCCACCCGGCAGGGGGCCAAGACCTACGACCGCTACCAGTACCGGGACGGCGAGGTCAGCCGCCAGGGCGTCGGCGGCACCATCAGCTCCTCCCAGGCCGACCAGCAGCCCTTCGACCCCACCCGGATGCCCTGGGACGACCTGCCCGCGCTGATGAAGCGCGCCGACCGCGAGCTCAAGGTCGAGGAGCCCTTCAACCGGTACATGATCGTCAACCGCTGGACCTTCAACGAGAACCGCCCCACCCTCCTCGTCTACCGCACCAACGAGTACTCCGCCACCGGCTACCTCGCCGTCGACGCCGACGGGAAGGTCGTCCACAAGATGGTCGCCGACTGACCCGCCGCCCCGGTCCGGACGGCCCTCCGGGAACCGCCCGGACCGGGGGACAATGGCCCGCGTGAACCGAGAAGACCCGTACCTGTGGCTGGAAGACGTCGACGGCGAGGACGCCCTCGCCTGGGTGGCCGAGCGGAACGCCGAGACCGAGGCGGAGCTCGCCACCGCCCCCGGCTTCGACGCCCTCGCCGACCGCCTGCGCGAAGTGCTCGACGCCGTCGACCGCATCCCGTACACCACCCGCCGCGGCCCGCACCTCTACAACTTCTGGCAGGACGCCGACCACGTGCGCGGCGTCTGGCGGCGCACCACCCTGGAGCAGTACCGCAAGGACGCCCCCGAGTGGGACGTCCTCCTCGACCTCGACGCGCTCGCCGCGGCCGAGGACGAGAAGTGGGTGTGGGCCGGGGCCCAGGTGCGGCGCCCCGCCCGCGACCGGGCCCTGATCTCCCTCTCCCGCGACGGCGGCGACGCCGTCGTGGTCCGCGAGTTCGACCTGCCCACCCGCTCCTTCGTCGCCGACGGCTTCACCGTCCCCGAGGCGAAGACCAGCATCGACTGGATCGACGACGACACCGTCTTCATCGGCACCGACCACGGCCCCGGCTCCCTCACCGACTCCGGCTACCCCCGCACCGTCCGCCGCTGGCGGCGCGGCACCCCGCTCGCCGAGGCCGTCACCGTCTTCGAGGGCGAGGCCGCCGACGTCTCCGCCTGGGGCTGGTACGACGACACCCCCGGCCACGAGCGCGCCTTCGTCGGCCGCTCCCTCGACTTCTACCGCAGCGAGACCCACCTCCTCACCGCCGACGACACCCTCGTCCGGATCGAGGTCCCCGAGGACGCCGACGTCCACGCCCACCGCCGGCACCTCCTCGTCACCCCCAAGTCGCCCTGGCTCGGCCACCCCGCCGGCTCCCTCCTCGCCTTCGGCCTCGACGCCTTCCTCGCCGGCGACCGCACCGCCGAGGCCCTCTTCACCCCCGACGAGCGGACCGCGCTCGCCGGCCACTCCTGGACCCGCCACCACCTGGTCCTGGAGACCATGCGGGACGTCAGCACCCGCATCGAGGTCCTCACCCCGCTCCCCGAGGGCGGCTGGTCGCGGGCCCCGCTCGCCGACGTGCCCCCGCTGTCGGCGGTCACCGTCACCGACACCGAACCCGACGCCTCCGACGAGTACTTCCTCGACGTCTCCGGCTTCCTCCAGCCCTCCACCCTCACCCGGGGCACCATCGGCGGCGACACCGAGGTCCTGCGCCAGGCCCCCGCCCGCTTCGACGCCGAAGGACTCACCGTCGAGCAGTCCTTCGCCACCTCCGAGGACGGCACCCGCGTCCCGTACTTCGTCATCGGCCCCGACCGGACCGACGGCGCCGCCCGGGAACCCGGCCCCACCCTCCTCTACGGCTACGGCGGCTTCGAGGTCTCCCTCACCCCGGGCTACGCGGCGCTCACCGGCCGCGGCTGGCTGGAGACCGGCGGCACGTACGTCATCGCCAACATCCGCGGCGGCGGCGAGTACGGCCCCGCCTGGCACCAGGCCGCGCTCGGCGCCCACCGGCACCGCGCCTTCGAGGACTTCGCCGCCGTCGCCCGGGACCTCGTCGCCCGCGGTATCACCACCCCCGGCCTGCTCGGCGCCTCCGGCGGCAGCAACGGCGGCCTCCTCATGGGCGCCATGCTCACCCGCTACCCCGAGCTGTTCGGCGCGATCGTCTGCCAGGTGCCGCTGCTCGACATGACCCGCTTCCACAAGCTCCTCGCCGGGGCCTCCTGGATCGCCGAGTACGGCGACCCCGACGACGAGGCCGACCTGCCGCACCTGCTCGACCTCTCCCCGTACCACCGCATCGAGCCCGCCGCGGCCTACCCGCCCGTCCTGCTCACCACCTCCACCCGCGACGACCGGGTCCACCCCGGCCACGCCCGCAAGGCGGCGGCCCGGCTGCGCGCGCTGGGCCACCCCGTCCTCTTCCACGAGAACACCGGCGGCGGCCACGCGGGCGCCACCGACAACGCGCAGGCCGCCCGCAACCAGGCCCTCGTCTACACCTTCCTGCGCACCCGCCTCACCGGGAAGTAAGGGAGGACTCAGAGCCAGCCGTGCCGCTGCGCCTGGAGCGCCAGCTGGAACCGGTTCCCCGCGCCCAGCCGGGCCATCAGGACCTGGATCCGGCGGAAGAGGGTGCGGCGGCTGACCCCGATCTCCCGGGCGATCACCTCGTCCGCCGCGCCCCCGGCCAGCAGCCACAGCAGCCGCCGGTCGGCCGGCGCGAGGCCGCCCGGGAGCGCGGTGCGGCCGTGCAGGGGCAGCGCCTCCCGCCACGACTGCTCGAAGAGCGCCACCAGCGCCGACAGCAGTCCGCACGGCTGCACCACCAGCATCGTGTTGTGCACGTCCGCCTCCCTGATCGACAGCGAGACCAGCGCGTACGCGTCGTCGATGATCACCAGCTTCACCGGCACCGACGGCAGCACCCGCGCCTGCTCGCCGGCCGCCACCACCCGCTCGATCGACTCCTCCAGGTGCCCCGGCTGCTCCAGCGAGGCCCGCGAGTACACCACCCGCTGGACGACCCCCCGCGCCAGGGTGGCCAGCGCGTCGTCGGTCGACCCGTCGATCGGGAAGTACGGCGGTGAGTCCAGCTGTCGGATCCGGTGCCGGGCGCTCGCCCACGCCTGCCGCATCCGGGGCCCGATCGCCTCCCCGGTCACCACCTCCACCAGGTCGTCGTTGTACGCGGCCAGCCGCTGCCGCCGGAACGACTCGAACGCGCCGCCCACCGTGATCCGCGACTCGTCCAGCTCCGCCGCCCGGTGCCGCCCCAGGATCTCCAGGCCCGCCGCCGGCGGCACCGGCGCCACCGTGTCGCCCGCGTCCACCACCGGACTCGCCAGCCCCGCGTCGACCAGCTCCCCGTACGCCGCCGCCAGCGCGGGCCCGTCCAGACCGGCCGCCGCGCCGACCTCCCGCAGCGGCGCCGGGGCCCGCTCCAGGAGCGTCAGGTACACCCCCGCCGCATCCCCGCCGAGCCCCAGGAGCCGCAGCGCCTCGCCCAGTCTCGCGTTCGCCATGCCCCCATTCTGACCCCGCCGCGACCACCCCGGTGTCCGATCCGTGCCACTGGCACTCCCCGGCCCCACCGCGTTCCGCGCCGGGCTACGGTCCGTGGGCCGCCGACGACCGGCGGCACGGGACACCCCCGACGAACCAGACGAAGGAGCACGACGTGGCGAAGGGTCGCAAGAACGGCCTGTACGACGGGATCTCCCCGGAGCTCTCCGCGCTCATGCGCACCGGCTGGGCCGACACCGAACGGCACGACCTGACCCCCTCCGAGCAGGCGCCGTACGCCGCCGCCCGCCGCGAGGCGCTCTCCGCGCGCTTCCCCGGCGAGCGCCTGGTGATCCCGTCCGGCAACCTCAAGGTCCGCTCGAACGACGACACCTACCCCTTCCGGCCGCACTCCGCCTACGTCCACATGACCGGCGACCAGGCCCGCGACTGCGCCCTCGTCCTGGAGCCCCGCGAGGGCGGCGGCCACGACGCGTACGGCTACGTCCTGCCGCGCGACGGCCGCGACGACGACACCTTCTGGATCGGCTACACCGCCGAACTGTGGATGGGCCGCCGGCTCTCCCTCGCCGAGGCCGAGCGCGTCCTCGGCCTGGCCTGCCGCGACGTCCGCGAGCTCCCCGCCCACCTGGCCGCCGGCGCCGGCGTCCCCACCCGGATCCTGCGCGGCGTCGACGCCGCCCTGGAGGCGGTCCTCACCACCGACGAGGAGCGCGACACCGAGCTGGAGGACGCCCTCAGCGAGCTGCGCCTGGTCAAGGACGCCTGGGAGATCGGCGAACTCCGCAAGGCCGTCGACTCCACCGTCCGCGGCTTCACCGACGCCGTCGGCGACCTGTCGACCGCCGTCGCCACCTCCGAGCGGTGGATCGAGGGCACCTTCTTCCGCCGCGCCCGCCTGGAGGGCAACTCCGTCGGCTACGGCTCCATCTGCGCCGCCGGCGACCACGCCACGATCATGCACTGGACCTCCAACGACGGCCCGGTCCGCCCCGGCGAGCTGCTCCTCCTCGACGCGGGCGTGGAGACCCACTCCCTCTACACCGCCGACGTCACCCGCACCCTCCCCATCAGCGGCACCTTCACCGACGTCCAGCGCACGGCGTACGACGCCGTGTACGCCGCCCAGCAGGCCGGCTTCGACGCGGTGAAGCCCGGCGCCCCCTACCGCGCCTTCCACGAGGCGGCCCAGCGCCACCTGGCCGCCCAGCTGGTGGAGTGGGGCTTCATCGAGGGCCCGGTCGACCGCGCGTACGAGCTCGGCCTCCAGCGCCGCTTCACCATGGCCGGCACCGGCCACATGCTCGGCCTCGACGTCCACGACTGCGCCTCCGCGCGCAACGAGGAGTACGTCGACGGCGTCCTGGAGCCGGGCATGGTCCTCACCGTCGAGCCCGGCCTCTACTTCCAGCCCGACGACCTGACCGTCCCCGCCGAGTGGCGCGGCATCGGCGTCCGCATCGAGGACGACCTGCTGGTCACCGAGGACGGCCACGAGAACCTCTCCGCCGGACTGCCCCGCACCTCCGCCGAGGTCGAGGAGTGGATGGCCCGCGTCGCCGGGTGACCCCTCCGGGGGCCGCGCGGGGGTGCCGGTTGTGCGGCCGGCACCCCCGCGCGGCCCCCTCCACCCGGCGGTCCCGGGGCCGCCGGGCCCATGATGGGGGCGTGACGCACGCCTTCCAGCCCGTCCTCGAACGGATCGCGCAGGAGATCGGGGCGCTCGCCGACCGGGGCCGCCCCGCCGACTACATCCCCGCCCTCGCCGCCGTCGACCCGGGGGCGTTCGGCATGGCCGTGGCGGAGCTCGACGGTACCGTCCACGGGGTGGGGGAGTGGCGGCGCCCGTTCTCCGCGCAGTCCCTCACCAAGGTCTTCACCCTCGCGCTGGTCCTCGCCGAGGAGGGCGACGCCCTGTGGGAGCACGTCGGCCGCGAGCCCTCCGGCAACCCCTTCAACTCCCTCGTCCAGCTGGAGTACGAGAACGGCATCCCCCGCAATCCCTTCATCAACGCGGGCGCCCTCGTCGTCACCGACCGCCTGCACCGGCTGACCGGCGACGCCTCCGGCCGGCTGCTGCGCTTCCTGCGCGAGGAGAGCGGCGACGACCGCCTCGGCAGCGACCGGGACGTCGCCGCCTCCGAGGCCGAGCACGGCGACCGCAACGCGGCCCTGGCCCACTTCATGGCCTCGTACGGCAACATCACCACCCCCGTCCCGGTCCTCCTGCGCGAGTACTTCCGGCAGTGCGCGATCGAGGCGTCCTGCGCCGACCTCGCCGTCGCCACCGGCTTCCTCGCCCGGCACGGCCTGCGCGCCGACGGCAGCCGGCTGCTCAGCCGCAGCCGGGCCAAGCAGGTCAACGCCGTCATGCTCACCTGCGGCACCTACGACGCGGCGGGCGAGTTCGCCCACCGGGTGGGCCTGCCCGGCAAGAGCGGCGTCGGCGGCGGGATCGTCGCCGTCGTACCCGGCACCTGCACCCTGTGCGTGTGGAGCCCCGGCCTCGACGCGCGCGGCAACTCGGTCGCCGGCGTCGCCGCCCTCGACCGCTTCACCACCCTCACCGGCCTCTCCGTCTTCTGAGTCCCCGGGGTCCCCCGTCCGGGCGGCCCCGGATGGCGGGACGGCCCCGTACGGGGTACAGATCCGGTGGGGGCGCCGCGCGCGCCCGGAGCGAGGGAGGTCGCCATGGACAACCGCACCACCGGATTCGTGCAGTCCTTCAACCGCCGCGCCGGCTACGGCTTCGTACTGCCCGCGGGCTCCGAGGAACCGGTCCACTTCCGGGCCGAGGACATCGAGGGCGGCGTCCGCTCCCTCTCCGAGGGCCAGCAGGTCACCTTCGTCCTGGTCCTCGGCGAAGGCCGGTTCGAGGCGAGGGAACTGCGCACCTGACCGGGGAGCGCCCCCCTCCTCTCCCCCCCTCAAACGTACCTCCGGTGGGGGGCCTTGCGGCAAGGCCCCCCACCGGGCGCACAATCGGCGGCCGTACAGCGAGAACCAAGGGGGAGATCCCATGTCCGATGCCGGTATCGACGCCGACGTCCTGGTGGTCGGCGGCGGCCCGACGGGGCTCATGCTCGCGGCCGAACTGCGCCTCGGGGGCGCCCGGCCGCTCGTCCTGGAACGGGACGCCGCGCCGAGCGGGCACAGCCGCGCGCTGGGCCTGCACGTGCGCAGCATCGAGGTGATGGACCAGCGCGGGCTCCTCGACCGCTTCCTGGCCCGGGGGAAGCGGCACCGGGTCGGCGGCTTCTTCGCCGGACTCGGCACCCACTGGCCCGAGGACCTGGACACCGCCCACTCGTACGTCCTCGGCATCCCGCAGAACGTCACCGAGGAACTGCTGGAGGAGCACGCCCGCGAGACCGGCGCGGAGATCCGGCGCGGCACCGGACTGACCGGCCTCGTCCAGGACGCGGAGGGCGTGACGGCGGAACTCGCCGACGGCACCCGGCTGCGCGCCCGCTGGCTGGTCGGCTGCGACGGCGGCCGCAGCACCGTCCGCGCCCTGGCCGGGATCGGCTTCCCCGGCGAGCCCGCGCGCCACGAGACGCTGATCGCCGAGGCGCGGATCGGCGTCCCGTGGGAGGAGGTCGTGCCGGTGATGGCCGAGGTCCGCAGGACCCAGCTCCGCTTCGGCCTGATGCCGCTGGGCGAGGACGGCCTGCACCGGGTGATCGTGCCCGCCGCCGGGGTGGCGGGGGACCGCACGCCGCCCACCCTGGAGGAGCTGCGCGAGCGGCTGCGGGCGGTCGCGGGCACCGACTTCGGGGTCCACGCGCCGCGCTGGCTGTCCCGCTTCGGCGACGCGACCCGGCTGGCGGAGACGTACCGCGCGGGCCGGGTGCTGCTCGCCGGGGACGCCGCCCACATCCACCCGCCGACCGGCGGCCAGGGCCTCAACCTCGGCATCCAGGACGCCTTCAACCTGGGCTGGAAGCTGGCGGCCGAGGTCGCGGGACGCGCCCCGGAGGGGCTCCTCGACACGTACGGCTCCGAGCGGCGCCCGGTCGCCGAGGCCGTCCTCGACAACACCCGCGCCCAGATGGAGCTGCTCTCCCTCGAACCGGGCGCGCGGGCCGTCCGCCGCCTCATGGCGGAGCTGGTCGGCTTCGAGGAGGTGAACACGTACCTCATCGAGAAGATCACCGCGATCGGCGTGCGGTACGACTGCGGGGAGGGGCATCCGCTGCTCGGCCGGCGGCTGCGGGACGTCCCGGTGAAG
Organism: Streptomyces termitum; assembly: GCF_014650175.1. GTDB lineage: Bacteria > Actinomycetota > Actinomycetes > Streptomycetales > Streptomycetaceae > Streptomyces > Streptomyces termitum. Next base: position 183,716 of record NZ_BMUL01000007.1, read on the forward strand.
GAGGGCCGCCTGTACGAGCGGGCGCGCACCGGGCGCGGACTGCTCCTGGACCGCACCGGCACGCTCTCGGCGGCGGGCTGGGAGGACCGGGTCGAGCCGGTCGCCGGGGCGGCCGGGCCGGACGTGCCGGCGGCCCTGCTGCGGCCGGACGGGCACGTCGTCTGGGTCGGCGAGGACCCGGCGGAGCTGCGGGACCGGCTGGAGCGGTGGTTCGGGGCGCCGAGCGGGGGGTGAACGGGACCGGGCGGGGCGCGGAGGGGGCTCACCAGGGCCGGGACCGAACGGGGACTCGGGCGCGGCGGGGCTTCTCGTACGGGCGTCCGGGGCACCTTCGGCCATGGGTTCACCGATTCAGGTGACTGAGGCGGAGGCGAAACGTCCCTGCCGTGGCGGCGGCGGCCACGCTCGACCTGACACTGGTCCCGTTCCTGGGGAGCGTCCGATGCAGCTGATCCCCCGTCATGACCCCCATCTCGCCGTCCGGTCGGCCGGCGGTCTGACCGTCGCCGTGCTCCGCGGCGAGCTGGACCTCGTCCTGGTCCGCCACCTGAGGCCCGAACTCGACGCGCTCGTCCGCGAATCCGCCGCCCTGGCCCTCGACGTCCGGCCCCTCGGCTTCTGCGACGCCACCGGCCTCGGCCTGCTCGCCCACTGCGCCCGGGGCGTCCGCGCGCGCGGCGCGCACTGGCAACTCGTCGGCGACCAGACCTGGTTCCTGCGCCTGGTCCGGCTCACCGACCTCGGCGACCTCCTGCGGCCCGAACCCGCCCTGCGCGCCCTGCCCGCCGCCCCCTGGGCGTCCTGCTCCCGCGCCGGGGCCGACCACCCCCTCTGACGGCCCCGCGCCACGGGGCGGCCGGGCGGCCCGGGAAACGCGTGGACCGGCCGGGCCGGGCGCGTGATGATGGGCGGATGACCGCGCAGACGCCCCCGCCCGTGGACACCCTCCTCGTCGTCGACGTCCAGTCGGCCTTCGTCACCGGACCGGGCGCGGTGCCCGGCGCGGACCGGCTGGCCGACCGCACCGCCGACCTGATCGCGCGCGCCCGCGCCGCCGGCGCGCTCGTCGTCCACCTCCAGAACGACGGGCCGCCCGGAGCCGAGGACGAGCCGCACACCCCCGGCTGGGAACTGCACCACGCGGTGGTCCCCGGCCCGGCCGAGACGGTGGTCCGCAAGCCGCACGACGACGGCTTCCGGGACACCGGTCTCGGCGCCCTCCTGGACGGCCACGGCAGCCGGGCCGTCGCCGTCTGCGGGGTCATGTCGGAGATGTGCGTCCGCGCCACCGCCCGTACGGCCCTGGACCGGGGCCACCGGGTCGTGGTGCCGCACGACGCCCACGCCACCCAGGACTGCCCGGCGGTCCCCGGCGTCAGCGACGCCGTCCCGGCGGCGGTGGTCTCCCGCGTCGCCGCCTACTCGCTCGGCTCCGACGCGGAGGTCACCGTCCCGGCCGCCGCCGTGACCTTCACCGCCCCCGCCCGCACGGGTGTGCGAGGATCCGCCGGGTGACCACGCTCCGCTTCCGCCCGGCCGCCGAGGCCGACCTCGCCACCCTCGTCCGGCTCCGCGACGACGCCGCCCGCTGGATGCTCGACCGGGGCGTCACGGGCCAGTGGCGGCCCGGCGAACTCGGCGAGGACCACTTCCGCCGGGTCATGGCGCACGGCGAGGTCTGGCTCGCCGAGACCGGCGGGCGCACCGCCGGGGCCTGGGAGCTGTGGTGGGAGGACGAGGCCGCGTGGGGCGCCCGGCCGCCCGTCGCCGGGTACGTCCACCGGCTGATGACCGACCACCGCACGGCCCCGCCCGGCACCGGCCGCCTCCTCCTCGCCGCCGCCGAGCGCCGCACCGCCGAGACCGGCCGCACCCGCGTCCGCCTCGACTGCCTGGCCGCCAACCCGCGCCTCACCGCCTACTACGAGACGGCCGGCTACCGCCTGGTCGGCCACAAGACGGGCAAGCCCCAGCCCGGCGGCCCCCCGAAGTCCTTCGCCCTCCTGGAGAAGGACCTGGCCGTCCGTTAGTCCCCGGAGGGCTCCGGCTGGATGCCCGCCAGCAGGTTGAAGGCGCCGGTCAGCAGGTTGAGGCTGACCACGCCGACGACCTCGGCGATCACCCGGTCGCTCCAGCCGTGCGCCCGGACCCCGGCGACGTCGGAGTCGTCGAGCGCGCCCGGTTCGGCGAGGACCTTGAGGGCGAGGGCGATCAGGGCCGCCTCGCGGGGGTCGGTGGAGGTGCCCTGGCGGGCCAGGGCGATGTCGGAGTCGGTCAGCCCGGCCGCCCGCCCCGCCGCCTCGTGCGCCTCGCGGCAGGTGCCGCAGCCGATCCACTCCTGGACCGCGAGCGACAGCTTCTCGCTGAGCGCGCGGGGGATCTTCACCCGCTTCATCGCCCGGGACAGGCTGAGGTATCCCTCGATCATCGCGGGGGAGTTGGCCATCGTGGAGACCATCTCGCCCGCCGAACCGTGCCGTTCGACGATGTCCGCGAGCAGTTCGCGGGCCCGGCCCTGGGCCAGGTCGGGGGTGAGCGCCGGCAGCCGGCGGGTGCTGGTCGTGGTCATGCGTTCCTCCTCTGGATACCCGTAGGGGGTATAACGCGGAGGGGATGGAGATCGTTCCCAGCCCCGCGACCACCCGCTTCCGGGACGGTGATCGTCGCTCCTCGCCGCCCGCCGCCCGCCGCCCTCCCGGTCCGGTGGCCCTCGCGTTTCCCGGCCCGCCGCCCGCCGTCCGCCCGGTCCGGGGTGCCCCGCCGCTCCCGGCCCCGTGGCCACCGCCCCTCCCGGCCCGCCGGCCGCCGCCGCCCGCCGTCGCCTCCCGGTCCGGTGACCGCCGTCCGTCCGGCTCGTTGGCCCGGTCGTGAAGACACGTACCCTGACCGCCCTGGCGGCCGCCCTCCTGCTCGCCGCCCCCGCGCTCCCGGCCGCCGCCGACGCCGGGGGCACCGACCTCCCGGACGTCATCGCCGCCGTCCTCCCGGCTCCCGCCGGACCCGTCCTCCCGGTCCCGGACGGCCCCGCCGCCACCCGGCTGACGCTCACGGTCGCCGCCCCCGGCCCCCGTACCACCGCCCTTCCGGCGGACGGCCTTGCCCCCGCCGCCCCGGCGGGCCGGACCGTCAGCCTCCGCTGCGACCCGCCCGCCGGAGACCACCCCCGCGCCGCGGACGCCTGCGCCGACCTGGACGCCTCCGGCGGCCGGGTCGACCGCGAGTCCACCGCCGCCTGCGTCCTCCTGTACGACCCCGTCGAGGTCCGCGCCGAGGGCGTCTGGCGCGGCCGGCCGGTCTCCTTCTCCCGTACGTACGGGAACGGCTGCGAGCTCGCCGCCCGCACCGGGGCCGTCTTCGCCTTCTGATCCCGCCGCGGTGCGCCCGGCCGGCGGATCGGCCGATCGGACGCACCGCGCAAGCCCCCCGACGGCTCCTCGGATAGGGTGATTCGGTAGGTAATGCCCCTTCCGGGGCCTGGCCGAGGCGTAGGTCATCCGTGGACGCACAGCAGTCGTCGCCGAGCAGGGTCCCGCAGCCGCCCCGCGCGGTCGTCGGGGACGCGAGCGTGCTCCGCGAACTCCTGCCCATCGCCCTCTGGCGCGAGGACGCCGAGGGGCGGATCGTCGAGTGGTCGCTCGCCGCCCAGGACCTCCTCGGCCACCGGCCCGAGCACGTCCTCGGCCTGCCCGCCACCCCGCTCCTGGCCCCCGAGGGGAACCGGGAGCTCGCCGACGGCCTCACCCGCCGCGTCCAGGCCGGCGAGACCATCGTCGGCACCCTCCCGGTCCGCCACCGCGACGGCCACACCGTCCCCATGGAGATGTGGATCGTGCCCGCCGCCGACCCCGCCGGCCGGCCCGGCGCCATGCTCATCGCCGTGGAGACCTCCGAGGTCCTGCGGATGCGCGAGAACCTCGCCGCCATGGAGAGCCTCTTCACCCAGTCGCCCATAGGGCTCGCCCTGCTCGGCCCCGACCTGCGCTTCCTGCGGGTCAACGACGCCCTGGCCCGGATGAACGGCGTCTCCGCCGCCGCCCACGTCGGCCGCCGGCTCACCGAGGTCGTCCCCGACGTCAACGCCGTCGTCCTGGAGTCCCTGATGCGGCAGGTCCTCGACTCCGGCACGCCCGTCGTCGACGCCCGCCGGGTCGGCCGGACCTCCGCCGACCCCGGCCGCGACCACATCTGGTCCTGCTCCTACGCCCCCCTGATCGACCGCGGCACCCGCCCCGGCGCCCCCGGTCCCGCCGACCGCCCCCTCGGCCTCATCGCCTCCCTCGTCGACATCACCGAGGGCCAGGAGGCGCACATCGAGGTCGAGCGGGCCCGGCACCGCTTCGCCCTGCTCGCCGAGGCCGGCGCCCGCATCGGCACCACCCTCGACCTGCGGCAGACCGCCGAGGAGGTGGTCCGCTTCCTCGTCCCGCAGCTCTGCGACTCCGCCGACGTGCAGATGCTGGAATCCGTCCTGGAACCCGACGACCCCGCCGCCTCCTCCCAGGGACTGCTGCGCCGCATCGCCGCCGTCTTCCCCGACCCCCAGCCGCCGAGCCCGCTGCTCGCGCCCGGCCAGACCTTCCAGCTCCCCGCCGGTTCCGCGTACGAGCGCATCGTCCTCGACGGCCGGCCCACCTTCCTCGGCGACGAGGACATCCCGCTCCTCTTCCCCGGCCGGGCCGCCGCCTCCCTGCGCGCCTACCTGTCCACCCGCTTCGGCTCGGCCCGGACGGTGCCGCTCGTCGCCCGCGGCCAGGTCCTCGGCGCCGTCACCGTCACCCGGCTCAAGACCCGCGAACCCCTCGACGACCAGGACGCCGTGCTCATCGACGAGGTCGTCGCCCGCGCCGCCCTCAACATCGACAACGCCCGGCTCTACACCACCCAGCGGGCCGCCGCGCTCGCCCTCCAGCGCAGCCTCACCAACAGCGAACTGCCCGCCGTCACCGGCCTCGAACTCACCGGCCGCTACCTGCCCGCCAGCGCCCACGACGTCGGCGGCGACTGGTTCGACGTCATCGCCCTGCCCGGCGACCGCACCGCGCTGGTCATCGGCGACGTGATGGGCCACGGCATCCACGCGGCGGCCGTCATGGGCCAGCTGCGCACCGCCGTGAGGACCCTGGCCCGCCACGACATCCCGCCCGCCGAGATGCTGCGCTCCCTCGACGCCGTCGTCTCCGACCTCGGCGAGGACACCATGGCGACCTGTCTGTACGCCGTCCGCTCCCCGTCCGCCGGAAGCTGGACCCTCGCCCGCGCCGGGCACCCGCCGCCCGCCGTCGTCACCCCCGACGGGACGGTCTCCTTCCTCCAGGGATCGCCCGGCACCCCGCTCGGCACCGGCGCCCACGACTTCGTCGCGGAGGAACTCCCGCTCGGCCCGGGCGGGTTGCTCGTCCTCTACACGGACGGCCTGATCGAGGCGCGGGGCCGCGACCTCGACGAGGGCATGCGCCGCCTCGGCCTCGCGCTCGGCCGGGCCGACGGACCGCTGGAGGAGGTCTGCGACGAGGTCTTGGCCCGGCTCCTGGTGGACCCGGCGCAGGACGACGTCGCCCTCGTCCTCGCCCGCGCGACCTCCTGAGGCGCGGGGGCCGCCCGGCCCCTCAGGGCCGCGGGGCGCGGCGGAGCCCGTACAGGTCGCGCAGGAGGGCGATCTCGGCACCGTGGTGCAGGAGTTCCTGGTTCATCCACCACACGATCTCGACGAACGGCTCCTCCGGGTCGCCGCCGTGCGGATAGGAGCACAGCCCGACCGTGTCGAGGGCCGCGTCGTCGGCCGACAGCAGCGCCGCGCGCCACGCCTCCGCCGCCGCGTCGAAGTCGGCGACGGCCGTCGCCGCGTCCCCCGGCGTGCGGTGGTCGTCCCGGGTCAGGCTCCGGGTGCCGGTGGTGTGGTCGGCGCGCAGCACGAGCATCTCGGTGAGGTGGGAGAGCCGCCAGGCCAGGGTGGTGAACGGCGGCGGCACCGGGTGCGGATACGGGGCGGCGTCCCGGCCCCACGCCCCGGCCCCGGTGAGCAGCTCCGCGGCCGCTCCCGGCCCGTCGGCCCGCCGCCGCACCGACCAGCAGCCCGGCCCCGGCTCCCACAGGTACTCGTCGTCGGTCAGCGGGCCGACCGGCACGCCCGTGCCGTTGCCGCTGTGCGCCACCGGTCCGGCCAGCCGTTCCGACAGCCGCTGCCGGGCGAAGTCGAACTGGGCGAGGAGCGGGGCGAGGCGGGCGGGCGGCGTCATGAACGGCTCCGGTACGGGAAGGGGAGGGGTGGGCGGACCGTCCGACCCTGCCATGAACACCCCTTCCCCGCACCCGGGTTACCTGTCCGCACCGCGAACCCCCGCTCCCGGTGCCGTAGTCGCCGTCACAGCAGGGGAACGTACGGACCCCGCCCGCCGGTTCACCGGTGCGCGGACCCGGCCCCCGGCCGCCGCTCCTCGCCCCGCGCCACCGACTCCACCAGCGGCAGCATCCGGTGCGCGACGCGCTCGCGCAGCGCGATCTCGGTACGGGTGCGGACCACGCCCGGGAGCTGGATGAGCCGCTGGATGACGTCCTCCAGGTGCCCCGCGTCCCGGGCGACCACCCGGGTCAGCAGGTCGCCGCCGCCGGTGATGGAGAACGCCTCGACGATCTCCGGCACCGAGGCCAGCGCGTCGCCGACCTCGTCGAGGTGGCCCTGGGTGACCTCCACGTGCACGAAGGCCAGCACCGGGTGCCCGAGCGCGGCGGGGGAGAGGACCGGCCCGGTGCCGGTGATCACCCCGTCGCGTTCGAGCCGGTCGATGCGGGCCTGTACGGTTCCCCTGGCCACGCCCAGGATCCGCGCGTACTCCCGCACACTGGTGCGCGGCTGCTCGATCAGGAGCCGCAGGATGCGGGTGTCGAGTGCGTCCACCGCCATGGCGTGCCGGCCTCTCCGTGCCCGCCGGGGCGCGCCCGGCGTTGTTCGTCCGCCCGGCAGGGCGATCCGCCGGAACGGTCCCGACTGTACCCAGCGCGGACGGCCCCTTCGCACCCGCCGTACCCGGCGCTGACCAGCGCGGACCGGCCCGCCGCCACGGAGCGCGACCCCCGTCCTCCCCGCGCGCCTACCCCGCTCCCGGACCGGTGGGGGTCGTCCGATCGGTTGACCCCGCGGTCCGCCGGGCGGGGCCGCACGTCCATCCGCCGGGCCGACCGGGCGGCCCCGGAGCCGGGCCCAGGATGGAGGCAGAACGAAGGAACCGCCCCCCTCCGCCGGACCGCACGGGTCCGCCTCGATCTCTCGGGAGTCGTCATGAAGAAGAAGCTCGTCCTCGGTGCCACCGTCGCGGCCGTCCTGACCGCCGGCACCTTCGGCGCCGTCTCCGCCTCCGCCTCCGCCCCGGCCGCCGCTCCGGCGGCGGTGGTGAAGGCCGACGCGAAGAACAAGAACACCTTCGACTCCACCCACCTGACGATCGAGGCGGCGACGAAGGCCGCTCAGGCGACGCTGGACGCGGCGAAGAAGGAGAACCAGCGCGTCTCCGTGGCGATCGTGGACCGCAACGGCAACACCATCCTCACGATGCGCGGCGACGGCGCGGGCCCGCAGTCCTACGAGGCCGCCGAGAAGAAGGCGTTCACCGCCGTCTCCTGGAACGCCCCCACCTCGGAGCTGGCCAAGCGCCTGACGAACGCTCCGACCCTGAAGGACATCCCCGGCACCCTCTTCCTCGGCGGCGGCGCCCCGGTCACCGCCAAGGGCGCCCCGATCGCGGGCATCGGCGTCGCGGGCGCCCCCTCCGGCGACCTCGACGAGAAGTTCGCCCGGGCCGGCGTCGCCTCCCTCGCCAAGTAACACCGGCGAGCGGCACCCCCACCCCGGTGGTGTCCGGTCACGCCCGGCCTGGACACCACCGGACCCGTACCGGGGGCGTACACCCCCGTCAGACGCGTCCCCGGTACGGCCCCCTTCCCCGGGGCCCCTCCCGCTTCCCCGCCTCCGTCCGCCTCCGACCCAGAGGAGACCGCCGTGACCACCGCACCCCGCCACCGGCTCCTCGCCGCCGCCCGCCGGGGCGACGCCGACGGGGTGCGCGCGGCGCTCGCCGACGGCGCCCGGACCGAGGCCCGTGACGAGGAACTGCGCTCCCCGCTGCTGCTCGCCGTCCTCGGCGACCACGTCGAGACCGCCCGCGCGCTCGTCGCCGCCGGTGCCGACGTCAACGCCTGCGACGCCCGGCACGACACCCCGTGGCTGGTCACCGGCGTCACCGGCAGCGTCGCCATGGCGCGCGTCCTGCTCGCCGCCGACCCCGGCCCCGACCCGGCGCTCACCAACCGCTTCGGCGGCACCAGCCTCATCCCCGCCGCCGAGCGCGGCCACGTCCCCTACGTGCGGGCCGTGCTGCGGGACACCGCCGTCGACGTCGACCACGTCAACGACCTCGGCTGGACCGCCCTCCTGGAGGCCGTCATCCTCGGCGACGGCGGCCCCGCCCACCAGAAGGTCGTCGCGCTGCTGCTCGCCGCCGGTGCCGACCCCCGCCTGGGCGACCCGTACGGCGCCACCGCCCTGGAACACGCCGAACGGCGCGGCCACACCGCGCTCGCCGCCCTGCTGCGCGGCGCCCCCGCGCTCCCGGCCCGCCGGACCGCCGTCGGCTGACCGTGGTCCATCGGCCCGCGAACGGGCCGGTCGAAACCGCCGGGACCGGGCCAATGGCACAGGCTTTCACGCACGATTTGAGCCAAGCGCCCGATCGGTGTTCTCCTGTGTGCATCCAGATGATTTCGGCGCCGCAGCGCCGGGACGGCGACGAGGCCCCCCGGACCGCGGCGCCTTCGTCGTGTCCGTGCGCGCCCCACCACCCCCGGGGCGGGCGCACGGCGGGCGAGCAGCGAGACAAGGGGGCGGCCGACCGCCGTGAAGAGGATGTTCGTGGCTCCGGACCCGGGGCTCCTCCGGCTGCGGACCGGACTGCGCGCGGTGCTCGGCATCGCGCTCGCGGTCGCGGTCGCGGAACTGTCCGGCTTCTCCCTGACCGCGTCGATCACCGGAGGACTCGCGGCGCTGCTCGCCCTGTTCACCGTCACCGACGCCACCGTCCGGGGACAGGCCGTCACCACCCTGCTGCTGCCGCTCGCCGGCTTCCCCGTGCTGGCCCTGGCCACCCTGCTGCACGGCCACCCGCTCGCCCGCGACGCCGCCTTCCTGCTGGTCGTCCTCGGCGGCGTCTACGCCCGGCGCTGGGGCCCGCGCGGCCACGCGCTCGGCATCTTCGCCTTCATGAACTTCTTCAGCACCCAGTTCCTGCACGCCGTCCCCGGCCAGCTCCCCGAGCTGTACGCGGCCGTCGGCATCGCCCTCGCGGCGGCCGGGACCGTGCGCTTCGCCCTGTGGCCGATCGAGCGGCGCACCCCGCCGCCCGCCGCGCCCGCCCCACTGCCCGGCACCGGTCTCGCCCGCATCACCACCCGGCAGGCCGTCCAGGCCACCGCCGCCTGCGCGCTGGCGCTCGGCATCGGCCAGGTCCTCTCCGAGGACCGCTGGTACTGGGCCGTCGGCACCACCTGGTGGATCTTCGTGAACACCGTCTCCCGGGGCGAGACCCTGGTCCGCGGCTTCCGCCGCTTCCTCGGCACCCTCCTCGGCATCGCCGTCGGCATGCTCGTCGCGCTCCCGCTGCACGGCGCCCCGCTGCCCACCGCCGTCCTGGTCGCCGTCTGCGTCTTCGGGATCTTCTACACCGCGCCCCTCTCCTACAGCTGGATGATGCTCGCGGTGACCGTGATGGCCGGGCTGCTGTACGGGCTCCTCGGCGTCCTCGACCCGGCGCTCCTCGTGCTGCGCCTGGAGGAGACCGCCGTCGGCGCCCTCGCCGCCGTCCTCGCCGTGCTGCTGATCCTGCCGGTCACCACCCACGCCGTGAACGACGCCTGGATCCAGCGCGCCCTGCGCGCGCTGCACGCCGCCACCGCCGCCTCCGAGCGGCGGCTGGCCGGCGACGGGGCCGCCGACCCGCGCCCGCACGTCGCCGAGCTCGACCTGGTCCTCGGCCGGGTCCGGCTCTCCCTCGCCCCGCTGGTCCACCCCCTCGCCCCCTTCCGCGGCCGCAAGGACCGGGCCCGCCGGGTCCTCGCCCTGCTCGACGAGTGCGCCGCCGAGGTGCGCGGCCTGGCGGCCGTCGCCGCCGACCCGGACGCCAGCCACGACGCCCGGCTCGCCGCCGCCTGCTGGCGGGTCGAGGCGGCCGTCGAGCGCCTCACCTCCTCCCGTACCCCCGAACCGGCCGTCCCGGCGGCCGCGCCCGAGGCCGTGCCGCACCCGGCCCCGGCGGCCCTCGGCCACGTCAGCGGCCTGGAACGGCTCCTCGCGGCCCTCGACGAACCCCTCCGCACCCCGCCCGGCTCCCTCCTGGTCCGCCCCTGACCGACACCGCGGCGCGCTCCCGCCCCACCTGATCGAACTTGGTCTAGACCGCCTGCTAACGTCGCCCCCGAGAAGGCCGGTCGCGGTGACCGGCCCGGGGGCGGGAGGCGCCGTGGGCGGGACAGACGAGACGCGCGGGAACGAGCCGGGACGCGTGCGCGCCTACCTCGGATCCTTCACCTCGGCGGGCGGCCGCGGCGTGCTCGCCGCCGACGTCGACCCGGCCACCGGGGCCCTCACCGTCACCGGCGGCACCGACGCCGTCGCCGACCCCTCCTACCTGGCCCTGGCCGACGGCGTGCTGTACGCGGTCTCCGAGACCGCGCCGGGCGCCGTCGCCGCCCTCGCCACCGGCCCCGAGCCCCGGCCGCTCGGCGCGCCCGTCCCGGTGGACGGCGCAGGCCCCACCCACCTGGCGCTCGCTGGCGGCCACCTCCTCACCGCCAACTACACCTCCGGCAGCGTCTCCGCGCTGCCGCTCGCCGAGGACGGCACCCCCGGCCCCGCCGCCGCGGTCCTGCGGCACGAGGGCTCCGGCCCGGTCGCCGACCGGCAGGCCGAGCCGCACGCCCACCAGGTCCTCCCCGACCCCAGCGGCCGCTGGGCGGTCAGCGTGGACCTCGGCACCGACTCCGTCCGCGTCTGCGCCCTCGACCCGGCCACCGGCGCCCTGAGCCTCCACCGGGAGATCGCCCTGCGGCCCGGCTACGGCCCCCGCCACCTGGCCTTCCACCCGGACGGCGGCCACGCCTACGTCGTGGGCGAGCTGGAGCCCGCCGTCACCGTCTGCCGCTGGGACGCCGGCCGGGGCGAGCTGACCCCGCTGGCGGAGATCCCGCTCGTCGGCACCGGCAGCGCGACCCCCGCCCACCCCTCGGCCGTCGTCGTCGCGCCCGACGGGCGCTTCCTGTGGGTGGCCGTGCGCGGCACCGACACCATCGCCGTCCTCGTCCTCTCCCCGGAGGGCGACGAGGCGATCCGCTCCGCCACCGTCCCCTGCGGCGGCGCCTGGCCCCGCGACCTCGCCCTCGACCCCTCCGGGCGGCGGCTGTACGCGGCCAACGAGCGCTCCGGCGACGTCACCTGGTTCGACGTGGACCGGGAGACCGGCCGCCCGGTCCGGGCCGGCTCCGTCCCGGTCCCGGCGGTCACCTGCGTCGTCTTCGGCTGACCCGCCCGCACACGCCGAAGGGCCCGTACCGGATCTCCGGTACGGGCCCCTCCGTATGAGGCCGCATGAGGCCGCATGAGGCCGCATGAGGCCGCATGAGGCCGCATGAGGCCGTGCGAGGCCGCGTGCGGTCAGTGCGCCGGGGCGCCCTGCTGCTGCGGGAGGCCGAGCACGGCCGCGTACTGCGAGGCCACCAGCTTGCCCAGGGCCGGGTAGGCGCCCAGCGCCTCGGCCGCCGGGCAGCCGGCCTCCTTCGACGCCTCGTCGAGCAGGCCCTCGGCCAGCTCCGGGCCGATCAGGTACGGGGCCAGCGCCAGCTGCACCGAACCGGCGGCGCGCAGCTGCTCGGCGACGGAGGCGATCGAACCCTCCTGGTCGAGCGCGGCGGCCATCACCGGCACGGCGAGCCGGGCGGCGAGCAGCATGCCCGTGATGCCGGCGGCCTGCACGGCCTCCTCGCCGCCGACCGTGGCCAGGACGATGCCGTCCGCGGCGGTCGCGACGGTGAACAGCCGGGCGCGGTCGGCGCGGGCGAGCCCGGCCTCGGACAGGCGCACGTGCAGCGCCTCGGCGAGCAGCGGGTGCGGGCCGAGGACGTCGGTCAGCTCGGCGGTGTTGCCGCTGTCCATGATCGCCTGGCGGACCTGGCGCATCACGGCGCTGTCCGGACCGGCGAGCAGCGGCACGACGATCGCGGCCGGGCCCTCGGGGGCCCCGACCTCGCGGCCGGCCGCGACGGCGATCCGGTACCGCTCCTCGCGCAGCTCGGAGGCGGAGGTCAGCACACCGGCGAGGGTCGGGAACCGCTCGCCGTCGCCGTCCACGAAACCGACCGCGGCCTCCAGGCCGGGCAGCTCGGACCGGGCGATGCTCACCAGCTCGTCGGCGAGCGCGCGTATGGCGTCGGAGGGCGCGCCGGGAACGGCGAGCACCAGCGCGGGAGCGCCCTCGGGCGCCGCCGCCGGGTCGGGGCGGCGGTGCCGCCCTGACGGGCGGGGTCGCGGCATTCGTACGGGCAGGCCGTTGGCGGGCCCAGTGGGGGAGCTCATGGCGCCGCATGTTACTGGCTTTGCGGATGGAAGCGTTCGGTGAGATACGGCCCTGCGCCTTCCGTCCCGTTATGTCCGCCCCGAGGCGGCCCGGAACGCCGACCGGCCCTCCATCACCGCCCCCACCAGCGACGATGCCGTCCGAGCGGCCTCAGAGGACGCGCAGCAGCGCGGGATCCCCGGGGAACCGGGCGGAGCCGCCGGCGAGCCCGGCGGCCAGCGCGACCGCCCCGTCCAGCGGGTCGCCCGCGGCGTCGGCGGTACGGACCCCGGGCAGCCGCGCGGCGAGCGCGGCCCGCACCGGACCCAGCAGCGGCTCGCCCATCCGGAACAGCCCCCCGGTCAGCGCGACCACCCGGTCCGGGCCCGGCGGGCAGGCCGCCGCGGCGGCGTCGGCGATGTCCTCGGCGGCCCGCCCCAGGATCCCGGCCGCCACCGGGTCCCGCCCCGCGCAGGCCGCGACCTCGGGGGCGAAGGCCGCCAGCACGGCCGGCCGGTCCGTCCGGGGGTAGAGCGCGGCGGGCAGCCCGGCCGCCGGGCCGTGCAGCGCCTCCGCCCGCGCCAGCAGCTCCGCCGAGCCCCCGCGCCGCCCGTCGTGCGCCCGCAGCGCCGCCTCCAGGCCGGCCCGGCCGATCCACGCGCCGCCGCCGCAGTCGCCGAGGAGGTGGCCCCAGCCGTCGGCACGGCGCCAGCCGGCCAGGTCGGTGCCCAGGGCGATCAGTCCGGTGCCGCCCGCCACGACCACGCCCGGCCGGGCGCCGAGCGCCCCCGCGTAGGCGGTGACGGCGTCGGCGGCGAGCGCGGTCCGCCCCGCCGCCACCCCCCAGGCGTCGGCGAAGGCACCGGGCAGCACGGCCCGCAGCTCCGCGCCGAGGGTGGCCATCCCGGCGGCGCCCACGGCGACGGCGCGCACCGGCCGTCCGGGCGCGACCCGTGCCCGCAGCGCGGCGACGGCGGGCAGCGCCGACTCCAGGAAGTGACCGGCGGCGATCCCGTCCGGCCCGGTCCGCACGGGGCCGGGCGCGGCCGCCCGGCCGAGCACCGTCCCGTCCGAGGCCCGCGCGAGGGCGACCCGCAGTCCCGAACCGCCCGAGTCGATCCCGACGACCACCGCGTCGGCCGCCTCGCCGACGTGCCTGTTCCCGGACACCACGCTGCGACCGTCCTCACCGAAGGGGGCTGTGGAGGCCGCAGTCTAGGTCCTGCCCGGGACGGGGGACCCCCGCGCGCAGGGGCGTTGTCGGTGTGGGCCGGTAGAGTGACGGATCGTGACTGCGAGACCGTTGAGCGAACTGGTGGAGCCCGGCTGGGCCAAGGCCCTGGAGCCCGTCGCGGGCCGGGTGGCACAGATGGGCGACTTCCTCCGGGCGGAGATCGCCGCCGGCCGGACCTACCTCCCGTCGGGGCCGAACGTGCTGCGCGCCTTCCAGCAGCCCTTCGACGACGTACGGGTGCTGATCGTGGGTCAGGACCCGTACCACACCCCGGGGATGCCGATGGGGCTCAGCTTCTCGGTGGCGCCCGAGGTGCGTTCGCTGCCCCCGAGCCTGGAGAACATCTTCCGGGAGATGCACACCGACCTCGGCCTGCCCCGGCCGTCGAACGGCGACCTGACGCCGTGGACCCGGCAGGGCGTCCTCCTTCTGAACCGGGCGCTGACCACGGCCCCGCGCAAGGCGGGCGCGCACCGGGGCAAGGGCTGGGAGGAGGTGACCGAGCAGGCGATCCGCGCGCTGGCCGCCCGGGGCAGGCCCCTGGTGTCGATCCTGTGGGGCGCCGACGCCCGCAGGGCCCGCCCGCTGCTCGGGAACCTGCCGGCCGTGGAGTCCGCGCACCCCTCGCCGATGTCCGCCGACCGGGGCTTCTTCGGCTCCCGCCCCTTCAGCCGGGCCAACGAGATGCTGGCCGCCCAGGGCGCCGAGCCGGTGGACTGGCGCCTCCCCTGACGAAGCGGCGGCGCGGGGGAGCCGGAAGGACCGGAGCCCCCGCGCCGCCGACGGGGCGTCAGACCACCGCCGCCCGCACGCACAGCACGTCCGGCAGGTGCTCGGCGAGCAGCCGCCAGGAGTCGCCGTCGTCGGCGCTCGCGTACACCTCGCCGTTGCGGTTGCCGAAGTAGACGCCCGCCGGGTCGGCGTCGTCCGTGCACAGCGCGTCGCGCAGCACCGTCCCGTAGTGGTCGCCCTCGGGAAGGCCCTCGGTGAGCGGCTCCCAGCTCGCCCCGGCGTCGGTGGTGCGGTAGACGCGGCAGCGCCGGCCGGCCGGGACGCGGTCGGAGTCGGCGGCGATGGGGAAGACGTAGGCGGTGTCGGGCCGGTGCGGGTGCGCGGCGACGGCGAAGCCGAAGTCGGAGGGGAGTCCGGCCCCGATGTCGGTCCAGGCGGCCCCGGCGTCGTCGCTGCGGAAGACGCCCCAGTGGTTCTGGAGGTACAGCCGGTCCAGGTCGCCCGCGTCCTGCGCGATCTTGTGCACGCACTGGCCGAACTCGGGATCGGGGTCGGGCAGGAAGACGGCGGAGACCCCGTGGTTGGACGGGTCCCAGGAGGCGCCGCCGTCCCGGCTGCGGAAGACGCCCGCGGTGGAGACGGCGACGGTGACCGCGTCGGCGTCGCGGCGGTCGGTGACGACCGTGTGCACGGCCTCGCCGCCCCCGCCCGGCACCCACCGGGAGCGGGTGGGGTGCTCCCAGAGCGGGCGGACGAGCGAGAAGCTCTCCCCGCGGTCCTCGGAGCGGAACAGGGCGGCCGGTTCGGTGCCCGCGTAGACGACGCCGGGGGAGTGGTCCGGGGCGGGGTGCAGCTGCCAGACCCGCTCCAGGGAGGCGCCGGTGTCCTCCGGGAAGCGGACGGCGGGCCGGGGCGGTTCGGTCCAGCTCCGGCCCAGGTCGTCGGAGTGGAAGACGGACGGGCCCCAGTGGGAGCTGTCGCCGCCGACCAGTAGCCGGGGCGCGTCTCCCCGGGTGTCGATCGCCACCGAGTAGACGGCCTGCGCGGGGAAGTGCGGAGCGTCGAACTCCCAGTGGCCGCCGCGCCCGCGGCCGATGAAGAGCCCCTTGCGGGTGCCCACGGTGAGAAGTACGTCGGGCATCGTGCCCACCTCCAGGACGCCGTTGTCGCGGATACGGGCCAGTCTGCACCCGGCCACTGACAACGGCCCCCGGGGACACTCCGCGACCGGTCCGTCGCGGAGTGTCCCCGGGGGCCGTACCGGCGCGGGGGCGCCGTCAGATCGCCCAGGCGTACTGCGGCGGCGCGGAGACGGCGGCGCCCAGTTCGCGCGCGGCGCGGCGCGGCCAGGAGGCGTCGCGGAGCAGTTCGCGGCCGAGCAGGACCGCGTCGGCCTCGCCGTTGGCGAGGATCTTCTCGGCCTGCGCGCTCTCGGTGATGAGGCCGACGGCGGCGACCGGGAGGCCGGTCTCGGCCTTGACCCGGGCGGCGAAGGGCACCTGGTAGCCGGGGCCGACGGGGATGCGGGCGGGGCCGCCGTTGCCGCCGGTGGAGACGTCGAGGAGGTCCACGCCGTGCTCGCGCAGCAGCGCGGCGAAGCGGACGGTCTCGTCGGCGGTCCAGCCCGCCTCCTCCAGCCAGTCGGTGGCGGAGATACGGAAGAAGACGGGCAGTTCCTCGGGCCAGACGGCGCGGACCGCGTCGACGACCTCCAGCGCGAGCCGGGTGCGGTTCTCGAAGGAGCCGCCGTAGGCGTCGGTGCGGCGGTTGCTGTGCGGGGAGAGGAACTCGCCGATCAGGTAGCCGTGGGCGCCGTGCACCTCGACGACCTCGAAGCCGGCGGCCAGGGCGCGGCGGGCCGCGTCGGCGAACTGCCCGACGACCTCCCGGATGCCGTCCTCGGTCAGCTCGGTGGGGACCGGGTGGTGCTCGTCGAAGGGGACGGCGCTGGGGGCGACCGGCTGCCACCGCTCCTCGGCGGGGGCGGGCCCCCGGCCGAGCCAGGGGCGCTGGGTGGCCGCTTTGCGCCCGGCATGGGCGATCTGGATGCCGGGGACGGCGCCCTGCGCCTTGACGAAGGAGGCGATCCGGCGCAGGCCCTCGGTCTGGGTGTCGTTCCACAGGCCCAGGTCGGCGGGGCTGATCCGGCCCTCGGGGGCGACGGCGGTGGCCTCGACCAGGATGAGCCCGGCGCCGCCGGTGGCGCGGGAGCCGTAGTGGGCGAGGTGCCAGTCGCCGGCGACACCGGCGTTCGGCCCGAAGACCTCCGCCGAGTACTGGCACATCGGCGCCATCCAGACGCGGTTCGGGACGGTCAGCGAGCGGAGGGTGTAGGGCTCGAACAGGGCGGCGCTCATCGCGGACTCCGTTTCGGTGCGGTGGCGGGTGCCGGGAGGGCAGGGCCCGGCGGGATGCTCGTACGATACCCATCGTAGTACGGCATCTGTCAAACTACGAGGATCCTCGTACAATGGCTCCCGTCCGGGACCGACCCTCCCGAGGAAGTGGAGCCGCCGCCATGACGACCCCCGCCCGCCCCCGCCGCCTCGCCCACCCCGCGCGCGAGGAGATCCGCCTGGAGCCGGTGCTGCACGCGCTCTCGGACGCCGTACGGCTCCGGATCGTGCGCGAGATGGCCGCCGCCGAGACCGGGCTGAGCTGCTCGCACTTCGTCCTCCCGGTCACCAAGTCGACCTCCACCCACCACTTCCGGGTGCTCCGCGAGGCCGGCGTGATCCGGCAGGACTACCGCGGCACCGCCAAGCTGAACGCGCTCCGCCGGGCCGACCTCGACGCCCTCTTCCCCGGCCTCCTCGACACCGTCCTGACGGCGGCCGAGGCCCAGGCCGCCCGCCACGGCGACCCGGCGCGGGACCCGGCCGCCGGGCTCACAGCGACCGCATCCGGTTGATCTCGGCCGTCTGCTGGGCGATCACGTCGGTGGCCATCTCCTCCACCTGGACGTTGTTGCCCTCGCCCAGCACCTCGGCCGCCATCGTCACCGCGCCCTGATGGTGCGCCACCATCAGCTCCAGGAACAGCGTGTCGAAGGCCGCCCCCTTCGCCGCGCGCAGCCGCGCGAGCTGCTCCCCGGTCGCCATGCCCGCCATTGCGTGCTCCCCGTGCCCGCCCTGCTCGCGCGGCCCGCCGTTGGCCGTGAGCCAGCCCTCCATGGCGCCGATCTCCGGCTGCTGCGCCGCCGCGATCCGCTCCGCCACCTTCCTGACCTTCGGCGACGCGGCCCGCTCGGGGGCGAGCGCGCTCATCGTCAGGGCCTGCCGGTGGTGGACGATCATCATCTGCACGTAGCGGAAGTCCGCGCCGTTCGGCCGCTCGTCGGGCAGCAGGCTCTTCGCCTCCTCCGGCGAGACCCGCCGGGCCGGCTCGCCGGGCTTCCCCGGCACCACCACCGACGCCGCTCCGGAGGCCGAGGGGGCCGGTGCGGCCCGTCCGCCCTCCGACTCGCAGGCGCCCAGGGCGAGGACGGCCAGCGCGGCGAGGGCGGCGACGGCGACGGGGCGCCGAGGGGTGGTCAACAACGGTACCTCCAGGGGGATGTGCGGTCACAGGGGCCGTTCCTAGCACTTCTTGCGGGGGAGTCGAGCGGATTCGTTCATGACATCTGTGTTGCCATCTGTTGGGATGTGCATGCCAAGGAACATACTGCCGGGGTCCCACACCGTTCAGCATTGAACGGAAACCACCGAGGACGGAGTGACTTCGTTGCATACCCCGCTCAGCCCGCGGTCCCGGATCAGACGCCTGGGAGCGGCCACCGCCGCGGCCGGCCTGCTGGCCGCCCTGCTCGCCACCGGAACGGCCGTCGCCACCCCCGACCCCGGAGACGAACGGGCCCCGGCCCCCGTCTCGGCCGCCCAAGCCGCCGAGACCCGCTCCGAGATGCGTGCCGGCGAGATACCCGGCGTCGACGAGATCGTCCGCAGTTCCAACATCGAGCACCTCGCCAACGTCCCGAGCGACGCCCTCAAGAGCCTCAACACGGACCTCGCCTTCCAGGGCCGGTACGCCTTCGCCGGCAACTACGACGGCTTCCGGATCTTCGACATCAGCGACCCGAAGGCCCCCAGGAGCGTCGTCCAGGTGCTCTGCCCCGGCTCCCAGAACGACATCTCCGTCTCCGGGAACCTCCTCTTCCTCTCCACCGACTCCTCCCGCAGCGACGACTCGTGCGCCAGCACGACGCAGCCCGCCTCGGTCAAGGAGTCCTGGGAGGGCATGAAGATCTTCGACATCAGCGACATCGCGAACCCGAAGTACGTCGCCTCCGTCGAGACCGCCTGCGGCTCCCACACCCACACGCTCCTGCCGAAGCGCGACGACGTGTACGTGTACGTCTCCTCGTACTCGCCCAGCGCCGCCTTCCCCGACTGCCTGCCGCCGCACGACGGCATCTCGGTCATCAAGGTGCCGCGCGCCGAGCCGCAGCGGGCGAAGGTCGTCGGCTTCCCCGTCCTCTTCCCCGGTGAGGGCCCCGACGGCGGCGGCAACCCCGGCGCGCCCACCAACCCGGGCGTCTCCAAGACCACCGGCTGCCACGACATCACCGTCCTGCCCGAGCAGGACCTCGCCGCCGGCGCCTGCATGGGCGACGGCATCCTCTTCGACGTCTCCGACCCCGAGCGCCCCCGGGTGATCGACCGGGTCCAGGACAACGTCAACTTCGCCTTCTGGCACTCCGCGACCTTCAACCAGAAGGCCAGGAAGGTCGTCTTCACCGACGAGCTCGGCGGCGGTGGCGGCGCCACCTGCAACGCGACCGTCGGGCCGAACCGGGGCGCCAACGGCATCTACGACATCAGAGGCAAGGGCGACAAGCGCAAGCTGGTCTTCCGCAGCTACTTCAAGATCCCGCGCCACCAGGCCGACACCGAGAACTGCGTCGCCCACAACGGCTCGCTGATCCCGGTCAAGGGCAAGGACCTCATGGTCCAGGCGTGGTACCAGGGCGGCGTCTCCGTCTGGGACTTCACCGACTCCTCCCGCCCGAAGGAGATCGGCTACTTCGAGCGCGGCCCGCTCTCCGCCACCACCCTCTCGGTCGGCGGCTCCTGGTCCGCCTACTACTACAACGGCCACATCTACTCGAACGACATCGCCAAGGGCCTCGACGTCCTGAAGATCTCCGACAAGCGCACCGACCCCGCCAAGCGGATCAGGATGGACGAGCTGAACGTCCAGACGCAGCCGGACTACTTCGACCGGCGCCGATGATCTGAGGAAACGTCACGGCATGCCGTCGGGCGGACCCCCGTCCGGCGGCACGCCGCTCTCCCACGCCAGCCCGTACCGGTGGAACAGCTCCGCGCGCAGCCGTGCCATCGGCATCGGCGCCCCCGGCAGCAGCACCGCCACCACCGCGCCCATCAGCAGCGCCCGCAGCAGCGGATAGTCCCGGCCCACGTCCGGAGAGCCGAACCGCTCCACGGTGTCCCGCAGCAGCTCCGCCAGCCGCCGCTGCTCCTCGCACTGCACGAAGCCGTCGTCCTGGAGGATCACCGCCATGTGGGTGCGCATGAGCGTCGGCCGCTCCACCGCCAGTCCCAGGATCGCGTCGATCGCCCGCGCCAGCCGCTCCGCGCCGTCCTCCGTGCGCGGCTCGCGCTCCAGCGCCCCGGCCAGCCGCAGGTGCATCATCCGGTGCACGGCCGCCTGGAGCAGCTGCCGCTTGCCGGGGAAGTAGTACGAGACCAGACCGCGCGCCACCCCGGCCCGCTCGGCGATGTCGCCGAGGGTGGTGGCCTCGTAGCCGTCCCGCGCGACGAGCTCCGCGGTGGCCTCCAGGATCCGCTCGCGCGAACGCCGGCGAAGCTCTTCGTTGACCGATGGGCTACGCGGCGTCATGCTGGGCTCCTGCGTTGACTGGCTCTCGGCCAATATACTCAGCGTGGCTCGCCGGACCACCCCCGAGGTGCGACGGCGAGGAGGCCGTCGTGCCTGGGCGACACGGGGGATCGTCCAGGCAGGGCGGCGTCGTCATTCCCCGCCCGGTTTCCCCGCCGGGCTCCTGCCGGGGCCGGGCAGCGGCGCACGCGGCGGCAGCGGCCGGCGGACCAGGCTCCAGCGGTACGTCTCGATCGCGGCGACCACGCAGCACCAGCCCAGCAGCCACCCCGCCAGCACGTCCGACGGCCAGTGCACGCCCAGGTAGAGCCGGGTCCAGCCGACCCCGAGCACCGAGACCACCGCCACCCCGGCCGCCGTGCCCCAGCCCCGCCACGGCTCGCGCCCGACGAGCGAGAAGACCCACAGCAGCAGCCCCAGGACGACCATCGCCGTCATCGCGTGCCCGGACGGGAAGGCGGCGTACGACGCCGAGTCCACCGGGTCCCGCCAGACCGGCCGGGGCCGGTCCACCAGGGCCTTCAGCCCCTGCTGCACCCCGGCCGCCAGCAGGCAGGCCGCGCCCAGCCAGAGCGCGAGCCGCCGCCACCCCGCGCGGACGAGCAGCACGGCGACGACGAGGGCCAGCAGGCGCAGCGTCCACGGGTCCCACACCCAGTCGGTCAGCACCCGGTTGAGGTGGGTGAGGCCCGGGTGGGCCAGGGCGTGCCGGTGCAGGGCCCCGTCGATCGCGCGGTCGGCGTCGAGCAGCGGCGGCCAGCCGGCCTCCACCAGGACGAGCAGCAGCAGGGCCAGGCCCCCGGACACCACGGCGGAAGTACGCATTCCACGATCCTGCCGGACGGACCGCGCCGGACCTCCGCGCGCAACACCGGCACGGGCCGGGGCGGCCGGGTCCGCACTCCGGAGCGCCACCGCGCTAGCCGAGCGCGGTCAGGCCGGGGAAGAGGGCGACGACCACCGGGACGGCGGGGACCAGGGCCGCCGTCGCGGTCAGCCGCAGCCGGTGCGAGGGGGCCAGCCGGGGCGCGGCGGTCAGCAGCCGGTCCACCCGCCGGGAGAGCCCGGCGGCCGGACCGCCGCCCGCCGGGCCGAACACCCCGCGCTCCTCGTTCAGTTCCACCAGGGCGAGCGCGATGGTGAGCCGCCCGAAGCGGCGCGAGGCGACGTCGTCGGCGGCCAGCTCCACCAGCCGGTGCATCTCCTCACGGAAGGCGGCGAAGACCGGGATGCCGGGGAAACCGGCGGCCAGCGCGCCGGAGCAGTGCCGCAGCCAGTCGTGCCGGGCCCGCGCGTGGCCCTGCTCGTGGGCGAGCAGGGCGTCCAGCTGGCGGCCCTTGAGGCGCCGCAGGGCGGCCGTGGTGACGACCAGCCGGGGCGTGGCGCCGGGCAGCAGCCAGGCGTCGGGCCGCTCGCCCTCCAGGACGACGAGCCGCCCCCCGGCCGCCTCCTCGCCGGGCAGCCGCGGCGCCCGGACCAGCAGGTCCGCGCGGCGCTGCCGGCGGCGGGCCCGGGCCAGGCCGATCTCCCGGCCGAGCATCGCGCCGGACCAGAGCCCACCGGCGGCGAGGACCACCGCGAGCACCGCCGACCAGGGGCCGCCGTCGGTGGAGAGGGCGTACGCGTCGACCACGGCGCGCGGCGCGGGGGCGAAGACCTGGCCCCGGACGGCCTGCCACGCGGCGGCGGCGCTGAAGGTCATCGAGAGCGCGAAGCTGACCAGCACGGCCGCCACCACGCACTGCCACACCCAGAGCGCGACGACCGGTTCTCGCTCCACCCAGTCGGCCCGGGCGAGCAGCCGGGGGGCGGTGAGGGAGGTCAGGACGCCGAGCAGGAGCAGTGCGAGGGAGACCGACATGCCGTCAGCGTATGAGCGGGGTGCTCCCTGGGGGTATGCCCTCACCCGGCAAGTGACGCACGCCACGTTTCACCGCGGGAAGTACCGAACGGCCGTGCGGTGAAAGGGACTCAGAGAGTGCTCAGCATCGCCAGCATCGCCAGTCCCATCGAGAGCCGGCAGACCAGGGTCAGTTCCGGCCGGGTCGCCCACCCGGGTCTTCCCCCGCCCCCCGCCGCCACCGCCGCGCCGGAGCCTCCCGCCACCGCGACGGCGGCGCGCGACGCTCCGGCGACCGGGACGAGCCGGGCGCCGGTGCGGAGCACGTACACCGCGTGGTAGAGCAGCAGTCCGCCGGTGAGCACGGGGATCCCGCCGGCCGCGCCCGCCATGGCGGCGTGCGCCGCGTGCTCCCCCCGCGCCCCGGCCGCCGGGGCCATGGCCAGCGCCATGTAGACCATCGCGAGCGAGCCGACGGCGTGGTGCAGCCGGTGCGGGTCGCGCCGGGCCGCGGCCAGGTCCGCCGCCGCGACCGCGCCGAACAGCGCCGCGTACCCCGCCCAGCTCCAGGACGGCGGGGCGAGGACCGCCGCGGGCAGCGCCATCGCGGCCATCCCGAAGCCCATCACGGCCTCCGCGCGCGCCGCCCGCCGCTCCTCGCCCGCGCAGGCCCGCATCCGCAGCAGGCAGTAGGCGCCGACCGCCGCGCAGAGCGCGACGAGCAGCCATCCGGACAGGGCCGGTCCGTGCACGGCACACCTCCCCCTCGACTCGGTCCCCGCAGGGAGGGCTGCCCGCCGCCGGCCGTGCGCACGCGGGCGTACGGGAGCGCACAGGCGTACGAGGGGGAGTGCGGCGGCGCGCGTTAGGCTCGGGGCGATCGCGCACGCCGATCGCCCGCGCCCGAGGGGAGCCCCGCACGATGGACACCGCCACGCCCGTTCCCGAGACCGCCGCGAGCCCGGGGACCGGGGCCGTCGCCTACCGGGCGGCGGTCCTCGACGACGTGCCCGTCGTGGTGGCGCTCGTCGAGTCGGCCTACCGGGGCGACGCCAGCCGGGCCGGCTGGACCACCGAGGCGGACATCCTGGACGGCCGCCGCACCGACCCCGAGGGCGTGGCCGCCGTGATCACCGCCCCGGGCAGCGTGCTGCTGCTGGTGGAGCGGGACGGCGCCGTGGTCGCCTGCTGCCAGCTGGAGCACCGGGGCGGGGCCGCCTACTTCGGGATGTTCGCGGTCCGTCCCGAACTCCAGGGCGCCGGGCTCGGCAAGCTGATCATCGCCGAGGCCGAGCGGCGGGTGCGCGAGCTGTGGGACGTCCGCGAGATGCACATGACGGTGATCACCGTTCGCGAGGAGCTGATCGCCTGGTACGAGCGGCGCGGCTACCGGCGCACCGGCGAGACGAGCCCCTTCCCGTACGGCGACGAGCGCTTCGGGCTGCCCCGGCGCGACGACCTCCGCTTCGAGCTCCTGGTGAAGCCCCTGGTCTGATCCCCGCTCCGGCTTCCACCCGGCCACCGCCCCGGTCTTTCCGGCGGAAGGCCGCCCTCACCCCCGTCCCGACAGGAAGAATTACTGTAGACAGGGTGTCCTGCGGGAGAATTTCCCTTGATCCTCTTGCGGGTATCCGTCCTGCGCGGATACGGTTCCTTTACGCAAGGTTCTCCTGTGGAGGAAGAGGAATGTCGGAAATTCTTGTGCAGGACGTGCCCGGCGAGGGGATAGCCGCCGACGCCCGCGTGATCGACCACCCCGCCTGGCCGGAGCTCAAGAACGCCGTGGAGGAGCTCCGCGCCTGGCAGAGCGCCGACGGCTCCGTCGACCTCGGCGCCGACGGCGCCCCCGCCCGCTCCCTCGTCGAGCTGACCGTGGACCGCGTGGTCGCCGCCGTCGAGCAGCTCTCCCCGCTGGTCCCGCACGACGCCGCGTACCACCGCGCGCTCGTCGCCGACCTGCGCGCGTGGTCCGAGGGCGGCTTCGGCGTCCCCGACTTCCTCGACTCGCTGATGGTCTTCCACCCGGCCACCGGCCGCGCGGACGGCCTCCAGCACCTCGTGCTGTTCCCGATGTACACGCAGAACGGCAACCCGGACCGCAACTTCGAGGCCGTCGTGCTGCGCATGGTCTGGCCCGAGTGGCTCTCCGAGCTGGAGGGCACCCGCTACGACAACCCGGGCTTCTGCGGCATCACCTTCGAGGACTTCACCGCCGGGTACGACACCAACTCGGCCGTCCTCTTCCCGGAGACCGTCGCCGTCCGCGAGGTCCCCGAGCGCTTCACCTGGGGCGGCATCTTCTGCGACCGCGAGGCCGCCCGCTTCCGCAGGGTCACCGAGGCCGCCGTCGACACCCTCGGCCTGGAGCTGCCCGCGGACATCGCCGCCATGCTCGGCGACCAGACCCGCTGCGAGCAGGCCTTCGTCCTCTGGGACCTGGTGCACGACCGCGCCCACAGCCGCGGCGACCTGCCCTTCGACCCCTTCATGATCAAGCAGCGCCAGCCGTTCTGGATGTACGGCCTGGAGGAGCTCCGCTGCGACCTCACCGCCTTCAAGGAGGCCGTGAAGCTGGAGGCCGAGGGCAACGAGCACGGCCGCGACGTGCAGTACGCCGTCCTCTTCGACCGGATGTTCCGCTTCCCGCTCACCGGCGACCGCGTCCGCAACTACGACGGCCTGGGCGGCCAGCTCCTCTTCGCGTACCTCCACAAGAACGACGTGGTGCGCTGGACGGACAACGTCCTCACCATCGACTGGGAGCGCGCCCCCGAGGTCACCAACCGCCTCTGCTCCGACATCGAGACCCTCTACCGCGACGGCATCGACCGCCCGAAGCTGGTCCACTGGTTCAAGGCGTACGAGTTCGTCGCCGGCTACCTCGCCCCGCACCCGGGCTCCAAGTGGGCCAAGGGCCCCGACGCCCTGGACCTCAGCCTCCCGCCGCGCAAGCTCGTCGACGACGTGCTTCCCGACGAGTTTCCGCTCAGCATGTTCTTCGAGGCCCTCGCCAAGAAGCTCAAGGGAACCATCGCGAGCACCAAGGGCATCACGGCCGCCGACATGGCGGGCACCGGGCGGGTCGCCGCGTGAGCGGGCCCCGCGAGGACACGGAGGAGGCGGCGTCCATGCATGCCGAAGCACACGGCGGATCCCTCGACGGGGCCGTCATCGCGGTGGCCGGCGCGGCCGGCCCGTCCGGCCGGGCGGTCCTGCTCCGGCTCGCCGAGGCGGGCGCGACCGTGGTCGCCGCCGACGCCGACCCGGCCCGCCTCGCGGAGGCGGTCGACGCCGCCCGCTACGCCCACGGCGGCGCCACGGTCCTCGGCGACACCGTGGACCTCCTCGACCTGGGCGCCACGCGCGCCTGGGCCGACAAGACGGAGAAGGAGTTCGGGCGCGTCGACGGCCTCGTCCACCTCGTGGGCGGCTGGCGCGGCAGCCCCTCCTTCACCGAGACCGACCTCAAGGACTGGGACTTCCTGGAGAAGCTCCTGATCCGCACGGTCCAGCACACCTCGCTCGCCTTCCACGACGCGCTGCTGCGCTCCGGCGGCCGCGGCCGCTACGCGCTGATCAGCCAGGTCGGCGCGCACAAGCCGCAGGCCGGCAACGCCGCGTACAACGCCGGCAAGGCCGCCGCCGAGGCGTGGACCCTCGCCATGGCCGACTCCTTCCGCAAGCTGGGCGGCGAGGACGGCCCGCAGGCCGCCGCCGCGATCCTGGTGATCAAGGCACTGGTGCACGACGCCATGCGCGCCGAGCGCCCCACCGCGAAGTTCGCGGGCTTCACCGACGTCAAGGACCTGGCCGACGAGATCGCCGGCCTGTGGGACCGGCCCGCCCGGGAAGTGAACGGACAGCGCCTGTGGCTGACCCCCGCGCCGTGACCGCGGCCCTCGGACACCGGACCGACGCCCGCCGCCACCACGACCCCGCGGTCCGCGGCTTCGCCAGCGACAACTACGCCGGCGTCCACCCGGAGGTCCTCGCCGCGATCGCCCTCGCCAACGAGGGCCACCAGGTCGCCTACGGCGAGGACGCGTACACCGACCACCTCCAGCGGATCATGCACAGCCACTTCGGCCCGCTGGCGGAGGCGTTCCCCGTCTTCAACGGCACCGGGGCCAACGTGACCGCGCTCCAGGCGCTCACCGACCGCTGGGGCGCCGTGATCTGCGCCGAGTCCGCGCACATCAACGTGGACGAGGGCGGCGCGCCGGAGCGGATGGGCGGCCTCAAGCTGCTCACCGTGCCCACCCCGGACGGCAAGCTCACCCCCGAGCTGATCGACCGGCAGGCGTGGGGCTGGGAGGACGAGCACCGGGCGATGCCCCAGGTCGTCTCGATCACCCAGAACACCGAGCTGGGCACCGTCTACACCGTGGACGAGATCCGCGCGATCGTGGAGCACGCGCACGGCAAGGGCATGAAGGTGCACCTCGACGGCGCCCGGATAGCCAACGCCGCCGCCTCCCTCGACGTGCCGATGCGCGCCTTCACCAACGCGGCGGGCGTGGACGTCATCTCGTACGGCGGCACCAAGAACGGCATGCTGTTCGGCGAGGCCGTGGTGGTCCTGAACCCGGACGCGGTCAGCCACATGAAGCACCTGCGCAAGCTGTCCATGCAGCTCGCGTCGAAGATGCGCTTCCTGTCGGTCCAGCTGGAGGCGCTGCTCGCCAAGGACCTGTGGCTGCGCAACGCCCGGCACGCCAACGCGATGGCCCGGCGCCTCGCGGACGGCGTCCGCGCCCTGGACGGGGTGGAGATCCTCTACCCGGTGCAGGCCAACGCGGTCTTCGCGTGCCTCCCGCACGAGGTCAGCCGACGGCTCCAGAAGCGCTTCCGCTTCTACTTCTGGGACGAGACGGCCGGCGACGTGCGCTGGATGTGCTCCTTCGACACCACGGAGGACGACGTCGACGCCTTCCTCCAGGCCCTGAAAGAGGAACTGGCCCGCCAGTAGTTGAATGACTATGCGGTCGAGTGGAAAAAGATTGATTCCGCTCGGCCGCATTCCTATGCTTGCCGCGCATGGAACTCATCCAGCGGAACCCCGACATTCGTGCGTACCTGGCGGCCAGTGAGGCCATCGACCACGACCACCCGCTGGTCCGCGCCCTCGCGGACCGGATCGCCGCCGACCATCCCGACGCATACTCATACGCCGAAGCGGCCTATCTGTTCGTCCGCGACACGATCCCGCACTCCCAGGACTCCGGCGACCCCCGGGTCACCTGGCGCGCCTCCGACGTCCTGGAGCTGGGCACCGGCATCTGTCACGCCAAGTCCGCCGCGTACGCCGCCCTCCTGCGGGCCCGGGGCATCCCGGCCGCCCTCTGCTACCAGCGCCTCACCGACGACGACGGCGCCGACCCGATGGTGCACGGCCTGGTGGCGCTCCGGCTGCCGGGCGCGGAGCGATGGGCCCGGCAGGACGTGCGCGGCAATGTGCCGCCGGGCGTGGACGCCCAGTTCTCGACGGGGGAGGAGCGGCTGGCCTGGACCGTCCGGCCCGAGTTCAATGAAGTGGACTATCCAGTCCTCTATGATGAACCGCATCCGGCGGTGCTCCGGAGCCTGCACGACGCGCCCGACCGACCGCACCTCTGGCGGACGCTCCCCACGGAACTGTGACTTCCGAAGAACCGAACGGCGGAACATGACCCTCACGCTCACCGTCTCCGACGAGGTGCGCGCCCTCGTCCCCGGCTTCACCCACCTCGCGATCGAGGCCCGCGGCCTCGTCAACGGCCCCAGCGACGAAGCCAGTTCGGCCCTCCTCGACGAGGCCGCCCGCCGGCTCGCCGAGCGGCTCGACGGCCGCACCCCCGACCAGGACCCGCACGTCGCCGCCTGGCGCGCCGCGTACACCGCCTTCGGCGCCAAGCCCTCCCGCACCCGCAACTCCGCCGAGGCGCTCGCCCGGCGCGCCCTCGCGGACGGCGGCCTGCCCCGGATCAACCGGCTGGTCGACGCCTACAACGCGATCAGCGTCGCCCACCTCATCCCGGTCGGCGGCGAGGACCTCGACCGGATCGAGGGCGCCATGAGGCTCGTCCGGGCCACCGGCGAGGAGGAGTTCACCACCGTCGCCGGCGGCGAGGAGACCGTCGAGCACCCCGAGCCCGGCGAGATCGTCTGGTGCGACGCGCGCGGCGTCACCTGCCGCCGCTGGAACTGGCGCCAGGGCCCCCGCACCCGCATCGACGACGGCACCACCGACGCCCTCTTCCTCCTGGAGTCCCTCGCCCCCATGACCCGCGGGGAACTGCTCGCGGCGGGCGACGAACTCGCGCGGGCGCTGGAGCGGGTCAGCCCCGGCGCCCGGATCACCGTCCGTGACCCGGAGTGACGGCGGCTACTGGTTCCCGGCGGCCTTGAGCTGCTCCGGCGTCGGAGCCGTACCGCCCAGGTGCGCCGGGATCCACCAGGTGTCCGCGGCGTCCTTCGGGCGCACCGGATAGGCGCGCTGCGCGGCCTCCAGGAGCTCCTGGACCCGGTCGCGCAGCCGCCGCGTGATCGCCCCCGCGTACTGGTCGGCGGGCGCCTCCACCGGCTCCCCGACCCGGATGGTGACCGGGATGTGCGCGCGCTTGAAGTTCCGCGGCCGGCCCTTCGTCCAGATCCGCTGCGTCCCCCACAGGGCCATCGGCACCAGCGGCACCCCGGCCTCCTGGGCGAGCCGGGCCGCGCCCGACTTGAAGCCCTTCAGCGTGAAGGACTGCGAGATGGTCGCCTCCGGGAAGACCCCGACGATCTCGCCCGCCCGCAGCGCGTCCAGCGCGTGCTGGTAGGCGTGCTCGCCCTGCGCCCGGTCCACCGGGATGTGCTTCATCGCCCGCATCAGCGGACCCGAGACCTTGTGCCGGAAGACCGACTCCTTCGCCATGAAGCGCACCAGCCGCTTCTGCGGCAGCGCCGCCAGGCCGTTGAAGATGAAGTCCAGGTAGCTGATGTGGTTGCTGACCAGGACGGCTCCGCCGGTCCTCGGGATGTTCTCCGAACCCTGTGTGTCGATCTTGAGGTCGAGCGCCTTGAACATGGTGAGCGCGGCGCCGATCACCGGTCGGTACACGAGTTCTGCCATGGGGGAGAAACCCTTTCTTCTCTGCCTGTGGGAGGGCTCTCCCGGCGAAGTTACGCGGCCGTAGGTTTTCGGCTTTGGGCAGATCGTGCCGCATGTGGGGCGTCGTGACCAGTCCAGGCGGCTTCGTACGGGGAGATTCTCGTCACTCCCGGTGGTCGTGGCCGGAATTGTTCGAGCCCCGTGCGACGCTGCACCTGACGGGAGCCGGGAGTGCCGGGGGAAACGCCGGGAAGGACCGGGCCGTGGAAGCGGAGACAGGGAGACGGGACATGGGTGAGGGGACCGCGCCGGCCGGCGCGCCGAGGCTGGGGCCCGAGCGGCTCGGAGGCGCCCCGCTCGGGGAGCGCGCCACCCTCGTCCAGTTCTCCAGCGCCTTCTGCCAGCCCTGCCGGGCCACCCGCCGCACCCTCGCCGAGGTCGCCGCGATGGTCCCCGGCGTCGGCCACGTCGAGATCGACGCCGAGGAGCACCTCGCCCTCGTCCGGGAGCTCGGGATCGCCCGCACCCCCACCGTCCTCGTCCTCGACGCCGAGGGGCGGATCGTGCGCCGGGCCGCCGGACAGCCGCGCCGCGCCGACGTCATCGCGGCCCTCGGCCGCGCCCTGTGAGGGAAGGGGCCGGAGCGCCGGGGCCTGACGCGGTGACACATCTCCCACATTCCGGTACGCACTTGACCCGGACGGTCACCCGTCGTCACCCTGACGGAGTGAGCGGTGAACTCCTTCTCTACGGCAGGGTCCATGTGGATCTGGGCCGCCACGCGAGCGCGCGCTGTCCGGGCCTCTGACGCCCCCGGACCCCCCTCCCATGCCGCCCCGCCCGAAGGACAATTCCATGACGGTCTCGCCCGAGCTCCGCGCCGTGCCCACGATCGGCGCCTCCCGGCCCGCCTCGCCCGACCTGCTCCGCTCCGTCTTCCGCCGGCACGCCGCCGGGGTCGCCGTGATCACCGCCCACGGCGAGCGCCCCGTCGGCTTCACCGCCACCTCGCTCAACTCCGTCGCCGCCGACCCGCCGCTGATCTCCTTCGGTGTCGGCACCGGCTCCTCCAGCTGGCCCGTGGTGGCCGAGGCGGAGCACATAGGCGTGCACATACTCGGCGAGCACCAGGAACAGCTCGCCGCCACCTTCGCGCGCAGCGGCGCCGACCGCTTCGCCGAGCCCACCCGCTGGCGCCGGGGCCCCGAGGGCGTGCCGGTGCTGGACGGCGTCCTCGCCTGGCTGGTCTGCCGGGTGGTGGCCCGGGTGCCCGCCGGGGACCACCGCATCGTGATCGCCCAGGCCGTCGCCGGCGACCCCGACGGCGCGGGCCGCCCCCTGCTCTACCACCACGGGCGCTTCAACGCGCTGCGCGACTGAGAGTTCCCGCCGCGGCCCCGCCGGGCGCGTTGGCAAGGTCACACGCCCGTGCGCTTGCTCCATGGTCACGAACTGGGTGTACTGGTGAGTAATATACGGTCGGGGCGTCCAGCGCCCCGACCGGAAACCCGCCCTTCAGGCGCCTATGCTGCGAGCAACAAGGCAGCCCAGTTATGACGATGCAGTAGGAGAGCCGGCGTGAGCTTGAGGATCGTTGTCTGTGTGAAGTACGTGCCGGACGCCACGGGCGACCGGAAGTTCGCCGACGACCTGACGGTCGACCGCGAGGACGTCGACGGTCTCCTGTCGGAGCTCGACGAGTACGCGGTCGAGCAGGCGCTCCAGATCGCCGAGGAGGCCGACGACGCCGAGGTCACCGTCCTCACCGTCGGCCCCGAGGACGCCCGCGACGCCCTGCGCAAGGCGCTCTCCATGGGCGCCGACAAGGCCGTCCACGTCGACGACGAGTCCATCCACGGCTCCGACGTCATGGCCACCTCCCTGGTGCTCGCCAAGGCGATCGAGAAGACCGGTTACGACCTGGTCATCGCCGGTATGGCCTCCACCGACGGCACCATGGGCGTCCTCCCGGCGATCCTGGCCGAGCGCCTGGGCGTCCCGCAGGTCACCCTGCTCTCCGAGGTCAAGGTCGAGGGCGGCAAGGTCACCGGCCGCCGCGACGGCGACACCGCCTCCGAGCAGCTGGAGGCGTCCCTCCCGGCCGTGGTCTCCGTGACCGACCAGTCGGGCGAGGCGCGCTACCCGTCCTTCAAGGGCATCATGGCGGCCAAGAAGAAGCCGGTCGAGGAGCTGGAGCTCGACGACCTGGACCTCGACGAGGACGAGGTCGGCCTGGAGGGCTCCTGGACCGCCGTCGACTCCGCCGACGAGCGTCCGGCGCGCACCGCGGGCACGATCGTCAAGGACGAGGGCGAGGGCGGCAAGCAGCTGGCCGAGTACCTCGCGAGCCAGAAGTTCATCTAGGGCTCGCGCGAGCCGTACCGACCGCCCCCTTTTCGTTCGCAGGAGATTGAAGTCCCATGGCTGAGATTCTCGTCTACGTCGACCACGTCGACGGAGCCGTCCGCAAGCCCACCCTGGAGCTGCTCACCCTCGCCCGCCGCCTGGGCGAGCCGGTCGCCGTCGCCCTCGGCAACGGCGCCGCCGACACCGCCGCCGTCCTCGGCGAGCACGGTGCCGTCCGCGTCCTGACGGCCGAGGCCGCCGAGTTCGGCGACTACCTGGTCGTCCCGAAGGTCGACGCCCTCCAGGCCGCCTACGAGGCCGTCTCCCCGGCCGCCGTGCTCGTCCCCTCCTCCGCCGAGAACAAGGAGATCGCGGCCCGCCTCGCGGTCCGCATCGGCTCCGGCATCATCACCGACGCCGTGGACCTGGAGGCCGGTGACGAGGGCCCGGTCGCCACGCAGGCCGCGTTCGCCGCCTCGTACACGACCAGGTCCCGCGTCTCCAAGGGCACCCCGGTCATCACCGTCAAGCCGAACTCCGCCCCGGTCGAGGCCGCCCCGGCCGCCGGTGCCGTCGAGGCCCTCGCGGTCTCCTTCGGCGCGCTGGCCACCGGCACCAAGGTGACCGGCCGCACCGCCCGCGAGTCCACCGGCCGCCCGGAGCTGACCGAGGCCGCGATCGTGGTCTCCGGCGGCCGCGGCGTCAACGGCGCCGAGAACTTCGGGATCATCGAGGCCCTCGCCGACTCGCTCGGCGCGGCCGTCGGCGCCTCCCGCGCCGCGGTGGACGCCGGCTGGTACCCGCACTCCAACCAGGTCGGCCAGACCGGCAAGTCGGTCTCCCCGCAGCTGTACATCGCGGCGGGCATCTCCGGCGCGATCCAGCACCGCGCCGGCATGCAGACCTCGAAGACCATCGTCGCCGTCAACAAGGACGCCGAGGCCCCGATCTTCGACCTCGTCGACTACGGCGTGGTGGGCGACCTCTTCGACGTCGTCCCGGCCCTCACCCAGGAGGTCCAGGCCCGCAAGGGCTGACGATCCGGCGCTTTTGCAGGTCCGGGGGCCGCACGGCGAGTTTCGCCGTGCGGCCCCCGGCCGTTTCGGTCAACCATTGACGCGGGCCCGGGAGCCTATTAACTTCGCTATGCGGATTGTTGATTCCGTGAAGCGGAAAATAGGAGGGAACAGGGAATGGGTCAGCAGGAGAAGGTGTCGACGAGCCTCGCCGGCGCGGTCAGCGAGGGCATCAGCTCCTCCCTCGCCGCGGTGGACGCCGAGCTCGACCGCCGCTACCCGGGCGACCCCGGCACCCGCCAGCCCGTCCACACCGTCTACGTGCCGGGCAACCTCTTCGACGCGGACACCGTCCGCTCCTGGGGCGACCGGGCGCTCGCCGCCCTCGACGAGCACGCCCCCGACGCGGCCTCCTTCGCCGCCGTCCTCGGCCTCTCCGACGACCTCGCCGAGGACGTGTACGGCCGCGTCCGCGCCAAGCTGGAGCGCGAGCCGATCGAGGACCTGCGCGTCGACTTCGAGGACGGCTACGCCGGCGCCGACGAGGACCAGGACGCCGCCCGCGCCGCCCGCCTGATCAACGAGGCGTACGCCGCGGGCACCGCCGCCCCCTACACGGGCATCCGGATGAAGTGCATGGAGGCCGCCGTCCGCGACCGCGGCATCCGCACCACCGACGTCTTCCTCACCGGCCTCCTGGAGAGCGGCGGCCTGCCCGACGGCCTCGTCCTCACCCTCCCCAAGGTCACCTACCCCGAGCAGGTCACCGCCTTCGTCCGGCTCCTCGAAGCCTTCGAGAAGGCCCACGGCCTCGACGCCGGCCGGCTCGGCTTCGAGATCCAGATCGAGACCAGCCAGTCCATCCTCGGCGCCGACGGCACCGCCACCGTCGCCCGCATGATCGACGCCGCCGAGGGCCGCGCCACCGGCCTCCACTACGGCACCTTCGACTACAGCGCCTGCCTCGGCGTCTCCGCCGCCTACCAGGCCAGCGACCACCCCGCCGCCGACCACGCCAAGGCGATCATGCAGGTGGCCGCCGCCGGCACCGGCGTCCGGGTCTCCGACGGCTCCACCAACGTCCTCCCGGTCGGCTCCACCGCCCACGTCCACGAGGCGTGGAAGCTGCACTACGGCCTGACCCGCCGCGCCCTGTCCCGCGCCTACTACCAGGGCTGGGACATGCACCCGGGCCACATCCCCACCCGGTACGCCGCCGTGTTCGCCTTCTACCGCGAGGGCTTCGAGGCCGCCGCCAAGCGCCTCTCCGCCTACGCCAACCACGCCGGCGGCGACGTCATGGACGAGCCCGCCACCGCCAAGGCGCTCTCCTCCTACCTGCTGCGCGGCCTCCAGTGCGGCGCCCTCGACACCGCCGAGGTCGACGCCCTCACCGGCATGACCCGCGCGGCCCTGGAGCGCTTCGCGGCCCCGCGCCGCGGCGACCTCACGGCCACCGCCGAGCGCTGACCTCACCGGAGCCGCCGCGACTGATCGGCAAACGGTCACTTTTCCGCCAACTGCCCCGTACTCTTGTCGAGTTCACATGATCGACAGGGGAACGGGGCAGCGGTGTCTTCGGGGGAGAACGAGCGGCTCGCGGGCCGCTACAGAGTCGTGCGCGCACTCGGGCGCGGCGGCATGGGCGTGGTCTGGCACGCCGTCGACGAGGTCCTCGGCCGCGAGGTGGCCGTCAAGGAACTCCGCACCTACACGGACACCGCCGCGGACGAACTCGCCGACCTGCGGCTGCGGATGACCCGCGAGGCGCGGGCCGCTGCCCGGGTCCGCCACCCCGGGGTGGTCGCCGTCCACGACGTCACCGAGCACGAGGGCCGCCCGGTCATCGTCATGGAGCTCGTCGACGGCCCCTCGCTCGACGACGTCCTCAAGGAACGCGGCGCCCTGGAGCCCCGGGAGGCCGCCCGGATCGGCGCCGGGGTGCTGGAAGCGCTGGCCGCCGCCCACGACGCCGGGGTGCTGCACCGGGACGTCAAGCCCGGCAACATCCTCCTCGACCGCTCGGGCCGCACCGTCCTCACCGACTTCGGCATCGCGGCCATGGAGGACCCGGGCGACGGTTCGGCCACCCGCCTCACCCGCAGCGGCGAGATCATCGGCTCGCTCGACTTCCTCGCCCCCGAGCGGGCCCGGGGCGGCGACCCGGCCCCGGCGGCGGACGTCTGGGCGGTGGGCGCCACCCTGTACGCGGCGGTCGAGGGCTCCTCGCCCTTCCGCCGCACCTCGACCTGGTCCACCCTCGCGGCCATCGTCACCGACCCGCTGCCGGAGCCGCGCCGGGCGGGCCCGCTCGCCCCGGTCCTGCTCCGCCTCCTCGACAAGGACCCCGCCGCCCGCCCGGACGCCCGCGCGGCGGCCCGGCTCCTGGCGGAGGTCGCGGAGGGAAACGATCCGGCACCCGTACCGCGGGCCGCCGTTCCGGCGCCGGTCCCGGAGCCCGCCCCCGTACCCGTACCCGATCCGCGTCTTCCCGGCGGAGCCTTCGGGGCTCCGGCGGGGGCTCCGGCGGGGGTGCGGGCCGGTGCTCCGGGCGGGGAGCCGGGGGCCGGGTTCGGGCCGCCGCTGGAGGTGCCGGGGCCTGAAGCGGCGGTCACGGCCCCGGCCGGGCGGCGGGCCGGCCGCCGGGGCGGACCGGCGGCGCGGGGACGGCGGACGCGGGCGCTCGTCGCCGCCTCGGCCGCCGCCGTCCTGCTGGCCGGCGGCGGGATCACGTACGCCCTCATGGACCGGGCCGACACCGCGCGGGCCGCCGGGGAGCGGACCGGCGGTGGCACGGGCGGCACGGCGGCGGACCCCGGGCAGGTCCTCGACCCCGGTAGCGGTGCCGGTACGGGTACGGGCTCCGCGCCGCCCGGTGCCGCGCCCTCCGCCACCGGCCCGGACGGTTCGGCCGCCCCGACCGGCGCCGGGAAGGACGCGGGCGCGGCCGGGGGCCCCGGCGACGGCGGAGCCCGTACGGCGGGCGGCCCGTCCGGCACCGCGACGGCGTCCGGCGGCGCTGCCGGGGGCGGCACCCGGCCGGGCGCCGGCACGGCCGCCCCGGGCGGTTCGGGGACGGGCTCCGGCGGCACCGGGAGCGGCGCGACCGCGCCCGCCGGGGGCGCCACCACCGAAGCGCCCGCGCCGGCCACCCAGGCCCCGCCCCCGCCCGGCGGCTGCTCGCCGGCCGGTTCGGGGGCCTCCTGCCAGGTGGTGCGCTCCGCCACGACGGTCCGCCACGACGGCGGCGAGATGGGCACCGTCGGCGCCGGGCCGCACACCTTCTTCTGCCAGGTGGACCTCGACCACGGCGAGTCGTACGGCGGCGTCAGCAGCCGCTGGTTCGCCCGCACCGACGACGACAGCGGCAACACCAACGTCTACCTGAGCGTGCTCCACCTGCGCGGCGGGGCGTCCGGCGGACCGGTCGACGGCCTGCGGGTCTGCTGAGGGAGGGAAGCGGGCCGTCAGGGGGACGGGGGCGGGGTCTCGCCCGAGCCGCGGGCGAGGAGCCGGGTCCCGATGACCACGTGCCGGGGCGGCTCCGCCGTTCCGGCCAGCCGCCGGAAGAGGTGCTCGGCCGCGGTCCGGCCGAGCGCCGCCGGGTCCTGGGCGATCACGGTGAGGCCCAGGACGTCGCCGAGCTCGACGTCGTCGAAGCCGACCAGCGCGACGGGGGCGACCGGGGCCCTGCCGCCGCCGGAGGCGGTCCGCGCGGCGAGCACCCGGACGGCGGTGACGGTGACCCGGTTGTTGCCGGTGAACAGCGCCGTCACCGGCTCCGGCCCGGAGAGCATCGCGGTGACCGCCGCCGTCACCCGCTCCGGGTCCGTGGACCCCGGCGCCACCCACCGCTCGTCGACCGGCAGCCCCGCGTCCTCCATCGCTGCCCGGTAGCCGCGCAGCCGCTCCGCCGCCGTGTGGACGGCGGGCCGGTCGCCGACGAAGCCGATCCGCCGGTGCCCGTGGGCGATGAGGTGCGCCACCCCGTCCCGGGCCCCGCCGAAGCTGTCCGACAGCACGGTGTCCGCGTCGATCAGACCGGCCGGCCGGTCGGCGAAGACGGTGGCCACGCCCGCCCGCATCTCCGGCTCCAGGTAGCGGTGGTCGTCCCCGGCGGGGATGACGACGAGCCCGTCGACCCGGCGCGCGCAGAGCGCCAGCGCCAGTTCCTGCTCGCGCTCCGGGTCCCGGGCGCTGGAGCCGTTGATCAGCAGCGTGCCGTGCGCGCGGGCGACCTCCTCCACGGCCCGGCCTATCTGCCCGTAGAACGGGTCGGCCAGGTCCTCCAGGACAAGACCGATAGTCGCCGTCCGGCCCTTGCGGAGCACCCGCGCGCTGTCGTTGCGGCGGAAGCCGAGGGCGTCGATGGCCTCGCGGACCCGCCGCTCGGTGCCGGAGGTCACCCCCGGCTCGCCGTTGACGACCCGGGAGACCGTCTTGAGGCCGACGCCCGCCCGGGCGGCGACGTCCTTCATCGTGGGCCGGTTGCCGTATCGGGGTTCGGAGGTGAGGGGCTCGGCCACGGTGCGGGGTTCCTCCGTCGGTCCTGGGCGGTCGGGGGCGGGCACCCCACCGCGATTCGAACGTGTGTAGCGGGTCCGAGCATAGGGCCTGGACAACGTTGTCCAGCCGAGGTGGAGAGAACGGCCGGGGACATGGCCGAAGGACGGGCGCGCGCACCCGGGGAGGTGGTAAAGGCGTGGCTGGGGGAGGGGCCGGACCGGAGGAGGGGGAGGAAGCCGGGGCGGGGACACGGCCGGAGGGGGAAGGAAGACGGGGCGGGGATACGGCCGGAGGGGCCGCGCCGCCCCGTGAGAACCTACGTGCATGCTCACCGCACCCGGACCCGTACCTTCCGTCACCACCCCCGGCCCGGTCGTCGCGCTCGACATCGGCGGCACCAAGATCGCCGGAGCGCTGGTCGACGCGGCGGGCGGCATCCTGGCCCGGTCCCGGCGGCCCACCCCGGCCCGGGAGGACGCGGAGACGGTACTGGGGGCGGTCGAGGCCGTCCTCGCCGACCTGGCCGCCTCCCCGCTCTGGTCCGCCGCCGGGGCCGTGGGCATCGGCAGCGCGGGGCCGGTCGACGCGGTCAGGGGCACGGTCAGTCCGGTCAACGTGCCGGGCTGGCGCGACTTCCCGCTGGTCGAGCGGGTGCGGCGGCTCACCGGCGGCCGTCCGGTCAGCCTCGTCGGCGACGGCGTCGCCATGACCGCCGCCGAACACTGGCTCGGCGCCGCCCGGGGCCACGACAACGCCCTCTGCCTGGTCGTCTCGACCGGGGTCGGCGGCGGCCTCGTCCTCGGCGGCCGCCTCCATCCGGGCCCCACCGGCAACGCCGGTCACATCGGCCACCTCAGCGTGGACCTCGCCGGGGACCCCTGCGCCTGCGGCGGCCGGGGCTGCGTCGAACGGCTCGCCGCCGGCCCGCACCTCGCCCGCCACGCCCTCGACGGCGGCTGGCGCCCCGGCCCCGACGGCGACGCCTCGGCCGCCGCCGTGGCCCGCGCCGCCGGGGCCGGCCACCCGGCGGCGCTCGCCGCCTTCGAGCGGGCCGCCCGCGCCCTCGCGGCCGGGATCGCCGCCACCGCGCACCTGGTCGAGATCGACGTCGCCGTGGTCGGCGGGGGAGTCGCGGGCGCCGGGGAGGTCCTCTTCGCCCCGCTCCGCCGCGCCCTCGCCGACTACGCCACGCTCTCCTTCGCCCGCGGCCTGACGGTCGTCCCGGCCGCCACCGGCACGGACGCGGGCCTGCTCGGCGCCGCCGCGGCGGCCCGCGCCTGACCCACCCCGTCCCGTACGCCCGCCCCGTCCCGTACGCCTGCCCGCCCCGTCCCGTACGCCCGGCCCGTCCCGTACGCCCGGCCGGTCCGCCCCGGACGCCCGTTCGGCGTGCTTCGGGCGTGCTTCGGGAGGCCCGCACGCTCCCGTGCGGGAACACCGGCCCGGACGTGCGTTCGTGGTTTTCGTGGCAGGGTGTTGCGGGCAAGCCACAGGGGGCTACCGATGAGGGGGGAATCGTGATCGTCTGGATCAACGGGGCGTTCGGCGCGGGAAAGTCCAGCACCGCGCGCGAACTGGTCGGACTGATCCCGCACAGCACGCTGTACGACCCCGAGACCACCGGCGGGCACCTGCGCCGGCTGCTGCCCGCCGAGCGGCTCGCCGAGGTCGACGACTACCAGGACCTGCCGATCTGGCGGCGGCTCGTGGTGGACACCGCGGCCGCCCTGCACACCGAGGTCGGCGGCGTGCTCGTGGTCCCGATGACCCTGCTCCGGCAGGAGTACCGGGACGAGATCTTCGGCGGCCTCGCCGCCCGCAGGATCGATGTCCGGCACGTCCTCCTGGCACCGGGGGAAACGATCCTGCGGTCGCGGATCGACGGCCGCGCCGACTACGGGGACCCCGCCGTCGACGCCGACGTCCGCCGCTGGTGCCACGCCCACGTCGAGCCGTACCGCACCGCCGCCGCGGGCTGGCTCGGCGCCGACGCCCACACCGTGGACACCTCGGACCTCACCGTCGCCGAGACCGCCCGGACCGTCGCCGACGCGGTCCTGGGCGGGCTCGCCACGCCCTGCGGGATCGTCCAGACCCCCGAGCCGACCGGCGAGACCCTCGCCGCCGGAGTCCTCCTCTTCGACGAGGAGGACCGCTTCCTGCTCGTCGACCCCACCTACAAGCCCGGCTGGGAGTTCCCCGGCGGCGTCGTCGAACCCGGCGAACCGCCCGCCCGCGCCGGGATGCGCGAGGTCGCCGAGGAGGTGGGGCTCGAACTCGCCACCGTGCCCCGGCTGCTCCTCGTCGACTGGGAGAAGCCCCGGCCCCCCGGCTTCGGCGGGCTGCGGCTCCTCTTCGACGGCGGCCGGCTCACCCCCGGGGACGCGGCCCGGCTCCGGCTGCCCGGCGCCGAACTGCGCGCCTGGCGGTTCGTCACCGAGGAGGAGGCCGCCGACCTCCTCCCGCCGGTCCGCTACGACCGCCTCCGCTGGGCCCTGCGCGCCCGCGAACGGGGCACGGTGCTCAACCTGGAGGCGGGCGTCCCGGTCGGCTGACCCCCGGTGGCGCCGGGGCCTCCGCCGGACAGGCCCTAGCCGAGCCCGGTGCCCCCGGCCGCCGCCCGCTCCAGCAGCTCCGCCGCGTTCTGCGTCACCGGCGCGCCGTGCCCGCAGCACAGCACCGAGGGGCGCAGGGCGGCGAACCGGCGCATCGAGGCGAGCGCGAGCGCACGGTCCACGTGGAAGACCCCGAGGGTCACCCCCTGGACCGCGGCCACGGTGTCCCCGGCGAACAGCACGCCGTGCCGGGGCAGATGGATCCCCATGGATCCCGGGGTGTGCCCGGGGGCGTGGACCGCGACGGCCCCGTCCCCGAAGCCCAGCTCCTCGCCGTCCGCGACCTCCCGGTCCACCCGGGTCGGCGGCGCCTCCGGCACGGTCAGCCCGTGCTCCCACAGCGGCAGCTCCCAGTCGAGGAGGTCCGGTGCGGGGACGGGCAGTTCGCCGCGCACGTACGGCGCGTCGAGCCGGTGGGCGACGATCTCGGCGCCGTGCCGGGCGGCCAGCTCGCCCGCCGCGCCCACGTGGTCGCGGTGGCAGTGGGTGAGGACGATCCGGGCCAGCCGGGACGGGTCCTCGCCCGCGGCCCGTATCGCCGCCTCGGTCCGGTCCGCGGACCCGGCCCAGCCGGCGTCCACCAGGGTCAGTTCGGCGGTGGGGCCGGCGCCGTCCCGCCACAGGTAGGACTGGCCGACGAAGTGGTCGAGGAGGTGCAGCCGGGGCGTCACCGGGACGGCTTCCAGGGAGGTCGTGGGTTCCATGCAGCGAACCTACGGACCGGACCGGCCCCGCCGCCCGCTTCTACGCTCTCGGCGAGCTTCGCCCGGAGCGGAACGCCCCGGGCGGGGCCCGCCGGGTGTCAGTTCTCCGCGCCGGCCGCGTAGTAGGAGAGGAACAGCGCCTCGGCGACCGACAGCCGCTCCAGCTCCTCGGGGGAGACCGACTCGTTGACGGCGTGGATCCGCGCGTCCGGCTCGCTCAGGCCGATGAGCAGGATCTCCGCCTCCGGGTAGAGGGTGGCGAGCGTGTTGCACAGCGGGATCGAGCCGCCCATGCCGGCCGCCTGCATCTCCTGGCCGGGGTACGCCACCCGCATCGCCTTCGCCATCGAGGCGTACGCCGGGCTGGCGGTGTCCGCCTGGAACGGCTGGCCCTGGCCGACCTGCTCCAGCGTCACGCGCGCGTTCCACGGCGTGTGCTTCTCGATGTGGGCGAACAGCAGCTTCGTCGCCTCGGCCGCGTCCTGGCCGGGCGGCACCCGCAGGCTGATCTGCGCGCGGGCGCTGCGCGGGATCGACGGGGTGGCGCCGGCCACCGGGTGGCAGTCGATGCCGACGACGGTGACGGCCGGACGGGCCCAGATCCGGTCGGCGACCGTGCCCGAGCCCGGCAGGTCCACGCCCGGCAGCACCTTGGCGTCGGCGCGGAAGTCCTCCTCCGGGTACTGAAGGCCCTCCCACACGGCGTCGTGCGGCAGGCCGTCGATCACCGTGGAGCCGTCCTCGGCTCGCAGCGAGTCGAGCACCCGGACGAGCGCGGCGAGCGCGTCGGGGGCGGCGCCGCCGAACTGGCCCGAGTGGAGGTTGCCCTCCAGGGTGTCGACCGTCACCCGGATCATCGTCATGCCGCGCAGGGTGGCGGTCACGGTCGGCAGGCCGACCCGGAAGTTGCCCGCGTCGCCGATCACGATGGTGTCGGCGGCCAGCACCTCCGGGTGCTCCTCGGCGTACCGCTCCAGGCCGCCGGTGCCCTGCTCCTCCGAGCCCTCGACGATCATCTTGACCGTCACCGGCACGCCGCCGTCGGCCTTGAGCGCGCGCAGCGCCAGCAGGTGCAGGATGAAACCGCCCTTGCAGTCGGCGGCGCCGCGCCCGTACCAGCGGCCGTCCTCGCGCTCGGTCAGGGTGAAGGGCGGGGTCAGCCAGGCCGACTCGTCCAGCTTGGGCTGGACGTCGTAGTGGGCGTAGAGCAGAACCGTCGGAGCGCCCGCCGGGCCGGGCAGCACGCCGTAGACCGACTGCGTACCGTCGGGGGTGTCGAGCAGCGCCACGTCCTGGAAGTCCTCGGCGCGCAGCGCGTCGGCGACCCAGTTCGCGGCGCCCTCGCACTCGCTGCGGGGGGCGACGGCCTCGTCCGCGACCGACTCGAAGGCCACCAGCTCGGCCAGCTCGGCCTTGGCCCGCGGCATCAGGGACCGGACGGTGTCGGCGATCGGATTCGGCGTCATGGGCACGCTCCTCGTGGGTGCGACGTTCAGATGAGAGGGGAGCGAACGGCGTATCGGGTGGTACGTCGTTCGCACCGCCGATCCTACGACCGGGCCGTGGCCTACCGAGCCGTAGGATGCGGGAAGCAGACGCCGGTCGGATCAGGAGCAGAAGCACATCGTGAGCAGCGAGCACGCAGAGAACGCCGGTCCGGAGTCCACCGAGCCGCTCGTGCCCGGTGCGTCCCCCGCGGCGGACGCGCCGTCGGGCGCGGACGCGGGCGGCGGGGCGGACCCGGACGGACCCGCGGACACCGCCCCGGAGAGCGCCTCCGCCACGCCGGAGGAGGCCGCGGGGGAGCGGCCCGAGGTGTGGGACGTGGTGGTCGTCGGCGCCGGCCCGGCGGGCGCGTCGGCGGCGTACGCGGCGGCCGTCGCGGGCCGCCGGGTGCTGCTCCTGGAGAAGGCCGAGCTGCCCCGCTACAAGACCTGCGGCGGCGGCATCATCGGCCCCTCCCGGGACTCCCTGCCGCCCGGCTTCGAGCTTCCCCTCCAGGACCGGGTGCACGCCGTCACCTTCTCCCTCGAAGGCCGCTTCGCCCGCACCCGCCGCTCGCGCCGCATGCTCTTCGGGCTCGTCAACCGGCCCGAGTTCGACGCCCGGCTCGTCGAGCACGCCCAGAAGGCGGGCGCCCAGCTGCGCACCGGCGCGGCGGTCTCCCGGGTGGAGCAGCACGGCCCGGCCGTGCCGGACCGCCGGACGGTCGCCGTGGTCCTCGCCGACGGCGAGACGGTCCTCGCGCGGGCCGTGGTCGGCGCGGACGGCAGCGCCGGCCGGATAGGGGCGCACGTCGGGGTGCGGATGGGCCAGGTCGACCTGGGCCTGGAGGCCGAGATCCCGGTGCCGCCGTCGGTGGCGGAGGACTGGAAGGGCCGCGTCCTCATCGACTGGGGCCCGATGCCCGGCAGTTACGGCTGGGTCTTCCCCAAGGGCGACACGCTGACGGTCGGCGTCATCTCGGCGCGCGGCGAGGGCGCGGCGACCAAGCGGTACCTGGAGGACTTCGTCGCCCGCCTCGGCCTCGCCGGCTTCGAGCCCTCGATCTCCTCGGGCCACCTCACCCGCTGCCGCACCGACGACTCGCCGCTCTCCCGCGGCCGGGTCCTGGTCTGCGGCGACGCGGCGGGCCTGCTGGAGCCGTGGACCCGAGAGGGCATCTCGTACGCGCTCCGCTCCGGCCGGCTCGCCGGCGAGTGGGCGGTGCGGGTCGCGGAGGCCGCCGACGCGGTGGACGCCCGCCGCCAGGCGCTGAACTACGCGTTCGCCATCAAGGCCGGGCTCGGCGTGGAGATGGCGGTCGGCCGGCGGATGCTGTCCGTCTTCGAGCGGCGGCCGGGGCTGCTGCACGCGGTGATCACCGGGGTGCGGCCGGCCTGGAAGGCGTTCGCGGACATCACCCGGGGCGCGGCCACCCTGGGCGGCATGGTCCGCTCCAACGGGCTGGCCCGGCGGGCGCTGGAACTGCTCGACAAGCGCATGGACACGGAGTCGGGCGTCGGCCCGGCCGGCCGGGGCGTGAGCCGCGGGGACGAGGACGAGTCCGGTACGGGCGAGGACGCGGGTACGGGCGCGGCCGTGAGCGCGGGCGCGGAGACCGGCGCCGGTGACGGAGCCGGTGGCGACGCGGCCGGGGGCGGTGCCGGTTCCGGTGCCGTGCCGAAGGAGCCGGAGGCGTCCTGACGCGGGAGGACGGGTCCCGGGGGCGGTGCCGGCGCGGTGCCGCCCGGCGGTGACGGGGCGGGTGCGGGACCGGGGGGACCCGGAGCCGTACCCGCCCTCACGCGTCCGGGGCGGCCGTGATGCGGAAGACCGGGTGCTTGGGGGCGATGGCGCGCAGCTCCTCGTCGGCGGAGTCCGGGCCGACCCCGGCGAAGAAGACGCCGACCTCGGCCTTCCAGCGCTTGAGGTAGGCGCGCAGCACGTCCACCTTGTCGTCGTCCGCGACCTCGGTGGCGGCGAACGGTTCGACCCGCTTGCCGAGGTGCAGCTCGCCGCCGCCGACCGCCCGCATGTTGCGGGTCCACTGGACGTGGCCGCGCGGGGCGACGAGGTAGCGCTCGCCGTCGAGGGTGAGCACGTTGACCGGGGTGGTGCGCCAGGCGCCGCTCTTGCGGCCCCGGACGGCGAGGATCCGCGAGCCCCAGACGCTGAGGCCCCGGCGGGTCAGCCAGGCGACGGAGCGGTTGAGGACGTTGACGGTGAACCAGCCGGGCTTGACGACGTGGGTGGCGGCGGCGGACATGACGGTCTCCTCGGTGATCCGGTGCGGGTGAACGGGTGGGGGCGGTCCGGCGTGGGGGTCCGGTGCGAGCGGTCCGGTGCGAGCGGTTTGCGTGAGCACTGCTCTCGCTTGAGAACAGTCTGCACGGATCGGTGCACACAAGCAAGAGCGATGCTCTCTTTTTGGTTCGCCGATCCGAA
The DNA here is from genome assembly GCF_014650175.1 of Streptomyces termitum. GTDB lineage: Bacteria > Actinomycetota > Actinomycetes > Streptomycetales > Streptomycetaceae > Streptomyces > Streptomyces termitum. The sequence continues at coordinate 228,163 of NZ_BMUL01000007.1, forward strand.
ATGAGTGCGGCGCTTCCTTCCGTGGCAGACTGCTCTCCATGACCACCGTTCAAGGAGCCCGCGCCCGCGCCCGGATCGAGATCACCGCCGCCATCAAGGACGAGGCCCGCCGGCAGCTCGCCGCCGAGGGCGCCGCCAAGCTCTCGCTGCGCGCCGTCGCCCGCGAGCTCGGCATGGTCTCCTCCGCGCTCTACCGCTACTTCCCCAGCCGGGACGACCTGCTGACCGCGCTCATCATCGACGCGTACGACACCGTCGGCGCCGCCGCCGAACGGGCCCACGCCGCCGCCGTCCGCGCCGACCCCCGCGACCACCTCGCGCACTGGGTCGCCGTCTGCCGGGCCGTCCGCGCCTGGGCCATCGCCCACCCGCACGAGTACGCCCTCATCTACGGCTCCCCGGTGCCCGGCTACACCGCGCCGCAGGACACCGTCGTCCCGGCCGCCCGGGTCGCCCTGCTCCTCGTGGCGACCGCCCGGGAGGCGTACCGGGACGAGGGCGTCGCGCTGCCGCCGCTCCCGGACGACCTGGCGCCGGAGGCCGAGCGGCTCGCCGCCGACCTGGCGCCCGACCTGCCGCCGGCCCTGGCCGTCGCCCTGGTCTTCGCCTGGGCGCAGCTCTTCGGCCTGGTCTCCTTCGAGGTCTTCGGCCAGTTCAACCGGGTCGTCGAGGACCGGGACGCCTTCTTCGCCACCGCCGCCGAACGCCTCGGCCGCGAGGCCGGCATCACACCCCGGCCCCGCGCCTGACCTCCCCGCGCCTTTTCTCCTGGCGTCCGGCCGTCCCGTACCTGCCCTTCCTCCCCCTCGTCCGCCTCGTCCCCCGGGTCAGACCGCCGACAGCTCATGCCACAGCCGCAGCGGTTCCGGGTCGCCCGTCGTGGTGAGGGCGGAGGCGGGCAGCCGGTTCCACAGCGCCAGGTACAGCGTCCCGGCGGGCGCGGCCGCCTCGGCGTCGACCGGGGCCAGGAGGCCCGTACCGCCCGTGCCCGCCGCGCCGTCCGTCGCGCCGCCCGCCGGGTGGTGCTCCGTGGCGGGCGGCAGCTCCGAGAGCCGTACGGTCCAGGCGTCCCCGGTGTCGGTCGCCCGGAAGCGGAGCGTGCGCGGCTCGGGGGCGCGGACCCGGCTGCGGTCGCGGGCGTGGAAACCGGCCAGCAGCTCGCTGACGCCGTCGGCCGCGAAGCCGGGCGCGACCGGCGCCGGCCCGGCCCCGAGCGTCGCCTCGGCGTCCACCCGGTGCACGGCCGTCTCGTGCGCCTGCCGCCGCGCCCAGAACACGAGCGGCGACGTCGCGGGCAGGAAGGTCCACACGTCGAGGTCCTCCGGCGCCGCGCGCAGGGCCTCGACCAGCGCGGCGTGGCCCTCCCGGTAGTGGGCGATCAGCGCTTCGCCGTCCAGACCGGTCTCGCCGTCCCCCTCCTGGTACGAGGCGTGCCGCTCGACCACGTGCTTCGCCGCCCAGCGGTGGATCATCGCGGTGTGCCGCAGCAGGTCCCGCACCCGCCACCCCGGGCAGGTCGGCACCTCCGCGTCCACGCCCGCCCGGGCGGCCGCCTCCGCCAGCCCCAGGCCGGCCTCCTCCAGCGCGCCGACGTACTCCGAGACCTTCATGACCGCCCCGTTCCCGGTGTTCCCCGTGTCCGTTTCCATGCCCGGATTCTGGCACCGGGGGTCCGGTCCGCGGGCCCGATCGTGGGAGACTCGGGCGCATGAACGGCAAGGCGACGACGACGCGTACTCGGCTGGACAGGGGACGCGGGGCGCTCGGCCCCGCGCTGGAGCTGGTGCACACCGGGCGGGCGCCGACGCGGGCCGTCCTCACCGCCGAACTGGGCGTCACCCGCGCCACCGCCGGAGCCGTCGCCGCCGAACTGGAGGCCCTCGGGCTCATCCGGGTCGACTCCAACCCCGGGGCCGCCGCCGGCTCCCAGGGCCGTCCCTCGCACCGGCTCGCCGTCGACGAGCGGGGGCCGGTGGTGCTCGCCGGCCAGGTCCACCCCGACGGGTTCCGGGCCGCGCTGATCGGCCTCGGCGGCACCCTCGTCGCGACCGTGCCCGGTTCGGTGACGGTCTCGGCCGACCCGGCGCAGGTCCTGGGCGCGGTCGTGGAGGCCGGGGCCGCGCTGCTGCGGGAGACCGGGCGCCGCTGCGTGGGCGCGGGCCTCGCCGTGCCCTCCGCCGTCGCCGAGCCGGAGGGGACCGCGCTCAACCCGCTCCACCTGGCCTGGCCCGCCGGTTCGCCGGTCCGCGAGATCTTCGCCGAACGGGTCCGGGCGGCCGGCATCGAGGGCCCCGCCTTCACCGGCAACGACGTGAACCTCGCCGCGCTGGCCGAGCACCGGCACGGTGCCGGGCGCGGCGCCCGCGACCTGCTCTGCGTGGCCACCGGGCACCGGGGCGTCGGCGGCGCGCTCGTCCTCGACGGGCGGCTGCACACCGGGAGTTCGGGCCTCGCCCTGGAGGTCGGCCACCTCACGGTCAACCCGGAGGGGCGGCCCTGCCACTGCGGCGGCCGGGGCTGCCTCGACGTCGAGACCGACCCGCTGGCCTTCCTCACGGTCGCCGGCCGGGAGCCGGGCCCGGAGGTGTCGCTGCTCCAGCAGGCCCGCGACCTGCTGCGGACCGCGCCGGACGACCCCGGGGTGCGCGGGGCGGTGGAGGAGCTGATCGACCGGCTCGGCCTCGGGCTCGCGGGCCTGGTGAACATCCTCAACCCGGACCGCATCATCCTCGGCGGCCTCCACCGCGAACTGCTGGGGGCCGATCCGGAGCGGCTGCGCGCGGTCGTCGCCGACCGCAGCCTGTGGGGCCGCAGCGGCGGGGTGCCGATCCTGCCGTGCACCCTGGACCACAACAGCCTGGTCGGCGCGGCCGAACTCGCCTGGCAGCCGGTCCTCGACGACCCCCTGACCGCCGTCGGCGGCGCCCCCGTCTGACCCGGCGCGCCCCGCTCAGGGCCGCCGGGCCTCCAGCTCCGCCGCCCGCGCCCGGAGCGCGGTGGCGCGCCCGTCCCAGTCGGGCCCGTGCAGCCAGAGGCTGTCCGCGGCCTCCCGCAGCAGCTCCGGCTCGTCGGGGCGCTGGAGCAGCAGGAGCCGGTAGGCGAGGTTGCGGACGCGGACCGGGAGGTGGCCGTCGACCAGGTGCGGGGTCAGCTCGCGCAGCATCGCGAGGAGGGCGTCGGGGTCCGCGAAGGTCAGCTCCTCCAGGAACGACGCCTCGTCGTGGCCCCGGTCGCAGGGCGGCGTCGGCCGGTACTCGTCGCCGTAGACGCAGCGCGCGTGCTCGGTCAGGGTCGTGTGCACGACAGCCGATGGTACGGGGCCGTCCGCGGCCCGCCGCCGGGAGCTCGGCCCGCCTCCACAACCCGGGGCGGAGGGCGGGAAAAAAGCGGTGGGCGCGGTCCGTTCCGGCCGGTAGCGTCGCCGCACATGATCGCTTCCGACGCAGACCTTCCGCCCCGTCTGGGCGCCCTCACCTTCCACGGCCCGCTCTCCGAGGAGCGGGCCGCGCGCCTCGTCCGGCGGATCGCCGCCACCGGCCCCGCCGACGTCCTCGACATCGGCTGCGGCTGGGGCGAGCTCCTGCTCCGCGTCCTCGACGCGGTGCCCGGGGCCACCGGCACCGGCCTCGACATCGAGGCCGGGGACCTGGCCCGGGGCCGGGCGCTCGCCGAGGAGCGGGGGCTCGGGGACCGCGCCGTCTTCGCCGAGGAGTCGGCGCGCGGCACGGCGCGGGGGCCGGTGGACGCGATCCTCTGCCTCGGCGCCAGTCAGGCCCTCTGCGACCCGGAGCTGCCGCACGACCCGGCGCGGGCGCTGCGCGAGCTGCGCCGGCTGGTCCGGCCCGGGGGCGTGGTGGTGCTCGGGGAGGGCTTCTGGGAGCGGACCCCGACCGAGGAGGAGCTGGCCGGGATGTGGCCGGGCGCGCGCGTCGGCGACCACTTCCCGCTGGGCGGGCTCGTCGACCTCGCGATCGGGGCGGGGTTCCGGCCGGTCTGGATCGAGACGGCGGGGCGGGAGGAGTGGGAGGAGTTCGAGTCCGGCTACCGGTACGACGCGGAGCTGTGGCTCGCGGCCCGTCCGGACCATCCGCTGGCGGCCGAGACCCGGGAGCGCGTCGACCGGCAGCGGTCGAGCTGGCTGAACGGCTACCGCAACGTCCTCGGCATCGCCTACCTGACCCTGGTCGCCACGGCGGAGTGAACCACCGGGCGGCCCCGGCTCCCGCGCTCCCGCCTCAGAGGGCGCGCGGGCCGCTCGCGGCGAGCGCCGGGGCGGCGGCGGGGAGCGCGAAGGGCGCGTCCGCGAGGGGGCTGTACGAGACGATCGGCTCCAGCGGCACGAGGGCGTCGAACCCGGCCTCGACGCCGGTGGCCGCCGGATCGAGGGCGCGCGGCGGCGCGGTCAGGGTGAACCAGACGACCTTGCCGTCGGCGCCGCGCGGGCGCACGCCCCAACTGTCGCTGAGCGCCCCGACGATGGCGAGGCCCCGGCCGGAGGTGGCGAGCGCGTCCGGCCCGGCCGCCTCGTCCCACAGGTCCTCGGCGCCGGTCTCCGACGCCACGGGTATCCGGGGGTCGTGGTCCCGGACCGACACGGTCAGCCGGTCGAGGAACAGCTCCAGTTCGACCGTGCACTCCTTGTCGGGGCGCGCGTGGCGGTGCACGTTGCTCAGAAGCTCGGTCACGCCCAGTTGGACGGGGTCGACCAAGTCGTCGAGATGCCAGTGGCGCAGATGGGCGGAAACGATTCTGCGGATCTGTCCGATCCGTTGCGGAAGGGCGTGGAGCTCCACCGCGTAATACCTGCTCGGCTCGCTGATCACGGCTGCGACTCCCCGAAGTAGTCCTGAAGAAGACGGAGATTCGGATCTGTCATGCGGTACAGCAGGCGGCGCACTGAGCGCAGTGTCACCGCCGGTGAACCCTCGGTGAGGTTCCTCCAGCGTGGACCAGCCGTCACCACCCCGCAACCCGCGGCGAGCCCTCGCAGGTCAGCGGTGGTGGGGCGGGGCGACCCGGAGGTCGTACGGCTTCGGGGGAGGGGAGTCGCCGACCGGGGGAAGCCGCCGTCCGGGGGAGGCTCCGGGGGCGCGGGCGCCGTGCGGCGGGAGCCGCCGGCGGGCGGTCCGGAGCCCGCGCGCCGTCGGGTCAGCGGCCGCCCGCCGCCCGGCGGAGGGCGGCGAGGAAGCGGCCCGCCTCCTCGGCGTCCCGGTCGTCGTCCTCCCCGGCGGCGTCCATGGTGAGCCGGTAGCGGGTGCCGTTCACCTTCGCCACCGTCTCGTCCCCCTTCGCGAACCACGGCCGGCCCGCCCGCACCGCCCGGACCGGCGCGCTGTCGATCTCGGAGCCGTAACTCGTCAGCAGGGCGAGCCTGCCGTCCTCGATGCGCACCTCCCCGGCGCGGGTCAGCGAGCGCGGCCACCGCGCGATCCGTACGCCCCTGGCGCTGAACTCCGGTTCCGACATGCCGATCCGCCCCTTCCGTCCGCAGTCCTCCCCTCAGTGTGCCAAGCCGTCGGCGCGGGCACCAGCAGCCGTCGCGCATCCGTTCCCCAAGGCGTTCCTATGGACCGTCAAAGGGAACGTTTGCCCAGGTGAGAGCGGTATCGTCGGGGGTGGGAAGCCCGGTGGACCCGCCCGGGCGGCACAGCGAGGAGACAACCCGTGAGCACCACCCCCGGCACCGCGCACGCCCAGACCACCGTCGACGTCGACCGCAGCGACCCGGCCTACCGCGCCTGGCTGAAGGAAGCGGTCCGCAAGGTCCAGGCCGACGCCAACCGCTCCGCCGACACCCACCTCCTGCGCTTCCCGCTCCCCGAGAAGTGGGGCATCGACCTGTACCTCAAGGACGAGTCCACCCACCCCACCGGCAGCCTCAAACACCGCCTGGCCCGCTCCCTCTTCCTCTACGCGCTCTGCAACGGCCGGCTCCGCCCCGGCAAGCCCGTCATCGAGGCGTCCAGCGGCTCGACGGCCGTCTCCGAGGCGTACTTCGCCAAGCTCGTCGGCCTCCCCTTCATCGCCGTGATGCCCCGCACCACCAGCCCCGAGAAGTGCCGGCTCATCGAATTCCACGGCGGGCAGTGTCACTTCGTCGACGACCCGCGCCGCATGTACGAGGAGTCCGCCGCGCTCGCCGAGCGCACCGGCGGCCACTACATGGACCAGTTCACCTACGCCGAGCGGGCCACCGACTGGCGCGGCAACAACAACATCGCCGAATCGATCTACCAGCAGCTGCGGATGGAGCGGTACCCCGAACCGGCCTGGATCGTCGCCACCGCCGGCACCGGCGGCACCTCGGCCACCATCGCCCGCTACGTCCACTACACCCAGCAGGACACCCGGGTCTGCGTCGCCGACCCGGAGAACTCCTGCTTCTTCGACGGCTGGGTGCACCACGACCCCGGCGCCACCTCCGACTGCGGCTCCCGCATCGAGGGCATCGGCCGCCCCCGGATGGAGCCCAGCTTCGTGCCCGGCGCCATCGACCGCATGATGAAGGTCCCCGACGCGGCCAGCGTCGCCGCCGTCCGCGCCCTGGAGACCGCGATCGGCCGCAAGGCGGGCGGCTCCACCGGCACCGGCCTGTGGAGCGCCCTCAAGATCGTCGCCGAGATGGTCGAGCAGGAGCGCACCGGCAGCGTCGTCACCCTCCTCTGCGACCCCGGCGAGCGCTACCTCGACAAGTACTACTCCGACGCCTGGCTGGCCGAACAGGGCCTCGACATCACGCCGTACGCCGCCGCTATCGAGCGCTTCCTGGCGACGGGCGCCTGGCCGGCGTGAGCCGCCGGTCCAGCAGGGCCGCGGCCCGCCGGAAGGACAGGCCCAGGCCCGGCGAGGCGAGCCGCAGCCCGGCCCGGAAGGCCGCCGGGCCGTCGGCCGCCATGGTCCAGCGCAGCCGGGTGCCGGAGCCCTCCGGGCGCAGCGTCCACTCCTCCGCCAGTGCCGTCACGGCCGGCGCGTTGGTGGCGTCCACCCGGTAGGCGTAGCGCAGGTCCGGCTCGGCCGCCAGGATCGTCTCCTCGAAGCGGACGCCGCCGCGCAGCCGTATCGTGCGCCGCGCCCCGTCGTCGACGGGCACGGCCGAGGCGACCGGGGTGAACCAGGCGGGCAGGCTGCCCACCTCCACCGCGATCGACCGGTAGACCGCCGGGGGCGGCGCTTCGAGCCTCGCCCCGAAGACGAGGCGGACGGGTGCGGTGGCGGTGAAGCCGAGCTCCACCGGCCGCAGTCGGCGTGGCATGGACCGGACCTCCCGGGGGCAGACCGCGTGGGTGAGCACCTTAACTGACACCGCGTCAGTACGAAAGCCCGTTCGAGGGCGGCCCGTTGCCGGAACCGCCCCCGCGCAGCAGGCCGTCCAGCGCCCGGCCGAAGACCACCCGGCCCGCCCGCGCCAGCAGCGGACCGCACACCCCCGGCACGCCCCGTACCGACAGCTCCTCCGTCCACACCACCCGCGACCCGCCCGCGGCCCCCGCCGCCACCTCGATCTCCGCCCAGCCGCGCACCGCCCGCCCCCGCTTCTCCAGCCGGCAGACCCCCGCCCGGCCCTCCCGCGGCGGCTCCCAGCGCACCACCTCCATTGAGTCCTCGAAACCCACCGGCCCCACCCCGGTCCGCGCCGCGAACCGCGTCCCGACCCCGTTCGGCCCCGGCGTGAGCACCGTCGTACGGGTCAGCGGCACCCGGCGGCCGTGCGCCGGCCAGTCGGTGAGCCGCCGCCACACCTCCTCCGGCGGCGCCGCCGCCACCCGCACCACCCGGAACCGGCTCACGCCCCCGGCCCGTTCGCCACGACCAGCCCCGGCACGTGCTCCGCCGCCTCGGCCCGCACCTCCCCGGACATCCCCCCGTCCGTCACCCAGGTGTCCACCTCGGCCAGCGTCCCGAACGAACTCAGCCCCACCGTCCCCCACTTGGTGTGGTCCGCGACCACCACCACCCGGCGCGCCGACCGGATCAGGCACTGGTTCGTCTCCGCCTCCGCGAGGTTCGGCGTCGACAGCCCCGCCTCCACCGACAGACCGTGCACCCCCAGGAACAGCAGGTCGAAGTGGAGCGAGCGGATCGCCCGGTCCGCCACCGGCCCCACCAGCGCGTCCGACGGCGTGCGCACCCCGCCCGTCAGCACCACCACCGGCGCCCGCCGCGCGTCCCCCGCCGCCGGCCGCGCCTCGTGGAAGACGTCCGCCACCCGCACCGAGTTCGTCACCACCGTCAGGTCCGGCACGTCGAGCAGCCGCCGCGCCAGCGCGTACGTCGTCGTCCCGCCCGACAGCGCCACCGCCGCCCCCGGCCGCACCAGCTCCGCCGCCGCCCGCGCGATCCCGTCCTTCGCGCCCGGCTCCAGCACCGACTTCGCCTCGAACCCCGGCTCGTGCGTGCTCGGCTCCGACACCGGCACCGCCCCGCCGTGCACCTTCGCCACCAGGCCCTGCCGGGCCAGCGCGTCCAGGTCCCGCCGGACCGTCATGTCCGAGACGCCCAGCCGCCGGGTCAGCTCGTTGACCCGCACGCCGCCGCGCCGCCGCACCTCGTCGAGGATCAGGGCGCGACGCTGCTCCGCGAGGAGGTTCTGATTGTCACTCACCGCCGGGGCCGGTCCTTCCGCAGGAGACATGGGGATGGCTGTCGGATTCGGTGAGGGACCGTGCGCGGGCACGATGCCGTCCGCGATCCTGGAGCCGACGCCGCATCCTCCCACCGACGAGAGGAAGACCCCTAAGTGTCCCTTGCCACACCCCCGCCGGAGCACGGCGGCGCGGCGCTCGAACTCCTCGTCCACGGAGTCGGCGGAGCCACCCCGCAGTCCATGCTGGACGACCCCAGGACCGTCCGGATCACCGGCGACGAGACGGCCGCCGTGTACCGGCGCGCCGAGGACGCCGACGCCGAGGACCACCCCGAGCGGTACGCCGCGCGCCCGGTGCCCGAGGCGTACGTCTGGTCCAACCTGACCTCCGGCGACGGGACCCGCGCCCTCTGGCTCCTCCTGCTGCCCTTCATGGTCGTCAACCTCGCCCACTGGATGCGCCCGCCCGCCCAGGGCCGCCCCCGCCTCGCCCGCCTCTACGGCGTCCTCGTCCGCCTCCTCGCCCTCACCCTCACCGTCCTCCTCACCGCCGCCGTCTGCGAGGTCGCCCTCGACCTGACGGCCTGGCAGTGCGCCGGCACCCCCGCCTGCGCCGACGGCCGCGCCTGGCTCGGCTTCCTCGCCGCCGACCGGGGCGGCTGGTGGTCGGTCCCCGGCCGCCGGCTCGCCCTCGCCGCCCTCCTGCCCGCCCTCCTCGTCGGACTCCTCTGGTACCTCTCCAACCGCACCTGGACCGCCTACGAGGCCCAGCGCCCGCCCACCGACGACACCGCCCCCGAACCCGCCGACACCACACCGCCCGCGCCCGGCGTCCGCTCCGCCCTCGGCCGGCCCGGATTCTGGTACGGCCGCCGGCTCGTCGCCCGGCTGCGCGCCGCGCACACCGCCGCCGGCCTCCTCACCGTCGCCGCCGCCCTCGCCGCCGCCCCCGCCCGCCAGGACACCGGCACCACCGCCGCCCTCGGCCTCGCCCTGCGCACCGCCCTCGTCTGCTGCGCCCTCCTCGTCCTGTGGGTGGTCTGCGGCCGGGGCCGCAGCGAACGCCGCCTCGACCCCCGCCTGGAGACCGCCCTCATCACCTGGCTGCCCACCGCCGCCCTCACCCTGCTCGTCCTCACCGCCGTCCACACCGGCTGGGCCCGCCCCGGCTGGACCTCCACCGGTACCCTCCCCGGCAACACCGTCTTCGGCGCCCTCACCCTCGTCCAGGGCGGCCTCGTCGTCGCCCTCGGCGCCGTCGCCCTGCTCCTCCAGCGGCGCCGCCGCGACCCGCGCACCGCCCTCGCCGGACTCGGCGGCCCCGCCACCGCCATGCTCGCCTGCGCCCTCGGCGGCGTCATGTCCGGCGGCGTCGCCCAGCGGGTCGCCGACTGGCTCGACGGGCCCGCCACCCCCGGCACCGACGCCAGCCCCCTCGTCGGCCCGCCCGTCCTCCTCAGCTGGCAGGCGTCCGTCATCCCCCTCCTGCTGCTGCTCCTGATCGTCCCCGCCGCCCTCCTCGGCATCCGGACCGCCCTCGCCGCCCGCCGCCTGCGGGCCACCGTCGAGGCCGACTACACCGGCGAACGGCCCGACCCGGTCCGCACCGGCCAGATCGCCGCGAGCCGCGCCCGCGCCGCCCTCACCGACTCCGCCCCCGTCCTCATCGGCGTCATCTCCGCCGCCGCCCTCCTCCTCGGCGCCGGAGCCGTAGCAGGTGCCTGGACCAGCGGAAACGTCCCCGGCCGCGCCTTCGCCGGCGCCACCCCCGCCCTCGCCGCCCTCGCCACCACCACCCAGGCGCTGGGCTCCTGGATGATCGGCTTCGGCTTCCTCCTCTTCGTCACCTGGGGCCGCCGCGCCTACCGCGACGCCTCCGCCCGCCGCACCATCGGCATCCTCTGGGACGTCGGCACCTTCTGGCCGCGCGCCGCCCACCCCTTCGCCCCGCCCTGCTACGCCGAACGGGCCGTCCCCGACCTCACCTGGCGGATGCGGTCCTGGACCGGGCACACCGGCGGCCGCCTCGTCCTCTCCGGCCACTCCCAGGGCAGCGTCCTCGCCGCCGCCGCGATATGGCAGCTCCCCGCCGCCACCCGCGCCCGGGTCGCCCTGCTCACCTACGGCTCCCCGCTGGAACGGCTCTACGGCCGCTGGTTCCCCGCCTACTTCGGCCCCGAGGCACTGCGCGACCTCTCCCGCACCGTGCACTGCTGGGCCAACCTCCACCGCGCCACCGACCCCATCGGCGGCCCGGTCCGGGTCCCCGCCGAGGACGGCCGGCCGGCCGTCGACGCCCCCGCCCTGCGCGACCCCGTCGTCTACGGACGCACCCGCGCCCACCCGCTGCCCGAACCCGTCCTCGGCCACTCCGACTACCAGGCCGACCCGGCCTTCGCCGAACGCCGAGCCGCCCTCCTCGACCGGCTGCCGCCCGCCCTGCCCCGCCAGCGGGCCGACGGCGGACCCGCCGGGGAGGCCGCCGATCAGAGCGGTTCCGGCAGGTCCTCCGCGTAGAGCAGGGTCAGGTCGTCCGTGCTCACCTCGGCGATCCCGGCCACCCGGACCGCGTGCCGCTCGACCATCGACTCGAAGGTCTGGCGCGCGGTCCGCCCGTTGCCGAACGCCGGACCCTTCGGCAGCTTCTCGAAGTACACGAGCAGCGCGTCGTCCGTCCCCTCCGCGAGCCGGTACTCGTGCTCGTCCGTCTGCTGTCGCACGATCCGCAGCAGCTCCGCCGGCGTGTAGTCGCCGAAGCTGATGGTCCGGGAGAAGCGCGACGCCACCCCCGGGTTGACGGTCAGGAACCGCTCCATCTCGGCGGTGTACCCGGCCACGATCACCACCACCGCGTCCCGGTGGTCCTCCATCAGCTTCACCAGCGTGTCGATCGCCTCCCGGCCGAAGTCCCGGCCCGAGTCCTCCGGCGACAGCGCGTACGCCTCGTCCACGAACAGCACGCCGCCGCGCGCCCGCTCGAACGCCTCCTGGGTGCGGATCGCGGTCGAGCCGATGTGCTCGCCCACCAGGTCCACCCGGGACACCTCCACCAGGTGGCCGCGCTCCAGGACGCCCAGCGAGGCGAGGATCTCGCCGTACAGCCGGGCCACCGTCGTCTTGCCGGTCCCGGGATTGCCCGTGAAGACCAGGTGGCGGCGGACCGAGGCCGCCTTGAGCCCGGCCTCCCGCCGCTTGCGGCCCACCTCGATCATGTGGGTCAGCGTCCGCACCTCGTGCTTCACGCTCTCCAGGCCCACCAGCGCGTCCAGCGCCCCGAGCACCTCGTCCGACGCCCGGGGCCCGGGCACCGGCGCCGCGACGGCCGGAGCGGGTGCGGCGGCGGTGGTGGGAGCCGTGGCGGTACGGGGCGGGGGGAAGGGACTGAGCAGACCGGGCGACTGCGGGGCGGCGGCCGGGCCCGGCGCGGCGGGCACCGGTCCGGGCGCCGCCGGGGACCGCACGGCGCTCTCGTCGCTCACGCACTCCTCCGCGACCGGCCCGTCCTCGGGGAACTCGTACCCGCCGCGCGCGCACCGCTCCGTCCGGCACCGGCGCAGCACCGTCCGGCAGCCGTCCATCACGTGGAAGCCGTAGCCGCCGCTGCCGCTCACCCGGCAGCCCTGGAAGGTGCCCCGGCCCTCCGCCGACACGTAGAAACCGGCCTCGGCGGGAGAGGTCACCACACAGCGTTCGATCGTGGGATCGGCCCCCTTGGTGACGATCACGCCCGTCTGCACGCTGTCCACCGAGCAGTTGGCGAGGACGCCGCCGCTGCCGTGGTCGCGGAACCACGCCCCGGTCGATGCCTCCTTGATCCGGCAGTCGTCGAGCTGCGCCGTCGCCCCGTCGCTCACCGACACGGCGGTGTTCCGCACCTGCGTCAGATCGCTGTCCACCACGTCCACCCGGGACCCCCGGTCGAGCACGAACAGCGCGTCCGGCACGTCGTGCACCCGGCACGACTCCAGGACCGCGCTCGCCCCGTCGCTCACCCACACCGCCGGGTAGTCGCCGGTGCTGTCGTGGATCTCGCACTGGTGGGCGTCCACGCGCGTGCCCGGGTCCCACACCGACAGGCCGTTGCGGCCGAAGCGGCGGACCGTCGACCGGGTCAGCGTCAGCACCGAACGGGACCGCAGGTCCACGGCGTTCTCCGGCACGTCGTGGATGTCGCAGTCGGAGAGGGTGAGGACGGCGTCGGTGTCCAGGGTGACGCCGTCGGCCGAGGTGCGGTGGACGGAGGAGTCCACCAGGTGCGCGGCGGCGCGGGCGGCGATCTGGAGGCCCGCGCCCTTGATCTCGTACACCTCGCAGCCGGTGCCCTCCAGGCCGCTGCCCTCGCCGGTCACCGCGATCCCCGCCCCGTTGGCGTGGTGCACCCGGCAGCGCTCCAGGCGCGGGTGCGCCCCGCCGCGCACCGACACCCCGGCCTGCCCGGCCGAGACCACCTCGCACTCCTCGAAGACCCCGCCCGCGCCGTCGACGGCCGCGATGCCGACCCCGGCCGGATTGTCCACGGTGCAGCGGCGCACGGTCGGCCGGGCGTGCCCCCGGACCTCGATCCCGGCCGCCGACCGGGTCCTGATCCGCAGGTCCAGCAGCTCGGGCGTGCCGTCCTCGATCAGCAGCGCGGGCGCCGCCACGTCCTGGCCCTCGACGTGCAGGTCCCGCACCACCGCCGAGGCCCGCAGCGTCAGCGGCACCCCGTCCGGCGGCGCGATCCGCACCGGCCCCGAACCGTCCTCCGGCCCGCGCAGCGTCACCGCCCGGGTGAGGACGAGGTTCTCGCGGTAGGTGCCGGGCGCGACGGTGAGGACGTCGCCGTCACCGGCGGCCTCCAGCGCGGCGGCGAGGGAGGCGTACTCGCCCGTGCGGCGCCGCCACCGCGACGTGCCGGTGTGCGTCACCTGGACCGTGCCCTGTGCCATGGGTGTGCTCTGCCCCCGCCTCGTGCGCCGACGCTGAACCGGATCCGGATCCGGGACCGTGGATTGTGGATCCAAGATCCGCGATCCAAGATCCAAGATTCTGGATCCAAGATCGTGGATCCAGAATTGTGGATCCAGAACCTTGGATCCAGGATCGCGGATCTTGGATCCAATCTCCTGGACGATGGATCCGATGTCCCACCGTAGCGCGCACCGGGGCACGGGGTTGACGGGTCGTCGAGCCGTACCCGTACGGGGCACGGAACAAGAGATTCCGGGAGCGGGGTCAGCTGCCGGTGCCGGTCCGTCCCCAGTCGGGTCCGACCGAGGCCCAGGCGCGGTCCAGGCGGACGTACCGGCGGACGCGCAGGCGGCGCATGACGAGCCGCCGGACGAGCTCCACGCCGAGCCCGGCGAGGAGCGCGGCGGTCAGGCCGACGACGAGGGAGTGCGCCCGGGCGGTGCCGAGGGCCAGGGGGGCGGCGACGGGGCGGCCCTCCCGGTCGGTCCAGAGGGCGAAGGAGTCGCCGGGGGAGGCGCTGCCCCGGGAGGTGGTCACCGTGCCGGTGCGGACGGAGCCGTCGGGCGCGGTCCAACGGGCCACGATCGCGCGCCGGAAGCGCTGCTCGGCGGCCTGTTCGCCGGCCGCGGCGGCGTTCGGCGGCGCCGGGGCCGGCCGGAGCACCCGGGCGGTCGTCTCCACGCGGCCCGCCTGCTGGGCGCGGGCCGCGCGCTGGAGCGACTGCTGGGCCGCGGTGCGGGCCGTCCAGCCCACCGCGGGCACCGCGAGGCAGAGCGCGACGACGGCCGCCAGGGCCACCCACGCCTCGACCAGGTCCGTCGTCCGGCGCAGGGGATTGTGGCGCCACCGCCAGAGTCCGGTGACCGCGCGCATGGGTGGACCCCCTCGGTTCGTCGTCTCCCGGACGAGTCTGCCCGGGGGCCGCCGGGTCCGCCCGTCGAACGGGACGGTCGGGGGAACGGGGCCGGGAGGAGGGACGGCGGGGGAGGGGCGGGGGTTCAGTCGAGGATCTTCACCGGGTCGCCGACGCGGACGGTGCCGGTCCCCTCGGGCACGAGGTTCTGGCCGAAGACGAGCTTCCCGCCGATCCGGCGGTGCCGGCCGAGGGTGCGCAGCGGCTCCTTGCCGCGCGCGGCGGTGGCCTGGTCGGTGGTGGTCACCACGCACCGCCCGCACGGCTTGGCGACCCGGAAGGTCACCTCGCCCACCGCGAGCCGGGTCCAGCCGTCCTCCGCCCAGGGCGCGGTGCCGTCGACGACGAAGTTGGGCCGGAAGCGGTTCATGGGGAGCGGGCCCTCGTGGGCGTGGTCGCCGTCCGCGATCAGGGCGTTGAGGGCGTCCAGGGAGGCTGTGGAGGTGACGAGCAGCGGGTAGCCGTCGGCGAGGCTGACGGTCTCGCCCGGCAGCGCGTACGCGGGGTCGACGGGCCGCCGGTGCTCGGGCGCGTCCAGGTGGACGAGGCGCGCGTCGTCCTCCAGGAAGGCGGAGAACCAGGCGGCGGCCGCCTCCCCGGCGGGCACCGTCTCCACGGCCTGGTCGAAGATGTCGACGGTGAGCGTGGCGGCGGGCGCGGGCACCTCGACGACGAGCGGCGCGCGGCCGGGCGCGGACAGCCGCAGGCCGCCGCCGGGCAGCGGTTCGGCCGTGGCGAGGGCCAGCCGGGGGTGGCGGCGCTGGGTCATGACCGTGCCCCGGGCGTCGACGACCGCCCAGCGGCGGTCGTGCGTGAGGCCCCAGGGCCGCACCTCGGCCTCCGTCTGGGCGAGGGCGCGCAGCGCCTTCACCGGGTGGACGTGGACGGAGCGGAGTACGGGATCGGCCATGGCCCCATCCTGCCAGCCGCTCCGGCGCCCGAGGACGGCGGAGCGGTCGGGGCCGTCAGTAACCGCCGCCCTGGTAGGGACGGTTGTACGGGTCCTGGTAAGGGGCGGGGGCCGGCGCCGGCGCCGGTGCGGGGCGCGGGGCGGCCGGGCGCATCGCCTCGTAGCCGGTGGCCATCGGGCGGGCCGGCTGCGGCACCGGTCCTCCCGGGTAGCCGCGCGGCGGCGCGGTCTGCTGCGGGATGTACGGGGTGGGCGCCGGCTGGAGCGGTGCGGGCGCCGCCTGCGGGGACGGCTGGGGGTAGCCGTATCCGCCGCCCTGGTAGGCGGGCGCCGGCTGCGGGGACGGCGCGGCCGGGAGGGCCGGCAGGGCCGCGGGCAGCGCCGGCAGGTAGGAGCCGGGGGAGGGCATCGCCGGGGCGGGGTAGCCGACGGGGGCCTCGTACGCGGCGGGCACTCGGATCGGGGCGATCTGAGGCGTGCCCCGCTCCGCGACCAGGGAGTCGTAGATAGGGGTGTCCGTGAAGGACGGCGCGGTGTGGTAACCGCCTCCATAGCTGGAGCGGGGGGAGGTCATGGCCATAAGTTAAGCCCACGATCTGCCGATTGGGGAGTCCGCTCAACAGCTTCTTTGTCGGGTGTGCGGGGGTGGTGAGCCTCCAACCAGAGCGAACATGCCAAAAACGGGCATGTCGGCGTCCCAAGATCGCGTAAATGCCGAGATGGGAGGGGGTTACCGATGGGTCGGCCGAAGAAGCTCCGAAAACTCCGCCCGGTATGAAGAACGCATAAAGAAAAAGCGACCGGAAGGGGTGAGGGAAGTGATCATGGGTATGCCGAATCGTCAATCCGGATCCCGGGGCGAGATCGTGTACGCGCCGAATTGACGGCGTCACTCCCCGTGGCGGGAAGCGAATTCCCCGCCCGTCGCCGCCGCCCCGTTCCCCGCGTGCGTCCGCCCCTTCCACGCCCCGCCCCGCCCCCGGTGGTGCCGCACCGCCGAATCCACCGTCATGAGCAGGTACAGAAAAGCGGTGAACGGCAGCAGCGGCGCCGTCCACCACGGTCGGCGGTAGTAGCGGAGCATCGGCAGGTACGTCCCCGCCATCACCGCCCACGCCGCCCCGCCCGCCCACGCCGCCGCCGCGTCCCCGGCCGCGAGCCCCGCGACGCACGCGCCCGGCGGCACCAGGTACACCAGCGCCAGCCCCGGCACCGTCCCCACCAGCACCACCGGGCTGTACCGCAGCTGCGCGTACGCGCTCCGCGCCACCATCCGCCACAGCTCCCCGAGCCCCGGATACGGCCGCACCGAGTCCACCCCGTCGGCCAGCCCCAGCCACACCCGGCCCCCCGCCGCCCGCACCGCGCGCGCCAGCGTCACGTCGTCGATCAGCGCCGCCCGGATCGAGTCCGGCACCCCGGCCGCCACCGCCGCCTCCGTCCGCAGCAGCACGCACCCGCCCGCCGCCGCCGTCGCCCGGGGCCGCGCCGCGTTGATCCAGCGGAAGGGATAGAGCTGCGCGAAGAAGTACACGAACGCCGGCACCACCAGCCGCTCCCAGAAGCTCGCCACCCGCAGCCGCGCCATCTGCGAGACGAGGTCCCGGCCGTCGTCCAGCGCCGCCTCCACCAGCCGCCGCAGACTGTCCGGCGCGTGGGCGATGTCCGCGTCCGTCAGGAGCAGGAACTCCGGCCCCCGCGCGCGGGCCAGCGCCATGCCGTGCCGCAGCGCCCACAGCTTCCCCGTCCAGCCGGGCTCCGGCTCGCCCGGCGACACCACCGACAGCGGCAGCCCGCCGTACCGCCGGGCCAGCCCGGCCGCGAGCCGCCCCGTCCCGTCCGTGCTCCCGTCATCGACCAGGACCACCGAGGCCGGCCCCGGATAGTCCTGGGCCAGCAGCGACGGCAGGCTCAGCGGCAGCACCTCCGCCTCGTCCCGGGCCGGCACGACCACCACCACGCCCGGCCACCGGGCCCGCTCCCCGCGCGCGCGTGCCGCCCGGCGCGGCAGCCGCTGGTCCGTGCGCCAGAAGAACCCCCGGCCCAGCAGGAGCCAGACCCACACGACCAGGGAGAAGGACGCGAACCAGGCAAGGGTGCTCATTCGCCGCAGTCTGCCCCAGATCGCGGGGGCGAGGAGGGCCATCGGCTAGGGTGACCGGGTGAAGATCGCGCTCATGGACTCCGGAATCGGCCTCCTCGCGGCAGCCGCCGCGGTGCGCCGGCTCCGCCCCGACGCCGACCTCCTGCTCTCCAACGACCCCGACGGCATGCCGTGGGGCCCGCGCACCCCCGAGGACCTCACCGGGCGCGCCCTCGCCGTCGCCCGCGCCGCCGCCGCCCACCGGCCCGACGCGCTCATCGTGGCCTGCAACACCGCCACCGTCCACGCCCTCCCCGCCCTGCGCGCCGCCCTCGAACCGGCCCTCCCGGTCATCGGCACCGTCCCCGCGATCAAGCCGGCCGCCGCGGACGGCGGCAAGGTCGCCATCTGGGCGACCCCCGCCACCACCGGCAGCCCCTACCAGCGCGACCTGATCCGCGACTTCGCGAAGGGCGCCCAGGTCACCGAGGTGCCCTGCCCCGGCCTCGCCGACGCCGTCGAGCACGCCGACCCCCGCGCCATCGACCGGGCCGTCGCCGCCGCCGCCGCGCTCACCCCGCCCGACGTCCGCGCCCTCGTCCTCGGCTGCACCCACTACGAACTGGTCGAGGAGCGCATCCTCGAAGCCCTCGCCCCCCGCCGCCGCCCCGGGCTCCCGCCGGTCGACTTTTACGGCTCCGCCGAGGCCGTCGCCGCCCAGGCGCTGCGCCGCGTCGGCGCCGGACCCGCCCCCGGCGCCGCGCCGACCGGCACCCTCTCCGTCCTCCTCAGCGGCCGCCCCGGCCCCCTCCCCGTCGCCGCCCTCGACTACCCCGCGGGCCGCCTCCTGGCCGCCGCCCAGACGGCCTCCCGCTGACCCGTCACCCAGGGTCACAGGGCGAATCCGGACCGTCGCGCCCCTTCGGGCATATGCGGGTACTCTTCCCGATATGAGGCAGGAAACCGGGCCGCGACGGCACACCGACGGGCACCGCCCCGCCGTGTGGACCGGCCGGGCCACCAACCGCTTCCAATGGGTCGCCGCCGTCGCCGGGGCCGCCTGCATGGCCCTCGGCGTCACCCTCGCCGTCGAGTCCCCCTGGACCTCCGGCGCGGCCCCCCTCGCTATGGCCGTCGTCGGCTGCGTCGCCGCCGGACTCCTCGTCCTCTTCGGCACCCTCGCCTTCGTCCACGTCGAGGTCCGGGTCGACGACCGCGCCATGGAGGTCCGCTGCGGCCACATCGGCGTCCCCCGCCGTACCATCCCCCTCACCCAGGTCGTCGGCGCCGAGTACGCGCCCCGCGTCACCCCGCGCCACTGGGGCGGCTGGGGCTACCGCTGGCGCCCCGAGACCGGCACCGCCGTCGTCGTCCGGCGCGGCGAGGGCCTCGTCCTGAGCCTCGCCGACGGCCGCACCTTCACCGTCACCGTCGACGGCGCCGAAGGCGCGGTCCGCTCCATCCGCGCCCTCCTCCGCCACCCCGCCCCGCCCCAGACCCCCGCCGGCACCTGACCGCGCGACACCCGCGCGGGCGCGGGACGACGCCCCTCGGAGCCGTACATCTCAGGTCTACAGGCGCGCCCCGTACACTCCGCAGGGTGAGTGCCACCATCACCCCCGACGCGGCCGGAGCCGCCGACGACAGCCCCGCGACGGGCGACCGGACGCGACGCCCCCGCCGGGCCGCCCGCCTCGTCCGCCCCGCGACGGCCCTGCTCTCCGGCGTCCTGCTCTACCTGAGCTTCCCGCCGCGCCCCCTCTGGTGGCTCGCGCTCCCCGCCTTCGCCCTCCTCGGCGCGGCCCTGCACGGCCGCCGCCTCCGGGCCGGCTTCGGCCTCGGCCACCTCGCCGGGCTCGGCTTCCTCCTGCCGCTCCTCGTCTGGACCGGCGAAGAGGTCGGCCCCGTGCCGTGGCTCGCCCTCGCCGCCGTCGAGGCCCTCTTCGTCGCGGCCGCCGGACTCGGCATCGCCGCCGTCTCCCGGCTGCCCTGGTGGCCGGTCCTCGCCGCCGCCGTGTGGATCCTCGCCGAGGGGGCACGCGCGCGCGTGCCCTTCGGTGGCTTCCCCTGGGGCAAGATCGCCTTCGGTCAGGCCGACGGCGTCTTCCTCCCGCTCGCCGCCGTCGGCGGCACCCCCGTGCTCGGCTTCGCCGTCGCCCTCTGCGGCTTCGGCCTGTACGAGGCGGTCCGCCTGGTCCGCCGCCACCGCGCCACCGGCACCCTCCCGCGCGGCCCGCTCGCCGCCGGGCTCTCCGTCCTCCTCCCGGTCACCGGCGCCCTCGCCGCCCTGCCGCTCGTCAGCGACGCGGCCGAGGACGGCACCGCGACCGTCGCCGCCATCCAGGGCAACGTCCCCCGGCTCGGCCTCGACTTCAACTCCCAGCGCCGCGCGGTCCTCGACAACCACGTCGCCCGCACCCGCGAGCTCGCCGAGGAGGTGAAGGCGGGCACGAAGCCCCAGCCGGACTTCGTCCTGTGGCCGGAGAACTCCTCCGACATCGACCCCTACGCCAACCCCGACGCCGCCGCCGTCATCGAGGGCGCCGTCGACGCCGTCAAGGCCCCCACGGTCGTCGGCGCGGTCATCGCCCCGCCCACCGGCAAGCTCCGCAACACCCTCATCCAGTGGGAGCCCGGCCGCGGCCCCGTCGCCACCTACGACAAGCGGCACGTGCAGCCCTTCGGCGAGTACATCCCCCTGCGCCCCCTCGTCCGCCTCTTCAACAGCAACGTGGACCGGGTCGCCCGCGACTTCGGCCCCGGCTCCGAGGTCGGCGTCTTCGACCTCGCCGGCACCAGGGTCGGCCTCGCCACCTGCTACGAGGCCGCCTTCGACTGGGCCGTCCGCGACACCGTCACCCACGGGGCGCAGCTCATCACCGTCCCCAGCAACAACGCCACCTTCGGCCGCAGCGAGATGACCTACCAGCAGCTCGCCATGTCCCGGGTGCGGGCCGTGGAGCACAGCCGGTCCGTCGTCGTCCCCGTCACCAGCGGCGTCAGCGCGGTCATCCGCCCGGACGGCGAGATCGTCTCGCAGACCGCGATGTTCACCCCCGACTACCTGGTCGAGGAGGTGCCGCTGCGCTCCTCGAAGACCCTCGCGACCCGGCTCGGCACCCTCCCCGAGGCGCTGCTCGCCGCCGTGGCCGCCGCCGGACTCGGCTGGGCCGCCGCCCGCTCGGTCCGCGCCCGCCGCGCCCGTCCCTGACCCGCCCCCGGTGCCGGTCCGTCCCCCGGCGGGCCGGGACCGGACCGGAAATGATCTAGGGTCGGGCCCATGGGAACCCCCGACTTCATCCGCGAACTGCGCAGGACCGCCGGCCACCAGCTCCTCTTCCTGCCCGGGGTCAGCGCCGTGGTCCTCGACGACCGGGGCCGGGTCCTGCTCGGCCGCCGCGCCGACAACGGCCGGTGGGCGGTGATCGGCGGCATCGTCGAACCGGGCGAGCAGCCCGCGGACTGCGCGGTCCGCGAGGTCGAGGAGGAGACCGGGGTCCTCTGCGTGCCCGAGCGGATCCTCCTCGTGGAGACCCTCAGCAAGCCCGTCACCTACCCCAACGGCGACGTCTGCCAGTACCTCGACGTCGCCTTCGTCTGCCGCGCGGTCGGCGGCGAGGCCCGGGTCAACGACGACGAGTCGCTGGAGGTCGGCTGGTTCGAGCTCGGCGCGCTCCCCGAGATGAAGCGTTTCTCCCACCGGCGGATCGAGAAGGCGCTCGTCGACGAACCCACATGGTTCTGCACCACACCCACGGACTGAAGTATGGGCCGGACGCACATGGGTGGGGGCGCGGGCCGTTCATAGGGTGCGGAGCATGAGCGCCCCCATCACCGCCGCACCCGGCCCGGCCGCGTCCGCTCCCGCCGGCCCCGCCCCCGGCCCGGCCGCGCTGCCGCGCCCCGCCGTCCTCGACCTCGACCTGAGCGGCCGCACCGCGCTCGTCACCGGCGCCGCCGGCGGCATCGGACGGGCCTGCGCGCTGCGGCTCGCCGCCGCCGGGGCCCGGGTCCGGGCCGTCGACCGCGCCGCCGAGGGCCTGGCGGAACTCGCCGCCGCGGCCGACGGCCTCCCGGGCGCCGTCGAGCCCCATCTGCTCGACCTCACCGACCTCGACGCCGCCGAGCGGGCCGCCGCGGGCGCCGACATCCTCGTCAACAACGCGGGCCTCCAGCTCGTCCGCCCCATCGAGAGCTTCCCGCCCGACGTCTTCCACACCGTCCTCACCGTCATGCTGGAAGCCCCCTTCCGGCTGCTGAGGGGCGCCCTGCCGCACATGTACGCCCGGGGCTGGGGCCGCGTCGTCAACCTCTCCTCCGTCCACGGCCTGCGCGCCTCGCCCTACAAGTCCGCGTACGTCGCCGCCAAGCACGGCCTGGAAGGACTCTCCAAGACCGCCGCCCTGGAGGGCGCCCCGCACGGCGTCACCTCCAACTGCGTCAACCCCGGCTACGTCCGCACCCCGCTCGTCGAGCGCCAGATCGCCGACCAGGCCGCCGCCCACGGCATCCCCGAGGACCGCGTCCTCACCGAGGTCCTCCTCAAGGACTCCGCGCTCAAGCGGCTCGTCGAACCCGAGGAGGTCGCCGAGGCCGTCCTCTACCTGTGCTCCCCGCAGGCGTCCTTCGTCACCGGCACCTCGCTCGCCCTCGACGGCGGCTGGACCGCCCACTGAGCCGCTTCCCCCCCCCGCTCGCCGCGCGGCCCCCGGGGGAGTCGTCCACAGGAACGGTCCACAGGGGTGGTGCGACCACACGTCCGGCAGGTATCCCTGTGTCCATGTCCCACGAACACGTCTCCTACCTGGAACTCCTCGCCCGGGGAGCCGCCACGGAGGCATACGACCGGCCCGTGCTCCTCGCCCGCGCGAGCGGCGCGGGCCCCGAGGCGCTCGCCGGACTCGAAGAGGCCAAGCAGCTCGCCCTGCGCGTCCGCGCCGAGCTGGAGGGCCGGCGCCGCCGCGAGGCCGAACTGTCCGCCCTCTTCGCCACCGCCCACGACCTCGCGGGACTCCGCGACCTCGACGCCGTGCTGCGCGCCATCGTCCAGCGCGCCCGCTCCCTCCTCGGCACCGAGGTCGCCTACCTCAGCCTCAACGACCCGGCGGCCGGGGACACCTACATGCGGGTCACCGAGGGCTCCGTCTCCGCCCGCTTCCAGCAGCTCCGGCTCGGCATGGGCGAAGGGCTCGGCGGCCTCGTCGCCCAGACCGCCCGCCCCTACGTCACCGACGACTACTTCGACGACGCGCGCTTCCAGCACACCCGCACCATCGACACCGCCGTCCGCGACGAAGGACTCGTCGCCATCCTCGGCGTCCCCCTCAGCCTCGGCAGCCAGGTCATCGGCGTCCTCTTCGCCGCCGACCGCCGGGCCAGGGTCTTCGAACGCGAACAGGTCGCCCTCCTCGGCTCCTTCGCCGCCCACGCCGCCGTCGCCATCGACACCGCCAACCTGCTCGCCGAGACCCGCTCCGCCCTCGCCGAACTGGAACGGGCCAACGACATCATCCGCGAGCACAGCGCCGTCATCGAGCGCGCCTCCGAGGTGCACGACCGGCTTTCCGAACTGGTGCTGCGCGGCGGCGGCGTCCACGATGTCGCCGAAGCCGTCTCCGAAGTCCTCGGCGGCACCGTCGAGTTCACCGAGACCACCACCGTCGCCGCCCGCCGCACCGGCGGCCACGCCGTCCGCGAGGGCGACGACTGGGTGGCCGCCGTCTCCGCCGGCGGGGAGCACCTCGGCGCCCTCGTCCTGCACGGCCAGCCCGACCTCGACCCCGTCGACCAGCGCACCCTGGAACGGGCCGCGCTCGTCACCTCCCTGCTGCTGCTCGCCCGCCGCTCCGCGGGCGAGGCCGAGCAGCGCGTCCGCGGCGAACTCCTCGACGACCTCCTCGACGCCCCCGACCGCGACCACGACCTCCTGCGCGAGCGCGCCGCCCGGCTCCGTACCGACAGCGAGGCGCCGCACGTCGTCCTCGCCGCCCGCATCGACCGGGCCGGCCCGGCGGACGGCGGCGAACCGCCCGGCCGGGAGAGCGCCGACCGGCAGCGGCTGTGGTCCGCCGCCTCCCACCTCGCCGCCACCCGCCGCGGCCTCGCCTCGGCCCGCGACGGCGGTACGGTCCTCCTGCTGCCGCTGGGCCCCGGCGAGGACGCCGCGGAACTGGCCCGGCAGACCGCCCGCCACCTCGGCGGCGCCCTGCGCGAACCGGTCACGGTCGGCGCCTCCGCCGCGCTGCGGGACCCCCTCGGCCGCCCCGGCCAGGTGGCCGGCGCCTACCAGGAGGCCCGCCGCTGCCTCGAAGCGCTCCGCCTCCTGCACCGCGCGGGCGAGGGCGCCGCCGCCGAGGACCTCGGCTTCCTGGGCCTGCTGCTCGCCGGCAGCCGCGACATCGGCGGCTTCGTCGAGCGCACGATAGGCCAGGTCGTGACGTACGACGGACGCCGGGGCACGGACCTGGTCCGCACCCTGGACGCCTACTTCGCCAGCGGCATGAGCCCGGCCCGCACCAAGGACACGCTGCACGTCCACGTCAACACGGTGGCCCAGCGGCTGGAGCGCGTCGGCCGCCTCCTGGGCCCGGACTGGCAGTCCCCGGCCCGCGCCCTGGAGATCCAGCTCGCCCTGCGCCTGCACGCCCTGTCCGCCGCCGTCACCCCCCGCTGACCCCGCCCGGCCCGTACGCGGAAGGGCCCCGCACCCCCGGGCGAGGGGTGCGGGGCCCGGTGCGGGGACCGGCGGGTCAGGCGTCGGCACCGACCCTGGCCGGTCCGCCGACCGTCTCGTCCGCCTCGGTGAGGTCGCTGTTGCGGGTCTCCCGGGCACAGGCGAGGGCGACGACGGTCAGCAGCGCGGCGGCGATCACGTACAGGGCGATCGGGGTCGAGCTGTCGTAGTCGGCGAGGAGCGCGGTCGCGATGAGCGGGGCGGGCGCGCCGGCCGCGACCGAGGAGAACTGGGCGCCGATGGAGGCACCCGAGTACCGCATCCGGGTCGCGAACATCTCGGAGAAGAACGCCGCCTGCGGGGCGTACATCGCACCGTGCAGGACCAGGCCGACGGTCACGGCGAGCAGCAGGCTGCCGAACGAGCCCCGGTCGATGAGGGCGAAGAAGGGGAACATCCACAGGCCCACGCCGACCGCGCCGACCAGGTACACCGGACGGCGGCCGACCCGGTCGGACAGCGCGCCCCACAGCGGGATGACGGCGAAGTGGACGGCCGAGCCGATGAGGACGGCGTTGAGCGCGGTCTGCTTGGACAGGCCCACCGAGGTCGTCGCGTAGACGAGGATGAAGGCGGTGATGACGTAGTAGGAGATGTTCTCCGCCATGCGGGCGCCCATCGCGATGAGCACGTCCCGCCAGTGGTGCCGCAGGACGGCGACGAGCGGCATCTTCTCCACCGTGCCTGCGGCGGCCTTGCGCTCCTCGGCGGCGGCGAGCGCCGCCTTGAAGACGGGCGACTCGTCCACCGACAGCCGGATCCACAGGCCGACGATCACCAGCACGCCGGAGAGCAGGAACGGGATCCGCCAGCCCCACGCGGTGAACGCCGACTCCGACAGCAGCGCGGTCAGCGCCGACAGCACGCCGGTCGCCAGCAACTGCCCCGCCGGGGCGCCGGTCTGCGGCCACGACGCCCAGAACCCGCGCCGCTTCGCGTCCCCGTGCTCCGACACCAGCAGGACGGCCCCGCCCCACTCGCCGCCGAGCGCGAAGCCCTGCACCAGCCGCAGCGCGGTCAGCAGCAGCGGGGCGGCCGACCCGACGGTGGCGTGCGTCGGCAGCAGACCGATCGCGAACGTCGCCCCGCCCATCAGCAGCAGGCTCAGGACCAGCAGCTTCTTCCGCCCGAGCCGGTCCCCGTAGTGCCCGAACACCAGCGCGCCGAGCGGCCGGGCGGCGAACCCGACGGCGTAGGTCAGGAAGGACAGCAGCGTCCCGACCAGCGGATCCGAGTCCGGGAAGAACAGCTTGTTGAACACCAGCGCGGCGGCGGACCCGTACAAGAAGAAGTCGTACCACTCGATGGTCGTGCCGATGAGGCTGGCGGCGACGATGCGCTTGAGGGATCCGGGCGGCGTCGGAGCGGTTCTTGCGGCGGCCATGTGCACCACTTCCAGGCGGGTACGGGGACGTTTCGGTGTCGCCACACCGTAGGAAGCCGCAGGTCAGTGGCGTATGTGGTGGCACACCATAGTTCACGTCCGCCGTGTGCGCCCGGCCTCCATGGCCGGGTGGGTTCCTGGTGGGCGGGTAGCGTGCGGGGCCTGTTGGTCTTCTGTCGACGAGGAGTCGTGTGCCGTGACCGTGCCCGCCGATCCGACCGTTCTCCATCCGATGCCCGGACAGCCGAGGGTCGTCCTGCTCAAGCCGCTGGTGACGTCCCCGCTGATCGAGGTGGGGGAGTACTCGTACTACGACGACCCGGACGACCCGACGGCGTTCGAGACGCGGAACGTGTTGTACCACTACGGGCCGGAGAAGCTGGTCATCGGGAAGTTCTGCGCGCTGGGCACCGGCGTCCGGTTCCTCATGAACGGCGCCAACCACCGGATGGACGGGCCCTCGACCTTCCCCTTCCCGACCATGGGCGGCTCCTGGGCGGACCACTTCGACCTGCTCACCGGGCTGCCGGGGCGCGGCGACACGGTCGTCGGCAACGACGTGTGGTTCGGGTACGGGGCGACGGTCCTGCCCGGGGTGCGGATCGGGCACGGGGCGATCGTCGGCGCAGGTGCCGTCGTCACCGCCGACGTGCCCGACTACGGGATCGTCGGCGGCAACCCGGCCCGCCTCGTCCGCACCCGTTACGGCGCGGACGACGTGGCCCGGCTGCTGGCGGTGGCCTGGTGGGACTGGCCCGCCGAGCACATCACCGCCCACGTCCGGACGATCATGTCGGGAAGCGTCGCCGAGCTGGAGGCCGCGGCACCCGGCGCGGCGTGACGGGGCGGGGGCGGGCCGGCGGGTCAGGGGTTTTCTGTCGGAGCCGGAGCCGGAGTCGGAGTCGGAGCCGGAGTCGGAGCCTGGGGCAGGGCGCGGGGTCCGACGTACCGGGCGCCGGTCTCCGCCACGCGCCGCCGGAGCTCGCGGTCGGCGGTCACCACCAGGCAGGGGCGGTCCCCGGCGTCCCGGGCCAGCGCGGCGATCAGGTCGTCGCCGCTGCCGGGCGCCTCCTCGACCCGCACGCCGGGCACGGAGGCCACGCCCCGGGCCCGGCCCTCCACCACCAGCACGATCTCGTACGGCCCCGGGACCGGGCCGTCGACCGGTCCGCCCGCTGCGGCGAGCCGGTCGCGCAGGCGCTCGGCGGCCCCGCGCCGGTCCCGCCACCAGCCGTCCGGCACCGATCCGACGACATTGGCCCCGTCCACCACGAGCAGGGGACGGGGGCGGGGCTCCTCGGCGTTCATGCCCCCAGGATGCCGGACGGACCCCGGACCGCCTCCGGTGGTGCGCCGCGCCGGGTGGGGCCAGGCTGGGGGATGCGTGTGTGTTTGGGACGGTACCGCCCGGACAGGCGTACGACCGGGCACACACCGCCCAGGTGCGTACGTACCGCCGGGCGCGTGCGTACCGACCCGGTACCCGCGCGCCGCCCGGGTACCCGTACCGCTCGGCACGAGAAGGGAACGACCGACCGATGACCGAGAGCCGACCCGCGACGACGACCGATTCCGGCGCCCCCGTGGAGAGCGACGAGCACTCGCTCACCGTGGGCCCGGGAGGGCCGATCCTCCTCCAGGACGCCTACCTCATCGAGCAGATGGCGCAGTTCAACCGGGAACGCATCCCGGAGCGCCAGCCGCACGCCAAGGGCAGCGGCGCCTTCGGCCGCTTCGAGGTCACCCACGACGTCAGCGCCTACACCCGGGCGGCGGTCTTCCAGCCCGGCACCCGCACCGACCTGGTCGCCCGCTTCTCGACCGTCGCGGGCGAGCGCGGCAGCCCGGACACCTGGCGCGACCCGCGCGGCTTCGCCGTGAAGTTCTACACCTCCGAGGGCAACTACGACATGGTCGGCAACAACACGCCGGTCTTCTTCGTCAAGGACCCGATGAAGTTCCAGCACTTCATCCGCTCCCAGAAGCGCCGCGCCGACAACAACCTGCGCGACCACGACATGCAGTGGGACTTCTGGACCCTGTCGCCCGAGTCCGCGCACCAGGTGACCTGGCTGATGGGCGACCGGGGCATCCCGCGCTCCTGGCGGCACATGAACGGCTACACCTCCCACACGTACATGTGGATCAACGCGGCGGGCGAGCGGTTCTGGGTGAAGTACCACTTCAAGACCGACCAGGGCGTCGAGTTCCTCACCCAGGACGAGGCCGACCGGCTGGCGGGCGAGGACACCGACTTCCACACCCGCGACCTCTTCGACCACATCCGGGACGGCGACCACCCGTCGTGGACGCTGCACGTGCAGGTCATGCCGTACGCCGACGCGGCCGCGTACCGCTTCAACCCCTTCGACCTCACGAAGGTGTGGCCGCACGGCGACTATCCGCTGACCCCGGTCGGCCGCATGACGCTGGACCGCAACCCCACCGACCACCACGCCGAGATCGAGCAGGCCGCCTTCCAGCCGAACAACTTCGTCCCCGGCATCGGACCCAGCCCGGACCGGATGCTCCTGGGCCGCCTCTTCGCCTACGCGGACGCCCACCGGGCCCGCATCGGCACCAACTACCAGCAGCTCCCGGTCAACGCGCCGGTCGCCGACGTCCACACATACTCCAAGGACGGCGCGATGGCCTACCGCAAGACCAGCGACCCGGTGTACGCCCCCAACTCCAAGGGCGGCCCGGCCGCCGACACCGAGCGGTACGGCACCCCGCCCGGCTGGGCCGCCGACGGCGAGATCACCCGGGCGGCCTACGTCTCGCACCCGGAGGACGACGACTGGGGCCAGCCCGGCACCCTCGTCCGCGAGGTCCTCGACGACGCGGCCCGCGACCGGCTCGTGGACAACGTCGTCGGCCACCTCCTCGACGGGGTGAGCGACCCGGTCCTGGAACGGGCCTTCACCTACTGGCGGAACATCGACGCGACCGTCGGGGACCGCATCGCCGAAGGAGTCCGCACCAAGAAGGACACCTGACCCACGCCACCGGTCCGGCGCGGGGCCCGGGCCCGGACACGGGCCCCGCGCCGGAGGCACCTGGTAGAACCCCGCACATGACCTTCATGACGATGGTGGCGGACGACGCGGACGGATGGAGCGCCGACCGGGACGCCCTGACCGAGGCGGTGCGCGCCCGGTGGCCCGAAGCCGAGACCGACACGTCGGAGGGCGGCGAGGTGCGCGGCATCATCTGGCGCTTCGAGACGGAGAACGGGCCGGGCGAGGCGTACCTGCACGCGAAAGGCACCTGTCTCTACATGGACACGGGAGAGGAGGACGCGATCCGCCTGGCGATCGCCTTCCGCGGTCTCACCCCCGCCCGCCTCGACCTGGTGTTCTGCGACGAGGGCTACAGCTTCGACGTCCGGGTGCCGGCCGGGACCACCGAGCACGGGCTGACGGCCCTGGTGGACGCCGCGGAGTGAGACCCGCCCGCCGTGCCGGTGGCCGCGCCGACGGGTATTCCGCGGGACTCCGGCCGCCGCCGGACCGTACGATCCGGCGGTGAGTCCGACATCGCCGCCGCCCCGCATCCCCAGGCCCTCCGGGGTTCCCGCGAGTTCCGAGGCCGCTCTCGCTCTCGCGGCGGAGCCGCCCGAGGGGTGGCGGGGGTGGCCCGCCGGGGTCCTGGTGCCGAGCGTGCGGGTGGCCCTGCTGCGGGCGGAGATCGCCCACCGGCCGGAGGCGCTCGCGGACGAGGAGCGGACGCAGACGCTGTACCAGGCGGTCCGCGCGATCCGCGCCACGGACGCCCCCGCCGGTCTCCCCGCGCTCGTCCGCCTCCTCGCGGGAGGCGCCGACCCGGTCCTGGAGGCCGAGGCGCTGCGGCTGGTCCGCGAGGGCGTGCGGACGGCGGCCCTGCGCCCCGCCCCCGCCCGGGAGGTCCTGGCCGGACTGCTGGAGTCGCCCGCCGACACCGTCGTACGCGACGCCCTCACCGAACTCGCCGAGCCCTGGGCCCGCGTCGACCCGCTGCCCGCCGACCGGCCGGCGCGGCTCGTCCGGCCCGGCACCGCCGGGCCCGCGCTCACCGTGCTCGCCGCCCACGGCCACGCCGGTCCGCTGCGCCGGGCCGCCGGGGACCCGGAGGCGGAGCCCGGCACCCGGCGGCGCGCGCTCGCCCTCCTCGGCGGCCTCGCCCACCGCGACGACGTCCCCGCGCTCCTCGCGCTCGCCGGACGGGACCCGCTGCTGCTCGCCGGGCCCGCGCTGGACTGCCTGCGCGCGATGCACCGGCGCGGCCACTTCGCCACCGACGCGGACGTCCCGGCCGTCCTCGCCCTCGCGCTCGCCGACCACACGGTCCCCGCCCGCACCGTCGCCACCGTCCTCTTCACCTCCCGCCACGCCCTCCTCGACCTGCTCGCCGACGCCCCGCCGGACGATCCGCACCGGCGGCGCCGGCTCGACCTGCTCGTCGCCCTGGACGGGCAGGGCACCGGCGGCCTCCCGGTCGCCGCCCGGATCGCCCGCGCCCTGCCGGCCGCCACCGACCCCGCGCCGTCCCTCCGCGCGCTCCGGACCCTCGCCGACCCCGCCACCGAGGACGCCGTCCTCGCCGCCCTCCCCACCGCACCGGCCGCCGCCCTCGACGCGCTGGAGGCGGTGGGCGGCGAGCGGACCGTCCGCGTCCTGGCCGCCGCCCTCGGACTGGCCCCGGCCCTCGGCCCGGACCCGGAGGCGGAGGAAGCGGAGGAGGGCGTCGCGCGGGCGCTCCGGGGGTTCCAGGGACGGGCGCTGGAACTGCTCTGGCTGCTCGCCGGGGACGCCGGGACGCGCCACCGGATCCTCGACCGGATCGACACCGGGCGGCTGCCCCACCGGATCCTCGCCGACCTCGGCGGCCCGGACGAGCGCGAAGCCGTCCTCCTCGCCGCCCACCTGGACCCGGCGGACCCCGTGGACGCGCTGTGCCGGCTCGCCGCGCACGGCGGGCCGGGCGTCCTCCCGGTCCTCTCCGACCTGCTGCTCCGGATCGCCGGAGAGCTGGCCGCGGCCTGGGACGGCGCGGGCGCGGAGCCCGTACCCGACGGGGAACCGGCCGTTCCGGCGGCGGTCGTGGACGCGGTGCGCTCCCTCGGCGAGCGGCTGCGCGGGCGCGGCCGGATCCGGCCGGTCCACCTCCTCGACGCGCCCGTCACCGGAGCCGGGGCGGCGCTCCTCACCGGCATGGTCCTCGACCTGCTCGACCGGCCGGACCTCGCCACGGGCGAGCGGCGGGTCCTGCTGCGGCTGCTGCTCGACCTGCCGGACGCGCCGCACCGGCGGATCGCGGCCCGCGTCCACCGCCTCCTGCGCCACCCCGACCGGCACGTGCGCAAACAGGCCGTCGCCCTCCTCGCGCGCGGGCCCGAGGGCGACGAGGGCGTCGGGGCCGTCTCCGCGTCGCTCCTCGCGCTGACCGGACCCGACCGGGACCCGCAGACCGTGCGCCAGACCCTCGACGCCCTCGGCGGGGCCCGCGCCCGGTGGGCGGCGGAGGCCGTCGCGAGCTGCCTCGACCACCCCGTCATGAACGTCCGCAAGACCGCCGCCCGCGCCCTCGCCACCGCCGGGACGGCCGCCGCCGTGCCGCCCCTCCTCCACCACCTCGGCCGCACCGACAACCCCGGCCTGCGCGGCCTCCTCCTCGACGCCCTCGGCGCGATCCTCGGCGACACCCGCACGGCCGCCGTCACCGCCGCCGCCGAGCGCGCCGCCGACGCCCGCGTCCGCGCCCGGCTGTCGGCCGCCACCGCACCGGACCCCGCCCCCGACGCGGACGGGGCCGACCTCCGCCACCTGGCGGAACGGGGCTGGGACCCGGAGCGGGCCCTCCGGCTCGCCGCCCGCGCCGCCGCCCCCGGCACCGCCACCGTCGGGTGGGCGCCGGTGCTGCGCCCGTACCTCTCCGACTGGCTCCTGCTCGCCGCCGGTCCGGCCCCCGCGCGGCGGACCGTCCTCGCCGCCCTGCCGACCGCCGTCTGCCCCGGCCCGTGGCAGCCGCACGAGCGCGGCACCCTCGCCCGGCACGCCGGGGTGCTCCTCGACGGCCTCGCGGAGGCCGGACCGGAGGAACGCGACGGGCTGCTCGCCCTCCTGGAGGCCGCCGCCCCGCACCTCGCGCCCGAGGCCGCCGCCAAGGCCGTCGCCGCCGTCCGCGCCCTGCCCCCGCGCCGCCCCGGCCGCCGTTCCGCGCTGCCGCTGCTCCGGCTCGCCGGGGCCGTCGTGGTCCGCGCCGACCTCGACCGCGAACTGGCGGCCACCGACCTCGCCGACGACCCGCCGACCGCCCGCGCCCGCCTCCTGCGCGAGACCTTCGGCCTCGGCCGGCCGGCGGCGGAGCACCCGCCCTGGTACGGCGAACTCGCCGCCGCCGTACGGGAACCGGCGGACCTGGCGGCGCTGCGCGCGCGGGGCGTCGCCGCCGGTTCGCGCGCCCTGCTCACCGCGCTCGCCGCCGTCCAGGCCGACGCCCCGCCCGCCGTACGGGCCGCGCTCGTCGACTGGATGACGGAGCTCCAGCCGCTCGGCGCCCCGGAGTGGACCCTCGGCGAACCCCCCGCGCCCCGCCCCGGCCACCGGGCCGGAGCACCGCGCTCCGCCGCCCTCCGCGCCGCGACGCTCGCGCTGCTGGCCTCGGACGACGCCGGGCGGCGGAACGCCGCCGCGCGGACGCTGCTCGGCTGGCCCGAGCCGGACACCCGTGCCGCCCTCCTCGACGCGTACCTGCGCGGCCGGGTGGAGCTCCCGGACACCGCCGGGCTCCAGGAGGACGCGGCCCGCCTCCTCGCGGCGGCCGATCCCGCCGCGCTGCTCGCCGACGCCGCCGGGGCCGTACGCGCCGCCGGTCTGGCCGCCCGCTTCGACCCCGGCCCGCTCGTGCCGCTGGCCCCGCTCCTCCTGGCCCTGTGGGAGCACGGCCCCCGCGAGGCCCGGCCCCAGGCGTTCACCGCGCTGTGCCGTACGCCCGCCGACGCCCTGGCGGCCCTCCTGGAGCCCCGGCTCGCCGCCGGGGCGACGGGCCTCCTCGCCCCGCTGGCCGGCCGACCCCTGCTGCGCACCCCGCTCCTGGACCGGCTGGCGCGGCGGCATCCGGAGGCCGGACTGCTGCTCGTCGACGGCCCGCTGCGCGATCCGGGGACGGCCGGGCGGGACGCGGCGGCCCTCCGCGCGCTGCGTGAACGCGCCCCGGCCGCCGGACCGTCCGCCGCCCCCGCCGCCGAGGACCCGGCCGTCCTGCTGCGCTCGCCGGACCCGCGCCGGGTCCGCCGGGGCCTGGCCCGCCTCGTCGAGGACACCGCCCCGGGCACGGACGGCCTGGCCGGACTCCTCGAAGGGCTGCTGTCCCACCGCGACACGGGGGTACGGCTCCACGCGCACCGCGCCTCGCGCGCGCTCCTCGACCGGGACGCCCACCTGCGGCTGACGGAGCGGCTGCTCGGCGACCCGAACCCGGACGTCGTGCGCGGCGCGGTCCGGACCCTGGCCGGCGCCCGCCGCGCCTCCGCCGCCCCCGCGCTCGTCGCCCTCCTCGGCCACGGCCGGGAGCCGGTGCGCCGGTCCGCCGGGGAGGCGCTGCTGCGCCTCGGCCCGGCGGCGGTCCCGGCCCTGCGCCGCGCCGCCTCCCGGGCCCGCCCGGACCGCCGCCCGGTCTACGAGGAGCTGCTGGCGGGGATCGGGGACGACGGCACGGACGGTACGGCCCCGGAGTGATCGGAGCCGTACCGCCCGTGCCGTACCGGGGTGGCGGGGGTCAGCGGGGGTCCTTGCGGAAGGTCCGGGCCGCCCAGAGGTAGCCGAGGGCGCTGAGGCCGAGGCACCAGGCGAGCGAGAGCCACCCGTTGGAGCCGATCTCCGTGCCGAGGAGGAGGCCGCGGAGGGTCTCGATGGCGGGGGTGAAGGGCTGGTGGGCGGCGATCGGCCGGAACCAGCCGGGCATCGATTCGACCGGCACGAAGGCGCTGGAGATGAGCGGGAGGACGACCAGCGGGAGGGCGTTGTTGCTGGCGGTCTCCGCGTTGGGGCTGACCAGGCCCATGCCGACGGCGAGCCAGGTCAGGGCGAGGGAGACCAGCACCATCAGGCCGAGGGCGGCCAGCCATTCGACGGCGGTGGCGCCGGTGGAGCGGAAGCCGATGGCGACGGCCACGGCGCCGACGAGCAGCACGCTCATCACGCACTGGAGGACGCTGCCCGCGACGTGCCCGAGCAGGATCGACGGGCGGTGGATGGCCATGGTGCGGAAGCGGGCGACGATGCCCTCGGTCATGTCGTTCGAGACGGAGACCGCGGTGCCCACCGCCGTGCCGCCCACCGTCATCATCAGGATGCCGGGGACGAGGTAGGCGATGTACGCGGAGCGGTCGGCGCCCCCGCCGATGCCGGCGCTCATCACGTCGCCGAAGACGTAGACGAACAGCAGCAGCATCATCACCGGCGTGAGGAGCAGGTTGAGGGTGAGGGAGGGGTAGCGGCGGGCGTGCAGGAGGTTGCGGCGGAGCATCGTGCGGGAGTCGCGGACCGCGAGGGAGAAGGAGCTCATCGGGGGGTCTCCTGGGTGAGGGCGAAGAAGACGTCGTCCAGGTCGGGCGTGTGCACGGTGAGTTCGTCGGCCTCGACGCCGGCCGCGTCGAGCCGGTCGAGGAGCGCGCGCAGGTCGCGCTGGCCGCCGTCGCCCGCGATCCGGAGGGTGAGGGCCTCGTCGTCCCGGGCGGACCCGGGCAGCGCGCCGGCGGCGGCCCGGTAGGCGTCGGGGCGGGTGAAGCGGAGGCGGACGTGGCCGCCGGGGATCTGGCGCTTGAGCTGGTCGGGGGTGCCTTCGGCGACGATGCGTCCGCCGTTGAGGACGGCGACGCGGTCGGCGAGTTCGTCGGCCTCCTCCAGGTACTGGGTGGTGAGGAAGACGGTGACGCCGTCGGTGACGAGGTCCCGGACGACCTGCCACATGGTGTGGCGGGAGCGGGGGTCGAGGCCGGTGGTGGGCTCGTCGAGGAAGATGACCCGGGGGCCGCCGACGAGGGTCATGGCGATGTCGAGGCGGCGCTTCATGCCGCCGGAGTAGGTGGCGGCGGGCTTCCGCGCGGCGTCGGTCAGGTCGAAGCGGGCGAGGAGTCCGGCGGCGACCCGCCGGCCCTCCGGCCGGGGCAGGTGGTGCAGGTCGGCCATGAGGAGCATGTTCTCCTCGCCGGTGATGAGGCCGTCGACGGCGGAGAACTGGCCGGTGACGCCGATGGCGGCGCGGATGGCCTGGGGCCGGGCGGCGAGGTCGTGGCCCGCGACGCGGACGGTGCCGGCGTCGGGGGAGACGAGGGTGGAGAGGATCTTGACGGCGGTGGTCTTCCCGGCGCCGTTGGGGCCGAGGAGGGCGAAGACGGTGCCCGGGGCGACGGTGAGGTCGACGCCGTCGAGGACGGTCTTGTCGCCGTACGCCTTGCGCAGTCCGGTCGCGGCGATGGCGGCGGTCGCCGTCTCCACCTTTGGTGTGGGCATGACAGAAGAAGGCATGGGGCCCTCCGATCGAAGGGTGGGGAGGAAAGAGGGGGGAGCGGGGGAGGGGTGCGGGGTCAGCCCCGGGCGCGGCGGATGTCGATGTTGCCGTACTGGGTGCGGGCGCGGACCCGGACGGTCTCCTCCGGGCCCTCCGGCGCCCCGGAGGCGGTGAGCCCGTTCCGTACCTGCCCGGAGTCCGAGGCGGCGTCGAGCCAGGCGGCGGTGCCCTCGCGGACGCCGATGTCGATGGAGCCGGAGCTGGTCTCCAGCCGGAGGGTGCCCCGGACGGCCTCGCCGATCCGCACCGAGCCGTGCGCGGTCGTCGCGGTCACCGAGTCCTCGGCGCGGTCGACGCTGATGTCGCCGTGCGAGCCGTTCACACGGATCTCGCCGGTGGCGGCGCCGAGGGTGGTGGTGCCGTGCGAGTTCTTGAGGACGCCGGTCCCGTCGATCAGGCCGACGCGGATGCTGCCGGAGCTGGTGGTGATCTCGGCCGGGCCCGCCACGCGGTCCACGGTGATCGAGCCGTGCGAGGCGGTCAGGCGGAGCGGGCCGGTGGTGTCGAGCCGGACGTCGCCGGCCGAGGTCTTGACGGCGACCTCGCCGAAGCGGCCCTCGCCGAGGACCTGCGTCCAGGCGCCGGTCAGGTCGATCCGGGAGCCCTCGGGCAGCTCCACCGTCACGTCGACCACGCCGGTGCGGCCGAAGAGGCCGGACTTGGGGGTCCTGAGGGTGAGTTCGCCCTTCGCGCAGCCGATCTCGGTCTGGCCGGCGGCCCGCACGTCGAGGTCCTTCTCGGGGTTGCGCGGGCGGACCTCGACGACGGTGTCCGCGCGGTCGCCGGCGATGAACTGGATGGAGCCGGCCTCGACGCGTGCCGTGACCGCGATCGGAGCAGGGGTGTCGAAAGAAGGCATGGCTGTCCCGTCCTCTTGACTCGTGGAAGCGTCCCCGCAGGTGGGACGTGGTGGGGTGGCGCGGGTTCTCTGGGGTCTTCGTGGTTCCCGGGGGTCCGGGTCAGCGGACCCAGCCGGTGATGCTCTGGCCGAGGGTCCGGGGCTTCTCCGCCGGGCGCGGCCGGGCGCCGCCGCCGTCGACCGCCGCCGTCACGGCCCGGACGAGCCAGGCGTTGACCGACAGTCCCTCGCGGTTCGCGGCCTCTTCGGCGCGGGCCTTGAGGTGGGCCGGCAGGCGCAGGTTCACCCGGGCGACGCCGCCCTCGTCGCCCTCGGGGAGGGCGGGCGCCGCGAGCGGCTCGGGGGCGGGCGCCGGTGCGGCGGGGGCGCCGCTGTCGACGGGCGGCCGGGTCACGACGAAGTCGGGGTCGAGGCCGCGGAGCCGTACGTCGACCGAGCCGGGGGCGAGTTCGCGGGTGATCTCGTCCGTGGCGGCGGAGAGCACGTTCAGCATGGTCAGGCGGGCGGCCGACTCCAGGGGGGCGGTCAGTCGCTCGGCCAGCTCGCGGGCTTCGTCGCCACCGGCTTCGGCGGCCACCGCGAGTTCGCGGCGGAGGCTTTCGACGTACGGGGTGAGGTCCATGACGTCATCATGGCACCACTATGGCGCCACGTGCAAGCTTTTGTGGCGCCATTCGAGGTCAAGTGTGCGCTGAATGGCTCTGGCCTGTGGAAATGAGGGATGGTGCCATGTGGTGCCATGTGGTGCCACGCCGTGGCACCCCTCCTCCGCCTCTCGCGCCGGGCCCGCTTCGGCGCGTGACGGCCCTCGCGTGTTACCGGCG
Organism: Streptomyces termitum; assembly: GCF_014650175.1. Taxonomy (GTDB): domain Bacteria; phylum Actinomycetota; class Actinomycetes; order Streptomycetales; family Streptomycetaceae; genus Streptomyces; species Streptomyces termitum. The sequence continues at coordinate 264,955 of NZ_BMUL01000007.1, forward strand.
GGTACGCCATGATGGCGGCATCCATCCACGACACCGGGGGCTGAGGCCGCGTGACGACGTTCGAGAAACCGGTCAGGGTGCACGCCTTTTGCGACGACTCCCTCGGGGAGCACGACGCCGTCGGCCTCGCCGGGGCGATCCGGCGGGGCGAGGTGAGCGCCGCCGAGGCCGCCCGGGACGCGACCGCCCGCCTCCGCGCCGTCGCCGAGCTGAACGCGGTGGAGGTCCCGCTCGACCCGCCCGCCCTCGGCGGCGCCCGCGGCGGCGTCTTCGCCGGGGTCCCCACCCTGGTCAAGGACAACACCGACTACGCGGGCCTGCCCACCGGCCACGGCAGCGCCGCCTTCACGCCCCGGCCCGCCCGGCGGCACGCCCCCTTCGTCCGCCAGCTCCTCTCCACCGGTGTCACGGTGCTCGGCAAGACCCGGCTGCCGGAGTTCGGCTTCAGCCCGAGCACCGAGTACGAGGACGCCGCCCCGGTCCGCAATCCGTGGCACACCGGCCACTCGGCGGGCGGCTCCTCCGGCGGTGCCGCCGCGCTCGTCGCCGCCGGGGCCGTCCCGCTGGCCCACGCCAACGACGGCGGCGGCTCCATCCGGATCCCCGCCGCCTGCTGCGGACTCGTCGGCCTCAAGCCCACCCGGGGCCGGGTCGCCGGGAACGACCAGAGCCGGCACCTGCCCATCGACCTGGTCACCGACGGCGTCGTCACCCGCACCGTCCGGGACTCCGCCGCCTTCCTCGCCGCCGCCGAACGCCACCTGCGCTCCCCGAAGCTGCCGCCGGTCGGCCTGGTCGAGGGCCCCTCGGGGCGCCGCCTGCGGGTCGGCTTCCTGCACGACTCGCCGGCCGGTGTCCCCTGCGACGACGACACCCGCGCCGCCGTCACCGCCACGGCCGACGCCCTGCGGGGCCTCGGCCACCGCGTCGAACCCGTCGGGATGGACCTCGACCCGCGCTTCACGGAGGACTTCCTCACCTACTGGGGGATGCTCTCCTTCCTCCTCGGCGCCACCGGCCGCACCCTCGGCGAGGGCTTCGACCGCCACCGCATGGACGGCCTCAGCCGCGGTCTGCGCGAGGAGTACGTGAAGCGGTGGCGGGACACCCCCGGCGTGGTGCGGCGCCTCAAGCGCGCCAGGGAGGGGTACGCGGCGGCCTTCCGGGGCCTCGACCTCGTCCTCACCCCGGTCCTGGCGCACCCCGCGCCCGCGCTCGGGCACCTCGCCCCGACCGTCCCGTACGCCACCCTGGTCGAGCGGATCCTCGCGTACGTCGCCTACACGCCGATCGACAACGTCGTCGGCACCCCGTCGCTCTCGCTGCCCAGCCCGCACGCCACCGCCGCCGGACTGCCGGTCGGCGTGCTCCTCTCGGGGCGGCCGGGCAGTGAACGCACCCTGCTGGAGGCCGCGTTCGCCCTGGAGGCGGAACGCCCCCTCCGCCGCATCCAGGACGTATGACCGGAAGGCGGCGGAGGGGGCGCGGGGAAGGGGCGGCGCGGATCAGTGGCGCTGCCTGCGGCGGCGGCTCAGCACGAGGAAGCCGCCGCCCAGGGCGGCCAGCGCGGCGGCGCCGCCGAGGTACGGGCCGAACTGCGCGCCCGTGGTGGCCAGCGAGCCGTCCTCGTCGCCCGGCGCCGGGGCCGGGGCGCCCGGCGTGGTGCTCTGCGAGGAGGACGGGGCGGGCTCCGTGGCGCCAGGCGCGGGCGGGGTGGCGCCGCCGCCCTCCGGGGTCGTCGGGGCGGGCGCGGGCGGGGTGGTCGCCTCGCCGGGCGGCGGGGTCGTGCCCGCCGGCGTGGTCGGCTCCGGCGGGGCGGGCGTGCCGGTCGGGGTGCCCGGCTTCGGCGGCTTCGGCACGCAGGTGAACGAAGGGGAGCCGTTCCACGGGTAGTTGTGCGTCTCGTTGCCCGAGCCGTGGGTGCGCAGGTCGCCGCCGACGTAGACGCGGCCGTTGGTGCTCGCGGTCAGGTCCGCCGACGCCTCGGGGGCCAGGATCGAGCCCATGAAGTTGCCGCCGCCGCCGAGGCGGAGCGACTTGGTGCCCTTGAAGTTGTAGAGGATGCGGGAGGCGGCCTCGCCGAACTTCGGGGAGGAGTAGACGTCCACCCGGTCGTCGTTGAAGCCGACCGCCATCGGGTCGACCGAGACGGTGCCCCCGCCCGCCACGTTGACCAGCACCGACACCCCGGCGGGGATCTTCTTGAAGAGGAAGGTCGAGGCGCCGTCGAGGTCGGCCGCCGGGAGGTCGAAGACCTGGGTGCCGGTGCTGGTGCCGGTGCCGGAGCCGCCGGTGAAGGTGACGGTGCCGCCCGAGCGGACCGCGGTGCCGGTGGCGGGCAGGGCGCCGAGCCGGGCCGACTCGTCGCGGACCAGGGTGCCGAAGGAGTCGTACGGGGCCAGCGCCGCGCGGGCGCCGGTGCCGGAGGAGCGGGAGCCGCCGTTGGTCTCCAGCCGGCCCTTCTCGTCGATCTTGCCGCCGACCTGGACCGAGCCGCCGTAGCGCGGACCCGCGGTCAGGCCGTGGCCGACGTCGACGGTGGTGCCGGACGCGATGCCGAGGTCGCCGCCGACGGCCAGCATCAGCGCGCCGGACTCGGGCAGGATGCCCGAACCCGCGCCGACCCGGCCGACGTTGAAGACGCCGCCGGACGCCTTGGCGAAGGTGGCGTCGCCGCCGACGACGAGCAGGCCCTCGGCCTCCGCCGTCCCGCCGTCGGCGGTGTAGTCGCCGCCCGCGTACAGGGCCACGTTGGCGTCGGTGAAGCGGGGGACCTGGCCGATGCCGGGCTCCTGGCCCGGTACGGGGCAGGACGTGGCGCGGTCGGCGGTGAGGGCCGTCACGGGGGCGGCGTGGGCGGTCGCGGGGACGGCGGCGATGCCGAGGGCGAGGCCCAGGGCCGCGGTGGCGGCGGGGGTGCGGTGCATGGGTGTTCCGTTTCGCTTTTCTCGTGGGGGCGGAAGACGGGTGGGGGCGGAAGAAGGACGGGGCGGCGGGGCCGCGAGGGGTCAGCGGACCAGGTCGCGCAGGGCCGCGAGGGTCAGCGGGCCGCACACGCCCGACCGCTCCCGCAGGCCCAGGGCCCACTGGAAGCGGCGCACGGACTGGGCGAGGGAGTCGGAGAACCAGCCGTCGACGGGCCCCCGGTACAGCCCGAGCGTCCGGAGCGCGCGCTGCACGTCGGCGACGTCCGGCCCGCTGCTGCCGACCCGGAGGCCGTCCGACGGCCGGTCCCAGCCGTGGCCCTTGTCCCGGTCGTGGCCCTTGTCCCGGTCGTGGGCCGGGGGCGCGGGCGGAGTGGACGGGGGCGGTGCCGGGCGGGTCGGGGGGACCCGTGCCGGGGGCGCGGTGGTGACCGGCGCGGTGGGCGGGGCCGCGGGCGGCGCGCTCGTGGCCGGTGCGGAGGGGGTCCGCGCGGGCGGCGCGGCGGTGGTGGTCCGCGCCGGGGCGGCGCGGACCGCCGCGGTCGCGGTGGGCGTCGCGGCGGGGGTACGGGTGGGGGCGCCGGTCGCGGTGGGCGCGGCGCCCGTGCCCGCGGGAGTCGGGCCGGACGGCGGCGGGGGCAGGTCGGGCATCGCGAGGGTGGTGCCGGAGAGGGCGGGCGAGGCCGGCTGGGCGGCCAGGTAGACCGGGAGCGCGGCGCCGGCCCCGGCCGCCAGCACGGTCACGATCAGGGGCGGGAGCGACAGGCCGCCGCGCCGGGCCGAGGGCCGGGCGGCGTGCCGGGGAGCCCGGGGTGCGGCGTCGGACGGCGGGGCGGCGTCGAAGAGTTCGACGTCCTGCTCGCGCACTCCGGCTCCGGCGCGGTCCGGGCCCGCGACCACGCCGAAGACGTGTCGCGGGGGAGTGGGTTCGGGGGCGACCGGAGTGACTGCTGTGGTCAGGGCAGTCCTGTGGCGCATCAAAGGGCTCCAGTTGAGGGGAAACCGTGAGGGATGCGGAGAAGCCGTGGAGGGGCGGCGAATCCAGGGAGAGTTTGAGTCCCGGTCAAAGTAAGCGTCAACTGTGCGCGATACGGGTGAATCAGGGAGCTGCGGAACTTGTCTCCTTAAACGGTCCTTAACCTGTGATGCACCTCACATCAGGATGCCGGTTCCGGGCCGGGACGCGACGAAGGGGCGGGCCCCGCGCAGGACACGTGACGTCCTGCGCGGGGCCCGCCCCCGACCGCCTCCCGGCTCAGCCCTCCTCCGGGAAGTGGCAGGCCACTTCCCGGGGTTCGCCCGGCGCGAGCAACCGCAGCACCGGCGCCTCGGTGCGGCAGACGCTCCGCGCCTTCGGGCAGCGCGGGTGGAAGGAGCAGCCCGGCGGCGGCGCCGCCGGACTCGGCGGATCGCCCAGCAGCGTGATCCGCTCCCGGGTCCGCTCCGCCGCCGGATCCGGCAGCGGCACGGCGGAGAGCAGCGCCCGCGTGTAGGGGTGCGCCGGGGCCCCGTACACCCGGTCCTTGGCGCCGACCTCCACGATCCGGCCGAGGTACATGACCGCCACCCGGTCGCAGACCCGCTTCACCACCGACAGGTCGTGCGCGACGAAGAGGTAGGCCAGGCCCAGCTCGCGCTGGAGCCGCTCCATCAGATTGACGATCTGCGCCTGCACCGACACGTCGAGCGCGGAGACCGGCTCGTCGGCGACGACCAGGCGCGGCCCGGTCGCCAGCGCGCGGGCGATGCCGATGCGCTGGGCCTGCCCGCCGGAGAACTCGTGCGGACGCCGGTCCGCGTGCTCCGGGATCAGCCCGACCAGCTCCATCAGCTCCAGCGCCCGCTCGCGCGCCCCGGCGGCCGAACTCCCCTGCACCAGCAGCGGATCGGCGATGATCCGGGCCACCGACTGGCGCGGGTTGAGCGAGGAGTGCGGGTCCTGGAAGACCATCTGGATCTCGCGGCGCAGCGGCTTCAGCGCCCGCTGCGACAGCCGGCCGATCTCCCGCCCGTCGTACTCCACGGTGCCGGCGGTCGGTTCGAGCAGCCGGACGATCATCCGGCCGGTGGTCGACTTGCCGCAGCCGGACTCCCCGACCAGCCCCAGGGTCTCGCCCGCCGCCAGGTCGAAGCTCACCCCGTCCACGGCCCGCACGGGCGCCGAGCGGCGGCGGCCCGGGAAGGTCATGGCGAGGTCCCGCACCCGCAGCAGCGGGGGCGCCGGATCCTTGGCGGGCGGGCGGATGGCGGTCACGGGGCGACCCCTTCGTACGCGGGAAAGGCCGGGAAGGCGGCGAAGTGGCAGGCGGCGGTGTGCCCCTCGGGGCCGCCGAGCGGAGGGCGCTCCCCGGCGCACCGCTCGCGCTCCGCCGGGCTCCCGGCGGCGGCGCGGGCGCAGCGCGGCGCGAAGGCGCAGCCGGGGGCGGGGTCGAGCAGCGACGGCGGGGACCCGGGGATCGCCCGCAGCGGTACGTCGTCGGGGTCGTCGAGCCGGGGCAGCGAGTCCAGCAGCCCCTGGGTGTACGGATGCGCCGGGTGGGCGAACAGGGCGTCCACCGGGGCCTGTTCGGCCGCCCGACCGCCGTACATGACGAGCACCTCGTGGGCGACCCGGGCGACCACCCCCAGATCGTGGGTGATCATGACGACGGAGAGCCGCCGCTCCTGCTGGAGCCGGGCGAGCAGGTCGAGGATCTGGGCCTGCACGGTCACGTCGAGGGCGGTGGTCGGCTCGTCGGCGATGAGCAGGTCCGGCTCGCAGACCAGCGCCATCGCGATCATCACCCGCTGCCGCATGCCGCCGGAGAACTGGTGCGGGTACTCGCCCACGCGGCGCTTCGGCTCGGGGATGCCGACCTCGGCGAGCGCCTCGACGGCGCGGGCGCGGGCGGCGGCCCGCCGGGTGCCGAAGTGGACCCGGTGGTGCTCGGCGATCTGCTCGCCGACCGTGTAGTACGGATGGAGGCTGGAGAGCGGGTCCTGGAAGATCATCGCCATCCGGCGGCCGCGCAGCCGGCTCAGCTCGCGGTCGGGCATGCCGACGAGTTCGCGCCCGTCGAGGGCGACGGAGCCGGTGACCTCGGCCCCGGTGTGCAGGCCCATCACGGCGAGCGAGGTCACCGACTTGCCGGAGCCGGACTCGCCGACGATGCCGAGGGTGCGGCCGTGCGGCACGTCGAAGGAGAGCCCGTCCACGGCCCGGACGGGGCCGCGCGGGGTGCGGAAGGTGACGCCGAGGTCCCGCACGGTCAGCAGCGGTTCGGGGGCGGCCATCAGTACCTCACTCGCGGGTCGACGACGGCGTACAGCAGGTCCACGGCGAGGTTGGCGACGACGATGAAGGTCGCCGCCAGCAGCGTCACGCCGAGGATGACGGGCTGGTCCCCGGAGGTGAGCGCGCCGTAGAAGAGGCGGCCGACGCCGGGCAGTCCGAAGAGGGACTCGGTGATGACGGCGCCCGCCAGCAGCCCGCCCAGGTCCATGCCGAAGAGGGTGAGGACCGGCGTCATCCCGGCCCGCAGCCCGTGCTTGACGACGACCGTGCGGCGCGGCAGCCCCTTGGCGCGGGCGGTGCGGATGTACGGCTCCGCCATCGACTCGATCATCGAACTCCGGCTCTGCCGGGCGTACATGGCGGCGTACAGGACCGCCAGCGCCACCCACGGCAGGATCAGGTTGGAGGCCCAGCCGAGCGGGTCCGAGGTGAGGGACACGTACTGCGGGTAGGGCAGCAGCCCGGTGAGCCGGATCAGGCCGTAGATGAGGAGCACGGCGGTGAAGTAGACCGGCAGGGAGGCGGCGGCGACCGCGCCGACCATCAGGACCCGGTCGGTGAGGGTGTCCTTGCGGAGCGCGGCCGTCACGCCGGCGGTGAGGCCGAGGGCCAGCCAGAGGACGGCGGCGCCGACCGCGAGCGAGGCGGAGACCGGCAGCCGGTCGACGAGCAGGTCCCAGACGTTCTCGCTGTTCTCGTACGAGTAGCCCAGGCACGGGAAGTCGCAGCGCAGCGCGTACTGGCCGGTGCCCATGGTCCGGCCGGTGAAGATGCCGGTGACGAAGTCGGCGAACTGCCGCCACAGCGGGGCGTCCAGGCCCATGTGGGCGCGGATCGCCTCCAGCCGTTCGTCGCTGCACGCCTTGCCGCAGGCGGCGGCGGCCGGGTCGGAGGGCAGCACGTAGAAGATGGTGAAGGTGACGGCGGCGATGGCGAGGAGGACGCCGAGGACCCCGAGGAGCCGGCGGCCGAGGTAGAGGATCACGAGCGGCTCCCCCGGGGGTCGAGGACGTCGCGCAGCGCGTCGCCGAGGAGGGTGAAGGCCAGCACGGTGAGGAAGAGGCAGAAGCTCGGGACGAGGAAGTACATGGGGTCCGTGTCGTAGTAGGCGACGCTCTCGGCGATCATCTGGCCCCAGGACGGGGTCGGCGGGCGGACGCCGACGCCGAGGTAGCTGAGCGCGGCCTCGGTGGCGATCATGCCGGGGACCAGGAGCGTGGTGTAGGCGATGACGGGTCCCGCGACGCCCGGCAGGATGTCGCGGGCGAGGATCCGCCAGGGGCCCGCGCCGCCGACCCGGGCCGCGTCGACGTACTCGCGGTGCTTGAGCGAGAGGGTCTGGCCGCGCACCACCCGGGCCACGCCGGGCCAGCCGAAGAGGCCGATGACCAGGACCATCAGGAGGATCCGGTTGACGTCCCTGGCCACCGACATCATCGCGATCATGAAGATGAGGGAGGGGAAGGACATCGTGAGGTCCATCAGCCGGGAGAGCACGGTGTCGGTGCGCCCGCCGAAGTAGCCCGCGGCGATCCCGGCGGTCGTCCCGGCGAGGACGACGATCGCGGTGGCGGCGAAGGCGATGAGCAGGGAGACCTGGGCGCCGTGCACGACCCGGGCGAACAGGTCGCGGCCGGTGACGGGTTCGACGCCGAGCCAGTGCTCGGCGGAGACCCCGCCGAGCGGCCCGAGCGGCAGGCCGCCGAGGTAGGGGTCGACGGCCGACTTGTCGAACTCCTCGGGGCCCCAGCCGCCCAGCGAGGAGATCAGCGGGGCGGCCGCGGCCATCAGCGCGAAGAGGACGATGACGGCGGCGGCGACCTGGAGCGAGACGCGGCGGCGGAGTTCGGCGCGGACGAGCCGCCAGGCCCCGCCCCCGTGGGCGGGGGCGGTGGCGGCGGTGGCGGGAGGTGCGGTCATGGTCGGGGTGTCCTTCGGTCCGTCCGCCGCTGTCAGTTCGCGCCCTTGGACGGGTCCTTGAGGCCGACGGTCGCGTAGTCGATCTGGCCGCCGTAGGAGGTGTGGCCGAAGGCTCCGGCGATGTTGGTGCCGATGAGGAGCGGCTTGCGCTCGACGGAGGCGGGGGCGACCGGGGCCTTGGCGAGGATCTGCCCGTCGAGCTCCTGCCACGCCTTGTTGGCGGCGGCGCCGTCGGACATGGCGGCGATCTCGTCCATGCGCTTCATGGTGGCGTCGTCGCGGAAGAGCGAGTGGTTGCCGGAGTTGCCCTTCTCCTTGATGTAGCGGCCGTCGAAGACGAAGGGCAGGAAGGTGGAGCCCGAGGGGTAGTCGGGGCACCAGCCGGTGTAGACGAGGTCGGTGCGGTTCCTGGTGTCGCCGATGGTGTCGTAGAAGGCGGACGGGTCGACGGTCTCGATCGTCACCTTGATGCCCACCCGGCCCAGGGACTGCTGGACGGCCTCGGCGATGCCCTTGTCGTTGGTGGAGACGGTGATGCTGGTGGCGAAGCCGTCGGGCTTCCCGGCCTCCTTGAGCAGCTGCTTGGCCTTCTCGACGTCGCCGGAGAGCGGGATGCCGAGGGTGTCGGGCTGCTTGCCGCCCTCGAAGAGGGAGCCGGGCATGGCGGCGGTGGCGGGGTCGTTGAGGGCGGGGCCGCCGTTGGCGGTGATGACGGCCTCGCGGTCGAGGGCGTACTGCACGGCCTTGCGGACCTTCGGGTCGTCGAAGGGGGCGCGGCCGGTGTGCATCTGGACCATCTCGGTGCAGCTGCTGGACTCGGCGAGCAGCCGGGCCCTCACCTCGGGCTTGGTCAGCACCTTCGGGGTGGACTCGGGGCGCAGGGCGGCCCAGGCGACGGAGGAGGCGTCGGTGCCGGCGGAGGAGATGAGCCGGTCGTCGATCTGGTTGCCCTTGAGGCCCATGGTGACGACGATCCGGTCCGGGTAGGCCTTGCGGACGGTGTCGGTGGCCGGGTTCCAGTGGGGGTTGCGGACCAGGACCATCCGCTTGTCCCGGGCGTACGACTCGATCTTGTACGGCCCCGAGGAGAACGGCCGGTTGTCGTACTGCGGGCCCTTGTCCTGGGCGGCGGGCACCGGGGCGAAGGTCGGCAGGGTGGCGGCGAAGGGGAACTCGGCGAAGGGCTTGCGGAGTTCGAAGACGATCGTGCGGGCGTCGGGCGTCTTCACCGAGGCCAGGTGCTTGCCCTGGGCGGGGCCCTGGTAGCCGTCGGCGCCCGCGAGGTAGCGGGCGGCGTAGTCGGGGCCGCCGGGCAGGTCGGGGGAGAAGGACCGCTCGACGTTGTGCTTGACGTCCTGGGAGGTGACGGGGGTGCCGTCCTCGTACTTGAGGCCCTCCTTGAGGCGGAAGGTCCAGGTCTTCGCCCCGTTCGACGGGGTGCCGAGGTCCTCGGCGAGGTCGGGCACCAGCTCGCTGCCGCCGGCGCCGGGGGCGGCCTTGTAGGTGACGAGGGTGCGGTAGAGCAGCCGGGTGCCGAAGTCCATGTCGGGCATCACCCAGTTGCGCGCCGGGTCGAGGTGGGTGAAGTCCTGGTTGGACAGGACGGTGAGGGTGCCGCCCTTCTGCGGGGTCCCGCCGAGGACCGCGCCGGTGTTGGCGGCGGCCGGGTTCTTCCGCTCCGGGCCGCCCTTGGCGGGGGACCCGCCGGAGCAGCCGGCCAGGCCGAGACCGAGGCCGAGGGTCGACACCAGGGCGATCGCCAGGGTGCGGGTGCGCTTGTTCATGGGGTCACTCCGAGAGGGCGGGAGAGCGTTCGGCCAGCCGGAACGGCCGGAAGGTGACCCGTAACATAGTAATGTGAAATTGCACTGACAAGGCATCGGCTCCCGCCGAACCCGTCCGTTATGCATCCGTGTCCGACGGGAGTACGAAAAAGCCCCCGCGTCCCGGTTCAGGTCCGGGACGCGGGGGACCCCCAGCCGAAGCGCCGGTCCACGACGGCGGCGAACTCCTCGAAGCTGAGCACCCGGTCGCCGTTCTGGTCCGCCGCGTCGAACAGCGCGGCCGACGCCTCGTCGCCGCCGACGCCCCAGAACGGCAGCACGCCGCGCGCCGCCAGCGTCGGCCCCTTCTCCCGGAGCGCCCGGATCACCTCCGCACGGGTCAGCGAACCGTCCTGGTCGAGGTCGAGCGCGTCGAAGAGGACGCGGGCCTTCTCACTCATCTCGTGTCCTGTCCGGTGGGCCGACGGGCGGGGCACCGCGAGGTCCGCAGCGCCGTGCGGTCTCCTGCGGCGTCCTGTGAGGAGGGACGCCGGTCCCGCCGCGCGGGTTGCCCGTGGGGCTCCACGCTCTCCCCCGCATCAAGGACTGCAGGATCGCCGACAGCACGGCAACAACCTCCACCGTGCGGCCCGGGCCGTCACCCGCATGCGCAACCCCGTCAAGGCGACGTGTCCGGACGACCTTCGGAGCCGACCCTGCTCTACCCGAACGTGACCTTTCGCAACACGCTTAGGGGTTGGCCGTTTTTGCCGGGTGAAAGGGCGAGGAACGCTTTGCGGGGCTCGTGATGGGTGTTGGCCTGCGGTTGGATCTCGGTGCGTATCGCTGTCGGAGTCTCGCCGGTTCGGCAGTCCCGGGGGTCGGGCCGCCTACTGGTGAGCGGCCTGGGACTTCTCGACCGGACGGGAGTCTGTCCTTCCTCCACTCCGGTGGAATAAGTATGTCAAGTCCACCTTGACTCTTCACTTCTTGTGCACATGTCATATGCCAAGCATGGCCGGAAGATGTGCCGTGTGGAGTGATCAGGGTGGGGAATTGAGCAAGAGGCCCGGGCGTACCCAACACGCCCTTGGAAGAAGAAGACGTCCGCTTGCCCTGGTGGCAGCGGTGACGCTCCTGGCGGGAGTCCTCCCCGGCCTGTTGGCCGGTCCGGCTTCCGCGCAGGAGTCGTTCCCGGCCACCGAGGCGGAGCGGGCCCTGCGACAGGCCGCCGACAGCGGTGCCCGGGTGGAGGTCGTGGGGGAACGGACGGAGCGTGAGACCGTCTTCGCGAACCCCGACGGAGCGTCCTTCACACTGGAGAAGTCGATCATCCCTGTCCGGGTGCACACCTCGGACGGATGGGCGGCGCCGGACGCGACGCTCGTCCGGCGGGCCGACGGTTCCATCGGACCCAAAGCCGCCGCAGTTGGTATGTCCTTCTCCGCTGGAGGGACCGGAGCAGACCTGGTGACGATCGGCCAGGAGGGCCGTTCGGTGTCGATGGGCTGGCCCGGCCGACTGCCGCAACCGCGTCTCGACGGCGAGCGAGCCATCTACGACGATGTTCTCCCAGGGGTGAACCTGATCCTGACCGCGACCGTCGAGGGCTTCCGCCAGGTCCTAGAGGTGGAGAGTGCCCAGGCCGCAGCACTGCCCGAGCTGAAGGCCATCAAGTACGGCCTCGCTTCCGATGGGCTCCGGCTGCGGGAAGGCGCCGTTGGCAGTGTCGAGGCCCTGGACGGCAACGGACAGGTGGTCTTCCGCTCGCCTACCGCCCGGATGTGGAACTCGGCCGGCGACACTGGAGTGGCGTCCGCAGATGGAAGGCAGACCCGCAGTGCGGGTATACAGCCATCGGTTGCTCAGGCTCCCACCAGCCAGGATCCTGCCGTCGAGCTGGTCGCGCCTTCGCAGGAAGGCGATCCACTGGCGGGTCCCGGAGCCGGGGATGTCTCCGCCGTCATGAAGGTGGACCTGACGCCGGACGCGCTGACCGTACGGCCCGATGCCGAACTCGTCACGTCCACCCGAGCCGACCAGTACCCCCTCTACATCGATCCGTCGGTCGAGATGAATGAGTCGGAGCGGACCGTCCTGTCCTCCGACGGAGACGTCTTCTACAACTTCTCCGGCGGCACCAACGGCATGAGCGTCGGCAAGTGCGGCAGCGCGGTGATCGGCGGCATTTCGTACTACTGCGGCAACGGCTACGTGAACCGCATGTACTTCGAGTTCACGCCGGACAAGCTCCGAGGCAAGCACGTCCTGGACGCGACCTTCGCGGTGACCGAGACCTGGTCGTTCTCCTGCAACGCCCGGTGGGTCGACCTGAAGCGCACCAACCCGATCTCCGCAGCCACAAAGTGGCCGGGCCCGGCCGTCCTGGACCACATGGGCGACCGCTACGTTTCGGCAGGACGGGGAACGGCGTGCTCTCCGGCACAGCCGCGCGCCCCCATTGAGTTCCACGACAACCCGGCCGAGGCGGACGAGAATCTGACGCCGACCGTCCGTGCCTTCGCGGACGGCAAAATGAGCCTCCTGACGCTGCGCCTCTCGGCGCAGAACGAGACCGACACGGATGCCTGGAAGCGTTTCGACGACGATGCGGTCATCCGGGTGACGTACGTCGGCAAGCCCGCGGTCCCGGCCGAGCACGGCATCGTCTCCAGTTCCGCCCCGATCTGCAGCAGGAACGAATCCGCGCCGACCACCGTCTCCACCCCCAAACCGGTTCTCGCGGCCCGGCCCCGCCTGGTGCCCGGCGGAGAGGCGGGCGCGATGCTGCGCCTGTACTTCGACGTCGACGGCAAGAACGCGGATGGCACCTGGTTCGACGCGCCCGAGCCGACGACCGGCTCGCTGGCACCGTCCACGGGGCACGTCGCCTACTCGTCGGCCCAGAAGGACTTTGTCAGCCAGCCCATCGAGTGGAACGTCCCGCTCAAGGAGGGCACGCTCTACCGCTTCACGGTCAACACGCAGTCCTACCCGAACACGTCGTACACGCAGCCGCTGAGCAGCGGTGGAGCCTCCTGGTGCTACTTCAAGGTGGACGCCACCGCGCCGAAGCCCCCCGTGGTGAAGTTCAACACCGTGTACACGGAGTGCGTCGCGGGCGGCTCCTGCGTCCCCGGCGGAAGGCCCGGTCAGACCGGTTCGTTCACCTTCAACCCCTTCCCCGGTGACACGAACACCCACTACCAGTACCGGCTCTCCACGGACACCGTCTGGAGCGGCTGGAAGGCCGCCACCGCCGGCTCGTACACGGCGGCCGTCACCCCGACGGTGTCCGGCTCCTTCGTGCTCAACGTCCAGGCCAAGGACGTCCTCGGACGAGTGGGCGAGACCGCGGTGAAGTTCCTGGTGAAGGAGGGCGAGGGAGCGGTCGGCCGGTGGGACTTCAACGAGGCGTCCGGCGTGGCGCTGGACCGCTCCACCAGTGATCCCGCGCTGCGGAACGACCTGACCCTCACCCCCACGGGCGCGACCCGCACCGACCACGGACGCCGCGGCGAACTGACGGCCGCGGACGGGACGACGTCGCAGGACAAGGCCCTGGCCCTGACGAACACCGCACAGGGAGGGGCGTCGGCAGCCAAGCAGGTCGTCGAGACCCAGGCCTCCTACAGCGTGGCGGCATGGGCCCGCATCGACACCGTCGGCTCGCTCAACGCCTCGGTCGTCAGTCAGGACGGCGCACGGCTCGGAGCCTTCTACCTGAGCTACTGCCAGGACGTGCGCACCTGGTGCGCGAGGCTGCCGGAACGGGACGCCGACGGCGCCTACCTGTCCGGCCAGCGGGTCAACGCGGTCAACCCGGCCCAGCCCAAGGCATGGACCCACCTCGGCCTCGTGGTGGACACCCCTGCCCGGAAGCTCTCCTTCTACGTCAACGGTGTCCTGCAGGGCACGGACGACTTCACCACCGGCGTATGGGCCTCCACCGGAGGTATCCAGGTGGGCCGGGCCAAGTACAACGGCCTGTACGTCGACCACTTCTACGGCGAGATCGACGAAGCGGCCGTCTGGCAGCGCGCCCTGTCCTCCGAGGAGATGGCGAAGGAAGCCGCGCCGAGGAACGAGGAGGGCGACTCGGCGTACGTCGAGCTGGTCGCCCAGTACGACCCGAGCGGTGCTTCCGGGACGTCCCTGGCGGACAGCAGCGGTTACGGCAACACGCTGACCATGACCTCGGCCGCTTCCCTCGACGGCGAGTCGATCGTCCTGGACGGGGTCGACGACCGTGCCTCCACCGCTCTCGCCCCGCTCGACGACACCGGAGGCTTCACCGTCTCCACCGCCGTCAACGTGGACGGCAAGAAGCTGAAGACCGCTCCGAACGGCACCCGCCTGCAGGTCCTCGGCCAGCAGACGGCCACCGGTTCCTCCTGGGGCATCTGGTTCGAGAAGACCGGCACGGCCGAGGTCCCGGTCGAGCCCGAGACCCCCTCGGACGGCTCTGAGTCCGGGGAAGAGACGAGCCTCCCGCCCGAGTACGAGCAGGTGCCCGTGGGCCGGTGGCACTTCGGCAGGATCGCAGCGGACGGCTCCCGCACCACCGTTCAGAGCGACGAACTGCTCACCCTGGCCGGAGAGGTCCGCTTGACCGGGGTGTTCGACGCCCGGACACGGACCATCACCCTCTACTCCGGAACCGCCCTGCAGGACGTGCCGACGGCCTACACCGCCACGGTCGCCTCCCACTTCACCGTCGGCGCGGATCGCACTGGAAACACCTACGGCGGCTACCTGCCCGGCACCGTCAGCGACATCCGCCTCTGGGCGGGCGCGATCACTAGCGAACGGCAGCTGGAGACCGTCGTCGGCTCCTAGGCCGGCATTCGGAACCGGCAGCACCCGGGGCGGCGAGTGAACGGCTCGCCGCCCCCGGCCCTCCATCCCGAACATCCCGCCCCGGCTCCGACCGGGGCGGACCCGACTTCCCTCCGAACATCCGTCAAGGAGTCGCTTCCCCATGTCCAGACGTCCCCGCCCGAGCAGGGAAAGAGGAAGAGGCAGGGGCGCCGTCGTCGGCGCCCTGGCACTCGTCCTCTCCCTGCCCAGCCCCCTGATCCCCCTGGCCCAGGCCGCCGACCTCCCCGGGCACCCCGAGGTGCCGAAGTCCACCCCGGCGAAGGTGCACGCGGTCAAGGGCCCCGGCGCGCTCAAGGAACGCGCCAAGGTCAGCTCCGACGCGACCTTCAACCGCGCCCTGGCCGCCCAGGCAGCACGCGAGATCTCCCGCAGCGCCTGGCCGAAGGCGCACACCCTCACCGGCCGGATCGCGGACACGGCCGACGCCTCCGCGCTGGTGGACGTACGGGGAGCGGCGGGCGCGGGAGCGGCCCGCCTCGTGCAGCAGCCCGCTTCGGGCACGTCCACGGTGAAGGTGCTCGACCAGAAGGCCGCGCGTGCCGCAGGCATCACCGGCGTGCTGTTCACCGTGGCCGCGCAGCGGCCCGGCGCGGCCCGGGTCGAGGTCGACTACAGCGGCTTCGGCTCCTCGGTCGGCGGAGCCTGGGCCACCCGCCTGGGACTGGTCTCCCTCCCCGCCTGCGCGCTGACCACCCCGGACGAGCCGGAGTGCCGCGAGGGCGACCCGATCCCCGCCACGAACGACGTCCAGGACCAGAAGGTCACCGCAGACCTCAGCCGTGTCGGCACCGCGCCCCGCGTGCTGGCCCTCACCGCCACCTCCACCACGGGTTCAAGCGCCGGAGCGGGCGACTACAGCGCCACTCCGCTGTCCTCGTCCTCCTCCTGGGAGGCGGGCGGCTCGTCCGGATCGTTCACCTGGTCCTACCCGGTCACCGTCCCGCCGGCCGCCGCAGGCCCGGTGCCCTCCCTCTCCCTGTCGTACGACTCCGGCAGCGTCGACGGCCGCACGGCCAACACCAACAACCAGAGCTCCCTGGTCGGCGAGGGCTTCGACCTGACCTCCTCGTACATCGAGCGCAAGTACGGCCCGTGCGACGACGACGGCCAGGCCGGCAAGTACGACCAGTGCTGGAAGTACGACAACGCCTCCCTGGTCCTGAACGGCAAGGCCACCGAACTCGTCAAGGACGACACCACCAAGAAGTGGCGTCTGAAGGACGACGACGCCTCCCAGGTCTTCCACGCCACCGGCGCCGCCAACGGCGACGAGGGCGACGCCGGCACCGACGGCGCGGGCGAGTACTGGAAGGTCGTCACCGGCGACGGCACCACCTACACCTTCGGCCTGAACAAGCTCCCCGGCGCGGGCACCGAGCGCACCGAATCGGTCTGGACCGTCCCGGTCTTCGGCGACGACTCCGGCGAGCCCGGGTACTCCTCCGGCACCTCCTTCTCCGGCCGGGCCAAAAAGCAGGCGTGGCGCTGGAACCTCGACCTCGTCGAGGACGTCCACGGCAACGCCTCCACCTACTGGTACACGGCCGACACCAACCACTACGCGAAGAACGGCGACAAGACCGCCCTCGCCGCCTACACGCGCGGCGGCCGCCTGGACGAGATCCGCTACGGCCAGCGCTCCGACAAGCTGTTCACCGCCGACGCCTCCGGCAAGGTCACCTTCACCTACAAGGACCGCTGCAAGGACCTCGGCGGCGGCTGCGGCACGATCACCCAGGACACCGCCAAGAACTGGCCCGACGTCCCCTTCGACGCCCTCTGCGCCGCCGGGAAGACCGACTGCAAGGCCACCGGGCCGGCGTTCTTCACCCAGAAGATCCTGTCGTCCGTCGACACCCACGTCTGGTCCACCGCCGCCGAGCCCGACGCCTACACCCCGGTCGACAGCTACACCCTGACCCAGGACGTCTTCGACGGGCAGGACATCGGCAACAGCTCCGACCAGGTCTGGACGCTGACGGGACTGAAGCGGACCGGCAGGAACGGCACCGCGATCACCCTGCCCACCGTCGGCTTCACCTACCAGCAGCGCGCCAACCGCGTCGACGTGCCCGGCGACGACATCGTGCCGCTGACCCGCCCCCGGATATCGACCATCACCTCCGAGACCGGAGCCGTCACCAGCGTCGCCCTCTCCGAGCCCGAGTGCGTCCGCGGCACGAAGATGCCGACGGCCGAGGACGACAACAACCTGGCCTGCTACCCGGTCTACTGGCCGGTCAACGGCGGCGACCCGCAGCTCGACTGGTTCCACAAGTACCGCGTGATCGCCGTCAACACCGCCGACCCGGCCGGTCGCAACCTCACCGTCCAGAACACCTACAGCTACGAGCAGCCCGCCTGGCACTACAACGACGACCCGTTCGTCAAGGAGAGCCAGCGCACCTGGTCCTCCTGGCGCGGCTACCAGAAGGTCACGGTCCTCACCGGAGCCCCGGGCAACACCCGCTCCAAGACCGTCAGCCTCTACATGCAGGGCATGCACGGGGACCGCCTGAAGGCCAAGGACGCCAACGGCAAGCCCCTCACCCGCAGCGTCACCGTCGCCGGCATCGACCTCGACAACGTCCCCGGAAGCACGGGCGACGAACTGGAGATGTCCGACAGCCTCGACCAGGAACCGTACGCGGGACGCCTGCGCCAGCAGACCACCTACGACGGCAACCTCGCCGTCAGCAACAAGTTCTACAGCATCTGGTACAAGCGGACCGCCAGCCAGCAGAAGTCCTACGCCAACACCACCGCGTACATGACCCGCACCTCGCGGGAGTACACCCACACCTACCTGACGGCCTCCCGCAAATGGCGCACCACCCTCGTCGGCCACACCTTCGACGACTACGGCATGGCCACCCAGACGGAGAACTACGGGGACCGGGCGGTCACCGGTGACGAGACCTGCACCCGTACCTGGTACGCCCGCAACGACGCCAAGGGCCTGACCGGCCTGGTCTCCCGCGTCCGCACGGTCGGACAGGCCTGCGCCACCACCGACGACCAGCTCAAGATGCCCACAGGCCCGAACCACAAGTACACCAGCGCCGAAGCGCCCGACCAGCGCGGCGACGTCCTGTCCGACGCCGCCATCGTCTACGACGACACCGCCGCGACGGCCTGGACCGCCGCGCAGACCCCGACCCTGGGCCTGCCCACCTGGTCCGGCCGCGCCACCGGCTACCCGGCGCCCGCCGCCGGCAGCACCGCCGACCGCACCCCCACCGGCTGGCAGACCCTGGGCAGGACCACCTACGACACCGCGACCGCGAAACTCGGCCGCCCCCTGGCCGTCACCGACGGCACGGGCAACACCACGACCACGGCCTACTACCCGGCCGCCGGCGGACCGGTCACCAGCACGGTCATCACACTGCCCGCCCTCGCCAACGGCCAGGCCCACAAGACCTACACCTACTACGACCCCGCCCGCGGCTCGGTCACCCAGACCCTGGACGCCAACCTCAAGCGCACCGAGAACACCTACGACGCCCTCGGCCGCATCACCGCCACCTGGGCACCCAACCGCATCAAGTCCGGCGGTGACATCGCCACCGCCACCTTCGGCTACGGCATTCACCAGACCGACCGGCCCTCCTGGACCTCGGTCTCCACCCTCAAGGCCGACGGCAAGACCTACACCACCAGCTACAGCCTGGTCGACTCCCTGCTCCGCCCCCTCCAGACCCAGACTCCGGCTCCCAACGGCGGCCGCATCCTCACCGACACCCGCTACAACGACCGCGGCCTCGCCTACGAGACCTACGCCGGGATCTTCGACTCCGCCTCCGCCCCGACCAGCACCTGGACCCGGGCCGAGTACGGCGGCGCTCCCCAGCAGTACAACCTCGAATACGACGGCCTCGGCCGCCAGGTGAAGTCCACCTTCCTGGTCAAGGGCGTCCAGAAGTTCGACCCGGTCGTCACCACCTACACCGGTGACTCCGTCGCCACCACCGCCCAGCAGGGCGGAACCGCGACCCGCACCCTCACCGACGTCCTGGGCCGCACCACGGAGACCCGCACCTACGCCGGCCCCCGGCCCGACGACACCGCCTACGGGGCCACGCTCGGCACCTCCTACACCTCCGTGGCGTACTCCTACTACGACGACGCCAAGCAGAAGCAGATCACCGGCCCCGACAACACCAAGTGGACGTACACCTACGACCTCTACGGCCGGCCGGACGCCACCACCGACCCCGACAAGGGCACCAGCACCACCACCTACGACGAGCTCGACCGGATCAAGACCACCAAGGACGCCGCGCAGAACGTCCTCGCCTACGGCTACGACGTCCTCGGCCGCAAGACGGCCCTGTGGCAGAGCACCCCGGGCGACGCCAACCTCCTCGCGGAGTGGACCTACGACTCGCTCCTCAAGGGCCTGCCCGACACCTCCGTCCGCTACACCGGAGGCAAGAACCAGACCGGCAGCAAGGCGTACACCAAGCAGGTCACGGCCTACGACTCCCTGAGCCGGCCGACCACCACCACGCTCACCCTCCCCGCCGACGACCCCCTGGTCACCTCCGGAGCCGTCACCGCCACCAGCACCGCCAAGGTGCACTACCGCCTCGACGGCACCGTCAGCAGCACCACCGAACCCGCGGGCGGCGGCCTCACAAGCGAGATCGTCGGCACCAACTACAACGGCTATGGCCTCCCCGTCGGCCTGTCCGGTGCATCCGGCTACCTCCTGGGCGCCTCCTACACCGACCTCGGCCAGCTCCAGCAGCTCATCCTCGGCCCGTCGAGCGCCAACGGTGTCAAGACGGTCTCCCTCACCAGCACCTACGAGGAAGGCACCGGCCGCCTCACCGGCACCGACGTCATCGACCAGACCAAGGGCCGCGTCCGCGACGCCACCTACACCTACGACCCCGCCGGCAACGTCACCTCGATCTTCGACCACGCCAACACCGGCAACGGCGCCGACTTCCAGTGCTTCACCTACGACGGCCAGCGCCGCATGACCGAAGCCTGGACCCCCAAGACCGCCGACTGCGCCCTCACCGGCCGCACCGTCGCCAACCTCGGCGGAGCCGCCCCGTACTGGACCGGCTACACCTACACGGCATCGGGCCAGCGGCTCACGGAGAAGCAGAACACCGCCACTCCCACCACCCGCACCTACTGCTACGACACCGCCCGCCCCCACGCGCTGAAGGCCACCACGACCGACGGCAACTGCGCGGACGAGACCGCCCGCTACACCTACGACGCCACCGGCAACACCACCGGCCGCGTCGAGAAGACGGGCAGCACCACCACCCAGTCCCTGACCTGGAACGCCGAAGGCAAGCTCACCAAGCTCACCGAGGCAACCGCCACCACGGACTACCTCTACGACGCCGACGGCCAGCTCCTCATCCGCCGCGCCACCGGCACCACCGGCGAAACCGTCCTCTACCTCGGCGCCACCGAAGTCCACCTCAAGGGCACCAAGAAGTGGGCCAACCGCTACTACACGGCGGCCGGCACCACCCTCGCCCTGCGCACCAACGAAACCGGCACCGAGAAGCTCCACTTCCTCGCCAACGACCACCACGGCACCGGCACCCTCACCATCTCCGGCGACACCGCCCAAACCCTCACCAAGCGCTACACCACCCCCTTCGGCACTTCCCGGGGAACCCCCGTAGGCCCCTGGCCCGACGACAAGACCTTCCTCGGCAAGCCCACCGACACCGAAACCGGCCTCACCCACATCGGGGCCCGCGAATACGACCCCACCATCGGCCAGTTCATTAGCGTCGACACCCTCCTCGAGATTAAAAAACACCAAACCCTCAACGGTTATAGCTATGCAGGCAATAACCCTGTCACTTTCTCCGACCCGACTGGACTCGGAGTGGATGACGGAACAGGCCACACCGAAAGGCCGGAGAAGTCGAGTGGTGAAGGCACAGGTAAGCCACGCGGTGGAAGTCCCGCTGTATGCGTCTCTCTCTGTCAGGGCAGCGGGAGCGCTGACGCCAATGAAACCAGCGGCACCAGCGGATCTGATGACACCAGTAGAGATCGGTCTGGCAGCAGCGGACTGGAGAGTCTCAATGATTCGAAGCCGTCCTGTGGGCTGTATCCGATCATTTCGGGAAAGTGCTCAGCACTCCCCTCCTATTATGGAGACATCAAATACCCCAAGGGTTACAGGACGGACTCAGGATTCCTGGAAATGGTAGACAATCTAGAGCCTTATGACATAGCGGAAATGTGGATGAATGGGCTCGGCCAGTACTTCCCTATTCTCATCTTCGGGCCGAATTCCAAGATGACGCGACTCATCGCTGGAGCGGATCATAATAAGAGTCTAGAGAAGGATATTGCAGAGCTCGCTCGTCAGGGGAAATATGAAGCCGTCGGGCCCAAATCGAAGTGGCACAAGGCGAATCGCCCCGGGAGCTGGAAGGATGCGCTCGGCTTGGTTTCGAGATTCGGAAGTCCAGACTTCGAGACCGTAGTTGGATCATGGGGGGAGAGGTATCAGGTAGCGAAAATCAACCCTACAGCGCGCACAGTTACGGTAAATTTCAAGGCCTCAAACAGTACCGACTGGACATCCTTCTGTCATGACCATATGTGTAGCGGAGGGAATACGGCACGCGGAACAGGGGCAAGCGTGCGCCAGGAATTCTACTGGACGAAGGTGATATCCTTCGATCAATGGTCCAGGAGTCCGTCCTACTAGCCCTCCGTGGCATGCCGAACGAGCATCGATATGGGAGTCTCAAGTGGAATCAGCGGGGCAGCTAGTGACAGCGGTCATCTGCATATCGATCATCGGCGGTACGGTCGTGCTGCTGGCCGTAGGTGTGAGCGCCAACCGCTGGCGCCGGCGTCGGATGAGCGAAATGCAGACAGATTCGGAAGAATGGTGACCCTCTCGGTCGCCAATTAGGTGACCTCCGGGTCGGCGTGAGGAATCGCGCCGACCCGGTTCTTCATATCCGCACGAGGCGTAGAGGAACGGGCCTTGCGGTGGCCGTCCGCAGTGCCTCCGCTGACGGATTGAGTGATCTTGGTGACCGTCTACTAAGGGCTGTCCCGTAAATGATCTCTGGGTCGGCTTGAACGTGGCTGTTCGCTGTGTGGCTTGACCGCCTATCCGGCGAGGGCAAGGTTGTGCATGCGGGCGATGCCGAGCATGGCGTGGTGGACGCCGTCGCCTTTGAGACGGCAGTCGCGGAGGATCTTCCACGTCTTCATTCGGGCGAGGACGTGCTCGACACGTGCCCGGACCTGCTTGTGGGACTTGTTGTGCGCCTGCTTCCAGTCGGGCAGGTCTTCGCCTTTGCGCCGGCGGTGGGGCATGACGAGTCCGGTGCCCGGGTAGCCGCCGTCGGCGATCGTGAGGGTCTTGCCGACGGCGGCTTTGGCGCCGGATTCCTCCCATGCCTTGCAGTCGTTGCGGTTCCCGGCGAGCGGCCGGCCGACCACGACAACCAGGCGGGTGTCGGCGTCGATGACGATCTGATGGTTGGTGGAGTACCGGTAGTTCTTCGACTGCGCGGCGATGGTGTGGTCGCGGGTGGGGACCAAGGTGCCGTCCACGATGAGCACGGTGTCCTTGGCGAACCGCTTGCGGTGCTGGAGCGCGAGCATGGGCCCGCGATGGTCAATGATCCGGTCCGCTGCCGACTTCGACACCCCGAAGAGCGGAGCGAGCTGTCGCATGGTCAGGTTCGTGCGCCAGTAAGCCGCGACGAGCAGTGCTCGGCCCTCCAGGGGAAGGCTCCATGGCCGACCCTTTCGGACCTCGTCCGCACCCTCACGTCGCAGCGCGGTCACCAGCTTGCCGAACTGCCGCGGGCTCAGCCCGGTGAACGGGGCTATCCAGGACGGCTCCGACGCCGTGATCACACCAGCCACAACGTGATCATTGCACTGAGCGAAGGTCTCAACCGTCGGATGAGGTTGCGCTACCTCCCACGGGGTGTATGCAGGCGCTGGTACCACCACACATCACCGTTCCAGGGCCGTCGATCGGCAAAGGGGTCAGGCAGAGTGCGCTTGAGGAACACCCGGTCCAGGGCCACTATTCGGTGCCTCAGCTCAGCGCGAGCCCGAGGTGGTAGGTGCGCAAGGACCGCTTCGAGGAGATCTCGGGCATGCCTGACATCGTCGAGGGCGTGGCCTCGGCAGCCACACTCTTCGTCCTGCGGGTAGAGGGGGCGACGTCCTGGAGGCCCCAGGAACGCTTCATACCGTCGCAGTGCCAGGTCGATGGCACCCGGGTAGAGGAAGCTGGAGCCGAGCTCTTCGACGCGGTGGATTGCAATGCTGGTGCGGGCAGAGAGCCCGTGGATCCGTTCCAGTGGCGGCTTGTCCCACCTACGCGGCCGCCCAAGGTGTTGGGTGCGAAGCGCACCTGGCCGTCTACGCGGCATAGGCCTTTCGGTATGCAGTCATGAGCAGCATTCTGCCAGCAGCCGCCAAGCTGGCCGAAGCAGGGCGCCGCGGCCAGGAGCAACGGGACAGCTCTTAGCCGGAGTCGAGTGGGACGTCGGCGGCGAGCCGGTTGATCGGCAGCAGAGTGCCGCCCGTAGTCGCCTGCCGTATGCGCTCGAAGTCGCTGGATAACCCGACAGACAGCCGCGGGAGAGGAGCCGAGCCCGGTGAGAGTTGCGGCGTCACGAGTTTTGGGCGGTAGGCCTCGTCCCGCAACTACCGTTTCTCGGCGAACGTGCAGGTCATCATCGATGCCGACACCCGTCTGGTCATCGCGGCGGCCCGGCCGGCGCCGGGCGACAAGGGCGACGCCCACGTGTGGCGGGAGTCGGGTCTGCCGGCCAGGACGGCGGGGTGACGGTGATCGCGGACGGCGCCTGCCTCGGCACCGGCCTGATCGTCCCGCACCGCAAGAGAGCTGGCCGCCCTCTCCTGCGCGGGCAGGAGGAGGACAACGCCGAGCACCGACGGGTCAGGGCTCGTGTCGAGCACACCTTCGCCCGGATGAAGAACTGGAAGATCCTCCGCGACTGCCGCCAGAAAGGAGACGGCCTCCACCATGCCGTCCAGGCCGTCGCCACCCTGCACAACCTCGCCATGACCGGCTGAACCAGCAGCTCAGACGCCGCCTCAGCCTGCCCAAGCCAAACCTTCTGCAACACCCTTTAGGCTCTTGCCATGGCCGACACCTCCGCCCCCGCGCTCCTGGTCCTGCACGCCGTACGGCTGCGGGGCATGACCACCGGTGCGGAGGCCGCCGCGCGCTTCGGGCTCGACGCCGACGCCGTCGGCGAACTGCTCCTCGACCTGGAGGCGTACGGGCGGGTCTCCCGGGCCTCCTTCGCGGGGACGTCCGGCTGGACCCTCACCGACGCCGGGCGGGCCGAGGGCGAGCGGCTGCTCGCCGAGGAGCTGGCCGCGACCGGTCACGGACCCTTCGTGCGCGAGCGGTACGCGACCTTCCTCGCGCACAACGACCGCTGCCTGACCGCCTGCACGGACTGGCAGCTGCGGCCCGACGGCGCCGGCCGGCTCGCGGTCAACACCCACGGCGACCCCGTCTGGGACGGCCGGGTTCTCGACGAGCTGACCGTCCTCGGCGGCGTCCTGGACACCCTCTCGGCCGAACTCGGCCTCCGCCTCCCGCGCCTCGGCGGCTACGGCGCCCGCTTCACCGCCGCCCTCGCCCGGGTCCGGCGCGGCGAGCTCTCCTGGGTGGACCGCCCGCGCGCCGACTCCTGCCACACCGTCTGGATGGAGCTGCACGAGGACCTCCTCGCCACCCTCGGCCTGCGCCGGGGCGAGGAGCCGGGCGTCTGAGGGGCGCCCCGCCCGCTCAGGCGCCGACCGGTCCGGGGTCCGCCGCCTCCGGACGGCCCCCGGTTCCGGCACGGGCGGCGGCCACGGTGAAGGTGACCGTGACGAGCAGCGCCCACGCGGCGAACTTGGTGAGGGAGACCGGCTGCCAGCCGTCGAGCTGGTGCGGATAGCTCCAGGCGCCGACGTAGGTGGCGGCGTTCTCGGCGACCCACAGGAAGAAGCCGATGAGGACGAAGGAGAGCGCGAGCGGCATCCGGAGGTCGTCCGGGCCGACCCGGAAGCGGACCCGGGTGCCGGCGGTGGCGAGGAGCAGCAGCCCGGCGAGCGCCCAGCGGGCGTCGGGCAGCCAGTGGTGGCTGAGGAAGTTGAGGTAGACCGCCCCGGCCAGGAACGCCATGACGCGGGGCCGGTATCCGGTCAGGCGCAGGTCGAGGAGGCGCCAGGAGCGGCAGACGTAGCTGCCGAGCGCCGCGTACAGGAAGCCGCTGTAGAGCGGGACCCCGGCGACCTTGGCGACGGCGTCCTCCGGGTAGGACCAGGAGCCCAGCTGGACCTTGGCCAGTTCGAAGAGGAGGCCGATCAGGTGGCAGGCGGCGATGACCGCGACGTCCCGGCGGCTCTCCCAGCCGAGCACCCGGGCCAGGACGGTGAGCGCGATGCCGTAGCCGAGGAGCAGGTCGTAGCGGGCGACGGGGAGTTCGGGCAGCAGGGATGAGACCGCGATGCCGCCGACGAGGGCGACGGCGAAGGCGCAGCAGCGTGCCTGGATGAGGGCGAAGCGCAGCAGCGAGCGGAAACCGTGGGTGAGCAGGTCCATGGGGAAGGGGACGCCCTCGCCCGTGTGTGCGGTTTCCGGACCGCCGGGCAGGTCAGTGGTGGTGCGAGCAGCGCGGGGCGGTGAGCAGTCGGCGGACCATGTCACCGGCCTCGGAGGCGTCCCGGGCCGTGCCGGGGAAGAGGAGGCGCAGGTCGCAGTGGCCCTCGCCGTACTCGCAGCGCAGTGAGACGGCGTGCCGGTCGAGGGCGAGCGGCAGTGCGCGGACGACCCCGTGCGGGAGTCGCGAACCGGCCAGGACGACGAGGTCGGCGACGAGGTCGGGGTGGACGTCGGCGAGGTGGGTGAGGAGTCCGGCCTCCTCCAGGGCGAGCGGGTCGGGGGCGGCGAGGGCGTACGCCCGGGGGTCGACCTCCTCGGTCCCGGTGCCGGTGCGGAGGGTGATCCGGGTGAGGTCGAGGCGGAGCGAGCCGAGGTCGCCGGCGGCGGGGGCGAGCCGCCCGGTGAGGGAGACCCGGGCGCGGACGCGGTCGCGCAGGGCGGTGGGGGCGATGTCGGTGAGGTCGACGCGGGCGTCGAGTCCGCCGCGCGGGGCGTCGGCGAAGCGGTCGGCGAGCGGGCTGTCGGCGGGCGGGTGGAGGGTGAGGCGGCCGCGCGCGCCGACGGTGTGGCCGCCGAGCAGGTCGTAGCTCTCCTCCGGGCCGGGGGCGCCGCCGGGGGTCTGCCCGCCGAGGGTGAGGGAGAGGGAGAGGGCGCGGGCCAGGACGGAGCGGACCTGCTCGGCGGCGGTCTGCTGGGGCAGGGCGGGGGAGGGGGCTGCGCGCACGGGACACTCCTCAATCTTGTTAGGTAAGGCTTACCTAATCACTTATGGGGTGGCGGTGTCCAGAACCCCCGCCGGTCGGTGCCTTGTTCGAGAGGGGGGCCGGGATCGGGAACGGGGCCGGGCGGGTGGCCTGTTGGTCCACCGGCCGTGCCTCCGTCTGTGGTACTGCCTTGTCAGGAGATGGGAAGTTCATCCCGTTTCGCTGGCGAAAGGGTCGTACATGGTGAAGGTCGAACGGGACCCGGACGACGAGAGGGGCGGCGGCCCGGGCGGGGCCGGGGACGGGACGGGCGGGGCGGAGGAGGGCCGGGGCGTCCGGCGGGTGACGGCGACCCTGCCCGACCGGGCGGGCCGCCATCCGGCCCGTACCGACCCGGTCGTCTTCGGGGTCACCGCCGTCCTCACCCTCGCCTTCGTCGTCTGGGGCGCCACCGCCACCGACAGCCTGGAGTCCGTCTCCAGCAGCCTCCTCGACGGGCTGATCCGGGACGGCGGCTGGGCCTTCATGCTGGCCGCCTCCGGCTTCGTGGTCTTCGCGCTCTGGCTGGCCGTCAGCCGGTACGGCCGGATCACCCTCGGCCAGGAGGGCGAGTGCCCGGAGTTCCGCACGGTCTCCTGGATCGCGATGATGTTCAGCGCGGGCATGGGCATCGGCCTGATGTTCTACGGGGTGAGCGAACCGCTCGCCCATTACGACACCCCGCCGCCCGGCACCCATCCGGCCGACCCGGCGGAGCGGATGCAGACCGCGATGGCGACGACGCTGTTCCACTGGACGCTCCACCCGTGGGCGATCTACGCGGTGGTCGGCCTGGCCATCGCGTACTCCACCTTCCGGCGCCGCCGCCGGCAGACCATCAGCGCCGTCTTCGTCCCGCTGATGGGGGAGCGGCGGGCGCTCGGCGGACCGGGCCGGGTCATCGACATCCTCGCCATCTTCGCCACCCTCTTCGGCTCGGCGGCCTCCCTCGGCCTCGGCGCGCTCCAGATCGGCAGCGGCGTGGAGGAGCTGGGCTGGATGGCGCAGGCCGGCACCGGCCTGCTGGTCGCGGTCATCGCCGTGCTCACCGTGTGCTTCGTGCTCTCCGCCGTCTCGGGCGTGGAGAAGGGCATCCAGTGGCTCTCCAACATCAACATGGTGCTCGCGCTGCTGCTGGCCGTCTTCGTCTTCGTCGCCGGGCCCACCATCATCGTGCTCGACCTGCTGCCGACCTCGCTGGCCGCCTACATCGGCGACCTGCCGCAGCTCGCCGGGCGCACCGAGGCCACCAGCGGGAAGGACATCCACGACTGGCTGGGCAGCTGGACCGTCTTCTACTGGGCGTGGTGGATCTCCTGGACGCCCTTCGTCGGCATGTTCATCGCCCGGATCAGCCGGGGCCGGACGATCCGCCAGTTCATCGGCGGGGTGATCCTGGTGCCGAGCACGGTCAGCCTGATCTGGTTCGCGATCTTCGGCGGCACCGCGATGCGCCTCGACGAGCAGGGGCTGCTGGCCGGGAAGACGACCCCGGAGGGCCAGCTCTTCGGGCTGCTCCAGGAGTTCCCGCTGACCGGCGCCATGAGCCTGCTGGTGATGGTCCTCGTCGGGATCTTCTTCGTCTCCGGCGCGGACGCGGCCTCCATCGTCATGGGCACGCTGTCCCAGCGCGGCGCGATGGAGCCGACCCGGCCGGTGGTGATCTTCTGGGGCGTGGTCACCGGCGCCGTCGCCGCGATCATGCTGCTGATCGGCGACGGCCAGGGCGACGCGCTGGCGGGCCTGCAGAACCTGACGATCCTGGTCGCCGCCCCGTTCGTCCTCGTCATGGTCGGCATGTGCGTGGCCCTCATGCGGGACCTGCGGCAGGACCCGCTGATCGTGCGCGGCGAGGTCGGCGAGGAGGTCGTCGAGCACGCGGTGATCGCCGGGCACGAGAAGTACGACGGCGACTTCGAGCTGCGCATCGGCCCCGGCTCGCCGGGCGCACCGGGCGGCGCCCCGCTGGACGGCGTCCCCGGCCCGCCGGAGAAGGGCCCCGGGGAGGGCTGAGGCGCGGCGTCAGTCGCCGTCGGGGCCGTCCGCTCCCGAGGAGGAGTTCCGCCCGGAATTCCGCGGGAGGCGGCGGACGCCCTCGCCCGCGAGGAGGGTCGCCCGGGCCGCGCCGCGCACCCAGCGCGGTCCGCCCCGGGAGGCCCACACGACGCACACGCAGCCGCCGACGGCGAGGACGAGCACGCCCACCAGCAGGATCAGCACCATCTCGGGTCCCCCTCGGACATCACCGGCCGCGCGTCGGCCGGGCGTCCATTCTCTCAGGCGCGGGCCCGTCTCCCGGCGGAGGGCGGCGCCAGACCAGGGTGTAGCGCCAGAACAGGCGCCGTCGCAGCCGCGCGCCCGGAAGGACGCGGCCGGCCTCCCGGGCGATCTCGGCGAAGGGCGTGTCCGCCGGGCGGGTGGGCGCCGTCATGGCGGCGGGCCGCCGCGCGGGGCGCCCGCCGTTCCGTATCAGCGCCATGGCCGCGTTGGCCGGGACGGCGGCGGCGCCGAGCAGGTGCTCCACCGCCGTCCGGGGGCGGTACAGGCCCACGACCACCAGTGTCCCGCCCGGCGCCAGCGCGCGGCGGCAGCGGACCAGCGTCGCGGTCAACGGCAGGTGGTGCAGCGCGGCGACGCAGGTGACGACGTCGTACGGACCGGTGGGGAATCCGGCCGCCGCGTCCGCGACGGTGAAGACCACGGGAAGCTCCGGAGGCGTCAGCTCCCGGGCCCGCTCCGTGATCGCCGGATCGCGGTCCACGGCGTGTACGGCCCCGGCCCGACCGGCCGGCAGCCGCGCCAGGTCGCCGCTGCCGGAGCCGAGGTCCAGGGCGCGGGGGACGCGCGCGGGCAACTGCCGCAGGATCCAGGGGTGGTAGTGGGCGTTGTGGTCCCAGGGGAAGGCCGCGTGGAAGCGGTCGAGGGCGCTCGGACGCCTTGCCCGGATCGGGCCGGGCGCGCGGGGCGGCGGGATCTCCATCGCCCCAGTCCACCAGGCGTCTGGGGGTGTACGCACCCTGCCGCGGGAGTGCGGGAGTGCGGGAGTGCGGGAGTGCGGGAGTGCGGGAGTGCGGGAGCGTGAGGGCTCGGGGTCTCAGGGGGCGACCGAGCGCCAGACGAGGTCGGGGAGGCGGTGGGCGGCCGCTTCGAGGTCGACGTCGCCGAGGGTGAGGTGGCGGCGGGCCAGCGCGACCACCGGGCCCAGGACCAGTGCCTCGATGACCGGCGTGGGGAGGTCGACGAGCGCGCCCGCCGCGCGGTGCGCGTTGAGCCACCGCTCCATCGGGCTGATCCGGGCCTCCTGGTTGTCGCGGATCTCCGCCGCGCGGGCCTCGCCCTCCCGGTCCGCGAAGGGGGAGTGGAGCAGCCGGGCGGCGGCCGGTTCGGTACGGACGAAGTCCAGGTAGGTCCGGACGACCGCCTCGATGCCCGGCCGGGCCTCCTGATGGGCGGTCAGCGCCTCGGACAGCTCGCCCAGGAGGTGGCCGAGCCAGCGTGCCGCGAGCGCGCCGACCACTCCGTGGAGGTTTCCGAAGTGGTGGTAGACGCTGCCGGTGCTGACCCCGCTCGCCCGGGTGAGGGCGGAGACGGTGAGCCCCGCCTCGCCCTCGCGCGCGTAGAGGTCGAGTGCCGCGTCCAGGACGCGCTCGACGGTGACTTCCCCGCGCTGCTGCTTCCGGCTCATCGAGCGGGATGCCCCCCTTCGGCCCCGGGCCATATCGGGCCAAGATCTTCCGTACCCGGTCAGCATAGGAGGCGCGGACCTCGGCGGACCCCGCCGGGGACCCTCCGCCGGGAGCCGGGGCGGGGGTCGGAGCGGGGGTCGGAGCCGGGGCTGGGCCCGGAAGGCCGGGGCCGGGCTCCGGGCGAGGGCGGGCTCCGGCCAGGCCGGGCTCGGGCCGGCTCCGGGATGGCCCGGTCCGGAGCCCGGCCCCGGACCAGGGTGTCGCAACCGGGTGGGTCCGCCCGCGCGTGGTGCACTGCGGAACCCTCCGTCTGCGAAAGGACGCACGTGCACGCCCAGAACCCCGGCGCCTCCCGCCGGACCGCCCTCGTCCTCGGGGCCGGCACGGCCCTCGCCGCCGCTCTCGGCACCGGTACCGCCCAGGCGTCGTCCGCGAGCGCGCCGCCGCCCGTCGGCCCCCGCGCCGCCGCCCGCCTCCGCGCCCTGGAGGAGCGGTACGACGCCCGCCTCGGCGTCTACGCGCACGACGTCCGCACCGGCCGCACCCTCGCCCACCGGGCCGGCGAGCGCTTCCCGATGTGCTCGGTCTTCAAGACCCTCGCCGTCGCCGCCGTCCTGCGCGACCTCGACCGGGACGGCGCGTTCCTCGCCCGCCGCCTGCGCTACACGGCCGCCCACGTCACGCGCTCCGGCTGGTCCCCGGTCACCGGCGAGGAGAAGAACCTCGCGCACGGCATGACCGTCGCCGAACTCTGCGACGCCGCCATCCGGTTCAGCGACAACACCGCCGCCAACCTCCTGCTGCGCGAGCTGGGCGGCCCCACCGCCGTCACCCGCTTCGCCCGCTCCCTCGGCGACCCCGTCACCCGGCTGGACCGCTGGGAGCCCGAGCTGAACTCCGCCGAGCCCTGGCGGACCACCGACACCACCACCCCGCGGGCCGTCGCCCGCACCTACGGGCGGCTCGTCCTGGGCCGGGCCCTCGACCCCGGCGACCGCGCCCTCCTCACCGACTGGCTGCTCCGCAACACCACGAGCGACCAGCGCTTCCGCAAGGGCCTGCCGTCGGAGTGGACCGTGGCCGACAAGACCGGCGGCGGCGAGTACGGCGGCAACAACGACGTGGCCGTGACCTGGCCGCCCGACGGCGGCCCGGTCCTCCTCGCCGTCCTCACCACCCGCCCCGCCCCGGACGCCGAGCCCGTGGACGAACTGGTGGCCGCCGCGGCCACGATCGCCGCCGAGGAACTCCGCCCGGTCTAGAGCCCGTTCCCCCTGACCGGCGAGCACGGGCGCGGCCGCGTGCGGGCCGGTCAGGGCCGGGGGGAGGCGGGGCGGCCCATCCACCAGTTGCCGGTGGCGGCGGGGTCGGAGCTGGTCCAGAACTCGATGACCGCCGTGGCGAACTCGGCGGGGGACAGCGTGCCGTCGTCGTCGGTGTCGAGGTGGCCGAACGCCTCGGCGGCGCTCTCCTCGGTGAGTTCGGGGAAGTGCCCGCGCTGGAAGGCGAGGAACTCGGCGGGGCTGATCCGGCCGTCCCGGTCGAGGTCGGCGATCCCCAGGTACGTCTCGGCGATCCCGCCGAGGGCGGCCCTGGCCGCCCCGGGGTCCTGGGCGAGCGCGCGCGTCGAGGCGACGAACCGCTCCTTCGAGATGCCCTCGGCACCGGCCGGGACGAACGGGAGGTGCACCTCCCGCCAGATCGCCAGGTACGCGTCGACGATCCGCCCGGTCTCCGGGGAGTCCTCGGCGTGGCCGAGGGAGGACGCCACCCGGCGGCCCATCTCCACGTGGTCCTCCTCGGTCAGCACGCCGTCGCCGTTCACGTCGAGCTGGTCGAAGCCCCGCTCGATCTTCGCGGTCAGGAAGTCCTGATGGGTCATCACTTCTCCTCGTGTGGCGGCACGTTCCGTCACTCGGGGCAACGACGGGCGGGCCCGCGGGGAACCGGCCCGGACCGGACGTCTTTCCTCCCCGTTTCCGGCCGCCTCCGGGGCGCCGCTCTCCCCGGCGTTCCCGGAGCGGGCCCGGCCCGCTAACGTACCGGCGGGTAGGGAGCGGGCGCGCGGGACGAGGGGAGCGGGCATGGAGCGGCGGCGGAGCCTGGAGGAGAGCACGGTGGTCGACGCGCCGCCGGCGGTCGTCTACCGGCTGGTGTCGGACCTGCGGAACATGGGCCGGTGGAGCCCGGAGTGCCGGGCCGTGTGGCTGCCGCGGCCCCCGGCGCGCGCCGGCTCCCGGTTCGTCGGGATCAACCGGCGCGGACCGTTCCTCTGGCCGACCCTCGGGCGGGTGCACCGGGTGCGCGAGGACCGGGAGTTCGTCTTCGACATCAGCGCCTTCGGCCTGCCGATCGCCCGCTGGGGCTACCGGTTCGAACCGGAGGGCACGGGCACCCGGCTCACCGAGTTCTGGCAGGACCTGCGGACCGACGGCCGCCGGGGCCGGGCCGCCGACCTCCTCGGCACGGTCTTCGCGGGTACGGCCCCGGCCCGGCGGGTCGCGCTCAACCGGGCCGGGATGCGCACCACCCTCGACCGCGTGGCCCGGGCCGCGACCGCCGAACCCCGCCGCTGAGCCCTGCCGCGGAAGCCCGGCGCAGAGTCCCGCCGCCGGGTGCGACCGCCGGTGGCCGAGACCCGCCGTCGAGTCCCGCCGCCGGGCGCGACCGCCGTGGCCGGGACCCGTCGGCCCGCCGCCACCGGCCGCCGGGGTCCGCCGCCGGGCCGGGCGGGGGCCGGTTCAGGCGCGCGCGGCGTCCGGTTCCATGTCGTACGTGATCCACATCGTGCGGGTGGCGACCCGGTCGTACTTGGAGCGGGCGCGGTGGTTGTCGTCGGCCGTGATCCAGCGGACGACGCTCCAGCCGCGCTCGGCGGCGATCCCGCGCAGCGCGCCCAGGAGCAGGTCGGCCGCGCCCGAGCCGCGGCTCTCCGGGGCGACGAACAGGTCGTCGAGCCAGCAGCCGACGGCCGCCGCCAGCGGGCGGGCGAAGGGCCGGTAGTGCGCCAGGCCGACGAGCCGCCCGGCCGCGTCCTCGGCCACCAGTGCCTCCACCTCGTGGGCGGGGTCGTGGATCCAGGACCAGACGAGCCGCGCGGCCTCCTCGGTCTGCTCGACGCGGTAGAAGTCGGCGTACCCCCGGTAGAGGGCGCGCCACTGGTCGAAGTCGGCCTCCCGGGCGGGACGGACCTGGACGGTGGGGCTGTCGGGCATGGCGTCGGGCTCCTCACGCACCGCGCCGTGCGGTGCGGGGCCAGTGGATCACGCGGCGGTCCCGCACCCGGAGGCGGGCCGGGGCGGGGCGCACGGGAGCACGGGCGGCGTGGCGGGAGAGCGGGCGGGGCACGCTCCCGGTGCCGGCGGGACGCTCCCGGCCCGCCCGGCCCGCCGCCGCAGGCCCGGCGGCGGCAGCCCGTACCCGCGACCGAGGCGAGGAACCGCGTTGGCGACGACCGACCGCTACGGCAACACCCTGCACGCCTGCACCCCCGAGGGGGCCGCGCACCTGGACCGGGCCGTGGAGGCCCTCCTCTTCTTCCGGCCCGAGGTGACCGGCGCCGTCGAGGACGCCCTCGCGGCGAGCCCCGGCTCGCCCGACGTCCAGGCGTTCGCCGCCTACCTGGGGACGCTCGGCACCGAGCACACCGGCGCCGCCACCGCCCGGGAGCGCTTCGCGCGCTACGCGGACGGTCTGGACGCCGCCGCGCTGCCCGCGCGCGAACGGCTCCACCTGGCCGCCGCCGCGGCCTGCCTCGACGGGGACCTGCACGGCGCGGCCGGCCTCCTGGAGGAGCTGAGCCTCGCCCACCCCCGGGACGCGCTGGCCCTCTTCGCCGGGCACCAGCTGGACTTCCTCACCGGCGACGCGGTCCGGCTGCGGGACCGGATCGGCGGCGCCCTGTCCGCCTGGGGACGGGCCGACGGGCACCGGGGCGCGCTGCTCGGCATGTACGCCTTCGGCCTGGAGGAGTCGGGCCACTACCGGCGCGCGGAGGAGGCCGGCCTCGCCGCCCTGGAGCGGCACCCGGCCGACGTGTGGGCGGTGCACGCCGTCACCCACACCTACGAGATGCAGGGCAGGATCGCCGAGGGCGTCGCCTTCCTCGACGCCCGCGCCGGACACTGGGGGAGCGGCAACTACCTGACCGTGCACAACTGGTGGCACTACGCGCTGTACGCGCTGGAGGCGGGCGCCGAGGAGACCGCGCTGCGGGTGTACGACGCGGCCGTGCACCGGCCGGAGTCGGCGGGCCTCGCGATGGAACTCCTCGACGCCGCCGCCCTGCTGTGGCGGCTGCGGCTCGCCGGGCGGGAGGAGCCGGAGCGCTGGGCGCGGCTGGCCGACGCGTGGGAGGCGCGGGCCGACCCGCCGTTCTACGCCTTCAACGACGCCCACGCGGTGATGGCGTACGTGGGAGCGGGACGGCCCGGGGCGGCGGAGGCGCTGATCGCCGACCGGCGGCGGTGGCTGGCCGGGGACGCGGCGGGACCGGCCCCGTCCAACCGGGCCATGACGGCGGAGATCGGACTCCCGGTCTGCGAGGCGCTCCTCGCGCAGGGCCGCGGCGACCACGCGGCCGTGGTGCGGCTGCTGTGGCCGGTACGGCGCCGGCTGCACGCCTTCGGGGGCAGCCACGCCCAGCGGGACGCGGTCCAGCGGACCCTGCTGGAGTCGGCGCTCGCGGCCGGGGACCACGACCGGGCCCGGCTGCTGCTGAGCGAGCGGGACGGGCTGCGGCCGGACAGTCCGTACAACTGGCTGGGCCGGGCCCGGCTGGCCGACGCGATCGGCGACGCGGCCCTCGCGGCGGTGGCGCGCGGGCGGGCGGAGGGCGCGCTGAAGGGGCTGCGCCCGGCCGCGCCCGGTCTCGTCCCCGTACCGGATCCGACGCGGTGAGGCCGGTCGGCCCGCCTTCGAAAGGCGGCTCCCGCACCGGAGTTGGGGGGCATTTCGGAAGGTGCCGGGTGAAACGGACCGGCGGGGGAGAGGGTCTGGGCAGCCGCAAAAGTATGTGACATATTACTGCCGTGCCCAAGAGACACTCCTCCGACGTCGTGATCATCGGTGCCGGCGTCGTCGGAGCCGCCTGCGCCTACTACGCGGCCCGCTCCGGCCTCTCCGTCACCGTCGTCGACCGCGGTCCCGTCGCGGGCGGCACCACCGGTGCCGGAGAGGGGAACCTGCTCGTCTCCGACAAGGAGGCGGGCCCCGAGCTCGACCTCGCGCTGCTGTCCACGAGACTCTGGCGCGACCTCTCCGGCGTACTCCCGCCGGAGACCGAGTACGAGCCCAAGGGCGGGCTCGTCGTGGCGACCGGCGAGCCCGCCCTCAAGGCCCTCCGCGTCTTCGCGGAGGGCCAGCGGGAGGCCGGCGTCACCGCCACCGAGGTCCCCGCCGACCGGCTCCCCGATCTGGAACCCCACCTCGCCCCCGGCCTCGCCGGAGGCTTCCACTACCCCCAGGACGCCCAGGTCCAGCCCGCCCAGGCGGCCGCCCGGCTGCTCGCCGCCTCCGGCGCCGTGCTCCACCTCGGCGAGGAGGTCACCGCGATCCTGCGCGACCCGGCCGGCGCGGTCCGGGGCGTCCGCACCGCCCGTCGCGAACTGCTCGCCCCCGCCGTGGTCAACGCCGCCGGCACCTGGGGCGGCGAGGTCGCCCGGCTCGCCGGTGTCCGCCTGCCCGTCCTGCCCCGCCGGGGCTTCGTCCTCGTCACCGAACCCCTGCCGCGCGTCGTCCGCCACAAGGTCTACGCCGCCGACTACATCGCCGACGTCGCCAGCGGCTCCGCCGCCCTCCAGTCCTCCGCCGTCGTCGAGGGCACGCCCGGCGGGCCCGTCCTCATCGGCGCCACCCGCGAACGCGTCGGCTTCGACCGCTCCCTGTCCACCGAGGCGCTGCGCCGGCTCGCCGCCCAGGCCGCCGCCCTCTTCCCGGTCCTCGCCGACGTCCAGGTGCTCCGCGCCTACCACGGCTTCCGCCCCTACCTCCCCGACCACCTCCCGGCGATCGGCCCCGACCCGCGCGTCCCCGGCCTCCACCACGCCTGCGGCCACGAGGGCGCGGGCATCGGCCTGGCCCCCGCCACCGGGGCGCTCACCGCCGCCGCCCTCACCGGCGCCGCGCCCCCGCTCGACCCGGCCCCCTTCCGGCCCGAGCGGACGTACGGCCCGGCGGACGACCCCACCCAGGAGCAGCAGAG
Organism: Streptomyces termitum; assembly: GCF_014650175.1. Taxonomy (GTDB): domain Bacteria; phylum Actinomycetota; class Actinomycetes; order Streptomycetales; family Streptomycetaceae; genus Streptomyces; species Streptomyces termitum. The sequence continues at coordinate 301,011 of NZ_BMUL01000007.1, forward strand.
TTGAGCCGCCGCACCCCGCGCGCCCTCGTCGGAGGAGCGCCCCAGGAGACCTTCACCTTCCGCTTCGACGGACGGGAGATCCCGGCCGCCGCCGGGCAGACCGTCGCCGCCGCCCTGTGGGGCGCGGGCGTCCTCGCCTGGCGCACCACCCGACACGGCGGCGAGCCCCGCGGCGCCTTCTGCGGCATCGGCCAGTGCTTCGACTGCCTCGTCACCGTGGACGGCGCGCCCAACCGCCGCGCCTGCCTCGTCCCGGCCCGCCCCGGCGGCCTCGTCACCAGCCAGGAGGGAACCGGCCATGACGACCTCGCCGTCTGACCCGTCCGGCACGTCTGACCCGTCCGACGCGCCCGGCACGTCCGGCCCGGACGCCGTCGTCGACCTCGCGGTCGTCGGGGCCGGGCCCGCCGGGCTCGCCGCCGCCGTCACCGCCGCCGCCCTCGGCCTCACCGTCGCCCTCCTCGACGCGGGCACCCGCCCCGGCGGCCAGTACTACCGCCACCCCGACCCGGTCCTCGGCGCCGCCCGGCCCGAGGCCCTGCACCACGACTGGACCGCCTTCGCGGGCCGCGCCGCCGAGCTGCGCGCGCACGCCCGCGCCGGGCGCGTCCGCTACCTCCCCGGCCACCAGGTGTGGAGCGTCACCGGCTCCGGCGCCGACTGGACCGTCCACGCCCGCGCCGACGAGGCCGCCGCCCGCCCGGTGCGGGCCCGCGCGGTGCTCCTCGCCACCGGGGCGTACGAGCGCCAACTCCCCTTCCCCGGCTGGACGCTGCCCGGCGTCGTCGGTGCCGGCGGAGCGCAGGCCATGCTCAAGAGCGGGCTCGTGCTGCCCGGCCGCCGGGTCGTCGTCGCGGGCAGCGGGCCGCTGCTCCTCGCGGTCGCCGCCTCGCTGGCCGCCGCCGGTGCCCGGGTCCCCGCCGTCGTCGAGGCCGCCGGGTACGCCCCGTACGCCCGCCACACCGGCACCCTGCTGCGCAACCCCGGCAAGCTCGTCGAGGGCGCCGTCCACGGCGGCGCGCTGCTGCGCCACCGGGTGCGGCCGCTGCTGCGGCACGCCGTCGTGGCGGCGCACGGCACCGGCCGGGTCGAGGCGGTGACCGTGGCCCGGCTCGACCGGGACTGGCGGCCCGTGCCCGGCACCGGACGCCGCGTTCCCTGCGACGCGCTGGCCGTCGGCCACGGCCTCGTCCCCGAGCTCTCCCTCGCCACCGCCCTCGGCTGCGCCACCCGCACCGCCGCCGACGGCACGGTCGCCCTCGTCCTCACCCCCGGGCTGCGGACCTCGGTGCCCGGCGTCTGGGCGGCCGGTGAGACCGGCGGTGTCGGCGGGGCGCAACTCGCCCTGATCGAGGGCGAGATCGCCGCCCACACGGTGGCGGGCCGGGCGGTCCCGGCCGGGCTCGCGCGCGGCCGGGAGCGGCTGCGGGCCTTCGCCGACGTGATGGGCGCCGCCCACCGGCCGGGCCCCGGCTGGACGGACTGGCTCCGCGAGGAGACCGCCGTCTGCCGCTGCGAGGAGGTGTCCGCCGGGTGCGTCCGCGAGGCGGTGACCGAGCTGGGCGCGACCGACGCCCGTACGGTCAAACTGCTGACCCGGGCCGGGATGGGCTGGTGCCAGGGCCGGATGTGCGGCCCGGCGGTGGCCGCGCTGGCCGGGGACGGCCCCGCCCCGGACCGCCGCCCGCTGGCCTGCCCGGTCCCCCTGCGGCAGCTCGCCGAACTGCCCCCCGACACCCCCTCCTAGCCCGCCCTTCCCCTGCCTTCCCCCGTTTTCCGCGGCGTTCACACTCTTGTGGGCGCCGCCCGCCCCCTAGTAAAATGTCACACACTACAAAGGAGTCCGTACGATGACCGACACCCGCATCCGCCCCTGGCACGGCATCATGGTCGCCACCACGCTGCCGCTGCGCGAGGACCTCTCCGTCGACCTCGACGCCTACGCCGAGCACGTCCGCTGGCTCCTCGCCAACGGCTGCGACGGCGTCGTCCCCAACGGCTCGCTGGGCGAGTACCAGACCCTCACCGACGCCGAGCGCGCCGCGGTCGTCCGCACCGCCGTCGAGGCCGCCGGTGACGGCTCCCGCGTCATGCCCGGCGTCGCCGCCTACGGCAGCGCCGAGTCCCGCCGCTGGGCCGAGCAGGCCGCCGAGGCCGGCGCGGGCTCCGTCCTGCTCCTGCCGCCCAACGCCTACCGCGCCGACGAGGACGCCGTCCGCGCCCACTACGCCGAGGTCGCCAAGGCGGGCGTGCCGATCGTCGCCTACAACAACCCCATCGACACCAAGGTCGACCTCACCCCCGCCCGCCTCGCCCGGCTGCACGCCGACGGCCACATCGTCGCCGTCAAGGAGTTCAGCGGCGACGTCCGCCGCGCCTACGAGATCGCCGAACTCGCCCCCGGCCTCGACCTCCTCATCGGCGCCGACGACGTCCTCCTCGAACTCGCCCTCGCCGGGGCCGTCGGCTGGATCGCCGGCTACCCCAACGCCCTGCCCGAGTCCGCCAACGCGCTCTACCGGGCCGCCGTCGCCGGAGACCTCGCCACCGCCCTCCCGCTCTACAAGTCCCTGCACAGCCTCTACCGCTGGGACTCCAAGACCGAGTTCGTCCAGGCCATCAAGCTCTCCATGGACCTCGCCGGCCGCCCCGGCGGCCCCACCCGCGCCCCGCGCCTGCCGCTCACCGGCGCCGTCGAGGCCGGTGTCCGCGCCGCCACCGAGAAGGCCCTGGCCGAGGGCCTCCGCTAGCCCAGAGGGGGAGAAGACCAGCCCATGCGCACCCGACACGTCTACCACGCGGTGGACTCCCACACCGAGGGCATGCCCACCCGCGTGATCACCGGCGGCGTGGGAGTGATCCCCGGCGCCACCATGGCCGAGAAGCGGCTCCACTTCATCGAGCACCGCGACGACCTGCGCACCCTGCTCATGTACGAGCCGCGCGGCCACGCCGCCATGAGCGGCGCGATCCTCCAGCCCGCCACCCGCCCCGACGCCGACTACGGAGTCCTCTTCGTCGAGGTCTCCGGCCTGCTCCCGATGTGCGGCCACGGCACCATCGGCGTCGCCACCGTCCTCGTCGAGACCGGCATGGTCCCGGTCACCGAACCGGTCACCACCGTCCGCCTCGACACCCCCGCCGGCCTGGTCTCGGCCGACGTCCGGGTGGAGGACGGCGCCGCCCGCTCCGTCACGCTCACCAACGTCCCCGCCTTCGCGGTCGGACTCGACCTCAAGACCGAGGTCCCCGGCCTCGGCACCGTCACCTACGACCTCGCCTACGGCGGCAACTTCTACGCCTTCGTCGAACTCGACGCCCTCGGCCTGCCCTTCGACCGCGCCCGCAAGCAGGACCTGATCACCGCCGGACTGGCGATCATGGACGCGATCAACGCGGGCGACGACCGGCCCGTCCACCCCGAGGACCCGGCCGTCGCGGGCGTCAAGCACGTCTACCTCGCCGCCCCCGGCTCCGACGCCGTCCGCTCCCGGCACGCCATGGCCATCCACCCCGGCTGGTTCGACCGCTCCCCGTGCGGCACCGGCACCAGCGCCCGGATGGCCCAGCTGCACGCCCGCGGCCTGCTCCCGATGGACACCGACTTCGTCAACGAGTCCTTCATCGGCACCGAGTTCACCGGACGGCTCGTCGCCGCCGCCACCGTCGGCGGCCGGCCCGCCGTCGTCCCCACCGTCACCGGACGGGCCTGGATCACCGGCACCGCCCAGTACTTCCTCGACCCCACCGACCCCTTCCCCGCCGGATTCCTGCTGTGACCGGCCCCTTCGCGGACGGGATCCGCGTCATCGACTACCACACCGCCGGCGAGCCCTTCCGGATCGTCGCCGACGGCCTGCCGCCCGCCCCCGGCGACACCGTCGCCGAGCGGTGCGCCACCGCCATCGGCGCGGGCGGCTCCGGCACCGCCCCCCGCCCCGGCCCCCTCGACACGCTGCGCCGCCTCCTCGTCCAGGAACCGCGCGGCCACGCCGGGATGTACGGCGGCTTCGTCGTCCCGCCCGACGACGACGGCGCCCACCTCGGCGTCCTCTTCTGGCACAAGGACGGCTTCTCCACCGCCTGCGGCCACGGCACCATCGCCCTCGCCGCCTGGGCCGTCGACAGCGGCCTCGTCCCGGCCGGCGAGGACGACCGGGACGTGCCCGTCCGCATCGACGTGCCCTCCGGCCGGGTCACCGCCACCGTCCACCGCTCCGCCGGCCGCACCACCGGCGTCACCTTCCGCAACGTGCCCGCCCGGGTCACCGCCCGCAAGGTGCCCGTCGCCACCGGACTCGGCGTCGTCGAGGCCGACCTCGCCCACGCCGGCGCCTGCTACGCCTCCGTCGCCGCCCGCGACCTCGGCCTCTCCGTGAAGAAGGCGTCCCTGCCCGAACTCACCCGGGCGGGACGGGAGATCAGGCACGCGCTGGCCGGCCACCCCGGCACCTGGCACCCCGACGGCCCCCTCCTCTCCGGCGTCTACGGCGTGATCCTCCACGAGGACCTGCCCGACACCCCCGAAGGGCCGCGCCAGCGGAACGTCACCGTCTTCGCCGACGGCCAGATCGACCGCTCCCCGTGCGGCTCCGGCACCTCCGCCCGGCTCGCCCTGCTGGCCGCCGACGGCCTCTTGGAGGAGGGCCGGGTCCTCACCCACGAGTCGATCGCCGGAACCGTCTTCACCGGCCGGGTCCTGCCCGGCGGCGACCCCGCCGACGGCCTCGTCACCGAGGTCACCGGCACCGCCCACCGCACCGGCGAGACCCTCTTCACGCTCGACCCGGACGACCCGGTCGGCACGGGGTTCCTCCTGTGAGCGGCCCGGACGCCCCGCCCCGCCTCGACGGCGCCGAGGTGCTCCGGCGGCTCACCCCGGCCGCCGCCGTCGAGGCACTGGCCGCCGTCCTGCGCGACGGCCTCGACCCGGAGGCGTGCCCGCCGCGCTCCGCCGTCCCCGTCCCCGCCGGCGAACTGCTCCTCATGCCCGCCGCGGCCGGCGACTGGGCGGGCGTGAAGATCGCCGGGGTGGCGCCCGGCAACGCGGCCCGCGGACTGCCCCGCATCACCGGCAGCTACCTCCTGCTCGACGGGACCACCCTCCAGCCCGCCGCCCTCCTCGACGGCGCCGCGCTCACCGCCCTGCGCACCCCCGCCGTCTCCGCCCTGGCGGTCCGTCACCTCGCCCCCGACGACCGGCCGTTGCGGCTGGTGGTCTTCGGCTCGGGACCGCAGGCGTACGGACACCTGGAGGCGCTCCTCGCGGTCCGGAAGCTCGCCTCCGCCACCGTGGTGGCGCGCGACCGGGACCGGGCCGCCGCGCTCGCCGCGCACGCCCTCGCGCTCGGCGTCCCCGAGGCCCGTACCGGCACCGCCGAGGAGGTGGACGGGGCCGACCTGGTGGTGTGCTGCACCACCGCGCGGACCCCGCTCTTCGACGGCCGCCGGGTGGCCCCGGGGGCGGTGGTCGTCGCGGTCGGCTCGCACGAGCCGGACGCCCGCGAGACCGACACCGCCCTGGTCCGCCGGGCCGAGGTCTACGTCGAGGCGCGGGCGGCGGCCCTGCGGGAGGCCGGTGACCTGCTGATCCCGGAGGCGGAGGGGGCGATCGGCCCCGGGCACATCACCGGCACCCTCGCCGACCTCGTACGGGGACCCGCCCCGCTCGCGCCGACAGGTGCCCCCCGCCTCTTCAAGAGCGTGGGCATGGCCTGGGAGGATCTGGCCGTGGCCGTGGCGGTCCACCGGGCGGCCCCGGCCTGAGCAACGTGACATTGTACGCTGGGCGCCTGCGGATTCTCGGAGGAACGGCGTGGGTGACCTGAAGCAGCACAGTCTCATCAAGGCCCAGGAGCGGCTTCGCGACCAGGTGGGCCACGCGCTGCGCGCGGCGCTCACCGCGGGGGAGCTGAAGCCGGGCACGGTCTACTCGGCCCCCGGGCTGGCGGCCGAGCTCGGGGTCTCGGCCACCCCGGTCCGCGAGGCCATGCTCGACCTCGCCCGCGAGGGCCTGGTCGAGCCGGTCCGCAACAAGGGCTTCAGGATCACCGAGGTCAGCGAGCGCGAACTCGACCAGTGCACCGAACTGCGGATGCTCATCGAGGTGCCCACGGTCGGCCGCGTCACCGAGACGGCGACGACCGAGCAGCTGGAGGAGCTGCGCCCGCTGGCCGAGGAGATCGTGGTCAACGCCCGCGACCACAACCTGATCGGCTATCTGGAGGCGGACCGGCAGTTCCACCTCACCCTCCTCGGCCTGGGCGGCAACGACCGGCTGGTGGAGACGGTGGGCGACCTGCGTAAGCGCTCCCGGCTCTACGGCCTGACGGGCCTGGACGAGGCGGGCAAGCTGGTCACCTCCGCCGAGGAGCACACCGAACTCCTCGACCTGATGATCGCCCGCGACCGGGCGGGCGCGGAGGCGTGCATGATGCGCCACCTCGGCCACGTCCGCTCGCTCTGGGCCGAGGCCCGCGACGAGCCGGTCGAACCGGCGACCGGCGCCCTGCGCCCGGTGCGCAAGAAGAACTGACCCGGCACGCGCGAACGGCGCGCCGCGCTCCTCCGGGGAGTGCGGCGCGCCGTTCGCGTGCGCGGGGCGCGGGGCCGGATCAGACCGCCGGCGCCGGGAAGGTCGGGTACTCGACGCCCGAGACGTGCTGGACGACCCGGATGACCTGGCAGGAGTAGCCGAACTCGTTGTCGTACCACAGGTACAGGATCGCGTTGTCGCCGTCGACCTTGGTCGCGCCGGCGTCCACGATGGAGGCGTGGCGCGAGCCCACGAAGTCCATCGAGACGGCGTCGGGAGCCGTGGTGAAGTCGATCTGGCGCTTCAGCGGCGAGTGCAGCGAGACGTCGCGCAGGTACTCCAGCACCTCGTCGCGGGTGGTCTCGCGGCCCAGGCGCAGGCTCAGGATGGCGATCGAGACGTCCGGCACCGGCACGCGGATGGAGCTGCCGGTGATCGGGGCCTTGAGCTCCGGCAGCGCCTTGGCGACGGCCGAGGCGGCACCGGTCTCGGTGATCACCATGTTGAGCGGCGCGGAGCGGCCGCGGCGGTCGGCCTTGTGGTAGTTGTCCAGGAGGTTCTGGTCGTTCGTGAACGAGTGGACGGTCTCCACGTGGCCGCGCAGCACGCCGTACTCGTCGTCCATCGCCTTGAGCGGCGGGACGATCGCGTTGGTGGTGCAGGAGGCGCAGGACAGGATCTGCTCGTCCGGCTTGATCGTGTCGTGGTTGACGCCGTGCACGATGTTGGGCACGTCGCCCTTGCCGGGCGCGGTCAGGACGACCTTGTCGATGCCGGGGCGCAGGTGCGTGGAGAGGCCCTCGCGGTCGCGCCACTTGCCGGTGTTGTCGATCAGGATGGCGTTCTCGATGCCGTACGCCGTGTAGTCGACCTCGGAGGGGTCGTTGGCGTAGATCACCTTGATGGTGTTGCCGTTGGCGACGATGGTGCTGTTCGCCTCGTCGACCGTGATCGTGCCCTGGAACTGGCCGTGGATCGAGTCCCGGCGCAGCAGGGAGGCGCGCTTGACGAGGTCGGCCTCGCCGCCGCCGCGCACGACGATGGCGCGCAGGCGCAGGCCGTTGCCCGAACCGGCCTTCTCGATGAGGAGGCGGGCGACGAGGCGGCCGATGCGGCCGAAGCCGTAGAGGACCACGTCGCGGCCGTCACGGCGCTCGATCTTGTTCGCGCCCGTGGCGCCGGCGACGGCCTCCGCGGTGAACTCCCCGACCGTCAGGCCGCGCGAGTCGGCCTTGTACTCGGCGGCGAGCATGCCGATGTCGATCTGGGAGGGGCCGAGGTCGAGCGTGGTGAGCGTCTGCAGGAAAGGCAGCGTCTCGGTGACCGAGAGCTCCTCACCGGCGATCTGGCGGGCGAAGCGGTGGGTCTTGAGGATGCTGACCACCGACTTGTTCACCAGGGAGCGGCTGTGGACCAGGACGGTGACGTCCTGCTCACGGTGCAGCTTCCCGATGATCGGGATCATCGACTCCGCGATCTCCTCGCGGTTCTTCCAGCTGGTGAACGAGTCATCATTGACAGTCACAAGATTTATCTTTCGAGCTAGACGGCGCTCATATGGTAACCCGGGGCCTCTTCACGCCGACAGGGGCCCCTGAACGCGTGTCCGAAACCTCACACTCGCGGGGGATGGTCCGGCGCCGGGTCAGGCGAAGGCGTGCGCCCGGAACTCCTCGCGGACCCGGGCCAGCGGTGCCGGGTCGCGGGTCACGTACAGCCGGTTCGTCAGCAGGACCGCCCAGCGGTCCCGCGCCGGGGACACCCACATCGCCGTCCCGGTGAAGCCGAAGTGCGCCCACACGTCGTCGGCCGGCCCGGTGCCCGGCGCCGGATGCCACAACAGCCCGCGCGGCGGTACGAGTCCGCCGGTGCCGACCCGCAGCGAGGCCGCCACCCAGGCGGGGGAGAAGGTGCCGGACGGCGGCGCGAGCACCCCGCGCAGGAACCGGCCGGTGTCCCCGGCCGTCGTGAACACCCCCGCGATCCCGCACACCCCGCCCAGCAGCCGGGCCGAGAAGTCGTGCACCGTCCCGCGCAGGTGACGACCGCTCTCCTCGTCGAACTCGGTCGGCGCGCACCGGGCCGCCGCCACCGGCTCCAGCGGCCCGAACCCGGTGGCGGCCATGCCGAGCGGCTCCCAGACGCGCTCCCGGGCCAGCCGGGCGAGCGGCCGGCCCGCCAGGTGCTCGGCCAGCCAGCCCAGGATCAGCGCCGCCCGGTCGGTGTAGGCCACGGCCGCGCCCGGCCGGTGCCGCAGCGGCTCGGCGAGCACCCCGTCCCGCACGTCCTGCGGATCGGAGCCGTACAGGAAGCGGAGGTTGGCCCGCAGCGGCAGGCCGGCCGTGTGGGTCAGCAGGTGGTGCGCGGTGAGGGCGCCGGCGGGGCGTCCGGCCGCCGCCGGCCAGTACGTGCCGAGCGGCGCGGCCGGGTCCAGCTTCCCGGCGTCCACCAGGGTGCCCACCACGCCCCACACGGCGAGGACCTTCGTCAGGCTCGCCACGTCGTAGCGGGTGTCCGGGCGCACCGGCTCGCCCGGCCGGGCCGGGTCCAGGAGGCCGACCGCCCCCGCCGAGCGGACGCCCGCCGCGTCCCCGGCGGCCCACACGGCCCCCGGGCACACGCCGTCCCGGACGGCCCCGGCCAGCAGCCGGGCATAGGGGGGTGTCCCATCGCGCTCTGGCACGGCACGCCTCCGGCGGCTCGGTGCGGTCCGGGCGGGCCGCACCCCAGGCATGCATGCCCCGGCCCGGCGGGCGGGACACCCGCCGGGGCGCTCCGGGTCAGTTGCAGACGACCTCGTCGCGCGGGGTGTAGTGGGTCTTGAAGGTCTCCCGCTTGACCTCCTGGCCGGCGTTCTTGAAGACCCGGTCGACGGAGATGTCGAAGCCCTGGAGCGGCGCCTGCGCGACGCACTGCTCGCCGCTGCCCTTGATCTTCCTCGGCTGGGTGAGGTGGGTGCGCGGACCGGCCACCGCCTCCACCGAGTCGTACTTCTTCGTGCCGTAGAAGGTGATGGTGATCGAGGTGTCGGTGGCGCTCGCCGCGATGTAGACCGGCTTGTCGGTGTTGTTGCGGAAGCGCTGGTCGAGGCTGCCCCAGGCGACGGTCGCCTCCCGGCCCGCCGGGTAGCGCTCGATGTAGAAGGAGTGGGCGCCGTACTCGACCGGCTCCAGACCGGCGAAGAAGACCGCGTTGAAGACGGTGGTCGCCACCGCCGACACGCCGCCGCCGGGCGCCTCCTGGTAGCGGCCGTCGAGGATCATCGTGCCGTCGACGAAGCCGTTCTCCGGGGTCCGCTCGCCGACCGTCCGGTTGAAGCTCCAGATCTGGCCCGGCTGCACGACGGAGCCGTTGATCAGCTCGGCGGCCCGGCCGATGTTCACGGTCCGGTAGGGGGCCTTGGGGAAGTTCACCGTGAAGCTGGACATCCGCTCGGTGACGCCGAGCGTGGGCAGGTTCACCTTGCTGACCCGCGGCTGGGTGACCTTGGTGGCCACGGTCGCCGTCCGGGCGGCCTCCCCGGTACGGGTCAGCAGCGGGTCCACCGCCTCGCCGAGGGCCTTCGCCGTCACCTCGCGGCCCGCCTTGCCCTCCCGCACGACGACGACCTTGCCGTCCCGCAGGCCGAGGGCGCCCTCCACGGGCGCGCCGGTCATGGCGGCGAGCGGACGGGAGACGTCCGGGTCGCGCAGCAGCGCGGCCGGGTCGAGGGAGCCGCGCAGGGTGCCGTTGTCGTTCTTCACCGTCAGGTGGTCGCTCAGAGTGGCGGCCGATATCCGCAGCTTCTGGTCGCCGACGGCCAGGGTGACCGGGCCGGAGACGGCGGGCTTCGCGTACGCGTCGAGGAAGCGGGTCACCTCGGCGGCGGGCAGCTTCGGCTGCGTCACGGCCACCGGCAGGCTCACGGCGGAGGCGCCGGGGGCCGACGGGTAGGCGGCCCGCAGCGCCTCGGCGGCCTTCCCGGTGTCCAGCTTCTGCCCGGCGACCGGCCGGGTCTCCACGGCCTTCCCGTCCCGGAAGGCGACCGCGCCCTCGGTGACGGCCCGGTCGCTCCGCTTCGCCAGCGCGGCCACCGCCGCGTCCGTCTTCGCCGGGTCGTGCGCGAGGACCGGCTCGATCGCGCGGTCGCCGGAGGAGAAGAGGCGGCCGATGACGGTGACGGGATCGCGGGACGGGTCGGCGGCCCGCTCGGCGGTCGCCTCCGCGTCCACGGTCAGCCCGGCGTCGGCCGGGTCCACGCGCTCGGTCTTCCCGCCGACCGTCACGGAGATCGGCGCGGTCCAGGCGGCCGGGGCCTGCGCCCGCAGCCGCTCGGCGGCCGCGGCGGTGCTCAGCCCGCCTATGTCGACGCCGCCGACGTGCGTGCCGGCGGATATGTCGTCGCCGGTCGTCGCCAGGCCGGTCGCGTACAGGCCGCCCGCCGCGACGGCGACGACGCCCGCGGCGACGGCGACCGTCCGCAGCCGTGGGCGGCTTCCGGTGGCGGGCGTCGGGGCATGGTCGGTCCTGGGGCGGGGCACGCGCTCTCCCGGTCGATAGGCGTCAGGGGATCCCGAAGACGGTACGCCGAAAAAGTGTTAAATGCACATAAGTGAGCTTTGACCTGCGGTGATACGGTCCGGAGCCGCCCCGTCACACGGTGTCCCTACCCCTCGGGAGCGCCCGGCTACCCTGGTCGGATGCCCGCCGCCGACCCCGCCGACCCCGCCGACCCCGCCGACCCCGCCGACCCCGCCGACCCCGCCGACCCCGCCGACCTCTCCGGTCCTTCCGGCCCCGGCTCCGCCGCTTCCGGCGCCGGGCCGCGCTCCGTCGAGCGGGCGCTCGACCTGCTCGACGCCGTGGCCGACGCCGGACGGCCGGTCGGCGCCAAGGCCCTGGCCCGCGAACTCGGCTGCGCCCTGTCCACCGTCTACCACCTGGCCGGCCCGCTCCTCGCGCGCGGCCACCTCGTCCGCACCGCCGGGGGATACGCCCCCGGGCCCCGGGTCCCCGCCCTGCACCGCGCCCACCTCCGCCACCACGGACTCGGCGCCTCCACCGGCGAACTCCTCGGGCTGCTGCGCCGGGCGACCGGCGCGGAGGCGTACCACACCGCCTACCGCGACGGCCTGATCACCGTCGTCGACACCACCGCCCCCGTCACCGACACCGCCCACCCCTTCGCGCCCGGCCCGGAGGCCCGCGCCCACGCCACCGCGCACGGCAAGGCGCTGCTCGCCGCGCTGCCGCGCGCCCGGCGCCGCCGCTACCTCGCCGACCACGGCATGGCCCGCCTCACCGAGCGGACCATCACCGGCGCCGACCGCTTCGAGGCCGAGATGGCGACCGTCCGGGGCCAGGGCTACGCGGTCTCCCTCGGCGAGGCCGACCTCGCCCACGCCTGCCTCGCCGTCGCCGTGCCCGACCGGGGCGACGGCATCGTGCACGCCCTCTCGGTCTCCCTGCCCACCGCGGAGTTCGCCCGCCGCCAGGGCGCCGTCCGGGCCGCCCTCGCCCGCGCCGTCCCCGGCTTTCCGGCCCTGCCGGAATCCTGACCGCCCCGGCTGGCCCCGGCCCGCCCGCCCGGCGCAGCCTGACGGCATGATCTTCATCGCCGTCCGCTTCACCGTCCGCCCCGACCTCGCCGACCAGTGGCTCGACCGGGTCGCCGACTTCACCCGCGCCACCCGCGAGGAGCCGGGCAACCTCTTCTTCGACTGGTCGCGCGGGGTCGACGACCCGAACGTCTTCACCCTCCTGGAGGGCTTCGCCGACGCCGAGGCCGGCGCCGTCCACGTCGCCTCCGACCACTTCGCCGCCGGGCTCGCCGCCATGGCCGGGGCCGTCGCCGCCACCCCCGAGATCATCAACGTCGAGGTGCCGCAGCCGGGCTGGGGCCCGATGGCGGAGCTCGCCCCCACCGAGGGCTGAACCCGCCGGAACCCGCCCGCCCGCCTGATAGGTTCGCCGGACAGCGCGGGCGGGCGACGCCCCGGGGCCGAGGGGAGAAGCGGCACATGGCGGCGAGCGGACGGCGGACCGGCAGGCCCACCCTGGAGGAGGTCGCGGCCCGCGCGGGCGTCGGCCGGGGCACGGTCTCCCGGGTCATCAACGGCTCGCCCAAGGTGAGCGAACAGGCCAGGGAAGCCGTCGAGCGGGCCGTCGCCGAACTCGGCTACGTCCCCAACCGCGCCGCCCGCGCCCTCGCCGGAAGCCGCACCGACGCCGTCGCCCTCGTCATCCCCGAGACCGAGGCGCGCCTCTTCGCCGAACCGTACTTCCTCGACATCATCCGCGGCGTCAGCGGCGAACTCGCCGCCGCCGACAAGCAGTTGCTGCTCACCCTGATCCGCAGCGACCAGGAGCGGCAGCGTTTCGAGCAGTACCTCGCCGCCCAGCGCGTCGACGGCGTCCTCCTCGTCTCCGTGCACGCCGACGACCCGCTGCCCGACCAGGTCCGCGCCCTCGGCCTGCCCGCCGTCCTCAACGGCCGCCGCCGCGAGGACGAACCCGTCGCCTTCGTCGACTCCGACAACACCGGCGCCGGCCGCACCGCCGTCGCCCACCTCGCCGCCCGGGGCCGCCGCCGGGTCGCCACCATCACCGGTCCGCTCGACATGTACGGCGCCCGCTGCCGCCTCGACGGCTACCGCGAGGGCCTCGCCGAGGCGGGCCTCGCCCCGGACGAAGCCCTCGTCGCCACCGGCGACTTCACCGAGGAGGGCGGCCGCCGCGCCATGCGCGAACTGCTCGACCGGCGACCCGGCCTGGACGCCGTCTTCGCCGCCTCCGACGTCATGGCGGCCGGTGCCCGCGCCGTGCTCCGGGAGGCCGGCCGCACCGTCCCCGACGACGTCGCCCTCGTCGGCGTCGACGACTCCGCCGTCGCCCGCCTCATGGACCCGCCGCTCACCAGCGTCCGCCAGCCCATCGAGGAGATGGGCCGCACCATGGCCCGGCTGCTGCTCGCGGAGATCGCCGCCCCGAGCGAACCCGGCGACCAGCCCCGCCACATGCTCCCCACCGAACTCGTCGTCCGCGCCTCCTCCTGACGCCCCCTCCCGGCGCCCCTTCCGCCCCGTCCGTTCACCCGGCGACGGCATGAGCGGGCCGGCGCGCGTGCGGGGGAGCCGCGACTGACAGGCCGCCACCGGACGGACCGGTCACGACCGGCCGCCCCGCGCCCCGCCAGCCGACCCGCCGTGTCGTTCGGGTGAATCCAGCGGGCGGCCGCGTCGCCCCTGGGTTCGAATCGGACCATGGCTCCCTACGACAGGCTCCGCACCGGCGGCTCCCCGAGACCGCCGAGGGCCGGTGACACCTGGTGGTACGCCGCCGTGGCCGGCGAGGCCGCAGACTCCTTCAGCACCCGGGTGCGCACCCGCACCCGGCGGGCCTGCCTCGGGGCCGTCCTGCTGCTCACCGTCGTCTACGCCGGCCTCGTGCTCACCGCGACCGGCCGCCGCTGGAGCGACGCCGCCGTCACCGGCCGCCGCGCCGACACCAGGGTGGCCGAATTCCTTCGGGACCATCCCTCCCTGGCCGGGGCCGCCACCCTCTCCCTGGTCCTCGCCTGCGTCCTCCTCGCCGGCCTCGGACTGCTGCGCAAGCGGTACGCGCTCACCGGCGCGGCCGCCGGAGCCGTCGCCGTCTCCCTCGCCGTCGCCGGACTCCTCCAGGGGTACGCGCCCCGCCCCCCGGCCGCCGACGCCGGAGCCCTGCCGCCCAGCGGCTTCCCCAGCGCCACCGCCACCCTCGCCTTCGGCGTCGCCCTCGGCCTCGCCCTGGTCACGCCCCGCCGCCCCCGCGGCCTCGTCGTCGGCGCCGCCACCCTGTGGGCCGTCGCCCTCGGCGCGTACTCGGTCGCGGCGGGCGACCACCGCCCCGGCGACGTGATCGCCGCCGCGCTCCTCGCCCTCGCCGTCCAGTGCGGCCTGATCGCGCTCCTCGCCCGCCGCGGCAAGGTCCGCCCCGGCCCCCGCCACGGCACCGTCCTGCGGAGCCTGCCGGCCACCCTGCCGCTCGCCCTGCTCGGCGCCGGCGGCCTCGCGGCCGGTTTCCTGCTCCTCGGCGACACCCTCGGCCTGCCCGCCACCGCCCCGTACGACCCGGCGGAGCTCCGGCTCGCCCACCGCTGCGGGCAGGCCCTCGCGGCCGGTGTCGGCGCGGCCGCCGGCCTCGTCCTGCTGGCCCTGGTCCGCCACGTCGACCTGGACGGCGGCCCGGCCCCGTACCGGCTCGGCGGCCCCTTCGTGGAGGACTCCGGAGCCCCCGAGCAGGGCGAGCTCGTGGGCCCCTTTACGGAGAACCGCGATCACGAGATATCTTGATGTCGAGCAATCTTGGATACGCAGACGTGGAGCGGAGCACCTGGTGACTGACTCGACCATCATCTACACCCACACCGACGAGGCGCCGGCCCTGGCGACCTACTCGTTCCTGCCCGTGATCCAGGCGTACGCCTCCACGGCGGGAGTCACGGTCGAGACGCGGGACATCTCCCTCGCGGGCCGGATCATCGCGAACTTCCCCGACTTCCTGGAGGAGGGCCAGCGCATCGGCGACGCCCTCGCCGAGCTGGGCGAGCTGGCCAAGACCCCCGAGGCCAACATCATCAAGCTGCCCAACGTCTCCGCGTCGATCCCGCAGCTGAAGGCCGCGATCGCCGAGCTCCAGGCGCAGGGCTACGCCCTCCCGGACTACCCGGACGACCCGAAGACGGAGCAGGACCAGGACGTCCGCGCCCGCTACGACAAGATCAAGGGCTCGGCCGTCAACCCGGTCCTGCGCGAGGGCAACTCCGACCGTCGCGCCCCGGGCTCGGTCAAGAACTACGCCAAGAACCACCCGCACCGCATGGGCGCCTGGACCCCCGAGTCCAAGACCAACGTGGCCACCATGGCCGAGGACGACTTCGCCGGCACCGAGAAGTCCTTCGTCGCCGCCGAGGACACCACCCTCCGCTTCGAGCACGTCGCCGCCGACGGCACCGTGACCGAGCTGCGCGCCCCCCTGAAGGTCATCGCGGGCGAGGTCGTCGACGCCTCCGTCCTGCGCGTCGCCTCCCTGCGCACCTTCCTCTCGGAGCAGATCGCCCGCGCCAAGGCCGAGGACGTCCTGTTCTCCGTGCACCTCAAGGCCACCATGATGAAGGTCTCCGACCCGATCATCTTCGGCCACGTCGTGCGCGCCTTCTTCCCGAAGACCTTCGCCCGGTACGGCGAGACCCTGGCCGCCGCCGGCCTCTCCGTCAACGACGGCCTCGGCACCGTCCTGAACGGCCTGGCCGCCCTCCCGGACGGCGACGCGATCAAGGCGTCCTTCGACGCCGAGCTCGCCGAGGGCCCCGCCCTCGCCATGGTCGACTCCGACAAGGGCATCACCAACCTGCACGTGCCGTCCGACGTCATCGTCGACGCCTCGATGCCGGCCATGATCCGCACCTCCGGCCACATGTGGGGCCCGGACGGCCAGGAGGCCGACACCCTCGCGGTCCTCCCGGACCACAGCTACTCCGGCGTCTACCAGGCCGTCATCGAGGACTGCCGCGCCCACGGCGCCTTCGACCCGGCCACCATGGGCTCCGTCCCGAACGTCGGCCTCATGGCGCAGAAGGCCGAGGAGTACGGCTCCCACGACAAGACCTTCGAGATCGCCGCGGCCGGCACCGTCCGCCTCGTCGACGCCTCCGGCGCCACCGTCCTGGAGCAGGAGGTCGCCGAGGGCGACATCTTCCGCGCCTGCCAGACCAAGGACCTCCCCATCCAGGACTGGGTCAAGCTCGCCGTGACCCGCGCCCGCGCCACCGGCGCCCCGGCCGTCTTCTGGCTGGACGAGGAGCGCGCCCACGACGCGCAGCTCATCGCCAAGGTGAAGCAGTACCTGCCGGAGCACGACACCGAGGGCCTGGACATCAAGATCCTGTCCCCGGTCGAGGCCACGAAGTTCTCCCTGGAGCGCATCCGCCGCGGCGAGGACACCATCTCCGTCACCGGCAACGTGCTGCGCGACTACCTGACCGACCTCTTCCCCATCCTGGAGCTGGGCACCAGCGCCAAGATGCTGTCGGTCGTCCCGCTGATGGCGGGCGGCGGCCTCTTCGAGACCGGCGCCGGCGGCTCCGCCCCGAAGCACGTCCAGCAGCTCGTCAAGGAGAACTACCTCCGCTGGGACTCCCTCGGCGAGTTCTTCGCGCTGGCCGCCTCCTTCGAGCACCTGGCCACCACCACGGGCAACGCCCGCGCCCAGGTCCTCGCGGACACCCTGGACCGCGCCACCGGCACCTTCCTCAACGAGGACAAGTCGCCGACCCGCCGCCTCGGCGGCATCGACAACCGCGGCAGCCACTTCTACCTGGCCCTGTACTGGGCCCAGGAGCTGGCCGCCCAGACCGAGGACGCGGAGCTCGCCAAGGCGTTCGCCCCGCTCGCCGAGACGCTCGCCGCCAACGAGCGGAAGATCGTCGACGAGCTGATCGCCGTCCAGGGCGCCCCGGCCGAGATCGGCGGCTACTACCAGCCCGACCCGGCCAGGGCCGCGGCCGTGATGCGCCCGTCCGCCACCTTCAACGAGGCCGTCGCGTCCCTCGCCTGACCCGGCGCACGACCCCGTACCGCCCCGGCCGGAACGCCTCCGGCCGGGGCGGTCGCGGTGCGGGCCCCGGCCGGACCCCGCACCGCCGGAGCACCCCGGCCGGTCCGCCCCGCCGCCGCGCCCCCACCGGAGCGGTTCTCTCCGGAGCCGTCCCGGCGGTGGCGGATACGCCGTCCGGGTGTGACCCTGGAGGGCATGAGCTGGGCATCTTGGACGACCGCCGGTGTCTACACCGGGCGTGGTGGGGTGCTGACCGTCGAAGGCGGAATCGTCACGGGCGACCTGACCGTGCACACGACCTTCGCCGACGGTGAGGCACGCGTGGCCGTGCAGTACAGCGGCGCCTCCGACTGGTTCACCATGTCGGGAAGTCCCGTCCCCTGTCCCTCGGAGGAGGAGAGCCGCGAACTCCACGACGCCGTCGTGGAGGCCGTACGGGAGGGCGGCGGAGCCGTCGTGCCCCGCCTGCCGCACCCGACCGTCTAGCGTCCCGGGCCCCCGCGGGGCCCCGGCGAAAAGTGTTATCCCTTCCGGTCCCCC
The DNA here is from genome assembly GCF_014650175.1 of Streptomyces termitum. Taxonomy (GTDB): domain Bacteria; phylum Actinomycetota; class Actinomycetes; order Streptomycetales; family Streptomycetaceae; genus Streptomyces; species Streptomyces termitum. Next base: position 318,661 of record NZ_BMUL01000007.1, read on the forward strand.
GGGTCTCCTCCGGCACGGGGACTCGGACCGGGGACAAGGGAGCACCATCCATGCACAGCGACGAGCAGCGCACGACCGCCCTCGTGGAGGCGGCGCGCGCGGGCGACCCGCACGCCAGGGAGGAACTGGTGCGCGCCTGCCTGCCGCTCGTCCACAACGTGGTCGGGCGCGCCCTCGACGGGCACGCCGACACCGACGACGTCGTCCAGGAGACGCTGGTCCGCGCCCTCGACGGGCTCCCCGGGCTCCGCGACCCGGCCCGCTTCCGCTCCTGGCTCGTCGCCATCGCCATGAACGGGGTCCGCCGCCGCTGGCACGAACGCCGGCAGGCGCCCGTGCCCGGCCTCGACCGGGCCGCCGACCTCGCCGACCCGGCCGGCGACTTCACCGACCTCACGATCCTCCGCCTCGGCCTGACCGGGCAGCGCCGCGACGTCGCCCGCGCCACCCGCTGGCTCGACGGCGAGGACGGCGAACTGCTCTCCCTGTGGTGGCTGGAGGCCGCGGGCGAGCTCTCCCGCGCCGACCTCGCCGAGGCCCTCGGCCTCTCCCCGGCCCACGCCGCCGTCCGCGTCCAGCGGATGAAGGAGCGGCTGGAGACCGGCCGCGCCGTCGTCGGCGCCCTCGACGCCCGGCCGCGCTGCCCCGAACTGGCCGCGCTCCTCACCCCCTGGGACGGCCGCCCCTCGCCGCTGTGGCGCAAGCGGATCGCCCGCCACCTGCGCGACTGCCCCGGCTGCGGCACCGGCCGCCGCCGGCTCGCCCCGGTCGAGGGACTCCTCGTCGGCATCGGCCTCGTCCCGCCCCTCGCCGCCGGCCTCCTCGACACCACCGCCCCCGCCCAGGCCCTCGCGGCCGAACCGGTGGGCTGGACCACGGCCCCGGACCCGGCCCCCGGCACCGGCCCGCACGCACTCTCCGGCCCGGACCCGGCCCCCATACCCCTCTCCGGCCCCGACCCGGCCCCCGTACCCCTCTCCGGTACGGCTCCGGCGCCCGGTGCGGAGCCGATGTCCGGTACGGCTCCGATGCCCGCGGGGCCGGCGCCCGGGGCCGGCCCCGCGCCCTCCGGCACCGGCCCGGCGGCCGGGCCCGCCGGGCCGTTCTGGACGCCCGGACGGCGGACGGGGGCCGCCGGGGTCGCGGCCGTCGCCGTGCTCGGGGCGCTCGTGCTGTCGCTCCCCGAGCGGACCGCGCCGGAGGCCCGGCCCGCGCCCGGGCGGCCCTCCCTCGCGCCGCCCGCCACCACCCCGGTGGCGACCCCCGCGCCGGCCGGCACGCCGCCGCCCGCCCCGGCCACCACGCCCCCGGCCCGGACGGCCGCCGCCCCGTCCCGTACCGCCACCGCACCGCCGCCGAGCCCGGGGGAGCGGGTGACCGAGCTGGTCAACCGGCTCCGGGCCGAGGCGGGCTGCGCCCCGCTGCGCACCGACCCCCGGCTGACCGCCGCCGCCCGCGCCTACGCCCGGGACATGGTGGCCCGCGACTCCTACGGCCACGCCGGACCCGGCGGCGAACTCGCGGACGCCCGGATCACCGCGGCCGGCTACCGCTGGTCCGCCTGGGCGGAGAACCTCGCGGAGGGCCAGCCGACCCCGGCGGCCGTGGTCGACGGCTGGCGGGACGGCGCGGGCCACGAGCGGAACATGCTGGACTGCTCCTACCGGGACACGGGCGTCGCCACCGTGCCCGGCCCGCGCGGCCCGGTCTGGGTGCAGGAACTGGCCGCCCCGCTCGGCTGAGGGAACCGCCGCGAAGGCCGCCGGGGGCACCCGGCCGGGCGCTCAGCGCCGGGCGCCGAAGTCCTGCACCCACCACGGCCCGTCGGCGGTGAGGGCCACACCCGCCCCGACGTCGCGGAACGCGCAGTCGAGGATGTTCGCCCGGTGGGACGGACTCCCCATCCAGTCCCGCATCGCCCGCTCCGGCGTCGCCGGCCCCTTGTGGATGTTCTCGCCCCACCGCGACCAGCCGTAGCCGGTGGCGGTGATCCGGTCCCCGCCGTCCCGCCCCTCCGGGGTGTCGTGCGCGTAGTAGTCGCGCGCCGCCATGTCGTCGGCGTGCGCCTGGGCCGCCCTCCGCAGCCGCTTCTCGGTCCGCAGTGGACCGCAACCCGCCTTCTCCCGCTCGGCGTTGACGAGGGCGATGACGTCCCGCACGTACCGGGAGGCCCGGTCCTGCCCCGCGGCCGGGACGGCGCGGACCCCGCCGGTCTGCGCCGCCGGCCCGCCGCCCCCGGCCGCCGCGCGCGGGGCGACGACGGCATCGGCGGCGGGAGCGGGGGAGGGGGAGGGCGGCGCGGCGGCCGCGTACAGGCCGAGCAGGACGGTGAGGGCGGCCGCGCCCGCTCCGGTGCGGAAGGGGGCGGTGCGGAAGAAGGCCCGGCGCCGGCCGGGGGCCGGGCGCGCGGGGGACCGCTCGATGGGGCCGGGGGGACCGTCGTACCGCATGGGGCTCCGTTCGCTCGACCGCGCCGCCGTCCGGTCCGGGGCTCCGACGAGCCGCCGGGGCGACGGGAACGAGGCTTTCCCCGTCCCGCCGCCCCGACACCCCGGGTCAACCCGGAGGGTCAAGCCCGTGCGTCAACCCGAGGCGCCGGGGCGGCGGTTCGCCGGGCCGCCGCTTCCGCTCCCCCTTCCGGGTCAGCCCTGCGGGACGACCGCCACCGGGCACGGGGCGAGGTGCAGCGCCGCGTGCGCCACCGAGCCGATCCGCTGCCCCAGCGCCCCGCGCCTGGCCCGGCGGCCCACCACCAGGAGCTGGGCGGCGCCGGAGGTGGTGAGCAGGACCTGTCCGGCGCTGCCCAGCTCCACGTGCTCGGTCACCGGCACGTACGGGTACCGCTCCCGCCAGGGCGCGAGGGCCTCGCGCAGCGCCTTCTCCTCGAAGGGCACCAGGCCGCCGGCGTCGTCGGCGAGCCGCATCGAGGCCGGGCTGTACGCGTAGAGCGGCGGCAGGCTCCAGGCGCGCACCGCGCGGATGGCGGCGCCCCGGGCGGCGGCGGTCTCGAAGGCGAAGCGCAGCACGGGCTCGCTGTCCTCCGGGGTGCCCTGCTGGCCCACCAGGATCTCGCCCGTGGGCGGTTCGGCGGCCTCGCCGTCGCGGGCGCGGACCGAGACCACCGGGCGGGTGGCGGCGGCGATGACCTGCTGCCCGTACGAGCCGAGCAGGAAGCCGGCGACGGCCCCGTGCCCGCGCGAGCCGATGACGAGCATCTCCGCCTCCTCCTGGGCGGCGAGCAGCGCGGCCACCGGGGTGTCGGGGAGGACGGAGGCGCTGACCGCGACCTCCGGGTGGCGGGCGGTGATCTCCGCCTCGGCCGCGTGCACCAGGTCGTGGGCGGCCTTCTCCAGCCCGGTGGGGTCCTGGACCAGCGGCAGGTCGAGCGGCTCCCAGCGCCAGGCGTGGGCGAGCCGCAGCGGCACCCGCCGGTTCTCCGCCTCGCGCGCCGCCCACTCGGCGGCGGCGAGGCTCTCCGGCGAGCCGTCCACCCCGGCCACGATCGCCCGGTCCGTCCTACGGGGCTCCTGGGCCTCGCGCGTCATCCGACTGCCTCCCTGTTCGCGGTGGACGGGTCCGGCCCGGCGGCCGGTCCCTCGTCGCCTCCCAGCTTGGGCCCATCGGCCGTCCGGAGGGAGGGCCACAGGTCCCGACATGCCGGTCCGTACGCCCCTCCGGCCCCCGAGTCGAACATGTTCAACCCGGAGCTGACGCTCGTCGTGGTGGCGGCGGTGTACGGGGCGACCCGGGAGGCCGCCGAGGGCGGGGGATCGCGCCGCCCCCGTCAGGCGCTGCGGGCGAGGCGGGCGTGGCTGCCGTGGAGGTAGTGGTCGCCGATGTCGCGGAGCCGGTGCGCGGGCCGCGTCCGGGCGGTGAGCGCGCGGGCGTTGCGCCAGAAGCGGTCGAAGCCCGGACCGCCGCCCCCGGCGCCCGGCGCGGCCGGCGGCGCCCCCTCGACCAGCTCCAGGATCCGGGTGGTCAGCCGCACCGCGGCCCGGCCGGTCACCGTCTCGGCGGCGGACACCACGACCGCCAGGTCGGCGCGCTCCTCCACGCCGAGCGCCCAGCCCGCGCGCAGCCCGCGCGCCAGCGCGTCGGTGGCGCGCTCGGCGACGGCCGCCGCCGTGTGCGCGGAGGTCGCCAACTCGCCGTAGGAGAGCAGGAGGTACGGGTCGTCGCCGCGGTCCGCCGGTCCGCCGGCCGCCGGGCGGTCGTCGCCGGGCGCGGCGCCGGGCTCCGGCGGGCGCGCCCGGGTCACGTCCCGCGCCTCGGCGAGCGCGCCCTCCGCGATGCCGAGCGCCACGTGCACCAGGAGGAGCCGCAGCACCAGGGGGGCGAGCGAGGTGAACGGGGCGACCGCGTGCTCGTCGGCGGGCACCGTGCCCAGGACCCGCGACCGGGGCACCGGCACCTGGTCGAAGGCCACCGTGCCGGCGCCGGTGAGCCGCTGCCCCACCCGGTCCGCGGCCGGTTCCGCGCGGACCCCCGGATGGGCCGGGTCGACCAGGACGAGCAGCAGGTCGCCGGTGCCGGCCGGCCGCGCCGCGACCACCAGCCGGTCGGCGACGGCGACGGCGGAGTCGTAGGAGCGGCGGCCGTCGAGGAGCCAGCCGCCCCGGTCGGCCCGGGTGAGGGTGAGCCCCGGCCCGGTGCCGCGCGGTGCCGGTTCGGTCGCCCCGGCGAGCAGCCAGCCCTCGGCCGCCGTCCGGGCGTCGAGGCGGGCGAAGGGCTCCGCGCCCCGGGTGCCGGGCGCGGTGAGGAAGCGGCCGGTCCACGACAGGGCGTAGTGGTGGGCGAGGAGTTCGCCCACGGAGCTGTCGGCGGCGGAGAGTTCGCGCACCGCCGTACAGGCGGTGCGCAGGTCGGCGCCGTGGCCGCCGGGACCGGCGGCCGGGTCGGACGCGGTGAGGAAGGCGGTGAGGCCCGCCTCCCGGAGCCGCTCGACCTCGTCGAGCGGGGTCCGGCCCGCCCGGTCGCGGGCGTGCGCGTCGACGGCGAGATCGTCGGCGAGGTCGCGGACGACCCTCCGCCAGAGCGTGTCGTCCCTGGGCGTCGTCATCTCCGTGCTCATCCCACCCCGCCTGCCCTCCCATAATCCCACTGGATCAGTAGGGATAGTGGCAGAGGCGGGGCGGGCGCCCCAAGGGGCGTCCATCATGTGGATAAGGCCGTTCCGATGCTCGGAAAGCCTGCACGTCACCGCAGGTGAGGGAGGGTCAGGGATTGGTCCATGCCTCGGGGTCGTCCGCGCGCGCGGCGATCCCGGCCGGCAGCCCGCCCGCCGCGACCTCCGCCAGCGAGACGCCCAGCACCTCGCGCACGCTCGCCCGCAGCGCGATCCACAGCGGCAGCAGCGACTCCGCCGGGCCCGTGTAGGCCAGGTCCGGCGGCCGCTCCCCGCGCACCGACACCAGCGGCCCGTCCACGCAGCGGATCACGTCCGCCACCGAGATCGACTCGGCCGGCCGCGCCAGCCAGTACCCGCCCCGCCCGCCGCGCTGGCTCTCCACCAGCCCGCCCTTGCGCATGTCGCCCAGGATCCCCTCCAGGAACTTGTGCGAGATGCCCTGCCCCTCGGAGATCGCCTCCGCCTTCAACGGCCCGGAATCCCGGGCCGCCGCGAGCTGGAGGGCGGCCCGCACCGCGTAGTCGGCCCTGGCTGAAATGCGCATGCGGCGCATTATTCCGTACGGCTCCGAAGGTCGTCGGACGGGAGGCGACAGGCCGCCGCGGCGACCCGGCGGCCACCCCCGGGGAGTCCGTCCGCCGGAGCGCGCCGCCGGGCCGCGCCCCTCCGCACCCCCTCGCCCCCGCCGCGTCCGGACGGCCGGGCCGCCACCATGTGGACGGTCCCGTCCACACTCTTGACGCGGTCCGCCACCGGTCCGACACTCGAAGCAGGTACCCGAGCGGACAGGTAGGGAAAGCATGGGACACGGCGACCGGCACGACGGGCCCCCGGCCCGCCCCCTGCCGCGCCCCCTCTCCCTCACCTCGCGCCGCCACATCGACCTGCTGCGGGTGTGCGGCGCGACCTGACCGCGCCCCCGGACCCGCCCTCGCCCGGCCCCGCCGCGTCCGGCCCCGCCGCGTCCGGACCTCCCGGCCCCCGCCTTCCCGTCACTCTGCTGCCGCCGCACGGTCGCCCCCGCACGCCCCGACGCGCCCGCCCGGACCCAGCACCGAGCAACCCTGGGAGCACCATGCCCGTCGTCGTCCCCTCCTCCCTGCTGCCCGCCGCCGGATCGCCCGCCTTCCGGGGCCGGATCGGCCGCGACGCCGCCAGCGGCCACTACGCCGTCCCCCACCGCTACCGCCTCCACGTCGCCCCCGCCGACCCCGACTGTCTGCGCATCGCCGCCGCCCACGGGCTCCTCGGCCTCGACACCGTGCTCCCGCTGCACGTCCTGCCCGAACGGCCCGACGCCCCCGACGGCTCGTACACCGCCCTCCGCCCCCTCTACGAGGCCAGCGCCCACCTCTACACCGGGCCCGCCGCCGCCCCCGTCCTCGCCGACACCTGGACCGGCCGCATCGTCAGCACCCACGTCCCCGACATCCTCCGCGACCTCGCCCTCCGCTTCCGCGGCGACGGCCCCGACCTCCTCCCCGAGGAGCACCGCGAGGAGATTGACGCCCTCGCCGACCGCTGCGCCCACGACATCCACCGCGCCGCCCAGCACGCCGGCGAACTCGGCCTGGACGGCGGGGCGGAGGAAGCGCTCGACACGCTCCTCGCCGCCCTCGCCGACCTCGACGCGCGGCTCGCCGACCGGCCGTACCTCCTCGGCACCGGCCCGACCCTCGCCGACGTGCACGTCTGGGGCGCCCTGGTGCGCCTCGACACCGTCCACCGCTGGCACCTGGACGCCGGAGCCCTGCACCGCATCGCCGGCCACCGCGCCCTGTGGGCCTACGCCCAGCGGCTCGCCGCCCACCCGGCCTTCGCCCGCCACCTCGACACCGAGGCGCTGCTGCGCAGGCACCGCGCCCACTGCCGGGGCCGGGAGGCCGCGGGCGCGGCCATCCGGATCGTCGACTGGGACGCCTCCCGCCGCTGACGCCTCAGGCGGCGCGGCGCCCCGCCAGGGGCGCCGTGCCGTCGCCCGCGCCCGACCGCACCCCGCGCAGGAACGCCTCCAGGGCCTCCACCGACGTCGCCGCAGGCTCCCACTCCAGCTCCCGGCGCGCCCGCTCCGTCGACATGAGCGGCAGCCTGCGCAGCGCGTCGAAGAGACCGGGATCGGCCGGGGCCAGGCGCAGGTGCCAGGCGGCGGCGAGGGCGCCCCGCACCGCGCCCGCCGGCACCCGCACCGGCCGCGCGTCGAACAGCCCGCCCAGCAGCTCCGCGTCCACCACCGGCTCCGCCGCCAGATTGAACGCGCCCCGCACGTCCCGCAGCACCGCCCGCACGTACGCGTCGGCGGCGTCCTCGGTGTGCAGGACCTGGAAGCGCAGCCCCGGCTCCGGCAGCAGCGGCAGCAGCTCCGGCCGGAACAGCTGCCCCGGCACGAACCGCCCCGCGAAGATCCGCCGCTGCTCGCTCGCCGCCTCCTCCTTGAACAGGAACGCCGGCCGCATCCGGACCACCCGCGTCTGCGGCCGGTCCCGCTCGAAGACGTCCAGGAGCCGTTCCACGTACGCCTTCTCCCGGGTGTAGGCGGCCCCCGGCCAGCCGTGCGTCGGCCACTCCTCCGACACCGGCGCGCCGCCCCCGGGCCCGGGGGAGTACGCCCCCACCGAGGAGGCGCACACCAGGACCGGCACCCGCGCCGCCGCCACCGCGTCCAGCACCCGCACCGTGCCCAGCACGTTCGTCTCCCAGGTGGCGGCCGGATCGTGCGTCGGACCGAACCGCCACGCCAGGTGCACCACGGCGTCGGCGCCCGCCAGGCAGCGGTCGAGCCGGGGCACGTCCCCGTCCCGCGACAGGTCCACGGCCGCCCACTCGACCCCCGGCACCTCCAGCACCGGCTCCCGGCGCGCCAGCCCCAGCACCGGCCCCACGGCCGGATCCGCCGCCAGCGCCCGCACCAGACTCGTCCCCACGTTCCCGGTGGCGCCCGTGACGACCACCCTCGGCCGCGTCCTCGTCTCGGTGTCCATGCCTCCGACCCTCCGCCATCCGGGCGACCCCCGCACCCCGGCGTCACCGAACGTCACCGCGCGGGTCGCGCGCGTGCCCGACCGCGAGGACGATGGAGCGACCCACGAGGGGGTGCCGTCACGGAGGAACCATGCTGCTGCCCGACCGCAACACCGTCGAACGCCTCCTCAGGCACTACCGCGCCCAGGAACTCACCCTCCTCGCCGGCCCCTGCGACCTCACCGTCCGCCGCCGCTTCGAGGACACCGCCTACACCCTGTGCGTCCTCATGGGCGTCCGCTCCACCCCCGAAGCCCTCCGGGCCGCCGAGCACTACCTCACCCCGAGGACCCCGAGCACGACCCCCCTCTGACCCGCCTCCGGAGGCGGCAGGCCCGCGCGCACGGGAGCGCCGACACCAGGCACACGCCCGCCGCGAGCAGCAGCGTCACCGGAAGCGAGCGGACCGCCACCGGCCCCGCCAGCGCGGCCCCCGCCGCGAAACCGGTGATCTTCAGGCTGGCCCCGGTGGTGAACACCCGGCCCCGCAGCCCCGGCGGCGTCCACTCCTGCCGCACCGCGAACAGGGCGGACAACGAGGGCCCCTCGGCCGCGCCCGCCACCGCGAACGCCGCCACCAGCGCCACCGGCCCGCCCGTCGCGGCCAGCCCCCACGCCCCCGCCTGCACCAGCGCCCCGGCCCCCAGCACCGCCATCGGCGGCACGGCCCGGGGCAGCCGGGCGTGCAGGGCGGTCGCCGCCAGCGCCCCGGCCGCCGCCACCGACAGCAGCAGCGCGCCCCGGCCCGGACCGCCCAGCGCCCCGGCGCCGAGCGCCGGCACACAGGCCGCCACCATGCCCTGCGCGGCGGCGCAGCCGACCGAGGAGGACGTCGCCGCCAGCAGCGGCCGCCGCCGCACCACGACCCGCAGCCCCGCCGCGACCGCGCCGAGCAGCCCGACCTCCCGGCCCGCCACGCTCCCCGGCCCGGCGGTCGGCAGCAGCAGGGCGAGGGGAGCCGCCGAGGCCACAAAGGCCGCCGCGAGGACCACCGCCGCCGGCGCGCCGAGGATCAGCGCGGCGCCACCCGCGAGCGCCGGACCGGCCAGGGCCGCCGCCGGGAAGGTGAGCGCGTCGAGCGCGAGCAGCCGGTCCGGCCGCCCGGCCGGGGCGGTCCGGGGAAGCTGCGCGGTCCAGCCGCCCGACAGCGCGGGCCCCGCCAGCCCCGCCACCACCGCCGCCGTCGCGGTGACGGCGAAGGGCAGCCGCCCCAGGGCGGCCAGGACCGCCACCAGCCCCGCCGCGTGGAGGAGCAGCGCCCCGGCCAGCAGCCGGCCCGGCCGCCGGGACCGGTCGAGGAGCACCCCCAGGACCGGCCCGCCCACCGCCGCCGAGGCGGTCGCGCACGCCAGCAGCGCCGACGCCCCGGAGGCCGTACCGGTGAGGGCGAAGCCCGCGAGGGCCAGGGCGGGACCGGACGCCTCGTCCCCGGTCCGGGCCGCCAGCGCCCCGGCCAGGTGACCGCGCGCCGACGGTGGCCGGGTGCGTTCCGTGCTCTTCCGCATGGGCCCCGAGGCTAGAGAGCTAACTCAAAACTGCGCAATATGCGTTACATTCGATGGATGCCCGCCGCCCCCGCCTCCCTGGACCGGCCCGACCGGTACGCCCCCGTCGCCATGGCCCTGCGCACCGCCGCGCTCGTCAACGCCCTGGCCGACCCGGCCGCCGGACCCCGCGCGATCACCGAGGTCCTCCTCGCCCACGGCGAACCCCCGCCCGCCACCGTCGCCCCCGAGGACCTCCCCCCGCTGCGGGCCGCCGCCGCCCGCTTCCGGGAGGTCTTCGCTGCCACCACCGCCGACGGGGCCGCCGCCCTGCTCAACCCCCTCCTCGCGGCCCACACCGGCCCCCTCCGCCTCACCACCCACCACGGCACCACCCCCTGGCACCCCCACCTGGACGCCGACGACGACGCGCCCTGGACGCCCTGGTTCCTGGCCTCCGGCAGCCTGGCCCTCACCCTCCTCCTCTGGGAACGGCAGGCCCCGCCCGGCCGGACCTGCGCCGCCACCCGCTGCGGCACCGTCTTCGTCGCCCACGGCAGCGGACCCGAACGCCGCTACTGCTCCCGCCGCTGCGCCACCCGCGAACGGGTCGCCGCGCACCGCGCCCGCACGGCCGCGGCCCCCGGCGCGGGCTGAGGCCCGGCCGGGGGCCGCGGGAGGGGGCGTCAGGGTTCGCGGCGGGGGCGGCGGCGCCGCCGGGCCCAGAGGGCGAGGGCCGCGCCGCAGGCCGCGCCGACCAGGGCGAGGGGGAGGCCCACCGACGGGCCCTCGTCCCCGGCGGCCGTCGCGGCGGCGGGCGGTGCGGCGGGCGGGGCGCCGGCGCCGCGCGCCGAGACCGCGCGGGTGTCCGACGGCGCCCGCTCGGGGGCCTTCGGCGGGAGCAGCGAGCCGACCGGCCGCACCTTGCCCGAGGCGGCGAAGCCCCAGTCCAGGAGGGAGCGGGCCTCCTCGTACACGGCGAGCCCGCCGCCCGACTGGGGGTTCATCACCGTCGCCACCAGGGTGCGCCCGCCCTGGCGGGCGGCGACGATCAGCGTGTTGCCCGCGTTGGTGGTGTAGCCGTTCTTGACGCCGAGCAGCCCCGGGTAGCGGCCCACGCCGTCGGCGCCGGTGAGCAGCCGGTTGGTGTTGGCGATGCCGTACGACCAGGTGCCCGCCGGGAAGTCGGCGTACGCGGTCGAGCTGTAGTGCACGAACTCCGGGTCGCGCACCCCGGCCCGGCCGAAGACCGCCAGGTCGTACGCGGACGACACCTGGCCCGGCGCGTCGTAGCCGTCCGGCGACACCACGTGGGTGTCCATCGCCCCCAGCGACCGGGCCTTCTCCTGCATCTGGCGGGCCATCGAGTCCCAGCCGCCGCTCATCGCCGCGAGGACGTGCACGGCGTCGTTGCCCGAGCTGAGGAAGACGCCGTTCCACAGGTCGGAGACCCGGTACGTGTACCCCTCCTTCACCCCGACCAGACTGCTGCCCTCGCCCATCCCCATCAGTTCCTCGTCGGCCACCGTGTGCCGCTCGGACGCCCGGTGGCGAGGCAGCACCGTCAGCGCGAAGAGGGTCTTGAGGGTGCTGGCCGGGGGCAGCTTCCGGTGCGCCGCGCGGGCGGCCAGCACCTCGCCGGTGTCGGCGTCGGCCACCAGCCAGGACAGGGCCGAGAGGGACGGCACGGCGGGCGCGCCGGGCAGCGGCCGCACCTGCGTCCCGGACCGGTGCAGCCGCGCCGGGTCCACGGATCCCCGCGCGGGAGGGGGCGGTTCGGTGCCCGCGGCCGGGGCGGATGCGGAGGCCGACACCGGCACGCGGGGCGGGGCCGCGGCACGGGCGGCCAGGGGGGTGGAGAGCACGAGCAGCATCGCGGCGGAGCCCGCGGCGGCATGGCGAAGGGCTGACGTGACGATCATTCAGCCACCGTAGGAAGGCGCCGCGCGGGCCGCAGGACGGAGTGCGCCACCCGGCGTAGCGAACACGACGCCGGGCGGCGCGTCGCGCGGCGGTCGGGTGGTCGTGCACCCGCCGCGCACCGCCGCACGGGTGATGCCCCGTCGGGAGGAGGGGCGGGCACGGAGGGATCCGACGGGACGCGAACAGTGGGGCGGATACAGGGGGTTCGGGGGCCTGTCTCCTTGAAGGGCCAGGGGCGCCACTCCTGCTGGTAGGCGGGGTGCTCGGCGCCGCCGACGCTGTCCGGCGTTCCGTAGGAGCCCCCTGCCACCGGCGGAACGCGCCGACGCCGGCCGGATCGCCGCCGGCGCCCGCGCCGCCCTCGGTCCGGACGCCTTCGCGCGGGTCTTCGCCCGGAGCGCCGCCGTCCCCGCCCGCAGTGCCTACCCCGGCCCGGTCACCCTGGCCTGACGCCCTCCCCCGTCCTACGGTCCCGTCGCCGCCCGGGTCGATGGGGGTTCGACCGGTGCTGCGGCGGGGGAGCAGGCGGAGAGCAGGTAGCCGGCCTGGAAGCGGCTGGTGGCCCCGAGTTCCTCCATCATCTCGGAGATGTGGCGGCGGCATGTCCGCAGGGACATGCCGAGCTTGCGGGCGATGACCTCGTCCTTGCTGCCGTCCGCCAGCATCTTGGCGATGGTCGTGCGCAGCGCGTTGGCTGTGAAGCTGCTGTAGGAGGTGGCGAAGGGTTCGGCCAGGCTCCACGCGGTGCCGAAGACGCTGCACAGGAAGGCGACGGCCGAGGGCTCGCGCAGCACCACCCCGGCGTGCGGGTTGTCCCACACGGGGAGGAAGGCCGTCTCGCGATCGAAGATGATCATCTTGCCGAACAGCTCACCCAGCGTACGAATCTCCCCGCCGGCGGCGATCACCTTCGCCGCGTACTCCTGCGTGGGCGGGCTGTAGCGGGCGGTGTGCTGGTAGAGGGTGCGCATCCGCACCCCCCGGGAGATCAGGGCGAGGTCGCGGGGCAGGGCCCGCTCCAGGTGCCCGGCGGGCCGCCCTCCACCCGGCTGTACGGTCAGGCACTCGTGGACGCAGCGGCCGGCGGCGTCGGAGATGAGGGTCATCACCCGATCCCGGGAGTCGATGACATCAATCCCGCCGACCTCGCCGCGGCGCTGCCCGGCCGCCTCGTACAGGGGGTTCAAGGCTGTCAACCGGGCTCGTGTGCGGTCGAGTTCCGCCAGTCTGCGGCGCAGCGCGTCCTCCTCCTCGCCCACGAGTTCGGCGGCGGCGGTACGCGGACTGACGGCTGTGAGGAGGCCGTCGCTGCCCGGGACCGAGGTGAGGAGCCGGTCGCGCAGCAGGTTGGCGACGGTGGTCTCGGCCTCGCGCGTCGAGACGCCGAGTGCGAGGGCGAGCGCGTCGGGTGAGGTGGAGCCGTGCTCCAGGACATGACGGTACGCCCGGATATCGAGGTCCGCTAAGGGGCCGACCGTGCCTTCTTGTCCGTATATGGCCATAATATCCCGCCTCATCAAGGGGACATGCACCTTACTGGCAGGAAAGAGCGCTGGACCGGGGCCGAGGTTCCGCCTGATGCTTGAGGAGAGCCGGGGGGAGGAAGAGGAACCGCCCGGAAATGCCTCGCGAAAGCGAAGCCAATCCAGGGGAAAACGAGCGCGGGAGAATTCAATGAAACTGTCCAAGGCCATCGCCACCGTGGTCCTCACCGCCGCGACCTTCGGCCTGGGGGCCCATACGGCCTCCGCCGCTCCCGGCCTCGACCGGTCCACCCCGTCGGCCCACTCGACCACCGCCGACGGGTCCCGTGACACCGAATGGGGCTGCAAGACCCCCGACTGCAAACCGCCCCGCTGAACCACCGGGCGGGGCGCGACACCCGACACGAGAGGTGAGACGTGAGGAGTGAGAGGCGCCGCCGCACAGCGGCGCTGGCACTGCCGACCCTGCTGATCCTGCTGTTCCTCGCCGTACGGGCGCTGACGACCGGCCGCCGCCGCGCCGCCCGACCGCACGGGGCCGCACCGGCCGCCCCCCGCGCGGAGGAGGACCTGGCCGACCACCTGGTCACCTCCTGGTGAGGGTGGACCACCGGCCCGAGGCGCCGTCCGTACACCCCGTACGGGCCGTGTAAATCTCCGGGAACGCCCCGGAAATCACCGGGTGAACACCTGCGGACATCGTCGCGAGCATCCTCGCGTATCCCATCGTGAAATTCCTCGAAGCGGCGAATCCGGGGACCCGTGTGCCCGAAGAAACCCGGAACTGACTTTCCATGCACCCGAAAAGGAGAAATGAAGATGAGTGTCTTCCGCAACCGCGCCGCCCTGCTGATCGCCACCACCGCCGCCCTCGCGGCGGTCGCCCTGCCCGCGTCCGCCGCCCAGGCCATGCCCTTGCCGGCGGTCACCGTCTCCTCCGCCCCGACGCACCAGCCCGCCGGCGAAGTCGGCGCGATGGCCGGCAAGGTCGACGTGATCTCCGCGGCCCTCGACATCACGAAGAAGATCATCAACATCGTCAACGACGCCATCGAGCGCGGCCAGAACCGCTCGGGCTACGTCAAGAGCCTGATGGAAGGCTCCTTCTACGAGTCCGGCCAGCGCTACAACGTCATGGTCATCAACGATGAGCTCGATTACTACGGCGAGCTCTACAACATCGTCTACGACGCCAAGGTCAGCGGTATCCACGGCCGCTACCGCGTCCTGGTCTTCGACTCCGGCCAGTTCTGGAACAAGGGCGACGGCGGCTGGATCAACTGGGCCTTCCGCGGGGTCTTCGACCGCGACGGCGGCCACGTCACCTTCCGCAAGTTCTCCTGACCCACCCCCACCCCCACCCCCACCCTCACCCCTTTCCTCGAACCACCGGGAGCACCGTCATGAACCTCAAGCCGACCCGCACCACCGCGCTCGCGGGCCTCGCCCTCGCCGCCGCCGTCACCGTGGGGGCCGTCGCCCCCGTCCAGGCCGCGGAACGCCCCGCCCGCACCGCCACCACGCCGGCCTCGACCACCGCCGGGGACCTCGGGGCCACCGCCGACGAGAAGACCCCCGTCGTCAGCGTCTCCATGGACCAGCTCGGCGTGGCCGGCAAGGTCGCCGACGCGGTCCGCGGCGTGAAGACCTCCGACCGCGGCAAGTTCGTCCAGGAAGCCGTCAAGGCCGCCTTCGATGCCGCCGGCGGCCGGCACAACGTGATGCTGTTCAACCTGTCCCAGAATTACGACGACCGCTTCCAGGGCACCCGCGTCTACGCCAACGTCAAGTGGGGCAACATTTACTACGGCCTGTGGATCTTCGAGTCCGGTACGTTCGCCAACGGCGGCGACGGCGGCTGGATCAACTGGGGCATGATGGGCTGGTTCGACCGCAACGGCGGGGCCGTCACGTTCCACCGCTCCTGGTAACCCTTGCGCGTATCCCGGCCGGGCCCGCTTCGGACTCTTCCCCGAGGCGGGCTCGCCTCGCGCGGTCGACGGCCCACGAGAGGCCCGGCCCGTGGCCCACGAGGCGGCGTGTGAGGTTCGGTCACGATGTCACTGAACGGCTCTGTCGGGAATCTTGGGTTGTCGGGCAGGGCCGGCGGCTGCGCCAGGACCAGGGCGGCCCGTGGGCCGGCCACGGAGACATCGCCCTGCGGACCGGGGCCGATGCCCGAGGGAGGCGCCCTGCTCCTGGCGCTCGGCCTTTTTCTGGACGACCGCGACACCGCGGTCGCCGAGGTGTACCTCCAGAAGTTTGTCCAGCGCCGGCACTTCCCCGCGGTTGGCGGCGCGGAGATCGGGCAGATCGTGTTGTCCCGGGAAGGGCTCGCGCTCAAGCCCGGCTGACCTGGCGGTTCCACCCGCGCGGGGCAGCGGGTGCAGCCTCGGACGATGCCCTCCGCGATGCCGGGCAGGAGCCCGGGACGTGGTCAGCGGTAGTCGTTGAGCCAGTCGCCCGGGATCAGGTCACGAACGCGGTCGAGATCCGCTGTCGTCCGGCCGCGGGCCCAGATGGCCACACCAGCGTCTTCCCGCAGAAGGACGTCCTGGCCCAGGAACCACCGGGAGCCGTTCTCCTCGCCGGCGGGATACGCGGGGAACGGCAGCCGGACGGCGTTCTCCTCCAGGAGTTCGATGCTGTGGTGATCCGGGTTGAGGAAGTCACACGGCCCTTCATCCGCCTGCACCTGAACGGCCTCGGACAACACGATCTCGACGAAGCAGAGGGACAGATGCTCCAGCCAGGGCTTCCACCGCTCGGCGCTCTTGTCGGCCAGGTCAAGCCGCATGAATACCGCAGGATCGTCGTCCTGGAGGCTGTTCAGGAGAATGCCCCACGACGCGGCTCCCTGGTTCTCATGACGGAAGACCAGGGCTTCCTCGGCGGCATCCACATACAGCTCAGCCGGGTCCAGCAGCATGTCGTGGTTGCTGGTCAGATCGTGACGGCGACCGAACAGCAGATACGCCTCGCGCAGCGCGGCCGGGAGTCGGACACCCAGCCTCTGCTCCGTCGCCCGCAGATCGGCCTCCGTCCACCCGTCACCGTCTTCCAGGCCGTGGACCCAGTGCGCAGCAAAGTCCTGGATGAAGTTCCACGCACCACCGCGGTCGTCGACGCCCCTGGCGAGCGACGCAACAAGATCGAACCCTTGTGTCATGCCGGGACGATAACCGTTCCGCTCGTCATCCTCTCCGCACACCGACACGCCGACCTCGCACTCTCGGACTCGCCGACATTCTCGCGGCGCATGTACGACGCGATTGTCCCGCCCTACTCGACAAGCGACTCCTGGCAGCCCCCTTCTACCGCCCGTCGACACTGACCTCCTGGCAGGCGAAGACAGACTGGATCGAGCCCGACCTCGCTCCTTTCCCGTGGCAGGACGTCGGCCGGGGGCAGTTCCGGGAGGAAGCGGAGCGGTGACCGAAACCGCGGACAACGCCGCACGGGTTCAGCAGGACGTGAAGACCGGCTGGGCCTGCCGCACGCGGCGCCGGCGGAGCTGTGCTCGGCGGACCGTTCCGCTCTCGCTGGGGGACCTGTTCGCCTGCGCTGACGCCGAGGGTGTCAAGCTGCGGATCGACGGCACCGACGTGCAGGTCCGCCGCCCTCGCGTGGGACGCCCCGGCCGCACGCCGAGCGCACGCACCGAACGACCCGGCCTGATCCGACGCGCATGGTCGGACAGGCCCTAGGATGCGGGCGGCCGTCCTCCCGGCCGGGTGCCGGGGGAGGGGGCGGTTCCGTTCCGCCGGTCGGCGTGGCGGGTCTTCTCGGGGGCAGGAGTGGTGGAGATGGCAGTGCGTCCCGGACCGGCCGAGGGCCGCGACCCGGTGCCGGAGCCGTACCGGCTCGACCCGGCCGGCGGCTGCCCGCACGCGGCCGGCGCCCGGCTCCTCGCCCGGGGCGCCGTCGCCCCCGTGGAGCTGCCCGGCGGCATCGAGGGCATGGCGGTCCTCGGCCACGACGCCCTGCGCGACTTCCTCGCCCACCCCGACGTCGCCAAGGACCCCCGGCACTTCACCGCGCTCGCGGAGGGCCGGATACCCGAGGGGTGGCCGCTGCGGACCTTCGCCACCGTGCCCGGCATGATCACCGCCGACGGCGCCGACCACCGGCGGCTGCGGGCCCTCGTCGGCAGCGCCTTCACCGCCCGCCGCGTCGAGGCGCTGCGCCCCCGCGTCGAGGCGGTGGCGGCGGAGCTCCTCGACGGGCTCGCCGGGGCCGCCGCCCGGGACGGCGGCGTCGCCGACCTGCGCCGCCACTACGCTCTGCCGCTGCCGCTCCGCGTCATCTGCGAACTCTTCGGCGTCGACCCCGCCCACCAGGAGCCGCTGCACCGGCTGTCCAGTCTCGTCGTCGCCACCGACACCCCGCCCGAGCGGGCCGTCGCCGCCAACCGGGACCTCCTCGCGCTCCTCGCGGCCATCGCCGCCGCGAAGGCGTCGGCCCCCGGCGACGACCTGACCAGCGCCCTCCTCGCCGCCCACGACGAGGACGGCGACCGGCTGACCCGGCCCGAGCTGATCGGCACCCTGCTGCTGATGATCGTCGCGGGCCACGAGACCACCCTCAACCTCGTCACCAACGCCGTCCGGGCCCTGTGCGCCCACCGCGACCAGCTCGCCCTCGTCACCGGCGGCCGGGCCACCTGGGCGGACGCCGTCGAGGAGACCCTGCGCTGGGACAGTCCCGTCGCCTACTTCCCCTTCCGCTACCCCACCCGGGACCTGGCCGTCGGCGGCACGGTGATCCCCCGGGGCACGCCCGTCCTCGCCGGATACGCGGCGGCGGGCCGCGACGGCGCGGCGCACGGCCCGGACGCCGACCGCTTCGACCTCACCCGGACCGGCGGCCCCCGGCACCTCTCGCTGGGCCACGGACCCCACTACTGCCTGGGCGCCCCGCTCGCCCGGATGGAGGCGGCCGTCGCCCTCGAAGCGCTCTTCACCCGCTTCCCCGAACTCGACGTCGCCGTCCCGGAGCCCCGTCTGGCCCGCCACGCGGGCTTCGTCGGCAACAGCGTGCGGGCCCTCCCGGTCCGCCTCGCCACGGCCTGACGGGCTCAGGCGGCGGGGTCCCGGCCCGGCACCGGGGCCGGGGGAGTCCGCAGGGCGGAGACCAGCCGCAGCAGCCGGTCCTCGTTCCCCGCGAGGCCCGCCGCGCGGAGCGCCTCGTCGGCCTCGGCCATCGGGCTGGTCAGCATCATCCCCGCGTACGGGGCCAGGCCCGGGTCCGTCAGCACGGCCTGGGTCGACTCCAGGAGGCGCAGATACGCCTGGGCCGCGGCGCGCTCCGTGGCACTGATGGTGGTCATGTCGGGCTCCCTCTCGACGGCTTGACGCGTCCCACCACCCTCTCGCACGGGTCCGACAATGCCCCTCAGGCCCGCCCGCGCGACCGCCCGAAGGACCCAAGCCCTCCCCCCGGCGTCACCCCTTCGCCCCGGCCTCCACCGGCCCGCCGGCCGGATCCGTCGCGGTCTCCGCACGCCCGCCGTCCCCGCACCCGTCGTCCGCGCCGACCTCCACCGGCCCGCCGTCCGGGTCCGCCCCGCGCGTCCACTCCGGGCCCAGCCGCAGGGGCCGCCACGGCAGGAGGGCCGCGGGCAGCCGGTCGCGGCGCAGGACCCGGCCGTCCTGGGCGACGGTCAGCACCGGCCGTACGAGGACCCGCCCGGCCCGCACCAGCAGCGGCCCCGGCTCCGGCCCGAGGAGGTCCGGCCGCACCCGGGCCAGCGCCCCCGCCGCCACCACCGGCGGGCCCTGCGCCGCGCCGGACGCGCGCCCGGCGAGGAACGCCAGGACGGCCCCGGCGGCGGCCCGGCCCTCGGCGGCGGCCCGCACCGCGGGCCCGCCGCCGCCCAGCAGGCCGCCCGCCGCGAACACCCCCGGCGCGGTGGTCCGCAGCGCCCCGTCGGCCACCGGGCCCCGCCCGCCGGGGGCGAGCGGCAGCCCCGCCGCGCGGGCCACGTCGTGCTCGGCGACCCAGTCGCCGGTGAGGACCAGGGTGTCGCAGGCCAGCGTCCGCGACCGCCCGTCCGGGCCCCGTACCACCACCGAGGCGAGCCGCCCCCGCCCGGTCAGCTCCGTCACCGCCGTCTCCGCGAGGACCGGCGCGCCCACGGCGCCGACCGCCGCGCGCGGCCCCGGGCACACCACGGCCGCGACCGCCACGCCCGCACCGCGCAGCAGCCGCACGGCGTGCCGGGCCGCCGGGTCGTCGCCGAGGACCACGGCGCGCCGCCCGATCCGCTCCGGGCGCGGCCCGAACACCTCCAGCGTCCGCAGCAGCCCGCCGGTGGTGAAGACCCCCTCGGCCCGGGTGCCGGGCAGCAGCCGGGCCGCCCGGGACCGCTCCCGGGCGCCGGTCGCGAGCACCACCGCCCGCGCCCGCACCGTCTCCGGGCCGGTCGGGGCGGTGACCTCCAGGAGCAGCGGCGCGGCCCAGCCGGTGGCCGACACGCCGGTGCGCAGGGCCGCTCCCGCGCGGACCGCCGCGCCGACCGCCCGGCGGGCGTGGCCGGGGCCGTCGAGGGGTCGGCCCCGGGCGTCCGCGCCGAAGCCGGTGCCGGGGCAGAGGCGGGGCAGGCCGCCGGGGGCCGCGTCCCGCTCCAGGACCTCGACCCGCCCGGCGCCGGCCGCCGCCAGCCGGGCCGCCGCCGCGAGCCCCGCCGGGCCCGCGCCGACCACCAGCACGTCCACCGCCCGTTCCGTCGGTTCCGGTCCGTTCACCGGCGGCCGTCCTTCCCGTGCTCCTCCAGCAGGGCGCGCACGGCGGCCCCGCAGTGCGTGCCCTGGCAGTCGCCGGCCCCGGCCCGGGTGCGGCGGCGCAGCCCGCCGGGCCCGGCGGGCGGCACGGGCGAGGCGAGCGCGGCCAGCAGCGCGCCCCGGGTGACGTGCTCGCAGTGGCAGACCACCGCGCGGCGCGCCGGATCGCGGTCGGGGCGCGCCGCGCGGGGGTCCGGCATCCGCACCGGGGCGAGCGGGCGTTCCGGCCCGGCGCGCAGCCCGCACTCGGCGAGCAGCCCGAGGACGTGCTCGGCGAGCGCCAGGGAGGCGGACAGGCCGGTGGAGCGGATCCCGCCGACGGTCACGTACCGCAGCGCCGGGTGGGCGGCGCACCGGTAGTCCTCCCGTCCGGTGGCGGCCCGCAGTCCCGCGTAGACGGCGGTCACCTCCTCGTCGGCCAGGCCGGGCACGATCCGCGCGCCCCGCTCCCGCAGCCCGGCGAGGCCGTCGGCGGTGGTGCCGGTGGCGGTGCGGTCGTCGAGGTCCTCGGCGGTCGGCCCGACGAGCACGTTGCCGTACACGGTGGGGGCGACGAGGACGCCCTTGCCGAGCGGCCCCGGCACGGGCAGCAGGATGTGCCGGACCAGGTCGCGGGCGGCCCTGCCGTGCACGAGGAGCTGGCCCCGGCGCGGGGTGACGGTGGAGTCGGCGACGCCGAGGAGGGCGTCGAAGCGGTCCGCGTACAGGCCGCAGGCGTTGACCAGGTGGCGGGCGGTGAGAGTGCCCCGGGTGGTGGTCAGCCGGTGCGGGGCGCCGGGCCCCGGCGTGCCGACCGAGGTGACCCGGCAGCCGAGGTGGAGGTCGGTGCCGTTCAGGACGGCCTGGGAGGCGTAGGCGAGGGGGGTGCTCCAGGGGCAGATCACCGACTCGCCGGGGACGGAGAGCGCGCCGAGCGCGCCGGGGCCGAGCCGGGGCTCGCGGTGGCGCAGCTCGTCCGGGCCGAGGAGGCGGGTGGCGCGGTGGCCGTTGCGGGCCGCCTTGGCGGCGAGGCCGGGCAGCGCGGCCCGCTGCTCCTCGTCCCAGGCGACGAGCAGCGCGCCGACCGGTTCGACGGGGATGCCGGTCTCGGCGGCGTAGGCGGTGAGGAGCCGGTGCCCGGTCCGGACGAGCCCGGCCTCCAGGGTGCCGGGGGAGGCGTCGAAACCGGTGTGGAGGATGGCGGTGTTGGCCTTCGAGGTGCCCTCGCCGACGTCGTCCGCCGCGTCGACGAGCGCGACCCGCAGCGGGTGGCGGGCCAGGGCGCGGGCGACGGCGCACCCGACGACCCCGGCACCGACCACCACGACGTCGTACGCGGCCTCCGCCCCGGCGGGCAGCGGCCCCCGCCGGCTCACCGCCCCCGGCACCGGCCGCCCGCCCCGCCCGCCTCGCGGGGAGCCACCGGCCTCCGCCCCGACGGTCCGGCGCGCCGGCCCCGGGGACGGCGCGCCGACCCGCCGCACGCGGCTCGGAGCCGTACCGGAGGACGACGCGTCCACCGGGCCCGCACCGGAGGACGACACACCGGCCGGGACCGGGGTGGAGGACGGGGCGTCGGCCGGGCCCGGGGTGGAGGGCGGGATCGCGGTCCGGCTCGGGCCGGTGGGCGGCGGGCCGGGCCGGGCCGGGGCGGAAGGGGGTGTGCCGGTGCCGGTGCCGGTGGCGGGAAGGGCTGTCGCCGTGGTGGTCACGCGGGCTCTCCCGCGCGGGCCAGGACCGCGTCCACCTCGGTGCGGAAGCGGGCCAGGCGGGTCGCCGCCTCGTCGGCGGAGATCGCGGGCTCGTACACCGCCGACGGCTTCCAGGCCGGTACGGCCTCCGGGACCGTGAGGGACGGGTCGTGGCCGAGGCGGGCCAGCGCGGCGGCGCCGAGGGCGGTGGCGTCGGGCAGCGCGGAGACCTCGACCGGCAGCTGGAGCAGGTCGGCCTGGGTCTGCATGAGGAGCGCCGAGCGGGTGAGGCCGCCGTCGGCGCGCAGCGTCTCCAGGGGTGCGCCCCGGTCGGCGGCGGCCGCGGCGGCGAGTTCGGCGACCTGGGCGGCGATGCCCTCGACGAGGGCCCGGACCAGGTGGCCCCGGCCGGTGTCGAGGCCGAGGCCGGTGAGCGAGCCGCGGGCGTCGCCGCGCCACCAGGGGGCGGCGAGTCCGGCGAGCGCGGGCACGAAGGACACCCCGCCGGTGTCGGGGACGGTGGAGCCGACGGCGTCGAGGTCGGCGGCCCCGCCGATCACCCCGAGGTCGGTGAGCCAGCGGACGGCGGAGGCCACCGTGTACACCTGCCCGTCGAGGCAGTGCTCGGCGCGCCCGCGCAGCCGCCAGGCGACGCAGCCGACGAGTCCGCCGGTGGCGGTCCGGGGGCGCGGTCCGGTGCGGGCCATCAGGAACGCGCCGGTGCCGTAGGTGCACTTGGCGGCGGCGGGCGCGGTCGCGCTCTGGACGAGGAGGGCGGCCTGCTGGTCCACGACGAGGCCGGTGAGCGGGATCGGCGGCCCGAACGCGGTGGTGGTGCCGACCGGTTCGTCGCAGTCGGCGATCCGGGGGAGGCGCTCCCCGGCGAGTCCGTACCGGTCGAGGGCGCGCGGCGACCAGGCGACGGCGGCCGGGTCGAGGAGCCCGGTGCGGCCCGCGGTGGCCGCGTCGGTGGCGAAGGCGCCGGTGAGCCGGTGGACCAGCCAGGCGTCGCTCGTCGTCACCACCCCGGCGCCGGTCGCGTGCCGACGGATCCAAGCCATCTTCGGCGCGGCGAAATAGGGATCGACGGGCAGACCGGTCAGGGCGAGCAGTTCGCCGGCGTGCGGGGCGAGCCCGGCGCAGATCCCGGCGGCCCGGCGGTCCTGCCAGACGAGCGCGTCGGTGAGCGGCGTACCGTCGGCCGGGTCCCAGGCGAGCACCGTCTCGCCCTGGTTGGCGAGACCGGCCGCGACGACCGGCACGCCGGCCTCGGCGAGCGCCGCGCGGCCGGCCGCGACGACGGAGCCGTACAGCTCGGCGGGGTCGGCCTCGACCCGTCCGCCGGGCAGGTACCGGGGCCGGACGGGGGCGCTGCCGGTGCCGAGGACGCCGCGTTCGGGGCACAGGACGAGCGCCTTGGTGCCGGAGGTTCCCTGGTCGACGGCGAGTACCGGACCGCCCGTCATGAAGCCGCTCCCGTTCCTGGGGGACACCGGCGACGACCGGGCGGCCCGAGGGCTCCGCCGGGTGATCGTCCGGTCACGGAAAGGGGTCAGGCTGGCGGCCCCGCGGCGCCCCGTCAAGCATGCCGGGGCGACCCTGTCAGGTCGGTCCGTCAAACCTGACAGTAGCTCAAAATAGCTCTCTGTCTTGATAGTTGCGGTCACGGAGCAATCCCGGACGGTCACCTTCGGTCGCGCCTATAGTGAGCGCCGCTCGCCGACCGACCCCGCTCCACCGAGGACCGATGACGACCCCCACGCCGCGCCCCGCCCCCCGATGACCGGATCCGGATTCCGGCCCGTCTTCCACCCCGCCGGCCACGACCACGCCCTGCGCCACGCGCTCCAGGACCTGCGCGCCGGCCGCTGGGGCGCCATGGCCCGGCTCCTCGACGACACCCCCCACTGGGACGGCTGGACCCGCCGCACCCAGGTCCTCGCCACCGTCGCCGCCGGCACCGACGTCGTCCACGCCTGGCGCGCCGAGGACCCCGACAGCGCCGCCGCCGCCGTCATGCACGGCCGGGTCGCCGTCGAGCGCGCCGTCCGCGCCCACCGCGCCGGACACGCCCGGACCCGCACCCTGTGGCAGGAGGCGTGGACGGCCTGCCGGGAGGCCGCCGGGCGCGCCCCCGCCGACCCGGTGCCCTGGATCGGCCTGCTCGCCCTCGCCGCGCTCGACGCCCGTCGGCACATCGCCGAGCACCGCGTCCGCCCGCCCGCCCCCATGCTGCCGCCCGGCCCGTGGGGGCTCCTCGCCGAGGCCGACCGGCGGGACCCGTACAACCGCGAGGCGTACCACCGGATGCTCCAGTTCGTGTACGCGCGCAGCGACGGCCCGCTCTCGGAGGCCGTCAACTACGTCCAGTGGGCGGCCTCCACCGCCCCCACCGGCTCCCCGCTGCACGCCCTGCCGCTCTATGTGCGGGTCGAGCGCTACCGCCGCGCCCGGGGCCACGAGCACGCCCTCGACCTGCACTGGGTCGCCGAGGACGCGATCCGCGAGGCCCGGCACGCGATGGACGAGTGGTTCCTCTTCTGCGCCGTCCCCGAGGCGTCCCCGCTGGACCTCAACCACCTCGCGCACGCCCTCTACGGCGCGCTCCACTTCACCGACGCCGCCCGGGTCTTCGAGGCCCTCGGCCCCTACTACACCACCCTGCCCTGGGCCGACCGGGTCCCGCGCCCGGCCGACCGGTCCCGCGCCGAGGAGGTCTTCCTGCGGGCCCGCGCCCGCTGCCTCGCCGGCTGACCCCCGATCCGTCCCCGACCTGTCCCCGACCTGTCCCTGATCTGTCCTTGACCTGTTTTTGATCTGCCCCCCACAGGAACCCGTCCGTCCCCGACCCGGAGGTCCCCCGATGCCCCGCTCCGCCCCCTCGGAAGCCCGGCGCACCCCGCCCGAGGCCCTGCCGGACGAGGAGGCCCGGCTGCGCGAACTGGGCTACCAGCCCGTCCTGGCCCGCCGCATGGGCGGCTTCGGCAACTTCGCCATCAGCTTCTCGGTCATCTCCGTCCTCTCCGGCTGCATGACCCTGTACGGCTTCGGCCTCGGCACCGGCGGCCCCGCCGTCATGCTCTGGGGCTGGGCCGGCGTCGGCCTCTTCGTCCTCTGCGTCGGCCTCGCCCTCGCCGAGGTCACCAGCGCCTACCCCACCTCCGGGGCGCTGTACTACATGGCCGACCGGCTCGGCGGCCGCCGCTGGGGCTGGTACACCGGCTGGCTCAACCTGCTCGGCCTGCTGGGCGCCATCGCCGGCATCGACTACGGCGCCGCCCTCTTCACCGGCGCCTTCCTGAACCTCCAGTGGGGCTTCGCGCCCACCCCGGGCTCCACCTTCCTCATCTTCCTGGCGATCCTGCTGCTGCACGCCGCGCTCAACCTCTTCGGCGTCCGCCTCGTCAGCGTCCTCAACTCGATCAGCGTCTGGTGGCACCTGGCCGGCGTCGCCGTCATCGTCGGCGCCCTCGCCCTGGTCCCCGACCACCACCAGTCGGCGAGCTTCGTCTTCACCGAGTTCGTCAACGACACCGGCTGGGCCAACCCGTTCTACGTCGCCGCGATCGGCCTGCTCCTCGCCCAGTACACCTTCTCCGGGTACGACGCCTCCGCCCACCTCTCGGAGGAGACCGCGAACGCCTCCGTCACCGCCGCCAAGGGCATCGTCCGCGCCATCTGGGTCTCCTGGATCGCCGGCTTCGCCCTGCTCGCCGGACTCACCTTCGCCATCCAGGACTACGCGGGCACCGTGAACAGCGCGACCGGCGTGCCGCCCGCCCAGATCCTCCTGGACGCGCTCGGCACCGGCGGCGCCACCGCCCTGCTGCTCGTCGTGATCGTCGCCCAGCTGTTCTGCGGCAACGCCGAGGTGGCCGCCGCCAGCCGGATGGTCTTCGCCTTCAGCCGCGACAACGCCCTGCCCGGCTCCGCGACCTGGCGGAAGGTCAGCTCCCGCACCCAGACGCCGGTGCCCGCCGTCTGGCTCTCCGTCGCCGTCGCCGCCGTGCTCGCGCTGCCCTCGCTGTACTCGGCCACCGCCTACGGCGCGGTCACCGCGATCAACGTCATCGGCATCACGCCCGCCTATGCCATCCCGATCCTGCTGCGCCTGCGGGCCGGGCGTGCCTTCACGCCCGGCCCGTGGAGCCTCGGCCGCTGGAGCCGGCCGATCGGCTGGACCGCCGTCTGCTGGGTCGCCGTCGTCACCGTCCTGTTCTGCCTGCCGCAGAAGAGCCCGGTGACCGTGGACACCATGAACTACGCGGTCATCGCGCTCGCCGCGGTGCTGCTCCTCTCCACCGTCTGGTGGTACGTCGCCCGCCGCTCGTACGGCACGCCGACCGCGTACGGCAGCGCCCGCGAGGAGGCGGAGATCGCGGAGGGCATCGTCTGAACCGCGGCCCCCGGGCGGGAGCCCGCGCGCCCGGTCGTCGTCACGGACTGTATTCGTACGTCCAGGCCGCCTCCCGGGCCGAGAAGTCGATGTCCGTGATCTCCAGGACGTGCCCGTGCTGGTCGCTCACCACCCGGTGGACGCTCAGCCGGGCCGTCCCGCCGGGCACCGACCCGGGCTCGCCGGGCGGGATCCGCACCGACTCGCGGTGGGTGGCCCGCAGTCCGGCCTGGTGCATCCAGTGGTAGAGCAGGCGCAGGTCCGGCCGGTTCACCCCGTGGCGCATCCGCCGGTAGCGGGCGAGCTGCGGGATCTCGGCCAGCGCGGGCCGGGAGAACCACGACACCGCTCGCTGGAGCTCGGCCCCCTGCGGCGCGAGCACCGTGTGACGGTGCACCAGGGTCGGTTCGCCGGGGGTGAGTTCCAGCCGGGGCGCCAGCGCGGCGGGCGGCGGTTCCCAGCGGAGCGAGGCCCTGACCAGGGCGTCCGCGGCGCGCGGCCCGCCGGGGAAGACCGGTCTGGACGCGGCGGACTGCGCCTCGGACGGCCTGTCCCCGCCCGATGCCAGATCCGCCGCGAAGGTGCCCCGCCGGTCGGTGACCACGAGCCGCTCCTCGCGCAGCAGATGGAGCGCGCTGCGGACGGTCTGCCGGTTGACGTGGTACCGCTGCGCCAGGGACCGCTCCGAGGGGAGCCGGGTGCCGGGGGCGAGGGTGTGGCGGGCGAGGCCCTCCCGCAGGGCGGCGGCGACCCGCAGATAGCGGGGCACCTCCCCGTCGGTCACCTCTTCCCCCGGGGCCTCCCCGTCGGGTGCCCCCTTCCCCGTGGTCTCCCCACCGGGGGCCTCCTCGGGAGGCGGGTCATCGAGGACGTCCATGGTCAACCCCTTCTTCGCTCAGTGTGACAGCATGGGCCGTATGGGTGATCAATACCTATCATTGGTCTAAACCATTCCGCTAGGGCGACCGTGCAGAGTGGCCGAAACCCGTGGCGCCCCCTGTAATGGGGACCAGGCGAGACCACCGGCCCCGGGCCGGCGGTGGAACAGGGGTGAAGCCGGATGACGAAGCCCTCGGAACGCGCCGGACGCGGCCGCGCGGCCCGCAAGCGGGCCCCGCGCTCCTCCCACGGACGCTGGATACCCAGCGCCCAGCGCCCCGACCCGCTGGCCGTCCTGGAGCGCCAGTCCGCCGACCGGCTCCCCGACCTCGTCCCCGTCCGGTACGGGCGGATGGCCGCTTCCCCCTTCGCGTTCCTGCGCGGCGCCGCCGCCGTCATGGCCGCCGACCTCGCCGCCGGCCCCGACACCGGACTCACCGTCCAGCTCTGCGGCGACGCCCACCTCCTCAACTTCGGCGTCTACGCCTCACCCGAACGGACGCTCCTCTTCGACGTCAACGACTTCGACGAGACCCTCCCCGGCCCCTTCGAGTGGGACGTCAAACGGCTCGCCGCCAGCGTCGCCGTCGCCGCCCTCCAGAACGGCGCCTCCCGCGCCAAGGCCCACCGCGCCGCCCGCGTCGCCACCGAGGCGTACCGCACCGCCATGCGCCGCCTCGCCGGCCTCGGCGAACTCGCCGTCTGGTACGAGCGCATCGAGGCCGACGACCTCACCGCCCTGGTCCGCCCCGCCGAACGCGCCCGCCTCGACCGCACCCTCGCCAAGGCCCGCCGCCGCACCAGCCTCCAGGCCCTCGACAAGCTCACCGCCCGGGGCGACGACGGCGTCCGCCGCATCGTGGAGGACCCGCCGCTCCTCGAACGGGTCGCCGACCTCGACCGGGTCACCCTCGGCAAGATCTTCAGCGACTACCGCAGCTCCCTCTCCGAGGAGCGCCGGCTCCTCCTCGACCGCTACCGCTTCCGCGACGCCGCCCGCAAGGCCGTCGGCGTCGGCAGCGTCGGCACCCGCTGCTTCGTCGTCCTCCTCGAAGGCCGCGACGACTCCGACCCCCTCGTCCTCCAGATCAAGGAGGCGGGCCGCTCCGTCCTGGAGGCGTACCTGCCGCCCACCGCCTACCCCCACCAGGGCCGCCGGGTGGTCTGCGGCCAGCGCCTCACCCAGGCCGCCAGCGACATCTTCCTCGGCTGGATGACCGGCCCCGAGCAGCGCCACTTCTACTGGCGCCAGCTGCGCGACATGAAGGGCTCCGCCGAGGTCGAGACGATGTCCTCCGCCACCCTGCGCGACTACGCGAGGCTCTGCGGGCGTGCCCTGGCCCGCGCCCACGCCCGCTCCGGCGACCGCGTAGCCATCGCCGCCTACCTCGGCTCCTCCGACGTCTTCGACCGGGCCGTCGCCGACTTCTCCCTCGCCTACGCGAGCCAGAACGACGACGACTACGCGGCCCTCGGCGCCGGGATCGCCGCCGGCACGGTGACGGCGGCCCCCGGCCTCTGAACCCGCCCGGGGCCCGCCGCCTCCGCTCAGTCCTCCCGGCGCATCTGCGGTTCCAGCGGGGCCCGTCCGGCCGGGGAGAAGAGGACGGCGCGGGCCACCGCCGGGGCGAAGAGCCGGGACAGCGGCGCCGTCAGGATCAGCGCCTCCCGGAAGGCGTCGCCCACCAGCGGGTCGCCCATGGACCGCTCCTGCACCCGGGCCAGGTACCAGCCCACCGCCCCGTCGAGCGGCTTCGGGCGGGCCGCGTCGCCGGTCGCGCCCGGCATCTTCTTGTCGGCGCCCGCCGAGATGTCCCACGCCTGCCGGGCCGCGGCGAGCAGCGCCCGCTGCACCCGCCGGGTGGTCGGCGTCCGGCGGGGGTCCGCCAGCGCCTCGCGCAGGGCGACCGCGCCGAGCGCCGCGACCGACATGCCCTGCCCGTAGATCGGGTTGAAGGCGCACAGCGCGTCGCCGGTGGCGAGGAAACCGGCCGGGCGGCGGCCCGGACGGTCGTACCGGCGGCGGATGTTCGCGGTGTTCCGGAAGGTGTGCACGCCGGAGACCGGCTCGGCGGCCGCCAGCCACTGGCTCACCACCGGGTGCGGCAGCAGCTTCGCGTACTCCTCGAACGCCTCCGGGTCGGTGGGCGGTTCCTGCCCGCGCAGCCCGGAGAGGGTGACCATGTGGTGCCCGTCGTGCCCGAGCGGCACCACCACGGCGCCGTACGTCTGGTCCGGGCCCGGCACGACGTAGTAGCCGAGGCCGTCGGTGGCGGGCACCGCGTCCGTCGCCCGGTAGATCCGCGAGCCGTAGGCGAGGCCGGTGTCGAGGGTCTCCTCGTGCGGGGCCTCCGCGCCGATGCCGGCCAGCCACTCCGCCGCCTTGGTGGACCGCCCGGAGGCGTCCACCACCAGGTCGGCGGCGAGGACCCGGGACTCCCGGCCCGCGCCGCGCCCGCGCAGCCGCACCCCGGTGACCCGGGCGGCGGTACCGGTCAGGCCGACCGTCTCGGTGCCCTCGACCAGCTCGATGCGGGGGTCGGCGAGCACCCGCCGCCGCACCAGCCACTCCAGCTGGGCGCGCGGGCCGCTGTAGAAGTGCGCGGAGGCGGCGGTGCGCCGCAGCCACCGGCCGTTCTGCCACTGGACCATGTCGGTCGGCATGGCGATCTTCGGCGCGCCGAGCTTGCGCAGCTCGTCCATGAAGCCGGGCAGCAGCTCGTCGAGCGCCCGCTGCCCGCCCTCGACCAGGACGTGCAGGTGCCGGCCCTGCGGCACGCCGGGACGGGTGTCCGGCTCCTCGGGCAGCCGGTCGCGCTCGACGACCGTCACCCGCTCGGCGTGGTCCGCCAGGACCCGCGCGGTCAGCAGCCCGGAGAGGCTCCCCCCGACGACCACCGCGTGCCGTGCCGTACCGCGGCCCCACTCGTCAGCCATGAACGTCCTTTCGCGTGACGCACCGTCAACCGTCAAACGTCCAGTATCGCGAGGCGGGAGGCGCGGGCGGCGGGGCGCGCAGGGGGCGGAAAGGAGCGGGACGGGGGCGCGGATCAGTCCTCGGGCCCCAGGTCGGCCAGGGCGGCGGTCAGCCACTCCACCCAGAAGCGCTCCAGGTCGATGCCGCCGCGCAGCACGAGGTGGCGCAGCCGGTCGGGCTCGGTGCCGCGCCGCTCGGCGGGGAAGTCGCGCTCCTCGATGCGGAGGTACTCGTCGAGCTGGGCCCGGTGCAGGGCGAGGTGGCGGGCCAGTTCGGCGCGGAGCCCGGCCGCGCCGACCACCGCCGCGGCCCGCATCCGCAGCAGCAGCGCCGACCGGAGCGGCTTGGGGTCCTCGGGGGTGCCGACCCACTCCCGCAGCGCCTCCCGCCCCCCGGGCAGCACCTCGTACTCCTTGCGCTGCCCCCGGACCGGCCCGGCGGAGGGCAGGGCGCGGATGTGCCCCGCCTCCTCCAGGCGCCCCAGCTCGCGGTAGATCTGCTGGTGCGTGGCGGACCAGAAGTAGCCGATCGACCGGTCGAAGCGCCGCGTCAGTTCGAGGCCGGAGGACGGCTTCTCCAACAGCGCGGTGAGGATCGCGTACGGGAGGGACATGCCCGCATCCTAGGTCCGGCCCGGGCGGGGCCCGCCGGGCCGGATCCGGGAGCGGCGGGCCGGGCCGGTCACAGGGCGGCGGCGAGCCGGGTGCCCTGGTCGATCGCCCGCTTGGCGTCGAGTTCGGCGGCGACGTCGGCTCCGCCGACGAGGTGCGCGGTGCGGCCGGCGGCGACCAGCTCCTCGTACAGGCCGCGGCGGGGCTCCTGGCCGGAGCAGAGGACGACCGTGTCCACCGGCAGCACCTGCGGCTCGCCGTCGACGGTGAGGTGCAGGCCCTCGTCGTCGATCCGCTCGTAGGTGACGCCCGCGACCATGGTGACGCCCCGGTGCTTGAGCTCGGTGCGGTGGATCCAGCCGGTGGTCTTGCCCAGTCCGGCGCCGACCTTGCCGGTCTTGCGCTGGAGCAGGTGCACCCGGCGCGGCGGCGCGGGCCGCTCGGGGGCGCGCAGTCCGCCCCGGTTCTCGTACGAGGTGTCCACGCCCCACTGCCGGAAGTACGTCTCGGGGTCGCGGCTCGCGCCCTCCCCGCCGTCGGTGAGGAACTCGGCGACGTCGAAGCCGATGCCGCCCGCGCCGATGATCGCGACCCGCTCGCCGACGGGCGCGCCGCCGCGCAGCACGTCCAGGTAGCCGACGACGCTGGGGTGGTCGACGCCCTCGATGTCGGGGACGCGGGGGGTGACGCCGGTGGCGACGACGACCTCGTCGTAGCCGTCGAGGTCGGCGGCGGTGACGGCGGTGTTCAGACGGACCTCGACGCCGTGCTCGGCGAGCTGGACGCGGTAGTAGCGCAGCGTCTCGTCGAACTCCTCCTTGCCGGGTACCCGCCGGGCGACGTTCAGCTGGCCGCCGATCTCGGCGGCGGCGTCGAAGAGGGTGACGGCGTGGCCGCGTTCGGCGGCGGACACGGCGCAGGAGAGCCCGGCGGGGCCGGCGCCGACGACGGCGATCCGCTTGGCGAGCCGGGTGGGGGAGAGCACGAGCTCGGTCTCGTGGCAGGCGCGCGGGTTGACCAGACAGGAGGTGATCTTGAGGCTGAAGGTGTGGTCGAGGCACGCCTGGTTGCAGCCGATGCAGGTGTTGATGGTCTCGGCGCGGCCGGCGGCGGCCTTGTTCACGAAGGCGGCGTCGGCGAGGAAGGGGCGGGCGAGCGAGACCAGGTCGGCGCGGCCGTCGGCGAGGATCTCCTCGGCGACCTCGGGGGTGTTGATCCGGTTGGAGGTGACGAGGGGCACCGAGACCTCGCCCATCAGCCGCTTGGTGACCCAGGTGTAGGCGCCGCGCGGGACGGAGGTGGCGATGGTGGGGATGCGGGCCTCGTGCCAGCCGATGCCGGTGTTGATGAGGGTGGCGCCGGCCGCCTCGATCTCCTTGGCGAGCCGCACCACCTCCTCCAGGGTGGAGCCGCCGGGGACGAGGTCCAGCATGGAGAGCCGGTAGACGAGGATGAAGTCCTCGCCGACCCGCTCGCGGACGCGGCGGACGATCTCCAGCGGGAAGCGGACCCGGTTCTCGTAGGAGCCGCCCCAGCGGTCGGTGCGGTGGTTGGTGGCGGCGGCGGTGAACTCGTTGATGAGGTAGCCCTCGGAGCCCATCACCTCGACGCCGTCGTAGCCGGCCTCCCGGGCCAGCGCGGCGCAGCGCGCGTAGTCCTCGACGGTCTGCTCGACCTCGGCGTCGGTCAGCTCGTTCGGCGCGAAGGGGCTGATGGGGGCCTTGAGGGGGCTGGGGGCGACGAGGCCGGGGTGGTACGCGTACCGGCCGAAGTGCAGGATCTGCATCGCGATCCGGCCGCCCTCGGCGTGCACGGCGTCGGTGATCAGCCGGTGCTCGGCGACCTCCTCGGCGGTGGTGAGCTTGGCGCCGCCGTCCCAGGGCCGGCCGGCCTCGTTGGGGGCGATGCCGCCGGTGACGATGAGGCCGGCGCCGCCCCGGGCGCGCTCCGCGTAGAAGGCGGCCATCCGCTCGAAGCCGTGCTCGGCCTCCTCCAGGCCGACGTGCATCGAGCCCATCACCACCCGGTTGGGCAGGGTGGTGAAGCCGAGGTCGAGCGGGCTGAGCAGGTGCGGGTACGGGGTCGTCGCGGTCACGGGGCGCCTCCTCGCGCAGGGATCGTCGCACCCTGTTGTAAGCGACCCGCCCACCCTTATGCAACTAGTTGCAGAAAGGTGGGGGTGTGATGGTTACTACTCGGTAGACCGTGGCGGTCCTCTCCGGATCAGCCCGTACGGGCCAGCAGCGCGTCCAGCTCCTCCGCCGTCCGGGGCCCCCGCGCGCCCTCCGGCAGCAGGCCCCGGGAGCGCAGCAGCCGGGCCACCGGGGTCGCCCAGGGCCGCCGCAGCCGGGCCGCGTCCAGCAGCGCCCCGTCCGCCAGCAGCTCCCCGACCGGGCCGGTGCGCAGCCCGGCGGGCGAGAGCACCGCCGCCTCGTCGGCCCAGCGCAGCGCCAGGTCCACGTCGTGGGTGGCCATCACCACCGCGGTTCCCGCCGCCCGCAGCCGCTCCAGGGTCTCCAGCAGCCGCTCCTGCCCGTCCGGGTCCAGACCGGCCGTCGGCTCGTCGAGGACCAGCACCCGGGGCCGCATCGCCACCGCGCCCGCGATGGCCGCCCGCTTCCGCTGCCCGTACGACAGCAGGTGCGTCGGCCGGTCCGCGAGCGGCGTGATGTCCAGCGCGGCCAGCGCCCCGTCCACCCGGAGCCGCACCTCCTCCTCCGGCAGCCCCAGGTTCATCGGCCCGAACGACACGTCCTGCGCCACCGACGCGGCGAACAGCTGGTCGTCCGGGTCCTGCACCACCAGCTGCACCGAGGTCCGCAGCCGGGTCAGCCCCTTGCGGTCGTACGCCACCTCCGCGCCGTCCAGGAGCAGTGCCCCCGCGCCGCACCGCAGCCCGCCGCTCAGCAGCCGCAGCAGCGTCGTCTTGCCGCCGCCGTTGCGCCCGAGGAGCGCGACCGCCCGCCCCCCGGCCACCGCGAAGCAGACGTCCGAGAGCACCTCGGGCCCGTCCTCGTACGCGAAGCCCGCGTGCGCCAATTCCACGACCGGGGTGGTCGGAGCCGTCACGGAAGGAACCTTTCCAGTACGAGGGTGAGGGCGACGAGCCCCGCGAGGAGCGCGCCCGTCGCCGCCAGGAAGGGCCGCGAGACCGGCGCCCCGGGCAGCAGGACCCGCAGGGTCCCGTCGTACCCGCGCCCGGCCAGCCCGGCCTGGAGCCGCTGCGCCCGGTCGAAGGCCCGGACGAACGAGGTCGCGCCGAGCCCGGCGAGCGACCGCCACACGGCCGCCCGGGTCGTCGCCCCGAGCCGCGCCGCCTGCGCCTGCCGCACCTTGGTCTGCGCGTCCAGCAGCAGGAACACGATCCGGTACATCACCAGGGCCACGTCCACCACCGGCGCCGGCACCCCGGCCCGCACCAGCCTCGGCAGCACGTCCGAGACCGGCGTCGTGAACGCGAACAGCAGCACCCCCAGCGAGGCCGCCGCCGTCCGCAGCAGCAGCGCCCCCGCGTGCCCCGGGCCGCCCGGCGCGAGCGCGACCGCCCCGCCGGGACCGCCCACCGAGAACAGCAGCGGCACCGCCCCCGTCACGCAGAAGCCCAGCGGGATCCGGAAGGCCCGCCACAGCCGCCGGCCCGGCACCCCGGCCGGACCGAGCAGCACCGCCAGCGCGGCGGCCGCGACCAGCACGGCCCCCGGCCACGGCGGCAGGCACACCGCGCACAGCGTCAGCCCGAGCCCGAGCACGGCCTTCTCCACGGGATGGCGGCGGCGCCAGCGACTGCTGTGCGCCGCCGCGTCGATCGGCAGCACCGGCGGCTACGCGCCCGCACCCGGGACCGGACCGGAGCCCGCGCCGGAGTCCGCGTCGGGAGCCGTGCCGGGGCCCGCCACAGGGGCCGCGTCGGGGCCCGCCGCAGGGTCCGGGCCGGGGTCCGTGCCGGTGGGGGCGGTGCGGGCCGCCGCCCGCTCCTCGCCCTGCCGGCGGCCGCGCCGCACCCCGAAGTAGTACGCCAGGACACCGGCGCCCAGCGCCGCCTGGAGCGCGAACAGCGCCGACTCGACCTCGCCGGACGGCGGCTCGTACAGCGGACTGAACCACGGCTCGTACTCCGGGCGGATCTCGGTGATCGCCGTCTCCGCCTCCGCGTCGGCGCCCGCGAACGGCTCCTCCTTGTGGTCGCCGAGCCCCAGCGCCAGCGGCAGCACGGCCAGCGCCGCCACCAGGAGCAGCAGCAGGCCGTTGATCCTCGCGTTCCGGCTCATCACGCCGCCGCCTCCTTCTTCCCGTGCCGCTCCCGCGCGGACGGGGCGAGCACGCCCAGCCGCAGCAGGTCCCCCTTGCTGGACTGCGTGAGCAGCCGCATCACCAGGACGGTCAGCAGGCCCTCGCTCACCGCGAGCGGGAGCTGCGTCACGGCGAAGATCCCGCCGAACTTGGCGAGCGACCCCGCCACCCCGCTCCCCGGATCGGGGAAGGCGAGGGCGAGCTGCACGCTCGTCACGCAGTACGTGGACAGGTCGGCGACGAACGCGCCGCAGAACACGCCCGCCATCAGCGGCGCCCCCGACCGCCTCAGCAGCAGGTACGTGCCGTACCCCGCCCACGGGCCGACGATGGCCATCGAGAAGACGTTCGCGCCGAGCGTGGTCAGCCCGCCGTGGGCGAGCAGCAGCGCCTGGAACAGCAGCGTGATCGTGCCGAGCACCGCCATGATCGGCGGCCGGAACAGGATCGCGCCCAGCCCCGTGCCCGTCGGATGGGAACAACTCCCGGTCACCGACGGCAGTTTGAGCGCGGACAGGACGAAGGTGAAGGCACCGGCGGCGCCCAGCAACAGGGTGGACTCGGGGTTGGCGCGCACCTCGCGGGTGAGCGCCCGGACACCGTGGACGACGAACGGGGCCGACGCGACGCCCCAGGCGGCCGCGTGGACGGGGGGCAGATACCCCTCGGCTATATGCATGATCGGGAGACCCTCTCCAGCACCTCGTGGAATGGACGACGCGCCCTGGCCGGTCTCCTGGCTGACGGTCTTGTCGCCCGGCTCCGCCTTCCCACACCCCCGAGGTCTCCCACGGCGGTCCAGTGGCTCCCCGCGATCTCCCGCGGGGGTGGAGCCGGACTTCCCGATCACAGTGGCGAGGGCCGCACCGGTACTGCACCGGTTTCCCGAACACCAAGGCGGTGCGACCTTAGTGCGTCGGACGGCCCCCTCACAATGCGGGGCCGCCCGGTCGCGTTCCGGAGCCCCGCCCGCGCACCCCGCTCCCGCCCCGCTACTCCTTGCGGTAGGCGTACGCCTCCGAGGCCGCCGAGGCCACC
Organism: Streptomyces termitum; assembly: GCF_014650175.1. Taxonomy (GTDB): domain Bacteria; phylum Actinomycetota; class Actinomycetes; order Streptomycetales; family Streptomycetaceae; genus Streptomyces; species Streptomyces termitum. Next base: position 354,341 of record NZ_BMUL01000007.1, read on the forward strand.
GCGTCGAGGTCGCCGCCGGCGCTCGCCGTCACCAGCGCCGCCACCGCCCCCTCCACGAACGGGGCGTCCACCAGCCGCGCCCCCTCCGGCAGTTCGTCGTCCTCGGCGAGCAGCGCCTTCACCGTGAGGACCGCGCTCCCGAGGTCCACCAGAAGCGCCACGCCCGCCCCCGTGTCGACGGCCCGCGCCGCCCCGGCGATCAGCTCCGCACTCGTGCCGAGCCCGCCGCCGGGCAGCCCGCCGGCCGCCGCGACCGGCGCCAGGTCCCCGCCCCCGGCCAGCCCCCGCGCCAGCTCCGCCACCGCAGAGGCGACGTCCGCGCTGTGCGAGACCAGGACGATCCCGACCCGCTTCCCGCCCGTGTCCCCGCTCACGCCTCCGCCACCTCCTCCAGGGCCGCGAAGAGCAGCGCCGACGACGTCGCCCCCGGGTCCTGGTGTCCGATCGAACGCTCGCCCAGATAGCTCGCACGGCCCTTGCGGGCCCGCAGCGGCACGGTCGCCCGCGCCCCCTCCTCGGCCGCGGAACGGGCCGCCGCGAAGGACTCGGACAGCGCGGCCACCGCCGGCGTCAGCGCGTCCAGCATCGTCTTGTCGCCCACCACGGCCCCGCCGAGCCGCCCGACCGCGGCGACCCCGGCGGCCAGCGCCCGCGCCAGCCCCTCCCGGTCCACCGCCGGCTCCTCGCCGAGCTCCTTCCCGGCGCGCCGCAGCAGCGTCCCGTACAGCGGCCCGGACGCGCCGCCCACCGTCGAGATCAGCCGCCGCCCGGCCGCCGCCAGCACCCCGCCCGGCGTCGCGGGCGGCTCCTTCGCCAGCGCCTCGGCGACGGCCGTGAAACCGCGCCGCAGATTGGCGCCGTGGTCGGCGTCCCCGATCGCCGAGTCCAGCTCGGTGAGCCGCCCCGCCTCCCGGTCCACCGCGACCGCGACCGCCGCCATCCAGCGCACCGCGAAATCCCCGTCGTACATCCCGGTCCTCCCGGCCCTCTCCGTCATCCCCGCCTCACCGGCCCCAGCGCAGCGCGGGCGTCCGCACCGGCGCGTCCCACAGCCGCAGCAGCTCCTCGTCCGCCGCGCAGAGCGTCACCGAGGCGCCCGCCATGTCGAGCGAGGTCACGTAGTTCCCGACCAGCGTCCGCGCCACCGGCACCCGGCGCTCCGCCAGGACCCGCCGCACCTCGGCGTTGAACCCGTACAGCTCCAGCAGCGGCGTGCCGCCCATCCCGTTCACCAGGAGCAGCACCGGATCGGCGGGCCGCAGGTCGTCCAGCACGGCGTCGACGGCGGCCTCCGCGATCTCCCCCGACGTCATCATGGCGCGCCGCTCCCGCCCCGGCTCGCCGTGGATCCCCACCCCGAACTCCAGCTCGCCCGGCGGGAGATCGAAGGTCGGCCCGCCCTTCGCGGGGGTGCTACAGGCGCTCAGCGCCACCCCGAACGACCGCGACCGCTCCACCACCCGCCGCGCCACGGCCTCCACCCGCTCCAGCGGCGCGCCCTCCTCGGCGGCGGCACCCGCCAGCTTCTCCACGAACAGCGTCGCCCCGGTCCCGCGCCGCCCCGCCGTGTACAGGCTGTCGGTCACCGCCACGTCGTCGTCGACGAGGACCTTCGCGACCCGGACGCCCTCGTCCTCGGCGAGTTCGGCCGCCATCTCGAAGTTGAGCACGTCACCGGTGTAGTTCTTCACGACGAACAGCACCCCCGCCCCGCTGTCCACCGCGGCCGCCGCCCGCACCATCTGGTCCGGAACGGGACTCGTGAAGACCTCCCCGGGACACGCCGCGTCCAGCATCCCCGGCCCCACGAACCCCGCGTGCAGCGGCTCGTGCCCCGACCCGCCCCCGGAGACCAGCGCCACCTTCCCCGCCACCGGCGCGTCCCGCCGCACCACGACCCGCCGCTCGACGTCCACGGTCAACTCGGGATGCGCGGCGGCAAGCCCCCGCAGGGCATCGGCGACGACGGTCTCGGGCACATTGATCAGCATCCTCACGGATACCTCCTGGTGAGACGGGCGGGCATGTGGCTGAGCGGGCTTTCAGCAGGTCGGGGCGGGTCGGGCCGGGTGCTCTTCGCACGTGTGCGTGATGGCGCGATTATCCGCCGGGGAGCGCGGTCGCGCACCGGTGCGTCGCGGCCGTCAGGGACCGAGCCGCGTCGACGACCGCTCGGAAACCTCCTGCCCTGGCGGCGGTCTCAGCAGTCGCCCGGTGAGACCCGCACGTTCAGACGGACGGTTTCACTGTTTCCCCAGGTGCGGGGCGGCTCGGGGGGAGAGAGCCGCATGCAGAAGGTCTCGGACATGTGGGCGGCGCCGATCTCGAAGCTGTCCTCCGCGGGAACGTCCGCCGCACCGCTCCCGGTGCCGTTGCCGGTGCGTGTGATGACGAGGTCGGCCACGGGGCCCTCGTCCGTCGCCTCGATGGCGTCCCTGATCATGCTGTCGTAGCCGAAGTGGACCCGCCGCGGCTGCGCCTCCAGGTCGCGCGCGGCTTCGTGGACGGCGTCGCGCAGCTCCGATTCGCTCCACTGGCCGGTGTCGGAGACGTAGAGGTAGAAGCCGGCCAGACCGACGACGGTCGCGAGCATCAGCATCCGGGCCACGGGGTTCCGCGTGTTGTAGACCCAGCGGCCCTTCCGCACGAACACGGGCTCGTGGTCGTCCCGCGTCATGAGGTACAACCAAGTGCCTTCTTCACCTTCGGCACCAGGTCCACGGCGAAGGCTTCGATGTTCTCGCGGCGTTCGGCGACATCGCCTTCGATCTTCGTACTGAGCCTGACCTCGGTGACGAGGTAGTTCGCCTCAGGACCGCCGCATTCCGTACTGATCATGGCGGTGCGGTCGCCCACCGCGCCCAGGCCGGGGAACGGCAGGTTCTCCGCCTTCGCCGGGTGGACGAAACGGAAGCTCTCCGATGCGTCCATGGGGTCGTAGAGCTTGTCGGCCTTGTCGACCTCGAAGCTGACCACCAGCCAGTCGTCGACCGAGAGGTCGCAGCGTCCCTGGGCCTTCTTCCCCATGTCGGTGAGGGAGTCACCGACGATCCTGAACGTCTTGCCGTCGACCAGGAACGGGTCGAGCTTCTTCTCGTCCAAGGGGACTCCGCAGGCTGCCTCGGGCACCGTGTACTCGCGTCCGTCGCCGCATCCCGTGAGGGAGGCCGCGAGGCCGCCGGCCAGATGCGCCGCAGCGAGGCGGCGGGTGTTCGTGCTCATCACTGATCTCCTGCGATGCCTTCGGCCTTCTTGTTTCCGTCGTTGGCGGAGGCGCCGATCTCGGAGTAGACGCCGTGGTCCTTGGAGTAGCCCTCGTGCGCCGGGTCCTCTCCGCGAAGCCCTCGTCCAGGGCCGAGATGCTGCTCACGACGCCGTAGATGCAGTGCTCGTCGCCGGCGTGCGCGTTCTGTGTGAAGTCCATGTGGTTCGAGATGTGCGCACAGACGTCGAGCAGCGCCTTCAACTGCTTCTCTCAGCGGTCCTGCACGTGATCGATCGCGTCGCCGACGGCGGCGAGATCCTGCTGACTGACCTTGAGGTCGCCGCCGGGAGGGCCACCACCCGGGTCCCGCTCGTCGGGCACCCGATTCAGCTGCATCGCGGTGGAGGACCGATCCGGGGTCTCCGCTTTGAGCTGTTCCCACTCTTCCCAGGCCATCAGACCCCTTCCCCGTGTGTGCTGCCGCTCCGACGTGCTCCAGGAGTTGAATCGATCTGCTGATCGAAGTCCCGACCTTAACAACCGGCTCCGACAAGGGAAGGCCCCCCACCAGGCGCTGCCGGTCAGAGGAGAGAACGGCCGTGGCGAACACAAGGGCCGCGCAGACGCTGGTGCTTCGGGCGGGACGCCCGCCCCGCCGCCGGTGCGGGGACAGGACCCCGTCAGGCCGCGGTCGCCCGGCGGTGCTTGAGAGCGGATACGAGGACGGCCATGCCGCCGCCCAGCCCCGCGCCCCCACCGTCAGAGCCATGACGAGCAGGTCCGTCACCCTTCCGGTCATCTCGCCAAGAATCTTGAGCGTCTGTCCCCCGGCTCGGTCACGGCGACGGCGGGCTCACCGACTCCGGCCATCCTCCGGACCCGGCCCATCGGGCGAAAACCGCTGGTGGAGAACCGGGCGTGAAACGATGCGATCATCCGGGGCCGGGCGGAACGAAGAGGGGGAGTTCGGGTGGCCGAGACGTGCGTCATTCTCGACATCGGCGGCGTGTTGGAGATCACGCCGGAAACCGGATGGGGGCAGCGCTGGGAAGAACGGCTGGGGTTGCCGAAGGGCACCCTGCACGAGCGGATGCGCGACGTGTGGCGTGCCGGAAGCGTGGGGCACATCAGCGAACACGACGTGCAGGGGGAAGCGGCATCACGCCTGGGCCTCGACGCTCACCAGGTCGAAGCCTTCATGGCCGACCTCTGGGCGGAGTATCTGGGCACGCCGAACGAGGAACTCATCGCCTACGTGCGGGGGCTACGGGGCCGATGCAGGCTGGGCATCCTGAGCAACAGCTTCGTCGGGGCCAGGGAGCGGGAGACGGCGCTGTACCGCTTCGACGAACTGGTCGAGCGGATCGTCTACTCGCACGAGATCGGGATCGAGAAGCCCGACCGGCGCGCCTTTGAAGCGATCTGCGCCGACTTGGAGGTGGAGCCGGAGAACTGCCTCTTCGTGGACGACGCCGCAGCCAACGTCGAGGCCGCCCGAGCGGCGGGCATGCAGGCGCATCTGTTCGAGGACAACACCGGGACGATCGCGCGCATCGCCGCTCACCTGGAGGCCGGACCCTTGACTCCGGCACGCGTCCCGCTCGGGCTGAACCCCGGTGGCGCGCAACCCCGATGACGCGCGACCGCGTGGGTGCTCGGGCCGAGCGGTCCGCGACGGCGCGCGCCTGCGTCGTCGACCTGTACGACGCGGAGGCCACACCTGTGGCCGACGAGACGGATGACCTGGAGCCGCCCTCGGAGCCCCGGTCATGGACCGCGCGGGTCCGTCTCGTCACCGGGGACGGGCCTCCTTTGCCGGTCGTCGGGGGCTGAGCGGCGGGGCCGGATTCAGCGGAGCAGCCAGCTCAGGAGGGTCGTCGTCGTGAAGACCGCGCCCGATGCCAGGCAGACCTCGCGCGGGGTGAGCCGTCCGGGGCGCCGTTCCCGGGGCCGGGGGCGGAGTTGCGGGGCCGGTGCCAGCAGGGCGTCCGCGAAGGCCTGTGCGGTGCTCGGCCGGTCCGCCGGTTCGACGGACATCGCCGTCCGCAGCAGCAGGGCCACCTCCGGAGGCAGTTCCCCGCCGGCCGGCAGCGCGGGCAGCGTCGGCGCCGCCGGGTGGTCGGTCATCAGGGCCGTGGCGCGTCCGCCCGGACCGAACGGCTTCTGCCCCGTGAGGAGTTCGTACGTCACGACGGCCAGCGCGTACACGTCGGCCCTCCCGTCGAACCCGCCGGTCTGGAAGGCCTGTTCCGGCGCCATGTACGCGGGCGTGCCCGTGGTCACCGTCAGCCCGGACGCGTCGGCCATCTGCTTCGCGCTGCCCAGGTCCGCCACCAGCACCGCGGCGGGCTCGGAGCCGGTGGCGAGCAGCAGGTTGGACGGCTTGACGTCCCGGTGCACCACGCCCGCCTCGTGCAGGACCTGGACCGCGTAGCCCGCCTCCGCGGCCAGCCGCAGCGCCTCCTGCGGAGTGCAGCGCCCGACCCGGTCGGCCAGGGTGCCGCCGCGCACGTAGTCCATGACGAAGTAGGGCCGGTCCTCCTGCACCCCGACGTCGTGCACCCGGACCACCCGCGGGCTGGCGATCCGGCGCAGGAGCCTCGCCTCGGCCAGGAACCGCTCGCGCACGTCCGCGTTGACGGCCCAGTTCTCGGCCAGCACTTTTACCGCGACCTCGGTGTCGAGCTCCGGGTCGTAGGCCTTCCAGACCGTCGCGAAGGAGCCCGCTCCGAGCCGGTCCAGGAGAAGGTAACGGCCGAGCCTGCGCATGTGGCAGCATTCTGCCGGAACCGACGGGGGACGGGAAACACCTGTTCGGCGCGGGGGACGTGACAAGGACGGGGCGGGGACTCCTGGTGTTCGAAGAAGACGAACTGGAACGGCTCGTGGCGGCCGCTCGGGCGGGCGACGCGGCGGCGGAGGAGTACCTGCTGGCCAAGCTCCGGCCGGTGGTGCTGCGCCGCTGCTCCCGCTTCCTGCCGCACCACGCCGACGCCGAGGAGGCCGCGCAGGACGCGCTGCTCTCCATCAGCACGAACCTGGGCGCGTACGGCGGCCGGGGCTCCTTCCTGGGCTGGGTGACGGTGATCGCGTCCAACGCCGCCCGGTCCACGTACCGTTCGATGCGCCGGCGCGCCGAGGACAGCCACGCCGAACTGCCCGAGCACCTGGACCCCCGGAGCACCAGCGTCATCGCCGGGACCCGGCTCGACCTGATGGAGGCGCTCGGCGCGATGGAGCGGCAGCACCCCACCCTGGTGGAGTCCTTCGTGCTGCGCGACCTGGGCGACCTGACCTACGCGCAGGTGGCCGACGAGCTGGACGCCCCGCTGGGCACCGTGAAGGACCGCATCCACCAGGCGCGGCGCTTCATGCGCGAACGCATGGCCGGCGGTCGGTGAACAGCGAGCCCCCGGCGGGGCGCGGCCGTGCGACCGTACGGCCCCGGTCCGCCGTCGCCGCCCTGGTGGGGGCCGCCGCGTGCGGCCTGGTGGTCGGCCGTCTCGTCCTGCCGCCGCCGCACGGCACCGCACCCCCGGCGGCACGGGAGGCCCCCGCGTCCGCGACGGCCGGCGCTCCCGCCCCCACGACGGCCGGCGCCCCCGCCTCGTCCTCCGCGCCCCCGGTCTTCGGTTCCGCCCCGCCGAAGGGCGCCACCGGACCGGTGACGGCCGCCGATCTGCTCGGCCCCGCCGCGTTCGGCGCGGTCGGCGTCACCGGGAAGATCCACACCAGGGACCGCTACGGCGACGGCGCGTACGCCAACGCCGCCTGTACCGGGGAGAAGACGCTCACCGAGACGCTGGGCGGGCCCGGCGCCCACTTCCGCGGGCTGATGACCGGGACCCGTACCAGCCCGTCCGACCCCACCGTGGCACTGGACCCCGCCGACCAGATCGCCCGCGAGGTCGTCGCCGAGGCCCAGAGCCCCGCCCTGGCGCAGAACTACGCCCAGCGCCTGCTGCTCGAAGAGGTGCCCTGCCAGGAGGAGACCGCCGGCCACTGGGTCTACGGCAGGATCACGACCATGGACCTCGCCCCCGACGTCAGCGCGAGCTGGATGGGCATGTACGGAGGCGCGCTCAACACCAGCGGCAGGGCGCCCGAGGGCGAGGAGCCCTGCGGCGGCATCGCCGTCCTCCGCAGCGGCAGTCACTACGGGGTGCTGGAGGTCGACGCCTGCCTGGGCACGGACGCGATGTCCCGCGTCGTCAGGACCGCTCTGTCACAGCTGTGAAACAGCGGCCGACGGCTCCAACATTCCGTCCCCCGGCGGCATCTCCCCGGTTGTACGAGGACGCAGCAGGCGTCCCGACCAGCAGGGGGAGACCCAGATGACCGAGAACCGGACCGCCCGCCGCCAGCCCGCCCGCCGCGACCGCGCCGCCGCCGCGGCCTGCCTCATCGCCGCGCTGGCCGCGGTCGGCGTCGTGGGCGTCCCGTCGGCCGACGCCCACGGGGGCGCGCCGGGCACCGCGCACCGTACCGCCGCCGCGGCCACCGCGCCCGCACTCGGCTCCGCCGCGCTCCTCCAGAGCGGGGACCTCGTCCGGCAGGGCCTCGTCCCGGTCGGCGCGACCGTGGAACTGGCCGGGCGCCAGGGGCTCTCGGCGTGTTCGGGAGAGGAGACGATGCGCGGTCTGACCGGGGGCGGGGCCACCGCGTACGCGTCGGTGACCTGGACCGCCGTCGCCGACGGCCTGCTGACCGAGTCGGCCGCGAGCGCGGCCACCGGCAGCACGGCGCGCGCCTACGAGAAGAAGCTCGACGCGCTGGTACGGGACTGCCAGGACGAGCCGGCCGGCCACTGGTACTATGGCGCGGCCCACACCCTCACCGTCAGCGGCGGCACCGGCCACTGGTACACGTCCTACTCCGGCGACGGCACCGTCTCCGGCGGCGTCGCGGTCCTCCGCAGCGGCACCAGGGTCGCCGTCGTCGAACTCACGGGCGGTCCCACGGCCTCCCCGTCCGCCGTCAAGGGCCTCGCCACCGCGGCCCTGACCCGCCTCTCCTCCTGACCGGGCCCCGCCCCACCGGCTCGTCGGCCCGGTGGAGCGGGGGCCCGGGATGCCCGAGCCGGGAGCGGACCGCGGGACGCGGCACTTCCTCGTCGACCGCGTCGTCCCGGTCGCTTCCCGGCCGGATCAGACGCGGGTCACGCCGGGCAGCGTCACGTGGAGCGCGGGCACGGGACGAGGAGCCCCGTCGGCGTCGACGGCGACGAAGGTGAGGAACGCGGTGGCGACCTCGGTCGCCGGGCCCGAGTGGTTCCACCGCTCGGCGGTCACCCGCACCCCGACCGTCATCGAGGTCCGGCCGGCCCGTTCGAGCCCGGCCTCGACGCTGAGCAGGTCCCCGGCCCGTACCGGGGAGAGGAAGGTCATCCGGTCGACCGAGACGGTGACGGCGGGCCCGTCGGCGTGCCGGCCGGCCGCGGCGGCGGCCGCGTCGTCGATGAGTTTCATCATCACGCCGCCGTGGATGGTGCCGTACAGATTGGTGTCGTGCTCGCTCATGATGTGGGCGAGCACCACCCGGGAGTCGTCCGGGGTCTTGGCGGGACGGGAAGCGGGGGCGGGGCTGGTGACGGTGGGATCGGCCACGTCAACTCTCCTTCGCGAGTCGCGGCAGGGCTGTTCCGTACGCCATGGGTGTCGGCGTGCGGGCAGCGGGCAGGTCTTCGGACTCGCGGGCGCGTCTCGTCGTACGAGACTCCTACTGGCCGTCGCTTCCCAGGCCCAGTGCGTCGGGCCCAGTGCTGTGTGACGGCGGTCGTTCCCGCTCACCGCTGCGGGGCAGTCCCGGATTCCCACCGGGTTCCCTCTTGCGACGCCTCCCGCCTGGCGGACGGGGCGAACCAGCTGCGTGCCGAGCCTACGCGGCTCCGGCCGGCGGGAGTACCGCCGGCCGGAGCCGCCCGCGCCGCGCCGTCGGTCAGAAGGACGTCCAGGTGAACGAGACCAGGTCGCCGTTCTCTATCTCGAACTGGCAGCCGCCGACCGGGGTCGGGACGCCGTTCACCTCGATGCTCCAGTAGGCGGAGCCGCCGCCGCTGACGCCCTTGACGGTGTCGACGGAGTAGTCGTCGAAGGAGCCGTACCAGGCACCGTCCCAGGTGAAGCCGTTCCGCTTGGCCGCGTGGTCGAGGGCGGCCGTCGGGGTGGGCACCTTCGTGGCGTGGGCGCCGCCGTTGGTGCCGTCGCAGGCGTGGGTGCCGCCGGTGGCGGTCGTGACGTCGTGGCCCCAGGTGAAGATCTTCTTCTGGAAGAGCAGACCGTCCGGGCCCTGGACGGTGACGGTGACTCTCACCGGCGCGTTCGTGAACGCCGCCGGGGCCTCGGCCTGGGCCACCGCGGGGGCGGTGGTCAGGGCGAGACCGAGGGCCGTGGTGGTGACGGCGGCGCGGCGGAGCAGGGGAGTACGCATGGGGTTCCTCTCGATGGGGGGATCGGTTCGTGGAGCGTGGATCAACCGGTCGCGCGGCCCCGGCCCGCGTCCCGGCCGGAGAACCGGACCGGGGCCTGGAAACGGGCTTTGCGGGCGGCGCGGCGGAAGACGGTGAGGACGGCGGGGCCGGCCAGGACGATGGCGACGAGATTGGTGACGGCGCGGCCGGTGTCCCAGCCGAGCGAGGTCGCCAGGTCGAAGGCGAGGTAGCGCTGGAACTGCTCGGTGAACGGCAGCCCGGGAAGATAGGCGATCGAACTGTTCGGATCGAGCGAGAAGGGCCAGAAGGAGAGGTTCAGGAGGAAGCCGAACAGATAGCCCGAGAGCGATCCGTACACCGCGAGCAGGGCGACCTCCCGGCGGCCCGTGGCCCTCGGCAGGAAGCCCGCGAGCATGCCGACGAAGGCGCAGCCGAACATCTGGTACGGCATCCAGGGCCCGACGCCGCCGGTGATGAGCGCGGACGCGAACAGGGAGGTGCAGCCCAGGGTGAATCCGAAGGCCGGACCGTACACGCGGCCCGCGAGCACGAGGATGAAGAACACGGTCTCGATGCCGGCGGTGCCCGCCCCGAGCGGACGGATCGCGGCGTTGACGGCGGAGAGGACGCCCAGCATCGCCAGGGCCTTCGAGTCGATGCCGCCTTCGGCGATCTCCGAGACCACCACGCAGAGCACGACGACGAGCAGGACGCCGAAGATCAGGGGCGGGGCGTAGTTCGAGCCGAACTTCCCGGGTGCGACGAGGAAGGGCCAGAAGAACGCGACGACGCCCAGGAAGGCCGCCATGGCGATGACGGCCACGGCCCGGGGGCGGAGCCGGATCGCGGCGGGCGAGGCGCTCACGCGTCGGGGGCCGTTTCGTGCGGGGCGGCGAGGACCGAGGCCACCTGGTCCACGGTGAGGAAGGGCAGCGGGGCGAGGATCTTCGCCGTCTGCGGCGCGAAGACGGGGGAGGCGACGATGACGTCGCCGGTGGCGCCGTCGGCGACGACGTCCCCCTCGGCCATGACGACCACGCGGTCGGCGGCCCGGGCGACGAACTCCACGTCATGGGTGGAGATGACGACCGCGCGCCCTTCGGACGCGAGACCGTCGACGATGTCGATCAGCGCGCCCTTGGCCCGGTAGTCGAGCCCGCGCGTGGGCTCGTCGAGGAGCACGACCCGAGGGGCGGCGGCGAGCTGGATCGCCAGGACGAGGGCGAGCTTCTGCCCCTCGGACAGGTCGCGGGGGTGGGTGCTGTCGGGGATGCCGGGAGCGAGCCGGTCCAGAACGGCGCGGGCCGGGACCCCGTCGGCCCCGACGGCGGACTCGGAGTCGGCCTGGGCGAGTTCCTGCCCGACGCTTTCCAGATAGAGGAGGTCGGTGGGGGTCTGCGGGACCAGGCCGACGAGACGGCGGGCCTCGGTGGCCGAGACCTTCCCGGGGTCCCGCGCGGAGGTCCCGGATTCTCCGACGGAGACCGAGCCCGCCTTGCGGGGGCCGGAGCCCTGGAGGGCCCACAGCAGGGAGGACTTGCCGGAGCCGTTGCGGCCCATCAGCGCGGTGACCTCCCCGCCGCGCAGGTCGATGCCGACCTCCCGGACGGCGGGGACGCCCCGGTGGGTCACGGTGACGCCGCGTGCCCTCAGCAGGTCCGGCGCGTCCGTGTCCGGGGCAGGCCGTACCGGCGGGGGAAGGGTCCCGCCCAGCCGGGCGCGGAGCGGAGCCGCGGCACGCCGGGCGTCGCGGACGGACAGGGGCAGCGGGGACCAGGCGGCGCTCCGGCCGAGTTCGACGATGGGCGGAGCGATCGAGGAGGTGCGGAAGATCTCGGCGGGAGGGCCCGACACGACGCGGCCGTCGCCGGGGAGGTGGAGGACGCGGTCGGCGTACTGGACGACCCGCTCCAGGCGGTGTTCGGCGAGCAGCACGGTGACGCCGAGGTCGTGGACGAGCCGGGTGACGGCGGCCAGGACCTCCTCGGCGGCCGTCGGGTCCAGTGCGGAGGTCGGCTCGTCGAGGACCAGGACGCGGGGGTGTGCGGTGAGGACGGAGCCGATGGCGACCCGCTGCTGCTGGCCGCCGGAGAGTTCGTGGAGGGCCCGGTGGCGCAGGTCGGCGAGACCCAGCAGGTCGAGGGTCTCCTCCACGCGCTTGCGCATGGTGGCCGGAGGAACCGCCAACTGCTCCATCGCGTAGGCGAGTTCCTCCTCGACGGTGTCGGTGACGAAGCCGTCCAGCGGATCCTGGCCCACGACGCCCACGACATCGGCGAGTTCGCGCGGCGGATGGTCGGCGGTGTCCCGGCCGTCGACGGTGACCCGGCCGTGGAGGGTGCCGCCGGTGAAGTGCGGCACGAGGCCGTTGACGGCGCCGAGGAGGGTCGACTTGCCGACGCCGGTGTGGCCGACGACCAGGCAGAGCTCGCCCTCCTCCACCGTCAGGTTCACATCGCGGAGCACGGGCTCGGCCGTGTCCTCGTAGTGGACGGTGACCTGGTCGAAGGTGATCACGTGAGTTCCTCGGCGCGCTGCGCGGGGACGGCCGGACGGGCCGGCGGGCTGGGAGGCGGGGCCAGGAATCCGGCGGCCCCGGCGAGGAGGATCGCGGCGGCCGGGACCAGCGGGAGCGTGGGCCAGCCGAGCGGGTAGACGGACGGGTTCAGTTCAGCGGCGTTGAAGCCCGCGTTGCTGAAGAGGAGCACCGCGGACAGGACGCCGCAGCCGGCCACGGCCCACTCGGCGGCCCGCCACGGGTCGGGGCGGTAGGCGGTCCGGGTGACCCGGCGCCCGCCCAGGCGGAGCCCCGCCACGCACAGGACCCCGCCGGCCCCGAGTGCCGGGAAGCCGAGGAGCACGGGCGCGGTGGCGTCGAGGAGTCCGTACGCCCCCGCGCACAGGCCGCACATGCCGAGCAGCATCAGGGCACCGGTGGCCCGGCGCGAGCGGCGGGTGGCCGTTCCGGCCCGCCCGTAGCCGCGGGAGTCCATCGCCGCGGCGAGGCGCAGGGAGCGTTCCAGGGCGTCTTCGAGGACGGGGACGATGATGCCGCGCAGAGCGCGCAGGCCCTTGGACCGTCCGGCGCGCAGACGTCGTGCCCGGTGAACCCGCTGGACACTCTGGACCAGTTGGGGCGCCACGCTGAGGGAGACGGTGACGGCCACGCCGAGTTCGTACAGCGCGCCGGGCAGGACGCGCAGCGCCCGCTTGGGGTTGGCGAGGGTGTTGGCGGCGCCGATGCAGCAGAGCATGCACGCCAGCCGGAGCCCGTCGGTCGCGGCGGACAGCAGCGCCTCCAGCGAGACGGGTCCGCCGAGTTGGATGCCCGCGTACCAGTCCGGGGTGGGGAGGTGAGGGAGGGAGAAGAGGAAGTGGTCGTGGGGGGTGATCCCGGTGGCGAAGACCGCGCGGAACACCACCCGGATCGCGACGACGGTGAGCGCCAGGTAGAGGTAGTACTTGAAGCCGCGTGCCCAGGGGGCCTCGGTGCGGCGCATGGTGATGACGTGGCCGAGGACCGCGAGCACGAGGAACAGCAGCAGCGGGTTGTTGGTGCGGCTCACGGCGGTGGCGAGGGCCAGCGCCCAGATCCACCAGGCGACCGGGTGCAGGGTGCGGGGCAGCCGGCGGCCGCCCGCGTCCGGCGCGGGGCCGGGCGCGGACGGCCGGGCGGCCGTCTCGGGGATGCGGACCACGCGGCTACTCCGTACGGCGGCGCCTGGCCGCGAGCACGGCGGCGGCGCCGATCAGCAGGCCCAGGGCCCCGGTGACGACGGCGGGCACCCACGAGCCGGTGTCATGGGCCGCGTCCGCTGCCGGTGCCGCGTCGACCACCCGGGGGCCTGAGGCGGCCACGGTCGGGGAGCCGGTCGTCGTCGACGGAGTCACGGACGGTGTCGGGACGGCGCTCTTCGACGGAGTCGGCGAAGGGCTCTTCGACGTGGTCGGGCTTACCGGGACCGGGCGGGAGGGCGTGGGGGGAGCGGTCCGGTCGGACGGCGGCGGGTCCTCCGGGGCGGGCCCGGTGTCGACGTTCGGCGGCAGCGGGGCCGCGGTCCGGGTGTCGCGGGGCGCGGGCTTGCCGCCGCCGGTCGGTTTCGTGTTCTTGGCGCGCAGCTGGTCGGGGGTGACGGTGGGCCGTCCCTGGGTGCCCTCGATGTTCGTGCCGCCGAAGATCCACAGGTCGACGCTGCCGGGCTTGGGTTTGTAGAGCATGGCGCCGAGCTGGCTGTACGTCCAGGTGTCCTGGCCCGGGTCGGCGTGCCAGTACGACCAGTACGCGGAGGCGGGCGGGGTCAGGACGCAGTCGTCCTGCTGGGGTGTCGGGTATTGCTTGCCGCCCTGGTGGCCGCTGTAGCCGATGCGGCAGATGAAGGCGGGACCGTCGTGGCCCGTGCCGGTGGTTCGCCAGCCGCCTTGGTTGAGGAGTTCGTACCCGGTGGTGGGCGTCGTGCCGCAGGAGCGGTAGACCGGCCCGCCCCAGTGGCTGAAGTCGACGGCGAGCACGGCGCCGGACGAGGTGGTGCACCGCCCCATCGGCTGGGGGGCGGCCCCGGCCGGGGCCGTGGTGCCGGCGAAGGCCGCCACGGTGAGCCCCAGCGCGGCCGTCGTACGGGCGAGGGCGCGGGGCCCCGGGCGGGCGGTCACGCCCGGCCGCCGTCGGTCTCGCGGCGGCGCCTGTGTGCGGCACGGGTCGTGCCCCAGCCGGCGAGGACGAGGAGGGCGGCCGCGATGGCGAGGCCGGTGACCTGGGAGCCGGTCGCGGCGAGGCTACCGCCGCTTCCCGTGCCGCTTCCCTGGCCTCCGGCGGAACCGGAGCCAGTGCCGTCCTCGCCCGGGGTGATGATCACGGGTGTCGAGGTACCCGGCTGCCCGGTGATGCTCGGGACCGGTTTCGGGGTGGTGCCGCTCATGTCCCGCGTCAGCACGCCGAAGGAGATGCCGGTGGCGCCGCCGACCGCCTGGGTGGAGGCGCGGACGTCCGAGCCCGGCTGACCACCCTTGATCACGTTGAATCCGCCGTCCTTGTTCTGCTGCGAGGCCAGGAACTTTCTGGCCTTCGCGATCTGGTCCCCGTACTTTCCGGCGTCCAGCGAGAGTCCCTGGACGGCCAGCGCCGCCGAGTTCACGGAGTTTCCGGCGGCGCCGGGGAAGCCGCCGTCGGGAAGCTGCCGGCCGGCGAGCCAGGCGAGGGCCCGGTCCACGGACGCCTGGGAGTCGGCGTCGGGCAGCAGGTCCAGGGTCATGGCGGCCATCGCGGTCGAGTCGACCTCGATGTCGCTCGGCTCCCCGATCAGGCTGGGCCAGGCGCCCGTCGACGGGTCGCGGAGGCTCTTCAGGTAGCCGACCGGCTCGGCCGCGGCGGCTGTCTCGCCCGCCCGGAGCTGGGCGATGACGCCGAGCGACTGGGAGAAGACCGAGGTGGCATACGTGTAGTTGCCCTTGCCCGCGCACTTGCGGGGCTCGGCCGGGGTCGCGGCCGCGCAGGTGCCCTCGGCGAGCGCGGCGATCAGGTCCTTCCCGCCGAAGTTCCGGGGGTCGCGGCCCACGGACTCGGCGAGCACCGCGGTCTTGCCGATGAACCCGCCCCCGGCGTACTTCGTCCCGATCTTGGTCCAGTCGTGGACACCGCGTCCCGAGGCGTCCTTGCCGCCCTTGTCGAGGAAGTCGACGATGCTGCGCAGGGTGGTGTTGTCGTGGCCGGTGGCGGCGAGGGCGTAGGCGCCGTCGATGGTCAGGCCGTAGTCGGCGAAGCGGGGGCTGCCCTCGTAGTACCGGCCCTGGATCAGGCGCTCGCGGTCGGCGAGGTAGGCCGAACCCTTCGCGAGGTCGGGTCCCTCACCGGCCGGGGGAGTGGTGGGGCCCGTCGGGGGCGTGGTCGGGGGCGTCGTCGGCGGGTCGGGCTCCTTCGTCGTGAGCGTCACGAGGTCGCTCTTCGCTCCGGCGATGACGGCCGCGGTGGTGGCGTAGAGCAGCGGGTCCGTGGTCCCTTCCTCGAAGGCGAAGCCGCCGCCGGGGAGTTGCTGGCGAGAGAGCCAGGAGACCGCCGTGTCCGCGTGGGCCCGGTCGCCCAGGGCGCGGAGCGTCTGGGACACCCATCCGGTGGCGTACGCGCTGCCCGGGACGCTGTACGAGGCGGCCGGCCAGGCTCCGGTCTTGAACTGGGCCTTCTTCAGCGAGGAGCGGGCCTTGGTGACCACGGGGGTGTGGCCGCCGGCGCGCTGGAGCGCGAGGGCGACGAGTGCGGTGGTCGGGGCCTCGCTCTCGCAGACCTGGCCGTCCAGGAGCAGAAAGCTGGGGAACCCGCCGTCGTCGCACTGGAGTCGGGCCAGCCGTGCCACCGACTCGGCCGGTGGGGTGACGCCTCCGTTCAGTAGCGCGATCACGGCCAGGGTCTGGCCCTCGGTCTGCCCGGTCGTACGGAAGTCGCCCGCGCTCGCGCATCCGGGCACCGGCTGCGGGGCGTCGGAGCCGCTGGGGCAGACGTTCGCCAGGAGGTCGCCGAGGAGGTCGTGGCCGCCGAAGTTCCGGGGGTCCCCGCCGGTGGCCTCGGCGACGAGGGCGAGGCGGGCGGCGGCGGTGACGTCGGGGGCCTCGTCCTTCCCGGCGGGGTAGGCGTAGGCGTCGGTGTGCTCGGGCCGGCCGAGGAAGTCGGCGATCCGCCGGGCC
This sequence comes from Streptomyces termitum, assembly GCF_014650175.1. Taxonomy (GTDB): domain Bacteria; phylum Actinomycetota; class Actinomycetes; order Streptomycetales; family Streptomycetaceae; genus Streptomyces; species Streptomyces termitum. Next base: position 370,648 of record NZ_BMUL01000007.1, read on the forward strand.
GCGGGAGCCCCGTCGTCGAGCGGGGCGAGCGCGTAGGCGACCTCGGTGGTGGCGGGGTAGTTCGGCGCGGTGTCGCCGTCGCCGACGACGCGCTGCCCGTTCGTCAGGCGTCCGGCGAGCCAGCGGGCCGCGGCGGGCAGGTCGACCGAGCCCGGAGGCACGTCCGGCGCGGGCGGGTCGGCCGGGTCCGGCGGGTCGCCTCCGTCCGCGCGGACGTCGTCGGGCGTGAACGACGGCCTGCCCTTGGTGCCGCCGATGTCGGTGCCGCCGAACACCCAGGCGTCCACGTCGCCCGGCTTGAGCGTGCGCGACATGGCACCCAACGGGCTGTAGGTCCACTTGCGTTGGCCGGGAGAGGCGATCCAGTACGACCAGTAGGCGGTGGCCTGCGGAGTGAGGACGCAGGAATCTTCAACCGGGGTGGGGTACTGCCTGCCGCCGTTGAAGGCGCTGTTGCCCAGGCGGCAGACGAAGGCGGGGCCGTCGTGCTCCGTGCCCGCCGTGCTGAACCCGGCGTCGCGCAGCAGCTCGTAGCCGGTCGTGGGGGTGGTGTCGCAGCCGCGCACCACCGGGCCGCCCCAGTGACCGAAGTCGACGGCGACGATGGCGCCGTTCGTGCGGGTGCACCTCTCGATCGGGTCGGCGCTCGCCGGGGGTGCCGCCGTGAGGTGGGCCAGACCCGCACCGAGCGTCAGAAGGGCGGCCGTCAGGACGGACAGCGCGCGCCGTCCCGTCCCCGACCACCGTCTCGCCTGTTGTCCGGTCCCCACCGCTGCCCCTCGTCTCTGCCGAGCGGCCGGGTACGTGGCGGTACACCCCGCGAGGAAAAGGCCATGGCGGGGCGGTGACGACCACGCCGTAGTCCGCGACGGCGTTCTTCGTGCTGCGTTCCAGCGCCAGGCATTCCGACTCACCCGGACGGGCCGGGTCTACGGTTGCGGGTCAGTGCCGGAGTTCGACCGGCTTCCCCTGGTGCTGATTGCTTGTCAGCGGGAGTGCAACACGGATGAGTCGGGGCCGTCAAGGTGGTGTCCGGCCCCCCGGGAGCGCAGGCCCCGACGGTCCGCTCCCCGTGGTGCCGCTGGCGGTCCCCCGATTGTTCGGGTAGCGTCCTGGGCTGCCAGATGGGGGAATCCGGTGAGAATCCGGAGCTGACGCGCAGCGGTGTGGGACGGCGGAGGCCGGCTCCGAGCCCGAATGCCCATACGGCGAGCCAGTACACGAAGCCGTACCACGCGTTCCGGACGGCGGCTCCCCGGCGGTGCCCGGCCGTGCTGTGCCACGGCGACGAGAGGCCCGCACCGGCGTGGCCGGCGTCCGCCGAAACCAGGAGCAGGCCATGTCCTTTTCCCGCACCTTCCGCCGCCTCTCGCTCGCGGTGCCCGCGGCGCTCGGCGCCGTCGTCCTCAGCACGCTCCCCGCCCTCGCGACCTCCACCCCGGCGCAGCTCGCGACATCCAGGACCAACGGCGTCTCCTACCTCAAGTCCCTTCAGGCGGCGGACGGTTCCTATGCGGGATCCGGCCTCTCCAACGAGTGGGCGTTCAGCGCCTTCGCCGCCGCCGGCACCGCCGTCGTCGACGTCGCCCCCGGCGGCGACACCGCCAAGAACGCGAGAACCGTCTACCGGAACCTGCTGTCCACGACCGCGTGGCCGTCGGCGACCCCGGTCGTCACGGACTACGAGCGCGGCACGCTGAACGCGTACGCCGCCGGGATCGACCCGGCCCGCGTCTCGGCCTCCCGCAACCTGATAGCCGATATCTACGCGTACTGGCAGACCGCCGAGCCCGGCTACTTCGGCCCGTCCGGGAACTTCAACGGCACCGTCTTCGCCGCCCTCGCGCTCGGCGGCGCCAAGACCCAGAGCGGCGGCGCCCGCGTCCCGCAGGCGCTCACCGACGCCCTCGTCGCCAAGCTCCGCGCCAACCAGCACAACGACGGCGGCTGGACCTACCAGAAGGCGGAGGGCGACCCCACCGCCCTCAACACCGCGAGCGACATCGACATGACCGGCGCCGCGATGGCCGCCCTGTGCGCCTCCGGCGTCCCCGGAACGGACACCGACGTCGTCCAGGCGAAGAACTTCCTCAAGGGCAGACTGGTCGCCTCCTCCGGCGCCTTCAACTCCCTGTACGGGGTCAACACCAGCTCCAACGGCTGGGGCGTCGCGGGCCTCAACGCCTGTGGCATCAACCCGCAGTCGGCCGATTTCACCACGCTCAGCGGCAAGACGCCCGTCGACTTCCTCATCGCCAACCAGTACAACCCGGCGGGCGGATTCAAGTACAAGCCCGCCGACACCGCGCCCTCCGCCTACTCGTCCATCGACGCCCTGCGCGCGGTCGCCGGAGGAGGCTTCACCACGGCCCCGCCGGTCCCGGTCACTCCGGGCGCCCCGCAGTGGGTCGCCCAGGCGGCCTTCACGGCGGGCACCGCCACCAGACTGGCGCTGACCGTCGATGACGGCTCCGGCAACCTCAAGGTGTGCGCGGTGTCCTTCACGCCGACGGCGGCGACCACGACCCTCGGGGACGTCCTCGCCGCCGCGACGAGCGCCGCGGCCCCGTCCGGCTGCGTCACGGGTGTGAGCCCCGTCTCGGGAACCGGCACGATCACCACGGTCAACGGCAAGGCCAACAGCGGCTCGAACACCTGGAAGGTCAGCGTCGACGGCTCCTCCTACGCCACCGCCCTCCGCGAGAAGACGATCAACATCGGCGACACCGTCGCGCTGCGCTGGGGAGCCTGACCCCGAGGGTGGGGGCCGCCGCCGGGCCCCCACCCGCCGCCGGCCCCCGCCTGCCGCCGTACCCTCACCCGCCGCGGAGCCGAGCACGCGCCGGAGCGGTACGCGCCCCCCCCCCACGAGCGGTGAGGGCGGAGGATCCACGGCTTCGGGGAGCGGACCGAGGACTGTGCCGCTCGACGGCAGGCGAGGGCGCGGAGGACGGGGGCGTTCCGCTGGAGGAGTCCCCCCGCGGCTCGACCGCGCCCGTCGCGGCGTCAGCCGCCGAGGGCCTCCGTCCCGGCCCTGACCTCGCGGGCGGCCGCGACGAGGTTCTCCAGGGAGACCCGGGTCTCGGCCCAACCCCGGGTCTTCAGGCCGCAGTCGGGGTTCACCCAGAGCCGCTCGGCCGGGATGGCCCGCAGGCCGGCGCGGAGCAGCGCGGCGACCTCCTCCGCGCTCGGGACGCGCGGGGAGTGGATGTCCCAGACGCCGGGACCGGCCTCCCGCGGATAGCCGTGCTCCGCCAGCTCGCCGGCGACCTGCATGCGGGAGCGGGCGGCCTCCAGGCTGATGACGTCGGCGTCGAGGTCGTCGATGGCCTGGACGACGTCCCCGAACTCGGCGTAGCACATGTGGGTGTGGATCTGGGTGTCCGGCCGGACACCGCTGGTGGTGAGGCGGAACGCCTCGGTCGCCCACGCGAGGTACGCGGCGTGGTCGGCGGCGCGCAGCGGCAGGGTCTCGCGGAGGGCGGGTTCGTCGACCTGGATGACCGAAGTGCCCGCTTCCTCAAGGTCGTTCACCTCGTCGCGCAGGGCGAGGGCCACCTGCCGGGCGGTCTCGCCCAGCGGCTGGTCGTCCCGGACGAAGGACCACGCGAGCATGGTGACCGGGCCGGTCAGCATGCCCTTGACCGGCTTCTCGGTCCGGGACTGGGCGTACGTCGTCCAGCGCACGGTCATCGGCTCCGGGCGGGAGACGTCCCCGGCGAGGACGGGCGGGCGGACGTAGCGGGTGCCGTACGACTGGACCCAGCCGTGCCGGGTGGCCACGTACCCGGTCAGCCGCTCGGCGAAGTACTGCACCATGTCGTTGCGTTCGGGCTCGCCGTGGACCAGGACGTCGAGCCCGGTCTTCTCCTGGAAGGAGATCACCTCTTCGATCTCGGCCCCGATGCGGGCCTCGTACCCGGCGGTGTCGATGCGGCCCGCCCGGAGATCGGCGCGGGCCGCGCGCAACTCGTCGGTCTGCGGGAACGAGCCGATGGTGGTCGTCGGCAGGGCGGGAAGGCGCAGCCGCGCGCGCTGCGCGGCGGAACGCTCGGCGTAGGGCAGGGAGCGGCGCCCGTCGGCCTCGGTGACGGCGGCGGTACGGGAACGGACGGCGGGGTCGTGCGTGACGGAGGAGCCGGCGCGGGACGCGAGATCGGCGCGGTTGGCGGCGAGTTCGGCGGCGATGGTCCCGGGGCCCCGGGTGAGGCCGCGGGCGAGGGTGGCGACCTCGGCCGCCTTCTGCCGGGCGAAGGCGAGCCAGCGCCGGATCTGCGGATCGACGTCGCGTTCGGCGGCGGCGTCGAGGGGCACGTGCAGCAGGGAGCACGAGGCGGCGACGTCGACCCGTCCGGCCAGTCCCAGCAGGGTGCCCAGGACGGCGAGGGACTTCTGGTGGTCGTTGATCCAGACGTTGCGGCCGTCGACCACGCCGGCGACGAGCCGCTTGCCGGGCAGGCCGCCGACGGCGGCGAGGGCGTCGAGGTTGGCGGCGGCGGCGCCGGTGAAGTCGAGGGCGAGACCGTCGACCGGGGCGGCGGCGAGGACCTGGAGGGCGTCGCCGAGGCGGTCGAAGTAGGAGGCCACGAGGAGCCGGGGACGGTCGGCGGTGCCGCCCAGGTCGCGGTAGGCGCGGGCGGCGGCGTTCAGCTCGGCCGGGGTGCGGTCCTGGACCAGGGCGGGCTCGTCGAGCTGGACCCACTCCGCGCCCGCCGCGCGCAGGTCGGCGAGGACCTCGGCGTAGACGGGCAGGAGCCGGTCGAGGAGGGTGAGCGGCTCGAAGTCGGCGGCGACGCCGGGGGCGGGCTTGGCCAGCAGCAGGTAGGTGACGGGGCCGACGAGGACGGGGCGGGCGGCCAGGCCGAGGGAGAGGGCCTCCCGCAGTTCCGCGACCTGCCTGGAGGAGTCGGCGGTGAAGACGGTGTCGGGGCCGAGTTCGGGGACGAGGTAGTGGTAGTTGGTGTCGAACCACTTGGTCATCTCCAGCGGCGGCGCGTCCTGGGTGCCGCGCGCCATCGCGAAGTACCCGTCGAGCGGGTCCGTCTCGACGGCGGCGCGGTGGCGCGCGGGGACGGCCCCGACCATGACACTGGTGTCCAGGACGTGGTCGTAGAGGGAGAAGTCGCCGGTGGGCACCTCGGTGATGCCGGCCTCGGCGAGCTGCTGCCAGTTCGAACGGCGCAACTCGGCGGCGGCCGTCCGGAGGGCGTCGGGGGTGACGCGGCCCTTCCAGTACCCCTCGATCGCCTTCTTGAGTTCGCGGTTGCGGCCCTGGCGGGGGTAGCCGTACACGGTGGCGCGTGCTGCCGCGGCTGCGGACGTGGTGGTCACGGAGACTCTCCTTCGCGAGATGTGTCCAGAAACATCCCGGATGACGAGACGTGGACGCGAAGGGAACGACAGAACGCGCGGACCAGGTCACGGAAGAAGACCGTGCGTGCCGCTCGCTGTGTACGCCGACCCGCCCACGAGGTCACCGGAATGTCCGCGCGCGGAATCGTCCGCGTGCGGGCAACGGGCAGGTCTTCGGACTCGCGGGCACGCCCTCCTCATGGAGGACACCTACTGGCCGTCGCTTCCCAGGGTTTCGTGGTCCCAGTGCGTATGACGGCGGTCGTTCCCGCTCACCGCTGCGGGGCAGTCCCGGATTCCCACCGGGTTCCCTCTTGCGACGCCTCCCGCCTGGCGGACGGGGCGAACCAGCTGCCCGACCAGAGTAGGGGCCGGATCGCTCGACGACGAGCACCGTCCACTCCGTGGACCATGGAATGAGACGCTCCGGAGAGGGAGGCCGGTGGAGCCGGGAGTCCGGGGGCCACCGGGTACGGCGGACCGCCGCGCGGAGGCGTCGCCGTGCCGTGGCGCGAGGTGGCGGCCCGGAGGCGCTCAGGAGGCGTGGCCGTCCGGGGCTCTCGGCCGGCTCTCCCCGCCCGTACCGGATTCCAGCGGCCGGCCGCTCAGCACGTTCCACCGTCCGGCCCGGCCGCTGAACTCCGTGACGGTGAGCGGACGGACGTCGATCCGCCAGAAGGCGGCGTCGCCGGCGGCGAGGGCGTGCACCACCGCGGCACGGACGACATCGGGTTCGACCACGGCCACGACGCGCCCGGACGGCTCGGCCCGGAGGGCGTCGAGCCAGGCGCCGACCCGGACCCGGAGGTCCCGGACGGATTCCCCGCCGTGCGGTGCGGCGGCCGGGTCGCTCAGCCACAGGGACAGGGCCGCCGGGTCCGTCCCGGCGACGTCGTCGAGCGTCCGGCCCCGCCACCGGCCCATGCCGCACCCGGCGAGGGCCGGGACCGCCACCGTCCGGACGAGTCCGAGGGCCCGCGCGGTGCTCCCGCAGCGGACGGAAGGCGACGTCATCGCCGAGGTCTCCGGCGGGAACGCCCCGGCGGCCCTCCGGGCGCGTGCCTCACCGGCCGGATCGAGCGGCCCGTCGCCGAACCGGACCTCCCGCAGCGCCTCGCTCGTCGCGGGGGAGACCAGCGACACCCTGGTGGTCATCGGTTCTCCGGTTCGTCGGCGGTGCCTGTGCGAGCGCACCCTACCCACCGGACCGTGATCCAGGACTCATGCCCTTGGCGCGATGTCATGCACGCGGTACCTTCTGGGCGACATCTGAACAACGTGACGACGGCGGGACGGAAGTCCGGTGAGAAACCGGCACGGTCGCGCCACTGTGAGTCGCCGGGACCTCCATGAGGGGGCGCGGCGGCGAGTCAGACCCGTGGGCCGTCGTCCACACCACCACATGGGCGCGTGTTCCCGAGGAGGTTCCTTCATGGCCGAGGCCGTCGTCTCTGCTGCCGTATCCACCCCTTCCGTCGCCGTTCCGGCTTCCCTGCCGGTCCGCGCGGTACTGCCCTGGGCCTTCTTCGTCGGCCTCCTGGCGCTGATCGCCCTCTACTTCGTCGGCGCCGAGCAGGGCGCGACGTCCCTGTTCGCCGGTGAGAACGTGCACGAGTGGGTCCACGACGGACGCCACCTGCTCGGCTTCCCCTGCCACTGACGGGACGGTCGCGCACATGTACGGTTCCACCGTCAGATCCCTGCTGGTCCGCGGCATGCTCGCGGGCCTGATCGCCGGACTCCTCGCCTTCGCCGTCGCCTACGTGGCCGGCGAGCCGCCCGTCAACGGCTCGATCGCCGTCGAGGAGGCCCAGGCCGCCCAGGAGGCCCAGGAGGCCGGGGGGCACGCCGGGCACGGCGCCGCCGCCCCGGCGGGCGGCGAGGAAGAGGAGGCGGTCAGCCGCCCGGTCCAGTCGACCTTCGGTCTCGCGACCGGCGTCCTGGTCTACGGCGTGGCGCTGGGCGGCATCGCCGCCCTGGCCTTCTCCTTCGTCCTCGGCCGCGTCGGCCGCTTCACCCCCCGGGCGACGGCGGCCCTCACGGCGGCCGCCGCCTTCACCACCGTCTACCTGGTGCCCTTCCTGAAGTATCCGGCGACTCCGCCGGCCGTCGGGAACCCGGACACCATCGGCAAGCGCACCACGCTGTTCTTCCTGATGATCCTCCTCAGCGTGCTGCTGGGGATCGCCGCGGTCATCGCCGGGCGACGGCTCGCGCCCCGCCTCGGCAACTGGAACGCGACCCTCGTGGCCGCCGCCGGGTTCGTCGTCGTCACGGGCATCGCCTTCGCGGTCCTGCCGGACAACGACGACGCGATCAAGCCCGGTTTCCCCGCGGCCCTGCTGTGGGAGTTCCGGCTCGCCTCGCTGGCGGTCCAGGCGGTCCTGTGGGCTGCCTTCGGCCTCGTCTTCGGAGCACTCGCCCAGCGGCTCCTCGCCGCCCGCCCGGCAGCCGCCGTCACCCCGGCGGACCGGACGGCCCCGTCCCTCGGCTGACCCTCCGCCGGTCGCCGCCCCGACTCCCGGGGCGGCGGCCGGCCCAGGTCACGGGACGGGGTTGCCGCCGTGCGGGAGGGAGAAGATCCACTGCTGGGACCACTTCGCGTGGTGGTCCTCGAACCACGGGCGCCAGCCGCGCTCGGAGCGGTCGTCGGCGGTCAGGAAGCGGCGGCTGTGCACGGCTTCGATGGAGAACGCGGCGCCGTCCGGGGACTGCTGGAGCCGCCAGCGCTGCCAGGGCTCGCGGTGGGTCTGCCACATCACGAGCTCGGGCCGCCCGGTGTCGGTGCCGGAGTCGAGCGCCAGCCCGTTCGCCGCGGAGACGATCAGCGTCTCGCCGGGCGCCCCGCCGGGAAGGAGGAACCACAGCTGGTGGCGGTCGGCGTGCGGCGGCCACAGATGGGGCTTGCCGCCCGCCTGTGTGCCCAGGGCGGTGTCCAGCGCCAGACCGCAGTCACGGGCGATGATGAGAAAGGGGCCGGCGGGCGCGTTCTTGCGCTTGCGCCCGACGGGAAAGCTGACGCCTTCGACCCCGAAAGTGATGACCGGAAACCGGATTTCCTGCACGCTCACACGAATGTCCCCACCCATGCCGGGACCCTACCGCAGGCCACCGCGGCTCCGCCGGGCCATCGGCGATCGGAGGCCGGACGCGGTCACCGGTCGCCGACAGCCCGGCCGGTGGCTCAGGCGGCCTTGACCAGGGCGGAGCGGGTGGGAGCGGCGGAAGGCACGGCCGTACGGGGCTCACGGCGGGGCCAGAGGAGGAGGGCGGCGGCGGTTCCCGCGGCGGCGAGGGCGGCGAGGACGGTCCAGGTGAGGGAGAAGCCGGCGGTGGCGCCGAGCCGTCCCGCCACGGGATAGGTGATCAGCCAGGCCAGGTGCGACAGGGAGAACTGGGCCGCGAACGCCTCCGGGACCGCGTTCCGCGCGACGGAGGCGCGCAGGACCGTGCCGGTCGGGGTGATGACCAGGGCCATGCCGACGCCGATCACGGCCCAGACGAGCGCCGTGCCGGTCCAGGTGACGAAGCCGGTCGCGGAGGAGACGGCCGCGGCGGTGGTGCCGGCGACGAGGACGCCGGCGCCGGTCGTCATGACGGTGCGGGCGGCGACCCGGTCGAGGACGCGAGGCAGAAGCAGCGCGGTCAGCAGGGTGCCGGTGCCGGAGGCGGCGAGCATCCAGGCGACGTCCGACCGCGTGCCGCCGAGTTCGTCGCGGACGTGGTTGACGGTGTTGACGACGACCATCGAACCGGCCGCCGCGACCACGAGGTTCAGTGCCATGACGCCGCGCAGCCGGGGCGTCGTGAGGAACGTCCTGATCCCGGCCGCCGCCCTGTCCCACGCCTTGGTACGGCCCTGGGGGCGGGCGTCGGGGATGCGCGTCGACAGGACGAGCAGCGCGGAGGCGAGGAACCCGGCGGAGGTGCCGAGGAACAGCCGGTCGAAGCTCATGAGGGTCAGGGCGACGGCCGCCAGGACGGGGCTGAGCAGGCTCTCCATGGTGGAGGCGACCTGGGAGGCGGACAGGGCGCGGGTGTACGCGGCCTCGTCGGTCACGATGTCGGGGATGACGGCCTGGAACGTCGGGGTGAACGCGGCGGAGGCGGCCTGGAGCAGGCCGATCAGTACGTAGACCTGCCAGACCTCGGTGACCAGCGGGAGGCCCAGCACGACCAGGCCCCGGACGGCGTCGAGGGCGAACAGGAAGGTCCGCCGGGGGAGCCGGTCGGCGTAGGCGGCGGCCAGCGGGGCGATGAGCACGTACATGACCATCTTGACGGTCAGCGCGGTGCTGAGCACGACGCCGGCGCGCGGCCCGGCGAGGTCGTAGGCGAGGAGGCCGAGGGCCACGGTGGTCAGCCCGGTCCCGAAGAGGGCGATGAGCTGGGCGGCGAACAGGTGGCGGTAGTCGCGGACGGCGAACAGGCGCATGGCGGGTTCCTTCGTGTCCGTGCGGCGGGGCGCGGCCGGGCGGGGGCCGTGCCCCGCGGGTACAGGCGGGGGCGTGGTCAGTCACGGGTGTCGTTCTCCTGGGTGTCGGGGCACGGTCGGCACTCCTGCGGCACGCGGGGGACGCGGGGGGAGCCGGGGTAGGGGACGGGCACGGGGCGGGCCGGGTGGCGCATGGCGCTCCTTCCGGGGCGGACGGACCGGGACGGACGGGCGGGCGGTGGCGACGGTGCCGCCGTGTCGGACCGGGGCAACCGTCGTAACCATATACCCCCTGGGGGTATTCCGTCGGGGGTCAGGCGGACTGGCGCCTGATCTCGGCGAGGAGGCGGACGATGCGCCGCCGGGCGGCGTCGTCCGTGTCGCCTCCCGCCTGCCGGGCGGGCTCGGCGGGCTCCGGGCGGCGGGGCTGGGGGGCCGTGCGCGGGGACGGCGCCGGTGCGGGGCGCGGGTGGCGGAGGGGGACCGCGTACGGGCGGGGGCGGCTCGCCGCCGGGGCGGGGGCGAGGGGGACGGGCCGGCTCGCGGTGGCCGTCCGGGCGCGGTGCGCGCTGATCGCCGCGCCGATGATCCAGGAGCCCGCGACCGGGGTCCGGTCGGGCCGGGGGAGGGGCAGGGGCAGGGGCAGCGGGGCGGGTGCGGCGGGAGCGGGTGCGGACGGGGGCGTGTGGGGGATGCGGACGAGGTGGGTGAAGCCGCCGCCCTGGGGCTGTTCCCGGGTGGTGAGGGTCCCGTCGTGGGCGGCGATGATCCCTCGCGCGACCAGCAGGTGGGCGGGGTCGTGGACGGCCCGGGGGCCGCAGATCTCGATGCGCAGTTCGTCGCCGCGCACGGCCGCCGTGATGACGACGGTGGTGTCGGTCCGGGGCGTGGCGGGGCCGGGCGGCCGGACCTCCCCCGAGGAGGCGACCCCGGAGGCGTCGGCGATCAGGTGGGCGAGCGCGGTGGACGTCTGCGCGGGGTCGAGGGTGACCACGACGGGCGGGGCGTGCACGGCGAACTGCGTCCGGTGCGGGCCGGTGAGCGCCGCCGCCTTGTCGATGCCCGCGGTCACGACGGTGCCCAGGGTGGTGGGGTGCCGGGTGACGACGACGGGCGCCGGTTCCTCCAGCGGCCCGCGCAGGGAGTCGACGAGCCGCGCGTGACGGGCGGCGAGGGCGGCGTATCTCTCGGCCTGTGCCGCGAGTTCGGTGGTGTGTTTCTCGACGAGTTGTTCGTGGGGGCGGCGGTCGGTGAAGGTCATGACGGCGCCGACGAGCTGGTC
>NZ_BMUL01000008.1 GCF_014650175.1 Streptomyces termitum
GCCGACAGCCGCAGCCCCTCCTCACCCACGTCCGCACCCTCCAGCGAGAGCAGCAGCCCGTAACAGGTCGCCGAGGGCAGCAGATGCCCCGTCGGCTCCAGGGCGCGGTCGCCGGGTGCCTGGCCGGCGGCGAGGCCGTCATAGGCGTCGGGGGCGAACCGTCCGGCCGAGAGGCCGAGATGGGGGAAGTTGCGGAAGTAGTCCAGCTTGGCCAGACCCTCGGCGGCCAGCAGCGGCGGCCCGGTCACCTCCGGAGCCGCCAGCCGGACGGCGAGACCACTGAGAAGACCGTCGAGACCCCGCAGCAACGCGGTGTGGACGGGATCCAGCGTGACCAGACCCGGCCCGGAATTCTTCAGGACGGGGACGGGCGGGGTCGTGGCGGTGGCGCTGGGTGTGCTCATGGAAACCGTTCCCTCTCGGCATGGACGGTCGGTCTGCGGCGGTGCGCGGGCACGGGTCGTCCCGCCCTCCGGGCCGGTGCGGACACGGGCGCGGCGACGGGCCCGGGGCCACGCTCGCGGTCGCCGTCGACCGGGGCGCAGCGGTCACGCCGGGCCGATTGGTCGGGTCGGATCCGGCACTGCGCAGGGGGGACATTAGGACAGTCGAGCGGTAGTTGTCTAGACCACGAAAGGGAGGTCAACAGGCATGTCAGGGGCCTGTTTTCGGGCGTTTGGCCGACACGCGGGGCATACCGACGGGTCACTTGACACCGCACATGGTCTACACCAATTCTTTCCCTCGTCCTCCGCGGTCCCCCCACCGTCGCCGTGCCCGCGCCGTCCCGCCGCGCGCACTCTCCGCGCGTTCCGCCGCGCCCGTCCCCCCCACGCCCGCACACCGCCCGAACCCCGTCCGGAGGAACCCTTGACGACGCCCGCCACCGCCCCGGCCCCGGCCACCGCGCCCGCTTTCCCGCGCCGCCCGCGCATCCCCCGCCTGCACCGCGCGGCGACCGAGCGCCCCTACCTCAGCGACGACGGCGAGGCCTACCTCGCCGCCACGACCCTGCGCGAACTGAAGAAGACCCGCCCCCTGCGCGTCCTCTCCGAGGAGGACTTCGCGCACTGGCAGACGTACGGCTACGTCATCGTCCGCGAGGCGATACCCGCCGCCGACGCCCGCGAACTCCTCGACTTCACCTGGGACTTCCAGAACCTCAGCCCCGATGACCCCGAAGGCTGGTACGCCGACCGCCCGTTCCGCTCCGCGCTCGACCGCCAGCTCCACGTCTACGGCTTCGTCGAGGCCTACCACCACCAGCTCCTGTGGAACAGCCGGCAGTCCCAGCGGGTCTACGACGCCTTCGTCGACGTCTGGGACTGCGAGGAGCTCTGGACCACCCTCGACCGGCTCAACCTCAACCCGCCGAACGTCCGCAACCGCGACCGGGCCCTCATCGAGCCCACCGACCGCGGCTTCGACATCGAACTGCACTGGGACATCGACACCACCCTCGGCGTCCCGCCGCAGCGCGTCCAGGGCATCATCGCCCTCAACGACACCAGCCCGGAGACCGGCGGCTTCCAGTGCTGCCCCGAACTCTTCCGCCGCTTCGACGAGTGGAAGACCCTCCAGCCCGGCGACCGCGACCCCATCCGGCCGGACCTGGACCGCGCCGAGTACCCCGTGGTCCGCCCCGACCTGCACCCCGGCGACCTGCTCATCTGGAACGGCCTGCTCGCCCACGGCGTGGCCCGCAACACCTCGGAGAACGGCGTCCGCGCCGTCCAGTACCTCTCGATGATGCCCGCCCTGGAAGAACACGAGAAGCTGCGCCGCTCCCGCGTCGAGTCCTGGCGCCACCTGCGCACCCCCCGCTGGAACCGCACCCTCGTCGGCGACCCCGTGCTCCACGAGTCCCAGCGCTACCCCACCGCCGAACTCACCCCCCTCGGCAGCCGCCTGCTCGGCCTCACCTCCTGGCACGAGGAGGCCGGCGCCGCCCCGGAGCCCGCCGCCGCGCCGACCGGGGAGCCCGCGTGCGACGCGTCTGCCTGACCCTCCCCACCAACCGCGCCTGCACGCCGACGATCGCGGCCGTCGCCGAGGAAGCCGCCCACGGGGCGCGGGAGTCCGGTGCCGAGGTGCACCTGCTGGTCCTGGACTCCTCGGCCCCCGCCGACCTCGCCGCCCACCGGGCGGCGGTGGCCGCGCTGCCGCCCGCGCCCGGCGTCGTCGTCCACCACCTGGACGAGGCGGAGCAGCGCGCCTTCCTGCGCGCGGCCGTCACCGCCTCCGGCGCGGGCGAGCCGGACCGGCTGCTGGAACTCCTGCTCCCCGACGGCGTGTCGTACGGCGCCTGCACCAACCGCGCCTTCCTGGTCGCCGAGGCCCTCGGCTGCTCCTCGGTGCACCGCCGCGACTCCGACAGCCGCTACCAACTCCTCGACGGCACACCGGTCTTCCCGATCCACCACGAGCTGGCCGCGCTCGGCCGCCCGGCGTCCGAGGTCGCCGGAGCCGTCACCCGCGCCCGGCTCGACCCCTCCCTCGCCGACCGGCCCGTCGCCCTCGTCGGCGCCTCCTTCATCGGCGAGCCGTCCGTGGACGTCGACGGCATCCGCGCCCTCGACCCGGAGGCGTACCAGGAGATCGTCGGACTCTCGCTGCCGGCCGGCACCCCGGAGATCTGGCGCCGCCACCTGGTGGACGAGGCGTTCCGGGGCGGCGGCACCGAGCCGTTCACCGCCGACCGCACCACGCTGTCCCTGGTCGCCCCGAACCGCGTGGACATGTGCAACGTCGCCCTCGGCCGGGAGGTGTACGCGCGCGTGCCGCTGCCGCCCGCCACCGACACCATCGGCACCGACTACTTCCTCCTGCACCTGGTCCGGCACGCCCGCCTCCCCGGCGTGCTGCACAACCGGCACATCGTCAACTACTACACGCGGGAACGGCGTTCGGACGAGGGCTTCCTCGCCTACCAGATCCGCTTCGCCAAGTACCTGCTCGCCGCGGGCCGCCTCGACGAGGTGTACGCGGGCCTCGCGGCGGCCGGCGACGACCTCCTCGACCCGGCGGGCCTGGTCCGGCCCGGCACCGTCGCCGGCCTCGCCCGCGCGAGCGCCGCCGCCGACCCGGCGGACGGCGCGGCCCGGCTCGACGTCCTGGACCGCCGCTACCGCTCCCTCGGCGGCCGGTACGCCGCCGCCGCCGACGTCTTCGCCGGGCGCCGGGACCGGCTCCTGGCCGAAGCCGGTGCCGACATGGCGGACTTCGCCCTGCTCACCGACGCCTGGGGCTCCCTGACCGCGCATGCGAAAGGCACCGCCGTGAACCACCTCCCGCGCCCCCGGACCGCCCCGGCCGTGACCCCGTGAGCGGCGTCCTCGCCCCGGACGGGGTGACCGCGGCCCGCACCGTCACCGTCCGCTACACGGGCGGCGGGGCGCGCCGGGGGCCCGTCACCATGGGCCAGGCGAACATGATCCGCTGCATCCTGCGGGACGAGCCCGACAGCATCAACATCCACGACGTGTGGCCGGTCCCCGACGGCACCGGCATGGACCGGGCCCTCGACGCCCTCGCCGCCCTCGCGGTCCGCCACGAGGCGCTGCGGACCACCTTCCCGTACGACGCCGGCACCGGGGCCGTCCCCGCCGAGCAGGTCGTCGCCCCGGACGGCGGCTTCACCGTCACCGTCCTCGACCACGACGTGCTCCCCGAGGACGTCGACGGCTACGCGGAGGCGGTCGCCCGCGCCGCCCGGGAGACCCGCTTCCGGCTCGACCTCGACTTCCCGCTGCGGCTGCGGATCCTCGCCCGCGCCGGCCGGCCCGTCCGCGTCGCCCTCGCCGCCAGCCACGCCGTCACCGACGGCAGCGCCCTCGGCGTCCTGCGCGACGAATGGCTCGCCCTGCTGGCGGGCGAGGTGCTGCCGCCGGTCTCCTCGCTCACCCCGCTCGACCTCGCCGCCGAGGAGAACAGCCCGGCCGGACGCCGCAAGTCGGCCGCCTCGCTGACCCATTGGGAGCGGATCCTGCGCACCGGACCGCAGGCGATGTTCGCCGAGGACGGCGCCCGGGGCACCGAGACCGACACCCCCGGCCTCACCCTGCGCTCGGCGCGCGGCGCGCGGGCGCTCGCCGCCGCCGCCCGCCGCACCGGCGCCCTGCCCAACACGGTGCTGCTCACCGCCTGGTGCGTGCTCACCGCCCACCGGGCCGGGCAGTCCGTCTGCGTGGCGGCGGTGCCGACCTCCAACCGCTTCCTGCCGAAGCTGGCCCGCTCCGTCAGCACCCTCTCGCAGGACGCGCTGCTCGACCTCGACGTCCGCGCGCCGTCCTTCGACGCGCTCCTCGCCAAGGCGTGGGGCGCGGCGATGAACGCGTACCGGCACAGCCGCTTCGACGCCCTCGACCTGTGGGCGCTGATCGGCCGGGTCACCGCCGAGCGCGGCAGCCAGTTCACGCGTGACGCCGTCTTCAACGACATCAGCGCCCTGCCCAGCACCCTCGCCGGCGCCGCCGCCCCCGACGCGGACGCGCCGGAGTGCGAGCTGGTCTGGGGCGCCGGGCAGTCGCTGCCCACCCGGCTGCTGACCTTCGTGTACGAGACCGAGCCGGTGCTCCGCCTCGCCACCTGGGCCGATCCCGCGCTCTTTCCCCGTCCGGCGGCCGAGGAGCTGATGACCGGCCTGGTCCGGCTCCTGGAGGCGGTCGCCGGGGACGACCTGCCGCTCGGCGCGCCCGCGCTGACCGCGGTGACGGGGGTGCGGCCGGTCGAGCGCGGCCCGGGGTGGGCCCTGGTGGACGGCTGCTGGGTCTCCCCGGCGGCCGTCGCCGGGACGCTCTCCGAGGCGCTGGGCGGCTGCCCGGTGGAGGTCGTCGTGGAGGAGACCCCCGAGGGGGCCCGGCTCACCGCCCTCATCGGCGCCGACCCGCGCTCCCGGCCCGAGGCCGGGCCGACGCCGGTCCAGGCCCACGAGGCGCTGATGCGCCTGCTGCCGGGACGTCCCGGAGTGCTGGCCCCGCACCGGTACGTGTTCGTCGAGGGCCCGCCGCGGCAGTCCGCCGCGGCGCAGCGGATTCTCAGGGAAGGAACCGGCCGGAGCCGGGAGATACGACATGACCACCGATGACACCGCCGCGGCACACGGGTCCGGGGCACTGCCCAGCCCGTGGCGGTCGCGTCGTTTCCGGCTCTTCTTCACCGCCCGCAGCGCGTCGCTGCTCGCCGACGGCATGCTGATGGTCTCCGTGACCACCTCGATCCTGGCCGCCGGGTTCGGCGCGAGCGGGGTGGGGTACGCGCTCGCCGCCTGGATGGCGCCGATCGTGCTGCTGATCCTCTTCGGCGGCGTGCTCGCGGACCGGTTCACCCCGCAGCTGATGATGGTCGGCGCCGACGCGGCCCGCGTGGTGACCATGCTCGCCATGGCCGCGCTGTTCGCGCTCGGCGGCGTCGAGCTCTGGCAGATCATGGCCCTGATGGCGGTCAGCGGCGCGGCGACCGCGATGTTCCAGCCGGGTCTGGCGAGCATCGTGCCGCAGGTCGCCGAGGACATCCAGCGGGCCAACGCGCTGCTGCGGATCTCCGAGTCGCTGAGCACCCTGATCGGCCCCGGCCTTGCCGGTTTCCTCGTGGCGTACTGGACGACGGCCGGCTCCTACCTGGTGATCGCCGCGGCCTACGCGGTGAGCGCGGGCGGCCTGCTGCCGCTGCGGCACCTCTCCGGCGCGAAGGAGGAGGGCGAGGAGGAGGACGCGCCGATGTGGCGGCGGCTCGCCACCGGCTGGCACGAGTTCCGCTCCCGCTCCTGGCTGTGGGGCGTCATCTCGCTGTGGGCGGTGTACGGCCTCTTCGTCTTCGGCCCCTCGGTGCCGCTCGGCGCGGCCCTCCTGACCGAGCAGCACGGCGCCACCGGTTACGGCTGGATCGCGTCGGCGGACGGTCTGGGCACGATCGTCGGCGGTCTGCTCGGCATGCGGGTCCGGCCGCGCCGGCCGCTGGTGGCGGGCGTGTGCGCGATGTTCTTCTTCGTGCTGAACCCGCTGGCCCCGGCGCTGGGCTGGAACTTCGCCCTCACCGCCGCGACCGGTGTGATCGCGGGCTGCGGCTTCGCCTTCTGGGGCGTGATGTGGGCGACCAGCGTGCAGTCGCACATCCCGCTGGTGGTGCTGAGCCGGGTCTCCGCGTACGACATCGCCGGGTCGATCATGGTGATCCCGCTGGGCCGGGCGCTGGCCGGTCCCGCGGCGGAGTCCTTCGGCGCGGAGCGGGTGCTGCTCTTCTCCTCGGCGGTCTCCTTCGTGCTGCTGGCGGCCATGCTCTGCGTCCCGGCCATCCGGGGGCTCACCCGCGCGGCTCCGCAGACCGCGCGGGCCGTGCCCCGGGACGGGCAGGCCGCCGCCGTGGAACCCGCGGCCTCCTGAGGCAGCGGGAGCCACGCGGAAGCGGGACCACGGGGCCGGGCCCCGGCCGGACGGCGCGTCCGGCCGGGGCCCGCCGCGCTCACTCCCAGTCGTCCCAGGACGGCTCGGTCTCGTCGTCGAAGAACAGCGGCTCGTCCCCGGCGGCGGGGGCGGCCTGCGCGGCGGCCGTCCGGCGCTCCCCGGCGGCCGGGGCCGCCTTCGCCGGAGCGGACCTCCCCCGGACCGGGGCCTTCTCCTGGACGGCGGGCCTCCGCGGGGTCTCGCGCCGCTCCGGGGCCCCGGGCTCCTCCGCCGCGGGGGCGGGCGCCGCGCCCTCGATCCCGGCGAGGGCCTCCAGCACGCCCTCGCCGTACTTGGCGAGCTTGGCCTCGCCGACCCCGCCGACCGTGCCGAGCTCGGCGACGGTCGTGGGGAGCGTGGTCGCGATCTCCCGCAGGGTCGCGTCGTGGAAGACGACGTACGCGGGCACGCCCTGCTCGCGGGCGGTCGCCGCGCGCCACGCCCGCAGCGCCTCGAAGACGGGCACGGACCCGGCGGGCAGGTCGACGGGGACGCGGGCCTTGCCGCTGCGGCCGCCGCTCTCCTTGCGGGGCGCCGCCGCCCGCACGGCCTCCTTGCGCATCGGGACCTGCCGCCGCCCGCCGAGGACCTCGCCGCTGGCCTCGGTGAGGACGAGGGTGCCGTAGTCGCCCTCGACGGCGATCAGGCCCTGGGCGAGGAGCTGGCGGACGACGCCGCGCCACTCGGCGGTGCCGAGGTCGGCGCCGATGCCGAAGACCGACAGGTTGTCGTGGTCGAACTGGATGACCTTGGCGGTCTTCTTGCCCTGGAGGATGTCGATGATCTGCCCGGCGCCGAACTTCTGGCGCCGCTCGCGGGCCAGCCGCCACACGGTGGAGAGCAGCTTCTGCGCGGGGACGGTGCCGTCCCAGGACTCGGCGGGGGTGAGGCAGGTGTCGCAGTTGCCGCACGGCCCGGACGCCTGGCCGAAGTAGGCGAGGAGCCGCACGCGCCGGCACTCGACGGTCTCGCAGAGCGCGAGCATGGCGTCGAGGTGGGCGGCGAGGCCCCGGCGGTGCTGCTCGTCGCCCTCGGAGCCGTCGATCATCTTGCGCTGCTGGACGACGTCCTGGAGGCCGTACGCCAGCCAGGCGGTGGCGGGCTCGCCGTCGCGGCCGGCGCGGCCGGTCTCCTGGTAGTAGCCCTCGACGGACTTGGGCAGGTCGAGGTGGGCGACGAAGCGCACGTCGGGCTTGTCGATGCCCATGCCGAAGGCGATGGTGGCGACGACCACGACGCCGTCCTCGCGCAGGAACCGCGCCTGGTTGGCGGCGCGCGTCGCGGCGTCCATGCCCGCGTGGTACGGGACGGCGTCGACGCCGTTCTCCGCGAGGAAGGCGGCGGTCTTCTCCACCGAGGAGCGCGAGAGGCAGTAGACGACGCCCGCGTCCCCGGCGTGCTCGGCGCGCAGGAGGTCGAGGAGCTGGCGGGTCGGGTTGTTCTTGGGGACGATCCGGTACTGGATGTTGGGCCGGTCGAAGCTGGCGACGAAGTGCCGGGCCTCCTCCAGGCCGAGGCGGGTGGCGATCTCGCCGTGGGTGGCCTCGGTGGCGGTGGCGGTGAGCGCGATCCGGGGCACCTTGGGCCAGCGCTCGTGGAGCATCGAGAGGCCGAGGTAGTCGGGCCGGAAGTCGTGGCCCCACTGGGAGACGCAGTGCGCCTCGTCGATCGCGAAGACCGAGACGGTGCCCCGGTCGAGGAGCCGCTGGGTGCCCTCGGTGCGCAACCGCTCGGGGGCGAGGTAGAGGAGGTCCAGCTCACCGGCGAGGAAGGCCTGCTCGACGGCCTGGCGCTCGTAGGGGTCCTGGGTCGAGTTCAGGAAGCCGGCCCGGACGCCGAGGGCGGTGAGCGCGTCCACCTGGTCCTGCATGAGGGCGATCAGCGGGGAGATCACCACGCCGGTGCCCTCTCTCACCAGGGCGGGGATCTGGTAGCACAGCGACTTGCCGCCGCCGGTCGGCATGAGCACGAGGGCGTCGCCGCCGCCCACGACGTGGTCGATGATCTCCTGCTGCTCGCCGCGGAAGGAGCCGTAGCCGAAGATCCGGTGCAGCACCTCCAGCGCCTCGGAGGAGCCGTCGGGGCCGTCGGGGGCCGGGCCGGAGGAGGGGGCGGGGGAAGTGTCGGTGAGTGCCACCCGAAAAGCCTATCCGCCCGCACCGACGCTCCGGGCCGCCCGCCGATTCCTGTGGAGAAGCTCCGGCTCCGGCGTTTCCCCATCCCTCGTTCGGGTGATGTGGACAGGGGCGGGGAGGGGAGGTCGGGACGGCGTCTCCGTCCGGTCGTGACGCGCCGGGCGGACGTCTTGTGAGCGGCTCCCCGCCGGTGGAACGATGCCCGTGCGTCGGACCCCGCGCACCGCCCCGTCGTACCGGAGGGAACCCCGTGACCGACCCGCAGCCCCGACCGCCCGCCGCCGTCGTCTTCGACGCGCTGGGCGCCGCCTACGAGGAGGCGTTCGCCGGTTCCGAGGCGCACCGGCGCTCGCTGGAGCGGCTGCTGGGGCGGCTCGCGCCGGGCAGCCGGGTGCTGGACGTGGGCAGCGGCACCGGCCGGCCCACCGCCGGAACCCTGGCGGCGGCCGGGCACGAGGTGCTGGGCGTGGACGTCTCCCCCGTCATGGTGGAGCTGGCGTCCCGGCAGGTGCCGGACGCCTCCTTCCGGCGGGCCGACATCCGGACGCTGCCGCTCGACGACGCCTCCTTCGACGCGGTCTGCGTCTACTTCTCGCTGCTCCAGCTCGACCGGGAGGAGCAGCGGGAGACGGTCCGGCGGCTGGTCCGGGCGCTGCGGCCGGGCGGGTACCTGGTGCTGGCGACCGTGCCGCTGGACGTGGAGGGCGTGGAGGCGGTCTTCATGGGGCAGCCGGTGCGCGTGAGCAGCTTCGCGGCGGCGGACCTCGTCGCGGTGGCGGAGGAGGCCGGTCTCGACGTGCTGGAGAGCGAGGAGACGCTGTTCACCCCGGACCATCCGGACGCGGTCCCGGAGCCGCACGTCTTCCTGCACTGCCGGCGGCGGACCGCCGGTGCGTGACCCCGGGCACGGTCCGTCCGGCACCATGCACGGCCGGTGCGATGGATCAAGGGCGACCCGGAGAGGCCAAGGTCACAGCTGATCGGGCTGCTGCTCCTTTGCGCGGCTGACCTAGGCTCCGGGCATGACTGTGCTGCCTGACGACGGCCTCTCGCTGGCCGCCGATTTCCCCGCAGCGACCCGTGCCCAGTGGCAGCGCCTCGCGGCGGGCGTCCTGAGCCGGTCGGGCAAGGACGTTCCCGCCGACGAGGCCGAGGCCGTCCTGTCGACCGCGCTGGAGGACGGCCTGCGGGCCCGCCCCCTGTACACGGCCGCCGACGGCGCGCCCGACCCCGGCTTCCCCGGTTTCGCCCCCTTCGTCCGCTCCGCGCGGGCCACGGGCACCACCGACGGCGGCTGGGACGTCCGGCAGCGCCACACGACGGCGGACGCCGGGGCGATCCTCACCGACCTGGAGAACGGCGCCACCTCGCTGTGGCTGGCCGCCGGACCCGGCGGCATCCCGCTGGACGCCCTCGACGGCGCCCTGCGGGACGTCTACCTCGACCTGGCGCCGGTGGTGCTGGACGCGGGCGCCGAGACCTCGGCCGCCGCGCAGGAGCTGCTCGCGCTGTACGACCGCCGGGGCGTCGCCCCGGAGGCGGTGCGCGGCAACCTGGGCGCGGACCCGCTCGGCACCGAGGCCAGGACCGGGGCCGCGTACGACGGCGACGGCTTCGCCTCGACGGTCGCGCTGGCCCGGCTCGCCGCCACCTACCCGGAGCTGCGGGCGCTGACCGTGGACGCCCTGCCGTACCACGAGGCCGGCGGTTCGGCCGCGCAGGAGCTGGGTGCCTCGCTGGCGACCGGCGTCGCCTATCTGCGGGCGCTCACCGACGGCGGGCTGGACGTCGAGCGGGCCCTCGGCCAGCTGGAGTTCCGCTACGCGGCCACCGCCGACCAGTTCCTCACGATCGCGAAGCTGCGGGCCGCGCGCCGGCTGTGGGCGCGGGTCGCGGAGGCGTGCGGCGCCCCGGCGGCCGGGGCCCAGCTCCAGCACGCCGTCACCTCGCCGGTGATGATGACGGCCCGCGACCCGTGGGTGAACATGCTGCGCACCACGGTCGCCACGCTGGCGGCCGGGGTCGGCGGCGCCGCCTCGGTGACCGTGCTGCCCTTCGACCACGCGCTCGGCCTGCCCGACGCGTTCGCGCGCCGGATCGCGCGCAACACCTCCACCATCCTCGTCGAGGAGTCGCACCTGGCCCGGGTCGTGGACCCGGCGGGCGGCTCCTGGTACGTGGAGTCGCTGACCGACGAGCTCGCCCGCGCGGCCTGGGACTTCTTCCAGGAGACCGAGCGGGCCGGCGGTCAGGCGCGGGCGCTGCGCTCGGGGTGGACCGGCGAGCGGCTGGCGGAGGTGTGGGCCGCCCGGTCCGCCCGGCTGGCCACCCGCCGCGAGCCCGTGACCGGGGTCAGCGAGTTCCCGCACCTGGCGGAGAAGCCGGTGGTCCGCGAGCCGGCTCCGGCCGCTCCCGGCGGGGGTCTGCCGCGGGTGCGGCGGGACGAGGCGTTCGAGGCGCTGCGCGCCCGTTCGGACGCCCACCTGGCCGCGACCGGTGCCCGGCCGCGCGTCTTCCTGGCCGCGCTCGGCCCGGCCGCCGCGCACACCGCCCGGCTCTCCTTCGCCGCCAACCTCTTCCAGGCGGGCGGCGTCGAGCCGGTCA
Organism: Streptomyces termitum; assembly: GCF_014650175.1. Taxonomy (GTDB): domain Bacteria; phylum Actinomycetota; class Actinomycetes; order Streptomycetales; family Streptomycetaceae; genus Streptomyces; species Streptomyces termitum. The sequence goes on from NZ_BMUL01000008.1 coordinate 11,180, forward strand.
CCGAGGGCTCCTTCGCCGACAGCGGGGCCGCCGAGGCGTGCCTGTGCTCCAGCGACGCGGTGTACGCGGAGCGGGCGGAGGCCGAGGCGGCCGCGCTGCGCGCCGCGGGCGCCGGGCACGTGGCGCTGGCCGGCCGGCCCGGCGCGTACGCCGGTGTCGATTCGTACGTCTTCGCGGGGTGCGACGCCGTCGCCGTCCTCTCCGCCACCCTCGACCGCATGGGAGTGTCCTGATGGGAATCCCCGACTTCACCGGGATCGGCCTCGGTACGCCGTCCCCGTCCGGCGGCCCCGAGGAGTGGCGGGCCGCCGCTGAGCTTGCCGGCGGCACCGAGCCGTGGGAGACGCCGGAGGGCATCCCGGTCCGGCCGCTGTACACGGGGCGCGACCTGGAGGGCCTCGACTTCCTGGAGACGTTCCCGGGGACGGCGCCGTTCCTGCGGGGCCCGTACCCGACGATGTACGTCAACCAGCCGTGGACGATCCGGCAGTACGCGGGCTTCTCGACGGCCGAGGAGTCGAACGCCTTCTACCGGCGCAACCTCGCGGCCGGCCAGAAGGGCCTGTCGGTCGCCTTCGACCTGCCGACGCACCGGGGGTACGACAGCGACCACCCGCGCGTGACCGGCGACGTCGGCATGGCGGGCGTGGCGATCGACTCGATCTACGACATGCGGCAGCTGTTCGACGGCATCCCGCTGGACCGGATGTCGGTGTCGATGACGATGAACGGCGCGGTGCTGCCGGTCCTCGCGCTGTACATCGTGGCGGCGGAGGAGCAGGGCGTCTCCGCCGACAAGCTCGCCGGGACCATCCAGAACGACATCCTCAAGGAGTTCATGGTCCGCAACACCTACATCTACCCGCCGAAGCCGTCGATGCGGATCATCTCCGACATCTTCGCCTTCACCTCGCGGAACATGCCCCGCTACAACTCGATCTCGATCTCCGGGTACCACATCCAGGAGGCGGGGGCGACGGCCGACCTGGAGCTGGCGTACACGCTCGCGGACGGCGTCGAGTACCTGCGGGCGGGCCGTGAGGCCGGGCTGGACGTGGACGCGTTCGCGCCCCGGCTGTCGTTCTTCTGGGCGATCGGCATGAACTTCTTCATGGAGGTCGCCAAGTTGCGGGCGGCCCGGCTGCTGTGGGCCAAGCTGGTCGACCGGTTCGAGCCGAAGAACCCGAAGTCGCTGTCGCTGCGCACCCATTCGCAGACCTCGGGCTGGTCGCTGACCGCCCAGGACGTCTTCAACAACGTCACCCGCACCTGCGTGGAGGCGATGGCCGCGACGCAGGGGCACACCCAGTCGCTGCACACCAACGCGCTCGACGAGGCGCTGGCTCTGCCGACGGACTTCTCGGCCCGGATCGCCCGCAACACCCAGCTCCTCATCCAGCAGGAGTCGGGCACCACCCGGACCATCGACCCGTGGGGCGGCAGCACGTACGTGGAGCGGCTGACCCACGACCTGGCCCGGCGCGCCTGGCGGCACATCCAGGAGGTCGAGGCGGCCGGCGGCATGGCGCGGGCGATCGACGCGGGCATCCCGAAGCTGCGCGTCGAGGAGGCCGCGGCCCGTACCCAGGCCCGGATCGACTCGGGCCGCCAGCCGGTCATCGGCGTCAACAAGTACCGGGTGGACGGCGACGAGCAGATCGAGGTCCTGAAGGTCGACAACTCGTCGGTGCGGGCCCAGCAGATCGAGAAGCTGCGCCGGCTGCGCGCCGAGCGGGACGAGCGGGCCTGCCGGGACGCGCTCGACGACCTCACCCGGGCGGCGGACGGCGACGGGAACCTGCTGGAGCTGGCCGTGCGCGCGGCCCGCGCCAAGGCGACCGTCGGGGAGATCTCGGACGCGCTGGAGAAGGTGTACGGACGGCACGCGGGCCAGATCCGTACGATCTCCGGCGTGTACCGCAACGAAGCAGGAGAGTCGCCTTCCGTGGACGGCACCCGGGCCCTGGTCGACGCCTTCGAGGAGGCCGAGGGGCGGCGCCCCCGCATCCTGGTCGCCAAGATGGGGCAGGACGGGCACGACCGGGGCCAGAAGGTGATCGCGACCGCCTTCGCCGACCTGGGCTTCGACGTGGACGTCGGCCCGCTGTTCCAGACGCCGGCCGAGGTGGCCCGGCAGGCCGTCGAGGCGGACGTGCACGTCGTGGGCGTGTCGTCGCTGGCGGCCGGTCACCTCACGCTCGTCCCGGCGCTGCGGGAGGAGCTGGCGGCGGAGGGCCGGGAGGACATCATGATCGTGGTCGGCGGGGTCATCCCGCCCCAGGACGTGCCGACGCTCCTGGAGATGGGGGCGACCGCCGTCTTCCCGCCCGGCACGGTGATCCCGGACGCGGCGGCCGATCTGGTGCGGCGGCTCGCCGCCGGCCTGGGCCACGGGCTGTAGCCGATGGCCCTCGGCATCGACGCGTACGAGAAGGGCGTACGGGACGGGAAGCGCGCCCTGGTGGCGCGCGCCATCACCCTCGTGGAGTCCACCCGTCCCGATCACCGGGCGCTCGCCCAGGAGTTGCTGACCCGGCTGCTGCCGCACAGCGGCCGGGCCCGGCGGATCGGGGTCAGCGGCGTGCCGGGGGTGGGCAAGTCGACGTTCATCGACGCCTTCGGCACCATGCTGACCGGTCTGGGGCACCGGGTGGCGGTCCTCGCCGTCGACCCGTCGTCCACCCGTACCGGCGGTTCGATCCTCGGCGACAAGACGCGGATGGAGCGGCTGGCGGTGGACCCGGCGGCCTTCGTCCGGCCGTCGCCGAGCGCCGGCACGCTCGGCGGGGTCGCCCGCGCGACCCGTGAGTCGATGATCGTGATGGAGGCGGCGGGCTACGACGTCGTCCTGGTGGAGACGGTCGGCGTCGGCCAGTCGGAGACGGCCGTGGCGAACATGGTCGACTCCTTCCTGCTGCTCAGCCTGGCCCGCACCGGCGACCAGCTCCAGGGCATCAAGAAGGGCGTCCTGGAGCTGGCGGACGTCGTCGCGGTCAACAAGGCGGACGGTCCCCACACGGCCGACGCCCGCGCGGCCGCGCGCGAACTCGCGGGCGCCCTGCGGCTGATGCACGGCCGGGAGGCCGCGTGGACGCCGCCGGTGCTGAGTTGCAGCGCCCGCGAGTCCACCGGTCTCGACGAGGTGTGGAAGCGGCTGGAGAAGCACCGCGCGATCCTGGACGCCACCGGCCGCCTCGACGCCCGCCGCCGCGACCAGCAGGTGGACTGGGCCTGGACGATGGTCCGCGAGGAGCTCCTCACCCGCCTGCACTCCCACCCGGCGGTCCGCTCCCTGGCGCCGGACGTCGAACGCCGCCTGCGTGACGGCGAACTGACGGCGACCCTGGCGGCGGAGAGCATCCTGCGGGCGTTCGGCGAGGACGCGGGCGGGAGCCGGGCCGGGGACGGGGCCTGAGGTCGTGGTCATCGGTGCCGGCGGCGCGGGCGGGGTCCGCGCCGCCGGCACCGGCCTTCCCCGAGGCCCCGGGAGGGCCGGGGCGCGGGCCCGGCGGCGGCACGCCCGTCCTCCCGCACGGTTTCGGACGATCTTGGCGGAGAACCGCCCACGCACCCTGTCGGGGGCGCGTCTCCACCTATCCTCTACAAGCGTGTAGAGGCGCGAGGGTCGCGCCTCTCGGTTGCCGGAGGTACGTCATGGCTTCGATCGATCTCGACAAGGTGCTGGACTCCGCATGGGCGGACAAGAGCCTCCCGGAGATCCTCGCCGCACCCGTCGCCGCCCTGAAGGGGGTCTCCGACCGGGACGGCGAGCTCCTGGAGGAGGCGTTCGGCGTCAAGACCGTCGCGGACCTGGCGAACCTCAAGTACGCCCGCTGGGCCCAGGCCCTCGCGGCCCTGAACACCGCGAAGTAGCCGCACCGCCACAGCCCCCGCGCGGCCCGCGCACGCACGCCGGCCGCGCGGGGGCGACGTGCCGGGCGGAGCGCCTTCCGCGTCCGGCGGCCCCTCCGCCCCGGCATCCGTCACCACCGACGCTGCCGCCCCGCGCTTCCGACATTCGTTCGATGGAAGGGCGTCGGGGCCGTTCACGGAGGTGTGCGGGGGTCGGCTGCGGCGAACGGGGCGTGCGGTGCCGCGGAAGTCGGTAGGGTCGGCGGCATGTGGTGCGCAGTGACGACATGGACGCCCGGCGGGCAGATCGCGCGGTGTGTGTTCGCCGATGGCGGGCACGAGGACCATGTCGCCGGAGTCGGCGACGACATCGACCTCTGGCTCACCTGGAACGTCCGGACCGGCGAGACCTCCCTCACGGCGGGTCCGGCGTGCGGAAAGATGTCCGGCCCCCCGCACGCGCTCGACACCGAGCACTGCTTCGCCCCGGCCGGGCACACGAGTTGCTGCACCTGGGAAGTGACGTGACTCCCCCGCCCGCCTGATCCTCCGCCCCGGGCTCAGGACCAGAGCCGCCCTCGCCGCCAGCCGTCGGCGCCGCGCTCGTAGCGCAGGCGGACGTGGGCGCGGTCGGCGACGGCCTGCCAGAACTCGACGCTGTCGGGGACCACGGTGTAGAGCGTCCAGTCCGGGTCGACGAGACCGGGGTCCGCCTCGATGCGGGCCAGGCTCTCCCGCAGGGCGCGGGCGCCCGCGTCGGGGTCGGTGAGCCGGGTGCTCTGCCGGCCGAGCAGGGCCTCCGCCCTGGCGGTGGCCCCCCGGGCGAGGAAGTCGGCGGCGGAGCGCTCCGGCGTGTCGGGGACCACCGCGCCCCGGATCCGTACCTGGCGGCCGAACTCCGCCCAGTAGAAGGTGAGCGCGGCCCTCGGCGCGCCCGCGAGCTGCGTGCCCTTCGGGCCGGCGGCGTGGGAGGCGAACTGGAAGCCCGAGGCGTCCGCGTTCTTGAGGATCAGGACGCGGGCGTCGGGGTTCCCGTCGCCGTCGACGGTGGACAGGGTCATGGCGTGCGGATCGGGCACGTCGGCGTCGACGGCCTCCGTCAGCCACTCCAGGAACAGCGCGGAGGGCTCGGCCGGTGCCCCCTCCGGGTCGAAGCCGGGCAGCGGCCGGGCGAAGACCTGGATGCCGCGCAGCCGGTCGCGGACGGTCGGGGAATCGTTCTCCGGCACGGGGTCCTCCCGGGAGGTCAGAGGGTGACGACGGTGGTCTCGGTGGCCTTGACGCTGGTCCAGACGGACACGCCGTCGGCGAGTCCGAGTTCGGCGGCGGCCTGGGGCGTGATCTCGGCGACCAGGTCGGGGGCCTCGGCGGAGGTCACCAGGACGCGCAGCCGGCTGCCGCTGCTCGTGATCTCCCGTACGGTACCGGGCCAGACGTTGCGGGGGCTGCCCGCGGGCTTCTCGCGGTGCACCGACACCGCCTCGGGCGCGACGATCGCGAGCGCCGGGGTGCCGGGCGGCGGCGGTTCGGCGGCGACCAGGGTGCCGCCCCCGTCGAGGGCGAGGCCGTCGGCGGTCGCGGTGCCGGGCCAGGCGTTGCGGCCCAGCATGCGGGCCACCCACGGCGAGCGCGGGTGCCGGGTGACCTCGGCGGGGGTGTCGTCCTGGAGGGCGCGGCCGTCCTGGAGGACGAGGACGCGGTCGGCGAGCGAGACGGCCTCGACCGGGTCGTGGGTGACGATGAGGCAGACGCCGCCGAAGCCCGCGAGGTGGGTGCGCAGGGTGTGGCGGACGTGGGCGCGGGTGGTCTGGTCGAGGGCGGCGAGCGGTTCGTCGAGGACGAGGAGCCGGGGGCGGGCGGCGAGCGCGCGGGCGAGGGCGACGCGCTGGGCCTGACCGCCGGAGAGCTGCGCGGGGCGGCGGTGGGCGAGGTGGCCGACGCCGAGCCGGTCGAGCCACGCCCGTGCCTCGCGGCGGGCCTCGGCGCGTCCGACGCCCTGGGCGCGCAGCCCGTACGCGGTGTTGGCGAGGGCCGACAGGTGGGGGAAGAGGGCGCCGTCCTGGGGGACCCAGGCGACGCGGCGGCGGTGCGGGGGCAGGGCGGTGACGTCCTGGCCGCCGAGCCGGAGCCGTGCGTGGGAGCGGTCGGTGAGGCCCAGGAGGGCGCGCAGCAGGGTCGTCTTCCCGGCGCCGTTGGGGCCGACGACCGCGATGCCGGTGCCCGGTTCCGCGTCCAGGACGAGTTGGTTGAAGCCGGTGACCTCGGCGTGCAGCGCCCAGCGGCCGGTGCCGGGGGCGGTCTTCCCCTCCCCCGCCGCCGGGGCGGGCGCGGGGGCCGGTTCCTCGGCGGGGGCGGTGGCGCGCGGGCTCCGTCCGCCGGGGGTGCCCGTCCAGCGGCCGCGCAGGGCGATGAGGACGCCGAGGGCGATGGCGAGGAGCAGCAGGGAGACGGAGGTGGCGGCCTCGGGCTCGTCCTGGAGCAGCAGGTAGACCTGGAGGGGCAGGGTCTGGGTGGTGCCGGGCAGGTTTCCGGCGAAGGTGATCGTGGCGCCGAACTCGCCGAGGGCCCGGGCCCAGGTGAGGGCCGCTCCGGCGAGCACGCCGGGGGCCACCATCGGCAGGGTGACGGTGCGGAAGACCCGGAACGGCGAGGCGCCGAGGGACGCCGCCGTCTCCTCGTACCGGGGACGCAGTCCGCCGAGGGCGCCCTCCAGGCTGATGACGAGGAAGGGCATGGCGACGAAGGTGGCGGCGAGGACGGCGCCGGAGGTGTGGAAGGGGAGCGTGAGGCCGAAGGTGCGCTCCAGCCACGGTCCGAGGAGTCCGCGGCGGCCGAAGGCGAGCAGCAGGGCGACGCCGCCGACGGTCGGCGGCAGCACCATCGGCAGCAGGACGAGCGAGCGGACCAGGGCCTTGCCGCGGAAGGGGACCCGGGCGAGGAGCCAGGCCAGCGGCACTCCGAGGAGCAGCGAGAGGCCGAGCGCCCAGAAGGAGACGAGGAGCGACAGCTTCAGCGCCTCGACGGTGCCGGGCGAGGTGAGGTGGCCGGCGAGGGCGCCCCATTCGGTCCGGGCGAGGATCCCGACGAGGGGGAGGGCCAGGAGGGCCACGCCCAGCAGCGCGGGCAGGGCCAGCGCGAGGGGCGGGCGCGCCCCCGGGGTTCGTACGCCTGCTCGTTTCATCGGGAGATCCTGGGGAGGTGGGGACAGGGCCGGAGGGGCGGTCCGGCCCGGGTGCGGACGGCCCCTCACGGTAGAGGTGCTCCTGGGGGGGGTTACGGCTTCTGGAAGCCCGCGTCCTGGAGGATCTTCTGTCCCTCGGGCGAGGAGAGCCAGGCGACGAACGCGGCGGCGGCCTCGGCGTTCTTCGATTCCTTGATCGTGGCGGCCGGGTACTGGGCGATGGCGTTCTGGTCGTCGGGGATCTCGACGGCGTCGACCTTGTCCTTCGCGCTCTCGGCATCGGTCTTGTAGACGAGACCGGCGTCGGCCTCACCGAGCTCGACCTTGCTGAGCACCGCGCGGACGTTGGACTCCTGGGAGACCGGCTTCACCGTGACGCCCTGCTTGTCGAGGATCTGCTTGCTGTACTTGCCCGCGGGCACCTCGGGCGCGGCGAGGACGACCTTCAGCTTGGTGTCGGCCAGGTCCTTCAGCTCGTCGACCTTGAAGGGGTTGCCCTTGCCGGTGGCGATGACGAGCCGGTTCTTCGCGATGATCGCCGGGCTGGTCGTGTCGGCCTTCACCTTGTCCATGCTCTTGGTGTCGGCGGTGACCAGGACGTCGGCGGGCGAGCCCTGCGACACCTGGGCGACGAGCTCCTGCGAACCGGCGAACGAGAAGGTGAGCTTCGTGCCGGGGTGCGCCTTCTCGTACGCGGCGCCGGCGGTCTTGAAGACGTCGGTCAGGGAGGCGGCGGCGAGGACCGTCAGGTCCGCCCGGGGCGCGGCGCTCGCGGACCCGGCGGGGGTGGAGCCCGCGGCGGCCTTCCCGGAGCCGGTGTCGGAGGAGCAGGCCGCGAGCGGGACGAGCAGGGCGGCGGTCAGCGCGGCGGTGGCGGTGCGGCGTCCGGTGAGGGTGCGGGACATGAGCGCGGGCACTCCTTGGAGAGGAACGGAAGAAAAGGGGAACGGGCCGGTCGCGCCGACGGCCGGGGGTGGTGCGTCGTGGTGCGTGGGGAGTGGTCAGGTGCGGTCGATGTGCACGCTGGTCGACTTCACGCGGGCGGTGGCCCGCATGCCGACCTCCAGTCCCAGTTCCTCCACGGCCTCGCGGGTGAGGAGGGAGACGAGTCGGTGCGGACCGGCCTGGATGGTGACCTGGGCCGCGATGTCGCCGAGCTTGATCCCGGTGACGATGCCGGGGAACGCGTTGCGCGCCGAGGTGTACGACGCGTCCTCGTCGTCCGCCTGCGCGAGTTCCGTGGAGAAGGCCGCGAGCGACGCGCCGTCGATGACGCGCCGGCCGCTCTCGTCGCGGTGGGTCGCGACCCTGCCCGCGTCCGCCCAGCGCCGCGCCGTGTCCGGGCTGACGCCCAGCAGACGTGCGGCCTGTCCGATGGTGTAGGACTGCATATGCGACACCGTAGGGCGCTATCAGCCTCATCTGCAACAAGATCGTGGGACTCTCCATCGCGGATGAGAGATCGGTCGTAGGAACCCACGAGGGGGCTGTCGGCCGGTCTCACGCCTCGGACGGGACGGCCCCGCCGAAGCGGTGGAGGCCGGTCCAGATGCCGGTGACGGCGCTGACGTACCGGGCGCCGCAGCGGTCGGACGGTACGACGAGGTGGGCGCCGACCGCGTCGAGGTCCCGGCCGTCCACGCGGGTCGCGAGGAGCACCGGGGCGTCGCCGAAGTCGGCGTCGACCTCCGCCCAGGACAGGACCGCGTGGTGCCCGTCCCCGCCGCTCACGGCGAGCAGGAAGCGGGAGCGCTCCTTGCGGCGCGCGGGGTCGAAGCGCGGGCGCGCCGCGGCCACCACCTCGCGCAGCAGCGGTCCGGTGAAGGTGTGGCGCTGGGGGCCCGCGGTGGCGCAGTCGAAGACGACCTCGGCCCGCCGCTGCTCCCAGCCCCGGCGCAGGTCGGCGACGGTGAGCGTGCCGGGGCGGGCCACCTCCCCCCACAGCGCGAGGGTTCCGGCGGAGGTGTCGGGTGCGGGCACGGCGCGGGGTGCGGCGTCCTGGCGGCTCATCGGGGGTCCCCTCCCGGCGGTCGGGTGCGGCTGCTGCGCGCAGTGATACCCGACCACCGGTCCGGGGAACCTTGATTGCCATGGCTATTCACACTTCCTCACCGCATCTGTGGCCGGATGACCGATCTCTTCCTCACAGATGCGCGCCCTGACGATCGGAGCCTCCGGTGTGCCGGTGGAGGGCGCGCCAGACCCGGTCGCGGGTCAGGGGCAGCTCGGTGAAGCGGATGCCCGTCGCGTCCCGCAGGGCGTTGGCGAAGGCCGGGGCGACCGGGTTGAAGGGACTCTCGCTCATGGACTTGGCGCCGAGCGGGCCGATCGCGTCGGACGTCTCCGTGAAGTGGACCTCGGTCCGGGGCACGTCCGCGTACTGGGGGAGCCGGTAGCGCCGGAACGCGGCCGTCGTCACCTCTCCCCGCTCGCCGGTCCGGACCGTCTCGAAGAGGGTGGCGCCGAGCGCCTGCGCCACCCCGCCCTCCACCTGGCCCCGGCACTGCATCGGGTTCATCACCTTCCCGGCGTCGGCCGCGTGGACGCTGCGCAGCACGCGGATCTCGCCCGAGCCGGGGTCGACGGCGATCCGGAACCACTGCGCGTTGAAGGCCACCGAACGCGGCGTGCCTCCCCAGTGCCCGTCGGCCGCCAGCTCCTCCGCCGCGCCGAGCGCGTGCCCCGCCTCGTACAGCTCCTTCAGGGGCACCGTCCGGCCCGCGCAGTCGACGGACTCGGCGCCGAGGACGCACAGGTGCCGGGCGGTGCCGGTGTGGCGGGCGGCGAGGGTGCGGAGCCGTTCGGCGAGCGAGGTGGCGGCGAGGAGGACGGCCTTCCCGGCGACGACGGTGCCGGCCGAGGCGAAGGCGCCGGTGTCGTGGCGGACGACGTCGGTGTCGGACTGGCGGACGGTGGTCCGGTCCTCGGTGGTGTGCAGCGCGCCCGCGGTGATCTGCTGGTGGACGGTGGTGGTGCCGTTGCCGAACTCGGCGGTGCCCACCGCGATGTCGTACGTGCCGTCCTCCCGCAGCGAGACCCGGGCGTCGGCGTAGTGGCCGCCGGGCGGGCCCGTCGCGATCATCGCCAGGCCGGTGCCCTGCCCGACCAGCCACCCCTCGGGCACCTCCTCCTCGGCGCCCCGGTCCTCGGCGATGGCCGCGCGCACGACGGAGAGGCACTGGTCGAGGCCGTACGAGGCGATGTGCAGGTCCTCCTCCTCGCCGATCGGGCTGTGCATGCCCTCCCCCGGCCCGATGACGTTCTTCTCGCGGAAGACCAGCGGGTCCATGCCGATCCGCCGGGCCAGTTCGTCCATCACCGACTCCACGGCGAACGTCACCTGGCCGAGGCCGTAGCCCCGGAACGCGCCTGCCGGGACGACGTTGGTGTAGACGGAGTACGCGTCGACCTTCTTGTGCGGGGCGCGGTAGACGGCGAAGGACTCGCCGACGCTGTGGAACATCACCGCCGGGCCGTGGTTGCCGTACGCACCGGTATCGGCCACCACCCGCATCCGCACGGCGGTGAGGGTGCCGTCGGAGCGGGTGCCCGCCTTGACCGCGATGGTGAACGGGTGCCGGGTGGTCGCCCCGTAGAACTGCTCGGCGCGGGTGTACTCGAGCTTCACCGGGCGCCGCAGCTTCAGCGCGGCGAGGGCGACGACGTCCTCGGTGAGCATCTCCTGCTTGCCGCCGAAGCCGCCGCCGACCCGGCCCGCGACCACCCGCACCTCGTCCTCCGGCAGGCCGTACAGCGCGCACAGCGCCCGCCGGGTCAGGAACGGCGTCTGGGTGGAGGAGCGGACGGTGAGGCGCTCGCCGGTGCCGTCCTCCTTCGGTTCGAAGTACGCCACGCAGCCGTGCGTCTCCAGGCTCGCGTGCTGCACCCGCTGGGTGCGGAAGGTCTCCTCGTAGACGGCGTCCGCCTCGGCGAACCCGTCCTCGACCGAGCCGATCTCGCCGTGCGCCTCGCCCGCCACGTTGGCCTCCACCCGGGCGATACGGGCCTCCGGCCCCTTTCCGGCGTGGACGACGGGGGCGCCGGGGCGCATGGCCTCCTCCGGATCGGTGACGTACGGCAGTTCCTCGTACGTCACCGCGATCCGGCGGCAGCCCTCCTCGGCGGCCCCCTCGCTGTCGGCGACGACGGCCGCGACCCGCTGGCCCACGTACCGGACCACGTCGTCCAGGACGCGGGTGTCGTCGGGGTCCTCGGTCGGGTGCTCGTGCCGGGCGGAGGAGTACAGGACCGCCGGGGCGTCCTCGTGGGTGAGGACCGCGACGACGCCGGGCACGCGCAGCGCGTCCGCCGTGTCGATCGCGAGGATCCGGGCGTGCGGGTGCGGGGAGCGCAGCAGTTTCATGTGCAGCAGCCCCGGCACCTCGACGTCGAAGGTGTAGCGGGCGGTGCCGGTCACCACCCGCGGGCCGGCCGGGGCGCCGACGTTCCGGCCCACCGCCCTTCCCGCGCACGGCCGTTCGACGTGCGCCACGCCCCGGACGGCGTCCTCGATCGCCCGGTAGCCGGTGCAGCGGCAGATGTTGCCCTTGAACGCCCGGGGCAGGTCGTCGAGTTTGCCGTCGTCGTGCGGGGTGCCGCGCTCCGCCTCCAGGGCGGCGGTCGTCATCAGGAAACCGGCCGTGCAGAAGCCGCACTGGTAGCCCTGCGCGTCGAGGAACCGCCGCTGCACGGGGTGGAGTTCGCCGTCCGGGGAGGCCAGCCCCTCGACGGTCGTCACCGCGCGCCCCTCGGCCCGTACGGCCGGGTAGAGGCAGCTGTGCACCGGCTCCCCGTCGACGTGGACGGTGCACGCCCCGCAGTCGCCCGCGTCGCACCCCTTCTTCACGCCGAACCAGCCCCGCTCCCGGAGGTAGGTGCGCAGGCACTGGCCGGCGCGCGGCTCGGTGTCGAACGGGCGGCCGTTGACCTGGATGCCGAAACTCATCGGGCGTCCTCCTCGGCGATGTCGGTCGTGGTGGTGGCGGTCGTGGTGACCAGTTCCCGGCGGACCTGTTCGGCGAGGCGCAGTGCCATGTGCCGGCGCCACTCGGGCAGTCCGTGGATGTCGTCGAACCACTCGGCGCCGGACACCGCCGTGTCGATCTCCGCGCGGAGCCGCCCGGCGGTCGGCGGCAGCGGGAACCAGAAGCGGAACGGGCGGGTGGTGGCGGCGGTGACCGTCACCGCCAGCGAGCCGTCCGCCGGGTCGAGCGTCCCGATCACCAGGGCGCCGGACCGCCCGAGGCCGTAGAGCGACGCCTGCCGGAAGGCCGTACGGCACTCCAGCGCCCGTCCCGGCAGCGTGACCGAGCGCAGCAGTTCGCCCTCGGCGAGGTCCTTGACGCCCGCGCCCCGAATGAAATCGGTCACCTTCACCTCGCGCGTCGACCCGTCCTGGGCCAGGAGGAGGCAGACGCCGTCGAGGGCGGCGGTGAGCGAGATCATCGGGCCGGCCGGCAGGCCGTTGCACAGGTTCCCGCCGACGGTCGCCATGTTCCAGATCTTGAACGAGGCGAGGAAGGCCCGGCAGCACTGCTCGAAGAGCGGCGCCGCGGGCGCGTCCAGGAAACGCCTTCCGTAGCGCGACAGTTGAGCGACGGTGCAGGTCGCCGCGATCTCCAGCGAGCCGTCCGGGCGGCGCGCGAGCGGCTCCCAGCCCATCCGGCCGAGATCGACCAACCGCCGCAGGTGCGGCTGGGGTTCGGAGAAGAGGTACGTCCCGCCGCCCAGCCAGGCGTCCCCGTCCCGCCAGGGCTCCCGCCGCCGCGCGTCCCGCACGTCGACGACCGTGTTCAGGTCCATGCCGTCCCCGTCTTCCGACCGATGTCTTCAGGCCAGTGAAGCCCGGCGGGGACCGCCCGCACGACTGGACGGGAACCCGGAAAACGCCCCTCGGACGGCGCCCCTGCCTGGAGGATCACCCAAGAGGCGTTTTCCGCCTCGCCCCGTGCACTTACGATGCAGCCACTCGCATCTGCCTCGTGAATGTGGGTGCGGCCCCCGGGTCCGCGACCGCGCAAGGAGCCCCGTATGCACGTCGACCACCTCCTCCGTCTCGACCGCCTGGACCTCCTCCTCGTCTGGGGCGACGAGGCGCTGCTCGGCCGGGAGATCGCCGGGGTCACCGCGACCGACCTGGAGGACCCGGCGCGCTTCCTCCAGCCGGGGGAGGTCGTGCTGAGCGGGCTCGTCTGGTGGACGCCCGACGGTGCCGCCGCCAAGACCGACCGCTTCGTCTCCGCGCTGCGGGAGGCGGGCGCGGTGGCGCTGCTGGCCGGGGAGGAGACCCACGGGGAGGTGCCGCGCGAACTCGTCGACGCCTGCCGCAGGCACCGCGTCCCGCTCGTCGCCGTGCCCCCGCACACCAGCTTCCGGGCCGTCACCGAGGCCGTCTACCTGCGCCGGTGGGGCGACCTCAACCGCCACCGCGCGGACCACCACGCCCTGCCGGAGAACGTCCGCCGGGACCTCGGCCGCGCGCTGGAGCACCGCGCGACGGCCGGCGAACTCCTCGACCGCGCCTTCTCCCACCTCGGCACGCCCGTCTGCCACCTCCTCACCGCCACGGGCCGGACCGTCGCCCGCACCGGCGGCACCGGCGGGCTCCCCGCGCGGGAGGCCCGGGAGGCCCTGACCGGGACGCGGGGCACGACGCTGCGGATCGACGCCGGGGGCACCGACTTCGACACCTGGTACCTGCACCTGCCCGAGGAGGGGCAGGTGCCGCCGAGGGTCCTCCAGGAGATAGCCGAACTGCTGGCCCGCCACCGGCGCCGGGAGGACGGGAACCGGGCCGGGCGCGGCCCCGCGGCCGCCCGGCTGATGGAGCTCGTCGGCGCGCCGCGCGCCGACCCGGGCCGCCTCCACCGCGCGCTGGCCGCCTGCGGGCTGGCCGGCCGGTCCTCGTACACGGTCGTCACCGCCGCCCTGGAACCGGACGGGGACACCGGCGCCGACGGCGCCGCCGCGCTCGCCGAGGCCCTCGGGCACCTGCCGTCCGCCGCGTTCGCCGTCGCCCGGGACGGCGACGGCACGGCGACGGCCGTCCTCGCGCACGACGACACCCCGGACACGACGGCGGACACCGCGGACGAAGCCGACCCGGCGGTCTCGACAGAGGCGGCGGGGCGGCTGCGCGAGGCCGCGCCCCTGATCCGGGCCTGCCGGCCGGGGAGCGCCTGGCACGCCGGCCTGAGCGAACCCTGCGACGCGACCGCCCTGAACAGCGGCCTCGCGCAGGCCCGTTACGCCCTCGCCGGGGCCCGCGCCGCCGCGCCGCCGTCACCGGGTGTCGCGCGGCTCCGCGACCTCGACGGCCTGGCGACGCTCCTCGCCGGCGTCCCCGCGTCCGTGCGCGAGGTCTACCGCGCGACCGTCCTGGGCCCCCTGGCGAAGGCCGGCCGGGGGTCGGGCGCCATGCTGCTGGAGACCCTGGAGGTGTTCCTCGCGCACGACTGCTCCTGGGCGAGGACCGCCGAGGCCCTCCACATCCACGTCAACACGGTCCACTACCGCGTCGGGCGGATCGAGACCCTCACCGGCCGCGACCTGTCCCGCCTCGACGACCGGCTGGACCTGCGCGCCGCGCTCCTGACGCGCTGAGCGGCCGGGCCCGGGGCCTCAGGGCAGGTCGATGTGGACGCTGGTCGACTTCACGCGGGCGGTCACCGTGACCCCGACGGCGAGCGCGAGCTCCTCGACGGCCTCGCGGGTCACCAGGGACACCAGCCGGTGCGGCCCCGCCTGCACCTCCACCTGCGCGGCCACCTCGTCGACCCGTACGGCGGTCACGATCCCCACGAAGGAGTTCCGCACCGACGTCGGCACGCCGTCCTCCGGCACCGCGTGCAGCCCGGCCCCCCGCTCCTGGGCGAAGGCCGCGAGGGACACCCCCTCGATCACCCGCCGGCCGCCCCCGTCGCGCACCACGGCCAGCTTGCCGCCGTCCGCCCACCGGCGGACGGTCTCCGAACTCACTCCGAGCAGCCGCGCGGCCTGCCCCATGCTGTACGACGCCACGTCCGCACTCTAGGCCCTGTCCGGCGGACCTTCGCGGGGCAGGGGCCTAGGCCACCTTGGCGAGGGCCTCCCTGACCTGACGGACCACGCGCGCCGCGTCCTCCGGGACGTTCACCACGTCGGTGCTGTTCATGTCGATGACGAGGACGTCGCTCGCCGAGTAGTGCCGGTGCACCCAGTCGTCGTAGCCGGACCACAGCGTCCGGTAGTACGCGACGAGGTTCTCGTCCTGCTCGAAGTCGCGCCCGCGCAGTCCGATGCGGTGCAGCACGGTCTCGAAGTCGGCCTTGAGGTAGACCATGAGGTCGGGCGCCTTGCGGTACGGCAGGCCGTCGATCTCGCGCATCATCTCGTCGAGCAGCCCCTCGTACAGCTCCATCTCCAGGGAGCTGATCCGGCCGAGGTCGTGGTTGACCTTGGCGAAGTACCAGTCCTCGTAGATGGACCGGTCGAGGACGTTGTCGTTCTTCCGGTACGCCTCCTTGATCGAGGCGAACCGCGTCCGGAGGAAGTACAGCTGGAGGAGGAAGGGGTACCGCTTCGCCTCGATCTCCTCGGGGCTCGCGGAGTAGAAGAGGGGCAGGATCGGGTTGTCGTCCACGCTCTCGTAGAAGACCTCGCTGCCGAGTTCCCCGGCGATCAGTTCGGCGACGCTCGTCTTGCCGATGCCGATCATGCCTCCGACACAGATCACTGCCATTCCTCGCTTCTCTCCCGACGCGCCGCGCGCGGCGGGAGAGCGAGCCGCCCCACCGCCCGGCGGCCTGTTCACCGATGCGCCCCGAGGGCGAGAGCCCCCGACGAACCACCGGCACCCCACACACTACATCTGGGCGCACCCCACCCCCGCCCTCCCACATGTAGGGGGCCGACGGCCGCTGTCGCCTCCGTGCGACCGGGGGTCAGCGCACCCGTCCGCGCGGCTTCAGCGGGGCGGCGGGGAGGTCCGGGGCGGAGAGGCGGGAGCCGGCGTAGCCGTGGACCTCGCCGAATCGCGCGCCCTTCTCCCAGTCGTCGCGCGCCCGGGCGATCTCGTCGCCGGTGCGGCCGATGAAGTTCCACCACATGACGATCTCCTCCTCGAAGGGTTCGCCGCCGAGGAGCATCAGGCCCGCGTCGGAGGCGGCGCGCAGGGGGAGGGAGGTGCGGCCGCAGCCGAGGTAGAGCATGGAGCCGGGCAGGACGGGGACGCCGTCGACGTGCGCCTCGCCGGACATGGCGAGGACCGCGTACTCGAAGTCGGGGTCGAGGGGGAGGGCGGTCTCGGTGCCGGCGGTGAGGGCGAGGTCGGCGCCGGTGATCGGGGTGTACGCGGTGCCGGGCGAGACCGCGCCGTCGAGGGAGCCGAGGATCACGGTGGCGGTGAGGCCGGGGGCGGTGACCCGGGGCAGGTCGGCGTGGTGCTGGAAGTGGGGTTCGACGTGCCGGTGGGCGTCGGGCAGGGCGACCCAGAGCTGGGCGCCGTGCAGGAGGCGGGCGTGCGGGCGGGGGCTCTCCTCGGAGTGGGAGATCGCCCGGCCCGAGGTCATGAGGCCGAGTTCGCGGGGGCGGATCGTCTGGAGACCGCCGGTCGAGTCGCGGTGCAGGACCTCGCCCTCGTGGAGCCAGCTGACGGTCTGGAGGCCCATGTGGGGGTGGGGCGGGACCTGCATGCCGGGTTCGTCGGCGATGTCGTCGGGGCCGTAGTGGTCGACGAAGGCCCAGGCGCCGACCATCCGCCGGCCGAGGTTCGGCAGCAGGCGGCGCACCTCGGTGGATTCGCCGAGCCGGACGTGGCGGGGGCTGAGGAGTTCGCGTACGGGCTCGGCGACGACGAAGCCGCGGCCGCCGCAGACGGAGAGCTCTGCCTGGCGGTCAAGGTTGCTCATGGCGGATCGATGCCTCTCGTGGGGGGGGTGGAGTGAAAGTGGATCCGGTGGGGGGAGCGCGGGAACGAAGAGGTCGTGGAATGTTCAACTACTCTTCGGTGTTGACGAGGGCGAACCACCCCCAGGGTGGCAGATGAGGCCCCCGGAACAGGGAGAGCAAGTGAGCGACACGTACTACGAGTTCGGAACGGCCGCGGACCGCTGGGACCGCGCGCGCCTGTTCTTCGACGCGAAGGAGTACCGGAGTGCCATCCGGATCCTGCGCGGTCTCGTCGCCGAGCACCCGGACCAGACGGCCCAGCGACTGCTCCTCGCCCGCGCCTACTACCACTCCGCGCAGCTCTCGCAGGCCGAGACCGAGCTGCGGGCCGTCCTGGACCGCGACCCGGTGGAGCACTACGCGCGGCTGATGCTGGGCCGCACGCTGGAGCGCCAGAACCGGCCGGAGGAGGCCGCGCCGCACCTGCGGATGGCCGCCGCGATGAGCGGCGACCTGCCGGCCTGACGCCCCGGCGCCGGGCTTCCCGGCCGGGCACTGACGCGGATCTGATACCCCGGCACGGTATGGTCGGGCCAGGAGGTCCTTGATCATGCCCACACCCCGGTCGCACCACGGCGGACGAGCGGGAGGTGCCCTCGCGCACCTCCTGCTCGTCGTCGTGCTCGCGCTCGGGATCTTCATGATGCACGGCGTCGGGCACCCCAAGGGGTCCGAGTCCGCCCCCGCCCCGACCGCGGCCGCGGCGCCGGGAGCGCACGCCGCCGCGCCGGCCGGGGACGGTTCCCACGGAGCCGACCGGCAGCGGGACGGGGACCACGGTCCCGGTTCCGGGATGGACATGGCCACCCTCTGCGTGGCCGTCCTCGCCGGCTGGCTCCTCGCCGGTCTGGTCCGGGCCGCGCTCGGCCGCCGCCCCGACTGGCTCGTCCTCCTCCTCGCGCGGCTGGTCCCCGCGCTCGGGCCGCACGCCCCGCCGCGCCGCCCGCCCGACCTCGCCCGGCTGTCCGTCCTGCGGATCTAGGCCGTACCGCCCCGGCCGCGGGCCGCTCCACGCCGCCCGCGCCCCACCGGTACCGGTCTTCCGACTCCGTACGGGCGTGCCTTCCGCGCGTCCGCCGACAGCATTCGAGGTATCACCATGCGTGCCTTCCAGCGCCGCACCCCCCGCACCCTCGCCCTGGCCGGCGCGGTCACCGCCGCCGCCCTGCTCCTGGCCGCCTGCGGCGGCACGGACGACGCCCCCATGACGGGAATGGACCACAGCGGCTCCTCCGCGTCCGCCGCCCCCTCGGCCCCGGACGCGTCCGCGGGCTCCTTCAACGACGCGGACGTGATGTTCGCGCAGATGATGATCCCCCACCACCAGCAGGCCCTGGAGATGGCGAAGCTCGGCGACGGGCGGGCCGAGGACGCCGGCATCAAGAAGATCGTCGCCGCCGTCGAGAAGGCGCAGGACCCCGAGATCCGCACGATGAAGGAGTGGCTGAAGGGCTGGAACAAGCCCGAGTCCGCGGGCATGGGCCACTCCATGGCCGGAATGATGTCCGAGCAGGACATGAAGGACCTCGCCGCCGTGAAGGGCAAGGACTTCGACCGCAAGTTCGCCGAGCTGATGATCGCGCACCACGAGGGCGCCGTGGAGATGGCGAAGCAGGAGCAGAAGGACGGCGCGAACGCCGAGGCCAAGGCCCTCGCCGGTGAGGTGGTCCGCGCCCAGGACGCCGAGATCGCCGAGCTGAGGAAGATCCTCGACCGGCTCTGACGCCGGTACGGAGGGCCGGGGCGCGCCCGCACGGAACGCCCCGGCCCTCCCCGCGCTCTCCTCCGATCCCTTCCGCGCTCTTCCGCGCGCTTCCGTCCTTCTTGCTCCCGGCGAACGAAAGAACCATGCCCACGCACCGCTTCTCCCGGCCCGGGGCCCGGTCCGCCGCGACCGCGGCCGCCGTCCTCGCGCTCTCCCTCGCACTCACCGCCTGCGCCGGACCCACCGCCCCCGAATCCGCCGCCGCCGAATCCGCGTCCCCGGACACCGCCCTCTCCCACATCCACGGGGTCGGGCTGCGCGACGGCGTCCTGTACGTCGCCACCCACCAGGGCCTCCACTCCCCCGGGCCGGACGGCCGCCCCGTCCTCGTCGGCGACCGGCGGGACGACTTCATGGGCTTCACGATCGCCCCGGACGGCACCTTCCTGGCCAGCGGCCATCCGCCGTCGGGCGGCGACGGCCCGGCGGACCTCGGCCTGATCGCCTCCACCGACTCCGGCCGCAACTGGCGGGAGAAGTCGCTCGCGGGCGAGGTGGACTTCCACTCCCTCGACACGTCGGGCGGGACCGTCTACGGGTACGACAGCGCCCGCGGCCTGCTGCGGGTCACCCGGGACCAGGTGGCCTGGGAGGACCGGGCCGCCCTGCGCGCCCTCGACATCGCGGTCTCCCCCGCAGACCCCGGCACCGTCCTCGCCACCACGGAGCGGGGCGTCGTCCGCAGCACGGACGGCGGCCGGACCTTCTCCCCCGGGAACGGCCGGATCCTGGCGCACCTCTCCTGGGGCACGGCCGACGCGCTGTACGGGATCGATCCGGACGGGGTCCTCTTCCGCTCCGCCGACGGCGGGGGCGACTGGACCCGGGTCGGCACCGTGCCGGGCGGCGCCCCGCAGGCACTGACCGCCGTGGACGCGCGGCGGCTGCTGGTCGCCACGGGGGACGGCGTGTACGAGTCCCGGGACGCGGGCCACACCTTCGAGCGCCGGATGGCGGTGACCTCCGGGAAGGAGCACCACTGACCACGCGCGCGTGCGCGGGGGATGCCGGGAGTACCTCAGGCACCCGCGCGCACGCGTGTGGGGACCGGCTCAGGCGCGGTCCCGGTACGCCTCCAGGAGACGGAGCCAGACCTCGCTGATCGTCGGGTACGAGGGGACCGCGTGCCACAGGCGGGAGAGCGGCACCTCGGCGGTGACCGCGACGGTGGCCGCGTGCAGCAGCTCGCCGACGGCCGGGCCCACGAAGGAGGCGCCGAGCAGCACCTCGCGGTCGAGGTCGACGACGAGGCGGGCCGCGCCGGAGTACCCCTGGGCGTAGAGCCCGGCGCCGGCCACCGAGCGCATGTCGACGTCGACCGCGCGGACCCGGTACCCGGCGTGCCCGGCCTCGGCCAGGCTCAGTCCGACGGCGGCGGCCTCCGGGTCGGAGAAGACCACCTGCGGGACGGCCCCGTAATCGGCGGTGGCCGCGTACGGGCCCCAGGGCGCGGCCCCGTCGAGCGGGTCGCCGGCCGCGCGGGCGGCGATCGCGGCGCCCGCGATCCGCGCCTGGTACTTGCCCTGGTGGGTGAGGAGCGCCCGCCGGTTGACGTCCCCGACCGCGTAGAGCCAGTCGCTGCCGGTGACCCGGAGGGTGTCGTCGACGTCCAGCCACGAGCCGGGTTCCAGGCCGACGGTCTCCAGGCCGACGTCCTCGGTGCGCGGGGCGCGGCCGGTGGCGAAGAGGACCTCGTCGCCCTCGACCGTCTCGCCGCCCTCCAGGACCAGGGTGACGGGGCCGCTGCCGCCGTCCCGTACGACGGCCTCGACCGCGACCCCGGTCCGGACGTCGGCGCCGCGCGCCCGCAGCGCCCCGGCGATCCGCTCGCCCACGAAGGGCTCCATCCGGGGCAGCAGCCCGTCGCCCCGGACCAGCATGGTCACGTGCGCGCCCAGGGCGTGCCAGGCGGTGGCCATCTCGACGCCGACGACCCCGCCGCCGACCACAAGGAGCCGGCCCGGCACCCGGTCGGCGCTGGTCGCCTCCCGGCTGGTCCAGGGGCGGGCCCCGGCCAGGCCCGGCAGCGGGGGCAGGGCGGCGCGGCTGCCGGTGCAGACGGCGACCGCGTGCCGGGCGGTGAGGAGGTGGCGCTCGCCCTCGGGGCCCTCGACGGCGACCCGGCGGGGCCCGTCGAGCCGCCCGTGGCCGCGGAAGACCCGTACGCCGATCGAACCGAGCCAGTCGGCCTGGCCGTCGTCCTTCCAGTGGCCGACGGTCTCGTCCCGGTGGGCGAAGACCGCCGGGGCGTCCAGCGGGCGGCGCACGGCCTCGGCCAGGCCGGGGACCCGGCGGGCGTCGGAGCGGGCGAGGACCGGGCGGAGCAGCGCCTTGCTGGGCATGCAGGCCCAGTACGAGCACTCGCCGCCGAGCAGCTCGGACTCGACGATCGCGGCGGTCAGCCCGGCCGCCCGGACGCGGTCGACGACGTTCTCCCCGACCGGTCCGGCGCCCAGAACCACCACGTCGTACGCGTGCGCGTTCTCCACGGTTCGTGTCATGGGAACCAGTCTGGCGGGTAGGGGCCGGAATAGCGCGGCCCGATACGCCGTTGTGCGGGGCGAGTCCCCAGGGGACCGTGAGGACACCACCGGAGACGGAAAGACCGAAAGGCGGAACGATGAGCACCATCGCGCTCACCAAGGAAAACTTCGACGAGGTCGTGGCCGGGAACGACTTCGTCCTGATCGACTTCTGGGCTTCGTGGTGCGGTCCCTGCCGTCAGTTCGCCCCGGTCTTCGAGGCCGCCTCGGAGCGCCACCCCGACCTGGTCTTCGCCAAGGTCGACACCGAGGACCAGCAGGAGCTGGCCGCCGCCTTCGAGATCCGCTCCATCCCGACCCTGATGATCGTCCGGGAGAAGGTGGCGATCTTCGCGCAGCCCGGCGCGCTGCCCGAGGCCGCCCTGGAGGACGTCATCGGCCAGGCCCGCAAGCTGGACATGGACGAGGTCCGCAAGTCCGTCGCCGAGCAGCAGGCGGGCGCGGCCGAGTGAGCCGGGGCCGTCCCCGGCCGTGATCCGCCGGGCGCGCCCCGGGCCGCGCGCACGCGGTGAGAGCCCCCGCTCCGGCGGGGGCTCACCCGTGTCCCGGCCGTTCCCGCCCGGGCTCAGCGCTCCAGGACGAGGGCCAGGCCCTGGCCGACGCCGATGCAGAGCGCGGCGAGGCCGGTGCCGGAGCCCGCGGCGGCGAGCTGGTGGGCGACCGAGCCCGCGAGCCGGGCTCCGGAGGCGCCGAGCGGGTGGCCGAGCGCGATGGCGCCGCCGCGCGGGTTGACGACCGAGGGGTCGAGTTCCGGCCACTCGGCGAGGCAGCCGAGGGCCTGGGCGGCGAACGCCTCGTTCAGTTCGAAGGTCGTCAGGTCCGCGAAGGAGCGGCCGGACTTCTCCAGGGCGCGCCGGACGGCGGCGACCGGGCCGAGGCCGAAGAGCTGCGGCTCGACGCCGGTGACGGCGGAGGCGCGGACCCGGGCGAGCGGCTCGCGGCCGGTGGCCCGCAGCCCCTCCTCGTCGACGAGGAGCAGGGCGGCGGCGCCGTCGTTGAGCGGCGAGGCGTTGCCGGCGGTGACGGTGCCGCCCTCGGCCCGGAAGACCGGCCGGAGGCCGCCCAGGGCCTCCAGGGAAGTGTTCTCGCGGACGCACTCGTCGCGGGCGAGGTCCACGCCCGGGTAGGGGACGACCTCGGCGTCGTAGAGCCCCTTGGCCCATGCCTCGGCGGCCTTGCGGTGGCTGTCGAGGGCGAAGGCGTCCTGGGCCTCGCGGCCGAGGGCGTGCTTGTCGGCGATCAGCTCGGCGCCCTCGCCGAGGGAGACGGTCCACTCGGCGGGCATCCGCGGGTTGACCATGCGCCAGCCGAGGGTGGTCGAGTGGAGTTGCTGGTGGCCGGCGGGGAAGGCCCGCTCGGGCTTCTGGAGCACCCAGGGGGCGCGGGACATCGACTCGACGCCGCCGGCGACCGCCACCGAGGCGTCGCCGAGCGCGACCGCGCGGGCGGCCTGGATCACGGCCTCCAGGCCGGAGCCGCAGAGCCGGTTCACGGTGACGCCGGGGACGGTGACGGGCAGCCCGGCGAGGAGGACCGCCATGCGGGCCACGTCGCGGTTGTCCTCGCCGGCGCCGTTGGCGTCGCCGAAGTAGACGTCGTCGATCCGGGCCGGGTCGAGGTCGGGGGTGCGGTCCACGAGCGCCTTGACGACATGGGCGGCGAGGTCGTCGGGGCGGACCGGGGAGAGCGCGCCTCCGAACTTTCCGATCGGGGTGCGGACGGCGTCGACGATGTACACGTCGCGGATGCTCATCGGTTTCTCTCCCGGGGGACCGGCGGACGGCTCTGTTCGCCTGGTGGAAGCAAGTTTCGCGCGGTTGCGCGCGCAGAGTCTGGGCCCGCCGGTCCGCCCTGTCAACGCCGCCCCCGGCGGCTCAGCTCCCGGGGGCGTCCCGCACCAGGGCGACGAGGCCGTAGTCGAGCTCCCGGCCGTCCACCAGCAGCGCCTCCACCGTGCGGGTCTCCTGGTCCACGTCGGCGGCGATCCCGTGCCCCTCGTAGCGGGGGTAGCCGGACTCCCCGTACCGCCCCGTCCACTCCACGACGGCGGACCGGACGGCGCTGTCCGCGACGCTCGCCCCGCCCCGGTCCTCGACGTGCGCCGGCACCAGCAGGACCTCGTAACGCTTCGGATGAGTGCTCATGCACCGACGCTAAGCGCTCGGCGCGGCTCCCGCCGGGCGGCGCGGTCCGGTCGGGCGGCGCGGTCCGCCCGGTCCCGCGGGCAGGGGTTCTGACGTACCGTTCGGGCATGGACGACGCGTCGATGGAGAGCTCGATGGTGGGACTGCTCGGCCGGGTGACGGGGACGATCGGGCCCGGTCTCGTCGGCGAGGTGATCCTGCGGATCCGCGGCGGGGCCGAGCACTTCCTCGCGTACGCCGCCACGCCGAAGCAGCGGATCGAGGTCGGCACGCTGGTGACCGTGATGGAACACCTCCCTCCGCGCACCGTCTATGTCACAGCCGTGTACGACGTCTGACACGACCGTTGAGCGGCGCCCCGCGCGGGCGCACACTCCCCTCACCGGGTCCGCGCGGTTCCGGTGAAGGGGGACCCCTGCCCATGGGCATCGGCATTCTGGCGGGCGCCGTCGTCGGCTCCGTCGTCGTCCTGATCGTGCTGTTCAAGATGATGTGGCGCGTCGCGGAACCCAACGAGGCGCTCATCATCTCCGGTTCCAACCACAAGAACGAGGGCCTCGGCGAGGGCATGGGCTTCCGCATCGTCACCGGCCGGGGCACGCTGGTGCTGCCGGGCGTGCAGGCGGTGCGCAAGCTCTCGCTCGACCTCAACGAGACCCAGCTGTCCGTCGAGTGCGTCACCCACCAGGGCATTCCGCTCAAGGTGCGGGGCGTGGTGATCTTCAAGGTGGGCGACGACTTCGTGTCGATCGCCAACGCGGCCCGCCGCTTCCTGGACCAGCAGAAGCTGATGTCCGAGCGGGTCCACATCGTCTTCGCCGGCCATCTGCGCGCCATCGTCGGCGGGTTGACCGTGGAGGACATGATCCGTGACCGGGAGAAGCTGACCGGGCAGGCCCGTTCGGCCTGTGGCACGGAGATGGAGAAGCTCGGTCTGATCGTCGACTCGCTCCAGATCCACGAGATCGAGGACCCGACCGGCTACATCAAGAACCTGGCCGCACCGCACGCGGCGGCCGTCCAGCGGGACGCCCGGATCGCGCAGGCGGAGGCGAACCGGCGGGCGACCGAGGCGGAGCAGCAGGCCGCCGCCCGGATGTCGGAGGCGACCCGCGACAGCGAGATCCTCCAGGCCGGCTACCAGGCCGAGCGGGACCAGGCCAGCGCGCGGTCCCGGCAGGCCGGTCCGCTCGCCGAGGCGGCCTCCCGCCAGGAGGTCGTCGTGCAGGAGACCCGGGTGGCGGAACTGGAGGCGCAGCGCAAGGAGCAGCAGCTCCAGGCGGACGTCCGCAAGCCGGCCGACGCGACGGCGTACGAGAAGCGGACCCTGGCCGAGGCCGAGCGCGACGCCCGGATCTCGGCGGCGCAGGCCAAGGCCCGGGAGACCGAGCTGGCCAGCGCGGCGACGGCGACGGCGACCCGGGTCACCGGTGAGGCCGAGGCCGCGGCCGCGCACGCCAAGGGTCTCGCGGTGGCCGAGGCGACCCGGGCCAAGGGCCTGGCCGAGGCCGATGCCATCAAGGCGCGCGCGGCCGCCCTCGCCGAGAACCAGGAGGCCGTCGTCGCGCAGCAGCTCGCCGAGAAGTGGCCGGAGATCGTCCAGGCCGGAGCCTCCGCCTTCGGGAACGTGGACCAGATGGTCCTCCTGAACGGCGCCGACGGCATGGCCGACATGTTCGCCAAGGCCCTGACCATGGGCGGGACCGGCCTCGGGCTCGCCCGTCAGCTCCTGGCCTCGATGGGCCCGGACGCGGCGGACCGCCCGGCCACCCCGGTGCCCCCGGCCCGCGCCGGGGCGGAGTCCACCGGCCCGCGGTCCCCGGACGAGACCGTCGTCAGGATCAGCCTTGAGGAGGAGTGACCCGGCGGGACACGTCTCCCCGAGGAGGGTGAAGCGGGCGAGGCGAATGTGACGAGTGGGGTACGCGGGCAGGGCCCGGCGCCGTCGTGCGCCGGGCCCTGCCCGTACCCCCGTACCCCGCTTCCCCGACTCCCGGACCTTCGCGCTCAGTTGTGGCCGAACTTCCGCTCCTTGCGGTGGGACGGCTGGTCGAAGAGGGGTGCGGGCGTCCTGCTCTCGGGACTGGTGCCCTTCTCCTTGGCGGGCGCTCCCTCGCGGTGCTCGTGGCCGCCGCTGCGGGCGCCCTTGTTCACCCGGGTCTGTTTCCTGCCCACGATCGTGCCTCCCGTGCGACGGGGGTGGGGCGCGTTCGGAACGCGCCTCCGTGTCCCTTCAGGCTCGCACGGAAGGAGGAAAGGTGCATGGTGGGGTATTCGGGGTGGGGTGGATCCAATGTCCTGGCTACTGGATCCAATGTCCGGGATCCGGGATCCCGGATCCAGCGGCCAGGATCCAAGGTTCTGGATCTCGGATCCAATGTTCAGGATTCTGGATCCAGGATCCGGCGGAAGGCCGCGAGCGTCGGTGTCCCCCTCCCCCGGTCCAGCACCCCGAAGACGACCTCGTCGAAGTGGCCGGCGAACCGCCCCTCCCCCGTCAGCAGCGCGTGGAAGGCGCCCGCGACCTGGGCGGGGTCGTTGCGGAAGACTCCGCAGCCCCAGGCGCCCAGGACGATCCGGCGGTACCCCCCGGCGACGGCGGTCTCCAGGACCCGTTCGGCGCGGGAGGCCAGGGCGGCGGGGATCAGGTGGGCCCGCTCGGGGGCGGTGCGGTGGATCACGCCGGCGTTGGGCGCGGGCGAGGTGAGGAAGCCGACGGTGAAGGGGGTGGTGAGCAGGTCGCCCCGGTCGTCGCGGAAGACCGGCACTCGGGGCGAGTGGATCACCCGGTCGGTGTAGAAGGTGTCCCGGTCGGCGCGGTGGTGCTCGTAGTAGGCGGGGGCGCGGAGCAGGGTGGCGTACAGGGCGGAGGAGCGGCAGAGGGCCTCTTCCTGGGCCTGGGCGCCGTTGAGGTAGCCGCCGCCGGGGTTGCGGGCGGAGGCGAAGTTCAGGACGGCGACCGGGCTGCCGGGGTCGGCGGCGGTCATCCGGCGGGCGGCGGCGAGGCTGCTCTCGCCGGTGACCTCGATCCGGCCGGCGCGGCCGGTGCTGGGGGTGGCGGGGACGGGCTCGGGGCCGTACAGACGGGTTCCCGCCAGGGCGGCGGCGAGGTCCTCCGCGAGGGAGACGGTCCGCCCGTCGGGGGCGGTGTAGGCACCCGAGGCGACGATCTCCTCGGTGTGCCGCGCGGTCTCGCGCAGTCGTGCACTCATGTCCGGCAGCATGATCGTCGTACGCGCCGCCGGACAAACGGTTTTTCCGGCCCCCGTCGCGGAGGTGCCCCGGGCGCGTCGCGGGGTCGGGGGCGTTTTACGGACGATCGGGGGCACAGGGGGCGCGCGAGGGGGCGCCCAGGCGCTCTTGCACGCCGTCCGGCGGTGGCTTTAGGTGGAAGGCAGCGGCTTCCCGACCGGTTCCGCGACCAGCACCTGGAGGTGCACGGATGGCGCCCAGCGGTACCCCGCGCGGCGGACCGCCCCTCACTGAGGAGGCGGCGGAGGACCTGTTGCGCTGCATCTGCTTCAAGACCGGCCCGCCCCGGACCGTGGGGGCGGAGCTGGAGTGGCTCGTCCACGATCTGCGCGACCCGCGCGAGCCGGTGCCGCCGGCCCGGCTGACGGCCGCCCTCGACAGCGTGCGGTCGCTGCCGCTGGTGTCGGCCCTGACCTTCGAGCCCGGCGGGCAGCTGGAGCTCAGCTCGCGGCCGGCCGGCTCCCTGATGGAGTGCCTGGACTCGCTCGCCTCCGACCTGGCGGCGGTGCGCGCGGCGCTGGCTCCGCTCGGTCTGACGCTGAGCGGGTACGGCGTGGACCCGTGGCACGCGCCGCGCGAGCGCGTGCTGCGCGAACCCCGGTACGACGCGATGGAGACCGCGCTCGGGCGGACGGGCCCGGGGGGCCGGGCCATGATGTGCGAGTCGGCCTCCGTCCAGGTCTGCCTGGACGCGGGGTACGAGGAGCCGGGGCCGCTCGGGCACCTGCGCCGCTGGGAGCTGGCCCATCTGCTCGGCGCGGTCCTGGTGGCGGTCTTCGCCAACTCCCCGCAGCACGGCGGGCGGCGCACCGGCTGGCGTTCCACTCGGCAGGCGCTGTGGGCCGGGCTCGACCCCCGGCGGACGCTGGCGCCGCCGGCCGACCGGGAGCCGCGCACCCGCTGGGCGGCGCACGTCCTGGACACGCCGGTGCTCTGCGTACGCGCCGAGGAGGGTCCGTGGCTGGTGCCGGAGGGGCTGACGTTCCGGGAGTGGCTGCGGACGGGGCTGCCGCGTCCGGCCGACGCCGACGACCTGCGCTACCACATGACGACGCTCTTCCCGCCGGTCCGGCCGCGCGGCCACCTGGAGTTGCGGATGATCGACGCGCAGCCGGGCGCGGACGGCTGGATGGTGCCGGTGGCGCTGGCCACGGCGGTCTTCGAGGACCCCGAGGCGGCCGAGGCGGCCCACCGGGCGGTGCGGCCGCTGGCGGAGCTGGCGGGTCCCGAGCCGGCGCCGCGCAATCCGCTGTGGACGCGGGCGGCCCGGGACGGGCTGGCCGATCCGGCGCTGCACGCGGCGGCGCTGGAGGTGTTCGCGGCGGCCGGTCCGGCGCTGCGGCGGGTCGGCGCGAACGAGCCGGTGCGGCGGGCGGTGGACGCCTTCCGGGAGCGGTACGTGGAGCCCGGCGGCTGTCCGGCCGTCGAGCTGGGGGCGAGCGCCCCGTGAGCGGCCCGGACGCCCCCGGGGCAAAGGCCCTGCGGACCCGGGCCCTTGAGGCGCTGACCGCCGCCCGGGCCCGTACCGCGCTGCTGACCGAGTGTGTGGACGACGGCGAACTGACCGCCCAGCACTCGCCGTTGATGTCGCCTCTGGTGTGGGACCTGGCACACATCGGGAACCAGGAGGAGCAGTGGCTGTGGCGGGCGGTCGGGGGCCGGGAGGCGCTGCGGCCCGAGATCGACCCGCTGTACGACGCCTTCGAGCACCCCCGGTCCGAGCGGCCGTCGCTGCCGCTGCTGCCGCCGGACGAGGCGCGGGCGTACGCCGCCGGGGTGCGGGACCGGGTCCTCGACGTGCTGGCCGGATCCCGCATGGAAGGCCGCCCCCTGCTCGCGGACGGCTTCGCCTTCGGGATGGTCGCCCAGCACGAACAGCAGCACGACGAGACCATGCTGATCACCCATCAGCTGCGGAAGGGTCCTGCGGTGCTGCACGCTCCTCCGCCCCCGGCGCACCCCTCCGTACCGCTCCCCGCCGAAGTCCTGGTGCCGGGCGGTCCGTTCACGATGGGCACCTCGGACGAGCCGTGGGCGCTGGACAACGAGCGTCCCGCGCACACCCGTTCCGTGGCCGCCTTCCACATCGACACCGTGCCGGTCACCAACGGCGCCTATCTGGCGTTCATGGCGGACGGCGGCTACACCGACCGGCGGTGGTGGCGCCCGGAGGGGTGGGAGCAGGTGCGCGCGCACGCCCTGGTGGCGCCGCTGTTCTGGCGGCAGGAGGGCGGGCGGTGGCTGCGCCGCCGGTTCGGGGTGACCGAGCCGGTGCCGGAGGACGAGCCCGTCCTGCACGTGAGCTGGTACGAGGCGGACGCGTACGCCCGCTGGGCGGGGCGGCGGCTGCCGACGGAGGCCGAGTGGGAGAAGGCGGCCCGGTACGACCCGGTCACCGGCCGCTCGCGCCGCTACCCGTGGGGCGACGCCGACCCGGGCCCGGACCACGCCAACCTGGGGCAGCGGCACCTGCGTCCCGCGCGGGCGGGCGGCTATCCGGCGGGCGCCTCGCCGCTCGGGGTGCGCCAGCTCATCGGCGACGTGTGGGAGTGGACGGCGAGCGACTTCCTGCCGTACCCGGGCTTCCGGGCGTTCCCGTACAAGGAGTACTCGGAGGTGTTCTTCGGCGCCGCCCACAAGGTGCTGCGCGGCGGTTCCTTCGCGGTGGACGCGGTGGCCTGCCGGGGGACCTTCCGCAACTGGGACCATCCGGTGCGGCGGCAGATCTTCTCCGGCTTCCGCACCGCCCGTTCCACGGAGCCGGGCTGATGTGCCGTCACCTCGCCTATCTGGGCGATCCGGTGGCGCTCGGCGCGCTCCTCGTCCGGCCGCCGCACGCGCTGCTCCGGCAGGCGTGGGAGCCCCGGACGCAAAGCAGCGGGGTGGTGAACGCGGACGGCTTCGGCGTCGGCTGGTACGCGGACGGGGACCCGGTCCCGGCCCGGTACCGGCGCGCCGGGCCGATCTGGGGCGACCTGTCCTTCGCCGACCTCGCCCGGGTGGTGCGCAGCGGAGCGCTGCTCGGCGCGGTGCGGGGCGCGACGCTGCCGGGCGCGGACGGGGAGGCCGCGGCGGCGCCGTTCGCCTCGGGGCGGTGGCTGTTCAGCCACAACGGCGCCGTGCCGGGCTGGCCCGGGTCGCTGGCGCCGCTGGCCGCGGCGCTGCCGGCGGCCGAGCTGCTGGAGCTGGCGGCGCGGACCGACTCGGCGCTGCTGTGGGCGCTCGTGCTGCGCCGGCTGCGGTCCGGCCAGGGGCCGGGGGACGCGCTCGCCGGGACCGTGACGGCGGCGGCCGAGGCCGCGCCGGGGGCCCGGCTCAACCTGCTGCTGACCGACGGTGCCGTGATCGCGGCGACCGCGTGGGGGAACAGCCTGTGGTACCTGGCGGAGCCCGGCCTGGCGGTCGTGGCGTCCGAACCGTACGACGACGATCCGCGCTGGCGGGAGGTGCCCGGGCACACGCTGGTCACCGCCACCCGGGCGGCCGTCGTCCTCACCCCGCTCAAGGAGTCGTCCGCGTGAGCACGTTCCAGCTGACCCGTACCCTCGCCCCCGACGCGGCCGCCGCCGACCTGCGCGCCGACGTGCTGCGCGGGCTGACCGGCACGCCCAAGGCGCTGCCGCCGAAGTGGTTCTACGACGCGCGCGGCAGCGAGCTGTTCGACGCGATCACCCGGCTGCCCGAGTACTACCCGACCCGGGCCGAGCGGGAGATCCTGGTCGCGCGGGCGCCGGAGATCGCGGCGGCGACCGGGGCCGGGACCCTGGTGGAGCTGGGGTCCGGCTCGTCGGAGAAGACCCGGTTCCTGATCGACGCGCTGCGGCCGGGGCTGGCCGCGTACGTGCCGGTGGACGTGAGCGAGTCGGCGCTGAAGGGGGCCGCCGAGGCGCTGCTCACCGACCGCCCCGAACTGCGGGTGCACGCGCTGGTCGCCGACTTCACCCGGGGGATCTCCCTGCCGGACACCCCCGGGCCCCGGCTGGTGGCCTTCCTCGGCGGGACGATCGGGAACCTGCTGCCCGGGGAGCGGCGGGCCTTCCTGCGGTCGGTGCGGGCGATGACCTCGCCCGGCGACGCCTTCCTGCTCGGCACCGACCTGGTGAAGGACGAGCCGACCCTGGTGGCCGCGTACGACGACGCGGCCGGGGTGACGGCGGCGTTCAACAAGAACGTGCTGGCCGTGATCGACCGGGAGCTCGGCGCGGACGCCGACCCCGACGACTTCGACCACGTGGCCCGCTGGGACCGGGAGCGGGAGTGGATCGAGATGCGGCTGCGCGCCCGGCACGCGCTGACCGTGAAGATCCCCGGCCTCGACCTGGCGGTGCCGTTCGCGGCGGGCGAGGAGCTGCGGACCGAGGTGTCGGCGAAGTTCCGTCAGGAAGGGGTGCGGGCGGAGCTGGCGGCGGCCGGGCTCGACCTGGTGCGGTGGTGGACGGACGAGGAGGGCCGGTTCGCGCTCTCGCTGGCGACGGCCCGGTAGCGGGCGGGGGCGGAGACGGGGAGCGAGGGGCGTACGGGGGCTGTGGGACGTACGGGAACGGAGACGGGGACAGCGGCCGGAGCGGGAACCGGGGCAGGAGCGGGAACAGGGCCCGGGACACGAGCGGGGACGGCGGCGGAGGCGAGGGCGTGCTGGGCGGCGGTGGCCAGGCTCCTGCGGTCGGGATACTGAATCACGGATATCGGATCCAATATTCGTATCTCGGCCACAAGCCCCCGGGCCCGCGCGATCCGCCAGAGCGACGCACCGAGCGGGTCCTCCCCCACGTACGCCGCCGCTCCGGTCGGCCGGTAGCCGATCCGTACCGGCTGGATATCGGATCCGGTGTCCACAGCGGCCTGGAAGAGGGCCGGACGGAACCGCCCACCCGCCCGTCCGCACCACGTCGAGCCCTCCGGGAAGGCCGTCACCCGGCCGCCGGCGGCGAGCGCGCCGGCGACCTCGCGCACGGTGCCGGGGAGCCGGCGCAGCCCGTCGCGGTCGATGAAGACGGTGCCGCCGAGGGCCGCGAGGGCGCCGAGCAGCGGCCAGCCGCGCACCTCGGCCTTGGCGACCATCCGGCCGGGCAGGACGGCGGCGACCAGGGGGACGTCCAGCCAGGAGACGTGGTTGGCGACCACGAGCAGCGGCCGGCCGGCGGGCGGCGGGGCGCCGTGGACGGTCAGCCGGACGCCGAAGGCGCGGACCACCGCCCGCACCCAGCGCCGGACCAGGGCGAGCCGGGCGGCGGCGGGCAGGAGGCCGGCCGCCGGGAGGAGGACCACGCCGAGCAGGACGGCCGCGCAGCCGGCCGCGAGGCGGGCGCAGGCGAGCGGCGCGGGCACCGGCGCCGCCGCGGGCTCCCCCGCGGGGTCCGGATGGGCCGCGCACCGGACGCCCGGGGTGCAGGGCGCCGTGGGGAGCCACGGCGACGGCGGCGCGGCGGCGGTCACGGGGCCGGGACGAGCGAGAGGAAGTGGCGCAGGTAGCGCGGGTTGGTCCGGCGCAGCGAGAGCAGCACGTAGAGGTCGGCGACGCCGAAGTCGGGGTCGTGGGCGGGGGCGCCGCAGACCCGGGCGCCGAGCCGGATGTAGCCGCGGAGCAGCGGCGGGAGTTCGGTGCGGCCCTCGGGGCGGGCGACGCCGTCGGCGTTCCAGAGCCGGTGCGGGGTGACCCAGTACTCCTCGGGGGCGAGGTGCTGGGCCTTGACGGTGTCCCAGGTGGCGGCTGCCAGCGCGCCGCCGTCGGCGAGCGGGAGGGAGCAGCAGCCGGCCAGCCACTCGTGGCCGGTGCGGGTCATGTAGCGGGCGAGGCCGGCCCAGATGAGGGCTATCACGGCGCCGTTGCGGTGGGCGGGGTGGACGCAGGAGCGGCCGACCTCGAC
Source organism: Streptomyces termitum (assembly GCF_014650175.1). GTDB lineage: Bacteria > Actinomycetota > Actinomycetes > Streptomycetales > Streptomycetaceae > Streptomyces > Streptomyces termitum. The sequence continues at coordinate 43,711 of NZ_BMUL01000008.1, forward strand.
CAGGCCGGGGCGGAGCGGGGCGAGGCGGGAGAGGTCGAACTCGGTCTCCGAGTAGAGCCGGCCGGTGGCGGCGGCCCGCTCGGGCGGCAGGATGCGGTAGGTGCCGACGACCTCGCCGGTGGTCTCCTCGCGGACCAGGAGGTGGTCGCAGTGGTCGTCGAAGGCGTCGACGTCGAGCCCCGGCTCGGGGCTGTCGAGGCGGGCGCCCATCTCCCCGGCGAAGACCAGGTGGCGCAGCCGCTGGGCGGCGCGGACCTCCTCCTGGTCGCGGGCGAGCCCCACGACGTAGCGGGGCTCGGGCCGTCCGCCGCCGTCGGCCGGGCCGGGCTGCGCGGGGAGCCCGAAGGCGGGCTGGATGCCCGCCGGCAGGGGGACGGCGGGGGCGGTGGAGTCGGCGAGCGCGTGCGAGGGAGCGGGCATGGCGGTCTCCTCCGGCGTACGGAAGGGGAAGGGGCGGTACCGGCCCGCGCGTGGTGCGGGCCGGCCCCTTACTTCTTCCGCCGCCGGCTGGATTCGACATGACCGGCCGGGGGATCGCGGGTGTGGGAAGGCTGAATGCTCTGCGGCGGCCTTCCCGGGGCCGCTATTCGGCGAGGGTCTCCGTGATCGCCTGCGAGGCGGTGCGGGCCGCCTTCGCGGCGTCCTTGCCCTCCAGGACGGCGGTCATGAAGGGCTTGATCGGGTTGTCGCCCTCGACGTTGGCCCACTGCGGGGAGTTCGGGGTGGCGCGGCCGTTGGCGGCGCCTGCGGCCATGGCGGCGGTGGCCTCCTGGCCGGAGACGACGGAGGCGAGGCCCTTCTTGTTGGGCACGTAGCCCATGGAGCGGGCGAGGTCGGTCTGCCACTTCTCGCCGGCCAGCGCCTTGACGACGTCGAGTGCGGCGGCCCGGTCGGGGGCGTTCTCCGGGATGATCAGGTCGGAGCCGCCGATGAAGACCGCGCCGGGGGTGCCGGCCTTCTTGCCGGGGAGGGGGAAGTAGCCGAGCTTGTCCTTGAGGCCGGGGTTGGCCTTGAGGATGGCGGGGATGGCGCTGGGCACGGCGATCAGCTGGGCGACGTCGCCCCGGGCGAAGACCTCGGCCTGCGGCGGGCTCTGCTCGTCGGCGTTCTTCGGGCCGGAGCCGAGGGACTGGAGGCTCTTGTAGAAGTCCATGCCGCGCAGGGCCGCGGGGGTGTGGAGGGCGCCGGTCCACTCGCCGTTCTCGTCGTCGGCGAGCTCGCCGCCCTCGTCCCAGATGAAGCCGGCGAGGGTGTACCAGTCCTGGCCCGCCAGGTAGATGCCCTGGGAGCCCTGCTTGTTGAGCTTCTCGGTGGTGGTGAGCCACTCCGCGCGCGTGGCCGGCGGCTTGTCGACGCCCGCCTGGGCGAACAGGTCCTTGTTGTAGATCACGATGCGGTTGGCGGCGTACCAGGGGATGCCGTACTGGGAGCCGCCGATGCTGCCGGGCTCGGCGAGACCGGGCAGCCAGTCGGAGCTGCCGAGGTCGCGGACGGACTCCAGGGTGAGGTCGTAGAGCCGGTCGGTGTCGGCGTACTGGGCGACCTGGGTGTTGCCGACCTCGATGACGTCGGGGCCGCCGCCGCCCTTGATGGCCTCGGTGACCTTCTTGCCGATGCCGGTCCACTCCTGGATCGTGACGTTGAGCTTGACGCCGTCGTGCTCGTCCTCGTACGCCTTGGTGAAGCGGTTGAGGAAGTCCTCGCTGACGCTGTCCCGCATGAGCCATATGTCGACCGTACGGGTCTGGCTCCCTGAGCCCGGCAACAGTCCGCAGCCCGCGAGGGAGAGCGCTGCGGCGGCGGCCAGCGGGCATGCGAGAGAGCGGTTCTTCACGACGTCACCTTCGGTTCACTACACGACGGCAGGGGACTGACCCGGCATGGGGGGACCGAACGGGATGTTCGCGCGGGTATGTGGCCTGGATTCTGGTCTGGACCATCAGAAATGGTCAAGTCCTTGACCATCTCGTTTCTGTCGAGGGCGGGACAATCGGAACGGTTACCCCCGGGTACGGGCGAAGAGGACCGGCCCCGCGTCGCGCGCCGCACGCCCCTGGGGCACGGTGGAGGGACCGCACGAGAGGAGTCCGGCCCCCATGTCGAACCACACCTATCGCGTCACCGAGATCGTCGGCACTTCCACCGAGGGCGTCGACCAGGCCATCCGCAACGGCGTCGAGCGCGCCTCCCGGACGCTCCGCGGCCTCGACTGGTTCGAGGTCACCCAGGTGCGCGGCCACCTGGTGGACGGGCGGATCGAGCACTACCAGGTGGGCCTGAAGGTCGGTTTCCGGCTGGACGAGGACGCCTGACCCGCTCCGGCGGACACCTTACGGCCCCGGGGCCGCGCACGGTCCCGGGAGGGCGTACGGCCCGGGTGTACGCCCTCCGGGCGGCACGAGGCGCCGGTACGCGCGCGTGCCGGCGGGCGGGGACCGGGTCCGGTCAGGTCCGGCCCTCGCGCTCCTGGGCGTCGCTCAGCGCCTCGGAGGAGGCGGCCCAGCGGGCGCGGACGACCGTGAAGCCGGCCTCCTCGGCGGCGTCGCAGACGAGCGCGTCGTCGTCGACCAGCATCCGGACCTCCCGGTCGGCCGCGAGCCGCCGCAGGATCTCCGTCTTGGTCACCCGGGCGGGCCGGAAGTCGCGGGGCCGCCGCATGTGGAGCGGCCCCTCGGGGAGCCCCTGCGCCGCGAGCCAGTCCAGGGTGTCCCGGCGGCAGCGCTCGGGGCGGCCCGTGAGGTAGACCACTTCGCACTCCTCTGCGGCGGACCGGCACAGGGCCACCCCCTCCGCCAGCGGCGGGTCGGCGGGCGCCGCCGCGAAGAACCCGTCCCAGTCGCGCGGGGAGCCCTCCAGGAAGTGCTGCCGGTGGGCGGTCGAGGCGAGCGTGTTGTCGAGGTCGAAGACGGCCAGCGGCCGGGTGTCCCGTGTCACGGGTCCAGCCTAGGAGCCGCCTCCGACAACCGTCCCGCGCGCTTCCCGGAAGCCGTGGCGCCCCCGGAGCCGCCCCGGGCCGCCGGCACCCTTTCGGGCGTGAGAAGTTAAGTTAGGCTTACCTAAGTAAGCCTTCGCTTCCGCCCTCCCCTGGAGCACCCATGCGGCTTCGCCCTGCCCGTACCTCGCGACCGACCCCCGCCGAGCGGATGCGGTCGATCATCGCGGTGGCCCCCTCCATGACCGTCGTGGTCGACGGCCGCCGGTACGAGGTCCACGGCTCCGGCGGCGCGCCCGCGACGGGCCGCGTCCATCTGCACGACTCCGCCGAGGACTTCGACGGCCGTCACGGGGTGCCGCGCGTCCCCCTGCGCATCGAGCTGACCGACATCGCCCCCACCCCGGTGCGCGACCGGGTGCGCGCCCGGGTGACGCTCACCGGCCTCGTCGCCGCCCCCTACGGCCCGGAAAGCACCGAGAGCACCTGCGTGGCGCTCGGCCAGGCGGTCCTGGAGGACGACGAGGGGCGCACGTACGTCCCGGCGGCCCAGCTCAGGGCCGCGGAGCCCGATCCTCTCGCGGGCTGCGAGGCGGCGATGCTCCATCACCTCGCCGCCGACCACCCGGACCTGGTCACCCGTCTGCTCCGCCTCGCCGCGTCGCACCTCAAGCGCGACCTCGTCCGGGCCCTGCCGCTCGCGATCGACCGGTACGGGATCACCCTGCGCCTCGAACGCCCCACCACCCAGTACGACCTGCGACTACCCTTCCCCAGCCCCCTCTCGGACGCCGAGCAGGTCGGCCCCCGCATCCGCTCCCTCCTGAGCACCGCGCGGCGCGCGTCCCACTCCCACCTGTTCGCCTGAGCCGCCGCGCCCGACCGGCCCGGGGCCGGGCGTGACACACGTCACCGCCCGCTCCCGGCGGCGAACGCGACCCACAGAGCAACTAAGGTTAGCCTTACCTCAGTTCGAAGCTTCTGGGGCTTCCACAGGTGCGGACGCTCCGCGTTCCCCCCGACAACAGGAGACCGACGAACATGACTCCACGGGTCGCCGTGGCCGGAGCCAGTGGCTACGCCGGCGGAGAGATCCTGCGCCTGCTCGCCTCCCATCCCGGGGTGGAGATCGGCGCCGTCACCGCCCGCACCAGCGCGGGCCGGACGCTCGGAGAGGTCCACCCCCACCTGACCTCCCTGGCCGACCGGGTCCTGGAGGAGACCACGGCGGACACCCTGGCCGGACACGAGGCCGTCCTCCTCGCCCTGCCGCACGGCCGGTCGGCCGCCCTGGCCGACGCCCTGCCGCCGCACACCCCCGTCATCGACTGCGGCGCCGACTTCCGCCTGCGCGACCCGGCCGACTGGCGGCGGTTCTACGGCTCCGAGCACGCGGGCAGCTGGCCGTACGGACTCCCCGAACTGCCGGGCGCCCGCGCCGAACTGAGGAACGCCACCCGTGTCGCCGTGCCCGGCTGCTTCCCGACCGCGGCGACCCTGGCGCTCTTCCCCGCCCATGCCGCCCGCCTGGTGGAGCCCGAGGCCGTCGTCGTCGCGGCCAGCGGCACCTCCGGGGCCGGCCGGGCGCTCAGGCCCCACCTGCTCGGCGCCGAGGTGATGGGCTCCATGACCCCGTACGGAGTCGGCGGCGGCCACCGGCACACCCCCGAACTCGTCCAGAACCTCTCCCGGGCGGCCGGCGAGCGCGTCACCGTCTCCTTCACCCCGACCCTGGCCCCCATGCCGCGCGGCATCCTCGTCACCTGCTCGGCCCGGCTCCGGCCCGGCACGGCCGCCGACGGCGGCGAGGAGGAGGTCCGCGCGGTCTTCGAAGCGGCCTACGCGGACGAGCCGTTCGTCCGGCTGCTCCCGCCCGGCCGGTGGCCCTCCACGGCCTCGGTGCTCGGCTCCAACACCGCCCTGGTGCAGATCGCCGTGGACCCCGCGGCCCGCCGCCTCGTCTGCGTCGGCGCCATCGACAACCTCACCAAGGGCACCGCCGGCGGCGCGGTGCAGTGCATGAACCTCGCCCTCGGCCTCCCCGAGGGGCTGGGCCTGCCCGTGAACGGAACGGCGCCGTGAGCCGGGGCGGCCGCCCCGCCGCGGCCACGACGAGACCCACGCCCGCGCGCCGCGCGGGCGAAGAAGCGAACGGAGGGGCACTGTGACCGTGACCGCCGCCCAGGGATTCCTCGCGAGCGGCGTGGCCGCCGGGATCAAGGAGTCCGGCGACCCCGACCTCGCCCTGGTGGTGAACCGGGGACCGTCCCGCGCCGCCGCCGGGGTGTTCACCTCCAACCGGGTCCAGGCCGCGCCGGTCCGCTGGTCCCGGCGCGCGCTCGCCGGCGGACGGCTCGCCGCCGTCGTCCTCAACTCCGGCGGGGCCAACGCCTGCACGGGCCGCGCGGGCGACCGCGACGCCCTGGCCATGGCCGGGCGGACGGCGGCGGCGCTGGGCGCGGACCCCGGCGAGGTCGCCGTCTGCTCCACCGGCCTGATCGGCGTCCCCCTGCCCATGGACCGCGTCACGGCCGGCATCGACGCCGCCGCGGACGCCCTGTCGCCCGCCGGCGGCGCGGACGCGGCCACCGCCATCAGGACGACGGACTCGGTGCGCAAGACCGCCGCGGTCTCCCGGTCCGGCTGGACCGTCGGCGGCATGGCCAAGGGCGCGGGCATGCTCGCCCCCGGCCTCGCCACCATGCTCGTCGTCCTCACCACCGACGCCGACGCCGACGCCGGGCTGCTCGACTCCGCACTGCGCGCCGCCGTGCGCACCACCTTCGACCGGGTCGACTCCGACGGCTGCATGTCCACCAACGACACCGTCCTCCTCCTCGCCTCCGGCGCCTCCGGACGGGTGCCCGACGCCGGGGAGTTCACCGACGCCGTGCACACCGTCTGCCGCGACCTGGCGCTCCAGCTGGTCGCGGACGCCGAGGGGGCGTCCAAGGAGATCGAGATCACGGTGACCGGCGCGGCCTCCGAGCGGGACGCCGTCACCGTCGGCCGCTCCGTGGCCAGGAACAGTCTCCTCAAGTGCGCGCTGCACGGGGAGGACCCCAACTGGGGCCGGGTGCTGTCCGCGATCGGCACCACGGACGCCGTCTTCGACCCCGACCGGCTGGACGTGGCGATCAACGGCGTGTGGGTGTGCCGGGACGGCGCGGCGGGCGAACCGCGCGAGAAGGCCGTCCTCTCCGGCCGCCGGATCACCGTCACGGTCGACCTGCGCGCCGGTGACGCCTCGGCGGTCGTCTGGACCAACGACCTCACCGCCGCGTACGTCCACGAGAACAGCGCCTACAGCTCATGAGCGGCACAGTGGCAAAGGAGACGGTGACGGCGCGGCCGGCCGGAACAGCGTCCTGGCGCGAGGAGTTGCGGGGCCGCACGGTCGTCGTGAAGTTCGGCGGCAACGCCATGGTGGACGCGTCGCTCCTGGAGGCGTTCGCCCAGGACGTCGTGACGCTGCGTCAGGCCGGGGCGCAGCCGGTCGTGGTGCACGGCGGCGGCCCCCAGATCAGCTCCATGCTCGACCGGCTGGGCCTGCGAACCCGCTTCGAGGCCGGTCTGCGGGTGACGACGCCGGAGACCCTCGACGTGGTCCGGATGGTGCTGACGGGGAGCGTCCAGCGCGAACTGGTCGGCGCGATCGACGCCCACGGCCCCCTCGCCGTGGGCCTGTCCGGCGAGGACGCGCACACCCTGACCGCCGTCCGGCGCCGGGCCGAGGTCGACGGGCGGCTCGTGGACATCGGACTGGTGGGCGAGGTCGTGGCCGTGGCGCCGGGGACCGTACGGGCGCTGCTGCGGGAGGGCCGCGTCCCGGTCGTCTCGCCGACCGCCCGGGGCGACGACGGCCAGGTCTACAACGTCAACGCCGACCTCGCGGCCTCGGCCCTGGCGGTCGCGCTCGGCGCCGCCCGGCTCGTCGTCCTCACCGACGTCCCGGGGCTGTACGCCGACTGGCCGCGCGGCACCGAGGTGATCGAGCGGCTGACGGCCGCCGAACTGGACGCGCTGCTCCCCGGGCTCGCCAGCGGCATGCTGCCGAAGATGGAGGGCTGCCTGCGGGCCGTCCGGGCGGGCGTCGCCCGCGCCCAGGTGGTCGACGGCCGGGTGCCGCACGCGCTGCTGCGCGGCGTCCGGGCCGAGAACGGAACCGGTACGACAGTGGTGCCGGACGAGAGCGCCGGGCCGCGACGGCCCGGCGGGAAGAAGGACGACGCATGACCCCCGACGGCACGGCCCCGCTCACCGACCGGTGGCGCGCGGTGATGATGGACACCTACGGCACTCCCCCGCTGGCCCTCGTCAGGGGCGAGGGCAGCACGGTGTGGGACGAGGCCGGGCGCGCGTACACCGACTTCACCGGCGGAATCGCCGTCAACTCCCTCGGGCACGCCCACCCGGCGCTCGTCGCGGCCGTCCGCGAGCAGGCGGCCCGGCTCGGGCACGTGTCGAACCTCTTCGTCTCGGAGCCCGCGGTCGCGCTGGCGGAGCGGCTGCTGTCCCTGCTGGGGCGGCCGGGCCGGGTCTTCTTCTCGAACTCGGGGGCCGAGGCGGTCGAGACCGCCGTCAAGATCGCCCGGCGGACCGGGCGTCCCCATCTGGTCGCGGCCGAGGGCGGCTTCCACGGGCGGACCCTGGGAGCGCTGGCCCTCACCGGCCAGCCCGCCAAGCAGGCCCCCTTCCTGCCGCTGCCCGGCGAGGTGACGCACGTCCCCTTCGGCGACGCGGCGGCGCTCCGGGCGGCCGTCACGGAGCGGACGGCGGCCGTGGTGCTCGAACCGGTCCAGGGCGAGGGCGGCGTTCGGCCCGCCCCCGCGGGCTATCTGCGCGCCGCCCGTGAGATCACCCGGACCGCGGGCGCCCTCCTCGTCCTCGACGAGGTGCAGACCGGGATCGGCCGCACCGGCCACTGGTTCGCGCATCAGGCGGACCCCGGCATCGATCCCGATGTGGTCGTTCTGGCCAAGGGGCTGGGCGGCGGGCTGCCGATCGGCGCCACGGTCGCCTTCGGGCCGGCCGCCGGGCTGCTGACCCCCGGCCAGCACGGCTCCACCTTCGGCGGGAACCCCCTCGCCTGCGCGGCCGGACTGGCCGTCCTGGAGACCGTGGAGAAGGAGGGACTGCTCGACCGCGCCGCGCGGACCGGCGAGCGGCTGCGGCGCGGCGTCGAGGCGCTCGGCCACCCCCTGGTCCGCGAGGTGCGGGGCGGGGGGCTGCTGTTGGGCGTCGTCCTCGCCGAGCCGGTCGCCGAGCGGGTCCGGCGGGCCGCCCAGGACGCCGGCTTCCTGGTGACCACGGCCGGTCCCGGGGTCGTACGGCTGGCGCCCGCCCTGACCCTGCCGGAGGACCGGGCCGACGCGCTGGTGGCGGCGCTGCCCGGCATCCTCGACGCCTCGGCGGCCGACGGCGCGTGAGCCGTACCGACGCCGCCCCGGCCGCCCCGGTCACCTGCGGGTGACCGGGGCGGCCGGGGCGCGCGGTGTGCCGCGGCGTTCTCCAGAACCTCCCGGGGGGGGCGGTTCTGGGGCGGCTGTTCTAGAGGGGTGAGCCGATGCCGTCGGCCACCGGCCGGGGGGTGTCCGGGACGGGTGCCGGGCGGTGGCCGAGGACGGAGTCCAGGATCTCGCCGACCCGGACGGCGGTGTTGGAGAGCAGGGACGACGTGATGCCGTGGGTGTGCTCGGTGCCGCCCTGGAGGTAGATGCCGCAGCGCAGTTCGGGGTCGGTGGCCAGGCGGTAGTCGCGGCCGACGAGGAGGCGGCCCTCCGCGTCGTGCCGGCAGTGGTCGGCGATCCGGCCGAGGACTCCCCCGGGGTCGGCGGGGCGGTAGCCCGTCGCGTAGACGACGACGTCGGCGTCGAGGAGGGTCTCCTCGCCGGTGACCAGGGAGGTGACGCGGGCCCGGACCCCGGTGTCGTGCTCCTCGATCCCGGTGAGGCGGGAGACGTTGAGGAAGCGCAGGCGTTCGGCGCCGAGGACCTTCTCCCGGTACGCCTGGCGGTACAGGTCGTCGATGAGCTCGATGTCCACGACGGAGTAGTTGGTGTTGCCGTGGTACTCCATCAGCTTGCGCTTCACGTCGTCGGGGGCCGTGAAGTACTCGTCGACGGCGGCCGGGTCGAAGATGCGGTTGGCGAAGCCGCTGTCGTCGGCCGGGCTGTAGCCGTAGCGGGAGAAGACGGCGCAGACCTCGGCGCCGGGGAAGCGGCGGTGGAGGTAGGCGACGTTCTCGGCCGCGCTCTGTCCGGCGCCGACGACGACGAAGCGGGTGGGGTCGGTGCCGTCGAGCGTGTCGGCCTTCGCGAGGAGTTCGGAGGTGTGCCAGACCCGTCCGGTCCGCTCGACGCCCTCGGGCATCCGGGGGCTCAGGCCGGTGCCGATCACGAGGTTCCGGGCGCGGTGGACCACGGTCCCGGTGCCGTACCGGGCGGTGACGTCGAGGTGTTCGACGATCCCGTCGCGCACCACGGGTTCGACGGAGACGACCTCGTGGCCGTAGGAGACCATGTCGTCGACCTTGGCCGCCGCCCACTCGAAGTAGTCGTGGAACTCGACGCGGAGCGGGAAGAGGTTCTTGTGGTTGACGAAGTCGATCAGCCGGCCCCTGCTCTGGAGGTAGCAGAGGAAGCTGTACTCGCTGGCCGGGTTCCGCAGCGTCACCAGGTCCTTGAGGAAGGACACCTGCATCGTGGCGTCGTCGATCAGCATGCCCCGGTGCCAGCCGAAGTCCGGCTGGCGTTCGAAGAAGTGCGCGGTGACGGCCTCCTCCCTGCCGACCCGGGTGTTGTGCTCGCTCAGAGCTATCGCCATGGCCACATTGGACGGCCCGAAGCCGATGCCTATGAGGTCGTGGACCAGAGGGGCGTCGCCAGGAAGGCCCTGAGACATGTCACTCCCATCGTGCGGAACTGCCGCCTGCGAGGCGCGGGAAGGGTCGGGAAAGAGCGGAAAGAAAGGGACGCGGCACCCGGTCGGATGCCACCGCCATCACGTCGCAACTTAGGTAAGGCTAACCTGATTCAGATCGAGCTGTCGACCAACCCGACCGGAAGCACGGAATCCGCGCCCCGTGAACTCGCTCGGAAATCAAGGCGCTTGCCTTGTTAGGTAAGCCTTGCTTTACTTTAGGTGATCATTCACCCTATCGCGGAGGAATCCCCCTGCGGATCGTCGTGTTCGACCACCGGACACGAGGTCACCGCACCCCGAAAGGCCCTTCCGGGGCCTTCCCATGACACGAGTAGGTCAGAGACGCCTCACTCGCACCGCGAGCAAGGGACACCCCCCTGTGGAACAACCCGCCCTCTCCGGCGTCGCGTACGACGCCTCCGGAGCCTCCTTCGCCGTCGTCGGCATCTCGAACATGCCCGGCACCGACTGGTCCCAGGTCTTCCGGGCCCTGGCCGGCACCGGCCTCACCCTCCCGGACGGCGTCCCGCCCCCGCCGCCGGCCGGGTCCAGGACCGCGTCCGGCGCCGAGACCTCCCCCCGCCTGAGCATGACGCCCCCCGGCGTGCTGAACCTCAACGCGTACCTCATGTACGCCGTCGGCAAGGCCGCCCGCCGCCGGCTCACCGAGCGGCTGGCCGCCCACAACCTGCGCCTGTGGCACCTGACCGTCCTGGCCCTGGTGGCCGACCTGGGCCCGCAGATGAAGACCGTCCTCGCCGCGCGGCTCGACATGAACCCCAGCGACCTGGTGAAGATCGTCAACGACCTGGTGCGGACCGGCCACGTGGACTGCGCCCGGGACCCCGCCAACCGGCGCCGGGTCCTGGTCCGTCCGACCCCCGAGGGCCGGACCTACCTGGCCCGGCTCAACGCGGACATCGCCTCGGCCGACGACGAGGTGCTGGCGCCGCTGGACGCGCGGGAGCGCGAGACGCTCGCCGCCCTGCTCCGCCGGGTCCACCGGCACCTCGAACCGAGCCCGGCCAGCGTGGTCCACGACCCCTCCCGGGACGTGGAGGTCCTGTCCGGCGGCTCCGACGAGGACGGCCGGATCGACTGGACGCGCCCGGCCGAGGACATCGCCCGCTTCGTCGGGGCCCGGCGCGCGCTGTGCCCGACCGCCTTCACCCACCACGGCGGCCGGCGGCTCGGCGTCCTCACCGCGTCGGTCTCCCACGGCCGCCACACCGGCGAGCCTGGCCTCGTCCTGCGGAACGGGGACGAGGGCGTGGTCGTCGTCGCCGGGCCGGACCACGGCGAACCCCGGCCCGGCGTCGTCCTCGGCCTCGTCCGCCCCGAGACCGGCGGCGGGAGCGGTGCGGAGGGCGGCGGGGAGGCCCGCGCCGAGGAGTACTTCGCCGCCGGGGGCCGCTGAGGGCCCGACGGCTCCGTTCCCCCCTTCCCGGCCTGGACGGGCCCGGACGACCCCTAGGAGGGTCGTCCGGGCCCGTCCGCGTCCGGCGTCCGCGCGGCTCAGGAACCGGAGCGGCCGAGGGTCCAGAGGCGGTGGTCCCAGCCGATGTCGGCGCGGGAGCGCACCGCGAGCCCCGCGCGCCCGGCGAGGTCCTCGATCTCCTCCGCGGCGCGCACCCCGGAGCCGAAGGCGCACTTGAGGCGCAGGTGGCGCAGGACCGCCTCCCCGTCCTCGGGGTCACCGGTCGCGACCTGCTCGACCAGGAGCAGGGTGCCGTCCGCCGCGAGCGAGGCGGCGGCCCCGGAGAGGGTGTGCAGCGCGTCCTCGTCGTCCTGCCACTCCAGCTGACGCGACATCAGCAGGGTGCGGGTGCCGGCCGGTACGGTGCCGGAGCCGGCGACCAGGCCGATCCTGGGCAGCAGTTCCCGGTCGAGGATCGTCTCGCGCAGCACCCGGAGCACCGAGGGCATCGCGACGATCCGCGCGCGCAGCTCCGGGAACTCCCTGACCAGGACCTCGACGACGGTCGCGACGCCGTGGCCGGTGGCGGTCAGCTCGGTGACGGACGGCCAGTCGTGGGCGCCCAGCACGCCGGGGGCGATCCAGCGGGCCTCGTCCTCGACGGCGGCGCGGGCGGTGTCGGCGATCCGGGACTCCCGGGCCATCTCCTCGGTCAGGGTGCGCCCGGCGAGGGTGCGGTAGCCAGCCCTCCCGGTGCGGACGGTGTGCAGCAGACCGGAGAGGGAGGCGTCGAACGCGGCCTCGGCGCCCTCCAGGTGGTACTCCTCCGCCGAGTGGTCGTCCTCGACCAGCTCCTCGCTGATCGGGGTGAGGCTGTAGTTGCCCTCGCCGTCGGTGGCGAGCAGCTCGATCCCCACCAGGTAGTCCAGGAGGGCCTTGAGGGTGGCCGGGTGGGCCCCGGCGCTCCGGGCGATCCCGGCGGCGTCGCGCACGCCCCGGTCGACCAGGTCGAAGACGCCGAGGGTGACGGCGGTGCGGATGGCGTAGGGCGGTGCCAGGTCGGTCAGTCGGTGGAGGCGCTCGTGGGCGGTGTCCTCGTCCTCCTCCACCGCCTCGGCGGGGGCGGCGGGCGCGGTGCGGCGCCAGTACCCCGTGATGTGGGTGTGCTCGCGCGGCACGTCGCGCTCGGTCGCCAGGTGGCGGCGGATGCCCTTGAGGGCGACGGCCTCGCCGGCGACCCAGGCGAAGACGGTGCCGGGCAGCCAGTCGGCGGCGCGGACGGCCCGCTCCAGGAGGTCGGTGGTGCCGGCCGGGGCGCCGTTCCTGGAGAGCCAGACGATCTCGGCGTCGGCCTTGGTGGGCAGGTCCTGGCGGTGGCTGTCGTCGCCGATCTCGATGAAGACGCGGGCCCTGGTGCCCTCGGGCATCTCGGCGAGCCAGCGGCCGATGGCGGGCAGGGCGGTCTCGTCGCCGATCACGAGGAGCCAGTCGGCGCCCTCGGGATGGCCGTGGGACATCTTGGGTCCGGCGATCCAGGCGCTGTCGCCCGGTGCGGCGCTCTCGGCCCAGGCCGAGGCGACGCCGCCCTCGTGGCGGACGAAGTCGAAGACGATCTCGCCCTTCCCGGGGTCGTGGGAGACGGGGGTGTAGTCCTTGGCGACGGGCCGACCGTCGGACCAGTCGAGGCTGCCCACCCGCTGCCGGGGCAGGACCAGGCGGCCGGTCTCGTCGGGGAAGAAGAACTTCACGTGGTCGTCGAAGCCCTCGGTGCGCAGGGCGGGCAGGTCCAGGCCGTCCTTGGTGAAGGCGGCGAGCTGGGGGCCGCCGAGGGTGAGGCGGCGCATGCCGGGGGTGAGGTTCTCGGCGCGCAGCACGGTCAGTTCGCGCAGCACGATGGGGAAGGTGACGACCGGGCGGGGGCTGCGGGTGGGCATGGGTACGGCTCCTTCGCGCGCGGTGCCGGGCGGGCGCCGCGGAGGGACGGGCGGGCCGGGCGGGCCGGTGGCGCGGCCCGCCCGGCCCGTGGAGGGGTGGCGGTGGTGCTCCCGGGCGGGAGCGGGGGTCACTTCCCGGCGACGGCGGAGGCGAGGATCGGCGTCAGCTTCTCGACGACCCAGGGGGCGCTGAGGGCGTCCGGGTAGGCGACGGCGGAGGAGAGGGTGTTCTCCGAGGGGATGACCGCGTAGTGCTTGCCCTTGACCACCTTGAGGGACTGGAACAGCTTGTTGGTCTCCAGCTCCTTGGCGCTGAGCAGGCCGTTGTCGCCGAAGGGGTAGGTCATGAGGAGGACGTCGGCCTCCAGCTCGTCCAGGTTCTCCAGGCTGACGGCGTTCTTGTCGGCCTTGTAGCTCTTGGCCTTGGCCGTCTTCTCGAAGCCGAGCTGTTCGAAGACGCCCGGGTCCTGGTCGGCGTAGGACATGAAGGTGATCTGCTCGGGGTGGACGACCGCGTAGGTGTACGTCTTGCCCTTGAACTCGGGGTGCGCGGCGGCCGCGTCGGCGGTGGCCTTCTCGTTGGCGGCGATGACCTTCTCGGCCTCGGCGGTCATGCCGAGCGCCTTGGCGGCGGTCTTGAGGCGCTCCTGCCAGGTGAGGGTGTCGGAGTGCGCCTTGTCGGTGAAGGTGACGACGGGGGCGATCGGCGCGAGCTTGGCGTAGTCGGTCTCCATCGACCAGGTGTTCATGCCGAGGATGACGTCCGGCTGTTCGGCGGCGATGGCCTCGTAGTCGGTGCCGTCGGTGTCGTCGTACGTCTTGAGCTTGCCGACGCCGAGCTTGGTGATGGCGCGCTGCTTGTACTCGGGGACGGGGCCGCCGTCCTCGGCGTCGGGGGTGATGACGGGGACGAGGCCGAGGGCGAGGGCGATGTCGGTGTCGCCGTCGGAGACGGTGGCGACCTTGAGCGGCTTCTTCTCGACCTCCGTCTTGCCCCAGGCGTTGGGGAGCGTGACCGGGAAGGCGGCCTCGGCGGCGCCGGTGCTCGCGCCGCCGGACGGCTTCTCGCCGCCCTTGTCGTCCGTGCCGCCGCAGCCGGCGAGGAGGACGGCGCACGCGGCGGCGAGCAGGGTGCGGGCGGCGGAGCGCCGTACGGGAAGGCGGTTCATGGTCTGTTCTCCTGCGGGTGGTGACGGCGGCCGAGGGGGAAAATCTGCGGCCTGGCGGTGTAGGGGTGGGGTACGACGACGCACTTGAGGCCGAAGACGTCGGCCACGGTCCGTTCGTCGAGGACCTCTTCGGGCGGGCCCTGCCGGATGATCCGGCCGTCGCGCAGGGCGACGATCGTCGAGGCGTACAGGGCCGCCTGGTTGAGGTCGTGGGAGACGAGCACGATGGTCTTGCCCGTCTGTTCGTTGAGGTCGGCGAGGAGGTCCATGACCTCGATCTGGTGCGCGACGTCCAGGTAGGTGGTGGGTTCGTCGAGCAGCAGGGTGGGGGTGTCCTGGGCGAGGGCGAGGGCGATCCACACGCGCTGGCGCTGGCCGCCGGAGAGCTGGTCGACGGGGCGGTCGACGAGCTCGGCGGTGCCGGTGGCCTTGAGCGCCTCGGCGATGATCACGTCCTCGTGCTCGTCGCGGCGCCGGCCGAACTGGCGGTGCGGGTGGCGGCCGCGCCAGACCAGGTCCCCGACGGTGATGCTCTCGGGGGCGACCGGAGACTGCGGCAGGACGCCGAGCCTGCGCGCCACCTCGCGGGTGGGCAGGCGGTGGATGTCGGCGCCCTCGAGGAGGACCGATCCGGCGGCCAGGGGCAGCAGTCGGGCGATGGACTTGAGGAGCGTGGACTTGCCGCAGGCGTTGGGGCCGACGAGGGCGGTGATCCGGCCCTTCTCGATCCGCAGGGACAGGTCCTCGATGACGGGCGTCTTCCCGTACCCGGCACTGATGCCGCGGGCTTCGAGCTGGTGGGGCGCGGTGGCCTCGGGGCTCTCGGTCTGCGGGGTCACGGTGTGTGTCACGAGGCTCCCTGCCTGCGTCGAAGGATCAGCCAGACGAAGTAGGGGGCGCCGAGCAGCGCGGTGAGGACGCCGGTGGGCACCGGGCTGACCAGGGGGGCGTGCTGGGCGAGGACGTCGGCGCCGAGCACGATGACGGCGCCGATGCCCGGGGCGAGGAGGGTGGAGCGTTCGGTGCCCACCAGGCGCACGGCGATGGGTCCGCTGACCAGGGAGACGAAGCCGATGGGGCCGACGACGCTGGTGGCGAGGGCCGCGGCGGCGGCGCCGAGGAGCAGGACGCCGACGCGGGAAGCGGTCACCCGGGTGCCGAGGCCGGAGGCGAACTCGTCGCCCAGGGTGAGGGTGGCGAGGGGGCGGCCGATGAAGAGCGCGGCGAGCGCGCAGGCGCCGAAGCCGACGGCGAGGGTGGTGACGCCGTCCCAGTCGGCGGCGCTGGTGCTGCCGACCGTCCAGCGCATGGCGATGGCGATGGTCTGCTGGTTCGCCACGGTGAACAGGTAGTTGGTGTAGGCGGTGCAGACCGCGCTGAGCCCGATGCCGACGAGGACGAGGCGGTACGTGTCGATCCCGCCGCGCCAGCTGAGCGCCTGGACGGCGGCGACGAGGACGAACGAGCCGATGACGGCGGCGACCGGGACGCCGAGGGTGAAGGCGGCGGGGGCGTAGAGCAGGGCGGTCGCGGCTCCGGCGCCGGCTCCGGCGGAGATGCCGACGATGTCGGGGGTGGCGAGCGGGTTGCGGATCAGCCGCTGGTAGAGCGATCCGGCGAGGCCGAAGAGGGCTCCGGAGAGGAGCGCGGAGAGCGCCCTCGGCATCCGCAGCTGGAAGATCATGTAGTCGGCGAGTCCGTCCCTCATGCCGAGGGCGGCGGGAAGGACGTCGGCGGGGTCGAGCCGGCCGATGCCGCCGAGCAGGACGGAGGCGGCGGTGAGTCCGAGCAGCGCGACGACGAGCACGGCGGCGGTCACGGCGGCGCGGCGGTCGCGGACGCGGCGGCCGGAGCGCAGGTGCGCGACGACGGCGGGCGTGGTCGGGGAGTCCGGCCGCGGGGACCGGGTGTCGAGAGCGGTCATCACATCCGCACCAGGTCGCGGCGGCGGGCCAGCCAGACGAAGAAGGGGGTGCCGACGACGGCCGTCATGAGTCCCACCTGGACCTCGCCGTGGTCGAGGACCAGCCGGCCGGCCGTGTCGGCGCCGGTGAGGAGGACGGCGCCGGCGGCCATGGAGACCGGCAGGGACCAGCGGTGGTCCGGTCCGACGAGGAGCCGGGCGCAGTGCGCGGCGACCAGTCCGACGAAGGCGACGGGGCCGACGGCGGCGGTGGCGGCGGCGCAGAGCAGGACGGCGACGGCCGCGGCGGTGAGGCGGGCCCGTTCGACCCGGACGCCGAGGGCGCGGGCGGTCTCGTCGCCGAGGCCGAGGATGTTGAGGGTGCGGCCCAGCGGCAGGGCGAGGAGCAGGCCCACGATCACGAAGGGCATGACCTGGCTCAGGACCTCGGCGCGGCCGGTGAGCTGGCCGACCGACCAGAAGCGGAGGTGGGCGAAGGCCTCCTTGTCGCGGACGACGAGGAGGGTGATGAGGGAGGACATCACGGCCGCGAGGGCGACGCCCGCGAGGACGAGGCCGACGGCCGAACTTCCGGCGTCGGTACGGGTCCCGATGAGGTAGACAAGGGTGGCGGCCACGGAGGAGCCGAGGAGGGCGAGCCAGAAGTAGCCGCCGGCGTCGGTGACGCCGAGGAACATGATGCCGAGGACGACGAACATCGAGGCGCCCTGTTCGACGCCGAGGATGCCCGGGTCCGCGAGGGGGTTGGCGGTGAGCGCCTGCATGATCAGACCGGAGGCGCCGAGCGCCGCGCCGACCGCGAGGCCGAGGAAGGTGCGGGGGATGCGTTCGGTCCACAGGACGTGGGTGTCGAACGCCTGCTCCCCGGGGTGGAGCAGGATGTGGACGACCTCGCCGGGCGGGAGGGGGCGGGCGCCGAGTCCGATGCCCGCGACGAGGGTCGCGGCGACCGCGAGGACGGCGAGGACGGCGACGGCCGTCCCCCGTGAGGCCCGGGTGCGGACCGGGTGGATGTCCGGGGGATGTTCCGGTTCCGGACCCTTTACCACCGGTCTGGGCGGTTGTGTCATGTGTCGTCCTTGTTCTCACCACTCGTACAGCAACTTAGGTTACCCTTGCCTAACCTTCGGGGATCCCACTCGGAGGTCGACCGATCACACCGAGGGGTCGGCGTCCGGCCGGCCCCCGCACCCGGGGGGGTGGCCTCATGGCCGACCACAGGACACGGACGCCGGACGAGGTCCGCATCACCGCGACGGGACACCCGACGCACACGCACGACTTCCACCAGCTCCTGTACGCCCCGCTGGGGCGGATCACCGTCACCACGCCGGACGGCGAGCACGCGCTCTCCTCGCCCGTGGCCCTGTGGCTGCCGGCGGGGACCCCGCACAGCGCCCGCTTCGACCCCGAATCGCTGGTCCTGGCCGAGCCGTTCGACCCGGTCGCGCACCCGCTGCCGTTCGCCCGGGCCACCGCGGTCCGCCTCGACGGCGACGCCCATCGGCGGCTGCTGGCCCGGACGCGCGGGGACGGCGAGGAGGACGGGCGGGCGGGGCTGTTCGCCGCCCTGACCCGCACCGGGACCGGCCACGCCGCCCGGCTGCCGCTGCCGCACCCGACCGGCGAGGCGACCCGCGCCGTCGCCGGGGCCCTGCTCCGGCGGCCCGACGATCCGCGCACCGCGACGGAGTGGGCCGAGAGCCTCTACGTGAGTTCGACCAGCCTGCGCCGGGCCTTCCGCACCGAGACCGGACTGGCCTTCTCCGAGTGGCGGACCCGGGCCCGCCTCAACCACTCGCTCGACCTGCTGACCCGGGGCCAGCAGGTCGGCACGGTCGCCGCCCGGGTCGGATTCACCAGCGCCAACGGCTACATCATGGCGTTCCGGAGGCACTTCGGACGGACGCCCGGCGCCTGGACCAGGGAGCACACGGGGCGCTCCGCGCGGTGAGCGGAGCCCCTCCGGGCGCCCCGCGCGCCCGAAGGGCGGCCGTCGGGAGGCGACTTGACAGCCACCGCGACCCAGGCAATCTTAGGTAAGCCTTACCTAATACGCCCAGCTCCTGGGCGCCCCACCGACCCGAACCCACGGCTCCCGCACCCCGCCCGCCGGGCGGGCCCCGGGGCCGTACCGGCGCGAGGAGAGACCCATGACCGCGACCAACCCCTTCGAGGACGACGACGCCCGCTACTACGTGCTCGTCAACGCCGAGAACCAGCACTCGCTCTGGCCCGTCTTCGCCGAGGTGCCGGACGGCTGGACCGTGGTGCACGGCGAGGACTCCCGGCAGGGCTGCGCGGCGTACACCGAGGAGCACTGGACGGACCTGCGCCCGGCGAGCCTCGCCGCCCGCCCCTGACGCCCCCGGGGAGGGAGCGTTCCCGGCCGGCCGGGAGCGCTCCGCGTCACCCCAGGACGCGGACCAGGATCCGGGAGCCGCGCGCGGGGTCGAGCGAGGCCCGCCACCCGGGCGGCGCCTCCTCCTCGCCGCCCGCGGCGAACCCGTGCCGCAGGAACAGCAGCGCGCCGCCGGTGGTCGCCGCGAAGATCCGGACGGCGCCGCGCGCCCCGGCCTCCCGGAGGGCGGCGGCGAGCAGCGCGGAGCCCACGCCCCGGCCCTGACTCCCGGACGCCACGCAGAAGTTGTAGAGCACGGCCGCCCCGCGCCCTCGCGCGTCGGTCCGGCCGCAGACCCCCACGCAGCCCACCGGTTCCCCGCCCTCGCTCTCGGCTACCAGGAAGTCCCGCGCACCGCGCGCCAGTTCGGCGAGGGAGCGGTCGCGCAGGGCCCCTTCGCGCACGAACGGCCGGGACAGCCGGTGGACCGCTTCGGCGTCCCCGCTCCCGGCGGCCCGGACGGCGACGACGGGGAGCGGGGGGAGCTCCGGGCGGGGCAGCACAGGGTTCAACTTCTTCTCGCTCTCGGGTGACTGACGACTCGGCGGACCACCGCGGGACCACGGCGGCCGTTTGACTGCACGATAGTAAGTTAGGTAAGCCTTACCTAAGTAATCTTGATCCATCGGACGGGAAAGCAGAGGCACCCCCATGGCCGACACGGCCGGATCGCAGACCTTCGCCCTGGAGCGGCTCGTCCGCGACGTCGCCGGCGTGCTCTACGTCGAGCCCGGCGAGATCGACCCCGACGAGAGCCTGATCGACCAGGGCCTGGACTCGATCCGGCTGATGTCGCTGGTCGAGACCTGGCGCGCCGACGGCGCCGAGACCGGTTTCGTCGAACTCGCCGAACACCCCACCCTCCGGGAGTGGGCCGCCCTCCTCGGGCGGCCGTCGGGAGCGCCCCGTGCGCGCGGCTGACCTCCTCGTCGACATCGGCCCGCTGCGGACCAGCCGCGACTTCCGGGCGGTCTTCCTCGCCCGGATCGTGTCCCTCTTCGGCCTCGGCATGGCCACCGTCGCCCTGTCCAAGCAGGTCTACGACCTGACGGGGACCACCTTCGGCGTCGCCGTCTCCGGCATGATCATGAGCGTCACCGTGCTGGCGGGTTCCCTCTGGGGCGGCTGGGCCGCGGACCGCATGGACCGGCGGAAGCTGATCCTGTGGGCGCGCGCCTCCGCCGCCCTCGCCTTCGCCGGCCTGGCGGTCAACGCCTTCACGCCCGAGCCGAGCCTGTGGGCGGTCTACCTGTGCGTCGCGTGGGACGGACTCGCCACCGGGGTGAGCGTCACCGCCCTGATGGCCGTCGCCCCCACCCTGGTCCGCCCCGACCAACTCCCCGCCGCCGGCGCCCTGATCTCCCTCACCGGCGAGATCGGCTCGGTCGCCGCCCCCTTCCTCGGCGGCATCCTGCTCGCCCTCTCCGGCCCCGGACCGGTCTTCGCCCTCACCGCCGCCACCACCGCCGTCACCACCCTGCTCCTCCTCCGCCTCCGGCCGCTGCCGCCCGTCGGCGACGACGGGGACGAGGACGACACGGACGGCGACGGGGACAGGGACACGGGGTCGCCGCTCGCGGCCTTCCGGTTCGCCGTGCGCGACCGCGTCGTCGGCGGCCTCCTCGTCCTCGGCGGGATCAACGCCCTGTTCAACATGCCGGTCGTACTCTTCCCCGAACTGGTCGACAAGCGGTTCGGCGGCGGCGAGGTCATGCTCGGCCTGCTGTACACCGCCCCGGCCGTCGGCGCGATCCTCGTCTCCGCCACCAGCGGCTGGATCACCCGCGCCGCCCGCCCCGGACGCCTGCTGCTCACCGCCGCCTTCGTCGGCGGCCTGGCCATCGTCGGCTTCGGCCTCAGCGGCAGCGCCGCCGTCGCCTTCGCCGCGCTGGCCCTGGGCGGCGCCGCCGGGACGGTGTACGAGATCCTCGAATACGCCCTCGTCCAGCACGGCACCCCGGACCGGCTGCGCGGCCGCATGGTGAGCGTCCTCACCGCCCAGGGAACCACCGGAGACATCGTCGGCGACGTCGAAGTCGCCCTGGTCGCACGGTGGTTCAACCCGGCCGGTGCCGCCGTCGTGAACGGCGTGGTGTGCGCGGCGGCCGCCGTGGTCGTGGCCGTCACCGTCCCCGGCCTGCGCGGGGCGACCCTCCCCCGCGAGAAGGAGGAGGAGGCCGGGCCCGACGGCCCGCCCGGTGACCCCGCCCCGGCCCCCTCCCCCGCCGAAGAAGCCCCGCGGGCCGCCGCCGGCTGATCCCGGCCCGGCGGAAGACACCCCCCTCCCGTCCCTCCCGTCCCGTCCCGCGTCCGGCCCCGAGCCGCCGCGGATGACCCCTGGAGCAAGACCCATGACCGAGCGTGCCCTGCGACGCCTCGCCCTGACCGGGGCCCAGACCGGTGTCTGGTACGGCCAGCGGCTCGACCCCGACTCCCCGGTCTACAACGTCGGCCAGTACGTCGCCGTCGACGGCGCGCTCGACCCGGACCTCTTCGCGACGGCCCTGCGCCGCGTCGTCGGGGAGTGCGAGGCCCTCACCGTCCGCTTCGGGGAGGACGAGGACGGGCAGCCCTTCCAGCTCCTCGCCGACACTCCCCCGGACGGCCCCGTCGTCACCGTCGTCGACCACCTCGGCGCGGCCGATCCGGAAGCCGCCGCGCTCGCCGCGATGCGCGCCGACATGGCCGCGCCCGCCGACCCGGCCACCGCCCCGCTGTTCGGCTTCGCCCTGCACCGGGTCGCCCCGGACCGCACGCTCTGGTACCAGCGCGTCCACCACATCGCGCTCGACGCCTACGGCTTCTCCCTGCTGTCCCGCCGCACCGCCGAGGTCTACACGGCGCTCGCGCGCGGCGAGGAGCCCGCTCCCTCGCCGTTCGGCCCGCTGTCGGCCGTGGTCGAGGAGGAGGCCGCCCACCGGGACGGCGAGCGGTACGCCGCCGACCGCGCCTACTGGCGGGACCGGCTCGCGGACCTGGGCGACCACGAGCCGCTGTCCGGCGCCTCCTTCCCGGCCGCGCCCGGATTCCTGCGCACCGGGGCCGCCCTCACGCCCGAGGCGACCGCCGGGGTGTTCGCGCTGGCCCGCGCCGCGAAGGCGACCTGGGCGGACGTGGTGACGGCCGCCTTCGCCGCCTTCCTGCACCGCTCCACCGGCGACCGGGACGTGGTGCTGTCGCTGCCCGCGATGGCCCGTCTGGGTTCGGCCGCCCTCGCCGTCCCGGCGATGGTGGTCAACGTGCTGCCGCTGCGCGTCGCGGTCCGCCCGGACCTCCCCCTGGGCGAGCTGGTCGCCGAGGTCGCCGCAGGCGTCCGCGACCTGCGCCGCCACCAGCGCCACCGCGCCGAGGACATCCGCCGCGACCTCGGGCTCGTCGGCCGCGACCGGGGCCCGCTGGGACCGATGGTCAACGTCAAGGCGTTCGACAACGCCCTCGACTTCGCCGGAGCCCCCGGCACCGTGCACAACGTGGCCGCCGGGCCGGTCGACGACCTCACCCTGGCCGTCCGCCACGACACCCCCACCGGCCGCATCGTCCTCGAACTCGACGGCAACCCGCGCGCCTACGACGAATCCGAACTGGAGGCGCGCGGCGCCGAGTTCGTCCACTTCCTCACCGAGGCCGCCGCCCTGGGACCGGACGCCCCGGTGGGCCGCCCCGACCTCCTCGACGCCGCCGCCCTGCGCGGGCTCGCGGAACGGGCCGCCGCGGCCTCCGGCGAGCCCGCGCCCGGCACCGTCGTGGAGGGCTTCGCCGCCCGGGTGCGGGAGAACCCCGGGGCCGTCGCGCTCGTCGCGGGCGGCGAGGAGCTCACGTACGCGGAACTCGACGCCCGCGTCGACCGGCTGGCCCGGCTGCTCGCCGCGCACGGCGTCGGCCCCGAGCGGTTCGCCGGTCTCGCCCTGCCGCGCGGCCCCGAGCTGATCGTCGCCCTGCTCGCCGTCCTCAGGACGGGCGGCGCCTATCTGCCGCTCGACCTCGAATACCCGGCCGAGCGGCTGGAGTTCATGGTCGAGGACGCCCGCCCGGTCTGCGTCCTGACCACCCTGGCCGCCGCGCCCGACGCCCCCGACGTGCCCGGCACCGAGACCCTCGTCCTGGACTCCCCCGACGTCCTGGCCGCCCTCGCGGACCCCGCCGCCCCGACGGCCGGACCGCTGCCGGTCCCGGACGGCGCGCACCCGGCGTACGTCATCCACACCTCGGGCTCCACCGGCCGCCCCAAGGGCGTGGTGATCCCGCACTCCGCGCTCGCCACCTTCCTGCGCACGCAGGCCCGCGAGCTGGCCATGGGTCCCGGCGACCGGCTCGTCGCCGTCACCACGGTCTCCTTCGACATCGCCGCCCTGGAGATCCACGTCCCGCTGATCAGCGGCGCGGCGGTCGTCCTCGCGGGCCGCGACACCGTCCGCGACCCGGCGGCGCTCGCCGCCCTGGTCGAGGCCCACCGGCCGGCCGTCATGCAGGCGACGCCGTCGCTGTGGCACGCCCTGCTGGAGGAGGGGGCCCCGCGCGCCCTGGCCGGCACCCGGGTCCTCGTCGGCGGCGAGGCGCTGCCCGCCGCCCTCGCCGAGCGCCTCGCCCGCACGGCCTCCTCGGTCACCAACGTGTACGGGCCGACCGAGGCGACCGTCTGGGCCACCTCCGCCGGCCTCGCCCCCGACCACACCGGCACCCCGGACATCGGCCTGCCGTTCCCGAACACCCGGGCCCACGTCCTCGACTCCGCGCTGCGCCCCGTCCCGCACGGCCGCCCCGGCGAGCTGTACCTGGCGGGCGACCAGCTGGCGCGCGGCTACCTGGGCCGCCCCGCACTGACCGCCGAGCGGTTCACCGCCGACCCGTACGGCCCGCCCGGCTCCCGCATGTACCGCACCGGCGACCTGGTGCGCCGCCGCCCCGACGGCGTCCTCGACTTCCTGGGCCGCGCCGACGACCAGGTGAAGGTGCGCGGCTTCCGCATCGAACCCGGCGAGATCGAGACCGTCCTGACGGACCGTCCGGAGGTGGACCGGGCCGTGGTCGTGGTCCGCGAGGACGTCCCCGGCTCCCCGCTCCTGGTCGGGTACGTGACCGGCGCGGCCGGCTCCGCCCCGGACCCGGCCGGGCTGCGCGCGGCGGCGGGCGAGCGGCTGCCCGCGCACATGGTGCCGTCGGCGGTGGTGGTCCTGGACGCCTTCCCGCTCACCGCGAACGGCAAGGTGGACCGGCGCGCGCTGCCCGCCCCCGACCTGGCCGGGGCCGCCGCGACCGCGGGCCGGACCCCGCGCGACGCCCGCGAGGAGATCGTCGCGGGGGTGTACGCGGACGTCCTGGAGCTGGCCTCGGCCGGCCCCGCCGACGACTTCTTCGACCTCGGCGGGCATTCGCTGCTCGCCGCCCGGGTCGCCGCCCGGCTGCGCACCGCGCTGGGCGCCGACTGCGGCGTGCGGGACGTCTTCGAGGCCAGGACGCCGGCGGCCCTGGCCGAGCGGCTGGCCGCCCGCGCCGCGCCGGCCGCCCGCCCGCCGCTCACCGCCGGGGAGCGGCCCGAGGTCCTTCCGCTGTCCGACGCGCAGCACCGCCTCTGGTTCCTGCACCAGCTCGAAGGCCCCAGCGCCACGTACAACATCCCGTTCGTGGCCCGGTTCGGCACGCTCCTGGACCCGGCGGCCCTGGACGCGGCCCTCGGGGACGTGGTGGCCCGGCACGAGGCGCTGCGCACGGTCTTCGCGGAGCGCGACGGCGCGCCGTACCAGCGGATCCTGGCCCCGGCCGACGCCGGGGTGCGGCTGCGCGTGGAGGAGACCTCCCCGGACCGTGTCGACGCGGCCGTGGCGGCGGCCCTCGGCCACCTCTTCGACCTGTCGGCCGAGGCCCCGGTCCGGGTCACCCTGGTCCGCGACGCCGAGCGCGGCGCCGACGCCCTGGTGGTGCTGCTGCACCACATCGCGAGCGACGAGTGGTCGATGGGCCCGTTCCTGCACGGCCTGGAGCACGCCTACGCGGCCCGGCTCCGGGGCGAGGCGCCCGATTTCGCCCCGCTGCCGGTGCAGTACGCCGACTACGCGCTCTGGCAGCGCGCCGCCCTCGGCGACCCGGCGGACCCCGGGTCCCCGGCCGCCCGGCAGGCCGCCTTCTGGCGGGAGGCGCTCGCCGGGCTGCCCGCCGAGCTGCCCCTCCCCACCGACCGGCCCCGGCCCGCCGCGCCCGACCACGCGGGCGGCATGGTGCACCGCGAGGTGCCCGCCGCCCTCGCCACCGGTGTCCGCCGCCTGGCGCGCACGTCCGGCACCAGCGTCTTCATGGTCGTGCACGCGGCCGTCGCCGCCCTGCTGCACCGGCTCGGCGGGGGCGACGACATCCCGCTCGGCAGCCCGGTCGCGGGCCGCTCCGATCCGGCCCTGGACGGTCTCGTCGGCTTCTTCGTGAACACGGTGGTGCTGCGCGCCGACCTGTCCGGCGATCCGTCGTTCGCCGCCCTCCTGGAGCGGGTGCGCGGCGCCGACCTGGCCGCGCTCGACCACGCCGACCTGCCGTTCGACGCGGTGGTGGAGGCGGTCGCCCCGGAGCGTTCCCTCACCCGGCACCCGGTCTTCCAGACCATGGTGTCGCACAGCACCGTCACCCAGGACGTGCGCGCCCTGTTCGGCCTGGACGCGGCCGTGGACCGCACCGATCCGGGCGTCACCAAGTTCGACCTCGACATCACCTTCTCCGACAGCGCCCACGGCGACGCGCTGGACCTGGAGCTCTTCTACGCGTCCGCCCTCTTCGACCGGGCCACGGCCGACGCGCTCGCCGACCGGCTCCTCCGCCTCCTGGACCGGGCCGTCGCCGCCCCGGACCTCCCGGTCTCCGCGTACGAGCTGTGCTCCGACGAGGAGCGGGCGCTCCTGGAGCGGTGGAACGACACCGCCGTGGACCACCCGGGCACCACCGGCACCGACCGCCCCGGCGCGACCGTCGTGGAGATCCTGGCCGAGCGCGCCCGGCAGACCCCGGACGCCACCGCCCTGGTCTGCGGCGACCTGAGCCTCACCTTCGCCGAGCTGGACGACCGGGTCACCCGGCTCGCGCTGCTGCTCGCCGGGGAGGGCGTCGGGCCGGACGCGGTCGTGGCGCTCGCCGTGCCCCGCTCGGCCGACTCGGTCGTCGCCGCCTTCGCCGTCCTCAAGGCCGGCGGCGCCTACCTGCCGCTCGACCTGGACCACCCGGAGGAGCGGCTGGCGTACATGCTGGCCGACGCCGCCCCCGTCCTCGTCGTCACCACCCGGGCCGTGGCCGGGCGGGTGCCGGACGCGACCGGTGCGCCCCGGCTGGTCCTGGACGATCCGGCGGTACGGGACCGGCGGGCGGCCGCCCGGGGCACGATGCTCCGCGCGCCGGGCCCGGACGACCTGGCGTACGTCGTCTACACCTCGGGTTCCACCGGCCGTCCCAAGGGCGTGGGCCTGCCCCACGCCGGTCTGACGAACCTGTACCGGGACCACGAGCGGCGGCTCCACCGCCCGGTCGCGGACCGGCTCGGGCGGCGCGTGCGGGCCCTGCACACCGCCTCGTTCTCCTTCGACTCCTCGTGGGAGCAGCTCCTGTGGCTGATCGCGGGGCACGAGCTGCACGTCCTCGACGAGTACGGGCGGCGCGACGCGGACGCGGTCGTCGCGCACGTGCGGGAGGCGCGGATCGACGCGCTCGACGTCACCCCGTCGTACGGCCGCCACCTGATCGACGCGGGCCTCCTCACCGGCGGCCACCGGCCCCCGCTGCTGCTGCTCGGCGGCGAGGCCGTGCCGCCCGCGCTGTGGACGGAGCTGCGCGCGGTCCCCGGTGTGGAGACCGTCAACTACTACGGTCCCACCGAGTTCACGGTGGACGCCCTGGTCGCCCGGGTCACCAACTGCGCGACCCCGGTGGTGGGCCGGCCGCTCGACAACACCCGGGCGCACGTCCTGGACGCCCGGCTGCGGCCGGTGCCGCCGGGCGTGCCCGGCGAGCTGTACCTGGCGGGCGACCAGAACGCCCGTGGCTACCTGGGCCGTCCGGCGCTCACCGCCGAGCGGTTCGTAGCCGACCCGTACGGCCCGCCCGGCTCCCGCATGTACCGCACCGGCGACCTGGCGCGCCACCGCCCCGACGGCCTGATCGAGTTCCTGGGCCGCGCCGACGACCAGGTGAAGATCCGCGGCTTCCGGATCGAACCCGGCGAGATCGAGAGCGAACTGACGGCCTGTGAGGGGGTGACGTCGGCGGCCGTCCTGGTCCGCGAGGACGTCCCGGGGATACCGCGCCTGGTGGCGTACGTGACCGGCGGCGCCGACCCGGACGCGGTGCGCCGCGCGGTCGCGGCCCGGCTGCCGGAGTACATGGTCCCGGCGGCGGTCGTCGCCCTGGACGCGCTGCCGGTGAACGTCAACGGCAAGCTGGACCGGGCCGCCCTGCCCGCGCCCGCCGTGACGGCCGCCGCGCCGTCCCGCGCCCCGCGCGGCGAGACGGAGGAGCGGCTCGCGGGGGCGTTCGCGGAGGTGCTGGGCCTGGCGTCGATCGGCGCCGAGGACGACTTCTTCGCGCTCGGCGGGCACTCGCTGCTCGCGACGCGCCTGGTGGCCCGGGTGCGGGCGGCGGGCCGCGCCTGCTCGGTGCGGGACGTCTTCGAGGCGCGGACGGTCGCGGCGCTCGCGGCCCGGCTCGCGGAGCGCACCGCCTCCGGGCGGCCCGCCCTCGCCCCCGCCGCCGTGCGGCCCGAGCGACTGCCGCTGTCGCACGCCCAGCGTCGCCTGTGGTTCCAGTACGGCATGGACGGCGCGAGCTCCACCTACACCGTCCCGCTGGCCCTGCGGCTGCGGGAACGGCCCGACGCCGACGCCCTGCGCGCCGCGTTCGACGACCTGACGGCCCGTCACGAGGTGCTGCGGACCGTATACGTGGAGGCCGACGGCGAGCCGTACCAGCGGGTCCTGGCGCCCGGCGAGGCCCGGGTGCCGTTCGCGGTCCGCGAAGTGGCTCCCGAGGCGCTCGCGGACGCGGTGGAGGCGGCGATCGCGGAGCCTCTGGGCCTGGAGGACGAACTCCCGCTCCACGTCACCCTGTTCGAAACGCCCGACGGCGAGCACGTGCTCGTGGTGCTGCTGCACCACATCGCGACCGACGAGTGGTCCGCCGGACCGCTCCTGACCGACCTGGACACCGCCTACACCGCGCGTCTCGCGGGCCGGTCCCCGGACTTCCCCGAACTCCCCGTCCAGTACGCCGACTACGCCCTCTGGCAGGACGGACTCCTCGGTGACGCGGCGGACCCGTCCTCCCTCGCCGCCCGCCAGTCCGCCTTCTGGCGCGACGCCCTCGCGGGGCTGCCGGAGGAGCTGGCACTGCCCGCCGACCGGCCCCGGCCCGCCGCCCCGACCCACCGGGGCGACACCGTCACCACCGCGCTCCCGGGGCGGCTGGTCGCCCGCCTCGACCGGCTGGCGGCGGACTCCGGCGCGACCATGTTCATGGTGGTGCACGCGGCCGTCGCGGCCCTGCTCCACCGGCTCGGCGCCGGGGACGACATCCCCCTCGGCACCCCGGTCGCGGGCCGCTCCGACCCGGCCCTGGACGGTCTCGTCGGCTTCTTCGTGAACACGGCCGTCCTGCGCACCGACCTGTCCGGCGACCCGTCCTTCACCGAACTGCTCGGCCGCGCCCGCACGGCGGGACTCGCGGCCCTCGACCACGCCGACCTACCCTTCGACGCCGTCGTGGAGGCGGTCGCGCCGGTCCGTTCGCTCGCCCGCCACCCGCTGTTCCAGACGATGGTGGCGTACGAGGGCGGCGGCCCGGACCTCTCCCGGCTGCTCGGCACCGACGCCACCGAGTTCCCGGTGCGGGGCGGGGCCGCCAAGTTCGACCTGGAGATCCTGTTCCGGCGCACGCGGGACGCGGACGGCACCGGGATGACCTGCGGCGTGCGGTACGCGACGGACCTCTTCGACCGTGCGGGCGCCGAGCGCCTGACGGAGCGGCTCGTCCTGTTCCTGGACGCCGTGGCGACCGCGCCCGACGCTCCCGTGTCCTCGGCCGCTCTGATGGACGGGGACGAGCGGCGCCGGGTCCTGGAGGAGTGGAACGCGACCGGCCGTGTCGTGGACGGCCCCCGGACCCTCGCGGACCTGGTGGCGACGGGTGCCGAAAAGGCCGAGGGCCCGGCCCTGGTCTTCGAGGGCGAGGAGTTGTCCCGTACCGAGTTCGACGCGCGGGTCAACCGCCTCGCCCGGCTCCTCATCGGCCGGGGCGTCGGACCCGAGTCGGTCGTGGCCGTGGCCCTGCCCCGCTCGCTCGGCCTACTGATCGCCGTCCACGCCGTGGTCCGGGCCGGCGGCGCCTACCTGCCGCTCGACCCCACCCTGCCCGCCGACCGCCTCACCCACATGACGGACACCGCGCGTCCGGTGTGCGTCCTGACGGACCTGCCGTCGCTCGGCACGCTGCCGGCCGGTGCGGTGACCGGGCCGGTCGCCCTGGACGCGCCCGAGGTGCGCGCGGAGCTGGCCGCTCTCGCGGACACCGGGATCACGGACGCGGACCGGTGCTCCCCCCTGCTGCCGCGCCACCCGGCGTACGTGATCTTCACCTCCGGCTCCACCGGCCGCCCCAAGGGCGTCATGGTCGAGCACGAGGCCATCGTCAACCGCCTGGCCTGGATGGAGGGCACCTACCGGCTGACCCCGGCCGACCGGGTCCTCCAGAAGACCCCGACCACGTTCGACGTCTCCGTCTGGGAACTGTTCTGGCCGCTCGCCCAGGGCGTGCCGCTGGTCATCGCGCGGCCCGACGGCCACAAGGACCCCGAACACCTCGCGGAGGTGATCCGCGAACAGCGCGTCAGCGTGCTGCACTTCGTGCCGTCGATGCTCGCCGCGTTCCTGGACTCGGCGACGGTGGCGGACTGCCCGAGCCTGCGGCTGGTCGTGTGCAGCGGCGAGGCCCTGCCGACCGACCTCGTGGACCGGTTCCACGCCTCCGCCGGAGACCGGACGGTCACCCTGGAGAACCTGTACGGCCCCACCGAAGCCGCCGTCGACGTCACCGCCGCCACCGCCCTCCCCGGCGCCACCACGGCTTCCGCCTCCCTCGGCTCCCCGGTCTGGAACACCCGCGTCCACGTCCTGGACGGGCGCCTCCAGCCCGTCCCGGTCGGCGTGCCCGGCGAGCTGTACCTCGCCGGAGTCCAGCTCGCCCGCGGCTACCTCTCCCGACCCGACCTGACGGCGGAACGATTCGTCGCGGACCCGTACGGTCCGGCCGGCTCCCGCATGTACCGCACGGGCGACCTCGTCGTCCGGCACGCGGACGGCCGGATCCAGTACCTCGGCCGCACCGACGACCAGGTCAAGCTGCGCGGACTGCGCATCGAACTCGGCGAGATCGACGCGGTCCTGGCGTCCGCCCCCGGCGTGGCGCACGCGGTGACGCTGGTCCGCGAGGACCGGCCCGGCGTGCAGCGGCTGGTGGGGTACGTCGTCGGCACCGGTGACGGGCCGGTCCCCGTGGACGCGGTGCGCGCCCACGCGGCCTCCCGCCTGCCGGAGTACATGGTCCCGGCCGTACTCGTGGAGATCCCGGCCGTGCCGCTCTCCCCCAACGGCAAGCTCGACCGCCGCGCCCTGCCCGCACCGCCGGACGCCGTCGCCGGGCCCTCGCGGGCGCCGAGGGACGCCCGGGAGGAGATCCTGCTCGGGATCGTCTCGGCCGTGCTCGGTCTGGAGACGGCCGGTGTCGAGGACGACTTCTTCGACCTCGGCGGGCATTCCCTGCTCGCGGCCCGCGCGGCGGGCCGGATGCGGTCCGCGCTCGGCGTGGAGTGCTCGGTGCGGGACGTCTTCGAGGCGCGGACGGTCGCGGCGCTCGCGGCCCGGCTCGCGGAGCGCACCGCCTCCGGGCGGCCCGCCCTCGCCCCCGCCGTGCGGCCCGAGCGGCTGCCGCTGTCGTACGCCCAGCGTCGCCTGTGGCTCTTCGACAGCGTGCGGGGGCCGGGGACCGCGTACAACGTGCCCTTCGCGGTCCGGCTCGACGGGCCCGTGGACGCGGAGGCCGTGCGGGCCGCCGTGGCGGACGTGGTGGCGCGGCACGAGGTGCTGCGGACCGTGTTCGCGGAGGCGGACGGCGAGCCGTACCAGCGGGTCCTGGCGCCCGGCGAGGCCCGGGTGCCGTTCGCGGCGCGCCGCGTGCGCGCCGGCGAGCTGGCCGCCGAGGCGGAGGCCGCCTCCCGGCACGTCTTCGACCTGGCCCGGGAGATTCCGGTACGGGTGACGCTGCTCAGCGCTTCCGACGAGGAGCACGTCCTCGTGGTGCTGCTGCACCACATCGCGACCGACGAGTGGTCCACCGGGCCGCTCCTCACCGATCTCGACACCGCCTACGGCGCCCGCGCCGCCGGACGGGCCCCGGAGTTCCCCGAACTCCCCGTCCAGTACGCCGACTACGCCCTGTGGCAGTACGAACTCCTGGGTGACGCGGCGGAGTCGGATTCTCCGGCGGCGCGCCAGACCGCTTACTGGCGGGAGGCCCTGGCCGGACTCCCGGAGGAACTGGGCCTCTTCACCGACACCCCGCGCCCGGTGACGCCGACGCACGGCGGTGACGTGGTCCCGTTCGCCGTCTCCGCCGCGACGGGTGCCGGGCTCGCCCGGATCGCCCGCACCTCCGGCGCGACGATGTTCATGGTGGTGCACGCGGCCGTCGCGGCCCTGCTGCACCGGCTCGGCGCCGGGGACGACATCCCCCTCGGCACCCCGGTCTCCGGGCGCGGCGACGAGCGGCTCGACGGGCTCGTGGGCTTCTTCCTGAACACGCTCGTGCTGCGCGCGGACCTGTCGGGCGAGCCGACGTTCACCGAACTCGTCGGCCGGGTGCGGGACATCGGGCTCGCGGGCTTCGCCCACGCCGACCTGCCGCTGGAGGCGGTGGCGGAGGCGGTGGGCGCGGCCCGCTCGCAGGCCCGCAACCCGCTGTTCCAGGCGATGGTGACGTACCACTCGGTGTCCACCGAGGTGTCCTCGCTCTTCGGGGTCGCGGCCCGTGAACTGCCGGTGGAGATCGGCGGGTCGAAGGTCGACCTGGAGTTCGCGTTCGGCGGCTCGGAGGACGACGGGCGGATCGAGGGCGGTCTGCGGTACGCGACCGACCTCTTCGGCCGGGCGGGCGCCGAGCGGCTCGTGGAGCGGCTCGGCCGCCTCCTGGACGCCGTGGCGGCCGACCCGGGCACCCCGGTCTCCGCCCTGGAGCTGATGGACGGGGACGAGCGGCACGCCCTGGAGGGGTGGAACGCGACCGGGCGTGTGGTCGACGGTCCCCGGACCCTCGCGGACCTGGTGGCGGCGGGCGCGGCGAAGGCCGAGGGTCCGGCGCTCATCTTCGAGGACGAGGAGCTGTCCCGTACCGAGTTCGACGCGCGGGTCAACCGCCTCGCCCGACTGCTGATCGGCCGGGGCGTCGGCCCCGAGTCGGTCGTGGCCGTGGCCCTCCCTCGCTCGCTCGACCTCCTCGTCGCGATCCACGCCGTGGTCCGCGCCGGCGGCGCCTACCTGCCGCTCGACCCCACCCTGCCCGCCGACCGCCTCACCCACATGTGCGCGACGGCCCGGCCCGTCGCCGTCCTCACCGACACGGCCTCGGCACCGGACCTCCCGGCGGGGCTCACGGCGGAGCGGATCGTGCTCGACTCGGCCGCCGTGGCGGCGGAGTGGGCGGGCGCGGACGCGCACGCGGTGACGGACGCGGACCGGCGGGCGCCGCTCCTGCCGCGCCACCCGGCGTACGTGATCTTCACCTCCGGCTCCACCGGCCGCCCCAAGGGCGTCATGGTCGAGCACGAGGCCATCGTCAACCGCCTCCAGTGGATGCAGGGCGCGTACGGGCTCACGCCCGCCGACCGGGTCCTCCAGAAGACCCCGACCACCTTCGACGTCTCCGTCTGGGAACTCTTCTGGCCCCTCGCCCAGGGCGTGCCGCTCGTCGTCGCCCGGCCCGACGGGCACCGGGACCCGGAGTACCTGGCCGAGGTGATCCGTGAGCGGCGCGTCAGCGTGCTGCACTTCGTGCCGTCGATGCTGGCCGCGTTCGTCGCGGACACAGAGGTCGCGGACTGCCCGAGCCTGCGGCTCGTGGTGTGCAGCGGCGAGGCCCTGCCGACCGACCTGGTGAACCGGTTCCACACCTCCGCCGGAGACCGGACAGTCACCCTGGAGAACCTGTACGGCCCCACCGAAGCAGCCGTCGACGTCACCGCCGCCACCGCCCTCCCCGGCGCGACGGCAGCCTCGGCCTCCCTCGGCTCCCCCGTGTGGAACACCCGCGTCCACGTCCTGGACCACCGGCTGCGGCCGGTCCCGGTCGGCGTCCCCGGCGAGCTGTACCTCGCGGGCGTCCAGCTCGCCCGCGGCTACCTCTCCCGACCCGACCTGACGGCGGAACGATTCGTCGCGGACCCGTACGGTCCGGCCGGCTCCCGCATGTACCGCACCGGCGACCTCGTCGTCCGGCACGACGACGGACGGCTCCAGTACCTCGGCCGCACCGACGACCAGGTCAAACTCCGCGGACTGCGCATCGAGCTGGGCGAGATCGACGCGGTGCTCTCCGGGGCGCCCGGGGTGGCCCGCGCCGTCTCGGTGGTCCGCGAGGACCGGCCGGGCGTGCGCAGGCTCGTCGGCTACGCCGTCCCGGCGGGCGGCGGACCGCTCGACGCGGACGCGCTGCGGGCGCACGCGGCGGCGCGACTCCCGGAGTACATGGTCCCGGCCGTGATCCTGGAGATCCCGGCCGTCCCCCTCTCCCCCAACGGCAAGCTCGACCGCCGCGCCCTGCCCGCACCGCCGGAGGCCCGTCCGGCGGCGGGTCCCGAGGCCGCCGCCGAGACCCCGGCGGTGCTGCTGGCACGGCTGATGGCCGAGGTCCTCGGGCTGCCCGCCGTGGGGCCCGACGACAACTTCTTCGAGCTGGGCGGCGACAGCATCGTCTCCATCCGGTACGTCAGCCTGGCCCGCAAGGCCGGGTTCACGCTGACGGCCCGCCAGGTGTTCCAGCACCCGACGCCGGCCGGTCTGGCCGCCGTCGCCGCGCCCGCCGCCCCGGCGGGCAGGGCCCCGGAGCGGCCGGCCGAGCGGGCGACGGGCCCGCTGGTCCTGCCGCCGGTGGCGCACTGGTTCGCGGCGCGCGGCGGCCCGTACCGCCGGTTCTGCCAGGCCCGTCTGGTGCTGCTGCCCGCGGGGGTGCGGCACGCGGACCTGGAGGCGGCGCTCCAGGCGGTGCTGGACGGGCACGACGGGCTGCGGCAGGTGCTGACCGTGGCCCGGCCCGGGGTGTGGAGCGCCGAGGTCGCCCCGGTGGGTTCGCTGACGGCCGCGTCGGTGCTGCGGACGGTGGACGCCGCCGGGCTCGGCGCCGGGGCCCTGCGGGAGCTGGTCGCCCGCGAGTCGGACCGGGCGGCGGACGAACTGGACCCGGAGTCCGGGCGGACCGTGCGGGCCGTGCGCTTCGACGCCGGTCCCGGCGCGCCGGGCAGGCTGCTGCTGGTCGCCCACCACCTGGTGGTGGACGAGGTGTCGTGGCAGATCCTGCTGCCGGACCTGCGGGCCGCGTGCGAGGCGGCGGCGGAGGGGCGGACGCCCGTCCTCGACGCCGTGCCGACGGCGCTGCGCACCTGGACGGCGGGACTGCTCGCCGAGGCGCAGAGCGCGCGCAGGACCGCCGAGCTGGGGCGGTGGCTGGCCGAGTCCGCGACCGGCGGGCGGCTCCTGACGGACCGTGCGCTCGATCCCGTACGGGACACGGTGGCGACCGCGCGGCGGCTGACCGTGCGGCTCTCCGCCGCGCGCACCGAACCGCTCCTGACGGCCGTGCCGCAGGCGTTCCACGGCACGGTCAACGACACGCTGCTCACCGCGCTCGCGCTCGCCGCGGGCGACTGGGCGGCCCGGCGGGGGAAGCCGGCGAACGGCCTGACCGTGGAGCTGGAGGGCCACGGCCGGGAGCAGGACCTCGTGCCGGGCGCCGACCTGACCCGTACGGTCGGCTGGCTGACCGGCGTGTATCCGCTGCGGCTCACCGCGGACTCCTACGACGCGCGTGCGGTCGTGGGCGGGACGCAGGACGCCGGGGCGGCCCTCAAGGAGATCAAGGAGCGGATCCGCGGGGTCCCGGACGGCGGCATCGGCGCCGGGCTGCTGCGGTACGCCAACGCCGCGACCGCCGGCCTGTTCGACCCGGCGGACCGCCCGGAGATCCTGTGGAACTACCTGGGGCGGCAGACCGCCGCCCGGCAGACCCCGTGGGGGCCCGCCGAGGAGTCCGGCGCGCTCGCCGTCGGCCCGGAGCCGGACGCCCCGCTCGCGTACCCCCTCCAGGTGGACGCGGAGGTGGAGCACGGCCCGGACGGGCCGGAGCTGACCGCCTCCTTCCTGTGGGCGGGCGACGCCCTCCCCCAGGACACGGTCGCGGCGCTCGCGGACGGCTGGACGGCCGCCCTCGACGCGCTCGCGGCCTGGGCGGCGGGCGGGGCCGGGGCCGGGCACACCCCGTCCGACCTCGACCTGCTCGACCTCGACCAGAACCAGATCACCATGCTCGAAGAAATGTGGAGGGCCCAGCAGTGACGCAGGCTCGTATCGAGGACATGCTGCCGCTGTCCCCCCTTCAGCAGGGCATGCTGTTCCACTCCGTCTACGACGACGGGGCGGCCGACGTGTACACCGTGCAGGTGTCGGTGGGGCTCGCGGGCCCGGTCGACGCCGACCGCATGGAGCGGGCGGCCGCCGCGCTGCTGCGCCGGCACCCGAACCTGCGGGCCGGCTTCTGGCACGAGGGGGTGCCGCAGCCGGTGCAGTTCGTGCCGGCGGAGGTCTCCTTCGGGCTGGAGCGGGCCGACCTGACGGAGGGCGGCGCGCCGGGCGCCGCGGGTCCGTCGGTGGAGGACCGGCTCGCCGGACTGCGCCGGGCCGAGCTGGCCCGCCGCTTCCCGCTGCACCGGCCGCCGCTGCTGCGCCTGGTGCTCGCCCGGGTGGGCGAGGACGACCACCGGCTGGTGATCACGGTCCACCACATCCTGGTCGACGGCTGGTCGATGCCGCTGCTCGTGGGCGATCTGCTCGCCCTGTACGCGGCGGACGGCGACGCCTCCGGGCTGCCTCCGGTGCGCCCGTACCGGACCTATCTGAAGTGGCTGAAGGAGCAGGACGCGCCGGCCGCCGAGGCCGCCTGGCGGACGGCGCTGGCCGGGGTCGAGGAGGCGACTCTGGTCGCGGAGCCCGACCCGGCGCGCGTCCCGGTGCGGCCCGGCGTGCGGTCGCTGGAGCTGTCGGCGGAGGCCACCGCCCGGCTGACGGCGGCCGCCCGCCGCCTGGGCACCACGCCGAGCACCCTGGTGCAGTGCGCCTGGGGCCTGCTGGTGGGCGGTCTGACGGGCCGCCGGGACGTGCTGTTCGGGCTGACCGTGTCGGGCCGTCCGGACGAGATACCCGGCGTCGAGTCGATGCTCGGCCTGTTCATCACGACCGTGCCGGTGCGGCTCTCGGTCCGCCCCGAGGAGACCGTCGAGGAGCTGCTGCGGCGCTTCCGCGACGAGCAGAACGCCCTCCTCGCCCACCACCACCTGGGGCTGCGGCTGATCCGGAAGCAGAGCGACGCGGGCGAGCTGTTCGACACCCTCGTCGTCGTCGAGAACTATCCGGTGGACCCGGCGGCGCGCGAGACCGTCGCCGCCGGGGTGCGGGTGACCGGGGTCGAGGCGGAGGACGCCACCCACTACCCGCTGACCCTCGCCGTCTCCCTGGACGAGCGGGCCCTGCTGCGCCTGGAGTACCGCCCGGACGTCTTCGACGACCGGCGCGCGGGGCTGATCGCGGACCGGCTCGCCCATGTCCTGGACCGGATCGCGGAGGAGCCCGGCACCCGGGTGGGGGCGCTGCCGCTGCTGCCGGAGGCCGAGTCGGCGCGGGTGCGGGGGAGCTGGCCGGGGGCGGTGCGGGACGTGCCGTCGGGCACGGTCGCGGACGTGTTCGCGGAGCGGGTCGCCCAGGCCCCCGACGAGGTGGCGGTGGTGTGCGGCGCGGCGTCGCTCACCTTCGCGGAGGTCGACGCGCGGGCCGCGCGGCTCGCGTCGCTGCTCGCCGCGCGGGGCGTGGGCCCCGAGTCGGTGGTGGCGCTGGCCGTACCGCGTTCGGCGGAGACGGTGGTGGCGATCCTCGCCGTCCTGAAGTCCGGCGGCGCATACCTGCCGCTCGACCTGGACCACCCGGCGGAGCGGCTCGGCCTGATGATCGACGACGCGCGGCCGGCGTGCGTGGTGACCACCGCGCGCGGCCTGGAGCTGCTGCCGGAGGCCGGTGACGGGCCGGAGCGGATCGTCCTGGACGCGCCGGGGACGGCCGCCGCCCTGGCCGCGGCCCCGGCGGAGTTCGCCTCCCCGGCCGTCGCGGACGGGCATCCGGCGTACGTCATCTACACGTCCGGCTCGACCGGGCGCCCCAAGGGCGTCGTGCTGACCCACGGCGGTCTGTCCAACCTGTACGCCAACCACATCGCGGACGTGTTCGGCCCGGTGGTCGAGGCGACCGGCGGCCGGCGCCTGCGGGCCCTGCACACGGCGTCGTTCAGCTTCGACACCTCCTGGGAGCAGCTGTTCTGGCTGGTCGCCGGGCACGAGCTGCACGTCCTGGACGAGGTGGGCCGCCGGGACGCCGAGTTCGTCGTGTCGTACGTGCGGGAGCACCGGATCGAGACGATGGACGTCACCCCGACGTACGCGCTCGGGCTGCTCGACCAGGGGCTCCTGGACCCGGCCGCGCACCGTCCGGCGCTGCTGCTGCTCGGCGGCGAGGCGGTGCCGGAGGCGCTGTGGTCGGCGGTGCGGGCGGCGACCGGCGTCATGTCGGTGAACCTGTACGGGCCGACCGAGTACACGGTGGACGCGCTCGCGGCGGACCTGGCGGCCTCGGCCGCCCCGGTGGTGGGCCGGCCGATCGGCAACACGCGCGCGTACCTGCTCGACGCGGCGCTGCGGCCGGTGCCCGCCGGGGCGACCGGCGAGCTGTACCTCGCGGGGCACGGCATCGCGCGCGGCTACCTGGGCCGGTTCGCGCTGACGGCCGAGCGGTTCGTGGCCGACCCGTACGGCCCCCCGGGGTCGCGGATGTACCGTACGGGCGACCTGGCACGGCTGCGCGCCGACGGGCAGCTCGCGTACCTGGGCCGGAGCGACGACCAGGTGAAGATCCGGGGCTTCCGGATCGAGCCCGGCGAGGTCGAGTCCGCGCTCGCGGCGGTCGGCGGGGTCGGCGCGGCGGCCGTGGTGGTGCGCGAGGACACGCCGGGGGTGAAGCGGCTCGTCGGCTACGTGACGGGCACGGCCGACCCGGTGGCGGTCCGCGAGGAGCTGGCCGCGACCCTGCCGGACCATCTGGTCCCGGCGGCGGTCGTGGTGCTGGACGCGCTGCCGTTCACGGTCAACGGCAAGCTGGACCGGGCGGCGCTGCCCGCGCCGGTGTTCGGCGGCTCCGAGGGGTCGCGGGCGCCGTCCGGGGAGCGCGAGGAGGCCCTGTGCCGGGTCTTCACCGACGTCCTGGGGCTCGCGTCGGTGGGCGTGGACGACGACTTCTTCGCCCTGGGCGGCGACAGCATCGTCTCCATCCAGCTGGTGACCCGGGCCCGCAAGGAGGGCCTGGTGCTCTCCCCGCGCGACGTGTTCGAGCGGCGGACGGTCGCGGCGCTGGCGCTCGCGGCCCGGACGCCGGAGGAGAAGGCGGCGGCCGCCTCGGCGGTCGACGCGGGCGCCCCCCTGGTGGACCTCGACGAGGCCGGCCGGAAGGTCCTGGAGCGGGTCTTCCCGGGCGCCGAGGAGGTGCTGCCGCCGGCGCCGCTCCAGGAGGGCCTGTACTTCCACGCGCAGTACGACGACCGGGCGCTCGACGTCTACCTGATGCAGAACTTCGTGGAGCTGCGGCACGCCGTGGACACGGCCGCGCTGCGCTCGGCGTTCGACGCGATGCTGCGCCGCCACCCGAACCTGCGGTCCGCGTTCTGGCACGAGGGCCTGCCGGGCCCGGTGCAGGTGGTGCCCGCCGCGTGGGAGCTGCCGTGGGAGGTCCGCGACCTGACGGGGCTCGACCGGGCCGCGCAGGACGAGGCGCAGCGGGAGTTCTCCCTCGCGGACGCGGCGACCCGCTTCGACCTGGCGGCGCCGCCGCTGATGCGCGTGACGCTGCTGAAGTTCGCCGAGGACCGCTGGATGCTGTGCGTGACCCAGCACCACATCCTCACCGACGGCTGGTCGGAGTCGCTGTTCTTCGAGGAGCTGTTCGCGCTGTACGGGGCGGGCGGGCGCGAGGAGATCCTGCCTCCGGTCACGCCGTACCGGGAGTACCTGCGCTGGCTCGCGGGCACCGACCGGGACGCGGCGCGGGCCGCCTGGCGCGGCCACCTGTCGGGCCTGGACCAGGCGACCCTGGTCGCGCCGGCCGATCCCACCCGGCAGCCGGTGACCGCCGAGGTGGTGGACATCGCGCTCGGCGAGGAGACCAGCGACCGGCTGCGGTCGTTCGCGCGGGGCTGCGGCGTCACCCTGAACACGGTCCTCTCGGCGGCCTGGGCGCTGTCCCTGTCCGGGCTGACCGGGCGGGACGACGTGGTGTTCGGCGCGACGGTCTCGGGCCGTCCGGCGGACGTGCCGGGCGTCGACCAGATGATCGGCATGTTCATGAACACGCTGCCGTTCCGGGTGACGCTGCGTCCCTCGGAGACGCTGCGGGACCTGCTCGTACGGACGCAGGGCGAGCACGCGGAGCTGCTGCCCCACCACTACCTGGGGCTCGGGACGATCCAGCGGGAGACCGGGATCGGACAGCTCTTCGACACGCTGTACGTGTTCCGGAACACGCCGCTGGACGACGCGGCGCGCGAGGAGGCGGTGGAGCGGCACCAGATCGGCTGGATGCACAGCGTCGACGGCACGCACTACCCGCTGACCCTGGCGGTGACCCCGGAGCGTTCGCTCGAACTGAGCCTGGCCTACCGGCCGGACCTGTACGACCGGGAGACCGCCGAGCGGCTCGCGGGCCGGCTGCGGCTGCTCGTGGAGCAGTTCGCGGCGGGCGGGGCGGTGCCGGTGGGCCGGCTGCGGACCCTGGAGAACACCGAGCGGGCGGAACTGCTCGCCCTGGGCGACGACACCGGGCACGACGTGCCGGACGTGCCGCTGGTGGACCTGTTCGCCCGGCAGGCGGCGCGGACCCCAAAGGCCACGGCCCTCGTCTTCGAGGACGAGCGGCTGACCTACGCGGAGCTGGACGAGCGGGCCAACCGGCTCGCGCGGGCGCTGATCGCGCGCGGGGCCGGTCCGGAGCGGACGGTGGCCCTGGGCCTGCCGCGCTCGGCGGACTTCGTGGTCGCGCTGTTCGCGGTGCTCAAGGCGGGGGCGGCGTACCTGCCGCTGGACCTGGACCACCCGGTGGACCGGCTCGCCGCGATGGTCGAGGACGCGCTGCCGGTCTGCCTGGTCACCGTGGACGCCGTGAAGGGCCGGGTCCCGGTCGTGGACGGCGTGCCGCCGCTCGCCCTGGACGACCCGGCGGTCGTCGCCGAACTGGCGGCGCTGCCGGGCGGTCCGGTCGCGGAGGAGGAACTGACCGCGCCGCGCGACGGCCGCCACCCGGCGTACCTCATCTACACCTCGGGTTCGACCGGCCGCCCCAAGGGCGTGGTGGTGCCGGGCTCGGGTCTGGTCAACATGCTGCTCAACCACCGGGAGCGGATCTTCGAGCCGGCGGTGAAGCTGGCGGGCGGGCGCCGGATGCGGGTGGCGCACACGGTGTCGTTCGCGTTCGACATGTCGTGGGAGGAGTTCTTCTGGCTGGTCGACGGGCACGAGGTGCACGTCATCGGCGAGGAGCTGCGGCTCGACCCGGCGGCCCTGACGGCGCACTACGACCGGGTCGGCATCGACGTCGTCAACGTCACCCCGTCGTACGGGCAGCAGCTGGTCGACGCGGGGCTGCTCGACGCGGACCGGCACCGCCCCACGCTGGTCCTGCTCGGCGGCGAGGCGGTGCCGGACTCCCTCTGGTCGCTCCTGGCGGAGACCGAGGGCACGATGGGCTACAACCTGTACGGGCCCACCGAGTACACGATCAACGCGCTGGGCGCCGACGTGGAGATGAGCGTCTCGTCCTGCGTGGGCCGGCCGATCTACAACACCCGGGCCTATGTGCTCGACAGCGCGCTGCGGCCGGTGCCGTGCGGGGTGCCGGGCGAGCTGTACCTGGCGGGCGCGGGTCTGGCCCGGGGCTACTTCGCGCGTCCGGCGCTGACGGCGGAGCGGTTCGTCGCCGACCCGTTCGGGGAGCCGGGCACGCTGATGTACCGCACGGGCGACCTGGTGCGCCGGCGCGAGGACGGGCAGATCGACTACCTGGGCCGGGCCGACCACCAGGTGAAGATCCGCGGCTTCCGGATCGAGCTGGGCGAGATCGAGTCGGCGCTCGCCGCCGCTCCGGGGGTGGCCTCCGCCGCGGTGGTCGTGCACACCGGGGCGAACGGCGTGAAGCGGCTCGTGGCGTACACCGTGCCCGCCTCGGACGCGGTCCGCACCGACGCGGAGGCGGAGGCGGCGGAGCTGCGCGCCCTGCTGTCGGCGACGCTGCCGGAGTTCATGGTGCCGTCGGCGTTCGTCGAACTGGCGGCGCTGCCGCTGACGGTGAACGGCAAGGTGGACCGGGCGGCGCTGCCCGCCCCGGTGTTCGCGGACGCGGGCGGCGGCCGGCCGCCGAAGGACGCCCGCGAGGAGCTGCTCTGCGGGATCTTCGCGGACGTGCTGGGGCTGGAGCGGGTCGGCGTGGAGGACAACTTCTTCGAGCTGGGCGGGCACTCGCTGCTCGCGATGCGGCTCGTGGGGCGCATCCGCGACGAGCTGGGTGTGCCGGTGCAGGTGGGCACGGTCATGTCGGCGCCGACGGTCGCGGACGTGGCGGCCCGGATCGGGTCGGACTCGCGCCGGGACGCGCTGCGGACGCTGCTGCCGCTGCGCGAACGGGGCACGAAGGAGCCGCTGTTCTGCTTCCACCCCGCGTCCGGCTTCGGCTGGCAGTACACGGGGCTGCTGCGCCACCTGGACCCGGACCGGCCGCTGTACGCGGTGCAGTCGCCGGGGCTGGCCGGGGAGCTGCCGGACGCGGCCGACGTGGCGGAGCTCGCCGAGCTGTACCTGACGGCGGTCCGGGAGGTGCAGCCGGAGGGTCCGTACCACTTCGCGGGCTACTCCTTCGGCGGGACGGTGGCGCACACGCTGGCGTCGATGCTGCGGGAGCGGGGCGAGGAGGTCGCCTTCCTGGCGCTGCTCGACGCCTATCCGCCGGAGCGGGACGACTGGTCGTACCTGGACGGGCCGGACTGGCGCGCGCGCCTGGAGCGGGAGGAGAACGGCTTCCTGCTCTCGGTGGCGGGGCTGGGCGCGGCGGAGTCCGGGCGCGGCGGGGTGACGCGGGAGGAGGCCGTCGCGGCGATCCGGGACAGTCAGGGTCTGCTCGCCGGGTTCGACGAGGAGTTGCTGCGGGCGATCGTGGACACCAACGTGCACTGCGTGCGGCTGCTCTCGCGCAGCACGACCCGGCACTTCGACGGCGATGTGCTGTTCTTCACGGCCTCCCGGACGACCGCGCCGCAGGACGCACCGGGCGCGGTGTGGCCGGCGCATGTGGCGGGGGCGTTCACCGAGCACGTCCTGGACCGGGGGCACGACGAGCTGATGGCCCCGGAGTCGCTGGCGGAGATCGGTCCGCTCCTGGACGAGGCGCTGCGTGCCGCCGCGGCGGTCGCGCCCCGGCGGACCCCGGAACACGACCGGCCCCGGACGCCGGGGAACTGACCAGAAATCAGAAGAACTTAGGGTAGGCTTACCTAAGTAGAAGGGGATTCCGTCATGGACGACAACGAACCCGGCCGCCCGGCGCCGGACGGCGAGCTGGCGGGCCGCGTGGCCCTCGTCACCGGCGCCGCCCAGGGCATCGGCGCGGCGGTGGTGCACGCCCTCGCCGCCCGCGGCGCCGCCGTGGCGGCGACCGACCTCTCGGAGCGGGAACTCATCCGGAGCGTCACCCGGCTGACCGGAAGGACCGGTACGGCCCCGGCCGCCGGCCCGGTCGTCCCCTACCGGCTCGACGTCACCGCGCCGGACGACGTGGCGGCGACCGTGGAACGCGTCTCCCGCGAACTCGGCCCCGTGGACATCCTGGTGAACGTCGCCGGAG
This sequence comes from Streptomyces termitum, assembly GCF_014650175.1. Lineage (GTDB taxonomy): Bacteria > Actinomycetota > Actinomycetes > Streptomycetales > Streptomycetaceae > Streptomyces > Streptomyces termitum. The sequence continues at coordinate 86,669 of NZ_BMUL01000008.1, forward strand.
TGCTGCGGACCGGACCGGCCGTCGAGACCACCGACCGCGACTGGGCCGAGGTCTTCGCCGTCAACACGACCGGCGTCTTCCACCTCTCCCGGGCCGTCGTCGCCGGGATGGCCGCCCGGGGCTCCGGCTCCGTGGTGACGGTCGCCTCCAACGCCGCCGGCATCCCCCGGGCGGACATGAGCGTGTACGCCGCCTCCAAGGCGGCGGCCGTCGCCTTCACCAAATGCCTGGGCCTGGAGGTCGCCGCCCGGGGCGTGCGCTGCAACGCCGTCTGCCCCGGCTCCACCGACACCCCGATGCAACGCGCCCTGTGGGACGGCGACTCCGTCCCCGACAGCGTCCTCGACGGCGACCTCGCCGCCCACCGCACCGGCATCCCCCTGCGCCGTCTCGCCCGGCCGGAGGACATCGCGGAGGCCGTCGTCTTCCTCGCCTCCGACCGGGCCCGCCACATCACCATGCAGGACCTGTACGTCGACGGCGGCGCCACCCTGCGCTGACGGCCCGCGCGGCACGCCCCCCTCAACCCTCAACCCACCGAACCAAGGAGCCCACCCGTGTCGACGGTCCCCCGGGTCGCCGCGCACCCGCCCGCGCCCGTACCCCCGCCCGCCCCGGCGCCCGCCCGCGCCACCGCCCCCGTCCCCTCCGCCGTCGGAGCCGCCACCGGGCTGCTCGACGCCTTCCGCGCCGGCGACCGCCTCCTCGCCACCCCCACCCGGACCCTGCTCGCCCACGGCGTCCTGACCGAGGTGCCGCACGGCACCGCCCCGGTCGCCGCGCGGGCCGCCGCCGCCCTCGCCGAGGCCCGGGACGCGCGCCGCCACCCCTCCCCCGTCGTCCTCGGCGCCATCCCCTTCGACCAGACCGCCCCGGCCGCCCTCGTCGTCCCCGAGACGGTCCGCACCGGACCGGCCCTCGCCTCCGACCCGCTCGTCGCGCTGCCCGCCGACGCCCCCCGCGCCCGCGCCTGGACCGTGCGCCCCCACCCGGACCCGGAGGAGTACGCCCGGGGCGTCGCCGCCGCCGTGGACCGCATGTGGAACGGCGAGTTCAGCAAGGTGGTGCTCGCCCGCACCCTGGAGGTCACCGGCCCCGACGGCCTCGACCTCGCCGCCATGGTCCGCCGGCTCGCCCGCCGCGACCCGCACGGCCACACCTTCGCCCTGCCCACCCACGCCGGGCGCACCCTGCTCGGGGCCAGCCCCGAACTCCTCGTCTCCCGGCACGGGAACCGGCTGGTCTCCAACCCCCTGGCCGGCTCCACCCCCCGCAGCGACGACCTCGCCGAGGACGTCCGGCGCGCGGCGGCCCTCCTGGAGTCCGCCAAGGACCTGCACGAACACGCGGTCGTCGTGGACGCCGTGCACCAGGCGATGGCCCCGTACTGCTCCGCCATCGACGTCCCCACCCGGCCGTCCCTGATCCGCACCGCCGCCATGTGGCACCTCTCCACCACCGTCACCGGCACCCTCGCCCACCCCGAGGCGTCCGCCCTGGAGATCGCCTCCGCGCTCCACCCCACCCCCGCCGTCTGCGGCACCCCGACCCCGCTGGCCCGCGAGGTCATCCGGGAGACCGAGCCCTTCGACCGCGGGTTCTTCACCGGCATCGTCGGCTGGGGCAACGCCGACGGCGACGGCGAATGGGTCGTCACCATCCGCTGCGCCGAGGCCGACGACCGCACCCTGCGCCTCTACGCGGGCGCAGGGGTCGTCTCCGCGTCCGTGCCCGCCGACGAGACCGCCGAGACCGCCGCCAAGTTCCGCACCTTCCTCCACGCCGTGGGAGCCGACCTGTGACCGCCCCGTCCCGCCCCTCCTCCGGTACGCCTTCCAGCACGCCCGCCGGCACTCCGTACACCACGCCGACCTGGCCCGCCGACGTCGCCGCGCGCTACCGGGCGGCCGGCTGGTGGGAGGGCCTCACCTTCGGCGCGATGCTCCGCGACCGGGCCGCCGCCCACCCCGACCGGGTCGCCGTCGTCGACCACGCCGGCCCCGGCGGCACCCGGCGCGCCCTGACCTATGCCGACCTCGACCTGCGCGCCGACCGGCTCGCGGCCGGTCTCGCCGCCCGCGGCATCACCGCCGGCGACCGGGTCGTCGTCCAACTGCCCAACACCGCCGAATTCCTCGAACTGGTCTTCGCCCTCTTCCGCCTCGGCGCCCTGCCCGTCTTCGCCCTGCCCGCCCACCGCGCGTCGGAGATCTCCTACTTCTGCTCCTTCACCGGCGCCGTCGCCTACGTGATCCCCGGCGTCCACGAAGGCTTCGACCACCGCACCCTGGCCACCACGGTCCTCGCCCGCTCCCCCGCCCTGCGGCACGTGTTCGTCACCGGCGGGGACCCCGGTCCCTTCGAGTCCCTCGCCGACGTCCCCGCCGTCCCCGTCCCGCTGCCCGAGCGCGACCCCTCCGAGACCGCCTTCCTCCAGCTCTCCGGCGGCAGCACCGGCGTGCCCAAACTCATCCCCCGGACCCACGACGACTACGTCTACTCGCTGCGCGGCTCCGCCGAGATCTGCCGGCTCGACGAGCACAGCGTCTACCTGTGCGCGCTGCCCGCCGCCCACAACTTCCCGCTCTCCTCGCCCGGTTCCCTGGGCACCCTGTACGCGGGCGGCCGGGTCGTCATGTGCCCGCGGCCCGCCCCCGACGTGGCCTTCCCCCTCATCCAGGACGAGGGCGTGACCATCACCGGGCTCGTCCCGCCGCTCGCGCTCGCCTGGACCGCCGCCGCCACCGGCACCCCGTACGACCTCTCCAGCCTCGACGTGCTCCTCGTCGGCGGCGCCCGGCTCTCCGACGAGGCGGCCCGCCGGATCCGGCCCGCCCTGGGCTGCGCCCTCCAGCAGGTCTTCGGAATGGCCGAGGGCCTGGTCTGCTACACCCGCCTGGACGACGACCCCGAGACGGTCGTCACCACCCAGGGCCGCCCGATCTCCCCCGACGACGAGATCAGGATCGTCGACGACGAGGACCGGGACCTGCCCACCGGCGCCACCGGCCACCTGCTGACCCGGGGCCCGTACACCATCCGCGGCTACTGGAACGCGCCCGAGCACAACGCCCGCGCCTTCACCGAGGACGGCTTCTACCGCACCGGCGACCTCGTCCGGCTCACCCCCGGCGGCCACCTGGTGGTCGAGGGCCGAGCCAAGGACCAGATCAACCGGGGCGGCGAGAAGATCGCCGCCGAGGAGGTCGAGAACCACCTCCTGGCCCACCCGTCGGTGCACGACGCCAACGTGGTCGCCGAACCCGACCCGTACCTCGGCGAGCGCAGCTGCGCGTACGTGATCCGCCGTCAGGGGGCCGAGGAGACCGGGGCGGCGGCCCTCAAGCGCTTCGTCCGGGAGCGCGGCCTCGCCGCCTACAAGGTCCCCGACCGGATCGTCTTCGTGGACGCCTTCCCCACCACGGGCGTCGGGAAGATCTCCAAGAAGGACCTCCGCGCGGAGAGCGCCCCCGCCTGACCCCCGCCCGCCCCCTTTCCCGCACCTGTGAACGGACCGCCATGAGCCTCCCCGCCGTACCGCCGTACCCCATGCCCCGCCCCGCCGACCTGCCGGCCAACCGGGTCGACTGGACCGTGGACCCCGACCGCGCCGTGCTCCTCGTGCACGACCTCCAGAACCACTTCCTGGCCCCCTTCGACCCGGAGGCCGAACCGCTCACCGCGCTGCTCACCCACCTGAACGGGCTCCGCGAGCGGGCCGCCCGGCTCGGCGTTCCCGTCGTCTACACCGCCCAGCCCGGCGGCCAGACCCCCGAACAGCGCGGCCTCCAGCAGGACTTCTGGGGCCCCGGCATCCCGGACGACCCGCACGCCGCGGCCGTCGCGGACGCCGTCGCCCCCGGCCCCGGCGACCACCTCCTGACCAAGTGGAAGTACAGCGCCTTCGCCCGCACCGACCTCCTGGACCTCCTGCGCTCCCAGGGCCGCGACCAGCTCGTGATCACCGGGGTGTACGCGCACATCGGCGTCCTGATGACCGCCTGCGACGCCTGGACGCACGACATCCGGGCCTTCGTCGTCGCCGACGCCGTGGCCGACTTCTCCGAACGCGAGCACCGCATGGCCCTGGAATGGGCGGCGGGCCGCTGCGCCGCCGTCACCACCGCCGCCCGCGCCCTCTGACCCCCGCCGCCACCCTCCCGGGGCGCCCGCGCATGGCTTGATCCCCTTGCCCCGCCGACCGGTTGTGCCACCCCCGTCGATCTTTCGGCGGATACCGCTGCGCGGAGCGGGGGCCGTACCCGAGGATGAGGGCTTCGGCGGCAGGGAGCTGGCGCCGACGGGTGAGGGAGGGTGCGATGAGCGACGGTCGGCTGTTCACGATGGAGCTGGACGCCGAAGGCGGTGGCACCGCCGTCTTCGAGGTGGACGGCGACGCGGGATCCGATCTGGAGCTCGCGGCCGGCGGCGTGGCCGTCAGGGCCCGGGCCTCCCTGTCCGAGGCACTGGACCAGGTGCGGCCCGTTCTGGCCCGTGTCGTGGAGACCACGCGGGACCTCGGCCCGGAGGAGGTCGAGATCCAGTTCGGCCTGAAGATGGGGGGAGAGACCGGCGTGATCATCGCGAAGGGAACGGCAGAGGTGAACTTCGCCGTCCGTCTGGTCTGGCACCGTTCCGCCTGAGCCGCATGCGAGTTCAGCGCGAGGGATTCATCGTCAAGGTCCGGCTGGGGACCTCGGACGAAGCCGTCGGCGTCGGCTTCGTCGTGGGCGACAAGCAGATCGTCACGTGCGCCCACGTGGTCAACGTGGCGCTGGGGCGGTCCAAACCGGACCGGAGCCGGCCGCCCGAGGACGCCCGGGTGCAGGTCGAGTTCGTCCTCCTGGGCGACGCCGAGGGCGGCCCCGTCCGCAATTTCCGGATCAGCGCGTGGGACCCGCCCGCCTCGGCGGGGCAGGAAGGGCGCGACGTCGCCGGTCTGACGATCGTCGGAGGGGACGAACTCCCCTCCCGCGCGGGCCCCGCGCGCCTGCTGGACACCCAGGCCGGTGACACGGACGTCTCGGCGTTCGGCTATCCGAGCCGTCCCGCCCGCGGGGTGAACGGCGCCTGGAGTTCCTGCGTCCTGCGCGGCGCGGTCGGAGGCGGTCTGATCCAGCTCGACGCCGGCGACGAGGCCGCGTTACGCGTGCAGCCCGGCTACAGCGGATCACCGGTCGTGGTCAGGGACCGGTGGGGCGACGCCGTCGTGGGCATGCTCGTGATCGCCGCCAAGGACGGCGCGGCCGCGGACGCCTACGCACTGCCGCTCGCGCGGATCGCCGCCGCGTGGCCCGAGGTCCTCGGCCGGACCGTCCTGCCGCCCTGCCCCTACCGCGGGCTACAGGCGTTCACCGCCGCGGACGCCGAGGCGGGGCTGTTCGTCGGCCGGGACTGGGAGGTCCAGCGGCTCCGCGACATGGTCAGGATCCAGCCGCTCGCGATGGTGACCGGCCCTTCCGGCGTCGGCAAGTCGTCCCTCGTCGCCGCCGGCCTCCAGCCGGCCCTGGAGGACGAGGGCTGGACGGTGGCCACCTTCCGTCCCGGTTCCTCGCCCTATGAATCCGTGGCACGCGCCCTGCTGCACCTCGAACACCCCGACGGCGCGCACACCCTCGAACAGCTGGAGGCCCGTACCGCCTCCCTGCGCGACGAAGGTTTCTGGAAGGTCGCCGAACGCCTGTCCGTCCTCACCGGCAGGCGCCTGCTCCTCATCGGGGACCAGTTCGAAGAGGTGTTCGGCGGCGGGCCGGACGCGCAGGAACGGCTCGCGCTCCTGCGGCACCTCTTCCCTCCCGCGGACACGCTGCCGAGCGCCGGCGTACGGCTCGTCTGCACGCTGCGCGCGGACTTCCTGCCCGACCTCCTCGAACTCCCCGACGTCGGCTCGCGCTTCCAGGACCGCCAGCTGAACGTGTCCCCGCTGGACGAGGACGCGCTGACCACGGTGATCGTCGAACCCGCCAGGCGCGCGGGCGTCGCGTTCACCCCCGGCCTCGCCGAAGCCATCGCCAACGAGGCGAGCAAGTCCGCGGGCAGCCTGCCCCTCCTGGAGTTCGCCCTGACCGAGCTGTGGCCGCTGCAACGCGACCGCCACCTCAGCTTCGACAGCTACCACAGCGTCGACGGCGTCTCCGGAGCCCTGAACCGGCATGCGGAAAAGGTCTACACCTTCCTGGCCGAGCAGTTCTCCGAGACCCGGATCCGGCGGGTCCTGCTGTCCATGGTGCGCGCCCGCGGCGGCTCCGCGAGCGCAGTCCGCGTCACGGCCCTCCGGGCCCACCTGGGCGCCGACTGGTTCATCGCCCAGCTCCTCGCCCAGCCCGAGCACCGGCTCGTCGTCATCGGGCCGGGCGGTGCCGACACCGCGGAGATCGCCCACGAAGCGCTGATCCGCGAGTGGAAGCGGCTGGCCGGCTGGGTGGACGAGGACGCCGACTTCCAGCAGTGGCTCGCCGTCGTGGAGGAGCGCGCGAGCGAGGCGGACCTGCTGTCCGCCACCCGCGTGGCCGAGGCCCAGCGCTGGCTCGGCGAGCGCCACGCCGACATCCCCGAAGCCGTCCGCAGGCTCATCGAGCACAGCAGCTCGGAGATACTCCAGCAGCAGCGGACCCAGGAGATGCTGAGCCAGTCGCAGGTGCTGACCGAGCAGCTCCGGGAGCGTTCGAGCGCGCTGGAGCAGCGGGCGAACGAGCTGATGCGGCAGAACCGCGACATCGAACTCAGACACATGGAGACGGAGGAAGCCCGGCAGGTCCTGGAGGAACGCGCCGAACAGCTCGCCGTCTCCATGCGCTACAAGTCCGACTTCCTCGCCAACATGTCGCACGAGCTGCGCACGCCCCTCAACTCCCTGCTGATCCTGGCCAGGCTCCTGGCGGCCAACGACGAGGCCAACCTGACCCCCAAGCAGGTGGAGTTCGCCGAGACCATCCACGGTGCCGGGTCCGACCTCCTCGCCCTGATCAACGACATCCTCGACCTGTCCAGGGTCGAGGCGGGCAGGATGGAGGTGTCCCCCGCCCGGATCGCGGTGCTCCAGCTGGCCGACTACGTGGACACCGTGTTCCGGCCGCTGGCGGCGGAGAAGGGGATCGACCTGGTCCTGCGGATCTCGCCCGAGACGCCTCCCACGCTCCACACCGACGAGCAGCGGATCCTTCAGGTGCTGCGCAACCTGCTGTCGAACGCGGTGAAGTTCACCCTCTCCGGCACGGTGACCCTGGCGATCCAGCCGGTCGTCGAGGAGGTGCCCGGTCCGGCCCGGCAGCGGTTCCGGAACGCGGGAGCGCTCCGGGAGGACGACGAGACGGTGATCGCGTTCTCGGTGAGCGACACCGGCATCGGCATCGCCCCGGAGAAGCTGGACGGCGTCTTCGAGTCCTTCAGGGAGGACGGCACGACGAACCGCAGGTTCGGGGGCACGGGGCTGGGCCTGGCGATCAGCCGGGAGATCGCGCGGCTGCTGGGCGGGGAGATCTGCGCGGTGAGCGAACCGGGCCGTGGCTCCACGTTCACCTTCTACCTGCCGCCGCACGCCCTGGAACCGGAGCCGTTCGACGGCGGCCACCCGGAGGTGCCGGCTCCGCTGCCGGGGCCGGCCGCTCCGTCACCCGTCCGGCTGCCGGAGGAGCGGGCCGATGCCCTGGCGCGGTCGGGAGGGAGGCACCGCTCCGGCCCCGTCTTCAGGGGCGAAAGGGTGCTGATCGTCGACGACGACATCCGCAGCGTGTTCGCGATCACCACGGTGCTGGAGGATCACCGCCTGAACGTCCTGTACGCCGAGAACGGCATGGAGGCCATCGAGACGCTGGAAGCGCACACCGACGTCTCCCTCGTGCTCATGGACATCGCCATGCCGCGCATGGACGGGCACACCGCCATCAAGGCCATCCGGCTCATGCCCCAGTTCACGGACCTGCCGATCATCGTGCTGACCGCCAACGCCATGAAGGACGACCGCAGGAAGGCCCTCGCCTCCGGAGCCTCCGCCTACATCCCCAAACCCGTCGACCCCGACCGGCTCATCGCCATGATCCAGAAGTGGAGACGGACGACGTGAGTGCCCGCGTCCTCCGGGTGGGACGGTCCGCGAGGCACTCGGGCGGGGAAAGGGATATTGGATAATATATTCGGATGCAGGATCCGACCTCCGTTCCCGGCCCTGGCCTCGGCACCGGCCCCACCCCCGAGCCCGCCGCCGCCTCCCCCGGCGGTCCCACCGCCCCCGACCCGTTCGTCCGCGTCCGGGGCGCCCGTGAGCACAACCTCCGGAACGTGGACGTCGACATCCCCCGCGACACCCTCACCGTCTTCACCGGAGTGTCCGGGTCCGGAAAGTCGTCCCTCGCCTTCGGGACGGTCTACGCGGAGGCCCAGCGCCGCTACTTCGAGTCCGTCGCCCCCTACGCCCGCCGGCTCATCCACCAGATCGGCGCGCCGAAGGTCGGGGAGATCACCGGACTGCCCCCGGCGGTCTCCCTCGAACAGCGCCGCTCCACGCCGTCCGCCCGCTCCTCCGTGGGCACGGTCACCACCCTGTCGAACTCGCTGCGGATGCTCCTCTCCCGCGCGGGCGACTACCCGGCCGGGGCGCCGCGCCTCGACTCCGACGCCTTCTCCCCCAACACGGCCGCCGGAGCCTGCCCGTCCTGCCACGGCCTGGGCCGGATCCACGAGACCAGCGAGGAACTGCTCGTCCCCGACCCGTCCCTCTCGGTCCGGGAGGGCGCGATCGCCGCCTGGCCCGGCGCCTGGCAGGGGAAGAACCTGCGGGACGTCCTCGACGCGCTCGGGTACGACGTCGACCGGCCCTGGCGCGAGCTGGACCCGAAGGACCGGGAGTGGATCCTCTTCACCGACGAGCAGCCGGTCATCACCGTGCACCCGGTGCGGGAGGCGGGCCGGATCCAGCGCCCGTACCAGGGCACGTACACCGGCGCCCGCACGCTCGTCCTGCGGACCTTCGCCGACTCCAAGAGCCCCGCGCTGCGGGCCAGGGCGGAGCGCTTCCTGACCAGCGCGCCCTGCCCGGTCTGCGGCGGCGGCCGGCTGCGCCCGGAGGCGCTGGCGGTCACCTTCGCGGGGCGGACCGTGGCCGAACTGGCCGCGCTGCCGCTGACGGCGCTCGCCGAGGTGCTGGCCCCGGCCGCCGCCGGGCGGGGCGGCGAGACCGCCCGCGTCCTCGCCGAGGACCTGCTCGCCCGGATCGCCACCGTCACCGAGCTCGGCCTCGGCTACCTCTCCACGGACCGCGCCACCCCCACCCTCTCCAGCGGCGAGCTCCAGCGGCTCCGGCTCGCCACCCAGCTCCGCTCCGGCCTCTTCGGCGTCGTGTACGTCCTCGACGAACCGTCCGCCGGACTCCACCCCGCCGACACCGAGGCCCTGCTCGTCGTCCTCGACCGGCTCAAGGCGGCCGGGAACACGGTCTTCGTCGTCGAGCACCACCTCGACGTCGTCCGGCACGCCGACTGGCTCGTGGACGTCGGCCCGCGCGCCGGGGAGCACGGCGGCCGGGTGCTGCACAGCGGACCGCCCGAACTCCTCGCCGGAGTCGAGGAGTCGTCCACCCGGCGCTTCCTCTTCGACCGGACGCCGGTGCCCGCGCGGCCCGCCCTCGCGCCCCGGGAGTGGCTGCGCACCGGGCCCGTCACCCGGCACAACCTGCGCGGCACGGAGGGCGCCTTCCCCCGGGGCGCGCTCACCGCCGTCACCGGCGTCTCGGGTTCCGGCAAGTCGACGCTCGTCGGCGCGCTCACCGAGGAGACGCCGGGCGTGGAGCGGCTGGTGACGGTGGATCAGAAGCCGATCGGCCGCACCCCGCGCTCCAACCTGGCCACGTACACCGGCCTGTTCGACGTGGTGCGCAGGCTCTTCACCGACACCGAGGAGGCGAGGGCCCGGGGGTACAAGGCCGGGCGGTTCTCCTTCAACGTGCCGGGCGGACGCTGCGAGACCTGCCAGGGCGAGGGCTTCGTCTCGGTGGAGCTGCTGTTCCTGCCGAGCACGTACGCCCCCTGCCCCGACTGCCGCGGCGCCCGCTACAACCCGGAGACCCTCCAGGTGCGGCTGCGGGGCCTGACGGTCGCGGAAGTCCTCGACCTGACGGTGGAGTCGGCGGCGGAGTTCTTCGCCGGCGTCCCGGCGGCGGCCCGCAGCCTCACCACCCTCCTCGACGTCGGCCTCGGCCACCTCCGGCTCGGACAGCCCGCCACCGAACTGTCCGGCGGCGAGGCCCAGCGCATCAAGCTCGCCTCCGAACTCCAGCGGCCCCGCCGCTCCCACACCCTCTACGTCCTCGACGAGCCGACCACCGGTCTGCACCCCGCCGACGCGGAGGTCCTGCTGCGGCAGCTGCGCGGCCTGTCCGACGCCGGGCACACGGTGGTCGTCGTCGAGCACGACATGGACGTCGTCGCCGCCGCCGACTGGGTGATCGACCTCGGTCCGGGTGCCGGCGAGGCCGGTGGCCGCGTCGTCGCCGAGGGCCCGCCCCGCGAGGTCGCGGCCTCGCGGGACAGCCGCACGGCGCCTTATCTGGCGAAGGCCCTGGGGCTCGGGAAGGCCGGTCGGGAGTAGTGGCCCTCCCCCTCAGCCGGCCTCCGGCGCCGCTATCCCTTCGCCTTCCGCCGTGCCCGCAGCCATTCGCGGTTCATGGCGGAGATCGACGGCAGGGGGATGCCCTTGGGGCAGGCGGTGGCGCATTCGCCGGTGAGGGTGCAGCCACCGAAGCCCTCGGCGTCCATCCGCGCGACCATGTCGAGGACGCGGGTCTCGCGTTCCGGGGCGCCCTGGGGCAGGACGTTGAGGTGGTTGACCTTGGCGGAGGTGAAGAGCATCGCGGAGCCGTTGGGGCAGGCGGCGACGCAGGCGCCGCAGCCGATGCACTCGGCGTGCTCGAAGGCGGATTCGGCGTCGGCCTTCGGGACGGGGGTGGCGTGCGCCTCGGGGGCGGCGCCGGTGGGGGCGGTGACGTAGCCGCCGGCCTGGATGATCCGGTCGAAGGCGGAGCGGTCCACGACGAGGTCCTTGACGACCGGGAAGGCCGAGGCGCGCCACGGTTCGACGTCGACGGTGTCGCCGTCCCGGAAGGAGCGCATGTGGAGCTGGCAGGTGGTGGTGCGCTCGGGGCCGTGGGCGTCGCCGTTGATGACGAGGCTGCACGCGCCGCAGATGCCCTCGCGGCAGTCGTGGTCGAAGGCGACGGGGTCCTCGCCGCGCAGGATCAGGTCCTCGTTGAGGGTGTCGAGCATCTCCAGGAAGGACATGTCGGGGGAGATGCCGTCCACCTGGTAGGTGGCCATGGCGCCTTCGGCGGCGTCGTTCTTCTGGCGCCAGACGCGCAGGTTGAGCTTCATGCGTAGCTCCGCTGGGTGGGGTGGACGTACTCGAAGGCGAGGTCCTCCTGGTGGAGGACGGGGGCTTCCCCGGTGAACTCCCAGGCGGCGGCGTACGCGAAGGACTCGTCGTCGCGGGCCGCCTCGCCGTCCGGGGTCTGGGACTCCTCGCGGAAGTGGCCGCCGCAGGACTCCGCGCGGTGCAGGGCGTCGAGGCACATGAGTTCGGCGAGTTCGAGGTAGTCGACGATCCGGTTGGCCTTCTCCAGGGACTGGTTGAACTCCTCGCCGGTGCCGGGGACCTTGACGCGGGCCCAGAACTCCCGGCGGATCTCGGGGATGCGGCGCAGTGCGGTGCGCAGGCCCTCTTCGGTGCGGGCCATGCCGCAGAACTCCCACATGAGCTCGCCGAGTTCGCGGTGGAAGGAGTCGGGGGTGCGGTCGCCGTCGACGGCGAGGAGGAGGTTCAGCCGGTCCTCGGTCTCGGCCAGTACCTCGCGGACGGCCGGGTGGTCGTCGGTGACGGGCTCGCCGCCCGGATGACGGGCGAGGTAGTCGTTGATGGTGGCGGGCAGCACGAAGTAGCCGTCGGCGAGGCCCTGCATGAGGGCGGAGGCGCCGAGCCGGTTGGCGCCGTGGTCGGAGAAGTTGGCCTCGCCGATGGCGAAGAGGCCGGGGACGGTGGTCTGGAGGTCGTAGTCGACCCAGAGTCCGCCCATCGTGTAGTGGACGGCGGGGTAGATCCGCATGGGGACCTCGTACGGGTTCTCCGCCGTGATCCGCTCGTACATGTCGAAGAGGTTGCCGTACTTCTCCTCGACGGCGGCGCGGCCCATCCGGCCGATGGCGTCGGCGAAGTCGAGGTAGACGCCCTGGCCCCCGGGACCGACGCCCCGGCCCTCGTCGCAGACGTTCTTGGCGGCGCGGGAGGCGATGTCGCGGGGGACGAGGTTGCCGAAGGAGGGGTAGATCCGCTCCAGGTAGTAGTCGCGCTCGTCCTCGGGGATCTCGGCGGCGGGGCGGGCGTCGCCCTTCGCCTTCGGGACCCAGATGCGGCCGTCGTTGCGGAGCGACTCGCTCATCAGGGTCAGTTTGGACTGGTGGTCGCCGGTGCGCGGGATGCAGGTGGGGTGGATCTGGGTGAAGCAGGGGTTGGCGAAGTACGCGCCGCGCCGGTGGGCCCGCCAGACGGCGGTGGCGTTGGAGTTCATCGCGTTGGTGGAGAGGTAGAAGACGTTGCCGTAGCCGCCGGTGGCGAGGACGACGGCGTCGGCGTAGTGGGTGGTGACCGCGCCGGTGATCAGGTCGCGGGCGACGATGCCGCGCGCCCGGCCGTCGACCACGATCAGGTCGAGCATCTCGGTGCGGGGGTGCATCTCGACGTTCCCGGCGGCGATCTGGCGGGAGAGGGCCTGGTAGGCGCCGAGGAGGAGCTGCTGCCCGGTCTGGCCGCGCGCGTAGAAGGTGCGGGAGACCTGGACGCCACCGAAGGAGCGGGTGTCGAGGAGGCCGCCGTACTCGCGGGCGAAGGGCACGCCCTGGGCGACGCACTGGTCGATGATCTCGACGGAGATCTGGGCGAGCCGGTGGACGTTGGACTCGCGGGCGCGGAAGTCGCCGCCCTTGACGGTGTCGTAGAAGAGGCGGTGGACGGAGTCTCCGTCGTTGCGGTAGTTCTTCGCGGCGTTGATGCCGCCCTGGGCGGCGATGGAGTGGGCGCGGCGCGGGGAGTCCTGGAAGCAGAACTGGACGACGTGGTAGCCCTGTTCGGCGAGGGTGGCGCCGGCGGAGCCGCCCGCGAGGCCGGTGCCGACGACGATGATCCGGTGCTTGCGCCGGTTGGCGGGGTTGACCAGCTTCGCCTCGAAGCGGCGGGTGTCCCAGCGCTCGGCGATCGGTCCGGCCGGGGCCTTGGTGTCGGCGATCGGCTCGCCGACGGTGAAGTCGGTGTATTCCATGGTCAGTTCACCACTCCGGTCATGACGCCGACGGGGACGGCGATGAAGCCCGCGGTCAAGGCGAGCGCGAGGCCGTTCGCGACGAGGCGCAGGGCGCGGTCGCGGCGCGCGCTGCCGGCGCCGAGGGTCTGCGCGGCGCTCCAGAAGCCGTGCCGGACGTGGAGTCCGACGGCGAGCATCGCGACGATGTAGATCGTGTTGCCGTACCAGGTGGAGAAGGTGTCGATGACGTTCTGGTAGGGCTTGCCCTGCTCGAAGCCGCCGGGGTGCACGGTTCCGGTGGTGAGGTCGAGGACGTGCCAGACGATGAAGAGTCCGACGATGATCCCGCCCCAGCGCATGGTGCGGGTGGCGTAGGAGGAGCCCTTGCGCCGGTGGGCGTAGCGGGTGGGTCGGGCCCGGACGTCGCGGCGGCTGAGCTGGTACGCGGAGACGGCGTGGGCGCCGACGGCGGCGAGGAGCACGATCCGGACGATCCACAGCGCCCACTCGTGGTGCAGGACGGGGGCGCCCATGACGCGCAGCCAGTGGGCGTAGCCGTCGAACTCCTCGGGGCCGAAGAAGACCTTGAGGTTTCCGGCCACGTGGGCGACGAGGTAGCCGAGCATGATCAGGCCGCTCACGGCCATCACGGTCTTCTTGCCGAGGGTGGAGGACCAGAAGCCTCGGGAGGGGGTGCCGGACGGCGGGCGGGCGGGTGCCGCCGCCTCCTTGCTGGATGCCAGAGCCATGCCTTCGACGCTAGGGCCGAAGGGCCCGAGAGGTCCAAGACATGGTCCGGCTGATCTCCATAGGCTGGAGCTATTCGTGTGCCCTAGGCTGGGACGTATGCAGTTCCAGCAGCTCCTCTACTTCGTGGCCGTGGCCGAGACCCGCCACTTCACCCGGGCCGCCGAGCGCGTCCACGTCTCGCAGCCCTCGCTCTCCCAGCAGATCAAGGCGCTGGAGCAGGAGCTCGGCGCGGAGCTGTTCAGCCGGGCCCGGGGCAACATCGCGCTCACCGACGCCGGTGAGGCCCTGCTCCCGCTGGCCCGCCGCATCCTCGCCGACACCGAGACGGCCCGCCGCGAGGTGCAGGAGCTGGCGCAGCTCAAGCGCGGCCGGGTGCGGCTCGGGGCGACCCCCAGCCTCTGCACCGGCCTCCTGCCCGACGTGCTGCGCGCCTTCCACGACCTGCACCCGGGGATCGAGCTGCTCATCGAGGAGGGCGGCTCGCACGACCTGGTGCGGGAGCTGGCGCGCGGCGCCCTCGACCTGGCGCTCGTGGTGCTGCCGCTGCCGACCCCGTCCCCCGCGCTGACCACGGTGGAACTGCTCCGCGAGGACCTGGTGGTGGTGTCGGCGGCCTCGGCGCCGCCGCCGCGCCGGCCGGTGCGGATCACGGACCTGCGCGATCAGCCCCTGGTCATGTTCCGGCACGGCTACGACCTGCGGGAACTCACCGTCGGCGCGTGCCGGGCGGCCGGTTTCGAGCCCACCTTCACGGTCGAGGGCGGCGAGCTGGACGCGGTCCTCGGCTTCGTCCGGGCCGGGCTCGGCCTCGCCGTCGTCCCGGCCATGGTCGCCGCCCGGGCCGGCCGCGACCTGCGGGTCACCGCCCTGGCCCGCCCCGGCCTGCGCCGCACGATCGCCCTGGCGCACCGCAGCGACGTGGCCCCGCCGCGGGCCGCCCGCGAGCTCCAGAAGCTCCTGATGGCGTCGCGGCGCGGAAAACCCGCCCCGGACGGCCTCTGACCCTGCCCCACCCCTGCCCCCGAACCGCGCCTTCCCGGTCCGGACGGACCCCGAACCGCGCCTCTCCGGCCCGGACGGACCCCGACCCGCACCTTCTCCGGTCCGGACGGCCCCTGACCCGCACCTCCCCCGGCTCTGGCGGCCCTGGCCCGCCCCCGGCCCGCGCTTCCCGCCCCCCGCGCCGGGGTGCGTTCCCGGCGCGAGCGCGCCCCGGCCGGAACACATGTGCTCCCCTCCCGGGGACCTTGTCGGCGGCGGCCGGGGCCACGACGATGTGCGCCACGAGCCGTACGTCCTCGACGGGGAGGCCGATGTGAGCGAGCCGACGGCGCGGCGGGGCGAGCCGACGGCGCGGCGGGGCGAGCCGTGCGGTCCGGGAGCCGGACCGGAGACGAGGCCGGGCGTGAAGCCGGGCGCGGGGCCTCGGCCGGGGGTCCGCCCGGCGGTGCGGGCACTGGTCGCGGAGTCGTGGCGGCGGTCCGAGCGGGCCCGGGTCAGCCGGGACGGCGCGGCGGCCGTGGAGCTGGACGAGGAGGAGCTGGCCGCGTACCGGGAGGGGCATCCGCTGGCGGCGGCGATGCCGGTGATCAGAGAACTGCTCGGCGCGGACGCCCGGGACGGCGGGCACCTGCTCGCCGTCTGCGACGCGGCCGGGCGGCTGCTGTGGGTCGAGGGGGACCCGGCGGCGCTGCGGCAGGCCCGGCGGATGAACTTCGTGGCCGGCGCGAGCTGGGCGGAGTCCGCCGCCGGCACGAACGCGCCGGGGACGGCGCTCGCCGTCGACGGGCCGGTGCAGGTGGTGTCGGGCGAGCACTTCCGGCCGCCCGTGCGGGACTGGACGTGCGCGGCGGCCCCGCTGCACGACCCCCGCAGCGGGCGGCTGCTCGGCGCCGTCGACCTGACCGGCGGCGCGCCCCTCGCCCATCCGCACAGCCTCGGCCTTGTACGGGCGGTGGCGCGGGCGGCCGAGACCCAGCTGGCGCTGCTCGCCCCCGCCCCGGCGCCCGGCCGGGCCCGGCTCACCGCGCTCGGCCGGGACGAGGCGCTGCTCGCGGTGGACGGGCGGCGGCTCCGGCTGAGCCGTCGGCACAGCGAGATCCTGGTCCTGCTCGCCCACCACCCGGAGGGGGTGCCGGGCGACCGGCTGCTGACCCTGCTGTACGAGGACGGGGCGGCGACGCCGGTGACACTGCGGGCGGAGCTGTCCCGGCTGCGGCCCCTGCTCGGCCCGGCGCTGCTGCGCTCGCGCCCGTACCGGCTCGCCGCACCGGTCGACGCGGACTTCGCGGCGGTGGACCGCCGGCTCGCCGCCGGGGCGGTGACGTCCGCCGCCGGGCAGTATCCGGGCCCGCTGCTGCCCGGCTCGGCCGCCCCCGGGGTCGTACGGCTCCGGGAACGGCTGGCGGGCCGGCTGCGGGCGGCGCTGGTGGCGCGGGCGGATCCGCTGCTGCTCGCGGACTGGGCACACAGCGCCTGGGGCGAGGAGGACCTGGAGGTGTGGCGGGCCCTGTGCGCGGCGGTCCCGGCCGCCCAACTCGCCCCCGTACGGGCCCGGCTCGACGCCCTGGAGGCCGAACTCGCCCATGGCGCAACGGGACTGCAACGTCCCCTTCCGCACACTCGGCGGTGAGAGCGCGCCGGTCGGGACGACGGGTGCGCGCCGTCCGGCCGCCGCCGCGCACCGGTCCCCGGCGGGCCGCGGCGGCCCGGAACCGTCCGACCCGCAGGGAGGTCTGCCCATGACCCGTTTCGCCGCACCCGGCACCGAGGGCGCGCTGATGGCGTACCAGCCGCGCTACGACCACTGGATCGGCGGCGCGTACGTCGCCCCGGCCGAGGGACGGTACTTCGAGAACCCGAGTCCGGTCGACGGCAGGCCGTTCACCGAGATCGCCCGGGGTACGGCCGCGGACGTGGAGCGCGCCCTGGACGCGGCGCACGCCGCCGCTCCGGCGTGGGGCCGCACCCCGGCGGCCGAGCGGTCGACGGTGCTGCTGCGGATCGCCGACCGGATGGAGGCGAACCTGGAGGCGCTGGCGGTCGCGGAGACCTGGGACAACGGCAAGCCGGTCCGGGAGACCCTCGCCGCCGACATCCCCCTCGCCATCGACCACTTCCGCTACTTCGCGGGGGCGCTGCGGGCCCAGGAGGGGACGCTCAGCGAGCTCGACGAGGACACCGTCGCGTACCACTTCCACGAGCCGCTGGGCGTCGTGGCGCAGATCATCCCGTGGAACTTCCCCATCCTGATGGCGGTGTGGAAGCTGGCGCCGGCGCTGGCCGCGGGCAACGCGGTGGTGCTGAAGCCGGCCGAACAGACCCCGGCCTCGGTCCACTTCTGGCTGAGCCTGGTCGCCGATCTGCTGCCGCCGGGCGTGCTGAACATCGTCAACGGCTTCGGCGAGGAGGCGGGCAGGCCGCTCGCCTCCTCGCCCCGGGTCGCGAAGATCGCCTTCACCGGCGAGACCTCGACCGGCCGCCTGATCATGCGGTACGCCACCGAGAACCTGAAGCCGGTGACGCTGGAGCTGGGCGGCAAGTCGCCGAACATCTTCTTCGACGACGTGTGGGCGGCGGACGACGACTTCCGCGACAAGGCGCTGGAGGGCTTCACCATGTTCGCCCTCAACCAGGGCGAGGTCTGCACCTGTCCCTCGCGGGCGCTGGTGCAGCGCGGCCACTACGGGGAGTTCATGGAGGCGGCGGTCGCCCGCACCGAGGCGATCGTGGCGGGCCACCCGCTGGACCCGGCGACGATGATCGGCGCGCAGGCGTCGGCGGAGCAGATGAAGAAGATCCTCTCCTACCTGGAGATCGGCCAGCGGGAGGGCGCCAAGATCCTGACGGGCGGTCAGCAGGTGGGCCACGGCGGCGACCTGGAGGGCGGCTACTACATCCAGCCGACGATCTTCGAGGGCGACAACCGCATGCGGATCTTCCAGGAGGAGATCTTCGGCCCGGTCGTGGCGGTGACCTCCTTCACGGACTTCGACGACGCGATCCGCACGGCGAACGACACCCTGTACGGCCTCGGCGCCGGAGTCTGGACCCGCGACACCAACACCGCCTACCGCGCGGGCCGCGCCATCCAGGCGGGCCGCGTCTGGACGAACTGCTACCACGCCTACCCGGCCCACGCGGCCTTCGGCGGCTACAAGCAGTCCGGCATCGGCCGCGAGAACCACCGCATGATGCTCGACCACTACCAGCAGACGAAGAACCTGCTGGTCAGCTACTCCCCAAAGAAGCTCGGGTTCTTCTAGGGGCTGTCCTGCGCGTCTTCGTGGGGCCCGCGAAGACACACAGGCCGTAGGGGGTACGCGGACGGAGGCCGCGTCGGCGCGGGTGCCCGGAGCGGGGTCCGGGCGCCCGTGCCGTCAGGTCCGGTGCTACTTCAGCAGGGTGCGGAACTCGTCGAAGTCGAGGACCCCGTCGCGGTTGGCGTCGGCCGCCATGGCCTTCTTGACCTCTTCCGCGAGGTGCCCGTGGGCGCCCTCGGCCTTGAAGCCCTCCGCCAACTCGACGATGTTGATCCGCCCGTCGCCATCCGTGTCGATCTCGTCGAACAGCGCCCTGAGCTCGGCCTCGTTCACGGCATACCTCTCTCACGTTCACGGGCCCCAGAGGCCCACGTGCGCACCACCCTGCCACACCGCCGGCCGCACACCGGCGGCCGATCCCCCGGAGCGGGGCAGGTGCCGGGAGGGAGGCGGGGCGCGGTCGAGGTCGGGGGAACGCGCGCGGCGGACCGGGCCGGGGCCGGGCCGCCGTACTCCCTCCGCACCCTCCAGTTCATCGCGATCATGGCTTTGACCTGCGGATTTCGTACGCGTCTCCCGCGTGAACAGTGGGCGAACCCCTGGCGCGACGGGTGTCGGAGGCGCCGTAGCGCGTCATAGCCTCCCCGCCATGTCCGACTTCTCACGCCGCAAGGTCCTCGGCACCCTCGCCGCGGGCTCCGCGCTCTCCGTCCTGCCGCCCTCCCTCCTGACGGCCATGGCCGCCCCCATGCCGCGCGGTGGTCTGCGGACCATCGAGCACGTCATCGTGCTGATGCAGGAGAACCGTTCCTTCGACAACTACTTCGGTGCGCTCAGGGGTGTGCGCGGCTTCGGCGACCCGAGAGCGCTGCGGCTGCCCGACGGTACGAGCGTGTTCGAGCAGCCCCGCTCCGGCGGGCCCGCCGTCCCGCCGTTCTCCGCGCGGCGGGCGGCCGTCGAGGCCGGACGGCCCGAGAGCGACATCCAGTACCTCGGTTCGCTGCCGCACGGTTTCGCCGACGGGGTGCAGGCCCGCGCGAACGGCTGGTGGAACGACTGGGTCGCGGCCAAGGGCCAGAGCACCATGGCCCACTACGACCGGCGCGACATCCCGCTCCAGTACGAACTCGCCGACCGCTTCACCCTCTGCGACGCCTACCACTGCTCCGTCTTCGGCTCCACGAACCCCAACCGCAACTACCTGTGGACCGGCACCACCGGCTTCGAGCCCGGCGGCGGGGGCCGGGCCGTCACCAACGCCGCCTACTCCTACGGCCACGCCGGCTACGACTGGACCACCTATCCGGAGCGGCTGGAGGCCGCCGGGGTGTCCTGGCAGATCTACCAGGAGTGGGACAACTTCACCGACAACGCGGTGGAGTACTTCAAGCCGTGGAAGCGGATCGGCCGGAAGATCCTCACCTCCGCCGGGTTCCCGTACGCCACCACCGAGGAGTTCTACGACAAGCTGTGGGCGAAGGGCGAGGGCGAGCGGCGGGCCGACCTGGCCCGGTTCCGCACAGCGGTCGACGCCCTCCCCGAGGGCGAGCGGCGGCTGTTCCTGCGCGGCGCCCACCGCTCCGAACCGGGCACCCTGATCACCCGGATCAAGGCCGACATCAAGGCCGGGACCCTCCCGAAGGTCAGTTGGGTGGTCCCCACGGCCGCGCTGTCCGAACACCCCAGCTCCTCCACGCCCGTCGGCAGCGCCGGCCTCGTCCACGACCTGCTGGACGCCATCGCCTCGGACCCGAAGACCTGGTCGAAGACCGCGCTGTTCATCAACTTCGACGAGAACGACGGCTACTTCGACCACGTCCCCGCCCCCACCGCCCCCCGGCCGGACGGCGGCGACGGCGACGACTGGGTGGGCGGCCGTCCCGTCGGCCCGGGACCGCGCGTCCCGATGACCGTGGTGTCCCCCTGGACGGTCGGCGGATTCGTGAACTCCGAACTCTTCGACCACACCTCGGTGATCCGGTTCCTGGAGAAGTGGACCGGGGTCCAGGAACCGAACATCAGTGCCTGGCGGCGCAGCGTCTTCGGCGACCTGACCTCCGTGTTCGACTTCGACCGCGCCCACCGGCAGCCCGAGGTGGAACGGCCCGGCGCGGTCCCGGCGCCGGTCGGCCGCTGGAACCCGGTGCCGCCGACGGCACAGGAGCGATCCGTCCAGGAGCCCGGCGTCCGCGCCACCCGGCCCTCCCCGTACCGGCTCTCGCTGCGCGCCACCGTCACCGACACCGAGGTGCGGCTGGGGCTCGGCAACGAGGGGCGGCGGACCGCCGCGATCACCGCGTACCCGGGGGACGGGACCGCCCCGCGCACCTGGACCGTGGCCGGCCGGGACCGCGCCACCGACAGCCTGCCGTACGGCCCCGGGGGCTACGACCTCCAGGTGCACGGCCCCGGCTGGGCCCTGTGGGAACTGCGCGGCTCAGGCATCGGCGCCGAGGCGCACGTCGTGGAGCGCGCCCACGCCCGCAGTGTGGACGTGGAGTGCGCCAACCCGTCGGGACGGACCCGGACCCTCCTGATCGGCGAGTCCACCCATCCGCGGCACGGCGAGGGCGGCGTACGGACCGTCCGGCTGGCGCCCGGCCGGAAGCGGACCGTGTCCGTGCCGCTCGCCCGGCACGGCTGGTACGACATCGTGGTGCTCGACGAGGACGACCCGCGCTTCCTGCGGCGGATGGCCGGTCGGCCCGCGGACGCCGGACCGGGCGCCACCGACCCGGCGATCGGCACCGGACCGGTGCTGAGCGCGGCGCTCACCCTGCCGGAGCCACTGCCCCCGCTGACCGCCCCGTTCGTGCAGGGCAGCCCCGCCGAGGTGGCGGTGCGCGTGCGCAACGAGGGGAGCGGCCGGCTGCGGAACCTCGCGGTGTCGCTGTCGGCCCCGGCCGGCTGGACGGTCGAGCCCGCCGGGCCGGTCCCGCGGACCCTGCCCGGCGGCGGCTCGGCGGACCTGCGGTTCACCGTCACGCCCGCGGCGGACGCCACCGCCGGCACGCTCGCCGTCGCCGCCCGCGCCGAGGGCGACGGCCTGCTGCGGATCGCGGACACCCGGGGCCGGGCCGAGGTCGCCCGCGCGGTGAGCCTCGCCCTGACCGCGCCGGCGAGTTCTCCCGGCACCGACGGCTGCGCGCTGTACCCGGGGGAGCCGCTGGCCGTGACCGCGACCGTCACCAACGCGGGGAGCGCCCCGCTCACCGCCCTGTCGGCGGCGCTGGCGGTGCCGGAGGGGTGGCGGGCCGAACCGGCCGACGGCACCCCCGGCTCGGTTCCGGCCCGTACGTCGGTGAAGGTGGTCTGGAAGGTCACGGCGCCCGCCTCGGCGGCCCGGACCGCGGCGACGCTGACGGCGACCGTCGGCGGACGCGGCGCGGGCGGCGCGGCGGTGGAGCGGACCGGGACACTGGCCGTCCGGGTGGGGCCGGTGATGACCGGCTACCTGCTCGGCGAGAACTTCGAGTCCCTCGCCGACCGGCTGGCCCCGGCCACCGACCTGAGCCGTCCGGGGCTGCGGGGCTGGACGCGGACCGCGCCCGAGGGGTGGACGGTCACCAACGCGGCCGGGATGCCGCGGGGCACGGAGGAACTCGACGGCTGGTCGTTCCTGTCCCGGCAGTTCTGGTTCCCGGCCGGCCAGGAACGCGGCGCGTTCAGCCGGTCCCTGGGCGTCGTCGCCGTCGCCGACCCCGACGACTGGGACGACACGGGCAGCCCGTCCGCCCGCGGCGCCTTCGACTCGACGCTGACGACGCCCCCGGTCGCGATCCCGGCGGGGACCCCGACGCTGTACCTGGGCTTCGACTCCCACTACCGGCAGGAGAGCCCGCAGGAGGCCGAGGTGACCGTGGTCTTCGACACCGGCGCCACCTCCCGGGTGCTGCACTACTCCGGTGCCGCGTCGGGGAACACCAACGGCGGCCGCGACCAGCAGAACCGCCTCGTCACCTGTTCCTTCCCGGTGCCGGCCGACGCGCGCTCGGTGAAGGTGGGCTTCCGGGTCCACCACGCGGGCAACAACTGGTTCTGGGCCGTGGACAACATCCGGCTGGGCACCTCCCCCGTCGTCGACGCCTGACCGGCCCCGGCTCCGCCCCGTCCCCACCGGGGGCGGGGCGGAGCCGGGTCAGTCGCAGCAGTCGCAGCAGCACTTGCAGGGGTTGCAGCAGCCGTCCCCGCAACCGTCGCCCGAGCCGCCGCGGGAGCCGCCGGAGCCGCCCGAGCCGTGGCCGCCGCCCGAACCGCCGGACCAGCCGCCCGAGTTGCCGCCCGAATGGCCACCGCCGCCGCCCCGGCCGCCGAACCAGCCGTCTCCGGAACCGTCCCGGCCCGAGCCGCCGTCGCGGTTCCCGTCGCCGAACTGTACGGGTTCCACGTCGCCGTCGTCCGTGTCGTCGGCGCAGCGGCAGCACTCGTAGCAGAGCCGGCAGTCGGCGCACAGGCGGCGCCAGGCGCGGCATCGCCGGCACTCCCCGTCCGGCGGGCGGTTCGCCGCCTCCGCGCCGCCCCGCGGGGCCGTACCGGTGAGCGCCCCGACTCCGCAGGCGTGTTCGGGTTCCTCGGTGCGGCGGCCCAGCCGGGGCAGGAAGCGGGGGGCGTCGGCCGACCGGCGGTGGTCGCGGTGGTGGCGGTGGCGGGGGTCGAAGGCGCGGTCGACGGCGCGCTCCAACTCGCCGCCGAGCAGGGTCCGTACCAGACGGCCGTCGACGAAGTCGGCCTCGGACAGGGCGAGTCGGATGCCGTGGACGGCGTCGTCGCAGAGCCGCCGGACCTCGGCGCGGTCCGTGCCCGTCGCGGCGACCGGGTTCCAGGCGCCCGACGCGGCGTCCTCCTCCAGGTCCTCCACGGCGTCCAGCAGGTGCGCCAGCCGTCCGAAGAGGCGCCCGGCCTCCGCGAGCGGTTCGGCGTTGCCGGGGCGGCCGGTGAGGGTCGCGGTGTGGGCGAAGGCCGCCGCGGTGGCCGTCTCGGTGGGCTCCGTGACCGTCAGCAGCGATCCGCCCGGGAGGATCCCGCGCTCGATCTCCTGCTGGCGCTCGACCGCCCCGAGGAGCACCCCGGTGTCGAAGCCGAGCCGTTCGCCGCCGGCGGCGCCCGCGCGCTCCCAGCCCCGGGCGACCCTGCGCGCCGCCAGGGCGACCGGGCGGCGTGCCACCAGGCCGTCGCCGTCGGCCACGTGGTCGCGGATCTTCGCCGCGGCCAGCACCAGCGACACCGTCGCCGCCAGCCGCGCGCCCTCGCCCCGGGCCACGTCCGCCGACCGCATGCCGCGCAGCGGGCAGGGTCCGGCGGCCCTCCGCCAGTCCCCGGTGCGCTCCGACTGCGCCTCGGTCAGCACCGAGACGATCAGGCCGTCATAGTTGGTGGCCACCCGCGCGAACTGCCCGTACTCGCCGCGCAGCGCCAGGCACAGCCCGCACAGGTGCGCCATCCACTCGGTGCGCAGGCCCTCGCCCAGGCGGTGACGGCACGGTCTGATGATTCCGAACAAGGCGGTTCCCCCGTAGCAACGACTCCCCCGAGGCGCCCGCTCGGACGCCTCACGGATCAGGATCCTAGAGGGTCGCCCTCCGGCGGGTTCCCGGGGAAGTCCGGTGGGTCTCCCGGGGAAGCCCGGCGCCGGGCGGGGTCAGCGCGCCGACCGCTCCAGCGCGGCGAGGACCGGCGCCACGCCGTCCTCCGCCGCCAGCCGGCCGGCGAGCGCGCGGGCCCGCTCGCCGTGGACGCCGTCCCGCGTCGCCCGGCGCAGGGCGGGGGCCAGGGTCCCGGCGGTGAGCCGGGGCAGCGGAATCGCCCCGGGGGCGGTGCCCAGCGCGGTCAGCCGGGACGCCCAGAACGCCGCGTCGAACTGGACCGGCACCGGCACGGCGGGCACTCCGGCGCGCAGGACGGCGCCGGTCGTGCCCGCTCCCGCGTGGTGGACGACGGCGGCGGTCCGGGGGAAGAGCAGGGAGTGCGGCACCTCGTCGACGGTCAGGATGTCGTCGTCGCCGGCCCCGAGCCCCGCCCAGCCGCGCTGGACGATCCCGCGCACCTTCGCGGCGCGCAGCGCGGCGACGATCTCGCGGCTGGTCCGCTCGGGGTCGGGCACGGTGGCGCTGCCCAGGCCGACGAAGACGGGCGGGGGCCCGGCGTCGAGGAAGTCCTCCAGCTCCGGGGAGAGCCGTCCCGTCTCGTGCGGCCACCAGTATCCGGCGATCTCCAGCTCGGCGGGCCAGTCCCGGGGGCGGGGGACGACGAGTCCGCTGTAGCCGTGCAGCACCGGCCTCGGCCGGCGGCGGCGGCCCGTGGGGCGGAGCCCGTACCGGCGCAGGGAGCGCACGGGCTCGGTGAAGAGGAGCTCCACCGCGCCCATGACGACGCGGCCGCTCAGCCGGTTCCCCACCGCGCCCAGGGAGCGGGTGCCCAGGACGGGGGCGGGGAACTCGCGGGTCGGGTGGAGCGGCTGGAGGTGCAGTCCGAGGGCGGGCACGGACAGGGCGTCGGCAAGGGCGTATCCGAGCGGTCCCACCGCTCCGCCGACCAGCAGGACGTCGCCCCCGCGGGCCGCCGCCACCAGGCCCTCGGTCATCGCGTCGGCCACCGTCCGGGCCATGGAGGCCAGCCGGACGAGCTTCCCGGCGCCGCTGCTCGCGTCGTGCAGCCGCCGGCCGCGCGCGGAGTGCAACTCGGCCCTGGGGTCGACGGGCAGCGGGTGGAACCGCACGCCCGATCCCGCCACCAGGGGCTCGAACACCCCGTGCGTGGCGAGCGTCACCTCGTGCCCGGCCCGTACGAGACCGGCGCCCAGACCCGTGTACGGCGCGACGTCGCCCCGCGACCCCGCCGTCATCATCACGATGCGCACCCGGTCAGTGTGCCGCACGGGGGCGGGGCGGCGGGGGAAATGGGGAGAGGACGCCCCGGGCGGGTGTCAGGGTTCGATGAGCCCGGCCCGGATGGCGTACCGGGTCAGCTCCAGGCGGTCCTTGAGGCCGAGCTTCTGGAGGATGTTGGCGCGGTGCCGCTCCACCGTCTTCGGGCTGATGAAGAGCAGGTCCCCGATCTCCTTCGAGGTGTGGCCCTCCGCGACCAGCTTGAGGATCTCCTCCTCGCGCTCGGTGACCGGCCGTTCGGGCAGGCCCGCGCCGGACCGCGCCCGGTCGAGGTAGCTGCGGATCAGCGCGGTCTCGGCGCCGGGGTAGATGAACGGCTCGTCGCGCAGGGCGGCCCGGCACGCCTCCACCAGGTCCCGGTCGGCGACGGACTTCGGGACGTAGCCGTTGGCGCCGGCCCGCAGCGCCTCGAAGAAGTACTCCTCGTTGTCGTACATGGTGAGCATGAGGATGCGCAGGCCGGGCCGGAGCCGGGCCAGTTCGCGGGCGGCCTGGAGGCCGGTCATGCGGGGCATGGCGATGTCCAGGACGGCCAGGTCGAGCGCGTCGTCGCGGCGGGCGGCGGCGACGCCCTCGGCCCCGTCCCCGGCCTCCGCCACGACCTCCAGGTCCGGTTCGGCGTCGAGGATCAGCCGGACCCCGCGCCGGACCAGCGCGTGGTCGTCGACGAGCAGGATCCGGGCGGGCGTGCGTGCGGGGGTGGTCATCTCTCGTGTCCAGGGGTCGGCGGCCGGAGGGAGCGGACGGAGGCCGGAGCGGACGGGGGCGGTACGGGACCCGTCTCCGGGTAGGCCGGCAGGTCGAGGCGGACCTCCGTGCCGCCCGTCTCCCCCGGCCCGATGCGCAGGTCGGCGCCGACCAGCAGGGCGCGCTCGCGCATCCCGCCGATGCCGGCGCCCTCGGCGGCGCCCGCCGTGCCCCGGCCGTCGTCGCGGACGAGGAGCCGGACGCCGCCGCCGGGGGCCGGGCCGAGGCGCAGTTCGACGTGGGCGGCGCCCGCGTGCCGGGCCGCGTTGGTCAGGCCCTCCTGGGCGACCCGGTAGACGACGAGTTCGGTCGCCGGGTCGAGCGGGCCGGTGCCGGGGGCGAGGTGGGTGGTGACCCGCAGCCGGGAGGTGGACAGCTCCCCGGCCAGCGAGCGCAGCGCGCTGTGCAGGCCCAGCTCCTCCAGGACCCCGGGGCGGAGCCGGCGGGCGATGCGGCGGATCTCCTCCAGGCCGGCGCGGGTGGTCTCCTGCGCCTGCCGCAGGTCCTCGCGCAGTTCCACCGGAGCGTGGTCGGCGGTGTGCTTGAGCTGGAGGAGGACGGCGGTGAGGGTCTGGCCGACCTCGTCGTGCAGCTCGCGGGCGATCCGCTGCCGCTCGGCCTCCTGCGCGAGGAGGACCCGGCCGCTGCTGGTGGTCCGCTCGGCCTCCAGGCGGTCGAGCATGGCGTTGTACGCGGCGGTGAGGTCGGCGATCTCGCCCCGCCCGGTGACCTCGGGGCGGGGTTCCGGCCGGCGGAGGTCGGCGGTGGCCATGGCGCGGCCGAGCCGGCCGAGCGGGGCGAGGCCCACCCGGAGCAGGGCCGCGTTGAGGACCAGCATGAGGACCAGGCCGACGAGGAGGACGATCGCCTCGCCCGCGAGGACCGGCGACGAGACGGTGACGGGCCCGAGCAGCAGCCCGGTGGCGAGCACCAGGACGGCCGCGTTCAGGAGGAAGATCCGTCCGTACAGTGACACCGTCCCGCTCTCCCCTGTGGCTCCACCGGATGCCGCCGGGTCCTTCCCGGCGCGTGGAGGGCCTCGTGGCCTGCGAGGGAGCCTACGTCCCCGCCTCATCCTGGCGGCGGTCCGGGGCCGTGTCCATCCGTGACGACACCCATGCGCGAAATCCCTGGTAGATGGCATGATGTTCCGGCCGCGGCCCCGGCCCGCCCTCCCGTGGGAGGGGCACCGGCCTCCTCGCCGCGCGCGCTCACACGGAGACGAACACGAGGAGTCGGGGCTGTGCCCACTTCACGGATGAGCTCGACGCCGCTTCCCGGCATCGGCGTCCAGTACGACCTGACCACACGAGAACACCGGCACCTGTCGGTGATCGCCCACCGGGACGGCACGCGGAGCGTGAACGTCTACCGGTCGGACGATCCCGACGACTGCCTCCAGTCGCTGCACCTGACCGCCGGGGAGAGCGCCGCGCTCATCGACGCGCTGACGCCCTCCCACCACAGTCCGAACCTGCTGCACACCACCGAGCTGGGGCTCGTCGCGGAGCGGATCGAGCTCTCCTCCGCCTCGCACTGGAACGGACGGACCCTCGGCGAGACCCGCATGCGCACGGAGACCGGCGTGTCGATCGTGGCCGTACTGCGCCGCGCGGACGCCGTCCCGTCCCCCGGGCCCGGCTTCCGGCTGGCCGGCGGGGACACCCTCATCGTCATCGGTACCCATGAAGGCGTCGACGCCGCCGCCGCGATCCTTGGAAGGGAGTGATCGGTGCATTCGTCCGCCGTATTCCTCATCGAGTTCGGAGCGATCATCCTCGGTCTCGGCCTGCTCGGCCGCATGGCCGGGCGGCTGAAATTCTCGCCCATACCCCTGTACCTCCTGGCCGGACTCGCCTTCGGCGAGGGAGGACTGCTACCGCTGGGCGCCAGCGAGGAGTTCGTCGCCATCGGCGCCGAGATCGGCGTCATCCTGCTGCTCCTGATGCTCGGTCTGGAGTACACGGCGACCGATCTGGTCACCAATCTCAAGACGCAGTACCCGGCCGGTCTCGTCGACGGGGCGCTGAACGCCCTGCCCGGCGCGGCGATGGCCCTGCTCCTCGGCTGGGGTCCGGTGGCGGCGGTCGTGCTGGCCGGCGTCACCTGGATCTCGTCGTCCGGCGTCATCGCCAAGGTCCTCGGGGACCTCGGCCGGCTGGGCAACCGCGAGACGCCGGTGGTGCTCAGCATCCTGGTCCTGGAGGACCTGGCGATGGCGGTGTACCTGCCGATCGTGACGGCGCTGCTGGCCGGTGCCGGTCTCGCGGCCGGCAGCGTCACCCTCGCCATCGCGCTGGGCGTGGCCGGTCTGGTGCTCTTCGTCGCCGTCCGGTACGGGCGGCTGATCTCCCGCTTCGTCTCCAGCGACGACCCGGAGAAGCTGCTCCTGGTCGTCCTGGGCCTGACCCTGCTGGTGGCGGGCATCGCCCAGCAGCTCCAGGTGTCGGCGGCGGTCGGCGCGTTCCTGGTCGGCATCGCCCTGTCCGGTGAGGTCGCCGAGGGCGCGCACAACCTGCTCAGCCCGCTGCGGGATCTCTTCGCGGCCGTGTTCTTCGTCTTCTTCGGCCTGCACACGGACCCGACGAGCATTCCGCCGGTGCTGCTGCCCGCGCTGGCGCTCGCGGTGGTCACCGCCGGTACGAAGATCGCCACCGGTTACTGGGCGGCGCGGCGCAACGGGATCTCGGCGAAGGGCTCCTGGCGGGCCGGCGGCACGCTGGTCGCGCGCGGCGAGTTCTCCATCGTCATCGCGGGGCTGGCCGTCTCGGCGGGCATCGAGCCCTCGCTGGGCCCGCTGGCCACCGCGTACGTGCTGATCCTCGTGGTCATCGGGCCGCTGACGGCCCGCTACACGGAGCCCGTGGCCAGTTGGGTCATCGCCCGGCGCCGGCCGTCCGGTCCGGCGTCCGCGCCGGAACCGCAGGCGGCCGCCGAGGAGTCCGGCGGGGCGCACGACGAGCTCGCCGACACCGTGCGGCACGACCGCTGAGCGGAGGACGCCATGGGGGAGGCACGGGAGGGGACCGCGCCGGCTGAGGCCATGCTCGTCCTCGGGGACGACGCGCTGGCGCACCGGCTCGCCGCCGAGCTGGCCGGGGTGTACCGGCGGGACGTCGTCCTCGTCGCCCCCGGCGTCGGCGGCCGGGAGGGCGCGCCGGAGCGCGTCCGGTACGCGGAGGGCGCCGAGCCCGACGAGCGGACGCTGCTGGGGGCGGGGCTGCGGGGCGCCGAGGCGCTGGCGCTGCTCTACGAGGACGACGAGGTCAACATGCGGGCGGCGTTCCTGGCCCGCCGCCTCGCCCCGGGCGTCCGGCTGGTGCTGCGGATGTACAACCGCAACCTCGGGCACCTGATGGCCGACCTGCTGGACCGGGCGAGCGAACCGCCCGACGGTCCGGCGGACACGGACCGGGACGCCTCGACCGTCGTGCTGTCCGACGCGGACACCGCCGCGCCCGCGCTGGCCGCCACGGCCGTCGCGGGGACCCGGAAGGTGGTCCAGGCCGACGGGCTGCTGCTGCGGGCGGCCGAGCGGATGCCGCCGGGGCCCGGGGCGCTCGCCGCACCGGGCCTGGTGACGCTCGCGCTGCTCTCCTCGACCAGTGCCGACCCGGCCGGCGCGGACGGTTCGGACCGCAGCGGGGGCCTCGCGCCCCGGCTGCTGCCGGACGACGCGGAGGTGCGGGCGGCGGCCGGGCGCGGGGCGGTCGTCCTGGAGGCGATCGGCCGCGCCCCGGCGCAGCCGCGCCGCCGGGAGTCCCGGGGCGCCTCGCTGCGGGAGCTCCTGTCGGGGCGGCTGCGGCGGGCGCTGGCCGGGGTGGTCGCGGCGGTGACCGCGCTCTCCGTGACGGCCTGGCTGACCACCGGGGACCATCCCCTGCACGCGGCCTACCTGACCCTCCTGGACCTCTTCGCGATCAACGATCCGGCGGTCGGGGAGGAGACGTCCCGCCAGGTGCTCCAGCTGCTCGCCGGGCTGCTGGGCCTGGCGCTGCTGCCGCTGCTGATCGCGGGGGTCCTGGAGGCGCTGGGCGCGTACCGCAACGCGTCCGCGCTGCGGCGCCCGCCGCGCGGCCTGGACGATCACGTGGTGCTGCTCGGCCTGGGCCGGGTGGGCACCCGCGTGCTGGTGCGGCTGCGGGAGCTGGGGGTGCCGGTGGTGTGCGTGGAGGAGGACCCGGAGGCGCGGGGCATCCCGCACGCCCGGCGGCTGCGGGTGCCCGTGGTGCTGGGCGACGTCACGCAGGAGGGCGTCCTGGAGGCGGCGAAGGCGCCCCGGGCGCGGGCGCTGCTGGCGCTGACGAGTTCCGACACGACCAATCTGGAGGCGGCGCTCGCGGCCCGCGCGCTGGCGCCGGAGCTGCTGGTCGCGCTGCGGTTGTACGACGACGACTTCGCGACCACCGTCTACCGGGCCCTGCGGGCGGCGCACCCGGCCGCGCTGACCCGCAGCCGCAGCGTGTCGACGCTCGCCGCGCCGACCTTCGCCGCCGCGATGATGGGCCGCCAGATCCTGGGGGCGATCCCGGTGGAGCGGCGGGTGCTGCTGTTCGCCGCGGTCGACGTGGCGGGCCATCACCATCTGGAGGGGCGGACGGTCGCGGAGGCGTTCCGGCCGGGCGCGTGGCGGGTGCTCGCCCTCGACACGGGGGCGGGGACGGCGCCGGACCCCGCCGGTCCCGCGGAGCCCCCGGCGCTGCTGTGGAACCTCCACCCGGGGTACGTGCTCCAGGCCGGGGACCGGGTGGTGGTGGCGGTGACCCGGTCGGGTCTGCCCGACCTCCTGCACGGCACCGGCCGCCGGGGCGCGGGGCCCGTACCGGCGCCGCGTCCGCCCTCGGACCCGCCGGACCGCTCGCGCGCCGAACCGCCGGGCGGCGGCCGGACCGCCTGACCCCGGACGCGCGCGGGCCCGTTCCCCGTCGGGGGAGCGGGCCCGCGCGCGTCCGGCGGGTTCAGACCGCGTCGGCGAGGACCAGGGAGTGGATGCGGTCCGGGGCGCCGGGGCGGGCGTAGTACCAGCCCTGGGCGGTGTCGCAGCCGATCTCGCGCAGCCGGGCGGCCTGGGCCGCCGTCTCCACGCCCTCGACGGTGACGGCGAGTTCGAGGCTGTGGGCGAGGGAGACGATCCCCTCGACGATCTTCAGGTCGACGGGGTCCACCGGGTGCTGCTGCATGCCCCGGGTGAAGGAACGGTCCAGTTTGAGGACACTGACCGGCAGGCGGCGCAGGTTGGCCAGGTTGGAGTAGCCGGTGCCGAAGTCGTCGAGGGCGATGTCGACGCCCATCTCGGCGAGTTGGCGCAGCGGCTTGAGGAGGTCCTCGTCGGCGCCGATCAGGGCGGACTCGGTGACCTCCAGGCAGAGCGCGCCGGGGTCGAGCCCGGCCCGTTCGAGGACGTCGACGGTGTCGGCGACCAGCCGGGGGTGGTGGAGCTGGGTCGGCGACAGGTTGACGTTGACGCGGAGCGGTCCGGCGCCGCCGGTCCTGGGGTTCTCCAACTGCCAGGAGCGGGCCTGCCGGACGGCCTCCTGGAGGACCCAGCGGCCCAGCGGGACGATGAGGCCGGTGTCCTCGGCGAGCGGGATGAAGCGGTCGGGGCCGAGCACCCCGTGCTGGGGGTGGCTCCAGCGGACCAGGGCCTCGGCGCCGTGGACGCTGCCGTCGTCGAGGTGGACGAGCGGCTGGTACTCGATGAAGAACTCGCCGCGCTCCAGGGCGGTCGGCAGGGCGGTGGTGAGGCCGTGCCGGGTGATGGCGCGGGCGTCGGCCTCGGGGTCGGCGAGCTCGAAGCGGTTGCCGCCCGCCGACTTGGCCCGGTACATGGTGATGTCGGCGCTGCGCAGCACCTCGGCGGGGGTGCGCTCGCCGGCCGGGCCCTCGACGACGCCGAGGCTGCCGCGGACGGTGAGTTCGCGGCCGTCGATGCCGATCGGGCCGGAGAGGGCGGCGAGGATGCGGTCGGCGAGTCCGGCGACGTCCCGCTCCCCGTCGGTGCGGGTGGTGAGGGCGACGAACTCGTCGCCGCCGAGCCGGGCGACCATCTCGCCGGGGCCGGTGGCGCAGCTCTGGAGCCGGTCGGCGACCTCGACGAGGAGCCGGTCGCCGACGGAGTGGCCGAGGCTGTCGTTGATGGCCTTGAAGCCGTCGAGGTCGAGGTAGCAGAGGCCGAAGCGGCCCTTCTCCCCGTTCGGTCCCGCGGTGACGGCCTTCTCCAGGCGTTCGAAGAACAGGGTCCGGTTGGGGAGCCCGGTGAGGGCGTCGTGGGTGGCCTCGTACCGCAGGCGCAGGTGGAGCAGGCGCCGCTCGGTGACGTCCTCCATGAGCGCGAGCTGGTACTGCGGCTCGCCCTCGGCGTCGCGGAGCAGGGAGACGGTGAGGTTGGTCCACAGGACGGTGCCGTCGCCCCGGTAGTACGGCTTCTCCACCCGGTACTGCTCGCGCTCGCCGCGGACCAGTTCGTCGTAGAGCCGCCAGACGTGCGGGCCGTCCTCGGGGTGGACCCACTCGCTGATGTTGCTGCCCCGGACGTGGCCCTCGACGCCGCCGAACATGCGGGTGAGGGTGTTGTTGACCTCCAGGACGCGGCCGTCGAGGTCGGCGATGCCGATGCCGATGGCGGCCCCGTCGAAGACGGCCCGGAAGCGGCTCTCGGTGGCGTGCAGGGCGATCTCGGCGGCGCTGCGGGCGGCGAGCGCGGAGCGGGCGATGGACTCCTGCTCGGCCCGGGTCCGCTCGCGCAGGGCCTGGGCGTAGCCGGTGGCCATGGCGTGCTGGAGGCGGGCGCAGCGGGCCCGCAGGTCCTCGCCGCCGAGGCCGTCGTCCCGGCCGCAGTACAGGACCAGGTACGAGTCGACCACGCCGAGGCTGCGGCCGAGGGCGTCCGGGTCGGTGCAGTGGGCGTCGACGAGTCCGGCGCCGGCCCGCTGGGCGGGGGCCGTGTCGAAGGGCCGGGCGAGCAGCGCGTCGCACAGCAGCCGGGCGAGCGGCAGCAGGTGCCCCTCGAACTCGGCCCGGGTGAGGGAGGTGGCGGTCACCGGGAAGATGGCCCGGCCCCAGATGGTGACGAACCGCCTGAGTCTGTCCTCCGGGCCGTCGGTCTCCCCGGCGGATCCGGACGGCTGCGACGGGACCTTCACGCCTTGCGCCCCACCCCTGCGTAACCGGAGAAGGCATACGGATCCTCCTCCTCGGCCGGGCTGTCCGGCCGCCAGTGGGGCATCGGGACGAGGCCGGGTTCGACCGTCTCGACGCCCTCGAAGAAGCGGCCGATCTCCTCGGCCGTGCGCATCACCAGCGGGCTGCGGGTGGAGCGGTAGACGTCGACGGTGCCGCTGGCCCGCTCCGCGTCCACGGGGATGCCCTCGTAGGAGGCGTGGGTGAGGACCAGGAGGCTGCCGGGGGCGAGCGCGTCGAGGAGTTCGGCGACGGCCTCGTAGGGCCGGTCGGCGTCCTCCAGGAAGTGCAGGACGGCGATGAGCAGCAGGGCGACGGGCCGGTCGAAGTCGAGCAGTTCGCGGACCTCGGCGCTGTGCAGGATGTCGGCGGGACGGCGCAGGTCGGCGGCGACGACGCCGGTGCCGTCGACGCCGTCGAGGACGGCCCGGCTGTGGGCGACGGCGACCGGGTCGTGGTCGACGTAGACGACGCGGGCGGCGGGGTCGGCGGCGCGGGCGACCTCGTGGACGTTGCCGAAGGTCGGTATCCCCGACCCGATGTCGAGGAACTGGGTGACGTCGTTGTCAGCGGCGTAGCGGACGGCGCGGCGCATGAAGGCCCGGTTCGCCTGCATGATCTTGGGCAGGCCGGGCAGGAACTCCATCGCCTTGCGGGCGGCTTCCCGGTCGACCTCGAAGTTGTGCGAGCCGCCCAGATAGAAGTCGTACATACGGGACACGCTCGGCACCGAAATGTCGATGCCGGGCGGGGCCCAGGCGGGACGCTCCATCGATGTCTCCAACAAGTCGCCACGGGGTGTGCGGCCCGGTGTTCGCGGCCGTGTTCGAGGTGAGGCTACTGATCGTCCGCCGAGAGGGCGAGTAGAAACGGAAATTCGCGGTCCGTTCTTGGTCACACGCCTTTGACAGGTGCTGTCGGAGCGAATAGTTCACGCCTTCAGGCCGTGCACCTTCACGTGCATCTGATCGTGCGTCGAATGCGGAGAACGATACAAGAGCGGACCGCACCCGCCCGCACCTCGGTGATCTTCCCGACGACCGCGGCCGCCGGCGCGCCCCGGTCCGGCCCACCGCCCCCACCAGGGGGTGAGAACCGGACAGTTATGGCCGGAGGGCACCCGGACGGCTCCCGTCGGCCATGACGCGCCCCCCATGGATACCCCTTCCCCGGGCCGGAAATCCTTCCTTCGGGGGGCGGACGTCAAACCGACGCCCCACGAGATCCCCACCATCCGGGGAATCCCCCCGCATTCGGCCCCCGGTTCGGCGTGCGTGTGTTCAAGCTCGTCGGCGTGTCTCTGTACGGATCATCCCTCGCGCGGCCGTTGGCAGCCGCCGCCCTGGTGTGGCTGCTCGCCGCGCCCGCGCCGGCCGCCGCCGACTCCTGCGCCTTCGCCACGGTCGGGCCCGGGGGCTCGCACACGTCGGTGTCGGTCATCGGGCCGGGCGGCTCGTGCTCGCCGCCGCCCCGGCCCACCACACCGCCGCCGACGACTCCCCCGCTCCCCTCCACCACTCCGCCCGCCCCTCCGAGACCCCCCACCCAGCCGCCGAGGCCGACCCCGGCCCCTCCGCCGCCCGTCCCTCCCGCGCCCGCGCCCCCCTCCGGGCCCGCGTCCCGGCCGCCCGCCGCCACCCCGGCGCCCCGGCCGAGCCCGGACCCCGCCGCCCCCTCCTCCCCCGCGCCCGCGCCCCCGGCGCCGGAGGAGCCCCCGGCCCCCGCACCGCCCGCCCCGACGGCGGCGCCGCATCCCGCGCCCGCCGGGGCGGCCGCCCTCCCGCACTACCGCCGGGCGGCCCGGCCCCAGCCCAAGAGCACCGGTTCGCCCGTCACCACGATGCTCCTCATCACCGCGCCCGCCGTGATCGCGACCGTGGTCCTGCGCCCGCGCTCCCGCTGACCGGAGCCCCCGCCCTTCCCCGCACCACCGCACATCCCCGTAACCCCGTAGCCCCCTGCCCCCTTATCCCCTTGACACCGCCCCTCCGCGGGCTCCGCGGAAGAACCGAGGAACACCCATGTCCGAATGGCTCGTCCTGGCCCTGGCGATGGCCGCCGCCTGCGCCGTCGTCCTGGCGATCGTCGTCATCAACCAGCGCCGGATCACCGACGACGACGACCCGAGCGAGACCCCCGACGTGCTCGAATACATGACGATGATGATCGGCGTGATCTACGCGATCGTCCTCGGTCTCGCCATCGCCGGCGTGTGGGAGGCGCGCGGCGCCGCCCAGGAGGTGGTGCGCCAGGAGGCCCAGGCGATGCACGAGATCTCCGAGCGGGTGCAGGTCTACCCGGAGCCGGTCCGCACCCGGATCCGCGGCGACGTCGACGCGTACGTCTCGTACGTGGTGAACCAGGAGTTCTCGCACATGGCCGACGAGGGCACGACCACCCCGGAGGGCGACGCGCTCCTCGGGAAGGTGCGGCGCAGCGTCACCGACTACGTGCCCGCGAACGACTTCGAGGGCCAGGCGTACCAGCCGCTGGTCGACCAGGTGATGGTGGCGGACGACGCGCGCGGCGCGCGCGGGCAGAGCGCCGGGGAGACCATGCCGGGGGTGGTCTGGTTCGGCCTGATCATCGGCGCCCTGGTCTCGGTCGGGCTGATCTTCATCCTCCAGATCCGGCGCACCGGGCGGGAGTTGCTGCTCGCGGGCCTCTACAGCGCGCTGATCGCCTTCCTCCTCTTCCTGATCTGGGACTTCGACGCGCCGTTCGGCCGCGGCCTGGCGGCCACCGCCGCGCCGTTCACCGACCTGTTCCCGCAGGTCACAGGCTGATCCACCGGTCGAAACTGTACCGTTCGGGGGACTCCCATGCCCCATTCGCGCGTCTGGGATCGCGGCTGTGGTAGTGCGCTCCTAGCGTGGCGGGCAACGAGGTGCTTTGAGGCTCCTCGCGGCCAAACCGCCGCGGCCGGCCCTCGGGACCCGGAGGAATCACCATGCGCGCGATACGTGCCGCGTCCGCCACCCTGCTGGGGGCGGTCGCCCTCGCCCTGGCGGCTCCCGCCGCAGCGCTCGCCGTCGACGGCGCGCCCGCTCCGAACCCGCGGGCGCGCGGAGCGAAGGCGGCGGGCGACTACGTCGTCTCCCCGTCCCTGGTCGCCCCCGGCGGCCGGGTGACGCTCAGCGCCCCCGGCTGCTCCAGCACGGCGACGGCGACGGCGGGCATCTTCGACACCGTCCAGATCGCACCCGGTTCGGCCGCCACCGCCACCGTGGACGCGGACGCCAAGCGCGGCGCCGTGTACACGGTGGCGTTCAACTGCTCGGGCGGGGGCCAGACCACTGTGGACCTGACGATCAGCGGCCTCGCGACGACGACGCCCACGACGGGTGCGACGGTGCTGCTGGCACCGCGCGGCGTCCAGGGCGGACTGGGCGGTTCACAGGCCGGTCCGGGGCCCGGGACACTGGCGGCCGGCACGGCCCTGGTACTCGCCGCGGCGGCCGGTTCGGCGTACGCGCTCCGCCGCCGCTCGGCCCGCCGCCACTGACCCCGCCCGGGGCGGACGGCCGACGGCCCGCCGCCCCCGGTTCCCTCTCGGGACACGGGGGCGGCGGGCACGGCCGGCGGACCGGGAGGTTCGTCCGGTCAGACGCCCGCGCCGGTGACGCGGCGGCGGCGGATCACGAAGAGTCCGCCGCCGAGCGCGGCGGCGGCGACCAGACCGCCGCCGACGGCCATCTCGGTGGAGCTGGGCGCCAGCGAGCCGCCCAGACCGCCCTGGGTGCCGTTGCCCGACAGGACGCGGAACGGGTGCGTGACGACCTTGGAGTTGTCGCTGCACTTGACGGCCAGGTTGTAGTTGCCCGGCGTGGCGTTGTTGTAGACGCGGGCGATGCCGCTGGACAGGCCGTCGGAGTTGACCGAGAGGCTGGTCTCCGGGAAGGCGTTGGACGTGACGGTGCCTCCGTGGCCGCAGCCCTTGGCGGTGATCGTGATCGTCGACCCCGCGTGGACGTCGTAGGGGTTGACGGTGACGCCGCTGGGGCCGTTGGTGGCGGCGGCGAGGGGCGCGGCCAGGCCGACCGCCGCGAGCGCGGTGGCGGTCACCGCCAGAGTGCGTGCAGCACGCATGGTTGAACCTCCAGTGGAAGACGCCCCGAAGCGGTGCTCCGGGAGATTCGACGAGTACGTCTTCCATGACGAACCATCACAACTTGGGGCATTCCTTGCACATCGGCGCTGGGCCGGTCCGGTGAGCGACCGTGCCGCCGATCGAGTTGCTCGCGCGGGGACAACCGCAGGTCAGAGGCGCACGGAACGATTGTCTGACGAATACTCGGATGGGCCAGCGCCCTGTCACCCGGGGTGACGAACGCCCCCGGGACCGCCCCCGTCCGCGCCGCGCGGGAGCGGTGGCGGGGAGCCGGCGGCGGAGCGGAAGGCCGGTGCGGGGCCGGGTCCGGCGCGGGGCCACCCGGACGGCGGCGGTGACGACCCGTTCGGTCCGCCCGGAGCGCGGGGCCGCGGACCCGCCCTTACCGTTCTCACGTCGCCACGAAGGGAGAACCATGCCCCCGAAGGACTTCCGCGTTCCCGAGCGCAGGAGACGACACCCCTGGGGCGTCCTGGCCCTCGCCATGCTGTCCGGACTCGCGATGATGCGCAACGGCGTGGACGTCGCGGGCGGTCCGCCGCAGCCGGCCGCCGCGGCCCGTCCGGCGGCGCGGCCGGTCGCGCCGCCGCCCGCCGAGGCGTCCGCGGGCCTCCGGCCGCTGCCGTTCGCGCCCGCCTCCCGGATCCGCGTCCCGGCGATCGGCGTGGCCGCGCCGATCATGGACGTGGGCCTGGACGCGGAGGGCTGGGTGGCGGCCCCGCCCCCGGAGGACGCCAACCTGGCGGGCTGGTACCAGAACGGCATCGCGCCGGGCCAGCGCGGCACCGCCGTGATCGTCGGGCACGTCGACAACAAGAAGGGCCCGGCCGTCTTCTACGGGCTCGGCGCCGTGGAGAAGGGTCAGCACGTCGAGGTCGAGCGGTACGACGGACGGGTGGCCGTCTTCGAGGTCTACGGCGTGGAGGTGTACTCCAAGGCGGACTTCCCCGGCCCGCAGGTGTACGGCGACACGGGGCAGCCGGAGCTGCGGGTGATCACCTGCGGCGGCGGCTACACCCGGGCGGGCGGCTACGACGGGAACGTGGTCGTCTACGCCCGCATGGTCGCCTCGCGCTGACCGCCGGGCACGGCGAGGGGCGCGGAGGGGGAATCCCTCTCCGCGCCCCTCGCCGTGCGCCCCGTCAGCGCCGGGGCAGGGTGAGCGTGTAGCCCTCGTCGAGGAGGGCGGGGAGGTAGCGGCGGAGCGCGGCGACGCTCTGCGAGCGGTTCCCTCCCGCGTCGTGCGAGAGGACGACGACACCGGGCCCGGCCCCGGCGAGGACCCGGCGGACGATGGTGTCGGCGCCGGGCTCCGTCCAGTCGAGGGTGTCGACGGTCCAGGCCAGCGGCTCCATGCCGAGTTCCGCGCCGATCTCGAAGGAGTGCCGGTTCCAGGCGCCGTACGGGGCCCGGTACCAGCGCGGGGCCTCGCCGAGGACCTTCTCGACGACCTCGCTGGTGGAGCCGAGCTCGGTGCGGATGCGGGAGGGCGGCAGCTTGGGGACGAGCGGATGGGTCCAGGTGTGGTTGCCGACCACGTGCCCCTCGTCGGCCATCCGCCGCAGCAGGTCCCGGTTGTCCGTCGCCATCTCGCCGCAGACGAAGAAGACGGCGCGGCAGTCGTACCGCCGCAGGGTGTCCAGGATCGCCGGGGTGTAGCGGGGGTCGGGGCCGTCGTCGAAGGTGAGGACCATGGCGCGGCCGACGTCCGCGAGGGAGAGGAAGGGGCGGGTGCGGACCGGCGGCAGGGCGTGCGGGGCGGCGGCGGGGGCGTACGCGGTCATCGGCCGGAGCCGGTACGCGGCGGGGCTCAGCCGGGGTGCGGCGGGCGCCCCGGCGGCGGGGGCGGCGGGCCGGGCGGGGGGCGCCGCGGCGGGCGCGGGGGCGTCGGCGGTGAGGCAGTCGACGGCGAGGGCCCCGGCCGTGACGGTGGCGCCGAGGGCGGCGGCGAGACGGAGCGCCGACCTCCGTCCGATGAGAGGCTGATCATTTTTCATGACCCATGGTTCGTACGGAGCGGGGTGCGGGGCGCTCACCGACACCGGGCCGCCGCCCGATTGCACCCGATGGGCCGATACCCTCGAAAAGTGAGCGAACAGCGGCCCCATCAGTTCGAACGAGGCACCGACGGCCCCAAGGTGATCATGGCCGGGGTGGACGGTTCGGCCTCGTCCTTGCGGGCGGCGGCGTACGCGGCCGGGCTGGCCCGGCGGCAGAACGCCCTCCTCTCCCTGGTCTACGTGCAGCCGGTGCTGGCCGCCGGCGCCGCCCTGGGCGCCCCGGTGACCGGGGCGACCGAGGAGATAGCGGAGGGGCTGGCCGCGGAGATCCGCACCTCGGCCGAGCGGGTCAGGGACCTGTGGCGGGTGCGGTGGGAGTTCCACACCTTCAAGGGGGACGCCTACGCGGGCCTGGTGCGGGCTGCGGACGAGCTGAAGGCGGACGCCGTGGTGGTGGGCGCCTCGGAGTCGGCCGGGCACCGCTTCGTCGGCTCGGTGGCGGTACGGCTGGTGAAGGCGGGCCGCTGGCCGGTCACGGTCGTCCCCTGACCGGCCTCACGGCTCCGGCGGCAGCGGCGGGACGGGTGCGGGTGCGGGTGCGGGTCAGCTTCCCATCACCAGTCCGTCCCTGTCGGCGCCCCGGCCCGTGACGACCTGGCGGATCGTCTCGCGGATGCCGGGATGGCGCGGGTCGGAGCCGTCGGAGGCGCCGAGGTTGACCACCCGGCCGTCCTCGGTGTCGAACCACTGCGGCACGAACTCGGCCTTGACGACCTCCCAGCGGGCGCCGGGCCGCTTCGGCGGGGCGAAGGTGAAGCGGCCGATGCTGCCCTGGTTGCCCCGGGGGTCGAAGGCGCCCTCGTGGTTGATCATGTCCCCGGCGATCTGGTCGCCCATCCCGTAGACCACCCAGGTGCCGTTGACCTTCTCGTACGCCTGGGGCACGTGGGCGTGGGTGCCCACGATGAGGTCGATGTCGGGGCGGTCGCCGGTGCGGGAGGCGGTGAGCGTCCGGGCGAGGGAGAGCTGCCGCTCGTCGGGCTCGGTCTGCCACTCGGTGCCCCAGTGGACGCTGACCACGACGACGTCGGCGCCCGCCGCGCGGGCCGCGCGGGCGTCGGCGACGATCTTCGTCTCGTCGAGCGGGTTCACCGCCCAGGGCTGCCCCTCGGGCAGCGGGTAGCCGTTGGTGTCGTAGGTGTAGGCGAGCTGGGCGACGGTCGCGCCGCCCGCCTTGAGGAGGGTGGGCCGGGCCGCCTCGGCGGCGGTGCGGGCCGAGCCCGCGTGCCGGACGCCCGCCGCGTCGAGGGCGTCGAGGGTGCGGGCGAGTCCGGCGGCGCCGTCGTCGAGGGTGTGGTTGGAGGCGGTGGAGCAGGAGTCGTAGCCGGTGGCCTTCAGCGCGGCGGCGACCTCGGGCGGGGACTTGAAGGCGGGGTAGCCGGTGTAGGGCCCGCCGTCCGCCCCGTACACGGTCTCCATGTGGCAGAGGGCCACGTCGGCGCGGGAGACGACCGGCTTCACCCCGGCGAGCATGGGGGCGAAGTCGTAGCCGTCGCCGCCCGCGTCGGCGGCGGCGCGGCGGATGATCGAGTCGTGCGGGAGGACGTCGCCGGAGGCCACCAGGGTGAAGCCGGCGGGCCGGGGCGCCGGAGCGGCGGGGCGCGGGACGGCGGAGCCGCGCGGCGGGTCGCCGGGGTCGGCCGGGTCCCCGGCGGGGCCGCCGCCCTGCGCACACGCGGCGACGACGGCGAGCAGCGCGCCGGCGAGGACGGTGGAGCCGGTACGGGCGAGTCTGGCGCGTGCCGGTCTGGTGCCTGCGGTCATGACGACTGCCACCCCGATCATCGGAAGAACATGTGTTCTGCCGAATTCATCTTCCGGACGGCGCTCCGTCAAGACACTCGGCCGGGCCCGGCGGCGAACCCCACCGAATCGGACGTACGCACGCCACCCGATCGCCGTCCGACCGTTCGCCGTGCCATTCGCCGCTCGTTACGACCGTTCGCCGCAGACCGCTGCCCGTTCCCTGTCCCCGTCCGCCCGGATGCGTTCGTATACGGCGCGGACGACGAACCGCGGAGCGGGCGGGGAAAGGCGGAGGCCATGACAACGGCGACGATGACGACGACCGTGACGGCACACGCGGCCGGTGGGCCGGTGGGGACGACGGGTACGACGGGGCGGCCGGGGCCGGTGGGGCGAGCGGGGGCAGTGGAGCGGCCGGGTCCTGTGGGACGGGTGGGGACCGCGGAGCGGGCGGGGGCCGTGGGGCCGCCGGGTACGGCGGGACCTCTGGGGACGACCGACGAGCGGACGCTCCAGGAGCTTCAGCGGGAGCACGGCCCGGCCCTCTTCTCGTTCCTGCTGGGCCTCACCTACGGGGACCGCCAGCGCGCCGAGGACCTCGCCCAGGAGACCCTGGTCCGGGCCTGGCAGCATCCCGAGGCGTTCAGCGACGCGTACGCCTCCATCCGGCCCTGGCTGTTCACGGTGGCCCGCCGGATCGCCATCGACGCCCGCCGCTCCCGGCTGGCCCGCCCCGCCGAGATCGGCGACGGGGTCCTCGCGGTCACCCCCGACCCCTCCGACCCGACCGAGTCGGCCGAGGCGGCGCTCGACGTCCGGGCGGCGGTACGGGAGTTGAGCCCGGAGCACCGGGCCGTCCTGGTCCGGCTCTACTTCCACGGGCTCACCGTCGCCGAGGCCGCCCGCGACCTCGGCATCCCGGCCGGGACGGTCAAGTCCCGCTCCCACTACGCCCTTCGGCAGCTCGGCCGCGCGCTGCCCGGCTACCGGCCCCGGCACGGCGCCGTCGCCCGGCCGCGCGCCGTGGCCGCACGATGACGCCGTGACGCTGACTCCCGCCGCCGAGAAGATCCTCGCCGGGCACTTCGCCCCCCGGGTCCTCGATCCGGGGCTGACCGTCGACGCCGTCGGCGAGCGGGAGGCCGTCCTCCGGCTCCCCCGGTCGGACCGGCCGGCCCGCGAGGGCGGCGGACTCTCCGGGCAGGCCCTGACGGCGGTCTACGCCCTGCTCGCCCCGGGCGCCCCTCCCGCCTGAAACGGGGCGTCCCCGCCCTCCGGAGAGGACGGGGACGCGGACGGACGGGGGATCAGCAGGGGCGGATGTGGTAGACCGGGGTCCAGGACGCGGTGCCCGTCCCCTTGGCCACGTGGGACCAGCGCTCGCTGCCGTCGCTGTTGTAGAAGCGGGCGCGGGTGCCGGGGGTCTGGTTGTTGTTGAAGGTGCCGTTGCCGATGCCGTTGAAGTCGTAGTAACCGCACCGGTAGTAGTCGTAGTTCACACCGCGCCCGTCGGTGATGCACAGGTGCCCGTCGCCGCAGGCCGCGCGCGCGTCCGGGGCGGCGAGATCTCGTGGTTCGGTCTGTCCCGGGGCGGGGACCGTGACGGTGCCGCCCGGGATGGCGAGGGTGTTGGCCGAGGTCTGGCGGGCCTGCGGCTCCCGGGCGAGGACGGCGTCGACCTGCTGCTGGAGCTGTCCGGCCTGCCGGTCGGTGAGGCCGGCGGCCCGTACCTGCTCGGCGTAGGCCCGCTGTTCGGTCGGGGCGGCGGATGTCGAGGCGTGGGCGGAGAGGGCGGGGCCCGCGATCAGGGCCACGGCGGCGGCCGTCAGACCTGCGGATCGGCGGAACGAGATGCGCTTCACGGTCTTCTCCTGTCGGTTGCTCGTGCACCTCTTCGAGGAGCGAGGGCAGGCTTTCCAGCCGGATGTCCGCCTAAGGGCCGCAAAGGACAGGTTCACCGTTTGGTGGTACAGGCACCTTTTTCACGCGAAGGAACGCCTCCATCGAACGCATGTACCCACCCTGTCCGAGGTTCACCGAGGAGAAGCACCGGATAAAGGACACCGGCCTCCACCACCCCGGGCACCGGTCCCGCACCACCGTTTGGAACGCCCCGAACCGGGTATCTCCGGCTCTCCCCCACCGCCCGGCGAGGTGACGCCGGGGCAGGCGGGCGGGCGCGCAACCCGGTACGGCGGCGATGTCGGACCCCGGTGTTAGCGTCGCCGCCATGGCGAATCGTTCCTACCTCTACTCCACCGACTCGATGCCGAGCGAGGCCGGGACACCCCGGCGGATCCGCTGCGTGTCCGAACACAACTGGGACGTCCCGCTGGCGCACAAGCTGCTGGCCGGACGCGGGACGGTGGTCGTGCCGTCCATGATCTGGAACCCTCCCGTCGGCAT
Organism: Streptomyces termitum; assembly: GCF_014650175.1. Lineage (GTDB taxonomy): Bacteria > Actinomycetota > Actinomycetes > Streptomycetales > Streptomycetaceae > Streptomyces > Streptomyces termitum. The sequence continues at coordinate 130,093 of NZ_BMUL01000008.1, forward strand.
CGCCGCACGGTACGACGGCGGGGCGGAGCTGCTCCTCGGTCTCCTGCGCGTGGTCGGCGAGGGCCTGGAGGGCGACGCCGGGTTCGCCGAGTGCGTCGCCGGGACCACGGCCCACCTGGAGAAGCAGCGGGCCGAGTACGCCGTCCTGGAGACCGGCGAGGTCGTCTCGATGACGGACGACGACCCGGTGGAGAGCGTACGGCGCCTGGTGGCCTCGGACATTCCCGCCGCCGTCGCCCGCGCCGAGGAGGCGATCGCCGGCCGGGACGACGCGTGGCTGGCCTCGGTACGGGCCGACTGGCAGCGGCACTTCGCGTCCTTCTACGCCGACGCGCTCTACTTCTCCTTCCCCGGCTGACGGGGCGGGCGCCCCCGGGGCTACGCCTCCGGCGGGGAGCCGGGGGCGAGGGTCTCCAGGGCCTTGTCGAGGCGGGCCCGCCGGGTCTCCGGGGTGAGGGCCTGGAGGAGGGGCAGGATCAGGAGGTAGCGGCCCGTCTTGTCGAGGGCCTCGAAGGCGTGCCGGGCGGCGGGGTCCGCGTCGAGCGCCGCCGCGAGGTCGGGCGGGACGGTGGCCGTCTTCTGGGACTCGTAGGCCGCCGCCCACCGGCCGTCCTCCTGCGCCTTGCGCACCTCGGCCAGGCCGGGTTCGCGCATGCGGCCCTCGGCGGTGAGGGCGGCCACCTTGTCGACGTTCACCCGCGACCAGAGGCTCTTGGGGCGGCGCGGCACGTACTTCTGGAGGTAGTACCGCTCGTCGAGCGAGCGCCGCTGGCCGGAGATCCAGCCGTAGCAGAGTCCGATGTCGACCAGTTCGTCGTCGGTGACGGTCGGGATGCCGGACTTCTTCTTGGCGACCTGGACCCACACGCCCTCCTGGCACGTGTGGTGCCCGGCGAGCCATTCCTCGAACGCCGCCCCGTCCTCGAACGCGAGGATCTCCACTCCACCGATCTCAGCCATGCGGCCCAGGGTATCGCCCGTGCGACCGGGTCGCGGCCCGGTGGCGCGATCATCCTCCGGGAGGGTCAAGTATCGGACACCGGTGTGGGGTTGATGGGCTTTCAGGTTTACCGCCGGGCACTCCGGGAGGGCGGTATGCATGGCGTGTATACCCGATGCGTATAGTCCTGGTCATGGCTCACCGTCCCCATACCCCCGCCCTGCCCCGTCTGGCCAAGGCCGTCCCCGTCAGCCTGCTCGCCGTGGGCGCGGCGCACGTCATCCTCTCCGACACGCTCGGGCTCGGGCTCGTGGCCGAGGCGTCGACCGCGCTGGGGTCGCCGACCGGCTACTCGTCCGACCAGGCGTTCACCACCGCCCTGATGAACACCGTCCTCGTCCTGCCGATCGTGCTCTGGATCGGGATGCGGGTGACCGGCGAGCGGCGGACCGGGCCGATGCTGCTGATCGGGACGGCCACGTGGCTCGTCGTCGTGTGGCGGGGCATCGACACCATCACCGACACCCTCGGCGGGATCCTCCCGCTGGACTCCCTGGCCCTCGCCGTCGCCGTCATCGCGCTCTCCTCGCTCGTCCGCCGCCGCTCCCCCGCGCCCGCCTCCGCGCCCGCGCCGGTCTCCGCGCCCGCGCCCGCGCCAGTCTCCGGTGCCGCCCCGTCCGCCCCTGCCGACCCGTCCGCCTCATCCGCACCGATCCGGCCGGAGAACGTATCCGAAACCACACCGGCGAGTTGAGCAAAGCGGGACGCGCGGACGCCCCGGGCGGAGGAGGCTCTCCCCCGGACCCCGAGAACCGCGGGGTCCCCACGTCCGGGAGAAGGTGGGAGCGTTGCCGCCCGAGAGCACGAACGGCGCCGGCCGCAGGAACGGCGGGGGTCTGGCCGTACCGATGGCCTGGCTGTGCGCCGAGTACCTGGCCGACCAGTACCTGACCGCCGCCGGGCTCACCGAGCCCGGTTCGCTGGAGCACCGCGCCGCCCTGCGGTCGCTCGCCCTGACCGTCCACCTGTCCGGGCGGCCCGCGTCCGGCGACTGGCTGCGCCTCACCGCGCACGAGGCGGGCTGGGCGGAATGGGTGGCCGAGCGGCTCGCCGCCGAGGAGGCCAAGGACCCCGGCGGGGCCGATCTCGCCCTGGCCCGGGACGCCTGGCGGGGACTCAGCGAGACCTGGCTGCACGCCGCCGACCTCGACGACGGGACCGCCGGGCCGGAGCCGCTGGTGGACGAGGCCGTCCGGACCTGGCTGCCCGCCTGGCGGCTGGGGCTCCCGGTCGCCCACCTCGCGCTCTGGCTGACCTGACGGGGCCGGACCGGGGCCGACGGACCGTCAGGGGGCCGAAGGGTGCACCCCGGGACGGTACTTGGGTATCCGCACGGTCACCTTCATGCCCGCGCCGACGCCGGTCTCGATGACCAGGCCGTGCTCCGCCCCGTACACCTGCCGCAGGCGTTCGTCGACGTTGGACAGGCCGATGCCGGAGCCGCCGGGGTGCTCGCCGCGCAGGACCGCCCGCAGCCGCTCCGGGTCCATGCCCGCGCCGTCGTCCTCGACCGTCACCACCGCCTCAGCTCCGGCGTCCCGCGCGGCGATGACCACCCGGCAGCCCCGCTCCCGGTCGGTCAGGCCGTGCTTGACCGCGTTCTCCACCAGCGGCTGGAGACAGAGGAAGGGCAGCGCCACCGGCAGCACCTCGGGGGCGACCCGGAGCGTCACCTTGAGCCGGTCGCCGAACCGGGCCCCGGTCAGCGCCACGTACTGCTCGATCGCCCGGAGTTCGTCGGCGAGCTGGGCGAACTCGCCGTGCCTGCGGAAGGAGTAGCGGGTGAAGTCCGCGAACTCCAGGAGCAGGTCCCGGGCCCGCTCCGGGTCGGTGCGGACGAACGAGGCTATGGCCGCCAGCGAGTTGAAGATGAAGTGCGGGGAGATCTGGGCGCGCAGGGCCCGGATCTCCGCCTCCGCCATCCGGGTCCGGGAGCGGTCCAGCTCGGACAGCTCCAGCTGGACCGAGACCCAGCGGGCCACCTCGGTCGCCGCCCGGACCAGCACCGCCGACTCCCGGGGGCCGTAGGCGACGAGCGCGCCGAGGACGCCCTCCTCGCCGGTCAGCGGGGCGGTGACGGCCCAGCGCAGCGCGCAGCCCGGGTCCGCGCAACCGGTGGGCGCGGAGCGGCTGCGGCCGGTCTCCAGGGTCGCGGCGGCCAGCCCGGCGGCCTCCTCGTGGTGGTGCCCCTCGCCGGGGCCGTCCCAGGCGAGGACCGCCGAACCGTCGGTGAGGCAGAGCGACTCGGTGCCGAGGAGGGAGCGCAGCGGGCCGACGGCCCGGCCCGCGGTCTCCCCGGCCAGCCCGGCCCGCAGCGGCGGGGCGGCGAGCGAGGCGGTGTGCAGGGTGTGGAAGGTGGCGCGCTCGACGGGGGTGCCGAGGTCGAGGCCGGCCGAGCCGCCGTCGCGGCGGGCGGTGAGCCGGCCGAGGACGACGCCGGCCGCGAGGAGGACGGCCCCGGCGGCGCCCGCCGCGGCCAGTGCGATGCCGCTCACCGGCGGGCCTCCTGGGCGGGGACGGGGGCGGTGAACTCCTCCGGCAGGTGCAGCCGGGCCAGGATCGCCGGGGTGCCGGCGGGGACGCTGCGCGGGGTGGCGAGCGAGACCAGGACCATGGTGAGGAAGCCGAGCGGGACGGACCAGACGGCGGGCCAGGCCATCAGGGTGTGCGGCCAGCCGGCCGGGGCCAGCCCGGCGCGGGTGGCCATCACGGCGGCGAGCGCGGAGCCGCCGCCGAGGAGGAGTCCCGCGGCCGCGCCCGGCGGGGTGAGCCGCCGCCACCAGATGCCGAGGACCAGCAGCGGGCAGAAGGAGGAGGCGGAGACCGCGAAGGCCAGCCCGACCGCGTCGGCGACCGGCACCTTGGTGGCGACGGCGCCGGTGGCGAGCGGGACGGCGGTGGCCAGGAGGGTGGCGAGCCGGAAGTGCCGCACCGCCCGGGAGGGCAGCACGTCCTGGGCGAGGACCCCGGCGACCGACATGGTGAGGCCGGAGGCGGTGGAGAGGAAGGCGGCGAAGGCACCGCCCGCGAGGACGGCGCCGAGGACCTCGCCGAGGACGCCGCCGACCATCCGCTCGGGCAGGACGAGGACGGCGGCGTCGGCGGAGCCGGTGAGGGCCAGTTCGGGGGCGTAGACCCGGCCGAGGAAGCCGTAGACGGGCGGCAGCAGGTAGAAGGCGCCGATCAGGCCGAGGACGACGAGGGTGGTGCGGCGGGCGGCCCGCCCGTGGGGGCTGGTGTAGAAGCGGACGGCGACGTGCGGCAGGCCCATGGTGCCGAGGAAGGTGGCGAGGATCAGGCCGTAGGTGGCGTACAGCTGGTGCCCGTCGCGGCCCCCGGCGAGGGGCTGGGACCAGCCGAGGGGGTCGTCGGAGCCGGTCCCGGCCCGCTCGGGGACGGCGCTGCCCGCCGGGAGGGCGAGGACGGTGCCGGCCCCCACCCGGTGGGTCCCGGCGTCGAGGGTGACGGTCCGGTCCTCGTACCGGACGCCGTCGACCGTGCCGGTGACGGCGACCCGGAGCGGGGCGTCGAGTCCGACGCGGACGGTGTCGGCGACCCGGACCACGGTGTGCTCGCGCAGCACCGCCGGGGCGTCGAAGCGGGCGCGCGGCGCGCCGTCCCCGTACCAGGCGGCGGCGAGCAGCAGCGCGGGCACCAGCAGGGCGGTGAGCTTCAGCCAGTACTGGAACGCCTGCACGAAGGTGATGCTGCGCATCCCGCCGGCGGCGACGGTGCCGGTGACGACGACGGCGACGAGGAGGCCGCCGACCCAGTCGGGGGCGCCGGTGAGGATCTCCAGGGTCAGGCCGGCGCCCTGGAGCTGGGGCAGCAGGTAGAGCCAGCCGATGCCGACGACGAAGAGGCTGGCGAGCCGCCGGACCTGCGGGGATTCGAGCCGGGCCTCGGCGAAGTCGGAGAGGGTGTACGCGCCGGAGCGGCGCAGCGGGGCGGCGACGAGGACCAGCAGCACCAGGTAGCCGGCGGTGTAGCCGACCGGGTACCAGAGCATGGCCGGGCCCTGGACCAGGACGAGTCCGGCGATGCCGAGGAAGGAGGCGGCGGAGAGGTACTCGCCGCTGATGGCGGCGGCGTTGAGGCGCGGCCCGGCGGTGCGGGAGGCGACGTAGAAGTCGGAGGTGGTGCGGGAGACGCGCAGGCCGAGGGCGCCGATGAGGACGGTGGCGAGGACGACAGCGGTGACGGCGGTGACCGCGTAGGTCTGGTTCATGCGGGTCGTTCCCGGGGCTCAGCGCTCGACGAGGCCGGTGAAGTCGCGCTCGTTGCGCTCCGCCCGGCGGACGTACCAGTGGGCGATCGCCCAGACGACGGGGTACACGCCGACGCCGAGCGCGGCCCACACCAGGAGTTCGGGGGCGGGCAGCGCGAGGAGCAGCGGCAGGGTGCCGACCAGCAGGGCGAGCGCGCCGAGCGCGGTGAGCCCGGTCCTGAGCTGGCTGCGCATCAGGGAGCGGACGTAGGTGTGGCCGAGGGTGGTCTGCTCGTCTATCTCGGAGCGGGCGGGCGGGTGCGGCGGCCGGGTCCGGAGCCGGGGCGCGGGCCGGTCGCCGAGGGCGGAGGCGTGCGTGACGGTCTCGCGCCGGGGCCGGCGCGGCTGAAGGTGCTCCGGCATCGGCGTCGCTCTCTGACGGGCGGGTGGGCCCGTGGAGTGTAAGCGGAAGCGGCGCGGGGCGGGTAGGGGCTCAGGGCCACTCCTGTACGCCGCACATGTGTACGGCCCGCGGGGCGGGGAAGTCGGTCAGGTGCCGGCGCGGCGCATCAGGAGGTCGCGGAGGTGGCGGGCGTGGCGGCGGCTGACGGCGAGGTCGGCGGTGCCGACCCGGACCGAGGTGGTGCCGCCGTCGAGGCGGAGTTCGTCGACGCGGTCGAGGGCGACGAGGTGGCTGCGGTGGATGCGGACGAAGCCGCGGTCCGCCCAGCGCTCCTCCAGGGTGGAGAGCGGGATGCGGACGAGGTGGCTGCCCTGGTCGGTGTGGAGGCGGGCGTAGTCGCCGTGGGCCTCCACGTAGGCGATGTCGTCGACGCCGATGAAGCGGGTGACGCCGCCGAGTTCGACGGGGATCTGTTCGGGCGCGGCGGCCGGCGGCGGGGGCGCGGCGGTGGCGTGCACGAGTTCGTGGACGCGGCGGACGGCCTCGGCGAGCCGCTCGCGGCGGACCGGCTTGAGCACGTAGTCGACGGCCTTCAGGTCGAAGGCGGTGAGGGCGAAGCCCTCGTGCGCGGTGACGAAGACGACCAGCGGCGGGCGGGCGAAGCCGGCGAGGAGCCGGGCGACGTCGAGGCCGGTGAGGCCGGGCATGTGGATGTCGAGGAAGACGACGTCGACCGCCTCCTCGCCGTCCGGGCCCGATTCGAGCGCCCGGCCGATCCGGCGCAGCGCGGCGGTGGCGTCCCCGGCGCCCTCGGCGGTACGGACCCGGGGGTCGGCGCGGAGCAGGTAGAGCAGCTCCCCGAGGGCGGGTTCCTCGTCGTCGACGGCCAGTGCGCGCAGCATGCGCGGGAGCCTACTTCAGCGCGGGGCGCCGGGCGGTTCCTCCGGCACGGCGAACTCGCACCAGACGCACTTGCCGCCGCCCCGGGGTTCCACGCCCCAGGTGTCGGAGAGCTGTTCGACGAGGAGGAGGCCGCGGCCGGAGACGCCCGCGTCGCCGGCCTCGCGGCGGCGGGGCAGGGCGCTGGAGCGGTCCTCGACCTCGACGCGCAGCCGCCGGCCGGGGCCGGGCAGCCGCCGCAGGGTGACGATCGCGCCGCCGTCGGTGTGCATCAGCGCGTTGGTCATGAGTTCGTCGGCGACGAGTTCGATCTCGTCGGCGCGGGCGCCGGCGCCCCAGGCGCGGACGGCGGCCCGGATCATGTGGCGGGCGGCGCTCAGCGCCTCGGGGTCGCTCTGGGCGACGTGCTGGCGGAAGCGGCCGCCGGTGCCGGGGCGGACGCCGAGGCGGCGCAGCAGCAGGATGGCGACGTCGTCCCCGCCGCCCCGGTCGGCGACGACCTCGCAGAGGAGGTCGGCGAGCTGTTGCAGGTCGGAGGGGCCGCGCCGGACGAGTGCGGAGAGCCAGGCGAGGCCCTCGTCGAGGTCGGCGCCGGGCTTCTCGACGAGGCCGTCGGTGTAGAGCATGAGGGTGCGGCCGGGTTGGAGTTCGAGGGCGGTGACGGGGTAGTCGGCCCGGCCGAACTCGGCGGAGAGCCCGAGCGGGAGGCCGCCCTCGACGGGGACCCGGCGGCAGGTGCCGTCGGGTTCGCGGATGAGGGGGTCGACGTGCCCGGCGCGGACCACCTGGACGATGCCGGTGCGGGGATCGGTCTCGGCGTAGGTGCAGGTGGCGAAGCGGTCGGTGTCGAGTTCGTGGAGGAAGACGGAGGCGCGGGCCATGACGGTGGCCGGGGGGTGTCCCTCGGCGGCGTAGGCGCGCAGCACGATGCGGAGCTGGCCCATGACGGCGGCGGCGTGGGTGTCGTGGCCCTGGACGTCGCCGATGACGGCGCCGACCCGGCCGCCGGGGAGCGGGATGACGTCGTACCAGTCGCCGCCGACGTCCCGGCCGAGGCGGGCGGAGCGGTAGCGGACCGCTATCCGGGTGCCGGGCACGTCCGGGATGCGGCGGGGCAGCATGGCCTGCTGGAGGCCCTCGGCGAGGTCGTGCTCCTGCTCGTACAGCATGGCGCGCTGGAGGCTCTGCGCGATGCTGCTGCCGAGGGCGACCAGGAGGGTCCGCTCGTCCTCGCTGAAGCCGGTCTTGTCGCTGTAGAGGAAGCCGAGGGCGCCGATGGGGCGGGCCTGGGCGATGAGCGGGAGGTAGGCGGCGGAGGTGATGCCGAGGCCGCTGATGTGCGGCCACAGGACCGGGAAGGAGGCGGCGAAGTCCTCGGCGTCGTCGATGAAGCGGGGCCGCAGGGTGCGGATGACCTCGCTCATCGGGTAGGGCTCGTCCACCCGGGTGAAGCGGGTGCCGGGGACGAAGGAGCCCTCGGGGCCCTCGGCGACGAGGTGGATGCGGCCGGATTCGAGGAGGCCGACGACGAGGCTGGCGGCGCCGAAGTGTTCGAGGGCGTGGGAGTCGTTGAGGAGGTCGATGACGTCCTGGACGGTGCGGGCGTGGGCGAGGGCGGCGGTGGTGCCCTCGATGACGCCGGCCCGGCGGCGGCGGCCCTCGTCGAGGCCGAGGCGGGCGGCGGACTCGCTGAGTTCGTGGGTGGCGTCGCGGAGGACGCCGAGGATGCGGACGGGGCGGCCGGCGGCGTCGCGGTGGATGATGCCCTGGGTGTGGGTCCACTGCTGGGAGCCGTCGCGGCGGCGGATGCGGAAGTAGGCCCCGTACTGGTCGGTGCCCTCCTTGAGGGCCTGGGCGACGAGGGTGTCGAGCCGGCGGCCCTCGTCGGGCAGGACGCGGCTGCCGAGGGTCTCGGGGACGCCGTCGTACTCGCCCTCGGCGAAGTCGAAGACGTCGAGGGCGGCGGCGTCCATCGTCATGGTGCCGGTGACGAGGTCCCAGTCGAAGCCGCCCATGCGGAAGGCGCCGCCCGCGGCACCGAGGATCGGTGCCGCCGCGCCGCCCGGCGGAGCGGCTCCGTCCGGCGGGGGCGTGTCCGGCCGGCCCGCCGTGTCCGCTCCCCCGGTGCCCGCGCTCATGGGGCCACGCTATGGCCGGTGGTCCGCTCGCGCACCATGAAGATCTTTCGGTCCTCAGCCGGCGAAGGTGTCGGGTCCGGTGGGCCCGGGTTCGACGGGGAGGGGTTCTCCGGGGGGCGGGTAGCCGGGGTCGGTGTACGGGTCGGGCCGGGGCGCGAAGGGATCGGCGAAGGGGTCGGCGGGCCCGGCGGGGGCGTCCGGGGAGGGGTACGGATCGGCGGGGGCGTCCGGCGCGGGCGGGTCGGGGACGGGCGGGGCGGACGGTCCGTCCGGGGTGGGCGGGACGGGGTGCTCGGTGGGCCGGTCCGGGGTGGCGGGCGCGTCGGGCGCGGAGGGCTTCTCCGGGGCGGGGGTCCTGGTCCCGGGCGCCTCGGTCCGGGGGGCGGCGGGCGCGTCCGGTTCGGCGGTGCCGGCGTCCGGGGTGACGGGGTCGTCGAGGACGCAGGCGGCCGGGTCGCACTCCGGTGCGGTGGCGGGCTTGCGGTCCTCGTCGCCGTCGCTGCCCGTCTTCCGCTCGATCCAGCTGTCGTCGGCGACGTTGACGATGACAAGGCTGGGGACGACGGCGGCGGTGGGCCGGACGATGATCACCCGGTCGGGGTCGAAGCCGTCCCAGGGGTCGCCCCGGTGGACGGCGCCCGCGACGCTGACCGGGGCGCGCAGCGGGTTGCCGCAGGCGCAGCGGACGCGGGGGGTGCCGTAGGGGTCGACGAGGACGGCGGTGCCGGCCTGGAGGACGGACTGGAAGGCGTCGGCCCGGCCGGCGCGGAAGCCGTGGTCGGTGACGCGGGTGTCGGCGCGGAGCAGGACGGGGGTGAGTCCGCGCAGCCAGTCGGCGACGCCGCCCTCGGGGACGCCGGCGGCTTCGGCGAAGGCGCGGTTCTTGGGGGGTTCGGCGGCGAGGAGGGCGACCTGCTGCTCGATGTCGCAGCTGGCCTCGGCGCGGGTGCCGCCGTAGAGGCCGGGGGTGGAGCCGGTGACCTCGCGGATGCCGGGGGCGCCGGCCGGGAGGGCCCCGGCGGCGGGCCGCCGGTCGGCGCGGAGTCCGGCGCCGCGGGCGGTGGAGGGGGTGAAGGGGTCGGGGCCCTGGGCGGCGAGGGGCTGGAGCCGCACCTCGTGGGCGGCGGTGAGGGCGGCCCGGCCGGCGGCGGCGCCGTGCTCTTCCGAGGAGCAGCCCGTGAGGAGGAGGGCGGCTCCGAGGGTCGCGGCGAGGGCGGTGGGGCGGTGGGGGCGGACCGGCCCGGGGGCGTTCCGCGTCCGGCGCTGGCTGGGGCGCACGTGCTTCTCCCGGTCGTCGCGGGTGGGTTCCTCCCGTTCTGTCGCACTCCGTGAGCGGATGCAAGCGGAGCGCGCCCGATCGGGCCGGATCTCACCCCACCCCCGCTCTTGAACGCGTTCAAGACACCCTCTACGCTCAGGACGTCACGTTGAACACGTTCAAGTCAGGAGGTGGGGCATGACCGCGCTGTCGGCGTTCGTGGTCCCGATCGTGACGGTCGGCATGGTCTGGGTCGTCCCGACCGGCCTCGCCCTGGTCGAGGGACCGCACCCGCCCGGCTGGGACGCGCTCCGCCGGGCCTGGCCGCTGCTCGCCCTGCCCGGCGCCGCCTCCCTGTGGCTGCCCCGCTCCGGGGCCGCCACCGCCCTCGCCGCCTGCTACGCGCTCGCCACCCTGGCCCTCGCACTCCAGGCCCCCGCCCGGCTCCTCCTCACCCGCTCGGCGCGCCCGGCGGAGCTGGCCGTGCTCACCGCGCTCGTCTCGCCGGCCGTCGCCGGACTCGCGCTCGTCGCGGAGCGGGCCGCGTACCCCCTCTTCGGCTTCGAGCTCGATCTGCTCGCCCTGACCGTGCCCCACTTCCACTTCGCCGGCTTCGCCGCCGCCCTGGTCGCCGGGCTGCTCTGCCGGGCGGCCGTCGACGGCCCGCTGGCCAGGACCGCCGCCCTCAGCGTGCCCGCCGGCACCCTGCTGGTGCTCGCCGGCTACTTCGTCGACGACTGGGCGGAGCTGGCCGGGGCGGTGGTCCTCACCGCCGGGATGGCCGCCGTCGCCGTGCTCACCCTGCGGGAGCGGCGCGGCCCCGCCGCGGGTCCGGCGACCCGCGTCCTGCTCGCCGTCTCCGCCCTGGTCCTCCTCGTCACCATGGCGCTCGCGCTCTGGTGGGCGCTCGGCGAGGCGACCGGACTGCCCCACCCCACCCTGACCTGGATGGCCGCCACCCACGGCCTCGGCAACGCGCTCGGCTTCGCGGTCTGCGCCCTGCTCGCCCACCGCCGCCTGCGCGCCTCCGCCCCCACCTCCACGGCCCGGCCGTCCCTCGGCCGTCCCTCTCCGCGAACGGAGCTCCCGGCATGACCCGTCTCCTCGGCGACCTCGCCCCGCGCCGCGTCCTCACCTATCCCGAGACCGGCGCCACCCGCACCCCCGGCGCCCTCCCCGCCGGCTACCACCACCTGCGCCACTCCGCCGTCGTCGGCCGGGGGCCCGCCGCCTTCGAGGCCGCCGCCGAGGCCGTCACCACCTGGCGGATGCACCGCGCCACCGGCGCCCGGGTCCGCGCCGACGCCGGGCGGGCCGCGCCCGGCGTCACCCTGGAGGTCGCGCTCGGCGCCGGACCGTTCGCCCTCGGCGTCCCGTGCCGGGTGGTCTGGGTGCCCGAGGAGGAGCACCGGGCCGGCTTCGCGTACGGCACCCTCACCGGCCATCCGGAGTGCGGCGAGGAGTCGTTCCTCGTGGAGCTGGAGCCCGACGGCACGGTCCGCTTCACCGTCACCGCCTTCAGCCGCCCCGCCGTCTGGTACACCCGCCTCGCGGGCCCCCTGGTGCCGCCGCTCCAGCGCGCCTACGCCCGCAGGCTGGGCCGCGTCCTGACCCGGCTGGCCGCCGCGCCCTGAGCCCGGCCCGGCCCGGCGGCCGATACTGGAGGGGATGGACTGGTTCACCGCCCCCGGGCTGTGGGAGGCCCGGTTCCTCTTCCAGCGCGGGCTGGCCGTGCTGTACGGCGTGGCCTTCCTGTCGGCCGCGCTCCAGTTCCGCGCGCTCATCGGGGAGCGCGGGATGCTGCCCGTGCCGGAGTTCCTGCGCCGGACCGCCCCGCGCCGCTTCCCCTCCCTCTTCCGCCTGCGCTACTCGGACCGCCTCTTCGCCGCGGTGGCGTGGACCGGCGCCGCGTGGTCCCTGGCGCTCGCCGCCGGGGCCGGGGACGCGGTGCCGCTCGCCCTCTGCCCGCTCCTGTGGCTGGTGCCGTGGGCGCTGTACCTGTCGATCGTGAACGTGGGGCAGACCTGGTACGCCTTCGGGTGGGAGTCGCTGCTCCTGGAGGCCGGCTTCCTCGCGGCGTTCCTCGGCAACGACGAGGTCGGCCCGCCCGTCGTGATCCTGTTCCTGCTGCGCTGGCTGCTGTTCCGGGTCGAGTTCGGCGCCGGGCTCATCAAGATCCGGGGCGACGCCTGCTGGCGGCGGCTCACCTGCCTGTGCCACCACCACGAGACCCAGCCGATGCCGGGCCCGCTGAGCTGGTTCTTCCACCGGCTGCCCCGGCCGCTGCACCGGGTGGAGGCCGCCGCCAACCACGTCGTCCAGCTCGGCGTGCCCTTCCTGCTCTTCGCGCCGCAGCCGGTCGCCTCGGCGGCCGCCGGGCTGATGATCGTCACCCAGCTGTGGCTGGTGCTCTCCGGCAACTTCGCCTGGCTGAACTGGCTGACGATCGTGCTCGCCGCCTCCGCCCTGGACCCGTCCGCCCTCGGCCTCCCCGTCCCCGGCCCCTCCGGGGAGCACCTCCGCCCGGACCCGCCGCCGTGGTACGCGGCCCTGGTCCTCGCGGTGGCGGTCCTGGTCCTGGTCCGCAGCCGCCGCCCGGTGCTCAACCTGCTCTCCCGGAACCAGGTCATGAACCGCTCGTACGACCCCTTCCACCTGGTCAACACGTACGGCGCCTTCGGCACGGTGAGCCGGGTCCGGGAGGAGATCGTGGTGGAGGGCACCGACGCGCCGGAGCCGGGCCCGGGGGCGGTGTGGCGGGAGTACGGCTTCAAGGGCAAGCCGGGGGACCCGTACCGGCGGCCCCGCCAGGTCGCCCCGTACCACCGGCGGCTCGACTGGCTGATGTGGTTCGCGGCGCTCTCCCCCGGGTACGCGCGCGTGGTTCGGCCCCTTCGTGGAGCGGCTGCTCGCCGGGGACCGGGACACCCTGCGGCTGCTCGCGCACGACCCGTTCCCCGGCGCCCCGCCCGTGTACGTCCGCGCCCTGCGCTACCGGTACCGCTTCACCACCTGGCGGGAGCTGCGGACGACCGGCGCGTGGTGGCGGCGGACCCTGGTCGGGGAGTACCTGCCGCCGACCCGGCTGCGGCGGTGACGCGGACGCGCCGGTGCCCCCGGTCCGGGAAGGGGCCGGGGGCACCGGGGGCCGTGCGGCCCCGCGCCGGTCAGTCGATGCCGGGCAGGATGTGGGGCTCGGCCAGGTCGTCCTCGTAGCCGGCGAGCCGGATCGGGGCCGAGCGGGCCCAGACTTCCAGGCTGCCCAGTTCGCCGTCGCGCCGCCGCCGTTCGGTGGCCGGGGCCGGGCGGGTCTCCTGCTTGGTCAGTTCGGGGGTCACCGCGCACTCCTTCGTGTCGCGTTCAGATGGGGTCGTGGAACCGTTCGGTCGCGGTGGCGCCGTTTTCCTCGGGCGGGACCGCGGCCGAGGTGGACGGCCAGTCCCCTGGCCGGCTGTGGGGCGGAGGTGTGTCGCCCCGGTGGCCGACCGTGGACATCAGAGTAACCAAATGAGCACGCATGCGCTCTACCGGGCTCGAAAGTGTGACGCGTTCGGGTGAAGAAAATACGAGGAACGCCCCCTCCGGAGGGAGAGGGCGTTCCTCGTGCGGTGCCGGCGGCCGGGAATCCGGGCCCGCCGGGGTCACCAGTTGCCGGGGGCGTAGTCCTTCATGAAGACGCCGTACAGGTCCTCGCCGGCCTCGCCGCGCACCACCGGGTCATAGACCCGGGCGGCGCCGTCGACCAGGTCGAGCGGGGCGTGGAAGCCGGCCTCGGCGAGCCGCAGCTTGTCGAAGTGCGGGCGCTCGTCGGTGATCCAGCCGGTGTCCACCGACGTCATCAGGATCTTGTCCGCCTCGAACATCTCCTGGGCGCTGGTCCGCGTCACCATGTTCATGGCGGCCTTGGCCGCGTTGGTGTTCGGGTGCCCGGCGCCCTTGTAGCCGCGGGAGAAGACGCCCTCCATCGCGGAGACGTTCACGACGTACGCCCGCCCGCTCGCGGCCTTCGCGGCGGCCTCGGCCATCGCCGGGCGCAGGGCGCTGATCAGGATGAACGGCGAGGTGTAGTTGCAGAGCTGGGTCTCCAGGAGCTCCACCGGGGAGATCTGGTCGATGGTCTGCACCCAGGTGTTGCTCTCCACCACGTCCGGCAGCAGCCCGCCCGCGTCGATGGCGGTGCCCGCGGTGTACTGCTCCAGGCTCGCGTTGCCCGCGACGAGGGCGAGGTCGGCGACCTTCTGGGCGTCCAGACCGCTGGTGCCGACGGGCAGCGCGGCGAGGCCGTCGACCGCGCCGGAGTTGAAGGCGCCGATGACGTGGTGGGCGGGCAGCTCACCGGCGGGCAGCGGCGCGCCCTCGCCGTCGACCAGGGCCGCGTACGCGGACGGCAGCCGGCGCACGGTCTGGGTGGCGTTGTTGATCAGGATGTCCAGCGGTCCGGCCGCCGCGACCTGCTCGGCGAGGGCCACGGCCTGGCCCGGGTCGCGCAGGTCGATGCCGACGACCTCCAGGCGGTGGATCCACTCCGCGGAGTCCTCCATCGCCTTGAAGCGGCGGATGGCGTCCTTGGGGAAGCGGGTGGTGATCGTGGTGTGCGCGCCGTCGCGGAGCAGCCGCAGCGCGATGTACATGCCGATCTTGGCCCGGCCGCCGGTGAGCAGGGCGCGCTTGCCGGTGAGGTCGGCGCGGACGTCCCGCTTGGAGCGGTTCAGGGCCGCGCAGTCCTGGCAGAGCTGGTGGTAGAAGTAGTCGACCTCGACGTACCGGGTCTTGCAGGTGTAGCAGGACCGGGGGCGCTGGAGTATGCCCGCGATCCGGCCGGCCTCGGTGACGGAGGAGGGCAGGAGGCCCTCGGTCTCGTCGTCGATGCGCTGGGCGGAGCCGGTCGCGGTGGCCTCGGTGACCGACCGGTCGTGGGCCGTCTTGGCCGCCCGGCGCTCCTGCCGGCGGCGCTGCTTGACCGTCCGGTAGACGCCGGCGGTGGCGCGGCGGACGGCGATGGCGTCCGGGTGGTCGACGTCGATCTCGTCGAGCTCGTCGAGCACGCTCAGGCAGACGGCCAGGCGCTCGGGGTCGATGCCCGGCCCGTACTCCTGGGTCTCCTCTGTCACCGTCATGGCCTTCGTCGTTCCTCGATCGCTCGCGGGCGGGCTACCGCCGGGGTTCGTGAAGGAGCAACTTTACGGAGCGGGGGGCCGCCGCTCCAAACCCGTTCGGGGAGCGTGGTCGAACACACAGTCGCCGCAGAGGCCGCCGGAGGGGCAGCGGTAGTAGAGGCAGCAGCTGGTGCGGCGGAGCGCGGGGCCGCGGACGGTGCGGGCCAGGTCGGGGTGGTCGAAGAGGCCCCGGACCAGGGCGGCGGCCCGCTCGGCGGCGTCAGGGCGGTCCTCGGCGCGGGCCCAGCGGAGCAGTTCGCGCAGCGCCCCGGCGAGCGCGGAGCCGGCGTTGCCCCACAGCAGCCGGGGCGAGATCCGGCCGTCACGGGCGAAGGCGGCGTGCAGCGGGACGAGATGGGCCTCCTGGACGGCCTCGCGGAGCGCGGCGACGGTGGCGGGGCGGGTGCCGGTCCCGGACCACCACAGGTCGTCGGGGGAGCTCAGGGCGCCGTCCCAGTGCAGGTCGGCCGGGTCGAGGACGGGGAAGCGGCCGTGCAGGGCGGCGGGGCCGAGGGCGGTGGACCAGAGGCGGGCGGCGAGGCCGAGGTGGGCGACGGAGGCGCCGACGCGCCGCTCGGGGGCGCCGAGCCGGGCGGCGACGAGGTCCACGCGCGCGTGCAGGGGCCCGTCCGCGTCCCCGCCTCTGTAGAGCCGGGCGAGCGGGCGGTGGCCGCCGCCGGCCGGGGGCCGGCCGGTCCGCAGGGCGAAGAAGCCTCCCACGAAGCCGGCCCCGATCGCGTTCCCCTCGGACTCCACCGCTCCCCCTCGCTCCCCGCCCCCGGTACGGCTCCGACGGCACACGCCCACCGTATCCCGCACGGGCGGACGGCCCGGGGACGGCCTGGGGGGGGCCGGGGGGGGGACGGGGGGGGACGGGGGGGGGACGGGGGGGACGGAGACGGACTGGGAGGCCGGGGGACGGAGACGGGTCCGGGCGGGACGGGGGCACGGAGGCGGTCCGGGGAGGGCGGGGAGACGGTCCGGGGGCGGGGGCCAAAGTGGACCGGGCACAGGGGCGGGTGGCTCGGATTGCGGCTCTCCCGGTGCGGGCGGCGGTCCGGGCCGTACCGCCCCCGCCACCCCTTTCGCCCCGCTTATACCCGCTCTGACCTGGGACGTCGTACGACTTCCGGAGTACGGGCGGGGCGCGTACCGCGTCGGCGGTACCACCGGGGGAATCCTCTGGTACGACGACGGGAGGGCTCCGGCGCGCGATCGTGGAGGGTATGAGTCCCCTCCTGTGGTCGGTCGTCCTCTCCCTCGTCTCCGCGGTCGCCTACGCGGGCGCGGCGATCGTGCAGGAACGGGTGGCGGCGGTCGCCGGCGGGCCGGCCTACGCGCCGCTGCGCAACCCGGTGTGGTGGGGTGCCGTGCTGCTCAGCGGCCTGGGCGCGACGCTGCACGTGGCGGCCCTCGCGTACGGGCCGCTCAGTCTGGTCCAGCCGCTGGGCGCGCTGACCATCGTGTGCGCGCTGCCCATGGCCGCGCTGTTCGCGGGGCGCCGGGCCGGGCGGCGGGCGTGGCACGGGGCGGTGATGGCCACGGCGGGGCTGGCCGGGCTGCTGAGCGTGACGGGCGGCGGCGCGGGCCGGGTCCCCGGCGACGGGGAGCGCTGGCTGCTGGCCGGGATCGCCTTCGGCACGGTCGCCGGGCTGTTCGTCCTGGCGCGGCTCGCGGGCCGGTCCGCGCTGCGGGCGGTGGCGCTGGCGGCGGGCGCGGGCGTCGCCTTCGGGGTGGCGTCGGTCTTCACCAAGGCGGTCGCCGAGGAGTGGACGGCGGCGGCCCCCTTCGCCGAGTGGGGGTCCGCGCTGGTCCTGTCGGCGCTCGCGGTGACGGGTCTGCTGCTCTCCCAGGCGTCCTACCGGGGCGCGGGGCTCGCGGCGCCGCTGGCGACGGTCACCGTCGTCAATCCGGTGGTGGCCGCCACCGTCGGCCTCACCCTCTTCGGGGAGGGCTTCCGGTACGGGGCGGCGGGCGCGGTCGCGGCGCTGGTGTGCGGCGCGGTCGCGGCGGGCGGCTTGGTGGAGCTGACCCTCGACCGGCTCGCCCGCACCGGGGCGGGGAGCCCGGCCGGGGCGGACGAGACGGACGGGACGGGCGGGGCGACCGGGTCAGATGGGGACGCCGCGGGCCCTGAGGTAGGCGAGCGGGTCGATGTCGGAGCCGTACCCGGGACCCGTGCGCACCTCGAAGTGGAGGTGCGGTCCCGTGCTGTTGCCGGTCGATCCTGAGCGGCCGATCCGCTGGCCGCCGGTCACCCGCTGGCCCTCCCGGACGGAGACGGCGGAGAGGTGGGCGTACTGGCTGTAGCGGCCGTCGTCGTGGCGGACGACGATCTGGTAGCCGTACGCGCCGGCCCAGCCCGCGGAGACGATCCGGCCGTGCGAGACCGCCGTGACGGTGGTGCCGGTGGGGACGGGGAAGTCGACGCCGGTGTGATAGCCGCTGGACCAGGAGGAGCCGGGCTTGCCGTACCGGGTGCCGGTGCCGGCCTGGACCGGTGCGGAGTAGCCGCTCCCGGCCGGCTTGGCGGCGGGCTTGGGCGCGGGCTTCGCGGCGGGCTTGGCGACGGGCTTGGCCTGTGGCTTGGCGGCCGGGGGCTTGGCCTGCGGCGTGCTCTGGGGCTTGGCCGCGGGCTTCGCGGCCGGCTTCGCCTGGGGCTGCGCGGTGGGCTTCGTCTGCGGCTTCGCCTGGGGCGCGGCCGGGGGCCGGTGGGCGGCGGGCTCGACGGCCGGTTTCGCGGGCAGCGGGGGCTTCGCGTCGGTCGGCGGCTTGGGGGCGGGCTTCGCGGTGGGCTTCGGGTCCGGCTTGGCCGGGGCCGCGATGCGCAGGGTGAGGCGCTGGCCGGGATGGATCAGGTCGGGGTCGCCGCCGACGACCTTCCGGTTGATCTCGTACAGGCGCTGCCAGCCGCCGCCGACCCGCTCGTCGCGGGCGATGGCGGAGAGCGAGTCGCCGGGGGTGACGGTGTACATCTCGCGCACGGTGGGGACCGTGGTCGGTCCGGCGCGGTGCGGCGCCTCCTGGGGTAAGGCGCGCTGCGCGGGCAGCGAGGCGGCCTTCACGTCGTTGCCCCCGGAGGGGGCGGTCTCCGGGGCCGGGCCGCCCCGGGCGAGCCCGGCGCGGGGGCCGCAGGCGGGCCAGGCGCCCGGTCCCTGCCCCTTGAGGACGCGCTCGGCGACGGCGATCTGCTGGTCCTTGGAGGCCAGGTCCGCGCGGGGCGCGAACTCGCGGCCGCCGTGCGCCTCCCAGGTCGACTGGGTGAACTGGAGGCCGCCGAAGTAGCCGTTCCCCGTGTTGATCTGCCAGTTGGAGGAGGATTCGCAGCCCGCGACCTTCTCCCAGACGTCGAGCGAGGCGGCCTGGGCGGCCCCGGCGCCGACGAGCGGCAGGGCGAGGCCGGCTCCTCCGGCGGTGACGGTGAGCGAGGCGCGGTTGATCCGGCTCGGCTGGTGGCGGCGGTGACGTCCGCGTACGGCCATGGGCCCCCCTTGAACACAGCGACGGCGCCCCAAGTTACGGGGATCGCACACTGTGTGACAAGCCGGTCGGTGAAGTCCGCCGGTCAGCGCGGTGCGGGGGTCCGCGGTGCGGGACGGTCAGCGGCGCCCGGCCGGTCCGGCGGGGCCGGGCTGCGGCTGCGGTTCGGGGTCCGGGACCGGGCCGCCGGGCTGCGGCGGACCGGGCAGGGGCGGTTCGGGCGGCACGGGCACCGGGCTCGGCGGCGGCACCGGTGTCGGCGCGGGCACCGGGGAGGGGATCGGCGAGGGCGGCAGCGGGTCGGGGTACGGCTGGGTCATGGCGGACCTCCCGGTCGACGGCCCCCCGGTCTCCCCTCCCAGGGTGGCACCTCCCGGGCGGCGTGTCCCGGGAGGTGCCGCCGGGGTCCGTCCGGCCGCTTCCGCCGGGTCCGGCGTCAGGGGCCGGACGGACCCCGGGTCACCAGAGTCCCGGCGTGGCGGCGAGCTGCCGCTCGGCGGCGCGGACCACCTCGGCGGGCGGCTCCGGGGCCTCCTCGGGGTGCCGGGCGGCCCACTTCACGACGTACGGGCAGAGCGGCACGACGGGGACGCCGTCGCGGGCCGCGAGGGCGTAGAACTCGCGGACGAGCGCGCCCGCGATGCCCCGGCCCTCATGGTCGGCCTCGACGACGGTGTGCACGGCGACGAGCGCGTGCGGCGCCTCGTCGAGCGCGAAGTAGACGATCACCCCGGCGAAGACGTCCCCGTCGGCGTACGCCTCCAGGCGCCCCTTCTCCCGGTCGTCGCGGATGGTCGGCGCGGCTCCCCGCTGCTCCTCGGCCATGCGGTGTGCTCCCTCGGTCGGTCAGATCGCGGCCGGCACCGCGTGCGGCGGACGCACGGTGTCGCTGCCGGGCACGGGCGCCGAGGCGTCGGCGCCCAGTTCCACGATGCGGTTGCGACCGTCGACGTGCACGACGCGCGGCACGTACCCGCGCGCCTCGGCGTCGTCCATCTGCGCGTAGCTGATGAGGATCACCAGGTCACCGGGGTGCACCAGGTGCGCGGCGGCACCGTTGATCCCCACGACGCCGGAACCGCGCTCGCCCTCGATGACGTAGGTCTCCAGACGGGCCCCGTTGGTGATGTCCACGATGTGCACCAGCTCACCGGGCAGCAGATCGGCGGCGTCCAGCAGATCGGCGTCGACGGTGACGGACCCGACATAGTGCAGGTCGGCCTGGGTGACGGTGGCGCGGTGAATCTTGGACTTGAAGATCGTTCGTATCATCGAGGCACTCCTGAACATCGGCTCCCTGCCTGCGTTTTTGCAGGTCAAGGGCTATTTCTTCACCCTACAACGAGTCGCGGATCCCAGCGGCTCCTCCCGGGCTCCCCAGGACTCACGCTGACCACTTGCCGACTTTCCTGACGCCGTACCGGCAATGCCGGAGAGTTGCGCACTCCCGCCCCGGCGCCACCGCGACCACCTCGCAAGCCTACGCAGTACGCCCACGAGAGCCCCCGTGACCACCATCACTCTCGCGATACGGCGGCGCATGCTCCGTGCGCACACGAGGCGCTCCACACCGCCGGAAACCCCAGAACGGTGCGGACCGCCCGGCAGCAACCCCCGACTGGGCGAAACCGGCTCTTCTGCGGCAAGTGGCGGAACCACCGCCGAGCGTTCAGGGCCGGCCGCAGGCCGACCAGACCGAAATCGCTCGTATGTATGATCAATTACTCCTGCTCGGCCTGTGGGCCCTGTGTGACGCCCATGGCCGACCGTGCGATTCCGACCGTCAAGACACGGGGGTGGCGACGATGTCGTTCGAGGACGAGTGGGCTGCGGCCAAGACGGCCGCCGCCATGAGACTGAACCAGGCCGGCGGTTCGACGCCGGCGAAGGGGTCGGCGGACTACGTCATCGAGGACGACGACCTGGGTGCGATCGGCCACGCCGCATACGGACTGTTCAACCGGCTCCAGACGGGTGGGAAACACGCCGGCGAGGCGAGCGAGACCGCGGCGAGCGGGCTGAAGGGCGACGGTTTCGACGCCGGTGCCGCCCTGAGCGAGGTGAACAAGACCTGGGAGACACAGGTCAGGACCCTGCTCCAGGCATGTGCGCACATCTCCAACCACCTGAACTTCACGAAGAAGTCCGCGCAGGCAGACGACGACTGGATCGCGGCACAGGTACGCATCATCGGCCCGGTAGCGCCCGGCGACGACGGTGCCGTACCGGCGTCCAAGATCAGCCAGCTCTTCCGGTAAGGAGCCCCTTCATGCCCTCGTTCGAACAGCTCCTGAACGCCAAGCTGGGCCCGGCGCAGACCGCGGTCACCCAGTGGAGCGAGATGATCTCCAAGCTGAACGCCCTCAAGACGGAGGCGGCAGCGATGAAGACGAAGGCGGACCAGTCGACCTGGCGGGGTGAGAACGCCTCGGTGACGAAGGAGTTCGTCACGAAGACGGCAAAGGAATTCGGTGACGCTGTCACCGAGGCCGAGTCCGTCCGTGACCTCCTCCAGGATGCCCACACCCTGCTCAAGTCGGCACAGGACGACCTGAAGCTGACGTACGAGAACCCCCCGCCGGGCATCACCATCTACCCCAATGGCGTGATCAGCCACCGCGTCCACCCGGACCGCCGGTCGGCCGGCAGTACGGAACCGGTGGCCACCGAGGCGCAGTTCGAGGCGCTGCGCGGCAAGATCGAGGGCATTCTGAAGCGGGCCGCCGAGGCGGACGAACTCTGCGCCTGGGGCCTGCGCGCACTGATCAAGAACCATCCGAACGACTTCGGCAGCACCGACCTCGGAGGCATCGCCGACGCGAAGAAGCTGCGCGAGGAGGAGAGGCAGCAGGCGGAGAACGGCCGGGAGGCCGCCAAGCTCTACGCCCGCTGGGAGCACCTCGACGACAAGGAGCGCGAGCGGCTGCTGAAGCTCGTGGAGGAAGGCCAGGGGTCGCCGGCGTTCTCCGCCGAGCTCATGACCAACCTCAGCTTCCATGGCCGGGAGCAGCAGGAGGCCGTGCTTCTGCTCGCCGGCAGTCTGGAGCACGGCGGACGCGACGGCCGGCTCTCCGCGACCGACGCCCGCCTCTACCGAGCGCTGTCCGGGAGCCTCGCCACCGCGACAGGACCCGATTCGCCGCTCGGCTCCCCGGGCGGTGTCACCTCCGCCTGGACCGACCGCCTCATCGCCGTGGCCCGCGACGGCAACGGCCTTCCGAACCAGCACCCGGGGCAGTTGGGCGGCGGAGCGGCGGGGCTCAGCGCGCTGACCAAGCTGATGGCCGCGGACAACGACGGCCCTCCGGTCTACGACCCGAACAAGGACCCCGGGGAGAAGTCCTCGCCCTGGCGGAAGGACGAGGGCGATCCGGTGTACAGCGAGGCTTTCCTCACGGAGGTCGCCGACACCATCCGGGACTGGGAGACGCACACGGACGACCCGTACGGCGACTACATGAAGGGCTGGAAGGGCACTCAGGAGGACCCGATGAGGGGCCTGTTGAACGCCATGAGCCTCAACCCGTCCGCCTCGACCCACTACTTCGACCCGAACACCACCGACAACCTGAAGTACTTCCTGGACGACCGGAAGTGGCCCGGCGGCAGTGTCGAGAGCAAGATGCCGGAGGAGCTGCAGTACAGCTCGGCCCGAGCCGAACTCGGTCTCGCGCTGGAGGCCGCCGCCACCGGCCGTGTCCCCGGCTCACCGATGCACCCGGTGCCATCGCATCACGACGGCGCCGAGGTCGCGATCTTCGAGCGGGTGATGGGCGAGTACACGAAGGAACTCAGGACCGATCAGAGTGCCGTTCCCGTCTCCATGCGGCTGCCGATGGCCGACATGATCGCCGACTACGGCGCTGACGTGCACCAGATCCTCGGCAAGAAGATGGACGGCCCGACCGACTTCAACCAGCTGGAGATCGACCGCGGCGACCTCACTCGGATCATCCGCTCCATGGCCGAGGACCCCAACGCCTTCAAGGCCGTTCACGGTTCGCAGACCGCGGTGATCGGCGAGGGGCTCGCACGCTTCCCGGAGGATTCCTTCCGCAGGGAAGATCCGGAACTGCGGGCCTGGGTCAAGCAGTCCGCGTCGGTGCTCGGGCACCTCGACGGCGTGCGCGGTGATGTCATCTACGACCTGGGCCAGGCGGAGAAGGACGCCAACAACTGGAACAAGATGGTCAACTATCACGTCTACGGCGGGATCCTGACTCCTGTCCCGATCCTCGGCGACGGAGTCCAGCGCGCGATCGACTGGGGTCTGAGCGGGAACCTGAACAACGAGAACGCCAAGGTCGACGCCGCGACCCGCGAGAACATGATCAAGCATTACGACGAGGGCCAGAGGCAGATGTACGGCATGCTGCGCGGGATGGCGACGCATCGCGGTCTGACGGAGGCCGAGTTGGACGCGAGCCCCGGCGAGTTCGAGGACCACCTTCAGACGATCACCGAGCAGTGGTACCAGAACGGCATGGAAGACGCCGACAAGTCGATGGGACAGTGACCGATGCACAAGAAGTGGCTGCCGCTGACCATCGTGCTCGGCATCGCCGGGGCGGCGGTCGTGACGGCAGGTCTCTGGCCCGGCGGCGAGAAGAAGCCTCCGGCGGCTCGGACCCTGTGCTCCGGGGCGCTCAGTCGGGAGACGGCCGAGCTGATCGACGACGGCAAGGGGGGCGAGGTCAGCGCGGAGGAGTGGGGGAGCAAGGGCAAGGGCACGGACGAGGCGGTGTTCAAGACGTGCGGCGTGATGCGCGCCGACCCCGGCGGTGACTCCCGCCGGGGAATCTTCAACCTGGTCATCGCGGACGAGCGGCGCGACTCCGGCCCCCGGAAGGACTCCGTCCCCCTCGGTTCCGGATTCAAGGGCTGGGCGCTCCCCGAGCAGGCCAGGGCCGTGCTGCCCGAAGGCTGCGCCGCCCGCATGGGCTCGACCGCCCCGTACATCACGGTGACCTTCCTCGCGCCCTCGAAGGAGGGCGAGGAGCAGAAGGAGGGCCTCGTCGACCGCGACACCGCGATCCGCAACAGCGCGGCGATCGTCCGGGAGGCGGCCACGAACCTCGCACGCATCGCCGGCTGCGCGTGACCGCCCTGCGCAGGGGCCGGATCGGGCTGGTCCCGGATCGGAGTCCCGGTGAGTGAGGAGCCGGTCTTCGTCAGGAGCGGCTGGGGAACCGGCCGGTACGTCTACAACCACCGCAACCCGGCCGGTCTCGCGTTGATCGTCCTGGCGTCGCTCCTCGCGCTCGGCGGACTGTTCGGCATGCGTGCCGGATCGACGTGGAGCGAGGGCGAGCTCCGCGACGCCGTCCACCGGGGCGTCGCGGAGCTGGACGGAAAGAGGCACTACACGAGCCTCGCGGGCGACCATGGGCTCCTGATCGCCGAGGCGATCCGGGGAAGCGGTATCGGACCCGGGCACGGCATCGAGACACGCGGGGAGGAAGACGGCGGCTATACCGTCGGCACCGAGGACACCGGCACCGAGTACTGCGTCCGCCTCACGCTGGCTCCGGATCCGGAGCCGCCCGTGGTCTTTCCGGGAACCGAGGACCTGCCGCCGCCCGGCCCGGACATGCTCGCCTTCTACGTCTCCCACGCGACCTTCGGGGAAGGCGCCTGCCGCTGACGCCGTCGGCTGCTGAGCGGGAGCCTCCTCCGCGCCGGCAGCCCTGGTTCTTCGATCCGAACAGCGTGCGCAGCGTCGAGAACACTCCCGACGGGAGGCTCCCTGCCTGCGTTTTCGCAGGTCAAGGGCTATCCCCACAGTTTACATCGGGTCGTGTCCCGGCTCCGGGGAGAACGCGTGGGTCCGGACGGGGTCGAGGTGGAGTTCGTAGGGGCCCAGGCAGTCGGCGGCGGGGGTGGCGATCGGGGTGCCGCAGGGGCAGGCGCGGTTGGGGCCCTCGTCGCCCGAGGGGCCGCAGCAGCCGGTGCCGTTCCGGTTGCCGGGGAGCGGCCGGAGGGCGGGGGCGTCGTCGGGGTGGAGCAGGACGGTGTGCCGGGGGTCGGCCGGGGCGGCGGGGCCGTCGGCGCGGTGGACACGGGGGCCCCGGGGCCGGTCCGGCTCCGGGGCCCGCCGGCCGCTGCGCGCCCAGGGGTCGGGGTCGATGGCGTAGTGGCCCCGGGGGACGGTGGAGGGCGCCCGGCGCGTCTTCCGGTCCCGGTCGCGCCCGTCGGCGAAGACCTCGGGGACGGCGGCGAGCGCGGTGAGTTCCGGTGTGATCCCGGTGCCGCACCTGGAGCAGAAGAAGACGGTCATCGGGCCGTTGTAGTCCCCGGCGGCGGGGGTTCGCACCCCGTTTCGCCGTCCGGGCGCGGTCAGGCGTCGGTGGCCGGGGCCGGGTGGGGCTCCTCCTCGGTGGGGCGGCCGACGAGGAACAGGGGCGGGAGGGGAACGACGTCCGCCGGGGCGGGGAGGAGGGGCTGCGCCTCGCGGGCGTACAGGCGGACGAGGTCGGGGAGTTCCCAGTGGCCGGGGGCCGTGCGGACGAGCAGGTGGGCGTCGGTCAGGACGTCGAGGCCGTCCTCCGCCCGGTAGGCGGTGGTCCCGGTGAGCGCGGCGGCCGCGGCCGGGTCCGTCCGGGGGGCGTGGTGGCGGGCCAGGGCGGTCAGCAGGGCGGCCGTGTCGGGGGGCAGCGCCTCGTAGGAGCGGGCGAGCGCGGTGCGCAGGCCGGAGTCCTCCACGTCGAGGAGGCGGAGCCGGCGGTCCGGGTCGGCGAGTTCGTCGGCGATGTCGCGGAGGGGGCGTTCCGGTGCGTCGGCCAGACGGGTGGCGACGGCCCGCAGGGCGCTCGGCAGCCCCGCGCACAGGGCGGTCAGCTCGTCGGCCGCGCCGGGGTCGGCGTCGATCCGGGCGGCTCCGGCGCCGGAGGCCAGGACCGTACGGCTCTCGGGACCGGCGAGGGGCTCCAGGGGGAGGCGGCGGGCCTGGTCGGACGAGACCAGGCCGCCGAGCCTGCGGGTGCTGGTCACCACCGTCAGGCAGTTCCGGCCGTCGGGCAGCAGGGGGCGCACCTGCGCGGAGGCCGGCGCGTTGTCGAGGACGACGAGGAGCCTCAGGTCGGCGCAGAGCCGCCGGAAGAGGGCGCCCGCCCCGGCCGCGCCGTCGGGGACGTCCTGCGGGGGCACGCCGAGGGCGCGCAGGAAGTCGCGCAGGACGGTGTGCGGGGTCGGCGCCGGTTCGCCGGGTTCGCCGCGCAGGTCGGCGTAGAGGCGCCCGTCGGGGAAGCGGGCGGCCTCGTCGTGCGCCCAGCGGACCGCGAGGGCGCTCTTGCCCGCTCCCGCCGGTCCGGTGACCAGGACGACGCCGGGCGCCGCGTCGGCGAGCGCGGTCAGCCGCGCCCGCTCGTCCTTCCGGCCGAGGAAGCCGCGCGGCGCGCGGGGCAGCAGGTCCGCCTCGCCGCGGGGGGCCGGCGCCGGGGGCTCGGCCTCGTCGTCGTCGGCGGGGGCGGGGGCGGCGGGGGCGGCCGGGAGGCGGGTCTCCGCCTGGAGCGCCATGACGTAGGCGGCGGACAAGTCGGGGCTGGGGTCGATGCCGAGCTCCTCGGAGAGGATCCTGCGCGTGCGGTGGAACCAGTCGAGCCCTTCCGAGCGCCGCCCCGCCAGGTACAGGGAGCGGACCAGGGCGGCCGAGAGCGACTCGCGCAGCGGGTACGCCTCCGCCTCCGGGCGCAGCACCGAGGCCGCGCGGGCGTGCTCGCCCAGCGTGGCCCAGCAGTCCGCCAGCTTCGTCACGGCCTCCAGCCTGCGGTCCTCCAGCTCCTGGGCCGCGGTCTGGAGGGGCGGGCTGAGGAGCACGCCCGTGAGCGCCGGTCCCTGCCAGAGCGCCAGGGCCTCCTGGTACATGAGGGCGGCGTCGTGCGGCTCCGGCTGGGCCGAGGCCAGCGAGATCAGCTCGGTGAAGCGGTGCAGGTCCAGCAGGCTCTCCGGGCAGCGCAGCACGTACGCCGTCCCCTGCGTGACCAGCTGGATGCCGTACGCCTCGGCCTCGGACTCGGCGAGGAGGGTGCGCAGCCGCGAGACGTGCCCCTGCACGACGCCGCGGGCGCGCGGCGGCGGCTCGTCCTCCCACATCGCGTCGGTGAGGTGGTCGACGGGGACCGGCAGGTTGCAGCGCAGCAGCAACGCCGCCAGCAGGCTGCGTCGCTTGACGGGACCGAGGTCGAGGTCGCCCGAGGCGGCACCGACCGAGACGGTGCCCAGGAGGCGGAACTCCATGGCTGAGGCTCCAGGTGGAAACGAACGGTCCGGCCGGACCCGGCCCCGCCGGGCCCGGCACGGGGCCGAGTGCGGTGGGGGGATACGGCCGGCCGGGAAGTCGTGAACGGCTGGACGACGGTAGGCCCTCGCGGCCGGGCACCGGAAAACCGGGCGGCGACCGGCGGGGAACCGGAGGAAGTAGCGCCGGTACTTCTGCCGGTTCCGCCGGTCCGCCGCCCCGGCGCGGGCGCGCCGTTCAGGGGCCCGGCGGCCGTTCCGCCTCCTCCAGGGCCTCCTTCGCCCTTCCGTACAGCGGGTGGCACGCCGCCCCGAGTTCCCGGGCCGCTTCGCGCAGGACGGGCAGGGCGTCGTGGCGCCGGCCCTCGCCGGTGAGCAGGAGGCCGAGGTCGAGCCGGGCCTCGGCGGCCCGTACCGGGGCCCGGCCCTCGTCGAGCAGCCGGACGGCCGCCCTCAGGTGGCGCACCGCTTCCTGGTGGCGGCCCAGCAGCGCGTGGTCGTTGCCCATCTCCCGCAGGTAGAAGCCCTCGGTGACGGAGTGCGGGGGCAGGGCGCGCGGGTCGAGGGAGGCCAGGATGTCGAGCCCCTGGCGCCGCACGGCCACGGCCGCCCCCACCCGGCCGCTCACCCGCAGGCAGTGCCCGAGGGTGTTGAGCAGGGCCAGCAGGGCGCGGCGGGCGGCGACCGACCGGTCGGGCCGGAGGACCCGCACCGCCTCCCGGAAGCGGACGACCGCGTCGTCGACGCGGCCCAGCCGGCGGAGGGCGGCGGCGCCGTAGCCGAGGGCCCAGCCCGTCTCCAGCCGGTCGCCGGCCTCGCGGGCGATCCGCAGCGCCGTGTCCGCGCAGCGCAGTCCCGCCGTCGGGTCCTGCTCGCACACGGTGTGCGCCCAGGACAGGAAGTTCAGGTGGGCGGCCTCGGCGGAACGGTCGCCGAGCTCGCGGGCGCAGTAGGACGACGTCCGGAAGAGTTCGGTCCACTGGGGCCAGTGCGGGACCAGGTCGGAGAACCAGTGCAGGGCCCGCGCGGTCTCCACCACCTCGCGGTGCCGGCCGTCGCGCGCGGCGCGTCCCAGGGCGGGCATCCAGGCGTACCGCTCGGCCCCCAGCCACCGCTGTGCCTCCGTCCGCGCCCGCTCGGCGTCCTCCCCGGCGGGGTCCTGGAAGTCCGGGTCGAACCGGAGGCCGAAGACCGTGACCTTCGCCAGGAGGGACCGGTCGCACCGGGCCACGGCGGCGGCGCACGCCTCCTCGCCGTCCTCCCGGGCCGCCCGCTCGGCGGCGAACAGCCGCAGCAGGTCGTGGAAGGCGTACCGGCCGGTCCCCGGTTCCGGGTGCAGCAGTCCGGCCTCCACCAGGTGGTCGAGGTGGCGGCGGGCCGCCGCCTCGCCGGTCCCGGCCAGCGCCGCCGCCGTGGCGGCGCCGAAGCCGGGCCCGTCCGCCAGACCGGCCCGGCGCAGGACGAGGGCCGCCGCCGGGTCGAGCGCGCGGTACGAGAGCGCGAAGGCGGGCCGGACCCCGAGGTCGCCCGTCTGGAGCGTGTCCAGCCTGCGCCGCTCGCACTCCAGGAGCGTGCGGACCTTGGCCAGCCGTTCCGCCGGCCGGGCGGCCAGGCGCTGGCCGACGACCCGGACGGCGAGCGGCAGCAGGCCGCAGAGTTCGGCGATGTCCCGGGCGGCCTGGGCCTCCGCCCCGACCCGCTGCCGCCCCGCGATGCGGCCGAGCAGGTCGACGGCCTCCTCGCGGCGCAGCAGCGGCAGGTCGACGCGGTGCGGCGCCCCGGCCACCCCGCTCAGCGCCTGCCGGCTGGTGACGAGGACCCAGGTGGCGCCCGCGCCGGGCAGGAGGGGGCGCAGCTGCTCCTCCCCCGCGCAGTCGTCGAGGACGATCAGGGCCCGCCGGGCGGCGCAGCGCTCCCGGAGCAGCGCGGAGCGGGCGGCGAGGCCGTCGGGGACGGTCTCGTGGGGGACGCCCAGGGCGAGCAGGAGGCGCTCCAGGGCTTCGGCGGGGGCGAGCGGCGTCTCGCCGGTGCCGTGCAGGTCGAGGGCGTACTGCCCGTCGGGGAAGTACGGGGCGAGCCGCCGCGCGGCGTGGGTCGCGAAGGTCGTCTTGCCGAGTCCGGGGCGGCCGGTGACCAGGTGCACGCGGGGTGCCCGCTCCGGCTGGGAGGCGAGGGCCACGAGGCGGTCCAGGGCCTCGTCGCGGGCGGTGAAGTCGGGGATCGGGCGGGGCAGGGAGAGCGTCCTGGCGGGGGCGGGTCCGGGGGCGGGCCGCCGGTGGCGGCCGTCGGCGGCGCACGTCTCCAGGGCGGCGGCGTCCTCGTCGTCCAGGCGCAGCGCGGCGGCCAGCGCCCGCACGGTGCGCCGCTGCGGGCCGCGCGTGCGGCCGCGCTCCAGGTCGCAGAGGGAGCGGACGCTGATCCCGGCGGCCCGCGCCAGTTCCTCCTGCCCGAGTCCCGCCCTGGACCGCAGCGCGACCAGCAGGTCGCCCAGCCTCCCGTGCCGCGTCATCGTCTCTCCTCCGTACCTTCCCACCGGGGTGGGCCGCCCGGTGGAGTATGCCAAGAGCCCGGTCGGCGGCCCGCCTGGGCTGACCGTTCCGTCCGCTTCCGCCCCTTTCTCTCCTTCGCGCTCAGGGCTCCCGGACCAGGGCGGCGGGGAGGTTGCCGAGGATCGCCTCGACCGTCTCCTCCGGTGTCTGTTCCGTCGTGTCCAGCCAGAGCCCGATGCGCGGGGTGTCCTCGCGCAGGGCGCGGTCGAGGGCCTCGACCGTCCAGGCGCCGCCGTAGCCGGTCTTGGGGCGGCCGTCCTCCCTGCTCCGTACGGCGGTGGCGGTGGGGGCGAGCACGACGACGTACAGGGGGCGCGTGCGCGGCCGGGCGACGTACCGGCTCAGGTCCTCCCCCAGGACGATGTCCTGGACGACCGCCGTCCAGCCGTGGCGCGCGTACTCGTCGGCGACGAGCGCGGACAGCCGGTGGCGCAGTTCCAGCTGGGACCTGGCCCCGGGGGTCGCCTCGGGCGTCAGCTCCTCCCGGCCGGAGACCACCATCCGGCGGAAGACGTCGCCGCGCACGTGGGCGGCGCGGGGGAGCCGCCGGGCCAGCAGTTCGGCCACGGTGGACTTCCCGGCCGCCATCACGCCGGTGATCAGGACGAGCGCGGAGCGCAGTTCGGTGTCCACGGGGGCCTTTCGGGTACGGGCTCGGGGCGGCCGCCCATGGTGTCACGTCCCGGTCCCCCGGCGGGGGAGCCGGGCGGGGGTCAGAGGGCCGCGACGATGTCCTCCACCCGGTCCTTCGCGTCGCCGAAGAGCATGGCGGTGTTGGGGCGGAAGAAGAGGGGGTTCTGGACGCCCGCGTAACCGGAGGCCATCGAGCGTTTGAAGACGACGACCTGGCCGGCCTCCCAGACGGTGAGGACGGGCATGCCGGCGAGGGGGCTGCCGGGGGCCTCCGCGCCGGCCGGGTTGACGGTGTCGTTGGCTCCGATGACGAGGACGACGTCGGTGCGGGCGAAGTCGCCGTTGATCTCGTCCATCTCCAGGACGATGTCGTACGGGACCTTGGCCTCGGCGAGGAGCACGTTCATGTGGCCGGGGAGGCGGCCGGCGACCGGGTGGATGCCGAAGCGGACGTCGGCGCCCCGGGCGCGGAGCTTGGCGGCGAGTTCGGCGACCGGGTACTGGGCCTGGGCGACGGCCATGCCGTACCCGGGCGTGATGACGACCGAGCGGGCGGTGGCGAGGAGTTCGGCGGCGGCCTCGGCGGTGATCTCCTGGTGTTCGCCGTGGTCGGTGCCGGGGGCCGCCGGGGCCTCGATGCCGAAGCCGCCCGCGATGACCGCGAGGAAGGAGCGGTTCATCGCCCGGCACATGAGGTAGCTGAGGTAGGCGCCGGAGGAGCCGACGAGGGCGCCGGTGACGATGAGCAGGTCGCTGCCGAGGAGGAAGCCGGAGGCGGCGGCGGCCCAGCCGGAGTAGCTGTTGAGCATGGAGACGACGACCGGCATGTCGCCGCCGCCGATGGACGCCACCAGGTGCCAGCCGAGCGCGAGGGCGAGGACGGTGACGGCGGCCAGCGGCGCGAGGGCGGGCGCGGCGGTGAACCAGACGGTGAGGGCGGCGAGGAGGGCGAGGGCGCCGAGGTTGAGGGCGTTCTTGCCGGGGAGGACGAGCGGCCGGCCCGCGATCCGGCCGGCGAGCTTCAGGTGGGCGACGACGGAGCCGGTGAAGGTGACCGCGCCGATGAGGACGCCGAGGGCGACCTCGGCGTGGTGGATGCCGAGGGTGCCGAGCGCGTCGAGGGCGGCGGCCTCGGTGCCGTCCGGGTGGCGTTCGACCTCCAGGAAGCCGTTCCAGCCGACGAGGACGGCGGCGAGGCCGACGAAGGAGTGCAGCAGGGCGATGAGTTCGGGCATGCCGGTCATCTCGACGCCGCGGGCGCGGTGGAGGCCGACGAGGGCGCCGGCCAGGAGGGCGAGGGCGAGCAGGGCGGCGGCGCCGGCGCCGAGGCCCCGGTCGGCGGCGAGGACGGCGGTGGCGACGAGGGCGATGCCCATGCCGAGCATGCCGAAGGCGTTGCCGAGCCGGGCCGATTCGTGGCGGGAGAGTCCGGCCAGCGCGAGGATGAACAGCAGCGCGGCGACGAGGTGGGCCGCCTGGGCGGCGTGGGTCACGGTCACGTCAGCTCCTGTGGAACAGGGCGAGCATGCGGCGGGTCACCGCGAAGCCGCCGAAGACGTTGATGCCGGCCAGCAGGATCGCGAGCGCCGCGAGGGCGGTGACGACCGGTCCGCCGTGGCCGATCTGGAGCATCGCCCCGACGACGACGATGCCGGAGATCGCGTTGGTCACGGCCATCAGCGGGGTGTGCAGGGCGTGGTGGACGTGGCCGATGACGTAGTAGCCGATGACGATGGCGAGGACGAAGACGGTCAGGTGCGGGACGAGGGCGGCGGGGGCGAGGGCGACGAGGAGGAAGAGGACGAGGGCGGCGAGGGCGACGGCGGCGAAGCGGCGGCGGGGGGACGGCGGCCGTTCCTCCGGCGCGGGCGGGGCGGCCGGGGCGGCGGGCGCGGGGGCGGCGGAGACCGCGACGGGCGGGGGCGGCCAGGCCGGCGTGCCGTCGAGGACGACGGTGACGGAGCGCTGGACGGGGTCGTCCTGGTCGAGGACGAGGACGCCGTCCTCGCCGGGGGTCAGCAGGCGGAGCAGGTTCAGCAGGTTGGTGCCGTAGAGCTGGGACGCCTGGGCGGGCAGCCGGCCCGCGAGGTCGGTGTATCCGAGGAGGGTGACGCCGTTCTCCGTGACGGTCCGCTCCCCCGGCACGGTGCCCTCGACGTTGCCGCCGTTGGCGGCGGCCATGTCCACGATGACCGAGCCGGGGCGCATGGCGGCGACCATGGCGGCGGTGATCAGGCGGGGCGCGGGGCGGCCCGGGATCAGGGCGGTGGTGATGACGACGTCGGCCTCCCGGCAGCGGGCGGCGTACAGCTCGGCCTCGCGGGCCTGGTAGGCGTCGTCCATCTCGCGGGCGTAGCCGGTGGCGGCCGGGGCCTCCTCGCCGGGCGGGGCGACCGGCAGGTACTCGCCGCCGAGCGAGCGGACCTGGTCGGCGACCTCGGGGCGCGGGTCGGTGGCGCGGACGACGGCGCCGAGGGAACCGGCGGCGGCGATCGCGGCGAGTCCGGCGACGCCCGCCCCGGCGACGAGGACCTGCGCGGGCGGGATCTTGCCCGCGGCCGTGACCTGGCCGGAGAAGAAGCGGCCGAAGGCGTGGGCGGCCTCGACGACGGCCCGGTAGCCGGCGATGTTGGCCATGGAGGAGAGGACGTCCATGGACTGGGCGCGGCTGATGCGCGGGACGGCGTCCGGGGAGAGGACGGTGAGGGGGTGGCGGGCGAGTTCCGCGGCGGCGGCCGGGTCGGCGGCGGGGGCGAAGAGGGCGATGACGGTGGCTCCGGGGCGGAGCCGGCCGAGGCGTTCGGGGGGCGGGGCGCCGACGCCGAGGACCACGTCGGCGCCGGTCGCGTCGCCGAGGCGGGCGCCGGCCGTCTCGTAGGCGGGGTCGGAGAAGCCGGCTCCGGCGCCCGCGCCGGGTTCCACCACGACCTCGTAGCCGAGGGCGCGGATCCGTTCGACCGTGGCGGGGGTCGCCGCGACCCGGCGTTCGCCCGCTCCCGCCTCCTTGAGGACTCCGATCAGCATCAGGGTTCTCCGTTCGCCGCTGTCACCGTCGTCGGGACGTGTCCCCCGTCGGGGGCGGGGGCACACCGGCCGGGCCCCGCGGGTGCGGCCGGATCGCCCGGGTGGACCAGGGACGGCGGCTCTCCGGCGGCGGGAACGGGGGGCGGGAACGGCGGCTTTCCGGCGGTGGGCACGGGGCGGGGGCGGCGGCTTTCCGGCGGCGAGTACGGGGGCGGGGGCTTTCCGGCGGCGGGTACGGACGGGGGTGCGGGCGGTCCGGGCGGGCGGGGTCGGCGGCCCGGTGCCGGCGGGCGGTGCGGATCCCGGACCGGTCCCGTCCCCGATACTCCTTTCCTTGGTCTGGACCTGTCACTGGCGGGGCGTCAAGCTGTGCTCATGGATTTGGAGTTGCGTCACCTGAAGACGGTCCGGGCCATCGCCGAGGCGGGCAGCCTCACCCGCGCGGCCACCGCCCTGGGTCTGGCGCAGCCCGCCCTGAGCGCCCAGCTCAAGCGGATCGAACGGGCCCTGGGCGGGCCGCTGTTCGAGCGCAGCCGGGACGGGGTGCGGGCCACCGCGCTGGGCGATCTGGTGCTGGAACGGGCCCGGGTGGTGCTGCCCGCCGTCTGCGAACTCCAGGAGGAGGCCGTCCGGTTCGCCCGCGAGGGCGCGTCGGGCTACCGGCTCGGCGGCACCCACGGGCCGCTCCTCGGCGGGCTGGTGGACCGGCTCGCGCGGACCGAGGAGGAGGCGCAGGTGACCACGTACACCTCGTGGTCGGAGCGGGAGGTCGCGGGCGGGGTGGTGGCCGGCCGGCTCGACTTCGCGCTCGTCGGCGTCTGCGGCGAGAGCTCGCCGCCCGAGGCGGGGCGGCTCGCCTGGACGGAGGTGGCCCGCGATCCGGTGTACGTGATGCTGGCGACCGGCCATCCGCTGGCCTCGCGCGCCCACGTCGAACTGGCCGAACTGGCCTCGGAGGACTGGACGGACGTGCCCGGCGACGGCTGTTTCGGCGACTGCTTCGCCGCCGCGTGCGTGCGGGCCGGCTTCACCCCGGCCCGGGTGTACGAGACGGACACCGCCTCCTGCGTCCACCTGGTGCAGGTGGGCCGGGCGGTGGGGCTCTGCCGGGCCACCTTCCCGGCCACCCCGGGCATCGTGACCCGGCCGTTGTCCGGCGCCCCGCTGCTCTGGCGCCACCTCCTGGGCTGGCACCCCGAGGGCCGGGCCGCGGGCCGCGCCCCGGCCGTCCTGGCGCACGCCCGCTCGGCCCACGAGGAGGCGCTCTCCCGCAGCGCGGGCCGCACCGGCGCCGCCGTCTGACCACGAGCGGCCCGGGCCCCTTCCGTACGGGTGTGGCCCGACCGGCTTCCGCACCGGGACGCCCACCGGGCCACGGGCGGCCCAACCCCCGTTCCACAGCGGGACGTTCGCCCGAGAGCGAGCTGCTCTCCCCCTTCCCGTACGGGATCGCCCACCGGACCGCGCCCACGGCACCCCGCCGTGGGCGCGGTCCGTCGTGCGGCGTATCGTCGTGTCCCGTTCACCGCGTGTCGGTGCGTCGGCCATAACGCGGTGGGAGGGGCCGGACGGTAGCTCCCCGGAACGAGCCATCCTCCCTACGGTTCTCGGCAGATCCCCCACCGATGACCGAGGAGACCCCCATGCTCCGACGACACGCCCGCGCGGCGTGTACCGCGCTGGCCGCCGCCGGAATGGTGCTGGCCGGCGTCCAGGCCAGCTCCGCCACCGCGGCGCAGCCCGCCCCGTCCACCCAGAACGCCGCCCAGGCCCTCGGGGCCGGCCAGGCCCAGCCCGAGCTGCTCGCCGCCATGGGCCGCGACCTGGGCCTGACCCGGGCGCAGGCCGAGAAGCGGCTGGCGAACGAGGCCGAGGCCGGCGCCACCGCCGCCCGGCTCCGGCAGCGGCTCGGCGGCGCCTTCGCCGGCGCCTGGGTCGCGGGGGCCGAGTCCGGCTCCCTGACCGTGGCCACCACCCGCGCCGCCGACCTCGCCACCATCCGGGCGACCGGGGCGACCGCCGAGCTGGTCGGCCACGGCCTGGCCTCGCTGGAGCGGGCGAAGGAGGCCCTGGACCGGGCCGCCACCGCCGACGCGCCGGTGCGCTACGTGGACGTGCGCTCCAACGTGCTGGTCGTCGAGGAGACCCGGCCCGGCGCCGCGGCCCGCCTCGCGGCGGCCACCGGCGTGCCGCGCGAGCTGGTGCGCGCCGTGCGGGCCGCCGAGGCCCCGCGCCCGCTGTACGACCTCCGGGGCGGTGACGCCTACTACATGGGCGGCGGCGGCCGCTGCTCGGTCGGCTTCCCGGTGACCCGGGGCACCACGCAGGGCTTCGCGACGGCGGGCCACTGCGGCCGCGCCGGGCAGTCCACCAGCGGCTTCAACCAGGTCGCGCAGGGCAGCTTCCAGGCGTCGGTCTTCCCCGGCAACGACATGGCGTGGGTCGCGGCGAACAGCAGCTGGACCTCGACCCCGTACGTGAAGGGCTCCGGCGGCGCGAACGTGCAGGTCACGGGCTCGGTCCTGCAGCCGGTCGGCGCCTCCGTCTGCCGCTCCGGCTCCACCACGGGCTGGCACTGCGGCACGATCCAGCAGCACAACACCAGCGTCACCTACCAGGAGGGCACGGTCTCGGGCGTGACCCGGACGACCGTGTGCGCCGAGCCGGGCGACTCGGGCGGCTCGTACATCTCCGGCAGCCAGGCGCAGGGCGTCACCTCGGGCGGCACGGGCAACTGCTCCAGCGGCGGCACGACCTACTTCCAGCCGCTGAACCCGATCCTCTCGAACTACGGCCTCACTCTGAAGACCACCGGGTCCGACCCGGGTCCCGGCCCCGGCCCGGGGGAGCCGGAGCCGGGTGGCACGTGGACGGCGGGCAAGGTGTACGCGGCCGGTGACACGGTCACGTACGGCGGTTCCACCTACCGCTGCCTCCAGGGCCACCAGGCACAGGCGGGCTGGGAGCCGTCGAACGTGCCGGCCCTCTGGCAGCGCGTCTGACCGCGGCCCGTCCCCACGTACGGAGCGCCACTCGTCCCCCCACCGGACGGGTGGCGCTTCGTCGTTCCCCTCCGCGCGACGGCCCCGACCGTCCCGGACGCACCAACTCCCGCTTCTGTAGCGGGAGATGACGAGCACCTCCGGGCACGACCCGCCGCGCGGGCGCTACGGTGGCACGGAGCCGCGCGACGGCCGGGCGGCGTGCGGCGGAGGAGGCGTGCCTGACGTGTCGTGGAAATGGGTACTCACGGGGGCGGTCGTGGCGGCGGGGGCCGTGGTCGGCGCGATGCGGGTGAAGCGGGTGCTGGAGCACCCCTTCGCGCGGGCGGAGAGGGAGCTGGACGAGCGGGACCGGACGCTGCGCGAGGAGCACCCCGACACCGTGGCGCTCCGGCACCGGGCCCACCACCTGAGCGAGACCGGGGACCTGGCCGGCGCCCTGGAGGTCTCCGAGCGGATGCTCGCGGAGCGGATACGGGCGCTGGGCGAGGACCACCCCCACGTCCTGGTCGCCCGGCACAACCTGGCCACCCTGCGCGGCCGGGCGGGCGACGCGACCGGCGCCGCCGAGGAGCTCGAACGGCTGGCGCTCGACATGGAGCGGGTCCACGGGGCCGACTACGTCTACACCCGCACGGCCCTGCGCGCCGCCGCCCACTGGCGGAAGGAGGCGGCCGGCGACACCGAGTGACGGCCGACGGACGGCGCCCTCACGCGAGACATATAGCCCGCGCTTGCATTCATCAAGCGTGTGCAACTATTGTTTGAGCTCGTAAGAAGCTCACTCAAGCAACCGCGGAAGGGCCGGGCCATGCCGCTCGCACTCCTCGCCCTGGCAGTCGGGGCCTTCGGAATCGGTACGACCGAGTTCGTCATCATGGGGCTGCTGCCCGAGATCGCCGGCGACTACGGCGTCTCCATCCCCACGGCCGGACTCCTGGTCACCGGTTACGCGCTCGGCGTCGTCGTCGGGGCGCCACTGCTGACCGTCCTCGGCGGCAAGGCCAGTCGCAAGCGGATGCTCATGCTGCTCATGGGGCTGTTCGTGGCCGGAAACCTGCTCTCCGCCGTCGCCCCGAACTTCGGGATCATGCTGACCGGCCGCGTCGTCGCCTCGCTCGCCCACGGCTCGTTCTTCGGCATCGGCTCCGTCGTCGCCGCCGGACTGGTCGCGCCGGACAAGAAGGCCGGCGCCATCGCCACCATGTTCACCGGCCTGACCGTCGCCAACATCGTCGGCGTCCCGCTGGGCACCTACATCGGGCAGGCCGTCGGCTGGCGCACCACCTTCGCGATCGTCGCCGCGCTCGGCGTGGCCGGCCTGCTCGGCATCGCGAAGCTCGTCCCCGCCATGCCCCGCCCCGAGGGTGCCCGCCTGCGCGGCGAGCTGGGAGCCTTCCGCAACCCGCAGGTGCTGCTCGCCATGGCGATGACCGTCCTCGGCTTCGGCGGCGTCTTCGCCGCGGTCACCTACATCGCGCCGATGATGACCGAGGTCGCGGGGTACTCCGCCGGCGCGGTCACCTGGCTCCTCGTCCTCTTCGGCGCCGGCATGTTCCTCGGCAACCTGCTCGGCGGCCGGTACGCCGACCGCGCGCTGATGCCCCTGCTCTACACCACCCTCGGCGGGCTCTCCCTCGTCCTCGCCCTGTTCACCGTGACCGCGCACCACAAGGTCCTCGCCGCGATCTCCCTCGTCCTGGTGGGCGCCCTCGGCTTCGCCACCGTGCCGCCGCTGCAGAAGCGCGTCCTCGACCAGGCCCACGGCGCCCCGACCCTGGCCTCCGCCGTCAACATCGGCGCCTTCAATCTGGGCAACGCCCTCGCCGCCTGGCTCGGCGGCCTCGTCATCGCCGCCGGCCTCGGCTACACCGCCCCCCACTGGGTCGGCGCCCTCCTGGCCACCGCCGCCCTCGGCCTCGCCCTCTGGTCCGCCGCCCTCGAACGCCGCACCCCCACCACCCCCCGGACCCACATCGTGGCGACCGGCACCCCCACGGCCGACGAGACCCCCGCCCCCGCCCACTCCTGACCCCCGCCCCGACGGGAAACACCGCCGCCCCCGGACCCGAGGTCCGGGGGCGGCGAGGCAACAGTGGCCGGCATACAGACGGGTAGTGACACCCAGCGGATGGCGAGGGACTTCTCACCATCCCCAGGCAATGGCCTGCCTCAGGATCACCTGCTCCACCCTCTTTACGCGTCCACCACATCAGCCTCCCTATCCATCCGGCCGCACTCGTGCTGAACTGCGCCCAACACCCCAAGAAGAGGCCACCCGGTAGCCGCCCCAAGGGCAAGGACGATCGCTGGGAAACCACGGGCTACGTCCCCACCCCCGGCACCACCCGCAAAGAAGCCCTGGCCAAGCTCACCGAGAAGATCGCAACCAGCAACCGCGGCGCCCCCGCCCTCTCCGCACAAGGCAGCGTCGCAGCATTCCTGACCTACTGAGCCTCTTTCATCCTGTGCTGGAGGGTGAAATGGGCTGGTCAGCAGGGGTGGTGACGAGGCAGGGCCCCTTGTCGTTGGCGTGGTGATTCCACTCAGCACACCGGCGACCGAAGGAGCCCTGTTGGTTCCGTATCCTGCCACGCTTGACATCCCGCATGAGCTCGTCGAGCATGTTGCCTGGCTGCTGCACGAGCATCGCCGGGCCCGCAACACCCGCTGGCGCAAGCTCGGCTGCTTCCAGCAGGCGCTGCTCACCCTCGTCCACCTGCGGAAGAACGAGGCATTCTCGCAGCTCGGAGCGGGTTTCGGGATATCCCAGGCCACCGCCTGGCGGTACGTGGACGAGGCCTTGGGCGTCCTGGCTGGCTGGGCGCCCGGCCTCCACGAAGCCCTCACCGGCCTCGGTGAGGGCGACCACGTCATCGTTGACGGCACCCTGATCCCCACCGACCGCATCGCCGCCGACGAGCCGTACTACTCGATGAAGCACCGCAAGCACGGCATGAACGTGCAGGTCATCGCCCGCCTCGACGGCACACCGCTGTGGTTCTCCCGGGCGACACCGGGACGCACTCACGACCTGACCGCCGCGCGGGCTCACGGCATCGTCCAGGCCTGCCTGACCCGGCAGGTCCTCGTCCTCGCGGACCGCGCCTACCAGGGCGCCGGCGCGACCTTCCGCACCCCGTACTACCGCCACCGCGAACAGCCCGAGCACTACCAGCAGTTCAACCGGGCCCACGCCCGGCTGAGAGCCCCGGGCGAACGCGCCTTCGCGCAGTTGAAGTCCTGGCGGCTGCTCCGGCGAGCCAGATGTTCCACCCGCCGGATCGGCACCATCGTCCAGGCCGTCCACACGCTGTTGACCTGCAGCTATTCAGGATGAAAGAGGCTCACTGAGCGTTTTCAGCGTTGCCTCTCCAGGGTGAGGATGGCGGCGGCGATTGACGTGAGGCGGTTCGGGCTGCACCGAGCCCGGCGGAAGATCCGCCAGGACTTCAGTCTCGCAATACTTCGTTCGACCGGTGCTCGTGCCGCTGACAGGGCCCGGTTGATCGTCTGCTGGGTCGTGGTCAGGTCCCGGCCGGGAAGCCGTCTGATCGGTGTGGTCACCCAGGGCCCGGCGCCGATGTAGGCACGGTCGGCGAGGACGGGAACACCCTGGCGTTCGCAGATCCGGATGATGCGGTGGGTGCGGGCCGCGGTCAGGTCGTGGGGGCGGCCCGGCAGCGCGGGCGAGATCCACAGCAGCTTGCCGGTGGGATCGGCCACGACCTGCACGTTCACGCTGTGACGACGGTGCTTCTGGGAGAAGTCGGCCCGGCTGTCGCCGACGCGGTCGCACTCGGTGAGCGTCCCGTCGAGCAGGACGTAGTCCGGACCGGTCTCCCGCAGGACCCGCAGGAGGCCCAGCGCCCGGCCGGACAGGTGCTGGACAACGGCCTGGATGTAAGCGTGGGCGGTGCCGACGGATATGCCGAAGCCGACGGCGATCTGCGCGAGCGTGTCGTGCCGGCGGAGGTGGACCAGGCCGACGAGCGCACGCTGATGGGGCGGCAGCTTGCAGCGGCGGTCACCCTCACGGGTGACGATGAGCATGGATGCCCACTCGACCAGCGCATGCGGCAGGTCGAGTGCGGCAGGATGGGGAACCAACAGGGCTCCTGTGCCGATGGGTTGAGACTTCGAACACCTCCCTCAACGGCGCAGGAGCCCCGTGCGTTGCGGTCCCCACCCTGACCCCGTCTGGGTCACTCGATCAATGGCCACTCTGAAAGAGCTCACTGGCTGGAGACCGTCGCCGTCCACCGGCTCCGCGAGAACACCCACACGCGCTACACCGCTTGCGGCCGCCTTTACCTCATCCTCGACCTAAGGGCTGTCCCGTAATCCCCGGTGGAGCAGCGCGCGGCGTCAGATGCGGTGCATCGCAAGGCGGAGGGGCGTCCGCATACTGGATGTATTCGGACGTTCCGACAATGCGGCGAGGTGCCGTAGCTGTCGTCGTGCGCCCACCGGGGATTACGGGACAGCCCTAGTTAGGTCTTTTGAAGGCCTTCCAGGTACGAGAAAACAGAGTCATACTGCGCACGCAGATTCGGGCTCCCTGAATATGCCAGACGAACGAGATCGAGAGCCTCCGAAACTTTTCCAATCGAAACAGCCAGCGCCGCTCCGAGCGCGGCACGATTTCCCGCACTGTAGCCCAGAACGGAGGCAGCCTTCTGGACGCCATCCCGGCACATCATAAATAGCCCGTCCACCGATGAGGCGCCCTCCAGATACGGGAGGATAGAATTGGAGACAGCTCGCAGCACATTATCTTCCAGCGACGCCGCTGACGCCTCATCCTTGAACAGCCACATACCCACTCGCTCACGCGCAATTGACTCAAGAGGAGCGGAGATACGACACGATTCCAGCGGCTCTGGATCACTCGGAAGCATCTCCCTGTAGATCTCGATCACTCCCGTCGTCGAGATGTGAGTGTTGAGAACAATTTGGGCGCTATCCCTAGCATACTTAGGTCGAACGAACAGGCCAAAATCCACCCCTTGGCACACGTCGCCGATTGAGCGAACGAACGACAGGGAGCCACCGGCGAAGCCCTCAGCCTTCAAGATGACAGCCGGGCTGCCCTGAATGACAGGCCGAATAAGGCGCAAATAGTCGGACTTCGACGGGGGCTTCACTTTCGCTACACCTCGACTATGGAGTAATGGCGTCGAAAACGCCGACTATATTGAATCCCTTTGACTGCCCGATGCCGGTTGGGAAATTGCCTTGACCGACCCAGTCATCAAAGTCGCGCTGCTCGGCGGTGCGGGATGCGCCGCCCGACTTTACCTCAATCCCGAGGTAGTTACCACCTCCGAGGTCGATAGCCCCATCGTAGTACCTAGTCTGGCCACCATTGCCAGTTACAGCAACCGTGCGCCTGACTACCGTGTGCCCCTCCATCTCAAGGTGATCCCACACATTCGCCTCAGCAGAAGCGCCAACACGGGCACCGGTCGAGCTCGCGAAATGACCCTTCGCATTTCTAATCGAACCATCCGAGTGAAGGAAAGTCCCATTCCCCAAATCGACGGGGCAACTGCTGTTATGGACGAGAATTGGCGTCGCACCAGCGAGTACATAGTACGTGTGCAGGCCAGATACCGTTAGATTATACGTGACACGACTCGCTCGGTACGACCTAACCCCCGAGACTTCAGCCCTCTCCCCGGAAGCCGTAAGCAAATTCATTCCAGGCTGAAGATCACCAGCATCAACCCATCTCTGCTCGCTCTCAGACCAGAAGGGGTGATGCGCTGTAGCAGTAAGCAGGGGAGAACCCCCCTCAGAGCCACCCAAAATTCTAATGTCTACATATTCCTTGTCACTTTCGGTCTCTATCTTGGACGTTACTATGCGAGAGGCCATCTCCCCCGATTCAGGATCGGACGCAAGTACCTCATCCCCCACCTGAACATCTTCAATTTTCTTCCTCTTTCCACCAGAAAGAAGAACATCCGTTCCCGTTACAAAGCTATTCTTCCCTCCGGCGCAGCGACTGGCGGCACCATTAAGCCAGCCCCATATCTTGCCGCCCTTGCGCCCTGCCGCGACCGCGTCTCCTGGACCAGGAACCATAGCGGTAGCGCTCCAAAGCGCTTCCTCCGTGTTCCCTTCCAGCATGTAAACGATGCTATTCAGGCCGTCGGCAAACCCTCCGAGAACAGGGAACATTCCAGCCGCGTCCATTGTGGCATGGAATCCCGCAGTGGATTTCGGACCTTCTTCGACCCTGACGTAGGTTTCCCCTGTTATGACCTTTCCAGTCTTACGAGTAGCCGCATCCGACCATGTAACGACACTCGCGCCCAGCTTCCCTAGAGGTTTGTTCTGTCTGTAGCTCCATCCGTCCTGGTTGTCCTTGAACCATCCACTTCCCTCTTCTCCCTCCCGTGCCAGCGAGCCTCCTTGGTTGTCGTAGAGCCACTTGTCGTTGTAATTGGCGCCCCCTACAGGGCCGTCGGGGCGCAGGCCCGTGGGGTCGGAGAGCGTCGTCGGGCTGCCGTTGGCGTACGTGTACCCGTTCATCTGAAGCGGGTCGGTGAGGTCGATGAGGGGGTCGGCGGAGAGGAAGCGGCCCGTGTTCTGGTCGTATTCGCGGGCGCCGATGTGGGTGAGGCCGGTGGTGGGGTCGTCGGTGCCGGTGCCGAGGAAGGACTGCCGGCCGGGCCACTTGGGGGGCTCGGTGCCGCGGGGGTTGCCGTAGGGGTCGAAGCTGCGGCGGGTGATCGGCTGGCCGTCGGTCTGGTCGACGGCGACGGTGGCCGTGCTGTGGTGGTCGGCGAGCAGGACGGTGAGTTTGTGACCGGTGTTGAGGCCGTTGGTGGTGCGGACCGTGGTGGGCGCGCCGGGGTGGGTGTAGTAGCGCTCGGCGCGCAGGGCGATGCCGGTGGTGCCGACCGTGACCTGGGCGTCGGGCAGGTAGAGGGTGCGGGTGGTGGCGGTGTTCTCCACCAGGCGTGCGCCGGCCGCGTCGTAGAGGTAGCCGGTGGTGTCGCCGGGGTTCCACTTCTGCTGATCGCTCTGGGTGCAGGCGGAGAGCTGGAGGTTCTTGCCGTTGCTGTAGTCGGCGTTGGGGATGTCGGCGCACGTGTTGGTGGCCGGGTGGTGGAGGGAGGAGTCGCCGGGGCGGTGGGTGAACTTCTGGGCGGCACTGCCGTTGCAGGTGGAGAGGACCAGGTTGGTGCCGTTGGCGGTGGCGCACTTCCCGAAGGACTTGAGGGTGCCGCCGGTCATCTGCCACTGCTGGGCGCCGGTGCCGTTGCAGGTGTAGA
Source organism: Streptomyces termitum (assembly GCF_014650175.1). Taxonomy (GTDB): domain Bacteria; phylum Actinomycetota; class Actinomycetes; order Streptomycetales; family Streptomycetaceae; genus Streptomyces; species Streptomyces termitum. The sequence continues at coordinate 173,364 of NZ_BMUL01000008.1, forward strand.
TCTGGAGCGGGGTGCCGTCGGTGGTGTAGCCGTTCTCCACGTCCATGCACTTGCCGGACGGGTTGATCAGCGGAACCTTGCCGTTGACGAAACCGGTGGCCTTGGTGAGTTTGTTGCGGCGGTCCCATTCGAGGGTCTGGGTGTCGCCGCCGATGACGCGGCGAGTGGTGTTGCCCGCGGAGTCGTAGGCGTACGTGGAGCGGGAGGTGACCTGGGAGCCGGGTGCCCTGACGGTCTCGTCGGCCTGGGTGAGGGTGTGCGGCTGGGCGGTGGTGGGGGGCTGGGTGCCGTTGCCGGTGACCGTCTTGCCGTAGGTGTAGGTGCGGGTGTCGTCCAGCGAGCTGTCGGTGAGGTCGTGGACGGTCAGCTTGGTGCGGTTGCCGATGGCGTCGAACTCGTAGGACTGCCAGTAGCCGCTGCCGTTCACGCCGGGTGAGAGCTGGGAGAGGCTCGGTCCCTGCGCGGAGGAGACCTTGGGGCAGCCTTCGGTGCCGGTCCAGGCGTGGACCAGGCGGCCCATCGGATCGTAGGAGAAGCACTGCTGGTCGACGGCGGTCGGGGACTGGGTGTCCTTGATGGAGGTGACGTTGCCGACGGTGTCGTAGCCGTAGGTGAGGGTGGAGATCATCGAGGCCGGGGCGGTTGCTTCCCGGTCCGTTCGCGTCTCGTGCAGGCGGCCCGTGTACTGGTCGTAGTCGTGGGAGGTCCAGACGCGCTGGGGTGCCTGTCCGGAGACGGTGCGCAGGACCTGGCCGAAGGGGTTGTAGACCGTGCCGCCGGTGTACCAGCCGATGCCGGAGGTGGTGGTGGGCGATCCCTCGGCGTCGTAGCGGGTGATCAGCTTTTCCTGGACGAGGCCGCCGGGAGTGGCCGGGAGGGTGGTGGACTGGAGCTTTCCGGTCTTCGTGTACGTGGTGCTGTAGGAGTACGTGCCGGCGAGACCGGTGGTGTTCGGCGTCGAGGGGATGGTGATCCTGGTGCCGGTGGGGCGGTACTCGGCGTCGTATCCGGTGACCTCGCTGGTGAACGCGGCGCCGTCGTTGTAGCGGGTGGAGGACACCGGGTGTCCGAGCGCACCGGGCAGCGTGTCGTAGGTCTGCTTGGTGACGAGCGGGCCCGTGAGCGAGTCGTCACGGACTTCGACGGTGCGGCCGAGTTCGTCGTAGCGGGTGTACTGGGCGAGGCCGGTGTCGGTGTTCGTCGACGACGTCTGCTGGTCGAGGTCGTCGTAGCCGAAGCGGGCGGATCCCGTGTCGGGGTCGCTGGAGGCGGTCATCCGGCCGCGGACGTCGTACGTGTAGGTCCAGGTGTTGCCGTCGGCGTCGGTGACCTCGGCCAGTTTGCCCCGCGGGTCGTAGGTGTAGCGGGTGTCGATGGTGGCCGGTACGGGGCCGGTGACATCGGTGGTGTTGTAGTGCTGGATCTTGGCGGTACGGCCGAGGGCGTCGGTCTCGGTCCTGACTGCCCGGCTGCCCGGCAGCGGGGTGGTTCCACCCGGTGACATGGCGGTGCGGACGAGGGTCCAGTCACCGGCGTACTGGGTGGTCGTGGCGTACTGGGGCACGTCGTTGTGCAAGGTGGTGGTGCGTACGACGCGGCCGAGACCGTCGTAGGCGGTCTTGGTGGAGCGGGGGACGTCGAAGACCGTCTGCGGGACGAAGATCTCGGCGGAGGGTTCGCCCGGGGCGACGTAACCGTCCTTGGTCTCCCGGGGCGTGCCGTTGGCGTTGTAGAGGGTGTCGGTGACGATCCGTCCGCCGCCGAGGGCTTCGGTCTGGGTCTGGCGCGGCCGCAGGAAGCCGTCGTAGAGGACGACGGAGCTCTCGTAGGTGCCGTCGTCGCGCAGGGTGCGCGTGGTGGTGGCGGGGACCTTGTCGTCGTCGAGCTGGTAGGAGTGCTGGACGAGGGGGGAGTCGGCGGCGGGGTTGCGCGAGGCCGGCCAGATGTCCGTGACGCGTCCGAGGTCGTCGTACCTGCTGGTGACCGTGCGGCCGTTGGGGTCGGTGGACGTGAGGGCGGTACCGCGTCCCGGCTCGATCGTCGTGGTGGTCTTGTGGAGTGCCGCGTTCCAGGTGCTGACCGAGAAGGCCGGGCCCGTCGCGGGGCTGTACTCGTTCTTCGTCGTGTGTCCTGCCGCGTTGGTCACCTTGGTGGCGCGGCCGAGGGCGTCGTACTCGGTCCGTGCGGAGGTGATCCAGCCCGTGCCGTCGCCGTTGAGCGTGTCGACCTGCTGGGCGAGCCCCCGGGTGGGGGCGGTGCCGAAGGCATTGAGCTTGTCGTAGGAGGTGCGTACGTCGGAGATGATCCGGTCACCGGTGGCCGCGGCGGCCTCGGCGCACGTCCCGACCGTGCCTCGCACGCGCTGGGGGAAGCCGATGAGGTGGAGCGCGGTGTTGTGGACGTACGTGGTCGTCGAGCACGACTGGTCGGTCCGGGTGACACCGTCCGGGCTCAAGGCATAGGTGTGCGCGGTGAGCGGAAGACCATAGGTGGTGTCGTAGGAGGTGCGGGTGCTGATCGTCCGCTTCTTGCCGCCGCTGATCGTCTGGACGGCGTCCTTCCGGGGGACCTGGACGCGGTAGGCGTTCAGGACGGGCAGGCCGTCTCCACGCGTACGGCTGGCGGTGATCGTCTTGTCGGGCCAGGAGAGTTCCCGGGCCTGGACGGTTCCGCCCGCACCCGCCCTGGTGTAGGTGATCGTCTCCGCGGCGCGCCCCGCATAGGCGGGCAGGTCCTCGGCCAGGGTCTCGGTTCCGGTCGAGTCCTTGACCATGATGGTCGCGCGGCCGGCGTCACCGGACATGCCGCGGAAGTAGCGGGTGTCGGTCCGGGACTGCTCGGTGGCGTCAGCGGCGTCGGCGGCGGAGGTCTCGCCTCGGACGACGGTCACCGTCGCGTAGCCGCGCCACTGGCTGTAGGTGCGGCGTTCGGCCTTGGAGAACTCGTCGGTGTCCTTCGCCCAGGCCCCGCCGCCACCGTAGGTGTAGCGGGTGACCACGTCGGCCTCCCTGGCCACGCGGTCCATCTCCACGACGCGTTCGACGACGTACTTGTTGAACCACTGCAGCGGCGGCGTCTCCAGGTCCGGGTCGGGGGACCAGTGGACGGGGAAGCAGCGGGAGGTGTTGGACTCGGGTGCGGGGTGGTTCGTTCCCACGGGGCAGGGATCCGAGTAGTCGACGAAGATCTCGCTGCCGGTCTCCGTGCGGATGGTCTCCACCCGGAGGCGGTCGAAGTCGGGGGTGGGGTCGTCGAGGCCGGTCGCCACGCGGTTGGGCATGTCGACCTTGTTGGCGAGGAAGGAGACCGGAGGCGTCGCGGTGGTGGTCTGGTTGCCTTCCGTGTCCTTCGTGGTGCCGTAGCCCGTGCGGGTGATCGACTCCAGCCACAGCGGGGGGTGGGTGTCGGTGCGCTGCTTGGGGAAGGACTGGGCCAGGTTCCAGGTGTCCACCCGGGAGAGCGCGGTGGAACCCGGGGTGCGCTGTCCGTAGGTGTGAACAGCGGTGAGCCTGACGCGGTTCCAGAACGTGGGCGAGGACACGTAGCAGTTGGTGCCGGCCTTGCAGTGGAGCGTCGCGGGGGTGTCCCACCACGGCTGCTTGTCCTCGTAGTTCTTGGATTCGAACTCCGTGAGCGAGCAGTCGCTGGTGCCCTCCTTGATGCAGCGCTCGTCGGTCTTGAACTCGACCTTCGCGGCCGGTTGCGCCGTCAGGGCGTCCTTGCGGAGCCCGTAGAGGATCTGCGTGGGGTAACCGCCGCGGACGTACTCGACCGCGGCCTTGAACTTGCCGTTCTTGGCGTAGCGGTTGGTCTCCTTCTTCCAGTCGATGATCATGGCGTTGCCGTGGACGTCCTCGACGTAGTCGAGGTTCCAGCGCCATGCCTGGTCGCAGAAGGAAGCGGCGTAGGTGGCCTGGTGGCAGGGCTCTCCGCTGTGGTTTCCGGCCACGGGGACGGTGAAGGCCGAGTTCGTCACCGGTCGGCTGCCGGCTCCGTCGATGTCGTTGAGGCCGAAGTAGTACCGGGTCCCGTCGCGGGTGGTGATCTGCCAGTACTCGCCGTCGTACTTGCCGTCCTGGCTGTTCTTCTTCGTCCCGTCCTTGGCCTTGTACTCGACGCGGGAGCCGTCGTCGTCGGCCGGCACCCATCTGCCGTCGGCGTCGTGGACGAGTTCGGTCGACGTCCCTCCCAGTGACATGACGAGGTTGTCACTGGCCCAGCACAGGTCCGACTTCTTCTTGTCGGCCGTGTTGTCGTTGTTGGGTGCGTTCTTCCGGTCGTCGGGGCAGGAGCGGTAGCGCCGCTCGACGAATCCGGGGTGGTAGTCCCAGCCGTCGCCGATCCAGGACGCCTGGGCGTTGGCGACGGACGTCTTGCCGTCGACGGCCTGCGAGGAGTACGTGAACGCGACCTTGGGTGCCGGCCCGGCGGGCGGGGCAGGCACCTTGAGGGGGTAGGACCAGGTGAAGGCCCCGCTGCTGCCGCCCGCGGTCCACGAACCGGAGGGGGCGAGCGAGGTGGCCTTGTACGAGCCGCCGGCACCGGCGGCGGAGTCGGTGGCGGCGAGGACGACGGGCCCGCCACCCGCCTGCGCGGACAGCCCCTGGACCTGGCTGGATGCCGGGTCCACGGTGGCGCGCACGGTGTCGGTGGCAGGGTCGTTGGTGGTGGGGACGCTCACCGGTGTGGCGCATTCCTCCAGCTCCGGCGTGGTCAGGAAGCACTCCGGCAGCTGCTGCAACTGAAGGCGGGACGACCACTCGGTGCCGAACAGGTCCTCGAACTTGCTGTAGTCGAGCTCGACATCGACCGGAGTGGAACCTGCGGCGGGAGGGGTGACGGTGATGAGGGCACCGTCGACGTCAGCCGCCTCGGTCGCCTCCCGGGCCTCGACCTGAACGCTCCAGTTGCCCGACGGCGCGGGTGGGGCGGGATCTTCGGCAGTGGGGGTGGCCTTCCCGAGTCTCACCGGAAGGTCACCGGCCTGGACCATGGCATCGCCTGCCTGATCCAGGGCTACGGCAGCGCTGCCCGGTGCCGGCGGCGCCACCTTGGCCGGGATGTACTCGGCGGGAGGATCGGCAGGGGCTCCCGCCCAGTTGGTGAGCTCCTCGGACTTCGCCTCGTCCTGGGGTGCCTGCTCCGTCTTCTGGAGATCGGGCAGCTGGACCGCATGCGTGACCGGGTCGTTGGGCGGTGGTATCGCCACCGCCGTTGCCGGCAGCAGCGTCACGGCCAGAAGCACCGATGTCATCACACCGATGACGCGGGACCCTCGACGGCCTCCACGACCTCGTGCGGTCCGCAAAAGAAGCAGACCTCGGCCTGCGGACAGGCTGAACGGGCGTCCGGACTCCGACGAGGACATGAAACCCCCCACTTCCGCCGCCGACCAGGCGGCGGCCGAACGGGGAAAACGATGAATAGCCAGCAGATTATGCAAGGAGCGGGCACAAAAAATCCACACCCTTTCTATTCGCGTGACGTCGATCACTCGACCAATCGAGATTAAATGCCCTCAACTCACTCTAAGGCCCTAAAAAACCCATTCATACATTTCCACCCTTTCGAGCTAGCACGCTAGATAGTAACCCTTTAGGTGGAGGAGGCCATCAAATCACTCCATAAAAGTGGGCATTGGAGGCCGATTTAACCTCTTTCCTTTCCCTCCTCGATATCCGGTGGCATGGATTCCGCTTAGGGTCGGGCCTGGCCCCCCTTCCCAGTCCCCGCCCCACCTCTGGAACGGAAAGCTGTGACGAAGCGGTGAAGATGAGCCATGCTCTGCTGGCACACGTGTGCACGCGGCAGGAAATCCGGGGCAGCTCAGCATCCAGGCGCCCACGGGGGAAAGGGACTCATGGACGCCTCGAAGGCTTCGGACACGACAGGATCCGCTCCTGCTCACAAGGAACTGCCCTCGCATACACCCGAGGTCACGAAGAGGAAATCCATACGGCGCGGTTATGCCGTCCTGGCGGGGCTGCTCGCCGGCACCCTGGCCGTTTCGCTCGGCATTCACCTGACCGCCCATGAGCCCGAGCGGGCCGCTCCTTCTCCAGTGCAGGAGGAGCAATCGCCCCTGAGCCTGTCGGATGCGGTGCGTGAAGCCAAGCGGACGGGCAAGGACGTCGAGATCGTCGCCGAACGAACGGCGAACTCCACCACCTGGGCGCGGCCCGACGGCCTCATGCGGACACGCGTACACAGCGACACGTTCCGCGCCAAGGTCGGCAGCGAGTGGAAGAAGGTCGACACCACGCTACGGCGCGTCGAGAACGGGTACGCCCCTCGGGCGGTCAACGCACCCCTGGTCTTCAGCGCCGGTACCTCCACCACTTCTGGCAGGGCTTCACGGGCCGCGTCCCGCCCGCCCATCAGAACGGTGGCCTCCGGTACCGACGACGGCCGTACCTGGAGCGAACTCGTCCGGCTCACCGTCGACGGACACGATCTCGTCGTCAGTTGGCCCGGCCCGCTCCCCGCCCCGGTCGTCGACGGCTCCCGGGCGCTGTACGAGAACGTGCGCCCGGGCATCGACCTCCTCCTGACGGCACGGGACGGCGGCTACTCGCACGTACTCGTCGTCCGTACGCGGGAAGCGGCGGACGACCCGGTCCTCACCGACCTGGACTACCGGCTCTCCTCCCCCACGCTGTCGTTCACCCTGAACGAGGGTTCTGACGTCGTCAGCGCCCGCGACGCGAGCGGGCAGGAGGTGGCCGCCGCCCCCACGCCCTACCTGTGGGACTCCGCAGGAACGGTGAAGAAGACCGTGGGAGAGGCACAGCCCGATCCGGATCCCTCCACCGGCGATACGGCGCTGGCTCTTCCCGGGCTGGCGGGCCCGCAGCCCGGCAGCCACGAATCGGCTCTCGGCGCGACCCTGGGAGACGACGGCCTCCTCGACCTGGCGGTGGATGCCAGGGCTCTGAAAGACCCCGACACCGTGTACCCGGTCTTCATCGACCCCTCCTTCAAGAGCCGCAAGAAGAACTGGACCCTGCTCTACGCGAAGGCACCCAGCTCCAGCTTCTACAACGGGCAGAACTTCAACGAAGGCACCAACGAGGCCCGCGTCGGCTACGAAGCGACCACCGGCGGCCTCTCCCGGTCCGTGTTCACCTTCGAGTATCCGAGCACGATGCACGGCGTCGCCGTGAAGTCGTCCACCGTCAGGTTCTGGCAGACCTACTCCTGGAGCTGTTCCGCCCGCCAGTACAACATCCACCTGACCAGCGCGATCTCCAGCACGACGACCTGGAACAACTTCCAGGGCGCGGCCTGGGGCCGCGTCGTCGGCAGTGTCAGCAATGGAAACGGGTACAAGAGCGACAGCTGCCCGGACCAGTGGACCGCCATCCGCATCGACTCGGCGGCTCAGGACGCCGCCAACAAGAAGTGGCCCACCATCACCCTGGGGCTGCGTGCCGCCAATGAGAGCGACACCTCCGCCTGGAAGAAGTTCATGGCCAACGGCGAACTCTCGCCGTACATCGAGACCGTCTACAACCGCACGCCCGACGAACCCCAGCAGCGGAACATGACGTCCGTGCCCGGTGGGGTCTGCGACACGACCAGCCCCCCGGTCACCATCGGCAAGAGCGACATCACCTTCAACGCCACCGGTTCCGACCCCGACGGCAACCTCAAGTACGTCCACCTCAAGGTCTGGCCCACCGGATATCCCGACACGCCCGTGTGGGACGCGGACATGGCGCCCACGAGCAACGGCGCCATCAGCAAGCGAATCCCCTGGGGCAGCTTCACCGGAGGCAAGACGTACTCCTGGTCCGCCTGGACCAAGGACACCGAAGGTGCCGTCTCCGGCTACGGCCCCGCCGGCACCAGTGCCTTCTGTCAGTTCACCGTCGACCACACCGCGCCCGGCAGTCCCACCGTCTCCTCTCCGGAGTTCCCGCCCCCGGGCAAGGATCTCAACGAGTGGAGCACGGTCCCCTTCGGCACCGCCGGCAACTTCACCATCAGCAGCACCGACACCAGCGTCGTGAAGTACGAGTACGCCTTCAACGGCGGCACCTACTCCACCAATCCGCCCCTGGCCACCACCAGCGGCGGTCCGGTGACCAAGAGCCTCAAGCCCCCCATGACCGGCATCAACTTCCTCTATGCCTGGGCCGTGGACGCCGCCGGCAACCGCTCCCCCACGCCGGCCAAGTACGCCTTCTACGTGACCCCGCGCAAGGTCCTCGACCCGCCCGGCGATCTCAGCGGCGACGGCACTCCGGACGTCCTCGCCATCGACACCGCGGGCAAATTGCGCAACTACCCGACCGAGCCGGCCGGCGACGTCCACATCCACATGCCCGCCGCCTACGACTCCAAGGGACCGCTCGGCGAGGGACACTGGGCCGACCTCGCGACCCAGACTCCCGCGCTGATCAGCCACTGGGGTGACTGGTACCCGGGTGACGGGGTGAACGACATCGTCGCCCGGATGCCCGACGGAAAGCTCTACCTCTACCCCGGCGACGGCTACGGAACCTTCAACGTCGAAGAACGTCTGGACCTCCTCCTGCCTCCCGGGGCCCCGGATCCGGCGACGCTCACCCAGATCGTCTCGACCACCGACATCACCGGAGACGGCCTGCCCGACCTGTTCGCCCGTGCCGGAACCCAGCTCTGGGCCTTCAGCGGATACACCGGCGGAAGCTTCAAGGAAGCCCGGATGCTGGCCGCCACCGGCTGGGACAACCGCGACATCGTCACCGTCGCCGACATCACCGGCGACGGCGTCGCGGACCTCCTCGCCCGGACGGAAGAAACCGGACGCGGGCTCGTGCTCCGTCATGGCAAGGCGGCCGCCGGCGGAGGAGTGGACCTCAACTCGCTCGCGACCGCGGCCGCCTCCGGCACCGGCCGCGAGGAGGTGTACGGGACGGGCGGCTGGAACCGGGCCTCCATGGCCATGGTCATGGGAGCCCCCGACGCCAACGGCGACAGCATCCCCGACCTCTGGGCGGTCTCCGCCACCGACGGTTACATCCGCTTCTACCCCGGCGGCCGCACCTCTCACGGCACACCCACCGTCGTCGGCACCGGAGGCTGGAACCTGCTCCTCGCCCTCGGCTGACCCCTTCGTCCGAACCATCGCCCTCGCTGTCCCGCTCCGCCCCGTGGAGCGGGACAGCGAGGGCGATACCTCTCAGGCCGGGCACCCTCCCATCAGAGACAACCGTGCCACCCGACGAAACCGACAGACCTCCGCCGGGCCGGGGGAGATCCGCCGACGCCCCCGGACCCGAAGTCCGGGGGCGTCGGTCGTCTGGTCAGCGCCGCAGGGCCGCCGCGTAGGCGTCGTCGGGGTCGAGGTGGCGGAGTTCCTCGGCGATCAGTTCGGCGGTCGAGCGGACCTTGAGGGCCATGACGCGGCTCGGCTGGCCGGGGATGGCGAGCCGGGCCACCGGGCCCTCGGGGCGGTCGATGCGGATCTCGCCCTGCGGGGTGCCCATCCGGACGGCGGTGACGACCGGGCCGTCCGAGACGATCCGCTCCACCGGCACCCCGAGCCGCACCTCGAACCAGCGGGCCAGCAGTTCGGCGCTCGGATTGTCCTCCTCCGCCTCCACCGCGGCCGAGACGACGTCCTTCCCGGCCTGGTCGAGGGCGGCGGCCAGCAGGGACCGCCAGGGGGTGAGCCGGGTCCAGGCCAGGTCGGTGTCGCCGGGGGCGTACGAGGCGGCCCGGGCGTCCAGCGCCGCGAGCGGGTCCTCGACCGCGTACGTGTCGGTGATCCGCCGCTGGGCGAGGGCGCCGAGCGGGTCCCGGGAGGGGACGGCGGGCGCGTCCACCGGCCACCACACCACCACCGGGGCGTCCGGGAGCAGCAGCGGGAGCACGACGGAGTCGGCACGGGCGCCGAGTTCCCCGTGCAGGCGGAGCAGGACCGTCTCGCCGGAACCGGCGTCGGTGCCGAGGCGGACCTCGGCGTCGAGCCGGGTGACGTGGCGCTCGCGCGGCGACAGGGCCCGGCGGCGGATGACCACGAGGGTGCGCGAGGGGTGCTCCTTCGACGCCTCGTTGGCGGCGCGCACCGCGTCGTAGGCGTTCTCCTCGTCGGTGACGATCACCAGGGTGAGGACGACACCGACGGCGGGGGTGCCGACGGCCCTGCGGCCTTCCAGGATCGCCTTGTTGATCGCGCTGGAATTGGTGTCCGTGAGATCGATCTTCATTGCCCGGCGTCCGTCCCTTCCTCTGCGGCGAGCCTAACGCCCCCGGCACGCGCGCGTGCGGCTCCCCCCGGTCGGGGGCGGGGTGGTTCAGGGGGTGTCGGCGGGGTCCGGCTCGTCGTCGGCCGGCGGGGCGCTCTGCCGGTCGGCGCGCCGGCCCACGACGACGGTGGCGGCGAGCGCGGCGCCGACGAAGGCGGTGGCCACCACCCAGGGGCGGTCGAGGACGTGCCCGGTGACGTGGTCGAGGGAGAAGCGGCCGGCGCCGGTGATGCCGAGCGCGGCGGCGGTGAAGCCGAGGAAGGCCGGGTACTCGTAGCCGCCGGCCGTCGCGAAGAAGCCGGCCGGGGCGTGCACGGCGACGGCGCCCGCCATGGCGCCGGCCGCCGCCGCGCCCGCGGCGGGGGTGGCCAGCCCGAGGGCGAGCAGCACGCCGCCGCCGGCCTCGCCGAGCCCCGCGGCGACGGCGGCCTCGCGGCCGGGGTGGAAGCCCATGGCCTCCATCGCGTGGGTGGTGCCCTCGATCCCGCCGCCGCCGAACCAGCCGAGGAGCTTCTGGGTGCCGTGCGCGGCGAGGACGGCACCGGTGCCGACCCGCAGCGCGAGCAGTCCGAGGTCGCGTCGGTCGGAGTGAGCCATGGGGTTCTCCAGGTGCGGGAGTGCGGGAGGGGACGCGTACCCCTCCACTGTCGGCGCGCCCCTCCCCCGCCGCCGCCCGAAGGATCGGCGAATACTCCACTTGAGTCATGTTTTGCGGCGTTTGCCGGGTGTTGCTTGACTGAGGTGGCCGCCGCCGTCCCGGCCGCCCGCGCCCGTCCGCGCGGACGGCGCCCCGGGAGCGGCCCGAGGGAAGTGGGTACGCATGACCGCCGAGTCCGCCGACACCGCCGCGCTCCGGGAGCGGGTCCGGGCCTTGATGCCCCGGGCGAAGGAGGACCTGACCGCCCTGGTCGCCCTGCGTTCCGTGGCCGATCCCCGGCAGTTCCCGCCCGAGGAGTGCGCCGCCGCCGCCGACTTCCTGGTCCGGGCCTTCACCGAGGCCGGGCTGACGGACATGCGGCGGGTCACCACGCCGGACGGCACGGACGCGGTGGTCGGGCACGGGCGCGGCCCCGAGGGCGCCCCGACGGTCCTGCTCTACTGCCACTACGACGTGCAGCCGCCGCTGGACGACGCCGCCTGGCAGACCCCGCCGTTCGAACTGACCGAGCGGGACGGCCGCTGGTACGGGCGGGGTTCGGCCGACTGCAAGGGCAACATCGCCATGCACCTGACGGCGCTGCGGGCGCTCGGCGGCCCGGACGGCGACGGCTTCCCCGTCCACATCAAGTTCGTGGCGGAGGGGTCGGAGGAGCAGGGCACCGGCGGCCTGGAGCGGCTCGTGCCCCAGCAGCCGGACCTGTTCGACGCCGACGCCCTGCTGATCTGCGACACCGGCAACTTCGCGCTCGGCCTGCCCACCACGACCACCTCGCTGCGCGGTCTGACCAATGTGGTGGTGACGGTCTCGACGCTCAAGGGCGCGATGCACTCGGGCATGTTCGGCGGCCCCGCCCCGGACGCGCTGGCCGCGCTGGTGCGCATCCTGGACGGCCTGCGCGACGCGGACGGCAACACCGCGATCGAGGGCCTGCCCGGGGACGGCACCTGGGACGGGGTGGCCTATCCGCCCGAGCAGTTCCGGGCCGACGCGGGCGTCCTGGACGGGGTGCGGCTGGTCGGCACCGGGTCGGTCGCCGACGAGCTGTGGGCGCGGCCCGCCGTCACCGTCCTCGGCATCGACTGCCCGCCGGTGGTCGGCTCCTCCGCCGCCGTGCAGGCGCGGGTGCGGGCCCGGGTCAGCCTGCGGGTGCCGCCGGGCACCGACGCCGAGCAGGCCCGCAAGGCGCTCACCGACCACCTGGTGGCGGCGGCGCCGTGGGGCGCCCGGGTCGAGGTGGAGGCGGAGAGCGCCGGGCAGCCCTTCCGGGCCCGCACCGACGGGCCGGCGTACACGGCCCTGGGGTCGGCGCTGCGCGAGGCGTACGGGAAGGACATGGTCCAGTCGGGGCAGGGCGGTTCGATCCCGCTGTGCAACGTGCTCGCGGACCGCTTCCCCGAAGCGGAGATCGCACTGATCGGCGTGGAGGAGCCGGGGTGTCTCATCCACGCCCCCAACGAGAGCGTCGACCCCTCCGAGATCGAGCGGATGGCGCTGGCCGAGGCGCTCTTCCTCGGCTCCTACGCCGGGGTGTTCGCACGCGCGGCCGGTTCGTGACCGGCCGCGGGACGAGAGGAGAGAGCCCATGACGCAGACGCACGCACGGCCTCCCGGCGGGTCCGCCCGGGGCGAGGTGCCGCCGGGACCGCTGGGGATGCTCGCGGGGGCCGCGTGGCAGGCCCTGATGCTGGCCGGGGGGATCGCCCTCGTCCTCGGTGTGATGGTGCTGGTGTGGCCGCACGCCTCGCTGGTGGTGGCCGGTGTCCTCTTCGGCCTCTACCTGCTGCTCAGCGGCGTGCTGCAACTGGTCGCGGCCTTCGGCACGCACACCACGACGGCACTGCGGGTGATGGCCTTCATCAGCGGCGCCCTGTCGATCCTGCTCGGTCTGTTCTGCTTCCGGGGCACCATGCAGTCGATCCTGCTGCTGGGGCTGTGGATCGGGATCGGCTGGCTCTTCCGGGGCATCACGCAGACCGTGGCCGCGGCCTCCGACCCGGGGATGCCGGCCCGGGGCTGGCAGGTCTTCCTCGGCGTCGTCAGCGCCCTGGCGGGCATCGTGCTGATCGTCTCGCCGCTGGAGTCGGTGGCGGTGCTGACGCTGCTCGTCGGGATCTGGCTGATCGCGGTCGGCGCGGTCGAGATCATCACCGGCTTCCAGGTCCGCGCGCGGGCCAAGCGCCTCCCGCCGGGGGTCTGACCGGCCCGCCGGGCCGACCACCACGGCCGTCCGGGAGGCCGCCTGGAGGACCGCTCCGGCGACCGGCCCGGAGGCCGCCCGCCCCGTCCGCCGTCCCCCCGTTCTCCGGGGGGACGGCGGACGGCTTGATCCGTGCGCTAGATTTTGCCGGTCCATGACCGTCGATCGCTCGCGATCACCACTCTCCGGAGCCGGCCTTCCATGACCGACATCGTCAACGGCCTCGGCCGTGCCACCGCCTACGGCGCCCTCGGCGTGGTCCTGCTGATCCTCGGCATCGTCCTGGTGGACGTCCTCACCCCCGGCAAGCTCGGCCGGCAGATATGGGAGGACCGCAACCGCAACGCCTCCGTCCTGCTCAGCTCCGCGCTGCTGGGCATCGGCGGGATCGTCTTCACCTCGATCTGGACCACGTACGACAACTTCGGCAAGGGCCTGCTCTCCACGGCCGCCTTCGGTCTGCTCGGCCTGGTCCTGATGGCCGTGGCCTTCCTGGTGGTGGACCTGGTGACGCCCGGCAAGCTGGGGGCGACGCTGGTGGACCCCGAGCCGCACCCGGCGGTGTGGGTGACCGCCTCCTGCAACATCGCGGTCTCCGCGATCGTCTCCGCCTCGATCGCCTGACCCCGCGCTCCTCTCCGCGCCCCGGTGACCCGGAGCGCGCGCCGCTCTCGCCGGCCCGGTGCCCGTCCGCTCAGGACGGTCCCGGGCCGGCGGCCGTCGGGGCGGGCTCGACCTCCAGGAAGCGGCGGCCGCGCGGCCCCTTGTAGAGGAGCGCCTCCCAGCCGAGCCGGCCGAGGGCGGCCGCGCACGCGGCCAGCGCCTCCGTCTCCTGTCCGGCGGCGCCGGAGCCGGGCGGTCCCAGCCACGTGACGACGGCGGTGGCGGGCCGATCCCCCGCCCCCACCCGGTAGCCGGTCGCGGTGCGCGCGCCGGTGGCGTCCACCGCCGAGGGGGCGAGGCCGCCCGCCTCCAGGGCCAGGGCCACCGCCCGGACCGGCTGCCGGCGCTCCCAGTCGGCCGGTACGGCTCCGGCGGCGGCGCCCGGCGGGGCGGTGAGGCGCCGGATCTGGCGCAGCCCGTCGAGCGCGGACCGCACCTCGCGGGAGCGCTGCTCGGGGTCGCCGGTGAGCGGCGGTCCGTCCCCCGTCGCCGCCTCGAAGGCCCCCTTGCCGTCCGGGCCGGTGCTCACAGCAGCCGCCGGATCTCGCCGCGCACCCGGTAGAAGCCTCCGGCGGCCGGGTGCAGCGCCTCCACGACGTACCGCACGCCGGGTTCCCGGATGGCGCGGGGGAACTGCACGTTCCACGAGGACTCGTAGCCCTCGCTGACGACCCGGACCCGGCTGCGACCGCCCTCCCGGACGCACTCGACCACGATCGAACCGGCCGGGGCGTCGGCGGCGGAGGCGACCGAGGCCACGGCGGAGACGGTGGTCGCCGGGGTGTAGGTGGGCAGGGCGGCGGCCAGCTTGACGTCCCGGACGACGGGCACGCTGCCCTGCTGGGCGGCGGTGATCGCCGCCTCGCTCGCGTCCACGCAGACCAGCGAGCCGTCGGTGGTCACCAGGTAGAGCCGCTCGTCGCGGTACTGCATGGAGAGCGCGGAGCCGCCGCCGGTGCCCAGCTTCCACAGCCGGGTGCCGTCCTCGGCGAAGCAGTAGACGGAGGAGGACGAGTCGCCAGCGAAGACGAAGCGGCCGCCGGGCGAGGTGGCGCAGGAGTAGACGACGGCGTCGCAGTCGTAGACCGCCTCGATCCGGCCGTCGCTCTTGGCGAGCCGCTGCACCTTGCGGCGGCCGGTGCCCGCGTAGACGGCGGTGTCCTCCTGCCAGCCGAAGAGGACCGGGCCGTCGGTGGGGGTGTGCCACAGCTCGCCGGTGCCGTCGGGGGCGTGGGCGGCGACGCCGTGGGTGTCGCCGTAGTAGACGGCGCGGCTGTCGGCCCGGACCATCCAGGCGTGCTCGCCCCGGCCGGAGCGGGACCACTGGTGCTCGTCCTCGTGGTCGATGACGGTGAGCCGGCCGGAGCGGTCGGCCACGTTCAGCACGCCCTCGTGGATGTCGAGCCAGAAGATGTCCACCTCGCCCGCGATGTCGTAGGCGGCGAAGGGCAGTTTGGAGGAGAGGTCGTAGACCTTGCCGTCGTCGCAGCCGGCGTAGATCCAGAAGTCGTCGGCGACCAGGCACTTCACGCCGTCGGGGAGGCTGAAGCGGGCCAGCACCTCGCCGCCGTGGGCCAGGGTGTAGACGTCTCCCGCCTGGTTGCCCACCCAGATGCGGTCCTCGTCGACGTGAATGCCGAAGGCGGCGGAGCCGGTGCGGAAGCGCCAGAGGGCGGGGGCGACCGCGCGGACCGTGGAGGGGGCGGAGGTGACCGTGCGGCGGGTGACCGCGCGGGCGGCGCGCTGACCGGCGACGGCCGGCGCGTAGCCCTTGCGGACCTTCTCGCCGATCTTCTTCGCGGCCGCCGCGCGCGCCTTCTCGGCGGTCGCGAAGGAGGAGCGCTGGACCTGTCCGGTCGCGCCGATCCTGCCGTAGCGGACCGACACCTCCAGGCCCTCGACGGTCACTTCGTAGAACTTGTGGGCACCGCCGCCGTCCTGCGACAGCTCCAGATAAGTCGTGGTCATGGAAGGAACCGTAGGCGCCGCCACTGACAGCCGCCCCGGCGGCCGGGCCCGCCGGGTGCGGCGCGGGCCCTGGACAAGCCCGTCGGCGAACCCTAATCTCCGATACGTTTAATCAACTCGTTGACTATCCCCACTCCGTGGGTGGAGGTCCCGTGCACCCGTTCCGCGCCGCCGTCGAGAAGCGCGACGGAGCCGCCGTCGAGGCGCTCCTCGCCGAGGACGTCGTCTTCACCAGCCCCGTCGCCTTCGCCCCCTACGCGGGCCGGGCCCTCACCGCCGCGATCCTGCGCGGCGCGATGCGCGTCTTCGAGGACTTCTCCTACGTCCGGGAGATCGCGGACCCGGGCGGGCGCGACCACGCCTTCGTCTTCACCGCCACCGTCGGCGGCAAGCGGATCCAGGGCTGCGACTTCCTCCACTTCGACGAGGACGGCCTGATCGACGACTTCACCGTCATGGTCCGGCCGCTCTCCGCCGCCCAGGCCCTCGCCGCCGCCATGGGCGCCGAGTTCGAGCGGATCGCCCGGGAGGCGGCGGACGGCGGCGCGGCTCAGTAGGTGACGGTGATCCGGCGGGCCGGGCCGTCCACCCGGACGGTCCCCCCGTACGGGATCACCACCTGCGGGTCGGTGTGCCCGAGGTCCACATCGAGGACGACCACGGCGCCGGGCGCGTAGGCGTCGAGGGCCCGCAGGACGGCGGTGCGCTGGGCCTCGCGGTAGGCGGCGCGGGCCGGGGCGTCGTGGGGCGCGTCGAAGGACCAGGCGCGGGCCCGCCCCACCAGGACGGCGCCGAAGCGGCCCAGCAGGCCCCGCTCCCCCATGGCGCGCAGGACGCGGAAGACCTCGTCGGCGGTGGGCAGCAGCTCGGAGGTCTCCAGGAACAGCACCCCGCCCTCGTACGCCTCCGGGGGCGCGATCTCCCCGCCGGCCATGAGGAGTTGGGCGAGGACCTCCAGGCAGCCGCCCCAGGAGCGGCCCTCGGCGACCCGGTCGGCCCGGTGCCACCGCCAGTCGCCGGCCGGCTCCATGACGGGCGCGGAGTCGAAGGTGCGCGGGTCCTCCCAGGGCCGCTCGACGTCGTTGGTCTCGGTCGGGCGCGGGAGTTCGTACGGTCCCGGGGTGAAGAGGGCGGCCCGCACGGAGGCGTCGGTGACGGGGTGGACGGCGCCGGGCCGCCCGAACTGGGTCATGACGGAGGCCCCGTGGTAGCCGACCACGCCGAGGTTCCAGAGCCGCATGAGGAGGTTGGTGTTGTCGCTGAAGCCGAAGAAGGGCTTCGGGTGGGCGCGCAGCAGCGCGTCGTCGAGGTGCGGCAGCAGAGTGATCTGGTCGTCGCCGCCGATGGTGGCCACGACCGCCGCGATCCCGGGGTCGGCGAAGGCGGCGTGCAGGTCGGCGGCCCGCGCCTCGGGGGACGCGCCGAGCTTCCGCGTCGTCGGGTACTCGACGGGCACGAGCCCGTACTGCTCCGTCAGCCGCCGCAGGCCCAGTTCGTGCGGCAGCGGCAGGACTTCGGGCAGCCCGGCGGCGGGCGACAGCACGGCGACGCGGTCGCCGGGCCGGGGCTTGGGCGGGTGGATGAGGTCCGTCATCTCCGCACCCTAGCCCGCCCCGGTCCGCCGCCGCCCGCCGGTTTCCGCGAGCCGGCCCGGGGGCCGGGCCTCGGGGGCGGTGTGCGCGAGCGGGTCGGCGAGGACGTCGTGGAGGACGAGCCCCGCGGCCCCCCGGGCCGCGTCGGCGGCCGGGGAGGCGGCGCGCAGGCGGGGCGCGCCGGCCGGCCAGAGGCCGGAGACGACGCGGGCGGCCAGCTCCTCGCCCACGGCCGGGGCCAGCCAGGGCATCAGCCGGGGGTAGACGCCGCCGAGGACGACGGCCTCGGGGTCGAGGAGGTTGACGGCGCCGGAGAGGGCCCGGCCCAGCATCCGGCCCGCCTCGGCGAGCGCCGCGAGGGCGCGGGGCTCGCCCCGCCCGGCGCGGGCGGCCAGTTCGTCCGTGTCGGGGGCGTCCGCCGCGCGCAGCAGGGCGTGCCGGCCGGCGTACTGCTCCAGGCAGCCGCGCGAGCCGCAGCGGCATTCGGGTCCCCGGGCGTCGACGACGAGGTGGCCGATCTCGCCCGCGAAGCCGTGGGCGCCGCGCAGCAGTTCGCCGTGGACGACGACGGCGCCGCCGACGCCGGTCCCGCCGGTGAGGTGGAGGAAGGTGCGGGGGGCGTCGGGGGCGCCGCAGCGGAGTTCGGCGAGGGCCGCCATGTTGGCCTCGTTGTCGGAGACGGCGGGGAGGCCGTGGGCGGCGGGGCGGAGGGCGGCGAGGGCGTCGCGGAAGAGGGCGGCGGCGGGGACGTCGCGCCAGCCCAGGTTGGGGGCCTGCCGGACGATGCCGTGCGAGACGAGTCCGGGCAGGGCCAGCGCGGCGCCGGCCGGGCGCAGGCCGAGGGCCGCGGCCTCGTCGAGGACCCCGGCGGCGATCCCGGCGGCGCGGGCGAGGACGTCGGAGGCACCGGCGGAGCGGTTGTCGACGGCGGTGGTGCGGCGGACCCGGTCGGTGCCGGCGAGGTCCACCAGGCAGACGGTGACGTGCCCGACGTTGATCTCGACGCCGAGGCCGGCGGGCCCGGTGCCGGCCGGCTTGAGGACGGTGCCGGGGCGGCCCGCCTGGCCGCTGAAGGTCTTGCCGGACTCGACCAGGAACCCGAGGTCGAGAAGCTGCTCGACCAGGGAGGAGACGGCGGGCCGGGTCAGGCCGACGCGGGCGGCGACGGCCGCCCGGGTGGTCTCTCCGGCGTCGTGGACGGTCCTGAGGACGAGGCTCAGGTTGTGCCGGCGCACGCCCGACTTGTCGGCCTTGGGTTCCGTGGGCTGGTTCATGGTGAGCGAGAGCCTAGTCGCCCCTTTCGCTCACCCCCGACGCCGGTCCGGAAGCCGGACGGGGGCGGGCTCCGGACGGCGGGCGGGCACCCGGGCTCAGGCGTCGGCGTGCCGGGCGATCCACTCCCGGGCCGCCGCCCGCTCGGCCTCCGTCGGGGCGGGGCTCACCTGGTCCGGGTAGCGGACGAGGCAGTGCTCGCGGGCCGTCTCCCGACCGATCGCGCGGGCCTCCGGGGAGAGGTCCGGGTGCTCGGCCACCTCCAGGGCACGCCGCCACCAGCCCCGGCTGCGGGGGTCGACGGCGTAGTGCCACAGCGGCTGCGCCGGGTCGGCGACGCCGATCAGCACCCGGTGCAGGACGTACGGGGAGAGGCCGGGGGTGCCGAGCAGCCGGTCGGCCACCAGCAGCGGGTGCTCCCCGTCCAGGCGGGCCCGGAGCAGGACCCAGGTCATCAGCTGGCCCACGTCGTGGGCGGGCGAGGTGACGAAGTCCCACAGTGCGGCGGCCTTGGCCTCGTCGGGGGCGCCGAGGTGGGTGAGGAGCCGCAGCTCGCCCTTCCAGACCGGGCGGGCCCCGTCCCACCAGGAGACCAGCCGGTCCGCGGCCGGATGGCCCAGATCGAGGGCGAGGCAGGTGAGGGTGACGAGCGGATGGCGCCACTCGGTGTACGTGGTCGGGTACTTCTTGGCGAGGTCCTTCGTCCGGCGCGGCAGCAGCGCCTCGACCTCGGCCGGGCCCGCCAGCCCGTGGGCGTAGAGCAGTTCGAGACAGAAGCCGAGGCCCTGGAGGCCGGTGGCCGGGTCGGCGACCCGCTCCCGCAGCCAGCGCACGTCGGCGTCGGTGAGCGTCCGGTAGCGGTCCCACTCGTCGCCCAGCACGCTCTCGGAGGCGGTGAGGTCGGGACCGGCTCCGGACAGCAGGCCGTCCCGCACGGCCTCGTAACGGCCGATCGCGGCCAGTGCCCCGTCGGGATCGGCGGGGACGGCCGGGGCGGCGGACCCCGTGCCGAGAGCGGCCTCGCGTACGTGTTCCACGCGGTCGCGCGCGTCCAGGGCGGCGAGGACCCGCAGGGCGCGCGGCAGCCGCTCCTCGGTGGTGAGGCGGACCGCGACGAGGCCCGCGTGGGACCGGCCGGCCAGCGGCCCCGCGCCCGTCTCGCGGCGCCACGCGCGCGTGAGGGATCCGACCAGCGCGGCGTACAGCCCCCGCAGGGCGGCCTCCGGGGCGTCGTGGGCGGCGAGGTCCGCCGCGAGGGCGGCGGCGGCCCTCACCGGGTCGGGCTCGCGGAGCTCCCGGTGCAGGGCCAGCCAGGCGGAGGCCGTGCCGGGGCCGCCCGCGAGCGCGAGGGACCGGGCGGTCTCCAGGGCCCGCTCGGACGGCACGGCGGCCATGACGGAGGCCGCCGGGGCACCGAGGGCCGCGACGGTCTCCCACGCCTCCGGGTGGTCGTGGCGGAGCAGGGCGCGGAGCAGTTCGCGCCAGCCGGCCCACTGCGCCGACGGCCCGCCGTACTCCTCCCGCCAGGCGTGCAGCAGCCGGTCCGCCTCGTCGGGGGTGAGCGCGTCCCGCCGCTCCAGCGGGAGCGCGAACCGGGCCGCGGCGGCGAGGTCCGGGAGATCGTCGAGGCGGGCGTGGAGCCAGGCGGCCTCGGCGTCGGAGAGCGGGCGGCGGCGGACGGCGTCGGCCGTGCGCTCCAGCGGCTCGTCGAGCGCGGCGAGGAACTGGCGCACCCCGGCGGCGTCGGCCGGGTCGGGCAGGCCGGCCGCGTCCCGCAGGGTGATCCGGTCCAGCCGGAAGGCGCTGCCCGGCCCGTCGTCGACGAGCCGGAAGCCGGCCGGGCCCTCCCCCAGGCCCGCGGCGACGGCCGCGTGGTCGCCTCCCCAGTGCAGCAGCAGTTCGCCCTGCAGGGCGCCGGAGCGGTCGAAGGCCCGCTCGTGGGACTGCCAGTGCCAGTAGGCGAAGGAGACCGGTCCCGCGAGGCCCCGCCGGGCGCGGAGCTCGGCGGCGTCCTCGTGCCCGTCGGACTGGGTGTAGCGGCTCCGGGTGGGCGGCGGGAGGGCGAGGAAGCCGTCGCCGCCCCGCGTGCGCCACCAGGCCGTGAGCACGGCGAGGTCGGAGCGCTTCCGGTCGGTGCGTCGGTCGTCCACGTCCTGCTCCCTGGATGGTGCGGGGTCCGTTCCGGGCGGTGTCCCCGCCCCGGCGGTCACCCTGCCACACGGCACCGACGGCCCTTCCGGGACCGGGCGGGCGGGGCCGTTCAGTAGGCTCGGCGGGACAGGGATCGGGACAGACAGCGCAACAAGCGGAACAGAGGAGCGCCGGAGTGTTCGTCAAGGTGTGCGGGCTCGCCACGACCGCCGACATCGACGTGGCCGCGGAGGCGGGCGCCGACGCGGTGGGCCTGGTGATCAGCGGGACCAGTGTCCGCGGGCTGGGCCGGGACCGGGTGGCGGAGCTCGTCGCGCACGTGCCGGACGGCGTGCTGTCGGTGCTCGTCGTGAACGACACCCCGGCCGTCGAGGCCGCCGGGATCGCCGCCGCGCTGGGCTTCGGCGCGCTCCAGCTGCACGGGCGGGCGTACGGCCCCGGGGAGTTCGGGGCCGCCGCCGGGGTCTTCCCGCGCCTGTGGCGGGCGACGGCGCTCGCGGACGGGCCCGACACGCGGGTGGGCGCGCTGGGCGAGGAGGTCCTGCTGCTCGACTCGCCCCGGGCCGGTTCGGGCGCGCGCTGGGACCTGTCGCTCCTGGACGCGGCCCGCCCGGAGGGCCACTGGCTCCTCGCGGGCGGTCTGGGCCCCGGGAACGTCGCCGGGGCGATCGCCGCCGCCCGCCCGTGGGGCGTGGACGTCTCCAGCGGCGTCGAGTCGGCGCCCGGGGTGAAGGACCACGCCCTGATCCGCGCCTTCGTCGCCGCGGCGAAGGCCGCCGCGGCCTCCCCGGCGACCGGTTCCGCCCCGGCGCAACCTTCCGGCGCCCCGGCGGGTCCGTAGGGGTGACCGCGATGCTCGCGGGCCGCGTACGAAGGGGATCGTGATGGAGGAACTGGCGCAGGTCGTGGCGAAGGCGACCGGCTGGGCGGCGCGCGGCGCCGGATGGGTCGCGGACGTCCTCGGCGGCACGGAGCTCCCCGAGCCCCGGCGCTCCCGGGAGCGCCGCCGCGCCCGCGCCGCGAAGGACGCCGCCCGCACGCGCTCCGCCTCGTAACCGGCCCTCCGCGAGGGCTTCAGGCGAGCAGGGTCGGCGCGGCCGCGTCGAGGACGCCGCCGATCCGCCACAGGGCCTCCTCGTCGCGGGGGACGGCCGGGAGGGTCTCCCCCGTGCCGGTGCCCCAGGCCGTCGCGACGGCCACCGGGTCCTCGCCGGTCACCGCGGCCGCCGCGAGGGCGGCCGCGCCGAGGGCGACGGGTTCGGCGGCGGCGGGGAGCACGAGGGGGCGGCCGGAGAGCCGGCGGACGGTGTCCGTCCAGGCCCGGCCCCGGGCCCCGCCCCCGATCAGGCGCAGCGGCCGGTCCCGTACGGCCGGGTCGGCGGGGTCGAGGCCGCAGGCGGCGAGGAGCCCGTCGAGCGCGCGGAGCACGGTGAAGGCGGCGCCCTCGTAGGCGGCGCCGAGGATCGCGCGCGGGTCGGTGGTGTGCCGCAGACCGGTGACGAGGCCCGAGGCGGCCGGGAGGTCGGGGGTGCGCTCGCCGTCGAGGTACGGGAGCACGACGACGTCGCCGCCGGGCCGGGCGTCCTCGCGGTCGAGGCCGAGGAGGGCGGCGAAGCGGTCGACGGCGAGCGTGCAGTTGAGGGTGCAGCCGAGCGGCAGGAAGACGCCGTCGGTGGCGGCGAAGCCGGAGAGCGCCGGGTCGGCGGGACGGGCGCGGGTCGCGGCGAAGACGGTGCCGGAGGTGCCGAGGCTGACGACCGGGTGGTCGAGGAGGCCGGTGGCGCCGAGGCCGAGGCCGACGGCCGCGGCCATGTTGTCGCCGGTCCCGGCGGCCACCACGACGGTGCCGGGCAGGCCGAGGGCGTCGGCGGCGGCCGGGACGAGCGTGCCGGCGCGGGTCGCGCCGGTGGGGGCGACGGCGGGCAGGGCGGCGGGGTCGAGGCCGAGGAGGTCGAGGAGCCCGGGGTCGTAGCCGCGCGCGGCGGGGGCGTACCAGCCGGTGCCGGAGGCGTCGCCGGGGTCGGTGACGGCGGCGCCGCAGAGCCGTTCGGTGAGGAAGTCGTGCGGGAGCCGGACGGCGGTGGCGGCCCCGGCGCGGCGGGGTTCGCGCTCGCGGAGCCACTGCCACTTGGCGGCGGTCACGGCGGCGACGGGGACGGAGCCGGTCCGGTCGAGCCAGGCGGCCGGGCCGCCGAGCCGGGCGGTGAGGGCGGCGGCCTGCGGGGCGGAGCGGGTGTCGTTCCAGAGCAGGGCCGGCCGGACCGGGCGCCGGTCGGCGCCGAGCGCGACGAGTCCGTGCTGCTGCCCGGCGACGGCGAGGCCCGCGACCTCCCCGGGCGCGGCGCCCGCGTCCCGTACCGCCGCGCGGACGGCGGCGACCAGGGCGGTCCACCACTCCTCGGGGTCGCTCTCGCGGGCGCCGCCGGTGCCGGTGACGGTGTGCGGGGCGCGGCCGGTGCCGAGGACGGCTCCGGTGGCGGCGTCGACGGCGACGGCCTTGGCGGCCTGGGTGGAGCTGTCCACCCCGATCACGACGGAACGGCTGACGGGCACGTCCACACTCCTCTTCCACGTCTGTCGGCATCCGGGGTTCCGGTCCCGCACCCCCTCGTGCAAGATTAGTTATCCCAGAAAACAAATCCGATCGCCAGGAGAAGGGCCTCCCATGACCGATCGTTTCTCCCCCACCCCCGGGGACCGCTTCACCTTCGGCCTGTGGACCGTCGGCTGGCAGGGCCGCGACCCCTTCGGCGACGCCACCCGCCCCGCCGTCGACCCGGTCGAGTCGGTCGAGCGGCTGGCGGAGCTCGGGGCGTACGGCGTCACCTTCCACGACGACGACCTGATCCCCTTCGGCGCGCCGGAGGCGGAGCGGGCGGCCTGTGTGAAGCGGTTCCAGGAGGCCCTGGACCGCACCGGCCTGAAGGTGCCGATGGCCACCACCAACCTGTTCACGCACCCGGTCTTCAAGGACGGCGCGTTCACCGCGAACGACCGGGACGTCCGCCGCTTCGCGCTGCGCAAGACGATCCGCAACATCGACCTGGCCGTCGAGCTGGGCGCGGAGGTGTACGTCGCCTGGGGCGGGCGCGAGGGCGCCGAGTCCGGCGCCGCCAAGGACGTGCGGGTGGCCCTGGACCGGATGAAGGAGGCGTTCGACCTGCTCGGCCAGTACGTCACCGAGCAGGGCTACGGGCTCCGCTTCGCCATCGAGCCCAAGCCGAACGAGCCGCGCGGCGACATCCTGCTGCCCACCGTCGGCCACGCCCTCGCCTTCATCGAGCGGCTGGAGCGGCCGGAACTCGTCGGCGTGAACCCGGAGACGGGCCACGAGCAGATGGCCGGCCTCAACTTCCCGCACGGCATCGCGCAGGCGCTGTGGGCGGGCAAGCTCTTCCACATCGACCTCAACGGCCAGTCCGGCATCAAGTACGACCAGGACCTCCGCTTCGGGGCGGGCGACCTGCGCCAGGCGTTCTGGCTGGTGGACCTGCTGGAGTCGGCGGGGTACGCCGGACCGCGCCACTTCGACTTCAAGCCGGTGCGCACCGACGGCGCCGACGGCGTCCGGGAGTCCGCGCGCAGCTGCATGCGCAACTACCTGATCCTCCGGGAGCGGGCCGCCGCCTTCCGCGCCGACCCCGAGGTGCGCGCGGCCCTCGCCGCCTCCCGGCTGCCCGAACTGGCCGTGCCCACCGCCGCCGAGGGCCTGGCCGAGCTGCTCGCCGACCCGACCGCGTACGAGACCTTCGACGCGGACGCGGCGGCGGCCCGCTCGATGTCCTTCGAGCGGCTCGACCAGCTCGCCCTGGAACACCTGCTGGGCGTACGGCCCTGATCCGGACGGCCCCGCCCCGGACGGCCCCGTCCCCAGCGGCCCCGTCCCCGGCGGACCCCGCGGGCCGGACGCCCGGCCCCGGACCGGCCGCCCCTCCGCGTGCCGGACGGCGGTCCGGACCCGGGCGTCTGCGAGACTACGGGCGCCCGCCCCGCCCCGTACCCCTGCCCGCACGCCCCGTCCGTCCGCCCCCGTGCCCGGGTCCGTCCCCCTCCCGAGGAAGCCGATGCGCGTCGCCCTCTTCGTCACCTGCGTCAACGACGCGGTCTTCCCGTCGACCGGGGTGGCCACCGTCCGGCTGCTGGAACGGCTCGGCGTGGAGGTGGACTTCCCTTCGGCACAGACCTGTTGCGGGCAGCCGCAGTTCAACACCGGCTACCGGCGCGAGACCGCGCCGCTGGTGCGGCGCACGGTCCGGGCCTTCGAGGGGTACGAGCACGTGGTGGTGCCGTCCGGTTCGTGCGCGGCGATGGTCCGCCACCACTACCCGTCCTTCGGGCCCCGGGCGGCGGCGCTCGGGCCGCGCGTGCGCGAGCTGACGGAGTTCCTGGTGGACGTGCTGGGCGTGACCGACGTCGGCGCGTACTTCCCGCACGCCGTCACCTACCACCCGTCCTGCCACGGGCTGCGGCTGCTCGGCCTGGGCGACCGGCCCCGGCGGCTCCTGGAGGCGGTGCGCGGGCTCGAACTGCGGGAGCTGCCGGGGGCGGAGGAGTGCTGCGGCTTCGGCGGCACCTTCGCGGTGAAGAACCCGGACGTGTCGGCGGCGATGGGTGCGGACAAGGTGGCGCACGCGGTGGAGACCGGCGCCGGGGTGCTGTGCGGCGCGGACAACTCGTGCCTGCTGCACGTCGGCGGCACGGCGAGCCGGCTGAAGGCGCCGCTGCGGACGGTGCACCTGGCGGAGGTCCTGGCGAGCACGGAAGAGGAGCCCTGGCGGTGAGCGGTACGTTCCTGGGAATGCCGTCCTTCCCGCGCGCCGCGCGCGAGGCGGTGCGCGACGAGCGGCTGCGGCGCAATCTGCGGCACGCCACCCACACGATCCGCGACAAGCGGGCGCGGGCCGTCGCCGAACTCGACGACTGGGCCGAGCTGCGGGAGGCCGGGAAGCGGATCAAGGACCGGACGCTCCGTCACCTCGACACGTACCTCCTGGAGTTGGAGGAGCGGGTGACGGCGGCGGGCGGCACCGTGCACTGGGCAGAGGACGCCGCCGAGGCCAACCGGATCGTCACCGGTCTGGTGCGGGCGACCGGCGAGCGCGAGGTCGTCAAGGTCAAGTCGATGGCCACCCAGGAGATCGAGCTGAACGAGGCCCTGGAGGAGGCCGGGATCCGGGCCTACGAGACCGACCTGGCGGAGCTGATCGTGCAGCTCGGCGAGGACCGGCCCTCGCACATCCTGGTCCCGGCGATCCACCGCAACCGCACCGAGATCCGGGACATCTTCCGCGCGGAGATGGGACGTTGGGGCCGTCCGGCGCCGGACGGACTGACCGACGAGCCGGCCGAGCTCGCGGAGGCGGCCCGGCTGCACCTGCGGGAGAAGTTCCTGCGCGCCAGGGTCGGGATCTCCGGGGCGAACTTCATGGTCGCCGAGACCGGCACCCTCGTCGTGGTCGAGTCCGAGGGCAACGGCCGGATGTGCCTCACCCTCCCCGAGACCCTGATCTCGGTCGTCGGCATCGAGAAGGTCGTCCCGACCTGGCGGGACCTGGAGGTCTTCCTCCAGACCCTGCCCCGCTCCTCCACCGCCGAGCGGATGAACCCGTACACCAGCACCTGGACCGGCACCGCCGACGGCGACGGCCCGGACGCCTTCCACCTGGTCCTCCTCGACAACGGCCGCACCCGCGCGCTCGCCGACGAGACCGGCCGGCAGGCCCTGCGCTGCATCCGCTGCTCCGCCTGCCTCAACGTCTGCCCGGTGTACGAGCGGGCCGGCGGGCACGCGTACGGCTCCGTCTACCCCGGGCCGATCGGCGCCGTCCTCACCCCCCAACTGCGCGGCACCACCAGCGAGATCGACGCCTCGCTGCCGTACGCCTCCTCGCTCTGCGGCGCCTGCTACGAGGTGTGCCCGGTCGCCATCGACATCCCGGAGGTGCTGGTGCGGCTCCGGGAGGAGGTCGCCGGCCGGGGCGGGAAGGGGCACCGGCTGGAGAAGGCCGCGATGAAGGCCGCCGGCTGGGTCCTCGACCACCCCGGGGCGCTCGCCGCCGGGGAGCGGATCGCGGGCGCGGCCGGCCGGCTGCTGCCCGAGCGGCTGCCGGGGCCGGGCGCCCGGCAGTGGACCGACCACCGGGACCTGCCCGACCTGCCCGCCGAGCCCTTCCGCGACTGGTGGAGGAAGAACCGCCCATGACGACCCCGACCTCCCGCGAGCGGATCCTCGCCCGGATCAGGGCCGCCGTCGCGGACGCGCCCGAGGCCCCCGAGGACGTGCGCGGCTACCGGACGCGGCACGCGCCGGACGATCCGGACGCGGTGCTCGACCTGCTGCACGAGAACCTGGCCGACTACCGGGCGCACGTCCACCGCGCCGGTCCCGCGGAGCTGCCGGAGCTGGTCGCGCGGCTCCTCGACGAGCGCGGGGCGCGGAGCGTCGTGGTGCCGCCGGGGCTGCCTGAGGAGTGGCTCGCCGCGTCGGCGGCCGAGCGGGTGGCGGACGGCCCCGGACTCGGCCCGGCCGAACTGGACGCGGTGGACGCGGTGGTGACGGGGTGTGCGCTGGCCGTCGCCGAGACCGGCACGATCGTCCTCGACGGCGGCCCGGGGCAGGGTCGGCGGGCCCTCACCCTCGTCCCGGACCTGCACGTCTGCGTCGTACGGGCCCCGGAACAGGTGGTGGCGTCGGTGCCGGAGGCGCTGCCCCGGCTCGATCCGCGCCGCCCGCTGACCTGGATCTCGGGGCCGTCCGCGACGAGCGACATCGAGCTGGACCGGGTCGAGGGCGTGCACGGGCCCCGCACCCTGGAGGTCGTCCTGCTGCGCGGCTGAGCCCCGCCCCCTCACGCGCGGTGCGCGGTGTGGCGGCCGAGGAGCCGCCGGTACGCGGCGGCGGGGCCGTCGTCCCCGGCGAGGTCCCGCAGGACGGCCTCCCCCGCCGGGTCGCCGGGCCCGTCGTGGCGCACCGCCCGGGTGAGCAGGAGGAGCCGCCCGGCGCCCTCGACGCGGACGCCCCGGTCGGTGACGGCGGTCCGCCCGGCGTCGGCGACGAGGAGGGCGAGCGCGGTGTGGCCGATGACCGGGCCGGGGTGGCGGACGCGCAGGGTGAGAAGGGCGGTGCGGCCTCCCGCGACGACCCCCCGCCCCGTGTCCAGACCGGGCGGGACCCCGTCGACCCGGTGGTCGAGATCCACCCGGACCCGCGCACCGACCCCGGTCACGTACTGGACGAGGACCCCGTCGGCCCGGAAGAAGAACACCCGAGAGGTACGCCCTCCGGACCCGGCGGTGACGACACCGGTGCCGGGCTCGACCCCCCGGCGCCCCACCCCGCCCCCGCCCCGCCCCGCGTCCCGCAGCCGGGTGCGGAACCCGGCCCGGAAGGCGCCGTCCGCCGGGAGGGCCGGATGGGTGAGGGTCACCCGCTCCTCGGCGGCGTCCCCGTCGGCCAGGACCCGGTGGCCGCCGGTCCCGGGCAGGAGGACGCCGCCGGGGGCGGGGAGCGGGGCGGCGGGCAGCGGGTCCGGTGCGGTCATGGGTGCTCCTCCGGGGATGCGGGGGACGGGTGCCGTCCTTCTGTCGCCGCCGGGGCGGGAAAGGTTGCCGCGCCCCGGGGACCGGCCGGGTCCGGCTCCGGGGCGCGTCCCGTCAGCTCCCGGGGGCGGTCGCGGCCGCGCGGGTCCGGGCCGCCGCCCGCAGGGCGAGGGCGGTGCCGAGCGCGGCGGCGACCAGTCCGGCGCTCAGCAGGAACGGGCCGGTCGGCGGGGAGAGGACCAGGGCCGCGAGCGAAGGGCCCGCGACCGCGCCGACGTTGAGGGCGGCGGTGGCGCAGGCCCCGGCGAGCACGGGCGCGCCGGCCGCCTCGTACAGCACCCGGGAGATCAGCGTGGTGCCGATCCCGAAGGACAGGGCGCCCTGGACGAGGAGGAGGCCGAGCAGGACCGCCGGGCGGTCGGCCAGCGCCGCGAGGGCGAGCCAGCCGGTGAGGAGCAGGGGACCGCCGACGGCGAGGATCCGGCCGGGGTGCCGGTCGGCCAGGCGGCCCGCGAGGGTCACTCCGGCGAAGGAGCCCGCGCCGAACAGCGCGAGGGCCGCCGGGACCCAGGCCGCGGTGAGCCCGGCCGGGCCGGTCACGACCGGGGCCAGGTAGGTGAGGGAGCCGAAGGTGGCGGCGTTCACCAGCGCGGCCAGGCCCAGGGCCGCCACCGCGCGGGGTGCCCGCAGGACCGCGGACTCGGCGCGCAGCGGGGTCCGTTCGCGCACGTCGGCGGGCGTGCGGGCGGGGACCCCGTACAGGACTCCCGCCAGGGCGGGCAGGCAGAGGACGGCGACCGCCCAGAACACGGCCCGCCAGCCCGCGAGGGCACCGAGCAGGGCGCCGCCCGGGACACCGGCGACGGTCGCGACGGTCGTCCCCGCCAGCAGCACCGACAGGGCGCGGCCCTTGCGGTCCGACGGGACCAGGGCGGTGGCGGTGGTGAGGGCCAGGGCGAGGAAACCGGCGCAGGACAGGGCGGCCGCGCACCGGGTGGCCAGCAGCACCGGCAGGCTGTCGGTCAGCGCGCCGACGACGTGCGCGGCGAGGAAGACCAGCAGGAAGCCGAGCAGCCGGGCGCGGACGGAGCGGCGGCGCCCGAGCACGGCCGCGAGCGGGGCGCCGACCACCATGCCGGCGGCGAAGGCGGGCGTCAGCGCGCCGGCCGCGCCGAGGCCCACGCCCAGGTCGCGGGCGAGGTCCGGCAGCAGACCGGCGAGCATGAACTCGGAGGTGCCCATGGCGAAGACGGCCAGGGCGAGGAAGAAGAGCGGAAGGGGCATCGGAGGACTCCGGGGCGGGGGCGGACGAGAACGCGCGGTCGCCGCGTCACCACGCCCCGCACCCGCACCCCTCCGCCTCACGGGCGGCACGACACGCCTCGCCGCCGCCCCGCGTGCGGGGGCGGTCGGAGGAAGTGGATCGCGTCAGGGGTTCCGGGGCCGGCGGGGTGACCGACGGCCCGGGCCTCTGGACGCCTCGGGGCCTGCCATGCGGGGCACTGTAGCGGCGGCCCGCCGGGGCCGCACGGGGTTTTCCGGCGCCGTGCCCTCGGCGGTCCGGCCCTCCGGGGGCTGTCCGGCGGATCTTCGCGGGCCGGACCTCAGGCCCTGTCCACGGATCTTCGCGGGACACCCTAGGGCGATCCCGTGAAGCCGCCCCGCAGGGTGGTGCGGCCGCCGTCGGGGGCCGTGAGGACGACGGTGTACGTGTCGGCGGAGGGTGTGCGGGTGCCCTCCGCGTGCGCGTACTGGGCGGCGAAGGTGTGCGCGCCGGGCGGCAGGGTGCGGCCCGGCGCGAGGGTCCAGCGGTAGACGAGGGCGTCCGGCTCCTCGGTGACGGCGGTGGTGAAGTCCTCCGCCGGACGGGTGTGCCAGCGGCCGGTGGCGGCGGTGCCCGGGGTGCGGGCGACACGGATCTCGACGACCGCGCCGGCGGCCCCGCCGTCGAGGGTGACGGCGAGGTCGTTCTGCGCCCACCAGCGGTTGCTCGCCGCGCCGAGGGTGCCGGTGGCGCGGGCGGCGGGTCCCGGCGCGGGGGAGGTCGCGGCCGGCGGGGGCGCGGGCCGGTCCCGGAGGGCGGGGAGCACGGGGACGGCGAGCGCGCCGAACACGCCGAGGGCGGCGACGGCCGCGACGGTGGCGGCGACCGCGAGACCGGCCGGCCGGCGCC
Organism: Streptomyces termitum; assembly: GCF_014650175.1. GTDB lineage: Bacteria > Actinomycetota > Actinomycetes > Streptomycetales > Streptomycetaceae > Streptomyces > Streptomyces termitum. The sequence continues at coordinate 203,815 of NZ_BMUL01000008.1, forward strand.
GGACGCGGGCGGGCGGGGCGGGGTGGCGGGCGCGGCCGGGCGGGGCCGCCCGGCCGCGGGCGACGCGGGCGAGCATCCGGGCCCGGTCGGGGTGGTGCGCGCGCGCCGCCTCGCGCAGTTCGCGGCGCAGTCGCGTCTCGTCCATCAGCGCCTCCCCGAGGCGAGTGCGGTGGCGGCCCCGTCGCCGAGCAGGCGCTGGAGTTCGGCCATGCCCTTGGAGGTCTGGCTCTTGACCGTGCCGACGGAGATGCCGAGGGCGCGGGCGGTGTCGCGTTCGGACAGGTCGAAGGCGTGCCGGAGGACCACGCAGGCGCGCTTGCGGAAGGGCAGGGCGCGCAGGGCGGTGCGGACGTCGAGGACGGCGGGCACGTCGGGGTCCTCGGTGTGCTCGGGGCGCCGGTCCCAGAAGGCGGCGACGCGGCGGCGCTCGCGGACGGTGCCGCGGATCCGGGTGCGGACGAGGTTGGCGACGACGCCCCGGGCGTAGGCGGCGGGGTGGCCGGCGGCGCGGACCCGGTCCCAGCGGTGCCAGAGCGCGAGCATCGCGTCGGCGGCGAGGTCGTCGGCGGCGTCGGTCTCGCCGGTCAGGAGGTGGGCGAGGCGTGCGAGTTCGGCGTAGTGGCGGTCGAAGAAGACGTGGAACTCGGCCTCGGCGCCGGGGAGTTCCCCCGGCGGTTCAGGAGCGGTCACGGCGGGGTTCCGGCGCGGGGCCGGCGGGGGTGGCCACGGGCGCGCTCCTCGGCCGGTCCGGTGGGACGGGGGTGTCCTCCGACCCTAGGCGGGGGTCCGTCGGGCTGTCCAGGAGGGGCCGGGGCCTCGACGGGCCGGCCCGGGGGCGGGGCGGGGTTCGGGTGGGGCACGGGGTGGTTCTCCTCGCGGATCGGGGGTGGGGGTGCGAAGAGTCGGGTCGTCCGGGTGGCGCGGGGGTGGTGCCCGGTGGTGCGGCGGGCCGTGCCCGGTGGTGCGGGGTGGGCACGGTGAACAAGCCCTGAACCAGTGGGAGCGCTCCCACTGTGCAAGCGTGACGCAACCACGTCAAGATGCGTGAAGAGTCGAAGGCGGGTCACGGAGAATTTCCCCGAAGCCTCTTTTGCTTGGCGGAAGTTGACGCTACGGTCTGCCGGACCAGTGGGAGCGGTTCCACCCAGTCGGCACGCCACCGGGGCGTGCCCTCGCTGCGAGGACTCCGCTCATGCGACATCCCCCACGTCTCGTCGCGCTGCTCTCCGGAGCGGCGCTCACCCTGGCGGGCACCGCGCTCGCCGTCGCGGGTACGGCCTCGGGAGCCCCGGCCGCACCCGTCTGCACCGTGGAGTACTCGGTCACCAACCAGTGGACCGGGGGCTTCCAGGGCGCCGTCACCGTCACGAACCACAGCACCGTACTGAACGGCTGGAGCCTCGGCTTCTCCTTCCCCGCGGGCCAGCGCGTCGGCCAGGGCTGGGGCGGCACGTGGACCCAGTCCGGCGCCGCCGTCACCGTCACCGGCGAGAGCTGGAACGCCCGCCTCGACACCGGGGCGAAGGCGACGACGGGCTTCATCGCCTCGTGGACGGGGGCCAACACGGCCCCGAGCTCGTTCACGCTCGGCGGCGCGCCCTGCGCCACGGAGGGACCGACCACCCCGCCGACCGACCCGCCCACGACACCCCCGACCACTCCCCCGACCACCCCGCCTACTCCCCCGACCACCCCGCCCACCTCGCCGCCGCCGACCCCGGCCGCCGGCGCGCCCGAACTCTCCGTCACCGGAAACAAGTTCACCGACCAGAACGGCGCGGTCCGCCGCCTCCTCGGCGTCAACCGCTCCGGCGGCGAGTTCATGTGCGTCCAGGGCCACGGCATCTGGGACGGCCCGGCCGACGACGCCTCCGTACGGGCGATCGCCGACTGGAAGGCCAACACCGTCCGCATCCCCCTCAACGAGGAGTGCTGGCTCGGCCTCGACAACGTCAAGCCCGAGTACCGCGGCGCGCCCTACACGGCCGCCGTGAAGGACCTGGTCGCCAAGGTGCTCGCCCACGGGATGACCCCCGTGGTCGAACTCCACTGGACCCACGGCCAGTACACCGGTAACTCGGCGGGCTGCGCCGACGTGCACGCCACCTGTCAGAAACCGATGCCGAACGCGCGGTACACCCCCGCGTTCTGGACCTCGGTCGCGAACACCTTCAAGGACGACCGGCGCGTCGTCTTCGACCTCTTCAACGAGCCCTATCCGGACCGGGCGACCCCCACCGCGGCCCAGGCGTGGACCTGCTGGCGCGACGGCGGCACCTGTCCGGGCATCGGGTACGAGGTCGCCGGCATGCAGGACCTGGTGGACGCGGTCCGCGCCACGGGGGCGAAGAACCTCGTCCTCGTGCCCGGCCTCGCGTACGCCAACGACCTCAGCCAGTGGCCGGCGTACCGCCCCACCGACCCGGCGGCGAATCTGGCCGCCGCCTGGCACGTCTACAACTTCAACACCTGCTCCACCGAGACGTGCTGGAACGACACCCTCGCCCCCGTCGCGCGGCAGGTCCCCCTGCTGGCGGGCGAGATCGGCGAGAACACCTGCGGACACGCGTTCACCGACCGCGTCATGACGTGGTTCGACGACCGCGGCCTGTCGTACCTCGGCTGGACCTGGAACACCTGGGACTGCGCTTCCGGACCCGCCCTGATCACCTCGTACGACGGCACCCCCACCGCATTCGGCACCGGGCTGCGCGACCACCTGCGCGCCCTCACCCCCTGAAAGGAACCCCCACTCCCATGAGCCGCACCAGCCGCACCGCCCTCCTGGCGGCCCTCGGCCTCGTCACCGCGACGGGAGCCACCGCCACGGTCTTCGGCGCCACCGCCGGCGCCGCCACCCCCGGCTGCAAGGTCGACTACACCGTCACCAACCAGTGGAACACCGGCTTCGGCGCCAACGTCTCCGTCACCAACACCGGTGACCCGGTGACCTCCTGGACGCTGGAGTGGAGCTACGCCGGCGACCAGCGGATCGGCCAGGGCTGGAACGCCGACCTCACCCAGTCCGGCGCCGCCGTCACCGCCAAGAGCCTCTCCTACAACGGCGCGCTCGCCACCGGCGGTTCGACCTCCTTCGGCTTCAACGCCTCCTACAGCGGCGCCAACACGGTGCCCGCGACCTTCAAGCTGAACGGCGTCACCTGCAACACCGCCACCCAGCCCACCGACCCGCCGACCACGCCCCCGACCACCCCGCCCACCACTCCCCCGCCGGCCGGCTCCAAGGCCGACAACCCCTACGCGGGCGCCAAGGTGTACGTGAACCCCGAGTGGTCCGCCAGGGCCGCCGCCGAGCCGGGCGGCGGCAAGGTGTCCGGCCAGCCCACCGGCGTCTGGCTGGACCGCATCGCCGCCATCAACGGCGCGAACGGCTCCATGGGCCTGCGCGCCCACCTCGACGAGGCCCTGAAGCAGAAGGGCTCCGGCGAACTCGTCGTCCAGCTCGTCATCTACAACCTGCCCGGCCGCGACTGCGCCGCGCTCGCCTCCAACGGCGAACTCGGCCCGACCGAGATCGACAGGTACAAGACCCAGTACATCGACCCGATCGCCGCGATCCTCTCCGACGCCAAGTACGCCGGCCTGCGGATCGTCACCACGGTCGAGATCGACTCCCTGCCCAACCTGGTCACCAACGTCACCGGCCGGCCCACCGCGACGCCCAACTGCGACGTGATGAAGGCCAACGGCAACTATGTCAAGGGCGTCGGCTACGCGCTCAACAAGCTCGGCTCGATCGCCAACGTCTACAACTACGTGGACGCCGGGCACCACGGCTGGCTCGGCTGGGACGACAACTTCGGCGCCTCCGCCGAACTCTTCAAGCAGGCCGCGACCGCCGAGGGCTCGACCCTCGCCAACGTCACCGGCTTCATCGTCAACACCGCCAACTACAGCGCCCTGAAGGAGGACCACTTCACCATCGGCGACAGCGTCAACGGCACCTCCGTGCGCCAGTCCAAGTGGGTCGACTGGAACCGGTACACCGACGAGCTGTCCTACGCCCAGGCCATGCGCGACAAGCTCGTCTCGCTCGGCTTCGACAGCAGGATCGGCATGCTGATCGACACCTCCCGCAACGGCTGGGGCGGCACCGCCCGGCCCACCGGCCCCGGCGCCCTGACCAGCGTCGACACCTATGTCAACGGCGGCCGCTACGACCGCCGCATCCATCTCGGCAACTGGTGCAACCAGGCCGGCGCGGGCCTCGGCGAACGGCCCCAGGCCGCCCCGGCCGCCGGCATCGACGCCTACGTCTGGATGAAGCCCCCGGGCGAGTCCGACGGCGCCTCGAAGGAGATCCCGAACGACGAGGGCAAGGGCTTCGACCGCATGTGCGACCCCACCTACACGGGCAACGCCCGCAACGGCAACAGCATGTCGGGCGCCCTCCCGGACGCCCCGATCTCGGGCCAGTGGTTCTCGGCCCAGTTCCAGGAACTCCTGAAGAACGCCCACCCGGCGCTGTGACCCTCCCGGTCCCGCGCCCCGGCCCGGCGGGACCGGGGCCCGGGACCTGAGGAACACGGAGGCGGCCGTACGGACCCCGGGGTCCGTACGGCCGCCTCTCCCGGCCCGTCAGCCGCAGTCGACGCCGTGCAGCCCGTCCATGACCGGATCCACGGACGACCCCATGACCAGCAGGGCGCCGTCGCTCGGGCCCCACGACAGCTCGTACGTGCCGCGCGCGACGGGCCGGTAGCCGTCGTCGGTCCGCCAGGAGCCCGACGGCCCCCAGGCGATGCCGGACGGGCCCACCGCGTACACCTCGCCGCTCCCCGCCAGCAGGAACGCCTCCTCCCGCACCACCGCCGTGCAGCCGTTCGGACCCGTGGGGCTCAACACGTGGTATTCCGCGCCCAGTTCACCCAGCGCGCCCAGCGCGCAGCCCAGTGCCGCCCCGGTGGTCAGCACACCGCGCGCGACCCGCCGCAAAACCGTGCGGCCGGCCCCCGGCGGGTTCCGCGCGGCGGCGATCCGGAAGAGGACCAGCGCCCCCAGCAGCAGGACCCCGCCGACCGCCCAGCCGGGGACCACTCGCCCCAGGACGAGCAGCAGCGGATCGCTCCATCCCGCCGCGACGGCGAGGACCAGCGCCCCCGCACCGGCGACCGCGATCGGGTCCGGTCGTGTCGTCCGGTGGGCACGCCACCGCTCCGTCTCCATCCGCGCACCCTACGGCGCGCGGGGGCGACGGCCCTCAGCAGGAGTCCCGCACCACCAGCTCCGTCGGCAGGACCCGCTTCGGCTCCTCCTCCGGGGCGCCCGCCGCCCGCCGGAGCAGCATGCGGGCCATGGTGCGGCCCATCTCCTCGATGGGCTGGCGGACGCTGGTGAGCGGCGGGTCCATGAGACGGGCGACCGGCGAGTCGTCGACGCCGACGAGGGCGACGTCGCCCGGCACGGTGCGGCCCGCCTCCCGCAGGGCCGCGCGGGCGCCCGCCGCCATCACGTCGGAGGCGGCGAAGACGGCGTCCAGCTCGGGCCGCCGGTCCAGCAGTTCGCGCATGGCGCGGCGGCCGCCCTCCTCGGTGAAGTCGCCGGTGGCGACGAGGCCCTCGTCGGGGGCGTGGCCCGCCTCCGCGAGGCCGGCCCGGTAGCCGCCGAGGCGGGCCCTGGCCACGTACATGTCGAGGGGACCGGTGACGGTGGCGATGCGCCGCCTGCCCCGGCCGACCAGGCGGGCGACGGCGGCGCGCCCGGCGCCGATGTTGTCGGAGTCGACGTACGGGACGGGCTCGGCCTCGGAGCGGCGGCCGTTCATGACGACCGGGATGCCGAGGTCCCTGATCCGGTCGGGCAGCGGGTCGTCGCCGTGGACGGAGGCGAGCAGGACGCCGTCGACGCGCTGGGCCGCCAGGTACTGCTCGAAGCGCTGCCGCTCCTGCGCGGTGCGGACCAGGGTGAGCAGCAACTGCTTGTCGGCATCGGCCAGTTCGGCGCTGACGCCGCGGATCAGGTCGAGGAAGTACGGCTCGGCGAAGAGGCGCGCCTCGGCCTCGGGGATGACCAGGGCGACGGCGTCGGTGCGGCTTCCCGCGAGGGCGCGGGCGGCCTGGTTCGGCACGTAGCCGAGTTCGGCGACGGCGCGGGCCACGGCGGCGCGGGCCTGCTCGCTCACCCTCGGGGAGCCGTTGATGACCCGGGAGACCGTGCCCCGGCCGACGCCCGCGCGGGCCGCGACCTCCTCCAGGGTGGGCCTGCCGCCCCGCCGTCCGCTCACCGCCGCCGTGCTCCCCTCACCGGATTCCGTGCCGCCCGCCGCGTCCCGGCGGGCCGTACCGGACCGCACCAGGAATGGGAGCGCTCCCACATTAGGGCACCAGGACCCCGGTCCGCCACGCGTGTGTTCAGGAGATGACGTGAAGACCCGCGCCCCGGGGGCACGAAACCCGCCGAACACCTTCCGGTAACGAATCCGCGTTCATCTCTTGACACCCCCACCCGCCCGGCGGCAACCTTCCGGCAACGACGTGGGAGCGCTCCCATCAACAGGGCGTCACACCGCCCGCATCAGGTCCCGGCAGCACCCGCCGAGCCGCGAGCAGCCGGCCGGACCTCTTGGCGCACAACGAGCACCACCTTGGACGAGGAGAGTGGAATGCGCACTTCCAGCAGCAGACGCGGTCGCCGTACGGCAGCGGCGGCGGTCGCCGCCGCGGTGACCGGCACCGTCCTGCTCACCGGTTGCGGAAGCGACGGGGACGACGAGGCCGGCGGGAAGGACGGCGGCACGATCACGCTGCGGATCGGCACCTACGGTTCCTTCGGCTACGACGACAAGACCGGCGCGAAGCTCTACGCCGAGTACGAGCGGCTCCACCCGAACATCAAGATCGAGGAGTCGAACGTCTCCGACGGCCAGAAGTACTGGGACGCCCTGAAGCTGCGCCTCTCCCGCAACAGCGGCCTCGCCGACATCCAGGCGGTCGAGGTCGGCTACATCGCCGAGGCCACCGGCGAGAACATGGCCGGCAAGTGGGTGGACCTCTCCAAGGAGGGCGGCGCCGACACCTCCACGTACCTCGACTGGAAGGTGAAGCAGGCCACCACCGCCGACGGGAAGTTGATCGCCCTCGGCACCGACATCGGCCCCATGGCCATCTGCTACAACAAGGACCTCTTCGCCAAGGCCAAGCTCCCCACCGACCGCGAGGCGGTCGCCAAGCTGTGGGAGGGCGACTGGTCGAAGTTCATCGCCGCGGGCGAGACGTACAAGAAGAACGCCCCGGCCGGCACCGCCTTCCACGACTCCGCCAGCGGCCTGTTCAACGCCGTCCTGTCCAGCGACCCGGTCCAGTACGCCGACAGCGGCGGCAAGCTCGACTGGGAGAACAGCCCCGGCGTGAAGAAGGCGTGGGAGCTCGGCGTCAAGGCGGCCCAAAGCGGCCTCACCGCCAAGCTGCGCCAGTTCGACGAGAAGGGCACCTGGAACGCGGCGTTCAAGAACTCCAAGTTCGCCACGGTCGCCTGCCCCTCCTGGATGACCGGCATCATCAAGGACCAGGCCGGCCCCGCCAACCAGGGCAAGTGGGACATCGCCGCGCCGCCGGTCGCCGGCAACTGGGGCGGCTCCTTCCTCGCCGTGCCCAAGGCCGGCAAGCACACCAAGGAGGCCGCCGCCCTGGCCGCCTGGCTGACCGCCCCCGAGCAGCACGCCAAGGTCTTCGCGGTGAACGGCAACATCCCGTCCACCAAGGACACCCTGCTCTCGCCCGCCGTCCAGAACGCCACGATGCCGTACTTCGGCGACACCCCGGTCGGCAAGATCTTCTCCTCGGCCGCCGCCGGCATCCGGCCCGCCGCCATCAGCCGCTGGGACGGCCAGGTGAAGACCTTCCTCACCGACAACGGCATCCTCGACATCGAGCAGCGCGGCACCGACCCGGGCACCGCCTGGGAGAACGTCAGGAAGCTGGTCGAGGACAAGATCGGCCAGTAGCGGGGACCCCGCCGGCCCGCCGCCCTCCTGCCCGCGGCGGGCCGGCACCGTCCGCACCACCGCACGCATCGACCTGGAAGGACCGCCCCCGTGGCCACCTCCGTCCGGGCGGAGCGGGGCGGCACCCCGCCGCCCGCCGCACCGCCCTCCCCCGCCTCCCCGCACGGTCGCCGCACCGGCCCCGGCGGCCTGCGCAGCAGGCTCTACCGGTGGGACGTCAAGGCGATCCCGTACGTCTTCATCGCCCCCTTCTTCCTCACCTTCGCCGCCTTCGGCCTCTTCCCGCTGCTCTACACCGGCTGGCTCTCGCTCCACCGGGTGGAGCTGGGCGGCACCCCCGAGTGGAAGGGCCTGGAGAACTACACCTCCCTCGCCACCAGCGAGTTCTTCTGGACCGCGCTGACCAACACCTTCACCATCGGGGTCATCTCCACCGTCCCCCAGCTGCTGATGGCCCTGGGCCTCGCCCACCTGCTCAACTACAAGCTGCGGGGCCGCGGCTTCTTCCGGGTCGCCGTCCTCGCCCCGTACGCCACCTCCATCGCGGCGGCGACGCTGGTCTTCGCCCAGCTGTTCAACACCGACTACGGGATGATCAACGGCGTCCTCGACCGGATCGGCGTCGGCCCGGTCGACTGGAACACCTCCAAGTGGCCCGCCCAGATCGCCATCTCCACCATCGTCACCTGGCGCTGGACCGGCTACAACGCGCTGATCTACCTGGCCGCCATGCAGGCCGTGCCGCAGGACCTGTACGAGGCCGCCTCCCTGGACGGCGCCTCCCGCTGGCGCCAGTTCATCAGCGTCACCATCCCCTCCATCCGGCCGACGATCCTCTTCACCGTCATCGTCTCCACCATCGGCGCCACCCAGCTGTTCGGCGAGCCGATGCTCTACGGCGGCAGCGTCGGCATCAGCGGCGGCAGCGGCCACCAGTTCCAGACCCTGAGCCTCCTGATGTACGAAAAGGGCTGGGTCACCGGCGCGCTGGGCTCCGCCTCGGCCATCGCCTGGGTCATGCTGGCGCTGCTGCTGCTCATCGGCGGCGTGCAGGCGCTCGTCTCCCGCCACAACCGCAAGAAGCTGGGAGGCTGACCCGTGGCCCGCACCCCCGACACCGCACCCCCCGGCACCGCGCCCCGCGCCCCGGCGGAGCCGGCCGGGCGCCCGCCCCGGCGCCGCTTCCGCCAGACCGCCGGCCGCCAGCACCACGCCGGACCGCTCACCTACGTCCTGCTGGTCGTCGCGGCCCTCGTCTCCCTCTTCCCGCTGTACTGGAACGTGGTCGCCGCCTCGCACACCGGCGACCGGGTCGTCCAGGCTCCGGCGCCGCTGCTGCCCGGCTCCCGCCTCCTCGACAACCTCAGCTTCGCCTGGGACCAGGTCGACATGGGCGAGGCGCTGGTCAACACCGCGATCGTGGCGAGCCTGGTGGCCGCCTCCACCGTCCTCTTCTCCACCCTGGCCGGCTTCGCCTTCGCCAAACTCCCCTTCAAGGGACGGGGGATGCTGCTGTCGCTCGTGGTCGCCACCATGACGATCCCGCCGCAGCTCAGCGTCATCCCGCTGTACCAGATCATCACCGACCTCGGCTGGTTCGACCAGCTCCAGTCGGTCGTCCTGCCCTCGCTCGTCGCGGCCTTCGGCGTCTTCTTCATGCGCCAGTACCTCCTGGAGGCCCTCCCCGTCGAACTGGTCGAGGCGGCCCGGATGGACGGGGCGCACAGCCTCCGGATCATCTGGCACGTCGTCTTCCCGGTCGCCCGCCCGGCCATGGCCGTGCTCGGCATGCTGGTCTTCGTCCAGGCGTGGAACGACTTCTTCTGGCCGTTCATCGCGCTCACCCCGGACGGCAGCCCGACCCTCCAGGTGGCGCTGGCCGGTCTGGGCGCGGGCAACCACACCGTGGACCACGCCGTGGTGCTCACCGGCGCGCTGATATCGACCGTGCCGCTGCTGCTGGTCTTCGCCTTCCTCGGCAAGCACATCGTGGGCGGCATCACCGCCGGCGCCGTCAAGAGCTGACCGGCCCCGCCCTCCCCCACTCCCCCCCTTTCTCCGCACCGCCCTTCCCGCCGGGGCGCCCGGTTCCGCCGCATGCGCCGGAGCCGGACGCCCCGGCCCGTACCCCGCGTTGGGAGCGCTCCCCTATGACCGCGTCCGAAACCCGGCCGCTCACCGCCGTCCGCTCGTTCCCCTCCGGCTTCCTCTGGGGCGCGGCCACCGCCGCCTACCAGATCGAGGGGGCGGCCCGGGAGGACGGCCGCACGCCGTCCATCTGGGACACCTTCTCGCACACCCCCGGCAAGGTCTTCGAGGGGCACACCGGCGACGTGGCCGTCGACCACTACCACCGGTTCCGCGAGGACGTCGCGCTCATGGCCGAACTGGGCCTGAACGCCTACCGGTTCTCCGTCTCCTGGTCCCGGGTCCAGCCCACCGGCCGGGGCCCGGCCGTCCAGAAGGGCCTGGACTTCTACCGCGCGCTCGTCGACGAGCTGCTCGCCGCCGGGATCGAGCCGGCCCTCACCCTCTACCACTGGGACCTGCCGCAGGAGTTGGAGGACGCGGGCGGCTGGCCGGAGCGGGCCACCGCCGAGCGGTTCGCCGAGTACGCCGGGATCGTCGCCGACGCCGTCGGCGACCGCGTGAAGCGCTGGACGACCCTCAACGAGCCCTGGTGCAGCGCCTTCCTCGGGTACGGCTCCGGCGTCCACGCCCCCGGCCGCACCGACCCGGTCGCCTCGCTGCGCGCCGCCCACCACCTCAACCTGGGCCACGGCCTCGCCGTCCAGGCGCTGCGCGCCGCCCTGCCGGCGGAGAGCCAGATCGCCGTCTCGCTCAACCTCCATGAGGTGCGGCCCCGTTCGGACTCCCCCGAGGACCGGGAGGCGGCCCGCCGCATCGACGCGGTCGGCAACCGGATCTGGCTCGGCCCGATGCTGGAGGGCGCCTACCCGGAGGACCTGTACGCCGACACCCGGCACCTCACCGACTGGTCCTTCGTCCGCGACGGCGACACGGCGGCGGCGCACCAGCCGCTGGACCTCCTCGCGATCAACTACTACACGCCCACCCTCGTCGCGCACGTCGCCGAGGGCGGGGAGAAGCCGCAGGACGACGGGCACGGCGACAGCGCGCACTCGCCGTGGCCGGGCGCCGACTCGGTCGCCTTCCACCGCGCCCCCGGCGAGCGGACGGCGATGGGCTGGCCGGTCGACCCGAGCGGCCTCTACGACCTGCTGCGCCGGGTCTCGGCCGCGTACCCCGAACTGCCGCTGGTGATCAGCGAGAACGGGGCGGCGTACGAGGACGTGGTCGGCGACGGCGGCGGGGTGCACGACCCGGAGCGCACCGCCTACGTGCACGCGCACCTGGAGGCGGTGCACCGGGCGATGGCCGACGGGGTGGACGTGCGCGGCTACTTCCTGTGGTCGCTGCTCGACAACTTCGAGTGGGCGTACGGGTACGCGAAGCGGTTCGGGATGGTCCGGGTGGACTACGACACCCTGGAGCGCACCCCGAAGTCGAGCGCCCTGTGGTACGCCCGGGTGGCCCGCTCGGGCGAGCTGCACGCCCCCGGCGCGGACTGACCCGCACGCGGCGGGGGCCGCGCCGACGGCCGGGCGGCGGGGCGCGGACCGGGACTGCCCGGCCGCGTTCGAACGCGCCCCGCCCGGCTCCGGCGTGCCGGTAGGGTGGCTCTCCGTGACCCCCCTGCGATTCCGCCGACGCGCCGCGGTCTCCGGTGCCGCGCTGGCCGCGGCCCTCCTCGTCGCCACCCCCGCTCCCCTCCCCGACCCCGGTCCGGGACCCGCCGCCCCGGCCGCGGCGCCCGTGGCGAGAGCCCTGACGGTGATCGCCCATCGCGGCGCGTCGGCGGCGGCGCCCGAGAACACGCTGGTCTCGGACGAGGTGGCGCGGCGGTCCGGGGCGGAGTGGATCGAGAACGACGTGCAGCCGAGCCGGGACGGGGTGCCGTACGTGGTGCACGACGCGACGGTGGACCGGACGACCGACGGGTCGGGCCCGGTCCGGTCGCTGACCTCGGCGCGGCTGGACGCGCTGGACGCCGGTTCCTGGTTCGCCCCGTCCTTCGCGGGCGCCCGGGTGCCGACGCTGGCGGCGCAGTTGGCGGACCTGCGGACGCGGGGCGGACGGCTGCTCCTGGAGATCAAGGGGCCGCACTCCCGCGCGGAGGTGGCGCGGATCGTGCGGGACGTCTGGGAGCAGCGGATAGCGCGGCGGGTGATGGTGCAGAGCTTCGACCCGGCGTCGCTGCGGTACGTGCGGGAGCTGGCGCCGGAGCTGCCGAGGGCGCTGCTGCGGGAACGGCTCGACGCGGATCCGGTGGCGGTGGCCCGGGAGCTGGGGCTGTCCGCGTACAACGTCTCGTACCGGGGTCTCTCGGCCCGTACCGGGGTGGTCGCGGAGCTGCGCGCGGCCGGGGTGGCGGTGGACGTGTGGACGGTGGACGATCCGGAGCGCTGGCGGGTGCTGGCCGGTCTCGGCGTGACCGGGGTGATCACCGACCGGCCGGCGGAGCTGGCGGGGTGGAACGCGGCGCGCCGGGGGCCGGGCCCGTCTCGGTGACGGGGCCCGGCCCGGGGTCGTACGCGCGGTGGATCAGACGCGGTCGGCGGCGATCAGCACGTACTGGAAGGAGCCGTCCTTGTAGGACTCGATGAAGGCCTCCTCGATGCCGGTGACCAGCGAGGAGGTGGCGCGCAGCTCCCAGTAGGGCAGCGTGTCGGGGGTGAGGTCGATGACGGCCTGGGGCACCAGGCGGTTGTCGGCCATGGCCTTGAGGTACTCGCGGCGCGAGTGGATGTTGCACTCGAAGTGGGCGTTGATCTGGGAGACCCACTTGGAGGGCTGGCCGTACTTGGGGTTCCAGCAGCCGGTGATGGTGACGTAGCGGCCGCCGACCTTGAGGAAGCGGGAGTGCTCGGCCATCAGGTCGTCGAGGTCGACGTACATGCTGGACTCGTTGTTCCAGGAGGCCGCGACGGAGCCCTTCTCGAACGGGGTGTCGAGCATGTTGCAGACCTGGGCGCGGACGTGGCCGTCGATGCCCAGTTCCCGCGCGCGGTTGTTGCCGAAGTCGGCCTGGGTGGTGGAGAGCGTGACGCCCTCGACCTTGCAGCCGAAGCGCTGGTGGGCCATGACGCTGGAGCCGCCGCGGCCGCAGCCGGCGTCGACGAGGGTGTCCTCGGCGGTGATGGGGCCGAGGTGGTCGAGGAGGACCTCGGCCTGGGCGGACTCCAGGCGGTGCAGTTCGGCGACGAGCTTCTTCTCGTACTCGCTGTCCTCGGGGCCGCCGAGGGAGGCGTGGTCGACGGCGCCGATGCCGTAGTGGTGGTGGTAGAGGCCGTCCACATCACCGAGGCGCAGGTTCACGGGCCGGGCTTCGGCGTTCCAGTAGCGGGCGATGTCGCCCTGGTACGGGGTGGCCGGGCCGGGGATGAGCGCGGAGGCGGCGTCGGTGGCGGTCAGCTCGGTTGTCACAGGGGAATCCATTTCTTACCAGAAATCGGGCAGGCTGTAGCGGAACGTGTTGGTCTGGTGCCAGTAGTGGTTGCCGTCGACCCAGGTGGCGACGCCCTTGAGGAAGCGCAGCACGGTGGGGACGGGCAGGGCGGCGGCCAGTTCGGCGGCGGCGGCCTCGAAGGCGTGCATGAGGTCGTTGTGGACCTCGACGGCCTTGAGGTAGGCGTCGCGCTCGGAGAGCTTCTCGCGCTCGGCGAGCACCACCGGAAGGTTCAGGTGGACGCCGGGGATGTCGAGTTCCTTGGTGTAGGAGTACAGGTCGTTGACGATGGTGGTCGCGTTGCCCGCGAGGGCGATGACCCGCTGCGTCTCGGGGCGGGCGTGCAGGTCCGCCGGGAGTTCGTAGCCGCCGACGGCGTCGGTGATGGTGGGGCAGGGGCGGAAGTTGTTGAACTGGCGCATGGCCAGGTACTCCCACACCTCCGGCATGTACGAGGTCTCGGTCCAGGCCGCCTCGGCGAGGTAGCCCATGTGGAGCCGGGCCATGTCGTGCCGGAAGCGGTCCGCCTGGGAGGGCGAGGACGCGCGGACGAAGTAGTCCATGGCGGAGCGGTAGGCGCGGCGCGGGGCGTCCGAGCCGAGCGAGTCCGCCCACGCCGGGGCGTACTCCGGGGTGGTGTGGACGGGGTCGAGGGCGGTGTGGGCGAGGAGGAGGCGCCCGCCGAGACCGACCGGGGAGCCGCCGAGGTCCTCGCAGTAGCAGTCGTCGACGGCGTTCTCCGCGACCATGAGCCGGGTGGCGAGCATGAGGTGGTCGACGGTGGGGGCGTCGGGGTGGCAGGCCACCATGTAACGCCCGACGGAGAAGCCGTCGAACTGGCCCTCCCACTCCTCCGGGTAGAGCTGGATCTCGTCGACCGCCCAGTCCTTGATGCGGCGGCTGACCTCCTCGACCCGGACGGGGTCGGGCTCCTGGATCGGGTGGAAGTAGAGGCCGGGGATGGGGTGGCCCTGCTCCGCCGTGGTGGCGGCCGGGTCCGGCGCGGGGGCCGGGTCCGGGAGGGCCGGGGCCTCGGCCCGGCGGGCCAGCGAGACGCTGGTGGCGCCGAGTCCGCTGGGGCCGCCGGGAATCCAGCGCGGCGCCGCCGCCGGCTCGGCCCGCGGCGCGGGCGGCGCGTCGGGCGTGCCGGTGAGGGCCTGGAGGAGGAGGTCGGCGCCGAGGCGGGCCGCCGCGGCGGGCGGGCCCGCCGGGAGGGGGGAGAGCCCGGGGTCGGGCATCCGTAGCTCCTTGCTGCGTGGGTGGGGCCGTCCCGGATCCCGGGCGGGGTGCCCGGGCCGGGTGGGTCCGGGCCGGCGAACCTGCGGACGGGTCCGCCGGGTCCGCCGGGTCCGGGTCAGTCGCGGCGGCGGGCGATCTGCACGTTCTCCATCACGCCGAGCGCGTCGGGCACGAGGACGGCGGCGGAGTAGTAGGTCGTGACGAGGTACGACATGATCGCCTGCTCGCTGATGCCCATGAAGCGGACGGAGAGGCCGGGCTCGTACTCCTCCGGGAGGCCGGTCTGGCGCAGGCCGACGACGCCCTGGTTCTCCTCGCCGGTGCGCATGGCGATGATGGAGCTGGTCTGCTCCTTGGTGATCGGGATCTTGTTGCAGGGCAGGATCGGGACGCCGCGCCAGGCCGGGACGGACTGGCCGCCGAGGTCGACGTGGTCCGGGTAGAGGCCCCGGGCGTTGAACTCGCGGCCGATGGCGGCGATGGTGCGCGGGTGGGCGAGGAAGAGCTTGGTGCCCCGGCGGCGGGAGAGCAGCTCGTCCATGTCGTCCGGGGTGGGCGGGCCGGAGTGGGTCTGGATGCGCTGCTTGAAGTCGGCGTTGTGGAGGAGGCCGAACTCGCGGTTGTTGACGAGCTCGTGCTCCTGGCGCTCGCGCAGGGCCTCGATGGTCAGGCGGAGCTGCTCCTCCGTCTGGTTCATCGGGCCGTTGTAGAGGTCGGCGACGCGGGTGTGGACCTTGAGGATGGTCTGGGCGACGGAGAGCTCGTACTCGCGCGGCTTGAGCTCGTAGTCGACGAAGGCGCCGGGGAGGACGGCCTCGCCGATGTGCCCGGAGGACATGGCGATCTCGGCCTCGCCGTGCTTGTTCTGCGCCTGGTCCGGGAGGCTGCTGAAGGTCTCGATGTGGGCCTGGAGGGCCGGCGAGGAGGCCAGCACGGAGGCGAAGTCCGCGCGGGAGAGGGTGAGCAGGGTGCCGGAGGTCTCGGCGGTGGCCGTGTAGTCCCAGGTGGCGTCGGCGTCCAGCAGGGAGTTCTCGCCGAAGCGGTCGCCGTCGCCGAGGACGGCCACGGCGACGTCGTCGCCGTAGGGGCCCTCGGAGGTCTGGCTGACGCGGCCGTGGGCGAGGAGGTGGATCTCGGAGGCGGCGTTGCCCCGGGTGACGATGATGTCGCCGGCGGAGAAGTCGCGCTGGACGCAGCGGTCGGCGAGCGCGGTGAGGACGTCGATGTCCTCGAAGCCGCGCAGCAGGGCGAGTTCACCGAGCTCGCGGGGGATGACACGGACCGTGGCGCCGTCCTGGACGAACTCCACGCGCCCGTCGCCGACGGTGTAGCTGAGCCGGCGGTTGACCCGGTAGGCGCCACCCTTGGTCTCCACCCAGGGGAGCATGCGCAGCAGCCACCGGGAGGTGATCTCCTGCATCTGCGGGGCGGACTTGGTGGTGGTGGCGAGGTTCCGTGCGGCGTGCGTGCTGAGGGACTGCTGCGGGGGTGCCGCCTGGGCTTCCGGGTTGGTGTCGACGGTCATCGGAGCGGGCTCTCCTTCGAGCAGGGTGTGAACGGGCACGGCGGCACGCCGGTCCGGTCGACGAGGAGGAATGGGGGCGATCTGGTCATCCGTCCAGATCCCGGGGAACAGTAACGGCCCGTCGAAGCTCTCCGCCCGGCGGCGGAGGGGCATTAACTCGATGCGGTGATCTTGGTTCGGGTCCGGTTTGCCCCTCGACCCGGCGACTTTCCGCCATGCGCTCCGGAGGGGTCGGAGGGTGTGGGCCGGTGGAGGCTCCGGGGCCGCTCCGCCACCCGGACGGACCGCACGCTTTCCGGCCAGCTTCGGTACGCCGACGGCACCTTGACAACCTGCCATTCCCGTCACACAAGTCAACGGCGGGCGTCAATCGGGGTTCCGCGGGGCCGGAGGAGCGGCGGCCGGTTCACGCCTCCGCAGGTCGCTATACCCCTGGCAGGTATCTGCAACCCTCGGGAGCCCCTTGCCCGCACCCGGCCCGGCGGGTATACATGAACGCGAGGCACATACCCCCCGGGGGTATGGTTCGACGAGGAACGACACGGAGGTCCCCATGTCCGCGCACTCCACCACCTATCAGGTCGCCGGCGTCAACAGCGGCCACTGCAAGGCGATCGTGAGCGGCGCCCTCCGGGAGCTCGCCGGCGTCGACACCGTGCACGTCGAGATCTCCACCGGCCTCGTCACCGTGCACAGCTCCGCCCCGCTCGACGACGCCGTCGTCGAGGAGACCGTCGAGGACGCCGGCTACGACTACCGGGGCCGCGCCTGAGCACCGCCCGCCGGGCCGCCCGGCCCCGCGACCGGCCCGACTACCATGAAGGCCGGCCGCGGGAGGGCGGCACCTGCGGAGGGGACGGACACGCGCATGCGTCGGCTCGGAGAGCTGGAAGCGGAGATCATGGACCGCTTCTGGCGGTGGCGGCGCCCCGCCACCGTGCGGGAGGTCGTCGACGACCTCAACCTCCACCGCGACATCGCCTACACCACGGTCACCACGGTGACCGGCATCCTCTTCCACAAGGGCCACCTCACCCGGACCCGGGAGGGCCGGATCTGGCTCTACCGGGCCGCCGCCACCCGCGAGGCGTACGCCGCCGCGCTCATGGAGGACGGCCTCGGCGCCGGCGAGGACCGGCCCGCCGTCCTGGCCCGCTTCGTCGAGAACCTCGGCGCCGACGAACTCGGCGCGCTGCGCGCGGCCCTCGACGAGGCCGAGCGGCGGACCGAGGCGTGAACGCGGCGCCCGTCCCCCTCGGCTGCGCCGCCCTCGTCGGCGCCGCCGCGCCGCTGCTGGTGGCCTGTCCGCCGGGCGTCCGAGCCGCCCGGCGGACGGCCGGGGGTCAGCGGCCGAGGCGGGCGTCCAGCCACTGGAGGACCTCGGGGGTGACCGGGTCGGTGAGGTCGGCGAACTCCTCGTGCTTCTTGAGGAACTTGGCGACGTACGGGCAGACCGGCACGATCCGCCTGCCGGTGGCGCGGACGTCGTCGAGGGCGTGCCGGACGAGGATGCCGGCGAGGCCCTGGCCGGCGTAGGCGTCGTCGATCTCGGTGTGGAAGAAGACCCGGCGGTCCTCGCGGTCGCGGAACGAGGTGAAGCCGGCGAGCGCCCCCTCCACCCGGATCTCGTACCGGTGCCGGGCGTCGTCGAGCCGGACGTCGGGGGCGGGGGTCTGCTCGCTCATGGGGCGGCCTTTCGGATCGTGCGGGCGCTGCTGCGGCGGCTCAACCCTACTCCTGGGTAGCCCGGGCACGGAGGGCCGCGAGGACGCGCAGGTCGTGCTCGGCGCCGGTGGGGAGGGTCTGGGCCTCGGCGCGGTAGTGGTCGTCGACGACGGCGGAGAGTTCGGCGTCGTCCATGGCGGGCGAGATGCGGGCGACGATCTTGTTCATGTTGCGGTACGAGCCCTGGAGGCGGAAGGGCGGTTCGGTGCCGGTGCCGGCGCGGGCGGCGGAGTCGATGTAGGCGCGGTTGACGGCGAGGACGGTGGCGCGGGCCGTCAGCAGGTGGCGCAGGACGGCGAGGATCCGGTCGAGTTCGGCCGGCGGGTAGGGGTGGGCGAGGCGCTGCCGGTCGGCCAGCGGGTCACCGGCGGCGAGGCGGGTGAGGAGGTCCACCTCGGCGCGGTCCCGGCCCGCGAGCGGGGCGAGGTCGGGGTGGGAGGTGAGGGCGTTCTCCACGAAGCTGAAGGCGAAGGCGTCCTCCTTGCCGGTGAGGACGTCGCCGAGGTTCCACACGTCGGCGCGGTTGGCGAGCATGTCGGGGATCCGGAAGCGGTCGCCGGTGGAGGTGTGGGGGTTGCCCGCCATGCAGACGGCGAAGCGCTTGCCGCGCAGGTCGTGGCCGCCGAGGGTGCGGGTGGCGTCGCAGAGCGGGATGAAGCGCTGGAGGAACTCGGCCGAGCAGTGCTGGATGTCGTCGACGTACAGCAGCACGTTGTTGGCCGCCTCCAGGGCGAAGGCGATCTTCTCCAGTTCGCGGCGGGCGGCGGCGTCCGGGGCCTCGGCGGGGTCGAGGGAGGTGGTGGCGGTGCCGAGGACGGGGCCGTCGACCTTGACGAGGAGGAGGCCGAGGCGGTCGGCGACGTACTCGACGAGGGTGGTCTTCCCGTAGCCGGGCGGGGAGAGCAGGAGGAGCAGGCCGTGGCTGTCGGCGCGCCGTTCGGCGCCTGCGGCGCCGAGCTGCTTGGCGAGGTTGTCGCCGACGAGGGGCAGGTAGACCTCGTCGACGAGGCGGTTGCGGACGAAGGAGGACATGACGCGGGGGCGGTACTCGTCCAGGCGCAGCCGGGCGCGTTCGGCGGCGACGAGCCGGGCCCGGTGGCGCTGGTGGGTGCGGAAGGCCGGGACCTCGTCGGCGGCGAAGGCGGCGGTGCGGTGCAGGAACTCGTCGAGGCGGAGCGGGAGGGCGCCGCCGCGCAGCCGGGGGTGGGTGCCGAGCAGGCCGGTGACGGTGGCGGTGGTGGCGGCCTCGACGTCGTAGCGGTCGAGGCCGGGGGCGAGTTCGAGGGCGGCGGCCTCGGCGAGGACGCCGTCGGCGGGCGGGGCTCCGGAGGCGGCGGCGTAGGCGTGCAGCCAGCCCTCGACGAGCTGGCGGCGGGCGGCCGGGTCGGGGAGGGCGGCGAGGTCGTCGTCGTACGCCCGCTCCCCCACCGCGCGGCGGAACTTCTCCAGCAGGTCGCGGGCCTCGGCGGAGACGGCGAACCCGGCGGGCGGGGCGGCGAGTTCCTCGACGAGGTACGCGGCGGCGGCCGGGTCGCCGAGCCGTCCGGCCAGCTCCTCCCGCAGGGCGTCGAGGGCGGGGGCGGCGCCGAAGAGGTCGCGGGCGCGGGTGAGGGAGGCGGCGCGGCGGGTCCAGGCGTCGCGGGCCCCGGGGGTGGTGTCGTGGGCCCAGTGGAGCTGGGCGCGGGCGCGGGCGGTACCGGGGTGGCGGAGGGTTCCGGCGCCGTCGTGGAGCCGGAGGAGCGTGGTGAGGATCGCGGTGGCGTCGTGGTCGTGGACGCCGCGCTCGTATCCCTCGTCGTGGGCGGTGCCGGCGGCCTCGCGGACGACGGCGGCCAGGCCGGGGCCGTGGGCGGCGAGGGCGGCGGCGCCGTGGGCGGCGAGGAGCCGGGCGGCGAGGTGCTCGGAGCGGTAGACCGCGGGTGATTCGGAGGGCAGGACGCGGTCCTGGTGGGGGCGGGTGCGCAGGAGGTCGGGGTCGGTGACGGGGCGGCGGTAGTCGGTGCCGGTGAGGACGAGGGCGAGGGTGTCCTCGTGGGGGACGAGGGTGAGTTCGGGGGTGTGGCGCTGGACGGCGAAGCGGTGCCGGCCGAGACGGAGGGTGTCGCCGCCGTCGGCGTACAGCTCGGTGCGGTCGCGCAGGGCGCGGGCGGCCTCCTGGCGGGCGGCGGTGAGGCGGCCCTCCAGTTCTCCGGCGCGGACCTGGTCGCCGAGGGCGCGGAGTTCGTCGGCGGTGCGGCGGACGCGGCCGACCATGGGGTCGGAGGCGAAGTGGGCGTGGACGTCCTCGTCGGTGTCGAGGCGGGCGGCGCGGCGGGCGACGGCGTCGAGGATGCGGTCGGCGGCCTCGGTGAGGCGGGCGGCGCGGCGGGCGCGGGCGTCGGTGAGCTGCCGGCGGCGGGTGGTGAGGGCGTCGTGGATCTCGGTGCGCCGGTCGGCGAGTTCGGTGAGGAAGCCGTCGTGGTCGGCGAAGCGGGTTTCGAGGTTCTCCAGTTGGAGGAGGAGGGCGGCGAGGCGGCCGTCGCACTCCTCGGGGGTGTCGGCGGCGGCGAGGGCGGCGGTGACGGCCTCGGTGAGGAGGGCGGACTCGGCGGTGAAGGCGGCCCGGCCCTCGCGGTCGAGGAGTTCGGCGCGGCGGGCGGTGAGGCCGGCGCGGGCGCGGTTGAGGGCGCCGAGGGCGTCGGCGACGCGTTCGAGGATGGTGGTGCGTTCGGTGGCGTCGGCGATGTCGAGGCCGGTGACGACCTCGCTGAGGGTGCGCAGGCCGTGGGTGTGGCCGTCGAGGCGTTCGGTGAGGGCGGTGACGGCGGCGACGGTCTCGGCGGCGGCCGTGTCGGCGGTGAGGCGGGCGGCCTCGGCGGCGTGGTCGGCGAAGGCGTCGGGGCGGCCGAGGAAGGCGACGGCGCGGCGGCCGGCGGTGGCGAGTTCCTCCTCGGCGCGCAGGGCGAGGGCGTCGACGGCCCCGGTGTCGGCGTGGCGGAGGTCCTTGACGGTGAGGAGGCGGCCCTGGGCGCGGCGGAGGCCGGTGAGGCGGTCGATCCAGTCGGCGGCGGTGGCGGGGGTCTCGCCGCGGAGCTGCCGGGTGAGGCGGAGGAGGTCGCGTTCGGCGTCGGCGAGGGCGTCGGCGGCGCGGGCGGTGAGGGCGGTGACGGTGGCGAACTCGGCGAGGACCTGTTCGGCGGTGGCGCGGAGGGCGGCGAGCGGGGCGGCGAGGTCGCCGGTGCCGGGGTCGGCGAGCCAGTGGTGGGTGTCGGCGGCGCGGTCGCAGGCGGCGCGGAGTGCTTCGTACACCTCGCCGGTGGGGGTGGTCTCGGTGGCCTGGCGGGCGATGGCGAGGCAGTCGGAGACGCCGCGGACGAG
Organism: Streptomyces termitum; assembly: GCF_014650175.1. Lineage (GTDB taxonomy): Bacteria > Actinomycetota > Actinomycetes > Streptomycetales > Streptomycetaceae > Streptomyces > Streptomyces termitum. The sequence goes on from NZ_BMUL01000008.1 coordinate 225,154, forward strand.
GTCGGCGTTGCCGATGCGGGCGAGGGGCCCTTCGCCGGCGGGGGCGGCGTGGACGTCGGCGGCGAAGGGGGTGCGCCAGAACTGGACGGGGTGGACGCGGCCGGGTTCGGTGCCGCTGCCGCGCAGGACGGCCATGGTGCCGTCGTCGAGGAGGGCGTGGCCGCGGCCGGTGACGGGGCGGGTGATCTCCTCGCGGACGCGGTCGTAGGCGAGGAGCAGGGTGCGGCCGTCGTCGGGGGAGCGGAAGGCGTAGAGGACGTCCTCGCCGTGCGGGGAGGTGCGGGTGGCGTCGTGGGCGAGGCCGGTGGTGTCGGTGTCGAAGGTGCGGACGGTGCCGTCGGCGAGGCAGTAGCCGCCGGGGAAGACGACGCCCCGGTCGTCGGGGAGGCGGAGGCAGGCGAGGCCGAGGGCGTCGAGGCGGACGACGGTGCCGGTGAGGGCGTTGTGGACGAGGTGGCGGGTGGTGTCCTCGCGGTAGGGGCGGACCCGGAGGAGGGTGAGGGGGCCGACGGCGGCGTGGGCGATCTCGGCGTCGGCGAGGGACTGGAGGGGTTCGTCGACGGGTTCGGAGTGGATGCCGTCGGGGGTCTCGGTGTCGTCGGCGGTCTTGACGGTGAGGGTGCCGCCGACGGTGGAGACGTACAGCCGGCCGCCGAGGGAGACGTGGGGGTGGCGGCCGGGGACGTGGTCGTCGCGGCCGGCCTCGGTCCAGGCGAGGTCCTGGCCGGCGGGCGGGGCGAGGTCGCGGTCGCCGCGGGCGTCGAGGAAGCGGCAGTCGCGGCCGGGGCCGGTGGACCAGCGCAGGACGCGCAGGTCGTCGGCCTTGGCGCCGGTGCGGAAGACGGCGAGGAGGCGGCCTTGCGCGCGGTGCAGGCGGACCAGGCGGGCGGCCCGGTAGTAGCGGTGGAGGGCGGTGAACTCGCGGACGAAGCCGGGGTCGTCGAGGAGTCCGGGGAGGGTGTCCTCGGGGAGCCGGTCGAGGTCGGGGTCGTGGAGGGAGAGGACGTCCGCGACGCGGGGTTCGGCGGTGGTGCCGGGGGGCCGGGTGCGGCCGACGAGGAGGAGTCCGCCGACGGCGACGACGTCGGTGAGGACGCAGGGCGCCTCGGTGCGGAGCTGCGCGGTGCCGGTGAGTTCCAGTTCGCCGGTGCCGTAGAGGCGGGTGCGGGCGCGGTTGAGCTCCTCGGCGCGGGCGGCCAGTTCGGCGGCCTGGGCCGTGAGCCGGTCGCGCAGCACCCCGTACGCGTCCTCGTCGACGCCCTGCCGGGTGTCCGTGGTGGTCATGTCGTCGTGCCCCTCTCCGTTCCGTCCTCGTCCGCTCCCCCGGCGCCGGTCAGGCGGTGGGTTCCGGGGCGGGGGCGGGCACGGGGGCGGGCCGGTCGAGGGCGCCGGAGTTCATGACCTTGGCGAGGAGGGTGGAGACGCTGAGGTTCTGGACGTCGGCGGTGGAGAGGGAGGAGAGGACGCGGGTGAGGTCGTCGGTGAAGGGGCGTTCGCCGTTCAGCCAGGGGCCGGCGAGCGCGCGGGCGGTGTCGGAGTGCTCGACGAAGCCGTCGACGGAGCGGCCGAGCGAGACGGAGCCGACGAGGCGGTCGAGGAAGACGGACTCGCCTCCGACGATGTTGATGTCGGCGTTCTCCAGGCCGGTGGCGAGGACGGTGGCCTGGGCCTCGGCGACCTGCCGCTGGACGTCGAGTCCGGCGAGCCGGATGTCCTTCTCGGCCTCCAGGCGCAGGCGGTACTCCTCGTGGGTACGGGACGCCTCGTCGAAGGCGGCGACGGCGACGGCCTTCTGGTGCAGGCCCTCGGCCTCGGCCTTGAGCTTCTCGCCGATGGCGGTGGCCTCGGCGAGCGCCTTGGCCCGCAGGCCCTCGGCCTCGGCGCGCAGGCGGGCCTCGGTGGCGTCGGCCTCGGCGCGGCCGGCCTTCTCGATGGCGTCGGCCTCGCGCTCGCGGACCTGGGCGGCGGCGAGTCCTTCGGCGGCGGCCTCGGCCTGGGCGCCCTCGGCGAGGCGGATCCGGGCGCGGGCGTCGAGGTCGGCGGCCTTGATGCGGGCCTCGGCCAGGGTCAGTTCCTCGGCGGCGCGGTGGACGGCGGCCTGTTCGGCGGCCTCGGCGGCCTTGATGTCCTTGACGAGCCGCTCCTGGGCCTGGGCCTCGGCGGCGATGACGAGGGCCTGGCGCTCGCGCTCGGCCTCCTCGACGGCGCGGAGCCGCTTGATGGACTCCTCCTGCTCGGCGACGGTGCGGTCGACGGCGACCCGCTCGCGGATGACCTCGGCGATCTCGCGGCGCTCGGCCTCCAGCTCCTTCTCGGCGGAGATGCGGGTGAGGCCGGTCTCGCGGTCGCGGGCGATGACCTCCAGGACGCGGTCCTTCTCGATGCGCTCGTTCTCGACGGCGATGACGCGCTCGCGGTTCTTCTGGGCGACGGCGACCTCGCGGGCCTGGTTCTCGCGCTGGACGCCGAGCTGCTCCTCGGTGCGCAGGAAGGCGCTCTGGGCGCGCAGCCGCTCCTCCTCGACGACCTTCGCGGTCTCGGCCTCCTCGCGGGCGCGGACGGTCTCGATCTCGCGCTTCTGCTTGATCTCGGCGTCCGCCTGGCGGCGCTCCAGTTCGAGGATGGCCTCGCGGGCGTCGACGTCCTGGCGGGTGATCTCCTTCTCCTCGTTGCGGCGGAGTTCGTTGGTGCGGACGTTCTCGGCGGCGGTGAGTTCGGTGATCTTGCGGATGCCCTGGGCGTCGAGGATGTTGCCGGCGTCGAGCTGGGCGAGCGGGGTCTGCTCCAGGTGGTCGATGGCGGCGTCCTCCAGGCTGTAGCCGTTGAGGTCGATGCCGATGAGCTCGATGATCCGGAAGCGGAGTTCCTCGCGCTTGGTGTAGAGGTCGGTGAAGTCCATCTGCTTGCCGACGGACTTGAGGGCCTCGGAGAACTTGGCGTTGAAGAGTTCCTGGAGGGTGCCCTGGTCGCTGGCGCGGGCGGTGCCGATGGCCTGGGCGACCTTGATGACGTCCTCGACGGTCTTGTTGACGCGGACGAAGAACGAGATGCGGATGTCGGCGCGGATGTTGTCGCGGCAGATGAGGCCGTCGCGGCCGGTGCGGGAGATCTCGATGGTCTTGACGGAGATGTCCATGACCTCGGCCTTGTGGAGGACGGGGAGGACGACCTGGCCGGTGAAGGTGACGTCGACCTTGCGCATCTTGGAGACGATGAGCGCCTTGCCCTGTTCGACCTTGCGGAACAGCCGGCCGAGGGCGAGGACGGTCGCCACGGCGGCGATGAGCAGGACGGCGATGAGCACGCCGAGGCCCGAGGTGAGGGCGTCCATGAGAATGTCTCCTTCCGGTACCCGGCATCGCCCGGATCGACGAGACCGCGTCAGGGGCATACTTCCGGGTGGGCGGGGTGGGTCGCACTGCCGGTCTCCGGCAGTGTTGACGACTTCTTGATGCCGGGTGGTTCCATCCCGCAACGATCACGGGACTCCATGAATTGCATAATTCTGCAATTACATACATGATGTATTGGCTGTGTTCGCAGGTGTGGGCGCCCGGTCGGAGATCCGCGGGCAGTGAGGAGAGTGCGCGACCGTGTCGGTTCCGCCGTACCTGACCGCCGTGACGAGGGGGATCGGAGCACTGCTCCCCCGCCGCGCCGACCTCACCGCCATGACCCGCGACCCCCGCCGCGACCTGCTCGCCGGACTCACCGTCGCGATCGTGGCCCTGCCGCTGGCCCTCGGCTTCGGCGTCTCCTCCGGCCTCGGCGCCGAGGCCGGCCTCGCGACCGCCGTCGTCGCGGGCGCCCTCGCCGCCGTCTTCGGCGGCTCGAACCTCCAGGTGTCCGGGCCGACCGGCGCCATGACGGTGGTCCTCGTCCCGATCGTCGCGCGGTACGGCCCCGACGGCGTCCTCATGGTCGGACTGCTGGCCGGTGTCCTCGTCGTCGCCCTCGCCCTCCTCCGCGCCGGCCGGTACATGGCGTACGTCCCGGCCTCCGTCGTGGAGGGCTTCACCCTCGGCATCGCCCTCGTCATCGGCCTCCAGCAGGTCCCGCACGCCCTCGGTGTCCCCCAGCCCGAGGGGGACCGGGTGCTGGTGGTGACCTGGCGGGCCGTCGAGGAGTTCGTCCGCTCCCCGCACTGGGCGGCGCCCGCGCTCGCCCTCGGCGTCGCCGCCCTCATGCTGGCCGGTGCCCGCCTGCGGCCCGCCGTCCCCTTCTCGCTGGTCGCGGTCGCCGCCGCGACCCTCGCGGCGCAGCTCCCGGTCTTCGACGGCGTCACCGCGATCGGGGCGCTGCCGGCCGGACTGCCCGCGCCCTCCCTGGCCTTCTTCGATCCGTCCGCGCTGGGCTCGCTGCTCGCCCCGGCGGTCGCCGTGGCGGCGCTGGCCGCCCTGGAGTCCCTGCTGTCGGCACAGGTCGCGGACGGCATGACCGTGGGGCAGAAGCACGATCCCGACCGGGAGCTGTTCGGCCAGGGCCTGGCGAACCTGGCCGCGCCGCTGTTCGGCGGCGTCCCGGCGACCGGCGCCATCGCCCGTACCGCCGTGAACGTCCGGACCGGCGCCTCGTCCCGGCTCGCCGCCCTCACCCACGCCGCCGTCCTCGCGGTCATCGTCTTCGCCGCCGCCCCGCTGGTCTCCCGCATCCCGCTGGCCGCGCTCGCCGGTGTGCTGCTCGCCACCGCCGTCCGCATGGTCGAGGTCGGCTCGCTGCGCGCCATGGCGAAGGCCACCCGCTCCGACGCCCTCGTCCTGGTCCTCACCGCCGCCGCCACGCTCGCCCTCGACCTGGTGTACGCGGTGATCATCGGCCTCGTGGTGGCCGGGGCGCTGGCGCTGCGGGCGGTGGCCCGGCAGGCCCGGCTCGCCGAGGTCGACTTCCGCGCCGACCTGCCCGGCGAGCACGCCGACGAGGAGCACGCGCTGCTGGCCGAGCACATCGTGGCGTACCGGATCGACGGCCCCCTCTTCTTCGCCGCCGCCCACCGCTTCCTCCTGGAACTGGCCGAGGTCGCCGATGTCCGCGTGGTCATCCTGCGCATGTCGCACGTGACGACCGTGGACGCCACCGGCGCGCTCGTCCTCAAGGACACCGTGACGAAGCTGAACCGGCGCGGCATCGCCGTCCTGACCTCCGGCATCCGGCCCGACCACCGCAAGGCACTCGACTCCGTCGGCGCGCTGGACCTGCTGCGCCGGGACGGGCGGGAGTACGCGACCACCCCGGAGGCCATCGCCGGGGCCCGCGCCCACCTCCAGGGCGCCGGACTCCTCGCACCGGACCCGGCGCCCGCCGGGCCGGGCGTCGCGGAAGCGGTCCGCTGACCGTGAGGGGGGTGGCGGCGGGTACGGCCCCGGGGGCGGACGCCTCCGGGGGCGGGGAGCCGCTTCGGCCCGGGGCCCGGGACAGACCTCCGCGCGGGCTTTCGCGCGGACCGACCGACACACAGCACCGGACCCGCTCCCGACGCGGGCCCGGACAGGGACGAAGGCGACGAGCATGACCATCGAATGGCGGTACAGCACCCACCCCGACCTGGGCGTTCTCTCCCTCGCCGGGTTCCTGGGCGCGGACGCGGTCGGCCGCTTCGACGGCGCCGTCGGCTGGGTCCTCGCCCGGGGCACCGGGCCGGTCGTCCTCGACCTGACCGCGCTGCGCGGCTGGTCCGCCGGGGGCCAGCTCGCGGTGGCGGAGGCGGCCCGGCGGCTCGCCGCCGAGGGACGCGGTCTCGAACTCGCCGCGATCCCCGCCGACGGCTCCCTCGTCCCCGTCGGCGACCATCCCGAGCTTCCCGTCCACCCCACCCTGGAGGCCGCGCTCGCCGCCCACCGGGGCGGCGGGGAGGAGCAGCGGGAGTGGCGCAGCGACGCCTGGCCGGGCGAGGCGGTCGGGGCCCGCGGGGCGGGTGGGGTACGGGACTGACCGCCCCGGGCCGTCCCCCGGGGGCGGAGGAGCGAGGATGGTGCCATGGTCACGACGGTCACGACTTCCGGATGGACGACATGCACACGACGGGTAGCTCCCGGGGCCGCGCCCCGCGCGCGGCGGTGGGCACGGTGAGCGCGCCGCTCTACCAACTGAAGGCCGAGTTCTTCAAGACGCTCGGGCACCCGGTCCGCATCCGCGTCCTGGAGCTGCTGAGCGTCCGGGAGCACGCCGTCTCCGAGATGCTCGCCGCGATCGAGGTCGAACCCGCGCACCTGTCCCAGCAGCTGGCCGTGCTGCGCCGGTCCAATCTGGTCGTCACCCGCCGCGAGGGCTCCGGGGTGTACTACTCACTGGCCGACCCCCGGGTCTCGGAGCTGCTCGCGGTGGCGCGGGCGATCCTCTCCGGCGTCCTCGCCGGACAGGCCGAACTCCTCGCCGATCTGCGGGCCGCCGGACCGGTGGTGCCGCCGCCCGCCTGACGGCGGGCCCGGGACGGCGTCCGTCCCCGTCCCGGATGGACAGCGACCCACGGGACGGGGGCGGACGCCTGCTTCTTCCCTCCGGGCGTGCCCGCAGGACGCGCCCTCTTCTTCCTCCCCGCGTGCCCGGGGGAGGTCAGGGCGTGGCACGGAGCGGCGTCACGGGGGGGGGCGTCACGGGGGCGGCGTCACGGGGGCGGGAAGCGGTCGGCCGCCAGGCCCGCCAGGACCAGGCCGGCGGCGATCAGCAGGCCGTGCGGCAGGACGACGCCGCAGGCCAGGAGGGCGAAGGCGGCGGCGAGCAGGGCCCAGGCGCGGACCGGGCGTTCCTCGCGCGGACGCCGGGGGCGGCCCGCCGCCAAGGCCCGGACGAAGCCGGGGTCGTCACGGCGCAGCCGGTCCTCGATGGCGCCGAGGCGCTCCTCCTCGGTTCCGTACACGGCTCCTCCCTCGGGTCGGGGTGCGATCAGGGGTCGGGGTCGGGGCGAGCTCGGGGCGGGCGCCGGGACGGCACCGGCCCAGGTCACTCCACCGTCGCCCGGCACCGGGGTCCGCCACCATCGGGGGCACCACCCATATCCGGCGGTCCCGGCGCGCCGCGCCGAATGGGTGGGGTCCCCGATGGACTCCGGACGGCCGCCCGGCCCACCCTGGAAGAGAAGGAGGAGGTGGTGCGCGGTGCCCTTGTTCTGGCGGATCTTCCTGCTCAACGCCGTGGTGCTGATCGCGGCGACCGCCCTGCTGCTCGGACCGGTCACGGTCTCCACGCCGGTCCTGCTGACCGAGGCGTCGGTCCTCGCGGCCGGGCTGGCCGCGATGCTCGTCGCCAACGGCGTGCTGCTGCGCGTCGCCCTCGCCCCGCTCCAGCGGCTCGGCCGGGCCATGACCGCCACCGACCTGCTGCGGCCGGGCGCCCGCGCCGCTCCCGGGGGCCACGGCGAGGTCGCCGAACTGATCACCGTCTTCAACGCGATGGTCGACCGGCTGGAGGCCGAGCGGGCCGCCAGCGCCGCCCGCGCGCTCTCGGCGCAGGAGGCCGAGCGGCACCGGATCGCCCAGGAGCTCCACGACGAGATAGGCCAGACCCTGACCGCGGTCCTCCTGGAGCTCCGGCGGGTCGCCGACCACGCGCCGCCCGTCGTACGGGAGGAACTGAGCGACGTGCAGGAGACCACCCGGTCCAGCCTCGACGAGATCCGCCGCATCGCGCGCCGGCTCCGCCCCGGCGTCCTGGAGGAGCTGGGCCTGGCCAGGGCCCTCAAGGCGCTCGCCGCCGAGTTCAACGGCCCCGGTCTGACCGTGCGGCACCGGGCCGGGGCCGATCTGCCGCCGCTGGGCCAGGAGATCGAACTCGTCCTGTACCGGGTCGCCCAGGAGGCCCTGACGAACGCCGCCCGGCACTCCGGGGCCCGTACCGTCGAGCTCTCCCTCCGCCGGGTCGCCGGCGGGGTGGAACTGCGGGTGCGGGACGACGGGCGGGGCCTCGGCGGCGCCGCCGAGGGCGCCGGGCAGCGCGGGATGCGCGAGCGGGCCCTGCTGGCCGGCGCGGACCTCGCCCTCGGCGCCACCCCCTCGGGCGGCACCGAGGTCCGGCTGACCGTCCCGGTGGGCCCGGCCGGGACGGCCGCCCCTCCCCTCCCGCCGGGGACCGCGCGGTAGCCGGGGGCCGTGGGACGGGGTCAGGGACGGGCGGGGGTGCGGGCGTGGTCCTCGTCGCCCCGCAGGACGCAGAACTCGTTGCCCTCGGGGTCGGAGAGGACGGCCCAGCCGGTGCCGTCGGGGTTGCGGTGGTCGGCGACGAAGGCGGCGCCGAGGGCCAGGAGCCGTTCCACCTCGCGGTCGCGGGAGGTGTCGGGGCGCAGGCACAGGTGGATCCGGTTCTTGACCGTCCTGGCCTCGGGGACCTGGTTGAAGTAGAGCACCGGCCCCTCCCCCAGGGGCACCTGGGTCTCCCGGTCCCCCGGCCGGTTGTCCGGGTCGAGCGGCCGGCCGGTCACCTCGCTCCAGAACCGCGCCAGGCCATAGGCGTCCGCGCAGTCGATCGCCACGTTCTGCACCACTGAGATCATGCGCGCGAGCCTGCCCGATCCCCGGCCGGGACGCCACCTCCCCGGCTCCGGGGCGGGGCCGGGGCTACCGGGGAGCGAAGCCTCGTTCGAGGGCGTCGAGGGCCTGCCCGACGGTGGTCTCGACGCTCCGGCGCACCCCGGCGGGTTCCGTCCCGTCGAGGAGGCCCCGTTGGAGGAGGTCGTGGCGGAGCAGCAGGACGCCGACGGCGAGGGCCGCCCAGGGGGGCGATCCGGCGGCCTCGGCGAGGGGCTCCCGCCAGGACCTGAGGATCGCGGCGCGGCGGGTCCGGAGGGTCGGCGAGTCCTCCTCGCAGCGGGCCCAGACCCGCATGGCCTCCCAGGTCCCGGGGGTGGTGCCGTCCCACGGGCAGGGGGCGGCGAGCAGCGGGGAGCCGAGGACGAGCGGCCGGAGCGCGGCGGTCGCGGACGCCGTCCCGCGCCGCCGGAGGGCGTCGGTGAGCGCGTCGAGGACGAGCGGTTCGGCGTCGAAGAACAGGTCCTCCTTCGCGGCGAAGTAGTTGGTCACCGTCTTCACGGAGACGTCCACCGCCTCCGCGATCCGCGCCAGGGTGACGTTCTCGAAGCCGTCGCGCTCGAACAGCCGGGTCGCGTGGTCGGAGATGCGCTGCCGGGTCTCGGCCCGCTTCCGCTCCCTTATTCCCTTGCCTTCCATGAAGGAAAACTTACCATCATGGAAGATTCCTGTCGCCGCACCGCGGCCGCGCGGATCCACCCCGGCCCCCGCCCCCTGGAAGGAACCCCGAAGGAACCATGGACGGCACCCTCCTGCGCCTCACCGAAGGCCGCTTCACCTCGTCGGCGGTCGGCCGCGAGGTCGACCATCTGGCCCTCGCCCCGGCCGACCTGTCCGAGGGCGAACGGCTCCCTCTCGTCCTCCACCTCCACGGCGCCCTGTCGTCGGCGGCCTCACTGGAACGCGCGCGCCCCCTCTACGAGGACCTGTTCCGGCGCGGCGCCTTCCCCCGGGCCGTCGTCGCCTGCGTGAGCACCCCGACGTCGGGCGGCTTCTACCTCGACCGGCCGGACGGGGGCGCGTGGGAGACGCTGGTGGCCGACGAGTTCCCGGCCCGGCTCGCCGAGCGGTACGGGGCGTTCACCGCGACGGCCCTCGTCGGGGCGTCCATGGGAGGTTACGGAGCCCTCAAGGCGGCCTTCGGCGCTCCGGAGCGCTTCGCCGCCGTCGCCGCGGTCTCCCCGGCCGTCTTCCCCGGCGAAACGCCCGACGGAGTCCCGTCGGCCAACCTCCCTTCCCTACTGGGCGAGTTGCACCGGGACATGGGGGGCGGCACCGGCGATCCGGAGGCGTACGCCCGCGTGTCGGCGCAGGGGCGGGCCCGCCGGAACGCCGGCCGGATCCGGGCCGCCGGGCTTCGGGTGCTGATCGACTGCGGCGCCGCCGACGAGTTCCTCCTGCACGAGGGGGCCGCCCATCTGCACGCCGTTCTCGACGAGTTGGGCATCCACCACGTGTTCCGTCTCGTCGCGGGGGCGGGGCACCTGGGGCCCGAGGCCGAGATCCGCACCCGGGAGGCGATCCGGTTCGCCGGGGCCGCGATCGGCGCTCCCGCCGGAGGGGACCACGAAGAAGACCGAGAAGACCAAGAAGGCCGAAACCCTGCGATCGTGACCGAAACACCGCTCCGGTAGCGCTAATTCCGGCCGCGCGCGGCATCAGGACCTTCCTTCCGGTGGCTCAACTAAGGCTGCCGCGCGGCGACTTCGGCGGTGACTGCGGGAGGCCCGGCACGGATCCCGCCGGGCGCTCCCCCGCCGAGGCGCCGGAACCCTCCGGGCGCGCCCGCGAGCCGCGTCCGGACGGGCCTGTGGGCCTCCGTCCGGGGCGCGGCGGGCCCTCCTACCGGCCCCGGAGCGCCGGTCCGGCCTCCCCTCCGCCGACGGCCGTTCCGTCCCCTCGCCCACCCGCCGCGCCCACCCGTCGCGGTCCGGGGCGCGGGCGTCCCGCCCTCCCCGTCGCAAGCCGCTGACCTGCGGGGTGCCGACCGCCGGCGCGGCGCCTCTCCACGGTTTCCCCACACAGGGGAAGCGCTTCCACTTACGCGGGACCGGTCGAACATCAGCGCTTGGCGTGAATATGCCTGCGCGCTATGACTAATTGCTATGCTCACGCATTTCCCCCTCCGTGTGTTATCCCGAAGAAATCGCCTTGACCTGCATAAACAGGCGAGCTGGAGGGGGCCGGAACCCCTTGGGTCACGCAATGGCCAGAAGGCAACCATGCGCAATCACCGATCGGTTCATACGACCGCAAAGAGCGAGCACAGATTTCACACATTCCCTCTTCATCTCGGCTCCGCATGCTCTAGATTGACCGTGCTTCAGATGTTCGGACATGAGGTGACCACTCATGATCTATGGGTCCAGCGCTACAGAAAACCGGTAGTCACACCCCCCGCGCGGGTCGCGGGGCGATCGATCTCGGGGGCTCCGCGAGGGCCCGGGTGCGGGGAGCACCCGGGATTCCGGCGGACCTCCGCGTACCTCGAAAAGTCCGCCGAAGCAGTCGGGACGCCATGCGCCGGGGAGGGGCGTGGGCTCCCGGGGGGAGTCGTGGGGCGAACACATCGAACCACTGGGGATCTGGGGGGAGTTCTGTGCGGCAAGGGGGAGTAGTCAGCCCGCTCCCGTCGACGCCTGGGCGTCCGGCGGACGAGACGATCGACCGGTCCGTGACCGACTGGGAACAGCGCTACCGCCGTATCGTGATCATCGGCGACACCGCGGCCACCGCCCTCGTGGTGGCCTCCATAGGAGAGTTCTTCGGAGCCAGGGACGCCGCCAACTGGCACGAGAAATGGGGCATCCTCGCCTTCTGCACCGAGCTCCTCGTGCTGGGGGCGCTCGCGGTGAGCAGGGCATGGGCCCCGGCCGTCCTCGGCCAGGGCGCCGAGGAATTCCGCCGGCTCGGCCGCTCCCTGTTCACGGCGACCGTCGTCCTGGCACTCGGCGGAATAGCCCTCACCTCGCGCAACATCAAACTCTGGATCTTCGTCGCGATCCCCGCGATCGCGCTCGTCACCATGACCGTGCGGTACCTGCTCCGCCTCTGGCTGCACAAACAGCGGAAAGAGGGCCGCTGCCTGCGGCCCGTGCTCGCCGCCGGAAGCCCGGACACCGTGCGCGACCTCATCGACCGGACCCGCCGGTTCCCGCACATCGGCTGGCGGATCGACGCCGTGTGCACGACGGACGGCCACGGCCCCGAGGACGACCGGATCGACGGCGTGCCCGTCGTCGGACCGCTCGCGGACGTCGCCGGGCACGTCCGCCGCGACGGCTACCGCGTCGTCGCCGTCACCCCCGACCCGCACTGGTCGCCCGACCGGCTGCGCCGGCTCGCCTGGAACCTGGAGGGCAGCGACGCCGAGATGGTCGTCGCCCCCGTCCTCATGGAGGTCGCCGGCCCCCGGCTGCACGTCGACGCGGTGCTCGGCATCCCGCTGCTGCGCGTCAGCATGCCCGCCTTCACCGGAGGCCGGCGGGCCGTCAAGGGAGTCGTCGACCGGCTGGGCGCCGCGGTGCTGCTCGTCCTCTTCGCACCCGTCCTCGCCGCCGTCGGCCTGCTCGTCCTGCTCGACAGCCGGGGCGGGGCCTTCTACCGGCAGCGCCGGGTCGGCAAGGACGGCCGCGAGTTCACCATCCTCAAGTTCCGCACCATGGTCGTCGGAGCCGACCGGGCGCGCGACGCGCTGGCCGACCTCAACGAGGGCGCCGGACCCCTCTTCAAACTCCGCCGGGACCCGCGGGTGACCCGGGTGGGAGCCGTGCTGCGCCGGTACTCCCTCGACGAACTCCCGCAACTCTTCAACGTGCTGGCCGGATCGATGTCGCTCGTCGGTCCGCGCCCGCCACTGCCGGAGGAGTCCGCCGCCTACGGCCCGGACATCCGGCGGCGCCTGCTGGTCAAGCCCGGCCTCACCGGCCTGTGGCAGATCAGCGGACGCAGCGACCTGCCGTGGGAGGAGGCGGTCCGCCTCGACCTGCGGTACGTGGAGGACTGGTCGCTCGCCCTCGACACGGTGATCTTGTGGAAGACGCTGCGCGCGGTCTTCTACGGGCAGGGGGCCTACTGATGCGCGGGGAGCGGCGGCACACCGCCGGCGTTCGGACGGCAGGCCGCGAGGGCCTGCCCGGGGGGAGGAACGGGTCATGAGAATCAGCGTGTTCGGGCTCGGCTACGTGGGCTGCGTGTCGGCCGCGTGCCTGGCCGGCATGGGACACGAGGTCATCGGGGTCGACGTCAACCAGGTCAAGGTGGACCTGGTCAACGACGGCAAGGCCCCGGTGGTCGAGGAGGGCATCGGCGAACTCGTCGCCGAGGTCGTGCGGACCGGGGCTCTGCGCGCCACCCGGGACGTCCGCGAGGCCGTCGAGGGCAGCGAGATCTCCCTCGTCTGCGTCGGCACGCCCTCGGCGGCCAACGGCAGCCTGGACACCGCCTACCTGGAACGGGTCACCGAGGAGATCGGCGCCGCGCTCGCCGAGCGCGGCGGACGGCACACCGTCGTCTTCCGCAGCACCATGCTCCCCGGCACCTGCCTGAACCTGCTGGTGCCCCTCCTGGAGAAGGCCCTGGGCGGCACCGTCGGCGTCGACGTCGACGTCGCGGTCAACCCGGAGTTCCTGCGCGAGGGCACCAGCGTCAAGGACTTCTTCGACCCGCCCAAGACCGTCATCGGCGAACTCGGCCCGAACGGCGGCGACATGGTCGCCGCCCTCTACGAAGGACTGCCCGGCGAGGTGTTCCGGGTGCCGGTCCCCACCGCCGAGGCCATCAAGTACGCGGACAACGCCTTCCACGGCCTCAAGATCGGCTTCGCGAACGAGCTCGGCGCCGTCTGCCAGGCCCTCGGCGTCGACTCCCACCAGGTGATCGACGTCTTCCTCGCCGACCGCAAACTCAACATCAGCCCCGCCTACCTGCGGCCCGGCTTCGCCTTCGGCGGCTCCTGCCTGCCCAAGGACCTCCGCAGCCTGGTCCACGCCGCGCGGCGGGCCGACGTGTCGGTGCCCATCCTCGCCCACGTCCTCGCCTCCAACGCCGACCACCTCCAGCGCGCCGTCGACCTCGTCGAGCGCACCGGAAAGCGCCGGGTCGGCCTCTTCGGGCTCTCCTTCAAGCCCGGCACCGACGACCTCCGCGAGAGCCCCCTCGTCGAACTCGCCGAACGCCTCTTCGGCAAGGGCTACGACCTGCGGATCTACGACGCCAACGTGCACCTCTCGCGGCTCCTCGGCGCCAACCGCGACTACATCGAGTCCCGGCTGCCGCACCTCGCGCAGCTCCTCACCGACTCCGTCGACGACGTGCTGGACCACGCCGAGGTGTGCCTCGTCGGCACCCGGGACCCCGCCGTCCTCGCGGCGCTCCCGCACGGCGACGGCCCCGTCATCGTCGACCTCGTCCGCCTCCCCGACGCCGACGCGCGCCGGACCGAACCGGGATACATGGGCCTTGCTTGGTGACACGACCGGCGGCGGGCGGCACGGCCGGCGCGCGCTGATCCTGGTGGAGAACCTGTCCGTACCCTTCGACCGGCGGGTGTGGCAGGAATGCACGACCCTGCGCGACGCGGGCTGGGAGGTGCACGTCGTCTGCCCGCGCGGCGGCAAGCGGGACACCGAGGCCGAGGCCGTCATCGACGGGATACGCATCCACCGCTACCCGCTGCGCGCCGCCACCGGCGGCCCCGCCGGCTACCTGCGGGAGTACGGCGCCGCGCTGTGGCACACCGCCCGGCTGGCCCGGAAGGTCGGACCCGTCGACGTGGTCCACGCCTGCAACCCGCCCGACCTGCTGTTCCTGCCCGCCCTGTGGCTCAAGCGGCAGGGCGCGCGGTTCGTCTTCGACCAGCACGACCTGGTGCCCGAGCTGTACCTCTCCCGCTTCGACCGGGGCAAGGACCTCCTCTACCGGGGCGTGTGCGCGCTGGAGCGGATGACCTACCGGGCCGCCGACGTCGTGATCGCCACCAACGAGAGCTACCGGGACGTCGCGGTCCGGCGCGGCGGCAAGCGGCCCGAGGACGTCTTCGTCGTGCGCAGCGCGCCCGACACCGACCGCTTCCGGCCCGTGCCGCCCGAGCCCGAGCTCAAGCGCGGCCAACCGCACCTGCTGTGCTACCTCGGCGTCATGGGCCCGCAGGACGGCGTCGACTACGCCCTGCGCGCCCTCGCCGCGCTGCGCGACAAGGTCGGACGCACCGACTGGCACGCGGTGTTCGTCGGCGCCGGCGACACCTTCGACGCCATGGTGGAGCTGTCCCGGCGGCTCGGCCTCGCCGACCGGGTGGAGTTCACCGGCCGCGTGCCCGACGCCGACCTCGTGCGGTACCTGTCCACCGCCGACGTGTGCCTCTCCCCCGACCCGCGCAACCCGCTCAACGACGTGTCGACCATGAACAAGGTCCTGGAGTACATGGTGATGGGACGGCCCATCGTCTCCTTCGACCTCAAGGAGGCCCGCGTCTCCGCCGGCGAGGCCGCCCTCTACACCTCCGCCGACGACGAGGGAGAGTTCGCCGAGCTGATCGCGCGGCTCCTCGACGACCCGGAACTGCGGGCCCGGATGGGGAAGGCCGGACAGGAGCGGGTCGAGGGGCCGCTCTCCTGGCGCAACTCGCAGACCGCGCTGCTCGCCGCGTACGAAGCCGCCTACGCGGCCGTCCGCGGTGCGGTGCCCGGAGCCGCCCGCCGGGGCCGCCCGGCGGGCGGACGGAAGCGGCCGGGGACGGGGCCGCGCCGTTGAGCGACGACACCATACGGCTGGTCACGCTCGGACGGATCGTCCGCCGCCGCGGCCGGCTGCTGCTCCTCCTCGCCCTCGCCGGCGCCCTCGCCGGCTACGGCGCCTCCCTGCTGTTCCCGCCCCGGTACACGACCTCCGTGTCGGTGCTGCTGCCGGGCGCGTGGGAGGAGCGCGAACTGCTCACCCAGGCACAGGTCGCGACCAGTTCGGTGGTGCTCGACCGCACGGCGGGCGCGCTCGGCCCGGACGGCACCGACGGCGAGGAGCTGAAGGACCGGGTGACCGCCGAGATCGCCGACGGCAACATCATCAGGATCACGGGCACGGCCGACAGCCCGGAGAAGGCCCAGCGGCTCTCCGACCGGACGGCCCGGGAGTTCATCGCGTTCACCACCCGGATCCTCGGCAACGGCGCCGACCCCGAGGCGACGACGCGGCTCGACGCGCTGCGGCAGACCGTGGAGCGGACCAGCCGCCGCGTCACCGAACTGGCCGACGCCGCCGACCCGGGACGGACCGTGGAGAGCGTGCAGGCCCGCACCGAGCTGGAGAAGCTGCGGACCGCGCTGCACGACGCCGTCACCAAACTGGACCAGGCCGACCCCGCCGCCGGCCGGACCGGCCGGACGTCCCTGGTCGTCATGGGGGCGGCGGCCCGGCCGACCGGCGAGGCACCGCCGACCCGGATCCAGCTCGTCGCCGCCGGGGCGCTGCTGTTCTTCCTGCTCGCGGTCGGCGGGCACCTCGCCGCCGCCCGGGTCAGCCGCCGGCTGCGCACCGAGCCGGAGATCGCCGCCGCGCTGGGCACCGCGCTCCTCGGCACCGTCGAGGTGCCCGCCGACCGGTCCGCGGACCGGTCGGCGGGCGGCGGCCCCGGGGCCGTGCTGCGGCGACTGCTCGGCACCGACACCCGGTGGGACGTGCCCGCGCCGAAGGCGTCCGGCGGCGAGGCCGACCGGCGGGTCCGCTACCGGCGGGTGTCGGCCCGGCTCCGCAACCGGCTGCCCGTCCCCGGACCGCTGCTCGTCGTCGTCCCCGAGGGCGACGCGACCGGCCGCCGGGCCGCCGGGCTGCTCCTCGCCGAGACCGGGGAGGAGCTGACCGCGCGGGTGGCGGAGGTGCCGGTGGGCCGGCCGATGGTCCCGGACCGCGACGGCGAGTCGGGCGCCCTGGTCGTGCTCGGCGCGGGCCAGTGGACCGGCTCCGAACTGACCGCCGTCGCCGAGGCGTGCGCGGACGCCGGACACGAGCTCGTCGGCGTCGTCGTCGCCGGGCAGGTCCGGGAGCGCGCGGCGCGCCCCGCCCGGCGGTCCCGGTCCTCCGCCGCACCGGCGGCCCCGGTGGGCGACGACACGAAGGAAGGTGCGCGGTGACGACCCGTACGGCATCGGACGCACCGGACGCGCCCCTCCTCGACCTGCAGACGCTGGTCGTGGCGGTGCGCAGACGGCGGCGGCTGTGGGGCTCGCTGGCGGTGCTCGGGCTGCTGCTCGGCGCGGCGGTGGCGGTGCTGCTGCCCGCGCCGCCGACGGCGGTGACCAAACTGCTGGTCGCGCACCAGGAGGACCAGCCGAACGACCCCGGGACGCTGATCCGCACCGACGTGGCGCTGCTCCAAACCACGCGGATCGCCGGGGACGCCCTGAAGGCCCTGAACTCCCCCGACGTACCGGAGGAGTTCATGCGGGAGTACGAGGGCGCCGGGCTGACCAACAACGTGCTCCAGATCACCGTGACCGGGAAGGACGACGCGGAGGCGGTGGCCCGCGCCCAGGCGCTGGCCGACGCCTTCATCGCCGACCACCTGCGGCGGATCAAGGAGGTCACGGACGCCGAGACCAAGGCGCTGACCGCCCAGCGCGACCGGCTGCGGGGCGAACTCGCCCGGGTCAACGAGGAGATCGGGAAGGCCGGGCCGCGCGGCGACGGGAAGTCGTCGGCGGACATGGAGTCCCTCTTCTCCCGCCGGGCCGAACTCTCCTCCCGCGTCTCCGACTTCGAGCAGCGCGCCACGGAGGCCCGGATCGGCACGCCCCGGCTGCTGGCCGGCACCCAGATCGTGGACGCGCCGCGCGCGGTGCGGCGCTCGCTGCCCCGGACGCTCGTCACCGACGCCCTGATCGGGCTCGTCCTCGGGCTGGCCCTGGGGCTCGCGGTGACCGCCGTCGGCACGGTGGTCGCGGACCGGCCGGTGCTGCGCCGGGAGATCGCGCGACACCTCGGCGCCTCGGTCGTCGCCGAGCTGCCGCACCGGTCGGCCGGGCGGTGGCGGCGCCGGCGGAGCCGGGAGGAGCGGGCCCGGCTCACCGCCTCGCTGGCCCGGATCGTGCGCGGCTCCTCGGAGCCGGTGTCGCTGCTGGAGCTGGGGTGCGTCCGGGAGACCGGGGCGCTCGCCCTGGACCTGGCGGGGACGCTGGAGCAGGAGGGGCCGGTGGTCGTCGTGGACGGGCTGCCGGGGGTGCCGCTGGCCGGGCGTCCGGCGCGGGCGGACGGGGTGTCCGTGGTCGGCGGCGAGCGGGCGGCGGACGTGCCGCACCACAAGCGCCGGCTGGGCGTGGGGTCGGTGGCGCCCGGCGCGGTGTGGAACGACCTGCCGTACCTGGGCGCGCGGGCCCTGCTGGTGGTGCGGGCCGGGCACGGCAGCACGGCCTGGCTGCACACGGTGGCGCGGCACCTCGCGGAGCAGCGGGTGCCGGTGGCCGGTGTGGTGCTGGTGGACCCCGATCCGCGGGACCGGACCGACGGCACGCTGTGGGACGGGGCGCCGGCGGTGCCGCGCGGCCGCGGGGAGGGGCCGGTCCGGCAGGCGGGACCGGGGAGGCGGCGCGCGGAGCGGCTGCCGATGTGGGCGACGACGGCGCCGGACGGCGACCAGGAGGCACGGTAGGAATGTGTGGCATCGCAGGCACGTACCGGTGGCCGGACGGGAAGGCCGTCGCCGACCGGCTCACCGACACCCTCGCGCACCGGGGGCCGGACGGTTCGGGGCGGTACGGCCGTTCCGTCGGTGACGGGGAGGTGCACCTCGGGCACCGCAGGCTGGCCATCGTCGACCTGTCCGACACCGGGGCCCAGCCGATGGCCTCGGACGGGCTGGTCCTGACCTACAACGGGGAGCTGTACAACGCGCCGGAGCTGCGGGCCGAGCTGGCGGCGGCCGGAACGCGCTTCCGGGGGACCTCCGACACGGAGGTGCTGCTGGAGGCGTGGCGGCGCTGGGGCACGGACTGCCTGCCCCGGCTGCGTGGCATGTTCGCGTTCGGGGTGTTCGACGAGCGGACCGGGGAACTGGTGCTGGTCCGCGACCAGTTGGGGATCAAGCCGCTGTTCCTGATGCGGCGGGGCGAGGGGCTGGTGTTCGCCTCGGAGCTGAAGGCGCTGGCGGCGGTGACCGGGGGCACCCCGGAGGTGGACCACGCGGCGCTGGTCGCGTCGCTCCTCTACTACTGGGTGCCGGACTCGCGGTGCGCGCTGCGGGGGGCGGAGAAGCTGCCGCCGGGGAGCTGGCTGCGGCTGCGGCCGGACGGGCGGACGGAGCGGGGCCGGTTCTGGGACCTGCGGGAGGTCGCGGCCGAGGGCCGGGACCGGGCGCGGGCCGGTGAGGTGCCGGACCTGGCGGCGGTGGTGGAGGAGTCGACCCGGCGGCACCTGCTGTCCGACGTGCCGGTGGCGACCTTCCTCTCCGGCGGGCTCGACTCCAGCTGGCTGACGGCGCTGGCGGCCCGGCACCGGCCGGGGATCGCGGCGTACACGATCGGCTTCCGGGCCGAGGACGCCCGCTTCGAGGCGATGCCGGACGACCTGCGCTACGCCCGGCAGGTGGCGCGGCGGTTCGGGGTGGACCTGCGGGAGATCGAGATCGCCCCGGACGTGCTCGACCTGCTGCCCCGGATGACGTACCACCTGGACGAGCCGATCGGCGATCCGGCGGCGATCAACACCTTCCTGATCTGCTCGGCGGCGCGGGAGGCCGGGGTGAAGGTGATGCTGTCGGGGATGGGCGCCGACGAGTTGTTCGCCGGCTACCGCAAGCACCTGGCGAACCTGCTGGCGGTGCGCTACCGGCGGGTGCCGGGGCCGGTGCGGCGGGGGGTGTCGGCGGCGGTGGACCGGCTGCCGGTGGCCTCGGCGCGCCGGGGGTACCGGTCGGTGCGCTTCGCGAAGCGGTTCCTGTCCTTCGCGGACCTGCCGGAGGAGACGGCGTTCCGGCGGAGCTACACCATGTACGACCGGGGCGAGCTGCTCGGGCTGATCGATCCGGACCTGGCCGGGACGGTGGACGACGTGCTGGCCGAGCACGCGGACGTCTACCGCGACAACGACCTGGACGACTTCGTCAACCGGATGTGCCTGGGCGACGCGCGGATGTTCCTGCCGGGCCTGAACCTCGCCTACACGGACCGGTCGAGCATGGCCGCGTCGACCGAGGTGCGGGTGCCGTACGTGGACGTCGAGGTGGTGCGGGCGGCGTTCGCGGTGCCCGGCGACCGCAAGATCGTGGGACGGCAGGGGAAGGCGGCGCTGAAGGAGGCGGCCACCTCGATCCTGCCCCGGGAGATCGTCTACCGGCCCAAGGGGCTGTTCAGCGCCCCGCTGCGGGCGTGGATGAGCCGGGACCTGGCGCCGCTGGTGCGCGAGGTGGTGAACGACGGCGAGCTGGTCCGGTCCGGTTTCCTGCGGCGGGACGCGCTGCGGCGGCTCGTCGAGCAGGACGCGGCCGGGCACCAGGACTACTCCAAGCACCTGTGGCACGTGCTGACCCTGGAGCACTGGTACCGGGGCCTGGTGTCCGGTGCCGGGGCGGGGCACGGCCCCTCCCCGACGGCGTAGACGAAGCAGAGCACGGCGTGGCGAAGCAGAGAGCACAGAGAGCGCGAGGAGTCCGGTGAAACAGGTCGTACAGAACTACAAGAGCGGCGAGTTGGCGCTGCTCGACGTGCCGGTGCCGGGGTGCAAGCCCGGGGGCGTGCTGGTGCGGACCGCCTATTCGCTGATATCCACCGGGACCGAGCTGATGAAGGTCTCCGAGGCGGGCATGTCGATGGTGGGCAAGGCCCGCTCGCGGCCGGACCAGGTGGCCAAGGTGGTGCAGAGCGTGGCGACGAACGGGCTGCCCGCGACGTACCGCAAGGTGATGGGGAAGCTGGACTCGTACACGCCGCTGGGCTACTCGCTGTGCGGGGTGGTCGAGGAGGTCGGGGCGGGGATCGACGACGTGGCCGTGGGCGACCTGGTGGCCTGCGCGGGCAACGAGCACGCGCTGCACGCCGAGCTGAACTGGGTGCCGAAGAACCTCTACGCGCCGGTGCCGGACGGGCTGGCGCCCCGGCACGCGGCCTTCGGGACCGTCGGTTCGATCGCGCTCCAGGGCGTCCGGCAGGGCGAGCCGCAGCTCGGCGAGGTGGCGCTGGTGATCGGCCTCGGGCTGATCGGGCAGCTGGTGGCGCAGCTCCTGACCGCCGCGGGCGTCCGGGTGGTCGGGGCGGACCCCGATCCGGCGCGCTGCGCGCTGGCCGAGCGGCTGGGCGCGGCGGCCTGCGGCGATCCGGGGTCGGCCGCGGTGGCGACGGCCGTCGCCGAGCTGACCGGCGGGCACGGCGTGGACCAGGTGTACCTGGCGGCGGGCGGCGGCAGCAACGAGCCTGTGGAGCTGGCCGCCCGGCTGTGCCGGGACCGGGGCCGGGTGGTGGACATCGGCAAGTGCCGGCTCGACCTGCCGTGGAACGCGTACTACGAGAAGGAGCTGGACGTCCGCTTCTCGCGGAGCTACGGCCCCGGGCGCTACGACCCGTCGTACGAGCTGGAGGGGCGGGACTACCCGATCGGTTACGTGCGCTGGACCGAGCGGCGCAATCTGGCCTGCTTCCTCGATCTGGCGGCCCGGGGCGCGGTGGACGTGGAGCCGCTGGTGTCGCACGTCGCGGAGTTCGACGAGGCGGTGGAGACGTACCGCTCGCTGGAGGACGGCGGGCTGAAGGCCGTGGCCGTGCTGTTCCGGTACGCCGGCCGGCCCGCCGAGGAGGCGGCTCCGGCCCCGGTGGTGGCGGTGCCCGCGGTGCCCTCGGGGTCCGGGGCGGGGCGGGCCCCGGTGCGGCCCGCCGGGTCGCCGGTGCGGCTGGCGTTCGTCGGCGCGGGGAACTACGCGTCGTCGATGCTGCTGCCGCACCTGGTGGGCCGCGAGGGCGTCGAGCTGTCGACGGTGGTGACCACGACGGCGCTGTCGGCGGCCAACGCGCGGCACAAGTTCGGTTTCGCGCGGGCGACCACCGACCTCGACGCGGTCCTCGACGACCCGGCGGTCGACGCGGTGTTCGTGGTGACCCGGCACAGTTCGCACGCCGAGCTGACCCGCCGGGCGCTGCTCGCGGGCAAGGCGGTCTTCGTGGAGAAGCCGCTGGCGCTGACCGAGGAGGAGCTGGCCGGGGTCCTCGAAGCGGTGGAGAAGTCGGGCAACGACCGTCTCCAGGTGGGCTTCAACCGGCGGTTCTCGCCGCTGCTGCGGGAGGCCGGGGAGCGGTTCGGCGCCCGCGGCGGGCCGGCCAGCCTGCGCTATCTGGTGAACGCGGGCCGGCTGGACCACGGCAGCTGGTACCTGCGGCAGGACAGCGAGGGGTCGCGGTTCGCCGGTGAGGGCGGGCACTTCGTCGACACGGCGAGCTGGCTGATCGGCGCGGACCCGGTGTCGGTGTACGCGGCGGCCACCCCCGGCAACGAGGACCTCCAGGTCGTGCTGGGCTACCCGGACGGGTCCACCGCCACGATCAGCTACGTCACCAGCGGCGCGTCCGGCTTCCCGAAGGAGACCCTGGACCTGCTCGCGGACGGCCGGGTGCTGCGGCTCGACGACTTCGTCCGGGCGTCGGTGTACGGCCGCAAGCGGTGGGTGAGTTCGCGGCTCCCGCAGGCCCGGGACAAGGGGCAGAACGCCGAACTGGCGGCGTTCGTACGGGCGGTACGGACCGGCGGTCCGATGCCGGTGCCGCTGGAGTCGCTCGTCGCCACCACGGCGGCCACCCTGGCGGTGCGGACCTCCCTGGCCACCGGTGTGCCGGTGACCCTGGCGGCGCCGCGATGACGATGAGCGCGGGCTGGTACCTGCGGCGGCTGTCCCGGATGGGGCCGCGGGAGATCGGCGGGCGGGCGGCCGACGCGGCGCGCCGGCGGCACTGGCGGTCGGCCCGGCCGGCCTGCCCGCGGGTGGCCGGTGCCCGGTTCGCGTCGGTGCTGCCCGAGGGGGCCCTCGACGCGGTGGCGCCGGACGCCGCGAAGCGGCTGGTGGCCGAGGCGGACCGGCTGATGGCCGGGCGGGCGGTCTTCTTCGGGGTGGAGCGCGACGACCTGGTCTCCCCGGACTGGTGGTACGACCCGAAGACCGGGCGCCGGGCGCCGTGGGGCTACGCCTTCGACGTGCCGTACCGGGACGAGGAGGCGGTCGGCGACATCAAGCAGATCTGGGAGCCGTCGCGGCACCAGTACCTGACCGTGCTCGCCGCCGCCTACGCGCTGACCGGGGACGAGCGGTACGCGGAGCGGGTGGCCGCGCACCTGCGGTCGTGGTGGGCGGCGAACGCGCCGCTGCGCGGGGTGCACTGGACCAGCGGCATCGAGCTGGGCATCCGGCTGCTGTCGTGGGTGTGGGTGCGGCGGCTGCTCGACGGCTGGCCGGGCGCGGCCGGGCTGTTCGAGGAGAACCCGGTGGCGCTGCGGCAGATCTGGCACCACCAGCGCTGGCTGGCGGCCTTCCCCAGCCGGGGTTCCTCGGCCAACAACCACGTGATCGCCGAGGCCGCGGGGCAGCTGGCCGCGTCCTGCGCGTTCGGCTGGTTCCCCGCCTCCCGGCGGTGGCGGGCCGACGCGCTGCGCTCGCTCGAACGGCACCTGCGGGGCAACACCTTCCTCTCCGGGATCAACCGGGAGCTGGCCAGCGAGTACCACGGCCTGGTCCTCGAACTGGGCCTGGCGGCGGTGGCCGAGGCGGACACCGCCGGCGTGCCGGTGCCCGCGACGGTGCGGCTGGTGCTGCTGCGGATGACGGACGCGCTCGCGGCCGTCGTGGACGACCGGCTGCGGCCGCCGCGCCAGGGCGACTCGGACGACGGGCACGGGCTGGTCCTGGACGGGGAGGGCACCGACCGGTGGGGGTCGCTGCTGGCCACCGGGGAGGCGGTCTTCGGCCGGCTCGACTGGTGGCCGTCGGTGCCCGGCACCGACGTGCGCACCCCGCTGCTCGCCGCGCTGGTCCGGCCGACCCGGCTCGCGGCGAAGCGCCCGGCGGCCCGGCCGGCGCACTTCGCGGACGCCGGGCTGACCGTGCTGCGCGGCCCGGACGGGATCTGGTGCCGCTGCGACGGCGGCCCGCACGGCTTCCTGTCGATCGCCGCGCACGCCCACGCGGACGCGCTGTCGGTGGAGGTGCGGCACGACGGGGTGGACGTGCTGGCCGACCCGGGGACGTACTGCTACCACGGGCAGCCGGAGTGGCGGCGGTACTTCCGCTCGACGCTGGGCCACAACACCCTGGAGTGGGGCGGCGCGGACCAGTCCGTCTCCGGCGGGCCGTTCCTGTGGACCCGGCACGCCCGCACCCGGGTCCTGGTCGCGGAGCCGTCCGGCGAGGGGGTGGCCCGCTGGTGCGCCGAGCACGACGGCTATCCGGGGGTGACGCACCGCCGCCGGGTGGAGCTGACGGCGGCGAGCCGGGAGCTGCGGGTGGTGGACGAGGTCCGGGGCGGGCGGGGGCCGGTGCGGCTCGCCTTCCACCTGGGACCGGAGGTCGCGGCGGAGCTGACGGGAGACCGGGCGGTGCTGCGCTGGACCCGGGACGGCGAGGACCGCTCGGCGGTGCTCGACCTGCCCGGGGCGCTGTCCTGGCGGGCGCACCGGGGCGAGAGCGGGCCGCCGCTGGGCTGGTACTCGGCGGGCTTCGGGCGCAAGGAGCCCAGCACCACCCTGGTCGGCACCGGTTCCACCGACGGCACGGCGGAGTTCACCACCGTGCTCGGGTTCCGCGGCTAGGGGGGCGCGTGGGGATCGAACGGCGGCACCGGGCGGTGCCGGCGGCACCGCTGGTGCTGCTCCTGCTGGCGGCCGGCTGCACGGGGGCCCCGGACGCTCCGGCGCCGGGCCCGTCGGCCGCGCGGCCGGGCGCGGTCGCCGCGCCCGGCGCGTCCGGCACGCCCGTGGCCCGGGTGTGCGGGGCGGCGGGGACCGGTCCCGTACGGCCTCCGGCGGGGGCGGTGACGGTCGATCCGGCGGTGGCCGGCGATCTGGCGGCGAAGACGGCGGCCGCTCCGGCGGGCACCGTCTTCTGGCTGCGGCCGGGCCGGCACCTGCTCGCGCCGGGGCCGTCCGCCCAGGTCGAGCCGAAGCCGGGCGACCGCTACCTGGGGGCGCCGGGCGCGGTGCTCGACGGGCGGCGCGCCCACGCGTACGCGTTCGGCGGCACCGCCTCCGGCGTCACGCTGAGCCACCTGACCGTGCGGGGGTTCGCCGCGCCGCGCGACGAGGGGGTGGTGAACCACGACATGGCCGACGGATGGGTGATCGAGCACGTGACGATCGAGGACAACTCCGGTGCCGGGCTGATGGCCGGGGCCCGGCAGCGGCTCCGGTCCAGCTGTCTGCGGCGCAACGGCCAGTACGGGATGAACGCGTACAAGACCGGTGACACGATCACCGGCCTGGTGGTGGAGGGCAACGAGATCACGGGCAACAACACCGACGACTGGGAGCGGCGCGAGCCGGGCTGCGGCTGCGCCGGGGGGATCAAGTTCTGGGCCGTGGACGGCGCCGACGTGCGCGGCAACTGGGTGCACGACAACCGCGGTCCCGGCCTGTGGGCGGACACCGACAACAACGACTTCCTCGTCGAGGGCAACCTCCTGGAGGGCAACGACGGGGCCGCGCTGATCTACGAGACCAGCTACAACGCGGTCGTCCGGAACAACACGCTGCGGCGCAACGGCCTGGTGGAGGGGCGGGCGGCCGCCGAGGACGGCGACGACTTCCCGTACGGGGCCGTCTACGTCTCCGAGTCCGGCGGCGAGCCCCGGGTCCCGGCCCGCACCGACCGGATCGAGATCTCCGGGAACGTGCTGGAGGACAACTGGTCCGGGATCACCCTGTGGGAGGACGCCGACCGGTTCTGCGGCAGCCCCGCCCAGACCTCCACCGGCTACTGCACCCGTCTGGTGAAGGACCCGGCCCGCTGCGCGCCGCCGGGCATCGCCGCCCCGCCGCTGCGCGCCGACTGCCGGTGGCGGACCCGGCGGGTAGAGGTGCGGGGCAACCGCTTCGCGCTGGACCCGGCGGCCGTCGGGTGCGCCGGCGGCTGCGGCCGGATGGCGGTGCTGGGCGGCGAGGGCACCGGGCCCGCGTGGTCGCCGTACCGGGGCTCCGGGGTGGCCGCGGCGGTCGCCCGGGGGCAGGAGAACCGCTGGCACGACAACGCGTACACCGGGCCGTGGACCTTCGTCGCCGAGACGCCGGGCCGGACGCTCGACTTCGGGCGGTGGCGGGCCGCGCCGTACCGGCAGGACGCGGGCAGCACCCTGCGCGCGGGGCGGGGGGCGCGGTGACCGCGACCCGCGTGCCGCGGACCGTCGGGGTGGTCTGGGCGCTGCTGGCCCTGAACACGCTGGGCTCCGCCGGGGCGAAGACCGTGATCGCGCTGCCCCGTTCGCTGATCCAGATGGCCACCATGGGGGCGCTGGTCGCCGCCTTCGCGCTGGCGCTCGCGGTCAACCTGCGGCTGCGCTTCCGGCCCAGTGCCTTCGTCTTCCTGCTGACGCTGCTGCTGGTGCCGAGCGTGATCTCCAGCGTGCATCTGGAGGTGGGGTACGGGGCGCTGTTCCGCTGCGCCCGGCTGGCCCTCTTCGTGGGCACGCTGTGGCTGCTCAGCCGCTGGTGGGACGGGGGGCTGACCTTCGTCCGGTACCACGTCCGGATGTACTTCGCGGTGCTCTGCCTGGTGGCCGCCGGGCTGGTCGTCGCCCCGGGCACGGCGATGCCGGAGTACTACGGCGGGCGGCTCGTCGGCGCGCTGTGGCCGCTGACGCCGCCGCAGATCGGGCAGTACGCGGCGGTGGTCATCGGGCTGACCGTCCTGCTGCTGGTGGGGCGGCGGGTGGACCGGACCGGCGCGGTGGTGGTCGTCGTGCCGTCGCTGGTGCTGCTCCTGATGACCCACACCCGGACGGCCACGCTGGGGCTGCTGATCGGGCTGGTCCTGGCGATCGGCTCGCTGGTGATGACGAGTGCGGCCGCCCGCCGGTTCTTCGCCTGGGCGGTGGTGTGCGCCTCGGTGGCGGCGGTGGTGTTCAGTGCGGCGCTGCGGGCGTGGTTCCTGCGCGGGCAGAGCCAGGAGAACTTCTCCAACCTGACCGGCCGGGCGAAGGTCTGGGACGCGCTGCTGGGGACGCCCCGGACGCTCGGCGAGGAGGTCTTCGGCACCGGTCTGGGCGACAAGTCCTTCGACGGGCTGCCGATCGACAGCAGCTGGCTGGCCGTCTACCACGAGCAGGGGCTGCTCGGCCTCGTCCTGGTGTCGGGGATCCTGCTGGTGCTGGGCGGGGTGGCGCTGCTGCGGCCGCCGTCGCTCCCCCGGGCCTGCGCGATCTTCCTGATCAGCTACTGCGCGCTCTCCTCGTACACCGAGGTCGGGCTCGGCGACGCCTCGGCCTATCTGCTGCACCTGGCGCTGGCCGCGTCGCTGCTGGCGGTGCCCGCCCCGGCGCCGGCGCCGCCGGTGCCGGACGTTCCCCGACACCATGTCCCCCGATGGGCCAGGAGGTGACCTGACCATGCATGTCCTTGTGGTGCACAACCGCTACTCCTCGGCGCAGCCGAGCGGGGAGAACCGGGTGGTCGACGAGGAGGTCGGGCTGCTGCGGGCGGCCGGCCACCGGGTCGGGCTGTTCGAACGGCGCAGCGACGACATCGCCGCCCGGTCCCTGGCGGGCAAGGCCGCGGTGCCGTTCCTGGTGCCGTGGAACCCGGGGGCCCGCAGGGAGCTGGCGGCGCGGCTGCGCGCGGAGCGGCCGGACGTGGTGCACGTGCACAACGTCTTCCCGCTGCTGTCGCCGTCGGTGCTGGCCGCCTGCGCCGACGCGGGCGTGCCCGTGGTGGCGACGCTGCACAACTACACGCAGGTCTGCCCGCCGGGCACGCTGCACCGGGACGGCCGGGCGTGCTCCGAGTGCGTCGGCTCGGTGGCGGCGCTGCCCGCCGTGCGGCACGGCTGCTACCGGGACTCGCGGCTGGCGACGGTTCCGCTGGCGGTGACCATGACGGTCAACCGGCGGCGGTGGTGGTCCGGCGTGGACCGGTTCTTCTGCATCTCGGCGGCCCAGCGCGACGTGCTGGTGCGGTCCGGGATGCCGGCCGAACGGCTCGTGGTGAAGCACAACTTCGTGCCCGATCCGGGCACGGTCCGGACGGACGGCGGCGAGCACCTGCTCTTCCTCGGCCGGCTCACCGAGTCCAAGGGGGTGCGGCCGCTGATGGCGGCGTGGGACGCGCTCGCGGCGGACGGCGGGGCGGGCGTGCCGCTGGTGCTGGCCGGCGCGGGCCCGCTGGAGCGGGAGGTGGCCGCGTGGGCGGCGGGCCGGGACGACGTGCGCTACGCGGGCCTGTACGACCCGGAGGAGTGCCGGCGGGCGGTGGCCCGGTCGGTCGCCGTGGTGGCGCCGTCGCTCTCCATGGAGACCTTCGGTCTGGTGGTCGCGGAGGCGATGGCGGCGGGCGTCCCGGTGGTGGCCGCCGCGCACGGCG
This sequence comes from Streptomyces termitum, assembly GCF_014650175.1. GTDB lineage: Bacteria > Actinomycetota > Actinomycetes > Streptomycetales > Streptomycetaceae > Streptomyces > Streptomyces termitum. The sequence goes on from NZ_BMUL01000008.1 coordinate 253,194, forward strand.
CCTTCACGGAGCTGGTCGAGGACGGGGTGACCGGGCTGCTGCACCGGCCGGGCGACGCGGTGTCGCTGGCGGCCGGGCTGCGCGAAGTCGCCGCGGACCCGGTGCGCAACCGGGAGATGGGGCTGGCGGCCCGGGGCCGCTACGAACGGCGCTTCAGCCCGTCGGTCGGGCTGGAGCGGCTGCTGGAGGAGTACCGCGCCGCGATCGCGGCGCGGACGGAAACGATGGGGGGCAGTCAATGACACGTTGCCGACTGTGCGGTTCGACGGCGCTGGCGAGCGTCGTCGACCTGGGGGCGACACCGCCGTGCGAGAGCTTCCTCTCGGCGGACCGGCTGGACCAGCCGGAGCCGGCGTACCCGCTGCACCTGCGGGTCTGCACGCACTGCTGGCTGGCGCAGCTCCCGCCGCTGATCACGCCGGAGGAGACCTTCCAGGAGTACGCGTACTTCTCCTCCTTCTCCACCTCCTGGGTGGAGCACGCGCGGAGCTTCGTCGGCGGCGCGGTGGAGCGGCTGGGGCTGGACGCGGACTCGTTCGTGGTGGAGGTGGCGAGCAACGACGGCTATCTGCTGCGGCACGTGGTCGACCGGGGGATCCGCTGCCTGGGCGTGGAGCCGTCGGTGAACGTGGGGGCGGCGGCGCGGGAGGCGGGCGTGCCCACGCTCACCGCGTTCCTGGACCCGGCGACCGGGGAGGCGGTGCGGGCCGAGCACGGTCCGGCGGACCTGGTCGTCGCCAACAACGTGTACGCGCACATCCCGGACGTGGTGGGCTTCACGCAGGGGCTGCGGGCCCTGGTCGCGGACGACGGCTGGGTGTCGATCGAGGTGCAGCACCTGCTGACCCTGATCGAGGAGAACCAGTACGACACGATCTACCACGAGCACTTCCAGTACTACACGGTGGCGTCGGCGGCGCGGGCGCTGGCGAGCGGCGGGCTGACGCTGGTGGACGTCGAGCTGCTGCCGACGCACGGCGGGTCGATCCGGCTGTGGGCGCGGCCGGACGGGGTCGCCGGGGAGCCGGGCGCGCGGGTGGCGGAGGTGCTGGACCGGGAGAAGGCGGCCGGGCTCCAGGAGCTGTCGGGGTACACCGAGTTCTCCGCCCGGGTGGCGAAGGTGCGGCGGGACCTGCTGCGGTTCCTCATCGACGCGGCCGAGCGGGGCGAGACGGTCGTCGGCTACGGCGCGCCGGGCAAGGGCAACACGCTGCTCAACCACTGCGGCGTGCGGCCCGACCTGCTCGCGTACACGGTGGACCGCAATCCCTACAAGCACGGCCGGTTCACCCCGGGCACCCGCATCCCGGTCCTGCCGCCGGAGCGGATCGCCGCCGACCGGCCGGACTACGTCCTGGTCCTTCCGTGGAACCTGCGGGAGGAGCTGGTCGAGCAGCTGTCCTTCGTGCACGAGTGGGGCGGCCGCCTGGTCTTCCCCATCCCGGAACTGAGCATTGTCGAGGTCGAGCGATGAAGGTCGTACTGTTCTGCGGCGGTTACGGGCTGCGCATGCGCGCGGGCGCCTCCGACGACGTGCCCAAGCCGATGGCGATGGTCGGGCCGCGGCCGCTGATCTGGCACGTCATGCGCTACTACGCGTCGTTCGGGCACAAGGAGTTCATCCTGTGCCTGGGCTACGGGGCCCACCACATCAAGGACTTCTTCCTGAACTACGCGGAGACGACGTCCAACGACTTCGTGCTGCGGGGCGGGCGGACCGAGCTGCTCTCCACCGACATCGCGGACTGGACGATCACCTTCGCCCAGACCGGGATCGAGTCGCCGATCGGGGAGCGGCTGCGGCGGGTGCGGCACCACCTGGAGGGGGACGAGATGTTCCTCGCCAACTACGCGGACGTGCTGACCGACGCCCCGCTGCCGGAGATGATCGAGAACTTCGCGCGGCGCGACGCGGGCGCGTCGATGATGGTGGTGCCGCCGCAGTCCTCGTTCCACTGCGTGGAGCTGGCCGAGGACGGCCTGGTGGGCGGCATCACGGCGGTGAGCGAGCTGCCGCTGTGGGAGAACGGCGGCTACTTCGTGCTCCGGCAGGAGGTCTTCGACCACATCCCGGAGGGCGGGGACCTGGTGGCCGACGGCTGCGCCGGGCTCGCCAAGGACAACCGGCTGGTGGCCTACCGGCACCGCGGCTTCTGGAAGCCGACCGACACGGTGAAGGAGCGGGCCGCGCTCGACGAGGCGTACGCCCGGGGCGACCGGCCGTGGGCCGTGTGGGAGCGGGGCGCGGCGGGGGTGGTGGCGTGATACGGCTCGGGGCGGGGCGCCTGGAGCGGATCGCGGCGGTGGGCGCGCACTGCGACGACATCGCCATCGGCGCCGGCGGCACCCTGCTGACGCTGTGCCGGGCCAATCCCGGGCTGCGGGTGGACGTGCTGGTGCTCTCCGGCGGGGGCGGCGAGCGGGAGGACGAGGAGCGGGCCGCGCTCGCCGCGTTCTGTCCGGGCGCCGACCTGCGGGTGACGGTGCTGAAGCTGCCGGACGGGCGGCTGCCCGTGCACTGGGACGAGGCCAAGGCGGCGGTGGAGGAGCTGCGCGGGCGGACCGATCCGCAGCTCGTCCTGGCGCCGCGCGCGGAGGACGCGCACCAGGACCACCGGGGCCTGGCGCGGCTGGTCCCGACGGCGTTCCGCGACCATCTCGTGCTCGGCTACGAGATCGTCAAGTGGGACGCCGACCTCGGCCGGCCGGTGGCCTACCAGCCGCTGTCGCCGGAGGTTGCCGAGGAGAAGGTGCGGCTGCTCCAGGGGCACTACGCCTCGCAGCGGCACCGTCCCTGGTACGACCGGGAGGCCTTCCTCGGCCTGGCCCGGATCCGCGGCATCGAATGCCAGACGCGTTACGCCGAGGCGTTCGCCGTCACCAAACTCACTCTCGATCTGGGGGAATGAACCGTGCGCGTACTGCTGACCGGGCACCAGGGCTACCTGGGCACCGTCATGGCTCCCGTCCTCGCGGCGGCCGGGCACGAGGTCGTCGGGCTCGACTCCGGCCTGTTCGCCGACTGCGTCCTCGGCCCGCCGCCGGCGGACCCGGCGGGGCACCGGGTGGACCTGCGGGACGTCACGTCCGAGCACGTGGCCGGGGTGGACGCGGTGATCCACCTGGCGGCGCTCTCCAACGACCCGCTGGGCTCGCTGGCGCCGGAGCTCACCTACGACATCAACCACCACGCGTCCGTGAAGCTGGCCCGGCTGGCCCGGGAGGCGGGGGTGGGCCGCTTCCTGTACGCGTCGACGTGCTCGGTCTACGGCGCGGCCGGCGGCGACGAACTGGTCGGCGAGGACGCCCCGTTGCGTCCGGTGACGCCGTACGCGGAGTCGAAGGTGCGGGTGGAGGACGACCTGCGCGCGCTGGCCGACGACGACTTCACGCCGGTGTACATGCGCAACGCCACCGCCTTCGGGTACTCGCCCCGGCTGCGCGCGGACATCGTGCTGAACAACCTGGTGGGCCACGCGCTGCTGTCCGGCGAGGTCCTGGTGCTCTCCGACGGCACGCCCTGGCGCCCGCTGGTGCACGCCGCCGACATCGCGCGGGCCTTCGCCGCCGCGCTGACGGCTCCCCGGGAGGCGGTGCACGACCGGGCGTTCAACATCGGCAGCGAGGTCAACAACGTGACGGTCGCGGACATCGCCGGGCAGGTCGCCGAGGCGGTGGACGGCGCGAAGGTGCGGATCACCGGGGAGACCGGCGCCGACCCGCGCTCGTACCGGGTGGACTTCTCCCGCTTCCGGGACGCGGTCCCGGGCTTCGACTGCGAGTGGACGGTGAAGCAGGGCGCGCTGGAGCTCGCCGACGCCTACCGGGAGCACCGGCTGTCCCGGGAGGGCTTCGAGCGGCGCTTCACCCGGCTCGCCGTGCTGCGCGCGGCGTCCGAGTCCGGTGCGGTGGACGGCACCCTGCGGTGGCGCCGGTGACCGCGCCGGCCGGCCCCCCGGCGACCCCGGGGGGCCCCGCGGCTCCGGCCGGCGCGGAGATGCACGCGCTGGTGGAGCGGTTGTACCCGCTGTGCCGGAGCATCACCGGCGACGGGGTGCGGGCCACCCTGGACATCGTCGGCGAGCACCTTCCGCTCCGGGTCCACGAGGTGCCGACGGGGACGCCGGTGCTGGACTGGACGGTGCCGCAGGAGTGGAACATCCGGGACGCGTACGTCGCCGACCCGGCCGGGAGACGGGTCGTGGACTTCGCCGCGTCCAGCCTGCACGTGCTGGGCTACAGCGTGCCGGTGGCGGCGACGATGCCGCTGTCGGAGCTGCGGGAGCACCTGCACACGCTTCCGGAGCACCCGAAGTGGGTTCCGTACCGGACGAGTTACTACAAGCCGGACTGGGGGTTCTGCCTGGCGCAGGAGACCCTGGACGCGCTGCCGGAGGGGCCGTACGAGGTGCGGATCGACTCCACGCTCGCCGACGGCCACCTCACCTACGCCGAGCACGTGGTGCCGGGTCAGGTGGAGGACGAGGTGCTCGTCTCCTGCCACGTCTGCCACCCGGCGCTGGCCAACGACAACATGGCCGGGGTGGCGGTGGCGGTGTTCCTCGCCAAGGAGCTGGCGGAGCGGCGGCCGTACCACACCTACCGGTTCGTCTTCGCGCCCGGCACGATCGGGGCGATCACCTGGCTGGCGCGGAACGCGGAGCGGATCGACCGGGTCAAGCACGGTCTGGTGCTGGCCTGCGCGGGCGACCGGGGGCCGGTGACGTACAAGCGGAGCCGGCGCGGCGACGCGGGCATCGACCGGGCGGTGCGGCACGTGCTGGCCGCGTCCGGACGGCCGCACCGGGTGGTGGACTTCACGCCGTACGGCTACGACGAGCGGCAGTACTGCTCGCCCGGTTTCGACCTCGGCGTGGGCTCGCTCACCCGGACCCCGTACGCGGGCTATCCGGAGTACCACACCTCGGCGGACGACCCGTCCTTCGTCTCCCCGGAGGCGCTGGCGGACACGCTCGCCGTCTGCCGGGAGGCGTTCGCCGTCCTCGACCGCGACCGGCGGTACGTCAACCTCAGCCCTTACGGCGAACCGCAGTTGGGGCGGCGGGGGCTGTACGACGCGGTCGGCGGGCGCAGCGACACCAAGCAGGCGCAGATGGCCATGCTGTGGGTGCTGAGCCTGTCCGACGGCGAGCACGGCCTGCTGGACGTCGCCGAGCGGTCCGGGCTGCCCTTCGGGACCGTCGCGGACGCGGCCGACGCGCTGGCCGCGGCCGGGCTGATCAAGGCGGCGTGACGGGGTGACCACCGGGGAGGAGAGGAAGACGGCGCGGTCCGGCGCCCGGGGCATGGCCGGCCGGCTGTCGTGGGGGCTGGCCGACCAGGCGGCCTCCAGCGTGAGCAACTTCGCGGTGGGGGTCTACGTGGCCCGCTCGCTGGGGCTCGCGGCGTTCGGCGTGTTCAGCCTGGCGTGGGTGACCTACGGCGTGGTGCTGAACGTCTCCCGGGGGGTGGCCACCGATCCGCTGGTGGTGCGCTTCAGCGGGGCGCCGGACGCCGACTGGCGGCGGGCGGCGGGCCGTTCGTCGGGGGCCGCGCTCGGTCTGGGCGGCGCCGTCGGCGCGCTGTTCGTCCTGGTCGGGCTGGGCCTGGGCGGCGAGGTGGGGGCCGCGTTCGGCTGCCTGGGGGTGGTGCTTCCGGCGCTGCTGCTCCAGGACGCCTGGCGGTTCGCCTTCTTCGCCGCGGGCGCGGGCCGGAAGGCGTTCGTCAACGACGTGGTGTGGGCGGTGGCGCTCGTCCCGGCCATGGTGGTGGCGGCCCGGGTGGGCAGCGTGGCGGCCTTCGTGCTGGCCTGGGGCGGTTCGGCGGCGGTGGCGGCCGGGTACGGCTGCCTCCAGTCCGGGCTGCGCCCCCGGCTCGCCGGGGCCCGCGAATGGCTCCACGAGCACCGCGACCTCGGCTACCGGTACCTGGTGGAGAACGTCAGCAACAGCGGCGCGGCCCAGCTGCGGGCGTACGGGCTGGGCGCGCTCGCCGGGGTCGGCGCGGTGGGCGCGGTCCGGGGCGCCGAGCTGCTGCTCGGCCCGTTCCTGGCGGTGCTGATGGGGCTCTCCCTGGTGACCGTCGCGGAGGCGGCCCGGGTGCTGCGGCGGTCTCCGGACCGCCTCGGCTCCTTCTGCCTGCTGCTGGGCGGCGGGCAGGCGCTGGCCGCCCTGCTGTGGGGCGCGGCGCTGCTCCTGGTGCCGGACCGGGCGGGCGCCTTCGTGCTCGGCGGGGTCTGGGAGTCCGCCGCGCTGCTGATCGTGCCGGCCACGCTCGGCGTCGTGGGCGCCGGGCTGGGCACCGGCGCGGCGGCCGGGCTGCGCGCGCTCGGCGCGGCCCGGCGCAGCCTGCGCGCCCAGTTGTTCGCCTCCGCCTGCTACGCCGCGGGCGGGCTGGGCGGGGCCGCCGCGGCCGGCGCGGTCGGCTCGGCGTGGGGCGTCGCCGCGGCGACGCTCGGCAGTTCGACCGTGTGGTGGCTGCAGCTGAGGTCCGGGCTGCGGGAGCACCGGCACGGCCCCGCCGGGGTGCCGGCGGGGCAGTCAGACAGCGGACCAGTGGACCAGCGAAGTGGTGAAGCAGCGAAGTGAGGACGTCATGACCGCCCGACCCCGGCTGAGCATCGGCCTGCCCGTGTACAACGGCGAGGAGTACCTCGCGGAATCCTTCGACGCCCTGCTCGGGCAGACCTACGGGGACTTCGAACTGGTCGTCTCCGACAACGCCTCGACCGACGGCACCCAGGAGATCTGCCGGGAGTACGCGGGGAAGGACGCGCGGATCCGCTATCTGCGGCTGCCCCGGAACATCGGCGCCGCGCCCAACCACAACCACGTGTTCACCGAGTGCCGGGGCGAGCTGTTCAAGTGGGCCTCGCACGACGACCTGTACGCCCGGGACCTGCTGCGGCGCTGCGTGGAGGCGCTGGACGAGCGGCCCGGGGTGATCCTCGCCCACGCCGACCAGGCGGTCATCGGGGAGGACGGGCAGGTGAAGGTGCCGTACGCGTACACCCTCGCCACCGCCTCCCCGCACGCCCCGGAGCGCTTCCGCAGCATGCTGTTCGAGCCGGGCGGCGACGACTTCTACGGGGTGATGCGGGCCGATGTGCTGCGGCGGGTGAAGCCGCACGACAGCTACCACCACGCGGACCGCACCTTCGTCGCCGAGATCGGGCTGAACGGGCCCTTCCACCAGGTGCCGGAGCTGCTGTACTTCCGCCGCGACCACCCCACCCGGGCCGAGCGGGCGAACCCGTCGAAGCGGTCCCGGTGCGTCAATCTGGACCCGCGCCGGGCGGGGCCGCTGCACCCGACGCCCCGGCTGCTCGCCGAGTACGTGTGGGGGTTCGTCGCGGCGATCCGGCGGGCGCCGCTGTCCGCCGCCGACCGGCGGGCCTGCTACCGGCACCTGGCCGAGTGGGCGGCGAGCCGGGCCCGGCCGGGCGCCGGGGAGCGGGTCGAGGACCGGGCCCCGGTCGATCCGGCGCAGCTGGAGGTGTCGGTCGACGCGCTGGTCGCGGGGCGCGAAGGCCGCCGGGCGTGACCCGGGCACGGGGTCCGGCGGGCGCGGCCGGGGCGCGGGCCGGGAGGCGGGGTCAGGCCGCCGGGGTGCGGGTCGGGGTCTTCGGTCTGCTCGGCTCGGGGAACCTCGGCAACGACGGCTCGCTGGAGGCCCTGCTCGGGCATCTGCGCGCCGCCCGGCCGGAGGCGGTGGTGGACGCGCTGTGCGGCGGTCCCGAGGCCGTCACCGCCCGGTACGGGATACCGGCGACGCGGCTGCACTGGTTCCGGGGCGAGTACCGGACCGCGTCGCGGGCGGGTGCGATCGCGGGGAAGGGCCTCGGCAAGCTCGTGGACGCCTTCCGCACCGCCGCCTGGGTGCGCCGGCACGACGTGGTGGTCGTGCCGGGGATGGGCGTCCTGGAGGCCACGCTGCCGCTGCGGCCGTGGGGCTTCCCGTACGCCCTGTTCCTGCTCTGCGCCTCGGGGCGGCTGCTGGGCGTCCCGGTGGCGCTGGTCGGGGTGGGCGCCGCCCCGATCGGCGAGCGGGCGACGCGGACCCTGGTGCGCTGGTCGGGCCGGCTGGCCGCGCACCGCTCGTACCGGGACGCCGCCTCGCGCGAGGCGATGCGGGCGATGGGGGTGGACACGGCGCGCGACGCGGTCCACCCGGACCTGGCCTTCGCGCTGCCCGCGCCGCCGCCCGTCCCGGCGGCGCCGGGCACGGTCTGCGTCGGCGTCATGGACTTCCACGGCGGCAACGACGACCGGGCCGAGGCCGGGGAGATCCACCGCCGTTACGTGGAGGGCACGACCCGGTTCGTCGGCGCGCTGGCGGCGGAGGGGCGGCCGGTCCGGCTGCTGACCGGCGACGGCGCCGACACGGCGGTGGTCGAGGCGATCCTCCGGGCGGTGGACTCGCCGCTGGTGACCGCCGCGGGGGCGGCGTCGCTGGCCGAGCTGACGGCGGAGGCGGCGGCCGCCGACGCGGTGGTCGCGACCCGCTACCACAACCTGGTGTGCGCGCTGAAGGCCGGCACGCCGACGCTCGCGCTCAGCTACGCGGCCAAGAGCGACGCGCTCATGGCGGAGCGGGGGCTCGGCGCGTACTGCCATCCGGCGCGCGCGGTCGACGCCGACCGGCTGCTCGCGCAGTTCCGGGAGCTGGAGAAGGACGCCGACGGGCTGCGCCGGACCCTCGCCGACCGGAACCGGGACGCCGCGCGGCGGCTCGACGACCATCTGACCGCTCTGACGGCGGCGCTGTTCCCGGCGTCCGCCTCCGCATCCATTCCACGGGAGACGCCATGAGGGCGACCTCGGTGCCGGAGATCTCCGGCGCCTACCTGTTCGAGCCGACGCCCTTCGCGGACGAGCGCGGCTCCTTCTGCCGCACCTTCGACGCGGAGGTGTTCCGCTCGGTGGGCCTCGATCCGGACGCCTTCGTCCAGGACAGCCTGTCCCGCTCGGCGCGGGGTGTGCTGCGCGGGCTGCACCTGCGCTCCGGCGCGGGCGAGTCGAAGCTGGTGCGGTGCTCGTACGGGCGGGTCTTCGACGTGGTCGTGGACCTGCGGGAGGGCTCGCCGACGTACCGGAACGTGGGCGTCTTCGAGCTGTCCGGGGAGACGCAGACGAGCCTGTACGTCCCCGCGGGGTGCGCGCACGGCTTCCAGGCGCTGACCGGGCCCGCCGACGTCTCGTACCGGATCGACCGGCCGCACGACCCGGCCGAGGACGTGACGATCGCCTTCGACGATCCGGAGCTGGCGGTGCCGTGGCCGCTGCCGCCGGTGTCGGTGTCCCGGCGGGACCGGGAGGCGCCGGACCTCGCCGCCTACCTGAAGCAGAAGGGGAGTTGAGGAGGCCGTGGAGAACGAGGAGTTCGCGCTGCCCCTGTCGCGGGCGGCGAACGAGCGGCTGCACGCCCTCGTCCCCGGGGGCGCGCACACCTACGCCAAGGGCGACGACCAGTACCCGGAGGGGCTGGCGCCGGTCATCAGCCGCGGTCTGGGCGCCCACGTGTGGGACGTGGACGGCAACCGGTACGTCGAGTACGGCTCCGGCCTGCGCTCGGTGAGCCTCGGGCACGCGCACCCGCGCGTGGTGGAGGCGGTCCGGCGGGAGCTGGAGCGGGGGGCGAACTTCGTCCGGCCGTCGGTGGTGGAGATCGAGGCGGCGGAGCGCTTCCTGGCGACGGTGCCGACCGCCGAGATGGTGAAGTTCGCCAAGAACGGCTCCGACGCGACGACGGCGGCGGTGCGGCTGGCCCGCGCCGTCACCGGGCGGGAGCGGGTGGCGGTCTGCGGCGACCAGCCGTTCTTCTCGGTGGACGACTGGTTCATCGGGACGACGCCGATGTCGGCCGGGATCCCGGACACCGGTCTGACGGTGTCCTTCCCCTACGGGGACCTGGCCGCCACGGAGGCGCTGCTCGCCCGCCACGAGGGGGAGGTGGCCTGTCTGATCCTGGAGGCCGCGACCCAGGAGGAGCCGCCGCCGGGCTATCTGGCGGGGCTGCGGGCACTGGCCGACCGGCACGGCTGCCTGCTGGTCCTGGACGAGATGATCACCGGTTTCCGCTGGTCGGAGGCGGGTGCCCAGGGGCTGTACGGGGTCGTTCCGGACCTCTCGACCTTCGGCAAGGCGCTGGGGAACGGGGTGGCGGTCTCGGCGCTGGCCGGGCGGCGCGAGGTGATGGAGCGGGGCGGGCTGCGGCACTCCGGCGACCGGGTGTTCCTGCTGTCCACCACGCACGGCGCGGAGACCCACGCGCTGGCCGCCGCGATGGCCGTCCAGACCGTCTACACGGAGGAGGGGATCACGGCGCGGCTGCACGCCCTCGGGGAGCGGCTGGCGGCCGGGGTCCGGGAGGCGGCCCGGTCCGCGGGCGTCGAGGAGCACGTCGTCGTACGGGGGCGGGCGAGCAATCTGGTCTTCGCCACCCTCGACGGGGAGGGGCGGCCCTCGCAGGAGTACCGCACGCTGTTCCTGCGGGAGTTGCTCGCGGGCGGGGTGCTCGCGCCGTCGTTCGTGGTGAGCAGCGCGCTCACGGACGCCGACATCGCCCACACGGTCGACGCGGTGGCCGGGGCGTGCGCGGTGTACCGCAAGGCGCTCGACGCGGGCGATCCGGCGCCCTGGCTGGGCGGCCGGCCGGTGAAGCCGGTCTTCCGGCGCCGGGCCTGACGCGGAGGGGGCTGTGGGGCCGGTTCAGCCGCCGGTCCCGGCCCCCGTGCCGGCCTCGGCCCGGGGCCGCTCCCCCGCCGTCCGGTCGAGGAGCAGGGCGACGGCCGGGACGACCGCCAGAGCGGTGCACCCGCCGCCGACGGTGTCGGTGGGGTAGTGCGCGTCGAGGAGGACCTGGGCCCCGCCCATGGCGGCGCCGGCGAGGAGTGCGGCGGTGAGGACGAGGAGCGTGCCCGCGGGGCCGCCGAGGCGGAGCCGGCCGGCCGCGAGCAGCGCCAGGGTGACGGCGAGCGCGGTGAGGAAGGCGGTGTGCCCGCTCGGGTAGGAGAGGTGGCCGCCGTTGATGGTGCGTCCGGCGAGCGGTTTGAGCAGGGTCGTGGCCACCACGGCGGTGCCGGGCCCCGCGACGGCGAGGACCGCGGCGCGGGGGCGCCACAGCAGCAGGCAGGCCGCCGCGAGGGCGGCGACCAGGACCGCCGCCCCGAGGGGCTCCCCCAGGAGGTCGACGGCGAGGGCGAGGTCCCGGCCGGTGGGCCCGGTGTCCTCAAGGGCGGTCCTGATCCGCAGGTCCAGGGCGTGCGGGCCGCCCTCTCCGGCGTACCGGACGCCGAGCAGGGCGGCGGCGAGGGCGGCGAGGACCGCGACCGTCCCGAGCCCGGCGCGCAGCGGCGGGGGCAGGAGCGTCCAGGGTGGCCGGTCGGCCGGGCGGGGGGTGCCGGGGAAGGTCGTCCGGGGCCGTGTCACCCGTCGATCATAGGCGGGCGCGGGCGGCCGACGGGGTCGTAACTCCCGCACGGGCGGGGTGGTTTCAGGTCATTTCGGGTTGCGGCGCGGCTTGAGGGGGGTGGTGGGGAGTTCGGGGGCGGGGAGGCGGTCGCCGGGGTAGCCGGTGACCGTGCCGAAGCGGTCGGAGGCGGCGGCCCAGTCCTCGCGGGCCTGCCGGATCTCGGCGTCGGTGCGGGCGATGAAGTTCCACCACATGACGATCTCCTCGCCGAAGGGCGGGCCGCCGAGGAGGACGGCGCGGGCGCGGCGGGGGGAGGTGTTGGCGAGGGTGAGGGCGGCGCGGCCGGGGGCGGTGCAGCCGAGTTCGGCGGGGCGCAGGGGGGTGCCGTCGAGGGTGACGTCGCCCTCGTCGACGAGGAGGCCGTGCTCGAACTCCGGGTCGGTGTCGAGGGTGACGGAGGCGCCGGGGTCGAGGAGGATCTCGGCGCCGAGGAGGGGGGTGAAGGTGGGCACCGGGGAGGTGTCGCCGGCCAGGGTGCCGAGGAAGACGCGGAGTTCGGCGCCGTCGACGCGGACCGGGGCCGGGACGTGGTGGGCGAAGGCGCGGGGGGTGTCGCGGTGGGCGTCGGGGAGCGCGACCCAGAGCTGGACGCCGTGCAGGAGGGTGGTGTCGGGGGTGGAGACCTCGGAGTGGGCGATGCCGTGGCCGCCGGTCATGAGGTTGATCTCGCCGGGGCGGACGGCGGCGTGGCTGCCGAGGCTGTCGCGGTGCTCGATCTCGCCGCTGAACAGCCAGCTCACGGTCTGGAGTCCGATGTGGGGGTGGGGGGCCACGTCCATGCCGCCGGTCGCGGCGACGGGGTCGGGGCCGTAGTGGTCGGCGAAGCACCAGGCGCCGATCAGGGTGCGGGCGCGCTGCGGGAGCGTGCGCCGTACGGTCATCGCGCGGGGGCCGCCCAGCGGGACGTCCCGGGGCGTGAGGACCTCGACCTTCGTGTCGGCCATCTCCGACCCCTCCTCGTTCTCCAGTTAGTTTCGATTTCAACCATTGTCGGTGACGGACCGCCCCGCCGCAAGTCCATGATCCACCGCCGCCCCTACTCCCCCTCCGCCTTCGCCCTCGCCGCCTCCTCCCGGCGGACCATCTCCCCGATCCAGGCCGGCGCGTAGGGAGAGGTGCAGCCCGGCGGGGTCGGGTGGTCCTTGAGGACGCCGAGGCGCTCGCCGATGGCGAGCGCCCGCTCGCGGTGGTCCGGGTGCTCGATGCCGATCCGGGCCAGGCAGGTGTTCATCGCCCACTGGAGCGGCTCGGGGGCGTCCTTCATCTCCGCCTCCACCGCGTCCAGGAGGCCGTCCAGGTCGAGCCCGGCGGGCTTCTTCACCACGCGGTCGGCGGTGAGCGACCAGCCGGCCGCCGCGACCACCGGGTCCGCGTCGGCCAGCCAGGCCGTGCGCAGCTCCTCGGCGTGCGGCCCCTTCAGCACCACCTGGCCGAGGAGCCAGTCCCGCACCTTGGGGGCGCGGGCCTCGCGCAGCATCCCGTCGAGCTCCTCCCGGCCGAACTCCCGGGGCCGGCCCGCCAGCAGCGCGACGAGACGCGCGGCGGTGTCACCGCTCGCCCACAGCCCGCGCGCCAGCTCCTGGTCCGGGCCGACCCGCTTGGCCAGGGCCCGGAGCTTCGTGAGGTTCACCCCGTGGTCGTCGCCGTGCCGCTCGTTGACGGCGCGCATCCGGGGGTTCTCCAGCGCGGCCAGCTCCGCCCGCACCCCGTCGACCGTCGCCGCCGCCTTCGCCGTCCCGCTCATCCCCGGCCTCCCGTCCGTTCCCGTACGGCTTTCACCCTACGGTTCCCGGCCGGGCCCGTCGCAGCAGGTAGCCGCCGGCGGAGGCGGCGAGCACCAGCATGCAGACGAGGAAGACCTGCCCGGCCCCCTCCAGGCCGAGGGGCCCGGCGAGCAGCCCGACGCCGATGACGGGCAGGGAGATGCCGGTGTACGCGACCACGAAGAGGGACGAGATGACGGCGGCCCGCCGGTCGGCCGGGGAGGCGGCGGCGACGGCCGAGAGCGCGGCGCGGAAGGCCAGGCCCTGGCCGGTGCCGCCGACCAGGGCCGCGAGGACGACGAGGACGAGCAGGTCGGTGAGGAGGGCGGCGGAGAGCAGGGCCAGACCGGCGAGGAGGACGGCGCAGCCCAGGGGCAGCGAGCGGACCGGTCCGACGCGGCCGGCGGCGGTCTGCCCGGCGATCGAGGCGAAGAAGGCGAGGGCGACGACGAGGCCGGTGACGGCGTGGTTGTCGACGTGCAGGTAGCGGCCGAGGAAGGCGGGGGCGACCGAGGTGAAGACGCCGAAGAGGGCGAAGCCCACGAAGGAGGCGACGGCGGCCGGCACGAACACGGCCCGCACCTCGGGCGGCAGGGCGGGCCTGCGGGGGCGTACGGCGCTGAGGGGGCGACGCTCGGCGACCGTCTCCGGCAGCCGCTGGAGGACCAGGGCGGCGGCCGCGACGAGCGCCAGGTGGACGGCGAACGGCAGCAGCAGCGGCTCGGGGGCGTACTCGGCGAGCAGGCCGGACAGGAGCGGCCCGCAGCCCAGACCGCCCATGTTGGCGGCGGTGGCGACGAGGGTGGCGCGGGCGGCGCCGCCCGGCGGGGCCAGCTCCATGACGTAGGCGGTGGCGGCGCCGGTGAAGAGGCCCGCCGACAGGCCGGACAGCAGCCGGCCCGCGTACAGCCAGCCCAGCGCGTCGGCGGCCAGGAAGCAGCCGGCGCTCGCCGCCGCGAAGCCGAGTCCCCAGCGGAGGGCCGGGCGGCGGCCGACGGTGTCGGAGGCGTTGCCCGCGAGGAGGAGGACGCCGAGGACACCGAAGGCGTACACGGCGTACACCACCGTGACCGTGAGTTCGGAGAAGCCGAACTTCTCCTGGTAGAGGGGGTAGAGCGGGGTCGGGAGGGTGGTGCCGGTCATGCACACCACGAAGACGGACCCGCCGAGGAGGCACCGCGCCCACCTCCGCCGGCCGCGCCCTGCGGGCTCGTCGGACATACCCGCGACCGTAACCCGGCGGACGCCGTCCGCCCCGGCGGCGCGGGACGCGTCGCCGGGACGCGGGCGCGCGGGTCAGCAGTGGGTGTCGTGGTGGGCGTCCCAGTGGTGGAGGGCCCGGAGGGCGGTGGCGCGGGTGCGGGGGGTGGCCGGGGTCGGGTCGAGGAGGTAGTCGGCGACGGGGGTGAGGAGGAGGGCGGTGTCCGGGGCGGGGGTGAGCAGCCGGGCCCGGTCCCAGGTGTGCCGGATGACGGTGCGCCGCAGCAGGGTGCCCCGGCGGGCCGGGGCGCGCCGGGCCCGGACGCCGGCCCGGCGGCGGTGCTCCGCGTCGAGTTCGGGGTCGAGGGCGGCGCGCACGGCGGCGAGGCGGCCGAGCGGGAGGTGGTCGGCGGCGTGGTCGAGGAGGTCCGCCGCCTCGGGGGCGAGCCGGTAGGCGGCGAGGACGGCGGCGGTCTCGGCCGGTTCGAAGGGCTGCCGGGTGAGGCCCGCGACGTCCAGGAGGGTGACCGGTCCCGGCGGCAGGACGGGGCCGTGGAGCCGGGTCTCGGCGAGGGCGATGAGGCATTCGACGTGCGCGTCGGCGACGAGGAAGGGCCGGACCGGGACCGCCGAGCCGTCGCCGGGCAGGGCGGCCGTGGTGAGGTGGACGCGGAACCACGGGTCGACGAGCGGGTCCTCGGCGGGCCAGTGCACGGTGACGGCGGTGTGCCGGGGGCGGTCGCCGAAGAGGGAGACCTCGATGCGCTCCACCGGCCGGTCGGTGACGAGCCGGATCACCGCCTGCCACAGCGCCGCCTCGTCCGGGGCGACGAGGTCGAGGCTCTCCAGCGGCCGCAGCAGCCCGGCCGGGTAGTAGCCGGCGAGCGGGAGGCCCCGGATGGCGCGGACGCCGGTGGAGGTGGCGAGGCGGTCGGCGAGGCGGGCGTAGGCGTCGGCGCGGTCGCGGGCCCGGTGGAGTTCGGCGCGGGCGGGCTCGCCCATCCGGACGCCGTCGCGCACCAGCGCGGAGAGCACCAGGTGGGGGAGGTGGCGGCCGGTCCTGGCGCGGTGCAGGAGCTCGGCCGGTCCGGCGGCCGGGTCGGCTCCGAGCAGCCGGTAGAGCAGTGCGGTGTTCACGGGCGTCCGCCTCCGAACGTCAGGGTCAGTCCCGGCGGCACGGGTGGCCGAGGGGGCGGGGGGTGGCACCGGGGGACGGCTCCGGCCCTCCCTCGGCACGGCCATGGTGACCTGCGGGGTTCAACGCCCGATCACCACCGGCTCAACACGCTCTCGACACCGGGTGCGGCACTGTGGTTAAAAGGTGCCTCAGAATCCGACATGTGCGCCGAACGGGGCGGACGCACTGGTCTGGGCCGGTTGGGGGAGCGGGAGTTGGGCGATCTCCATTTTTCGTTACTCGGTCTGATGCGGGCCCGCCGTGGCGGCACCGCACTCAAGATCGGCAGTCCGCAGCAGCAGGCCATGCTGGCCGTGCTCCTGCTGCGGCCGGGGTACGCGGCCAGTGCGACCGATCTGATCGACGCGCTGTGGGGCGAGGAGCCACCGGGTGCGGCGATGACCACCGTCCGCACCTACGCGTGGCGTTGGCGCAAGGTGCTGGACCCGCCGCAGGAGGGCGGGGCGGCCGACCGGTCCGCGCCGAGCGTCCTCGTCTCGATGGGCGACGGCTACCGGCTGGCCCTGCCGAAGCTCGCCGTCGACGCGGCGGAGGCGGAGTCGCTGGCCGCCGAGGCCGAGCGCCTGGCGCGGTCCGAGCCGCTGCGGGCACGCGATCTGCTCAACCAGGCGCTGGAGTTGTGGCAGGGCGAGCCGCTGGCCGGGATACCGGGGCCGTTCGCCGAGCGGCACCGGCAGCGGCTGCGGGAGCTGCGGCTGACCCTCCTGGAGGAGCGGATCGGCCTCGACCTGGTCCTGGGCCGACACTCGCGCTGCATCCCGGAGCTGACCGCGCTCACCACCGAACACCCGCTGCACGAGCGGGCGTACGGGCTGCTGATGCGGGCCCTCTACCAGGCCGGCCGGCAGGCGGACGCGCTGGCGGTCTACCGGGGGGTGCGGCAGCTCTTCCTGGAGGAGCTGGGCGTGGCGCCGGGGGCCGGACTGGAGCGGCTGCACCGCAGGATCCTGGAGGGCGATCCGGCGCTGGCCGCCCCGGCCGCCCCGGTGGCCGACGCGCCCGCCGCGCCCCAGGGCCCGCCCCAGGGCGCGGAGCGGGCCCCGGAGCCGGCCCGGGAGCCCGCCGGGACCGCCCCGGAGGCGGCCCGTCCCGCCGAGGAGGAGCGGGAGGGCGGGGAGAGACCGGCGGCGCCGCCGCGCCCGGCCCAGCTCCCGCCGGACGCCGCCGACTTCACCGGCCGGGCCGCCCCGGTCGGGGTACTGGTCGAGGCCCTGGGCACCCCCTCCGCCCAGGCCCTGGTGATCTCCACGGTGGTCGGCATGGGCGGGGTCGGCAAGACCGCGCTGGCGCTGCACGTGGCGCACCGCGTCCGGGAGGCGTACCCGGACGGGCAGCTCTACGTGGACCTGCGGGGCTCCGACCCGGTGCCCGCCGACCCGGAGGCCGTGCTCAGCGGGTTCCTGGTCGCGCTCGGCGTCGCCGGGGACGCGGTGCCGGACGGGCTGGACGCCCGCTCGGCGCTGTTCCGCTCGGTGGTGGACGGGCGGCGGCTCCTGCTGGTCCTCGACAACGCGAAGGACGCGGCCCAGATCCGGCCGCTGCTGCCCGGCTCGGCCGGATGCGCGGTGCTCACCACCGGGCGGACCCGGCCCGCCGGGCTCCCGGCGGCCGTCCAGGTCGACCTGGACGTCTTCCAGCCGGAGGAGGCGCTGGAGCTGCTGGGCCGGACCATCGGCGCGGGCCGGCTGGCGGCCGAGCGGGCGGCGGCCCTGGAGCTGGTGGTGGCCTGCGGGCACCTGCCGCTCGCGGTCCGCATCGTGGCGGCCCGGCTGGCCGCCCGGCCGGGCTGGAGCGTGGAGACGCTGAGCCGCCGGCTCCAGGTGGAGCGGCGGCGCATCGACGAACTGCGGATCGGGGACCTGGCGGTGGCCGCCGCCTTCGAGCTGAGCTACCGGCAGCTCACCCCGGACCAGGAACGGGCGTTCCTGCTGGTGGCGTCGGTGGACGGGCCGGACATCGGACTGCCCGCCGCGGCGGCCCTCCTCGACCTCGACGAGTACGACGCCGAGGACCTGCTGGAGGCCCTGGTGGACGTGGCGATGGTGGAATCGCCCTTCCCCGGCCGCTACCGGTACCACGACCTGCTGCGGGCCTTCGCCCGGCGGCGGCCCACGGCGTCCGGCGCCGGGGAGTGCGGGGCGGCCTGCCCGGAGACGGCGGCCGCCCGCGACCGGCTCCTGGACCACCTGCTGGCCACGGCCTGCGCGGCCTTCCAGCACGCGGTGCCCGGCGACCCGGCGGCCGGCGCCCTCGGCCCGGCCCGCTCCCCCGGCGTACCGCTGGCGGGGTGGGAGGCGGCCCGGGAGTGGACGGCGGCGGAACGCGCCGGGGCGGTGGCCCTGGCCGCCCAGGTCGCCGCGGAGGCCACGGCACCGGGGGGGCCTGTCGGGGGCGCGGGTGGTCCGGCGGGAGGCGCGGGTGGCTCCGGTGGGGGGCTCGGGGCGGCGTTGCGGGCGGCGATCGATCTGCTGATCGCGCTGACGCCCTTCGTCCTCACGCCGCCGAGCCGGCAGCTCGCCGACACGGCGGACGCGCTGGCGGAGGCTGCCGTCCGGTACGGCGACGTGCGGTCGGCCGGGCGGGCGCACTTCCTGCGCGGGAACGTCGCCCTGGCCGCGACGCGGCTCGACGCCGCCGAGGCCGCCGCCCGGCGGGCGGTGGAGGCGGCGCGGTCCGCCGGGGACACGGTGATCCTCCGGCAGGCGCTCAACGACCTCGGTCTGATCTGCCAGTTCCTCAGCCGGTACGACGAGGCGGTGGTGCACTACGACGAGGCGCTGCTGCTCGCCCACGAGCTGGGGCACCGCTCCGGGGCGCTGGTGACGACGGTGAACGCGGCACTGGCGCGGGTGCGCAGCGGGCGCGCGGAGGAGGCGGTGGAGATCTGCCACGGCGTCCTCGGCGAGCTGCGGACCCGGCAGGACGATCCCGGGCGGGCCTACACCCTGTACGTGCTGGGGCTGGCGCTGCACGGCCTGGGGCGGCACGAGGAGGCGGTGACCTGGTTCCGGGAGTGCCTGGGGGTGGCGACGGGGGCCGGTCTGCGGGACCGGGCGGCGCACGCGCGCTACCGGCTGGCGGACAGCCTGCGCTCGCTCGGCCGGGCCGGCGAGGCGCTGGAGCAGGCCGGGGAGGCGCTGGCGCTGTGCGAGGAGCTGGGGGCGGAACGGGACCAGGCGCACGCCCTGCTGGTGCTGGGCCGTTCCCTGAGGGAGCTGGGGCGCGGGGCCGAGGCGGAGACGCGGTTGCGGGAGGCGTACGAGATCTTCCGCAGGCTCGGGCTTCCGGAGGCCGCCGAGGTGGCCGGTCTGCTGCCGGAACCGGCTCCGGCGCTGGTCGATCCCTGAGGCGCCGGTGACGGCCCCTCCGTCGGGGAAACGATTCCGCGCGGCGGGGTCGGGGCGGGCGGGGTCAGGAGCCGGTGCTGTTCCAGTCGGTGCCGGCCGACGGGGTGGGGGTGGGCGTGGGGTCGGCCGGGGAGGCGGTGCCGCCGTTCTGCCCGGTGCCGGCCGCCCCGTCGGCCATCGCCGTGCCCGTCACGCCCAGGACGATCGCGGTGCCGAGGCCGAGGGCCGCGACGGTCAGGCGGATCCGGGCGGCACCGAGGGTGTTCGTACGCTTCGCCATAGCTGCTCCCTGGGACGTCTTCCCTGGCGGGAAGGGGTTCTGTGCGGGCTTCCCGGTGTGCGTTCCGGGCTGATGGAAGGAGCATGGCAAGGCACGTTCAACAGCCGATCGACGTGCGAGCACCGCACGTCGATCGAAGGTGTTGATCGGGGCGATAAGGAGCGTTGATCGGGGGGCGGGCGGGATATCGGATCCCGGATCCAAAGCCCTGGATCCAAGATCCGATATCCAAAACTCTGGATCCCGGATCCCGGATCCCGGATCCCGGATCCCGGATCCCGGATCCCGGATCTTGGATCTTGGATCTTGGATCCGAAATTCAGGATCCAGGTCACTCCTCCTCGCGGATCTCCAGCGTGCAGCACTTCACGCTGCCGCCGCCCTTGAGCAGTTCGGAGAGGTCCGTGCCGATCGGCCGGAAGCCGCGTTCGCGCAGGCGGGCCGCCACTCCGGTCGCCGCCTCCGGGAGGACCACGTGCAGGCCGTCGCTCATCACGTTGAGCCCGAACGCCTCCGCGTCCTCCTCGGTCACGAGGACCGCGTCCGGGTAGAGCCGCCGCAGGACCGCCCGGCCGGCGGCGGAGAAGGCCCCGGGGTAGTACATGACCTCGTCGGTGTCGAGGACGGCGAGCGCGGTGTCGAGGTGGTAGAAGCGCGGGTCGACGAGGTCCAGGCCGATCACCGGCCGGCGCAGGAACTCCCCGGCCTCCGCGTGTCCGGCGGGGGTGCTGCGGAAGCCGCGTCCGGCCAGCAGGTAGCGGCCCGCGAGGAGCAGGTCGCCCTCGCCCTCGTTGACGTGGACCGGGTCGTGGACGGTGAAGCCCCGGGAGCGGAACCACTCCAGGTAGGCGGGGCCCTCGGCGGCTCGTTCGGCGTCGCGGAAGCGGGCGCCGAGGACCCGGCCGCCGACGACGGTGGCGCCGTTGGCCGCGTACACCATGTCGGGCAGGCCGGGCAGCGGGTCGATGAGCTCGACGCGGTGGCCGAGCCCGGCGTACAGCTCGTACAGCCGCTCCCACTGGGCGACGGCGAGCGCGGTGTCGACGGGTTTGGCGGGGTCCATCCAGGGGTTGATCGCGTAGCTGACCTCGAAGTGGGTCGGGCGGCACATCAGGAGGCGGCGGGGGCGGGCGGCGCGGGGCATGGAGGACTCCGGGGAGGGGAGGGCGAAGGGGTCAGGAGGAGGGGGTGGCGGGGCGTTCCGGGAAGCTGCGCAGGCCGCGCAGGGGGCTCAGCAGCAGGACCACGCCCGCCGAGAGGAGCACGCTCGCCATGATCCAGAGGGTGGTGCGGGCGCCGAGGACGCCGCCGAGCCAGCCGCCGAGGAGGGCGCCGACGGGGATGGCGCTGAAGTTGACGGTGGAGGCGCTGGCGCGGATCCGGCCGATCATCTCGGGCGGGCAGTACGCCTGGTAGAAGCTTCCGGCGATGACGTTGCCCGCGATGACGCCGCAGACCGCGACCGACCAGGCCGCCGCGCTGACGGCCAGCGGCAGCCGCTCCCCCGCCATCGGCAGCAGGAGGATGAAGGGGGCGCCGACCAGTTCGCACAGGAGCAGTCCGCGCGCGGTGCCGAAGCGGCGGGCGATGCGGCCGGCGAGGGTGGCGCCGGCGAGGCCGCCGAGGGAGACGGCGGCGAAGACCGCGCCGACGCCGCCGGGGGTGACGCCCACGGTGCGGACCAGGAAGATCATCTGGACGGCCTGGATGCCGTTGAGGCCGAGGTTGCCGACGGCGGCGAAGCTCGCCAGGGTCCGCAGGTAGGGGTCGCGGGTCAGGAAGCGGACGCCCTCGCCGATCTCCCGCAGGATGCCGCGCCGTTCGGAGACGGCCGGCGGTTTCTCGTCGGCGTCGATGGTGCCGACGCAGAAGGCCGCGACCAGGTAGGTGAGCGCGTCGGCGAGGAGGCCGCTGACGGCGCCGAACGCCTGGGAGATCAGGCCCGCGAGGCCGGGTCCCGCGATCTCCGCCGCCGCGTCCCCCGAGCGCAGTTTGACGTTGGCCTCCAGCAGGTCGCGCTTGGCGACCAGGGTGGGCAGGACGGCGCTGTTGGCGGTGGAGAGGAAGACCTTGACGGCGCCGGCGAGCAGGGCCACCAGGACCAGGTGGGCCATGGTGAGGAGGTCCAGCCAGGCGGCGACCGGGACGCTGCCGAAGAGGAGCAGCAGGAGCAGGTCGCAGACGAGCATCACCTTGAGCCGGGGCCAGCGGTCCACCCAGGCCCCGGCGAAGAGGCCGAGGAAGAGCCAGGGCACCCAGGCGGAGGCGGTGAGCAGGCCCACCATGAAGGGGGACGCCTCCAGGGTGACGACGGCGACCAGGGCGAGCGCGACGTTCCCGACGGCGGTGCCGAGGCCGCTGGTGGTCTCACCGATCCAGAGCTTGCGGAAGTTCGCCTGCGCCCACAGGCCCCAGCGGCTCCGGGGCGGCGCCTCGCCGGCCGGCGGGGTCGGCGGCTTGACGGAGGTGGTGGTCATGACGGGTCACTCTCCAAGCTTCCGGGCCAGCACGGCGGCGATCCGCGCGACGGGCTCGGGGCCCGTCATGGCGCCGTGCGCGCAGGGGACGAGGTGCTGTTCGACGCGGCCGTCGACGTACGGCGCCCAGGCCGCCGCGTACGGCCAGTCGGCGGGCTTGTCGAGGGTGGCGCCGAAGAAGACGGCGTCGCCCCGGAACGGGTCCGGCACGTGCTCCGCCATCAGCTTGCGGTGCTGCTCGAAGACGGTGGGCAGGACGTCGGCGGCCTCGCCGAGGAGGGCGGTGAGGGCGGCCTGTCCGCGCCCGTCGGCGGGGTCGTGGCCGAGGGAGGCGAGCAGTTCGGCGAGGGTGTCGACGGGTTCGTCGGAGGGCGGGGCGGCGGCGTGCCGGGCGGGGTCGGCGGGCAGGCCGTCGAGGAGCGCGAGGAGGGCGACCTCCTGGCCCGCCGCCTGGAGGGCGACGGCCATCGCCTGGGCGACGACGCCGCCGAAGGACCAGCCGAGCAGGTGGTAGGGGCCCTCGGGCTGGACGGCGCGGATCTCCCGTACGTAGTCCTCGGCGATCTCGGTGACGGAGGCGGGCGAGCCGCCGCGCAGGCCGCGCGCCTGGAGGCCGTGGACCGGGCGGTCCGGGTCGAGGTGGCGCAGCAGTCCGGTGTAGACCCAGCTGATGCCCGCGGCCGGGTGGACGCAGAACAGCGGGGGGCGGGTGCCGCCGGGGCGCAGCGGCAGGAGGACGTCGAGGGCGTCGGTGCCCGCCGGGTCCGGGAGCCGGCCGGTGAGGCGGCGGGCGAGGTCGGCCGGGGTGGGTGCCTCGAAGAGGTCCCGCATGCCGAGGTCGGCGCCGAGCTCGGCGCGGATCCGGCCGAGGAGCTTCATGGCGAGGAGGGAGTGGCCGCCGAGGGCGAAGAAGCCGTCGTCGGCGGTGACCGGTCCGGGCGCTCCGACGACCTCGGCGAAGAGGGCGCAGAGCAGTTCCTCGTGCGGGGTGCGGGGGGCGCGTCCGGTGGTCGTGGCGGCGAAGTCGGGGGCGGGCAGGGCGCGCAGGTCGGTCTTGCCGCTGGCGGTCAGGGGCAGCGCGTCGAGGGGGACGACGGCGGCCGGGACCATGTGGCCGGGCAGCGAGGCGGCGGCGAAGGCGCGGAGCGCGGCCGGGTCGAGCGGGCCGTCGGTGACGACGTGGGCGACGAGCGTCGGTCCGGCGGCGGGGTGGTCGTGGACGGTGACGGCGGCGGCGCGGACGGCGGGGTGGCCGGTGAGGACGTGGGCGATCTCGCCGGGTTCGATGCGGAAGCCGCGGATCTTGACCTGGTCGTCGGTGCGGCCGAGGTAGTCGAGGTGGCCGTCGCGGGTGCGGCGGACGAGGTCGCCGGTGCGGTACATCCGCTCCCCCGGCGCGTGCGGGTCGGCGACGAACCGTTCGGCGGTGAGGGCGGGCCGGCCGAGGTAGCCGCGGGCCAGTCCGGCGCCGGAGAGGTACAGCTCGCCGGGGACCCCGGCCGGGACGGGGTGGAGGTGGGCGTCGAGAACGTGGGCGCGGGTGCCGAGGACGGTGCGGCCGAGGCTGGGGCGGGCAGTGGCGCCGAAGGGCTGGACGAGCGCGTCGACGGTGGACTCGGTGGGGCCGTACAGGTTGTGCCCGGTGGTGGCGGGGGCGGTACGGAGCCGGTCCCACAGGGCCTGCCCGACCGGCTCGCCGCCGAGCAGCACCACGCGCGGCGCGGGCTCGTCCAACAGGCCCTCGGCGAGGAGCTGTTCGGCGTAGGAGGGGGTGACCTCCAGGACGTCGACGGCCTCGTGGCGCAGGTGGCGGACGAGGGCGGCGGCGTCGCGCCGGGTCCCGTCGCCGATCAGGTGGAGTTCGTGGCCCGCGAGGAGCCAGAGCAGGCCGTCCCAGGAGGCGTCGAAGCAGAGCGAGGCGGTGAGGGCGACCCGGTGGCGGCCGTGGCGTCGTTCGGCGGCGCCGATGGGGCCGGTGGCGGAGCGGTGCGAGGCGAGCAGGGCGGCGATGGCGCCGTGGCCGACGACGACGCCCTTGGGGCGGCCGGTGGAGCCGGAGGTGTGGATCACGTACGCGGCGTGCTCCGGGCGGATGTCGACGGCGGGCGGCGCCCCGGTCCCGTCCCCCTCCGGGCCGGTGGCCGCGTCCAGGACGGTCAGGCCGTCGAGGAGGGCGGGCAGCGGCCAGCCGTCGCCGGTGACGGCGAGCGCCGGGGCGGCGTCGGCGAGGACGGCGGCGGTCCGGTCGGCCGGGTGCTCCGGGTCCAGCGGCAGCGAGGCGGCGCCCGTCTTGAGGACGGCGAGCAGGGCGACGACGGAGTCGGCGGAGCGGGGCAGGGCGAGGGCGACGAGGGTCTCCGGTCCGGCGCCCGCCGCGGTGAGCCGGTGGGCCAGCCGGTTGGCGCGGGCGTCGAGTTCGGCCCAGGTGAGCCGGGTGTCCCCGGCGACGAGGGCGGTCTCCCCGGGGGTGCGGGCCGTCTGGGCGGCGAGGACGGCGGGCAGCAGCGGCACGGCGTCCGGCAGCGGGTCCCCGGTGGCGGCGAGGGCGCGGCGTTCGGTGTCGGTGAGGAGGTCGGCGCGGCCGATCCGCTCGCCGGGGCGGGCGGCGACGGCGGTCAGGAGCCGGCCGAAGCGGGCGGCGATCGCCTCGACGGTCTCCCGGTCGAAGAGGTCGGTGGCGTAGTCGATCGCGCACTCCAGTCCGGCGGGGGCGCCGTCGGCGTCGAAGGACTCGCCGAGGGCGACGGAGAGGTCGAACTTGGCGGCGTGGCCGCCGACGGGTTCGACGGTGGCGGGCAGGCCCGCCAGGTCGAGCGGCGCGTCGCCGGGGGCGGTCCGGCCGCCGCCCTGGAGCAGCAGCATGACCTGGAAGAGGGGGTGGCGGGCGAGGGAGCGGGCCGGGTTGAGCTCTTCGACGATCCGCTCGAAGGGGATGTCCTGGTGGGCGTGGGCGTCGAGCTGGATCTCCCGGACGCGGGCGAGGAGTTCGGCGAAGGTTGGGTCGCCGGAGGTGTCGGCGCGCAGGACGAGGGTGTTGACGAAGAAGCCCACGAGGTCGTCCAGGGCCTCGTCGGAGCGGCCGGCGGTGACCGAGCCGATCGGCACGTCGGTGCCGGCGCCGAGCCGGGTGAGCAGGGCGGCCAGCGCGGCCTGGAGGGTCATGAACATCGTGACCCGGTGCTCGCGGCTCAACGCGGCGAGCGCGCGGTGGAGTTCGGCGCCGAGCGGGAGGACGACCCGGTCGCCCCGGTGTCCGCTGTCCGCGCGGCGGGGGCGGTCGACGGGGAGGGCCAGTTCCTCCGGGAGGCCGGTGAGGGTCTCCCGCCAGTGGGCGAGTTGGCGGGCGGCGAGGCTGTCGGGGTCGGTCTCGTCGCCGAGCAGGTCGCGCTGCCAGAGGGCGTAGTCGGCGTACTGGACGGGCAGCGGCGACCACGACGGTTCGGCGCCCTCGCGGCGGGCCGCGTAGGCGGTGGACAGGTCGCGCAGCAGGGGGTCCATGGACCAGCCGTCGCCCGCGATGTGGTGGAGGACCAGGAGGAGCAGGTGCTCTCCGTCTTCGGTCGGGAACAGGTGGGCGCGGAGCGGGAGTTCGGTGGCGAGGTCGAAGGGGACGGCGGCGGCCGCGGCGAGGGCGGCGGCCGGGTCGGCGGGCGGGGCGGGGCGGCGGTCGAGGGCGGGGCGGGCCTCGGTGGCCGGGACGATCCGCTGGCGGGGTGCGCCGTCGTGCTCGGTGACGAGGGTGCGCAGGCTCTCGTGGCGGGCGGCCAGGTCGGCGAGGGCGTCTTCGAGGGCGGCCGGGTCGAGGGGGCCGGTGAGGCGGAGGGCGAGCGGGAGGTTGTAGAGGGCGCTGGGGCCTTCCATGCGGTCGATGAGCCAGAGGCGGCGCTGGGCGGAGGAGAGCGGCAGGTGGTCGGGGCGGGTGCCGGCGGTGAGGGCGGGGCGGGTGCCGGTTCCGTCGAGGCGCTGGGCGAGACCGGCGACGGTGGGCGCCTCGAAGACGTCGCGGACCTCGGTCTCGGCGGCGAGGGCGGTGCGGATGCGGCTGACCAGTTTCATGGCGAGGAGGGAGTGGCCGCCGAGGGCGAAGAAGTCGTCGTCGGCGGTGACCGGTCCGGGCAGGCCCAAGATGTCGGCGAAGAGGCCGCAGAGGATCTCCTCGCGGGCGGTGCGGGCGGCCCGGCCGCCGGTGAAGGCGGTGGGGTCGGGGGCGGGCAGGGCCCGCCGGTCGATCTTCCCGCTGGTGGTGAGGGGCAGCGTGTCGAGGGTGACGACCGCCGAGGGGACCATGTGGGAGGGCAGCGCTCCGGCCGCGAACCTGCGGAGTTCCTGGGCGAGTTCGGGTCCGGGGGCGGTGACCGCGCAGTGGGCGACGAGGCGGCGGTCGCCGGTCGCGTCCTCGTGCGGGGTGACCACGGCCTGGTGGACGGCGGGGTGGCCGGTGAGGACCTGCTCGATCTCGCCGGGTTCGATGCGGAAGCCGCGGATCTTGACCTGGTGGTCGGTGCGGCCGAGGTAGTCGATCCGGCCGTCGCGGGTGCGGCGGACGAGGTCGCCGGTGCGGTACATGCGGGCGCCGGGCGTGAAGGGGTCGGCGACGAACCGTTCGGCGGTGAGGGCGGGCCGGTCGAGGTAGCCGCGGGCGAGGCTGTCTCCGGAGAGGTACAGCTCGCCGGGGACCCCGGCGGGGACCGGTTCGAGGTGGGCGTCGAGAACGTGGGCGCGGGTGCCGAGGACGGCGTGGCCGAGGGTGGGGCGCGCGGCCCCGTCGAAGGACTGGAGGAGGGTGTCGACGGCGCACTCGGTGGGGCCGTACAGGTTGTGCCCGGTGGTGGCGGGGGCGGTACGGAGCCGGTCCCACAGGGCCTGCCCGACCGGCTCGCCGCCGAGCAGCACCACGCGCGGCGCGGGCTCGTCCAACAGGCCCTCGGTGACGAGCTGTTCGGCGTAGGTGGGGGTGAACTGGACGGCGTCGACGCCGGTCGCGCGCAGGTGCCGTACGAGGGCGGCGGGGTCGCGGCGGAGCGCGTCGCCGATCAGGTGCAGTTCGTGTCCGGCGACCATCCACAGCAGGCCGTTCCAGGAGGCGTCGAAGCAGAGCGAGGCGGTGAGCGCGGCGCGCAGCCGTCCGTGGGTCCGTACGGGCTCCGCGAAGGTCTCGGCCCGGTGGGCGGCGAGCAGGGCGGCGATGGCGCCGTGGCCGACGACGACGCCCTTGGGGCGGCCGGTGGAGCCGGAGGTGTGGATCACGTACGCGGCGTGCTCCGGGCGGATGTCGACGGCGGGGGCGTGTGCGGGCAGGTGCGCCCAGGTCTCCTCCCCCGCGTCCAGGACGGTCAGGCCGTCGAGGGCTTCGGGCAGCGGCCAGCCGGGGCCGGTGAGGACGGCGGCGGGGCGGGCGTCGGCCAGCATGTGGGCGATGCGCTCCGCCGGGTGCTCGGCGTCCAGCGGCAGGAAGGCGGCACCGGCCTTGAGGACGCCGAGGAGGGCGGCGACGGAGTCGGCGGAACGGGGCAGGGCGAGGGCCACGAGAGACTCGGCGCCGATCCCGGCGGCGGCCAGGCCGTGCGCCAACCGGTTGGCACGGGCGTCGAGTTCGGCGTACGAGAGGCGGGTCTCCTCGAAGACCAGGGCGGTGAGGCCGGGGGTGGCGGCGGCCTGCGCGGCGAAGGCGGCCGGGACGAGCGGCCGGTCGGCGGGCAGGGGCCGGTGGCCGGAGAGGAGCGCGGTCCGCTCGCCGTCGGTGAGGAGGTCGGCGCGGCCGATCCGCTCGCCGGGGCGGGCGGCGACGGCGGTCAGGAGCCGGCCGAAGCGGGCGGCGATCGCCTCGACGGTCTCCCGGTCGAAGAGGTCGGTGGCGTAGTCGATCGCGCAGTCCATCCCGGCGGGGGCGCCGTCGGGCCCGGCGAACTCCTCCAGCGTCACGTTGAGGTCGAACTTGGCGACGCCGGTGTCGGCGGGCAGCGCCTCGGTGCGCAGCCCGGCGGGTCCGGTGCCGTCCCCGGTGGCCGACTGGAGGACCATCGCGACCTGGAAGAGGGGGTGGCGGGCGAGCGAGCGGGCCGGGTTGAGCTCCTCGACGATCCGCTCGAAGGGGATGTCCTGGTGGGCGTAGGCGGCCAGGCCGGTCTCCCTCACCCGGCCGAGGAGTTCGGCGAAGGTCGGGTCGCCGGAGGTGTCGGTGCGCAGCACCAGGGTGTTGACGAAGAAGCCGACCAGGTCGTCCAGGGCCTCGTCGGAGCGGCCGGCGGTGACCGAGCCGATCGGCACGTCGGTCCCGGCACCGAGCCGGGTGAGCAGGGCGGCCAGCGCGGCCTGGAAGGTCATGAAGAGGGTGACCCGGTGCTCGCGGCTCAAGGCGACGAGGGAGCGGTGGAGTTCGGGCCCGATGGGGAGGGCGATCCGGTCGCCCCGGTGGTCGGCGCGGGTCCCGCGCGGCCGGTCCACCGGCAGGGACAGCTCCTCCGGGAGGCCGTCGAGGACGTCCTTCCAGTGGGCGAGCTGGCGGGCGGCGAGGCTGTCGGGGTCGCTCTCGTCGCCGAGCAGGTCGCGCTGCCAGAGGGCGTAGTCGGCGTACTGGACGGGCAGCGGCGCCCACGACGGTTCGGCGCCCTCGCTGCGGGCCGCGTAGGCGGTGGACAGGTCGCGCAGCAGGGGGCCCATGGACCAGCCGTCGCCCGCGATGTGGTGGAGGGCGACGACGAGGACGTGCTCCTCGGGGGCGACCTCCAGGAGGGTGACCCGGACCGGGGGTTCGGCGGCGAGGTCGAAGGGGCGGCGGGCGGCGGCGTCGACCTCGGCGGTCACCGACTCCGGTGCGCAGGAGCGGTGTTCGACCGGGAGGGGGGCGTCGACGGGGTCGAGGATCCGCTGGTGCGGCTCGCCGTCGTGCTCGGTGACGACGGTGCGCAGGATCTCGTGGCGGGCGGTCAGGTCGCGCAGGGCCGCGACGAGGGCGGCCGGGTCGAGCGGGCCGGTGAGGCGCAGGGCGAGCGGCATGTTGTAGAGGGCGCTGGGGCCCTCCATGCGGTCGATGAGCCAGAGGCGGCGCTGGGCGGAGGAGAGCGGCAGGAGCGCGGGACGCTCGCCGGCCGTGAGGGCGGGGCGGGTGCCGGTGCCGTCGAGGCGCTGGGCGAGACCGGCGACGGTGGGCGCCTCGAAGACGTCCCGGATGCCGAGTTCGGCGCCGAGGGCGGCGCGGACGCGGCTGAGGAGCCGGGTGGCGAGGAGGGAGTGGCCGCCGAGGGCGAAGAAGTCGTCGTCGGCGGTGACCGGTCCGGGCAGGCCGAGGACGTCGGCGAAGAGGCCGCAGAGGATCTCCTCGCGGGCGGTGCGGGCGGCCCGGCCGCCGGTCGCGGCGGCGGCGAAGTCGGGGGCGGGCAGCGCGGCCCGGTCGAGCTTGCCGTTGACGTTGAGGGGCAGCGCGTCGAGGAGGACGAAGGCGGCCGGGACCATGTGGTCGGGCAGCACGGCGGCGGCGTGGGCGCGCAGGGCGGCCGGGTCGAGCGGGGCGCGCGTCGCGGTGTAGGCGACGAGCCGGGTGCCGGCGGCGGGGTCCCGGTGCGGGAGGACGGCGGCCTGGAGGACGTCGGGGTGGGCGGTGAGGACGGCCTCGATCTCGCCGGGCTCGACGCGGAAGCCGCGCACCTTGACCTGCTGGTCGGTGCGGCCGAGGTAGTCGATCCGGCCGTCGGGGCGGCGGCGGACCAGGTCGCCGGTGCGGTACATCCGCTCGCCGGGGGCGTACGGGTCGGCGACGAAGCGCTCGGCGGTGAGCGCGGGCCGGTCGAGGTAGCCGCGGGCGAGGTGGTCGCCGGAGAGGTACAGCTCGCCGGGGACGCCGACCGGGACCGGTTCGAGGCGGGCGTCGAGGACGTGGGCGCGGGTGCCGGGCAGGGGGCGGCCGACGAGCGGGCGCGGGTCGTCGGAGAGCCGGTGGTGCAGGGCGTCGACGGTGCACTCGGTGGGGCCGTACATGTTGAGGACGACGGTGCCGGTCGCGGCGGTCAGGGCGGTCCACAGGCCCTGGCCGAGGGCCTCGCCGCCGACCATGAGGAGCGCGGGCGGGCAGCGGTCCAGGAGCCCTTCCTCGACGAGGCGTTCGGCCTGGCCGGGGGTGACGTCGAGGATGTCGACGCCGGTCCGTTCGACGTACCGGAGGAGGGCTCCGGCGTCGCGCCGCAGGTCGTCGTCGAGGAGGTGCAGCTCCTCGCCCGCGACCATCCACAGCAGCGCTTCGAGGGCGGTGTCGAAGGAGAGCGAGGCGGTGTGGGCGAAGCGGAAGCGGCGGCCGGGGTGGGCGGCGCGGGCGGCGGCGATCGTCTCGTCGCGGTGGAAGGCGAGCAGGTTGGCGAGGCCGCCGTGGCGGACGACGACGCCCTTGGGGCGGCCGGTGGAGCCGGAGGTGTGGATGACGTACGCGGCGTGCTCCGGGTGGATGTCGGCGGCCGGGTCCCCGGCGGGCAGGTGCGCCCAGGTCTCCTCCCGCGCGTCCAGGACGGCGAGTCCGTCGAGGACGTCGGGCAGCGGCCAGTCGGGGCGGGTGAGGACGGCGGCGGGGCGGGCGTCGGCCAGGGTGTGGGCGATGCGCTCGCGGGGGTGGTCGGCGTCCAGGGGGAGGAAGGCGGCACCGGCCTTGAGGACGCCGAGGAGGGCGACGACGGAGTCGGCGGAACGGGGCAGGGCGAGGGCCACGAGGGACTCGGCGCCGATCCCGGCGGCGGCCAGGCCGTGCGCCAACCGGTTGGCACGGGCGTCGAGTTCGGCGTACGAGAGGCGGGTGGTGCCGGAGATCAGGGCGGTGAGGCCGGGGGTGGCGGCGGCGCGGGCGGCGAGGGCGGCCGGGACGGTCGGGCGGTCGGCGGGCCGGTCGGTGGCGTGCCAGGCGGCGAGGTCGGCGCGCCCGGCGGCACCGAGGACGTCGAGGGCGGCGACCGGCCGGTGCGGGTCGTCGGCGACCTGGTCGAGGAGGCCGGTCAGGGCGGCGGCGAGCCGTTCGGCGGTGGCGCGGTCGAAGAGGTCGGTGGCGTACTCCAGGCCGCCGTCGAGACCGGCGGGGGTGCCGTCGGGGTGGTGGCGCTCGGAGAGGTTGAGGGTGAGGTCGAAGGCGGTGGCGGGCAGGCCGAGGGGTTCGTGGGCGGCGCGGGTGCCGGGGAGGGCCGGGGTGGTGTCGCCCGCGGTGTTGTCGAAGGCGATCATCACCTGGAACAGCGGGTGCCGGGCCAGGGTGCGGGCCGGGTTCAGCTCCTCGACCAGCCGCTCGAAGGGCACGTCCTGGTGGGCGTGGGCGGCGAGGTCGGTCTCCCGGACGCGGGCGAGGAGTTCGGCGAAGGTGGGGTTCCCGGCGAGGTCGGTGCGGAGCACGAGGGTGCCGGCGAAGAAGCCGACGAGGTCGTCGAGGGCGGGGTCGAGGCGGCCGGCCAGCGGGGTGCCGACGGGCAGGTCGTCGCCGGCGCCGAAGCGGTGCAGCAGGGTGGCGTAGGCGGCCTGGAGGACCATGAAGAGGGTGGCGCCGTGGGCGGTGGCCAGCCCGGTCAGGCGGGCGTGCAGGGCGGCGTCCAGTTCCAGCGGGACCACGTCGCCCCGGTGGCTCGCGACGGGCGGGCGGGGCCGGTCCAGCGGCAGCGGCAGCTCGTCGGGGAGGTCGGCGAGCGCCTCCCGCCAGTGGGCGAGCTGGCGGGCGGCGAGCCCGTCGGGGTCGGTCTCGTCGCCGAGCAGGCGGTGCTGCCACAGGGTGTGGTCGGCGTACTGGACGGGCAGCGGCTCCCAGACGGGCGCCTCGCCGCCGAGGCGGGCGGTGTACGCCTCGGCGAGGTCGCGGAAGAGGGGCCGCAGCGACCAGCCGTCGCCGGCGATGTGGTGCAGGACGAGGAGCAGGACGTGCTCGTCGGGGCCCTCGGCGCGCAGGTAGGCGTGGAGGGGGGTGTCGGTGGCGAGGTCGAAGGTGTGGCCGGTGTGCTCCCGCACGGGGCGGTCGGTGCGGGTGAGCAGGGGGGCCGGGGGTGCGGGCAGGATCCGCTGGTGGGGGATGCCGTCGTGCTCGCCGAAGACGGTGCGGAGGGTCTCGTGGCGGGCGGTGAGGTCGCCGAGGGCGGTCTCCAGGGCGTCCGGGTCGAGGGGGCCGGTGAGGCGCAGGGCGAGGGTGATGTTGTGGGTGGCCGTGGGGCCCTCGGCGCGGGCGAGGAACCACAGGCGGCGCTGGGCGAAGGAGAGCGGCAGCCGGTCGGGGCGCTCCTCGCGGCGCAGCGGGGGCCGTCCGGGGGCGGTTCCGGCCGGGGCGGTGGCGAGCCGGGCGGCGAGGGCGGCGACGGTCGGGGCCTGGAAGAGGTCGCCGATGGCGAGGTCGGCGCCGAGTTCGGCACGGATCCGGCCGACGAGGCGGGTGGCGAGGAGGGAGTGGCCGCCGAGGGCGAAGAAGTCGTCGTCGACGGTGAGGCCGTCGATGCCGAGGAGGTCCTCGAAGAGGGCGCACAGGGCGCTCTCGCGGGCGTCGCGGGGGGCGCGGCCGGTGGCGGCGGGGCCGAGGCCGGGGGCGGGCAGGGCGCGCCGGTCGACCTTGCCGTTGGCGTTGAGGGGCAGTGCGGGCAGGGCGACGACGGCCGCGGGGACCATGTAGCCGGGGAGCGTACCGGCGGCGAAGTCCCTTATCTCCGCGCCGAGTTCGGGGGTGGCTTCGCGGGAGGTGGCGCAGTAGCCGACGAGGCGGAGGTCGCCGGGGCGGTCCTCGCGGGGGATCACGATGACCTGGCGGACGGCGGGGTGGCGGGAGAGGACGGCCTCGATCTCGCCGGGCTCGATGCGGAAGCCGCGGATCTTGACCTGGTGGTCGGTGCGGCCGAGGAACTCGACGGCGCCGTCGGCGCGGCGCCGGACCAGGTCGCCGGTGCGGTACATCCGCTCCCCGGGGGCGTACGGGTCGGCGACGAAGCGCTCGGCGGTGAGCGCGGGGCGGCGCCAGTAGCCGCGGGCGAGACCGGCGCCGGCCACGTACAGCTCGCCGGGGACGCCGGGCGGCACGGGCCGCAGGCGGGCGTCGAGGACGTGGGCGCGCATGTTGTCGAGCGGGCCGCCG
Source organism: Streptomyces termitum (assembly GCF_014650175.1). Classification (GTDB taxonomy): domain Bacteria; phylum Actinomycetota; class Actinomycetes; order Streptomycetales; family Streptomycetaceae; genus Streptomyces; species Streptomyces termitum. Next base: position 285,999 of record NZ_BMUL01000008.1, read on the forward strand.
ATGGGCGGGCGGGGCCCGGTCAGGTCGGCGGGGGCGAGGGGGTGGTGGGTGGCGAAGGTGGTGGCCTCGGTGGGTCCGTAGACGTGGGCGAGGAGCAGGTCGGGGCAGTGGTCGAGGACGCGCCGCAGCAGGGTGCCGGAGGCGGCCTCGCCGCCGGTGCAGACGGTCCGCAGGGCGCGGAAGGTCTCCGGGGCCTGCTCGGCGACGAGGTCGAAGAGGGCCTTGGTGAGGAAGGCGGCGGTGACCCGGTGGCGGGTGGCGACGGCGTGCAGGGCGGCGGCGTCGAGGGTGCCGGGCGGGGCGACGACGACGGTGCCGCCGTGCAGGAGCGGCGTCCACAGTTCGTAGGTGGCCGCGTCGAAGGCGTGCGGGGAGTGGAGCAGGATCCGCTCGTGGCGGCCGTCGCGCCAGCGGCGGTCGGCGGCGAGGGCGACGACGTCGCGGTGGCGGACGGCGACGCCCTTGGGGGTGCCGGTGGAGCCGGAGGTGAACATCACGTAGGCGAGCCGGTCGGGGTGGACGGGCGGGCCGGGGGCGTGGGCGGGGGCGTCCTCGGCGTCGCCGGGGCGGACCACGGTCGCGGTGTGCGGGAAGCCGGGGTCGGGGCGGTCGGTGAGGAGGACGGGGGCGCCGGTGTCGGCGAGCAGGGCGGCCATCCGCTCCGGCGGCAGGCTCGCGTGCAGGGGGACGTAGCAGCCGCCGGCCTTGAGGACGGCGAGGGTGGCGGTGACGAGGTCCGGGGAGCGTTCCATGAGGAGCGCGACCGGGGACTCGGGGCCGACGCCGGAGGCGATGAGGTGGTGGGCCAGCCGGTTGGCGCGGGCGTCGAGTTCGGCGTAGGTGACGGTGCCGCCGTCGTGGGCGAGGGCGGTGGCGTCGGGGGTGCGGGCGGCCTGGGCCTCGAACAGGGCGGGCAGGGAGCCGTCCGGCAGGGGGGCGGCGGTGGCGTTCCAGGTGTCCCGGAGGAGGGCGTGCTCCTCGGTGGTGAGGACGTCGAGGGTGCCGAGGGGGGCGTCGGGGGTCTCGGCGGCGGCGGTGAGGAGGCGGCCGAGGCGGTCGAGGAGGGTGGTGACGGTGGCCCGGTCGTAGAGGTCGGCGGCGTATTCGGCGGAGCCGGTGAGACCGGCCGGGGCGCCGTCGGCGGCGCGGTGCTCGGTGACGCCGATGTTGAGGTCGAACTTGGCGACGCGCAGGCCGAGTTCCTCGGGTGCGGTCTCCAGTCCGGGCAGGTCGAGGCTGCCCTCCTCGTGGTTCTGGAGGACCAGGAGGGTCTGGAAGAGGGGGTGGCGGCCGAGGGCGCGGGCCGGGTTGACCTCCTCGACCAGCCGCTCGAAGGGCACGTCCTGGTGGGCGAAGGCGTCGAGCTGGGACTCCCGGACGCGGCCCAGGAGTTCGGCGAAGGTGGGGTCGCCGGAGGTGTCGGTGCGCAGGACGAGGGTGTTGACGAAGAAGCCGACCAGGTCGTTGAGGGCCTCGTCGGAGCGGCCGGCGACGCCGGTGCCGATCGGGATGTCGGTGCCGGCGCCGAGCCGGGTGAGGAGGGCGGCGAGCCCGGCCTGGAGGACGGAGAAGAGGGTGGTGCGGTGGCGGCGGGCCAGCTCGGCGAGGGCGGCGTGCAGCTCGGGGCCGTAGGAGAAGGGGACGGCGTCGGCTGCGCCGGTCGGGGCGGGCGGCCGGGGCCGGTCCGAGGGGAGTTCCAGTTCCTCCGGGAGTCCGGCGAGCGTCTCGCGCCAGTAGGCGAGCTGACGGCTCATCAGGCTATCGGGGTCGGTCTCCTCGCCGAGGAGTTCGCGCTGCCAGAGGGTGTAGTCGGCGTACTGGACGGGCAGCGGCTCCCAGGCGGGGGCGGCGCCGTCGAGGCGGGCGGCGTAGGCGGTGGCGAGGTCGCGCAGCAGCGGCCCGAGGGACCAGCCGTCGCCGGCGATGTGGTGCAGGACGACGAGCAGGACGTGCTCGGCGGGCGGCGTGCCGTCCGCGTCGGGAGTGGGCGAGAGGACCGTGACCCGGAAGGGCGGTTCGGCGCTCAGGTCGAAGGCGCGGGCCGCGGCCCGGTCCCGCAGGGCGGGGAGGTCGCCCGGTGCGCAGGCCACCGTCTCGAAGGCGGGTTCCGCCTCCGCCGACGGCAGGATCCGCTGCACCGGGACGCCCCCGTCCGCCGGGAACACCGTGCGCAGGACCTCGTGCCGGGCGACCACGTCCGCCGTCGCGGCGCGCAGCGCCCCGGTGTCGAGCGCGCCGCGCAGGCGGACCGCGAACGGCAGGTTGTAGAGCGCGGTCGGCCCTTCGATCTGGTCGATCAGCCAGAGACGCTGTTGTGCGTACGAAACCGGGATCACGGTGCTTCCTCTGCTCACGTCACGGCGTGGATGGTGGTCTTCGTGCCTCAGGCGGGGACTGCGGTGGTGGGGTGCACCGTGGGCCGGCAGTCGAGCAGGTCGACGGGGCGGCCCATGGCGACGGCGATCTTCCGGTCGCCGCCGTAGGGGTCCCGGCCGTGCGCGCAGAGGACGTTGTCGACGAGCATCACGTCGCCGGCGCGCCAGGTCTCGCGGACGGTGGCGGCGTCGTAGGCGGCGTTGAGGGCGTCGGCGTCCTCGCGGGTCAGCGGCTCGCCGTCGCCGAAGCCGGTGGCGAACGGCAGTCCGCCGGCCCCGAACTCGTCGAGCAGCGCCTCCCGGATGTCCGGGTCGAGCGACCACTCGCTCCAGAAGGCCAGGTGGTTGAACCAGACCTCCTCGCCGGTCACCGGGTGGTGGAGGGTGGCCGGGCGGAGCTGGCGGGTGCGGAGGTTGCCGTCGGGCAGCCACTCCCAGGTGATGCCGTTCTCCCGGCAGTACGCCTCCACGTCGGCGCGGTCCTCGGTGCCGAAGGCGGTGCGCCAGCCGAGCGAGACGTAGTCCGAGTAGGTGCGGGTCAGGGTCCAGCCGGAGTTCCGGCCGCGCGCCGCGAGGTGGTCGGGGAGCGCGGCGAGGACCTTGCGGACGTCGGCGGTCGGGGTGGCGCCGCCGGTCTCCGGGGCGGTGAGGCAGGCGAAGAGGAGCCGGCCGGGGAAGGTCAGGGTGTAGCTGTTCTCGTTGTGCATGCGGATGGACTGGGCGGGCGGCAGGTCCGTGGAGGAGAAGACGCCGTCGCCGAAGTCGCTGCGGGGGGTGGCCTTCTCCCGGTACGGGGTGGGCTCGGGGATCAGCACGTCGCGGACGGCGGCGACGTCGGCGCTGGTCGCGACGGGCAGGCCGCGCAGGAAGATCGTGCCGTGCTCGTGGAGGGCGGCGCTCAGCGCGGCCTCGTGGGCGCGCAGCCAGGCACACGCCTCGGCGAGGTCCGCGGTGGGCGGCACGTGGGTGAGGGCCGGGTGGCCGGGGCGGAGTTCCCAGGTCGGCATGGCGGCGGTCACCGCTGGTCGAGGGTGGCGAGCAGGCTCGCGGGGCGGATGTCGGTCCAGTTGGCCTCGATCCAGTCGAGGCACTCCTGGCGGGGGGCCTCGCCGTGGACGGTGGTCCAGCCGGCCGGCACGTCGATCCAGACCGGCCAGAGCGAGTGCTGGTTCTCGTCGTTGGCGAGGACCAGGTAGCCGGCGTTGTCGTCCTCGAACGGGTTGCTCATGGTGGTCTCCGTAGCGTGAGAGGTGCGCTGGGCTGTGATTCGAAGGTAGGGGCGGGGAAGCGGCCCGAGCGGCACAAGACCCGGCAGGTGAGCGGCAGTTGTACGGCTGCCGCCCGCGGCCCGGCAGAAGGGCGCGGGAGGGGAACGCGCGACGGTCCCCCTCCCCCGGCGTGGGCCGGGGAGAGGGGGACCGTGAGCGGGAGGGGCGGGCGGGGGTCACCTGGGGGTGAGGCGGACCGGGAGGCTGTCCAGGCCGAAGTTGATGATCGAGCGGTTGTGGACGACCGGACCGGCCGGTTCGATGGCGGCCGCCTTCTCCAGCGCGGCCGTGTACAGGGCGCTCAGTTCGGCCTTGGCCAGCGGCGCGCCGATGCAGTAGTGGGCGCCGAGGCCCAGGGCGAGGTGCTTGTTGGGCGAGCGGTCGAGGAGGATCTCCTCCGGCCGTTCGAAGGCGTCGGGGTCGCGGTTGGCGGACCACACCCAGACCGCGACCCGGTCGCCCCGGCGGATGTGCCGCCCGCCCAGTTCGGTGTCGCGGGTGGCGGTGCGCAGGGTGTGCAGGCCGACCGAGGTCCAGCGCAGCAGCTCGTCGACGGCGGAGTCCATCGACACCTCGCCGCGCTGGAGGGCGCGCCACAGGTCGGGGCGCCGGACGAGGGTGTGCAGGCCCATGGCGGCCGTGTGACGGACGGTCTGGACGCCGCCGACGACGATGTTGTCGAGGTTGAGCACCACGTCCTCGACGGGCAGCAGCCGTCCGCCGACCTTGTAGGTGGCCATCATGGAGATGAGGTCGTCGCGGGGGTCGGAGCGGCGCAGCATCACCTGGTGCAGCAGGTAGGGGATGAGCTGCTGGTGGCCGGCCCGGCGCTCCTCGGGAGTGCGGCCGAGGAAGGCGACGTCGCAGACCCGGACGACCATGTCGCGGTCCTTCTCGGGGACGTCGAGGAGGTCGCACATGACGGCGAGCGGCAGCGCGGAGACCACGTCGACGAGGTCGGCCTCGCCCTGGGCGACGGCCCGGTCGAAGAGTTCGCCGGCCCGCTCGGTGATGGAGCGGGCGGCGCCCTTGACGCCGCTCTTGGAGAAGAACGGATTGGCGGGGGCGCGCAGTTCGCGGTGGCGGGGCGGGTCGGTGAGGGCCATCATGCGGCCCGAGCCGACCGGTACGTTGCCCTCGCCCGCGCCGAGCAGCGAGCCGGACTCGGAGCTGAACACGGCGGCGTTGCGCAGGACTTCGGCGGACTCCCGGTAGGTGAGCACCGACCAGACGGGGCCGTCGTCGACGGTGTCGGTGAGGTGGACGGGTGCCTCGCGGCGCAGTTCCCCGACGAGGTCCGGGGTGTCGTCCCTGGCCCACAGCGCGGGGTCGGTGAGGTCGACGGCGGTGGTGGTGGGCATCACGGCTCCCTGGGGGCGGTGGCGGGCGCGGCGGCCGGGCGGCCCGCCACGAGAGAGGACAGCAGGCCGACCGGGCCGGGCCGGTCGACGGTGGCGAGCAGGTGGCCGCCGGGCACGGTCCGGTGGCTGAAGCCGCCCCGGGTGTGGGCGGCCCAGTCGGCGAGCCGGGTGGTGGCGAGCACCGGGTCGTCGGCCCCGGCGAGCACGTGCAGCGCGGAGCCGATCGGGGGGTGCGGGCGGTACCGGTAGGTGCCGCTGACGGCGAGGTCGGTGCGGATGGCCCGGAGGGCGAGTTCGGCCAGTTCGGGTTCGTCCCTGACCAGTTCCTCCAGGCCCGTCATCCGCAGCAGTCCGGCGGCGTCCAGGTCCTTCGTGGCCCGCCCGTTCCACCGGGCCGGGGCGGGGGCCCCGGCGGCGACGATCAGTTCGGGGCGGCGGTCGGCGGGCAGGGCGCGGGCCGTCTCGTACGCGAGGAGGGCGCCGAGGCTCTGCCCGTAGAAGCCGAAGCGTTCCCCGGCCCCGCCGGTCAGGTGCGGGGCGATCGCCTCGGCGACGGCGGCCACCAGGGCGTCGAAGTCCGGCGGCATGGGGTGCCGGCTCCGGCCGCCCCGGGCGGGCGGCCGGATCGCCCACACCTCGGCGACCGGGGCCAGCGCGCGGGCCAGCGGCGTGTAGGCGGTGGCGTCGCCGCCGGCGTGCGGGAAGCAGAAGAGCCGGAAGGGCCGGTGGTCCTGCGGCGCGGGCACGAGCAGCCAGTCCCCCTCGGCCCGGGGGCGTACGACCCGGGCGGCAAAGGGAGCCGGAGCGGTCGGGGCGGTCATCGGACGGCCTCGCGGCGGGCGGTGAGGGCGGGGCGGGCGGGGGCCGGGCCCGCGGCGGCCGCGCGCTGGACGACGGCGGTGAAGTCGGCGAGGTCGGCGGCGTCGAGGAGGTGGCGGAGCTGGAGCTCCACGGAGAGCTTGCGGCGCAGCAGGTGGACGACGCGGAGGGCGGCGAGGGAGTGGCCGCCGAGGCCGAGGAAGTCGTCGGTGGGCGCGACGTCCGGCACGCCGAGGACGGTGCGCCAGACCTCGGCGACCTGGTCGGCCACTCCCCCGGCGGAGACGGCCGCGGGCGCCTCGGCCGGGGCGGCGGGGGCGGGCAGGGCCCGGTGGTCAGTCTTGCCGTTCGGGGTGAGCGGCAGGGCGTCCAGGACGGTCACGGTGGACGGCACCAGGTGGGCGGGCAGGGTGCGGCGCAGCGCGGCGAGCAGGTCGGCGGGGACGAGGCCGGGCCCGGTGGCGTAGCCGGCCAGGCGCGGGTCGCCGGGCGCGGGTTCGTGGACGGTGACGGCGGCGGCGGTCACCCCGGGCAGGGTGCCGAGGGCGTGCTCGACCTCCCCGAGCTCGACCCGGAAGCCGCGCAGCTTGACCTGGCGGTCGACCCGGCCGACGTACTCCAGGAGTCCTTCGGCGGAGCGGCGGGCCTGGTCGCCGGTGCGGTACATGCGGGCGCCCGGCTCCGGGGCGAAGGGGTCCGCGACGAACCGGCCTGCGGTCAGGCCGGGGTGGCCCGGGTAGCCGTGGGCGAGGCCGGGCCCGGCGAGGTACAGCTCGCCGACGGCGCCGGGGGCGGCCGGGGCCAGCCGGTCGTCGAGGAGGTGGACGCGGACGCCGGGCAGCGGCTCGCCCAGGTGGGGGACGGGCCCGGTGACGGGGGCGGTGATCGCGTCGACGGTGCACTCGGTGGGCCCGTACAGGTTGAGCGCGTCGATCCCGGCGTCGGCGAGTTCCCGCCAGGTGCGGACGGGGACGGGCTCGCCGCCCATGAAGAGGCGCGGGACGCGGGCGCCGGCCAGCGGCTCGCGGAGCAGCTGCCAGTGGGAGGGGGTGAGGTCGAGGTCGGTGACGCCGTGGTCGGCGAGGAGCCGGACGAGGGCCACCGGGTCGGCGCGGCGGGCGTCGTCGACGACGACGAGGGTGTCGCCCCGGCAGATCCGGATCCACTGCTGGACGGAGGCGTCGAAGGAGACGCTGGCGTTCCAGGCGACGACGCCCGGCCCGGGACGGTAGGCGCCGCCGCGCTCCAGGGCGTCGGCGAGGTCGGCGACGGCGCCGTGGGCGACCTCGACGCCCTTGGGGCGGCCGGTGGAGCCGGAGGTGTAGATGACGTACGCGGAGTCGAGCGGGTCCGGGACGAAGGCGGGCGCCGGTCCGTCGCCCGCGGCGGCGGGGTGGACGACCGGGACCCCGGCGGGGACGGGCGGGGCGGTGTCGGCGCTGACGACGGCGGCGAGGCGGGCGTCGGCGGCCATGAAGGCGATCCGCTCGGCCGGGTAGGCCGGGTCGAGCGGCACGTAGGCGGCGCCGGCCCGCCAGGCGGCGAGCAGGGCGACCGGCAGGTCGGCGGTGCGGGCGAGGTGGACGCCGACCCGGTCGCCCCGGCGGACCCCGGCGTCCCGCAGCGCCCCGGCGAGGGCGGCGGTGCGGCGGTCCAGGGCGGCGAAGTCGAGGCTGCCGTCGACGGCGTGCACGGCGGGACGGCCGGGGTGGGCGCGGACGGCGTCCCGCAGCCGGTCGAGCAGACCGGCGGGTGCGGCGGGAACGGCGGGGACGGGAACGGCGGGGGCGGCCGGCTCGGCGTAGGTGGTCATGCGGGATCGCTCCTCGGTACGGGGTGCGGCGGGGCGGACGGGACGGACGTACGGGGTCGTGCGGGGCGTGCGGGGCGACGCGGACGCGCGGGACGTATGAGACGTGTGAGACGACGGGGACGTGCGGGAGGCGCGGGGCGTACGGGACGGCGGGCGGCGGAAGGGAGGGAGCGGCGGGACGGAGGGGGCGGCGGGTTCAGAGCCCGGCGGCCAGGCGGTACAGCGCCTCCTCGTACGCGTCGAGGAACCGTTCCGCCGTCGCGTCGTCGACCAGGGCGCGCTGGTGGTCGACGGCGAGCAGAACGCGCTGCGAGACGGGGTCCTGGATGAGCGAGGCGCCGAAGGCGAAGCTGTTGGGCTCGTGCCGCAGGGTGGGTTCGCAGCCGATGCGGCCGTCCTCGATGCGGGCGGCGCTGAGCCGGCCGAGGGCGTGGAAGCGCAGGTAGCCGAACTGGCTGTCGAGCGCGGTGTCGGCCATCATGCGGGCCAGCCGGGCGAAGGGCACCCGGCGGTGCGGCATCATGTCCAGCTCCTCGCGGTGGACGTGCCGGACGAGCGCGGCCAGGTCGTCGCCGGGTTCGGCGACGAGCGGGACGGTGTTGAGGAAGAGGCCGTAGACCTCGGTGCCGCCGAGGCGTTCGAGGCGGCCGTTCATGGCGAGCCCGGTGGTGACCCGGCGCCGGCCGGTGATGCGGGCGAGGGCGTGCAGGTGGGCGGCGAGGGCGACCGACTTGACCGGGACGGCGAGCGCGTCGGCGACGGCCCGGAGTTGGCCGGGGGCGTCGGGCAGCACCCGTTCGACGGTGCGGGGCAGGTCGTGGACGGTCTCGCTGCCGGGCCAGAGCTGGCCGGTGGCGCCGTCGAGCCGTTCCTTCCAGTACGCGAGCGAGCCGGGGTCGGCGGCGGCCTCGCGCTCCACGGCGACGAAGTCGCGGAAGGCGGTGCGGGGCGGCGGGACGGGCGCGGCGGCCGGGTCGGCGGCGAGCTCCGTGTGGCGTTCGAGGAGTTCGGTGAGGAGGGAGGTGAAGCTCCAGCCGTCGAGGATGGCGTGGTGCTCGGAGATCGTCAGCTGGAAGGCGTCGTCGGCGAGCCGCTGGACGGTGATCCGGAAGAGCGGGGGCGCGGCGAGGTCGAAGGGCCGGTCGCGGTGGTGGTCGAAGACGGCCCGGATCTCGGCGTCCTGGCGCTCCGCGTCGAGGCCGCGCAGGTCGGCGAAGTCGACGGGGGCGGGCAGGGCGCCGTGGACGAGCTGGAGGGGTTCGCCGTAGCCGGAGAGGTCGAGGCCGGTGCGCAGGACGGCGTGGCGGGCCATGGCCTCCTCGGCGGAGCGGCGCAGGGCGGTCTCGTCGAGGTCTCCGGCGATCCGGTAGGAGTTGACGTTGTGGTAGCTGTCGGTGCCGCCGGCGACCTCCATGTGGAAGACCATGGAGAGCTGCATGGACACCATCGGGTAGGCGTCGACGACGCCGGGCGGCAGGTCGGCGCGGTCCTCGTCGGTGACGAGGGCGAAGGGCCGGCCGGCGTCGGGGTCCTCGGCCGCGGGGCGGGCCAGCGGCAGGAGTCCGGCGACGGTGGGGGCGTTGAAGACGTCGCGGAGGGTGACCTGCCAGCCCCGGTCGTGCAGGGCCCCGGCGAGCTGGACGGCGCGGATGGAGTCGCCGCCGAGGTGGAAGAAGTCGTCGTGGACGCCGATGCCGGGGACGCCGAGGACCTCGGTCCAGACGGCGGCGAACAGCTCCTCCTCCGGGGTGCGGGGTTCGGTGTGCCGGCCGGTGGGCGCGGGGGCGGTCCGGTCGGGGGCGGGCAGGGCGGCCCGGTCGACCTTGCCGTTGACGGTGAGGGGCAGCGCGTCGAGGGGGGTGACGGTGGCCGGGATCATGTAGTCGGGCAGGGTGCGGCCGAGGAAGGCGCGCAGGTCGGCGGGGTCGGGGGCGGTGGCGCCGGTGGTGTAGGCGGCGAGGCGGTCGTCGTGGACGGTGACGGCGCAGGCGTCGACGGCGGGGTGGGCGGCGACGGCGTTCTCGATCTCGCCGAGTTCGATGCGGAAGCCGCGCAGTTTGACCTGGAAGTCGGCGCGGCCGACGTATTCGAGGCCGCCGTCGGGGAGGCGGCGGGCGACGTCGCCGGTGCGGTAGAGGCGGGCGCCGGGCGGTCCGTACGGGTCGGCGACGAAGCGGCCCGCGGTGAGGCCGGGGCGGCCCCAGTAGCCGTGGGCGAGGCTGCCGCCGCCGATGTAGAGCTCGCCGGGGGCGCCGGGCGGGGCGGGGCGCAGCCAGTCGTCGAGGACGAGGGCGGTGAGGTGGGGCATGGGGGTGCCGATGAGGCTGCGCTCGAAGCCGGTGCCGCCGTCGGCGACGTCGTGGGTGGTGACGTGGACGGTGGTCTCGGTGATGCCGTAGAGGTTGCAGAGGCGGGCGGGCGGCAGCGGGTCGAGGGCGTGCCAGCGCTGGACGACGGCCGGGTCGAGGGCCTCGCCGCCGAGCATGATCCGGCGCAGCGCGGGCAGGGCGCGGGGGGTGCGGCGCAGGGCGGGTTCGAGCTGGCGGAGCGCGGAGGGGGTGAGGCAGAGGTGGGTGACCTCCTCGGTGTCGAGGAGGGCGGCGAAGTCGTCGGGCGAGCGGCTGGTGAGGTACGGGACGACGTGCAGCCGGCCGCCGTGCAGGAGGGCGCCCCACAGTTCCCAGACGGTCCAGTCGAAGGCGTAACTGTGGAAGAGGGTCCAGACGGTGTCGGGGCCGAAGCCGAAGGGGTCGCGGCCGGAGTCGAGGAGGCGGCTGACGTGGGCGTGGGCGACGCCGACGCCCTTGGGGCGGCCGGTGGAGCCGGAGGTGAAGATGAGGTAGGCGAGGTCGTCGGGGTGCCCGGTGGCGGGGGGCCGGTGGCCGGGGCGGGCGGCGATCTCGTCGGCGCGGGCGGTGAGGTCGAGGGTGTGCCAGGGGCCGTCGGGGGCGCGGTCGGGCCGGTCGGTGAGGACGGCGGTGACGGCGGTGTCGGTGAAGACGAGGGCGGCCCGGTCGGCGGGGGCGGCGAGGTCGACGGGGACGTAGGCGGCGCCGGTCTTGAGGACGGCGAGGACGGCGACGGGGACGGCGGTGGTGCGTTCGAGGAGGAGGCCGACCCGGTCGCCGGGGCGGACGCCCCGGTCGATCAGGGTGTGGGCGAGCCGGTTGGCGCGGTGGTCGAGCGCGGCGTAGTCGAGGGTGCCGTCGGGGCCGGTGACGGCGGGCCGGTCGGCGTGCAGGTCGGCGGCGCGTTCGAAGAGGTGGTGGAGGCAGTGGCCGGGGTCGAGGCGGGCGGGCCGGTGCGCGGGGGCGGTGGTGGTGAGCCGGCGGACGGTGGCGTCGGGGTCGGTGAGGGCGGCGTCGAGGACGGCGGCGTAGTCGGCGGCGAGCCGGCGGATCGTGCCGGGGTCGAAGAGGTCGGTGCTGTACTCGGCCTCGCCGCGCGGTTCGCCGTCCGCGCCGTCGTCGAAGACGGACCAGGTGAGGTCGAACTTGCTGGTGCCGTTGGGGCGGACGGCGCGGGTGGCGGTGGCGGCGCCGAGGGTGAGCGGGGTGCGGTCCTCGGTGTGGGCGCCGAAGACGACCTGGACGAGGGGCGGGTGCTGCGGGGTGCGGGTGGTGCCGAGGAGGTCGACGAGCCGGTCGAAGGGGACGCCGAGGTGGCCGAGGGCGTCGAAGGCGGTGTCCTGGACGTCGGCGAGCAGGGCGCGGAAGGAGGCGCCGGGGTCGAGCCGGATCCGCAGCGGCAGCAGGTTGACGAAGTAGCCGAGGACGTCGGCGACTTCGGGCCGGTCGCGGGTGGTGACGGGGGTGCCGATCAGGAGGTCGTCGGTGCCGGTGCGGTGGCCGAGGAGCATCGCGAAGGCGGCGAGCCGGACGGTGAAGGGGGTGACGCCCTCCTGTTCGGCGAGGGCGCGGACGCGGGCGGTGGTGCCGGGGGCGAGGCCGAAGGGCTCGGTGGCGCCGCGGTGGCCGCGTTCGGCGGGGCGGGGCCGGTCGCCGGGCAGGTCGAGCAGGGTGGGGGCGCCGTCGAGGGTCCGCTTCCAGTGGGTGAGGTCCTCCTCGTACGAGGTGTGCCGCTGCTCCTCGGCCCAGTCGGCGTACTGCGCGGTGAGGGCGGGGAGTTCGGGTTCGCGGCCGGCCGCGAGGGCGCTGTGGGCGAGGCTCAGCTCCCGGTCGAAGACCTCGGCGGACCAGCCGTCCCAGATGATGTGGTGGACGACGAGGAGGACGGTGGTGCGCTCGTCGCCGGTACGCAGGGCGGCGACGCGCAGGAGCGGTCCGGCGGCCAGGTCGAAGGGTTCGGCGGCGCGGGCGGCGATCAGCTCCTCGGCGCGGGCGGCCCGTTCGTCCTCGGGGAGGTGGCGCAGGTCGGTGACGTCGACCGGGACGGCGAGCGCGGGGTGGATCCGCTGGCGGGGCCCGTCGGGGTGGAGGTCGAAGGTGGTGCGCAGGGCCTCGTGGCGGGCGACGACCCGGTCCAGGGCGCGCTGGAGGAGGCCGGTGTCGAGCGGTCCGGTGACGTCGTACGTCCACGGGGTGGTGTAGGTGGCGGCGTCCGGGTTCCACCGGTCGAGGAACCACAGGCCGCGCTGGAGTCCGGAGGCGGGCGCGGTGCGGGCGGCGGGCGCGGCGGGTCCGCCGGTCGGGGCGGTCTCCCGGGGCGCGGGGGTCCCGGGCGGGGCGGCGGACGGGGTCACGGTCTCGTTCCCTTCGGTCGGCGGGGTGGGCGGGCGGTCCTGGTGGCGGTTCACCGGGCGGCCAGCCGGTCCGCGATGGCGGCGACGGTGCGGCCCCGGAAGACGGTCTGGGGCGGGACGCGGGTGCCGGTGTGCCGGGAGAGGTGCATGGCGACCCGGACGGCGGCGAGCGAGTTGCCGCCGAGGCGGAAGAAGTCGGCGTCCGGGCCGGGGTCGCCGGTCAGTCCGAGGACGGTGCGGACGGCGTCGGCGACCGCGCGCTGGCCGGGGGTGAGCGGGTCGGCGGGGGCGGCGGGGCGGCGTTCGGCCGGGGCGGGCAGGGCGCGCCGGTCGGTCTTGCCGTTGGCGTTGAGCGGCAGCGCGGCCAGGACGTCGAGGGTGGCGGGGACCATGTGCTCGGGCAGCAGCCGGGCGAGGTGGTCGAGGAGCGCGTCGGGGTCGGGGGCGTCGCCGGCGGCGGTGACGTAGGCGGCGAGCCGGAGGTCGCCGGGAGCGGGTTCGTGGACGGTGACGGCGGCGGAGGCGACGGCGGGGTGGCGGGTGAGGGCGTCCTCGATCTCGCCGGGTTCGACGCGGAAGCCGCGGATCTTGATCTGTTCGTCGGCGCGGCCGGTGATCTCCAGGACGCCGTCGGGGGTGCGGTGGCCGAGGTCGCCGGTGCGGTAGAGCCGTTCGCCGGGGGCGCCGTGCGGGGAGGCGACGAAGCGTTCGGCGGTGAGCGCGGGCCGGCCGAGGTAGCCGAGGGCGAGGCCGCCGCCGGAGGCGTACAGCTCGCCGGTGGTGCCGTCGGGGACGGGTCGCAGCGCGGCGTCGAGGACGTGGACGCCCTTGCCGCGCAGGGCGCGGCCGATGGGGATGGAGGTGCCGGTGGTGTCCTCGGGGGCGGCCCGGTGGCAGGTGGTGAGGCCGAGGCTCTCGACGGGTCCGTAGCCGTTGGCGACGACGAGGCCGGGGTACTGGTCGAGGGCCTTGGCGACGTGGGTGACGGAGGCGCGTTCACCGGCGGTGAAGGCGGTCCTCAGGCCGTCGTAGGTGTCGGGGAGTTCTTCGAGGAGGAAGTTGAAGAGGCTGGCGGAGAGCTGGAGTTGGGTGACGCCGTGGCGGCGGGTGAGGGCGGCGACGGCCTGCGGGTCGGTGCGGCTGCCGGGCTGGAGGACGCAGGTGCCGCCGAAGGCGAGGGCGCCGTACAGCTCCAGGGCGAAGGCGTCCCAGGAGACCGGGGAGGACTGGAGCCAGACCTCGTCGGGGCCGAAGCGGGCGTAGTCCTGGCCGAGGTAGGTGGTGGTGAGGGCGCGGTGCGGGACGGCGACGCCCTTGGGGCGGCCGGTGGAGCCGGAGGTGAACATGACGCAGGCGAGGTCGTCCCCGGTGACCGGGACGCCGGGGGCGTGGCCGGGGCGGGCGGCGACGGCGGCGGCGTCGGTGTCGAGGTCGAGGTGGCGGGCGACCGGGAAGGGCGGGGTGGCGCCCCGGTGGGTGACGAGGAGGGCGGCGCCGCTGTCGGCGGTGGCGCGGGCGAGCCGGTCGGCGGGGAAGGCGGGGTCGAGGAGGGTGTAGGCGGCGCCGGCCTTGAGGGCGGCGAGGAGGGCGGTGACCAGGTCGGGGCCGCGTTCGGTGAGGACGGCGACGGTGTCGCCGCGGCCGATGCCGAGGGCGCCGAGGTGGTGGGCGAGGCGGTTGGCGCGCTCGTCGAGGGTGCCGTAGTCGAGGAGGTCGTCGCCGTGGTCGCCGGAGCGGAGGGCGGTGGCGTGCGGGGTGCGGGCGGCGCGGTCCTCGAAGAGGGCGTGGACGGGGGTCCCGACGGCGGCGGCGAGGGTGCCGAGCCAGGCTTCGCACAGGTCGGCCATGGTGGCGGCGTCGAAGAGGTCGGAGTCGTACTCGAAGCGGCCGGTGAAGTCGGTGCCCCGGTCGTCGACGGAGACGGAGAGGTCGAAGCGGGAGACGGGGTTGGAGTGCAGGGCGCGGGTGACGGGGGTGCCGCCGACGGTCAGCGGGCGGTCGTCGAGGGGGTGGAGTTCGAGGAGGACCTGGCAGAGCGGGTTGCGGTCCTCGGCACGGTCGTCGGGGCGGTCGGCCATGACGGCGGCGGCGATGGCGTCGAAGGGGACGTCCTGGTGGCGGTAGCCGTCGAGGGCGGTCTCGCGGACGTGCCGGACCAGTTCGCGGAAGTCGGTGCCGGCGCCGATCCGGACGCGCAGCGGCAGCAGGTTGATGAAGTAGCCGATGAGGGAGTCGAGTTCGGTACGGCCCCGGACGCTGGCCGGGGAGCCGAGGACGAGGTCGTCGCGGCCGGTGCGCCGGTGCAGGGTGAGGGCGAGTCCGGCGAGCAGCACCATGTACGGGGTGGCGTCCTCCTCGCGGGCCAGGGCGCGGACCGCCTCGGCGACCGGCCGGGGCATGGTGAAGCGGTGGAAGGCGCCCCGGAAGGACTGGAGTTCGGGGCGGGGCCGGTCGGTGGGGAGCGGCGGCTCGGTGGGGGCATCGCGCAGCCGCTCGCGCCAGTGGCCGAGCTGCCGGGCGGCGGCTTCGGCGGCGCCTTCGACGGAGTCGTCGTCCTGCCGCCAGATGCTGTAGTCGGCGTACTGGATCGGCAGCGGCGGCAGCGGGTCGGGCCGTCCGGCGGCGAACGCCTCGTACAAGGTGGTGAGTTCGTGCTCCAGGACGGGGAGGGAGCCCTCGTCCCAGACGATGTGGTGGCAGAGCAGCAGCAGGGTGGATCCGGTGCCGGTGCGGTGGAGGTGGGCGCGGACGAGGGGCCCGGTCTCCAGGTCGAAGGGGACGAGCGCGGCCTCGGCGATCCGCGCCTCCAGCTCCTCGGCGGGGGTGTCGTGGACGGTGAACGGCACGTCGGGGGTGGGGTGGACGCGCTGCCGGGGGCCGTCCTCGCCGAGGACGAAGGTGGTGCGCAGGGCCTCGTGGCGGGCGGCCACTCCGGTGAGGGCGCGGTGCAGGAGCTCCGGGTCGACGGGCCCGTCGAAGCGGAAGGTCCAGGGCACGGTGTAGGTGGGGGCGCCCGGGTTCCACTGGTCGAGGAACCACAGGCCGCGCTGGAAGGGGGCGAGCGGGGCGTCGGTGGCGCCGGTGCGGCGCGGCGCGGGCCGCTCGGCGGCGTCCGGGGCGGCGGTGACGGCGGCGGCGAACCCGGCGAGGGTCGGCGCGTCGAAGATGGTGTACGGGGAGATCATGCCGAAGACGTCGAAGACGCGGCCGACGACGCGGACGGCGGTCAGCGAATCGCCGCCCAGGTGGAAGAAGTTGTCTTCGGCGCCGACCTCGGGCACGCCGAGGACGTCCGCCCAGACGGCGGCGATGAGCTGTTCGGCGGGGGTACGGGGCGGGCGGCGGGCCGCGGACGGCGCGGGCGCGGCCTGCGGGGCGGGCAGGGCGGCCCGGTCGACCTTGCCGCCGGGGGTGAGCGGGAGGGTGTCGAGGGGGGTGACGGTCGCCGGGACCATGTGCTCGGGGAGCCGGTCGGCGAGGTGGGCGCGGAGCGCGGCGGGGTCGGGGGCGGGGGCCCCGGCGGGGGCGGTGACGTAGGCGGCGAGGCGGTCGTCGCGGGCGGTGACGACGGCGGCGGAGACGGCCGGGTGGGCGGCGAGGAGCTGCTCGATCTCGCCGGGCTCGATCCGGAAGCCGCGGATCTTCACCTGGTGGTCGGTGCGGCCGACGAACTCCAGGGGCGCGTCGGGTCCGGAGCGGCGGACGAGGTCGCCGGTGCGGTACATGCGGGCGCCGGGCTCCGGGGCGAAGGGGTCGGCGACGAAGCGTCCGGCGGTGAGGCCGGGGCGGCCGTGGTAGCCGGAGGCGAGGAGCGGGCCGCCGAGGTACAGCTCGCCGGGGGTGCCGGGCGGCACGGGCCGCAGCCGCTCGTCCAGGACGTGGGCGCGGCGGTCGCCGAGCGGGCGGCCGACGGGGACGGTGCCCTCCTCCCCCGCCGGGTCGCCGCAGGTGTGGACGGTGGCGGTGACGACGGTCTCGGTCGGCCCGTAGGCGTTGAGGAGGGGCACGCCGGTGGCGGCCCGCCAGGCGGCGGCGGTCTCCGGGTGGAGCCGGTCGCTGCCGGAGATCATCAGGCGGAGGGCGCGGGGGGCGGTGCCGTGGTCGGGCAGCGCGGTCACCACCTCCCGGAAGTATCCGGCGGGCAGGTTGGCGACGGTGACGCCCTCGGTGTCCAGGAGGTCGAGGAGGGCGGCGGGGGCGAGCAGGGTCCGCTCGGGGACGACGAGGAGGGCGCCGGCCGCGAGGGCGGTGAGGGTCTGCTCGACGGCCACGTCCACGGTCGGCCGGGCGAGGTGGAGCACGACGTCGTCCTCGGTGAGGCCGAAGCGGTCGACGGCGGCGGCCAGGTGGCCGGCGAGGGCGGCGAGCGGGACGTGCACGCCCTTGGGCCGGCCGGTGGTGCCGGAGGTGTAGATGAGGTACCCGGCGGCGGCGCCGTTCGCCCCGGGGGCTCCGGCGGCGTCCTCACCGGCGGGGACGTCGCCGGTGAGGATTCCGTCGGTGAAGATTCCGTCGGTGAGGTGGAGGGTGGCACCGGCGTCCTCGCGGATCCAGCGGTTGCGCTCCTCCGGCGCCTCCCGGTCCAGCGGCAGGCAGACGGCGCCGGCCCGGAGGGCGGCGAGCAGCCCGACCAGGTGGTCGAGCCGGTCGCGGCCGGTGACGGCCACCGTCCGGCCGGGGGCGATCCGGGCGGCGAGGGCGCCGCTCAGCTCGTCCAGCTCCCCGTAGGAGACGGTCCTGGCGCCGGTCCTGAGGGCCGGACGGTCCGGGAAACGGCGTGCGACGGATACGAAGGGAAAACCGCTAGATTCCATCATCCAACCCCGATGAATGAGCGACGCTGCGAGTGATGTGACCGACGATAGGACGCTTTCCGCGGACCGATCGGCAGGATTCCGGGAAGTCCATCGGCAGTTTCAACTGCCGGTTTCCAGCAGACCGTTCCGGAGAAAGGCACAGCCCGCCGAGGTGCGCGAAGACACCTCGGCGGGCTGTCGGAAAAATCCCCGGGAGTAATTTCCCTCGGGACGGCGAAAGGAGAAGAAGCGGGTCTCAGGGGAATTCAGGAGACCATACGTCGTCCCGGTCGAGCGCGGCCGGCTCGTATTTCCCGAGCGCGCTGACGAGCATGCGCGTCTCCAGGGCGAGGCATTCCACGAGGCGGGTCAGGCCGTCCTCGGGGTCCTCGGCGGCGGCGAGCAGGGCCGCCCGGCCCAGGCCGACGGCGCGGGCGCCGAGCGCCAGGGCCTTGACGGCCCGGCCGCCCTCCCACATCCGGCCGGAGACAAGCAGGCAGGGCGGCGGTCCTGCGGCGGCGAGCCGGCGCAGGCACTCCGCGAGCGGCAGGCCGACCTGGGCGGGGAAGGCGCCCGGCGCCCAGCCGGTGCCGCCCTCGGCGCCGTCCACGGTGACCGCGTCGGCGCCCGCCTCGGCGGCCACCCGGGCCGCCTCCGCGACGTCCCGGCCGGGATGGAGCTTCACCCACACCCGGGCCCGGGGGTAGTTGTTCCGCATGAGCCGGATCTGCTGGCGCAGGATCTCCGCCGTGAAGGTGCCGGGGGTGCTGGAGCGCAGCACCCGGCCGCCGCCGAGGACGTCGTCGAGGCCGTACCGGTCGGCGAGCCGGGCGGCGGCCCCGGCGTCCAGGACGGTCATCCCGCCGAGGCCCGGCTTCGCGCCCTGGCCGGTCTTCAGCTCGAAGGCGAGCCGCCCGGTCTCCAGGAGCGGCAGGGCGGCCGGGTCGCTGTAGACCAGGTTCCAGACCTCGGCGTCGGCGTCCTCGGTGGACTGCTGGACGGCGATTCCGCCCCGCCCGTCGGGCAGCGCGTCGGCGTAGGCGCGCAGCCGGCCGAGGAGGGCCCGGTCGGCGGCCTCGCCGAGCCGCCCGTAGCCCTCGACCGGGACGACGTTCTCCCCGATCACCAGGGGCAGGCCGAGGGCGCCCGCCTGCCGGGCGAGGGCCTGGCCGAGGTCGCCGGAGGCGGCGCGGGTGGAGCCGAGGGCGGAGACGTACACCGGCAGGGGTGAGGTGAACCCGCCGATGACGGTGGTGAGTTCGACGTCGCGGTAGTCGGGTTCGCGGCCGAGGTCGATGAGCCGGGCGAGCCGCCGGGGCATGAAGACCGGCGGGACGATCCGCAGCGCGTCGAGCGGGTCGCCGCCGCAGCGGTGCGGGTCCCGGTCCGCGCCGAACAGCACGGTGCCGTACTCCTCCGGCGGCGGGAAGGCGGCGGCGGTGCCGGTGCGGGCCCGCCGCCTGACCTCCTCCTCGGGGAAGCCGGGGGCCGAGAGGTCGCTCACGGGGAGACCACCCCCGCCACCTTCGGGAAGGCGCTGGCCTGCCAGACGGCGTCGAGCCCGGCGACGTAGCGGGTGAGCCGCTCGACGCCGATGCCGAAGCCCGCGCTGCCGGGCACGCCCTCGCGGACCAGGTCGAGGTACCAGCGGTACTTCTGCGGGTTCTCGCCGGTCTCCCGCATCCGGGTGACGATCTCTGCGTAGTCGTTGGTGCGCTGGCTGCCGCTGCACAGCTCGCCGTACCCCTCGGCCGCGATGAGGTCGAAGTTCCGCAGCAGGCCGGGCTGTTCGGGGTGCTCGCGGTCGTAGAAGCCGCGCGATCCCTTGGGGTAGTCGGTGACGAAGAAGGGCCGGTCGCGGCGGGCGGAGAGCAGCGCCTCGCCCGCCCAGTCGAGTTCGGCGTCGGGGCTCTGCGGGTGGCCGGCGTCCCGGAGCTCGGCGACCGCCTCGGCGTGCCGCATCCGGCCGAAGGAGCCCTTCAGGAGTTCGGCGAACGCGCCTGTGTCCCGGCCGAGTTCGGCGAACTCCTTGGGGAGGTCGCGGACCGTGCTGTCGACCATGTGCACCACGAGCCGCTCCACCAGCCGGACGGCGTCGTCCCGGCTCGCGCCCGCCACCTCCACGTCGAGCTGGTGGAACTCGGCGAGGTGGCGGCTGGTGCCGGCGGTCTCCAGGGGCTCCAGGCGGACGTTCGGGGCGATGCAGAAGATCTTGTCGAAGGCGAGGAGCGACGCCTGCTTGTAGAGGATCGCGCTCGTCATCAGCTTGTAGCGGTGGCCGTAGAAGTCGACGTCCACCTGCTTCGACCCGCGCGAACCGGGGTCGGTGACCGGCCCGATGATCGGCGGGAGGAGTTCCGTGAAGCCCTCGTCGCGCAGGAACTCCCGCGCGGCGGACAGGAGTCGGCCCTGGATCCGCAGGGCGCCGCGGGTGGTGGCGGAGGCCAGGTGGCGGCCGGTTTCCGGTATCGGCGCGAAGGACGCGGGCCCGTCGGTGGTCATGGTGTGGTCGGTCCCAACTCTCGTCGTGGCGTGGACGTCGTGCGCGACGGCAGCGGTACGGGCCTGCCGGGGGCGAGGGGCGTGCGGGTCGGGGGTCCGGCGGCGGCGCGGGCGTCGTAGCTCCGCCGGACGTGGGAGAGGGCGGCGAGCAGCCCGGCCGAGCCGAGGATCGGCGGGCGGGGGCCGCGCGGGGCCGCGATCGGCAGGGAGCCGGTGTCGGACCAGAGGAGCCGCCCGTCGGGGGTGAGCGAGGTGCGGGTGCGGCCGGCGTTGTCGGGGTGCAGGCAGTAGGGCACGTCCAGGTACCCGGCGGCGAAGGCCCGCACGAGGGCCCGGCCGATGTCCGCGTCCAGGTCGAGCACGGCCCCGATCAGGGCCCGCGCCTCGGCCTCGATGCCGGTGTCCTCGACCCGGAGCGCCCCGGCCGGAAGGCCCCCTGCGCGGACGAGCCCGCCCGACCGGCCGTCGGCCGGTGCGCCCCCGGCCGTACCGAGGGATCCGCCGTACCCGCCGCCGCGGCCGCTCCCGGCGAGCACCGGCTCGCCCCGGACTCCCCCGCGCACGGAGCCCGCGAGACGGGCGTGTTCCCCGGCGGCGGCCGCGGCGGCCGTCTCCAGGGCCCGGACGTTCTCCGCGACGGTCGGGATGCGGTGCGCCTCGGCGGTGGTCTTGACGATGAGCCGGGCGGCGCCCGCCCGGACGGCCAGCCGGGCGGCGTCCTCCAGGAGCAGCCGGGCCCCGCCGGGGGTGGCCGGGAAGACGCCCATGTAGGCGTAGAGCACGAGGTGGTGGTCGACGTCCGGCAGGTGCTCGGCGGCCAGCCGGCCGAGGGCGGTCAGCGCCTCCTCGTCCTGGCGCGGGTCGGCCTGCTGGGCGTAGCTGAGGGAGATGCCGCGCAGGCCGCGCTGCCGGAAGAACAGCGCCTCCAGCACGCTCATCGCGACGAGCAGACCGGGCGGGCAGAGCTGGCCCATCAGGCAGCCGCCGAAGGTCTCCAGGTGCGGCGAGGCACCGAACTCCTCGGCGGAGGCCAGGAGTTCGCAGCTCTTTCGCCAGGCTTCGACAGCCTCGCGCAGGGGCGTACGGCTGTAGGGGAGGCAGTACGAGACGGGGCCGCCCTCGGTGGCGTCGAGCCCGGCCGCGAGGAGCGCGCGGACGATGTGCTCCGGCGCGGGCGAGCCGTGCCGCACCTGCACCGGGAAGCCGCCGTCCGCGACGCCCCCGAGCACCGCGCGGGTGGTGGCGGTGGAGTGGGTGGCGATCGGGTAGCCGTTCAGACCGGTGCCGTCGGCGAGCGCGCGCCGGGCGGCGGCGAGGTCGCCGGTGCGGGTGTAGCTGTCGAGGGTGAGGGTGCCGACGGTGACGGCGCGGGCGTCCCGGACGGCGCGCAGTCCCTCCCGCATCCGCGCCGGGTCCGCCATGCCCATCCGGGGCTGGACGACGAGGGTCCCGGCGGCCCGGGCGCGGGCGACGAACCCGCCGAAGCCGCCGCGCGCCACGGCTCCCGTGCGCGGGCCGGTCATCGCCGGGCCCCCGAGACCACGGGCACCGGGGCGCCGTCGAGCGGCGGACGGCCGCCGGGGGCCAGCGCCCGCAGGAAGGCGGGGAACGCGCCCGGAGAGCCGCCCTCCTCGAAGACTCCGTCGAAACCGGCCGCGAGCAGGGCCCGGCGGCGGGCGTCCGCGCCGGTGCCCTCGATGCCGAGCTTGCCGCCGATGACCAGGGGCGTACGGGCCAGTTCGGGGCGGGCGCGCAGGGCGGCGGCGACCCGCAGCCCGTCGGGGAAGCCATGGCCGTTGACACTGCTCACGACGATCAGGCCGGGAGCCAGACGGGCGCACTCGGCGACCAGGAGCGCGTCGGGCACGCAGGCGCCGAGGTTGGTGACCCGGTGCCCGAGCTCCTCCAGCAGCAGCTGGAGGAAGACCAGGTTCCAGGTGTGCGAGTCGGAGGCCACGGTCGTCACGACCACGTCCAGTCCCGTCGTCACGACGGCGCCCGGACCCGTCGTCCCGGTCTCTCCGTGCTGCTCCACGGCATGCTGCTCCACGGCGCGAACCCCTGTGTCGGTGGGTGGTGGGAGGTCCGGTGCGCGCGGCGCCTCCGGAGGTGTCCGGGGCCCCGGCCCGCCCGGCCGTGGACAGAACGCTAGGGACGTTCCCGGCGGCGGACCGGCAGCTCATCCGGCAGGATGCGGGCAGTATCGGCGGGCGGGGGCGCCCGCCGGTGCGCGCGGGCGGGGCTCAGCCGGCCGCGGCCAGCTGCCGGTGCGCGGCGGGCCCGGAGGCCGTACCGCATAAGCGGCGGCAGAGGTTGAGCACCGTGAAGCGGACGCCGTCGCGGGCGGGGACGCTCCGGATCAGGCCGCCGGCCAGCAGGGAGTGGACCGCGGCCAGGCCCTCCTGGGGCGGGCGGCCGCTGAGCGCCACGGCGTCGTCGCCGGACCAGTCGCCGGGCTCGGCGGCGAGCCGCTGGAGCAGGTCCCGCTCGCCGAGGGTCAGCCGGTCCAGGGCGGCGCCGAGCGCCGCGCCCACGTCGCCGCCGCCGTATCCGGCGGGTGGCGGGCCGAGGTGGAAGGGGCCGTCGGCGAGCCGGGCGAGGAACTGGCGCGGGGAGAGGACGGTGGACCAGCCGGCGACCAGTTCCAGGGCGCCGGGCAGGCCGTCGAGCTGTCGGCAGAGGGCGGCGACGGCGGGGGCCTCGTCGCGTTCGAGGCGGTAGCCGGGGCGCAGCCGGCGCAGGTGGGTGAGGAGCAGCCGGACGGCGCCCACCTCGGCCAGGGCCACCGGGTCGTGGTCGAGTTCGGGCCCGGGGGTGGGCAGCGGGGCGAGCGGGATGACCTGGCCGCCGGGGAGGGGGCGCGGGACCCGGGCGGTGATGAGGACGCGCAGGCCGGGGCAGCGCTGGAAGAGTTCGTCCAGGAGGACGCTGTCGACGCCCGCGTCGGCGCCGTCGAGGACGAGGAGGGTGGGCCGGTCGCCGAGGGCGCGGGCCGGGTCGGTTCTTCGGTCGAGTCCGCCGCGGTGCCAGCGGACCGACCAGCGGGAGCCGAGGTGGAGGCGGCGGGCGACCTCCAGGGCCAGCCGGGTCTTGCCGACGCCGCCGAGTCCGGCGACCGTGACCAGCCGGTCGCCGTGCACGGCGAAGGCGTCGGCCAGCACCTCGGTCTCCAGCTCGCGGCCGACGATCGCGCCCCGGGCGACCGGCGGCGCGGTCGGCTCGTCGCGGGGCTCCCCGGCGGGGAAGGGCCGGCGGGCGGCGGCCTCGAAGTCGGACCGGCCGCGGCCCTCCAGGCGCAGTGCCTCGGCGAGCAGCCGGACGGTCTCCTGCCGGGGGCGCTGCACCCGGCCGCTCTCCATGTCGCGGATGGCCCGGACGCTGAGGGTCGCGTGGTCGGCGAGGACCTGCTGGGTCAGGCCGACCCGCTCGCGCCGGATCCTCAGCAGCTCTCCGAAGCCCGTCGTCGTCGACTGCGGCGTCTGCGAACCGTCCATGCCTCGTCCACCTTCCGTGGGATGGCCAACTACCGGGGACCGGGGGTCGGGACGGCCGTGCGGCCCGCCTGAGGCGACCGGGGTGACCGGTGTCCCTCGTCCTGGTGCCGATGTTCCACGGCGCGGCTCTACGGCCGATCAACGGCAGATCACCGGTGCCGTAGACCCGGCGTCGAGCGGATCGACGCCGGGTCCGGGGGGCGCTGCGGGGACGGGTGGGGCGGGGTTCAGCCGGTGAACGCGAGCAGCAGGTTGGCCGTGATCATCAGGACGACGCCGAGCCGGTGCACGGCGAAGCCGGTGCGACGGGCCCGCATGATGTCGCCGGTCCAAAAGCCGAGCAGGTACTGCCGCAGCCGCAGCAGCGAGGCGGGCAGCATGAGCGGCACGAACCACCAGGGGGCGATTCCCGTCGCACCGGCGGCGGCGATGGTCAGGAACTCGGCCAGGGAGAGCGCGCCGATGAAGCGGGCGTTGCCGCGCTCGGAGGTCAGGGCGGCGACGGTGGGGCGGCCCACCGCCCGGTCGCCGTCCACGTCGTTGGTGTTGGAGTAGACGCCGAACATGAGCGGGCCGAAGCCGAAGAGGACGGCCTGGACCAGCAGGAAGCCGGTGGCCTGCCCGGTGGCCATGCCGTACGGCAGGATGACGAGGGCGAAGCCGAGGGCGACCAGGTACAGCTCCTGGAAGCCGTGGTAGCTGAGCTTGACGCCGTACGAGTACTGGAGGGTCACCACCCACAGGACGGCGAGCCCGATCACGGTCCAGGCCGGGCGGTGCGGGGCGAGGGCGGCGGTCGCGGCGAGCAGCAGGGCGGCGAGGACGGCGCAGCCCCAGGCGAAGCGGAGCGCCTCGGGCACCGTCAGGGTGCCCGCGACCAGCGGCTTGCGCTGGACGTTGCGCAGCGGGTGGTCGGGGCCGTAGTTGGTGATGTCGCTGCCGTCGCGGAAGCCGGTGACGTCGTCGAAGGCGGTCATCGCCATGAGCAGCAGGACCTGGGCGGCGAGGAAGACGCCGAAGAGGGCGGCGGCGCGTCCGGCGGAGGTCCCGGCGGCGGGCAGGACGGCGGCGAGGGCGATGAAGGTGCCCAGGTAGTAGTCGTAGACGTCCAGTTTGCCGAGGCGCGCGTAGACCCTGAGCCGGTCCCCGGCCGTGAGGGCCGGTGGCGTGGGCGGGGCGGCGGGGGCGGTGGTCGTCGTGAGGGTGGAGTCGGTCATGTCGCCTCGGTGCTCGGGGTGGTGAGGGGGGTGGCGGCGGGGCGGCGGCCCTGCGCGGAGTAGAGGACGCCCGTCGCGGCGGCGAAGCCGGGGTCGCGCATCAGCGTGCCGAGCCGGTCGACCTCGGCGGCGGTGAAGCCGTGCCCGGGCAGCCGGGGCGCGAGGTGGGCGAGGTGGTGCAGCTGGAGGCCGAGGGCGGGCGTGCCGGGGGCGCGCAGCAGGACGTGCGGCCGGACGCTGAGGCCGGTCAGTCCGGCCGCGCGCAGGGCGGCGGGGACCTTGCGGCCCCAGGTGGGGTCGCCTCCGGCGGCGCGCATCAGGGCCGTCTTGGCGGTGGTGAAGCGCTCGTAGAGCCGCGCGTCCTCGGGGGTGGGGGCGAGGAGGCAGGGTTCGTGCCCGGCGTCGAACTCGTCGATCTGGAGGAGTCCGCCGGGCACCAGGGCGCGGACCAGTTTGCGCAGCACGGCGTCGCGTTCGGGGAGGTGCTGGAGGACGAGGCGGGCCACGACGAGGTCGTAGGCGCCCTCGGGCAGCGGGTCGGTGACGGCGTCGTGGGTGAGGACGGTCAGTCCGGGGGCGGGCGGGATGCGGCCGGGCTTGACGTCGGTGGCGGTGACGGAGCCGGTGGGGCCGGTGAGCCGGAGCAGGGCGTGCGCGACGCTGCCCGCGCCGGCGCCGATCTCCAGGCAGTGCGCGCCGGGGGGCACTCCGGCCGCCCGGAGGTGGCCGAGGGTCAGCGGGTCGAGCGCGCCTTCGAGGGAGGCGTGGTGACGGGCGCTGTGCGGGCTGTCGTTGTCGAAGACGTAGCCCCGGGGGGCGGGCGGGCTCGTGGTCATGTCCAGCGGCCGGTGCCGCAGGTGTCGGTGCTGCCGGTGAGCCGTTCGAGGAGGACGGCGCGGCGGACCTTGCCGGTGCCGGTGCGCGGGACGTCGTCCCAGCCGACGACGGCGGGCGCGTCGAGTGCGGGGAGTCCTTCGGCGGCCTGCTTCCAGCGGGCCGGGGCGAGGGTGCCGTCCTCGGTGACGACGACGGGCAGCGGGGCGGCGTCGGGGCGGGCGAGGACGACGCATTCCAGGGCCTCGGGGAGGCGGTCCTCCAGGATGTCCTCGGTACGCAGGCAGCTGAAGCCGGGGAGGTGGTCGACCTCCCGGTCGAGGAGGCGGACGGAGCCGTCGCGGGCGAGGACGCCGATGTCGCCGGTGTTCCACCAGTCGCCGTGCCGCTTGGCCTCCCAGCGCTCGCGCTCGCCCGGGTAGTCGGGGGCGAGGGCCCGGGTGCGGCAGAGGATCAGGCCGGGGGTGCCGGCGGGCACCGGGCGGAAGGTGGCGGGGTCGACGGCCCGCAGCCGGGTCTTCAGGGGGACGGGCCGGCCGAGGTCGCGGACGGTGGTGGGGGTGCCGTCGGCGGCGCGGGCGACGGAGCGGCGGGTGTGGAAGGCGAAGGTCAGCGGTCCGGTCTCGCTCTGGCCCCAGCCCTGCATCCACAGCGGGCGGCGGTGGGCGGTGGCCTGGAGGTAGGAGCGGATGACGGGCGGGTGGACGGCGTCGTAGGTGCTGATGTAGGTCCGTACGTCCCGGAAGGGGTTGTCGAGGCCGCGGGTGAGCGGCCGGAGGCGCGCGTAGCGGGCGGGCAGGGCCTCGACGACGGTGGGCGGGTGGGCGCGCAGCAGCAGGTCGGCGGCCTCGGGCCGGCCCCGGGAGTCGAGGGTGATGTGCCGGGGGGCGCGGACGGGGGCGACGGCGGTCCAGCAGATGGTGCGGCCGTGGGCGTAGGAGCTGGCGTTGTAGAGGGTGTCGTCGCGGCGCAGGCCGATGCGGGGCACCGGCCTGGTCTCGAAGCGGGCCAGGTGGTGGATGAGGGTGCGGGTGGTGTGGGAGACCAGTTTCGGTACGCCGGTGGTGCCGCTGGTGTGGACGACGACCAGGGGGGCGTCGTCGGGGCGGGGGTGCGGGCCGGGGTCGGCGTGGCCGCGGAGCGCGTCGAGGGGGACGGTGCCGGGCGGGAGGCCGTCGGCGGGGCCGAGGACGACGGTGGTGCGGGCGGTGTCGGCGAGGCGGACGGCCGGGTCGCGGGTGAGGACGTCGGCGTCGGTGACGAGGACGCGGGGCGCGCAGCGGTCCAGGAGGATCCGCAGGGCCTCGGGGGCGAGGTGGTCGGAGAGCTTGACGGGGACGGCGCCGGTGCGGATCGCGGCGCAGGCGAGGAGGTCGTAGTCCCAGTGGTTGGCCTTGACGATCGCGACGCGGTCGCCGGGGCCCGCTCCGGCGGCGGCGAGGGCGGCGGCGGTCTCCCGGACCAGCAGGGCGAGTTCGGGGACGGTCCACTCGGTGGCGCCGGCGCCGGGGAGACCGGGGGCGAGGTCGAGGGGCCGGTCGAGGTGGTAGCGGGTGGCGGCGCCGGCGTCGGCCAGCTCGTCGAAGAGGACGCCCAGGTCGTGGGGGGTCATGCGGTGGTCTCCTGCGGGGCGGTACGGCCCCGGCGGGGGGCGGCGAGGTGGGCGAGGACGCGGGCGGCGGCGAGCGCGCCGGAGCGGGCGGCGCCCTCGCTGGAGGGGCGGGCGGCGACCCAGTCCCCGGCGTACTCGACGGCGCGCGCCGGGCGGCGCAGGAAGGCCCCGCGCAGGGCGAGGGCGCGGGGGGTGAGTTCGGGCATGGCCTCGGGCCAGTGGTGGACGTGGGTGGCGGTGAGGGCCGCGCCCAGGCCGGGGACGTACCGTTCGGCGGCGGCGGCGAGCCGGCGTCCGGCCTCCTCCTCACCCGCCCCGACCAGGTCGGGGATGCGGGACGGGGCGGCGAGCAGGCTGATCAGGCCGCGTCCGGCGGGGGCCCGGTCGGGGCACTTGAGGTGGTCGGCGATGAGGCAGGAGAGCAGCGGCTCCTCGTCGGCGGGGGTGAGGAGGGCGTAGCCGCCGCCGCGCGGGGCGAGCGGCCGGTCGAGGGCGCAGCTGACCTTGTACATGGGGCGGTACGTGGAGGCGGCGGGGTAGCCGGTGGCGTCCGGGTCGGCGCCGTCGGTGAGCCGGAGGGCGACCGGGGCGGGCACGGCGAGGACGACGGCGCGGGCGGTGAGGGCGGCGCCGTCGACGGTGAGGCGGGCGTGGTCGCCGTGGTCGGTGACCTCGTCGACCCGGTGGCCGTAGCGGGTGGGGAGGGCGGCGGCGAGGCGGCGGGTGAGGAGGTCCATGCCGCCGCGGTAGGTGCGCCAGGCGGAGACGGGTCCGACGGCGAGGAGCAGGCCGACGAGCGGGGAGGCGGCGCTGCGGGCGGTGTCCCAGCCGAAGAAGGCGGCGGAGAGCGGCTGGAGGAGGTGGTCGTGGAGGCCGGGGTGGTAGCGGCGGGCGGCGTCGGCGATGGTGTCGGCGCCGAGCGGGGTGGCCTCGGGGTGGTCGTGGTCGAGGTCGGCGCGGTGGCGGCCGCTCCAGCCGAGGAAGCGGGCGAGGGAGGGCCGGGCGGCGGGGGCGAGTCCGGCGCCGGTGAGGACGGCGCGGGGTTCGCCGACGCCGTTGCGGGGGCGGCCGTCGCGCCAGACGGCCATGGGGCGGCCGATGCGGGGGACGTCGTCGGGGGTGAGGCCGGCCCGGCGGATGAGCTGCCAGGTGGCGCGGTAGCCCTGGGCGGAGATCTGTTCGGCGCCGGTGTCGATGAGGTAGCCGTCGCGGTGGAGGCTGCGCATCCGGCCGCCGGGGGCGTCGGCGGCCTCGAAGACGCGCACCTCGTGGCCGCGGCGGCTCAGTTCGTGGGCGGCGGCGAGTCCGGCGAGTCCGGCGCCGACGACGGCGATGTCGAGGTCAGGGGTCATGCGGGGGTGCTCCGTGCGGGGGTGGGTGCGGGGACGGGGGCGCGGTCCGTCCGGGGCGGTGCGGTCACCGGCGGGCGCGCCGGGCGTGGGCGCGGACGGTGGCGGTGACGTGCTCGACCTGGGCGTCGGTGAGCCGGTGGTGGACGGGCAGGGAGAGCTGTCGGCGGGCGGCGTCCCGGGCGTGCGGCCAGTCGGCGCCGGGGGTGGCGAAGGGGGTGAAGGCGGTCTGCTCGGGCAGGGTGCGCGGGTAGTAGACGTGGGTGTCGACGCCGACGGCGGAGAGGTGGTCGCGCAGGGCGTCGCGGTCGTCGGCGAGCAGGGTGTAGACGTAGTGGCAGCGGCCCTCGGTGCCGGGGGGCGGGGTGGTGAGGCCGGGCAGTCCGGTGAGGTGCTCGGTGTAGTGGGCGGCGATCTCGGCCCGGCGGGCGAGGCGGGCGTCGAGGCCGGGGAGCCGGTGGAGCTGGAAGGCGGCCTGGATCTCGTCGAAGCGGCTGTTGACGCCGATGGTGTGGTGCAGGCCGCGCTGGACGCCGTCCTGGCCGTGGTTGCGGAGCATCCGGACGCGGCGGCCGGTCTCCTCGTCGCGGGTGACGACGAGGCCGCCCTCGCCGGGCATGCCGAAGGACTTGACCTGGACGAAGGAGTAGAGCCCGGCGTCGCCCCACAGTCCGGCGGGGGTGCCGTCGAGGACGGCGCCCTGGGCGACGGCGGAGTCCTCGACGAGGCGGAGGCCCCGGGCGGCGGCGAGGGCGGTGAAGCGGGGCATGTCGGCCATGACGGAGAACATGTGGGCCGGCATCAGGGCCTTGGTCCGCGGGGTGATCCGGGTCTCGGCGTCGGCGGGGTCGAGGGTGAGGGTGGCCGGGTCGACGTCGCCGAAGACGGGGACGGCGCCGGTGTGCAGGACGGCGGCGGCGAGCGGGGCGCAGCCGAGGGCGGGGACGACGACCTCGTCGCCGGGGCCGATGCCGAGGGCGGTGAGGACGAGGTGGAGGGCGGAGGTGCCGCTGGAGCAGGCGACGGCGTCGGCGGCGCCGAGCCGCTCGCGCAGGGCGTCCTCGAAGCGGCGGGTGCGGTCGCCGAGGATGAACTTCTGGTCGGCGCCGGTGCCGATCTCGTACAGCAGCCGCAGGAGGACCTCGCGGTCCTCGTGGAAGAGGTCGGGCGGGAAGAAGGGGACCCGGTCGGCGCGGTCCCCGGCGGTCGCCGTCGCGGTGTCGCTGGTGGTGGTCATGCGGAGGTCTCCCCGGTGTGGAAGGCGCGGACGGCCGCGCAGACGCGGGCGACCTCGTCCTCGGTGAGATCGGAGTGGAGCGGCAGGGCGAGGGCGCGGCGGGAGGCGGCCTCGGCGGCGGGGAAGTCGCCGGGCCGGTGGCCGAGTCCGGCGAAGCAGGGCTGGAGGTGGAGCGGGCGGGGGTAGTAGGTCTCGGTGCCGATGCCCCGGTCCTGGAGGTGGGCGGCGAGTTCGTCGCGGCGGTCGGTCTCGATCAGGTAGACGTAGAAGACCTCGTCGGGGCCGCCGGTGAGCGCGGGAAGCCGGGTGACGCCGGGGACGTCGCGCAGGCCCTCGTCGTAGCGGCGGGCGAGGACGGCGCGGTGGCGGATGCCCTCGTCGAGGACGGTGAGCTTGGCGAGCAGGACGGCGGCCTGGAGGTCGTCCATCTTGCTGTTGTGCCCGGGGTGCACCGTCTCGTTGGAGATGCCGGGGAAGTGGGCGAGGGTGCGTCCGGTGCGGCCGTGGTGGCGCAGGGCGGCGACGTGGTCGGCGAGGTCGGGGTCGTCGGTGAGGACGGCTCCGGCGTCGCCGAGGGCGCCGAGGGTCTTGCTGGGGAAGAAGGAGAGGACGCCGCCGCGGCCGTGGAGTCCGGCGTGGACGCCGTCCTGGCGCATGCCGATGCCCTCGGCGCTGTCCTCCAGGAGGGTCAGGCCCCGGTCGGCGGCGCAGGAGGAGAGGGCCGCCATGTCGGCCATCCGGCAGAAGAGGTGCACGGGCAGCAGGAAGCGGGCGCCGTCGGCGGCCTCGTCGGTGATCAGCTCGGGGCGCATGGCGTACGTGTCGGGGTCGACGTCGGTGAAGACGGGCCGGCCGCCGGCCAGGACGACGGAGCTGGCGGTGGCGACGAAGGAGTACGCGGGGACGAGGACCCGGTCGCCGGGGCGCAGTCCGGCCGCCTTCAGGAGGAGGACGAGGGCGTCGGTCCCGCTGTTGACCCCGATGACGTGACGGGCCCCGGTATAGCGCGCGAGGGCTTTCTCCAGAAGGCCCACCTGGCGGGAATGCGAGAACTTGCCGTCGGCGAAAATCTCGTCCACTCCGGCCCGGAGCTCCGGCCAGATCTTTTCGAAGGTCTTCGCCTGGGAGAAAAAGGGAATGCTCGATGGCGTCACGCGGAAACAATTCTTCTCGGCCGGCGGTGCGCCGACGTCAACTGGGGCCGTGACCACGGCCCGAGGAGAGGCGACGGGCGAACGGACGCTCGCCCCCTGGAAGTCTGCCCGGTGAACGTAACAGCACCGAGAATGAAGCCCCAAACCCTCAAAGGAAATTCATACTTTTCAGTGACGGCGTCTCCGATCTTCTTGACCGGTGTCGCGCGGGGCCGCGAGATTTCTCGACGGCACCCCGCCCGCATCACCGAATGGAACAACCGTATGAGACAGCCCCTGATCGTCGGACTGGGCCGCTCCGGGGCCGGGCTGCACCTGCGGGCCCTGCGCACCGCCCTCGGCCGCGCGCCGGACCTGTGGCGGGGCCCGGTCGTCGCCGTCGACCCCCGGCCCGGGGAGCGCGCCCCGGTGCCCGACGGGGTCACCGTGACCCCGTCCCTGGAGCGGGCCAGGGAACTGCTGCCGCCCGACCGCGCCGTCGTCCACGTCTGCACCCCGCCGGCCGGCCGGACCGCCGTCCTCGCCGCGCTGTGCGCCGCCGGCTACCGCGATCTGATCGTGGAGAAGCCGCTGGCCGCCGACGCCGGGGAGCTGGCGGCCGCGGCGGAGCTGCGGGACCGCCACCGGCTGCGCCTGGCGGTGGTGGCGCACTGGCCCGCCTCCGGCCTCGCCGACCGGCTGCGCGCGCTGATCGCCTCCGGCGAGCTGGGGCGGCTGCTGGCCGTCGACGTCGCCCAGCACAAACCGCGCTTCGCCCGCTCGCTGCGGGCCGACGACGGGCACCCCACCGCCTTCGACGTGGAACTGCCGCACTCGCTGGGCCTGGTCCTGTCGCTGGCGGGTCCGGCCGAACCGACCGCCGCCCGGCTGACCGATCTGCGGGTCGGCACCTCGGTCCGCCCCGGTCTGGGCTCCGCCCTGCTGGAGCTGCGGCACGCGAACGGGGTGCGGACCCGGATCGTCTCCGACCTCACCGCGCCCGTCCGGGAGCGCCGGGTCGCCCTCGACTTCGAACACGGCCGCGCCGTCGGCCACTTCGCGCCGAGCGACGCCGACGACCACGTCCAGCTCGACGTCGGCGGGCGGCGCGAGGTGTTCCGGGACGACGCGCTGGCCGCGTTCCTGCACCGCGCCTACACCCGCTTCGCCGAGGTCGCGGCCGACGACCCGTCCTGGGAGGAGGAGTTCGCCCTGCACGCCGAGGCGGTCCGGCTCCTCGACGCGGCCAAGCGGCACTGCGCGGACGAGGAGGCCCTCCGTGGCGCGGCACGCTGACCTGACCGGCCGGATCACCGGCATCGGCGACGAGGCCGCCCCCGACCTGGCCGGCCAGATCGCCGTCGCCCGCGAACTGGGCTGGTCCGCACTGGAGTTGCGCAGCGTCGACGGTACGGCCCTGGCCGACCTGCCCGCCCCGGCCGTACGGGAGGCCGCCGCCCGGCTGCACGCGGCGGGCCTCGGCACGGTCTGCCTCGGCTCCCGGATCGGGAACTGGGCCCGCCCGGTCACCGGCCCCTTCGAGGCCGACCTGGAGGAGCTGGAGCGGCTCGCCGCGCACGGCCGGGTGCTGGGCTGCCGCAGCCTGCGCGTCATGTCGTGGACCGACGGCGGGCTGCCCGAGGCGGAGTGGGGGGCCAGGGCCGTCGACCGGATGCGGCGGCTCGCCCGCCGCGCCGAGGAGCTCGGCGTCGAACTGCTCCACGAGAACTGCGCGGGCTGGGCGGGCGCCGACGCCGGCCGGACCCTGCGGATGCTGGCCGAGGTGGACAGCCCGGCCCTGCGCGTCCTCTTCGACACCGGCAACGGGGTGCCGTACGGCTACGACGGCCACGCCCTCCTGGAGCGGCTGCTCCCGCACGTCGCCCACGTGCACATCAAGGACGCGCGGCCCGGGGCGCGGCCCGGCGAGGCCGTCTACACGCTGCCCGGCGAGGGCGTCGCCCGGGTCGCCGACTGCGTGCGCCTCCTGGAGGAGCACGGCTACCGGGGGGCGTACTCCCTCGAACCCCACCTCGCGGTCGTCCCGCACGAGGGCCGGGACGGCTCGGACGCCGACACCACCGGCCCCTTCGTCCGGGCCGCCCGCCGCCTGGCCGTCCTGCCCGTCCCGGCCGCCGCGCCCTCCCCCGCCCCCGCTCCCCCGGGCCCGCCCGCCGTGGACGCCGGGCTGCTGCTGCACCTGCTGCACACGCCCACCGCGGGACCCCTGGAGACCGGGCCGGGCGCGCCGCACCTGCTGACCGCCGCCCTGCGCTCCTACGCGACGGCGGCGGCCCGGCTCGGCCTCACCACCGTCTCACTGGCCGCCCCGGAGCCCGGCGCGGTGCTGGGCGGGGACGTCCCCGGGCCGGTGCGGCGCGCGATCGCCGCCGACCCGTCCTTCCTGGCGGACCAGCCGAGCCTGCTGCTGCGGCTCGGGCCCGCGCTGCCCCGGGAGCGCACGGTGATGTTCAACGTGCACCTGGACACCGTCGCGGGCGGCGAGCCCCCCGCGTACGACGGGGTACGGTTCACCGGCCGGGGCGCGGTGGACGCCAAGGGCCCCGCGGTGGCGCTGCTCGCCGGGATCGCCGCCGCCGCCCGCGCCGACCCGTCGGTCGGCCGGGACGTCGCGGTCCTGGTGCAGGCGGTGGCGGGCGAGGAGGGCGGCGCGCTCGGCACCTTCGGCACCCGGCCGCTGGTGGCGGCCGGACACGTGGGCCGGGTCAACGTCTTCTGCGAGCCGACCGGGCTGCGCCACCTGCCGCGCGCGACCGCCGCCGCCACCGCCCTGATCACGGTGGACGGCGAGGACGCGATCGACGACCGGCCGGAGGCGGGACACAACGCCACCGTGCTCCTCGGCTTCCTCGCCCAGCACCTCGCCGCCGCCCTTGACGGCGCGCGGATTCCGGTCTGCGTGGCGGGCCTGCACACCGGGACCCTGCACAACAAGGTGCACGGCACCGGCCGTCTGCTGCTCAACCTCCCCTACGCCGACGCCGCTTCGGGCGCCGCCGCCGAGCGGGCGCTGACCCGCGCCTTCGCGGCGGGGCTGCGGGAGTTCACCGCCCGCTTCGCCGGCCTGCCGGCCTTCGCGCGGACCGCCGCCGACGCGGCCCGGATCACCCGGCTGGTCTGGGAGAAGCGCGGCCTGCCCGCGCTCGGCTCCCAACCCGCCTGGGGCGACGCCCTGTTGGCCCGCGCGGGGATCGGGCGCCGACCGGACGGGGAGCCGGCCTTCACCTGTGACGCGCTCTGGCTGGACGGCGTGCCGGACACCTTCACCACGGTGTTCGGCCCCGGCTCGCTGGACGCCAACCACGCCCACGCGGCGGGCGAGTTCGTCGACCGCGCCGACCTGGAGGCGTTCGCGGAGCGGGTGGCCGCGCTGCTCACCGCCTTCGCCGCCGACGTCCGGTCCGGCGCGGCGGACCGCCCCGTACCGGAACCGACCGAGAAAGCAGGAACCCCATGACGTCCACGCTGCCCGACGGCGCCACCCACCGGAGCGCCGGACCGGCGCCCGGCGAGGGGCGGGAGGTGACGGTCCGGTACGAGGCGCTGCTCGGCGAGACCGCCGCCTTCTTCGCCCGGCTGGGGGTCCCCGAGGAGCGGGCCCGGCTCGCCGCCGAGGCGCTCTGCTACGGCGACCTGACCGGCATGGACTCGCACGGCGTGTTCAACCTGGACCGCCTCTACCGGCCGCTGCTCGCCTCCGGCCGCGCCGACCCGGCCGCCGAACCGCTCGTCCTGCGCGACCTGGGCGCCTGCGTGCTCCTGGACCACCGGCGGGCGCTGGGCCTGTGGGCCGCGTCGGAGGCGATGGACCTGGCGGCGGAGCGCGCCGCCCGCTGCGGCGTCGGGCTCGTGTCGGTGCGGGGCGCCACCCACTTCGGCTGCGCGGGCGTCCACGCCCGGCGGGCCGCCGACCGGGGCATGATCGGCGTGGTGGCCTCCAACTGCGGCGGCCAGCGCATCGCCCGCCCGCCGCTCGGGGCCGCCGCCCTGCTGGGCACCAACCCGCTGAGCGTGGCCGCCCCGGCGGTGGAGGGACGGCCCTTCGTCCTGGACATGAGCACCACCGTCGTCCCCACCGGCCGGATCCGCACCGCGGCCCGCGACGGGCGGGAGGCGCCCGAGGGGTGGCTCACCGACGACGCCGGGCGGCCGGTCTCGGACGCCGCCGCCTACGACCGGGGCGAGGCGTGGCTGGGCTGGCTCGGCGGCACCCCCGCGACCGGCGCCTTCAAGGGCTTCGGCCTGGGCCTCGCGGTGGAGCTGCTGGCGGCCGTGCTGCCGGGGGCGGGCACCGGTCCGGTACCGGCGGCCCTCGACGGGGACGGCCGGCCCGGCGGGCGCGACGACGACATCGGCTTCCTCGTCCTGGCGATCGCCCCGGACGCGCTGCGCGACGGCTACGAGGACGACGCCCGGGGGGTGTTCGGCACGGTGCTCGACTGCCCGCCGCTGCCGGGCGCGGACCCGGTGCGCTATCCCGGGCACCCGGAGGCGGAGCGCGCCGAGCGGCGGCGCGCCTCGGGCGTGCCGCTGTCCGCCGCGCTCCACGCCGAGCTGACCGCCCTCGGCCTGCGCCTCCCGCCCCTCCCCGAGGAGGCCCGATGACCCCGCCCGCTCCCGCCCCGTCCCCCGCCGCCGGGCCCGCGCCGGCCCCTCCCGGCCCCGCCCCGTCCGACCGGCCCCGGGTCGGCCCGGCGTCGCCCCCCGGCGCCCCGCTCCGGCTCGGGATCGCCGGGCTCGGAGTGATCTCCCGCTTCTACCTGGCCGCCGCCGAACGGCTCCCCGAGTGGCGGCTGGCCGGGGTCTGCGACCTGCGCGAGGAGGCCCTCGCCCCGCACCGGGGCCGGGTCCCCTGCCACGTGGACCACCGCGAACTCCTCGCCGCCGGGGGGCTGGACGCCCTGGTGGTGGCGGTGCCCAACCACGCGCACGCCGAGGTGTGCGCGGACGCGCTGCGGGCCGGGGTGCCGGTGTGCGTGGAGAAGCCGCTCGCACTGGACCCGGCGGACGGGCGGCGGCTGGCCGCGCTGTCCCGGGAGCACGGCGTGCCCCTCCTCACCGCCTTCCACCGCCGCCACAACGACCGGGTCCTCGACCTGCTGCGCCGGCTGCCGCCACCGGGCGGGCCGGTGCGGGTGGAGTCCGTCCGGGTGCGGTACCTGGAGCGGATCGAGGAGCACATCGGCGCGGACACCTGGTACCTGGACCCGGCCCGCTGCGGCGGCGGCTGCGTCGCGGACAACGGCCCGAACGCCTTCGACCTGGTCCGCCTCGTGCTGGGCGGGAGCCCGTCGGAGGTCGTCGCCGCGGAGGTGGTGCGGGACGCGGCGGGCACCGACCGGCAGGCCGTGGTCGAGCTGGCCGGTCCGGGCGGCCGGGGCCGGGTGGAGCTGGACTGGTCGTACCCCGGCGAGGTCAAGGACGTGCTCGTACGGCTCAGCGACGGCACCGAGCTGGCCGCCGACATGCTGGCCGGGCGGCCCGGTTTCAAGGAGTCGCTGTGGCACGAGTACGAGGGCGTCCTGCGGGAGCTGGCCGGGCTGCGGTCGCTGCCCGACCCGTCCCGGGCGGTCGAGGGCGGCCTGGCCGCGCTCGACCTGGTCGCCGACGTCTACGCCGCGGAGGCCGCCTCCCCGCTCCCGGCACCCCGCACCTCCCTGTCCGCCTCC
The DNA here is from genome assembly GCF_014650175.1 of Streptomyces termitum. Classification (GTDB taxonomy): domain Bacteria; phylum Actinomycetota; class Actinomycetes; order Streptomycetales; family Streptomycetaceae; genus Streptomyces; species Streptomyces termitum. The sequence continues at coordinate 322,201 of NZ_BMUL01000008.1, forward strand.
CGACCGGAGTCCCGATGAGCACCGCCCCCACCGCCCCCGCCGCCCCGCCCTCCCTGGACTCCGGGCTGCACGAGAACGGCGCCAAGCGCGCGGTGCGCGGGGCCCTCGTCAAGGTGCTGCTGCACGAGCGGACGGACCGGGGCATGGTCCTGGAGCCGTTCGCGGCCCGCTGCGTCCGCCGGGGCGAGGTGCACGAGCTGGTGACGACCGACCGGTGGACGGACCTGCCGGGCGCCCGGGTGGACCGGGTCGGGTTCCTCGGCTTCGTGGAGCTGGCGGAGGGCGGCGTCCTGGACCGGGGGGACGCGGTGCTGATCGGCGGCGAGCCGGTCGGCCGCGTGCTCGGCTTCGACGGCTGCCATCTGCCCAACCACTACAACATCCTGATCCACGCGGACCGGTTGCTGACCGGCGGCTCCCTGGGGCTCGCCCCGGAGGTCCCGGTGCTCTTCGCGCCCGCGCGCTGAGGGCCCGCGCGCCGAGGCCCCCGCCGGGGGCGTGTACGCGAACGGCCGGCCGGCGTCCCCGAGGGGGTGCCGGCCGGCCGCGTTCAGCGGGGGTGGGGCGTGTCAGCCCAGCAGCTCGACGTCGAGCTCACCGGTGTGGAAGCGGCGCACCGCGTCCAGCAGCTCGTCCTCGGAGAGCGTGCCGCTCTTGTCGGTGTCGATCTGCTGGAAGGCGGCGCGGCCCTCCTCCTCGCCGAGGCCGATGGCGTTCAGCCAGGTGGCGAACTCGGCGTCGTCGATGACCCCGTCGCCGTTCTTGTCGGCGAGGGCGACGATGCCGCGGGTGACCGGGCCGAGGACCGGGTTGAAGGTGGCGGCGCCGCCCTCGACGACCTCACCGGCGGCCCGGAGGAACTGGGCGCGGTCGAGCGGGCCCTGGGCGCCGACGCCCGCCTTGGCGGCGAGGTGCTGGAACATGGCGGTGAAGCCGTCGCGCAGCTGCTCGCCCTTCGCCGAGTCCGGGGTCTCGCCGAAGGCGCGGGCGATGTTGGCGGCCTCGGTGACGAAGTCCGAGGGCTCCAGCACGCCGTCGCCGTTCGCGTCCCACTTGTCGAAACGCTTCGACAGACGCTCCTGGGCGACGTTGCCGACTGCCATCGTCATGAGATGTTCTCCTTGGTGTGTACGGTGCCGTCCGGACGGTCGTCCGTGCGGCCTGTCCCGCGGTCCGGGGCGCGTTCGCGGCGCCCCGGACCGGAGGTCTGCGGGGTGTGGCGCGGCGTCAGAGCCGCACCACGCGGCGGCCCTCCGCCGTTCCTCGGGTGTCGAGGACGGGGCAGGCGGCGGCGTCCCAGTCGGCCGAGCGGTACTCGGCGTGTTCCTGGAGCAGCACCACCAGGTCGCTGTCGGTCAGGGCCCGTTCGCGCGAGCGCTGCCGGGGGACGGGGACGCCGTCCACCTCGAAGCGCCCGACGTAGGGGTCGTGGTAGGTGAGCCGGGCGCCGAACGCGCCGAGCGCGCGGGCCACGGGGTAGGCGGGGGACTCCCGGGTGTCGGAGATGTCGGCCTTGTAGGCGACGCCGAGCAGGGTGACCCGGGCGTGCGCGGGGTCCTTGCCGGCCGCGAGGAGCAGGGTGCGGGCCCGGTCGGCGACGTGCTCGGGCATCGCGTCGAGGACGGCGCGGGCGGCGCCCAGGGTGCGGAAGGTGAAGCCCTGTTCGGCGGCGCGGGTCATCAGGTAGCGGGGGTCGACGGGGATGCAGTGGCCGCCGACGCCGGGGCCGGGCCGGAAGCCGGAGAAGCCGAAGGGCTTGGTGTCCGCGCAGCGCAGCACGTCCCAGATGTCGATGCCGACCCGGTCGCAGTAGACGGCGATCTCGTCGACCAGGGCGATGTTGACGTACCGGTAGGCGTTCTCCAGGAGCTTGGCCATCTCCGCCTCCCGGGTCCCGGCGGCGACGACGACCTCGTCGACGAGGCGCTCGTAGAAGGCGGTGGCGTGCTTGGCGCAGAGCCGGGTGGAGCCGCTGACGACCTTGGGGGTGGTGCGCAGGGTGTAGTGGCGGTTGCCGGGGTCGATGCGTTCGGGGGAGTACGCGAGGTGGAAGTCCTCGCCGGCCCGCAGTCCGCCGGCTTCGAGGAGGGGCCGGACGATCTCCTCGGTGGTGCCGGGGTGGCTGGTGGACTCGACGCAGACCAGGGTGCCGGGTTCGAGGTGGCGGGCGACCGTGCGGACGGCCGCGATCAGCGGTTCGAGGTCGGGTTCGCCGGCCGGGGTGAGTCCGGTCGGGACGCAGACGACCACGGTGTGGGCGCCGGCGAGGACGGCGGGGTCGGTGGCGGCGCGGAAGCCCGCGGCGCGCATCGCCCCGATGTCCTCGTCGGTGATGTCCTCGATGTGCGAGCGCCCCCGGTTCAGCCCGTCGACGACGTCGGCGCCGATGTCGTAGCCGACGGTCGCGAGGCCCGCCTCGCAGGCCCGGCGGGCCAGCGGGAGTCCGACGTAGCCGAGTCCGACCACGGCGAGTTCTGTGAGCATGTGTCCCCCCATGTCTCCGGTGTGTCCCTTGCCCTCCGGTCCGGCCCTCAGGCGCTGAAGCTGCCGCTGCCGGGGGCCACGTGGGAGCCGTGGCCGGGCGGGACCGCCACGGACGGGCCGAGGCAGAACGGGTCTCCGTAGATCCGCACCGGCCGGTCGGTGGCGTTGGTCAGCACGTGGGCGGCGAGCGGGAGCTTGTGACAGCCCCTCGGGTTCTCGTACACGGTCAGGGGCTGCACTTCCGTCTCGAAGACGGTGACGGTCCCCTCGGCGGCGTGGGCCGGGGCCTGGAAGAGGCCGAGTGCCGCGCCGGAGGCGAGGACGAGAGTGAGGAGGTGGCGTCGCAAGGGAGGTGCTCCGTAACTGGCCGGTGCTGCCGGGGCCGTTGCCGCGAAGGGAACTGAATGGCGAATTCCGTTTGCAGTTCCAGGATTGCACGCGTTTCGAGGCGTAGACGCTATATCTGGCGGTCTTACCCAGTATGAGTGAAATCTCCTGCCCCTCTGTTCACGCGGACCGTCGCTCCCGGCGCGGTGCCCCCGCCCAGGGCCGCCACGGCCCAGGCGGTGGCGGTGCGGCGGCAGACCTTGCCGGTGGGGCGCAGCGGCAACCGGTCCAGCAGGAGCAGGTACTCGGGGAACTTCCGCCGCTCCAGGCCCCGCGCCGCCAGCGCCGCCGTGACGGCTGCCAGGTCCGGGGCGGGCGCCCCCGGGACGGGCCGCACGCAGGCGCACAGCCGCTCCCCGAACTCCTCGTCCGGCACCGGGACGCAGACCGCCTCCGCGATCCGGGGATCGGCGCCCAGCTCCTGCTCCACCTCGGCCGGGCTGATCGTGTGACCGCCCCTGAGCACCACGGACTTGAGCCGTCCGAGGACCCGCAGCCGGCCCGCCGCGTCGAGCGCGCCGAGGTCGCCGCTGCGGACCCAGCCGCCGGCCGTGCGGTAGCGGGCGTCCAGCTCGGGCGCGGCCACGTAGCACAGCGGGCTCATCGGCCCCCGGGCCTGGATCTCGCCGGGCTCCCCCACCGCCGCAGGGGAGCCGTCCGGCCGGACGATCCGGAAGGCGGCCACGGCCGGGTCGGGGGTGCCCGCGAGGTCCCCGGCGGGGGCGGTGGTGTGGCAGTTGACGCCGTCCGAGGAGCCGTACACGGTGACGACGGGGACGCCGAAGCGCTCCCGGCAGGCCAGCGCGGTGGAGGCGGGCAGCGCGGCGCCGCTGGAGACGACGGCGCGCAGCGACGAGGTGTCCTCGCCGGGGAGGCGCGGCAGGTCGGCCATCCGGCGCAGCATGGTCGGCACGCCGAAGAGGTGGGTGGGCCGGTGGCGGACGACGGCCCGCAGGGCGTCGGCGGCGTCGAAGCGCTCGCGGACGATCAGGGTCGCGCCGAGCGCGGCGAGCCCGACCGGGACGCCCAGGGAGCCGTACGAGGAGGCCAGCGGGACCAGCACGAGGAGGCGGGGCGGTCCGGCCGGGGGGCCGGTGAGGGCCCGCAGGTAGGCGGCGCGGCCGCCGGCCATGGCCTGGTGGGCGTAGGCGACCATCTTCGGCTCGGTCTCGGAGCCGGAGGAGACCAGGAGGCGGGCCGGGGCGGTGGCCTCGGCCGGGGGGTCGGCCGGGCGGAAGGCGGTGGCGGGCCCGGCGGTGCCGATCCGCCGGACTCCCCCGGTCGCGCCGGGGGCGGTGGTGAACACGGCGCGCAGGTACGGGAGTCCGGCCGCCGCTTCGAGGTCGGCGGGTTCGCTGAGGACGGCTCCGCCGGCCCGGGAGCGGGCCAGCAGCGAGCGGGTGTCGCGGACGCCGCCGCCGAGCGGGTAGGGCAGGGCGACCGCGCCGAGGGCGTAGACGGCGAGTTCGGCCGCCGCCGCGAGGCGGCCGTTGGGCAGCCGGAGCGCGACCACGTCCCGGGCGCCGAGGCCCGCCTCCGCGAACAGACCGGCGACGCGCAGGACTTCGGCGTACAGCTCGCGGTAGGAGAGCGTGCCCCGCTCGTCCACCAGGGCCTCGCGGTCGGGGGCGGCCAGGGCGTGCCGCCGGAAGAGGGTGAAGAGGTCGGCGTCGGGGCACAGGCCCCGGGCCCGCCACTCCTCGCGGTCGGCGCGCGGGACCCGGTCGGGCAGGTCCAGGCCGTTGCGGGAGCGCCAGGGGGCCTCCCGCACGGTGGGCGTCGCGGTCATTCGGATGGTGCCTTTCCCTGTCGGTGCGGGGTCGGCCCGCCCGGTGGCGGGCGCGCGGCGGCGCCGGGTCCGGGGCGCCCGCGCGGCGGGCGGCTCCCCCGGACTCCGGGGCGGCCTCACGGGGAGGTGTCCTCCGTGAACGTCCAGGGGGCGGCCGGGCGGGCGTACGGGAGGTGCGCGTCGGGCGGCAGGACGGCCCGCGCGAAGGCGGGGTCGGCGGCGAGGGCGGCCAGATCGGTGCGGACGGCGACGGAGGGCAGTCCGGCCGCCCGCAGCCGGGTCAGCCACTCCCGGGTCGTACGGCTCCGCAGCCGGTCCGCGACCGCGTCGGCGGTAGGGGCGCCGACGGCGCGGGCGACCGCGTCGGGGCGGCGGCGCGCCTCGGCACCGAGGTGCAGCAGGCCGTCGGCGGTGGGCAGCGGGCGGTCCAGCGGGGTCAGGACGGCGCGGTGGCCGGCGCGGGGCACCAGGGCGGCGGCGGAGAGCAGCGAGGAGGTGACGCGGCCGCCCCGGCCGGTCCGCTCGCGGGCGAGGAGGCCCGCGAGGACGGCCTGGGCGAGGACCAGGCCGCCGAGGACGTCGGTGACGGTCATGAGGGAGGGGGCGGGGGGCTCGTCCGCCGGGCGCAGCGCGGCGGCGAGACCGCCGTGGACCTGGGCCAGGTAGTCGGTGCCCAGCGGCGGGACGGGGCCGAGGGCGGTGCCGAAGCCGGAGGCGGAGGCGTGCACGAGGCGGGGGTTGAGGGCGTGCAGCGCGTCGGCGTCCAGGGCGAGGGCGCGGTCCTTGCCGGGGGCCCAGTTGTGCAGGAAGACGTCGGCGCCCGCGGCGAGTTCGGCGGTGGCGGCGCGTCCCGCGGGGGTGGTGAGGTCGGCCTCGACGACGGTCTTGCCGTGGTTGAGGGCGGAGAAGCGGACCGAGCAGCCCGCGGCGACCGGGGGCAGGGCGCGCTGGGGGTCGCCGCCGGGGGGTTCGACGCGGACGACGTCGGCGCCGAGCATCCGCAGGACGTGTCCGGCCAGCGGGCCCTGGACCCGGCGGGCCGACTCGACGATCCGGACGCCCGCGAGCGGCGGGGCGCCGGGGGCGGGGACGGCCGGGGGGAGGTGCGGGGCGGGGGCCGGGGCGGCGGGCTCGGCCGTCCAGGGGGCGAGGGCGGGGGCCGTCGTGGCCGGGCCGATCACGGCGACCGACACGCCGTGCTCGGCGCCGGCCCGGCGCACGGCCTCCAGGGGGTGGGCGAGGACGGCGGCGGGGAGTTCCGGGGGCAGCGGGCAGACGGCGGTGCCGAAGCGGCTCTGGAAGGGCAGCCAGCCGCGCCCGGCCGTCCGGGACGGCACCCCTAACCGGCGCCAGAACCCGGCCCAGGCCAGCGGGTCGAGGGTCTCGATCTCGACGCGGGCGGCGTCGGCGGTGACGAGGGTGGCGAGGCCGGGGGCGGGCTCGGGCGGCGGGGCGTCGCCGTCGGGGGCCGTGGCGGTGGCGGCAGCGAGGTACTGGGTGACGGTGAGGAGGGCGCCCTGGGCGAGGGAGGTGCCGGTGCGCAGCGGCGGGCGGCCCCGGTCGCGGGCCAGCAGGGCGGCGGTGGCGCCCTGGGCGGCGAGCACGCCGGTGACGGCGGAGACGTAGGGGGCGGTGAGCGGGGCGGGGGCTCCGGTGGCCCGGCCGTGCACGTGCATGACGCCGCAGGCGGCCTGGGCGGCGCGCTCGTCGCCCGCGTCGACGCCGACCGGGCCGGTGCCGCCGACGGTCCAGCGGGGCGGGTCCGCGTCGCCGCCGGGCAGGCCGGCGAGGGTGTGGCGGAGCAGCCGCCCGGCCACCGCGCGGGCGGTGCGGGCGGGGTCGGTCCGGGTGCCGGTCTCCTCCGCCGTGCTCACGCGCCCCGCCCGTCTTCCCCGCCTCGCCGCATCGCGCGCCCTCTCCCCCGTGTCGGAACGATCTTCCGCCGGGGAGAACACCGGGAGGGCGCCCGGAGGCACGGCGTGCCCGCCGCTTCACCCTCAAAGGGGATGGCCCGCACGGCAGTTCGCCCAGCCGGGCCGGGGTCAGCGGGCGCCGTACACCGGCTGCGGGGGCTCGGCGTCGGCGAGGAGACCGAGGACCGCGTCGCCGGCCTCGGCCGGGGTCCAGCGGGCCTTCTTGTCGGCGGTGGGGCCGGGGCGCCAGCCCTCCATGACGGTGATCCGGCCGGCCTCGGCCTCGAAGACGCGGCCGGTGACCCCCTCGCCCGCGCCGGAGCCGAGCCAGACGACGAGCGGGGAGACGTTCTCCGGGGCCATGGCGTCGAAGCCGGGTCCGTCGGGGGCGGCCATGGTCTCGGCGAAGGTCCGCTCGGTCATGCGGGTGCGGGCGGCGGGGGCGATGGCGTTGACCTGGACGCCGTACGGGGCGAGTTCGGCGGAGGCGACCAGGGTGAGGCCGACGATGCCGGCCTTGGCGGCGGCGTAGTTGCCCTGGCCGACGCTGCCGAGGAGGCCGGCGCCGGAGCTGGTGTTGACCACCCGGGCGCACGGGGTGCGGCCGGCCTTGGCCTCGGCGCGCCAGTGGGCGGCGGCGTGTTTGAGGGTGAGGAAGTGGCCCTTGAGGTGGACGCGCATGACGGCGTCCCAGTCGGCCTCGCCGAGGTTGACGAGCATCCGGTCGCGGAGGAATCCGGCGTTGTTGACCAGGGTGTCGAGGCGGCCGAAGGCGTGCAGGGCGGTGGCGACGAGGGAGGCGGCGCCCTCGTCGGAGGCGATGTCGCCGCCGTGGGCGACGGCCTCGCCGCCGGCCGCCCTGATCTCCTCGGCGACGTGGGTGGCGGGGCTGTCGGGGCCGGGGGCGCCGTCGAGGCCGACGCCGAGGTCGTTGACGACGAGCTTCGCGCCCTCGGCGGCGAAGGCGAGGGCGTGGGCGCGGCCGAGGCCGCGGCCCGCTCCGGTGACGACGACGACGCGTCCTGCGCAGAGTCCGGTCATGGCGGGGTCCTCACTTCTCGGGGTGGTCGGCGGGGCGGTTGGCGGTGGCGGCGTCGAGGAAGGCGGGGCGTTCCCCGCCGCCGTGGAGGTGGAGGGCGGCTCCGGTGACGTACGCGGCCCGGTCGGAGGCCAGGAAGACGCAGGCGTCCCCGACGTCGGCGGGTTCGGCGAGCCGGCCGAGGGGGACGGTGCGGGCGACGGCGGCGAGGCCCGCCGCGTCGCCGTAGTGGAGGTGGGAGAGCTCGGTGCGGACCATACCCAGGACCAGGGTGTTGACCCGGACCAGCGGGGCCCATTCGACGGCCATGGAGCGGGCGAGGTTCTCCAGGCCGGCCTTGGCGGCGCCGTAGGCGGCGCTGCCCGGGGAGGGACGGGTGCCGCTGACGCTGCCGACCATGACGACGGAGCCGCCGGCGGGCTGGTGGCGCATCACCTCGTACGCGGCGAGGGAGGCGGTGAGCGGGGCGAGGAGGTTCAGCTCCACGACCCGGGCGTGGGCGGCGGGGGTGCCGTCGCCGAGGAGGCGGAAGGGGGTGCCGCCGGCGTTGTTGACGAGGGTGTCGAGGCGGCCGTGGTCGTCGCGGACCCGGGTGAGGAGGGCGGTGGCGGCGGCCGGGTCGCGGAGGTCGGCGGGGAGGAAGCGGGCGGCGCGGCCGGCCGCCGTGACGGGCCGGTCGGGGGGCCGGCGGGCGCAGGTCACCACCTCGGCGCCGGCGGCGAGGAGGGCGCGGGCGATCCCGGCGCCGACGCCCCGGGTGCCGCCGGTCACGACGGCGACGGTGCCGGACAGGTCGATGGTCAGGGGCAAGGGACACCTCCCGCGGCGGGCGCGCCGCTGCTATCTTCCACCTAACAAACGTTTGGTGGAAAGGTAGCTGATCTGCTCATGGGTGTCTCCACCTCCGTCCCCGACGAGGGCGTCGCCGTCGTCACCGTCGACTTCCCGCCCGTCAACGCCCTGCCGGTACGGGGCTGGTACGACCTGGCGGCCGCCGTGCGCGCCGCCGGCGCCGACCCGAAGGTCCGCTGCGTGGTCCTGGCCGCCGGGGGCCGGGGCTTCAACGCCGGCGTGGACATCAAGGAGCTCCAGCGCGCGACCGGCCCCGAGGCGATCCTCGGCGCCAACCGGGGCTGCTACGAGGCCTTCGCCGCCGTCTACGACTGCGAGGTGCCGGTGGTCGCCGAGGTGCACGGCTTCTGCCTGGGCGGCGGCGTCGGCCTGGCCGGCAACGCCGACGCGATCGTCGCCTCCGACGACGCCGTCTTCGGCCTGCCCGAACTGGACCGGGGCGCCCTCGGCGCGGCCACCCACCTCGCCCGGCTCGTCCCCCAGCACCTCATGCGCGCCCTCTACTACACCTCGCGCACCGTCACCGCCGGGGAGCTCCACCGGCACGGCTCGGTCTGGGAGGTCGTCCCCCGCGCCCGGCTGCGCGGGGCCGCCCTCGCGCTGGCCCGGGAGATCGCCGCCAAGGACGGACAGCTGATCCGCCTCGCCAAGGCCGCCATCAACGGCATCGACCCGGTCGACGTCCGGCGCAGCTACCGCTTCGAGCAGGGCTTCACCTTCGAGGCGAACCTCAGCGGCGTCGCGGACCGGGTCCGCGACGCCTTCGGCACGGACTCCGGCACCGGCAAGGAGAACTGACTCGTGACCAGGGACAAGACCATGACGGCCGACGAGGTCGCCGCCACCCTCCGCAGCGGCATGACCGTCGGCATCGGCGGCTGGGGCTCCCGGCGCAAGCCGATGGCGCTGGTCCGCGCGCTGCTGCGGTCCGACGTCACCGACCTCACCGTCGTCTCGTACGGCGGCCCCGACGTGGGCCTGCTGGCCGCCGCCGGAAAGATCCGCAAGCTCGTCGCCGCCTTCGCCACCCTCGACTCCGTGCCGCTGGAACCGCACTTCACCGCCGCCCGGCAGCGCGGCGGATTCGAACTCGTCGAGCTGGACGAGGCGATGGTCATGTGGGGGCTGACGGCGGCCGGGCACCGGCTGCCCTTCATGCCGATCCGGGCCGGGCTCGGCTCCGACGTGATGACCGTCAACCCCTCGCTGCGGACGGTGACCTCGCCGTACGGGGACGGCGAGGAACTGGTCGCCGTGCCCGCCCTGCGGATGGACGCCGCCCTCGTCCACCTCAACCGCGCCGACATCCACGGCAACGCCCAGTACCTGGGCCCCGACCCGTACTTCGACGACCTCTTCTGCGAGGCCGCCGACACCGCGTACGTCTCCTGCGAGCGGATCGTGGAGACCGCCGAACTGGCCAAGGAGGGCGGGCCGCAGTCGCTGCTGCTCAGGCGCGCCTTCGTCACCGGGGTCGTCGAGGCCCCGAACGGCGCCCACTTCACCTCCTGCGTCCCCGACCACGACCGCGACGAGCGCTTCCAGCGCCACTACGCCGAGGCCGCCCGCGACCCCGAGGCCTGGCGGGCCTTCACCGCGCGCTTCCTCTCCGGCGACGAGGACGCCTACCAGGCCGCGGTGGCGGCCTTCCACCAGGAGGAGCGGGCATGAGCGCGACCGACGGCACCACCGGCACGGACGACGCCCCGGCCACCCGCGCCGAGCACTGCGTGGTGGCGTGCGCCGAACAGTGGCGGGACGCGGGCGAGGTGCTGGCCAGCCCGATGGGCACCGTCCCCCTGATCGGCGCCCGGCTCGCCCGGCTCACCTTCGCCCCCGACCTGCTCCTCACCGACGGCGAGGCGCTGCTCATGGCCGACGTCCCCGCCGTCGGCGCCCCGCCCCGGGTCGTCGAGGGCTGGCTGCCGTACCGCCAGCACCTCGCCCTGGTCGCCACCGGACGGCGGCACGTGATGATGGGCGCCAGCCAGATCGACCGGTACGGCAACCAGAACATCTCCTGCGTCGGAGCCTGGGAGCGGCCCTTCCGGCAGCTCCTCGGCGTGCGCGGAGCGCCCGTCAACACCCTGAACAACCCGACGAGTTACTGGATCCCCCGGCACTCCCGGCGGGTCTTCGTGGAGCGGGTGGACATGGTCTGCGGGGTCGGGCACGACCGGGCCGCCGCCGCGGGCCCCTCCGCCACCCGCCACCACCGGCTGCCCGGGGTCGTCAGCGACCTCGGCGTCTTCGACTTCGAGACCCCGGACCGCACCATGCGGCTGCGCTCCCTCCACCCCGGCGTCACCGTCGCGCAGGTGCGGGAGGCGACCGGCTTCGAGCTGGCCGTCCCCGACGAGGTGCCGTACACCCGCACGCCGACCGCCGGTGAACTCCGGCTCATCCGCCGGGAGATCGACCCGAAGGGGCTCCGGGACCGGGAGGTCCGGCCGTGAGCGACACCGTGCTCGCCACCCCGCTCACCGCGCTCACCGGCGTCCGCCACCCGATCGTGCAGACCGGCATGGGGTGGGTGGCGGGCCCCCGGCTCGTCTCCGCCACCGCGAACGCGGGCGCGCTCGGCATCCTCGCTTCCGCGACCATGAGCCCCGAGCGGCTGCGCGACGCCGTCCGCGAGGTCGGGTCCCGCACCGACGCGCCCTTCGGGGTCAACCTGCGGGCGGACGCCGGGGACGCGGCCGAGCGGGTGCGGATCATCATCGAGGAGGGGGTGCGGGTCGCCTCCTTCGCCCTCGCCCCGTCCCGCGAGCTGATCGCCCGGCTCAAGGACGCGGGGGTCGTCGTGATCCCCTCCGTCGGCGCCCGGCGGCACGCCGAGAAGGTCGCCGCCTGGGGCGCCGACGCGGTCCTCGTGCAGGGCGGCGAGGGCGGCGGGCACACCGGAAGCGTCGCCACCACCGTCCTCCTCCCCCAGGTGGTGGACGCCGTGGACATCCCGGTCATCGCCGCCGGCGGCTTCCACGACGGGCGCGGCCTGGTCGCGGCGCTCTCCTACGGCGCGGCGGGCGTCGCCATGGGCACCCGCTTCCTGCTCACCTCCGACTCGACCGTCCCGGACGCGGTGAAGGCCCGGTACCTGGCCGCGGCCGTCACCGACGTGACCGTCACCACCGCCGTGGACGGGCTGCCGCACCGGATGCTGCGCACCGAGCTGGTCGACGCCCTGGAGCGCTCGGGGCGGGCCGCCGCGCTGCTGCGGGCGGTGCGGCACGCGGCGGCCTTCCGGCGCGAGGCCGGTACCGGCTGGGTGCGGATGGTGCGCGACGGGCTGGCCATGAAGCACGGCCGGGACCTGTCCTGGAGCCAGGTCCTGCTGGCCGCGAACACGCCGATGCTGCTCAGGGCGTCCATGGTGGAAGGGCGCACGGACCTCGGGGTGATGGCGTCGGGCCAGGTCGCGGGGCTCATCGAGGACCTGCCGTCCTGCGCGGAGCTGGTCGGGCGGGTGATGGCCGAGGCGGCGGCGGTGCTGGGGGCGCTGCCCCGTACGGCCCCGTCCTGAGGATCGTTCCCCGTGTCGGGGGTCCCCCGGGGCGCGTCCGCGCCGGGGGACCCCCGACAATGTCTTTCTCCCGCTCCTCGCGCCCCGCGCCTCCCGAACGGATCCGCCCCATGCCCGTCCACCGGCTGAACCACGCCGTCCTCTTCGTCTCCGACCTGGAGCGCAGCCTCGCCTTCTACCGGGACGTCCTGGAGTTCCGGCCGCTGCCGCGGGCGTTTCCCGGAGCGGCCTTCCTCCAGGCGGCCGGGTCCGCCAACGACCACGACCTCGGCCTGTTCCAGTCGCCCGAGCCTGGCTCCGGCGGGCGGGCCGGGCGGGTGGGCCTCTACCACCTGGCGTGGGAGGTGGACACCCTCGCCGAGCTGGACCGGATGCGGACCCGGCTGACCGAGGCGGGGGCCCTGACCGGGGCGAGCAACCACGCCTCCACCAAGGCGCTGTACGCGCGCGACCCCGACGGCATCGACTTCGAGGTGTGCTGGCTGGTCCCGGACCACGCGGTGGAGGCGGAGCTGACCGCCATGACCTCGCCGACCCGGCCGCTCGACATCGAGGCCGAGATCGCGGCGTACGGTGCGCGGACCCCGGGCGGTCCCCGCACCGATCACGCGGTCTGGCAGCGGCTCTTCGGCACCCGGGAGGCGGACCGCGGGTGACGGGTCACAGCGTCATAGGCGCTCGATGATCGTGACGTTCGCCTGGCCGCCGCCCTCGCACATGGTCTGGAGCCCGTAGCGCCCCCCGGTGCGCTCCAGTTCGTGCAGGAGGGTGGTGGCCAGCCTGGTGCCGGTGGCGCCGAGGGGATGACCGAGGGCGATGGCGCCGCCGTTGACGTTGACCTTCTCCGGGTCGGCGCCGGTCTCCTTCAGCCAGGCGAGGACGACCGGGGCGAACGCCTCGTTGATCTCGACCAGGTCGATGTCGTCCAGCGTCATCCCCGTCTTCTTCAGGGCGTACGCGGTCGCCGGGATCGGCGCCGACAGCATCCGGATCGGGTCCTCGCCGCGCACCGACAGGTGGTGCACGCGGGCGCGCGGGACCAGCCCGTGCTCCCGTACCGCCCGCTCGCTCGCGAGGAGCATCGCGGAGGCGCCGTCGGAGACCTGGGAGGAGACGGCGGCGGTGATCCGGCCGCCCTCGACCACGGGGGCGAGCCCGGCCATCTTCTCCAGGCTGGTGTCGCGGCGCGGGCCCTCGTCGGCGGTGACGCCGCCGTAGGGGACGATCTCGCGGTCGAAGCGGCCCTCGTCGATCGCGCGGGCCGCCCGCCGGTGCGAGCGGAGCGCGTACTCCTCCATGTCGCGGCGGCTGATGTCCCACTTGTCGGCGATGAGTTCGGCGCCGTGGAACTGGTTGACGGGCCGGTCCCCGTAGCGGGCCCGCCAGCCCTCGGAGCCGGCGTACGGGCCGCCGGTCAGGCCGAGGGGGTCGGCGGCCTGGCGGCTGGCGAAGGCGATGGGGACCATCGACATGTTCTGGACGCCACCGGCGACGACGAGGTCCTGGGTGCCGGACAGGACGCCCTGGGCGGCGAAGTGGAGGGCCTGCTGGGAGGAGCCGCACTGGCGGTCGACGGTGACGCCGGGGACCTCCTCGGGGAGTCCGGCGGCCAGCCAGGCGGTCCGGGCGATGTCACCGGCCTGCGGTCCGACGGTGTCGAGGCAGCCGAGGACGACGTCCTCGACGGCCGCCGGATCGACGCCCGCGCGCTCCATCAGCGCCTTGAGGGCGTGCGCGCCGAGGTCGGCGGGGTGGACGGCGGCGAGCCCGCCGCCTCGCCTGCCGACCGGGGTGCGGACGGCTTCCACGATGTATGCCTCGGCCATGGTCACTCCTTGCTCGGTGTCGGTGGGTGGGTCGGGGCGCCGCCCTGCCCGGGGGGGCCGGTCTCACGGGTGCTGGCTGCTGACCGAGAGGGCCTCGCCGGTCAGGTAGGAGGAGTAGTCGCTGGCGAGGAAGACGATGACGTTGGCGACCTCCCAGGGTTCGGCGTGGCGGCCGAAGGCTTCGCGGGAGGTGAGTTCGGCGAGGAGTTCGGGGGTGGTGACCTTCGCCAGGTGGGGGTGCATGGCGAGGCTCGGGGAGACGGCGTTGACGCGGACCCCGTACGCGGCGGCCTCCAGGGCGGCGCAGCGGGTGAGGGCCATGACGCCGGCCTTGGCTGCGGCGTAGTGGGCCTGGCCCTTCTGGGCGCGCCAGCCGACCACGGAGGCGTTGTTGACGACGACGCCTCCGGTGCCGGCGGCGCGGAAGCGGCGCAGGGCGGCGCGGGTGCAGCGGAAGGTGCCGCCCAGGGTGACGTCGAGGACCCGGTCCCACTGCTCGTCGGTCATGTCGGCGAGGTCGGCGGTGCCGCCGAGGCCGGCGTTGTTGACGACGACGTCGAGGCGGCCGTGGCGCTCCTCGGCGAGGTCGAGGAGGGCGGCGACCTGGGCCTCGTCGGTGACGTCGCAGGGCAGGGCGGCGACCCGGTCGGCGCCGAACTCGGCGGCGAGCGCGGCCTCGGTCTCCTTCAGGCGGCGGGCGTGGGCGTCGGAGAGGACCACGCGGGCGCCCTCCTCCAGGAGGCGGCGGGCGGTCGCGCCGCCGATGCCGGCCCCGGCGGCGGCGGTGACGACGGCGCCGCGTCCGGCGAGCAGCCCGTGGCCGGGGACGTACGGGGGCGGGGCGGCGGGCGCGGGCGAAGGGCGGCGGGCCGGGTCGGGGGTCATGGTCGCGGCTCCTTCGGCAGGCCGAGGACGCGCTCGGCGATGATGTTCCGCTGGATCTCGTTGGATCCGGCGTAGATGGTGTCGGAGCGGGAGAAGAGGTAGAGGCGCTGCCAGTCGGTGAGGTCGTACGGCTCCCCGGCGGCGAGCATGCCGCCGGCGCCGCAGACGTCCATGGCGAGCGCGCCGAGTTCGCGGTGCCAGGTGGCCCAGAAGATCTTGCCGATGGAGGCTTCGGGGCCGGGGGCGCCGGCCGCGGCGCCGCTCAGGGTCCGCAGGGCGTTGGAGCGGATGGTCTCCAGGCCGGTCCAGGCGCGGGCGAGGCGGTCGCGCAGGTGCGGGTCGGCGGCGGCGCCGTTGCGCCGGGCCAGGGCGATGACGGCCTCCAGTTCGCGGCGGAAGCCGACCTGCTGGCCGAGGGTGGAGACGCCGCGCTCGAAGCCGAGGGTGGCCATGGCGACCTTCCAGCCGTCGCCGGGGGCGCCGACGACGTGGGCGGCGTCGGTGCGGGCGCCGTCGAAGAAGACCTCGTTGAACTCGGAGGTGCCGGTGAGCTGGACGATCGGCCGGATCTCGACGCCGGGCGCGCGCAGCGGGACGAGCAGGTAGGACAGGCCGTGGTGGCGGGTGGAGCCGGGGTCGGTGCGGGCGACGACGAAGCACCAGTCGGCCTCGTGGGCCTGTGAGGTCCAGACCTTCTGGCCGGTGACGACCCACTGGTCGCCGTCGCGTTCGGCGCGGGTGCGGACGGCCGCGAGGTCGGAGCCGGCGCCGGGCTCGGAGTAGCCCTGGCACCAGAGTTCGCCGACGGCGGCGATCGGGGGGAGGAAGCGGGCGCGCTGGGCGGCGGTGCCGAAGGCGATGAGGGTGGGGCCGAGGAGCTGTTCGCCGATGTGGCCGACGCGGGCGGGGGCGTCGGCGAGGGCGTACTCCTCGTGGAAGGCGACCTGTTCCTCCAGGGTGGCGCCGCGGCCGCCGTACTCCTCGGGCCAGCCGACGCAGGTCCAGCCGTGGGCGGCCATGTGCCGCTCCCAGGCGAGGCGTTCGGCGTGCGCCTCGTGTTCGCGGCCGGGTCCGCCGCGGCCCTTGAGGTCCGCGAAGCCTCCGGTGAGGTGGGAGCGCAGCCAGCCGCGCACCTCGCTGCGGAACTTCTCGACGTCGCTCATGGCCGTACGTTAACCTACCAAACACTTGTTAGGGAAGGAGCGCGGATGTCCGCTGCCCGCACCACCGCAGGGCCCGGCCGCACCCGGTCCGGCCGCCCGGAGACCGGCCGCCGGAGGACCGGCGCGCACCGCGCCCGCCCCCGGCCGGCGGCCCCGGCGGACCCCGGGACGGGAGGCGCCTGATGGACCTCGACCACTCCCCCGCGGACGACGCCTTCCGGGCCGAGGCCCGCGCCTGGCTCGCCGCCCACGTGCCCGCAGACCCGCTCCCCTCCCTGGAGACCGGGGAGGGCTTCGCCGCCCACCGCGCCTGGGAGCGGACCCTCGGCGCCGGCGGCTGGTCGGCCGTCTCCTGGCCCCGCGCCTACGGCGGCCGGGACGCCTCCCTCCTCCAGTGGCTGGTCTTCGAGGAGGAGTACTACGCGGCCGGCGCCCCCGGCCGGGTCGGCCAGAACGGCATCAGCCTCCTCGCCCCCACCCTCTTCGCGCACGGCACCGAGGAGCAGCGCGCCCGCGTGCTGCCCGCCATGGCCTCCGGCGAGACCGTCTGGGCCCAGGCGTGGTCCGAGCCCGAGTCCGGCTCCGACCTGGCGAGCCTGCGCTCCACCGCCGTGCGCGCCGACGGCGGCTGGCTCCTGCACGGACAGAAGACCTGGTCCTCGCGGGCCGCCTTCGCCGACCGCGCCTTCGGCCTCTTCCGCAGCGAGCCCGGCACCCCGAAGCCGCACCAGGGCCTGACGTACCTGATGTTCCCGCTGGACGCGGAGGGCGTGACGGTCCGCCCGGTGGGACGGCTCGACGGGAAGCCCGCCTTCGCCGAACTCTTCCTGGACGGGGTCTTCGTGCCCGACGAGGACGTGATCGGCGAGCCGGGGCAGGGCTGGCGCGTCGCGATGAGCACCGCGGGCAACGAGCGCGGACTGACCCTGCGCAGCCCCGGCCGCTTCACCGCCGCCGCCGACCGGCTCGCCGCCCTGTGGCGGGAGCACGGCGACCCCGCCGACACCGCCCTGCGCGACCGGGTCGCGGACGCCGTGATCGGCGCCCGCGCCTACCGGCTCCACACCTGGGCCAACGCCTCCCGGATCGCCGAAGGGGGCGCTCTCGGCGCCGAGTCCAGCCTCAACAAGGTCTTCTGGTCCGAGCTGGACATCGCCCTCCACGAGACGGCGCTCGACCTCCTCGGCCCGCTCGGCGAACTGGCCGACCACGCCGACGAGGCCCCGGCGCACGGCGGTTGGGCCGAGGGCTACACCTTCTCCCTCGCCGGACCCATCTACGCCGGCACCAACGAGATCCAGCGCGACATCATCGCCGAGCGGCTGCTCGGCCTGCCGAAGGGACGCCGGTGATGCGCTTCCTCCCCGACGCCGAGCACCGCGAGCTCGCCCGCACCCTGGACGGCCTGCTCGCCTCGGCCGACACCCCGGGAGCGGCCCGCGCCTGGGCGGCCGGCGACCACGCGCCCGGCCGCGCCCTCTGGTCCCGGCTCGCGGAGACCGGCGTCTTCGCCCTGGCGGTGCCCGAGCCCTACGAGGGCATGGGCCCGCTGCCCGTGGAACTCGCGTTCTCCTTCGTCGAGCTGGGCCGCCACGCCGTGCCCGGTCCGGTGGTGGAGACGGTGGCGGCGGCCGCCCTCCTCGACCGGCTCGGCGACGCCGGGGCCGCCGCCTGGCTGCCCCGGGTGGCCGCGGGCAAGGCGGTGCTCTCCCTGTGCGCGCCGGAGCACGGCGGCCCGTACGCGCTGGACGCGGACGCCGCCGACGCCGTCCTCGTCGTGGACGGGGACGTCCTGCGGCTCGCGGAGGGCGCCGGCCCCGTCCAGCCCTCGGCCGACCCGGTCCGCCGCCTCGCCCGCCCGCTCGGCGGCACCGTCCTGGCGCGCGGCCCGGAGGTGGCGCGGGCCGCCGGGCACGCCGCCGGTGTCGCCGCCCTCGCCACCGCCGCGCAGTCCCTCGGCCTCGGCCTGGCGCTGCTGGACCGGACCGTCTCCTACATCCGGCAGCGCACCCAGTTCGGCGTCGCCATCGGCTCCTTCCAGGCCGTCAAGCACCGCCTCGCGGACACCCTCGTCGCCCTCGAATTCGCCCGGCCGCTGCTGTACGGGGCGGCGCTGGCGCTCGCCGCCGGCTCCGACGCGGCCCCGCGCGAGATCGCCGCCGCCAAGGTCACCGCGGGCGAGGCCGCCCACGCCGCCGCCCGCACCGCCCTCCAGCTCCACGGCGCCGTCGGCTACACGGCGGAGCTGGACCTCTCCCTCTGGATCCGCAAGGCCCGCCCGCTCCGCGACGCCTGGGGCACCCCGGCGGCCTGCCGGGCCCGCGTCCTCGCCTCCTGAGCCCCCACCGGCAGAAGCGGAAGGAACCATGCGACTCGACGGCGAACAGGAAGAACTGCGCGCGTCCGTACGGGCCCTGCTCGGACGCCGCCCCGGGGAGGCGGCCTGGCGGCCCCTGGCCGGACAGATCGGGGCAGCGGGCCTGGCCGTGCCCGAGGAGTACGGCGGCGCGGGCCGCGGGGCCGTGGAGGTCCACGTGGTGATGGAGGAGCTGGGCCGGGAGCTGAGCCCCGTCCCGTACCTCGGCTCCGCCGTCCTCGCCACCCGCGCCCTGCTGGCCTCCGGCGACCGGGCGGCCTGCGCCGCCTACCTGCCGGACCTGGCGGACGGCACCTCGGTGGCGGCGCTGGCCTGGGCCGAGGACGGCTCGTGGGACCCGGCCGCGATCCGTACCCGGGCCGTCCCCGGGCCCGGCGGGAGCTGGCGGCTCACCGGCGCGAAGGAGCACGTCCTGGACGGCTCCCGGGCCGACCTGCTGCTGGTGGCCGCCCGCACCCCGGCGGGCCCCTCGCTCTTCGCCGTACGCCCCTCGGCGCCCGGGGTGCGGCACACCGGGGCGCCCCCCATGGACGGCACCCGGGCCCAGTCCCGGCTGGTCCTCGCCGACGCGGAGGCCCGCCCGGTCGGCGCGGACGGCGACGGCGCCCGCGTCCTGGCCGAGGTGCTGGACCTGGCCTGCGCCGCCCTCGCCGCCGAACAGGTCGGCGCGGCCGCCCGGTGCCTCGAACTGACGGTGGCGTACGCCCGCGAACGCGTCCAGTTCGGCCGGCCCATCGGCTCCTTCCAGGCCGTCAAGCACCGTCTGGCGGACGCCTACGTGCTCGTGGAGTCGGCCCGTTCGGCGGCCCTGGGCGCGGCCTTCGCCGCCGCGCGCGGCCCGGGGCCGGAGCTGACCCGCCTGGCCGCCTCGGCGAAGTCGGTCTGCTCGGAGGCGTTCTCGGAGGTGGCGGCCGAGACGATCCAGCTGCACGGCGGCATCGGCGTCACCTGGGAGCACGACGCCCACCGCTACTTCAAGCGCGCCCACGGCAGCCGCCACCTCTTCGGCCCCCCGCACTGGCACCGCGCCCGGCTGGCCGACGCCCTGGGCCTGGGCCTTCCGGCGGCCTGACCGGCGGCCCGGGACCGGGTCCTCCGGCGGCCTGACCGGCGGCCCGGGCCTGGGCCTTCCGGCGGCCCGGCCGGCGCCACCCGGTACGTTCTCCCCGTGTGCCACTACGCCGAGAAGTCCTACAAGCCGCATCACGTGTGCGTGGCCTGCCGCGTCTCGTTCAAGCTGTACGCCGCCCCCGGCGGGCGGCCGTGCCCCCGGTGCTCCGTGCCGATGGTCCGCGCCGGCCGTGACTTCGCCGCCCCGCGCCGCCGGGACGCCAAGGCGTGGAGCGTCGTGGCCGCCGTGCTGGCCGCCGGGCTGGACTACGAGGGCTTCGAGCCCTGCGGCTGCGGCCGGAAGCCCGCGTACCGGCCCCGGACCCGGGCCCAGCTCCGCGCGCGCCGCGCGGTGGCGGCGCGGACCGGGGCCCCGCTCGCCGAGGTGCTGGCGCGGGTGGACCCGCTGACGCCCGCGTGATCCGCCCCCGCACGGTGTGAGCCGGGTCACGGGAACCGGTGCGGGCGGGCGGACAACAGTGGACGTGGACTATTCGATGTTTGCCAGGATCCGTGACGGTGATCCCGAGGCCTTCAGGGAACTGCACGCGGCACACGCCTCGCTGGTGTACCGCCACGCGGTCCGGATGACGGGCGACTGGTCGCTGGCCGAGGACGTGGTGCAGCTGACCTTCCTGGAGGCGTGGCGGCTGCGGGGCAAGCTGCGGGACGAGGGCGACGGCCCGCGCCCCTGGCTGATGGGCATCGCGGTGAACGTGCTGCGCAACACCACCCGGGCCGGACGCCGCCACCGGGCCGCGATGGACCGCATGCCCGCCCAGGAGACGGTGCCCGACTTCGCGGACGAACTCGTGGGCCGGATCGCGGACGCCGAGCAACTGGCCGCCGCCCGGCGCGCCCTGGGCCGGCTGCGCCGGGGCGAGCGCGAGGTCTTCACCCTGTGCGTGTGGTCGGGGATGAGCTACGCCGAGGTCGCCGCCACCCTGGACGTCGCGGTCGGCACGGTCCGCTCCCGGCTGTCCCGGGCCCGGACCCGGCTGCGCGGGCTCGCCGAGGAGGAACTGAGGACGCCGGGGACGGAACCCGGCCCGGCGTCCGGACAAGTACGGGGTGACCGCGTCCCCGCGGCCCGGTCGATGGAGGAGGAGAACCGATGATCCGCAACTTCAGGCGGGCGCAGGAACCGCTCGACCACGCGGAACTGGCCCGGCTGCTGCCCGCACCCGGTGACCCGGACCTCCGGCCCGACCGCCGCCTCGCTCTGGAGGAGCACCTCATGCAGCAGATCCAGCACGCCCCCGCGCCCGCGCCCGAGGCCCCGCGTCCCGCCCGCCCCCGGCGGCGCACCCTGCTCGTCGCCCTCCCGGTCGCCGCGGCGGCCGTGGCCGGCGTCCTGGCCTTCCAGCTCCTCGGCTCCGCCTCCCACGACGGGACGGCGGCCCCGCTGACCCGGGTGCCCGCCCCGGTGGTGCGGATCGAGGCGGGCAGCGCCGAGAAGCTGGACGCCACGATCCGGCAGATCTCCACGGCGGCGGCCCGGCAGCGGGAGCCGAAGGTCGGCCCCGGCCAGTTCCTGTACGTCAAGAGCCAGGTGTCGTACCTGGTGACCGAGGTGGACTTCGACAAGAACACGGAGACCGCCTTCGTCCAGGAGCTGCACCCGCGCGAGGTGTGGAAGTCCCGGGACGGCTCCCGGGGCTACCTGATCGAGCCGGGCAACAGCCCGGCCGGGGGCGAGCCCCTCGACACCGACGTCCCGTCCCACATCAACGCGCCCTCGTACGACCTCCTGAGGACGCTGCCCACCGACCCCGACGCGCTGCTGGCGAAGATCTACGCCGAGGGCGAGGGCAAGGGCCGCAACCGGTACCAGCAGGCCTTCACCACCATCGGCGACCTGGTCGGCGAGCAGGCCCCGCCCGCCGGGCTGGCCTCGGCGCTCTACCGGGCCGCCGCGAAGATCCCCGGCGTCGTCGTGGTCGAGCACGCCAAGGACGCCGCGGGGCGCGACGGACTGGCCGTGGCCCGGACGGACGAGACCGCGGGCGAGCGCACCGAGCTGATCTTCGACCGCCGGAGCTTCACCTACCTCGGCCAGCGCACCATCCAGGTCGAGGAGGTGAAGGGCCTCAAGCCCGGCACCGTCACCGGCCGCACCGCCGTCATCGAGCGCGGCGTCGCCGACGTCCTGGGCAACCGCCCCGGCACCGGCGGCGCTTGAAGCCTCCGTGTCCCGGGCCCCGGCGGTGCGCCGCGGCCCGGGACACGGTGCCGTCACCGCCCCGGCCGGGGCGCGGGGCTCCCCGTCCCGCGCCGGCCCGGGGCCCGGTGCCGCCCGCCGGTCCTCACGGTCCGGCCGGCGCCCCGAGGGTGACGGCGCGTACGGGGCAGGCGCGGGCGGCCTCGCGGACCAGCGTCCCGCCCCCGCCGTCCTCGCGGCCGGGCAGGACGGTGCCGAAGCCGTCGTCGTCCTGGGTGAAGACGTCCGGGGCGAGCAGGGCACACTGCCCGGCCCCGATGCAGACGTCCGTGTCGATCGCTACGCGCACCGGCCGTTCCTCCTTCTCCTCGCGTCCGGTCCCCGGCCCCGTCGCCCCGCTCACCAGGCGACGGGGAGTTCGAGCATCCCCTGGATCGTGTCGCCCGGCTTGAAGGGGATCTCCTCGGCCGGTGCGGCGAGGCGCAGCCCCGGCAGCCGGCGCAGCAGCGTCCCGAGGGCGATCTCCAGTTCCGTACGGGCGAGGTTCTGCCCCAGGCACTGGTGGATGCCGAAGCCGAAGGCGACGTGGTGCCGGGCGGACCGGTCCCAGTCGAGGGTGTCGGGGGCGGCGTAGACGGTGCCGTCGCGGTTGATGAGGGAGGTGGAGAAGACCACGCCGTCGCCCGCGCGGATGACCTCGCCGTCGGTCTCCACGTCCTCGCGGGCGACGCGCAGCATGCCGTCCGCGATCGACAGGAAGCGCAGCAGCTCCTCCACTGCGGCGGGCAGCAGGCCGGGGTCCGCGCGGAGCCGGGCCAGCCGCTCGGGGTGGTTCAGCAGGGTGTACGTCCCCAGGGAGATCATGTTGGCGGTGGTCTCGTGCCCGGCGACGAGCAGGATCGTCGCGAGCTGGACCAGTTCCTGCCGGTCGGGGCCGCCCTCCGCCGCCTGCCGGGCCACCAGGTCGTCCAGCACGCCCTCGCCCGGTGTCGTGCGCTTGCCGTCGACGAGGGCGCCGAGGTACTCCTCCAGTCGGGCGAGGGCGTCCTCGGTGTCCTCGGCCGTGGGGCCGCGCAGCAGCCGCCGGGACTGCTCCTCGAAGAAGGCGTGGTCCTCGTAGGGGATGCCGAGGAGGTCGCAGATGACGATCGACGGCACCGGCAGCGCGAAGTCCTCCACCAGTTCGGCGGGGGGTCCGGCGGCCTCCATGGCGTCGATCAGCCGGTCCACGGTGGCCTGGATCCGGGGGCGCAGGCCGTCCGTGCGCTTGAGGGAGAAGCTCGGGATGAGCAGCCTGCGCTGGGCGTTGTGCTCGGGGTCGTCCCAGCCGAGCAGCGCGGCCCGCCTGCGGCGGCGCAGCGGGGCGGCGCGTTCGGTGGGGATCGGGAAGTCGGGCCGGGTGGAGTCGGTGGAGAACCGCTGGTCGGCGAGGAGCGCGCGGGCGGTCCGGTGGCCGGAGACCAGCCACACCTCCCGGCCGTCCCAGAGGGTGACCCGGGACAGGGGGCGGTCCTCGCGCAGGGGGTCGTAGGCGGCCGGCGGGTGGTAGGGGCAGGTCCGGCTCTGGGGGAAGGCGACGGCGCCTTCCCCGCTCGCCGCTTCTCGGGCGGTCTCTTCTTCGGCGGTCGTCATCGGAGAACCTCGCAGACGGCTGGTCGTCGGGTCCGGCGTCGCCTCCCACTACATGCCTCAGGCATCTATCCGGTCTACGCGGAGTTCGGCCAATCCACCGGAACGGAGGAGTCCCTCCGGCCGCCCGGGCCGCCGAAGAGCGGTCGGGCGGCGATCGGATGACGACAAGAAGAGATCAAAGAAGGTCAGGAAGCGGTCAGGTGATGGCGGACGGCGGCCATCGCCCGGGTCACGGCCGCCCGGGAGGCGTCGGTGGGGTCCAGCGTCTCGAAGCCGTGCCGGCCCTCCGGCACGTCCACGACCTCCACGTCCGTCCCGTGCTCCCCGGCCGCGGCCAGAAAGGCGCGGACCGTCGCGGCGAAGGGGGCGTGCTCGCGGCCGGCCCGGGTGAGGACGAGCGGGAGCCGGCCGGTGCCAAAGAGCGCGGCGACCGGACGGAAGCGGGCGTCGACCGCGTCCCAGCCGGGCGGCGGGGCCAGCACCGGATAGCTGAGCGCCAGGCAGCGCAGCCACGGCGGGGGCGCGGCCAGCCAGTCCGCCGCGAGAAGGCCCCCGGCGGAGAAGAACCAGAGGGCGACCCGGTCCGGGTCGGTCCGGGGGTGGGCGCGGACCCGCTCCACCGCCTCGGCCAGGTCGGCGGCGGCGCGCGGGTAGTCGGTGAGGGCGTGCAGCCGGTGGTCCAGGGTGGCGCCGACGAGCCCGGCGTCCGCCGCGAGGCGGCCGTACCCGAGCAGGAACGGGGTGTCGCGCGGGGTGGGCCGGCGACCGGGGTCGACGGGCCCGCCGTGGACGAGGACGACCGTCGGCCGGGGCTCCTCCCCGGCGGGGAGGTGGAGGTCGACGCGGCCGTGCCGCTCCCGGGGCGCCACCGGCGGATCGAGGAGGAAGTCGGCCGTCTCGTACGAGGGTTGGTCCTCGGGGACGACGAGCCGGCGGCCGCCGCCCGCCGCCGCGCGCAGCAGGACGTCGGCGAGTTCGGCCGGGGCGGAGAGCATCGGCCAGTGCCCGGTGGGGAGTTCGAAGAGGGTGAAGTCGGGCCCGACGCGCTCGCGGAACTGCGGCGGACCGGCGTGGACCACCATCTCGACGGTCTCGATGCCGGGCCCGTCGGCCGTGCACATCACGCCGCTGGCGGGCAGCCGGTGGACGGCGCCGCCGAGCCGCAGCGGCTCGGTGAGGGTCCGGGCCGGCTGGGGCGCGGCGAGCCGGTCGAGCCGGTCGAGGTCCCGCGCGCCCACGCCGTCGAGGGCGCCCCAGCGGGCCCACTCCTCCCCCCGGGGCGGCGGGAGCGGCGCCGGGTCGTGCGCGAGCCGGTCGCGGACCTCCGCGTCGCGCACCAGGAGCAGGGCCGGGTCGCCGTGGCCGGGCAGCCCGGCGGCGACGTACACCACCCGGGCGACCCGGTGGGGGCGCCGGTCGGCGGCGGCGAGCACCGGGTGGATGCCGTAGTCGTGCCCGACGAGGACGACCCTAGGCTCCTCGATCCGGTCGAGGAGCCGCAGCAACTCCCCGACGTGGGCGCCGAGTCCGGCGCCGGGGTCCGGGTCGAAGGTGACCGGGTGCGCGGTGGCCCCGGCCGCCCGCAGCCGCCGGGCGACCCCGTCCCACACCCACCCGCCGGTGAAGGCACCCCCCACCAGAACGAACGCCGTCATGACCGCCTCCTCGTGTCCGTGTCCGTCGCGGCCGTCCGCGACGGCCGTCCGCAGGCTAGGAGCTCCCCCCGGGGGAGGTTCCACCCCGCGCGGCGGCGGTTATCGTCGGCGGCGGAAGGCGGGAGGTGGCCGTGACGGGCGGAGCGGACGGCGCGGACGGGACGTGGAGCATCGGCGAACTCGCCGGGCGGGCCGGGGTGACGGTGAAGACCGTGCGCCACTACTCGGACCGGGGGCTGCTCCCGGAGGAGGGCCGCAGCGGCGGCGGACACCGGCGGTACGGGCCCGGGGCGCTCGTCCGGCTGCGGGAGATCCGGTCGCTGCGCGCCCTGGGGCTCGGCCTGCCGGAGGTGGCGCGGGCGCTGGAGGGCGGCGCCCCGCTGGCGGAGGCGGTCGCCGGGCGGCTGCGGGACGTGGCGCGCGAGCGGGTCGCGCTGGCCTGGCGGGAGGCGTCGCTGCGGCTCCTGGCGGAGTGCGACGGCGCCGAACGGGCCTCGCTGCTGCCGCTGCTGGGCGCGTCGGCGCTGCCGCCGGGGACCGACGCGGTGGTGCGGTTCTGGCGGCGGTCGCTGCCCGTGCGGCTGCCCCGGCCGCTGGTCGCGCGGGTGCTGGACGAGGTGGTGCCGGTGGTGCCGGACGAGCCGTCGCCGCAGGAGGTACGGGCCTTCGCCCGGCTGGGCGCCCTCGTCACGGACCCCCGCCCGGACCGGTCCCCGGCCCCGCCGCTGCCCGGCGAGCGCTACCGGGCGGCCGTCCTGTACGAGGGGCTGGCCGAGGCGTACGGCCTGGCGGGCGCGCGGGCGCGGGCCGGGCGGCCGCCCGCCGGACCGGAGGCCCTGGACTGCTTCGTGGAGGCGTACGCCCGCTCCCTCGGCGCGGCCGACTCCCCCGCCTTCCGGCGGCGCCTCGCCGGGCTGCTGGCCCGCGAGGAGACGGGGGTGATGGCGCGCTACTGGAAGCTGGCCGCGCCGCTCCTCGCCCCGCACCGACCGGCCCTCGGCCTCCTCCACCACCACCTCGCCCGGGCCCTGCCCGATCCCTCCTGAGGCGCGCCCGGCCGGTGCCGGGGGTCAGGCGCGGGCGGGGACCCGGACGGTCTCGACCCAGGGCGGCGGCTGGGGGGCATTCGCGCCGACGAGGGCGGCGATCAGGCGGGCGGAGAGGGGTTCCGGGGGCCAGGGGGTGCAGCCGTCGGTGAGGACGACGACGATGCCCGGCGGGTCGGGGGCGGCCAGGGCCGTACGGATGCCGACGGTCATGTCGGTGCCGCCGCCGCCCGCGAGTTCGACCTGGTCGGCGGAGGAGACCCGGGTGACGGCGTGGACGTCGGCGTCGCAGGCGAGGACGGGGACGCGGCGGCCGCCGACGCCGACCTCGCGCAGCACGCCCGCGATCTCGGCGAGCGCGGCGGCGAGGTCGTCCGGGCCCATGGAGCCGGAGGTGTCGACGACGACGGCCACCCGGGGCAGCGGTCTGCGCAGGCTGGGGAGGACCACCCGGCCGCCGAGGGCCGGGGTGCGGCGCGAGGGGCGGCGGTAGGTGTAGTCGACCGCGCCGGCCGCCCAGGCGGCGGCCTCGCGGACGGCTCCGGCGAGCGCCCGGCGCCAGTCGACGACGGGTTCGAGGACCTCTTCCGCCCAGCGCCGCCAGCCCGCCGGGAGGGTGCCCCGGGTGCGCGCGTGGGCCCGGACGGCCTGGGCGGTCCGGCGGCGCAGCGCCTCGGCCTCGGCCGGGCCGAGTCCGGTGGCGGCGGTGGCGGCGGGCCCGTCCAGGTCCCACGGGGCGGGGGTGCCGTGGGCGCCGGAGCCGCAGTCGGGCAGCGGCGGGGGCGAGGCCGGGAGGCCGTTCAGGTACTCCTCGAAGAGGCGGCCGGCCGGGAGTCCGAAGAGGTGGGGCTCCACGCGGCCCGGGGGCAGCCGCAGCCCGTCGGCGACGAGGTCGTCGTTGATCTCGCAGTCCTGGGCCAGGTTGACGCGGAGGTGGTCGCGCCGGTCGGCGGGCGGCAGCCGGTCGGCCCGGCCGTGGTGGTCGCGCAGCAGGTGGGCGGCCTCGTGGATCCACACCCCGGCCAGTTCCTCGACCTCCGTCGCGTCGACGAAGGCGGGTGCGACGTAGCAGCGCCAGTACCGGTCCACCGCCATGGTGGCCACCCGCCGGGTGGGGACGACGGTCAGGGCGTAGAGGGCGGAGGCGAGGTACGGGCGGGCCTCGGCGGCCTTGTAGCGGGCGGCCAGCAGTTTGGCGCGGTCGAGGCCGTCGCCGGGCGCGGGGTCCGGGGAGGGGGGCACGGGCGGGGCCGGTCAGCGCGCGCCGGGCAGGGCGCCGGCGAGCTGGAGGAGTTCGAGGAAGGCGTCGATGCCGGGCGGGACGGGCCAGTCCGGGGCGCGCAGCGCGGCGAGGTCGCGGGCGGCGCGGGCGGCCACGTCGGGCACCCCGGCGTCCACGGCCTTGGCGAGGACCTCCCAGCCGGCCTCCCAGCGGGGGCGGGTCGGTTCGCTCTGCACGGCGGCGACGACGGCGATGAGGAAGGCGAGCTGGCGGTCGCCGCGTTCGGGCAGGGCGAAGGCGGCCGGGTCGGCGAGGACCCGGTCGGGGTCGGGCAGGTCCAGGTTCTCCAGGTAGGAGAGGAGTTCGAGGCCGGCGGCCTCGCCGACGGCGCCGGTGAGGGCGGCGGCCAGGGCCTCGCGTCCGGCGCCCGCCGCGTAGCCGGTGGCCAGCAGGCGCAGGGCCATCTCCCAGGTGCGGGGCGAGGGCCAGGCGCGGCCCCGGCTCTCGGCGTCCTTCGGCAGGTGGTGGGCGAGGCCGGGGCGGGCGGTCAGGAAGCCGCCGACGACGCCCCGGGCGCGGGCGACGGCGCCGGGGACCCGGCCGGGCGCCACGGTCGGCAGGGCGGTCTCGGGCCAGGTGCCGGTCATGCCCCGGGCCACGGTGCGCGGGTCGTGCGTCCAGTCGAGGTGCACGAAGCGGTTGGCGAGCGGCGGGCTGAGGTGCCAGCCGTCGGCGGCGCTGGCGGGCGGGTTGGCGGCGGCGACGATCCGGACCGACGGGGGCAGGGCGAGGCTGCCGACCCGGCGTTCGAGGACGACGCGCAGCAGGGCGGCCTGCACGGCGGGCGGGGCCGAGGAGAGTTCGTCGAAGAAGAGCAGGCCGTGGCCGGTGCGGGCGAGCCGGACGGCCCAGTCCGGGGGTGCCATCGGCACGCCGGAGGCGGCCGGGTCGTCGCCGACGACGGGGAGCCCGGCGAAGTCGGACGGTTCGTGGACGCTGGCGACGACGGTCTCCAGGTGGACGCCGAGGGCGTCGGCGAGCTGCCGCAGGCCGGCGGACTTGCCGATGCCGGGCTCGCCCCACAGCAGGACGGGCTGATTGGCCGTCACCGCCAGGGCGAGGGCCTCCAGTTGGGGGCTGGCGGCGGGTTCGGTCCGGGTGGTGTCGAGGCGGGCGTTGAGGGCGTCGGCGGCCGCGAGGGCGGCGGGCACGGCGGGCGCGGACGCGGCGGGGATCGTCATGTGCGGGGTTCCTTCTCGTCCGCCGGTTCCGGCGCGTTCCAGTCGATGCCGGAGGAGTCCCGTTCGTCCATGTGGTCGTCGAACCACGCGGAGCCGAGGCCCGGGTGGTCGCGCAGCAGGCGGTGGCGCAGGGCCATCAGGTCGGTGCGCTCGTACCGGCGGATCGTCTGGGCGAGGGAGAGTTCCTCCTCGTCGACGACGTCGGTCCTGGCCCCGGCGGCGAGCAGGTCGGCGACGAGGGCGGCGGAGCCGCCGCCGTGGACGGCGCTCTGGAGCGGGGTGCGGTCGGCCTTGTCCTTCGCCTCCAGGTCCACTCCGGCGGCCAGCAGCCGGGGCAGCAGCTCCCGGTGGTCGAGGAGGGGCAGGAGGTGCAGCAGGCCGCGCCCCCTGCGGTCGCGGACGTGCGGGTCGGTACCGGCGTCGAGGAGGGCGAGGACGGCGGGGGTGTCGCCGTGCTGGGCGTGCAGGAACAGGGCGTTGCGCTGTTCGCGCAGGGCGCGCGGCAGCCGTCCCCCGCCGCCCGCCCAGGCGTCCCGCGCGGCGAAGCAGCCGCTGACGGTGCCGCCGAAGGCGAGCAGTGCCTGTTCGCGCTGCCGCTCCCGCTCGGTGTGCGGGCCCGTGAGCACGCCGTCGCGGTGGGCGACCTCGTGCCAGGCGTCGCCGCAGCGGACCCGGACGGGGCCGGGGACGCGGGGGCCGGGCGGGCCGGTGGCGGGTCCGGCGTGCGGGAGCAGCACGGCGGCGACCAGCGGGTGGAACTCCTCGGGCCGGATCCGGCCGGCCCGGAGCAGGCCGATGTCGGGGAGCCGCTGCCAGGTGTACGAGGGGAGGCGCGGGACGCCGTCCCCCTGGCCCCGCTCGTGGCCGGTGACGTGCGGCGGGCGGACGTCGGGGGCGGCCGGGTCGAGGCCGATCCGCAGGTGGCCGCGCCACTCCAGGTCGAGGCGGAAGACGGTGCCGTGTCCGGCGCGGGCGAGGCGCCGGAGTTCGGGGGCGAGCCGGGTGAGGTCGGGGGCGACGAAGGAGGTGAGCGCGGCGACGTCGAGCTCCCGGTAGGAGCGCGGGCCCCGCGGGGGCGGGGTGAGGTCGAGGCCGAGGCCGGCGGCGGCGTACGCCTCGGTGTGCTCTCCGCGCGCCTGGAGGACCGCGATCCATTCGGCGAGGGCGGCCGGGTCGGCGGCGCCGGGGGCCTCGGTGGGGAGTTCGTCGGCGGCGAGCGGGGTGCCGTCGGCGCGCAGGAAGGGGATGCGGCCCCGGGGCGCGGGGCCGCCGGGCGCGGCGGCGTCGGCGGCGCCCGCGCTCCAGCGGAGTTCGCCGGTGCGGCGGGCGTCCCAGAAGCGGCGGGCGGCGGTCCAGTCCTCGGTGACGTACCGCACGCCGTGGAGCCGGTCGTCCTGGGGTGCGACGGCGGGTCCGAGGTGCAGGCGGAGGCGCTGCGGCCCGGCGAGCATGGGGGTGTTGGTGACCGACAGGACGGGGCCGGCGGCGCCGGGGGTGTCGTAGGCGGCGAGGAGGACGCGGCGGCCCGCGGCGAGGGTGCTGTGGCCGCCGAGGGTGCGCGGGAGGTGCCAGCGCAGCAGGTCGGGGGCGAGGTGCCGCAGGTCGTCGGCGACGCGGGCGGCGGTCGCGGAGCCGTACCGGTCGGCGATCCGGCGGGGGTCGAGGTCGTCGGGGACGTCCACGGCGGCGACGGCGCAGGCGGTCCGCCAGTCGCCGGACTCCCGGGCCCGGGTGGCGCGTTCGATCATCCGGCGGGGCACCGCGTAGCGGCGGACGCGGGCCCAGGAGGCGGCCTCCTCGGCGGTGAGGCCGCCGGGTGGGCCGGGGCGCGCGGTCACCGGTACACGCTGCCGATCGCCCGCAGGTCGGGGTGGGCGGGGCGGGCGGGGTGGAGCCGTTCGGCGAAGGAGCGCTTGAGCCGGCGGGGCGTGCCGGGGCCGAGGCCGACGTGTTCGAGGCGGTGCTCGTCGGGGAGCGCGCTGAGCAGGGTCCTGGCGCCGCGTCCGGTGAGGCCGGTGTGGCGCAGTTCGAGGCGGCGCAGCGGGCTGCCGGGGAGGGCGGCGGCGAGGGACCGGGCGCCGTCGTCGCCGGTGGTGTTGGCGGGGGCGCCGAGGCCGCGTTCGGACATGGCCCGACCGAGGTCGAGGCTCTCGATGCCGCCGAGGGCGTCGGCGAGGGCGCGGGCTCCGGCGGGGCCGATGCCGTTGCCGCCGAGGCCGAGGCGGACGGGCCGGGCGGGGTCGGCCGCGGCGGCCAGGACGGCGGTGCCCGCGTCGCCGAGGTGGTTGGCGGGGAGGTAGAGCTCGCGGACTCCGGCGTCGCGGACGAGGGCGGCGAGCAGCGGGGCGTCGGCGGCGGTCAGGCCGTTGCCGCCGAGGTAGAGCCGTTCGAGGGGGGCGTCGCGGTCCAGGAGGGCGTCGAGGAGGAGCCGTACGCCCTCCGGGCCGATGCCG
The DNA here is from genome assembly GCF_014650175.1 of Streptomyces termitum. Classification (GTDB taxonomy): domain Bacteria; phylum Actinomycetota; class Actinomycetes; order Streptomycetales; family Streptomycetaceae; genus Streptomyces; species Streptomyces termitum. The sequence goes on from NZ_BMUL01000008.1 coordinate 352,959, forward strand.
GTGTTGACCAGGTCGAGGGTCCGCAGCGCGCGGTTGCGGCGCAGCAGTGCGGCGAGGGTGCGGGCGCCGGCGGGGGCGAGCGGGTTCCGCTTGAGCCACAGGGCGCGGACCTCGGTGTCCTCGGCGAGCGCGGCGGCGAGGGCCGTGGCGCCGTCGGGGCCGATGCGGTCGCAGCCGAGGTAAAGGGTCCGGATGCCGTGGGCGGTGCCGGCGTCGCGGGCGGCGGTGAGGGCGTCGGCGACGGACCGGGCGCCGTCGTCGCCGACGGAGTCGGTGCCGAGCAGCAGGTGGGCGGCGTGCGGGGAGGCGACGGCGGCGGGCAGCAGGCGGGCCGCGCCGGCGGGGCCGAGTCCCTGCTTGCACAGGTCCACCCGGCCGCCGGTGCGCAGGGTGCCGAGCGGGAAGGTCTCGTCGGCGGTGACGGGCCGGGGGTCGGCCAGCCGGTCGAGCAGCGGTGCGAGCAGGGCCGGGTCGGCGGCGGGCCGGTCGGGGTGCTCGATCGCGGGGCAGCGCACGGGCGTTGTCGGCTGGTCCATCAGCATTCCACCGGTCCTCCGCCGGGGCCCGGCGTCCGCGTCGACAGCAAGCAGGCGCAAGACCGGTCGGATTCGAACCGACGTCCTCCAGCTCGATGCGTGGGCGCGACGACCTCTGCGCTACGGCCTTGCTGCGGATGATCATAGCCCCCGCCGTCCCCGGTATCGGTCATCAGTTTGATACCGGGGACGGCGGGGGCGGGGTGTGCCGGGTCAGGGCTTGACGCGGACCACCTGCGGGTCGTGGTCGGACGCCTGGCTGGCGAACTCGCTGTTGATGTGGACGACGTCGTAGCGGGTCTGCTGGCGCTTGAAGGCGGGGCTGACCAGGATGTGGTCGAGGACCTGCGAGTTGCCCTGGTAGACGTACGAGTACCGCTCGGACGCGGGCAGCTCGTTCACCAGGTCGCGCAGGACGCCGCCCCGGGTGAGGGTCCGGAGCGCGGGCGAGAACTGGTAGTCGTTGAAGTCGCCGAGGGAGACCACCCGGGCGCCGGGGTCGGCGGCCAGCAGCTTGGCGACGAAGGCCCGCTGGACCTCGGCCTGCTGGAGGCGCTGGACCTCGGAGCTGCGGGACGGGGCCTGGAAGCGGCTGTCGAGGCCCTGGTCGCCGCCCTTGCTGTTGAAGTGGTTGGCGATCACGAAGACCGGCTTGTTGTGGAAGCGGAACTGGCCGATCAGCGGCTTGCGGCTGTTGTTCCACGCCGCGTCGGCGGGGGCAATCCGGGCCGGGGAGGCGGTCAGCGAGGTGCGCTTGCCGGTGCCGGTCACGTCCACGGCGGTGGTGGCGTCGCCGCCGGCTATGTCGGTGAAGGAGACCCGGTCGGGGTTGAAGAGGAAGACCTGGCGGATGTTGCCGCCGGGCTCGCCGCCGTCCTCGCCGTCCACCGGGTCGACGGAGCGCCAGTCGTAGGCGGGGCCGCCGGCGGCCTTGATCGCCTCGACGAACTTGGCGACGGTGGCATCGGAGGAGACCGTGCCGTCGTTGACCGGGCCGTTGTCGTCCTGGACCTCTTCGAGGGTCAGGATGTCGGGCGCGCGCAGGTGGGTGACGACGCCGGAGGCCAGCTCGGCGAACTTCTCGTCCGGGTCGGCCGGGTCGAGGTTCTCGACGTTGTACGTGGCGATGGTGAGCTCGCTCGGCAGGGCGCGGGCGGTGACCTCGCGCCGGAGCCCGCCCGACTCGACGGTGCCGAGGCGGGTGGCCTGCACGGCGTAGCCGCCGAACCGGGTGTAGTCGAGGGGGCCGCCGGTGGTGCCGGTGAGCCGGTCGCCGACGTTCGCGACCGGGAAGTCGGCGGCGTCGCCCAGCGACTGGACGAGGAGGCGGCCCGAGTTCTGCCGGTCGTAGCCGAGGTAGACGGAGCCGCCGCGGGCCGAGCGCGGGTCCTGCTCGCGGGCGTTCACCCACAGCTCGTGGTAGGCGTTGCTGGCCTGGGTGACCGGCACGTCGCGGACCTCGACGTTCATGCCCTCCAGCGCCTCGAAGAGGTCGAGCGCGTAGGCGTCGGTGCGCAGCGGCAGGGCCTCGATCGAGCCGCCCGCCGCGTCGGGGGCGTACGCCTCCGGGACGGACGTGCCGTCGAGCACCACGGGGGCGGGGACCGTGTTGCCCGAGGAGACCACGGTGGTCCTGGGGGCGGTCAGCTCGGTGAGGGACTGCGAGCCGCCCGCGTTGTTCGGGTAGTACTCGGTGACCTTGGCGGTGACCAGGACGGCGTCGCCGACCTTGACGGCCGGGCCGGTGCCGTTGGTGTAGACGAAGACGCCCTCGCTGGTGGCGGGGTCCGCGTCCGGGTTCGGGTCCTGCATCCAGAAGCCCTTGGTGCCGTAGCCGCGGACGCCGGTGACGATGCCGGGGACGCCCGTGACGGTCTGGCCGGCCAGCGGCGAGAGGCGGGTGGCGCCCTGGATGTCGTGGACGCGGACGGTGCCGGGCTCGGTCGGGCCGGTCTCGCCGCCGCCGGGGCCGCCGGGGGCGGTCTCGCCCTTGGCGTTGACTGGGGTGGGCTCGCTGGCCTGGAAGTCGGCGGCGTTGTCGTCGGTGTCGGCGAGGGACGCGGCGCGGGCCACCGAGGCGCTGTTGGAGGCGCCGGCGGCGGGGCCGGAGCCCTCGCGGACCACGGCGGTGCCGAAGCCCACCAGGTCGACGACGCGCGGGTCGGCGGCGCACTCCTCGGCGGTCTTGCAGGTCAGGGCCTCGGTGCCGGAGACGAGGGCGACGGTGCCGCTGGTCGCGGACAGCGCCAGGGTGCCGGTGGCGTCGGCGGCCGGCAGGCCCACCGTGCCGCCGGTGCCCGCCGCCTGGGCGATCAGGTAGCGGCTCTTGGCGGCGACCGAGCCGGTCAGCGGGGTGACGCCCCACTTGCTGCTCGCGCCGGGGCTGCCCGACAGGTACTGCACGCTGTGGCCGGCCAGGCCGAAGGCGGCGCCGGTCGGGTTGGCGAGCTCGATGAAGTCGTTCTTCAGCGTCGCGCCGGAGTTGCCGCCGCCGCCGTACACCTCGGCGATGACCACGCCCGCGGACGGGGTGGCGACCGCGCCGGGCAGCGGGACGAGCACCAGCGACGCGGTGACCGCGGCGGGCAGGGCCGCGCGCAGCAGCGTGCGGCGGGAACGGCGGGCGGGAACGGGAAGCGGGCTGGGCACCGTTGCGGCACTCCTTCACGGCGGAACACACCCGGTCGCCACGACGGCGCCGGGTTCGATGAGGGATCGTCACGTGCGGACGGAGGACGCCCGGAAGCGTCCCGTACAGATCCAGGAGCTGAAGATACGCGCGTAGAATGTGGCGGAACAAGGGCCTGGACGTGAACTTCTCACCACCTCGTCCCCCGCCCCGCTCCGCGCCCGCCTTCCGGCCCTCTTCTCCTCCCTGCCGCCGTTCCCGCAGGTCAGTCCCGCTCGGGCCCGTCCGGCGCCCGCAGCCAGACCTCCTCGGCCGGGTCGAACTCGCTGGTGTCCATCCGCCGGGCGCGCCAGCCGAAGCCGCAGACCGCCAGCGGGCCTTCGGCCAGCGGGTCCAGACCGAAGGCCCGCTCGATGTCCACCTCGTTGATCGCCGAGGTCACGAAGGCGCCGAGACCGAGCTCCGTCGCGCTCAGGTACAGGGTCTGGGACAGGTGCCCGCCGTCGAGCAGCAGGGCGCGGTACGCCTTGGCGTGCCGGCGGTACTTCCAGAAGCTGCGGGCGTACCGCGGCGCCAGGACCGCCAGCACGGGCGCGTCGGAGAACCAGTGCTGGCCGGCCAGGGCGCGGCGCGCGAACGCCTCCAGGGGTTCGTCCGGGTCGGGCAGGCGCTCCAGGACGTGGTCGACCGGGTGGTAGTGGTACAGCCCCGGGTCGACTCCCTCGACGTTCCGCACGACCAGGTAGGCGCCGGTCGGGTGCAGGCCGCCGCCGGAGGGCGTGTGCTTCTTCAGGAAGACGGTGTCCTCGTCGATCCGCACCTGCGCCTGCGCGGCGAAGACGCGTTGCAGCATGTGCGCGCACAGCTCCAGCGGCACCGGCCGGGCGGCGTCGAAGTTCCGGCAGGTGGTCCGGCGCGCCAGCATCGCGTCGAACGCGTTGCCGCCGACGCGCGGCAGCGGCACCCGCTCCGTCGCGTCCTCGCGCGCGGGCGCGTGCGGGGGCGGCGGTCCGAGCTTGCGCCGCAGGTCGGCGGCGGTGGCCATGTCGTTGGCCGCCATACTGGCCGCGCTGTCGAGGCCCTCCCAGCGGGCGAACCGGTGCATCATCGCCGCGGGCGGCCACCAGTGCGCGGCGCGCAGCGCCTCGTCGCGCTCGCGGTGGGCGGCGTGGGGCGCGCCGTCGGCGATCACCAGGCCGCTGTCGGCCAGCGCGGCCGCCAGGGCCGCCTCCCCGGCGTCCAGCGACTCCGTCTCCCGCCACTCGCCGGGGCTCAGCCGGCCGAGGAACTCCCGCTGCGGCGCGTCGACCTCGACCTCCGCGTCGAGGTGCGGGGCGAGGGCCAGCCAGCGCCGGGTGCGGCTCAGGCCGTCGCCTCCGGTCAGCAGCGAGTCCAGGTCGAACCCCACCTCTTCGCGGGGTTCGAGGAACAGCACGGCACAACGGCGAACACGCATGGGGTCGGAATCCGTTCGGCAGCGGGCGGAGGCGGACTGTGAGCGGCAGGAACGCGGAAGGGCTCCCTTATCACATTATGGTCAGCTATCGTTCTCATCATGATGCCGACTCATGCGCCGGGGAACGGGAAAACGCGTCTTCCGGCCGACGTCATCGACCGCCTGCTCGATCTGCTGAGCACCGACGACCAGTTCCGCGAGCTGTTCACGCGGGACCGCCACGCGGCCCTGGCCCTGGCCGGCTGCGACCTGACCACCGAACAACTGCGCGCGGCCTCGCCGTTGAGATGCCTGACCGTGCGGGAGCTGGCCGGCAAGGAGGCCATCGCCCGGGCCCGCGAGGAACTGCGCGCACACCTGCTGTCCGACGCGGCGTACAGCAATCCGCACGCCCTGGAAGCCGGGGCGGTGCCGACGGCGCTGCTCCGCGACTGACGCTCCGCCCGGGCCCGTTCGGGAAGACCACCGGGAGAGCACCAGGCCCCTCGGGCAGACCTCCGGGGGAACTTCTCAAGAGAACCGTTGGGGGAAACCATGTCGTCCGACCTGTCCGACACCAAACTGCGCATCCCGCCCGGGGTCGCCGACCGGCTGCTCGAACTCCTCTCCACCGACGACGCGTTCCGCGCGCTGTTCCGGGAGGACCGGCACGCGGCGCTGGTCCGGGCCGGGTTCGAGGCCGACCCCGAGCGGCTCAGGGAGACCTCGGCCCTCGCCTGCCTGCGCGTGGACGAGCTGGCGTCCAAGGCCGACATCGCGGCCGCCCGCGAAGCCCTCAGGGCGCACCTGACCTCGGACGCCAGCCACACCAACCCGCACGCCTTCGAGGCCGGAACGGCGCACGCGGCGCTGCGCCGCGCCTGACCCGGCCCGCCGTCCGCCGCCGGACCGGGCACGAGACGGGTCCTTCGCGTGCCTCCAGAGCGGGGGTGCGGGTTCTCCGCCCGTACCCCCGCTCCCGTCCTCCGTACCGCCGTCAGCCCACCGGCCGCCCCGCGGCCTCCTCCCCGACCGTGGCCCGGGAGAAGCGCAGTTCGGGGTCGGCGACGCTGCCGGAGCGCAGCAGGCGCACGTCGTCGCGGTAGTCCATCGAGGTCAGCCACGGCATGCGGTCGCCCTGGCGGGGCAGCGTGTCGACGGCCCGCCGGACGTAGCCGGCGCCGAAGTCCAGGAACGGCCGGGTCGCCATCCCCGGGTCCGCCGGCTCGGGCCGGCAGACGGTGTGGCCGTGCGCGTCCATGTGGGCCAGCAGCCGGCAGAAGTGCTCGCACAGCAGGCCGATCTTCAGCGTCCAGGAGGAGTTGGTGTAGCCGATGGCGAAGGCGAAGTTGGGGACGCCGGACAGCATCATGCCCTTGTAGGCGAGGGTGTCCGGCAGCTTCACCTCCCGGCCGTCGACGGTGAGGCGGATGCCGCCGAACGCCTGCACGTTCAGCCCGGTGGCGGTGACGATCACGTCCGCCGCCAGCTCCCGGCCGGACTCCAGGAGGAGGCCCCGCTCGGTGAAGGTGGCGATCCTGTCGGTGACCACCGAGGCGCGGCCCTCCCGGATCGTCCGGAACAGGTCGCCGTCGGGGACGGCGCACAGCCGCTGGTCCCAGGGGTCGTACGGCGGGTTGAAGTGCACGTCCACGGGATAACCGGCGGGCAGCTGCCGGGTGTTGACCCAGCGGATCAGGCGGCGCGCCGCCTTCGGGAACCTCTGGCAGAAGCGCCAGATCAGCCGCTGCTGGGCGATGTTCTTGCGGCGGGTCAGCGCGTAACCGCGCCGCGCGCCCAGGCACTTCTTCAGCGCGTTGGCGACGAGGTCCGAGCGCGGCACCGGCACGACGTAGGTCGGTGTGCGCTGGAGCATGGTCACGTGCGCGGCGGTGCCCGCCATCGCCGGGACCAGGGTGACGGCGGTCGCCCCGCTGCCGATGACCACCACGCGCTTGCCCGCGTGGTCGAGGTCCTCCGGCCAGTGCTGCGGGTGCACGACCGGGCCGTGGAACCGGTCGCGCCCCTCGAAGTGCGGCGTGAAGCCCTCGTCGTAGCGGTAGTACCCGCCCGCCGAGAACAGCCAGCCGCAGGTCAGCGTCGTACGCTCGCCGGTGTCGGCCCGCTCGACCTCGACGGTCCAGCGGGCCTCGCCGGTCGACCAGGACGCGCCGAGCACCTTGTGGTGGTACCGGATGTGCTCCTCGATGCCGTTCTCGGCGGCCGTCTGCCGCAGGTAGGCCAGGATCCGGGGCGCGTCGGCGAGGGACTGCCGGTCGCGCCAGGGCTTGAACGCGTAACCGAAGGTGTGCAGGTCGGAGTCCGAGCGGATGCCGGGGTAGCGGAACAGGTCCCAGGTGCCGCCGGAGGCCGGGCGCGCCTCCAGGATCGCGAAGCTCTTGCCGGGCAGCTCGGTCTTCAGGTACCGCGCGGCGCCGATGCCCGAGATCCCGGCCCCGACGACGAGGACGTCGAGGTGTTCGGCGGCGGGCCTGGCGGAGGACGAGGACACGGGCGGCTCCCGGGCGGTGTCGAGGGACGGACGCGTCCATCGTGGCGCCCGCCACGGCACGGCGACAACGTGCGAACCGCACCACGCGGAGGGGGTGGGCGGTGCGGATCGCACCGCCTACGATGGGCGCATGTCGTGGCCGCCTCCCCCGCCCCGGATACGGGAACTGATCCGCCGGGGCGCCGAGATCGCGCTCACCCCCGCGCCCGAATGGCTCGCCGAGCTGGACGCGGCGACCCTGTCCGGCGAGGCCAGGCGGCAGATCGCCGCCGATCCGGCGCTGGCCGCCGGGACCCGCCGTACCAACCGCTCCAACCTGCTGTTCTGGGCGGCCTCCAACGTCCGCGCGCCGGGCGAGCCCGTCCCGGCCAACGACACGGAGGCACCGCTGGCCGTCGCCCGGGACATGATCCGGCGCGGTCTGGACGAGTCCGCGCTGGACGCCTACCGGGTCGGCGAGAGCGTCGCCGTCCGCATGTGGACGCAGATCGCCTGCACGCTCACCGACGACCCGGAGGAACTGCGCGCCCTCCTCGACGTGTCGCTGCGCTCCATCTCCGCCTTCGTCGACGACACGGTGGGCGCGATCTCGGCCCGGATGCGCGCCGAGCGGGACGAGCTCACCCGGGGCACCCACGCGGAGCGCCGGGAGACCGTCGCCCTCCTCCTCGAAGGGGCGCCCATCACCCGGCAGCGCGCCGAGAGCCGGCTGGGCCACCGGCTGGACCCGCCGCACACCGCCGCGATCGCCTGGGCCGACGCGCCCGACGCCGACCTGGGCCGGCTCGACCGGGCCGCCGACGCGCTCGCCGAGGCCGCCGGCCAGCTCCGTCCGCTGAGCGTCATCGCCGGCGCCGCCACCCGCTGGGTGTGGGTGCACGGCCGCCCCGACGCCGACCGGACCCGGGCCGCCCTGGAGCGGCTGCCGGACGTGCGCGTCGCGGTCGGCTCCACCGCGCCGGGCGTCGACGGCTTCCGCCGCAGCCACCTCGACGCGCTGACCACCCAGCAGATGCTCACCCGCCTCGCCTCCCCCTCGCGGCTCGCCTTCCACCACGAGGTCGAGCTGGTCGCCCTGCTCACCGCCGATCCCGAACGGGCCGACCGCTTCGTCGCCCGCACCCTCGGCGCGCTGGAGACCGCGCCCGCCGAACTCACCGACACGCTCCGCGTCTTCCTCGCCGAGGAGTGCAACGCCACCCGGGCCGCCGCCCGCCTCTTCGTCCACCGCAACACCCTGCTCCGGCGGCTGGCCCGCGCCGACGGCCTCCTGCCGCGCCCCCTCGCCGAGCACACCGTCGAGGTCGGCGCCGCCCTCAAGGTCCTCCAGTGGCGCGGCCGCCCCTGACCGTCAGGGACCGGGAGGTTTCAGCCCTTGGAGGACGCGGCCGTACGGGCGGCCCGCTCCAGCGTCGCGCGGTGGGCCGCGCGGGCCTCCTCGTCGATCCGCTTCTCGTGCTCGGGGCGCAGCCCGGTCCGGCCGTCGAGTCCCTCGCGCAGGATGTCGGCGTGCCCGGCGTGCCGGACGGACTCGCCGAGGACGTGGACCATGACGGCGAACAGGTTCGTGTCGGCGTACGGCTCGGGCCACCACGGCACGCGTCCGGGGGCGTCGATCGGGAGCGCGTCGATCGTCGCGTCCGCGTGCTCCCACGTACGCCGGTAGAAGCCGACGACCTGGTCGAGGGTCTCGCCCTCGGCCGCCCACAGGTCGCTGCCGTCGGCGTCCTGCCACCGGGGCAGCGGCTCCGGGGAGGGCCGGCCGAAGACCTCGCCGAAGTACCGGGCCTCGACGGTGGCCACGTGCTTGACCAGGCCGAGGAGGTTGGTCCCGGTCGCCGTCAGCGGCCGGCGGGCGTCGTACTCGGACAGCCCGTCGAGCTTCCAGAGCAGCGCCTCACGGTCCCGCCGCAGTCTGCCGTGCAGGTTGTCCTTCGCGAATTCGTCGATCATGTGGCAGGAGCCTGCCACGAACCGCCCCCACCCTCAAGATCACTCCCCGGGGGCGCGGCGGTGCGGGGTCAGTCGTGCAGGGGGCCCGGGGCCTGGGTCAGCTTGAGGCAGCGCTGGTTGCCGGCGGAGGTCCGCCAGGCCCACTTCAGGGCGTCGCGGGTGTTCGGCCCGTACACGCCGTCGGCGGTGAGGCCGAGGCCGGCCTGCACGCGCTTGAGCGCGGCCTCGGTGCCGGGGCCGAAGTCTCCGTCGAGCCCGTTGGTGTCCTGCCCGTAGCAGAGGAAAAGCGTGACCTGCAATTCGTATACGCCGAGGTTCGACGAACCGCGTGAAAGGACGCAGAAGTTCGTTCCGCGCAGGCCCACGGTCGGAATGGACGTGTAGTAACCGGCGGTGTCGGTGTACGTCGTCCGGTAAGTGCATCCGCCGATCGCGGCATGGGCAGCGGGGCTCGCGGTGATGATGCCCGCGGCGATCGAGGCGAAGATGCCGAGGAAAGCGATGGAACGCTTCATGAAAGAGCTCCCTCTCAGGAGAAACGGGGTGGTTCCGCTGACGGCGGCGTGCGAAACGTAGCAGTGGGGAAGAGGGGTCCCGCGCTCCGTGAAAGGCGGGGAGACGCATCGCGCAGAGGTGGGGGACGCATTGCCAATCCGGGGCCCCGGGGTCCCGGCCCTTCCCGTACAGGTCCCGGCTCTTCCGGCACGGGCCCGGCCCTTCCCGTACAGGTCCCGGCCCTTCCCGTACGGGGTCCGGTCGACATCGGGGCGTGTCTCATACCGCTCGCCGCGCCGCGACCCGCGCGGGCGCCCCGGTCCCGCCGCCCGCGCCCTTCATGGCCCGCGTCCGGTGCTCGTGGGGCGACACGCCGTAGGCCGCGCGGAACGAGCGGCTGAAGTCGGAGGCCCGGGGGATGCCCCAGCGGGCCGCGACGGCGTGCACCGGAGTCGTCCGCAGGGCGGGGTCCTCCAGGTCCTGGCGCGCCCGCTCCAGGCGCTGGCTCCGGATCCACGCGGCCACCGTCTCGCCGCCCGACTGCCGGCCGAAGACGCGGTGCAGGTAGCTGAGCGAGAGGTGGTGGGCGGCCGCGACCACGGCCGGTGACAGCTGCGGGTCGTGCAGGTTCGCTGGATGAAGCCCCGGATGCCGGACATCAGCGCTCCGATCCGCGCCTCGTGGGGCACGGCCGCCGGGGCGTCCAGCTCCTGGGCCAGCCAGGCCGCGACCAGGTCGACGGCGGCCGTACCCGCCCTGGGCGCTTCGAGGGCGCCCAGTTCCGGCGCGCGCCGGTCCAGCGACAGCAGGAAGTCGGCGAGCATCCCCCCCGGCGCCCTTTCCGCCGGAGAGGCGCCGCCCCCGCACCCCGCGCAGCCGGTCCCGCGACCACGGCAGCATCGACGCCGGGAAGTCCAGGCAGACGGCCTCGACCCGTCGCTCCCGGAGGGAAGCACGGAGCTGGGACACCTTCGGCTCGAACGCCCCCGGGTCGAACGGGGCCGAGCCGTCGACCAGGTACAGCTCGTCCGGCGCGCACACCCCCACCGGTTCCGTCCCCCGCGCGAGGGGGCGGCTCCCCCTCAGCAGAAGGATCACGCGGTACGTCTCCCGATCCGCGTCCTCCTCCGTCTCCGCCCCGGCCGCCACCCGGCGGGCCGCGGCCGGCGCGCCCCCGTTCCGCACATCGGGGAACGACGACCTCCGCAGGGTCACCGGCCCCAGCCGGAGGCGCTTCGCGCTCGCCGTCCTGCCCTCACCGCCCGCCCCGGAACCCTCGACCACCGACATGTCCGGCCTCTGGAACACGACTCCCCCTCTTCCTCACCGCATACGGTGGCGGGCCCTCGCGACGGCGCGGCCCGGCCTCCGCCATCACACCAGAACCAGGGGTTTCTCAGGGGTGTCCCGTGTCCCGTCCCCCATCCCAGGACGGCGTCGAACCCACAGCTCAGCGCGGTCCGGGACGATCACTGCGCCGTCCCTCCCGTCCCGGCCGCCCGGGACCGGTCCGGCCCGTACGTACGGTGCACCCTCCAGCTCGCGGGCGGCCGCCCGCGCCCGTACCGCGCAGGGGAGTTCAGCCGCGTGCACACGAAGAGGCCGGAACCGGGGACCGCCCGCTGTCCGACGGCGACACGGCCCCGCCCCACGACCGGGAGGAACCACCATGAGAAGAGACCACCGCCGGAGGCGGGCGGCAGTCGCGGTTCTGACGAGCGCCGTTCTCCTGCCGGCCGGCTGCGCCCCGGGGCAACCGGCCCCGGTCCCCCGGCCCTCGCGGGCGACGGCCCCGGGGCCGCCCTCTCCGGGGCCCCCGTCCGCCCCCGGGAGCGCGGCGGAGTCCCCCTCCACCTGGACGCTTCCCCTCCAGCGCTTTCGGCCCACCGAGGCGCAGGCCAGGAGCATCGGCCGGGCCGAGGCGAAGCTCGTCGGGCAGTGCATGAAGGAGTTCGGCGTCGCCTGGAAACCGCAGGCCGAACTGCCCGGGGCCGGGTTCCGCAACATGATGGACTGGCGGTACGGCATCCACGATCCGGCCCTGTCCGCCCGGCGCGGCTACCAGCCCGACGCCGCCGAACAGGCACGGTACGAGGCCGCCCTGCGCGCGGACGAGTCCCGGCCCGCCCCGTCCGCCGACACCGAGGCGCTGCTCGGGGGGATCGAGGCGCCCGCCCGGTCTCCGGCCGGGGTGAGTCCCGAGGTGCGCGGTGGGACGAAGAACGGCCGTCCGATCCCGCCCGGCGGCTGCTTCGGACAGGCACGCGCCACCCTGGGCAGTTCCACCCGGGGCGTGACCCCCCTCGTGGACCGCCTGACCTTCGACTCCTACCCCGCCTCCCTCGAAACCCCCGAGGTCAAAGCCGTCTTCGCCCGCTG
>NZ_BMUL01000009.1 GCF_014650175.1 Streptomyces termitum
TCCGTCAACCGCCACCGCAACTTCTTCGGCGAGCGCCTGGGCATCACCGCCGGTTCCCACGGCACCGCCTACAGCGCCTGCGTGGCCTTCGGCACGGAACGCTGGGTCCACGCCATGATCCTCGCCCACGGCACCGCCGAAAAGGCCCTCGACCACCTCCGCGCCGTCACCGCCGCGGCCTGACGCCCGGCCCCCTTCCCTTCCCCGCAGCACAAGGAGAACCACCCGTGGACCGCATCGCCGCCTGGATCCTGGAGAAGAACCCCGGCCTCGACGGGCCGCTCGCCGCCGACGAGGACCTCATCGAGGGCCGGCTCATCGACTCCATGGACTTCCTGGAGTTCATCGACCTCCTGGAGGACGTCTCCGGTACCTCCATCGACCTCCAGGACGTCACCATCGACGACTTCCGCACCCTGAACCGCGTCCAGGAGCGCTTCCTCAGCCCCAGCGGAACCCCCACCGGATGAGCCCCCGCCCCGCGGAGGCCCTTCCGGAGGCTTTCGCGGTCGTGGCCACCACCCGGGAGGTCCTGGACCGCCCCGGCCTCGGCCCGCACCTCCTCGCGCCCTGGGAGCTGCGCCGCCTCGACGCCGTCCGCGTCCCCGCCCGCCGCGACGACGTCCTGGCGGCCCGGCTGCTGCTCCGGCTCTGCGCCGCCCGGCTCACCGGGCGGCCCTTGGCGGACGCCGGGCCCGCCCAGCGCTGTCCCGGGTGCGGGCGGGACGGCCACGGCCGCCCGTACCTCCCCGGCGACCCGGGGATCGGCCTCAGCCTGAGCCACGCCGACGGCGTGGTCGCGGCCGCCGCCGGACACGGCCCCGTCGGCGTCGACGTGGAACCCGCCGCCCGCCGTCCCGGCCCCCCGCGGGTCCTCCGCGGGCTGCTGACGGAGCCGGAGATCCGGGAGGCGGAGGCCGCGCCCGACCAGGGGGCCGCGCTCCTGCGGGCCTGGGTCCGCGCCGAGGCCCGCTTCAAGGCGGGCCCGGCGGCCGGACGGCTCCGGGAGTGGACGGACCCCGCCCGGTCCGCCGTCGCGGCGATCGCCTCCGCCGCCCCGCCGTCCGTCCTAGACGGCCCGCTCGCCACCACCGCCTGAGCGGGACCGGAGACGCGGACGGGCCGCCGGGAGCGCGCCGCTCAGGCCCCCACGTACCGCGCCAGGTGCTCGCCCGTGAGGGTCGAGCGGGCCGCGACCAGGTCCGCCGGCGTCCCCTCGAAGACGACCCGGCCGCCGTCGTGGCCCGCGCCCGGCCCCAGGTCCACGATCCAGTCGGCGTGCGCCATCACCGCCTGGTGGTGCTCCACCACGATCACCGACTTCCCGGAGTCCACCAGCCGGTCGAGGAGCGCCAGCAGCTGCTCCACGTCCGCGAGGTGCAGCCCGGTGGTCGGCTCGTCGAGGACGTACACCCCGCCCTTGTCGCCCATGTGCGTGGCCAGCTTCAGCCGCTGCCGCTCGCCGCCGGAGAGCGTGGTGAGCGGCTGACCCAGGGTCAGGTACCCGAGCCCGACGTCCACCAGCCGCTCCAGGATCCGGTGCGCCGCCGGGGTCCGCGCCTCGCCCTCGGAGAAGTACCGCTCCGCCTCGGCCACCGGCATCGCGAGGACCTCGCTGATGTCCCGGCCGCCGAGCCGGTATTCCAGCACCGCCGCCTGGAACCGCCGGCCCTCGCACTCCTCGCAGGTGGTGGCCACCCCGGCCATCATGGCGAGGTCGGTGTACGTCACCCCGGCGCCGTTGCAGGTCGGGCAGGCGCCCTCCGAATTGGCGCTGAACAGCGCGGGCTTGACCCCATTGGCCTTGGCGAACGCCTTGCGGATCGGGTCGAGCAGCCCGGTGTACGTCGCCGGGTTGCTGCGCCGCGAACCGCGGATCGGGCTCTGGTCGACCGACACCACCCCGGCCTCCGCCGGGATCGAGCCGTGCACGAGCGAGCTCTTGCCGGAGCCGGCCACACCAGTCACCACGGCGAGGACACCGAGCGGCAGGTCGACGTCCACCTTCCGCAGGTTGTTGGCGGTCGCGCCGCGGACGGGCAGCACGCCGGACGGGGTCCGGACCGTCTTCTTCACCGCGGCCCGGTCGTCGAGGTGGCGGCCGGTGACCGTGCCGCTGCCGCGCAGCCCCTCCAGGGTCCCCTCGAAGCAGACCGTGCCGCCGCCGGTGCCCGCGCCGGGCCCCAGGTCCACCACGTGGTCGGCGATCGCGATGGTCTCCGGCTTGTGCTCCACGACCAGGACCGTGTTGCCCTTGTCCCGCAGCCGCAGCAGGAGTTCGTTCATCCGCTGGATGTCGTGCGGGTGCAGACCGGCCGTCGGCTCGTCGAAGACATAGGTGACGTCGGTGAGCGAGGAGCCCAGGTGCCGGATCATCTTCACGCGCTGCGCCTCGCCGCCCGACAGGGTGCCCGCCGGACGGTCCAGGGACAGGTAGCCGAGGCCGATCTCCACGAAGGAGTCCAGGGTCCGGCGCAGCGACTCCAGGAGCGGCGCCACCGACGCGTCGGACAGCCCGGCCACCCACGCCGCCAGGTCGCTGATCTGCATCGCGCACGCGTCCGCGATGCTCCGCCCGTCGATCTTCGAGGAGCGGGCCCCCTCGTTGAGCCGGGTGCCGTCGCAGTCCGGGCAGACCTGGGTGGTGGTGGCCCGCTCCACGAAGGCGCGGATGTGCGGCTGGAGCGCCTCGACGTCCTTCGCCAGGAAGGACTTCTGGAGCTTCGGGATCAGGCCCTCGTACGTCACGTTGACGCCCTCGACCTTGACCCGGGTCGCCCCCTTGTACAGGAGGGTGTCGCGCTCCCGCGCGGAGTAGTCCCGGATCGGCTTCGCCGGGTCGAGCAGCCCGGAGAGGCGGTAGGTGCGCCCGTACCAGCTGTCCGCCGTGTAGCCGGGGATGGTGAGCGCGCCCTCGTCGAGCGACTTGGAGTCGTCGTACAGCTGCGCCAGGTCGATGTCGGAGACCCGGCCCCGGCCCTCGCAGCGCGGGCACATGCCGCCGGTGATGGTGAAGCTGGTGCGCTCCTTCACGGTCCGGCCGCCGCGCTCCACGGTCACCGCGCCGGCCCCGCTGACCGACGGGATGTTGAAGGAGAAGGCCCGCGAGGAGCCGATGTGCGGGGTGCCGAGGCGGCTGAAGAGGATCCGCAGCATCGCGTTGGCGTCGGTGGCGGTGCCGACGGTGGAGCGCGGGTCGGACCCCATCCGCTGCTGGTCGACGATGATCGCGGTGGTCAGCCCGTCGAGCACGTCCACGTCGGGACGGGCGAGGGTCGGCATGAACCCCTGGACGAAGGCGCTGTACGTCTCGTTGATCAGCCGCTGCGACTCGGCGGCGACCGTGTCGAAGACCAGCGAGCTCTTGCCGGAGCCGGAGACCCCGGTGAAGACCGTGAGCCGGCGCTTCGGGATCTCGATGCTCACGTCCTTGAGGTTGTTCTCGCGCGCGCCGATGACGCGGATCAGGCCGTGGCTGTCGGCGATGTGCGGCGCGGACGGCGTCGGGGCGCTCCGCTGGGCCGTGCTCAAAGGTCTCTCCCTCGTCCGGGGTCGGCGGTGTCGGTACGCGCCACCTTAGGCGCCGGGTCCGACAACCGGACCGGGCCGCGGGCCCGGAGGGGGGACGCCCCGTCGGCCGGTGCGGGCGCCGAACGGGCGAGGGGGCCGGCGGGCCGTCAGTCGCCCACCGCGAGCCGTACCGCGAAGAGGCCGATGACCGTGCCGGTGACCCGGTCCAGGACCCGGCGGGCCCGGGGGCCGCGCAGCCGGGCGCCGAGCGCGGTCGCGGAGGCGATGAGGACCGTGGACCAGAGGATGCCGAGCACGACGTGCACCGAGGTCAGGCCGAGCCCCATCGCGAAGTGCGGGGCCTCGGCCGGGATGAACTGCGGCAGGACGGCGACGTAGAAGACGCCCACCTTGGGGTTGAGCAGGTTGGTGAGGGTGCCCTGCCGCCAGCCCGCCGCGAAGGTGTCCGTCCCGCCGATCGCCACCTCGGCGCGCTCGCCGCCCGCGCCCTTCCGGAAGGTCCGGGAGACCATCAGGACGGCCGTCCACAGCAGGTAGGCCGCGCCCGCCCAGCGGAGGATCTCGTACGCCAGGTGGGAGGCGGTCAGGAGGGCCGTCACGCCGAGCGAGGTCAGCGCGCCCCAGGTCAGGGTGCCGGTCTGGATGCCGAGGACGACGCCCCAGGCGCGGGTGCGGCGGCCGAGGGCGGCCGTGCGCAGGACGAGGGCCGTGTCGAGGCCGGGGGTGAGGGTGAGGAGTCCCACGACCAGCGCGAAGGACCAGAGTGCGGTGCTCGATGCCATGGAGGGCCACCGTATCGCAGCGGTCCGGCGGGCCGTCCCCGCCGGACGGATTCCGCAGTTACGGCCCCGGTCCCGCAAGCCACCGCGCCCGGCCCCGCCCGGCGCGCCCGGGCCCGCACCGACCCCCAGCCCACGCGGGCGCGCGGGACGGGGCGCGGCATCGGTCGGCAACGCGCGCGGGCGCGTGCGGCGGCAGACGGCACCGGTCCGCGATGGGCGCGCGGGACGGCACGCGCCGCCGGGCCGCCACGGGGGCGCGGGCGCGTGGGACGCCGTACCGCGCGGGTTCGTAGGGTGGCCGCATGAGACAGTTCTCGCTGCCCGGACCGAAGGCGTACCTGCGGTGGATCGACCTGCCGGGGGACGGGCCCGTCCGGGTCTTCCTGCACGGCCTGGGCTGCACGGCGGCCTCCGACTTCGCGCACATCGCCGCGCATCCGGCGCTGGGCGGCGGGCGCGCCCTCCTGGTCGACCTGCTGGGGTACGGGCTGAGCGACCGGCCCGCCGGCTTCGACTACCGGCCGGAGAGCCAGGCGGCGGCCGTGGCCGCGCTCCTGGACCACCTCGGCCTCACCGGCGTGCACCTGGTGGGCCATTCCATGGGCGGCGCCGTCGCGATCCACCTGGCGGCGGCCCGGCCGGAGCGGATCGCCCGGCTGGTCGTCGCGGAGCCGAACCTGTACGCGGGCGGGGGCGCGTTCAGCCGGCCGGTGGCCCGGCAGGACGAGGAGGAGTTCGTCCGGACCGGTTTCGCCCGGCTGCTGGCGCTGGCCGACCGGGCGGACTACGCGGCCCGGCTGCGGCTCGCCGACCCGAGGGCGGTCCACCGCAGCGCCGTCGCCCTGGTGGCGGGCGGCGACCCGGAGGCGGGGGACGTGCTGGCGGGGCTGACGCTGCCGAGGGTGTTCCTGGTGGGGGAGGAGAGCCTGCCGGATCCGGCGGCGGAGAAGGCGGCGGCGATGGGCGTGCCGGTCCTCGTGGTGCCGGCCGCCGGCCACAACCTGATGCTCGACAACCCCGACGGTTTCGCACGCGCCCTCGCCACTGCCCTCACCCTTCCGGAGGGCACCCTTCCGGGGTAGTGGTCCTTTTCGACACACGCTCTCAACTGGGGCTCCGTACAGAGGTCTTGCGCGGAGCCCCGGTCGTCCCTACGCTCAGCGCCCGATCGTTAGGAACGTTTCCTAACGCGATCGCCTGGGAGAGAAGGGAACCCCCCATGCGTCGACGCAGCGCCGTCCCCCTCGGACTCGCCGCCCTGTTGACCCTGCCCCTCACCATCGCCCTGCCGGAGGCACAGGCCGCCGACGGCCTCGTCTCCGCCGGCCGCCCCACGACGGCCTCCTCCGTCGAGGGGACCGGCTTCGCCCCCGGCCTCGCCGTGGACGGCAGCTCCACCACCCGCTGGGCCAGCCTGGAGGGCGCCGACCCGCAGTGGCTCCGGATCGACCTCGGTTCGAACCACACGGTCTCCCGGGTGCGCCTCGAATGGGAGGACGCGTACGCCCGCTCCTACCGCGTCCAGACCTCCGCCGACGGGAGCACCTGGACCGACGTCTACTCCACCACCAGCGGCGACGGCGCCGTCGACGACCTGACCGTCTCCGGCTCCGGTCGCTACGTGCGGATCTACGGGACCGCGCGGGGCACCGCGTACGGCTACTCGCTCTGGGAGGCGCAGGTCTACGGCGCCCCGGCCGGCGGCAACGGCGGCGGGAACGCCGGCCCCGCCGTCCCCTTCGGCAGCCACCTCAAGCCGTACGCGGCCGGCATCCTCAAGCCCTCCGGCGCGCAGTCCGCCGTCGACCAGAAGGTCGTCGACTACTACCAGCGCTGGAAGTCCGCCTTCGTCCGCCAGAACTGCGGCAACGGCTGGTACCAGGTCATCTCGCCCGACGCCGACCACCCCTACGTCGCCGAGGCCCAGGGCTACGGCATGGTCATCGCCGCCACCATGGCCGGCGCCGACCCCGACGCCAAGAAGATCTTCGACGGCCTGGTCAAGTGGAAGATCGACCACCCGTCCTCCGTCAACCCCGACCTCCTCGCCGCCGAGCAGGACGTCAACTGCCGCAGCGTCAACGGCGGCGACGGCGCCACCGACGGCGACATGGACGTGGCCTACGGCCTCCTCCTCGCCGACAAGCAGTGGGGCAGCGCGGGCACGTACGACTACAAGGCGCTCGCCCTCAAGCACATCGCCGCCATCAAGAAGGACGAGGTGAACCCCACCACCAAGCTCCTCAAGCTCGGCGACTGGACCAGCTCGGGCGACCAGTACTACTGGCTCTCCCGCACCTCCGACTGGATGGTCGACCACTTCCGCGCCTTCCGCGCGGCCGGTGGCGACAGCACTTGGGACGCGGTCCGCACCGCCCACCAGAACCAGATCGCCAACCTCCAGTCCACCTACGCCGCGAGCACCGGCCTCCTGCCGGACTTCGTCGTGAACACCAACACCACCCCCAAGCCGGCCCCCGGCGAGGTCCTGGAGGACCCCAACGACGGCCAGTACTGGTGGAACGCCTGCCGCACCCCGTGGCGCATCGCCGCCGACGCCGCCACCAGCGGCGACGCCAAGTCCCTCGCCGCCGCGCGCAAGCTCAACGGCTGGATCAAGACGAAGACCGGCGGCGACCCGAACAAGATCGCCGTCGGCTACAAGCTCAACGGCACCCAGATCTCCTCCGGCAGCGAGGCGGCCTTCTTCGCCCCCTTCGCCGTCGCCGCCACCACCGACCCCGGCAGCCAGGCGTGGCTGGACTCGCTCTGGAACAAGATGGTCGCCACGCCCATCGACAACAGCAGCTACTTCTCCGCCAGCATCCAGCTCCAGGTCATGATCACGGTCTCCGGCAACCACTGGGTCCCGTAACACCCCCCGGGGCCCCGTGACCCCCGGCCCCCTCGCGGCCCCCGCCCACCGGGCGGGGGCCGCTTCCGTCCCGCCGTCCGGCGGACCCCTCGCAGAGCGAAGCGGGGCGCTCTGGCCGAAAATGGACTCACTTCGTGAAGGTGAGGTGTCCATGGACGGTGGGCAGGTACCACCGGAGAACGGGCCGCCGGCCGGTCGGCTCACGGTCGACGCGCGCTCCGCGCGGGGGACCGGCACCGTGGTGCTCGCCCCGCGCGGAGAACTCGACCACGACACGGTCGAACCGCTGCGCACCGCCCTGGACAAGCACGCCGACGCGGCCCGGATCGTGGTGGACTGCGCCGGTCTCGACTTCTGCGACTCCACCGGCCTGAACCTGCTGCTCCGGGCCCGCGCCCAGGCCCGGGAGGCGGGCGCCGGCCTCGACCTGGCCGGACTGCGCCCGCCGGTGGACCGGATGTTCGAGATCACCGGCGCGGTCCGCGTCTTCCGGATCTACGCGGACGTCCACGAGGCCCTCGACGCCGGACCGGGCGGCCCGCCCGGGAAACGGCCGTGACGGGACCGGCCGTGCGGGAGGGCGGGATGGGCGAGGACGGCGCGGGCGCCGGAGGTTCCCAGATCCGGCGGCTCCCGCTGCGGAGCGCCGCCGGGGCGGTCTCCCGCTGCCGGGACTTCACCGCGCGGGCCCTCGCCGACTGGGGCTGGACCCCGGCGGAGAGCCCCGAGGACGCGGAGCGCGTCGAGGATGTGCTGCTGCTGGTCTCCGAGGTGGTCACCAACGCCTGCCTGCACGGCGGCGGCCCCGAGGAGTTCGTCCTGCGCCACCGGGACGGACTGCTGCGGGTGGAGGTGGCCGACCGCAGCGCCGAGCCCCCGCGCCGGATGGCCCCCCGCTCGCCCTCGCTGCCGGGCGGCCACGGACTGCTGGTGCTCGACCGGCTGGCGAGCGACTGGGGCTCGGTCGGCCGGGGGCCCGGCGGGACCGGCAAGGTGGTGTGGCTGGAGGTCAGCCGGCGGTCCCGTCCGCCGTGGCACCGTCGTCCAGCAGCCCCGTCCTGAGTTCGTCGAGGATGCGGGCGAGGAGCCGCGAGACGTGCATCTGGGAGAGGCCGACGCGGCGGCCGATCTCGGCCTGGGTCAGCTCCCCGGAGAAGCGCAGCGCGAGGATCAGCCGGTCCCGCTCGCAGAGCCGGGCCACCAGCGGCCGGAGGGATTCCAGGTCGTCGATCAGCTCGTAGGCGGGCTCGGTGACGGCGGCGCGGCGGCCCTCCGCGCCCCGGGGCGCGCCCTCCTCGTCGTCGCCGGCGGGGGCGTCGAGGGAGTGCGCGGTGTACGCGTGGGCGGCGAGCTCGCCCTCGGCCACCTCGGCCTCGGTGAGGTGGAGGCGGTCGGCGAGCCGGGAGCGGCTGGGGCGGTGGCCCTCGGCCTGTTCGAGGGCGTCGGCGGCCCTGGCGAGGCCGATGCGGAGTTCCTGCATGCGGCGGGGGACGTGGACGGCCCATCCGGTGTCTCGGAAGAAACGTTTCATCTCGCCGATGACGGTCGGCAGGGCGAAGGTCGAGAAGTCGACCCCGCGGGCCGGGTCGAAGCGGTCGATCGCCTTGATCAGGCCGATCGTGCCGACCTGGACGATGTCCTCCATCGGCTCGGCCCGCCCCCGGAAGCGCCGGGCGGCGAACTTCACCAGGCTCAGGTTCAGCTCCACCAGGGTGTTCCGTACGTACGCGTGCTCCGGCGTGCCCTCCTCCAGCTCCGCCAGCCGGGTGAGCAGCGACACGGAGAGGGTCCGGGCGTCGTCGGTGGAGGCCGCCGCCGGGCGCTCCGGCTCCGGCAGCCCCGCCAGGGCCCGCCGCCGCGCGGCGGCCGCGGGCCGGTACGGGCGGGTGGGGGCGCGTGCGGAAGGGGTGCGTACGGCTCGGCCGACGGTCATGGGACTCCTTCGACGGTTCCGGGGGACCGGTGCCACGGCCGGAGGGGGTGGCGTCGCGGCCCATCGGTGGAGCGTCCTTCTTCCAGCATGCCCGTCAAGAGGCGTTTGACCCACTTCGGGAGGGGTCAGGAGCCGGACATGGAGCAAGGAGACACCGACCTCACCGCCCGCGCCCGGCGGTACGCGCTCGGCGACGGGCCCGGCACGGCCGCCCGGTGCCGCACCCTCGCGGGAGCCGCGGTCGGGGACTGGTACGGCCCGCTCTCCCCGGCCCGCCGGACCGCCGCCGGGGACCTGCTCCTCGTCGTCACCGAACTCGTCGCCGACGCCGTGCGGCACGGCGGGACCCCGTACGAGCTCCGCCTCGACCGCGCCGGGGACCGCGTCTGGGTCCAGCTCAGCGACACCGGACCGGTCCGGGCCCGCCCGCACGGCCGCCACCGCCCCGCCCGCCCCGACGGCCACGGCCTCTACCTCGTCGAACGGCTCGCCGCCGCCTGGGGCTGCGTCCCCCGCGACCGGGGCCGGACGGTCTGGTGCGCGATCCCCTTCCCACTCGGCCCCGGGGAGCGTTCCGGCCCGTCCCGGCCGTCTGAACCGCCTCCGGGCGGGTGGCCGCCGGGAGGAAGCCCCCGCCACCCGGCGCGGGGTCAGGACCGGAGGAGGCGCCCGTGATGGACGAGGCCCGGCTCTCCGCGCACGAACGCCGCGTACCGGCCGAGATCGAGGAGGACCTGAACACCGACGACCGCCCCGCCCGCCGCATGGCCGGACGACGGGCCCCGCTCCTGCTGCCGCGCCTCATGGTCCGCTGGACCCGGCGCCACGCGGCAGCCGCGCGGCACGGGGACCGCCATGTCCTCCTCCCGGCGCGGCGGCAAGCGCTCCCACAGCGGCGCCGGAGGCCCCACCTACGACCAGCTCTACGCCGAGGCCCGGCGCCGGAACCTGCACGGCAGGTCCGGCATGAACAAGGCCGAACTCAAGCGGAAACTGGGCCACTGACGCCCGGCGCCCCCGGAACCGCCCCGGCCCTCACCGGGCCGGGGCGTCCGGGTCCGTGCCCACCACGCCCCGCACCACCCCGAGGTCCACCAGGTCCGCCGGGCGCAGCCGCAGGGCGTCGGCCAGCGCGTCCGCCTCCTCCGGCGGGCGCTTGAGGATCGCCGCCGCCAGTTCGGGAGCGATCACCGAGAAGTACGCGTCCGGGGTCGCCCAGGTGCGGCCCGGCGCGGCCAGCGCCAGGGCCCCGCCCGAACCGCCCTCGCCGATCAGCAGCGCCGTCACCGGCACCGGCGCCTCCGCCACGGCGCCGAAGAGGTCCGCGATGGCCGGCCCCGCCCCGGCCCGCTCCGCCGCCGCGTCGTTCGCCGCGCCCGGGGTGTCGATCAGGGTCAGCACCGGCACCCCCAGCCGCCCCGCCAGCCGCACCAGCCGCGCCGCCGTCCGGAAACCGGCCGGCCGGGTCGCCGTCCCGCACTGCGCCGCGTACGCCGCCGTACGCCCGTCCGGAAGCCGGCCGAAACCGCAGCGCACGCCCGGATCGGTGCCGCCCGCCCGGTCGCCCGACAGCTCCGCCCGCTCGGTGAACACCGCCTCCAGATAGCGGCCCGCCCGGGGCCGCTCCGGCCGCCGCGCCCGCGCCACCGCCTCCCGGCCGCTCCCCGCCGCGTCCGTCGCGCCCAGCGCGTACGGCGGCGGGACCGCGTCCGCCGCCGGACCGCCCAGCAGCCCCAGCCAGCGCCCCAGCACCGCCCGCAGCTCCGCCGCCGGCACGACCGCGTCCACGTGCCCGTGCGCGTACTGCGACTCCGCCGTGTACGCGGCGGGATCGGCGTCCGCCGGACGCACCCGGGACCCCGCGAAACCCACCTGGGCACCCGGCAGCGCGAGCACCACGTCGGCCCCCGCCCCCAGTGTCGCCCAGCCGCCGCCGGTCGTCGGATCGCACACCACCGCCAGCTGCGCCAGCCCGGCCGCCCGGGTCCGCGCCGACTCCCCGGCCAGCCGCTGGAGCTGCGCCAGCGCCCGCATGCCCTCCTGCATCCGGCTCCCGCCGGTGGCCAGCAGCACCGTCACCGGCAGCCGGTGCTCCCGGGCGTGCGCGTGCGCGGCGGCGACCCGGTCCCCGGTCCCCTCGCCGATCGAACCGCCGAGGAAGCCGAACTCGAACGAGACCAGCACCGTCCGCGCCCCGCCGACCGTGGCCGTCCCGCAGAGCACCGACTCCGGCGTGCCCGTCCGGGCCCCGGCCGCCGCCCGCGACCGGCCGTAACCCGGCCAGCCGATCGGACCGTCCCCATCGGAGACGCCGGACGCCCCGGCCGCGGCGGGCGGCGCGGGCAGCTCGGCGAAGT
Organism: Streptomyces termitum; assembly: GCF_014650175.1. GTDB lineage: Bacteria > Actinomycetota > Actinomycetes > Streptomycetales > Streptomycetaceae > Streptomyces > Streptomyces termitum. Next base: position 11,479 of record NZ_BMUL01000009.1, read on the forward strand.
CGTCGGTGACGAGGGCCAGCGCCTCGCGCGCGTGCCTCGGTGCCGGTGCTGTCATCGGGGGCCTCCCGCCCGTCGCCCGCCGGACCGGCGGAAGGGCCCGGACCTGCCGGTCACCGTACCGCCGGGGCACCGGGCCGCACCGGGGCCCGGCCCCGGTGCGGCACAGATCACTCCGGGACCGGGCTCAGGCCATGATCCCGCTGCCGTGCGGCGCGTACAGGTCGAGCAGCCGCACCCGGGTCACCTGGAGCCGGTGCGCCAGGATCGACCCCACCCAGAAGAACACCGCCGCCCCGAACTCCCGGTCCGCGTGGCACAGCGACCGCACCGCCGTCGCGTCGAACTCGTGCGCCCGTACGGGAGTCATCGCCTCCGCCCCCGACTGGCACAGGTACGGCGGGAACAGCCACGACAGGCCCACCAGCTCCCCGTGGCGCAGCGTCTCGATCACCGGCGCGCCCCGCCCCGGCACCCGCGCGTCCAGGTTCACCGCCCCCGTCTTCACGATCCAGAACCGGTCCGCGTGGGACTGCTCCTCGAAGAGCCGCCGACCGGCCTCGAAGTACACGTCCTCGGCGAAGGCCATCAGCCGCTCGCGGTGCTCCGGCGGCAGCGTGCTGGCCTTGGGTGCGGCACTCCTCATGGCGGACCCTCCTCATCGCGCGTACGGCTCCGCTCCCAGTGTCCGCCCGACGGCGCCGGAACGCAGGCGACGGCCCCGCCGGACGGCCTCCGGGACCCCGCGCCGGACCCTCCGCGCACCGCCCGGAAGAGGGGGCACGCGGGGGCGCACGGGGGAGCGGGAGGGGGCGCGGACCGGGGCGGACTTCCTCCGGCGGGAGCTTTCGGCGCCGCCATGGGGGACACTGCTCCCGTGCGTGGACATCTCCCTGACGAGAACCCGGGGTTCGTGGGCCGCCGCACGGAACTGAAGCGCCTGTCCGCCGCGTTGGCGGAGCACCGCCTCGTCACCGTGACCGGCCCCGGCGGCGTCGGCAAGACCCGGCTCGCCCTGCGCGCCGCCCACCGCGCCCGCCACCGCCACTCCGACGGCGCCTGGTGGGCCGACCTCGGCCAACTCGACGGCGAACGGCTCCTCGTCGCCCTCGTCTCCGACTCCGTCGACCTCTCCGACCACAGCCCCGGCAGCGACGCCGGCGCCCTGCGCCGCCGCCTCGCCGACACCCGGCTCCTCCTCGTCCTCGACTGCTGCGACCACCTCGCCGACGCCTGCGGCCGGCTCGTCGCCGACCTCCTCGCCGCCGCCCCCGGCCTCACCGTCCTCGCCACCTCCCGGCGTCCCCTCGGCGTCCCCGGCGAGCACACCGTCCTCCTCGACCCGCTCCCGCCCACCGGCGGCGACGCCCTCGACCTGCTGCGCGCCGCCGCGGGCGAGGACCTGCCCGCCACCGGCCCCGCCGCCGAGATATGCGTCCGCCTCGAAGGCATCCCGCTCGCCCTCGAACTCGCCGCCGCCCAGATCCGCCTCCAGGGCGCACCCGCCGTCCGCGACCAGCTCGGCAGCCGCTTCGACGCCCCGCCCGACGCCCGCTTCGACCTGCTCGCCCACCCCGACCGCGTCTGGCCCGCCCGCCACCAGACCCTCCGCGCCGCCATCGGCTGGAGCCACGAGCTCGCCGAACCCCTCGAACGGCTCCTGTGGGCCCGGCTCTCCGTCTTCCGGGGCCCCTTCGACCTCGCCTCCGCCACCGCCGTCTGCGCCGGCGGACCGCTCACCCCCACCGCCCTGCCCACCGCCCTCGACGGCCTCGTCCGCGCCTCCGTCGTCCGCCCCGCCGACCCCTCCGGCCGCCACCGCGTGCTCGACACCCTCCGCGAGTACGGCGCCGGCTGGCTGGACCGGCTCGGCGAGACCGCCGCCGTCGCCGACCGCCACGCCGCCCACTTCCGGGCCCTCGCCCGGCTCGGCGAGACCGCCTGGCACGGCCCCCGCCAGCTCCGCTGGTACCACGCCGTCGACACCCACCACACCGACCTGCGCACCGCCCTCGACCGGCTGCTGCGCACCGACCCCGACGCCGCCCTCGACCTCGTCGGCGCCGTCGCCTTCGCCTGGTCCTGCCGGGGCCGCCTCCGCGAGGCCCGCGACGGCCTCGAACAGGCCCTGCTGCTCAGCGACGCCCGGGGCCGGACCCGCACCCGCGCCCTGTGGGCCCTCGGCGTCACCCTCGCCCTCCAGGGCGAGTCCGGCCCCGCCCAGGAGGCGGGCGAGCGCTGCGCCCGCGAGGCCCGCCGCACCGAGCACCCGCTGCGCACCCCCGGCGCCCCCTCGGAGCCGTACCGCCCCGGCGCCCTCACCCTCGACGCCGCCGCCCTCGCCGGACTCCTCGCCCTCACCACCGGCCGCGCCCACACCGCCCTCGTCGTCGTCGACCACGTCCTCGCCGCCGCCCGCGGCGGCCCCGCCGACTCCGCCGCCGCCCTGCGCTGCCACCTCGTCCGCGTCTTCGCCCTCACCGGCCTCGGCCGGCTCACCGAGGCCCGCGCCGACGCCCTCGCCCTGCGCGCCCACTGCGAACACCTCGACGAGCACTGGATCCGCACCGCCCTGGAGTACCAGCTCGCCCTCACCGGCCTCCTGGAGGGCGACCCCGGGGCCGCCGCCGGGCACGCCCGCGCCATGCTCGCCGGCACCCGCGCCCTCGGTGCCAGCCTCGGCGTCGCCCTCGGCCTCGACGTCCTCGCCACCGCCCACGCCGCCGCCGGCGACGGCGAACGCGCCGCCGACGTCTCCGGCACCGGCGAGGCGTACTGGCGCGCCACCGGCCAGCCCCGGCGCGGCCTCCCCGGCCTGCGCACCCTCCACGCCCACCACACCGCCACCGTCCGCGCCGCCCTCGGCGACCCGGTCTACGAGGAGATCTTCCTCCGCGCCCTCGGCGACCTCCCCCAGGCCGGCCTGGACCGCGCCCTCCGCGACGACTGACCCGCTCCCGCCCTCGAACGGTTGGCGCCCACTCGCCAACCTTTCCGGCCCCGCTGGTGGAGCGCGGTCACCTGGCGTAAGTTTTCACTACGCACAGTAATTGCATCGTCGCTCCACGGGAGGTTCCCCCATGCGTCTTCGCCAGCGTGCCCTGCGGGCCGTCCTCGCCCTCGGCCTCGCGGCCGGCGGCACCCTCGCGGCCGTCGCCCCGGCCGCCGCGTCCGCCTCGGCCCCGGTCCCGCTCGACTGCTCCGCCCGGCTGATCACCGGCAGCGGCGGCCACCGGGGGGCGAGCATCACCTGTACCGGCTCCTCGTTCACCGGCGTCGCCGACTGCCGCCGGACGGACAACGGATACACGTACCGCCACTTCGGCAACCGCGTCCCCTCGGGCGGCACCTCCACCGTCTGGTGCGACCTCGGGGCCACCGTGATCGGGGCGTACGGCACCCCCAGCTGACCCCGGACCGCCCCGGGCGGCCTCCGCGCGGCGCCGTGCCGGTCACCCCGTAGAGTCGGGGGCGACGACCGCACCCCGTCCGACGAGGAGAATGCCGTGACCGACCCGGCGCCCACCGCCCGCCAGCAGCAGATCGCCCGGGAGCTCCAGGTCTCCGACACCTTCGACCCCCGTGCCGAGATCGAGCGCCGGGTCGCCTTCCTCGCCGAGCGCCTCACCACCACCGGGCTGCGCTCCCTCGTCCTCGGCATCAGCGGGGGCGTCGACTCCACCACCGCCGGACGGCTCTGCCAGCTCGCCGTCGAGCGGGCCCGCGCCGCCGGCCACGACGCCGCCTTCCTCGCCATGCGCCTGCCCTACGGCGTCCAGGCCGACGAGGGCGACGCCCGGACCGCCCTCGACTTCATCCGCGCCGACGAGGTCCTCACCGTGGACATCAAGCCGGCCGCCGACGCCGCCCTCGACGCCACCGTCGCGGCCGGGGTCGTCTTCCGCGACGCCCACCACCAGGACTTCGTGCACGGCAACATCAAGGCCCGCCAGCGCATGATCGCCCAGTACGCGGTGGCCGGCGCCCGGGACGGCCTGGTCGTCGGCACCGACCACGCCGCCGAGGCCGTCTCCGGCTTCTTCACCAAGTTCGGCGACGGCGCCGCCGACCTCGTCCCGCTCACCGGCCTCACCAAGCGGCGCGTCCGCGCCGTCGCCGCCGAGCTGGGCGCCCCCGACGGGCTGGTCTGGAAGGTCCCCACCGCCGACCTGGAGACCCTCGACCCCGGCAAGCCCGACGAGGACGCGCTCGGCGTCACCTACGACGACATCGACGACTTCCTGGAGGGCAAGCCGGTCACCGACGCCGCCTACGAGGCGATCGTCCGCCGCTACGACCTCACCGAGCACAAGCGGCAGCTCCCGCTCGCCCCCTGAGCCGGCCACCGGGAGGCGGGGGCGGCGGCACGGCCCCCGCCGGCCTGTGGTCCACTGGGCGGGCGGGGCCGTACCGCGCAGGAACAGCAGCAGGAGCAGGAGCATCCTTGACCACCTACCGCCAGCCCGGGACCGTCGTCACCGACCACCGCTTCCCCGTCCCGCTCGACCACGCCCGCCCCGACGGCGAGCAGATCGAGGTGTACGCCCGCGAGATCGCCGCGAGCGGCCTCTCCGCCACCGAGCGGGAGCGGCTGCCCTGGCTGGTCTACCTGGAGGGCGGCCCCGGCTTCGGCGCCCGCCGCTTCATCGGCCGGCAGGCGTGGCTCGACCGGGCCCTGCGCGAGTTCCGGGTGCTCCTCCTCGACCAGCGCGGCACCGGCCGCTCCACCCCGGCCAACCGCCAGACCCTCCCGGCGCGCGGCGACGCCGCCGCCCAGGCCGACCACCTGACGCACTTCCGCGCCGACTCCATCGTCAAGGACTGCGAGCTGATCCGCCGCCGGCTCACCGGCGGCGCCCCCTGGACCGTCCTCGGCCAGAGCTTCGGCGGCTTCTGCGCCGTCCACTACCTCTCCACCGCCCCCGAGGGCCTGGAGCGCGTCCTGATCACCGGCGGCCTGCCGTCCCTCCACGCCACCGCCGACGAGGTGTACACCGCCGCCTACCCGAGGGCCCGCCGCAAGAACGAGGCCCACTTCGCCCGCTACCCCGACGACGCCGAGCACGTCCGGACGATCGCCGCCCACCTCCTGGAGCACGAGACCGCCCTCCCCGGCGGCGGCCTCCTCACCGCCGAGTCCTTCCAGTCCCTGGGCATCCTCCTCGGCTCCGGCGACGGCACCCACCAGCTCCACCACCTCCTGGAGGGCGCCTTCGTGCGCGCCCCCGGCGGACCCGTCCTCGCCGACGCCTTCCTCGAACAGGTCCAGGCCCACCTCTCGTACGCCGGACACCCCCTCTACGCCGTCCTCCACGAGGCCATCTACGCCCAGGGGAAGGGCCCCACCGCCTGGGCCGCCGAGCGGATCCGGGCGGACTTCCCCGAGTTCGACGCGGCCGCCGCGCTCGCCGCCGGGCGGCCCGTCCTGCTCACCGGCGAGACGATCCACCCCTGGCACTTCACCGCCGACCCCGCCCTGCGCCCGCTGCGCGAGACGGCGGAGCTCCTCGCGCGGCGGGACGACTGGACCCCGCTCTACGACCCGGCGCGGCTCGCCGTCAACGAGGTGCCGGTGGCCGCCGCCGTCTACCACGACGACATGTACGTGGACACCGCCCACTCCCTGGAGACCGCCCGGGCGATCCGGGGGCTGCGCACCTGGGTCACCGACGAGTTCGAGCACGACGGGGTGCGGGCCGGCGGCCCCCGCGTCCTCGACCGCCTCCTCGCCCTCTCCCGCGACGAACTCTGACCTCCGGACGGTCGACGAGGACGGGTCCCGGACCCGGTCCCGCGGATCCGCGCGGGGCCCGGCGCCGGGCCCCGCGCCCCCGTATCCTGCGGGCATGAGCGACACCGAAGCCGCGGACCTCGCGGAGATGCCCGGCGACTGGCGGCGCGCGCTCGCCGTGGTCGCCCATCCCGACGACCTGGAGTACGGCTGCGCGGCGGCCGTCGCGAGCTGGACGGACGCCGGGAAGGAGGTCGTCTACCTCCTGGTCAGCCGCGGCGAGGCCGGGATCGACACGCTCGCCCCGGAGCGGTGCGGGCCGCTGCGCGAGCGCGAGCAGCGGGCGAGCGCCGCCGTCGTCGGCGTCGGCACCGTCGAGTTCCTCGACCACCGCGACGGCGTCATCGAGTACGGGACCGCGCTGCGCCGCGACATCGCCGCCGCGATCCGCCGCCACCGCCCCGAACTCGTCATCACCCTCAACCACCGGGAGGGCTGGGGCGACGGGCCGGGCGCGCCCCGCAACACCCCCGACCACGTGGCCGTCGGCCGCGCCGTCCTGGACGCGGCGGCGGACGCGGGCAACCGCTGGATCTTCCCGGAGCTGGCCGAGGACGGGCTCGACCCCTGGGACGGCGTCCGCTGGGTCGCCGTCGCCGCCTCCAGCACGCCCACCCACGCCGTCGACGCGGGGCCCGGCCTCGCCCGCGCGGTCGACTCGCTGCTCTGCCACCGCGCCTACATCGAGGCGCTGACGGACCAGGACCTGGAGGAGTACGTCCGCGGCTTCCTCACGGAGACGACGGGCCGGACCGCCGGACGCTTCGGCGGCCGCCCCGCCGTCTCCTTCGAGCTCTTCCCGCGCTGACCCCGGAGCCGGGGCCGTAATCGGTGCCCGGCCCGGGCCCCGGCTCCCAAGGGTTCAGCTCATCGCCGGGGACGGCTTCAGGACCGCGAACGGGGCGCCGAAGGGGTCGGCGAACCAGGCGAGGCGGCCGACGTCGGGGATGTCGGCGGGCGGGAGGAGGACCGTGCCGCCGGCGGCCGTCACGGCGTCGGCGGTCGCGTCGGCGTCCGTGACCTCCAGGTACGGCACCCAGCGGGCCCGGTCGGCACCCTCCTGGAGCTCGGCCGCCCCGCCGAAGGAGGCGTCCTCCTGGTCGCCCTCGGCGGTGGAGACCACCCGGTACGTCATGCCGGGGGCCTCCATCGCCGACCAGCGCCACTCGAACAGCGAGCGGTAGAAGCCGAGCGCGGCCTCCGGGTCGGCGGTGTGCAGCTCCACCCAGACCAGGGCGCCGGGCGCCGAGGTGCGGTCGAGGCCGCGTACCGACCCGGGCTGCCAGATCGCGAACTCGGCGCCGCCCGGGTCGGTGAGCGCGGCCGTCCGGCCCGCGTCCATCACGTCCATGACGGGCATCCGGACCGTGCCGCCCTCGGCCGCCGCCACCATCTGGGTGGTGTCCGCGTCCGGCGTCTGGAAGTAGACCGTCCAGGCGCCGCGGGCGCCCTCCTCGGTGAGCGGGCCGAGCGCGGCGACGGTGGCGCCGTCCTGCTGGAAGAAGCCGTACCCGCCGGCCCCGGGGCCCGCCGACCGGAACTCCCAGCCCAGCACGGCGGAGTAGAAGGCCGCCGAGACGCCGGTGTCGGGGCTGCCGAGGTCGAGCCAGCAGGGCGAGCCGTGGGTGTACCGGGTGCCGAGCATGGGGTGCCGTCCTTCCGTGGTCCCGCGGCCGGGCGGGTTCCGGCCGCCACGACCGATCGTCGGCCCTCCGCGCGGACGGCGCGACCGGGGAACGGCCGCACCCCCGCCCGCCCCGGGCCCCGGACCGCCGCTCACCGCGCCCGCCCGGGGCTCCGCCCGCCGTCCTGCGCCCCCGGCTCCCCGGCGGCACGCCCCCTCGGCCCCGGACCGGTTCAGGCGGTGCGGGCGTCCGCCTTCGCCGTCAGGTCGGCCATCAGCAGTTCCGCGTTGATCACGGTGCCCGCCCGGTAGCCCGCGCTCGCCGCGTTGACGACCTGTTCGGTCGGGCCGGTGACGTTGCCCGCCGCCCAGACGCCCGGGACGCTGGTCCGGCCGGTCTCGTCCACCTTCACGAAGGAGCCGAACGGCGTCTCGTACAGCTCCGCGCCGAGCCGCCGGAGCACGTCGTGGCGGGCGGCCAGGCGGGTGGCGGCGGCGAAGAGGACCTCGCAGCCGGCCACGGTGCCGTCGGCGAGGCGGACGCCGGTCAGCCGGTCGTCCTCGACGGCGACGCCCCGGACCGGGCCGGCCACGGTGCGGACGCCGGCCGCGTCGAGCAGCCGGGCGTCCTCGCCGGTGAGGACGGCGCCGTTCAGGAAGAGGGTGACGTCGGGGGACCAGTGGGAGACCATCAGCGCCTGGTGGGCGGGCATCGTCGGGTGGGCGAGGACGCCGAAGGCCCGGTCGCGGACCTCCCAGCCGTGGCAGTACGGGCAGTGCAGCACGTCCCGGCCCCACCGCCCGGCCAGCCCCTCGACCTCCGGGAGCTCGTCGACGAGGCCGGTGGCGACGACCAGGCGGCGGGCGGTCAGCGCGGTGCCGTCCGCGAGGGTGAGGGCGAAGCCGTCGCCGTCCCGGACGGCACCGGTCACCTCGCCCCGCCGGACCTCGACGCCGTACGGCACCAGTTCGCGCCGGCCGGCGGCCAGGAACTCCGCCGGGTCCATGCCGTCCCGGGAGAGGTAGCCCTGCATGTGGGCGGTGGGGGCGTTGCGCGGGGCGCCGGAGTCCACCACCAGGGTGCGGCGGCGGGACCGGCCGAGGATCAGGGCGGCGCTGAGCCCGGCCGCCCCGCCGCCGATGACGACGACCTCGTGGCTGTTCTCGTCGGTGTGTGCGTTCATACGGCGACCTTCACCCGGGGCCTGCCGACCCGGCAAGGAAACTTGCCGTTCCTGCAACACTGGACGCATGACCGAAGACGATCGCATCGACGCCGTCCTGACCGAGGTCGGCCCCCGCCTGCGCCGGGTCCGCCGCGACCGGGGCGTCACCCTCGCCGAGCTCTCCACCGCCACCGGCATCTCCGTCTCGACCCTCTCCCGGCTGGAGTCGGGGCAGCGCAAGCCCAGTCTGGAGCTGCTCCTGCCGCTCGCCCGCGCCCACCAGGTCCCGCTGGACGAGCTGGTGGGCGCGCCGCCGGTGGGCGATCCCCGGGTGCGGGCCCGGCCGATCGTCCGCCACGGGCGGGTGATGTATCCGCTGACCCGGCAGCCGGGCGGGCTCCAGGCGTACAAGGTGGTGCAGGAGAAGGCGTCCGAGCAGCCGGACCCGCGGGTGCACGAGGGGTATGAGTGGCTGTACGTGCTCTCCGGGCGGCTGCGGCTGGTGCTGGGCGAGCACGACGTGGTGCTGGGCGCGGGGGAGGCCGCCGAGTTCGACACGCGGGTGCCGCACTGGTTCGGGCCGACCGCCGACGGGCCGGTGGAGTTCCTGAGCCTGTACGGGCCGCAGGGGGAGCGGATGCACGTACGGGCGCGGCCCAAGAAGTCCGGCTGAGCGGTTCCCCCACGGGCAAGCGACCGCTTAGTATGCCGCCGACCGCTCGGTACGGACGGAGGCACCACGGAATGCAGGCATGGCGTGTGCACGAGAACGGCGAACCCGGCGCGGTGATGCGCCGCGAGGAGGTGGCCGTCCCCGAACCGGGCCCCGGCCAGGTCCTCCTGAAGGTCCGCGCCGCCAACGTCAACTTCCCCGACGCGCTCCTCGCCCGGGGCCAGTACCAGATCCGCCCGCCGCTGCCCTTCACCCCCGGCGTCGAACTCTGCGGCGAGACCGGGGACGGCCGCCGGGTCGTCACCACCGCGGCCCTCCCGCACGGCGGCTTCGCCGACTACGCCGTCGCCGACGCCGCCGGCCTCCTCCCCGCCCCCGACGTCCTCGACGACGCCGAGGCCGCCGCCCTCCACATCGGCTACCAGACCGGCTGGTTCGGCCTCCACCGGCGCGCCGCCCTCCGCGCGGGCGAGACCCTCCTCGTCCACGCGGCGGCCGGCGGCGTCGGCAGCGCCGCCGTCCAGCTCGGCAAGGCCGCCGGCGCCACCGTGATCGGCGTGGCCGGCGGACCCGCCAAGGCCGCCACCGCCCGCGCCCTCGGCTGCGACCTGGTGATCGACCGCCACGCCGAGGACGTCGTCGCCGCCGTCAAGGCCGCCACCGGCGGACGCGGCGCCGACGTGGTCTACGACCCGGTCGGCGGCGAGGCGTACCGGCAGTCCGCCAAGTGCGTGGCCTTCGAGGGCCGGATCGTCGTCGTCGGCTTCGCGAGCGGCACCGTCCCCGCCCCCTCCCTCCACCACGCCCTGGTGAAGAACTACACGATCCTCGGCCTCCACTGGGGTCTGTACGCCCAGCGCGACCCGGCCTCCGTCCTCGACTGCCACCGCGCCCTCACCGCACTGGCCGAACAGGGGGCGGTGAAGCCGCTCGTCGCCGAGCGCGTCCCCTTCGCGGGCGCCGCCGACGCCGTCCAGCGCGTCGCCGACGGCACCACCACCGGCCGCCTCGTCGTCCTCCCGGAAGGGGTCCGCCCGTGACCGACGCCGCCGACCTGCGGGCCCGTGTCCGCGACCTGCTCGCCGCGCACCCGCCCGCCACTACCGGCCGGACCGACTTCCTCCGGGCCCGCTTCGACGCCGGACTCGCCTGGGTCCACCACCCGGCGGGCCTCGGCGGACTCGACGCCCCCCGCTCCCTCCAGGCCGCCGTCGACGCCGGACTCGCCGCCGCCGGAGCCCCCGACAACGACCCGGGCCGCATCGGCATCGGCCTCGGCATGGCCGCCCCCACCCTCCTCGCGCACGGCTCCGACGAGGTCAGGGCCCGCTTCCTGAAGCCGCTGTGGACCGGCGAGGAGGTCTGGTGCCAGCTCTTCAGCGAGCCCGGCGCCGGCTCCGACCTCGCCGCCCTCGGCACCCGCGCCGTCCGCGACGCCGCCACCGGGGACTGGATCGTCGACGGGCAGAAGGTGTGGACCTCCAGCGCCCACACCGCCCGCTGGGCCATCCTCCTCGCCCGCACCGACCCCGACCTGCCCAAGCACCGGGGCATCACCTACTTCGTCTGCGACATGACCGACCCCGGCGTCGAGGTCCGGCCGCTCCGGCAGCTCACCGGCGAGGCCGAGTTCAACGAGGTCTTCCTCACCGGCGTCCGCATCCCCGACGCGCACCGCCTCGGCGCGGTCGGCGACGGCTGGCGGGTCGCCCGGACCACCCTCATGAACGAGCGGGTCTCCATCGGCGGCGCCCGGATCCCCCGCGAGGGCGGCATGATCGGCCGCGCCGCCGCCGTCTGGCGCGACCGTCCCGAACTGCGCACCCACGCCCTCCACCGCCGCCTCCTCGACCTCTGGGTCGACTCCGAGGTGGCCCGGCTCACCGGCGAGCGGCTGCGCCAGCAGCTCGCCGCGGGCGAGCCCGGCCCCGAGGGCAGCGCCATGAAGCTCGGCTTCGCCCGGCTCCACCAGGCCGTCAGCGGACTGGAGGTCGAACTCCTCGCCGACGACGGGCTGCTGTACGGCGACTGGACGATGACCCGGCCCGAACGGGTCGACTTCACCGGGCGCGACGCGGGCTACCGCTATCTGCGCGCCAAGGGCAACTCGATCGAGGGCGGCACCAGCGAGGTGCTGCTCAACATCGTCGCCGAGCGGGTCCTCGGCCTGCCCCCGGAGCCCCGCGACGACAAGGACGTCCCCTGGAAGGACCTCGCCCGATGAGCCACGAGCCGGACCTCCTGCACTCCGACACCCAGGAAGCCCTCCGCGCCGCCGTCCGCGCCCTGCTCGCCGACCGGGCCGGGCACCCGGTGGTCCTCGGCCGGATCGAGACCGGCGACCCCTACCCGCCGGGGCTCTGGCCCGCGCTCGCCGGGGACATCGGCGCCGCCGGACTCCTCGTCCCCGAGGAGCTCGGCGGCCAGGGCGCGGGCCACCGGGAGACCGCCGTGGTCCTGGAGGAGCTGGGCCGGGCGGTGACCCCGGCCCCGTACCTCACCGGTGCCGTGGTGGCGACCGAGACCCTGCTCGCGCTCGCCGGGGACGGCGGGCCGGCCGCCGGGCTGCTCGCGGAGCTGGCGGCGGGGGAGCGGACCGCCGTCCTGGCCGCCCCCCTCACCACCGCGCCGCGCGGCGCGGACGCCCTCTTCGCGGTCCCGGCCGAAGCCCCGGTGCGGGGCGTGGCGGACGCGGTCGCCGCCGACGTCCTCCTGGTGCCCCGCCCGGACGGGCTGTACGCGGTGCCCGCCGTCGAGGCGGCTGTCACCCCGCTCTCCCCGCTCGACCTCACCCGCCCGCTCGCCGCCGTCGACGCCCGGGGCGCAGCCGGCACCCGGCTGGCGGGGGCCGCCGGGGCGCGGGCGGCGGTGCGGCGCGGCCTGCTCGCCGGGGCCGGACTGCTCGCCTCCGAGCAGCTCGGGCTCGCCGAGTGGTGCCTGGAGGAGACCGTCCGGCACGCCCGGGAGCGGCACCAGTTCAACCGGCCGGTCGGCTCCTTCCAGGCGCTCAAGCACCGGATGGCCCGGCTCTGGCTCGACGTGGTGGGCGCGCGGGCGGCGGCCCGCGCCGCCGCCGACGCGCTCGCCGCCGGGGCGGCCGACGCGGAGCTGACGGTGGCCGTGGCGCAGGCGTACTGCTCCGGGGTCGCGGTCCGCGCGGCGGAGGAGTGCGTGCAGCTGCACGGCGGGATCGGCATGACCTGGGAGCACCCGGCCCACCTGGCGCTCAAGCGGGCGAAGGCGGACCAGCTCGCGCTGGGCTCGGCCGGCCACCACCAGGACGTGGTCGCGGACCTGGCGGACCTCCCGGCCCCGGCCTGAACGGACGGGCCCGGGTCCGGAGGCCGGGCCTGAACGGGGTGCTCCCGGGTCCGGAGGCCGGGTCTGAACGGGTGCCCCCGGGCCCGGAGTCCGGGCCCGCACTCCGGTCACGGCTTCCCCGGGAGGCGGCTCCGGACGGGCGGGCCCGGTTCCTCCGGGACGGCGGTCCCGGGCCTTTCCGGGGCCGTCGGGATCGGAGCCGTACCCGCTCTGAACAGGGGAAGTAAGGGTCCCCTGTGTTCGCGCCCCTTTACGTGCGGTTTAATTGCGAGGTCTTCGCAACAACCGACGATCTTCAAAAAGGGGTGTGGACACGATGGCCGCCCGACCCGTTCGCCGCGCGACCGCCGCGATAGCCACGGGGGCCCTCGCCCTCGTGACCGCGGCCTGCACGAACCCCGGCGCCGCCGGCTCCGGCGGGCCGAAGGACTCCGCCGTCGTCGGCATCGCCTACGAGCCCGACACCCTCAGCCCCCTCCTCGGCTACGGCAAGGACGGCAACTCCAAGATCTTCGACGGCCTCCTCGCCCTCGACGCCGACATGAAGCTGAAGCCCGCCCTCGCCGCCGCGCTGCCCCGCGTCGACGACGGCGGTCTCACCTACACGTACACCCTCCGCAAGGGCGTCACCTTCAGCGACGGCAAGCCCTTCACCGCCCGGGACGTCGTCTTCACCTACCGGACGATCCTCGACCCGAAGACCAACAACCCCTCCCGCACCGAGCTCGACGCCCTCAAGAGCGTCGACGCCGTCGGCGACGACACCGTGGTCTTCCGCCTCAAGTACCCCTACGCGCCCTTCGCGCAGCGCACGGTCCAGGCCATCGCCCCCGCCCACGTCGCGGGCGGGCAGGACGTCAACACCGGGCCCTTCACCACCAAGCCCGTCGGCACCGGCCCCTACGTCCTCACCGGCTGGTCCAAGGGCGAGAAGCTCACCTTCGAGGCCAACCCGGCGTACTGGAACGGCGCCCCCGCCGTGAAGAAGTTCACGATGGCCGTCGTCAAGGACGACGACGTGCGCGCCACCCGGCTCCGCGCCGGCGACCTCGACGCCGCCATCCTGCCGCCCAACCTCGCCGCCGGCTTCGCCGCGGACAAGGGCCGTACGACGTACACCGCGAAGACCTACGACTACCGCACCGTCACCCTCCCCACCCACAACCCGGTCACCGGCGACACCGCCGTCCGCCGCGCCCTCGACGTCGCCGTCGACCGGCAGGCCATGGTCGACAAGATCCTCGAAGGCGCCGGCAAGCCCGCCTACGGCCCCGTCCCCACCGGCAGCCCCTGGTTCGCCCGGGGCACCGAGCGCCGCCACGACCTCGACGGCGCGCGGAAGATCCTCGACGAGGCCGGCTGGAAGCCCGGACCCGACGGCGTCCGCGCCAAGAACGGCGTCCGCGCCTCCTTCCCGCTCTGGTACCTCTCCGGCGACAAGCTCCGCCAGGACCACGCCCTCGCCTACGCCTCCGACGCCAAGAAGGCCGGCATCGAGATCAAGACCCAGGCCGGCACCTGGGAGGTCATCGAACCCCGCATGAAGAGCGACGCCGTCCTCGCCGGCGGCGGCTCGCCCGGCGACCCCGACTTCGACCAGTACCTCCTGCTCAAGTCCGAGCTCGCCGGCGACGGCTTCAACAACATGGCCTGGTACGACAACAAGACCGTCGACCGCGCCCTGGACGAGGCCCGCCGCACCGGCGACACGGCCGCGCGCAAGGCCGCGTACGACACCGTCCAGCGCGAACTGGTCAAGAACCCCGGCTACACCTTCCTCACCCACATCGACCACCTCTACGTCGTGAACGACTCCTGGGCCTCCGACGCCCAGGGCGCCCCCCTCACCACCCAGACCGAGCCGCACGACCACGGCCTCGCCTCCGGCCCCTGGTGGAACGTCGAGTCCTGGAAGCCGAAGAACACCGGGGACGCGAAGAAGTGAACCGCCGCCTCCCCTGGGGGGCCATGGCCCGGATGACGGGACGGCGCGCCCTCGCCGCCGTCCCCGTCCTCCTCGGCGTCACCCTCGCCGTCTTCGCCGTCGCCGACGCCTCCCCCTTCGACCCGGTCAAGGCATACGCCGGCACCGCCGGCCTCACCGCCTCGCAGGAGAACCTCGACCAGCTCCGCCAGAACCTCGGCGTCGACCGGCCCCTCCTCACCCGCTGGTGGGACTGGCTCACCTCGGCCCTCACCGGCGACCTCGGCGACTCCAGCGTCATGCGCCGCCCCGTCGCCGACGTCGTCACCGAACGCCTCGGCTGGTCCGTCCTCCTCGCCGCCACCGCCTTCGCCGTCGCCATCCTCCTCGGCACCCTCCTCGGCGTCCTCGCCGGACGCCGCCGCGGCGGCCTCCTCGACCGGACCGTCAGCTCCCTCGCCTACACCCTGGAAGCCGCCCCCGCCTTCTGGCTCGGCCTCCTCGCCATCTGGTTCTTCTCGCTCAAGCTCGGCGTGCTGCCCGCCGGCGGGCTCACCGACACCGCCAGCGACACCGTCACCGCCGACCAGGTCGCCCGCCACCTCGTCCTGCCCGCCCTCGTCCTCGGCGTCTCCCAGCTCCCGTGGTTCTTCCTCTACGTCCGCCAGGGCGTCGGCGACGCCCTCGACGAGGACCCGGTGCGCGGCGCCCGCGCCCGCGGCCTCGCCGAACGGACCGTCCTCACCGGCCACGCCCTGCGCTCCGGGATGCTCCCGATGCTCACCCTCATCGGCTCCCGGGTGCCCGAGCTCATCACCGGAGCCCTCCTCGTGGAGACCGTCTTCAGCTGGCCCGGCATCGCCGCCGCCACCGTCCAGGCCGCCACCGCCGTCGACTTCCCGCTGCTGGCCGCCCTCACCGTGCTCGCCACCGCCGCCGTCCTCCTCGGCAACCTGCTCTCCGACCTCCTCTACGGCCTCGCGGACCCGAGGGTGGGCTTCGATGGCTGACCCCCGCACCCACCGCCTGCGACTGTGGACCTCCGCCCTCACCGTCGGCGCCGTCCTCCTCGCGGTCCTCCTCGTCCCCCCGCTCGTCCAGCTCGACGAACAGGCCGTCGACCTCTCGAAGAAACTCCTCCCGCCCTCCTGGGCCCACCCCTTCGGCACCGACGACGTCGGCCGCGACCTCCTCCTGCGCTGCGTCTACGGCCTGCGGATCTCCCTCCTCGTCGGCCTCGTCGCCGCCCTCGTCGCCACCGTCCTCGGCACCGCCGTCGGCGCCGCCGCGGGCGCCCTCGGCGGCTGGACCGACCGCACCCTGATGCGGCTCGTCGACGCCTTCTCCTCCGTGCCGCACCTCCTCCTCGGCATCTTCGTCGTCGCCCTCTTCCGGCCCGGCGTCTGGCCCGTCATCGCCTCCGTCGCGGTCACCCACTGGCTCTCCACCGCCCGCATCGTCCGCTCCGAGGTCCTCTCGCTGCGCGCCCGCCCCCACATCGAGGCCGCCGTCTCCGGCGGCGCCTCCCGCCGCCGCGTCGCCGTCCGCCACCTGCTGCCCGCCGTCCTGCCGCAGGCCGGCCTCGCCGCCGTCCTGATGGTCCCGCACGCCATGTGGCACGAGTCCGCGCTCTCCTTCCTCGGCCTCGGCCTCCCCAGCCACCAGGCCAGCCTCGGCAACCTCGTCCAGTCCGCCCGCTCCTCCCTCCTCGCCGGCGACTGGTGGCCCACCCTCTTCCCCGGCCTCTTCCTCATCCTCCCGACCCTCGCCATCGCCGGCCTCGCGGGCGTCTGGCGCGACCGGCTCAACCCGCGCCGCCGATCGGAGCTGATGCTGTGAACACCCGCCTCGAACGCGCCCTGGACGCCGTCACCGCCGAACGCGCCGACGCCGCCCTCCTCACCGTCCGCGGCCTCACCGTCCGCTTCCGGCTGCGCGGCGGCCGAACCGTCGCCGCCGTCACCGACGCCGACTTCGACCTCGCCCCGGGGGAGTGCCTCGCCCTCGTCGGCGAATCCGGCTGCGGCAAGTCCGTCCTCGCCTCCGCCCTCCTCGGCCTCCTCCCCGGCAACGCCGAGACCGGCGGCACCGCCCTCCTCGACGGCACCGACCTGCTCGCCGCCGACGAGAAGACCCTCGCCCGCACCGTCCGGGGCCGCCGCGTCGGCCTCGTCCCGCAGAGCCCCGCCGCCCACCTCACCCCCGTCCGCACCGTCCGCGCCCACCTGGAGGAGACCGTCCGGGCCCTCACCGGCACCCCCAGGACCGCCCGCCGCAAGGCGGCCGAGGACGCCGCCGACCGGGCCGCCTTCCCCGCGACCCACCTCGACCGCCACCCCCACGAACTCTCCGGCGGCCTCGCCCAGCGCGCCGCCACCGCCCTCGCCCTCATCGGCGACGCCCCCCTCCTCCTCGCCGACGAACCCACCACCGGCCTCGACCGCGACCTCGTCGAGCGCACCGCCGACGAACTGCGCCGGCACGCCGACGACGGCCGCGGCCTCCTCCTCATCACCCACGACCTCACCGCCGCCGCCCGCATCGCCGACCGGGTCGCCGTCATGTACGCGGGCCGCATCGTCGAGATCGCCCCCGCCCACCGCTTCTTCGGCCCCACGGGCCCCGCCCACCCCTACGCCCGCGGCCTCCTCGACGCCCTCCCCGAACGGGCCTTCACCCCCATCCCCGGCATGCCGCCCGAACTCTCCGCCCTCCCCGAGGGCTGCGCCTTCGCCCCCCGCTGCCCCCGCGCCACCGACCAGTGCGCCACCGTCCCGGAGCTCCGCGCCGGCGTCGCCTGCCACCACCCGGAGCGGCCCCGTGCTTGAACTCCACGCCATCACCGCCGGCTACGAGCCCCGCCGCCCCGTCTTCCGCGGTGCCTCCCTCACCGTCGCCCCCGGCGAGGCCGTCGGCCTCCTCGGCCCCAGCGGCTGCGGCAAGTCCACCCTCGCCCGGGTCGCCGCCCTCCTCCACCGGCCCGACGCCGGCCGCCTCGTCCTCGACGGCACCGAGGTCACCGCCTGGCGCCACCGCGCCCCCCGCGCGTGGCGGACCGCCGTCGGCGTCGTCTTCCAGCAGCCCCGCACCGCCGCCGACCCCCGGCTCCGCCTCGCCGACCTCATCGCCGAACCCCTGCGCGCCACCGGCCGCAAGACCGAGGCCGCCGACCGCGTCGCGGAACTCGCCCCCGCCGTCGGCCTCACCCCCGACCTGCTCACCCGCCGCCCCCACGAGGTCAGCGACGGCCAGCTCCAGCGCGCCTGCCTCGCCCGCGCGCTCAGCCTCTCCCCCCGCTGGCTGGTCTGCGACGAGATGACTGCCATGCTCGACGCCTCCACCACCGCCGCGCTCGTCGCCGCCGTGGAGACCTACCGGGCGGAGACCGGCGCCGGACTGCTCGCCGTCGGCCACGACCGCGTCCTGCTCGACCGCTGGTGCGACCGCACCGTCGACTGGAAGGACTGCCTGCCGGCCGGCACCATGGCCTGACCCCCTCCGGCGGATCTCACCCGAACGGCCGTCCCGCCACACACCCGGACGGACCGCGTGTTACGCCACACTGTCGGCCGAACGCCGCATTTCGTTGCGGCAGAGGAAGGACGTGAGGGCAATGGCCGTTTCCATCTCCGTCGTGGTGCTGCTCCTCCTGCTGACCGTCATCTTCATGCGGAACGGAGGGCTGAAGACCGGACACGCCGTCGTCTGCGTCCTGCTCGGCTTCTTCCTGGCCGGCACCAGCGTCGCCCCCACCATCCACGACGGGGTCGCCTCCACCGCCGAGATCGTCTCCAGCCTGCGCCCCTGACCCCGCCGGACTCCCGGCACAGGACGTCGGTACGGGGCAGGACGTCGGTACAGGTCAGGGCGCCGGTACGGGTCAGAGTGCCGGTACGGGTCAGGGCGTCGGCGCGGGTGGGACCACGGCCACCGGGCAGGCCGCGTGCTGGAGCACCGCGTGCGCCACCGACCCCACCAGCAGCTCCGCGATCCGGTGCCGGTGGTGCCGGCCCACGACCAGCAGCGCCGCCTTCTCCGAGGCGTCCACCAGCAGCCCCGCCGCGTCCCCCGGCGACACCGTCCGCACCAGCTCCACCCCCGGCCACCGCGCGGCGAACGGGTCCAGCCGCGCCGCCTGCTCCCGGCGGGCCTCCGCCAGCAGCTCCTCGGTGTCGTCCGCGAGCGGCAGCGGCGGCGGCACCTGGAGGGCCGGGGAGGGCGCCGCGACCAGCGCGGCGGGGGACGGCGGGAGCCGCAGCACGGTCACCGCCTCCAGCGGTGCGCCGCGCAGCTCCGCCGCCCCGAACGCGAACTCCACCACCTCGTCCGGAGTCTCCTCCGGATGCAGCCCCAGCAGCACCCGCCCGCCGCGCGGCCCGCCGTCCAGGGCGGTGCTCCGCGCCGCGTGCGGCACCACCACCAGCGGGCAGGGCGAGCGGGCGGCCAGCGACCGGCCGGTCGAACCGAGCAGCAGGGTGGCGAAACCGCCGTGCCCGCGCGACCCCGTCACCAGCAGCCGGGCCTCCCGCGCCGCCTCCGGCAGCGCCTCGGTCACCGCCCCGTCCAGGGAGGCGTACCGCACCGGCACCGTGTGCCCGCGCTCCTCCACCACCGTCCGCACCGCGTCCAGGACCGTGTCCGGCGGCTCCGGCCCGGTGCCCAGCGAGGCGATCCGGGCGGCGCCCAGCTGGAGCGCCTCGGAGCGGACGTGCGCCACGACCACCGGCGCGCCCAGCGCCTCGGCTGTGCCCAGCGCCCAGGACAGGGCGCGCAGACTGTGCTCGGAACCGTCGACGGCGGCGACGACCGGCCGGCCGTCCCCCGCGCTCTCCTCGTTCATGAGGGAATGCCTCCCTCGCCCGGCGCCCCGCCACGCCGGAGGTCCCCCGTCGGGGTCAGCGCACCGTCAGGCGTCCTGCGCGCGCTCGGCGGCGCGGCGGGCGTCGCGCTCCTTGATGCGGACGGTCTCCTTGCGGACCTCGGCCTGCGTGGCGCGCTCCTTGGTCAGCCACTCGGGCGCCTCGGCGCGCAGCGCCTCGATCTGCTCGGTGGTCAGCGGCTCGGTGATGCCGCCCCGGGCGAGACCGGAGATGGAGATGCCCAGCCGGGACGCGACCACGGGGCGCGGGTGCGGACCGTTCTGCCGCAGCTCCTTCAGCCACGCGGGCGGGTCGGTCTGGAGCGCGTTCAGCTCGGAGCGCGAGACGACACCCTCCCGGAAATCGGCGGGGGTGGCCTCGAGGTACACGCCCAGCTTCTTGGCCGCGGTGGCCGGCTTCATCGTCTGGGAGTTCTGGTGCGACGTCATGGTGTCCAGGGTATTCGAGCGGCGGCCCCCCTCCCGACCACACCCGCCCCCGCCCGGCCCGCCGGTCCGCCCCGCGACCTGCGCCGACGGCCGCATCCCGTCCGCGCCGACGGCCGTATCCCTGTTCGCGCGGGCGACCGCACGCCGCCCGCGCCGGAGCCCCTCCGCCCCCGCCCCGGCCCGCGACGGCGGTCGGCGTGATGCCCGGTAACCTGGCCGGGTGACAGACTCCACCCCGGCCCCCACGACCTTCCGGCTCGCCTTCGTGCCCGGTGTGACCCCCTCGAAGTGGGTGCGGGTCTGGGGCGAGCGGCTGCCCGACGTCCCCCTCGTCCTCGTCCAGGCCACCCCCGCCGAGGCCCCCGCCGCGCTGCGCGCCGGGGACGCGGACGCCGCGCTGCTGCGGCTGCCCGTCGACGGCGAGGACCTCAGCGCGATCCCGCTGTACGAGGAGACGAGCGTCGTCGTCGTGCCCAAGGACCACCTGTTCGCCGCCGCGGAGGAGCTGACCCCGGAGGACCTGGCGGAGGAGCTGGTCCTGCACCCGCTCGACGACACCCTCGACTGGGAGCGGCCGCCCGGCCTGCCCGCCCTCCAGCGGCCGGAGACCACCGCCGACGCGATCGAGCTGGTCGCCGCGGGCGTCGGCCTGCTCGTCGTCCCGCAGTCGCTGGCCCGCCTGCACCACCGCAAGGACCTCACGTACCGCACGGTCACCGGCGTCCCGCAGTCCCGGGTGGCGCTCTCCTGGCCGAGGGCCGACGAGGCCCCCGACCTGGTGGAGGAGTTCATCGGGATCGTCCGGGGCCGGACCGTCAACAGCACCCGGGGCCGCCGGGCCGAGGCCGGGAAGGGCGGCAAGGACCCCCAGCCGTCCGCGAAGCGGGCGAAGCCCGCCGCCCGGGGCGGACAGAAGGCCGGGGCCGGGAAGGGCGGCCGGCCCGCCAAGGGCGCCTCGGGCCGCCCCGCGCGCGGCGGGAAGCCCCGCCGCCGCTCCTGACCGGCCCCCTCGGCATACTCCTCCTGATGATCAGCGCCCACACCGGTGGGCGGCGAGAACAGGAGAAGCCCTTGGCCGCCAGTTTCAGGACCGTCGTCGAGGTGGCGCCCGGCCGCCTCGACGAGGCCCGGTCGATCGACCGCGTCTTCCAGGAGGCGATCGCCCCCGCCACCGTCAACTTCGACTTCGAGGCCATCCACCGGGCGGCCGCCGCCGTCCCGGACAGCACCGTCGTCCGCATGGTGCGCGGTTGGGGCCTCAAGGAGCACGCGCCGCTGCTCGTCATGGTCCTCTCGCTGAAGGAGGCGGTCCGCCAGGCGCTGCCGCCCCAGTGCGCGGAGGCCGGGTACTGGCGGACCGTGGAGCGGGAGCTGGTCGCCGCCTTCACCGGCCTCGCCGAGCAGGAGGGCACGCCCGGACTCTCCTTCTACGAGGAGACCCCCGAGCGCACCCGTTACTACCGCGACCTCTTCTTCGCCCTCCAGGACGAGGAGACGGGCGGCGACCTGCACGCGCTCGCGTTCTGCGTGGACGTCGCGGTGGACCTGCCCAAGGACCGGGTCCTCGCCCTCGGGCTCACGGACACCGCGCCCTTCGCGGTCGGCCTGAACGCCATCGTGCTGCGCCGGCCGCTCGCCGTCGCCGCCTGACCGCCAAAGCCCTCCGCTCCACGCCGGCCCGCCGTCCCGGGCCGGACCTCAGCACGCCCCGTTCCCCTTCTTTCCCGCTCCCTGTCCGGTCCCGTCGTCACGACCGCCAGGTGGAGCGGCACCGCACCCGCCGCCCCGCACCCGCCATCGCCGTGGACACGTCCGGCCGTGGTCATACGGGGCGAGTGCCCCCGCGCCCGCCCCGTATGCCACCGGCCGGGGTGCGTCTTCTCCGCGCGCCCCTTCTCTCCTGTGGGGGTCTCGGGTCAGCCCACCGGGCCGCGCCGGCGGCCGCGACGGGCCGCCGCGACCAGTTCGGGGACGGTCGCGAGCTTCACCCGCGGCCGGCCGGTCACCGCGCCCCGGGCCCGTTCGGCCCGGTCGATGGCGGCGAGGCCGCGGGCGTCGACGAGGTGGCCGCTGCGGGCGCGGGCGAGCCGGGCGAAGTCCTTCGCCGAGCCGGAGGGCCTGGGCAGGCGGCCGTCGACGGCGTCGGCGAGCAGGCTGCCGACGGTCTCGGCGGCGCAGGACCGGTTGGCGCCGATGCCACCGGACGGGCCGCGCTTGATCCAGCCGACGACGTACGCGCCCGGCACGCCCTCGACCCGGCCGGCGGCGTGCGGCACGGTGCCGGTGGCCTCGTCGAAGGGGAGGCCGGGGAGCGGGACGCCCCGGTAGCCGATGGCCCGGACCAGGAGTCCGGCCGGGATCTCGACGGGCCCGTCGGGTCCGCCGGCGCGGACCGCGCGCACGGCGTCCGGGCCGAGGGCCTCCTCGGGGGCGGAGTGGAAGCGGAGCACGATCCGGCGCCGGCCCTCGCGCGGGCCGCGCGACCAGTCGACGGCCTCGCGGGCGACGTCCGCGAGGAGGGCGGCCCGGTCGCCGGGCCCGGCCGCCCCGATCGCCGCCGCGATCCGGGGGTCGTGGTCGTCGACGACGAGGTCGACGCCCGGGAGGTCCTTGAGGGCGAGGAGTTCGGAGGCGGTGTACGAGGCGGACTCGGGTCCGCGCCGGCCGAGCAGCACCACCTCGCGCGGCCGGGCGCCGCGCAGGGCGGCCAGCGCGTGGTCGGCGATGTCGGTACGGGCCAGGGCCTCCGGGTCGGAGACGAGGACGCGGGCCACGTCGAGGGCGACGTTGCCGGTGCCGACGACCACGGCCCGCTCGGCGGCGCCGAGGGCGACGGCGTCGGGGGCGGTCTCCGGGTGGGCGTTGTACCAGGAGACGAGGGCGGTCGCGGAGAGGCTGCCGGGCAGGTCCTCGCCGGGGATGCCGAGGCGCCGGTCGGCGGGGGCGCCGACGGCGTAGACGACCGCGTCGTGGTGGGCGGCGAGTTCCGCGGCGGTGACGTCCCGGCCGACGGCGACGCCGAGCCGGACGGTGACCCGGGGGTGCCGGTGGAAGCGGGCGAGGACGTCGCCGGCGCCCTTGGTGCCGGGGTGGTCGGGGGCCACGCCGTAGCGGACGAGGCCGCCCGCGACGGGCAGCCGGTCGATGAGGGTGACCTCGGCGTTGGTGTGCAGGAGCAGGTCCTCGGCGGCGTACATGCCGGCCGGTCCGGTGCCCACGACGGCGATGCGCAGCGGCGCGAAGTCGGAGGGCAGCGAGCGCGCGAAGACGGGCTCGCCCCAGGGGTGGAAGGTGGGGGAGGCGAGGACGGGGGCGGGTTCGCGGCCCTCGTAGTGGGCGGCGTTGATCTCCTCGTACCGCTTCAGGGGGCCGGTCAGCCGGTCGGCCGGGAAGATCGCGTCGACCGGGCAGGCGTCGGCGCAGGCCCCGCAGTCGATGCAGGTCTTCGGGTCGATGTAGAGCATCTCGGTGGTGCCGAAGTCCGGCTCGTCGGGCGTCGGGTGGATGCAGTTGACCGGGCAGACGGCGACGCAGGTGGCGTCGGAGCAGCAGGTCTGGGTGATGGCGTAGGTCATGGCGGCTCGGCTCGGCTCGTCGGGGTCAGAGGAGGTGGGCGCGCTGGTAGAAGAAGACGGCGGGGCGGGTCAGCATGCCGACGTCGCCGAGGAACTCCATGAGTCCGGAGCAGCTGGCGCGCAGCTGGGACTTGTAGTGCTCGTTGGCGGCGGCCTCGCGGCGGGCGCGCTCGGGGTCGAGGCCGGCCCGCACGTAGACCTCGGGGTTCACCAGGCTGGTGATGATGTAGTACGCCGCGATGGCGACGATCAGGGCCTGGAAGTGGCGGCGGGCCCGGGAGGCGCGGGCGAGGTGGCGCCGGGTCTCGTCCCGGGCGAACTTCATGTGCCGGGACTCCTCGACGACGTGGATGTTGTTGATGGTCCGGACGAAGGGGACCACCCGCTCGTCGCGCATCCAGTCGCGCTGCATGACGTCGAGGACCTCCTCGGCGACGAGGATGCCGGCGTAGGCGGCCTCGCCGAAGCCGACGGTCTTCATGAACCGGCCGAGTTCGAGGACGGAGCGCTTGGGCCGGTAGGCGGGGGCGCCGAGCTTCTGGGAGCCGCGCGCGAACATGATCGAGTGGCGGCACTCGTCGGCGATCTCGGTGAGCGCCCACTGGAAGCGGGGGTCGGTGTGGTCGGTGAGGTAGATGTCCCGGAGCACCATCTGCTGGAGGATCATCTCGAACCAGATGCCGGTGGAGGCGACGGAGGCGGACTCCTGGCGGGTCAGCTCCTTGCGCTGCTCCTCGCTCATCTCGTTCCAGTACGCGGTGCCGTAGAGGCTGTTCCACTCGGGGCTCTGGCCGTGGAAGTCCTTGTCGAGGGGGGTGTCCCAGTCGACCTCGACGGCGGGGTCGTAGCTGAGCTTGGCGGCCGACCGGAGCAGTCGCTCGGCCACGTCGTCGTGGTTCTGGTCGTCCGGGCGAACGGTGCTGCTGGCCATGGTGCGGCTCCCTGGGTCACGCGGTCGGCTCGTGGGCTGCGCGAGGCTTGTTAGACATCGCGTCTAGCAAGCTTGTTAGACGCAACGTATAGCAAGGGTCCGGTGCGGGCTACCCCCCCGGTACGGACTTTCTTCCCGGGGTCCCGCGCCGGGCATGCGAGAAGGGGCCGGAGCGCGTGGCTCCGGCCCCTTCTCGGGGTGCCAGGGGGATCAGAAGGTCAGGTTCCAGGCGTCGATCTTGCCGGTGTCGCCGCCGGCGTTGTCGCTGACGCGCAGCTTCCAGACGCCGTTGGCGACCTCGGAGGAGGCGTTCACGGTGTAGGTCCGGAGGATGTTGTCGGTGCTGCTCCCGGTGCGGTTGTGCAGGGAGTAGACCGAGCCGTCGGGGGCCACCAGGTCGACCTTGAGGTCACCGATGTAGGTGTGCTTGACGTCCACGCCGACCTTGAGGGTCGCGGGGGCGTTGCCGGTCACGCCGCTGACGGTGATCGGGCTCTCGACCGTGGTGTTGTCGGCGATCGCCACGTCGGCGGTGTTCTCGAAGAACGGGCCGGTGGGCGGCGTGGTCGAGCCGGAGACGGCCTTCAGCGCGTCCACCCGGCCCTCGCCGAAGAAGCTGTTCTTCGCGGTGGTGCCGGTGCAGCGGGCGTCCGAGGGGCAGGCCAGGTCGGTCGCCTGCTCGCCGAGCTTCGCCCGCAGGTCCGCCGGGGTGTACGAGGGGTTCGCGCTGGCCAGCAGGGCGGCGACGCCCGCCACGTGCGGGGAGGCCATCGAGGTGCCGCTCATCGAGGTGTACCGGCCGCCGGGGATCGTGCTGTAGACGGACTCGCCGGGCGCGGAGACCTCGATGACGTCGCGGCCGTAGTTGGAGAACGACGCCTTCGACGAGCCGCTGGTGCCGTTGGCGGCGACGGTGACGACGCCCGGCAGCTCGGCCGGGATGTCGAGGCAGGCGTTGGTGATCGTCCGGGTGACCGGCGTCGAGTCGTTGGGGCTGGAGGAGTCCGTGGTCTTGTTGGCCAGGTCCACGTTGGAGTTGCCGGCCGCCGCGACCTGGAGCGAGCCCTTGCCGTCGGCGTACGCCTGGGCACGGCCCACACCGGTCAGGATGGCCGCCTGGTCCAGGTTGTCCGGGCAGTTGAACTGCCACGGGTCCGTGTAGTAGCTGTTGTTGGTGACCTTGAAGCCGTGGTCGCCGGCCCACATCAGGCCGCAGATGGTGTTCTCCGCGAAGAAGAGGGTGCTGCCGGGTTCGGCGATGCGCACCGAGGAGATCTTCACGCCGGGGGCGACGCCGATGGCGCCCTTGCCGTTCTTGGCCGCCGCGACGGTGCCGGCGACGTGGGTGCCGTGTTGGTCGACGTCGCGCCAGGCGCCGGTCCGGGTGTCGGGCTTGCCGTAGGCGCAGGAGACCGAGTCGGCGGCGTTGAAGTTCGGCGCCAGGTCCTGGTGCTGGTCGTCGACGCCGGTGTCCAGGATGCCGACCTTGACGGTGGCGGAGCCCGGGTTGACGGCCCACGCCTGGTCGGCCTTGATCTGGGTCATGTCCGAGCGGACCGGCTCCGTCGTCGGGGCCGTGGCCTGCGACGGGTTGGCGGGCAGCGCCGGGTTGTAGGCGTCGGCCGGGACGTCGGAGGTGCGGGTCGCGCCGACCTGCTGGACGCCGGAGACGCCGCGCATCGTGGCGGCGAAGGAGGCGGAGGTCGAGTGGGCGACGACCACGCCGATCGCGTCGAAGGACGAGAAGACCGAACCTCCGTTGGCGGCCACGGCGTTGCGGACAGCCGTGGTGTCGCCGGGGGTGGTGATCACCAGGTAGGCGCGGGTGCCGGCGGCCCAGGCGGCGGGCGCGGCCGCCGAGGTCCTGGCCTGGGACAGGGCGCGCGCCGCGAGCGGCTCGTTGTCGAGCGGGGCGGCCTGGGCGAGGGAGACCGGGCCCGCCAGGGCCAGGGCCGCGCCGAGGAGGGCCGCCGGGAGTCTGAGCCGGCCGGGTATCTGGGAAAACATGCGTCCTCCGATGGCCCGGTGGCGCGGGTCGCGCCGTGCCGGGCCCTGTGGTGTGTGGGGTGGACGCAAGATTCCAGAGGGGAGGGGGTGGAG
Organism: Streptomyces termitum; assembly: GCF_014650175.1. GTDB lineage: Bacteria > Actinomycetota > Actinomycetes > Streptomycetales > Streptomycetaceae > Streptomyces > Streptomyces termitum. The sequence continues at coordinate 37,889 of NZ_BMUL01000009.1, forward strand.
GGAAGACTTCTGTCGCACATGTCCGTCCGCGTAACAGAATCTTGACTTGAACATGCCGAAGAGGGGGCGGATTTCCTTCGTCCGCCCCCTCTCCGGCCGTGCCCGGCGCGGGGGTTCCTACTTGAGGTAGGGGCCCGCCGCGCCGATCTTCCCGGGGCCGTTCAGGACGTACACCCGGAGGTTGCCCTTGCCGGGCGCGCCGACCGAGAGCGTGCCGTTGGAGACGGTCCGCACGTCACCGGTGACGGCGTCGGTGTAGGTGCCGTTGGGGACGCCGTTGTAGGTGGCGCCGCCCGAGACCGTCACCAGCGCGAAGCTGTCCGTGGAGCCGCTGGTGTAGCGCCGCTTGAACGCCATGCCGCCCGAGATGCCCTCCGTGGAGTACTGGCCCATCTGGAGCGCCGGGATCGCGCGCCGGATCTCGTTGAGCCGCTGGACGTGCTTGACCAGGGGCTTCTGGAGCGTGGTGGCGACGGCTCCGGAGGCGGCGGAGACCTTCGAGAAGTCCGAGGCGGTGACCGAGCCCTCGATCTGGTCGCCGTAGTAGGCGCGGCCGGTGGTCGCCAGCGGGCAGGTGGGCCCGCAGTCGATCTTCTTGCCCGCCTGGAACTCGGTCTCCGAGCCGTAGTAGAGCGTCGGGATGCCGCGGAAGGTCCACATCAGCGACATGTTCTCGGCCCAGGCGTCGGTGCCGCCCGCGTACCGCTCGCTCGACTTGTTCGGCCCGTAGTCGTGGCTGTCGACGTAGACGACGTTGTAGGTGGCGTCGTTGTAACTGTCGTCCGAGTCCTTGCCGTTGGAGAAGGCGTTCTGCGCGTCGCCGAAGTTCATGTGCATGCGCATGTCGATGACGTTCATGCCGGAGAAGCGGCTGTGGTCGGGCTCGTGGTAACTGTTGCCGTTCAGGAAGGCGTTGGTGGAGGTGGGCTGGTCGCCGGTGCCCCGCTGCTGCTCGTAGTCGTACATCTCCAGCGCGGCCTTGGCGTCGTCGGCGTCGTACTCCTTGCGCTCCTTCCAGGTGTAGAACTGCGCCGAGTGGTTGACCGAGCCCCGGTTCCACTTGTCGTTGACGAAGGCCGCGACCTCGCCGAAGACGAAGAAGTTCTTCGCGGCCTCGGCGCCGTGCCGCTGGGTGACCCGGTCGCGGATGGCGGGCAGGAAGCGGCGGTTCCAGGTGGTGCGCGGGATGTGCACGGCGGTGTCGATCCGGAAGCCGTCCACCCCCATGTCGATGTACTTGTCATAGGCGCCGATCAGGTAGTTCTGGACGGCCGGGTTCTCGGTGTTGAAATCGGCCAGGTCCTCGTGGATCCAGCAGGAACGGGAGTCCTCGCCCTCCCAGTTGCCGATCCAGCACTGGTGGTAGAGGGCCTTCGGGAACATCCCGGACGTGGGGCTGGGCCACTGGCAGTTGTAGAGGGTGTACCCCTCCTGGCTCCTGCCGCCGGTCGGCTTGCCCCAGTTGACGCAGGTGTTGCCGGGCGGCTCGGCCGTGGACCACAGGTCGCCGTTGTAGTACGACTTGCCGCTCTTGGTGTCGACGGTCAGGCCGTCGTACTCGAAGCCGGGCTGCTTCTCGTCGTAGTACCAGCTCCACTGAGCGTCCCGGACGCCGTACACGGTCGGCGTGAAGAGGCCCTTGGCGCCCCAGCGGGAGGAGTGGTTGTAGACGACGTCCTGGTAGATCTTCATGCCCTTGGCGTGGGCGGCGTCGATGAGGTCCTGGTAGGAGGCGCCGGCCGACTCCAGGCGCGGGTCGACCTTGTAGAAGTCGTAGCCGTGGTAGCCGTGGTAGTCGTAGTCCGAGCGGTTGAGGACCACGGGGGTGATCCAGACGGCGGAGAAGCCGAGGCCCTTGATGTAGTCGAGCTTCTGGACCAGGCCCTTGAAGTCACCTCGGAACATGGGGTCGTCGTTGGCCGCGTTGCCCGACTTCACGTGCTGGCTGCCGCCCCGGTCGTTGGAGGTGTCGCCGTCGTAGAAACGGGTGGTGAGGACGAAGTAGACGGGGTCCTTGCGCGGGTCGGTACCGAGCGGCTTGCCGTTGCCGGGGGCGGTCGGCCGGTCGCCGGTGGTCGCGGTGGCGGGGGCGGAGGCCGGGGAGGTGTTCCCGGCGGCGTCCACGGCCTTCACCGTGTAGGTGTACGCGGTCCGTTCGGCGAGGCCGGTGTCGGAGAAGACCGTCGACGCGACGTCGGTGACCACCGTGCCGGTGCTGCCGCCGACTCGCGTGACCTGGTACTTCGCCACACCCCTGTCGTCGGTGGCCGGGTCCCAGGAGAGCAGGACGGAGACGCCGTCGGCCTTCGCGGTCACCTTGGCGGGCGCGGTCGGCGCCTGGGTGTCGGGCGGGGTCGCGGCGCAGGGGTCGGCGGCGTTCGGGGTGATCACGCGGTCCCGGACGGTGGAGACGCCGGCCGGGAGGGCGTAGTCGGCGCCGCCGTTGTTGTCCCACACGCCGTTGCCGTTGTTGAAGGCCGCGCGGAGGGTGGTGGCGGTGCCGAGGTCGATCTCCCGCTTCCACCAGCCGGTGCAGGCGGCGGTCATGCCGACGCCGGGCACGGCCGTCCAGGAGCCGCCGGCCGGCTGGTAGTGGACGTTCACCGTCGACCAGCCGAGGGAGGCGGAGGAGTAGTACACCGTCGCCTTCTTCGCGGCGGGCTCCGGGGTGTCGGCGCACGGGTCGGAGTGGGCGACCACGCCGTCCTTGACGGTGATGTTCCCGGTGCCGAGGGCGTAGTCGCGACCGCCGTTGTTGTCCCAGACGCCGCTGCCGTTGTTGAAGGCGGCCCGGAGGCCGGCGGCGGAGCCGAGGCTGACGGTCTTCTTCACCCAGTCCGCGCAGGCGGGTTCCATCGCGGTGCCGGGGACGGTCGTCCAGGCGCCGCCGTCGGGGGCGTAGTGGAGGTTGTAGGCGGACCAGTTCTTCGTTTTGGTCCAGTAGTAGACGGTCGCGGTGGCGTCCGCGACGGCGGCCGCGGGGTCGGCGGCGAGGGGTGTGGACGGGGCGCCGGGCGGTGCGGCCAGCAGGCCGACGACGCCGGCGGCGGCGCCGAGCAGCGCGAGGGCTCTCCCGCGCGGCCGGGTACGGGTGGGGGGCATGCGGATCTCCAGACGGGGGCGCGCGTCCGGGAGGGTGCCGGGGCGGAACGGGGATCGGCACTCCTGGAAGCGTTTGCGGAAGCTTGCGGAAAGTTCTTGCGTCGCCGGGAAGTTACCTCCCCGGAACGGGCGCGTAAAGGGTTCGCGCGGCGCTGGCGCGGAGGCGGACGGAAGTGTCCGCGCAGCGGACGTTCGAGGGGAGGGACGGGCGCGGGCCCGGCCGAAGGGGCCCGGGCCCGGGGTGTCGGTCCGAGGGGGAGGTGGCGGGGCGTCAGGCCCGGGGCCAGGGGCGGCCCTCCAGCCGCTCGATGTCCCGGTTGAAGCGCTCCAGGAAGTCCGCGAAGCGGGTCACGTCCTCGGCCGGCCAGTGCTCCAGGATCCGTTCCAGTCCGCCGATGTTGAAGGAGCGGTCGGCCTCCAGGCGCCGCTCGCCCTCCCCGGTGATGCGGAACTTGCGGGCGATCCCGCCGTCCGGGTCGGGGATCCGCTCGACCACCCCGGCCCGCACCATCGCGGCGGTCTGCCGGTTGAGGGTGGAGGCGTCGAGCCCGAAGGCGTCGGTGAGCTGGCCGATGGACATCGGCCCGTCCATCCGGATGCGGGTGAGCAGCACGTAGGCGCTGCGGTCGAGACCGCCGCCGCCGGTCCTGGCGCGGGGTGCGTGGAGGTGCGCGTGCCGGCTGAGCAGCATCGTCTCGAACTCGACGCGGTCGGTGGCCTGCGCCGCCCCCGGCTTCTCCGGCTGCTCCACGCTGCTGTCCTCGGGCTTCTCCATGGGGGCATTCTCCCCTGCGGCGATGCGATATGCATCATACACAACTTGTGCATCATGCAGTCTGTATGCATGATGCACAAGCATCTTTTCGTGACCCACCCAGGGAGACACCCGTGGACCGCGCCCAGACCGACGCACGCCCCGGAGGCGTCGTCGGCGTCCTCGCCTTCGCCGGCATCGTGGCGGCACTCATGCAGACCCTCGTGGTGCCGCTCATCGGCGACCTGCCGAGGCTGCTCCACGCCTCCGCCTCCGACGCCTCGTGGGTGATCACCGCCACCCTCCTCGCCGCCGCCGTCGCCACCCCCGTCGCCGGACGCCTCGGCGACACCCTCGGCAAGCGGACCGTCCTGCTCGCCTCCACCGTCCCGCTGATCGCCGGCTCGGTCGTCTGCGCCCTCTCCGACGGCGTCCTCCCGATGATCGTCGGCCGCGCCCTCCAGGGCCTCGGCATGGGCGTCGTCCCCGTCGGCATCAGCCTGCTGCGCGACGTCCTGCCGCCCGAGAAGCTCGGCGGCTCCATCGCCCTCATGAGCGCCTCCATGGGCGTCGGCGGCGCCCTCGGCCTGCCCTTCTCCGCCGCCGTCGCCGAGAACGCCAGCTGGCGCGTCCTCTTCTGGGTCGCCGCCGGCCTCTCCGCCGCCGTCGCCCTCCTCATCTGGCGCGTCGTCCCGGCCGGCCGCCGCAACCCCGCCCCCGGCCGCTTCGACCTGCCCGGCGCCCTCGGCCTCGGCGCCGGCCTGATCGCCCTCCTCCTCGCCGTCTCCAAGGGCGCCGGCTGGGGCTGGGGCAGCGGCACCACCCTCGGCCTCTTCGCCGCCGCCGCGGTCGTCCTGCTCGCCTGGGGCTTCTGGGAGCTGCGCACCCGCGACCCGCTCGTCGACCTCCGCGTCACCGCCCGCCCGGTCGTCCTGCTCACCAACCTCGCCTCGGTCCTGGTCGGCTTCGCCATGTACGCCCAGTCCCTGGTCGTCCCCCAGCTGCTCCAGCTCCCCGAGGCCACCGGCTACGGCCTCGGCCAGTCGATGCTGGCCATGGGCCTGTGGATGGCCCCCGCCGGCCTCGCGATGATGATCCTCGCCCCGCTCGGCGCCAAGCTGTCCGCCGCCCGCGGCCCGAAGGTCACCCTCGCCGTCGGCGCCCTCGTCATCTCCGCCGGTTACGCCTCCTCGCTCGTCCTCATGGGCACCACCGGGGGCCTGCTCGTCGTCACCCTCGTCTGCAACACCGGCGTCGGCCTCGCCTACGGCGCCATGCCCGCCCTCATCATGGGCTCCGTCCCCACCGAGGAGACCGCCTCCGCGAACAGCTTCAACACCCTCATGCGGTCCATCGGCACCTCGGTCTCCGCCGCCGTCATCGGCGTCGTCCTCGCCCAGATGACCACCCCCTTCGGCGGCCACGCGCTGCCCTCCGAGAACGGCTTCCGGGCCGCCATGCTCATCGGCGCCGGCGTCGCCCTGCTCGCCTCGCTCACCGCCGCCCTCATCCCCGCCCGGCACACCCCGGCGGGCGCCCCCGCCGAGGCCCCCGCCCCGGAGAAGGCCGCCCGCGCCGCCTGACCGAACGGTACGGGGGCGGGGCTCCGACCCCGTACCCGTACCGGCCACGCCGTTCCCGCACGACCCGGCCGTACGGCCCGCGAGGCCCCGGCCCCGTCACCCGTACGGCTCACGAGACCCCGGTCCCGGGGGTCGTACCGCTCACGGCGTCCCGGCCGCCTCCAGGGTGAACAGCGCTCCGTCCGGGTCGCGCACCACCACCCGGCCGGCCGCGTCCGCCTCCTCCGGCTCCCGGGCCCCGCCCCACTCGCCGCCCGGCACCACCGCGCCGCCGTGCTCCGTCACCGCCGCCACCGAGGCCGCCACGTCCGGCACCCGGAACCGCACCAGCCAGCGGGGCCGCAGCTGCGGCCGGGGCGACGCCGCCTCCACCGGCCCGCCGTCGAGCCGCGCCACCGCCACCCCCGCCCGGCGCAGCACCACCCGGTCCTCCTCGTACGAGGTCTCGCAGCACCCCGGCGAGCCGTCCGCCCAGCGCAGCACCCCGCCGTAGAAGACGGCCGCGTCGAACGCGTCCCGCGTGTGCAGCTCCACCCAGGCCGGCGCGCCCCGCTCACCCACCTGCCAGCGGTCCACCAGCCGCCCCTCCCACACCCCGAACGCCGCCCCGTCCCGGTCCGTGGCCAGCGCCGCCCGGCCCCGCGGCGGATACGCCACCGGACCCACCCCCACCGTCCCGCCCCGCTCCCGGATCCGGGCCACCGCCGCGCCCGCGTCCTCCACCGCGAAGAACACCGTCCACGCCACCGGCACCGCCAGCTCCGCCGCCAGCGCCGCGATCCCCGCCACCGGCACCCCGTCCCGCTCACCCACCGCGTACGGCGCCCCCGCGCCCGGCTCGCCCGGCCGGAACGACCAGCCCAGCACCGCCCCGTAGAACCGCTCCGCCGCGCCCAGATCCCGCGCCGCCAGACTCAGCCAGCACGGCGCGCCCAGCGCCCGCGCCGTCGTCGGGCCCGTCACCGGACCACCTCCTCACCCGGGCGCCCGCCGACCGGACGCCACGCCGCGCGCCTTCCCCGGCCCGCCGCCCGGCACACCCCGCTTCACCCGGCCGGCCCCGCCCCGGTGCTCAGGAGGCCGCCGCGCGGGCCGCGTAGGCGCGCACGTCGGCGTCCGGATCGGCCGCCGACGTCGCGAGCGCGTCCCGCGCCCCCGGCTCCGCCGCGTGCGCCAGAAGCGCCAGCACCGCCGCCTTGCGCACGTCCGCGTTCCGGTCCGCCAGCGCCTTCGCCAGCGCGGGCACCGCCCGGCCCGCCGCCGCGGCCCGCAGCGCAGCCGCCGCGCCCGCCCGCGCCTGCCACGCCGGATCGTCCAGCCCGGCCGCCGCCCGCGCGGCCAGCGGCTCCGGGCAGCCCGCCGAGGCCAGCGCCCCGAAGGCCGCCCCGCGCACCAGCGGATCGGGATCGTCCAGGAGCGGGACCAGCGGCTCCGGCGCCGGGGCCGACACGGCCGCGAGCCCCTTCGCCACCGCCACCCGCACCTCGCGCGCCGGATCGGCCGCGGCCTCCGCCAGGACGGCGGTCGCGTCCACCGCCACCAGTCCCCGGACCGCCTGGAGCCGGACCTCCACCGCCGTGTCGGCCAGCGCCGCCGCGTACCCCCCGGCGTCGCCGAGCCGCCGGGCCCGCAGTACCTCCAGGGCCACCGCCCGGACCGCCGCGTCGGGCACGTCCAGGGCGGCCCGCAGCCCGGCCGCCAGCCCGGCGCCGCCGTCCAGCACCTCCGCCAGCTCGCGCAGCGCCCCGACGGCCGCCGCCCGCACCGCCGCGTCCCCGTCCCGCAGCCGCGCCGCCAGGGCGGTGCCCGTCCCGGCCGGCGCGGTCTCCGCCAAGGCGGCGACGGCCGCCGCCCGCACCTCGGGATCACGATCCGTCAGATACGGCTCCAGCAAGCCGAGTTCGGGAGAGTCCTCGGCCAGCGCGAGCAGCCCGAGCAGCCGGGGGCCCGGCCCGGCCGCCACCGGACCGGAGGCCGGGAGCGGGTCCGGCCGGTCCGCCGGGCGCGCCGCCGGCGGCGCCTCGCGCGGGCCCGCCGTCGCCACCGGCACCAGCGCCACCTCGCCGAGCGGCCGCTCCGGACCACCCGGCGGCGCGAACTCCGGCACCGGCACCACATACGGCTCCACCGGCCGGGCCGTGAACTCCATCGCCCCGGACGCCGACTTGCGCAGGTCCAGGTGGTACAGCCACTTTGCGTCGTCCTGCTCCGGATGGTCCAGCCGCTCGTGGTAGAGACCCCACCGCGACTCGGTCCGCGCCAGCGAGGCACGGGCCGCCATCTCCGCGCAGTCCCGGATGAACGACACCTCCGCGCACCGCATCAGCTCGTGCGGCGTCCGCCCGCCCATCCCCGCGATCTCGTCCGCCATCCGCTCGAACGCCTCCACCGCCAGCGACAGCTTCGCCCCCGACTTCGGCGGCGCCACGTAGTCGTTCACGAACCGGCGCAGCTTGTACTCCACCTGCGGCTGCGGCGGCCCGTCCGGGTGGAGCAGCGGCCGGTAGACCAGCGCGTGCGCCTCCTCCAGTTGCGCCCGGTCCAGCGTGCCCCCGTACGCCCGGTACCGGGCCGCGTCCCCGCCCGCCAGGTCGCCGTAGACGAAGGCCCCGATCATGTAGTTGTGCGGCACGCACGCCAGATCACCGGCGGCGTACAGGCGCGGCACCGTGGTGCGGCCGTGGTCGTCCACCCGCACGCCGGAGGCCGAATGGCCGCCGCACAGGCCGATCTCCGAGATGTGCATCTCGATGTCGTGGGTGCGGTAGTCGTGCCCCCGGCCCGCGTGGAAGGTGCCCCGGGTCGGACGCTCCGTCGAGTGCAGGATCGACTCGACCGCCCCGATCGTCTCCTCCGGCAGATGGCTCAGCTTCAGGTACACCGGCGCCCGGTCGGAGGCGAGTTCGGCCGCGAACTCGGCCATCATCCGCCCCGACCAGTAGTCCGACTCCACGAACCGCTCGCCGTGCCGGTTCACCTGGTAGCCGCCGAACGGATTGGCCACGTAGGCGCAGGCGGGCCCGTTGTAGTCCTTGATCAGCGGATTGATCTGGAAGCACTCGATGCCGGTGAGCGCCGCCCCCGCGTGGTACGCCATCGCGTACCCGTCGCCCGCGTTCGTCGGGTTCTCGTAGGTGCCGTACAGATAGCCCGAGGCGGGCAGCCCCAGCCGGCCGCAGGCGCCCGTCGCCAGGATCACCGCCCCGGCCCGGACCACCACGAACTCGCCCGTACGGGTGTGGAATCCGGCGATCCCCACCGCCCGGCCGTCCTCCGGGGCGGTCAGCACCCGCACCGGCATCACCCGGTTCTCGATCCGGATCCGCTCCCGCATCTCCCGCCGCCGCAGCTGCCGGTACAGGACCTTCTTCACGTCCTTGCCCTCGGGCATCGGCAGCACGTACGAACCCGAGCGGTGCACCTGCCGCACCGCGTACGCGCCGTGCTCGTCCTTCTCGAACTTCACCCCGTACGACTCCAGGCGCCGCACCATGTCGTAGCCGCGCAGCGCCGTCTGACGGACCGTCGACTGGTCCACCAGGCCGTCGTTGGCGCGGGTGATCTCGGCGACGTAGTCGTCCGGGTCGGCCCGGCCGGGGATCACCGCGTTGTTCACCCCGTCCATGCCCATGGCCAGGGCGCCGGAGTGCCGCACGTGCGCCTTCTCCAGGAGCAGGACGTCGGCGCCGCGCTCGGCGGCGGTCAGCGCCGCCATCGTGCCGGCGGTGCCGCCGCCGACGACGAGCACGTCGCAGGAGAACTCGCGGGCGTCGGCGAGCGCGGGGACGGAGGTCAGGGGGGAGGACACGGCGGGCCTTTCCGGCAGAGAGGGGGGTGAACGGGGTTCGTCTCAGAGGGAGTCGAGGACGCGGCGGCGCAGCGCCCGGGTCGCCGGATCACCGGCGGCCGCGCGGTCCCGGGGGCGCGGCACGTCCAGCACCCCGCCCGACGGCAGCAGGGCGATCCGGTCGCCCAGGTGGACGGCCTCGTCCACGTCGTGCGTCACGAAGACGACGGTCGCGCCGGTGCCGCGCAGGATCTCCACGAGGAGGTCTTGCATCCCGGTGCGGGTGTGCGCGTCCAGCGCGCCGAACGGCTCGTCCATCAGCACCGCCCGGGGCCGCCCGGCCAGCGCGCGGGCCAGCTGCACCCGCTGCCGCTGCCCGCCCGACAGCCCGTGCGGCCACCGCGCCGCGTGCCCTGCCAGCCCCATCCGCTCCAGCCACCCGTCGGCCGCGCGCCGCCGCCCGGCCCGGTCCACGCCCCGGACCGCCAGCGGCAGTTCGACGTTGCCCCGCACCGTGCGCCAGGGCAGCAGCGCGTCGTGCTGGAAGACCAGCGCCCGGTCGCCGCCGGGCCCGCGCACCGGCTCCCCGTCGCACAGCACCCGCCCGCCGAGCGGCGGCAGCAGCCCGGCGAGGGTCCGCAGCAGGGTCGTCTTGCCGCAGCCGGACGGCCCGACCACGGCCAGCACCTCGCCCGGCGCGACGCGCAGGTCCAGCGGCCCCACCGGGGCCGGCCCGCCGGAGTGCCCGAGCAGCGCCCCCTCCAGGGCGAGCGCGGCCCCGCCGCCGCTCTCCGGGAGGGGGACGGCGGGGGAGGGGAACGGCGTACGGCTCACGGAACCGGCTCCTTCTCGGGTACGGGGACCTCCCGCGCGGAAGCGGAAGCGGCGGCGGACGGCGGCTCGGGCGCCCGGCGCGGGCGCGGACGGGACGGGCGCGGCGGACGGGGCACGGCGGGACCGGCCCGGTCCGGGACGCGCGGCAGCCAGGCGGTGATCCGCCGCCCCGCCGCCTCCACCACCGTGGAGGTCAGCAGCCCGAGCGCCCCGATGGTGGCCATGCCGACGAAGACGCCCGGATAGTCGACCACCGTGTAGTCCTGCCAGGTGCGGTAGCCCACCCCGTACTCGCCGGAGATCATCTCCGCCGAGATCACACAGATCCACGCCACCCCGACCCCGATCGACAGCCCGCCGAACACCCCGGGCAGGGCGCCCGGCAGGACCACCGACCACAGCACCCTGGCCCGGCCGCCGCCCATCGTGAGGACCGCCTCCTCCCATACCGGGCTCAGCGCCCGCACCGCGTGCCGGGTCGCGACGAGCACCGGGAAGAAGGCCGCCGCGCAGGTGATGAAGACGATCCCCTGCTCGTTCGTCGGCAGCAGCAGGATCGCCACCGGCACCAGGGCGATGGCCGGCACCGGCCGCACCACCTCCACCAGCGGCCCCAGCAGGTCCGCCGCCCACCGCGAGCGGGCCACCGCCGTCCCGGCGGCCACCCCGAGCACCGCCGCCAGCAGGAAGCCGGTCACGATCCGGCGCAGACTGGACCCCAGGTCCTGCCAGTACGCCTCCGTGCCCGCCCGCTCCGCGAACGCCCGCGCCACCTCGGCCACGGTCGGGAACTGCTCGAAGCGCAGCCACAGGTTCACGTCGTACGCCGTCAGCAGCTGCCACGCGCCCAGCGCCGCCAGCAGCGACCCGGCGCGCACCAGCCGCCGCCCCGCGCTCACGACGCCGCCCGCACGGCGTCCGCGTACGGCACGATCCGGGCGCCCGGGTGCGCGGCGGCCCACCGCCCGGCCCCGGCCCGCGTGACGAAGGCCCGCCACCCGGAGCCGTCGGACACCCACACCGCGCGGTCCGCGAACCACGGGGTGCCCGTCACCGCGTCCGGCACGTACGCCGCCCGCACCGAGCCCGCAGGCGCCGCCGCGAGGGCCTTCAGCAGCGCGCCCGGCTCCGCGAAGGAACGCGTCGCCGACGCCCCGCGCGGCCACAGTTCGGAGCGGGCCGCGCCCGCCCGGGGCAGCGCGGCGGCGGTCACCGCGCGCCGCAGCGGCGCCGGGTCCGCGAAGGCGTCCACGTCGACGCCGGACACCAGCCCGGCCTCCTCCAGGACCGGCACGTCCTCCTTCAGCGCGGCCAGCAGCTCCGGCCGCAGCTCCGGGTCGAAGGTCGCGGCGCCGTGCGCGCCGTTGTACAGGTAGACGACCTCGGCGGGCAGCCCCGTCTCCTTCGCCACCGACTCGGCCGAGGCCACCGGCTCGGCCCGCAGCCGGTCGGTGGCCCGCCGCTGGGCCCGCAGGAACGCGTCCAGGACCCCGGCCCGCTCCTTCGCGAACTCCTCGCGCACGGTGACCCCGTGGAAGGTCGGCAGGTTCAGCTCCGCGCCGTCGTACAGCGCCTCCGCCTTCCCCTGGAAGGCCAGCAGCCCCGGCCAGGCGACGAACTGCGACAGGGCGTCCGCACTGCCCGCCGAGAGCGCCGAAGCGCCCACGCTGGGCTGCTGGTTGAGCTTGCGTACGTCCTTCGCCGGGTCGAGCCCGGCCCGCCGCAGCGCCCGTACGAGGGTGCCGTCGGCGGCCGAGCCGACGCTCGTCGACACCTTCCGGCCCTTGAGGTCCGCGAGCGTCCGCAGCTTTGAACCCGGCTTCACCACCACGGTGTTGAGGCCGCCCGCGAGGTTGTAGCCGGTCACCGACACCAGCCGGGTCGGCTCGCCGAGCTGCCGGCCCCGGGCCGCGTTCAGGAGCAGCGGGAAGTCGCCCATCGACCCGATGTCGATCTTCCCGGCGGTCATCTGTGCGGTGATCGGCGCCCCCGTCGCGTAGTCCTGCCACACCACCCGGTACGCGGTCCCGTCCGCGCGGCCCAGCCGCCTCAGCTCCTCCTCGAAGTAGCCGAGGGAGCGGAGCAGGGTTCCGGCGGTCACCGTGTTGATGGTCTTCGACTGGTAGCCGACCGTCACCGTGACGGTCCGGCCGTCCGCGCCGTCCGCCCCCGCGGACCCGCCGCAGGCGGTGGCGAGCAGCAGCGGCAGCACCGCCGCCAGGAGCAGCGGACGGCGGGCGGTTCTCTTTCCCCGCATGGGAGTTCGGCCTTTCACGGAAGTGCTCACCGGAGCAGATAGGGCATGTTGACGGTCACCGCGCCGGTGGGGCAGCGGGCGGCGCACGGGCCGCAGTACCAGCACTCGTCGACGTGCATGTACGCCTTGCCGTCCTCCTCGCGGATGGCCAGCGAGTCCAGCGGACACATGTCGACGCAGAGCGTGCAGCCGTCGATGCACCGGGACTCGTCGATGGTCACGGGCACGTCGGCGCGCTGGGGCACCAGGGGCATGGCGGGCTCCGGGGGAGAGAAGAAGGGGAATCAGGAGGAAGGAGGATCAGGGGGATCAGGGGGAGCGGCGGAGCACGCCGCTCATGGTGATGCGGTCCCCGCGGAAGCGGATGAACTCCAGGTCCACCGGCCGTCCGCAGGGCAGATGGGTGAGCCGCTCCAGCATCAGCAGGGCGGCCCCGCGCGGGGCCTGGAGCACGGCCGCCGCGTGCGCGTCGGCGTTCACCGCCTCCAGGGTGATGTCGGCGTGGCCGAGGGGCCCGCCGGTCAGCCGCTCCAGGAGCCGGAACACGTCGGTGTTCTCCAGGTCGCAGCCGAGGAGTTCACCGCCGACGTCCATCGGCAGGTACGACAGGTCCAGCGACAGCGGCAGCCCGTTCAGCCGGCGCAGCCGCTCGACGCACAGCACGTCGGCGTCGTCCGGCAGGCCCAGTCGGTGCGCCACCGGGCCGGGCGCCCGCACCGGGCCGAGGTTGCGCACCTCGTTGGTGACCCGGCCGTGCTCGCGCAGGATCTCGGCGAGCCCCTGGAGCCGGTCCAGGCCGTGCGGGTACTTCTCGCCGACGACGACCGTCCCCACCCCCGGCTGCCGCTCCACCAGGCCCTCGCCGCGCAGCAGGTCGAGGGCCTGGCGCACGGTGTTGCGGCTGGCGTGGTGGTCGGCCGCGAGCACGTCCTCCAGGGGCAGCACCCCGCGCGGGAACGCGCCGGTGAGGATCTGGTGCCGCAGCAGGTCGGCGAGCTGCCGCGCCCGGTCCGCGCGCAGCCGGCGACGGCGGGCGGCGGCGACCGGGAGGGCGGCGGGAGTGCGTTCGGCGGGCATGGCAGGGAACGTAACCGGGGCGCGGCCCGGATGGTGTTGCGGCAGTATTGCGCCACCGGAGGCCGTACGCGTACGGCTCTGACCTGCGAGGACGTGGGCGGGGCCGGGAGATCCGCCACTACGATGCCCACCAGCCGGACACCCGCCGGCCCACGATGCGAGCAGCCCGGAACCGGACACGGCCGAAGGGAACGGGAGCGGCCGGGGGGACGAGCCCCCCGTGCTCGTCCCCCCGGCCGCCCCCGCGCCGCCCAGCCCTCCCCGGGGCCGTCGCCCGTCAGCCGAGCGGCAGCCGGCCGCGGCGGGGGACGGAGTCCATGAGGAGGCGGGTGTAGGGGTGTTCCGGGCTGTCGAGCACCCGGTCCACCGGGCCGGACTCCACCACCGTGCCCGCCTTGAGGACCAGCACGTCGTCGGCGACGTGCCGGACCACCGCCAGGTCGTGGGTGACGAAGAGGTAGCCGATGCCGGCCTCGCGGCGGATCTCCCGCAGCAGGTCCAGGATCTGTGCCTGGATCGACACGTCGAGGGCGGCGACCGCCTCGTCGAGGACCAGGACCCGGGGTTCGACGGCGAGCGCGCGGGCGAGCGCGACGCGCTGGCGCTGGCCGCCGGAGAGGCCGCGCGGCAGGGCCGCCGCTTCGCGGGCGCCGAGTCCGACCCGGTCGAGGAGGTCGGTGACCCCGGCCCGGCGCCCGGCCGCGTCCAGCCCGGTGTGGAGGCGCAGCACCTCGTCCAGGCAGCCGCTCACGGTGACGCGCGGGTCGAGCGACAGATAGGGGTCCTGGAAGACCATCTGGATCTCCCGGGCGCGGGCCAGCCGTTCGGCGCGGCCGCGGGCGCGGGCCGAGCGGTCCCGGCCGTCGAGGCGGACGGTGCCGCCGTCGGCGCGCTCCAGGCCGACGAGCATCCGCACGGTGGTCGTCTTGCCGCTGCCGGACTCGCCGACGACGGCCAGCGAGCCGCCGGCGGGCAGCGTGAACGACACGCCGTCCACGGCGAGGTGGTTCCCGTACCGCTTGCGCAGGCCCTCGACGACGAGGCCCCGCTCCTTCGGCGGCGTCACAGCGCGATCCCTTCGTCGGCGCGGTGGCACGCGGCGAACCCGTCGCCGTGGCGTGCCGGTTCGGGCTTCTCCTCGGTGCAGCGGGCCACCGCGTGCGCGCAGCGCGCGGCGAAGGAGCAGCCGGGCGGGGCCTCGGCGAGCGACACCGGGCGGCCCGGGACGGGCCGGGGCGCGGGCGCGCCCGCCTCGATCCGGGGGGTGCAGGCGAGCAGCCCCGCCGTGTACGGGTGCCGGGGCCGGTCGAACAGGTCGCCGGTGGACCGGGCCTCCACGATCCGGCCCGCGTACATGACGTACACCCGGTCGCAGACGGCGGAGGCGAGTTCCAGGTCGTGGGTGACGAACAGCATGCCGGTGCCGCGTTCGGCGCGCAGCCGGGCGAGGATCGAGACGACCTCGGCCTGGGTGGTGACGTCGAGGGCGGTGGTCGGTTCGTCGGCGACCAGGAGGGCGGGTTCGGCGGCGAGCGCGGCGGCGATGACGACGCGCTGGAGCATCCCGCCGGAGAACTGGTGCGGGTGGCGGCGCAGGGCCCCGCGCGGGTCGCGGATGCCGACCGCGTCGAGGAGTTCCTCGGCGCGCGCGGTGGCCTCGGCGGCGGGGGTGCCGGAGGCGCGCAGGCCCTCGGTGAGGAAGTCGCCGACCCGGCGCAGCGGGTTGACGGAGGCGCGCGGGTCCTGGAAGACCATGGCGACCTCGCGGGCCCGCAGGGCGGCCAGCCGGGCCCGGCCCATGGTGAGGACGTCCTCGCCGCCGACCAGGACCCGGCCGGTGGTGCGGGCGCCACGGGGGAGCAGGCCGAGGACGCTGCGGCAGGCGACGGACTTGCCGGAGCCGGACTCGCCGACGAGGCCGACGGTCTCCCCGGCCCGGACGGTGAGGGAGACGCCGTCCAGGATCGGGCGGGCGGCCCGGTCGTCGGGGAGCCGCAGGCCGAGCCCGTCGATCTCCAGGACGGGGGTGTCGGGGGCGGTGGTCATGGCGTTCACTTCTCCCGCCGTGCGATCCGGTCGGCGATCCCCTCGCCGACGATGCCGAAGGCGACGACCGCGAGGACGATGCACGCGGACGGCGCGAGGGCCGGCAGCATCGCGCCCTGGAGGACGGCCCCCTGGCCTTCGTTGATCATGGCGCCCCAGTCGGCGGTCGGCGGTTGCACGCCGAAGCCGAGGTAGGACAGGGCGGCCAGGTCCATCAGGGCGTAGCCGAAGTTCATCGCGGACTGGGCGAGGACCGTCGGCGCGATGTTGGGCAGCAGGTGGCGGACGCAGACCGTCCAGCCGGACCAGCCCTGCACCACGTACGCCTCGATGTACGACCGGGCCTTCTCCTGGCGGGCGATGCCGCGCACCAGCCGGCCCACGTACGGGGTGTAGGCGACGGACATGGCGACGACGGGGGCGGTCATGCCGGGTCCGGTGACGGCGACCAGCAGGATCGCGAGCATCAGGCCGGGGACGGAGAAGACCAGGTCCATGGCGCGGGACAGGAGGGTGTCGGCCCAGCCGCCGCGCCAGGCGGCGACCACGCCGACCAGGGTGCCGAGCAGGGTGGAGACGCCGACCACGAGGAGCGGGCCGAGGAGTCCGGTGCGGGCACCGTGCAGCAGCCGGGACAGGATGTCGCGGCCGGACTGGTCGGTGCCCAGGAGGTGGTCGCCGGAGGTGCCGACCAGGCTCGCGCCGAGGTCCAGCGCCTCGGGGTCGTAGGGGGCGAGCAGCGGTGCGAGGAGGGCGGCCGGCACGAGCAGGACGAGCACCGCGACCGAGGCGGCGAAGAGGGGCCCCTGCCCGAGGAGGCGCAGCCGCCGCAGGCCCGGCCTGCGGTGCGGCACCGTGGTGAGGGTGGTGGTCATGAGGAGCCTTCCCCGGGGGAGAGACGGGGGTCGATGAGCGGGACCAGGAGGTCCACCGCGAGGTTGACGAGGACGAAGGCGGCCACGCTGAGCAGGGTGACGGCCTGGACCACGGCGAAGTCCTGGGCGGTGACCGACTGCACGAGCAGCGAGCCGAGTCCGGGCACGTCGAAGGCGGTCTCCACGATGGAGGTGCTGATCAGGAGGCCGGCGAGCATGGTGCCGCCGACGGTGACGACGGGGCCGAGGGCGTTGCGCAGGACGTGCCGGCGGACGACGGTCCGGCCGGGGACGCCCCGGGCGCGGGCGACCTCGACGTGGTCGCGGCCCAGTTCGTCGAGGACCGCCGAGCGGGTGACCCGGGCGAGCAGTCCCGCGAAGGTGAGGGCGAGCGCGAGGGCGGGCAGGGTGAGCTGGTGGAGCCGGGCCCCGATGCCCTCGGCGACCCCGCCGCCGGGTCCGGGGAACCAGCCGAGCCGCACGGAGAAGAGGGAGACGAGCGCGATCGCGAGGACGAAGGACGGGGTGGCGGTGGCGATGCCGGTGCCGATGAGGACGGTCCGGTCGAGGAGGCCGGGGCGGAGCGCGGCGAGGAGGCCGGCGCCGACGCCGAGGACGGCGACGAGCAGGGCGGCGTACCCGACGAGCAGCGCGGTGCCGGGCAGCCGGGAGCCGAGCAGGGCGGTGACGTCCTGGTGGTACTGGGCGGAGCGGCCGAGGTCGCCGGTGAGGACGCCGCCGAGCCACTTGCCGTACTGCGTGACGAGCGGGTCGTCGAGGTGGTGCTCGGCGCGCAGGGCCGCCACGGTCTCGGGGGTCGCGGGGCGGCCGTGCAGGAGGAAGGTGACCGGGTCGCCGGGGGCGAGGTGGATCGTGCCGAAGACGACGACCGAGGTCACGAACAGCACCGCCGCCAGGCCGAGGAGCCGGCCGAGGAGGAAGCGGGTCATTTCTGTGCCGCCCCGATCGTCGCGGCCCACGGGTAGTAGAGCTGGGCGATGCCGGTGGGGGCGCCGGTGATCCGCTTGCCGAGGAAGACGGAGTAGGGCGCCTCGTAGACGGGGATGACGGGCAGCTCGCGCAGGGCGATCTCCTGGACCTTCGCGGTGAGTTCGGCGCGCTTGGCGGGGTCGTACTCGCTGTTGGCGCGGTCGAAGGCGACGTCGTAGGAGGCGTCGGACCAGTTGCCGTAGTTCCCGAAGTCGCCGGTGCGCAGGTACTGGTAGAACTCCAGCGGGTCCGGCGTGTTGTCGTAGCCGTTGGTGATGACCAGGTCGAGGCCGTCGCGGGCGTCGGGGTCGACGAAGATGCTGCTGTACGCGTCGGGGGAGACCGGCTTGAGGACGACGTCCAGGCCGATCTGGCGGCCGGCCGCCTGCACGGCGTTGGCGACGACGCTGATCTCGGGCGCCATGGAGCTGGTGGCGATGGTGATCCGCCGCCCGCCGGCGCCGGCCTCCTCGATCAGCTTCTTCGCCCCGGCGACGTCCTGGACGGGCTCGGGCAGGGCGTCGAAGAGGGCGGCGGTCTTCTCGGGGGCCAGCGCCCAGGCGCCGCGCGCGGCGGGGGCCTTGGCGGGCACGCCGACGCCGCCGGCGGGGGCCTTGACGATGTTCTTCCGGTCGAGCGCCATGGACAGGGCCCGGCGGACCCGCAGGTCGCCGAGGGGGCCCTTGAAGTCGAGGACGGCGAGGTCGGCGGCGGCGGTGTTGGGGCCGAAGAGGAGGGAGCCCTTGCCACTGCCGCGGAGCTGCGCGAAGGAGGAGGACGGCACCAGGTAGCCGCCGTCGGCGGCGCCGGAGAGGAAGGCGTTGGCGCGGGCGGCGGGGTCCTCGACGAAGGTGAACTTCACGGACCGCGCCTTGGGGGCGAGCTTTTGGTCCCAGTAGCGGGGGTTGGCCTTGAGGGTGATGCTGTCGCCCTGGGCCCACTTCTCCAGGGAGAAGGGGCCGGTGCAGTCCAGCGCGCCCTTGGGGGTGCCGTAGTCCTTGCCCTCCCGCTTCAGGGAGGCGGCGCTGACGACGGTGCCGGGGGAGGCGGCGAGCAGTTCGTGGAAGAGGGCGTCGGGCTTGCCGAGCCGGATCGTGACCTCCAGCGGGCCGGTCTTGGCGATCGACTCGACGGTCTTGAAGGCCGAGCCCCAGGGGGAGCCGGTGGCGGGGTCCATCTGCCGCTTCAGGGAGGCGACGACGTCGTCGGCGGTCATGGTGCCGCCGTCGTGGAAGGTGACGCCGGACCGCAGGGTGTAGACGAAGGTGCGCGGGTCGGGCTGCTTCCAGGAGGTGGCGAGGCCGGGCTCGATCCTGAGGTCGGGGGTGACCCTCAGGAGCTGCTCGCAGACGTTGGCGAGGACGGTGTTGGGCGGGTAGTCGTACGCGAGGGCGTAGTCGAGGGTGTACGGCTCGGCGTACAGGGACCAGGTGAAGGAGTCCAGGGGTCCCTGGGCGGGCGGCGAGGTCGGGGTGACCTCGTAGCCCGCGCCGCCGCCGGTGCCGGCGCGGGGCTGGGTGGCCCCGGAGCAGGCGGCGAGGGATGCCGCGAGGGCGGCGGTACAGGCGAACGTGATGAATCTGGGCATGCGCATGCAGACCCACCCCTTTACGGGTGTCGTGACGGGCGCTGGGGGATGGAGCGAGTATTGATGCGGGAACGTTCCCGCACAAGGGTTGGGAGAACTTTGCGGGAACGGTTTCGCACAGGTGGGAGGGGTGGCAGCATCCCTCCCATGAGCGAAGCTTCAGAGCATGGCGGAGCGGCCCGGGGGCGCACCGGACCCGCGCCCGGGCACACGTACGTCCCCGGGCGCGGCGGACCGCCCGCCCGGCCCGCGCCGCCCGCCCCGCGGGTCCGCCTCGTCGACGTCGCCCGCGAGGCCGGCCTCTCCAAGACCACCGTCTCGGCGGCCCTGAACGGCACCGGCCGGCTCTCCCCCGAGGTCCGGGAGAAGGCCCGCGAGACCGCCCGCCGCATGGGCTACCGGCCCAACGCCACCGCGCGCCAGCTGCGCGCGGGACGGGCCCGGCTGATCGGCTACGTCGTCGGGGAGCTGGCCGACACCCCCTGGACCTTCCTGGAGTCGCCGTACTTCGCCCGGCTCACCGGGGCCACCGCCGCCACCGCGCTCGCCCGCGGCTACGCGGTGGTGCTGCTGCCCGCCGGATCGCTCCAGAGCGAGTGGGCGGCACTGCCCCTCGACGCCGTGGTCGTCGCCGACCCGGTCGCCGACGACCGGATCGTCGAGGACCTGCTCGCGGCCCGCATCCCGGTCTTCAGCGACCGGTCCGTGGAGGGCCGGGAGGGCGCCCACTGGGTGGACGTCGACGCGGCCGACGCCGTCGGCCGGACCCTGGACCACTTCCACGCCCAGGGCGCCCGCGGGCCCGTCGTCGTCCTCCCCGACAGCACCACCCGCTTCCACCGCGAGGTGACGGCGGCGCACCGCGCGTGGTGCGCCGCGCACGGGGTGCCGGAGCGGGCGGTACGGGTCCCGGAGGCCGGAAACGGGCCGGTGATCCGGGCCGTGGAGACCGCCCTGACCGGCGGACCGGACCGCCCCGACGCCCTGTTCGTGGTCGCCGAGGCCAGCCCGCCGCTCGTGCTCGAAGCGGCCCGCCGCACCGGCTACCACGTCCCCGGCGACCTCCTCCTCGCCTGCGTCAGCGAGGACGAGACCGCCGTGCACACCGCGCCGCCGGTGACGACCCTGAGCCTGCGCCCCGACGCGGTCGCCGAGGCGGGCGTCGCCCACCTCGTCGCCGTGCTCGAACAGGGCGAGCGGGAGACCGCCGGGGCGCTCGTCCCGGTCCGGCTCGACGTCCGGGCGTCGTCGGTACGGTCCCCGTAGGAGCCGTACCGGCGGCGGCGCGGCCCCTGCGGGGAGCCGTACGGACGAAGGCGCGGCCCCTGGGGGAGCCGTACCGGCGGCGCGGTTCCCGGGGGAGCGGTTCCGGCGGTGGCGCGGCCCCTTGGGGGAGCCGTACCGGTGCGGCCGGTCAGTCGCCGTGGACCAGCCGGCCGCCGACGTACGTCCGCTCCACCCGCGCCTCGGCGATCTCCTCCGGCGGCGCGGCCAGCACGTCCCGGTCGAGCACGACCAGGTCGGCGAGGTGGCCGGGGAGCAGGCTGCCCGCGTCGTCGTGGCCGTTCACGTGCGCCGACCCGGCGGTGTAGGCGGTGAGGGCGGAGAGCAGGTCGATGCGCTCCTCCGGGTAGAAGACCTTCTCGTCCGGGGAGGCCGGGTCGCGCCGGTTCACGGCCACGTGGATCCCTTCGAGCGGGTCCGGGCTGGAGACCGGCCAGTCGCTGCCCGCCGCCAGGGTCGCCCCGGACCGCAGCAGCGAGCCGAACGGGTACTGCCAGGCGGCCCGCTCCGCCCCCAGGAAGGGGATCGTCAGCTCGTCCATCTGCGGCTCGTGCGCCGCCCACAGCGGCTGGATGTTGGCGATGGCGCCGAGCGCGGCGAAGCGCGCCACGTCGTCGGGGTGCACCACCTGGAGGTGGGCGAGGTGGTGGCGGTTGCCCCGCCGCCCGTTGGCGGCGACGGCCGCCTCGACCGCGTCCAGCGCCTCCCGCACGGCCCGGTCGCCGAGCGCGTGGAAGTGCACCTGGAAGTCGAGCGCGTCCAGCGCGGCGACGTGGCCGCGCAGCGCCTCGGGGTCGACGAAGCTGAGCCCGGAGTTGCCGGTCGCGCAGCCGCAGCCGTCGAGGTAGGGGGTGGTCATCGCGGCGGTGAAGTTCTCCGCGATCCCGTCCTGCATGATCTTCACCGAGCCGGCCCGGAACCGTCCCGAGGCCAACTCCTCGCGCCGGGCGACCAGTTCGGGGATCTGTTCGGCGCCCCGCTCCCGGTCCCACCACAGCGCGCCGGTCACCCGGGCGGTCAGCGAACCGTCCTTCGCCGCCGTCAGGTACGCGTCGGACGGGTCGTTCATGCCGTTGAAGGAGCCGAGCAGGGCGTCCTGCCAGCCGGTGATGCCCAGCGAGTGCAGCAGCCGCTGCGCCCGCAGCAGTCCCGCGAGCCGGCCCTCCGCCGTGCTCGCCGGCACCAGCCGCGAGACCAGACCGGTCGCGCCCTCCTGGAGCATGCCGCTCGGCGTGCCGTCCGCCTCCCGCTCGATCCGCCCGTCCGCCGGGTCCGGCGTGGCGGCGGTCAGCCCGGCCAGCTCCAGCGCCCGGGTGTTCGCCCAGGCGCCGTGGTGGTCGCGGTTGGACAGCAGCACCGGCCGGTCCGGCACCACCGAGTCCAACAGCCGGCGGGTCGGCAGACCGCCCTCGAAGCTCTCCATCGACCAGCCGCCGCCGGTGATCCACTCCCGCTCGGGGTGGGCCTCGGCGTACTCCCGGATCCGCTCCAGGTACGCGGCGACGTCGACGCTCTCGGTGAGGTCGCACTCGGCCAACTCGCTGCCTCCGCCCACCGCGTGGACGTGCGCGTCCTGGAAGCCGGGCAGCAGCAGCTTCCCCGTCAGGTCCACCACCTCGGTGCCCGGCCCGATCAGCTCGCGCACCTCGTCGTGGCCGACAGCCGTGATCCGCTCGCCGGTCACGGCGAGCGAGGTGGCCCGGCTCCGCGCCGGATCCAGGGTGAGGACGGGGCCTCGGGTGAAGACGAGATCGGCCTGGGGCATGCGGGCGGCTCCCTTGCGTGCGGACGCGCCGGACGGGCGCGGGGCGGACGGGACCGTCACGGGCCGCGGCCCGCCGGAGCGGTGCCGGCGCCGGGCTCCGGACGTCGGCGCCATGGAAGCCCGCGGGCCGTTTACACGTCAATGGTGTTGACGTAAGGTCCCGGCCATGTCCGCACGCGTCGTACCCGAAGACGGCAGGCGGCGGCGCCGGCCGACCAAGCAGGGCGCCGTCCTCTCCGAACGGCTCATCGTCGACACCGCGCTGCGCCTGGTCGGCGAGCACGGTGCCGACGCCCTCTCCGTACGGCGCCTCGGCGCGGCCCTCGGCGCCGATCCCAGCGCCCTCTACCGCTACTTCCGCAACACCGACGCCCTCCTCCTGGCGCTCGCCGACGAGCTCATCGGCCGCGCCCAGGACGGCTGGCGGGCCACCGGCGAGTGGCGGGCCGACCTGCGCGCCATGGGGCTGCGCATCCACGGCTCCTACCTGTCGCAGCCGCAGGCCGCGCTGCTCGCCGCCCACCGCACCACCGGCCGGCCGCACGAGACGCGGGCCGTCGAGACCATCCTCGGCATCCTCCGGGACGGCGGCTTCCCCGACCCGCTCGCGGTCCGGATCTACCACGCCTTCGTCGACCAGGCCCTCGCCTTCGCCGCCCAGGACGCGGCGGCGGCCGCCCTGCCCCCGGCGGCGGCCGAGGCGGACACCGAGGTCTGGCGCGAGGTCTACGGCCGCCTCCCGGCGGACAGCCACCCGCACGTCGCCGCGACCTTCCCGCTCCTCGCGGCCGACATGCGCGACAGCGGCTACCCCTTCGCGCTGGAGCTGATGCTGGCGGCGGTGGCGGCCCTGCACCCGGACGCGCGCGGCTGACGCGCGGCCCGCCCGCCGCCGCACGGCCCGCGCGGGCGGCGTCCTGACCGAAGCCTTCGGCCGGCCCACCGCCTTCCTGGTCAACCTGCCCATCGGCGCGGCCCTGCTGCTGGTCGGCCTGCGCTCCCTCGACGAGTCCCGCGACCCCGCCAACCCCGCCCCCGCCGTCCCGGGCACCGTCCTGTCCGCCCTGACCCTGTCCCCGCTGACCGGGGCCGTCCCCCTGGCCGCCGCCGTCCTCACCGGCCTGTGGCTGACGCGATCCGCCGGAGCCCCGCCGCACCCCGCCGAACCGGTCACCGGGAAGCCCGCGAACGGCTCCCGGCGGACCGCGAGCACCCCATGATCCTTGCCTGGTACAAGATGTGACCCACCCTCACCGCGCACGATCCGAAGGAGACCCCTTGACCCCCCAGACCTCCGGCACCCCCGCGACCGTCGAGGAGCACCCGGTGGCCGACGGCGCGGCCGGACCCTACGCCCTCACCACGGGCCCGGACGGCGCCCTGTGGTTCACCCTCGTCCACGGCGGCCGGATCGGCCGGCTCGTCCCCGGCGGGCGGCCGACCGAGCACCGGCTCGACCCCGGCTGCGGGCCGACCGTGATCACCACCGGACCGGACGGCGCCCTGTGGTTCACCGAGTACCGGGCGGACCGGATCGGCCGGATCACCACCGACGGCACCGTCACCGAGTTCGGCCTGCCCGGCTCCGGCCGGGGGCCGTTCGGCATCGCGGCCGGACCCGACGGCGCGCTGTGGTTCACCGAGACCGCCGCCGGCCGGATCGGCCGGATCACCACCGGCGGCGACGTCACCGAGTTCCCACTGCCCGTCGAGGGCGCGTTCCCGTCCGCGATCACCGCGGGCCACGACGGCGGCCTGTGGTTCACCCTCAACCAGGCCGACGCCGTCGGCCGGATCGACCCGTCCGGCACGGTCGTCCTCCACCCCCTGCCGACCAAGGGCGCGGCGCCGGTGGGGATCGCCACGGCCCCCGACGGCGCCCTGTGGTTCACCGAGATCGGCGCCGGCCAGATCGGCCGCGTCACCCCCGACGGGCACGTCACCGAGTTCCCGCTGCCCGACCGCGCCGCCCGGCCGCACGCCGTCACCGTCACCGCCGACGGCACCGCCTGGTTCACCGAATGGGCGGGCAACCGGGTCGGCGCGCTCACCCCCGACGGCCGTATCACCACCCACGACCTGCCCACCCCCGGCTCCGAACCGCACGGCATCACCACCGGCCCCGACGGCGCCCTGTGGACCGCCCTGGAGACCGGCGCACTCGCCCGCATCACCCCCTGACCCTCCCTCACCTCTCCTCAACGGCTTTCTGACGAAAGGAGGTTCCTCGTGACATACGCACTCGTCGTCTTCGAGACGGACGCGTCGCGCCGTCTGATCCGGGCCGACCGGGCCGCGTACCGCAAGGAGTACGAGGGCTGGATCGGCGCTCTTGCCGGGGCCGGGAAGCTGGTCGGGGGCGACGCGCTGGAGACCGGGCGGACGGCCCCGGCGACGGTGCGGGCCGGGGCGGACGGGACGCGGACGGTCGTGGAGGGTCCCGTGCACGCGGGGGAGGAGACGCTCGGCGGCTGGTTCCTGGTGGAGGTCGCCGACCGTGAGGAGGCCCTCGCGCCGGCCGCGAGCCTGCCCACCCCGGAGACCGTCGAGGTCCGCCCGGTCCTCGAATCCGCCTGAGCCGTACGGGAACGGCCGACGGCGCGCGACGGGACCGCGCGAGGACGGAACCCGACGGGACCACGCGAAGGCGCCCGGCGGGACCCCGCGGCCGACTCGCCTTCCGGTCGCGGGGGCCGGTCCCGTACCCCTTATGTCAACACCATTGACCTTGTGGCGCGCCGCCGGGTCTCATGGGCGGCACCTCGTCAAGGAGCCCCGCGACCGGGCTCCTCCGCGACCCGGAGGACATCCATGGACCCCCTGCTCTCGCTGCGGGACGCCGATCCGACCCCGTTCTGGCTCGACGACCCGCGCCGCCCCCGCGCCACCCCCGCCCTCGTCGGCGGCACCACCTGCGACCTGCTCGTCGTCGGCGGCGGCTACGCCGGTCTGTGGACCGCGCTCGTCGCCAAGGAGCGCGATCCCTCCGCCGACGTCGTCCTCATCGAGGCCGACACCGTCGGCCACGCCGCCTCCGGCCGCAACGGCGGCTTCTGCGAATCCAGCCTCACCCACGGCCTCGGCAACGGCCTCGACCGCTGGCCCGACCAGATCGGCACCCTCGAACGCCTCGGCCGCGAGAACCTCCGGGCCATGGAGGAGGCCGTCGAGCGGTACGGCATCGACTGCGACTGGGAGCGCACCGGCTCCCTCACCGTCGCCACCGAACCCCACCAGGTGGCCTGGCTCGCCGAGGAGGCCGAGACCGCCGCCCGGTACGGCGCCGACACCACGCTCCTCGACGCCGCCGGGGTCCGCGCCGAGATCGACTCCCCGACCTTCCTCGGCGGCCTGTGGAACCGGAGCGACACCGCCATGGTCAACCCGGCCCGCCTCGCCTGGGGCCTGAAGCGGGCCTGCCTCGACCTCGGGGTCCGCGTCCACGAGCACACCCCCGGCCTCTCCCTCGACGAGCACGGCGCCGTCGTCGCCGTCCGCACCCCCTACGGCCGGATCACCGCCCGCCGGGCCGCCCTCGCCACCAACGCCTTCCCGTCGCTGCTGCGCCGCCACCGCCCCTACACGGTCCCCGTCTACGACTACGCGCTGATGACGGAACCGCTGAGCGAGGAGCGGCTGGCCTCCGTCGGCTGGAAGAACCGCCAGGGCTGGTCCGACCCCGCCAACCACTTCCACTACGTCCGGATCTCCACCGACCACCGCATCCTGTGGGGCGGCTACGACGTCGTCCACCACTACGCGGGCCGGGTCCGCGCCGAGGACTACCGGCGCCCCGAGACCTTCGCCACCCTCGCCCGGAACTTCTTCCGGACCTTCCCCCAGCTGGAGGGCGTCCGCTTCAGCCACGCCTGGGGCGGCGCCATCGACACCAGCACCCGCTTCTGCGTCTTCTTCGACACCAGTCACCGGGGCAAGGTCGCCTACGCGGCCGGCTTCACCGGCCTCGGCGTCGGCGCCACCCGCTTCGGGGCCGAGGTGATGCTCGACCTGCTGGCCGGCGACCGCACCGAGCGCACCGCGCTCGACCTGGTGCGTCGCAAGCCGCTGCCCTTCCCGCCCGAGCCGGTCCGCTCGATCGGCATCGGCCTCACCCAGCGCTCGCTCACCCGGGCCGACCGCAACGAGGGCCGCCGCGACCTGTGGCTGCGCACCCTCGACCGGCTCGGCCTCGGCTTCGGCAGCTGACCGGCCCCGCCCGTCAGCCGTTCCCGGGCCAGGCGTCGCTGCGCCATTCGCGTTCCTCGACGCCCGGATCGCGGTGGGCGGCGAGCGCGGCGGCGAGGTCCCCGTGCACCGCGATCACGAGCCGCCCCTCGCCGACGAGGATCCCGTCGGCGAACTGCGGCCCGCTCGGGGGCACGGCGGCGAGTTCGAGCCCGCGCCCCTCGGCGGCGAGCCGCAGCGCGGCCTCGGAGACGGCGGTACGCCCTCCGGCCGACCAGCCACGCAGCCCCGTCAGGTCCAGCACGACGGGCCCGGTGCCCCGGGCGAGCGCCCATCCGACGGCGCCGTGGAAGCGCCCCACGGCCTCCTGGCCGAGGAACCCGGCCAGCGAGAGCACGCCGAGGCCGGGGTGGATGGTGTAACGCCACTCGATGGTCATCGCCGTCTCTCCTCGCTCCCGGCCGGGGGGCGGCCGTCACCGCATCCTCACCCGAGAGCCCGCCTCCGCGCACGGCGGTCCACGGACCGGTCACCCGTCCCGAGACGTGGACACCTCGCGACCGGAGCGGTGTCCCGGGGGCGGTCCCGCCCGGTGCGGGACCGGGGCCGGTGCGGGAACCCCGTCCGTCCGATGGCCGGACCCTGCCGTCCGGTGGCCGGAAGGCGACGGCCGGGCGGCGGGGGAGCGGTGGGGCGGTTCATGGGGGTTCGACGGGGGATCGGGGGACTCTGCGTGTCCGCTGTATGGCAGATGCATGACAAGCGGTCAACTTCCTTGAACTGTCCGGTCCGTGGCGCCCAGGCTGCTGCTCACGCCGGATCGGGGACCCCCCTCCCGGCGGTGCGTGCGACCGCACGCGGACCCCCCGAAGCGCGCCGCCCAGGGCGCGCCGCCACGAGGAGGAACCCTCACCATGGCACTGCCGAAGTCCCGCCCCGCCCGCCGGACCCTGATCGCCTCCGCAGCCACCGTCGCGGCCCTCGCCACCGGTCTCGCCGTCGCCCCCGCGCAGGCCGCCGCCCCGGCCCCCGCCGAGGGCGTCGTCCTCGCCGCCGGAACCGCCGACGCGATCCCCGGCAGCTACCTCGTCACCCTCAAGCAGGACGCCGGCTTCGCCGCCGGCTCGGCCAGGGGCCGCGGCCTGATAGCCGGTTACGGCGGCAAGGTCGGCAAGACCTTCGGCGCGGCCCTCAACGGCTACACCGCCACCCTCGACGACGCCGCCGCCCGCCGCCTCGCCGCCGACCCGGCCGTGGCCACCGTCGAGCAGAACCGGACCGTCCGCGCCGACGCCACCCAGACCGACGCGCCCTGGGGCCTCGACCGCATCGACCAGGCCGCCCTCCCGCTCTCCGGCACCTACACCTACCCGGACAGCGCGGGCGCCGGCGTCACCGCCTACGTCATCGACACCGGCGTCCGGATCGGCCACGCCGAACTCGGCGGCCGGGCCGTCAACGGCTACGACGCCGTCGAGGGCGACACCGTCGCCCAGGACGGCAACGGCCACGGCACCCACGTCGCCACCACCATCGCCGGCTCCACCTACGGCGTCGCCAAGGCCGCCAAGGTCGTCGCCGTCCGCGTCCTGGACGACAACGGCTCCGGTACGACCGCGGGCGTCGTCGCCGGCATCGACTGGGTCACCGCCCACCACGCCGCCGGCACCCCCGCCGTCGCCAACCTCTCGCTCGGCGGCGGCGCCTCCACCACCCTCGACAACGCGGTCAAGCGCTCCATCGCCGACGGCGTCACCTACGCCGTCGCCGCCGGGAACTCCGGCGTCAACGCCAAGAACTCCTCGCCCGCCCGGGTCACCGAGGCCCTCACCGTCGGCGCCACCGACAAGACCGACACCAAGGCGAGCTGGTCCAACTACGGCGCCGTGGTGGACCTCTTCGCCCCCGGCGTCTCCATCACCGCGGGCTGGAACACCTCCGACACCGCCACCCACACCATCTCCGGCACCTCCATGGCCACCCCGCACGTCGCAGGCGCCGCCGCCGTCTACCTCGCCGGCCACCCCGCGGCGACCCCGGCCCAGGTCGCGACCGCCCTCGTGAACGGCGCCACCCCGAACAAGGTCACCAACCCCGGCTCCGGCTCCCCGAACCGCCTGCTCCGCCTGGTCCCGTAACCGGACCGAACCAGAAGGAACCAGAAGGAACCGGGCCGCCCGGCCCCGGCGTCCCCTCACAGGGCGCCGGGGCACGGCCGCGCCGTCACTTCCAGGGCGCGGGCCGCAGCCAGTGCCCCGAGACCGCCCAGCCGGTCAGCCGCAGCGCCCGGCCCGCGCGGGCCGTCCCCGCCGCGTCGAACGTCCCGCCCCCGGCGACGTGCCGCAGCCCCAGCAGCGCGGGCGCCAGCCGGGCCGCCACCACCGGCCGCCGCGCCGCCCCGGCCGCCAGCCGGTCCAGCACCGCCGCCCGCTCCCGCTCGTCGCACAGCGACAGGTAGAAGACCATCTGCCGCCACGCGTACGCCGCGTCCTTCACCGACCGCAGCGGATACAGGGCGTGCCCCGCCCGCTCCGTCAGCCGGTGGACCGTGCCGTACGACCGCACGGCCGCCTCTGCCCAGCCGTCGCCGGGCGCCACCCCGACCCGCCCGACCAGCGTCGCCAGATTGTGCGTGGTGAGGATCTGCGCCTGCTCGATCACCATGCCGTTCGCGGCGACGGAGCCGTACCCCGCCTCCTCGCCCGCCCGCTCCCGGCACAGCAGGGCGAACCCGGCGAGCGCCGCGCCCTCCCCGGCCGCCCGCCGGCCCGCGCCCTCCCGGGCCAGCGCGCGCACCGCCGCGTAGTCGATGCCGTAGTACCGCTCGTACAGCGAACCGCCGCCCAGGAGTTCGGCCGCGATCCCCGCCGAGGCGAGGAACTTCGGGCTGAACCGGCCCATGAAGATGTCCGCCGCCAGCTCCTCCACCAGCGGCGCGTCCAGGCCCGACACCCGCAGCAGCGCGCCCAGTTCGCGCACCAGCGGATTGGGCGGCAGGGTGCCGGGGAAGTGCTCCACCGCCGTCCGCGCCAGCGTCCGCGCCGCCGCGCCCGCCGACCGGCGGGCCGCGTCGCCGCCGTCCGCGTGCCGGGCCACCGCCCGCACCCACGGCAGCTCCTCCGGACCCACCTGCCGCGCGAGATCGAGCAGCAGCAGCGAACGCCGGTTGCGGAACGCCCGGTAGTTCGCCGCCATCAGCTCCCGCAGCCCCGGGTCCCGGTAGAACGCGGCCCGCTCGGCCGCGACCAGCTGCGGCACCAGCGCGGCCATCGCCTCCGCCGACGGCACCGCCCCGTCCGCGACGAGCACGCCCAGCGGCGCGCTGCGCGCGGACTCCGCCACCCGCCGCACCGCCGGAGGCACACCGGCCCCCTCGGGCAGCCCGGTCCGCCGGCCCTCGGCCGCCGTCACCGGCCCCGTGAGCGCGTCCACGTCCGCCACGCCCGCCTCCTGCGGCAGCCCGGCGAACCGCTCCGCGACCACCGCCGCCAGCGCGTGGTGCGCGGGCAGCGCCGCCTGCGCCGCCTGACCGGCCCGCAGCGCGGTGTGCCGCGCCGAACCCGGCAGGCCCCGCTTGCGCACCATCCCCGCGACCGCCACCCGCACCAGGCCCGCGCGCCGCGCGTCCAGCGCCCGGCCGGCCACCAGCTCCTCCAACGCCCCGCGCAGAATGCCCTCGTTGCCCTTCGGATCCCGGTGCCGCCGCGTCAGCCGGTGCTCCCCGGCCAGCGCCTCGTACCGCTCCAGCAGGGTCCGGCCGCGCGCCGACCAGCCGGGCGCGGGCCGCGCGCCCGGCGGCACCAGCCCCTCCGAGCCGGTGAACTCAAGCCAGTGGGAGAGGAGTTCGTCCGCGAACGGCAGCCACACCGCGAGCGCCTCGCGCTGCGCCTCCACCGCCTCCTTCGGCCGCCGGGCCGCCAGTTCGGCCCGTGCCTGTCCCACCGTGCGCCGGTGCACCGCCCCGGCCTCCGGCGCCGGACGGTCCACCGGCCGGGGCAGGAACCGCAGCCGGTCCGCGAACGGCCGCAGGGTCCCGACGAGTTCGAGCGCGGCCTCCGTCTCGCCCGCCCGCACCAGCCAGGCCACCGTGAGCAGCGCCGCCTCCTCCGGCACCACCACCTCGTACCGGCCCGAGTCGATCAGCTCCCACAGCGCGGCGAGCCCCGGCTCCGTCAGATGGTGCGCGAACAGCGCCGCCCGCTCGGCCGGCACCCCGGCGCGGCGCGCCGCCTCGGTCTCGTACGCCAGGAGCGGACCCCCGGCCCGCGCGGAGCCGGTGGCGAAACCGCCGTGCAGCACCTCGGGCGTCACCCACGCGGGCAGCCCGTCCACCGGAGTGCGCGACCCCACGCGCAGCGCCCCGGACGTCATTCCGGCCAGCACCTCCCGCCAGCCGCGCACCCGGTCCTCGGCGCGCCGCCGGGTGTCCGGGTCGGCGTGGGTGAGGGAGGTGACGAAGGCCCGCGCCAACTGCCCGTGGGCGTAGGCGCCGGAGACGGAGGGAGAGGGGAACGGGGGCGTCGAAGGCTGCTGATCAGCGTGCTTGTCCATGAGCCGACGTGGCGGGTCCTGCCCCCGCGTCCTCCGGGTAGGAAGCCCGGCGCTCTCCTGCTGAGCTACACGTCGATGCGGCCGACGCTAGTCGCCGCCCCGGCCCCGGGCAACGGAAATTCCGTACGGCCCGGGGCGGGGCGGAAGAGAGGGGTGAAGAGGCGTCAGCGGACGACGAGGTCCGGGACGAGGGCGCGCAGTTCGTCCACCGGCAGCACGCCGTCGCGGACCAGCAGCGGGACCTCGCCGCTCAGGTCGACGATCGAGGACGACACCGCGCCGGGCGTCCGGCCGCCGTCCAGGTAGACCGCGACCGCGTCGCCCAGCATCCCCTGGGCCGCGTCGCAGTCCTGCGGCGACGGACGGTCGGTCAGATTGGCGCTGGACACCGCCGACGGGCCGGTGGAGGCGAGCAGTTCGAGCGTCAGCGGATGATCCGGCATGCGCACCGCGACGGTGCCGCCGGTCTCGCCCAGGTCCCAGTCCAGCGACGCCCGGTGCCGGACCACCAGGGTCAGGCCGCCCGGCCAGAACGCCTCGATCAGGGCCCGCGCCGCGTCCGGCAGTTCGTCCGTCAGTTCGGCGAGGGAGGCGGCCGAGTCGACCAGGACGGGGGAGGGCTTGTGCCGGCCCCGGCCCTTCGCGGCCAGCAGCGCGGCGACCGCCTTCGGGTCGAAGGCGTCCGCCGCGACCCCGTACACGGTGTCCGTGGGCAGGACCACCAGCTCGCCGCGGCGCACCGCGGCGGCGGCCTCCCCGAGGCCCGCCGCGCGGGCCGCCGGGTCGGCGCAGTCGAAGCGGACCGTCACGCCGGGGTTCCCTCCTCGGCCACGACACCGTGCGTGGCCACCAGCCGGGCGCGGCCCCCGGCCAGCTCGTAGCCGAGGCCGACCACGGCGACCTCGCCCGCCGCGACCTGCTCGGACAGCACCCGGGAACGGTCCAGGAGCAGATCGGCGGTGTGCCGGATGTGCTCGTCGATGATGTCGCTGTCGGCGGTCAGACCGGCCGACCGGGCCGCCAGTATGCTCGGCGTCACCCGCTCCACCACGTCCCGCACGAAGCCGCCGGCCGCGAAGCCCTCCTCGACGGCCGCGCGGGCCGCGGCGACCGCGCCGCAGGAGTCGTGGCCGAGGACCACGACCAGCCGCGCGCCGAGGATGCTCGTGCCGTACTCGACGCTGCCGAGGACCTCGGGGCCGAGGACGTGACCGGCGGTGCGGACGACGAACAGGTCGCCGAGCCCCCGGTCGAAGATGATCTCGGCGGCGAGCCGGGAGTCGGAGCAGCCGAGGATCACCGCGAACGGGTCCTGGCCGGGGGCGAGCTCGGTCCGCCGGGCGGCGTCCTGGTTGGGGTGTTCGGGCGTGCCCGAGACGAAGCGGCGGTTGCCGTCGAGAAGGGCGTCGAGGGCGATGGCCGGAGAAGTACGGGGCATGCCGTCACTTTATGCGCGGCCCACCCCCCACGCGCGACCGGGTCCACCCACCGAGATCAGCCTCACACGTCTCCCGGACCCCACACGCCTCCTAGACCCCATACGTCCCCCGGTCCCCACGCACCCCCGGGCCCCACGCGTCCCGCTCTCCCCGGCCACCCCACCCGCTCCGGGCCCGTACGCCCCCCGGACCCGCGGCCCCCGGCTTCCGCCCGCCCCGGCCGTCCCGCGCCTGCTTTCCCCGCTCCCTGCTTTCCGCGCGCCCGTTGTCCGTACGCCCGCCTCCCGGCCCCGCGCGCCCCGAGGTGCTTCCGGCGCGCCCCCGGGCGCGTGCGTGAGCGGCGCCCGCGTCCGACGCGCCGGTCGTGCCGGTGCGCCCCCGCGCCCGTTCGACGGCGGTTCGCGTCACGTACCGCGTGCTTCCGGCCGACCCGGGCCCGGGGCCGCCGGGCCGACCCCCTCCCGGCCACTAGCCTGCGGCCACCGCTTCCCTCCCCGCGCACGTCCGCCACCCGTCCGTCCCGCTCGTGAGGGGTCCTTCCGCATGTCCTCCTTCTTTCCGCCGCCCCACCTCCGCCAGGACTTCGCCGCCTCCGTCGTCGTCTTCCTCGTCGCCCTGCCGCTCTGCGTCGGCGTGGCCGTCGCCTCCGGCGTCCCCGCCGAACTGGGCCTGATCACCGGCATCGTCGGCGGGCTCGTCACCGGCGCCATGCGCGGCAGCACCTTCCAGGTCTCCGGACCGGCCGCCGGACTCACCGTCCTCGTCCTGGAGACGGTGCGGAACCTCGGCGTGGCCGGGCTCGGCGCCGTCGTGCTGGCCGCCGGGCTGCTCCAGACGGTGCTCGGCGCGCTGCGCTGGGGCCGCTGGTTCCGGGCGATCTCCCTCTCGGTCGTCGAGGGCATGCTCGCCGGGATCGGCCTGGTGATCATCGCGAGCCAGCTCTACACCGCCGCCGGGACCGACGCCCCCGACGGCGGTCCGGCCCGGCTGGCCGGGCTGCCCGCCGCCCTCGCGGGGGCGCTCGCGGACCCCGGCGCCGCCGCCTCCGCGGCCCTCGCCGCCGGCACGGTCCTGGTGATCGCGGGCTGGCGGCGGCTGCCGGGCCGGGCCGGCGCGGTCCCGGGCGCGCTCGTCGCGGTCGTCCTCGCGGCGCTCGTGACCGCCGCGGCGGGGCTGCCCGTCGCGACGGTCCGGATCGACGGCGTCCTCGACGCGGTCCGCCCGCCGGACACCGCCGCCCTCGGGTCGCTGGCCGAGCCCGCCGTCCTCGGTACCGTCCTCGCCTTCGCGCTCATCGCCTCCGCCGAGTCGCTGTTCGGCGCGGCGGCCGTCGACCGGATGCACGACGGCCCGCCCACCGAGTACGACCGCGAACTGATCGCCCAGGGCGTCGGCAACACGCTCTGCGGGCTTCTCGGCGCGCTCCCGCTGACCGCCGTCATCGTGCGCAGCTCCGCCAACGTCCGGGCCGGTGCCCGCACCCGCGCCGCCCGGCTGCTGCACGGCGTGTGGCTGCTGGTCTTCGCCGCGCTGCTGCCGGGGGTGCTCGCGTACGTGCCGCTGCCGGCGCTGGCCGGGATCCTCGTGCACGCGGGCTGGAAGCTCATCCCCTTCCGGGGGATCGCCGCGCTCTGGCGCGGGCACCGGGGCGAGGCGGCGGTCCTCGCGGCGACGGCGGCGGCGATCGTGGCGGTCGGCATGTTCGAGGGGGTGCTGATCGGCCTGGGCCTCTCCGTCGCGAAGGCCGCGTGGGAGGCGTCGCACCTCCGGGTGGACCGCGCCGACGAGCCGGTCCCGGCGGACGGCGGGGGCCGTCCGGTCCCCGGCGGGGTGCTCCGGGTCCGGGTCAGCGGCGGCGCCACCTTCCTGCGGCTGCCCAAGCTCCTCGACGCCCTGGAGGCGCTGCCCCGCGACCGGCCCGTCGAGGTCGACCTGTCGGGCCTGCACCACCTCGACCACGCCTGCCGCTCCGCGGTGACCGCCTGGGCCGAACGCCACACGGCGGCCGGCCCCCACCCCGTACGCCTCCACGCCCTCCCGGCGGTGCCCACCGCCGCCGGGAAGTGACGGGACGACGGGGACGGGCCGTCAGGCGCCCGCGTCCCAGGCCCGGGTGAGCCCGTCCAGCCAGGCCGGCGGCAGCTCGGCCGCGTCCCACTCCGCCCGCAGCTCCCCGGGCCGGGCGGCCAGCCGTTCCAGGACGGCGAGGCCGGTGGGGGAGTGGACCAGGGTGTAGCGGCCGTGGATGGCGACCGGACCGCCCGGTCCGTACGCGGCGTACAACCGCTCCAGACGGCCTTGGTGCCCGGCGGCGAACGCGGTCAGCGTGCCCGGGTAGGCGGCCCGCTCCCGGGCGTCCATCGTGGCGAGCACGGCCACCAGCACCTGCTCGGTGACCTCGGGGTCGAGCTCCGACTCCTCGGAGAAGGACAGGTACAGCGGGACGACCGCGACCCTGGCCCGCTCGATCTCCATCCGGCCGACCGGCGGCCGGGCGTCCGGCTCCCCGCCGGGCCCGGCGGCCACGGCCGCGCGCAGTGCCCGGTCGGCCAGGCCCGCGAGCCCCTCGGCCACGGCCCGCGAACCGTCCCGCCAGCCGGTCGCGTACGCCTCCCCGCTCCCGGGCGGGGCCTCGCGGCCGGTGCCGGCCAGCTCGCGGTGGGCGGCGGCGAGCGAGCCCGCCTCGACGAGCCCGATCAGCTCCTCGGCGTCGCCGGAGAACACCCCCGCCCGCGCGAGGAGCTGGAGCAGCGTCGTCCTCGCGTTGTCGACGCTGGCGGCGTCGAGCGGCAGCCGTTCTTCCCGGGCGGCGGTCATCGGTGGTCCTCCTCCTCGCGGTACCGGCGCGTGCGGGTGCGGCGGACGCGCCTTCGGGGACGCGACGGTCACGGTCCGCGCCACGCTCCCCTCGCGGCGGCGCACGGGCGGGACCGGTGATGATCGGGTCCTCCGCCGCCGAGGTTTCCAGCTCGGCCCGGCTTCCGTCCAGCCGACGTCCCGCTCCCCGTCGGCCAGGCACGGGGTGCCACCGGGCCGCCGTGCCGGGCGGCACCCGCCGGGACCTTGATCCCCTTGGGCTCTTCATACCCCTGGTGGGTATCCGGAACGCTGTTCGCCGGTACGCGGCCGGCCCGAGAGGGAGACACGAAGTGCCAGGACGCGCCGGGTGCCGACGGCGGCCCGCGCCTGCGAGGCGCGCGGCAGCGACACGTTCGCCCGGCGGAAGGCCCAGGAGGTCGGCCCGGAGCGGTCGAAGGAGTCCGGGCCGCTCGCGCCCCCCCGCGTACGGCAGCCCGGCCGGTGGCGCTCCTCTCGCCGCCGAGGTTCGCCCGCGCGCCCGGTCGAGATCCTTCGGACACCGCCCCCGGCCCGCCCGCGTGACCGGCGCGTCAAGACCCGCCCCTCCCGGCGTCAGGACCGCGTCAGGGACGCGGACGGCGGGCCCCGCACCGGGCAAGGCTGCGGAGGAGCACCCCGCGCACCCCGCCGGGGACCGCCCACCGGGAAGGAACCCCCATGCCCCGCACCCCGCTTACCGGCCCCGACGAACCCGAGCCCGGGGAACCGGTCCCGGCCGGACGCCTCTGCGTGCCCGTCCGGCCGGGAGCCCACGGCGTCACCGCCCGCCTCTTCCGCACGCCCGTCGGCGCCCGCACGGCCGTCGGCTTCACCACCCCCGGACGGCTCCGCGCGACCCTCGGCGCCGGCCAGCCGTGGATCCCGCTCTCCGAACCCGCCCTGCGCGCCCTCACCCGCCCGCTCGGCATCCGCACCCTGACCGTCGACCCGACCCTCACGGCCCCGGGAACGGCCCCCGAGGCCGCTCCCGCCGGGAAGACCGAGAGCCGGGAACCCGCCCCGGTACGGGAACCCACCCCGGTACGGGAACCCGCGTACAACCTCGTCGGCCGCCCGCCGGTCGTCGCCGTCCGCGACGGCGCCGCCCGGCTCCTGGTCCGCCGCGAGACCCTGGCGGACCTGTGCGCCCGGGAGGTCGGCCCGTAGGAACGGGCCCCCGTCACCAGGCGTCGTCGGCGGCGAACAGCTCCCGCACCCAGGCGGCGCTCGCCTCCCGGCTGTCGTCGAGCGGCGTGCCCGGGAAGAGGCGGAACCACGAACCCGCCCGGCCCAGCGCCGCGAGCCGCACCGCGAGGAGCGCCGCCCGGCGCAGCTCCGCCGACGACGGGCCGAGACCGGACCACGGCTCCAGATACGCGTCCACCAGCGGTGCCACCGCCCCGGGGCCGTACCGCTCGGCCACCGCCCGCACCGGCACCAGGAGGCTCACGAAGGGATGCCCCACACAGGCGTCGCCCCAGTCGAAGAAGGTGAACCGGCCGGAGCCCGGGGCGAGGATCTGCCCGTCGTGCAGGTCGCAGTGGTCGAGCGAGTCCGGTACGCCGTACGCGTCGAGCTCCGCGCACCAGTCGGCCAGCAGCCCCCGCCGCCCCAGCAGCAGGGCCCGCTCGGCCGCGTCGAACAGCGGATTGCCGGTGACGAGCGACTCGAAGAGGTCCGGCAGGTCCCGGGTCCTGGCCTCCGGCACGCCCAGGGCGGCGATCCGGTCCGCGTACGGCACCAGCCGCCGCTGCGCCCGCGCGTACCGCCCCACCGCCATCGCCCACTCGGCGGGTCCGGCCGCGCCCGCGTCCAGGACGTCCCGGAACAGCGGACCGCCGTCCGGCAGCAGCATCCAGCCCCGCTCCGCGTCCACCGCGAGCGGCGCCATCACGTCCCCGGGCACCCAGTCGGCCAGCGCCCCGGCGAGCCCCGCCTCGAAGGAGTTGTCCGGGTTCCCGGCCTTGAACCAGGCCGCGTCCCGCCCGCCCGGCCCGGTGCGCAGGCGCACCAGGACCGACCACGGGCGCACCCGCACCTCCCGCGTCCCCGTCTCCGCCAGGCCGTGCGCGGCGAGCCCGCGCCCGGCCCAGCCGAGCGCCTCCCGCCGCCACTCCCCGTCGTCCCAGGGCGTCACCGCGTCCGGGAACCGCCCCCGGTCCACCACCGTCGTCCACTCGTCGTCCGTCGCACGCATCGGACGATTCCACCACCGTCCCCCACTCCGGCGCACCGGAATATGCGGGGCACCGGCCCATGGCGCCCCGGCCGCCGATCCGGCCCGTCACATCCCGGACCCGCCGGGCGTGCACTCGAACGTGACCCCAGGGATCACCCGTTCGAGGCGTGTCCTGTCGCCCGGTCGGGTGGTCGGGCCCGGCCGGGCGTTTCGGCGGGTCCCGGGGCGCGGGGGAATCACGATCATGCTCGGGTGACTACGCCCCACCGATCCGCCACCCGCCGCCGGCTCCTCCCGGCCGCCGTGGCCGCCCTCGGCCTGCTCCCGCTGAGCGCCGCCGTCCCCGCCTCCGCCGTCCCTGCCTCCGCCCCGGCCATCGTGCCGGCCGCCGGGCCCGCCGCCGCGCCCCGGGTGCCGACCCCCGCCGAGGCCCGTACCGACGCCTACCTGGAGGCCGTACGCGAACGGCCGGGCCGGCTCGACGCGTTCTTCCGCTCCATGCCCAAGGGCGGCGAGCTGCACAACCACCTCTCGGGCGCCGTCTCCACCGAGTACCTGATCCGGCTCGCCGCCGAGGACGGGCTCTGCGTCCAGACCGCCACCATGACCGCCGTCCCGCCGCCGTGCGGCCCCGGCACCCGCCCGGCCGCCGACGCCCGCACCGACCGGGCCTTCCGCGACGCCCTGATCCGGGCCTGGTCCATGCAGGACTTCCCGCCCGGCGGCAACGGCCACGACCACTTCTTCGACACCTTCGGCAAGTTCGGCGAGGTGACCTGGCGGCACCGCGGCAAGCTGCTCGCCTCCTTCGCCGACGAGGTCGCCGAGCAGAACCAGTCGTACCTGGAGACCATGGTCAGCCCGGCCTCCGACGGCGCCAAGAAGCTCGCCGACGCCGTCGGCTGGGACGCCGACCTCGCCGCCCTCCACCGCAAGCTCACGGACGGCGGCCGCCTCGACGCCCTCGTGAAGGAGGCGGTCAAGGAGGCCGACGACGGCGACGCCGAGTTCCGCCGCGCCGCCCGGTGCGGCACCGAGCGCGAGCGGCCCTCCTGCGGCCTCACCGTCCGCTGGATCTCCCAGGTCTCGCGCGGCAGCTCCCCCGAGCGCGTCTTCACCCAGATCGCCCTCGGCCTGCGGCTCGCCGAGCGGGACGACCGCTTCGTCGCGGTCAACCTGGTCCAGCCCGAGGACTGGGACAGCTCGTTGCAGAACTACAGCCTCCAGATGCGGATGATCGCCTATCTGCGCGGCGTCTACCCCCGGGCCCACGTCACCCTGCACGCGGGCGAGCTGTGGCCCGGCCTGGTCAAGCCCGAGGACCTCTCCTTCCACATCGCCGAGGCCGTCGGCGTGGCCCGCACCGACCGCGTCGGCCACGGCGTGGACCTCGTCCACGAGAACGACTGGCAGGGCACGGCCCGCGCCATGGCCGCCCGCGAGACCGCCGTCGAGGTGCCCTTCACCAGCAACGCCCAGATCCTGGGCGTGCGCGGCGCCGAGCACCCCTTCGAGACGTACCGCGCCTACGGCGTCCCGGTCGTGCTCGCCACCGACGACCCGGGCGTCTCCCGCATCGACATCACCCACGAGTACGGCTACGCGGCCCGCACCTACGGCCTGTCGTACCCGGAGCTGAAGGACCTCGCGCGCGCCTCCCTGGAGTACGCCTTCGTCCCCGGCGCGAGCCTGTGGCGCGGCAACCCGACCGCCGAGGGCTACCGGACCGTCCCGGCCTGCCGGGGCGAGCGGCCCGGCACCCCGATCCGCTCCACCTCCTGCCGCCGGCTCGTCGAGGGCAGCGGGAAGGCCGCCCTCGAATGGCGCCAGGAGGCGGCCTTCGCCGCCTTCGAGGCCGCCCACGCGAACCCGGTCCGCTGACCCGGAGCACCGCCCCGGAGCGCCCGGCCCCCCACCGGAGGGGCCGGGCGCTCCCGCGTGCGCGGCCCCCGTACCCGTACCGCCCGTTCCGCCCGCCTCACCCGTACGGCCGGATCAATCGGTCATACGGGTGCATACAGGGCTAGAGTCTGAGCGGCCCGACGCCTCCTCCCACGCGCCGACGAGGTACGCCATGACCGCAGCGGAACCCAGCGCCGGAGCCGCCCCCGGGGCCGCCCCCACGACGGCCAAGCTCAGCCTCCTCACGCTCACCGCCATGGTCGTCGGCTCCATGGTCGGCGCCGGAGTCTTCTCGCTGCCCCGCCGCTTCGCCCAGGAGACCGGCGTCGCGGGCGCCCTCATCGCCTGGGCCGTCGCCGGCCTCGGCATGCTGATGCTCGCCTTCGTCTTCCAGACCCTCGCCGTCCGCCGCCCCGACCTGGACGCCGGCGTCTACGCCTACGCCAAGGCCGGCTTCGGCGAGTACCTCGGCTTCTTCTCCGCCTTCGGCTACTGGGCCAGCGCCTGCGTCGGCAACGTCACCTACTGGGTCCTCATCATGTCGACCCTCGGCGCGCTCGTCCCCGCCCTCGGCGACGGCGACACCGCCCTCGCGATCGTCCTCTCCTCCGCCGGACTGTGGGCCTTCTTCCTCCTCGTCCGGCGCGGCGTCAAGGAGGCCGCGGCGATCAACCGGATCGTCACGGTCGCCAAGATCGTGCCGATCCTGGTCTTCGTCCTCCTCGCCCTCTTCTGCTTCGAACCCGCCGTCTTCGCCGACAACTTCGGCGGCGCCGACTACGCCGGCTCGCTGTTCGACCAGGTCCGCGGCACCATGCTCGCCACCGTCTTCGTCTTCCTCGGCGTCGAGGGCGCCAGCGTCTACTCCCGGCACGCCAAGCGCCGCGAGGACGTCGGCCGCGCCACCGTCCTCGGCTTCCTCAGCGTCTTCGCCGTCTTCGCCTCGGTCACCATCGTGTCGTACGGCATCCTGCCCATGAGCGAGATCGCCGCACTGCGCCAGCCCTCCATGGCCGGCGTCCTGGAGGCCGCCGTCGGCACCTGGGGCAAGGTCTTCGTCTCCGCCGGACTGATCGTCTCCGTCCTCGGCGCCTACCTCGCCTGGACCCTGATGGCCGCCGAGGTCCTCTTCGTCGCCGCGAAGGACAAGGACATGCCCCGCTTCCTCGGCCGTGCCACCGCCGACGACGTCCCCGCCCCCGCCCTCCTCCTCACCACCGCGCTCAGCCAGGTCGTCCTCGTCGTCACCGCCTTCTCCGACGACGCCTTCAACTTCGCCCTCGACCTCACCAGCGCCCTCAGCCTCATCCCCTTCCTGCTGGCCGCCGCCTTCGCCCTCAAGATCGCGCTGCGGCCCCAGGAGCACCGGGTGACCGGCACGAGCACCCGGACGGAACTCGCCGTCGCCTGCCTCGCCACCCTCTACACCGCCTTCCTGCTGTACGCGGCCGGCCTCACGTTCGTCCTCGTCTCCCTGATCCTCTACGCCCCCGCCACCCTCCTCTTCGCCCAGGCCCGCCGCGAACAGGGACGGCGCGTCTTCTCACCCCGGGAGGCGGTCCTCTGCGCCGTCTCCGTCGCCGGCGCCGCCCTCGGCGTCACCGCCCTCGCCGCCGGCTGGATCGAGCTGTGAACCACCCCTTCCGGAAAGACCACCGATGACCCCCGACACCCCCGCGGCCCCCCTCGGCGTCCACTCCGAGGTCGGCCGGCTCCGCAAGGTCCTCGTCTGCTCCCCGGGCCTCGCCCACCGGCGGCTCACCCCCACCAACTCCGACGACCTCCTCTTCGACGACGTGATGTGGGTGGAGAACGCCCAGCGCGACCACGCCGACTTCGTCAACAAGATGGTCCAGCGCGGGATCGAGGTCGTCGAACTGCACAACCTGCTCACCGAGACCATGGCCATCCCCGAGGCCAGGGCCTGGCTCCTCGACCGCAAGATCATCGCCAACGAGGTCGGCCTCGGCCTCATCGACGGGACCCGCGCCTTCCTCGACTCCCTCGCCCCCCGCGCGCTCACCGACCACCTCATCGGCGGCCTGTCCACCGCCGACCTGCCCGAGGACTTCCGCTCCGGCTACGACGCCCTCGCCCGCGAGGGCGTCGGCGCCCGCGAATACCTGATGCCGCCGCTGCCCAACACCCTCTACACCCGCGACACCACCTGCTGGCTCTACGGCGGCCTCACCCTCAACCCGCTCTACTGGCCCGCCCGGCACGGCGAGACCCTCCTCATGAAGGCCGTCTACACCCACCACCCCGACTACAAGGACGCCACCGTCTGGTGGGGCGACCCCGAACGGGACTGGGGCCAGGCCACCTTCGAGGGCGGCGACATCATGCCCGTCGGCAACGGCGTCGTCCTCATGGGCATGAGCGAACGGACCTCCCGCCAGGCCATCACCCAGGTCGCCCGCGCCCTCTTCGAGCGGGGCGCCGCCGAGCACGTCGTCGTCGCCGGGATGCCGAAGCTGCGCTCCGCCATGCACCTGGACACCGTCTTCACCTTCGCCGACCGGGACGTCGTCACCCTCTACCCGAGGATCGTCGGCGCCGTGCACACCTTCTCGCTGCGGCCCTCCGACCGCGCCCCCGGCATCGAGATCACCGACGAGGGGGACACCCCGTTCACCGACGTCGTCGCCAAGGCCCTCGGCCTCCCCGGCCTCCGCGTCATCGAGACCGGCGGCGACGTCTACGCCTCCGAACGCCAGCAGTGGGACAGCGGCAACAACGCCGTCGCCCTGGAACCCGGCGTGGTCGTCACCTACGACCGCAACACCCAGACCAACACCCTGCTGCGCAAGGCCGGGATCGAGGTCGTCACCATCGTCGGCGCCGAACTCGGCCGCGGACGCGGCGGCGGCCACTGCATGACCTGCCCCCTCGTCCGCGACCCGGTCGACTTCTGACCCCTGCCACCCCCGCCGCCGGTACGGCCCCGCCGCCCCGCCGAGTCCGTCTACGTCCGGGACCCCGACGGCAACGCCGTCGAACTCCGCTGGTACCCGCAGGACCTTCCGGACGGCGGGGCCGGGAACTGACGCCCCGGCCCCGCCCGGCCTGGCAGGCTGCCGTCATGACCGACGACACCTGGACCACCGTCACCCGCCTCCGCGACCGGCTCGCCGCCCACCAGGACCTCCCGCCCTCCCAGGAGATCCTGGTGCGCGTCCTCAAGCTCTCCGAGGAGGTTGGGGAGGCGGCGCAGGCGGTCATCGGCGCCACCGGGCAGAACCCCCGCAAGGGCACCAGCCACACCTGGCGGGACGTCGAGGCGGAGCTCTGCGACGTCGCCATCACGGCGATGGTGGCCCTCCGCACCCTCACCCCGGACGCCCCCGAGGTCTTCGCCGCCCACCTGCGCCGGGTCGCGGCCCGCCTGGAGGAGAGCACCCCTCGCGGAGCGGAGCGTGCGTCACGGAGCGGAGCGGTGCTCACGGAGGGGGCCCGTGATCCTGGGAAGGATCAGTGCTCGCAGAGTGAGAACTCCCGCTCGTAGAGCTTCTCGTTGTGCTCGTCGACGAAGAACTTCCGCTCCTTCATGAGCTCCTCGCGGTAGCCCTTCGCCTCCTCCGGCGTCATGGTCGAGGTGGCGGCCCAGGGCTGCTGCGGCGGCACGTCGGAGGTCGAGACGATCCTCCGCGCGGGGTCGACGAGGAAGAACGCGAGGATCTTGCGGTGCCCCGGACGGCTCGGGTCCGCGAGCCGGAACGGCTCGACGCGGTGCTGGAGGACGTTCGGGAAGGCCAGGCAGCGGCCCTCCGGAGTGGGCACCGACCCCAGCACCTGGTTGAGCGCGTCCTCGTTCTCCAGACCGTAGACCTCGCGCACCCCGTCGTCGTCGTTCTGCTCGTAGGCCGGGTCGTCGAGCGCCGCGCGGAAGCCGAGGCGGCTCTCGGTG
The DNA here is from genome assembly GCF_014650175.1 of Streptomyces termitum. Lineage (GTDB taxonomy): Bacteria > Actinomycetota > Actinomycetes > Streptomycetales > Streptomycetaceae > Streptomyces > Streptomyces termitum. The sequence goes on from NZ_BMUL01000009.1 coordinate 80,832, forward strand.
ATGTTCTCGCTGTCCCAGTAGTAGAGGCAGGTCGAGACGATGCGCTCGTTCAGCATGCCCTCGACGTGCCAGGAGCCGCCCGCGTACTCGGGCCGCTCCGGGGTCAGGTGGAGGGTGGCGAGCTTGACGATGACCTGGAGGCGGCGCCCGCTCAGGCGGACCCGGTCGGACCCGGTCGGACCCGGTCGGAACCTCGGGCGCGGTGAACTCCGGGGCGTCCGGGACGATCGGGACGCGGGTCTCCCACCACTCGTCCTGGGCCAGTTCCCACGCCTCGACGGCCGCCTCGTAGGCCTCCTCGTCGGCATGGTCCGACTCCTCCGGGTGCTCCGGCTCGGGGCCGTACCAGCCGTGCGGATCGGCCTCGATCCGCAGGGGGCGGGGGTGGCGCAGGTCGGTGAGCACGTTCTCCAGCAGCGGGAGCACCCGCCCGAACAGCTCCGGCAGGACGGCGGCCAGCTCGCGGTGCCGCTCGGGATGGACGTTGTTGACGTACGAGGCGAAGACGGCCTCGCCCCCGTCGCTGACGTCCACGTCCGTGGGGAGCCACTGGAAGCGCTCCGAGAACTCGTGCTTCGTGTAGGGGTCCGTCGGGTTCCGCCAGGCCCGCTCGGGCGCCCCGCTCACCTCCCGCACCAGGCAGAACAGCGAGGGGTGCACCAGGTCGAGGACCTGCCCGCCGGAGCCGGGATGCCAGTCCCGCTCCTCCTCGGGGACGTCCTCCAGGACCCGGACCGCCGCGCGCAGCCGCGCCCCGAGGTCCTCGCCGATCAGGGAGTCCGACTGCCAGACGCCGTCGACGGCGGACACCTCGGCGCCGGTGGAGCCGTCCCGCAGCGCCGCGTAGTGGGCGAGTTCGGCGAGGACGTAGCGGACCTGCGCCTCGGTGAGGCCCTGGTCGAGCGCCTCACGGGTCCACCGGGCCACGATGCCCGCGTCGCGCGCCTTGTCGGCCCATCCGGGCTTCTCCCGTATGTGCGCGCTGCACCGTGTCATCTCGACCTCCCGCAGGGTCCGGGGCGTCGCGAACGGCAGGGAGCGGGTGGTGTGGAAGGGCAGCGGGAATGCGGACGGGGCGGTCAATGCTCTCGGTCCTCCGGTCGGTGGGCGCGGTGCCGCGAAGACTATGTCAGCGCGCCGACACGGCGGACGCGTCCTCGGACCGGCCCTCCGCCGGACCCCCGTCCGTGTCCCCGGCCGCGCCCCGGGTCTCAGGGGGAAGGCCGGTGTCCGCGCCGACGGGGGCGTGGGTCCCGGTCCGGGCGCGCAGCCGGGCCCCGGCGGCGTCCAGGCCGGTGAACACGACGGTCTTGCCGTGCCGGGCGTAGGCCGCCTCGACCGCGTCCAGGGCGGCGACGGCGGAGGTGTCCCAGACCCGCGCGGCGGAGAGGTCGATCACCACCCGGTCCGGGTCGCCCGCGTGGTCGAAGCGGTCGGCGAACTCCTCGGCCGAGCCGAAGAACAGCTGGCCGCCGACCCGGTGGACGACGGTCGTGCCGTCCGGGTCGGTGACCGAGGTGACCTCGGTCCGCCGGGCCACCCGCCCGGCGAAGACGACCGCCGCCAGGACCGTGCCGACGACGACGCCGACGGCGAGGTTGTGGGAGACCAGCACGCAGCCCAGGGTGACCAGCATGACGACGGTCTCCCCGACCGGCATCCGCCGCAGGGTGGCCGGGGCCACCGACCGCCAGTCGAAGGCGGTGACCGACACGATGACCATGACCGCCACCAGCGCGGCCATCGGGATCTTCGAGACGACCGGCCCGAGGACGATGCACAGCACCATCAGGAACACGCCGGAGAGGAAGGTCGAGAGCCGGGTGCGGGCGCCGGCCACCTTCACGTTCATCATCGTCTGGCCGATCACGGCGCAGCCGCCCATGCCGCCGAGCAGCCCGGTGACGACGTTCGCGACGCCCTGGCCGACCGACTCGCGGGTCTTGTTCGACGGGGTGTCCGTCAGGTCGTCGACGAGCTTCGCGGTGAGCAGCGACTCCACGAGCCCGACGAGGGCGACGGCGAAGGCGTACGGGGCGATCGTCGCCAGCGTGCCGAGCGTGAGCGGCACGTCGGGCAGGCCCGGCACCGGCAGCGCCGTGGGCAGCGCGCCCCGGTCGCCGACGGTCGGCACCGCGATCCCGGCGGCGACCGTGACCAGGGTCAGGACGGCGATCGTGACCAGCGGCGCGGGCACCGCCCTCGTCACCCTCGGGAAGAGGACCAGCAGCACGATCCCGGCCGCGATCAGCGCGTACACCGCCCACGGCACGTTCCGCGTCTCGGGCAGCTGGGCCAGGAAGACGAGGGCGGCCAGCGAGTTGACGGAGCCGACGAGGACCGGACGCGGCACGAACCGCATCAGTTTCGCCACCCCCACGAGCCCCAGGACGATCTGGAAGAGGCCGGCCAGGATGACCGTGGCGATGAGGAACTGCACGCCGTGCTCGCGGTTGACGGGCGCGATCACCAGCGCGACGGCGCCCGTCGCGGCCGAGATCATCGCCCGCCGCCCGCCGACGATCGCGGTGGTGACGGCCATCGTGAACGAGGCGAAGAGGCCGAGCGCCGGATCGACGCCGGCGATCACCGAGAAGGCGATGGCCTCCGGGATCAGCGCCAGCGCGACGACCAGCCCCGCCAGCACCTCGGTGCGCCACACCCGGGGGTCCCGCAGCCAGTCGGGCAGCGGGCCGCGCGGCCGGGACACGGGGGAGGAGGGGACGGGGGCGGCGGAAGGCACGGGAGGGCGACCTTGTCGTACGGAGGGGGCGGGAGGCGGCGGCCGGGGAGCCCGGCGACCCGAGGACTTTACCGTCAGCCCGCCCGTGTGCCCTCACGCCTCCGGGCCCGTGCCGTCCGGGCTCCGCCGTTCCCGCCGCCCTCGCGCGCGGTCAGCCCTCGCGTACGGGGTGCTTGCTCAGGATCGACACCCGGTTGAAGGCGTTGATGGCGATGGCGACCCAGATCACGGCGGAGAGCGCGTCGTCGTCCAGCACCTCGCGGGCCTCGGCGTAGGCCCGCTCCTGGGCGCCCGCGTCCGACGGGTGGGTGGTGGCCTCGGCGAGGGCGAGGGCGGCCCGCTCGCGCGGGGTGAACAGCTCGGTGTCCCGCCAGGCGGCGAGCACGCCGAGCCGGCGGGTGGTCTCGCCGGCGCGGAGCGCGGCGCGGGTGTGCACGTCGAGGCAGGAGGCGCAGCCGTTGAGCTGGGAGACCCGGAGGTTGACCAGCTCGACGAGGATCCGGTCGAGACCGGCCTCGGAGGCGGTGGTCCGCACGGCCTCGGCGGTCCGGACGAGGGCCCGGTAGGCGTCCGGACTCTGCTTGTCGAGATAGATCCGCTGCCCGCCGGAGGCCCGCACGGTGTCACTCACTGTCCGCTCCTTCACCCGCGCCCCGCGCGTGTCACGTGGCGCGGTGCCATCATCCCCCGAGAGTTTGTTGAAAATCAAACAACCTGGTTCGGGCGGACGTCGGACCGCCGGTGGAGGTCAGACGGTGAGCCGGTCCGGCGCGACCGGCGCCGGGCCGAGACCGATCCGGGTGAACTCCTCGAAGCGGAGGATCCGGAGGCGTTCGGCCTCCGGGAGGCGGGCGTAGACGCCGGGGAGGGGCCGCTCGCGCGCGACCTCGCCGCGGTGCGCGAGGATCGCCCGCCACTTCACGCCGACCCACGGCATGACGTCGACACGGGTGGTCACGTACGCGTCGTCCACCGCGAGCACGCTCTTGCCCACGGCCTCCAGGAGCGGACCGAGCGGGCCCGTGCCCGACCGGGAATGGGTGGCCGCGTACAGGGCGGACGGCCGCCACGGCGGCCCCGCCCCGGGATACAGCCCCGCGTGCCCGGCGGCCTCGGTCGCCAGCAGGGCGATCCGGTGCGTCCGTACGTGGTCGGGGTGGCCCGTCAGCTGCCCCACCGCGTCGTGCGTGACGACGACGTCGGGCCTGAAGTCGCGCAGGTGGGCGACGAGCCGGCCGACGGCCTCGTCGAGGGGCGCGTCGACCAGGCGGGTCCCGCCGGGAGCCGCCTCGGGGTCACGGGCGTCGCCGTAGCCCAGCAGGCGCGGGGCACCGGCACCGAGGACGGCGAGGGCGTCGGCCAGCTCGGGGACGCGGCGGCTGCCCGGCGCCCAGGTGGCGGTGACGACCGCCGTACGGGCCCCGGCGGCGGCGTGCTGGGCGAGCACCCCGCCCGCGAGCAGGCTCTCGTCGTCGGGGTGCGCGAAGATCCCCATCAGGCTGGGGGGACCGGGCGTCGGATCCGTCACGGAGTTCCTTTCCGGGAGCCGTTCCGGCGGAGGGAAAATCCAACAGCCCCTTCCGCCCGTGTGGTTATAGTTCCGGTCAGCGTCGCGTGCCGGTGGCGGACCGATCGTCAGGCATGGAGGCGTGGTATCGAAAGGTGGCTACGGCCATTTTCACCCCGATCGAACAGAAGATCACGCTCTACCCCGCCGAGGACCGGTTCTCCGGACCCCGGCCCGCCGTCCTCGTCCTGCCCGGCGGCGGCTTCCGGGAACTGACCTCGCACGAGGGCGAAGGCTACGCGCGCTGGCTCTCGGGTCTCGGCCTCCACGCCTTCGTCCTGTCCTACCGGCTGCTGCCGGAGCGCTTCCCCGCCCCGCTCGAAGACGCCAGGGCCGCCCTGGAGCACATCCGCGGCGGCGGTCACGGCCTCGACGTCGGCCCGGTCGGCGTCATCGGGTCGAGCGCGGGCGGACACCTCGCCGGCCTGCTCATGACCGGCCGGGTCCTGTCCGTCGAGGAGGGCGTCACCGACCCGCCCCGGCCGGACTTCGGGATCCTCGCCTACGCGCTGGCCGACTTCGACCTGGTGCCGCCGCCGGTGGTCGCGCACCTGCTCGGCGACCTGCTGCCCCTCAAGGACGAGCTGTCCCCGGCCCGGCACGTGGACGCGTCGGTGTGCCCGGCGTTCGTCTGGGCCACCGCCCAGGACCCGCCGGGCCTGCCCAACGCCCTGGAGTGGGCCCGGGCGCTGGCCGCCGCGGGCGTGCCCGTGGAGCTGCACGTCTACCCGGACGGCGGCCACGGCATCGGCCTGGCCGACGGCGTCGCGTACGGCGACACACCGCACCCGTCCGTCGCGCACGTGCCGCACACCGCGTCCTGGACCACCGCCTGCGCGGCCTGGCTGCGGCAGGGGGGCTTCCTTGTCGACTGACCGGATCACCGCCTGGGGCAGGGAACTGAGAGAAGTCCACGGCAAGTTGCGCACCGCGCTGGCTCTGGCGCGGGCGGGCCTCGACGGCGGCGACCCCGACGGCGCCGCCACCGACCTGCTGCTGTTCTGCCACGGGTTCTGCGCCGCCCTGTCCGGCCACCACCGCGCCGAGGACGGTTCGCTCTTCCCCGAACTGCTGCGGGCCCGGCCCGACCTGGCCCCCGTGGTCGCGAAGCTGACCCAGGACCACAACATGATCGAGCACCTCATCGGCGGACTGCGCAAGGCCCTGGCCGACTCGACCGACCCCGAGGTGGCCCACCGTCACCTGGACGGCATCGAGGCGGTCATGGAGACGCACTTCACCTACGAGGAGAAGCAACTGGTCGCGGTCCTCGACGACATGGACGCCGACTTCGACCGCACCGAGGTCTTCGGCCCGATCCACTGAGCCGCGTCCCGGCCGCGCCTGCGCGAGGCGGCGCGGCCGGGACGCCGTTCGTCAGCCGCAGTGGCCGTTCGACGGGGGCGTCTTCGAGGTCCTGGTGGAGATGAAGGTCTCGACGCCGTCGGTGCGGTCCTTCGCGTAGGAGACGTTGCGGCCCGGGACGGTCCAGGTGCCGCCCAGCTGGATCTTCCAGTAGCCGGCCGTCTCGCGCATGACCGGACCGAGCTCGATCCAGCCGAACTGCTTCGGCGGTACCGGGATCTGGGCCTGCTCGGTGACGGATTCCTGCTGCAGCCAGGTCATCGAGGCGTTGAACCCGGCGCTCAGCCCCTCGGCCTCGAAGCCGAGGCTGCCGCCGAAGGTGAACTCGGTGCCCGTGGTGGAGGTCCAGCCGAGCGTGTACGTGGCGTCGCGGTCGGGGCTCTGGTTGTAGAGCACCCGCCCGGCCACACAGCCCTGGACGGCCTGGTAGGCGGAGGACTCGCCGACGGGGACGAAGACGCAGCCCTTCCGGTCCGTCTGCCGCGCGCACCACTTGGCGGCCTGGTCGAGGACGACGCGCAGGACGTCGGGGGGCATGCTGCCGTTGTTGCCGAGCTTCCAGGTGTTGTGGTCGTTGTCCGAGTCGGTGTCGCACGCGATGAGTTCGACCCGTTTGGCCACGTGCGGGAAGACGTCCTCGGCCAGGGCGGTCAGGCAGTGGCGCCAGCCGGCGCGCTGACGGATGCGGAAGTCGGTGGGGACCGTCTTCTCCTTGTCGGCGTTCGCGGGCATGACCGGCTCCAAGGTCCACTGCTGGGAGTCGCGCGACGGATCGCAGGGGGCCAGCTTCAGGTGGAAGGGGAAGACGACGGAGCCGTCGTCGTCCAGGCAGGTGCCGTGCCGCACGTTGACGAGGGCGACCGCCCCGCCGGTGTCGTCGGTCGGCCGCAGGGCCCACTTCTGCCAGGGCAGGACGCCGCCGAGGCCGCGGGTGACGTAGCTCTCCGGGTTGAGGGCCTGCTCCAGGCCCAGGGCCATGTTCAGGCCGCTGTTCGTGACGGTCAGGCAGTCCAGGGAGCCGGGGCCCGAGCAGGCGCCGGAGCCGATGGGCGCGAGGTCCGTCCAGTCGAGCCAGACGTCCTTCCGGCTGCCGTCGAAGCTCCCCGCCGCAAGGCGCGTCCGCTGGTAGAGGGTGTCGGAGTCCTTGCCGACGGCGAACACGTCGAAGGCGGGCGAGCCCTCGCGGGGCGCGGAGACCACCGTGACCGCGCGGGCCTTCGTCCCCTCCAGGGGCTGCCAGCCGGCCAGCCAGACCCCGTTGGGATCGTTCTTGCCGGCGGGGCTGGACTGGGTCCGGTAGACGACGCGGTCGCCGGTGTCGATGCCGAAGACGGCCAGGCGGCCGTCGGTGTGCCGGGCGACGACGGGCCGTCCGGGCACCTTCGGGCCCAGCGCCCTGCCCTCGGCCCACACGCCGGCCGGTTTCGAGGGGGTGCCGGGCGCGGACTGGGTGAGCGTCCACAGCCGTCCGTCGCTCCTGTTGCCGAAGACCTGGAACAGGACACCGGCCGTGCCGTTGTCGGCGGCCACCGTGACGTTGCCGGTGAAGCCGGTGCCGATCTCCTTCCAGGACGACCAGTTGTCGGAGGGGAGCGGTTTCTGCGAGGTGCCGCGCTCCTTCTGGGCGGTCACCTTCAGCCGGCCGTCGGACTTGCGGCCGAAGACGGTGAGGCGGCCGTCCCCGCCGACCACGGCGGCGGGACTGCCCGCCCAGGTGCCGGGCAGCGCCTCCCACGCGCTCCAGGCCGTGCCGTTGGGCGACCTCTGGGCCCGGTGCCACAGCCGGTCGTCGGCGCCCCGGACGAAGAGCTCCAGCCGTCCGTCGGTGTTGCCCGCGATGACGCCGTCGCCGTTCGGGGCGGCGGTTTCGAGGGTGTTGTCGTCGGCGACGACCACCGGCGCCCCGGCCACCGTCGTGCCCGGCGGGGCGCCGAAGTCGGCCCAGGCCGCCCACGCGCCGTCCACCGCCTGCTTCTGGTACCAGAGGTGCCCGTCGGCCCGGCGGACGAAGACGGACGGCCGCTTGTCGAGGTTGAGGGCGGTCACCGGATCGCCCACCACCGCCCCCTCGGTGTTCGTCCAGGCGCCCCAGCGGCCGTCCGTCCGGTCCCGCACCCGCCGGTGCACCATGCCGTCGCCGGCGCGGGCGAAGAGGGTCACCGTCCCGTCGGCGGCGACGCTGGAGACCGGCGCCCCGGCGGGCTCCGGCTCGGCGGCCGCCGCGGCGGGACGGACGGCCGGACCCCGACCCGCCGCGGTCGGCGCGGCGGCGGAGACGGCCGGCAGGGAGGCGGCGAGCGCCGCGCCCGCCGCGAGGAGGACGACTCCGCGGCGGAAGGCCGCGCGGGGCCGACGGCTGTCGGTTCTTTCGGACATGACGCACCTCCGAGGAAGGCTGCTTCCGGTGGATCCACCCGTTCGTCACGCGTCACGCGGGCCCGGGACCCGACCGGGGCCCGGAAAGCCCCTCTCACCGGCCCGAACGGCGCACACGACCCTAGGGGCGGCCCACCGCCCCCGAGGAAGGGCCGTGCGCGGAGACCACCTGAACGGGGTGCCCGGTGAACGGGAGTTCCCGCCCGGCCCGGCCCCTCCCGCTCCTCCCGCCCCATCGGCCCCACCCGGCTCCCCGGCCGCCCCTCCCGCCCGCCGGCACGTCGCGCCGGTGGCCCGTTCGGAGGACGCGGGCGGGTGCGGCGTGTCCCCATGGCGGGGGGCTCCGTTGAGGGGGCGTGACCTCATCTCGACGTATCTCCTCGGTCCTCGCCGTCGCCGCCGCCTTCGTGTGCGTCGGCGGCGCCGCCTCCCAGGCCGTCGCGGCCCCCGCGGGACCGCTCGGCCAGCCGATCAGCCCGCTCTCCGAGCTCGACTCCCTCGCCACCTCCGGCATGCCCGAGGACGCGCGGGCCGACTACCCCGGCGTCCGCGAGCAGCTCACCGGACTGAGCAGGGTCAACGAGCTCCGCCAGCTCCACCAGCTCACCGACCTGGCGGCGCCCGTCACCGGCCTCCTCCCCGCCGTCTCCACCTGAGCCCACCCCTCCGCGACGCACCGGCGCCCGGACGGTCACCACGTGGCCGTCCGGGCGCCGGTTCCGCGCGGAGCGGATCGGAGCCGTACGGGATCAGCGCAGGTCGTACCGGTCCAGCTCCATCACCTTCCGCCACGCGGCCGCGAAGTCGCGGACGAACTTCCCGCCGCCGTCCCGGGAGGCGTACACCTCCGACAGGGCCCGCAGCTGCGCGTGCGAACCGAAGACCAGGTCGACGGCGGTCGCCGTCCACCGGGGCTCGCCGGTGGCCCGGTCCCGGCCCTCGTAGACGTTCTCGTCGCGCTCCGAGACCCGCCACTCGGTGCCCATGTCCAGCAGGTGGACGAAGAAGTCGTTGGTCAGGACCCCGGGCCGGTCGGTGAACACGCCGTGGCGGACCCCGCCGTGCCCGGTGCCGAGTGCTCGCATGCCGCCGACCAGCGCCGTCATCTCCGGCGCCGTCAGCGTCAGCATGCTCGCCCGGTCCAGCAGCAGCGTCTCCGGCGACAGTTTCTCGCCGCCCCGCAGATAGTTGCGGAAGCCGTCGGCGCGCGGCTCCAGGACCGCGAACGACTCCACGTCCGTCTCCTCCTGCGAGGCGTCGGTACGGCCCGGGGCGAACGGCACCGCCACCGGGTGCCCCGCCTCCGCCGCCGCCCGCTCCACCGCCGCGCAGCCGCCCAGCACGATCAGGTCGGCCAGCGAGATCCGCGTGCCGTCGCTCCGCCCGGCGGCGAACTCCGCCCGGATAGAGTCCAGGGCCGCGATCGTCCCCGCCACCTCCGGCAGGTCGTTGACCTCCCAGTCCTTCTGCGGGGCGAGCCGCAGCCGCGCCCCGTTCGCCCCGCCCCGCCTGTCGGTGCCCCGGAAGCTCGCCGCCGCCGCCCAGGCGGTCGTCACCAGCTGCGGCACCGTCAGGCCCGAGGCGAGGATCCGCTCCTTCAGGGCCGCGGCGTCCGCCTCCGAGACCAGCGGGTGGTCGACCGGCGGCACCGGGTCCTGCCACAGCTGCGGCTCCGGCACCCACGGGCCGAGGTAGCGCGACAGCGGGCCCATGTCCCGGTGCAGCAGCTTGTACCAGGCGCGGGCGTACGCGTCCGCCAGCTGGTCCGGGTGCTCGTGGAAGCGGCGCGCGATCGGCCCGTACACCGGGTCCATCCGCAGCGCCAGGTCGGTCGTCAGCATCATCGGGGCGTGCCGCTTCGACGGGTCGTGCGCGTCCGGGACGGCGTCCCCGGCGGCCGGGTCGGTGGGCTTCCACTGGTGGGCGCCGGCGGGCGAGGTGGTCAGCTCCCACTCGTACCCGAAGAGGTTGTCCAGGAAGCCGTTGTCCCACCGGGTGGGATGGTCGGTCCAGGCGCCCTCCAGGCCGCTGGTGAGCGCGTCGCCGCCGACGCCGGAGCCGTGCCGGTTCCGCCAGCCCAGGCCCTGCTGCTCGATCGGGGCCGCCTCCGGCTCCGGGCCGATGTACTCCGGGTCCACGGCGCCGTGGCACTTGCCGAAGGTGTGGCCGCCGATGATGAGCGCGGCCGTCTCCTCGTCGTCCATCGCCATCCGGCCGAAGGTCTCGCGGATGTCGCGGGCCGCCGCGAGCGGGTCCGGGTTGCCGTTCGGGCCCTCCGGGTTGACGTAGATGAGGCCCATCTGGACCGCGCCGAGCGGCCCCGACAGCTCCCGGTCGCCGCTGTAGCGCTCGTCGCCCAGCCAGGTGTCCTCCGGGCCCCAGAAGATCTCCTCCGGCTCCCAGACGTCCTCCCGGCCGAATCCGAATCCGAAGGTCCTGAACCCCATGGATTCCATCGCGCAGTTTCCCGCGAAAACCAGCAGATCGGCCCAGGAGATCTTCTGCCCGTACTTCTGCTTGACCGGCCACAGCAGCCTGCGCGCCTTGTCCAGGCTCGCATTGTCCGGCCAGCTGTTCAGCGGCGCGAATCGCTGCGCGCCGCGCCCGCCGCCGCCCCGGCCGTCGGCGATGCGATACGTCCCCGCCGAATGCCAGCTCATCCGGATGAAAAGCGGACCGTAGTGCCCGTAGTCGGCCGGCCACCATTCCTGCGAATCCGTCATCACGGCGATGACGTCCCGCTTCAGCTCCTCGACGTCGAGCTTCGCGAACTCCTTCGGATAGTCGAAGCCCTCGTCCAGCGGATCGGCCTGGGGGTCGTTCCGATGGAGCACCTGGAGGTCCAGCTGGTTCGGCCACCAGTCCCGGTTGGTGCGGGGACGGGTCGGCACGGGGCTGGGGGAAGGAATCGCGGGGTTCTCGCTCTCACTGCCGGTCACGTACGGCCTTCTTCCTGTGTGCTCGGTCTTTCCCGCCGTCGGCCGGGATTTCCGTGACGACGCGTCCGTATGGTCGCGCACCCCGGTCCGTCCGGCCACGCGAACACGCAGGACCGGGCCGCGCGGAAATCCCCGGAAAAGCCTTTTGACACAGAAGGAAGCGCTCCTGTTGAGCCCCCGGAAAGGGCTCCCTACGCTGAGGAGGTCCGCGGTCCGTAGAAGCACGCGGGGGGACGAGGAAGGCGAGGGTCCCGATGGCCGGCGTCACCGCGCACCGCGCCGTCCTCGGCGGCGGGCGCCCCGACCTCCCCTACGCGCGGACCGGCCGGTCCGGCGACGGGCCGCCGCTCGTCCTCGTCCACGGCTACGCCGACTCCTGGTGGGCCTTCGAACCGGTGCTGCGCGCGCTGCCCGCCGCGGTCCGCGCCTACGCCCCCACCCAGCGCGGCCACGGCGACGCGGACGCCCCCGAGGAGGGCTACCTCCCCGAGGACTTCGCCGACGACCTCGTCGCCCTCCTCGACCACCTCGGCATCGAGCGGGCCGTCCTCGTCGGCGGATCGAGCGGCGGCGTCCCGGCCCGCCTCGTGGCCGGCCGCCGGCCCGACCGGGTCGCCGGACTCGTCCTCCTCGGCACCCCGGCCCTGCTCGCCGACAAGCCCGCCGCCACCGCCCTGTGGGAGACCGTCCGGACCCTGGAGGACCCCGTCGACCGGGCGTTCGTCGAGGGCTTCGTCCGCGGCCCGCTGGCCGGCCGGGTCGCCCCCGGCCACCTGGAGACCCTCGTCGAGGAGAGCATGAAGCTGCCCGCCCGGGTCTGGCGCGAGACCCTGCGCGGGCTCCTGGAGACCGACCTCGCGGCCACCCTGACCGGCATCCTCGTCCCCACCCTCGTCGTCTGGGGCGACCGCGACCCGCTCCTCACCCGCGCCGACCAGCAGCTGATCCTCGACGCCGTCCCCGACTCCCGCCTCCTCGTCCACGAGGGCGCGGGCCACCTCCTGTACGGGGAGGACCCCGAGCGGGTCGCGCGCGAACTCACCGCCTTCGCCGCCGCCCCGCGCGGCTGACCGGCCCGGCCCAAGGCCCTGGAAGCACGGCTGACCGGCCCGGCCCAAGGCCCCGGAAGCGCGGCTGACCGGCCCCGCCCAAGGCCCCGGAAGCGCGGCGGACACGCCAGGGACGGCCGGGAAAGGCCGGAAAACCCTTGGACCCGTACTGCTACCCTGCGCCACACTCCGTCACCGTACGTACCAGCGAGGCGACGGAAGGTCCTATGGCTATCTCGGAACGACGCGGCGGGCCGGGCCGGGGCCCCGTCCGGCTCGCCCTGCGCTACTACGGGGGAGAACTGGCCCGGCTGCGGCGGACGGCGGTACCGGCCCTGCTCCTGCCCGCCCTCGGCAACATCTGCATCCTGTACCTCGCCCCGCTCGTCGTCGCCCGGCTCGTCGGCCGGGTCGCCGGGGGCGGCGGCACCACGCTCCCCGAGATCATGCCGCACGCCCTCGTCCTCGCCGGCGTCCTGCTCCTCGGCGAGGTCCTCTGGCGGATCGGCCTCCACTGCCTCAACCGGCTCGACGCCTACGGGATCGAGCACCTCTACGTCCGCGGCATGGACGAACTCCTCGCCAAGGACACCTCCTTCTTCCACGACAACTTCGCCGGCTCCCTCACCAAGCGGGTCATCAGCTTCTCCCAGCGGTTCGAGGACGTCGTCGACACGCTGACCTTCCAGATCGTCGGCAGCGTCGTCCCCCTGCTCTTCGCCTCCGTCGTCCTGTGGCAGTACGACCCACTGCTCGTCGCCGGACTGCTCGTGATGATCGTCTTCACCGCCGTGGTGGTGCTGCCGCTCATCCGCCGCCGCCGGCTCATCGTCGCCGAACGCGAACAGGCCATCGCCCGCGTCTCCGGCCACATCGCCGACGTGCTGACGAACATGGACACCGTCCGCGCCTTCGCCGCCGAGCGGCGCGAGGCCGCCGAGCACCGGACGCGGATCGCCGAGTCGCGCCGGATCAGCCTGCGCTCCTGGGACTACGGCAACCTCCGCATCGACACGGTCATCGCCCCGCTCTCCGTCCTCACCAACGTGCTCGGCCTGATCCTCGCGCTGCTCCTCGGCGCGGGGGACCGGGGCGTCGAGGCGGTCGTCGTGGCCTTCACGTACTACGCCAACGCCACCCGCATCATGTTCGAGTTCAACCAGATCTACCGGCGGCTGGAGAGCTCCGTCACCGAGGCGGCCCAGTTCACCGAACTCCTCCTCGAACCGCCCGCCGTGCTCGACCCGCCCGAGCCCGAACCGCTGAGCGGCCGCAGCGGCGAGGTCCGCTTCGAGAAGGTGAGCTTCGCCCACAAGGGCTCCGCCCCCCTCTTCGAGGGCCTCGACCTGGACGTGCCCGCCGGCACCCGGATCGGCTTCGTCGGCCGCTCCGGCGGCGGCAAGACCACCCTGACCCGGCTGCTGCTGCGGATGGCCGACATCGACGGCGGCCGCATCCTCGTCGGCGGCCAGGACATCAGCCGGCTGCGCCAGGGCGACCTGAGGAGCCTGATCGGCTACGTACCGCAGGATCCGGCCATGTTCCACCGCACCCTGCGGGAGAACATCGCCTTCGCCCGGCCCGACGCCACCGAGGCCGACATCCGGCGGGCCGCCGAGGCCGCCCACGTCACTGAGTTCGCCGACGCCCTCCCCGAGGGCTTCGACACCCTCGTCGGCGAGCGCGGCGTCAAGCTCTCCGGCGGCCAGCGGCAGCGCGTCGCGCTCGCCCGCGCCATCCTGCGCGACGCGCCGATCCTCCTCCTCGACGAGGCCACCAGCGCCCTCGATTCCGAGAGCGAACTCCTCGTCCAGGACGCCCTGTGGCGGCTCATGGAGGACCGCACCGCCCTCGTCGTCGCCCACCGGCTCAGCACCGTGGCCGGCATGGACCGGCTCGTCGTCCTCGACCGGGGCCGGATCGTCGAACAGGGCAGCCACCAGGAACTGCTCACCGCCGACGGCGCCTACGCCAAGCTGTGGCGGCACCAGTCCGGCGGCTTCCTCGACGGCACCCCCGAGGACCGCACCGGACCGGAGGCCACCCTGTCGCACTGACCCCGTCGCACCGGCCCGCCGCGCTGATCCCGCCGCACGGGCCGCGCACCGTGCGGGTGCGAACACGCTGCGCGTCTGCCAGCCTGGACCCAGCGCGCCCGGCACCACGCCTTGACGGAAACCGGCCGCCCCGCCGCCCCACCCGGGCCGGCGGGGCGGCGCACGACGGAAGGGAGGCGGCCATGCTCATCGGTCACGCCTTCGAGGAGGGCGTCCTCCACCTGTCCCTCCCCGGCGACCTCGCGCTCACCAGCCGCTCCGCGGCCGACCTGGAGGCCCAGCACCTCGCCCACGCGCACCGCCCCCGGCTCGTCCGGGTCCAGCTCTCCACCGCCGACCCCTCGCCCGCCTCCCTCAGCGTGCTCTCCCGGGTCCGCCGCTTCTGCGAGAACGTCCGCATCCCCCTCACCGTCGTCGGCCCCGCCCCCGCCCCGCCCGACCGCCCGGCCGCCCGCGCCCTCGCGGGCTGAGCGGCACCTCCGCCGAACGGCCCCGCCCGGCGTGCGGCGCGCGGACCGCCGCCGTTGACTGGGCGCGGACCACCACCCGGGCGCGAGGGAGCGACGACATGACCGGAAGCTGGGCACGGACCGCCGCCGGCGGACTGCTGGCGGGAGCCGTCCTGATGGGGACGGCCGGCTGCTCGGACGACGGGGACAACCCGGTCTCGGGCGCGGCCAGCGAGGCCGCGTCCGCCGCCGCCTCCGCCGCGCAGGGCGTCTCGGACGCCGCCTCCGAGGCCGCCGACAAGGCGGAGAAGCAGCTCTCCGAGATCAAGGACGGCGTCGACGCCCGCGACGAGGTGAAGCTGGGCGACGCCGCCACCGACGCCGACGGCCGCACCACCGTCCCGCTCACCGTCCGCAACACCGACGGCTCCACCCGGTCCTTCGCGGTCCAGGTCGAGTTCAAGGACGGCGACGGGAAACTGCTCGACACCGTCGTCGTCACCGTCTCCGACGTGCCGGGCGGCCAGAGCAAGGACGGCACCGCCCGCAGCACCCACAAGCTCTCCGGCACCGTCACCCCCTCGGTCGGCACCGCCCTGCGCTACTGACCCGCCCGCCCCGGCGCGGAAAACCGCTGTCGCCCGGACCGCCGGACCCCCAGACTCCTGCCATGACCGACATGGACGAATTCCGGGCCGCGGTCGCGGCATGGGCGGCCGGCGGACCCGGCGGCCCCGCCCGCGACCTGGCCGCCCGCCTGCCCGTGCGCACCGCGGTGCTCCTCGAAGGACGCAGCGACGTCGCCGCCGTCGAGGCGCTGGCCGCCCGGCGCGGCCGGGACCTCGCCGCCGAGGGCGTCTGCGTCCTGTCGATGGACGGCGCCACCAACGCCGCCCGCCACGCCCGGCTGCTCGGCCCGCCCGGCCTCGGACTGCGCCTCACCGGCCTCTGCGACGAGGCCGAGCGCGACCACTACGCCCAGGGCCTGGCCCGCGCCGGGGCCGACCCGGACGCCTTCTTCGTCTGCGTCGCCGACCTGGAGGACGAGCTGATCCGGGCCCTCGGCGTGCCCCGGGTCGAGGAGCTGGTCGAGGCCCAGGGGGAGGGGCGCGCTCTGCGGACCTTCCTGCACCAGCCGGCCCAGCGGGACCGCGGCCCCCGGCAGCGCATGCGCCGCTTCCTCGGCACCACCTCGGGACGGAAGATCCGCTACGGCCGGGTCCTCGTCGAGGGCCTCGGCACCGCCCCCGTGCCCGCCCCGCTGGACGGACTGCTCAACTCCCTGCCGGCCGGGCCGTGAGCGCGTCCACCGCCCGGTCCAGCGCGGCGAGCAGGGCCGCGCGCTCCCCGGGGGCGTAGAGCAGGCGCAGGGCGAGCCCGTCGCTCACCGCGATCAGCGCGTCGGCGGTGGCCCCGGGCTCGGGGCAGCCCGCCGCGCCGAGCCGCCGGGCCAGCGCCTCGCGCACCTCCCGGTCGATCCGCCGCCGCGTCTCGGCGAGCCGGGGGTGGTGGGCGGCGTGGACGGCGAAGGACAGCTGGGCGGTGGCCTCGGCGCGCCGCTCCTCGTCCAGCGGCAGGGTGGTGAGCAGCAGCGCGCGCAGCGTCTCGCGCGGCGGCAGGCCGGGGTCCACCGAGGCGATCCGCCGCTCGGTCCGCTCCCCGGCGAGCTTCGCGGCGAACAGCAGCAGCTCCTCCTTGGTGCGGAAGTACTTCTGGACGGCGCCGGGGGAGCGGCCGCTGGCCGCCGCCACGGTGCGCACGCTGACCCGGGACAGCCCCTCCTCGGCGGCGAGGCGGAGCAGGGCGGCCCCGATCTGGCGGCGCTGCTCCGGCCGGTCGACGCTCCTGGGCATCGTCACCCTCCACATTTCCGGGATACGGTCGTATTCTAAAGTGAGTGGACGAGATGGGGGAACGCGCCATGGAGCACCTGCCCGACCAGCCGGCCGACCGGCCCGTGGACTTCGGCAAGAAGCCCGAGCGGAAGGCGGAGGAGGCGAAGCCCGCCCTGCGCGTCTCCGACCGGGAGCGGGACGTCGCCCTCGGCGTTCTCGCCGCCGCCCTCGCCGAGGGCCGCCTCGACCCGCAGGAACACGCCGAACGGACCGAGGCCGCCCTGCGCGCCCGCACCGCCGCCGACCTCGCCGTCCTCACCGCCGACCTGCCCGCCCTGCGGCCGGGACGCGAGGAGCTGGCCCGGGGACGGCGGGCCTCCCGGCTCGCCGAATGGCGCCGCTGGGCCTCCGTCGCCGTCATCCTGACCGCGATCTGGGGCGTGAACGGCATCCGCGACGGCGAGTTCCACTTCTACTGGCCCATCAGCGTGCTCGGCATCTGGGGCGCCGTCCTGGTCGCCCGCTCCATCCGGCGCGGCGAGGACGAGGACCAGGGCTAGGGACTGTCCGGCGGAGGCGGGGACCGGAAGGAACGGGACACGGGTCGGGGGGACGCGTCGGAGCCCGGGCTTCGGGGTAAACAGAGAGCGAACACCCCCTCTCCCGAACGGACCCGTGCGCCTTGAGCATGCCTCTCGGACCCCGTGTGCCAGGCAGGACCTGGACGATTCGCCTCACCGGCCACCCCGACCACTCGGCGCGGGTCAGCTGTACGACCCCCGGCTGCCGCATGCCCGAGCGCTCCAAGGACGTCCGCGCGCTGCGGGCCTTCGCCGCCGAGCACGTACGGGCCCACGCCCGCCTGGCGACCCCGCGCCCGAACGCCGCCTGCGCCTGCGGCGGCGCCGGATGCCGGCACCACCGGGCCCGCGCCCTCTGCGCGGGGCGGACCCTGCTCGTCCTCATCCACAATCCGGCGATCGGCGAGGTGTGGACGCTCGCCGAGATCTGCGCGGGCTGCGCCCCGCTGATCACCCACGCCCGGGTCGTGGCCCGCGCGGCCGACCCCGCCGGGCCCCGCCCCGAGCGGGTGCCGGAGCCGAGGACCGCGCCGGGTGGCGCCGCCCCTACCCCCGCCGTGCCCGCGCTGTTCTCCTCCCCGGAGGACGCGGGTGCCGCCGAGCCCGGGGCCGCGCGCCCGCCCCGCCGGGGCCGCCGGGGCGGCGGGCGCGGCAACCGCACGGGCGGCGGCGGCCGGTACTGACCCGGACCGCGCCGCCCCCGGCAGCCGTACCGGGGAAGGTCACACGGGGGAGAGGACGTCCTCGCGCACCCGGTCGAGGACCAGGCCGCCGTCGAGCCGGACCCGGGCCGTGACGACCGGCCGCCGCGCGCGGAACGCGGCCCACGCCGGCTCCAGCGCCCGCACCTGCTCCGCCAGCCGCTCCCGGCTCGCCGCCGGCATCTGGGCGCCGAAGGATTCCAGCAGCGAGGACAGCCGCTCGTACTCGGCCGCCTCCGGGTCCGGCACCGGCTCGTCCGGCGCGTCGACCCGCTCCACGACCCCCTCCGCCCCGGCGCCCAGCAGCAGCGCCCCGGCCACCTCCGCCGGAGCCCCGGCCGGGTCGCCGGCCACGGTGACCGCGCCGGCCACCCTCAGATCGACCGCCAGGCGTACCCGCAGCCCCCGTGTGAGCGTCATCGGACCTTCTTAGCACGGGGCCCCGGCGGACCGGACGGCGGCCGTCCGCGGCGCCGGGGTCCGGTCCGCCGGGGCCCCGACCGCCTCCCGCACCACCAGCAGGGCCGTGGTGTCGTCGTCCAGGCCGTGGGCGCCGAACCGCTCCAGGTCCTCCCGCAGCAGGCCCGGGATGAGGTCGGCCGGCTCCCCGGCCCAGTCCCGCAGCCGCTGCTCCAGCGGATAGAACGCCCCGCCGCCGTCCCGGGTCTCGGTGACGCCGTCGGTGACCATCAGCAGCCGGTCCCCGGCCCCGAACGGCACCTCCTCCACGGTGAACGCCGCGTCCACCGGCACCGGCAGGTGCACCGGCACCGACGGCGCGGAGAGCTCGACCGCCGACACCGTCCGGCCCCGCTGCACCAGCGGCGCCGGATGCCCGCAGCTGAGCAGCCGGATCACCGGCCGGTCGTCGGGGACCTCGGCCAGCAGCACCGTCGCGAACCGGTCCGCCCCCTCCGACTCCGGCGCCCGCTCCGCGTACCGCGCCATGCTGGTCTCCAGCCGCCGGGCGAGCGCGGGCAGGTCCGGCGCCGTGTACGCGGCCTCCCGGAAGGAGCCGAGCAGCACCGACGCCGCCTCGACCGCCGGCAGCCCCTTGCCCTGGACGTCGCCGACCACGATCCGGACCGCGCCGGGCACCTTCAGCGCCTTGTAGAAGTCGCCGCCGACGTGCGCGCCCTCGTCGGACGCCTCGTACAGCAGCCGCAGCCCCACCGTGCCGAGCCGGGCGGGCGGCGGGCGCAGCACCGCCGACTGGGCGGCCTCCGCGACCGCGCTGATCCGGCGCAGCTCCTCCTCGCGGCGCTGCCGGGCGTGGCTGGAGACGCCCGCCGCGAGGATGACGACGGCCAGCACCGCCTGCCCGGCGACCAGGGTGGGGTACGGATTGCCGTCGCGGACGGTGAGCAGCGCCGTGGTCGCCATGGCCAGCGAGCCGATCAGGACCGTCCCGAAGGCGGACCAGGTGGCGGCGGCGAGCGCGGGCGCGGCGATGAGGAAGCGGTCGAACCGCTCCTCCGGAGAGGTCAGCAGGTCCGCGAGGGTCGCGAGCACGATCACCAGGAAGGGCAGCACCCGCCCGATCGCGTACCGGAGCTCCGCGCGGTGCGCGGAGCGGGCGGCGGGGCCGGAGGGGCGGACGGGCACGGTGGGGTCCGCGGACATGACTCTCCCTCGGTCGGATCGCGGCTGCCTTCACCGGCCACCCTGCCCGAGCCGGACGGACGGACGGCAGGGCCGTACGTCCCGGCCGCCGGTGACGTACGGCCCCGGTCCCGCCGGACGCGTCAGGAGGGGAGGTTCTGCTCGGCCCACACCACCTTGCCGCCGGAGGTGCGGCAGGAGCCCCACCGGCGGCAGAGCATGTTGACCAGCTGGAGCCCCCGGCCGCCCTCGTCGCTCAGGTCGGCGTGCTGGATCTGCGGCAGGTCGGGGCCGGTGTCCGACACCTCGACCACCAGCCGCTCGCCGCGCAGCAGCCGCAGCTCGCCGGGGCCGTTGCCGTACCGCAGGGCGTTGCCGACCAGCTCGGACACCACCAGCTCGCACACGTCCGCGAGGTCGTCCAGGCCCCACTCGGCGAGCTGCCGGGTGACCAGCCGGCGGGCCTCGGAGGCGGCCCGGCCGTCCCCGGACAGCGGCCACACCCGCAGCCCGGTCCCCGGCTCCAGCGGTACCGTCCGCGCGGTGAGCAGCACCGCCTCGTCGAAGCGGCCCGGTCCCGCCGGGGCCGCCGCGATCAGCCCGCCGCCCTCCAGGGAGCCCGGCGGCAGCTCCCGCACCGCCGACCGCAGCAGCCCCAGCTGCTCCTCCAGGTCCGCGCCCCGGTCCTTCACCAGGCCGTCGGTGTACAGCACGAGCCCGCCGCCCTCGGGGACGGTCACCGTCACCGGGTCGTACGGGATCACACCGGCGCCCAGCGGCGCCCCGGCCGGCAGCGCGACGAACTCGGCCCCGCCCCGCCCGTCCAGCAGCAGCGGCGGCAGGTGCCCGGCACCGGCCAGGGTGCAGCGCCCGTCCGCCGGGTCGTACACCGCGCAGAGGAAGGTGGCGACCTGGTCGTCCTCCAGGTCGCGGGTGGCGAGGTCGAGCCGGGCGAGGACCCGCTCCGGCGCCATGTCGAGGGTCATCAGGGTCCGGGCGACGGCCCGCAGCCGGCCCATGGTGGCGGCGGCGGGCAGTCCGTGGCCCATCACGTCGCCCGCCATCAGGGCCGTACGGCCGCCCGGCAGGGACATGACGTCGTACCAGTCGCCGCCCACCGCGTTCCGCGCCGCCGAGGGGGCGTACTCGGCCCGCACCCGCAGACCGGGGGTCACCGGGGTGGCGCGGGGCAGCAGGCTGCGCTGGAGGGTGACGACGTGCTCGCGCTCCCGGCCGTACAGCCGGGCGTTGTCGATGAAGACGGCGGCCCGGGAGGCGAGCTGCTCGGCCAGGGCCAGGTCGGTGGAGGAGAACGGCGGGCTGCCCGGCCCCCGGACGAAGTCGGCGCTGCCGAGCAGCAGCCCGCGGGCGATCAGCGGCACCGCCAGATAGCTGTGGACGCCCAGGGCGCGCATCTTCGCCGCGCCGCTCGCGGAGGGCGAGACCCGTTCGAAGTCGCCCTCGCGCATCCGGGCGACCAGGACCGGCTTGCCCTGCCGCAGGCAGTACTGGTGCAGCAGCGTCTCGTGCCACGTCTGGTCGCGGACGAAGGTCTCGCCGACCGGCACCGGCTCCAGGGCGGCCATGCTCTCCACCGAGGACAGCGCCACCGCCCGCATCGGGGGCACCCCGCTGCCGGTCCAGCGCGAGCCCTCCTCGCCACGCAGCACGCTCTCCAGGATGTCGACGGCCGCGCCGTCGGCGAAGGAGGGCACGGTGAACTCGGCCAGCTCCCGCGCGGTCAGCTCCAGGTCCAGGGTGGTGCCGATGCGGGTGCCGGCGGCGTTGAGCCAGGCGAGCCGGCCGCCGGTGGAATGCCGGTCGAGCGGAACGCCCCCGGCGGCGCGCCGCCGCCGCGCGCGGACCGCCGCGGACCGGTACACCGCCGTGGTCCGTCCGGCCGAGACCCTGCCGGTCAGGCGCCGTCCGCCGCTGCCGCCACTCACTCTTTCCGGCCTCCATACGGGAACTCGACCAGTGTGGTGCACAGTCTGCACCGGAACCCCGTCCGGCGCACCATCCGTACGGCAGCGGAATCGCAGCAGAACAGTAGCTCTGTCACATCCACCGAAAGAGTGAAACCTGTTCGAGGTGTTGTTCGTCCTCCCTCCCGGTGGCCGCGCACGGACCCGGAGGGGGCCGTGCGGGCCGGACAGGGAACGCGAGATCGGAGGGGCACATGCGCCTGAGGGGCAAGTACACCGCGCACGTGGCCGTGTTGGCATCGGCGGTCGGACTGAGTCTGGCGGCATGGGGGGCGACGGCGCTGGTGGGCAGCGGTGAGGAGGCCGCCCCGCCGGGAGCGGCGGGCGGCCAGCAGATGCCGGGTCAGCAGCAGGGCGGGGCGGACCGGCCCGCGAAGCCGACCGTCAAGGTCCCCGAGGGCATCGCGCACGCGGCCGAGGCGGGCGGACGGGCCGTCAACATCACCATCGACGACGGGCCGGACCCGCGGTGGACGCCGAAGATGCTCGACATCCTCAAGGAGAACGACGTCAAGGCCGTCTTCTGCATGGTCGGGCCGCAGGCGCAGCGGTACCCGGACCTGGTGAAGCGCGTGGTGGCCGAGGGGCACCGGCTCTGCGACCACACCATGACCCACGACACGACGATGGACCGCAAGCCCGTGGCGTACCAGAAGACGCAGATCCTCGACGCGGTGAAGCTGATCGAGGACGCGGCCGACGGCGCCCCGGTGCTGTACTACCGGGCCCCCGGCGGGGCGTTCACCCCCGACAGCCGGCGGATCGCCGCCGCCGCCGGGATGCGGCCGCTGGGCTGGAACGTGGACACCAAGGACTTCGAGCGGCCCGGTTCCGACGCGATCGTCCGGACCGTCAAGAACGAGCTGTCCAACGGTCCGACGATCCTCTTCCACGACGGCGGCGGCGACCGCTCGCAGAGCGTGACCGCGCTGCGGGAGGTGCTGCCCTGGCTGAAGCAGCAGGGCCGCACCTTCAGCTTCCCGGTCCACACCGCTCCCGACGCGCCGTGACGCCCGCGGCTCAGCGCCGTACGGTGTCGTCGGTCTTGAGGTCCTCGACCGCCTGGTCGAAGGCCGGGACCTGGTCGGGGCAGTAGACCTGGAGCACGATCCGCTCGGCCTCGACGGCCTTCGTGTCGGCGATGACCGGGCGGCTCCCGGGGCCGGTGGCGCCGTTGGAGAGCTGGTCGATCCGGTAGAGCGCCTTCTTCAGGGCGTTGCCGGGGGACTCGCAGACCTGGCCGCCGTCGGTGCCGAGCAGCCGCTCGACGGTGTCCTTGTCGGGCGCGGAATAGCCGGCCCTGACCAGCTCCTGGCTGAGCTGGTCGGCCTTCCGGGAGCTCTCCTGGGTCCGCTTGAAGCCGCTGTACCGGATCAGACCGGTGATCACCAGCCCCAGCAGGATCGCGATCGCGCCCCAGTAGATCCACTTGTGCTCGGAGGCGAAACGGGTCGGGCTCATGCGGAGTCCTCCTCGGTCCCGGCGGCGGCCGTCCGCCACTGCGGCTTCCGGAGCTTCAGGAAGGCCCACGGGATGAGCAGGCCGAGGATCACCAGGCCGCCGCCGACGATGAGGATGTACGACCAGACGCTGCCGCTGCCGAACTGCGAGGGCGGCACGAAGCCGATGAACATGGCCGCGAGCGAGGCCAGCAGGCCCACCGTGCAGATCAGGCCGAGGGCGGGCGCCCGGTAGCCGCGCGGGTGGTCCGGCCTGAGCTTCCGCAGCCGCATCGCCGCGACGAACATCAGCAGGTAGACGATCAGGTACACCTGCGTGGTGATGGTCGAGAAGATCCAGTACACGCTGGAGACGTTCGGGAGCAGCGCGTAGCCGAGGGCGATGACCGAGGTCACCACGCCCTGCGTGACCAGGATGTTCTGCTGGATGCCGAACTTGTTGAGCTTCTGAAGGAACGGCGGCAGGTAGCCCTCGCTGCGGGAGATCTCCAGCAGGCCCTTCGACGGGCCCGCCAGCCAGGTCAGCATGCCGCCGAGCGAGGCGGAGATCAGCATGATCGCCGCGATCGGCGTCATCCAGCCCACGTCGAAGTACGAGAAGAACGCGTCGAACGCCTGCATCACGCCGGCCGTCAGGCTCAGCTGGTCCGCCGGGACGACCCAGCTGATGGCGAGCGCGGGCAGGATGAAGATCAGCAGCACCAGGCCCATCGCCAGGAACATCGACTTCGGGTACTCCTTCGCCGGGTTCTTCAGCGAGGAGACGTGCACCGCGTTCATCTCCATGCCCGAGTACGACAGGAAGTTGTTGACGATCAGCACCAGGCTCGCCAGGCCGGTCCACTGCGGGAGCAGGTGGCTGCCGTCCATCGGGGCCGCCGAGGGGTTGCCCTGGCCGAGGAAGACCATGCCGAGCACGACCAGGACCGTGCCGGGCACCAGCGTGCCGATGATCAGGCCCCAGCTGGACAGGCCCGCCAGCGCCTTCGTGCCGCGCGAGGAGACCCAGACGCCGGTCCAGTACAGGACCATGATCACGATGGCCGTGTAGAGGCCGTTCGAGGCGAGCGAGGGATCGATCACGAAGGCGATCGTCGAGGCGACGAAGGCCAGCAGGCTCGGGTAGTAGAAGATCGTCATCGCGAACTGGCACCACACCGCGAGGAAGCCCAGCGGCTTCGACAGACCCTCGGCCACCCACCGGTAGACGCCGCCGGACCAGCCGGAGGCCAGCTCGGCCGAGACCAGGGCCGTCGGCAGCAGGAAGACGATGGCCGGCACCAGGTAGAGGAAGACGCAGGCGAGGCCGTACACGGCCATCGTCGGCGCGGCGCGCAGGCTGGCCACCGACGCGGTGGTCATCAGCGCCAGCGTCACCCAGGTGATCGTGGGTGGCGCGGTCGCGGGCCGCGCCGCGGCGCGGGGTTTCGGCAGATCGGCGGGGACGTCCATCGATGCCACGGGCCCTCCCGGGGGGAGCGGGGATACGGCGGGATCCGCCCCAGCCTCCGCGACGGCGAGCCCGGACGCAGGGCGGCGGCGGCCGTCCGGGTGACACGGGCGCGGTCGGCGCCCCCGGCGGACCGCGCCGGATGCCGGGCGCGGCCGGACGGGAGATGCTGGGCGCTCGTCACCCTGCTCCCGAGGAGGCGGCCGTGGCACGACCCGTGGGGGAACCCGGGGGACCGGAGGAGCGGGAGGAGCGGGAGGAGCCCGGGGGACCGGGAACCGGCGGGGACGACGCCGTCTGCGGGTTCCTGGCCCGGCTGACCGGACTGCTGCTGCGGACCTCCGGCGAGGGCGCCGAACTGATCGCGCGCGAGGTCATGGCGGCCGGCCGCGCCCTGGGCGCCGACGTGGAGCTCCTCCTCGTGATGGACACCGCCACCCTCTCCGTCGCCCTGCCGGACGGGCGGACCCGGACCGTCCTCGTGCACGCCGTCCCCGAGGTGGCCCGGCTCGACCGGATCGCCGCCCTGAAACCCCTCGTCGCCGACGTGTGCGCGGGCCGGGCCGGGGCCGCGGAGGCCAACGCCCGCCTCGACCGGATCGAGGCGGCCCCCGCCCCGTACCCGTGGTGGCTGAAGATGGCGGGGATCGTGCTCTTCTCGCTGGGCTTCGCCCCGCTGATGCAGCCCACCCGCTACGAGCTGGCCGCCACCGCCCTCCTCGCCACGCTCACCGCCGCCCTCGCGGTCGCCGCCGACCGCCGCCCCCGGCTCGCCCTGGTCCTGCCCCTGGTCGCCTCGGTGACGGTCTCCGTCGTCACCCTCGCCCTCCTCGCCGACGACCCGGCGCGCGGCGGACCGGTGCTCCTGATGCTGCCCGCGCTGTTCTTCTTCGTCCCCGGCGACTACCTCAGCGCCGCCGCCGCCGAACTCGGCGCCGGACTCCTCACCACCGGCGCGGTCCGGCTGGTGTACGCGGTCTTCCTGCTGGTCCAGCTCTGCGTCGGCGTCCTCCTCGGGGCCTACGTCACCGGCACCCCCACCGGCGCCCTCTTCGACACGGCGGCCGAGGCCGACCTGCCCCGGTGGCTTTTTTTCGCCTCCTGGACGGTCTTCACCGCCGGGACCGTCCTCGCCTTCGCCATCCCCCGCCGCTTCCTCCTCCCGCTGCTCGCCCTCGTCTACCTGACGGTCGGCGTGCAGTCGGCGGCCACCAAGCTGATCGGGGAGACCGGCGGCACCTTCGTCGCGGCGGCGGTCCTCGCCGCCGCCGCGACGCTGCTGTCCCGGGGACCGGACCGGCCGCCCCGGCTGATCCTCGTCCTGCCCGGCTTCTTCACCCTCACCGTCGGCTCGCTCGGCATGCGCGGACTGACCACCCTGGCCGGCGGCCACGTCGTCGACGGCTTCACCGACCTGCTCGAACTCGTCCTCGTCGTCACCGCCATCGCGGTCGGCCTGGTCCTCGGCGCCGCCGCCGTACCGGAGCACAGGCCGCCGCGGGCCGCCCCGTAGGATCACCGGGACGCACCGCCGAACGAGGAGCAGCCGCCCGTGACCGTCCTGGTGGAACCGTCCCCGCCGCTGCTGCTGGAACGCGACGAGGACGGGCTGCGGCTCGGCGCCCTGCTCTGGCGGACCGGACCCGGCTGGCGCGCCGCCAGCAGCGCCGTCCTCGGCGGCGGCATCGGCCCCCGCCACTGGGTCGTCAACGCCCAGGTCG
Organism: Streptomyces termitum; assembly: GCF_014650175.1. Classification (GTDB taxonomy): domain Bacteria; phylum Actinomycetota; class Actinomycetes; order Streptomycetales; family Streptomycetaceae; genus Streptomyces; species Streptomyces termitum. The sequence goes on from NZ_BMUL01000009.1 coordinate 106,712, forward strand.
CCCACGGCTACACCCGCACCGACCCCGAGCGGCACCTCGCCGACCTCGCCGCCGCCGCCGGACTCGACGGGCCCGGCGTCGGCCTGATGACCGCGGCCGAGGTCGCCCGACCCGGCACCGGCACCGACGGCGGCGTCACCGCCGTCGCCACCGCCGGGATCGAGGTACGGGGCTGGGCCGCCGCCCCCGGACCCGCGCTCCCCGCGCCCCCGCCGCCCGGCACCATCAACATCGTCGTCACCGTCCCCGCGCCGCTCACCGACGCGGCCCTCGTCAACGCCGTCGCCACCGCCACCGAGGCCAAGGTCCAGGCCCTCCTCGACGCCGGCCACGACTGCTCGGGCACCCCCACCGACGCCGTCTGCGTCCTCGCCCGCGCCCCCCGGCCCGGCGGCCCCGCCGACGCCTTCGCCGGCCCCCGCTCCCTCTGGGGCGCCCGGCTCGCCCGCGCCGTCCACCGGGCCGTCGGCGCCGCCCTGCGCTGACCGGGGGCGCCGACGGCCCGCGCTCAGCCCCGGCCGAACGCCCCGGCCAGCTCCCGGGCCGCCGCCGCGACCCCCCGGAGCGCCACCGCCTCCATCCCCGGCATCGCGCCCAGCCGCGTACTCGCCAGACAGGTGTTCTCCGGCCGGGAGGCGTACCGGCCCGAGGCCCGGGGCACCGGCCGCACCAGCTCCTCCGGGACGCCCAGGGCCCGCGCGATCTCCCGCGCCCACCCGGCCCGGGAGACCCGCTCGGGACCCCCCAGGTGCAGCAGCTCCGGCACCGCCGCGCCCGGCCGCAGCAGCAGCGCGGTCACCGCCGCCACATCGGCCACCGGGACCGGCGTCGTCCACTGATCGTCCGGGGCCTCCACCGGCTCGCCCCGCAGCAGCCGGTGCGCGCAGGACGCGAAGAAGTTCAGCCACTTCCCGGCGTCCGCCGGCTCGTGGCCGTACACCAGACTGACCCGCAGCACCGTCGCCGGGGACACCGCGCGGGCGAGCAGCAGCTCCTCCGCCCGCAGCTTCGCCGCCCCGTACGCGTTCGCCGGAGCCGTCGGACTCTCCTCCACGCACACCGGAGCGACCCCGTCGAAGACGTTGTCCGTCGAGATCATCACCAGCCGGTCCAGCCCCGGCAGCGCGGCGAACGACGCCGTCGCCGCCGCGTGCGCCCGCGCCGCCTCCACCGGATGCGCCTCGCACCAGGTCACGTCCGACGGCCCGTGCACCAGGACCACCGCACGCGGCCGGACCTCCGCCACCACCCGCGCGCAGGCCGCCGGATCGGTGGCGTCCAGGGCCGTCCACCCCGCCCCGTACGCCTCCGGCGGGCTCGCCGGCCGGCCGCGCGAGGCCAGCGTCACCGCCCGGCCCTCCCCGGCCAGCCGCCGGGCGGTCTCCGTGCCGACGAAACCGCTCCCGACCACCAGCACCGGCCCGCCCGCCGCCGTCCGCGCCCCCATCAGACCGCCACCTCCCGCGCCGCCGCGCCCAGCCGGCGGTCCATCAGCAGACCCGCGCCGATCAGCCCGTGGTCGTCGTCGTCCGCGCCGAGCACCACCATCGCCCCGGCCTCCGCGTCCGTCAGGCCGAAGCAGCCCTGCCGGACCAGCTCCGCCGCCAGCAGTTCCCGGTACCGCTCGCCGACCGCCAGGGCGAAGCCGCCCATCAGCACGTACCGGCGGATCCCGATCGAGGCGAACACCCCGCCGATCGCCGCCGCCAGCGGCACCAGCGTGCCCCGCAGCACCTCCGTGGCGAACGGGTCCCCGGCCCGGACCGCCGCCGCGATCGCCGGATTGCCCGGCTCCGGCAGACCGCCCAGCGCCGAGCGCGCGTACCCGGCCGGATCGGCCAGCGCGGCCCGCCGCACGGCGGCCAGCACCCCCCGCCCCGAGGCGAGCGCCCCCAGATGGCCCCGCCCGCCGCAGTCGCACCGCGGCGCGTCCGGCGACCGGTCGTAGGTCCAGTGACCCAGCTCCCCGCCGTGCCCCTCGTCGTCGAGGAGCACCTCGCCGCCCCGGAACACCTTGTTCCCGATGCCCGAACTGATCGTCAGCAGGCAGAACGGCTCCGGGGACGCCGCCCCGTACCGCCAGGCCGCCGCCGTCAGGTCGTTGACGACGAGCACCGGCACCGGCAGCCGGGCCGCCAGCAGCTCCCGCAGCGGCAGCACCCCGCCGCCCCCGCCCCACACCGTCGGCGCGCCCCGCACCGCCCCGTCCCGGTCCACCGGACCGGCGAAGGCGACGCACAGCCCGTCCGCCCCCGCGACCCCGGGCCGGCCGGCCTCGCGCGCGATCTGCTCCACCACCCGCCGCTGGAGCGCCTCCACCGGCTCGCCCGGGAAGCGGGCCAGGCCGTCCACCGGGGTGCGCCGCACCCCGGGCAGCAGGCCGCCCGCCCCGGCGTCGAAGGTGCCGACGCGCAGCGTCGTCCCCCCGACGTCCATCACGGTGATCCGCCGCCCGGCCCGCGCCGGACCGCCGTCACGCCCCGGCAGCCCCATCGGGCACCTCCTCCTCGAAGACGAGCAGCGCCAGGTCGGCCCCGGAGTCGTTGCTCAGACCGTGCTCGCCGTACGGCTCGTTCACCACCACGTCCCCGGCCGACACCCGGAACTCGGCCCCGTCCCGGTGCATCACGCCGCTGCCGCTCAGCACCACGTACGTCTCCCGGTCCCGGCCGTGCCGGTGCCGGCCGATGGACGTGCCCGGCGGCAGCACCGCCAGGTCGATGAAGGACGCCCCCGGGCTCCCGTCGCCCCGGGCCAGGATCCGATGGGCGAGGATCGTGCCCCGACCGCCGTGGTCGCGCTCCTTCGGGACGAACAGCTCCGCCAGGTTCACCACCGGCCGCGCACCGCCGCTCATCCCCGCACCCCCTCGGCGCCGAGCCGCTCCGCGCGCCGCGCCAGGTCGGCCAGCGCGTCCCGCAGCACCCCGGCCGGCACGTCCGCCAGCTCGTCCACGAAGACCGCCTTGCCCACCGCCGCCGGCACCACCAGGTGCAGCCGCCGGCCCCGCCGCTCCCACGACTCCTCCAGGGCCCGGGTCATCAGCTCCGGCACACAGGTCGCCGCGTCGAGGACCGGCAGCCCGATCCGGGCCAGGAGGGCGACGATCCGCTCGCACGACGCCTCGTCGAGCAGCCCCAGCCGCAGCGCCAGACAGGCCGACAGCGCCATGTCGACGGAGACCGCCTCGCCGTGTTCGAGCCGGTGGTCGCCGGCCGTCTCGATCACCGGGCTGAAGGTGTGCCCGAAGTCCACCAGACGGGCCAGCTCCTTCTCCCGCAGGTTCGGGCAGAGCTCCTCCATCATCAGCCGCATCGAGGTGCGCAGCACGTACGTCTCCACCTCGGGCGGCGTCGGCACCCCGCCGGACCGGAAGGCGTCCGGATACCGCTCCAGGGTCGCGAACAGCCCCTCGTCCAGGATCACCGCCATCTTCACGATCTCGGCCAGACCGCAGCGGACCTCCCGCACCGGCAGCGTGGCCAGGAAGGCGGGATCGCTCAGCGAGGCGTGCGAGGGGTGGTAGGCGCCGAACATGTTCTTCGTGCGCAGCGCGTTCACCCCCGTCTTCACCCCCACGCCCACATCCACCTGGCCGACCAGCGTGGTGTTGATCCGGACGTGCCGGACGCCCCGCGCGTACATCGACGCCGCGAAGCCGACCACGTCCGCGACGATCCCGCCGCCGAGGGCCAGCATCACCCCGTGCCGGTCGAGCCCGTCGGCCTTGGCCAGCGCGCAGACCCGCTCGGCCGCCGCCAGCGTCTTGTTCCGCTCCCCGGTCGGCACCGTGTGCAGCGTCCACGTGCCCGGCGCGAGCCGCGCCTCCAGATAGTGCCGCAGCGCCTCCCCGTACAGACCGCCGACGGTCGGCCCGGTGAAGGCCACCACCCGCCGTCCGCCGATCGCCCGCGCCAGCGCGGGATTCTCCGGGGAGAGCACCCCGGAGATCAGCTCCGCCCGGTACGCGGTGCCGTCCGGCGCGAGCAGACTGAAACCGTCGGCGTCCTCCCGGACGCCCGGCAGGCGTTCCCCGTCAGCAAGAACCCGGCTAGGCATGCCTCTCCTCGATGTCTCGGTGTGCTTCCGGCCGACCGGCGAACGCCTCGGCCAGGTGATGGGCGAGCGGTGCCCCGGTCAGCTCCTCCAGGGGGACGGGCCGTCCCTCCCCGTCGGCGACCGGCAGACACCAGTTGGGGTGCGGACCCGCCGTGCCCGGCAGGTTCTGCGGGCGCAGGTCCCCCGTCAGGTCCGGCAGCCAGACCCCGATCATGCGGGCCGGGGTCCGGCCCAGGTACGCGTAGAGGGCGGCGGTCTCGCCCGCCGGGTCCGGCAGCAGCCCGAGCCGGGTCAGCTCGGCCAGCCAGCCGTCCCGCTCGCGCGCCGCCTCCGCCCGCTCCTGCGCCACCGGCCGGGTCAGCAGCCCCAGCCGGTCGCGGAGTTCGACGTGCTCCCCGCCGAGCCAGGCGGCCGTGCTCGGCAGGTCGTGGGTGGTGAGGGTGGCCAGGCAGTGCTCCCGCCACTTCTCCGGCGGCAGCGGGCCGAGCCGGCCCTCGGAACCGCCCTCGTACTCGAAGCGCTGCACGGCCGTCCCCAGCACGCCCCGCCCGGCCAGCGCCTCGCGGACGCCCGCCTCGACCGTGCCCAGGTCCTCGCCGATCACCAGCGCCCCGGCGGCGGCGGCCTCCGCCGCGAGGACGGCCAGCATCGCCGCCCCGTCGTAGCGCACGTAGGTCCCCTCCGACGGCGGGCGGCCCTCGGGCACCCACCAGAGCCGGAACAGGCCCATCACGTGGTCGACGCGGAGCGCCCCCGCGTGCCGCAGCCCGGCTCGCAGCAGCGCCGCGAACGGCCGGTACCCCTCGGCGGCCAGCGCGTCCGGCCGCCACGGCGGCTGGTTCCAGTCCTGCCCCGCCGGATTGAAGTCGTCCGGCGGCGCGCCCACCGACATGCCCTCGGCGAGGCAGTGCCGCAGCGCCCAGGCGTCCGCCCCCTCCGGGGCCACCCCGACCGCCAGGTCGTGCACCAGGCCGATCCGCATGCCCGCCTCCTCGGCGGCCCGCTGGGCGCCGGCCAGCTGCTCGTCGGTGATCCAGGCGAGCCAGCGGTGGAAGCCGACCCGGTCGGCCAGCGTCCGCCGGGCGCGGGCGACCTCCGCCGAGCGCGGATCGCGCAGCCCGGCCGGCCAGGACCGCCACGCCGGACCGTGCACCTCGGCCAGCGCGCACCAGGTGGCGAAGTCGGTGAGGTCCGCGCCCTCCCGGGCGGTGTGGGCGGCGAACGCGGCCTCCCGCTCCGGGGTGCGCGGCACCTCGTACACCTCGCGCAGCGCCCGCAGCTTCAGCGCCCGCACCTCCTCCCGCCGGATCAGCGCCCGCCCCTCCAGGACGGCGGCGTTGAGCGCCTCGGCGCGGCCGGCCAGCCGCCGGACCAGGGCCAGCGGCCCGTCCGCGAGACCCGCGTGCTCCGGTACGTCCCCGACCCGCACGTGCATCGGATCGGGGAAGCGGCGGCTGCTCGGCCGGTACGGCGAGGGGTCGGGCAGCCGCCCCGGCTCCATCGCGTGCAGCGGTCCCAGCTGCACGAAGTCGGCGCCCAGCCGCCCCGCCCAGGAGGCCAGCCCGGCCAGGTCGCCCAGGTCGCCCATGCCCCAGGAGCGGCGGGACAGCAGGAAGTACAGCTGGACCAGGAGCCCCCAGGAGTACGGGGCGGGCGCGGGCGGCTCCGGCGCGACCAGCAGCACCGCCGTCTCCCGCCGCCCGCCGGCCTCCACCGCCAGCGCGTGCGTGCCGGCCGGCAGCGGCCCGTCCGCCAGGCCCCGCCGCCGCCCGTCGGCGCACAGCACCTCCGCGCGGGCGCCCCGGGGCAGCCGGGGCAGCGGCCCGCGCGGACCGTCCACCACCACGCACGGCGGCACCAGCCGCCCGGCGAGCGAGGCCCGGCGGGCGGCCAGCGCGGCCCCGGCGGCGGCCGGCGTGGAGCCGTCCACCCCGCAGGCGGCGAGGACCGCGACCAGCGTGTCGCGGGGGACCGCCACCTCCCGGCCCCGGTCGGTCCGGTAGGAGGCCGCCACCCCGTACGCCTCCGCGAGCGCGAGCAGCGGATCACTCACCGGAGCCCCCCGTCCGGCGCGGCGGCGCGAACGGCACCACCGGCGTGCCGAAGAGGCGCTCCAGCACCTCCGCCACCCCGTCCTCCTCGTGACCGGGCGCGATCTCGTCCGCGACCGCCCGCAGCGCCGGGTGCGCGCCCGCCACCGCCACCCCGTGCCCGGCCAGTTCCAGCATCGGGAGGTCGTTGGGCATGTCGCCGAAGGCCACCGTCTGCGCCCCGGTGCGGCCCAGCCGCTCCAGCGCCCGCGCCACCCCGGTGCCCTTCGTGATCCCCCGGGGCAGCACCTCCACCATCCCCGCCACCGAGTGCACCACCGTCACCTCGGCGCCGCAGAGCCGCTGGGCCGCCTCGGCGAGCGCGTCGTCCCCGACCGTCCGGTGGTGCAGCACCAGCTTGTCGATCGGCGCGTCCCACAGCAGCGCCCGGTCGGCGGTCACGTCCCAGCCGTGCCGCACCCGCTCGCCGAACCCGGGCGTCACCTTGAACCGGCTCTCCGGCGGCGAGGTCACCACCCCCAGCTCCAGCGGCCCGAGCAGCTCCTCGACCCGCGCCACCACCGACCGGGCCAGTCCCCGGTCCAGCCGCTCGGCCGACAGCAGTCGGTCCGCGCCCGCGTCGTACAGCTGCGCCCCCTGCCCGCACACCGCGAGCCCGGTGTAGCCCAGCGAGTCCAGCAGCCGCCGGCACGCCGCCGCCGGACGGCCCGTCACCACCAGGTGCGCGGCGCCCGACGCCGCCACCAGCTCCAGCGCCCGCCGGGTCCGCGCCGAGACCGTCAGGTCCGCGCGCAGCAGGGTGCCGTCGAGATCCGTCGCCACCACCCGGTACGGCGGCGCCTTTGGCACCGGCACGTGGTCCCAGGCGGTCCGGCCGTCCTCCAGGGTCAGCCGCAGCACCAGGCCGCCGCGCACCCCCGCCACCGGCACCGCGCCCCGGAAGACGCCGTCGGCGTCCCGGCGCAGCCCGGACAGCCGGGTGCGGCCCGCGACGGGCACCGGCTCGTCGGAGCGGGCCGCCTCGGCGGCCGACTCCAGCGGCGCCTCCCCGGCCTCCGCCGGGTCCGGCGCGACGCCGTCCACGACGACGTCCACCGCGACCAGGCCCGGATGGCGGTACTCCACCGCCCGCACGGCCCCCGGACCGGCCGGGGCGACCCGGCAGCGGTGCCGCACCGGCGCCATCAGGTCCGCCCGCCCCGCAGCCCCGGCCAGGACGGCGCAGCGCTCGAAGTCGGCCCGCCGGTACGCCCCCGCGAACAGCGCCTCGTACGCCGCCCCGTCCAGCTCCGCGCACGACCCGTAGGCGTCGGCGTCGCCCAGCTCCAGGGCCCGCCGCAGCACGGCTTCCCGGTGCGCCTCCCGCTCCGCCGGGTCCAGCAGTCCGAACCAGCCGTACCGCACGGCGTCCTCGGCGGGCAGCCGGCGCGGCGTCCCGTCGAGCAGCCCCCGGAAGGCGTCCAGGCGGCGCCGGGCGCTCTCCTCCCAGGTGAAGCCGCGCGCCGTGCGGACCGCGTTCCGGGACAGCCGCCGGTACGCCCCGGGCTCCTCCCGGAACATCCGGGCCGCCTCCCGCAGCCGGTCCGCCAGCAGCCCGGCCAGCTCCCGGTCGTCGTCCCGGAAGGAGCCGCGCACCGCGAAACCGGTCGCGTCCGGGTGGTCGTGCGCCAGCGCGTGCCCGAAGTGGGCGGTGGTCCGCTGGGCCGTCCCGATGGGCACCGCGCCGCAGGCCATCGCCTCGCCCTGGGCGATCAGGAAGCCGTCCAGCTCGAACTTGGACGGGTAGACGCAGAAGTCCGCGCACGCCGCCTCGGCGAACAGCTCGTCCTCGCCGACCAGCGACCACTCCAGCCGCACCCGGTCCGGGTGGGCGTCCGCGATCCGCTGGAAGGAGGCGTTGGCCGGGGCGTCCGGGACCGTGCCGGCCGCGCCGGTCGCGCAGCGCAGCACGAAACTCGCGTCGATCCCCTCCGCCAGCACCTCCTCGACCGCCCGCATCAGCTCCAACTGGCCCTTGTGGTGCACCGCGTACCGGGCCGCGTGGTAGAAGACCGGGCGCGCCGGGTCCAGGCCCATGCCGCGCAGCACCGCGTCCCGGTCGACCGCCGCCGGGTCCCGCGCCAGCCAGCCGTCGGACACCCCGCAGCCGCCGTCGACGAGCCGGTCCGCCCGCTCCCGCAGCAGCCGGGCGACCGGCAGACCGGACACGTACCGCTCCATCGGCGTGCCCTCGAAGGTGCTGTGGTGCTCGCGCTGCCCGGCCGACACGAAGTCCACCAGGTCGGCGTGGGCGAGGAGTTGGGGGAAGAGCGAGACGTGGTCGGGGCCGGACTCGGTGTGCAGCCGGGTCGCGGCCAGCGCCCGGACCATCGCCGCCGTCGGGGAGTCCTCCGGCGGCGCCGGCTCCTCCCACGCGTCCAGCGCGTACGGCTCCCCGCTCCCGGCGCCGATCCGCCGCGGATCGACCCCGAACAGCCGCAGCACCGCCTCGGTCTGCGGCCGGTACACCTGCTGCGTGACGGGCGCGTTGGCCGCGACCGTGCTGACGCACCGCCAGCGCGGGTCGTCCCGCAGCACCAGCGGCACCAGGTGGTGGTACGAGGGCTCGAAGCCGTGCACGATCGCCGGCTCGGCCTCCCCGCCGTGCCCGGCGCCGAGCCGGTCGCGCAGGAAGCGCAGCCCGGCGACCTGGAAGACCAGCGGCTTGAAGAAGGACAGCTCCCGGCCCTCGGAGTCCGGCGGCGGATAGAGGCGGTCCGGCAGCAGGTCCAGGTGGGCGTCGGACAGGAAGTAGACGTCCACCCCCTCCAGGCGCAGCAGGTGGGCGCCGGTGGTCAGCTCCAGCGACAGTTCGGCCGGCCGGTCCGGCCAGGTCTTCGGGTCGAGGACCAGCGGCACCGCGTGCGTGACCCGGTAGCCGGTGTCCTCGATCCGGTGGGCGGCCCGCAGCCGGTCCAGGTGCCCGTGGGCGGGCGTCACGACCGACACCCGGTGCCCGAGCGCCGCGTACTCCCGCGACAGGTTCCACACCAGCGGCGACAGGCCGCCGCGCATCAGCCGGGGGTCGAAGCCCCCGCACTCGTAGGCGAAGTTGACGATGTGCACGAGGCCCCCTCAGCGCGCCGCGGACGGCAGCGGTTCGATGTGCTGGACGAAGCCGTCCTCCAGGACGACGGCGGAGTCGACGTCGGCGCCGTCGGGCACCACCGCGCCGGGCAGCACCACGCTGCGCCGCACCCGGGCCCCCGCCCCGATCCGCGCGCCGGGGAAGACGACGCTCTCCTCGACCAGGCCGCCGTTGGCCAGGCCCAGCGGCACCACCGAGCGGTGGACCCCCGGCGCCCGGTCGACCAGGCCGCGCGAGACGCCGGGCGCCAGGATCCGGGGCAGCGCGGTCACCGGCAGCGTCGCGTCCGGCCGGGTCATCGCCAGGTGGGCGCGGTGGTAGCGCTCCACCGTGCCGATGTCCTCCCAGTGGCCCTCCACCCGGTGCCCGATGATCCGCTCCCCGGCCGCGAGCATGGCGGGGATGACGTCCCGGCTGATGTCGTGCCGCCACCCGGTCCCGTCCAGCGCCTCCAGATGGCGGTGCAGGACGGCCGCGTCGAAGACGCAGAAGGCGGCGAACACCAGGTCGGAGGTGGGGTGTTCGGGCTTCTCCGTGAACTCGGTGAGCCGCCCCTCCCGGTCGAAGCCGACCATCCCGAAGAGGTGCACGTACCGGGGGTCGATCCGCTGGTACGCGACGGTCAGCGCGGCCCGCTCCTCGATGTGCCGCCGGATCAGCGGCCGGTAGTCGAAGCGGTAGACGTGGTCGGCGTGCAGCACCGCCACGTGCCGGGTGCGCGGCCCGAAGACGTGGTCGGCCTTGCGGATCAGCGCGTCGGCGGTGCCCCGCTCCAGCGGCCGGTCCCGCTCGGGGAGTTCCTCCGGGACCCGCCGCCCGGCCGCCCGGTAGGCGGCGTCGTACGGGCCGAAGTGGACGCGGAAGCCGGACGGGCCGCCGTTCCAGACGGTGTGCAGGTCGTCCATGAGGAGCCGCTCCTCGTACTGCGAGAGCAGCAGCACCTCGCCCAGGTCCGAGTCGCGGGCGTTGGCCAGGCTGAAGTCGATCAGACGGCACGAACCGCCGTACGGCACGAGGGGCTTGAGGCGTCCGGCGCCGAGCCGGCCCATCCGCTCGCCCCGCCCGCCGGCCAGCAGCACGGTCCGCACGCCGGCCTCGGCGCCGTACCCGGGGGTGGGGTCAGCCATGCCGCACCCCGTCCCACGCGGTCCGCCCGTCCGACAGGGTCAGCAGCAGCCGCGCGCCGGAGCCCTCCGGCGCGGCGCCGGTGAACGCGCCGGGGCCGGTGCGGGTCCATTCGGTCACCCGGGCCTCGCCCCGGCCGCCCTCCTCCCGGGGCCCCGGCTCGACCAGTTCGACCCGCTCGGCGTGGCCGAGGCGGTAGACCAGCCCCGCCCCGCCGGGTGCCAGGCGGCCCCGCAGCGCGGCGGTCCGCTCCGCCGGGACCGCGCCGGGCCGGCGCGCGGCGACCTCCGCGCAGACCGCGAAGTCGGCCCGCTCCCAGGCCGCGTCGAAGAGCCGCAGCGCCAGCGGGTCGGTGAGCGGCCCGAGCCGGTCGACGGCGTCCAGGTCGCCGACGGCGACGGCCGCCGCGAGGACCTCCTCCGGCCGCTCCTTCCACACCGCGTCCGGCAGCAGCCCGAACCAGCCGTGCCGCAGGGCCGCGGCCACCGGCGGCTCCGGCCCGGTCCCGCGCCACAGCTCCCGGAAGACCTCCAGGTGCAGTTCGGCGCAGCGGTCCCAGGTGAAGGAGCGGGCCACCTCCCGGGCCCGCGCGGACAGTTCCCGGTACTCCCCGGGCTCCTCCCGGTAGAGCCGGACGGCCTGCCGCAGCCGGTCGGCGAGCGCGTCGGCGAGCAGCGCGTCGTCCTCGGCGAAGGAGCGGTTGACGGCGAAGCCGGTCCGCCGCTCGCCCTCCTCGGCGTGCCGGAAGTGCGCCGTGCCCCACTGGGCGGTGGCGATCGGCACCGCCCCGCAGGCCATCGCCTCGCCCTGCGCGATGAGGAAGGTGTCCATCTCGAACTTGGACGGGAAGACGCAGAAGTCGGCGGCGGAGGCGAGGGCGAACACCCTTTCCTCGCCGACCCGTTCCCACTCCAGGTGGACGCGGCCCGGGTGCCGGGCGACGACCTCGTGAACGTAGGGGTCGTCGATGCCGGTGCCGGAGATGCAGCGCAGCACGAAGTTGGCCGCCAGCCCCTCGGACAGGACCCGGTCCACCGCGCGGAAGAGTTCGACCTGCCCCTTGTGGTGCACCGCGTAGCGGGCGTTGTGGAAGAAGGTGGGCAGCGCCGGGTCCAGGCCGAGGCCGGAGAGGACCTCGGCCCGGTCCACCGCGTCCGGGTCGCCCGCCAGCCAGGAGTCGGAGAGGGCGCAGCCGCCGACGAACTGCTTGTGCGCGTTGCGCCGCACGGTGTCCGCGACCGGCAGCGCGGCGAACAGCTCCTCGAAGGGGGTGCCCCCGAAGCCGTTGGCGAAGTCCCGCTGGCCCGTGCAGAGGAAGTCGATCCGGTCGGCGTGGTCGGCGACCAGGCCGTAGACCGTGAGGTGGTCCTCCGGGTACTCGTAGTGCAGGTGGGTCCGGGTCTGGTACTGGCGCTGCGCCTCGCGCACCCCGGCCGGCGGCGCCGGGGCCTCCGGGGCCGGCCGCGGCGCGCCCAGCAGGGCGAGGAGCCGGCGGACCTCGGGGCCGTACACCTTCTTGGTGATCGGCATGTTGCTCTGCACGGTCGTCACCACGCTCTTGAGCGGGTCGGCGGCGAGCGCGGGCGGCAGCAGGTAGTGGTAGTACGGCTCGTGGGCGTGGACGACCGCCTTCTCGCCGCCGAACCAGCCGCGCAGGAAGCGGACGCTGTCCACCTGGAAGACCAGCGGCTTGAAGAAGGTCAGGTCGGTGCCCTTCGCCGCGTACGGCGGGTAGAAGGTGTCGGGCAGCCGGTCCAGGTAGGCGTTGGAGAGGAAGTAGAGGTCGACCCCCTCCAGCCGGATCCGGTGCGCGGTGGTGCGCAGCTCCACCGGCACCTCGGCGGGGAAGTCCCGCCACACCTCGGGGTCGAGGACCAGCGGCAGGGTGTAGGCGTCCTCGTAGGGCAGGTCCTCGACGGCGTGCCGGCGGCGCAGGTCGTCGAGGCGGCCGTGCGCCGGGGTCACGATGGAGACCCGGTGCCCCTTGCGGGCGAAGGCGCGCGAGAGGTTCCAGAGGTACACCGAGGTGCCGCCCTGGAGGAAGGTGTGGTCGAAGCCGCAGCATTCGAAGTACGTCTCGATGATGTGCAGCGGTCCGTCGGTCGCGTCGCTCACGTCAGGTCCTCGTGGTGAGAGTGCGGGCGGAGGGGGAGGGGTGGCCGAGGGCCAGGGCGTGGCGCAGGTCGATGGCCGCGTGGTACGGCCGGGCGTGCGCGAAGTTGTAGTCGAGCTCGTGCAGCAGCCGGCGCAGGCGCAGCAGCCGCCGCAGTTCCTCGCCGCCGTGCCCGGACACCGCCCCGGCGGGCCCGAGGAGCAGTTCGGCGACGTGCTGCCGCCAGGCGTCCGCCGCCGCGAACACCCTCAGCAGCGGGGCCCGTTCGGCGGGCGGCAGGGTGGCGCCGCCGTCGAGCGCGGCGAGCATGGTGCGGGTGGAGTCGGTGCCCAGGAGCCGGGCCGCGTGGTCGGCGGCCTCGTCGGCGGAGAAGTACTCCAGGGCCCGGCCGAGCGCCACCAGGTCCTCCAGCGGCGACTGCTCGTCCCAGCCGGGCTCGCCGGGGCCGGTCGCGGGGGTGGAGACGTCGATGACCCGGGGCGGGTCGGTGAGCAGGTGCGACAGGTGCAGGTCGCCGTGGCAGGGCCCGGCCGGGGCGTGCCAGGGGCCGGCCGCGAGGGCGTCCCGCAGCAGGGCGGCCTCCCCGGCGAGCGCGCGGAAGGCGGCGTCGAGCACCGGCCGGGGCAGTACGGCCTCGTCCCGGGCGCGCTCGGCCAGGGCGGCGATCCGCGCCTCGGCGGCGTCGAGCGCCCGGCCCGCCGGGTAGGCGGGGAGCGGCGCGTCCCCGCCGAGCCGGAGCCGCAGTTCGCGGTGGAAGGAGCCGAGGAAGTCCCGGGCGGCGGTGAGCGTTCCGGCGAGCGGCGCGAGATGGGCGCGGACCGCCTCACCGGGCGGCCCGGCCGGGTCCGGCGCGGCGGTCCTCGGCCACAGGGCGCGCAGGTTCGCGCGCAGCGGGGCGTCGATGCCGGTGCCGGGGGCGTACGCGTACACCACCCCGAGCGGCAGGGGCGGGCCGCCGCCGGGCGGGACGTAGGCGTAGTCGCCGAACCAGCCGGGCGTGTGGCCGCCGCCGTCCATCAGGCGCAGCAGCTCCGGCTCCCGGATGCCGGGGTCCGGCGCGCGGTAGGTCTTGTGCAGGTGGGGCCGGCCGTCGAGGTCGACGCGGGAGAGCGAGTTCGAGGACCAGCCGCGCTCGAAGGGGAGGACCCGGACGGTCCGGGGGGCGGGGCCCGAGCCGCGGAAGGCGACGTGTCCGCCGCGCGCGGTGGGCAGGGTGGCGCCGGCCGCGGCGAGCCGGACGCAGGCGCGGTCGAACTCCTCGGTGCCCGGGGCCTCGGCGGTCCGCCCGGCGGCGTCGGTCCGGACCGGGACGAGGAAGCGCCGGCCGTGCGCGGGGCCGCCGACGGCGGTGGTGAGCAGGAGCCGCAGCCCGCCGCCGAGGGCGGCCTCGTCGGCCACCTCGTGGCGGTCGGCCCGGCGGCCGTCCTCGGGCAGCCAGGCGGCGCCGCGCAGGAGCGCGCTCAGGTGGGTGTCGCTGGTCACGCGGTTCGTCAGCTCCCGGTCATCTCGTAGCGGGACAGGCCGCGGCGCCACAGGGCCAGCGCGGCGAGGAGGGAAAGGCCGGTCACGGCCGGCAGCCACCGCAGCAGCCCGGTGTCGCCGTGCAGCAGGTAGACGGCGGGGGCGTACGCCGTGAAGGCGAAGGGCAGCACCCAGGTCAGCAGGGTGCGCAGGGAGGCGTGGTAGAGGTCCAGGGGGTAGCCCGCGAACTCGGAGAGCTGGGTGGCGGTCTGGAGCGCGGGCATGCTCGTCACCGTCCAGAAGGACAGCGAGGCGAAGAACAGCTTCACGGAGGCGTGGATCAGCGCCCCGGCCAGGATCAGCAGCGGCACCAGGGCCCACTGGAGGGGGCCGGGGTCAAGGCCGAGGGCGGTCCCGCTCCACACCACCAGGAAGGCGCCGACGGCGAGTTCGCCGATCCCGTCGGGGTGGAAGAAGCGCTCGGACAGCAGCGCGAAGAGGGGGTCCACCGGGCGGATCAGATAGCGGTAGAACTCGCCGCGCTGGATCAGCTTGCGGCTCAGCTCCCACAGCTGGTCGGTGAAGAGGTGGTCGAGGCCGCGGGTCAGCAGCGCGCAGCCGAGGAGGAAGAGGACCTGGTGGTACGACCATCCGGCGACGGCGGGGACGTGCCGGAAGACCACGCCGACCGCGACGGTCTGGAGGCCGACCCGGATCAGGAAGGCGCCGGAGCCGAGGAGGAAGTCGAGCCGGTAGGCGGCGAGCCGGTGCAGGCCGACGCCGCCGAGGAAGAGGGCGAGGCGCAGCCGGCCGCCGGGGGTGGCGCTCATCCGCCGAGCACCTCCAGCCGGGCGACGGCGGCCCGCCAGAGGACGGCGCACAGCAGGACGAGGCCGGCGGTCCAGGCGAGCTGGTGGCCGAGGACGGCGGCGGCGCCCGCCGCCCCCTCGTAGCGGCCGAGCAGCAGGGTCAGCGGTCCGTCGGCCATGGCCCGGAAGGGCAGGACGGAGGCGAGCGCGCGCAGCGGTCCGGGCAGCAGGTCCAGGGGCACGGTCTGTCCGGCGAAGAAGGCGACGACGCCCTGCTTGGCCATCCGGACGCCCCACGTGTTGGTGGTGACGAAGCCGGCCATGCCGGTCAGCAGGTTGACGCAGAAGGCGAGCAGCACCGACAGGACGGCGGAGAGCAGGAAGAGGGCGGCGTCGGCGGGGGCGGGGACGGTCAGCGGCACGAGGGCGGCGAAGAGGACCAGCAGCGGCACCCCGACCAGGGCGGTGTTGGCGGCGACCACCGGCAGGCCGGCCGCGAGGCGGACGAGCGGGTAGCTGACCGGGCGGGTCAGGGCGACGGCGATGTCGCCCCGGTAGACCTCGGCGGCGACCTCGTCGTCGACCCGGTTGGCGTGTGCCACGGCCAGGACCTGCGCCACCACCAGGTAGGTGGTGATGCTCTCGCGGGTGAAGCCGCCGGGGCCGGGGCCGGTCGGATCGGCGTAGACCGCCCGCCACAGGAAGACGGTGACGGCGGCGCCGGCCGCGGCGGTGACGCCGGTGACGAGGAAGGTCGAGCGGTACTGGAGCAGGGTCTGCAGGCCGCTGGTGGCGAAGGGCAGGTAGCGGCCGGGGCGGAGCGCGGTCCTCACGCGGCACCGCCGTCCCGGGCGGCGGGGACGCCGCCCCGGTAGATCTGGCGGAGCACGGTCTCCAGGTCGGGTTCGGGGGCGTAGCAGTCGGCCAGTTCGAAGCGGTCGAGGAGGAAGCCGAGGACCTGCCGGGAGGTGAGGGCGTCGGCCGGGTAGTCGACCCGGACGCGCCCCTCGGGGGTGACGGAGGCGGTGGCGCCGGGCAGCCCGGCCCCGATCGCGCGGACCACGGCGTCCGGGCCGGGGCCGCCCCGGTGCTCGAAGACGACCGAGCGGCGGTCGGCCCGGCGCAGCAGGTCGTGCAGGGTGCCCTGGTGGACGACCCGGCCGCCGTCGACGACGAGGGCGTCGTCGCAGATGGCGGCGATGTCGGAGAGGTCGTGGCTGGTGAGCAGGACGGTGGTGCCGAGTTCGGCGTGGGCGCGGTTGACCAGGGTGCGGACCGCCTCCTTGAGGACCATGTCGAGGCCGATCGTCGGCTCGTCCCAGAAGACGACCTTCGGGTCGTGCAGCAGGCTCGCGGCGATCTCGGCCCGCATCCGCTGGCCGAGGCTCAGCTGGCGGACCGGGGTGGTGCCGAGGGCGTCGATGTCGAGGAGTTCGCGGTAGAGGGCGAGGTTGCGGGCGTAGACGGTGTCGGGGATGTCGTAGACGCGGCGCAGGATCTGGAAGGAGTCGGGCACCGACAGGTCCCACCAGAGCTGGCTGCGCTGGCCGAAGACGACGCCGATCGCGCGGGCGTTGCGCCGCCGGTCGCGGTAGGGCTCGATGCCGTCGACGAGGCAGCGGCCCGCGGTGGGCGTCATGATGCCGGTGAGCATCTTGATGGTGGTCGACTTCCCGGCCCCGTTGGCGCCGATGTACGCGGTCTTGGAGCCGGCGGGCAGCGCGAAGGAGATGCCGTCGACGGCGCGCACGGTCCGGTGCTCGCGGCTGAGGAGGGTGGCGAGGCTGCCGACCAGGCCGGGCCGCCGCTCGGCGATCCGGAAGTCCTTGGTGAGTCCTTCGGCGACGATCACGCGGTCACCCGTCCGATGGCCTCGCCGAGGATCCGGGCGCCTTCGTCGAGGAGGTGCTCGTCGAGGGTGAAGGGGGGTGCGAGCCGGATGACGTGGCCGCCGACGGAGGTGCGCAGGCCCAGGTCGAGGGCGGTGGTGTGGACGGCCCGCGCGATCCCGGGGGCGGGGGTGCGGCTCGCCCGGTCGCGGACGAACTCCAGGCCGTGCAGCAGGCCGAGGCCGCGGACCTCGCCCAGCACCTCGAAGCGGTCGTGGAGGGCGGCGAGGTGGCCGCCGAGCCGTTCGCCGAGGACCCGGACCCGGTCGACGAGCCGGTCGCGCTCGACGACCTCCAGGGTCGCGCGGGCGGCGGCGATGCCCAGCGGGTTGCCGGCGTAGGTGGAGGCGTACGCGCCGGGCGGGGCGGCCTCGGGCCGGTGCAGCAGGTCGTGGCGGCCGGCGAGGACGGCGAAGGGGAAGCCGTTGGCCATGCCCTTGGAGAGGGCGACCAGGTCCGGTTCGGCGCCGAGGAGTTCGGAGGCGAGGAAGGCGCCGGTCCGGCCGCCGCCGGTGGCGACCTCGTCGGCGACGAGGAGGACGCCGTTCTCCCGGCAGGCGGCCGAGATCCGCTCCCAGTAGCCGGGCGGCGGGACGATCACCCCGGCGGCGCCGAGGACGGGTTCGAAGACCAGCGCGGAGACGTTCGGCTTGGTGGCGATGTGCCGGGTGACGAGGTCGGCGCAGCGCAGTCCGCAGGTGGGGCGTTCGAGTTCCAGGGGGCAGCGGTAGCAGTACGGGGCGTAGCCCAGGACGCTGTTGCCGGCGAAGGACTGGTGGCCGACGTCCCAGTGGACGAGCATGCGGGCGCCCATGGTCTTGCCGTGGAAGCCGTGGCGCAGCGCCCCGATCCGGTTGCGGCCCGGCGGGGCGGTGGACTGCACGACCCGCAGCGCGGCCTCCACCACCTCGGCGCCGGTGGAGAACAGCGCGTAGGTGTCGAGGTGTTCGGGCAGCAGCCGGGCCAACAGCTCGAAGAACTCGGCCCGTTCGGGTGTGGCGGTGTCGTGGACGTTCCACAGCCTTCCGGCCTGCCGGGTCAGGGCCGCGACCACCTCGGGGTGGCAGTGGCCCAGCGACTGGGTGAGGGTGCCGGCGGCGAAGTCCAGGTACTGGTCGCCGTCCAGGTCGGTGAGGACGGCGCCGCGGCCCTCGGCGAAGACCCGCCGTGCGAGGGCGGCTTCCTCGGACTGGCCGGGCGCCCGATGCCGCGCCTCTCTGACCAGCGTCTCTCGCTGGCGACTTGTCACCGGAGCTCCTGTGGGGTCGTGCGAACGTGCGTGGATTCCCGGCCAGTTGGAGAGGGGCCGGACGGTTGATCGATCGTTTCGAGGTGCGAGTGAAGCACTCGAAGGGGAGTGCGAGCAAGGGATTTCAGAAACTTTCAGACAGCACTTGCAAGCGGTGCGCGGGCTCTGCTTGAGTCGCCGGTGCGACCGCCGACCGACGCCTCGCACCACGAGGAGGGACCGTGCACAGACACCCGCAGGCCGCATCCGACCCAAGGCAGCCGGTGTGAAGGCCCTGGTCCTGGCCGGCGGGACCGGCAGCCGACTGCGCCCCTTCACCCACACCGGGACCAAGCAGCTCCTGCCGATCGCCAACAAGCCGGTGCTCTTCTACGCCCTGGAGTCCCTCGCCGCCGCCGGCGTCCGCGAACTCGGACTCGTCGTCGGCCCCTACGGCGACGACATCCGCCGCGCCGCCGGCGAC
Organism: Streptomyces termitum; assembly: GCF_014650175.1. Taxonomy (GTDB): domain Bacteria; phylum Actinomycetota; class Actinomycetes; order Streptomycetales; family Streptomycetaceae; genus Streptomyces; species Streptomyces termitum. The sequence goes on from NZ_BMUL01000009.1 coordinate 125,058, forward strand.
GGCCGCTCCTTCGGCCTCGACATCACCTACCTCCGCCAGGACCGCCCGCGCGGCCTGGCCCACGCGGTCGCCGTCGCCCGCGGCTTCCTCGCCGACGACGACTTCCTGCTCCACCTCGGCGACAACTTCCTCGACGGCGGCGTCGCCGCCTTCGCCGCCCGCGCCGTCGCCGCGCCCGCCGCGGCCCGGCTGCTCGTCACCGCCGTCCCCGACCCGGCCGCCTTCGGCGTCGCCGAGGTCGACCCGGACGGCCGGGTCCGCCGGGTCGAGGAGAAGCCCGACCGGCCGCGCAGCGACCTCGCCCTCATCGGCGTGTACGCCTTCGGCCCGGCCGTCCACGAGGCGGTCGCCGCGATCCGGCCCTCGCCCCGCGGCGAACTCGAACTCACCCACGCCGTCCAGTGGCTCGTCGACCACGGGCACGACGTCCGCGCCGACACCACCACCTCCGTCTGGCACGACACCGGCAGCGTCGACGACATGCTGGAGGCCAACCGGCACGTCCTGGACGGCCTCACCGGCCGCCTCGACGGCAAGGTGGACCACGACAGCGCCGTCGTGGGCCGCGTCCTGCTCGGCGAGGGAGCCGTCGTCCGGGGCTCGCGCGTCACCGGCCCCGTCGTCATCGGCCCCGGCACCGTCATCAGCGACGCCGTCATCGGCCCCTACACCGCGATCGGCGCCAACTGCCGGATCCACGACAGCTCCATCGAGGGCTCCGTCCTCCTCGACGGCGCCGACGTGGACCGGGCCGGCCGGATCGAGCGCTCCTTCATCGGCCGCGACGCCGTCGTCGCGGCCCCCCGACACCCGTACGCCCACCGCCTCGTGCTGGGCGACCACAGCAAGGTGCACCTCCACCCATGACCCGACGCGTCCTCGTCACCGGCGGCGCCGGCTTCATCGGCTCGGCCCACGTCCTGCGCCTCCTCGGCCCGGACGGACCGCCCGACGTCTCCGTCACCGTGCTCGACGCCCTCACCTACGCGGGCAGCGCCGCCCACCTCGCCCCGGTCCTCGACGACCCCCGCCTCCGCCTCGTCCGCGGCGACGTCGCCGACGCGGCCCTCGCCGACCGGCTGGTGCCCGGCCACGACGACCTCGTCCACTTCGCCGCCGAGTCCCACGTGGACCGCTCCATCGAGGACGGCGCGCCCTTCGTCCGCACCAACGTCCTGGGCACCCAGACCCTCCTCGACGCCGCCGTCCGGCACGGCGTCCGCACCTTCGTCCAGGTCTCCACCGACGAGGTGTACGGCTCGATCGCCGCCGGCGCCGCCCGCGAGGACGACCCCCTGCGCCCCAGCTCCCCGTACGCGGCCTCCAAGGCCGCCGCCGACCTGCTGGCGCTCGCCCACCACACCACCCACGGCCTCGACGTCCGCGTCACCCGCTGCTCCAACAACTTCGGCCCCCGCCAGCACCCGGAGAAGCTGATCCCGCGCTTCACCACCGCCCTGCTGGCGGGGGAGGACGTGCCGCTGTACGGCGACGGCTCGCAGATCCGGGACTGGCTGCACGTGGAGGACCACGTCACCGCCGTCGAACTGGTCCGCACCGGCGGCCGCCCCGGCCGGATCTACAACATCGGCGGCGGCACCTCCCTCACCAACCTGGAGCTGACCCGCCGCCTGCTCGACCTGTGCGGCGCCGGACCCGGCCGGATCGCCCGGACCGCCGACCGCAAGGGCCACGACGTCCGGTACGCCGTCGACGACACCCGCATCCGCCGCGAGCTGGGCTACCGCCCCCGCGCCGTCTTCGCCGAGGCCCTCGCCGCCACCGTCCGCTGGTACGCGGACCGGCAGGCCGCCCCGCGCCCCTGAACCCCACCCCCTTCCGCCCGACGCGCTCCGAAGGAGCAGTACACCCGTGACCGGACACCTCCGGCGCTCCGCCGTGTCCCTGGCCGCCGTCCTGCTGGCGACGGCCCTCGCGCCCGCCGCCACGGCGGCGGCCCCGCGCACCGCACCGCCCGCACCCCCCTCGGACCGCTCGCTGGCGGCCGAGCCGCCGCGCCAGGACCTGACCCGCGAGCAGTTCTACCTGCTGCTCCCCGACCGCTTCGCCAACGGCGACCCGGCCAACGACCGGGGCGGCCTCACCGGAGACCGCACGGCCACCGGCTACGACCCCGCGGACAAGAAGTTCTTCCAGGGCGGCGACCTCAAGGGCCTCACCCGGCGGCTCGACTACATCAAGGGCCTGGGCACCACCGCCCTCTGGCTGGCGCCCGTCTTCACCAACATCCCGGTCCAGGACCGGGGCGACGGCAAGGACCCCTCGGCCGGCTACCACGGCTACTGGATCACCGACTTCACGCGGGTCGACCCGCACTTCGGCACCAACGACGACCTGAAGAAGCTCATCGCCGCCGCCCACGCCAAGGGCATGAAGGTCTTCTTCGACGTCATCACCAACCACACCGCCGACACCGTCGACTACGCCGAGAAGCAGTACGGCTACCGGCCCAAGGGCGCCTTCCCGTACCTCGACACGGACGGCCGCCCCTTCGACGACGCCGCGGGCGTTCCCCGGGTCGACGCCGGCTCCTTCCCGTACGCCCCGGTCGTCACCGGACCGCGCAAGGTTCCCGACTGGCTCAACGACCCGACCATGTACCACAACCGGGGCGACTCCACCTTCGTCGGCGAGAGCGCCCTCTACGGCGACTTCTACGGCCACGACGACCTGTGGACCGAGCGCCCCGAGGTCGTCGAGGGCATGAAGGACATCTACGAGACGTGGGTCCGCGACTTCGGCGTGGACGGCTTCCGCGTGGACACCGCCAAGAACGTCAACATGGAGTTCTGGACCCAGTGGGCCACCGCCCTCGACGCCTACGCCGAGAAGCACGGCCGCGAGGACTTCTTCATGTTCGCCGAGGCGTTCTCCGCCGACGCCGCCATCACCGCTCCCTACGTCACCGAGGGCCGCCTCGACGCCACCCTCGACTTCCCCTTCCAGTCCGCGATACGCAACTACGCCTCGCGCGGCGGACCCGCCGCCGACCTCTCCCACGTCCTGGCCCAGGACTACCGGTACACCACCGACAAGGCCAACGCCTACGAGCAGGTCACCTTCCTCGGCAGTCACGACATGGGCCGCATCGGCTCCTTCCTCAAGCAGGACAACCCGAACGCGAGCGACGCCGAACTCGTCCGCCGCGCCACCCTCGCCAACGAACTCATGTTCCTCTCCCGGGGCAACCCGGTGGTCTACTCCGGCGACGAACAGGGCTTCACCGGATCGGGCAACGACAAGGACGCCCGCCAGACGCTCTTCGCCTCGAAGGTGCCCGACTACCTCGACGACGACCAGCTCGGCACCGACCGCACCCACGCCACCGACGCCTACGACACCGGCCACCCCCTCTACCGCGCCATCGCCGCCCTCTCCAAGCTCACCAAGGCCCACCCGGCGCTGCGCGACGGCGTCCAGATCCAGCGCCACGCCGACACCGCCGGCGCCGGCGTCCACGCCGTCTCCCGCATCGACCCGAAGCGGCGCACCGAATACCTCGTCGCCGCCAACAACGCCACCACCCCGAAGACCGTCACCTTCCGCACCGGCACCTCCCGCGCCCGCTTCGCCCCCCTCCACGGCGACGCCCGCACCCTTCGCAGCGGCGCCGACGGCGCCGTCACCCTCACCGTGCCCGCCCTCTCCACCGTCGTCCTCAAGGCCGACCGCCCCCTCGACACCCCCCGCGCCGCGCCCACGATCCGCCTCACCGCCCCGCCCGCCGGGGCCACCGGAACGGTCACCCTCACCGCCGACGCCCGCGCCGGGGACCTGGGCCGCGTCGTCTTCGCCGCCCAGGCCGGCGACGGCCCCTGGCGGACCCTCGGCACCGCCGACCACGCCCCCTACAAGGTCACCCAGCGCCTCCCCGACGGCCTCCCCGAGGGCACGCCGCTGCGGTACAAGGCCGTCGTCGTGGACGCCCGGGGCCGCACCGCGAGCAGCCGCGCCGCCACCACCTCGGGACGCCCGCCCGCCCCCGCCCGCCCCAGCGCCTTCGAACGCGGCTACGCCGTCGTCCACTACCGCCGCCCCGACGGCGACTACGACGGCTGGACCCTCGAAGCCGCCGGGCAGCGGGCCCCCTTCACCGGCCGCGACGCCTACGGCGCCTTCGCCTGGGTGAAACTCGACCCCGGCACCGCCGCCGTCCCCTACACCGTCACCAAGGACGGCACCGCCGACGGCCCGGCCCGCACCGTCGCCCTCGACCGCACCGGCGAGGTGTGGATCGCCCAGGGCGGGCAGGACCAGACGGAGACCGTCCCGGCCGGCGTCTACCCGCCGCAGGACGAGGGCAGGGCCGTCATCCACTACTACCGCCCCGACGGCGACCACCAGGGCTGGGGCCTGCACACCTGGACCGGCGCCGCCCGGCCCACCGACTGGTCCAAGCCCCTCCTCCCGGTCCGCACCGACGCCTTCGGAGCCGTCTACGAGGTCCCGCTCGCCGAGGGCGCGGGCTCCCTCAGCTACATCGTCCACCGCGGCGACGAGAAGGACCTCCCCGCCGACCGCTCCCTCGACTTCGGCACCTACGGCAAGGAGGTGTGGCTCGTCGGCGGCGCCACCGACTACGTCCTGCCGGGCATCCGCACCACCCCCGACCTCGACCTCTCCCGCTCCGACGCCCTCCTGCTCGACGCCACCACCGTCGTCTGGGACGTCAAGCCCACCGGCTCCACCAGCCAGCAGCTCGTCTACGGCCCCGAGGGCTCCCTCGCGATCGAGGACGGCGCCCTCACCGACGAGGGCCGGTGGCTGCGCCTGATCCCCACCGTCCTCACCGGGGAGCAGCTCGCCGCCCGCCCCGACCTGGCCGGCCGCCAGGCGTTCACCGTCGACCCCCGCGACCGCGACCGCGTCGCCGAGGCCCGCCGGGGACAGCTGATCGCCACCCGGCGCAACGCCGCCGGGGCCCTCCTCGCCGCCACCGGCACCACCGGCTGACCCGGCCCGCACGCACGACGGCGCCCCCGGACCCGACGGTCCGGGGGCGCCGCCATTCCTCCCGTCAGCCCCCGGCGCGCAGGACGGCGCCGCGCCGCCGGATCCCGGCCGGGTCGCGCAGTTCGCGCGCGAGCAGCAGCGCGGCGAGCTCCTCCGCCGGCACCTCGGCACGCAGCGCGCGCACCGCGTCGATCAGGGCCGGCAGCTCCCCGCCGGGCGAGGCGTCCAGGAGCCGGCCGAGCGGCCCGCCGTCCGGCCGGGGCCGGGGCTCGCCGCGCAGCACGGCGGCGGCGGGCTCCGGGAGCAGCGCCGCGTACCGCGCCGGCTCGGGGGCGAGCAGCAGCAGGTGCTCGGCGAGCAGGTCCGCCTCCGGGAAGGGAGCCCGGGAGGCGAGCGGGGCCAGCTCCCCGGCGGGCAGGGCGAGCACGCAGCCGGCGTGCAGCAGGATCTCCCGGATCCGCCCGGACTCCGGTGCCTCCGGCAGCAGGGCCGCCGTCGCGGCCAGGAAACGGGCCACGACCGCGTCCGCGCCGCCGGTGGGCAGCGCGGACCCGCCCCGGGCGTAGCGCCCGAGGTACGCCCGCCACCAGGCGAGCTGCACCGCGTACACCCCGCCGGCCAGCTCCTCGTACCGGCCTCGGGGGATCAGCTCCCGGTCGGCGAGGGTGCCGAGCAGCGGCAGCAGTTCGCGGTAGAGCAGCCGGACCCAGGTGTGCGGGGAGCGCCGGACGCCCCAGCACTGCTCGCCCGCGTGGTCGGCGAGGACCTCCTCGACCGAGCTCTCCGCGGCGGCGAGGTCGGTACGGACCCCGGTGGCGGTGACGTCGAAGCGGTAGAGGTGATCCTCCCTCAGGGGCGGTCGGGGCTCGGGGAGTTCCCGGTCGATGAACTCCTCCAGGGCGGCGACCTCGGCGAGCAGCGGCGCGGGATCGGGGACGAGCCGTGGGAAGAGGGGGTCCACGAAGCGGGACTTGAGCTTGGCGGTCTCCTCGGAGAGCGCCTGGTAGAGGAAGACCTTGTCGAAGCGGTAGCTGAACGAGAGCCCCACGTACGGGAAGACGGTGCAGCCCCGGCACTCCGGACGGAAGCCCACCTCCTCGTCCCGCACCCGCAGGAACTCCTCGTCCCGCACCATCTCGGCCAGCGGCCGGTCCCGCACGACCGAGGCGTCGAAGGCGTGGTAGCAGGGCAGCACGAGGCGCCCGTCCGGGCCGACCGTCAGGATCCGCTTGTTGGCGAAGCACTGGGTGGGCGCCGTCGGGTCCTGCGTCCGCACGTACTTCCGGAAGTGCAGGTTGACCAGGGCGTAGGGGGCGTACAGCAGGCTCTGGAGCAGGTCGGGCAGGGCCGCGTCGTCCGGGCCGGGCGCGGCCCGCTCGGGCGCGCAGCCGCCGCCCGCCGGGCGCCCGTCCCGCTCCACCAGCTTCAGCCTGCGGGCGGTGCGGCGGACGTCGCGGACGGTGTCCTGCTCGTCGAAGTAGGTGAACATGGTGGAGAAGTAGACGGTCACCCGGTTCTCCTGCGCGAAGCGCAGCAGGTCGGGGACCTCGTCGGCGTTCTCCCGGGTCACCACGCAGATCAGCTTGAGGTGCCCGGAGTCGCCCCGGGCGACGATGGAGCGGATCACGTCGAGCGCCCGGTCGAGCGTCGGCACGCCCCGGATGGCGCGGTAGCGCTCGGGCCGCAGGGTGTCCAGGGAGACGTTCATGGTGTCGACGTGCGGCACGATGGCGTCGATGTGCCGGGCGAAGCGGATGCCGTTGCTGGTGATCTCGACGGTCATGCCGAGCTTCTTCGCGTACTGCACGATGCCGTCGACGTGCGGGTGCAGCACCGGCTCGCCGCCGGTGAAGTCGACGTAGCGGACGCCGAGGGCGTGGAGTTCGTCGAGGATCAGGCGGCCCTGTTCCAGGGTGAGTTCCTCGTACCCCTTGAACTTGTCGTCCTGCCAGACGTTGCAGTAGCCGCACAGCGAGTTGCAGCGGAAGGTGAGGTAGAAACGGGCCGACTCGAACGGGCCCGCCGGCGGTGCGCCGGTGGATGTCACGGACTCTCCGTACGGGGAGGCGACCGGGGAATCCGGTCGGGACGGAACGGCGGTGTGGGAGAAGGGGGTTCAGGGGAGGGGTGTGCCGCGCGCGGCGGTCCACAGCGCGTACCACTCCTCGTGGCCGAGGGCCGGGGCGCGCTCCACCGCGTCGCGGCAGGCGCGGATCCGCTCGGGCCGGGTGGTGCCGATGACCGGCACGATCCCGGCCGGGTGGCGCTGGAGCCACCACAGGACCACCGTCTCCGGGGTGGTGCCGTGGGCCTCGGCGAGCCGGGCGACGAGCGCGGCGGCCGGGCCCGCCGCCGGATCGGAGTAGCGGCCGCCGGCGAGCGCGCCCCACGCCTGGAGCTCCACGCCCCGCTCGGCGCAGTACTCGACGGTCCCGGTGGGGAAGCCGGTCCGGGCCCCCTCCGGGGTGTTGACGAGGACGCCCTCCTCGACCCAGGCGCGGCGGTGCAGGCTCATCTCCAGCTGGTCGACGCCGAGCGGCACGTCCAGGAAGGACTGGAGGCGGGCGATCTGGGCGGCGTGCATGTTGGAGACGCCGAAGCGCGCGACGAGGCCCTGCCGGTGCAGGGCGGAGAGGGCGGCGGCCAGCTCCTCCGGGTCGGCGAGCGGGTCGGGCCGGTGCAGCAGGAGGACGTCGAGGCGGTCGGTGCGCAGCCGGGCCAGGGACTCCTCGACGCGGCGCAGGACGCTGGGACCGCGCAGGTCGTAGTGGCCGGGGCGGCCCTCCTCGGGCAGCCGGATGCCGCACTTGGACTGGAGGGTGATCCGCTCGCGCAGGCCGGGCGCGCGGGCCAGCACCTCGCCGAAGACGGCCTCGGACTTGCCGTACCGGTAGATGTCGGCGTGGTCGAAGGCGGTGATGCCGGTGGCGAGGGCGGCCTCGACTGCGGCCTCGGCGCGGTCGATGTCGGCGGGGCCGTAGGGGCGGGTGTCCCAGTCGCCGCCGAGGCCCATGCAGCCGTGGACCAGGCGGCGGCCCCGGGCGGCGGTCACGCGCCGGCCCCGGTGGCGAGGGCGGCGGCGAGGAGTTCGGCGGTGGCGAGCACCGGGAACTGGGTGTTGGCGGCGGGCGGGGTCGGCAGCACGGAGGCGTCCGCGACGGTCAGGCCGGTCAGGCCGTGGACCCGCCCGGTGCCGTCGACGACGGCCGCCGGGTCGTCGGCGGGGCCCATCGCGCAGGTCCCGACGGGATGCCAGTAGGTGCCGGTACGGGCCCGCAGCGCGTCGTCGCCGAGCAGGTGGGGCGCGGTGTCGCCGGTGGGGGTGGCGAGGGCGGCGAGAGCGGGGGTCCGGGCGAGGCGGAGGATGTCCGCCAGGCCGGAGCGGAGCGTCTCCAGGTCACGGCCCTCCGGGTCGGTGAGGAAGCCGGGGTCGATGGCGGGCGGGGCGAGCGGGTCGGCCGAGACGAGCCGGACGGAGCCCCGGGAGAAGGGCTTCATCAGGAAGGCGGAGACGCCCGCCTCGTACCGGCCGGGCGGCAGGGTGCCGAACAGCGGGGGCCCGGCCACCGGCAGGAGGTGCAGGTTCCAGCCGTCCTCGGGGGCGTACGGTCCGGCGGTCCGCAGCAGCACGCGGCTGCCGTACAGCTCGCCGGCGCGGTCCTTGGCGGCGAGCGCGGCGTCGAGGCCGGGGGTGGGGGAGAGCGGGACGAAGACGCCGGGCTGGTCGGCGAGGTTGGCGCCGACGCCGGGGAGGTCGAGGGCGGGGTCGATGCCCAGGGCGCGCAGCTCCCCGGCGGGGCCGACGCCGCTGCGCAGCAGCAGGGCGGGGGAGCCGTAGGCCCCGGCGGCGAGGACGTACCGGTCGGCGCGCAGGACGCGGGGGACGCCGTCGGTGACGACGACGGCGCCCTCGATCCGGCCGCGCCGCACCAGCAGCCGGTCGGCGACGGTGTGCGGCAGGACCGTCAGGTTGGGGCGGGCGCGGACGGCGGCGCCGAGGTAGGCGAGGGCGGCGTTCGAGCGGCGGCCGTCGTGCGCGTTGAGCAGCGGGAAGCCGTAGCCGGGGGCGCCGGGGCGGCCCATGTCGGCCTCGGTGTGGCCGAGGGCGCGGGCGGCCTCGGTGGACGCCCGGCTCCACGGGGAGAGTTCGCGGTCGGGGACGGCGCGCAGGCCCATCGCGCGGGCGGCGGCGTCCCGGTACGGCTCCATGGCGGCCGCGCTCCAGCGTTCCCCGCCCGCGCGGACCCACTCGCGGTGGTCGGCCTCGGAACCCCAGGTGTTCCAGCAGCCGTTGACGCAGGAGGAGCCGCCGATGACCCGGGCCCGGAAGCGGTGGGTGGGCACCGCTCGCTCCCACAGCTCCTCGCGTGGCAGGGCGCGGGCGTTCAGCAGCGGGGCGGGCCAGCCGGCCGGGTCGGGGCCGTGGTCGGGGCCGGCCTCGACGAGGCGGACCGTCCGGCCGGGGTCCTCGCTGAGCCGGGCGGCCAGCACGCAGCCGGCGACGCCGCCGCCGAGGATCAGGACGTCGGAGGAGTCGGGGTTCACGCGCCGCCCTCCGTCCCGGCGGAGGCGGCGGCGAGCAGGGCGTCCCGGCCGACGGCGGCGCCGACGGTGGCGGGCACCGTGCAGGCGAAGGCCCCGGCGATCGCGCCGTAGCGGGCGCACCGCTCCAGGGGTTCGCCGGAGAGGCGGCCGAAGAGGAAGCCGGCGGCGTAGGCGTCGCCCGCGCCGTTGGAGTCGACGACCGGGCCGGGCGGGGTGACCGCCGGGACGTGCAGGGGGGCCTCGGCGTCGCGGGTGAGCAGGTAGGAGCCCTCGGCACCGGCGGTGGCGACGACGGCCTCGGCCCGGCCGCGCTCCAGGACGCGCCGCATCACGGCCGGCGGGTCGGCCAGGGCGGTGGTGGAGACGAAGACCAGGTCGGCGCCGTGGGCGAACGGCTCGTGGTAGGGGTTCTCGCCGTCCCAGTCGTGCAGGTCGGTGGAGACGGTGACGCCCGCCTCGTGGAGCAGCGGCAGGGCGTGGGCGCACGGGTGGGTGATGGAGACGTGCGCGTGCCGGCTGGCGGCGGCCAGCGCGCGGACGGTGGACTCGGGGAGCCGGTCGGACTCCTGGGAGCGGCTGTCGTCGTAGAGGGAGAGGCGGCGGCCGTCGGGTCCGACGAGGTTGACGGCGCGCTTGGTGCCGCCGGGCAGGAGGACGTCGGTGAAGTCGATGCCGTGGTCGCGGTGGAAGGCGCGGATCAGGTCCCCGGAGGGGTCGTCGCCGATCATGTCGAGGTGGTGGGTGCGCAGGCCGAGGGAGCGCAGGCCGAGGGCGACGAAGTCGCCGGTCTGTCCGGCGCGGGTCTCGATGCCGGGCCGGATCATGTAGCTGTCGGCGTACGGGAGGGGGAGTTCGGGGACGTACACGATCGTGTCGACGCCCGAGCCTCCCAGGACGAGGACGTCGTACGCGCTGCTCATGGCTTTCCTCTCGGATGCGGGCCGCAACTGCCGCGGATCGCTGAGGAGTTAAGCAGTCCGCCGATCAAGTCGGCAAGATCTTGCAGAATGATTCGGAAAACTCTTGCGGAAAGGGGGTCGGCAGGAGGAGGGCCGGGGGAACGCCGGGGGCGGGACCGGCCCGGAGCCGGTCCCGCCCGTCGTGCCGCCGCCGCTCAGCCGCGCCAGGTGTCCGTCAGGGTCACCGCGCCGGAGGCCGGGACGGTCGCGGTGCGGTTCGCGCCGCTCTCCCAGGTCACGTTCCCGGCCGCGTCCTTGCGCACGTACTTGTACGCGAAGGAGGTGCCGGCCGGCAGCGCCAGGTCGAGCTTCCACACCGGGTAGGCGGCCGGGTCCAGCTTGCGGGCCGCGGCCGGGGACCAGGCGCCGAGCGCGGCGGCGTCGCCGACCACGTAGACGTCCTGGCCCGGAGCGGTGGTGGCGGTCACCGCGAACGAGGCGCCATCGGCGGCCTGTTCGCCGCCGCAGGGGTTGCCGGTGCCGACGGTGCCGCCCTTCACCGTGATGTCGCCGGTGCCGAGCGCGTAGTCGGCGGCGTTGTTGTTGTCCCAGGTGCCGGAGCCGTTGTTGAAGGCGGCCCGCAGGCCGGTCGCGGAGCCCAGCGCGACGGTCTTGCGCACCCAGCCGGCGCAGGCGGGCTCCATGGCGGCGCCGGGTGCCGTCGTCCAGGTGCCGCCGGTCGGCGCGTAGTGCACGCGGTAGGCGGACCAGTTCTTCTCGGTGCTGTAGTAGACGGTGGCGCTGCGGTCGCCCTCCTCGGGCTTCCCGCCGCTCGCGCCGACGTGGAGCGCGATCGCGTCGTCGGCGCCGACGGTGGCGGTGAAGCGGCCGTCGGAACCGACGGTGTAGGAGGTGCCGGTGCAGCCGCCGCCCGCGGTCGGGTCGCCGTGCTGGACGTCGCAGTAGGTGCCCGCCGGGAGGGAGGTCTGGAAGGTCCGGGTGACCGCGCCGCCCTCGCGGTTGAGGGCGACGAAGCCCTTGCTCCCCCGGCCGAAGGCGATCGCGTTGCCGCCGTTGTCCCACCAGTCGGTGACCGGCGTGCCCTCGGTGGCGTTGCGGAAGCCGACCATGTTGGCGATCGGGCGCCAGGCGTGCTGGCAGGACCAGCCGTTCGTGTAACAGGCGTTCACGGTGTGCCCGTTGGGGGCGCCGTCGTCCCTGCTGCCGAACTCGTAGCCGGAGTGGACGGAGGGGGTGCCGTACGGGTGCGCCAGCATGAAGACGTTGGCGAGCGTGTACCGGGCGCCGTCGCGGTAGCTGAGGCTGCTGCCGTTGCGTTCGGTGTCGTGGTTGGCGACCATGCTGCCGCTGCGGTCCGAGGGCATGTAGCCCCACGCCTCGCCGAAGTTCTTCAGGTAGGAGAGCTTCTCGTTGCCGAAGATCCGCTTGAGGTCGGTGGTGTAGCGGAACTCCTGTACGTCGCCGGTGGTCAGGTACTCGCTGGGCGAGACGGCCTCGCCGGCGCCGAAGATCGCCTCCTGGACCCAGTACACGCCCGGATCGGTCAGCTTGCTGCGGATCGCCGCCAGATCGCCGGCCGCGATGTGCTTGACGGCGTCCACCCGGAAGCCGTCGACGCCCAGCGAGAGCAGGTCGTTGAGGTATCCGGCGATCTTGTCGCGCACGTGGTCGCTGCCGGTGTTCAGATCGGAGAGGGAGGGCTGCCCGGTGTCGCCGAGCTCGCACTCCTGGATGTTGTACCGGTCGCCGTAGTTGCCGCCGATGGGGCGGCGGCAGCCGTGGAAGTCGGCGTCGGAGTAGACGCCGGGGTAGCCGTACTTGCTGTACGACGTGCCCGCCGTGCCGGTGCCGGAGCCGGAGGTCATGTGGTTGATCACCACGTCGGTGATGACCTTCACGCCCGCCCGGTGGCAGGTGTTCACCATGTCCGCGAAGGCCGCGCGGTCGCCCAGCGGACCCTGGATCCGGTAGCTGACGGGCTGGTAGGCGGTCCACCAGGCGGGGCCCTGGATGCGCTCCTGCGGGGGCGAGACCTGCACGTAGCCGTAGCCCTTGGGGCCGAGGGTGTTCACGCACTCGCGGGCGATCGAGGCGAAGTTCCACTCGAACAGGACGGCGGTGACCTTCTTCTGGCCGTTGGCGGCGGGGGCCGCCGCCGCGGGCGGCGCCGGCGCGCCGAGCGCGGTGGTCAGTCCGAGTGTCAGCGCCGCGGCGGCCAGGCCGGCCGCGGGCCGCCCGGGCAGGCGGAAGGGGCGGAACCTCATGGGAGTGCTCCTCGTGGGGGTGCGGGGAGGAAGGGTGGAAAGTCTTGCCGCAACTTTCAGCAAGACTTTGAGCAAGCTAGGTGCGCCGTCCGGAGGCCGTCAAGACGTCGGACACGGCGAATTCACTCCCCCGAAACACGCGGACGCGACGGAGCCCGCCCCCGGTGCGGGGGCGGGCTCCGTCGCGTCGCTACGTCCTGAGGGTCCGTCAGGCGAGGACCACCGGCAGGTCGAAGAGGTCGTTCTGGGTGACGACCGGCCTGTTCCGCAGCTCCTCGCGCGGCACGGCCAGCCGCAGCCCGGGGAAGCGCGCGTACAGCGCCGGCAGCGCCACCGACGCCTCCAGGCGGGACAGCGCCGCACCCGGGCAGACGTGCGGGCCGTGCCCGAAGGCGATGTGCCGGTTCGGCGTGCGGGTGACGTCGAAGTCGCCCGCCGTCTCGCCGTGCTGGAGCTCGTCCCGGCCGATCGCGCCGTGCGACACGATCAGCGCCTCGCCCTTCGGCAGCACCCGGTCGCCGACCTGGATGTCCTCACGGGCGAACCGGATCAGCACGTGCGAGGTCGGCGTCGACCAGCGCAGCGTCTCCTCGATCGCGTTCTCCCACGGCACCTCGCCCTTGAGGACCCTCTCCCGCTGCTCGGGATGCGTCTCCAGGGCCACCACCGCGTTCACGATGAGACTGATCGTCGTCTCGTGACCGGCCGCCACCATCAGCTGGAGGGTGTTGGTGATCTCCTCGGTGGTCAGCCGGTCGCCGCCCTCCGACGCCTCCAGGAGCGCGCTCGTCAGGTCGTCGCCCGGCCGCTCCTTCTTGCCCGCCACGATCCCGGCGAAGAGGGCGCCGAGGTCCGCCATCATCTGCGGCACCTCCTCCGGCGGCGTCTGCGTCGAGAAGAACTTGTCGAACAGCGCCTTCATCCGCGGGTGGTCCGCCGCGTCCACGCCCATCAGCTCGCCGACCACGTTCATCGGCAGCGGGTAGGCGAACTCGGCCTTCAGGTCCACCGTCTCGCCCGCCGGCCGCTCCGCCAGCCGGTCCAGCAGCCCCGTGGTCAGCGCCTCGATGCCGGCCCGCAGCCGCTCCACCCGGCGCGCGGTGAGCGCCTGCGCGACCAGGGTGCGCAGCCGCCGGTGCTCCTCGCCGTCCACCGTCAGCATCGACCTGCCGGGGTTGGCCAGGCCGATCAGCGGCCAGTCCATCGGTATCTCGCCGCGCTGCCAGGCGCCCCAGACCTCGATGTCCTTGACCAGCCGGGCGTCGGTGAGCAGGGCCCGCGCCTCGGCGTGCCGGGTGACCGCCCAGCAGGGCACGCCGCCGGGCAGCACCACGCGGGCCAGCGGACCGGCCTCGCGCAGCCGGGTGCTCTCGCCGACGAGGTCGCCGACGAGCGGGTCGAGGACGATGGCCTCGCCCCCGGGGGCGGAGTGGTCGATGGGGCAGCTCATGCGTTCCCTCCAAGGGCGGGGGTCGGGGTGTAGGTCACGGGGAGCGCGGTCAGGCCGCGCAGCCAGGGGGAGGGGCGCCGGGTGAGCTCGTCCGCGCCGACGGCGAGGTCCACGTCCGGCAGCCGGTCGAGGAGGACCTCGATGCCGGTGCGGGCGATGGTCTCGGCGACCTCCTGGGCCGGGAACGGGCAGCGGTGCTCGCCGTGCCCGAAGGAGAGGTGGGCGTTGTTGCCGCCGGTGAGCGCGCCGGCGTCGGTCCGCACGTGCGGGTCGGCGTTGGCGGCGGCGAGACCGAGCAGCACCAGGTCGCCGCGGCCGATCGCCCGCCCGCCGAGGTGGGTGTCGCGCGAGGCCCAGCGCCCCGCGACGTTCTGCGTGGGGGTGTCCTCCCACAGCACCTCGTTCATCGCCTCGCCGACGCTGTGCCGGCCGCCGGAGAGCGAGGCGGCGAACCGGTCGTCGGTCAGCATCAGCCGCAGCGAGTTGCCGATCCAGTCGGCGGTGGGCTGGTGCCCGGCGGCCAGCATCACCATCAGGTCCTGGGCGACCTCCTCGACGGTGAACCCCAGGGTGTTGCCGAGCATCCGCGAGGCGACGTCGTCGCCCGGCGCCGCCGACTTGGCCGCCAGCAGCGCCCCCATCGACTCGGCCAGGTGGCGCTGGCCGGCCAGCGCGCCCTCGGTGCCGTTGATCATGTCGTTCAGGGCGGTGACCAGCGCCGGGCCCTCCTCGTCGGAGAAGCCGTAGATGCTGGCGAGGACCCGGACCGGGAGCAGCGTGGCGTACTCGGCGACGATGTCGCAGGAGCCCTTGGCGCAGAGCCGGTCGATCAGCTCGTCGGCGAACCGCTCGGCCCGGCTCCGCAGTTCGAAGGGGTCGACGGCCTCCAGGGCGGCCGAGAGCACCCCGGCCCGCTCCCGGTGGCGCTCGCCGACCGTGTACAGGATCGACGGCTGCTTGCGGCCGATCATGGGCAGCAGCGGCCAGTCGGCGGGGATGGCGTCCCACTGGTTCCACAGGTCGGAGTCGCGCGAGAAGAGCACCGGGTCGCTGGTGACCTGGTGCAGCTCGCGGTAGCCGAGCACGAGCCAGGCGGGCACGTCGCCGTCGAGGACGACGGGGGCGACGGCCCCGTGCTCCCGCCGGATCCGCCGGTACAGCTCGACGGGGTCGGTGTGGAAGCGGGGCCCGCTCAGCGGGACGGGCGCGGGCGCGGGGGCGGTCACGGGGGTGCTCACGGGGCGGGCTCCGGGATGGGCCGCGGAGCCCCCTCCGGGGCCGCGGCGACGACGTTCTTGAGGTGCTCGACGAGGGCGATGAGGACCTGCTTGCTGGACTCCCGGGACCGGGCGTCGCAGAAGACCAGCGGCACCTCGTCCGCGAGGTCGAGCGCCTCGCGGATCGCCTCAGGGCCGTGCGCGGCCCCGCCGAAGTCGTTGCAGGCCACGACGAACGGCGTGCCGTGGTGCTCCAGCCGGTCCACGGCGTACCACGAGTCCGCGATCCGGCGGGTGTCGACGAGGACGACGGCGCCCAGCGTCCCGGAGAACAGCCGGTCCCACAGGAACCAGAAGCGCTCCTGGCCGGGCGCGCCGAACAGGTACAGCACGTTGCGCTCGTCGAGGGAGATGCGGCCGAAGTCGAAGGCGACGGTGGTGGCCGTCTTGGCGGCGACGCCGACGGTGTCGTCGATGCCCTCGCCCGCCTGCGACATGGTCTCCTCGGTGTTCAGCGGACGGATCTCGCTGACCGACCGCACCAGGGTGGTCTTGCCGACTCCGAAGCCGCCGACGACGACGATCTTCAGTCCGTTGTCGGCGGTGCTGCTCAGGGTGCGGTGCTGCGGTTCAGAGGTTACGGAGTCCAACGAGCACCTGCTCCAGGATGTCGTGATCGGGAAGGCGGTACGAGGTGGGGCGGGGGTGCCGCGCGCTGATCCGGCCGGTGTCGTGCAGGTCGGCCAGGAGGATGCGGGTGATCGACACGGGCAGTCCGAGCCCGGCGGCCACCTCCACCACGGCGGTGGGGAAGCGGCACATGCGCAGGATGGCGGCGTGCTCGGACTGCATCCCGGGGACCGGGTCGCTCTCCGCCACCACGAGGGTGACCACGTCGAAGGCGGTGGACCCGGAGCTGCTGCGACCGCCCGTCAGGGTGTAGAGGCGGTCGGGGGAGTCGTCGCGACCCGGCCTGACGCGGCTCATCCCCGCGGCCTCGCGACCAGGTGCTCGCCCAACTGCTCGACCAGCTCGGTCATGTTGTGGCCGACCAGCCCCGCGTCGGCGTCCTCGGCGGCGACGAGCGCGAGGTGGGCGCCCTCCCCGGCCTCCACGATGAACAGGATGCCGCCGTAGAACTCGGCCATCGCGGAGCGGACCCCGCCGGTGCCGTCGCCGAACTCCACGGACGCGCCGTGCGAGAGGCTCTGGATGCCCGCGGCGATGGCGGCGAGCTGGTCGGCCTGGTCCACGGAGAGCCCGGTGGTGCGGCAGAGCTTGAGCCCGTCCCGGGAGAGCACGAGGGCGTGCCGGGTGCCCGGGGTCCGTTCCAGCAGGCCCTCCAGGAGCCAGCTGAGCTTGTCGTCGGTGGTCGTGCCGGTCATCGGGGGTTGCCTTCCGAATGAGGGTGGTCCGAGGACGGCGTGGTCGGTCCGGCCTGCGGGGGGAGTGCGGTGCCGGGGTCGGGGGCACCGGGGTCGGGAGCGGTCTGCGGCGTCCCGTCCTGGCGGCCCTCGGCGCCGCGCACGGCCCGGTGGAAGCCGCCGAAGCGGGCCGAGGCGCGGGCGGCGTCGCCGGGGCGCGGTCCGGTCGGGCGGGCCGGGTTCTTCCCGGCCTCCTGGTGCGCGGCGAGGGTCCGGCCGCGGCGGCGGCGCGGCAGCAGCGGACCGGCCTCGGCGCCGCCGCCCTCCCCGGCGTGCCCGTGGGCGGCCTCGGGCTCGGGCGCGGTGGCCGGCGCGGGGGCGGGCTCGGCGGTCCGGGCGGCCGGGATCCGGGGGGCCGGAGCGGCCGGGGCGGCGGGCGCGGGGGCGGCCTCGGCGCCCCGGGAGACGATCTCCTGGGGGATCATCAGGACGACGCCGGTGCCGCCGCGGGCGGACGGCCGGAAGGAGACCGCCAGGCCGTGCTTGCGGGCCAGCCGGCCGACGACGTGCAGGCCGAGGCGGGTGCCGGAGAGCCCGGCCAGGTCCTGGCCCTCGGCGGAGACGGCCGTCTCCGCGCGCCGCAGCTGGACGTCGCTCATGGTCAGACCGCTGTCCTCGACGGTGATGACGACGCCCGCCGGGACCTCCTCCACGTAGACGTGGACCTCGGCGCTGGGCGGCGAGAAGTTGGCGGCGTTGTCGAGGATCTCGGCGAGCGCGTGCATGACGCCCTCGGCGGCGTGCCCGGCGACGGCGGCCTCGCACTTGGAGTGCAGGCGGACCCGCTGGTAGCCGGCGATGCGGCCCATGGCGCCGCGCAGGATCGACTCCATGACGATGGGCCGGGCCCAGCGGCGGCCGGAGCGGGCGCCGGTGAGGACGGCGACGGAGTCGGCGAGCCGGCCCGCCTGGGCGGTGCGGTGGTCCAGGTGGAGCAGGTCGGCGAGGACGTCCTCGGCCGCGTGCCGGTGCTCCATCTCGCGCAGGTCGGCCATCATGCTGGTGGCCAGGGCCTGCATCCGGCCGGCCGCGTTGGCGGCGGCGGCGAGGGCGGCGGAGCGGGCGGACTCGGCGCGGCGCAGCCGCTGCTCCAGTCCGGCGGCGGTGGCGGCGTGGCCGGCGGCCAGCCGTTCGGACTCGGCGCGCTGGGCGCGCACGAGCGCGTCGGCGCGGGAGGCGTGCTCGGCCGCCGCGGCGGCGGCCTCGGCCTCCAGGCGCTCCTTCAGGGCCGCGGCCTCGCGTGCGGCGGCGGCCGCGCGCTGGGTGGCGTAGGCGTCCTGGGAGGCGACCTGGGCGGCCAGCCGTTCGGCACGCTTGGTCAGGAGGCGGGTGGTGCGCGCGTACCAGGTGACGGCGAAGGCCGCCGCCGCGAGGAGGAGCACACCGCAGGCGGTGAACCAGCCCAGCGGGGAGCGGACTCCGGCCGGGGCGGCGCTCGTCGCGGCGGCGGTGAGGGCACCGCCCGCGGCGAGGGTCAGCAGGGAGGCGATCAGGGCAGGGCGGTACGGGGTGGGCGACGCCGACATCAACCGGACTCTCGAGAGGCAGGCACAGGAAGGTTCGGAACGACCGCACTATAGAGGCGTTCTTGATCGGTTTGGAACTCACCCTGATCGGTTTGCCAAGCGGACTCACACAAAAGCTTCCAAAAGGTGGCGTGGATTCCGGATGAGTACGTCACAGCAGGTCACCGGCCCCATCCGCCCCGTCCGGCGGGCAGAATGACGGACCGTGGGAAAAGCGACGGAACGGAACCGCGCGGCCCCGCCCCGAACACCTCACCGCCATCCGGCCCCACCCGGAGGGCGGTTCACCCGAAGTTCACCTTTCATTCGCCCGCCACGCTCCCGTCGCACGCCCACCACGCCTTCCTCGTACGCCCGCCCCCGCTCCTCCGCCCGCCCCCTCGCGGCCCGCCGCGTCCCCCTCGTACGTCCGTCACGTCCCGTTCGTACGCCCGCTCCTCCCGGGAGGTCCCCCGTGCAGTTCCCCGCCACCGGCCGGCGCGTCCTCGTGACCGGCGCCTCCCGAGGGCTCGGCCGCGCCGTCGCCCGCGCCTTCGCCGCGAACGGCGACCGGGTCGCCGTCCACTGCCACGAGCGCGCCGAGGAGGCCCGCGCCACCCTCGCCTCCCTCGACGGCACCGGCCACGTCCTGGTCCGCGGCGACCTCGCCGACCCGGCCGGCGCCCTGGAGGTCGCCGACGCCGCCCACACCGCCTTCGACGGCGACGGCGACGGCGATGGCGACGGTGGCGTGGACGTCCTGGTCAACAACGCCGCCGTCAACCTCCGCCACCCCCTCGCCGAGACCCCCTACGAGGAGTGGGTGGAGACCTGGCGGCGGCACGTCTCCGTCAACCTCCTCGCCACCGCCCACCTCAGCCACCTCGTCGCCCGCCGGATGATCGACCGGGGCACCGGCGGACGGATCGTCAACATCGGCTCCCGGGGCGCCTTCCGCGGCGAACCCGACCACCCCGCCTACGGCGCCACCAAGGCCGCCGTCCACGCCCTCGGCCAGTCCCTCGCGGTCTCCCTCGCCCCGCACGGGATCGCCGTCGCCTCCGTCGCCCCCGGCTTCTTCGCCACAGAACGGGTCGCGCCCCGCCTCGACGGGCCCGAGGGCGCCGCGATCCTCGCCCAGAGCCCCTTCGGCCGGGTCGCCGCGCCCGAGGAGATCGCCGGGGCCGTCCTCTGGCTCGCCTCGCCCGCCGCCGAATGGGCCTCCGGCACCGTCCTCGACCTCAACGGCGCCTCGTACCTCCGCACCTGACGCCGGGCCGGGGCGCGCGCACCGGCGCGCTCCGCACGACCGGCTCGAACGCGTGCCGCCCGCGCGCCTGCCCGAAAGGATGAACGGCGGGCGTCGGCGGCGTTTCGTCCCCGTCCCGCCGTCACCCTGCTGACGTGCGTAGACAGCGCGAGACCACGGTCCCCGCCCAGCGGGATCCGCACCGGGACCGGCCCGCCGCCCGGCCGCCCAGGACCCCCGCCCCCGCCGCAGGACCGGGACTGCGGGACCGTGCCCGGTACTGGGTCGACCGGACCGTGGTGCGCGGCGTGACGGTCCTCGTCGGCTGGCTGGCCCTCGCCGGGCTCGCCGTCGTCGCCCCGGCCAGCGCCCTCCTGGTGTGGACCGACCGGGGCTCCCCGGCCACCTTCCAGGGCAAGGTCGCGACCATCTGGCGGACCGTCGGCCAGACCCTCCGCCTCGGCGGCGAGGTCGGGCCGCCGCTGCGGATCGCGCTCTCCGTCTTCCTCGCCCTCGTCTCGCTGCTGTACGTCTCCACCCTCGTCGGCATCATCACCACCGCCATCACCGACCGGCTCACCGCACTCCAGCACGGCCAGACCACCGTCGTGGAGCGCGGCCACACCGTCGTCCTCGGCTGGTCCGAGCAGACCCCCACCGTCGTCGCCGAACTCCTCGCCGCCCATGTCCAGCTGAGGCGCGGCGCGGTCGTCGTCCTCGCCGACCGGGACAAGGCGGAGATGGAGCGGGAGCTGCGCGACGCGGTCCCGGCCCGCTGCCGCGTCCCGCTGCTCTGCCGCCGGGGCCGCCCCTCCGACCCCGCCGCGCTGGCCCGGGTCACCCCGGCGGCGGCCCGCGCCGTCCTCGTCCTGCCGCCGGACGCCCCCGGCGCGGACGCCCGCGTCGTCCGGGTCCTCCTCGCGCTCCGGGCGACCGTGGGGGAGCGCTGCCCGGTCCGGGTGGTGGCGGCGGTCCGGGACGGCGCGCACCTCCCGGTCGCCCGGCTGGCGGCCGGCCCCGGCGCGGTCGTGCTCGACGTGGACGACCTCGCGGCCCGGCTCCTCGTCCAGTGCGTCCTGCACCCCGGTCTCGCGCCCGTCCTGGAGGACCTCCTCGACTTCGCGGGCGCGGAGCTCCACACCCTCCGCCCGCCCGGCCTCACCGTCCGCCGCTACGGCGAGCTCGCCGCCGCCTGCCCCGACGCCTGCGCCGTCGGGATCGTCCGGGGCGACGGCACCGCCCACCTCAACCCGCCCCCGGAGACCGAACTCCTCCCGGGCGACGCCCTCGTCGCCCTCGCCGAGGACCACCGGGCCGCCGTCCCGCCCCCGGCGCCCGCGCCCCGGGAGCCCGTCGCGCACACCGCGCCGCCGCCCCCGGTGCCGTACCCCCGCAGCGTCCTGCTCCGGGGCTGGAACGAGCGGGGCGCCCGGGTCGTGGAGGGGCTGACGCGCAACGGCGTGACGGTGGTCCGCGACGACGGCACCCGCGCACCGGAGGCGTACGACGGGGTGGTGGTCCTGGCCGGCCCCGACGGCTCCGGCGGGGACGCGCCCGACGCCGACGGGCCCGCCCTGGTCGAGCTGCTCCGGCTGAGGGACCGGGAGCGGCGCTCCGGCCGCGCCGTGCCGACCGTCGCCGAGCTGACCGACGCGCGCAACCGGCCGCTGGCCCCGGCCGGCCCCCGCACCGACCTCCTCGTCACCGGCCGCCTGGCCGCCCTCCTGATGGCCCAGGTCTCCCAGGACGGGCACCTGGCGGCGGCCTTCGACGCCCTCTTCGCCCCCACCGGCGTCTCGGTACGGCTCCACCCCGCCACCGACTTCGTGCCGCCCGGCACCGAGGCGCCCTTCGCCGCGCTCGTCGCCTCCGCCGCCCGGCACGGCACCAGCGCCATCGGCTACCGGGCCCGGGACGCCGCCCTGCCGCGCCTCAACCCGCCGAAGCGCGAGACGCGCCGCTGGGACCGGGGCGACGTCCTGATCGTCGTCGGCGGCACGCACCGGCCGGAGTGACCCCGCCCCCCGGCCCCGTCGAGTTGCCGATTTTCGCAATTGGCGACACCGCTCATACAATCGGAGCGTGAACGAGAACCTGCCCCCCTGCCCCGCCTGCTCCGGCGTCTACACCTACGAGATGGGCGCCCTGCTCGTCTGCCCCGAGTGCGCCCACGAATGGCAGCCGGCCGGGGACGCCGCCGACACGACCGCC
The DNA here is from genome assembly GCF_014650175.1 of Streptomyces termitum. Taxonomy (GTDB): domain Bacteria; phylum Actinomycetota; class Actinomycetes; order Streptomycetales; family Streptomycetaceae; genus Streptomyces; species Streptomyces termitum. The sequence goes on from NZ_BMUL01000009.1 coordinate 146,817, forward strand.
GACGGCCCGAAGGTGATCAAGGACGCGGTCGGCAACGTCCTCACCGACGGCGACACCGTCACCGTCGTCAAGACCCTCAAGGTCAAGGGCAGCCCCAGCGGCATCAAGGCCGGGACCAAGGTCCGCAACATCCGCCTCGTCGACGGCGTCGACGGCCACGACATCGACTGCAAGGTGGACGGCTTCGGCCCCATGCAGCTCAAGTCCAGCGTGGTCAAGAAGGTCTGACGCCCGCCATGGCCAGGACCGCGCCGCTCTACCAGTTGAAGGCCGAGTTCTTCAAGACGCTCGGCCACCCCGTGCGCATCCGCGTCCTGGAACTGCTGAGCGAGCGGGAGCACGCCGTCTCGGAGCTCCTCGCCGAGGTCGCCGTCGAACCCGCCCACCTCTCCCAGCAGCTCGCCGTGCTGCGCCGGGCCAACCTCGTCGTCGCCCGCCGCGAGGGCTCCGCCGTCCACTACGCGCTCACCGACCCCACCGTGGCCGAACTCCTCGTGGTGGCCCGCGCGATCCTCTCCGGCGTCCTCGCCGGACAGGCCGAACTCCTCGCCGACCTGCGCGCCACCGGGCCAGGACCGGCGGCCTCCTAGGTCCTGTCTGGGGTTCGGGTCATGAATGTGGTGCGATGCTGCGGAGCCGGAGCATCGCACCACACGGGTGGCGCCCGGTCCCGTAGCTCTGCGGGGTCTTGTCGAAGCGGGTCGCTGTGCCGCGCCGACCGGCCGCCAGGCGGATCCTGGCGGTCGACCCACCCCGGGAACACCCCGGTTCAGCAGCCCTCAAACGGGCGCGGTGCCGTCGGCGGGCCTGGCGCCGTTCGGCTCGCTCACCGTCGCCGGACCACCCCTCTCACGGCTCTCGTTCCTTCGCGCTGCCCCCCTTTTCGGATTCGACAGCCGCCTCCAGGGCCACCAACCGCCCCGCATCGAGGATCACCCCTACGGCGTGATGGTGGGCCCGGGACGTCACGAAGTCCACCCTGACCAGGCCCAGGCCGGGAGAGCGACGGCCGGGCCCCGGCACCGCACCGGTCGGCGGGCGCGGCGGACGACCGGCGCCGAGGACAGCGGACCACGAGACGATGCCGGGCAACAGCCGGCACGATCAGGCCGACGACGGTCAAGACGCCCCGGAGACCGCACCGATACACCGACCAGCACGACCCCGGGCAGCGGCAGACCACGACCAGGTCGGCGGAGACCGGGGCGCACGGCGTCGAGCGGCGGCGGACGCACGGCGTCGAGCGGCGGCACGGGGCGGGGGCGACGACCGGGCCGGGTGGGCGCGCGGCCCGGGGGCCGGAGCCCCCCCCGGAGCCACTCAGGGCCGCCGCCCCCCGCCGTCTCACGACGGTGAGGGGCGGCGCACCGTTTCCGTCGAGCGGTCAGGCGTAGGTGTAGAACGGGGTGTGGTCCAGCATGTCCGCGGGGGTCGTGGCGGGGAACGGCGGCATGGTCTCGTTCAGGTCGATCACATCGGGCGTGCCCCCGGCGGGGAGGTACTTGGCGCTGGTCGGGTGGAGCGCCTGCCAGTCGGCCCAGAGCTTGTCGACGAACGCGTGGTGCAGCCAGAACACCGGGTCGTTCGGGGAGACGCTGGACTCCATCTGGCCCCAGACCCAGGTGTGCACGCGGTTGTGCATGCTCATGTACCCGGACGAGCCCTCCAGCGTGGCGCGGAACCCGGCCGAACCGTCGCGGAACGGGGCGGAGTCGTAGACCGGGATGGCGAGCGCGGAGTCGACCTCGGACTTCGTCGGGAGCGTGGAGACGCGGTAGCCGAGGTTGCGGGCGAGGAACTCGCGGCTGTCGACCTGGACGTTGATGTTCCAGTTACCGGTGGAGTAGGCGAAGGGGCCGTCCATCACCTGGTCGTCCAGGGGGCGGCCGGTGCCGCCGAGGAAGTCAGGCGCCCAGAGGGAGGAGGCGACGGTGTTGTCGGTGGTCCAGTCCCAGTAGGGGATCGACACCGAGGGGTCGAACTTCTGGAGGTGGAGCTCGAAGTCGATGAGGAACTTGCGGTGCCAGGGCAGGAACGACGGGCCGAAATGAGCCACGTAGACACCGGAGTTCATGTCTATCGAGAACCGGGTGCGGTGGGTGGAGACGAACTCGTCGTACACCCCCTTGCGCTTCATCCCGAGGACGGCGTCGACGAAGGCCTTCTTCTCGGAGGCCGTGAGGTTCGCCTGGTTCTTGCGTACGGTCATGGTCGGTGCTCCCGGCTCAGGCGATGGGGTCGAACGGGACGACGGAGGCGCCCTTGAGGGAGATGACCGCGGTGCGCGCGGCGTCGAGCGGGGTCGCGAACCTCTCGTAGTGGTTGATCGAGCTGCTCCAGCCGCTCTTTCCGTGCTGCATCACGTGGAGGTCGCGGCCGTCGATCGACACCCGGTAGACGGCACTGTGCCCGGCGTGGGCATGGGCGTGGGCGTGCGCCTCGGCGGGCGCGCCCTGGATGCGGCGCCCCTGGAAGACCTCGTCGAAGGGCGCGGGCCCCGCGGCGGAGCCCGGCGCGGGAGCCTTCTCGTCCCTGGGCGCGGCCGACACGGTGCCCGTGGACGCGGAGGCCATGCCGACGAGCGCGATGCTCGCGGCCGCACCGGTGGCGGCTCCGAGGGCCTGGCGGCGAGTGGGTCTGGACATAGCTGAAAATCCCTCCAGAACATGGCTGAGGCGGCCTCTCGGGTGGATCGGGGCCGCCTCGGCCATGTCTACACGGGGAGCGATACCGGCAGAAGAAGACCGATCATGGTTGGCTCTCTTACGGACACATCTGCGCAGGTCGCCGGGGTGTCGCGAGGGTGTCGCGGGGGTGTTGTCGGGGCAGTCCGCGCTCCAGGGGTGCGGGGCATGGAGGACTTGACCGCACATTGCGCCGAAAATGTGCCCTGCCTGTGAAGATCTTTCGGCCTGCGACGGAACGCCGCACGCTGCGGAAGTGGTTTAGACCTGCCCGAAAATAGCCGTTTCGATCTGTATCTTTATATGGCTTTTGGTGGGGATCAGAGGAGTGGGGTGGGCGCGATGCGGTCGCCGCCGACCCCCGGCTGTCATTCCGCAGGCCCCGCCCCGTAATGAGCTGTTCCTCTCCCCGCCCACCTGCGAGGATGCGGGGCCGACAGCCCGGCGACCACCGGGCCGCTTCGCGTCGGCCGCGCGCTTCCGGGGAGGACGTGCGGCCGCGCACCCGCGCCGCGCCCTGGGAGGAGAAACATAGCCCGCGTTCTCGGGGGAGGGGCCGAGACGAACACCCGCACCCCCGCTTAACCGATCATTCAGAACGATGTTCTGAGGTGTCCCAAGCGGATGATGCTGCAAGCGAGTTGGAGCAAGCCGAGGTGGAGGCCGGCGCGTATCTCGTAGCGGGTCCGTAGCCGTTTGAACTGATGGACCCAGGCGAAGGTTCGCTCCACCACCCGGCGGGTCCCGCAGATGTGCGGGATCGCGTCCAGCAGCGGCATCAACTGCGGGACATCATGACGGTTTCCGCCGGTCAGGGACACCGCAAGGGGTGTCCCCTTCCGGCCGGTGATCAGGCGGTGCTTGCTTCCCGGACGGGTCCGGTCGACCGGCGAAGGTCTGGTGTGAGCCCCCCTTTGAAGGCCCGGACGTGTGAACCGTCGACCGCCGCGTCGTCCATCCCCAGCAGTCCCGCCTTGCGCAAGTCGGCCAGCAGAACCTCGTGCAGACGCGGCCAGACTCCGGCTTCGGTCCAGTCCCGCAGCCGCCGCCAGGCCGTCACACCGCTGCAACCGATCCGCTCTGCGGGTACATCGCGGCCCAGCTCACCCCCTTGCGCAGCACGTAGACGATGCCGCGCAGGGCGGCCCGGTCATCCGCCGGACAGGGCCTGGGGAGTTCCCTTCGTACCGGCCCCGCCGGGGTCCGCCCCTCCTTGGACGATACGGGGGCGGCGCCCCGGCTTTCTCGTGTCATCCGCCCCTACGGCCCCCGCGCCCGGCCGGAGCAGACTCTCCGCCGTCCCACCCGACGACCACGAGGGAGCTCCGGCATGACGGTGCAGCAGTACGACGGGATCGGCGAGGCGTTCGAGGGCTTCAAGGCCCTGCCGCTCACCCGCTACGGAGAGGTGCCCAGCGTCCTGGCCCTGATCGGCGACGTCACCGGCCGGTCGGTGCTCGACCTCGCCTGCGGCACCGGCTTCTACGGCCGCGAGCTGAAGCGGCGCGGCGCCGCCGACATCCTCGGCGTCGACATCTCCACCGAGATGATCGCCGCCGCCCGCGCCATCGAGGACCGCGCGCCGATGGGCCTGCGGTACGAGGTCGGCGACGTCGCCGAACTGGCCCCCGTTGAGCGCCCCTTCGACCTGGCGCTGGCCGTGCAGTGCCTCAACTACGCCCGCGACGAGGCCGAGATGGAGCGGATGTGCCGCAACATCCACCGGAGCCTGGTGCCCGGCGGCACGTTCTGCGTGTTCGCGCAGAACCCGGACTACGCCTTCGACTGCGCCACCCTCGACACGTACGGCTTCCGCTGCGAGCCGACCGGCGAGGAGACCGGCACCGGACCCGGCGTGCGGGTCACCGCCCTCCTCGACCCGGAACCGGTCAGCATCGTCGCCGCCGCGCCCCGCCGCGACGTCTACGAGAGGTGCCTCGCCGCGGCCGGCTTCCGCGACCTGGAATGGGTGCCGCTGCACATCTCCGAGGAGGGACTCGCCCGCTACGGCGAGGAGTTCTGGGCCGACCTCCTCGCCCACCCGCCCCTCGAACTCCTCCGCTGCCGGGCCTGAGCCCCCGCCCGCCGTCCTCAGGAGAGGGCGGCGGCCTCCCGGATCGCGCCGGCCACCTCGGCGCGCGGGGCCGCGAAGGGGGCGGCGCCGCGCGGCGCCGCCACGGCGGTGCCCGGGCCGCGCGGCAGCGGGACGGTGACCTCACAGGCGATCGCCACCCGCTGCCGCTGCCCGCCCGACGGCTCCCGGGTGCGGCGCACCCGCACCGTCCCCGCGGCGGGCCGCTCGAAGCCGGCGACCAGCCGCGGCAGGGTCGTCTTGCCACGGCCCGAGGGCCCGACCAGGACAACGAACTCGCCCGGCGCCACGCTCGGCGTGACGTCCTCGACCGCCACCGCCACCGCCACCGCCACCGCCGCCACCGCCGCCACCGCCGCCACCGCCGCCTTCGCGGAGCCGTACCGGACGCCGACGCCGACGAGTTCGACGTCCGCCGTCACGTCCTTCGCCACGTCCGTCTTCACGTCAGTCTTCACGTCCGCCGGTCCAGCGGGCGCCACGGGACAGCTCCTCCACGGCGAGCGCCTTCTCGAAGACCGCGCGCTCGGGCACCGCGTCGATCACCTTCTGCCCCCGGAGGAAGACGGCCGCGTCCCGCAGGTTCCCCGCCGGCGCGCCGGGCTTGCCGGGCGTCCCCGGGTACGCGGGCCGCCGCCCCGCGCTACGCGCCCCCGTGCTCCCGCAGTTCGGCCAGCAGCTCCGGGGCGACCGCCCGCAGGATCGCGGCGACGTCGGCGGGATCGGCCGCCGCCCACAGGACCCGCCGCGCCGCCCGGTACTTGGCGGCCAGCCGCTCCCGCGACTCCGGGGCGAGCCCGGCCGCCCGGTCCCGGCGGCTGTTGTGCGCGTTGTCGGTGATCTTCACGAGGACGGCCTCGGGATCCCCGGCGATCCGCCGGACCTTCTCCTCGTAGGGCACCCCCGGATCGTTCGTGACGGCCTCGACGACCCGCACCACCCCCGCCGGGACACCGGCCGCCCGCAGCGCCCCGGCCGTCCACGCCGTGTCCTCGACGACGTCGTGCAGCAGCCCGGCCATCACCGCCGCCTCCCCGAACGCCGTGAGCCCGGCGGCCACGGCGCGCACGTGCTCCACGTACGGCACGCCGTTCTTGTCGGTCTGCCCGGCGTGCGCCCGGGCGGCGAGTTCGTCCACTTCGGCGAGGGTCAGCATGCCCCCATCATCGCCCGGCGGCGGCCGGGACCGCCCGCCCACCCGCCACGCACTGTTCACAGAACACCGGAATTCCCCTGCGCGCAGCGCCCGTTGGCACCTGCATGACTCTCGGCGTGACTCTCAGCTCGTCCACCCTGACGCTCCCCGTCGACACCCTCGTGGAGCTCGCCCACGAAGCCCGGGACGCCGGGCTCCACTCCGCCTGGTTCGGCCAGACCTTCGGCTACGACTCGCCCTCGCTGGCCGCGCTCGTCGGCCGCGAGGTGCCCGGCCTGCACGTGGGCACGTCCGCGATCCCCGTCTTCGGCCGCCACCCCCTGCTCGTCTCCAGCCAGGCCCAGACCGCCCAGGCCGCCACCGCCGGCCGCTACCACCTCGGCCTCGCCCTCGGCCGTGTCCGGAAACTCCCGCCTGGCCCGCGACGCCCGGCACGCTCCCCCAGAGGGGGCACCCCCAGCCGCACCGGCCGAGATCCCCAGTACATCCAGTACGGGGGATCACGGCCGGCACGCCGAGAGCACGCACCGGACGCCGCAGGCCGCGCCCTCCGGGCGCACGGCAGGACTTTCCGGACACGGCCCGGCACCCGCCACCTCACCGAGACCGGCTTCGGCCTCCCGTACCAGCGGCCCATCGCCCTCCTGCGGGAGTTCCTCACCGCCCTCCGGCCCCTGCTCGACACCGGCGAGGCCGACTTCCACGGCGAACTGCTCACCGCGACGACCCCGCTCCCGGCGGCGGTTCCCGGCGCCCGGCCGCCGGTGCCCGTGCTGGTCGCGGCCATGGGACCGCAGGCCCTGCGCGTCAGCGGTGAACTCGCCGACGGCATCCTGCCGTTCCTCGCCGGACCCCGCGCGCTCGCCGAGCACATCGTCCCCGCCGTCACCGGGGCCGCCCGGGCGGCGGGCCGCCCCGCGCCCCGGATCGTCGCCCTGGTCCCCGGCGCGGTCACCGCCGACCCGGAGGCCGCCCGCCGCCGCGCGGCCGACGTCCTCGGCTTCTACGAGACGATCCCGTCCTACCGGCGCGCCCTCGCCCTCTCCGGCGTCGACCGCGCCGCCGACCTGGCGGTCCTCGGCGACGAGGAGGCCGTCGCCGCCGAGGTCCGCCGCTACACCGACGCCGGCGCCACCGAGGTCGTCTTCACCGCCACCGACCTGGGCGGCGAGGCCGACCGCCGCCGCACCTGGAGCCTCCTGGGCGAACTCTCCCGCGCGCGGTCGGCCGCACCCCCCGCCTGAACCCGCCGCGCGCCGGCCCCCGGTGGACGGATCCGCCGGGGGCCGGCGCGGGCCTCACTCCGACGGGCCGCCGACCGGTCCGCGCTCGCGCGGGATCCGCTCCCCGGCCTCGACCGCCACCGGCAGCCGGTTCTCGGCCGGCGGCAGCGGGCAGGTGGCGAAGTCGGTATAGGCGCAGGGCAGGTTGACGGCCCGGTTGAAGTCCAGCACCACCGCGTCACCGGGCCCGGAGACGTCCACCGCCAGCGACCGGTTGGCCGCGTACGTGGTGACCCCGGAGGTCGCGTCGGTGAACAGCACGGTGAGCGTGCCGGGCGCGTGCCCGTTGAACGCCGTCAGCGCGAACTCCCGCCCGTCCAGCCGGAACACCACCCGGCCCGGCGCGTCGTACACGTGCCGGAGCCCCTCGACGGACGCCCCGACCGTGGTCGGGCGCGGCGCCTCGAAGACCTCGTACCGCCCCTCGACCACCCAGCGGGGATCAGGGGCGTACGCGGGCGTGCCGGTGAACGCGGTCCGGGCGGGGTGCCCGGGGTGCCGGGGGCGGATCACGTCGTGGCCGCCGCGCTTGGCGACCTCGATCACCGTGTCCTCCCAGACGGCGTCCACGCCGCCGCGCTCCGGAACGACCCCGAACAGGTGCCGGCCCCGCACCGTCTCGCTCCCGACGACGAGCTCCGTCCCCGCGTCGAGCTCCACGACGACCCCCTCGGGCCCCGTGGACCACCGGCCCGGCGCCCCGGAGAAGGTCTGCGGCTCGTCGGAGAGCCAGTGCAGCGCGGTGATCGCGAGCCAGCCGTGCGGGTCGGCGAGCCGGGCGTCCCGCTCGCGGTGCCAGCTCTCCCACTCCTCGGCGAAGACCGCCGGATCGGGGACGGCGGGGGCGGGTGCGACAGGGGTCTCTTCGATGGACATGGGTCTCCTCCGGAGGCGGGACGGGGGCGTGGAGCGAGGCCACCAGGAGGGCGCCGGCGACCCTTCGGGCCGAGCGCGGGGGTGGGCTGACGCCGGGTCGGGGCCTCGGTGTCAGCCGGAACAGGCCATGGTCGTCACGCGCACATAATCCACGTGTCGGCGCGTGACGAGCGGGCTCATGGCCCCAGCAAAGCACAACTCCCGTGCTCAGCACCAGAGAAGGCCGCCGGGCGCGCGACTCGTGACCTTGCGCCGACCCGCATGGAAAGGTGGGGTTGTGGACAGGACGACGCGGGCAGGTTTGGAGCGTCGCCCGGCGGGAACTGTCGGCCGGTCAGTGCCGGAGGCGACGTCCGTCGGACCGTCAGGCCGAGGCGAGACCGAGACGAGAGGGAGGTGCAGTGACCGTGAACCTGCGCACTGTCGGGCTTCCGGAGTTGTGGATGCCCCATCCGCTGCGGGTCAACCCGCATCTGCCCGGCCTGCGGGCCGAGAGCGAGACCTGGGCGCGCGAGATGGGCATGCTGGGAGGCGAGGAGGGACCGGGCGGAGGCGCCATCTGGACCCTCGCCCAGTACCGGGCCATGACGGTGGACCTGCTCACCGCATGGACCCTGCCCGACGCCTCGCCGGCCGCGCTCCGCCTCAACCACCGCTTCAACATATGGGCTCTGGCCTGGGACGACTACTTCGCCCACGCCTTCAAGCGCAACGGCGACCTCCAGGGCGCCCGGGAGTTCACCGACCGGCTGCACGCCTTCCTGCGCCCGGAGGAGGGCGCCCTCCTGCCGGAGCCGGTGAACGCCGTGGAGCGCGGCATCGCCGACCTCCAGCGCCACCTGTACCCGCCTCGACTGGCCCACTGGCGCGAGGAGTTCAGCCTCGCGCTGCGCCGGTACGTCGAGGCCGGCGTCGAGGAGCTGGCCAACAGCAGGACCGGCCGGGTGCCCCACCTCATCGACTACGCGCCGTTCCGGCGGGAGAGCTTCGCCGCGCACACCGCGCCGTACTCCGTCGAACTCTCCACCGGCGCCCGAATACCCGAACGGATCCGGCGCAGCCGTCCCGTCCGGGGCCTCATGGACGCCTTCATGGACGTCATGGGCCTGGCGAACGACGTCGCCTCCTACGAGCGGGAGGTCCACGAGGAGCACGACGTCAACAACCTCGTGGTCGTCATCGGCACCTCCCTGAGCATCCCCATCCGGCAGGCCGTCCCGGCCGCCATCCACCTGGTGAACGCCCGCATGCGGGACTTCGAGCGGTTCCGGCAGGAGGACATCCCGCCGCTGGCCCGCCGGGCCGGCCTGGACCACGACGAACGGGCCCAGCTCGACACCTGGCTCTCCGGCGCCGCCGGCTTCCTCTCCGGTCTCCATGCCTGGTACACCGGCGCCCCCCGCTACGTCCCCGCCGACCCGCCCTTCCACGAGGAGCCGGGCGAGGCCGGGGAGACGTACCGGAGGGGCACCGGCGGTCATGTGCCGGTGCCCCCCTCGGCGGTCGGCTACGGCGTGGACGCCGAGCCGTGACGGGCTCACCACCGCAGCAGGGCCCGCAGCCGCGCCCACCATGAGGCGGGCGCGCCGTTCGCGGCGGACGGCTCCGTCTCCGGCGCCTCCTCGGGCATCCCGGTCTGCTGCGGCGGCGGAGCCGGCAGCGGTGACGCGAACTGGTGCGTCCGGGGCGAGCGCGGCGCGAAGGTGACGGGCAGCGCCGTCAGGTGCCGCGCCCAGGTGGAGGAGCGCCAGGTCAGCTCCGACTCGGGCACCGCCAGGGCGATGTCGGGGAGCCGGGTGAGCAGGATGTCGATGCCGGTGTCGGCGATGATGCGGCCGATGTCCTGCCCCGGGCACTCGTGGCTGCCCGCGCTGAAGGAGAGGTGCGCGCGGTTGTGGTGCACGGGCGCGGACGGATCCGGACGGACCGCCTGGTCCACGTTGCCCGCGGCCAGCCCGAGCAGGAGCATGTCGCCCGCCCGGATCTGCTGCCCGCCGATGGTGGTGTCCCCGTTCGCGTACCGGGACGGGCACACCATCAGCGGCGGCTCGTCCCACAGCACCTGCTCCACCGCCTCGGGCAGGGTCATCTGGCCGCCCGCCAGCGAGCCGCGGAAGCGGGGGTCGGTCACCACCATGCGGAGCACGTTCGACATGAGGTTGGCGGTGGTCTCGTAGCCGGCGAGGAGGACCAGCCGCAGGTGGTTCACGACCTCGTCGTCGGTGAGGCCGGCCGGGTGGGCCAGCAGCGCGGAGGCGATGTCCTGCCCCGGCGCCACCCGCTTGTCGCGGACGAGCTGTTCGAGGCTGGCGATCACGAAGGCGTTGCTGGCGAGCGAGGTCTCGGTGGCCTTGAAGAGGTCGCGGGCGGCCTGGACGAGGCGGGGTGCGGCCTCGTCGGACATGCCGAGCAGGTGGATCAGGGTGAGCATCGGCAGGTGCTCGGTGAAGCGGTCGACGAGTTCGGCCTGGCCGCGCTCGCAGAAGGAGTCGATGAGCTGGTGGGCGAAGCCGTTGATGCGGCGGCGGATGCCCCGGTGGTCGAACTGGTCGAGCGAGGCGGTGACCGCGCTGCGCAGCCGCTGGTGCTCCTCGCCGTCCGCGCACACGCAGTCGGGGCGCCAGCCGATCATGGGCATGAGGGGCGAGGTGGCGGGGTCGATCTCGCCGGTGCTCCAGCCGTGCCAGACCCGGGGGTCGCGGGAGAACTGGGTGGAGCGGGTGGCCACGTCGCGGTTCTCGGTGTAGCCGAGGACGAGCCAGGCGCGGACGTCGCCGTCGAGGAGGACGGGCGCGACCGGGCCGTGCAGGGCGCGCAGTTCCTCGTACAGGCTCATCGGGTCGGTCTCGGCGGCGGGGCCGTACAGCCGGGCCGTGCCGTCGGGTCCGGCGGCGGCGTGGGCCGGGCAGCCGGGGGGCGGGGCGGGTGCGGCGTGTCGCGGGGAGTGCCGCGGTGCGTGCTCGTGGGCGGGGAGGGTCATACGGTCTCCTGGGCGGCGAGGGTGCACAGGTAGACCATCAGCGAGAGCAGGGCGTCCCGGCAGGACGCCCGGTCGCGCGCGTCACAGGTGACCATGGGGACGGACTCGCTGAGGGCCAGGGCCGTGCGCAATTCATCTACGGGGTACTGCGGGGCCTCGGGGAAGGTGTTGACGGCCACGACGAAGGGGACGCGGCGGTCCTCCAGGCGGGTGATGACCTCGAAGCAGACTTCGATCCGCCGGGTGTCGACGAGGACGATCGCACCGAGCGCGCCCTCGAAGATCCCGTTCCACAGGAACCAGAACCGCTCCTGTCCGGGGGTGCCGAACAGGTAGAGGATCAGCTCCTGGTTGATGCTGATCCGGCCGAAGTCCATGGCCACGGTGGTGGTGTTCTTGCCGGAGGCGCCGGGATTGTGGTCGATCCCGACGCCCGCCTGCGTCATGGTCTCCTCGGTGGTCAGGGGCGGGATCTCGCTCACCGCCCCGACCATGGTGGTCTTGCCGACGCCGAAGCCGCCGACGATGACGATCTTGACTCCGCGGGCGCCGTGCGGCAGCAGCATGTCGGTGGCTCGGGGGCCTGCCGTGGCCAGGTCAGAGTCTGCGTAGTCCATGGATCACCGCCTCCAGTAGGTCGCGGTCGGGGAAGGCCGCGACGGGCACAGGTGCAATCGCCTCGACGTGTCCGTCGTCGACGAGCTGGGACAGCAGGACGGTGACGACGCTGAACGGAAGGCTGAGGTAGGCCGACACCTCGGCCACCGAGAGCGGGTAGTGGCACATCGTGAGGATGGCCGCCTGCTCGGGCTGCATCGACGGATCCGGCGCGGATCGCGTCGCGATGAGGGTGACGAGGTCGAAGGTCTTGGCCGAGGACCCCGTGCCGCCCGTGATGACGTAGAGCGGTACGGGAGTTCCCTCGTCCCAGGGCGAGGAGTGCTCCGAGGTCACATCGCCTGCCGGACGTCTTCACGCGGGGGACTGGTCATGTGCCGGCCGATCCTGACCACCAGCGTCCGCATCCGGTCGCCGAGCAGCCCCGCGTCGACCTCCTCGTCGGCGAGGACCGCGAGGTACGCCCCCGGTCCCGCCGCCATCAGCGAGAAGTACCCGCCGTCGGCCTCGATGCCGACCATGTGGGTCGAGCCGTCGCCGTGCGGGAACATCTTGGCGATGGCCCGCGCCAGGCTCTGGATGCCGGAACAGGCCGCGGCGATCGCGTCGGCGGTGTCGGAGGCGGTGTTCGCCTGGCCGATGCACAGACCGTCCGAGGAGAGGACGACCACGTGCCGCACGTGGGGGACGCCGCCCACGAGCTCCGTGAGCATCCAGTCGATGTTGGGCAGTGGCTGCATGTTATTCGACCTCATCAGACGGATCGCTGTACGAAGGGGAGGAGGTGGTGCCGGTGCGCTTCTCACCGTTGAACGCCTCCCACATGAGCCCTGGTTGGCGGGTGGGGGTCCGGCGGGTGGGGGCGGCGGGCTCGGGGCCGGTGCGGACCACCGGCGTCGGGACGGGTGATTCCCGGCGCCGGCGGGGCAGGCCGTTGAGCGTCGTCCCGAGGTCGGGGCCGGCGAAGGGGTCGAGGACGGCCTCGGACACGGGCGAGGGTAGGAGGACCGGTGCCGGCGGCGCCGGCGGTACGGGCGGCGGCGGGGGCACGGGGGCCGGGGCGGGCGCCGGGGCCGGCGGGGGCACCGACGAGGGCGCGGGGAAGGGCCGGGACGGGACGCCCGCCCGCTTCCTGGGGGGCTCGGGGGTTCGCACGACGGGCTTCTCCACCGTGGTGATCAGGCGCCGGGGCACGAGGATGACCGCGCGCACGCCGCCGTAGGCGGAGGTGCGGAGGTCGACCTCGCAGCCGTGCTCGCGTGCGAGCCGGGCCACCACGGGCAGGCCGAGCTGCGTCACTTCGCCGACTCCCGCGAGGAAGGTGCCCGAGGAGGCCTCCGTCATGACGCGGGAGATGCGCTGGCGGACCTCCTCGGTGAGTCCGACGCCGCGGTCCTCGATCTCGATAGCGATGCCGGAGGGCACCTCGATCGCGCTCACCTCGACGGGGGTGTGCGGCGGGGAGAACGACGTGGCGTTGTCGAGGAGCTCGGCGAGCAGGTGGATGAGCGGCTCGGCGCCGGGGCCGATCACCGCCGCCTCGGTGACCGACTGGAGCTTCACGCGCGGGTAGTCGACGATGCGGGACATGGCGCCCCGGAGGACGTCGTAGAGGGGGATGGCCTTGGACCACTGCCGTCCGGGGCGGGCGTCGCCGAGGACCGCGATGCTGGCCGCGAGGCGGCCGATGAGCGCGTTGCGGTGGTCGATGTCCTGGAGGCCGCGGGCGAGCACCAGGTCCGTGCCGTGGACGATCTGCATCGTCCGCAGGTCCTTGGTGAGCTGGTGGACGATGGCCTGGACGCGGCGGGCGACGGCGACGAGGGCGCGCTGGGAGGAGTCGCGGGTGTTCTCCTCGGCCTCCACGGCCTGGAGGAGGGTCCGCAGGGCGCCGCGCAGCGCGTCGGCGAACTCGTCGTCGAGGTGGTCGCCGAAGGAGACCGAGTGCATGATCTCCGAGGAGGGGTCGCCCTTCTGGAGCCGGGCGACGGCCGCCGGCAGCAGTTCCTCGGCCATCCACACGGCGGTGGTGCGCTGGTCGGCCAGGCGGCCGAGCAGCGCGGCCTCGCGCCGGGCGTGGGACTCGCGGGCCTCGGCCGAGCCCCGGACGTGCCGGGCGGCCTCGGCCGTCCGGGTCAGGCGCACGGCGACGGCGGCGCTGCCGAGGGTGAGGGAGACCGCCGCGAAGCCGTACCAGGCGACCGGTGTCCGTATCTGCGCGGGTGCGAAGACGAGCCCTATGGCGAAGAGTCCGGCCAGAACCCCTGGCGGGATGAGCCATACCGGGGCCCCCGCACCGGGCCGGGCTCTGGAAGGTGAACCTGCGCGAACCATCAACGGTGTCCCTCAACGGTCGGGAAACGAACGGACTGAAAGTGGTGCGGCGCGCCGAGGGGAGGCGAAAGGCGGCGATCGACCGCACCGCACGCCGTGTCCCGTCGGCGCCTGCTCCAGCGTTCATGACTCGCTGTGAGCGGCACAACACATCTGCGGAGCATAGTCAGTTCGGGATTGGTGTGTGCCGTCCCTGGAAGGAAGGCTTCTATCGATCAATTCGAAGCCATAAAGGGACTGAATTGCGCACCGAAAATGACATCAAGTGATCGGGGTGCGTGACGTCTGCCCGTAAACGTGAAGGGAGGGGGGATGTCGCCGGTCCGGTACGGACCAGGTTTCCGACATCCCCCCTCCGGTGAGGGAAGTACGTTCCGAACGTGCGTACGGCATGTGCCCCTGAAGGCTTGCTCACGCAAAGTGATGTTCGGGCCGTTGCTCTTGGAGTGCTATCCGGCCTCCGCCGTCTCCGCCGCCGTGAAGGCCGCCGCCGGATCGCGGTCCGCCGGACCCGCCGGCCGCCACTCGTCCCCGACCCGGCGGTACGGCCACCAGCGGCCGTCCTCGCCGAGCCGCAGCTGCACCCCCGCGTCCCCGGCCGTCCAGCACGCCCCGGACCGCGCCAGCTTCGGCGCCTCGCCCTCGTCCCAGGCCGCCGCGAGCCGCGTCCCCGCCCGGGCCAGGGCCTCCCCGTCCGGGACCCACTCCCCGTCCAGGACGGCGAGGGCCGGGGCGCCGCCCCACCGCCACGCGCGCACGGCCGCGTCCAGACCGGCCCGCGACCGGCCGGTGCGGGCGGCGAGCCGGGCCGCGACCCACGACGGCGGCCCGCCGGCCGCGAGCCGTACCGCGTCCTGCCCGACCGACGGCTCCGCCGCCTCCCCGGCCCGGCCGGCGAGGAGCTCCACGAGCAGCCGGTGGGCGCGGGCCGCCGCGTCCGCCGCCAGGAATTCGAGCGCGGCCGGCTCGACCCCCGGATCCGGGTCGGTCTCCGTGTCCAGCGACGGCGGCTCGCCGGGCTCGGCCACCGGCACCGGCACCGCGGGCAGCGGCGGCAGGATGCCGCACAGCGCGTACGCCTCCGCCGCCGACACCCCCGCCGGACCGGCCTCCCCGCCGTCCGCCGCCCCGGCCGGGCCCTCCGCCGGGGCCAGACCGGCGGCGCGCGCCGCGCTGCGGGCCTGGAGCGCGTCCACCACGGCCCGCTGCCCCCGCCCCCGCATCAGCAGCAGCACGAACGGGTCCTCGTCGAGGAGCCGCGCCACCTGGTGGCAGAGCGCCGTCGTGTGCGGGCAGTGGTCCCACGCCTCGCAGCCGCACTCCGGCTCCAGGTCGCCGATGCCCGGCAGCAGCTCCACACCGACCGCCGCCGCGTCCTCCACCAGGTGCGGCGGCACCTCGTGGTCGAGGAGCGCCGCGATGTGGCCCGCGCTGCCGGCCGCCAGGTCGAGCAGCCGGTCCCACTCCTCGTCCGCGAGGACGCGCACCAGCACGTCGCTGCGGTGCGCGGTGCCGTCCCGGCCCTGCACCACGGCGGTGATCCGGCCCGGCCGCACCGACACCGCGCCGACCGCCCCGGCCCGCGCGTGCCGCCGGCCCTCCTTCACCTGCTGCCCGTCGAGCGCCGTGTCCTCCAGGGCCTTCAGCCACGCCCGGCCCCACCAGGTCCGGGTGAAGGCCCCGCCCCGCACGGGCGGCAGCGCCGCGAAGGTCAGCTCCCCGTCGCCGCCGCCCGATCCGGCCCCGCCGCCGGTCCAGTATCCGCTCATCGTCCGTCTCCGTCCCCGCGCAGCCGCACCAGCTCCGCCAGCTCCGCGTCGGTCAGCCCGGTCAGTTCCGCCGGCGCGTCGCCGGACGTGCCGAGCACCGCGTCGGCCAGTTCCCGCTTGCGGTCGAGCATCGCCGCGATCCGGTCCTCGACCGTCCCCTCGGCGACGATCCGGTGCACCTGCACCGGCCGCGTCTGCCCGATCCGGTACGCCCGGTCGGTCGCCTGCGCCTCCACCGCCGGGTTCCACCAGCGGTCGTAGTGCACCACGTGCTCGGCCCGGGTGAGGTTGAGGCCCGTCCCCGCCGCCTTCAGCGACAGCAGGAAGACCGGCACCTCACCGGCCTGGAAGCGGGCGACCATCGCCTCCCGCTCCGCCACCGGCGTCCCGCCGTGCAGGAAGCGGGTGCGCACCCCGCGCGCCGCCAGGTGGGCCTCCAGGAGGCGGCCCATCTCCACGTACTGGGTGAAGACCAGGGTGCTCGCCCCCTCGGCGAGGATCGTGTCCAGCAGCTCGTCGAGGAGTTCGAGCTTCCCCGAGCGGCCCGCGATCCGGGGCCGCTCCTCCTTGAGGTACTGGGCGGGGTGGTTGCAGATCTGCTTGAGCGAGGTCAGCAGCTTCACCACCAGGCCGCGCCGCGCCATGCCCTCGGCCTCCGCGATGGCCAGCAGGTTCTCCCGCACCACCGCCTCGTACAGCCCGGCCTGCTCCGGCGTCAGGGAGACGGCCCGGTCGGTCTCGGTCTTCGGCGGCAGCTCGGGCGCGATCCCCGGGTCGGACTTGCGGCGGCGCAGCAGGAACGGCCGGACGAGCGCCCCGAGCCGTTCGGCGGCGGCCGGGTCCGTGCCGCCCTCCACGGCGGCGGCGTACCGGCGGCGGAAGGCGCCGAGCCCGCCGAGCAGCCCCGGCGTCGTCCAGTCGAGGATGGCCCACAGCTCGGAGAGGTTGTTCTCCACCGGGGTCCCGGAGAGCGCCACGCGCGCGCGTGCCCCGATGGTCCGCAGCTGCCGGGCCGTCGCCGAGTACGGGTTCTTCACGTGCTGGGCCTCGTCCGCCACCAGCAGCCCCCACGGCCGGGCGGCGAGCCGACCGGCGTCCAGCCGCATGGTGCCGTACGTGGTGAGGACGACGTCCCCGGCCGCGAGCCCGTCGAGGTCGCGGGCGGTGCCGTGGAAGCGGCGCACGCGCGTGCCGGGCGCGAACCGCTCGAACTCCCGCTGCCAGTTGCCCATCAGGGAGGTCGGGCAGACGACGAGCGTCGGCCCGGCGGTGCCCGGCTCGCCCTGCCGGTGCAGGTGGAGCGCGATCAGGGTGATGGTCTTGCCCAGGCCCATGTCGTCGGCCAGGCAGCCGCCGAGACCGAGCGAGGTCATCCGGTGCAGCCAGTTCAGGCCGCGCAGCTGGTAGTCGCGGAGGGTGGCGGCGAGCGCGGCGGGCTGCGGCACCTCCCGGACGCCGCCCTCCGGGTCGGCGAGCCGCTCGCGCAGCCGCTTCAGGGCGCCGGTGGCGACCACCTCGACCGTCCGGCCGTCCACCTCCGTCGTCCCGGTGAGGACGGCGGCGAGCGCGTCCACCGGTGACACCTTGCGGTCCTGCCGCCGCCGGACGGCCAGCACCTCGGCGGGATCGACCAGGACCCAGCGGTCGCGGAGCCGGACGAGCGGCCGGCCGGCCTCGGCGAGCCGGTCCAGCTCGGCCCGGGTCAGCTCCTGGTCGCCCACGGAGAAGCGCCAGTTGAAGGCGAGCAGCGCGTCGGCGGAGAGGAAGGAGGGCAGACCGCCACCGCCGCCCTCCTCGCCGCCGTTCCCGTCGCCGGGCCCGCCGCCGTCTTTGCCGGTGGTCGCGCCGCCGTTCCCGTACGGCGGGTCCGCGTCGGCCGGGCCGACCACCGCGCGCGCGGTCAGCCGGTCCGTCAGCTCGCGCGGCCAGTGCACCCGCATGCCGGTCGCGGCCAGCGCGCGGGCGGCCGGGCCGAGCAGCTCCACGACCTCCTCGTCGGCCAGGTCCACGCTGTCCGGCACGGCCGCCGCCAGCAGCGGGGCCAGCGGCGGCCAGGCGCGGGCGGCCCGCCGCAGCGCGAGCAGCGCGTCCATCCGGGCCCGGGGCCCGAAGGCCGCGGGGCCGGTGCCGGACCAGGCCCCGGCCGCGTCCACGACCGCCGCCGGGTCGGCCGCCGTGTGCAGCTGGAGCACCGCGCGGAAGCCCGGCGCCTCCTCCGCCCCGGCGGGGGGACCGGTCAGCTCCAGACGGAGCGAGAGCCGTACGCCCGCGTCGTGACCGGCCGCCAGATCGGCCGCCCACGGCCGCTGTTCGGGTACGGCACGCGGTTCCTCGGCGGCGAAGGCGGGGCCGCCGGCCGCGATCGGGGCGGCGGGGGTACGGGG
This sequence comes from Streptomyces termitum, assembly GCF_014650175.1. GTDB lineage: Bacteria > Actinomycetota > Actinomycetes > Streptomycetales > Streptomycetaceae > Streptomyces > Streptomyces termitum. The sequence continues at coordinate 164,993 of NZ_BMUL01000009.1, forward strand.
CAGGGTGTCGGCGACGGCGTCGAGGAAGGCGCGCAGCAGCGCCTCCGGCTCGGGCAGCAGCGGGTCCCCGGCGGCGTCGTCCTCGTCGTCCCCGTCGGTCGCGCCGTCCGTGTCCAGCGGGACCGCGTGCGCGGTGGGAGGCATCGACGCGGCCAGCGTCCGCAGCCGGTCCAGCTCCTCGGGGCCCAGCGGCCCGGCCCGCCAGGCGTCGTACCCGCCGGGCGTCACCCCGGGCAGCAGCAGCCCGCGCGCCACGAGGTCCAGCGCCAGGAGCACCGCACCGCCCCAGAACGCGGCGGCCGGGTCGGCGTCGCCGGAGAGCCGGGCGCGGGCGAGGAGCGGCAGGGCGTCCCGTACGGAGAGGGAGAGCGCGGGGACGGAGACGGGCTGGAGGTCGGCCTCGTCCACCACCGTCAGCTCGTCCGGCACCGCTCCGGCCGGTCCCGGTTCGGGCAGCGGCTCGTCCTCGGGCGACCAGAGGAAGAAGCGCCCGGTGCGCGGCGGATCGGCGGGCAGGAAGACGGCGGCGGGCACGGGGGAGGGCGTGGCGGAACACGCGGGGGAGGGCTCGGGGGTCGGGCGAGAGGATCCGGGCGACGACGTCAACGCATTCCTCAAATTTGACTACCTGGAAGACGGAGCGGCCGACCTTACCCCAACGACGGCGTGGAATGCGCACATCCGGGCGTGACGGCCGACACATGTGCAGCCGGAGCGCCGGCCGTGCGCGGGGCGGCCGGCCCGGACGGAGGAGGACCGGCCCGGACGGAGGACCCGCCCGGTAGGGAACACCCCACCCCCCGTCCGGGGGCGCCCCCGCTCCGGGGCGGGTGGTGACGCCATGGTTCCGGACCGTCACCCCTTCCTACCGTGGGAACCGCCGCCGCCCCTCGTCGCGGACGGCCGTCCGTCCACCTCGCAGAAGCCGGAGCCCGCCCATGCCCCAGGCCACCCTCCTCACCCCCGCCGCCCCGGCGGCGGCGCCCGCCGCACGGCCCCGGGGCGGCAGCGAGTTCACCCCGCTCCTGCGCACGGTGAAGGGCCAGGGGCTCCTCGGCCACCGCCCCGGCTGGTACGCCCGGGACATCGCCCTCACCCTCCTCGGCTTCGCCGCCGTCGCCGCCTGCCTCCTCCTGGCCGGCCCCACCTGGTGGGCGCTCCCGCTCGCCGTACCGCTCGCCCTGCTCTCCGCCCGCGCCGCCTTCACCGCCCACGACGCCGGACACGCCCAGATCACCCCGAACCGCCGCGCGGGCCGCGCGATCCAGCTCGTCCACGCCAACCTCCTCCTCGGCATGAGCCGCGAATGGTGGAACGACAAGCACAACCGCCACCACGCCCACCCCAACCACCTCGACAAGGACCCCGACGTCGCCGCCGACATCCTGGTCTTCGCCGAGCACCAGACCACGGGCCGCACCGGACTGAGCGGCCTCCTCACCCGCCACCAGGCCCTGCTGTTCTTCCCGCTGACCACCCTGGAGGGCCTCGCCCTCAAGCTGTACGGCGTGCGGGCCCTGCTCGCGAAGGACGGCCCCTACCGCACCCGGCGCGAGCGCCTCACCGAGGGCGCCCTGCTCGCCGCCCACGCCGCCGGGTACGCCGCGCTGCTCCTGACCGCCCTCACCCCCGCCCAGGCCCTGGTCCTCGCCCTGCTCCACCAGATGCTGTTCGGCGTCCACCTCGGCCTGGCCTTCGCCCCCAACCACAAGGGCATGGACCGGCCCGACGAGCACGAGGACGGCGACAGCTGGGGCCACCTCCGCCGCCAGGTCCTGACCTCCCGCAACATCCGGGGCGGCGCCCTCACCGACTGGTTCCTCGGCGGCCTCAACTACCAGGTCGAGCACCACCTCTTCCCCTCCATGCCCCGCCCCCACCTGCGGCTCGCCCAGCCCGCCGTCCGCGCGCACTGCCGGGCGCTGGGCGTCCCGTACACGGAGACCGGCTTCGTCGACTCCTACCGGCAGGCGCTCGGCCACCTCCACGAGGTGGGCGCCCCCCTCCGCGCGGAGCGCGCCGGACGCCAGGAGTAGGGTCGGACGCGTTCTCGAACGCGTTCTCGATCACTGGGGGACCCCATGGGCGACGGCACCGTCACCACCGTCAGCAGCAACGGCGTCTACTCCTTCACCAAGCCCAACCGCGAGGCCATCACCCTCCTCGCCGGACTCGGCGTCGAGGGCGACGTCCACGCGGGCGTCACGGTCAAGCACCGCTCCCGCGTCGCCCAGGACCCGACGCTGCCCAACCTCCGGCAGGTCCACCTCATCCACGCCGAACTCTTCGAGGAGGTCGCCGCCGCCGGCTTCGAGGTGGCCCCCGGCGACCTCGGCGAGAACGTCACCACCCGGGGCGTCGACCTGCTCGCCCTCTCCACCGGCACCCGCCTCCACCTCGGCGCCGAGGCCGTCGTCGAGGTCACCGGGCTGCGCAACCCCTGCGCGCAGATCGACGGCTTTTGCCACGGCCTGCTCAAGGAGGTCGTCGGCCGCGACGAGAACGGCGGGATCGTCCGCAAGGCCGGGATCATGGGCATCGTCCTGACCGGCGGCGAGGTGCGGCCCGGCGACCCGATCCGGATCGAGGCACCGGCCGGGCCGCACCGCCCCCTGGAGCGCGTCTGACCGCGCGGGCCCCTCAGGAGCCCAGCTCGCAGGAGTTCACCACGTCCGCGCCGGCGGCGGGCCGGGGCACCACGCGGTCGGCCGGCGGCCGCTCGCCCGCCTCCACCCAGCGGGTCAGCGCGTCGAAGGCGGAGCGGTAGCAGGGCAGGACCGGCCGCAGCCGGTCCGGATACGTGTCGTACAGGCCGTCCGTGTGGTTGCCGCCCGCCACCGTGTAGTACCGGTGCAGCCCGCCCCGCCCCCGCCCGTCGACCATTCGCGCGTACACGTCCGAGTCGGTCGCGATCGGCAGCAGCGTGTCCAGGTCGCCGTGCAGGGTGATCAGCGGCTTCCCGATCCGGCCGGTCAGCGCCACCCGCTCCACCGCCCGCCGCACCGACGCGGGCCGCGCGGCGTAGTCGTACGAGGCGTCCGAGGCGCAGGGGTCGAGGATCTCCGCGACGGTCCTCCCGGCCGTCGTCCCCGGACACGCCGGGTCGTACGAGGGGTCGAACTCGGCCCGGAAGATCTTCTGCGTCAGCCCCCAGTACGCCGTCTCGTGGTACGGCCACAGGAACCGTGAGTTCGCCGCGAAACCGGCCGCGACCAGGTCCTCGTCCGTCGCCCGGCCCAGCGAACGGGCCACCGTCACCGGCAGGCTCGTCAGCAGGTTGGGGCCCTTGCCGGTCCACAGCACGCCCTCCCAGTCGACCCCGCCGTCGTACAGCTCGGGCCGGTTCTCCAGCTGCCAGCGGGTGAGGTAGCCCGCGTTGGAGATGCCGGTCACGTACGTACGCGCGGGCGCGCGCCCGTACCGCTGTCCCACGGCCCGCTTGGCGGCGAGCGTCAGCTCGGTCACCCGCCGGTTCCACTCGGCGACCGCGTCGCCGGGCCGCTCACCGTCGGTGAAGAAGTCCGGGCCCGTGTTGCCCTTGTCGGTCGCCGCGTACGCGTAGCCCTGGGCGAGGACCCGGTCGGAGATGAGCGCGTCCGTGGAGTACTGGCGGCGGGTGCCGGGCGCGCCGGTCACCACGAGCCCGCCGTTCCAGCGGTCGGGCAGCCGGATGACGAACTGCGCGTCGTGCGCCCAGCCGTGGGTGGCGTTCAGCCGCGAGGTGTCCGGGAAGTAGCCGTCGATCTGCACGCCCGGGACCCCCGACGGGTTCACGGTCCCCTTCGCCGAGAGCCCCGCCTGGTCGGCCATGTCGGTGTACGGCGTCCCGGCCAGCCCGGCGGTCGTCAGATCGGGCAGGCAGGCCGCTTCCTGGCGGGCGGCCCCGGGCACCCGGAGCCGGTCCTGCCGGGCGCAGTGCCCCGCATAGGGGGCGTCGGCCGTGGCGGGCACGGCGGGGACCAGCACGGCCGTCGTGGCGAGCAGCGAGGCGGCGAGGCCGAACCGCCGGGCGGGCGCGGCGGGACGGGTGCGCGGGCGGCCTGGGAGCAGGCGCATGGAGGTGCCTCCGGTGGGGCGACGGAAAAGGGGTGAGGCGCCACATCCTGCGGCGCCGCCCTCCACCGGGCCATGGGCCCGCGCCACACCCCGCCGCCCCCGGCCATGTGGCACGGTGCCGTCCGGTGGTCCGGTGGTCCGGTGGTCCGGTGGCCGGGTGGTCCGGTGCCGTCCGGTGGCCCGGGGCGGACCGGCCGGTCAGGCGTGCCGTACGGCGATCGCGTCGAGGGCTTCGAGCAGGCCCGGCAGCCGGGGGCCCCGCGTCACCGGCAGGACCTCGCGCGGGTGGGCGTCGAGGAGGACGAACGCCATGTCGTCGGTACGGGCCACCAGCGACCAGCCGGGACCGTCGGCCCTCAGCGCCCGGGCCTCCCCACCGGTGGGAGCGGACCGCACCCGCCCCGCCGGCGGCGCCTCCTCCAGATAACCGCGCAGTTCCTCCAGGGCCCGGCGCACCTCGGCGTAGGGGCCGTCGGGCGCGGGTGCGCTTTCGACGGGGGTGTCCGCGCCGGAGGCCGGCGCGGGGGGAGCTTCCTCGATCTGCGCCCGCCAGTCGTGCCACCGCAGCGCCACCTCGTCGGCGCCGAGCCGCCGCTGCGCGGGACCCCAGACGTCCTCGGCGGGCGGCACGAGCGGCGCGGGATCGCCCTCCTCGGGCTCGGGGTCGTGCGGCTCCGGCACCCCGGGGGCCCGGGTCGCGACGGCGAGCGGCCAGCCGGGGAGGGCCGCCACCACGGATTCCTCGCCGGGGGAGAGGTCGTAGGCCATCCCGCAGTCCCAGGAGGCGATGGCGACCGCGACCAGCGACACGTCGTCGACGACCACCGTCCAGCGCGCGCCCAGCCCGTCCTGGCCCAGGACCAGGCCGTACCCCTCCTCGTACGGTTCGAGCCCGAGGGCGGCGCAGGCCGCCGGGTAGTCGTCCCCGAGCACGCTGGGGAAGCGCGCTGGCGTCAACAGGCAGGCGGTCAGGACGAACAGCGAGTCGGCGTCGGCCTCCGACCCGCCGGCCGCGTCCGCCGGCACGCGCGCGTACGTGTCGCCGGCCGCCGGTTCCGTAGCCGCCACGGCACCCTCCCCATCTCGCTGCCCATCGGATCGTCGGCGCACCTTAACCAGTGAGTAACCCGTGCGTCGAGGGTCCCCGAGGGGCGGGAGTTCAGTCGGGGCGCACCCCGAGCAGTGCGCGGGCGACGGTCTCGGGCGTCTGGCTCCGCTCCCGGGCGAGCACCAGCAGCGCGCGGGACGCCAGCTCGTTGACCCCGAAGGCCAGCTGACCGGGGGAGACCCAGGTGGCGGCCTCCTCCATCCGCTCCTGGTCGTCCTCCGCCAGGGCCGCCACGTAGACCGCCGCGGCCTCGAAGAGATTGCGCCCCGCCCTGCCGGAGCCCGCCGCCGCGGCCTCGCCGCCGGCACCGCGCCGGGCGGAGGGAAGGAGCCTGCGCATGCGTTCCGCCATCCGTGCCACGGCTGCCGCCTCTCCCCGGGCACCGCTGCCCGGCACCTTCCACGGTAGACAGGGAACCGCCGCGGCAGAAGGGGGCGTGGGGGCGTGGGGCGGGCATCTTGGATCCAAGATCCGGTATCCAAGATCTGGTGTCCAAGATCCTGGATCCAAGATCCTGGATCCTGGATCAGTGACCGGGTCCGGCCTCCCGGACCGCGAGGACGAGGTAGCGGGTGTCCTCGTCCACGTACGAGACGAGCCGCCAGCCCGCCTCCGCGAGCACCGGGCGCAGCCGGGGTTCGGCGCGGAGGTCGTCCGGGGTGACGCGGCGGCCGTGCCGGGCGGCGAGGGCGGCGCGGCCGAGGGGGTGGAAGAGGGCGAGCCGGCCGCCGGGCCGCACCACACGGGCGAGTTCCCGCAGACCGGCGACGGGTTCGGCCAGGTGGGAGACGAGGCCCGCGCCGAAGACCGCGTCGAGCCCGCCGTCCCGCAGCGGCAGTCGGCCGACGTCGGCGAGGAGCAGGGTTCCCGCGCCCCCGGGACCGCGCCGCCCGGCCCGTACGGCCTGTTCGAGCATTTCCGGGGTGAGGTCGGCGCCGAGCACGGTCCCCGAAGGGCCGACGGCCGCACGGAGGGCGGGCAGCGCGCGACCGGTGCCGCACCCCGCGTCGAGCACGGCGTCGCCGGGCCGCAGGTCCAGCTCCTCGACGGCGGCGGCGTAGGCGGGACCGTCGTCCGGGAACCGGCTGTCCCAGTCGGCCGCGCGGACGGCGAAGAACGCTCGGACATCTGTGGGGTCATCGCTCATGCGCTCATGATCGCCCACCGGTAAGGGTGAATCGCCTTCGTCCATGTTCGAGCGCGGTGCGATCGAACGGAAACATCTCTCTGTCATATTCCAACAGCTTTCGAAATGCGCCCCGAGTGCGCCCCCTCGTGCGCACTAGCGTCCCGAGGCCATGGGACACCTGGACCACGCCGCCTTCGGCTGGCTGACACCCGTGCTGTCGTACGCGATGGCCTGCACCGGCGCCGCCCTCGGGCTGCGCTGCACCGTACGCGCGCTCGAAGCGACCGGCCGATCACGGCGGAACTGGCTGCTCACCGCCGCCTCCGCGATCGGCACCGGCATCTGGACCATGCACTTCGTGGCCATGCTCGGCTTCGGCGTCACCGGCACCGACATCCGCTACGACGTGCCGCTCACCCTCCTCAGCCTCGTCATCGCGATGGGCGTCGTGGGCGTCGGCGTCTTCGCCGTCGGACACGGACGCGACCGGCGGCGATCGCTCCTGATCGGCGGCCTGACCACCGGGGTCGGCGTCGCCAGCATGCACTACATGGGCATGGCCGCCCTCCGCCTCCACGGCATGGTCCGCTACGACCCGCTGCTCGTCGCCCTCTCGGTGGCCATCGCGGTCGCCGCCGCCACCGCCGCGCTCTGGGCCGCCCTCCACATCCACGCCCCCGCCGCGGTCGCGCTCGCCTCCCTCGTCATGGGCGCGGCCGTCAGCAGCATGCACTACACGGGCATGCTCGCGGTGAGCGTCGAGGTCGAACCCTCCGCCGCCACCCTGCCCGGGGCCACGGTCATGCAGTTCGTCTTCCCGCTCGCCGTCGGCCTCGGCTCGTACCTCTTCATCACCTCCGCCTTCGTCGCCCTCTCGCCCACGGCACGGGAACGGGCCGCCTACGCCTCGGCCGAACGGCTCACCGAGCCGGACGAGCGCGCCGTGGACGTCGCCCCGCCCGGCTTCCGCGCCGCCCGCGACCCCCTCCGCACACCGACGCCCTGACCCGCCCGGAGTACGCGGACCGGCACCCCGCACCGACCCCCGGCCCCGGCCCGGTCCGCCCGCTCCCCACGCCCCACCCCGTCCCCGCCGTCCGCCCCGCCCGCCCGAACGAGGAGCCCATGCGCACCACCCGCAGCAACCAGGACGCCGCCGCGCCCGCGCCGCAGGCGACCGCGCGCGGGCGGCGCGCGCACGCCGGGCCGCCCGCCGACGAACCCGAACCGCGCCCGGCCCCCGCTCCCGTGACCGAGGGCGGCCCCGAGGGCACGGACGGCGGCGACGGGCCCGGTGGTCCGCGCCCCGCGCCTCCCGGACGCGGCCTGCGGCCCCGTACCGTACGGGCCAAGATCGTCTCGCTGCTCATGGTCCCGGTCGTCTCCCTGCTCGTCCTGTGGGGCCTCGCCACCGTCTCCACTGCCCAGGACATGGCCCGGCTCCGCCAGCTCCAGCGCGTCGACGCCGACATCCGGCAGCCCGTCTCCGCGACACTCACCGCCCTCCAGGAGGAGCGCGGGGCCGCCGTCCGGCAGCTCGCCGCACCGGGCGCCCCGCGCGCCGACGAGCTGAAGGACCGCATCCGCCGCACCGACGCCGCCGTCGCCCGGCTCGGGCTCGGCGACGGACACACCGTCGGCGACTTTGGCGACCTGCCCGCCGAGGTCGCCGAACGCGTCGGCGCCTTCGTCGGCGAGGTCCGGGGCCTCGCCCGGCTCCGCACCGCCGCCGTCGCCGGAACCGCGGACTGGGACCGCGCCTACCGGGAGTACACGGCCGCCGTCTCGGCCGGGCTCGCCGTCGGGGGCGCCCTCGCCGGCCTCCAGGACACCCAGGAGGGCGCCCCCGCGCGCGTGCTCCTCGAACTCGCCCGCGCCGACGAGATGCTCGCCCGCGAGGACGCCCTCCTCGGCTCCGCCCACCTCAGCGGCCGGCTGACCGCCGCCCGCCAGCGGACCTTCACCGGCGCCGCCGAGACCCGGCGCACCCTCCTCGCGGCGGCCGCCGCCGACCTGCCCCCGGCGGACCGGGCCGCCTGGGAGCGGATCGCCGCGGGCCCCGACCACCTCCGGCTCGTCCGCGCCGAGGACCGCGTCTCCGCCGCCGCCGACGGCCGCCCCGCCGCCCAGGCCGCGCCCGCCGCCGAATGGGACCCGGCCCTGGCCGCCGTCCGCACCGGACTCGCGGGCGTCGGGGCCGGTGCCCGCACCGTCGCCGACCCCCTCGCGCGGGGCTTCCTCACCCCCGAGGGCGCCGCCGTCGCCCTCGGCCTCGCCGCCGTCGCCGCCTCCCTCGTCATCTCCGTCCGCATCGGCCGCGGCCTCGTCGTCGAACTCATCGGCCTGCGCAACAGCGCCCTCGGCATCGCCCGCCGCGAACTTCCCGCCGCCATGGGCCGGCTGCGCGCGGGCGAGGCGATCGACATCCGGGCCGAGGCCCCGCGGGGACCGGCGCCCCGGGACGAGATCGGCCAGGTCGGCGAAGCACTCACCACCGTCCACCGGGCCGCCCTGGAGGCCGCCGTCGAACGCGCCGAGCTGGCCGGCGGCATCTCCGGCGTCTTCGTCAACCTGGCCCGCCGCAGCCAGGTCCTGGTCCACCGCCAGCTCAACCTGCTCGACAGCATGGAACGGCGCGCCGACGACCCCGGCGAACTCGACGACCTCTTCCGCCTCGACCACCTCACCACCCGCATGCGGCGGCACGCCGAGAGCCTCATCATCCTGTCGGGCGCCGCTCCCGGCCGCGCCTGGCGCATGCCCGTCCCGCTCACCGACGTCGTCCGGGCCGCCGTCTCCGAGATCGAGGACTACGCGCGCGTGGAGGTGCGCCGGCTCCCCGAGACCGCCGTCGCGGGCGGCGCCGTCGCCGACCTCACCCACCTCATCGCCGAACTCGTCGAGAACGCCGCCCAGTTCTCCCCGCCCCACACCAAGGTGCGGGTCAGCGGCGAACCCGTCGGCAACGGCTACGCCCTGGAGATCGAGGACCGGGGTCTCGGCATGGGCCGCGAGACCCTCGCCGAGGCCAACGCCCGCATCGAGCACTCCGAGGCGCTCGACCTGTTCGACAGCGACCGCCTCGGTCTCTTCGTCGTCAGCCGCCTCTCCGCCCGGCACGCCGTCAAGGTCCGCCTGCGGCCCTCCCCGTACGGCGGCACCACCGCCGTCGTCCTCCTGCCCACCGAACTCCTCCAGGGCGCCCCGGAGCCCGTCGGCGGCACCGGCACCGCGCCCGCGCCGGGCCAGGACGCCGGTACGAGCGAGGAGCGCACCGCCCGCGAACACGCGGAAGCCCGCCGCGCCGAGGCCCGCCGCTTCGCCGGTCCCCCGGCCGCTCCCCGTACCCCCGGCGACACGCGGCGGACCGCCCCCGGCGGCCCCGTCCGCGCGCCCGCGCCGCTCCGCCCGACCGCCGTCCCGGACCCCGCGCCCGCCCCCGTACCGGCCGGCGTCACCGCGCTCCGCCCCCGCGTCCCGGCCCCGGCCGGACACGGGGACGCGGAGGGCGACGGCGGACTGCCGCGCCGCGTCCGGCAGGCGAGCCTCGTCCCGCAGCTGCGCGAGGCCCCCGCCCCGGACCCTGCCCCCGAGCCGCCGGGCGCCCCGGAGCGGACGCCCGAGCAGGTCCGCGACCGGATGGCCGCCTACCGCGACGGCTGGCGGCGCGGCGGCGCCCCCGCCTCCGGAGAACCGGCCCCGCCCGGCGCCCACCACCCGGCCGTACCCCGCACGGCGCCCGCCCACCGGGACCCGCACGCGCGCCCCGCGCCGTACGACCCGCGTACGGACGCACGCGCGCGTACCGACCACGGCCCCCGCTTCGGCCCCCGCCCCACCCCGTACCAGCCTCCCCGCACCGAAGGAGACGACGCATGATCGAGCACGGGAGGACCTCCCTCCACCGTCCCGGCGGACACCGCTCCGGCGAACTCGGCTGGCTCCTCGACGACCTGGCCACCCGGGTCCGCGAGGTCCGGCACACGGTGGTGCTCTCCAGCGACGGCCTCCCGGTCGGCGCCTCCACCGGGCTCAGCCGCGAGGACGCCGAGCACCTGGCGGCCATCGCCTCCGGCTTCCACAGCCTCGCCAAGGGCGCCGGACGCCAGTTCCACACCGGCGGCGTCCGCCAGACCATGGTCGAGATGGACGACGGCTTCCTCTTCGTCGCCGCCGCGGGCGACGGCTCCTGTCTGGCCGTCCTCAGCTCCGCCGCCGCCGACATCGGCCTCATCGCCTACGAGATGGCCCGCCTCGTCAAGCGCGTCGGAGAACACCTCCACACCCCGCCCCGGCTCACGGTGACCCCGCCGGCCGCCGGCTGACCGGAGCACCCCATGAACGACACCCACGGGGACGGCCCCGGCGGCCCGCCCGCACCGGACAGCCGGTGGTACGACGCCGAGGCGGGCCCGCTCGTCCGGCCGTACGCGATGACCGGCGGCCGCACCCGGCCCGGACCCGGCGGCGAGAGGTTCGACCTCATCGCCCTCGTCGTCGCCGACGACGACCCGCCGAACCCGGACGAGGAGGCGGTCCTCGGCCCCGAGCACCGGGACCTGCTCGCGCTGTGCCGCGCCGAGACCCGGTCGGTGGCCGAACTCTCCGCCGACGCCGACCTCCCCGTGGGTGTCGTCCGGGTCCTCCTCGGCGACCTCCTCGAATCGGGCTTCCTCCGGGTCAGCCGGCCCGTACCGCCCGCGCAGCTCCCCGACGCACGCATCCTGAGAGAAGTGATCGATGGCCTACGAGCCCTCTGACCGCACCGGCGCGGACGACGGCGCCGACGCGCTCGCCCTCAAGATCCTCGTTGCCGGCGGCTTCGGCGTCGGAAAGACCACCCTGGTCGGCTCGGTGAGCGAGATCCGGCCGCTGCGCACCGAGGAGACGCTCAGCCGGGCCGGTGAACTCGTCGACGACACCGGGGGCGTCGACCGCAAGACGACCACCACCGTGGCGATGGATTTCGGCCGGATCACCATCCGCGCGGGCCTCTCCCTGTACCTCTTCGGCACCCCGGGACAGGACCGTTTCTGGTTCCTGTGGGACGAGCTGTCGCAGGGTGCCCTGGGGGCGGTCGTCCTCGCCGACACCCGCCGCCTGGAGGACTGCTTCCCGGCGGTCGACTACTTCGAGCACCGGAAGATCCCGTTCGTGGTGGCCGTCAACTGCTTCGAGGGCGCCCGCTCCTACCGGGAGCAGGAGGTGTCCCGCGCCCTCGACCTGGACCAGGGCACGCCGGTCGTCCTCTGCGACGCGCGGGACCGGGACTCCGGAAAAGAAGTACTCGTACGGGTCGTCGAATACGCCGGACGGATGCACACCGCCCGGCACCTCGATACCGTCGGCTGAGACCGCGCGCGGGCCGGGGACCGGGGGGCGGGAGCCGGGGCGCGGGCAGGTCAGTCGGAGACCCCGGCGGCCGGGACCACCTTCTCGATCCGTACTCTGACCAGCAGTTCGCCCGGGACGGCGTTGCGGGCGCCGAACTCCCCGGCCCGCTCCTCGCCCATGTACCGGCCGCCGATCAGGGTCGCCCAGTGGAGCAGCTCCGCCGGGTCCTCGCTCAGCTCGGCCCGGCCGCTCAGGGTGACGAACGAGAACGGCGGCGCCTCGTCGTCCACGCAGAGCGAGACCCGCCCGTCCCGGGCGAGGTTGCGCCCCTTCACCGTGTCCTTCCCGGTGGTGAACACGAAGGCGTCGCCGTCGAGCACGAACCACACGGGCACGACGTGCGGCGCGCCGTCCGCGCGCACGGTCGCGAGCTTGCCGGTACGGGTCCCCGCGGACACGAAGGCCCGCCACTGTTCCTCGGTCATCCTCGTCATGCCTCCATCCTGCGGCACGCGGCGCACCCGGGCCGGAAGGGATGCTTGCCCTGTCCACGACAGTGCGTAAGGCTTGCCGCGACACGCGGTCCGTACCGGCACGCGCGGGCACGGGGCCCGGTCGGCGGAACCGCACTCACGAGGGGGAAGGACACCGCATGGCGCTGGACAAGGGGCTCGACTGGCTTCTGGACGATCTGACCCGGCGGGTCGGGCCCATACGACACGCACTGGTGCTGTCGAACGACGGACTGGTGACCGGCGCGAGCAGCGAACTCGCGCGGGAGGACGCGGAGCACCTCGCGGCCGTCTCCTCCGGACTGCACAGCCTCGCCCGCGGCTCCGGCCGCCACTTCCGGGCGGGCCGCGCCCGGCAGACGATGGTCGAGTTCGACGAGGCGCTGCTGTTTGTGACGGCCGCGGGCGAGGGCAGTTGCCTGTGCGTGCTGAGCGACGCGGAGGCCGACGTCGGCCAGGTGGCGTACGAGATGACGCTCCTGGTCAACCGGGTCGGCGAACACCTGGGAGTCTCGGCGCGACAGCCGGGCGAACCCGCCTTCTGACCACGGGCGGGCGCCCCGTTCCCCGGGTTGTCCACAGGCGGTTGTCCACAGGTCGTGCGCCAATCATCACTCTCCGTTACGTTCGTGGGGTCGGGTTCACCGGAACCCGGCCCCGGCCGGTGCGCCGGGACGACGGGCACGACGAGCGGGAGAGGCGGCGGACGCCATGACGGTGGACGAGGCGACGCGGACGGTGACCCCGGCCAGGGCCGCGGAAGAGCTGGAACTGAAGCGCGACGAGTTCCGGTTCGCGGTCCGGATGGGACTGGTCAGGACGGTCCCGGCCCCGGAGGGAGCGGCCAGGGACCGGGGCGGCGGCCGGGACCGGGCGCCCGAGCGGCGCCCGGTCGAGCGCGCGGAGCTCGACCGGCTCAAAGCGGCCCCCGACTTCCCCGGCGGACTGCGCGAGCGCGTCCGGACCGTGGGGGCCGGGGAGGCCGCCGCCCTGCTCTCCGTCACCCCCGCCCGCTTCAACCGCCTGGTCCGCACCGGCCACCTGAGCCCGGTGCGCTTCTACCTGAACCGCTACCGCACGGTGATCTGGCTGTATGTGGCCGCCGAGATCACCGCCTTCGGCGAAGCCCATGCCGACCTGCTCCGGGGCCGGCTCCCGGCCGACCTGCGGGCACGGGCCGACAGCGGGGAGGACCTGCGGGCGAGGAACTGGCGGTCCCGGTACCTGGCACTGCTGCTGCGCGGCACCCCCGACCCGTGGGCCCGCGCGGCGGCGATCGCCTCCCTGCTCTCCCCGGCCCAGGTCGCCGAGCTCGTCCCGGACCCCGCCGAACGGGCCCTGCTGGACCGGCTGCGCCCCGCCGCGCCCCCGGGCTTCCCCTCCACGGGCACGGCCCGCGAGACCGCCGAACGGCTCGTCCGCGCCGACGCCCTCGACGAGATCGCCTGGTACCGCACCAGCCTCGGCCTCACCCTGGCCGAGGCCCGCCTCGGCGCCTCCGCGCCGACCCCGGGGGCGAGCCCGGACCGTCCGGCGCGACCGACGATCCCGGAACCCGCCGCACCGTGCCCAAGCCCGGCGCCGGAGCCTGCGGGCAGGACGCCGCACACGGGGGAGTGGCCGAGGGCAGGAGTCGTACGCCCGCTGGAGCGGTCGGCGCGGACCCGCCGAGCACGCCTGCTGGCCAGACTCCGCCGAACCCTTCCGCCCCGAGCCCCCGCCGGACACGGACGGAGGCGCGAGCCCGCTCGCGGGGGCCTGTTCAGAGGCGCGGGAGGACGACGGCACGACTGGACCTGAGACCGTGCGGGCAGCCGCGGCGAGGGGAGGGGGTGGGGAGGGGGCGGGATCGTGCTTGGGAGGTTGAGGGAGGGGCGCTGTGGGTTTCCCGCAAGGGGGGTGGGAGGAGGAAGCTGGAGGGGAGGCGGTTCTGCCGCGAGGAGATGAGTGACGTGTACGACCTGCACATCGACACCGACGTCACCGTTCAGCTCGACGCCTGCCGCCGGGAGGACGCGCGGGCCGTGTTCGAGCTCCTGGAGCACGTCTACCGGCTGGAGGACGCGGAGACCCCGAGTGCGGAGGAGGGGCCGGGGGCGGCCACCACCGTGTGGATGGCCACCTTCGACACCTCCGGAGGGCCGCGCGAGGAGGTGCGGCCCGCGCCGCTCGCCGGTACGGTCGGCGCCCTGCTGACCGGTGGCTACCACGCCGTCGACGAGGTCGAGAAGGTGCTCGCCGCCGGCTTCGGCATCGAGTCCCTCCAGTCGGTCTCGGGCGACCAGGAGACGGAGGCGCGCCTGCTGCTCGCCTCCCGCTGACCCCGGACCCGGCGGCGGGCGAGTCTCCCCGGGCGGGACGGACGGGTCCCGTCCGGGGTGGAGCCTTCCGTTCCGTGAGGGGGACCCCCGCTCCGACCTCGGTATACACCGAATGTAGAGTTCGGCGTGGCCACGACACGGCCCGCCCTGACCCGGCGCGCCCGTGGCCCGATCGACCACGAAACCGGGGAAAGCGGGTACCACCATGTTCCGATCCAGGCCGAGTCGTCGCGGTGGGAGGACCGCGGCCCTGCTCGCCGCCACCACGCTGATGCTCACCCTCGGCGGCTGCGGCATGAGCGTCGTCACGCCGCAGGACGCACGGGCGGAGGCGGAGGACGACGGGAAGGCCGGTGCGGCGGCGCGTCGCGTCGACTGCTCCGAGGTGAAGTGCATAGCGCTCACCTTCGACGCCGGCCCCGGCAAGGACACCCCCCGGCTCCTCGACATCCTCAAGGAGAAGCGGGTCCCCGCCACCTTCTTCCTCCTCGGTCACAAGCACGTCGACCGCTACCCGGACGTCGTCCGGCGCATCGCGGACGAAGGCCATGAGGTGGCCAACCACACCTGGTCCCACCGCATCCTCACCGACCTCGACGAGGCCACCGTCCGCGAGGAGCTGTCCCGCACCCAGGACGCCATAGCGAAGATCACCGGCCGCAAGCCCGTCCTCATGCGCCCGCCCCAGGGCCGTACCGACGACACCGTCGAGAAGGTCAGCGAGGAGCTCGGCCTCGCGCAGGTGCTGTGGAGCGTCACCGCCAAGGACTACTCCACCACCGACTCCGACCTCATACGCCAGCGCGTCCTCGACCAGGCCGACCGCGACGGCATCATCCTGCTCCACGACATCTACGACGGCACCGTCCCCGCCGTCCCCGGCATCATCGACGAACTGGGCAAGCGCGGCTACACCTTCGTCACCGTTCCCGAACTCCTCGCCCCCGGCACCGCCCGCGCCGGTGCCGTCTACCGGCCCGACAAGAAGGACTGACGAGGAGGGCTGGCGAGGAGGGGCGGCCGGTACGGGTGCCCGGGTGTCCCGGCAGTCGCCCCAAAAAGGGTGATCCGACTCACAGGGGCTACTCCGGACGCTCCGGAACATTCGGCAGGCATCCCCCGTTCTTCCTTATGTGACGACGGAGGGGCCCGGTCCCCAAGGTCCCCCCCAGAGGTGACCGCCCTTCGTCCGTCACGGTGAGCAGCCCCGGTTGGAATCCCCCGTCCAGCCGGGGCTCCGCCATGTCACGGCCCGCCCTCTGCGTGCCGAGGGGCGGACCGGGGCCGTGCGCCGGTCGGGGGCCGCGAGGCGCTCGGGGCGCTCGGAAGGCGCTCACTACGGCGCGTTCGGCCCGTTCGAGTGAGGTCTCGCATACTGGACGGTTGCTCGGGCAGTCATTCGACGGGCCGTCCGACGACCATCCTCCGGCCCTCCGACCAGCCGAAACGCCACCGCGCCGAGGGGGACCCATGCAGTCTGCCGCGCCACCGCTCACCCGCCGTACCCTGCTGGCCGCCGCCGCGCTGACCCTGCTCGCCGGCTGCGCCCCCGCCCGCTCCGGCGGGCCCGCCTCCCCCGCGGGAGCGGACGGGCCCGGTGTCCGGGACGTCCTCGCCGGGGCGGCCGGGCGCGGGGACGACTGCCTCGCCGACCGGGCCGCGAGACGCACGGCCGAGCCCCGCGCCCCGGACCGGGGGCGCCGGCTCAGGCGCTGTGCCGGTCCTCGGTCCCGCGCAGGGCGGAGGCCAGCATCAGCCCTGCGCCGCGGACGACGCTGGTCGAGGGGTCGTTCGCCAGGCGCACCCGGGCGCGCAGCACGTGCGCCAGGCGGGCGGTGACGTCGAGCCGGAGGGCCCCGCCGCCGGTCACCAGGACCCCGTGGCGCAGCGCCCCGCGCACGGCGCCCGTGCGGTCCCCGCGCCACAGGTCGCTCACCATGTCGGCGGCCGTGCCCGCGACCGTCTCGGGGACGTCGCCGTGCGTCGGCGGGTCGTCCACGCCGATCTCGGCGAGCCGGGCGTCCTGCACCTGTCCGTCCACGACGAGCGTGACCTCGGTCAGCCGGGCCCCGAGGTCCACCACGAGCAGCGGGCCGACGCCGTCCGGCGCCGCGTAGGCGGCGGTCGCCCGCGCGCTGTCGACGGCGATGACCCGCACCGGTCCGAGACCGGCGACGACCCGGCGGGCCGCCTCGCGCTCCGCCGGGTCGGCGAGCACCGGATGGGTCAGCATCACGACCGTGTCGTGCTCCCCGGCCCCCGGCACGGCGGCGGTCACCCGCTTCAGGAGCGACAGCCGGGAGGAGTGGTCCGCATCCCGGCCGCGCCCGAACGCCGCGCTCGGCACATTGGCGAAGACGCCCGCTCCGGGGGCCCAGGCCCGGGTCCGTGAACTGCCGATGTCGAGGGCGATCCCCCGCACCGGCCGCTGCGCGTCCCGGTGGGCGGCGCCCGCTCCGTACGATCCCATCGCTTCCGTCCATTCCCTGTCGACCCGCTGATTACTTGGTCGATACGCGCTCAAACTATGCAGGATCCGTAGCGGGAACGCCATGGTGCTTGGGGATCGAAGGATCACGGCCGGACCCGTCGGGGCCCGGCCGTGAGGGGACAGCGTGGGGGATCAGGCTTCCGAGCCCAGCCAGAGGTCGGGGCCGAAGACCTCGTAGTGGACATCGGCCGCGGCGACGCCGGAGGCGACGAGGTCGCCGCGGACCGCCCGGAGGAAGGGCAGCGGGCCGCACAGGTAGGCGCTCGTGCCGGCCGGCAGCTCCAGCGCGGTCACGTCCGCGAGGCCCGCGCGGGCGCCGGACGCGCCCGGCTCCTCGTACCAGAGGTGCAGGCTGCCCTCGGGCAGCGCGCCGACCAGTTCGCGCAGCTCGGCCACGTGGGCGTGGGCCTCGGGGGAGCGGTCGGCGTGCACGACGACGACCGGGCGGCGGTCGCCGGTGGCGGCCAGGTGGTCGAGCATGGCGAGCATGGGGGTGCTGCCGATGCCGGCGGAGGCGAGCAGCAGCGGGGCGTCGCCCTCGGGCAGCACCAGGTCGCCGAAGGGGGCCGAGACCTCCAGGACGTCGCCGGTCCGCGCGTTGCCGTGCAGCCAGGTGGAGACCTCGCCGGCCGGGTCGCCGTCGACGCGCTTGACGGTGATCCGCCAGGAGTCGCGGCCGGGCGCGGAGGAGAGGCTGTACTGGCGGATCTGGTGGGCGCCGTCCGGCAGCGCCACCCGCACGCTCACGTACTGGCCGGGCCTGAAGGCCGGCAGCGGGGCGCCGTCGGTGTCGGTGAGCACGAAGGACGCGGTGTCCGCCGTCTCGTCGCGCCGCTCGGAGATCCGCACCGGGCGCCACACCTCGCCGTCCGCGACGCCGGCCTCCTGGTAGAGGCGGCTCTCGATGGCGATGAGGGCGTTCGCCATCAGCCAGTAGACCTCGTCCCACGCCTGGGCGACCTCGGGGGTGACGGCCTCGCCGAGCACCTCCACGATCGCGGCGAAGAGGTGCTCGTGCACGATCTTGTACTGGTCCGCCGTGACGCCCAGCGAGGCGTGCTTGTGCGCGATGCGGGAGAGCAGGGCGTCCGGCCGGGTGTCCGGGTGCTCCAGGAGCGCGACGGCGAAGGTGGCTATGGAACCCGCGAGCGCCTTGCGCTGCTCGCCGTTGGCCTGGTTGCCCCGGTTGAAGAGGTCGCGCAGCAGCTCGGGGTGGGCGGCGAAGAGGCGGCCGTAGAAGCGCTCGGTGATCTGGTCGAGCGCCCCGCCGACGGCGGGCAGCGTGGCACGGACGACGGGGACGGCCTGCTCGGACAGCATGGGAACTCCAAACTGGTAGATGATCTACGCATTTAAAACTCTAGCGAACCCCGTGCGGCCGGAGCCGCCCGGGGGGTGGATCAGGACGGGGGGCGGGGGGTGAGGGAGAGCAGCACCGGGCCGGTCGGGGAGCGCACCAGGTCGGCGACGGTCAGCGGGTCGAGCGCCCGGTAGAAGGCGTCCTGCGCCTCCCGCAGGGCACCGCGCAGTCGGCAGGCCGACCGCAGCGGGCACGGCGGATCGGCCTCGCAGCCGACGACCTCCTCGTCGCCCTCCAGGGTCCTGGCCAGCCAGCCGACCGAGGAGCGCCGCCCGAAGTCGGTGAGCGCGAGCCCGCCGCCGCGACCCCGCCGGGCCTCCACCACGCCGAGGTGCTGGAGTCGTGTGACCACCTTCGCCATGTGGGCGTGCGGCACGGCCACCTCCTCCGCCACCCTGCGGGTGGTGAGCGGTTCCTCGTCGTCGGCGACTGCCAGGCGCATCACGGCACGCAGGGCCAGGTCGGTGAACTTGGTCAACCTCACGCAAAGACCGTATCAAAGAGGTATCCCGGACTCGCCTTAGGGGGGCGGGTCCGGGACACCGGGTGGGGAACCGCCCTCGGGGCGGCGGGACGGCGGGGGTCAGGCGAGCACCTTCGCCTTCGCCTTCTCGAACTCCTCGGGCGTGATCGCGCCCTTCTCCTTCAGCTCCGCGAGCCGCGCCAGCTCGTCCGTGGCGCTCCCGCCCCCGCCCTGGGTGCCCGCCGTCTGCCGGATGTACTCCTGGAAGCGGGACTCCGCCTCCTTCGCCTGCTTGGCGTCGCGCAGCCCCATGCCCTTGCCCCGGGCGATCACGTAGACCAGCACGCCGAGGTACGGCAGCACGATGCAGAAGATCAGCCAGCCGGCCTTGCCCCAGCCGCTCAGCTCGTGGTCGCGGAAGATGTCCGTGATCACCTTGAACAGCAGGAAGAGCCACATGATCCAGAGGAAGAACCACAGCATCGTCCAGAAGACGTTCAGGAGGGGGTAGTCGTCCATGGCCGCGCACTCCGTTCCCGCGCCGGCCGGGAGGACCGGGCGTCGGTGCGAGTGTCACCCGCCCGCCCCGGCCCCGCACCTCGGGAAGGCCCGTCCGTACTCCGGGTGCGGCCCGCATCCGGGCGTGGTCGGATGGGGCGGAGCGACCAGGGAGCGGAGTGCCATGGGACCGGTGGAATGCGTCGTGCTCGCCTTTCCGGGCGAGCGGCTGAAGGTGGCGGCGGTCACGGCCGTCGCCGATCTGCGCAGGGCGGGGCAGGTGCGGCTGATCGACTCGCTCGTGGTCGTCAAGTCCGAGGCGGGAGAGGTCTCCAGCTCCGAACTGGTCGAGTACGACGAGTACGACGACGCCACCGAGGAGATCGGCCCCGAGGCGAACCTGCTCGGCCCCGAGGACGCGGCCGAGGCGGCGGCGGCCCTCGAACCCGGTTCCTGTGCGCTGATGTTGCTGGTCGAGCACATCTGGGCGGCCGACGCGGCGGAGGCGATCCGCGAGGCCGGCGGCCGGGTCGCCGCCAGCGTGCGGATCCCGGACGCGTACGTGGACGAGGCCAGGGACGCCTATCGCCGGGCGGTCGCCGAGGCCGCCGGAAGGAGCTGATCCGATGTTCATGCGACGACGCCCCCTCGCCCGCCCGGTGGTCCGGCCGGCCGGCGCCCCGCTGTTGCGCGGCGCGCTCGTCGGCGGAGCCGCGTACGCCGCGGGCCGCAGCCAGGCGCGGGCCGCCCGCCGCGAGCAGGACCAGGAAGAGGCCATCGCCGACCTCCAGACGCAGCAGACGCAGCAGTCTCGACAGGCACAGCAACCCCGACAACCCCAGCAGGCACCGCCGCAGCCCCAGCAGGCGACGCCCGCCCCCACCGGGCAGGGCCCGGCCGGTCTCACCGAACAGCTCGCCCGTCTCGGCGAACTGGCGCAGCAGGGCCTGCTCACCCCGGAGGAGTTCGCCGCGGCCAAGGCCCGCCTCCTCGGCACCTGAGGACCGGCGCCGAACCCGCCCGCCCCCGACGCGCCTTCGAACCGAACCGGACCGAACCGGACCGAACCGAACCGGACTTGGTCGGACCGGACCGGACTTGGTCGGACCGGACCGGACTTGGCCGGACCGAACCGGACTTGGCCGGACCGAACCGAATCGGGCCGGACCAGGCTGGGCCGGACCGAACCGGAAGCGGTTCAGGAGGCGCGCAGGGCCGCCAGCGCGGCGAGGGCGCGGTCCGCGTGGGCGCTCATGCGGAGTTCGCTGCGGACGACCTCCTTCACCCGGCGGTCCTGCCCGATGACGAACGTGACCCGCTTCGTCGGCGCCAGCGAGAAGCCGCGCCGGACGCCGAACCGTTCGCGCACGGTGCCCTCCGGGTCGGCCAGGAGCGGATAGCCGAACGAGTGCCGCTCGCTGAACTCCCGCTGCCGCTCCACCGCGTCCCCGCTCACCCCGACCGGCAGCGCGCCCGCCGCCCGGAACTCGGCGGCCAGGTCCCTGAAGTGGCACGCCTCGGCGGTGCAGCCCGGGGTGAGCGCCGCCGGGTAGAAGAAGAGGACGACCGGCCCCTCGGCCAGCAGCCCGGTGAGGGTGCGGGGGGTCCCGGTTTCATCCGGAAGGGTGAAGTTTTCGACGAGGTCGCCGACATCCATGGGGTCCGCCCTCTCTCCGCGCGCCCCCGGCCGCGCCGGTGTGCGCCTCTGCCCGGTCCGCCGGCCGGCCCGGCGCGGTACCCGAGTACCCGAGAGTTCTACCGCAGGGTAGGAGCCGCCGTCACCCCGGTGCCGTCCCGCCCGGCGGCGATCCGGGCCTCCAGGACCGCGAGCACCCGCTCCCCCCAGCGGAGGTTCTCCTCCTCCAGGGACCGGCCGCGCATCAGTGTCAGGTACGGGCCGACGCGCTCGGCCTCGCGCAGGTACGCCTCCTCGTCCCGGCCGCCCAACAGCCACTCGCGCAGCCGCTCGTAGCGCGCGAGCCGGTCCCGCGAGGCGTCCATCCGCCGGGCCACGAACCCCCGTACCGCCTCGGTGTCGCCGCCGTCGCACGCCTGCACCTGCACCATCAGCTCGTCGCGCACCGCGGTCGGCCGGGGCGCGACGGAGGTGAAGGAGTCGAGGTCCCGGCGTCCCTCCGGGGTGAGGCTGAACATCCGCTTGTTCGGGCGGCGTTCCTGCTCGACCATCCGGGCCGTGATGAGACCGGCCTCCGAGAGGCGGTCGAGCTCGCGGTAGAGCTGCTGGGGGGTGGCGGCCCAGAAATTGGCGACGGACACGTCGAAGATCTTCGCGAGGTCGTATCCGGATGCCTCGCCCTCCAGGAGAGCGGCGAGGACGGCGTGCTTGAGGGACATCCGGACACGCTAGCAGTCCGTTGAATAGTTTCCTCCGCACCTATTCAACGGGCGGACGATCCACGGTCCGTGGGGCCCGGAACGGACCCTCCCGCATGGCAGCGGACCCCGCCGCCTGCCTAGCTTGTGCCATGGACACCTCGACGTACGTCTACACCAGTTACATCAGGACCACCCCCGGCGAACTCTGGAAGGCGCTCACCGAGCCGGAGCTGACCCGGCGCTACTGGGGCGTGGCCTTCGAGACGGAGTGGACCCCGGGGTCGCCGATGGTCTGGGAGGAGGGCGGCCGCCGCACCGCCGACCCCGGACAGGTCGTCGTCGAGGCGGTGCCGGGCCGCTGCCTCGCGTACACCTGGCACACCTTCACCCCCGCCTGGGCGCGGGCGGTCCGCCTCGACGAGGAGGTGTACGCGCGCCTCTCCCGCGAGCCCCGGTCCACCGTCGCCTTCGAGGTCGAACCCTCCGGGGACACGGTGCGGCTGACCGTCCGCCACGGCGGCCTGGTGCCGGACGGGCTGCTGCGGGGCCTCGTCGGCGAGGGCTGGCCCGCCATCGTCTCCAGTCTCAAGTCGCTCCTGGAGACCGGCGAGGAGCTCCCCGAGCCGCCCCGCTGAGGACCTCGCCCCGCGCGGCTACGCCGCCTTCTCCGGCGGTGCGGCGGACGGCCCGGTCGGGGACGGCCCGGCGGCGGACGGCCCGGTGGGGGACGGCCCGGCGGCGGACGTCGAGGTGTCGGCGTCCGGGGTGCTCGGCGCCGGTTCGCCCAGCAGCAGCCGGGGCCGGCGCTGGAGACCGGCGCCCACCAGGACGCCGAGGGCGATGGCCGCGACCGTGATGACGGTGCCGACCAGACTGGCCAGCCCGCCGTCGGTGTCCTTCCGCACGATGATCTCCGAGACGCTGGTGAGGCCGACCGCGCCGGGCACCAGCAGCCAGAAGCAGGGCAGGAAGACGACCTGGTCGGGGGTGCGGGAGCGCTTCTCGATCCAGCTCGCCATCGGCGGCAGCAGCGCCCCGGCCGCGAAGGCGCCGAAGGTCGCCCCGGCGATCCCGGAGGCGACCGTCTGCACCAGCCGTTCGGTGAGGAGCGCGCCGAGCAGCCAGCCGGTGACCCGGGGCGGGGCGGAGAAGTACAGCAGGAAGCCGAAGCCCAGGAGCAGCACGCCGGCCCAGGGCGCCCACGCGCCCAGCGGCGCGGCGGCGGGCCCGTCCGGGGGGCGGGGCCGCAGCAGTTCGGAGCCGACCAGGATGCCGAGCGAGAGCAGCAGCAGGACGCTGACCGCCCCGGCCAGCCGGGACATCCCGGAGAGCGCGGCTCCGGTGGCGAGTTCGATGGCGCCGAGCGTGAGCGCCGCGCCGGGCAGGAAGGCGATGAGCGGCGGGATGGAGAGGACGGCCGGGTTCTCGTGGAGGAGGGGACCGGCCCAGCGCAGTGAGGCGGCGGTGACGAGGATGGCGGCGACCACCGGCAGGGCGGTGCGGGCGACGGGCAGTCGGTCGCCGAAGAGGCGGAGCAGGCCGACCCCGGCGCCGAGCGCCGCGTATCCGGCCACGGCGGGCAGGGTCGCGTGCCGCATGGTGCCCAGACCGACCGTCAGCAGCACGTAGCCGAAGACGGTGGCCGCCGGGCTGAACCGCTCGGGCCGCTCCCGGTTCTCCCGCAGCGCCCGCCGCACCTCGGCGAAGGGGACCTCCTCGGCGCGCATCCGGGTGACCAGCGCCTGGAGCGCCTCCACCTGGTCGAGCCGCAGGTCGGGGCCATCGACCGGGGAGAAGTCGAGTTCGCCGCCCCGGCCGTCGGGCCCGCCGCCGACCCGGACGAAGAGGCCGGTGGGGACGACGAAGCAGCGGGCCCGGGTGCCGTAGCGGGCGGCGACGTCGTGCAGCGTCCGCTCGACCTCGGAGCTGCGCTCCGCCGCCCGCAGCAGGTCGGAGCCCAGCTCGCACAGGAGCGCGGCGAGGTCCCGGAGCCGTTCCCGGTCGGCGCGGTCGTCCTCCGGGAGGGTGACGGTGGCGTCGGTCCGCCGGGGCCGCAGGGCCGCCGCCCGGCGGGCGAGACCACGCACATCGAATCGGGACGAAAGCCGCATTCATGAACGTTAACAGGGGCGGCCCGGCAGCAGGCCGCCCCCGGCCGTCAGCGGTACTCCACCGTCAGCGTCACCGGCGCGCCCTGGTTCACGAAGAGGTACGCCGTCCCGGCCTGGGCCTGCGCGAAACCGAGCCGGAACTGCGTCGTCCCGCCCCGGTTCAGTGCCGCGAGCGCGGCGGGCGACAGGTCCGTGGAGACCGCGCTCCCCGACGCGAACGCGCCGATCTCCGCGCCGCCCGCCACCGTCGGCGCCGCCGAGAAGTCCGCCGCCTCCACCGCGCACCCGCCGAAGCAGCCCGTCCGCACGTCGGCGAGGAGCCGGTTCCCGGCCGGCGAGGACCACGGGTCGCCCGAGCCGGACGACCGGGTGACGGTCAGCCAGGCGCGGGTGACCTCCTTCCCGGCCGGGATCCGCGAGGTGTCGAAGGAGACCACGGTCCGGTTGGTCCGGCCGTCGGCGCCCCGCCCGAGCGCCAGCCCGTACAGCCCCTTCAGGGTGCCGACGGCCGCGCCGGAGCCGTCCGCCGCCGCCTTCACGTACCCGGTCTCCGCGTCCGTCGCGGCCAGCACCGTCCGCCCGTCCGACGGCGGCGTGCCGGTCCCGCCGCCCCCGCCGAGCGCCCGCACCATCCCCATCACGGCCTCGATCTGCTTCCCGCCGTGCCGCGCGTAGGCGGTGTCCCCGAGGTAGCCCCACCAGTTCCAGCAGCCGTTGGGGTTCTCCAGTGTCGAGGTCGGCGCCGCCTGCGGGTAGAGCACGACCAGCCCGTTGGTGTCGGCGTACTCGTTGAGGTACGCGTTCTCCACGAAGCGCGTCCCGAAGCCCTGGTACGCGTACCCCTGCTTGCAGCCGTGCAGCGCCACCAGGAGCGAGCACCGCGCGCCCGCCGCGCAGGACGCGGGCACGTACGCGAAGCCCTCCCGGCCCATCGACAGCGCGGCGGCGCTGCCGCCCGGCGCGTAGGCGTCCTGGTCGAAGCGGACCAGCGTGCCGCCGGTGCCGGACCCGGGCGGCGCGACCGCGCCCAGCAGGTGCCCGAGGAGCGCGCCCTCGGCGTCGGTGCCGCAGTCGTTGAGGTACGGGGAGGCCGTCACCGCGCAGGAGTTGGGGCCCAGCGGGGTCACCCAGGAGTGCCCGGCGGCGGTCGAGCGGTCGTAGCGGACCCGGGCGCCGAACCGGCCGTAGTAGTCCGCGAGCGCGTCCACCACCGGCCGCTTCACCGTGGTGTCGTTCGACCCGCCGAACACGTACACCGGATCGCCCGCCAGGTTCTCCACCGGATCCACCTGGCCCTGCGCCGCCCGGTCCCGGGTGGCCTGCTCCAGCGCGGCGACGGAGAGCCCCTGGACCGTGTCCATGCAGGCGTTGAGCGCCGTCGGCAGCGAGCCCCGCGCGCAGTCGTACGGCCCCGAGGCGAAGACCGCCGACCCCGCGACGGCGCCCGAGTACGCCACGTGCAGCTGGGTCGCCATGTAGCCGCCGGAGGAGACGCCCGCCGTGTACACGGCGCCGATGTCGTACGCGGAGAGCGCGCCGGCCACCGGCGGGGGAGCGGCGGCCGCCGCCGGACCGGCCGCAGGCAGCAGGGACGCCGCCGCGCAGGCCAGCGCGACGGCGAACGCCCCGAACCGGCGGCGCGGGGAGCGCGGCGCGCGGAGGGAGCGAAGAGAAGGGAGAGGACGGCGGGACAGGGGCGCGCGGGGGGAACGCATGGGGGACTCCCGGTGGCTCGTTCCTGACGGGGGATCGGCCGGGAGGCTATGGCCGCGCCGCCGCCTTCCTCCATGGGGCGGGCCGCCACAAAGCCGCCCGGCCCCTATGGCGGCCCGTCACCTGGCACGACGCCCCCGGCCCTCCCCGTACGCCCCGACCCCCCGGCGGGCGCCCCGGCATCCCGCTTGCGATCATGGCCGGATGAACCACCCCGAACCCTCCCCCGAGGAACGCGACCGGCTGCTCGGCGAAGCGGTCGCCCTGCGCTCCCGGCCCGACGAGACCGCCAAGGAGGAGGCCCGCGTCCGCCTCGTCGCCCTCGCCGACCGCCTCCCCGCCGACGCCGAGGTCGCCTACCAGACCGCCTGGGCGCACGACGTCCTCGGCCGTGAGGCCGAAGCCGTCCCGTACTACGAACGGGCCCTCGCCGACACGGGTACGGGCACCGGGCTCGGCGAGGAGGACCGGCGCGGCGCCCTCCTCGGCCTCGGCAGCACCTACCGCACGCTCGGCCGCCACGAGGACGCCGCCGCGCTCCTCGGCGCCGCCGTCGAGGAGTTCCCCGAGGACGGCGCCCTGCGCGCGTTCCTGGCCATGGCCCTGTACAACACCGGCCGCCACCACGCCGCCACCCGGCTGCTGCTCACCCTCCTCGCCGCCACCAGCGAGGACCCGTCGGTACGCGCCTACCGGGCGGCGATCGAGCACTACGCCCAGGACCTCGACGCGATCGAGGGCGCCGGGTGACGGAACGGCCGGGCGGGACGGCCGTCCGACGGCGCGCACGGCCGGGCGAGACCGCCGTCAGCCGTTGACGGCGGTACGGGTGGGCGGGACGGCCGTCAGTCGTTGACGGCGGTCAGGAGCACCACGGAGTCGTTTACCGCGGCCAGCCCGTGCCGCTCCTTGGGGATCATCCGCAGCGCGCCCTCCGCCAGCTCGGCCTCCCACCCCGGGGTGGTCAGCCGCACCCGGCCGCGCAGCACCTGGAGACTGGCCGCCGGGGGAGCGTTGTGCTCGTCCAGGGCGGTCCCGGCGATCAGCGCGATCACGGTCTGCCGCAGCACGCCGTCGTGCAGCACCAGATGGGCGCTGCGCCCGTGCGGCGCGCTCCGGGCGGCGGTCAGGTGCTCGTCGGCGAGGGCGGTGAGGTCCAGGTTCATGCTCCCAGCCTCCCGGCTGCGCGCGGGGACGCAACTCGGGCCGCCGCCGCACGGGGTCACCCCTCCGGCACCAGGGCGCCCCGCAGGTGGTCGTAGGCCACGTGCGCGTGCAGCCGCACCCCGGTGACCAGGGTGTCGTCGTCGGCGTAGAAGTGCGGATTGTGGTTGGTGACCAGGCCCCGCCCGCCCTTGGCCGGCACCGGGACCCCCGCCTCGTCCAGCACCGCGTCCTGGACGCCGAGCATCACGTACAGGCCGCCGAAGCGGGCGATCAGCTCGGACACGTCGTCGTAGCCCAGGGTGGCCCCCGTCTCGGTGACGCGCTCCTGGCCCGCCACCCGCCGGAGCGTCGGCAGCCCCGCCGCCACCCACGGCCCGCTGTTGTGCACCGGCGGCACCGGCTGGAGGTACTCCACCTCGGCGGTCGCCCCGTACGCCGCCGCCGAGTGCTCGGCGAGCCGCCGCAGCCGGTCCCTGACCTCGGCCATGTCGGACTCCACCGCGCACCGGACGGTGCCCCAGAGGGTCACCGTCTGCCCGATGATGTTGAACCGGCCGACGTCCTCGACGTGCCCGATGGTGACCGTGACCGGGTCGAAGGCCGACACCTGCCGGTAGAGCTGCCCGATCCCGGTGAGGACCGCCCCCACCGCCGGCATCGGGTCGACGCCCTGCCACGGCGTGGAGCCGTGCACCTGCTTGCCGTCGACGGTGATCCGGACCAGGACGGACGCCCCGTACTGGTTGCCCACCCGGTAGCCCACGTACCCCTTCGGATACGGCGTCACGTGCATCCCGAACGCCATCGTCGGCACCGGATCGGCGAACGCGCCCTCCTCGACCATCGCCAGCGCCCCGCCCGTCTCGGTCACCGGCGGGCCCTCCTCGGCGGGCTGGAAGACGAACACGACGGTGCCCGGCAGCCGGTCGCGGACCCCGGCGAGCACGGTCGCCGCGCCCATCAGCATCGCCGTGTGGCAGTCGTGGCCGCAGGCGTGCGAGACGGGGAACGGGCCGCCGGGGTACTCCGCGTCCACCGTCTCGGAGGCGAAGTCCGCCCCGCACAGGTCCTTCACGGGCAGCGCGTCGGTGTCCGCGCGCAGCGCCACCACCCGCCCGCCGTCCCCGCCGGCCGTGCCGCGCAGCACGCCGACCACCCCGTGCCCGGCGATGCCGGTGCGGACCTCGTCGAGGCCGAGACCCCGCAGGTGCTCGGCGACCAGCCGGGCCGTCCCCTCCTCCCGGTTGGACAGCTCGGGATGCCGGTGGAGGTGCCGGCGCCAGGCGATCACCTGGTCGGCCACCTCCCGCGCCCGCCGGTCCAGCTCGGCGTGGACCGGGTCGTCGTTCCGGGGGTCGTGCTGCGGGAGACCGCTGTTCACGGGCCGTCCTTCCGTCACTGTGTCTGCTGTGTCTGTTCCCCGGACGGTGCCGCACCGCGACCGCCCCGGGGAGCAGGCTCGCCGTCCGGCGGCGGAGAACGGAAGGGCGCGTGCCCGGGAACGGCTCCGGGGCCGCGCCCCGCCGGTGCGGGACACGGCCCCGGAGGGGCGCGGCGGACGGGCGTCAGCCGGTGAAGACCTCGACGAGCGACCAGATCGCCAGGCCCGCCATGCAGACGCCGCCGATCCGCTGCACGGTCTTGAGCGGGACCCGCTTGGCGATGAAGCGGCCCGCTACCAGGGCCAGCGCGGAGACCGTGGTGAGCGCCAGGAAGGAGCCGATCGCGGTCGACGCGGTGCCGTTGGTGGCCGCGAGGTTGGCGGTGGTGATCTGGGTCAGGTCGCCCCACTCGCTGATGAAGACGGCCATGAAGGCGGTCGAGAAGACCGGCAGGAAACCGGTGACGGTCTTGCCGCCGCCCTCCTCCCCGTCGTCGTCGCCCCCGCCGCGCAGCAGCATGAAGGCGCCGAAGCCGAAGAGGAGCGCGGAGACGAGTTTGACGATCCAGCCGGGGAGCAGCCCGAGGAGGCTGCCGGCGCCGACGGCGATGGCGACGTGCACCGCGAAGGCGGTGGAGGTGCCGATCCACACGTAGAGGGGACGCATCCGCGTGCCCATGGCGAGCGACGCGAACATCGTCTTGTCGGGAAGCTCGGCGAGGAAGATCAGCCCGAAGGCGGTGACGATCGCCACGGGGTCGAGGTGCATACCGGCGCTCTCTGCTCGGTCCGGACCGACCGGCCAGCACAGCGCCTCGGAGGCGACGGGAGGACCACTCGGCCCGGCATGAAGGACCACGCCCACGGAGATGCGGACGCGGTGATGCCTGGCCGAAGGTCTCGCCCGTCCGCGTCGTGCGCGGACCCGGTCACCGGGAACCCGGGGGTTCCAGTGTGTCGACGACCGGTTCGCAGGGCTACTCCCCTTCGCTCCGCCCAGTCTAACCGACCGCGTGTACGACGTGATCACCGGTCCGCCGAACGCCGGGAGGAGGAGCGGACCCTCACCCTCCACTTCAGGGTGATGCTTTTCCGGTACGACACGACACGGCGCGGCGCGACATGGAGCGGCACGGCGCGGTCCGCTCCCGGCGTCCCGCCCGGCATCGGCCCGAGGTATACCCCCGTGTACGCCCCCGGAGGGACGCGCGGTCCGAGGGGATGCTCCTACCGTGACCCGCATGACACGCATCGTCCGGGCGGCCTCGACCGCCCTCCTGGCCTGCTCCCTCGCCTTAACCGCCGGCGTCGCCACCGCCGCCCCCGACCCCGCCCGCCCTCTCGCGGCCACCGCCACCGCCCCCGTCGGCGTGCCGCTCACGCTGCCCGCGCCGACCGGGCCGTACCCGGTGGGCAGCACCGTCCTGCCGCTCACCGACCGCTCCCGCACCGACCCCTGGGTGCCCACGGCCGACGGGCGCCGGCTGATGGTCACCCTCCACTACCCGGCCGCGCGGTCCGGCGGCGGACGGCCCGCCCCGTACGCGACCCGCGAGGAGGCGCGCCGGATGATCGACGGCCTCGGCCTCACCGGCGCGATCCCGGCGGACGTCCTGGCCGCCACCCGCACCCACAGCAGGACCGACGTCCGCCCCGCCCCCGGCCGCCGCCCGCTGATCCTGCTCTCCCCGGGGTTCTCGGTCTCCCGCTGGACCCTCACCCACCTCGCCGAGGACCTCGCCTCGCGCGGCTACGTCGTCGCCTCCGTCGACCACGCCTACGAGTCGTACGGCATCAGCCTGCCGGGCGGCGAGACGCTGGACTGCGTCGCCTGCGCCGACCTCGACGAGCACGGCGTCCCCGCGGACGTGGTGACGACCACCCGGGCCGCCGACATGCGGTTCGTCCTCGACCGGCTCACCGGCCCCCGGCCCGCCTGGCGCCACGCCCGGACCATCGACGCCCGCCGGATCGGCATGGCCGGGCACTCCATCGGCGGCGCGAGCGCCGCCACCACGATGGCCGCCGACCGCCGGGTCGACGCGGGCGCCAACATGGACGGGGCGTTCTGGGGGGACCTCCCCGCCGGGGGGGCTGGGCGGGCGGCCCTTCCTCATGCTCGGCACCCACGACGCGACCCACCTGCCCGGCGGCCTGGACACCTCCTGGGACCGGACCTGGCCGGGACTCGACGGCTGGAAGCGCTGGCTGACGGTGGCCGGGTCCACCCACCCCACCTTCACCGACTTTCCGCTGATGCAGCGGCACTTCGGCCTGCCCGGGGACGAGCTCCCGGCCGACCGGGCCGTCACGCTCACCCGCGCCTACCTGGCGGCCTTCTTCGACCGCCACCTGCGCGGGGCCCCCGACGGGATCCTCGCGGGCCCGTCCCCGACCGCCCCGGAGGTCCACTTCCAGAACCCCTGACCCGCCGCACGGGGCGGGCGCACGGCTCAGGCGCGGTACGCCGGGACGTGCGCCGCCGCCCAGGCGGCCAGCTCCCGGGAGCAGGCGGCGACCGACTCGCGCCAGGTGCGGTCGGCGCCGTCGCCCGCCTCGTCGCTCACGTGCTTCACGAGCCGCAGCGGCACCCCGGCGAGCGCGGCCGCGTGGGCGAGGGCGTACCCCTCCATGTCGACCAGCGGGGCCCGCTCCGCCAGCCGGGCGCGGGCGGCCTCGTCCGAGATGAAGGTGTCCCCGGTGGCGAGGACCACGTCCCCGTCGGCGGGGAGCGCGAGGGGCGCCCCGTAGGACTCCCCGGTCAGCGTCGCCAGCAGCCGGCCGTCGAAGTCGTGCTGGACGACCGTGCCGATCACGTGCGTCCCGGTCCAGCCGGCGCGCAGGGCGCCCGCGGTGCCCAGGTTGACGATCTCCGAAGGGTGCGGCCCCCGGGCCAGCGCCGTGGCGAGCGCGGTCGCCGCGTTCACCTTGCCCATGCCGGTGAGGAGCACGGGCAGGTCCGTGTCGAGGAACTGCGCCTCCTCCTTGACGGCGAGGACGAGCAGCGGGCGGTCGGGGGCGATGTCTCCCAGGAGTTCCATGCCCCCACGCTAATTCGCCCGCCCGGCGGCCGTACAGCCGGGACCGGACGGCGGGCGGGGCCGGGCTCAGCCGAGGGAGCGGCCCCGCTCGGCG
Organism: Streptomyces termitum; assembly: GCF_014650175.1. GTDB lineage: Bacteria > Actinomycetota > Actinomycetes > Streptomycetales > Streptomycetaceae > Streptomyces > Streptomyces termitum. Next base: position 196,109 of record NZ_BMUL01000009.1, read on the forward strand.
AGCGCCTCGCCCAGCACCCGCAGCGCCTTCGGACCCACCCCGTGCAGGGCGGCGAGCTCGGCGGCGGGCACGCCCGCGAGCTGGTCGAGCCGGGTGTAGCCGGCGGCGGCGAGGGCGCGGGTCGCGGGCGCGCCCACACCGCGCGGGAAGTCGGTCGCGGGGCGGTCGGATCCGTTCGTGGCCATGCGGAGATCGTGCCACGCGGACGGGCGCCCCGCCGCCGGTGCGGCGCGGTGACGGAGCGCTTCCCCCGGTCCACCCACAGTGGTGACATACCGTCACATCTCCCTTTCCGGGGGTCGGTTTCCGGCCTGGACGGGAATCTTTCGCCGGGACGCTTGTGCGGCGCCCCGCGGCCCGGCACGCTCCTCGTATGAACACGGCCAGGCATGCCAGTGAACGTCTGATGAGCTGGCCCTCGCTGACCCGCGGCCACGCGCACTGCGGTGCCGAGATCGGCCTCGGGACGGCGACGGAGGAGATCGTCCACTTCCACGGCGAGCACGAGGCCGACGTCCATCTCACCCGGGCGATGGTCGCCAGGCTGCGGCCCGCCCTCCAGAACTCCACCGCCGTACGGCTCCGGGCCGGCTCCGGGTGGGTGACGGTCCGGCTCGACGCCGGCTCCGACATCGACCTGCTCGCCACCCTGGTCAGCGCGGCGCTCCAGGCCACCTCCGCCCCCGACGCGGCCCCGGACCGCTGCACCCGCGCCAGCCCGGTCCTCGCCCAGCGCTGACCGGCCCCGCCCCGCCCCCTCCGCACCCGTTCGGCCGCACCGGCGCGACACCCGGGCCTCCGGCGGGTAGCGGACCAGTCATGCCCTCCACACCCGGTACGCCGAGCGATCCGCCGCCCGACCACGGCCCCCGGCTCCAGCGCTGGCACGCCCGCCTGCTCGCCTCACCCGCAGGGCTCGCCTGGAACCGGGGCCGCGCCATGGAGCTCATGCACCGGGCCATGGGCTTCGCCGCCCTCAGCCTCCTCACCCTCGTCCCCCTCCTCATCGTCGTGGCCGCCGCCGACCTCTCCCGGGGCCAGGGCTTCGCCCGCTGGCTCGTCCAGGGCCTCGGCGTCACCGAGGTCTCCCAGGAAGAGGTCGAACGCCTCTTCGGCCAGCCAGGCCAGGCCCTCCAGCGCACCACCGCCTTCGGCCTCGCCGCCCTCGCCGCCTTCGGCGTCACCTTCGGCTCCGCCGTCCAGACCGGCTACGAGCGGGCCTGGGACCTGCCCACCGCCCGCTGGCACACCATGTGGCGGCACGTCGTCTGGCTCGGCGTCCTCATCGCCGCCCTCCTCCTCTTCGTCGCCTTCCCCGCCCCCGAACACGCCCCCGCCGCCGTCACGGCCGCCGTCGCCCTCGGCGACCTCGCCGGCACCTTCCTCTTCTTCTGGTGGTCCCAGCGCTTCCTCCTGTGCGGCCGCATCCGCTGGCGCGCCCTCCTCCCCGGCGCCGTCCTCACCGCCCTCGGCCTCCTCGGCCTGCGGATCTTCTCCCAGCTCGTCTTCTCCCCCCTCATCGCCTCCAACGCCGTCACCTACGGCCAGTTCGGCACCGTCCTCGTCCTCCAGTCCTGGCTGGTCGGCGTCGGCTTCGTCGTCTACGGCGGCGCCCTCGCCGGCCGCCTCGTCCACGAACTCCGCCTCCGCCGCCGCCTCACCAGGGAGGCTCACACGATCCGGTGATCGGCGGCGGAGCGGGCCGGCCCGCCCCGCCGGACCGCTTGGATGGGAGGCGCCCCGCCCCTTCCGTCGAGAGAGAACCGCCCATGGCGAACACCTGGCTGCCGCCCGCCGAGTACGTCGAGACGCTGCCCCGCGCGACCGCGTACGCCTGCCTCTACTTCACCGACACCGCCGGCCGCGCCCTCCAGCTCCGCACCACCCGGGGCGAGGACGTCTGGCAGTGGCCCGGCGGGAACATGGACCCGGGGGAGACCCCCTGGGAGACGGCGGTCCGCGAATGCCGGGAGGAGACCGGGCTGGTCTTCACCGGGGAACCCCGCCTCCTCGGCACCCACTTCGTCCGCGACCGGGGCACCCGGCACTGGCCCGCCAACCACATCGGCTTCATCTTCGACGGAGGCGAGTTGACGGACGAGCAGATCGCCGCCGTCGTCCTCGCCCCGGAGGAGCACACCTCCTACGCGCTGCGCACCCTCGACCAGTGGCGCCGGGAGATGGCCCCCGGCGACTTCGCGCGCCTCGCCGCGATCGACCGGGCCCGCCGGACGGGCGGCCCCGTCTACCTGGAGAACGGCCCGGCGGAGGCGTGAGCGGGCCCCGGCCGCCGCACCGCCGGGGGAGCGGCGGGCCGGACACCCGTAACCCTTTCCCGTCCCAGCAGTTGACCAGGGCATGAAGAAGCGCAGCATGCTCGCCATCGCCTCCCTCGCCGCAGGCGTCGTCACCGCCCTCATCACCCCGCCGCCGCAGGCCAGCGCCGCGGAGACGCCGCTGGGCCTGGGCGGGGCCACCGGCCTCCTTCAGGAGGACGGCGCCTCCACCGTCCTCCACGAGACCGTCACGAACGTGCAGCACACCGTCGCCGACGGCTCCGGCCAGGGCCTCCGCTGACCCTCCGGCCCCCGCTTCCCCACCGGTGCCCCGCGCCCCGTCCGGCGCGGGGCACCGGCACGCCGTGACCCGCCGGAAGGCGGCCCGTGCGCGCGCGGTGCGCGGGTAATGACAGGATGTCCCCATGAGCAACAACGTTTTCTTCGACATCACCATCAACGACGAGCCCGCCGGCCGGATCGTCTTCAAGCTGTTCGACGACGTCGTCCCGAAGACGGCGCAGAACTTCCGCGAGCTGGCCACCGGCCAGCACGGCTTCGGCTACGAGGGCTCCCCCTTCCACCGCGTCATCCCCGCCTTCATGCTCCAGGGCGGTGACTTCACCCGGGGCAACGGCACCGGCGGCAAGAGCATCTACGGCGAGAAGTTCGCGGACGAGAACTTCGACCTCAAGCACGACCGCCCGTACCTGCTCTCGATGGCGAACGCGGGCCGCAACACCAACGGCTCGCAGTTCTTCATCACCACCGTCGTGACGGACTGGCTCGACGGCAAGCACGTCGTCTTCGGCGAGGTCGTCGAGGGCCAGGACGTCGTCAAGAAGGTCGAGTCCCTGGGCTCCCGCTCCGGCTCCACCAGCGCCGTCATCAAGATCGGCAAGTCCGGCGTCGTCGAGGGCTGAGCCGACCCGGCCACCCCGCACGGCGGGGCGGTGGAAGGACGTCCGCGGACGCCTCCTCCCACCGCCCCGGCCCGTGTCACCCCGCGCCGCCCCCGCGCCGCGCGCCTCAGGCGCTCCCGGCGTCCGCGCCGCCCTCGCCGTACCGGCGCTCGAACCGCGCGATCCGGCCCTCCGTGTCCACGGTCCGCGCCTTCCCCGTGTAGAAGGGATGGCTCTCCGAGGAGATCTCGACGTCCACCACCGGATAGGTCCGGCCGTCGTCCCACTCGATGGTCTGCTCGCTCGTCGCCGTCGACCGGGTCAGGAAGGCGTACCCCGCCGAACGGTCGCGGAAGACCACCGGCCGGTAGTCGGGCTGCTTGTCCTGCTGCACGGGACCTCCTCCTCGGGCGGTCCGCGACCGCCCCGCCTCGTCCGGCCCGATCGGCCCGGACCCTCCCAGCCTCCCCGGGCCCGCCCCCGCCGACCAGCGCCGCTGCGCCGACCGGGTGAGCCTCACCCGGACCGGGGCCACCGGGCCGCCAGCAGCAGCGCGATGTCGTCGGGCCGGTCCGTCGCCCGGACCGCCTCGTGGATCAGCCGGTCCGCCGCCTCCGCCAGCGGCAGCGAACCCGTCGCGGCCAGCGCCCGCCGCAGCCGCTCCACCCCCTCGTCGATGTCCGCGCCCGGCCGCTCCACCAGCCCGTCCGTGAACAGCGCGAGCGCCGCCCCCGGGGCGAGCCGCAGCCGGGTCACCGGATACGCCGCCCGGCCGTCCACCCCCAGCACCACCCCGCCCCGCAGGTCCAGCGGCTCCGCCGTGCCGTCCGCCCGCCGCAGCAGGGGCTGCGGATGCCCCGCCCGCACCGCCCGCACGTCCCCCGTCCGGGAGTCCAGCACCAGGTAGCAGCAGCTCGCGAACTGCCCCGGGTCCAGATCGATCAGGAGCCGGTTGGTGCCCCGCATCACCTCCTGCGGCGGCAGCCCGCTCAGCGCGAACGCCCGCACCGCGCTCCGCAGCTGCCCCATCGTCGCCGCCGCCGCGACCCCGTGCCCCTGGACGTCCCCGATCACCAGCGCCAGCTCGCCCCGGCCCGTCTCCACCACGTCGTACCAGTCGCCGCCCACGTCCATGCCCTGTGTCCCCGGCAGGTAGCGGGCCACCGTCTCCACGCCCTCCCACACCGGCAGCCGGTGCGGCAGCAGCGCGTCCTGGAGCCCCCGCGCCACCGCGGCCTCAGAGTCGTACCGCTGGGCCCGTTCGAGCGCCTGCGCGATCAGTCCGGCCAGCGCGGTGAGCACCGACCGCTCCTCCGCGGCGAAGGTCCGCGGCCGGTCGAAGCCGAGGATGCACGAGCCCACCGGCCGGCCCGAGGCGATCAGCGGCAGGAAGGCCCGCGCCCCCGTCTCCGCGTCCAGCGGCAGGTCCGGATAGGTCCGGCCCAGCTTCTCCATCGACTCGAAGAACTGCGGCCGGCCGGTCGTCAGCACCTCCACGCCCGGCACCCCGGCGTCCAGCTCCACCCCGTCGAAGCGGTCCAGGAAACCGGGCGGGAAACCCGTCTCCCAGGCCAGGTAGAGCCGCCGGTCGCTCAGCAGGTAGATCGCCAACTGGCGCCCGCCGAAGGCCGGCAGCAGCTCCTCCGTGACCACCGCCGACACCTGCCGGGCGGTCACCGCCTCCGTCAGCGCGATCGCCAGCGCCACCGGCCGGTAGAGCGCCGCCGCCCGCGCGCCCCCCGGCCCCGGTCCGTCCCCGGCCGGGGCGGAGACGGGCACCGGCGCCGGGAGCGAGGGCTCCGGCGGGTCCGTCCCCCCGTCCGGCGCGAGGACCAGCGTCACGCCGTCCCGGCCCGGATACAGCGACACCGACAGCGGCCCGCCCTCCCCGGGCCGGGCCGTGAACCGCACCGGCTCGGCCGACAGCAGCGCGCCCCGCAGCTGCTCCTCGTGGAACGGATGGGCGAACCACGGCAGCGCCTCCCACAGCGGCCGCCCCGCCAGCACCCCGCGCGGGAGCCCCAGCAGCCGTTCGGTCCCCTCGTTGGCGTAGGTGATCCGGCCCAGCCGGTCGACGGCCAGCACCGCCCGGGGCAGCCGGTCCGTGGCGTCCGAGCCCACCGGCCCCGTGCCCATGTCCACCAGGGCGCCCGCCAGGTGCCCGTGGCCGTCCGTCCCCACGAACCGGGAGCGCGCCGACACCTCCAGCAGGTGCAGCCCGCCGTCCGGCCCCTTCAGCCGCAGCCGCCGCACCGCCCCGCCGTCCGCCGCGCCCGTGCGGCGGGCCGCCGCCCACAGCGCGTACCCGTCCTCCGGCTCCAGCCGCGAGGTCAGCGCCTCGATCGGCAGCGGCGACGGGTCCGGCACGCCCAGGATCGCCCGCAGCCCGTCGTCCATCCGCACCGTGCCCGCCGCCAGGTCCCAGTCGAAGGAGCCGAACCGCACCGCCGGCACCGCCCCCGACGGAAGCTGCACGCACACCGGGTCGCCCGGCCACACCACGTCCGTCCCGCCCGCCGCGAGCGCCCCCAGCACCTCCCCGAGCCGCAGCGCCGCCCGCGCCATCCGCTGTCGGTCCCGCGCCGTGACCGGCACGCCCGGCGTCGGCGGCCGCAGCACCACCAGCACCCCGAACCGCTCCCGGGCGGTGGCCACGGGCGCGTACAGCGAGGAGAACGGGAACGGCAGGCTCGCCACCAGTTGCGGGAACCGCCGCATCGACTCCTCGATGTCCGCCAGGTGCACCGCCTGCCCGGAGCGGTGCGCCTCCGCCACCGGGAAGGGCCGGTTGGTGTGCATCCGCGCCCACGGGCGGAACAGCTCGCCCGGCAGCCCCGCCAGCACCGACAGACGCAGCAGCCCCGCCGTGCCGGAGCGCAGGTACACCCCGCCGGCCTGGCCGCGGAGCGCCTCGACGGCGTCCGTCACCGCCTCCGCCAGCGCCTGCGTCAGCGCTTGCGGCGGGGCGTCGACGGCGGGACCTGAGGGCGACGGGCCGAGCGGGGTCACACAGCCAGCATGCGCCCGGCGGGAATCCCGCCGCATCCCGGTCCACCGCCCCGTTGACCCACCGGCGCCGAGCCATGACACTCGGTAGTCGTCCGCCCGCACCGGGCGGACCACGGGCACCACCACGCGCGGAGGACAGCATGAGCGGCCGGGTACTTCCGTACGACGTCCACGGGGACGGGCCCGCCCGGGCCCTCGTCCTGCACAACTGGTTCGGCGACCGGGAGAGCTTCGCGCCCCTGCGCGCCCACCTCGACGGCGCCGCCGCGCGCTACGCCTTCCTCGACTGCCGGGGCTACGGGGAGGCCCTCGACGCCGACGGCGACTACACCATGGAGGAGGTCGCGGCGGACGCGCTGGCCGTCGCCGACGACCTCGGCTGGGACTCCTTCTCCGTCGTCGGCCACTCCATGGGCGGCAAGGCCGCCCAGCTGATGCTGCTCGCCGCCCCCGAGCGGGTCAGGTCGCTCGTCGGCGTCTCGCCGGTCTCCGCCGCGGGCTTCCCCCTCGACGAGGGCAACCGGGCCCTCTTCACCGGGGCCGTCGAGGAACCGGCGCTGCGCCGGGCCATCATCGACCACACCACCGGCGGCCGCCACGACGAGGCATGGCTCGACGTCCTCGTCGACCGCTCGGTGAAACGCTCCACGACCGCCGCCTTCCGGTCCTACCTCGCGTCGTGGTCAGGACCCGACTTCCACGAGCGGGTCCGGGGCAATCCGACCCCCGTCCTGCTGGTCGTCGGCGCCCACGACCCGGCGCTCGGCGCGGCCGCGATGGAGGCCACCTGGCTGCGCTGGTACCCGAACGCGCGCCTGGAGGTGCTGGCGGACGCGGGCCACTACCCGCCGGAGGAGGCCCCGGCGGAGCTGGCCCGCCTGGTCGGGGACTTCCTCACCGGCTGACCGTCCCCGGGCCGGCCGGCCCGGGCCCTTCGCGGGCGCGCGCGGGACCTTCGGCCCGCGTGGCGCCCGGACCGGCGGGCAGTCGACGGGTGTACTCGACCACGAGCACCCGCGACCGGCGGGCACCACCGGAGGGAAGACCAGCGATGACGAGCAGCGAGGACCGGGGCACCGCAGCGCAGACCACGGCCGACGGGGGGCCCGCGGCCCCGGGCCCGTTCGTCCTCGTCGGGACGGACGGCTCGCCGTCCGCGCTCGGGGCCGTCGAGACCGCCGCCCTGGAGGCCGCCCGGCACGGCGTCCGGCTCGTCGTCGTCCACGCCTTCATCTGGCCCCTCTTCCGGGTCGACCTGGAGCCCTCCGTGTACGGGCCCACCGAGAGCGGGCTGCGGCGGCAGGCGGGGATCGTCCTCGACACGGCCGTGGCCCGGGCCCGCGCGGTCGCCCCCGGCACCGCCGTCTCCGGCGAACTGATCACGGGCGAACCGCTCGCCGTCCTCGCCACCCGCTCCGAGGGCGCCACGCTGGTCGTCGTCGGCAGCCGGGGCACCGGCGGCTTCGGCGGGCTGGTGCTCGGCTCGGTCGCCGTCCACCTCGCCGCCCACGCGCACTGCCCCGTCCTCGTCGTCCGGGGCCGGGACGAACCGTCCGGTCCGGTGCTCCTCGCCGTCGACGGCTCCCCGGACTCCGACGCGGCCGTCGACCTCGCCTTCGTGGAGGCGCGGGCCCGGGAGACCGGCCTCGTCGCCGTCCACGCCTGGGCCCCGCGCGTCGGCTTCGGCGACATGACCCCGCACTTCTTCAACCCCGAACAGGTGCGGGCGGAGGCGCGGGAGGTCCTCGACGGGACCCTGGCGCGGGCCGCCGACCGGCACCCCGGCTTCGAGGCCGAGGCCCGGCTGCTGCTCGGCAAACCCCGGCAGGTGCTGCTGGAGGAGAGCGCGGGGGCCCAGCTGCTCGTCATGGGCGCGCGCGGACGCGGCGGCTTCACCGGCCTGCTCCTCGGCTCCGTCAGCCAGGCGCTCCTGCACCACGCCCACTGCCCCGTCGCGATCGTCCGGAACAGCTCGGGCTGAGCCGGCGGGGCCGTGCGCCGACCGGTGGGGCCGGGGGCGGGTGGGATGCTGGAGGTGCGGGCCGGGGGCCGGGCCGTACGGCTCCTTCCGGGCCCGCATCGCCCACCGGGAAGGCGGCGCGCCATGTACTTCGCCGACCGCACCGACGCCGGACGGCGGCTCGCCGCCCGCCTCGGCCACCTCGCGGGCCGCGACCTCGTCGTCCTCGGCCTGCCGCGCGGCGGGGTGCCGGTCGCGGCCGAGGTCGCCGACGCCCTCGGCGCCCCGCTGGACGTCTGCCTCGTCCGGAAACTGGGCGTGCCGAGCCGGCCCGAGCTGGCCATGGGGGCGATCGGGGAGGGCGGCGTCCGGGTCCTCAACGAGGGGATCGTGCGGGACGCGGGGGTGACCGCCGCGGGGCTCGCGGCGGTCGAGGAGCGCGAGCGGGAGGTCCTCGCCGCCCGGTCCCGCGCCTACCGGAGCGGCCACCGGCCCGTCCCGCTGGAGGGCCGGACCGCGGTCGTCGTCGACGACGGGCTCGCCACCGGCGCGACGGCCCTGGCCGCCTGCCGGGCGGTACGGGCCCGGGGCGCGGCCCGGATCGTGCTCGCCGTCCCGGTGGCGCCGCACGGCTGGACCGCCCGGCTCGGCGGCGAGGCCGACGAGACCGTCGCCGTGCACGCCCCGGACGGCTTCTCGGCCGTCGGCCTGTTCTACCGGGACTTCGGGCAGACCGGGGACGCCGAGGTGGTGGCCCTGCTCGACCGGAGCAGGGCGGCGCGCGGTCCGGCCGTCCGGCACGCCGCCGTACGGATACCGGCCGGCGGGCCGGTGCTGCCGGGGGACCTCGCGGTGCCCGACGGGGCCACCGGCCTGGTCCTCTTCGCCCACGGCAGCGGCAGCGGACGGCACAGCCCCCGCAACCGGGCGGTGGCCGCCGCGCTGAACCGGGCCGGGCTGGGCACCCTCCTCTTCGACCTGCTCACCGAGGCGGAGGAGGCGGACCGGGCCAGGGTCTTCGACACCCCGCTCCTCGCCGGCCGGCTGGGCCGGGCCGCCGCCTGGGCGGGCCGGGAGCCCGGCACCTCGGGGCTGGTCCGGGGCTACTTCGGGGCGAGCACGGGAGCGGCCGCCGCCCTGTGGGCCGCGGCCGCGCCGGGCGACGGGGCCGCCGCCGTCGTCTCGCGGGGCGGCCGGCCCGACCTGGCGGGGGACCGGCTGGCCCGGGTGCGGGCCCCGACGCTGCTGGTGGTCGGCGGCCGCGACGACCTCGTCCTCGACCTGAACCGGCGGGCCCGCGCGCGGCTGCGCTGTCCGAACCGGCTGGAGGTCGTGCCCGGCGCCGGCCACCTCTTCGAGGAGCCCGGGGCGCTGGAGGAGGTGGCGGAGCTGGCGACCGGCTGGTTCACCGCGCACCTCGTCCCCCGGGGCGGGGACGGCGGGTGAGGGCGGGTCAGTACGCGCCGTTCACGTTGTCGATGGAGCCGTACCGGTCGGCCGCGTAGTTGCAGGCCGCGGTGATGTTCGCGACCGGGTCGTACGGGTCGGCCGCGGTGCCCGGCACGTGGTAGGCGGCGAAGGTCGGGTCGATGACCTGGAGCAGGCCCTTGGACGGGGTGCCCTTCGCGGCGTTGGAGTCCCAGAGGTTGACGGCGCGGGGGTTGCCGGAGGACTCGCGCAGGACGTTGCGCAGGATGCCGTCGTACGAGCCGGGGATGCCGTAGCGGGCCATGACGTCGAGCGATTCGCGGATCCAGCCGTCGAGGTTGTCGGCGTACCCGGTGGTGGCGGCGACGGGAACGGCCCGGACCGCGCCGGTGGAGGCCGGGGCGGCGGCGCTCGCCACGGCGGGGACCGCGACCCGGGCGGCGGAACGGCTCGCCCGTTCGGCGGAGCCGGTCGCGGCGGACTTCCGGGCGCTCTCGCGGACCGTTTTGGAGGCCGTTTCGCGGACCGTCTTCCGGGCCTCCGGAGCCGCCTTCGCGGAATGCCGACCCGTCGTCAGTTCCAGTCCCGGGTGAATGAGTGACGGATTGTCACCGATGGCTTCCCGGTTCGCCGCGTAAAGCGACTGCCAGCCGCCCTGAATTCCCTTTCGGTGGGCGATCAGGGAAAGCGAGTCGCCCTTCACGACGGTGTACGCGCGAGTGGCGGCGGGAGCGGCGGTCCGCGCGCCGGGAAGCGGGGCGGCGGGGAGCCGTACGGCGGCGTCCGCGACCGCCGCGCCCTGTGCGGCGGCGGGCGCCGAGACGGGTGCGGCGCCGGCCGCGGCGGGCACGACCAGGGGCAGGGCCAGGGCGATCCCGCCGGTTCCGGCGAGGGCGACGCCCCGGGGGACGGGGCGTCGGCGGGGGCGGCGGTGCTTGCCGTGAGCGGCCATGACGGATTCCTCTCCGGCGCCTGCGAGGTGAGCTGTCGGGTTCGGACGGGAGGTGTCCGGCCGCGCGCACGCGGCTTCACCCCGAGCCGCTCCGGAAGGCCGGACCGGCGGTGTGGTGGGTCCCCCGCTCCTGCCGTCGGGTGAAATGGGAGGTCTTTCGAGCGGTGGCAGGATTCGGCGATCCGCTCGAATGGAGGAGACCGTAGGCGAGGAATGCGGCGGGGAACAAGACGCTCATGCACGGAAAAAGGAAAGGCAAAGATCGACCGCCCCGCATTCAAGATCGGCCCGTTCCGGAAGGCGTCCGCGATCCCTTGTGGCGCAAGGCGCGTGCGGAAGGGGAGGGCGGGGGAGGGGGCGGCGAAGTGAGTCGCGTCACGGAGTGCGTAATGTCCGAATGGCGGGGCTCGTTTGGTTTTCGGGAATAGTGCGGCGTAATGGGCCCGTCAGGGTGACGGCGGCGGGCGCGCCCGGAAGGGCTTAACCGGCAAAACGGGCATTCATCTTTAATGATGTCGGAATGTCACACTCCACCGTGCTGTGCGATCCCGACGCCCTCGACCGCGAGGCGGCCCTGCTCTACGAGAGGGCGGCCCGGGAGGCCGCACCCGCCCCGGCTCCCGCCCCGGCCCCCGCTCCCGCGCCCGAGGCGTGGCGGGGGCTGCTCTCCGTGCCCGTGGACCGGCTCGTCGCCCAGGCGCTCGACGCGCTGCCCCCGGCCCCGCCCGCCGAGCGCCCGCTGCCCGGCCGGATCGGGGCCCTGCTCCCCGACCGGCTGCACGCCTGGCGCCGCGTCGGCCGCCCCGACCTGCTCCCCTCCGCCCACCTCGGCCACGCCCGCCGGGTCCTGGTCGAATGGGGCTGGCAGAACACCCCGTACAAGCTGCGCGACGCGCGGGGCGCCCGGTGCGTCTGCGGCGCCCTGCTCGCCGCCCACCGGCTCGGCCACGGCAGCGCGGCGACCATGAACGAGGCCGGGGCCTGGATCATGACCGAACTGCGGTCCCGGGGCTGGCACGGCCTCATCGGCCCCTGGAACCGCGCCCCCGGCCGGACCGCCGAGGACGCCCTCGGGCTCCTCGACGCCACGATCCGGCGCGCGGCCCTCGCCGGCCGCTGAGCCCCCGCGTCCACGGCCCTTGACCTCAAGGAGACTTGAGGTCCTAGCGTGTCGCCCGTTCGCTCACCCGACGACGGGAGGACACGTCCATGATCCTGGTGACCGGAGCCACCGGAAACATCGGCAGGGCCCTGCTGGAGGACCTGCGCGCGCACGGCGCGGGACCGGTCAGGGCCCTCACCCGCGACCCCGGCCGGGCCGCCTTCCCCGAGGGGGTCGAGGCCGTGCGGGGCGACCTGTCGGACCCGGCCTCGGTGGAGCGCGCGTGGGACGGCGTCCGCGCCCTCTTCCTCGTGCCGCACCTCGGCCCGGCCCCCGAACTCCTCGCCGCCGCCCGGCGGGCGGGCGTGGAGCGCGTCGTCCTGGTCTCGTCGATCACGGTCCTGACCCACCCCCACCTCGCCCCCGCCCGGCAGCACGCGGAGGTGGAGGAGCGGGTCCGGGCGAGCGGCCTGGAGTGGACGGTGCTGCGGCCGACGCAGTTCGCCTCGAACACCCTGATGTGGGCGCCCGCCATCCGCGCGCGCGAGGCCGTCCGCGCCCCGTACGCCGACGTCGGCCTGCCCACCGTCCACCCCGGCGACATCGCGGCCGTGGCCCGGGCGGCGCTCACCGGGCCCGGCCACCACGGCCGCGCCCACACCCTCACCGGGCCCGCGTTGGTGACGCCCCGCCGACAGGTCGAGGCGATCGGGGCGGCCCTGGGGCGCCGGATCCCCTTCGTCGAGACCGGCCGCGCGGAGGCCCGCGCGCGGATGGCCGGGGTCTTCGGGGCCGAGGGCGCGGACGCGGTGCTCGACGTCACCGGCGGGGACCTCCGCGACGGGCTCCTGGAGGTCCACGACACGGTCGGCCGGGTCACCGGCGTCCCGGCCCGGCCGTTCGGACGGTGGGCCGAGGAGAACGCCGACGCCTTCCGCTGACCCGGACCGGCCGGGTGCGGACGGAGGGGCGCGTCAGCCGGTGACGCTCGGCGCGCCCGTCTCGATGTGGCCGGTGTAGCGGCGCGACCAGGTGCCGTCGAGGTCGGCCAGGACCGTGAAGTCGTACCAGCCGTTCTGGTACGCCACCGCGTTGAACCAGTCCTCCCGGGAGGAGCCCGCCGGGACGGTGTACGTCCACGGCCCGTCCGTCCGGTAGGCGTCGGACCGGATGGTGAAGGTGACCGGGCCGCCGGAGGAGTTCGTCATCCGGAACCAGACCGCCGTCTTCCCGGTGCCCGGCTCGACCGCGTACCGCGCCGCCACCTCGACGTCCTTGCCCGCCTTCGAGGCGTCCCCGATGAAGCGGCGCAGGAAGCGGTTGGGGCCCATCATCGAGATGTCGTACTTCCCCGAGCCCGAGCCCAGGCCGATGTTGAAGTAGTCGGTCGCGGTGGTGCCCGGGTCCACCGTGTACTGCCAGGCGGCGGTGTCCCGGTGCTGGTGCGGGTGGATCGAGAAGTGGGCGGCGCGGCGCGCCTCCGGGCCCTGGTTGGCCATGGAGAACCAGGCGAGGATCTTCCCGGCGGCGCCGAACTCGAAGCGGTCGAGGTCGCCGGTGGGCTGGTGGGGGAGGGCGCGGGCGGGCCGGGTGCCGGGCTCCTGGGCGGGCAGCGCGTTGTTCTGCGGCGCCGGGTTGGGCAGCGGGGCGCAGGTGGCCTGGCCGATGACCTTCGCCGTCGACGGCAGCCCGGCCGGGACCCCGTACACCGGGTGGGCGAAGTCGAAGACGCCGGTCAGGTCGCCGGTCACCCTCCGCCGCCAGGCACTGATGTTCGGGCAGGTCGCGGGGGTGCCGAGGGCGGCGGTCCAGGTCTCCAGGAAGCGCAGCACCGAGGTGTGGTCGAAGACCTCCGAGCTGACCCAGCCGCCGCGCGTCCACGGGGACATGACCAGCATCGGGACGCGGAAGCCGAGGCCGATCGGCACGCCGTCGAGGTATTCGCCGGGAGTGCCGGGCGGGGCCACCGGGGGCGGCACGTGGTCGAAGAAGCCGTCGTTCTCGTCGTAGTTGAGGAACAGCACCGTCGAGTCGAAGACCTCCGGGTTCGCCGCGAGCGCCCGGTAGACCAGGTCGACGAAGTGCGCGCCGTCGCCCGGCGGGGCGTACGGGTGCTCCGAGAACGCCTCGTTCGCCACCACCCACGACACCTGCGGCAGCGTGCCCGCCAGCGCGTCGGCGCGGATCGCGGCGGCGATGTCGTCGGGGGTGGAGCCGGTGGCCTTCGGGACCGAGGCCATGCCCCGGTCGTACAGCGGGTCGCCGGGGCGGGCGTCGGTGAACCTCTTGAAGTAGGCGAGGCCGTTGTCGCCGTAGTTGTCCTGGGCGTTCTGGTAGACCTTCCAGCTCACCCCGGCCCGCTGGAGCGCCTCGGCGTACGTCTCCCAGGTCAGCCCGGACTCGTCGCCGCCGTCCTTGCTGCCGCCGTCCACCTTCCCGCTCCACAGGAAGGTGCGGTTGGGGCCGGTGGCGCTGAGCGCGGAGGAGAAGTAGGCGTCGCAGATCGTGTAGTGGTCGGCGAGCGCGTGGTGGAAGGGGATGTCCTCCCGGTCGAGGTGGCCGAGGGTGCGGGTGTTGCCCACCCCGGTCACCCAGTTGTCGAGCCGCCCCTTGTTCCAGGCCGCGTGCTGCGAGGTCCAGCTGTGCGGCAGGTCGCCGTTGCACTGGGCGAGCGTCTCGCCGTCGGCGCCGCCCGCCGGGGGTGTGTCGCTCAGCTTCCACGGGAACCGCCGGCCGCCCCAGTTCGGCTGCTGGAAGGTGCCCCAGCCGCCGGGGATGTTCCCCGCCGCCCGGTCGCCGAAGCCGCGCACGCCCCGCAGCGTGCCGAAGTAGTGGTCGAAGCTCCGGTTCTCCTGCATGAGGACGACCACGTGGCGGACGTCGGTGAGGGTGCCGGTCGCGGTCCGCGCGGCGGCCGAGGCCGCCGTCGGCGGGAGCGCCGCCCCCGTGACGAGCCCCGCGCCGATCCCGGCGCCGATCCCGACGAATCCCCTGCGGCTGATGGGAAGCATGTCCCGCCCCTCCTGTCGCGGCGTGCCCCGGCGGCGCACCGGCAGACATGATGGGGGAGCGGCGCGCGCAGGGGTACACCCGTGCGGTGAGGGAGGGGTGAACACCCGGGGGACGGCCGGGGCGGAGGGGGCCGTTCCCTCGGTGAGGGACGGTCAGACGGTGTGGACGCGGACTCCCGCCTCGGTGAGCCGGGCGGCCGTCTCCGGGGCGATGCCAGTGTCCGTCACCAGCAGGCCGATCCGTTCCAGCCCGCAGATCCGGGCGAAGGCCCGCCGCCCCAGCTTCGAGGAGTCGGTCACCACCACGACCCGGCTCGCCCGCTGGGCGAAGAGGCGGCTGATGCCCGCCTCCTCCTCCTGGTGGGCCATCACCCCGAGCGCCGGATCCACCCCGTCGACCCCGAGCACCACCGTGTCGAGGACCACCTCGCCGAGGACCCCGGCGGCGAGCGGGCCGACCAGCTCGTAGGTCTGCGGGCGGGCCACCCCACCGGTCGCCACGATCTTGATCTGGGGGCGTACGGCCAGCTCGGTGGCGATGTTGAGGGCGTTGGTGACCACGGTCAGCGCCGGCCCGGCGGGGGCGGCCGGGCGGGCTGGCTCGGCGTGCTCGCCCGCGAAGCGCAGGGCCAGCGCCCGCGCGACCTCGGTCGTCGTCGTCCCCCCGTTCAGTCCGACGACCTCGCCCGGGGCGATCAGCTCGGCCGCCGCCGCGGCGATCCGGGCCTTCTCGGCGGCGTACCGCCCCGACTTGTAGCGCAGCGGGAGCTCGTACGAGACGCCGTGCGCGACGGCCCCGCCCCGGGTGCGGACGAGGAGCCGCTGTTCGGCCAGCTCGTCGAGGTCGCGGCGGATGGTCGCCGCGGAGACGCCGAGGGCGGTCGCGGCCTCCTCGACCTCCACCTTCCCCGCCGACGCCAGGAGTTCCAGGAGCGCGTTCCACCGCTCGTGCTTGGACATGCCGACCTTTTCCTCCCGGGTGCGCGGCCTCGATCCTACGCCGCCCCGTGCACGCACCCTGGCACATGACTGCGTGAATCTGCTTGAATAACGCTCGTTTCGAGCAACTTCACGCACTGTCCCTGTTTCTTCCGTGCAAGGAGTCCGTGTGTCCCCCTCCCGTACCGCCGCCGAGATCGCCACCCAGCCCGCCGCCTGGCGCGAAGCCCTGCGCACCCTGCCCGCCCACACCGCCGCCCTGCCCCGGCGTGGCGAGCGCGTCGCCGTGATCGGCTGCGGCACCTCGTGGTTCATGGCCCAGGCCTACGCCGACCTGCGCGAGGCCGGCGGGCACGGCGAGACCGACGCCTTCGCCGCCTCCCGCTTCCCCTTCGGCCGCCGCTACGACCGGGTCCTCGCCCTCACCCGCTCCGGCACCACCAGCGAGGTCCTCGCCGTCCTGCGGGCCCTCTCCGGCACCGTCCCCACCGGCGCGATCACCGCCGACCCGGCCACCCCCGTCATGGACCTCGCGGACGCCGTCGCCGTCCTCGACTTCGCCGACGAGGAGTCGGTCGTCCAGACCCGCTTCGCCACCACCGCCCTCGCCCTCCTCCGCGCCCACCTGGAGGCCGAGGACGCCCTCCCCGAGGGCGTCGCGCCGGTCTCCCGCGCCGCCGACGACGCCGAACTCGCCCTCGCCCGGCCGCTGGAGACCGAGGTCCTCGGCGCCGGGCAGGTCACCTTCCTCGGCACCGGCTGGACCCACGGGCTGGCCCTGGAGGCCGGGCTCAAGATGCGCGAGGCGGCCGGCGCGTGGACGGAGGCGTACCCGGCGATGGAGTACCGCCACGGCCCCATCAGCATCACCGGCCCCGGCCGGGTCGCCTGGAGCTTCGGCCCGCTGCCGGACGGACTCGCCGAGGAGGTCCGCGCCGTCGGCGGCATCCTCGTCGCCCCCGGCCTCGACCCGCTCGCCGAACTGGTCCTGGCGCAGCGGCTCGCGGTCGCGGTCGCCGAGGCCCGCGGCCTCGACCCCGACCGGCCCCGCAACCTCACCCGCTCGGTCGTCCTCGCCGACGGCGCCTGAGGCGCCGGCCCCTCCCGCCCCCGACTCCACCCCGTTCCCGTTCCCGGAGCAGGACCATGCCTCTGACCCCGACCCTCGACCTCGTCCGGCGGGCCCGCGCCGCCGGCACCGGCACCGGCGCCTTCAACGTGCTCCAGCTGGAGCACGCGCAGGCCATCGTGGCCGGTGCCGAACGGGCCGACCGGCCCGTCGTCCTCCAGATCAGCGAGAACACCGTCCGCTACCACGGCGCCCTCGAACCCGTCGCCGTCGCCTGCCTCGCGCTCGCCCGCGCCGCCAAGGTGCCCGTCGCCGTCCACCTCGACCACGCCGAGAACCCCGGCCTCGTCCACGAGGCCGTCGCACTGGGCCTCGGCTCCGTCATGTTCGACGCCTCGAAGCTCCCGTACGAGGAGAACGTGGCGGCGACCCGCGCGGTCGTCGACCACTGCCACCGGCACGGCGTCGCCGTCGAGGGCGAGCTGGGCGAGGTCGGCGGCAAGGGCGGCGCCCACGACCCGGGCGTCCGCACCGACCCCGGCGAGGCGCGCGCCTTCGTCGCCGCCACCGGCGTCGACGCCCTCGCCGTCGCCGTCGGCAGCGTCCACCAGATGGTCACCCGGGACGCGGTCCTCGACCTCGGCCTGATCACCCGGCTCCGGGACGCCGCCGCCGTCCCCCTGGTCCTGCACGGCTCCTCCGGCGTCCCCGACGCGCTCCTCACCCGGGCCGTCGCCGCCGGCATGACCAAGGTGAACGTCTCCACCCACCTCAACAAGGCGTTCACCCGCGCCGTCCGCGACCACCTCGCCGCCCACCCCGACGACGTCGACCCGCGCCGCTACCTCACCCCGGCCCGTACCGCCGTCGCCGCCGAGGTCACCCACCTCCTGGGCCTCCTCGACCCCCGCTGACCGGCCCCAGCCCGGTGGTGGCGACACCAGGTCCGCCACGCCCTCCCGCGCCCGCCGGAGGTCGGCCACGATCGACGGCATGACCCGTCTCCCGCACCACCACACCACCCTCGTCACCGGCGCCACCCAGGGCATGGGCCGGGGGATCGCCCTCGACCTGGCCGCCCGGGGCGGCACCGTCCTGCTGCACGGCCGCGACCCCGGGCGCCTCGCGGCCGTCGCCGCCGAGGCCCGCGCGCTCGGCGCCGGCGGGGTCCGCACCCACCTCGCGGACCTCGCCGACCTCGACCAGGTCGCCGCCCTCGCCGCGCGGATCCGGGAGACCGAGCCCCGTCTCGACGCCCTCGTCCACAACGCGGTGGCGGGCGGCGGCGCGCGCCCCCTGGTCCGCGAGGTCTCCGCCCAGGGCCACGAACTGCGCCTCGCCGTCAACCACCTCGCCCCGTACGCCCTCACCCGGGGCCTGCTGCCGCTGCTCACCGCCTCCGCGCCGGCCCGGGTCGTCGCCGTCGCCTCGATCGGGCAGGAGCCCGTCGACCTCGACGACCCCCAGCTCGAACGGGACTACGAGGGGCTGCGCGCGTACTGCCGCAGCAAACTCGCCCTGATCACGGCGGCCTTCGCGCTGGCCGAGGAGCTGGCCGGCACCGGCGTCACCGTCACCTCCCTGCACCCCGCCCACCTCATGGACACCGAGGGGGTGCGGGCCTACGGGCTCGTCCCCCGGGTCGGCGTCGAGGAGGGCGTCCGCCCGACCGTGCGGCTCGTCACCGATCCGGCCCTGGCCGGTGTCACCGGCCGCTACTTCGACCGCTTCGACGAGGCCCGCGCCCACCCGTGGGCGTACGACCCGGAGGCCCGGCGGCGGCTCATGGAGCTGACGGACCGGCTGGTCGGGACGGTCACCGCCTGACGCGCCCGCGCGGGGGACGCGGACGCGAGGGGGGACGCGGAGGGGGGACGCGGACGTGAGGGAACGCGGACGTGAGGGAACGCGGACGCCCCCGCGACCGGTACGGGTCGCGGGGGCGCGGTGCGGGGCCCGCCGGTGCTCGGCGGCGGACCCCGGCGGGGATCAGCGCAGGTCGAAGCGGTCCAGGTCCATGACCTTGGTCCACGCGGCGACGAAGTCCGCCACGAACTTCTCCTTCGCGTCGTCGCTCGCGTACACCTCGGCGAGGGCGCGCAGCTCCGAGTTCGAGCCGAAGACCAGGTCGGCGCGGGTGCCGGTCCACTTGACCTCGCCGGCCGCGTCACGGGCCTCGAAGGTGTTCGCGTCGCCGGAGGCGGCCGACCAGGTGGTGCCCAGGTCGAGCAGGTTGACGAAGAAGTCGTTCGTCAGCGTGCCGGGGTGCTCGGTGAGGACGCCGAGGGCGGTCTGCGGCTGGGTGACGCCCAGGACGCGGAGGCCGCCGACGAGGACGGTGAGCTCGGGGGCGCTGACCGTGAGCAGGTTGGCGCGGTCGATCAGCAGGTACTCGGCGGGGAGGCGGACGCCCTTGCCGAGGTGGTTGCGGAAGCCGTCGGCCTGCGGCTCCAGGGCGGCGAAGGACTCGACGTCCGTCTGCTCCTGGGTGGCGTCCACGCGGCCCGGGGTGAAGGGCACCTCGACGGCGTGGCCGGCGTCGGCGGCGGCCTTCTCGACGGCCGCGGAGCCCGCGAGGACCACGAGGTCGGCGAAGGAGACCCGCTTGCCGTCGGTCCGGTCGGCGTTGAAGGACTCCTGGACGCCCTCCAGGACGCGGATCACCTGGGCGAGGTCGTCCGGGTTGTTGACGGCCCAGCCGCGCTGCGGCTCCAGGCGGACGCGGCCGCCGTTGGCACCGCCGCGCTTATCGCTGCCGCGGAAGGAGGAGGCGGCGGCCCAGGCCGCGCCGACCAGCTGCGCGACGGTCAGGTCGGAGCCGAGGATCTGCTCCTTGAGGGCGGCGACGTCGGCCGCGTCGACCACCTCGTGGTCGCGGGCCGGCAGCGGGTCCTGCCAGAGCAGCTCCTCCGCCGGGACCTCGGCGCCCAGGTAGCGGACGGCCGGGCCCATGTCACGGTGGGTCAGCTTGTACCAGGCGCGGGCGAAGGCGTCCGCGAACTCGTCGGGGTTCTCGTAGAAGCGGCGGGAGATCTGCTCGTAGACCGGGTCGAAGCGGAGCGCCAGGTCGGTGGTGAGCATGCCGGGGGCGATCCGCTTGGCGGCGTCGTGGGCGTGCGGCACCGAGCCCTCGCCCGCGCCGTGCTTCGGCTTCCACTGCTTGGCGCCGGCCGGGCTCTCGGTGAGCTCCCACTCGTAGCCGAAGAGGTTCCAGAAGAAGTTGGTGCTCCACTTGGTGGGCGTGGAGGTCCAGGTGATCTCCAGGCCGGAGGTGATCGTGTCGGCGCCCTTGCCGGTGCCGAACGTGTTCTTCCAGCCGAGGCCCTGCTCCTCGATGGAGGCGCCCTCGGGGGCCTCGCCGACGTGGTCGGCCGGGCCGGCGCCGTGGGTCTTGCCGAAGGTGTGGCCGCCGGCGATGAGGGCGACGGTCTCCTCGTCGTTCATCGCCATCCGGCGGAAGGTCTCGCGGATGTCGCGGGCCGCGGCGATCGGGTCCGGGTTGCCGTTGGGGCCCTCGGGGTTGACGTAGATGAGGCCCATCTGGACGGCGCCGAGCGGGTCCTCCAGCTCGCGGTCGCCGCTGTAGCGCTGGTCGTCGAGCCAGGTGGTCTCGGGGCCCCAGTAGACGTCCTCGTCGGCCTGCCACACGTCCTCGCGGCCGCCGGCGAAGCCGAAGGTCTTGAAGCCCATGCTCTCCAGGGCCACGTTGCCGGTGAGGATCATCAGGTCGGCCCAGGAGATGGCCTGGCCGTACTTCTTCTTCACCGGCCACAGCAGACGGCGGGCCTTGTCCAGGTTGCCGTTGTCCGGCCAGCTGTTGAGCGGGGCGAAGCGCTGCTGGCCGGCGCCGGCGCCGCCGCGGCCGTCGCTGATGCGGTACGTGCCCGCGCTGTGCCAGGCCATGCGGACCATGAAGGGGCCGTAGTGGCCGAAGTCGGCCGGCCACCAGTCCTGCGAGGTGGTGAGGACCTCGGCGATGTCCCGCTTCACGGCGGCGAGGTCGAGCGCCTCGAAGGCCGCGGCGTAGTCGAACTCCTCGCCCAGCGGGTTCCCCACGGCGGGGTTCGTCGCCAGGATCTTCAGGTTGAGCCGGTTCGGCCACCACTGGCTGTTGCCGCCGCCCTGGGTGGGGTGCGCGGCGCGCCCGTGGGCGACGGGGCAGCCGCCCTCGGCCTTCGCGTCGCCGCCGTGTGCATCGAGGTTCTCAGACATGGGGTTTTCCTTCCGGACACGCGCGGGAAGGTCCTGGGCGCGGAGACCCGACGAAGCGGCACCGCTCCGGGGTCCCCGGGGGTGCGTCACGTTCCTCGTCTGCCGCCGTGCCGGACGTTTCCTGTCCCTTGGCCATCAACGAAACTGATCCTACAATGGACGAAGTCCAAGTCAAGAACAATGCCAAAGTGCTGGAGCGGGAACAGGGGTGCGGCGCACCGCGCCCCCCGGTCCGGCCGGCAGGGAACGGGAGGGGCCTCATGGGCGACCTGCTGGAACGGCTGCGGGCCCGGGGCTGGCGCATGACGTCGCAGCGCCGCGTCGTCGCGGAGGTCCTCACCGGCGAGCACGTCCACCTCACCGCCGACGAGGTGCACGCGCGCGCGGCGGAGCGGCTCCCGGAGATCGCGCGGGCGACCGTCTACAACACGCTGGGCGAGCTGGTGGCCCTCGGCGAGGTGGTGGAGCTGTCCACCGACGGGCGGGCGAAGCGCTATGACCCCAACGCGCACCGCTCCCACCAGCATCTGGTCTGTACGGGGTGCGGCGCGATCCGCGACGTCCGGCCGACCGGCGACCCGCTCGCCGCCCTTCCCGACGCCGAGCGCTACGGCTTCGCCGTCTCCAAGGCGGACGTGACCTACCGCGGCCTCTGCCCGGACTGCGCGACCGCCTGACGCGGGCGGCGGAGGGTCCGGCCGGGCCCGGAAAAGCCGGACAGGGCCCTCTCGTGGAGGGCCCTGTCCGTCGTGCGTGCGGGCGGCGGCCGGTCGGTGTCCGGGCGGCCCGGGGGAAGCCTTCTAGTACCGGAGGTCCTTCTGGTCGGTGATCAGCCGACCGGCGATGTGCAGGTTCCCGTCCGAGTCGAGCACGGCGATGATCTTCTTCGTCGAGCCGTGGTGGGTCGTGAAGTAGATCTTGTCCGCCTCCTGGGAGGAGGAGAAGTTCGTGTTCACGGACAGCTCGATGCTCACCGGGGAGCTGATGAGCACGTCCTTCTTCGGGGAGCCCGGGTAGACCTGGTTCTCCCGCAGCTTGACGCGACCGTGCGTGTCGCCCTCGTCCCAGTCCGACGCCACGCCCAGATCGATGTCTGCCATGTGCTTCCTTCCCGCTTCCACTGATGAGGGTTTCGGGTCCGGGTCTTCACGGGCCCTCCCGAACCGCTCCAGAAGCTACTCAGCTCGTTCACATGGTGACAGTGGGTGTCCGAGGTGTGACCGAATTTCGACCGGGTCAGGCGCAAATTCGTAGATATGACCGCAGGGTGAAGAAGACCCGAAAAAGCCTTGCCGGGGCCGGTGTGTGCCCGGAGGTGTGGCCTGCCGGTGGCGCGGGCTTGACGGTCCGGTGTCCGGGGGGTTGGATGGGCGCAACTTATTGGCCGTACGACCAATAAAGCTCGCACGATGTACCCCGCCGCCCCTCCAGGAAGCCCCCATGCCCCTCGCCTCCTTCCCCCGCCCCGCGCACCGCCTCCACGTGGCCGCCGACGCCGCCGACCCGCGCGAGCGGGGACGGCAGCGGGGCGCGCTCCTCACCGGCGGACTGCACGACGCCCTCGACGTCTACGACCGGCTGTTCGCCCTCGCGGAGATACCCCGGACGACCGTCCGGGACGACGCCCACCGGGCCCTGGACGCCGTCGACGCCTTCCGGCCCGCCCTGCGCGCCCAGATCGAGGGCCTCGCGGACGGCGCCGGCGCCGACCTCTGGCGGGTCGCCGCCCTCAACGCCCGCACCGAGATCCTCGCCCGGAGCCGCGCCGTCCCGCCCGGCGAGTGCTCCACCGTCGTCCGCCGGGTCCCCGCCCCCGGCGGCGGCACCACCCACCTCGGCATCCAGACCTGGGACTGGCACGTCGAACTCGGCTCCTCCTGGCACACCGTCGACGCCGCCGGCGGCACCCACCGCTACGTCGGCCTCACCGAGCACGGCATCCTCGCCAAGATCGGCGTCAACAGCGCCGGCCTCGCCCTCCACTTCAACATCCTCGGCCACCGCGACGACCGCGTCGGCGGCATCCCCGTGCACGTCCTGGCCGCCCTCGTCCTCGAAGAGGCCGCCGACGCCGACGAGGCCGTCGACCTGATCCGCTCCGCCCCGCTCACCTCCTCCGGCTCCTTCCTCCTCTTCGACGAGCGGCGCGCCGTCCTGCTCGACCTCAGCCCCGACGGCGTCTTCGAGGCCCCGGCCGTGGACGACGCGACCCGCCTGCGCACCAACCACTTCCTCACCCCCGCCCCCGCCCGCCACGAGAAGACCTGGCTCTACCAGCCCGACTCCGGCGAGCGCTACGCCTTCCTCCGCGACCGCCTCGCCCGCACCCCCGCCGCCGACCACGACGCCCTGCTCCGCCTCCTGGTCACCGGCCCCGGCGAACCGCCCGTGACCTGCGTGCCCGACCCCGAGGCCCCGCTCGGCCGGCGCTGGGCGAGCCTCGCGACCGTCCTCCTCGACCCGGCCGCCCGCACCGCCCGCGTCCTCGACGGCACCCCCGCCGAGCACGCCGACCGCCCCTGGTACGAGCTCCGCGCCTGACCGCCCGCCGCCGCGCGCCCCGGCCGGTCCCGTGCCCCTCCGTACGGCTCCGGGTACGGCCGCCCCCGCGCCCCGCCGCACGGACCCGGCCGGGTCCTCCCGCGCGACCGACCCCGTCCCCTCGGGCCGTACGCCCCGGTCCCTCCGGCCGGCCGGGGGCCGGGGCTCGCCGCGTAGGCTCGTGCCGTGTCAGCCTCCCGTCTCCACCGCGTCGCCGTCCTCGTTCTCGAAGGGGCCAAACCGCTCGACGTCGGCATCCCCGCCCAGGTCTTCACGACCCGCGCGAGCATGCCCTACGAGGTGCGGGTCTGCGGCGCCACCCCCGGTCTGGTGACCGGCGGCGACGGTCTGTCCTACAACGTCGCCCACGGCCTCGACGCCCTCGCCTGGGCCGACATCGTCTTCGTCCCCGGCTACCGCTTCCCCGACCGCGAGGACCCGCCGCCCGCCGTCGTCGAGGCCCTGATCACCGCCCACGCGCGCGGCGCCCGGCTCGCCGCCATCTCCACCGGCGCCTTCGCCCTCGCCGCCACCGGACTCCTCGACGGCCGCCGGGCCACCACCCACTGGCACTACGCCCGCGCCCTCGCCGAGAAGCGCCCCCTCGTCCGGGTCGACGAGAACGTCCTCTTCGTCGACGAGGGCAGCGTCCTCACCTCCGCCGGCGCCGCCTCCGGCATCGACCTGTGCCTCCACATCCTCCGCGGCGACCTCGGCGTCGGCGCCGCCAACCACGCCGCCCGCCGCCTCGTCGCCGCCCCCTACCGCAGCGGCGGCCAGGCCCAGTACGTCCCCCGCAGCGTCCCCGAACCGCACGGCGAACGCTTCGCCGCCACCCGCGAATGGGTCCTGCACCACCTCGGCGAACCCCTCACCCTCGACGTCCTCGCCCGGCACGCCGCCGTCTCGCCCCGCACCTTCTCCCGCCGCTTCGTCGAGGAGACCGGCTACACCCCCATGCAGTGGCTGCTGCGCGCCCGCGTCGACCGCGCCCGCGAACTCCTCGAACGCTCCGAGCTCGGCGTCGAGCAGATCGCCGCCGACACCGGCCTCGGCACCGGCGCCAACCTGCGCATGCACTTCCAGCGCATCCTCGGCACCACCCCGAGCGAGTACCGGCGCACCTTCACCCGGGGCGCCTGACCCGCCCCGCCCGACCTTGGCACGATCCTTGCGGACCATGGCGATCTCGCCCCTGCCGCCGGGCGGCGCGGCGCGCGAGGCTGGATCACGAGAACACCGGAAGGGACACCGCTCATGACTCGCATCGCCATCAACGGTTTCGGTCGCATCGGCCGCAACGTGCTCCGCGCCCTGCTGGAGCGCGACACCACGCTGGAGGTCGTCGCCGTCAACGACCTCACCGAGCCGAAGGCGCTCGCCCGTCTCCTCGCCTTCGACTCGACCTCGGGCCGCCTGGGCCGCCCGGTCTCCGTCGAGGGCGACGTCCTCGTCGTCGACGGCCGCCGCATCAAGGTCCTCGCCGAGCGCGAGCCGGCCAAGCTCCCCTGGGCCGAGCTGGGCGTCGACATCGTCCTGGAGGCCACCGGCCGCTTCACCAGCGCCAAGGACGCCCGCCTGCACCTCGACGCCGGCGCCAAGCGCGTCCTGGTCAGCGCCCCCTCCGACGGTGCGGACGTCACCCTCGCGTACGGCGTGAACAGCGACACGTACGACGCCGAGCTGCACACGATCGTCTCGAACGCCTCCTGCACCACCAACGCGCTCGCCCCGCTGGCCGCCGTCCTCGACGAGCTGGCTGGCATCGAGCACGGCTTCATGACGACCGTGCACGCCTACACCCAGGAGCAGAACCTCCAGGACGGCCCGCACCGCGACGCCCGCCGCGCCCGCAACGCCGCCGTCAACATCGTGCCCACCAGCACCGGTGCCGCCAAGGCCATCGGCCTGGTCCTGCCGCAGCTGGACGGCAAGCTGTCCGGCGACTCGATCCGCGTGCCCGTGCCGGTCGGCTCGATCGTCGAGCTCAACACGACCGTCGCCCGCGAGGTCACCCGCGAGCAGATCCTCGACGCCTACCGCACGGCCGCCGAGGGCAAGCTCGCCGGTGTCCTGGAGTACTCGGAGGACGAGCTGGTCTCCTCCGACATCACCGGCAACCCGCACTCCTCGATCTTCGACGCCGCCCTGACCCGCGTCGACGGCCGCCACGTCAAGGTCGTCGCCTGGTACGACAACGAGTGGGGCTTCTCCAACCGCGTCATCGACACGCTGGAGATGCTCGCCGCGAGCTGACCTCCCGTCACCTCCCCGCGACGCCCCCTCGGCCCCCGGCCGAGGGGGCGTCGTCGGTGCCGTCCGGCATGATGTGGAGGGGCGCCGACGCCGAGGGGGAGTGCACCGGGAAGGCGTACGCGCGGGCGCTCCAGCACGTCATCGACCACTGCGGCTCCGACCTCATGGACCTGGGCGTCCACTCCCGGCCCGATCTTCTGCTCGACCGACGGCCGAACGGCACGGCGGCCGAACGGGCCTACAGCTGAACGGGCCTACGGCCGAATGGCACGGCGGCCGAGCGGTTCCGCGTCCGAACGGCCGTGGGCCGGCCCGGAGTTCCGGGTCGGCCCACGGGCGGGGGACAGGGGGGAGGGGGCTAGTCGGTGCCGGTCTCCATGGCGGCGCGGTCGAGCGCCGTCTCCTCGCTGTCGGGGGTCTCGCCGCGCGAGGCGATGACCTCGGCGCCGCCCTCGGTGAGCGAGCCGATCAGACCGGTGGCGGCGGCCTGCGCGGCGCCGATGGCCGGGCTGCCGGTGCCGATCAGGCCGATGCCCGCGTACTGCTCCAGCTTGGCGCGGGAGTCGGCGATGTCGAGGTTCCGCATGGTCAGCTGGCCGATCCGGTCCAGCGGGCCGAAGGCGGAGTCCTCGGTGCGCTCCATGGAGAGCTTGTCCGGGTGGTAGCTGAAGGCCGGGCCCGTGGTGTCGAGGATCGAGTAGTCCTCGCCGCGCCGCAGCCGCAGGGTGACCTCGCCGGTCACGGCCGCGCCGACCCAGCGCTGGAGCGACTCGCGGATCATCAGCGCCTGCGGGTCCAGCCAGCGGCCCTCGTACATGAGGCGGCCGAGCCGGCGGCCCTCGTTGTGGTACTGGGCGAGGGTGTCCTCGTTGTGGATGGCGTTGACGAGGCGCTCGTAGGCGGCGTGCAGCAGCGCCATGCCGGGCGCCTCGTAGATGCCGCGGCTCTTGGCCTCGATGATCCGGTTCTCGATCTGGTCGGACATGCCCAGGCCGTGCCGGCCGCCGATGGCGTTGGCCTCCATGACCAGGTCGACGGCGGAGCCGAACTCCTTGCCGTTGATGGTCACCGGGCGGCCCTGCTCGAAGCCGATCGTGACGTCCTCGGGGGCGATCTCGACCGACGGGTCCCAGAAGCGGACGCCCATGATCGGGTCGACGGTCTCGACGCCGGTGTCCAGGTGCTCCAGGGTCTTCGCCTCGTGGGTGGCGCCCCAGATGTTGGCGTCGGTGGAGTACGCCTTCTCGGTGGAGTCCCGGTAGGGGAGGTCGTGGGCGACGAGCCACTCCGACATCTCCTTGCGGCCGCCGAGCTCGGTGACGAAGTCGGCGTCCAGCCACGGCTTGTAGATCCGCAGGTGCGGGTTGGCCAGCAGGCCGTAGCGGTAGAACCGCTCGATGTCGTTGCCCTTGAAGGTCGAGCCGTCGCCCCAGATCTGGACGTCGTCCTCCATCATCGCCCGCACCAGGAGGGTGCCGGTGACGGCGCGGCCCAGCGGGGTGGTGTTGAAGTAGGCCCGGCCGCCGGAGCGGATGTGGAAGGCGCCGCAGGTGAGCGCGGCCAGCCCCTCCTCGACCAGCGCGGCGCGGCAGTCGACCAGACGGGCCACCTCGGCGCCGTAGGTCTGGGCGCGCCCGGGCACCGAGGCGATGTCGGGCTCGTCGTACTGGCCGATGTCGGCGGTGTACGTGCAGGGGACCGCGCCCTTGTCACGCATCCACGCGACCGCGACGGAGGTGTCGAGACCACCGGAGAAGGCGATGCCGACGCGCTCGCCGACGGGAAGGGAGGTGAGAACCTTGGACATGGCAATAGTATGCATGAATCCGCATGGCTATGCAACGTGGGGTGATCTTCCCGTCCCGCGTCCGACGGATCGGGGGCCCGCCTGCCCGTCTGCCCGCCCCGCCCGCCCGGTCCGCCGCCCCGCCGTCAGGCCGCCAGCCGGTCGAGGGCCGCCGCCGTCAGGGCCGCGATCGCCGGGGACAGGGCCGTACGGACGTCCGGGGCGAAGGCGGGGGAGTGGTTGGGCGGGACCCGGCCGCCCGTCGCCGCCCACTGGCGCGGCCCCGCCACCCCCGTCATCCAGTACACCACCGGCACCGCGCCCCCGGCCCCGAGCAGCGCGCAGTCCTCCGAGGCCAGTGACGGCGGCCAGTCCGCCACCCGCTCCGCGCCGAACAGCCCGGTGTGCGCGGCGCGGACCGCCGCCGTCGCCGCCGGATCGCCCCACAGCGCCGGGGCCCGCGACACCACCCGCACCTCCGGCTCGCGCGGACAGCCCGACACCGCGCACTCGCCCCGGACGATCCGCTCCACCGCCGCCACCGCCCGGTCCAGCGCCGCGTCCGTCAGCGCCCGCACCCCGATGCCGAGGACGGCCGTGTCCGGCACCACGTTCACCGCCGTGCCCGCCCGCACCGTGCCGACCGTGACCGTCACGTGCTCGCCCGGCGCGGTCTCCCGGGCCACCACCGACTGGAGCCGCAGCACGATCGCCGCCGCCGTCACCACCGGGTCCACCGTCAGCTGCGGGGTGCCCGCGTGCCCGCCCCGCCCGTGCACCACCACCTCCAGGGCGGTGCTCGCCGCCGTCACCGGCGCGCGCGGGGTGCCGTGCGCGACCATTCCGGCCGGCAGCGGCGCCGCGTGCTGCGCCAGCACCGCGTCCGGCACCCCGAACCGCTCGTACAGCCCGTCGTCCAGCACCGCCCGCGCCCCGGTCAGGGTCTCCTCGGCGGGCTGCCCGAGCACCACCAGCGTGCCCCGCCACCGAGGGGCCGTCCGGACCAGCAGCTCCGCCGCCCCGGCCGCCGCCGCCAGGTGCAGGTCGTGCCCGCAGGCGTGCGCGGCGCCGTTCCCGCTCGCGTACGGCAGCCCCGTCCGCTCCTCCAGCGGCAGCGCGTCCAGCTCGGCCCGGAGCAGGACCCGGGGCCCGGGGCCGTTGCGCAGCACCCCGACCACGCCGTGGCCGCCGACGCCCCGGGCCACCTCCAGGCCCAGCGCGGCGAGCCGGTCGCCGAACACCCCGGCCGTCCGCTCCTCCGCGCCGGACAGCTCCGGCGCGGAGTGGACGTCCAGGTAGAGCGTCAGGGCCGGCCGGAGCACCTCACCGGCCAGGGCGAGCAGCGGGGACGGGGACACGGTTCTCCTTCTTGTACGCATGAGGGGGGCGCGGGCTTGTACGCGTGAGGGGGCGCGGGCGCCGGCACTGACCGATCGCACGCGCCGCGCGCCAGCGATGTGCGAGCGGACGGCGGGCCGAACGGTGAGCGGCGGGCGCTCCAATGGAGGAGTCACCCACACGGCGGCCCCCTCACCGGGGACGCGGACCTTCCGGAGGCGTCATGAACAAGGACCTGAGCACCCTCGCCGACGAGATCCTGGAGCTGGAGGCCGAGACCTTCGAGATCTCCGACTACTCGGACGCCAGCGAGGTCGTGCTGGCCGGTTCCACCAGCACCAGCTCCACCTCGACCTGCTCCTCCACCACCAGCACCACCTCCTGCTCCGCCTGACCCCTTCCCAGGGGCCGACGCGCGCGCCCGGTGTCTCCTTCCCGAGGACACCGGGCGCACCCGTGTTCCCGCGCGGCCGGCGGACCGCGCGGGACCGCGCGGTTACGGGAAGGGGTGCGGCACCCGGTGGATCTCGGCGTCCGTCAGGTCCGCCGCCCGGTGCCCGCCGCGCCGCAGCGCCGTCCGCAGCCGGGGCAGCAGCGGCGCCCGCTGCCGGTTCCAGCCGAAGTCGATCGGCAGCAGCCCCGGCACCAGCGTGCTCACCGTCCGCAGCCCCATCCGCTCCTGCTCCGGCGTCGTCTGGTCCACCACGACCACGTCGTGCCCGGCGCCCGCCAGCGCGCCGACCACCACCCGCAGGTCGTCGCGCAGGTCCAGCGTCCGGGGCCGGCCCGTCTCCTCCCACTCCCGGTACGTCTCCCCGAAGGAGCGCTCCCCGAGCGGCTCCAGGAAGGCCCGCGCGTGCTCCGCCATCCGCGGCAGCCCGTACAGCTGCGCGTGGTCCTTCAGGTGGCGCACCCGGTCGAAGTCGTCGGCCATCGCCTCCAGCTCGGCCCGCCGCTCCCGGGTCTGCCGGGACAGGTGCGGGATGTAGGTGAGGACCTCCGACAGGGCGCCCTCCACCGCGGAACGGGGGTCGAGCGAGGACGCCGCCGCGAAGGACAGCAGCCCCTCGCCGCCGTCCCGCCGCACCGCCACCGCGATCCCCACCGGCACCGGCAGGTCGATCCGGCCGTCCAGCACCCGCACGTCGTAGCCCTGGAGCGCGGCCCGCTCCGCCATCGCCGCCGACGCCCCGCCGACCGTCGCCAGGTCCACCGAGGGCAGCCGGGCCGCCCCGTACCAGGCGTTCAGGAAGGCGTCCCGCTCGATCAGTTCGAGGAGCCCGCCGAGCACCGCCTCCTCCAGGCTGCCGCCGATCGCGCAGCCGTTGGAGCACTCGAAGACGAAGTTGTCGGCCTGGAGCCCCGCGCTGTAGTAGACCAGCCGGGACGGCACCAGGACCGGCCGCTCGTCGCGCAGCGACCAGCCCCACTCCCAGGGGATCGCCCGGTCCGGGTCGAAGGGCTCGACCAGCGGGTCCTCCCGGTAGGTCCGCTCCTCGTAGAAGCCGCACGCGGCCGGATCGACCGCCCGGTCCCGCAGCTCCCGCCAGGACCCGGTGACCGGGGAGCGCGGGCCGCGCCGGTGGGTGCCCGCGTACCGTTCGAGCCCCTCCAGGAAGGCCAGCGTCCGGCTGGTCGAGAAGGCGTTCTCCTGCCCGCTCCACGTCACGTCGTTCAGGCCCGCGTAGCCGCGCACGAAGACGCTGCCCGCGACCGGCGCGGTCGTCGGCGAGGTGACGCTCAGCCAGGTCCCGCCGCCCAGCGCCCCGCACACCGGATTGGCCAGCGCCTCCTCCGGCAGCGGGTACGAGGCGGCCGGCCGCAGCCGGTAGCGGCCCGGGTCCGGCTTGCGCCGCTCCACCAGCTCCACCGGGCGCGGCGCCGGATCCGCCGGGGCGGGCGCGCAGTCCGGGCAGAGCGGATCGGCGAGCAGCGGATACGTCCGCACCGCGAGCGTCGCCAGGTCGATCCGGGTCACCCGGGGCAGCGCCCGGTCCGCCGCCGAGGCCGCCGGGGAGGCGGGCCCGGGACCGTCCAGGACCGCCTGGCAGACCGCCGCGACCGCGTCGTGCGCGTGGTCGGTGACCACCGGCCAGCTCCCGGCCGGACGCGGCCCCTCGGGGCCGCCGGTCTCCAGGGCGTCCCGCTCGCTGCGGCTGCGCAGCCGCTGCCAGCGCAGCGCCAGGCACCGCCCGCAGGCGGGCGCGGTGCCGTCGCCGCCCCACGGGCCGACGAGCACGGCGGAGGCGGTGAGGTGCACCAGCGCCCCGGCCCGCTCGGCCGCCCACGGGTCGGGGGCGCCCGGCCCGCCGAGCGGCGCGCCGGCGTCGGTGGCGCCGACCGGCACCACCGGCAGGTCCGTACCGAGCCGTGCGCCGAGGGCCGCCCGCAGCGCGGCCCGCGCCGGGTCCATCGGCAGGGCGGGCGCCGCCGCCGGGGCGCTCACGAGGACCTCGTCCAGCGGAAGGTCTTCACCGCGACCGCGCCGAAGACCACCGCGAACACCAGCAGCCCCGCGCAGCCCGTCCACACGTCCGAGGCGTCGCCCCGGCCGGCCAGCGCGTGCGAGACGGCGTCGTTGAGATAGCGCAGCGGCATCACCAGGGACACCTTCTGGAGCCACCCCGGCATCGAGTCCAGCGGGAAGAACGAGCCGGACAGGAAGGCCATCGGCAGCATCAGGAAGTTGGCGACCGCGGCCACCGACTCCGGGGTGTTCGCGAAGGAGCCGATGATCACCCCGAGCAGCAGGAAGGTCGTCACCCCCAGCGCCAGCACCGGGACCAGCAGCGGCCAGCCGGAGGCCGGTTCCAGGCCGAAGACCGGCAGCATCGCCACCCCGACGAAGAGGAGCGACTGCACGGCGCCGACCACCAGCGCGATGACGTACCGGGAGCCGATCACCGCCGACAGCGGCGCCGGGGACATCCGGATCAGCCGCAGGATGTCGTCCGACCGCCACTGCATCAGCGTGAACGCGATCCCGAACACGGCCGCGTTGGCCACGCCCCAGGACAGCACCCCGGCCGCCGTGTACGACAGGTAGGAGAGCCCGCTCTCCTCCACCGCCTGCCCCTTGAAGATCAGGCCGAAGACGACGAGGAACAGCAGCGGGAAGGCGAAGGTGAAGAAGAGGGTGGTCTTGTCGCGGACCTGGGCGCGGTACCCGGCCCCGGTCAGTGCGGCGTAGGCGCTCATGGTCACGGCTCCGTGGTCTCGGCGGGGGCCGGGGCCGCCGCGGCGGTCCCGGAGAGGCGGGAGGTCAGGTCCAGGTAGACGTCCTCCAGGCTCGCGGTGCGGGTCTGCACCCCGTCCAGGCCGGAGATCCGGTCGACGGCGGAGAGCACCTGCCCCACGGTGTGGGTCTCCAGGACCAGCGAACCGCCCTGCACGTCCACCCGCTCCACGCCCTCGACCGCCGCCGCCCGCTCCGCGTCGAGCAGGCCCAGCGGCAGCAGCACCCGGCTCGGCGCGCGCGAGGCCGTCACCAGGTTGTGCGGCGAGTCGGTGACCGCGATCCGGCCGTCCACGAGGATGGCGATGCGGTCGCAGAGCGCCTCCGCCTCGTCCAGGTGGTGGGTGGTGTAGACGATCGTGCGGCCCTCCGCCTTCAGCCCGCGCAGCACCTCCCACAGGTCCCGCCGGGCCTGCGGGTCGAGCGCGGCCGTCGGCTCGTCCAGGAAGATCAGCTCGGGGCCGTGGACCAGCGCCGAGGCGATGGCCAGCCGCTGCCGCTGCCCGCCGGAGAGCGCCTCCACCCGGACCTTTCGCTGCCCGGTCAGCCCGACCGCCTCCAGGGTCCGGTCGACGGCCCCGCGCGGGGCGCCGTACAGGGCGGCGACGGTGCGCAGGTGCTCGTGCGCCGTCTGCCGCACGAAGAACGCCGAGGACTGCGTCTGCACCCCGATCCGGGGCAGCAGGGAGGTGTCGCGGGGCCACGGCGGACGGCCGAAGAGGGCCACCGTGCCGCTGTCGGCCCGGCGCAGCCCCTCCATGATCTCGATCAGGGTGGACTTGCCCGCGCCGTTCGGCCCCAGCAGGCCGAAGAACTCGCCCGGACGGATCTCCAGACGGACGCCGTCCACCGCGAGCCGGTCCCCGTACCGCTTGGAGACCCCCTCGACCCGGACGGCGGGCGGCGGACCGCCCGTGGTGGCGGATGCGGATGACATGGCCTGTACCTCACTCATGTGGTGCGTGGTGTCCTTCGGATCAGGGAGGAGAAGAGGAGCGGTCGGGGTTCAGCGGAGCAGCAGGAAGAGGAGGACGGCGGTGCCGCCCGCCGCCAGCAGCACCAGGAGCACGGCCGCGGCCGCGTACGCCGGATAGAGCCGGCGGGCCCGCGCCGGATAGGCGGCCACCGCCGCCCGCCCGCCGCGCCGCAGCGCCAGATAGGCCCGGGTCTCCGGGGCGAGCCGGGCGGTGCCGAGGAGCTGGCCGAGCATCCGGTAGCCGTCGAGCGGCGGCAGCGGCACCAGATTGCCCAGCCCCTGGATCGCGCCGAGCAGCAGCAGCCCGGCGACGAACGGCCGCTCCGCCGCCCCCTCGGGCAGCAGCGTCCACACCACCCCGAACGGCACCAGGAGCAGCAGGTTCAGATACGCCCCCGCCCCCGCGACGACCAGCTTGGCCCGCAGCCCCGGCAGGAACAGGTAGTCCTCCACCGTGCAGTAGAGCAGCGCGCCCGGCAGCCGCCACTTGAGGCCGATCTCGGTGACGTGCCCGCCGTGGTGCCGGGCCGCGACCCCGTGCGCCAGCTCGTGCGCGGTGATGCTGAACCACAGGAAGAGGGCGATCCCGGCGACCGCGGCCGGCTGCCCGGTCAGCTCGCCCGCCGCCCCGATCAGCGGCCCCGCCTCCGCCGCCAGCAGCACCAGCAGGGCCAGTACGGCGGCGCACAGGGGCAGTTGGACCACCGGGCGCAGCAGCGGCCGCAGCGCCCGGTGCAGCCGGGCCGTCGTCGCCCCGGCGTCCCGCACCATCGGCCGGCTGCCCCGCCAGAAGGTGTTCGGCGGCGCGGGCTCCGGCACGGGCGGCGCCGGATCGGGCGCCCCTTCCAACAGCCCCCGGGTGCCCAGCAGACCGAGCAGCCGGGTCCAGTGCTCCTCGCCGAGCCGCCGCCCGAACCGCTCCGCGTACACGGGCGCCAGGTCGTCGAGGTTCCGGGTGCCGTCGAGCCGGGAGATGAGGAAGTGCTCCTTCTCGCCGACCTCGAAGGCGGACCCGGTGACGGGGTGCCGGATCAGCCGCACGGTGCGCGGACCGCGCAGCAGCGCCGGGCTGAAGCGCACGCCCTCCCGCAGCGCCGGCCGGTAGGCCCGGACGGCGGCGGACGGGGACGGGGAGGCGGCCGTCACGCACCCGCCCCTCTCCCCGGGCCGCCCGCCCCGGCGCCCGGCACGTCCCGCGCCCCGGCGTCCGGACCGGTCCCCGGCACGCCCTCCCGCAGCACCCTGCCCAGGACGAAGGAGAGGTACGCCTCGTCCCTGATCGTCACGTGCAGCCGGTTGTTGGTCATGTGCATGTACGGGGAGAGCAGCCGGGGCAGCACCGCCGACACGTCCGTCAGCGGCACGAGCGGCGGCGCGTCCGCCGGCTCCGTCCGCTCCTGCCCGGTGTCCTCCCGGGCCGGCCCCTCCCACACCGGGAAGCACAGCTCGCCCCGGGCCGTCAGCTCCTCCACCCGGGACCGCAGCTCCAGGCAGTGCTCCGCCCAGCCGCGCAGGAAGGACGGCAGCCGCTTCAGCTCCCGCGCCGCCACCGCCGCCCGGACCGCCGCGAACCGGCGGCCCAGCGGGGGCGCCAGCTCCGCGTAGCCGCGCTCGTACTCCTCCGAGCCGATGAAGCCCGTGTCCGGGAACGCCCGGTGCCAGAAGCGGTAGTAGCCGTCCAGGTAGTCGCCGAGCCGCTCCTCCTCCGGCAGGAAGCAGCTCGCCATCACCATCATCAGCTGCGCCGAGGTCCCCAGCAGCACCGTCCGCAGGTGCAGGTTCATCGTCCGGAACGCGTCCACCACCAGGTCGCTGGAGTGCCGGAAGTGCCACTCCGCCAGCTCCACCCCGGCCGGACCGCCGTACTTGGCGTACTCGGGGGCGTACGGCTCCTCGCGGAAGGAGTTGTTGGGCCGCAGCCGCATCCGGCCGTCCTCGCCCATGAACCGGGTCCGGTCCTCGCCGGGGAACTCGATGTCGAACAGCGAGTTGTAGAAGTCCTTCAGGAAGCCCGAGTCGACCTCGTACAGCGCCGGCCGGGTCCTCAGGAAGCCGGACAGCGCCTGCTCGGCCCGCCGCCGCACCTCCTCGGCGGCCGCCGGGCTCGACGGCCGCAGCCGCAGCCGCACGTGCGGCCCCTCCAGCCAGTAGTTGATGAAGAAGTACCCGGCGAGCAGCCCCTCCTCGGACAGCCGCGCCACCAGCGGGCGCACGCAGTCCACCAGCATCGGGCGCGGACTCGCCGCATAGAAGACGTGCAGCGCCAGCCACGGGCCGGGCTCCCCGGCGGAGTCCGGACCGGGGGCGGCGGGCGTGGTGATCAGTTCGGACATGACGGACCGTCCTCAAAGGCCGTGGGGGCGAAGGGAGCGGGGGAGGCGGAGGTGAAGGTCTCGACGGCCAGCTCGGCCACGTGGTGCCCCCCGCCGGACACCACGTGCAGCCCGTCCTCGGACGGCAGCATCTCCCGCAGCGCCACCGCCGCCCCCGGCTCCCGCTCCAGGAGCGCGTCGAAGGCGGTCAGCGACAGCGGACTCGCGAAGTCCACGAACAGCGGCTTGGCGCCCGGCACCCGCCGCCCGTCCCGCAGCGGCGTCGCGAAGACCCGGTCCGGCAGCCCGTGCGCGCGCTGCCAGCGCCGCCACTCCAGCCACCACGCCGACTCCTCGCCGCCCGGCACCCGCGCCGGCAGCACCTCCGTGCCCGCCGTCCACTCCCGGCGCGCCAGCACCACCCCGTCGTGCACCACCCGGGGCCTGCGGGTCACCCCGCCGTCCGCCGGACCCTCCGGCACCCCGCCCCACACGTCCGCCGGCGTCATCGTGCTCGGCGACAGCAGCAGCAGGGTGCGCGGGATCTCCGGCAGCGCCACCGGCACCAGATAGCCCAGGTAGACCGGGATCACCCGGACCCCCAGCCGGCGCGAGCGCAGCACCAGCCGGTCCGTCTCCTCCTCGTGGACCAGATACAGGTCGTCCAGCCCGATCCGCGCCTCCTCCGGCACCGTGGAAGTCTCGCCCGGACACACGATCTGGTGGTCCGTCAGCCGCCCGTGCAGATTGAGGTTGCTGGTCACCGGGCCGCCGGTCAGCTCCGCGAAGACCGCCCCCTCGGGCTGCCGGGCCCGCAGCTCCTCGCGCAGCGCCGCCGAGAAGCCGCCGGACCCGTCCTCCCCGTCGTACACGTGGGTGAACCGGCTGAAGGGGAACGCGAGGCCGCCGTACGAGCGGTTCAGGACCACCCGCGGCGACCCCCCGCCCAGATCGACCTGCACATGATGGCTCCGCGGTACGAACTCCGCGTCCCGCGCGCCCAGTTCCTCCGCCACCCCGGCCAGCAGCTCCGCCGGGACCCGCAGCTCCTCCGCCGCGCCGTCCCGCTCCCACGCCTCCCGCATCCCGGCCGCGAACCGCCGCCGCGCCGCGTCCAGGGAGCGCAGCGCGGGCTGCCCCAGCCAGTTCTCCTCCGGTACGTACGAGCCGTCCGCCGCGAACGGCGTCCGCCGCGCGGTGAACGACAGGTACTGGTCGAACAGGTCCTCGTGGAAGTCGTGCACCAGGCCCAGCAGGTCGTCGCAGCGCCCGCCCCGCCCGTACCGGGCCAGGAAGAAGCCGCGCAGGGTGATCCGGTGCGGCAGCGTCAGGTCGAACAGCGGCAGCACCCCCTCGACCCGCCGCAGCGCCCGGCCCGTCTCCCCGCCCAGCAGCTCCGGCGCCGCCGCCACCGCGCCGCCCGCGCTCACGTCCTCGTACAGCAGCGTCCTCGGCAGCGCCGGATCCTCCGCGCCCAGCCCCCGCTGCACGTCGAGCAGCGCCTCCCGCAGCGCCCGCGCCAGCGCCCGCCGCTCGGCGGGGTCCGCCCCCGGATAGGCGGCCAGGCACGCGGCCGGACCGTCCAGCCCGTCCGCGACCGCGTCCGCCCACGCCGCGCCGATCCCCCGCAGCGCCTCCTGGAAGGAGCGCAGCGGATCCGGGCTGTGCACGTCGGTCCGCAGCGCCGGCACCTGCACCATGCCCAGCTGGAGCAGGGCCGCCGCGTACCGCTCGCACTCCGCCCGCTCCGCCCCGTGCTCCCGGCGCAGCCACTCCACCAGGTCCCGCAGCCGCAGCCCCTCCCGAGTGCCCAGCACGTCGAGCAGCCGGTCCAGGACCCCGCTGCCGCGCAGGTAGAACAGCCGGTCGCGGACGGCGTCGAAGGTGACGGCCGCGCCGTCGTCCCCGGCCGTCACCCACTGCCGGACGTACCGGACCCGGTCCTCGTCCCGGTCCCAGCCCGGCGACACCACCACCGTCAGGTCCCGCCGCAGCACCGGATCGGCCAGGATCAGCTCCGCGATCCGCGCCAGCGCCACCACGCTGAGGCGCACGTGCCCCGTCCACTCCGGGGCGAGCGCGAGCCGCCCGCCCGGATCCGCGCCCGCCGCGAACACCCCGGACGCCACCGGCGTCAGCGTGCTGAACGGACTCGTCTTGCACGCCGTCCGGTACAGGTACGTCAGCGCCGACCGCTCGACCTTCCGCAGCCGCTTCCCCGGCACCTCCGCCCGGTCCGCCAGATAGGCGTCGAGCCGCGACTCCAGCACCGGCGAGGCCAGCAGCAGCCCGGCCCGCAGCCGGTCGTCGGCGAGCGCGGCCCGCAGCGCGCCCCGGGCCTCCCGCACCTCCCCGGCGAGCAGCCCCGGCCCCTCGGCCAGCAGCTCCCCGTACCGCACCCGGTCCTTCAGCCAGGCGCCCAGCCGGGCCCCGGCCGCCGGA
This sequence comes from Streptomyces termitum, assembly GCF_014650175.1. Taxonomy (GTDB): domain Bacteria; phylum Actinomycetota; class Actinomycetes; order Streptomycetales; family Streptomycetaceae; genus Streptomyces; species Streptomyces termitum. The sequence continues at coordinate 233,855 of NZ_BMUL01000009.1, forward strand.
TCGAGCCCGGCCACCAGCGCCTCGGCGGCGCCCGGATCGCCCGGCAGCCGGTTGTTGAACACCTGCCGGCGCAGCGCCAGCAGGGCCCGCCGGGGCCCGTCCCCGGCCGCGTCGGCCGCCTCGACCAGCGCGTGCAGCACCTCGCTCAGCGCCGCCCCCTCACCGGCCAGCCGCCCCTCGTGGGCCAGCACCTCGTCGGCCCAGGCCAGCGCGCCCGGGGCGCGCAGCCCCCGCACGGTCTCCACCGGGAGCCCGCCGGCCCGCAGCAGGAACCGCCGGCCGACCTCCCACGCGGCGGCCGGAGCCACCGCCTCTGTCCCCGCTGTCCGCTGGGTCATCGCGCCCCCTCAGGCGATCTCGTGACGGAAGTCGGCGGGCCAGGGCCGCTCGTGCCCCAGCGGCATGATCAGCAGCGGCGCCTCGTCGCCGCCGCCCAGGCCGAGCCGCTCGACGAAGGAGACGTTGTCGAAGCCGAGGGCCACGCCCGCCCCCACCCCCAGCGCCGACGCCGCCAGGTAGAAGCCCTGGGCCACCGCCCCGGCGGTGCCGACCGCGATCCGGTAGCCGCGGTCGCCGACCGCGTCCAGGACCGCCGCGGTGCGGACCGTCGGCACCACCACGGCGCCCGCCCGCTCCAGGTTGTAGTTGGCGAGGAAGTAGTTCTCCTGGAGGAAGTCGCCCTGCGCGCCGGGCACCAGGAGCACCAGCTCGCCCGTCGCGGGCTCGTAGCCGTACGCCCCCGGAGCGATCCCCGCCACGTGGTTGACGAAGACGTACAGCCGGGTCAGCGCCGCCCCCTCGGGGGCCGCGCCCTCGCCGCCGAGCGAGGCCGCCGCGCAGGCCGCGAGGACCGCCGACAGCTCGGCGGGCGTCACCGGCCGGGCCGCGTCGAACCGCCCGAAGCTGGACCGCCGCTCCCGCAGCACCCGCCGCACCGGCACCTCCGGCAGGACCGGCGCGGGCAGGACCGTCCGCTCCCCGCCGGCCGGCAGCGGACCGACGGCCGCCGCCGCGAGCGCGCCCGGCGCGGGCCGGACGTCCGCCCCGGCCGCCGTCGCCGCGTGCATCGCCCGCACGGTCGGGAAGCCGATCAGGACGCGGGACCGCTCCAGGTCCCGGTGGCGGACGGCCGGATCGGGCCCCGCCGGGGCCGCGCCGGACGGCCGCCCGGCACCCGCCCAGCGCAGCGGCACCACCGCGAAGACGGACTCCTCCTCGCCGTCGGTGCCGAGCAGCCCGTTCAGCCGGGGCTCGTCGAACCAGAACACCGGCGCCGCCTCCAGGCCGTGCGCCGCCGCCCACACCCGCCAGCTCTGCACGAGCGTGCCCACGTCGGTGCAGACCACGTGGAAACCGAAGCTGTTGTACTTGAACGTGTTCTGCCAGTACTTCACCCCGAGCAGCAGGTACTGGTCGGTCTCCCGCGCCCACGCCGGGGCGTCCGGACCCAGCGCCTCCCGCACCCGGGCCGTCACGTCCCCGGTCAGCACCCGCCGCACGGCGTGGTGGTGCACGTCGTAGTGGTGGACGCCGGGGACGAGCGGACCGGACGGGCCCGAGGCCCAGTGCACGGCCACCGGGTAGAGCCCGCCGCCGCCCGCCGTGCCCCGCGACCAGTTGGCGTGCGGGTACAGCGGCAGACCGGGCAGGTCGCTGTTGGCCTGGACGCCGAGCCGCCGCCCGGTCAGACCGTACGAGTCCTTCAGCATCGCGGCCAGCAGCGGCAGCGTGAAACCCCCGCCGGCCGGGGCGGCGGGCGCACCGGGCAGCAGACCGGGCGCCACCGGCGCGGCCCCCTCGCCGGCGGGCAGCGCGTACGCCTCCGTACCGGGATAGAACTTCCCCCGGCGCGGGGCGTCCGCCCAGTCGGGGACGAAGTCGGCGGGATCCATCGGGACGCGGCCGCGGTGCAGCACGGCGTCGGCGTACTCATGGGCGTACCCCATGGGGTCGGCCCCCTTTCGGATGGCGTGCGGGACGGACGGGCCGGCTCACGGGAACGGGTGGGGAGCGGGATTGAGCCCGGCGGGACCGAGCACCGTCCGCATCCGGGGCAGGTGGCGGGCGCGCTGCCGCGCCCAGCCGAAGTCGATCGGCAGCAGACCGGGCACCAGCACCTTCACCGTGTGCAGGCCGAGCGCCCGCTGCTCGGGCAGGGTCTGGTCGACGACCACCACGTCGAAACCGGCCGCCGTCACCGCCCCCACCGCGCGCAGCAGGTCCGCGCGCAGGTCGGGGGAGGAGACCGCCCCGTCCGCGTCAGGCCACGCCAGGTCCGCGACGGCCAGCGGCGGGCGCGGCCGAGCGGGCCGCAGCAGGAAGTCGGCGTACCGGCCCATCTCCGGGACGCCGTACAGGATCGGATGGTCGTGCAGGCTCGTCACCCGGTCGAAGTCGGCGGCCATCGCCCGCAGCCGGGGCTCGTCGCGCCGGGTCCTGCCGACCAGGTTGACCGCGTCGGTGGCGATCTCGCACAGCGCCGAGTCGAGCGCCGACTCCGGATCGAGCCCGGCGCCCGCGCCGAAGCACATCCGGCCCGTGCCGCCGTCGAACCGCTCCGCGCACGCGGTCACCACCGGCACCGGGAAACCGATCCGGGTGTCGAAGAACCGCGCCCGGTAGCCGTACATCGCCAGCCGGTCCACCATGTGCCGGGTGGAGCGGCGGGCGCTGGTCGCCGGGTCGATCTCGCGCAGCGGCACCTGCCCGTACCAGGCGAGCAGGAACGCGTCCCGCTCCACCACCTCCATCAGGCCGAAGTACACGGCCTCCTCCAGACTGCCGCCGGAGGCGCAGCCGTTGGAGCTCTCCTGCACGAACCGGTGCTCCAGACCGGGCGCGTGGTAGTACGCCAGCACCTCCGGCACCGGCCGGGGCCGGGCGTCCCGCAGCGACCAGCCCCACACCCACGGGATCGGCCGGTCCGCCGAGAAGGGCGTCACCCGGGGGTTCTCCGTGTAGAACGCCGCCGCGTACAGGCCCGTCTCCCGCGGATCGACGGCGTCCGGGCCCAGCGCGTCCAGGGAGGCCGTCAGCCGCGCCGGACGGGACCGCGCCCGCATCCCCGCGTACCGCTCCAGCCCCTCAAGCACCCCGATGGACCGGCTGCGGTCGTACGTGTCGGCGTGCCCGCCCCAGAACGTCTCCCGCAGGTAGTCGCCCGAACGGGTCGAGAAGCAGCCGACCGTGGCCGAGGTCGTGGCGGACGCCACGTCGAAGACGACCGACGGGCCGACCGCCCCCCAGTGCGGATTGGCGAAGGCGTCCACCGGCAGCGCGTACTCCTCGATCCGCCGCGTGCGGAACGCCCCCGGCCGGTGCTTCGGCGCCGGCCGCAGCACCAGCTCCGCCCCTTCGGCGGTGTCCTCCCCGGGCCGCCCGCAGGCCGGGCACTCCGGGTCCGGCACCAGCGGATGGCTCCGCACGGTCAGCGCGTCCAGGTCGAGCAGCCGCACCCGGGGGTACGGCCCCGGCTCCCGCTCCCGCCCGGCGAGCCCGGCCACCAGCGCGGCCGCCGCCGTCGCCGCGAAGCCGATCCCGTACGGCCAGGCGCCCGCCGCCCGGGTCCCGCCGCCCAGTTCGAGCCCCTCGCGCAGCGGCACCGAGCGGACGCCCTGCCAGCGCCGCTCCAGACAGGTCGCGCAGCCGGGCGCCCCGTCGGCCGACGGCCACGGGCCCACCAGGACCTGCCGCCCGTACAGCCGCACCGGCAGCCGCCCGTCCGGACGCTCCACCACGGCCCCGGCCGCGTACGCGTCGCGCACCCCGAGCGGGGCCACCGCCACCTGCACCGGCGCCGGGGACAGCTCGGCGAGCGCGGCGGCGAGCGCCCCGGCGAAGGCCGCCGCGGCCGCCGCCCCGACCGCCCCGTCCGGCGCCGCCGGGGGCGCCACGGTCTCAGGAGGCATCGGCGGCCGCCCGGGTCAGCAGCACGCGCACCGTGCGGATGCCCGCCGACGGCAGGTCGGCGGCGTGCGTGGGCACCACGAAGGCGTCCCGCCCGGCCTCGGCCAGCCGCTCCAGGACCCGCGTCCACTCCACCGCGCCGTCCGGCCCGGCGGCCGGCTCCGCGCCGGTCACCGCGATCAGCGCCGGGTCCAGGTCCCGCAGCAGCGGGTCCCCGGCGTCGGCCGCCGCCGCGGGCTCCTCCAGGGCGAGCTGGGCGCCGCCGAGCAGGTCCCGCACCGCGTCCGAGGCGGCGCCCGCCAGGTCCGGCGCCGCGCCCACCGCCCACCGGCCCGGCGCGCCGCCGGTCCCGGCGGTCCGGGCGAGCACCACCGAGACGCCGGTCCTGGCCCGCTCGCCCAGGTCCAGCAGCTCCACGCCGAGGCCGAGCAGGGCCGCCGAGCGCAGCAGGAAGGTCAGCTCCGGGTCCTCGCCGAACGCCTCCGGCGCCAGCGCGGCCACCCCGCCGGTCCCGGCGACCGCCCGGCACAGGGCGTCGTGGGCCAGCGCCGAGAGCAGCCCGGCCGCCGCCGCCTCCGGCAGGTCGCCGCCCGCCCCGGCCCCGGCCCGGGTCGGCTCGAACCGCCGCCCGGCGTTGTCCGGGCCGAAGGGCCGCACCGCGCCCGCCGGCACCCGCACCGGCTCCTTGGTGAGCAGCGAGGTCGCCGCCGTCCAGCGGACGGCGCCCGCGCCGCCGGTCCCCGAGGAGACGGTCAGGCTCTCCGGGGCCACCTCCGCGAGCCCGTCCGCCGCCCCGGCGGGCACGCCCGGCACCACGTGCTCGGCGTAGACGGCCGCCGCCGCGTCCAGGGCCCGCAGCCGCGCCCCGGCGGTGTGGTGCACGTCGAAGGCGGTGATCGTCCGGGTGGTGCCGGGGCCCAGGCCCAGGGTGACCGAACCCACCTTCAGCGGGGTCTGCGTCAGCGTCTCGTCCGCGTAGCCGGTGAACACTCCGACGTGCGGCCCGACCAGCGCGGACCGCCGCTCCAGCTCGGCCAGCGGCCCCTGCGCCGCGTCGTCGTCGGGCGCGCTGGCCACCGTCGGCAGGAAGACCGGGCGGGCCGGGGCGAGGGCCAGGTCCACCGGCTCCGGCGGGGCGGCCGGGACGGGGTGGAAGGGGCAGCGCGGGTGGACCCGCAGCGGCTCCGAGGCGACGTCGAGGGTGGCGGTGTGCTGCACCAGGACGCGGTCGGCGGTCTCGGCCGGCAGCGCGCCGGTGACCAGCCGGAAGACCTCGTAGCCGAGGAGGTTGCCGAGCATCGCGGCGAGCGGCCCGACCGGCGCGGTCCCCGCCGGCCCGGTGCCGAGCGCGAGCCCGCTCCACAGGGCGGCCGCGTCGGCTCCGTCCCCGGCCGCGCCCATCCGCAGCGCGGCGCAGGCCCAGCAGGCGGTGGCGGAGTCGTTCGCGACCGGCCCGACCACGGCCCGGTCGCCGAAGAGCCAGGCGGGCAGCAGCGTCCGGCCCTCGGGGACGCCCTCGCGCAGCAGCCCGAGCACGGTGCCCGGCCCTCCGCTGCCCAGGGCGGCCACCACCACGTCGTACCCCTCGTGGGCGGCCCAGCCGGTGCCGCCGGGCAGCACCGAGAGCTCCACCGGGCAGCCCTCGGCGGCGAGTCCGGCGGCCTCCCGGCGGACGGCGGCGAACTCCCCGGCGCCGTCCGCGCCGGTGCCCTCGGCGAGCGCGGCCTCGACGCCGACCGCCGCGCAGCCGTTGCGGATCAGGGACAGGACGCACCAGCGGGCGGCCGGTCCGTCGCCGAGCACCGCGACCCGGGTCCCCCGGAAGCGGGCGAAGCGCGCCTCGGGCTCGTCGGCGTAGTGGTCGACGTAGGCGATCTGCGGGGCGAAGCGGGCGGCGGCCGCCGCCTCGACCGCCGGGGCGTCCGGCCGCTCGGCGGGCGCCGGGACGGGCCGGGCGAAGCCGCGCGCGTACAGGGCCTTCACCAGCTCGCCCACCATGGCCTTCTGCCGGTCGCCGAAGCCCGCGCAGATCTCGTCGACGGTCCGGCCGCCGTCCAGGTGCGGCAGGAGCAGGGTGGCGAAGCGGTAGCCGGAGGCGCCGGTCAGCCGGAAGCCGCCGTCGGCGTTGTGGAAGATCACGCCGTCCGGCGTCCGGGTGTACAGGACATCGCGGCGGACTCGCGGCCGGGTTCCGGCGACTTCCGTGTACGACGGTGAGGTCATGCGTGCGTCACACCTCTCGTTGCGGGGGCGGCGGCCCGGGGTCACCGGGCCGCCGTGCGGGGTGGGATGGTGCGGGAGGTACGGGTGGGGCCGGTGGGGTCGCGCGGGGCCGGGGCGCCGCGCGGGGGAGCGGGCGGCCGTCAGCGCAGGGCGGCGGCGGACCGGGGCGGCCGGAGCGGGGTCTGCGGGGGACCGGCGGGGGCGGCCGTCCGGCGGCGGGCGTGCGCGCGCAGCAGCGGGTGCGGCCGGAAGGCCCCGGGCAGCCCCTCCTCCAGGAACCCGGCGTCCAGGAGCCGTTCGAGGACCAGCTCCGCCGTCTCGGGCGGCACACCGAGGACCTCGGCGGCGCGCTCGCCGGTGAGCGGCTCGTACGGGGAGGCCGCAAGGCGCAGGTGGGCCTCGGCCAGCGCGGGCGAGAGCCGCCCCAGCGCCTCGTCGAGCCGCTGGGGCACGGAGGTCTGGGGGTCGTCGGCGAGGCTGAGCCGCCCGGCCGGGTCCTGCCCGAGCCAGTCGGTGTAGTCGGCGAGCCGCAGCCGGGGGCGGGTCAGCAGCCGGGCGGCGGCGATCCGCAGGGCCAGCGGATGGTGGCCGCAGGCATCGGCGAGCCGCCGCGCGGCGGCGGGTTCGGCGGCGGTCCGCACCGGGCCGAGGGCGGTGGTGAGCAGGGCCTCGGACTCCTCGGGGGCGAGCGCGCCGAGCCGCAGGACGGCCCCGCCGTGGGTGGCGACCAGCGCGGCGAGCCCGGCCCGGCTGGTCACCAGGGCGGCGGCGTCCGGGCGGGCGGTGAGCAGCGGCCGGACCTGGTCGGGGTGGACCACGTCGTCGAGGACGAGCAGCGCGGGACCGGCGCCGGGGCCCTCGGGCAGCGCCCGGCGCAGTTCGGCGGCGGCCTCCTCGGCGGTGCGCGGGGTGCCGTCGGGGGCGGTCAGCCGGATCAGGGCGCAGCCGCCGGGGTGGCGGCCGGCGACCCGGTGGGCGACGTGCAGGGCGAGGGCGGTCTTGCCGATGCCGGGGGCGCCGGAGACCACCGCGACCGGGGCCCGGCCGCCCCCGCCGGCCCCGTCCCCGCCGAACAGCCCGGCGAGGGCGGCGACCTCGGGCGCGCGGCCGGTGAAGCCGGGGATCGAGGGCAGCGGGGCGGCGGGCGCGAGCGGCACGGGGGGCGCCTCGGCGGGCCGCGCGGCGGCGGCCGGACCCGGCGCGGCGGCGGCAGGACCGAGGTCCTCGCCGCGCAGGATGGCGAGTTCGAGCCGCTGGAGTTCGGCGCGGGGGTCCACGCCGAGCCGGTCGCGCAGGTGCTCCTTGACGCGCCGGTACTCGGCGAGCGCCTCGGTCTGCCGGCCGAGCCGGTAGAGAGCCGTCACCAACTGTTCGGCGAACCGTTCGTGCGCCGGGTATACGCGCGTAACCTCCCACAGGTCGACGAGGGATTCGCGGCACCGGCCGTGTTCCAGTTCCAGGTCCACGACCCGCTCCAGGACCCGCAGCCGCTCCTCGGCGAGGCGCGGCACCTCGTCCCGGTGGAGCAGTTCGGAGGGGACGTTGGCGAGCAGCGGGCCCTGCCAGAGGGCGAGCGCGCCGCGCAGTCCGGACAGTTCGGAGTCGGGGCCGCCGTCGGCGGCCCGCTCGACGAGCCGGCGGAAGTGGAGCAGGTCGAGGGTGTCGGCGTCGGCGTCGATGCGGTAGCCGCCGGCCACCGCCACCACGGCCTGGTCCTCGATGCCGTACTTCGCGAAGAGGCGCCGCAGCCGCAGCACGCAGCTCTGGAGCGCGGCCTTGGCGGTCGCGGGCTGCTCCTCGCCCCAGACGGCGCCGCGCAGCCGCTCCGTGGAGACGATGGAGCCCGGCCGGACGAGCAGCGCGGCGAGCAGTGCCGTCGGCTTGGAGGGCGGGAGGACGGCGAGGTCCCGTCCGTCGGTGATGCTCAGCGGCCCCAGCAGTTGGAATCGCACGTGGTTCTCCGTCTTCCCCGAGTTCCGTGCCCGGCGGTGGTCGACGCGCCGGTGGTGCGGTGGGGCGACCGGCCGTCGGGTGATGGCGACGGGGTCGTCCGGGGGTGCGGGCGGTTACGGCCGGAGGGGCGCGTGCCGCCGGGGGCGTGGGGTCGGGGGCCGAGCGGGGGGTGCGGGCATGGCGGAACCACCGGGGGAGCGGAGGGGCGGGGCGATGCGCTGGGCGGTCGTGGCCGGGAAGGGCCGGCGGGGACGCGGGTGGGGGGTGGGGGAACGGCCCCGGTCGGCGGCGGGGTCAGCTGGAAGGTACAGGGGGCGCGCGGGGCGCGGACCAGGGGGAGTGCGCTTCCGGCCAAGCTCCGGAAGGTGGTTGACGGTCCGTCTCCGCTTGTGCTGGTGAACGGAAGCGGAAGCTCCTCGCCGTCTCGAAGAGTGAGGCCATGGCCCAAGGTTTCCGGCATCCGGACGCACCCGCGCTACGCGCGTCGACCTCGCCGGTACGGACCTGCCGGGCATGTCCGGCGGGTAACAATGGCGCCTTTCCGATCCCCCGTCACCGGCCTTCGCGGCACGGGGCGCCGGGGTTACCGCCGGTCGGGCGCGTCCCAGGTGATCAGGGCCAGCAGCGGCCGGTGGTCGCTGCCGGTGGAGGGGAGGGTGCTGACGCGGGGGACGCTGCCGCCGCCCGCGAGGACCTGGTCGATCCGCGCCACCGGGAACGGCTCCGGGAAGCTGAGCGCGAAGCCCCGGTCCGGCACGGCCAGCCGGGAGGTGAGCGGCGCGATCCCCCGGTCGTCCACCGTCGCGTTGAGGTCGCCGGCCACCACGACCCGCCGCAGCTCCTCGGCGGAGAGGAGCGCGCCCAGCCGGGCCGCGCTCTCGTCGCGCCGTGCCGAGGCCAGCCCGCCGGCCCCGATCCGTACGGACGGCAGGTGGGCCACGTACACCGCGGTCTCCCCCTCGGGGGTGCGCACCACGGCCCGCAGCGCCCGCTGCCAGGAGGCGTCGACGCCCCGGGGCCGGATGTCCAGCGACCGGTGCGCGGTGATCGGGTAGCGGGACCAGAGGCCGACCGTGCCGTGCACGGCCCGGTACGGATAGCGGGCCGCCAGCTCCTTCCGGTAGACGCCGAGCGCCGGTTCGACCAGCTCCTCCAGGGCGATCAGGTCGGCGTCGGCGGCCAGCAGCGTCCGGGCGGTGCCGGCCGGGTCGGGGTTGTCGTCGGCCACGTTGTGCTGCGCGACGCGCAGCGTGCGCTTCTCCACCGGGGGGTCGGGCAGCAGCAGCGGCCCGAAGAGGACCGCCCAGACCACCGCGGGCAGCAGCAGGACGACCAGCGCGACCCGGGCCCGGCGGGCCAGCGCGCACAGGGCCAGGACCAGGACGAGCGCCCCGGTCCAGGGCAGGAAGTTCTCGACGAGGCTGCCCAGGCGCGGCCCGGCGTTCGGCACGAACCGGTGCAGGGCCGTCACCGCGGCCGTCAGCACCGCGAGGAGGGCGATCAGCCGCCCCCTCGGTCCCGCTCCCGGCCGCCGCCGCCAGGCCCGCCACCCGCCGCCGTCCGGCCTCCGCTCGCGCCGCGCCACGCCCTCGTGTCCCCTCTCCGGTCCGTCCCCGTCCTCCGCTGGGAGGACGTCCAGAAGCCCCCGGCGGTTGCCGAACCGTTTCAGCCGAGCGATTCCCGCCGCCGTCCGCCCGCCTGTCGCGGGCCCGTCGCGGCCCGGCCTCCACCGGCCGCCGTCCGCCGTAGCCCGGCCTCCACCGGCCCCCGTGCGTCGACTTCGACCCGTACGCCTGACCCGTACGGCCGCGGGGTCCGGGGGACGGGAACCGGACACCCCGGCCGATCGTGTAACGGGGGACGGAGAAGCCGGAACGGGAGGAGACGCGGTGGCGGTCAACGAGGCGAGGATCGAAGGGGACACCCTGCTGCTGGGCGACGGGGTGCGGGTGCGGTTCATGCGCACCCTCCGGCTGCCCGAGAAGGGCACCCACGGACTGCCCCCGGGACTCGGCACCTTCCCGCTCCGCCGCGTCGAGGACCACGCCGACACCGTGCCCGAGCGGTGGCGGGCCAAGGGCGGCGTGATGATGCCGGTCTACCTCCGCGAGGCCATGTGGCTGAGCTTCGGCGGCAGCGCCGAACCCACCGCGCTCCAGGTCGGCGTCGGCAAGGTCTGCGCGATCTCCGGGAAGAAGTGGACCGGCCGCCTCGACCGCCGCCCGCAGAACTACGTGGTGCTGCCCCGCCAGCCCTGGCTCGACGGCATCAACTCCGGCGAGGGCACCGTCCGCCAGTTCGTCGCCGTCCCGCTCGGCATGGGCGCCACCGTCGAGGGCCAGGTCACCGGCGAGGAGACCGTCGGCGGCCTCCAGCTCCAGGCGTTCCCCCTCGCCCCCGGGCCGCGCGCCGCCTGGCGCGAGGAACAGCGGCGGCTCGCCGAGGAGCGGGCCCGCTTCCTCACCACGAACCCGCCGCCCTTCGCCCCGGCCCCCATGGGGTACGGCGCCCCGATGGCGATGGCCGCCCCCGCCGGAGGGCCCCCCGCGGCGGGCGCCGCGATGGGCGTCGGGGCCGGCGGCACCATGCGCCAGGAGGTCTACCGGGACGACCGGCCCGCCGGAGACTGGTCCGCGACGCCCGAGGCGCGCGTCTTCGTCCACCTGGTCACCCCGCCCGAATGGCGCCGCATCACCGGCGAGGAACCCCCGCCGTCCCCGGCCGACCGCGCCGCCTACACCCGCGCGGGCCTGCCCTGGTACGACTACGACGACCCGGACGGCACCGACCTCGCCCCCTCCGACACCCTCGCCGGCGTCAAGCCCGTCGGGGAGTGGCTCGGCGACGACCTCGACCCCTGGACCCCGCCCGCCCCGCACCAGACCAAGCACCTCGGCCCGCCGTCGCCCCCGCCGGGAGCGCCGATCGCCGACGGCGACTGGTGAACCGTCCGGACCGGTCCGCCGGTACGGGGGCGGCGCCCGCCCCCGTACCCGCCCCCGTGCCGGGGACCCGCCCGCACGGCCCGGTCCCCGGCACGGTACGAAAGCATCTGTGAACGACACGCCCCCGCCCGCGACCATCCGCGTCTTCATCGCCCTCGCCCCGCCCGACGACGCCAAGGACGAACTCGCGCGGGCCCTCGCCCCCGCCTACGCGGCCCACCCCGACCTGCGCCGCAACCGCGTCGAGGACTGGCACGTCACCCTCGCCTTCCTCGGCGAACTCCCCACCGCCACCGTGCCCGGCCTCCACGCGCCCCTCGCCGCGCTGGCCGCCGCCCGGCCCCCGCTCGCGCTCTCCCTCCGGGGCGGCGGCACCTTCGACGACCGCGTCCTGTGGAGCGGCGTCGCCGGGGACCTCCCCGGCCTCCACCGCCTCGCCGACGAGGTGCGCGCCCTGGTCAAGGAGACCGGAGTCCCGTACGAGGGTCGGCCGCTGCGCCCCCACCTCACCCTGGCCCGCGCCCGGCGCGGCGACCTCACGAGCGTGCCCGACGCCGCCCGCGCCCTCGCCGGCTTCACCGGCCGCACCTGGCCCGCCGCCCGCCTCCACCTCGTCGGCAGCGGCGACGCCCGCGGCCCCGCCCCCGTCCGCTACCGCGACCTCGCCTCCTGGCCCTTCACCGGCACCCGCACCGACGCCTAGTCCCTGTCCGGGAACTCCGGCCGGCCCGCGGCGGTCAGCCGCGCAGCAGCCGGGCGACCTCGGTCTGGCCCTTCTCCACGGCGTGCTCCAGCGGGGTCGTGCCGGACGTGTCCGCGATCGACCGGTCGGCGCCCGCCGCCAGCAGCAGCCGTACCGTCTCCTGGTGCTCCGGGCCGCCGTCGCCGAGGACGACGGCCTCCAGGAGGGCGGTCCAGCCGAGGTCGTTGACGTGGTCCACGTCGACGCGGACGGCCGGGTTGGTGGTGACCTCCCGGACGTAGTCGGCGTGGCCGTGCTCGCCGGCCGGGATGAGACTGGTGCCGCCGTACCGGTTGACGATCGTGTAGTCGGGGCCGGCCTTCGCCAGGACGCGGGCCATGGCAGCGCTGCCCGTCACCCCGGTCACCAGCCAGGGCGTGTCGTGCCGCTGGTCCAGCGCGTCCGGGTCCGCCCCGGCCGCCACCAGCGCCTCGGCGGCCTCGACGTGGTCGCCGGTGGCGGCGAGGAGCAGGGGGGTGCGGCGCTGCTCGTCACGGGTCTCCAGGTCGGCGCCGCGCCGCACGGCGTCCCGGACCGCCGCCGCGTCCCCGGACCGGGCCGCCGCCAGCAGGTCCCGGCTCGCCGCCGGGTCGGTGCCGGGTCGGGCGGGCGCGGTCGTGGCGGACGCCCCGCCGGTGGCCCGGGGGGTGCCCGTCGCGGCGGGGGCGGGGCCGGCGGACGCGCCGCAGGCGGTCGCGAGGACGGCGAGCCCGGCGGTCGCGGCGAGCAGGAGGACGGAGCGGCGGGACGGGACCATGGGGGTTCCTCTTTCGGCGGGGAGGGAACGGAGCCGGCGGCCGTACGGGGGCGACGGAAAGGGCCGGCGGGTCAGCGGACGGCGCGCAGCAGCCCGGCGATCTCCTCGAAGCCGCGGCGCTCGGCGTGCCGCAGCGGGGTGACGCCGTCGTGGTCGGGCAGGTGCGGGGCCGCACCGGCGCTGATCAGGAGTTTTACGATCTCCTGGTGGGCGGGGCCGCCGTCGCCGAGGACGACGGCCTCCAGGAGGGCGGTCCAGCCCAGCCGGTTGACGTGGTCGACGTCCACGTCGGTCGCGCGGAGCACCTCCCGCACGTAGTCGACGTGGCCGCGCTCGGCGGCGGGGATGAGACTGGTGCCGCCGAAGCGGTTGGTGAGCGTCAGGTCGGGGCCGGGGTCGGCGGCGAGCAGGACGCGCATCATGGCGACGCTGCCGGTCACTCCGGTGGCCAGCCAGGGGGTGTCCTCGCGGTCGTCCCGCGCGTTGACGTCGGCGCCCGCGGCGACGAGGGCCCGGGCGGCGGCCACGCGGTCCTCCAGGGCGGCCACCAGCAGGGGGGTGCGCTCGTGCCGGTCGCGGGCCTCGGTCCGGGCGCCGTCGGCGAGCGCCGCGCGCACCCCGTCGGCGTCGTCGGCGCGCACGGCGTGGAGAAGGGTCTGGTCGGCGGGGGACATGGGGGGCCTCCTCGGGAGGAAGGGTGTGCGGTGCAGGGCGGACCGGAGACCGGTGCGCACGGCCACCGCGACCCCGGCCCGGACACCGGCGCGGAGCCGGGCGGGGTCGAGGAGCGGGGGCCGTGCGGCACGGGGCGCCGGACGCGGCGGGGTCATCGGGGTGCCGCTCGCCGGTGTTACTTGGCGAGGGAGGCGACGCCGGCCTGGGCGAACTTCTCGTCGAGGTCGCCGGAGGGGGCGCCCGCGACGCCGATGCCCGCGATCGGGGCGCCCTTGGCGGTGACGGGGGCGCCGCCGCCGAGGAAGAGGGTGCCGGGGATGTCCTTGAGGGTGGGGGCGTTGGTCAGGCGCTTGGCCAGCTCGGAGGTGGGGGCGTTCCAGGAGACGGCGGTGAACGCCTTCTTCTCGGCGGCCTCGTAGGACTGCGGGCCCGCGCCGTCGCCGCGCATCGTGAGGATGGTGTTGCCGTTGCGGTCCACGACGGCCACGGAGACGCGCTGGTTCTCCTTCTTCGCCGCGTCCAGGGTCGCCTGAGCGGCCTTCGTCGCCGCCTCGATCGTCAGGTGGGTGGAGTCGAAGGTGTTCTTGTTCTTCGCGTCGGCCTTCACCGCGGCGGCCGGAGCGGCGGCCGGGGCGGAGGCGGAGGCGGAGACGGCGCCGAAGGTGCCGGCGGTCAGGACGGCCGCGACGGTGGCACCGAGGACGAGCTTCTTCTTCATGACGACTCCCGGGGGGATCGAGGCGGACCCGTTCGGTCCGGCGGAGGGGGGCGGTTCCTTCGTTCTGCCTCCATCCTGGGCCCGGCTCCGGGGCCGCCCGGTCGGCCCGGCGGCTACCGGACGCGCGCGGACGGCCGACCCCGGGGTCAACCGATCGGTGGATACGCCCGCCGGGTCCGGGGCCCCGCCGCCGCGCCCCACCCCCTTCCGGGGGCCGGAAGAAGCCTTTCGTATGGTGAACCCGCTCCGGTGCGCCCGGAGCGCCGGTCCGGCCGCCGCCGGACCCGCCACCCCCGGGAAGGGAGACCGGAGCGTGCGTGCCGTCGCGGTGATCAACCCCAACACCTCCGAGGCCACCACCGCCCTGATGACCGCCCTCGCCCGCCGCGTCCTGCGGCCGGAGGACGGCCACGAGGTCCTCGGCGTCACCGTCGCCGAGGGGCCGCCGATGCTCACCGACGAGGAGGCGCTGCGGGCCTCGGTCCGCCCCGTCCTCGACGCGGCCGGCCGGCTCCTCGCCGGACCCGGCGGCGACCGCGTCGGCGCCCTCGTCGTCGGCGCCTTCGGCGACCCCGGCGTCGAGGAGCTCCGGGCCCGTACCGGCCTCCCCGTCATCGGCCTCGCCGAGGCCGCGCTGCGCGAGGCCGGGGCGGGCGGCCGCAGGTTCGGCACCGCCACCACCACCCCCGGCCTCGCCGCCGCGATCACCGCCCGCGCCGCCCGGCTCGGCTGGGCCGCGCAGCACACCGGCGTCCGCGTCACCCCCGGCGACCCCCGGCGGCTGACCGCCGCCCCCGGGGAGCTGACGGAACGGCTCGCCGAAGCCGTCCGGGCCTGCGTCGAGGAGGACGGCGCCGAGGCCGTCGTCATCGGCGGCGGCCCGCTCGGCGCCGCCGCCGAGGCGCTCCGCGACCGCTTCGCCGTCCCCGTCGTCGGCCCCGTCCCCGCCGCCTGCCGCGAAGCCGCCCGCCTCCTCGGCCGCCCCGTCCACCGGACGCCGGACGGCCCCCGCCGCACCACCCCGCACCGGGACCGCTGATCCCCGGGCCACCACCCCCGGCCCCGCCCCTCCACCGCCACCCCCACGGGAGTTCCGCATGCGCACCCTGATCACCGCGAGCCATGTGGTCGGCTACGACCCCCGGGCCGACGACCACGTCCTGATCCGGGACGGCCAGGTCGTCTACGAGGACACCCGGATCGTCCACGTCGGCCACGGCTACGACCCCGCCGCCTGCGACCGGGTCGTCGACGCGGGGCGGGCGCTCGTCGGCCCCGGCTTCATCGACCTGGACGCCCTCGCCGACATCGACCACGCCCTCCTCGACACCTGGCACGCCGACGACCGGGGCCTGCAATGGTCCGAGGAGTACGCGCTCCGCGGCCCGCGGGCCGTCTTCGACGCCGAGGAGCGGGAGTTCGTCCGCTCCTACGCGCTGGGCCAGCTGATCCGCAACGGCATCACCACCGCCATGCCCATCGCCGCCGAGACCCACTCCGACTGGGCGGAGACGTACGACGACATGGCCCGCGCCGCCGACGCCGCCGCCCGCCTCGGCCTGCGCGTCTACCTCGGCCCCAGCTACCGCTCCGCCGTCCCCGTCGTCACCGCCGACGGCACCCCCGCCCTCCACCACCGGCCCGAGAAGGGCGAGGAGGGCCTCGCCGACGCGATCCGCTTCGTACGGGACTTCGACGGCGCCCACGACGGCCTGGTCCGCGGCGCCCTGCTGCCCTGCCGCATCGAGACCCTCACCCCCGAGCTGATGCGGGCCACCGCCCGCGCCGCCGGGGAACTCGACTGCCTGGTACGGCTCCACTGCCTCCAGGGCACCGGCGAACTGCGCCGCCTCGCCGCGCGCGGCACCACCCCCCTCGCCCTGCTCGCCGAGACCGGCCTGCTCGGCCCCCGCCTCCTCGTCCCGCACGGCATCTACATCGGCGGCCACAGCGAGGTCGACACCCCGTACGCGGGCGAACTCGACGCCCTCGCCACCCTCGCCGGGATCGTGCACTGCCCCCACACCATGGTCCGCTACGGCGCCGCGCTGGAGGACTTCGACCGCTACCGCGCGGCCGGCGTGACCATGGCGATGGGCACCGACTCCTTCCCGCCGGACATGATCCGGAACATGGACTACGGCACCAACCTGTCCAAGCTGACCACCCGCCGCCCCGACGCGGGCTCCGCCGCCGACTACTACCGCGCCGCCACCCTCGGCGGCGCCCGCGCCCTGGGCCGCGACGACCTCGGCCGGCTCGCCCCCGGCGCCCTCGCCGACCTCGTCGTCGTCCGCCTCGACGCCCCCCGCACCGGCCCCGTCGACGACCCGATCCGCACCCTCCTGATGAACACCTCGGGCGCCGACGTCGACACCGTCGTGATCAACGGCCGCACCGTCCTGCGCTCCGGCATCCTCCCCGGCCTCGACGAAAGGGCCCGGAGCGACCGCGCCCAGGCCCTCTTCGACCGCATGAAGGCCGCCTACAGCGGGCGCGACCACCTGCGCCGCCCCACCTCGGAGCTCTTCCCGCCCTCCTTCCCCGCCGCCCCCTGACCCCCGCCGCCCGTCACGCTCCGGCGGGCGGGGTCCGCAGGCAGTCCCGGACGAACAGCACGGCCTCGCACGCGTCCAGCCGGGCCGGGTCCAGCGGGGCGTAGCCGAACCACGGGGACGTCCGGGGCGCGGGCGGCGGATCGCCCAGGACGGCCGCCAGGGCGCGCGCGTCCACGAGCCCGGCGGCGTCCGGCAGGGCGTACAGGACCCCTTCGAGGGTGTCCGGCGGCGGGGCGTCCACGCCCTGGTGCGGCAGCGTGCCGAGCGCGGTCGCCACGCACGCGTACTCCTCCCCGAGCACGCCGTCCACCAGCGCCCCGGCGCTCCACCACGCCAGCGGCGCCCCGCCCATCACCATCCCGCTCGGACCCCGCTGGAGGTGCGCGTTGTGGGCGTACGCCAGCACCGGCCCCCGCTCGGCCGCCGCCGTCAGGTTGGCGGCCATCATCCGGGCCCGCACGGCGATGATCCGCTCCATCCGGGCGGGCGAGCCGTCGGCCATCGCGTGGTGGTAGCGCAGCAGCCCGAGCGCCGTGCGCGCGTACAACCGGGCCCGCTCCAGCTCCCCGGGCCCGCCCCCGGCCGCCAGCAGCGGGGCCCGCTCCTCGACGAGCTCGGACAGCTCGTCGGCGACCACCCGCAGCCCGACGGCCTCCGGGGAGCGGCCCGCGGACCGGGACGGGTCCCGCATCGCGGCCGGCTCCGTCCACCGGCCGTCGTCGCCGAGCAGCCGGTCGAGCTCCGCCGCCGTGCGGGGCAGCGGACCGGTGCCGATCCGGTCCGCGAGCAGGCCGTGCAGCGCGGTGAGCGCCGCGCGCGGGCTCTGGGCGGCGGTGATCTCCAGCGGCCCGTCGAAACCGGCGAACCGGACCCGCTCGGCGGCGGGCCGGCCCTCGTTGTGCGCCCGCATCCAGCGCACCAGCTCCCGGTTGGCGGCCGAGGCGCCCCAGCCGTGGCTGAGACCGCGCTCCACCACCTCGTCGAGGACGCCGGTGCCGTCGGTCACGTGGGCGTCCACGGCCAGCCCGGCCAGGCAGTCGGTCTCCAGGGCGATCGTCCGGTAGCCGTACTCCTCGACGAGGTGCCGGAAGAGTCCGTTGCGCAGCTCCAGCAGATGCTCCTCGCCGTGCGTCGGCTCGCCCAGGGCCAGCACCCGGGGCAGGCGCGGCAGGAGCCCCACCAGGGCCCCGGCGTCGACGGGACGGACGGCTTTCCCGATGTCAGTGGTCATGCCTTCCACGCTATCGTTGAAGCTTCGGTGGAGACTTTCGCGGACGAAGGCCGGGGAATTGGGAAAGAAGCTTCAAACAGAGGAGAGACGGCTGCGGCCCGTCGACCTGGCGCGCGAGCACGGGCTGTCCACCCAGGCGGTCCGCAACTACGAGGAGGCGGGCGTCCTCCCGCCCGCCGCCCGCAGCCCCCACGGCTACCGCGCCTACACCCCGCTGCACGCCACCGCCCTGCGCGCCTTCCTCGCCCTCGTCCCGGCGCACGGCCACCGCACCGCGACGGCGGTCCTGCGGGCGGTGAACGAGGACGTCCCCGAGGAGGCGTTCCGGCTCATCGACGGGAGCCACGTCCAGCTCCTGGAGGACCGCCGCACCCTCGACGCCGTCGAACGGGCCCTGCGCGACCTCGGCCCGCTCCCGGCGGACACCCCCGACACGCTCGGCGGGCCCCTCCTCATCGGCCCCCTCGCGCACTCCCTCGGCCTGCGCCCCGCCACCCTGCGCACCTGGGAGCGGGCCGGTCTGGTCCGGCCCCGCCGCGACCCGGCCACCGGCTACCGCGTCTACGACGCCGAGGCCGTCCGCGACGCCCGGCTCACCCACCAGCTCCGGCGGGGCGGCCACCTCCTGGAGCAGATCGCCCCGCTCGTCGAACAGGTCCGCGCGGCCGGCGGCACCGCGCCCCTGGAGGCCGCCCTGCGCGACTGGCACGCCCGGCTCGCCGCCCGGGGCCGGGCGATGCTCGCCGGCGCCGCCGCCCTCGACGCCTACCTCCGCGCCCGCCCCTGACCGGACCCGTTCGGTACAGAACCCCGCGCGGAACCGGCCCCGCGCGGAGCGGGCCGGGGGAGGGAACCGCTCAGAGCACCGCCGTGCCGATCAGCACCAGGGCGCCCGCCGAGGAGACGGCGAGGACGCCGGTGCGGGTGGCGGCGGGGGAGAGCCGGGGCGCCAGCGCCATGCCCCCGGCCGCCCCGGCGACCAGCGCGGCCACCGACGGCCACGGCGGCGGCACGAACCCCAGGAGCGCGATCGTCGCCACGTTCTGCACCAGGAAGAAGGCGTGCAGCGTGGCCCGGGTCTCCCGCGCGGGCCACCCGGCGTTCGCCGCGTACAGGCCGATCGGCGGCCCCCCGACCCCGCCGATGACGTTCAGCCCGGCACTGCCCAGGCCCGCCAGCCAGGCCCCCCGGGGCCGCCGCAGGAACGACGAACCCGCCCCCCGGGCCAGCAGCACCACCCCGGCGAGCACCCCGCACCCGGCGGCGACCGCCGCCGGCCGGGCGTCCACCGACGCCAGCAGCCAGGCCGCCACGGGGGCGCCCAGCAGGGCCGGCAGCAGCAGCCGCCCGGCGTCCCGGGGCCGCGCGTGCCGCCAGTCCCGGGAGAGCGGCAGCAGCGAGGCGAGCACCGCCAGCAGCAGCACCGCCGGCACGCCCCGCCCCGGCCCCAGCACCACGATCAGCGCCGGCGCCGCCACCAGGGAGAACCCCATCCCGGTCGACGCCTGCGCGAACCCGCCCAGCGCCAGCACCGCCGCGTACACGTACGGGCCGACCGCCGTGCCCGTCGCCTCCGCCGCGGTCCACACCCCGGTGTACGCCCCCGCCTTCGACGAACCCGCCGCCTCCGCCGCCGCCACCGCGTCCGGCACCATCGAGAACGCGAACAGCTGGAGCCCCGCGAAGGCCACGCCCATCACCATCACCACCGCCGCCGTCACGGCCACCCCCGGCGTCCCGTCCAGCGAGGCGCCCGGCAGCAGCGCCAGCGACCCCGCCGCGAACACCGCCTGCGACAGCAGCAGCCCGCGCTGCTTCCCGATCCGCCGCGACCAGGCCGTCCACAGCGGGCCCGCGAACAGCGCCGGACCCAGGAACAGGCCCATGAACAGCGCCGTCAGCCGGGTGTCGTCGAAGAGGTACGCGGTCACGTACGGCAGCGCCGCCAGGAACAGGTGCGTCGTCGTGCCGGTGAACAGGTACGACAGCACCAGCGCCCGGTAGTCCCGGTCCCGCCACGCCACCCGCAGGTCCGCCGGGGTCGAGTGCCCGGCCCGCGCGTCGGGCGCGCGGAAACCGCACTCCTCCGTCAGCCGCCGCACGCCCCGCAGCGCCACCACCGCCGAGACCGCCATCACCACGGCCAGGACCAGCGCCATCCGCGCGTAGTCGCCCCGGCCGCCGCCCGAGGACAGCGCCGGCGCGGCGATCCCCGCGCCCAGCAGCCCCACCGTCAGCAGCACCATCCGGAACATGAAGACCCGGGTCCGCTCGTGGTAGCCGACCCGCAGGTCCGACGGGGTCGTCAGGTACGGCACCTGGAAGCAGGCGAACAGCAGATTGCCCACCACGAACCAGCCGCCCACCCACAGCGCGGCCGGCGCGCCGGTCAGCGACGGCGGCACGGCGAACACCGCCGCCATCGCCGCCCCCAGCAGCACCCCGGCCCGCATCATCCGGCGGCGGTGGCCCGACCGGCGGGCCTCCCGGTCCGACCGCGAGCCCAGCAGCGGATGCACGACGACGTCGATCGCCTTCGGCAGCAGCAGCGTCAGACCTGCCAGGAAGGCGGGGACCCCGAGCACGTCGGTGAGGAAGTAGAGCAGCAGCAGGCCGGGCACCGTCACCCACACGCCCATGCCCACCGAGCCGGAGGCGTACAGCGCGAGCGTCCCGCGCCCCGCCCGCGCCCCGTCCGCCGGGGCCGCGGGCCGGTCCGGCGCGGGGGCCGTCACGGCCGCCCGCCGTTCCGCGCCACCACGCCGGCGGCGAGCGCCGCGCCGTCGAAGGCACCGGCCGCCGCCCGCGCCGCCAGGGTCCGGGCCACGATCCGGTCGGTGAACCCCGGCAGGTGCCGGGCCAGGAAGAACTCCACCGCG
The DNA here is from genome assembly GCF_014650175.1 of Streptomyces termitum. Taxonomy (GTDB): domain Bacteria; phylum Actinomycetota; class Actinomycetes; order Streptomycetales; family Streptomycetaceae; genus Streptomyces; species Streptomyces termitum. Next base: position 254,442 of record NZ_BMUL01000009.1, read on the forward strand.
CCCTTGCGGGTCGTCGGCACGTCCCGCCGCGGCCGGACCGCCAGCGCCGCCCCGGCGAGCGCGTCGACCACGCCCTCCAGCGGCTCGTACACGCTCATCCCCTCCAGGGACAGGCCCGCCGCCTTCGTCGAGTCGTGGATCGGACTGCGCACGGCGGACGGGTAGACGCAGCTCACCGCCACGTGGGTGCCCAGCTCCAGGCGCAGCGCGTCGGCGTACGCCACCATCGCCCGCTTCGACGCGCCGTACGCGGCGGCCAGCGGCAGCTGCATCACCGCCATCCGGGACGCCACCATCACCACCCGCCCGCGCGCGGCGACCAGTGCCTCCACGCAGGCGGCCGTCACCCGCCAGGTGCCCAGCAGGTTGATCTCCAACTGGCGGCGGACCTCGGCGCCGGGGGCGTACTCGGCGGGCGCGGGGCCGCCGGTCCCGGCGTTGTTCACCAGGACGTCGAGGCCGCCGAGGAGCGCGAGCGCGGCGGCGGTGCCGGACGCCACCGAGTCGTCGTCGGTGACGTCGCAGGCCAGCACGGTGAACGGCTCGTCACCGGTGGGCCGCAGGTCGAGGCCGACCACGTGCGCGCCGGCCCGCGTCAGCCGCTCGCCCAGCGCCCGGCCGATGGTGCCGGAGGCGCCGGTGATCAGGACGCGTCGGCCGCGCGGGTCGAGCAGCCGGGCGGAGAAGGGGAACGTCATGCGGATGCCTGCGCCTTCGGGTTCGGGGTGGCCCGCGGGGACCGGCCGGGGGCGTGCACGGCGGCGCCGCGCGCGGCCCGGCGGACGCCCGCCCGGATCTCGCGGGGGAGCGCGGCGACGTACCGGTCGAAGTCGACGCGCATCATCGGCCGCTTGTCGCCCCACCGGCGCACGGCGGCGGCGTGGGCGCGGGCGACGGACGCCCGCTGGTCGGCGCCGGAGGGCAGCGCGTACCGGCCGCCGAGGTGGGCGGCGACCAGCCGGCCCTGCGCCTCCACCACCGGCAGCGCCGCGCCGGTGGACTGCATCAGGCCGACGAAGGACAGCGTCGGGTCGTCGAGGTGGAAGACCCGCTGGTAGAGCGGCATCGCCTCGGGGTCGCCGCCGGTCCACTCGGAGCCGAGGAAGGGGACGGAGACCCGGTAGCCGGTCGCCCACACGATCACGTCGACGTCCTCGACGGTCCCGCCGGCGAAGACCACCCGGCCGCCGTCGAGCCGCTCGACGCCGGGGCGGGCGACGACCTCGCCGTGGGTGAGCCGGTGCAGGACGGTGTCGCTGATCGTCGGATGGTTCTGGAAGAGGCCGCCGGCCGGGCGCGGCAGCCCGTACCGCTCCGGGGTGCCCACCGCGAGCCGCAGCACGGTCTGCGCCACCGTCTGGCGCAGCCGCCACGGCAGCACCGCGAGGGCCCCGCCGGTCGCGTCGGCCGGGCGGCCGAAGAGGTACTTCGGCACGATGTGCGTGCCGTGCCGGGCCGACAGCAGCACGGGCCCCCGGGAGACGTACGAGGCGTCGACCGCGATGTCCATGGCGGAGTTGCCCATTCCGACGACGAGGACCCGCCGCCCGGCGAAGACCTCGGGGCCGGAGTGGTCGTGGGCGTGCATCTGGAGGCCGTCGAAGGAGCCGGGGTAGGCGGGGGAGGGCCACTTCGGGTCGCGGTTGTGGCCGTTGGCGACGACCACGGCGTCGTACGCCCCGGTGCGCTCCGCGTCCTCCCCGGCGGCCTTCGACACCACCTCCCAGCCCGCGCCGCCGCGGCGCACGGCGGTGACCTCGCGGCCGTACCGCACCCGCTCGGAGATCCCGAACGCCTCCGCGTACTCGGCGAGGTAGCCGGCGACCAGCGCGGCCGACGGGAAGTCGGGCCACCGCTCCGGCATCGGGAAGTCGGCGAACTGGGTCCGCCCCTTGCTGGTGTTGAGGTGCAGGCTGCCGTAGGCGGGCGACTCCCCGCCGGCCCCGTCCCCGGCCCACAGGCCGCCGGGCCGGGTGCCCCGCTCCAGGACGGTGACGTCCAGGCCCTCGTCGAGCAGTGCCTTGGCCGCGGCGAGCCCCGCCGCCCCGGCACCGATCACCGCCACCCTCGTCGTACCCACGCGGGTCCCTCCCTTCCTTCGGACCGCTCGTCCGAAGGCGCTCATTCAATCGAATGATGGAGAGTCGTGCAATCGTTTCTGACCTGCGGATATCCTCTCCAGCAACTGATTGGAACGAGACGGGTGCGTCCGGTAGCCTCAGCCGCATGAGCAGCCAGACCGACGACGGTCCCAGCCGCGAACGCATCCTGGCGGCCGCCACCCGGCTGTTCGCCGAGCGGGGGTACGACGCCACCAGCACCCGCGCGATCGGCGAAGCCGTCGGACTCAACATCGCGACCGTCGCCTACCACGTCGGCGCCAAACCCGAGCTCTACCGCGCCGTCATGCGCCGCGCCCACCGCGCCCAGCGCGAGGCCGTCACCGCCGCCCTCGCCGACCTGGCCGCCTGCGACCCCGCCCCGGCGGAGACCCGCGCCGCCCTCCTCGGCTTCGTCGACGCCTACCTGTCCTTCTGCCTCGCCCACCCCGAGGTCCCCGCCCTGTGGATGCGCCGCTGGCTCGCCGAGGGCACCGAACTGGCCGAGATCGAGACCGACTTCGCGGGCCCCCTCGTCGCCGAGGTCGCCGCCTCGGTCCGCGCGGTCCTCGACCGCGCCGGCCTCGGCGCCGGCGCCGACATCGAGATGCTCGTCTTCACCATCGTGTGGACCGCCCACTCCTTCGCCCAGGCCGGCGTCATCGACGCCGCCGGACGCCGGCTCGGCACCCGCGACCTGCCCGTCCTCGACCGCTTCCGCCGCCACCTGTACGCCGTGGTGACGGGAGTCCTGGACCGGCCGGCCCCCTGAGCGCCCCGGGGACCGCCGGCCGCGCCCCTACTCCGGGCGGCCGAAGCGCCGGGCCGCCCACACCAGCGCCAGCGCGCCGCAGGCCACCAGGACGCCCGCCTCCAGGAGCAGCGGCGGCTGCGCACCGGCCCACTCCACGCCGCCGCCCGCCTCCCCGCCCGGCACCCGCAGCCCGATCGAACGCCGCAGCAGGTCCACCCCGTACGCCAGCGGATTCAGCGCCGACAGGGCGCGGGCCCAGTCCGGCAGCGAGTCCAGCGGGAAGAAGCCGCCCGACAGGAACAGCAGCGGCATCATCACCAGCCCCAGCAGCGTGTGGAACATCTCGGGCCGCCGCAGCCCCACCGCCAGGGCCAGCGACAGCGCGGTGATGACGAAGGAGGCCAGCACCATCCCCACCAGCAGCAGCGCCAGCAGCAGCGGATCGTAGGGCAGGCCCACCGTCCCGGCGAGCGACAGCAGCACCGCCCCCTGCACCGTCGCCACCAGGGTCCCGCCGGCGCAGCTCCCCAGCAGGAGGGTGGTGCGGCTGACCGGCGCCATCAGCAGCTCGCGCAGATAGCCGCTCTGCCGGTCCGTGATCAGCCGCACCCCCACCATGATCGCCGGGGCCTGCACCGTCATCATCAGCATGCCGGGGAAGAGGTACGTCTGATAGCCCACGCCCAGCGAGGAGTGCGGGATCAGCGCGGCGAGCCCGCCGCCGAGGATGAACAGGTACAGCACGGGCTGGAGCAGCATCAGCGCCGTGTGCGCCCGCTGGCAGGCCAGCCGCAGCAGGTCCCGGTGGACCAGCGCGTGCACCGCCCGCAGCTCGTGCCGCAGGCGCGGCAGCCGCTCGCCGCCGCCGTCCCGCACCCCGGGGGCGGGGGCGGCGGCCGGTTCGGGGGTCCGCAGGGGGAGCGAGGTCATCGGGTGCCTCCCGGGGCGGCGTCGATGCTGCGGCCGGTGTGGTGGAAGAAGACGTCGTCCAGGCTGGGCGGGGTCGCCGACGCCGCGTGCACGGCCACGCCGTGCTCCCCCAGCACCGCGCACAGCCGGGGGATCCAGCCGCTGCCGTCCGGCACCCGCAGCCACACCCCGTCGGCGTCCGCGGTGACCGTCCGGCCCGGCGGCGCCGCCTTCCGCACGATGCCGGCGGCCCGCGCGTCGTCCCCGGTCCGCAGCACCACCCGGTCGTCCCCGATCTCCGCCTTGAGGCCGTGCGGGGTCCCCTGGGCCACCAGCCGGCCGTGGTCGATGATCGCGATGCGGTCGCAGTGCTCCGCCTCGTCCAGGTAGTGCGTGGTGACGAAGAGGGTGCTGCCGTCCCGGTCGCTCAGCACCCGCAGGTGCTCCCAGATGTGGGCGCGGGCGTGCGGGTCGAGACCGGTGGTCGGCTCGTCGAGGAAGAGCACGCTGGGGGAGTGCAGCAGCTGCCGGGCGATCTCCAGGCGCCGCCGCATCCCGCCCGACAGGGTCCGCACCGGGGAGCGCCGCCGGTCCGACAGCTCGGCCAGGGCGAGCACCTCCGCGGTCCGCTCCCGGACCTCGCGGCGGCGCAGCCCGTACAGCCGGGCGTGGACGCGCAGGTTCTGCTCGACCGTCAGGTCCGGGTCGAGGGCGCTGTGCTGGAAGAGCATGCCGACCCGCCGCCGCACCAGGTCGGGCCGGGCGAGCACGTCGGCACCGGCCACGACGGCCCGGCCCGAGGTGGGGCGGGCGAGGGCGCACAGCAGGGAGATCGTGGTCGACTTCCCGGCGCCGTTGGGCCCGAGGAAGGCGAAGGTCTCGCCCCGCAGCACGTCCAGGTCCAGGCCGCTCACCGCGTCCGTGCCGGTGCCGCCCGGCCCCGGATAGGTCTTCACCAGGCCCCGGGTGAAGACGGCGCAGTCCTCCGCGCGGGGCCGGTCCGCCGGGTCCGGCCCGGCGGCGGGGGCGGGCGGTGCCGTCGTGGCGAGATCGTCGTCGCCGGCGTGAAGCTGCATGGGTCGGGTCCTCGTCTACGGGGGTGCGATCGGGGACCGCCCGGGCGCGCGGGGCGGGACGGACGAGACTCCCCTCCCGGACGTGCGGAAGGGGAGTCGCGCCCGCCCGGGCCCACGCGGCTGGACAGGTGGGCCCGGGCGGAGTGCCCGTGGCGGGGCGGGTGTGCGCGGTGCGCCGCGCGGACCGCCCCGCCCGGCGCACCGGACGGGGCGGCCGCACACGGCGGTCCGCCGGTTCGCTCCGGCCGGTGGCTGCCCCGGGACAGCCGCCGACCGGAGACCGCGGCAGGTGTTACGCGCAGCTGATGCCGATACAGACGGTGTTGAGAAGCGTCAGCAGGCCGACGCACTCGCACGTGCCGGAGAACTGCGCTCCGTCGACGCCGACCGGGTCGGTCTCCGGAAGGGCGTGCAGGTGGGCCAGCAGCTCGAGGTCCTGGTTCTCCATGACAATCTCCTTCTCCGTGTGACGTGACGGCGGGGTTTCCCGCCGCTCAGACCGGCTGCTGGACCATCCAGTGCCGGGGCTCGGTGTGGCGCGTCCTCAGGAGGAACGCCAGGATTCCCGCGGACCCGTCGCTCCAGCTCGTCGAGACGTCCCCGTACTCGGTGGGGAAGACGACGTGCCGGCCGCGGTGGGACCGCTCGGAGACGATGAGGCGGGCCAGGTGTCCGGCCGCCGCCCGGTGGGCGGGGTCGCCGGTGGCCTCGGCCAGGTCGAGGAGGAAGTCGCCGTTGCCCGCCAGGCCGTGGCACTGGGTGAGGGCGGCGCGCGAGGCGCGTTCGACGACGGCGCGGGAGGCGCGCCGGGCGGGGTCGCCGTACCGGTCGTCGCCGGTCGCCCGCCACAGCCGCACCAGGAAGGACCCGATGCCGGCCGAACCATGGCACCAGTACGGCGCGGTCGGTACGTCCCCGGCCTGGGCCGGCCACTGGGCGGCGCCGCCCACCACGGCGGTCTGCGCCACCAGCAGCTCCCCGGCGGCCACGGCCAGCTCCCGGTGCTCGGGGCGGTTCGTGACGGCGGAGGCGGCGAGGAGGAAGCAGCCGATGCCGGACAGGCCGTGGGCGAAGCCGAGGTAGCGCTTGCCGGCCTCCTCCGCGACCGCCTCCGCGGGCACCGGCCAGCTCACGCCGTCCGGTTCGCGGTGCGCGGCGGCGGCCAGCCGGTCGGCGGCGTCGGCCACCAGCTCGGCGAGGCGCGGGTCCCCGGTGCGCTGCCACAGGTGGACGGCGGCGAGGCCGCTGCCCGCCGTGCCGTGCGTGACGTCGTGGCTGGGCGTCGCCTCCTGCGGCGCCAGCGCCAGGGCCAGCGCGTGGGAGGTGAGCGCGCGGTCGCCGACGGCGCGCCCCGCGTCGTACAGCGCCCAGGCCGTCCCCCGGCCGCCGAAGTGCAGACCCGGCCGGGTGGAGCGGGTGTCGGTGCGCTCCGCGATCCACCGTCCGGCGGTGGTGAGCACGTCCGGCAGCCGGGGGTCGCCGGTGGCCTCGAAGTACCGCGTCAGCACGGCCAGGACACCGGCCGCGCCCTGCTGCACGGTGCAGGCGTCGGTCTCCCCCGCCTTGGTGGAGACGGGCCACAGCCGGTCGCCCGCCGGGTCCATGGAGTCCACCAGGTGGTCCACGATCCCGGCGATGGTGAGGTCCACCGCCCCGTCCGGGTCCTGCGGCCCGGTCCCGGACGCCCGTCCGGCGGCGGTTGGGCGCGCGGCGCCGGGGGCGCGCAGGGCCTCGCGGGCCCGCGCCGGGTCCCAGCGCTCGGCGGGCTCGTCCCGCATCAGCCCGAGGATCGTCTCGCGGAGCGCCTCCGGGAGGGGGAGGACCGTGGCGCAGGCGTCCAGCCACGCGGCGAGCCGGTCCTGCGGGGCCCGTTCCTCGGGCTCCTCGGGCAGCAGGTTGGGGACCTTGCCGGTGAGGACGAAGCACAGGGTGGCGCCGAGACTGTAGTAGTCGGCGGTGGGGGAGACGGGGGCGTCCACCAGCCGTTCGGGGGCGCTGAAGCCGGGGGTCCCCACCCGGGTCGGAAGTGCGGTGTCGTCGTCCGGGACGGCCAGCTCCAGGTCGATGAGGCGGAGCCCGCCGTCGGGTCTGACCATCACGTTGCCCGGGGTGAAGTCCCGCAGCACGCAGCCGTGCGCGTGGGAGGCGGCCACCAGCTCCACCAGCCGCCCGGCCTGCTCCAGCGCCTCGGCGTGGTACGCCTCGCCGCCGGTGTCGCGGAACCGCTCGGCGACCCAGGTGCGCAGCGGGATGCCCGGCACCTCCTCCTGGGCCAGGAACAGGTGCCCGGCGTGCTCGAAGACGGCGAGGGGTTCGGGGGCGAGGCCGGTGCCCCGCAGCCGCTCCAGGGTGCGGGCCTCGGCGCGCAGCCAGTCGCGGACGTCGGCGCCGGAGGCGTCGGCCTCCACGTGCGGCCGGGTCTCCTTGATGATGACCGGCGCGCCGGTCCGCACGTCGCTGCCCCGGTAGACCCCGCCCTTGTTGGTGTGCCGGATCGCCTCCCGCACCGAGAACCGGCCGCCGAGCACCACCGGGCGCTTCGCCGCCTCCGCCGCGCGCGGCGCCACCGGCACCGAGGCGGGGAAGGGGCTGACGGCCCAGGAGGGCGGGGCGTACTGGCCGGTGCGCTTGTCCTCGACCGGATTGCCGTCGGGGTCCTCGATGTACCAGACCAGCAGCCCGTCGTCCGAGACCCGCCGCCGGCCGACGAAGGCGCCGTACCGGTAGTGGACCAGGCTGTTCGCGGCGTACGGCTGGTCGGACAGGATGCGCGGTCCGGTGAGCCCGGCCGTGGCCCGGTGCAGGTCGAGGGCGAGGCGGGCCGCGTCGGCGTCGGAGCGCGGGTAGACGGTGAGGAACTTCCCCGAGCTGCCGCGCGGGGTGGCACGGGAGTTGAGCGCGCTCACCTGCTCCAGGGACCGGGCGAACTTGAAGCCCGTCCCGTCCCGCAGCAGGACCTCCAGGGACTTGGCGAGGACGACCGGCGCGGAGGCGGCCGTCGCCGACACGTGCAGCTTCCATCCCTGGGCGGGCCCGGGGCGGGCGGGCCGGGGCGCGACGCGGCACCACATCTCGTCCGACTCGGTCGCCCAGAGGTCGGCCGTGCCCGTGGCGCGCAGCGCTCGGCGCAGGAAGTCTTCCAGTTCGGTTTCGGTGGCCTGGCTCGTCATGCCCATCCCTCTCAACGGTGAGGACCGCTGACGGGAACGGTGCCCGACGGGATTTTCCGACGAACACACGGGACGCCGGATTCACCGGAATCGCCGAGCGCACGGCTCTGGGGTTCCACCGGGAGGCGCGCCGGGCGCTGAAAGGCGCACGGGGGCTCACTCCCGGCGGACGCCTTCCCGAATGCGCCGCCCGTTCGTGTCATCACCCTTACGGGGCAAGGGCTCTCCCGGGTCGGAGCCTCCCCGGAACCGGGGTCGCGCCTGCCCCGGACTTCGTCTCCGAAACGCGGAACGTGACGGGGGAGGAGGCCGGGGCGGAAGCGGGGGGTGGGGCAGGAGGGACGACCGGGGCGGCCGGGACGCCGGAGGACGGCACCGGCGCCGACGCGGGGGAGGCCGCTTCGGCGCCGGTACGCGGAGGGGGCGCGCCGGCGGAACGGGGCAAGGCGGGCCGCCCCGCCGGGACGTGGCGAGTCGCCCCGGTGGAACGGGCCGGGGCGAGGAGGTCGCCCCGGCGGAACGGAGTGGGGAGGCCGCGTCAGCGGAACGCGGGGAGGTTGCGCTCCACCCATGCCGCGAAGGGGGCGGCCGGGCGGCCGAGGACCGCCTCCACGTCCGGGCTGATCCGCAGCTCCTCCGGGAGCGGGACGCCGAGGACGTCGAGCGTCCCGCCGATCACCTCCTCCGGCATGAAGCGCGCCAGGTGCGCGTGGGCCTGCTCGCGGGACAGCTCCACGAAGGAGACCTCCTCGCCGAGGGCGCGGGCCAGGACCTCCGTCTGCCGGCGCGGGCTGATCGTCTCGGGGCCGGTCAGTTCGTACGTGCGCCCCGCGTGCCCGTCCTCCAGGAGGGCCCGCGCGGCGACCCCGGCGATGTCCGCCGGGTCGACGACCGGCAGCGCCACGTCCCCGAACGGGGCGAGGACCGTATGCCGGGTCCGTACCGACTCGGCCCAGGCGAAGGCGTTCGAGGCGAACCCGCCGGGGCGCAGGACGGTGAAGTCGGGTCCGGCCGCGCGCACGGCCGCCTCGAAATCCCGCAGCCGGGCGTGCGAGGCGGCGTCGGGCCGGGTGGCGGCGACCTGGGAGGAGACCAGGACGACCCGCTCGACCCCGGCGTCCGCCACCGCGCGGAGGAGGACGGCCGGGTCCTCCCCGTGGCTGTTGAGCTCGCCGCCGAGGAGCAGGAAGAGGGCGCGGGTCCCCTCCAGGGCGGGCCGCAGCCCGGCGGCGGTGCCGAGGTCGGTGCGGGCCCAGCCGAGTCCGTCCGGCGCTCCTTCGGGCCGGTCCCGCCGGGAGACGGCCCGGACCTCCTCGCCCGCTCCGGCCAGCAGTTCCAGCAGCGTCCTGCCGATGTTCCCGGTCGCTCCGGTCACGGTGATCATGCGGTTCCCCCTGGGTGCGGTGAGGCCGACCGAGTTAGTTAGTCAGCTGACTTAGGAGGACCGTAGCATGCCGCCGCCCCGGCCTGTCTATAGTCAGTCGGGTGACCGACTCAGTGAATCGACGGGACCGCGCCTCGCAGAAGCGGCAGCGCCTGACCGCAGCCGCGGCCCGGGTCCTGCACGAGCAGGGAGTCGAACGCACCACCCTCGCCGACATCGCCCGCGAGGCCGGCGTCCCCGTCGGGAACGTCTACTACTACTTCAAGACCAAGGACGAACTGGTCCGGGCGGCCCTCTCCGCGCACGCCGCGCACCTGGACGAGCTCACCGCCCGGCTGGCCGGCCTGGACGACCCGCGCGAACGCCTCAAGACCCTCGTCCGGGGCTGGATCGACGGCCGCGACCTCGCCGCCCGCCGCGGCTGCCCCACCGGCACCCTCGCCGTCGAACTCGACAAGCGCGCCGACGGCACCCTCGACGCCGAGGCGGGCGCGGTCCTGCGCGGCCTCCTCGACTGGGCCGGCGACCAGTTCCGCGCCCTCGGCCTGCCCGACCCGGACGGCCTCGCCCTCACCCTCGTCTCCGGCTACCAGGGCATGTCCCTCATGGCCAACGCCCTGCGCGACCCCGACGTCATGACCCGCGAGGGAAACCGCCTCCTGGCCTGGCTCGACTCCCTCCGGGCTTGACCTTGACACGGTGACAAGGTTTTGACTGCGGGACCAGGAGGTGGTCCCGATGACCCCGAACCCACCCGAGCCGGACGTCGCCCGCGCGCTGCGGGCCCTCGCGGACGACGACGCGTCCGTGCGCCTGCGGGCCGCGCTCGCGGTCGGCACGGAGCCCGACCCGCGCTTCGTCGTCCCGCTCGTCGAGCGGAGCGCCGTCGAGCCCGAGTTCTTCGTCCGCGACATGCTGACCTGGGCACTCACCCGGCACCCCGTGGAGCTGACGCTCCCCGAACTGCTCCGCGAGGTCGCCTCGGAGCGGAACCAGGCGCGCGGTCAGGCCCTGCACACCCTGTCCAAGGTCGGCGACCCCCGGGCCTGGCCGGCCATCACGGAGGCGCACCTGCACGACCCGGACGACGAGGTCGCGCGCACCGCGTGGCGCGCCGCCGTCGCCCTCGTGCCCGAGGGCGGGGAGCCCGCCCTCGCCGCACGGCTGGCGGCCCGGCTCGGACACGGCGGCCGGGAGACCCGGCGCAGCCTCAGCCGGGCGCTGGTCGACCTCGGCGAGGCGATCGTGCCGGTGCTGCGCGCGGCGGCGGAGCACCCCGACCCGGAGGTGCGCGCGCACGCGCTCGCCACGGAGACGCTGCTGCGCGACCCGGACGCCGGGTTCGAGGCCGTGATCGAGGAGGCCAAGCGCGTCGTGGCCCTCGGCGGGGCCTGAGAGGCCACGGGGGCGGAGGTGCCCGGAGGGGCCCGGGTGGGGGACGATGAGGCGTGTTGATCGGTGAGGTGGCGCGGCGGTCCGGAGTCAGCGCCCGCATGCTCCGGCACTACGAGTCGCTGGGCCTGGTGCGCCCCTCGGGCCGTACCGGCTCCGGCTACCGGGAGTACGGCGACGAGGACATCCGGCGCATCCTCCACGTGGAGAGCCTGCGCTCGCTGGGGCTGTCACTGCGCGAGATCGGGCGCGCGCTCGACGACCCGGCCTTCACGCCCGCCGGCCTCGTCGACGAACTCGTCCGCCGGACGCGGGAGCGGATCGCCGCCGAGACCGAGCTGCTGACCCGGCTCAGCCGCCTCCAGGCGGCCGGGCCCGCCCGCTGGGAGGAGGCCCTCCGGGTCGTCGCGCTCCTCCAGGCGCTGGGCTCGAAGAGCACCGGTGCCCGCCAGCGCGCGGCCCTCGCGGCGGCGGAGGCGGTGCCGGTCCCGGCGGAGGCCCTGGTCGAGGCGGTGCTCGACGAACCGGAGCCCAACGTCGCCGGGGCCCTGCGCTGGGCGCTGGCCCGCTCGGGCGACGACGTCCCGGCCCTGCTGGCGAAGGGCCTCGCCTCGCCGGTCGCGGCGGTACGGGAACGGGCCGTGCGGGCCCTGGCCGAACTGCCCGGCCCCGAGGCCGGAGCCCGGCTGCGGGACGCCCTCGCGGACCCCGACGCGGCGGTCCGGGGCCGCGCGGCCCTGGCCCTCGGCGCGCGCGGCGCGGCCGGGGCGGTGCCGGTCGTGGTCCCGATCCTCCTCGACATGATCGTGGCGGGCCGCAACGACACGGACGCGGCGGACGTCCTCGGCGCCCTGGCCCGGCAGGAGGACCCGGCCGGGCCCGCCCCCGGGACGGAAGGGACTACCGCCCCCGCCCCCGCGCGCGAGACGCAGACCGGTCCCGCTCCTGAGGGGGAGCGGGCGGACGGTGCCGTTCCCGCGTGCGAGGCACCGACCGGTCCCGTTCCCGCACGGAACAGGCCGGACGGTTCCGCCTCTGCGCCGGAAGGGGCGGACGGCGGTGTGCCGGGGGACCGGGTCGCGGCCTGGATCGTGGCGCGGCTCGCCGACGCGGCGGCCGACGCCCCCGCCCGGGGCCGGCTGACGCAGGCGCTGGCGGACGTCCCCGGCCCCCTGGCCTCCCGCGCGCTGCGGGAACTGACCCGGGACGAGGACCGGGCCGTCGCGCTGACGGCGACGTACCTCCTCACGCTCCGAGCGGCCCGCTGACGCCGGTTCCGCCGGTCTCGACGGGCAGGCCGGACAGGCGCCACTCCGGCATCCCGTCGTGGAGCCGGACTGCCCGCCGGCCGTGGGCGGTGAGGAGCCGTACCGCGTCATGGGCGAGGGCGCAGTACGCGCCCCGGCAGTAGACGACGACCTCGGCCTCCTCGGGCAGTTCGCCGATGCGCCGCGCCAGTTCGGCGACGGGGACGCAGAGCGCGCCGGGGACGTGCCCGGCCCGGTACTCCTCCGGGGGGCGCACGTCGAGCACGACCACGTCGCCGGCCGCCATCCGGGCCAGCAGCTCCTCCCGGCTGAGCTCGTCGGTGTCGGCCGCGCCCAGGTAGGCGTCCCGGGCCGCCGGTACGGTCGCCTGGTGCCGCTCGGCGACCTGCCGCAGCAGGCCGAGCAGGCGCGCCACGTCGTCCCCGGCGAGCCGGTAGTGGATGCGCACGCCGTCGCGGCGGGTGGCGACGAAACCGGCCTGCTTGAGGGTCTGGAGATGGGCGGAGGCGGTCGTCAGGTTGAGCCCGGCGGTCTTCGCCAGGGCGTCCACGGTCCGCTCCCCCTGGGCGAGCAGGTCCAGCAGTTCCAGCCGCTTTCCGCTGGCCAGGGCCTTGCCGCCGGCCGCGAAGGCGTCGTACAGGGCGGCCTTGGCGCCGTTCTTCCCCCCGCTTCCCGTGCCGCTCGCCGGGTCGTCCGCGAATGCGTCGCGCATAGCATCCTCCATATATCCATGGATTACTGTAGTGGATGCGGGACGGGTACGCCTCCGAGCGCCGCCCCTCCGACGCTTCCCCCCCGTTTCCTCCGAAGGACAGCACGATGGGCCTCCCCGACGACTCCCCGATACCAGCGGCCCGCCGCGCCCCGAACGGTCACGCCCCGAACGGCCCCGCTCAGGACGGCGGCACCCCGGGCGGCGGCGCCCGCCCCGTCCGCCTCGGCCTGCGCGAGAACCGGCTCCAGTTCACCCTGCTGGTCCTCGCCACCCTGGCGGTCGGCGGCCTGGTGGGCCTGGAGCGCACCACCGTGCCGCTCATCGGCTCCGAGACCTTCGGCCTCACCAGCGACCTGGCCGTCTTCTCGTTCATCATCGCCTTCGGGCTGACCAAGGCCCTGACCAACCTCGCCGCCGGAGCCCTCACCGCCCGCTTCACCCGCCGGAGCCTCCTCCTCACCGGCTGGCTGATCGGTGTCCCCGTCCCCTTCGCGCTCGCCTGGGCGCCCTCGTGGGGCTGGATCGTCGCCGCCAACGTCCTGCTCGGCCTGAACCAGGGCCTGACCTGGTCGATGGCGGTCAACATGAAGATCGACCTGGTCGGCCCGGCCCGGCGCGGGCTCGCCACCGGCCTGAACGAGGCCGCCGGATACACCGCCGTCGGCGTCACCGCGCTCCTCACCGGCTACCTCGCCACCGCCTACGGCCTGCGGCCCGTCCCCGAGCTGATCGGCGCCGTCTTCCTCGTCACGGGGCTCGCCCTCTCCCTCGCTGTCCGGGACACCGCCGCCCACGTCGCCCTCGAACTCGCCCGGCACGCCCCGCCGCTGCCCACCGGCGAGGACACCGGCCTCAAGGCCGTCTTCGCCCGCACCTCCTGGCGCGACCGCTCCCTGCGCGGCGCCAGCCAGGCCGGCCTGGTCAACAACCTCAACGACGGCCTGACCTGGGGCGTCTTCCCGCTCCTCTTCACCGAACACGGCCTCGGCCTCGCCGCCGTCGGCCTCATCAAGGGCCTCTACCCGATCCTCTGGGGCCTCGGCCAGATCCCCACCGGCCACCTCGCCGACCGCCTCGGCCGCAAACCCCTCGTCGTCACCGGCATGCTCGTCCAGGCCGGGGGCCTCCTCCTCGCCCTCGTCCTGCTCGACCGGCCGCTGCTCGCCGGAATCCTCTCCGCCGTCGCCCTCGGCCTGGGCACCGCCCTGGTCTACCCGGCGCTCATCGCCTCCGTCTCCGACCACGCCCACCCCGCCTGGCGCGCCCACGCGCTCGGCACCTACCGCTTCTGGCGCGACATCGGCTACGCGACCGGCGCCCTCGTCGCCGGAATCCTCGCCGACGCCCTCGGCCTGGAGTCCACCGTCCTCGCGGCGGCCGTCCTCACCGCCCTCTCGGGACTCCTCGCCGCCCGCTGGATGACCGACAGGACCGCACCGGGAACGCCCCCGGCGGCCACCGGGGCACGCCCGAAGGAGCCGGCCGCCCGGACGTGACGCCCCGGCCCCGGCCTTCGCTTCACGCCGCCGGGTGCCGCCGCAGGAACGGCGCCGAGCCCAGGACCAGCACGCCGCAGAGGACCAGCCGCTGGAGACCCGGTTCGGCCGCGAGCCCGGCGTCCCGGAGGTCGTACACCGCGTACGCGTTCGCCGCCGGGCCCGTCACCATCACGGCGCACGCCAGGCCGCGCCCCCGCCGCCGGACCGCGACGACCACGGGGTGCGGGGCGCCGCGTCCGGCCCGGTACGCGGGCACCCCTGCCCCGGTCCGTCAGGACCACGACGCGGTCACCAGCGCGCGCTCGGCCGCGGCCAGATGGACGGCGGAGGCCAGCCACGCGCGGGCGTAGGCGTCCGGCGACGGGTCGACGAGCCGCCCGAAGGAGTCGCGGGGGCGGCGGTCCGCCTCCGCCGCCAGGGCCTCGGCGAGCTCCGCCGCACTGGTCAGCCCGGCCCGGCGCAGCGGCACGGACAGCGCCGCCCGGTCCGCCGCGCGGGCCGCCTCCGCGACGGCCCGCCGTCCGCCCGCCACCCCGCTCTCCAGCAGCCGCCGGACCCGCCACAGCGGCGCGTCCGCCAGCGGATCCGGCGCCTCCGGCACCGGGACGGGCGCCGCGGCACCGCGCGGGAAGTGGTCGCCCTGGAGCCGGTCGTACCCCAGGTCGGCGTGGCCGCGCCACTCCTCGGGCAGCCGCAGCGTGCCCGCCGCCCCCGGCACCGGGCCGACCGCCAGCGGACGGAGGGTCGCGGTCCGGTCCGGATCGGGCCGGCCCAGCACCCGCAGGACGAGCCCGGGGTGTGCGCCGATCCGCCGCAGATTGGCCGTGTGCGGCAGCTCCGGATGCGGATGGGCCGGGGCCAGCCGCACCAGCGGCCCGCCGTCGAGGACCCGGACCAGCAGGTGCTCCCCGGCCGCCCCCAGCACCTCCACGTCGCACCCGAGCAGCACCGCCGCCGCCTCCGGCCCCGCGTCGAACGCCTCGGCCACCGCCTCGCGCACCGGCCGGGCGAACAGGGCCGCGACGGGCTCCTCCGACCAGTCCGCCCCGCGCACCGGGGTCGCGCGCACGTCCCGGCCCGCCCCGAGCCGCCCGTCGGCCGACACCGTCGCCCCGGCGATCAGCAGCCCGCCGCGCGCCAGCCCGGCGTGGTCCAGGACGGCCCCGCCGAGCGCCACGGACGCCGTCCCCGCCCCCTTGGCCCGGGCGAGCCCGCCGGGCCGCACGTCCGACAGGGTGTGGAAGGCGCCCCCCGGGCCGAGCAGGTGCGTCGTCACCCCGCCGTACCCGGTGGCGGACAGCACCGGCTCCCGGCACAGGCCGTGCACCCGCAGGCTGCCGCCCTGCGCGTAGGCCCGCCGGCCGGACCCGGTGAGTTCGGGACCGGCCGCCCCGGAGGCGAGCAGCGCCGCCGCGGCGAGCAGGTCGCGGAAGGCCGCCGTGAGATCGCCCAGCCGCTGCCCCCGCGCCTGCTCCCGGGCCGCCCGCAGTCCTCGTACGACCCTGAGGGCGGCGGCCTCGGCACGGGGCAGCCCGGCCACCCGGGCGGTGTGCGCGGCGCGCAGCAGCTCGGCCTGGACGACCGTCCCGCCCGCGCCGACCCCGGCCGACAGCGCCTCGGCGGCGGCCCGCCACAGCGCGTCCGCCGCCCCGGTCCGGGCGGGGGTGAGGGGCGCGGCGGAGTCCTCCGCCGGGCCGGTCGCCTCGGACGCGGCGGGGGCGGGTACGGCGTCGGAGGCGGGCTCCGGGGCCGCGGCGGCCGGGTCCGCCAGGGGGGCCGCGCCGAGCACGGCCGCCCGGTGCAGGCAGCGCGGGGCCAGCAGGCAGGAGCAGACGGCCTGCCCGGGCGCGGTCACCGCGCCCGCCGGTCCGGGCCGCAGCGTCACCAGGGTGTCCTCGCCGAAACGGACCACCACGGACCCGTCCGGACCCGCCTCGGCGCGCTCGCCGCACTCCGCCACGGCGGCGTCGAGCTTCTTGCGGAGCCGGGCGGTCAACTGCTCGACGGCCTCGGCCAGGACCTCGGGGGCGACGGGCGGCAGGAGTTCGGTGCTCAACGGGCTTCTCCACGGAGGCGGTCGCCGACCCAGCGGGCGAGGGCGAGCGGACTGAGGGCGGCCACCGGCATCCCGGCGGCGACGAGCCGGCGCGCCACCGGCACCGAGTAGCGGGGCGCCCCGGCGTCGTCGAGGGCCGCGCAGCCCAGCAGGTGCGCCCCGGACGAGGCCAGCGCGCGGACCTCGCCGAGCAGGCCGCCGATCGGCCCGCCCTCCTCGAAGTCGCTGACCACCACGACGAGCGTGCGGCTCGGCACGGTGATCAGCGACCGGGCGTGCGCGAGGCCCGCCGCGATGTGCGTGCCGCCGCCGACCTTCACCTCCAGGAGCAGCGAGAGCGGATCCCGGACGTGGTCGGTCAGGTCCACCACCTGGGTGGAGAAGGTCAGGAAGTGCGTGGAGAGCGTCGGCACGCCGCCCAGGACGGCGGCGGTCAGCGCGGACCAGATGACGGACGCCTCCATCGAGCCGGAGACGTCCACCACCAGCACCAGCCGCCAGTCCGACTCCTTGCCCGCGCGGGTGGTGAAGACCGGGCGCTCCGGCACGACCACCAGCCGGCCGTCGTCCGTGCGCCGGGTGTGCGCCAGGTTGGCGCGCAGCGTGCGGGCCAGGTCGAGCCGGCCGCCGGGGCGCCGGGTCGGCCTCGGCGTGGCCAGACCGGAGAGCGCGGGGCGCATCCGGGTGGCCAGCTCCCGGGACAGTTCGTCGACGAGCCGCTTCACCAGGGGCCGCAGCCGGGCGAGCCGGGCCTCGGGCATGCCGCCGGCCAGGGACAGCACCGACCGCAGCAGGTCCACCGACGGCCGGACGGAGGCCGGGTCCAGCTCGGCGAGCACGTCGGGACGGCCCGTTCCGGCGGCGTCGGCGAGCACCTCCTCGCGGACGTCGGCGCCGAACAGCGCCTCCAGCTCCTCCGCCCACTCGCGGGCGGTGGGGAAGGACGGGTCCTGCCCCGCGCCCGTCTCCGCCCGGAGGTCGTCGGAGCCCTCGCCGCGCCCGTGGCCGTACAGCTCGTCCAGGGCGTGGGCGTACCGGAGCGCCCGGGAACCCATCCGCTCCTTCTCCCGCCCGAGGAGCAACCGCCACCGGTCGGCCGCGCCCAGCCGCCGGTCCGCCTCCCCGGCAGCGACCGCACCCGGCTCTGCCGGACTCAGGTCTGCCGCACCCGCGTCTTCCGCGACCGGGCCGGTGGTCGCCGGTGCCGGGGGCGGTGCCGGCGCGCGTACGGGAACGTCGGCCGGGCCGGGCAGGGCCAGGGCCTTCAGGGCCGCCGTCCCGGCCGCGTCCGCCGCCGCCCACAGCGCCAGCAGCTCCGGCGGCGCGTCGAGCGCGAGGTCCAGCCGGTCGCCCAGCCGCTCGGTGACGGTCGTCAGCAACCGCTCGCGGGCGGCCGGGGACAGGGCGTCGAACCCGCCCCGGAGCGCCGGGAGCCGGTCCAGGAACTCCCGGTCGGCCAGCGTGTCGATCCGGTCGAGCAGCGGCCCCAGGACGTCCGGGGACGCCTGGAGCAGCGGCCCGGCGGCGGTCAGCACGCCCGCGAGCCGCTGCGCCAGGGCCCGCCGGGCGTCCGGTCCGACGGCGCCGTCGATCCAGCCGGCCGCCCGCTCGCCGAGCCCGGCGGCCGGATCAAGGTCGAGCAGCACGCGGACCGCGAGGGCCGCCCCCTGCACCAGCGGGGAACCCCCGGCGGCGAGGTCCGCGAGCGCCCGGTCCATCCGCAGCCCCAGCTGCCGGGCCGCCGCCCGGTCCGCCAGCGCCACCAGCGCCCCCGCGTCGGCGGGCGCCTCGCTCCCGGCCAGGCCGGGCAGCGCGCGGACGGCCGCGTCGAGCAGGTCGCCGACGAGTTCCCCGGCGGCGGTACGGGCCCCGTCCGCCGTCCCGGGGTAGTGGCCGCGCCGGATGCCTTCGAGCAGGTCCACCCCGGCCAGCAGCTCGGGCAGGTCCGCGCCGCCCGGCAGCACGTCGGCCGCCTCCCGCAGCCGCGCGCCGACCAGCTCGGGCAGGTCGCAGCGGGCGGCGGCGGTCAGCCCGGCGAGCACCTGCGCCGCCGTGGGACCGCCCTCGGCGGCCTCCCGCCGCGCCGTCTCGGCCAGCGTCCCGGCGGCGGCCTGCGCGGCGGTGACCCCGCGCACCCCGGCCAGGTCGAGCCGCGCGGGCACCGAGGGCGTCCATGCCAGCCGCCACCGGGTGCCCAGCGCGGTGCCGTCCCCGGTCGCGGCGACGGCGACCGGCTCCCCGTACGAGGCGCCGACGACCAGCAGCCGCTGGAGCAGCACCTCGCGGCGCCCGTCCAGCGGCGATCGCAGCGGATCGAGGCGCACCTCCCGCGCCTCCGGCTCCTCCGGGCGGGGCAGCCGCAGCCGGGTCAGCTCCTCCTCCACAGAGGGCCCGAGCCCGGACCGGGGCGCGCGCGGCGCCGTCCGGCCCCGGGCGGTGCCCACGAACACGGCCTCCAGGGCACGGGCCAGCGCCCGGCCCCGCCCGAGCGGCTCGCCCTGCCCGAGGACGGTGGTGACCGCCTCCAGCAACTCCCCCCGGCCGGGCGCCGGCAGGCCGCGCAGCGCCGCCAGGTCGCAGGCGAGCCGCAGCGTCTCGGCCGCCTCCCCGGTGCCCGCCGTGTGCCCCGCCCGGCGCAGCTCCCGGCACACCCCGGTCAGCGCGGCGGACGCCGCCTCCCGCAGCCGCACCGGATCGCCGCCGGCCTCGAACACGGCCTGCTGCCAGCGCGGATCCCGGATCCCCGCCGGATAGCCGGAACGGGAGTCGAGCAGATCGAAGGAGTACGGCACGAACGAGGTGACGGGCGCGTCCGGCCCGCCCCCCTCCGTCACCGGGCCGTCCTCGGCCGGGGCCCCGACCTCGGCGAGGGCCGGGGCGTGGAAGGCGCCGATCACGGCGGCGACACGACGGCCGCCCGCCGCGGCGCGGCCGACGACCTGCCGCATCCGTGCCTCGCGGGCGAGGTCCACGGCGGGCACCGGGCCGTCGGCGCGCAGCGCCCACCCCACCCCGAGCGCCGCCCGGCGGATCGCCTCCGGGGCGGACCCGGGGGCCAGCACCTCGACGGCCCGGTCCCACAGGTCGTCCCCGTCCCGGCCGGTCCCGGCCGCCGCGAGTGCCCCGGCGAAGGTGGCCGCGGGGACCCCGCCGGACGCGTCCGGCCCGCCGGGCTCCGCGTCCCCGCCGGGCTTCTCGCTCCCGCCGGGCTCCGCGTCCCCGCCGGATTCCGACCGGTCCGCCACCGGGGACCAGCCGGGGTCGGAGAGCGGCAGGTCGCAGCAGACGACCTCGGCCCCCCGGGCCCGCGCCCAGCGGACCGCCGCCAGCTCCGGCGAGAAGTCGGCGAACGGGTAGAAGGCGAGCCGCCCCTCCGCGTTCGTCCCCGCCAGCGCGACCGGCGCGACGGTCTCGGGATCGGCCAGGTGCTCCAGCCACGGCGCGAAGTCGGCGGGCAGCTCCACGCACACCACTTCGGCGCCCGCCGCGTCGAGGAGCGCGGGCACGGCCGCCGCGAGCGCCGGGCTGTGGTGGCGTACGCCCAGGAGGTACGGTGCGCGCGACGCGGCGAGCGCGTCCACGGCCGCCCGGGGATCGGCGGTGGTCAACGCAGGCTCCCGCGCAGGTCCCAGAGGCGGCGCCACATCGCCGAGCCGGTCTCGGCGCGCCGCCGCACCGGCCCGTCCCAGTAGCCGAGCAGCCGGGCGTGGTCCGCCGGGTCGTCCTTGCGGACCACGCCCAGCAGGTGGCCGGGCAGCAGGTCCAGGACGTCCCCGCCCGGCAGGTAGGCGGCGGACAGCCCCAGCGACGCGGCGACCTGCACCGCCTCGGCGGTGGACATGACGGTGCCGGGCCGCTCCACGTCCCAGCCCTCGGTGGACCGGCCGGAACGCAGGTCGCGGAAGACGGTGACCAGCGCGTCCAGCACGGCGTCGTCGACGCCGAAGTCCGCACCGGCCCGCTGGACCGCCGCGACGGCCTGCCGGCGGATCAGGACCGCCTCCGCGTCGGCGTCGGCGATCGGGTCCACCGTCTCGAAGTTGAAGCGGCGCTTGAGCGCGGCGGACATCTCGGAGACGCCCCGGTCCCGCAGGTTGGCCGTGGCGATCACGGTGAAACCGGGCGCCGCGCCGACCACCGCGTCCTCGGTGGCGGTCAGTTCGGGCACGGTGATCCGCCGGTCGGACAGCAGGGACACCAGGGCGTCCTGCACCTCGGGCAGGCAGCGGGTGATCTCCTCCACCCGGACCACCCGCCCGGTGCGCATGGCGGACAGCACGGGGGAGTCCACCAGGGCCTGGGGGGTGGGCCCCTGGGCGAGCAGGAGGGCGTAGTTCCAGCCGTACCGGAAGGCGTCCTCCGTGGTGCCGGCGGTGCCCTGGACGGTCAGGGCGCTGGTGCCGCAGACGGCGGCGGCCAGCAGCTCCGACAGCATCGACTTGGCGGTGCCCGGCTCGCCGGTGAGCAGCAGCCCGCGCTCGCCCGCCAGGGTCACGACGCAGCGCTCCACGAGGGCCCGCTCGCCGACGAACTTGGGGGTGATCGCCAGCTTCGACGGCAGTCCCGCGGTCCGCTTCGGCAGGGCCAGCTCGACGCCGCCGCTGCCGCAGACGAAGGTGACGACGGCGCGCGGCGTGAGCACCCAGCCGGGCGGGCGCGGGCCCGGGTCCTGGGCGGCGAGGAAGGCGAGTTCGGCGGCGTGCCGCTCCTCGGCCGGCAGGACCTGCCGGGCGGGGGAGGACGGTGCGGTGACGGTCATGCGGGGTTCCTTCGGGACGGGACGGAGAAAAAAGGGGGGCTGGAAGGGGAGGCGGGCGCGGCGCGCCGCGCCCGCCTCCCCGGCGGGCCGCCGGTCAGCGGCGGCGACGGGTGCGCTTCACCTTCAGCTCCTCGAAGCGCGGCAGGTCGCCGTCGAGGAGCCGCCGCCAGGCGCGCGCGTACAGCTCGGCGACCGGCTCGACCGGCACCAGCGCCCCCGACAGGGGCAGCCCGCCGCCCTCGGGGACGTACAGCGGCAGCTTCCACTGCTCGACCGGGAGCGCGGGCGAGGACTGCTCGGTCCAGCCGCCGGGCAGGAACAGCGAGCGGCCCGCCCGGGACCGGGTGCCGGACACCACCAGGCCGGTGGCGGCCAGTTCGGCCCGCGCCGCCTTCAGCCGGGCCGGCTTCCAGCCCGTCCACCGCGCGGTGTTCCGGTCGGTCGGGTCCGGCAGGGCCAGCAGCATCAGGTACAGCGCCGCCGCGTCCGCGCCCAGCCCGTGCTCCTCGGCGACCCGGGCCACCAGCTCGGGCACCGACCGCGACGGGTCCTGCGGCCACCAGGTGCCGTCCCCGTCCGCCGTGCCGGCCGCGGGCGCCCCGGGATCGGCCAGCAGCCGCGCGAAGACCGGGTCGTGGACCCGGCGCAGCGCCGTCTCGACCGTGCCCGGCCGCTGGTCGTCGCCGCGCAGCGCCACCAGGTACGGGTCGGAGCCGGTGGAGTCGAGCAGCACGGGCCGCAGCGCGGGCATCGGCTGCCCGTCGTGGGTGGGCATCAGGACCGCCCCGTACCGCTCGTGGTCCGGCGCGGTCTCCGTCGGGGCGCCGGCCGTCTTCCGGAAGTCCGACAGGCTCACGTACCGCCCGAGGGAGAGGAGCAGGCCGGGCGCCGCCAGCCGCTCCCGCAGCGCGGTGAGTACCCCGGGCAGCGACGCCCGCAGCGGATCGCCCGCCGGGAGCCGGTACGCCAGCCAGGACGCCAGGGCCACCGCGCCGCCGAGGACCGCGCCGGTGAACGGGGCCCGCGCCGGGCCCACCGGCTCCGGCCGGTCCCGCTCGATCCGCCACTCCACGTCGGTGCCCAGCTCCGGGGAGCCCGCCGGGTCGAGGAGCGCGGGGAGCGCCCGCAGCGGCGCCCAGTCGGCGCGCACCGCGCGGGCGGCCTCGGCGATGAGCCAGTCGGGCACCCGCACCCGGCGGCCCACCTCGGCGTTCCACACCTCGGCGGCGGCCGCCGCGTCGGGACCCTCGGTCCACAGCAGGGCCGGGTCGGCGGGCAGCAGCGCCGCCGCCACCCGCTGCCGCACGTCCTCGGAGAGCGCCCGCAGCTCGTCGCGGGCGTGCGCGGCCTCGGTGACCTTCAGGCCGAGGACGGCGCGCAGTTCGGCGGGCAGGAAGTTGTTCTCCCAGTTGTCGACGCGGGGCATGCCGACGACGACGAGCCGGGCCACCGCGCCGGAGACGCCGGTCAGCCGGGCGAACTCCTCGGCCGCCTCGGGGAAGAAGGGCGCGGCGCAGTCCCTGGCCTCCGCCTCCCGGAGGAAGGCGGCCAGCCAGCCGGCGCCCCGGGCGGGGTCGCCGACCGGAGAGGTGCGGCGCAGGGCGTACGGGCCGGGGGCCTCGAAGCGCCCGCTCGGATCGTGCAGCAGGGCCCCGAACTCCCGCCCGTCCGGCACGCTTTCGCTCTGCTCGGTCATGCCGAGGGCGGCTCCGCCGCCGAGCGGCACCACACTGCGGTGCGAGGAGTCCCGGCTCTGTCCGTCGGGCGTCGTCAGGTGCGCCGGGGGCAGGTGGAGCACGACGTGCCGCCAGCGGTCGCCGGCGGAGGCGAGACCGAGCGCGTCCACCCGGCCGAGGAGGGCGAGCAGCGCCGCCCGGTGGCGGTCCTCGGTGCCGGGCGCGACGGCCCGGTGGGCGACGGCCGCCGGCCGCTCCGCGAACGCGACGACGGGCAGCCCGGACCAGGGGAGCGCGGGCAGGTCGAAGTGGAGGCGGCCCGGCACGGCCTCGGCGGCCGTGTCGGCGGCCACCGCCTCCAGCCGCTCCAGGAACTGGTGGGTGGCGTCCGCGTGGGAGGCCCACCGGTGGGTCTGGGAGCTCAGCAGGCCGTCGAGCGCCTGGGCGAGGAGCTGGTCGGTCGGCCCCCCGGCGCGGAGCGCGACGGGCTCGGCGGTCGGGTGGAGCCGCTCGGCGACCGTGTCCAGCGTCTTCTGCTGCTGTACGGCGAAGCGGAGCGTCCTGACCACACCGGCGACGAGTCCGGGCGCGGTGACCTCCGGCAGGGCGGCCGTCACCAGGCCCGGCAGCTCCTCCACCCGCTCGGCCGCGCGGGCCGCCTTGAGGAGGGCGCCCGCGGTCTCGGCGTCGGCGGCGCGCAGCGCGGCCGAGCCCCGCGCGTCCCGGGCGCGCAGCGCGTACAGGAAGGACAGCGGGGGCAGCGCCGAACCGGCCGTGGCGAACAGCTCGGAGCGGTCGCCCTCGCAGGTCGTGGTGACGACGCCGTCCGGGTCGTGCAGGGACAGGACGCGCCACCGGCGGGTCAGCGCGCGGGGGCGCGGGTCGCCGGGGACGAGGACGGCCGCGAGCGGCATGTCGGAGCCCTCCGGCAGGGTCACCGCGTGACCGGCGGTGTCCTCGGCGTGCCAGCCGCCGTCCGCGAGCCGGACGACCCGCCAGCCGAGCAGACCGCCGACGGGGGCGGCGAGGGCCGAGCCCTCGACGGCCGGCGCCGGGAGCAGCGAGGAGGCGAAGCCGCCGAGCCGGGCGCCGGGGGCGTGCGGGAGCAGCGCGTCGGCGAGGAAGCCGGGCAGGGAGCGCCGGCCGTAGGCGCCCTCGGCGGGGTCGTACTCGACCCAGCCGCCCTCGTCGTCCTGGCCCCGGCCGTTCTCCCAGATCCAGTGGGAGGTGCCGTCGGAGAGCAGGGGCACCTCGGTGGGCAGCCGGGTGTCCCCGGCGTGCAGGACGCCGCGCCCGGTGGTGCGGCCGCCGCCGGGCAGCGGCAGGCTGACGCGCCCGGACCGCAGCGACCAGCGGTCGAGGTCGCTCTCCAGGGTGAGCACCCGGTCGGGCGCGGTGTGCCAGTAGCCCTGGACCTCGTCGCTCCGGTAGGTGCGCCAGAAGACCAGGAGCGCGCCGTCGACGTAGTGGAAGCCGTACCGGTGGATGTCGGCGGCGGGCGGCACCCGCAGGTCGTGGGTGAGCAGGACGGCGTCGGTGCCGACGACCTTCACCCGGGTGCCGTTGGCGACGATGACGTGCGGCCAGGACTCGGCGACGGTCAGCCCGTCGAGACCGGCGCCGGCCGGCGTCAGCTCCGCGAGGGCCTCCTCCCAGGCCGGCCAGTGGAACTCCTCCCACAGGCCGCCGCGCAGGCTTCGGGCGAGCGTCGCGCCGAGGTCGGTGGCGGCCACCTCCGCGACCTCCTCCGGGGCGAGTGCCAGCACCTCGGAGGGCAGCCAGGAGAGCACCGCGAGGGCTTCCGGCAGGCCGGGCAGACCGGCCGCGACCGACGTCCGCGCGACCCGGCGGGTCCAGCGGGCGAGCATCACCCGGCCGCCCTCCGTGGCGGCGAGCCGCCGCAGGAGGTCCACGTGGAGGGAGCCTCCGCGGTATCCGTCGGCCGCGCTGTCGAAGGCGGTGGCGAAGCGCGGGTCGGCGGCGAGCGCGGCCAGGTCCCGGCGCTCCTCCGAGCGGTCCCAGTCCGTCAGGTCGAGGGCGCTGCGGCGGCGGGGGCCGTCCGCCGCCGGGTCCGCGACCGGGAGGCCGAGGGCGAGCAGCAGGTCGAGCAGGTTGGCGTCCTCGACGCCGATCCGCAGCGCCGCCGCCTCCGCCGCGGGGCGGGCCGCCAGGTCGGCGCGGATCCGTCCGGCCGCGCGCTCCACCAGGTCCAGCAGCGCCGGCGGGGTCGGCCGGTCGCCCCAGCCCCGGTGCCGGGCGGCGTGGAACCGCTCCAGCCAGCCCGCGGCCCCGTCCTCGCACCGCTCCTCGGCGGACGGCTCCGCGTCGACGAGCCCGGCGTCGGCCCCGGCCCCGGTCAGGATGTCGAGCCACAGGTCGCTCATCGCGCCGTCGTCCGACGACGGCATCAGCGAGAGCAGGGTGCCGCGGACCGCCGGGACGCGCCGGGCGAGCGCGACCAGCGCGGGGCGCTGCGCCTTCCACCAGCCACTGGCGGCCCGCAGGGTCGCGGGCAGCGGCAGCAGCTCGGCCAGGTGGTCCTGCTCGGCCTCGGCCGCGGACAGGCCCGCCGCGCGGGCCAGCCGCCGCAGTTCGGTGGCGGCCTGCGCGGACGGCGCGAGACCGCCCGCCGTGCGCCGCACGCACAGCCGCCGGAAGCGGTCGTACGCCTCCGCCGGCTCCAGCCGCGCCGACAGCTCCTTGCCGTATCCGGCCAGCACCTTCACCGGCAGCGCGCCGGCGAGCGCGAACTCCAGGAACACCGCGTCGAGCCGGTCCTCGTCCACCGCGAGCCCGTGCTGGGCCTCGCTGGTGCGCGCCCGGCCGAAGAGCTGCCCCGCGTACGTGGCGTTGTCCACGGCCAGGAAGACCCGTGCGGCCTGCTCGTAGAAGACCGGCAGGAAGTGCGGGACGGAGGCGCCGAGCCGGCCGGCCAGTTCGTGGCAGGCGTCGAGGGCGGCCTTGGGCTTGGTCTTCGCCTGCCGGGCGAGCCGGTCCAGCTCGGGCACGACCGCGAGCGCGTGGTGGCCGTCCTCCGGGTGGTGCACGAGCACCCACTCGGGGAAGCCGAGCTCCCGGCGCCGGGTCAGCCCGACCACGGCGGCCTCCGCCGCCGGTTCAAGGCCGAGGAAGCCGGCCGCGAGGTCCTCGGCGGGGCCGAGTTCGCCCGGCGCCAGCCGGACGACCACGCGGTCCTCGCCGAAGACCGGGTGGCGGTAGGTCCGCGCGGTCAGCCCGACCGCCTCGGGCCCGGCCCCCGTCGTGCCGACGGGGAGCACCGCCCCGGCCGCGAGCAGCGCCTTCTCGTCGGTGACGTCCGTACCGGTCATGCTTCCCCACCCTCTTCGATCGTGCGGCCGGCGTACAGCGCGGCGGCCATGCGCATGCCCTCGGACCAGGCGACCGGTCCCAGCTCGTTCAGCCGCACCGCGCGGCCGTCCTCGTCGTGCCACTGGAGCGCGCCGGTCTCAGACTCGCCGTCCCAGTACGGCTCCCCGATCCACACCGACGCCTCGGTGGTGCGCCCGCCGTCGCGGATCCGGAGCGTGGCGTAGCCGCCGGAGACCCGGTAGCCCAGGGCGGTGGCGCGGGCCGCGAGCCCGAACCGGGAGGCGTACTTCCCGCCCGCGTACTCCCGCACCTCGGTCGCCGTCTCGGCGTGCGGCTTCTCCGGGCGGAGCCAGGTGGCGCGGTGGATCTGCTCCACGCGCTGGGTGAGGCCGAGCTCGGCCGCGAACTCCCGTACGTCCTCCAGGTCGGGGAGGAGCACCGGGTGCGGCAGGGTCACGGTGCGCGGCGCGAGCCGTACGGTCTCGCCGTCGAGGTCCACCACCTTGAGACCGCCGTCCGCCGACACGTCCCGCAGGAAGCCCACCTCGTCGGGGTCGTCGCCGACGACGGCCACGTCCCGCAGCGCGGCCCGCCACGCCTCGTCCGGCCAGACCCGGACGATCAGTTCGACCGGCACCGGCAGCGAGGACACCATCCAGGCGTCGACCTGGGCCACGCACGCGTCCGCGTGCCGGTCCAGCCACTCGGAGAGCTGCTTCAGCCGGTCCACCTCGGGGTGGTCCCGCAGCGCCTTCGGTACGGTCTTCAGCTCCCGCCCGCCGGCGCGCCGCGCCACCACGCGCCCGCCCTCGCCGAGGGTGATCTCGTACCCCTCACCCGCATCCAGCCACGTCATCTGCCGCGCCCCTCCGCCGTTCCGTATGTGTCCGCGCAGCCCTGCAGAAGGGGCCCGTCGCCCCTGGACCGCGGTATGGGGAAGAGACTAGGCGCGGTCACTGACAACGGCGGTGAGAGGAAAGGGAACAGCGGCCGTACAACCCTCCGGGGGCACCGGGAGTCCGACGGGGCGAGCAGTCAGGGAATTCCGGTTCTTTCCGAGTTCTTTCCGAGGAGACGTCATCACCGTCATGCGCAAGACCCTCACCGCCACCGCCGTCGTCGGCGCCGTCCTGGTGGGTTCGGCGGCCTGCGGCACCGCCGAGCAGCTGTCCGCGGGGCAGAAGCTGGAGCGCGCGTTCGAGCAGCTGGGCCGGGAGAAGAAGCTGTCCTTCGTGCTCGACCTGGACGCCGACGCCGAGACCCTCAAGCGGCTGGACGCCGCGTCGGACCCGGAGCCCGGCGAGGAGATGCCCGACGAGGCGGCGGAGCTCCTCGGCGGCCTGACCGTCGACTTCACGGTGGAGTCCCGGAAGCCGATCGCCGAGTCGGAGGAGAAGGACCTCGTCGGCATGGCGGTGAAGGTGGGCACGCCGGACGGCGCGCTCGTGGAGTACCGGGTCGTCGGCGACCGCACCTACGTCCGCTCCGACGCGAAGGCGCTGAGCGGGGCGATGGGCATGCCGATGCCGCCCGCCGACGAACTCCCGCCGGAGGCGGAGGGCTTCCGCAAGGCGCTGGACGGCGAGTGGATCACGTTCGACACCCGGAAGATGGAGGAGGCCGGGCGGGCCGCGGGCGAGGGGCCCGGCGCCGGTCCGTCGGCCGCGCCGTCGCTCGACCCGAAGACGCGGAAGGAACTCCTGGGGACGCTGCGGGACGTCGTCGCCCGCGAGGTCGCGTTCACCACCACCGGCGGCGGGGGCGGCACCGAGCACGTCATCGCCACGGCCCCCTTCCGCACGCTGGTCACCGGCCTCTTCGACGGGATCCGCCCGCTGGCGGAGAAGTTCTCGGGCGGCATGCCGCTGCCGGACGGCAGCGACCTGAAGGACGCGCCCGACGGCAAGGTCGCGGCCGACTTCACGCTCAGGAACGGCGCGCTGTCCGAGGTCTCCATCGACCTCGCGGAGCTGGCCGGGAGCGCGAAGGGCGACGCGTTCGGCGTCTCGCTGAAGCTGGGCGGCGGGACCGCGGCCACGGCCCCGGCGGGAGCCACGGAGATCGACGTGGAGGAGCTCATGGGCTTCTTCATGGGCTCCATGGCGGAGCAGGAGGGCTTCGGCGAGGGCTTCGAGGAGGGCTTCGGCGAGGAGTTCGGCGAGGGGTTCGACGAGAGCCGGATCGATGTCGGGGGCCTGGACCAGGACGGCCCGGAGGGCACCGCCTGATCCCGGGCGGCCCGCTTCCGGGGCGCAGGAGCACAGGGGTGGTGCGCACCGGGGTGCGCACCACCCCTGTGCCGTTCCCGGTCTCAGGGCCGTGCGGCGGCCTCCGGCGCGGGCTCCCCGGCGACGACGGCGGCGGCCCCCGGACCCCCCGCCGGACCCGCTGCCCGATCCTCGACGGGCCGCGACGCCTGCCCCGCCACCCGCCCCTCCGCCGACGCGTCGGCCTGCCGCAGTTCCGCGAGCAGTTCGCTCTGGCCGGCGAGCAGTTCGGTGAGGATGCGCCGGGCCGCCCGCAGGAGGTCCGCCACGTCGCCGCCCGCGAGGGCGTACCGGACGGTGGAACCCTCGCGGAGGGAGACGACGATGCCCGACCGGCGCAGCACGGCGAGCTGCTGGGAGAGGCTGGACGGCTCGATCGCGATGTCGTCGAGCAGGTCGCGCACCGGGACGGGCCCGTGCTGGAGGAGTTCCAGGACCCGGATCCGGACGGGATGCCCGAGCATGCGGAAGAACTCCGCCTTGGCCTGGTACAGCGGCACCTGCATGCGACAACACTCCCACCCGGATCGCGCGTCGGGGCCGGACCCGCCGGACCGCCGGCCCCCGCACGGCCATTGTCCCGGCTGCCGGACCCCGCCGGCCCGGAGGTGATCACTTTCAGATGTGACGAGTTGAAGACTTCTTCAACTCATGGACGTGCGGGGCCCCGTTCCGGAAGGAAGGGGTCACATCTCCAGTTCCGACTCGATGCGCTTCAACTGGTGCCGGGCCATGGCCAGGTTGGCCCGGCCCTTGTCCAGGACTATGTACAGGAAGAGGCCGTTGCCGCCCCGCCCCCTGATCAGCCGGATGAGGTGGTACTGGCCGCCGAGGGTGATCAGCACGTCCTCGATCTCGTCGTTGATGCCCAGCATCTCCATGGTCCGGATCTTCGCCCGGACCACGTCGGTGTTGCCGGCCGCGGCGACGGTCAGGTCGAGGTCCTTGCCCCCGCCCAGCGTTCCGAGCGCCATGCCGCTCGTGTAGTCGACCAGGGCGGCGCCCACGGTCCCCTCGATGGAGGTCATCGCCTCTTTCAGCGACGTCTCGACACTCGCCATCTGCACGTGCTCCCTTGCTCTGTGACGGTCCCGGCCCGCTCCGCGCATATGCCGGGGTGCTGATCGCAGACGCTACCGACTGGGGGACGGGAAAGTGGGCCGGATCGGGTTATCGGCGGGAATCGTCCCCGCGCGCGACCGCGCCCGGGGACGGCCCCGGACGCGGACCGGCCGGCGTCCGTGGAGGTCACGGACGCCGGCCGGGTGGGACGCCGCCTCACCCCGGAGGGTCAGGCGGTTCGTTCCGGAGCGCGGTGGTCAGAGGCGCTGCCAGAGGGCGGGGACGTTCGGGGGCTCCCAGCCCGGGTAGGCGGTGTGGCCCTGGATGCACCGGTAGCGCACCCCGTCGTAGGTCACCACGTCACCGGCGGCGTAGGTGCCGCCGAGCCGCCAGGTGGTCTCGCCGCCGCCGTCGCCCGGGACGGTGAGGGTGTAGGTGGTCTGGTGGCTGACCTCACCCGCAGCGGCCAGGGTGAGGGTGTACGTCCCCGGGGCGGTGCCCGCGGCGACCTGGACCGTGGCGGTCGAGGACTGGCCGGAGGTGACCGAGGAGGGGCTGAAGGAGACGGTCACACCGGACGGCTGGCCGGTGGCGGAGAGCTGGAGGCCCTGGGCGTTGCCGCTGGTGGTGGCCGTCGTCACGGTGACCGTGGCGGACGAGCCGGGGGCGACGGTGCCGGCCGACGGCGAGGCGTTGATCGAGAAGTCGTTGCCCGGCGTCGAGGTCTCGCCGACCGCGGTCTTCCAGATCGTGTACGCGATGCCGTCCGCGCTGCGGTCGAGGGCCGTGGCGTTGATGTTGGCCGTCGTGTCGCAGGCGGAGTGGTAGCAGGGGTCGTACGCCCGGCCGGCCGTGCCGCCCCACTTGGCGGCCTCGGAGGAGGACTTGACCGCCGAGGCGCCGGTGGCGTAGCCCGAGGTGGGGATGCCGACCTGCTGGAAGGAGTAGTCGTCCGAGCGGCCCTGGCCCTCGACGTTCTCCTGCGGGGCGAGGCCGAGCGAGTCCCAGTACGCCTTCATGGGAGCGGAGGCGGACGAGTTGAGGTTGTTGATGAAGTAGCCGCCGTTGACGGAGCCGACCATGTCGAAGTTGTAGTACGCCTTGATCCGCGCCCGCTCGGTGGAGGGGAGGGAACGGGCGTAGAAGTCGGAGCCGTTGAGGCCCTGCTCCTCGTCGGTCCACCAGGCGAAGCGGACCCGGTTCTTCATGGTCGGGTCGGTCTTCGCGAGGGTGAGCGCGGCCTCCAGGAGCGCGGCGGAGCCGGAGCCGTTGTCGTTGATGCCCGCGCCGGCGGAGACGCCGTCGAGGTGCGCGCCGAACATGTAGACGCTGGCCGCGTCGCCCTTGGGCCACTCGGCGATCAGGTTGTTGCCCGCGCCGGCGGTGCAGCCGGAGGTGCAGGTCTGCTCGGTGACGGTGAAGCCGGCGGCCTGGAGCTTGCCCTTCACGTAGGCGACCGAGGCGCGGTAGCCGGCCGAGGTCGAGCGGCGGTTGCCGCCGTTCTGCGCGGCGATGGTGGAGAGCTGGGACAGGTGCGCCTGGACGGCGGCCACGTCGACGTTGGGCGGCGTGGTCGGGGTGCCGCCGCCGCCGACCCGCAGGGTGTACTGCGCGGTGTGGCTGACGGCGCCGCTCCGGCCGGTGACGGTGATCGGGTAGGTGCCCGCCGCGGTGCCGGAGGTGGTGGCGACGGTCATCGTGGCGGCGGAGCCGGACGTGACGGTGGCCGGGCTGAAGGAGACGGTCGCACCGGCGGGGGCGCCGGAGGCGGTCAGCGCCACCTGCTGGGAACCGCCCGCGACGGTCGTGGTGTTGACCGTGGCGGTGGCGGAGGAGCCCGCCTGGACGTCACCGGAAACGGGGGCGAGCGCCAGGGAGAAGTCGGCCGGCTGCGAGGAACAGCTCGGGTCGCCGGTCTGCGCAGGCACGCTGATGGCGTCCCAGGCGGCCTTCGTGGCGGCGAAGAGGCCACAGCTCGGGTCGAGGTTCTTCGCCGAGGTCAGGGTGGCGGTCCGGTACCGCTTGTAGGTCATGCCGCTGGTCTTCAGCAGCATGCCGCCGTAGAAGATCTTGCCGGCGTTCTGGATGCCGACGCCGGTGACGGTGGAGTTGTTGCAGGTGGAGCTGGACGGCTTGCCGCCGCCCGGGTTGGAGCCCTCCGCCAGCAGGTAGAACCAGTGGTTGAGCGGGCCGGCGGCGGCGTGCTCCTCGGTGTTCGGTATCGAGGCCGAGTAGCAGGCCGGGTCGCCGAGGGCGGCCGGGTTGTACATGTTGCGGATCGGGCCGCGGCCCTGGAGGTTGATCATCTCGCCGACGGTGTAGTCGGGAGTGTCGAACGGCGCGGGCTGGTCGGCGTACGCCTCGGTGAGGGCGCCCATGATGTCGCCGGTGGCCTCGCCGAGACCGCTCTCGTGGTTGGCGCCGCCCGGCGTGTTGGAGTCCAGGCCGTGGCCGTACTCGTGGGCGACGACGTCCATGCCCGCGATCCACTTGTTCGCGGTGTTGCGGCCGATGGTGACGGTGGAGCCGTCCCAGTAGGCGTTGAGCTCGTTGAGGCCCACGCGGGTCGGCCAGCTGCCGCCGTTGCCGTTGTGCCCGTTGCGGCCGAGCCAGTTCTTCAGCATGTCCGACTGCTTCTGCGCGGCGTACATGACGTCGACGCAGCCGGTCTCGCGGCTGGTGGCGTTGCCGGTGCCCCAGTCGTCGGTGGCCTTGGTGAACAGGCCGCCGTTGTAGTCGGAGCACTGGAGGCCGGGGCGGGTGGTGTCGCGGAGCACGTACTGGCTGCCCGAGCGCGAGGTGTCGATGGTGAGCGGGCTGGGCCCGTTCCACTCGCTGCGGCCGGTGCCGGCGCGGACGTCGTCGTACGAGTCGACGACCTTCCCGGTGACCGCGTCGACGAAGACGTGCAGCTTGCTGGGGGCGCCGGCGGAGGTGGTGCCGGTCAGCACGGTCTCCCAGGCGAGGGTCGCCTGCTCGTCCTTGACGCGGACGACGAGACGGGCCGGGTCGTTCTTCTGCACCTTCGCCAGCCGCCCGCGGCTGGTCCGGACGGCACGGTCGGCCGGGACCTTGGCGGTGGTGGCGACGGAGACCGGGGTCTCGGAGGCGGAGTGGACCGAGCGGACCCGGCCCTGGCCGTCGGCGAGGACGACCGCGTCGCCGCCCACGACGGGCAGGCCGCGGTAGGTGCGCTCGTACGCGACCGAGTACAGGCCGCCGGCCCAGGGGATGACCTGGTGGCGGTCGTACTGCTCGTCGGGGCCCTTGGCGAGGGCGTCGAGGCCGTTCAGGGCCGCCAGGTCGGCGGCGGCGACCGCCTTCGCGGCGGAGGGCTGCGGGGTGCTGGTGGGGGGTGCGGTGACCGGCGCGGCCGTGGCGGCCGTGAGCGGCACCACCACTCCGAGCGTCACGGCCAGGGAGACCCCGGCCACCGCCATCTTTCTCAGCATCATGGCTCCTTGTGAGAGGTGATGAAGCGGCCCGATCGCTGTCGTGGCTATGACAATCAGCGGTTCGCGTACGAGTGGCTCCTTCGGGGAACCACCGGTACGCCCGACGTGATCCTGTCGCCGGGCCGCCCGCACCCTCACATCCGCCCGTGCCGGGGTCAACGCGTCCGGACGCCCCGGGCCCGGCTGGCAAATTCCGGCAAGCCGCGCACCGTGCTCCGGACGCCCAGATCGAGCAACCGGGAGCGGTAGTCGGCGACTTCGGGGACCTTGCCCCAGTCGCGGGCCAGCCGGGCGTGCAGCCCGTCCAGCTCGGCGCGGACCAGCAGCTCGTCGGTGGCCGCCGCCTCGCGGAGCACCGGGGCGGCCAGCGTGACCGCCGCCTCGGGGGCCCCGGCGCAGGCCCAGCCGTCCGCGAGCCGCAGGGTGAGCAGCAGGTGGGTGTCGCGCATGAGCGGCGAGAGCTGTGCCCGGGAGCGGGCGACGGCCTCGATCGCCCGCCGTGCCGTCGTACGGTCCCCGGTCGCCGCCGCGAGGTCGCGCAGCGCCCCGCCGATGGCCGATTCCACCCGCATCTCGCCCTCGGCGCCGGTCAGCCAGGGGGCCTCCAGGCCGTCGTCGCGGCCCAGCCGGGCGAAGACGCGCCGGGCGGCGGAGATGTGCCGCCGGCACTCGGCCGCGTCGTGCCGCAGCGCGTGCCCCCGGGCCTGGTAGAGGTGGGAGAGGGTGGTGATCCAGCGCCGCCGGGTGTCCACCGCGCCGATGGCCTCCGCGTACCCGAGCGTCGAGCCGGCGTCGTCGTCGAGCCGGACCAGGGCGCAGATGTCGCTGAGGAGGGTGGCGCGGGCGGGCACGTCGTGGACGGCGTCCGCCCAGCGCAGCCCGTGGCCGAACCACGCCATGCCGACGCTGCTCTGGCCGCGCCGCATCCGCAGCCGCCCCGCGACCTGGGCGTACTGCGCGGCGATCCGCAGCTGCCCGTAGGGCGGGCGTCCGGCGGCGTGCACGGCGTCGGCCCAGCGGACCACCCCGCGCAGCAGCCGTTCGGTGGTGGCCGTGCCGTCCAGGGCGGTCAGGTGCAGCGAGCCCCGGATCACGCAGGCCAGGA
Source organism: Streptomyces termitum (assembly GCF_014650175.1). GTDB lineage: Bacteria > Actinomycetota > Actinomycetes > Streptomycetales > Streptomycetaceae > Streptomyces > Streptomyces termitum. The sequence continues at coordinate 288,418 of NZ_BMUL01000009.1, forward strand.
AGGCGGTGAGCGCGTGCAGCACCTCCGGTTCCGCGGCGGTCAGTTCGTCGAAGCGGGGGGATGGGGCGGTGAGCCCCGCCAGCAGGGCGGGCGCCGCCGCCGGGTCGGGGGTGGCGCAGCCCGCGCTGCCGTGCAGCGGGCAGACCAGTCCCTCGGCGGGCAGCGCGGCGGGCCACGGCATGCCGTCCCAGTCGGCGTGGGCGTCCTCGGCGGCGGCCTCGCCGGGCGGCACGCTGAACAGGCCGGGTTCGGCCGGAATCCGGCGCGTCTCGTGGACCGGCCCGCGCGGCGCGGCGGCGAGCGCGGTCAGTTCGCCGGCGGTGCCGAGCGCCGTGTCGAGCTGCTGGACGAGCCCGGGGGAGGGCTCGCGCAGCCCCGCCTCCAGCCGGCTGATCTGGCTGTGGTGGTACCCGACGATCACGCCGAGCTGGCTCTGGGTGAGCCCGGACCGCCTGCGCCAGGAGCGCAGTCCGCGCCCGAACTCCGCCCAGGGTTCCCCGGACCGTGCTGAATCGCTCATGGACCCTCCCGGCGGAGGCTTCCGCCTCCCGCAGCCTGTCGCCGGACTTCGCCCCGGACTGCCCGTCAGGACAGGGCAGGGGGCGTGGCCCTGTCAATCCACGTGGCCGGATTTTCGCCATATTGGTCTGAACCATGGGAAGTTGGTGGGTGGAGGCGCGAGGGTGGGCCCGGTGTGCGAGCGGTTTGCCAGGTGGCGTTGTCCAACCCCTTGACCGGATCCGGCGGGTCGCTAAGGTCTAGACCTAAGAGGGTGTGGTGCCCGGCCGGTTCGCCGGCCGGGTCCGGCAGGCGCGTGGGCAACGGTGCCCGTTCGCGGAGTCGGGGCACCTCTGCCGCGTGAGCGGTCCGGCGTCGCCACGGCGTCGATCCCCTTCCGTCATCGCGGCCGCCGGGGTGGAGGGACGACATCCCGGCGGACCGACGGACGACCCCCACAGGGAGCTATGTCATGAGCATGAAGAAGCGAACGGCCGTCGTCGTCGGGGCCCTGGCCGCCCCCGTCCTGGCCCTCACCCTGCCGGCCACCACGGCCAGCGCGCACGGATGGGTCACCTCCCCGGCCAGCCGACAGGACCAGTGCGCCTCGGGCACGGTCTCCTGCGGCCAGGTCAAGTACGAGCCCCAGAGCGTCGAGGGCCCCAAGGGCCTGCGCAGCTGTAGCGGCGGCAACGCCGCGTTCGCGGAGCTCGACGACGACAGCAAGCCCTGGGTCGCCACCCCCGTCGGCTCCACGTACACCTTCAACTGGCACCACACGGCCCGCCACGCCACCTCCTCCTGGCAGTACTTCGTCGGCGACCGCCTGATCGCCCAGTTCGACGGCAAGGGCGCCCAGCCGCCCGCCGACGTCAGCCAGACGGTCGACTTCGGCGGACTCACCGGCCGCCAGAAGGTCCTGGCCGTCTGGAACGTCTCCGACACCGGCAACGCCTTCTACTCCTGCATCGACGTCAACATCGGCGGCACGGGCGGCGGCGGAGGAGGCCAGCAGCCCGGCGGCTGCACCGCGGCCGCCTGGGACCCGACCCGCGTCTACAACGGCGGCGACACCGCCTCCTACAACGGCCACAACTGGCGGGCCAAGTGGTGGGTGAGCGGCGACAAGCCCGGCACCACCGGCGAGTGGGGCGTCTGGGAGGACCTCGGCGTCTGCCCGAGCTGACCCCCTGACCGGGACCGGCGCCCGTGCGGGCGGCCGCCGGCCCCCGGAGGGCGGGGAGGGGCCCCTCCGTCGACCCCTCCCCACCCGGTCCCGCACGGCCCCGGCCCCCACCCGGAGCCGTACGGGGTCAGTCCCGTCCCGCGCGGAAGGCGTACGGGGCGACCAGCAGGCCCACTTCCTCGATCAGGCGCTCGCGCGGGACGGCGGGCCGGTCCAGGATCCACCGCACGCTGAGCGCCTCCATCACCGAGACCAGCACCCACGCCCGGGTGGCCGCGTCCGCGCCCCGCGGCGCCCGCCCCGCCAGGTACGCGGCGACCAGGTCCTGGACGCGCCGCCGCAGGTGGTGCGCGTGGCCCTCGTGGAAACTCGGCGGCACCTCCTCGACCACGACGCGAAGCAGTCGCGAGTCCTGCTCCAGCGCCGACAGCAGCGCCTCGGCGACATGGGGGACCAGCTCCTCCGGCGGCTCGGCCAGCCGGTCGGCCAGCGAGGCCGCCACCCGGTCCCCGGCCTCCGCCCAGAACCGCTCCATCAGCACGCCGAGCAGCTCGTCCTTGTCGCGGAAGTACTGGTAGAGGGAGCCGGGGCTGATGCCTGCGGCCGTCGCCACCCGGGTCGTCGCGAACCGCGCGTACCCGTCCCGGGCCAGGACCGCGCGCCCCGCGTCCACGATCCGCTCGACCATCTCCCGCGACCGCTCCTGACGGGGCGTCCTCCGCATACGCGAATTGTATGCGAATAATCATTCGCATTAGAACGGTTCGCATGACGCGAAACAGAGAGGCCACCACCCCCGGAACCGACGAGAACCCGCCCCCGCCGTACCCGAGTTCCTTCCGCGAGGCCGAGGCGCGGGGCCGCCGGATCGCCCGCCCGCTGCTCCTCCTCACCGGCCTCGGCGGCGACGTCGACGAGGCCCTCATGGCCCGCCTCGGCGCCGCCCGCCGCCGGGGCGACGCGCTCGGCGCCGCCCTCGCCGCCGCGACGCTCCTGCCCGCCGGCGACCCCCACCGGGTCACCCGCGCCCGGATCGGCACGGCCCTGCGCGCCGCCCCCGGCCTCCCGCCGGACCTGCCGCCCGCCCTCCGGGCCTTCCTCGAACACGCCACGGCCGTCCCCGGCTGGGTCGACCGGGACCGGATCGAACGCGGCGCGGCCGCCTACCGCCGCCTGGGCCGCACCAGCGCCGACGTCCTCACCCTCCTCTCCCTCGTCGGCGGCTACCGCTTCGGCGGCCCGGCCGACCTGCTGGTCCGCACCGGCGGCCTCACCGGCGACACCACCCTGCGCCGCCTCGGCGAGACGAGCGCCTGGGCACACGCCGTCACCCGCCCCGGCGGCCTCCTCCCCGGCGCCGAGGGCTGGCGCCTCACCGTCCACGTCCGCGCCATGCACGCCCTCGTCAACGCCCGCTTCGCCCCCGGCTGGGACACCGCCCGCTGGGGCCTGCCCATCAACCAGGCCGACCAGGCCGCCACCCTCGGCCTCTTCGACGCCACCCTCATCCTCGGCAGCCGCGTCCTCGGCGCGCCCCTCACCCGCCGCGACCGCGACGACCTCATGCACCTCTGGCGGTACGTCGGCCTGCTCATGGGCGTCGACCCGGAATGGCTCACCGACGCCGAGCGGGTCCGGCACCGCCTGAACCACCACATCCTGCTCGCCGCCGCCGGACAGACCCAGGCCGGCCGCGACCTCGCCCGCCTCACCGTCGACGCCCAGGCCCAGCGCCGCTTCGGCCACGCCGACCCCACTGTCGAACGGCTCCACCAGCGCTACGAACGCGCCCGGCAGCTCAGCCTGCTCACCGTCTTCATGGGCCCCACCGGCATGCGCGAACTGGGCCTGCGCCCCCGGCTCCCGTGGGCCCTGCCGCTCTCCCTCGCCGCCAACACCGTCCGCCACCGCCTCCTCGGCGCGCTCCCCGGCGGCCGCGCACGGCGGGAGGCGTACGGCGCCCGCGCCCAGGAACGCCACCTGGCCTCGCTGTTCCCCGACGGCCCCGCCGCCGTGGCCCACCTGCCGGAGCCCGGCTGAGCGGAACCGCCGCTGTCAGTGCCGGCTGCGATCATCGCCGCCATGACGACCCTGCTGCTCTCCGACATCGAACACGCCGTGCGCGCCTCCTGGAGCGCCGAGACCCGCACGCCCGAGTACCGCTCCCGCTGGACCGGGGACAATCCGGCCCGCGACCAGTGCGGGGTGACCGCCATGGTCCTCAACGACCTGCTGGGCGGCGAACTGATCAGGGGAGAGGTCCACGTCGACGGCGAGCGGGTCGACTACCACTGGTGGAACCGGCTCGGCGAGGGCGTCGAGATCGACCTCACCCGTGAGCAGTTCGGCCCCGAGGAGAAGGTCGTCGGCGGCGAGGTGATCCCCCGCCCGCCGTTCGCCGAGTGGCGCAGGCTCCACGACGAGTACACGCTCCTGCGCACACGCGTCCTCGCCGAACTCACCCGCCACCGCACGGAGCCCCCGACCACCGGCTGACCCCCGCCCCCGCCCCGGGGAGACCAGTGCGGGCCCGGGGCGGGAGTCCGGCGGGTGGCCGCCCGGACGGCCACCCGCCGGACCCGACGGGACGGACCCGCACGCCCGGAGGTCGTACCCCCGTCAGCCGATCGGACGATGGGGGATCGAGCGCGACGGCGGATGCCCGGCGGGCCGGTGCGGGGCCGACCCTTGGGTCATGCCCATGATCGAAGTGCAGGACCTGCGGAAGGCGTACGGCGCGCGCCGGGCCGTCGACGGCGTCACCTTCTCCGTGGAGGAGGGCGAGATCTTCGGGATCCTCGGACCCAACGGCGCGGGCAAGACCACCACCGTCGAGTGCGTCGCCGGACTCCGCGCCCCCGACACCGGACGGATCCGGGTGGCGGGCCTCGACCCGGTCGCCGACCACGACCGGGTCACCCGCCTCCTCGGCGTCCAGCTCCAGCGGAGCGAACTCCAGGCCCGCCTCACCGTGCGCGAGGCGCTCGACCTCTACGCCTCCTTCTACGAGCACCCCGCCGACCACCGCGCCCTCGCCGGACGGCTCGGCCTCGACGCCCACCTGGACGTCCAGTTCGCGAAGCTCTCCGGCGGGCAGAAGCAGCGCCTCTTCATCGCCCTCGCCCTCATCGGCGACCCGCGCGCCGTGATCCTCGACGAGCTCACCACCGGACTCGACCCCCGGGCCCGCCGCGACACCTGGACCCTCGTCGAGGACGTCCGGGCGAGCGGCGTCACCGTCCTCCTCGTCACCCACGTGATGGAGGAGGCCCAGCGCCTCTGCGACCGGATCGCCGTCATCGACCGGGGCCGGGTCACCGCCCTCGACACGCCCGCCGGGCTCATCGACCGCACCACCACGGCCCGGACGATCTCCTTCGCCGCCGACACCCCGCTCGACCGGGCCGACCTCGACGCCCTGCCCGGCACCACGGCCGTCACCGCCCGCGACGGCCGCACGGTCGTCACCGGCACCGACGCCACCGTCGACGCCTTCGTCCGCCTGCTCGCCCGCCGCGCCGTCACCGCCCGGGGCCTGCGCATCACCGACACCACCCTCGACGACGCCTACCTCGACCTCACCTCCTGACCCCGCTCCCGGCCCCCTCCCGCCAGCGCCCCTCCCGACAGGAGCAGCACCATGGCCAGCACCGCCCCACCGGCCTCCGCCACCCGCACCGTCCTCACGACCGAGGCCCGCCTCTTCGCCCGCGAACCGGCCGCCCTCTTCTGGGTGATGGTCTCCCCGACCCTGCTCCTCGTCGTCCTGGGCCTCATCCCCTCCTTCCGGGAGCCCTCCGCCGACCTCGCCGGCCGCCGCGTCATCGACCTGTACGTCCCCGTCGCCGTCCTCTTCGCCCTGATCATGGCCGGGCTCAACGCCATGCCGCCGGTCCTCTCCGGCTACCGCGAACGCGGCATCCTGCGCCGCATGTCGGCCACCCCGGTCCGTCCCGCCACCCTGCTCACCGCCCAGCTCGTCCTGCACGCCGCCGCCGCGCTGGTCTCCTCCCTGCTGGTGATCGCCGTCGGCCGGACCGCCTTCGGCGTCGCCCTGCCCGGCAACCTCCCCGGCCACCTCCTGGCCCTCCTCCTCGCCGTCGCGGGCGCCCTCGCCCTCGGCGCCGCGGTCTGCGCGGTCGCCCGCACCCAGAAGGCCGCCACCGCCGTCGGCACCGCCGTCTTCTTCCCCACGATGTTCACGGCGGGGGTCTGGGTACCGGTCCAGGCGATGCCCGGTACGCTGCGCCGGATCGTCGAGTTCACGCCCTTCGGGGCCGCTTCGCGCGCCCTCGACGAGACGGCCCGGGGCGGCTGGCCGAGCCTCCTCGCCCTCGGGGTGATGGCCCTGTGGGCGGTCGTCCTGACCGGCACGGCGATCCGGCGCTTCCGCTGGGAGTGACCGGCGGGCCACCGCACGGCGACGGCGAGAGGGGTATGGGGATGGCGGCGACGGTCGAGGAACGCTGGCGCCAGTTCCACCGCTGGGGGCCGTACGGGCTCCTCGGCGTCGCCACCGTGCTCGCCGGGGCCACCGCGGGCCCGCTGATGACCGGCACCGAGCAGGCCGCGGCCGCGGCCCTGACCGCCGCCGCGCTCCTCCTCCAGCTCTGCTGGCACGCCCGCCGCCCCACCGCCCCGCCCCCGCCCGACACGGACGGCCCGGTCCTGATCCCCGGCGCCCCCGGCCCCGCCTCCGTCGCCTACTACGTCCTGCGGACCGCCCTGGCCTTCGCCCTCACCTGGCTCAACCCCTTCTTCGCCGTCTACGCCTGCGTCGGCTACTTCGACGCCGTCCCGCTCCTGTCGTCCCGGCCGGCGGTCGTCCGGACCGCCCTCCTCGCCGTCGCCGTCACCATGGCCGGCTCCCAGTCCGGCGGCCTGCCGCCGCGCGGCACGCTCCAGTGGATCGCGTTCGCCGGACTGTTCGCCCTCAACGCGAGCCTCTCCGTCGGCCTCGCCCACCTCGGCGCCAAGGAGGCCGAGAAGGCCGCCGAGCGCACCGCGACCATCACCGCCCTCGCCCGCGCCAACGCCCGCCTGGAACAGGCCCTCGCCGAGAACGCCGCCCTCCAGGCCCAGCTCGTCCTCCAGGCCCGCGAGGCCGGCGTCGCCGACGAGCGCCGCCGCCTCGCCGCCGAGATCCACGACACCCTCGCCCAGAGCCTCACCGGCATCATCGCCCAGCTCCAGGCCGCCACCGGCACCACCGACCCCGAGCGGCACGGCGTCCACCTCCGGCGCGCCGCCGCCCTCGCCCGGCACGGCCTCGGCGAGGCCCGCCGCTCCGTGCAGGACCTCAGCCCCGTCGCCCTCGAACACGCCACCCTGCCCGAGGCCCTGGAGAAGACCGTCGGCGGCTGGGCCGAACGCACCGGCATCCCCGCCCGCTTCACCGCCACCGGCACCGAACGCCCCCTGCACGACGAGGTCTGTGCCACCCTCCTCCGCATCGCCGAGGAGGCCCTGGCCAACACCGAGCGGCACTCCGCCGCCACCCGGGCCGGCGTCACCCTCTCCTACATGGACGACGAGGTCGTCCTCGACGTCCGCGACGACGGCCGGGGCTTCGACCCGGACGCGCTCCCAGCGGGCGGCCCCGGCGGCGGGTTCGGGCTGCGCGGCATGCGCGTCCGCGCCGAACGCCTCGCCGGGGCCGTCGCCGTGGAGTCCGCGGCGGGCGAGGGCACGGCCGTCTCCGTTCGCGTACCGTTGGCGCCCCATGACTGAGATCACCCTGCTCATCGTCGACGACCACCCCGTCGTCCGGGACGGCCTGCGCGGCATGTTCGACACCCAGCCCGGCTTCCGCGTCCTCGGCGAGGCGGCGGGCGGCACCGAGGGCGTCGAACTGGCCCTGGCCCTCGACCCGGACGTCGTCCTCATGGACCTGCGGATGCCCGCGGGCGGCGGCGTCGACGCCATCGCCGCCCTCGCCCGGCACGGCGCCCGCTGCCGGGTCCTCGTCCTCACCACGTACGACACGGACACCGACACCCTCCCCGCCATCGAGGCCGGGGCGACCGGCTACCTCCTCAAAGACGCGCCCCGCGACGAGCTCTTCGCCGCCGTGCGGGCCGCCGCCGAGGGCCGCACCGTCCTCTCCCCGGCCGTCGCCACCCGCCTGGTCACCGCCGTGCGCCGCCCCGCGGGACCCGCCGACGCCACCCTCTCGGCCCGCGAGCGCGAGATCCTCGCCCTGGTCGCCCGGGGCACCTCCAACCGGGAGATCGCCGCCGAACTCTTCATCAGCGAGGCCACGGTGAAGACCCACCTCACCCACCTCTACGGCAAGCTCGCCGTCAAGGACCGCGCGGCCGCCGTCGCCGCCGGCTACGACCGGGGCATCCTCGGCCGCGCCTGAACCCCGGCCGGGCGCGGTGGGGGAGCGGGGCTCAGCGCACCAGTTCCGCCGCCAGCAGGTCCATCAGCAGACCGTCGTGCCAGGTGCCGTCCGCGCCCCGCTCGTACCGCCGCATCACGCCGACGGGCCGGAAGCCCACCTTCTCGTAGCAGCGGATCGCCACCGCATTGTCGGCCGCCGGGTCGATGACCAGCCGGTGGTGGCCCCGGTCGTCCACCAGGTGCCGGGCCAGGGTCCGCACGGCGTCGGTGCCCAGGCCCCGGCCGTGCGCCGACGGGTCGAGGAACAGGTCGATCCCGGCGTGCCGGTACTCGGGGTCCTCCTCGGCGTGCCACTGGATCATGCCGAGGACCCGGTCGGGCCGGTCGAGGGCGCGGACCGTCAGGCAGTGGGTGCCGGGGTCCGCCAGATCGGCGGCGACCTCCGCGGCGAGGTCGTCCCCGCCGCGCCACCGCGCCCGCACCTCGGGCGTGTCCCGGATGGCGGCCAGGGCGGGCACGTCCCCGGGACCGGCGGGACGCAGGACGACCAGGGCGCCGCGCAGCTCGCTCATGCCCGCCCCTCCGCCCCGGCGGCCGGCCAGGCGCCGCGCCCGGCCAGGTCGAGGACGAGCCCGGCGATGTTCCAGGCGTCGTCCTCGCCCCGGTGGTGGCGGCCCTCCAGCGGGCGGCCCGCGATCCGCAGCGCGTCCGCCATGCCGGGCCGCCGGCCCAGCCCGTACGCCTCGGTGAAGACGGCCTTGGCGTTGGTGTGCCCGCGCTCGGCGGGCCGGCCGAAGGGGAAGGCGGTGCCGGTGGCCCGGCACTGCCGGTCGAACTGGCGGCGGTCGTAGTCGCCCCAGCTCGCCCACGGCCGCAGCCGCGCGTCGTGCGCGTCGGTGAGGATCCGGCACGCCTCGGCGAAGGAGACGCCGCCCGCCACCCGCTCGGGGGTGAGGCCGGTGAGCTCCGTGCAGAAGGGGCTGACCTCGGAGCGGGCGGGCCGGACCAGGACGCCGTGCCGGGAGACCCGGCGGCGGGCGGTCAGGTCGACGACGGTGAGCCCGATCTCGATGATCTCGCTCACGGCGCCCGGCGGCGGCTGCCCCTCCCAGCAGGTGGCCTCGACGTCCACGACGTTCAGGAGCACGGGGGGATCGTTGTCCATGCGGCGAGGATAAGGAGCCGCTCGCCCCCAGGACATCCGTTTTCCGTACGGCTCCGATCCGCCCCGTTCCCGTCCGGCTCCGGCCCGGCCCCGCCCCGCTCACGGCGCGAAGGGGCCCCCGGCTCCGAAGGCGTGGCGGGCGAACCGCTCGCCCATCCGCCGGTGGGCGGCGGCGTCCGGGTGCAGCCCGTCCGGCAGCGGCAGCTCGGCCGCGTCCCCGGAGCCGTACAGCTCCGTGCCGTCGAGGTGGAAGAGGTGCGGGTCCTCCCCGGCGCGCTCGGCGACGATCCGGGCCAGTTCGGCGCGGACGACGCCCAGGGTGAGCTTCCCGGCGGCGGTCTCCGCCGGGTCCCCGGCCGCCCGGAAGGCGAGCCGCCCCTCGGCGAGCGCCGCCGGATCGGGCAGGCTGGGCCCCGGCACGGCCTCGTGGATCGGGCACCGGATGGGGGAGACGACGAGCAGCGGGGCCGTCGGATGGCCCTCGCGGACGGTGTCGAGGAAGCCGTGGACGGCGGGCCCGAAGGCGCGCAGCCGCAGCAGGTCGGTGTTGACCAGATTGATGCCGATCTTGACGCTGATCAGGTCGGCGGGGGTGTCCCGCAGCGCCCGTGCGGTGAACGGGTCGAGCAGCGCGCCGCCGCCGAAGCCGAGGTTGACCAGCTCGACCCCGCCCCGCCGGGAGGCGAGCGCGGGCCAGGTGGCGGCGGGCCCGGCCGCGTCGGAGCCGTGGCTGATCGAGCTCCCGTGGTGCAGCCAGGTCCGGCGGACCCCCTCGGGCGCCGGGGCGACGGGGGCGTCGGCGCGCAGCGCGACGAGTTCGGTCCGCTCGTTGTGCGGCAGCCACAGCACCACCTCCTTCTCCGCCCCGGCCAGTCCGTCGAAGCGCAGCGTCGCCACCGGGCCGGGGGTGGTGACCGTGCGCCCGGTGGCCAGGTCGACGGTGTCCACGTCGCCGCCGGACGCGGTGGCGGACGCGACCCGCCGCCCGTCCGCGTACAGCTCGTAGACGCCGTCGGGGCGCGGCGGCATCCCGGGATAGACCCGCTTGGTGGGCAGCACGTCCAGCTCGACGGCGGTCGCCCGGGTCCGGAACACGAGCCGGACACCGGCCGGCTGGGCCTCGGCCATCGCCAGCTGCGGGTCGGTGTTCTGCCGCCGGGCCCGCGCGGGCAGCCGGTGCGGCAGCAGACCGCGCGCGGTCCGCTCCAGCTCCAGCGCGCCGCGGATCAGGCGCGGGTCGAGGGGGACGGAGGTCAGGGGGGTGGTGCTCATGACGGCTCTCTCGTGATCGGTGCCGGGGTGGGCGCGGGGGAGGCGGGCCAGGCGCGGAGGAGGACGTCGAGGGCGTCCACGATGCGGGCCCAGCTCTCCCGGCTGTCGGGCGCGCTGTGGCGGAAGGCGCCCTTGAGCTCCAGGTCGGCGTACCCGTGGAAGACGCTGCCCAGGAGCCGCACGGCATGGGTCCGGTCCGGTTCCGGCAGGTCGTAGCCGCGCAGGATCGCCCGGGTCATGGCCGCGTGCCGGGGCCCGGCGCTCGCGGCGGCGTCCTCGGGGCTCAGCGGCAGCTGGGCGGCGGCGTACCGGCCGGGGTGCCGCTCCGCGTACCCCCGGTAGACCTCGGCGAAGGCGGCGAGCGCGTCCTTCCCGGCCCGCCCGGCCAGGGCCGCGGCCCCCAGGTCGGCCATCTCCTCCAGGGAGAGGAGCGCGATCCGGGTCCGCAGGTCGTCCGAGCCCTTGACGTGCGCGTACAGACTCGCGGACCGGACGCCGAAGTGCCGGGCGAGGAGGGCGACGGTGACCCGGTCGAAGCCGACCTCGTCCGCGAGATCGGCCCCCGCCCGCACCAGCCGCTCCACCGTGAGCCCCACCCGTGCCGCCACGCGCCACCCCTTCCTACGCCCTCACCACTTTTGCCTACACCTATTAGGCGCAGAAGAGTGAGGCATAGGCAAACGGGGAAACGGGGAAACGGAAGGCGCCGGGCAGAGGCGCGAAGCACGCCGGACCGGGTACGGACCCACGACGCGACCTCCGGCCATCCGACCGGCACCGAACCGGCCGGCCGACGGGTCGGGGCCGCCGCCCCGGGATCGCGCGCCCCCTCGGCGCCTCACGCCGTGCGCCGCTCCGCCACCACCGCGCCGCCGCTCTCGTGCTCCCGGCGGGCCGCCTCCAGGAGGCGTGACCACGACCGGACCGTGGACCGGCGTTTCAGCAGGGCCCGGCGCTCGCGCTCGGTCATCCCGCCCCACACCCCGTGCTCGATCCGCCCGTCCAGCGCGTACGCCAGGCACTCGGCCCGCACCGGGCAGCCCGTGCACAGCGTCTTGGCCCGGTTCTGGGCCGTTCCCTCGACGAACAGTTCGTCCGCGCCCGCCGTCCGACACAGCCCGGACGACATCCAACTCCCGTTCATGGCCCCCCTCACCGACCACCTGGGCCCCGTCCCACCGACGGGCCCCGACAGGCCAGGAACGCTACGGAGGCACGTGCCGAAGGTCCACAAGTCGCCCCGTGCTTCCCCCCATCGGGTGATCCCCGGCGGGCAACCCCCGCCCCGCGCCCGGCGTCCACGGAAACGGACCCCGACGCGAGAACACCCCGCCGGGTTCGCCGCCTCCGGGACGATCCCCACCCGCCGCCTCCTCCTGGAGTCGTACGCCGATACGGCCTCAAGGTGCCTTCCCTACCCGGGAGTTACCAGGAAGGGTGCTGTCGAACGCACACCCGACCCGCACCCGTGAGGAACCGACCACCCTTGCGAAACCGCACCGTGCCCGTCGTGGCGCTCGCCGTCGCCGCGACGCTCCTGCCCGTCCTGACACCCGCCGCCACCGCCGCCCCGCCCCCCGCGCCCACGACCGCCGCCCCGCCCGCCGCCACGGCCACCGCGGCGGCCGACACCCTCGCCGTCCCGGCCCCGTACACCCGGCAGAAGCCGCGCTGGGCCCGCTGCGACGCCCAGACCCCGGCCGAGTTCGAGTGCGCCACCGTCAAGGTCCCCCTCGACTACGCCCGCCCCGGGGGCCGGACCCTCGACCTCGCGATCTCCCGGATCAAGGCCACCAGCCCCCGGGAGCGGCGCGGCGTCCTCCTCATCAACCCCGGCGGCCCCGGCGGCCAGGGCCTCGACATGCCCCTCTACCTCGGCGCCGAACTGCCGGACGCCGTCAAGCGGCAGTACGACCTCATCGGTTTCGACCCGCGCGGCGTCGGGCAGAGCTCACCCGTCGGTTGCGGCCTGACACCCGAGGAGACGAACTGGCAGCGCTCCTACAAGGCCGCCACCTGGACCAAGGACGTCGCCTGGGCGCGGACCGTGGCCGAGAAGTGCCGCAAGGCCGGCCGAGGCGTCCTGCCCCACCTCAACACCCGCAACACCGCCCGGGACATGGACGTCGTCCGCGCCGTCCTCGGCGAGAAGAAGATCTCCTACCTGGGCTTCTCCTACGGCACCTACCTCGGCGCCGTCTACACCCAGCTCTTCCCGCGCCGCGCCGACCGGTTCGTCCTCGACAGCGCCGTCGACCCGGCACGCATCTGGCGGGGCATGATCCAGGTGTGGGCCGAGGGCGCCGAACCCGCCTTCACCCGCTGGACCGAATGGACCGCGGCCCGCGACGCCGCCTACGGGCTCGGCGACACCCCCGCCGAGGTCCGCGCCGCCTTCTGGGACCTCGTCGCCCGCGCCGACCGCGACCCCGTCGTCCTCGACGGCACCCCCCTGAGCGGCGACGACATCCGCACCCTCCGCCCGCTGTTCTTCGAACCCGAGTACGCCGCCGACGCCGTCGCCCGGATCAAGCGGGCCGCCGACGGCGGCACCCCGGCCCCGCTCCGCCGGTCCGCCCCGCCCCGCACCCTCCCGCCGTCCTTCACCCGGGCCGTCCCCGAGGACAACGGCGATGCGGCCTTCTGGTCCGTCGTCTGCGCCGACACCCGCGCCTGGCCCCGCGACCCGGAGCGCTACCGCCGCGACGCGATCCGCGACAAGGCGGCCTACCCGCTCTACGGCGACTTCGCGTCCCACATCAAGCCGTGCGCCTTCTGGGGCACCGGCAGCGAGCCCGCGACCACGGTCGACAACACCGTCCGCGCGCTCATCCTCCAGAACGAATGGGACTCCCAGACGCCCCTGGTCAGCGGCCAGGGCCTGCGCCGGACCATGAAGGGCGCCCGGATGCTCACCGTCCTCGGCGGCGAGGGCCACGGCGTCTACGGCACCGGGAGCTGCGCCGACCGGACCGCGACCGACTACCTCACCACCGGCCGGCTCCCCGCCGCGGACACCACCTGCCGCACCGCCCCGGGGCAGCCGGTGACCAGCCTCAGGCTGCCGCCCTCGGTGCCCCACGCCCTCCCCAAGGGCTTCTGAGTCACCCTCAGGTCCCGGGCGGAGAAACGCTCCTGCCCCTCCGCCCGGGAACCCGCCCCGACCCGCGTGATACGTTTCCCGCCGCCGTGCGCACCGCGAGACGAGGAGGTGAGACCGATCGACCCTGTGACGGATCGGGCCTCCCTCCCCCGCATGGCCCGGGGAGTGCCCGGACAAGGCACCCCGGAAGGCTTCCCCCGGCATGCGCATCACCTCTGAGACGTCCACCGACGGCGTCCGCGAACAGCTCTTCACCCTCGGCGACGTCCCCGGCGTCCTGTGGACCCCGGACGGCTCCACCGGCCCCCGCCCCCTGATCCTGATGGGCCACGGCGGCGGCCGGCACAAGAAGGACCCCGAGATCCTGGCCCGCGCCCACCGCTTCGCGGCCGACGGCGGCTTCGCCGTCGCCGCCGTCGACGTGCCGGCCCACGGGGACCGGCCGAAAGTCCCCGCCTACGACCGCCTCGTGGCCGAGAACCGGGCCCGCGTGGCGGCCGGCGAGGAACTCGCCCCGCTCATCGCCCGCTTCCAGGCCCTCGTCTCCGCCCGGACCGTGCCCGAGTGGCGGGCCGTCCTGGACGCCCTCCAGCGGCTCGACCACGTCGGCCCCGGCCCGGTCGGCTACTGGGGCGTCTCGCTCGGCTGCGGCCTCGGCGTCCCCTTCGTCGCCGCCGAACCCCGCGTCCGCGCCGCGGTCCTCGGCCTGGGCGGCGCCCTCGCCTCGGCGGGGGAGGCCGCCGGGATCACCGTTCCGGTCACGTTCCTGCTCCAGTGGGACGACGAACGGGTGCCCCGCGACCAGGGCCTCGCCCTCTTCGACGCCCTGGGCTCGGCCGAGAAGACCCTCCACGCCCACCCCGGCGGACACGACGCGCTCCGACCGCACGAGCCGGACAGCAGCCTGGCCTTCTTCACCCGCCACCTCACCCACGCCTGACCCCCACCACGCCTGACCCCCACCACCCCGGGGCCGCCCCACCCCGGGCCCGGCACCCGCCCGCAGGGCCGTACGGCCCCGGGGTCTTCATCCCCTGCCGTGCACCTTCGGGTGCGCCGCCCGTCCGTACGGCCCCGGGGCCCGCGCCCCGGGGCCGTACGGACGTCCTCGCCGGAACCGTCCGGAAACCGCCCCCGGGGCCTGGAACTTTTTCCCGCCGAACCCACTCATGATCATTGGGCGCGGTACGCCGCCGGCGGACGCGCCCCGCCCCGCGGCCACGAACCCCGTGCGCCGCGCCGAACGAAGCGCGAGAAGCCGAGGAACCCCACCGTGCCCCTGACGTCGCACCGACGCCGCCTGACCCTGAGCGCCGCCACCCTGGTCACCGCACTCGCCGCGGGACTCGTCCCCGCCACGACCGCCCTCGCCGCCGAGCCCGCCGCCCGGCCCGCGCCCACCACCGCCCCCGCCGCCGCGACCCCCGCCCCCGACATGGACGGCGTCGCCGCCGCCCTCGACGCGGCGATGGCCAACGGCGCGCCCGGCGCCATGGCCCGCTTCACCGGCCCCGACGGGGTGCGGAGCCGTACCGCCGGCGTCCGGGACCGCGAGACGGGCGCCCCCATGGACATCCACGCCCGCTTCCGGGTCGGCAGCGTCAGCAAGACGTTCTCCACCGTCGTCCTCCTCCAGCTGGTCCAGGAGGGCCGGCTGGAGCTCGACCAGCCCGTCAACCGCTACCTGCCCGGCCTGCTGCCCGACGACCGCATCACGGTCCGCCACCTCCTCACCCACCGCAGCGGCCTCTCGGACTACACCAACGCGATGTTCGCCGACACGGTCCCCGGCTTCGAAGCCGTGCGGAACCGCGTCTTCACCTACCAGGAGCTCGTCGGCCTCTCCCTCGCCGAGCCCCGCACCACCGAGCCCGGCGTCTCCTACCGCTACTCGAACACCAACTTCGTCGTCGTCGGCATGCTCATCGAGAAGCTCACCGGCCGCCCGGTCGCCAACGCCTACCAGAAGCGGATCTTCAAGCCGCTGAGGCTGCGCGGCACCTCCTACGTCCACCCCGACACCCGCATCGCCGGCCTGCACGCCCGCGGCTACCTGCACCCGGACGCGGCCGGCGACCCGCTGGTCGACTCCACCGAGCAGACCGTCTCCTGGGCCCAGTCCGCCGGAGCCGTCATCTCCACCCCCGCCGACCTGAACACCTTCACCAGCGCCCTCATGCGCGGCCGGCTGCTCTCCCCGGCGATGATGGACGCGATGACGACCGTCACCCCGACGGACGCCACCAACACCCGCTTCTACGGACTCGGCCTGCGCCGCTACGACCTCTCCTGCGGCACCCAGGTCTTCGGCCACACCGGCACCGTCCAGGGCTTCTACACGTACACCTTCTCGACCCGCGACGGCCGCCGCAGCCTCTCCGCGGTCGCCAACACCTCCAACCGCGGCGTCGTCAACACTGTCCTCGGCGGCACCCTCGAAGCCGCCTTCTGCGGCAAGGCCCCGGCGGCGGCCCCGTCCGCCCGCACCGCCGCCCCGGCCCGCGGCGCCACCGTCCTCCCGGCCGAGCGGGACCTGCCCGAGCGCCACTGACCCCGGACCGCCGGGAGGAGCCCCGCGCCCCTCCCGGCGACCCGTCCGCCGCTCCGCCGCGCCCCGCGGACCGGACGCGACACGCCGCGCGCACCCGAAGCGCCCCCGCGGAACGCCGGACCGTGCTACGGTTTGATTGTTGCAGTTGTGGTACCCATGAACCTATGTGCGCCTGACCGGAATGATTCTCCGCAGGCGCATTATTTGTTTTCCGGCATCTCCGGATGGGGCCTCTGCCTACAGAAGGAGAAAATCATGGCACAGGGAACCGTGAAGTGGTTCAACTCGGAAAAGGGCTTCGGCTTCATCGAGCAGGACGGCGGCGGCCCGGACGTCTTCGCCCACTACTCGAACATCGCGACCCGCGGCTTCCGTGAGCTCCAGGAGGGGCAGCGCGTGAGCTTCGACGTCACGCAGGGCCAGAAGGGCCCGCAGGCGGAGAACATCGTCCCCGCCTGATCGCCGGACGCGTATCCGTCGCTGCCGGGGTCCGCACCGTCATGGTGCGGACCCCGGTTTGGCTTGTTCGAGGAAAGGCAGAGAGAGAAACATGGCCCGCAGGCCCCAGAAGGCGAACAGGCGCGCCTCGTCGTCCCCGGCACGACAGTCCGCGCCGAATCCGGCGTCCCACGAATTCCGGCTGCCGGAGAACACCACTCCCGGCCTTCCCGCCGCCGAGTCCTTCGCCGACCTGGACATGCCCGCGGCACTGCTGAAGACCCTCACCGCGCAAGGCGTCGAGGCACCCTTCCCGATCCAGGGCGCCACCCTCCCCGACGCCCTCGCCGGACGTGACGTACTCGCGCGGGGCCGCACCGGCTCCGGCAAGACCCTCGCCTTCGGCCTCGCCCTGCTCGCCCGCACGGCCGGCCTGCGCGCGCAGCCCAAGGCGCCCCTCGCCCTCGTCCTGGTCCCCACCCGCGAACTCGCGCAGCAGGTCACCGACGCCCTGACCCCCTACGCGACCGCCGTCAACCTCCGGCTCGCCACCGTCGTCGGCGGCCTCTCCGCGAACCGGCAGGCGCAGACCCTCAAGCGCGGCGCCGAAGTGGTCGTGGCCACCCCCGGCCGCCTCAACGACCTCGTCGACACCGGCGACTGCGTCCTCGGCGACGTGCGCGTCACGGTCCTCGACGAAGCCGACCAGATGACCGACATGGGATTCCTGCCGCAGATCACCCGGCTGATCCGCCAGGTCCGCCCCGACGGCCAGCGCCTCCTCTTCTCCGCCACCCTGGACCGGAACATCGACAAGCTGGTGCGCGGCTTCCTCGCCGACCCGGTCGTCCACTCCGTGGACCCCTCCGCCGGAGCGGTCGCCACCATGGAGCACCACGTGCTCCACCTCCTGGACGAGACCGACAAGAAGGCCGTCGCCACGCGGATCGCCGCCCGCGACGGCCGCGTCATCCTCTTCCTCGACACCAAGAGGTCGGCCGACCGGCTCGCCAAGAAGCTCCTCTCCGTCGGCGTCCGCGCGGCGGCCCTGCACGGCGGCCGCTCCCAGCCGCAGCGCAACCGCACCCTGGAACAGTTCAAGAACGGCCAGGTCACCGCACTGGTCGCGACCAACGTCGCCGCCCGCGGCCTGCACATCGACGACCTCGACCTCGTCGTCAACGTCGATCCCCCCACCGACCACAAGGACTACCTCCACCGGGGCGGCCGCACCGCCCGGGCGGGCGACTCCGGCCGCGTGGTCACCCTCGTCCTGCCCGCCCAGAAGCAGGACGTCAGCCACCTCATGACGGTCGCCGGCATCCGCCCCCGCACCACCCGCCTCACCTCCAGCGACCCCCAGCTGGCCGACCTCACCGGCGCCCGCGAACCCTCTGGGGTCCCCGTCGTCATCGAGATCCCCCAGCAGGCCGCACCCGCCGCCCCCCGCCGCGCCCGGAAGCCCTCCGCCGCGTCCGACGGCCAGGGCCAGGGCCGCCGTCGCCGGGGCGGCGAGGGCACCGAAGCGAAGAAGGCCACCGGCGCCCCGAGGCGGACCGGCCGCCGGCCCGCGCCCGGTACGGCCCCCGCGGGCGACGCGCCCGAGACCGGCACCCGGTCCGGCGCCCGTCGCGCGGCGGGCGCGCCCGCGGCCAAGAAGACCGCGTCGGCCACCCCCGACCGCCGCCGCTCCCGCCGCCCCCGCGCCGGCGGTACGGGCTCCGCCCCCGGCACCGGCGCGAGCCGCTGACCCACCCCACTGACAGAGCCTCCGCAGCCCCCGGCCGCGGAGGCTCTGTCAGTGGTGCCCACTAGTTTCGGAGACGTCGCGAAAGATCGTTCCTGACACCAGGGGGGCACCGCACCATGACCGAGAACTGTGGGCACGACACGCTCCGCGTGGTCCTGACGGACATCGACACGGGAGTCGTCGAGGCGTGGCGCGCCGCCTTCGCCGACGTCCCCGGCATCGAGATCCGCCGGGGCTCGATCCTCGACGAGGACGTGGACGCCTGGGTCACGCCGACGAACGCCGCCGGCCGGATGGACGGCGGCGTCGACGCCGCCATCAAGCGCCACCTGGGGGCCGGGATCCAGCTGCGGGTCCAGCGCGCCATCCGCGACCGCTTCGCCGGGAGCATGCCGGTCGGCAGCGCCGTGTGCGTCCCCTCCGGGGCGACCGTCCCCCGCTTCGTCATCTCGACGCCGACCATGGTCGCCTCCTCGCAGGACGTGAGCGACACCCTCAACGTCGCCATGGCCTGCGCGGCGGCCTTCCAGGCCGTCCACCGGCAGAACCGGAAGGCGCCCGGCAGCATCCGCTCGGTGGCGCTCGTCGGCATGGGCGCCCGTACCGGCCGCGTCCCGGCCCGGGTGTGCGCCAACCTCATGTGGACCGGCCACGCCCTCTTCCACGACCACTGGTTCGACGACGACGACGTGCTCCGTGCCACCCTCACCGCCCAGCTCTCCGGCGTCGACCTGACCCCGCCCACCACACGGGTCCGGATCACGCCGCCCAAAGGAGCCGCTGCCGAAGGGGGCGCTGCCAAAGGAGCCGCTGCCCAAGGGGGCGCTGCCAAAGGAGCCGTCGCCAAAGGGGGTGCCGGCCGAGGGCACGCCGCCCCAGGGCACTGCTCCTGCCCCTGACGCCGCTCCCCAGCCCGCCGGCCCCTCGCACCCCGCAGCCACGACGACCGGGAGTCCCGCCATGAGCGACGCCACCACGCCCCCGCAGCAGCCCGCCCCCGACGCCCCGCACGACCCGGCCGACCCGCTCGCCCTCGCCGGGCTCTTCGCCGGCGGCGGCGAGGCGTGGCTGCCGCTCCTGAAGCCCGTGATCGAGGCCCGCCCGGAGGCCGACCGGTTCATCGGCCCCGGCCGCAGCCCGCAGGTCGTCCCCGTCCGCGAGCTCACCTTCCAGGCGCTCAAGCCGAACCCGCCGCACAAGTGGAAGGTCGTCGCCTTCGGCCAGAACCCCTACCCGAGGCCGGAGAGCGCCACCGGCATCGCCATGTTCGACAACACCTTCAACGACTGGAAGGACAGCCAGTTCGGACGGGTCGTCAGCATCCGCTGCCTCATCAAGGCGGCGGCGATGTGGAAGTACGGCATCGTCAAGAAGACCCCCATCGCCGACGTCCGCGCCCTCCTCAAGGAGCGCGACACGGTCCAGCCGCCCGAGTGGTTCCAGGCCATGCTCACCCAGGGCGTCCTCCTCCTCAACACCGCGCTGACCGCCAGCGCCGACGGCGCCCTCGCCACCGACCGGCACACCGCCTTCTGGCGGCCCGTCGCCGAGCGGATCGTCGAGGAGATCCTCCGCGCCAAGCAGGAGGCCGAGGACCCCGAGGACCGCGGCGTCGTCTTCGCCTGGTGGGGCGCCCACGCCCGCGGCCTGAAGAAGACGGTGCAGCGCCTGGAGAAGAACTACCCCGGCGTCGAGGTCCGCCACATCGACCACGCCAACCCGGCCGCCCAGGGCGACCTCTTCTGCGAGGGCGACCACTTCGCCACCGTCAACGACGCCCTGCTCTCGCTCGGTTCCGAACCGGTCGACTGGCTCCCGAGCAAGGGCTGGGACCAGGCGGGCCCCGGCACCGGGCCGGGCGCCCCGGACGCCGCCGTCTCCTCCCGCATGGGCGCCTTCATCGCCTCCACGATGGAACTGCACCAGCTGTACCTGGAGCGGCTCACCAGCGTCCGCGACGAGGGGCAGGTCCTGCCGCCGCTCACCGGCGTCCTCGACAGCCCGCTGCTCCCCTTCGACGAGGCCGTCGCCCCGGTCACCGCGGTCCTCACCGGACTCGGCCGGCACATCGACCGCTCCCGGGAGTTCGGCAAGCGGCGCGCCGACGAACGCACCGGCCCCGGCCCCTCCGCCGACGCCATCGCCGCCCTCCACCTCTACACCTGCGAGTCCGGCTTCTACCGGGACATCAACGCCGTCCTGCGCTCCCCGGACCGCGACCGGGTGATCCCGTACCTGCCCTACCTGCGCCTGCTGTTCTCGGCGGTGGACTCGCTCCCGGTCCGGACCGAACCGCTGTGGCGCGGCGTCGCCCTGGACCTGCGCACCCAGTACCCCGTCGGCTCGACGGTCACCTGGTGGGGCGTCTCCTCCTGCACCTCCGAGCCGGGCGTCGCCCGCTCCTTCCTCGGCAGCCGGGGCAAGCGCACGCTGTTCGAGGTGACGCCGGCCCGCGCGGTGGGCATCCGCGACTTCTCCGCCTTCACCGGCGAGGAGGAGTACATCCTCACCCCGGGCACCCAGCTGGAGGTCACCGACGTGAAGGCCGAGCGCGGGGGCCTGTGCACGGTGCGGCTGCGGGAGGTGGAGACCCGCCTCGTCTCCTGACCCGCCCCGCCCGTCCCCGTCACCCCCTCGCCCCACCGCACCCCGCCGACCAGCGGGAACGTACAGTGGGCCGATGAAGATCGACGAGGCGGGAAGCACGGTGGGAACCCCGGCGGGGACCGGCGTCGACGGGGTGCGGAACTTCCGGGACGCCGGCGGCCTCGGGGCACTGCCGTCCGGCGTCCTCTACCGCTCCGGCGCGCTGCACACCCTGTCGGCGCGCGGCGCGCGGGAGCTGACCGGCCTCGGGGTGCGCACGGTCGTGGACCTGCGCAGCGGCCCCGAGACCGCCGACCGCCCGGACGTCCTGCACGGCATCCCCCTCACCCACCTGCACGTCCCGGTCTTCGCCGAGCAGCGGTGGCCGGACGAGCAGATGGCCCTCTATCCGGCGATGGCCGAGCACGCGGGCCGCGCCGTCCTGGCGGTGCTCAGGCGGCTGGCCGCCGGGGACGGCGCCCCGGTCCTGGTCCACTGCGCCTCGGGGAAGGACCGCACCGGCGTCGTGGTCGCCCTCGTCCAGACCCTCTTCGGAGCGCCGGAGGAGTCGGTGACCGAGGACTTCCTGCGCTCCAACACCGCCCTGGGACTCTCCGAACCCCCGCTCTCCTCCCCGGCCCCGCGCGGCCACAACACCCGCCCGGTCACCGCCGCCCACCTGGCCCGCGCCCTGCTCTGGATCCGCAGCCACCACGGCTCCCTCCCCGCCTACCTCCGCACCCGGGGCGCCACGGAACAGGACCTCGCGGCCCTGCCCGTCGGTACCCCCGGCATCTGAGCCGCGACCCGCCCGCCGCTCACCCCCCGTTCCGGAACACCCGCAGTCCGGACACCTCGAAGGACATCTCGCGGGTTTCCGGATCGGGCGCGGGGTGATACCGCCCCGCGCACACGGAGAGGTTGACGATCAGATAGGCGTGCCAGGAGCGGCCGACCCCCCGCCCGTCGGAGAAGACCCGCCGGCCGTCGACCCACCACACCACGGACCGCGTGCCGAACGAGATGCGCAGGTCCACCCAGCCGCCGGGGCGGATCTCGGGCGAGCGGTGGTAGCGGTACGTGCCCCGCACCCGGTTGGACAGCTCCAGCAGGTCCGGGTTGTCCGGGTGGTACTCGAAGACGTCGACCTCCTGCCCGCCGTCCCGCCACGTCCAGATCGCGGGCCAGGCCCCCGTCTCCTCGGGCAGCCGCACCCGCGCCTCCAGGATGTCCCCGGTCCGCACCTGGAACCCCTCGGCACTGCCCTCCGTCGTCAGGAGCCCGGTGTCCCACAGGCCGTCGCGCCGCCGGGTCGCGCGGAACGTCCCCGAGCGGCTGTGGGCGGGATCGGCGACCAGGTGGTCCAGCTTGTTGTCGCGCGGGTTGACCGGGCCTCCGCCGGGATAGGCCCAGGAACGGCCGGCGACCCACTGTTCGGAAGAGGCGAAGTCGGCGGTGAACACCGGCTCGCCGGCGGGGGGAGGAGTGGGGGAGGAAAGGGGCATGGTGGCTCCTGTCCGGACGGAACGACGGTCTCCGGCCTTCCTGCCCACCCCCGCCCCACTCATGCGGAATCCCTCCCTCCCTGTCGAGAACCCGCCACGCTCCGTATCCGGAAGGGGGTGGCGGACGACACCCGGAGCCCGCCCTCCGCACACGCGCTCCGAGGACGGCAACACCCATTCCACGCAGGACTGTTGACTTCCTACCGGCCGGTACAGAGGATCGCGTCCATGTCGGCCACTCCTGAAGCGCTCCCGTCCTTCCCGCCCGATTTCCTGTGGGGCGTCTCCACCTCCGCCCATCAGATCGAAGGCGCCGTCGACGGCCGCGCCCGCTCGGTGTGGGACGACTTCGCCGCCGAACCCGGCCGGATCAGGGACGGCTCCACCGCCGACACCGCCTGCGACCACGTGGCCCGCTACCGCGAGGACGTGGCGCTCATGCGCGACCTCGGCGTGGACGCGTACCGCTTCTCCGTCTCCTGGCCCCGGGTCCTCGCCCCCGGCGGACTCGACTTCTACGACCGGCTGGTCGACGAGCTGTGCGCCCAGGGGATCCGGCCGGTGCCGACCCTCTTCCACTGGGACCTGCCCTCCGAGATCGAGGCCGCTGGCGGCTGGCTGGACCGGGACACCGCCTCCCGCTTCGCCGCCCACACCGAGACCGTCGCGGCGCGCCTCGGCGACCGCGTCCAGAAGTGGATCACCCTCAACGAGCCCGCCGAGCACACCCTCCTGGGCCACGCCCTCGGCGAGCACGCGCCCGGCCACAAGCTCCTCTTCGACGCCCTGCCCGCCGCCCACCACCAGCTCCTCGCCCACGGCCTCGCCGCCCGGGTGCTGCGCGCGGCCGGCGCCACCGACATCGGCATCGCCAACTCCCACGGCCCGACCTGGCCCGCCTCCGACGGACCGGCCGACACCGAGGCCGCCGACCTCTACGACCTCATCCTCAACCGCCTCTTCTCCGACCCCCTGCTGCTGGGCCGCTACCCGGACGGCTTCGGCGACCTCATGCCCGGCGACGTCGCCGCCGACCTGAAGGTGATCTCCGAGGACACCCTCGACTGGTACGGCATCAACTTCTACCAGCCGACGAAGGCGGGCGCGCCCACCGCCGACGACGTGGAGTTCTCCGGCGTCACCCTCCCCGCCGGCCTGCCCTTCTCCCTCCAGCCCATCGAGGGCTACCCCACGACGGACTTCGGCTGGCCGGTCGTCCCCGACGCGTTCGCCGACCTCCTCACCGCCTTCCGCGACCGCTACGGCGACCGGCTGCCGCCCCTCGTCATCACCGAGAACGGCTGCGCCTACGAAGGACTCGACGACCAGGAGCGCATCGCCTACCTGGACGGGCACCTGCGGGCCCTGCACCGGGCGATGGCGGCGGGCGTCGACGTCCGCGGCTACTTCGTCTGGTCGCTCCTGGACAACTTCGAGTGGGCCGAGGGCTACACGAAGCGCTTCGGCCTCGTCCACGTCGACTACGCCACCCAGAAGCGCACCCCGAAGGCGTCGTACGGCTGGCTGCGCGACGCGCTGAGAGCCCAGCGGGCATGACCGCCGCCGCCCTGGAGGAGCCGGTCGAACGGGTCGGGCGCGGCTGGACGACCGCGCTGTCGCTGGCCAACGGCGCGATCTGGGTGGGCTGGTACGGCCCGCTCCAGATCCTGCTCGCCCGGCAGTCCGAGCACTTCGCGCCCGGCACGGGCCTGTCGAAGGAATCGCTGCTCGCCTGGGTGACCGGCGTCGGCGCGGTGGTCTCGCTGGCCGCGAACCCGCTGTTCGGAGCGGTCTCCGACCGGACCGCGTCACGGTACGGGCGCCGCACCCCGTGGATCGTCGCCGGTACGGCGGGCGGCGCGCTGTCCCTGCTGCTCCTCGGCGCCGCGGACGCGGTCTGGATCCTCTTCCTGGGCTGGGGCCTGGTGCAGCTCACCCTCAACGCCGCCTTCGCCGCCGTGACCGCCGCCGTCCCCGACCGGGTGCCGCGCGGCCAGCGGGGCGCGGTCGGCGGCTGGCTCGGCGCCGCGCAGATCCTCGGCGTGGTCGGCGGCACCGGCCTCGCGACGGCGGCCGGGGGAGTGGCGGCGGGATACGCGGCCTGCGCCGTGTTCACCCTGCTCGGCGTCGCCCCGTACGTCCTGCGCCACCCCGACCTGCGGCTCGCCGCGGCCGACCGGCCCGCCTGGTCCTGGCGCGGCTTCGCCGCCGGCTTCCGCCTGAGCCCGCGCACCCACCCCGACCTCGCCTGGGCCTGGCTCACCCGCTTCCTCATCAACCTCGGCAACTCCCTGGTCCTGCTCTACCTCTTCTACTACCTGCGCGACCGGCTGCACCACGAGGACCCGGAGACCGGCGTCCTCGTCCTCACCGCGATCAACGGCGTGACCCTGCTCGCCACCGTCGTCGTGGGCGGCATCTGGTCCGACCGCACCGGCCGCCGCAAGCCCTTCGTGCTCTGGTCCGGAGTGCTCATGGCGGCGGCGACGGGCCTGCTGGCCTGCTGGCAGACCTGGAGCGGAGCCCTCGTCGCGGCGGCCCTTCTCGGCATCGGCTTCGGCGTCTTCACCTCGGTCGACTTCGCCCTCATGACGGACGTCCTGCCGACCGCCCTCGACCGGGGCAAGGACCTCGGCGTCATCAACATCGCCAACTCCCTCCCGCAGGTCGCGGCACCGGCCCTGGCCGCCCCCCTCGTCAACCACCTGGGCGGCTACCGGACCCTCTACCTGACGGCGGCCGGCATCGGCCTGCTCGGCGCCCTGCTGGTACGCCGCATCAGAGCCGTCGCCTGAACGGCCCAGCCCTCCCGGCTCCTTTCCGAAGGAACCGGGCCGCCCCGCCCCGCACCGGCCGTTAATTCCGCTCGACGCACCAGGCCACCTGGTACGTTGGAGAGAGACAGACGCCTTTCGACGAGGAGACAGACGTGGCGGGTGACGACGACATCTCCGGGTGAGACCCGGACCTGACGGCCACCGGCAGGCGCCCAGGAGCGCCGCCCGACGTGGCCCGTCTCGTCGTACCCCCTTCCCCCGTCTGCCCAGGGCAGAGGACTCTCCTTTCCTGCCCCCAGCACCCTCCGAGGCCCCGCCATGTCCGATGCCGCCGTCGTCTGCTCCCACCTCTCCTTCGCCTGGCCCGACGACACCCCCGTCTTCCACGACCTCTCCTTCACCGTGCCCACCGGCCGCACCGGCCTGGTCGCCCCCAACGGCTCCGGCAAGTCCACCCTCCTCAAGCTGATCGCGGGCGAACTGAAGCCCTCCATCGGCACGGTCCTCGTCGAGGGCACCCTCGGCTACCTCCCGCAGAGCCTGCCGCTGACCGGAGACCTCACCGTCGCCGAGGTCCTCGGCGTCGCCGACGTCATCCGCGCCCTCGACGCCGTCGAATCCGGCGATGTCGACGAGAAGCACTTCGCCACCATCGGCGACGACTGGGACATCGAGGAGCGCACCCGCGCCCAGCTCGACCGCCTCGGCCTGGCCGGCCTCGCCCTGGACCGCTCCCTGAGCACGCTCAGCGGCGGCCAGATCGTCTCCCTCGGCCTCGCCGCCCAACTCCTCCGGCGCCCCGACGTCCTGCTCCTCGACGAACCCACCAACAACCTCGACGCCGACGCACGCCACCAGCTCTTCGACGTCCTCGCCGACTTCCAGGGCTGCCTGCTCCTCGTCAGCCACGACCGCGCCCTCCTCGACCGCATGGACCGCATCGCCGAACTCGGCAGCGACGAACTACGGCTGTACGGGGGCGACTTCACCGCCTACGAGGAAGCCGTCCGCGCCGAGCGCGAGGTCGCGGAGAAGAACGTCCGCAACGCCGAACAGGACCTCAAGCGCGAGAAGCGCGAACTCCAGCAGGCCCGCGAACGCGCCGAGCGCCGCGCGAGCAACGCCGCCAAGAACCTCAAGAGCGCCGGACTGCCCCGCATCTTCGCGGGCAACATGAAGCGCGGCGCCCAGGAATCCGCCGGCCGCGCCGGCCAGATGCACGCCGGCCGGGTCGGCGAGGCCAAGGCCCGCCTCGACGAGGCCGGCCGCGCCCTGCGCGACGAACAGCGCCTCACCCTGGAACTCCCCGACACCCAGGTCCCCGCCGGCCGCACCCTCTTCCTCGGCGAAGGCATGACCGTACGCCTCGGCGACCAGGACGTGTTCGCCCCCGGCGGCATCGACCTGAGCATCCGGGGCCCCGAACGCATCGCCCTGACCGGCCCCAACGGCGCCGGGAAGACCACCCTGACGCGCCTGATCACCGGCGACCTCACCCCCGACGGCGGAACGGCCACCCGCAACGACGGCCGCATCGCCCACCTCTCCCAGCGCCTCGACCTCCTCGACCTCGACCGCACCGTCGCGGAGAACTTCGCCGCCTTCGCCCCCGAACGCCCCGAGGCCGAGCGGATGAACATCCTCGCCCGCTTCCTCTTCCGCGGCCCCCGCGCCCACCTCCCCGTCCGCGTCCTCTCCGGCGGCGAACGCCTGCGCGCCACCCTCGCCTGCGTCCTGTGCGCCGAACCCGCCCCCCACCTGCTCATCCTCGACGAGCCGACCAACAACCTCGACCTCGTCAGCACCGGCCAGCTGGAGAGCGCCCTCAACTCCTACCAGGGCGCCTTCCTCGTCATCAGCCACGACGAGCGCTTCCTCGCCGAGATCGGCGTCGACCGCTGGCTCCGCCTCGCCGACGGCACCCTCAAGGAGACCGGGGCCCCCACCGCCTGACCCGCGGCCACCCACCAGGGGCGGCGCGCCGACCGGACCCGGCCGGCACGCCGCCCTTCGGGCCACCCCACCGCGCCGCCCCTCAGGCCGCCCCCCGCCGCGCCCGGCCCCGTCCCACCGCCCGCGCCCGGAGCCGTACGCCCGGCGGGCCGCTCCCCGACCCCTCCGGAGAACCCCCATGCCCCGACCCGCGCTCCTCGCCCACGACCTCGTCCGCGTCCTGGGCGGCCGCCGCGTCCTCGACGGCGTCAGCCTGACCGCCGCCCCCGGCCGCCGCATCGGCCTGATCGGCGAGAACGGCACCGGGAAGTCCACCCTGCTGCGCCTCCTCGCCGGCACCGACACCCCCGACGCCGGAACCGTCACCCGCCCCGACGGCCTGGGCTTCCTCCACCAGGAGATGCCCCACGCCCCCGCGACCACCCTCGCCGCCGTCCTGGACGACGCCCTCCGCGAAGCCCGCGAGGACCTCGCCGCACTCGACCGGCTGGGCACCGTGCTCGCCCGCACCCCCGAGGACGATCCCGCCCACCCCCACCTCCTCGACGCCTACGGCAGCCGGCTCGAACAGGCCCAGGACCGGGAATCCTGGGACGCCGACCGCCGCGCCGCCCTCGTCCTCGACGGCCTGGGCCTCGGCTCCCTCACCCCCGACCGCACCCTCGACACCCTCTCCGGAGGCCAGCGCGGCCGCCTGGCCCTCGCCGCCCTCCTCGCACGCCGCCCCCCGGCCCTCCTCCTCGACGAACCCACCAACCACCTCGACGACCAGGCCGCCGCCTTCCTGGAGGAACAGCTCCGCCTCCTCCCCGGCACCGCCGTCGTGGCCGGCCACGACCGGGCCTTCCTCGACGCCGTCTGCACCGACCTGATCGACCTCGACCCGTCCCCGGACGGCCCCGTACGGTATGGCGGCAACTACAGCGCCTACCTCGCCCAGAAACGCGCCGAACGGGACCGCTGGGAACGGCGCCACGCCCAGGAGGAACGCGAACGCGACGCACTGCGCGTCACCGCCCGCGTCACCGCGCACCGCCTGGCCCCCGACCGGGGCCCCACCGACAACGAGAAGATGGGGTACGGCCACCGGGCCGGCCGCGTCCAGAGCCAGGTCTCCCGCCGGGTCCGCGACGCCACCCGCCGCCTGGCGGAACTCGAACGCACCCGAACCCCCGCCCCGCCCCGCCTCCTCCGCCTCACCCTCCGCCCCCTGACCGCGCCCCCCGAACAGACCACGGACCCGGCAAAGACCACAGGCCCGAAGGGGACCACGGCCCCGGAAGGGGCCACCGCCCCGGAGGACACCACGGCCCCGAAGGACACCACCCTCCCCCTCCTCTCCCTCCGCGACGTCCACGTCCCCGGCCGGCTCGCACCCACCACCCTGGACGTCACGGCGACCGACCGACTGCTCGTCACCGGCGGCAACGGCACGGGCAAGTCGACCCTCCTCGCCGTCCTCGCCGGCCACCTCACCCCCGAGGGCCGCCTCCACCGCCGCCCCGGCCCGACCGTCGGCCTCCTGACCCAGGACACCGCCTTCGCCCGCCCTGACCGCACGGCCCGCGACACCTACGACCGGATCCTCGGTCCCGCCCGCGCCGAAGCGGTCCCCCTGGACTCGCTCGGCCTCCTGCACCCCGCCGACCTGGACAAGGAGGTCGGACACCTCTCCGTGGGCCAGCGCCGCCGCCTCGCCCTGGCCCTGCTCCTGGCCGACCCGCCGCACCTCCTGCTCCTCGACGAACCCACCAACCACCTCTCGCCCGCCCTCTGCGACGAACTGGAGGAAGCCATGGCCACCGGCCCCGGCGCGGTCGTCGTCGCCGGCCACGACCGATGGCTCCGCCGCCGCTGGCAAGGCCGCGAAATCCACTTGCAACCCGCCACCGGGCCAAGGGATTTCCCGTCCACCGGCCCCGAGACCGTGCGATAGGTTGCCGCCATGACCACGCTCGGACCCGACACCTGGCCCCCCGCCCCGATACGCACCGAGAGGCTCGTGCTCCGCGTCTCCGAGGCCCGCGACCGCGCCGCCTTCATCGACCTCTTCGCCTCGCCGGAGGTCGGCACCCACATCGGCGGCCACCGGCCGCGCGCCGACCTCGAAGGTGCCGTGCCCGAGGTCCCCGGCCGCCGCCCCGGCTGCTTCGTCGTCGAACACGACGGCACGATGATCGGCATGGTCACGCTCGACCCCCGCGCCCCGGAGCGCCCGGGCCACATCCGCCCGGAGGCGGGGGAGACCGAACTCGGCTACCTGTTCCTGCCCACCGCGTGGGGCCGCGGATACGCCGCCGAGGCGTGCGCGGCGGTCCTCGACTGGTTCACCGCCGCGCTCCCCGGCGAACCGGTGGTCCTCTCCACCCAGACCGCAAACGCCCGCGCGCTGCGCCTCGCCGGCAAGCTCGGCTTCACCGAGCGGGAGCGGTACGAGGAGTACGGCGCCGAGCAGTGGTTCGGCGTACGCCCTCCGGCCGCCCCCGCCGCCTGACCCCGCCGCTCCGACTCAGCGGGGGAGCACCCATCCCGGCCGCCAGGTCCCGGCCGCGTCGTGCCCGGTGCCCGTCGCGGCGAGATGGGCCCGGAGCGCGACCAGCGCCGGGTGGGGATTGTCCCGGTGCCACAGCAGCGAGTGCGGATAGACGGGCGTCGGACCGGTCACCGGAATACGGCGCAGACCGTGCCCCGCGGGCCACACCAGCCGGGTCTGCTCACTCATGAAGGTCGCCAGCGCGGGGGTGTCGGCGATGGTGTCGAGGAGCGCGTCGGACCCGAAATTGGGCCCCGTCGCCTCGATGCCGAGCCCGAACTCGGCGACCAGGTCGTCGTAGTAGGCGGCCCACTCCGTGCCCGGCACGATGCCGGGCATCCAGATCCGGTGCCCGGCGAGCTCCGCCACGGACACCGACCGGGCCCGCGCCAGCGCGTGCCGGGGCCCGGTGAGGAGCTGAAGCGGCTCGTCGAGCACCCGTACGGACACGATGTCCTCCGGCAGCGGCCGCCCGGGCGCGACGACCGCCCGGAACGACGCGTCGATCGCCCCGGACCGGATCGCGGCGACGGCCGCCTCGATGTCGAACATCATCAGCACGTCCAGCTCGACCTCGGGATGCGCCCGGTGGAAACCGCGCATCAGCCCCGACGCCGCACCCCGCGAATTGAGCACGTCGACCCGCAGCGGGCGCCGCCCGGCCCGTACGGACGCCACCGCCCGCTCGGCGGCGCGCAGCAGCTCCCGCGCGTGCGGCAGGAACGCCTGCCCGTCGATGGTCAGCTCCGCCCCGTGCGGCGTCCGGACGAACAACCGCACCCCCAGCTCCCGCTCCAGCACGGCGACCCGTTTGGAGACCGCCTGCTGGGTGAGCGCCAGATCGACGGAAGCCCTCCGGAACTGTCCCGTCTCCGCCACGGCGACGAAGGTGCGTACCGCTTCGAGGTCCATACCGGCCCACCTTAGAGAACAACCCACAGTTGTGAAGAACGGCCCAAACGGTTGTTTGACCTGCGAAGGGACCGCTCGTTTAGCTCTCCCTGGCCAACAAGGACTTGTCCACGAGGGAGCGAACGGCATGGCGGACGGGCGACGACTGGGCCGGCGCTTCGGCTGGCTGTGGGCGGCCTACGCCGTCAGCGCGTACGGCTCCGGCCTCGGCTTCGGGGCGCTGCCGATGATCGCCGTCCTCGTGCTGCACGCGGGCCCCGCCGAGGTGGCCGCCCTCTCCGCGGTCGGACCGGCGGTGGGCGCGCTGATCGCGGTGCCGGTCGCCCCCTGGGTGGAGTTCCGCCGCAAGCGCCCGGTCATGATCGCCATGGACCTGGCCCGGTGCGCCGCCCTCGCGACGGTCCCGGCCGCCTACGCCCTCGGCCACCTTGGCTTCGCCCACCTGCTCGTCCTCTCCACCGCGACCGCCGCCGCCAGGATCACCTTCGGCGCCGCCTCCGGCGCCTACCTCAAGGCACTGGTGCGCCCGGACGACCTGCTCGTGGCCCAGGCCCGCTTCGAGTTCACGAACTGGAGCTCCATCGCGATCGGCCCCCCGCTCGGCGGGGCGGCGATCGGCCTCCTCGGCCCGGTCGTCACGGTGACCGCCGACGCCCTCAGCCACCTGCTCTCCGCCCTCGGCCTCACCGCGATCGGCGGCGGCGAGGAGGCCCCGCGCCCCACCGACGGGAAGCGGCCCCGGATCCGGGCGATGCTCGACGGCCGGCGCCACATCGCGGGCGACCCCGTCCTGCGCGCGCTCTGCCTCAACAACATGCTGGTCTCCGGCCTGATCATGGCCACCGAACCCCTCCTGGCCGTCCTCCTCCTCGACGAGCTCCATTTCCCGCCCTGGCAGTACGGTCTCGCCTTCGCCGTCCCTTGCCTCGGCGGCCTCATCGGTTCCCGCCTGGCCCCCCGCGTCGTGGCCCGCCACGGCCGGCACCGCGTCCTGCGGACCGTCGGCACCCTCCGCGCCGTCTGGCTGATCGGCCTGGCCTTCGTGCGTCCCGGAGCGATCGGCCTCGTCACGGTGATCGCCGTAGAGCTGGCGATCATCATCAACATGAGCCTCTACACCCCCGTCCTCGCCACCTACCGGCTCGAACACACCCCCGACCACCTCGTCACCCGCACCCTGGCGGCGTGGTCCGTCGCCCAGCAGGCGGCCATCGCCACCCTCACCGCCCTCGGCGGCCTCCTCGCCACCGTCACCACCCCGCGCACCGCCCTCACTGTCGCGGGACTCCTCGTCCTTGCCACCCCGCTCCTGCTTCCCCGCCCCACCCGCACCCCGCCCGACCACCGGCACCCGGCCCCCACCACGCCCTGACCCACCCACCGCGAACCCAGAGATCCTGAGACTCAGAGACCCGGAGGGCTCCCGTGCCCACCCTTTTTCCTTTCTCTTCCTCTCCCCTCACTCCGTCCCACACCGCCCTTCTGGTCATGGACTGCCAGCCCGGCATCCTGGCCGGCCTGCCCGACGACGAGACCCGCGAGAAACTGCTCGCCCACGTGGAATCCGCCATCGCCGACGTACGCGCGAAAGGCGGCACCATCGCCCATGTACGCGTCGGCTTCACCGAGACCGACTGGGACGCGATTCCGCCGGCCAACAAATCCTTCGCACCCCTGGCCGACCACCACGCCCTCCACCACGAGGACCCGGCCACGGCCGTCCACCCCCGCCTGGCCCCGCAGGACGGCGACATCGTCGTCCGCAAGACCCGCTACGGGGCCATGTCCACCACCGACCTCGACGAGCAGCTGCGCGCACGCGGCATCACCACGCTGGTCCTCTCCGGCGTCAGCACCAGCGGTGTCGTCCTGTCGACGACCCTCGACGCAGCCGACCGCGACTACCGGCTCTACGTCCTCTCCGACGGCGTCGCCGACCGGGACGCCGAAGCCCACGACGTCCTGATCCGCCGGATCCTCCCCTCCCGAGCCCACGTCATCGACACCGCCGGCCTCCGCACCCTCCTCGAAGCCTCCTGATCCACAGACCGCCCTTGACACAGGGTTTTCCCGAGGCGTAGTGTTCTCCGAGTTGTCCGACGTGAGCACCGACTCCGGTCGGCCCCGGACAGCGATTCCGCAAGAACCACAGAAGCCTGACGNGACTTCACCGTCCCCGCCGGCCGCGTCACCGGCCTCCTCGGCCCCTCCGGCTGCGGCAAGACCACCCTCATGCGCGCCGTCGTCGGCACCCAGGCCAAGGTCACCGGCACCCTCACCGTCCTCGGCCGCCCCGCCGGCCACCCGGACCTCCGCCCCCGCGTCGGCTACGTCACCCAGGCCCCCTCCGTCTACGACGACCTCACCGTCCGGCAGAACCTCGACTACTTCGCCGCCGTCCTCCACCCCGGCCGCGCCCACCGCGCCGACCGCCGCACCGCCGTCGAGCGGGCCCTCACCGACGTCGACCTCACCGGCCACGCCGACTCCCTCGCCGGACGCCTCTCCGGCGGCCAGCGCAGCCGCGTCTCCCTCGCCGTCGCCCTCCTCGGCACCCCCGACCTGCTCGTCCTCGACGAACCGACCGTCGGCCTCGACCCCGTGCTGCGCCGCGACCTGTGGGACCTCTTCCACCGCCTCGCCGCCGACCGGGGCACCACCCTCCTCGTCTCCTCCCACGTCATGGACGAGGCCGAGCGCTGCCACCGCCTCCTCCTCATGCGCGAGGGCGAACTCCTCGCCGAGGGCAGCCCCGCCGCCCTGCGCGAGCGCAGCGGCACGGACACCGTCGAAGCGGCCTTCCTCCACCTCGTCGACACGGCCGCCGCCCGCACCGCACCCGAGGAGCCCCGCCGATGAACGCCGCCCGCACCCTCGCCACCGCCGCCCGCGTCCTGCGCCAGCTCCGCCACGACCCCCGCTCCATCGCGCTGATGCTCCTGGTCCCCTGCGCGATGCTCTTCCTGCTCCGCTACGTCTTCGACGGCAGCCCGCAGACCTTCGACACCATCGGCGCCTCGCTGCTCGGCATCTTCCCGCTCATCACGATGTTCCTGGTCACGTCCATCGCCACGCTCCGCGAACGGACCTCGGGCACCCTCGAACGGCTCCTCGCCCTCCCCCTCGGCAAGGCCGACCTCATCGCCGGCTACGCCCTCGCCTTCGGCCTCGTCGCCGTCGTCCAGTCCTTCCTCGCCACCGGCCTCGCCCTCTGGTTCCTCGGCCTCGACGTCACCGGCTCCGCCTGGCTCCTCCTCCTGGTCGCCCTCCTCGACGCCCTCCTCGGCACCGCCCTCGGCCTCTTCGTCTCGGCCTTCGCCGCCTCCGAGTTCCAGGCCGTCCAGTTCATGCCGGCGGTGATCTTCCCCCAGCTGCTCCTCTGCGGCCTGTTCACCCCGCGCGACCAGATGGCCCCCGCCCTGGAGGCGATCTCGAACGTGCTCCCCATGTCGTACGCCGTCGACGGCATGAACGAGGTCCTCCGCCACCCCGACCTGACCCCCGCCTTCGTCCGCGACGTCCTCGTCGTCGCCGGCTGCGCGCTCCTCGTCCTCGGCCTCGGCGCCGCCACCCTCCGCCGCCGCACCGCCTGACCGCCCCTCGGACACCCGCCGCACCACCCCCGCCCCGGTGCGAGGATGACGACACGTACCCCCTCCGGCGAGGTGAACAGAGCCATGACCAAGACCGTCGCAGTCCTCGGCACCGGCAAGATCGGTGAAGCGCTCCTCAGCGGCATGATCCGCGCCGGCTGGCGCCCCGCGAACCTCCTCGTCACCACCCGCCGCGCCGACCGCGCCGCGGAGCTCCGCGACCGCTACGGCGTCGAGGCCGTCACCAACGCCGAGGCCGCCAAGCGCGCCGACACCCTGATCCTGGCCGTCAAGCCCCAGGACATGGGCCGCCTCCTCGACGAGCTCGGCCCGCACGTCGCCGCCGACCGCCTCGTCATCAGCGCCGCCGCCGGCATCACCACCGCCTTCATCGAGGAGCGCCTCACCCCGGGCACCCCCGTCGTCCGCGTCATGCCCAACACGCCCGTCCTCGTCGACGAGGGCATGTCCGTGATCTCCGGGGGAAGCCACGCCACCCCCGCCCACCTCGCCCACACCGAGGAGATCTTCGGCGGCGTCGGCAAGACCCTCCGCGTCCCCGAGTCCCAGCAGGACGCCGCCACCGCCCTCTCCGGCTCCGGCCCGGCGTACTTCTACTTCCTCGTCGAGGCCATGACCGACGCCGGCATCCTCCTGGGCCTGCCCCGCGCCCAGGCCCACGACCTGATCGTCCAGGCCGCGATCGGCGCCGCCGTCATGCTCCGCGACAGCGGCGAGCACCCCGTCAAGCTCCGCGAGGCCGTCACCTCCCCGGCCGGCACCACCATCAGCGCCATCCGCGAGCTGGAGAACCACGGCGTACGGGCCGCGCTGATCGCCGCCCTCGAAGCGGCCCGCGACCGCAGCCGCGAACTCGCCTCCGGCAACGGCTGACCCCTACCGGGCCGCCGCCACCACCTCCCGCGCGGTCACGACCCGGGCGAAGCGCCCGCCGTGCAGCGACACCGCCGTCGCCCGGGTCAGCTCCTCCGCCGTCGCCGTCCAGCCGAACGGCCCGGCCAGGTCGAAGGTGTGCATGGCGTCCAGCGGGAACAGCACCTCGTACCCGAGGTTCCCGCCCATCCGGGCCGTCGTCTCGTTGCACATGTTCGTCTGGATCCCCACCACCACGATCTGCCGGACCCCGGCCCCCTTGAGCCAGGCGTCCAGGTCGGGCTCCCCGTAGAAGGCGGAGTTCACGGACTTCGTCACGAGCAGCTCGGGGCCGGACCCCTTCCCCCGCCGCTCCGCCACGAAGTCCTTGAACGCGTTCCCCGCGCTCCCGGCCGCCAGCGGCGACCCCTCCTGCACCGAGTCGTGCCGCACGAAGACCACCGGCCGCCCGGTCTCCTGCCACACGTCGATCAGGGACGCGATGTTCTCCTCGGCCCCGGGGTTGTCCCGGCGCCCCCAGAACCCCTCGTCGTCGAAGCCCTTCTGCACGTCGACGACCACCAGCGCGGTGTTCTCGTAGATCTCCATGCCCACGATGCTGCCGCCCCGGAGCCCCTCGCCCCAGAGGCGGAAAAGCCTCCGATCGATGGTTTACTGCCACCCATGACAGCCCAGGCGGGCACGACCACCACCCCGGCCCCGCAGCGCATCGCCCTCCTCGTCTTCCCCGGCATCCGCGCCTTCGACGTCTCCGTCGCCACCGAGGTCTGGGGCGCCGACCGCCGCGACCGGGGCGTCCCGCCCTTCGAACTCCGCCGCGCCGCCGCCGACCCTGCCGTCCCCGTCCCCCTGACCGGCGGCCTCACCCTCACCCCCGACCGCCCGCTCGCGTGGCTCCACGACCTGACCCCCGCCGACCTCGTCGTCGTCCCCGGCATCGAGGACCCGGACACCGACGTGCCCGTCCCCGTCCTCGACGCCCTCCGCCGCGCCCACGCCGACGGCGTCCCCGTCGCCGCCCTCTGCGCGGGCGCCTTCGTCCTCGCCCGCGCCGGCCTCCTCGACGGCCGCCGCGCGGTCACCCACTGGCGCCTCGCCGCTACCCTGGCCGCCCGCCACCCCCGGACCACCGTCGAACCGGAGGCCCTCCACATCGAGGACACCGGCGTCTGGACCTCCGCCGGAACCGCCGCGGGCATCGACCTCTGCCTCCACCTCGTCCGTACGGCCCACGGCGCCGAGACCGCCGCCACCATCGCCCGCTCGATGGTCACCGCCCCCTTCCGCACCGGCACCCAGGCCCAGTTCATCGAGCGCCCCACCCCCCGGGCCGACCGCGACGGCGACGCCCTCGCCGCCGTCCGCGCCCACGCCCTCGCCCACCTCGACGCCCCCCACACCGTGGCGAGCCTCGCCGCCCGCGCCGGGATGTCGGCCCGCTCCTTCGCCCGCCACTTCCGCGCCACGACCGGCACCACCCCCGCCCGCTGGCTCACCGCCCAGCGCGTCGCCGCCGCCCAGAAACTCCTCGAACGCACCGACCACCCCCTCCCCGAGGTGGCCCGCCGCGCGGGCTTCGGCAGCGAGGTCACCATGCGCCAGCACTTCGCCGCGCACCTCGCCACCAGCCCGCGCGACTACCGCGCCGCCTTCCGTCACCCGGCGGGCAGCAGCCCGATCGCCCGGTAGGCCCGGTCCACCAGCGGCCGCGCCATCCCCCGGGCCCGCCCGGCCCCCTCCCGCAGCACCCCGTCCACGTAGCCGGGATCCGCCGCCAGCGCGGCGTGCCGCTCCCGCACCGGCCGTAGCAGCTCCACCACCGCGTCCGCCGTCTCCTTCTTCAGCGCCCCGTACGAGCCGAAGCCCCCGGCCAGCTCCTCCGGGTCCCCGCCGGTCGCGGCCGCCAGCAGATCGAGCAGGTTCGCGACCCCCGGCCGCTCCCCCCGGTCGTAGACGACCTCCCGCCCGCTGTCGGTCACGGCCCGCATGACCTTCCGCCGTACGGTGTCGGCGTCGTCGAGCAGATAGACGATCCCGGCCCCGTTCTCGTGCGACTTCCCCATTTTCGACGTGGGGTCCTGGAGGTCCATCACCCGCGCGGCCACCGCCGGCGCCGTCGCCCTCGGCACGGTGAACGTGTGCCCGTACCGCTGGTTGAACCGCACCGCCAGGTCCCGCGTCAGCTCCACGTGCTGCGTCTGGTCCTCACCCACCGGCACCTCGTCCGCCCCGTAGGCCAGGATGTCCGCCGCCATCAGCACCGGATACGTCAGCAGCGACAGCCGCACACTCTGCCCGGCCTCCCGCGCCTGCACGCTCTTCTCCTTGTACTGGATCATCCGCCGCAGCTCCCCGTCGGTCGCCGTGCACTCCAGGAGGTACGACAGCCGGGCGTGCTCGTCCACGTGGCTCTGCACGAACAGCGTGCACAGCGCGGGGTCCAGTCCGGCGGCCAGCAGCAGCGTCGCCGCCTGCCGGCTCAGCCGCCGCACCCGCGCCGGGTCGTGCTCGACGGTCAGCGCGTGCAGGTCCACCACGCTGAACAGCGCCTCGCCCCGGTGCTGGTCCACCTCGACCCACCGCCGTACGGCCCCGAGGTAGTTGCCCAGCGTCAGATGCCCGGTCGGCTTGACCCCACTGAAGATCCTCGCCATCGCGTTCCGCTCCTTCTCCGTTCAGCGCCGGCCCGACGGCCCGGCTCCCGGAGGGGGATACGCGAACGGCCGCCGGAGCGGCGGCCGTGTGTGCATGCGTGAGTACGGGCCGCCGTCAGGCGGCCCACCACTGGGTGGTGTGCGCATGCGTAGTCATGGATGCAGCGTACGCCTCCGGACCGGGGTTGACACGCGGTTTGGCGGACCATAGTGTTCTCCGAGTTGTCCGACGTGAGCACCGACTCCGGTCGGCCCCGGACAGCGATTCCGCAAGAACCACAGAAGCCTGACGGCCGCGTTGTCGTGCCGTTCTGCTTTCCGTGCGCTTTTGCGAAATGAGGAATCCGCGTTCGAGTCATTCGGACACGAACCCCCGATTCGCATCGGGGGCGGGGAATCCGCTAAAGTCTCACTCGTCGGAACGGCCCAACGGCCGGGAAGACACCCCCTTCTGACGGGGAATCGGACACCGAAAGGGTCTGATAGAGTCGGAAAAGCCGGAAGGGCCCGGAGCGAAAGCGAAAA
>NZ_BMUL01000010.1 GCF_014650175.1 Streptomyces termitum
CCGCCTTCACCACCGACCCCTTCCGCATCCACACCCGCTGGATCGAGACCGAGTTCACCAACGACATCAAACCCTTCGCCCCCGCCACCCCCGGCGGTGACGAGGGCGAGGACGAGACCGGACGCGAGACCATCGTCGTCGAGGTCGGCGGCAAGCGCCTGGAAGTCTCCCTGCCCTCCTCCCTGGGCATGAGCCTGGCCCGCACCGGACTCGCCGCCGGCGCCAAGCCCAAGCGGCGCGCCGCGAAGAAGTCCGGGCCCACCGCCTCCGGTGACACCCTCGCCTCCCCCATGCAGGGCACCATCGTCAAGGTCGCCGTCGAAGACGGCCAGGAAGTCCAGGAAGGCGACCTCATCGTCGTCCTGGAAGCCATGAAGATGGAACAGCCCCTCAACGCCCACAAGACCGGCACCATCACCGGCCTCACCGCCGAAGTCGGCGCCTCCCTCACCTCCGGCGCCACCATCTGCGACATCAAGGTCTGACGGAGAGTACGTGCCGAGGGCCCCGGGCGGACCACCGCCCGGGGCCCTTCCGCGTGTCCGGAGACGGCCCGGGCACACGCGTCGGCCCCCACGGACCCGGGCGGGTCGTGGGGGCCGGTGTGCGGGTGCAGGGCGGTGCTCAGACGTCCCAGACGCCCCGGGCGGCGGCGTCCTTCACGAAGTCGGAGAAGTCCCGGGGCTCGCGGCCCAGGACCCGGCGCACGGTGTCGGTGGGCTCGGCGTTCTTGTTGTCGCGGATCTGGGCGACCAGGTCGGCGACGAAGAGGGCGTAGTCGGCGGGTACGTCGTAGCCGATCAGCTCGTCCACGTACGCCTGGTGGTCGACCGCCGTGTAGCGGATGTCCCGGCCGGTGGCGCGGGCGATCTCGCCGACGGCCTCGTCGAGGGTGAGGGAGCGGGCGCCGCTCAGCTCGTAGGTCTGTCCGGCGTGTCCCTCGTCGAGCAGAGCGGCGACGGCGACGGCGGCGACGTCGTCGGTGTCCACGAAGGGCTCGCGGCCGGAGCCCGCGGGCAGGGCGACGGTGCCGGAGCGGACGCCGTCCAGGAGGACGCCCTCGTCGAAGTTCTGGAAGAACCAGTTGGGGCGCAGCACGGTCCACTCGGCGCCGGACTCGCGCACGGCGCTCTCGCCGGCGATGAGCGACTTGCCTCCGACGCGTTCGGTGACGCGGGCCTGGAGGAGGACCAGACGGCGTACGCCCGCGTCGACGGCCAGGCCGGACAGTTCGCGTATCGCGGCCTCGGCGTCCCAGGCTCCGGGCTTGTCCTGCGCGTCGACGAGGTAGGCCGCGTCGACGCCGGTGAACGCGGGGGCCCAGGTCGTGCGGTCGTCCCAGTCGAAGCGGACGGCCGAGGAGCGGCTCGCGGCGCGGACGGCGGCACCGCGCTCCTTCAGCCGGTCCACCACGCGGCGGCCGGTCTTGCCCGTACCGCCCAGGACGAGAACGGTCTTGTCTGTCATCGCGGAAGCCTTCCTGCGGATTCTTCGGGTTTTCAAGGGAGTTCGGGGCAAAAGGACGGGGTGTGGGGGGTGAGGGTGTGGGGGTATGGAACCGGGCCGCCCGTGGGGGTCGGGCGGCCCGGTGGGTGCTCCGGTGGCCGGAAAGGGGGAAGGGGGGATGCTCCGGCCGCCGGAGAGGCCGGTCAGAGGAAGGGGGTGTCGGGGGCCAGGCCGAGGATGGCCCGGCCGTGGACCTCCTGGTTGGTGTGGAAGGCGAACAGCGCGTGCAGGGACAGGCCGCGCAGGTCGCGGTGGTAGCGCTGGAACGGCACGTCCCGCATGATCACCGAGGCGCCGCTCGCCTCGAAGAGGCCGTCGACGGCCTCCTTCGCGAGCTGGATGGCGTAGGCGGCGCGGCCGCGGGCGGCGGCGCGCTCCTCCACCGACGGGGCCGTACCGGCGTCCGCGTGCTTCTGGAGCTCGCGCAGCCAGCCCTCCTGGAGGGCCTCGGCCGCCGCGATCTTGTTGGCGGCGACGGCGACCTGGACCTGGGTGACCGGGGACTGGCTCTGGTCGGTCCAGGAGGTGTACGTGATGCCCCGGCCCGGCAGGCGGTCCAGGAACAGCTCGTAGGCGCCCTTGGCGATGCCCAGGTAGGCGGCGGCGCCCTGGGCCATGAAGAAGGGGACGAAGGCGTAGTTGCGGCCGGTGGCGCCGGTGTTGGACCGGTCTCCGGTGACGCCGCCGAGGACCTCGATGAGGCTGACCACCCGGTGGGCCGGGACGGTCACGCCGGCCGCGGTGACGGTGGAGCTGCCGGTGCCGGCGGCGGCGGAGGCGTGCCAGTCGTCGGCGATGGTGACCTCGCTGAAGGGGACCAGCGCGGCGAAGGGGGCCGGGGTGCCGTCCGGGCCGGTGAGCAGCGCGGACAGCAGGGCCCAGTCGGCGCCCCGGGAGCCGGAGATCCACTTCCAGGAGCCGTCGAGGGTGTAGCCGCCCTCGGTGGGGGTGAGGGTGCCGGTCGGCGTGAACCCGGTGGAGACGCGGACGGAGCCGTTCGCGTACACCTCCTCCTGCGCCTTGTCGGGGAAGAGGCTCGGGACCCAGGCGGAGGAGACCCAGATCATCGAGACCCAGCCGGTGGCCGTGTCGGCGCGGGCGATCTCGCCGAGGACGCGGGTCTGGTCGGCGACGGAGGCGTCGAGGCCGCCGAAGCGGCGCGGGACGGAGAGGCGGAACACGCCCGCCTTGTCGAGCAGTTCGACGTTCTCGTCCGGGATCCAGCGACGCTCCTCGGCCTCGGGTCCGCTCTTGCGCAGCGTGTCGGCGAGGGCCGTCACCTCGTCCAGCACCGTGGCGACGGCGCTGTCGGTCGTGGTCATCCTGTCTCCTCAGAATCTTCCGCAGCGATTCGGGCGGCCTTTTCTCGGGGCGCCCGGCGACGTCCTCATTCTCTCGGTGCGAGGTCATGCGGGAGTCATCGGACGTTCCCGCCGGGAATTTCCCCGGGTGTTTCCTGGCGGTTACCGGAAGATGAGACGAGGGGCCCTTTCCGGAAACCGTTCCGGAAAAAGCCCCTCGTAAAGAAAAAGCGCATCGCCCTGGCCTGCGGGGGATGTGAAGGCCAGGGCAATGCGGTCCTTGTGCCGGATTTCCGTCCGGCGCTTTCCACGGCGCGGCGCCGCGGTGTTTCCGGGGGCGGGAGAACCCGCCCCCGGGAGGATCCGGCCGGTTACCGGCCCGCTTCGACGGGCTGGGCCGACTTGGTCTCGGTGACCGCCTCCGCGGCCGGCCCGGACTCCTCGATGCCGGAGCGGCTGCGGAGCCCGAAGGCGCTGATGAAGGCGGCGACCAGGGCGGCGACCAGCGGCACGATCAGGGCGGCCTGGTAGCCGTCCAGGAGCGCGGCCGGCGAGGTGCCGTCGGTGGCGCCGATGTTCACGGCGGCCACGGAGGACAGGCCGAGCGCGGCACCGAACTGGAAGGAGGTGTACAGCAGGCCGCCCGCGACGCCCTGCTCCTCCTCGTCGATGCCCTCGGTGGCGACGATGGTGAGCGGTCCGTACGCCAGGGAGAAGGCCAGGCCCAGGATGATCAGGCTCGGGAACATCGCCAGGTACGTCCAGTCGGCGCGGACCGGCAGGAAGAGGGCGTACGAGAGGGCGGCGAGGAGCAGGCCGCCGAAGATGACCCGGGCGTTGCCGAACTTGGCGACCAGCTTGGGCGTCAGGGTCGGCGAGAGGATGGCGTCGATGCCGATGACGATGAGGGCGAAGCTGGTCTCCAGGGTCGACCAGCCGCGCAGTTCCTGGAGGTAGAGCACGGCGACGAACTGGAAGCCGAAGAAGCCCGCGGCGAAGAGCATGCCGGAGAGGTTGGCGCGGACCAGTCCGCCGTTGCGGAAGATGCCCAGGCGGACCAGCGGCGAGGACGACTTGCGCTCGATGAGGATGAAGACGAGGAACAGCAGGAGGCTGGCGCCGATGGTGCCGGCGGTCCAGCCGCCCGTGGCGTGCGCGGCCCGCTCGACGCCGAGGACGAGGAGCAGGATGGCGGCGGTGACGGTGATCGCGCCGCCCAGGTCGATGCTCTGACCGGTGCGGTCGGGGCGCGGCGACTTGGGGATGAGGGTGACGGCGGCGATCAGGATGAGCAGGGTGAGGATGACCGGGGCGAAGAAGACCCAGCGCCAGTCGACGGCCGTCAGCAGACCGCCGACGACGAGGCCGATGGAGAAGCCGCCGGCCGCGGTGCCGGAGTAGACGAGCAGGGCCTTGTTGCGCTGCGGGCCCTCCTCGAAGCTGGTGGTGATGATCGACAGGCCCGCCGGGGTCATGAAGGCCGCGGCGACACCGGTCACGAACCGGGCGACGATCAGCATCCAGCCCTCGGTGGCGAAGCCGCCCAGTCCGGAGAAGAGCAGGAAGACCACGAGCCAGAAGACGAACATCTGGCGGCGGCCGAAGAGGTCGGCGGCCCGGCCTCCCAGGAGCATGAAGCCGCCGTAGCCCAGCACGTAGGCGCTCATCACCCACTGGAGCATGCCGGTGGACATGCCCAGGTCCTCGCGGATCGAGGGCAGCGCCACATTCAGCATGGCGACGTCGATGCCTTCGAGGAAGATCGCGCCACACAGCACGAACAGTACGCCCCACGCGCGTCCGCTCATGCGGTCAGTGCCGCTGTTCGAGGGGGATTGCAGTGTGGACACAGAATTTTCTCCTTGTACGCGAAGGAATAACCAGAGGGAACCGTGCGCATCCTCGTCATGCGGACTTGCAGTTGCCTTGAAGACCGCGTGAGGAGCGGGGCAGGAAGGGGCAGTTACGAAAAAGCCTGCCGGTTCCCGCTTGTAACCACTCGCATCATGGGGCACCGTTGGGAGGCATGGAAGAACGCACTTTAAAGTCACCGAGTCACTGCACGGGTACCGAGCAGGACTACGACGTCCGCCAGTGGGACACCCGGGAAGGGTGTGAGGTCCGGCAGATCCTCGAC
The DNA here is from genome assembly GCF_014650175.1 of Streptomyces termitum. Lineage (GTDB taxonomy): Bacteria > Actinomycetota > Actinomycetes > Streptomycetales > Streptomycetaceae > Streptomyces > Streptomyces termitum. Next base: position 4,945 of record NZ_BMUL01000010.1, read on the forward strand.
CGGGTCGCCGACAAGTGGTCGCTGCTCGCCATAGCGCACCTGGAGCGCCAGACCCTGCGCTTCTCCGAACTGCGCCGTCGCATCGAGGGCATCAGCCAGCGCATGCTGACGGTGACCCTGCGCCAGCTGGAGCGGGACGGGCTGGTCACGCGTACCGTCCACCCCGTGGTCCCGCCGCGCGTGGAGTACACCCTGACCCCGCTGGGGGCCACCCTGCACGCCACGATCCAGGCCCTCGTGGACTGGACCGAGGACCACCAGGAGGAGATCGCGGCGGCCCGCGCTTCCTACGACAGCCGGCAGGACGACCTGGCGGCCCTCTCCTAGCCCCGCGCCCCCGCTCCTCTTCCTCCTCCCCGGCCGGGCCGGGGCGCCGTCACCGGCGCCCCGGCCCGGTTCCACGTCTCCCTGCGGAAGACCGCGCGCCGCGAAACAGCAGGTCACATGCCGTGCGGTGGCTGATCGCGCCCCTCGCGGAGGAAAACGGAACCCCCCTGTTCATCTCCGTCGCACGACCAGGTACCTTGTATCGCATGGAACCAGGCGATGCCACTAAGCAGGCCCGCGCGGCCGCCCAGCTGCGCAAGGGGGTCATGGAGTACTGCGTACTCGCCCTCATGCGGGACCGTCCCCGCTACGGCGTGGAGCTCCTCCACGCCCTGGGCGAATCCGGTGCCCTGGCCACCAGCCAGGGCACGGTCTATCCGCTGCTCTCCCGGCTCCGCCGGGACGGCCTGGTCACCACCACCTGGCAGGAGTCCGCCTCCGGACCGCCCCGGCGCTACTACGCGCTCACCGACGGCGGCCGGGCCGCGCTCGACGAGTTCACGCACGTCTGGCCCGACTTCCGCGACACCGTCGACGCCTTCCTGACCCTCCCCCACCCCACCACCGGAGACCTCGCATGAAGACCCCCACCGACCCCGTCCGCGACTACCTCGCCGCCGTCGAGCGCGAGGTCTCCACGCTTCCCGCCGACCGCCGCCAGGAGCTCCTCGCCGACCTCGCCGAGCACATCGCGGTGACCCGCGCCGAACACCCCGGCGCGACGGACGGCGAGGTCCTGGCCGAGCTGGGCGACCCGCGGGTGATCGCGGCGACGGCGCTGGCGGAGGCGGGCGGCGGGACCGCGGCGGCCTGGGGCCGGCCCCCGGAGGAGCCCGCCCGGCGCGGCAGGGTCCACCCCCTGGTGCCGCTGCTGCTGCTCACCGTGCCCTTCGTCCTCGGCACGCTCTCCACCGCGCTCCTGACCGACTCCGCCGCGCCCCAGCTCGCCGTCGGCCTGGTCCGCATCGTCGGCGCGGTCCTCCTGTGCACCTCGGTCTTCTGGACCCCGGTCCAGAAGGTCGTCGGCGTGGTGCTCACCATCGTGCTGTCGAGCGTCGCCAACCTCCTCTGGGAGGAGACCACCATCGCCCCGGCGGGCGACGCCCCGGCCCTGGTGGCGAACCTGGTGACGCTCGTCGTGCTGGCCGCCTCCGCCGCGTGGCTCTGGCGGGTCCGCCGGCGCGTCTGAGCCGGACCCGGGCGGCAGGCGGCGGCGGAAGGGCCGGAACCCCGGCCGCCGGCGCCCGCCGGCCGGTACCGTGCCGATCATGCTCGCGATACGGTTCGACCGTTTCGGCGGTCCCGAAGTGCTCACCCCCGTCGACGTCCCCGCCCCGGAGCCCGGCCCCGGCGACGTCCTGATCGCCGTGGAGGCCGCGGGCGTCAACTTCGCCGACGTGCTCCAGGCGGACGGCTCCTACCTGGACGCCTCCCTGCTGCCGTACGTCCCCGGCGGCGAGGTCGTCGGCCGGACCCCGGACGGCCGGCGGGTCCTGGCCAAGGCCACCGGCGGCTACGCCGAGTGGGCCCTCGCCAAGGAGTCCGCCCTCGTCGAGGTTCCCGAGGAGCTGGACGCCGCCCGGGCCCTCGCCCTCCTGACGCAGGGGCTGACCGCCTGGCACCTGCTGCGCTCGGCGGCCCGGCTGCGCGACGGCGAGAGCGTCGTCGTGCACTCCGCGGCGGGCGGTGTGGGCAGCCTCGCGGTCCAGCTGGCCCGGGAGTTCGGCGCCGGTCGCGTCCTCGCCCAGGCGTCGACGCCCGAGAAGGAGCGCCTCGCCCTGGAGCTGGGCGCCGACGAGGCGGTCCGCTATCCGCTGGAGCGGCGGGCGGACGTCATCCTGGACGCGGCGGGCGGCGCGCTGTTCGCGCACGCGCTGGACTCCCTGGCCGACTTCGGCCGCCTCGTCACCTACGGAAACGCCTCGCGCACCGCGTTCGCCGCCCTCGACCCCGGCCGCCTCGGCCGGCTGAACGCCGCCGTCGTCGGCTTCTGGCTGCGCCCGACCCTGGCCCGCCCGGGGGCCTTCGCCGAACCGCTCGCGGAGCTGTTCGACCTGACGCTCCGGGGACGGCTGCGCCCGGTGGCGGGCCCCTCGTATCCACTCACCGAGGCCCGCACCGCCCACGCCGACCTCCTGGCCCGCCGCACCACCGGCAAGATCGTCCTGCGTCCCTAAAGAGGGTTGCAGAAGGCTCGGTTCCAGGCATTTCCCTTGTATGGGTGGGGTGTTGCGGGCCGAGCCGGTGTGGGTCGAGACGTTTCACGGGCTTGCGGATCGACCGGTTCGCGAAGCTTGTGAAAGTGGTGAAGGAGCGGGGCGGGAACGGTCCCGGTGGTGGCCGGCCGTGGTGCCTGCCTCTGGCAGACCGGGTCCTGCCGGTGGCCGTCTACTACCGCACCAACCTCACCATGCGGCAGCTCGCCCCGCTCTTCGGGATCTGCGCTGCCACCGTCTGCCGGGTCATCCACCGCCTGCGGCCGCTCCTGGCCCTGGAAGCGGCCCTGCGGCCGGTCGCCGGCGTGGACCGGCTGTGGATCGTGGACGGAACCCTGATCCCGGTCCGCGACCGCACAGTGGGAGCCTCGTCCCGCAACTACCGATTCTCGGCGAACGTGCAGGTCATCACCGACTCGGACACCCACCTGGTCATCGCCTCGGCCTGGCCCGCACCGGGCAACAAGGCCGACGCCCACATCTGGCGGGAGTCGGGCCTGACGGCCACCGCGGCCGGGACGACGGTGATCGCGAACAGCGCCTGCCTCGGCACCGGCCTGATCGTCCCGCACCGCAAGAGAGCCGGCCGCCCCCTCCTGCGCGGCCAGGAGGAACACAACGCCGAACACCGGCACGTCCGAGCCCGCGTCGAGCACACCTTCGCCCGGATGAAGAACTGGAAGATCCTCCACGACTGCCGCCAGAAAGGAGACGGCCTCCACCACGCGGTCCAGGCCGTCGCCACCATGCACAACCTCGCCATGACACGGTGAAACAGCAGGCCAGATACCACTCCAGCCCGCCCAAGCCGACCTTCTGCAACACCCTTTAGGCCCTTGAAATCAATGCCGCCGCCGGAGTCAAGGCCGAGGACGCGCTCGCCTTTGTGCGGAGGTTGGCCACCGCGGTGGGATTGCCGCAGCAGAGTTCCTGGGGGCGAGGGTAACGAGGAAAGAGAAGAAGAAAGAGGAGGGGGAACGGCCCCCGATCCTGGTGTCAGGTCCGGGGCGGGGGCCGTTCGGCAGGTGGGGCGCTCGATGTGCCTGGGAGGCGGATGCCGAGGTGGGGCGCGGTTTCGGCATCCGCCGGTGCCGTCCGTCAGGCGGTGGGCCAACGGCGGTCGCGGCCGGCCGTGCCGAGCCAGCTGGCGGAGGGCTTGGGGGTGCGGGCGAAGGTAGTGCGGTCGACGGCGATGAGGCCGAAGGTGGGCCGGTAGCTGCCCCACTCGTAGTTGTCGAGGGCGCTCCAGTGGAAATAGCCGTGTACGTCGACGCCATCGGCCATGGCGTCGACGAGACCGGCCAGGGCACCGGAGGTGTAGGCGACGCGGCGCGTGTCGTCGTCGGTGGCGATGCCGTTCTCCGTCACGACGAGCGGGACGCCGGGGACGAGCTCGGCGGCCCTGCGTACGGCCTCGCCGAGGGCCTGCGGGTAGAACTCCCAGCCGGTGAGGGTGCGTTCTGTGTCCTCGGGGACGGGCAGGAGGCCGTCGGGGCCGACCACGACGCGGGTGTATGTCTGGATGCCGAGCCAGTCGTCGTCGCGGGCCGCTTCCAGGAAGACGTCCTGGCGCGGGCGACTGTACGCTTCGACGGTCGCCTTCGCGCCGTCGAGCGCCTGGCATGCCTGGACGGAGACGGACCAGCCAGTGCGGACGTGCGGTGCGTGGGACTTGACCACTTCGACGGCACGGTGGTGGGCGCGGACCATGACCTCGGTGAGACGGGCGTCCGGCGCGGGCAGTCCAGTGCTAGCGAGTTGTTCGGGCAGCACGTCGGACGGTGCGCCTGCGGCAGCCTGGGCCAAGACGGGCAGCAGGGCGGCGACCATGTTGGGTTCGTTGATGGTGCAGACGTGCTCGACGCCGTCGGCGTAGACCGGGGCGGCGGCCTCGACGAAGCGGGCGAAGCTGTCGACGGCGTCCTCGGCGTACCACGAGCCCCGGGCGGAGAACCAGCGCGGCGTGGTGAAGTGGTTGAGCGTCACCATCGGGCGCAGGCCGCGTGCGCGGGCGCCTTCGACCATGCGGCGGTAGTGGTCGATCGCGGCGTGGGAGATCTCGCCGGGGGCCGGCTCGATGCGGGCCCACTCGATGCTGAACCGGTAGTCGGTGAAGCCGAGCGCAGCGAGCAGGTCCATGTCCTCGGGCCAGCGGTGGAAGCTGTCGCAGGCGTCGCCGCTGGGCTCTTCGATGTGCCCGATGCCGTGTTCCAGGGCGAGGTGTTCCAGCTCCCACCAGTCGCTGTTGTGGTTGGCGCCCTCGGTCTGGTGGGCGGCCGTGGAGGCCCCCCAGAGGAAGCCCTCGGGCAGGGTGGTGCGGGGGTCAGACATGGTGCTTGCTCCTGTGCGGGAAGGGGATGGTGATGCCGTGGAGAGGGGAGGGCCGGCGGGCGTCAGGCGACGCGGCGCAGCGGCAGGACACAGAGTCCGCCGATGAGGGTGAGGACGATGGCGAGGACGAACAGTGCCGGGTATCCGAAGGCGGGCACGACCACGCTCGCGGTGATCGGTGCGAGCAGTTGTGGCAGGGTGTTGGCGATGTTGAGGAAGCCGAGGTCCTTGGCGCGGTTCTCCTGGTGGGGCAGCACCTCGGAGACGAGGGCCTGGTCGACCGCGCCGAAGCAGCCCAGGCCGAGGGCCGCGGCGCCGGTGAAGAAGTAGAAGGACCACAGGGCCGGGGCGAGCACCAGGGGAAGGATCGCGGCGGCCATGACGGCGGTGCCGGCCAGGATGAACACCTTGCGGCGCCGGAGCCGGTCCGAGAGGGGCCCGCACACGGCGATGGCGGTGCCGGTCGCGAGCGCGGAGACGATCGCACCCAGCGCGATGACCGAGCCGGCGTGGGCGGTGGTCAGGTGCAGGTGGTCGGTCAGCGTGTACAGCTGGTAGACGAGGACGAGGTTGATCCCGAGCAGGGCGAGCAGCCGTCCGCCCAGCGCCCAGAAGAAGTCGGCGTCCTTCGGCGGCAGCATGCCCCGGCCCAGCTCCCGAAGGGAGAACGGCGGGCGGGTCAGGTCCCTGGAGGACGTGTCCGGGGCGGCGAGGAAGAACAGCAGGGCGCCCGCCGCGATCAGCCAGGGCAGCCACCTGAGTCCCAGCGTCGGTGCGGTGACCAGCGCGCCGGCCGCGACCGCGCCGAGGCTCTGCCCGACCAGCGTGCCGAGGCCGGTCCAGGCTGACGCCTTCCCCAGGCGCTCCGACGGGACCCGGTCGGGAAGCACCGCGTACAGCGGAGCCAGCATCGCGTTGAGTGCGATCTGGAACGCCACGACCAGGATGAGGAGCCCGGCGAAGCCGTCCGCGAAGGACACGGCGCTGAGGCAGCAGGCGGCGGCGAGGCCGCCGGCGGCGATCCACGGGTTGCGGCGGCCGTGGCGGGAGCGGGTGCGGTCCGACAGGAGGCCGAAGGTGATGTTGGCGACCAGGGCGGTGGCCGCTCCGACCGTGGCCAGGACGGCGAAGTGGGTGAGTTTGGTGGCGGGGTCGAGCTCCTCCAGACGTGCCTGGAGGAGGGTCAGGCCGCCGGCGGCGGGAAGTGCCCAGCTCAGATGGGTGGCGGCGAGCAGGGGGCCCAGCCGGGCGGCTCTCGCGGGGGGCTTCTCGGTGTCGGTGACGTCTTCGACCGACGTCGGACCGGCGGGTGGGGTGCGGATCACGGACGGCTCCTACCTGCCGTGTGGCGTGCAAGTTTCCTCAAGGTAACCAACGAAAACATTGATGGTCAAGGTTTTGATTGGAGGCTCGTTAGACTCCTCTCCATGAGCACTCCCAGGGGCCCGTACGCGAAGACCGCGGCGAAGCGGCAGAAGATCATCGAGGCCGCGCTGGCGGCGTACGCGGAGGCGGGCAGCCGCAAGGTGTCGGTACGGGACATCGCTCAGCGCGCCGGCATGACGGACGCGGGAGTCCTGCATCACTTCGGCGGCCGTGAGGCCCTGCTCACCGCTGTGCTGGAAGCCCGCGACGCGGCCGGCACCGAGGTCTACGGTTCCTTCGAGAAGCCCGGCGCCGGCTACGCGGACATGCTGGCGCAGAACGCAGCGACCCCCGGCCTGGTCAAGCTTTTCGTCGACCTCGCCGCGGCGGCGGCCGAACCCGAGCACCCTGCCCACGACTTCTTCACCCGGCGCTACGAGCGTTTCCGCACCGAACTGACGGCCGCTCTCACGGACAGGGCGGCCGAGCGGGGCCGGGAGGCCACCGGCGCCGGGTCCCGCCTCGGCTCCACCTCGGCGGCGGGACCCGTCGATCCGGCCTGGGCCGCGCGCATCCTCATCGCGGCGACCGACGGGCTCCAGCTCCAATGGCTGCTCAACCCCGAGATCGACATGGCCGCCGACCTCGACCGCCTCGCTGACCTGCTGATCGACCGCACAGGCGCGAGTCCGGACGCGGAGGCGGCCGGATATACGGGGACGGGCGCCTCCGCGTCCGGACTCGCACCCTGAGGAGCCATCCTCCCTCTCCGTACGCCGCGAGGTACCTTCCCCTCGGCCGCAAGGCTCGGGCGCTGCAGGCGGCGCCGCCTGGGCCATCGAGACCCTGTGCGCCTTCATCAAGGGGCGGTGCAACGCCGCCTTTCTCTTTGTCCGCTGCGACGCGCTCCCGCGCCGCCCCGCCCGCGCAGGCCGGCCCCTGCCGTGCCTCCTCGCCCGGCACGCCGTCGAGATCGGCATCGCCCTCAAGGTTCTCCCATGGCGCGGACACCCCTGACGCCACCGGAAGGGGCAGGACAAGGTCTCATCCGGCCGTTCAGCCGAGGGCGCGGCGAAGCCCGCCGGGTGCGAGCCTCTGAAGCACGGGGCGTCTTCGGGTGCGCCCTGCCGATCAGCGGATCGCCTGCCCCGTCACGCGGAATGACGTCAGGTGCCGCACCCCCGCGCCCGCAGGGGCCGGGATGCGCAAGCGCAGGATGACCGGCGGTACGACGGCTGCCGCGCTTCGGCCGATGCCGGTGGTGTCGGCCGAAGCGCGGCGCGAGGGCATCGGAATGCTCCTCGCTCAGGGAGCCGGCGGAGCGTCTGGGTCAGTCCAATGACCCAGCGGGCAATGCTGCGATGCCGCCGACCAGGAACGCGATGGCGGAGTCGATGCTCTCCTGCATCGGGTGGTTCAGGCACACCTCGGCGACCACCGCCGCTGAGGCCGCTGCGACCATCCGAGGTGCGAACGAGTCGGGATCAGCTCCCCGCTCGGCGGCGAAGATCCGTGCGCCGTTCTGGATCACCTGGGTGAAGCGACTGTTGGCGATTGCCCGGAGTTGCGGGTTCCGGTCGATCATCCGATCCCACAGCATGTCCAGCTCGGCCGTTTCGTCGCTCTCGGCGAGGTGCTGGCGCAGCCACGCCTCCAGCGCACCCAGCGTGCTGAGGCCCTCGTCCCGTTCGGCGAGCGCCCGGCTCAGCTGCCCGGTGAACTCCTCCAGGCGCGAGGTGGCCAGGTCCAGCTTCGTGGGGAAGTACAGCGTCACGGTGCGCGGCGAGACCTCGGCAGCCTCGGCGACGTCGGCGACCGTCGTCGCGTCGAACCCGCGCTCCTCGAACAGTTTGTACGCCGCACGCAGGATCGCTTCCCTGCGCCGAGCCTTGCCGCGCTCTCTCACACCCTCAGCCATGCGCAAATCCTACACCTGAAAGCATTTTTACAGCTCACTGCAAAAATGCTTTAGGCTGTAAAAACTTGCAGGGTTCGTCGGAAGCGAGGACGTCATGGCATCGGTGCTGTACAGGTGGGGGCGCTGGGCGGCACGCCGCCGCGGACGCGTCATAGGCATGTGGCTACTGCTGCTCGCACTGATCGGCAGCCTCGGCCTGTCCCTGGCCGGACCCGTCAGCAAGAACCTCACCGTCCCCGGCATCGAGTCCCAGCAGGCCCAGAGCCTCCTGCGCCAGAAGATGCCCGAGGCCGCGGGCGGCACCATGCGCATCGTCGTCGCCGCGCCCCAGGGCGCCACCCTCGACGCCGAGAACGCGAAGGCTGCCGTCGGCCGTGGCCTCGCCGCGGCAGCCCGGGTCCCCGGAGTCGTCCACGTCACCGACCCCTACAAGAGCCAGACCCTCTCCCCGGACCGCACGATCGCCTTCGCCGACGTCCAGTTCCGCGACGCCGCCGACGAGATCCCCGACACCGCGAAGGACGCCCTCGCCGGCTCCCTGGCCCCCGCCCGCGACGCCGGCCTGCAGGTCGAGTACGGCGGCTCCGTCATGGATCCCGACACCGAGGTCGGAGGACCCGCCGAGATCGTCGGCGTCGTCGTCGCCTTCGCCGTCCTCGCCGTCGCCCTCGGCTCCCTCATCGCCGCCGGTCTGCCCCTGCTGACAGCGCTCATCGGCGTCGGGATCGGTGTCCTCGGCGTCCAATTCATCGCCAACGCAGTCGAGATGACCAGCACCGCCACCGTCCTGGCCCTGATGATCGGCCTGGCCGTCGGCATCGACTACGCCCTGTTCATCCTCGCCCGCCATCGCGAGCAACTCGCCGACCCCGACACTGATGTCGAGGAATCAGCTGCCCGCGCCACCGCCACCGCCGGCAGCGCCGTCGTCTTCGCCGGCGCCACTGTGATCATCGCGCTGGCCGCGCTCGCCGTCACCGGCGTCCCCTTCCTCACCGTCATGGGCCTGGCCGCCGCCGCCACCGTGCTGCTCGCGGTCCTCATCGCCGTCACGCTCGTCCCCGCGCTTCTGGGCCTGCTCGGCGAACGGCTGCGCCCACGCGCACCGAAGACCAACAGGCGCAAGGACACCACCTGGTCGCTGGTCTGGGCCCGCACCGTCACTCGCAAGCCCCTGCTGGTCCTGCTGGCCGGAACCCTCGGACTCCTCGCCGTGGCCATGCCCGCCAAGGACCTGCGCCTGGGCCTGCCCAGCCACGCCTCCCAGCCCGCCACCACCACCCAGCACAAGAGCTACGACCTGCTCACCAAGGGCTTCGGCCCCGGCTTCAACGCCACCCTCACCGCGGTGGTCGACACCAGCCGCATCCCGGCCATCGACCGCGAGGCCGCCCTCGGCCGCCTGGCCACCTCACTCGATCGAGTCCCCGGCCTCACCCGCGTCGGCACTCCGATCCCCAACAGTGACACCACCCTCGCCGCCATACCCGTCATCCCTGCCACCGGCCCCGACGACAAGGCCACCACCGACCTCGTCGCCCACCTGCGCGACCTGAAGGCTGGTGCAGCCCGCGACGGCGCCACCCTCTACATCGCCGGCGCCACCGCCGCCGCCATCGACGTCTCCGCCAAACTCGCCGACGCCCTGCCCCTGTTCATCGCCATCATCGTCATCCTCGCGCTGGCCCTGCTGACCATCGCCTTCCGCTCCGTGCTCGTCCCCCTCAAGGCCGTCGCCGGGTTCCTGCTCTCCATCGCCGCCTCCCTCGGTGCCACCGTGTGGGTTTTCCAGAGCGGTCACCTCAACGGCCTGCTCGACATCCCCACCGCCGGCCCCGTCACCGCCTTCCTCCCCGTCCTGCTGATCGGCGTCCTGTTCGGCCTCGCCATGGACTACGAAGTCTTCCTCGTCAGCCGCATGCGAGAACACTTCCAGCACACCCGTGACGCCGACGAAGCGGTCACCCACGGCGTCGCCGCCAGCGGACGCGTCGTCACTGCAGCTGCCCTCATCATGGTCGCCGTCTTCGGCGGCTTTGTCTTCAACCACGACCCGATCATCAAATCCATCGGATTCGCCCTCGCCATCGGCGTGTTCATCGACGCCTTCATCGTCCGCATGACCCTCGTCCCCGCCGCCATGGCCCTTCTCGGCCACCGAGCCTGGACGCTCCCCCGCTGGCTCGACCGGATCACTCCCGACGTCGACGTCGAAGGCACCAACCTCCCCCAGCCTCCGGCCAAGACCATTGCCTCCGCCACCGAGCGGACCCCAGACCCTGCCGACCACTCCCAGGTTCTGTCGTCAAATGTCACACCCACATCAGGAGTGACGCGAGGGTGACAGCTGCTTCGCAGGACTCGGCGGTCTTGTCGTAGCGGGTGGCGATCTCTCGCCACTGCTTCAGACGGTTGAAGCACCGTTCCACGACGTTGCGGTGCTCGTACGCCTCGCGGTCGAAGGCCGGCGGGCGGCCTCCGCGGCTGCCGCGCCCGGCCCGGTTGCCGACCTGGTCAACCCGCTCGGGAATCGTGTGCGGGATGCCCCGCCGGCGGAGCCAGGCGCGGATGGCTTGGGAGCTGTAGCCCTTGTCGCCCAGGACGTGATCGGGCCGGGTCCGGGGCCGACCGGGGCACCCGGATCTAGGGCCTGTCCGGAAAGTCCCCAGGGGTGTCCGGCGGACCTTCGCGGGACAGGCCCCGGGAGAACGCCGGAGCGGGGCAAGTCCGCTCCGTCTTCAGCCGGTTGAGGTGTTTACCCGGGGCCGCCGGACGTGCTGTGCTGCTCCTATGGACCAGACCATTGAACCGGGCGGGACGCCGGCCACCGCCGCACCGGCCCACCCCACCGTTCCTCACCGGCCGCTGACCGTGCCGGCCGGCGAGGCGGAGGCACGGGCCCGCGCCTTCCACGAGGTGATGGACCGCCGCCGCACCGTGCGCGACTTCAGCGACCGCCCGCTGCCCGAGGGCGTGGTGGAGTGGGCGATCCGCACCGCCGCCACCGCGCCCAGCGGGGCGCACGTCCAGCCGTGGCGCTTCGTCGTCCTCACCGACCCGGAGCGCAAGCGGCGGCTGCGCGAGGCGGCCGAGGCGGAGGAGCGGGAGTTCTACGCCCGCCGGGCCTCCCCCGAGTGGCTGGAGGCCCTGGCGCCGCTGGGCACCGACTGGAGCAAGCCGTTCCTGGAGACCGCGCCCGCGGTGATCGTGGTCTTCGAGGTGCACAAGGGGCCCGACTCGCCGCGCCCGTACTACACGAAGGAGTCGGTCGGCATCTCCGTCGGCCTGCTGCTGGCCACCCTCCACCAGGCGGGGCTGGCGACGCTCACCCACACGCCGAGCCCGATGCGTTTCCTGAACGAGGTCTGCGACCGGCCGCCGGAGGAGCGGGCCGCGTACGTCGTCCCGGTCGGCTACCCGGCCGAGGACGCCAGGGTCCCCGACCTGCGCCGCAAGAGCCTGGAGCAGGTGATGGTCCGCCTCTGACCCGGCCGGGCGCCCGCGCGGTCAGTGGTGCGCGTGGGCGCCGTGGTGCCCTCCATGTCCCCCGTGCTCCCCGTGCGCTCCGTGTCCGGGCGCGGCGGGGGACTCCGCGTCCGGGCCGGGGGCGGCCGTGGCGGTCCGCACCGTGAACTCCGCGGTGCGGACGGTGTCGTCGTGGCGGAAGTCGAGGTAGAGCCGGTAGGTGCCGGCCGTGGGCGCGACCGCCACGAAGGAGATGCCGGGCCCCGACGCGGTGACCCCGTCGCCGGGCTCGCCCTCCGGGTGGACGTGGAGGTAGCCGAGGTCGCCGGCGCGCAGGGCGACGAGGTGCCCGTAGGCGGCGAGGTAGGGCTGGAGGTCGGTGACGGGGCGGCCGTCCCGGCTGACGGTGAGGGTCAGTTCGCCCGGCGCGCCGGGCAGCAGGTCGCCGTCGAGGGTGACGGTGTACGCGTCCACCCGCGCGGTCCTGGTGGGCTCGGGGAGCGGCCGGGGGTCGTAGGTCCCGGCGACGGCGGCGTCGATGCCGAGGGTGAGGGTGCCGTCGTGACCGGCCGGGTGGATGTCGGTGAAGAAGCGCCAGTCGCCCGGCTCCAGGGCCAGTTCGACGCTCCAGTCGCCCTTCGCGTCCCGCACCGGGTGCACGTGCTGGAAGCCCGTGGTGTCGCGCCGGACGGCGATGAAGTGCAGGTCCTTCTCGTGCTCGGGGACGAAGTCGGTGACGGGCCGCCCGTCGGGGCCGATCACCCGGAAGCCGATCGTCCGCACACCGGCCGGGAGGACGGTGGCGTCGAGTTCGAGGGCGTAGCCGTCCTCGGAGACCGACAGCCCGCCGGGCCGGCCGCCGTGGGCGGCGTGGTCGCCGTGGCCCGCGTGCCCGGCGTGGGCGCCGTGCGGGGTCTGCTCGTGTCCGGCGTGCTGGTTCATGACGTCTCCCTTGGTGTACCGCACCGTCTGGCGCCGTCCGATCAGGACAACCCTCAGAACAATATACCCCCAGGGGGTATTCCACCAGCCGGAGAGGAGATCCCCCGGCACCCTCCGGGGCGACTCTCCCGCTATGGCTCCCAGTACGCCCGACCGGCCCCGAAGCGCCCCCGTTGACGCATTGGTCCAGACCTTCTACGTTGTGGGGCGCCCCGCCCGGAGACGGCTCCCCGCCCACCTCCGTCCGGACGCACCGGCCCCACGCACGCGCACGGTTCGCCTCACCCCTGTACCACCCCACGACCACAGGGAGAGCCATGTTCCCCAGGCGCAGATCGCTTCCCCGTACGACCCCGGCGGTACGGCCGCCGGGTCCCGGCGGCCCCCGGCGGCTGCGGCACCGGGCCGCCGCCCTCGGCACCGCCCTGCTGCTGCCGCTCGCCGCGCTCACCGCCCTCGCGTCCCCCGCCCAGGCGGCCGGCACCCTGACCGCGACCTTCACCACCCAGGACAACGGCTCCTGGTGGAAGGGGACGTACGTCGTCCGCAACACCGGTACGGCCCCGGTCACCGGCTGGACCCTGGAGTTCGACCTGCCCGCCGGGGTGACCGTCTCCGGCAACTACAACGGCGAGGTCACCGTCTCCGGCCGCCACGTGACCGTCAAGAACGCCTTCTACAACGCCACCGTCGCGGCGGGCGGCACCACCGAGCCGTACAGCTACTGGTTCACCGCCGGCGGCACCCCCGGCACGCCCACCGGCTGCACCGTCAACGGCGACAAGTGCGACGGCAGCCCCGACGTGCCGCCGACCGCCCCCGGCGCCCCGAAGGCCACCGCGATCACCTCCCGGACGGTCGCGCTGAGCTGGCCCGCGGCCTCCGGCGGCGACCACCCCGTGGCCTCCTACGAGGTGCTCAAGGGCTCGGAGACCGTCACCGTCACCAGCGGCACCTCCGCCACCGTCACCGGCCTGACCCCGGCGACCGAGTACTCCTTCAGCGTCCGCGCCAAGGACGTCCGGGGCAACACAGGACCGGCCACCGCCCCGCTGACCGTCCGCACCGTGGACCCGTCGACCGACCCGGTGCCGCCGACGGCGCCGGGCAACCTCCGCTCCACCGGCCGCACCGCCTCCACCGTCGGCCTGGCCTGGGACCGGTCCACCGACAACGTGGCCGTCGCCGCCTACGACGTCTACCGGGGCTCCACCCTGGTGAAGTCGGTCGGCGCGGACACCCTGGCCGCCACCGTCGAGGGCCTCTCCCCCGCCACGCCGTACACCTTCACGGTGAAGGCCCGGGACACCGCCGACAACCCCTCGCCCGCCTCCGCCGCCCTGGCCGTCACCACCGACGACGTGGCCGGCGCGGGCAAGCAGCTCAAGGTCGGCTACTACGCGCAGTGGGGCATCTACGGACGCCAGTACTTCGTGAAGAACCTCGACACCTCCGGCGCCGCCGCCAAGCTCGACGTCATCAACTACTCGTTCGAGAACATCGACCCGAAGAACCTCACCTGCCAGGCGGGCGTCACCAAGGGCGTCTCCGCCGACCCGCAGGACCCGGACGAGGGCACCGGCGCCGGCGACGCCGACGCCGACTACGCCCGCCCCATGTCCGCCGGCCAGTCCGTGGACGGCGTCGCCGACGACGGCTGGGGCAAACTCCGCGGCAACTTCAACCAGTTGAAGAAGCTGAAGGCCAAGTACCCGAAGCTGAAGGTCGTCGTGTCGCTCGGCGGCTGGACGTACTCGAAGTTCTTCTCCGACGCCGCCGCCACGCAGCAGTCCCGCGAGAAGTTCGTGAAGTCCTGCATCGACGTCTGGATCAAGGGCGACCTGCCCGTCTACAACGGCGCGGGCGGCCCCGGCACCGGCGCCGGGATCTTCGACGGCATCGACATCGACTGGGAGTGGCCGGGCTCCGAGGGCCACCCGGGCAACCACTACGGCCCGCAGGACAAGGACAACCTGACCGCCCTGCTCGCCGAGTTCCGCAAGCAGCTCGACGCGCTCGGCGGCGAGCACCGGCTGCTCACCGCCTTCACCCCCGCCGACCCGGCGAAGATCGAGGCCGGCTGGGACCTCGGCCGGATCTTCGAGTCCCTCGACTACGCCAACGTGCAGGGGTACGACTTCCACGGCGCGGGCAGCGACAACTCCTGGGAGCCGAACCGCGTCGGCCACGGCTCCAACCTCTACACCGACGACCAGGACCCGTACTCGTTCCACTTCAGCGTCGAGAACGCCGTCAAGGCCTATCTCGACGCCGGGGTCAGCCCGCGCAAGATCACCGTGGGCTTCCCCTTCTACGGGCGCGGCTGGCAGGGCGTCACCGACGGCGGCGTGAACGGCGAGTGGCAGAGCGCGGGCGGCGCCGCGCCCGGCCAGTTCGACACCGAGGCCGGCGTCAGGGGCTACAACAACCTGATCACCAGCTTCCCGAACATGGTGGTCCGCCACGACGAGCAGTCCGTCTCGACGTACGGCTACACCGGCGCCAACGGCCAGTGGTGGTCCTTCGACGACACCTGGTCGATCGGGAAGAAGACCGCCTGGATCAAGTCGAAGGGGCTGCTGGGCGGCTTCGTCTGGGAGATGTCCGGCGACACCCCGGACGGCAAGCTGATGACCGCGCTGGACAGCGGTCTGAAGTAGCCGCGGCGGCGGGGCGCCCACGGCGCCCCGCCACTGCCCCGGTGCCCCGCCCGGACCGGGCCGGACGGTCGACGGACCGCCCGGTCCGGTCCGATCCGGTCCGATCCGGCGCGTTCCGGTCCGACCCGGTCCGACCTGGTCCCCTCAGGCGCGTTCCGGTCCGGCGCGTTCCCGCCCCTCCCCCGCCCCTTTCGGCGGACGATCCCCGGAAAACCCGATGCGGGCCCGCCGTTGCCGCCAGGATGACGGCATGAACCATGAAGCCGCAGCAGGGCCGGACGACGGATGGCCGGTGGTCGTGAAGGTTCCGGTGGAACCGGTGGAGGCGGCGGTCGAGGCCGACGCCCGCGACGCGGCGGCGCGCTCCGCCGGACTCGCCGTCCGGGGCCCGCTGTTCGGGGTGGCCGCCCAGGGCGAGGAGGACGGACGGCGCTGGCGGGTGGTCCTCGAAGTCACCCAGCCCTGCCCGCAGGAGGCCCGCGACGGGCTCAACTCCCTGCTCTGGTTCCGGGCGAAGGACGAGACCGACGACCGCGAGGAGCGGCGCGCGCTGCTCGCCGCCGTCGCCCGCCTGGAGACGGAGCCCGTCGACGAGCTCACCGTACTCGGCACCCGCTACCGCGTGGTGCGGGCCGAGGAGTACACCGGCGTGGACGCCTACGGCTCCATCGAGGGCCCCCGCCCCACCGACCCCGAACCCCTCGTCCTCGACTGGCGGCGGGGCGCCCGGGACCCGAAGATCGACGACAACCTGGTCCTGGACCCGGACGCGCCCCTCACCCCCGCCCAGGCGGGCGAGCGGCTCTCCCTGCGCTCCCTGTCCTACGCCGGCGAGAAGTTTCCCGAGGCCGTCCTGAGCGACTCCGAGCGGGCCCGGGAGACCCACCCCGACGTGGTGCTCATGCCCGCCCTGTTCCGGGTCGTGGAGCGGACCGGCACCGAGCCGTGGGCGCTGGGCGGCGGCCTGCACGCCACGCCCCACGACACCCGCCGGGCGCTGGACTTCTCCCTGGTCTGGTGGGAGCCCCGGCGGCTCGGCCTGATCTCCGACGACCCCGAACGGGACATCCGCACGCCCACCGACGCGCGGACCGTCGTCGCCGAGGGGACGGACCCCGCCGCCGCGCAGCTCGCGGTGTTCGCCGAGGCCGCGGACCGGCTCCGCGCGGAGCGGCTGGACCAGATCGAGGTGCGCGGCACCGTCTACCGCGTCGGCCGCACCCGCCGCCTGCTGCGCTGGGGCCCCGACGGGCCGGAGGGCCCGCGCCCTTCCGACATCAGCGACTACGAACCGACCGCCCTCCACCCCCCGATGGACGAGGACGGTACCGTCCTCAGCGGGAAGCGGGCACCCGCCAAGAACGCGAAGAAGGACAAGAAGGCCGCGAAGAAGAAGCGGAACAAGGACAAGAAGGGCGGCAAGAAGCCGTCCTGACCGGGGGACCGACGGCGCCGACGGCGCCGGTGGCGCCGTCGGCACGGAAGGGGCGGACCGGCATGGCGAAGGGTTCCGGCGGCTCCGCCGGCCGGGCGGTGCGGCTGACGCTGTGGGCGTACGCGCTCCCCACCGTCCCGCTCCACCTGTGGTTCCTCCACCGCACCGCCCGGTGGATCCCGCACCTGCCCGGCGGTCTCCACCTCCACGTCTGGCTGCCGGCCGCCGCCCCGCTCGGCGCGGCCGGCCTCGCCCTGTGGTCGGCCACCGCCTGGTGGCGGGCCGGAGACCGCCCGGCCCGCCGGGCGTGGTGGCCGCCCCTGCTCCTCTCCGTCGCCCTGTCCCTGACGACCGGGACCCTCGGTCTGGCGGGCCGTCCCACGGGGGCGGCGGTGGCGCTGTCCGCGGTGGTCACCGCCTTCGGCCTCGGCGGCCTGTGGCTGCTGCCCCCGGCCCTCTCCCCCCGGCTGCTCGCCGCGCTCGACGACCGGGGGCGGCAGCCGGGCCGGTGACGCGGCGGCGTGCGGAAGCCGTCCCTCCAGGGGGCTCCGGCCCCCTCCCGCAGGGTGCCGTTCACCCGGATGCCCCGTGCCGGAAAGCAGCCGGAAAGATCACTGACGAGGCGTCAGAGGAGCCCGCTCCGTCGCTCGTTCGGAGTCTGGTAGGAAACCTTCCTATCCGCTAGCATCCCGGCAGCGGCTTGGCGCGGCGGCCCCTCGTGAGGACGTGACGCGCTCAGTGAGAGCTCTGACCCGGCCGCCGTGCACCGCCCCGGACCGGTGACGCCCCATACGCCACCCGGTCCGCCGGCCGTGCGCGCGCCGCACGGCGCGGTGTCCCGCTCTCGTCCACCCCCTCAAGGCCAGGGAGCCCAGGTATGCGCCTGTCCGTCTCCGCCCCACCTCGCCGCACCACGACCCCCACCACCCTCTCCCTCGTGCTCGCCGCCGTGCTGCTGCTCGTCGGCGGGCTCCTCCTCGCGCTGCCGGACCGGGCCGGTGCCGGCCCCGTCGCCGACTCGCTGATCTCACAGGGCCGTCCGGCCACCTCGTCCTCCGTCGAGGACTCCACCTTCGGCCCGGAGAACGCCTTCGACGGCGTCTCCACCACCCGCTGGGCCAGCACCGAGGGCGTCGACCCGCAGTGGATCCGGGTCGACCTCGGCCCCTCGGCCACCGTCTCCCGCGTCAAGCTCGTCTGGGAGGCGGCCTACGCCAAGGCGTACCGGGTCGAGATCTCCGCCGACGGCACCACCTGGACCCGGCTCGCCAACGAGACCGCGGGCAACGGCGGCACCGACGACTGGACCGGGCTGACCGGCTCCGGCCGCTACCTGCGCGTCTACGGCACCGCCCGCGGCACCTCGTACGGCTACTCGCTCTACACCGTCGAGGTCTACGGCACCGCCGGCTCGACCACCCCGCCCACCGGCTCCTTCACGGTCGTCGCGGCCGGTGACATCGCCGCCCAGTGCACGGCCTCCAGCAGCTCCTGCGCCCACCCCAAGACCGCGGCGCTCGCCCAGCGGATCGCCCCGTCCTTCTACGTCACCATGGGCGACAGCCAGTACGACGACGCCCGCCTGTCGGACTTCCGCAACTACTACGACAAGACGTGGGGCGCCTTCAAGGCGAAGACCCGCCCCGTGCCCGGCAACCACGAGTCCTACGACCCGGCCGGCGCCTTCGCCGGCTACAAGTCGTACTTCGGCTCGATCGCCTACCCGCAGGGCAAGCCCTACTACAGCTTCGACCAGGGCAACTGGCACTTCGTCGCCCTCGACTCCAACACCTTCGACGACGCCGCGCAGATCCAGTGGCTCAAGGACGACCTCGCCCGCAACACCAAGGGCTGCGTCGCCGCCTACTTCCACCACCCGCTGTACTCCTCCGGCGGACACGGCAACGACCCGGTCTCCAAGCCCGTCTGGAAGATCCTCTACGGCGCCAAGGCCGACCTGGTCCTCAACGGCCACGACCACCACTACGAGCGCTTCGCCCCGCAGGACGCCGACGGCCGGGCCACGGCCGACGGCATGGTCGAGATCGTCGGCGGCATGGGAGGCGCCGAGCCGTACGACATCGAGACCGTCCAGCCCAACAGCCAGAAGCGGATCAGCGGCACCTACGGCGTGCTGAAGCTGGACCTCACCGACACCACCTACACCTGGCAGTACGTCGGCACCGACGACCAGGTCAAGGACTCCGCCCCGACCTACACCTGCCACTGATGTACCTGGCGACCACCGGTCGCCCCGACGCGCCGCCCGCCCCCTCGGGGGTCCGGCGGCGCGTCCCGGGCACCGTCCTCGCGCTCGGCACGGTCAGCCTGGTCACCGACGTCTCCTCGGAGATGGTGACCGCCGTCCTGCCGCTCTACCTGGTCCTCGGACTCGGCCTCTCCCCCCTCCAGTTCGGGCTGCTCGACGGCCTGTCGAACGGCGCCACCGCCCTCGTCCGGCTCCTCGGCGGCGCCACCGCCGACCGCGGCGGCCGGCACAAGGCGGTCGGCGGCTCCGGCTACGCCCTCTCCGCCCTCTCCCGGCTCGGCCTGCTCCTCGCGGGCGGCGCCACCGGCTGGATCGCCGCCGCCATCGGCGCCGACCGGCTCGGCAAGGGCGTCCGCACCGCCCCGCGCGACGCCCTCATCACCCTGCACAGCCCGCCCGAGGACCTCGGCCGCGCCTTCGGCGCCCACCGCGCCATGGACACCACCGGCGCGCTCCTCGGACCGCTGGCCGCCTTCGCCCTGCTGTGGGCGACGGCCGACGCGTACGACGCCGTCTTCGCCGTCAGCTTCTGCGTCGGGACCTTCGGGGTGCTGCTGTGGGTGCTGCTCGTGCCCGGCCGCGCCCGCGACCCGCTCGCCGTCCCCGCCCCGGCGCCCCGCCCGCGCGGCGGGCTCCTCTCCGCGCTGCGCTCGCCCGGCTACCGGCGGATCGTGCTGTGCGCCGGGCTCCTCGGGGCCGCCACCATCGGCGACTCCTTCCTCTACCTGCTGCTCCAGCGCCGGCTCGACTTCGACGCCACCTGGTTCCCCTTCCTGCCGCTCGGGGCCGCCGCCGTCTTCCTGCTGCTCGCCGTCCCGGTCGGCCGGCTCGCCGACCGCCTCGGCCGGCGCGCCCCGCTGCTGTACGGGCACGGCGCCCTCCTCCTCGCGTACGGGCTGCTGCTGACCCCGCTGCCCGACACCGTGGTCCTGCTGGGCGTCCTCGCCCTGCTCGGCCTGTTCTACGCCGCCACCGACGGCGTCCTGATGGCCCTCACCGGCCCCTTCCTGACCGAGGGACGGCAGGCCGGCGGGCTCGCGCTCGTCCAGACCGCGCAGGCGCTCGCCCGGCTCGGCGCCGCCGTCGCCTTCGGCGCCGTGTGGACCGCCACCGGCCCCGAGACCGCGCTCGTCGCGGCGCTCGTCGCCCTCGCCGCCGCCGTCGGCTGCTCGGCGCGCCTGCTCCCCCGGGGCCTCGCCGCCCCCGCCGAGCCCTCAGAGAGGACCGCCTGACCCATGCCCGCCCTGACCGGCACCTCCTCCCGCACCCGCGTGTGGATCATCGTCCTGGCGCTGCTGCTGCTCGGCGGCGGGGCCACCGCCTACACCCTGCGGGCCGCCTCGGGCCGCGAGGCAGCGGCCGCCCGTACCGCCGAGCCCGGCTTCACCCTCGCCCAGGGCGGCGGCGCGCTCTACGCCCGGGACACCGCGACCGGGCGCGTCGCCCGCCTCGACCCGTCCGCGCCCGGCGGCCGGATCGCGGGCGGTCCCGCCTGCGACCGCTTCCACGCGGCCGGCGGCACCGCCCTCTGCCTCCAGCGGCGGCCGGGCGTCCCGGCCCGCTCGTACGTCATCGTGCTCGACCGGCAGCTGCGCGAGGTGCGCCGCATGGGCATGCCCGGCATCCCCAGCCGGGCCCGGGTCTCCGCCTCCGGGAACATGCTCGCCTGGACGATGTTCGCGACCGGCGACTCCTACGCCCGCTCGTCCTTCTCCACCCGCACCTCCCTCCTCGACCTGCGCACCGGCTACCTGATCAAGAACATGGAGCAGATCCCGCTCACCCTCGGCGGCGAGCGGTACCACGCGCCCGACGTCAACTACTGGGGCGTCAGCTTCGCCGCCGACGACAACCGCTTCTACGCCACCGTCTCCACCGGCGGCCGCACCCACCTCGTCGAGGGCGACATGGCGAAGTGGTCGGCGCGGGCGCTGCGCGAGAACGTCGAATGCCCCTCGCTCTCCCCCGACGGCACCCGGCTCGCCTTCAAGAAGCGGGTCTCCGAGGGGCCGGAGGACCCGTGGCGGCTGTACGTGTACGACCTGGCGACCGGCCGCGAGCACCCGGTCGCCGAGCGGCGCGGCATCGACGACCAGGCGCTGTGGACGGACGGCGCGACCCTCGCGTACGGCTACGGCGGCGGGGTCTGGTCGGTGCCCGCCGACGGCTCCGGCACCCCCCGGCTGCTGGCCCCCAAGGCGTCCTCCCCGACCGTGGCGCGCCCGGCGTCCCCGGCCTGACGGACCGTCCGGCCCGGTCCCCGTGTCCCGGTCGGGGCGCGGGGGCGCGGTCGTCCCGCGGGGCCGTCGGCCGGGGCGGGCCCCCGCCGGTCAGAACCAGTGCAGGCAGTGCGGCGGGCGGGCGGTGCGGAAGAGGGCGTCGGCGCGGTCGGCCGCGCCGGGCCGGTGGGCCCGGACGCGGCCGGCGCGGACCAGGGCGCTCGGGGCGGTGCCGCCGAGGTAGAGGGAGCCCAGGTCGGCCACGTCCAGGGACAGGTCGGGCTCCCGGTCGGTCGGCGCGCAGACGGCCGTGCCGTCGCGGACGGTCAGCAGGTGGCGGGCGCGCTCGCCGAGGAACGGGTCGTCGACGTCGAGGACGAGCGTGCCGTCGGCCTCCCAGCCGCGCGCGGCCAGGGCGCGGGGGACGTCGAGGAGGCGGACCCAGAGCCAGTCGGTGTGGCCGCCGGGCTCGCCCGCGCGGAAGTCGGCGAGCCTGAGGCGCAGCGGGTGCCCGGGCGGGACGTGGCGGAACACGACCCGGGTGGCCAGGTCGTGGTCGAGGAGGAGGCGGGCCAGGGCGGTGAAGACGGCGTCGTCGGCGGCGATCGTCTCGTCGACGGTGAGGACGCCGTCGGCGAGCGCGTAGGAGGCGTATCCGTCGGGGGTGCCGTCGGCGGCGCGGTGCAGGGCGACGTAGCGGGGCGCGGCGGAGACCGGCGGCTGTCCCGCGCGCCGCTCCCACCAGTGGTGCGGGCGGGAGAGGGCGCCGGGCTGGGCGCGGCGGTACCGGTCGTACACCTCCTCCAGGAGGGGGCCGCAGTCGGCGCGCCGCAGCACCTCGACGGTGCCGGGGGCGGGTGCGGGGGCGTCCGGGCGGGGGGTGGTGAAGGCGGCTCCGCTCGGCAGCGTCAGCCGCTGGGTGAAGGTGGCGGGGCCGTAGCCGAACCGGCCGTAGATGGTGGCCTCGGAGGCCAGCAGGACGGCAAGGGCCTCGCCCCGTGCCCGCAGGTCGGCGAGCTGGTGCCGCATCATCGCGCGGAGCACGCCGCGGCGCCGGTGCGAGGGCAGGACACCGACGGCGGTGACCCCGGGGGCCGGCAGGAGGGCGCCGCCGGGCAGGGTGAGTTCGAAGGAGTAGGCGGCGGCGGTGCCGACGGGGCGGCCGTCGGCGGTCTCGGCGAGGAGGGCGCGGTCCATCTCGTACACCGACCAGAACACCCCGCCGCCGTCCTCGTCCGGAGTCTCCGGGAAGCGGGCGAACGCGGCGTGGACCGTGTCGACGAAGACGCCGAGGTCCTCTTCGGTGGTGGGGCGGACGTCGATCACCGCTGGGCCTCCCGGGGGGTGCGGGGCGCCGCCGTGCGCGGTGCCCGGCGCCAGTGCACGGCACCGTCCGGGCCGGGGCAAGCGAATTACGGCCCTCCGGAGGCGGCCGGGAGGTAAAGCGCGGGAAAAGTCCTCCCGGCGGGGCTGCGGTTCCCGCACGGAGCGTTCACGCAGTCTTGACGCGTTCTTGACGGCCCGGGAGCTCCGCCGAGGTGCCCCGCGACGACGGATTCCGCAGTCGGCACGCCATTGACCTGCGGGTTCCGTGGACGCTTCCATTCAGCCCTGGGAGCCGCGAACACCCCTCACATCACCGGACGCCCCGGAGGCGATACCGCTCCCGCTCGGAAACACCGCACGCATCGATCGGAACCGCCTGATGACCGACACCCTCAGCGCCCCCCACGCCCTGGCCCCGCAGACCGGCCCCGCTCCGCAGAAACTGAAGCGCTCCATCGGTGTCGTCGGCGGCACCCTCCTGACGCTCTCGTGCGTCACCCCCGCCTCGACCCTCTTCGTGGTCGTCCCCGACCTGTTCGGCAGCGTCGGCACCTTCACCGCCCTCACCATCGCCATCGGTTCGCTGCTCTGCGTCGGCGTGGCCTTCGTCTACTCGGAGCTGGGCACCCTCATCCCCAGCGCGGGCGGCGAGTACGCGATGGTCTCCACGCTGGCGGGCCGGCTCGCGGGCTGGCTGGTCTTCGTGCTGTCGCTGCTCGTGGTGATGATCGTGCCGCCGGTGATCGCGATGGGCACCGCCGACTACCTGGCGCCGCTGGTGCACATCCCGGCCCCGCTGGCCGGTGCGGGCGTCATGCTGCTTGCGACCCTGGCGGGTCTGCTCGACCTGCGGGCGAACGCCTGGATCACCGGGATCTTCCTGGTCCTGGAGGTGATCGCGGCCGGCATCGTCGCGATCCTGGGCTTCGCCCACACCCAGCGCGGCGCCGGGGCGCTGCTGCACGGCGAGGTCGCGACCGGGGACGGCACGTCCTCGCTGGTCACCGGCGCGCTCGTCGTCTCGGGTCTGGCCATCGCCCTCTTCATCACGCAGGGCTTCTCGACGGCCGTCTACCTCTCCGAGGAGCTGGAGAACCCGCGCCGCAGCGTGGCCCGCACGGTGCTCGCCACCCTCGCCATCTCGACCGCCGTCATCCTGGTGCCCGTCGTCGCCATCACCCTGGGCGCCGACGACCTCGGGGCGCTGACCGGCGGCGACATCAGCGGCATGATCACCGCCTGGTCCAACTCGGCCGTCGGCACCTTCATCAGCCTGTGCGTGGCGCTCGCCATCATCAACGCGGGCATCGTGATGGTCATCCAGAACTCCCGGGTGCTGTTCGCCTCGGCCCGGGACAAGGCGTGGCCCCGGCCGGTCAACGACGCGCTGTCGCGCCTCGGCCGCTTCGGCTCGCCGTGGGTGGCGACCCTGGTGGTGGGCGTGCCCGGCGCGGCCCTCTGCTTCGTCAACCTCGACACCCTGTACGGCGTGACCGGCGTCTCCGTCACCGGCATGTACCTGCTGGTCTCGGTGGCGGCCCTGTTCAGCCGGCGCGGCGCGCACCGCGAGGTCGCGGCCTGGCGGATGCCGCTGTGGCCGGCGGTCCCGGCGCTGCTGATCCTGGTCCTGGCGTACGTCCTGTCCATGCAGGAGACGGAGTACCTGCTGTGGACCGGCGGGATCACCGCGGTCGCCACCCTGTACTGGGCGCTGTACCTGCGTCCGCGCCGGGAGACCCGCTGGCTGGTGAGCGTCCCCGAGGACGAGCAGCACGTCTGACCGGTGCCGGGGCACCGGGGAGGCCGGGGCGGTCGGTGCCGCCCCGGCCTCCGCGCGTTCCGGCGCCCGGGGTTCATGTTCCGGACGCCGGGCGTTCCCGTGACCGCGTCCCGGCGGGTGGCGTAGCGTCGGGGCGGCGTGCTGTCGGGGGAGGGGCGTGCGGGCGATGGGGGACGTGGTGGACGGGACGGGCGGGGCGGACGGGGCGGGGAAGGACCGGGCGGCGGAGCGGGACCGGGCCGTGGGAGCGTCGGCGCTGCTGTGGCTGGCGGCCGTCGGTGTGGTGGCGGTCTTCCTCGCGGTCTGGGGCGTGGAGGCCGTGGCGCCGGTGGTGCGGGAGAGCGCGGTGATCGGCCACGCGGACGACGGGGGCGGTGACGACGGAGGACCCGAGTCGCCCGCGGTGAAGGCGCTGACCGGGGACGGGCGCGCGGTGCCGCTGGGCGAGGCCGGCGGGATCCTGCGGCCGTTCCGGCTGGGGGACGCAGTGGTGGTGACCCGGTCCCGGGTCACGGGCCGGCCGCTCGCGGTGCGCGGCCCCGGGGGCGAGGCGGATCTGCACACCCACGGGGGGATCGTCGTGCTGCTCGCCGTGTCGGGCGTCGTCGTCGGGGTGACGTGCCGGTACGGGCGCCGGGTGTACGCGGCCGCGCGGCGGCTGCCGCTGCCGGGTCCGGTGCGCCGGCTGCCGGTGTTCGCGGTGCCGGTGGCCGGGGCGGCCCTCGCGGGGCTGACCCTCTTCGGGCCGGGCGGGTCGGAGGGGCGGCCGTGGACGCTGGACGGCATGGGGATCTACGACGCGCCGGAGTTCTTCCCCGGGACGGTGGTGCCGTCCGGCGGGACGGCCGACGTGCGGGGGTTCTCGCTGCGGGTCGGCGGGCCGCTCGCGGAGGGCGCGCCGGCGGGTGCGCCGGGGCGGCTGGCGGGGCTGCGGGTGCTGGTGGCGGAGGTGGTGGTGCGCAACGGGCGGGAGGCGGCCGCGTATCTGCCGGTGCAGCTGGTCGGCGAGGGGCGGGGGCGGGCGGCGCTGCTGGCGGCCGGGGAGTGCGGGGCCGCGCCGGGCGGCTTCGACGGGCACGTGCCGGTGCGGCCCGCGCCGGTGTCGCGCATGTGCTTCGTGGTGCCGGAGGGGTTCGCGCCCCGGTATCTGATCGTGGGCGGGGCCGACGACGACGTGGCCCTGGCCGTCTCCGCCCGGTAGTCCGGGTGGGGAGACGGCCGGGGGCGGGCGGGGTCAGCAGCCGCCGCAGTTGTAGAAGGTGACGTCCCAGTGGTTGCCCTCGTCGGCGTAGACGTTGCCCGCGCCGGACTTCCACTGCGGGGCGCCGTCGCCGCGCACGCCGATGTAGGTGAAGGTGTTCTTGACGTAGGTGGTGAGGCAGGTGGCCTTGCCGAAGTCGAGCTTGTAGCCGTTCCAGTGCGAGTAGGTGCCGCTCGCGTGGCCGGTCTCGGTGCCGCCGGTGATGGTGAGGGCGCAGCCGCTCGCGCTCCTGAGGGTCTGGGCGCCCTGGGCGGTGGCGAGGTTGAGCTGCTCGAACGAGGTGCAGGTGGGGACATTGCGGTCGGAGCAGCCGCCGGACGAGGACCAGGTGATGCCGGAGGAGCGGAACATCGAGGTGGCGGTGGCGTGGCTGATCTTGGTGGCGGCGTGGGCGTCGGTGGCGGACAGGGCGCCGATCCCGGGGGCGAACAGCGCGCCGAGGACGAGGGCCAGGGCGGCGAGGACGGAACGGGCCTTCACGGGGTGCCTCCTTGGGCGGGGTGCGGACGGGCCGGGGCGGGCGGCCGCCGGTGGGGGCGGCCGCCCGCCCGGGCGGGGGTGGCACGGGGTCAGAAGACGCTGACGCCGTAGGCGCTGAGGGCTTCGGTGACGGGCTGGAAGAAGGTGGTGCCGCCGGAGGAGCAGTTGCCGCTGCCGCCGGAGGTGAGGCCGAGGGCGGTGGTGCCGGAGAACAGGGCGCCGCCGCTGTCGCCGGGCTCGGCGCAGACGTTGGTCTGGATGAGGCCGGAGACGATGTCGCCGCCGCCGTAGTTGACGGTGGCGTTCAGGCCGGTGACGGTGCCGCCGCGCAGGCCGGTGGTGCTGCCGCTGCGCTGGACGGACTGGCCGACGTAGGCGTTGCCCGCGCCGGTGATGTCGCGGTAGGTGCCGTTGTAGAGGGAGACGCGGCCGTCGGCGGCGGAGGCGTTGGAGTGGCGGATGAGGCCGTAGTCGTTGCCGGGGAAGCTGCTTCCGGCGCGGGTGCCGAGGACGGTGGTGCGGGCGGAGTTGGTGTACCAGGTGCTGCCGATCTCGGTGCAGTGGCCGGCGGTGAGGGCGTAGTAGGTGCTGCCGCTGCGGACGTTGAAGCCGAGGGAGCAGCGGCCGCCGCCGGCGTAGATGGCCTGGCCGCCGGCGATGAGCTTGTCGAACCTGCCGTCGGTCCGCTGGACCTCGAGGTGGGTGGCGCCGGTGCCGGCGGCCTTGCGGAGGGCGGCGAGGTCCGCCGCGGAGACGGTGGAGTCGGCGGTGAGGACGACCTTGCCGGTGGTCTGGTCGGTGTACCAGGCGGTGCCGGGGACGTCGGCGTCGAGGACGGCGTCGCTGACGGTGGCGAGGGCGGCGGCGGAGGCGCGGGAGGCGTCGGGCTGCTGCGCGGACGAGGAGGGGGCGGCGAGGGCCGAGGCGGCGACGAGGGCTCCGGCGACGGCGAGCGCGCGGGTGGCGCGGGGGAGCCTGCCGGGACGGGACGGACGGTGCACGGTGTCCTCCGGTGGGTGTGGGGGTGGGTGGGCCGTGGGGCGGCCCGGTTCGGACGGATCGGCCCGGCCGGGCCCTGTGGGGTGGGCCGTGGAGTGGGGGGTGGCCGGGTTCGCTGTGGGGGGACGAGGGGACCGTACGGCAATGATCGCCATGAACCTGTCAACAGTTGAGGGAATCCTCGGCGCCCCGGCACGGCGCGGCAAGGCGGCCTTTCGGCCCCTCTACGCGCGTCCGCGTCCCGCACCCCGCCCCATCGGCCCCGGACCGCGCGCGGCACGGCACCCCCGGGGCACGACGGCGCCGCCGGAAGCTTGCTGCAAGGCGTTGCCATACGGAAGTCAAGGGTCCGCAAAGTACCGGAGGTTGGAGCGGGCATTCCCGGCCGTGCCCTCGGTCTTCGCCGCGTTCCGCCCCGGCCGGCGCGCCCTCCCCCGGCGGCGCCGGGCTTTCGCGCGCGCAACGGCGGCCGCACGCCTCGCCCGTGGCCCGGGACCCACCCCCGGCCCCCTCCGCGAGGACTCCACCGCCACCGGGACCACCCCTCCCACGGGGTGCGGTACGCACCGATCCTGACGGTTCGCCACGTTCTCAGGCATGGCCGGATCTGTTCACCGCCCGGGACCGGTGCGGCGGGGGCCGCCTCCCGGCCGTCGCGGAACGATCCCGTACGTCCGTCAACGCGATGTGCGGAAATTCGCCCCGCGCGATGGCGAGGTTCCGTCAGACGGCGGTGTCATCAGGCCAGTACAGGTGGCACGCGAGGAACCGCTGGGGCGTACGGGGCGGGCGGGGCGCCCCCGGAGACGCCCTGCCAGGCGACGGGGCCGCGACACAGGGTGACGGCGTGCCCAAACCTTCCAGCCGATAGTGGCCAGGACCCCTCCGCCGCGACTTTACGTGAACCTGTGCGGAGTGCTGAGCTACGGGGCGTTCCCGGCCCCGCCCTCCCCCGTGCCGTCCGCGCCCCGGACGGCACGGCCGGCGGGACCACGGCGCACCGTCGACCGACCGTCGACCGACTGGAGAGGTCAGCATGAGCACTCCTCCCGGCACCCCGCTGCGGGTCGCCCTCGTCAACGGAAGTTTCGAGGAACCGGCCGTCACCGACATGGCGCTCCTCCCGGACGCCTCCCAGACCCAGGCCCCGGGCCGCGTCCCGGGGTGGCTCACCACCGCGACGGACCACCTGATCGAGCTGTGGCACTCCGGCTTCAACGGCGTCCCCTCGACGGACGGGCAGCAGTTCGCCGAACTCAACGCCAACCAGGTCTCGACGCTCTACCAGGACCTGCCGACCTCCCCCGGCACCAAGCTGTACTGGCGGCTCTCCCACCGGGGCAGGCTGGGGCAGGACACCATGGCCCTGGACATCGGCGCTCCCGGCCGGGCCGTCGAGCAGCGCACCTTCAGCGACGGGAACACCGCCTGGGGCCACTACACCGGCACCTACACCGTGCCCGCCGGGCAGACCACCACCCGCTTCGCCTTCCGCTCCGTCTCCGCCGCCGGGGGCAACCAGGGCATCGGCAACTTCCTCGACGGGGTCTTCTTCGGCACCGCCCCGCTCGTGGTGCTCGCCAAGACGGCGATCCCCGTCGGCCCGCTCGACGTCGGCGACGTCGTCACCTACCGCGTCACCGCGCGCAACGAGGGCGGCGGCGCCGCCGAACGGCTCGTCCTGACCGACGTGCTGCCGCCCGGCACCGCCTACGTGCCCGGCTCGCTGCGGATCGTCGACGGGCCGAACGCCGGGGCGAAGACCGACCGGGACGGCGACGACCAGGCGGCGTACGACCCCGAGTCCCGCACGGTCGTCTTCCGGCTCGGCACCGGCGCCTCCGCCACCCAGGGCGGCAGCCTCGCCAACACCGCCGCGCTGCCGGGCGGCACGACCGTCGAGTACCGGGTCGTGCTCGGCCTGGAGACCGCCGGGACCCGGGTCGTCAACACGGCGACCGCCGCCTACGAGAACCGCCTCGGGGCCACCCCGGAGGCGCTGACCGCCACCTCCGACGAGGCCGCCACCGAGGTCCGGCCCGCCGCCGACCTGGACGTGGCCAAGTCCGCCGACGCCACCACCGTGACCGTCGGCCAGACCGTCACCTACCGGGTGGCCGTCCACAACTCCGGCCCGAACCGGGCGACCGGCGTCACCGTCGCCGACCGCCTCCCGGCCGGTCTCGCCTTCCTCTCCGCCGAGCCCTCCGCCGGCTCCTACGACCCCGCGACCGGCCGGTGGACGGTCGGCGAACTGGCGGTCGGCGCCCGCGCGACCCTCGTGCTGCGGGCCAAGGCCACCCGGACCGGACGCCCCGTCAACACGGCCACCGCGACCGCCGCCGAGAAGGACCCCGACCCCTCCGACAACACCGACTCCGTGGCCGTCTGCGTCGAACCCGCCCCGGCCTGCTGCGAGCCGTGCGTGCCGCGCGGCTGACCGGCCGTCCCCCCGCGGGCCCGCCGCAGCCGTCAGGCGCCGCGCGGCGGGAGGAGGCCCGCCTCGTGCGCGGCGATGGCGGCCTCCACCCGGTTGCGGACGCCCAGCTTCGTCAGCACGGCGCTGACGTGGGCCTTCACCGTGCCCTCCACCAGGTGCAGCCGGTCCCCGATCTCGGCGTTGGACAGGCCCGCGCCGACCCCGGCGAGCACGTCCCGCTCCCGCTCCGTCAGCCGGTCCAGGGGGCGGTGCGGGTGCGCCGAGCGGTGCGCCCGCATCCCGGCGACCACCCGGGCCGCGACGCGCGGGGACAGATAGGCGCCCCCGGCGCCCACCGCCCGCACCCCGTCGAGGAGTTCCCTCGGATCGTCCGCCTTCAGCAGGAAGCCGTCCGCGCCCTCTTCGAGCGCCCGGGTGATGTACGCGTCCTGGCCGAAGGTCGTCAGCACGATCACCCCGACGCCGGGCAGCTCCCGGTGGAAGCGGGCCGCCGCGCCCAGCCCGTCGAGGCCCGGCATCCGGATGTCCAGCAGGACCACGTCCGGCCGGTGCCGGCGCGCGAGCTCCAGGGCCTCCCGCCCGTCGCCCGCCTCGGCCACCACCTCGACCCGCGGGTCCCGCGCCAGGATGGCCCGGACCCCGGCCCGGACCATCGCCTCGTCGTCCGCGACCAGCACCCGGACCGGCCGCCCGCCCGTCGTCTCGTCCTCCATGCGAGGAGCCTACGGCCGGCGGCGGGCCCGGCGGGTCCGCCCCGGGGCGGGCGGGCACCCCCGACGAAGGTCGGGTCGCTCCTTCCCTTCGTCCGGTGGGCACCGGCCCCGCCCGCTCCTAGCGTCGGTGGTCCCGCGGCGGAGGGCCGCGGACGACCGCTGAGGAGACCTGTGATCAGCCTTCGGGGACTGACGAAACGCTACGGCGGCACCCTCGCCGTGGACGACCTGACCTTCGACGTCCGGGCCGGGCTCGTGACCGGCTTCCTCGGTCCCAACGGGGCCGGGAAGTCCACCACCCTGCGGATGGTCCTGGGCCTGGACCACCCCACCCGGGGCCGGGCCCTGATCGGCGGCCGGCCCTACGCGGAGCTGCACCGGCCGCTGCGCGCGGTCGGCGCGATGCTCGACTCCCGCGCCGTCCACCCGGCCCGCTCCGGCCGGGCCCACCTGGTCGCCCAGGCACGGGCCGGCGGCATCCCGGTCCGCCGGGTGGACGAGGTCCTGGAGGCGGTGGGCCTGGGCGCGGCGGCCCGCCGGCCGGCCGGGACCTACTCGCTGGGGATGAGCGGGCGGCTCGGGGTGGCGGGCGCCCTGCTCGGCGATCCGGCCGTGCTGGTCCTGGACGAGCCGGTGAACGGCCTCGACCCGGAGGGCGTGCGCTGGATCCGGCGGCTCGTGCGCGAGGAGGCGGCCCGGGGCCGCACCGTCTTCCTCTCCAGCCACCTGATGAGCGAGATGGAGCTGACCGCCGACCGGCTGGTCGTCATCGGCCGGGGACGGCTGCTGAGCGACACCTCCATGGCGGACTTCCTGGCCTCCGCGTCGCCCCCGTCGGCGCGCGTCGCGGTGCCCGACCCCGAGGAGCGGGCGGCGCTGGCGCGCGGGCTCGCGGCGCTCGGCGGGGTGAGCGTCGAGGCGGCGGCTGACGGCTCCCTCGCGGTCGGCGGCCGGACGGCGGCGGAGGTCGGCGACCTGGCCCACCGGTGCGGCGCCCGGCTGCACGGCCTGCGCGACGTCCGGGTGTCGCTGGAGGAGGCGTACATGGAACTGACCGCGCACAGCGTCGAGTACGCGGCGGGCACCGGCGGCGGGCACGGGGAGGAGCGGGCATGAGACTCCCCCTCCTCTCCCCCGCCTTCCCGGGGACGGTCGGCTCCGAGTGGGGCAAACTGTGGTCGGTCCGGTCCGCCGGGCTCTGCCTCCTGGCCGCCCTCGTGGTCACCGGCGTGTTCTCGTACTACTACGGGGCGATCGCCCGCATCAACGGGCACCCGGTCCAGCCCGTCGGGAACGCGGCGGCCTCCTCCGTGGTCCTCGTCCAGTTCGCCTTCGCCGTCCTGGCGATGGTGGCGGTGACCTCCGAGTACACGACGGGGAGCATCCGGGCGACCCTGCTGTGGACGCCCCGGCGGCACCGGGTGCAGGCGGCGAAGGCCCTGGTGGCGGCCGGGGTCGCGTTCTCGGGCGGGACCGTCTGCGCCGTGCTGGGCACGGCCGTCGCCTGGGGGGCGTTCGACGGGCGGGCCTCGTTCGACGCGGGCACGACGGCCCGCCAGGTCCTCGCCGTGGGCGTGTACCAGGCGCTCGTCGCCGTGCTCACGGTGGGCGTGGCCTTCGCCGCCCGGCACCCGGCGGGCGCGCTGGCCGTCCTCGTCTCCCTGCTGTGGGCGGTGCCCAGCACGCTCCTCGGGCTCGGTGCCGCGACCGTCGTGGACGGCCTGCCGTACGGGGCGGGCGGCCACTTCGTGAGCGCGGGGGCGGGCGGCGCCCCGTACGGCCCGGTGACGGCGGTCCTGATCGTCGCCGCCTGGGCCGCCGCCGCCCACCTGGCCGGCCGGTACGCCCTCCACCGCGCGGACGCCTGAGACGCTCCGCGCGGAGACCCGGCCCCGGCCGGAGGCGTGTCCGGGTGGGCGTCGGAGAATCGACGGAGCGTCCCCCGTCACCGACCGGAAGGCACGGCCCATGCGGCATCCGCTTCCCCGCCCGTCCCGGCCCGTGCTCACGGACGCGGCCCTGTGGGCCGGGCTCACCGCCGTCACCGGCTACGGCTTCCTGGAGACGGACTCCGCCTCGCTCGTCCCCGACCTGCTGCTGCCGTCGGCCGTCCTGGCGGTCGCGGTGCCGCTGTCCCGCCGGCGGCCGGGCGCGGCGGTGCTCCTCGCCGGCGGGCTGTGCGCGCTGGGCCTGGCCGACCCGGTCACCCCCGCCGGCCCCCAGGTCCTGTCCCTGGCGGTGCTGAGCTTCCTGCTCGGGGCGCGGGTCGCGGCGGCCCGGGGCCCGCTGCTGGTGCTCGCCGCCTGCCTGGCCCTCGCCGTCGCGGTCTGCGCCGTGCTGCGGGTGCAGCCCGTGTGGTGGTTCTACGCCCTGACGGTGCTGCCCGCCGCCCTGCTGCCGCCGTGGCTGGCCGGGCGGCACTGGCGCGGGCGGCGTGAACTGGTCCGGGAGGGCTGGCGGCTGGCGGTGGGCCTGGAGGAGCGCCAGCACCTCGTCGCGGAGCGGGCCCGGCTGACCGAGCGGACCGACATCGCCGCCGACATGCACGACTCCCTCGGTCACGTGCTGAGCCTGGTCGCCCTGCGGGCCGGGGCCCTGGAGCTCTCCCCCGACCTGACCGCGCGCGACCGCGCCGACCTGGCCGAGCTGCGCGGGACGGTCGCGGACGCCGTCGAACAGCTGCGGGAGACCGTCGCCGTCCTGCACGAGCCGCGCGCGTCGCCCGGCGGGGACGACACCTCCGTCCCGGAGACGGTCGAGGAGCTGCTCGGCCGGGCGGTCGCCTCCGGGGTGCCGGTGCGCTGGGAGCGGCGCGGCCCGGTGCCGGCCCTTTCACCGCTGGTCGAGCGGGGCATCCACCGGGTGGTGCGGGAGGCCCTGACCAATGCCGTGAAGCACGCGCCGGGCGCCCCGGTCCGGGTGGAGATCGTCCACGAGGCCGACCGCACCCGGGTCGGCGTCGTCAACGGGGCCCCGCCGCCGGGGGCCGCCGCCGGGGCCGGTCCCGAAGGCGGGCGGCGGGGGCTGACGGGGCTCCGGGAGCGGGTGTCGGTGCTCGGCGGATCGCTGCGGACGGAACCGTACCGGGGCGGGTTCCGGGTGGGCGCGGTGCTCCCGCACCGGCCGCCGGGCCGGCGCGCCCCGGCGGCCCTCCCGGACCCGGGGGCCGCGCCGGAGTCCGCCCGGCGGCTGGCCGAGGCGCGGCGCACCGCGCGCCGCCGCTCGGCCCTCGCCCTCGTGGCGCCGCTGGCGGCGGCCGCGTTCTTCGTGCCGGCCGCCGGCTATCTGGCCCGGCAGCTGACGACGGGGGTGCTGCCGCCGCACCGGTACGACCGGCTGGAGCCGGGCCGGACCCGGGCCGAGCTGGCCCCGCTGCTCCCGGCCCGCCCCTTCCCGTACCCGCCCGACCACGTGCGCGCCGCCCCGGCCCCGGCCGGTGCCCGCTGCGAGGCGTACCGGTCCGGGCCCGACCTGCTGCACCAGGTCGACTTCTACCGGCTCTGCTGGTCCGGCGGCGTCCTGGTGTCCCGGGACACGATCCGGGCGGACCCGCGCTGAGCGGCGGGGTCAGCCGGTGGCGTGCGGGTCGCGGACGTAGCGGTCGTAGAGGACGCCGTCCGGGTCGTGCGCCCGGCCGGCGGGGGTGAAGCCGGCCCGGCGGGCGACCGCGGCGGAGGCCGGGTTGCCCGGGTCGACCTTGATGACGGCCTCCCGGCCACCCTCGCGCGCGACGTACGGGAGCAGCAGCAGGACCGCGCGGGTGGCGAGGCCCCGGCCGCGCCAGGACGGGTAGAGGCCGTAGGCGACGTTGACCTGGCCGGGGTCGAGGCCCGCGGCGGAGAACCGCACGTCGATGGTGCCCGCGAGGACGGGGCCGCCGTCCGGGCCGCCCGCCGTCCGGATGCCGAAGGCGCGCAGCGGTCCGGCGGTCGCCCACTGCTCCCGGCAGTGCCGGAAGTACGCCTCGGCCCCCTCCCGGGTACTGGGGGCGCCGCTGAGCCACCGGACGAGCAGGGCGTCCTCGCCCGCGAGGTGCGGCCCGACGTCGTCGGCGCGCAGCGGGGAGAGGGTGACGGTGCCGTCGGAGAGGGTGACGTCGCTCATCCGGTGATGATGGCCGCCGGGGCGGGCGGCGCGCCACCGGTTTCCCCGGCGGGCGGCCCCGCTGTGCGGCGGCTGCCGCGCGATCGTGCATCAGCCGTGTATCAGCGCAGGTCAGGTGCTTCTCCGTGGTGGGGGCGGCGGAGGGGGTGGGGCATGATGGGGGCCCGCCCGGCCCCGTCCCCGAGGGATGCACATGTCTGACTCCGCCCCGGCCCCTGCGCCGGACACCGCGCCCGCGCCCGTGACGATTCTGCTCGTCGAGGACGACGAGGTGATCCGGCGGTCCGTCGCGATGGCCCTGGAGCGGTACGGCTACCGGGTGCTCGTCGCGGCCGACGGGCTGACCGGGCTCGAATTGTTCCGGGAGGGGCGCCACGACCTGCTGCTCCTCGACGTGATGCTGCCGGGCCTGGACGGCATCGGCCTGTGCCGGCGGATCAGGGAGACCGCGACCGACCCGATCCTGATGATGTCCGCGCGCGGCGACGCCCTCGACGTGGTCTCCGGCCTGGAGGCCGGGGCCGACGACTACGTGGTGAAGCCCGTCGACACGGCCGTCCTGGTGGCCCGCATCCGCTCGCTGCTGCGGCGGTCCGCCTTCGTCCCGCAGGAGACCGGCCGGCCCGGCCCGGCGGAGACCGCCGGGCCGCTGGTCTTCGGCGACCTCTCGCTCGACCCGGCCGCCCTGGAGGTCCGCAGGGGCGGCGAGCGGGTCGCGCTCGCCCCGACCGAACTGCGCCTCCTCCTCCAGTTCGCCGCCCACCCCGGCATCGTGCTGGACCGGCAGACCCTGCTGCGCGAGGTGTGGGACTACGGCTGGGACGGCGACACCCGGGTCGTCGACCTGTGCGTGCAGCGACTGCGCAAGAAGATCGGCGCCGACCGCATCGAGACGGTCCGGGGCTTCGGCTACAAGCTCAAGCGGTGAGCGCCGCCCCCCGGAGGGCGGCGCGCCTCCGTTCCCTGCGCTGGAAGATCGTCCTCCTGGTGGCCCTGGCCTGCGCGTCGATGGCGCTGACGGTCGGCCTGCTGGTGCACGAGTCGGTGCTGCGGCGGTCCCTGCACGAGGGCTCGGGCAAGGCCCTCGCGGCCCTGGCGCAGGCCCGCGACGAGGCCGCCGCCACCAGCACGGAAGGACCCGTGCGGACCCCCGAGGAGCTGCCGGAGGCGCTGCTGCGGCAGGTCGAGCGCGACGGCGAGGCCACCCTGTACGAGAACGAGCCCCCGGCCCCCGTCTTCTGGGCCGCGCGGAAGGAGGGCGGGAAGCTGTACGCGGTCGAGGCCGACATGACCGCCGACCTGCTGACCCGGCAGGCCCTCGACCGCCACATGTGGAAGTACTCGCTGCTCACCCTGGGCGTGGTCGTCCCGGCCACCGCCCTGGCCACCGAGCTGCCCGCCCGGCGGCTGCGCCGGGTCGCCCGCACCGCCCGCCGCATCACGGCGGGCGACCTCGACGCGCGGACGGGCCCGATGCGCGGGGGCGACGAGGTCACCGGGATCTCGGCGGTCGTCGACTCCATGGCCGACAGCCTCCAGCGGCGGATCGACACCGAGCAGCGCTTCACCGCCGACGTCGCGCACGAGCTGCGCACCCCGCTGATGGGCCTGGTCACCTCGGCCGGTCTGCTCCCCGAGGGCGAGGCGACCGACCTGGTCCAGGACCGGGTGCGGGTCCTGCGCGACCTGGTCGAGGACCTGCTGGAGATCTCCCGGCTCGACGCGGGCGCCGAGCGCGCCCAGCCGGGCCCGGTCGCCCTCGCCGGGCTCGTCCGGGACGCGGTGGCGCGCACGGGGCTCGCGGCGCACGTGACCGAGCGGGACCCGGCGGTGGTCGAGACCGACCCCCGGCGCCTGGACCGGATCGTCTCCAACCTGGTCGTCAACGCGCACCGGCACGGCGCCGGGCCGGTGGAGGTCGAGGTCTCCGGCCGGACGGTGACGGTCCGGGACCACGGGCCGGGCTTCCCCGCCGACCTGCTGGCCGACGGCCCCCGGCGGTTCCGCACCGGCACCGCCGAGCGGGGGCGCGGCCACGGCCTGGGCCTGACCATCGCCTCCGGTCAGGCCGGGGTGATCGGCGCCGTCCTGGACTTCGCCAACGCCCCCGGGGACGGCGGGGCGGTCGCGACGCTCCGGCTGCCCCCGGACGGCCCGGCGCCCGGGGACGGCCCCGGGCCGGACTGATACACGACCGATGGGTTCCCGAGCGCGGGCGGCGCCCCCGCGCCCGTGGTCCGGACGCCTCGCCCCCGGAGTCTTGCTGCCGTACCGATCCCGTACCGCAGCCCCTGGAGGCGGCCCGTGTCCCTTTCCCGCTCCCCCCGTCGCCGCCTCGTCGGCGGCACCCTGGCCCTGGCCCTGCTGACGGGCCTGACCCTCGCCGTCGTCGGCCCCTCCGACTCCCCCGCCGGACCGGGCGACGGGCGGCGGCCGGTCCTCGACATCGGCCCGGTGCCGTGGCCGGAGGAGGGCCAGAGCGCCGTCGACCTGGAGGGCACCGGTTCGCTGGGCGAGCGGGGCGGACGGCGGCCGGTGCCGATCGCGAGCCTCACCAAGGTGATGACCGCCTACGTCGTGCTCCAGGAGCACCCGCTGCGGCCCGGCGAGGAGGGCCCCCTGATCGAGGTCGACCAGCAGGCCGCGTACGAGGTGGGCGTCGGCGGCGAGTCGACCGTCCCCGTCCGGGCCGGTCAGCGCTACTCGCAGCGCCGCCTGCTGGAACTGCTCCTGATCCCCTCCGGGAACAACATCGCCCGCCTGCTGGCCCGCTGGGACTCCGGCGACCAGGACGCCTTCGTGGCGAAGATGCGGCGGGCCGCCGGGAAGCTCGGCATGAAGGACACCACCTACACGGGGGCGAGCGGCATCGAGCCGACGACCACGAGCACCGCGCCCGACCAGGTCCGGCTGGCGCGGGCGGCGATGGCGGACCCGGTCTTCCGGGCGGTCGTGGCCGGCCGGAGCGTCACCGTCCCCCACCTGGGGACCATCACCAACACCAATCCGCTGCTGGACGACCCCTGCGTCGTCGGCATCAAGACCGGCTCCAGCACCCCGGCGGGCGGAAACCTGCTGTGGGCCTGCGAGGTCCGCGTCGGCGGCGCCTCCCGGCTGCTCGTCGGCGCCGTCCTGCACCAGCGGGCGGACACGACGCCCTCCGAGGGGCTCCGCGCCGCCGTGGACAGCAGCCGCCGCCTGCTCACCGGCCTCCGCGACCGGCTGTCCGAGCCCCGGACGGAGGGCGGAGCGCGATGACGGAC
Source organism: Streptomyces termitum (assembly GCF_014650175.1). Classification (GTDB taxonomy): domain Bacteria; phylum Actinomycetota; class Actinomycetes; order Streptomycetales; family Streptomycetaceae; genus Streptomyces; species Streptomyces termitum. Next base: position 42,458 of record NZ_BMUL01000010.1, read on the forward strand.
ACGACAGACGCGACGGCGACGGTCAGGACGCCCGTGGTGAGGGCAGCGGAGAACGCGGAGACGGTGAAGACGCCCGTGGTGACGGAGACGGCGGAGACGGTGAGGACCCCCGTGGTGACGATGGCGGAGACGGTGGAGACCCCCGTGGTGACGATGGCGGAGACGGCCAGGACGGTATGTACGACCTCCGGTCCCGAGGGCCCCAACGGCGCCCCGCGCGCGGTGCCCGCCTCGCGCCGGTGGCGGCGGCCGGGCGCGGTGACGGTGCTCTGCTCCGGCCTCTTCTCGGCGGCCCTCGCGGGGCACGGCCTGCTGCCCCAGCTGCCCGGCCGGCTGACCAGCCTGGCCGAGACCCTGCTGCCCTGGACGGCCCTTGCGGTCCCCGTCCTGGTGGCCCCGGCGGTGCTGCGCCGGGCGTGGCGGGCGGCGGCGGTGGCCCTGGTGCTACCGACGGCCGCCTGGCTGGGCGTCCTCGGCGGCGCGCTGGCCGACAAGTCGTCCCCCGGCGGGGACCTCACCGTGGTCAGCCACAACGTCAACCAGGCCAACCCCGACCCCGAGGGCACCGTGCGGAGCCTGCTCGCGGCCAAGGCGGACGTGCTGGCGCTGGAGGAGCTGAGCCCGAAGACGGCGCCCGCCTACGAGCGGGCCCTCGCGGACGCCTACCCGTACCACTCCTACCAGGGCACGGTGGGCCTGTGGAGCGTCCATCCGCTGCGCGACGCGCGGGGCCTGACGATCATGCCGTGGACCCGGGCCATGCGGGCCACCGTGGACGCGCCCGGCGGGCGGATCGCCGTGTACGTCGCCCACCTGCCGTCGGTCCGCGTCGGCCCGGCCGGCTTCACCACCCGGACCCGCGACGAGGCGCTGGGCCTGCTGGCGGCGGAGGTCCGGGCCGAACCGGTCCGGCGCGTCGTCCTCCTCGGCGACCTCAACGGCTCCACCGCCGACCGGGCGCTGCGGCCCCTCACCGACCGGCTGTCCTCGGCCCAGGAGACGGCGGGCGCGGGCTTCGGCCTCACCTGGCCGGCCCGCCTCCCGGTCGTCCGGATCGACCAGATCCTCTGCGACGGCGTGCGGGCCGTCTCGGCGTGGACGCTGCCCGCCACGGCCAGCGACCACCTCCCGGTGGCGGCCCGGATCGTCCTCTCCCCGGACGGTTCCTGACGGGCGGTTCCTGACGGGCGGTTCCTAGCGGCCGAAGGTGTCGATGTTCTCGACCAGCCAGCGGCCGTCGCGCAGGACGACGTCCACGGCGAACATGGCACCCGCGTAGACGCCCTGGTCCTGGGCCTGGCCGTCCTTCTTCGCGTCCTTCTTCGCCCCGGCCGTGCTGACGCTGCTCTGGTCGGCGTAGACGAGGACCCGGGCGCGGTCGCCGTCGATGCGCTCGACGGCGCTGTCGGTGACGGTGGTGGTGATGACCATCTTCTGCCGGGCGGCCTGGGCGAGGACCCCGCCGAAGAGGGTGCGGTGCTGTTCGACGGCCTTGCCGGTGAGGTGGGTCTTCCCGGCCTTCTCGAAGGCGGCCGGGTCGGCGTGGTCGTAGGAGAAGAGGGCGGCGACGGCCGCGGCGGTACGGCCCTTGACCTCGCTGGTGCGGGCGAGGTCGGTGAGGGCGGTGTTGGCGCGGGCCGGGTCGTCCCGGAGCGCCCCGGCCCTGCTGTGCGCCCAGCCGGCGAAGCCGCCGAGGAGGAGGGTGAGGACGCAGAGGACGGCCAGCGGCAGGAGGCGGCGCGGGCGCGGGCCGTCCTGCGCCCCGCCGGTCCGCCGGGCCCCGGGCGCGGGCTTCTTCTTCCGGGCCGGGCCGGTTTCCGCCTTCTCCTCCGGGGCGGGACCGGCCTCCGTGCCGGTGTCCGTGCCGGTCATGGGGTCGGTGGCGGGGTCGGTCAGGACGTTCCCGGGGGCGCGGCGGGCCGACGGCTCGGCGAGGGCCTGGCGGCGGCGCTGGCGGTTGAGGTGGTGGCGGGTCGTCGACATGGTGCGTGTCCTTTCGGCGGGTGGCGGCTCTCGGGGGGCGGGCCCGGTCAGCCGCCGGAGGCCGTACCGCCCACGGGGGCCTGTCCCAGGCCGCTGAGCTTCCACTGGCCGTCGACGCGGGTCAGCTCGCCCAGCATGCGGCTGTCCTTGTCGGTGCTCTTGGCGTCGGAGGTGGTGACGGTGATGCGCAGGGCGACGAGCATCCGGGCCCGGCCGGCCCGGTCGTCGAGCTCGGTGACGGCGCCGGACAGCACGCGGGCCGTGGTCACCGTCCGTGCCTCCTTCACCTGGCCGGCGAACTGCTGACGGCCCTCGACGAGTTCCTTGTGCAGCTCGCCCGTGGTGGAGGACTCCCAGAGGTCGAGTCCCTGGTCCACCCGCCGGTGGTCGAGGGTGTTGAGGTTCTGGACGGCCTGCTGGCCCGCCGCGAGGGCCCGGTCGCGCTGCGCGGCGTACGCGGCGGAGCCGTCGTGGGCGGCGGCGTACCAGCTCTGGCCCTGCCAGGCCGCGAAGCCGCCGGCGACGAGGGTGAGCACGAGGGCCGCGGCGAGCGCCGGCCGGTTGCCCGTCGTGGTGCGTACCAGGCGTTTCATGGGTTCTTCCTTCTCCCGCCGGGGGTTCAGCGGGCCTTGATGTCGGCGATCAGCCACCGCTCGCCGTCGAACCGCGCGGTGACGGTGAGCTGGGCGGCGACGGAGCTGGTGGCGCCCTTGCCGCGCCGCGAGGTCTGGTCGAGGAAGACGAGGACGCGGGCGCGGTCCCCGTCGAGTTCGACCACGCCGGTGCGGACGGCCTGGGTGGTGAGGGAGACCTTCTGGCCGGCGAGGCCGGTGCGGACCTGGGCGATCAGGTCCTGGTACTGGCGGGCGGCGCGGCCGGTGAGCACGGTCCGGGCGGAGCGTTCGGCGCTGTCGGTGCCGGCCGGGGTGTAGGAGAAGATCCGGGCGAGTCCTTCGGCGACGTCGCCGCCGACGCGGGTGGTGGCCTCGGTGTCGGTGAGCGCCCTGTTCTGCGCCGAGGGGGTGGAGCGGAGCTGGTGGGCGGCGTGGAAGAAGGCGCCGCCGCCGAGGAGGAGGGCGACGACGGCCGTGACGACGACGGCGGTGCGCCGGGTTCTGGTACGGCGGCGTTCCCCGTCGTCCTCCCCGTCGGCCCCGTCGCTCTCGGGGTCCTCCGGGGTGTCGCCGGGCTCCGCGCCCGCGCGCGGTTCCGGGTCCTTCCGCCCCGCCCTCGGAGCCGTATCCGCGTCCTTTCCGGAATCGGCCTCCAGGTCGGTCTCCGGGCCGGTCTCCGGGATCGTCTCCGGGTCCGTCGTGTCGGCGGGCAGCCGGGTCATCCGTCCTCCCCCTTCTCCCGCGCGGCCTCGGTGACGGGCACCGCGCTCAGGGCCGAGACCTTCCAGGTGTCGTCGTCCGTGCGGGTCAGGACGGCCTCCAGGCGCTTGCGGTCGCTGGTCGCGGCGGCGGAGCCGCGCGGGGTGACGTCGACGCGGAGGGTCGCGATGAGCTTCGCGGTGCCCGCGCGGGCGTCGAGCGCGGTGAGGGCGGCTTCGGTGACCGTGGCGCGGGCGGAGGCGCCCACCGCGGGCGCGGTGCCGCCGAGTTCGGTGCGGAGCGGGCCGGTGGAGGCGTCGCGCCAGGCCCGGATGCCCGCTTCCGCCGCCCCCTTGGTGGAGGCGTCGAGGGTGTTCAGGACGGTGAGGCGGTCGCGGCCCTGGGCGAGCGCGGTGTCCCGCTCCCGGCCGAAGGCGAGTTCCTCGTCGGTCCTGGCCTGACCGTAGGTCCAGGCACCGGCGCCGCAGACGCCGAGGGCCAGGACGAGGGCGCCGACGGCGGCGGCGCGGGCGCGCCTCACCGGCCGCTCCCGCCGCCGAGGCCGAGGAGTCCGGCCATGTCCTCGGGCGCGTCGGCCCGGCCGGGCAGGGCGAGCGCGCCGGGCAGCGCGGTCCCGGCGGTGTCGCCTGCGGTCCGGGCGCCGCTGCCGGAGGGCAGGGAGCCGGGCCGGGCGGGCTCGGGGACGGCGCCGCGCCCGGGGGCGTGGGCGGAGCCCCGGACGTTGACGCCGGAGGAGGCGGGGGCGGTGCAGGAGGCGCCGGTGTTGAGGGCGGGGGCGGTGCCGAGGTCGAGGCCGTTGCGGTAGCGGGTGGCGCCGTAGCCGGAGGTGCAGGGCAGCGGCTGGAAGAAGGTGACGGCCATGCCGACGTTGAGGCGGCCGTTCTCGACGGCGGAGGCTCCGGCGGAGACCGCCGCCGGGAACCGGACGAGGAGTTCCTCGGTGCCGCGCTGCCGGGTGACGGCGATCTCGGAGGTGGTGAGGAGGTTGGCGAGGACGACGCCGAGGCTGGGGTCGAGGTCGCGCAGGAGGCCGCTGACCTGGCCGGTGGCCTCGGGGGCTTCGGCGAGGACGCGGCGCAGGTCGGCGTCGGAGCCCTTGAGGGCGGCGGCGAGGTCGCGGGCGCCGGTGGCGAAGCCCCGGATGGCGCGGCTCTCGTCGGCCTGGGTGCGCAGGACGGTCTCCCCGTCGTTGATGAGCCGGGTGGTGGCGGGCATGGACCGGTCGGCGGCCTCGATGAAGCGGCTGCCGTTGTCGAGGAGGGCCTGGAGGTCGTCGCCGTGGCCTTCGAAGGCGGTGCCGAGTTCGTCGACGACGGTGCGCAGGGAGTCCAGCGGCACGGAGCGGGTGAGGTCGTTCATGCTGGTGAGGACGTCGGTGACGGGGGCCGGGACCTGGGTGTCGATCTGGTCGATGCGGGCGCCCTCGGCGAGGTAGGGGCCGCCGTCGCTCTCGGGGCGGAGGTCGATGTACTGCTCGCCGACGGCGGAGAGTCCGGCGACGACGGCCTTGGCGTCGGCGGGGATGCGGGGCGCGGACCGCTTGATGCGGAGTTCGGCGACGACGCCGTCGGCGGTGAGGTCGATGGCGCCGACGCGGCCGACGGAGACGCCCCGGTAGGTGACGTCGGAGTGGGTGAACAGGCCGCCGGTGCGGGCCAGGTGGACGCGGACGGTGTAGTGGTCGGCGACGCCGGTGTAGCGGCCGAGGTCGGCGTAGCGGATGCCGAGGTAGCCGAGGACGAGGACGGCGATGACGAGGAAGGAGATGTTCTTGATCCAGACGGTACGGGTGATCATCGGCGGGCGCCTCCGTCCGCGGGGGTGGTGACGGGCGGCAGCGGGAGGCCCGTGCCGCCGCTTCCGTTCTGCCGGCGGAGGCCGGCCCCGGGGTCGGTGGGTTCCTCGGTGGGTTCCTCGGTGGGGTCCGGGCGGGGCGTCTCGTCCCGGGGGACGAGCGGCGGGATGACCTCGGTGCCGGGCGTGGCCGCCAGGTGGAGGTAGGTGTTGAGGTAGTCGCCCTTGATGCCCCGCATCACCTCGTCGGTGAAGGGGTACGTGAGGAGCGCCTGGAGCGAGTCGGGCAGGTCGGCGCCGGAGTCGGCGAGCGCCTTGAGGGTCGGCGCGAGGGCCTTGAGGTCGGCGACCATGTCCTTCTTGCTGGCGTCGACGGTGGAGACGGCGACCCCGGAGAGGGTGTCCAGGGAGCGCAGCATGGTGATGAGGGAGCCCCGCTGGTCCTCCAGCGTCTTCAGGCCGGGCGAGAGGCCGGTGAGGACGGTGTCCACGTCGTTCTTGCGGCCGGCGAGGGTGGTGGAGAGGCGGTTGAGGCCGTCGAGGGCGCGGGTGATGTCGCCCCGGTGCTCGTCGAGGTTCTTCACCAGGGTGTCGACCCGGTTGAGCATGGAGCGGACCTCGGGTTCGCGGCCGCCGAGCGCCTTGTTGAGTTCGCGGGTGATGGTCTTGAGCTGGTTGACGCCGCCGCCGTTGAGGAGGAGGGAGAGGGCGCCGAAGACCTCTTCGACCTCGGTGTTGCGGCTGGTGCGGGCGAGCGGGATGACGCTGCCGTCGGTGAGGCGGCTCCCGTCGCCGCCGCCGGCCGCGGTCCGCTGGACGCCGCCCTGGGCGGTGTCGGTGCGGAGGGGGGCGACGAGCTGGATGTACTTCTCGCCCAGGAGGCTGGACTGTTCCAGGCGGGCGTTGGCGTCGGCGGGCAGCCGGACGTCGCCGTTGATCGCGAGGGTGACGCGGGCGGACCAGCCGTCGGTGCCGACCTCGATGCGGGTGACGCGGCCGACGGCGACGTCGTTGACCTTGACCGCGGCCTGCGGCACCAGGCTGAGGACGTCGGCGAGTTCGGCGGTGACGGTGTACGGGCGGGGACCGAGGTCGGCTCCACCGGGCAGCGGGAGGTCCTCGATGCCGTCGAAGCGGAGCGGGAGGGCGCCGAGGACGAGGGCGAGGCCGAGGACGACGACTCCGGCGGCGCCGGCTCCGGCGGCCTTCCGGGAGGGGAGGGCGGCGCGCTTCATCGCTTCTCCTTCCCGCCGGTCGAGGCGGAGCCGCCGGCCACCGGCAGCGGGAGCAGGGGGCCGCCCATGCTGATCTCGTTGAGGTTGGCGCGGCCGTCGAGGGTGCGGGTGTCCTCGTTGTAGGCGTTGACGAGGTTGGTCGCGGCGAGCGGGGCGGTGTCGAGGGCCTCGGCGAGGGAGGCGCGCTGGTCGACGAGGGTCTGGGTGAGGGGCACGAGCCGGTCCACGTTCTTCTTGAGTGCGCCCCGGTTCTCCTGGATGAAGGTCTTGACCCGGGCGAGGGCCTTGCCGAGTTCCTTGAGGGCGCCGGCGAGGTCGTCCTTGTTCTCGGCGAAGTAGCCGACGACCTCGTCGAGGCGTTCCTGGGCGGTGCGGACGTCGCCGTCCTTCTCCTTGAGCATGGTGGTGAAGGTCTGGAGCTGGCCGAGGGTGGCGAACAGGTCGTCGCTGCTGCCGTCGAGGGTCTTGGCGGCCTTGCCGAACTGTTCGATGGAGTCGCCGATGGCGGCGCCGTTGCCCTTGAGGTTCCTGGCCCCGGTGTCGAGGAGCCGGGAGAGGGCTCCTTCGGCGTTGGCGCCGTCGGGGCCGAGGGCGTCGCCGAGGTCGGTGATCGACTTGTAGAGCTGGTCGATCTCGACGGGGACGCGGTTGCGGGAGGCGGGCAGTTCGGCGCCGTCGGCGAGCGAGGGGCCGGAGCTGTAGGCGGGGGTGAGCTGGACGTAGCGGTCGGCGACGATGCTGGGGGCGACGACGACGGCGGCGGCGTCGGTGGGGACGCGGACGCCTTCGTCGAGGCGGAGGCGGACGCGGACCCGGGTGCCCTCGGGGTGCACGGACTCGACCTCGCCGACCCGGACGCCGAGGATCCGCAGGTCGGATCCGGCGTAGATGCCGACGGCCTGGTCGAACCAGGCGGTGACGCGGGTGCCCTCGTCGTCGAGGACGCCCGCGGCGGTGAGTCCGCCGGCCGCGAGCACCGCGAGGGCGATGCCGGCGACGAGGGGTTTCCTGGCTCTGCTCATCACTCACCCTTCCCCTGCGCCGTCGCCTTCTGCTTCGGCGGCATGCATCCGGTCGTGGGCTGGGAGCCCTCCGGCAGGTAGGTGCGGGGCACCACTCCGCAGAGGTAGCTGTCGAACCAGCGGCCGCTGCCGAGGGTGTTGCCGACGAGCCGGTAGTAGGGGCCGACGAGCGCGAGCGTCTTGTCGAGCTGGCCGCTGTTCTTCTCCAGGACCTCGGTGACCCGGCCGAGGGCCTTGAGGGTGGGGCCGAGCTGGCGGTCGTTGTCGTCGACGAGGCCGCTGAGTTCGGTGCCGAGGGCGCGGCTGCCCTTGAGGAGGGCGCGGATGGCCTCGCGGCGCTTGCGGAGTTCGCCGAGGAGGGAGCCGCCGTCCTCCAGGAGGGTCTCGAAGCTGGACTTCTTGTCGGCGAGGGTCTTGGTGAAGGTGTCGCTGTTCTCCAGCAGCTTGGCGATCTCGGCGTCGCGCTTGGAGACGGTCTTCGACAGGGCGGACAGGCCGTCGGCGGCGTTGCGCACGTGCGGCGGGGAGTTCTTGAAGGTGTCGGAGATCGTCTCGAAGCTCTCGGCGAGCTTCTCGGTGTCGATGGCGTCGGTCGTGCGGCTGAGGTCCTGGAAGGCCTCGGTGACGTCGTACGGGGAGGTGGTGCGGGTCCGCGGGATGCGGGTGCCGGGGTCCTGGGGTGCGGAGCCGAGCGGGTCGAGCGCCAGGTACTTCTCGCCGAGGAGGGTCTTGATGGCGATGGCGGCGGTGGAGCGGTCGCCGACCCAGGCGTCGCCGACCTCGAAGACCACCTTGACCTTGGGGCCGTCGAGGGAGACGCCGGTGACCTCGCCGACCTTGACGCCGGCGATGCGGACCTCGTCGCCGGCGTCGAGGCCGGCGGCCTCGGAGAAGTCGGCGCTGTAGGAGGTGCCGCCGCCGGCGAAGGGCAGGCGGTCGGCGTTGTAGGCGACGGCGCCGAGGAGGGCGAGGACGAGGAGGCCGACGACGGCGACGGTGATCGGGTTGCGTTCCTTCACCGGCTTGATTCCGATGCGGGGGCTCATCCGCGGCACCTCGATTCGGTCACGGTGATGCCGGTCGGCGGCTTGGAGCCGTCGGACGTGCCGACGCCGGTGACGCGTGCCTCGCACAGGTAGAGGTTGAACCAGGACCCGTAGGAGGAGAGGCGGGCGAGGGCGGTCATCTTGCCGGGGGTGTGGGCGAGGAAGGACTCGATGGCGGGGGTGTGCTCGCCGAGGGTGGTGGAGAGGCGGCCCAGTTCCCTGATGTCCTTCTTGAGCGGGGCGCGGCCGTCCTGGAAGAGGCCGGCGGTGGTGGTGGTGAGGTCGCCGATGGCCTGGACGGCCTGGCCGAGCGGCTTGCGGTCGGTGTTGAAGCCGGTGACGAGCTTCTGGAGGGTGACGACGAGGTCCTCGAAGGCGGCCTCGCGGTTGTTGATGGTGGTGAGGACGGTGTTCAGGTTGGTGACGACCTGGCCGATGACCTGGTCCTTGGCGGCGACGGTCCGGGTGAGGGAGCCGATGTGCCGCATGAGGCTGTCGACGGTGCCGCTCTCGCCCTGGAGGACCTGGACCAGGGAGTCGGCGAGGTCGTTGACGTCGGCGGGCGAGAGGCCCTCGAAGAGCGGCTTGAAGCCGTTGAAGAGGAGGGTGAGGTCGAGGGCGGGCGTGGTGCGGTCGAGCGGGATGGTGTCGCCGTCCTGGAGGGTGCCGGAGAGTTCCCCGCTGCCGCGGCCGAGGGAGACGTACCGCTGTCCGACCATGTTGAGGTACTTGACGGAGGCGGTGGCCGAGCGGGGCAGGGCGCGGTCCTCGCGGACGGTGAAGGTGACCTGGGCGGTGCGGCGCTGGACGACGCGGACGTCGGTGACCTCGCCGACCTTGACGCCGGCGATCCGGACGGAGTCGCCCTTGACGAGGCCGGTGACGTCGGTGAACAGCGCCTTGTAGGAGAGGGTCTCGGAGCCGACGCCGGTGTTGGCGATGCTGAGGCCGAGGACGGCCGTGGCGAGGGCGGTGACCAGGACGAAGAGGAGGGACTTGACGACCGTGCCGGTGAGGCCGCGGCGGCGGGTGTGGTCGGTGCGCGGGGTCATCGGAGGGTCACCTCCGCTCCGCGGAAGGCGGGTCCGGCGAGCAGGCTGCTCCAGTCGGGGAGTTCCGCGGGGGTCTTCTTCGCGGCGGGCGCGAGGAGTTCGGTGACGAGGTCGTTCTCCTGCGGGGAGTTGGCGGGTCCGAGGTCCTGTTCGGCGGCGGCGGAGGCCCGTGCGGCGGGCGCGGCGGCGGCGCCGAGGTAGGGCACGGGGTAGCAGCGGGGGCCGCCGCCGGCGCCGTAGGAGGGGGTGTCGCGGCCGGGGGTGTAGGCGCCGCGCGAGGGCACGGTGGTGACCTCGACGTGCAGGCCGGGCCGGTCGGTGCCCTTGCCGAGCGCCTTGTCCATGGCGGGGACGAACTGGGCCAGGGTGCGCAGGGTGCAGGGGAAGGAGGAGGAGTACTCGGAGAGCAGTTCCAGGGTGGGCCGGCTGGTGGCGCTGAGCCGGATGATGTTGTCCTTGTTCTGGCGCAGGAAGGCGGTGAGGTCCTGGGCCGTGCGGGTGGTGGCGCCGAAGGTGCCGGCGAGCCGGCTCTCCTGTTCGGCGAGGGTGCCGCTGGTGGTGGTGAAGTCGGTGAGCGCGGTGACGATGTCGGGGGCGGCGTCCGCGTAGAGGTTGCTGACCTTCACGAGTTCTTTCAGGTCGCGGTTGAGGGCGGGCAGTTGGGGGTTGAACTCGCGCAGGTGGGCGTCGAGCCGGGCGAGGGTGTCGCCGAGCTTGTCGCCGCGTCCTTCGAGGGCCTGGGAGACCGCGGAGAGGGTCGCGGAGAGCTTCTGCGGCTGGACGGCGGTGAGCATGGGCAGGACGTTGTCGAGGACCTGCTGGAGTTCGACGGCGTTGCCGGAGCGGTCCTGCGGGATGACGGCGCCGGGGGCGAGCTTCGCGCCCGAGGGGTTCGGGGGCGGTACGAGGGCGACGAACCGCTCGCCGAAGAGGGTGGTCGGCAGCATCTGGGCGCGGACGTCGGAGGGGACGTGCTCCAGGGCGCCGGGCTTCATGGCGAGGGTGAGGCGGGCGCCCTCGCCGGTGGCGGCGATGGCGCGGACCTCGCCGACGACGACGCCGCGGAGTTTGACCTCGGCGCCGAGGTGCATCTCGTTGCCGACGCTGCCGGTCTCGACGACGACCGGGTCGGAGTCGGTGAAGCTCTTCTGGTAGACCGCCACCGCCAGCCAGGCCAGCAGGGCGGGCACCAGCAGGAAGACGATTCCGGCGAGCCGGAGGCGGGTGGTCGTGCCGTGTGGTTCGCTCATCTCACCCCGCCACCTTCACGGTCGTGGTCGCGCCCCAGAGGGCCAGCGACAGGAAGAAGTCGGTGACGCTGATCAGCACGATGGCGTTGCGCACGGAGCGGCCGACGGCGATGCCGACGCCGGCGGGGCCGCCGGAGGCGCGGAAGCCGTAGTAGCAGTGGGCGACGATCACCATCACGCTGAAGATCAGCACTTTGAGCACCGAGAGGAGGACGTCCGTCGGGGACAGGAAGAGGTTGAAGTAGTGGTCGTACGTGCCCTGGGACTGGCCGTTGAAGAGGACGGTGATGGAGCGGGAGGCCAGGTAGGAGGAGAGCAGTCCGATCGCGTAGAGCGGGATGATCGCGACGACGCCGGCGATGATGCGGGTGGTCACCAGGTAGGGCATGGAGCGGATGCCCATGCCTTCGAGGGCGTCGACCTCCTCGTTGATCCGCATGGCGCCGAGCTGGGCGGTGAAGCCGGCGCCGACGGTCGCGGAGAGGGCGAGTCCGGCGACGAGGGGCGCGATCTCGCGGGTGTTGAAGTAGGCGGAGACGAAGCCGGTGAAGGCGGCGGTGCCGATCTGGTCGAGGGCGGCGTAGCCCTGGAGGCCGACGACGGTGCCGGTGAACAGCGTCATCGCGATCATGACGCCGATGGTGCCGCCGATGACGCCGAGTCCTCCGGAGCCGAAGGCGACCTCGGCGAGGAGGCGCTGGACCTCCTTGAGGTAGCGGCGCAGGGTCCGGGGGATCCAGAGCAGGGCGCGCACGTAGAACAGGAACTGGTCACCGGACCGGTCGAGCCAGGCGAACGGGGAGGCCATCGGCCTCAGCCTCCCTTCGGCGGGACGATCTGGAGGTAGATGCCGGTCAGCACCATGTTGACGAAGAAGAGCAGGAGGAAGGTGATGACGACCGACTGGTTGACGGCGTCGCCGACGCCCTTGGGGCCGCCCCGGGGGTTGAGGCCGCGGTAGGCGGCGACGATGCCCGCGATGAACCCGAAGATCAGCGCCTTGAGTTCGCTGATGTACAGGTCGGGGAGCTGGGCGAGGGCGGAGAAGCTGGAGAGGTACGCGCCGGGGGTGCCGTCCTGGAGGACGATGTTGAAGAAGTAGCCGCCGAGGGTGCCGACGACGGAGACCATGCCGTTGAGGAGCACGGCGACGGCCATGGTGGCGAGGACGCGCGGGACGACCAGGCGCTGGACCGGCGAGACGCCCATGACCTCCATCGCGTCCAGCTCCTCGCGGATCTTGCGGGAGCCGAGGTCGGCGCAGATGGCGGAGCCTCCGGCGCCGGCGATCAGCAGGGCGACGATGAGCGGGCTGGCCTGCTGGATGACGGCGAGGACGCTGGCGCCGCCGGTGAAGGACTGGGCGCCGAGCTGCTGGGTGAGCGAGCCGACCTGGAGGGCGATGACGGCGCCGAAGGGGATGGAGACGAGGGCGGCCGGCAGGATGGTGACGCTGGCGACGAACCAGAACTGCTCGATGAACTCGCGGAACTGGAAGGGGCGTCGGAAGACGGCCCGGGTCACCTCGGCGGCGAGGGCGAAGAGGCGTCCGGTCTGCCGCAGCGCCCCGCCGATCACGAGCCGCTCCCGGGTGCGGGCTTGGTCAGGGTGGGGGCCGTGCCGCCGCGCGCGTAGGTGTCCTGGATGGCGGCGCGGGCGGCGGGCGGGAGCCGGTCGAGCATGCCGAGGACGCGTTCGCGGCGGCGGGCGACGGCGGCGCGCGGCGGGAGGCCGGGCGAGGGCTCCAGCTGCGGGACGATGACGCGGGGGCCAGCCGTCAGGTGCGGGGCGGGGGCGTCGGCCTCGGCGGCGAGGGTGGCGGCGTCCTTCTCCTCGGACATGCCGATGGGGCCTTCGCGGCGGCCGGCGAGAAACTGGGTGACGACCGGTTCCTCGCTGGTGAGGAGGACTTCGCGGGGGCCGAAGGTGACCAGGTTGCGCCGGAAGAACATCCCCATGTTGTCGGGGACGGTGGCGGCGATGTCCAGGTTGTGGGTGACGATCAGCATCGTCGCGTCGATCCGCGCGTTGAGGTCGATGAGGAGCTGGGAGAGGTAGGCGGTGCGGACCGGGTCGAGGCCGGAGTCGGGCTCGTCGCAGAGGACGATCTGCGGGTCGAGGACGAGGGCGCGGGCCAGGCCGGCGCGCTTGCGCATGCCGCCGCTGATCTCGCCGGGGAGCTTGCCCTCGGCGCCGAGGAGGCCGACGAGTTCGATCCGCTCCATGACGATGCGGCGGATCTCGGACTCCCGCTTGCGGGTGTGCTCGCGCAGTGGGAAGGCGATGTTGTCGAACAGGGTCATGGAGCCGAAGAGGGCTCCGTCCTGGAACATGAGGCCGAAGAGTTTCCGGGTCTCGTAGATGTCCTTCTCGGGGCTGTTGACCATGTCGACGCCGTTGATGAGGACGCGTCCCTGCTGGGGCTTGAGGAGCCCGATGAGCGATTTCAGGAAGACCGTCTTGCCGGTGCCGGAAGGCCCGAGCATGACGCTCACTTCTCCGGCCGGCAATGTCAGTGACACGTCCTGCCAGATGTTCTGCTTGCCGAAGGACATGGTCAGACCCTCAACGGCTACTTCGATTCCCATTCCACCTCCAGCAAGCCCGCGTCGGGCGTGCACCGCGGGCGCACGTTAAGTCGGTGCCGATCACCCGGACAATAGGCATGGCGCAAAATCCTTGATCCGCTTCTTTATTTGTCATCGGGGAGACAAAGGCGCGGTCGGTTCTTGTCTCCGGGGAGACAGGGGTGCCGCCTGCCCCGAGGGGCCGGCGCGGCGTGGTTCCGGCCTGCGGGCGTGCCCGCCCCGGCCGGGAGACCGGGGCGGGCGCGTCCGCCGCAGGGCGGCTCACGGAGCGCGCCGACCTGCGGCTGGGCGCCGCCCGGCGAACGCTACGGCCCGGTAACCTCCCGGAGCAATACGCGAGTGGGGAGTTTTCTGCAATGGGGTGCGGAATGCGGGGTTCCTGTCATCGGGAACACAATCGGGGCCCGGTGATTGTCACCGGGGAGAGCGTGGCGCGTTCTTCCGCGGCCGACGCCCGCACGGAAGTGAGGATTCTCCGCACAAGTGCTTCATGATCGATCATAATTGTCGACAATGCGCACCCGAGAACCAACCGGATTCCGGCTACCACTCACCCGCCTGACAGGCAATGGACCTCTTCAAAGAATCATGGTCGGTGCCATTGTTCAGCCAAGTTTCCCGCAAGTAACGTCTGGTGGCGCGGCCAGGGAAACGTCGAGCCGCCTCCGGCCGCTCGTCCCCGTCGCGGCCACCCCTCTGCCGGTCAATCCCCAAGGAGAGTCCCAGAGTCATGAAGAAGTCGATCAGAAACCTCGCCGTCGTCGCCGGTGGCGCCTCCGCCGCCTTCGCCCTCGCGGTCTCGCCGGCCTCGGCCGTGCCCTCGACGGTCTGGACCGTCAGCCCGTCCCCGGCCAGCATCACCGCGCTCAACAGCGGCAACGTCGCCCTCAGCGTCAACGGCATCACCATGACGTGTACGAAGTCGAACGGCGCGGGCACCGGTGCGAGCACCACCGGCAACCCGGCCACCGTCGGCACCATCACCACCATGGTCTTCGGTGCCACCGGGGCGCCCTGCACCAGCGTCCTCGGCCCCGTGACCGCCGTCCCGGTGACCCCCTGGACGATCGTGGCCCAGGACTACAACGCCGCGACCGGTGTCACCTCGGGCTACGTCGGCAACGTCGACGCCAACGTCTCCGTCGGCGCCTGCAACTTCCGCGTGACGGGCAAGGCGTCCTCCACCTACACCAACTCGACGGGCGCGCTCACCGTCAACAGCCTCGCGGGCGAGCTCACCGTCGTCACGTCGTCCGGCTGCGGCTCGGCCGTCCCGGTCGGCGCCAAGCCCACCTTCAAGGGCAAGTACCTCTTCAAGGCGGGCACCGCCATCCCGACGATCGTCGGCTCGAACCCGTAAGGGCTCAGGACCCCGCGTCCGTCCGGCCGGTGACCCCGGCCGGGCGGGCGCGGGCCTGTCCGCGTTCCCGACCGTCCCCGCCGCCCCAGGAGGCCCCGCCGTGAAGAAGCCGACCGGAAGACTCGCCGTCACCGCGACCGCGGCCACGCTCGCCCTCACGGCCGTCCCGGCCTCCGCGGTGCCGTCGACCACCTGGACCGTCACTCCTTCCGGCGGCTTCACGGCGGTCAACCGCGGGAACGTCTCGCTCTTCCTCGGCGGCCTCGCGCTGACGTGCGGGAAGTCCACCGCCTCGGGGCGGACGCAGAACGCCACCGGCAACCCGGCGGCGATCGCCGTCATCACCGGCCTGTTCTCGGTCGCCGGCGCGGCGGGCGAGCTCACCGTCGTCTCGTCGTCCGGCTGCGGCACGGTCGCCCCGGTCGGCGCCAAGCCCACCTTCAAGGGCGACTACCTGGTCAACCCCGGCGGCACCCCGCCGATCGCCGTCGGCACCAACCCGTAACCCCCTCGTCCCGGCACGGCACCACCCCCGCGTTCCCGAACGACCCGAGCGGAGCACCAGATGAAAGGCCCCCGGCCCACCCCTCGTTCCTCCCGCGCCCGCGTGCGCGGTGCGACGATCGCCGCGTTCGTGGCGCTCGCCCCTCTGCTTCCGGCCGCGGCCGTCGCCGTCGGGACGCTGAAGGTCGACGCCGCGCTGCCCTACGTCTGCACCCTGCCCTCGGGGCCGCAGCCCGCGACGGTGCGGATCACGGCCGCCTTCCCCGAGCGGGCGGAGGCCGGCGAGGAGATCCGGCCGGCCGACGTCACCACGACGGTGGAGTTCCCCGGCGCGGCCGTGGCCGAGCTGACCGCGCTCAAGGCCGCCACCGTACGGGCGGAGAGCCGGCTCGCGGTCGGCGTGGCCCAGGGCGAGCAGCGCGCGGAGGCGACGTGGAGCGGCACGGCGCAGCCCGTCGCCGTCCCCGCCGAGGGCCCCCTCACGCTTACCACGACCGGGGACGTGTCCTCCCTGACGACCGGGACCGAGGGCGAACTCTCCCTCACGGCAGGGGCGTTCGGGGTGGACCTCGCACTGAGCACGGCCGAGGGCGCGGCCACCGTCCCCGCCTCCCTCTCCGTCGCCTGCGCTCCCGCCCCCGACGCGGAGGGCCGTACGGTGTTCGCCCGGGTCCCGGTCGGCGCCGGCGCCCCCACCGGCGGTCCGGGCACGGCGGCGCCGTCCCCGGACGCCTCCTCCCCGTCGAGCCCCGTTCCGGGCCTCCCGCTGCCGCCGCTCCCCTCGGACCCGGCGGCCCCGGGAGACACGGCGGGCACCGCGACGGAGGACCCGGGCGCCGGGCCGCGGGCGGACGAGGGGCTGAAGGCGGCCGACGAGGACACGCCCGGCGCCCCGGCGCCCCGGCCGGCCGCGCCCCCCTGTGTCACCAAGGACCCCACCCCCATGTCGCTGTCGGCCTACATCACCGGCTACTCCAACGTACGGAAGCAGGACGGGGCCTCCCTCATCCCCCTGACCTGCGTCCTGATGGAGCAGGGCGATCCGGAGATCGTCTTCGGCGGGACCGAGGAGGAGCCGGAGACCCACCTGATCAACAAGGCGGTGGGGCGCCTCTCCACCCAGGGGCGCCAGGAGACACCGCCCTTCAAGGGGACCTTCCTGACCTTCGGTTTCGCTCCGACCACCGCGACCCTGGTCCTGGAACAGGCGGGGCCCATGGCCCTCTACTCGGACACCCTCCTGTCCTACCCGTACAACATCAGCGAGACGTACGTCCGCGTCCCCCTGGTCCTGCGCGTCCTCGACGCCCGGGTCAACGGCACGAAGCTGGACGTCGGCCCCTCCTGCCGCACGGAGAAGCCGCTCTCCTCCACCGAGCCGGACCCCGCCACGTATCCGGGAGACCACATGGTCCTGGTGGGCAAGGGCCTGTCCACGTTCGGCGGGGACGCCAAGGGCTACCTCCTCACCGGCGGCGGCCCGCTCGTCGGCAAGGTGACCATCCCCGCCTTCAAGGGCTGCGGCGCGAAGGGCGAGAACCTCGACCGGCTGCTCACCGCCTCCATCTCCGGTTCCGACAACTACGTCCGGCAGATCCAGGGCCAGACCTGCAACATCCTCAATCCGTTCCCCCCGATCAACCCCGAGTGCACCGACGACGGACAGCCGTACCAGGTCCCCAGGGCCGAGCGCTGACCCGTCCCCGTACCGCCCCCCTGTTCTCCCCTCCGCCCCTCACCCGTCTCCCAGGAAGGCCCCGCCATGCCCCTCGTCTCCCCCCGCACCAAGCTGGCCGCCGTCTCCGCCCTCACCGCCCTCGGCTCCTTCGCCGCCATGGGCACGGCGACCGCCGCCACCCCGCAGCTGAACGGCAGCTGGGCGCCGCTCGACCGGTGCCCGGTGGACGCCCCGGCGATGCTCGCCACGGACGGCATCGACGCCACCCCGCAGTGCGTCGTCTCGTACTCCCTCAGCGGCACCATCAAGCTGGGCAACACGACGGTGGTCACCGGGAAGACCAACCTCCAGTTCGGTGCCATCCAGAACCTCGACGGCACCAGCTCCGTCGTGGGGACCTCGGGCAGCTCGCTGATCGCGGACTCGGCCACGGTGCCCGGCGGGCTGATGGGCCTGATGTGCCCGAGCGACATCCCCTTCATCACCGACATCTGCCGGAAGCTGTCGGACGCCAAGCTCAACAAGATCACCGCGACCATGGAGTCGGCCGGCGCCCCCTCGAACTTCGACCAGATCGCGGGCGTCGTCACCGACCAGCCGATCGTGACCGTCCCGGTCCGCATCCGGCTCCAGAACCCCTTCCTCGGCGACAACTGCTACATCGGGTCGAAGGCCGACCCGATCCTGCTGCGCCCGAAGAACGCCAACGCGCCCGAGTTCGGCTTCGAGGTCTTCAACGGCGACGGCACCCCCAACGACGAGGGCTCCATGAGCCGCCTGAACCTCCTCGGCTCCACCCAGTACGACGACAGCTTCGCCGTCCCCGGGGCGAGCGGCTGCGGCCTGGGCTGGTTCGGCGTGATCGACGCCGCCGTCAACCTCAAGACGGGGCTGCCCGCCGCCGCCGGCAAGAACAAGCTCGTCCTCAACAACACCCAGACCCACCTCGCCGGCCTGTTCGCGCCCGGTCTCTCCGCCCCCGACGCGGGCAAGGTCCTGTCCCAGAACTGGCACTCCGCCGTCAAGTAACGGCCACCCGGGGGCGATAACCGGCCTACTGGGCGGACCGTGCCCCCTCCACGCAACAACTCTTGCTCAAGTTGTGTACAGCAACGAGTAGTTGATCTAACTTCAGCAGTTCCCGTTGGTACACACCTGACGGTTTCGGCGGCGCCCACCACGCCAGGTTGGGCGCCGCGCTCATTCCGCACCGGTCACCCAGAGAGCAAGGGATCGGTTCATGACCGCCATCACACACCCCCAGAACCTCGGCGAGCCGCTCGACCCCCTCCCCAGGGAGTTCGCCGAACTGATGCGCCCGGAGATCCCGGGACTCATCAAGGAGATCGGCGTGGAGGTCCAGCGGACCTACCCCGTGTACGCCCATCTCTTCGCCGGGCCCCACGTCGACGCCATCCGCCAGGGCGTCGAGCAGGCCCTGACCGCCTTCGTCGAGCGGGTGGCCAACCCCACCGCGAAATCGGCCCTCCGCGACGACCTGCTGCGCAAGTTCGGCCGGGTCGAGGCGTACGAGGGGCGCGACCTGGACTCCCTCCAGGGGGCGTACCGCCTCGGCGCCCGGATCGCGCTGCGCCGGGCCAAGTACATCGGCCGCACCTACAACCTCTCCCCCACCCTGATCCTGGCCTTCGCCGACGCCCTCTTCGCCTACGTGGACGAGTTGGAGGCGCTGTCCCGCGAGGGCTATCTCGCGGTCCAGGCCCGGGGCGTCTCCGACACGGCGGCACTGCGAAGACAACTCCTGCACCTGGTGGTCGCCGGTCCGCCGCTGCCCCAGGGGGCCATCGCCGAGCTGTGCCGGGAGGCCGGCTGGGAGCTGCCCGCCGAATGCGCCCTGGTCGCCCTGCGGCCGCCGGCCGCCGACCTCGTGCCGCCCGCGCTCGACCGGGACGTGCTGGCCGACCCGACCCTGCCCCAGCCGCACCTGCTCGTCCCCGGGCCCCTCACCGGCGAGCGGCTGGCGATGCTGGAGGCGGCGCTCGGCGGCACGCCCGCCGTCATCGGCCCGACCGTGCCGTCCGCACAGGCCGCGCACTCGCTGCGATGGGCGCGCCGACTGCTCCAGCTCATCGACGAGGGCGTGGTGCCGGACGCCCCCGTCGTCCACTGCGACGAGCACCTGACAACGTTATGGCTGCTCTCCGACCCCGCCCTGACGGACCACCTCGCCACCCGCGAACTGGCCCCGCTGGACTCCCTCTCCGGCTCCCGGCGCGAACGGCTGATCGAGACCCTGCGGGTGCACGTCTCCACCCGGGCCCCCGCCGAACAGGTCGGCGAACTGCTCGGCGTGCACGCCCAGACCGTCCGCTACCGGCTGCGGAACCTGGACCACCACTTCGGTGACCGGCTGCACGACCCCGAGCACCGCTTCGCCCTCGAAGCCGCTCTGCGCGCCCTCCACCTGCGCGCCGCGAAGCAGTCGGACTGAGGCCGTCCGCCCCGCCACCCCCCACTCCCCCACGTTCCCCCCACACCCCACCCCCTCCGCACCCCGCCGCGCGGGTCAGTCCCCGGCGGCCGGCGGACAGTGGGTGCCCGTGTAGATGGTGGGCATACAGAGGTTGCAGTGCACGCAGCGCGACCGGGTCCCCGGATCCTCGCCGACGCGGCGCACCAGATCGGGTTCGCGCAGCAGCGCGCGGGCCATCGCGACGAACGCGAAGCCCTCGGCCATGGCCCGGTCCATCCCCTCCCGGTCGGTGACTCCGCCGAGCAGCACCAGCGGCAGCGCGAGCGCGGCGCGGAACTCCCGGGCGCGCTCCAGCAGATAGAGCGGTTCGTACGGGTACGTCCGCAGGAACGAGCGGCCGACCGTGCGCAGGCCGAGCCGCTGCGGCAGCGGGAAGGCCGCCGCGAACTCCTTCAGCGGGGCGTCGCCCCGGAACAGGTACATCGGATTGAGCAGCGAGCTCCCGGCGGTCGGCGTCAGGGCGTCCACCGAGCCCTCCTCCTGGAGCCAGCGCGCCACCTGGAGGCTGTCCTCGGGGACGAGGCCGCCGCGCACGCCGTCGCTCATGTTGAGCTTGGCGGTGATCGCGATGCGGTCGCCGACCTCCTCCCGGACGGCGCGGGCGAGGTCGAGGGCGAGCCGGGCGCGGTGGCGCAGCGGGCCGCCGTAGGCGTCGGTGCGGCGGTTGAGCCGGGGGCTGAGGAAGGCGCTGGCCAGGTAGTTGTGGCCGAGGTGCAGCTCCACCGCGTCGGCGCCGGCCTCGACCGCCAGCCGGGCGGCGGAGGCGTGGGCGGCCACCACGCGGCGCAGGTCCTCCTCGGTGGCGGCCCGGTCGCGGCGCAGGCTGACCGGGCTGAAGCCGCCGGTCGGGGAGAGCGAGGGCAGCCGGTTGGAGCGGGCGTCGGCGACCGGTCCGGCGTGGCCGAGCTGGAGCGAGACGGCGGCGCCGGCCGCGTGGACGGCGTCGGTGAGCCGGCGCAGTCCGGGCAGCGCCTCGGGGCGCATCCAGAGCTGGGCGCGCTGGGTGCGGCCCTCGGGGGCGACGGCGCAGTACGCGACGGTGGTCATGCCGACGCCTCCGGCGGCGGGGCGCAGGTGGTAGTCGATGAGCGCGTCGGTGACGAGGCCGTCGGGGGTGAGGCCCTCGAAGGTGGCCGCCTTGATGGTCCGGTTGCGCAGCCGGACGGGGCCGAGGCGGGCCGGGGCGAGGACGTCGGGGGCGGGACCGGAGGGGCGCGGGGGCCGGGGGGCTGCGGTCATGGGCGGAGGATCGCACAGAACTGACGAAGAGTCAGGTACCGTGCGCGGCCGGCCCGGAGACCCGTGCGCGACCGGCGTGGAGACCTCTGCGCGGTCGTCCTCGCAACCCGTGCGCGACCGGCCCCGGACCCGTGCGCGGTCGTCCGCCGGCCGCGTGCCCGGGGCGGCGCCGGGCGGTCGGGGCGCGCGGTTATCCTGCGCGGATGACACACGAGCCGGAGCTCACCTCCCCCGTCGACCTGTGCCTCCCGGACGGCCGGCTGAACCCGGCCGCGGTCGGCTGGACCCGGCGCCCGCTGCACCGCGCGAACCTGCGCGGCTGGGGCCGTACCAAGCGCTGGGAGTACTGGGGGATCGTCACCCCGGACCACATCGTCGGCCTGGTCGCCTCCTCGCTCGACTACGCGGGCGTGCACGGGATCTACGTGCTGGAACGGGCCACCGGCCGGGAGAGCTCCTGGGACGCGGTGGTGCCGCTCGCCCGGGGCGCGCGCTTCCCGGCGCGCGGCGGCGAGGGCGAGGTCGAGGTGCGCGGCGGCGGTCTGGCGATCGGCGTCCGGCAGGGGCCGGAGGGCGCCTCGGTCCGCGCGGTGGCGGACGGGGTGCGCCTGGCCGTCGAGGTGCCGCTGCCGCCGGGGCACGAGTCGCTGGGCGTGGTGGTGCCGTGGAGCCGCACCCGCTTCCAGTACACGGTCAAGGACGTCGGCCGCCCGGTGCGCGGCACGCTGGAGCTGCGCGGCGAGACGCACCAGGTGGGCGGCCCGGAGGCGTTCGCGGTCCTGGACCACGGCCGGGGCCGGTGGCCGTACGCGGTCACCTGGAACTGGGCGGCCGGGGCGGCGCCGGGCCGGGCTGTGCAGTTCGGCGGGAAGTGGACGGACGGCACGGGCCTGACCGAGAACGCCCTGGTCGTCGACGGCCGGCTGCACAAGATCGGGGAGGAGCTGCGGTGGAGCTACGACCGGTCGGACTGGCTGCGGCCGTGGCGGATCGACGGGGAGCGGGTGACGGCCCGCTTCGAGCCGTTCCACGAGAAGGTGTCCCGCATGAACCTGGGCGTCGTGGCGAACGAGACGCACCAGTGCTTCGGCCGCTTCTCCGGCCGTGCCCTGGCCGACGACGGCACGGAGGTCTCCCTGGACGGTCTGGTCGGCTGGGCGGAGGAGGCCCGCAACCGCTGGTAGCGGCCGGCGGGCCGTCCGGGGGGCCGGGGTCACGGCCGGTCCCCCGGACGGGGGGTCAGGAGGCGTTCGGGCCGACGTCGGCCGGCGTCAGGGGGCGGCGGACCGGGGCCAGGGTGGAGTACTCGTCGGCGCCGACGTCCCGGGTGCCGGTCCGGGGGTGGCCGTCGGCGTCCTCGGTCAGGGTGAGGCCGGTGTAGGCGGCGGCGTCGACGGCCGGGCTGCCCGCGGTGAGGCGGTACACGCCGTCGGCGTCCTGGCGGAGCAGCGGGTCGACGCGGCGGAAGCCGCCCGCCGGGGCGGTGCCGTCGGCGGCGGCGCCCCAGAGGATGTTGCCCCGCCAGACGAAACCGCTGGTGGCGTTCAGGCCGACGAGGGTGCCGGTGGAGGCGACGAGGATGTTGTCGGCGACGACGACGTCCCTCGGCTCGTGGGTCCGGCTCTCGCCCCACAGGGTCTTGGTGTTGCCGACCAGGGTGTTGTGGGCGATGACGGCCCGGTCGCAGGCGTCGTTCCCGCGCCGCTCCTCGCCGGTCTCGTCCGGGGTGTGGTCGCGGGTGCTGCCGCTGCCGATGACGATGCCCCGGGAGGTCGTGCCGGAGACGTGGTTGTTCACCACCCGGTGGTCGTTGCCGTACAGGCGGATGCCGTTCGCGCCGCCGAGGATGTGGTTGCCCTCGACGGCGCTGCCGTTGCCGTGGCGCAGGACGATGCCGCCCCGGCCGGAGCGGAGGGTGTTGTAGCGGATCGTGTTGCCGGAGGACTTGACCGAGATCGCCTCGGGGTCGCCGTCGCAGCGCTCGAAGAGATTGTACTCGACGACGGCGTTCGCGGTGGACAGGGCCCGCTGGCTGACGCCGATGCGGATCGACTCGCCGCCGTTGTCCCCGGCGTAGGAGTGGTCGGCGAAGTGGTTGCGGAGGATCTGGGTGCGCTGGGCCATGGCCGTGGCGCCGGGGCCGTCGACGACGACGAAGATGCCCTGGGTGCCGCGGTCGTGGAAGCGGTTCCGGTCGATCTTGGCGTCGTCGCCGCGGATCGTCAGCCAGTCGAGCCCGTCCTTGTCGGCGAGCTTGAAGTCGTTGCGGGTCAGCCGGATGCGGGGGCAGTCCGCGGGGATGGCGAAGGTGGTGGTCTGGCGGAAGGCGAAGCCGCTGATCGTGATGTCGGAGGAGCGGGAGAGGACGAAGCCGACCGTTCCGTCGAGGACGGCGCCGCCGCGGCCGGCGGCCACGATCGTGATCGGGGCGCCGGCGGTGCCCCGCTTGTCCGTGACGCGGATGCCGGTGGAGGGGACACTGTAGGTGCCGTCGGCCAGGACGATCCGGTCGCCGGGGACGGCGGCGTCGATCGCGCTCTGGAGCGCGGGGATGGTGCCGACGGTCACGGTGCCGGCCGCGAAGGCCGTGCCCTGGGTCAGGGCCGACACCGGGACGGCTCCGGCGGCCGCGCCGATCATGGTTCCCTTGAGGAAGGTACGTCGTCGCATGTGCTGCCTCCTGAATGTGATGCGCCCCAGCTTCGGCGGCGGCCCTGCCGTCCCGCTGCCGTCCCGCTAACGCGCGGACGGGGCGGCCACCGTGACGATCATGCGGGCGGAAGACCGCGGAGCGACGCCGCACACGCCGGGACGTGCCGGTCCCGGCGTGTGCGGTCCTAGGCTGCCCCGTATGACCGCCAGACTGCAGTGCGTGGTGCTCGACTGCGCCGATGTGCGTGAACTCGCCGGTTTCTACCGCTCGTTGCTCGGCGGCGAGGTGAACCGGCCGGATCCGCGCTGGTCGCTCGACGACGACTGGGCGACGCTCCACCTCGACGACGGGTTCGTCCTCGCCTTCCAGCGGGTGGCGGACCACCGGCCGCCGAACTGGCCGGATCCCGCCCGGCCCCAGCAGTTCCACCTCGACCTGGGCGTCGCGGACCTGGAGCGCGCCCAGGAGAAGGCGCTGGGCCGGGGCGCCGTCCTGCTCGACGGCGGGGACGGCGGGCGGAGCCGGCGCGTCCTCGCCGACCCCGCCGGGCACCCCTTCTGCCTGGTACGGGACTGAGCCCGCACTCCTGTCCGGAAACCGCCCCCGACCTGGAGGTCTAGCCCCTCGGGACGGTTCGCGCCAGGGTCCGACGGTCCCCGTTCCGTGGGGCCGGACGGCGGTGGCGCGGCGGTGCCACACTGACGCGCGCTCCGTCCGCGATCTTGCGATCGGCCGAACACGGCGGGGCGCGACGGTGAACGACGAGGTGGAGGAGTCGGCGATGACGACCGCGGTGCGGGGCGACGCGTGGGAGGCACGACCGGGGGCGGAGGGCCACCGGCCGGGCGCCGGCGGGGAGGCGTACGGCGAGTACCACGCGCTCCTCGCCCGGCAGGACGCGATGCGGCTGCGGCAGCGGCTGCTCTCCCCGGGCCGGGCCGCCGCCCCCGCCGCGACCGCGCCGGCACCGGCGGCCGGTACGGTCCCCGGCCCCCGCGACCAGGAGACGATCCGGCGGTACCTGCCGCTGGTGACGCCCTTCGGGGAGCTGATCGAGCACCTCTACCGGGCCATGTTCGAGCAGCACCCGTACCTGCGGGGCCTCTTCCCCGACTCGATGGAGTTCCAGCGGGCCCATCTGGAGCGCGCCTTCTGGTTCCTGATCGAGAACCTGGACCGGCCCGACGAGATCGCCGCGTTCTGCGGGCGGCTCGGCCGGGACCACCGCAAGCTCGGCGTCCGGCCCGCGCACTTCGCGGTGTTCGAGGCGGCGCTCGCGGAGGGGCTGCGGCGCGGCGCGGGCCCGGGGTGGGTGCCGGAGCTGGAGGAGGCGTGGCTGCGGATGATCCGGTTCGCCGTCGACGCCATGGTGGCGGGGGCGGAGGGCGCGGTGGGCGAGCCCGTCTCCTGGAACGCGACGGTGACCGGGCACGAACTGCGCCGGCCCGGCCTCGCCGTGCTGCGGGTCCGCACCGCCGAGCCCTTCCCCTACGAGGCGGGGCAGTACGCGAGCGTCGAGTCTCCGGCGCTGCCGCACGCCTGGCGGCCGTACTCGATCGCCTGTGCGCCCCGGCCCGACGGCGAGCTGGAGTTCCACGTCCGCCGCACCGCGCCCGGCGGGCTCAGCGACGTCCTGGTGAACCGCACCCGGCCCGGCGACGCCCTGCGGCTCGGGCCCGCGCGGGGCACCGCCGTCCTGGACGGCGACCCGGCGCGGGACGTGCTCCTGGTCGCCGGCGGCACCGGCTGGGCGACGGCGAAGGCGCTGGTCGAGGAGCTGGCCGCGCGGCGCCCCGCGGGCCGTACCGCGCACCTCTTCCTCTGCGCCCGCACCCTGGACGACCTGTACGACACGGCGGCCGTCGCGGAGCTGGAGCGGGGACGGCCCTGGCTGCGGGTGGTCCCGGTGGTCGACGGGCGGCCCGGGGACCCGGCGGCGGGGTCGCCGGCCGAGGCGGTGGCCCGGCACGGCGACTGGTCCGGGCACGTGGCGTACGTGAGCGGGCCGCCCGCCATGGTGGCCTCGGTGGTGGAGCGGCTGGCCGCGGCCGGCACGCCCGCCGAGCGGCTGCGGCACGACCCGGTCGGCGGCCCGGTCCCCCTCGCGCCGCGCCCGGTCCCGGTCCTCGTCTGAGGGCCCGGTTCAGTCGGAGGGCACCAGCCGCATGCCGGTGATCAGGTCGGGCCGGATCCGGACGACCTGCTCCCGGTGCTGGTCGGTCCAGGGCTTCAGGAGCTCCGTGTAGCGGGCCGTCTCCCCGGGGTCGGTGACCGGGCGGCAGTAGCCGGTCACCACCACGCTCCAGCCGAGCCGGGTCGCGGCGTCGATCTCGTCGGCCTCGTACGCGACGACGACGCCCCGCTCGCCCGCCTCCCGGGCCCGGCGGGCGAGCGCCGCGCCCTCGCCGGTGCGGATGATGACGTCCCCGCCGTCGACGAGGTGGTTGACGGGCCGGATCGTGGGCAGCGCCTGCTCGGTGAAGACGATCCGCCCGAGCGGGACCCCGGCGAGGAGCGCGAGCGCCTCGCCGGGCCGGAGGTCGACCGTCCGCCGCCCGCCCGGCGGGACGGGCGCGGACGCGGGCTCGGGAGCGGGGACAGCTTCGTCGTGCACGGGGCCTTCCCGGGATGTCGGTACGGACGCGCCGCCGTCGGCGCGCGGCGGGCTCGGCGCCCGGTCGCCCCAGTAGACGGCACCCGCTCCCACCGGGGAAGGGTCGTTCGGCCCTCCACCGGCCGAACCGCCGCGGGGCCGATCGGCACGGGCCCGGTCCGGTGGCGCGCCCCGGGCCAGGGGGGCGCGCCGGGTACGGCCGGAGCCGTACGGCCCCCGGGCGGGGGCGGACCGGGCCCCGGTGCGCCGGCGGCGGGCCGGGGGACGGCCGGGCCGCGGGGAGGCCGGCGCTCCGGGGTGCGCAGGCATTCGACCAGGAGGCCGCAGGGGGCCGATAGGGCCTTTCGGCCCCCCGGGACCGGGGCCGAAGGGCCCGCCGGGCCCGGTGCCATACTGACGCTCGCTCCCGGCCCGGCCGCCCCGTACCGGGGGCCCCTCCGTCGTCGGCGCGACCGCGCGCCCCCTGCCCGGGAGTTCCCCTTGACGTCCCCGTCCCCCTTCGCGTCCGTCCCCGCCACCGGGCCCGTCCGGGTCTTCCTGCTCGACGACCACGAGGTCGTGCGGCGGGGCGTGCGGGACCTGCTGGAGGCGGAGGAGGACATCGTCGTGGTCGGCGAGGCCGCCGACGCGCGCGAGGCGCTGGCCCGGGTGCCCGCCGCCCGCCCGGACGTCGCCGTGCTCGACGTGCGGCTCGGCCCGTCCGGCGGGGACCACGAGGGCGTGACGGTCTGCCGCGAGCTGCGGGCCGAACTGCCGGGCCTGGCCTGCCTGATGCTCACCTCGTTCGACGACGACGAGGCGCTGTTCGACGCGATCATGGCGGGTGCGGCGGGGTACGTGCTGAAGCAGATCGGCGGCTCGGACCTGGTCGCGGCGGTCCGCACGGTGGCCACCGGGCGCTCCCTGCTCGACCCGCGGATGACGGAGCGGGTGATGGCCCGGATCCGGGGCACGGACGCCGCGCCCCGCGACGCGGTCCCGGCCGAGCTGGACCGGCTCTCGCCGCGCGAGCTGGAGATCCTCGACCTGATCGGGCTGGGCCTGACGAACCGGCAGATCGCCGAGCGCCTCTTCCTGGCCGAGAAGACGGTGAAGAACCGCGTCTCGTCCATCCTCGGCAAGCTGGGCGTCGGCCGGCGCATCCAGGCGGCGATGATCGCCGAGCGGTTCCGGGAGCAGCACGCGCACGACCTGCCCTGAGCGGGGGCCCGCCCGGCCGGCGGGCCGTCAGCCGGCGGGCAGGGGCGCGCTCCACACGATCCGGGTGCCGCCGTCGTCGGGGACCCGCAGGCCGAGGGTGCCGCCGCACTGCCGCGCCCGCGCGTCCATGTTCCGCAGGCCGCCGGTGGGGACCGCGCCGCCGAGGCCGGCGCCGTCGTCGGTGACGGTGAGGACCAGCCGGTCGGCGGTGTCCGGCACGGTGAGGACGACCTCGGCGCGGCCGGCCCCGGCGTGCCGGGCGGTGTTGCTCAGCGCCTCGGCGGTGACCGCCAGGACGTGCTCCGCGAGGTGGTCGGGGACGCTCGACTCGACCGGTCCGACGATCCGCAGGGCGGGCGGGAAGCCGAGGTGCTGCGCGGCGAGCTGCACGGTCTCGGCCATCCGGCGGCGCAGCGCGGGGCCGCCCGCGCGGTCGTCGGCGGGCGTGCGGAGCTGGAGGATGGTCGAGCGGATGATCTGGATGGTGGCGTCGAGGTCGTCGACCGCGCGGGTGACGCGTTCGACGGCGTCGGGCCGCTCGATGACCCGGGTCGCGCTCTGGAGCGTCATGCCGGTGGCGAACAGCCGCTGGATCGCCAGGTCGTGGAGGTCGCGGGCGATCCGGTCGCGGTCGTGGAGCACCGCCAGTTCCTCGGACTGGGCGCGCCTGCGGGCGAGTTCGAGGGCGATGGCGGCCTGGTCGGCGAAGCCGCTGATCAGTTCGGTCTCGGTGGGGTCGAAGCCCGGCCGGCCGGCCCGCCGGCTGAGCCGCAGCGCGCCGCAGACGGCGTCGTCGACGGGCAGCGGCACGGCGACCACCGGCCCGTGCGCGCCGTGGCCGGGGCCCTCGGGCGGGAGGGGCAGGGCGCGGGGGTCGGTGCGGACGTCGGTGGTGACGGCGGGGCCCCGGGTGCGGGCGGCGAGGCCCGCGAGGGAGCCCCCGGCGGGCAGGCCCGCGCCCCGGACCCGGTCGGCGAGGTCGCCGTGCGCGACCCGTACGGTCAGGTCCCCGGAAGGTTCGGAGGGCAGCAGGACGGCGACGAGGTCGGCGTCGGCGACCTCCATCGCGCGCCGGGCGATGAGGCCCAGGACCTCGTCGGTGTCGGTGCCCGCGAGGAGGGCGCGGGTGATCTCGCCGAGGGCTTCCAGGCGGTGTTCGCGGCGACGGCTGTCGTGGTAGAGCCGGGCGTTGTCGATGGCGACGCCGGCGGCGATGGAGAGGGTGGTGAGGACGGCCTCGTCGTCGGCGTCGAAGCTTTTGCCGCCGCGCTTCTCGGTGAGGTAGATGTTGCCGAACGCCTCGTCGCGGACCCGGATCGGCGCCCCGAGGAAGGTGTGCATCGGCGGGTGGTGGGCGGGGAAGCCGAAGCTGCTGGGGTGCCGGGAGAGGTCGTCCAGGCGCAGCGGGGTGGGGTTGCGGATGAGTTCGCCGAGGATGCCGTGGCCGCAGGGGGCCGGGCCGATCCGGGCCGCCAGTTCGTCGGACATGCCGACGGTGAGGAACTGGGAGAGCCGGCTCCGGTCGTCTATGACGCCGAGCGCGCCGTACTCGGCGTCGGTGAGGCTGACGGCGGCCTCGACGATGCCGCGCAGCACCTGCGGGAGTTCGAGGTCCCGGCCGAGGTCCATGACGGCGGTGAGGAGGCCGTGCATCCGGTCGGGGACGGCGGGCCGGGGCCAGGCGGCGGACCCGCCGGCCGGCCGCGCGTCCCGCCCGTCCCGCACCCCGTGCCCCGCCGCACGGGCGGCCGGGTCCGTCCCACGGGCGGCCGGAGCCACCGGGCACGCCGCCGGGCCGACCGTGCCCGCCGAGTCCGTCGCGCGGGTCGTCGGGCCGGCCGTACGCACCGCCGGGTCCGCCTCACGGGCCGCCGGGTCCGCCTCACGCACCGCCGAAGTCGCCGGGCACGCCGCCGGACGGGCCGTCGGGCCCGCCGGTTCCGTCGCGCGGGTCGTCGGGTCGGCTGTCTCGGACATGTCCGGCCGCCTGTTCTCGTCTCGTGTCCACCGGGGCGGCCCGTGTCCGCCGCCCGCCGTCCGCAGCGTACGCGACGTGCGGGAACGTGCCGGAAGGGGCCGTTCGGCCCTGACCGTGGTCGGGGCCGAACGGCCCCGCCCCCGGGTCTTGTCAGGGACCTGTTCGGCCCTGCCGCGCGGCGGCCGCCGGGCGGAAGCATGGGGCGCCGGCCGGGAAGCGCCGTGATCACCCCCGTACCCGCGCGCTTCCCGGCCCGAGCGGTCCCGCCCCCAGGGCGGCGGGGTCCGCGGCAACCCGTGCTCAGTGGAAGGAAGGTCGCCGTCCGGTGGACGAGACACGCGGTACGCAGGCGCAGCAGAGGGATCCGGGCCTCCCCGGCACGGAGGGCGCGGGCGCCGGGCGTCCGGCGCGGCCCTCGTGGGTGGAGTGGCTGACGACCACCGACCACAAGAAGATCGGCACCCTCTACCTCTGCTCGGCGCTGTTCTTCTTCGTCGTCGGGGGGCTGATGGCCCTGCTGATGCGGGCGGAGCTGGCCCGCCCCGGCACGCAGATCATGTCGAACGAGCAGTTCAACCAGGCGTTCACGATGCACGGCTCGATCATGCTGCTGCTCTTCGCGATGCCGCTGTTCACCGGCTTCGCCAACTGGATCATGCCGCTCCAGATCGGCACCCCGGACGTCGCCTTCCCCCGCCTGAACATGCTGGCGTACTGGCTCTACCTGTTCGGCTCGCTGATCGCCGCGGGCGGCTTCCTCACCCCCGGCGGCGCGGCGGACTTCGGCTGGTTCCTGTACGTGCCGCTCTCCGACTCCGTCCACTCCCCCGGTCTCGGCGCCGACCTGTGGATCATGGGCGTGGCGCTGTCCGGCTTCGGTTCGATCGCGGGCGCGGTCAACTTCATCACCACCATCATCTGCATGCGCGCCCCGGGCATGACGATGTTCCGGATGCCGATCTTCACCTGGAACGTGCTGCTCACGTCCCTGCTCGTGCTCATGGTCTTCCCGGTGCTGGCCGCCGCGCTGTTCGCGCTCGAATCCGACCGGAGGTTCGGCAGCCACGTCTTCGACCCGGCGAACGGCGGGGCGCTGCTGTGGCAGCACCTCTTCTGGTTCTTCGGGCATCCGGAGGTGTACATCCTGGCGCTGCCCTTCTTCGGGATCATCTCCGAGGTGATCCCGGTCTTCAGCCGCAAGCCGATGTTCGGCTACATCGGTCTGGTGGCCGCGACCATCGCGATCGCCGGGCTGTCCGTGACCGTGTGGGCGCACCACATGTACGTCACCGGCGGGGTGCTGCTGCCCTTCTTCTCGTTCATGACCTTCCTCATCGCGGTGCCGACCGGGGTGAAGTTCTTCAACTGGATCGGGACGATGTGGAAGGGGTCGCTCTCCTTCGAGACGCCGATGCTGTGGGCCACCGGCTTCCTCATGACCTTCACCTTCGGCGGTCTGACCGGCGTCATCCTGGCCTCGCCCCCGATGGACTTCCACGTCTCCGACTCGTACTTCGTGGTGGCGCACTTCCACTACACGCTCTTCGGGACGGTGGTGTACGCGATGTTCGCCGGCTTCCACTTCTGGTGGCCGAAGTTCACCGGCAGGATGCTCGACGAGCGCCTCGGCAAGATCACCTTCTGGACGCTGACCGCCGGCTTCCACGCGACCTTCCTGGTGCAGCACTGGCTGGGTGCGGAGGGCATGCCGCGCCGGTACGCCGACTACCTCGACGCGGACGGCTTCACCGCGCTCAACACCCTGTCCACGATCGGCTCGTTCCTGCTCGGCCTGGCCTTCCTGCCGTTCTTCTACAACGTCTGGAAGACCGCGAAGTACGGGAAGCGGGTGGAGTGCGACGACCCCTGGGGGTACGGGCGTTCGCTGGAGTGGGCCACCTCCTGCCCGCCGCCCCGGCACAACTTCGCGGTCCTGCCGAGGATCCGTTCCGAGTCCCCCGCCTTCGACCTGCACCACCCCTCGCTCGCGGAGGTCGACCGGCTGGAGAACCGGCCCCACGAGACGGCGGGCGCCCGGTGAGCGCCGCCGTCCTCGCCCTGGGCACCGGGGCGGTGACCGTCTCCGGCTGCGTCTGGTACGTCCCCGCCGTCGCCGATCTGCGGGCGGGCGCCGACCGGCCGGTCTCCCGGCGGCTGGCCGCCGCCGGGTGCGTCGCCGGCTGGTCCGCGGCCGCGGCCGTCACCGCGCTGCTCCTGCTGGGCGCCCCGGCGGGCCTCGTGCTCGGTCCGGCCGCCGCCGGGGCCTCGGCGAGCGTGCTGCTGCGGGTCCGGGCGGCGCTGCGGCTGCGGCGGGAGCGGGCCGAGGACGCCCGCTGCTGGAGCGCACTGGCGGCCGTGCCGCCGCCCGTCCGGCCGGTGCCCCAGCGGGTCTTCGTCCGCCGCGCGGCCGCCGGTCTGCTGTCGGCGGCGGGGGCGGCGCTGGCGCTGCTGACGTGGGGGCCCTCGGCGGGTGCGGGCGGTCTGTTCGCCCTCGCCGTCCCCGCCGTCCTCGCCGGGGCCGCCCTGGCCGTGGCCTGGGCCGCGGCGGCCCGGGGCAGGACCGCGCGGGACCCGGTGCTCACGGCCGGGCCCGGCGAGGTCCGGCCCGGCGGGGCCCGTGCGCGGGGTCAGTAGCCCTCGATCGCCCAGAAGACGCCCACCTCGTCGTCGCCGACCGCGACCACGCCCAGTTCGTCGCCGAGGTCGAGGCCGCGCAGGTAGGCGGTGGTGAGGAAGCGGTGCGAGGAGGTGCCCCGCAGGCCGGCCGCGAGGAGGTCGGCGGACGGGTTCCCGGCGGCCGCGCGGGCGTTGGTCCAGCAGCGGACGCCGGGGCCGTACCGGCCGAGCAGCGTGCGGGCGTCCGCGAGGAGCGCGGCGCGGTCGGGGCGGGTGCGGACCGGGGCGGGCTCCGCCTGCCACTCCTCCGCCATGACGGCGAGCGCGCCCGCTGCGGCCGCCGGCTCCAGCGGGTGCAGGAGGGCGGCGAGGTCGGCGGGGTCCGGCGGCTCGAAGGGGTAGGAGGGGAGGGTGTGGCGGGCGTCGTTCGACCGGTCGGGGTCCAGCCGGAGCCAGCCCCGGGGGTCGTCCACCGCACGGTGCAGCAGGGCGTGCACGTCGTACGCCCACTCCTCGTGGCGGCGCGGCCCGGTGGCCGCGAAGACGTAGGTGTCGTCGAGCAGCCGCAGCGCCGCCGCGTTCCACGGGACCTCCGGGAGGGCCCGCTCGTCAGGCGGGGGCATCGCGGCGGGCCAGCAGGTGGGCGTCGAGGAAGCCCCGCTCGGTCCTCGGGTCGTGGAGCAGCCGGGCGAAGGGGTCGAATCCGGCCCCGGTCAGCAGGTCCGCGAACCGGTCGGCCGACCAGGCGTAGGCGGGGGCCACCTTGTGGTCGAAGGGGACCGGGTCCGGTCCCCCGGCGCCGAAGAAGGAGACCAGGAGGACGCCCCCGGGCGCCAGGACCCGCGCCAGTTCGGCGAGGAGCGCGGGGAGTTCGCCGGGCGGGGTGTGGATGGTCGAGTAGTGGGACAGGACGCCGCCGAGGGTGCCGTCGGCGACCGGCAGGGCCTCCATCCGCGCCTCCTCGAAGCGGAGGGCGGGGTGGGCCCGCCGGGCGTGGGCGACCATGCCCGGCGAGAGGTCGAGGCCGAAGGCGTCCACGCCCCGCCGGTGCAGCAGGTCCGTCAGGTGGCCGGGCCCGCACCCCACGTCGGCCACCTCGAAGTGGCCGGTGGCGCGCACCAGTTCGGCGAAGGCGTCGAGCACGGACCGGGTGAGCGGCCGGTCCTCCAGCCCGTCGGCGAACAGCGACGCGTACAGTTCGACGACCCCGTCGTAGGCCGCCCTGGTCCGCGCCTGGTATTCCCGCACGGGGAGAAGCTAGCACCCGGGCGAGGGGGCGTCAGTCGCCGCCTCCGCCGTCGCCACCGCCCCCGTCGCCTCCGCCGTCGCCACCGCCTCCCGAGTCGCCGGCGTCGCCGCCGTCCGCGCCCCAGCCGTCGCCGTCCCCGGAGTCGTTGTCGTCGCCGCCGCGGCGGCCGAGGTTGGTGAACCAGGGGCGGGACCAATCGGCGTCCAGGACCAGCGGTTCGCGGCCCTCCCGGGGGCGCCACTGGGAGCGGAAGCGGGCCAGTCCCGTCGTGTCGCCGAGGCCGAAGGCGGTGGCGAAGGCGTGGGCCACGACCGCGTCGAGCGGGTCGGCGGTCTCGTGGCGGACCGGGCCGAGCGGCGTCAGCACCGGGTCCCCCGGGGAGGCGCGGCGGCGCGGCGGGCGGGCCAGCAGGGCGACCCGCCGGTCGTCGCGCAGCAGCCACGAGCTGCCCGCGTCCTGCCGCCGCAGCGTCCAGCGCACGCCGTCGGCCTCGGCCTCGGCCTCGACCAGGCTCCTGGACTTGCGCAGCTTCTTCTGGAGGCGGAGCTCGGCGGGGATCTCGCCGATGGTGAGGAGCAGGCCCCTGGACGGGTCGGGCTCGTCGTGGTGGAAGCCGTACGGGGCGCGGACGCGGACGACGGGGGCGTACGGTCCCCAGACGTCCACCCGGACCAGGCGCCGGTCCACGGCGACGGTGACGGGCCCGGCCGGTCCGGGCGCGGTGCGCCGGGCCATCCAGAGCGGGACGCCCTCGTCCGCGGCCCGGTGCGCCCGCGCGGCGACCGCCTCCGGTCCGCCGCTCAGCCGCAGGGCCCAGCCGCCCAGCGCCTCGGCGAAGTCGGCGGCCCGCCGGACCCGGACCGGGACGCCGGTGCCGGTGATCCTGGTCACCGGTACGACGCCGGAGCCCCGCGGCAGGCCGGACAGGGGCCGCTCGGCCCCGCCGCCGCCCAGCCAGTTCCCCCGGGCGTACGCCTCGGCCATCGCCGTCAGGTTCAGCTCCTCCGGCGGGGTCGTGGTGCCGCCCCGGCGCAGTCCCTCCTCGGTCAGCTCCACCGTGCGGGCCAGCGGGTTCCACGACCGCTCCCCGTAGAGCTCCTGTCCACTCATCCCGTTCCCCCCGTGTGTTCCGTGTGCGGTGTGCGGTGTGCGTCCTATGCGGTCCGTGCGTCCGGTGCCAGGCCCCCGAGGGCCGCGACCGCGAGCCGCACCGCGCGGCCGGTCACCGCCTCGGGGTCGCCGCCCGCCTCCAGGGCGGTGGTCGCGGCGTTGACGAAGCCCTGGAGGAGGCGCGCGGTCATCGCCGGGTCGTCGTCGCCGAGCTCCCGCAGGGCCTCGGCGAGCGGTTCGAGGAGGGCCCGGTGCGCGGCGTCGGCCCCGGCCCGCAGGGCGGCGGCCTCCTGCTCGTCGGTGACGGCGCGGGCGATGCTGTGCTCGCCCTCGCGGACCATGTCGAGCTGGACGGTGACGTAGGCGGCGACCCGGTCCTCGGGGGCGTCGCCGGCGGCGGCGAGGGCGGCCCTGATGCGGTCGGTCCAGCGCGGGGCGGCCTCGCGGACCACGGCGGTCAGCAGGTGGTGCCGGTCCGGGAAGTACTTGTAGACGCTGTTGCGCGCGAGGCCGGTGCGGCGGGCGACCTCCGCGAAGGTGACGCGGGAGGCGTCGCCCTCCGCCAGCAGCTCGCGGGCCGCGTCGAGCAGGGCGGCGCACTGCCGGGAGCGGTGGTCGGCGACCGTGGCGGCATGGATCTTGGGCACGGGAACCAGTCTAGGAGCCGGGACCGACAGCGGTCCCTCCCCGTGCGCGGCGCCTTTCCCCCACGTGAACCGCCCCCGGGTCATCGGACCGACCCCACTTAGGGACGCACCGTCGCCATCTCCTATCGTGGGGACGCACCGTCCCTATCATTGGAAGGAACACCGTGTTCCTCGCTCTGCTGGAACTGAAGGCGGCCAAGGGCCGCTTTCTGCTGATGGGCAGCGTCGTCCTGCTCGTCGCCGCGCTCGTCGGGATCGTCTCCGGCTTCACCACCGGACTCGGCGACGACACCGTCTCCGCCCTGCGCCGGCTGCCCGCCACCCACATCGCCTTCGCCACCGGCTCCGACTCCGACCAGTTCGCCCGCGGACTGGTCGACGCCCGCACCGTCGACGGCTGGAAGCGGGAGGAGGCCGGGGCCACCCCGCTGGGCGTGACCCTCACCCGGGGCACCACCGGGCGCGGCACCGAGGTGGACCTCGCCGCCTTCGGCGTCGAGCCCGGCGCCTTCACCGACCCCGGCGCCGACGAGGGCGCCCGCCTCGACCCGGCCCGCCCCGGCGGCGTGGTCGTCTCCCGCAAGCTCGTCGACGAGGGCGTGCGGATCGGCGACACCCTCGTCCTCGACCGCCTCGGCGTCCGCCTGGACGTCGTCGGCACCACCGGCCGCTCGTCCTACGGGCACGTGCCCGCCGCGTACGTCACCACCGACACCTGGCGCCGGATCCGCTTCACCGTCCCCGGCGCCGGGGCCGACGCCCCCGCCCCGCCGGTCCAGTACAGCGCGGTGGCCCTCCGGCTGCCCGGCACCGCCGACGCCGACGCGCTCGCCGCCGCCGACGCCCGCCACGGCACCCGCACCGTCCCCCTGGAGGACGCCTTCGCCGCCGCCCCCGGCTACGACGGCGAACGGCTCACCATGACGTCCATCCAGACCTTCCTCTTCCTCATCGCCCCGCTGGTCGTCGGCGCCTTCTTCGCCGTCTGGACCGTCCAGCGGACCCCCGAACTCGCCCTGCTGCGCGCCCTGGGCGCCTCCCGGCGCAGGCTCCTCGGCCACACCCTGGGCCAGGCCGCCGCCGTCGTCGTCACCGGCACCGCCGCCGGCGCGGCCCTCGCCGCCGGGCTCGGCCTGCTCGTCGGCGGCGCGGTCCCCTTCAGCCTCCCGGCCGGCACCCTCGCCGCCACCATGTCCGCCGTGGCCCTGGTCGGCCTGGCCGGCTCCGCCCTCACCCTGCGACGCGTCACCACCGTCGACCCGATGACCATGCTGGGAGCCGGCCGATGAGCCTCCACCTCCACGACGTCACCGTCACCCTGGGCCGGGGCGAGTCCCGTACCACCGCGCTGAGCGGCCTGGACGCCGCCTTCCGGCCCGGCGCCCTCACCGCCCTCGCCGGGCCCTCCGGCTCGGGCAAGTCCACCCTGCTGGCCGTCGCCGGGGCCCTGCTGCGCCCGGACAGCGGGCGGGTCCTGCTCGACGGCACCGACCTGGCCGCCCTCACCGACCGCGAACGGGCCCGCGCCCGCCTCGAACGCGTCGGCTACATGTTCCAGAGCGGCAACCTCCTCACCGGGCTCACCGCCGAGGAGCAGCTCCTCGGCGCCGCCTCACTGGCCGGCCACCGCCCCCGCGCCCTGCGCGCGCGGGCCCGCGCGCTCCTCGACGAGGTCGGCCTCGGCCACCGGCTCGGCCACCGCCCCGACCAGCTCTCCGGCGGCGAGCGCCAGCGGGTGGCGCTGGCCCGCGCGCTGCTCACCGAGCCCCGGCTGCTGCTCGTCGACGAACCGACGGCCGCCGTCGACCGCACCCGCGCCGAGGACCTGACCGCCCTGATCGCCCGCACCACCCACGCGTACGGCTGCGTGACCGTCGTCGCCACCCACGACCCCGTCGTGGTGGCGGCCGCGGACGAGGTGCTCGACCTCCAGGGGCACCGCGCGCCCGCCTGATCCGGCGCGGCCCGCCGGGTCCGCTCAGTCGTCGGCGAGCTGGAGCAGCAGGAAGAAGCGGGTGCCGTCCGTGCCCGCGAGGAGGGTGTCGAGGACGGGGGTGAGGCCGTTGACCGCGCCGCACGCGGCGTCGCGGTTGGTCCACCAGCTCCCGTCCGGGCCGAGCAGCGACACCACCCGGTCTGCCGCGCGCCGGGCGGTCGCGGCGGGCAGGTGGCGGTGGTCCGGCCAGAGGAGGTCGGCGCCCGCGAGTTCGGCCAGCAGGGCGGCGGCCCCGGCCGGGCCGACCGGTTCCAGGGCGGCGAGGACCGCCGGGACGGGCGGCGGGACGTAGCCGGGCAGGAAGCGCCGCCACGCCTCGTCGGCGGCGGCCCCGGCGAGCAGCTCCCTGATCCGGGCCGCCAGTTCCGGCAGGTCCGGATCCGGCTCGCCGAAGCGGCCAGCCATCGCGAACACCCTTGCGGGCGTGGACAGTTCGGCCGCGCACACGCGCAGCCCGGCCAGGGTTCCGGAGGAGCTCATGCCCCGATCCTCCCCCGGCCGCGCCCCGCTGTCCGCCGTCGGTTGTCAGTGCCGGGTGAGAGGTTGGAGTCATCACCTCAGCACGGGAAACAGGGGGCCGAGCCATGTCCGGAAACCAGAACTACATCAACCACGTCGCTCTCGTCCTGGACGCGAGTTCGTCCATGTCGGGCCTCAGCAAGAAGGTCGTCGAGGTCGCCGACCAGCAGATCGCGTACCTGGCCCGCCGCTCGCGGGAGCTGGACCAGGAGACCCGCGTGACGGTGTACGTGTTCGCCGACAAGGTGGAGTGCGTCATCTACGACAAGGACGTGCTGCGGATGCCCTCGCTGAAGCAGCTGTACCGGGTCGGCGGGATGACGGCCCTGCTCGCGGCCACCCTGAAGTCGCAGCGGGAGCTGGCCCAGACCGCGCAGCTGTACGGCGACCACAGCTTCCTCACCTTCGTCCTGACCGACGGTCAGGAGAACGCCAGCCACCGCTGCCCCGACGCGCCGTCCCGCAGCGCCCGCGAACTGATCGGCGCGGTGGCCGGGATGATCGAGCACCAGGAGGACAACTGGACGCTGGCCGTCCTGGTGCCGGACCAGATGGGCAAGCGGGAGGCCATGAACTACGGCTTCCCCAAGGACAACATCGCCATCTGGGACGCCACCAGCACCCAGGGCCTGGAGGAGGCCGGCCAGGTCATCCAGGAGGCCACCGAGAAGTTCATGATCGGCCGCACCAAGGGCATCCGGGGCTCGCGCGCGGTGTTCTCCACCGGCGCGGAGGCGGTCAACCGCCAGACCATCGAGGCGGCCGGGCTGACCCCGATGGACCCGTCGGGGTACGCGCTGGTGCCGGTGACCGAGGCCGTGGCGATCCGGGAGGGCGTCACCGCCGCCGGGCACGCGTACCGCACCGGGGGCGCGTTCTACCAGCTGAGCAAGACGGAGAAGATCCAGGCGCGGAAGCGGATCGCGGTCCTGGAGAAGAAGACCGACCGGGTCTACACCGGTCCGGAGGCCCGCGCCCTGCTGGGCCTGCCCGACGCGGAGACCCGCGTGAAGCCCGACCACAACGACGAGTTCACCATCTTCGTGCAGAGCACCAGCGTCAACCGGAAGCTGGTGGCGCGCACCCGGCTGCTGATCATGCACTGATCCCGACCGGTCCGGCGGCCCGCGTCCCCGAGGGGGCGCGGGCCGCCGGGCTCAGCGGGACAGGAACCGCTCGCGCAGGGCGTCGAGGACTCCGGCCGCGTCGGGTTCGCCCGCGTGGCGGCAGCGGGCCGCCGCCGTGGTGAGGCGGGCGATCGCCTCGTTGAACCGCTCCAGGCCGTCGCCCTCGATCAGGGCGGCGATCCGGACCGCCTCGGCGCGGGGCAGCTCGCCGTCCTCGCCGCCCTCCTCGTGGGCGGCGACGGCGGCCTCCGCCTCGGGCAGCGCCTCCTCGAAGCGGCCCGCCTCGGCGAGGACACGGGCGCGGCGGTAGTGGATCTCGCCGCGCTCGTACCAGACGGAGAAGCCCTCGTCGTCCGCGAAGCCGGCGAGCACCTCGTCGGCGTCGGCCAGGTGCCCGAGGGCCGCGTCCACGCCCTCGGCCTCCTGCTCCGCCATGGTGAGCCGGGCGAAGTCGCGCATCATCAGCAGGATCAGCGGCGGGTTCGGCGCCTCGGCGTGCGCGGCGACGGCCCGGTCGTACGCGGTGGCGGCGGCGTCCCAGCGGCCGGCCATGGCCAGGGTCCGCGCCGCCTCGGCCGCGACCAGGGTGAGGATCGCGCCCCGGTCCTCGTCCGCCCAGCCGGAGACGGTGTCCGCGAGCCGCAGCAGTTCCTCGGCGGCCGGCAGGTACTCCTCCAGTTCGCGCAGGCCGCGGCCGAGGTTCAGGCGGGCCTGGGCGAGCGAGCGGGGGTCGGTGCCGTCGGCGGCGTCCCCGGCGAGGACGGACTCCAGGACGGCGACGGCGTCGGCCGTCCGGCCGCCCCGGGCGAGGACGTCGGCCAGCTGGAGGCGGGCCTCGGTGGCCTGGCCGGACTCACCGTCCTGGTCGAAGCGGGCGGCGGCCTCGGAGAGGTGGCGGACCGCTCCGGTGACGTCCCCGGTGTGCGAGGAGGCGTGGCCGAGCAGCAGGTGGGTGGGGGCGAGCGCGAAGGAGGTGTCGTCGTGGGCGACGGCGTCCGCGATCGCGCCGTGGAGCAGTTCGGCGGCCTCCTGCGGCCGGTCGAGGCCGAGGAGGACCTGGGCGAGGAGGCCGCTGGGGCGGGGCCGGCGCCAGGGGCGGCCGGCGGCGTCGAGCCCGGCCAGGGCCTCGCGCAGGCTCCGCTCGGCGGCGGGCAGGTCGCCCCTGCGGGCGGCGACGTCCGCGCGGAACTGGTGGGCGTTGGCGACCTGGTGCGGGTGGCCGAGGCGCTCGGCCTCGGTGTGCAGGGCCGTCACCCGCTCCTCGAAGCGCCGGAGGAGCTCGTCGGTCCCGTCGGCCGGGTCCCCGTCCGCCGTCTCGGCGGCGGGGCGGCCCAGCGTGCCGACGAGGTCCTGGTAGGCGGCGAAGACGGCGGAGTAGCGGACGGAGAGGTAGGAGAGCGCGCGTTCGACGGGCAGGTCGGGGCCGTACGCGGCTTCCGCCTCGCCCAGCGGCTCGCTGTCGAAGGGCGTCGCGGCGAGCAGGTCCTCCGTGGCGCGCAGCACCTCGTCGAGGCCCTGCCGGATGTCCGGCCGCTCCTCGCCCTCCGGGGCCGACGCCGTCCAGGCGAGGGCGCGGGCCCGGCCGGAGAGGGCGTGCCAGGGCAGGCGGAGCTCCTCGTAGAGGGCGACGGCCTCGGTGAGGGCGGCGGCGCTCTCGGTGACGTCGTCCTTCGTCCAGAGGTCCTGGGCGCGCTGCTCGGCGAGTTCGGCGCGCAGCAGGGCCTCGGGGCCGAGCGGGCCGCCGGGGCCGGGGGCGGTGCCGTCGGCGAGGCGGTCGGCGATCCGCCGCCAGAGGCGGGTGTCGCCGGGGTGGCTCTCGCGGGCCATCCGGCGGGCCGTGCGGACGAGGGCGTCGAAGTCGTCGGGGATCTCGGTGCGGACGGCGGCCGGGACGGCGGGCGCGGCGGCCGGGGCGGTGCCGGCGGCGGGGGTGCGCAGGCCGAGGGGCAGCGGTTCGTCGAGGAGGGGGCGGCGGGCGAGCCGGGTGCGGCGGTCGTCGCCGATGGTGCTCGTGCCGTTGCGGGCGTCGAAGGCGTCGGCGAGGGGGCCGGCCTCGGCGCGGACGTGGGCGAGGAGCGCGGCGGCGGTCCAGGAGCGGCCGGGCGGGCCCGCCACGGCGGTGTCGCCGTGGCCGTCCTCGGCGAGGCGGGCGAGGAGGACCTCGACGCCGGTGAGGAAGCCGAGGTGGGCGAGGGGGGCGCCGGTGGCCTCGAAGAGGGGCCGGTTCTCCGCGAGGATCTCCAGGCCGCGACCCTCGTTGCGGGAGAGGGCGCAGAACTCCAGGTGGTGGCCGACCTCCTCCTGGGTGCCGGTCTGCCCGCGGACCTTGCGGTAGCCGGTGAGGTGGTGCGAGCGGGCCTCGTCCAGGCGGCCGGTGCGGAGCAGCGGCAGCAGCGCGAGGGCCTGGCTGACCTGGGGTTCCTCACTGCATGCCTGGGTGCCGTCGAGGACCGGCCGCCACTGGTCGAGGGCGGTGGTGTCGTCGCCGGAGCGGACCTGGTGCCAGGCGTGGTGGCGGGTCTCGCACGCCTCGCAGTCGCTGAGGTCGGTGCGGGGGCGGGTGGCCCAGAGGTCGTGGGCGTCGGGGACGCCGGTGCCGGTGTGGGCGGCGACGTGGAAGCGCATGGCGGCGACCGGCTGGAGGCCGTGGCCGGCCTTCTCGTACCGCTCGCGCATCCGGTCGATCCAGCCGTGGACGGTGGTCAGGGGCATCTCGGGCACCTGGAGGAGGGAGGTCGTCACCCATTTGAAGCGCCAGAAGACCTGATGGGCCTCCCAGGGGCTGAAGGTGTCGGGGGCCTCGTCCCAGAGCTTGAGGACGCGGGCGAAGGCGACCGGCGACTTGCGGTGCTCACCGGTGAACTCGTACGCCGTCATCAGTTCGAGGAGGGCGGTGACGAGGACGTCGGGCTTCTCGAAGACCTCGGCGGCCTCGACGAGTTCCTCGGCGGTGACGGTGCGCGACAGGCCGTGGGGGCGTTCGTGGTTCTCGCGGAGCGCCTCGACGACGGCTTCGGGGGTGTCCAGCATCTCTACAGTTCCTTCCGGGTCCCGGTGCCGGGGTCGGTCGCGTCGGCGTGGTGCATGGCGTGGGTGAGCAGGCCGATGAAGGCCCGGTTGAGCAGGGCGCTCTCGCTCGCGCGCAG
Source organism: Streptomyces termitum (assembly GCF_014650175.1). Taxonomy (GTDB): domain Bacteria; phylum Actinomycetota; class Actinomycetes; order Streptomycetales; family Streptomycetaceae; genus Streptomyces; species Streptomyces termitum. Next base: position 83,892 of record NZ_BMUL01000010.1, read on the forward strand.
CGGGCGGCGGCTGAGCAGCAGGGCCTGGCCGTAGAGGGCTTCGGCGGTGGCGGTGGCGAGGCCGTGCTCGGTGACGGTGAGGGCCTGGCGGACCAGCGGGTTCAGGTGGTTGAGGACGAGCTGGGCGCGCGGGGTGTCGTCGCGGAGCGAGCCGAGGATGTCGGCCCACAGGCCGTCGCTCTCGGCGGCCAGGCTCGACCGGGTGCGTTCGTGGCGGGCGTCGCGGTTGTCGAGGAGCAGCGCGGGCGCGGTGACGGGCTGGAAGTCGCGCAGGACGACATCGCAGTCGTGGGCGCCGATCGTCTCGCGGGCGACGGCGAGGAAGGCGGCGGCGCGGAGTTCGGCGCCGGGGTCGACGGCGTCGAGGTGGGCGGTGACGGTGGTCGGGTCGAGGTCGGCGACGGAGGTGCCGGGGCGGATCTCGGGGAGCCGGTGGACGAGGTCGCGGTCGTAGGTGTAGCCGCCGTTGACGACGCCGAGGCCGGCGGCCGAGGCGATGGGGGCGACCTGCCGGAACTCCTCGACGCTGCGGGTGACGAGGAGCGTCGGGTGGGTCCGGGCGAACTCCTCCAGGGTGACGTTGCCGTCGGTGGTCTCGAAGGGCAGCCAGGGCAGCACGATGCGCAGCAGCTCGTCGTCGTGGCGGGCGAGCGCCTTGACCGCGAGGTGGTGGGTGTCGATGAAGCGGTGCAGGAGGGCGGGGTCGCTGGCGGCGAGCCCGGTGAGCCAGTCGCGGATGCGGTCGCCGAGGGCGTCCCGTACGGCGGACAGGGTGCCGTCCTCGTACAGCGACTCGCGGGAGGCGGTCGGGCGCAGGCTGGTGGTGTCCACCACGCAGCGCACGAAGAAGGCCCATTCGGGGAGGAGTTCGGGGGCCTGGTCGGTGAGGAGCATGCCCTTGAGGTGGACGCGGTGTCCGGCCCGCTGGGCGGGGCTGACGGCGGTCGGCTGAACGTAGGCGACGCCGCGCAGGCCGGCCGCCGGGAGGTCCAGTTCGATGGTGTCGAGCGGGGTGAAGTCGAAGAGGGTGCGGCAGTACGCGGTGTACGCCTCGCGCTTGGCGAGCGGGGAGCGGTGCGTCCGCTCCCACGGCGGCGCCTCGTTGATCCGGTGGTCCTCGCCCCGGGCGTCGGTGACGGTCACCTCGTGGCGGAGGAGTCCGCCGTAGTGCCGGGCGAGGGAGACGACCCGCCCGGGTTCGGTCCACTCGGCGTTGTCGGCGCGCGGGACGAGGGTGACCGTGGTGCCGGGCTCGGGCAGCGTCGCGGAGGGCAGGGTGCGGATGGTGTAGCGGCCGTCGGAGTGGCCGCGCCACTCGACGGTGGGCGCGGCGGGGTCGGCGGCGGACCGGCTGCGGACGGTGATCTCGTCGGCGACGACGAAGCAGGCGAGCAGGCCGATGCCGAACTGGCCGATGAAGTCGCCCCGGGCGGCGTCGAGTCCGGCGCCGTCGAGGGCGCCGTCGGAGGTCCGCTTGGAGCTGCGGCCGATGGTGGCGAGGAAGCGGTGGACGTCGGCCTCGGTGAGGCCGACGCCGGTGTCCGTGACGGTCAGGACGTCGCCGGTGCGGACGGTGATGGCGCCGGGCGCGGCCGGGTCGAGGGCCTGTCGGGCGGTGATGGCGTCGACGGCGTTCTGGAGCAGTTCGCGCAGGTAGACGCGGGGGCTGGAGTAGAGGTGGTGGGAGAGCAGGTCGACCAGGCCGCGCAGGTCGACCTGGAAGGTGTGTGCGGTCTCGGAAGGGGACACCCGGGGCAGTCCTTCGGTACGCGCCCGCGCCGGACGGCGCGGGCGGGAAGCAGGGGGAAAGGGGGGCGGGCGCTCCCCTGGAGGGGAGGGCCCGGACGGGGTCGTCGCTCAGCGTCCGGCGAGGTCCCGGAGGCGGCGGTACGCCCGCACCGGGTCGGCGCCGTCGAGGTAGCACCAGGGGGACTCGGTGACCCGTCCCTCAGTGGCCCGGAAGCAGTCGCGGGCGGCGGCGGGGTCGCCGGCCAGGGCGAAGGCCATGGCGAAGGAGTTGTACGTCTGGAGCCAGCCGGGGGCCCGGACGAAGTCGGGGTGCCGGTAGGAGTGGTCGGCGGCGCGGTGCAGGGAGGCGAGGACCTCGGAGGCGCGGATGTAGTGGGCGTCGGGGCCCGATTCGAGGGCGAGCCAGTGCTCCAGGTGGGCGACGGCGACGAGCCGGCCGAGGAGCGTTCCGGCGGGGGCGGCGAAGGCGGCGTCGCGGGCGAAGGCGTGCATCTCCTCGTGCGAGCCGCTCCACTTCTCGCAGACCTGCTGCAACTGCTGCTGGTGCGCGCCCAGGTGGTACGGGTCCCGGCGCACGGTGGCCTCGAAGCGGCGGCGGGCGGTCTCCCGGCCGACCTGGAGGCCGCGCCCGGTGACCTGGAGGCAGTACCAGGGCGAGGTCCAGCCCGGTTCGCGCTCGGCGGCCTCGTACAGCCACTCCTCGGCCCGCGCGAGGCGGCTGTGGAACAGTTCGAACTGCTCGCGCGAGACGTCCTTGGCGCGGGCGTCGGTGCGGGCCTCCCAGCCCCAGCTGAGGTGGCGGATCCCGGCGACGAGCCGGGGCAGGGCGGCGTCCGGTTCGGCCGCGATGACGTCGGTGATCCACTTCTCCACGCCGGCGGTCTCGCCGACGGCCCACAGCAGGCCGGTCCGGTCCGCGCTCTCCGGGCGCGCTTCGAGGAGGTCCCGCACGGTGGCCCAGTCCGCCGCCGCGGCGGCGTCCCGGGCGCGCTGGAGATCGAGGTCCCCGGCGTCCTCGTCGATGTGTGCGACGGGTCGTCCCGTCCACCGTGCCAGCGTGTTCCCCACACCCCGGAGCAACGCCATGTCCCCACCCCTTGCCGTGCCTTGCCGCGTTCTCGGACGGGGTGGCCGATGATCGTTCCTCCCCGTGGGTGTAGTGACTATCACGCACGACCGACAATCGCACTCCTGTATTGATCCGCTGGTCGGGGCGGTCGGATCGGTCGGGGCGGTGGCGGGGCTGGTGCGCCCTGCCGCCGCTCACCCCGTACGAGGCGGCGGACGGCCCCGGCGACCGGCATCCGGCGCGGTCCTCTTCGCCGGCGGTTCCCCGAGCATCCGGACGGGCGCGCACGGGCAGGCCGTGCGGGAGCCGGACCGGCTCGCCGATCCGTCGCGGCCGCGGTCCGTTCCGTACCCTGGCGGCATGCGCATGCGTCCCACCTTGAGCTGGACCCCGGCCGGGGAGCTCCCGCCGGGCACGACGGACCTGGAGCCGGTCGTCGGCGCGCTGCGCGCCGGCGGGGTGCTGGTGCTCAGCGGGGCCGGGATCTCGACGGAGTCGGGGATTCCGGACTACCGGGGCGAGGGCGGGAGCCTGAGCCGGCACACCCCGATGACGTACCAGGACTTCACCGGCGGCGAGGCGGCGCGACGGCGGTACTGGGCGCGGAGCCACCTCGGCTGGCGGACCTTCGGCCGGGCCCGGCCGAACGCCGGGCACCGGGCGGTGGCCGCGTTCGGGCGGCGGGGCCTGCTGGCCGGGGTCATCACGCAGAACGTCGACGGCCTGCACCAGGCCGCGGGCAGCGAGGGCGTCGTGGAACTGCACGGCAGCCTCGACCGGGTCGTCTGCCTGACCTGCGGCGACGTCAGCGCGCGGCGCGGGCTGGCGGAGCGCCTCGAAGAGGCCAATCCGGGGTTCGACCCGGTGCCCGCCGCGCTCAACCCCGACGGTGACGCCGACCTCACCGACGCGCAGGTCGCGGGCTTCCGGGTGGTGCCCTGCGGGGTGTGCGGCGGGCTCCTCAAGCCGGACGTGGTGTTCTTCGGCGAGACCGTGCCCGCCGTGCGGGTGGCACGCTGCCGGGAACTGGTGCGCGGGGCCGCCTCGGTGCTGGTGCTGGGGTCCTCGCTGACGGTGATGTCCGGGCTGCGGTTCGTCCGGCAGGCCGCCGGGGAGGGGACGCCCGTGCTGATCGTCAACCGGGACGCGACCCGGGGCGACACGCTGGCCGCCGCCCGGATCGGACTCCCCCTCGGCCCGGCCCTCACCACCGTCGCGGAGCGGCTCGGCGTCGCACTCGGCGGGGAGGACCCGCCGGACGGCTGACCCCCGGACGGGCCACCGGGTCCCGCCGGACCGCCGACCCCCCGGACGGGCCACCGGGTCCCGGCCGTCCAGGGCCTGGACGGCGTACGGGCCACCGGGGCCGACCGGGTCAGCGGTGGCCGAGGACGTTGACGACCCGGCCGCCGGGGTCGCGGACGAAGAAGCGCCGGACGCCCCATTCCTCGTCCCGGAGCGGATGGACGATCTCCGCGCCGCTCTCCCGCACCGCCGCGTAGACCGCGTCGACGTCGTCGACCTCGACGCTCAGGTCGGGGGCGACGGGCGCCGTCGGGTCGGCGGCCATGAAGCTGATCTGCGCGGCCGGGACCTCCGGGGAGGCCAGGGTCATGATCCAGCCGTGGTTCATGACCTCTTCGAGACCGAGCAGGCCGTAGAAGGCGCGGTTGCCCTCCGGCGCGGCGGAGGGCAGGTTGGGCACGACGCGGCGGACGCTCATCGGGGACTCCGGTTCCTGGTGGCGGGGATGCGGACCGAGGGGGACCGCGACCCATCGTCGCCGATCGGGGCGGGAAGTGTCCGCACACCGGGGAGGACGACCGTGTCGGGGCCTTCGAGCCGGACGGCCGGACGCGTCAGGCCAGGAACGCGCCGTCGCGCGCGACAACCAGGCGGAGGTGGCCTCGGCGCCCGCTAGTGCCGCGGCTCCGGCCCGCCGAGGAACTCCGTCGCGCCCCGCAGCCGCGTGCGCAGGCGGCCCTGGGTGGCGCGGCCGTCCAGGACGACGCGGAGGGGGCCGGGCAGTGCCGTGTCCGCGCGGCGGGCCCGGGGCAGCAGGGCGGGGTCGATCCCGTCCCGGCGGGCGATGAGGGTGCCGAGCTCGTGCCGGGTGACCGCGTCGGGGCCGGCGAGGTGGAAGGTCCCGGCGAGCGGTGAGCGGGCGAGTTCCCAGAGCGCGGCGGCCAGGTCCGTACGGTGCACCGGGCAGCGGACGTCGTCGGTGAACAGGGCCCCGCTCCGGGCGCCCGAGGCCAGGTCGCGGACGGCCCGCTCGTGCGTCGACCGGCCGTCGCCGATGATCAGCGAGGTACGGGCGACCGCCCCGTCCGGGCACAGCAGCCGCACCGCCGTCTCCGCCGCCGCCTTGGCCGCGCCGTAGGGGGTGAGCGGGTCGGGGAGGCAGCTCTCGTCGTACCGCTCGCGGTGGCCGGAGAAGACGGCGTCGGTCGAGACGTGGACGAGCCGGAGGCCCCGGCGGGCGGTCGCGCGGGCGAGCCGCAGACCGCCCTCGGCGGTGGCCGCCCAGTCGGCGTCGCCGCTGCTCGCGTTGATGACCGTGCTCGGCGCCACCGCGTCCAGGACGGCTTCCACCAGGGCGTCGTCCCGGAGGTCGAGGCGGTGCCACGGGACGTCGGGGAACCGGCCGGGCCGGGAGTGGTGGGTGGCCGCCTGGGGCAGCCCTGCCGCGCTTCCCTGGCGGAGCAGTTCGCCGCCGAGGAACCCGCTGCCGCCGATGATGAGGGTCGTCATGCCGTCCCACGGTAGCCGGGGCGCGCCGTGCGGCGGGGGAATCCTTCGGCTGCTGTTCACTGGGGGGACTCGTCGGCCGGGGCGTGGAGTTGGGGTGGGACCGGGACCGTCGAGCCGCTCCGCACCCCGCCGTGACCGTCACGGCCCCGAACCCCAGGACGGACTTCTGTGACCGTTTCGCGTGTACGCCGCCGGCGCCGTGACCTGACCCTCGCCCTCGTCGCCGTACCGGCGCTGGCCCTCGGCGCGCTGACCGCCGCGCCCGCGCAGGCCGCGCCCGCCGACGACGTCCGGATCAACGAGGTCGTCACCACCGGCTCCGTCGAGGACTCCGTCGAGCTCTACAACAAGGGCACCTCGACGGTCGACCTCTCGGGCTGGATCCTGAAGGACGACGACAACGGCTCGAAGTACGCGATCGCCTCCGGCACGACGCTGGCGCCGGGCGCGTTCCGCGCGTTCGACGTGCACGGCAGGTTCGGCCTCGGCTCCAGCGACAAGGCGCGGCTCTACCTGCCCAACGGCTCCACGCTCGTCGACAGCTTCTCCTGGAGCAGCCACTCCGCGCCCTCCTGGTCCCGCTGCCCCGACGGCACCGGCGCCTTCAGGTCCGCCGCCCTCACCCTCGGCGCCGCCAACTCCTGCGGCACCGGCGGCGGCACCGGCCCGGTCGCCTGGCCCGGCGGCTCCGCCGTCGCCACCGCCGACGCGTCGAACGTCTTCGGCAGCGACCTCAGCGGCCTCCACCAGGAGGGGAACGTGCTGTGGGGCGCCCAGAACAGCGGGAAGCTGTGGCGGCTGGTCCGCGACGGCTCCGGCGGCTGGAAGCCGGACACCGCGAACGGCTGGGGCTCGGGCAAGTCCCTGCGCTTCCCGTCCGGTTCCGGCGCCCCCGACAGCGAGGGCGTGACCGTCACCGGTACGGGCTCCGCCGGCGGGGTGTTCGTGGCCAGTGAGCGCAACGACGCCTCGTCCGGCACCAGCCGCCTCTCCGTCCTCCGGTACGACGTCTCCGGCACGGGGACGACGCTGACCGCGACCCGCGAGTGGAACCTGACCGCGAGCCTGCCGTCGACCGGCTCCAACCTCGGCTTCGAGGGTGTCACCTGGGTCCCGGACGCGGCCCTGACCGCCGCCGGTTTCAAGGACGCCTCGACCGGCGCCGCGTACGACCCCGCCGCGTACGGCGCCCACTCCGGCGGCGTCTTCTTCGTCGGCGTCGAGGGGACCGGCGCGGTCCACGGGTACGTTCTGGCGGACTCCGGCTCCTTCACCCGGGTCGCCACGGCCGCCACCGGCCTGGCGGGCGTGATGGAGGTGCAGTGGGAGCCGCAGGCGGCCCGGCTGTGGGCCGTCTGCGACGACACCTGCGGCGGGCAGCACCGCACGCTGAAGGTGAACGCGTCGGGCTCCTTCGCCGTGGACGCCGTGTACGCCCGTCCGTCCGGGATGCCCGACTACAACAACGAGGGCTTCGCGCTCTCCGGCGCCGACGAGTGCGTCGGCGGCACCAGGCCCGTCTACTGGTCCGACGACTCCAACACCGGCGGCCACGCCCTGCGCAGGGGCACGATCAGCTGCTAGCCCCCGCCCACCGGGACGCCCGGCAGGACTCCGGGCAGGGCTCCGGCGCCGCTCAGGGCCGCTTCGCGGCGGCCTTGCGCGGCGCCTTGCCGTTCGCCTTGCCGGTGGCCTTGCCGTTCGCCTTGCCGGTGGCTTTGCCGACGGCCTTTCCCGCGGCCTTGGCCGGTGCGGGCGCGGGCTTCGACGCCGACTTGGTCTTGGCGGCGGGCTTGGCCTTGGTCGCCGGCTTGGCCTTGGAGGCGGGCTTGGCCTTGGTCGCGGACTTCTCGGCGGCCTTCACCGGCGCGGCCGTCTTCTTCTCCGGCTTCGACGGCTTCTTCTCGGGCTTCGACGGCTTCTTCTCCGGCTTGGACGGCTTCTTCTTCCGCGGGACCAAGGGCCACTTCAGCTCGACCTCCAGTTCGACCTCGCCGTCCTCGACCGACAGCTCGATCTCGCCCTCCATCTCCTCGGGGATCCGCAGGCTCAGCACTCCCTCGCCCAGGGCGAGTTCGGCCTCGCCGCCCGCGCGGAGCGCGGCGGCGAGGGCCTCCAGCCGGGCGGCGGCCTCCTTCCGGCCGAGCGTGCGCTCGCGCTCGAAACCCAGGTCCTTCACGACAACCTCCCACGGCACACCACAGACGACAGGGCGAACAATCCGGACGATACGCCCGATCTTGGGAGGCCGCCGTCCGGGTCACCCGGGCGTGACCCGCGGCAGGGGTTCCAGCGCCGCGTGCCAGGCGGCCGGCAGCCCGGCGACGCCCGTCCGCGCGGCGATCACCCCGCCCGCGATGGCGCAGGTGGTGTCGATGTCACCGCGCCCGGCGACGGTCCGCCACAACCCCTCCTCCAGGTCGTCGAGGTGGCTGGCCGCGCACCACAGGGCGTAGGGGACGGTGTCGGGGCCGGACATGCGGTAGCCGGAGCCAAGGACCTCCGCGGCGTGCCGGACGGAGGTGCGGTCGGGCATCCGGGCCGCGATCCGCAGGCCGGAGCGGACGTCGCCGTCGGGAAGCCGGTCGGCGACGGCAAGGAGGAGGCCGGCCCGGCCCGGGGCGGCTCCGCCCCGGCTGCGGGCGGCGAGGGCCGCCGCGAGGGCGACGGCCACCGCCCCGGCGACCGCCTCGGGGTGGTGGTGCGAGACGACGGCCTGCCGGGCGGCCTGCTCGGCCGCCGCGTCGAGGTCGGCGGCGTGCCGGGCGCCGAGCGGGGCGACCCGCATGGCGGCGCCGTTGCCCCAGGAGCCCTGGCCGCCGAACTGTCCGGCGACGACCTCGCGCCAGAGCTCGCCCGCGCCGATCCGGCGCAGCACGTCGTGCATGGAGGCCCCGTAGCCGCGGTGGGTGTCGTCGGCGTAGGCGGCCGCGAGGCGCAGCGCGAGGCGGTCCTGGTCGACGATTCCGCCGCCCTCGGCGAGCTCCCGGACCAGGACGAGGGCCTGGGCGGTGTCGTCGCTCCACCGCCACAGCGGCTCGGGGGGCAGGATCCGGGCGAGCAGGGCGCCCTCGCCCTCGCGGCGCAGGATGCCGAACCAGCGGTCGCCGAAGGCGTCTCCGAAGGCGAGGCCGCGCAGGGAGTCCCGTACGGGGCCGGGCGGGCCGAACAAAGCGGTCGGGTCGGTCATCGGAGCAGTATCGCGGGGGTCCGGGCGCGGGGGCACCCGGTTTCCCGGCGGAGGGCCCGTCCGTCCGCCGCGGGCGGTCACTCCGGTGCGGGAGTCTCCGGGGCCGGTCGGTCCCGGGGGAGCGCACCGCCGAGGACGAGGTCGACGAGGTGGGACGCGTACGCCTCGCCGAGGGGGGCGCCGCTGATCAGGGCGCGGGTGAAGAGGGGGCCCGCGAGGGCCTCGACGACGAGGGCGGGGTCCGTGTCCGGGGCCAGTTCGCCGCGTTCGACGCCCCGGCGGACCATGACGGCGCCGCGTTCGAGGCGCTCGGTCCAGTAGGGGAGGCGGCGGTCCGGCAGGGTCTCGTCGCGCTCGGCGCTGAGCCGGAGCAGGGCCTCGCCCTGGGCGGTGGCGAGCAGCCGGGCCAGGGCGGCGAAGTAGGCGGCGAGGTCGTCGCGCACCCGCCCGGTGTCGGGGACCGGCAGGGCCGCGTCGGCCTGTTCGGACAGCGCGTCGAGGATCAGGTTCTCGCGGGTCCGCCAGCGGCGGTAGAGCGAGGTCTCGTGGACGCCCGCGGCGCGGGCGACGGCGCCGACGGTGGTGCCGGCGAGTCCGTGCTCGGCGAGGACGCCGACGGTGGCGGCGAGGACGGCGGCGCGCATCCGCTCGCCCCGGCGGCGCAGGGGCGGCGCGGGCTCGCCCGGGGCGGCGGGGGGTGGGGCGGGGACCATGGACCCAGGCTAACGCAAGGCGCCTTGCTTTACATCCGGGACGGACGTATCTTTCATCGCAAGGCGACTTGCGTTACGGGCCGGGGGTACGGAGCCCGGAGGTCGCCGCCGTGTCAAGGAGGTCACGTCATGGAGCAGATGCTCGCCGCCCGGCTGCACGTCCCCAGCCGCACCCTGCGGATCGAGGAGGTCCCCCGGCCCGTCCCCGGTCCCGGCCAGGTCCTGGTGAAGGTGGAGGCCGCCGGCGTCTGCCTGTCGGACGTCCACCTGATCGACGGCACCCTCACCCCGCTGCTGCTCTCCGGCGACACCGTCACCCTGGGCCACGAGGTCTCCGGCACCATCGCGGAGACCGGTCCCGGCACCACCCGCTGGACCCCGGGGCAGCGGGTGGTGCTGTACGCGGGCGAGGTCCGCGACGGCGTCACGTACACGCGCGGCGTGGACTACGACGGCGGCTGGGCCGAGTACGCGCTCTCCGCCGAGGACGCCCTCATCGCGCTGCCCGACTCCGTCCCCTTCGACCAGGGCGCGATCATCCCGGACGCGGTCTCCACCCCGTGGGGCGCGATCACCGTCACCGGCGCGGTGCGGCCCGCCGAGGCGGTCGGCGTCTGGGGCGCCGGAGGGCTCGGCGTCCACGCGGTGCAGCTGCTGCGGGCCGTCGGCGCCTGCCCCGTCGTCGCGGTCGACCCCCACCCGATCGCCCGCGAGCGCGCCCTCGCCCAGGGCGCCGACCTGGCGCTCGACCCCGCCGACCCGGCGCTGCGCGAGCGGATCGGACAGGTCACGGGCGGGGCCGGGCTCGCCGCCGCCTTCGACTTCGCCGGGGTCCCGGCCGTCCGCGAGCAGGCGCTGTCGGTCCTCGCGCCCAAGGGCCGGCTGGTCCTCGTGGGCCTCACCGACCAGCCCCTCACCGTCGCCGACGGCACCCGCTTCAGCTACCTCCAGCAGCGGATCCTCGGCCACTACGGCTCCGACATGCCGGTCGCGCTGCCCCAGCTGCTCGCCCTGCTCCGGGGCGGCCGGCTGGACTTCTCGGCCTCGATCAGCGGCGAACTCCCGCTGTCCCGGGCCGCCGAGGCGGTGGAGCGGCTGGAGAACAAGACCGGCGACCCCATCCGTCTGATCCTCCGCCCCTGACCGGCCCCGGGCACCCCGCCCGGCCCCGGCCACGGCCCCGACCGCCCCGCGCGGCCGGGGCCGTACCCCTTCCTAGAGCGTCTCGCCCGGGGAGGCGGTGGGGCGGCGGCGGGCCGTCCGGACCGCCGGAGGCAGCGCCGACAGGGCGCCCGCCGCCGTCGCCGCGGCGACCAGGGCGGCCAGGACCGCCGGGCCGGGCAGCCGGGCCACCCCCGCGCCGATGCCCGTCGCCGCCGCCTCCGCGTCGACGATCAGGTGGCCGAGGGCCGCACCCGCCGCCGTGCCCAGGGCGGCCGCCGCCAGGGCGGTGAGCGCGGCGGCGGTGACGACGACCCCGCCGGCCTGGCGGGGGGTCAGGCCGACGGCCCGCAGCGCGAGGAGGTCCCGGAGCCGGTCCCGGGTACCGGTGCCGACGAGGGCGAGCAGGTCCACCAGCCCGATCAGGGCGAGGACGGCGACGAGCGCGGCGAGGACGCCCCGGGGCGCGTCCGGCCCGTCCGCCGGGTCGGCGGACGGGCGGACCTCGGCCCCGTCCCGGGTGGCGGCCGCGACGCCCGCGGCGACCTCCCCCGGGTCGGCGCCGGGCCGCAGCACCAGGGCGTGGAAGCCGGGGCGCAGCTCCGGGGCGCCGTCGCGGAGGGTGTCGAGGGTGGTGGAGACGACCCGGCCGCCGTGGTCGGGTTCGACGCTGCGGCCGACCACGTGCAGGATCTGCGGCCGTCCCTCGACCGTGAGCCGCACCCACTCCCCCACCCGGGCGCCGAGCAGGTCCAGGAAGCCCTGGCCCGCGACGGCCTCGTCGGGCCCGGCGGGGGCGCGGCCCTCGACGACGGTGTGGGGGTAGGGGTCGGCGGCGGTGCCGAGCCCGCGCAGGGTGAGGGTGCCGTTCTGGCCGGGGACGAGGGCGGCCAGTTCCGCGCCGGGGACGGCGTCGGCGACGCCGGGCACCGCCTCCAGGGTCCGTTCGAGGGCGGCGTCGGACGTCTGCCGCAGGTTCTCGGCCCGTACGGTGAGGGCGGCGGCCCGGCCCATCCGGGCGGGGTCGGTGTGGAACTGGCCCAGGGTCGACCAGCCGGTGAGCGCCACCGTCATCAGGGCGACGGGCAGCGCCAGCCGGAGCGTCGCGCCGAGGGCGCGGGCCCGGCCGGGGGCGGTGAAGGCGAAGCGCCGGCCGAGGACCAGGACCGGGGCGAGCCCGGGGCCGAGCGCGCGGCGGGCGGCCGCGGAGAGCGGGCGGGCGGCGGGGAGCGCCGACCGGGCCGCCGGGACCGGCGGCACCCGGCCGGCCCGCCAGGCGGCGAGCGCGGTGGCGGCGCCGATGAGGAGGACGGCGGCGGCGGGCAGGCCGAGGACGGCGGCCCGGTGGCCGGGCATGCGCGGCCAGAGGGCGACGGCGGCGCCGACCCGGCCGGGGATCAGCGGCCCGCAGGCGAGGGTGGCGGCGGTGCCGAGGCCCGCCCCGGCGGCGGCGAGCCCGAGGTGGCGCAGGAGGTAGCCGCGGACGACCTGGCCGGGGGTGAAGCCGATGGCCTTGAGGACGGCGATGTCGCCTGCCTGGCCCCGGACGCGGGCCCGTACGGCGCCGGCGGCGGCGAGGGCCGCGGCGAGGAGGGCGGCCAGTCCGAAGGCGGCGAAGAGGCGGCCGAGGAGCCGGTCGTCGCCGCCGAAGTCGGCCTTGGCCTGCTGCCACTTGGTGACCTGGTCGACGCGGCCGGCGCCGAGCAGGGTGACGGCGCGCTGGACGACGTAGTCGGTGTCGTCGGGGTCCTTCAGGCGCAGGCCCAGGGCGTGGCCGGTGGGGGTGCCGGGGGCGGCGGCGAGGAGCCGGTCGAGGGCGGCGGCCGGGACCCAGCCGACGCCGCCGCCCCGGCCGGGCCGGTAGCGGGGTTCGGCGGTCTCGGCGATCCCGGCGACGCGCAGGGCGCGGCCGGCGGGGCCGCCGCGCCCGGGGAGGGTGACCGTGACGGTCTCGCCGGGGTCGGCCCACAGGGCGGTGGCGAGGGACCGCTCCAGGACGATCGCGTCGTCGTCCTCGCCCGGCCAGCGGCCGGCGGTGAGCAGGGGGCGGGCGGTGCCGGGCGGGCGGGGTCCGGCGGCGCGCAGGACGGTGCCGGCGCGGGCGCCGCCGGACTCCAGGGTGGCGGCGGCCGTCCGGAAGGGTCCGGAGACGGCGGCGACCTCGTCGAGGGAGGTGAGCGGGGCGAGGGCGGCGGGGTCGGGGCCGCCGTGGTCCTGGAGCCAGATGTGGGCGCCCCGGGACTCGTTGAAGACGCGCTGCCAGGGGCTGACGGCGTAGCCGAGGAGGGCGGCGGAGAGCAGCAGGGAGGCGATGACGCCGGCGGTGGCGAGCACCGCGAAGAGGGCTTCGCCCCGGTGGGTGCGGAGGTCGGAGTGGACCCACCGCCATGTCGCCCGCACCTCGCCGCCTCCTCGCGCTCCCGCGCCGTCCGTGTGCCGCCCGTCCGTGTGCCGCCCGCCCTGGAACGCCGGGCCCGGCGGCCCGACCGGCCCGCCGGGCCCGGCCGTTGCGGTTCAGTCGTCCAGTCGCAGGACCCCGGTCACCCCCGGCCGGGTGGGGGCGGGGCCGCCGAGGGTGGTGTCGTCGGCGATCCGGCCGTCGAAGAAGCTGATGACCCGGTCGGCGGCGCTCGCCGTCCGGGCGTCGTGGGTGACCATCAGGATGGTCTGGCCCCGGGCGTGGAAGCGGCCGAGGAGGCGCAGCACGTCGCGGGCGCCCCGGCTGTCGAGGCTGCCCGCGGGTTCGTCGGCGAGGAGCAGGGCGGGCCGGTTGACGAGGGCGCGGGCGAGGGCGACGCGCTGCTGCTCGCCGCCGGAGAGGGCGCCGGGGAGGGCGTTCTCCCGCCCGGTGAGGCCGAGTTCGGCGAGGAGTCCGGTCCGGGCCGCGCGGGCGGCGCGGGGTCCCGCGCCCGCGAGGAGGGCGGGGAGTTCGACGTTGTCGGCGACGGTGAGGTGGGAGACCAGGTTGAAGAACTGGAAGACGACGCCGATGCCCCGGCGGCGCAGGACGGCCCAGCGGGCCTCGTCGTGGCCGTCGGCGCGCTCCCCGGCGATCCACAGCCGTCCCGAGTCGGGCCGCTCCAGGCCGCCGACGAGGTGGAGGAGGGTGGACTTGCCCGCGCCGGAGGGGCCGGTGACGGCGACGAACTCGCCCTCCCGGACGGTCAGGTCGACGCCCCGGACGGCGTGGACGGGGGCGCGGTCGCCGTGGTGGGTCTTGGTGAGTCCCTCGGCGTGCACGATCGCGCCCGGCGGGGGTCCCGTACCGGTGCCCGGGTCGGTCATTCGAGCTCCTCCTGACAGCGCTCCAGCCAGTCGAGGTCCGCCTGGAGGTGCAGCATGGCGCCCTCGATGAGGAGTTGGGCGATCTTGTTGCCCCGGTCCTCGGCGGCGGCGAGGCGGGAGAGGCCGCGCATGGTGTTGAGGTGCTGCCGCCGCTGCCGGTTGATCAGGGCGATCGGGTCGGCGAGTCCGGAGAGCGGGGCGAGGGCGAGTTTCATGAAGAACTCGTCGCGCACCCGGGGCTCGTCGGTGGTGTCCTCGAACCACGCGGCGACGGCCTCCCGTCCGGCGTCCGTGAGCCGGTAGGTCCGTTTGTTGGGGCGGCCCGTCTGCTCGACGTCCTCGCCCTCGATCAGTCCGCTCTTCTCCAGCCGGCCGAGCGTCACGTAGACCTGCCCGACGTTGGGCTGAGGGTAGGCGGAGCCGAGGAGTTGTTCAAGGCCCTGCTTGAGCTCGTAGCCGTGGGCGGGGCCCCGGGTGAGGAGTGCCAGCAGCTGCTGCCGCACGCGCTCCCCCTTCTTCCGTGTCGTGCGCCGTTCCCGGCCGGGTGGTGGCGGTCCGGGGGCCGGTGGACCGGCGGGAGCCGGGTCCGCCGGACCAGTATCACCGATGCGCCCGGGGCGGGATCTGTCACGATGGAGCGTCGTGCCGGGACCACGTCCGGGAGGGACCGATGGGGTGGGTGCGGGCCGTGCGGAGGGGCGCGCTGGCGGTGGCGGTCGTGCTGGCCGGGTGCGTCGGGGCGGTGGCGGGTCCGGGCGGGCCGCCGGCCGGGGGGCGGGGTCCGCTGACCTTCGTCACGGCCGGGGACCTCACGGACTATCTGGCGCCGCTGGTGGCGGAGTGGAACGCGCGGCGTCCGGCGGAGCCGGTGGCGCTGGTGGAGCTGCCGGACTCGGCGGACGAGACGCGCGCCCAGATGCTCTCCGAGCTGCGGTCCGGGAGCCGCCGGTTCGACGTGCTGAACATCGACGTGGCGTGGACGCCGGAGTTCGCGGCGGCGGGGCTGATCGCGCCGCTGGAGCGGGACCGGTTCGACCTGGGGGCGTTCCTGCCGCCGGTGGTGGACACGGCGGTCTTCCGGGGGCGGCTGTACGCGGTGCCGTACGTGACCAACGCCGGGCTGCTGTACTACCGCGCGGACGTGCTGGAGGCGGCGGGCGAGCGGCCGCCGCGCACCTGGGCGGAGCTGGCCCGGCTGGCCCGGACGCTGGCGCCAAAGCACGGGATGGACGGCTACGCGGGGCAGTTCCTGCCGTACGAGGGGCTGACGGTGAACGTGACGGAGGCGATCCGGTCGGCGGGCGGCGCGCCGGGCGAGGGCGTCGACGAGGCGGCGGCGCGGGCCGCCTTCGCGTTCCTCGCGCGGGGGGTGCGGGAGGGCTGGATACCGGCCGCGGCGCTGCGGTTCACGGAGGAGGAGTCGCGGGCGGCCTTCGAGGAGGGGCGGCTGCTGTTCCTGCGGAACTGGCCGTACGTGTACGCCGACGCGGCCCGGCCCGGGTCGGAGGTGGCGGGCCGGTTCGCGGTGGCGCCGCTGCCGGGGGCCGACGGGCCGGGCCGGAGCGTGCTCGGCGGGTCGAACCTGGCGGTGTCGGCCCGGTCGCGGCATCCGGCGACGGCCGCCGACTTCCTCGCGTACCTGACGAGCGAGCCGGTGCAGCGGCGGGTGCTGACGCGGGGTTCGCTGCCGCCGGTGCGGGCCTCGCTGTACGCCGATCCGGAGCTGGTGGCGGCCCATCCGTACCTGCCGATCCTGCGGGAGAGCGTGCTGGCGGCGGTGCCCCGGCCGAGGAGCGCGCGGTACGAGCAGGTGAGTCTGGCGGTGCAGGCGGTGGCGCAGGACGTGCTGGCGCTGCGGACCACGCCGGAGGAGGGGGCGCGGCGGCTGGTGCGCGAGCTGGCGGCGGTCGATGACTCCCTCCCTTCCCGCTCGCTGCTTTCCCGTTAGGTAGAAGGACTCCCCTTCCTTCACTCTGTTTGCCCAACACATGGCGCTGGCATGCCAGTTGTGTCCGCGTCGTTGACATGACTTCGTCACCGCTACTTAACATGTAGGCATCGGAACGAAGGAAGGACGACCATGCGACGAGCCTCCCTCAGGACCCTGCGCACCACCGGCGCCGCCGGTGCGGTGCTCGCCCTCGCCCTCACCGCCGGCGCCTGCGGCGGCGACCCCGCCCCCGCCCCCGGTTCCGGCGGCGGTTCCGGCGAGCTGGCGGGCACGACCGTCACCGTCGCCGGGGTGTGGACCGGCAGCGAGCAGAAGAACTTCAAGAAGGTCCTCGACGCCTTCGGCGCGAAGACCGGGGCGAAGACCGTCTTCGTCCCCTCCGGCGACAACGTCTCCACCTTCGTCGGCAGCAAGATCGAGGGCGGCAACGCCCCCGACGTGGTCCTGGTCCCCCAGGTCGGCGTCCTGAAGCAGTTCGCCGAGGCCGGCTGGCTCACGCCGCTCTCCGAGAAGACCTCCGCCACCGCCGCCGGGAACCTGGCACCGGTCTGGCAGACCTACGGCACGGTCTCCGGCACCTACTACGGCCTCTACTTCAAGGCCGCCCACAAGTCGACCGTCTGGTACGACCCCGAGGCCCTCTCCCAGGCGGGCGTCGCCGAGCCGAAGAGCTGGGACGAGCTGCTGGCCGCCGGCCGCACCGTCGCCGACTCCGGGCGGCCCGCCTTCGCCGTCGCCGGGGAGGACGGCTGGACGCTCACCGACTGGTTCGAGAACGTCTACCTGTCGCAGGCGGGACCGGAGAAGTACGACCGGCTCGCCCGGCACGAGCTGAAGTGGACCGACCCCAGCGTCGTCGCCGCGCTCACCACCCTCGCCGAGGTGTTCGAGGACAAGCGGCTGGTGGCCGGCGGCGCCGCCGAGGCGCTGCGCACCGACTTCCCCGGCTCCGTCGAGAAGGTCTTCGGCCCCGAGCCGAAGGCCGCCATGGTCTACGAGGGCGACTTCGTCGGCGGCGTCGCCCGCGACGAGTACGGCCGCAAGCCCGGCGAGGACGCGAAGTTCTTCGCCTTCCCGCCCGTCGGCGGCGGGAAGGCGCCGGTGGTCAGCGGCGGCGACGCGGCCGTGGTCCTCAAGGACGCGAAGAACGCCGAGGCCGGCATGCGGCTCCTGGAGTTCCTCGCCACCCCGGAGGCCGCCGCCGTGTGGGCCGGGGCGGGCGGCTTCCTCTCCCCCAACAAGGACGTGAAGCCGGAGGCGTACGCGGACGACACCGCGCGCGCCACCGCCGCCTCGCTCGTCGCGGCGGGCGACTCGGTCCGCTTCGACATGTCCGACCAGGCGCCCGCGGCCTTCGGCGGCACCAAGGGGGCCGGCGAGTGGAAGCTGCTCCAGGACTTCCTGCGCGACCCCTCCGACCCGGCGCGAACGGCGGCGGAACTGGAGAAGGCCGCGGCCAAGGCGTACGGGAACTGAGGCCGGACCGCCATGGCCCAGCGGACGACGACGCGCCCCGGGGCGGACCCCCGGCGGCGCGCCCTGCGCCACAGACGGCTCCTCGGCGCCGCCTTCGCCCTCCCCGCACTGCTGCTCCTCGGCGCCCTGGTCGCCTACCCGGTCGTCTTCTCGGTGGTCCGCAGCCTCTTCGACGCGAGCGGGGACCGCTTCGTCGGCGCGGACAACTACGTGGAGATGGCCCGCGACCCGGCGACGCTCACGGCGCTGCGCAACAGCGCCGTCTGGGTGGTCGTCGCCCCGGTCCTGCTCACCGGGCTCGGCCTGCTCCTGGCCGTGCTGACCGAGCGGGTGCGCTGGGCGACCGCCTTCAAGCTCGTGCTGTTCCTGCCGATGGCGGTGTCCTTCCTCGCGGCGGGCATCGTCTTCCGGCTGGCGTACGAGCAGGACCCCGACCGGGGCGTCCTCAACGCGGTGGTGGTCGGCGTGCACGACGTCTTCGTCGAGCCGGCGCCCTATCCGACCGCGCGCGCCCGGGAGGGCCTCGGCCTCACCGGCAGCCAGGCCGACGGCTACACCAGCGGGGAGCTGCGGCCCGGCGCGGTCGCCGTGCTGCCCTTCGTGGGCGTCGCGCCCGGCGCTGTACCGGCGGCGGCCGGACCGGCGCGGGCCCCCGACGCGGTGCCCGGCGCGCTGACCGGGACCGTGTACCTGGACTTCACGCCGGGCGCCGGTGGCCGGCCGGGGCGGGTGGACCCGGCGGAGAAGGGGCTGCCCGGCGTGACCGTCGAGGCGGTCAGGGACGGGGCGGCGGTGGCCTCCGCGCGGACCGCCGCCGACGGCTCCTTCCGGCTCGACGGCCTGACGGAGGGGACGTACCGGCTGCGCGTGCCGGCCGCCGTCTTCGCCGCCGGGTACGGCGGGGTGGACTGGCTCGGCCCGGCCCTGATCACCCCGGCGGTGATCGGCGCCTACCTGTGGGTGTGGACCGGCTTCTCGATGGTGCTCATCGGGGCCGGGCTCGCCGCCCTCCCCCGCGACGTGCTGGAGGCGGCCCGGGTGGACGGCGCCAGTGAGCGGCAGGTCTTCCGCCGGATCACGGTGCCGCTGCTCGCCCCGGTCCTCACGGTGGTCTTCGTGACCCTGGTCATCAACGTGATGAAGGTCTTCGACCTGGTGTACGTGATCGCGCCGGGCCCGGTGCAGGAGGAGGCGAACGTGCTGGCGACCCGGATGTGGCTGGTCTCCTTCGGCGGCGGGAACGACCAGGGGCTGGGCAGCGCCCTCAGCGTGCTGCTGCTCCTGCTCGTGGTCCCGGCGATGGTCCTCAACATCCGGCGCTTCCGGAAGGGGGGCGACTCATGAGCCGGCGCGCCGGCGGCGTCCGGTGGCTCGGGAGCGCGGCGGTGCAGGGGCTGCTGCTGGTGGTGGCGCTGGTCTGGCTGACCCCGCTGGCCGGGCTGCTGCTCTCCTCGCTGCGCTCGGAGCGGGACAACGCCTCGGACGGCTGGTGGACCGCCTTCGCCGACCCCGCGCAGCTGTCCCTCGACAACTACCGGGTCCTGCTGGAGGATTCCGGCCTCGTCCAGGCGTTCTGGAACACCGTCCTGATCTCGGTGCCCGCCACCGTGCTCGTCGTCGGGGTGTCGGCGCTCGCCGGATACGCCTTCGCCTGGCTGGACTTCCCCGGCCGGGACGGGCTGTTCCTGGTGGTCGTCGGGCTCCTGGTGGTACCGGTGCAGATCGGGCTGCTGCCGGTGGCGAAGCTGTTCGGCGCGGTCGGCCTCTTCGGGACGGTCGCCGGGGTGGTCCTCTTCCACGTGGCGTACGGACTGCCGTTCGGCGTCTTCCTGCTGCGGAACTTCTTCGCGGAGATCCCCCGGGAGATGCTGGAGGCGGCGCGGCTGGACGGCGGGAGCGAGGCGCGGATCTTCCTGCGGCTGGTGCTGCCGCTGGGGCGGCCCGCGCTGGCCAGTCTGGCGATCTTCCAGTTCCTGTGGGTGTGGAACGACATGCTGGTGGCGCTGCTCTTCGCGGACGGCGGGTCGCAGCCGCTGACGGTGGCGCTCCAGTCGCAGATGCGGCAGTTCGGCAGCAACATCGGGGTCCTGGCCCCGGGGGCGTTCCTGTCGCTGATCGTGCCGCTGGTGGTGTTCTTCGCCTTCCAGAAGCACTTCGTGCGCGGGGTGATGGCGGGCTCGGTCAAGTAGCGACGGCGGTCGCCCCCGCCCTCGGGGAGGGCGGGGGCGACCGGTGGTGGCGGAGCGGTCGTCAGCAGGCGCCGAGGTCCTGCCAGACGCCCCACTGGCCGGTGGTGCCGGGCTCCTCGCCCAGCGTCCACCACTTGGCCTTCCAGTGGTGGCCCTGGTGCGAGACGGTCTGGCCGCCGGTGTAGGTGGTGGTCTTGGCCCACGGGGCGGCGGTGCACTGGCTGCCGTTGCCGCCGGTGATCGTCAGGGTGTAGGTCGCGGTGTGCGCGGCGGACGGACCGGCCGCGGTGACCGTGATCGGGTAGGTGCCCGAGACCGCCGACGCGCTGGTGGTCAGGGTCAGGGTGGCGGAGCCGCCGGCGGTGACCGAGGCGGGGCTGAAGCTCGCGGTGACGCCGGCGGGGAGGCCGGCGGCGCTGAGGGAGACCGACTGGGCGGCACCGGCGGTGACGGCGGTGCTGACGGTCGCGGTGGCGGCGGAGCCGGCCGTCACGGTGCCGGCGGCGGGGGCGGCGGCGACGGAGAAGTCGTCGGCGGGCGCGGTGGTGCCGCCGGTGAAGGGCGCGAAGATGTGGCTGAAGTCCCAGGTGTTCTGGGCGATGCCGGAGCAGTTGTCGGCGGCGGCGCCGCCGGGGCAGCCGCCGTTGTCACGCTGGAGCGCCCAGAAGGAGAGGGTGTTGATGCCCTTGGAGACGGCCCAGTCGTAGACGGTGCGGGCGTTGGCGAGGGTGAAGGTCTCGGCGGGGCCGAAGTCGTCGACGCCGATCATCTCGGTGATGCCGACCATGCCCCACAGCTGGGCGGGGGTCTTGGCCGGGTAGAGCTTGGCGAGCTGGTTGTAGAGGCCCTGGCCGGCGGTCTGGGTGTCCTTGGCCATGTCGTGGGCGGCGTTGTCGTAGTAGTCGAAGGTCATCATGTTGACGACGTCGACCCGGGCGCCGTTGCTCACCGCGTTCTTGAGGAGCGCGAGACCGCTGGCCGCGAGGCCGTTGGGGGTGGTCGGCAGGGTGTACGAGATCTCCAGGGTGCGGCCGGAGGCGGCGGCGCGGTCCTGGAGGACCTTGATGGCCTTGTTGCGGCGGTCGACGCCGGCGCTGTTGTCGAGGGCGTCGACCTCGATGTCCATGTCGAGGCGCGTCACGTCGTAGGTCGTGAGGACCTTCTCGTACGCGTCGGCGATCTGGTTGACGTCGGTGCAGCTGTCGGCGATCTCGGTGCCGGTGGTGTCGGCGGTGTAGCCGCCGAAGGAGGGGATGACGTCCCCGCCGCGCGCCTGCATCGTCTTGATGTCGGCGCCGAAGACGGCGGAGGAGATCGGCATGCCCGTGTCGCCGTTCCAGTACGGCGTGCAGGAGCCCTTGGTGGCGGTCTGGAGGAACGCCATCGTCAGGTGCTTGGCGCCGGACTGGGCGGAGAGGGCGGCGGGGCTCTCGCCGGTCCACGCCTCGAAGTACGGGGCGAAGACCCGGTTCGGCAGCGGCGTCGCGGCCTGGGCGGAGCCGCCGCCGAGGGCGGTCAGTCCGGCCGCGGCCACGACGGTGGTGACGGCGGCGAGGATCGCCCGGAGGGGGCGCGTGCTTCTCATATCGGTCGTCCCAAGGGTGTGAGGGGTGGGCGGTGGGCCCCCGCCGGGTGGGAGGCCGACGGGGTGCCGGGTACTGGATAGGCGGCGGCGCGAAGGCGGGTCAAGCATCCCGACGAAGACTGGACTAGACCTGTTCGGCCGGTCCGCACGCGTTTCCCCTGCCCACCCGGAGCCCACTTGGACTAGACCAATTCCCGGGATTTTTACCGCTCTTGACCCGGCCGCGGAACCCTCTCGCCCCACCCGTCCCACCCGACAGGCGGATGCCGGAATCGCGACCGGGAGGCCCCCGGGGTAAGTATGATCAGGCGATGTCTGACATGACTGAGACCACGCCCGGCTGGATGACCTCGGACGAGCTGGAGACGGCCCGCGCCCGGATGCCGATCCTCTACGTCGACGCGGTGCCGGTCCGGGTGGACGACAGCGGTGAGGTCACGAGCATCGGACTGCTGCTCCGCATCGGCGCCGACGGCACGATCAACCGCACGCTCGTCTCCGGACGCGTGATGCACCACGAGCGCGTCCGGGACGCCCTGCTGCGGCACCTGGAGAAGGACCTCGGACCGGTCGCGCTCCCCCGGGTGCCCGCCGCGCTCCAGCCGTTCACCGTCGCGGAGTACTTCCCGACGGCCGGCATCACCCCGTTCCACGACCCCCGCCAGCACGCGGTGTCGCTCGCCTACATCGTGCCGGTCAGCGGCGACTGCCGCCCCCGGCAGGACGCGCTCGACCTCGTCTGGTTCACCCCCCACGAGGCGGCCTCCGCCGCCGTCCAGGGCGAGATGCCCGGCGGCCACGGCGTGCTCCTGAAGCAGGCCCTGGCCCACGTGGGCGTCACCTACTGAGCCGGGCGCGGCCCCGGACCCGGCGGGACCGGGCCCGGGGCCGCGCGCGGGCTCAGACGCCGCAGCCGGAGGCGGACCAGTAGCGGCTGGGCCGGTGGTCGACGTGGGCGTGGTCGGAGTGGCCGGGGTAGCCCGGGCCGAGGATGCCGTTGAAGCCGTGGTTGCGGGCCTGCTTCACGAACGCGCACAGACTGTTCGGGCCCGCGCCGAGGTCGGCCGCGTCGCCGTACAGGTGCCGGCTGTTCGAGGCGCCGCCGACCGCCGCGTTGCAGGAGGTACTGCGGAAGCCGCTGGTGACCCGGATCGGCTGGTCGCCCAGGGCGTGCCGGAGCGCCTCCAGCTTCCACATGGTGCGCAGGGCGTTGGACTTCGCCGTGGCCGCGCTCACCGCGCCGCCGGCCCAGGTGCCGTTGCAGGTGTTCAGCTCGGCGTAGGTGAAGTGGACCGGTGTGCAGTCGTCGTCCTGGAGGGCGTAGATCTTGCTGAAGGTCGCCGGTCCGGCGACGCCGTCGGCGGCCAGGCCGTAGGCGGACTGGAAGCGCTTGACGGCGGCGGCGGTCGCGGGCCCGTACGAGCCGTCGACCGCGAGCACGCCGCCGTAGCCGGGGTAGCCGGCGACACGGATCTGGAGCTGGGTCACATCGGCGCCGGTCGCCCCCTGGGAGAGGGTGCGCGACCAGGTGTAGCAGCCGTCGGCGCGGGCCTCACCGGCCCCGGCCACGACGCCGGCGAGGCCGGAGACCAGCAGGACGAGGGCGAGCAGCAGCCTGGAGAGGGCGGAACCGGGGGCGCGGGCGTGCAGGAGCATCGGGCGGACCTCCACCTCGGGTGAACGGCATGCGGGACACCGCACAGGGGTGTCATGCATCTGTCATCTAACGCCTTTCGGAGGAAGGGTGGCCCGCCGGGTCGACGCGCGTCAACCACGCCGGAACCGGACCGTACGGCGGCACGGGCGGCCCCGGCGGCGGGCCGGGAACCGTCCGCGCGGTGATGATGAAGGCGTGATGAGCGCGACGGGAGCGGATACGAGGGGCGCGGCGGAGCCCGTACGGACCCCGCCCCCACCTCCGGCGGCCCCCCGATGACCGGCACCCACGCCGACGCGGCCGCCCCGGACCCGCCCGGCCGTGCCCCGGGCGCGGGCCGGCCGGCGAGCCCGGGGCGGCTGGTGGATCCGGGGGCGTTCGACGGGGCCGTCGCCGCCGTGGCGGTGCTCGCCGGGCCCGAGGACCGGCTGGTGTACACGAACTCCGCCTTCACCCGGCTCTTCGGCGTCCGGCCGATCGGCCGGCCCGCCCGGGCCGCCTTCCCCGACCCGGACGCGCACCGCTTCCTCGCCGTCGTCGACTCCGTCCGGGCCACCGGGCGGGCCCGGCAGGTCGTCGGCGAGCGGCGGACCGACCCGGGGTCCACCGGCCAGGCCCGGCACTTCGTCTACTCGTGCAGCCCGGTCACCACCGCCGAGGGCCCCGGCATCCTCGTGGTCGCCATGGACACCACGGCCGAGACCCGGGCGTTCCAGCGGTACGAGGCGCTGGTGTCGGCGATCTCGCAGATGGTGTGGGTGCTGCGGGACGACGGCGCGATGGAGGAGATCGTCCCCGGCTGGGAGCGGCTGACCGGCGCGCCCTGGCTGCCGCGCGCCGACAAGGAGTGGTACGACCGCATCCACCCGCGCGACCGGGAGAAGCTGGGCGCGGCGTGGCGGCGGGCCCTGGGCGGCGGGCCGCCCGACGTCTTCGAGAGCGTCTTCCGGGTGCGGGCGGCGGACGGCTCGTACCGGCACGTCTCGACCCGCTCCGTGCCGGTGCTGCGGGACGACCGGGTCGCCGAGTGGGTGGTGGCGACGGCCGACGTGGAGGACGCCTGGGGCAGCCAGCTGCGCGAGCGGCTGCTCGCCCAGGTGGCGGCGGTGTCGGGGGCGAGCCTGCACGAGGCGTTCGCCGAGGTGGTGAAGGTGGTGGTGCCGGAGCTGACCGACGCCTGCCTGGTCCTGCTGCTGTCGCACGACGAATGGCCGCCGCCGCAGCACGCGGAGGTCACCGCCCGCCGGATCGCGTCGGCGACGCGGCCGGGGCTGCCCGCCCCGCCCGCGCTGCGCGGGCAGCGGGTGACGGTGACCCCGGTGGTGCGGGAGGTGCTGGACCGCCGGGCGCCGGTCACCTTCCGGCTGGAGCCCGGCGCGCCCGTGCCGCCCGGCCTGGTGCCGACGGTGAGCGAGCGGTGGCTGCGGGTCTCGGGGGCGACCAGCCTCACCCTGATCCCGCTGATCGTGGACGACCGGGTGCTGGGGTACGCCGCCACCAGCTCCAACGGCGACACGCCGGTGCCGGGACCGGCCGAGACCGAGCTGCTGCGGGAGGTGCTGCACCACGCGCAGCGGCCGATCCGGAAGGTGCTCGACCTCCAGCAGGCGCGGCTGACCGCGCTCGGGCTCCAGCGGGCCCACCTGACCGAGCCGCCGCCGGTGGCGGGCGGCCGGCTGGCCGCCCGCTACCAGCCGGCCAGCTCCAGCGGGGAGATCGGCGGGGACTGGTACGACGCCTTCACGCTGCCGGACGGCACGCTGGCGCTCGACATCGGGGACGTGGCCGGGCACGACCTGACGGCGGCGACGGCGATGGGGCAGATGCGGAGCATGATGCGGGCGCTGGCCTACGCGGCGGGGGCGGCCCCGCCGGACTCGGTGCTGGGCCGGCTGGACCAGGTGGCGGCCGGTCTGGACACGGCCGCGCTGGCGACCGCGCTGCACACGACGCTGCGGCGGCGCCCGGACGGCACGTGGCTGCTGGCCTGGTCGAGCGCCGGGCATCCGCCGCCGCTGGTCGTCCCGGCGCGCGGCGACGCCTTCTTCCTGCCGGGGGCGGCGGACCCGCCGCTCTGCGTGGCCGCCGCCCTGCCCCGGACGACCCACACCCGGCTGCTGCGCCCCGGCGACACCCTGCTGCTGTACACCGACGGCCTGATCGAGACGCCGGCGGCGCCGATCGACGAGGGGCAGCGCCGGCTGGCGCACGAGGCGATGCTCTGCCGCCGCCGGGAGCTGCCGGACTTCCTGCGCATCCTCCAGGGGCTCTCGGACCACCGGGACGACACGGCGATGCTGGCGTTCCGGGTGGACGGCGGACCGTGACGGGCCGCCGCCCACCCGGGGGGGCGGGTCAGGGGCGGCGGCGCAGCGCCCCGGGCCACCAGACGACCGCTCCGAGGTCGCGGACGAGGGCCGGGACGAGGAGGGAGCGGACGACGAGCGTGTCGAGCAGGACGCCGAAGGCGACGATGAAGGCGATCTGCACGAGGAACGCGAGGGGGATGACGCCGAGGGCGGCGAAGGTGGCGGCGAGGACGACGCCGGCGGAGGTGATGACGCCGCCGGTGGCGACGAGGCCGCGCCGGATGCCCTCGCGGGTGCCGTGCAGCGCGGTCTCCTCGCGGACCCGGGACATCAGGAAGATGTTGTAGTCGACGCCGAGGGCGACGAGGAAGACGAAGCCGTAGAGGGGCACGGCGGGGTCGGTGCCGGTGAAGCCGAGCAGGTGCTCGAAGACGAGGGCGGCGACGCCGAGGGTGGCGGCGAAGTTGAGGGCGACGGTGGCCACCAGGAGCAGCGGCAGCAGCAGCGAGCGGAGCAGTCCGACGAGGATCAGGAGGATGACCGCGAGGACGACGGGGACGATGAGGGCGCGGTCCCGTTCGGCGGTGAGGCGGGTGTCGTACTGCTGGGCGGTGGTGCCGCCGACGAGGGCGTCCGCGCCGGGCACGGCGTGCAGGGCGGTGCGCAGCCGGGCGACGGTCTCCTTGGCGGCGTCGCTGTCGGCGGGGTCGTCGAGGGTGACGTCGACGCGGACCCGGCCGTCCGCGACGAGGGGGCGGGCGGGGCCGGGCGGCGGGGTGGTGGCGACGGCGGCGGAGGCGACGCCGTCGACGCCCTCGGCGGTGGTCCTCACCCGGTCGGCGGAGGCGGCGGAGGCGAGGACGACGGCCGGGTTTCCGGCGCCGCCGGGGAAGTGGGCGGCGAGGCGCTGCTGGGCGGCGACGGAGGGGGCGTCCTTGACGAAGATCTCGTCGAAGGGGACGCCCTTGGAGTCGAGGGTGAGGGCGAAGGCGGAGCAGGCGAGGAGGGCGACCAGGGAGCCGGCCCAGAGGCGGCGCGGGGAGCGGTCGACGAAGCCGGCGATCCGGTGCCAGAGCGGGTGGGCGTCGGCGGCCTTGGGGCGGGCGGGCCAGTAGGCGGCGCGGCCCAGGAGGACGAGGACGGCGGGCAGGAAGGTGAGGGTGCTGAGGACGGCGCAGGCGATGCCGATGGCGCCGACGGGGCCGAGGGCGCGGTTGTTGGTGAGGTCGCTGAGGAGGAGGGCGAGGAGGCCGAGGGCGACGGTGGCGGCGCTGGCGGCGATCGGCCCGGCGGACTGGCGCAGGGCGGCGCGCATGGCGGCGGTGCGGTCGGCCCCGTCCCGGGCGCCGAGCTCCTCCCGGTAGCGGGCGGCGAGGAGGAGGGCGTAGTCGGTGGCGGCGCCGATGACGAGGATGGAGAGGATGCCCTGGACCTGGCCGTCGACGCGGACGACGTCGTGGTCGGCGAGGACGTAGACGACGGCGCAGGCGAGGGCGAGGGAGAAGACCGCGCCCAGGATGATCACCAGGGGGAGCAGGACGCTGCGGTAGACCAGCAGCAGGATGACCAGGACGGTGGCGAGGGCCACGCCGAGGAGGAGGCCGTCGATGCCGGCGAAGGCGTCGGAGAGGTCGGCGCGGCTGGCGGCGGGGCCGCCGATCCAGGTCTCGGTGCCGGGCACGGCCGCGGCGGCCTTCTCGATCCGGTCCAGGGTGTCGGGGAGCGCGTCGCCGAGGTCGGGGCGGAGCGGGACGACGGCGCGCAGGGCCTCGCCGTCCTCGGAAGGCAGGGCGGGGGACGGCGCGCCGACGACGCCGGGGGTGCCGTCGAGGGCGGCGAGGGCGCGGGTGGCGGCGCCCGCGGCGGCCTGGTCGAGGGGCCGTCCGCCGGGGGAGGTCCAGACGACGATCGCGGGGAGGGACTCCTCCTGGCGGAAGGCCGCCTGGGCCTCCAGGACGCGGGTGGACTCGGCGCTGCGGGGCAGGAAGGCGGCCTGGTCGTTGGTGGCGACCTCCCCGAGGCGGCCCGCGTAGGGGCCGAGGGCGCCGCCGACGACGAGCCAGACGGCCACCAGTAGCAGGGGCAGCAGTCGGCGGGTCCAGGGCGGGGCTGCGGGCATGGGGTGGCTCCCGGGAAGGTGGGTGGGCTCGGCGTGTCGCACGCTCCCCCAATATCTCGATCCAAAAGAATCTCAATGATTGAGAGATGTTGCGGCACATTGAAGCACGAGGACCGGAGCGCCTCGCACACCCCCTTCCACCGGAGGGCGGCACGCGGATGCACCCGCGCCCGCACGAACGGGCGGCGGGTCAGCGGCGGGGCACCCGCAGGTCGGCCAGCTCGGTGTTGAGGGCCTCCAGGAAGCGCAGCACCGTGGCGAGTTCGTCGTCGTCGAAGCGGGCGCGGGCCTTCTCGGTCGCCTCGGCCAGCGGCCGGAAGTGGTCGCGGGCGACGGCCATCGCCCCTGCGGCGTACTCGACGTGCACCACCCGGCGGTCCGCGCTCTCCCGGGTGCGCCGGATGTGCCCGGCCTTCTCCAGCCGGTCGAGGCAGGCGGTGACCGCGCCCGAGGTCAGCCCCAGGTGGGTGCGGAGCAGACCCGGGGTGACCGGGCCGTCGTGGTCCAGGACGAACGACAGGGCCTGCACGTCGGTGGGGTGCAGCCGCTGGTCGGCGGCGAAGCCGTGCACCACCCGGTTGACCTCGCCGAGGGTGCGGCGCAGCGCCACGGCGAACCGCTGGAGCCCGACGTCGTCCCCGCCCGCCGCCGCTCCGGCGGCGCCGGGCGCCTCCCGCTGTTCCTGCTGCTCCTGTGCACCGGCCATCCGGGCAGCCTATACAGCGGCGCCGGGCGCGGGCCGCGCCCGGCGCTCCGCCGCGCGGGCGGCCGTCAGTAGCGCAGCACCGCCGCGACGTGCCCCTCCCCCGCGAGGGCGCCGCCGGGGACGAACCGCACCTCGGCGCCGGTGTCCAGGGCCCGTTCCACGATCTCGTCGACCATGTCGTCCCGGGCGCCCGGGTCGTCGGGCCCGGCCGGCTCCAGGTGGCCGCCCTCCTCGCGGACGACCGTCCGGTAGTCGTCCTCGACGGCGACCAGCCGGGCCCGGCCCTCCTGGGCCGCGCGCCACACCTCGTCGATGCCGCCGGCGAACTCGCGCCGGCCCCGGGCCGCGTCGAGTTCGGCGGAGAGCGCGGAGACCGCGGCGGCGGCGCGCTCGGCGCGGGCCGGTTCGACGGCGTCGTGGACGGCGGCGGCCGGCCCGTCGGCGAGGCCGCCGTGCGGGACCCGCACGGTCTCGGGGGCGAGCGGGCCCAGCTCCTCCAGGAGCGCGAGGGCGGGCGCGGAGCCGAGCACGTACAGCGGGCGGGGGTCGGAGGCGAGGACGGCCCGCAGCTTCTCGTGGGCGTCGCGCAGGAACTGCCGGGCGGCCTCGTCCTGCCAGGTGCTGGGGAGGTCGCCGATCCGCTCCTTGCGCTCGGCGTCGGGGTCCTCCAGGTCGCGGGTGAGCGGGAAGCCCTCCCGGGTGGACTCGACGGTCCGCTCCGGGTCGCCGCTCCACAGCGAGACCCGGTCGGCGGCGACGGCCAGCGCCCAGGAGGGCTGCTCGGCGGCGTGCGCGGCGACCAGGTTGCGGGTGAGGAAGGTGTCCGAGAGGACCACCCGCTCGGGAACCGTGCGGGGCAGCGACCACACCTGGTGCTCGCCCTGGGCCGCGTAGATCACCAGGCCGTCCTCGGCGTGCGCGAGGTCGGTCTCGGCGGCGGCGCGGCCGAGCTGGTCGAGGATGTCGAGCCGCCGTTCGCGCGGCACGTCGGGGTCGCCGGTGAGGGCCTTCTCCGCCTCGGCCAGGAGGTTGCGCAGGCGCACCGGGTCCTGGGCGTTGTCGGGTTCGCGCCGGTGCGTCGGCATCACCAGAGAGACGGCCGGGTACGGCCGGGGCCGGCGCAGCTTCGCGAGGGTCTCACCGCTGAGCACGGGATCCATGGGACTGCCTTCCTGTCGGCCGGGCGGGCTCGCCCGGAAGAGGGGGCCGGGGTCTCGGCCGGGGTCTTCCCCCGGCCCCGGGTCGTCTCAGTCGGGGCCGGCGAGCCGCTCGGCGAGGTCCTTCTCGTCCTCGTCGCTGAGCGAGGTCTTCAGGACGGTGCCGCCGTGCCGCTGCATCGCCGCGGTGAACTTGTCCTCGGTGAGCTTCCCGGCCATCAGCACGACGGCGGCGGAGCCGGGGCGCAGCAGGTCGCCGACCTGCTCCCGGAAGCGGTCGTCGATCCCGGACTGACTGAGCCGCCCGACGAGTCCGCCGAGCGCGGCCCCGGTCAGGGCGCCGACGGCCGGGACGAGGAAGAGGATGCCGAAGATGGTGCCCCACAGGGCGCCGGTGGCGGCGGTGACGCCGACGACCCGGTTGGAGGTGTCGACGTGGGTGCGGCCCTCCTCGTCGACGGAGACGACCGCCAGGCCGTTGAGCCGGACGATCTGGTCCCGCTGGAGGTCCTGCACCGTGGCGAGGGCCGCCTCGGCCCCGGCACGGTCCCCGTAACCGATCACGATGAGCTCGGACAAGACCGCCTCCTCGAACCGCGCGCCGGGCGGGGGAGCGTGTCCTCACGACCGCGCGGGGGCATCGTCGCACGCCCTCTCACCGCCGATCCTGTCCCGATATGACCGTTTCCGCGAATCGGTCGCCCCGCACCGCCCGCACACCGCCGCGCCGTAGGGTGGCCCCGTGACCGAAGGAGCCGGCGGGGCCGGCATCACCACCGGCGCCCTCGCCCGGCGCCTGGGCGTCTCCCCCACCACCGTGCGCTCCTGGGACCGGCGGTACGGCATCGGGCCCGCCGTCCGGGCCGACGGCCGGCACCGCCGCTGGGCGCCCCGGGACGTCGCCGTCCTGGAGGAGATGTGCCGGCTGACGGCCGCCGGGGTGCCGCCCGCCGAGGCCGCCCGGACGGCCCTCGGCGCGCCCCCGGAGCCCACCGCGCCCCCGGAGCCCCCGGAGCCGGTGCGCGCGCCGCCGCCGACCGGGGAGGTGCGGGCCGGGCACCGGGGGCTGGCGCGGGCCGCCGTCCGGCTCGACGGGCCCGCCCTGGAGGCGCTGCTCTCCGAGGCGGTGGCGGAGCACGGGCCGGTGACCGCCTGGGAGGAGCTCATGATGCCCGCGCTGCACGCCGTGGGCCGCACCTGGGAGTCCTCCGGCGACCGGTACGTGGAGGTCGAGCACCTGCTGTCCTGGCACGTGTCGACCGCGCTGCGGCGGGCCGCCGTGACGGGGCGCGTCCGGCACCCGGGGGCGGGTCCCGTACTGCTGGCCTGTGCCCCGGCGGAGCAGCACACCCTGCCGCTGGAGGCGCTCGCCGCCGGACTGGCCGAACGGGGCCTGCCGGTGCGGATGTTCGGCGCCGCCGTGCCGGCCGAGGCGCTGGACGCCGCCGTGCGCAGGACCGGTCCGGCCGCCGTGGCGCTGTGGGCGCAGGCCCGCTCCACCGCCGACCACGCGCTCGCCCGGCACGTCGCCTCGACCGGCTTCGGCCTGCGGGGCGCCAGGACCGCGCCGCTGGTGCTGCTCGCCGGGCCCGGCTGGGCGGGCCGGACCCCCGCCCCGGGCACGGTCCGCCCGACGGGGCTGCGGGAGGCGCTGGACCTGCTCTCCCGGCGGTACGGGGACGAGGACGGGGCCACCGCCCGCGCGGGGGCCTGAGCACCGGACGGGCCGTCAGGGCCGGGGCCGTACCAGGGTCTCCAGGGCGAGGACGGCGGTGCGCCGGTGCCACAGCGCGGCGCCGCGCAGCATGGTGTGGCCGCCGGAGGGCATGGGGATGCCGGTCGCGTCCGCGCCCGCCTCGCGGGCCCGGCAGACGAACGCCCAGGACTCCCGGGCGGCCGTGATCCGGTCCGTCTCGTCGTGGAGCAGGTAGAGCCGCCGTCCGGCGAGGTGGGCGACGGGCTCGTCGGGCGGGCACCAGGGCGCGAGGGCCACCACACCCCGGACGGCCGGGTCCCCGGCGGCGGCGAGCGCCGCCCGGCCGCCCATGGAATGGCCGACCAGTACCACCGGGACGGCGCCGAAGCGGGCCCGCAGCCGGGCCAGCGCCTCCTCGGCGTCCCGGGCGGGGTCGGCCCGCTCGCCGTTCCAGCCCCGGTGCCGGTAGCGGGCCTCGGCGACGAGCACGGAGCGGCCGCGCGCGGCCCGCCGGACGGCCTGCGCGAAGGGCCGCATCCGCAGCGCGGGCAGGTTCAGCAGCGGCGGTGCCTCCAGGCCGTCCTCGCGGCCGCCGTGCAGCAGGAGCACGGCGCCGGCCGGCGCCTCGGTCCCGGACCGCAGCAGCAGCGTCCGGGCGGCGGCGGACCGGGGTCCTGCGGACATAGAAGAACGCCTCCTGCCGACGGGGGTCGATGGGCCCCGAAGTCTGCCACGCCGCACGGCCGCTGGGCCCCGCCGGGTCCCCGCCGCTCCGCCGTGCCCCGTTCCCGCACCGTTCCCGCACCGGCCGGGTGCCGGAGGGGCCGGGCGGGTCAGGCGGCGTCGTGCGCCGCGCGGAAGCGGGCGAGGCCGTCGGCGAGGGGGACCAGCGGGTCCGGGTAGTCGTACGCGGCCCGGTCGAGCCCGGTGAGCCGCCACGGCTCGTGGACGGCGGGGGCGGCGAGCCCGGCCAGTTCGGGGAGCCAGCGGCGCGCGTACGCCCCGTCGGGGTCGTACCTCTGGGCCTGCCGGACGGGGTTGAGGACCCGGTTCGGGCGGGTGTCCGTGCCGGTGCCGGCGACCCACTGCCAGTTGAGCTGGTTGTTGGCCACGTCGCCGTCGGCCAGCAGGTCCAGGAAGTGCCGGGCCCCGTCGCGCCAGTCCAGCAGGAGCGTCTTGGTGAGGAAGGAGGCGGTGACGAGCCGGGCCCGGTTGTGCATCCACCCCTCGTGGGCGAGCTGCCGCATGCCCGCGTCGACCAGCGGATAG
The DNA here is from genome assembly GCF_014650175.1 of Streptomyces termitum. Lineage (GTDB taxonomy): Bacteria > Actinomycetota > Actinomycetes > Streptomycetales > Streptomycetaceae > Streptomyces > Streptomyces termitum. The sequence goes on from NZ_BMUL01000010.1 coordinate 115,927, forward strand.
CCGGTCCGGCCCGCGCGCCAGGCCCGCAGGTCCCGCTCCGCCTCCCGGCCGCTGCGCCACACCCCCCGGCCGGGCCGGTAGTCGGCGCGGGCCGCGTCGGGGCGGGCGGCGAGGACCTGCTGGTGGAAGTCGCGCCAGCACAGCTGGCGGACGAACGCCTCGGCGCCCGCGCCGCCGCGCGCCCGGGCCCGGTGCACGGCCTCCACCGGGGAGAGCGCCCCGAAGTGGAGGTACGGGGAGAGCCGGGAGGTGCCGTGGCCCGCCCGGTCGTCGAGCACGTCGTGGCGCTCCTCGTAGGCGTCGAGGGACCGGGACAGCCAGGACCGCAGCCGCCGCCGCGCCTCCGTCTCGCCGCCGGCGGCCAGTCCCGCCGACACCCCGGGCACGCCGGCCCGCGACGGCAGCGGGTCGGAGCGCGGCTCCGGCGGGACCCGCAGGGCGCGCGGGGCGGCCAGCGGGGTCCGCGCGGGCCGGTCGGCCCAGCGGCGGAAGTACGGGGTGAAGACGGCGTAGTGGCCGGACCCCTGCGGCGCCACCTCGCCGGGCGGCACGACGGACCCGACGCCGTCGTGCGCGTACAGCCGGCGGCCGTCCGCCTCCAGGGCCCGGCGCAGCCGCAGCTCGCGGGCGCGGGCGAAGGCGGTGGGCCCGGCCGAGACGTGCACCTCGTCCGCGCCGGTCTGCCGGGCGATCCGGCACACCTCGGCCACCGTGTCCCCGCTCCGCATGACGAGCCGGCCGCCGCGCTCCCGCAGCGAGCGGTCGAGGTCGGCCAGGCAGTCGGCGAGGAAGGCGAGCCGGTTGGGCGCGGCGAACCCGGCCCGGTCGACGGCCGGGTCCCGCACGAACAGCGGGACGACGGCGTCGGCGGAGTCGTGGGCCGCGCGCAGCGGCGGGTGGTCGTGCACCCGGAGGTCGGCGGTGAAGAGGACGACGGCGATGCGCGGGAAGGCCGGGGAGGGGGCGGTGTCGGTCACGGTGGCGGTTCGCTTCCGGGCGGGAGGAGGGGCGGCGTGCGCGGGGCCGCGTACCGCCCCGCACACCCCTTCCTTCCGCCGGACCCGGCCGTCCGGATGCGGCGCCGCGTCTTCGTGCCCCGTCCGGGTCAGCGGGCGCCGAAGACCTGCGTCCAGTAGGGGCCGCCGTCCTTCTGGACGCCGACGCCGATCTCCTTGAAGGAGCAGTTGAGGATGTTCTCGCGGTGGCCCTGGCTGTTCATCCAGCCCTCCATGACCTGCTCGGGGGTGGTCTGGCCCCTGGCGATGTTCTCGCCGTAGGTGGTCCAGGGGTACCCGGCGGCCGTGACCCGCTCCCCCGGGCCGTCGCCGTCCGGGTCGGTGTGGTCGAAGAAGTCCCGGGCGGCCATGTCGTCGGAGTGGCCCTGGGCGGCGCGGGTGAGGGTGGCGTTGGCGGTGAGCGGGCCGCAGCCCGCCTTGGCGCGTTCGGCGTTGACGAGGGCGATCACCTGGTCCGCCGCCGAGCTGTCGCCGGTGGCGCGCCGGCTGCCGGTGCCCGCGCCGGTGCCCTTGGACGGCGCCTCGGCGGTGCGGGTGGGCCGGGGGGCGGCGGTGGGGGCGGCGGTCTTCTTCGGCGCGGGGGCGGGAGACGCGGTGGTGGGCGCGGGGGTGGGGGTCGCCGTGGTGGGCGAGGGCTTGGCTGCCTTGCCGGCCTTCGCGCCCGGCGCGGACGCCGGGGCGGTGGGCGGCGCGGAGGCGGTGGCGGGGCCGCCGGTACGGCCGTCCGGGGAGTGGCTGAGCGGGAGGTCGGGGGCGGCGGGGACGGCGGCCCCGTTCGCCTCCAGGAGCTCCTCCTCGCCGCGTCCGGGCTGGAGCGCGAAGACGCCGCCGGTCACCGCGACCACGGCGATGCCGGCCGCGACGGCGGCGCGCCGCTTGCTCCGGTCCCGCTCCTGGCGGCGGCGCCGGAGGTCGGCCCGGTTGCCGCGCCGCCCGCCGCCCCGCACGGCGACCGGCTCGACACCCGCCCCGACCGCTTCGGGCCCCCCGAGGTCGTAGGCGTCCCCGAGGTCGTACGCATCCCCGGGGCCGTACGCGTCGGACGCTTGCTCCCGTACGGCTCCGGCGGCGGGGTACGGGGCGTGCGCCTGCTCCTGTACGGCTTCGGCGACGGGGTACGGGGCGTGGACCGGCTCCCGTACGGCTCCGGCGACGGGATACAGGGGGTGCGCCTGCTCCTGTACGGCTCCGGCGGTCGGGTACGGGGCGGCGTGAGGGGCCGCGGGGGCGAAGCCGGGGGCGGGCGCGTGGACGCCCGTGGCGCAGGGGCCGCAGGCGGTGGTGTGCGCGGCGAGGTGGTCGCGCCAGGCCGGGGCGGGGCGGCCGTCCCAGCCGCCGGTGAGCGCGTGCAGCCCGGGGCAGCGCCGGGGGTGGGCGAGCGCGCCGGCCACCGACCGGGCGGCGGCGAGCCGGTCGCGGGCGGTCCCGACGGCCAGGGCGGTGTCCTCGGGCGACCAGCGCAGCGCGGCGGCCGTCTCGTACCGCAGGAGCCGGCCCTCCTCCTCCAGTGCGCCGAGGGCGGCCAGCAGCGCGTCCTGGACGTCGAGCCAGCCGGCGGCCGCGCCGGGGTCGGCGGCGGCGCGGCCGAGGGCCGCGTCGACGGCGAGGGCGACGAGCCAGGGGCGGAAGGACTCCGGGGAGGGGAGCGTGTGGAGCGAGGCGTGCGCGCGGCGCAGGGTGTCGGCCGTGGCCGCGTCGGCGGCGCGGCCGACAAGAACGCGCTGGAGGAGGCCCTGGACGAGCGGCCGGTGGGCGGCGAGGAGCCGGTCGCACGCCCAGGGGTCGCCGTACTGGGCCGCTCGTATCCACTCCGCGGTCTGGTCGGTGTCCGTGGTCCGCTGCATGCTGTCCGTCCTCGTTCTCGCCCGTTGTCCCGTCGCCGGAACTCCTTGCGCCTGGGAGAGCCTCCGCCGGGGACGGGGATAACGCAAAGGGGAAACCCGGAATCAGTGACGTGGCTCACACTCCCTGGTTCCCGTAGGGTGACGCCCGTCACCGGACGGGTTCCCCCGGGCGCTCCCGGGCGCGATCATGACCGGATGGACGCTCGCTTCCTCGGCATCGCCGAGCTGACCGACACCCCCTCCACCGCCGTCGTGGTGGACGTGATGCGCGCCTTCACCGTCGCCGCGTGGCTCTTCGGCCGGGGCGCGGAGAAGGTCGTCCTCGCCCCCTCGCTCGACGGGGCCCTGGCGCTGAAGGCGCGCCACCCGGAGTGGCTGGCGCTCAAGGACGGTGCTCCGGCGGCCGGTTTCGACGCGGTCAACTCGCCCGCCCTGCTGCGCTCCGCCGACCTCGCCGGGCGGACCGTCGTGCAGAAGACGACGGCGGGGACGGTCGGCGCCCTCGCGGTCGCGGGGGCGTCGACGGTGCTGTGCGCCGGCTTCGTGGTGGCGGAGGCGACCGCCCGGTTCCTGCGGGACCTCGGGGAGCAGCGGGTGACCTTCGTGGTGACCGGCGAGGAGGGGCGGGCCGAGGAGGACCTGGCGTGCGCGCGGTACATCGCGCGGCGGGCAGCCGGGGAGGAGGCCGATCCGGCCGGGTTCCTGCGCCGGGCCGGCGCGTCGCGCGCCGCCGCCGAGCTGCGGGAGGGCGTACGGGAGGGCTCGCACCCGGACGACGTGGCGCTCTGCCTCGAACTCGACCGGTTCCCCTTCGCCATGGTGGCGGCCCGGGAGGACTCCCTGATGGTCCTCCGCCCGCACCCGGCACCCGCCGCCTGACCCCCGCGCGGGCGCGTCACTCCCGGGTGCGGGCCGCCGGGCCCGTGGCCGCCCCGCCCCGCGCGGCCCCGCCGTCAGCGTCCGTACATCTCCCGGCAGAGTTCGGCCGCGCCCATCGGCGCTCCGACGCGGACCGCCTCGCCGCACAGGCGGCGCATCTCGGGGACCTGTCCGGCCGTCCGGGGCGCGGGCGGCCGGACGCGGGGCTGTGCGCGGGGCGCGGCCGGTTTCCGGGCGGTCGGCCCGCGCGGGGCCGGGGGTGCCGGGGCGCGTCCGGTCCCGGCGCCCGCGGCCCGCCCGGCCGGTGCCTTCGGAGCCCGTACGGGCGCGGGATTCCCCCGCTCCGGTTCGGTGCGGGCCAGTTCCTCCCGGGGCTTCGCGGGGGCGGGGCGGGTCGGCAGGGCGGACGGGGGCCGCTGGTCGGCGGGGGCGAGGGCGGGCGGCCGGGGCGCCGGCCCGGTCGGGGCGGGCGGCCCGGCCCCCTGCGGGAGGGTCACGCAGCCGCCGGTCAGGAGGACGGCGAGCAGCGGGAGCGCGGTGCGGCGGACGTTCATGACCGCCACGCTGCCGCACCCGGACGCGGCCGGGGCGCCGGTACGGGACGGGACCACCGCCACGGGTGAACGGCGCGCCCCGGCTGACCCGCCCGGCCCGGCGGCCGTCCGCGCGAGCTGCCCTGTCGGTGGCGGGGCGTACCCTCCGCGCCATGAACTCCCTCCACCTCGAACCCTGGTCCGCGGCGGGCCTGCCGGTCCTGCGCCGCCAGAACACCCCCGAGATGACCGCGCACCTCGGCGGCCCCGAGACCGAGCGGGCGGTCGCCGACCGCCACGAACGCTATCTGCGGCTCACCGGCGGCGAGATGCTGCTCGTCCGCCTCGGCGGGACGGCGATCGGTTCGGTCGGGTACTGGGAGCGGGAGTGGAACGGCGAGGAGGTGTACGAGACGGGGTACGGGATCCTCCCGGAGTTCGGCGGCCACGGATACGCGGCCGGGGCCCTGCGGCTGGCCGCGGTCCGGGCGGCGGCGCGCGGCACGCGGCGCCGTCTGCACGCGTTCCCCCACGTGGACCACGCCGCGTCGAACGCGGTGTGCCGCAGGGCCGGGTTCGACCTGGTCGGCGAGGTCTCCTTCGAGTATCCCAAGGGCACCTGGCAGCGCTCCCACGACTGGCGGCTCGACCTGGACTCCCTGGACGCCCCGAGCGCCCCGGACGCCTGACCGCGCCGCCCGGCCGGGCGGGCGCCGGGGGGCGGGCCGCCGTCGCTATGCTGCGCGCAGAACAGAATCCCGTTCTAGAAACTCGTTCTGAATCGCTGATGGCCCACGGGGGGACCTCCGATGTCGTACACGCCACCGTCCTGGTATCCACCGGGCTCCGCGCCGAAGCCCCCGCGCCGGCGGCGCGACCACCGGTGGACGCTCCTCGCGCTCGGACTCGCCCTGCTGGTCGCGGCCGTCTCCGGCACCGGGTGGTACCTGCGCGGGCACGACCGGCCGCCGGCCGCCGCACCGCCCGGCACCCCGGCCCCCGGGACGTCCGCGACCACACCGGCGCCCGGCCCGCCCGCCGTCCGCTCCCCCACCCCGGTCCGCGTGCCCGGCGCCGAGGAACTGGCCGACGCCCGCCGTCCGGGCGAGGCCGCCGTGTGGATCGCCGACGACACGACCGACCTGCCGCGCCGGACCATCCCCGTCCACACCCCCTGGCTCGTCGGCGGCACCGTCGTCCAGGCCCTGTACCGCGAACTCACCGCCTACCGCGTCGAGGACGGCACCGAGGCGTGGAACCTGCCGCTGCCCACCCCGGTCTGCGAGGCGCCGGTGAACCCGGCCCCGGACGGCCGGATCGTCCTCGTGCTCCGCAGCAGCGACGCGGAGCGCGGGGCGAAGTGCGACCGGCTCCTGATGGTCGACCTCAAAAACGGGAAGCCGGGCTGGAGCAAGGAACTGCGGCAGACCGGCACCCGGGACGACACCTTCCTCACCCATGTCGCCATCAGCGGCGACACCCTCGCCGTCGTGCAGTCCATGGTGGCCACCGCGTACCGCGTCTCCGACGGCTCCCGCCTCTTCGGCATCCCCACCGAGGAACCGGGCCGCTGCCACCCCGACAAGGTGGCCGGCGGCGCCCGGCTACTGGTCTCCGCCACCTGCGGACTCGACGTCGACCGCCGGAAGACCTCCCACCAGCTCCGCGAACTCGACCCGCGCACCGGCGCGGTGCGCTGGCGCCACCGCACGGAGCCGGGCAGGAAGATCGAGCGGGTGATCTCGGTCGACCCGGTGGTGTACACGCTCCTCGACGTCGACCGGCTCGCCGACGACTGGCGGATCGTCGCCCTCGGCCCCCGGGGCGAGGTGCGCCGCACCATCGACGCGCGGCCCAAGGGCTTCACGCACTGCGCCGACGCCGGGATCGACGCCGACCTCCAGCCCTGCCCCGGCGCCTTCGTCGCGCACGGGCAGGTGCACCTCGGCGGGACGGACCGGGTCGGCTCGTACGACCTCACGACCGGGAAGCTCGTCCAGGGGGTCAAGGCGGACGGCGGACGGCGCCTCTACCCGGTGCACGCCGAGTCCCCGAAGGCGCTCGTCGCCTACGAGTCGGCGACGCCGAGCTCCCCGGGCCGCCTCTTCCGCCTCGACCCGAGCGGCGCCGCGGGCACGAAGAAGGACCTGCTGCGCCTCCCGGCCGCCTCGGCGGCGGTCGAGTACGGCACGATGGCGGGCCGGATCCTGTACGCCGACGGGCGGCTGCTCCTGGCCCCCTCGTCCGTCTCCGGCGACGACGTCCTGCACCAGCCCCGCGTCGTCTCCTTCGCCCCGGCACCGAACTGACACCGCCTCCGCACCGGTACGGCCTCCGAGCTGCCCCCCGATCGGCCCCGCGCCCGGACCGGCCCCTGCGGCGGCCGGTCCGGCGGGCCTCCCGAGAGCGCTCTCAAGCCCCCGGCCCGGCCGGATATCCTGAGCCCGGACCGGAGCAGATGAAGGGGGCCCACGTGGCCGAGCAGACGGCGGGGACCCGCCCGACCCTGGAGGCCGTCGCGGCCCTCGCCGGAGTGTCGCGGGCGACGGCCTCCCGGGTGGTCAACGGCGGTGCCGGGGTGCGCCCCCCCGCTGGTCGACAAGGTGCGCCGGGCCGTCGAGGAGCTCGGCTACGTGCCGAACCTCGCGGCCCGCACCCTGGTGACCCGGCGCAACGACGCGGTGGCCGTGGTCATCGCGGAGCCGGAGTTCCGGATCTTCTCCGACCCCTTCTTCCAGGAGCAGGTGCGCGGCATCAGCCGAGAACTGACCGCCCACGACTCGCAGTTGGTGCTGCTCTGGGTGGAGGACACCGGCGACCACGACCGGATCGCGCGCTATCTCGGCGGCGGCCACGTGGACGGCGCGCTCGCCTTCTCGCTGCACGACGAGGACGAACTGGCGGCGGTGCTGCGCCGGGCGAAGGTCCCGACGGTGCTCGGCGGGCGCCCGACGGACGGGCTCGGCCCCGATCTGCCGTACGTGGACTGCGACAACCGGGGCGGGGCGCGCGAGGCGGTGCGGCTGCTGGTCGGCCGGGGCTGCCGGACCGTCGCGCACCTCGCCGGGCCGCGTGACCAGACCTCGGCGGCGGACCGCGCCGACGGTTACCGGGACGTGCTGGGCGACCCGGATCCGGCGCTGCTGTGCCAGGGCGACTTCACGGCGGAGAGCGGCGCGCGGGCGATGGCGGAGCTGCTGGAGCGGCGCCCGGACGTGGACGGGGTGTTCGCGGCGAACGACCTGATGGCCTCGGGCGCCCTGCGGGTGCTGCGGGAGCGGGGGCTGCGGGTGCCCGAGGACGTGGCGGTGGTCGGTTTCGACGACGTGGCGTCGATCGCCGAGCGGACCGACCCGCCGCTGACGACGGTCCGCCAGGACATCGAGGGCATGGGCCGGCTGATGGTCCGGCTGCTCATGCGGATCCTGAACGACAGCGGGTCCGGGGCGCCCGCCCCGGACCCGCTGATCACGCCGACGACGCTGGTGCGCCGGGCCTCGGCCTGAGGCCGGTACCGGTCCCTCCTCAGTCGTAGGGGATGACCAGGACCGAGTCGGCCGAGCCGGTCCTGACCGTGGCCGGGCCGTTGCCGATGGCGCTCCACACCTCCAGGCGGACCGTGCCGCCGCGCAGGTCGCCGAGGGTGCCGGTGGCGGACTTCAGGCCCCGGGCCTGGTCGTAGCGCTCCCAGCCGGGGACCGGGTCGGTGGCGAAGTAGTGGTAGGTCTCGGTGCGTTCGAAGGTGCCGTCGCCGGTCAGGTCGTAGCTGATCCGGACCTGCTGGCCGAGGCCGACGGCGGTGCCCGCGTCCACCGCGAGGCGGAAGGAGGTGGCGGCGCCGGGGGTGAGGGCGCCGGTCACGTTCCGGGCCTCGTAGACGAGCGGCCGGTAGGGGCTGCCGTCGTGGTTGGCGCCGTCGGCGGAGGCGATCGTGTCGCCGCCGGCGGCGGTGTCGGTCGCGGTGGTCAGCAGGCCGCCGCCCGCGAGCCGGAAGGTGTCGCCGGTGCCCGGCTCGGGGCAGGCGGGGCCGCCGGGCTGCCCGCAGGGGACGGCGCCGGTGCCCGTGCCGGTGGCGGTGGAACGGGCGGGCACGGTGAGGGACTTGCCGTCGGAGAAGGTGACGGTGACCGGGTCGGGGCCGTAGTTGTGGGCGGCGTAGGTCCGCTCGGTGCCCTTGCGGAAGACCGCCGAGGTGGGGATCGATCCGGTGACGGTGGCGTCGGGGGCGCCGAGCGCGTCCAGGGTGGTCAGCCAGTGGTAGGTGTGGGCGCGGGACTCGCCGGCCTCGGGGGAGTAGTTCCCGCCGGTGGCGTCGAAGCGGGCCTTGGCACGGGCCGGTTCGGCGAGCGACTCGAACTCCCAGAGGATGTCGCGCCATTCGACGGCCGGGCCGCCGTTCTCCCGTTCCATCTCGGCCAGGTTGCGCCGGATCGCGGCCGGATAGGAGCCCATGTGCAGCGCGTTCCCGGCGGTCACCGGGAGGGTGTTGATGCCGTGGATCTCCTCGGGGTTCGCCGTCCACCAGGTGGAGTAGGCGCCGCCGCTCCCCCACACCATGCCGACGGTGTCGTGGCCGAAGGAGCCGGGGAAGACCTGCTGGTCGGCGTCGAACCAGTACTGGCCGATGGCGTCGGACTCGGTGGCCAGGAGGTAGCCGCCGAGGTCGCGCAGGGAGGCGTCGCCGGTCGCGGAGCCCCACAGGACGAGGGCGGCGCTCAGGTTAGTGGACTCGGAGGAGGACTCCTGGTTGTTGCCGGCCGCGAAGCCGGAGTGGCCGGAGGCCCAGCTGTGCCCGGCGTAGACGTCGAAGCCGCGCAGGAAGGGGAAGGCGGTGTCGGTGCGGCCGGGGTTGGCGACGTCGCGGACGAGGGTCTTCACCATGCCGCCCCAGGCGGAGTCGGCGGCCCACGCCCGGTCGTACTGGGCGACGATCGCGGCGGCGTACACGTAGTAGCCGTAGTGGAAGTGGTGGTCGTTGAGCTCGGTGTCGCTGCCGTACGAGGCGGGGTAGCCGGTCAGGGTCTTCCAGGTGCGGTCGTACGAGAACTCGCTCGCGCCGCCCGCGGTGAACCACTCCTGGAGCCGGCCCTTGAGCAGGCCGACGATCCGGTCGCGCAGCGCGGTGTCGCCGAGCTGCTCGGCGAGCGGCGCGAGCTGGGCGAGGCGGCCGAGGGCCTTGCCGGTCCAGTAGGTGTCGGTGGCGCCGGAGAACGGGTCGGCGGCGTTCACCACCTCGTTCAGGTAGCCGCGCAGCCGGGCCTGGTCGACGGCGCCGGTCGCGGGCAGCCCGGGGAGGACGGCGGCCTGGGCGCGGCTCGTGGTGAAGGAGCGGCCCTCGCGGACCTTCATGGTGCCGCGCGGGGAGACGTAGGTGTACGGGGTGAGGGGGTCCGTGGAGTGGAGCCACTGGTGGCGGTAGAGGGCCTGGAGGGTGCCGGTCTCGGTGCCCTCCTTCGCCTCGGTGGTCAGGGTGTACGTGGCGTTCACCCGGCCGGCCGCCGTCGACCAGGCGACGCGGGAGCCGGTGACGAAGCTGTAGGCGTAGCGGCGGTAGGTGGCGAGGGCGTCGGCGGAGGGGAGGACGGCGACCGAGAAGTAGTCCTTGCCGCCGAGCCCGGCGGTGAGGGTGCTGCCGGAGACGTTCCAGTCGGTGCCGGTGGGGGCGAAGAGGGCGTAGTGGTGGCCGGCGACGGTGATGCCGAGGACGTTGCCCTGGTCGGCGAAGACGGTGGGCGGGGCGGCGGCGGTGATCCGGGCGTCGCCGCCGGTGCCCCTGGCGTACACGTAGGGCAGGCCGTGGCCGATGGTGGTGCGCAGGGTGCGGGCGCCGTCGGACCAGGCGGGGGTGACGGTCCAGTCGGACCAGTCGTCGGCCCTGGCGTCGGGCGAGTTGAGGCCGGTCAGGCCGAGGGTCAGGTCGGCCTTGTGGGGGAACTCGTACTGGCGGCCGTCGCCGACGATCGCCGGGGCGGTGGGGTAGCCGATCTCCAGGCCGCCGGCGACGGCCTGGTAGGTGAGCGGATGGCCGTACATGGGGGTCGAGTACGGGTTGCCGCCGTAGCGCTGGAAGGCGAGCGAGGACCACCAGTCGTTGGTGGGGACGGGCCGGCCCTGGGCGGCGGCGGTCACCTTGGGGGTGACCGGGGCGCCGGTGTCGGTGGTGGGGCCGGAGGTCCCGGCGGGGCGGGTGTCGGAGTAACCGCCCGCGCCGACGGGGACGGTGGCGGCGAAGGCGGCTCCGGCGGCGGCCGGTACGAGACCGGCGGCGGCCAGGGCGGCGGCGAGGACCAGCGGCAGGACGGCCGGTCGGGAGCGGGGAGCTGACACGGACAGCACCTCTTGGCTCGGAGGAGGGGGTGGGGGTTGCCGTACAAGGCGTTGAGAGCGCTCTCAGCGGTGCTGAACGTAAAACTCCCGAAACCTGGGCGTCAAGAGAGCGGACCGGTTCGGGACTTGGGCCGCCGAAGTCGTAAACGGGCTCCGATTCCGAGCCGTTACGCCTTCGAGTCTTGACGGGGGGCGGCTCTCCGGGGCACGCTCCAGACCGTTCTTGAGAGCGCTCTCAATCGGTTCCGGGCGGTCTTGGGAACGGTCCGGAGAACAGTTCCGGGACCAGCCCCGGGACCGCCGGACCCGCCCCCGTCTCCTCGACCCGACCAGCCCGATCGATCCGACCAGCCCGTTCAGCCCCGAACGCCAAGGGAGCCCGCCCATGCCCACCACCCGAGCCGCCGCCCGGGCCGTCCTCCGCCTCGGAGCGGTCGCCCTCGCCGGGTCACTGCTCGCCGCCTGCGGCTCCGGCACGTCCGGCACCGCCTCCGACGGGGCGGGCGGCAAGGTCACCCTGACCGTCGACCTCTTCGGCTCCTTCGGTTACAAGGAGGCCGGGCTCTACGCCGAGTACGAGAAGCTCCACCCGAACGTCACCATCAAGCAGAGCGACACCCAGGACGAGGCCGACTACTGGAAGTCGCTCCAGACCCGGCTCGCCGGGGGCGGCGGCCTCGCGGACGTCCAGGGCATCGAGGTCGGCCGGATCGCCTCCGTCACCCAGCAGCAGGCCGAACGCTTCGAGGACCTGCGGAAGTACGGCGCCGACTCCCTCAAGGACCGGTTCGCCGAGGCCAAGTGGGCCGCCGCCGCCGGGAAGAACGGCGAGGTCCTCGCCCTCGGCACCGACGTCGGCCCCGAGGCCCTGTGCTACCGCACCGACCTGTTCGCGGAGGCCGGACTCCCCACCGACCGCGCCGAACTCGCCAAGCGCTGGTCCACCTGGGACGGCTACCTGGACCTCGGCCGGCAGTACAAGGCCAAGGCACCCGGCAAGAGCGCCTGGATCGACAGCGTCGGCAGCCTCTACTCGATCATGATCGGGCAGGAGAAGGAGCGCTACTACGACGCCTCCGGCGCCCTGATCTGGGAGACCAACCCGCCCCTGAAGGCCGCCTGGAACGCCTCCGTCGAGGCCAGCCGGGACGGGCTCAGCGCCAAGCTCGACCAGTGGTCGCCGCAGTGGAACCAGGCGTTCGCGGCCGGCTCCTTCGCCACCATCCCCTGCCCCGCCTGGATGCTCGGCTACATCAAGGGCCAGGCGGGCGAGACCGGCAAGGGCAAGTGGGACGTCGCCCCGCTCCCCGGCGGCGCCGGGAACTGGGGCGGCGCCTACCTCGCGGTGCCGCGCGCGGCCAAGCACAAGAAGGAGGCGTACGAGCTGGTCACGTGGCTCACCGCCCCCGAGCAGCAGGCCAAGGTCTTCACCGCGCAGGGCAACTTCCCCTCCGCCACCGCCGCCATCGCCGAGGTCGCCGGCACCACCGACCCGTACTTCAACGGCGCGCCCATCGGGAAGATCTTCGGCGACGCGGCGAAGGCCGCGCCCGTCCAGGTCCTCGGCGTGCACGACCAGAACATCAGCCAGCAGATCACCAACGCGCTGAGCGAGGTGGAACGCAAGGGCCTCGCCCCCGACAAGGCGTGGGAGAACGCGAAGAAGGGCGTCGCCAACACCCTCGGCTGATCCCCGGGGTCCCGCCCGGGACCCCGCCCGGGGCCCGGATTCCTCCACGGCCCGGACCTGGGCTCCCCGAAGCTCCGGGCCCGGGGCTCCCCGGGCCTCGGGGAGCCCCGGGCCCGCCCCGGGCACGGGCCCGGTGGGGCCGGACGTCCCGCCCCACCGGGCCGGTGTCCGGCCCCTCGGGCCGAAGCCCCCGCCCCGTCCCTCCCCCGTCCTCCACCCCCGAAGGGCCGCCCCGTGTCCCTCGCCGCTCCGGCGAAAGCCGTTCCCGCCCCGCGTCCGCCGGCCGTCCGGCGGCTGTGGCGGGCCCTCTCCCCGTACGCGTACGTCGCCCCGTTCTTCTCCCTCTTCGCCGCCTTCGGCCTCTTCCCGCTGGTCTACACGGCGTACGTGTCGCTGCACCGGGTCGAGCTCCAGGACCCCGGCACCATGGAGTGGCGCGGCCTGGGGAACTACACCGCGCTCCTCGGCGACGAGTTCTTCTGGACCGCGCTGCGCAACACCTTCACCATCGGCCTGCTCTCCACCGTGCCGCAGCTCGTGATGGCGCTCGGCCTGGCACACCTGCTCAACCACCGGCTGCGCGGCCGGACCTTCCTGCGGACCGCGATGCTGCTGCCGTACGCCACCTCGGTCGCCGCCGCCACCCTCGTCTTCGCCCAGCTCTTCGGCCGCGACTTCGGGCTCGTCAACTATGCCCTCGGCCTGGCCGGCGTCGGCCCGGTCGACTGGCAGTCGGACACCCTCGCCTCCCAGATCGCGGTCTCCACGATCGTCGTCTGGCGCTGGACCGGCTACAACGCGCTGATCTACCTGGCCGGGATGCAGTCCATCCCGTCCGAGCTGTACGAGGCCGCCGAGATGGACGGCGCCTCCCGGCTGCGGCAGTTCTTCCACGTGACGCTGCCGGGGCTGCGGCCCACGATCCTCTTCACCGTCGTCGTCTCGACCATCGGCGCGACCCAGCTGTTCGGCGAGCCGCTGCTGTTCGAGGGCTCCATGTCGGGCGGCATCTCGCACCAGTACCAGACCCTCGGCCTGTACCTGTACGAGCAGGGCTGGGGCTTCTTCCACCTGGGCCGGGCCGCCGCCATCGCCTGGGTGATGTTCCTGCTGATCCTGGTGCTGGTCGGGGCCAACGCCCTGGTCGCGCGCCGCCGTTCCCGCAAGGAGGCCGGCCGATGACCGCGCTCGCCGACCCGCCCGCCGCCACCCGCCCCGCGCCGCAGGGCGCGCCCGCCCGCCGGGGCCGCCGGTCGGGGGCCGGGCGGACCATGAGGGCCGGGCCGGTCGCGTACGCCGTCCTGGTCCTGGCCGTGCTCGTCTCCGCCTTCCCCTTCTACTGGACGATCGTCGCCGCCAGCCGCACCAACGCCGACCTGGCGCAGGTGCCGCCGACCCTGGTCCCCGGCCCGCACCTGATCGACAACTTCCAGGCCGTGCTCGACGAGGCCGACATCGGCAAGGCGCTCCTCAACTCGCTGATCGTGTCCGGTTCGATCACCGTCGGCACCGTGCTCTGCTGCACCCTCGCCGGCTTCGCCTTCGCCAAGCTCCGCTTCCGGGGCCGGGGCGCGCTCCTCGCGGTCACGGTCGGCACGATGATGATCCCGCCGCAGCTCGGCGTCATCCCGCTGTTCATGCTGATCGCCGAACTCCAGTGGGTGAACCAGCTCCAGTCGGTGATCCTGCCCGGCCTGGTCTCCGCCTTCGGCGTCTTCTTCATGCGCCAGTACCTGGTGCAGTCGCTGCCCGACGAGCTGATCGAGGCCGCCCGGGTGGACGGCGCGTCGACCGCCCGGATCTTCTGGTCGATCGTGGTGCCGATCGCCCGCCCCGGCATGGCCGTCCTCGGCCTGCTGACCTTCATGTCCGCCTGGAACGACTTCTTCTGGCCCATCGTCGCCCTCTCCTCGCAGGAGCCGACCGTGCAGGTCGCGCTGCGGCAGCTCGGCGGCGGCTACGTCCACGACCAGTCGGTGATCATGGCGGGCACGCTGCTCGGCACGCTGCCCGTGCTGCTGGTCTTCGGCCTGCTGGGCCGTCAGATCGTCGGCGGCATCATGCAGGGCGCCGTCAAGGGCTGACCGCCCCCCGCGTCCTCCTCCCGCTCCCCCTCCTCCCCTCCCTCCTTTGGAGTTGCCTCCCCATGACCGCTGCCGACACCCGCGCCGAAGTCCGCACCGCCGACGCCGCGACCCTCCGCTTCCCGGCGGGCTTCCGCTGGGGCACGGCCACCGCCGCCTACCAGATCGAGGGCGCGGCCTCGGAGGACGGGCGGACCCCGTCCATCTGGGACACCTTCAGCCGGACCCCGGGCCGGGTCCGCAACGGCGACACCGGCGACATCGCCGCCGACCACTACCACCGGATGCGCGAGGACGTCGCCCTCATGCGCGAGCTGGGGGTGACGGACTACCGGTTCTCGGTGGCGTGGCCGCGCGTCCAGCCGACCGGGCGCGGCCCGGCCCTCCAGAAGGGCCTGGACTTCTACCGGCGGCTCTGCGACGAGCTGCGGGAGGCGGGCATCAGGCCGGTGGCGACGCTGTACCACTGGGACCTGCCGCAGGAGCTGGAGGACGCGGGCGGCTGGCCGCGCCGGGAGACCGCCGAGCGGTTCGCCGTCTACGCGGGCCTCACCGCCGAGGCGCTCGGGGACCGGGTCGCGACCTGGACGACCCTGAACGAGCCCTGGTGCGCCGCCTTCCTCGGCTACGGGAACGGGGTGCACGCCCCGGGCCGCACCAGCGACGCGGACGCGCTGCGCGCCGCCCACCACCTGAACCTGGCGCACGGCCTGGCGGTGGACGCGCTGCGGACCGCGCTGCCCGCCGGGACGGAGGTGTCGCTGACGCTCAACCTGCACGTGGTGCGGGCGCTGACGGAGTCGGCGGAGGACCGGGACGCGGCGCGCCGGATCGACGCCGTCGCCAACCGGATCTTCCTGGACCCGGTCTTCCGGGGCCGGCTGCCGGAGGACCTGGTGCGGGACACCGCCCGGGTCACCGACTGGTCGTTCGTCCGGGACGGCGACCTGGCGGCGGTCGCGGCGCCGATCGACTCGCTGGGCCTGAACTACTACTCGCCCACGGTCGTCGCGGCCGGCTCCTCGGAGTCTCCGTCGCCGTGGGCGGGGGCGGAGCGGCACGTCCGCTTCCTGCCCGCGCCGGGCCCCCGGACGGCGATGGACTGGCCGGTGGACGCGGACGGGCTGTACGAGCTCCTCGCCCGGCTGCGCGACGAGCTGCCGGGCGTCCCGCTGGTGATCACCGAGAACGGGGCGGCGTACGAGGACTACGCCGACCCGTCCGGGCGGGTGCGCGACCCGGAGCGGGTCGCGTACCTGCGCGGCCACCTGGCGGCGGTGCGGCGGGCGATCGAGGACGGGGCGGACGTGCGGGGCTACTTCCTGTGGTCGCTGCTGGACAACTTCGAGTGGGCCTACGGGTACAGCAAGCGGTTCGGGATCGTGCACGTCGACTTCGCGAGCCAGCGGCGGACCCCCAAGGACAGCGCCCGCTGGTACGCGGACGTCATCGCGCGCGGCGGGCTGCCGGCCGCCCCGTGAACCCCCCTCAGGAGGTGGTGAGGACGGCGAGCCGCCGGGTGGCCCGGGTCATCGCCACGTAGCGGTCCACCGCGCCCGCGACGCCGGTGCCGAAGTCCTGCGGGTCGAGGAGGACGACGAGGTCGAACTCCAGGCCCTTGGCGAGGCTCGGGGTGAGCGCCCTGACCCGGGGCCGGTCGCCGAGCGCGGGCAGGTGCCCCTCGGCGGCGACGACGCAGGCGACGCCGTCGGCGTGGTCCGCGAGCCAGTCGTCGAGGAGGGCGTCGAGCTCGGCGGCGGTGCCGTGGTGGACGGGGATGCCGGAGGCGCGGACCGAGGTCGGCACGTTCGCGTCCGGGAGGGCGGCGCGGATGACGGGCGCGGCCTCGGCCATGACCTCCTCGGGGGTGCGGTAGTTGATGCTCAGGGAGGCGGTCTCGATGCGGTCGAGGCCGATCCGCTCCAGGCGCTCGCGCCAGGACTCGGTGAAGCCGTCCCGGGCCTGGGCCCGGTCGCCGACGACGGTGAGGCTGCGGGAGGGGCAGCGGAGCAGCAGCATCTGCCATTCGGCGTCGGTGAGCTCCTGGGCCTCGTCGACGACGATGTGCGCGAAGGGTCCGGCGAGCGGGTCGGTGGGGGCGGGCGGCAGGCCTGCGTCGTCGGTGAGGCTGTCCTGGAGGTCCTTGCCGAGGAGCATGGTGACGGCGCCCTCGCCGTCGTCGTCGGAGCGCACGATGCTGTCGATGACGCCGGCCATCCGCTCCTTGCGGGCGGCGAGGGTGGCCTTCTCCCGGCGCTTGCGGGCGCTGGAGCGGGGGTCGCCGAGCCGCTGCCGGGCCGCGTCGAGGAAGGGCAGGTCGGACTCGGTCCACGCCTGGGCGTCGGCCCGCTGGAGGGTGCGGACCTCGTCCCGGTCGAGCCAGGGGGCGCACAGCCGCAGGTAGGCGGGGACGGTCCACAGGTCGCCGACGAGGTCGGTGGGCTCCAGCATGGGCCAGGCCCGGTCGAGGGTGCCGACGAGTTCCCGGTCGTGCCGCAGGGCCCGCTCGAAGAGGACGTCCGGGACGTCGTCGGCGACCCGCTCGCGCAGGAGGGAGACGAGTTCCTCCCAGATCAGTTCGCGGGCCTCGTTGTGCGGGGTGGAGGGGCCGGGGGCGTCGAATGCCTCCGCCCAGTCGTCGGGGGTGACGGTCAGGTGGCCCCAGTCGGTGGTGACGCGGGTCTCCTCGGCCGGGGGCTCCTCGTAGAAGCGGACGGCCTTCTCGATGCCCCGGACCAGGGCGCCGGAGGACTTGAGCCGGGCGACCTCCGGGTCCTTCTCGGGCCGGGCGGCGGCCCCTTCGGGGACGAGGTCGCGGACGGTGCAGGTGCGCACGCCCTCCTCGCCGAGGCTGGGCAGCACGTCGGCGACGTAGTTCAGGTACGGCTGGTGGGGGCCGACGAAGAGGACGCCGCCGCGCCGGTGGCCGAGGCGGGGGTCGGAGTAGAGCAGGTAGGCGGCGCGGTGGAGGGCGACGACGGTCTTGCCGGTGCCGGGGCCGCCGTCGACGACGAGGGCGCCGCGCGAGCCCGCGCGGACGATGGCGTCCTGGTCGGCCTGGATGGTGGAGAGGACGTCGCGCATCCGCTCGGAGCGGTGGGTGCCGAGGCTGGCGATGAAGGCGGACTGGTCGTCGAGGGCCGCGTGGGCGTCGAGGCCGCCCTCGGTGAAGACCTCGTCCCAGTAGTCGGTGATCCGGCCGCCGTTCCACCGGTAGCGGCGGCGGCTGGCCAGGCCCATCGGGTGGGCGTGGGTGGCGCCGAAGAAGGGTTCGGCGGCGGGTGAGCGCCAGTCGACGAGGAGCCGCTCGCCGTCGCTGTCGGTGAGGCCGAGGCGGCCGATGTAGAGGGGTTCCGAGCCGTCGGCGGAGACGATCCGGCCGAGGCACAGGTCGAGGCCGAAGCGGCGCAGGGCGCGCAGCCGGCCGGCGAGGCGGTGGACCTCCAGGTCGCGCTCCATCGCCTCGCGGCCCGCGCCGCCGGGCGCGCGGCGGACGGTGTCGAGCCGGTCGGAGAGTTCGGCGACGGCCTGTTCGAGGCTCTCCGCGATGGCCGCGAAGTGCTTCTCGTCGTCGGCGACGAGTGCCGGGGCGGCCTTGGCGGCGAGACGGTCGGGAAGCGCGAAGGGGCCGGTGGTGCGCAGAGGCATGACTCTCGTTTCCGCAGGTGGCTGAGGGTAGATGTGCGATTCTGCGGCATGAGGGGGGCCTTGCCGCAAGGCCCCCCTTGCGCTATACCTTGAACATGGCGGGAGGTCTCCCGCCTTTTCGCCGCCCGGTCCCCCGCCCGGGGCCGTGGTCAGCGGGTGTCGCCGGTCCAGTCGAAGCGCGCCGGGTCGCCGCCCCGGGGACCGTACACCGCCTTCCCCCCGGAGCCGTAACGGCTCAGCTCCGTCTCCAGGACGGCCCCGGCGCGTCTCTCCTCGCCGGTCCAGTCGGTGACGTCGAGCAGGAGTCCGTCGAGCGGGCCGCCGACCAGCTCCGCGTAGGTGCGCCCGGGGCGCGGTCCCGGGTGCGGGTCGTCGTGGTCCTGGCCGTAGACCCGGCCCCTCAGCAGCTCCTCGTCTCGGTCCCCGCCCATGCCGCCGTCCTTCCCCCTGCCCCGGGCACTGTCGCTCTGCCTGTCCATGGCCCCAGCGTGCCAGCCGGCACTGACAGTGGCCCGCCGGGCGCGGTCGGGAACCGGGCAGGGCGCCGCCGGGGCGGCGGCTCAGGTGAGGGCGTGGCCGTGGGCGGCGGCGAGGGCGGCGAGTTCCGGGTCGCCGTAGTGGCGGCGCAGGGACTGGAAGAGGGCGGTCTTGTCGGCGCCGAAGCGGCCGACGCGGGCGGCGTAGCTGTCGGGGGTGACGAAGCGCGGCGGGGTGCTCTTGCTGTGGAACTTGTCGGCGTACATGACCATCCGCTCCTCCGGGGTGGCCGGCACGTAGTCGGCGGGCGGCAGCGGCAGGTTCTGGGCGAGGACGTCCTCCTTGGTGACGCCGACGCCGGTGTGGTGGGAGCAGAACCGGCAGAGGGTCTCGGGCAGGCCCTCGGCGGCGAGGAGTTCGTGGCCGAGGACGCCGTGGGTGATGTAGGCGGAGCCGTCGAGGCGGCCGTCGGCGTCGTACAGCCGGTAGACGCCGATGTCGTGCAGCAGGCAGCCGGCCCGGACGAGGTCCGGGTCGACGTCTACGCCCGAGCGGGAGATCAGCTGGTCGGCGATGTCCGCGACGATCTCGCAGTGGGTGAAGACGAGCGCGAAGGCGGCGTCGCTGGGGGCGTGTTTCCGGTGCAGTGCCCGGATGTCGTCGTACGAGGGGATCTCCACCGGGGAAGGATAACGGGGCCGCGCGGGCCGGCGGGGGGCCGGGGGACGAGGGGGCGGGCTCCGGCGGGGCGGCCGGGGCGGGGGCGGGGTACGGCGAGCGGGTGACGTCCGGCGGCTTCGTGCCCCGCGTGGAGCACGGGGCGGGGACAGTGGGGCCGGCGGATCTTCCGTCGCCGTCCTCCCGCCCGCCGGTTCCGGTACGTCCCGCGGTCACGGGCGGCTGGTCGGCTGTCTCCCCTCCCTTGTTCCGGTGACGGAAGGATTCCCCATGCAGCGCAGGTCCGTGGCCCTGCTGGCCGCCGCGGCGCTCCTGTCGACGGCCTCGGTGCCGCTCGCGGAGGCCCGTACCGCCGTGCCCCCCGCCGCCCGGGCGGCCGACGTCCGGGAACTGGCGCCGGGGGTGACGCTCACCTCGCTCGTGTACGGGCGGCGCGACGCGGACGACGTGTGGACGGCGCAGGTCAATCTGCCGGAGCGGCCCGACGGGCCGTTCGCCGGGGCGGCCATGGCCCTGGGGCCCCGGGAGACGGCGCTGCGCGCGGCGGAGGAGCTGCGGGCGCGGGGCTTCGCGCCGCGCGTCGAGCGGGTGGACGCACCGGAGTTCGCGGACCGGGCGGCCGGGGTGCTCGGCTGGACGGTGCGGGTGGGGGCGTACGGGGACGAGGCCGGGGCCGCGGCGGAGCTGGCCCGGGTGCGGGCGGCCGGCTTCGCGGGCCGTACCCGCTACACGGCGCAGGACGGCGACGACGAGGACGCCCCGCAGCGCGTGCACGTCCTGCGGGTCGACCTGGCCGCCCTCGGCGGCCGGCTGGAGACCGCGCACGGCCCCACGCTGCACGGCACCGAGAAGCTGACCGACCTGATCGCCCGGTCGGGCGCGCTGGCCGGGATCAACGGGCAGTGGTTCTACAACGACGCGCCCGGCGGCCTGTACGTCCGGGACGGCCGGCTGCTGGGCTCCGCGACCCAGGGGCGGGCGGGCGTCCGGCTGGAGCGCGGCGGGCGGTCCCTCTCCGTGGACGCCTTCACGGCGCGGGTGACCGTCCGGGCGGGCCGGGAGACGGTGGAGGTGGACGGGGTGAACCGGATCCCGGGCGAGATCTGGAACTGCGGCGGGGTCGGCGGCGACCTGCCGACCGAGCGGCCGCGGCACGACGTGCGGTGCGCCGATCCGAGCGAGCTCGTCCGCTTCACGCCCGAGTGGGGGGCGCCGCCGTCGGGGGCCGGCGCGGAGGCCGTGCTCGACGGGCGCGGCCGGGTGATCGAGGTCCGCGACGGCCGGGGCGCGCCGGTCCCGGCGGGCGGCTCGACGCTCCAGGCGACCGGTGACAGCGCCGCCTGGCTGCTGCGGACCGTCCGGGCCGGCATGGTGCTCCGCTTCGACGAGCGGATCCGTGACGGCCGGGACCGGACCGTCGCGCCGGGCCCGGACACGACGATCCTCCAGGTGGGTCCGGCCCTGGTGCGGGACGGCCGGGTGGCGGTGAACGCGGTGGGCGACGGCGTCGTCCGCGAGGGGCCGGACCAGAGCTTCACCTACGACTGGACGGTGCGCGCCAATCCCCGGTCGATGATCGGGGTGGACGGGGAGGGGCGGCTGCTGCTCGTGGTGGCCGACGGGCGGCGGCCCGGGGTGAGCGAGGGCCTGGGGATCGACGGCGCGGCCCGGCTGATGGTGTCCCTGGGCGCGCGCCAGGCCCTCAATCTCGACGGCGGCGGCTCCAGTGTCCTCGCGACGGCCGGCGGCATCGTCAACCGGCCCTCGGACGCCGCGGGCGAACGCTCCCTGGGCACGAGTCTGCTGCTCGTGCCGGCGGCGGGTCAGGCCGGGTCGTAGGCCCGGGGGACGAGGGGGCGGGCGGCGGCGGCGAGGCCGAAGCCGTGGGTGGCGGCGACCGCCCGGATGTGGTCGGCGGAGAGCGAGCCGTGCCGTTCGAGGACGAGGACGGGCAGCCCGGAGCGGGTGTGTCCGGCGGTGCGGTGGAAGGACAGCACGCTGACCGGGGCCGGCCGGTGGAAGGGGTGGCGGCGGGCGGCCTCCCCGGCGGCGTGGGCGAGGACCCGGATCGCCGGCCCGGCGGGCTCCTCGCCGGGGCCGGGGACGGAGGTGACGGCGAGGAAGGTGCCGCCGGTGAGGCCGAGCGCGGCGCCGAGGAAGGCGTGCGAGGGGCAGCGGGTGCCGGGGGCGGCGACCCGGGCGGTGGCCAGGCCCCCGTCGGTGGCGGTCAGGTGGGCGGGGACCCGGTCGGCGGCCGGTCCGCGCAGGCCGAGGGGGCCGAGGGCGAGGAGTTCGTCGATCAGGGCCCGGAGCTGCTGCCGGGGCACGTCGTCGGGGAGCCGGGTCCAGTCGAAGGCGGCGGGGACGTGCTCGGGGACGGTGGTGAGGGAGGCGGGCCGGTCGGCCGGGCGTCCCCGCCCCCGGTTGACGCGGGCGAGGACGTCCCGGTCGGGGCGGAAGGTGAGCGCCCGGCCGTGGCCGAAGCCGTGGGCGACGGCCTGTCCCGCGGCGAGCGCCTCGGCCGCTTCCCGTACGTCCTCCGGCCGCTCCGTTTCCAGGGTCCGCACCGCCGTGGCCTGCTGCACGCTCACGGGAACCACCTCCGTGTCCTCGCCATGTGATCGTTGTACGGCGTGCAACGACCCAGCGGTGCGGGGGTCACCCGAACCGCCCCTTCGGCCCAGCCGGGCGGAGGCGGACCGGCGCCGGATCCCCGAAAGGAGGGGAACGGGTGTGCGGGACCGTCTACGATCCGGTCTCGGCCCGGACCGTACGGACGGGCCCTCCCCCGGCGGCCTCGCTGCCGCATCCGGAAAGGACCGCCTGTGAAGGGTGCGGCGCACGTCCTCAACGAGGCCCTGGCCTTCCTCCTCGAAGTGATCGCCCTCGGGTTCCTGGCCTGGTGGGGGTGGAGCGCCGTCGAGCCGGTCGCGGGCCGGATCGCGCTCGCGGTCGCGGCGCCCGGCGCGACGGCGGTCCTGTGGGGGCTGTTCGCCGCCCCGAGGGCCCGCTTCGCGGTGCCGCTCCCGGCGGTCCTGGCGGTGAAGGCCCTGGTCTTCGGGGCGGCGGCACTCGCCCTGGCCGGGCTCGGGCACCCGGTGGCGGCGGTGGTCTTCGCGGTGGTGGCCGCGGCGAACACGGCCCTGGCGACGGCGGACCGCCGGACAGCCGCGCGCCGGGCGTGACCCGGCCGGGCACGCGCCGGGCGTGCCGCGCGGGCCCGCGCTCCTTGTGGGGGCGCGGGCCCGGCAGTCGTCAGACGACGGCTCCCGTCGGGTCGGCGGTCTTCTTGCGGACCGGCCGGGCCGGGGCCGGGCTGCGGTCCTCCAGGGTGACCGCGAGGGGCAGGGCGGTGAAGACGGTCGAGGCCATGCCGAGGACGACGCCGGCGAGGAGCGCCACGGAGAAGTCCGTGAGGGTGTCGCCGCCGAGCAGCGCGAGGGCGAAGAGGACGAACAGCGCGCCCATGCCGGTGTTGACGGTACGGGGCAGGGTCTGGGCGACGGCCCGGTCGGCGAGGTCCGCGAGCGGGATCCGGCCGCCCTTGCGGCGCAGTTCGCGGAGCCGGTCGAGGACCACTACGGAGTCGTTCACCGAATAGCCGACGACGGTCAGCAGCGCGGCGAGGAAGACGCTGTCCACCGGCTTGCCGAGCCAGGCGAAGAGTCCGATGACGAGCAGCACGTCCTGGACCATGGCGGCGACGGCCGCCGCCGCGTACGTCCACCGGAAGCGGACGGACAGGTAGAGGAGCTGGGCGGCGACGGCCAGGCCGAGGGCGATCAGCGCGTAGGTGCGCAGTTCGTCGCCGAGGCTCGGGCCGATCAGGTCGTCGCGCTCGACGGTGACGGGCCCGGCCGTCTTCGTGAGCGCGTCGGAGATCCGGGTCTGCGCGGCGTCGGAGGTCTCCGCGACCCGGACGGTGACGCCCCGGCCGCCGTCGCCGGTGGTCTGCACGACGGCGTCGGGGAAGCCCGCGGCGGCGACGGCCTCGCGGGCGTCGTCGGCGTCGACCGGGCGGGTGGCGGTGTACTGGACGTCCCGGCCGCCGGTGAACTCGACGCCGAACTCGACGCCCCGGACGCCGATCCCGGCGAGGGCGAGCAGCAGCAGGCCGGCACTGGCGGCGTACCAGGTGCGGCGGCGGCCCATCAGCTTCGGGGGGCGCCGGTTCAGCCGGGTCCGCAGCCGGCCGAGGCCGGCCATGCCGGTGAGCGCGGGGCGGCGGCGGACGGCGGGGATGCGCAGGGCCGCGTCGGCGAGCAGCCGGGTGATGATCATGGCGGTGACCATGGAGGCGAGGACGCCGATGGCGAGGGTCACGCCGAAGCCCTTGACCGGGCCGGTCGCGAAGGCGAAGAGGAGACCGGCCGCGAGGAGGGTGGTGATGTTGGAGTCGGCGACCGCGCTCCACACCTTGCCGAAGGCGGCGTGCAGGGGGCGGCGCGGGTCGCGGGTGGCGGCGGACCGGCCGAGGGCGGCGTACTCCTCCCTGGCCCGTTCGAAGGCGAGGACGTTGGCGTCGACGGCGATGCCGACCGCGAGGACGAATCCGGCGAGGCCGGGGAGGGTGAGGGTGGCGCCGAGCGCGACGACGGCCGCGTACGAGATCAGTCCGTACAGGGCGAGGGCGATCGTGGCGAGGAGGCCGAGGAGCCGGTAGACGACGATGACGAAGAGGCCGGTGCAGGCCAGGCCGATGACGGCGGCCAGGGCGCTGGCGCGGATGGCGTCGGCGCCGAGGGTCGGGCCGACGGTGCTCTGCTCGATGGTGGTGACGGGGAGCGGCAGGGCGCCGCCCTCGACGAGCGCGGCGAGGTCGCGGGCCTCCTGGGCGGAGAAGCCGCCGGTGATCTGGGTGGAGCCGCCGGTGATGCCGCTGCCGCAGGGCACGCCGGTCTGCATGGCGGGGGCGGAGACGATCCGGTCGTCGAGGACGATCGCGACCCGGCGGGTGGGGTCCCCGGCGGGGGCGCAGGCGGCGGCGCCGGTGAGCTCGGCCCAGGCGGCGGAGGCGCCGTCGCGGAAGGAGAGGTCGACGGTCCAGCCGCGGGCGGTGGCCGCGTCGAAGGAGGCGTCGGCGTTCTTCACCCCGTCGCCGGTGAGGGCGGGGGCGGCGAGGGCGAGGAAGGTGCCGGGGGCGGCGTCCGGGTCGGGCAGGACCCGGCTGCCGTCGGCGGCGGGCTTCGCCTCCGGTCCCGCGGTGGCGCCGGTGATGGCGTGGAAGGTGAGCTGGGCGGTGCGGCCGATGACCTCGGCGGCCTCGCGCGGGTCGCGCAGGCCGGGGAGTTCGACGACGATCCGGTTCTCTCCGGAGCGGGCGAGCGAGGGTTCGGCGACGCCGAGGCCGTCGACCCGCTTGCGGAGCACTTCCAGGGCGCGGTCGGTGGCCTCCGCGTCGGCCTTCAGCCGGGGGGTGTCCTGGGTCTCCAGGACGATGCGGGTGCCGCCCCTGAGGTCGAGTCCGAGGCGGGGCGAGGTGGTGAGGGCGATCCAGAGGGAGAGCGCGACGACGGCGAGCGCGAGGAGCGCGCGCCGGAGCGCGGCGGACGAAGACATGGGTCCTCCACGGGCGGGACACGGGCCGTGCGCGGGGCGGCGGGCCGTGCCGGGCGAGCTGGGGTGTGCGCGCCGCGGCCGGGGGCGGACATGCCGGAGGCCCGGACGGCGGCGCGGGAAAACGCGTCAGCTGTGCCGGGTGGAGGGAGGACCCCGGGGGGTCCGGGGGTCGTACGGGACGTGGGGCGGCGCGCGCTCCCGGCGCGGGTCCCCCGCGACGCGCCCGCGCGCGGGCGCGTCGGCCGCGCTCCTGAGGACCGGGGGCGCGACGGGCGGTGCCGGGAACCGCACGGAGTGCTCGACGACGGCCGGCAGCTCCGCCGCCTCGGCGGCCCCGGCCTGAGGCACGGAGCCGAGGACGACGGCGCCCTCGGCCGCCGTGACCGGGGCCGGTCCGCCCGGAGCGGGGCCGGCCTCCGGGGCGGTGGCCGAGGCCCGGACCGGGCCGGCCGCCGGGGTGCCGGGGACGGGTACGGGGACCTCCGCAGCGGAGGCCGTACGCGTGGGGGCTCCCGGGTCGCCGGAAGCGGGGCCGGTCACCGGGGAGGCGGTGGCGGCGGGGATGGCCGGGGTGCCCGCCGCGAGGGCGGGGGCCGGGGTCATGAGGAAGGCGCACAGGGCGCAGAGCAGGGCCGGCAGGAGGCGGGCCAGGAGCGGGGCGGGCGCGGGGCGGCGCGGGCGCGTCGTGCGGTGCACCGCTCACCCCCGTCGTCCGGCGTGCCCTCCGTCGTGGCACCGCGTCGGCCCAGCGTAGACGGACGGCGGCGCGGGCGGGGCACCAGGTGGGCGGTGCGGCCGGCTGAGTACCGGGTGAGTACCGGCGCCCATGCCGGAGCCGGGGGCTCCGGCCGACGATGTGCGGGCCGTCGTACCCGCTTTGCACCCAGCCCCGGAGGGCCCGCCCGTGCTCAGTCGTCTCGCCTCGCGTCTCGTCCCGTTCTTCGGGCGGCTGACCGTCACCGCCGATCCGGACGCCCGGATCGAGCCGGGCAGCATCATCGTCGTGAACCACACCTCGCTCGCCGATCCGGCGCTGGTCCTCGCCGCGCTGCGGCGGCGGCTCGCCGTCGAGCCGGTGCTGCTCGCGGCGGCCGGGCTGTGGCGGGTGCCGGGGCTGGGGGCGGCGCTGTCGCGGGACGGGTACGTGCCGGTGCACCGGAACACCGCGCACGCCTCGGCCGCCCTGGACGGGGCGGCGGTGGCGCTGGCCTCGGGGCGGCCGGTGATGCTCTACGCGGAGGGGCGGATCCCGCCGCGCCGGGAGGCGGCGGAGGCGCCGCCGCAGGAGTTCCGCACCGGTCTGGCGCGGCTGGCGCGGGCGACCGGCGCCCCGGTGGTGCCGGTCGGGCAGGCCGGGGCGCGCCGGATCACCTCGGGCGGGACGGTCAAGCAGCTGGCGGGGGTGCTGACGGCCCCGGTGCGGCGGCCGTGCCTGCACGTGCACATCGGGGCGCCGCTGCGGCTGCCGGACGACGTGCCTGCGGCGACGGCGCTGGCCCACGGGGCGGTGACGGAGGCGTGGCGGACGGCGGCCCGCGCCCTGGGCGAGCCGGCCGCCGGGCGGGCTCCCGGGGAGACGGACCCCGGGGAGGCCGCGTGCGGCCGGGCGGCGGCCGGGGTCAGGCGGTGGCCGGTGCGAGGCCGAGGTCACCGTCGGACGGAGGCGTGAGGTAGCGGGCCACGTCGGCGTCGGTGACCTCGGCGAGGGTCGCCGGGGACCAGTGCGGGTCGCGGTCCTTGTCGACGACCTGGGCGCGGATGCCCTCGGGGAGGTCGTGGCCGGCGAGCGCGGCGCGGGAGGCCCGGTACTCCAGGTCGAGGACGGCCTCCAGGGTGGGGAGGGTCCGGGACCTGCGGAGGACGGCGAGGGTGGCCTTGAGGGCGGTCGGCGACTTGGCGAGGAGGGTGGTGGCGGTCTCCTTGGCGGCCGGGACGCCGGTGTCGAAGAGGCGGTCGACGATCTCCTCGACGGTGGGGGCCGTGTAGCAGGCGTCGATCCAGGCACGCTGCCCGGCGAGGACGCCGGGGTCGGCGGGGGCGGTGGCGTGCCGGGCGACGGCCTCGTCGGCGGGGAGCCGGGCGAGGTCCGCGACGAGGGCGTCGAGCGCGGCGGCGGGCACGTGGTGGTCGGCGAGGCCGGTGAGGAGGGCGTCGGCGGCGCCGACCTGCCCGCCGGTGAGGGCGAGGTGGGTGCCGAGTTCGCCGGGGGCGCGGCCGAGGAGCCGGGTGCCGCCGACGTCGGGGACGAGGCCGATGCCGGTCTCGGGCATGGCGATCCGGGAGCGGTCGGTGACGACGCGGACGGAGCCGTGGGCGGAGACCCCGACGCCGCCGCCCATGACGATGCCGTCCATGAGGGCGACGTACGGCTTGGGGTAGCGGGCGATCCGGGCGTTCAGCCGGTACTCGTCGCGCCAGAAGGCGGGGGTGGCGGTGCCGCCGGCGAGGGCGTCCGCGTGGATGGCGCGGATGTCGCCGCCCGCGCACAGGCCCCGCTCGCCCGCGCCGCGCAGGACGACGGTGGTGACGGCCGGGTCGTGCTCCCAGGCGGTGAGGGCGGCGTCGAGGGCCAGGACCATGGGGTGGGTGAGGGCGTTGATGGCCCGGGGCCGGTCGAGGGTGAGGATTCCGGCCCGGCCCTCGGTGCGGCGCAGGACGTCCGCGCCGGGGACGACGGGGGCGGCGGGGTTCTCGGCGGGCACGGCGATCACTCGGTCCTTCCGGGGCACGGCACGGTGTCGCCGCCCACGCTACCCGGCGGGCCGGGGCCGTCCGGGGGCGGTGCGGGCGGGCGTCGGCGGGCGGGCGGGGCCGGGCGGTCCTAGCGTGGAGACGGGGGCCGGGCGGAGACAGGGAGCGCGGAGATGAGCGGCGCCGTCGACAGGGCCAGGGGCAGGCTGAAGGAGTTCGCCGGGAAGCCGGGCGGCGACGAGAGACCGGAGTCCGAGGGCCGGACCGACCGGGTGCGGGCCGAGGTCCGCGAGAAGGCGCGGGAGCCGCGCCGGCGGGCCGGGGGCGTCCGGGACCCGTTCCGGCGGTCCCGCTCCTGAGGGCCGGGGCCGTACCGGACGGAAGGGTGCCGCGATGGTGCTCGATCTGCTGCTGATCGGTCTGGCGATCACCCTCTTCCCGCTGCCGGTGATGGCCTTCGTGCTGGTGGTGTCCTCGCCGGGCGGGGTGCGCAAGGGCGCGGCGTTCATCGCCGCGTGGGTGGCGTGCCTGGTGGGTGTGGTCACGGCGGTGGTCCTGCTGACCGGCGGGCGGCCGCCCGCGCCCCGCTCCCCGCCGTCCGTGGCGGCGCTGGTGGCCACGCTGGTCTTCGGGGTGGGGCTGGTGGTGTACGGGGAGCGGCGGCGGCGCCGGGTCGGGGGCGGCACGGCGGTGGACGCGGTCCGGGCGGCCGCGGCGGCGGAGGGGAAGGGCACCTCCGCCTGGTCGGCGGCGGCCCTCGGGGTGCTCCTCCAGCCGTGGGGGATGGTCGGCGCGGCGGCGGCGACCGTGGTGCGGGCCGATCTGTCCCACGCGGTGTCGTTCCTGGTGCTGGGCCTCTTCTGTCTGCTGGCCACGTCGTCGCTGCTGGTGATGGAGCTGGGGATGGTGGGGGCGCCGGAGCGGACCGGGCGGATCCTGCGGGGGCTGCGGGGGTGGCTGCTGCGGCACAAGGAGCCGGCGGTGATCGGCCTGTGCGTGGTGCTGGGGGTCTGGCTGATCGGGCGGAGCGTCGCGCAGCTCGCGGGCTGACGGGCCGGTTCGGGGCCGGGTCAGGGGGTGGGGCCGTCGAGGCGGCGGGACCGAGGAGGGCGCCGCAGTCGGTGAAGACGAGGGCGGAGGAGACGGGGGTGGCGGAGAGGCGGCGCGACCCGAGGGCGTAGACCGCCGTCACGCCCGCGACGGCCAGGACCGCGCCCGCGCCCGCGCCGCTCATGGCACCGCCTCCCGGGACCGTCCGGCGGACGGCGCCGCCGGGCGGGAGTGAAGGTCAGGATGGACGTGGCGGATCCGGAGGGGACGGGAAGGACTCACCCGCTTCTCGCGGATCCTGATTGCACGGTGCGCGGCCGGTGAGGGCCGCTGCTCCGTGTCCTCACACGGAGTCCTTCCCGTCGTCTCCATGGAACCACCCCGGGGCGCCGCCCGCAGCGCGGGCGGCGGCGGGGGTCAGGCGGGGAGCAGGTCCTGGAGGACCCGGCCCCGCCGGGGAGTGCTCAGGCGCAGTTCGATGATGTCCCGGACGGTGGGCCACTCCTCGTCGAGAACCGAGTAGAAGGCCGTGTCCCGGACGGCGCCGTCGAGGCCGCGCGAGTGGGCGCGGCGGATGCCCTCGCAGGTGGCGCCGAGGCGTTCGATGGCCACGCGGGAGCGGGTGTTGCGGGCGTCGGCGCGGAGGGTGATCCGGCGGACGCCCCAGGTTTCGAAGGCGTGGCGGAGCATGAGCAGCTTCGCCTCGGTGTTGATGCCGGTGCCCCGGGCGTCGCCCGCGATCCAGGTGTTCCCGATCTCGGCGGCGTCGGGGACCGCGGTGAGCGGATCCCCGTGGGGGCGGCCGGGAACCGGCGGCCAGACCAGGGGCCCACGCCAGTAGTCGAGTTCGAGGAAGCGTGTGGAGCCGATCACCCGTTCGTCGGCGGTACTGACGAGGGCGAAGGGCAGACAGCGCCCGGCGGCCTGATCGGCCAGGGCGCGGGCGATGTAGTCCAGCGCGGATTCCAGGCCGTCGGGCACCGGAGTGAAGGCATAGGCCGATCGGTCCGCCTCGCCGGCCCGCGCGAGGGCTTCGGCGTGCCGCATCGCCAGCGGCTCCAGGCGCACGGAGCGCCCGGTCAGGAGAACAGGTACTGGCACGGAACCTCGGGTCTTTCACGGGCAGGGGGTACTTCCGGCACG
The DNA here is from genome assembly GCF_014650175.1 of Streptomyces termitum. GTDB lineage: Bacteria > Actinomycetota > Actinomycetes > Streptomycetales > Streptomycetaceae > Streptomyces > Streptomyces termitum. Next base: position 145,546 of record NZ_BMUL01000010.1, read on the forward strand.
GGTGGTGCCGAGAAGTAAGGGGGAAGGTTCCCGCCTGGCTGCCGATCGTGTCGAAAGACGCCTGTTGAGCAGGCAAAACGGTTCGTCGCCAGGTGCGAGGAGGAACAGTATGCAGCCACAACAGCCCTGAGAACAGAACCTCAGGAAAACCCGGATCCACGCGCGGATGAAGCCTGCCGCGAGGGGCCCGACGGCGGTCTCAAGGGGCGGACGTGGTCGCCCGCCCCTCGGACTGCCCGCGAACGGCCCGCGGGCTCAGACGCAGGTCGGGTGCCCCCACCCCTCCGCGTTCTTGGCGATGGTCTCCCCCTTGTCATAGGCACGCCCACAGCGGCAGCGGCCGGGAAACTTCGCCTTCAGGGTGCCGCCGGACGGGCGACCGCGACGGGCCCCGGAACCGGCGGCGCCGCCCGCCGCCGAGGAGCGCGCCCGGGAGGCCCGGGGCGCGGCGGAGCGGGCGGCGGCGGGTTCCGGGTCGGGGAGGGCGGATCCGGCGTCCGAGCCCAGCGGCTCCTGGGTGCGGGCGCTGTGGCTGGCGGCCCGGTCGGCGGCGTCGTTGAGGGGGTCGCCGTCCACCTGGTGCGCCGGGGTGTAGACGAAGTCGATCTCCCGGCCGGTGAGCAGGGCGTCGATGCGGACCACCAGGTCCTTGTTGGCGACGGGGGTGCCGGCCGCCGTCTTCCAGCCCTTGCGGCGCCAGCCGGGCAGCCAGGTGGTGACGGCCTTCATGGCGTACTGGGAGTCCATCCGGATCTCCGCCGGCACCCCCGGATCGAGGGTCTCCAGGAGTCTCTCCAGAGCCGTGAGTTCGGCCACGTTGTTGGTCGCGCGGCCGAGCGGGCCGGCTTCCCAGCGCGCGACCGCGCCGTCGGTCCCGCCGATGACCCAGGCCCATGCCGCCGGACCGGGATTTCCCTTGGACGCGCCGTCGCACGCCGCGATGATCTTCTCCACCATCCTTCGATCCTGACACGGGGAGGGGTGTGCTCCGGCCCCTCCGGGGGGCGGCGCGGGGACCGGGAGCGGGTCCCCCGGCCGGGTGGCGGCGGGCTCCCCGCGCCACCGGCTGTCGGTGCCGCCCCGTAGACTCGCCGTCTGCCCGCCGGTGACGGCACCGACCAGCTGACAGGAAGCGACGACCCCATGAACCACGCGGACGGCACCGCACCGATCTACGCCCAGCTCATACAAGAGCGGGGGGACGTGCCCGGTGACGTGCGCCAGACGGCGGAGGAGGTGCTGCGGGACCTGAGCCGGTACATCAAGGCGCCCGCGCCCGCGCCGCAGCAGCCGATGGGCATGGCGGGAATGCCCGGGATGCCCGGCCAGCCGGGGATGGGCCAGCCCCCGATGGGTCAGCCGGGTCCGCAGGGCCAGGGCATGCCCGGTCAGCCGGGGATGCCGGGCCAGCCCGGGACACAGGGTCGGCCGGGGATGCCGGGCCAGGGGCTGCCGGGGGTGCCCGGCCAGCCGATGGCGGGCCAGCCGGGGATGGCGGGTCCCCCCGCCCTGCCGGGCCCGCAGGGGTCCGTCCCGGGCCAGGGCGGTCCGGGCGGCCACGCCGGCATCGTGGCGATGCGCTCGCTCCCGCAGGGCTGACGGACCCGCCCCACGACCTTCCCCGGCCCCTCGTACCGCCGCTCCGGCCCGACCCGCGCCGCCGCCCCGGTCCGTACCTCCGTCCCGGCGCCCCGTCGCCTCCGGGTCATCCGATCGGCCGACCCCAGGGTCCGCCGGAGGGACGGGGGGCCGTAGCCGCCCGGGCGAGGGCGGCAGGGGTCTCCGGGCCGGAGGATCGGGTACGGGAGGGGCCGGGTTCCGCTCGGCGTCCTCCTCACGTCCCGTACCCGAGGAGCCCGAGATGACGAAGATCCGCCGACCCTCCCGCACCGCCCGCGTCCTGCTGCCCGCCGCGGTCGCCGGAGCGCTGCTCTCGGGATGCGCCCAGGCGGACCCGGCGCCCGCCGCCCCGACCGCCGGCGGCACCCCGCCGGCCGCGCCCTCCGCCGCCATGACCGTCACGCCGACCCCGGCCGCGCCCGTGAAGACCGTCACCGGGCCCGCGGCGGGCACGCTGCTCGTCACCGACTTCGGCTCCGACACCGTCACCTTCGTCGACCCGGCGCGCGGGGCCACCGGCTCCGTGCGGGTGGGCACCGCGCCGTACGGGCTGGCGCTCGGGAAGGACGGGCGGGCCTGGGTGGCCACCGCCGAGGGCGTGGCCGTCGTCGACACCGCCGCCCGCACGCGCCTCGCCCTCGTCCCGTACCGCACCGACACCGGGCCGGTCACCACCGGCGAGTACCGGGGCGGCGGCATGGGCATCGCGCTCTCCCCGGACGGCGAGCGGGTGTACGTGGGTGTGAACGTGCCCGGCGGGAACGGCACCGTGGAGGTGATCGACACCGCCTCCGCGAAGGTCGTGGAGGCGGTCGGCGTGGGCCGCCGGCCCTTCGACGTGGACGTGAGCCGGGACGGGTCGCAGGTGTACGCGACCGACCACGACTCCTTCGACGTGACCGTCGTCGACGCGGGCTCCCTCGCCACCCGGCGCATCGAGGTCGCCCCGTACGGCACCGAGGGCGGGCTCGGTTCCTGGCTGAAGCCGCACTACACGGCCGTGCGCCCGTCGGACGGCAGGCTGCTGCTGCCCTTCGAGGGCGAGCGGCTGGCCGTGGTGGACCCGGCCACCGGGCGGGTGGAGATCGAGGAGATGACGGCGAACACCCACCAGCACGGGGCGGCCGTGACCCCGGACGGGACGCTCTTCGCGGTCGGCACCGGGCCGGTCCAGAGCGGGGACCGGGGGCCGTCGCTGACCGTCCGCTCCCCCGAGGGCTTCGAGCGGGTCTACCCGCTGGAGGGGCCGCACGAGGACGTGGCCGTGTCGAAGGACGGCCGGACCGCCTATGTGACGGGCGGCTTCACCCGGGACGGGTACTGGGACGGCATCAGCGTGGTGGACCTCGCCTCGGGGAAGGTCGAGCGCCTCGCGGCCGGCTCCCGGCCGCTCGGCGTCGTCGTCTTCTGAGCACGAGGAGACAGGTCCGCGCGGTCAGGAGCGGGGCAGGACCGTCAGGACGCGCTCGATGAAGGTCTTGAAGTCCGCCATGAAGTCCGCCAGGAACTGCTGCGTCGTCGGGTCCGTGACCTCGCCGTCCTCCGAGAAGAGGCCCGGCGTGAACTGGATGTACCCCTCCGGGGCGTTCATCTGCGGGGAGTTGCAGAAGCTGAGCACCGAGCGGAGGCTCTGCTGGGCGACGGCCGTGCCGATCTTGCCCGGGGAGGCACCGATGACGGCGGACGGCTTGTGGGTGAAGGAGTTGGTGCCCCAGGGGCGGCTGGCCCAGTCGATGGCGTTCTTGAGGCCGCCGGGGATGGAGCGGTTGTACTCGGGGGTCACGAAGAGGACCGCGTCCACGGACGCGATGGCCTCCTTCAGCGCCCTGCCCTCGGGCGGGTAGTCGGCGTCGAAGTCGTGGTTGTAGAGGGGGAGGTCCTTGATGGGGATCTCCCGGAACTCCAGCCCCGGCGGGGCGACCCGGATGAGGGCCTTGGAGAGGATCCGGTTGATGGACTTCGTCGACAGACTGCCGACGAAGTATCCGACCTGGTACGTGGTCATCGTGCCGTTCCGCCTTCCGTGCGGGGTCCCCGGGCAACCTAACCCGGCCGCCGCTCCCCCGCGACCGGACCGGGCGGGGCCGGTTCAGAGGCCGACGATGAGCTGGATGCAGACGATCTTCACCAGGATGGCGAGGGCGAAGAGGGTGGCGTAACCGGTGTTCACCCGGCTGTCGGAGACCCGGCTGTTGGCGTACGCGGTGATGGCCGGGTTGCCGACGTAGCCGGCGAGCAGGCCCATCGAGCGCGGGCGGCTCTGGCCCAGGAGGCGGCAGACCAGCAGCATCAGCGCGTAGCTGAGCACCGCGCCGGCCAGCAGGACGGCGAGGAGCTTGAGCCCGAAGAGCGAGAAGGCGTCGCGGCGGAAGGCGTAGCCGGAGGTGAGGCCGACGCAGGCGAGGAAGACCAGCAGCCCGATCTGGCGCAGGGTCAGGTTGGCGCGGGTCGGCAGCACCCAGACCAGCGGTCCCGTACGGCGCAGCCGGCCCAGGACCATGGCCGTGACCAGCGGTCCCGCGGCGGTGCCGAGCGAGAGGACGGTGGAGCCGAGGGTGAGCTTCGGGATGCCGACGAGGAAGCCGGCGGCGAGGCCGAGGCCCATGCTGACGGCGCTGACCTCGCTGACCCTGGCCTCGGTGTCGCCGAGGTAGGCGGTGACCTCGGCGGTGCGCTCGCGGGGCATGGCGACGCGGATCCGGTCGTCGAGCTGGAGCAGCAGGTCGTCGTGGGCGAGGAGTTCCTGGTCGCCCCGGCGGACCCGGGTGGCGCGGGCCCCGAAGCGGTCGGCGAGGCCCAGTTCGGCGACCGTGCGGGCGGCGAGGTCGGGGTTGGTGAGCAGGATGCGGCGGTAGTCGACGACGTCGCGGTGGTACAGGAGGTGCTCGGGCGCCTCGGTGCCGAGGGCGGCGATGCCCGCCTCGACCGCCTCCGGGCCGCCGACCAGGACCAGCGCGTCGCCGGGGGCGAGCGGGCCGGGGTCGCCGGTGACGATGTGGAGCGTGCCGCCGGCCGGCCGGTGGGCGCTGGCGAGAAGTTCACCCGAGGCGACGCCGGGGACCTCGGCCCAGCGGGCGGACCGGGTGAGGTCCACCGTGCGGCTGACGAGCCGGTCGGGGAGGCCGGTGCCGGGGTCGCGGCGGCCGGGCCAGTTCCGCACGGCGGCGACGCCCGCGACGAAGAGGATGGTGAGGACGACGGCCAGGGGGTAGCCGATGGCGTAGCCGGTGGCCGCCTGGGTGGGGTCGTCGGAGGCGGCCTGGGCGGCGGCCAGGCCGGGGGTGGTGGTGCCGATGCCCGCGTAGCCGCCGGCCAGGAAGGGGCCGGGGATGTCCAGGAGGCCGCTGCCGAGGAAGCCGACGGCGAGGGCGGTGAGGACGAGGGCGACGACGGCGCCGAGCATCACCGTGAGCTGGGGCCGCAGTTCGCGGAAGAAGGCCGGTCCGGCCTCCAGGCCGACCGTGTACACGTACAGGGCGAGACCGAGGACGGAGAGCCCCGCGGGGACGGCCGGGCCGATGTCCGGATCCAGCGCCCCGAGCAGCAGTCCGGCGAAGAGGACGCCCGCCGCGCCGAGCTTCACCGGACCGAAGCGGACCATGCCGAGGAGCGATCCCGCCGCAATGACGATAAAAAGGGTGAACCACGGATAGTCAGCGAAAAATTGCCACATGCTCCTATGCAGTCATAGGGGACGGCACTTTGCACGCTCATACGGAAGGGCGGACAGCGTGACGCGACCGAGGATCCTCGTGGTGGGCGCCGGTTTCGCCGGAGTGGGCTGTGTGAAGCGGCTCGAACGCCGGCTGACGGAGCGGGAGGCGCGGATCACGCTGCTCTCCCCGTTCTCGTACCAGCTCTACCTGCCCCTGCTGCCCCAGGTCGCCTCGGGCGTCCTGACCCCCCAGTCGGTGGCCCTGTCGCTGCGGCGCAGCCAGAAGCACCGGACGCGGATCGTGCCCGGCGGCGCGGTGGGCGTGGACACGGCGGCGAAAGCCGTGGTGGTCCGGACGATCACCGGGGAGTACGACGTGGAGCCGTACGACCATCTGGTGCTCGCGCCCGGCAGTGTGACCCGGACCTTCGACATCCCGGGCCTGGCCGACCACGCCCGGGGCATGAAGACGCTGGCCGAGGCGGCCTACCTCCGCGACCACGTGATCTCCCAGCTCGACCTGGCGGACGCCAGCGAGGACGAGGCCGAGCGGGCGGCGCGGCTGCAGTTCGTGGTGGTCGGCGGCGGCTACGCGGGCACCGAGACCGCCGCCTGCCTCCAGCTGCTCACCCACAACGCCGTCAAGCGCTATCCGCGCCTCGACCCGGCCCTGATCAAGTGGCACCTGGTGGACATCGCGCCGAAGCTCATGCCCGAGCTGGGCGACAAGCTGGGGTCGGCCGCCATGAAGATCCTCACCGAGCGGGGCATCCAGGTCTCGCTGGGGGTCTCGGTGGCCTCGGTGGACGACGAGAACGTCACCCTGACGGACGGCCGGGTGCTGCCCTGCCGGACCCTCGTCTGGACGGCCGGCGTGGCGGCGAGCCCGCTGATCGGCACGGTCGGCGCGGAGACCGTGCGCGGCCGGCTCGCGGTCACCCCGGAGATGACGGTGCCCGGGGTGGAGAACCTGTGGGCGCTCGGCGACGCGGCGGCGGTGCCGGACCTCGCCAAGGGCGAGGAGGGCGCGGTCTGCCCGCCGACCGCCCAGCACGCGATGCGGCAGGGCAAGGCGCTCGCCGACAACCTGGTGGCGACGCTGCGCGGGGAGGCCCTGCGGCCGTACACCCACAAGGACCTGGGGCTCGTGGTGGACCTCGGCGGCATGGACGGGGTGTCGAAGCCGCTGGGCGTGGAGCTGCACGGGGCGGCGGCGCAGGCGGTGGCCCGCGGCTACCACTGGGCGGCGCTGCGGACCCATGTGGCGAAGGCCCGGGTGATGACGAACTGGCTGCTGAACGCGGCGGCCGGGGACGACTACGTGCGGATGGGGTTCCTGGCCTCGAAGGCGGGGACGCTGCGGGACTTCGAGTACACCGACGCCTATCTGACACCGGAGCAGGTGCGGGAGCACACCGGGGCGTTCCGGGGAGCGGCCCGCTGAGCCGCTCCCCCGGTGTCCGGCCCCCGGCCGTCGTCCCTCAGCGGGCGAGGTCGGGGGCCGGTCCCATGGCGATCACGGGGTCGGCGGCCGGGTCGAGGAGGACCAGGAGGGCGCGCAGGTCCTCGCGGTGGAGGGCGACGCACGCCTGGGTGGGGCCGCCGTGGTCGACGTGGATCCAGACGCCGCCGCCCTTGCCCGCGCCGAGCGGGCGCTCCTTGTCGAGCGGGGTGCGGCCGGGGACGCGGTTGTAGTCGATGGCGATGACGTGGTCGAAGGAGCCTTCGAGGGGTTCGCCCTCGAAGCCGGTGCCGCTGATGGCGAACTGGGGGTCCTCGTCGTAGGGGAGCCGGGAGCCGGGGTTGGGCAGCCGGCCGCCGGCGTCGCCGATGCGGTAGACGCCGATGGGGGTGCGCAGGTCGCCGGCGGAGTGGTCGGCGGTCCAGCCGCGCAGGGCGTTGTGGACGGTCCAGGGGCCGCCCGCGGTGGTCCACCGGCCCTTCGTCCGCTGGTGCAGGACGGCGGTGGCGGTGTTGCTGTTCTCGGTGGTGCCGGTGACGACGAGGACCTGGTCGGTGCCGTCGGGGACGCGGGCCCGGGTGAGCGGGCCGAGGCCGGGGACGCGCGCGGCGGCTTCGGGGCGGGCGTCGGTGGCCCGGCCCGCGGGGGCCGTGGCGGAGGCCGGCGGGCGGGCGGGGGCGGGCGGGGCGGCGGGCTCGGGGGTCGCGCAGCCGCTGAGCAGCAGGGCCGCGCACAGGGTGCCGGCGCCGAGCAGCGCGGGGACGCCCTTGCGGGCGGGGGCGGGCATGGGAGGGCTCCTCCTGGCCGGGGGCAGTGGACCGATCCGTACCCGATCGGGGCGCGGCGCTGCGCGCGGCGGCGGTGGCCCACCCGTACGGCGGAGCGGGCGGGAGCGGGTGCGGAAAGGGGTTGACCGGGCGGTGGAGGGGCGGTTGGCTGCGCGGATGGACGATCTTGGGAAGTGCGGCGGGCTGCGGGTGGTGCCGGCGGTGGACGGGGCGGAACTGGCGGACTGGCGCGCGGTGCACAACGCGATCATTCCGACGGCGCCGCTCTCCCCCGCCGAGGTGCGGGAGCGGGCGGGGCGGAACCGGCTGGAGGTGGCCTACCTGGACGGGGTGGCGGTGGGCTGTTCGACGGTGCGGCCGCCCGACGGGGAGACGCCGGCGGTGACGGTGATCGCGCGGATCCTGCCGGCGTACCGGCGGCGGGGGTTCGGGACGGCGCTGTACGAGCGGGGCCTTGCGCACGCCCGGACGCTGAGCGGCGCGGGGGTGGGGACGGTGGTCCTGGCGTCGAACGAGGAGGGGCTGCGGTTCGCGCTGGCGCGGGGCTTCACGGAGGTGGAGCGGTATCTGCTGCCGGGTGACACGGTCCCGTTCGTGGACCTGCTGCTGGACTGATCTCCCTTACGCGAGAACAGATCTGACGTTACGTCAGTTATTGTCGCCGCGGGTCTGGGAACCTCCGGCGCCCGGCGCTACCCTCCGCGCATGATACGGACGGTGGTGTGGGGAACCGGAAATGTCGGGCGGGCGGCCATCCGGGCCGTCGACGCCCACCCCGGCCTCGAACTCGCGGCGGTCCTGGTCGCCGATCCGGCCAAGCGGGGCCGGGACGCGGGCGACCTCGCGGGGCTCGGGCACGCGCTGGGCGTGGCGGCGACCGACGACGTCGGGGCGGTCCTCGCGGCCCGCCCCCGGGCCGTGGTGTACGCGGCCTCCGGCGACGTGCGGCCCGACGGGGCCCTGGCGGACGTGGTGCGGGCGGTCGGGGCGGGCGCGGTGGTGGTGACGCCCTCGCTGTACCCGCTGTACGACCCGCGCGGCGCGCCGCCGGAGTTCCGCGACCCGGTGCTGGCGGCGGTGGCCTCCGGCGGCGGGTCGCTGTTCGCCTCCGGGGTGGACCCGGGCTGGGGCAACGACGTGCTGCCGCTGCTGGTCAGCGGGCTCGGCACGGTGGTGGACGCGGTCCGCTGCCAGGAGGTCTTCGACTACTCGACGTACGAGCAGGAGTTCTCCGTACGGGAGTTGATCGGGATGGGCAGACCGCTCGGGTACGAACCGCCGATGCTCCTGCCCTCGGTCCCGACGATGGTGTGGGGCGGGCAGATCCGGCTGATGGCGCGGGCGCTCGGCGCCGAACTGGAGGAGATCCGCGAGACGGTGGACCGCCGGCCGCTGGAGGAGACCGTCACGACCCGGACGATGGGCTCCTTCGAGGCGGGCACGCAGGGCGCGGTCCGCTTCGAGGTGCAGGGGATCGTCGGCGGCGAGCCCCGCATCGTCATCGAGCACGTGACCCGGATCCACCCGTCCTGCGCGCCGGACTGGCCGGTGCCGCCGGACGGGGCCGGGGCGCACCGGGTGATCGTCGAGGGGCGGCCGCGGATCGAGGTCACCGTGGCGGCCACCGACGAGGACGAGAACCGGGCCGCGGGCGGGAACGCCACGGCGGTGGGGCGGCTGGTCGGGGCCATCGACTGGCTCGCGGCGGCGGAGCCGGGGCTGTACGACGCGCTGGACGTGCCGATGCGCCCGGCGGTGGGGAAGCTGGGAAGGAGCCCGCGATGATCATCGACATCCCCGAGGGGCAGGAGCCGATCGGGTACGTGTGGGGCGACATGGTCCCGGAGATCGGGACGGCGGCGGCGAACTTCTCGCTGTCGGTGTACGCGCACACCACCCTGGGGCTGCGCGAGTTCGAGGCGGCGCGGCTGCGGATCGCGCAGATCAACGGCTGCGGCTTCTGCCTGGACTGGCGGACCGACCGGGACGGCGTGAAGGTCGAGGAGGGCTTCGACGAGGTGGTCGCGGCCTGGCGGACCACGGAGGTCTCGGAGTCGTTCGACGAGCGGACCCGGCTGGCGGCGGAGTACGCGGAGCGGTACGCGCTCGACCACCACGGTCTGGACGAGGAGTTCTGGTCCCGGATGACCGCCCGCTACAGCCAGGCGGAGATCGTGGAGCTGACGATGAGCCTGGGCTCGTGGCTGGCCTTCGGCCGGCTCAACCGGGTGCTGGGGCTCGACGAGGTGTGCGTGCTGCCGACGGGGTGAGGCGGTGCGCGCGAAGGGGCCGGCCGGTGTCCGCACCGGCCGGCCCCGTGCGTCGCGGCCGTGCTCAGAAGTCCTCGGCGATGATGCGCTCGATGTTGCGCTCGGCGAGGGCGGTGATGGTGACGAACGGGTTGACGCTGGTGTTGCCCGGGATGAGCGAGCCGTCGATGGCGTACAGGCCCGGGTGGCCGTGGAGGCGGCCGTGGTTGTCGGTGGCACGGTCGAGGACGGCGCCGCCGAGGGGGTGGTAGGTGAGGTGGTCGCCCCAGATCTTGTAGGCGCCGAAGAGGTCGCTGCGGTAGATCGTCCCCTCCTTGGCGTTGATCTTGTCGAAGATGGACTTGGCCATGTCGATGGAGGTCTGCTTCCAGGCCCGGTCCCAGCTGAGGTCCACCCGGCCGGTGGCCGGGTTCCAGCTGAACTCGGCGCGGCGCGGGGTGCGGGTGATGGAGAGGTAGAAGGAGGCGTAGGTCTCGATGCCGGTGGGCAGCGGGGCGACCTCGGCGAAGGCGCCGCCCGCCTCCCAGTTGTCGATGCCGGCGGTGGGCATGGCGGACTGGAGCTTGCCGGTGGGGTCCCACATGTGGTTGGCGCGCCCGCACATGACGTTGCCGTTGTCGCCCCAGCCCTTGCCGATGTGCTCGTTGAGGCCGGGCAGCGCGCCGGTGGCCTTGAGGCGGGTGAGGAGCTTGCTGGTGCCGACGCTGCCGGCGGCGAAGAAGACCCGGTCGGCGCGGACGGTCTTGGTGGCGAGGACGGCGCCGGTGGTGTCGATCTGGTCGATGGCGACCGTGTAGCCGCCGGTGGCAGCCGGGCTGACCGAGGTGACGCGGTGGAGGGCGGAGACGCTGACCCGGCCGGTGGCGGCGGCCTGGGCGAGGTAGGTCTTCTGGAGGCTCTTCTTGCCGTGGTTGTTGCCGTAGATGACCTCGCCCGCCAGCGCGGACTTCGGCACCGCCCCGGCGGCCTCCTGCTTCATGTAGTCCCAGTCGTAGACGTTGGGCACGAAGACGAAGGGGAAGCCGGAGCGCTGGGCGTGCTTGCGGCCGACGCGGGCGTACTGGTAGGCGTCGGCGCCCTCCCACCAGTTCTGGTCCACCTCGGTGACGCCCAGGCCCGCGTTGGCGCGCGGGTAGTAGGTGGCGTACATCTCGGCCGGGTCGACGGTGGGGAGGATCTCGGGGAAGCGGTCCCGGAGCGGGGTGACGGCCATGCCGCCGTTGACGAGGGAGCCGCCGCCGACGCCCCGGCCCTGGTAGACGGTGATGCCCGCGAAGTCCTCGGCGTCGAGGATGCCGGTGTGGCAGGGGACGTCCTTGTCGAGGGGGAAGCCGAGGAACTGGCTCAGCGGCTGCTTGGTGCGGCCGCGCAGCCAGAAGGAGCGGTAGTCGGGCTTGGTGGTGTTGGCGAAGACCTTGCCGTCGGGGCCGGGGGTGTCCCACGCCTGGCCCATCTCGATCATGTGGACGTCGACGCCTGCGCGGGCGAGCCGGAGGGCGGCGACCGAGCCGCCGTAGCCGGTGCCGATGACGAGGGCGCGGACGTGGGAGCCGTCGGGGACGGGGGTGAGATCGAGGCCGGGGACCTCGGCGCGGGCGGGTCCGGCGGTGTGGGCGGCGAGGGCGGCGGCGCCGAGAAGAGAACCTGTTCCCGCGAGAAAGCGGCGGCGGCTGAATCCGTCGGTTCCCGGGACGGACAGGGGGTGTCCACTCATGTGATCTTCCTCACTCGCGAGTGAATGGGAACACGTTCTACGACCGGGCGTCGAGGAAGTCACGAGAAACCGACGGGTAACTTTCCGGCGGGTACGGGGCGTCGCGCCCACGCGGAAGGCCCGCGCCGGAGAGCGGCGCGGGCCTCGGGGTGCGTCACCGGCTCACGGGCGGAGGAGGGGGGAGTTTCACGCCCGCGAGCCGGTGTTCAGGGGGTGCCGCCGTCAGGCGTGCGCCGGGACCGGCGCGGGATCGGCGGCGGGGACGGCCTCCTCGGGCCGGGGCCCGGCGTCGAGGAGGCGGCGCAGGAGGGCGGTGCGACGGGCCGCCTCGGCGCCGGGGGCGGACACGGTTCCCTCACCGGAGTCGGAGCCGGAGCCGGACGCGGACACAGGGCCGGTCCCGGACTCGGCCCCCGCCCCGGCCTCGGTGTCGGTCCCGGACTCGGTCTCAGTCCCGGTCTCGGCGAGGAGTGCCGCGAGGACCGCGATGCGGGCCTGGCCCGCCCGGAGGGTGCCGGTGAGCAGGGCGCCGGCCGCGACCAGGTCGACCGCGCCGCCGCCGGTGTAGATCTCGGCGAGCGGCCCGGAGGGGACGCGGGTGGTGACGGCCACGAGGACGCCCCGGGAGGTGGCCTCGGCGACGGCCTCGGCGATCTCCGGGGTGGCGTTGCCGGCCCCGGTGGCGACGAGGACGATGCCCCGGGCGCCGGCCGCGAGGGCGGCGTCGAGGTGCAGCCGGTCGCCGTCGGTGTGGTGGAAGACGACGTCCACCCGGGGCAGCGCGGGGCCGTCGGCGCCCGGCGCGGCGGTGCGGGCGGCGGGCGGCAGCGGGAGGGCGGCCGGGCGCTCGGGCCGGCGCTCGATGTCGACGCGGGAGAAGCCGACCCGGCCGAGCCGCCCGGCGGAGGGGTCGGCGAAGGCGTCGGCGGCGAGGGTCCGCGTCTTGACGGTGCCCCGGGCGGCGTGGACGCGGCCGTCGAAGACGACGAGGACGCCGAGGCCGCGCACGCCGGCGGCGACCTGGAGGGCGTCGTACAGGTTGCCGGGGCCGTCGCCGTCGCCGCTGCCGAAGGGCTTCTGGGCGCCGGTGAGGACGACCGGGCGGGCGTCGTCGTGGTGCAGGTCGAGGAGGAAGGCGGTCTCCTCCAGGGTGTCGGTGCCGTGGGTGACCACCACCCCGTCGACGCCGGGGTCCGCCAGGGTCTCGTGGACCGTGCGGAGCAGGGCGAGCTGGTGGGCCGCGGTGAGGCGCGAGCTGTTGACGTTGAAGAGGTCGGTGACCTCGACGGTGACGCCCTCGGGGAGCGGCGCGGTGGCGAGGACGTCGTCGCCGGAGGCGTCGGCGGCGTAGCCGGTGCCCTGCCAGCGGCTGGCGATGGTGCCGCCGGTGCTGATGACGACGATCCGGCGGGGGGTGCCGTCGTTCGTCCGCTGCATGTTCGCCGCCCTTCGGGGGTCCGTTCACGGGGTCCGGGCCCGCGTGGGGCCCTCTCCGCAAGGTTAGGCCGGAAGAGTGAGCAGAGGATTGCTAAAACGGGCGGAGAAATGTTTCATCGTGGCAGATGATTGCCGCATGGACCGAATCGATCTCCACATCTTGCGCGAGCTCCAGCAGGACGGCCGGCTGAGCAACCAGGAGCTGGCCCAGCGGGTCGGCCTGAGCCCCTCCCCCTGCCTGCGCCGGGTGCGCCAGCTGGAGCAGGACGGGGTGATCCGGGGGTACCGGGCGGTCATCGACCCGGAGGCGGTGGGGCGCGGCTTCGAGGTGCTCGTCTCGGTGGAGGTGCGGCGGGACCGGGAGACGGTGGAGGCGTTCGAGGCGGCGCTCCAGACGATCCCGGACGTGATCGAGGCGTACCGCCTCTTCGGCAGCCCCGGGTGCCTGCTGCGGATCGCGGTGGCGGACCTCGCCGCGTACGAGCGGCTGTGGATCGAGCAGCTGACGGCGCTGGCCGGGGTCACCGAGGTGAACTCGCAGATCATCATGAAGCGCGTCAAGGAGCCGAAGGGGATGCCGGTGGACGTCCGGGGCGCCTGAGGCGGAAGCGACGCGGGACGGACCCGAAGGGTTGTCCTGGATGCGAAAAAGTCATCGAACGGCTCTCTCCCCGTAACACGGCGGGCCGCTCCCCCCTGCCATCCTCCCGGATGACACGTAGTCAACACGCGTAGAGCGCCTCCCCCTTGAGCCGGGGACGGCGCACGCCCGCGTGCCGTCCCCGGGAAAGGGCCCCCCATGTCGGTCGCACGGATACGCAGTCGGAAGGTCTGGGCCGCGCTCTCCGCCGCCCTCGTCGCCCTCACGCTCCCCGCGGTCGCGGCGTCCCCCGCCGCCGCCACCACGACCGCGTACGACAGCACCTACTACAAGAACGCGGTCGGCAAGACCGGCGCCCCGCTCAAGTCCGCGCTGCACACCATCGTCAGCGACCAGAAGAAGATCTCGTACGACGCGGTCTGGAACGCCCTCAAGACCCTCGACCAGGACCCGAACAACTCCGCCAACGTCCTGCTCCTGTACAGCGGCACCTCGCGGAGCAAGAACCTCAACGGCGGCGCCGTCGGCAACTGGAACCGCGAGCACACCTGGGCCCAGTCGCACGGCGGCTTCGGCACCTCGGCCGGCCCCGGCACCGACCTGCACCACCTGCGCGCGGCCGACGTCCAGGTCAACAGCGTCCGCGGCAACAAGGACTTCGACAACGGCGGCAGCCCGGTCGGCGGCGCCCCCGGCAGCTACACCGACGCCGACTCCTTCGAGCCGCGCGACGCCGACAAGGGCGACGTGGCCCGGATGATCCTCTACATGGCCGTGCGGTACGAGGGCGGCGACGGCTGGCCGAACCTGGAGCCCAACGAGTCGACCGGCAACGGCAGCGTGCCCTTCCACGGCCGCCTCTCGGTCCTGAAGCGGTGGAACGAGCAGGACCCGCCGAGCGCCTTCGAGGAGCGCCGCAACGACCTCGTCTTCTCCACCTACCAGGGCAACCGGAACCCGTTCGTCGACCACCCCGAGTGGGTCGAGGCGATCTGGTAGTCCGTCACCGCCGCCGGACGCCCGGCGCGACCGGGGGCCGGAGCCCCGCCGAGGCGGGAACCCGGCCCCCGGTTTTGGTTTGTCGGACGATCCTCAATACGATCCGCCGATGATCACGAGAAAACGGCTGGCGACCGGGGCCTGTGCGCTGCTCGTCGCCCTGACCGCCGCGCTGCTCCCCACCAGCGCGTCCGCCGACGAACCGGCGGCCAAGGAATCCCCCAAGGTCGAACTGGTCCTCGACGTCAGCGGCTCCATGCGGGCCCGCGACATCGACGGCAAGTCCCGGATGAGCGCCGCCAAGCAGGCGTTCAACGAGGTCCTGGACGCCGTCCCGGAAGAGGTCCGGCTCGGCATCCGCACCCTCGGCGCCGACTACCCCGGCGACGACCGCGAGCGCGGCTGCAAGGACACCCGCCGGCTCTACCCGGTCGGACCGCTCGACCGGACCGAGGCCAAGGCCGCCGTCGCCACCCTCGCCCCCACCGGGTGGACGCCGATCGGCCCCGCGCTCCTCGGCGCCGCCGACGACCTCGGCGAGGACGGCGCCACCAAGAGGATCGTCCTCATCACCGACGGCGAGGACACCTGCGCCCCGCTCGACCCCTGCCAGGTCGCCCGCGAGATAGCCGCCAAGGGCATCCACCTCGTGATCGACACCCTGGGCCTCGTCCCCGACGCCAAGACCCGGCAGCAGCTCACCTGCATCGCCGAGGCCACCGGCGGCACCTACACCTCCGTGCACCGCACCGACGAACTCTCCCGACGCGTCCGCCAGCTGGTGGACCGCGCCGCCGACCCGGTGGTCACCCCGGTCGCCACCGAGGGCGGCGCCCGCTGCGCCGGCGCCCCGCAGCTCAAGCCCGGCCTCTACACCGACCGCGAGACCTTCGGCGAGCACCGCTGGTACCGGGTCGACCTGCTGCCCGGCCAGGAACTGCGCGCCTCCGTCAGCATCTCCGCCGACCGGGCCGTGAACGACGACTACGGCGTGCTGCTGCGGGCGGTGACCGTCCACGGCCGCGAGATCGTGCGCGGCTCCGAGGCCGGCGACGGCCGCACCGACGTCCTCTCCACCGGCCTGCGCTACCCCAAGCCCGCGCGGGACGGCGCCGACGCGGACAAGCCGGCCGCCGAGACCGTCTGCCTCCAGGTCAGCAACTCCTTCTCCGCTCCCCCGTCGGTCAAGACCACCCCCGGCATGCCGATCGAACTGACCGTGGACGTCGTCGACGGCCCGGCGAGCGCCTCGGACGTGGCCTCCTTCGGCCTCGGCCGCGGCTGGTGGCTGCTCGGCGCGCTGGCGCTCGCCGGCTTCCTCGCCGGACTGATCTGGGGCTGGCTGTCCCGCTGGCGCTTCGCCGTCTGGAGGACCCACTGATGCGTACCGCACGGATGCTCGCCGCGGCCGGTCTGGCCGCCGCCGCCCTGCTCGGCCCGGCCGCGCCCGGCGCCCTCGCCGACACGCCCGCGCCCAGCGCCTCCGCCGCGTCCGGCGAGAAGGCCGCGGGCCCCACCGAGGCCGGCACCACCTTCCGTACCGCCGCCGCCTTCCGGCCCGGTCAGGAGGCCACCGCGCAGGCCGCCACCGGCGACTACCTGTACTGGGTCTTCCCCGCCGACACCGGCGAACGGCCCACCGTGAAGGCCACCGTGACGCTCCCCGAGAGCGCCCTGCGGCACGGCCCCTCCACCTGGCGGGTGGACGTCTACGACGGGCTGCGCCGCCGCCAGCCGTGCATGTACGGGTCCCAGTCCCGCAGCGCCGCCAAGGAGACCGCGTCGCTGGAGCTCGCCTGCGTGCTGCGGCCCGTGCGGGCCTCCGCCGACGCCTGGGCCGACGACCCGCTGCCGGGCAGCTACTACGTGCGGCTGACCGTCACCGGCCTCCCGGAGGAGGACCTCGGGCAGTCGTTCTCCGCCCGGATCGGCGTCGACGTCTCCGACCGGGGCGGCCGGTACGCCACCGACGGGGCGCTCGCCGCCCCGCTGGTGCCCGGCGCGACCACCGCCGAGATCGCCGAGGCCGAGGAGCAGGCCGACCGTCGCACCCCGGTGGAGGCCGCCGCCCCGGAGGACGGCTGGTCCTCCGGCTGGTGGTCCGACCGCTGGCTGTGGACCGCCGCCGGCGGCGTCCTCGCGGCGCTCGCCGGGATCGGCGGCTACGCCCTGACCCGGGGCTCGGGCCGGCCCTCCCGGGTCCCGCCCGCCGTCTGAACCACGGCACCCGGATGACACGGGGCCCCGCCGCACCGCGCGGCGGGGCCCCGCGCGTTTCCGCGCCGCCCGGTCAGCCCATCCGGCGGGCGCCCTCCAGGACAGCCTGCCGGATGCGGTGGTAGGTGCCGCAGCGGCAGATGTTGCGCAGCGCGTCGAGGTCGGCCTCGGTGACCTCGCGGCCCGCCTCCCGGGCCCGGCGGACGGCGTCGACCGCCGCCATGATCTGGCCGGGCTGGCAGTAGCCGCACTGGGCCACGTCGAGGTCGAGCCACGCCTCCTGCATCGGGTGCAGCTCGGCGCCCACCGTGTCCGGCAGGCCCTCGATGGTGGTGACCTCGTCGTCGGCGGCGAGCTCGCCGACCGGGACCGCGCACGGGGTGAACGCCCTGCCGTTGAGGTGGCTGGTGCAGGCCCGGCAGACGCCGACCCCGCAGCCGTACTTGGGCCCGGTGACGCCGAGGACGTCCCGCAGGACCCACAGGAGCCGCACGTCGGACTCGACCTCGGCGGTGACGGCCTTGCCGTTGAGGATGAAGGTGTGCTGGGGCACGAAGGCACTCCGGGAGGGTCTAGAGGACGCGGTCGCGGCCGTCGGTCGGGGAGGCGGGGACCGGCGGGACGGCCGGGGCGGGCGTGAAGGGCAGCGGCTCGCCGTGGTTGACGGGGAAGACCGTCGGCATGGTGCCGGTGGCCCGGCCGTAGGCGCAGGCGGCGGAGGCCATGGCCGCCGCGACGGCCAGCTCGCCCGCGCCGCCGGGCCGGTCGCCGGTGGGCGGCATGACGACGATCTCCAGCTCCGGCGGGGTGTTCCACTGCCGGGTGTAGAAGTAGTTGTCCCAGCTGCTCTCCAGGAACCGGCCGTCCCTCAGGTGCAGTCCGGAGGTGAGGGCCAGGCAGACGCCGTCGGAGATGCCGCCCATCATCTGCGCCTGAAGGCCCCGCGGGTTGACCGCGAGGCCCACGTCCACCGCGCAGACCGCCTTGGTGACGCGAGGACCGGTGTACGCGTCCGGGACGGTGCGGCCGGTGGTCTCCGGGCGGCAGTCGATCTCCATGAGGATCGCCACGTACGCGTGGTACTCGACGTGCACGGCGAGGCCCTGCGCGGTGCCGGGGGCCATCGGCCGCCCCCACCGGCCGAGCTGGGCGACCTTGTCGAGGACGGCCCGCGCCCTGGGCTCCTTCAGCAGCCTGCGGCGCAGCGCGTAGCCGTCCTCGCCGAGCTGCCGGGCCAGTTCGTCGAGGACGAGCTCCTGCGCGGTGCGCACGTTGGGCGAGTAGATGTTGCGCATCGAGCCGGTGTTGTAGCCCTTGTCGGTCTCGGCGAGGAGCTGGGTGGTGACGCCGAGGTGGTAGGGGCTGATCTGGGTGAGCTGGAACATCGTCTCGGAGAAGGTGAGGTCCGCGACCGGCAGCCGGGCCGCCTCGGCGGTGAGGACCTCGCCGATGCCGTGGCCGAAGTCGGTGGCGACCGAGGTGTGCCGCTGCTCGTAGCTGAGGACCTCGCCCAGCGAGTGGGTGGCCCGGACCCGCGAGGTGGACATCGGGTGCGTACGGCCCTGCCGGAAGTCGTCGGTGCGGTGCCACATCAGCTTCACCGGCTTGCCGAGCTTCTGCGAGATCTCGGCGGCCTCGTGCGCGGCGTCGTGGAAGAGCTTGCGGCCGAAGGAGCCGCCGCCCTCGGTGACGTGCACCTTCACCGCGGAGACCGGCAGGCCGAGCCGGAGCGCGATCTGCTCCTGGGCGACGATCGGGGCCTTCATCGAGCCCCAGATCTCGGCGGAGCCGGGGCGGACGTCGGCGATGGCGCAGTTGGTCTCCAGGGCGCCGTTGCTGGCGAAGTGGAAGGTGAAGCGGGCGTCGACGGCCTTGGTGAGCAGCGGGAGCGGCGGGACGACGAGCGGGAGTTCGGCCCGGCGCAGCTCGGCGAGGACGGTGGCGTCGGTGGCGCCCTCGGCGGTGCCCGGCGCCCAGTCGACGTCGAGGGCGCGGACCGCGTCGACGCACTGGCCGAAGGTGCGGGCGCGGACGGCGACGCCGGTGGAGACGGTGACGACGTCGGTGACGCCGGGCATGGCCCGGACGGCGGCAGCGTTGGCGACCGAGCGGACGGTGCCGTTGAGGGTGGGCGCCCTGCACACCATGGTGGGCAGGGCGCCCTCGACGAAGAGGTCCATGGCGAACTTCTTGCGCCCGGTGACGGCGTCGAGGGCGTCGAGGCGGCGGCGGGCGGTGCCGATGACCCGGAAGTCGGCGCGGTCCTTGAGGGAGACGGTGACGGCGGTGCCGGTCACCGAGGCGGCGCGGGCGGCGAGTTCGCCGTAGCCGAGGACGGCGCCGGCCGGGGAGAGGACCGTGCCGGCCTTGGTGGTGAGGGTGGAGACGGCCTCGCCGAGGACGAGGGAGGCGGCGCGCAGCAGCCGGCCGCGGGCGACGGCGGCGGCCACCCGGATCGGGGTGTAGGTGGAGAAGGTGGTGTTGGAGCCGCCGGTGAGCTGGTTGAAGAGGAGTTCGGGGCGGGCGTCGGCCAGGGTCACCCGCACCTTCTCCAGCGGCAGGTCGAGTTCCTCGGCGATGAGCATCGCGGAGGAGGTGGTGACGCCCTGGCCGACCTCGGCGCGCGGCAGCGCGAAGTGGGCGGTGCCGTCCGGGTCGAGCCTGATGGTGATCAGGCCGCTGGTCGGCAGCGCGGCGGCGGTCAGCAGCTCGTTGAGGTCGAGCAGTTCGGCCGGACCCGGCAGGGAGGGCACGACGGCGGCGGCCTCGTGCGGGGCGAGGGCCTCGGCACCGGCCTGGGCGGCGACGGTGAGGGTGGGCGCGGCGAGCACGTACCCGAGGAAGCGGCGGCGGCCGACGCCGGGCCCCTCCGGGGTCGGGGGGCTCTGTTCGTCGTCGCGCGCGGGATGCCGCCTCGCCATGGGGATCGCCTTTCGACGCTGCTGTCGTCCCGGCCCGGCGGCCGGTCCTTCGCGGGTGCGGGGGCGATCATCCCGCATCCAAGGGTGCGGCGAGGCCGGTTCGGTGGAGAAAGCGTGCGGGGTCGGTGCTGGTCAGCGGCACTCTCCGTCAGGTGCGCCGGGTTTCCCCGCCGTACGGGGCCGGGCGGCGGGACGGCGTAGGGTGCCGGGCATGACCGAGACCTCCTCCCGCGCGGGCGGGCCCCGCGCCGACGCCGTCCGCCGCTCGTACGACACCGTCGCCGCCGACTACCACCGGCTGCTGGAGGGGCATCTGGAGACCGTGCCCCGGGACCGGGCGGTGCTGGAGCTGTTCGCGCGGGAGGTGGCGGCGGAGGCGGCGGCCGGGCGGATCCCGGCGGCGGTCGCGGACCTGGGCTGCGGGACCGGGCGGGTGACGCGCCATCTGCGGGACCTGGGCGCCGAGGTGTTCGGGGTGGACCTCTCCCCCGGGATGGTGGCGGTGGCCCGGGAGGCGTATCCGGGACTGCGGTTCGAGGTCGGGTCGATGACGGCGCTCGACCTGCCGGACGGCGCGCTCGGCGGCGTCCTGGCCTGGTACTCGACCGTCCACCTGGACGAGCCGGAACTCGCTCTCGTACTAAGGGAGTTCGCGCGGGTGCTGGCTCCGGGCGGGCGGCTGCTGCTCGCCTTCAAGGCGACGGGCGGGCCGGAGCGCGAGCACCGGCGGCTGGAGCGGGCCTACGGGCACGCGGTGGAGCTGGACGTCTACCGGTGGGCGCCGGAGCGGATCGCCCGCCTGCTGGCGGCGGCCGGGCTGGTGGAGTCGGCGCGGCTGGTGTGCGAGCCGGGCCCCGGGGACGCCTCGCCCCAGGGCTTCGTCCTGGCCCGCAGGCCGCGCACGGCCTGAGCGCGGCGGGCGGTGAGCCGGCCCCGGCAGACGCGGAGCTGGGTGCGCGAGAGCTCGGCGCGGCGCCCGCCGCCGGCGATGAGGGCGTTGACGGAGACCATCGGGTCGCCGCCGACCGAGCGGGCGAGCAGCGCGCCGACGACGACGGGACCGAGGGCCGCCACGAGGGCGGTGGCGGCGGCACGGCGGGGGCGGCGCGGGGCACGGAGGTTCATGGCCCCATTGCACCCGCCGGGGGCGTCCGGCGGATCCGCCCCGGTACTCAGGGCACCGGGACGGGTACTCAGCCGGCGGCGGGGGCGGGCGCGGGGGCGGCGGGGACGACGAAGACGCCCGTCTCGCCGCGTGCGAAGAGGCCGGGCAGGTCGGCCGGGGCGAGGGTGCCGCCCGCGTGCTCGACGAGGAGGACGGGCTGGTGCTCGCCGTCCCGGACGGCGGGGACGAAGCCGGTGACCGCCTCGCGGCGCAGCAGGACGACCCGGTCGGGGTCGAGGGGGTCGGCGGGGAGGGAAGCCGGGTCCGGGGCGTCGTCGCGGTCCGCCGCGCAGGCCGCGACGACCGCGCGGTGGGAGACCAGCGTGACGGCCAGCCGGTCGCCGGTCCGCCGGTAGCGGGCGGTCAGGTCGTCCGGGAGGAGATAAAAGACGCCCTCCTCGCCTTCGTGGCCGCGCGCGAGGAGCGCACCGGCGAGGCGTTCGGCGGGGTCGGCGGAGAGGAGGTCGACCGCGAGGAACACCTCCACGGCGTCCGGGTCGAGCGTCGGGAGGGTGCCGGTCCACAGGCGGGCGGAGTCGTCCATGCGCGGCATTCAAGCACGGGCGCGCGGGCCTGCCCGGACCCGGCGGCCCCGGAGCCGTACCGTACGGGTCGTACCGTCGATCGCAGCTGCTGAGGAGCGCGCCCATGGCCGACTACCGCGTCGAGACCGTCCGTACCGGATACCGGCGGTGGACCGCCCGCAACGAACGGGGAGCCGAGGTGCTGATGGCCGCGGCCGACGACGACGGCGCGCAGCCGTCGTTCACGCCGGTGGAGCTGCTGCTCGCGGCGATGGGCGGCTGCGGCGGGCTGGTCATCGACCGGACCGCGCGGGCGGTCGACCACGAGGAGCTGCGGATCGTCGTCGAGTCGGTCTCCGGGCCGGAGGACGACGGGCGGATCGGGCGGGTGCGGGTGAGCTACGAGTTCGACCTGCCGGAGGGCAATCCGAAGGCGGCGGAGGTGTTCGCGCGCGGGGTGCGGCTCACGCACGAGAAGTTCTGCACGGTGAGCCGCACCGTGGAGCACGGCGCGCGGGTGGAGGCGGTCCTGCCGGACGGCACGATCGGCTTCGAGGGCTGACCGGTCCTCCGCTCCCTGCCGTACACCGGCGGGGCGAGGGGGCCGGGCGCGGCGGCGTCACTCCCCCGTCTCGCCGTCCAGGCGTTCGCGGAGGAGGTCGGCGTGGCCGTTGTGGCGGGCGTACTCCTCGATCATGTGGGCGAGGACGTAGCGGACCGAGTAGGCGGCGTCGCCGAGGCGGCCGGTGTCGTCGAGGGAGGCGGCGGCGTCGACGACGGCGCGGGAGCGGGCGCACTCGGCGCGCCAGACGGCGAGGTCGGCCTCGGCGTCGGCGTCCTCGACGTCGAAGTCGGCCCGGCCGGTGGAGCCGGGCGGGGTCCAGGGGCTGCGGCTCTCCTCCCCCGCCAGGACGGTGCGGAACCAGCTCCGCTCGACCTCGGCGGCGTGCCGGACCAGGCCGAGGAGGGAGAGGCCGGAGGGCGGCACCGCGCGTTCCCTGAGCTGCTCGGGGGTGAGGCCGGCGCACTTGAGGGCGAGGGTGTCGCGCTGGAACTGGAGCATGGCGGTGAGCGTGGTGCGCTCGTCGGCTCCGGCGTGCGGGACGGGGATGCGGTCGTCTTCTCCGGTCATGCCCGTCATCGTGCCGGGCCGCGGGGCGCCGGGCCACCGGTTCGGCGGCCTGCTCCCGGCGGGCGGTGCGTTCATGGCCTCGCCGTGTCCGGGGGGCTGCGTTCCCGGGCCGGTCGTCCGTCCTCCTCCCCCGCCGGTTCTCCGTACTCTGCCCATGGTGCGCCCCTCGTCGGCGGGCGGCATCCCGGCGCCGGGCGCGCCGGGGGCCGATCGCGGATAGTGGGGGGATGAAGCGCTATCCGCTCATCGCCGACCACGGTCTGGTGGGGGATCTCCAGACGGCCGCGCTGATCTCGGACGAGGGCGTGGTCGACTGGTTCGCGGCGCCCCGGTTCGACGCGCCGGGGATCTTCTCCGCGCTCCTCGACCACGACCGGGGCGGGTACTTCCGGCTGTCGGTGGACGGCCCGGGGGTGACGGTCAAGCAGCTGTACTACCCGGACACGGCGTTGCTGGTGACGCGGTTCATGTCGCCGGACGGGGTGGGCGAGCTGATGGACTGGATGGAGCCGGACCGGACGGGCCGGCCGTCGGACCGGCACGCGCTGACGCGGGTCATGCGGTGCACCCGGGGGCGGGTGGTCTTCACGCTGGAGTGCCGGCCGCGGTTCGGTTTCGGGCGGACGCCGCACGAGCTCTCGGTGGAGGGGCGGACGGCGTCCTTCCGTACGCCGGCGATGGCGGCCTTCCTCCAGTCGGACGTGCCGCTGGAGCGGGACGGGCCGGGCGACGTGCGGGGCCGGATCGAGCTGGCGGAGGGCGAGGTGGCGGGGGCCGCGTTCACGGTGGACCGGGCGGGGGCGTCGGCGCCGCCGCTGCCGGACGCCGCCGGGGTGGAGGCGGCGCTGTGGGAGGCGGTGGACTTCTGGCAGCGGTGGGTGCGCAGGGCGCGGTACCGGGGGCGCTGGCCCGACATGGTGCACCGGTCGGCGATCACGCTGAAGCTGCTGACGTACCTGCCGACGGGGGCGCCGATCGCGGCGGCGACGCTGGGGCTGCCGGAGCAGGTGGGCGGGGAGCGGAACTGGGACTACCGCTACACCTGGGTGCGGGACGGTTCGCTGGCGGTGCGGGCCCTGCTGGACCTGGGGTTCGTGGAGGAGGCGGCGGCGTTCACGGACTGGCTGACCGCGCGGCTGGCGGACCGGTCGGAGGGTCCGGCGGGCGGGCGGCCGCTCCAGATCATGTACCGGGTGGACGGCGATCCGTGGCTGCCGGAGGAGGTGCTGTCCGAGTTCGAGGGGTACCGGGGGTCGGCGCCGGTGCGGGTGGGGAACGCGGCGGCGGACCAGCTCCAGCTCGACGTCTTCGGGGAGGCGATGTACGCGCTGGCGCAGGGCCGGGGCCTGGACACCCAGCCGACGTACGAGGGGTGGCGGGCGGTGTCGGGGATGCTCGACTGGCTGGCGGCGTCGTGGGACGCGCCGGACGAGGGGATCTGGGAGACCCGGGGCGGGCGGAAGGACTTCACCTTCAGCCGGGTGATGTCCTGGGTGGCCTTCGACCGGGGGCTGCGGCTGGCGGAGGAGTTCGGCCGGCCGGCGGCACCGGATGCCTGGCGGGCGGCGCGGGACGAGATCTTCTCGCAGGTGATGCGGCGCGGCTGGAGCGAGCGGCGGGGGGCGCTGGCGCAGTCCTTCGGCGCGGACGTGCTGGACGCGTCGCTGCTGCTGATCCCCCGGACGGGGCTGCTGAACCCGACGGACCCGGTGTGGCTGAGCACCCTGGACGCGATCGAGCGGGGGCTGGTCCGGGACAGTCTGGTGCACCGGTACGACCCGGGGGCCGTGCCGGACGGACTGCGGGGCGCCGAGGGCACGTTCAGCCTGTGCACCTTCCTGTACGTCGACGCGCTGGCGCGGGCCGGGCGGGTGCGGCCGGCGCGGTTCGCGTTCGAGAAGATGCTGACGTACGCGAACCACGTCGGCCTGTTCGCCGAGGAGATCGGGCCGAGCGGGGAGCAACTGGGCAACTTCCCGCAGGCGTTCACCCATCTGTCGCTGATCATGGCGGCGACGACGCTGGACGAGGTGCTGGACGCCGCCGCCGCGCGGCCGGAGTGAGGCGGGGCTACTCGAAGGCGGCGGCGGCCTCCTCCAGGGCGGTGGCGACGGCCTCGGGGGAATCGGGGCCGGGCGGGCCGGGCCGGTAGGTGACGGAGCGGAGGCCGCCGGTGTGCCGGAAGGAGCGCCGGCGTTCGTACAGCGGCCAGGAGACCGGGGACTTGCGGTCGACGCCGACGCTGATGCCCTGGAAGGGGGCCATGCCGATGAGCTGGTGGACGCTGTCGGGGGCGGCCCGTTCGGCGCCGTCGACGGTGACGGTGAAGCGCCAGCGCAGCCCCTCCTCGGCGGTGGCGGCGAGGACGACGGCGTGCGGACCGGGGCCGAGGGGTCCGGCGTCGGTCTCGCGCAGGTGACCGTACTCGTTGTAGGCGAAGACCAGCCGGCCGTCCTCGACGTAGAGGCTGTAGCCGCCGCCCTGGTCGCCGTGGGAGACGAGGACGCCCTCGCCGGGTTCGTCGAGGAGGACCTCGATCGCGAAGGAGCGCAGGGAGATCAGCCGGGAGGAGCGGTAGCGCTCCAGTTCGGGGGTGCCGGGCAGGAGGGTGAGGGGGCGGGCGAGGCGCTGTTCGGCGGGGTTGCGGCGGGCGAGGGCGCCGCTGTGGTCGGGGAGCGGGAAGACGCCGTTGCGCCGGGCCGCCTCCTCCCAGGCGGCGGCCAGTTCCTTGACGAGGCCGGGTTGTCCGGCGGCGAGGTCGTGGATCTCGGTGGGGTCGGTGCGGATGTCGTACAGCGCCCATTCGGAGTCGTCGTAGGGGGCGCCGGGCCGGTGCAGGGTGACGAGTTTGCGGCCGTCGCGGTAGTGGCTGCGGTTGCCGGTCATCTCGCAGTACTGCTCGGGGTGGGTGGAGGCGTGGGCGGGGTCGGCGAGGACGGGGGCGAAGCTGGTGCCGTCGGGTTCCTGGACGGGGACGCGGCGGCGGGTCGCGGGGCGGGCGATCCCGGCGAGGTCGAGGAGGGTGGGGGTGATGTCGGTGACGTACTGGTACTGGGGGCGGAGGCCGGGGGCGATGCGGCCGGTGCGGACGCCCTCGGGCCAGGAGAGGACGAAGGGGACGCGGACGCCGCCCGCGTAGGTGTGGCCCTTGTAGAGGCGGAAGGGGGTGTTGGAGGCCATGCCCCAGCCGCGCGGGTAGTGGACGAGGCTGCGGGGGCCGCCGATGAGGTCGGGGTCGCGGTCCACGTCGGGGTTCCAGTCGCCGGGGAGGCGGGGGTGGTGGACGAAGCGGCTGAAGTAGGAGCGGGTGCCCTCCCGGCCGCCTTCGCCGGTGCCGCCGTTGTCGGAGGTGAAGAGGATGACGGTGTTGTCGAGTTCGCCGAGCGCGGCGAGGGTGTCGGTGAGCCGGCCGAGGTTGTGGTCGATGTTGTCGACGAGGGCGGCGTACACCTCCATGTAGCGGGCGTAGAGCCGCTGTCGCTCCTCGGTGAGGGAGTCCCAGGCGGGGACGTCCTGGCCCGCCTCGCTGTTGCGGGCGGGGAGTTCGGTGCCGGGCGGGAAGAGGCCGGCGGCGATCTGTTCGGCGAAGCGGCGCTCGCGCAGGGCGTCCCAGCCGTCGTCGTAGCGGCCCCGGTGGCGGGCGATGTCCTCGGCCTTGGCCTGGAGGGGGCCGTGGACGGCGTTGTGGGCGAGGTAGAGGAAGAAGGGCTTGTCGGGGTCGTGGGCGCGCAGCGACGTGATCATGGAGACGGCCTGGTCGGTGAGGTCGTCGGTGTAGTAGTAGCCGTCGGGGAACTCGTCGATGTCGAGCGGGCTGTTGTCGCGGACGAGCTGGTGCGGGTGGAAGAGGCTGGTGAGTCCTTCGAGGACGCCGTAGTACTGGTCGAAGCCCTTCTGGAGGGGCCAGTCGGCGCGGTCGTCGGCGGCGTGGGAGGCGGAGTCGCGGACGAGGTGCCACTTGCCGACGGCGTAGGTGGCGTAGCCGGCGTCGTGGAGGAGTTCGGCGAGGGTGGGGACGGAGTCGGCGATCCGCATGGCGTAGCCGGGGAAGCCGGGGTCGGAGTTGGCGACCATGGCGTAGCCGGCGCGGTGCGGGTTGAGGCCGGTGAGGAGGGCGGCGCGGGCGGGCGAGCAGAGCGGCATGGTGTGGTAGTTGCCGAGCCGGACGCCGTCGTCGGCGAGCCGGTCGAGGACCGGGGTGGGGATCTCGGAGCCGAAGGGGCCGATGTCGCTGTAGCCCATGTCGTCGACGAGGACGACGACGATGTTGGGGGCGCCTGCGGGCGGGGTCGTACGGGTGGGCCAGGCGGGTTCGGAGTCGGCGAAGGTGCGGCCGATACGGCCGGGGAAGCCGTCGTACGGGTCGGGGCGGGTGCCGGTGCTCATGGGCGGGCGGTTCCTTCCGGGGGCAGGGAGCGGGCGCAGCGGAAGCCGCCGTGGCCGGTCGAGGAGTCGGGGGTGTTGCGGGAGCGGGCGGCGACCCGGTAGCGGTTGCAGTGGGAGGCGTGGCAGAGGTAGGAGCCGCCGCGGACGACGCGTTCGCGGCCGTCCGGGTCCCAGGCGTCGGCGCACCACTCCCAGACGTTGCCGGAGGTGTTGTGGAGGCCGTACCCGTTGGGCGGGTAGGCGGTGACGGGGACGGTGCCGGTACGCCCTCCGGGGCGCGCGGAGGCGTGGGGGAAGTCGCCGCGCCAGGTGTTGCAGCGTTCCTCGCCGCCGGGGGTGAGGTCGTCGCCCCAGGGGTAGCGGGCGCCGTCGGCGCCGCCCCGGGCGGCGTACTCCCATTCGGCCTCGGTGGGCAGCCGGAGTCCGGCCCAGGCGCAGTAGGCGAGGGCGTCGGTGTGGCTGATGTGGACGACGGGGTGGTCGGGGCGGTCGCCGACGCCGGAGCCGGGGCCTTCGGGGGCGTGCCAGGAGGCGCCCTCGACGGCCAGCCACCAGGGGGCGGCGGCGACCCGGCCGAGGACGTGGCGGCCGGCGGCCGGGTGGAGCAGGAGGTGGAAGACGAAGGAGGAGCCGTGGAGTTCGGCGTCGGTGCGGTGGCCGGTGGCGGCGGTGAAGGCGGCGAAGCGGGCGTTGGTGACGGCGGTGGTGTCGATGGCGAAGGGGGCGACGGTGACCTCGCGGACGGGGCCCTCGCGGTCGTCGGGGTAGCCCTCGCCGAAGGCGTCGCCCATGCGGAAGGTGCCGCCGGGGAGTTCGGCCATGGTGGGGGCCGGGGGCGGGGGCGCGGGGCGGCGGGCGGGGGCGTCCAGGAGGACGGGACCGCCGGGGCCGCCGGGGCCGCCGCCCGGGTGGGGGCGGCCGGGGACGCAGCAGGCGTTCACGCGGCGAACTCCTCGGCGCGGGCGGCGGGCACGGGTTCGGGGACGGCGGCGAGCAGGGCGCGGGTGTAGGCGGCGCGGGGGCGTTCGCAGAT
This sequence comes from Streptomyces termitum, assembly GCF_014650175.1. Taxonomy (GTDB): domain Bacteria; phylum Actinomycetota; class Actinomycetes; order Streptomycetales; family Streptomycetaceae; genus Streptomyces; species Streptomyces termitum. The sequence continues at coordinate 173,470 of NZ_BMUL01000010.1, forward strand.
CTCGTCGGCGTCGCCCTCCTCGACGATCCGGCCGTCGTGCAGGACGGCGATGCGGTGGCTGACCTGGCGGACCACGGCGAGGTCGTGGGCGATGAAGACGAGGGCGAGGCCGAGGTCGCGCTGGAGGTCGGTGAGGAGGCCGGTGATCTGGGCCTGGACGGAGACGTCGAGGGCGGAGACGGGTTCGTCGCAGAGGAGGACGGCGGGTTCGGGGGCGAGGGCGCGGGCGATGCCGATCCGCTGGCGCTGGCCGCCGGAGAAGGCGCGGGGGAGGCGGTCGGCGGCGGCCGGGTCGAGGCCGACGGTGCGCAGCAGGGCGGCGACGCGGGCGGGCCGGTCGGCGGGGGTGCCGATGCCGAAGGCGCGCAGGGGTTCGGCGACGATGTCGCCTGCGGTCATGCGCGGGTCGAGCGAGGCGTAGGGGTCCTGGAAGACCATCTGGACGCGGCGGCGGACGGCGTGCAGGGCGGTGCGGCCGGGCCGGGTGACGTCCTGGCCGTCGAGGAGGATCCGGCCGGCGTCGGCGGGGTCGGCGTGGGCGAGGATCCGGGCGAGGGTGGACTTGCCGGAGCCGGACTCGCCGACGATGCCGAGGGTCTCGCCGGCGCGCAGGGTGAGGGAGACGCCGTCGAGGGCGGTGTGCCGGTGGCGGCCCCGGCCCCGGTAGGTCTTGCGCAGCTCCTCGGCGGCCAGCACGACGGGGCCGGGCGCGGGGCGTTCGGCGCGGACCGGCGGCGGGGGCGGGGGCAGCGGGACGCTCCGTTCGGCGGCGGGGTGGCAGGCGGCCCGGACGGGACCGGCGGCGGTGGCGAGGGCGGTGAGCGGCGGCGCCGCGGTGCGGCAGCGGTCCTCGGCGAGCGCGCAGCGGGCGGCGAAGGCGCAGCCGGCGAGCGGGAGGCTCAGGTCGGGCGGGGTGCCGGGGATGCCGGTGAGGCGGGTGCCGGAGGGGGTGGACAGGCGGGGGACGGCGGCGAGGAGGCCGGCGGTGTAGGGGTGGCGGGGGCGGGCGAGGACCTCGGCGGTGGGGCCGTCCTCGACGACGGTGCCGCCGTACATGACGAGGACGCGGTCGCAGGTGCGGGCGACGACGCCGAGGTTGTGGGTGATGAGGAGGAGGGCGGTGCCGGTGGTGCGGGTGAGGTCGCCGAGGAGGGTGAGGATCTGGTCCTGGACGGTGGCGTCGAGGGCGGTGGTGGGTTCGTCGGCGACGAGGACGTCGGGTTCGCCGGCGAGGGCGAGGGCGATGAGGACGCGCTGGCGCTGGCCGCCGGAGAACCGGTGCGGGTGGTCGTCGACGCGGCGGGCCGGGTCGGGGATGCCGACGAGGGAGAGGAGTTCGAGGGCGCGGGCGCGGCGGGCGGCCCGGTCGCGGCCGCCGTGGGCGCGCAGCACCTCGTCGAGCTGGCGGCCGATGGTGAGGACGGGGTTGAGGGCGGTCATCGGGTCCTGGAAGACCATGCCGATCCGGGTGCCGCGGACGGCCCTCAGCTCGTCCTCGGGGGCGGTGGTGAGTTCGGTGCCGTCGAGGCGGACCGAGCCGCCGGTGATCCGGCCGGTGCCGGGGAGCATGCGGAGCAGGGCGAGGGCGGTGGTGGACTTGCCGGAGCCGGACTCGCCGACGACGGCGAGGGTCTCGCCCCTGCGGAGGGTGAAGGAGACGCCCCGGACGGCGCGCAGGCCGGGGCCGTCGGGGGTGGTGAAGGTGACGTCGAGGTCGCGGACGTCGAGCAGCGGGGTGGTCATCGGCGTATCTCCCGGTTGAGCGCCTCCGCGACGAGGGAGAGGCCGAGGACGAGGGCGGTCACGGTGACGAGGGGGCCCGCGGCGAAGTGCGGGGCCTGGGCGAGGTGGGGCATGGACTGGCTGAGGACGGCTCCGAGGGTGGGCTCGGGGGGCCGGACGCCGACGCCGAGGAAGCTCATGGCGCCTTCGAGGAAGACGGCGACGGTGAGGGAGACGGCGATCTGCACGACGAGCGGGTCGGCGGCGTTGGGCAGGACGTGCCGGGTGAGGATCCGGCGGCCGGAGCTGCCGCCGACGCGGGCGGCGGTGACGTACTCGCGGCCGCGCTGGGCGAGGATGCCGGTGCGCAGGAGCCGGCCGAAGACGGGGATCTCGGCGAGGGCGATGACGAGGACGACGGGGAGCCGGCCGGGGCCGAGGGCGGCGGTGACGGCGAGCGCGAGGATGAGGCCGGGGAAGGCGAGGATCAGGTCGAAGAGGCGCTGGACGGCGGTGTCGGCGGCCGGGTGGGCGGCGGCGGCCAGGGCCAGGAGGCAGCCGAGGGCGGCGCCGAGCGGGACGGCCGCGGCGATGATGCCGAGGTCGGCGCGGATGCCGTACAGGAGCCGGGAGAGCAGGTCGCGGCCGAGGTCGTCGGTGCCGAGGGGGTGGCCGGGGGTGCCGACCGGGGCGAGGGTGAGGCCGCTCTGGTCGGTGGGCGGGTGCCCGGCGAGGAGCGGAGCGAGGAGTCCGGCGAGGACGACGAGGCCGACGAGGGCGAGGCCGGTGCGGCCGCGGGCGGTGGCGAGCGCGGTGAGGTACGGGTGGCGGGGGCGGCGGGCGGCCTTCTCGCCGGTCGCGGCGGGGGCGGGCAGGGTGCTGGTCATGGCGGTCACTCCCACCTGATCCGGGGGTCGAGCCGGGCGTGGACGAGGTCGGACAGGAGCTGGACGAGGACGAAGACGGCGACGAGGAGGAGCAGGAGGTCCTGGACGACGGGGTAGTCGCGGCGGACCAGGGCCTGTTCGGCGAGCTGACCGAGGCCGGGCCAGGCGAAGATCGCCTCGACGAGGACGGCGCCGCCGAGGAGGTGGCCGGTCTGGATGCCGAGGAGGGTGACGACGGGCGGCAGGGCGTGCGGGAGGGCGTGCCGCCACAGGATGCGGCGGGGGGCGATGCCGGCGGCGGTGGCGGTGCGGACGTGGTCCTCGGCGAGGGCGCGGCGGAGGCTGTCCTCCAGGTAGCGGCCGAGGACGGCGGCGCTGGGCAGGGCGAGGCAGAGGGCGGGCAGCAGCAGGTACTGGACACCGAGGTCGGGGGCGGTGAGGAGGGGGACGCGGCCGCCGGGCGGCAGGACGCCGAGGAGGACGGCGAAGAGGAGGACGAGGAGGACGCCGCTGACGTACGGGGGGACGGCGAGGGCGGCGGTGGTGAGGGAGCGGACGGCGCCGCGGGTCCAGGGGCGGCGGGCGGTGGCGCCCAGGATGCCGAGGGTGCCGCCGATGAGGACGGCGAACAGCAGGGCGCCGAGGGTGAGTTCGGTGGTGGCGCCGAGGCCGTCGGTGATGAGGTCGGCGGTCTCGCCGCCGATGACGTAGGAGGGGCCGAGGTCGCCGGTGAGGAGTCCGCCGATCCAGTCGAGGTACTGGACGGGCAGCGGGTCGTCGAGGCCGAGGCGGGCCCGGACGGCGGCCAGGACCTCGGGTCCGGCGTCGGGGCCGGCGAGGACGGCGGCGGGGTCGCCGGGGACGAGCCGCAGGACGCCGAAGACGAGGACGGAGGCGGCGAAGAGGACGAGGAGGGCGGAGGGGAGCTTCCGCAGGAGGAGTCCGCGCACGTCAGGCCGCCAGGTAGGCGTCGTCGAGGTTGAGGTAGGAGAACTTGTTGAGGGTGGCGCCGTGGAGCTTCTTGGAGGCGACCTGGACGCTGCCCCGGATGACGAGGTCGATGATGAACGCCTCGTCGAGGAGGGTGTCGGTGACCCGCTGCCGCAGGGCGTTGGCCTCGGCGCCGGTGGCCCGGCTGGTCCACGCCTCGCGGACGGTCCGGCTGTACGTCTCGGAGCGGAAGCGGGAGGTGTTCTTGGCGGCGTTGAAGGGGTAGGCGCTGACGGCCAGGGTGGAGGGCTGGACCTGGGAGAAGCTGTGGCCCATGGCCCAGAGGGCGGGCATGGTCTGGGAGATGAGCCGCTTCTGGGCGGTGGCGGCGTCGGTGGGTTCGAGGGTGACGTGGACGCCGATCTGCTTCAGGTCGTACTGGACGGCCTCGGCGAGCGCGGTCTCGCCGGGCAGGTTGACGTGGAGGAGGGGGAGGTCGAGGCGGGTGTGGCCGGCGGAGCGGAGCAGTTCGCGGGCCTTGCCCGGGTCGTGCCGGTAGTGGGTGCGGCCGGCTTCGGTGAAGGCGGGCGAGGACTTGGGCCAGGGGGTGGCGGAGGCGAGGCCGTAGCCGCCGAGGACCTGGCTGAGGACGCGTTCGCGGTCGACGGCCCAGGCGAGGGCCTGGCGGACGGTCTTGTCGCCGAGGGGGTCGACGGAGGTGTTGACGCCGAGGTAGGAGGCGCCGCCGCCGGTGTCGTACTGGGTGACGGAGAGTTCGGGGACGGCGGTGACGGTGGAGAGGTTGCGGCCGGGGACGGCGTAGGAGAGCTGGGACTGGCCGGTGCGCAGGGAGGAGACGAGGGCGTCGGCCTGGGGGATGACGCGGAGTTCGACGCCGTCGAGGTGGGGGCGGTCGGGCTGCCAGTACTTCTCGTTGCGGGTGAGGCTGAGGCCGGTGCCGGGGCGCCAGGAGGCGAGGCGGAAGGGGCCGGTGCCGTTGAGCCGCTTGCCCGCGACCGCGTCCTCGACGCTGTTCCGATCCGTGATGATCATGAATTCGAAGAGGTCGAAGAGGTTGTTGACGGGGTGGGCGAGGCGGAGTGTGAGTTCGTGGTCGCCGCGCTTCTCGAAGCCGGTGACGGCGGCGGCGGTGGACCTCAACTGGGCGGCCCGGACCGGGTTCTGGAGGTTCTTGACGGCGAAGACGACGTCGTCGGCGGTGAAGGGGCGGCCGTCGTGGAAGACGACGCCGGTGCGGAGCTTGAGGGTGAGGGCGCGGCCGTCGGGCGCGTACTCCCAGGAGGTGGCGAGCTCGGGCCGGGGCTCCAGCCGGTCGTCGTAGCGGGTGAGGGTGTTGTAGATCAGCCGGTGCTGGAGGGACTGGCCGCTCTGGGCGAAGAGCAGGGCGGGCGTGAAGTCGGTGTTGACGGCGACGGTGAGGGTGCCGCCGCGCTTCGGTCCGGCGGCTCCGGTCGCCGGGGCCTCCGCCTCGGCGACGGCCGAGCGGCAGCCGGTCAGGCCCAGGCCGAGGAGCAGGGTGCCGCCGGCGGCGGCGCGCAGGGTGGTGCGCCGGGAGGGGGCGGTGGGCGTGGAGGGGTGCAGCTCGGTCATCGGTGCCTGCCTGGAGGAGGTCGGGCCGCTCGGCGGAGTGGGTTTCTTCCGCTGCGGGAGGAATGAGGGGCGGCCGGGGGCGCGGAGGGACGCACGGGGGCGCTCGCGGCCGGCCGGAGGGTGCGCGGCACGGCCCCGGTCCGGGTCGGACGGGGCGGGCGCGTGCGGGGCGGGAAGCCCGGGGAGGGCGGCGCCGCCGGGGGCCGCGGACCGGCCGGGGACGGCCCGGGGTCAGCGGCGGGGGCGGCGGGGAGCGCGGCGGGAACGGCCGCGCCGGGGATCAGACGCGGACGGCACAGACCGCGCTGGCGTGCCGACAGAGGTCGACGTGCCTGCGGGAGATGAGGCGCATGTCCGGATTCACGGGAGCAATATGACAGCGGCTCCGAGAGCCGGTCAACCGGCCTTGCCCGCATTTTGAGACGACCTCAGTGGAAGACCCCTCCGCGCAGGAGCTCTCCGACCGTCTCAAGGGGCCTTTTGAACAGGGGATTCAGCAGAACCGTGCCCGCCGCGACGGGAAGCGTGGCCGGTCCGGCATGTGGACTGACGATCCGTTCGGGGTCGTCGCAGACGTGCGAGTGGTCGATCGCGGCGCCCCGGATCTCCTCCAGGTAGGACGGTTCGAGGACGCTGGCCTGCTCGGTGACGACCACCAGGTCGGGGTTGAGGACGTCGAGGAGCAGGGCGGTGGCCCGGCCGACCGCGCGGGCCCGCTCGCGCAGCAGCCGGTCGGCCCGCCGGTCCCCCGCGGCGGCGGCGTCGATCACGAGTCCGGTGTCGGGCTCGGGGACGATGCCGCGCCGGACGGCGGTCCGTTCGAGGGCGGTGTTGGAGGCGGTGGCCTCCAGGCAGCCGGAACGGCCGCAGGGGCAGGGGGCGGTGGAGTCGGGCACGGGCAGGTGGGCGACGTCCCCGGCGGCCGCGCCGGGCCCCCGGTGCACGACGCCGGCCAGGCCGACGGCGGCGTCCACGACGTTGCCGACGAAGAGGTGGACGAGGCTGCGGCGGGCGGCGGGGCGGCCGAAGAGGATCTCGGACTGGGCGATCGCGCGGGCGTGGTTGTCCAGCCGGACGGCCGGGCCGCCCAGGGCGCGGGAGAGCTCGGCGGCGAAGGGGCGGTGGCGCCAGCCGAGGGCGTCGTGCCGGACGACGACCCCGGCGGCGGGGTCGACCCGGCCGCCGATCGCGGCGCCGACCCCGAGCAGCGGGCGGCCGGAGGCGTACCGCCGCAGGAAGGCGCGCAGTTCGGCGCCGACCGCGCCGGGGATCCGGTCGGGCGCGATCCCCGCGTGCGGGTGCCGGCGCCGGGCGAGGACCCGGCCGCGCAGGTCCACGAGGGCGAGGGTGGAGGCGGGCACACCGAGGTGGAGGGCGGCCACGACCGGCCCGCCGCCGGTGCCGAGGTGCAGGTCGACGGGGATCTGCGGGCGGCCCACTCCCCCGCTCCCGGCGGGCTCGGGCAGCTCGCGCAGGAGGCCGAGCCGGGTGAGGTCGGTGGCCTGGCGGGAGACGGCGGCCGGGCTGAGGCCGGAGAGCCGGGCGACGGCGCTGCGGGAGACCGGGCCGTGGTCGAGGACGGTCCGCAGCACGGTCGCCGCGTTCGCCTCCCGCCGGCCGTCGCCGGCCATCCGGGGTCCTGGGGGCGTACTCGTCATCGCTTCCTCTCCGTCGTCTCCGCCCCGGGGTCCGCCCCGGGGTGGTCTTCACTCTCCGCCCGGGCTCGCACGCGGCGTCCGCCCCGGGCCCCTTCCCGGCCGGTCGGCCGGCTGACCGGCGCACCAGACGCGGGGTGCGGCGCCGGGCCCGGCACGGGGGTGCGGCGCGTGTGCGCGGGGCGGGGCCGGTGGCGGCGGTCCGTCCGGGAGGAGAGAGGTGAAGTGTCGCCGGAATCCTCCGGGAAGGGGGAACTGTTGCGGGGGCGTGAATTCGCCCGGGGCCGGGACGGGTGGCCGGAAGCACCGTCCTCGCACCGCGCACGACTCCCCTCCCGTATCAGCAACTCCCGCATGGAACAGGGTAATTGAGGATTCTCTGGCGCACCGCGACGACTGCCGAGGAAGGCCGGTTCCGGTGCCCCGCCGGCTCCCCGGAAGCGCGTTCCGGCGCTTGACGCCCTCCGGCGGGCGCTGCCAGGCTCCGGGACATGTTCGCGACCACCTCCTGTCCGGCCGTCACCGGCGCCTGACCCTCGCGACCCTCCCGGGGCCGGCGCACACCGCCCCCGCGCCTCCGCCCTCTCGTACGGCCCCGTCCACCGGAGCCGTACCCCCGGCGGCCCGGCGCCCCTTCCGTTCCGCCCCTTGGGTCTTCGCACACCCCCATTACTTCCGCTCCGGGATTAATTGCCCGACAGCACCACCCGCCCTCCCGCGTACGGACGTCCGTACGGGCCGGGGGCCTCCCCGAGCGTTCCGCACCCGAAAGGAACACACGTCATGACCACCGCCACCGCTCCCGCCCCCAGCGTCACCGCCCCCACCGTCACCGTCCGCAAGGTCGGCGGCCGGCTCGGGGCCGTCATCTCCGGCGTCCGCCTCGGCGGCGACCTCGCCCCCGAGACCGTGGCGGAGATCCGCTCCGCGCTCCTCGCCCACAAGGTGGTCTTCTTCCGCGGCCAGGACCACCTGGACGAGGAGGCCCACGAGGCGTTCGGCCGGCTCCTCGGCACGCCGGTCGCGCACCCCACCGTGCCGTCCACCGACGGGCGTTACTCCTTCCCGATCGACTCCGACCACGGCGCCCGCGCCAACCAGTGGCACACCGACGTCACCTTCGTCCCCGCCTACCCGGCCTTCTCCATCCTGCGCGCCGTCGTCGTCCCGCCGTACGGCGGCAACACCCTCTGGGCCAACACCGCCACCGCGTACGAGAACCTGCCCGAGCCGCTGCGGAACCTCGCCGACGCCCTGCGGGCCGTCCACTCCAACGCGTACGACTACGCGGCGCTGCGCCCCGACGCCGTCCCGGAGCGGCTCGCCCGCTTCCGCGACGTCTTCGCGTCGACGAAGTTCCTCACCGAGCACCCGGTCGTCCGGGTCCACCCGGAGACCGGCGAACGCACCCTGCTCCTGGGCAACTTCGTGCAGCGGATCAGCGGGCTGACCGGCGCCGACTCCCGTGCCCTGGTCCAGCTCCTCCAGTCGCACGTGGAGCGTCCGGAGAACACGGTCCGCTGGCAGTGGGAGGCGGGCGACGTGGCGATCTGGGACAACCGCGCCACCCAGCACTACGGGGTGGACGACTCCGACGACCACGACCGCAAGCTGCGCCGGGTGACCATCGACGGCGACGTGCCGGTGGGCGTCGACGGCCGCGCGTCGGAACTCCTGGAGCCGTCCTCGGTCCCGGAGCCGTCCTTCGGCGTCGCGTCGGGCGCCTCGACGGAGCAGCCGGCGGCCTGACGCGCCGGTAACGGGGCGGGCGCGCCGACGGCGGGGGGGACACGCCGGTGGCGGGGCGGATCGCCGCTGCCGACGCGCCGTCCGCCCCGCCACCGCCTTCGTCCCGTCCTCGCCCCGCGAGGGGGCCGGGCTCAGCCGGCCCGGGCGTAGTCGCCGAAGCCGACCCAGTCGACGACCACGCAGGGCTCGTCGCCGAGCACCCACGCGTCGTGCCCGGGGGCGATCTGCATGAAGTCGCCGGGGCCCACCTCGCCCTCCTCGCCGTCGTCCATGACGACCCGCATCCGGCCGCCGACCACGTATCCGGCGTGCGACGCCCGGCAGCTGTCTGTCCCGGCGATCGGCCCCACGTGCTCGGACCAGTGCCAGCCGGGTTCGAACACGGCGCGTCCGACGGGGCCGTGATCGGTGGAGAGCAGATCCATCCTGCCCTTGCCGTCCGCGAAGGGACGGGTCTCGTCCGCTGAGTCGAAGCTTCTTCGTACGATGCCGGCCATCGTCTCCGCCTCCCGGCGGTGAGCGGTTCCGCCCGAGTCCTCTCCCAGCCTACGCCGGAGGGCCGATCGCTTCCCGTTCCCCCTTCACATAAAGGACATGTAAGAGCACAATGGACATGCGGCATTCGTGCCGCGAGCGCGGTCCGACACGCAGTACGCCAGCAAGGAGGCGAGTCACATGGCCGATGTCTCTCACCGTCCCGGTGACATCTCGGGACACCCCGACGCGACGGAGATGCGGGAGCGCTACGCGCAGATCCTGCAGACCAGAGGAGTGGCGGCCGTGGAGGAGCTCGTCATCCTCTCCGGCGTCTGGATCGCGGTCTCCGCGTACACCGTCCACTTCGCGGCCGCCCGGCCGGAACTGGCCCTCACCAACCTGATCGTCGGCATCGCCCTCGCGGTCCTCGGCCTGTGCATGTCGATGGCCCCCGAGCGCTCCCAGGACCTCAACTTCGTGGTCCTGCTGCTCGGCGCCTGGACGATCGTGGCCCCGTGGGTCGTCACCCGGAGCCCCGACACCGGCATGGTGCTCAGCAACGTCATCGCGGGCGCGTGCGTCTGCCTGTTCGCCCTCACCGCGGGCGGGTTGCTGATGAGCAAGCGCGGGACGTGAGGCCGCGGCCTCTCCGCCCGGACGGCGGCGCCTCCCCCGGGAGCGCCGCCGTCCGCCGCGTCCGGACATCCGGACGGGCATCCGGACGCGGCGGACCTCCGGACCGACGACCGGATGACCGGCTGACCGGTCCGGTCCGGCTCAGGCCGGGGCGCCGCCGAGGGCCGCGTCGAGCTCGGCCCGGTCCGGGGGCCGGGCGCCCGCGCGGGAGACGGTGACGGCCGCGGCGGCGCTCGCGCGGGCCAGCAGCTCCGCGAGCCGGTCGGCGCCGAGCGCGGCGAGCCCGGCGCGGCCGGTGCCCGCGAGCGCGTCGAGGACGGCGGACATGAAGGAGTCGCCCGCGCCGACCGTGTCGGCGACGGCGACGGCCGGGGCCGCGACGGCCGCCCGGTGCTCCCGGGTCACCGCGAGCGCCCCGTCGGCGCCCCGGGTGACGAGGACGAGGGCCGGACCGAGGGCCAGCCAGCGCGCCGCCACCGCCTCGGCGGGCTCCCCCGGATACAGCCAGGCGAGGTCCTCGTCGCTCGCCTTCACCACGTCGGCGAGGGCCGCGCACTCCTCGGCCCGCGCCACGGCCGCCGCGCGCTCCCCCATCAGCGCGGGCCGCACGTTCGGGTCGTAGCTGACGGTGGCGGCGGGCCGCAGCCGTCGGACGAGGGCCAGCACCTGCCCGGCGCCGGGGGCGACGGCGGCCCCGATCGAGCCGAGGTGGACGTGCCGGACCGGGCGCGCGGCCGGCGGCGGCTCCTCGGCGGTCAGGGTCCAGCCGATGTCGAAGGCGTACGAGGCCCGGCCGTGCCCGTCGAGGGTGACGACGGCCGAGGGGGTGCGCTCCGGCACGCCCCCGATCACGAGCCGGACGCCCGCCCCGGTGAGGTGGTCCGCGAGGATCCGGCCGTACGGATCGTCGGCGAGCTGGGTGAGGAGGGTCGTCGCGCGGCCCAGCCGGGCGAGGCCGAAGGCGACGTTGGCGGGGCTGCCGCCGGGATGGACGGCGTCGGCGGCACCGGGGGCGCGGACCACGTCGGCGACGCACTCGCCGATCACCAGGAAGGACACGGGGCTACGGCTCCTCGGTGCGGGCGGCGCGGCGGCGGTAGAGGACCTGGTGGGCGTCCCACTCCACGAAGGACTCGGCGTGCTCCAGGCCGACGGTCTCCAGGAGGCGGCGGGAGCGGGCGTTGGCCTCCTGGGTGACGGCGACGACGCTGGGCGCGGTCTCCAGGACCCGGGCGACGGCGGCGGCCACCGCCTCGCGGGCGTAGCCGCTGCCCCAGTGCTCGGGCAGGAACTGGTACGAGACCTCGGTCTCGCCGCCCCGCCCGGCGGCCTCCACGGTGACCAGGCCGAGGACGGCGCCGTCCTCGGCGCGGACCACCGCGCGGGCTCCGGCGGCCCCGACGATCCGCCGCTGCCGGATCCGGACGACCTGCTCCACGACCGGGCCGCCGAGGTGGCGGCGCACCTCGGGGTCGGTCCAGAGCCGGGTGACGGCGGGAACGTCGGCGCCGCGCACGGGCCGCAGGAGCAGCCGCTCGGTCCTCAGCACGCCCCCGGGCGGGACCTTCGGCGGGGCCGCGGGGGCGGCCGGGCGGCACGGCGGGGAGACGGTCATGCCCCGCATCATCGCAGGACGGGCCCGCCGGGCCGGAGGGGGCCGGGTCAGGCGGCGGGGCGGGGCGGGCGGCGCATCGCCCACAGCGTGGGGCCGCCGCCGGGGAGCGCGAACTCGCCCAGGACCTCGAAGCCGAAGTGCCGGTAGACCGGCAGGTTCTCGGCCTTGGAGGACTCCAGGTACACCGGCAGGCCGTCGGCGTCGGCCTTGGCGAGGCCCGAGCGGAGCAGCGCGGAACCGTGCCCCTGCCCCTGGGCGGCCGGGTCGGCGCCGAGGACCGCGAGGTACCAGTGGGGCTCCTGGGGCCCGTGGGCCGCGGCGGCCTGGACGGCGTCCCGGAAGAGGGGGGCGCGGTCGCCGAGGATGCCGGTGAGCAGTCCGATGGTCTCCGCGTCGGGGACGGCCTTGTCGGCGCCCTCGGGCGAGACCCAGAAGGCGGCGGCGGAGGCGGTCCGCTCGCAGACGCCGTGCGGCGCGTACTGCCGGGTGAAGAGGGTGGTGAAGTAGCGGCCGAGGCCGTCCGGGCGGGTGGTGTCGTCGGGGAAGAACCAGCGCATCATCGGGTCGCCGTCGAAGGCCCGCGCCAGAGCGGCACCGACCAGCGGGGCGTCGGCGGGACCGGCGGTCGTCGGCGTGTTCGTCTGTGACATGAAGATCATTCTGCCGGTGCCGTTCCGCATATCGGACGGCGGGGTCGCCCGGTCGCGGCGCTCCGGGCGCGGACCGACGGCAGGTGGATCCCGTCGACGGTCTCGACCAGGCCCCCCCGGGCGCGGTGGGGACGCCCCGGTGCGCTCAGCGGGCGTGCATGCGACGGCGGAGCGCCTCCAGGGCGCCCGGACGGCGGCCCGGCACCCGGCGGCGGAGCGCCACCAGCGTCGGGCCGAGGGCGCGGGCGCGGGCCGGGTCCTCGATCTGCTCCCACTGGTGGTGGGCCCGGTCCACCGCGCCCTCCACGTCCCGGTCGTCCGGCTGCTGGCGCAGCCCCAGCCGGGCCTCGGCGACCGCGAGCCACAGCTCGCAGCTGCGGGCCGGCTCCCCCGCGAGCCGGGCCAGGTCGGCGCGGACCTCCATCCAGTGCACCGCCTCCCCCGACCGGGGCCCGAACCGCCGCAGCGCGTCCCGCTCCCAGGCGGCGGCCATCTCCGCCGCCTCGGCGTGCCGCCCGGCCGTCGCGGCGGCCAGGATCGCGGGGTGCGGATCGGGCACGGCGGGCTCCCGCCCGTACCCGGCGCGCCTCGGGTCGGCCGCCCCCGGCGGCACCACGGGCGGCCCGGCGGGCACCGGCGGCACCACGACGTCCCTCTTCTCCCGCGCGGGCACCGGCTCCACGGTCCCGGACGCCTCCCCCACCGGCGCGGGCACGAACCCGGCGGGCAACGGCGGCACCGCCTCGGGCACGACCGGCGCGGGAACGGGGTCCGGGACGGCGTCCGGAACGGGGGCCGGCACGGGGGGAGTCGGCGCCGCGACAGGAGCCGGGGCGGGCGCCGGGGCCGGGACGGGTACCGAAGCGACGGGCTCGGGCACCTTCGGCACCTCGGCAGGCGCCGGAACGGCGGGAGCAGGAGCCGGGGCGAGCACCTTCGGAGCCTCAACGGCCGCCGGGGCGGGCACTTTCTGCACCTCGGCGGGCGCCGGGACGGCGGGAGCAGGAGCCGGGGTCCGCGTCTTCGGCGCCTCGACGGGCGCCGGGGCCGCCTCCGGCACCGGTCGCGCCTCCGGGGCCGGAGGGCGTACAGCCTCGGGAGCGGGTACGGCTCCGCCCGTCGGCGCCAGGAACAGTGTCCGGGGCGAGCCGGTGCGGGCCGCCGCCTCCGCGTGGAGGGCGGGGAAGGAGGGGCGGGCGCCCGCGCGCCACTGCTCGGCCCAGGCCCGCAGGTACGCGGGATCCGTCAGGTCGCCCCGGCGCGGGGGCGCGGTGACCCGGGCGTAGAGGGCGGGGCGCGGGCCCGGGTCGAGCAGGTGCGGGGTGGTGGCGAGGCAGGCCCAGGCGTCGGCGTCGGCGGCCAGGTCGGCGACGACGGTCGTGGTGCCGGGCGCCCGGCCCGCCACCGCGTCGACCAGCCAGTGCCAGGGCAGCGCGGTGTACCGCAGGGCGGCGGACGTGCTCCGGGCCAGGGCGAGGTGCGGGAGCCGCTGCCGGCGGTCGAGGTGGAGCTGGCCCGCGAGGTAGAGCGCGAACGGGCCGGGGCTCTGCGCGGCGGCCCGGAGCCGGGTGAGGACGGTCTGCGGGTCGACGGGGTCGGCGAGTTCGACGAGCGTCGCCGTGGCGGTGCCGGTGAGGACGCCCGGCGGCACCGCCGCGAGCGCGGGCAGCACGGAGGCCGCGTCCATCGCCCGGCCCCGTCCGGCGGGCGCCGCCGCGAGGAGGACCGCCGTCCCCGCCGCGTCCGAAGTCGCCGTCGCCGCCCCCGTGTCCGGGCCCACCGCGCCCGCCGTACCGTTCGCCTCGTCGCTCACCACGACTGCACCGTAACCCGTCGTGTCGTGGCCGATAACGTCCGGGCCTTTGACATATGCCAGAAGCACCACCGAATCGAGTGTTGCCGAATGCCTTACGGGCACTCCGAGGCTGTGCGACAGTCGTCCCCAGGTCCCGCCTTCCCGCCCGGGCCGCGCCGCGCCTGTATCGGAGTACGACCATGCCGTCCCCTCTGTTCGCGGACCATCCCGCCCAGCCTCCGGCGCCGGGTGCGGTGGACGCGCTGATCGCGCAGACGAGCCGTCTGCGCGGCGAGGTGGACGCCGTACGACGGGACGCCGCCGCCCATCACGACGATCCCCGGCGGCGCTGGCAGCGCGCGCTGTGCGAACTGGCGCTCCATCAGCTCGACGACCTGAAGGCACAATTCGGCCAGCTCCGCGACGGCGCGCCGGCGGCGACGTCACCCGCACGGCGGGACGCCGTACCGCTCCCGGAGCCGTATCCCCCGGGAAGCGCCCCGCGCGCGCCCTCCCCCGACGCCCCGCCCGAGGCCGGCGGCACCCTCTACGACGGGTCGTTCCCCGGCGCCCCGGGCGCCGCCTACGGCGAGACCCCGGCCCGCACCGGCTCGCTGCTCACCCGGGTCGGCAGCGCCGAGTGGAACCTCCTGAAGGACGAGGCGAGCTGGTCCGAGGAGCTGTTCCGGATCTTCGGCCGGTCCGGCGAGCTGGGTCCGATGTCGCTGGACGAGATGCCGACCGTGGTCCTCCCCGAGGACCAGCCGCGCCTCCAGGCGATGGTGACGGAGTGCCTGATCGACGGGAAGCCGATCGACGGCGAGTTCCGCATCCTCCGCCCCGACGCCCGCGTGCGGACCCTCCACATGACCGGCGAACCGGTCCTCGACGCCGACGGCTCCACCGCCTCCATGTGGGCGGTCCTGCGGGACGTCAGCGAACTGCGGCGCGGCGAGCGGGCCGTCCGGGAGAGCCGGGACGGCCTGGAGCGCAGCCGACAGCTCCAGCGCACCGAGCACCGGGTCGCCGTCGAGCTCCAGGAGGCCGTCCTCCCGCCGTGGCGCGGCTCGCTCCGCTTCGCCCACGGCGGCCCCGCCCCGCTCGACGTCGCCGGCCACTACCTCCCCGCCGCCGCCCCCGGACTCATCGGCGGCGACTGGTACGACGCGCTGACGCTGCCCTCCGGCGACGCCCTGCTGACCGTCGGCGACCTCACCGGCCACGGCGTGGCGGCGACCTCCTCGATGGCCATGCTGCTCGGCGCGCTGCGCGGCATGGCCGTGGCCGGGATCCGCCCCGGCGCCCTGATGGGCCACCTGAACCAGCTCCTGGAGACCTCCGTCCAGCCCGCGCTCGGCAGCGCCCTGTGCTGCCGCTACGACCCGGCGACCCAGCTCCTCTCCTGGTCCCAGGCGGGCCACCCCGCCCCGCTGCTCCTGCGCGACGGCACCGGCCGCCCGCTGCGCCGCCCGGAGGGCGTGCTGCTCGGAGCGACCTCCGGCGCCGTCTACGAGGAGCGGGAGACCAGGCTCCGCCCCGGCGACGTGCTCGTGCTCCACACCGACGGCCTGACCCGGAGTCCGGGCGCGTTCGACACCGACGCCGGTGTCGAGCGGCTGCTCGCCCTCGCCCCCCGGCTGACCGGGGCACGGGACGCGCGGGAGTGCCTGCGCTCCGTCCTGGAGGAGTTCGGCGAGGAGGCCCGGGAGGACGACGCCTGCGTGATGGTCGTCCGCGTCGGCTCCTGACCGCCTCCGGGCAGCCCGGAGAGGCGCACGGGGCATCCGGCCGCGTCCCCTTCGGGCGCCGCCTTCTCCTCCGTGCGTACGCGTACCGCCGTGCGGGGCCCTTCGCGGACCCGGCCGTCAGGCCCGCCCCGTCTCCGGCTCGGCCTCCGGCGACTTCGGCAGCTCCGCCTGGAGTTCGGCCCGCAGGTCCTCGATCTTCGAGTGGCCCGCGTACTGCCCGGTGAGCCGGTACATCTCGCGCAGCCGGTGCCAGGTCCGGTGCGAGGAGGTCTCCCCCATCGAGATGAGCGCCAACCGGGCGTAGCGGTCCGCCTGTTCGGGGTCGTCGGCGATGAAGCAGGCCGAGGCCATCGAGATGTGGTCGAAGAGCTGCGAGCGCTGGTGGCCCTTGCTGCGCAGGTCCAGGGCGAGCCGGGCGTGGTGCTGCGCCAGGGCCGCCGCCGCCGGGTCGTGGTCGGCGAGGGTGCGGTAGGCGAGGGCCTGCATGCCGTGCATGTCGGCCTCGTCGAAGCTCTGCATCCAGTCCGGCGTCTCGTCCGGGGGACCGGAGACGAACAGGTCCTCGGCCTCGCCCAGGGTGCGGCGCATCGCCTGGCTGCGGCCCATCGACGCCTGCGCCCACGCCTCGATGGTGTGGAACATCGCCTGGGTGCGCGGCAGCAGCCGCTCCCCCGCACCGGACTTGGCCAGCTTCATCAGGTCGAGGGCGTCGTCCGGGCGGCCCAGGTGGACCATCTGGCGGGCGGCCCGGGAGAGCGCCTCGCCCGCGCGGGGCCGGTCGCCGCTCTCGCGGGCCGCGTGGGCCGCGATGACGAAGTACCGCTGGGCGGTGGGCTCCAGGCCCACGTCGTGGGACATCCAGCCCGCCAGGACGGCGAGGTTGGCGGCGACGCCCCACAGCCGGCGCTGGAGGTGGTCGGCGTGCCGGTAGGCGAGCATGCCGCCCACCTCGTTCAACTGGCCGACCACGGCCTTGCGCTGGAGGCCGCCGCCCCGGGAGGCGTCCCAGGCGCGGAAGATCTTGACCGACTCCTCCAGGGCCTCGATCTCCTGCGAGCCGATGGGGGCCGCCTCGTAGCGGTCGAAACCGGCGGGGTCGGCGGGGTAGGGGCCGGCGGCGCGGGGGGCCGCGGCGGGGCGGGCGGGCTCGGTGCGGAGCCATTCGTTCAGGGAGCTGTTGAGTGCGGAGCCGGCGGTGAGCACGATGCCCGCGCCCATCAGGCCGCGTCGGTTGAGCATGAGGTCCATTCCCGTGAATTCGGAGAGGACCGCAGCCGTACGGTCGGGAGCCCAGGGCATTCCGTCAGGGTTCTCGTCGTCGTTCCTGACGGCCTGCCGCGTTCCGGCACGCCCGCGTCGTACGAACCCGAGATCCTCGATGGTCACGACACGGCCGAGTCGCTCGGTGAACAGGGCTGCCAGCACCCGGGGCACGGGATCGCGCGGGGTCTCCCCCTTGTCGATCCAGCGCCGCACCCGTGAGGTGTCCGTCGAGAGCTGGGGGTGGCCCATGGCCGCCGCCTGCCGGTTGACGAGCCTCGCGAGTTCGCCCTTGGACCAGCCGGCCAGGCCGAAGAGGTCCGCCAGGCGGGTGTTGGTCTGCCCTGTCACGTCTGAGCCCCCAGGTTCTCGGCTGGAGTTGACAGTAGCCCGCTGTCATAGGGCTGGCGACTATTCGCCAGGGTTCGCCAGGGTGCGCTGGATGTTCCGCCACCCGTGCGCGGGTGTCAGGTAGGTGTGCGCCACCCCGCCCCGTCGACCGGCCCTCATTTTCCCCAGGGTGCGGACCGGAAGCGGGCGGGGGCGACGCACGTGATTCGTCGGCACACGAAGGGATCTGTCACCTCCATGTACACAGCATCGTCCTCCGTGTCCGCCCCTCCCCGGCCGGTGCAGGCCGGCGCCGGACCGTACCTCGCCCCCGCCCCGCGGGCCGTGCGCCCCCGGCCGTGGACGGCCGGACCCGGCACGACCCCCGGCGGCCAGCCGGTCAGCGGGAGGATCGACCTCTCCGGCCCGCAGGGCGCGCAGCTGAAGACGGCGATCGCCTCGGTGCAGCGGATCTGCCCCGAGTTCCGCCCCGCGCAGGTGCTGCGCCGCAGCGGCCGGTCCGTCCTCATCGTCGGCACCACCGGCCGCGCCACGGCGGTCGCCAAGTGTTTACTGGACCGCTCCCCGGCCTGGTCCGAGCGGTTCCGGCACGAAATAGCGTCGTACCGCGCGTTCGTCCGCCACCGTCCGCCGGTGCGGGCGCCGCGGCTGATCGCGGCGGACCCGGAGAACTGCGTGCTGGTGATCGAGCGGATGCCCGGACGGGCCGCGGCGCTCTCCCGCCACCCCGTGGAGTCCCCGCCGAGGGCCGACGTGCGGGCGGCGCTCGGGGCGATCGCCCGGCTCAACGCCTGGCGGCCGCCGGCCGGGACCTTCGACGCCCCGCTCGACTACGCCGCCCGGATCGCCCGCTACCACGAGCTGGGACTCTTCACCGACCGGGACCGCGACGACCTGGAGAAGCTGCTGCGCGGCCTGGCCCACGCGGGCGGCCGCCAGGGCATGGGGCAGTTCTGCCACGGCGACGCCCTGCTCTCCAACATCCTGCTCTCCCCCGCCGGTCCGGTCCTCGTCGACTGGGAGCACGCGGGCTGGTACCTGCCGGGCTACGACCTGGCGACGCTGTGGACGGTCCTCGGCGAGGCGCCGCTCGCCCGGCGCCAGATCAGCCAGATGGCGCAGCACCAGGGCCCGGCCAGCCGGGACGCCTTCCTGGTGAACCTGATGCTGGTGCTGACGCGGGAGATCCGGACGTACGAGACGGCCGTGCAGCGGACGATCCGGGAGGCCCCGGCGGCGGGCGCGGCCCCGGCGCAGTCGGGGGCGCTCTCCCCCGGCGAGGAACAGCGGCTGCTGCTGAGGCGGCTGCACGACGACTGCGCCATGGCACGGCGGGCCGTGCGCGCGGCGGTCGGGACGCGCTGAGCGGTCCGGCCGCGAGACGGGGGGTGCGCCGCGCACCCGGTGCCGACACACCGGGAGTGCGGCGCTTCGCCGTTCCCGGGCGCGGGCCGCGCCGGACGGTCCCATTGGTCGAGACCACCGACGCGTCCCCGGTGGGCGGGCCGTCACCGCGAAAGACCGCCGGTCCGGCCCCGATTCCCGCGCTGACGTGCGAACTCGCCCGAGGCGAGGGGTGATTGACGGATGGTCCGGGAGCCGCTTCCCTGTACGGGTCCGGCCCCGCACTCCCCCCGCGTCACCCCCACCCCTGGAGGCCGTCTTGCTCCGTTCCGCGTCCCGAGGACGTGTGCTCTCCGCCGCCGCGTCCGCGGCCCTGCTCCTGCCCCTGTTCGCGGGCGCGCCGCCGGCCGGTGCCGACGCGTCGGCGGCGGACGCGCTCCAGCGCCAGTTCGCCTCGGCGGCCGGACGGACCGGGGTGCCCGAGAGCGTGCTGCTCGCCGTCTCGTACCTCCAGTCGCGCTGGGACGGGCACGCCGGCGCGCCCAGCGTGACCGGCGGGTACGGGCCGATGCACCTGACCGACGCGGCCACCGCGCTGGCCCGGTCCGCGCCGCACCACTCGGACGGCGGCGAGGACGCCCGGGGCGACACCGCCCGGCCCGCCCGCGCCACCGCGGCGACGGCGGCGCGGGCGCTGCCGACGGCCGGGGAACTGCCCGCGCGGCTGCGGACCCTGGAGCGGGCGGCGGCGCTGACCGGCATCCCGGCCGAGCGGCTGCGGACGGAGAGCGCGGCGAACATCGAGGGCGGCGCGGCGCTGCTCGCGGCGGCCCAGCGGGAGGCCGGACGGGCGCCGAGCGCGGACCCGGCCGACTGGTACGGGGCGGTGGCCCGCTACTCGGGCGCCGACGACACGGCCACCGCGACGGCCTACGCGGACGACGTCTTCGACGTCATCCGGACCGGCGAGGCGCGGGTCACGGACAGCGGGCAGCGGGTGGCGCTGGCCGCCGCGCCAGCGGTGGCGCCGGAGAAGGAGCAGGTGGCGTCGCTCGGGCTGCGCGCCCCGGCGGGCGGTCCGGTGGAGTGCCCGCCGACGGTGGCGTGCGAGTGGGTCCCGGCGCCGTACGAGGAGTTCGGCGACGGCGACTACGGCAACCACGACAAGGCGGACCGGCCCGGATCGCAGTCGATCGACTACATCGTCGTCCACGACACGGAGGCGACCTGGGACGTCACGCTGGGCCTGGTGCAGGACCCGACGTACGTCTCCTGGCAGTACTCGCTGCGCTCCTCGGACGGGCACGTGGCGCAGCACCTGCCGCTGAAGGACGTCGGCTGGCACGCCGGGAACTGGTACGTGAACGCCAAGTCGGTGGGCCTGGAGCACGAGGGCTTCCTGACGGCGCCGGACTCCTGGTACACGGAGGCCATGTACCGGTCCTCGGCGCGGCTGGTGCGGTACCTGGCGAAGCGGTACGGCATCCCGCTGGACCGGCAGCACGTCCTCGGGCACGACAACGTGCCGGGCACGGTGGCCTCCTCGGTCCCCGGCATGCACACCGACCCGGGTCCTTACTGGGACTGGGCGCACTACTTCCGGCTCCTGGGCCGGCCGCTGACGCCGAGCGCGGGCCCGCGCGCGGCCGTGGTGACGATCCGTCCGGAGTACGCGGAGAACCGCGCCGAGTACACGGGCTGCGTGACCGCCGGGACGGCGTGCGCGCCGCACGGCAGCGGGGCGGTGCGGCTGCGCACCGCGCCGAGCGAGGACGCGCCGCTGGTGAAGGACGCCGGGCTGCGGCCGGGCGGGCAGGAGTCGACGACCGGGGTCAACGACACCGGGGCGCGGGCCTCGACCGGGCAGAGCTACGCGGTGGCGGAGCGCCGGGGCGACTGGACGGCGGTCTGGTACCTGGGGCAGAAGGCGTGGTTCCGCAACCCGGCGGCGGCGCCGACGGCGGTGAACGGGCGCGGACTGCTGCTGACGCCGCGCGCGGGGCTGGCGGAGGTGCCGGTGTACGGGCGGGCCTACCCGGAGGCGTCGGCGTACCCGGCGGGGGTGCCGGTGCAGGCGGTGTCGCCGCTGCCGTACCGGCTGCTCGCGGGGCAGCGGTACGTGGTGGGGCTCAAGACGCCCGGCGAGTACTTCTACGCACCCACGTTCGATACGTCGGGTCATCGGGTGGTGCGCGGCCAGGAGGAGTACTACCAGATCCAGTTCGGCCATCGCGTCGCCTTCGTCAAGGCCGCTGACGTGCGGGTCTTCCGGGGCTGAGCGGGCCTGGCCGAAAGGTGTGGGGTGGCGTCGGGAGCGGTTCCCGGCGCCACCATTTCCTGTGATCGTATGACTATTCCTGAGCCCGCATCCGGGCGCCGGAGCAGGGGTAAGGCTGGGCCGGAACAGCACCCTTCGCCGGAAAGGCCCGCCCGCACATGCCTCAGCCCTTCGTTATGCCGGATTTCTATGTCCCGTATCCGGCGCGGCTCAATCCGCACGTGGAGGCCGCCCGGACGCACACCCGGGACTGGGCGCGCGCGAGGGGGATGCTGGAGGGCTCCGGCGTCTGGGAGCAGGCCGACCTCGACGCCCACGACTACGCGCTGCTCTGCGCCTACACCCACCCGGACTGCGACGAGGAGGCGCTGAACCTCGTCACCGACTGGTACACGTGGGTCTTCTTCTTCGACGACCACTTCCTGGAGGTCTTCAAGCGTACCCAGGACCGGGCGGCCGGCAAGGAGTACCTGGACCGGCTGCCGCACTTCATGCCCGCCGACCCGGCGGCCGGCATGCCCGACCCGGTCAACCCGGTCGAGGCCGGCCTCGCCGACCTGTGGCGGCGCACCGTCCCCGCCATGTCCGACGGCTGGCGCCGCCGCTTCGCCACCGCCACCGAGGCCCTCCTCAACGAGTCCCTCTGGGAGCTCGACAACATCAACGAGGGCCGGATCGCCAACCCCCTCGAATACATCGAGATGCGCCGCAAGGTCGGCGGCGCCCCCTGGTCCGCCGGACTGGTGGAGTACGCGGCCGGTGCCGAGGTCCCCGACCGGGTGGCGCACTCCCGGCCGCTGCGGGTCCTGTGCGACGCCTTCTCCGACGCCGTGCACCTGCGCAACGACCTCTTCTCGTACCAGCGCGAGGTCGAGGAGGAGGGCGAGAACAGCAACGGCGTCCTCGTCCTGGAGCACTTCCTCGGCTGCTCCACCCAGGAGGCCGCGAACACCGTCAACGACCTGCTCACCTCCCGGGTCCAGCAGTTCGAGAACACCGCCCTCACCGAAGTGCCCCTGCTCGCCGCGCAGGAGGGCCTCACTCCGGCCGAGTGCGCCGCCGTCGCCGCGTACACCAAGGGACTCCAGGACTGGCAGTCCGGCGGGCACGAATGGCACATGCGCTCCAGCCGCTACATGAACGAGGGCATGGCCGACGGGCCGGCCGCCCTCCCCGGTCCCCCCGGCCTGTTCGCGCCCTCCGTCCACACCCTCTTCGGACGGCCCGCCGAGGCCCGGCTGCGCGCCCTCACCCACACTCCCCACCAGCCCGTCGGCCACAGCCCGCTGCCCGACTTCGACCTCCCCTACCCGCTGGCCCTCAGCCCGCACCACGCCGAGGCCAAGCGCCGCTCGGAGGACTGGGCGGAGGCGATGGGGCTCCTCGACGACATCTGGGACCGGCCCCTGATGGAGGGCTTCGACCTGGCGCTCTGCTCGGCCGGCATCGACCCCGACGCCACCCTGGAGGAGCTGGAGCTCAGCGCCCTCTGGCTGACCTGGGGGACCTACGCGGACGACTACTACCCGCTGGTCTTCGGGCGGGCCCGCGACCTGGCCGGGGCCCGCGCCCAGACCGCCCGGCTGAAGGCGTGCCTGCCGGTCGACGACCCGGCCGCCGCCCCGGGCTTCGCCGCCAACCCGCTGGAGCGGGGGCTCGCCGACGTGTGGGCGCGCACCGCCGGTCCGATGTCGCCGCGGGCCCGGGCCGAGCTGTGGAGCGCCCTCGACCGGATGCTGGAGAGCTGGCTGTGGGAGCTGCACAACCAGCTCCAGCACCGGGTGCCCGACCCGGTCGACTACGTCGAGATGCGCCGCAGCACCTTCGGCTCCGAGCTGACCCTGCTGATGAGCCGCCTGCGCGCGGGCGACGTGCTGCCGCCGGAGCTGCTCGCCTCCGGCACGGTCCGCAGCCTGGAGGACGCGGTGTCCGACTACGGGGCGCTGATCAACGACCTCTTCTCCTACCAGAAGGAGGTCGAGGTCGAGGGCGAGCTGCACAACGGGGTGCTGGTCCTGGAGAAGTTCTTCGACGTCGACCGGGACACCGCCGCCGGGATGGTCCACGAGCTGATGCGCGGCCGGCTGCGCCAGTACGAGCACCTGAAGGAGCGTGAGGTGCCGCTGATGTACGCGCACTTCGGGCTCGGCGCCGAGGGCAGGGCGGCCTTCGAGGCGCGGCTGCGGGAGCTGGAGGAGTGGCTGGCCGGCGTGCTGCACTGGCACCGCAGCGTCCGCCGCTACGGCCCCGGGGACGTGCGCGCGGGCGCCGGGACGCCGCTCCTGCGGCGGGCACCCGGGGAAGGCGCCCCGGCGGTGACCGGCGCGCCCGTCGTCCCCGCCGCCTCCGCGGCCGCCGTCGCTCCGGAGTGGACCACGGCGCGGGGGCTGGGCACGGCGGCGGCGCGGGTCGCGACCGCCTTCGCCGGCGCGCCGACCGCCTGACGCTGACGCACTACGGTCGGCGCACGACGGCGGAAGGGCCGGTCCCGGGTGTCCGGGGCCGGCCCTTCGGCGCGGGTTCAGGGGCGGCGGCCGCGCAGTTCGTCGATCTCGCGGCGCTCCCGCTTGGTGGGGCGGCCGGCGCCCCGGTCGCGGACGGCGGCCACGGCGACCTGCTCGCGCGGCGGCGGGGGCGGGCTGTTGTCCACATACGCCTCGGCGGCAACCGGCGGGCCGACCCGCTTGGCGTGGAGCTCCTTGACCTCGACGATCCGCTCCCGGCCGCCGTGGAAGATCCGTACCTCGTCGCCGGGCTTGACCGTCTGGGCGGGCTTGGCCCGCTCGCCGTTCACCTTGACGTGCCCGGCCCGGCAGGCCGCGGCGGCCTGGGAGCGGGTCTTGGTCAGCCGGACCGCCCAGACCCAGGCGTCGACGCGCGCGCTCATCGGCCCCGCTCCCCCGCTCAGCCCTGCTGGAACAGCTCGGCGGGCAGCGGCTTCAGCAGCGCGTACAGGTCGTCGGTGATCGGCCGGTCCCAACTGGCGATCGTCACCAGGACGTTGTCGCTGCGGTCGAACTGGACGCAGGAGATCCGGCTCTCGGAGAGCTTGAGGCGGCGCACGATGAGGAGGTTGTCGCCCTGCATGACGGGGACGTCCTCGGTGCCGACCACCTCGACCGGCTCGTCGTTCTCCAGGGCGGCGAGGAGCTGGGCCACCTCGAAGGGGATCTGGCCCTCGGCGAGCTCCCGGGCCGGGGAGCCCTCCGGGAGGTTGCCGATGATCATCGCGGGGCCGCGACCGCCGAAGAGGTCGTAGCGCAGGAAGACGCCCTGGCAGGAACCGTCGGGAGCGGGGAGCAGACCGGCGCCGAGATTGCCGGGCCAGTCGCCCGGGTCCATGGCCAGGACATCGAAGTCCGGGCCCGCGGGAGTGGCGCTGCGGCGGCGGAGGAAGGACATACGGCCATGGTACGTGCCCGGGGCCGGGGCGCGGCGCCGGGTTCCTCCGTCCCGGCGCCGCGCGGACCCGTGCGGCGGCTCAGTCGTCGGCTTCCGCCCCGCTCGTCCCGCTCGTCCCGTCCGTTCCGCCCGGGGCGCCCTGCCGCTTCCCGCCGGCGGCGGGGCGGGACAGGGCGTGGGCGAGGCCGGAGCGGTCGGTGCCCAGCTTGCGGTAGACGGCGGAGAGCAGGCGGGCGGCCGCGGCGGGGTCGGTGTCGAGGGCGGCGGCCGGGTCCTCGTCGCGCAGGACGGCGTCGGCGGCGGCCCGCTCGCGGGCGGTGAGCGAGTCGCCGTCGGCGGTGTGCAGGGCGCGCGGGCGCAGTCCGGCCGCGGCCAGCTCGATCCTGGCCTCGTCGGCGAGGCCGTCGGCACCGCAGTCCTGGGCGGTCTCCAGGCCCCGGTAGAGGTGCTCGGCGGCTTCGGCGTGCCGCTCGGTGCGGCGGAGGGCCGCGCCGAGGGCGACGAGGGAGCGGGCCAGCTCGTAGGCGGCCGGGGACTGGTCGAGCCAGTCGACGGACTCCTCCAGGAGCTTGATCCGTTCGGGTCCCTCGGAGACCTCGGCGGTCACCCGGAGCGCCTGGCCGATCGCGGACGGCGCGCCGTACTGGCGGGCGCGGGCGACGGCCTCGTGCGCGGTCGCGAGGGCCTGCGACGGGGAGGTCGCGGCCTGGGCGAGGGCGAGGTGGAGCTGCCAGGGGCAGCAGGAGGGGTTGCGCTTGCCGCGCGGATCGAGGCGGCTGGCCGATGTCGGCGAGCGCGACGGCGGCCTCCTCGGTGCGGCCGGTGGCGAGGAGCAGTTCGGCGTGGACGGTCTCGCAGTCGGGGATGGTGACGGCGGCGGGGAACGGCTCGCCGAAGGAGTGCTCGCGGGCGACCTGCTCGGCCTGGGCGGTACGGCCCCGGGCGATCAGGACCTCGATCATGACGCCGGTCGCGTACCAGAGGGCGGGGGTTCCGGTGCCGACGCGCTCGGCGAGGCGGAGTCCGGCACGGGCGAAGTCCTCGGCCTCCATGAGGCGGCCGCGCCGGAAGCGGATGTAGCCGATGAGGGTGTACGCGAAGGCGAGGTGGGCGCCGCGCCAGCCGCGCTTCTCGAACTCGGCGGTGCCCGCCTCGAAGAGTTCCTCGGCGCGGCCGGGCCGATCGGCGTAGAGGTGGAGGAGGGCGACCAGGACCGGGACCTCGAAGCCCCGGCTCTCGTCGGCCCAGCTGAGGCCGCCTTCGAGGGCGTGGGCGGCGTACTTGAGGGCGACGGAGGAGGGTTCGGCGCGCAGGGTGGCGTCCCAGGCGCGCAGTCCGATGATGTAGCGCTCGGTGACGCCGGGCTCGGCGGTGTCGCGGCCGACGAGCCGGTCGGCGAGATGGGCGAGGCGCCGGGAGCGGGCGGGCGACTCGGGTTCGTCGGCGCGCAGGGCGTCCCACATGAACTTCTCGGCCTGGGTGCGCAGCCGGGTGCGGGCGTCGGCGGTCTTGGCGATCTCCTCGCCGAGGAGTTCGGTGGCCTCGACGAGGCGGTCGCTGTGGGCGAGGACCTGGGAGAGGCGGTAGACGATGCCGGGGCGCAGGGCCGGGTCGGCGGAGGGCTCCTCAAGGGCGGCGCGCAGGTGGTTGACGGTGGTGGCGGGTTCGGTGAGCAGTGAGGCGGAGCCGAGTTCGAAGAGGACGGCGGCGCGCTCGCGGGCGGCGGGAGGTTCCCGCAGGGCGCGGGCGAGGTGCCGGCGGGCCGCGTCGGGCGCTCCGGCGCGGAGGTTCTCGCGGGCGGCGGCGCGGAGCTGGGCGACGACCCACGGGTCGCTCTCGGGGTGGGTCTCCAGGAGGTGGCGGCCGGCCGCGGCGGGGCCGAGTCCGGCGTCGATGACGCAGGAGGCGGCCTGGCCGTGGAAGGCGACGCGGATCGCGTCGGGGATGGAGCGGTAGACGGTGCTGGCGATCAGCGGGTGGACGAATTCGAGCGGGCCGCCGGGGACGGTCTCCTCGGCGAGGACGCGGGCCTCCCGGAGGCGGGCGGCGCAGTCGGCCACTGACTCGTCGCCCAGCCCCGCGACGGCTCCGGCGAGTCCCGGGGAGATCTCGGTGCCGAGGACGGCGCAGGCCCAGGCGAGGCGGACGGTGGAGGTGCCGAGCCGTTCGAGGCGGGTGACGAGGCCGCTGCCCTTGAGGGCGGCGGCGAGGTCGCGGAGTTCGCGGGCGCCGTCGGCGGTGGGGTCGAGGCCGCGGTCGCGGACCTTGGCGACGAGTTCGACGGTCTCGAAGGGGTTGCCCGCGGTGACGGTCCAGAAGTCGCGGCAGAAGGCGTCGTCGGCGTGGTCGCCGATCCGGTCGCGGACCAGGCGGGCGACGGCGTCGGCGGTGAGCGGGGCGAGGCCGTGCGGGCGCTGTCCGGACCGGTGGCCGGTGAACTCGACGGCTTCCTCGGGGAGTTCGTCGGGCCGGTAGGCGACGACGAGGAGCATGGGGAGGTCCTCGGCGCGCGGGGTGAAGGAGTTGAGCCAGCCGAGGGACTCGGGGTCGGCCCAGTGGGCGTCGTCGAGGACGACCACGAGCGGGGCGCGGCGGACGGCGAGGTGGTTGAGGACCCAGTCGAGGCCGTCGCGCAGGCCCTGGGGGTCGGGCGGGGAGCCGGCGGCGGCGCGCAGTCCGAGGGCGGGGCCGACGATGTCGTACCAGGAGCCGAGGCGTTCGCGGAGTTCGGCGTCGGAGGCGTGGATGAGCTGGGGCTGGAGGAGCTGGCGGGCGACGTGGAAGGCGACGCGCTGCTCCTGGTCGCCGCCGCGGGCGGAGAGGACGGTGCAGCCGCGGGCCGCGGCGCGGCGGCGGATCTCGGCGAGGAGGGTGGTCTTGCCGAATCCGGCGGGCGCGGCGTAGGCGAGGAGGCCGCCGCGCCGGGCGGGGGCGTCGGGGACCTCGGGCTGGCCGGTGCGGCCGTGCAGCGGGATGACGTGGGCGACGCCGGGCCGGCGCGGAGCGGGGACGCGCTCGGGGCGCGCGGGCGGAGCGGGAGGAAGGGGCGGATCGGCCTGGGTGATT
The DNA here is from genome assembly GCF_014650175.1 of Streptomyces termitum. GTDB lineage: Bacteria > Actinomycetota > Actinomycetes > Streptomycetales > Streptomycetaceae > Streptomyces > Streptomyces termitum. The sequence goes on from NZ_BMUL01000010.1 coordinate 200,646, forward strand.
CCGGTCAGGAGGTCGAGGGCCTCCTCGGCGGCGTCCAGCGCCGCCTCCCGTTCGAAGAGGCCGAAGCCCTGGCGGCCCGGCCTGCCGTCCTGTCGTGCCACGTTCCACCCCCACACAGGGGGCGCGAACCCGGCGCACGGTCGGGGCGCCGGGGCCGATCACCCCGCGAAAAGCCCAGCGTACGCCGGAACGCGCCCCCTGTAACCGCATTGGCGCAATGGCTTCCGATGGGCTATAGGACGATCGACCGGGAGGGACGTGACCGACTCGGATCACGTTCGACGAACGAGTGTTCTGAGTCGGCGCCCGCCGTTCCGCTTGCGTGTCGCCCTTGACCAACAACCTGGCAAATACTCCCATATGACGGGCGATCAGTCCATGATCGCCGCCGGTCCCATGAGGGGAAGACCCGACCCATGCGTCCATCGCTCTCCCGTGCCCGGTCCTGGACCGTGCGCTCCGTGTGCTCCCTCGCCCTGTGCGCCACCGCGCTCGCCGCGCTGCCCGCTCAGGCGCCCGCGCAGGCCGTGACCTCGCCGGCCGCGGGCTCCCCCGCCGCGGGCGCGTACACGGTGGACGCGGCCCGGGCCGCGGTGGCGCGGCTGCTGCCCCGGCACGCCGACCAGTTCGAACTGGTGCTGGTGCCGCGCACGTCCGCCGGCGACCGGTTCACCCTGACGGGTTCGGCCGGGCGGATCCGCGTCGTCGGCACCACCCCGGCGGTGCTGCTGCGCGGCGTGCACTGGTACCTGAGCTACACGGCGGGGGTGGACCTCGGCTCGCCCGGGGACAGCGTCTCGGCACTGCCGGCCCGGCTGCCCGCGCCCGCCGGGACGGTGACCCGCTCGGCCTCGGTGCCGCACCGGTTCGCGCTCAACGACACGGACGACGGCTACTCGGGGGCGTACCGGGACTGGGACGCGTACGAACGCCAGATCGACCTGCTCGCCCTGCACGGGGTGAACGAGGTCTTCGTGCAGATGGGCGCCGAGGCCGCCTACCTGGCCGCCTTCCAGGAGTTCGGCTACACCGGCGACGAACTGCGGAAGTGGATCCCGGGCCCCGCGCACCAGCCGTGGTGGCTGATGCAGAACATGTCCTCGTTCGGCGGCCCGGTCACCGACCAGCTCGTCGCCCGCCGGGCCGAGCTGGGCCGACGGATCGTGGACCGGCTGCGGGAGCTGGGCATGACGCCGGTGCTGCCCGGCTATTTCGGCACCGTGCCGCCCGGCTTCACCGAGCGCAACCCCGAGGGCAGGGTGGTTCCGCAGGGCCGGTGGATCGGCTTCGCCCGGCCGGACTGGCTCGACCCGCGCGGCCCGGTCTTCGCCCGCGTGGCGGAGTCCTTCTACCGCCACCAGGCACGGCTGCTCGGCACCACCTCCATGTACAAGATGGACCTGCTGCACGAGGGCGGGAAGCCGGGCGACGTGCCGGTCGGCGAGGCCGCCGCCCGGGTCCTCGGCGCGCTCGACGCCGCCCGGCCCGGCGCGACCTGGGTGCTGCTGGGCTGGCAGCGCAACCCGAAGGCCGAACTCCTCGCGGGCGTGGACACCTCGCGCCTCCTCGTCGTCGACGGCCTCTCCGACCGGTACGACGGACTGGACCGGGAGGCGGCCTGGTCGGGCACCCCGTACGCCTTCGGCACCATCCCCAACTTCGGCGGGCACACCACGATCGGCGGCAACACCTCCGTGTGGACGGAGCGGTTCGAGGCGTGGCGGACCAAGCCCGGCAGCACCCTGCGCGGCATCGCCTTCCTGCCGGAGGCCACCTCCGCCGACCCGGTGACCTTCTCCCTCTTCACCGAACTGGCCTGGCGGGACCGGCCGGTGGACCACGCCGCCTGGTTCGCCTCCTACGCGGCCCGCCGCTACGGCACGCCCGACCCGCACGCGGCACGGGCCTGGGAGTGGCTGCGCCGGGGGCCGTACGCGACCGCGTCGGACGGCTGGAGCGAGTCGCAGGACAGCCTCTTCACCGCGCGCCCGAGCCTCACCGTGACGACCGCCGCCTCCTGGGGGCCGAAGGCGATGCGCTACGACGCGACGACCGTCGAGCGGGCCCTCGACGAACTCCTCGCGGTGGCGCCGGGGGCCCGCGCCACCGACGCGTACCGCTTCGACCTGGTCGACACCGCCCGGCAGGCGCTCACCAACCGCAGCCGGGTGCTGCTGCCCCGGATCAGGGCCGCCTACGAGGCCGGGGACCTGACCGCCTTCCGGGCCCTGGCCGCCGAATGGCGCGGCTCGATGAAGCTCCTCGACGAACTCCTCGCCAGCGACCGGCGGTTCCTGCTCGGCCCCTGGCTGGAGCACGCCCGCTCCTGGGGGCGGAGCGACGCGGAGCGGGCGACGCTGGAGTTCGACGCCCGCTCGCTGCTCACCACCTGGGGGCACCGGGCGGGCAGCGAGGCCGGACTGCACGACTACGCCAACCGCGAGTGGTCGGGGCTCGTCTCCGACTTCTACGCACCCCGCTGGGACGCCTACCTGACCTCCCTGGAAACCGCGCTGACCACCGGGAAGGCGCCCGTCGCGATCGACTGGTTCGCCCGGGAGAACGCCTGGAACCTGCGGCGGAACGCCTATCCGGTGACGCCCCAGGGCGACCCGGTGGCCCTGGCGGCGAAGGTCCGCGACCGGCTGCGCGCCTGACCGGGGCTCAGCCCGCGGGCGGTGCGGAGCCCACCAGCCACATCGAGAAGAACTGGGCGCCGCCGCCGTAGGCGTGGCCGAGGGCCCGGCGGGCGCCGTCGATCTGGTGCTCGCCGGCCTCGCCGCGCACCTGGAGGGCGGCCTCCGCGAAGCGGATCATGCCGGAGGCGCCGATCGGGTTGGTGGACAGCACGCCGCCGGAGGGGTTGACCGGCAGGTCGCCGTCGAGTTCGGTGACGCCGGCCTCGGTGAGCTTCCACCCCTCCCCCTCGGCGGCGAAGCCGAGGTTCTCCAGCCACATGGGCTCGTACCAGGAGAACGGCACGTACATCTCGACGGCGTCGATCTGCCGGCGCGGGTCGGTGATCCCGGCCTGCCGGTAGACGTCGGCGGCGCAGTCGCTCCCGGCCCGGGGCGAGACGAAGTCCTTGCCCGCGAAGAGGGTGGGTTCGCTGCGCATCGCCCCGCCGTGCACCCAGGCGGCGGGCCGGGGCGCCCGGTCCGCGCCGGCCCGGTCGGTGAGGACCATGGCGCAGGCGCCGTCGGAGGACGGGCAGGTCTCCGAGTAGCGGATCGGGTCCCACAGCATCGGGGACGCCTGCACCTTCTCCAGGGTGATGTCGTGCTCGTGGAGGTGGGCGTAGGGGTTCTTCAGGGCGTTGCGGCGGTCCTTGTACGCGACGAGGGAGCCGACCGTGTCGGGGGCGCCGGTGCGGCGCATGTAGGCGCGGACGTGCGGGGCGAAGAAGCCGCCGGCCCCGGCGAGCAGCGGCTGCTGGAAGGGGACCGGCAGCGACAGGCCCCACATGGCGTTCGACTCGGACTGCTTCTCGAAGGCGAGGGTGAGGACGGTGCGGTGGACGCGGGCGGCCACCAGGTTGGCGGCGACGAGGGCGGTGGAGCCGCCGACCGAGCCGGCCGTGTGGACGCGGAGCATCGGCTTGCCGACGGCGCCGAGGGCGTCGGCGAGGTACAGCTCCGGCATCATCACGCCCTCGAAGAAGTCGGGGGCCTTGCCGATGACGACGGCGTCGATGTCCGCCCAGGTCAGTTCGGCGTCGGCGAGGGCGCGCAGGGCGGCCTCGCGGACGAGTCCGGCGATCGAGACGTCGCGGCGGGCGGCGACGTGCCGGGTCTGGCCGATGCCGACGACGGCCACGGGCTCCTTGCTCATCGGGGGTCCCCTTCCAGGACGGCGACCAGGTTCTGCTGGAGGCAGGGCCCGGAGGTGGCGTGCGCGAGGGCGCGGTCGGAGTCGCCCCGGTGGACGGCGGCGGCGGCCTCGCCGAGCCGGATCAGGCCCGCGGCCATGACCGGGTTGGCGGCGAGGGCTCCGCCGGAGGGGTTGACGCGGACCTCGTCGCCGAGGCCGAGGGCCCGGGTGAGGACGACCTCCTGGGAGGTGAAGGGGGCGTGCAGTTCGGCGGTGTCGACGGGCCGTGCGAAGGCTCCGGCGCGTTCGGCGGCGAGCCGGGTGGAGGGCGAGTCGGTGAGGTCGCGGACGCCGAGGGAGTGGGCCTCGATCCGGTGGTCCATGCCCCGGATCCAGGCGGGGCGCTCGCACAGTTCGCGGGCCCGGTCCCCGGCGGCGAGGATCACGGCGGCGGCGCCGTCGCCGATCGGCGGGCAGTCGCCGGTGCGCAGCGGCGCCACCACGTGGTCGCCCTGCGGGCGGGCGCCGGTGAGCTGGGCGTGCGGGTTGGCCGAGGCGTCGGCGCGGCGGCGGGCGGCGATCGAGGCGAGCGCGGCCTCGTCGGTGTGTCCGGCGTCGACGAGGGCCTGGGCCTGGAGGGCGGCGAGGGCGACGGAGTCGGGCCAGAGGGGGGCGAGGTAGTAGGGGTCGAGCTGGCGGGTCAGCACGTCGCGGACGGAGCCGGGCGAGGACTTGCCGTAGGCGTAGACGAGGGCGGTGTCGGCCTCGCCGGTCAGCAGTTTGACCCACGCCTCGTACAGGGCCCAGGCGCCGTCGGCCTCGACGTGGGACTCGGAGATCGGCGGCCAGGCACCGACGCCGTCGAGGGCCATGGTGAAGGAGAAGGCCCGCCCGGCGAGGTAGTCGGAGGAGCCGGAGCAGGTGAAGCCGATGTCGGAGGTCTCGCAGCCGGTCCGGCGCAGCACCTCGTGGAGGACGGGCATGACCATCTCGACCTCGGAGAGGTCGTCGGTGCGGCGCCGGTGGTCGCTCTGGGCGAAGGCGACGATGGCCACGTCGCGCAGGGGGGCGCTCACAGCAGCTCCTTGTACGTGTCGTAGTCGGCGTCGGGTTCGCCGGTGGGGCGGTAGTGGTCGGGGTAGCGGGCCCCTTCCGTCCAGACGGGTTCGACGCGCAGGCCCATCCGGACCTGGTCGTAGGGGATGCCGCCGATCCGGCCGTGCAGGGCGAGACCGGCGCCGTCGAGGGCGATGTGGGCGTAGACGTACGGCACGTCGATGTCGAGGTTCTTCGCCTTGATGTTGACGACGCAGTACGTGGTGACCGTGCCGCGCGGGCCGACCTCGACGCGGTCGGTGGTGGCGACGCCGCAGGTGGGGCAGGCGCCGCGGGGCGGCACGTACACCTTGGCGCAGGACGGGCAGCGCTCGCCGACCGTGCGGCGCTCGGCGAGTCCGTACAGGTAGCGGGTCTGAGCGCGGCCGGGGCTGTAGGTGTAGTCGAGCCGGGCGGGGGTGGTGATGCCGGTGACGGGGTCGGCGAACTCCCCGTCGTGCGCGGCGGGTCGCCCTTCGCCGGTGCCGGTGGACGGGCCGGGCGCGTCGTCCTCGTACGGCTCGAAGCAGGCGATGTCGGTGATGGCGCCGGAGCGTTCGGCGGCCCAGCGGATCCTGACCCGCATGCCGGTGCGGACCGACTCGGGGCCGGGGGCGTCGAGGGCGTGGAGGAGGGCGGTGCCCGCGCCGTCGAGGCGGACCAGGACCCAGGCGAAGGGGGTGGCCAGGGGCTGGCCGGGGCGGGGCGCGGGGTTCCAGGCCCAGGTGGTGACGGTGCCGGTGGCGGCGACCTCGACGAGTTCGCGCAGTTCGGCGGCGGTCTCGGGGTCGTACTCGACGGGGGGGACGAGCACCTTTCCGGACTCGGTGCGGACGCCGAGGACGACGCGTTCGCGCAGTCCGGTGAGGAAGGCGGACTGGACGGGGCCGAGGGAGCGGGTGAAGGGGAACTCGACGACGAGCGGGGCGCGGAGGATCTCGGGCGGTGGGGTGACGGTCACGGGCGGGCACCTTCCTCGGGCGGACGGGGCGGGGCGGTGGCGGGGCGGGGTCACTCCCGGCGGTAGACCGGCGGGCGCTTCTCGGCGAAGGCGCGGGCGCCCTCCTTCGCGTCCGCCGTGTCGAAGACCGGCCAGCCCCGGGCCAGTTCGGCGGCGAGGCCGTCCTCCTCGGTCATGTCGGCGGTCTCGTAGACGGACGCCTTGACGGCCTCGACGGCGAGCGGTCCGCAGGCGTTGATCCGCTCGGCGATGCCGAGGGCGGTCTCCAGCGCCTTCCCGTCGGGGACGACCCGGCCCACGAGGCCGATCCGGGCGGCTTCCTCGGCGCTGTAGGGGCGGCCGGTGAGGAGCATCTCCAGGGCGTGGGTGCGGGGGATCTGGCGGGGCAGCCGGACGGTGGAGCCGCCGATCGGGAAGAGGCCGCGCCTGACCTCGAAGAGGCCGAAGAGGGCGGAGGTCCCGGCGACGCGGATGTCGGTGCCCTGGAGGATCTCGGTGCCACCGGCGACGCAGGGGCCCTCGACGGCGGCGATGACCGGCTTGCGGGGGCGGTGGTGGCGGAGCATCGCCTTCCAGTGCAGGTCGGGGTCGGCCTTCATGCGGTCGCGGTACGCCTCCCCGGCCATGCCCTTTCCGGCGAGGGCCTTGAGGTCCATGCCGGCGCAGAAGGCGCCGCCGGCCCCGGTGAGGACGACCGAGCGGACGCTGTCGTCGGCGTCGGCCTCCAGCCAGCCGTCGTAGAGGCCGACGAGCATCGGCAGGGACAGCGCGTTCTTGGCTTCGGGGCGGTCGAGGGTGAGCACGAGCGTGGCGCCTTCGCGCCGCACGGTGAGGTGTTCGGTACCGGCCATGGGCGTCTCCCGTCTCCAGTTCTGGAACAGGTTGCAGCAGTGCCCGGGTCAGTTCAATAGTTTTCTGACACTCAGTCAGATTCTTTGGCGCACCCCCTTCCCACCTCGGGCCCGCGGCGCTCTAATGACCGCCCGAGTCCGAACGCGCCGGGGTCAGGAGGAACGGTGGAGTACAACCTTGCCGACCTGTTCGAATCGGTCGTGGACGTGGTGCCGGAGCGCGAGGCGCTGGTCTACGTCGACCACCCGGGCACGGGTGCCGAGCGCCGGCTGACCTACTCCGAACTCGACGAGGCGGCCAACCGGCTGGCCCACCACCTCCTCGACGCGGGCGTCCGCCCCGGCGAGCACCTGGGGCTCCACCTGTACAACGGCGTCGAGTACCTCCAGACCGTGCTGGCCTGCCTCAAGGCCAGGATCGTGCCGGTGAACGTCAACTACCGGTACGTCGAAGAGGAGTTGGTCTACCTCTACCGGGACGCCGACCTGACCGCCCTGGTCTACGACGCCGAGTTCACCGACCGCGTGGCGGCGGCCCTGCCCCGGGCGGAGAGGCTGCGGCACCTGGTGCGGGTGGGGACCCCGCCCGAGGGGGCCGCCGCGCTCGGAGCCGTACCGATCGAGAAGGCCGAGGCGGCGGCCTCCCCCGCGCGAGGCTTCGCGCCCCGCTCCGGCGACGACCTGTTCATCATCTACACCGGCGGCACCACCGGCATGCCCAAGGGCGTGCTCTGGCGGCAGGAGGACCTGTTCTTCGCCGGGCTCTTCGGCGGGGACCCGGCGGGCGAGCCCGTCAAGCGCCCCGAGGAGCTGGCCGAGCGGGTCGCGGCCGGCGGCGCCGGGCTCACCTTCTTCCCCGCCCCGCCGCTCATGCACGGCACCTCGACGCTGACCACCTTCATCGCCCTCAACTACGGCCAGCGGGTGGTGCTGCACCGCAAGTACGTGCCCGAGGAGGTCCTGCGGACCCTGGAGAAGGAGAAGGTGTCCAGCATCTCCCTGGTCGGCGACGCGATGCTCCGGCCGCTCGTCGACGCGCTGGCCGGGCCGCTGCGCGGCACCGACCTCTCCCACCTCTTCAGCCTCTCCTCGTCCGGCGCGATCATGTCGGAGACGGTACGGGCGCAACTGCGCGAGCTGATGCCGAACGTCGTGCTGCTCAACAACTTCGGCTCCACCGAGTCGGGTTCGAACGGCCGGGCCACCGACGACTCCGGCCCGGAGAACGGCTTCCGGCTGCACGTCAACGAGCGCACCCAGGTCGTCGACCCGGCCACCCGGCGGCCCGTGGCCGTCGGCGAGATCGGCCGGCTCGCCCAGCGCGGCCACGTCCCGCTCGGCTACTACAACGACCCGGCGAAGACCGCCGAGACCTTCTTCGAGCGGGAGGGGGTGCGGTGGGTGCTCCTCGGGGACATGGCGACCGTCGACGCCGACGGGGTGGTGACGGTCCTCGGCCGGGGCTCCCAGTGCATCAACACCGGGGGCGAGAAGGTCTATCCGGAGGAGGTCGAGCAGGCCCTCAAGTCGCATCCGGACGTGTACGACGCGCTGGTGGCGGGGGTGCCGGACCCGACGTGGGGCAGCCACGTGGCCGCCGTCGTCCAGCTGCGCGCGGGGGCCGCCGCGCTCGACCTGGCGGCCGTCCAGGAGCACTGCCGCCGCCACCTGGCGGGCTACAAGGTGCCGCGCCAGCTCGTCCTCGCCGACCGGATCCAGCGCTCGCCGAGCGGCAAGGCGGACTACCGGTGGGCGAAGGCGGTGGCGACGGAGGCGGACGCGGGGGCATGAGCCGGGAGGCCCGGGACCGGGCCGGGGGGGTCCACGAGGGGGGACACGGGGCCGGGTAAGGGGTGCGCACGCCGCCGGAAGGGGTCCCTCCGCACTCCCGTGGCGGCGCCCTCGGCCGGGGTCCGCCGGGAGAGGGCCGTCCCGGCGACCGGTTCCGGCCGGGCGGGACGGTGCCGGGACACGCGGTACGGTGGGCCGATCGTCCCCGTACCGCCGAGGACCGCTCCCGGGCCACCGCGCACCGCCCCCGCCCCGCCCCGGCGGGCCGTCACCGCGCCCCCGGGAGTCGTCCCCGTACCGCCGAAGGAAGCGTTCCACCGTGCCCGAGATCCGGGAAACCTCCCTGCGCGGCGACTGCGCCCAGTGCTTCGGCCTGTGCTGCGTGGCCCTGCCCTTCGCGAAGTCGGCCGACTTCGCGGTGAACAAGCCGGCGGGCGACCCCTGTCGCAACCTCCGGGACGACTTCCGGTGCGGGATCCACGAGCGGCTGCGGCCGAGCGGTTTCCAGGGCTGCACGGTGTACGACTGCTTCGGCGCCGGCCAGCGGGTCTCCCAGGTGACCTTCGGCGGGGTGTCCTGGCGGGAGGCACCGGAGACCGCGCGCCGGATGTACGAGGTCTTCCCGGTGATGCGGCAGCTCCACGAGCTGCTGCGCTACCTCTCCGAGGCCCTGGAGCGCCCGGCCGCGCGCCGGATCCACGGCGAACTGCGCGCCGCGCTGGCCCGGGTGGAGGAGCTGACCGCGCTGCCCGCCGAGGAGCTGGAGGGCCTCGACGTCGCCCCCGTGCGCGCCGGGGTGAACCCGCTGCTCCTGCGCACCGGCGAACTCGTGCGCGCCACCGCCGGTGGGAAGCCGCGCTCGCGCCGGGGCGCCGACCTGATCGGGAAGCGGCTGCGCGGGGCGGACCTGCGCGGCGCCGACCTGCGCGGCGCGCTGCTGATCGCCGCCGACCTGACCGGCGCCGACCTGACCCTCGCGGACCTGATCGGCGCCGACCTGCGGGACGCCGACCTGTCCGGCGCGACCCTCACCGACGCCCTGTTCCTCACCCAGCCCCAGCTGAACGCGGCCCGGGGCGACGCCAGGACCGTCCTCCCCCGGGGCTTCGAGCGCCCGTCCCACTGGGCGGTCTGACCGCTCACCCGTACCGGTGGGGCGTGGTGGTGGTGAGCGCGGTGAAGCCGAGGCGCTGGAGGATCGGGCGGCTGGTGGGGAGCGCGTCGACGTGGAGCAGGTGGTGGCCGCGCGCGGCGGCGAGGCGGGCGCGGTGCGCGACGAGGGCCCGGTAGAGGCCCCGGCCGCGCCATTCCTCGACGATCCCGCCGCCCCAGAGCCCGGCGAAGCCGGTGCCGGGGTACAGCTCCAGGCGGGCCGCGCCGACGGGGACGCCGTCGGCGAGGGCGACGACGGCGGTGACCGTGCGGGGCGAGGCGGCCAGCGCGTCGAGGAGGGCGCGGCGGAGCGGGCCGCCGTCGGTGCCGAAGGCCCGCTCGTGGACCTCGACGACCTGGCGGACGCCCTCCTCGCCGGTGGCCTCGCGGAGTACGACGCCGGGCGGCAGGGGCACCTCGGCCGGGAGCGCGGACGCCTCGGCGACGAGCAGCGTCTCGGGCTCCTCGGGGACGAAGCCGGCCGCGCGGAGCCGCTCGCCGAGGTCGGCGGGCCCGTCATGGCCGTACAGCTTCCACTCGAAGGGGAGGCCGAGGGCCCGGTAGTGGGCGATCTGCCCGGCGATGGCGGCGTCGGCGGTGCGGGCGTCGAGGCCGGACCAGAGGACGCCGTTCCAGGCGTGGGCGGGGCCGGTCTGCCGCACGACGGCGCCGGTGCGTTCGATCCGGCAGCCGGGGCCGTCGGGGCGGGCCTCTCGGCGCAGCCGGAGGTCGTACAGGGCGAGCAGGCGGGCGGGGTCGGCGGGCGGGCCGGGGACCGGGGCCGGGGGTTCGGAGCGCATCCGGGTCATTGAAGGCCCCCGCCCGGTGCCGGGCAACGCCTTTTCACCGGGGCGGAGGCGGTCCTTCCGCGTGTCCGCACGGAAGGACCGCCCCGGTGGGTCAGCTCCCGCCCGGCCGCCCGGCGTCGTGCCGGAGCGGGGTGATCTGGTCGATGTCGTAGCGGAGCCGGAGGCGTTCGACGGCGGCGTGGTCGACCTCGCCGCCCTCCCCCGCCTCCGCGAGGATCTCCATCAGCTCCTCGAAGTACCGCTCGTGGTCGGGCGGCGGGGACGCCTGGAAGAGCATCCGGGCCGGGGTGCCGGTGGGGTTGGCGAAGGCGTGCGGGCAGCCGGCCGGCACCAGGATGAGAGTGCCGGGGGTGGCCCGCACCGTCCGCTGCCCCGAGGCCGACTCCCACTCCCGCCAGCTGTCGCGGGTGCGGACGAGGGGTTCGAAGGCGAGGACGTCGAGTTCGCCGTCGAGGAGGTAGAACAGCTCCTCGCTCTGCCCGTGGGCGTGGGCGCCGACGTCGAAGCCGGGCGGGACGACGACCTCGAAGGTGGAGGCGGTACGGGAGTGCTCCCCGGTCACCTTGAAGGTGACGTGCTGGGCCCGCGTGTTCAGGGTGCGGCCGTGGCCCGGCGGCACGACGAGGCCGCCGGCGGCCCCGATGGCGAGGGCAGTCATGGCTGCCGGTCCCTCCTCACCAGGTCACGGGCAGGGTCTCGGGGCCCCGGATGAGGGCGCCGCGCTGCCAGCGCAGGGCCTCCTCGGGGACGGCGAGCCGCAGCCCCGGGAAGCGGGTCCACAGGGAGCCGAGGAGGATCTCGGACTCGATGCGGGCGAGCGTGGCGCCGGGGCAGTAGTGCGGGCCGTGGCCGAAGGCGACGTGCGGGTTGTACGCGCGGTCGAAGTCGAGCCGGGCGGGGTCGGCGAAGACGTCCGGGTCGCGGTTGGCGGCCAGGTAGGAGACGTAGACGGGGTCTCCGGCGGGGATGCGGACGCCGCCCACCTCGACGTCCTCCAGCGCGATCCGGGAGAGGCCGACGGCGTTGCGGTGCGGGATGTAGCGCAGGAGTTCCTCGACGGCCTGCGGGATCAGGGCGGGGTCGGCGCGCAGCCGGGCCAGGTGGTCGGGGTGGGTGAGCAGCGCGTAGACCATGTTGGCGCTGTTGTTGCGGACGGCGTGGGCGCCGCCGATCTGGATGAGGACGGCGAGGCCGACGGCCTCCTCCTCGGTGAGGGTGCCGTCGGCGACGGCCTCGGCGAGGACGGCCGCGAGCTGGTCGCTGTCGGGGGCGTGGCCGCCGGCGATGAGGTCGGTGAAGTACCGGCTCATCTCGTCCTTGGCCCGCTCGCTGGCCTCCCGTCCCGCACCGGCCGAGATGATCGTGTCGGACCAGTGGGCCATGAGGGAGTGGTCGGTGGCGGGGACGCCCATGAGCTCGCTGACCATGGCCAGCGGGAAGGGCCGGTTGACCGTCTCCATGAGGTCGGCGGGCGGGCCCTGCTCCTCCAGCCGGTCGAGGAGGCCGTCCATGACGGACTGGGCGTGCGCGCGCAGGGAGCGCAGGGCGCGGGCGCTGAAGGCGCGGGCGACGACGCGGCGCATCCGGGTGTGGTCGGGCGGGTCGGCGAAGCCGACGGCGTCGGCCATGGGGATGAAGTGGGGGGCGAGCCGGGTGACGGGGCGGCCCCAGACGGCCTGGCGGCTGAAGCGGGGGTCGACGGTGACGAACTTGACGTCCTCGTAGCGGGTGACGAGCCAGGCGTGGCCCTCGCCGTGCGGGAGGCGGACCCGGGTGACGGGTTCCTCGTGGAGGAGCCGGGCGAGGAGCGGGTCGAAGTCGAGGCCGGTGAGGTCGGGCACGGCCCAGAAGTGGACCCGGGGGGCGTCGGCGGCGTCGGGGGTGCCGGTGGCGGTGGTGGTCACGGCGTCACCGCCGCGGGGGCGGTGCGGTGCGGCTGGGGCATGGCGTTCGCTTTCGTCCGGGCGGGGGTCCCGCTCCGGCGGGCCCGTCCGGGCGCGCGGGGCGGATCGCCCGGCCCGGGGTGGGGGGCGGCTGGCGGGGCCGGGGCCCCGGTTCGGTCCAGCCTTGCCCCGGCCCCGTACCGGCCATGCGCGGACCGTGACGAACCCACCCCAAGGTATGAAAACCCTTCTGTCATCCTTTCTCTCCGCTCCGGCGTCGCGCCCCTTGCCAAACCCCTCCCCCGTCCGGCTTGACTGTCCTCCACACGGATCGACCGAATGATCGGTCGCCCGCCGCGCGGGGCGCGGCCGGGCGCGGGCACGGGCGCGAAGGAGCGGCGGCGCATGACGGACCTGCTGGACGACGGGGAGCGGCTCGGGCGCGAGGAACTGGCGGCGCTCCAGCTGGACCGGCTGCGGCACACGCTGCGGCACGCGTACGAGAACGTGGACTTCCACCGCCGCGCCTTCGACGCGGCCGGGGTCCGCCCGGACGACTGCCGCTCCCTCGCCGACCTGGCCCGCTTCCCCTTCACCACCAAGGCGGACCTGCGGGCCACCTACCCCTTCGGCATGTTCGCGGTGCCGGAGGCGGAGGTGCGCCGGATCCACGCCTCCTCCGGCACCACCGGCCTGCCGACCGTCGTCGGCTACACGGAACGCGACCTGGAGGTGTGGGCCGATGTGGTGGCCCGCTCGCTGCGGGCGGCCGGCGTCCGGCCGGGCCACAAGGTCCATGTGGCGTACGGCTACGGCCTGTTCACCGGCGGCCTCGGCGCGCACTACGGGGCGGAGCGGCTGGGCTGCACGGTGATCCCCGCCTCCGGCGGGATGACGGCCCGCCAGGTGCGGCTGATCCAGGACTTCCGGCCCGAGGTCATCATGGTGACGCCCAGTTACATGCTGACGCTGCTCGACGAGTTCGAGCGGCAGGGGATCGACCCGCGCGCCACCTCCCTGAAGGTGGGGGTGTTCGGCGCGGAGCCGTGGACGGAGGCGATGCGGGCCGAGATCGAGGAGCGGTTCGCGATCGACGCGGTGGACATCTACGGCCTGTCGGAGGTGATGGGGCCGGGCGTGGCGCAGGAGTGCGTGGAGACCAAGGACGGACTGCACGTCTGGGAGGACCACTTCTACCCCGAGGTCGTGGACCCCTTCACCGGCGAGGTGCTGCCCGACGGCGCGGAGGGCGAGCTGGTCTTCACCTCCCTGACCAAGGAGGCGATGCCGGTGATCCGCTACCGCACCCGGGACCTGACCCGGCTGCTGCCGGGCACCGCGCGGCCCGCCTTCCGGCGGATGGAGAAGGTCACCGGGCGCAGCGACGACATGATCATCGTGCGCGGGGTGAACCTCTTCCCCACCCAGATCGAGGAGATCGTGCTGCGCACCCCCGCCGTCGCCCCCCACTTCCAGCTCCGGCTCACCCGGGAGGACCGCCTGGACGTGCTCACCGTGTGGGCGGAGGCCCGCGCGGACGCCACGCCCGAGCAGCGCGAGGCGGCGGCGCGGTCGATCGCACGGGCGGTCAAGGACGGCATCGGCGTCGCGGCCTCGGTGGAGGTCGTGGACCCGGAGACGCTGGAGCGGTCGGTGGGCAAGATCCGGCGGATCGTGGACCTGCGGGAGAAGTAGACCGGGACGGCCACTCCCGGGGCGGCCGGTGGTGCCGGCCGCCCCCTGTGTCGCCGACCGTCAGGGCGAGCACTACCACCGGGCCCCGTGGTCCGACATGACCACCACCTGGACGACCCACATCTCCGGCATCCCGGAGACGGCACCCGGTGTCGGCGTCGTCGCCGCTCTCATCCGCCTGATGGCGCTGCCCGCTCGTGGACAACCCGCTCCCGCGCTTTCCGAAGAAGGACGCTGCCCAGGGCTGTCTCTTGGATCCGTCCATGAGATCGTCGTGCTCGTGATCGAGTCTTGGGTGATCAATGACGACAGCCCTGTCCCTGTGTCGTCGGCGGGGGCGGTGGAGGCTCTTCGGTCGAGGATCGACAGGGGGCAGCTTGAGACGTGGCTGACCAGTTCGTCCGGACGGTTGCTGGCCTTCGTGACGAATGCCGAGCGAGCGATGGTGGTACTGCTCGAAGGCGAGGGTGATCCCGGCGAGCACGCCGTGACCCCCGGAACCGCGGGGTCGAGCGACGGGTTCGTCCTCTCCAACGGGCAGGACGACGAGTATCCGGACGAGGACACCGTCCCCATCCGCGAGGCATTCAGGCTCGTGGAGCACATCGTTGACACGGGCTCATGGCCTGCGGACGCACGGTGGGTGGTCGATCGCTGAGCGGGCTGTCGCCGTGCCCGGACGAGGATCGCGGCGAGGTGGCGCGCGGCCCGGTGGGCGATGGCGAACTCGTCGGTCCGCATGGCCAGACCGCGCCACCGCTCGAAACGGTTGATGCATCGCTCGACCGCGTTGCGCCGCTTGTACGACTCCGCGCCGAAGGCGAGCGGGCGACCATCCGCACCGCCTCGCCGCAGCCGGTGGCCGATCCGGTCGGAGGGCCGGGTGACGACAGCGCGGATTCCGCGTCGGCGGAGGCGGCTTCGCATCGCGCGGGATGACTACGCGCGGTCCGCGAGGACGGCACCGGGACGGGCCCCGGTCATCCGGGTCCGCTTCGCGGAATGCGGATAGCAGCCATGACGGTCTCGAAGACCGGGGCGAGCTGCCGCATGGCGAGGTTCGTGCGGCAGCAGACGGCCACGATCAGGACACGGTCCGCCGACGGCAGACACCACGAACGGCCGCCACCAGGCCCGTTCCCGCCCCGTTCCCGCACCACCTTCAACAGCTGTTCGAACTACCGCATCGCCTGCTGCTGAACTTGATCGGGTGATGTTGGGGATGCTTGCCTGACGCTGACCCGTCGGCCGCGGTAGCTGTGAAGTGCGCGTAGGGCGGTGGGCCGACCGACGCGGAGAGGGCCGTGTGGGAGCGGATCCGGCTACAGATTCGTCAGTCGCCGTAGTACCGGTCGTAGGAGGCGGAGCGCTCTTCTACTGAGAAGTCCTCGAATACGCCGTTTGCCTCGAACTCGCGCAGTCGGTCCAGTGCCGCCGTCGCCGAAGGCGCACGGCTGGCCGAGAGGTAGGCCTTCGTCGCGTCGAGCCCGTGCCCGAGCAGGAACTCGATGTCGATCGAGCACGCCGCGTCGAAGCTGGCCTGCTTCGCGCTCCAGATCAGGAGCACGTCGTCGAGGTCGCCGCTGCTGAACAGGTAGAAGCAGCAGAGCCTCATCACCTCGGTGTCGCCCGAGCCCTGGGCACGTCGCTCACGCGCCGTGTGTTCTCTGAGGAGTGCACGGATCTCGTCGAGGTCCGCACCGACGGGGCGAAGCCCGTAGCGGTGCCAGCATTCCTCGTCATCCATTGCTGGTCTCCTTGATCGTCCGGTCCGGCCCGTGGCCTATCGGCCCTGCTCATCGCCGTTCGGTCGAACGACGGCCCCTCTGCCGGTCACAGTACGCACACCATGGGCCGACGGTCACCGGCGACGGTTACCGATGGCCCACGCCACCCGACATCGCTCAATCAAGTTGAGCAGCAGGGGGCGGGGGTGGAGTGCGATGCGCGTCGTACTCCACCCCCTCATCCGCTACTGAGCACGGGTTACGGCCCGGCATCGCGCCGGCCGGATCCTGCCCAAGCCCTGGTCGCCGCTCTTTCGGCGAGAGCGACCGGGCTCGGAGTCCGGGGTCCGCCCGGTCCGGTCAAACGGGCGGGCCCTGTGCGGTCCCCCCGCCGACCTGTCCAGGGGTCGGCGCCGCATGGAAAGCCCTTCTCAAGGGTCCGCGCGCGGGGACGGTCACCGCTCAGTGACCGACGGTTCCGTCCCTCGGAGGACTACACGCCCCGACCGTGAGGGCGGGGAGCTGGGAAGTCCGGCACGGCGGAGCACTAACAGGTGTTCCACCATGCCGGGGCTTACGTGTTACCCATGGATGCGCGCCACTGTCCCCGGGACAGGTGTACGACTCCATCGGGCGTGATGCGGACCTGAGCGCCGAGCAGCGGCAGCGCCCCTTCGGCGTTGAGCCGGTTCCGGATGCGTTCCAGTGCGGTCCACAGCCGTTGCGGTCCGCCCTGGTGGACGTCCGGTGGGTCGGTCCACTCAGCCACGGCTCGGGCCCATGATCCGTCAGGGTGGACGAGGTACGCGACGCGGATTCGGCCACTGGTCTCGTACGACACCTCTACGCCTGGTGTCGTGACTTCCAGCATGGACCGCAGTTCCCACGCGTTCGCCACATCCACCACCGGGTAGCGGCCCGTACCGCGTTCGTCCCCCTTCGCCTCCATGGCGTGGGCGAACAGCTCGGCGAGGGCGGGCGGGTAGTCGTCTCCGGACCGGGTGAGCATGAATCCGGCGGTGTCCCGCTCGACGACCCCCACCACGTCCTCGCTCGTGTGCTTCCACCCGGTCACGATCAACGACGTCCGGGCAAGGGTCGTTGCGATCCGGCCCCCGGGCCTGAGCGCGTCCAGGACGGGGCGGAGGCCGGAGCCGGGGGTGAGGGCGACTGTCGACACGATGCGTTCGTACGTTCCGGGCACGTGCTTGGTCGCGTCGGCGGTGACCATGCGCGGGTGGTGGCCGAGCCGTGCGAGCCGGTCCCCGGCGGCGCTGACCAGGTACGGGTCCACGTCCAGACTCGTCACGTGCGCGCCGCCGAGCCGGTGGCAGGCGTACGCGGTGAGCCCGCCGGCTCCGGTGCCCAGGTCGAGCAGCGGCAGCCCTTCGCCGACCCGGGCGTGCCGCAGCATCCGCACGACCAGGCTCGGGAGCGTCGCGGACGACGTGGGCTGTCCCTCGGGGTGGTCGTCGGGCTCCGCGTGGTCGGCGTGCAGCGTGCCAACCCGGGTGACCAACGACCGGTCCATGTAGGCGTACTGGCGCCAGTCTTCCGGCTCGCTGGGGCCGTCCATCAGTGCCCAGCGTCCTGCGGGGTCCCGCGCCCACCAGCGCGGAACCAGTTCGTGGCGGGGAGTGTGCGCGACGGGGGCGAGCCAACGCGAATCCGGGTCGGTCACCCGGGACGCGAGGGCAGCAGCTTTGGTCTGCCAGTCCATCGGTTGCGCCTTCCGGTCTAGTAAGCGGGGTCGCATGCTTCCGTGTTGGCGGGGTCGCAGTCGCCCGAGTCGTTCGGCGGGCAGGCGTCCGCGCGCAGCGGCGGAACCATGGCGGACAGTTCGGCCCACTCCTTCCCTCCGAGCAGGTTCCCGAGCCGGGTTTCGCGGACGTTGCCCGCCGGGAAGTCGCGGGAGAGCACGCAGCCGGCGAGGTCGCCGTTCGGCAGGATCGCAGCGCGTCCCCGGGTGCACCGGCCGCACATCTCGGTCAGCGTCGGCGCCTGTCCCGGCAGCCTCGCACGGCCCACGGCACGCGCCCGGTCGGTGGTGATGTGCTCGACGCCCATGGACTCCAGCTCGGCGCGGGCTTCGGTGACGCGCTGTCCCGGCAGGATGTCCACGATTCCGGCTCGGAGGGTGATACCCCGCGTGATGGCCTCGCGGATGTTCGCCCGGGTGCGGACGTAGCTTCCAGGCCTGCCCGTGATCCGGTCGTGCTCGGTGGGGTCGTCGCTGTAGTAGCTGGTTCCGAGGGTGACCCCCTCGCGCTCGAACAGCTCCCACCACGCGGGGGCGACGTGGAACAGGTTGCTGTACACCTCGACGTGCAGCCCGAGCGAGAGCCCGAGTTCGGTGAACTTCCGCCACTGTGGGTGAACGGTCGGCTCACCGCCGATGAGCTGAATGGTGCCGATGCCGAGTTCGACGGCGTCCCTGATGACCGCGCACCAGTCCTCGGCGGTCATGTCGCCGTGGGACGCCTGTGGGCTGGACTCGGCCAAGCAGTGCGTACACGTGAGCTGACACTTGCCGGTGATCTCCAGTTCCAACGACTTGATGCCGGGAAGCGGTTTCACCGGGTGCTCAACAAGCATGGTCATGGTGGGGCTTCCTTCCGCCAGTGCTAGGGGTGGTAGTGCGAAACCTGTCCGGCTGTCGACCGTCCCCACGGAGGAACAGCCGGACGGGAGTGCAGAGAGCGCTACGGCGTTACGCGGCCAGCAGCAGGCGCGCGGCCTGGTCCACGCCGGCCTGGCCGTCCTCGGCCGGCTCGGTGTCGCTGGTGCTGGTCGTCGGGTCCTCGGTCGTAGGCTCGGTGAGTCCGGACACGGGGTCCCCCTCTCTCTTCTGTGTCGGTCCCGGCCCGGTCGGGCTCGGGGGTGGTGCGCGGTTCCGCCGTCAGACGGAACCGGAACCCGCATCCGTCGGGCTGTCGGCCGTGATGGGTACCGGCAAGCCCCGGGAAGTCCCCCGGATGCGGGAGTGGTGCCCCGCCCCTGCCGTAGAGCGAATCGCGGTCCCCGTGCTGTCCTTCCTGTCCGGGGCCCTTGCGGCGGGGGCAGGAGATCAGTTGGGCTGTACGCGCTGCTCGTCAGGCAGGGCAGTTCCTTCTCGGCGGCCTCCACCGGTGACGGCGGCGGTCCGGCGGTGCAGCCGACGAGCGCCAGCGAGACGACGGCGAGGACGCAGAGGGGGCGGGCAACGGCTATCCCCATGGTCATCCTGTTCAGAACAGTGGTGATCACCGGCGAGGCCGGTCTACAGGGCGTTGCGGAGGTAGAGAGCTCTGCCCCCTCGCCCGTCGCGACGGTCGCCAGGAGCATCGCGATCTTGTTGATCATCGAGTCGGCGCGTACGGCGGCGGGCCGTAGGAATCGGAGATGATCATGCGCTCGACGGGGCGGTGCACCGTCGTGGGGTGGCTCACCGTGATCGGTCGACCGGCGTGGAAGTGGAGGAGCTTGGTGCCGAGGCGAGGTGTCGCCATGTTGGAGACCGCCCGGAAGAGTCCGGCCTGCGTCTCGATGTAGTCGCCCACCTTGATCCACTGCGGCTCCACGGTCAGCGGGCAGGTACCGGGGGGCACCGCCGGGCCGGTCTTGCGAAGGCCCGCGAGTCGACATCCCAGGGTCGCCGACACCTTGAGCCAGTTGAAGGCATAGAAGGTCTGCGACCCCGCGTGCGGCCTTCTGGAGAGTTCGAGCTGCTGCGCGGCCCGGTCAAGCAGCGCACTCGTCTCGTCCTTGCCGTCCCACTGAAGCGTCAGCAGGTGCGACAAGTGCCGGATCGTGCTCCTGACCGCGGCATCGATCTCGGCCCGAGTCGAGGTTCCAATCTTCATGGCGCTCACGCGCTGGAGGTCGGTGCTGATGAACAACCCCTCGTTCACGAAGACATGCTCCGCTCTCCGGTCGCCCACTGCGGTGTTCACCACCGGCATCTCCCTCCGTTCGCCGCCGTCGTTTCGACGTGACAAAGCATCGGAGAGGGTGCGGAGACTTCTCCACGACATCGTGCCGCCATCCGGCAAGTCCCGCGCGGAGAAGAAAGCCACCTCGGTGACTTTCAAGAGACTTCTGACGGATCGCTTCACCAACCAAGCCCGCAGGCAAAGGTGTTGGTGATAATCCAGAAGGAAGGTCACCACTTAGCGGGAGGGCCGCATGGCGGAAGAGTCGCACGAGACACTGCTCCGATTCCTCTCACGAAAGAGACGCATCGAGCCGTACGCCCTGTTTCTCCCCCTGTTCGAGCAGACCGCACGCAGGTTAGGAGAGCAGGCCGGAGACCACCGACTCTGCCAGGAGACCATCAGCAGTCGGCAATGGACTCGATGGCTTCAAGGGCAGGCAGCTCCCCAGCCATACGGCCGCGCAGTGCTCGAAGAGATATTCGGCCACCCGGTGGCCCACCTGTTGGCACCTCAATCCGAACAACGGCAGAAAGAAGAACGTCCCCTCTCCGCCGCGCAGTACCCGCACATACTGGAAGAAGACCTGCTCATGACCGCACACGCGGCTGGCATGCACGCCGGTGACGCCGCTTCGTCGTCCCTGACCCCCGAGTCCATCGACCTCCTCCGCAGCCAGGTGTCGACCCTGGCCCGCGCCTACCATCAGAAGCCGGCCTCGGAGATCTTCGTGAAGGCCCGTCGGGTCCGAGAAACGATCGAACAGCGAATGCCGCTCACGCATCGCCCTGACCAGACCACGGACCTCCTTCTCCTCGCCGGACAGTCCTGCGCCCTGCTGGCGTCGGCCGCCTTCGACCTCGGATCCCGCGAGGCGGCGGAAGCCTTGACCCGGGCGGCCATCGCCTACGCCCGCCCCATCGACCACACCCCTCTGATCGCATGGTGCGGCGGGAACCTGGCGCTGCTGGCCTACTGGGACGGAAGGCCGACCGAAGCACTGGGCCACGTGGAGGCGGTCCGGGACCTCGCCACGTCCGGCACGGCCAAGCTCAGGCTCCACAGCATCGCCGCGCGTACGTACGGGCACCTGGGCGACTCCGGCGGGGTCCGCGCCGAACTGGCCGCGGCCGACCAGGTGGACATGAGCATCCGCGACGACCACCACGACGAGATCGGCGGAGAGTTCGGATTCTCCCCTGAGAGGGCCGCGATGTCGGCTGGAAGCTCCTGGCTCCTCGTGCAGGACGGCGCCAAGGCGGTGGAGGCCTCGACCCGGGCGCTCGCCCTGGCTCGCGGCAGGTCCGGTCCGCAGCGTTCGCCGAAGGTCGAGATGGAGGCGTCGGCGGACCTGGCCCTCGCCCAACTCCTGAGCAGGGACTTCGAATCCGCCGTGACAGCGCTGGGGCCGGTCTTCGACCTTCCGCCGGAGAAGAGGGTGGACGGGCTCCTCTCCCGCCTCCGAGGCGTGCGTTCACAGCTCGCAGCACCCGAGCTGCGGGGGCGCCGGGAAGCGGCTGAACTGGCCCGTCACATCGAAGGTTTCGGACGGGACTCCGCGCGATCCATGCTCCCCGGAGCCCCGTCCACCGCGATCGGCGGTTAGCGCGCGTCCCAGGCGGCGAGCAGGGCGGCCTCCTTGTCCGCGGCGATGCCGTGGTGGGCCGCCCTCTCGTTGTCCACGGCCGCCTCCCCCGAAGCCAGCCACGCCCACGTGTCGGCCACCGTCTCCGACAGCGGGCGGCACACGAGGCCGGCTTCTTGCGCGCGAGCGCCGGATACCGTCCAGGTGCCGGGGTACGTCCTCCAGAGCGGCAGCTCGGTCCACTGCTTGGCGCCATGGGCGAGCAGGAAGCCGCCCTCCAGCCACTCCAGGGTGGCAGTCGAGCCGGTGGCCTCGATGCAGGCCCGCAAGAAACTCTCCATCGAGGCGTGGTTCGCCGGGGCCGTCACGTTGAAGACTTCGGCCGTCCGGCCGGCCTCCGCCCGATCGCACGCGAACGCGGCCACGTCACGGGCGTCCACCGGGGCAATGGGCTGGTCCGGCACGCCGGGGGCGAGGATACGCCCACCGCGCTCGATGCGCCGCAGCCACCACGGCAGCCGGCCCACATACTCCTCCGGCCCGAGGATCACGCCGGGACGCAGGATGGTCAGCGCGTTCCCGAGGTTCGTCCGAGCGGCCTTCTCGGCATCGGCCTTGTCCACTCCGTAGGCGACGTTCACATCCGCCGGGACACCTGGCACGGGCTCTGCTTCCGCAAGCGTCGGCAGGTCTTCCGTGAGCGGGAGCAGCGGCCAGCCCGCGTAGACGGAGACCGTGGATACGTACACGTACCGGGTCGCAGCCTCGCTCAGGGTGCGCGTCGCCAGGTCCACCACGTCCGCCGACATGCCGGACGTGTCGATGATCGAGTCCCACGGTCCTGCTCCGGCCAGATGCTCCAGGTCTCCCTGGTCGGTTCGATCACCCTGGATGGCGTGGGCGCCCTCCGGATTCTTCCCGGTCTTGCCCCGGTTGAAGACGGTGACAGACCACCCTCGCCGCAGGGCCTCGACCGCGACCGCGCGCCCGAGGAAGTGGGAACCGCCCATCACCAGCACTGACTTCGTCATGGATCACACGGTACAGACGAGGAAGAACATGACGGCAAACGCGGGCGTTCCGCAGGTTGGCCTCCGGGCGGCGGGTGCCGCTGGAACGCTTGGGCTCGGGACGGAAGGGGGACGGCCTCGGTGGAGGTGGTGGCCCCGGAGGCGCTGGAGCGGTCGGTGGGCAAGATCCGGCGGATCGTGGGCCGGCGGGAGGAGCGGGACGGGGCGGCCGGGAGGCGTACCCACCTTTTAGTGGGTACTTGTCGCCGTCGGCGGGCCGGGAGAGGGTGAGGGTGTCGACGGGGACGGCGCCGCACCGGACCGGAGGGAGGGAGTCAAGAGGCGGCCGGCCGGTCGAGGTCGTCGAGGCGGTCGAGGTGCGCGTGTCCCCAGTCGGAGAGCGGGGCCAGCGCCCGGGAGAGCGCGAGGCCGTGCGCGGTCAGCGAGTAGACCGTCCTGAGCGGTACGCCGTCGTGCGCCTCGCGGTGCACGAGTCCGTCCTCCTCCATCTCGCGCAGGGTCTGGGTCAGTACTTTCTCGCTGATCCCGCGCACCTTCCGGCGCAGTTCGCCGGGCCGGTGCGGCCCCGCTTCGAGCAGCCACAGCAGTGTGGTCCGCCACTTTCCCTCGATCACCGAGACCGCGGCGGCCACGCCGCAGACCTCGCCCCCGTCGAGCCGGACGCGCGCCATCGCCGTCCCCTCCCCGTCCGTGCGCGGCCGGTCCGCCGCGTCGCCGCACCCACCCTAATCCGCTTTCGCACCGTAGGAGTTCACGCATGTCCGCCACCCCGGAGACCACCCCGGAGACCACCTCTCAGACCAGCGCTGAGACCGCCTCCCGGCAGCCCGCCGTCACCGTGCTCGGCCTCGGTCCGATGGGCCGTGCCCTGGCCGGCGCGTTCCTCGCGGCCGGGATCCGCACCACGGTGTGGAACCGCACGCCCGGCCGGGAGGGCGACCTCACCGGGCGGGGCGCCGTCACGGCGGCGAGCGCCGCCGAGGCGGTCGCGGCGAGTCCGCTGACCGTGATCTGCATGGTCAACTACGACGCCACGGACGCGGTGCTGCGGCAGGACGCGGTGGAGGCCGCGCTCAAGGGCCGTACCCTCGTCAACCTCTCCGCCGACACGCCCGGCCGTGCCCGGGACACGGGGGCGTGGGCCGGGGAGCGCGGCATCCGCTACCTGGACGGCGCCGTCATGACGCCGGCCGGCACGATCGGCTCGCCGGCCGGCGTGTTCCTGTTCAGCGGCCCGGCCGGCCTCTACGAGGAGCACCGGCCGGTGCTCGACGGGCTCGGCGGCACCCACACCCACCTGGGCGAGGAGGTCGCGCGCGCCGCGGCCTTCGACATCGCGCTCCTCGACGTCTTCTGGACCTCGATGGCCGGGTACGTGCACGCGCTGGCCCTCGCGGACGCGGAGGGCGTCACGCCGCGCGAGCTGGCGCCGTTCGCGGCGGGCATCGCGCGGATCCTGCCGCCGCTCTTCGAGGAGTTCGCCGGGGACGTGCAGGACGGCACCTACTCCGGCGCGATCAACCCGGTGACCTCGGCGGTGTCGACGATGGCGCACGTCGTGCACGCCGCCGAGGAGCACGCCATCGACTCGGGCGTGATGCGCGCGGTCGAGGGGCTGGCCCGCCGCACCGTGGCGCTCGGCCACGGCGCGGACGGGTTCTCGCGGGCCGCGGAGGTGCTGCGGCGGCGCTGAGCCGGCCGGTCAGGTGCCCGCGTACCGGTCGCGCAGCTCCCGCTTGAGGATCTTCCCGCTGGCGTTGCGGGGCAGGGCGTCGGCGAAGACGATCCGCTTGGGCGCCTTGAAGGAGGAGAGGTTCTCCCGGGCATGGGCGAGGAGTTCGGCCTCGGTGACCTCGCCGCGCGGGACGACGACGGCGGTGACCGCCTCGATCCAGCGGTCGTCGGGGAGGCCGATGACGGCCGTCTCGGCGACCGCCGGATGGGTGTAGAGGGCGTCCTCGACCTGGCGGGAGGCGACGAGCACGCCGCCGGAGTTGATGACGTCCTTCACCCGGTCCACGATCGTCAGGTAGCCGTCGGCGTCGCGGACGGCGAGGTCGCCGGAGCGGAACCAGCCGTCGCGGAAGGCGGCGGCGGTCTCCTCCGGCTTCGCCCAGTAGCCCTCGCAGAGCTGCGGGGAGCGGTAGACGACCTCGCCGGGGGTGCCGTCGGGGACGTCCGCGCCGGCCTCGTCGACGACCCGCGCCTCGACGTGCCGGACGGGCCGGCCGCAGGAGTCCATGCGGCCCTCGTGCTCGTCGGGGCCGAGGACGGTGGCGAGCGGGCCGATCTCGGACTGGCCGAAGCAGTTGTAGAAGGCGAGGCCGGGCAGGCGCGCGCGGAGCCGTTCGAGGACGGGCACGGGCATGATCGACGCCCCGTAGTACGCCTTGCGCAGGGCGGAGAGGTCGCGGTCGGCGAAGCCCGGGTGGTTGGCGAGCGCGATCCAGACGGTCGGCGGGGCGAAGAGGCTGTCCGCGCGGCCCGCCTCGACCAGGTCGAACAGCGTGTCCGGGTCGGGCGCTTCGAGGAGCGTGCTCTCCGCGCCGACGGCCAGGTAGGGCAGCAGGAAGACGTGGGTCTGGGCGGAGTGGTAGAGCGGCAGGGCGTGCACCGGCCGGTCGTCCTCGGCCAGGTCGAGGGCGGCGACGGCGCTGTCGTACTCGTGGACCAGCGCCCGGTGGGTCATCATCGCGCCCTTGGGCAGGGCGGTGGTGCCCGAGGTGTAGAGCAGCTGCGCCAGGTCGCGGGGATCGCTGTCGGAGGTGTACGGCTCCGAGTCGGCGAGCGCGTCGAGGAGCGAGCCCGGCGCGTCCCGCAGGGCCCGGACCCGCACGCCCGCGGGGATCCGGTCGGCGAGCCCGGGATCGGCGAGGACGAGGGAACTCCCCGACTGGTCCAGGAGGTAGGAGAGGTCGTCGCCGGTGAGGTGGTGGTTGACCGGGACGTGCACGAGTCCGGCGCGGGCGCAGGCCAGGAAGGCGATCAGGTACGCGTCGGAGTTGTGGCCGTAGGTGGCGACCCGGGCGCCCGGCACGAGTCCGGGCTCGCGGCGCAGCACGGCCGCGGCGGTGGAGACGGCGGCGTCCAGCGCGGCGTAGGTCCAGGCGCGGTCCGCGTACCGCAGGGCGGTCCGGCCGGGGACGCGCCCGGCGCTCGCGCGCAGCACGCCGTCGACGGTGCGGGTGAGGAGTCCTCGTTCCATGGCTGGATCCTGGGCTCGGCGGTGCGGCGGGTCAAGTACCGCGACCGGACCGCGCGCTTCCCCGCGACCGGCGCGGAAGGGCCTGTTGACAGGGTGCGCGCCGGGCTGACTGGATGGCCCGACCGGCTTTCACCACCTGCCCGTTGGGAGTCATCTTGCACCTGCGCACTTTCCTCTCCCGTCGTTCCCGGGGACGGCTGGCGCTGGTGGGCGCCTCGCTGGCCGCCGTCACCGCGGGGCTGCTGCCCGGCGCCGCGGCGGCCGACCCGGGCGGGGACCGGGGCCGGGAGCACCGGCCGTCCGACCGGGGCCTGAGCGCCGTCGTCCGCTACACCGAGTACGGGGTGCCGCACATCCTGGCCGGGAGCTACGCGGACCTGGGCTTCGGCACCGGATGGGCGCAGGCCGCCGACCAGGTGTGCGTGCTCGCGGACGGCTTCCTGACCGTGAACGGCGAACGCTCCCGGTACTTCGGCTCCGCGGGCGCGCCGGACGGCTCGCTCTCCTCCGCGACCACGAACCTCTCCAGCGACCTGTACTTCCGGGGCGTGAAGGAGGCCGGGACGGTGGAGGCGCTGCTGCGCGCCCCGGCCCCGGCCGGCCCGAGCGGCGACCTGAAGGAGCTGATGCGGGGGTGGGCGGCCGGGTACAACGCCTGGCTGCGGAAGAACCGGATCACCGACCCGGCGTGCGCGGGCGCCTCCTGGGTCCGGCCGGTGACCGGGCTGGACGTGGCCCGGCGCGGCTTCGCGGTCTCCGTGCTCGGCGGGCAGGGGCGGGCGGTGGACGGCATCGCGGCGGCGGCCCCGCCGGCCGGGGCCGCGGCCCGCGCCGCCGCCGCGCCCGGTCCCGACCCGGAGCGGACGGCGGAGGCGGCGCGGGCGCTGTTCGCGCCGGAGAACGCCACCATGGGCTCCAACGCGGTGGCGTTCTCGGGCGCCACGACGGCGAACGGGCGGGGGCTGCTGCTCGGCAATCCGCACTACCCGTGGCAGGGCGGCCGCCGGTTCTGGCAGTCGCAGCAGACCATTCCCGGCGAGCTGAACGTGTCGGGCGCCTCGCTGCTCGGCACCGCCGTCGTCAACATCGGCTTCAACGACAAGGTGGCCTGGAGTCACACGGTCGCCACCGGCGTGCCGATGAACCTGCACCAGCTGGCGCTGGTGCCCGGCGACCCGACGTCCTACCTGGTGGACGGGAAGCCGGAGCGGATGACGGCGCGGACGGTGACGGTGGCGGACCGGGACGGCGCGCCGGTGACCCGTACCCAGTGGTGGACCCGGTACGGGCCGGTGACGGACGGGCTGGGTCCGGCCCTGCCGCTGCCGTGGACGGCGGCCACCGCCTACGCGCTCAACGATCCGAACGCGGCCAATCTGCGGGGCTCCGACACCGCGCTGGCCCTCGGGAAGGCCCGCTCGGTGCGGGACGTGTCGGAGGCGCTGCGCCGCACCCAGGGCCTGCCGTGGGTGAACACGATCGCGGCGGACGCGGCCGGGCGCACCTATTTCGGCCAGTCCCAGGTGCTGCCCAGGATCACCGACGAGCTGGCGGAGCGCTGCTCGACGCCGCTCGGCCGGGTCGTCTACCCGGCGTCGGGCGTGGCCGTCCTCGACGGCGCGCGGTCGGCGTGCGCGCTCGGCTCGGACCCGGACGCGGTGCAGCCGGGGATCTTCGGGCCGTCCCGGATGCCGGTGCTGACGGACGCGCCGTACGCGGCGAACTCGAACGACAGCGCGTGGCTGGCCAACGCGGACCGTCCGCTGACCGGTTACGAGCGGGTCTTCGGCACGCAGGCGACCCAGCGGTCGCTGCGGACCCGGGGCGGGATCGAGGACGTGTCGGCGATGGCGGCGCGCGGCCGGCTGACGGTGGCGGACCTCCAGCGGCAGCAGTTCGCCGAGCGGGTGCCGGCGGCGGACCTCGCCGGGGACGACGTGGTCGCGGCCTGCCCGGCGGTGCTGCCCGGTGAGCCGGAGGCGTGCCGGGCGCTCGCCGGCTGGGACCGGACGATGGACGCGGACAGCCGGGGCGCGCTGCTCTTCGACCGGTTCTGGCGGCGGTTCACGGCCTCGGTGCCGGCGGCCCGGCAGTGGCGGGTGCCGTTCTCGGCGGCGGACCCGGTGCGCACCCCGCGCGGGATCGAGACGGGCACGGCGGGCTTCGCGAAGGCGCTGGCGGACGCGGTGGCGGAGCTGCGGGCGGCGGGCATCCCGCTGGACGCGCGGCTGGGCGACCACCAGTTCGTGGTGCGCGGCGGGGAGCGGATCCCGGTGGGCGGCGGGACGGAGTCGCTCGGCGTCTGGAACAAGACGGAGGCCGTGTGGAACGCGGCGGGCGGGGGCTACGTGGAGGTCGCGCACGGCACGAGCCACGTGCAGGCGGTGGGCTGGGACGGCGGGCGCTGCCCGGTGGCCCGCACCCTGCTGTCGTACTCCCAGTCCTCGAACCCGAACTCCCCGCACTTCGCCGACCAGACGAAGCTGTACGCGGGCGAGCGCTGGGTGACCTCCCGGTTCTGCGAGAAGGACATCCTGCGCTCGCCCGCGCTGAAGGTGGTGCCGGTCAGGGA
The DNA here is from genome assembly GCF_014650175.1 of Streptomyces termitum. Taxonomy (GTDB): domain Bacteria; phylum Actinomycetota; class Actinomycetes; order Streptomycetales; family Streptomycetaceae; genus Streptomyces; species Streptomyces termitum. Next base: position 228,724 of record NZ_BMUL01000010.1, read on the forward strand.
GCGGTGACCCCGGCCGGGGGCTTCCGGCCGGGGGACGGGTTCCCGGTCAGGGGCTGAAGGAGAGGAACACGAAGGCGGCGAAGATCGAGAGGTGGACGCCGCCCTGGAGGAGGGTGGCCCGGCCCGGCACCACGGTCAGCGCGCTGACCACGCCGGTGAGGGCGAGCAGCACCATGTGGAGGGGCCCCAGGCCGAGGACCAGGGGCCCGTCCAGCCAGATGGAGGCGAGCGCGATGGTCGGGATGGTCAGGCCGATGGAGGCGATCGCGGAGCCGTAGGCGAGGTTGAGGCTGGTCTGCATCCGGTCGCGGCGGGCGGCCCGCATCGCGGCGAGGGTCTCGGGCAGCAGGACCATCAGGGCGATGACGACACCGACGACGGCCTTGGGCAGTCCGGCCGACTCGACACCGTCCTCGATGGTCGGCGAGATCACCTTGGCGTTGCCGACGACGGCGATGAGGGCGACGAGGAGCAGGCCGAGGCTGAAGAAGGTGGCCGCTTTGGTCGGCGGGTCGGCGTGCTCGTCCTCCGAGAGCTCCTTGCCGTCGGAGGTGACGGGGAGGAAGTAGTCGCGGTGCCGGAAGGTCTGGACGGCGACGAAGACCCCGTACAGGCCGATGGAGGCGATGGCGGCGAAGGCGAGCTGGGCGCCGGAGAACTCGGGGCCCTGGTGGCTGGTGGTGAAGGTGGGGAGGACCAGGGTCATCGTGGCGAGGGTGCAGACGGTGGCGAGCGCGCCGCCGGAGCCCTCGGCGTTGAAGACCGCGACCCGGTTGCGCAGGGCGGCGACCAGGAGGCAGAGGCCGACGATGCCGTTGCAGGTGATCATGACGGCGGCGAAGACCGTGTCCCGGGCGTAGGTGGCCACTTTGTCGCCGCCGCCGATCATGAGGCTGACGATGAGTCCGACCTCGATGACGGTGACGGCGACGGCCAGCACGAGCGAGCCGAAGGGTTCGCCGACCCGGTGGGCGATCACCTCGGCGTGGTGGACCGCGGCGAGGACGGCGGCGGCCAGGCAGAGCGCGACGAGGGCGACGGCGAAGCCCGGTAGCTCCCGCCCCCAGGCGAAGACCAGCGCAAGCAGGGCCACCACCGGCCCCCACGTGGTCCACTCCCGGGTCAACGCCTTGGTGCTCGAAGTCATCATCCTCTTCCTGCCCTAGGGAGCCGCGGCCGTCCGCCGGGGACGGGGCCGCGGCCCGTTTCCGTCATTCTTCTGCGTCGGCCAGACCGTGCTCGTACGCGGCGAGGGTGTCGATGAACATCCGCCGTTCGGCCGCTCCCAGCGGGGCCAGGGCGGCCCGCCAGGCTCCGGCGCTGCGGCCGAGCCAGCCGTCGATGGAGCTTCTGCGCCCCTCCGCGATCGAGACGATCTTCCTTCTGCGGTCGGCGGGATCCTCGTGCCGTTCCAGGACGCCCTTCTTCGCCAGGTCCCCCACCATCAGGCTGACGGTGGTCGGCGCCACGCCCAGCCGGGCGGCCAGTTCGTGGACGCACTGGGGGCCGTCGAAGAGGAGGTAGGCGAGCAGGGAGAGGTGACGGGGCGCCAGCGTCAGGGACGCGAGCTCCTCCGGCACCTTGACGCGCTTGGACCGCCCCACCACCCGGGGCATGAGCAGCAGCAGCGTACGGACGGCGTCGTCGACGTCCGGTCCGGCGGCCCCGCTCCTCTCGCGCTCGGTCGACACCCTGAACCCTCCGATGTGGATTTGCTTTCAAAGCAAATGGATCTGCCGCGACCGATGCTACCGGAGAGTGGCGCCGTGCCCGTTTCGCACCGGTCCCCGGGGCCGTGCTCCGCCCATGAAGAAGCCCGGCCGCTGCCCGCCCTGACGGGGCAGCGGCCGGGCGATCCGTGAGTGGTCACCAGGAGTCGGGATGTACGGAACGGCTCAGAGGGGGCGGTCGTGGCCCTCCCAGTACGGGTCGCGCAGGCGGCGCTTGTAGAGCTTGCCGTTGGGGTCGCGGGGCATGACGGCGATGAAGTCGAGCGACTTCGGCCGCTTGAAGCCGGCCAGCCGCCCGGCGCAGTGGGCGAGGATCTCCTCGGCGAGCGCCGGGCCCTCCCCGTACCCCTCGGCGGTCTCGACGACCGCCTTCACCTCCTCGCCCCAGTCGGCGTGCGGCACCCCGAAGGCGGCGGCGTCCGCGACGGCCGGGTGGGCGAGGAGCGCGGCCTCGATCTCGGCGGGGTAGATGTTGACCCCGCCCGAGATGATCATGTCGATCTTGCGGTCGCGGAGGTAGAGGTAGCCGTCCTCGTCGAGGTAGCCGAGGTCGCCGACGGTGAAGAAGTCGCCGACGCGGGACTTCGCCGTCTTCGCCTCGTCCTTGTGGTACTGGAACCCGCCGGTGTTCATCTTCAGGTAGACGGTGCCGAGTTCGCCGGGCGGCAGCCGGTTGCCGTCGTCGTCGAGGACGGCGAGTTCGCTGATCGGCCAGGCCCGGCCGACCGTGCCGGGCCGCTTGAGCCACTCCTCGGCCGTCGCGAACGCCCCGCCGCCCTCGCTGGCCGCGTAGTACTCCTCCACGCACCCGCCCCACCAGGCGATCATCGCCCGCTTGACGTGCTCGGGGCAGGGCGCGGCGCCGTGCACGGCGTGCCGCATCGCGCGCACGTCGTACCGCCCCCGGACCTCCTCGGGGAGGGCGAGCAGCCGGTGGAACTGGGTGGGGACCATGTGGGTGTGGGTGCAGGCGTACGCGTCGATCAGCCGCAGCATCTCCTCCGGCGCCCACTTGTCCATGACGACCAGCGGGTGCCCGATGTGCAGCGCGGCGGCGGCGAACTGGAGGACGGCCGTGTGGTAGAGCGGCGAGCAGACCAGGTGCACGTTCCCGTCGTGCGGGCGGATGCCGAAGATGCCGAGGAAGCCGCCGAGGTGGGACTCCTCCGGGAGCCGGCCGGGCAGCGGCCTGCGGATGCCCCGGGGGCGGCCGGTGGTGCCCGAGGTGTAGTTCATGACCCAGCCGAGGGTGCGGTCGGCGGGCGCCGACTCCGGCTGCCCGTCGAGGAGTTCGGCGTACGGGCGGAAGCCGGGGACCGTACCGACCGCGTACCGGCGGGCCGGGTCGAGTCCCGCCCCGTCGGCGGCGGCGCCCGCCGCCTCGGCGAAGCGCTCGTGCGCGATCAGCACCTTGGCGCCGGAGTCGGCGACGATCCAGGCGATCTCGGCGGCCACGAAGTGGTGGTTGACCGGGACCAGGTAGAGGCCGGCCTGGGTGGCGGCGAGGTGGGCGGTGAAGAACTCGGGGCCGTTGGGCAGCACGACGGCGAAGGCGTCGCCGCGCTCCAGACCGGCCGCGCGCAGTCCGTGGACCATGCGGTTCGCGGCGGCGAGCAGCCGGCCCGCCGACCACTCCTCGCCGTCCGGCGCGACCAGCGCGGTGCGGTCGGGGTCGGCGGCGGCCTGGGCCCAGAAGCCGTGGGGCGCGGTGGCGGTCACCGGTTCCTCCCCGCGACGCGGTTGATCCGGTCGACGGCCTTCTCGAAGCCGCGGGTCAGCTCGTCGACGACCTGCCGGACGCTCCGCTCGGAGTTCATCCGGCCGACGATCTGGCCGACCGGGGTGCCGAGCAGCGGATCGACCTCGTACTTCTGGATCCGCGAGACGGCCTCCGCGACCAGCAGGCCCTGGAGCGGCATGGGGAGCGGGCCGGGTCCCGCCGGGTCCTCCCAGGCGTCCGTCCACTCGGTGCGCAGCTGGCGGGCGGGTTTGCCGGTCAGCGCGCGGGAGCGGACCGTGTCGCCGGAACCGGCGGCGAGCAGCTTCGCGGTGAGGGCGCGCGAGTGGAGGTCGGCCTCGGTGGTGGTGAGCCAGAGCGAGCCGAGCCAGACGCCCTGCGCGCCGAGCGCGAGCCCGGCGGCGATCTGCTCGCCGCTGCCGATGCCTCCGGCGGCGAGCACCGGCAGCGGCGAGACGGCCTCGACGACCTCGGGGGTGAGGACCATCGAGGCGATCTCGCCGGTGTGGCCGCCCGCCTCGTACCCCTGGGCGACGACGATGTCGATGCCCGCCTCGGCGTGGCGGCGGGCGTGCCGGGCGCTGCCCGCGAGCGCGGCGACGAGCACGCCGTGCTCGTGGGCGCGGGCCACGACGTCCGGCGGCGGCGAACCGAGGGCGTTGGCGAGGAGTTTGACGGGATAGTCGAAGGCCACGTCGAGCTGTCTCCGGGCGACCTCCTCCATCCAGCCGGTGATCCGCCAGCCGGACGCCTCGCCCTCGGCGAGCTCGGGCACGCCGTGCTGGGCGAGGACCGACCGGACGTAGGCCCGGTGCCCCTCGGGGATCATCGCCTCGACGTCGGCCTCGGTGACGCCCTCGACCTTCTTGGCGGGCATGACGACGTCGAGGCCGTAGGGCCGTCCGTCGGTGTGCTCCTGCATCCAGTCGAGGTCGCGGGCGAGGTCGTCGGGGGCGGTGTAACGGACCGCCCCCAGGACGCCGAAGCAGCCGGCGCGACTGAGGGCGGCGGCGACCGCGGGGAAGGGCGTGAAGCCGAAGATGGCGTGCTCGATCCCCAGTGTGCGACTCAGCTCCGTCTCCATGGGCGCAGGATGCCGCAGCGGTGCGACGGAGGGAAGAGGTTTTCTGATGGAGCGTCAGATTCTTTGGGCGGGGTGGGGTGGGACCGGTTCCAGGGGGGTGGGGTGGTGTGGGGTGATCATGGGGGAGGCGGGACGGGTACGCGTACGGGCACCGGCGCGCGGTGAGGCGCGGGCGCGGGCACGCGGGCGAGGACGGGAGGCGGCGGTGGCGGAGGAGAGCGGGCGCGGGCGGGCGGGGGTGCTGCGGTGGGGGACGGCGGAGGAGGCCGGGCTGCTTCCGCGCGAGCTGGACCGGCTCGTCGACGACGTGTCCGCCTTCCTCTCCCCCGTCGCGGGACCGGAACCCGGATCGGAGCCCGGATCGGAGCCCGGACCGGAGCCCGGCCGCGCGGCGCGTCCGTGGTGCGCGGGTGCCGTGGTGCTCGCCGGGCGGGGCCGCACGGTGGCGCTGCACCGGGCCGTCGGCTGGGCGGCGCGCTGGGAGCGGTACGACGAGGGGACGGACACGGGCGTCCCCCTCCCGCCGGAGCTGCGGGTCCCGATGACGCCCGACACGGTCTTCGACGTGGCCTCGCTGACCAAGCTGTTCACCGCGATCCTGGCCGTGCGGCAGATGGAGCGGGGCGCCCTGGGCCCGGACGACCGGGTCGCGGCGCACCTGCCGGAGTTCGGCCGGGCGGGGAAGGCCGGGATCACGGTCCGGCAGCTGCTGGCGCACACCTCGGGACTGCGGGACTGGCTGCCGCTGTACGGACCCCCGGGGCCGGAGGGGCGGCTGGGGCCGCTGTGGGCGGAGGCGCCGCTGGACCCGCCGGGCTCGGTCTACCGCTACTCGGACCTCAACCTGATCGCGCTCCAGGCGCTCCTGGAACGGATCACCGGTCGCGGTCTGGAGGTCCTGCTCCACGACGAGATCACCGCTCCGCTCGGGATGCACCGCACGCGTTTCGTCCCCCCGCTCTCCTGGCGGGCGGGGATCGCGGCCACCGAGGACTCCCGCCGGCCGTGGGCCCGGCTCGACCGGGGCATGGTGCGGGGCGAGGTCCACGACGAGAACGCCCACGCCCTGGGCGGCGTCGCGGGCCACGCCGGGGTCTTCTCCCGCGCCCGCGACCTCGCCGTGCTGGCCCGCACCCTCCTCGACGGCGGCGCGTACGGCTCCGTCCGCGTCCTCTCCCCCGCCTCCGCGGAACTGCTCCTCACCGACGTCAACGGCGCCTTCCCCGGCCACGCCCACGGGCTCGGCTTCGAGCTGGACCAGCGGTGGTACATGGGCGCGCTGTCCGGGCCTCGCACCGCCGGGCACACCGGTTTCACCGGCACCAGCCTGGTCCTGGACCCGGAGGCGGACGCCTTCCTGATCCTCCTCGCCAACTCGGTGCACCCCGTCCGCACCTGGCGTTCCGGTTCCGCGCCCCGGGCCGCCGCCGCGAACCGCCTGGCGCGCGCCCTGCCGGTCCGGCCGCCGGGCGGCGGGGCGGCCTGGTTCTCAGGGATGGCGGCCCCCGGGTCCGTCACCCTCACCCTCCCGCCCGCCGGTCCGGGCGCGACCCGGCTGGAGTGCCTGGTCTGGTGGGACACCGCGCCGCGGGACGCGCTCCACCTGGAGGAGGCGGGGCCCCAGGAGGGCTCGGCCTCGACGGCGCGCCCCGTCCCCTTCCGCACCGCGCCGCTCGGCGCCGCGCCGCCCGACCGGTCCGGCGCCTTCCGCCCGCATCCCGACGGCCGGGCCTCCGGGTGGTCGGGGCGGGTCTGGCACCGGCTCTCCGCCGACCTGCCGCAGGACCGTCCCGTACGGCTCCGCTTCCGCCTGGTCACCCGGTCCGCCGCCACCGGCCGCGGCGCGTACGTGACCGGGGCGCGCGTCCTGGACGCGGAGGGCCGGGTCCTCTTCGACGAGGCGCGCCCGGCGGACGCGGCCCGTGTCGAGGCCGTCGGCTGGCGGCCCTCGGCGGACTGACGGGCCATCGTCAGGCGTCCAGTTCGTAGGCGTTCTTGGCGCGGGCGACGGACTCCTCGGGGGCCGGACCGCCGGCGTTCTCGGTGGCCAGGGCCTGGTTGAGCTCCACGAAGGGGCGCAGCCGCCGCTCGTAGCGGGCGAACGCGGCCCGGTGGTCGCCGGGCGTCAGGGCGAGGGACTCGGCCAGCACGTAGGCGCCCACGACGGCGAGGCTGGTGCCCTGCCCGGAGAGCGGGGAGGGGCAGTACCCGGCGTCGCCGAGCAGCGCGATCCGGCCCCGGGACCAGTGGTCCATCCGGATCTGGGCCATGGCGTCGCAGTAGAAGTCGGGGGCCTTCCCGGCGGCTTCGGCCAGCCGGGCGCCCTCCCAGCTCAGCCCGGAGAGCCGTTCGACGACGCGGCGGCGCAGCTCCTCGAGGGTGCGCAGACCGGCGGGCAGAACGCCGGACTCGAAGCCGAAGGCGACGCGCAGTTCGGTGTTGGCGCGGACGGGCATGATGCCGAAGCCCACGCCGTCGTCGCTCAGCCAGACCTGCCAGTCCTCCAGGCCGAGGAAGTTCTCGGTGCCGAAGACGGAGAGGTAGCTGCCCAGGTGGTGGGAGAAGTCCTCCTCGGGCCCGAAGGCGAGGCGCCGGACGGTGGAGTGGAGGCCGTCGGCGCCGATCACCAGGTCGAAGGTGCGGGGCGCGGAGCGGCGGAAGGTCACGTGGACGCCCGAGGCGTCCTCGTCGAGGGCGGTGACGCTGTCGTCGAAGAGGTACTCGACGTCGGCGCGGGTGTGCTCGTACGCCATCCGGACGAGGTCGTCGCGCAGCACCTCGATGTCGGGGCTGTCGAGCCGGCCGCTGCTGTAGGTGGCCTCGGTGGAGCGGTGGACCTCCTGGCCGGTGGGGTCGAGGACCGACATGCCGCGCATCCGGGTGCGGACGCTCCGGGCGCGGTCGAGCAGGCCGGTGCGGTCGAGGACCTCCAGGGCGACGCCCCGGACGTCGACGGCCTGTCCGCCGGAGCGGAGCCCGGGGGCGCGCTCGACGACGGTGGGGGCGAAGCCGCGGCGGTGGAGCCAGTGGGCGAGGACGGGGCCGGCGATGCCGCCGCCGGAGATGAGCACGGTCTGCATGGGAACTCCTCGTTCGGTGAGTGCTTAGGGTTACGCTGTACGCAACTGAACGTACGGCGTACGCGCAGCACCCTCAAGTGCGGCAACGAGGAGCTGTACTAGGTCAGTTCAGGCACGACGAGACACCCTCACAGGTGACCTCTGCACTAGTACAGCCAGACCAAGGGAGATGAAGTGACGCAGATCACAGGACCCTCGGGGCAGCCGCCCTACCTGCGCATCGTCGCCGGGATCCGGCGGCGGATCGCGGACGGCGAACTGGCCCCCGGCGACCGGGTCCCCTCGACCCGGCAGCTGGCGAAGGACTGGGGTGTGGCGCTCGCCACCGCCACCAAGGCCCTGACCACCCTCCGCCTGGAGGGCCTGGTCGAGACCCGCCCCCGGGCCGGCACCGTGGTCGCGGGCACCGCGCGGACCGCCTCCGCCCCGGCCACCGCACCGGCGGGCGCGCCCCGCCGGCCCCCGGCCGCCGCTCCCCCCTCCGAGCAGGACCTGACCCTCGACCGGATCGTGCGCGCGGCCGTGGAGATCGCCGACGCCGAGGGGCTGCCGGGGCTCTCCATGCGCGGCGTGGCGGCCCGGCTCGGCGTCGCCGCCATGTCGCCGTACCGGTACGTCACCGGCAAGGACGACCTCGTCCTGCTCATGGCCGACGCCGCGTACGGCGAGGCGGCCTATCCCGCCGAGGTGCCCGAGGGGTGGCGCGCCCGCGTCGAGGAGGTCGCGCGGACCCTCTGGTCGCTGTACCGCGCGCATCCGTGGCTGGCCCAACTGGGCTCCCTCACCCGCCCGTTGATCTCGCCGGGCCTGATGGTGCACGGGGAGCGGATGCTGAGCGCCCTCGACGGCCACGGCCTCGCGCCGAAGGCCCTGTTCGAGACGCACGTCCTGATCTACAGCCACGTCCAGGGGCTGGCCGTCCACCTGGAGTGGGAGGCGCAGGCCGAGGCGGCCACCGGACAGTCGGAGGACGCCTGGATGGACGACCGGGCCGGCGCCCTGGGGGACCTGGCGGCCTCGGGCCGCTTCCCGGTCTTCGCCAGGATCGTCGGCGGTTTCGGCGCGGACGGCTACGACATGCGGCTCGACGACTTCTTCGAGGCGGGCCTCAAGGCGCTCCTGGACGGCCTGACCCCGGTCGTCGAGGGCGCCGCGCCGACCGGCCCGTAGGGCTTCGCGGCGCGGGTACGGCCCCGGGGCGGACGGTCGCGCCCCGGGGCCGCGTGCGACGAATCCTGTCCGGGGTCTTCCAGAACAATGCGACATGTGAAATTTTACACGTCACATGTCAGTAGCCCGTGCGCTCCGCACGCGGCCCCAACGGCCCCGGAGGCCCCCACAGATGCGTCCCTTCCGGACATCGAAGACCGCCGCGCGAAGACTTCCCGCGCTCGGCGCGGCCGTCTTCCTCTCCCTCGGCCTGTTCGCACCGCAGAGCCAGGCCGCCACCGGCGCCACCGCCCCGGCCCCGCGGGCCGGGCAGGAGACCGCCGCCGCGACGCCGCGGTCCTTCCCCGTCCCCAAGTCGCCCCACGCCCTCAGCGACAACCCCCGCTTCCGGCTCTCCTCCCAGGACGGCACCGAGGAGAGCGGCCCCCGGGCCGCGGCCGCCACCCGCGCGGACCGGCGCCTCGCGGCCGCCGCCGACCCCTGCGGCGACCTCTCCGGCGTCATCGACGCCACCGGCGCCACCCTGGTCCAGCGCCTCACCGCGCTCCCCCAGATCACCTGCACCTACCCGCTGTTCGAGCTCACCGGCGAGAACGCGCGCAAGGCCTTCCGCGAGGCCCAGATGGTGACCGTCGCCGACGCGCTGCGCGACGCGTCCGCCACGTACACCGGCGACAACCGCGCCGCCGTCGGCCAGCTGGTGATGTTCCTGCGCGCCGGGTACTACGTGCAGGACAACAACGCCGCCGCCGTCGGCGACTACGGCCCGGCCCTCCAGGGCGCGGCGCGCGGCGCCCTCGACGCCTTCTTCGCCAACCCGCGCAGCAAGGACGTCACCGACGCCAACGGCGCGATCCTCAACGAGGTCGTCACCCTCGTCGACAGCACCCACGAGGCCGGCCGGTACGCCGGTGTCGTCAAGTGGATGCTCGGCGCCTACGACGCCACCTGGCCCGGCCAGATGAACCTGGCCATGCAGCACGTCGAATGGGTCGTCGAGAACGGCTTCAAGGCCAAGAACGACGCGCGCGGCTGGCGCGCCGCCCTCAAGGCCGACCCCTCGATCCTCGACACCTGGTCCGGCTTCGTCACCCGCAACGAGGCGCAGCTCAACCGCCTGGACGTGGTCAGCAACGTCGGCCGCCACCTCGGCAGCGCCCTCGACGTCCCCGAGCTCAAGGACCGGCTCCGGCCGCTCCTCAAGAACCTGATCAACCGCTACCCGAACGTCGGCCCCACCGCCCCGATCACCATGAACCTGGGCTGGGCCACCCGCCAGTACGACAAGGGCAACTGCGCCGCCTACGGCATCTGCGACCTCGGGCAGCGCGTGCTGCCGCTGGTCCTGCCGACCCAGCACACCTGCACCCCGGGCCTGAAGATCCGCGCCCAGGACATGTCCCCCGGCCAGCTCGCGAGCACCTGCGCGAGCCTCGTCGGCCAGGACGCGTACTTCCACCGAATCATCGGCGACCAGGGCCCGATCCCCGGCGACGTCAACACCGACCTGGAGGTCGTCGCCTTCGACGACTACACCCAGTACGCGCTGTACGCCTGGGCGATCTACGACATCGACGTCGACAACGGCGGCATGTACGAGGAGGGCAACCCGGCGGTCCCCGGCAACCAGGCCCGCTTCATCGCCCACGAGGCCAGCTGGCTGCGCCCCGACTTCCAGATCTGGAACCTGAACCACGAGTACACCCACTACCTCGACGGCCGCTACAACATGCACGGCGACTTCGAGGCGGGCATGACCACGCCGACCATCTGGTGGGTCGAGGGCATCGCCGAGAACATCTCGTACGGCTACCGCGACGAGCGCAACAGCGACGCCATCGCCGCGGCCGCCCGGCAGACGTACAAGCTCAGCGACCTCTTCGACACCGTCTACGGCCAGGAGGAGGACCCCGAGGCGGACTCCGACCGGGTCTACCGCTGGGGCTGGCTCGCGGTCCGCTACATGCTCCAGAAGCACCCCGCCGACGTCCAGGCGGTGCTCGGCGAGTACCGCACCGGTGACTGGGCCGGGGCCCGCACGCTCCTGAAGCAGACCATCGGCACCCGCTACGACGCGGACTTCGCGACCTGGCTGACCACCAGCTGCGCCACCGACGGCTGCGGACCGCTGCCGGACGCCACGACCACGGCCCCGGCCGCGCCGCTCTGCACCCTGCCCGACGCCCGCCAGTTCGACCAGGACTGCCGCCGGGACGGCCTCGCCGCCACCGCCGGCGGCTACAGCTACCACTTCGTCTACCTGCCGGCCGGCGTCAAGAAGCTGACGCTGACCAGCGGTGGCGGCACCGGCGACGCCGACCTGTACTACGGCGGCGGCAGCTGGGCCACCACCGGCAGCCACCTCGCCAAGTCCGCCGGTCCCGGCAACGTCGAGACGCTGACGATCGACAACCCGCCGGCCGGCTGGGTCTACTTCAGCCTCGCCGCCCAGCAGGGCTTCAGCGGCGTGAGCCTCTCCGTCCAGGCCCGCTGAGCCCGCTCCGCCGGGGCCCGCCGCGCGCGGGCCCCGGCGGACGCGTCACGGCACCACGGCGGCGGCCGTGCCGAGCGCCGCCAGGACGGGCGCGATCAGGGGATGCTCCCCGGCGCCCCGGCGGACGGCCGCGAAGACCCGGCGGGTGGGCGCGACGCCGTCCACCGGCCGGATGCCGACGTCGGTCAGGTCCATGCCGCGCAGCGCCGAGCGGGGCACCAGCGCCACCCCCGCCCCGGCGGCGGCCAGCGCCACGACCGCGCGGAAGTCGTCCGAGACGTGTGCGAAGCGGGGCGCGAACCCCGCGTACTCGCAGGCCAGCACGGTCACGTCGTGGCAGGGATTGCCCGCGGACTGGCCGATCCAGGCGTCCTTGGCGAGGGCCGCGAGCCCGACCCGCTCCCCGGCCGCGAGGGCGTGGCCCGGCGGCAGCACCGCGTCGAAGGGCTCCGCGTAGAGCGGCACCCGGGTCAGCCGGTCGTCGTCCTCGCCGGGCGCGCCCCGGTACTCGACGGCCACCGCCACGTCCACCTGCCGGTCCAGGACCATGAGCAGGCTCGCGTCGCCCTCCGCGTCCCGGACCCGGACCCGGATGCCGGGCGAGGCGCCGGCCAGCGCCGCGATGGCGGGGGCCACGACCAGGCCGATGCCGGTGGCGAAGGCGGCCACCGTGACGGTGCCCGCCTCGCCGGAGCCGTACGCCGCCAGTTCCGCCTCGGCCCGCTCCAGCTGGGCGAGGACCGCGTTGGCGTGGCTCAGCAGGATCTCCCCGGCGGGGGTCAGCCGGGCGCCGCGCGCGCTGCGGTCGACCAGCCGGTGGCCGGTCTCCTGCTCCAGGGCGGCGAGCTGCTGGGAGACGGCCGAGGGGGTGAGGTAGAGCGCGGCGGCCGCCGCGGTGACCGTGCGGTGGTCGGCCACCGCGCGGAGGATGTGCAACCGCCGTGCTTCGATCATGCTCCCAGTGTCCCAGGCGGCGGGGGCGGCGGGCGCCGCTCCCGCCGCCGGTCCGGCGTCAGCCCCGGAGCTCGGCGCGGGCCGCCACGAAGGCGTCCACCGCGCGGTTCACGTCCGCCGTCGAGTGCGCGGCCGAGAGCTGGACGCGGATGCGGGCCTGGCCCTGCGGCACGACCGGGTACGAGAAGCCGATCACGTACACCCCGCGCTCCAGGAGCAGTTCGGCCATCTTCCCGGCCTCCGCCGCGTCGCCGATCATGACGGGGGCGATGGCGTGGTCGCCGGGGAGGATGTCGAAGCCCTCCTCGGTCATCCGGCGGCGGAACAGCGCCGTGTTGGCGTTGAGCCGCTCGCGCAGCTCGCCGGCGGTCTCCAGGAGGTCGATGACCTTGAGGGAGGCGGCGGCGATGACCGGGGCGAGCGTGTTGGAGAAGAGGTACGGGCGGGACCGCTGGCGCAGCAGGGCGACGATCTCGGCGCGGGCCGCGACGTAGCCGCCGGAGGCGCCGCCGAGGGCCTTGCCCAGGGTGCCGGTGATGATGTCGACGCGGTCCATGACGCCGTGCAGCTCGGGGGTGCCGCGGCCGCCGGCGCCGACGAAGCCGACGGCGTGCGAGTCGTCGACCATGACCATGGCGTCGTAGCGCTCGGCCAGGTCGCAGATGTCGGCGAGCGGGGCGACGTAGCCGTCCATGGAGAAGACGCCGTCGGTGACGATCAGCTTGCGCCGGGCGCCGCCCTCGACGGCCTCCTTGAGCCGCTGCTCCAGGTCCGCCATGTCGCGGTTGGCGTAGCGGAGGCGGCGGGCCTTGGAGAGGCGGATGCCGTCGATGATGGAGGCGTGGTTGAGGGCGTCGGAGATGACCGCGTCCTCGGGGCCGAGGAGGGTCTCGAAGACGCCGCCGTTGGCGTCGAAGCAGGAGGAGTAGAGGATCGTGCCCTCCTGGCCGAGGAAGGCCGAGAGGCGGGCCTCCAGCTCCTTGTGCACCTCCTGCGTGCCGCAGATGAAGCGGACGGAGGCCATGCCGTAGCCCCAGCGGTCGAGGGCCGCGTGGGCGGCGGCGACGACGTCGGGGTGGTCGGCGAGGCCGAGGTAGTTGTTGGCGCAGAAGTTCAGCACCTCGCCGGGACGGCCTCCGGAGGTCACCTCGACGGTCGCCGACTGCGGGGTGCCGATGACGCGCTCGGGCTTGTGCAGGCCGGCGGCGCGGATCTCGTCGAGGGTGGCGCGGACGTCGTCGCGTACGGAATCGAACATGGGTCAGGCTCCCGCAGTCCAGTCGAGGATGATCTTGCCGCTCTTGCCGGAGGCCGCGTCGTCGAAGGCCGCCTCGTGATCGGTGTGGTCGTACCGGCCGGTGATGACCGGGGAGAGGTCGAGCCCGCCCTCCAGGAGGACGGACATGGCGTACCAGGTCTCGAACATCTCGCGGCCGTAGATGCCCTTGACGGTGATCATCGAGGTGACGATCTTCGCCCAGTCGACGGCGAAGTCCTCGCTCGGCAGGCCGAGCATGGCGATCTTCCCGCCGTTCGTCATGTTGGCGATCATGTCGCGCATGGCGTGCGGGTTGCCGGACATCTCCAGGCCGACGTCGAAGCCCTCCTTGAGCCCGAGGGTGCGCTGGCCGTCGGCGATGCTCTTCTCCGCGACGTTCAGGGCGAGGGAGACGCCGGTCTTGCGGGCCAGGTCCAGGCGCTCCTCGCTGACGTCGGTGATGACGACGTGGCGGGCGCCGGCGTGCTTGGCGACGGCGGCGGCCATGATGCCGATCGGGCCGGCGCCGGTGACGAGGATGTCCTCGCCGACCAGCGGGAAGGAGAGCGCGGTGTGGACGGCGTTGCCGAACGGGTCGAAGATCGCGGCGACGTCGAGGTCGACGGGGACCCGGTGCACCCACACGTTGGAGGCGGGCAGCGCCACGTACTCGGCGAAGGCGCCGTCCCGGCCGACGCCGAGGCCGACGGTGGCGCGGCAGAGGTGGCGGCGGCCCGCCAGGCAGTTGCGGCACTTGCCGCAGACGAGGTGTCCCTCGCCGCTGACCAGGTCGCCGACGGCGATGTCGGAGACGTCACGGCCGACGGAGACGACCTCGCCGACGAACTCGTGGCCGATCGTCATGGGCGTGGCGATGGTCTTCTGCGCCCAGCCGTCCCACGAGCGGATGTGGAGGTCGGTGCCGCAGATGCCCGTCCGCTTGACCTTGATCAGTACGTCCCCGGGACCGGTCTCCGGCTCGGGCACGTCCGTGAGCCAGAGTCCCGGCTCCGCCTTCAGCTTGACCAACGCCTTCAATGCCACGGCTCCCGACGTGCGTGTCCTGTGATGTACGGGTCAAGGCACGCGCGCGTGCACAAGATCCTCGGGAACGAATCTTCCCTACCGGGGGCCCGCGGTCCATCGAGGTTTTCTTAAGCGCGCTCGCAGCTCAGCTTCACGCCGGGGACGTCCCCGCTGCTCAGGAGGGTGCGGGGGTGGCCTCGGCGGTGACGAAGGAGGCCGGAAGCCAACTCGTACGGACGCGTCCCAGGGGGCCGGCGACGGCGACGGCCGCCGCGTGCCCGGCGGCCGTGCCGACGCTGCGGACGGACCAGCCGGCCGGGAGGGCGGCGGGCTCGGACTCCCCGAGGTAGTCCTTGGCGAGGGAGCGGGCGACGCCTATCCCGACGCCCTTGAGGTACGCCTCCTTGCGGCACCAGATCCGGGCGAACGCCTCGGGGGTGTGGCCCGCGGCGGCGATCTCGGCCTGCTCCAGCGGGTGGAGGGCCGGGGTCACGTCGCGGACGGTGCCCTCCTTGGGCAGGCTCTCGACGTCCACGCCGACGGACCGGGCGGCGAAGCCGATGAGGACGACGTCGCCGCTGTGCGAGAGGGAGAAGTGCGGGGCGCCGGACGGGGTGGCGACGGCGGGCCGGCCGTGGAGGGCGCCGCAGCCGGGGCAGGGCTCGCGGCGGTACGTGAGCGCGGCGGGCGGCACCCCCAGCCGGGGGGCCAGGAGGCGGCGCAGGGCGACGTGCCCGATGCCGTACCGGAGCCGGTCGGCGACCGCGAGGGGGGTGCCGAGCCGGCCCCGCTCCTCCTCGTCGAGCTCGGAGGGGTCCAGCTCGCCCTCGGTGAGGTGGTCCACCCGGAGCTGCCACAGGTCGACGTCGACCGGGTCCGGTCCGGCCGGGCCGGGGCCGGTGGGGGGCGCGGTGGGGGCGGGGGTGGGGTCGCCGGGACCTTCGGTGATCACGCCGGTCATTAAATCAGCGCGGCCGGGCGCCCGTTCAGGCCGCTCCGGGCGCCGTGGGCGGTCCGGCGCCGGGACCGCCGCGCCGGACGGCCTCCGCCTCGGTGTGGCGGCCGAGCCGGTCGAGGCAGTGGGTCAGGTCGGCGAGGGCGGCGAGGGTGTCCGGGTGGAGCGGGCCGAGGGTGCGGGCGCGGGCCTCGGAGAGGGAGCGCAGCGAGGGCAGGGCCTCGTCCCAGCGGCCGAGCCGGCCGAGGACGACGGCGGCCTCGCGGCGGCTGCGCAGGGTGTCGGGGTGGTCGGCGCCGAGGACCCGGCGGCGGGCGGCGTGCACCTCCTGGACCGTGTCGAGGGCCTCCTGCCACTGGCCCAGCCGGGTCAGGTGGACGGCCAGCGCGTGCCGGACGCGGAGCGTCTCGGGGGCGTCGGCGCCCTGGGTGCGGGTGCGGACGGCGGCCAGGTCCCGGCAGACGGCGAGCGCGTCGGCGAAGCGGCCGAGCCGGCCGAGGCAGGCGCTGGTCTCGTAGCGGGCGGCGAGGGTGTCGGGGTGGTCGGGGCCGAAGGCGGCGGCCCGGCCCTCGGCCACCACCCGGTACTGCTCCAGCGCCTCCTCGGGCCGGCCCATCCGGGCCAGGGTGTGGGCGAGTTCGTGCCGGGTGACGAGGGTGTCGGGGTGCTCGGGGCCCAGCAGCCGGGCGCGGGTGTCGGCGACGGCGAGGGCGGTCCGGTACGACTCCTCCAGGCGCCCCAGCCGACCCAGGGTGTGGGCGAGGTTGTGGCGGCAGCGCAGGGTGTCGGGGTGCTCGGCGCCGGCGGTGCGCTCGCGGACCGCGAGGATGTCCTCGTAGAGGGCGTGCGCCTCCGCGTGCCGGCCGAGCCGGCCCAGCACGTAGGCCCGCTCCTGGCGGGCGGCGAGGGTGTCGGAGTGGTCGGGGCCCAGGACCCGGGCGCGGGCCTCGGCGACCCGCCCGAAGGCGCCCAGGGCCTCGTCGGTGCGGCCGAGCCGGGCGAGGGCGAAGGCGGCCTCGTAGGCGCTGGCGAGGGTGTCGGGGTGGTCGGGGCCGAGGGCGCGGGTGCGGTCCCCGGCGACCGAGCGGTGCAGCTCCTCGGCCTCGCTCCAGCGGCCGAGGCGGCCCAGGCCGAGGCCCGCGCGGTGGCGGGCGGCGAGCACCGCGAGCAGTTCGGGCGTGGCGTCGGCCGGGGGCCGGGGGGTGGTGAGGGTGGGGCCGTCGTGGCGCGGCCGGGCGGTGGTCCACTCGGTGGTGAGGACGGCGGCGGCCGGATCGTGGCCGGTGGCGCGGGGCGCGCCGGGGGCGGCGGGCCGGGGCCCGGCGGTGAGGGTACGCGCCCAGGCGGGCGGGGCGCCCTCCCCGGCGGCGGTGGTCCCCGTCCCGTCGGCGGGGTGCGGCGGGTCGGCCGGGGGCGGGGGCAGCGGCCGGCCGCCGCCGGTGACCGTGCGGCCGGTGACGATGCGGCGGCGCAGGTCGGAGGCGTCGCGCGGACGTTGGTCGGGCACCTTGGCGAGCAGGTCGACGACGAGCCGGTCGAAGTACTCGGGCAGTTCGGAGCGGTGGGAGCGCGGCGGGCTCGGCACCGTGTCCCGGTGGCCGACGAGCACCGCCCAGGAGTCGTCGAGGTCGAACGGCGGGGCGCCGGTGGCCAGTTCGTACAGCACGCAGCCCAGTGAGTACAGGTCGCTGCGGTGGTCGATGTCGCCGCCGCCGATCTGCTCCGGGGACATGTAGTGGGGGGTGCCCATGGCGATGCCGGTGCCGGTGAGCCGCGAGGTGAAGCCCATGTCGGCGCCGAGGCGCGCTATCCCGAAGTCGCAGATCTTCACCGTGCCGTCGCGCAGCCGCATGATGTTGGCGGGCTTGAGGTCGCGGTGCACGATCCCCATCCGGTGGGTGTACTCCAGGGCGTCGGCGACCTGGTCGGCGATGTCCACCACCTCGTGGACGGGCAGCGGGCTGCGGGCGTTGGCGGTGAGGAGCTGGCTGAGGTTCTGCCCCTCCAGGAGCTCCATGACGAGGAAGAGCACGCCCTCGTACTCGCCGAAGTCGTGGACGACGGTGACGCCCCGGTGCTGGAGCGCCGCCGCGACCCTGGCCTCGCGGCGGAACCGCTCGCGGACCACGGTCTGCACGCCCGCGTCCTGGTGCGGTCCGAGCGGCTTGAGGCGCTTGACCGCGACCCCCCGGCCCAGCGCCTCGTCGGTGGCGCGCCACACCTCGCCCATGCCGCCGCGCCCGATGACCTCGTGCAGGCGGTAACGCTCCCGGATCAGTCCGCTCTCCCCCATCGTGTGCCGTCGCCCCCGTCGCTTCCGTGCCCGCTCCCCGGCCCGTCCAGTATGGACGCAGCCTCGGACAGTGTGTACGGGTCGGGCCGGGTGTCGGGACCGAGGCGCTCCACGGCGCGCGGGATACGGCGGGGCGGGAGCCGCGGGCGGAGCGCCGCGGGCACGCGGCGCAGGAGGCGGGCGGTGGCGGTGAGGCGCCGGGTGACGGCGCCGGCGGGCGGGGCGTCCGTACAGCCCGTGGGCCCGCCCCGACGCACCCCTTCCGGCGATTCGCCCGATTTGACGGGGTTTCCCGCTGGTGCCGGAATGGAGGGGTCGTTCTTCGTCCCCGCCACCGCACGACGGGAGCAGTCCATGACCGCCGGACCCGAACCCCTCAGCGACGCAGCCCGCGCGGCGCTCGACCGCGAGCTGTCCGATCTGCGCACCGAACGGGCCGCCGTGGCCGCCACGCTCGGCGGCGGTGACGAGCCCGGCGACCGGGCCGACCAGGCCGACGAGCTCCAGCGGGCCACCGAGCTGGAGAAGCTGGACGCGCGGATCGGCGAGGTCGAGGGGCGGCTCCGGGAGGGCGCGGCCGCCGGGGCGCCGTCCACCGAGGCGGTCGGCGTGGGCAGCACCGTGCGCCTGCGGTTCGGCGACGGCACCGAGTCGACCGTGCACATCGGCGAACTGGCCGACGCCGGCGATCCGGCCCTGGTCACCGCCGACAGCCCGCTGGGCCGGGCGCTGCTCGGGCGCGCGGCCGGGGAGTCCGTCGCGTACGCCACGCCCCTCGGCCGGACCACCGCCGTCGTCGTCTCGGTGGGCGGCCGCTCCTGACCGGGGGCGACGCCGAGCGGGAGCGGGAGGAGGAGCGCCGCAGCGACCGCAAGGGCGGCCCCGGGCACACGGTCCTCCTCGCCCTCGCGCTGGCCGTTCCCGTGACCAAGGTCGCGTACACGGTGGGCGGCGGGAACGCGGTGCGGGACGTGTTCATGGGCATGGAGCCGGCGAACTGGCCCGACGTGCTGCTCGGCATGGTGATCACCGACCCGCTGCTCGGCTCGGTGCTCGCGGTCGTCATCTCCCGGGTGGTCTTCGCCGCCTTCGCGGCGCGCGGCGCCGTGCCGTCCGGCCGGGCGCGCGCGGACCGTCTGCGGCGGGCGGCGCTCACCCTGGTGAACCCGCTCGCGGTCGGCGTCATCGACGCCTGCCTGTTCGGCCCGTGGTGGGGCCTGGCCACCGGCCTCGCCGCGTACGCGCTCCGCCGGGGCGTGGTCGTCGAGTACCGCACCGGCCGCCGCCGCCCGCACGGCTCCTCCCGCGCCGCCTCGCACGACCCCGGCTACCGCCCGGCGCCGTGGCTGCGCCGGGCGGCGGCCGCGGAGCAGGTGGCGGCGCTGCTCCTCACCGTCGTCGCGCTGCCCGTCCTGACCTTCGCCTCGGCCCTCGACGGGCAGGCGTGGACGTCGATCGTGGCCTGCCGGGTCACCGACGGCACCCGGACCGCCGACGCCCGGCTGATCGAACTGAGCCGCAAGGGCAACGGGGTGGTCGGCTGGAACCTGGACGCGGAGGAGGTCTCCAACGGCCTCGGCTGCACCGCCACGGAGAGCCGGTACGTACGCGAGCCGTGGTGGCGCTCGTAGCCCCTCGGCTGAGGCCCGCGCACCCCCGCCCGGTTCCTCCGCATCGGCGGCCCCGGCGCGCCGGGAAGGGCCCGGGAGCGGGTCCGGCGCGGGTGCCCGCGACCCGCCGGGCCCTTCCCGGACGGGTGACCGGCGCCGCGACCTCCTAGCCCCGGGGCGGCCGGAGGCCCAGGTGGCGGAGGGCCGCCGTCGCGGCGCCCGCGCCGGACATGCCGTGGGCGCCAGGGCCGGGCGGGGTGGCGGCGGAGCAGAGGTAGACGCCGGGGAGGCCGGTGGCGTACGGGTCGAGGGCGGGGCGGGCGCCGAGGACGAGCTGGGGGACGGTCTTGGCGCCGGTGAGGATGTCGCCGCCGGCGAAGTTGGGGTTGGCGGCGGCGAAGTCGGCGGGGCGGGTGACGCGCAGGCCGACGATCCGGTCGCGGACGCCGGGGGCGAACTGTTCGAGCCGGGCGAGGATCGCGTCGGTGGCGTCGCCGTCGTAGCCGTGCGGCACGTGCGCGTACGTCCACACCGGGTGGACGTCGCCGACCGAGCGGGTGGGGTCGGCGAGGTACTGCTGGCCGACGAGGACGAAGGGCCGTTCGGGCATCCGGCCGTCCGTGACGGCCCGTTCGGCGCGGACGATCTCGGCGAACGGGCCGCCGAGGTGCACGGTCCCGGCGCGGCGGGCGGCCTCCGCGCGCCACGGCACGCCGCCCTCGACGGCGAGGTCGACCTTGAAGGCGCCCGGTCCGCGCCGGAAGCGGCGGTACGCGGCGGCCGTGCGGGACGGCAGCCGGTCGCCGTAGATCCGGGCGGCCTGGGCGGGGTCGAGGTCGAGGAGGGTGACGTCGGCGGGCGGCAGCCGCCGGTGGTCGGTGACGCGGACGCCGGTCTCGATCCGGCCGCCGTGGCCGCGCAGGACGGCGGCGAGGGCGTCGGTGACGGCCCGGGAGCCGCCCTCGGCGACGGCCCAGCCTGCCGCGTGCCCGGCGGTGAGGATGCCGAGGCCGATGGCGGAGCTGAGCGGGTCGGTCAGCGGGCGGTAGGCGTGGGCGGCGACGCCCGCCCACAGCGCGCGGGCGCCGGGCGTGCGGAAGAGGCGGGCCAGGACGGCGGCGGGCAGGACGGTGGGCAGGCCGAAGCGGGCCAGCAGCAGCGGGTGGTCGGGGAGCCGGAGCAGCGGCCCCATGACGTCCGTGGAGAGCTCCTCCCAGCGGCGTACG
Source organism: Streptomyces termitum (assembly GCF_014650175.1). Classification (GTDB taxonomy): domain Bacteria; phylum Actinomycetota; class Actinomycetes; order Streptomycetales; family Streptomycetaceae; genus Streptomyces; species Streptomyces termitum. Next base: position 249,342 of record NZ_BMUL01000010.1, read on the forward strand.
GAGGGGGCGAGGAGGGCGCGGTAGCGGGCCGCGTCGGCGCCGAGGCCGTCGGCGGTGGCGTCGACCGAGCGGTGCAGGACGGCGGCGGTGCCGTCGTCGAGGGGGTGGGCGCAGTCGATCTCGGGGAGCCGCCAGCGCAGTCCGTGCCGGTCGAGCCGGAGGCGGCGCAGGACGGGCGAGGCGACGGCGAGGGGGTGGACGGCGGAGCAGTGGTCGTGGAGCAGGCCGGGCAGGATCGCCTCGTCGGTGCGGGTGCCGCCGCCGATGGTGTCGGCGGCCTCCAGGACGGTGGTGTCGACTCCGGCCTCGGCGAGGAGGGCGGCGGCGGCGAGCCCGTTGGGTCCGGCGCCGACGACGACGGCGGTCGGGGCGGAGGCGGCGGGGCGGCGCGGCGGCGTGCTGCTCATGGGGCGAGTCTGCCGGGCGGCCGCCCCGGGACGCGCACCGGGGCGGGCGGGTCCGGGGGTCAGCCGGTGACGATCCCGGCGACGAGGTTGACGGCGGTGGCGAGGACGCCGGTGCCGAAGACGTACGACAGGAGGCAGTGGCGCAGGACGACGGCCCGGATCTCCTGGTCGGAGACGTCGGTGTCGGAGACCTGGTAGGTCATGCCGAGGTTGTAGCTGAAGTAGAGGAAGTCGGTGTAGCGGGGGCGGGCGTCGGAGTTGAAGTCGATGCCGCCCTCGGGCGCCCGGTGGTAGAGGTACGCGTACCGGGTGGCGTACATGAGGTGGAGCGCCGCCCAGGCCATGAGGACGCCCCACAGGGCGGTCGCGGCGGCGGCCCGGTCGTGGCCGGAGCCGACGAGGAGCAGGGCGACGATGGCGCCCAGTCCGCACAGGGCGGCGGTGACGACGACGAGTTCCTCGACGACCGGCCGGAACTCCTCGCGCCGCAGGTTGCGGCGGGTGTCGGCGGCGTCCATCGGCCACAGCACCAGCCAGCCGGTGACGACGAAGACGGTCTCGGCGGCGGCGATCCCGACGAGGACGCCGAGCGCCGCCCCGGAGAGGGCCCCGGTGGCGGCTCCGGCGGCGGTGCCGGCGCCGACGGCCCCGGCGAGCCGGGGGCCCGCGTACCGCCACGACCAGGCGGGCATCGGCTCACTCCCCCAGCACGACCACGGCCTCGTCGGTGTAGGCGAGGAAGGTCAGGGTCTCCTGGAGGTACAGCTCGACGGTGTCGGCGTCGTGCCGGGTGTAGCCGATGGAGACGTCCTGGCCGAGGCGGAGTTCGAAGTCGCCGCCCCGGGTGGAGAGGACGAAGCCGCCCTTGAGGGCGGGGGCCCAGATCGGCGGTTCGTCGAGCATCCGGCCCAGGTGGGCGGCGATCGGGTAGCCGTGGTCGGAGGTCTCGCTGACGGCCCGGTACTCCTCGGCGCCGAGGAGGAGGGCGTACGGGCCGTCGACGCCGGCCAGCCGGAGCGCGGTGAGGGCGCGGCTGACGGCGTCGGGATAGCCGCTGGGTTCCGCGGGGAGGGCGACGGCCGGATTGGAGGAGGCGGCGCGCAGGCCGGGGACGCCGGCGGCGGCGTAGCCGTCGAAGAGGGTGCGGTCCTCGGCGAAGGCGAGGGCGCGGGCGGCGTCCTTGACCGGCTGCCAGTCGGAGTCCTTGGAGCCGCGTTCGACGTCGTCGACGGCGGCGCGGGTGACGGTGAAGGGGACGCGGAGCTCGACCAGCGGGCGGGCCTCGCGGAGCCGGGCGCGGACGCCGTCGGCGGGCGGGTCGAGGTCGGTGAGGTGGCCGGTGCCGACGGCGGCGAGGGAGGCGCCGGCGGGGTCGGGCACGTCGACGACGCGGCGTCCGGCGACGTGGCGGCGGAAGGTGCGGCGGGCCTCCTCCTCGATCTCGGCCCAGGCGGCGGGGGTGACGGGGGCGAGTTCGCGGTGGAGGTTGGTGGTGGGGGTGGGGGCGGGGAGGCCGGTCATGGCGCCGGTGCTCCTTTCAGGCTGCCGATGCCCAGGGAGTCCCCGGGGCGTTCGGCGTCGGCGGGCGGCGGTTCGGGGGCGTCCTCGGCGGCGGGCGCGGTGCCCGGGGCGGGGAGGTCGTCGAGGAGGGTGGCGCTGGGGACGAAGAAGAGGCCGCCGGTGACGGCGGTGGAGAAGTCGAGGATGCGGTCGGTGGTGCCGGGCGGGTCGCCGAGGAACATGTTGCGGAGCATGCGTTCGGTGATGTCCGGGGTGCGGGCGTAGCCGATGAAGTAGGTGCCGAACTCGCCCGCGCCGAGGCGGCCGAAGGGCATGTTCTGGCGGACGATCTGGAGCTGTTCGCCGTTCTCGTCCTCGACGGTGTTGAGGGCGACGTGCGAGTCGGGGGGTTTGACGTCGTCGGGGAGTTCGAGGTTGTCGGCCTTGGCGCGGCCGATGACCCGCTCCTGCTCCTCGGTGGGCAGCGCGTGCCAGGCGGTCAGGTCGTGGAGGTACTTCTGGACGACGACGTAGCTGCCGCCCCGGAAGCCGGGGTCCTCGCCGGCGACGAGGACGGCGTCGGCGGCGGCGGAGCCGGTGGGGTTCTCGCTGCCGTCGACGAAGCCGAGGAGGTCGCGCTCGTCGAAGTAGGTGAAGCCGTGCACCTCGTCGACGACGGCGACCGCGTCCCCGAGGCGGTCGAGGACCAGCCGGGCCAGTTCGAAGCAGAGGTCTGCGCGGCGGGCCCGCAGGTGGAGCAGCAGGTCGCCGGGGGTGGCGGGGGCGTGATGCCGGGGCCCGTGGAGGGGGGTGAAGGGGTGCAGTCCCCGGGGGCGGGGGCCGCCGACGAGCCGGTCCCAGGCGTCGGAGGAGAGGCCGGCGACGCAGGCGAGGGCGTCGTCGCGGGCGCGGAAGGCGACGGAGCGGCTCAGTCCGGAGAGTTCCCCGAGGCCGTCGCGGACGTCGTCCTCGCGGCCGGGCGCGACGGTGAGGGTGAGGAAGAGGGCCGCCTTGGCGGGCGGGCCGAGGAGGAGTTGGGGGACGGGTTGGGGGGCGGCCATGCGACTCCCGTCAGAAGCACGAGGAAAGGGCGCATAAAGGTTTTAACGGGCGCAAGCGTATCCAGGGGCGGCCGGGCCCGCAGCCCGTCGCCGGGCCGCGCCCGGGGCCCTGGGCGGCCGAATGGCGGCGCCCCGGGGCCCGTCATAGCCTGCCGGAAGGGGGTCCGTACGCGTTCCCTCGCGTCCGCGCGCCGGAAGGGTGGACACCGTCCATGAGCCTCGACCGAGCCGAACAGCAGGACGACGGCGTGGAGCCCCGGGTGGGCCCCGCCCCCGACGGGCCGCCCCGGGTCCGCCCGTACGACCATCCGGCGGCGGGCTGGGGCGCCGCCGAGAGCGTGACCCGCTTCCTGGTGAAGGAGGGCGCGCTCCTGGACGGCCCCCGGGCGATCCGGCGGATGAACCACGAGGACGGCGGCTTCGACTGCCCCGGCTGCGCCTGGCCGGACGACACCAAGGGGCTGCGGCTCGACATCTGCGAGAACGGCATCAAGCACGTCACCTGGGAGATGACCCGCAAGCGGGCCGGGCGCGAGTTCTTCGCCGCCCACACGGTGACCGAGCTGGCCGGGTGGACCGATCACGCCCTGGAGGACACCGGCCGGCTGACCGAGCCGATGGTGTACGACCCCGACACCGACCACTACGTGCCGATCTCCTGGAAGGACGCCTTCGAGCTGGTCGGCCGGACGCTGCGGGCGCTGGACGGTCCGGACCGGGCGGCGTTCTACACCTCGGGGCGGCTCGGCAACGAGGCGACGTTCCTGTACCAGCTCCTCGCCCGCGAGCTGGGCACCAACAACCTCCCCGACTGCTCGAACATGTGCCACGAGGCGAGCGGCCGGGCCCTGACGGCGTCGCTGGGCACCGGCAAGGGGACCGTCGACCTGAAGGACTGGGAGACCGCCGACGCGCTGTTCATCCTGGGGGTGAACGCCGCTTCCAACGCGCCCCGGATGCTCACCGCGCTCGCCGAGGCGCACCGCAGGGGCGCCCGGATCGTGCACGTCAACCCGCTGGTGGAGGCGGCCGCGACCCGCACGATCATCCCGCACGACTTCCGGGACATGGCGACCTTCCGGGCGACGAGCACCAGTTCGCTCAACCTCCAGCCGCGGATCGGCGGCGACATGGCCCTCCTGCGCGGGATGGCGAAGGCGGTCCTGGAGCAGGCGGCGTCCGACCCGAAGGCGCTGGACCGGGAGTTCGTGGAGCGGTACACCCACGGCTTCGAGGAGTACCGGGAGGTGTGCGCGGCCACCTCCTGGGAGGAGATCGAGCACCAGTCGGGGCTGCCCCGGGAGGAGATCCTGGAGGCGGCCCGGGTCTACCGCGAGGCCGACCGGTCGATCGTCAGCTGGTGTCTGGGCGTCACCCAGCACGAGCACGGCGTGGACACCGTCCGGGAGATCGTCAACCTGCTGCTGCTCCGGGGCAACCTCGGCCGCGAGGGCGCGGGCCCGTCCCCGGTGCGCGGCCACAGCAACGTCCAGGGCAACCGCACCTGCGGCATCGACCACCGGCCGTCCGGGGCCTTCCTGGACCGGCTCGGCGAGGTGTGCGGGATCGACCCGCCGCGCGCCCACGGCCTCGACACGGTCCGGACCGTCGAGGCCATGCGGGACGGGGAGGTGACCGTCTTCGTCGGCATGGGCGGCAACTTCGCGCTGGCCGCGCCCGACACCCCGGTCACGTACGCGGCGCTGCGGAACTGCGAGCTGACCGTGCAGGTCAGCACCAAGCTCAACCGCAGCCACGTGGTGCACGGCCGGCGGGCGCTGATCCTGCCGTGCCTGGGCCGCACCGAGAAGGACCACCAGCGCAAGGGCGAGCAGGCCACCTCGGTCGAGGACTCGATGAGCATGGTGCACCTGTCGCGGGGGATGAAGCGGCCCGCGTCGCCGCACCTGCTCTCCGAGCCGGCGATCGTGGCGGGCATGGCGCGCGCCGCGCTGCCGGACAGCCCGACGCCGTGGGCCTGGTACGTCGAGGACTACGACCGGATCCGGGACACCATGGCGCGGGTGCTGGACGGCTTCGAGGACTTCAACCGGCGGGTCCGGCTGCCGCTGGGCTTCCGGATCAGGCAGCCGGCCCGGGAGCTGGTCTTCCTGACCCCGTCGGGGAAGGCCGAGTTCTCCTCGGCGCCGCTGCCGGACGTCGTGCCGGAGCCGGGCACGCTCGCCCTGGGCACGATGCGCTCGCACGACCAGTGGAACACCACGATCTACTCCGACGACGACCGCTACCGGGGGGTGAAGAGCCTGCGGACGCTGGTCTTCATGAACCGGGCCGACATGCGCGAGCGCGGCATCGCGGAGCTGGCCCCGGTCGACATCACCGCCACCGCGCGGGACGGCGGCACGCGCGCGCTGCACGGCTACCTGGCGGTGCCGTACGACATCCCGCGCGGCTGCGCGGCCGGGTACATGCCGGAGATGAACGTGCTGTGCGCGCTGGGCGACTACAGCACCCAGAGCGACCAGCCGATCATGAAGCACCTCAAGGTGGTGATCGAGCCCTCGGGCTGAACAGCCCGGCCGGTACGGCGCAGGGCCCGCACCCCGTCCGGGGGGTGCGGGCCCTGCGCCGTACCGGCCGGGGTCAGGCGGCCTCGGGCGTCTCCTCCGGCGCCGCGCCGTCGCCCTTGCGGACGGTGCAGTGCAGGGAGTCTCCCTCGACGTCGGCGACGATCGTGTCGCCCGGGTCGGCCTCGCCGCCGAGCAGCAGGGTCGCGATCCGGTTGTCCAGCTCGGTCTGGATGGTGCGGCGCAGCGGGCGGGCGCCGAACTCCGGCTGGTGCCCGTGGGCGACCAGGAGCTTCTTCGCCGCCTCGGTGACCTCCAGCGTCATGCCCTGGGCGCGGACGCGGTGCTTGCTGCGGTCGAGGAGGTGCTCGACGATCTCCGACAGGTCGTCCTCGGTGAGGCTGTGGAAGACGATGATGTCGTCGATGCGGTTGAGGAACTCGGGCAGGAAGCGGCTGCGCAGGTCCTCCATCAGCTCGTCCTTCAGCTCCGCCGCGTCGCCCTCGTGGGCGAGGATGCGGTGGGCGCCGATGTTGGACGTCATGATGACGACGCAGTGCCGGAAGTCGACGGTGCGGCCCTGGCCGTCGGTGAGGCGGCCGTCGTCGAGGATCTGGAGCAGCGTGTTGAAGACGTCCGGGTGGGCCTTCTCCACCTCGTCGAAGAGGACGACGCTGTACGGCTGGCGGCGGACCTTCTCGGTGAGCTGGCCGGCCTCGTCGTAGCCGACGTACCCGGGAGGGGCGCCGACCAGCCGGGCGACGGTGTGCTTCTCCTGGAACTCGCTCATGTCGAACCGGATCATCCGGTCCTCGTCGCCGAAGAGGAGCTCCGCGAGGGTCTTGGCGAGTTCCGTCTTGCCGACGCCGGTGGGGCCGAGGAAGAGGAAGGAGCCGACGGGGCGGCCCGGGTCGCCCATGCCGGCGCGGTTGCGGCGGACGGCCTCGGAGACGGCGGTGACGGCCTCGTCCTGGCCGACGATCCGGGCGTGCATCTCCTCCTCCAGCTTCAGCAGGCGCTCCTTCTCGCTGGTGGTGAGCTGGGTGACGGGGATGCCGGTGCGGCGGGAGACGATCTCGGCGATGTCGGCGGCGGTGACGGAGACGACGCCCTCGCGGCGCTCCTCGATGCCCGCGAGCTCGCCCTCGACCTCGGCGATCTCCTCCTTCAGCTGCTTCGCCCGCTCGAACTCCTCGGCGGCGACGGCCTGGTCCTTCTCGCGGCGCAGCTTGGCGAGCCGGTCCTCGCGGCTGATCACCTCGGTGGAGCGGCCCGCGCTGCGCAGCCGGACCCGGGCGCCGGCCTGGTCCATCAGGTCGATGGCCTTGTCGGGCAGGAAGCGGTCGCTGATGTAGCGGTCGGAGAGCTCGGCGGCGGCGGTGAGGGCACCGTCGGCGAAGCGGACCTGGTGGTGGGCCTCGTACGCGTCCCGCAGCCCTTCGAGGATCTGGACGGTCTCCTCGACGGTGGGCTCGGGGATGAGGACGGGCTGGAAGCGGCGTTCGAGGGCGGCGTCCTTCTCGACGTGCTTGCGGTACTCGTCGATGGTGGTGGCGCCGACGACGTGCAGTTCGCCCCGGGCGAGGGCGGGCTTGAGCATGTTGCCCGCGTCCATGGAGCCCTCGCCGGTGGCCCCGGCGCCGACGACGGTGTGCAGTTCGTCGATGAAGAGGATGATCTCGCCCTCGGCGTTCTGGACGTCCTCGATGACCTTCTTGAGGCGTTCCTCGAACTGGCCCCGGTACTGGGCCCCGGCGACCATGCCGGAGAGGTCGAGGGAGACGACCCGCTTGTCCTTGAGGGTGTCGGGGACCTCCCCGGCCACGATCCGCTGGGCGAGGCCCTCGACGATGGCGGTCTTGCCGACGCCGGGTTCGCCGATGAGGACGGGGTTGTTCTTGGAGCGGCGGGAGAGGATCTCGATGGTCTGCTCGATCTCGTCGGCGCGGCCGACGACCGGGTCCAGCTTCCCCGCCTTCGCCTCCTCGGTGAGGTCGCGGCCGAACTCGTCGAGGCTGGTGGCGGGCGGCTGCGGCGCGGCGGGGGCGGCGGATTCGCCCCGGGCGGCCCGGTCGGCCACGCCGCGCAGCTGGGAGACGTCGAGGTCCTCGGCGCGCAGGAAGCGGGAGGCGCCGGAGTCGGCGTCGCCGAGGAGCGCGCCGAGGATGTGCTCGGGGCCGATGTAGGAGACGCCGGCGGCCTGCGAGGTGGCGTGGGCGAGGGCGAGGGTCCGTTTGGCGGCCGGGGTGAGGCCGGGCTCGGAGGAGGGCTCGTCGGCCTCGTGCGGCAGCACCTTGGCGATCTTGTCGGCCAGCGCGTCGGGGTCGACGCCGGCCCGTTCGAGGAGCCGGCGGGTGGGTTCGACCTGGGTGGTGGCCCACAGCAGGTGCTCGGTGTCCAGGTCGGAGGTGCCGTCCTCGACCGCCTTGCGGGTGGCGGTGCCCAGCAGCTCGTGGGCGGACTCGGTGAGGAGCCGTCCGATGGGGACGCGCTGCACGGCGGGCGGCGACGAGGCCGGCGACATTCCGAAGAACCGGTTCAGCAGGTCGCCGAACGGATCGGACGGGCCGAAGGGGGAACCAAACGCCATCGACATGTCGGTACTCCTGAAGGGCGTGGGGGGTCCCTCACACTCAAACCCGCCCGCCCCCGGTCCGCAAACGGAGTCGGGGCGGAGAGGGAGCGGGGCACCGAGCCGGGGCACGGGGCCGAGCACAGGGCCGGAGACGGAAGCAGGGGTACGGCTCCGAGGACACGGGCCCGGGACACGCGCCCCGCCTCACGGGGCGAAAGGGGAGGAAAAGGAATCCTGGGAGCGCCGGGGACCGTACGGGACCACCGGAGAAGCCGGAACGGCCGGAACGGCCGGAACGGCCGGAACGGCCGGAACGGCCGGGCCGACCGGGCCAGGCCGACACAGCCGGACCAGGCCGGGCCGACCGGAACGACCGGACCAGCCGGAACGCACCAGACGCACAGGAGCACCGAAGCCCCATGGAGTCCTCCCCTCCCCCGCCGTCCGACCCGTCCCCCACCGCCCCCACCCCCGCCCCGCCCGGGGCGCGGGCCTTCGCTCTGGCCCGCCGCCCCGGGCTCTGGCTGGTGCCGGGCGTGCTGTGCGGGCTCGTCGCGCTGCTGCTGTCGCTCCTCTACATGGGCGGCATCCTCAACCCCTCGGACAACCTCACCGACCTGCCGATCGCCCTGGTCGACGAGGACCGGGGCGCGCCGCCGCCGGGGCAGCGGGAGAACCTCGGGAAGCAGATCACCGACGCGGTCGCCGCGTCGGAGGCGACGGCGAAGACCGTGGAGTGGCGGCGGCTCGACCGGGCCGCCGCCGACGACGCCCTCGCCTCGGGGAAGGTCTTCGGCGCCCTCGTCGTCCCGCCCGGCTTCACCGCCTCGGTCACCGCGCTGACCACCGCGAAGGCCACCCGCAGGCCCGTGCTCACGGTGCTGACCAATCCGGGCGTCGGCAGCCTCGGCTCCAGTTTCGCGTCCCAGATCAACCAGAAGGCGGCCCGCCAGGCGTCGCTGGCGCTCGGCGAGCGGCTGTCGGCCGGGGCCACCGCGCCGACCGCCCGGCTGCTGCTCGCCGACCCGGTGGAGGTGGTCACCGAGCCGGGCCATCCGATCGGCGGCCACAGCGGGCTGGGCCTGTCCGCCTTCTACTACACGCTGCTGCTGGTCCTGAGCGGCTTCATCGGCGGGAACCTCGTCCACACCGGCGTCGACACGGCGCTCGGCTACGCGGACAGCGAGATCGGCCCCTGGCACACCCGGCACCGCACGGTGCCGATCAGCCGGACGCAGACCTTCCTCCTGAAGGCGCTGATGACGGCCGGGATCTCGGTCCTGACGACCTCGCTGGTCATGGTGGCGACGGTCGCGCTGCTCGGCATGGACGCGCCCCACCTGCCGCTGCTGTGGGTCTTCTCCTTCTGCGCGACGCTCGCCGTCGGCCTGGGCGTGCAGGCCATCAACGCGGCCTTCGGGGGCATCGGGCAGCTCGTCTCCATGTTCGTCTTCATCGCCCTCGCGCTGCCCTCGTCGGGGGCGACCGTCCCGCTGGAGGCCACCCCCGGCTTCTACCGCTTCCTCGGCGCGTTCGAGCCGATGCGCCAGCTCAGCGAGGGCGTGCGTGCCATCCTGTACTTCGACGCGCGCGCGGACGCCGGGCTGGCCCGCGCCTGGATCTCCATCGGGCTCGGCTGCGTGGCGGCCCTGGCGTTCGGCTTCGGGATGACCCACTACTACGACCGCCGGGGCCTGCGGCGCCTCACTCCGCAGCCGGAGGCGTAGCGCCGTCCGGGCCGCCGGACCCGCCGCGCGGCCCGCCCCGTATGCTTCTACACGTATGTAGATCGACGGGCGCCGCCTGCCGCGTCCCGGACACGCGGGCGCCTCCCGGGATGTTGCGCGGACGGCCGGGTCTCGGGTTGGCTGGCCGTGCGCGGGGCGGCGACGTCGCCCGCCACAGGAGCGAGGTAGAGGATGATCGACGCATGATTACGCTCACGAAGGAAGACGGCCCGGCCGACCTCGCCGGAGTCACGCACATGTCCATAGGCGTCTCCTGGGACGCCACCGCCGGCAGCAGCGGCGGCGTGATGGGCATGCTCCGCCGCAAGAAGGGCACCGACCTCGACCTCATCGCCATCGCGATGCACAACGGGGACCCGGTGCGTCTTGCGGGCCTCGACTCCCTCGACCCGATGGGCAACGGCTCGCTGGTGCACAGCGGCGACAACCAGACGGGGCACGGCGACGGCGACGACGAGACCGTGACGGTCGAGTTCGCCCGGGTCCCCCCGCACGTCACCTCCATCGTGTTCGTCGCCGCCGCCTACAAGAAGGGCAGCTCCTTCCAGCAGGCGCGCAACATCAGCTTCAAGGTGTACGACGGCACCGGCGGCAGCTCCCAGCAGGTGGCCGACATCTGGCCGAGCCTGCTCAGCAGCGACAACGGCTGCGCGGTCGCCAAGGCGCTCCGCTCCGGCGACAGCTGGAAGCTCGAAGTGATCAACGAGACCGGCAAGATCAAGCAGGGCGACGAGCAGGCCCTGATGCGCTTCGCGGCGGCCAAGTAGCCGAGCCGCTCCCGTGCCCCGGATCCGTACGGCGGATCCGGGGCACACGCGTTCCACGACGCCCCCGGGAGGGGGAACCGCCCGCCGCGCCGGTGTGCACCCGGTCACACGGGGTCCTCCTACTGCAAACTAGTAGGACGTCCTAGTATTTATGATGTCGCACTCGCCTCCCCGGGAAGGTCCCCATGACCGCTCCGCACCGCCCCGAGCACCCCGTCCGCCTGGTCACCGCCTCGGCGCTCTTCGACGGGCACGACGCCTCGATCAACATCATGCGGCGGATCTTCCAGTCCCAAGGCGCCGAGGTCATCCACCTCGGGCACAACCGCTCCGTCCAGGAGGTGGTGGACGCGGCCCTGGAGGAGGACGTGCACGGCGTCGCCGTCTCCTCCTACCAGGGCGGGCACGTCGAGTACTTCGAGTACCTGGTCCAGTCGCTGCGCGAGCGCGGCGCGGGCCACATCCGCGTGGTCGGCGGCGGGGGCGGCGTGATCGTGCCCGAGGAGATCACCCGGCTGCGGGCCGGCGGGGTCACCATCTTCTCCCCCGAGGACGGCCAGCGGATGGGCCTCGCCGGGATGATCAACTCGGTGGTCCGGGAGTGCGACTTCGACCTGTGGGACGACGGCCCCGCCGACCCGGCGGCGGTCCTCGCCGGCGACCGGTTCGCCATCGCCCGCGCCATCACCGGCGCCGAGCTCGGCCGCCTCTCCCCCGAGTTCCTCGGTCTGGTCCGCGAGGCCGCGGCGGCGCGCGTCACGCCCGTCCTCGGCATCACCGGCACCGGCGGCTCCGGCAAGTCCTCGCTCACCGACGAGCTGGTCCGCCGCTTCCGCGTCGACCAGCGGGACAAGCTGCGGATCGCGGTCATCGCGGTCGACCCGACCCGCCGCCGCGGCGGCGGCGCGCTGCTCGGCGACCGGATCCGGATGAACTCCCTCGACGGGGACCGGGTCTTCTTCCGCAGCCTGGCCACCCGGGGCAGCCACGAGCTGCCCGAGCACCTGGCCGACGTGATCGACGTGGTCAAGGCCGCCGGGTTCGACCTGGTCGTCGTGGAGACGCCGGGCATCGGCCAGGGCGACGCGGCGATCGTGCCCTTCGTCGACACCTCGCTGTACGTGATGACGCCGGAGTTCGGCGCCGCCTCGCAGCTGGAGAAGATCGACATGCTCGACTTCGCCGACGTCGTGGCCATCAACAAGTTCGAGCGGCGCGGCGCCAAGGACGCGCTGCGCGACGTGGCCCGCCAGCTGGTCCGCAACCGCGAGGCGTTCGACAAGAGGCCCGAGGACATGCCGGTGTACGGCACCTCGGCCGCCACCTTCAACGACGACGGCGTCACCGCCCTCCACCAGCACCTCAAGGCCGCCCTGGCCGACAAGGGCCTCCCGCTCGACGAGGGCACGCTGGCCCCGGTCGGCGTCCGCCACTCCTCCGGGATCCGGCAGGTCGTCCCCGCCGACCGGGTGCGCTACCTCACCGAGATCAGCGACACCCTGCGCGCCTACCACGCGGAGACCGACCGGCTCGCCGAGGCGGCCCGCCGGGTCCAGCGCCTCGACCTGGTCAGGGCCGAACTGGACGCCGCCGAGCACGACGGGTCCGGCGTGGACGCGCTCCTCGCGGACGCCCGCAGGAAGCTCCCGCACGAGGTGGCCGAGCAGATCGGGAACTGGCCGGCCGTCGTGGCGTCGTACTCCGGCGACGAGCAGGTCGTGACGGTCCGGGACAAGCAGATCCGGACCCGGCTGACCCGCGAGTCGCTGTCCGGCAACAAGATCCCGAGGGTCTCCCTGCCCCGCTTCGCCGACCACGGCGAGCTGGTCCGCTTCTGGCGCCGCGAGAACCTGCCCGGCTTCTTCCCCTTCACCGCCGGCGTCTTCCCCTTCAAGCGCGACGGCGAGGACCCGGCGCGGATGTTCGCCGGCGAGGGCGACCCCTTCCGCACCAACCGGCGGTTCAAGCTGCTCTCCGAGGGCCAGCCCGCCACCCGGCTCTCCACCGCCTTCGACTCCGTCACCCTGTACGGCCGCGACCCGGGCGAGCGCCCCGACATCTACGGCAAGGTCGGCACCTCCGGCGTCTCCGTCGCCACCCTCGACGACATGAAGGCCCTCTACGACGGCTTCGACCTGACCGAGCCGACCACCTCCGTCTCCATGACGATCAACGGCCCGGCCCCCACCGTGCTCGCCTTCTTCCTCAACACGGCCGTCGACCAGCAGCTCGACCGGTTCCGCGCCGCCGAGGGCCGCGAGCCCTCCGCCGAGGAGGCCTCCGGGCTGCGCGCCCGCGCCCTCGCCACCGTGCGCGGCACGGTCCAGGCCGACATCCTCAAGGAGGACCAGGGCCAGAACACCTGCCTGTTCTCCACCGAGTTCTCGCTGCGGATGATGGCCGACATCCAGGAGTGGTTCATCGCGAACAAGGTCCGCAACTTCTACTCCGTCTCCATCTCCGGCTACCACATCGCCGAGGCCGGGGCGAACCCGATCAGCCAGCTCGCCTTCACCCTCGCCAACGGCTTCACCTACGTGGAGACCTACCTGGCGCGCGGCATGGACATCGACGACTTCGCCCCCAACCTGTCGTTCTTCTTCTCCAACGGCATGGACCCCGAGTACTCGGTCCTCGGCCGGGTCGCCCGCCGCGTCTGGGCGGTGGCGATGAAGGAGAAGTACGGCGCCAACGAGCGCTCCCAGAAGCTGAAGTACCACGTCCAGACCTCCGGCCGCTCCCTGCACGCCCAGGAGATGGACTTCAACGACATCCGCACCACCCTCCAGGCGCTCATCGCCATCTACGACAACTGCAACAGCCTCCACACCAACGCCTACGACGAGGCCGTCACCACCCCCACCGAGGAGTCGGTGCGCCGCGCCCTCGCCATCCAGCTGATCATCAACCGGGAGTGGGGCCTGGCGATGAACGAGAACCCCCTCCAGGGGTCCTTCGTCATCGACGAGCTCACCGACCTGGTCGAGGAGGCCGTCCTGCGCGAGTTCGAGCGCATCAGCGAGCGCGGCGGCGTCCTCGGCGCCATGGAGACCGGCTACCAGCGCGGCCGCATCCAGGACGAGTCGATGCTCTACGAGCAGCGCAAGCACGACGGCACCCTGCCGCTCATCGGCGTCAACACCTTCCGCAACCCCCACGCGGACACCGCCGAGCCCGCCACCGTCGAGCTCGCCCGCGCCACCGAGCAGGAGAAGCGCTCCCAGCTGGAGCGGGTCCAGGACTTCCAGACCCGCCACCAGGACCGGGCGCACGCGGCCCTGACCGCCCTCAAGGAGGCCGCCGTCAGCGGCGAGAACGCCTTCGCGGTCCTCATGGACGCCGCCCGCGTCTGCTCCCTCCAGCAGATCACCGAGGCGTTCTTCGAGGTCGGCGGCCAGTACCGGCGCAACGTCTGACGCACACCAGGCCCCGCCCCCGCCGCTCACCGGCGGTGCGGCGGGGCCGTACGGGCGGGGGACCTCATGCCGAGTCCGGCGGAGATCCGGCGGTCGGTGCTCGGCGGAGCGGCGCTCACCGGGCGGGACGTCACGGTGACCGGGGGTGTGGTCACACTGCGGGGAACGCTCGCCGACCGCTCTCTGGTGCCGCCGCCGGCACGCGCCGCGCGTGCGGTGGAGGGGGTCGTCGACGTCCGGATCGCGCTCGCGGATCCGCGCGAAGGCGCTTCCTGACGGACAATCCTCATGGGGGCGGGTGAACATCCACCGAGCGCAGGGGTCGCCATGACCGAGCTTCCGGCAGCCGGGGAACCCACCCGGGTCTTCCTGGTGGACGATCACGAGGTCGTCCGCCGGGGACTGCGCGACCTGATCGACGACGAGCCCGACCTGCGGGTCGTCGGGGAGGCGTCCACGGCCGGCCAGGCCCTGGCCCGGGGACCCGCGCTGCGCCCGGACGTGGCGGTCCTCGACGTACGGCTGCCCGACGGCGACGGGATCGCCGTGTGCCGGGAGCTGCGGTCCCGGATGCCGGGGCTGGCGTGCCTGATGCTGACCTCGTTCGACGACGAGGACGCGCTGCTCGACGCGATCATGGCCGGGGCGGCGGGGTACGTCCTCAAGCAGATCAAGGGGTCCGACCTCGTGTCGGCGGTACGGACCGTGGCGACGGGCCAGTCGATGCTCGACCCGGCCACCACCGCCCGCCTGATGCGCTCGCTGCGGGCCCCGGAACCCGCCCCGCCGCCGGAGGACGCCCGGCTCACGGCACTGTCCGAGCGCGAGCGGTCGGTGCTGGAGCTGATCGGTGAGGGGCTCACCAACCGGCAGATCGCGAAGCGGCTCTACCTCTCGGAGAAGACGGTCAAGAACCACATCTCGCGGCTGCTCGGCAAGCTGGGGGTCGAACGGCGGGTGCAGGCGGCCGTGATCGCCGCCCAGGCCCACGAACACGAACACGGGCACGGGCACGCGGCGGAGGACGGTTAGCCGTTCGGTGTGTGGTCGGGGGGCAGGGGGACGCGCCAGGTGAGGAGGGTCCCCCCGCCGGGTCCGGGCGGGGAGCGGAGGACGAGGCGGCCGCCGAGGCGCTCGGCCCGCTCGGTGAGGTTGCGCAGTCCCCGGTCGACCCTCTCCGGCGGGAGGCCGACGCCGTCGTCCGTCACCTCCACCTCCAGGACCCCGTCGGCGGCGAGCACGGCGACCTGGGTGCGACGGGCGCGGGCGTGCCGGGCGACGTTGGTGAGGGCCTCGCCGACGACGGCGACGGCGTCGTCGGCGATGCCGGGCGGCACGTCGGTGTCCAGCAGGCCCTCCATCCGCAGCGCGGGGGCGTGGCCCAGGACCGCGGCGGCCGCGTCGACGGCCGTGACGATCCGGCTCCTGAGGCGCGGCGCGGTGCCGGGGGTGTCGTGTTCGCGGAGGCCGAAGATGGTCGAGCGGATGATCTTGATGGTGGTGTCGAGGTCGTCGATCGCCCGGGTCAGCCGGTCCACCGCCTCGGGGTGCTCGACGAAGCGCCGGGCGCTCTGCAGGGTCATGCCGGTGGCGAAGAGGCGCTGGATCGCCAGGTCGTGCAGGTCGCGGGCGATCCGGTCGCGGTCCTCCAGCAGGACGACCTGCTCCGCGTCGCGGCGGCGGTCGGCCAGTTCGAGCGCCAGGGCCGCCTGCCCGGCGAAACCCGGCAGGGCCGCGGTCTCGGCGTCCAGGAAGGGCGTGCGGCCGCTGTGCCGGGCGAGGATCAGGACGCCGCTGAGCCGCTCCTTGGTGCCCACGGTGACCGCCACGGCCGGGCCGAAGCCCTGCCACCGTTCGGGCTGGACGGTCACCCGCGCGTCGCTGGAGACGTCGGCCAGGGTGATCAGTCCGTCGGTCTCGGCGAGGGCGGCGGCCGCCAGGGTCCCCTCGCTGCTGGGCAGGACGACCCCGCGGTGCGTGCCGGCCCCGTCCCCGCGCGCCAGCGAGCCGCGCAGCTCGCCTCCGGGTCCGACCAGGTAGAAGGCGCCCATGTCCGCGTCGGCGATGTCCACCGCCTGCTCCAGCATCCCGTCCAGGACCTCCGCCTCCCCCGTGCCGGAGAGCAGGGCCCGGGTGAAGTCGGAGCTGGCGGCGAGCCAGCGCTGCCGCCGCCGCCCCTCCTCGTACAGCCGGGCGTTCTCGATCGCGACGCCGGCGGCGACGGCCAGCGTCGTCACGACGGCCTCGTCCTCGGCGTCGAAGTCGGCCCCGCCCCGCTTCTCGGTGAGGTAGAGGTTCCCGAAGACCTCGTCGCGCACCCGGATCGGCACGCCGAGGAAGGAGTGCATGGGCGGGTGGTGGGGCGGGAAGCCGTACGAGGCCGGGTGCTCGGACAGCTCGGTCAGCCGCAGCGGCTCGGGGCGGCGGATCAGCTCGCCGAGGATGCCGTGCCCCGAGGGCAGGTCCCCGATCCGCCCGCGCAGCTCGTCGTCGATCCCGATGGGGAGGAACGCGGACAACCGCCGGTCCTCGCCGACCACGCCCAGCGCACCGTACTCCGCGTCGACCAGCGAGACGGCGGCCTCCACGATGCTCTTCAGCACCGAGGGCAGGTCGAGCTCCCTGCCCACCGAGATGACGGCCTCCAGGAGGCCGGTGAGCCGGTCCCTGGTGCCGCGCACCTCGTCGATGCGCGCCTGGAGCTCGTCCAGCAGCTCGTCGAGCCGGAGGCGTGGCAGCCTGGTGCCCGCCGGCCCGGCGTCTTCCCGGTCCATCAGCGCCTCCGGTCACGGCCGGAGGGCACGGCGTCCGCCGCACCCGCCTTCACCGTAGCCCGGCCCGCCCGTTCCCGCCGGGCCCGGCTGCGCTCCCCGGGGTCCGCCGAAGACGCCCGGCGGCTTCGCGGCCCGTGCTCACCGGGTGGGGACGGTGATCACGGGGCAGTGGGCGCGGTGCAGCAGGCCGTGGACGACGGAGCCGACGCGCATGCCGGTGTAGCCGCCCCGGCCCCGGCGGCCGACGACGACGGCCAGGGCGTGCTCGGCGGCCTCCGCCAGCAGCTCGACGGGCGAGCCGGTGAGCACCTCGTGGGTGAGGCGGACGTCGGGGTGCTTCTCCGCCCACCCGGCGGTGGCCTCCGCCAGAAGCCGGCGTTCGGCGTGGAAGAGGGCGTCCCCGGCACGCAGGGTGAAGACGGGCGGCTGCCAGACCGCGACGGCCCGCAGGTCGCAGCGCCTGAGGTCGGCCTCCTCGAAGGCGAAGGCGAGGGCCGACCGGGACGATTCGCTGCCGTCGACGCCGACGACGAGGTACGCCGGGTCCTGGGTGACGTGCTCGGCGTCGCCGACCACGACCACCGGGCAGCGGGCCCGGGCGGTGACCGGGACCACGAGGGAACCGGCGCTGAGGAACTCCTCGGTGCGGCTCAGGCGCCGGGAGCCGAGGACCACCATGGAGGCCCGCCGCGCCATGTCCGCCATCACGGCCGCCGGGAAGCCGTCGGCCGACTCGGCTCCGACCCGCACGTCCGGCTGCCGGTCCCCGACCAGGTCCACCGCCGCGCGCAGGGCGTCCTCGCCCTTCCGCACCAGGGCCTGGTGCCGGGGCGCGCCGTCGACGTGCCGGGTGTCGTGCGGGGGCGGTACGGCGACGACGAGGCGGAGGGCGAGCCCTCGGCGGTGGGCCTCGTCGGCCGCCCAGGCCAGGGCGAGGCGTCCCTCGCGGACGGGGTCGACGCCGACGACGATCTCTCGGTGTTCCTGGGTGGTGCTCATGAGGTGCTCCCGTGTCCGGGTCCGTTCCTCGACTCTCGCACCCGGAGCCCGCAGGGGCGGGGGCCTCTGGGGGCACAGGTGGGACCGAAAGTCCCGAGCGGCGGCGGGGCGGACGGTGACGGGGGCCCGACCGGGCCCCGGGATGGCCCGTTCGGCCCCTCGCCGACGCCCGCCCGCGCGGCGGACGGTGGGGGCGCAGGGGCCCGCCCGCGGGCCCGGACGGGAGGACCTCGATGAAGCGCCTCAAGGTCGGCGGCCTGATGACCGACGACGTGGTCTCCGTCCTCCCCGGCACGTCGTTCCGGGAGGTGGCGAAGCTCCTCGCCGAGCACGACATCAGCGGGCTGCCCGTCGTGGACCCCGACGACCGCGTCGTCGGCGTGGTCTCCGAGAGCGACCTCCTCGCCCGCCGGGCCCTCACCGCCCGGGAGGTGATGAGCGCTCCGGCCGTCACCGTGCACGCCGGTGAGGCGGCCGCGGACGCGGCGCGGCTCATGGTGCGTCGCGGGGTGGAGCGCCTTCCCGTGGTCGACGAGGAGGAACGGCTGGTGGGCATCGTCACCCGCCGGGATCTGCTCCGCGTGTTCCTCCGGCCGGACCACGAGATCGGGCGCCGCGTGCGGGAGGACGTCCTCGGGGGTGCCATGGACCTGCCGCCGGACGCGGTCCACGTGCACGTGCTTGACGGTGTGGTCACGCTGACGGGCCGGGTCCTGCCGCGGAGCCGGGCGACGGCGCTGCTGCGGCTCGCCGAACGCGTGGAGGGCGTCGTCGCCGTCGTGGACCGGCTGGCCGCCCGCGACGGCGCCCGCCCCGGTGCTCCGTCCCCCGCACGGCCCGCCGCCTTCCTGAACGACCGCCGCACCGCACAGACAGGATGCGCCATGCCCTCCCCCGTTCCCTCCCGCTCCCTCGTCTCCTCCCTGGTCGGCGACGCCGTCACGGCCCCGTCGATGCACAACGCCCAGCCCTGGCGGTTCGTCCTCCGGGAGGCGTCCGGCGTCCTCGAACTGCACGGCGACCCGTCCCGGGCCATGCCCCGCCAGGACCCCGACCACCGGGCCCTCCACATCGGCTGCGGCGCCGCCCTGTTCGGCCTGCGGGTGGCCGCCGCGCACCGGGGGCTGTGCCCGGTGGTCCGGCCGCTGCCCTCGCCCGACGACCCGTGGCACCTCGCCGACGTCCGCTTCGACGGCTCCGGGGAGGCGGACGAGGAGCTGGACGCCCTGCATCCCGCCCTGGCCCGCCGGCACACCAGCCGCTTCCCCTTCAGCGAGGAGCGGGTCCCCGCCGAGCTGTTCGACGGCCTGAGCGCCGCCGCGCTCCTGGAGGGCTGCCGCCTGACCGTCCCCGGCGACTGGCACGCCGACACCGTGATGGGCCTCGTCCACGCCTCCGCGCTGTACGAGGCCGCCGACGAGGCGGTACGCGCCGAGATCGCCGCCTGGACGCGCAGGGGCACGGCCGGTGAATCGGCCGACGGCGTCCCCGCCTACGCCTTCGGACCCCGGCAGTACGACGTGACCGCGCCCGTCCGGGACTTCGGCGCCCCGGGCGGGGCGGCCGGGCGGCCCTCGGAACGCTTCGAGAGGACGCCGCAGATCGCCCTGCTCGGCACCGCCGACGACACTCCGGAGGCATGGCTGCGGGCGGGGCAGGCGATGCACCGGGTGCTGCTCCGGGCCACCCTCGACGGGCTGGCCGCCTCCCTCATGTCGCAGCCCCTCGAATGGCCGGAGCTGCGTTTCGACGCGCGGGACCCCCTCTCGGCGGTCGGCTACGTCCACATGGTGTTCCGCCTGGGGTACGGGCCGGCGGGCCGGCCGACTCCCCGCCGTCCCGTCTCCGAGGTGCTCGTCCTCGCCTGACCGCGCCTTCCCCGCACGGCCGCCCCGCGTCACCCGGAGGCGGCGCGGGGCGGCCGACCGGTCATCCCGCCGCCTGGACGGCCGTGTGCCGCGGGTCGCCGAGCGCGACCTTGATCGCCCCGGTCTCGGCGGCGCGGCCGAAGACGTCGTACGCCTCCTCCATCTGCCCGAGTGCGAAGCGGTGGGTGACCAGTCCGGCGGTGGGGAGCCGGCCGGCGACCACCAGGCGGAGCAGCATCGGGGTGGAGAAGGTGTCGACGAGGCCGGTGGTGAGGGTGACGTCCTTGCTCCACAGCTCTTCGAGGTGGAGGGCGGCGGGCTTGCCGTGGACGCCGATGTTGGCGACGTGGCCGCCGGGGCGGACCATGCGGACGCACGCCTCGAAGCTCTCCGGGACGCCCACGGCCTCCATGACGACGTCGGCGCCGAGACCGTCGGTCAGGTCGGCGACGAGCTGCTCCGGCCCTTCGCCGGCGGCCACGGTGGCGTCCGCGCCGAGCCGGCGGGCGGCCTGGAGGCGGGATTCGGCGAGGTCGGTCGCGACGATCAGCCCGGGGCTGTGGAGGCGGGCCGTGAGGATCGCGGCGAGGCCGATGGGCCCGGCGCCGACCACGACGACCGTGTCGCCGGGCCGGACGGCGCCGTTGAGGACGCCGACCTCGTAGGCGGTGGGGAAGATGTCGGCGAGGAGCACGGCGTCGAAGCTGTCGACGCCGCTGGGCACCGGATGGACGGAGAGATCGGCGAAGGGCACCCGTACGTACTCCGCCTGGGTGCCGTCGATCAGGTGGCCCAGTACCCAGCCGCCCCCGCCCCGGCACTGCCCGTACCGCCGCTCGCGGCAGGGGGCGCAGCGCCCGCAGGAAGAGACGCAGGAGACCAGGACCCGGTCGCCGGGGCGCACCGTCCGCACGTCGCCGCCGGTCTCCACCACCGTGCCGACCGCCTCGTGGCCCAGGACACGGCCGGGCTCGACCTCGGGCACGTCCCCCTTGACGATGTGCAGGTCGGTGCCGCAGAGGGTGACGGCGTCGACGCGGACGATCGCGTCGCCGGCGTCCACGATCGCGGGGTCGGGCACCTCCCGCCACGCGGTCCGGCCCGTTCCCTCGAACACGAGAGCCTTCATGACGACCGCCTTCCCGGAAGCTCCGCGGGGCTGCTCCCGCGGATCCCACCGTCAGGCTCGCCCCGCGCCCCGCCCGCGCGCATGGGCCGGTCGGCCCCCGGCCGGGCCCCCTCGGTCCCCTGGCACACCGCGCCGGACCGCGCGAGGGTGGAAGCGGACCGGTGCGGCCGGCCCCTGTCGCACAGAAGGGTCCTCCCATGTCCGAGACAGCGGCGCACGTCCCCCCTCCGGCACCGCGCCCCGCCCTGCTCAGTTTCCTGGGCGGCGTGGGAACGGTCACCGGCAGCAAGTTCCTGGTCGAGAGCGATCATGCCCGGATCCTCCTCGACTGCGGCCTCTTCCAGGGGTTCGCGAAACTGCGCAGACGCAACTGGGACCGCTTCGCCCGCGACGCGGCCGATGTCCGCGCCGTGGTCGTCACCCACGCCCACCTGGACCACTGCGGCTACCTGCCGCGGCTGGTCCGGCAGGGCTTCCGCGGTCCGATCCTCGCCACCCCGGCCACGGCCCGGCTCGCCGGCATCGTGCTGCGGGACAGCGCCCGCCTCCAGATGGAGGCGGCCCGCCACGCCGACGAACACGGCTGGTCCAAGCACCGCCCGGCGAAACCGCTCTACGACGAGGCCGACGTGGAGCGGACGCTGTCCTTCTTCGACCCCGTCCCCGTCGGAGCGGACGTGGAGATCATGTCCGGCACCCGGCTCACCCTCCACCACGGCGGCCACATCCTCGGCTCGGCCTGGGCCCGCCTCACCCTGGAGGACGGCCACACCCTGGCCGTCTCCGGCGACCTGGGACGCCCCGGGCACCCTCTGCTGCTGCCGCCCGAGCCGTTCTCCGGCGCCGACGTGCTGCTGGTGGAGTCCACCTACGGCGACCGCCGCCACGACCAGGAGTCCGCCCGCTCGGAGTTCGCCGCCGTGATCGGGAGGACCCTCGCGCGCGGCGGCACCGTCGTGGTCCCGGCCTTCGCGATCGACCGCACCGAGGTCGTCCTGCACGAGTTGACCCGGCTGCGCGAGACGGGTGTCCTGCCCCGCTCGGTGCCCGTCTACGTCGACAGTCCCATGGCGCTGGCCGCGCTCGACGTCTACCGCGACGCCGTGCGCGAGCGCTCCCCCGAACTGCGCCCCGAGATCCTCGCCCGGGGCGAGGCCGCGCTGAGCCCCGCCCCGTTCCTCGCCGCCCGGACCGTCCAGGAGTCCATCGACATCAACCACGCGCACGGCCCCGCCGTCATCGTCTCCTCCGCCGGCATGGCCACCGGAGGCCGCGTCCTGCACCACCTGCGCCGCCTCCTGCCGGACCCGCGCAACACCGTCGTGGTGGTCGGCTTCGCCGCCGCCGGCACCCGCGCCCGGGACCTCGTCGACGGGGCCCGCACGCTGAAGATGTTCGGCGAGTACGTCCCCGTACGGGCCGAGGTCGCCGACGTGCCGTACTTCTCCGCCCACGCCGACGCCGATCAGATCCTCGACTGGCTCCGGGACGCGCCCGCCCCGCACACCGCCTACGTGGTGCACGGCGAACCGGCCGCCTCCGAGACGCTGCGCGACCGCCTCGACCGCGAACTGGGCTGGACGGCCGTCGTGCCCCGCTCCGGCGAGACCGTCCTGGTCCGCTGAGGCGATCCCTTCGGCCCCTCGGCGGAACCCGCGCGGCCCCTGCCGTCCGGCGCGGTCCCCGCGGGACGCTGGGCGGAGAGGGCTGGAGGACACCATGACCACACGCTCGTCCACCGTCGCCGACGTGATGACGAAGAAGGTCATCGCCGTACGGCCCGACACCCCGTTCAAGGAGATCGTCGCCGCGATGGAACGCTGGAAGGTGACCGCCCTGCCCGTCCTGGAGGGCGAGGGCCGCGTCGTCGGTGTCGTGTCCGAGGCGGACCTGCTGCTCAAGGAGGAGTTCCGCGACCACCGCCTCGGCATGCTCGAACAGCTGCGGCGGCACGACGCCACCGCGAAGGCGGGATCCGGCCGGGCCGCCGAGCTGATGACGGCCCCGGCCGTCACCGTCGGCCCCGGTACGTCCCTGCCGCGAGCCGCCCGTCTCATGGCCACCCGCCGGGTGAAACGACTCCCGGTCGCGGAGCGCCTGGCCCGGGCTGTCGAGGGCGTGGTGGACGTACGCTGCGCCCTCACCCTCGCCGCCGGGGCGTGACCGGGCCGGTGACGCCCCGTCCGACGGCTTCCCGGGTCATGGCCGGTCCTCACGGTCGCCGTCGGCGGCCCGCTCGACGGGGATCGTCCGTGCCGGTCGGGTGTCGCGCGGGGGCAGCGGGATCCGGACGGTCAGGACGCCGTCGCCGTACGAGGCGTCGACGCCGTCCTCGGGGGCGGGGCCGGGGAGGCGTACGGTCCTGCGGAACGCGCCGTAACGGAACTCCGAATGGTCCTTCTCCCCCGCGCTCTCCCGGTGCTCGGCGCTCACGGTGAGGAGGTCGCCCTCGACCGTGAGGGTGATGTCGTCCGGTTCCATGCCGGGAAGTTCGGCCCGCAGCGTGCACACGCCGTCGTCGCCGGTGGAGACCTCGACGGGGATGGCGTGGGCGGCCGTCGCGGGACGCCAGCCGGGCAGCCCGGGGAACTCCCGGCCGAACCAGGTGTCGAGGTCGGGGAAGAAGCTGTGCCTGCGTTCCGGCTCGGCTCCGGTCATCGTCCTGCTCCTCTGCCACGGTGCCGGGGCGCGGCCCCGGGAAACGGTGTCCGGCGGCGGAGCGATCCGGCTCCGCGTCTCCAGCCTTCCGCCCGTGCGGTGCGCGGCGCAGTGTCGAAGGGGGTCGCCGGGGAGGGCCGAACGGTCCCGTTCCCGGCGGCCCGACCGGCCCATGGGCCGTCTTGCGTCCGGGCGGCGCGCGCGCCCGTCCCGACTGGACGGCCGTGGCGGCCGCGCGTCTCATGGAAGTACGGGTCACCGGACGCCCGGTGACCGTCGGCGCCGTCGAGCGCGGGCCCTTCGGCGGAGGCGGTGGTCCCGGCCCCGCCGGTCCCGCCCTCGGAACCGGCGGCACATCGACACCACCGGGAGGTGGACGGTCATGACCGACGGCATCGTGGTCGGGATCGACGGCTCGGAGGAGGCGGGGGCGGCCGCCCGGTGGGCGGCGGACGAGGCCGCGCTGCGCGGCACGGGGCTCCTTCTGCTCCACTCCCGGCAGTCCTGGCCGGACGCCGTCTCCCTGGCCTCGGCGCGGGAGTCGGAGGAGCCGTGGGCTGAGGAGCTGCTGGCGAGGACGTCGGAGGAACTGCGCGCGCCGCGTCCGGGGCTGTCCGTGACGACCCGGATCACGACCGCCGGCCCCGTCCGGGCCCTGGTCGCCGCGGCGGACGAGGGCGACCTCCTGGTGCTGGGCTCCCGCGCGCTGGGGGGTGTGGCGGGCTATCTGATCGGATCGGTCGGCCTGGCCGTGGCCGGTGCCGTCGAAGGTCCGGTCGTCCTCGTACGGGCCTTTGGCAGTCCTCCGCGGGATTCCGTGCTGGTCGGGATCGACGCGCGACGGCCGGCGGACGCCGTCCTCTCGTTCGCCTTCGAGGAGGCGGCCCGGCGGCGCACGGACGTGCGCGTCGTCTACGCCCAGCAGCTTCCGCTCTACGCCTGGGGGCCGTCGATGGTGCCCGACGTGCGGCCCGTGGTGCGGCCGGAGATCGAGCGCGCCCTGGAGGACACGCTGGCACCCTGGCGCGCCGCGCACCCCGGCGTGGCCGCCACCGCGTCCGTGACGATCGGATCGGCCGGCCTCGAACTGGTGCGCGCGGCCTCCGGCGCCGGGCTGGTGGTCGTGGGGCGGCGCACCCGCCGGCCGGCGGTGGGCGCGCACATCGGCAGCGTCGCCCACGCCGTGCTGCACCACAGCCGGGCGCCCGTCGCGCTCGTGCCCCACGACTGAATCCTCCCGGCGGACGGGCGGGGCCGGGGTCAGCCGGTCGGGGAGTCGCTGACCTTGCCCACCGGGCTGAGTTCCATCTTGCCGCCGTCCTCGCCGTCGGTGACGGGGAGCGTGCCCGCCGGCCACTTCAGGGTGAAGGGCTCGGTCTCGTTCGGGGGCGTCACCACCATGTCGGTCAGCTTCACGCCGGAGCCGCCGGTGTTGTTGACCGGGAACGTGATGTTGAAGGCGGCGGTCTCGCCCTTCTTGAGGATCTCCGGCACGGGCTGCTCGCCGTTGCGGTCCACGGAGAAGGTGTCGCCCAGGGACGTCTTGATGTCGACGCCCGCGAAGCCGTTGATGCGGCAGTCGCCGCCGCTGTTCTTGAAGGAGACGGTGACGACGCCTTCCGTCTTGTCCGTGGTGTTGTCGACGGCGGTGGCGTCGAGCGCGCCGGAACGGCACATGCCGACCTTGCCCTTGCCGGTGCCGCCGGTGCCGGCGCCCTGGTCGCTCCCGCCGGTGCCGGTACCGGCGCTCTGGTCGCCCTTGCCCGCCCCACCGCTGCCGTCCGTCTTGCCGGAGCCGCCGGTGCCGCCGGTGCCTCCCGCCTTGTCCGCCGACGCGGTGGAGCCGGCCTGCCCGCCGCCCAGCGCGCTGTCGTCGCCGTTGCAGGCGGTGAGCGAGAGCGCGGCCACGAGGCCGATGACGGCGGCGACGGCCTTGCGGGTGTGCTGCATGATTCCCCCGGGATGCGGTGCGGTCTGGACGGCGCTGAGGTGCGCGCTTATTTGTACCGCGCAGCCAGTTACGAACCGTCAGCGAGCCTGTCCGCGTTCCGTCACAGACGAGACCGCGCCCCGGCGGCCGGGGGCTCGGGGCCGCCTCGGATGCGCCGTGGCCGCAGGGGGTCAGCGGCGGACGCGGGGCATGCCGAGGCCGATCCAGGAGATGATCTCGCGCTGGATCTCGTTGTTGCCGCCGCCGAAGGTGAAGATGACGGCGGAGCGGTAGCCGCGTTCGAGTTCGCCGTGGAGGACGGCGCCCGGGGAGCCCTCCTTGAGGGCGCCGGCCGCGCCGACGACCTCCATGAGGGCCGCGTAGGCGTCGCGGCGGGCCTCGGAGCCGTAGACCTTGACGGCGGAGGCGTCCTGCGGGGTGAGGGTGCCGTGGTGGACGGCGTTCACCATCTGCCAGTTGAGGAGCTTCATCGCGTCGAGGCGGGTGTGGGTGCGGGCCAGGCTGCGGCGGACCCAGGGCAGGTCGAGGACGCGGCGGCCGTCGGAGAGGAGCGTGTCGGCGGCCCAGCGGCGGACGTCGTGGAGGGCGCGGATCGCCATGGTGCCGTGGGCGGCGAGGGTGACGCGCTCGTGGTTGAGCTGGTTGGTGATGAGCCGCCAGCCCTTGTTCTCCTCGCCGACCCGGCGGGTGACGGGCACCCGGACGCCGTCGTAGTAGCTGGCGGTGGTGTCGTGCGAGGCGAGGGTGTTGATGACCGTGCAGGAGTAGCCGGGGTCGTCGGTCGGCACCAGGAGCATGGTGATGCCCTTGTGGGGGGCGGCGTCGGGGTCGGTGCGGACCGCGAGCCAGACCCAGTCGGCGGTGTCGCCGTTGGTGGTCCAGATCTTCTGCCCGTCGACGACGTACTCGTCCCCCTCGCGCACGGCGCGGGTCTTCAGGGCGGCCAGGTCGGTGCCGGCGTCCGGTTCGCTGTAGCCGATGGCGAAGTCGAGTTCGCCGGAGAGGATCCGGGGCAGGAAGTACGCCTTCTGCTCGTCGGTGCCGAAGGCCATGAGGGTCGGCCCGACGGTGTTCAGCGCCATCAGGGGCAGCGGTACGCCCGCCTGGGCGGCCTCGTCGAAGAAGATGAACTGCTCCATCGGCGTGAGGCCCCGGCCGCCGTACTCGACGGGCCAGCCGGCGCCGAGCCGGCCGTCGGCGCCGAGGCGCCGGATCGTCTCGCGGTAGAAGCGCTTCTGGGCGGCCGGGTCCCCGTACCGGCTGTGCACGTCCTCGGGGACGAGTTCCGCGAAGTAGGCGCGCAGTTCGGTGCGCAGGCGGTTCTGTTCCGGCGTGTACTGCAGGTGCATCCGGGCCTCCCGTGGCGGCTTCGTCGTCCCTCGGCACGACGGCGGTCACGGTAGAACGTGTTCCATGAATGGGGAAGGGCCGGGACGGCGGCACCTGCTCCGCCGTCCCGGCACGCGCGCGTGCGGGCGCTTCGGGAAAGGAATTCCTCCAGCTTCAGGGGAGGAGTTCCTCCAGGGAGGCGCGCCCCTTCTCCGCCATCCTGCGTTCGGCCCAGGCCAGCGTCTCCGGCGTCACGTCGCGGCCGGAGGCGAGGACCAGGTCCTCCGCCGTGAACTCGCCCTCCGCGCCGGAGTGCAGCAGCCGGTCGGGCGTCGGCAGGTCCCCCAGGGACCTTTCGTCGGGCTCAGCGTTCATGCCGTCTCCTCCATGCTCCTGCGGGTGGGTCCCGGCACTGGCCATTGTCGGCTCCGGTCCCCCGGCCCGCATCCGGGCGGGCCGGTCCCGCGCCGCGCCGGGCGGGCGCACAGCCATGGCGTGGCCGGGGCGCGGGTTCGACAATGGGGGGGATGACCGATGACGATCCGCGTACGCGTGGTGGCGAGATCGGGCCCGCCGAGTGGCTCGCCATGAACCGGACCGGCAGCTTCGACTGGGACCTCGACACGGACACCATCGATGTCGACACCACGGGGCTGCTGGTCTTCGGCGTGTCCCCGGAGCGCTTCGACGGGCGGCCGACGAGTCTGGTGGGGCGGCTCGAACCGGCGGAGCGGATGCGGCTGGACCGGGTGGTGCGGGCGGCCGTGACCGGCGGCGAGACCTCGTACAGCACCCATTTCCCGATCCCGCAGGACGACGGGACACCCCATTGGACGCATGTGCTGGCGCGGATCCTGCGGGACGGCGACGGGCGGGCGCACCGGATCGTGGGGGCGGTGCGGGACACCACGGCGGAGGTGGCGCACGCGGCCTTCGTGCAGCAGTTGGAGCGGCGCCGGGAGATGCAGACGAGCATCGTCCAGCGGACCACGCACGCGCTGTCGCGGGCGGTGACGGTGGACGACGTGACGGCGGCGCTGACCGGCCCGGGGGGCCTGGCGCGGCTGGGCGCGGACGGGCTGGCGCTGGGGCTGGTGGAGAACGGTTCGCTCAACGTGATCGCGCTGAGCGGCGATTCGCTGAACGTGCTGGACGGGCTGCGGCTGCGGCGGCTGGAGCGGGGGCTGCCGCTGGCGGAGGCGGTGCTGAGCGGCCGGCCGCGCTTCGTGCCGTCGTTCGCCTCGCTGGGCCGGGACTTCCCGGAGCTGGAGCCGTACCTGCCGGAGCTGCCGTTCCGGGCGGCCTGCTACCTGCCGCTGATCGCGCAGGCCCGGTCGCTGGGCGGGATGGCGCTGTACTACCGGGGCCGGACCGCGTTCACGGCCGACGAGCGGAACCTGGCGCTGGGGCTCGCGGCGATCGTGGCCCAGTCGCTCCAGCGGGCGATCCTCTTCGACGAGGAGCGGGACCTGGCCACCGGGCTCCAGGAGACGATGCTGCCGCGCCGGATCCCGGAGATCACCGGCGGGGAGATCGCGGTCCGCTACCACGCGGCGTGGAGCGGGCGGCAGGTCGGCGGCGACTGGTACGACGTGATCGCGCTGCCGCGCGGGCGGGTCGGGATCGTCGTCGGGGACGTGCAGGGCCACGACACGCACGCGGCGGCCATCATGGGCCAGCTGCGGATCGCGCTGCGGGCGTACGCGGGCGAGGGCCACGCGCCGTCGACGGTCCTGGCGCGGGCCTCCCGCTTCCTCGCCGAGCTGGACACCAACCGGTTCGCGACCTGCACCTACGCCCAGGTCGACCTGGCGAGCGGCACCGTCCGGGCGGTGCGGGCCGGGCACCTGGGGCCGCTGATCCGGCACACCGACGGGCGGGTGGGGCAGCCGAAGCTGCGCGGCGGGCTGCCGCTGGGGCTGGCCACCTTCTTCGGCGAGGAGGAGTTCCCGGAGACGCGGCTCGACCTGGTGCCGGGCGAGACGCTGGTGCTGTGCACGGACGGTCTGGTCGAGCAGCCGGGCACGGACATCGAGGCGGGGCTGGCGGCGCTGTCGGAGGCGGTGAGCAGCGGGCCGCCGCAGGCGGAGGCGCTGGCCGACCACCTGTCGGAGCGGCTGTGGGAGCGGTGGGGTTCGGGGGACGACGTGGCGCTGCTGGTGCTGCGGCGCAGTCCGGACCCGGGCACGCACCGGGCGCCGCGCATCCACCAGTACATCCACCAGGCGGATCCGCAGGGCCTGTCGGACGCGCGGGCGGCGGTGGGGCAGGCGCTGCGGGACTGGGGCATGCCGGAGCTGTCCGACGACGCCGAGCTGCTGACCGGCGAGCTGCTGGTGAACGTGCTGCTGCACACCGAGGGCGGTGCGGTCCTCACCCTGGAGGTGCTGCCGGAGCCGGTGCGGCGGGTGCGGCTCTCGGTGCAGGACCGGTCGAGCGCGTGGCCCCGGCGGCGCACCCCGGGCGAGGCGGCGACCTCGGGCCGGGGGCTGCTGCTCATGGACGCGCTGGCCTCCCGGTGGGGTGTGGAGCCGCGCGGCGAGGGCAAGGCGGTGTGGTGCGAGATCGGCCCGCCGAACGCGATGGACGGGGGCGCGGTGGGCCGGGGCGGCTGACCGCCGCGCCGGGGGTCCGCGTCCCGGGCCCCCGGTGCTCCGGCCGGGTCAGGCGCGCTGCCAGACCGTGGTGGCGTTGCAGAACTCCTTGATGCCGTGGCCGGCCAGCTCCCGCCCGTACCCCGAGCGCTTGACGCCGCCGAAGGGGAGCGCGGGGTGCGAGGCGGTCATGCCGTTGACGAAGACGCCGCCGGCCTGGAGGTCGCGGACGAAGAGCGCGACCTCCTCGTCCCGGCGGGTCCACACGTTGGAGCTGAGGCCGAACGGCGAGTCGTTGGCGACGGCGACCGCCTCCTCGGCGTCGCGGACCCGGTGGACGGTGGCGACCGGGCCGAAGGTCTCCTCCTGGTGGATCCGCATGGCGGGGGTGATGCCGGTGAGGACGGTGGGGCGGTAGTACCAGCCCCGGGCGAGTTCCGGCTCGTCGGGGCGGCGGCCGCCGCACAGCGCGGTGGCGCCGAGCCGTACGGCGTCGTCGACGAGTTCCTCCAGGTCGGCGCGGCCCTTCTCGGTGGCGAGCGGGCCGACGTCGGTGGACTCGTCGAGCGGGTCGCCGACGGTGAGGGCGTTCATGGCGGCGGTGAAGCGCTCGGTGAAGTCCTCGTACACGTTCTCGTGGACGAGGAAGCGCTTGGCGGCGATGCAGGACTGGCCGTTGTTCTGCACGCGCGCGGTGACGGCGGTCTTCACGGCCCGGACGATGTCGGCGGAGGGCATCACGATGTACGGGTCGCTGCCGCCGAGTTCGAGGACGGTCTTCTTGATCACGTCGCCTGCGACGGAGGCGACGGCCCGGCCGGCGGGCTCGCTGCCAGTGAGGGTGGCGGCGGCGACCCGGGGGTCGCGGAGCACCGCCTCTACCTCGCCGGAGCCGATGAGGAGGGTCTGGAAACAGCCGTCGGGGTAGCCGGCGCGGCGGAAGAGGTCGCCGAGGTAGAGGGCGGTCCTGGGCACGTTGGAGGCGTGTTTGAGGAGGCCGGTGTTGCCGGCCATGAGGGCGGGCGCGGCAAAGCGGATCACCTGCCAGAGGGGGAAGTTCCACGGCATGACGGCGAGGACCGGGCCGAGCGGCCGGTAGTGGACGCGGGCCCGGTCGGCGCCGGAGTCGCGGACGTCGCTCTCGGCGGGGTGCTCGTCGGCGAGGAGTCCCTCGGCGTGCCGGGCGTACCAGCGCATGGCCTTGGCGCACTTGCCCGCCTCGGCGCGGGCGGCGGTGAGGGGCTTGCCCATCTCCAGGGTCATGGTGCGGGCGATGTCCTCGGTGTCCTCGTCGAGGAGGGCGGCGGCGGCGCGCAGCAGCCGGGCCCGTTCGGCGAAGGGCGTGGTGCGCCACTGCCGGAACGCCTCGTGGGCGGCGGCGATCCGGCGCTCCACCTCGTCCGGTCCGTGCGCCTCGTAGGTGCGCAGCGTCTCGCCGGTGGCGGGATTCACGGTGGCGATGGCCATGGCCTTCTCCTCCTCGTCGTCCCCCGCCGTCGTCCCCCACGGGAAACCTCCCGCTTCCGGGACCCGGGCGCAAGGGGGGAGGGGGCGGTGGGGTGACGGGGCGGGGCGGCGCGGTCCGCGCGGCCGGGGCGCGGGTCAGCGGGCGAGGAGCCAGGTCAGGGCGCCGGAGAGGTGGGCGCGGAAGAGCGGGTCGCGGTACGCCTCGGAGGTGTGGCCGAGGGCCGTGAAGAGGAAGCGGCCCCGGTCGACGGGGCGGCACCAGGCGAGCGGGTGGTCGGCGCCGAGCGTGCCGCCCTCGTACGCGTCCTCGTCGGCGCGCAGCAGGACGCGGACGCCGTCGGTGCGGGGGTGGGAGGTGTACTCGTACCACTCGTCGGTCCACTCCCAGCGGGGCGGCAGCGGGGCGACGGCGGGGTGGGCGGGGTCCTCGGCGAGGACGGCGCCGGGCTGGAGCGGGGGGTGTCCGGCGAAGCGGGTGCCGAGGAGTTCGCCGTAGAAGGGCCAGTCGGGTTCGGCGTTGGCGGCGGCGTGGACGGCGAGGAGGGCGCCGCCGTCCCGGAGGTACGCCTCCAGGGCGGTGCGGCCGTCGGGGGTGAGGACGGTGCCGGTGGTGGAGAGGAGGACGACGAGGGCGCGGCCGGCGAGGCCGTCGGCGGTGAAGGCGGCGGGGTCCTCGGTGGCCTCGGCGGTGAGGCCGTGGGCGGCGGCGAGTTCGGCGAGGGCGGCGGCCCCGGCGGGGATGGAGGCGTGCCGGTACCCGGCGGTGCGGGTGAGGATCAGGACGTCGGCGGGGGGCACGCGGGGCTCCAGGGGACGGGTCGGACGGGACGGGACGGCGAGGGCCAGAAAGCGCTTTCTCTTCCCTCTCCATGACCGTAGCCAGCGAAAACCCCGCGCCGCAAGGCCGCCGCTTCCGGCACACTCCCCCATCATGACCACGACACCCCCTTCCGGCCTTTCCCTGCTCTCTCCCTCGGCCCGGCGCGCGCTGGACCACGTGGCGGCCCGCTCGTCGGGCGCGCCGGTCGACCCGGGGCTGCGCGTCACGCTCAACTTCCATCCGCACTTCCTGGACCTGCTGGCCGACGACGGCGCGTACCGCTCGCAGTTCGTCACCGGCACCGGGAACGGCGGGCTCACCGCCCGCCCCGGCGGCGACCGCTGGCGCTGGGAGAGCCGGATCTTCGGCGGCGCGTACGACGAGGCGCCGGCGCACGAGCGCCCCGTCTACGGGGCCCTGGACTTCCGCCGCCGCTCCTACGGGGCGGCGCCCCGCTTCGGCTCCGCCCACCTGCGGCTGCGTCCGGAGGCCGCCGCCCGCGCGACCTTCTGCTACCCGGACAGCTTCCTGGAGCCCTCGGACTTCGGGGTGGCCGACCGCATGGGCCTGGTGGCGCTGGCCGAGGCCGACGACCAGGATCTGCTGGACGACTACGTGGAGGCGCAGGTCCACGGCCCGGTCGAGCTCGCGCGGGACGTGGAGGCCCTGGTCCTGGACCCGAGCCACCGGGGCACCGCCGTGGAGGAGGCGGCCCGCCGCCTGCCGTGCCCGGTCGAGTGGCACGGCGGCTTCCGCCTGACGGTCGGCGAACTCCGCCGCCACCCGGACTTCCGGGGCCCCGAGTACGTCGACCTGGGCGCCCGCATCGCCGTGGACGGCCTGCTCGACGCCCGGATCGTCCAGGACGCCTCCCTCTCCGGCACCCACGACCCGCAGGACGTCAAACGCGTCTGGCACCTCCTGGCCCGCTTCGGCGCCCCGGAGGCGTGAACACACGGGTTCACAGGGCCGCACCGGTTCACAAGGACGTACGGGTTCACACGAGCGGGCGGGTTCACAGGGCCGTCCGATGCGTTGAGGTATGGGTTACGGGTCGGTAGGTTCGGTGTCCGGCCCGCCCCTTCGCGTTCTTCCGTGCTGTCAGGAGTCGTCCATGAGCACCGTGCCGCCCGCTCTCGCCGCCGCCGTCGGTCCGCTGCCCGAGGGGGTGGAGCTGCCGCTGCCGCCGGTGTTCGAGAGCGTCGAGGAGGAGCGGCGGTACCGGAAGGAGCAGTTGGCCGCCGGGTTCCGGATCTTCGGCCGGTTCGGGTTCTCCGAGGGGGTCGCCGGTCACATCACGGTGCGGGACCCGGGGGATCCGGACGCCTTCTGGGTCAATCCGTTCGGCATGGCCTTCGGCCAGATCAAGGCGTCGGACCTGATCCTGGTGGACCACGAGGGGCGGGTCCTGGAGGGCCGCCGCCCGGTGAACCGGGCGGCGTTCGTGATCCATTCGCGGGTGCACGCGGCCCGGCCCGACGCGGTCGCGGCGGCGCACTCGCACTCGCTGCACGGCAAGGCGTTCTCCAGTCTGGGCGTCCCGCTCGCCCCGATCACACAGGACGCGTGCGCGTTCTTCGAGGACCACGGGATCTACGACGACTACCGAGGGGTGGTCAACGAGACGGAGGAGGGCGAGCGGGTCGCCAAGGCCCTCGGCGCGTACAAGGCGGTCATCCTGAAGAACCACGGGCTGCTGACGGTGGGCCACTCGGTCGCCGAGGCGGTGTGGTGGTTCGTCACCATGGAGCGGTCCTGCCAGGCGCAGTTGCTCGCCATGGCGGCCGGCACCCCGCAGGAGATCGACCGGGAGACGGCGCTGCTGACCCGGGGGCAGATCGGCGGCCATCTGGCGGGCTGGTTCCAGGCCCGGCCGCTGTGGGATCAGATCACGGCGTCCGACCCGGACCTGTTCGGCTGAGCCCCGTCCCGGGGCCGGGTGGAGGCCGCCAGGAGCGGGGGCAGGAACTCCCGCTCCAGGGTGCCCGGCGGCAGGGCCTCCGGCTCCACATAGCTCTGGGCGAGGCCGCCCTCGCGCAGGGCGATGAGGAGCCGGGCGAACCGGTCGGCGTCCACGGTCAGTTCGCGGCCCGCGCGGTGCAGCATCAGGGTCACGCCCCGGGCGATCTCGGCCCGCAGCCGCGCGTCGTGCCGGGCCAGCACCCAGGCCGCCTGCGGGTCGCGGATCGCGTGCAGGGTGAACTCGGTGGTGACCAGGTACCAGTCGCGTTCGTCGGGTTCGATGGCGGCGGCCAGCTCCGCGAGCCGGGCGAGCGTGCACTCCTCGGGGGCCAGCGCGTCGATCGCGGCGGCGAGCCGCCGCACGGTCCGCTCGCTGTGCTCGTCGAAGAGGGCGAGGAAGAGTTCTTCCTTGCCGGCGAAGTTCGAGTAGTACGCGCCCCGGGTGTAGCCGGCGCGTTCGCAGATCCGCTCGATGGTGGTGGCGTGGAAGCCGTGCTCGGCGAAGGCCGCCAGCGCGGCCTCCAGGAGCGCCGCGCGGGTGCAGGCGCGCGGCCGCCGTCCCGTGGCACCTGTGGGCACGTCCGCGTCCTTCCCGCCGTCCCGTGCCGCTCCCCGTGGCGGCCGTCGTCCAGCGTACCCGCGCGCGGGGGCCCGTTTCCGGGGTCCGGCGCCGGGCGGTCCGGGCCGGGGGCGGATAAAATTCACGCATGGGAGAGCGGCCGGTCGTGCCCGCCGCGCCCGGCCTGGTGCTCCTCGTCGACGGAGACGCGACGCAGATGGATCCGGGCCGCGTCTACCGCGTCGGGCGCGACCCCACCAGTGACATCGTGCTCTCGGACGCCCGGGCGTCCTGGCACCACGCGGTGCTCCGCGCCGCGGGCGGCCGGTGGACCCTCGCGGACGAGGACAGCACCAACGGCACGTACGCGGACGGTGTCCGGGTGCGGCTGCCGCGGGCCGTCGGCCCCGGCACCGTCGTCCGGTTCGGTCATCCGCAGGACGGCCCCCGCGCGGTCCTCACCGCGCCCCCGGGCCCCGTCCGCCCCGATCCACCGCCTGCCGCCGCGCCCCCGGCGCCGCCCTCGCCCTCGCCTGCGCCCTCGCCCTCGCAGGAGGGTTCCCGGCCCCCGGCGGGGCCCTCCGCGCCCGGCGGGGAGCCCGTCGGGGAGTCCGCCGGGGAGTCCGGTCGGGAGTTCTCCGGGACGCTGGGGCCGGATGTTCCGGTGGGGGACCACCGGGCCGCGCCCGACCTCACCCCGGCGGAGTCTCCGGGCTCCTCCGCGGGGCCGGCGGACGCGGAGCTCGTACAGGGGGAGGGTGGGGTGGGGGCGCGGTTGTCGGTGGTGTCGCGGCCGGGGGCCACGGGGACTTTTCGGCGGCCCACGGCGGTGCGGCCACTGCCGGAGCACACGGTGCGGATCGGGCGTGCGCCCGACAACGACGTGGTCGTCGCCGACCTCGTGGTCTCCCGGCACCACGCCGAGCTCCTCGCCCGCGCGGACGGCACTTATTGGATCCACGATCTGGGCAGTCACAACGGGACCTTCCTGAACGGCCGCCCCGTGGTCGAGCCGGTCCGGGTCGGTCCCGACGACGTCGTCGGCATCGGCCGCAGCGCGTTCTGCCTGGCCGGCGGGCAGCTCGTCGAGTTCACCGACACCGGCGAGATCTCCCTCGACGTGCAGGAACTCGCCGTGACCGTCGACCACGGCCGCAAGACCCTCCTCGACGAGGTCTCCTTCCCCGTCGGCGAGAAGACGCTCCTCGCGGTCGTCGGCCCGTCCGGGGCCGGGAAGTCGACGCTGCTCAACGCGCTCACCGGGCAGCGGCCCGCCGACCGGGGCACCGTCCTGTACGACGGCCGGGACCTCTACCGCGACTACGCCGAGCTGCGCCAGCGCATCGGGCTCGTCCCGCAGGACGACATCCTGCACCTCCAGCTCACCGTGCGGCGCGCTCTGTCGTACGCCGCCGAGCTGCGCTTCCCCGGTGACACCGAGCCGGCCGAGCGGCACGCGCGCGTGGAGGAGGTGATCGGCGAGCTGGGCCTGACCGAGCGGGCCGACCAGCCGATCCACAGCCTCTCCGGCGGCCAGCGCAAGCGGGTCAGCGTCGCCCTGGAACTCCTCACCAAGCCGTCGCTGCTCTTCCTCGACGAGCCGACCTCCGGCCTCGACCCGGGCATGGACCGCTCGGTGATGCACATGCTGCGCGGGCTCGCGGACGACGGCCGGACGGTCGTCGTGGTCACCC
Source organism: Streptomyces termitum (assembly GCF_014650175.1). GTDB lineage: Bacteria > Actinomycetota > Actinomycetes > Streptomycetales > Streptomycetaceae > Streptomyces > Streptomyces termitum. Next base: position 285,148 of record NZ_BMUL01000010.1, read on the forward strand.
ACAGCGTGCTCAGCCTCGACGTGTGCGACCGGCTCCTCGTCCTCGCCCCCGGCGGCCGGGTCGCCTATTACGGGCCGCCGGACGACACCCTGGGCTTCTTCGGCTTCGCGCAGTGGCCCGAGGCGTTCGAGGCGTTCGAGACCCAGCGGGACCGGGACTGGGCGGAGCGGTACCGGGGGTCGCGCTTCCACCGGCGGTACATCGAGGACGCGACGGTGCGGCCGTACGCGGGCGCGGGCGCGTCGGAGGCGGGGACGGGTGCGGGTGGTGGGGCCGGTGCGGGTGGTGGGGCCGGTGCGGGGGGCGGGGAGCCGCCTCCGCCGCCGAAGCCGCAGGCGTGGGGCGCGCAGCTGCGGACGCTGGTGCGGCGGTACACGGCCGCGCTCGCCGCCGACCGGACCTTCCTGATCATCATGATCGCGCTGCCGTTCGTGATGGGCGCGATGGCCCGCGCCCTCTCCGAGGGCAGCCTCAACGCCGAGTCCACCCTGAACGTGCTGCTGATCCTGTGCGTCGGCGGCGTCCTCACCGGGGCGGCCAACGCCGTCCGCGAACTGGTCAAGGAACGCTCGATCTACCGTCGGGAGAGAGCCGTCGGCCTCTCCCGCTCCGCCTATCTGGCCTCCAAGGTCGTCGTCCTGGGCACGGTGACCGTCGTGCAGGCGGTGGTGCTGACCCTGGTGGCGCTGATCGGCGTGCCGCTGAACGTGCCCGGCGGCACGGGCGTGCTGCTGCCGCCGCTGGTCGAGCTGACTCTCGCCGTCGCTCTCCTCGCCTTCACCGCGATGATGCTGGGCCTGCTGGTGTCGGCGATGGTCCGCAAGGAGGAGGTGACGATGCCGCTGTTGGTCCTCCTCGCGATCGTCCAGGTGGTGTTCTGCGGCGCGCTGCTGAGCGTGCGCGGCACGCCCGTCCTCGAACAGCTGGCGTGGCTGGTGCCGTCGCGGTGGGCGTTCGCCGCGATGGGGGCGACGATCGACATCGGGAAGGTCGCGCCGAGCCCGAAGACGGCCGATCCCCTGATGGCCCACACGGCCGCGGCCTGGCTGTTCGACATGGGCATGCTGGTCGTGCTCTGCCTGGTGCTGGGGCTGGCCGTGGCCCGGCTGCTGCGCCGGCAGGAACCCGTCGTCATGCGGCGCTGACGGGGTGCGCGGAGCGCCCTGGGGTCCGAAGAGCGTGAGAAGAAGTGCGCGGAGTGCGAGAAGCGCGAGGAGGTGGGCCGTGAGCCTTTCCGAGTCGGAATCGGATCCAGGATCCGGTCTGGGGTCGGATCTTGGATCCGGTCTGGGGTCGGATGCTGGATCCGATCCTGGGTATGTGGCCGGTTTCCGGCCCACGCACGTCGTGCCGCGCGGCGGACTGGCCGCCTGGCAGGCACCGGACCCCGGCCGCCCGACGGTGCCGCTGGACGCCTTCCTGCCGGTACGGCTGACGGAACGGTCCGGCGACTGGGGGCAGGTGCTGTGCTCCAACGGCTGGTCGGCGTGGGTCGACGCGCGGCTCCTCGTCACGGTCCCCGAGGACCCCCCGGCGGCGGGCGCCCCGCTCGCCCGGACGGCCGACCCGCGCCCCCTGATCGCGCGGGCCGAGGACGCGCTGGGCCGCTACCGGCGGGCCGTGGAGGACCTCGCCTCGGGCCGCGCCGACGGAGAGGGCTTCCGGCGGCGCACGCGCGGGCTGCGGGTCGGGATGGTCGTCGACGGCGAGTCGATGTGGCTGTACGACGCGGAGCACGAGCGCTGGGTGCACTGCGACGGGACCGGCCTGACGGCGTACGCGGCCTCCTCGGGGCCCTCCAGGACGCCGGAGCCGGCCGTGGTTCCCGCCGCTACCGCTGTTTCCGCTCCCGAGTCCGGGGCCGTTCCCGAGTCCGTCGCCGAGTCCGCTCCTGAGTCCGTTCCTGAAGCTGTTCCTGAGTCCGTTCCTGAAGCTGTTCCTGAGTCCGTTCCTGAAGCTGTTCCCGAGGGCCCCCGGCCAGTGCCCGTCGGGTACGAGCCGACGCAGGTCGTGCCGCAGGTCGATCAGGCCGGGCCGGACAGGCCGGACAGGCCGGACGGGCCGGTGGCGGACGGGCCGCCGCCGACGCGGGTCGTGTCCCGGCCGCCCGACGCGGAGGACGGCGCGTGACGGCGGCGGGCGGAGAACGGGACGCCGGGCTCCCGGCGGGGCGGCCGTCGGGCCTCGTGGGCAAGGAGGTCGCGGGGTACCGGGTGGAGGCCGAGATCGGGCGCGGCGGGATGGCGGTCGTCTACCAGGCGCGCGACCTGCGGCTCGACCGGACGGTGGCCCTGAAGCTGCTGGCACCCGAACTGGCCCGCAACGACACCTTCCGGAAGCGGTTCGCGCACGAGTCGCGGGTGGCCGCGTCGATCGACCACCCGCACATCGTGCCGGTCTTCGAGGCGGGCGAGACGGAGGGCGTGCTGTACATCGCGATGCGGTACGTCGCCGGGCGCGACCTGGCGGCGCTGCTGGCCCGGGAGGGGCCGCTGCCGCCGGTGACGGCGGGCCGGATCGCGGCGCAGGTCGCGTCGGCGCTGGACGCGGCGCACGCGCACGACCTGGTGCACCGGGACGTGAAGCCGGGGAACGTCCTGGTGGCAGAGGGCACCGACCGGGAGCACCCCGAGCACGTGTACCTCACCGACTTCGGGCTGACGAAGAAGTCGCTGTCCCTGACGGGGTTCACCACCGTGGGCGAGTTCGTGGGCACCCTGGACTACGTGGCGCCGGAGCAGATCTCCGGCAAGCCGGTCGACGGGCGCTGCGACGTGTACGGCCTGGCGTGCGTGGTCTTCGAGACCCTGTCCGGCGTGCCGCCGTTCCGGCGGGAGACCGACTGGGCCGTGCTGTGGGCCCAGCAGTACGATCCGCCGCCCCCGCTGGCCGAGTTCCGCCCGGGGCTGCCCGAGGCGGCGGACGCGGTGTTCGCCCGCGCCCTGGCCAAGACCCCCGAGGAGCGGTACGGGACGTGCCTGGAGTTCGTCGCGGAGCTGCGGGCCGCCCTGGCGGAGGAACCGGGCGGTCCGGCCGTGCCGACCGGCGTCGTGCCCCGGGCCCCGGGCCCGCCGCCGGAACCTCCGGTGTGGGCGCGTCCGGTGTTTCGGCGGCTGGGGGACGGTTCGTAGCGTCTGGATCCTGGATCCAGACGCCAGGATCCGAAAGCCAGGATCCGGGATGTTGGATCCGGGATTCAGGATGTTGGATCCGATGTCTTCCTCTCCCCCGCGCCCTCCCCCACCGAAACCTCCCCATGATGCCGGGCCCGAGTCGCGAGAAGCCCGCCGAGGAACCCCGCGGCAAGCCCCCAGAGCAGAGCGAGGCCCACGGTCCGCCACACCTCGGGGCGGAGGACGACCTCGGCGCCCAGGCCGCCCAGGTCGCCGATGCCGAGGAGGGAGAGTCCTACGCGGGCCTCGACGAGGGTGAGGGGCATGACGACGAGCATGGTGAGGGCGAAGGCGGCGCCGAGGCGGAGGGCGTGCTGCCAGGGCCGTACCCGGGCCGGGGAGCGGACGGCGGCGACGTATCCGGCGGCGAGGACGAGGACGGCGGCGACGGGCAGCAGCCACCAGGCGCGGGAGTCCTGGGCGGCGAGGGAGGAGAGGTCGACCGTGGACAGGTCGGAGGAGTTCCCGCCGCGCAGGACGGCGTCGAGGACCTGCGGCATGGGCAGGCCGAAGGGGCCGTCGGCCCGGCCCTCCCAGGAGCCGCCGATGCCGACGCCGAGGGCGAGCCAGCTGACGTTGGGCAGGCCGAGGAGGAGGACGGCGAAGGTCTGTGCGGCGTGTCCCTTGGTGGCGGCGACGACCAGGCCGATGACGAGGCCGACGGCCACGTACGCGAGGAGGAGCAGGAGCATCGCCGAGGCGGCGGGCCGGACGGCTTCCTGGTGGCGGAGCAGGCGCGCGGGGAGGGCGCTGCGGCGGGAGACCAGGAGGGCGACGAGGAGCACGCCGAGGATCCACAGGAGGCCGTAGCCGAGGGTGGGGCCGAGAACGGCGCGGAAGCCGACGGTGGGGTTGACCGCGTCCAGGAGGTCGCCGAAGAGGTCGCCCAGGGGGGTCTGGGCGTCGGGGGTGCCGAGGCTGATCGGGAAGTCGTGGCGGGCGACGCCGGACAGCACCGCGAGGACGGCGAGCCAGAGGACGGTGACGGCGGCGGCGCGGGCCGCGAGCGCGCCGGTCCTGGCGACGGCGTGGTGGCGGAGCGGGCGGAGGAAGACGGCTCCGGTGACGAGGGCGCCCACGAGGGTGACGGTGAGGGGCATGGCGGTGAGTTCGCCCTGGGTGCCGGCGAGGGAGCCGGCCGAGCCCGCGATCTCCACCTGTCCGCCGGAGGCCATGACGACGACGGCGGCGAGGACGGCGCCGAAGCCGCCGGGCAGGTCGGCCGCGCCCGCCGCCCACAGGCCGAGGGCGGCGGTGACGGCCATCGCGGCGTATCCGGCGGCGACGGCGGCGAGGGCCTGCCCGGCGATCCGCAGGCCCGCCCGGACGGGGTCGCCGCCGGGCGTGCCGGTGGCGGGGGGCGGGGTGGTGGGGAGCCGACTGCTCACCCTGTCCACGCTAGTCCGCCCGGCCCGCCTCCGCCTGCGGTCCCCGCGCGGAGGCGGGCGGGGCCGGCCTTCTGGTCCGGTCCTCGGGGTCCGTGGTCAGGGCGGCCGGGCCGCGGCCGAGCGGTCCGGGCTGCGGGACGGGTTCGGCGGGCGGCGGGCCGGGGTTCGGCCGCGGCGTGGGCGCGGGGATCGGCGGCACCGGGTCGGGGCCCGGCGGGGGGCCGGGGAGCGGTCCCGGTTCGGGGCCCGGTCCCGGACCCGGCGTGGGGGTCGGGGTCGGCGGGGCGGGGGGCGGGGGCACGGTCATGGCTCCTCCCGGGGAACGTGGTGGACTCTGTCGCGCTCGCGCCTACCCCGGTTCGCGGGGAGCACTCCCGGAGGGCGTACGGCGGAGGTCAGCGTTCCGTGGCCGGGCGGCGGGGCGGCAGCGGGATGAAGCCGCTGGTGCGGGCGCGGTAGGCGGCGTAACCGGGCCGGTCGGCCAGGTGGGCCTCCAGGAGCCGTTTTCCGCTGCCCCAGATGAGGAGGGCGCTCATGGTGAGCGGGGAGACGAGGGTGAGGAGGGCGGTCGGCCAGGTGGCGCAGGCCGTCAGGTAGAGGCCCCACCAGACGAGGAAGTCGCCGAAGTAGTTGGGGTGCCGGGTCCAGCTCCACAGGCCCCGGTCCATGACGCGGCCCCGGTGGGCCGGGTCGGCCTTGAAGCGGGCGAGCTGCCGGTCCCCCACCGCTTCGAAGGCCAGGCCGGTCGCCCACACGGCGAGGCCCAGGACGGCGGTCGCGTCCAGCGGGACCGGCAGCAGGACGGCCGCCTGGACGGGGAGGGAGACGAGCCAGACCAGGGCGGCCTGGAGGAGGTACACCTTCCGGAGGGCGTAGAAGGCGGGGTTTCCGGAGGCGCGGGCGAGCATGCGCGCGTACCGGGGGTCCTCGCCGTGGCCCCGGCCGCGCCGGGCGATGTGGACCGCGAGCCGGAGCCCCCAGAGGACGGTGGCGAGGGCGACGGCGGTCCGCCGGACGTCGTCGCCGTGTCCGGCGGACAGGCACCAGGCGACGGTGGCGACGGCCGCGAAGGCGAGTCCCCAGGCGACGTCGACGGTCCGGTGCAGGCCCTTGGCCGTGCCGACGGCGAAGGCCGCCAGCATCACGGCGAGGGCGGTACCGGCCGAGGCGAGGAGGAGCGTGCCGAGGGCGGCCCCGTCGACGGCGCTCACGCCGCCTCCCCGGGCCCGGTGGGGCGCGCGGCGCTCATCGGGGGCCCTCCCCGCCGTCGGCGGTGAGACAGAGCTGGCGGACGTCGAGGTATCCGGAGCGGAACCCGGCCTCGGAGTAGGCGAGGTAGAACTCCCACAGGCGGCGGAAGACGTGGTCGAAGCCGAGCGCGTCGACGGCGTCCTCCGCGCCGAGGAACCGTTCCCGCCACTGCCTCAGGGTCTCCGCGTAGTGGTCGCCGTACCCCGTGTCGTGGGTGGTGCGCAGTCCGGCCGCGGCGCTCTCGCGCGCGAGGGCCTCCCGGGAGGGGATCAGGCCGCCGGGGAAGACGTACTTGCTGATCCAGGTGTGGGTGCGGGCCGTGGCGAGCATCCGCTCGTGGGGCATCGTGATGGCCTGGAGCGCGACGCGGCCGCCGGGGGCGAGGAGGCGGCGGAGCGCGGCGAAGTAGTCGGGCCAGAACTCGGCGCCCACGGCCTCGATCATCTCGACGCTCACGACCGCGTCGTACCGGCCCCGCACCGCCCGGTAGTCGAGGAGTTCGACGGTGACCCGGTCGGCGCGTCCGGCCCGCGCCACGCGCGCGCGTGCGAGGGCGAGCTGTTCTTCGGAGAGGGTGACGGTGCGGACGCGGGCGCCCCGGGCGGCGGCGCGGACCGCGAGTTCGCCCCAGCCGGTGCCGATCTCCAGGAGTTCGGTGCCCGGTCCCGCCCCGGCCAGGTCGAGGAGGAGGTCGATCTTGCGGTGCTGGGCGGCGGTGAGGTCGGCGTCGGGAAGGAGCGCGGGTGCGGCCGGGAGCGGGAGGGCGTCGAAGACGGCGGACGAGTAGCTGAGGCCGGGGTCCAGGAAGAGGGCGAAGAGGTCGTTGGAGAGGTCGTAGTGCCGGTGGACGTTCTCGCGGGCGCCGTCGGGGGTGTTGCGGTCGGCGACGGGCCTGCGGTGGGCCCAGGCGCCGCGCAGGCGGCGCAGCGGGGCGGGGACGAGGTCGTCGACGTGCCGGGCGAGGACGGTGAGGACGGCCGCGAGGTCGTCGGCGTCCCACTCGCCCGCCATGTACGACTCGCCGAAGCCGATGAGGCCGTCGGCGCCGATCCTGCGGTGGAAGGCGTCCGGGTCGTGGAGCGTGAGGGTCGGTACGGAGGCGGAAGCGGAAGGAGAAACGGAGGCAGGGGCGTAGGCGGGTGCGGGGTGGCGGGGGCCCGGGCAGTCGGCGGGCGCCGTCCGGACCCGCAGGGGCAGCCGGGCGAGGGCGCGCTCCACGAGGTGGCGGGCGACGGCGGTGCGCGCGGCGGAGGCGCGCGGCGGACGGGCCACGTCCGGCCAGCGGTCCGGGTCGGCGGGGCGGGCGCGGACGGCGGACGGGACGGCCGGGGGGAGCGAGAGGGTCACGGGGTGCCTTCCTGCGGTGCGGTACCGGAGCCGGAAGCGGAACCGGTGCCGGGGCGGGGGCGGATGCGGAGTCCTTTGAGGTACAGGCGGATTCCGTGGCGGCGGATGGCGAGGGAGACGGCGGCGGTCGACCACGGGTGCCGCAGCACGGCGGCGAGGAGGGTCCGCGCGCGGGCGGGCCGGTGGACGCCCCGGACGGTGGCGGTCAGCGGGCGGGAGCCGTCGCCGTGGCGGAGCTGGACGGTCAGGTCGAGGCGGTCGCCGGGCAGCGGCAGCCGCATCCGGTAGACGCCCTCGACGTCGAGGAACGGCGACACGTAGAAGTCCTTGACGGCCTCGGCGCGGCCCCGTTCGTCGGGGCGCAGGAGGTAGGCGTGGCGTTCGCCGTACGTGTTGTGCACCTCGGCGACCACGTGGACGGGACGGCCGGCGCGGTCGTGGCACCAGTACAGGGTGAGGGGGTTGAAGACGTGTCCGAGGACCCGCGCGTGGGCGAGCATCAGGACCCTCCCGCCGGCGTCCGCCACCCCGTGCGCGGCCAGGTGGGCGCCGAGGGCGGCCCGGAGGGTGGGGGCGGTGCCGTCGAAGTGGTCGCGGGGGTCGAAGCGGGCGAAGGGCCGCAACGGCCGGGGCAGGCGGGGCAGGTCGTCGAGGTCGACGAGCCAGAGGTAGGTGCGGTGGCGCAGGGAGTACGGGACGGGGGCGACGCGGGTGTGGGTCGTCTCGGTCTCGTACAGGGCGGGCACGGCGGGAGGGGCGGGGGCCGGGGCGTTCATCGCGGGTCCGCCCCCAGGTGACGGGCGGCCTCCGCCCCGGAGCGGCAGCCGTCCTCGTGGAAGCCCCACCCGTGGTAGGCGCCCGCGTAGGCGGTGACGGGGTCGCGCAGGGTGGGCAGGAGGCGCTGGGCGGCCACCGACTCCGGGGTGTAGACGGGGTGTTCGTACGTCATGCGGGCCAGGACCGTCGAGGCGTCGAGGCGGTCGTCGGGGTTGAGGGTGACGAGGTGCGGTGCGTCGGCGGGGAGCCGCTGGAGCCGGTTCATGTCGTAGCTGACCTGGACGGAGCCGGGCCGGGCCGTGCAGGACGGCAGCCGGTAGTTCCACGACGCGCGCGCGTGCGGGGAGCGCGGCAGGACGCTCTCGTCGCGGTGCAGGACGGTGGGGTTGCGGGAGTAGGTGAAGGCGCCGAGGACGCGCCGTTCCCGCTCGGTGGGGTCGGCCAGGAGGCGCAGGGCCTGGTCGGGGTGGACCGCGATCACGACGGCGGCGTGCTCGGCCCGTTCGCCGTCGGCGGTGACGACGGTCGCCCGGTCGGCGCCGCGCACGACGGCGCGCACCGGGGTCGCGGTCCGCACGGCGGCCAGGCCCTTGGCGACGCGCTCGACGTAGGCGGCCGAACCACCGGTGACGGTCTTCCAGGTCGGGGACCCGGTCACCGAGAGGAGGCCGTGGTGGTCGAGGAAGCGGAAGAGGTACGCGGCCGGGTAGCGCAGTGCGGTGCCGGGGGCGCAGGACCAGACGGCGGAGACGAGCGGGATCGCGAAGTGGCTGACGAAGTGGGCGGAGAAGCGCTGGTCGCGCAGGAAGTCGCCGAAGGTGCGCGTGGTGTCGTCGGCGGCCAGCAGCCGGCGGGCGGCCCGGTGGAAGCGGGGCACGGCGGCGAGCGTCCGCAGGTGGTCGGCCCGGAACGCGGCGCCGCCGCCGAGGAGACCGCGCGGCCCGCGCGCGCCCGCGTACTCCAGTCCGCAGCCGTCGCAGCGGACGGACATGCTCATCTCGGAGTCCTGGGTGGTGACGCCGAGTTCGCGGAAGAGGCGCAGGAGGTGGGGGTAGGTGCGCTCGTTGTGGACGATGAAGCCGGTGTCGACGCGCAGCGTCCCGCCGTCCCGGGCCGGCAGCTCGTGGGTGTGGGCGTGGCCGCCGAGCCTGCCCTCTGCCTCGTACAGCACCACGTCGCGGGTCCGGGACAGGTAGTGGGCGGCGGTGAGGCCCGCCACTCCCGCTCCCACCACGGCGACGCTCGGTCCGTCCATCGTCTCCACCCCTCTCCGGCCCCTCGGCGGCCGTTGTCCGTCGGTCGTTCCTCGGTTGCCCGCCCGCTCGCCCGGCGGGATCAGCCGGCGGCCGGGGCGAGGTGGTGGCGCATGCGCCGCAGGCCCCGGCGGGCGTGGCTCTTGACCGTGCCCAGGGGGATGCCGGTGCGGTCGGCGATCTGCGTCTGGGTCAGGTCGGCGAAGTAGGCGAGTTCCAGCACGTCGCGCTGGACGCGGGGCAGCCGGGCGAGTTCCTCGGCGACGACGAGCCGGTCGAGGATCGCTTCGGGCTCCCCGTCCGCCCGGCCCCCGTGTGCGAGGGCGGCGCCGAGGGAGGCCGTCAAAGCGGTGCGGCGGGTGCGGGCGGTGAGCGCGTCGGCGGTCTTCCGGCGGGTGATGCCGGTGAGCCAGGCGGGCAGGCTGCCCCGCTCGGGCCGGAAGGTCGCCCGGCCCCGCCAGGCGGCGGCGAACACCTGCTGGGTCACGTCCTCCGCCTCGCGGGGGTCGCCCAGCGTGCGGGCCGCCAGGTGGTGGACCAGGCGGCCCCAGCGGCGGTACGCGGCGTCCAGGCAGGCTTCTTCGCCCCGGACGAGCCCGAGCGCGATCGCCCGTTCGGCGTCGTCGCCGCCGTCGGTACCGGCGGTGGAGTGCGGCGCGGGGTCCGGCTCACAGGGCCCGGTGCTCCGGTGCGCGTTCATGGCGGTTCCTCCTCCGGACGGTGCCGGGGCCTCGTCGGCCCCGCACACCCTCACGTTCCGGCCCGCGCACCGTTTCGGACAACTCGCATCGTTTCCGCATCGAAGGAAGGAGGCGTGCTTCCGGGACCCGTACGTTGCCGCGTCGAGGCGAGGGGAGGCGCCGTTTCCGGAACCCGCCCGTCCCCCGGCCGAGGCCAAGGGGATCAGCCCGTCCGCCGTCCGTTCTCCGCCTCGGCGGTCCGGGCGATGTTCCTGGCCATGCCTCCGAAGACCACCGCGTGGAAGGGGGCGACGCTCCACCAGTACGCCTGCCCCGCCAGTCCCCGGGGGTGGAAGAGGGCGCGCTGCCGGTAGACGGTGCGGCCCCGGCCGTCCCGTTCGACGGCCATCTCCAGCCAGGCGAGGCCCGGGAGCCGCATCTCGGCGCGGAGGCGGAGCAGGCGGCCCCGGTCGATCTCCTCCACCCGCCAGAAGTCCAGCGCGTCACCGACCCGGAGGCGTGCCGCGTCCCGGCGGCCGCGGCGCAGCCCCACGCCCCCGGCGAGCCGGTCCGCCCACCCCCGGACGGCCCAGGCCAGCGGGAAGGAGTACCAGCCGTTCTCTCCTCCCACCCCCTCGACGACCCGCCACAGGGCCTCGGGGCTCGCGTCGACGGGGCGGGAGCGCTCGTCCCGGTAGAGGCTGCCGCCGGCCCAGTCCGGGTCGGTGGGCAGCGGGTCGCTGGGCGCGCCGGGCGGGGAGGCGGAGGACCAGCGGGTGGTGACCTTGGCCTCGCGGACCCGGCGGAGGGCGAGCCGGAGGGCCTCCTCGAACGGGACGGGGGTGCCGGGGACGTACCGCGCGATGTCGTCCTCCGTGCAGACCACCTCGTGCCGCAGCGATTCGGTCAGCGGCCGGGCCAGCGGCGCGGGCACGGGGGTGACGAGGCCGATCCAGAGGCTGGACAGGCGGGGCGTGAGGACCGGTACGGGCACGATGAGACGTCTGCGGAGCCCGGCGACCCGCGCGTACCGCACCATCATGTCCTGGTAGGTGAGCACGTCGGGGCCGCCGATGTCGAAGGTCCGGCTGACATCCGGCGGCATGCCGGCGCTGCCCACCAGGAGGCGCAGCACGTCGCGGACGGCGATGGGCTGGACCCGGTTGCCGACCCAGCTCGGGGTGACCATGACGGGGAGCCGTTCGGTGAGGTACCGGAGCATCTCGAAGGAGGCCGATCCGGAGCCGATGACGACGGCGGCGCGCAGGACGGTGGTGGGGACCCCCGAGTCGAGCAGGATGCGGCCCACCTCGGTGCGGGAGCGCAGGTGCGGCGAGAGCGCGGACTCGGGGACGCCGCGCGGGGTCAGGCCGCCCAGGTAGACGATGCGGCGCACCCCGGCGGCGCGGGCCCGTTCGGCGAAGGTGCGGGCGGCCAGGCGGTCCTTCTTCTCGAAGTCCGCCGTCGAGGTCATGGAGTGGACCAGGTAGTAGGCGACGTCGACGCCGTCGAAGGCCCCGTCGAGGCTCGCGGCGTCGGTGACGTCGCCGCGCACGGTCTCGACCCGGTCGACCCAGGGGAAGTCACGGAGCTTGTCGGGGTGCCGGGCGAGGCAGCGGACGCGGTGCCCGGCGTCGAGGAGTTCCGGTACGAGGCGTCCGCCGATGTAGCCGCTGGCGCCGGTGACCAGGCAGCGGGCGCTCGCGGCCGGTCGGGAGCCGTCCTCGGCCGGGTGGGGGGTGTCCATGCGGTGATCCGTTTCACCGTGGCGCCCGGGGTACACGCCCCGCGCCGGTTCTTCGTCGGGTCGGGGGCACCCCGCCGGTAAACGGACAGCCGGCGGACGGAGGGCGACCAGCGGGCGGAGGACGGGCAAGCGGCGGGCAGGCTGCGGGTGCGGTCCGTCCGTACCGCACCCACCATGGTTCCGAACGGGAGAAAGGGAGAAACGTGACGTCTCCACCGCCGCCGTCCGGCCCTCCGTCGGTCCCTCCGTCCGGTCCGCCCACGGGCCCGCCCTCGGGGCCGCTCTCCGGCGCGGCCACCCGCCCCGGCACCTCGGGCTCGCAGCCGCCGCCCGCGCCCCCGCACGACGGCTCGGGCGGTGGGGGTGGTGGCGGCGGGAGCGGTGGCGGCGGGGACGGCCCCGGGCCGGGCGGCGGGAAGGGCGGCGGTTCGCCGTGGTGGCGGTCGGTGCCGAAGGTCGCCTCGGTCACCGCCCTGGTCGTCGCGGCCGCCGCGCTCTCCGTGGTGCTGATCGGCCGGTCCGGCGACAAGGGCGACACGGCGGGTTCCGGCGGCGGCGAGGTCTTCCTGCAGAACACCTCCGCCTCCGGTCCCGACCCGTTCACCGCCTCCACCGCCCGGACGGACGGCTCCTCCGCGTCGGCCTCGCTGCCGTCGCGCAGCGGCACGGCGGGCACGGGTACCCTGCAGGTGTCGGGGGCCACGCCCGGCCTGTACGGCGGCACCCGGGCGGTCGCGAGCTGCGACGTCGAGAAGCAGGTGCGCTACCTGGCGGCCGAGCCCGCCAAGAACGCGGCCTTCGGCTCCGTCCTCGGGCTGGGCGCGAACGAGGTCCCGGGTTACCTCCGCTCCCTGACCCCCCTCCAGCTGCGGGCGGACACCCGGGTGACCAACCACGGCTACCGGGACGGCTCCCCCACCGCGTACCAGGCGGTCCTCCAGGCGGGGACGGCGGTCCTCGTCGACGGGCGGGGCGTGCCCCGGGTGCGGTGCGCCTGCGGCAACCCGCTCACCGAACCGGTGGCGCAGAAGAACCCGCGCACCGAGGGCGCCGCCTGGACCGGTTACGAGTCCTCGCAGGTGGTCGTCGTCGCCCCGGCGACGACGGTGGTGAACGTCTTCGTGGTGTACGACCCCGATCAGGAGTCCTGGTTCGCGCGGAAGCCCGGCGACACCGGGCGGCACGACAAGCCGACCCCGCCGCCCCGGCCCACCCCGACGGCCTCCTGCCCGAGCGGCGGCACGACGCCGTGCCCGACGCCCTCCGGCTCCTCCCCCACCCCCTCGGAGTCCTCCTCGTCCCCGGCTCCGAGCCCGTCCACGACCCCCACGCCGACGACGTCGAGCCCGACGCCCTCGGACTCCACGCCCGCCCCGCCGACGGACTCGCCGTCGTCGGGCTCCCCCTCGTCGGACTCCGCGCCCGCCTCCCCCGGCTCCCCGTCGGACGGGCCGGGCACCACCACGGCGGGCACCCCGGCGGACACCACGACCAGCGCGGGCGCGGCCACGGACGCAAGCGCGGAACCGGCCGGGGCGAGCGGCGGCGTGCCGGCCCACGGCCCCGGCCGTCAGCCCGTCGCCTGAGGGAACGGCCCCTCCCGGACGCCCGTACCGGCCCCTTCCGGTACGGGCGTCCTCCGCTTGCCCCCGGTACGGAGACGGAAGGCGGCGCGCAGGGCACGGACCCGGGCCGCGACCGGGAGCGGGCGGGCGGCGCGCTCCTCGGCGCGCCGCTGCCAGCGCCGCTCGTCCCGGTCGGTGAAGGGGGCGGTCGTCGTCATCGTGTTTTCTCCAGAGAAGTCCACCGGCCCTCGACATCAGGCCACTGCCAGGGAGTCTGTAGCCTTATTGGCCTGTGAAGCAGAGCCAATGGGGAGTGATTGGCATGACGTACGGCCGTGTGGTCCACGCAGTGGACCGGACCCTGTCGGGTCGGCAGCTCGCCTCGCTGCTCACCCCGCCGCCGGAGGGCCGGTTCGGCTACCGGGAGCTGGCGCGGGCGGTGCGGGAGGCGCTGCTCGACGGCCGGGTGGCGCTGCGGGTGCGGCTGCCCGCCGAGCGGGAGCTCGCGCAGGTCCTGGAGGTGAGCCGGACGACGGTGACGGGGGCGTACGACCTGCTGCGGGAGAGCGGGTACGCGCTCAGCCGGCGCGGTTCGGGGACGTGGACGGCGCTGCCGGACGGGCAGGCGCCGAAGGCCGTGGGCCATCTGCCGGGCGACACGGCGGACGAGGTGATCGACCTGGCGCTGGCGGCGCCGCAGGGCCCCCGGGCCGAGCTGGCGGAGGCGCTGGCGGAGGCCGCCGCCGCACTGCCCCGGTACCTCGCGGCGCCCGGTTATCACCCGTACGGCCTGCCGGAGCTGCGGGCGGCGGTGGCGGAGCGGTACACCGCGCGCGGGCTGCCGACCCGGCCCGAGCAGATCCTGGTGACGACCGGGGCGCAGCAGGCGGTGTCGCTGGCGCTCGCGCTGTTCGGGCGGCCGGGCGACCGGGCGCTGGCGGAGAGCCCCTCGTACACCACCGCCCTCGACGCGATGCGCGGGCGGGGGCTGCGGGTGACGCCGGTGCCGGTGACGGAGGGCGGCTGGGACTCCGGGCTGATGGAGGCGGCGCTGCGGCAGACCGCGCCCCGGCTGGCCTATCTGATCCCGAACTTCCACAACCCGACGGGGCGGCTGATGCCGCGCGAGCAGGGCCGGGAGGTGGCCCGCGCGGCGCGGGCGACCGGGACGTGGCTGGTGGTGGACGAGACGCTGGCGGACATGGCGCTCGACGTGCCGGCCCCGGAGCCGTTCGCGGCGGCGGTCGGCGCGGGGGCCGGGGAGCAGATCGTCTCGGTGGGGTCGCTGAGCAAGAGCTGCTGGGGCGGGCTGCGGGTGGGCTGGGCGCGGGCGTCGGCGCGGGTGGTGTCGGAGCTGGCGCGGACCCGGGTCACGGCGGACCTGTCGGGTTCGGTGCTCGACCAGCTGGTGGCGGTGGCCCTGATGCGGGGATTGGATCCGATCGTCGCCGCGCGCGTGGAGGAGCTGCGGCGGCGCCGGGAGGCGCTGGGCGCGGCGCTGGCCCGGCACCTGCCGGAGTGGCGGTGGGCGGAGCCGCCGGGCGGCATGTGCCTGTGGATCGACCTGGGGCGGCCGGTGGCGACACAGCTGGCGGCACGGGCGCTGCGGCACGGGGTGCGGGTGGAGGGCGGGGCCCGGTTCGGGGTGGACCCGGGCACGCACGAGCACCGGCTGCGGATTCCGTACACCCTCCCCGAGGAGCTGTACGAGCCGGCGGCGGAGCGGCTGGCGGCGGCCCTGGAGGGGGCGCCGGGCCGGTTCGCGGACCCGGCGCAGCCGGAGTGGGTGGCGTGAAGGGGCCGTCTCCGGCGGGCGGGTTTATTTCGGATGCCGCTCCGAAAGGGGTCGGTGTACGGTCCACCGGGTGGAACCGCTGACCGACAAAGAGATCCGCGCGTCCTTCGTGAACTGCACGAAGGGCGACGCCGCCCGGCTGAAGCTGCCGCTGGACTTCGCCGAGACCCCCTGGGACGACCTCGACTTCCTGGGCTGGGTCGACCCGGGCGCCCCGCTCCGGGCCCACCTGGTCGTGCCGCGCGAGGACGGTCCGCTGGGCATCGCCCTGCGGGTGCCCGCGACCGGCCGGACCAGCGCCGTGAAGTCCAGCATGTGCCAGATCTGCCTGACCGGGCACGCCTCCTCGGGCGTGACCCTGCTCGCCGCCCCGCTGGCCGGCGCCCGGGGCCGCGAGGGGAACACGGTCGGCGTGTACGTCTGCGCCGACCTGGCCTGCTCCCTGTACCTGCGGGGGCGCCGGGCGCCGAAGCTGCGGGGCCTGCGGCACGAGGAGACGCTCTCCCTGGAGGACCGGATCGCCCGGATGACGGGGCACCTGGACGCGTTCCTGGAGCGGGTGACGGCCGGCTGAGACCCCGCCCTGCGGGGACCGGTCAGCGAAAGGCCTGCTCGCCGGTGAGCGCCTTGCCGATGACCAGGGAGTGGACCTCGCTGGTGCCCTCGTAGGTGAGGACGGACTCCAGGTTGTTGGCGTGCCGCAGCACCGGGTACTCCAGGGTGATGCCGTTGGCGCCGAGGATCGTCCGGCATTCGCGCGCGATGGCGATGGCCTCGCGGACGTTGTTGAGCTTGCCCACGCTGACCTGCTCGGGGGTGAGCTCCCCGGCGTCCTTGAGGCGGCCGAGGTGGAGGGCGAGCAGCATGCCCTTGCCCAGCTCCACGGACATGTCCGCCAGCTTCTGCTGGGTGAGCTGGTAGGAGGCCAGGGAACGGGCGAAGACGGTCCGGTCCCTCGCGTAGGAGATCGCGCTCTCCAGGCAGTCGCGGGCGGCGCCGAGCGCGCCGAAGACGATGCCGAAACGGGCCTCGTTGAGACAGCCGAGCGGGCCGGAGAGCCCCCGGGCCCCCGGCAGCATCGCGTCGGCGGGCAGCCGGACGTTCTCCAGGACCAGTTCGGCGGTGACGCTGGCCCGCAGCGACAGCTTCATCTTGATCTCGGGGGCGCTGAAACCCGGTGTCCCGGCGGGGACCAGGAAGCCCCGGACGCCGTCCTCCGTGCGCGCCCAGACGACGGCCACGTCGGCGACGGAACCGTTCGTGATCCACATCTTGGTGCCGTTGAGGACCCAGTCCGAGCCGTCCCGCTTCGCGTTCGTCCGCATGGCCCCCGGGTCCGAACCCGCGTCGGGCTCCGTCAGACCGAAGCACCCGATGTACTCGCCCGCCGCCATCTTCGGCAGCCAGTGCCGCTTCTGCTCCTCCGAGCCGTGCTTCCAGATCGCGTACATCGCGAGGGAACCCTGCACCGACACCAGCGAGCGCAGCCCGGAGTCCACCGCCTCCAGCTCCATGCAGGCCAGGCCGTACGCCACCGCGTTCGTGCCCGCGCAGCCGTACCCCTCCAGGTGCATGCCGAGCACACCGAGCCCGCCGAGCGTGCGGGCCAGCTCCCGGGCCGGGACCTCCCCCTTCTCGAACCACCCGGCGACATGCGGCCGCAGCTCGCGGTCGGCCGCGGCGCGCACCGTGGCCCTGATCTCCCGCTCCTCGTCGGTGAGCAGACCGTCGATCGCGAGGAGGGCGAGGGGGTGGGTGGGGGTGGACGGCGAGGACTTCACGGTGGGCCTCCTGAGGGTGGGGCGGCGGTGGGAGTCGGCTGGGCGTGGCGAAGCGTAGCCGCAGATTGGATTTTGGATCCAGTATTGAGATTCCGTTCGGGACGCCCTACGGTCCGATTGGATCCAATATCCAGGATCTGATCCCCACTGGGCCACCCCGAGGGAGCACCGCATGCACCCGGATCACCCCCACGACCAGCCCACCACCCCCAGCGCCCCCATCCTCCCCACCGCCCCCAGCGCCCTCTCCGGCGTCGTCGTCGCCGACTTCAGCCGGGTCCTCGCCGGCCCGTACATGACCATGCTCCTGGCCGATCTCGGCGCCGACGTGGTCAAGATCGAGCGGCCGGGGTCCGGGGACGACACCCGCTCCTGGGGGCCGCCGTTCGCGGACGGGCAGGCGACGTACTTCCTCGGGGTCAACCGCAACAAGCGGTCCGTGGCGCTGGATCTGGGGACGCCGGAGGGGCTGGCGGCGGCCCGGGGGATCGTCGACCGGGCGGACGTCCTGGTGGAGAACTTCCGCCCCGGCACCATGGAGAGGCTGGGGCTCGGGTACGAGGAGGTGCGGGGGAGCAATCCGGGCCTCGTGTACTGCTCGGTGACCGGCTTCGGCACCGACGGGGGCGCCGCGCTTCCCGGTTACGACCTGCTCGTGCAGGCGATGGGCGGTCTGATGAGCGTCACCGGGGAGCCGGGCGGGCCGGGGACGAAGACCGGGGTCGCCCTGGTGGACGTCGTCACCGGGCTCCACGCCGGGCTCGGCGTGCTGGCCGCCCTGCGTCACCGGGAACGCACCGGCGAGGGACAGCGGGTCGAGGTCTCGCTGCTCGGTTCGCTGCTCTCCGCGCTCACCAACCAGGCCGCCGCGCACCTCGGCGCCGGGGTCGTCCCGCGCGCCCTGGGCAACCGCCACCCGAGCATCACCCCGTACGAGGTCTTCGAGACCGGCGACCGGCCGATGGTCCTGGCGGTCGGCACCGACCGGCAGTTCCGGGCGCTGTGCGAGCGGATCGGGCGGCCGGAGCTGGCCTCGGACGAGCGGTTCGCCACCAACACCGCACGCGTCGCCCACCGCGAGGAGCTGGTGGAGGCCCTCGCCGGGCCGCTCGCCGCGCGCACCGCCGACGCCTGGTGCCAGGAGCTCACGGCCGCCGGGGTGCCCTGCGGTCCGATCAACGACCTCCCCGGGGCGTTCGCGCTCGCCGACCGGCTGGGGCTTCCCGTCCGGGTGCCGGCGGAAACGGCCGGTCCCGGCCAGGTCGCGCACCCGGTCCGCTTCGGCGCCACCCCGGCCTCGTACCGCTCCGCTCCGCCGCGGCTCGGCGAGCACACCGCCGAGATCGTGGCCGGAAAACCCCCTGTGGACAACTCGGTGGGGGGCCTCTGATCCGTAGGAAGATGGCGTTCACCGGCGACGACGGCAGCCGCCGGCGGAGCGAGAACGGCGACGGAAGGTCGGAACGATGAGCGGCACGACGGAGAGGCGGCGGCCCCGCACGGCCCAGCAGTTCGTCCTGGAGGAACTGCGCGGCGCCATCACCAGCGGCGCACTGCGCCCGGGCGCCCCCATCCGGCAGGACGCCCTGGCCGCCCGGCTGGAGGTGAGCCGCGTCCCGCTCCGCGAGGCCCTCAAGACCCTGGAGGCCGAGGGCCTGGTCGTCCACCACGTCCACCGCGGCTACTTCGTGGCCGAACTGTCGCTCGCCGACCTGGAGGAGATCTACCGCATCCGCGCCCTGCTGGAGACCGAGGCCGTCCTCCGCGCCATGCGCTCCGGCCCCGAGGACCTGACCGAGACCCTCACCGCCGTCCAGCACGAGGTCGAGCGGGCCGCGGAGGCGGGCGACGTGACGGCCATGGCCGAGGCCAACCGCCGCTTCCACCTCACCCTGATCGAGGGCTGCGGGATGCCCCGGCTGGTCCGGATGGTCACCACCCTCTGGGACGCCACCGACGCCTACCGCTCGCTCTACTACACCGACCCCGACCACCGCCGGCAGGCCGTCCACGAGCACCGCGCCGTCCTCTCCGGCCTGCGCGAACACGACACGGACTCGGTCGTCCGCTGGCTCGACGACCACCGCACCCACGCGGTGACGGCCCTGCGCGCGGTCCTTCTCCCCGAGGACGCCGAGTGACCTCGTCGCCCCGGGTGGAACGTCCGGCGACCGCTCCGCGCCCCGTTCGTCAGCTCGACGTGGTACCGGCTGCGAGCCGTACGACGGTCAGGTCGTCGTCCACGCCTCTGGAGCCGGAGAAGGTCCACTCGGCCGGGCGTGCGTCGGCGGGGAGTCTGTAGACGAAGACGGCGTCGCGTTTGAAGCCCGGCTGGACCTGCTCCCCGCAGGCGTCCGCCTTCTGATTCGCCTTGACCAGGAACACTTCGTTGATGATGTCGAACGTCCGGCCCTCCGCGTCGACGAGGCCCTGCGAGATCCCTCCACCGCACACCGGGTCGAAGGGCTCGGTGCCGTCGTTGTGGACGGTGGTCTCCACGATCGCGAACTTCGCCCCGGCACCGGCCTTGAGGATCTTGTCCGAATCGAAGTCGTCGAGGGTCACGGTCGGGGCCTCGCTGACCTTCTTGACGACGACTGTCGCCCCGCCGCTCTTCGCCTTCTCCCCGATGGCGAAGCTCTTGGCGGTCGGCGTCGGGCTGGGAACCGTCTCCGGTTCCTGTGGGGGGTCTGCGGGGTGGGTGCGCGTGTCCTGCCATATCGACGGGGTGGCCCCCGGCGCGGCGGAGTCCTCGATGCCACCGTCCCCTCCGCCGATCACGGCGGCGGTGACGCCGGAGGAGACACCCGCGACGAGAAGCGTCCAGACGGCCACCAGGGCAGCGGTCCGGCGTGACCGGCGAGGACCGGCGGGAGCGGGGACGGGAGCGGTGGGGAGGGCGGGGTCGCCAGTGGGCTTGGGCGGAATCACGGGGGAAGGCTCCTGAAGGGTCGGCCCGGCCCAAGAGGGCGGGTGGACGGGGCGGTGTCGGTTTTCCAGAGGGCTGTCGAGCCGCGCTCGGGGCGGCGGAAGGAGCAACGGCGGGAGAGGTGGGTGGGCGCGGGTCCGTCGCCCGGTCAGACTTCCTCGCCGGCCTCGCTCTCCGCGTCCCCCTCGCGTCGGCGGCGCGTCCGCTCGGCGATCCCGCTGGAGAGCCTGCTCGTCGCCGACTTGGCCCGGTCAAGGGTCTCGGTGCCGAGGCGCCGGGCCGCTTCCACGTTCTCCGCACCCTTCTCCAGTGCCTTGTCGCGCACCTCTACGGCCGCCTCCTTCCAGCGCCGTGCCTCCAGCGACTCCTGGTCGCGCTCGATCCCGAGCCGGCCGTGGAAGTCGACGACGGAGACCTCGACGTGGTTGCGCGCGTGCACCACCTCGCGGGACGCGGTCGGGTGCAGCAGCACCTTCGCGTTGGCCGCGCCGGCGGCCGTGTGCATCCTGTCCATCAGGCGCTCGGTGCTCTCCGAGATGAGGTCCATGCGGTTCTTCCGGGCGGCTTTGAGTCCGAGGCGGTGCGCGTCCAGTTCGTGCGGGTCGGTCTCGCGCACCCGGTCGAGTTCGAGGACGGAGAAGGCGTCCTGGAGCTGGAAGCAGTGCGCCAGGACCGCGAGCCACTGCCGGACCTCGGCCTCGATCTCCCTGGCCGCCTTGGCGAGTTCCCCGATCCGGTTCTTCCGCTCCGTCTTCTCGGCGAGGGCGTCGAGTCGGCGCAGCGCGTACGCCTGGGTGTACAGGACGGCCGTCGGCGTGTTCTGAAGCTTCGACCAGGTGACCTCGGAGACCCGGCCCACTCGTTCCCGGACGGTGATGGCCTCCTTGAGCGCGAAGTCCACCGCGATCATCTGCGCCAACGACTGGTCGTTCTGGGCGCGGAGGACATCGTCGACCTTCTCGTCGATCACGGCAAGGTAGTCGGTGATCTCGTCCATGGCCTGCTGCATCGCCAGTTGCGCCATGACCGCCGCTATGTTGGCCAGCTGGGCCGGGTTGCTCTTGAGCGGCCCCGCTCCCTTCGTGAATTCGACGAACCCGCCGATCTGTCCCTTGGGTCCCCTCAGCACGCCCGTATCCATGCCGGTCGCCGCGCTCCTGCGCAGGCCGGACTTCTCGATCCGCCGCGCGGACTCCTTGGTCACCTTCAGCCAGAGGCCCGATTCGGCAGCTCGTTCGGAAGCCGTCTGCGCGAGGCCGGCCGCGCCGCCGAGAACGGTGCCGAGCCGCCGTGTCCCGGGCCCCTTCGACGGCAGCCCCTCCGAGACGAGGAAGCGCTGGATCGCCGCCTCGTCCCCGACGACCATCAGCCCGTCGGAGTCTTTGAACAGCTGGATCTCATCGTCCATGGTCGGCCCTCTCGTGATCTCCCCTGCGCGGGGCACGGCCCGGACCTCTCTTCCCCCGGTCCGGGGCCGCGTGGGTGTGGTGGGGGTCAGGCCGCCGAGCGACGGAGACCCCGCCCCGGGGGCGGGGCGAGCGTGGAGGCGCTGCTCCCGGCGTCCCCGGGGGGAACAACGGTGCCGTCGTCGGCCGCCGCCCCGGGGGAAACGACGGGGCCGTCGTCGGCCGCCGCCCCGGGGGAAACGACGGGGCCGTCGTCGGCCGCCGCCCCGGGGGTCCGGTCGGCGGGACCGGTGAAGGAGACACTCGTGCCGCCCGGTCCGTGCGACCGGAACCGTCCCGCGGCCGTCTCCGGCTCCCGGCCCATGGCCAACTCCCCCTCGCGCGTCGCGCGCGCCGCCCCTTGTCCGCCGTCGGGCCCCGTCCTGACCGGAGGGGAGCCTCGACTCGGGCAGCGTACAGGGAGTATCGGGGCTCACAGGGCGGAACGGACGCGCCCGCCGCACCGGCACGGATGGTGACCGCCCGGTACGAAGCGCCCAAGGCCCGGCCTGCGCGGACGAACACCGCCGGGAACCCCGACGTGCTGTCCGGCGCACCCGCCGGGGCCGTTACCCTGGCGCCCGGAACCGAGGAGGCAGCATGGCGCGGATGCCGTCGGCCGAGCGACGCCGGCAGTTGGTGGAGGCGGCGATCAGGGCGATGGTCCGGGACGGGGTGGCCCGGACCACCACGCGGTCGATCTGCGCCGAGGCCGGTGTCTCGCTGAGCGTCTTCCACTACTGCTTCGACTCCAAGCAGGCCCTCCTCGAAGCCGCCATCGAGACGATCATCGGCGACTACACGGCCCGGGTGATGAAGGCCGTGGAGCCGCGCGGGACGCTGCGCGAGACGGTGCGGGCGGCGCTGCGGACGTACTGGGAGGACGTCACCGGGCGGCCGGACGCGCACATGCTCACGTACGACCTCACCCAGTACGCGCTGCGCGAGCCCGGTTTCGAGCATCTGGCCCGCGCCCAGTACGAGCAGTACGTGCGGTCGGCGACGGCGCTGGTGGAGCAGGTGGGCGCGGTGCGGGGGGAGGCGCCCCGGGTGCCGGTGCGGACACTGGCCCGGCACCTCGCGGCGGCGGTGGACGGGATGACGCTCCAGTACCTGGTGCTGCGGGACGAGGAAGCGGCCCTGGATCAGCTGGAGTTGACGGCTGATCAGCTGGTCCGGCTCATCGAGGGCTGAGCGGCGGTCCACCGGGCGCGCCGGTGTCCGTAGCTTCCTCCGGACTTCAACAGGTCATCTGACCCGGACTCTTGACTCGGTCCTCCGGCACCGCGATCCTCGGGGCGCCCGGTACACCCCCACCGACCGGAGGCTTCCCGACCATGACCCCACGCACCGACCGGAGTTCGCCCCCGCTTCGCGGGGCGCGCCGCTTCGGCCTCATGTCCCTTCTCCTCGCCCTGGCGGCCGTCCTGTTCGGCGCCGCGCCGGTCCCGGCGGCCGATTCCCCGTGGTGGGAGCCGACCACCCGCCCGGCGGCCGATTCGCAGGTCAACGCCACGGGCGCACCGTTCACCGGCACCGATTCCCAGGGCCGGGTGCGCGGCTTCGTCGACGCGCACAACCACGTGATGTCCAACGAGGGCTTCGGCGGCCGGCTGATCTGCGGCGCGCCGTTCGCGGCCGGCGGCGCGCCCGAGGCGCTGAAGGACTGCCCGGAGCACTACCCGGACGGTTCGAACGCGCTCTTCGAGAACCTGACCGGCGGCGCCGACGGGAAGCACGACCCGAACGGCTGGCCGACGTTCAAGGACTGGCCCGCCTACAACTCGCTGACGCACCAGCAGAACTACTACGCCTGGCTGGAGCGGGCGTGGCGCGGCGGCCAGCGCGTCCTCGTCAACGACCTGGTGTCGAACGGGCTGCTGTGCTCGATCATGCCCCGGGACCGGGGCTGCGACGAGATGGAGGCCATCCGGCTGGAGGCCCGCAAGAGCTACGAGATGCAGGACTACGTCGACTCGCTGTTCGGCGGCCCGGGCAAGGGCTGGTTCCGCATCGTGACCAGCGCCGACCAGGCCCGTTCGGTGGTCCAGCAGGGCAAGCTGGCCGTCGTCCTCGGCGTGGAGACCTCGGAGCCCTTCGGCTGCAAGCAGATCCTCGACGTGGCGCAGTGCGGCCAGGCGGACATCGACCGGGGCCTGGACGAGCTGTACGGGCTCGGGGTCCGCAGCATGTTCCTGTGCCACAAGTTCGACAACGCGCTGTGCGGCGTCCGCTTCGACAGCGGGACGACGGGCGTGGCGGTGAACATCGGCCAGTTCCTGTCCACCGGCACCTTCTGGGCGACCGAGCGGTGCCCGGGGGCGCAGAAGGACAACCCGATCGGCCTTGTGGCGCCCGCCGCGATGGCGGCGAAGCTGCCCGCCGGGGTGAGCGTGCCCCCGTACGCCTCCGACGCCCGCTGCAACACCCGCGGGCTGACCCGTCTCGGCGAGTACGCCCTGCGGGGCATGATCGACCGGGGCATGATGCTGGAGCTCGACCACATGAGCGTGAAGGCGGCCGGCCGGGCGCTCGACATCCTGGAGGCCGAGGAGTACCCGGGCGTCCTGTCCACGCACAGCTGGATGGACCTCGACTGGACCGAGCGCCTCTACCGGCTGGGCGGTTTCACCGCGCCGTACATGCACGCCGCCGCCGGTTTCATCGGCGAGGCGAACGGGCGGGCGGCGCTGCGCGAGAAGTACGGCGTCGGCCTCGGCTACGGCACCGACATGAACGGGGTCGGCGGCTGGCCCGGCCCGGTCGGCGCGGACGCCCCGAACGCGGTGCGCTACCCGTACCGCACCTTCGACGGCGGCACGGTCATGGACCGGCAGGTGACCGGGGAGAAGACCTGGGACCTGAACGCGGACGGCGCCGCCCACGCCGGTCTGGTGCCGGACTGGGTCGAGCAGATCCGGCTCACCCCGGGCGGCCCGGACGTCATCGACGACCTGGCGCTCGGCGCGGAGTCGTACCTGCGGACCTGGCGGGCGACCGAGCGGTACGAGCCGGGCGAGAACCTCGCCCTGGGGCGTCCCGCCTCGGCGAGCTCCGCCGAGTGGAACCCGTTCGTCAGCTACGCCCCCGGGCGGGCCGTCGACGGCGACACCGGCAGCCGCTGGGCCAGCGACTGGTCGGACGACCAGTGGCTCCAGGTGGACCTGGGCGAGGTGCGGCGGGTCGGCCGGGTCTCCCTGGACTGGGAGCGGGCGCACCCCGCCGCGTACCGGATCGAGGTCTCCGAGGACGGCGCGGCGTGGCGGACGGTCTGGTCGACGCAGGCCGGGGACGGCGGCTACGACACGGCCTCGTTCGCGTCCACGCCCGCCCGGTACGTACGGGTGCACGGGGAGCGGCGGGCCACCCAGTGGGGCTATTCCGTGTACGAGGTGAAGGTCACCCGCTCCTGAGCGGGAGGCCCGCGCGCTGAACGGGGCCGGCCGGATCGCGACGATCCGGCCGGCCCCTTCGCGTGCGCGTCGGCCGGCCGAGCCCCGGCTTCACCCCGGACGCCGGCCCCTTCGCGTGCGCGCGTGCGTGCCGGGGTGTCAGCCGGCGGCCGGGGAGGTCCAGTCGGCGGGGACGCGGGCGAGGCGGACGCGCTGCGGGTGGCCGCCGACGGCGACCGTGGCGATCCGCTCCCCGGTGGCGGCCCGTACCGCACCGATGGGGGACGATGGAAGCCGCAGACCCAGAAGGGACGGAACGGACGATGAGGCACCGCAGTGTCGCCGACCTCATGACGCCCACCGCGGTGTCGGTCCAGCGCGGGACGTCGTTCAAGGAGATCGCGCGGCTCCTCGACGAGTACGGCATCACCGCCGTACCGGTCGTCGACGAGGAGAACCGGCCCGTGGGCGTGGTCTCCGAGGCGGACCTGCTCCGGCGGCACACCGCCAAGGACGGCCCCAGCACCGCCGAGGCGATGATGTCCAGCCCCGTGCGCACCGCCCGCCCCTCCTGGACCGCCGTGGAGGCGGCCCGGATGATGGAGCGGCACCGGGTGAAGCGGCTGCCCGTCGTGGACGCCGAGGGGCGGCTCATCGGCGTCCTCAGCCGCAGCGACCTCCTCCAGCTCTTCCTGCGCCGCGACCGGTCGATCCAGGAGGAGATCCGCGAGGACGTCGTCGTCCGCATCCTCGGCCTCTCCCCCGCCGCCGTCCACATCGACGTCGACGAGGGCCGCGTCACGCTCAGCGGAACCGTCGAGCGCGAGAGCCTCGCCCCGATCCTGCTGCGGCTGTGCGAGTCGGTGGACGGCGTGGTGGAGGTCGTCAACCACGTACGGGTCGAACCGGCGGGGCAGGACGAGCGGGACGGGGACGCGTAACGGGCCGGGCGGGCCCTCCCCGCCGTCTCGGCCGGGCCGGGCCCTTGCGGCCGGGCCGGTTCGCGAGCCCTCCGGTCAGCCCGGCCCCGACCATCCTGCACGGATCGGCCCCGACCTTCCGGCGCGGGTCGGACCCCGGCCGGTCCGGGTCGCCCCCGCCGGTCGCGGTCGGGCGGTCTCGCCCGTCCCGGTCAGGTGACCGCCTCCGGCCAGCCGTATCCGGGGCCCGTACGGCGGGGTACGGTGCCGGCGCCCGCCGCCTCCATCTCGCGGTCGGCCTCCCGCATGAGCCGGCCCGCCAGGTCCTTCATCGCCCGGCTCGCGGCCAGTTCGTCGCCGATGGCGGGGACGTCCCGGTCCGCCGGGTCGCACCGGGCCGTGCCGTGTCCGGTGTAGGTCGCCCGCCCCGTGTCGAGCCGGGCCTCGGCCTCCGTGCGGCCCGCCTCCTCCCGCAGTTCCACGCCGACCTTCCACTCCAGGTTCCGCGTCATGTCCTGCCTCCTCGCACGCCGCTCGCCCCCTCCGTCCGCCCCTCCCTCCTTCCAGGATCCGCCCGCCGGGCCCGGGGCGCACGGGGACGGACGGTGGAGGCGCGTGTTCCGCTCCGGCCGCGCGGGAACCACCTCCGGACCGGCACTTCACGGTGCACGCTCCACAGCCCACCCTCCACGGCGAAGGGGAACCGCTATGGCCGGCCGGTTCGGCGCGCGCAAACGGCTGGAGGCCCTCCAGATGGCCGTCGCCGGCCTGGGCGTCCCCGCGGGGCTCGGCATCGGCGTGCTCCTCGCCGAGTGGGGGCTGCACGTCGGCGTCGGGCTCGCGGCGACCGCCCTCGTCCTGATGGCGACCGCCACCGCCCTCGCCCGGCTGGACGCCCTCCTCGCCCGCCACCGGCCGCCGCGGCGGTACGCGCGGGACGACGACCCCGCGCCGTGACCGCCGCCCGGCTTCCGGTACGTACGGAACCGTTCCCGTCCGGTACGGAGTCCCCTTCGGCCACGGCGCGCCGGGGGCGCGGTCGTCCGGCCGGGTTCAGCCGGCGTCGAGCTGGTGGTCGGCCCAGACGTAGCCCGCGGGCAGCAGGTCGGTGACGGGGACGGTCCGCAGGCCGTCGCCGTCACCGTCCTCGCCACCACCGCCTCCGACGACGACTCCGATCGTCGGGAAGTAGTCGAGGAGGACCTGGCGGCACCGGCCGCACGGGGGCACGACCCCCCGGTCGCGGTCGCCCACGGCGACGATCGTGTCCAGCTCGTACGCGCCCTGGGCGGCGGCGGTCCCGATGAGGACCAGCTCGGCGCAGGGCCCGCCGGTGAAGTGGTAGGCGTTCACCGCGGTGACGATCCGGCCGTCCCGGGCGCGGGCCGCGGCGGCCATGGTGTGGTGGTCGCCCCGGCAGCGCGTGCGCGCGACGTGCGCCGCGGCCTCGACGAGTTCACGGTCGACGGCAGGGGTCCTCGTGGTCATCTCTCTCCGCCCTCGCCGGTTCCCCGGCCGCTCCTTCCGACAGGAGACGCGATCATACGGCCCCGCCGTCCGGCGACCGGTGCAAGCAACTAGCCCATCGCAACGGCTCGTTGCATTCACCTCACCTGTCATTGCATCAATTTCCCTTCTCTCAACTGGAGAAAGAGGAAAAGGGCATTGCTGGGATCATGAACGCAACGTAGCTTTCCAGAAAGTTGAAGCACATCGCACCGCGAGACGAGGACAGATCATGAACGCATCCCCGCACACCGTCGCGGCGCTTCCGACGGAGCGCCGGTCCGGCTGCCCCTTCGATCCGCCGGCCGAACTGCTCGACGCCCGCGCGCACGGCCCGATCAGCCGCTACACGCACCCCGGCGGCAAGCCGGGCTGGATGGTCACCGGGTACGACGCGGTGCGCTCGGTGCTGGCCGACCCCCGGTTCAGCTCCCGCAAGGACCTCATGAACGTCGTCGACTTCGCGCTGCCGCCCGCGCCGCCCGGCGAGTTCCTCCTCATGGACGAGCCCGATCACAGCCGGTACCGCAAGCCCCTGGTGGGCAAGTTCACCGTGCGGCGGATGCGGATGCTGACCGAGCGGATCGAGCGGATCACCGCCGACTGCCTGGACGCCATGGAGGAGACCGGGCCGCCGACGGACCTGGTGACCGCGTTCGCCAAGCCCATCCCCACCATCGTGATCTGCGAGATCCTCGGCGTGCCCTACGAGGACCGGGCGTCCTTCCAGGAGCAGATCGACATGTTCATGGGCGGGGAGGTGAGCGACGAGGAGCTGATCGCGGCCTACACCGCGACCCAGGAGTACCTCGCGCGCCTCGTGGCCGCCAAGCGGGCGCACCCCACCGACGACATCCTCAGCGAACTCACCGACAGCGACCTGACCGACGAGGAGCTCAAGGGCATCAGTCTGATCCTCCTGGCGGCCGGCTTCGACACCACCGCGAACATGCTCTCCCTCGGCACCTTCGCGCTGCTGAGCCACCCGGACCAGCTGGCCGCGCTGCGCGCCGACCCCGCGCTCACCGACGGGGCCGTGGAGGAGCTGCTGCGGTACCTGACCGTCGCCAAGACCTTCCACCGCACGGCTCTGGAGGACGTCGAGCTGGGCGGGCGGACCATCACGGCGGGCACGACCGTCGTCCTGTCGTACCACACCGCCAACCGGGACCCCGGCCGCTTCGCCGACCCCCACGCGCTCGACCTCGGCCGGCAGGCGGGCGGGCACCTGGCCTTCAGCCACGGCATCCACCAGTGCCTGGGGCAGCAGTTGGCCCGCGTCGAGATGCGGGTGGCGTTCCGCGCGCTGCTCGACCGCTTCCCGACGCTCCGCCTGGCCGTACCCGCGTCGGAGGTCGCCCTGCGCCCGGAGAGCGCGGACATCTTCGGTGTGAAGAGCCTCCCGGTCGCCTGGGACGCCCGGTGAGCGCGCCGCGCCTGACCGCCGACCGCGAGCGGTGCATCGGCGCCGGCATGTGCGCCATGACCGCGCCGGACGTCTTCGACCAGGACCCGGACGAGGGCCTCGTCCTCCCCCTGTACGGCGAGCCGCCCGCCGACCGCCTCGCGGCCGTGCGCATGGCGGTCGGACTCTGCCCCTCCGGGGCGCTCGCCCTCCACGGCGCGGAACCCGGCACCTCCCGGGGCACGTTGTGACACCTCACCGACACATACATATAGAGTTCCTGTTGATGCCATAGAACAACAGGAGGCAGTAGCACATGCCATGGCGGGGCGACCCCGGCCGGAACGGAGCACACGGCGGGACGGGGCGCAGGCGCCGCACCGCGCCGCCTCCCGGTTCAGCGGGCAGTACGACGACGTCCCCGGCCCCTCCCCCGGCTCCGGGGGCCCTTCCCGGGCCGGGGCGCGCGGAGCGGCGCAAGGCGGCCGCACGGCGGGGCCGGGGCGGGAGCCGCCGTCGCACCGGCACCGCGCCGGGCGGGAGTCCGGGCGGCATACCGGGTGGGCGGGGGTTGTCGCGGGTGGAGGCCCGCCGCGCCGCGAAGGCCGCCAAGGACAGCCCCGGCGTCATCGCCAGCCGC
>NZ_BMUL01000011.1 GCF_014650175.1 Streptomyces termitum
TTGGCACGCTGTTGAGTTCTCAAGGTGCGGACGCTTCCTTCAGTCCCGTTTCCGGGCCCTCCGGGCGCTTCCTTCGTTTCCGACTCTATCAGATCTTTCCGATCCGATTTCCTCGGTGCTTTCCGGTCCCGATTCTTTTTCTTTCCTCGGGGCCTTCCGGCGCTTTCCGACTTTATCAGAACCATTTCCGGCTACCTAATCGGCGGCTTTTCGTGATTCGAAGATGAGAATCGGAAGTGAGTCAGACTCTAGTTGATTGCTGCCGAGTTTGTCCAACTCCAGGCAACCACACGAATCTACCTCCCCACGCATGCCGTGTCAACGGCTTTTGTGGGTACTGGAGGACCCTAGCAGCTCGTCAGGGTGCCTCGCACATCGGGCGGCTCAGCCGGCCGGGGGAAAGTCGGGGGGAAAGACCGAGGGCGGGGTGTCGAGGTCTTCCAGTTCGATGCCGGGGGCCGCGAGGACGACGTCGCCGGCGATGTGAACGGTGTGCCGCTCCCCCGTGTCGAGGGTGTCGACCCGGTACTCGTCGACGGTCAGGGGGCCGGTGTCCGTGGGGTGCTCCGCGCTTTTCAGCAGGGTCCAGGACTGGTCGACCGTGAGGGGGGCGAGGACCGGGTCCGTGAAGGCGACCAGCCGGACGCGGGTTCCGGGGGAATCCGGGGTGAGGCGGAGGAGGCGGGTCAGGGCGACCAGGAAGGCCGGGGACGTACCGGTGAAGGCGTGGGCGCGGACGTTTCCCTCGGTGGCCTCGGCGCCGGTGGGGTCGGTGCGGACCCAGGTGACGCCGTCGAGGGCGGCGGCGCGGACCTGCCAGCCGCCGGACTGGAGTTCCAGGCGGATCGGGCGGCCCAGCCCGTCGATCGCCAGGTCGGCCGAGCCACGGTGTTCGCCGGCGGGGGTGGTGAGCCGGGAGACGTACCGCCAGCCGGAAGGGCCGGGGGCGCAGTGGAAGTGCTCCTCGCCGAGGGGGGTGTGGTCGTGCGGGTCGTGGAGCGAGTAGCGGCCGCGGGGCATGGGTCCTCGGGTGGGTCGGAGGGACGGGGCAGGCCCCCGGCACGGGGTGCCGGGGGCCTGCTGGGGTGCGCTGCGGAGATCCGGAGGGGATCAGTAGCGGTAGTGGTCCGGCTTGTACGGGCCCTCGACCTGGACGCCGATGTAGGCGGCCTGCTCCGGGCGGAGGGTCGTGAGCCTCACGCCGAGCGCGTCGAGGTGGAGACGGGCGACCTTCTCGTCCAGGTGCTTGGGCAGCGTGTAGACGTCCGTCGGATACTCCTCCGGCTTCGTGAAGAGCTCGATCTGGGCCAGCGTCTGGTCCGCGAAGGAGTTCGACATCACGAAGGACGGGTGGCCGGTGGCGTTGCCCAGGTTCAGCAGACGGCCCTCGGACAGGACGATCAGGACCTTGCCGTCCTCGAAGGTCCAGGTGTGGACCTGCGGCTTGACCTCGTCCTTCACGATGCCCGGAATCTTCGCCAGACCCGCCATGTCGATCTCGTTGTCGAAGTGACCGATGTTGCCCACGATCGCCTGGTGCTTCATCCGGGCCATGTCCGAGGCCATGATGATGTCCTTGTTGCCCGTGGTGGTGATGAAGATGTCGGCGGTCTCGACCACATCGTCGAGGGTGGCGACCTGGTAGCCGTCCATCGCCGCCTGGAGGGCGCAGATGGGGTCGATCTCGGTGACGATCACCCGGGCACCCTGGCCACGCAGCGACTCGGCGCAGCCCTTGCCGACGTCGCCGTAGCCGAACACCACCGCCGTCTTGCCGCCGATGAGGACGTCGGTGGCGCGGTTGATGCCGTCGATCAGCGAGTGGCGGCAGCCGTACTTNGGTACCGGCCTGCATCATCTCGTAGAGACGGTGGACGCCGGTGGTGGTCTCCTCGGTCACGCCGCGGATCTCGGACGCGAGCTGGGTCCACTTCTGGGGGGACTCGGCAAGGGTGCGGTTGAGGAGGCGGAGGATGTAGCCGTACTCCTCGCTGTCCGCGGTGGCCGGGTCCGGGGCGGCGCCGGCCTTCTCGAACTCGACACCCTTGTGGACGAGGAGGGTGGCGTCACCGCCGTCGTCCAGGATCATGTTCGGGCCGCCGGTGGGGGTGTTCGGCCAGGTCAGGGCCTGCTCCGTGCACCACCAGTACTCCTCCAGGGTCTCGCCCTTCCAGGCGAAGACCGGGACGCCCTGCGGGTTCTCCGGGGTGCCGTTCGGGCCGACGGCGATGGCCGCGGCGGCGTGGTCCTGGGTGGAGAAGATGTTGCAGGAGGCCCAGCGGACGTCGGCGCCGAGGGCGACCAGCGTCTCGATGAGGACGGCGGTCTGCACGGTCATGTGCAGCGAG
Organism: Streptomyces termitum; assembly: GCF_014650175.1. GTDB lineage: Bacteria > Actinomycetota > Actinomycetes > Streptomycetales > Streptomycetaceae > Streptomyces > Streptomyces termitum. The sequence goes on from NZ_BMUL01000011.1 coordinate 2,349, forward strand.
CCGGTGATCCGGGCACCGGCCAGCGGCTGCGCCGCGGCGTACTCGCGGCGGATCGACATCAGACCGGGCATCTCGTGCTCGGCGAGGGTGATCTCCTTGCGGCCGAACGTGGCCAGGGACAGGTCGGCGACCTTGAAGTCCTGCTGTGCGGCAGTCGTCATGACGGGTGCTGCTCCTCGTGGATCGGATGGGCGAGGGTCGGTCGGTGGCGCCTGACACCGCGGTCGAGGCACCTGCGGGCACACGAATGCCCGGGTGGTGCGCGGTGCAGTCGTCGGAGGCCCTCTCTCCCTCGGCCGGTCCCCTGGGGAACCGCCCGACCGCCATCAGCAGCGACGTCTGGCTCGTCTCGAATCTACACCGATCGGCCGCACGGACCACAGTCCGCACGGGTGAGGCCCCCGGGGCGGCGCGGTGCGCTCCGGGGGCCTCGGCCGGGTGTTCGGCGGGTGGTGCGGGGGTTCGTACGGGAGGCGTACGAAGGTCTGTGGGGTCCGTGGAGTCTGCGGGGTGTGCCGGGTGGCGGCGGGCTCAGTGGCCGGTGCCGCCGGGGCTCTTGGCCGGGTTGGAGCCGGTCGCGGCGGCGGAGTCGCTGTAGATGTCGGGCTCCAGGTAGATCACCCGGGCGATCGGGACGGCGGCGCGGATGCGGGCCTCGGCATCGTTGATGGCCTGGGCGACCTCGGTGGCCGAGTCGTCGTGCTGGACGGCGACCTTGGCGGCGACGAGGAGCTCCTCCGGGCCGAGGTGGAGGGTGCGCATGTGGATGAGGCGGGTCACGGTGTCGCCGTCGACGATCGCGTCCTCGATCTTCTTGACCTCGTCGAGGCCGGCGGACTCGCCGAGCAACAGCGACTTGGTCTCGGCGGCGAGGACGAAGGCGATGAGGACGAGCAGGACGCCGATGCAGAGGGTGCCGATGCCGTCCCAGACGCCGTCGCCGGTGGCGAGGGCCAGGCCGACGCCGCCGAGGGCGAGGACGAGGCCGATGAGGGCGCCGAAGTCCTCCAGGAGGACGACGGGCAGCTCGGGGGCCTTGGCGCGGCGCACGAACTCCTTCCAGGAGAGGTTGCCGCGGATCTCGTTCGACTCCTTGATCGCGGTGCGGAAGGAGAAGGACTCGGCGATGATCGCGAAGACGAGGACGCCGACCGGCCAGTACCAGGCCTCGATCGGGTGCGGCTCCTTGATCTTCTCGTAGCCCTCGTAGAGCGCGAACATGCCGCCGAGGGAGAAGAGGACGATGGAGACGAGGAAGGCGTAGATGTACCGCTCGCGGCCGTAGCCGAAGGGGTGCTGGGGGGTGGCCTCGCGCTGGGCCTTCTTGCCGCCGAGCAGGAGGAGGCCCTGGTTGCCGGAGTCGGCGAGCGAGTGGACGCTCTCGGCCAGCATCGACGACGAGCCACTGAAGAGGAACGCCACGAACTTGGCTACGGCGATCGCGAGGTTGGCGGCGAGGGCCGCCACGATCGCCTTGGTTCCGCCTGACGCGCTCATCGGTCTGCCTGTTCCCTTCGTCGGTGCTCCGGCCGGGCGGCCGTACGGCCGGTCATTGTCGCATCAGGCCACGACGGTGGCGCGGAACACCGTGCCCGCTCCGGAGAGTTCGACGGATTCACCGGCCGGGACGAAGACGGATTCGCCCGGTGTGAGGGGGATTGCCCCGGCGGTGGGGCGGCCCGCGGTGGCGAGCAGGATCTGCGGGGTGCCGGTGGTGAGGTCGGTGGGGGCGGCGCCCTCGGACCGTACGAAGCGGGAGAGGCGGAACTCGTCGATGGGGGTCTCGTAGACCTCTTCTCCCGTCGGGGACGCCTCTGGGCGGAGCACGGCGGGCTCGGCGGGGTCGAAGCGGACGATCCGGAGGAGTTCGGGGACGTCGACGTGCTTGGGGGTGAGGCCGCAGCGCAGCACGTTGTCGCTGTTGGCCATGATCTCGACGCCGAGGCCGGAGACGTAGGCGTGCGGGACGCCCGCGCCGAGGTAGAGGGCCTCGCCGGGCTGGAGCCGGATGTGGTGCAGCAGCATCGCGGCGATGACGCCGGGGTCGCGCGGGAAGTGGTGGGCGAGGACGGCGTACGGGGCGTGGGCGCCGCCGAGCCGGGCGGCGGCCTCGGCGGCCTCGGTGACGGTCCCGGCCATCTCCGCCGGGTCGGCGGTGAGCAGGGCGGTGAGGACCTCGCGGAGGGCGGCGTCCTCGGGGTGGGCGAGGAGGAGGTCCGCGTAGGGCTTGAGGGAGTCGACGCCGAGGGCGGCGAGGGTGTCGGCGGCGTCGGCGGGGGCGCGGAAGCCGCAGAAGCCCTCGAAGGGGGTGAGGGCGCAGATCATCTCGGGCTTGTGGTTGGCGTCCCGGTACGTGCGGTGGGGGGCGTCGAGCGGGATGCCTGCGGCCTCCTCCGCGGCGTATCCGGCACGGGCCTGGTCGAGGTCGGGGTGGACCTGGAGGGAGAGCGGGGCGCCGGCGGCGAGGACCTTGAGGAGGAAGGGCAGGCGGGGGCCGAACTTCGCCTCGGCGGCGGCGCCCAGTTCGCGTACGGGGTCGGCCTCGATCAGCTCGTCGAGCGGCCCGCGCGGGGTGAGGGAGGGACCGCCGGGGTGGGCGCCCATCCACAACTCGGCCTGCGGCTCGCCGGTGGGGGCGGTGCCGAGCAGCTCCGGGAGGGCCGTCGTGGATCCCCAGGCGTAGGGGCGGACGGTGTTGACGAGGCGGTCCATGGTGCCTTCCAGCTCCTCGGGGCGGGGACGGTGGTGATGACGGTGCCGGACGCGGCGGCGCGGTGCCGGGTCTGACGGTGTCAGACGCCAGGTGACAGGGGGCGGGTGACGGGCGGGGGTCCGGGACCTGGCGCGGGGGTGGCCGGGGGCGTGCGCGGGGGTGTGCGCACGGGTGCGGCCCGGGGGTGTGCGCGAAGGTGTCGCGCCTCGGGTTCGGTGTGCGGCGCGCCGTACTCCGTGCTCCTCCGGGGCCGGGGCCTGGTTCCCGGTGGCCGGTTTCTCCGGGCTCGGTGCCCGGTGGCCCGTTCCTGGTTCCCGGTGGGGTCGGCGGGGGTCAGGGGGCGGGGTGGGCCGGGGTGGCGAGGGAGAGGTAGACGGCGGCGAAGTCGGTGACGGCGAGGAGCTCCGCGAGGGTCTCCAGCGGGTCGCCCTCCTCCGGTTCCAGCTCGCTGAGCGCGGTGTCGTGGCCGAGGGCGAGTTCGCGGGCGGCGGGGGCGGCGCTGAGGCCGCCCGCCGGGCGGTCGCGGAGGAGGACGACGCGGGCGCGCAGGGCCTGGGGCTCCTCGACACGGTCGCGGAAGAAGTCGTCCGGGTCGGCCGCGGCGGCGTATGCGCCGGCGAGGAGGACGCCGTGGGCGGGGAGCGCCTCGGGAAGCTCGGCGGCGAGGGCCGGGAGGCCGGCGAGTTCGGCGAGGACGGCGGCGAAGCGGCGGCCGGCCGGTCCTGCGGCCTCGCCCTCGGTCCAGACGAGCGGGAGGGTCTCGGAGAGTTCGGTGGCGAGGGTCTTCGCCGGGTTGGAGTACGTGGCGATGGCCGGGCCGCAGCGTTCGGCGGTGCGGTCGAGGCGGTCGGCGACCCGCTCCAGGGCCTCGGGCGGCGCTTCGAGGAGGCCGACGCGGTCGAGGAGGGCGAGGAGCGGGGTGAAGAGGGCCCAGAGGGCGCCGGGGCTGGCGGCGAGGTTCTCGCCGTACTCGTCGGGCTGCTCGTGCGGGGCCATCGCCATGGGGACGAAAAGGCCGCGGGAGCCGCTGACGGCCTCGGAGAGGGGGCAGTCGCGGGGGGCGACGGCGACGACGGTGATGCCGCGGCGGTACGCCTGCTCGGCGAGGAGCGCGAGGCCGGGCTCGGAGCCGTCGGTGGTGGGGAGCAGCAGGAGGTCCACGGAGCCGGCCCAGCCGGGGAGGGCCCAGCGGAGGGCGCCGGCGGCGGGGGCGACGCCGGTGGGCGCGAGCCGTACGACGGGGGCGGAGGCTCCGGCGAGGGCCCCGATCAGGTCGGCGACGCCCGCGGCGGCGGTGCCGGGTCCCGCGACGAGGACGGCACGGGGGCGGCCCTCGGGGCGGAGGGCGGCGATGCCGGCCTCCGCGGCGTGGCGTGCGGCGGTCCTGACCCGGGCGCCCGCTTCGGCGGCGCCGCGCAGGAGGCCGCGGCGGTCGGCCAGGGCGAGGGCGTCCGGCGCGTCGAGCAGGGTCTCGTCCAGCATGGGGGCCTCCGGGGCGGGGTCCGGGTCGAGGATGTCCGGCCAGGGCGCCTGGTCCGGGGCCCAGGGTGGCTGGCCTGAGGGGTCGGCCGGGGTTGTCGGCCTGGATGTCCTGGTGCTGGTGGCCGGGCTTGGAGCCAGGATTTTGGATCCAAGGTCCGGGATCTCGGATCCAAAATCCAGGATCCAGGAGCTTGGATCCGGGATCCGGAATCCGAGGTCGTGGAACTTGGATCCTGAACCTTGGATCCACGATCGCGGATCTTGGATCCAAGACCATGGATCTGGAATCCAGGAGCCGTAATGCAGGATCCGGGATCCGGAGCATTGGATCCGGGATTCCGGACGCCGGATCCAGAAGTCGGGATCCGGGATCCAAAATCCAGTGGTCCGGAGCATCCGTCCGGCCGGGCCAGGGCCCCCGGTCAGGAGGGGCGGCGGGCCTCGTCGACGAGGAGGACCGGGATCGCGTCGCGTACCGGGTAGGCGAGGCCGCAGTCGGCGGAGGCGCAGACCAGTTCGGGGGTCTCGTCGGCCGTGCGGTCGTTCAGCGGAGCGTGGCAGGCCGGGCAGGCCAGGATCTCCAGGAGGCCGGCTTCGAGCGGCATGGGGTGTCCCTTCGTACCAGAGAACAGTGCTGGTCAGCCTACCGCCGGGGGCGGGGGGACGCGGCTCGGCGAGCGGTCTTCCCCCGGGGCCCCGGCGGCGGGCGGGTCAGGCGCGGACGAGGGCGAGGACCTCGTCGCGGACCGCGGTCATGGTGGCCTCGTCGCGGGCCTCGACGTTGAGGCGGAGCAGCGGCTCGGTGTTGGAGGCGCGGAGGTTGAACCACCAGTCGGCGGTGGTGACGGTGAGGCCGTCGAGCTCGTCGAGGGTGACGCCGTCGCGGTGCTCGTACGCGGCCTTGATCGCGGCGGTCCTGGCGGCCTGGTCGGCGACGGTGGAGTTGATCTCACCGGAGCCGGTGTAGCGGTCGTAGGCGGCGGTCAGCTCGGAGAGCGGGCCGGGCTGGCCGCCGAGAGCGGCGAGGACGTGGAGCGCGGCGAGCATGCCGGTGTCGGCGTTCCAGAAGTCCTTGAAGTAGTAGTGCGCGGAGTGCTCGCCGCCGAAGACGGCGCCGGACTTCGCCATCTCCTCCTTGATGAAGGAGTGGCCGACGCGGGTGCGGACGGGGGTGCCGCCGTGCTCGCGGACGACCTCGGGGACGGACCAGGAGGTGATCAGGTTGTGGATGACCGTGCCGCCGGGGTGCTTGGCCAGCTCGCGGGCCGCGACGAGGGCGGTGATCGCGGACGGGGAGACCGGCTCGCCGCGCTCGTCGACGACGAAGCAGCGGTCGGCGTCGCCGTCGAAGGCGAGGCCGAGGTCGGCCTCCTCGGCGCGGACACGGGCCTGGAGGTCGACGATGTTCTTCGGGTCGAGGGGGTTGGCCTCGTGGTTCGGGAAGGTGCCGTCGAGCTCGAAGTACATCGGGACGACATCGAGCGGGAGGCCGTCGAGGACGGTGGGGACGGTGTGGCCGCCCATGCCGTTGCCCGCGTCGACGACCACCTTGAGGGGGCGGATCGCGGTGAGGTCGACCAGCGCCTTGAGGTGGGCGGCGTAGTCGGCGAGGGTGTCCCGCTCGGTGACGGTGCCGGGGGTGGCGGCGGCCTCGGGGGCGCCCTCCTCCAGCCAGCGCTCGGCGAGGGCGCGGATGTCGGAGAGGCCGGTGTCCTGGCCGACGGGGGCGGCACCGGCGCGGCACATCTTGATGCCGTTGTACTGGGCCGGGTTGTGCGACGCGGTGAACATGGCGCCCGGCAGGCCGAGGCTGCCGGAGGCGAAGTACAGCTGGTCGGTGGAGCAGAGCCCGATGAGGGTGACGTCGGCGCCGAGGCGGGTCGCGCCGCGCGCGAAGGCGTCGGAGAGGCCGGGCGACGAGGGGCGCATGTCGTGGCCGACGACGATCGCGTCGGCTCCGGTCACCTGGACGAAGGCGGCGCCGAACAGCTCGGCGAGCCGCTCGTCCCACTGGTCCGGGACCACCCCGCGGACGTCGTACGCCTTCACGATCTGCGACAGATCGGCAGTCACGGATCCACCCTCCTGAGTTCTCGGCACGCGTGTGCGGCGCGCGTACGGAACGCCCAAACTACCCGGGGGCGGGACGGGGCACCCCGGCGGCGGTCCGCGGGGGCCGGTATCCGCCGTCGGTCGGCGGAGGAACGATCCCCCTGGCGGCGGATCGGAACGGGGCGCGGTCCCGTGCCGCGGAGGCGGACGGTGTCAGTTGTCGGGGGAGCGCAGGACGCGGAGGTGGCCCCGGCGACCCACTTCCATGGGGTCGCCGTTGCGTCCGGTGCCGGGTTTGCCGCCGGGCTCGGCGGCGCGCTCCTGGGGGCGGGCCGCTTCCCTGACCGCGTTGGCCAAGGCTTCGAGGTCGTCGCCGCTGGGGCGGCCGGGGGCGGATCCGTCGGAGAGCCGCACGACCTCCCAGCCGCGCGGGGCGGTGAGGCGCTCGCTGTGCTCGGCGCACAGGTCGTAGCAGTGGGGCTCGGCGTAAGTGGCGAGCGGGCCGAGGACCGCGGTCGAGTCGGCATAGACGTACGTCAGTGTCGCGACGGCAGGGCGGCCGCACGCGGTGCGCGAACAGCGACGTACAGGGCTCACGACGTTGGACGGTACCGCACTCTTGAGCGGGCCGCGACGACTCTCCCCCAGGTCACTCCACCGTGTCGCGGTGTGACGTCCGACACCCCCCTTCGGGTGAGGGCCGTTCCGACCTGCGGACGAGCGGTTCCAAGGGGGGTCGGGCGGAGGCCGATCCGGACAGCCGAACGAGGGTTTCCGGTCAGGCGCGGCCAGATGGCCGATCCTCGACCGCTCCCGAATCGTGCCCTTGACCGCCCGGATTGTTCAGGTTCGGACAGCGGGTGGCGGGGACCGGGGGCCGGAACCCGGCGTCCGGCGGGGACGCGCCACGGTGCGGAGTGACCCAGGAGAGTTACGCTGCGTCAGTGATGGACACTCCTGGGCCGCCCGTGCCGCCGAGCCCCCCGCAGGGCTCCGCGCAGCCTCCGGCCGAGCCGCGGGTCCGCCGCCGCGACCGGCACGGCCGCGGCATGCGGGGGCCGGTCGCACCGCCGCAGGTCCCGCTCTCCGTGAGCCGTGCGGACACCTTCCGCGATCTGGTCCTGGACTCGGTGGAGCGGCTGGAGCGGCGCTGGCCGCAGCTCCAGGACGTCGAGTTCATGATCATGGACGTGCCGCCGCCGGTGCCGGGCGAGTCGGTGCCGCTGGGCGGTTCGACGCCGGCCGAGAAGCGGGAGCCCGCCCGGGTGGTCGTCTACCGGCGGCCGGTCGAGCTGCGCTCCAAGACGCGAGACGAGCGTGCGGCGCTGGTCCACGAGGTCGTGGTCGAGCAGGTCGCCGAGCTGCTGGGCCTCTCCCCCGAGTCGGTCGACCCCCGGTACGGGCAGGACTGAGCCTCCCTCGGTACGGGACCCGGTACGGGTTCTGTCGGTACGGGAAGGCGCCGCACCTCGTGGCCGGGTCTCGTGACCGGACCCCGTGGCCGGGCCCTGTGGCCGGGTCTCGTGGCCGGGTCTCGTGAAGGGCCGAGCCCCGCGTCCGGTGCGGGCGCGGGGCTCGGGGGTGCGGACACCGGGCGCCGCGCGGGGGCGCGGGCCGGGCCGTCGGGGTCAGTCGAGGACGCCGAGGTTCTGGCGGGCGGTCGGGACCCGGACGGTGCCCCGGTCGTCGACGAGGTTCTGGATCGTGAACATCGGGACGCCCTCCTCCGTGACGGCGAGCATCCGCGAGCCGTGGACCGGGCCGCCCGAGACCGTCTCGACGGTGAGCGCGAAGCTGCCCTTGACGTCCTTGGGCGCCAGGTCCGCGAGGACGGTCGTGGTGCCCGCCTTGAGGTCGACGGTCCGGGTGGCGGGGGTGCCGCCCTCGGTGCCGGCCGAGGCGGTGACCTTCACCTGGGCGGCGGCGTCGGGGGCGCTGAGGACCAGGGTGGTGCCCTGGGCGCGGTTGTCGGCGAGCGTGGCGCGGGCGGTGACGGGCGCGGCGGCCGGCACGAAGGCCGTCTCCTGGGCCTCGCCCTTGCCCCGCAGGACCCGCAGCGCGGCCACGACCGGCACCGGCTTCTTGGGGTCGGCCGGGGTGAGCAGCAGGGAGCCGGCGGCGCCCCGGTTGAGCTCGGGCAGGTCGATCGAGGCGGTCATGCCCGCCTTGACGTGCAGCGAGTCCCCGGCGGCCGGGACGATCTTCCCGCTGGGGGTGACCAGCTGGATCTTCAGGTTGGCGTCGGACTCGCCGGGGGCGAGGGCCATCAGGCGGACGCCGGTGGCGTCGGCCGGGATGCCGGGGAGGACGGCGCTGGGCGAGGGGTCGGCGGAGGCGGCGAGCCAGTCGCTGCCGAGGCCGTCGGCGGCGGCGCCGAGGACGGCGCCGACCCGGCCACTGCGGGTGGTGACGTGGGCGGTGAGGATCTCCTGGGAGCCCTCGGCGAGGAGCGGGCCGAGGAGGACCGGGACGGTGGCGCGCGGCGGCACCTGGACGCCCTCGGGGATGGAGGTCTTCAGCTTGCCCTCGGGGCCGTACAGCTCGATGTCGGCGACGGCGAGGGTGTCGTCGGGGTTGGTGAGGTGGATGTAGTCCGCGCGGCCCTTGGCGGTGGAGGCGCCGGGGAACCAGAAGTCGGTGTCCGGGGCGGAGCAGGCGACGCCGAGGAGGCCGCGGGCGGAGCCGGCCGGGACGAGGGTGGTCTGCTGGACGGTCCAGCCGGGGGCGAGGGCGCCGGTGGCGGTGCCGGTGAGGCCGTGGGCGACGGGGCCGTCGGTCTTGGTGGAGACGGGCTTGCCGGGGGCGGTGACCGGGGCGGGGGCCTTCGGCTCCTTGGCCTTCTTGTCGTCCTTCTTCTTGTCGTCGGCGCCGGCGCCGCCGGCCGGGCCCGGGTTCGGCGCGGGGGTGAGGACGGCGGCGGACTTGGCGGCCGTGCCGTCGCCGCCCGCCGCCGGGGCGGTGCCGGGCGGGGTGTAGGCGGTGGTGAGGGTCTCGCCGACCTCGGAGGAGGTGGGCGCGGGGCAGAGCAGGGAGGTGCGCTCCACCGGGAGGCGGGCCGCCTGGGGGGCGGGTCCCGCGGCGGCCGCGGCGGGCTCCTCGGGGGCGGTCAGCGCGGCGAAGCCGGTGACGGCGGCGAGGGCCGTGGCGGCCGCGATCAGGGAGAGGGTGGTGCGCTTCACTGGTTGCTGCTCCCGTCGGGACGCTGCTCGGTCTCGTGGCCCTGGGGGTATCCGTAGCCGTAGCCGGCGTAGGGGTCGTACGCCTGCGGGTTCTGCGGGTCGTACGCCTGCGGGTCGTGGCCCTGGGCCGGGTCGTACCCCTGCGCGGGGTAGCCCTGCGGGTCGTAGCCCTGGGCGGCGCCGTAGCCGTCCTGGGGGCCGTAGCCCTGGTCGTAGCCCTGCTGGGGGTACGCGTACGCCTGCTGCTGGTACGGGTCGGCGGCGTACTCCTGACCGTATTCCTGGCTGTAGTCCTGGCCGTACGCCTGCTGGGCGTGGGCCGGGTCCTGGCCCGTGGTGTCCCACGCGTCCGGCTCGGCGGTCTGCTGCCCGGGGACGGAGGCGGGGACGGGGGCGGGCCCGGCGGGGTGCGGCGGGTCCTCCGGGTCGTCGGGGAGGGTCTCGGCGGCGGCTTCCGCCTCGGCGGCGGCGCGCAGGCGGCGGGCGCGGCGGCCGTCGCCGTCGGCCTGGGCCGGGAGGACGGCCTCCTCCTCGGGGAGGTCGTCGTCGATCTCGCGGCGGCGGCCGGGGAGGGCGAGGACCACGAGGAGGAGGGCGAGGCCGAGCTGGGTCCAGATCCAGACGGTGTGCGTGAACGGCTCGTCGTGGGTGAGGTCCAGGCGGCCGCCCTCGGCGGGGAGCTCGAAGCCCTGGGCCCAGCCGCCGACGGTGGTCGGGGTGAGGGCGGTGCCGTCCAGGGTGGCGGTCCAGCCCTCGTCGGCGCGGTCGGCGAGACGCAGCACGCGGCCGGCGGGGCCCGCCGGGATCTCGGTGTGGGCCTCGACCGGGCCGGAGGGCACCAGGACGGCCTTGGCGGCGTCCGCCCCGGCGGGGGCGGCGTCCTTGGCGGTGGGCGGGACGATCATGACGCGGGCGATCTCGCGGTCGACCCGCCACAGGGCGGCGCCGTCGAGCTGGCTGAGCCGGGAGAGGCCCGGGGTGGTGTCGAGGACGCGGCTCATCTGGCGCGGGGCGCCGTCCTTGACGAGCACGTACCGGATGGCGAAGCCGCTCAGCTCCTCGGTCTGGTCGGCGCCGGAGCCGGCGACCAGTTTGGCGACGACGGAGTCGAGGCGGGGGTCGGGGTCGGCGCCGGCGGTCAGCTCGGCGTCGCCGAGGCGGGCGCCGGAGCCGCGGACCAGGGTGTAGTCGACCTCGCCCGCGGAGGCGCCGGCGAGCACCAGGGTGCGGGGCTGGTCCTCCTGGCCGCTCTCCTCGGCGACGAAGGCGGGGACCTGGACGGGGTCGCGGCGGGTCAGCGGGCCGTCGGCGCCGCCGATCATCCAGCCGGCGGCGGCGACGGCGGGGCCGACGGCGCAGGCGAGGGCGATGAGGGCGGCGACGGGCTGGCGCCAGCCGAAGCCGTGGGCGGCGACGCGGGTGCGGCCGCCCTCGGCGCCGACCATGCCGGCGGCGATCAGGGCGGCGCCGTAGACGAGGGTGGCGGGGCCGGCCCAGCCGGTGCCGCCCGCGCCGTTGGCCAGGGCGGCGAAGAGGAGGCCGGCGAGGGCGGCGGCCCAGGCGACCAGGACCGGGAGGCGGCGCTCCTCGCGCAGCAGGGCGGCGAGCGCGGCGAGGACCAGGCCGAGGAGGAGGAGTCCGCCGGTGGTGCCGGGGCCGCCGGGGCCCGCGGCGAGCAGGTCGAGGGCGGAGGCGGTGCCGGTGCGCAGGTCCGCGCCGGCCTCGTGGAGGAAGCCGGAGGGGCTGGTCAGCAGGGAGAGCGACCAGGGGGCCAGGACCAGCATCGGGGTGCCGGTGGCGGCCAGGAAGCGGAGCCCGTACGCGGTGATGTCGTCGCGGCGGACGGCGAGGACGCCGAGGCCGAGGAGGACCGCGAGCGGCCACACGATCGGGGTGAAGGCGGTGGTGGCGGTGAGCAGCAGGGCGTACGCCCAGGTGGCGCGCCAGCTGCCGCGGTCGGGGCGGTTGAAGCCGTGGGCGGCGACGGCGGCGCGGGCGAGCAGCGGGAGCAGGACCGCGAGGACGGCGGTGCCGAGGCGGCCGGTGGCCAGCGCGCCGGTGGCGGCGGGCAGGAAGGCGTACGCGACGGCGCCCCAGGCCAGCAGGAGGCGGGAGCCGACGAGGCCGCGGGCGGCGAAGTAGGCGGTGCAGCCGGCCAGCGGGACCGAGCAGACCAGGAGGACGGTCAGCGCGGTGGAGGTGGAGCCGAGGAAGAGGGCGGAGAGCGCGGCGAGGACGCCCAGGTAGGGCGGGGCGGCCTGGGTGCCGCCGGTGCCGAGCGCGTGCCACGCGTCCGCGTACCGGTTCCACAGGTCGGAGACGGTGTCGGGGGCGGGCAGCAGGACGCCGCCCGCGAGGGAGCCGCCGGCGAAGAGGTTGCGGCAGGCGGCCAGGGAGACGAGGAGGAGGAGCGCGAAGAGGACCGGGCCGGGCCTGCGGGCGATCTTCTTGAGCCGGGCGAACTGCTCGATCTCCAGGAAGTCGGCGTCGTCGCCGCCGGGGCCCGACTCGACGGCGCCGTGGCGGGATCCTGAGTCGGCCTCGTCGCCGCCGAAGTGGGAGGCGAGCTGTTCGGCGGCGGCGCGGACGGTGGCGCCGGGCGGCGGGAAGAGGGGGCGGAGCTCGCTCGCCTCGACCGCCGGGTTCTTCCGGCGCTTGCGGGCGGCGAGGATCTTCTCGGGGCGCAGCAGGGTGGCGAGCAGGCCCATGATCTCGTCGACGGCCTGGCCGGGGGCCTTGCCGAGGAGGAGGCCGAGGGTGCGCAGGACGGTGCCGACGACGAGCCGGAGCAGGACGTACGGCAGGGCGGCGCCGCGGGTGTTGGCGAGGAGGGTGTAGACGGCGCCGGCCTTGTCGACGCGGTGCGGGCTGGCGGCGGTGCGGCCGACGCAGTCGACGGAGCGGCGCTCGCGGGCGGACGCCTCGGCGTGCCGCAGGACGGCGTCGGGGGCGACGAGGACGCGGTGGCCTGCGGCGTGGGCGCGCCAGCAGAGGTCGACGTCGTCGCGCATGAGGGGCAGGCGGCGGTCGAAGCCGCCGAGCTCCTCGAAGACGTCGCGGCGGATCAGCATGCCGGCGGTGGAGACGGAGAGCACGGAGCGGATCTGGTCGTGCTGGCCCTGGTCCTGCTCGCGGCGGTCCAGGCCGGTCCAGCGGCGTCCGCTGCGGGCGATGCTGACGCCCGCTTCGAGGAGCTGCTTGCGGTCGTACCAGCCGCGCAGCTTGGGGCCGATGACGGCGGCGTCCGCGTCGGAGTCGGCGACGCGGAGGAGTTCGGCGAGGGCGCCGGGCTCGGGGGCGCAGTCGTCGTGCAGCAGCCAGAGCCACTGGACCGGTTCGCCGTGCGGGAGGTCGGGGAGGTCGTACGCCTCGTCGTTCCAGGTGCGGCTGACGGGGTCCCAGCCGCTGGGGCGCTTGAGGTAGGGCAGGTCCTCGGGTCCGAGCAGGGGCGCGGTGCGGGCGGCCTCGTCGACGGCGGCGCCGAAGCCGGTGCGGCGCGCGAGGTGCAGGACGCGGTCGGCGCCGAGGGCGTCGGCGGCGAGCTGTGCGGACTCGTCGGCGCTGCCGGTGTCGGCGGCGACCGCGGCCTGCACCGGGCGCTCCTGGGCGAGCAGCCCGGAGAGCGCGTCCGGCAGCCAGCGGGCTCCGTCGTGGGTGACGAGCACGGCGGTGACGACGTGCCTGGGGAACTCAGGAGTTGAGGACATCGAGCTACGGGCCCTCCGGCCGGGGTCGCCCGCGGGGGGCGTGGGGAGCGTCTCGGACGGAGGCCCACACTAACGGCTGTGCGCGGAGGGGTCCGCCCCTGTGGATGACGGCCTGTGGACAACGGCGGCGCGGGGGCGGGGCGCGGGCACGCCGGAGCCGGGGGCGCGGACCGGGGCCCGGAGCCGCCGGGACCGGGGTCCGAACCGGCTGCGGACCGGGCCTCGGACCCGGGCTGCGGACCCGGCCCAGCCCCGGGCCGAGGCCGGGTTCGGGGGGCGGGGCCGGGGCCGGGTCCCGGGCGGACCGAGGCCGGGGTTCCCGGGGGGGGAACGGGCCCGCCCCCGCGAGGGGCGGGAGGAAAGGGTGGCGGGGGCGGGGCCGGAGAGCCAGGGAAGCGCCCGGAGGGAAAGGCGGAGGAAGGGAAAGGGAGAGCCGGGGGAAACCCGAAGGAAAGAGGGAGGAAAGCGGGGGCGCGGCAGCGAACCCGACGCGGGCGGCGGAAGCGCGGCAGCCCGGCGGCGCGGCCGTTCACGCAGAACGGTCCGTCGCCCGCTTGGTGTGCGGGGGACGGACCGTCGGGGGTCTTCGCGGGGGTTTTCGGCGGGAGTTCCTCACGGGCCGGCCGCCGGCCGGGCGCCGGTTCAGACGGCGGCCTTCTTGAGCCGGCGGCGCTCCCGCTCGGAGAGGCCGCCCCAGATGCCGAAGCGCTCGTCGTTCTGGAGCGCGTACTCCAGGCATTCGGAGCGGACTTCGCAGGCGAGGCAGACCTTCTTGGCCTCTCGGGTCGAGCCGCCCTTCTCGGGGAAGAAGGACTCGGGGTCGGTCTGCGCGCAGAGTGCGCGCTCCTGCCAGCCGAGTTCCTCGTCCGCGTCCTCGACCAGCAGTTCCTGGAACAACTCGGTCATCTGCGCCCCTCGTCTGTCTTGTGCGTCCCGTGGTGTGGCCGTGATCGAGACGGCCGAACGACACGAGTGAAATTACAAGTTTGTGCTCTGTGCGAGTCAAGCCGAGATCTGCTATTGGGCCCCGTATTCACTCTGCGGAACCAAGCGTATGCGGAAAGTGTTCATATCGCCAAAAACCGTGACACATGCCGCAGGCGATTCCCATGACGTCCTCCGTCTGCCCAGAAGGACGTACGGGACGCGGATCTTGTTGCGATCCGGCGGGGGAAGCGATCCGGATCACAGTCAGGTCACGGAGGCGCGGACCGGTCCGGGTGGCGCACCCTCGCCCACGGATGCGGCTGTGGCGCCATGTTGCCTGGTCCGGGGGCGAACAAACCTTTCTTCGGCCAGGGCAACCGGATGAGGTGAAACATTACCCCCAAATCGGTCATTGAGTTGACAGTCGGGTACCCCTCCCGCCACTTTGGTGGCATGCCAGCGACCGCAGCGCCCGCCGCGACCCACGCCCGTGGGTTCCGCCGCGCTGTCCAGGACCGCTGTTGCTGTTGTTGTTCCAGCTGTTGATGCCCTCGCGCTCCGGCTTCCCCCAGCGTCACCCAGAGTCACCGAGTCGCCCCGTGCCCTCCCGTGCCGTGGCCCCCCACCGCTCTACGTTTCTGCCGAGGAACAACCCGCCCATGAACATGGACAGCGACCTTCAGATCGCCGGCGACCTCATGGAGGTCCCGCACCTGCTCCAGCCCGAGCGCGAGCACCCCGCCACCGTGGCCGAGTTCGCCGGGCTGGCCCGCGAGATCGCCGCCGACCGCGCCCGCTGGGCCCCGTACGTCGAGTACGACGCCACCACCCGCTGGTACCACCGCCTGCGCACCGGCCCCGGCTACGAGGTGTGGCTGCTGTCCTGGGTGCCCGGCCAGGGCAGCGGGCCGCACGACCACGGCCGCTCCTCCGGCGTCCTCACCGTCCTGCGGGGCGAGTTGACGGAGCGTACGGACCGGGGCGCGCGCACCCTCGCCCCCGGCGGCCAGCGGGTCTTCGCCCCCGGCCACGTCCACGAGGTCGTCAACGACTCGCTGGAACCCGCCGTCAGCCTCCACGTCTACTTCCCCGGCCTCACCGAGATGCCGATGTACGAGGCGCACCAGGGGCGGTGCGCCCCCGCCGGGCCTCCCGCCCCGGGCGCCCCGGCCGCCCCGGAGGCCGTCCCCGCCTGACAGACTGCCGTCCATGCGCATTGTGGTTCTGGCAGGCGGCATCGGCGGTGCCCGTTTCCTTCGTGGTCTCCGGCGGGCCGTGCCCGACGCGGAGATCACCGTCGTCGGCAACACCGGTGACGACATCCACCTCTTCGGGCTGAAGGTCTGCCCCGACCTGGACACCGTGATGTACACCCTCGGCGGTGGCATCCACGAGGAGCAGGGCTGGGGCCGCGAGGGCGAGACCTTCGCCGTCAAGGAGGAGCTCGCCGCGTACGGCGTCGGGCCCGAGTGGTTCGGCCTCGGCGACCGGGACTTCGCCACCCACATCGTCCGCACCCAGATGCTCGGCGCCGGATACCCGCTGAGCGCCGTCACCGAGGCGCTCTGCGCCCGCTGGAAGCCGGGCGTGCGGCTGCTGCCGATGACCGACGACCGGGTCGAGACGCACGTGGCGATCGACGTCGACGGCGAGCGGCGGGCCGTGCACTTCCAGGAGTACTGGGTGAAGCTGCGGGCCTCCGTCGACGCCCTGGCGGTCGTGCCCGTCGGCGCGGAGGCCGCGAAGCCCGCGCCCGGCGTCCTCGACGCGATCGCCGGGGCCGACGTCATCCTCTTCCCGCCGTCCAACCCGGTGGTCAGCGTCGGCACCATCCTCGCCGTGCCCGGCATCCGCGAGGCCGTCGCCGCCGCCCCCGCGCCCGTCGTCGGCCTCTCCCCCCTCGTCGGCGGCGCGCCCGTGCGCGGCATGGCCGACAAGGTGCTGGCGGCCGTCGGCGTCGAGTCCACCGCGCAGGCCGTCGCCCGCCACTACGGCGCGGACCTGATCGACGGCTGGCTGGTGGACACCGTGGACGCGGACGCCGTCGCCGCCGTCGAGGAGGCCGGCATCGCCTGCCGCGCGGTGCCGCTGATGATGACCGACGAGGACGCCACCGCCGCGATGGCGCGGGCGGCGCTCGCGCTGGCCGAGGAGGTCCGGGCGTGACCGACGCGCCCCCCGCGTCCCCCGCGTACCGCGTGTGGGCGGTGCCCGGCCTGCCCGAGGTCGCGCCCGGCGACGACCTGGCGAAGCTGATCGCCGCCGCCGGGCCCGGCCTGGCCGACGGCGACGTGCTGCTCGTCACCTCCAAGATCGTGAGCAAGGCGGAGGGGCGGATCGTCGCCGCCGACGACCGCGAGGCCGCCATCGACGCCGAGACGGTCCGGGTGGTGGCCCGGCGCGGCACGCTGCGGATCGTCCAGAACCGGCAGGGCCTCGTCATGGCCGCCGCCGGGGTGGACGCCTCCAACACCCCCGCCGGGACCGTGCTGCTGCTGCCCGAGGACCCGGACGCCTCCGCCCTGCGGATCCGCACCGGGCTGCGCGAGGCGCTCGGCGTGGACGTCGGCGTCGTCGTCACCGACACCTTCGGGCGGCCCTGGCGGTCCGGGCTGACCGACGTCGCGATCGGCGCGGCGGGCGTGCGGGTCCTGGACGACCTGCGGGGCGTCACCGACTCCCACGGCAACGAGCTGAACGTGACCGTCGTCGCCACCGCCGACGAACTCGCCGCCGCCGGTGACCTGGTGAAGGGCAAGGCGACCGGTCTGCCGGTCGCCGTGGTGCGCGGCCTGCCGCACGTCGTCGCCGACGACGCGGAGCCGGGCGCGCGGGCGCTGGTGCGGCCCGCCGAGGGCGACATGTTCCGCCTGGGCACCTCGGAGGCCGTACGGGAGGCGGTGGCGCTGCGGCGGACGGTGCGGGAGTTCACCGACGAACCCGTCGACCCGGGGGCCGTACGGCGCGCGGTCGCGGCGGCCGTCACCGCGCCCGCCCCGCACCACACCACCCCCTGGCGGTTCGTCCTCCTGGAGTCGGCGGAGTCCCGGCTGCGGCTGCTCGACGCCATGCGGGACGCGTGGATCGCGGACCTGCGGCGGGACGGGAAGTCCGAGGAGTCGATCGCGAAGCGGGTGCGGCGCGGGGACGTGCTGCGCAAGGCGCCCTTCCTCGCCGTGCCCTGCCTCGTCATGGACGGCGCCCACCACTACGGCGATCCGCGCCGGGACGCCGCCGAGCGCGAGATGTTCGTCGTCGCGGCCGGGGCCGGGGTGCAGAACTTCCTGGTGGCGCTGGCCGGTGAGCGGCTGGGCTCGGCCTGGGTCTCCTCCACGATGTTCTGCCGGGACGTCGTCCGGGACGTCCTCGGGCTGCCCGACGGCTGGGATCCGATGGGCGCGGTCGCCATCGGCCGCCCGGCGGCGGAGCCCCGGGAGCGGCCGGGCCGGGACCCGGAGGACTTCCTGGTGGTGCGCTGAGGCGCCCGGCCGGGCTCAGAGGCGGGTGATGTCGCCCGGGGCCCGGCGCGGGGCGCGGCGCGGCGGCACCCGGCCGCTCAGCAGGAGCAGCCGGGCGGCGCGGTGCCGCTGGCCCGCGTAGGGGGCGAGGAGCTCCAGCATCGCCGCGTCGTCGGCGGCCCGGTCGCCGGCCAGCGCCCAGCCGACGATGCCGGGCAGGTGCAGGTCGCCGGTGGTGACCTCGTCGGGGGCGCCGTGGCTGCGCTGGACGGTCTCGGCGGAGGTCCACGGGCCGATGCCGGGGACCAGTTCCAGGCGGCGGCGGGCGGCCGGCGGGTCCATGAGCGCGGCCTCCTCCAGGCGGGGCGCCACCCGGGCCGCGCGGACGATCGTCGCCGCGCGCCTGCCGTCCACGTTGGCCCGGTGCCACTCCCAGGACGGGATACGGGCCCAGGTGCGGGCGTCGGGCATCACGCCCATGCCCTCGGGGGCCGGGCCCGGGGCCGGTTCGCCGTACCGCCGCAGCAGCGCGCGCCAGGAGCCGTACGCCTCCGCCGTGGTCACCTTCTGCTCCAGGACCGACGGGACCAGCGACTCCAGGACCAGGCCGGTGCGGGTGAGGCGGAGGCCGGGGCGGCGGCGGTGGACGGCGAGCACCAGCCGGTGGCGGGGGACGAAGGAGGCGGGGTCGTCGGCGGCGCCGAGGAGGTCGGGGAGCCGGTCGCGGAGCCAGTCGGCGCCGGGCCCCCAGGCGTCCGCCTCGACGCCGTCGTCCCCGGCCCGCACCCGGAGCGTGCCGGGGCCGTGCGGGGTGCGGCTGGCGCGCCAGAAGGAGCCGTCGTCGGTGATCCGGAAGGCGGGGTCGCCGGGGCCCCGGCGGAGCGGGCCGAGGGTGAGCCGGAGGTCGACGGGACGGCCGTCCGCCAGGGTGGGGCGGGTGGGTCTGGGGGTGAAGCGGCCGGCCATGGTTCCGAGCGTAGCCGGACGGGCCCGGCGGGGTCCCGGACGCGGCGGGACCCCGGGGGCGGGCGGGCCTACTGGTCCGAGGAGAAGCGGATGGCGGCGGCCGGGAGGGTGGCGCCGCACCAGACCCGGACGCCGTCGCGCAGCTCGTTGTCGGCCCCGACGTGGGCGCCGTCGCCGATGACCGCGCCGGTCAGGACCGTACGGGCGCCGATGCGGGCGCCCGCGCCGATCAGGGAGTCGGTGACGACCGCGCCGGGTTCGACGACGGCGCCCGCGAGGACGGTGGAGCCCGCGATCCGGGCGCCCTCGCCGATCGTCGCGTCGGCGCCGACGACGGTGCCGCCGGTCAGCTTGGCGTCGGGGGCGACCCGGGCGGAGGGGAGGACCAGGCGGTCGCCGCAGCGGCCCGGGACGGCCGGGGACGGGGCGCGGCCGAGGACGAGGTCGGCGGAGCCCCGGACGAACGCCTGCGGGGTGCCGAGGTCCAGCCAGTACGTGGAGTCGACCATGCCCTGGAGGTGCGCGCCGGCGGCGAGCAGCTCGGGGAAGGTCTCGCGCTCGACGGAGACCGGGCGGCCGGTGGGGATGGTGTCGATGACGGAGCGGCGGAAGACGTACGCCCCCGCGTTGATCTGGTCGGTGACGATCTCCTCGGGCGTCTGCGGCTTCTCCAGGAAGGCGGTGACGCGGCCGGTGTCGTCGGTGGGGACGAGGCCGAAGGCCCGGGGGTCGTCGACCCGGGTGAGGTGGAGGGAGACGTCGGCGCCGGAGTCGGCGTGCGTGGCCACCAGGGCGCGGATGTCGAGGCCGGTGAGGATGTCCCCGTTGAAGATGAGGACGGGGTCGTCCGGGCCCGAGTCCAGCCGGGAGGCCACGTTGCGTATCGCGCCGCCGGTGCCGAGCGGTTCCTCCTCCGTCACGTACTCCAGGCGCAGGCCGAGGTCGGAGCCGTCGCCGAAGTGCGGCTCGAAGACCTCGGCCAGGTAGGAGGTGGCGAGCACGATGTGCTCGACGCCGGCGGCCCGGGCCCGGGCGAGCTGATGCGTCAGGAAGGGGACGCCCGCCGCCGGGACCATGGGCTTGGGCGTGTTGACCGTGAGCGGTCGCAGCCGTGTGCCCTTGCCACCGACCAGGAGGATCGCTTCTGTCACCTGTCGTCTCTGCTTCCTGTCCGGGGCCGGTCAGCGCGCCCGTTTCGGCCGTCCGTGCGATATGACCGGTCAGTTTATGCAGATGGTTGACTCCGTGCCCCCATCAGCGCCGTCCCTGGTACTTCGCCGAGGAGGCGCGCGCGGTACCGAGCTTGCCGTAGAGACGTCCGCCGGGACAGTCCGTGGCGAATCCGTCGCGGTGTCCGGCGATCGTGTGGAAACGGACTTTGCTGCCCTTCTTGTAACGATTGCCACCGCCGGAGACGAGGGTCTGGGTGCCCTCGGGGTTGATGCCGTGCAGGCCGAGCTTCCACGCCGTCAGGCGGGAGACGGCGGTGACGGCGGCGGCCGGCGGGGTGCTGTTGGTGAAGGTGCCGAGGACGACGACACCCATGCTGTTGGTGTTGAAGCCGAGGGTGTGGGCGCCGAGGACCGGCTTGCCGACGCCGCCGGCGCGGCCCTCGTAAATGGTCCCGCACTTGTCGACGGCGAAGTTGTAGCCGAAGTCCCGCCAGCCGCTGCTCTTGACGTGGTAGCGGTAGATGCTCCGCAGGACGGAGGGGGCCTGGGCGCACGTGTAGTTGTTGCCGGTGGCGCTGTGGTGGACGAAGGCCGCCTTGATGGTCTTCGTATAGACGAAGGTCTTCTCCCGCATCCGCTCGTCGGCGCCCCAGCCCTTGCGGGTGACGATGCGGGGGCGGGGGCCGATGAAGGGCTGCTTCTTCGCCGCCGCGGCCCGGACGCCGACCGGTGCGGTGCGGTCGGGTTCCGCCTCGATGACGGTGGCGCCCTCGGGGGCGTAGGCGCGGTTGACGGCGCTCGCGGCCCGTTCGGCGGCGGCGTCGAGGGCGGCGGAGGCGGCGGCCGTACGGGCTCCGGGGGCGGCGGGGGCGGCATCGGTGCCGGTCTCCGGGTCCGCGCCGGGGTCGACGAGTTCGAGGCGGAGTCCGGCGGGGAGCGGGGCCGTACGGGCTCCGCCGTCCCCGGCCACCGCGCCCTCCTCCGTACCGTGTCCGGTTTCCTCCCCGGGGTCCGCCGCGCGGACGCGGACCTCCACGCCGTCCGAATCGCCCACCCACAGCGGGGCGGTGGAGCCGCGCAGCGTCCGGGCGGTGCCCTCGGCGGTGGCCGGGTCGGCGCCGTGCTCCTCGTTGTGGGTCTCGACGTCCTGCCAGGGCGACCAGGAGCCGTCGGCGGTGGCGCGGGTGCGGACCTGGACGGTGCCGCGCAGGACGGCCTCCGGGTCGTCCCAGACCACGCCGACGAGGGAGAAGGGGCGGACGTCGCGCCGGGTCAGGCCCTGGGCGCGGGACGGGTCGGCGGCGGTGCCGAAGGCCCGTGCGGTGGGCCCGTCGAGGGGCCCGAGGGGCAGTGAGCGGGTGGAGCCCGGCGGCTCGTCCCGCTGGGGTGGCGGAACGGTCGCCGCCGGACGCGCGGTGGCCGCCGCGGGGGCGGCGAGGGTGACCGGCAGGGCGAGCGCAGCCGCGCAGGCGACGGCGATCGTGGAGGCGAGTGAGGCACGCATGGGCCGATCGTGCGGAGCCCGCGGGCCGGACGCGCGCCGGGGGAACGGCCGGAACGGCGCGGCGCGTCGGGCCGCCCGGGGGACCCCGTCACCGGTACGGCCCAGGGCGGCGCGGCGGCCCGCGTACCCTGTGCGGCGTGAACGCCAGCGACCGCACCCCCGCCGACCTGCTGCGATCCGCGCTCGCCGCGGACCCCGCCCGTCCCCTGGTCACCTACTACGACGACACCACCGGCGAACGGGTGGAATTGTCCGTCGCCACCTTCGCCAATTGGGTGGCGAAGACCGCGAACCTGCTCCAGGGCGAGCTGTCCGCCGAGCCCGGCGACCGGCTCGCGCTGCTGCTGCCCGCGCACTGGCAGACCGCCGTCTGGCTGCTCGCCTGCTCCTCCGTCGGCGTGACCGCCGAGGTGGGCGGCGATCCGGCCGGCGCGGACCTGGTGGTGGCGGGCCCGGAGTGCCTGGAGGCGGGCCTGGCCTGCTCCGGGGAGCGGATCGCGCTCTCCCTGGCGCCGCTGGGGCGCCGTTTCCCGTCGGCGCCCGCCGGATACGCGGACTACGCGGTCGAGGTCCCGGGCCAGGGCGACCGGTTCGCCCCCTTCGTCCCGGTCGATCCGGACGCGCCCGCCCTCGCCGTCGGCGGTGCGGAGCTGACCGGGGCCGAGCTCGTCGAGCGGGCCCGGCTGGACGCGGCGCGGCTGGGGCTCGGCCCCGGCTCCCGGCTGCTGTCCGGGCTGCCGTACGACTCCTGGGAGGGGCTGGCGGCCGGGCTGTACGCGCCGCTGGCGGCGGGCGGTTCCGTGGTGCTGTGCCGCGCCCCGTCCGCGCTGGCCCCGGAGGCGCTGGAGAAGCGCGTCGAGAGCGAGCGGGTCACCGCGACGGCGCTCTGACGCGCGGCGGCCTGACGGCGCGTCGGGTCCGGCGCGGACGTCCCGCGCGGGGCCCGGCGCTCCCGCGCGGGACGTCCGGACCTCCGGTGCACCCGTTCAGCGGATCGACGCGCCGCGTACCCGCGTCCGCGCCGCGAGTCCGGTGGATGATCGGCCGGGGAGAGTCGTCTCCCCCGCACAACCACCCGTCGGGTTCGGCCGTCTCCTTCTGCGACGCCGGGCGCCGACGCGCCGCCGACGCACCGAAGGACGGACTGACGACGTGACGGACCGCGCTGGCACCCCCGACGCACCGGAGCCCGGACCGGAGCAGGAGCCGGACCGGGAGCGGGAACCGGACGGGCGGCAGGAGCCCGGAGGGGCCGTCCCGGGAGAAGCCGCTCCCGACGGCGCCGCCGCCGAAGAGGACTCCGCCGCCGAAGCCTCCGGAGCCGCCGCCGTCCCCGCGCGCCGGCGGCACTGGCTGCGCTGGACGGCGCTCGGGGTCTCGGTGGCGCTGCTGGGCGCGGCCGGCACGGGCTGGTGGTTCTACCGCAAGCTCGACGGCAACATCACCACGGACACCACCGCCGAGGCCGAGCTGCGCCGGTACGAGAAGGAGCGCCCGGCCACCGTGGCGACGGCGGCCCGGAACGTGCTGCTGATCGGCTCCGACACCCGCTCCGGCGAGGGGAACCGCAGGTACGGCCGGGACGAGGGCAGCCAGCGTTCGGACACCGTGATCCTGCTGCACCTGGCGGCGGACGGGAGGTCGGCGACGGCCATGTCGATCCCCCGGGACCTGATGGTGACGGTCCCGAGCTGCCGCGCGCCGGACGGGAAGCGGACCCGGGAGCGGCTGGCGCAGTTCAACTGGGCCTTCGAGTGGGGCGGGACGGCGTGCACGATCCGTACCGTCGAGAAGCTGACCGGGATCCGCGTCGACCACCACATGGTGATCGACTTCCGGGGCTTCAAGAAGATGGTGGACGCGGTCGACGGGGTGGAGGTCTGCCTCAAGGAGCCGGTGGACGACCCCGACGCGAAGCTGAAGCTGCCCGCCGGGCGGCAGAAGCTGAACGGGGAGCAGGCGCTGGGCTTCGTACGGGCCCGCAAGTCGCTCGGGAACGGCAGCGACACCGAGCGGATGGACCGCCAGCAGATGTTCCTCGGGGCGCTGGTGAACAAGGTGCAGAGCGACGGGGTGCTGCTGAACCCGACGAAGCTGTACCCGGTGCTGGACGCGGCGACGAAGTCGCTGACGACCGACCCGGGGCTCGACTCGCTGCGCGACCTGTACGGGCTCGCGCGCGCGATGCGGTCGATCCCGACGGAGAAGGTGCAGTTCCTGACGGTGCCCCGGCGCCCGTACACGTACAACGCGAACAGGGACGAACTGGTGCAGCCCGCTGCAAGCACTCTTTTCCGGCAACTCCGCGAGGACAGACCGATCGTGGTGGCTCCGGCGGAACCGGAACGGGACCGGAACGCATCCTCCGACGGGAAGCCGGACGACGCGGACACGCCCGTCCCCTCCGCGACGCCGACCTTCACCGGCCGGAACGCCGCGGAGGGCACGTGCGCGGGTTGACCGGAGGGACCCGGAGGAGTGAAGGGCGGGGCGTGGAGGGGCCGGTGGGTAAAGCGAGAACCAAGGGCAAGGCCATGACCGATGCGGTTTGGGCAAATTGCCCGGTTGTAAGGGGCGTGGAATTTGTCACTGGCGTCGCCCCGCGCTGAACTGGGCGGATAGTGTGACGCGATCCGGTGCACCCCGACCGCGTGGTCGCACTCAATCAGGATCGAAACGATCGAGCGGCGCCCACTGGGGGAGGCGCCCCGCGTGGCACCGACGGAGGACAGGAACCGTGGACGCGCACAGCCGTGGACGGGCGGACGAGGTGGATCCCGCCGACCAGTGGGTGCTCAACCCGCAGACCGGCAACTACGAACTGCGACTGGACCACTCCGCTGAGCAGCGGCGGCCTTCCTCCCGCACCGACGGACCCGCTTCCGGTACCCATGGTTCCGCTACCCGCTCCGGCGGGCCTCGAACCCTCCCGGGCGAAGCTCCCGTCCCCGGCCAGCGGCGCCGCCGCCCCGCCGGGCCGGACGCGCCCGCCGGCGGTGGCGGGCGCGTGCCCGCGCAGAGCCGCCGCAAGCGCAAGCAGGGCACGAACCGCAAGAAGAAGGCCCTGCTGTGGACCGGCGGCACGATGGCCTTCGTCCTCGTGGGCGGCGCGGTCGGCGCGTACGCGCTCTACAACAAGCTCAACGGGAACATCCACGTCGTCGAGCCCGTCGGGAAGAAGGGCGCCGGCTTCCGCAAGGGCGAGGCGTTCAACATCCTCGTCATCGGCACCGACAAGCGCACCGGCGACGGCAACGGCGGCTACGGCGACAAGAACAGCGCCGGCCACGCCGACACCACGATCCTCTTCCACGTCTCCAAGGACCGGACGAACGCCACGGCGGTCTCCATCCCGCGCGACCTGGTCACCACCATCCCGGAGTGCCAGACCCGGCAGCCCGACGGGAAGATCCTCACCATCCCCGGGCAGCGCAAGGAGCGCTTCAACGTCAGCCTCGGCCAGGCCGGCCGCGACCCCGGCTGCACCATGCGCACCGTCGAGGAGATCACCGGCCTCGCCATGGACCACTTCATGATGGTCGACTTCAACGCCGTCAAGGAGCTGACCACCGCCGTCGGCGGCGTGAAGGTCTGCGTCGACAAGCCGGTGGACGACCCCAAGTCGCACCTGAAGCTCCCGGCCGGCGAGTCGACCGTCCAGGGCGAGCAGGCCCTGGCCTTCGTCCGCACCCGCTCCAGCTTCGGCAACCGCAGCGACCTGGACCGGATCAAGATCCAGCAGCAGTTCCTCGGCTCGATGATCCGGCAGATGAAGTCGAACGAGACGCTGACCAGCCCGACGAAGCTGTACGACCTCGCGTCGGCGGCGACCAACGCCCTCACCGTCGACAAGGGCATCGGCTCCCTCGGCAAGCTCCAGGACCTGGCCGGCGAACTCGCCGGGATCGAGACGAAGAACATCGCCTTCACCACCCTGCCGGTCAAGGACAATCCCGACGAGCCCAAGCCCGTCACCGTGGTGCTGGACGAGACCAAGGCGCCCCAGCTCTTCGCCCTGCTCCAGAGCGACACCTCGCTCACCGAGGTGAAGAAGAAGGAGCAGGACGCCAAGAGCGCCCAGGCGAAGGCCGAGGCCGCCCTCCTCCAGGGCGAGCGGGCGCCCGCCGTCGAGGTCCGCGTCGACGTCTACAACGGCAGCGGCGTCCAGGGCGCCGCCCAGTCGACCATCAACTGGCTCCAGAACGAGCAGGGCGTGACCCGCTCGACCAACAAGAGCAACGCCCCCGAGAAGGCGGCGAAGACGACTCTGGAGTACGCACCGAACCAGGCCGATCAGGCCCGCGCGCTCGCGGACATGATGGGTCTTCCGGCCACGGCCCTCAAGCCGGGCACCGTCGACGCCGCGGAGCGCGCACCCATGACGCTCGTGCTCGGCGCCGACTTCAAGGGCGCGGGGGTGCCCATCACCGGAGCGGCAAAGGCGCCGCAGGATCTGGGACAAGTAGCAGCGGACAAGCAGGTGTGCGCCAAGTGACCCGGAAACACCGGCGTCCGGCGCGCGTCTGACCGAAGAGGGGACCAGGGGTGGGACAGAAAAGCGTGCGACGGGAGGGGACGCGTCCGAGCGTTCCGCACGCCCGGGAACGGGGATGGGACGACGACCTGCACGGCGCCGGCACGGCGACCGGCGCGGGCGGCGCCCCCGACGTCCCGGGCGAGGCATCCGACGGGGCCGGCCCGGCGGGCGGCCGGGCCGCGCGCCGGCGCGGCGGTGACGGCGGCGGTACGGACACGGGGACCGGCGCGGGCGGCGCGGCCGGCCGGGCGGCGGCCCGCAAGCGGGCCAAGAAGGCCGGCAAGCGCAAGGCGCTGCGCTGGTCCGCCATCGCCATGTCCGTCCTGATACTCGGGACGGCCGGCGCCGGATACCTGTACTACCAGCACCTCAACGACAACATCCGCAGCGGCGGCCGGGCCGGCGGCGAGAGCGGCGTGAAGAAGGCCGCGCCCAACGCGCTCGGCGACACCCCGCTGAACATCCTCCTCATCGGCTCCGACAGCCGGAACGACGAGAAGAACATCAAGCTCGGCGGCGGCCGGAACGACAAGGACCGCAAGCCGCTCGCCGACGTGCAGATGCTGCTGCACGTCTCCGCCGACCGGCAGAACGCCTCCCTGATCTCCATTCCGCGCGACACCGTCGTGCGCATCCCGCAGTGCAAGAGCGAGGACGGCCGCGAGACCTTTCCGGCCACCGACAACCAGCCCATCAACACCTCGCTCCAGCGCGGCGGTCCGGGTTGCACGCTCACCACCTGGGAGAGCCTCACCGGCGTCTACATCGACCACTGGATGATGGTCGACTTCGCGGGCGTCGTCGCCATGGCCGACGAGGTCGGCGGCGTCCCGGTCTGCGTCAACACCGGCGTCTGGGACAAGTCGACCGCCATGCAGAAGGGCGGCTCCGGGCTGAAGCTGCCCGCGGGCACCACCGACGTCAAGGGCGAGCAGGCCCTCCAGTGGCTGCGCACCCGGCACGCCTTCGGCAGCGACCAGGCCCGCGCCAAGGCCCAGCACATGTACCTCAACGGCATGCTGAAGCGGCTCCAGGAGCAGAACGCCTGGACCGACACCGGCCGGCTGATGGGCCTCGCGGAGACCGGCACCCGGTCGCTCCAGGTCTCCGACGAGATCAGCACCGTGGCCAAGCTGTTCGAGCTCGGCATGCAGCTGAAGAACGTGAAGGTGGACCGGCTGTCCACCATCACCATTCCGACCAAGGAGTACCCGCAGCGGCCCAACGAGTGGCTGGAGCCGGTGAAGTCGTCCTCGGACAAGATCTGGGGCATGCTCCGCGACGACGTGGCCATGGACAAGAACGGCGGCAAGGCCCAGGCCAAGCCGACCGCGACGGGCTCCCCGGAGCCGAAGAAGACCGCCGCGGCCCCGGCCTCGCTGGCCGTCACCGTCATCAACGGCACCGACGGCAACGACGAGCCGGCCGTCGAGGGCCGGGCGAAGAAGATCGCCACCGCCCTCCAGGAGAAGGGCTTCACGCAGGCCACCTCCTCGCCGGACGGCAAGCCGAGCAAGGGCACGGTCGTCGCCTACCCGAAGTCCGGCGGCGAACAGGCGCGCGCCGACGCCGAGTCCGTGGCCGCGGCCCTCGGGCTGCCGGCCGCCACCGTCCGCGGCGACGACAAGGTCACCGGCATCACCCTGGTCGTGGGCGCGGACTGGCGCGAGGGCACCGCCTACGAGAAGCCGAAGCAGGAGGCGGGCGACCTGCCGGAGGGCGCCGACGACAAGGTCGGCTGCATGGACGTCTACTCGGTCTACAAGTGGGACGGCAAGAGCTGACCCCTGTCCTCTCCGCACGCGCGACGGCCGGGCTCCCCACGACGGGGGCCCGGCCGTCGGCGTTCGTAACGGAAACACGGGAAGTACCGGAAGCACGGGAAGTACGGGAAACACGCGAAGTACCGGAAGCGCGGCGGCGGGACGGTGCGGGCCCGCGCGGACCGGCCGCATGATCGCGGACGCGGCGGCGGGGCGCCGGGCGACCGGGCACGTTAACGCGAACGGGGGACAGCGGCGCGCGCCACCGGGGGCGGGTCCCCTCCCAGCTGATCGTATGGGCCTACGGTGCTACACCGTCCCCCTGTCACACCCGCGGAGGTGTCCGTCCGTGCCCACACCGCCCCGCACTCCCCGTCCGCCCCACCGGGCCGGGACTCCGGACCGCCGCCCGGCCCCCCGGCGCGCCGGCCCCGTCCCGGCGCGCCGGCCCCGGCGGCGGCCCCGGTGGGGGGCGCGGATGGCGACCGCGCTGTCGGTGGCGGTGCTGGCGGCGGGCGGGATCGGGCACGCGGTGGTCTCCGGCCTGGACACCGGGATCACCCGGGTCGACCCCTTCAAGGACATGAAGAACCGCCCCCAGGACGGGAACGGCATGAACGTGCTGGTCGTCGGCACCGACGGGCGCGACCGGATCACGCCCGAGGAGAAGAGGAAGTACCGGCTGGGCGGGGCGCCCTGCCACTGCACCGACACCGTCCTCCTCGTGCACATCTCGGAGGACCGGGAGCGGGCCAGCGTCGTCAGCCTGCCCCGGGACTCGTACGCCGAACTGCCCGCGCACACCGACCAGAACAGCGGCGAGAAGCACCACGCGCACCCGGTGAAGCTGAACGCGGCCTACGCGGAGGGCGGGCCGTCGCTGACCGTGCGGACGGTGGAGGCGATGACCCGGGTCAAGATCGACCACTATCTGGAGGTCGACTTCACCAGCTTCATGCGGACCGTGGACGCGGTCGGCGGGGTGCAGATCTGCACGACCCGGCCGCTGAAGGACGCGTACACCGGCCTGGACCTGGCGGCCGGCACCCATGAGCTGGACGGCGGGCAGGCGCTCCAGTACGTGCGCTCCCGGCACATCGACGGGGCCGCGGACATCGGCAGGATGCAGCGGCAGCAGAAGTTCCTGGCGGCGGTCGTGGAGCGGCTGACCAGCGGGGGCGTGCTGTTCAACCCGGTGCGGTTCCGGGAGGTGGCGACGACGATGCTCGGCTCGGTGCGGGCCGACGAGGGCTTCGGGACGGACGAGCTGCTGTCGCTGGCGAAGGCGATGCGCGGCTTCACCCCGGCGTCGTCCGAGTTCGTCTCCGTGCCCATCGGCGACATGGACTTCCCCGTGAAGGGCATCGGGTCGACCGTGAAGTGGGACGCGGAGAAGGCGCAGAAGCTCTTCGCGGCGCTGCGCGAGGACCGGCCGCTCGCCGCCCGCCCGGCCGCGCCGGAGAAGAAGGAGGCGCGGGCCGTGGTGGTGGACGTGGACCCGAAGTCGGTCCGGGTGCAGGTCTACAACGGGACCCGGATCGACGGCCTCGGCCGGAAGGTCGACGACGCGCTGCACGGCACCGGCTTCGACACCACGCGGGCGCCGGCGACCGGGACGGGGCCGGAGCGCGAGCGGACCCTGATCGAGTACGACCCCCGCTGGGACCGGTCCGCGAAGTCGCTGGCGGCGGCGCTGCCGGACGCGGAGCTGAAGGCTGTGCCGGGGCGGGGCGGGACGCTGCGGGTGGTGGCGGGGACGGCGTACCGGGGGGTCACGGCGGTGCGGGCGGAGACCGCGGCGGCGCGGGGGCCGTTCGAGGCGGTCACCGGGGACCAGGTGGTGTGCCCGTGACCCCCGGGCGCGCGGCCGTACGGAGGGGACCGGCGGGGGCTCAGTCGGTGTAGCCCTCCGCGGCCCGGCGCTCGCGCAGCTCCTTGATGGCCTGGCGGCGGGCGAGGCGGTGGGTGCGGCGGATCTGGGCCTCCTGGTAGCGCCGCTTGTCGCGCTCGGTCTCCGGGACGACCGGCGGGACCCGGCGGGGCCTGCCGTCGGCGTCGACGGCGGCGAAGACCAGGTAGGCGGAGCCGACCTGGGTCGCGGGGGTCGACTCGTTCCAGCGCTCGGCCATGACCCGGACGCCGACCTCCATGGAGGACCGTCCGGTCCAGTTGACCTGGGCCTTCACGTGAAGAAGGTCACCCACGCGGACGGGCTCCAGGAAGGCCATCTCGTCCATGGAGGCGGTCACGGCGGGACCGCCGGAGTGGCGGCCCGCGACCGCGCCGGCGGCGTCGTCCACCAGCTTCATGATCACTCCGCCGTGCACCGTGCCCAGGAGGTTGGTGTCGTGGCTGGTCATGATGTGGCTGAGGGTGGTGCGCGAGGCCGAGGTGGGCTTGCCGGGGATGTCGACCTGTTCTGTCATGCCCTCCACCTTATGCCGGGTATCGACGCTGTCCGCTTTGCATCAGCTTGGCAACAGCACCGGTCCTATCGTCGACCCGGCCTGTCGCGCGCGGAGCCCTGCCCGGCACACTGGTCCGCATGAATGACTGGCCTGAGCAGCCCGACGGTGCCCGCCCCATGGGGCGCGCGCAGCGACGACCGCAGTCTCCGCAGTACCAGCAGGGGTACGAGCAGGGCCAGGCGTACAACCCGAACTTCACCCAGGCCCAGGCCCAGGGGTACGACTCCGGCTACAGCAGCGGCCAGGTGTACGGCGGCGCCCCGCAGGGCGGCGGCCCGGGAGGCCCCTCGGGCCCCGGCGGCCCCGGCGGCTACGGCGCCCGCCCCTCCGGCCCCGCGCCGGACTGGCGCAAGCGGATCAAGATCGGGTCGATCGTGCTCGCCGTCGGCGCCCTCGTCTGGGGCGTGGGCACCTATGCCTGGGCGAGCTCCCAGATGCGCAACGAGGTCGACCTCTCCAAGGTCATCGAGCGGCCCGCCGAGGGCGACTGCACGACGTACCTGATCGTCGGCTCCGACAGCCGCGAGGGCATGACGGCCGAGGAGAAGAAGAAGCTCCACACCGGCTCCGCCGAGGGCAAGCGGACCGACTCGATGATGATCCTGGCGGCCTGCTCCAGCGGGAACACGATGATCTCGCTGCCCCGCGACTCGTGGGTGACGATCCCGAGCTTCGCGGGCTCCGAGTCCGGCAAGACCTATCCGGCCCGCGGCGGCGCCAAGCTGAACGCGGCCTACGCGATGGACGGACCCGAACTCCTCGTCCGTACCGTCGAGTTCAACACCGGGCTGCGGATCGACCACTACGCGGAGATCGGCTTCGCCGGCTTCGCGAACATCGTGGACGCGCTCGGCGGCGTCGAGCTGAACATCGAGCAGGGCTTCAAGGACAAGAAGTCGGGCGCCGACTTCCAGGCCGGCACGCAGACCCTCGACGGCGAGCAGGCCCTCGCCTTCGTCCGCACCCGCTACGCCTTCGCCCAGTCCGACCTCCAGCGGACCAAGAACCAGCAGAAGTTCCTGTCCGCCCTCGCCCACCAGGCGGCGACCCCGGGCACCATCCTCAACCCCTTCCGCCTCTACCCGACCCTGGGCGCCGGCCTGGACACCCTGATCGTCGACAAGGACATGTCCCTGTGGGACCTGGGCCAGATGTTCTTCGCGATGAAGGGCATCAGCGGCGGCGACGGCAAGTCGATGAACATGCCGCTCGCGGGCAGCGCGCCCCAGAACTCCCTGAAGTGGGACATGCCCAAGGTCAAGCAGCTCGTCGACCAGATCAGGAACGACCAGAAGGTCACCGTCGAAGCCGACCGGTGACCCTCACGGGCCCCGGCGGCGGCTCCCGCCGGGGGCCGCCGCCGGGGCCCGACTATGCTCGGGCAGGCAGTTCGCCCGACGTTCACTGGAGTCCCGCATGGCCCTGAAGATCACCGTGATCGGCACCGGATATCTCGGCGCCACGCACGCCGCGGCCATGGCGGAGATGGGCTTCGAGGTGCTCGGCCTCGACGTGGTGCCCGAGAAGATCGAGATGCTGGCCGCCGGGCGGGTCCCGATGTACGAGCCGGGCCTGGAGGAGCTGCTCGCGCAGCACGTGGCCGGTTTCGAGGGGTCCAGCGGGCGGCTGCGCTTCACCACCTCCTGGGAGGAGCTGGAGTCCTTCGGCGGCGACGTCCACTTCGTGTGCGTCAACACCCCGCAGAAGCGCGCCGACTACGGCTGCGACATGAGCTACGTCGACTCCGCCTTCGCCGCCCTCGCCCCCCGCGTCCGCGCCGGTTCGCTGGTCGTCGGCAAGTCGACCGTGCCGGTCGGTTCGGCCGAGCGGCTGGCCGGGCTGCTGCCCGAGGGCGTCGGGCTGGCCTGGAACCCGGAGTTCCTGCGCGAGGGCTTCGCCGTCCAGGACACCCTGCACCCGGACCGGATCGTGGTCGGCGTCCGCCCGGAGGACGGCGAGCGGGCCGAGAAGCTGCTGCGCGCGGTGTACGCGGCGCCGATCGCCGAGGGCTCGCCCCTCGTCGTCACCGACTTCCCCACCGCCGAGCTGGTGAAGACCGCCGCCAACTCCTTCCTCGCCACCAAGATCTCCTTCATCAACGCGATGGCCGAGGTGTGCGAGGCGGCCGGCGGCGACGTCGTCCGGCTCGCCGAGGCCATCGGGTACGACGAGCGGATCGGCGACAAGTTCCTGCGGGCCGGCATCGGCTTCGGCGGCGGCTGCCTGCCCAAGGACATCCGCGCCTTCATGGCCCGCGCGGGCGAGCTGGGCGCCGACCAGGCGCTGACCTTCCTCCGCGAGATCGACTCCATCAACATGCGGCGGCGCGGCCAGATGGTGGAGATGACCCGCGAGATCCTCGGCGGGAGCTCCTTCCTGGGCCGCCAGGTCGCCGTCCTCGGCGCGACCTTCAAGCCGGACTCGGACGACGTCCGCGACTCCCCCGCCCTCAACGTGGCCGGGCAGATCCACCTCCAGGGCGCCCAGGTCACCGTCTACGACCCCAAGGGCATGGACAACGCCCGCAAGGTCTTCCCGACGCTCTCCTACGCGGACTCGGCGCTTGAGGCCGTGCGCGGCGCCGACGTGGTGCTGCACCTGACGGAGTGGCGCGAGTTCCGCGAGCTGGACCCGGCGGAGCTGGCCGCGGCCGTCGCCTCGCCGGTCCTCCTCGACGGGCGCAACGCGCTGGACGCGGAGCGGTGGCGGGCGGCCGGCTGGACCTACCGGGCGATGGGCCGCCCGCGCGCCTGAGCCGTACACCGAAGGGGCGCCCCCGGGCCGGGGGGCGCCCCTTCGCCGTGCCGTACGCGGGCGGGTCAGGCGGCGACGGGCCTGATCCGGTTCGTACGGGAGAGGAACTCGGTCTCGCGCAGGGCGCGGGTCGCGTTCCCGTGGGCCAGGCCGACCAGGTCGCGGGCCGGCCAGTCGCGGCGCAGCAGCTCCGCGACGAGCGGCACGTACCCCTCGGCCCCCTCGGTCAGGTGGGAGAGGCCGGTGGAGCCCGGTCCCGCCAGCTCCCGCACCCGGTCCAGGACGTCGGCGGTGGCCGCCGGGTCCGGGCCGACCGCGACCATGCAGACCGCGCCGTTCTCCCCGAGGAGCCGCAGCACGTCGTCCGGCAGCGCCTCCGGCACCGCCCGGGTGAGCAGGGCCGGGGCGCGGGTCACGTCGAGGACCCGGCGGACGGTGTCCCGGTCGGCGCCGGAGAGGTCGACGGCCAGGCCGATGCGGTTCATCTCGCGGACCGCCTCGCGGGCGAAGCGGTCGAAGCGGGTGAGGTTCACGGCCCGGACGCCGAGGGCGTGGTAGGCGCGCAGGGTGGCGGCGGAGCCGCCGAGGGCGGTCCAGCCGACCGGTCCGAGGAGGGCGGCGACCCGGCCGCAGTTGCGGGCGTGGGCCGTCTCCGAGGTGGTGTGCGCCAGGCGCAGGTCGTCGGGGCAGGCGGCGACCAGGGCGCGGATGGTGTCGAGGCGGCGGAGGGTGCCGACGACGCCCTCGTCGGAGTCGACGAGCAGGGACCAGAACTGGGCGCCGGCCTCCGGGGCCCGGGCGGGCGGGAGGTCCTCGGGGTCGAGGAGCGCGGGGAGTTCGGTGTGGCCTTCGAGGACGGGCTGGGCGGCGAGCAGGGCCCGTGCGCGGGCCGTCTCGTCGAGCGGCGCGGGGGGTGGTGGCTCCGGGGGTTCCAGCGCGCCGACGGCGCCGCCGGAGGAGGCAGAGAAGGGGGGATGATCGTCTAGATCTGCCATGGCAGTACTCCGAACTCGGTGATGCAGTACTACCCCGCCGGGGAGGCGGGGCAGTACCGTCCACCGTGCCGGAGGCCCCCGTCCGGGGCCCGCCGGACTGCGCCGTACGGGTGAGGCCGGGGCGCTCGCCCCGACGCCCGGTCAGACGCCGTCGAGCTGGGCGATCGTGGCGTGCGAGGCGGGGGTGCGGGCGGTCAGGTCGCGGGCGACCGCCTCCGCGTCGCGCAGCACGCGGACCGCGTTCGACCAGGTCAGCTTGGTGAGGTCGGCGCGCGACCAGCCCCGGTCGAGGAGTTCCGCGATCAGGTTCGGATAGCCGGAGACGTCGTCCAGGCCGGCCGGGGTGAAGGCGGTGCCGTCGTAGTCGCCGCCGATGCCGATGTGGTCGACGCCCGCGGCCTCCCGCATGTGGTCGAGGTGGTCGGCGACGGTGGCGGCGGTGGCCACCGGGCGCGGGTGGTCCGCCTCGAAGGCGCGGTGCAGGGCCATCGCCGCGTCGCCGGTGTCGAGGTGGTGGAAGCCGTGCGCGCGGAGGTTGTCGTCGGCGCGGGCCGTCCACTCGACGGCGGCGGGCAGGATGAACTTCGGCACGAAGGTGGCCATGGCGACGCCGCCGTTGGCGGGCAGCCGCTCCAGGACGTCGTCCGGGACGTTGCGCGGGTGGTCGCAGACGGCGCGGGCCGAGGAGTGCGAGAAGACGACCGGCGCGGCGGTGGTGTCGAGGGCGTCGCGCATGGTGGTGGCGGCGACGTGCGAGAGGTCCACCAGCATGCCGGCGCGGTTCATCTCGCGGACGACGGCGCGGCCGAAGGCGGTGAGGCCGCCGTGCCGGGGCTCGTCGGTGGCCGAGTCGGCCCAGTCGTTGTTCTGGTTGTGCGTGAGGGTCATGTACCGCACGCCGAGGGTGTGCAGGGCGCGCAGGGTGGCCAGCGAGTTGTCGATGGAGTGGCCGCCCTCGGCGCCCTTGAGGGAGGCGATCCGGCCCTCGGCGCGGGCCTTCTCCATGTCGTCGGCGGTACGGGCGGCCACGAGGTCGGCCGGGTAGCGCTCGACGAGCCGGTCGACGGCGTCGATCTGCTCCAGGGTGGCGCTGACCGCGTGGTCGCCGGCGAGCGTGCCGGGGACGTACACGGACCAGAACTGGGCACCGACCCCGCCGGCGCGGAGCCGGGCGAGGTCGGTGTGGAGGGCGGCCGAGCAGTCGCCGGAGATGTCCAGCGCGTCGAGGTCGTAGCCGCAGCGGTGGCGCAGCGCCCACGGGAGGTCGTTGTGCCCGTCGACGACGGGGGCCCCGGCGAGGAAGGCGCGGGCCTCGGCGAGCCGCTCGGCCGCGCTCACCGGGCGAATCCGAAGGACTCGGTGCCCTCGACCTTGGCGCGC
Source organism: Streptomyces termitum (assembly GCF_014650175.1). Classification (GTDB taxonomy): domain Bacteria; phylum Actinomycetota; class Actinomycetes; order Streptomycetales; family Streptomycetaceae; genus Streptomyces; species Streptomyces termitum. The sequence goes on from NZ_BMUL01000011.1 coordinate 37,406, forward strand.
AGCCGCTTGCCCTTCTCGGTGGCCTGCGCGTTGAGGTCCTGGAGGAACTCCTCCATGCGGGCCTGGAGCGCGGGGTCGGCGGCGGCGAGGATCCGGACGGCGAGCAGGCCCGCGTTGCGGGCGCCGGCGACGGAGACGGTGGCGACCGGGACGCCGGCCGGCATCTGCACGATGGAGAGCAGCGAGTCCATGCCGTCGAGGTACTTCAGCGGCACGGGGACGCCGATGACCGGGAGGGGGGTGACGGAGGCGAGCATGCCGGGCAGGTGGGCGGCGCCGCCCGCCCCGGCGATGACCGCCTTCAGGCCGCGCCCGGCGGCCTGCTCGCCGTACGCGATCATCTCGCGCGGCATGCGGTGCGCGGAGACGACGTTCACCTCGTACGGGATCTCGAACTCGTCCAGGGCCTGGGCTGCGGCCTCCATGACGGTCCAGTCGGAGTCGGACCCCATGGCGATGCCGATGACCGGGTTACTCAACGATCGTCCCTCGCAGGTAGTCGGCGGCGTGGCGGGCGCGCTCCAGCACCTCGTCCAGGTCGTCGCCGTAGGTGTTGACGTGGCCGACCTTACGCCCGGGCTTCACGTCCTTGCCGTACATGTGGATCTTGAGCTGCGGGTCCCGGGCCATGCAGTGCAGGTACGCGCCGTACATGTCGGGGAAGTCGCCGCCGAGGACGTTGCACATCACGGTCCAGGGGGCGCGCGGGCGGGGGTCGCCGAGCGGCAGGTCGAGGACGGCCCGGACGTGGTTGGCGAACTGGCTGGTGATCGCGCCGTCCATGGTCCAGTGGCCGGAGTTGTGCGGGCGCATCGCCAGTTCGTTGACGAGGATGCGGCCGTCGGCGGTCTGGAACAGTTCGACGGCGAGGTGGCCGACGACGCCGAGCTCCTTGGCGATGCGCAGGGCCAGCTCCTGGGCCTGCCCGGCCAGCTCCTCGTCGAGGTCGGGGGCGGGCGCGATCACGGTGTCGCAGACGCCGTCGACCTGGCGGGACTCGACGACCGGGTAGGCGACGGCCTGGCCGTGCGGGGAGCGGACGATGTTCGCCGCGAGCTCGCGGACGAAGTCGACCTTCTCCTCGGCGAGGACGGGCACGCCGGCCCGGAAGGGCTCCTCGGCGTCCCGGGCGGTCCGGACGAACCAGACGCCCTTGCCGTCGTAGCCGCCGCGCACCGTCTTGAGGATGATCGGGAAGCCGTCGCCCTCCTCGGCGAAGGCGACCGCGTCCGCCGGGTCCGCGACGATGCGGTGCCGGGGGCTCGGGGCGCCGATCGTGTCGAGCCGGGCCCGCATGACGCCCTTGTCCTGGGCGTGCACGAGCGCGTCGGGGCCGGGGCGGACGGGAATGCCGTCGGCCTCCAGGGCCCGCAGGTGCTCGGTGGGGACGTGCTCGTGATCGAAGGTGATCACGTCGCAGCCGCGCGCGAACTCACGGAGCGTGTCCAGGTCCCGGTAGTCGCCGATGACGACCTCCCCGGCCACCTGGGCCGCCGAGTCCTGGGGGGTGTCGCTGAGGAGCTTGAACTTGATGCCGAGGGGGATGCCCGCCTCGTGGGTCATGCGGGCGAGCTGCCCGCCGCCGACCATGCCTACTACCGGGAACGTCACCCTCTTAGGGTATCCGCACCACCTGCGGACACCCGTCCGGCTGTGGCTTGGCACAAGGCACGACGGCGTCCGGGGGGTTCTTCCGGGGTTTCCCGGCGGTTTGCGGACTACCCGGGCGGGTGACGGGGGGTGCTGGTTAGCATGAGTGGGTTGACGCCACCCGGGCGTCACCCGACGGACGGACCGGCCCCCCATGAGCGAACCCGGCGCGCTGCGCACGCGCCTCGTCCTCCTCGGCCGCGAGGTCGCCAAGTTCGGCGTGGTCGGCGGCCTGGGCGTGCTGGTCAACCTGCTGGTCTTCAACCTGGTCCGGCAGACCACCGAGCTGCCGATGGTCCGGGCGAGCATGATCGCGACGGCCGTCGCGATCGCCTTCAACTACCTGGGGTTCCGCTACTTCACGTACCGCGACCGCGAGCAGTCGGGCCGTACCAAGGAGATGTCCCTCTTCCTGCTGTTCAGCCTGGTCGGCATGGTCATCGAGAACGGCGTGCTGTACGCGGCGACGTACGGGCTCGGCTGGGACGGGCCGCTGGCCAGCAACTTCTTCAAGTTCTTCGGCATCGGTCTGGGCACCCTCTTCCGCTTCTGGTCGTACCGCACCTGGGTCTTCCGGGCGCTGCCCGCGAAGGAGGCGGTGCAGACCGCGGAGTCCTTCCTGGAGCGGACGGAGCCGGCGCCGCCCCGGCAGTCCCGCCGCCGCCAGCCCGACCACGTGTAGTCGCCGGTACGCGCGTTCCCGGCCGGCGGTACGGCTCTGATGGCCACGGCTCCGGCCCGTACGGCTCCGACGGCCCGGGGTCCGCTCAGCGGACCGGGCTCTCCCGGGGCTCCCGGGCGGGGGCGGGGGCCTCGCGGCCCAGGAAGAGCGCGAAGACCGGCGGGTGCTCCTTGAGCAGTTCCAGGCGCCCGCCGTCGGCCTCCGCGAGGTCGCGGGCGACGGCGAGGCCGATGCCGGTGGAGCTGCGGCCGCTGACCGCCCGCTCGAAGATCCGCGCGCCGAGGTCGGCGGGGACGCCGGGGCCCTCGTCGGTGACCTCGATCACGGACTGGTTGCCGGTGACGCGGGTGCGCAGGGCGACGGTGCCGCCGCCGTGCATGAGCGAGTTCTCGATGAGCGCGGCGAGGACCTGGGCGACCGCGCCGGGGGTGCCGACCGCCCGCATGCCCTGCTTGCCGGAGCGGACGACGGCCCGGCCGGCGCTGCGGTAGGCGGGCCGCCACTCCTCGATCTGCTGCTTGACGACCTCGTCGAGGTCGAAGGTGACGGCGGAGCCGGTGCGGGGGTCGCGGGAATTGGTGAGGAGCCGCTCGACCACGTCGGTGAGCCGCTCGACCTGGGTGAGCGCGATCGTCGCCTCCTCCTTGACCGTGTCCAGGTCGTCGGCGAGCGCCACCTCCTCCAGTCGCATGGAGAGCGCGGTGAGCGGGGTGCGGAGCTGGTGGGAGGCGTCGGCGGCGAGCCGCCGCTCGGCCGTGAGCATCCGGGCGATCCGCTCGGCGGAGGCGTCCAGCACGTCCGCGACCCGGTCCAGCTCGGGGACCCCGTACCGCTTGTGCCGGGGGCGGGGGTCGCCGGAGCCGAGCCGCTCGGCGGTCTCGGCGAGGTCGGTGAGCGGGGAGGCGAGCCGGTTGGCCTGGCGGACGGCGAGGAGGACGGCGGAGAGGATCGCGAGGACCGCGACGCCGCCGATGATCAGGGCGGTGCTGCCGACCTCGGCGGTGACGGCGGACCGGGACTCCTCGACGATCACGGTCTCGCCGCGCTCGCCCTCCGCGTAGCCGCGGATGACGCTGTCGGTGGGCCGGACGCCTATCTCGATGGGCGGCCGGCCGGGCATGGTGACCAGGGCGTACCGCTTGGCGCCGCTCTGTTCGATGAGGATGTCCGGGGTGACCGGCTCGCCGCCGATGAGCCGGCTGTCCACGATGGACACGATCCGCAGCGCCTCGGCGTCGACGCTCTCCTGGGCGCTGCTGGTGATCGTGCGGGTCTCCACCAGGACGAGGGAGACGCCGAAGACGGCGATGACGACGAGCACCACGGCGAGCGTGGACGTGATGAGGCGGCGGCGCACTGGCCCTCCGGGCGGGGTACGGGAGACTCCCACCGAGCCTACGTCCCGGGCCGGGGGCGCGCCGGGGGTGCACCGGAGCCCGGCCGCCCCGCGCCGGGCGCCCCGCGCCGCAGGGGGCGGGGGTCACGCGGGGGCCGCGCGGAACGGAGGCCTTCCTCCGGGCCCCTTCTCCGTCAGCTCTTCTCGAAGCGGAAGCCGACGCCGCGGACGGTGGCGATGTAGCGGGGGTTGGCCGCGTCGTCGCCGAGCTTCTTGCGGAGCCACGAGATGTGCATGTCGAGGGTCTTGGTGGAGGACCACCAGGTGGTGTCCCAGACCTCCCGCATCAGCTGGTCGCGGGTGACGACCCGGCCCGCGTCCCGGACCAGGACCCGCAGCAGGTCGAACTCCTTCGCGGTGAGCTGGAGCTCCTCCTCGCCCATCCACGCCCGGTGCGACTCGACGTCGATGCGGACGCCGTGGGTGGCGGGGGCGGGGGCGGGCTCGGTGGCGCCGCGCCGGAGCAGGGCCCGGACCCGGGCCAGCAGTTCGGCGAGGCGGAAGGGCTTGGTGACGTAGTCGTCGGCGCCGGCGTCGAGCCCGACGACGGTGTCCACCTCGTCGGCGCGGGCGGTGAGGACCAGGATCGGCACCGCGTGGCCCTCGGCGCGCAGCCTGCGGGCGACCTCCAGGCCGTCCATGCCGGGCAGGCCCAGGTCCAGGACGACCAGGTCGACGCCGCCCTGGAGGCCGGTGTCGAGCGCGGTCGGCCCGTCCTCGCGGACCTCGACCTCGTACCCCTCTCTCCGCAGGGCGCGGGCCAGCGGTTCCGAGATGGATGCGTCGTCCTCGGCGAGCAGTACACGGGTCATGGGGTGATGGTAGTCCGGCCGGGTGCCGGGCCGGGGCGGGATCACCAGGCGCCCGGAGGCGCCTCCGAAGCAGGGCGCGTACTCTCGTTCCCGCCTTCGAAAGATCGTCGTTGGTTCCTCGTTCACCTGTGATCCATCTCTCAAGTCCTTCCATATCCGACAGTGTCGTGGCGTATGGTGGCGAGACGTCTGTAGCGGTAAACGGGGACCTTTGAACTGCTTCGTCAGTCAAGGTCCTCTTTTCTGCGGGAGGTTGGCACCGCCGGCCCGGCACGACGAATGACCTGTGGGCCGGGTCCCGCGGCGCGGACATCGCGCGGCGGGGCGTGGATCCCGGACGGGGTGCGAGCGCTCCGGCCGGTGCCGGCCACCCCCCACCGGGCGCATCACGCTCACGAGGCGTCGCGTCCCGACAGAGCAAGGATCGACATGGCGGCAACGACCGTTCCCGCGGGTTCGGAGAAGACCTTCTTCGGGCATCCCCGCGGCCTCGCCACCCTCTTCATGACCGAGATGTGGGAGCGCTTCTCCTACTACGGCATGCGGGCGCTTCTCGTCCTGTACCTGGTCTCCGGCGGCGCCGACGCGGCCACGGGCAGCCAGGGTGGCGGACTGGCCATGACGGCCGCGACGGCCACGGCCATCTACTCCGTGTACGTGTCGATGGTCTACCTGATGGCCATGCCGGGCGGCTGGTTCGGCGACCGCGTCTGGGGCGCGCGCAAGACCGTCGCGATCGCCGGTTTCGTGATCATGGCCGGTCACCTGTCGCTGGCGCTGCCGGGCCAGGCGATGTTCTTCGTCGGCCTGGCGCTGGTCGCGGCCGGTTCCGGTCTGCTGAAGGCCAACATCTCGACGATGGTCGGCCACCTCTACGACGGCCCGGACGACCCGCGCCGCGACGGCGGCTTCACCCTCTTCTACATCGGCATCAACCTGGGTGCCTTCGTCGCGCCGTTCGTCGTCGGCACCGTCGGCGAGAAGGTCAACTGGCACCTGGGCTTCGCGCTCGCCGCGGTCGGCATGGGCGTGGGCCTGGTCCAGTTCCTGCTCGGCACCAAGCACCTGAGCGCCAAGAGCAACGTCGTCCCGAACCCGCTCTCCCCGGCCGAGCGCAAGACCGTGCTGGTCAAGGTCGCGGTCGTGCTGGTCGTCGCCGCCGTCTTCTACGGCGTCGTCGTCGCCCTGGGCATGTACACCCTGAACTGGGCGATCGTCCCGATCACCCTGGCCGGTCTGATCATCCCGGTCGCCGTCCTGGTCCGCATCAAGCGCGACAAGGACCTGTCGAAGACCGAGCAGTCGAAGATGACCGGCTACATCTGGTTCTTCGTCGCCGCCGCCGTCTTCTGGATGATCTACGACCAGGGCGGTTCGACGCTGTCGCTGTTCGCCGACGGCAAGACCGCCGACACCGTCTTCGGCTTCGGCTTCCCGGCCACCTGGTACCAGTCCCTCAACCCGCTCTTCGTGATGGCGCTGGCCCCGGTCTTCGCCTGGCTGTGGCTGTGGCTGGCGCGCAAGAACCAGGAGCCGAACACCATCGTGAAGTTCGCGATGGGCCTGGTCCTGGTCGGCGCCTCCTTCTTCGTCTTCGTCGTCCCGATGAACATGGCGGGCGACGGCACCAAGGTCTCCCCGATGTGGCTGGTCTCGATCTACATGATCCAGACCATCGGCGAGCTGTGCCTCTCCCCCGTGGGCCTCTCGGTCACCACGAAGATGGCGCCGCAGAAGTACGCCTCCCAGATGATGGGCGTCTGGTTCCTCGCCGTCACCGCCGGCGACTGCACCACCGGCCTGCTCTCGCTGGCCGGTGTGGACCTGAACGGCACCGGGATCATCGCCATGGAGGCGAGCCTGGCCGTCGTGGCCGGTCTCGCGGTCTACATGTACCGCAAGAAGGTGCAGGCCCTCATGGGCGGCGTGCACTGACCCGCGCCCCCACGCGCACCGGGACGGCCCGGCACCTGCTCCAGGTGCCGGGCCGTCCCGTTCTCTTCACGGGGGGTCAGCGGGTGCGGCGGGCCAGGCGGCGCCACGGGGTGAAGGTGAAGACCGCGCCGCCGAGGAGGATCGCGGTGCCCGCGACCAGGCCGAGGGCGCGCAGGGTGCCGTCGTCCTCGGCGCCGGTCTGGGCGAGGTCGCCCCCGCCGCCGGAACCCGAGCCGGAGCCCGAACCGGAACCGGAGGGGCCGGTCGCGCCGCCGTCGCCGGAGCCGGAGGCGCCGCCGGACTGGGCGGTGGTGTCGAGGGTGAGGGAGGCGGTGGCCGCGCCCTTCACCGTGCAGGGGATCTTGATGGGGTCGGCGCCCGGGGCGAGGGTGACGGTGATGGTGAGGGTGCCCGGCGAGAGGGTGGCCCTGCCGGTGGCGCCGGGCCGGTAGGTGCCCTTCATGTCGGTGAGGCTCACCGGGTCGTTCATCTTGAGCGCGGTGGGGTTGGGGGCGCCGGTGACCTTGACGGTGCCGCTGTCGCCGCCGCCGATCGTGATGTCCATGCTGGGCGTGAGGGCCTTCGCGGGCAGCGGTGCCGGGCTCGGCATGACGCCCTTGGCCGTCTTGACCGTGAGGTCGTACGCGCCGCCGTTCTTCTTCGCGTTGATGATCACCTTGGACTGGATGGCCTCCGGTCCCGGCGAGGTGCAGGCGAAGGCCACCGCGACCTCCTTGCCCGGGAAGTCGGTCTGCCCGCCGGAGCCGCCGCTCGTGGAACCGCCGCTCGCGGAGCCGCCGGAGGCCGTGGAGCCGCCGCCGTCCGAGCCGCCGCCGGAGCCTCCGGCCGCGCTCACCTTGATGGTGGCGCCGACCGGGACCGCCCCCTTGGGGGTGCACTTGGTGTCGGTGGAGATCGGCTTCGACACGTTGATCTTGTACGCGTCGGGCGTCAGCGTGACGTCGCCGGCCCGGGTCAGCTTGAGGGAGCCCTTCATCTCCGACAGCCGCATGTCGGTGTTCTTGGGGATCGGCGGATTGCTGCGGGGGCCCTGCACGGCGAGGGTCCCGCTCTGCGCGCCGCCGACCTTGACGGTGCCGCTGGGCTGGACGGTGTCCGCCCCGAGGTCGATGAAGCCGGGGTTCTTGGAGGCCGGTTTCACGGTCTTCCACACGACCTCGACGGTGTCGCCGACCTCGGCGGTGGCGGGGGCGGTGACCAGGACGGTCGTGGTGCCCTGGACCGGCGGCAGACCGGAGACCGACGGCGGGACGCACTCCGTCGGGAACGAGATCTGGGCGGCCTGCGCGGGACCGGCGGAAAGCAGGATCCCCGCGCCGCCGAGCATCAGCGCGATCCCGGCCGCGCTCATCCTCCGTTGCGTGCTCACGAATGTCCCTTCGTCGTCGTCTGACTGTTCTCGAACGGTGCGGAGTCGGGGAGGAACCACGGCAGGACCGCCGTGGCCGTCCCGGGGCCGTCCGCGTCCGCTCGCGCGGGTACGGGGACGGGGTCTCGGTTCCGGCCGCCGGCGCGGTCGACGAGGACCATGCCGATCCGGAAGAGGGCGGCGGGCACGACCACGGCGAGCAGGATCCAGAAGAGGACCACGCCCCAGGGCCGGCCGACCCGCCAGGGCTGTTCGGCCAGGAGCTTCCCGTCGTGCGAGACGGTGACCCGGTAGGCGCCGTGGGCACCGGCGGAGAGCTCGACGGGCAGCTCGATCCGCGCCTTCTGCCCCGGCTGGACGGTGCCGCGCCACCGGCGCTCCTCGTCGGTGGCGGCGAGCACGCCCTCGGCGGTGCCGACCAGGAAGACGGGGTCGCGGACGGGGGCGGAGCCGAGGTTGCCGACGGTGAGGACGAGGGTGCGCGAGGGCGGCGAGCCGAACCAGGTCAGGAGCCCGCCGGAGCCTTCGAGGCGGGCGGCGGCGAGGAGGGCGAGGCGGCCGGTGCCGGCGCCTTCGGGGAGCGGGGCGGTGGGGTGCCCGGTCACCGTGAGGGCGGCGTCCACGACGTCCTGCTGTCCTGTCACGCCGGAGACGTGCACGACGCAGGGGCAGGGCTTGGGCGGGGCGGCGACCGGCAGCTTGACGCTGAAGGCGCCGCGCGGGTCGACGGTGGCGGCCCGGCCGTCGGTGTTGGCGCAGGAGTTGGTGCCGCCGACGACGCCCTTCTCGGGCGTGCCCTGCCCGCAGAGCAGCACCATCAGCAGCGCGCCGGCCTTCCAGCCGGTGCCGCTGACGGTGATCTCGCCGCCCTTCGGCGCCTCGCCCCGCGAGACGGCGACGGCCGGACCGGCGGCGGCCGTGGCGGGCGCCGCCGGGAGCACCGGCAGGAGGACGAGGGCGAGCGCCGCGAGGAGGGCGGCGAGGCCCTGTCCGGCGGAGATCCGCCGGACAGGACCCAGGGCCGTACGGGGACGGGCGGCCGTGCTCATGCGGGGGCTCCCTTCGTACGGACCCGGATCCGGGCGCGGCGCCGGCCCGGGTCCCGGCGGCGCGCCGCGCGCACCCCGGCGGCGGCCGCCGCGAGGAGCAGCGCGCCGCCGCCGGCGAGGGCGGGCGCGGAGGCGAAGACGGCGCCGGTGGCGGCGGTGGCCGGGGCGGCGCCGGGGACGGTGGCGGTGAGCCGGACCGTGACGGAGTCGAGGGCGGGCGGGTCGGGCCAGGGCTCGGTGCGGTCGGCGCGCTCGCCGGGGCGGAGGGTGAGCGGCAGGGCGCGGGCGGGGCGGTCGAGGAGGGTGCCGAGGAGGCCGTCGGCGCGGACCGCGAGGCGGGGGGCTTCGAGGACGGTGCTGCCCCGGTTGACCAGGGTGTAGTGGAGGGTGCCGGTGGCCCGGTCGACACGGGCGTCCTCGACGGCGAGGGCGGCGAGGCGGGCGCCGCTGACCTTGAGCCGCAGGGCGACCTCGGTCCGCCGGCCGGCGGCCGACGCCCGTACCGTGCCCCGGTGGTCGCCGGGCGGGGTGTCGGCGGCCACGGTGACCGCGAAGGGCACGTCGGCGCGGGTCCGGGCGGGCACGGTGACGGTGCGGGCGGCGAAGGAGACGGCGGCGGGGCCGGTGGCGGTGAGGGTGACGGTGAGCGGGCCGGGGCCGGGGTTGGTGACGGAGAGCGCGTCCTCCAGGACGCTCCCGGCGGGCCCTTCGAGGTAGGCGTACGGCCGTCCGGCGGCGGGCGCGGCCGTCCAGCCGGGGGCGGCGAGGGCGGGGGCCGGGGCCAGTGCCGGGAGGGCGAGGGCGGCGAGGGCGGCGGCGAGGAGGGCGGGGCGGCGGGCGGTCATCGGCGGGCCGGGCGGGGGCGTCGGGTGAGCCAGAGGAGGCCGCCCGCGCCGCCGAGGAGGACGGTGCCGCCGAGGAGGCCGAGGGCGGTGGTGGCGGAGGTGCCGCCGGTGCGGGGGAGTTCGCCGCCGGGCAGGGCCCCGGGCGCGGCGGGCGGGTCGGCCGAGACGCCGGTGACGGTCAGGGAGAGGGAGGGCGCGGGCTTGTCGCCGGGGGTGCACAGGGCGGCGTCCATGCCGAGGGCGTGGACGGTGAGGAGGCCGGCGGTGAAGGTGACCGTGCCGTCCTTCTTCGGCGTGTAGGTGCCGGTGAGGGTGCCGATCCTGATGGGGGTCATGGCGGGGATCGCGGCGGCGTTGGGGGTACCGGTGACCTTGACGGTGCCGCTGTCGGCGCCGCCGAGGACGAGTTCGGCGCGGGGGGTCATGACGCCCTTGGGGAGTTCGACGGGGCTGTCGGAGACGCCCTTGTCGAAGGTCATGGTGATCGCGTAGCCGTTCCCCCGGCGCTCGGCCGTGATGTCCACGGGCGAGACGGCGTTCCGGTCGCCGATCTTGGTCTTGCAGCGGTACGCCACGTCGACGACCTCGGCACGGGCGGCCGGGGCGGCGGCCAGGCCGGCCGGTCCCCAGACCGCGACGGCGGCCGCGAGCACGGCGGCCGCCCTCCTCCGGTTCGGCTTCTTGGACACCCTGGACCCCTCACCGCACGGAACTGACGGTCTTTCAGATTGGGCGTCAAGGTACGCCCGGGGTCCCGCGGAGGGAAGAAGGGCGACGGTGAAAGTCCTGCGGGGGCGGCGGCGGACCGGGCGGCGAGGGGCGCCGCGCGGGCGAACGGCCGGGCGGGGCGGGGGCCGGGGCGGCGAACGGCCGGGCGGGGGCGGGCGTCGTACGGGCGAGCGCGGGAGCGGGCCGGGCGGGACCGCGAACGGTCAGGCAGGAGCGGAGAGTTCGGCCCAGACCGTCTTGCCGGGGGCGCCCGGGACGCGCTCGACGCCCCAGTCGCGGCAGAGCCGCTGCACGATGAACATGCCGTGCCCGCCCGGCCGTCCGGCCCGGTGCGGGGTGCGCGGGGCGGGCTGGCCCGCGCCCCGGTCGGTGACCTCCAGGCGGACGGTCCCGGGCAGCCGGAGCACCCGGAGCCGCTCGGGCCCCTCGGCGTGCAGGCAGGCGTTGGTGACGAGTTCGGAGACGACGAGGAGGACGTCCTCGGCGACGGCCCGGCGGTCGGCGGTGGCGGCGGGCAGCCAGCCCCACTCGGTCAGGGCGGTGCGGGTGAAGTCGCGGGCGAGGGGCACGGTGCCGCTGGTCTCGCCGAGCGCGAGCGTACGGACGTCGGAAGCCAGGTCCATCAGCGTTTCACCTCACCGGTCGACGAGACAGCAGGGGCGGGGAAGGGAGGGGCGGGTGCGGGCGGTGCGGGAGGGCGCGTCAGCCGGAGCCCGGCAGGGCCGTGGCGAGGGTGTCGTGCACGGTGAAGACGGCCTCCGCGCCGGTGATCCGGAAGACCCGGGCCACGGCGGGCCGCATGGCCACCAGGTGGACGGAGCCGCCGGCGGCCTCGGCCCGCAGCCGGGCGGCGAGGAGCACGTTGAGCCCGGTGGAGTCGCAGAAGCCGAGTCCGGCGCAGTCGACGACGAGCCGGCTGCGGCCGGCGTCGAGGGCCGCGTCGAGGGGCTCGCGCAGCAGCTCGGCGGTGTGGTGGTCGAGTTCGCCGACGGGGGCGACGAGCACCGCCCCGGTCCCGGCGTCCGAGGTCCCGACGCGCAGGCGCGCGGGCTGCGCGCTGCCGATGTGCTCGCGGTCCATGACCCTCCTCGCTCGACTCGGTCGAACCCTACCGGCGACGCCGCTTCCGGCGCACACAAGCCCCATACAGAACCACCCATACCGGATAATTGCCACTTGCAACGATCGCCGCCGACCAGGTAGGGCTAGTAAGGAACACCCGATCCAGCCGGCTTTGGAGGCGCCGCACACCGCACCGGACACCCGCCCGAGGAGGAGACTCATGTCACCCCGGCTCGACGCCCCGCGCACCCCCACCGCGCCGTCGACACCAGCCCTTCCCCGCTTCGACGACCCCATGCCCGACCCGGTCCCGGCCCTGGACGGCCCCCTCGACAAGGTCGCCCCCGCCGACGCGCGCGCCCTGTCGAAGGACCTCTTCGCCCGCCTCGCCGCACTGGAGGAGGGCACCCACGAGTACGCGTACGTCCGCAACACCCTGGTCGAGCTCAACCTGGCCCTGGTCCGCTTCGCCGCCGCCCGCTTCGGCACCCGCAGCGAACCCATGGAGGACATCGTCCAGGTCGGCACCATCGGCCTCATCAAGGCCATCGACCGCTTCGAGCTCGCGCGCGGCGTGGAGTTCCCCACCTTCGCGATGCCGACCATCATCGGCGAGATCAAGCGCTTCTTCCGCGACACCTCCTGGTCCGTGCACGTGCCCCGCCGGCTCCAGGAGCTCCGCCTCGACCTGGCGCGCGCCCGCGACACCCTCTCCCAGCGGCTCGACCGCTCCCCCACCGTCGCCGAACTCGCGGCCGAACTCGGCCGCACCGAGGACGAGATCGTCGAGGGCATGGCCGCCAGCAACGCCTACACCGCGGCCTCGCTCGACGCCCAGGCCGAGGAGGACGACGGCGGACCGCACGAGACCGCCCTCGCCGACCGCCTCGGCTACGAGGACCACGGCCTGGCCGGCATCGAGTACATCGCCTCCCTCAAGCCGATGATCGCCTCGCTGCCCGAACGCGAACGGCTCATCCTCTCCCTCCGGTTCGTCACCGGGCTCACCCAGTCCGAGATCGGCGCCGAGCTCGGCATCTCCCAGATGCACGTCTCCCGGCTGCTCTCCCGCACCCTCGCCCGGCTGCGCCGCGGCCTGACCCTGGAGGAATGACCCCCGCCGGTCCGGGAGTCCGTCCCGCCCCTCTGGAGGAATGACCTCCACCGCACCGCCGGAGACGCCAAAATGGCGGTGGAAAGGGCCCGTTCGCGGTCTTCGACCCGGGCGGGCCCTTCCGCGCGACCACCAGAAGGGGCACCGGGCCCGTGGATTCAGGGGGGAATCTCATGGCTGCCGCCTACGCGGAACTGGAAGAACGGATGCGCGACCGGCTCGGCGGCCGGGAGTGCCTCTACGTGCCGTCCTGCCGCCTCGGCCTCTACCTCGCACTGCGCCACTGGTGCCCGCCCGGCGGCCGGGTCCTCATGTCGCCCGTCAACGACGACGTCATCTTCTTCGTCGTCCTCGCCGCCGGACTCCGCCCCGTCCAGGCGCCGCTCGACCCGCGCGACGGCTCCCTCGACCCGGCCGCCGTCCCCGACGCCGTCTGGTCCGGCCTCTCCGCCGTCCTCACCACCAACCTCTACGGCAACCCCGACCCCGCGCCCGCGCTCCGCGACCGCTGCGACCGCCTCGGCATCCCCCTCCTGGAGGACGCCGCCCACGCCATCGGCAGCACCGTCGGCGGCCGGCCCGTCGGCGCCTGGGGCGACGCCGCCGTCTTCAGCCTCTCCAAGCACACCGGCGCCAAGACCGGCGGCTTCCTCGCCGTCGCCGACCCCGCCCTGCGCACCGGCCTCGCCGCCGAGCGCGACCGGCTGCTCCGCCCCGCCCGGCTCACCGGCGAACTCGCCTACCTGGCCCGGCCCCGCGCCGAGGCCGCCGCCCGCGCCCTGCGCGTCACCCCCGCCGTCCACGCCGCGCTGCGCGCCCTCGGCCGCCACGAACGGCCCGGCATCCGGATGCCGCTGCGCCCCGGCGAACTGGCCCGGGCCCTCGGCGCCGCCCCCGCCCTCGACCCCTTCCACTCCTGGATCCGGGTCGACCTGCACGACTACCGGCTCCGCCCCGGCGCCGCCCGCCTCGGCCGGGTCCGCCGCCGGCTGGCCGCCCTCGACGCCGTCCTCGACGCCCACCGCGCCGGCACCGCCCGCCTCCTCGCCAGCGAGTACGCCGGCCCGCCCGCCGGGGGCGCGGTCCAGCCCCTCTTCCGCGTCCCGCTGCTCGTCGAGGACCGGGACGCCGCCGTCGCCGCCCTCGCCCGCCGCCGGATCCCTGCCGGCTACCTCTACGACCCGCCGCTCGACGCCTACGCCGGGGAGACCTTCACCGACCCCTCCCCCGCCCCCGGGCCCGCCGCCTGGTTCGCCCGGCACGCCCTGCCCGCCGACCCGCGCCGGGCCGCCGAGGTCCTCGCCGCGCTGCGCGCCGCCGGCATCCGGCCCGCCGCGTCCGCGCCCGCCCTCGGCGGCACCCGGTGAGCAGGGCCCCGAGCTCCCCGGCCGCCCCGCCCGCCACCGGCGCCGAAGCGCCCGGGACCGGCGGCGACGGCGAGGACTCCCTCTTCCGCAACGCCTACGCCCTGATGCTCTCCACCGGCGTCTCCGCCGCCCTCGGCCTCGGCTTCTGGCTCGTCGCCGCCCGCTACTACAGCGAGGACGCCGTCGGCCAGGGCTCCGCTGCCATCGCCGCCCAGCGGATGCTCGCCTCCCTCACCGCCACCACCCTCTCCGGCGCCGTCGTCCGCTACGTGCCCCGGGCCGGCCGCGCCACCGGCCCCCTCGTGCTGCGCCTCTACCTCTTCAGCACCCTGGTGGTGGCCGCCGCCTCCGGGGTCTTCCTGCTCACCCTGGACTGGTGGGGACCCTCGTACGCCCCCCTCGGCACCGTCTCCGCCGGGATCTTCTTCACCCTCTCCGCCGTCGGCTGGGCCCTGCTCACCCTCCAGGACGGCGTCCTCACCGGCCTGCGCGAGGCCGTCTGGGTGCCCGTCGGCAACGCCGTCTTCTCCGCCGGGAAGCTGGCCCTGCTCGTCGTCCTCGCCACCGCCCTGCCGGTCCTCGGCGTCTTCGTCTCCTGGTCGGCGGCGATCGCCCTGTCCACCCTCCCGCTCGGCTGGCTGGTCTTCCGCCGGCTCATCCCCCGGCAGGCCCGCGCCGACCGGGACCGCGAGCCGCCCACCCTGCGCGAGATCGGCCGCTTCGTCGCCGGGGACTCCGTCGGCGCCTTCTTCAGCCTCCTCATGATCAGCCTGCTGCCGGTCATGGTCGCGGTCCGCTTCGACTCCGCGCACAACGCCTTCTTCTACACGGCGTACACCGTCGGCGGCACCATGGAGTTCATGGCCATCAACATGGCCTCCTCGCTCACCGCGCACGCCTCGCACAGCCCCGACTCGCTCGCCGACGGCGTCCGGGGCGCCCTGCGCCGGATGGCGCTGCTCCTCGTCCCCGTCGTCCTCGTCCTCGTCGTCCTCGCCCCGCTGATCCTCGCCCCCTTCGGCCGGGGCTACGCCGAGAACGGCTCCCTGGTGCTGCGGCTGCTGGCCGCCGCCGCGCTGCCCCGGGTCGCCGTGGAGCTGTACATCGGCGTGCTCCGCGTCCAGGGCAGGACCGGGATGCTCGCCGCCGTCCAGGGCGGCATGTGCGTCCTGGTCCTCGGCGGCGCGGCCGTGCTGATCGGGCCGTACGGCATCGGCGGCGCCGGGATGGCGGTGCTCGGCGGCATGACCCTGGTCGCGCTGGCCTGCGTGCCGGGGCTGCGGGCCGTCCTCAGGGGCCGCGCCCCGGCCGCCCCGGACGACGGCTACGGCACCACCTGGGCCCGCCGGTCCGCCTCCCTGCGCGCCGGCGCCGCCGCCGACACCGTCACCCCCGCCCTGGGCATCCCCGTGTACGTCCCCGGCCCGCGCCCGCCCGGCACCGGCCCCGCCCGGCCCGCACCGCCACCACCACCGCCGACAGCCGGGAAGGACCGGGCGGGGCCGGTGCTGTGGGGGCTGCTCGCGGTGGCGGCGGCGGCGTTCTGGCCGCCGCTGGCCGCCGCCGGGCCGCTCGGCGCGGACCGGGTCTCCGGCCCCGGGCTGCTCGTCTCGCTGCCCGCGCCGACGCTGGCCGCCGGAGTGCTGCTGGTGCTGCTCCAGGGCGCGGCGGTCGGCACCCGCGCCTTCCGCGCCGGCTTCGCGGTCGCCGTGCCGCTCGTCACCTTCCTCGCCCTGCACACCGCGCCGCCGCTGCTCGGGCTGGTGCCGCCGGCCGCCGCCGGGCCGGGTGCCGGGCCGCTGGGCGCGGGGACGGCCGCCCAGGTGGCGCCGGTGCTCACGCAGGCGCTCTGCCTGGTGCTCGCCGGGGTGCTGCTGCGGCTGTGCGGGGCGGGGCGGCGGGTCGCGGCGGGGGCGGTGTGGGTGCTGGTGTGGGCCGGGTGGGCGGGCCAGCACCTGTTCGCGGCCGCCCCGTTCCCGCTGGTGCTCGGGCTGGCCGGGGCGGCGATGGCCGGGTACGCGGTGCGCGGGCTGCGGGCCGGGCGGCGCGGCTGAGCCCGGGTCAGCGGGCGGGCAGCGGCTGGCGGAAGTAGGGGTCCCGTCCGGCGGTGCGGTACCCCTCCAGGGCCGGGCCCGCGTCGACGGTGAGGTCGCAGTCCGGGCCGGGGACGGCCCGGTTCCAGTGGACGTACGCCTTCGCCGCCGGAAGGTCCGGCGCGGTCTCGGGGATGCGGGCGTACCAGTCGCGCTGCCGGTCGGGCCGCCGGGGGTCGGGGGCGGTGGCGAACTCGGCGAACATGAGCGGCTTGTCGGCGGAGATCCGCGCCCGCAGCCACTCGTAGGAGGGGCGCTGGCTGGACTCGAAGTCGAGCCAGCTCGTGCTGTCGTGGCAGAGGTAGTAGTTGTACTGGTCCATGCCGATCCAGTCGACGTGGTCGTCGCCGGGGTAGAGCCGCTCCATGCGGTCGGCGGCGCCGAGGTAGCCGGAGACCGTCCACACCCAGACGACGTTGTCGGCGCCGAGCGCGCGGAACCGGTCGCGGAGGTGGCGGTAGGCGGCGACGTACTCCTCGGGGGTCCCGGCGCCCTCGTCGACGCGGGCGTCCGCCTCCTGGTCGAAGGAGAGGAAGACCCGCTTGCCGTACGCCTTCACGCGGCGGATCTGCGGGTCGATGATCTCGGCGTCGTACTTCCCCGAGGCGAGGTCGCGCCAGCCGAGCTGGGTCTCGGTCCAGTTCTCGTGGTGCGGCTCGGTCCAGACGGTGGACTCCCAGGCGAGCATGAGCATCCGGTCCCGGCCCAGGACCTTCTCGTCGTCGGTGAGCAGGGTGCCGTCCAGCCCGGTGCCGGACATGTCGTGGTACGTGTACACGAGGTCGAGGCGGCGGCCGATCTTCCGCTCGAAGGCGCGCACCGGCCGGACCAGCGAGCCGTCCCGGTCGTAGGGGACGTACGCGCCCCACCAGGCGCCGCAGGGGGCGACCAGCCGCGCGTCGGGCAGGCAGTCGTCGCCGCTGCCGGTGACGGTCGCCCACACCCCGATGCCGGCGGTCAGCGCGCCGACGGCGGCCAGCGCCACCGCAAGGCGTCCGGTGGCCCCGCCCCGGGAGCGCCGCCCGCTCACCCCCGCTCCCTGGCCGGTCCGGCGGCGCCCCGGGTGGCGGCGGGCAGCGGCAGGCCGGGCAGCAGGGCGGCGACCGTGGTGAAGGCGGCGAGCGGGACGAGGAAGGCGGGCACGGAGAAGGCGCCGAGCAGGAAGAGGACGGTGGCGGCGAGGGAGGCGAGGGCGAGGCTGAGCGGCGCGGCGAGCGCGAAGGACTCCAGCCGGGCGCCGGGCCGCAGCCCGCGCGGCTGCGGGTGCAGCAGGGCGAGGCCGGGGCCGAGGCAGACGAAGAGGAGGACGGGCGGCCAGCGCGGCACGGAACCGTCGGGGAGCAGGGTCGCGGCGAGGGCCAGCCAGCCGGAGGCGGCGACGGCGGCGCGGGCCGCCCGGCGGGCCGGGGAGGTGCGGGCGGGGGTCCGGTGGGTGGTCACGAGGCACCGCCAGGCGTGGTGGTGGGCGGGGTGTAGGCGAGGACGATCCCGTACGGCCGCTCCTCGACGACCCGGAACAGCGGGGACGCCTTGAGGCGGTCGCGCAGCAGGGCGAAGCCGCCGGGGGGCAGCAGGCCCTCGCCGGCCGTGTAGACGTCCTGGGTGCGGGTGAGGACGACGTGGGCGGCGGTGCCGGGCGGCAGCCGGTCGGCGAGGTAGCGGGCCGGGTCGGCGAGCATCTTCTCGTTCTCGGGGAGCTCCTGCTCGCAGAACCACCAGTGCTCGACCCGGTCGTAGCGGTGCAGGGCCTGCGGGAAGGAGCCGGAGGTGGCGAGGAGGAGGCCGCCCTCGGGGATGCGGTCGATGGCGCGGGTGACGAGCGCGGACTCGGCGGGCGGGGTGTAGTACATGGCGTCCTTGCCGTAGTAGGCGGGCAGGAAGCCGGCGGTCAGGACGAGGAGCACGGCGGGCAGGGCGACGGCGGCGAGCCGGCGGCGGACCCGGGCGGCGTGGCTGCGGCGGGCCCCGGCCGCGGCGGGCAGCAGCGCGGCGGCGGCGAAGAAGGCGGCGCCGGGGAGGCCGAAGAGGTAGACGCGGAAGAGCATCTCGCCGCCGTAGTCGTTGACGGCGAAGAGGGGGACGGGGGCGGCCGAGGCGAGCAGCAGCGGCAGGGCGCTGCGGGTGAGCCGGCGGCGGACGAGGACGGCGATCCCGGCGCAGAGGACGACGGCGAGGGCCATCGCGATGGCCGCCCGGCCGGCGAGTTCGGGTCCGGGGCCGGTGAGCTGGCCGGCGTATCCGGCGCGGGAGTTCTGGGTGAGCCGGCCGAGGGACTCCTTGAGGGTGCCGAGGGTCTCCAGGAAGAGGGGGCGGCCCATGGTGAGGTCCCAGGCCAGCATGATCAGGCCGGTGACGGCGAGGAGGCCGAGGTTGCGGTAGCGGCGGGTGAGGCAGAGGGCGGCCAGGACGACGCAGAGCATCACCGGGGTGAGCTGGTGGATCGCGTTGACCGCCAGGATCAGCGGGGAGAGGACCAGCACGCCGACGGCCCGCTGGCGGGTGGTGGTGGCGGGCGGGACGGTGGCGGCGGCGGGGTCGAGGGCGGTCCGGTCGCGCAGCCGGCCGGCCGAGCCGGGGCGGACGAAGTGCCGCAGGACGACGGCGAGCACGGTGAGGTGCAGGACATAGGCGAGGCCCTGGGGGGCGAGGTAGTCCTGGCCGACCCAGTTGGCGAGCTGGAAGATCCACACGGCGGTCCACACCAGCCGCCAGTCCTCGGTGAAGGTGCGGTAGAGCAGGACGAGGACGGGGATCAGGACCAGGCCGAGGACGATCGGCGCCCAGTTGAGGTAGGCGGCGGTGGACTCGACGCCGAAGGCGCGGACGAGGGCGGCGTTGAGGGTGAAGAAGCCCGGCCACTGGTCGTAGGCCGACATGTTGCCGGAGAGGGCGGCGTGCGGGCGGAGTTCGCCGGTGCCCAGGAGGGTGGTGACGACGGCGTCGTGCTTGGACGCCCACGGGTAGCGCACCGCGTCGTAGAGGACGGCGGGGCCGGCCTTGAGGGCGACGAGGAGACCGGCGCAGTAGGCCGACGGCCAGACCGGGGCGGTGCCTGCGCGGCGCAGGGCGACGAGGAAGCCGGCGGTGAGGACGGCGAGGGAGGCGTAGAAGACGGGCGGCAGCCGGTCGAGGAGCCCGTAGTCGGCCATGGTGCGGAAGTCGGTCAGGGGCAGTGAGGCGCCCCACAAGCCCAGGCCGAGGACCAGCAGCGCGGGCGTCAGCCAGGTGAGGGCGGAGCCGGTCCGGCGCGGCGCGCGGACGGCCCGGTCCGCCGGGTCCGCGCGGTCCGGCGCGGCCGTCCCGGCCGGCACGGCCGCTTCCTGGTGCTGCTGTGGCACGACGCCTTCTCCCCCACGGTGACGGTGGCTTCTTCGGTCTGTCCGGTACTGCTCCGGGGCGCTCAGCCCGCGAACTCGGGGCCCTTCAGGAGGGCCCGCGCCCGGCGGTAGGCCCGCCAGCCGATCGTGGGCAGCGCGTCCGGGAAGGGGGCGGCGCGGGCGCCGCGCCCCTCCATCCACTCCGCGACGTCGGCGGCCGTGTGGTCGTGGCGGACGATGAGCCGGGCGATCCGGAAGGGTTCGTCGGCCTCGGAGCTGAGGGCGTGCCGGACGGCGGCGGCGGAGGCGTATCCGGCGGCGCGGGCGGCCCGGCGGACGCCGGGGCTGTTGTAGCCGTGCGGGTAGGCCAGGTGGCGCACCTCGTGGCCGAGGACGTCCTCCAGTTCGGCCTTGGCGTCGCGCAGTTCGCGGCGGAGCGCGGCGGCGCCGAGGGTGTCGAGCTGGGCGTGGCTGACGGTGTGCGCGCCGACCTCCAGGCCGTACCGCTCCAGCCGGGGCGCCTGGGCCAGGGTCATCATCGGGGCGGGCGGCAGGAGGCAGGGCCGGCCGGGGGTCAGCGCGCCGGTGGTGAGGTACGCGGTGGCCGGCAGGCCCCGGGCGGCGAGCGTCTCGGCGGTGGGGCCCGCGAGGTCGGCGAAGCCGTCGTCGAAGGTGAGGACGACGGGCCGGTCCGGCAGCGGGGTGCCCGCGACCAGCCGGTCCACCAGGGCGCCGATGGTGACGGGGGTGCGGCCGCCGGCCGCGACGGCGTCGAGGTGGGCGGCGAAGGTCCGGGGGCCGACGGTGAACTCGGCGATCCAGTCGGGCGGGTCGTCCGTCACCGGGTGGTAGAGGAGCACGGGTATCCGCGCGGGCGCGGCGCTCACCGGGGGCCGCCCGCCGGCCGGCCGCCGGTGAGGCGGGCCCGGAGGTAGCCGGCCGGGCCGTGCAGCATGCCGCGCCGTTCCAGCCGGGAGAGGGCGGGCGGCCAGGGGTGGTGGCGGGTGCCGTGCTCGCCGGGCACCCCGTCGCCCGCGCCGCCGCGCGCGGCGGTCAGGGCGCGGGCGTGGGCGAGGCCGCGCGGCAGCCGGGCGAGGAGCGCGGGCAGCAGGGCGGGGCGGCGCAGCAGGGTGGCGGTGAGGTAGGCGGTGAGTCCGGCGCCGTAGCCGTACGCCTGGTTCCTGAGGTCCTGCCAGGTCTCGCGGTGGTGGTGCCAGACGAGGGCGTCGGGGGTGTAGCGGAGCCGGTGGCCGGTGGCGAGGACGGCGACGAAGGCGTACAGGTCGTCGCCGCCCCGGGCCGGGGTGCCGGTGCCGGTCGCCGGGTCGAAGCCGCCCGCGCGGCGCAGCGCGGAGGCCCGGAAGGCCATGTTGGCGCCGGAGCCGAAGGAGCCGGCGGTGAAGGGGAAGAGGGGTTCGTCGGCGGGCGGCCGGGCGGGGTCGTACAGGCGGGGGGCGAAGCCCTTGGCGAAGCCGCCGTGGGACTCCAGGAGGATCTGGGCGGGGGTGGTGAGGCGGGCGGGCAGGATGAGGCCGGTGGCGCAGCCGAGCCGGGGGTCGGCGGCGAAGGGCGCGGTGAGCGCGGTGAGCCAGTGCGGGTCGGCGAGGACGTCGTCGTCGGTGAAGGCGAGGACCTCGCCGCGGGCCGCCGCGACCCCGGCGTTGTGGGCGGCGGCCAGGCCGGGCCGGTCCTCGCGGACGTACCGGACGCGCCCGGCGTACCGGCCGCCGGTGACGAGGTCGCGGGTGGCGGTGGTGCGGGGCGCGTTGTCGACGACGACGATCTCGTGGTCGGGGTGGTCCTGGGCGAGCAGCGAGTCCAGGGCGCGGGCGAGGGAGGCGGCCCGCTCCCGGGTGGCGACGACCACGGAGGCGCGGGGGGCGGGGCCGCCGGGCGCCGGGGCCTCCCGGGCGGCCAGCCGCTCCGCGTCGCCCCGGGGTCCGGCGGCCCCGGCGAGGCGGCGGACCGCGAGGGCGCCGAGGACCTCGGCGGGGTCCTGGTCCGGGGTGTGGTGGGCGAAGAGGGCGGCAGCGGGGCGGCCGGCGACCCGGACGAGGGCGTAGACGTCCCCGGGGACCGGGTCCGGGGCGCCGGGCGCGGGCCGGAAGGCGGTCACCGGGCCCTCGGGCGCGGCGAGTTCGAGTTCGGTGACGGAGACGGCGCGCGGCGGCGCCGGGGAGTGCGGCCGGCTCATCGGGTTCCCTCCAGGAAGGTGCGCGGGCCTCAGCGGTCGCCCCGCAGGCGGGCGGCGGCGGTGAGGACGGTGCGGGCGCGGGCGGCGAGCGCGGGCCGGTCGCGGACGAAGGCGTGGGCGCGGCGGGCCGGTTCGCGGCCCAGCCAGTGCGCGGCGGCGCGGAGTCCGGGCCGGGTCACGGCGCCTTCGCGGACGGTGAGTTCGCCGGTCTTCAGGGAGTCCTTGTAGGCGGCGTCGCCGCGCCCGAGGTCGAGCAGGCGGATGCCGTCGGCGGCGGCGCCCTCGGCCATCCGCAGGTGCAGGATCAGGCCCGGGGAGTACGGGGCGAACTCCGGGTCGTAGGAGGGGAACCAGCAGGACAGGACGGTCGCCGAGCGCAGTCCGAAGTGTGCGGCGACCGGCCGGTCCCCGGCGTAGAGCACGGACAGGACGCCGGAGCAGCCGGGCGTGCGGTGCTCGTGGAGGCGGCGGACCAGGGTGCTGATCCACTCCTGGGCGAAGCGGTCGCCGCGTCCGGTCCTGCGGTACTGGGCGGACTTCCACTCCATGAGGGTGCGCAGGGCGGCCGGGTCGCGCTCGTCGAGGACGAAGCGGAGCCCGCCCTCGGTGCGGCGGCCGAGCTTGCGCTCCTTGGCGAGGGTGGTGCGCAGGAACTTGGGCGACCGGACCCGCAGCAGCGCCTCGTAGGCCGCGTACCCCTCGCCGACGTCGATGACGGGCGAGGCGAAGGACCCGGCGGCGGCGGACGCGAAGACGGGCTGCCCGTCCGCCAGGTTGTCGAACTCCCAGGTGGCCAGGGAGCAGGCGCGCAGCAGGGCCCGCGCGCCGGGCCGCAGTCCGGGGCGCAGGACGGCGCCCTGGCTGTCGGAGACGCCGAAGCCGATCGCCCGGCCGCGCCCCAGCGGGCCCTTCTCGTACGGGAAGAAGCCGACGGGCTCGCCGTCCTCCCACCAGACGGCGACCCGCGCGGCGGGCCGCACGGTGCCGACGGCGAGGGTGAACTCCGGTTCCAGGAAGGGGTTGGCGGGGGCGCCGGACGCCGCCCGCAGGGCCCGCCACGCCTCGATCTCGCGCGCGCCCAGCTCCTGTGGCCGCACGCTCCGCACCCGCCCCGCACCCATCAGCCGACCCCCCGGTCATCCCCCCGAGCACCACCTGGACAGGACGCTACCGGCCCGCACCCCGGCTCGGCAGGGATACGCGGCGTTTCGGCCGCGGCGGGCCGGCCGGGGTGGTCAGGCCGCGCGGGTGCCCGCGCGCCAGACCTCGGTGACCAGGGGGACGCCGGGGCGGTAGGCGAGGTGGACGTGGGAGGGGGCGTCGAGGAGGGCGAGGTCGGCGCGGGCGCCGGGGGCGAGGCGGCCGATGTCGGTGCGGCGCAGGGCGGCGGCGCCGCCGGCGGTGGCGGACCAGAGGGCCTCGTCGGGGGTCATGCCCATGTCGCGGACGGCGAGGGCGATGCAGAAGGGGACGGAGGAGGTGTAGGAGGAGCCGGGGTTGCAGTCGGTGGAGAGGGCGACGGTGACACCGGCGTCGAGGAGGCGGCGGGCGTCCGGCCAGGCGGCGCGGGTGGAGAACTCGGCGCCGGGCAGCAGGGTGGCGACGGTGTTCCCGGAGGCCAGCGCGTCGACGTCGGCGTCGGTGAGGTGGGTGCAGTGGTCGGCGCTGGCCGCGTCGAGTTCGACGGCGAGCCGGACGCCGGGGCCGTACGAGAGCTGGTTGGCGTGGACGCGGGGGTGGAGGCCCCGGGCCTTTCCGGCGGTGAGGATCGCGCGGGCCTGGTCGCCGTCGAAGGCGCCCTTCTCGCAGAAGACGTCGATCCAGCGGGCGTG
Source organism: Streptomyces termitum (assembly GCF_014650175.1). Classification (GTDB taxonomy): domain Bacteria; phylum Actinomycetota; class Actinomycetes; order Streptomycetales; family Streptomycetaceae; genus Streptomyces; species Streptomyces termitum. The sequence continues at coordinate 60,873 of NZ_BMUL01000011.1, forward strand.
CGGGGCGCAGGCGTCGAGCATGGGGCCGGTGACGAGGTCGACGTAGGCGGCCGGGTCGTCGGCGAGGTCGGGGGAGACGATGTGGGCGCCGAGGTAGGTGACCTCGTCGGTGTGGGCGGCGGCGATCCGCAGGGCGCGGGCCTCGTCCTCGACGGTGAGGCCGTAGCCGGACTTGGTCTCGAAGGTGGTGGTGCCCTGGCGGAGGGCCTCGCGCAGGTGGCGGACGAGGTTGGCCTCCAGTTCCGCGTCGGTGGCGGCGCGGGTGGCGGCGACGGTGGTGCGGATGCCGCCCGCCTCGTAGGCCCGTCCGGACATGCGGGCGTTGAACTCGGCGGTGCGGTCGCCGGCGAAGACGAGGTGGGAGTGGGAGTCGACGAAGCCGGGGACGACGGCCCGTCCCCCGGCGTCGACGGCCGTGTCGGCGGCGGGGGCCCCGGCGGCCGGGCCGGCCCAGGCGATCCGGTCGCCGTCGAGGACGAGGGCGGCGTCCGCGACGAGGCCGAGGGGGCCGTCGCCGAGGTCCGGATCGTTGGTGACCAGGCTGCCGATGTTCGTGATGACCGTGGTCGTCATGGGTGCTCTCCGGTGGGGCGGTCGGTTCGGGGTCAGTCCCGCAGGGCGGCGATCGCGGCGGCGAGGGCGCCGGGGACGTCGGGCACGGAGACGTGGGCGCCGTCGCGGACGACGGTCCGGCCGCCGACGACCACGTGCCGGACGTCGGCGGCGGTCGCGGCGAAGACGGCGGTCTCGGCGGCGAGGCGCGGCACCGGTCCGGCGGTGCGGACGGTGTCGAGGGCGATCGTGGTGAAGTCGGCGAGGGCACCGGCCTCCAGGGCTCCGGCGCGGTCCCAGCCGAGGGCGGCGTGGCCGTCGGCTCCGGCGGCGCGCAGCAGCGCGGCGGCGGTCCAGTGGCCCCGGGTGCGGGTGCGCAGCCGCTCGTCGAGCTCCATGGCGCGGGCCTCTTCGAGGAGGTCGACGACGGCGTGGCTGTCGCTGCCGAGGGAGAGCGGGGAGCCGGCCTTCTGGAGGGCGGCGGCGGGTCCGATGCCGTCGGCGAGGTCGCGTTCGGTGGTGGGGCACATGCAGGTGCCGGTGGAGGTGCCGCCGATGAGGGCGATGTCCGCGTCGGTGAGGTGGGTGTTGTGGACGCCGGTGGTGCGGGGGCCGAGGACGCCGTGGTCGGCGAGGAGCCGGGTGGGGGTGACGCCGTGGGCGGCGAGGCAGGCGTCGTTCTCGGCGGTCTGCTCGGAGAGGTGGACGTGGAGGGGGGCGCGGCGCTCCTCGGCCCAGCGGGCGACGGTGGCGAGCTGGTCGGCGGGGACGGCGCGCACGGAGTGGACGGCGGCGCCGATCCGTACGCCGTCCCGGTCCTTGAGGGCGGAGGCCCGTTCGGCCCACCGTTCGGCGGTGCCGTCGGAGAAGCGGAGCTGGTGGCGGTCGGGGGCGGCGCCGAAGCCGGAGGAGAGGTAGGCGGTGTCGAGGAGGGTGATGCGGAGGCCGGCCTCGGCGGCGGCGGCGACGAGGGCCTCGCCCATGGCGTTGGGGTCGGCGTAGGGGGTGCCGCCGGGGGCGTGGTGGAGGTAGTGGAACTCTCCGACGGCGGTGATCCCGGCGAGCGCCATCTCGGCGTAGACGGCGCGGGCGAGGGCGAAGTAGCTGTCGGGGGTGAGGCGCTGGGCGACGGTGTACATGGTCTCGCGCCAGGTCCAGAAGGTGCCGGAGCCGACCTGGACGGTGCCGCGCAGGGCCCGGTGGAAGGCGTGGCTGTGGGCGTTGGCGAGGCCGGGGAGGGTGAAGCCGCGCAGGACGGTGGCGCCGGGCGGCGGGGCGGCGGCCCCGGTCCGTACGGCGCCGATCCGGCCGTCCTCGGTGACGTCGAGGGTGACGCCGGGCTCGGTGTGGGTGCCGAGCCAGGCGTGTTCGAGCCAGTACGTCGTGGTCAGCGGCACGCCAGGTCCTCCAGTACGTCGGCGAGGGCGCGGACCCCGGCGACGCAGTCGTCCTCGGCGGCCTGTTCGGCCGGGGAGTGCGAGACGCCGGTGGGGTTGCGCACGAACAGCATGGCGGTGGGGACGGCGGCGGAGAGGATGCCGGCGTCGTGTCCGGCGCCGGTGCCCAGGACGGGCGTCTTCTCGCCGAGGACGCGGGAGAGTTCGTCGCGCAGGGTGTGCGAGAAGTCGACGACGGGGGTGTACGACTCCTGGACGACGGCGAGGTCGATGCCGTGCCGGTCGGCGTAGGCGCGGGCGGCGGCCTCGACTCCGGCGGTGACGGCGTCGAGGGAGTCCTGGTCGGCGGCGCGGGCGTCGAGCCAGCCGCGCACCAGCGAGGGGATGGCGTTGACGCCGTTGGGTTCGACGGCGATCTTGCCGAAGGTAGCGACGGCGCCCGCGAGTTCGGCCTCGCGGCGGGCGGCGAGGACGGTCTCGGCGTAGGTGAGCATGGGGTCGCGGCGGTCGGCGAGGCGGGTGGTGCCGGCGTGGTTGGCCTCGCCCGCGAAGTCGTAGCGCCAGCGGCCGTGCGGCCAGATCGCGGAGGCGATGCCGACGGCGTCGCCGGTGAGGTCGAGGGCGCGGCCCTGTTCGACGTGGAGTTCGACGAAGGCGCCGATGCGGGCGAGCCGTTCGGGGTCGGCGCCGATGGCGTCGGGGTCGTGTCCGGCGGCCTCCATGGCCTGCGGCAGGGTGGTGCCGTCGGCGTCGCGGAGCGCGTACGCCTTCTCCTTGGTCAGCTGACCGGAGGCGAGGCGGGAGCCGACGCAGGCGAGGCCGAAGCGGGCGCCTTCCTCGTCGCCGAAGTTGACGATGGCGAGGGGGCGGCGGAACGAGGCGCCCCGGGCGCGGAGTTCGTCGAGGGCGGCGAAGGCGGAGACGACGCCGAGGGGGCCGTCGAAGGCGCCGCCGTCGGGGACGGAGTCGAGGTGGGAGCCGGTGACGACGGCGTCGCCCGCGGCGGGGTCGCCGAGCCAGGCCCACTGGTTGCCGTTGCGGTCGGTCTCGACGTCGAGGCGGCGGGCCTCGGCCTGCATGCGGAACCAGAGCCGGCACTCGGCGTCGGCCTCGGTCCAGGCGTAGCGGCGGTAGCCGCCCGAGGCGGCGCTGCGGCCGAGGGGCCGCAGCGACCGCCACATGGCGTGGAAGGTCTCGCTCACGCCGGGTCGCCCTCGCCCTCGCGCATGGGGACGCGGACGCCCTTCTCGGCGGCGACGCGCTCGGCGATGTCGTATCCGGCGTCGACGTGCCGGATGACGCCCATGCCGGGGTCGTTGGTGAGGACGCGGCGGATCTTCTCGCCCGCGAGCTTGGTGCCGTCGGCGACGGAGACCTGTCCGGCGTGGATGGAGCGGCCCATGCCGACGCCGCCGCCGTGGTGGAGGGAGACCCAGGAGGCGCCGGAGGCGACGTTGACCATGGCGTTGAGCAGCGGCCAGTCGGCGATGGCGTCGGAGCCGTCGAGCATGGCCTCGGTCTCGCGGTACGGGGAGGCGACCGAGCCGCAGTCGAGGTGGTCGCGGCCGATGGCGAGGGGGGCGGCGAGGGTGCCGTCGGCGACCATGTCGTTGAACATGGCGCCGGCCTTGTCGCGCTCGCCCTGGCCGAGCCAGCAGATGCGGGCGGGCAGGCCCTGGAAGTGGACGCGCTCGCCGGCCATCTTGATCCAGCGGGCGAGGGACTCGTTCTCCGGGAAGAGGTCGAGGATCGCCTTGTCCGTCTTGTGGATGTCGGACGCCTCGCCGGAGAGGGCGGCCCAGCGGAAGGGGCCCTTGCCCTCGCAGAACAGCGGGCGGATGTAGGCGGGGACGAAGCCGGGGAAGGCGAAGGCGCGGTCGTAGCCGGCGAGCTGGGCCTCGCCCCGGATGGAGTTGCCGTAGTCGAAGACCTCGGCGCCGGCGTCCATGAAGCCGACCATGGCCTCGACGTGCCGGGCCATGGACTCGCGGGCGCGGGTGGTGAAGCCGGCCGGGTCCTTGGCGGCGGCGTCGGCCATGTCTTCGAAGGCGATGCCGACGGGGAGGTAGGCGAGCGGGTCGTGGGCGGAGGTCTGGTCCGTCACGATGTCGATGGGCGCGCCCTCGGCGAGCATCTGCGGGACGAGTTCGGCGGCGTTGCCGAGGAGGCCGATGGAGAGCGGGCGGCGGGCGTCGCGGGCCTCGGTGGCGAGCTGGAGGGCGTGGGCGAGGCTGTCGGCCTTCACGTCCAGGTAGCGGTGCTCGATGCGGCGCTCGATGGCGCGCGGGTCGACGTCGACGCAGATCGCGACGCCGTCGTTCATCGTGACGGCGAGCGGCTGGGCGCCGCCCATGCCGCCGAGTCCGGCGGTGAGGGTGATGGTGCCGGCGAGGGTGCCGCCGAACTTCTTCGCGGCGACGGCGGCGAAGGTCTCGTAGGTGCCCTGGAGGATGCCCTGGGTGCCGATGTAGATCCAGGAGCCGGCGGTCATCTGGCCGTACATGGTGAGGCCGAGGGCCTCCAGGCGGCGGAACTCCTCCCAGTTGGCCCAGTCGCCGACGAGGTTGGAGTTGGCGATGAGGACGCGGGGCGCCCACTCGTGGGTCTGCATGACGCCGACGGGGCGGCCGGACTGGACGAGCATCGTCTCGTCCTGCTTCAGCGTCCTGAGCGTGCGGACCATGGCGTCGAAGGAGCGCCAGTCGCGGGCGGCCTTGCCGGTGCCGCCGTAGACGACGAGCTTGTCGGGGTGCTCGGCGACCTCGGGGTCGAGGTTGTTCTGGAGCATCCGGAGGGCGGCTTCCTGCTGCCATCCCAGGGCGCTCAGTTCCGTACCGCGCGGGGCCCGTACGAGACGAGGGGACGGCCCGGAGGGCCCCGTCTGAGGGTGGTGGTGGGAGACGGGCGGGCGGGGTCCTGACATGGGGGTGCCTCCTCGAATGTGAATCAGATATTCACATCCTGTCCCGCTGAATAGTTGTAGTCAACAGGGCGCGGCGGGGTACGGCCCCCGGCGGGGCGCCGCGCGGCCGGGAGGCGCCGGTGACGGGGCGCGCGGGGGCCGCCAGGATGGGCCCATGGCTTCCTCCCGACGCGATCTCGCCGTCCGTGCCGCCGTGGCCCGGGGCCTGCTGGCCCCCGCCGGAACCGCCGAACCCGGCTCCCCCGGACCCGCCTCCCCCGGCTCCGCCGGACCCGCCGGACCCGTCGTCGCCCTGCTCGACGTCGACGGCGTCCGCGCCTCCGCCGCCGCCCTGACCGGCGCCTTCGCCGCCGTCACCGGGGCCGGGGCCGGGACGCTGCACACCTTCGCCGTGAAGGCGTGCCCGCTCGTCCCCGTCCTGCGGCTGCTCGCCGACGCCGGGATCGGCGCCGAGGTGGCGAGCCCCGGCGAGCTGGCCCTCGCCCGCGCCGCCGGGGTGCCCCCGTCCCGTACCGTCCTCGACTCGCCCGCCAAGACGCGCGCCGAGCTGCGCGAGGCCCTCGCGCTCGGGATCGCCGTCAACGCCGACAACTTCCAGGAGCTGGCCCGGCTGGACGCCCTGGTGGCCGCCGGGCCGACCGCCGCGCCGCTCGGGCTGCGGGTGAACCCGCAGCTCGGGGCCGGTTCGATCGGCGCCACCTCGACGGCCACCGCCACCTCCAAGTTCGGGGTCGCGCTGCGCGACGAGGGCGCCCGCGACGCCGTCGTGCGGGCCTTCCTGGACCGCCCGTGGCTCACCCGCCTGCACACCCACACCGGCTCCCAGGGCGTGCCGCTCGCCCTGATGGCCGAAGGCGCGCGGGCCGCGTACGAGCTGGCCGAGGAGATCAACGCCGAGGCGGGCCGCCCGCAGATCGACACCCTCGACCTCGGCGGCGGGCTGCCGGTGAACTTCGCCTCCGACGAGGAGACCCCCACCCACGCCGCGTACGCCCGGCTCCTCGCCGGCACCGTGCCCGGCCTCCTCGACGGCCGCTACCGGCTGGTGACCGAGTTCGGGCGCTCGCTGCTCGCCAAGCACGGCACGGTCCTCGCCCGCGTCGAGTACACCAAGACCTCCGGCGGCCGGCCGATCGCCGTCACCCACGCGGGCGTCCAGCTCGCCACCCGGACCGTGTACGCCCCCGAGGCGTGGCCGCTGCGGGTCCTCGCCCACGACGCCGAGGGCCGCCCCCGCACCGGCGGGGAGGTCGTGCAGGACGTGGCGGGCCCGGCCTGCTTCTCCGGCGACCTGCTGGCCGCCGGGCGGTCCCTGCCGCTGCTGCGCCCCGGCGACGTGGTGGTGGTGCCGGACACCGGGGCGTACGCCTTCGCCACCCCGTACGCGTACAACAGCCTGCCCCGCCCGGCGGTGCACGGCTTCACGGTCGCGGACGACGGCACGGTCTCCTTCGCCACCGTGCGGGAGGCCCAGACCACCGAGGACCTGCTGCGCGAGTCGGGCGCCGCCCACGCCGACGCGCTGGTCCGGTAGCGGCCGGGCCGGGGCGCCGCTTCGATGGGGGCATGACCACCACCGTTGTCGTCGAGCGCCGGATCGCCGCCTCCCCGGGCCGCGTCTGGGAGTCCCTCACCGACCTGCGGCGGCTGCCCCGGCTGCTCACCGGCGTCCGGCGGGTCGAGGTGCTCACCGAGGGCGGCTTCGCGGTGGGCACCCGCTGGCGGGAGACCCGGCGGCTGCTGGGCCGGGAGGCCACCGAGGAGATGACGGTGACCGTGTGCGTGCCGCCCGAGCGGTACGCGACGGTCGCGGGCACGCGCGGCTTCCGGTACGACTCCGAGGTCACGCTGCGCGCCGAGGGCCCGGGCGCGTGCGTCCTGCGGGCCTCCTTCACCGCCCGCCCGGCGCCCGGGCGGAAGCCGGGCCCGGCCGCCCGGCTGCTCGCGCGGGCCGGGGCGCGGGCGGTCGCGAAGTCGCTGGCGAAGGACCTGGAGGACCTGGCCATGGCGGTCGAGTCCCCGTTCTGACGGGCCCGTACGGCCCCGGTCCCGGACCCGACCACCACCGCGCGCCGCCCCGGACCCGGCCGCCGCGCCCCCGGCCCGCGCGCCCCCGGCTCCCCGCGACCTTTCATCGTGGACCACTTCCGGTCGGCCCTGGGCATGTTCCGATGGAAAATGCCAGAACCCCCACCCGGGGCCGCTCCGTTCAGTAACGTCGCCGTCACTGCCGTACGTTCGCACGCCGCATCGGGAGGGGAACCCGCGTGCCCGGAATCGACGAGTGCCTCATGGAGGCCATGACCCTGCCGGGTGCTCGCGGTGCCTCCCTGGTGGACTGGAACAGCGGACTCGCCCTCGGGACCGCGGGCGAGTCGCCGGTCGGCGACCACGAGACGACGGCCGCCGAGACCGCCGAACTCGCCCGCGCGGCGGCCGAGTTCGACACCTTCACCGCCGCCGCCGAGGAGACCGGGGCGGCGGCCGGGGAGGACCCGGGACCACCCGTCGAGGACCTCATCGTCACCACCCGCGCCGGCTACCACGTGCTGCGCTTCGTGCGGACCTCCTTCGACAGCAGCGTCTTCCTCCACCTCTGGCTCGACCGCGACACCGGCAACCTCGCCCTCGCCCGCATCCGCCTCGCCGACCTCGCCCGGCGCCTGGTCCTCGGATGAGCGTCTCCCCCATGCTCGTCCGGCTCGCGGCGGAGCGGGCCACCGGCGCCCTGCTCCGCGACCACGGCACCCTCTACCTCGTCGACGGCCGCGTCGTGCACGCCGAGAGCCCCGCCGCCCCCGGCGTCGACGTCCTCCTCACCACCGCCGGGCGGCTCCCCCGCGAGGGCTGGGACGAGGCCGTCGACCGGGCCGGCGCCCACCGCGCCGTCGGCCGCTTCCTCGTCGACAGCGGCCGGCTGCACGACGGCGAACTGGAGATATGCCACCTCGGCGCCGTCTTCGACGCCGCCTTCTTCGCCCTCTCCCCCACCAGCGGCCCCACCCGCTTCCGGTACGGGGTCGGCCACTGGTTCGGCACCGTCCGCCCGGTCTCCGCCGAGGCCGTCGAGCGCGAGACCGTCCGCCGCCGCGAACTCCTCGACGCCGTCTGGCCGTACGCCGCCGTCGACACCGCCCCCGTCGTGCCCCGCCCGGCCGCCCCCGGCCAGCACGCCGGCGCCCGCCGCCGCGCCCTGCTCGCCGCCGCCGACGGGGTCCGCACCCCCGCCGAGCTGGCCCGGGTGCTGGGCCGCCCCGCCTTCCACACCCTCCTCGACGTCCGCCGGCTCGCCGCCGCCGGACTGGTCGAGACCCCGCTCGACGGGGCCCCCGACGCCACCCCCGCCCCCACTCCGGCCTTCCCCCCGGTCCCCCCGGTGGCCGACCCCGACATCGCCCTGCTGCGCCGGCTCCGTGACGCCCTGGAGGCACACCTGTGATGAGGCGTGCTCTGCGCCTGCGCGCCGAGAGGAGACAGTTGATGACTGCCGAAGCCGAGGTGCTCGGCGAGCTGAGACGGCTGCGTGCCCGGCTCCCCCAGCTGACCGGCGCCCTCGCCGCCAGCGTCGACGGACTCGTGCTCGCCCACGACACGGTGGACGGCGCCGCCGAGAGCGTGGCCGCGCTGACCGCCGCCGCCCTCGGCGTCGGCCGGCGGCTGACCGACTCCACCGGCCAGGGCGCCTTCCGGGAGATGCTCGTGCGCGGCGAGGGCGGCTACGTCGCCACCTACGCGGCCGGCGGCTCCGCCGTCCTCACCCTCCTCGCCGAACCCCGCACCAACGTGGGCCGGCTCCACCTGGAGGCCCGCCGCTCCAGCGCCCGCATCGGCGACCTCGTCGACGGCGCCCTCGACCGCAGGGACACCCCCTGACCCACCCGCCCCTCACCAGGGAAACCCAACCGATCGATAGGAAACACACCATGGCGAACACCGAGACCTCCCTCAAGGAAGCCGCGTCGATCGAGGGCGCGATCGGCGCTGCCCTCGTCGACTACACCAGCGGCATGGCGCTGGGCACCATCGGCGGCGGCAAGGAGCTCGACCTCAACGTCGCCGCCGCCGGCAACACCGACGTCGTCCGGGCCAAGGTGCGGGCGATGGAGATGCTGGGCCTGAACGACGAGATCGAGGACATCCTCATCACCCTCGGCAGCCAGTACCACCTGATCCGGCTCCTCAAGACCCGGGGCAACAACGGCCTGTTCCTCTACCTCGCCCTCGACAAGAACCGGGCGAACCTGGCGATGGCCCGCCACCAGCTCAAGAAGATCGAGGCCGAACTCGACATCTGAGCCGCCCCGCTCGGATCCCCCCAACCCATCTGGTCCGTCCGGGGGTGTTCACTCCACGAACAGTCCCCGCTCCGCCGCCTTCGCGTCGAACTGCTCCAGGCGCGCCTGCGCGTCCGGCAGCTCGTCCGCCATGGCCTCCAGGAGGACCCGGCCGAGCATCATCGGCGCGCAGGCGGTGTCGAAGGCGAGACCGGTGCCGACGGCGGCCGGGATGAGCAGGTCGGAGCGGGCGGCGACGGGCGCGAAGGCGGACTCGGCCACGGTCACCACCGTGAGCCCGGCCGTCCGCGCGTACTCCAGCGCCTCCACGACCTCGCGCGGGTGCCGGGGCAGCGCGAAGCAGAGCAGGGCCGTCGCCCCGGCCCGTACGGCCGCGTCGATCCGGTCCGTCAGCATCGAGCCGCCCTCGTCGAGCAGCCGCACGTCCGGGTGGACCTTGGCCGCGAAGTAGGCGAAGCCCCGGGCCTGCGAGGAGGCGGCGCGCAGTCCGAGGACGAGCAGCGGCCGGGACCCGGCGAGCAGCCGCCCGGCCCGCTCCACGGGTGCCGGATCGGCGAGCAGCCCGGCGAGGTGCCGCAGGTTCGCGATCTCGGCGAGCACCGCCTGCTGGTAGGCGTTGTGCCCGCTCTCCTCCGGCTCCGGCCCGGCGGCCGTCCCGGGCGGGGCGACCTCCCGCAGGTGCCGGCGGAGCGCCGGATAGCCGTCGAAGCCGAGCGCGACGGCGAACCGCGTCACCGACGGCTGGCTCACCCCCGCCAGCTCGGCCAGCTCCACGCTGGAGAGGAACGGCACGTCGGCGGCCCGCCGCACCATGCAGTGCGCGATCCGCCGCTGCGTGGGCGTGAGCCGGTGCCCCTCGAAAAGCGCCTGGAGCCGCCCGGCGGGACTCTCGCCCATCCCGCCCCCCTTCGTTCCATTCATCCCCGACTCTGACTGCATAAGGATATGCAGACGCGCGGGGCGCCGGGCGGCCCGTCCGGGTGGCACCGGCGCCGGCGGGCGCCGCGAAGGCGCTCCCCCCTTCCAGTGGTACCGCTCCCCCGCCCGCGGCGAAGGACGCGCGAAAGCCGATCGCCACGGGCCCGGCGCCGCTCGACCGCGCCGAAGCCCGGCGGGGGCGCACCGCCTCATTGTCAGCTTGATGACAAATCCTTGATCGTCCGATGGGCGGCTCATTACGGTTGGTTGTGTCGAAGCGCGATCGGCCGCCCCCCTCCGGTTTACGCCGGAGTTCTCGGAGGAGGAGGGGACGCCGATCGGCCGGCCAGCAGAAATAGAAGATCCTTCTGAGTGGCTCTGAAACAGTTAAAAGCGTGGCGGGGCAAACCCGTCACACATGGCGAGTTGAGGAAGCTTGAACATCTATATTTCTGGACGCGGCGCATTTTCGGTGCAAGTCGCGGAGGCCGTGGAAGACGCTGGGCACACCATCCTGGGGACAGCCTCCCCGGGTTTGAAGAAGGGCCGCACGGACGACAGCGACCCCATGGCGTGGGACCGTCTGCGCGGATGGTCGTTCCCCCGTTCCATTCCCTGGACGGAGGCGACGGAACTGCGCGCCCACCACATCTCCGAAAAAGTTGACGTCATCGTCGCCGCGCATTCCCACGCGTTCATCGGACGGCAGACCCGGGCTCGGGCCCGGGTCGCGACCATCGGCTACCACCCGAGCCTGCTCCCCCTGCACCGGGGCCGGGACGCCATCCGCTGGACCATCAGGGACGGCGACCGGGCGACGGGCGGCAGCGTCTACCACCTGACCGAGCGGACCGACGGCGGGCCGATCGCCGCGCAGGAGCACGTGCTGGTCCCGCCGGGTTCGACCGCCTCGTCGCTCTGGCGGGAGCACCTCGCGCCGCTCGGCGTGCGGCTCCTGCTGCGGGTGCTGGACGACCTGGCGAACGACCTCCGCATCGAGGTCCCGCAGGACGAGTCCCTGGCCACGTGGGAGCCGGCGATGGACTCGCCCCCGCTGTACAAGCCCGAGCTGATCGCACTGCCGGCCAACGACGGCGTCGTCTCCACCGCCGACAAGTGGGCCCTCATCGACCGGTGAGCCACCGGCGCCACCGGACGTCTTCGTCGAACACACTTGACGGAAGGCTTCTTCAGCATGTCCCCGAACCACAAGCTCGTGACCGTCGACACCCTCGACGAGAAGGTCCTGGGTGACCTCCTCTCCCTGGAGTCCGTCGCCGTCCGAGTTCCCGAATTCTACGACGCCATGTACTGCAAGGCGCTGGCCGATCTGCTGTACCAGGAGATCGACGACACCGCCGGTGCCGGAATCTACGAAAGCAATATCGATTCCTTCTGGAATGTCACACAGGATCCGGGGCGGCGTGAGCGGTATCTCGCGAGCACACTTCCCCTGCTGAACCGCATGCGCCGGCTGAGCGCTCCGCACCCCTCGCCGGTCGACCATCTCCGGGTGGCTCTCGACGAAAGCTGGCCCGGGGGCTCGACGCTCATGACGCTGAACGGCTCCAAGATGCCGCTCGGCATCACCCGCGTATGGCGCACGGGCAGCGAGGGCCTTCCCCACCAGGATGTGCTGCGCCGGGAATTCGACGACCCCATGGCGCATTCCCTGCTCGGACAGCTCGGGGTGAACATCTACCTGGACACCGCCGATGAGGGGGGTGAACTGGAGGTGTGGGACCACGTCATATCCGACGAGGAATACCAGGGAATGGCCGACAAGTATCCGGGAAGTTACGGATACCCCCGCGACATCCTTCCCGAGGAGTCCGTGCTGATCTCCCCGGAGCCCGGCGACCTCATCCTCATCAACGCCGCGTGCGCCCACGCCATCCGCAAGATCACCGCGGGCCGGCGGATCACCGTCTCCGGTTTCGTCGGCAACTACGGCACCGACCTTCCCCTGCGCTGCTGGAGCTGAGTGTGACCATGACCCCTTCCTCCCCTTCCCCCGCGCTGCCGGACGAGCTCGCCGCGCGGCTCGACGGGATCGAACTGCCCGACCCGCTGGGCTTCAGCCGGCTGATGGCCCCCGTGATGTCCGTCGCGTACTACCGCGACGGCGCCTGGGAGACCCCGCGGCTCACCGGGCTCGACCCGCTGCCGCTGGCACCGCACACCCAGGCGCTCCACTACGGGCAGGCCATCTTCGAGGGCATGAAGGCGTACCGGAACCTCGGCGACGACCTCGACGCCCCGACGCTGCTCTTCCGCCCCTACGAACACGCCCGCCGCTTCAACCGGTCGGCCGCCCGCCTCGGGATGCCCGAGCTGGACGAACAGGTCTTCGTCACGGCCCTGGAGGAACTGGTCGGCACCCTGGAGCGACTGGTGCCGTCGCGGCAGGGCCAGTCCCTCTACCTGCGGCCCACCATGTTCGGAGCCACCGCGGACCTGTCGGTGGTGCCGTCCACCGAGTTCTGCTTCCTGATCTGCGCCACCCCCTCGGACGCCTTCTTCACCACGCCGATCTCGGCGTGGATCGAGCGGCACTACAGCCGGGCGGGCGCCGGCGGCACCGGCAACGTGAAGGCGGCCGGCAACTACGCGGCGAGCTTCGCCGCGGCGGCACCGCTGCGGGAGAACGGCTTCCACCAGCTGCTGTGGCTGGACGCCGTGGAGCACCGGTACGTCGAGGAGTTCACGGCGATGAACGTGTTCACGCGCCGCGGCGACGTCCTGGTCACCCCGCCGCTCTCCGACACCATCCTCGCGGGCATCACCCGGGACAGCCTCCTCGCCCTCGGCCCGTCCTTCGGGCTGAAGATGGAGGAGCGGCCCATCGACATCCACGAGCTGACCGACGCCGTCGCCGCGGGCGAGGACGTCGAGGTCTTCGGCTGCGGCACCGGCGCGGTCGTCGCACCGGTCGAGCTCCTCGGCGACGAGACCGGGCTGCGCCTCCCGCTGCCCGACCGGTCCGTCGCGCTCGACCTGCGCGGCCGGCTGCTCGACATCCAGCACGGCATCTCCGCGGCGCCCGACGGCTGGCAGTGGCCGGTCACCGCGCTCCCCGACGGCCCTCGCGCGTAAGGCACGGAAACCCACCATGAGCCAGACCCCCGCCCCCACGACCGACACCGCCGACAGCGCCGACACCGCCGACACCGGCCGGTACGTCGTCGTCACCAACCACGAGGAGCAGTACTCGCTGTGGCCCGCCCACCGCGAACTGCCGCCCGGCTGGCAGGCCAGGACCGAGCCGGCCGACCGCGAGAGCTGCCTGGCGCACATCCAGGACCACTGGGTCGACATGCGGCCCCTGAGCCTGCGCGAGCGGGAGCAACGGCCGTGATCCTCTTCTGCGTCCCGTTCGCGGGAGGCGGCGCGGAGGCGTTCGAGGGCTGGCACGAGGCGCTCGCACCGGTGGCGGAGGTACGCGTCGCGGAACTCCCCGGGCGCGGCGCCCGGTTCGGCCGGCCCCTCATCGACTCCATGCCGGCCCTCGTCTCCGAGCTGGCCGAGCAGTGCGAGGACCTCTCCCAGGGCCCGTTCGCGCTGCTCGGGTACAGCTTCGGCTCCTACGCGGCCTACGCCCTCTCGCTGCACCTGGCGGAGCGGGGCCGCGTCCCGCGGAGGCTGTTCGTGGGCGGCTCCCGGGCCCCCTTCCTGCCGCCGCGCGACCGGTTCCGGCACCTGATGCCGGACGCCGAGCTGATCGCGGAGCTGCGGGCGCTGGGCGGCACCGATCCCGAGGTGCTCGCCAGCGAGCAGCTGATGGCGATGTACCTGCCGGTCCTGCGGGCGGACTTCAAGGTCGTCGAGACCTACGAGGGGGGCACGGAGCCCGCGCCCTGCCCGCTGACCGTGTTCGGAGCGCGCCGGGACGCGTTCGTCCCGACCGAGGACCTGGCCGCGTGGACCAGGCTCGGCGACGCCGCCGGCGAGGTGCGCGTCTACGACGGAGATCACTTCGTGATCCGCTCCGAGCGCTCCCGCATCTGCCGTGCGGTGCGCGCGGACCTGACGCTCGACGCGCTCGGCGCGGCGTCCTGACCCTGACGAAGCCGGCCACCGAGGACGCCCGAGAGATGACCCCTGACGTGACTGCACCCTTCCCGACCTCCAGCGCCCAGCAGCGCCTGTGGTTCCTCCAGGAGCGGCACCCCGACGGCCTCGCCTACACCGTCACCGAGGCCGTCCGGCTGCGCGGCCCGCTCGACACCGGCGCCCTGCGGGACGCCCTCGCGGCCGTGGTCGCCCGCCACGACCAGCTCCGCGCCGTCTTCGACGCGCGGGGCGGAGAGCTCACCCAGCGCGTGGTGCCCGCGGCCGAGCACCCGTTCGTCCTGGCCCGGCACACCGTCGCACCCGGCGGGGTGGCCGACTGGCTGGCCGCGGAGACGGCCGTCCCCTTCGACCTGTCGAAGGGACCGCTGTTCCGGATGTCGCTGCTGGAACTCGGCGGTGACACCTGGGTGCTCGCACTCGTCGTCCACCACATCGTCACGGACGGCTGGTCCGCCGAACTCTTCTTCCGGGAGGCGGAGTCCGCGTACAGGCGGCTCGTCGAGGGCGCCGAGCCCCGCTGGGACCGCCCGGCGGGCGACTACCGCGAGGCGGTCGCCGGGGAACGCCGCCGGCTGGAGTCGGCCGGGCACGCGCGGCGGCTCGACGAGGCGGCCGCCTCGCTGGCCGGCGCCCCGCTCACCCTGGACCTGCCCCGGGACGCCTCCGCCGCGACGGAGCCGGCGCCCGCCGCCGTGCACCGCGACCGGCTCCCGGACGAGCTGGTCAAGAGCGTCGAAGTGTACGCCGCCGAGTGCGGGGCCACGCCCTTCATGCTCTACGCGGCGGCCTACGCGGTCCTCCTGTCCCGCTGGACCGGCCAGGACGAGGTGGTCTTCGGACTGCCCGCGGCAGGACGGGAGGACACGGCCGCCCACACCACCTACGGCCTCTTCGTGAACACGCTTCCGCTGCGCGTCCGGATCGGGGCGGAAGACCGCTGGAACGGGCTGGTGGAGCGGGTCAGGGACGCCGCCCTGACCACCTACGCCCACGCCGACGTGCCGCTCGACCGCCTCGCCGCCCGGCTCGGCGGACTGCCGCTCCAGGCACTGCTGGTGGTCCAGCCCGACGACGTACCGCTGCCCGACCTGCCCGGCGTGACCGCCGCCCGGCTGCACGTCGCCCCGCACCACACCAAGTTCGACCTGCTCCTCCAGGTCGACCGGGGCCGGTTCGCCCCGGTCGACGGAGGCGAGGCCGAACACGGCACCTTCGCGGCGCTGGAGTACCGCGCCGACACCCTCGGCGCGGGCCCCGCCGCCCGGATGCTGGAGCAGTGGCGGCTGATCCTGGAGGCGATGGTCGCCCACCCCGACGCGTACGTCTCCGCGCCGTCGGCCGACCGGGCGCTGCTCGCCCCGTCGCTGCGGCTCGACCCGGCACCCGAAGCGCTGGACCCGGTCACCGCCTTCGCCCGGCACGCCGTCGAGCGGCCCGCCGCCCCCGCCGTGTGGACCGGCCACGACCCCCTCGACTACGCCGGTCTCGCCGGCCGCGTCGGCGCCCTCCAGCGCGCCCTCGCGGAGGCCGGGATCACAGCGGGCGACCACGTCGGTGTCTGCCTGCGCCGCACGCCCGACCTGGTCGCCGCCCTGATGGCGGTGGTCCGGGCGGGTGCCGCCTATGTGCCGCTCGACGCCGCGTACCCGGCGGAGCGGCTCTCCTTCATCGCCCGGGACGCGCGCTGCGCGGTCGTCCTGACCGAGCCGGAGACCCGGTCCGCGCTCCCGGAGGACGTCGGCCCGCGCCTCGACGTCACCACGGTCCCGGCGGCCGCCGAGCTGCCCGGGACGGTTCCGGCGCACCCCGAGAGCGTCGCGTACCTCATCTACACCTCCGGCTCCACCGGCCGTCCCAAGGGCGTCGCGATCCCGCACCGCGCCCTGCGCGCCTTCCTCGGCTGGGCCGCCGGCCACTACGCGCCCGAGGACCTGTCGGTGGTGCTGGCCGGCACCTCGGTCAGCTTCGACCTCTCCGTCTTCGAGGTCTTCCTGCCGCTCGCGACCGGCGGCTCGCTCCGGCTCGTCGACAACGTCCTCCAGCTCGCCGAGCAGCCGGGCGCCGAGCCCACCCTGATCAACACGGTGCCGTCGGCGATGACCGAGCTGCTGCGCGCGGACGCCCTCCCCGCCTCGGTGCGGGTCGTCAACCTGGCAGGCGAGCCGCTGCCCCGCACCCTCACGGACGCCGTCCACGCGCACGCGCCGCACGCGCGGGTCCTCAACCTGTACGGCCCCTCCGAGGACACCACGTACTCCACCTGGTACGAAGTGCCCCGGGGCGCCGCGGAGGAGCCGCTGATCGGCCTGCCGGTCGCGGGCACCAACGCGTACGTCCTCGACGCCCGGCTCCGCCCGGTGCCCGCGGGCGCCGACGGCGAACTGTTCCTCGGCGGGCTCGGGGTCGCCCAGGGCTACCTGGACCGCCCCGGACTCACCGCCGAGCGGTTCCTGCCCGACCCGTTCAGCGGCGTCCCCGGCGCTCGCATGTACCGCACCGGCGACCGCGTCCGGACCACCGAGGACGGCGGGCTGCGCTACCTCGGCCGCTACGACCACCAGGTCAAACTGCGCGGCTTCCGCATCGAGACCGGCGAGATCGAGAGCCGGGCCCGTGAGGTCGACGGGGTCGCCCAGGCCCTCGTCGTCCTCCGCGACGTCGCCGGCTCCCCCCACCTGGTCTGCTACTGGACCGGCGGCGCCGCGGCCGACGACGTCCGAAGCGCGCTCACGGCCGCCCTGCCGGCCCACATGGTCCCCGGCCACTGGGTGCCGCTCGACGCCTTCCCGCTCAACGCCAACGGCAAGATCGACCGTGCCGCCCTGCCCGGACCGGCCCACGGCACGGGCGAGACCGCCGGCCCCGCCACCGACACCGAGCGCGAGGTGGCCGCCCTGATGAGCGGGCTGACCGGTGCCGGACCGCTCGGCCCGGACGCCGACTTCTTCGCGCTCGGCGGCCACTCCCTCCTGGCCATGCAGCTGACGGCCGGCGTCCGGGACGGGCTCGGCGCCGAGATCGCGCTCGCCGACGTCTTCCGCGACCGCACCGTCCGCGCCCTGGCCGCCCGCATCGACGGCGCCCTCGCCCAGGAGGCGGTGCTGCCGCCGCTGCGCCGCCGCGAGGGCGACGGGCCCGCACCGCTCTCCTTCGCCCAGGAGCGCATGTGGCTCGTCGAACAGCTGCGGCCCGGCAGCTCCATGCTCAACATCGGAGTGGCCGTCCGCACCACCGGCGCCCTCGACCGGGCCGCCCTCGACCGGGCCCTGCACTCGCTGACCGCCCGCCACGAGGCGCTGCGGCTGCGGATCGGCCGGGACGCCGACGGCGTCCTGCGCCAGCGGGCCGCCGACCACCGGCGGACCCCCGCCCGGCAGCTCTCCTCCGACGGCCCGGACACCACCGTCCGCCTGCTGCGCGACGCCCTCGCGGAACCCTTCGACCTGGCCACCGAGGTGCCCGCCCGCTGGCTGCTCGTCGAGGAGCCGGCCGCGGCCGACGGGCGCCCCCGGCACGTCCTCGCCCTCGTCATCCACCACGTCGTCGCGGACGCCTGGTCGCTGCGGGTCCTCCTCGACGAGCTGTTCCGGGACTACGCGGCCCTGGCCGCCGGGCGGCAGCCGGACACCGCGCCGCCGCTCTCCGCCCTCGACCACGCCACCTGGCAGCGCCACCACCTCGACCGCCCGGCGCTGGCCCGCCGCGACCTCGCCCACTGGACGGAACGGCTCGCCGAGCCGCCGGAGCGGCTGCGGCTGGCCTTCGACCACCCGCCGGCCGAGGCCGTCTCCTACCGGGGCGCCCGGCTCACCCGGCGCGTCTCCGGCGAGGCCGTGGAACGGCTGCTCGCCCTCGGCCGGGAGGCCGGAGCCACCCCCTTCATGAGCGTCCTCGCCGTCTACCAGGGCCTCGTGTCCCGCCTGTCCGGGCAGGACGACATCGTCGTCGGGACCCCGATCGCCAACCGCGACCAGACCGGCACCGAGCACCTGGTCGGCTGCCTCCTGAACACCCTGGCGCTGCGCAGCGACCACAGCGGCTCGCCCTCCTACCGCACGCTCCTGGACCGGGCCCGGCAGGAGTGCCTCACCGCCTTCACGCACCAGCAGACGCCCTTCGAGCTGGTCGTCTCGGCCCTGGGCGCCGAGCGGACCGTCGAGCACACGCCGGTCTTCCAGACCATGTTCGTGCTCGACGGAACCGCGACGCCCGTCCCCGGCGCCCCCGGCCTGGAGACCGAGCGCTTCGACGTGCCGCCGGTCGCCACCCAGTACGACGTCACCCTCATGGTCGGCCGCGACGCGCACGGCTGGCACGCCACCTGGGACTACCGCACCGACCTCTTCGAGGCCGCGACCGTGGCCTGCTACGCCGACTGCTTCGAGGCCCTCCTCGCCCAGGCCGGCCGGCACCCCGACGCCCCGCTCGGCGGACTGCCGCTGAGCACCCCGGAACGCGAACGCCACGCCGTCGGCCGGGGCCGCCCCCCGGCCACCCCGGTCCCCGCCACCCTCCCGGCGCTCTTCGCCGAGCGGGTCGCCGCCCACCCCGACGCGCCCGCCCTCCAGGACGACGACGGCGTCCTCACCTACCGCGAACTGGACCGGGCCGCCGACCGGCTCGCGGCCCGGGTCGCCGCCCTCGGGGTCCGCCCCGACGACAGGGTCGCGATCGTGCTGCCGCGCTCCCGCGCCTCGGTGACCGCGGTCCTCGCCGTCGCCAAGGCCGGCGCCGCCTTCCTCTGCCTCGACCCCGCGCTCCCCGCCGAGCGCATGGAATGGATCGCCCGGGACGCCGGGGTGAGACTGCGGATCACCGACGCCGCCCTCGCCGACCGGCTGCCCGGCACCGTCCCCGCCGTCCGCGTCGACGAGGAGCCCGCCGGGACGCCGCCGGCCCCGAGCCCCGCGCTGACGCCCGAACACCTCGCGTACGTCATCTACACCTCCGGGTCCACCGGCACGCCCAAGGGCGTCCTGCTCGCCCACCGCGGCCTCGCCCAACTGCGCGACCTGCACCGCACCGCCTTCGGCGCGGGGCCCGGCTCGCACGTCCTGCAGTACGCCCCGTACTCCTTCGACGCCTCCGTCTGGGAGTGCGTCATGGGCCTCCTCACCGGGGCCTGCCTCCACCTCACGCACCCCGACCGGCTGCTGCCGGGCGCCCCCCTGGAGCGGACCCTCGCCGAGCGGTCCATCACCCACCTGACCATGCCGCCGTCCAACCTGGCGATGCTCCACACCCTCCCGGAGAGCCTGCGCCACCTCGTCCTCGCCGGAGAGGCGTTCCCCGCCGAGCTGGCGCAGCGCTGGGGCGGCGCGGTCCACCTGTGGAACGCCTACGGACCGAGCGAGGCGACCGTCTGCGGCACCGTCCAGGACTGCGCGGAACTGCCGCCCGGCCACTCCCCGGGCATCGGCAACGCCTTCCCCGGCGCCGAGGCGTACGTCATGGACGCCGCGCTCAACCCGCTCCCCCCGGGCGTGCCGGGCGAACTCCACCTCGGCGGCCAGGGCCTGGCCCGCGGCTACCTCGACCGGCCCGCGCTCACCGCCGAGAAGTTCGTGCCGCACCCCTTCCCCACCACCCCGGGCGAACGGCTCTACCGGACCGGCGACCTCGCCCGGCTCACCGCCGACGGAACGATCGAGTTCCTCGGCCGGATCGACGACCAGATCAAACTGCGCGGCATCCGGGTGGAGCCCGGCGAGATCGAGCGGACCCTCGCCGCACTCGATCCGCGGATCGACGACACGGCCGTCCTGGTGTCCGGCAGCGGCGGCGACCAGCACCTCGTCGGCTTCGTCGCCGGACCCGAGGGGCTCGACCCGGAAGCGCTCCGCGAAGCGCTCACCGGCCGGCTCCCCGGCTACATGGTGCCCGCCTGGATCGACCGGCTCGACGCCTTCCCCCTCACCGGCAACGGCAAGCTCGACCGGCGGGCCCTCGCCCGCGCCGCCGAGGGCCGGCGCCGCCGCACGGCGCCCCCCGCGCCCCCGCGCGGCCCGCTGGAGCAGGAGATCGCCGGGATCTGGCACGAGCTGCTGCCCGACGCCGAGATCGGACGCGAGGACAGCTTCTTCACGATCGGCGGCACCTCGCTGACCCTGACCCGCCTCCACGAACGCGTCGACGGGCGCTACCCCGGCGCGCTCCGGCTCGTCGACCTCTTCCGGCTCCACACGGTCGCCGCGATCGCCGGCGCCCTCGAAGAGACCGGCGCCGCCGCGCCGGCCGCCGCCGACCTCAGCTTCCGACTCTGATGAGGCCCTCCATGGACCGTGCCCCCGCCCAGCCCATCGCCGTCGTGGGCATCGCCGCCGCCCTCCCGGGCGCCGGCGGTGACCAGGACCGCCTCGCCGCCCTCCTGGAGGAGCGGGCCGACCTCGTCCGCCCCGTCCCCGAGGACCGGCGCCGCGACGCCGGCATCGCGCCCGGCACCGCCCTGTCCGAGGCCGCCCTGCTGGACCGCGTCGACGTCTTCGACCACGCCTGGTTCGGCCTCTCGCTCCGCGAGGCCCGGCAGATGGACCCGCAGCAGCGGCTCCTCCTCGAACTGACCTGCCGGGCCGTCTGGGACGCCGGCCGCCCCCTGTCCGACCTGCGCGGCAGCCGTACCGCGGTGGTCTTCGGGGCCGGCCGCGAGACGTACTCCGAGCTGATCGACCCGGCGGACGCGCCGCTGGTCACCGGGCTCCTGCCGGCCGCCCAGGCGGGCCGGGTGGCCCATCTGCTCGACCTGCGCGGCCCCGTCCTCACCGTCGACACCGCCTGTTCGTCCTCGCTCGCCGCCGTGCACGAGGCGTGCCGCCGGCTCGCCCACGGCGAGGCCGACTGGGCCGTCACCGGTGGCGTACGCGTCCTGTGCGACCCTCCGGAGACCGCCGCGCCCGGCGCCGAGGGCATCGTGTCGCCCGGCGGCCGGGCCCGCAGCTTCGACGCCGCCGCCGACGGCACCGGACTCGGCGAGGGCGGCGCGGTCTTCCTCCTGAAGACCCTGGCCCGCGCCGAGGAGGACGGCGACCCGGTGCACGCCGTGATCCTCGGCGGCGCCGTCAACCACGACGGCGGACGCAGCAACGGCTTCGCCGCGCCCAGCGCCCAGGCCCAGGAGGACCTGCTCCTGGAGGCGTGGCGGGCGGCCGGCGTCCACCCCCACTCGATCGGCCTCGTGGAGGCGCACGGCACCGGCACCCGGCTCGGCGACCCCATCGAGTTCGAGGCCCTCACCGCGGCCTTCGCCCGCCGCACCGAGCGCACCGGCTTCTGCGTCCTCAGCTCCCTCAAGTCCAACATCGGACACCTCGACTCGGCGGCCGGCGCGGCCTCGCTGTACAAGGCCGTGGTGGCGCTGCGCACCGGGCGCCGCTACGCCTCCGCCCACTTCACCGAGCCCAATCCGCTGCTCGACACCGGCCGTTCGGCGCTCCGGCTCTCCTCGCGGACCGAACCCTGGGAGGGGTCCGCGCCGCGCCGCGCCGGCGTGAGCGCCTTCGGTCTCACCGGCACCAACGTGCACCTCGTCCTGGAACAGGCCGCCGACGTGCCCCGGGAGCCCCTGGCCGGGCCCCGCCGGGTCCTCGTCCCGCTCTCCGCGCGCGGCGAGGCGCCGCTGCGCCGGCACGCCGCCCGGCTCGCCGCCCACCTGCGGGCCCGTCCCGAGCCGGAGACGCTGGCCGACCTGGCCTTCGTGCAGGCCACCGGGCGCGACCACGAGCGGTGGCGGGCCTGCGTCATCGCCGGAAGCGCGCAGGAGGCGGCCGAGGCGCTGGAGCGGATCGCCTCGGGCGCCGCCCCGGTCGCCTGCGCCCCGGACGCCACCGCCGTCGTCACCCTGCTGTCCCACGAGGACGCGCCCGCCCGGGGGACGGCCGCCTCCTGGGTCCGGGCGCTGCCCGCCCTGGCCGGCGCGCACGCCGAGGGCCTGGCCGCGGTGTCCGGCGCCCCCGGGGCCGTCCGCGAGGCGGCGGAGCTGCTGCTCGACCGGCTGACACCGGTGCGGGCCCTCGTCGCGGCCGGGGTGTCCGACCGCATCGTGATCGGGCACGGGTCCGGCAACCTCCTGGTCGACCTGCTGCGCGGCGAGACCGACCTGCCGACCGCCGCCCGCGTGCCCGCGCCGCCGGAGCCGGTCGCCGACCCCGACCCCCGGCGCACCGAGGCCGCCTTCGCCACCATCGGCGCGCAGGGCGACCCGGTCTTCGTCGTCCCCTGGTCCGGTCGGCTGGCCCGGCTCGCCGGCGAGCTCGCCCCCCGTCAGCGGGGCGTCCTGGTGGACGCGGCCACTGGCGCCGAGGAGCCGCGCGACCGGCTCCTCGGCGTCCTGGCCGCCCTGTACGAGGCCGGTGCCGACCTGGACTGGGCGCGCGGTGTCCGCTTCCTCGGCGGCTACGGGCGGCGGGCGCCGGTGCCGACCGACCTGTTCGAGCCGACCCGCTGCTGGGTCGAGCCCCGGCCCCGCGGCACCGTCCCGGCGGATCCCGCTCCCGCCGCCGCTGCCCCGGCGGAGGAGCCGTCGCGGCTCGCCGAGCAGGACGGCACCGACGCCGAGCGGAAGCTCGCCGCCATCTGGTGCTCCCTCCTGGGCACCGAGACGGTCGGCCGCGAGGACGACTTCTTCGACCTCGGCGGCGACTCCCTGATGCAGGTCCAGCTGGGCAACGCCGTCGAGCAGGACTTCGGCCACGACCTGCCCTTCGACACCGTCTACGACCATCCGCGGCTGGGCGAGCTCGCCGCCCACCTCGCCGGTCTCGCCTCCGCCGCGCCGCCGGAGGAGGAGGCCGCCGCGCCCCGGGGCCCGGTCCACGACCCCGCCCGCGACCGGGCTCCGGCCACCCACTCGCAGCGCCGGATGTGGCTGCTCCAGCAGCTCGACGCCGGCTCCGGCGCCTACAACGTGTCGACCGCCTTCGCCCTCGACGGGCCCGTCGACGCCGGGCTGCTGGAACGCGCGCTGGAGGGGCTCGCCGCCCGCCACGACGTGCTGCGGACCCGGCTCGTCCTGGAGGACGGGGAACTCGTCCAGCGGGTGGAGCCCACCGGCGGCTGGGAGTTCGAGGCCGCCGACGCCGACGCGCCGGACACGGACGCCGACGCGCTGCTGCGGGAACACGCCGGCCGCCCCTTCGACCTGGCCCGGCCCGGCGCGGCCCGCGCGCTGCTGCTGGCCGGCCGGGACCGCTCGTACCTCCAGCTCGTCCTGCACCACGCGGTGTGCGACGAGTGGTCGATGAACCTCGTCCTGGAGGAGCTGACCCGGGACTACGCGACGCTCCGGGCCGGCGGCACCCCGCCGGGCCGTGGCGGGGAGCCGCAGTTCGCCGACTGGGCGGCCTGGGAGCACGGCCTCGACGGCACCCCCGCGCAGGAGGAGGACGTCCGCTACTGGCGGGAGGCGCTGGCCGGTGCGCCGACCACGCTGGAGCTGCCGACGGACCGGCCGTACGGCGCCCAGCAGGACTACGCCGGCTCCTGGCTCCCGGTGCGCGTCGACGCCGGCACCACGGCCCGGATGCGCGAGGCGGCGCGCGCGGCGGGCGGCACCCTGTACGCCTGGCTGACCACCGCGTACGCGGCCTGGCTGGCCCGGCTGACCCAGACCGAGGACTTCCTGATCGGCGTGCCGGTGGCCGGCCGCCACCGGGCCGAGGCCGAACCGCTCCTCGGCTGCTTCGTCAACACGCTTCCGGTACGGGTCGACGCCAGTGGCGACCCGACCTTCGCCGAGCTGTTCGGCCGGGTCCGCGAGGCCCTCTCGGGCGCCTTCGGCCATCAGCGCCGCCCCTTCGACGCGCTGGTCGACGAGCTCGGCGTGGCCCGCGACGCGTCCCGGCCGCCGCTCGTCCAGACCGTGCTCTCGCTCCAGTCCGGCGCGGAACCCGGCGACGGCGTGCGCCACCGGCTCGACGGGCTGCCGATGCGCCCGGTCGAACAGGAGGGCTCGGTCGCCTGGTTCGACGTGTCGGCCGTCCTGTGGGAGGCCGACGGCGGACTCGGCGGGATCCTCGCCTACCGCACCACGCTCTTCGAGGAAGCCACCGTCAAGGGCTTCCGCCAGGACTGGCTGGCCCTCGCCGAGGCCGGCCTGGACCGACCCCACGCATCCATCCACGACCTGCTCGCCGACGACGCATGGTGACGGAACCCCAGGAGACAGAAATGCACGAAAGCCACATCGGGCGCAACCTGGACCGAGGCATCGCGACGCTGCGCCGGGACGACCCCGAGCTCTTCGAACTGCTGGAGCGCGAGCACGTGCGCCAGACGGAGACGCTGTCCCTGGTCGCGTCCTCCGGCGGCACCGACGCCTCGGTGATGGCGGTCGTCGGTTCGAGCATCGTCAACGTCACGGCCGAGGGCTACCCGGGCAAGCGGTACCACGCCGGCTGCCGGTACGTGGACCAGGCCGAGGAGCTGGCGATCTCCCGCGCCAAGCGGGTCTTCGGCGCCCGGTACGTCAACGTCCAGCCGCACTGCGCCAGTTTCGCCAACCACACCGTGATGCAGGCCCTCCTGAAGCCGGGCGACAGCGTCCTCGGCATGGCCCTCGACCAGGGCGGCCACCTCACCCACGGCTCGCCGGTCAACCTCAGCGGCAAGCTCTTCGACGTCCACAGCTACGGCCTCGACGCGAAGGGCCTCATCGACTACGGGCAGCTGCGCGAACTGGCCCAGGAGCACCGGCCGCGGCTCGTCGTCTGCGGCACCACCTCCTACACCCGGATCGTCGACTTCGACCGCATCCGGGCGATCGCCGACGAGGTCGGCGCCTACGTCCTCGCCGACGTCACCCACATCGCCGGCCTCGTCGCCGCGGGGCTGCACCCCAGCCCCATCGACGCCGCCCACTTCACCACCACCTGCACCTTCAAGCAGCTGTACGGCCCCCGCGGCGGCCTGATCATGTCGGGCCGCGACGCCGACCACGTCCCCGCGGGCGGCACGCGCAGCCTGTCCCAGCTCATCCAGAGCGCGGTCTTCCCGCTCATGCAGGGCTCCCCCGAGGTGCACACCATCGCGGCGAAGGCACGCGCCATGGGCCGGCTCCTCCAGCCCGAGTTCAAGGAGCTGGCCGCGCGCATCCGCACCGACTCCGACGCCCTCGCGGCCTCGCTGTCGCGCCGGGGCTACGAGGTGATCGGCGGCGGCACCGACAACCACATCGTGCTCTTCCGGGTGCCGCCGCACCTCGACGGCCGCGCCGCCGAACGCGCCCTGGAGACCTGCCACATCCTCGTCAACAAGAACAAGATCCCCGGTGACACGCGCGGCGCCACCGTCGCCAGCGGCGTCCGCCTCGGCAGCAACACCGTCGCCCTGCGGGGCATGGGGCCGGAGCAGATGGAACGCTGCGTCTCCCTCATCGACACCGTCCTCACCGAGGCCCGCGCCCTCCCCGGCGGCGAGGTGGAACTGCCCGGCGAGGTCCGCGAGCGGACCGTCGCCGCCGTGCGAGACCTCTGCCGCGCCTTCCCGCTGCCGTACGCCACGGCCACCGAGAACCTCTAGGGGCACCAGCACACATGCCGAAGAACGTCGAGGCGGCCTACCCGCTCTCCCCCCTCCAGCAGGGCCTGCTCTTCCACACCCTCAGCAGGCCCGGTGAGCCCACCTACTTCGAGCAGATCCGCTGCACCATCGAGGGCGATCTGGACCGGACCGCCTTCGAGGACGCCTGGAACTGGGCGGTCGGCCGGCACCCCATCCTGCGCACCGCCTTCGCGTGGCAGCGCCTGAAGGAACCCCTCCAGGTCGTCGGGCGGTCCGTCCGCGTCGCGCTGGACTGGGAGGACTGGCGCGGACGGTCCGACACCGAGGAAGCCTGGCAGGCCCTCCTGGAGGAGGACCGGCAGCGCGGCTTCGACATGTCCAAGGCGCCGCTGATGCGGCTGACGGCGCGCCGGACGGGCGACTCCTCGCACCTCTTCGTGTGGAGCCACCACCACATCCTGCTGGACGGGTGGAGCTTCGGCCTCGTGCTGCACGAGGTGCTGAGCCGCTACGCCTCCCTCACCGACGGGACCGGGCAGCCGCTCTCCCTCGAACCGGCGCGCCCCTTCGGGGACTTCATCCACTACCTGGGCGAACGGGACGCCGCCGCCGACGAGGCGTTCTGGAGCGACTACCTCCGCGGCTTCGACTCCCCCACACGGCTCGCGGTCGACCGCGGCCAGGGCGTCCACGAGGGCGGCGCCGGCGTCGAGGTCACCCTCTCCGTGACCCTGGACCGCGCCACCAGCGCCGTCGTGCAGCAGGAGTGCGCACGGCTCGGCGTCTCCCTCAGCGCCCTCGCGCACGCCGCCTGGGCCCGTCTCCTCGGCTCGTACAGCGGCGAGGAGGAGGTCCTCTTCGGCTCGACGACGGCGGGACGCCCGCCGGAGCTGACCGGCGTCGAGAACATGGTCGGCCTCTTCATCAACGCCGTTCCGCTGCGGGTCAGGATCGACCCCGCGCAGCGGATCGGCGCCTGGCTGGAGGAGATCCAGCGGGACCTCTTCCGCCTCCAGGACCACCAGTTCACCGGCCTCGCCCGGGTGCAGGAGCTGTCCGGCGTCGAGCGCGGGAAGCCGCTCTTCGAGACGCTGCTGAGCTTCCAGAACTACCCGCTGGACAACGGGCACAACGAGGACTGGGGAGGCATCCGCCTCACCGACTACGGCTGGAGCGGCCCGACCAACTACCCGGTCGCCGTACGGGCCTTCCCCGGCGACGAGGTCATGCTCGTCCTCAGCTACTACCGGCACCGGCTGGACGACTCCGTCGCCGAGGCGATGCTCGACCAGCTGCACGGCCTGGTGGAGCGCCTGGGCAGCCGCACCGACCGGCTCGTCGGCGACGTCCCGACGGTCGCCGGCGACCACGCCGACCTCGTCCTGCGCCGCTGGAACGACACCGCCGCCGAGGTCGACCTCGACCGCACCCTGCACGGCCTGGCCGAGCACCAGGCGGCCGTGCGCCCCGACGCCCCCGCGGTCGTCGCCGGGGACGGGCGCCTGACGTACGGCGAACTCGACGCCCGGGCCAACCAGGTCGCCCACCGGCTGACCGAGCTCGGCGTCCGCCCCGGCGACCGGGTCGGCCTGTGCACCGACAAGTCCACGGCCACGGTCACCGGCATCCTCGGCGTGATGAAGACGGGCGCCGCCTACGTCCCGCTGGACCCGGCCTACCCGGCCGAGCGCATCGCCTACATGGTGGAGGACGCCGCCCTGTCCGCCGTCGTGACCTGGGGCGGCGGCGCCGACGTCGCCGCCCGGCTCGACCTGCCGTGGCTCGCCCTCGACTCCGACGCGGCGGACGTCGACCGGCAGCCGGTCACGCCCCTCGACCTCGTGGTGCCGCCGGACTCGTTCGCGTACGTCATCTACACCTCCGGCTCGTCCGGCAGGCCCAAGGGGGTGATGCTCGACCACCGGGGCCGGATCAACAACGTCGAGGACTACCGCCGCAGCTTCGGCATGGGCCCCGGCGACCGCACCCTGTGCGTCTCCTCGCTCAGCTTCGACATCTC
Source organism: Streptomyces termitum (assembly GCF_014650175.1). Taxonomy (GTDB): domain Bacteria; phylum Actinomycetota; class Actinomycetes; order Streptomycetales; family Streptomycetaceae; genus Streptomyces; species Streptomyces termitum. The sequence continues at coordinate 88,545 of NZ_BMUL01000011.1, forward strand.
CGTCTGCGACCTGTTCTGCAGCCTCCTCGCCGGCGGCGTCCTCGTGCTGCCGGACGCCGAGCGCACCAAGGACCCCGACCACTGGCTGGACCTGATCGACCGCGAGGGCATCACGCTGTGGCACTCCGCCCCGGCCCTCATGGACGCGCTCCTCGACGTCGCCGAGGAGCGCGGCCGGCGACCCGAATCGCTGCGCCTCACCGTCCTGGACGGCGACTGGATCCCCCTGACCCAGCCCGACCGGGTCCGCGCCTCCTTCCCGGCCGCGCGGGTCGTCAGCGCGGGCGGCGCCACCGAGCTGTCGGTGGACTCCGTGACCTACCCCGTCGGCGACGTCGACCCGGCCTGGCGGAGCATCCCGTACGGCCGGCCGATGGCCAACCAGACGGCGTACATCGTCGACGACCGGATGGAGCCCGCACCGGTCGGGGTCCCGGGCGAGCTGTGCCTGGGAGGCGCCGGCCTCGCCGCCGGCTACCTCGACCGGCCCGCGCTGACCGCCGAGAAGTTCGTCCCGCACCCGTGGTCCGACCGGCCCGGCGAGCGGCTCTACCGCACCGGGGACCTCGCCCGCTTCGGCGCCGACGGCACGATCGAACTGCTCGGCCGGATCGACTTCCAGGTCAAGATCCGCGGCGTCCGCATCGAACTCGGCGAGATCGAGGCCGTGCTGCGCGAGCACCCCGGGGTGGAGACCTGCCTGGTCGCCGCGCCGGCCGACGAGGCGGGCGACCGACGCCTCGCCGCCTACCTGGTCCCCGCCCCCGGCGGTCCCGCCGCCGGCGACGAGGCCGGGTGGACCGCCTTCCACACCGAGCTGCGGGCCTGGCTGCGCCGCCGCGTCCCCGACCACCTGGTGCCCGAGGCGTTCGTGCGGCTGGAGCGCCTGCCGCTGACCGCCAACGGCAAGGTCAACCGCCGCGAACTGCCCGCCCCCCGCTTCAGCGTGACCACCGCGCGGCGCGCCGCGCCGCGCACCGAGCTGGAGCGGGTCCTCGCGGAGCACTGGGCCGGCGTCCTCGCCGTCGATCCCGCCGAACTCGACGTCGAGACCAGCTTCTTCGACATGGGCGGCAACTCCCTGAAGGCGCTGCGCGCCTGCCGCGTCCCCGGCCGCGCCGTCCCCATCACGGCGCTCTACCAGTACCGCAGCGTCCGGGCCCTCGCCGACCACCTGGGCCAGGCCGAGCGCGACACCGGCGCCCTGGTCCGGCTGGGCGCGGCGGAGCCGGCACCGGGCACGCCCGCCGTCATCTGCGTGCCGTACGGCGGGGGGCACGCCGGCGTGTACCAGCCGCTGGCCGACGCCCTCGGCGGACGCCTCGCCGTCCACGCCGTGCGCCTCCCCGGCCACGAGCACGACGGCACCGACGAGCGGCCGGAGAGCGTCGCCACCGTCGCCCGGTCCGTCGCCGAGGCCGCCCGCGACCTCAAGGACCGCCCGCTGGTGGTCTACGGGCACTGCGGCGGCGTGGCCCTGGCCACCGAGATCGCCCGCCTCCTGGAGGAGGACGGCCTGGACGTGCGGCACCTCGTCGTCGGCGCCTCCTATCCGCCCGCCGCCCAGGACTCCCTCGACGAGGACCCGTTCGCCGAGCTGACCGACCGCGCGCTCGCCCGCTCCTTCGCCGAACTCGGCGGCTTCGACGAGCTGGCCGACGACGAGGCCGACACCATCGGGCGGCTGCTGCGGCACGACGGAACCGAGGCCCGGCGCTACTTCCGCGGCGTCCTCGACCGGGTCGCCGACTCGCCCGAGGGGCTGCTGCGCACCCCGCTCACCTGCCTCATCGGCGAGGAGGACCCGCTGACCGAGGGCTACGCCGAGGGGTGGCGGAGCTGGGGCCGGCTCGCCCCCCGTCATTCGCTCGTCGTCCTCCCCGGCGACCACTACTTCGTCCGCGGCCACGCGGACCTGGTCGCCGAACGACTGCTCGCCGCCGTCGGGCCGGCCGAGCCCGCCCACCCCGCCGGTACCGCCGGACCGGCCACCACCCCGGAGGTGTCCCCGTGACCACCGCTCCGTCCGACGCGACCGCCGCGCCCGTGCGCCGCCTCGCGGTCCTCAACCTGATGCCGCAGGCCGAGATCTACCTCGACTACATGGCACAGGTGCTGCCCGCCGGGACCGATGTGCGCTGGCTCCGGGTCCGCAACCACCCCTACCGCAGCAGCGACCAGAAGATCCTCGCCGACACCCACCACTTCTACGACGAGACGACCCTGGAGGACTGCGACGCGCTCCTCCTCACCGGCGCGGCGATGGACCTCAACCCCGACTTCACCGCGGCCACCTACTGGGACGAGGTCGTGGAGACCCTCCGGGACGCCGACGGACGCGTCGGTTCGATCGCGGGCGTCTGCTGGGGCGCGCAGGTCGTCGGAAAGGTCTTCTTCGATCTGGAGAAGCAGCATTTTCCGGCCAAGATCTCCGGCGTCATCGAGATGACCAACCTCGCCCCCGCCCACCCGCTGATGCGCGGCCTCGACGACCGCTACTGGCTCCCGCAGAGCCGGTACGCCCAGATGGAGCCGAAGGGCTTCGCCCAGGCGGTCGCCGACGGACGCCTCGTCCCGCTCGACTGGTCCGAGGAGTCCGGCCACACCACGGTGGTCTCCGCCGACGGCGCCTACCTGATGCTCCAGGGCCACCAGGACTACCCCACCGAGCGGCTGGCGGAGGAGTACTTCAACGCCCGGAAGAAGGGCCAGACGCCGCCCGTGCCCGTCAACTACGACCCGCACCGGCCGGTGAACCGCTGGCGCGCCAACAACCGCGCCTTCTTCGCCGCCTGGCTGGAGCAGGCCGCCGCCCGCAAGCGGGAGCCGCGGACCGCGGCGGTCTGACGACCTCCCCCGGCACCATCCCGTACGAGCCCGATCCGAGGAGTGAGCCGCAGTGCCGTTCCATCCTTTCGACCACCTCACCGACGTCGCCACACCCGCCGGTGAGGTGCTCACGGCGCTGCGTGCCCGCGGCTCCGCGGCGGCGGCCGGCGCCCACAGCGGCGAGGCCCTCGCGGACCGGACCGACCGGCTCGTCAAGTCGCTCGCGGAGCACGGGGTCCGGCCCGGGGAGCCGGTGCACGTCGCCGCGGCCGAACCCGTCGGCACCGCCCTCGGCTGCCTCGCCGTCTGGCTCTCCGGGGGTGTCCCCGCCGTCGGTCCGGCCACCGCGGACGGCGCCGTCCGCGTCGCCCTCGACGTCCCCGGCGGGGCGGCCCGCGCGCACGGAGCGGGGGCGGACGGCACACCGGACGCGGAGCCGGTACGGGTCGACGCGGCGCTGCTCGTGTCGGAGGAGCTGACCGGCGCCGTCGCCCACCCGGCCGGCGGCCTCGGCCGCCTCGGGCTCCCGGCCGAGCGGCCCTCGTCCCTCGTCGTCCTCGCGGACTGGCGCGTCGACGCCTGGCTCCCCCTGGTCCTGGAGGCATGGCTCGACGGCACGGTCCGCGTCACCCTCCTCGCCGACGACGGCACTCCCCCCACCGAGGGCTCCGCCGTCCTCGCCTGCCCCGCCGACCGGCTCGCGACCGACCCGGCGCTCGCCGCCGGGGCGTACGCCCACCGGATCACCTGGGGCGTCGGCCCCGCCCCGGCGGACGAGACCGTCACCCACGGCTTCGGCGACCACCACGTCCTCGCCGTCACCCGCGCCCACCCGGCCGACGGCGGCACCGGCCACCGGGGCGAGGTCCCCGGCCGGCACCGGGTCTGCAACGCGGCCGGACGGCCGCTGCCCACCAACGCGTGGGGCCTGCTCGCCCTCGCCGGGCGGCTGCCCGTCGTCGCCGACGGCTACCCCGAGCTCCTCGCGGCGCTCGCCGCCACGCCCGGCGAGCGCACCGCGGTCACCGGCCACCGGGCCCGCCGGCGCAGCGACGGCACCGTCGAGTTCGACACCCGTCCGCAGGACGCCCTGCGCCTCGCGGGCCGCCGGCTCGCCCCGGCGGCCACCAGCCGCGCCCTGGCCGCCGCCGGGCTCACGGACGCGGCGCTCGTCGTCCGCGACACCGGCACCGACCGGGCCAGGCTGGTGGTCTGCGCTCCCGGCGAGGGGCCCGACCGGGCGGCCGTGGAACGGCTCGCGGCCGCCCTGCCCGCCTGGGCGGCGCCGCTCGGCGCCTGCCGGGTGCCGACGCTGCCGCGCGACGCGGAGGGCCGGGTGGACACCGCCCGGCTGGCCGCCGAAGCGCCGCCGGACGACCTCCAGCTGGAGCGTGCCGCGCACCGGCTCTCCGACGGCGGCGCGCCGGTCCGGCTGCGCACCGTCCCGGTCACCGAGGGCCACACCGAACTCCCGCTGCCCGAGGCGTTCCTGGCCGGCGGCGGCCACTATCCGGCGACCCGCCCGGCCGAGGCGCGCGGACCCGAACTCGACCCGCCGGCCGACGACCTGGTCGACCGGCTGCGGAAGGCCGCCGCCACCGACCGGGGCATCCCGCTCGTCGACGGCGAGGGCCGCGAGCACCGGCTCAGCTACGCCGACCTGCTCGACCGGGCCTCCCGGGTGGCCACCCACCTGCGCGCCCGGGGCCTGGGCCACGGCGACGAGGTGATCGTGCACGCCGCCGCGGCCGGCGACATCTTCGTCGGCGTCTGGGCCTGCGTGCTGCTCGGGGTCCTCCCGGTGCCGCTCACCCCGGCGACCCCGTACGACGCGGCGGGCAACCCGCTGTGGCACCTGCTCGGCCCCGACACCATGCTCACCCGGCGCACCGTCCTCACCACCGGGGCCCAGCGGGGCGTCACGGCCGAAGTCATCGAACGCCGCGGCCTCACGGCCGAACTGCTGACCCTGGACGAGGCCCTGCTCCAGGAGCCGCTGCCCGCCGCGGAGGCGGCGCCGCGCTCGCCCGCCCTGATGATCCTCACCTCCGGCAGCACCGGCGCGCCCAAGGGCGTGGCCCTGTCGCACCGCAACCTGGTGAGCCTGGCGGAGTCGATCCGCAACGAGTTCGACCTGGCCGACGAGGTCTCCCTCAACTGGCTCGGCGTCGACCACGTCGGCGGTCTGGTCCAGCACCACGTGCGCGACCTGTGCCTGGCCAACGAGCAGATCCACGCGGACACCGGCTGGGTGCTCGCCGACCCCACCCGCATCCTCGACCTGATGGACCGCCACCGGGTCACCCTCAGCTGGATGGCCAATTTCGGCTTCAACCTGGTCAACGAGCAGGCCGAGAAGATCGCCCGCGGCTCCTGGGACCTCAGCCCGGTGAAGGTCTGGGAGAACGGCGGCGAGCCCGTCACCCACGAGGGCAACCAGCGCTTCCTCTCCCTCCTGGCCCCGCACGGGCTGCGCCCCGACGTCATCAAGCCGGTCTTCGGCATGACCGAGACCAGCTCCGCCGTGATCGGCGCGCACAACCTGGTCGCCGGCAGCCAGGCGTACGTGCACTGGCTGAGCGACACGTCGCTGGACAGCCCGGTGCGCCGGGCGCTGCCCGGCGAGGGCAGTCCGTTCGCGGAGGTCGGCACCCCGATGGCGGGCATCGCGCTGCGGGTGGTGGACGCCGAGGGCCGGGTCTGCCCGGAGGGCGTCATCGGCCGGATCGAGGTCAGCGGCCTCCAGATCATGAACGGCTACCACCGCAACCCCGAGGCCGACGCCGAGACCTTCACCGAGGACGGCTGGCTGCGCATGGGCGACTGCGGCTTCATGGTGGACGGCGGTCTCGTCGTCACCGGCCGGGTGAAGGACGTCCTCATCATCAACGGCCTCAACTACGCGGCCCGTGCGCTGGAGAACGCCGTCGAGACCGTCCCGGGCATCCGCCAGGGCTGCTGCGCCGCGGTGCCGGTCCGCAGGCCCGACGCCGTCACCGACGACCTCGTCGTCTTCTACAGTGCGACCGCCCCGGGCGAGGTGAACCCCTCCGCCGTGGAGGCCGCGCTGATCTCCGAGCACAGCCTGCGCCCGGTGGCGCTGGTGGAGATCGGCCCGGAGGAGTGGCCGCGCACCGCCATCGGCAAGATCCGTCGCCCCGTCCTGACCGCCGGGTTCCAGTCCGGCGCCTTCGCCGACCGGATCACCCTGCGCCGGGCCGACGGGCTGGGCCACCGTGCGACGGTGCCCGCCTGGCACTTCGTACCGGAGTGGCGGCCGGTGGCGGCCGTCGCGCAGGACCCGCCCGGCCGGGTGCTGTGGATCGGTGGCGCGGCGCCCGCCGGCGCGGCCCTCCGCGCCGAGCCGGGCGACCGGTTCGGCGGCTTCGACGCCACCGGGCGGGCCCGCTTCCGCCCCGGCGCCGAGGAGGACCTGCGGGCCCTCCTCGAAGCCGCCGCCGACCGCCTCGACGGCCTGGACGCGGTCGTCGACGTGCGGTGGAACACGGGACCCGGCGCCGCGGCGACCGCGGCGACCGCCGCGCGGGCGCTGCGCGAGGCGCACGCCGCGTGGTCCGCGCTCCTGCCCGCGGCGGCCCGGCTGCCCGAGCCGCCCGCCCTGGTGCTGGCGGTCCGGGACGCGGTCGTGGTCACCGGCGCCGAGCCGGGCGTGGCCCACGCGGCGCTGCCCGGTGTCGCGGAGAGCATCGCGCTCTCGCACCCCCGGCTGCGGGTCGCCGTCGTCGACGGCGCGGACGACGGGGCGCTGCTCTCCGAGGCCGCGCTCCGCCCGGCCGGACAGATCGCGTACCGCGACGGCGTCCGCTCGGTGCGCGGCCTGCGCCCGCTGGACGGGGCGACCCTCCCGGAGCGGCCCCGCCGGGTGCTGCGCGAGAACGGCGCGTACCTGGTCGTCGGCGGTCTCGGCGGCGTCGGCGCCCACCTCACCCAGCACCTGCTGAGCAGGTTCGACGCCCGGGTGGTGGTGGTGGGACGCGGTCCTGCCGAGCCGCACGACGCGCGCGGCTCGCTGCTGGCGCACCTGGCCGACCGGACCGGGCCGCGCGGCGAACTGCGGTACGTCCGCCTGGACGCCACCGATGCCACCGCCCTGCGCGCGGCCCTGGACGCCGCCGAAGCGGACTGGGGTCCGCTGGACGGGGTGTTCCAGCTGGCCGGCGAGGGGTCGGTGAGCGAACAGCTGGAAGCGCTGGCCGCGCCCGACGCGGGCACGGCGGAGCGGCTGTTCGCCCGCGCCGAGGACCGCATCCGGATGAGCCACGCGCTCGACGATGCCCTCGGCGGGCGGGCCGCTCCGCTCGTCGTGTTCAGCTCCGTCAACGGCTTCTTCGGCGGCGCCGGCTTCACCGAGTACGCCGGTGCCTGCGCCTACCAGTCGGCACACGCCGCGCTCGGGGCACGCCGCACCGGCGGCGCCCGTATCTGCCTCGACTGGAGCATGTGGAAGCAGGTCGGCATGGCGTCCGGCACCCCCGCCGGGGTGCAGGAGCTGGCACAGCGCCGGGGCTTCGCCTCGCTCACCCCCGCCCAGGGCCTCGCCTCGCTGCACACGGCCCTGGAGGCGGCCGAGGACCGGCTGCTGATCGGTCTCACCGCCGTCGGCGGGGCGGTCGTGGGGCTGCTGCCCTTCGGTACGGTCGGCTACGTCCTGGAGGCCGACGCCGAGGACCCGGCGCGGGTGGCCGAGGCGGTGGGCATCGACCCGGCGCGGATCCGGCTGACCGAGGCGGCCCCGGCCGGCCGGTCCGCGTCGATCGTCGCGGCGGGTCACGTCGAGGCCCTGCTCGCCGTCTTCCGGGACGTGCTGGGCACCGACGAGGTCGGCCCCGACGACAACTTCTTCGTGGCGGGCGGCGACTCCATCCGTGCCATCCAGGCGGTCGCCCGCGCCGCCGAGCGGGGCTTCCGCTTCAGCCCGCTGGACCTCTTCGAGCACAAGACGGCCGCCGAACTGCTGGCCCACCTCGCGGTCCACGACGGCCTGGCCGGGGCGACGGCGGACGAGGCGGACGACGAGCCGGTGGAGCGGGTCTCCGTCCCGCCCGTCTTCGGCTGGTGGCTGGAGAAGGCGGACCGGCGCGAGGTCCGCGACCACCTCACGATGAGCATGCGCTACCACGTCGCCGCCGGGCTGGGCCCGGACGCCGTGGAGGCCGCCCTCGGCGACCTGGTGGCGCGGCACGACGCGCTCCGGATGCGGCTGGCGGACACCCCGGAGGGCTGGCGCCTGCTGGCCGGCGACGCGGTCGCGGACAGCCTCCGCTTCGACGTGCGGGAGCTGGCGCCCGGCGAGGAGCCGGGTGCGGCGGCGGACGCGGCCGAACCCGGACTGCACCGCGAGGTCGGCGCGGAGGAGGGCCCGCTCGTCCGTGCGGCCCTGCTCCGCCCGCACGGCGGCGCCGGCTCCTCCGTGCTGGTCCTGGTGATCCACCACGCGTCCGTCGACGGCGTCTCCTGGCGGATCCTGGAGGAGGACCTGCGGCTCCTCCTGGACGCCCGCGCCCGCGGCGCCGAGCCGGAACTCCCCGCCACCACGGTCGGGTTCCTCCCCTGGGCCCGCCGCGTCGAGCGCCGCGCCGAGCGTCCGGACGCGGAGCTGGCCGACGCCTGGGCCGAGCGGCTCGCGGGCGGCTGGGGCACCCTGCCGGGGACGGCGGAGGGCCCGCTCCTGGAGCGGGACACCGAGATCCTCACCCGCAAGGTCCCCGCCTCGCTCCTCGACCGGCTGGGCGAGAACAGCGTCAACGAGGTGCTGCTCACGGCGGTCGGCTGGGCCCTCACCCGCTGGGCCGGCACCGGGGCCCTCGCCCTCGACGTGGAGGGCCACGGCCGCCTGGACGCGCAGGCGCCCGTCGACCTCTCGCGGACGGTGGGCTGGTTCACCGCCATCGCGCCGCTGCGGCTCGACCTGACGGGCTGCGCCGTCCCCGCCGCCGGGGTCTCCCGGGTGCGGCGGGCCCTCGCCTCGCTGCGCGGCCGGGACCAGGAGTGGGGCCTGCTGCGGTACGGCGGCGCCTGCCCTCCCGGCCACCCCCTCCGCACCCTGCCGGAGCGTCAGGTCAGCTACAACTACCTGGGTTTCTTCGACGGGAGCGGCCCCGAGACCGACCCGCTGTTCGGCTCGCTGCCCGGCTCCCTGAACGCCGAGCAGAGCCCGGAGTCGGAGCGGCACTACCTGATCGACGTGGCGGCGGTGGTCGCCGGCGGCGAGCTGGAACTCGCCGTGAAGTTCTCGCCGGGGACGCACTCCGCCCGGGAGGTGGGGGAACTGCTCGACGACTGCGTCGGGGCCCTGAAGGACCTGCTCGCCGACGGCGGCGCGGTGTCCGGGACGTCCGCCGTCGACCACGCGGAGCTGCTGCTCGCCCTGGAGGAGGTCGACCTGGGCGCGGACGACGACTGACCCCCGAACGGCGGGAGGGGCGTCCGCTCACCACGACGCCCCTTCCGCCCCGCGGACGGCGAACGGTGTTCCACATCAACTGACCGGCGAAATTCGGCCATTAACGCCACCAGGCGCCAACTGGCGCCTGCGCTAGAGTTCTTGGCCGTACGAGAATGTGATATGGAATCAGCGTCGCAAGGAGTGGTGCAGGGCAATGGAAGTCTCCGAATTGGAGAACATGGCGCGAAGTGCGGTGGAGGAGATCTCCGCGCTGACCGACGCCCGGGAACTGGAAGCACAGCGGGTGAAATGGCTCGGCGGCAAGGGACTCGTCCGCCGCGCCCGCGCCTCCATCAAGGAGCATCAGGGCGAGGCGCGCGTCGCGTTCGCCCGCGAGGTGAACCGCATCGCGGAGGAGATCACCCGGGTCGTCGACGAGGCCACCGAGCGCCTCGCCGCCGAGGCCACCGCCCGCCGGATCGCCGAGGACTGGATCGACCCCTCGCTGCCCGCCACCGCGCCCCGGCGCGGCGCGCTCCACCCCGTCCGCGTGGTGGAGCAGCGCTGCGTGGAGATCATGGGCCGACTGGGCTTCGAACAGGCCGAGGGTCCCGAGGTGGAGACCGACTACTTCAACTTCGACGCCCTCAACATTCCGCGCGACCACCCCGCCCGGGACATGCAGGACACCTTCTGGGTCGACGAGCAGCGCCTGCTGCGCACCCACACCACCAGCGTCCAGGCCCGCGTCCTCGCCCAGGCCGCGGGCCGGCCGGTGAAGGTCGTGGTGGCCGGCCGCGTCTACCGGAACGAGGCGGTGGACGCCACCCACCTCGCCATGTTCCACCAGCTCGACGGATTCTGGGTGGACCGGGGACTCACCTTCGCGCACCTCAAGGGAGTCGCGGTCCACCTGGCCCGGGAACTCTACGGGGACCGGCGCGTACGGCTGAAGCCGAAGTCCTATCCGTACACCGAACCCTCCGTCGGAATCGACGTGGAATGCGCGCTCTGCGGCGGCGCGGGATGTTCCGCCTGCCACGAGTCCGGCTGGGTGACCATCATGGGTGCCGGAATGGTCCACAGAAATGTTCTCCAGGAGTTCGGATACGACCCCGAGGTCTTTTCCGGATTCGCCTTCGGGTGGGGGTTGTCCCGTATGACCACGCAGATGTACGGCCTTTCGAAGCTGCGCCCCGTCTACCGCGGCGATCTGCGTCTGCTGCGCGTCCTCGACGGGAGGTCCGCGCTGTGCGTGTGAGCCTTCCCCTGCTGCGCGGGTACCGTCCCGAACTGCCCGCCTCGTCCCGCGCCGCCTGCGAGGTCCTGGAGGACGTCGGCATCGAGGTGAAGCGCCACCAGGACACGCCGCGCGGCGAGGTCCTCACGGTGGAGCTCCTCGCCAACCGCGGCGACCACCACTGCTACCTCGGGCTCGCCCGCGAACTCGGCGGCCGTTTCGAGGCGCCGACCCCGCTGCCGCCGCTCGCCCCGCTGACGGCGGCCGACGGCCCGGCGCCGCTCGTCACCACCGACACCTGCCTGGCCTTCGGCGTCGCCCGCGTCGACCTGGCCGACGCGGACCCGGCCCGGCTCCCCGAGGCGTGGGCCGAGGCGCTGGAGCTCAACGGCGAGCACACCGGCCTCCTCGCCGTCGACGCCGGCAACGTCACGGGGCGCGAACTCGGCCAGCCCGTCCACGTCTACGACGCCGACCTGCTGTCCGGGCCGCTTCGCGTCCGGCTGTCCGAGGAGGGCGAGAGCGTGGTGCTGCTCGACTCCGCGGAGCCGGTCGCGCTGCCCGCCGGCCTGACCGTCGTTGCCGACGACGAGGGGGTCGTCGCGGTCGCCGGTGTCATCGGCGCCCGCCGCGCCGCGGTCACGGAGACCACCCGCGCCCTCCTCGTCGAGTCGGCGCTCTTCGACCCGGCCGCCGTCCGCCGGGCCGCCCGCGCCCTGGCCCGGCAGACCGCCGCCGCCACCCGCTTCGAGCGCGGCGCCGACCCCACCCTGGTCGACGCCGGGGCCGCTCGCACCGTGGCCCTCCTCGACGCCTGGGGGGCGCTGGCCGCCGACGGTCCGCGCACCTGGAGCCGGACGGTCCTCCCGGCCGACGCCCGGCTCGCCCCCCGGGAGATCCCCCTGGACCTCGACTCCCTCGACACCTACTACGCCGTCGACTTCGACCCGGCCGCCGTCGAACGGCGCCTGACCTGCCTCGGGTTCGCCGTCCGCAAGGCGGACGGGACGGACGCGGCGGACGGCGGCAGGACGCTGCTCGTCGGCGTCCCCGGCCACCGCCTGTGGGACGTCTTCAACCCCGAGTGCCTCTACGAGGAGATCGGGCGGATGTGGAGCTTCGACAGCTTCCCCGCCGTCCTCCCCGAAGCGGGCGGCGGCGCCGCTCCCACCCCCCGGCAGCGCGCCCGCGCCGCCCTGGAGCAGGTCCTCGTCGGCTACGGCTTCTTCGAGGTGATCACGGACGGCTTCTACAGCCGCACCGCGCACGAGCGCCTCGGCGTCCCGGCGGGCTCCCCGCTGAACCGCCACGTCGAGCTGCGGAACGCGATCGACCGCAACTTCTCGCTGCTGAAGAACAACGCCCTGCTCCAGGCCCTCGACGTCGCGGACTACAACCAGCGGCACAGTCTGACCCTGGGCAAGTACTTCGAGTTCACGCACCTCTTCGAGGCCGTGGACGCCGACAGCCACCGCGAACTGCCGCTGCTGTGGGGCATGCTGTGGGGCGAGGAGACCTACGGCTCCTGGCAGCGCGGCGGGCAGGGCTTCGACTTCTGGTACGTCAAGGGCGTGCTGGAGGAGCTGGCCCACGCCTGCGGAACCCGCTTCGAGTTCCGCCGCACGGCCGACGACCCGTCGCCGCTGGCCGAGCTGATGCACCCCACCCGCTCCGTCCACCTCTACGCCGACGGGCGCAGGGTCGGCCTGTGCGGCGAGGTGCACCCGTCGGTGACCGCGAACTGGAAGCTGCGGACGGACCGGGTCCTCTACTTCGAAGTCGACTGGACCGCCCTGCTCACGGAGCGCGCCCCGCAGAGCGCCGAGCAGGTCGACGAGCTTCCGGAGCACCCGCTGCTCCGGCGGGACGTCGCTTTCCACCTGCCGGCCGGTCTGACCGCCGGCGAGGTGCGGACGGCGATGGAGGCGGTGTCGCCGCTGGAGCTGGCCTGGGTACGCGTCACCGACCTCTACGAGAGCGGCGAGGTGCGGGCCCACACCTTCGAGCTGGCCTTCCAGAACGACAACACCGTGACGGCCGATCAGGTCAACCATGCCATGGGTGCCCTGACCTCGCACGTCCTCACCACCTTCGGGGAACGGGGCGTGTACCAGAGGTAGGGCTCCTCCCGGGAGGGGGCGCGGCGGACGGCCGCCGCGCCCCCTCCCGGACCACGAGTGAGGGACCCGCATTGAGCAAGACCAGTGAGCACTCCGTACCCGTCCGACGGCTCGACCACCGGCCGCCCGAGTGGAGGGCCGAGTCCGTCGACCTGACCTTCGAGCTCGGCGCGGACCGCACCCGGGTCACCGCCCGCACGGTGCTGAGGAGAGCGCCGGAGCAGGGCCCGGCACCGGTGCGCCTGGACGGCCGCGACCTGATCCTGGAGTCGGTCCGGGCGGACGGCCGGGCGCTGGGCCCGGAGGAGTACGAACGCACCGCCGACGCGCTGATCCTGCCGCCGCGCTCGGGCCGTGTCGAGGTCGAGGTCGTGACGCTCCTCGCACCCGCCGCGAACACCGGCCTCACCGGGCTGTACGCGTCCGGCGGCACGCTGCTGACGCAGTGCGAGCCCGAGGGCTTCCGCCGCATCACGTACTTCCCGGACCGCCCGGACGTCCTCGCCGTCTACACCTGCACCCTCATCGCCGACGAGAACGACTTCCCGGTCCTCCTCTGCAACGGCGACCGCCGCGACGCCGGCCGCCGTGCCGACGGACGCCACTGGGTCACCTGGGTGGACCCCCACCCCAAGCCGAGCTACCTCTTCGCCCTGGTCGCCGGCCGGCTCGGCCGGCTCGACGGCGGCTTCCGCACCCGCTCCGGGCGGGACGTGCGGTTACGGGTGTACGCCGAGGAGAGCGCGCTTCCGCGCTGCGGGCACGCGCTGGAGGCGCTGCGCGCGGCGATGGCCTGGGACGAGGACCGGTTCGGCCTGGAGTACGACCTGGACACGTACACCCTGGTCGGCGTCGACGACTTCAACATGGGCGCGATGGAGAACAAAGGGCTGAACATCTTCAACAGCCTCTATCTCCAGGCGGATCCGGAGACCGCCACCGACAAGGATTTCGCCGCGGTCGAGACCGTCGTCGCCCACGAGTACTTCCACAACTGGACCGGTAACCGGGTCACCCTCCGGGACATGTTCCAGCTCTCCCTCAAGGAGGGGCTGGCCGTCTATCGCGACGAGAGGTTCTCCGGCGATCGGCGCAGTCCCGGAGTACAGCGGGTCTCGGACGTACGGGCATTGCGGGAGCGCCAGTTCGCCGAGGACGCGGGACCCCAGGCCCACCCGGTCCGTCCGGACGAATACCGGGAGATCAGCAATTTCTACACCTGGACCGTCTACAAGAAGGGTTCGGAGATCATCCGGATGCTCCACACCTTCTTCGGCGAGGAGGGTTTCCGGAAGGGCCTTCGGCACTATCTCTCCCGGTACGACGGGCAGGCGGCGACCTGCGAGCAGTTCGTGGAAGCCGTCGGGGAGGCGAATCAGGCCGACCTGACACAGTTCATGCGCTGGTACGGGCAGGCCGGCACCCCGGTGCTCGACGTGACGACCCACCACGACCCCGAGGCCCGCACCTACACCCTGGTCGTGCGCCAGTCGTGCCCGCCCACGCCGAAGCAGCCCGGGAAGGAGCCGCTGCACCTCCCGCTGACCCTCGCCCTGCTGGGCCCGGACGGGCGGCGGCTGCCGCTGCGGACGGCCGACGAGTCGGCCCCCGCCGGCACCGAGCGGGTCTGTGAGCTGCGGGAGCCGGTCACCACGCTGACCTTCGCCGACCTGCCCGAGCGGCCGGTCCCCTCGCTCCTCCGCGGCTTCTCCGCGCCGGTACGGCTCCGCGTACCGCTGAGCACCGAGGACCGGCTGCTGCTCGCCGCGCACGACGACGACCCCTTCGTTCGCTCGGAGTCCCTGCACGACTGCCTCGTCGAGCTGCTCCTGGAGCGCTACCACGCCGGGGCCGCGCAGGGTGCGGCCGTACCGTACCCGCCGCTCCCCGCCGCGCTCACCGGAGCGCTCGCCGGTCTCCTCGGCGAGGACGGGACCGATCCGGCGCTGGCCGCGCTCATGCTCGAACTCCCCGGGTTCGGGACCCTTTCCGGATCGCTCGACGAGGTGGACCCGGTCCGGCTGGCCACCGTGCTGCACGGTACGCGGGCGGAGCTGGCCCGCGTCCTGCGCGCGCCGCTCCTCGCCTGCCACCGGCGTCTGGACGACGGCCGCCCCTACGTGTTCGCGGCGGCGGACGCCGGCCGTCGCGCGCTGCGGAACACCAGCCTGGCGTACCTGGCCGAGCTGACGGATCCCGAGGTCAGGGAGGTGCTGCACCGGCAGTACGCGACGGCCGACAACATGACCGACCGGCTCGCCGCGCTCACCGCGCTGGCCGACCACGCGGACGCGGACGAGGTCCTGGAGGAGTTCGGGCACCGCTGGCGGGACCGTCCACTGGTCCTGGACAAGTGGTTCAACGTGCACGCCCTCAGCCGCCGCCCGGACACGCTGGCCCGGGTCCGGAGCCTGACCGGGCACCCCGCCTACTCCGACGCCAACCCGAACCGGGTGGGGGCGCTGGTGATCGCCTTCTGTTTCGACAACCCCCTGCGCTTCCACGCGGCCGACGGATCAGGATATGCCTTCGCGGCCGAACAGATCCTCCGGATCGACGCCCTCAATCCCCAGGCGGCGGCGCGGCTGGCCGGATGTCTGGGCGGTCGGGGAAAGCTGGACCCGGCCCGGAGGGAAATCATCCTGCGCACACTGCGGTCGCTCCGGAAGACCGACGGCCTTTCGCCGGAGACCTCAGAAATCTTGGATAATGAGACAACGGCCTGATGGCGTAACCGCGTGTCCGAAAGCTTCCCTTGAGGAGCCCTACGGGGAGACCTAGGATCGCATGAGGTCTGCAAGTGACCCAATTGCAACAGGACGAGGCGAGTGACCTTCGCTCTCGATGAACCTGTCTCTTGTCACGTGGGGGATCGATGGCCGTCGAGCAGGACTGCGTCCTTACCGAAGAAGATTTCCTGATACTGACCTTACTGACCACTTACCCGAGCGACGAACCGATAGCGCGTCACCTCGATGTCAGTGTGCGCACCGTAAGGCGCCGGGTGGCCAGGATCATGGAGATACTCGATGTACAGAATCGTTTTGCCGCAGGCGTGGCCGCAGCCCATCTGGGGTGGGTCGCCTGGGGCCACAACGAGCGTCAGGCAAAAGGCGCGAACATCCCCGCCAAGGCTGTGCGCATGCCGGTGAAACGTTTCTCCACCACGCGG
The DNA here is from genome assembly GCF_014650175.1 of Streptomyces termitum. Lineage (GTDB taxonomy): Bacteria > Actinomycetota > Actinomycetes > Streptomycetales > Streptomycetaceae > Streptomyces > Streptomyces termitum. Next base: position 104,312 of record NZ_BMUL01000011.1, read on the forward strand.
ATCCACAGCAACTAGGACCTGCCCGGCAGATCATGGCCGGGCACGCCCTGAGCGCGGCGGAACCGGCGCGGGTCGGGACCCGACCCGCGCCGGACCGCTCCCTCCCCACCACGGCCCCCGCGGTTTTGCGAGAGGGCCGTCGGCCTCCGGACCCGGCGCGACGGTGACCCCCTTCCGCGCCGGGCCCCGCCCCTCCCCTCACCGCAGGAGGGCCTCCCCGTCGACCTCGCGCTCCCAGGCCGGGTTCGGCGGTTCGCCGGGCCATGTGAACGGCGCGGCGGCCGCCCCGGCTCCGGTGGCGTCCGCCCGCACGAGGCGGGCCGGCACGACGTAGGCGCCCGGCTTCCGCACGGACGCGTCGTCGGCCACCACGACGAGCACGCGGTCGCCCACCCGCGCGGGCACGACCCCGTTGACGCGGTGGTCGACCGTCTCGGCTGGCTCCGCGGCGGTCAGCTCGCGCCCCAGCTTGCCCTCGTAGGAGGAGCGCACCTGCTCGACGGTGACGACGCCGCCCTGTTCGCGCACCTCGGCGGTGGTCGGCGCGCCCTTCTTCCGCTGCCGCTCCACCGAGATCGTCAGGACCGTCTCGACGTAGTCGGCCGGCGGGGTCACCAGCGGCCGGGTGGCGGTGACCGTGCCGCTGATCACGTTGTCGACCTTGGCCGGCCGGGCGAACGCGGCGAGGCTGGGAACCCCGTAACTGCGGTTGAGGTCCACCTCGACGCGCACCGTGCGGTCCGCGGCGCCGGGCGGTCCGGCCGGGTCCTTCCCCGGGGAACCGCCGGAGCGCGCCGCCAGGGCGAGCGGGAGGACCAGCCCGGCCGCGGCGACGCCGAGGGCGGAGCGGCGGGAGGGACGTCTGACGGGAGAGACGGTCGATGCCATGCGGTTCATCCTCGGTCGGAGCGCGGGAGCGGACGCGCGGGGGCTGCTGGGCCGGACCCGTTGCATGCCCGCCTCCGCGCGCGGCAACCCCGGGAGGGCCGCGCACCGGAATTCGCTAGGCCCTGTCCGGCGGATCTTCGTGGATCAGCCCGCGGCGTCCGGTGCGTTCTCCCCCAGAGGGGGCACCCCCAGGCGTGCGCCCGGGTCGCCCTCGTACTGGACGTACTCGGGCGGTCCGGGCGTGCGGCGAGAGGACGTGCCGGGCGTCGCGGGCCCGCGAAGATCCGCCGGACAGGGCCTAGCCCCGGACCCTCCCCCGGCGCCACCATGCACGGGCCCGCCGTCACCGGAAGCCAGCAGGGGGAGCCCGCCGCATGACCGACACCGTGAAGGCCCCGGGCACGGCGGTCGGGGACGGCGGGGCGCGGGGCGTCGCGCGGCCGTTCTACCTGTACGCCGTGCTGGCCAACTCGCTCTTCCAGCGCGGCGTGTTCATCGTCTTCCTCCAGCAGCGGGGCTTCTCCGCCGGGCAGACGGCCCTGCTCCAGACGCTGCTCTACCTGGTCAGCGGGGTCGCGGAGCTGCCGACCGGGATCATCGCCGACCGGATCGGGCGGCGGGCCTCCCTGGTGACCGGACAGCTGCTGATCGCCGGCTGCCTGCTCGGCCAGGTGGCGTCCTCCGACTACCGGCTGTTCGTGCTGCTGTTCGTCGGGCACGGCGTGGGCATGGCGTGCGTCTCCGGTGCGGACACCGCCCTCCTGTACGACCTGCTGGTACGGCGCGGCGCGACGGCCGGCTACGTCCGGATCCGGTCCCGGTTCGCCCTGCTCGGGACGGTCGCCTCGGGGGTCGCCATCGTCCTCGGCGGCCAGGTGCAGCGGTTCTCGTGGGGGATCGTCTACGCCGGCTCGGCGGCCTGCCTCGTCCTGGCCGTGGTGGTGCTGCGGGCGCGGGTGCCCGAGATCCGGGGCGCGGACGCGGTGGACGAGGGCGGGGCCGGGGCCGGGCGGGCGCCGCGCGACGCCACGGCGTGGCGGGCGGCGCTGCGGGTGGCCACCCCGGCGCTCGTGACGCTGGTCGTGGTCTCCGGGCTGATGCACGCCACGCTGACCCCGTACCTCGTCTTCACCCAGCGGACCCTCTCCGACCAGGGGGCGGGCGCCGCGCTGGTGGGCGCGGTGGTCGCGGCGGGGTTCCTGGTGGGCGGGCTCGCGCCGCTGCTTGCGGACCGGGCGGACCGGCGCGTCGGGTACCGGGCGGTCGTCCCGCTGTCCCTCCTGGCGCTGGCGGCGGCGCTCGGCCTGACCGGTCTCGGCCTGGCCTGGGTCACCGTCGCCGCGTTCCTGCTCCTGGTGGGGATTCCCGAGATCACCGCCGTCCTGGTGGACAACGCGTTCAACGAGGCGGTGCCGTCGCGCCACCGGGCGAGCCTGCTGTCGGCGGTCGCGTTCGTGGAGTCGGTGCTGATCGGCCTCGGCTACCTGGTCCTCGGCGTGCTCATGGACGGGCTGGGGTCCGGCGCGGGCATGGCCGCCTACGCGGCGGTCCCCTTGCTGGCCTGCCTCCTGTGGCTGCCGGTGCCGCTGCGGGGCGCGCGGCCGGCCCCGGGGCCGGGGAGGGAGTGAGGCGGAACGGACGCGGGGACCGCCGCGACCCCCATCGCTGGGGGGCGGGACGGCGGCGGTCCCCGCGGTGGACACGGGCCCTCGTCGGGGCCGGTCTCCGCGTCCGCGGCGCCCGCAGAGGTCCGGGAGCCGCTCCGGAGGTTCTGTGACGCCGACGGGGAAGACTCTGCCGCGGCCGTGTTAAGCGGGTGCTGCGCGGACGTGACGTGCGCGTACCGTTCGCGCGAACGGCTTCCGGGCGCCCGGGGCGGGCGCCCGGCGGGGTGCTACTTCGTGCCGCCCTTGGCCAGGAAGGCCAGCAGGTCCTGGCGGCTGACGACGCCGGTGGGCTTGCCCTCGACGAGGACGGTGGCGGCGTCGGCGGTGCCCAGGACGGACATCAGGTCGGCGATCGGCTCGCCGGAGCCGACCTGCGGCAGCGGGGCGCTCATGTGCCGCTCCAGCGGGTCCTCCAGGGAGGCCCGCTTGGTGAAGAGGTGGTCGAGGAGTTCGCGCTCGACGACCGAGCCGATGACCTCGGCGGCCATGACGTCGGGGTGGCCGGCGCCGGGCTTCACGATGGGCATCTGGGAGACGCCGTACTCGCGCAGCACCTCGATGGCCTGGCCGACGGTCTCGTCCGGGTGCATGTGGACGAGGGACGGCAGCCCGCCCTCCTTGTGGCGCAGCACGTCGGCGACGGTGGCGGTGGAGGTGTCCTCCAGGAAGCCGTAGTCGGCCATCCACTCGTCGTTGAAGATCTTCGACATGTAGCCGCGGCCGGAGTCCGGCAGCAGGACGACGACGACGTCGTCCGGGCCCAGCTCCTCGGCGACCCGCAGGGCGGCGACCACGGCCATGCCGCAGGAGCCGCCGACGAGCAGGCCCTCCTCCTTGGCGAGGCGGCGGGTCATCTGGAAGGAGTCCTTGTCGGAGACCGCGACGATCCGGTCGGTGACGTTCCGGTCGTAGGCGGTGGGCCAGAAGTCCTCGCCGACGCCCTCGACCAGGTAGGGGCGGCCGGAGCCGCCGGAGTAGACGGAGCCCTCCGGGTCGGCGCCGACGACCTGGACCTTCCCGCCGCTGGCCTCCTTGAGGTAGTTGCCGGTGCCGGAGATGGTGCCGCCGGTGCCGACGCCCGCCACGAAGTGGGTGATCCGCCCCTCGGTCTGCTCCCACAGCTCGGGACCGGTGGTCTCGTAGTGCGAGCGCGGGTTGTTCGGGTTGGAGTACTGGTCGGGCTTCCAGGCGCCGGGGGTCTCGCGGACGAGCCGGTCGGAGACGTTGTAGTACGAGTCCGGGTGCTCGGGGTCGACGGCCGTGGGGCAGACGACGACCTCGGCGCCGTACGCCCGCAGCACGTTGATCTTGTCGAGGGACACCTTGTCCGGGCAGACGAAGATGCACTTGTAGCCCTTCTGCTGGGCCACGATCGCCAGGCCGACCCCGGTGTTGCCCGAGGTGGGCTCGACGATGGTGCCGCCGGGCTTGAGCTCGCCGCTCTGCTCGGCCGCCTCGATCATCCGCAGGGCGATGCGGTCCTTGACCGACCCGCCGGGGTTGAAGTACTCGACCTTGGCCAGAACGGTGGCCCGGAGGCCCGCCGTCACGTTGTTGAGCTTCACCAGCGGGGTGTTGCCGACGAGGCTGATCATCGAGTCGTGGAATTGCACCGTGTTCTCCGGGGTCTCCGTAATGGTGTGGCCAGCGTATGCGTAGTCGGACCGCCTTTCGGGGCAGTTAGACCCTGAACGGCCAGAAGGAGGTGACGGCCCCCATGTCGAGGGCGAGGGTGGCACGCCGGATCGCGGCGGGAGCGGCGTACGGCGGCGGGAGCATCGGGCTGCTGGGAGTGGCGGCGGTCGGCGTCCTGCTGGCGGAGGCGCAGCTCGCGAAGCGGACGGTGGGCACGGGGACGGCCCCGCTGCCCCCGGCGGCGGACGGGCTGTACGGGAGGGCGTTCGGGTCCGACGACCCGCTGCGGCTGGCCCTTCTGGGTGATTCCACGGCGGCGGGCCAGGGCGTGCGGCGGGCGGGCCAGACGCCGGGCGCGCTGCTCGCCTCGGGGCTGGCGGCGGTGGCGGAGCGGCCGGTGGCGCTGCGGAACGTGGCGCTGTCGGGGGCCCGCTCGGACGACCTGGAGCGGCAGGTGTCGCTGCTGCTGGCGCAGGCGCAGGGCCCCCCGGACGTCTGCGTGATCATGATCGGGGCGAACGACGTGACGCACCGGATGCCCGCCACCGAGTCGGTACGGCTCCTGGCGGCGGCGGTGCGGCGGCTGCGGACGGCCGGGGCGGAGGTGGTGGTCGGCACCTGCCCGGACCTGGGCACGATCGAGCCGGTCTACCAGCCGCTGCGCTGGCTGGCCCGGCGGGCCTCGCGGCAGCTGGCGGCGGCGCAGACGATCGTGGTGGTGGAGCAGGGCGGCCGGACGGTGTCGCTGGGCGACCTGCTGGGCCCGGAGTTCGCGGCGAACCCGCGGGAGATGTTCGGGGTGGACCTCTTCCACCCGTCGGCGGAGGGGTACGCGACGGCGGCGATGGCCGTGCTGCCGACGCTCTGCGCCGTGCTGGGCGTGTGGCCGGAACCCGACCGGCCGGAGGCGGCCCGCCGGGAGGGCGTGCTGCCGGTGGCGAAGGCGGCGGCCGTGGCGGCCCGCCGGGCGGGCACCGAGGTGACGGCGGCGCGGGCCCCGTGGGCGCTGCTGAAGCACCGGCGCCGGCGGCGGCTGGCGGAACCCGCGGAGGGGCGGGAGGGTGTGGAGGGGACGGGTGCCGCCGCGCGGGGCGGGCCGGGGCCGCTGCCCCGGGAGAGTCCGCGCCCCTGAGCGGGCACCCCGCCCTTCCCCTGAGCAAGCGCTTAGAAAAGAGGCCCGCATCACACGGCCGTTCCGGTGACCCCGCGCGGTACGTGCGGGTAACTTCCCTGTGAGTCCGACCGTCTCCCAGTCCTGGAGTCCCGATGCCCGAAGCCGTGATCGTCTCGACCGCCCGCTCCCCCATCGGCCGGGCCTTCAAGGGCTCCCTGAAGGACCTGCGCCCCGACGACCTCACGGCCACGATCGTCCGGGCCGCGCTGGCCAAGGTCCCCGAGCTGGACCCGCGCGACATCGACGACCTGATGCTGGGCTGCGGCCTGCCGGGCGGCGAGCAGGGCAACAACCTCGGCCGGATCGTCGCCGTGCAGATGGGCATGGACCACCTGCCGGGCTGCACGATCACCCGCTACTGCTCCTCCTCGCTCCAGACCTCCCGGATGGCGCTGCACGCGATCAAGGCGGGCGAGGGCGACGTCTTCATCTCGGCGGGCGTGGAGATGGTGTCCAGCTTCGCCAAGGGCAACTCGGACTCGTGGCCCGACACCCACAACCCCTTCTTCGCCGACGCCGAGGCCCGCACCGCCGAGGTCGCCGCCTCCGAGGGCTCCTCCTGGCACGACCCGCGCGAGGACGGCCTCGTCCCCGACGCGTACATCGCCATGGGCCAGACCGCGGAGAACCTCGCCCGCTGGAAGGGCGTCACCCGCCAGGAGATGGACGAGTTCGGCGTCCGCTCGCAGAACCTCGCCGAGCAGGCGATCAAGAACGGCTTCTGGGCCCGCGAGATCACCCCGGTGACCCTGCCGGACGGCACCGTCGTCTCCGCCGACGACGGCCCGCGCGCCGGTGTCACCCTGGAGGGCGTCTCCGGCCTCAAGCCGGTCTTCCGCCCCGACGGCCTGGTCACCGCCGGCAACTGCTGCCCGCTGAACGACGGCGCCGCCGCGCTGGTGATCATGTCCGACACCAAGGCGCGCGAGCTGGGCCTGACCCCGCTGGCCCGGATCGTCTCCACCGGCGTCTCCGGCCTCTCCCCCGAGATCATGGGCCTCGGCCCGGTCGAGGCGTCGAGGCAGGCCCTGAAGCGGGCCGGCCTGACCATCGGCGACATCGACCTCGCCGAGATCAACGAGGCGTTCGCCGCCCAGGTCATCCCCTCCTACCAGGAGCTGGGCCTGGACCTGGACAAGGTGAACGTCAACGGCGGCGCCATCGCCGTCGGCCACCCCTTCGGCATGACCGGCGCCCGCATCACCGGCACCCTGATCAACAGCCTCCAGTTCCACGACAAGCAGTTCGGCCTGGAGACCATGTGCGTCGGCGGCGGCCAGGGCATGGCCATGGTCATCGAGCGGCTGAGCTGAGCCGGAGCGGAGGGCAGGGGTCGCCCGAGGAACGAGGGCGGCACCTGCCCGCAGCGGTGGCGAAGCCCAGCGCGACCAGAAGGCACGAGCGGCTGAGCTAGTCGTTCGGGCTTGGGCGCGGGGCGTTCTCCCTCCGCCAGGGGCGTCAACCACCCCGCGTCCAAGCCGTGACCGAATCTCCCCCAGGATGTGACATACATCCTGGGGTTCATTGTTTCCGCAGGTCAGAGAGGTTTGGGACTAAACGCCCGGCCAAAATACCTGTCCGTTTCGTGACGTAATGCACTGACAGGGGGTCCCACCCCGCGACAAGCTGATGTAGGAAGTCGGGGGATCGACTCGGAATCGGGAGTACGTCAGTGAGCGCCATGTCTCTTGCCCTGCTGCTGACCACGGCCGCCGCCACGGCCGTGGGCGCCGCTGCCCTGCACCATGTGCGGGGTCTCCGCGAGGAGGTCACCGCCCTGCGCACCGAGCTGGCCGCCGGTCACGGAGTGACGGTCCCGGCGGCCCGCACCGCCACGCCCGTCGCCGAGATACGGGCCGCGGTCGCCGAGGCGCTGGCCGAGGAGCGCGAGCGCGAGCTCGCCGAGGCGCGGGCCTTCTGGGCCGCGCAGGAGGCCCGGGACGCGGCCGACGCGCCCTCCGCCCTGCTCGGCGGCGCGGGCGTCGAGGAGACCGGCGGCCTGTACCTGCCGCGCCAGACGGACTTCGTGGGCCTGGAGGCGATGGCCCTGGAGGCGATGGAGGCCGAGGCCGCCGCCCTGGACGGCTTCGCCGACCCGGTGGACGACTTCCCGGAGTACCCGGAGGACTCGGCCGAGCTGGCCGCCGCCCGCCGCCGCCACCCCTCGCACCCGGACTTCGTGCCGGTGCAGACGCCGGTGGTGACGGACCACGAGCGCACGGTGGCGCGCCTGGAGGAGCTGGCCGACACCCGTACCGCGCTGACCGACGTGCGCCCCGGCCCGCTCGGCACCCTCGACGTGTACGTCTTCGCGGACGGCACCACGCTCTGCATGACGCCGGGCCACCGCGAGACGGCGGAGCGCCTCGCGGAGGCGCTGCGGGAGGGCCGCGCCCCGGTCCTGCTGGGCGGTTCGGGCGTCTCCGGCGCCTTCGCGCTGACCTTCTCGTACGGCGACTCCGACGAGGAGAACGTCTACATCCTCGCGGACCGCGTGATCGCCTCCCTGTAGCCCCGCCGGAACGGGCCCGCCGGAAGCGGGCCCCGTCAGAGCCCCGAGCGCTCCCGCGCCTCCCCGACCATCCGTACGGCCTCGGCCAGTTCCCGCTCCCGGGAGCCGGCCGGGGCCGTTCGCAGGATCTCGGCCAGGTCGGTGCCGGCGACGGCGAGCTGGTCGGCGACGGTGAAGACGCCCGCGTCGGGCATGGTGCGCGGCTCGCGGTCCGGCTCCTCGGCGCGCTGCGCGCGCGCCGACAGCTCCCGGGCGAGGGCGAGGCCCTCGGCGGCGGCGCCCCGCTGGAGGCGGCTCTGCGGGGCGGCCCGCAGCCGGTCGGCGAAGCGTTCCACGGCGGCGGTCAGTTCACTTGTGTCCAGCACTCCGCCGACCCTACCGGGCGGGATCTCCCCGGCCGCCACCGCCGCCACACGCCACCGACGGGGCCGTACCGGCCCTGCGGCGCCCCGGGAGGCCGCCCGGGTCCTCCCGGACGCGGCGCGGGCCGCGCGGGGGCCGGGAAAAGCGGGAGGGCCCGTCCGGCTGGTGCCGGACGGGCCCTCCCCCGTGTCACGGGACGCGTCAGTCGTCGCCCTGGAGGATCGACAGCAGACGCAGCATCTCCAGGTAGATCCACACCAGGGTCATGGTGAGACCGAAGGCGGCCAGCCAGGCCTCCTCGCGCGGCGCGCCGTAGGTCACGCCGTCCTCGACCTGCTTGAAGTCGAGGGCCAGGAAGCAGGCGCCCAGGATGACGCCGACGATGCCGAAGACGATGCCGAGGCCGCCGCTGCGGAAGCCGAGGCCGTCACCGCCGCCGAAGACCGAGAACAGCAGGTTGGCCACCATGAGCAGCATGAAGCCCATGGCCGCGGCCATCACGAAGCCGGTGAAGCGGCGGTTGACCCGGATCCAGCCCATCTTGTAGGCGATGAGCACGCCGGCGAAGACCGCCATGGTGCCCAGGACCGCCTGGATGACCACACCGTCGCCGATGTACGTCGAGACGGTGGCGGAGAGCACACCGAGGAAGACGCCCTCGAAGGCCGCGTAGCCCAGGATCAGGGCCGGCGACGGGGTCCGCTTGAACGACTGCACCAGCGACAGCACCAGCGCGACCAGCGCGGCGCCGATCGCGATGCCGTACGACTTGCCGAGGTTCGCCGGGTCGACCGGCAGCAGCAGCCACGAGAGGACGGCGGTGAGCACGACCGTGCCGAGCGTCATGGCCGTACGGCTCACGACGTCGTCGATCGTCATCACGTTGCCCCGCGCCTGCGGCGGGAGGCCCGTCTGGACGTCCTGCGGCGCGTAGGGGTTGGTCGCGTACGGGTTGCCCGCGTCCTGCGCGTACGGGTTGCCCGTCGCGTAGGGGTTGGTTCCGACGGCGGGGCCCCCGGCCTGCGGCTGCTGCGCGTTGAAGCCCGCGTAGCCGGTGTCGCGGCTGAACCCCCGTCGCGAGAAGACCGGGTTGCTGCTCCTCATCTCACTCCTCCATGGACGGCCGCACTGCGCGGCCTTGCGTCAAGGGTAATGGGTAGGCAAAAGAAACTCTCTAGTGCTCCGGGAGGATCTTTTGCGACAATTTTCGATCTTGACCGGCCATCGGGGCGCGCGCAAGGGAGTTCCACGAGAAGGACGGCGGAAGCCCCGGGAAAGACCGGGTGGCGGCGGTGCGGCCGGCCGGGGGAGCGGCCGGACGAAGGGGGACGTTTCCGGCGGGCCTCAGGGGTCTCCTGGGCCCGGGGTGGTGCCCGGAACCGGACTTGAACCGGTACGGCCCGAGGGCCAGCGAGGTTTAAGCTCGCCGTGTCTGCTATTCCACCATCCGGGCGTCGCCGCGAAGCTCAGCGTCGGCACAGGAGCCTATCGGGGCCCTTCGCCCGTTCAGCGGAACGAGCGTTTGATGTTGTCTCGTTTCATTGACGCTTGAGGGTGCGTCAGCGCAGGTGGAAGCGGTTTTCCCGAACGGCGGCGGGGCTCGCGGGCGCAAAGCGCCGCCCCCGGATTGACCAGATCTCGCCTCAGGTGTGTCACCTCGGCCGGAGACCGCCCGAAAGGGGTCCGCGTCAGGGACGCCGTCATACCAGAGGAGGAGGGGACGGGCGCCCGGTCCGACCCGAGGCGGCCCCGGGAACGGGCACGTGGTCGGACGACCCCGACAAGAACGTTCGAAACGATGGAGTGGTTCCCGCAGACCGCAGAACGCGGTCGCCGCTCTGACAGGAGTCCCGCTCGTGACCACCACTCCCACCGTGCCCCGCGCCACCGCGGTGGCCGCCCGCGCCACGGATCTCTCGAAGGTCTACGGACAGGGCGAGACCCAGGTGGTCGCCCTCGACCGGGTCAGCGTGGACTTCCGCCAGGGCGAGTTCACCGCGATCATGGGCCCCTCGGGTTCCGGCAAGTCGACCCTCATGCACTGCGTCGCGGGCCTCGACACCTTCTCCTCCGGCTCCGTCCGGATCGGCGACACCGAACTGTCCAGCCTCAAGGACAAGCAGCTCACCCAGCTCCGCCGGGACAAGATCGGCTTCATCTTCCAGGCGTTCAACCTGCTGCCGACCCTGACCGCCCTGGAGAACATCACGCTCCCCATGGACATCGCGGGCCGCAAGCCCGACCAGCAGTGGGTCGAGCGGGTCATCGACATGCTGGGCCTCTCCGGCCGGCTCAAGCACCGCCCCACCGAGCTCTCCGGCGGCCAGCAGCAGCGCGTCGCCGTCGCCCGCGCCCTCGCCTCCCGCCCCGAGATCATCTTCGGCGACGAGCCGACCGGAAACCTCGACTCCCGCTCCGGCGCCGAGGTCCTCGGCTTCCTGCGCAACTCGGTGCGCGAGCTCGGCCAGACCGTCGTCATGGTCACCCACGACCCCGCCGCCGCCTCCTACGCGGACCGGGTGGTCTTCCTCGCGGACGGCCGGATCGTCGACGAGATGCTGCGCCCCACGGCGGACGGCGTCCTCGACCGCATGAAGGCCTTCGACGCCAAGGGCCGTACGAGCTGACGCGTCGCCCGACGCCCTCGTAGCCGAACCCCTTCCAGGACTCCAGGACCCCGCCATGTTCCGTACCGCCCTGCGCAACGTCCTCGCGCACAAGGCGCGGCTGCTGATGACCGTGCTCGCCGTGATGCTCGGCGTCGCCTTCGTCTCCGGCACCCTCGTCTTCACCGACACCCTCTCCCAGGCCTTCCGCAACCAGTCCGCCAAGAGCTACGACGACGTCGCCGTCGCCGTCAGCCTCCGGCCCGACCCCGAGGAGGCCCTGAAGGACCCCGGCCTCTCCCAGGAGACCGTCGACCGGGTGGCGAAGCTCGACGGCGTCACCGCCGTCTCCCCCCGCGTCGAGGGCTTCGCCGGCGTCCCGGACAAGAAGGGCGCCCTGATCGGCGTCGGCTGGTCCAACAAGGGCACCAACTTCGCCCCGGGCGCCGACGGCAAGGACGCCGCCTTCGCCTTCACCACCGGCGCGGGCCCCACCGAGGCCGGCCAGGTCGCCCTCGACAGGGCCACCGCCGACAAGGGCGGCTACAAGGTCGGCGACCGCGTCCGCGTCGCCACCAACGGCCCGGTGAAGGAGTACGCCCTCTCCGGCGTCTTCACCACCGAGGACGGCGCCGTCAGCGCCGGCGGCAGCCTCGTCCTCTTCGACGCCCCGGTCGCCCAGCAGCTCTACCTGAAGCCCGGCTACTACTCCGACCTCAACGTCACCGCCGCCCCCGGCACCGACGACGACGCGCTGCGCGACGCGGTCCTCAAGGTCGTCCCGAAGGCCGCCACCGCCCAGACCGGCGCGGACCTGGCCGACGAGCAGGCCCGCCAGATCGAGTCCGGCCTCGGCGCCATCAACCAGATGCTGCTCGGCTTCGCCGGCATCGCCCTCTTCGTCGGCATCTTCCTGATCTCCAACACCTTCACCATGCTGGTCGCCCAGCGCACCAAGGAACTCGCCCTGATGCGCGCGGTCGGCGCCTCCCGCCGCCAGATCACCCGCTCCGTCCTCGCCGAGGCCGGCATCGTCGGCCTGGTCGCCTCCGCCATCGGCTACGTCCTCGGCATCGGCCTCGCGGTCGCCCTGCGCTCCGGCATGGCCGCCTTCGACATGAAGGTCCCGGGCGGCAGCCTCGTCCTCGGCACCACCCCGGTGATCGCCGCCTTCGGCGTCGGCGTCGTCATCACCATGCTGGCCGCCTGGCTGCCCGGCCGCCGCGCCGCGAAGATCCCGCCGGTCGCCGCCATGAACAGCGTCCACGCGACCCCCAACGCCAAGTCCCTGATGGTCCGCAACGCCATCGGCGCGGCGATCACCGCCATCGGCGCCGTCCTGGCCGTCCTCGGCGCCAACTCGGGCGGCGAGACCGGCCGCCTCGTCATCGGCGGCGGCGCCTTCGTCATCCTCATCGGCGCGATCGTCCTCATCCCGTTCCTGTCCCGGCCCGTGATCGCCCTGATCCGCCCCTTCTTCGTGAAGGTCTTCGGGATCTCCGGCAAGCTCGCCGGCCTCAACGCGGTCCGCAACCCGCGCCGCACCGGCGCCACCGCCTCCGCGCTCGCCATCGGCCTCACCCTGGTCACCGGCCTCTCGGTGCTCGGCGTCAGCGCCGGCCAGGCCCTCGACAAGATGACCGTCGACCAGATCCGGGCCGACTACATGGTCGTCATGGCCAGCGGCCAGGGCCTCTCCCAGGAGGCGCTGACCGCCCTGGAGAAGGCCCCCGGCGTCCGCGCGGTCTCCCCGCAGCAGGCCGGCGCCCTGGAGCTGAAGGGCAGCTTCGCCTCCGCCTCCGGCGTCACCCCCGGCGCCATCGACGGGCTCATCAAGGTCGAGGTGGTGGACGGCTCGCTGGACTCCCTCGGCAAGGGCCAGATCGCCGTCGCCGACAAGACCGCCACCTCGCGCGGCCTGAAGGTCGGCGCCGCCGTGCCCGTCGAGTACCTCGACAAGAAGAAGGGCACGCTGACCGTCGGCGCGGTCTACAAGGACAGCGAGTTCCTCTCCCCGGTCATGATCGACCGGAAGATCCTCGACGCCCACGACCCGCAGCCGTACATCCCGCAGATCTTCGTCGCCACCGACGGCGGCGCGAGCGCCGGCGCCGAGCAGGCCCTCGTCAAGGCCATGGGCGACAACCCCGCCATCACCGTCCTCGACCACAAGGACATCCGCGACACCTTCGGCGGGCAGATCAACCTGATCCTGAACATCGTCTACGGCCTGCTCGCGATGGCCCTGATCATCGCCGTCCTCGGCGTCGTCAACACCCTCGCGATGTCCGTCTTCGAGCGCCAGCAGGAGATCGGCATGATCCGGGCGATCGGCCTCGACCGCCGCCGGGTCAAGCGGATGGTCCGGCTGGAGGCCGTCGTCATCTCGGTCTTCGGCGCGGTCGTCGGCATCGGCCTCGGCACCTTCCTCGCCTGGGCCCTCGGCAAGACCTTCGAGTCCGGCCTCCCCGGCTACGGCCTGGTCATGCCCTGGGAGCGGATCGGGATCTTCCTGGCCCTGGCCGCCCTGGTCGGCGTCCTCGCCTCGCTGTGGCCGGCCCGCAGCGCCGCGAAGCTGAACATCCTGGCCGCCATCAAGGCCGAGTAGTCCGGCCCGCACGACGGCCGGGAGGGCCGGTCCCCGCCACGGGGACCGGCCCTCCCGCGTTCACCCCGTCACTCCGTCCACTCCCGGGACCGGCGCGGCAGGCCGCTCGTCCCCGACGGCGGCGTCCGCACCGCGAGGAACTGGTTCACGCCGATCCGGTTGCGCTCGAAGGAGACCGCCGAGGCCGCCATGTAGAGCCGCCAGATCCGGGCCCGGCCCGGGGAGACCAGCCGGACCGCCCGGTCCCACTCCGCCTCCAGGTTCGCCACCCAGCGGCGCAGCGTCAGCGCGTAGTGCTCGCGCAGCGCCTCCACGTCGCGGACCTCGAAGCCCGCCTCCTCCAGGATCGTCAGGGTGCTCCCCATGGGGGCGAGTTCGCCGTCGGGGAAGACGTACGCGTCGATGAAGGGATCGATGCGGTACGCCTCCTCGTCGGGCTCAGGGCGGCGCGAGATCTGGTGGTTCAGGAGCCGCCCGCCGGGCTTCAGGAGGCCGTACAGCAGGTCGGCGTACTCCCGGTACCGGACGGCGCCCACGTGCTCGGCCATGCCGATCGAGGAGATCGCGTCGTACGGTCCGTCCGGCACGTCCCGGTAGTCCTGGACGCGGATCTCGACCCGGTCCGCCAGCCCCTCCTCCGCGACCCGCTTGCGGGCGAAGGCGGCCTGCTCCCGGGAGAGGGTGATGCCGACGACCCGGGCGCCGTACTCCCGGGCGGCGTGGATCGCCATGGAGCCCCAGCCGCACCCGACGTCGAGCAGCCGGTCGCCCTCCTTGAGGCGCAGCTTGCGGGCGACCAGGTCCAGCTTGTCGCGCTGGGCCTCCTCCAGGGTGCCGCCGTCGGTCCAGTAGGCGCACGAGTAGACCATCGACGGGCCGAGGACGAGGGAGTAGAAGTCGTTGCCCACGTCGTAGTGGTGACTGATCGCCCGCTTGTCGCTGCGGCGGCTGTGCGGGCCGCCGCCGGGGCGCCGGACCTCCTCGGCGGGCGGCGGCGGGGGCGGCAGCGGTCCGGCCAGCCGCAGCAGCGCGGCGGCCGCGGCGCGCGCCCGCGGGTCGCGGGCGGCGGCGAGCAGGCCGCCGGAGTCCCCGTCGCGCTCCCAGATCAGTCCGGAGAGCCGGTCCAGCGCCTCGTACAGGTCGCCCTCGACGTCGAGTTCCCCGGCGACCCAGGCGCGGGCCAGGCCCAGCTCGCCGGGCTTCCAGATCATCCGGCGCAGGGCCCTGCGGTCCCGGACGACGAGGACGGGGCCCTCTCCCGCCGGTCCGGCCTCGCTCCCGTCCCAGGCGCGCAGGCGCACCGGAAGGGGACTTCCCAGCAGATCCTCGGCGAGAGTCGCGAGCCGCGTCGCGGCGTCGGCCATGGTGAAACACCTCCGTGGTCCTTGCCCCAGACTTGTCGTCACCAGGGGAACACCGTCGGTGGCCTTTCCCATCCCGGCGCGGCGCGGAAAGCTTCCACAACCCCCCGGGAACGCGTCCCGGGTACGCCGAAGGGCCGCCCGCACCACGGATGACGGACGGCCCTTCGACGACGGAGGGGTGTTACGAGGCCTTGGCCTTCTCCGGGGCCGGAGCGGCCGCGGCGGGGGCCGGGGCCGGCTTGGCGGCCTCGTAGAACTCCTCGCGCGGCGTCTCCATGGCGCCGAGCGAGACGACCTCGCGCTTGAGGAACATGCCGAGGGTCCAGTCGGCGATCACGCGGATCTTGCGGTTCCAGGTCGGCATGGCCATGCCGTGGTAGCCGCGGTGCATGTACCAGGCGAGACGGCCCTTGAGCTTGATCTTCACCTTGCCCATGACGATCATGGCGACGCCCTTGTGCAGGCCGAGCCCGGCCACGGCGCCCTTGTTGGCGTGGCTGTACTCGCGCTGCTCGAAGCCGCGCATGCCCGACACCACGTTGTCGCCGAGGACCTTGGCCTGGCGCAGGGCGTGCTGGGCGTTCGGCGGGCACCAGGCGTTCGGGTTGCCGGCGCGGCGGCCGACCATGTCCGGCACCTGGGCGTTGTCGCCCGCGGCCCAGACGTAGTCCATGCCGTTGACCTGGAGCTTCTCGTTGCAGTCCACGTGGCCGCGGGGGCCGAGCGGCAGACCGAAGCGGGCGAGCGCCGGGTTGGGCTTCACGCCGGCGGTCCACACGATGGTGTTGGAGTCGACCTCCAGGCCGTTCTTCAGCACCACGTGGCCGTCGACGCAGGAGTCCATGGAGGTCTCCAGGTAGATCTCGATCCCGCGGCTCTCCAGGTGCTCCTTGCCGTACTGGCCGAGCTTGGGGCCCACCTCGGGGAGGATCTTGTCGGCGGCGTCGACCAGGACGAAGCGCATGTCCTCGCGGGACACGTTGGTGTAGTACTTCGCCGCGTCGCGGGCCATGTCCTCGACCTCGCCGATCGTCTCGGCGCCGGCGAAGCCGCCGCCGACGAAGACGAAGGTCAGCGCCTTGCGGCGGACCTCCTCGTCGGTGGTCGAGTCGGCCTTGTCGAGCTGCTCGAGGACGTGGTTGCGCAGGCCGATGGCCTCCTCGATGCCCTTCATGCCGATGCCCTGCTCGGCGAGGCCGGGGATCGGGAAGGTGCGCGAGACCGCACCCATCGAGATGACCAGGTAGTCGAACGGCAGCTCGTACGCCTCGCCGACGAGCGGCGAGATCGTGGCGACCTTGCGGTCCTGGTCGATGGTGGTCACACGGCCGGTGAGCACCTCGGCTCCGCGCACGACGCGTCGCAGCGGGACGACGACGTGGCGCGGCGAGATGCTGCCGGCGGCGGCTTCGGGGAGGAAGGGCTGGTACGTCATGTACGACCGCGGGTCGACGACCGTGACGGTCGCCTCGGCGTAACGCATCTTCTTGAGGATGCGCCGCGCGGCGTACAGGCCAACGTACCCGCCGCCTACGATGAGGATCCTGGGACGCTCCGTGGTGCTCATGGCATCGAGTATCCACCCACCGATGGGGGGTACCTCGTGCGCCCCTTCACAAGCTTCCCGGGGTGCTCTGCTACACTCCGCCGCCCACGTGATCCACATCATGGTCCTGCAAAGGAACCGGAATGCACTGGTGAACGTTGTTCACCGCCGCTGAACTGGCCCGGAGAGCCTCCGTTAACGCTGAACCAGCAGACGCGTTCACACGATGGAAACAGCGAGCGAAGTGCCCCCTGGACCTGCGAAAGGGTCCTGGTGACCCCCCGGGAGGGCCCAAAGACCTTCCCCGGGTGACATCAGGACCCTTTTCCTTGTGAAGAAGTTCACGAAGCTGCTCGGGCGGGCCGCCGCCGAGTGCCTCGATAGCTGCCCGCTATGCCACGGATAGGGCGATCCCATCGAGGATGTCGTGCTCGCTGACGACCACCTCGGCGGCTCCGACCCGCTCCACGATCTCCTGGAGGACCAGCGCGCCCGCCGTGATGACGTCCACCCGGCCGGGGTGGATCACCGGGATCGCGGCCCGCTCGTCGTGGGTGGAGGCGAGCAGCCGGGCGGTGACCTCGGCGACCCGGGCGGCGGAGATCCGCGCGTGGTGGACCTTCTCGGAGTCGTACTCCGGCAGGCCGAGGGCGATGGCGGCGACCGTGGTGACGGAGCCGGCCAGGCCGACGAGGGTGCCGGCGGAGCCGATCGGGACGGTCGCGGCGGCCAGGTCGAGGGCGGCGCGGACGTCGGCGCGGATCGCCTCGGCCTCCTCGGCGGTCGGCGGGTCGTGCCGCACGTGCCGCTCGGTGAGCCGGACGCAGCCGATGTCGACGGAGCGGGCGGCCTCGACCGCGCGGCCGCCGGTGACGAACTCGGTGGAGCCGCCGCCGATGTCCACGACGAGGTACGTCTCCGAGCCGGGCAGTTCGCCGGTGGCGCCGGCGAAGGAGAACGCGGCCTCCTGGTCGCCGGTGATCACCTCGGGCTCGACGCCGAGGATCGCCACGACGCCGTCCACGAACTCCTGGCGGTTCTCGGCGTCCCGGGAGGCGGAGGTGGCGACGAAGCGGATCCGCTCGGCGCCCAGCTCCCGGATCACGGCGGCGTACTCGCGGCAGGCGGCGAAGGTGCGCTCCAGCGCCTCGGGGGCGAGCCGGCCGGTCCGGTCGACGCCCTGGCCGAGCCGGACGATGGTCATCCGCCGGTCCAGCTCGACCAGCTCGCCGGTCTCCGGGTGGACGTCGGCGACGAGGAGGCGGATGGAGTTGGTGCCGCAGTCGATTCCGGCGACCCGGGTCATTCCGCGGTCTCCTTCTCTCCCCCGCAGGGGTTCACGCACGGGCCCTTGGCCCACCACTCGGGGAGCATGGCCAGGGCCTCGTCGCCGAAGGGGTTCACGCCGGGGCCGGCGACCAGGGAGTGGCCGACGAGGACGTGCAGGCACTTGACCCGGTCGGGCATGCCGCCGGCGCTGGGGAAGCCCTCCAGGACCTCGATGGCGTCGCGGCGGGCGAGGTAGTCCTCGTGGGCGGCGCGGTAGGCGGCGGCCAGCTCGGGGTCGGTGGCGAGCCGGGCCTGCATCTCCTTCATGACCCCGTTGGCCTCCAGGGTGCCGATGGCCGAGGCCGCCCGGGGGCAGGTGAGGTAGTACGTGGTCGGGAAGGGGGTGCCGTCGGGCAGCCGGGGCGCGGTCTCGACGACGTCCGGGTTGCCGCAGGGGCAGCGGTGCGCGATGGCGCGCAGGCCGCGCGGCGGGCGGCCGAGCTGGAGCTCGAAGGCGGCGACGTCCGCCTCGGTGGGCTCGGTGCGTTCGGTCTGCGGAGGGGGCGTGTGCATGTCTGCCTTGCTCGTGGGGTCGGGGGCGGGCGTCGTCAGGGACGGTCGGCGCGGTCGACGCCGTCCCACAGGTTGTCGTACCAGGGCCGGTCGTCCGGGCCCCGGTCGGCGCGGGGCCGGTCGGCGGCGGCCGGGTCGTCCACGGTGAAGCCGGTCTCGCCGGGGAGCACGTAGTGGAGGTGTTCGCGGGCGAGGCGGCGCACGTAGGCGGGGTCGCGGAGGCGGGCCTTCTCGTCCCGCAGCTCCTCGACCCGCCGGGCGGCCTCGGCGGCCTCGCGCTCCTGCTCGGCGATCTCGCCCTGCTGGGAGACGTAGCTCCTTATGGGATAGGCGAGGGCGACGACGAGGGAGCAGACGACGAGGGCGAGGAAGGCGGCGCGGCCGGTGAGCCGGGAGCGCCGGGCCTGGCGCCGGGTCTGGGAGCGGTAGACGCGGGCGGCGGTCTGCTCGCCGAGCAGCCTGATCCTGGTCGCGGTGGAGAACCGGTCCCGGTCCTTCGCGGCCATGTGGTGTCGCCTCCCTGTCTGCCGGTGTCCCTCAAACGTGCGTCCCCGCACACGGTACGGGACCGGGTGCGGGGACGGACGGAAGCTGCCGTGCCGGAAGGGCTCAGCCCTTGAAGCGCGGGAAGGCGCTGCGGCCGGCGTAGACCGCGGCGTCGTCGAGGATCTCCTCGATGCGCAGGAGCTGGTTGTACTTGGCGACGCGCTCGGAGCGGGCCGGGGCGCCGGTCTTGATCTGGCCGCAGTTGGTGGCGACGGCGAGGTCGGCGATGGTGACGTCCTCGGTCTCGCCGGAGCGGTGGGACATCATGCACTTGAAGCCGTTGCGCTGGGCGAGCTCGACGGCGTCGAGGGTCTCGGTCAGCGAGCCGATCTGGTTGACCTTGACCAGGAGGGCGTTGGCGGACTTCTCCTCGATGCCGCGGGCGAGGCGCTCGGGGTTGGTGACGAAGAGGTCGTCGCCGACGAGCTGGACCTTGTCGCCGAGCTTCTCGGTGATGACGTTCCAGCCGGCCCAGTCGTCCTCGAAGAGCGGGTCCTCGATGGAGACGAGCGGGTAGGCCGCGACGAGCTCCTCGTAGTACTCCGTCATCTCGGCGGCGGAGCGCTCCTTGCCCTCGAAGAGGTACTTGCCGTCCTTGTAGAACTCGGAGGCGGCGACGTCCAGGGCGAGGGCGACGTCCTTGCCGGGCACGTAGCCGGCCTGCTTGACGGCCTCCAGGATGAGGTCCAGGGCCTCGCGGTTGGAGCCGAGGTTCGGCGCGAAGCCGCCCTCGTCGCCGAGACCGGTGGAGAGGCCCTTGGTCTTCAGGACGGCCTTGAGGGTGTGGTAGACCTCGGTGCCCCAGCGCAGCGCCTCGGAGAAGGACTCCGCGCCGATCGGGGCGATCATGAACTCCTGGATGTCCACGTTGGAGTCGGCGTGCGAGCCGCCGTTCAGGATGTTCATCATCGGAACGGGCAGCAGGTGCGCGTTCGGGCCGCCGAGGTAGCGGAAGAGGGGGAGGTCGCTGGCCTCGGAGGCGGCGTGCGCGACGGCGAGGGAGACGCCGAGGATGGCGTTGGCGCCGAGCGACGACTTGTCCGGGGTGGCGTCCAGGTCGAACATGGCCTGGTCGATGAGGCGCTGCTCGGTGGCGTCGTAGCCGACGAGCTCCGGGCCGATCTGCTCGATGACGGCGAGGACGGCCTTCTCGACACCCTTGCCGAGGTAGCGGTTCTGGTCCCCGTCGCGGAGCTCCAGGGCCTCGAACGCACCGGTGGAGGCACCGGACGGGACGGCAGCACGGCCGGTGCTGCCGTCGTCGAGGCCGACCTCGACCTCGACCGTGGGGTTGCCTCGGGAGTCCAGGATTTCCCGGGCTACGACGACGTCGATGGACGGCACGAGCATCTCCTTCTGGGATGTGACGCTGGGTGTGACGCATACGGTCGCAAGGTCTCGTTCGCCTTGCGACATGAGCCTAACCGGCTCCGGCGGTCCGGCCAGCCGACCGCCCGTCCCCTGGGACGAAAAAGGTCCCAAGGGCGGTCATCGGGTGACGAAAGACCCCGGACCTACTGGACGGTAACGGCAGAACCCCGGCCCCGGACCCCCGTCGGAGAAGGGGGTCCGGGGCCGGGGAGGTCACCGCGGGAGGGTCGTCGGGCGCCGGTGAGCCGCCGGACTCACCGGGGCCGTCCGGGTCACTTCAGGTGGAGCTGCTGACCCGGGTAGATCAGGTCGGCGTCGTCGACGACGCTCTTGTTGAGGTCGAAGAGCTTCGCCCAGCCGCCCTGGACGCCGTGCGCCTGGGCGATCTTGCTGAGGGTGTCGCCGGCGACGACCCTGTACTTGCCGTCGCCCTTGGCGACCTTCTTGCCGGTGGGGGTGGTGACGGTCTTCTTGGCGGCCTTCGGGGCGGCGGCCTTCGGAGCGGGCTTCGGGGCGGCCTGCTGCTTCGGGGCCTGGCGCTGCTGGCTGCGGTTGGCCGGCTGCTCGGCGGTGCGCTCCGGGGCGGCCTGCCGCTTCGGAGCGGTCTGGCGCGGGGCGCTCTCGGCGGCGCCGCCGTCGTAGGAGGCGCGGGAGAGGCCGACGCCGCAGCTCGGCCAGGCACCCTTGCCCTGGCCCGCGAGGACCTTCTCGGCGACGGCGATCTGCTGGGACTTCGACGCCATGTCGGCGCGCGGGGCGTAGGCGGTGCCGCCGAAGGCGGCCCAGGTGGAGCTCGTGAACTGGAGGCCGCCGTAGAAGCCGTTGCCCGTGTTGATGGACCAGTTGCCGCCGGACTCGCACTGGGCGACGCGGTCCCACTCGGAGGAGGTGGCGGCCGAGGCGGTGCCGGCGGCCATCAGCGGGGCGGCGACGGCCGCACCGGTGACGCCGACGAGGGCGACCACGCGGGTGGCCTTGGAGGGACGACGACGCTTGCCCGTGCCGGAGAACAGCATGAGTTTCCTCTTCACCGACGCCTGTGAGGTGAGCTGTCGGGTTCGGGCTTGAAGAGTTCGCCCGGCCGCACGTCCTTGCGTGCGGCTTCACCCCTAGCCGATCCGGCGGCCGTCCTCGCGGACGGCCGGGACCGGCACGAACCTTGGGTCCCCCACTCCTGCCTACGGCGCTTTCGCGACGACTGTTCCCGGCGGCCGACGGCAGGACTCGGCGTTTCGGTCGACGGGGCCCGCGGTGGCGAGCGGTGATGACCGTAGCCACACACCTGCTCGAAGTTCAAAGACCCTTACGTCGGACAAATCACCCTTCCTTGCACTCCGTCAGACCTCGTTTGCCCAGGTGGGGACTGACGGGAGCAAAGTTTGCGGGCGCGACACGCGAGGTGAGGCGAAGAGAGCCATGTCTCATTTTCATAAAAGCGGACATAAGGCCCTGAAAGGGGCTCACTTCTGGGCCGGAAGGAGTGTCAGATCCAGGCTCTGACCAGGGAGGATGAGATCCGGGTCGACGCCGACCGTCTGACGGTTGGCGTCGTAGAGGGCATCCCAGCCACCGGGAAGATCGTTCTCTTGCGCAATGCCCGACAGGCTGTCACCCGGCCGCACGGTGTAGGCGCCACTCGCGTCCCCCTTCGTGGGAGTTGAGGCGACTTCACCCTCGGATGAGCCATGCTTCCCGGAATCCTGCGAAGTGTCCGTTACGCCACTTTCCTCCTGGGCGGCCTCGCCCCGGTGCTTGCCCTTGCCGGGCGTCTCCGACGCGGCGTCAGGCGCGCCGGACGCGTCCGTGCCGGGGGGCGTGGGGGCGAGCGGGTCCAGGGGGGCGTCCGGGTCCGCGGTGCCGGGCGCGGTGGCGCCGGGGGCGGTCGGGGTGTCCGTCGGCGACGGGGTGGCGGAGCCGCCCTGGCCCTCGGGGGCGGTCGGCGTCACCGGGGCACCGGGGGTGCCCGGCGCGGCGGGCGTGGTGGGCGCGGCCGGGGAGGTGGTGGACCCCGCCTTCCGCTCCTCCTGCGCCGCCTGCCCCGGCTTCCCGCCCCGCTGCCCCTCGGCGTCCGGGACGCGCCCGGCCGCCGGGGTCCCGGCGGAGGAGCCCCCGGTCCAGTTCGACTCGGGCGCCACGCCGCCCTCGTCCTCCTCCTGGACGGCGGGGCCCGGCCGGACGCCGGTCGGCTTCCCGTCGTTCTTCAGGCCCGCGATCGGGGCGCAGGTGGCCCAGTCGGTGCTGCCGGCCGCCAGCGCCCGGTCGGCGATGGTGATCTGCTGGGCGCGGCTGGCCAGGTCCGGGCTGGGGGCGTAGGCGAGCCCGCCGTGCCGCTCCCAGGCATCCTGGGTGAACTGGAGGCCGCCGTAGGCGTCGTTGCCGAAGTTGGCGCTCCACTGCCCCCCGGACTCGCAGGCGGCGACCCGGTCCCAGGTGGCGGCGTCGGCGGCGGAGGCGGAGCCGGTGGCGAGCAGCGGCAGCGCCAGGGCGGAGCCGGTCACTCCTGCGGTGACGACGAGCGCGGGGGCCTGACGGGGGCGACGGTGTCGTCCGTTTCCGGAAAGCATGGAGGGGCCTTTCACGTGACGGCTGGGACGGCGGCGAACGCTGGCGCGAACGTAGCCGCATTCGAACGTCCGTCACAAGTCGATGGCTGCCCGATCACGCGAAGATCACATTTCTGACACGCCGTCACCCGTGGTGCGGGGGTGCGGAAGGGGTGAACTCCACCGGAAGCGTGCGCAATCCCCTCATGATGAGGCCGCCGCGCCACCGCAGTTCGTCCGGATCCGCGCCAAGTCGCAGGTCCGGCAGGCGGGTCAGCAGCCTCTCCAGCGCCGTCCGGCCCTCCAGGCGGGCGAGCGGCGCGCCCAGGCAGTAGTGGATGCCGTGCCCGTACCCGAGGTGCTGGTTGTCCTGCCGGCCGAGGTCCAGGACGTCGGGCGCGGCGAAGCGCTCCGGGTCCCGGTCGGCCGCCGCGAGCACCACCAGGACCGGGTCCCCGGCCGGGATCGGCTGCCCGCCGATCACCAGGTCGGCGGTGGCGTACCGCCAGGTCGCCAGCTCGACCGGCCCGTCGTACCGCAGCAGCTCCTCGATCCCGGTCTCCAGCAGCCCGGTCTCCCCCGCGGCCAGCGAGGACTGGAGCCGGGCGCGCTGCTCCGGGTGGCGCAGCAGGGCGTGGGCGCCGTTCCCGATCAGGTTGACGGTCGTCTCGAAGCCGGCGAAGAGGAGCACGAAGCACATGGCGACGGCCTCGGCCTCGGTGAGGTGGTCGCCGTGGTCGGAGGCCCGGATGAGGCCCGAGATGAGGTCGTCGCCGCCGCCGTCGTCCCGCCGCAGCTCCTCGCGCTTGCGGTGGATCAGCTCCGCCAGGTAGCCGCGGATCTTCTTCACCGAGCGGGCCACGCCGCCGCGCGGGCCGCCGCCGTGCCGGATCATCATCCCGGCCCAGTCCCGGAAGTCGTCCTGGTCCTCGGCGGGCACGCCGAGCATGTCGCAGATGGCGTAGATGGGGAGCGGGAAGGCGAACTCGTGGATGAGGTCCGCGCTGCCGCGCTCCGCGAAGCCGTCGATGAGCCGGTCCGTCAGCTCCCGCACGCGCGGCGCGAAGGCGGCGACGCGGCGCGGGGTGAACGCCTTCGCCACCAGCCGCCGCAGCCGGGTGTGGTCCGGCGGGTCGATGTTGAGGAGGTGGGTCATCAGACCGGCGCTGCGCTCGCCCGGGATGCCGGTCTTGCCCGGTTCGGCGTGGTGCGCGGGGTTCTTCGACAGCCGCTGGTCGGCGAGGGCCTGCCGGGCGTCCGGGTAGCGCGTGACGAGCCATGCCTCGACCCCGCTGGGCAGCCGGGTCCGGTGCACCGGCGCGTGCTCCCGCAGCCAGGCGTACGCGGGGTACGGATCGCTCGCGAACTCCCAGCTGAACAGGGCGGGTTCGGGCCCGCCGCCGACCGCCCCGCCACCGACCGGGCAGCCGGACGCCGGTCCCGGGGCGGGGGCGGGGGCGGACACCGGGGCGGGCGCCGGGTCAGGGCCGGAGGCGGGTGCCGGTTCAGAGTCAGGGCCGGGATCGGGTGCCGGGGCGGGGCTGGGGTCGGGTGCCGGGGCGGGGCCGGAGGCAGGTACCGGGTCAGGGCCGGAGGCGGGAGCGGGGGCCGGGTCGGGGGCCGGGTCGGGGTGGGGGGTGGGTCCTTCGCGCACCCGCCGACCGTACCGTCCGGCCCCCGGCGTCCCAGCGCCCGACCTGACGCATCACCGCCGCGTGACCGCGCGGTGACGCCGTGTGCCCCTACATTGCCCCGCGTGGACCTCGCCCTGCTCCGAAGCGCGTTCGCGGTCGTCGAGAGACGCGCCGAGCACACCGTCACCTATTTCTACGCGCACCTCTTCCACCGCAACCCCCGGGTGCGCGCGCTGTTCCCCGCCGACCTGGCCCCGCAGCGCGACCGGCTGTTCGCGGTGCTCGCCGAGGTGGTGGCCCGGTTCGACGACCCGGGGCTGCCCGGCTACCTCGGGCGGCTCGGCCGCGACCACCGCCGCTTCCTCGCCACCCCCGCCCTCTACGCGGCCGTCGGCGAGAGCCTGCTCGCCGCCTTCGCGCAGACCGCGGGCGCCGCCTGGACGGTCGAGGCGGAGAAGGCGTGGACGGAGGCGTACGCCCGGATCACCGAACTGATGCTGCGCGGCGCCGAGGAGTCCGTACGGGAGGGGGAGCCGCCGTGGTGGGAGGCGGACGTGGTCCGGCACGAGCGGTACGGCGGCGACCTGGCCGTCCTGACCCTGCGGCCCCGGCGGCCGTACCGCCACCGGCCCGGCCAGTACGCGGGCGTCGCCTCGCCCCGGGTGCCGCGCGCCTGGCGCACCTACTCGCTGGCCGCCGCGCCCCGCCCGGACGGCACGGTCGAGCTGCACGTGAGCCGGGTCCGGGGCGGGGCGACCAGCACCGCGCTGGTCACCGCGACCCGCCCCGGCGACGTGCTGCGGCTGAGCGCCCCCGGCGGCGGGCTCGTCTCCCGCACCCCGCCGGGCGCGCCCCGCACCTACATCGGGGCCGGGACGGGCTGGGCGCCGGTGAAGGCGCTCCTGGAGGAGGCGGCCGAGACCGACCCGGGCGCGCGGGGCCGGGTCTTCGCGGTGGCCCGCTCGCGGGAGCTGCTGTACGGGCGGGCCGATCTGGAACGGCTGGCGGCCCGGCTGCCCGGACTGCGCGTCACCTACATCGCGGCGGCGCCCCGGCACCCCCGCGCCCAGGCCACCGAGCGGCTGCTGACCGCGCTGCGCAGCCGGGGCGGCTGGGCCGACCACGACGTCTATCTGGCGGGGCCGCCGGGGCTGCTCGCCGAGACCGCAGAGGTGCTGGCGGAGCTGGGCACCGATCCGGCGCGGGTGCGCCACGACGCGCTGCCGCCGGTCCGCCGCCCGGCCGTCCGCGCCCTCTCCCCGGCCGAGCGGCTGCTCCTCCCGCCCCCGGCCCGCTGGCACGACCCGGCGGCACGCACACACCTGGCCCTGTCGGACAGGGCCTAGGCGCGGCGGGTGAAGCGGTTCACAGTCCCTCTTCGGCCCGGATCGCGTCCCGGTAGGCGCGGGCCGCCGCGCGCAGGGCGGCCTCGGGGTCGACGCCCTCGGCCTCGGCGCGGGCGGCGAGGGCGAGGAGCTCGTAGCCCACGCCCTGTCCCCGGGGCAGGGGGACGTCGAGGGCGGCGGTGCGGACGCGGCCCGCGAGCTTGGCGGCGAGCGCGAGGCCGGGCTGGCCGACGGGCACGCCGTCGGTGACGGACGCGCGGCGCTTCTCGACGGCCTTGGCGCGCACCCAGAGGGC
Organism: Streptomyces termitum; assembly: GCF_014650175.1. GTDB lineage: Bacteria > Actinomycetota > Actinomycetes > Streptomycetales > Streptomycetaceae > Streptomyces > Streptomyces termitum. The sequence goes on from NZ_BMUL01000011.1 coordinate 130,252, forward strand.
GCGGACGTCCTCGGGGGTCTCGGCGGTGGCGTCGCCGAAGAGGTGCGGATGGCGCTGGATCAGCTTCTCGACGAGGGTCCCGGCGACGTCGTCGACGGAGAAGGGCTCCTCGGCGTCCTCCTCGGCGATCCGGGCGTGGAAGACGACCTGGAGGAGGACGTCGCCGAGCTCCTCGCGCAGTTCGCGCCGGTCGCCGGTCTCGATCGCCTCGACGAGCTCGTACGTCTCCTCGATGGCGTACTTGGCGAGGCCCTGGTGGGTCTGGCGGGAGGACCAGGGGCACCGGCGCCGGATGAGGTCCATGACCTGGACGAGGTCGAGGAGGCGGGCGCCGGGGAGGTCGTACGAGCCGGGCAGCAGCTCCAGGTCGGGCATGGCGGTCCGGCCGGATCCGGCGAGCCGGGCGAGGCCGTCGGTGAGCTCCCGGTCGCCCTCCCCGGAGGGCAGCACGAGGACGGTACGGCCTCCGGCGCAGGCGGCGACGAGCTCGGCGGCGGCGGGGCGGGCGTGCTCGACGGCGACGCCCGCCTCCCGCAGGTACGGCAGCTGGGGGTGGGCCTCGTCGCCGCAGAGGACCCGGTCGGCCTCGCGCAGCGCCTGCCAGGCGGGCCAGGACAGCAGTCCGGGGGCGACGCGGTGGCTGGTGGTGAGCAGGACGACGCGGCCGGGGTTCTCGGAAGTCACCCTCCGAACCTACCGTTCCTCATCAGTGAGCAGGAGTGAGTCTTGGACCCATTCCTGCTCACTGCGGACATCCCGAACGGTTGTGGATGTCCTGGTCGCCCGCGTTCTCGCCGCGTCCGGCGGCACGGATCGTGTCCGTGGTCCGGGGATGCGGGGGCGGGGTCCCTCACGCCCGAGGGCTGCCGGTCGGGCCTGAACGGTCCGATGCCCCGCACGATCGCTCCGGTCGTGTGGGGGCGGTGCCGTCCGTCGCCGGATCGGGTGCCCTTGGGCGCGTCGTCCGATCGCGATGCTCGCCGCATCGTGACGGGTGGTCTTGCGGGTGTTGCTGGTGAGGGGCTTCTGCCAGTGCTGGGCGCCCCACTTCGAGGTGTACGCGGGATCGACGGCGATGATCGCGATACCGGTCTGGTCGGCCATCGATGTGAGACGGGCGCGGAGTTTGCCGGTGGGCATGCCGGAGATGAGCCGGCGGAAGCGCCGGCGCCGGCCGTGCTTCTCGCGGGTCTTCTCCGCGGCGAAGTCCAGGTCCTCCACGGCGATAGCCTTCACGCCGCAGGACCCGGCCCAGTTCAGTAGCCGCGACAGGGCATGCCTGACCTGGGCGTCACGGTGGTCAGCGGTGCCGGTGAGGTCGTAGAAGAAGCGGCGCGGTGCGCCGATCGGGTTGCCGTGGGCGTCCAGGCGCCAGGCGGCGAGGTGGTCGGCGTTGGTGTCCACGCCGACCACGCCCTGGGCGAGGGCGGCCTCCAGCGGAATCGTCTTCGCGGGCGGGATCTGCCAGGACGCGGTGAGATACCAGCGTCCTCGGTCCACGTCCAGGTGGATGCGGTAGGCGACGGCCCGGTCAGCCTCGATACGGTCGGCCCACTCGGTGCCCCGGTGCGGGAAGCGGACCTTCGCGGCCAGCACGTACCGGCCGTGCCGAGCGTTCGCGTACTCGGCCAGCGGTGCGGGGAGCTTGATGCTGACCTCACCGTCGGGCGTGACGCGGATCGTCTCGTTCCCGTGGTGCTTGCCGGACTCGCCGTCGGCGGCGAGGAACCAGCGCTCTGCCTCCCACCGCTGCCGCCACTCCGTTTCGGTGAGCTCCGCCGCTTCGAGGTTGTGCCGGTTACGAGCCAGGTGCTTTCCGCCGCGCACCACATGCACGACGCCCTTCTCACGGTCGGCGCGCTCATGCTCCAGCCGGTCCTCAAGCGTGGCCGGACGACGGGTCTTCGCGTGCCACTCCCGCTCGCTGCGGTATCCGCCCGGCGCCCTCTTGGTTCCCCTCTCCCCGATCGGCTGGGACAGTCGATGCGTGATCGTCTTGATGCCGGCTTCGAGGCCCTGGATGTGGGCGAGCTGACAGCGGCGGGACAACGCCCACTGATCGTGCGTGGCCTTCGTGATCGACCCGGCCCAGCGCGAAGACGACTCGGCGGTCAACTCCCGCTTCCTCGCCGCCCATGTGTCCGTGGAGTGCCCCGAACCGCCCTGGCAGCGCGTCTTGAGGTCGCGAGACGCGAGCGACCCGAGGTGTGCGCCGACCAGGCGCAGCACCTTCTCATCGGTCGCGGTGAGGTGCCCCAGCCGGTCGCGGATCGCCACACCGGTAGGGCCGAGGGCAACGAACGGCGCATCAATAGTGCGCAGGTCACCCATGCTCGGCGGCCTCCAACGCCTTTCGCGCCCGGTTCTTCGCCGACCTACGGCCGTACAGGCGAGCGCAGAACGAGGTCAGCACCTCCACCATGTCGCGCACGAGGTCGTCTTCGACTTCGCCTTCGTCAAGGACCAGCAGACGCCGGCCGGATGCGGACAGGGCGGCTTCGACGAGTTCGACGTTCATCCGGCCGAGGCGGTCCTTGTGCTCGACCACGACCGTGGTGACGGCCGGATCAGCGAGCAGGCGACGCGCTTTCGAGCGGCATCCGTTCATACCGGAGGCGATCTCGGAATCGACCCGCACCACCTTGTGCCCGGCCTTCGCCGCCCACGCGGACAACCGCGCCACCTGGCGCTCCAGATCGGCCTTCTGGTCGTGGGAGGAGACGCGGGCGTACAGCCCGAGGCCGCCCACAGCTTCCGGCGTGGTATTGGCCTCGATGTTCACCAGGATCGTGCGTGGCCCGACCCGCTGAGCCGGTACCGGCAACGTCCCCTCACGGAACCAGCGATACGCGGTCTGCGGATGCACGCCCTGCGTCTTCGCCCATTCCGTCAGATTCACGCTCCGACGATGACACTCACTCATACATGGTTACGCTCACTTGCCCGCCTTCGAGGACCAGCAGGTGGAGACCCCGCCCGGCCGCCGCCCCGGCCCGGGGCGGCGGCCGGGCGGACCGGACGTCAGCCCGGGAGCTGCTCGGCGCCGGCGGCGCTCTGGTCGGGGGTGACGCGGGTCAGCCAGGGGGTGGTGTCCTTGCCGCCGTCGAGCTGGACCTTGGTGTCGTCCCAGGCGCCGTAGCGGGGGTTCACGTCGATGGCGAGGGCCTTGGAGGCGGTGGAGAACAGCTCCTGGAGCCGCTTCTGGCCCTCGGGGGTCTCGGTGATCCCCTCCTTCTCGATGATCTTCGTCATGAGGACGTTACGCCGGACGACGTCGTCGATCTGGCCGGGGGCGACGCCCTGCTGCTGGAGCAGGACGGCGGCGAGTCCGGCCTCGCCGCCGTTCTGGCGGACGAAGGCGGCGCGGGTCTGCTGGAGTTCGCCGCGCTCGGCGGTGACGCCCGCGTCCGAGGCGACCCGGCCGAGGATGCGGTCGAAGATCATGGCGTTGAGCTTCTGCCGGCCGAGGTCCCCGGTGGCCTTGATCATCTGGGCGCCCTGGGGGGACGCGGACTGCGCGTCCCGGGCGGCCTTCACCTGGGCCTGGAGACTGGAGACGTCGATGCGCTCGCCGCCGACGACGGCCGCGGCCCCCGGATGGGCGTCGCTGCCGCACGCGGTGAGCAGCGGGGCCGCGCCGAGGAGCGCGGCGGAGACGGCGAGTGCGGTGCGGCGGGCGGAACGGCGGCGGTCGCGGCGGTGCAAAGGAGCCTCCCGGGCTGGTCGTGCGTCAGTTGGACGACCTTGCGAAGATCGATGGTAGGGAGTCGCCGGGGCCGTAGCCACCACTTCGCACGGACAACTTGCCCGTCACCGCGTCCCGGTGGTCACTTCCGGACGACCGTCTCCCACAACGAGGCACCCGCCGCCCGGGTGTCGGCCGGGGCTGTGCCGGTCTCCCGGCCCGCGTGCGTCTCCGCCACCAGGTAGTGCGGGCGGCGCTTGACCTCGTAGTAGATGCGGCCGACGTATTCGCCGATCAGGCCGACCATGACCATCTGGACGCCGGCGAGGGCGGTGACGGCGACGAGGAGGGTGACGTAGCCGGGCGTGTCGACGCCGCTGGCGAGGGCGACGGCGACGATCCAGGCGGCGTAGGCGAAGGCGACGCCGACGAGGAGGAGGCCGAGGTAGACGGCGGCCCGCAGCGGCTTGTCGTTGAAGGAGATCAGGCCGTCCAGGCCGTAGTTGAGGAGCTTGCCGAAGGTCCACTTGGACCGGCCCTCCTCGCGCACCGCGTTCTCGTAGGAGAAGGTCGTGGTGCGGAAGCCGACCCAGGAGAAGAGGCCCTTGGAGAAGCGGTTGTACTCCCCCAGGCCGAGGACGGCGTCCACGGTGCGGCGGGAGAGGAGCCGGAAGTCGCCCACGCCGTCGACGAGTTCGACGTCGACGAGCCGGTTGATGGCCCGGTAGTAGAGGCGGGCGGTGAGGGTGCGGGTGACCCGGTCGCCCTCGCGGGTGCGGCGGGCGACGACCTGGTCGTACCCCTCGCGGTGCAGGGCGACCATGCGGTGGACCAGCTCCGGCGGGTGCTGGAGGTCCGCGTCCATGATCACGACGGCGTCGCCGGCCGCGTGCCGGAGGCCGGCGAGCATGGCGGCCTCCTTGCCGAAGTTGCGGCTGAAGGAGACGAAGCGGACCCGGTCGGGGTCGGCGGCGGCGAGGCCCCGCAGCAGCGGGAGGGTCCCGTCCCGGCTTCCGTCGTCCACGTAGACGATCTCGAACTCCCCGTCGAGAGCCGAGAGTTCGTCGGTCACGCGGGCGTGGAAGCGGGTGAGGACGTCCTCCTCGTTGAAGCAGGGGACGACGAGAGAGAGCAGCACATCCCACACCCAAAGCGGGTCCGGTGTCCCGCCCGGTCCGCCCGGATGACGGCGAAACGGCCATTGCGTGAACGGCCCCGCGCCGCCCGTCCCCGACCGGCCCGGCACTGCGATATTCGAACGCGCCATGCGAACCGCTCAGCGAACCACCCCCCGCCCCGTCCCCCGCCCCGCCGCCGTCCGCGCGGCCCGCGCCGCCCTCGCCGGCCGCCCGTCCCGGGTCACCGCCGCCGCCTGCGCGCTCGCCGGACTCCTCGCCGTCACCGCCGTCACCGCCGGGGACGCGGTGGCCCGGATCTTCCCCTTCGGGCCGCGCCACCGGTCCGTCAACGACCTCGCCAACCAGTTCGTCCCCTTCCACGCGCGCCTGTGGGACCTGCTGCACGGCCGGGCCGACGGCCTCCTCGTCGACTGGCGGGCGGGCTGGGGCACCAGCCTCCTGCCGGACTACGGCACCTACCTGTCCAGCCCGCTCGCCCCGCTGGTCGCCCTCGTGCCGCGCGAGAACATCGAGTACGCCGTCTACGGCCTGACCCTCCTCAAGACCGCGCTGGCCGCCGCCGCCATGGCCTTCCTGCTGCGCCGCCTCTCCACCACCCCGGCCCCCTGGTGGCCCGCGGTGCTCGGCGCCGCGTACGCACTGTGCGGCTGGTCGCTGGCGGAGGGCGCGTACAACCCGATGTGGCTGGACGGCCTGATCGCCCTGCCGCTGCTCTGCCTGACCGCCGAGTGGGCCCGGGAGGGCGTCCGCCCGCTGCTGTCCGTGCTCACCGTCGCCGCCTGCTGGACCGCGAACTTCTACACGGCCTGGATGGCGACCCTCGGCGCGGCCCTCTTCCTCCTCACCCGGCTGGCCGCCACCGGCTCCTTCCGCCCCCGGACGGTGCTACGCGCCGCCGTCTCCACCGCGCTCGGCACCGCCCTCGCCGCCCCCGTCCTCCTCCCCGTCCTGCTCTCCACCCGGACCGCCCACCCGGGCGTGGTGCGGGACTTCGCGGCGGCGGACGGCGCCGACCTGGCCGCGCGGCTGCTGCCCGCCACCTACTCCTTCTCCTCCCCCGCCCTCTTCGTGTGGACCGGGGTGCCGCTGCTCGCCGCCGCGGCGCTGTTCCGGCGGGACGTGCCCGTGGCGGAGCGGTGGCTGTGGCCGGGGCTCGCGGCCGCGGTCGCCGCGAGCGCCCAGTGGGGGCCGAGCCACCTGGTGTGGCACCTCTTCACCACCCCGAACGGCAGCCCGTACCGGCAGACCTTCGTCCTCGCCGGGCTCCTCGTCGTCGCCGCGCACGCCGGGCTCGTGCACGACCCGCCGCCGCGCCGGGCGCTGGCCGGCGGGGCGGCGGTGGTGCTGGCGCTGACGGCGGCGGCCCTGCCCAGCCCGCTGGCCGGGCGGCCGGCGCTGCTCGGCGGGCTGCTCGGGCTCGCGGCCGTCGCCGGGGCCCTGCTGCTGCCCCGCCGGGGCCGGTCCGGGCTGCTCGCCCTGGTCCTGGTGACCGGCACCCTGCTCGGGCAGGCCGCCGCGACCACCGCCCACGCGGACCGGGCGCGCCTCGGCCACCTCGACGACTATCCGCCGTACGGGCCGGAGCACGCCCGGCGGGCGGCGGCCCTCGCGGCGGCCGACACCTGGCCCGCCCGCCGCACCGACTCCGGCCTGCCCCGGGTCGCGGGCAACGACCCGCTGCTCCTCGGCGGGCAGGGCGCCGCCTACTACAGCAGTCACACCCCGGCCGTGCTGACCGGCCTGCTCACCGGGCTCGGCGGCGGCTGGACCTCCCGGGGCCGCAACCTCCACAGCCTCGACAACCCGGTCACCGACGCCCTGTTCGCGGTGGGCGCCCGGTGGCGGGACGGCGCCGTGGTCCGGACGGAGACGAGCCTGCCGCTGGTGACGGTACGGCCCCCCGGCCGCCCCGCGCCCGTCTTCGGCCCGTCCCCCTTCCGCAACCAGGAACTCCTCCTGGGCGCCCGGGTGTACGGCTCCGCCGAGGGCGGTGCCTGCCCGGCCGGCACCGAGGTCTTCCTGTGGGCGCCGGAGCGCACCGGCCCGGCCCGGCTCGGCGGCCGGGCCCCGGTGCGGCTGCTCGGCGGCGGGCCCAAGCGGCGGGCGGCGCTGGTCTCGCTGGGCTTCCAGCCCGCGCCGGGCGTCCGCCCCGAGGTCCCGGCGGGCCGGGGCCCGGCCGAGCTCGGCTGCCTCGACCACGGGCGGCTGCGGGCCGCCGTCGCCGCGCTCCGTCCGGGGGCCGCGCTGTCGGTGACGCCGACCGCCGCCGGGCTGCGGGCGGTCCTCCCGGCGGGCACCACCGGCACGGTGGTGGTCGCCGCCCCGGCGATCCCGGGCTGGAGCTGCCGGGGCGGCCCGGTGGAGCCGTACGCGGGACTGCTCGCGGTCCGGGTCTCCGGCGCCTCCTCGCTGGACTGCTCCTTCCGGCCGCCCGGCCTGCTCCCGGGGCTCGCGGCCGGGGGCACGGCGGCGCTGGCCCTGCTGCTGCGGCCGGCCGGGCGGCGGTGGGCTCAGCGCAGGGCGGGCAGCGCGAGGACGGCGGTGAGGTAGCCCGCGAGGGCGGTGAGGACGGCGAGGAACAGCCGGACCGCCAGGAGCCCGGGCGGGCGGGCGGGTTCACGGGCGGGTGAGGGTGCAGGTGCCGTTCTCGCAGGAGCGTGTGAGGCGGCCCCGGGAGACCGTCTGGACCAGGCCGATCGTCCAGCAGACCGGGCAGCCGCGCAGGGCGATCAGGCCGAGCGGGGCCACCAGCAGGACGAGTGGTCCGGCGAGCGGGACGAGGGCGACGGCGGCGGCCGTGGGGCCGAAGCCGAGGAGTCCGCGCAGCAGGTGGCGGGGGACGGAGGAGCTGGCGAAGTCGGGGCCGGTCCTCATGGCGCCACCCCCTCGGCGGCGAGCGCGGCGCGCAGGGCCGTACGGGCCCGGTGCAGGCGCGACTTCATGGCGGGGGTGCCGATGCCGAGGGCGCGGGCGACGGTCCGGCCGGGCAGCCCCCGCACGTCCCGCATGATCAGGACCTGGCGCTGGTCGCGGGGCAGGGCGCCGATGGCGGCGGCGATCCGCTCCGCCTCCAGGCCCCGCAGCGCGGCCTCCTCGGCGGAGGGCTCGGCGCCGCCGCCCGCCTCCCCGCCGTCCCAGCCGTCCCCGCCGTTCCAGCCGTCCCCGGTCGCTCCGGCCGCCCCGGTCGCCCCGGTCGCCGTGGGGAACGGCGGCCGGAGGCGCCGCAGGCACTCGTTGCGGACGATGCGGAACATCCAGGAGGCGAGGGCTCCGGTCGCCCGCAGGGTGCCGATCTTCCGGTAGAGGATGATCAGCGCCTCCTGTGCGGCGTCCTCGGCGTCTTGAGGGGTGGCGCACAGCGAGCGGGCGAAGGTCCGCACGTGCGGCTGCGACTCCACGACCACGGCGGTCAGCGCGGGCACGTCGCCGGTGCGCGCGGCCTCGATCAGGCGCGCGTCCGGCCAGGCGGTGCGGCGGCCCATGTCAGCCCCGCTTCCCGAAGCGGCGGGTCAGGTGCCAGGCGCAGGCGCCGATCAGCAGCGCTCCGGCCGCGGCGACGACGGCGATCGTCATGTCTGTCCTCCTCGTACGGGCCCGGCCCCTGCGGCCGGCCCCACGGGGATAGGAGCCGGGAACGCGCGCGAAGGATTCGCCCCGGCGGCTACGGGCGTACGTAGGGCACGGTCAGGATCTCCATGTTGTGGCCGTCCGGGTCGGCGAAGTAGGCGCCCCGGCCGCCGAAGAGGCGGTTAGTCTCGTGCGGGCGGGTGCGGTCCGGGTCGGAGTAGTAGGTGACCCCGGCCGCCTCCAGGCGGGCGATCATGCCGTCGAACTCCGCGTCGGGGACGAGGAAGGCGTAGTGCTGCGGCTGGATGGGGCCTTCGGGCGCCTGGTAGTAGTCGAGCGTCACCCCGTTGTCGAGGTCGAGGGGGAGGAAGGGCCCGAAGGGGGCGCCGACGGTGCGGCCGAGGACACCGGCGAGGAAGCGGGCGGAGGCGGCGCGGTCGGAGGCGTGGACGACGGTGTGGTTCAGCTGGATCCCGGGGGAGGCGTTGTCGTGGGTCATCCCGCCGACGGTACGCGGGGCGGGCCGGGGGCGTACAACGGAGAACGGCCGGAAGCGTTCGCTTCCGGCCGTTCGCGCGGCCCGTTCGCGGGGCACGCGCGCGCGTGGGGCGTGGTTACTTCTTGACCTCGGTGAGGCAGAGCACGAACTTCATCGACTCCAGCTGCTGCGCGAGGGCGGCGTAGCCCTCGCCGCACTTGTTGACGTCGAAGGTGTCCTCGTGGACCTGCTCGACCTTGTAGAGGTCGGCCTTGCCGGAGCCGCAGTCGGTCTTGTCGACCTTGGGGTCGTTCTCCTCGCCGGTGACGACGACGCACTCGCCGACCTTGGCGTGGACCGGGGCGTCGCCGGTGAGGTAGGGCAGGCCGAACTTGACGCCGACGGCGATGATGATCGCGACGATGACGCCGCCGACCTTCTTCAGCGCCTTCTTGCCCGCGCTGGGGGCGGCCGGGGCCTCGGGGGCGCCGAAGTGCTGCGGCTCGGGGGTCTGGGGAGCGGCGGGCGTCGTCATGGCTGATTCCTTGATGGAGTGGACACGATCAGACGCGAACGTTACAACCCGCAAATAAGACAAAAGTGATAGTCAAGATCCACTTCCTGACTCTTTGCGGAGTCGTGATCCTGGCAGCCCGTCAGAGCCCCATCCGCCGCTGGTGTTCCAGCACCCGCCGCAGCTCCGCCGCCAGCGGGTGGTACGGCCCGTACAGCCGCTCCGCGTCCAGCAGCAGCCGGTGCAGCTCCGCCCGGCCCGCCTCGTGCGCGCCCGTCGCCATCAGCAGCAGCCCGGTGCGCCGCCGCACGTCGAAGGCGCGCCCGGGGTCGTGCGCCGCGTCCCGCTCGAAGGCCGGCAGGACCGCCCGGAACTCCGCGAGCGCCCCGGCCGCGTCCCCCACCTGCTCCAGGCAGAGCGCGATGTCGTAGCGGAACCCGGCGTCGTCCGGGTCGTCCGCCGCGAGCCGGCGCAGCTCCGGCAGCGCCCGCCGGTACTGCCCGTCGTCCATCAGCGTGGAGGCGTACTGCTTGCGCAGGATCCGCACCACCGGCGAGCCCTCGCCGTGCTCGGCCGCCGCCACCGGCAGGATCCCGCCGAGCACGTCCACGGCCTGGGTGAGCGCCCCCTCGCCGAGCAGCCGCTTCGCCTCGTCCACGGCGGCGGCCACGTCGGGCCGGGCGGGCGCGGGCGGCGGGGCCGGGGCGTGCGCGGGCACCGGCGGCGCCGAGGGCACCGACACCCGGGGGTCGGGGACGGCCGCCCGGACCGCCCGCTCCCGGGGCGCGGCCGGCCAGGGCGCGTGCGGGCGCAGGAAGGGCCGCGTCGGGTCCATCGGCCCGGCCGGGGCGCCGCGCGCGGGCAGCAGCGGCAGCAGCGCCTCGTACACCTCGTGCGCGCCGCCGGGGCGGGCCGCCGGGTCCTTGGCGAGGAGCCGCAGCACCAGCGCCTCCAGCGCCTCGGGGACCTCGGGCCGCACCTGGCGGATCGGCAGCGGCGGCTCGTACAGGTGGCGGTGGAGCACGCCGAGGGCGGTGGAGCCGGCGAACGGCACGTTCCCGGAGAGGAGTTCGTGCAGCAGCACGCCGAGCGCGTACAGGTCGGTCTGCGGGCCGACGGCCCCGCCCATGGCCTGCTCGGGCGCCATGTAGGCGGGGCTGCCGATGGGCGAGCCGGTGTGCGTGAGGCGGGTGGTGTCGGAGTCGAGGACGGAGGCCACGCCCAGGTCGAGCACGGTGACCGAGCCGTCCGGGCGGACCATCACGTTCCGCGGCTTGAGGTCGCGGTGCACGATCGGGACCGCGTGCACGGCGGCGAGCACCGCGCACAGCTGGGCGGCGACGCAGACCGCCCACGGCCAGGGGTACGGGTCGTGCTCGGCGAGGTGGTCGGCGAGGTCGGCGCCGTCCACGTACTGCATGACCAGGTAGAGGTCGTCGGCGTCGCTGCCCGCGTCGTGCACGGTGACCAGGCCGGGGTGGTCCACGCGCGCGGTGACCCGGCACTCGCGGACGAAGCGGCGGCGCAGCTCGTCGGCGGCGGTCCGCGGGCCGGTGAGGGCGGTGGGGCTGAGCAGCTTGACCGCGACCCGGCGGTCGAGGCGGGTGTCGTACCCGGTCCACACCTGGCCCATGCCGCCCTGGCCGATGACGGTGGCCAGCTCGTAGCGTCCGCCGACGACCCGGCCGTTCACTTCTCCCCGTCCCCGCGCAGGAGGTCGCTCAGCTCGTCGAGCTCGGCGCGGACCTGGTCGATGCGGGGCGTCGGCGGGGGCGTCGCCGCGGGCGGTCCGGGCGGCGGCGCGGGCAGCGGGTGCGGGGCCGGGTGCGGGACGGTGGCGGCGTACGGGTTGGGGACCTGCGGGCCGTACGGCGCGGGCGGCGCGGTGGTGCCCGCGGCCGGGTACCCGTACCCCGGCGGCGGGTACGGGGCGGGCACCGGGGCGGCGGGCGCGCGGTGGTGCCGGATGTCGGCCGCCAGGTAGTGCCAGACGACGGCGACCGCCATGACGATCACCAGGCCCGCCCCGGCGTCGCTCCGCCAGGAGTTCGCGAACCGCTCCTGGAGCAGCACGAAGCAGCCCACGGTGAGGGCGAGCTGGACCCAGAACAGGGCCCAGTCGCGGGGCGTGCGCCGCATGATGGCGAGGCGCAGCATGGCCACCCAGGCGAGCAGCCCGAGGGAGAGCACCACGGCCGCCGTCACCACGACGCGGACGGCGACCGTCCCGGCGGACGCGCCGCCGGGTCTCCTCCCGGGAACGACCGGCTTCTCTCCGTACACGCGCATCCCCCCAAGGACTCCTGACCGGGTACGAGAGTAGCCCCGCTCCTACCCCGGGCGGACGCTTCCGTCCGCGAGGCCGTCGTAGAGGCCCTGGACGAGCTGTTCGCCCAGTCGGGAGGTGAGGCGCAGGGCCTCCTCGAACGCGGCGAGCGCGCGGTAGCGCTCGCCGTGCCGGCGCTGGTCGCCGAGCGGCAGCCGGGGCAGCTGGAGGCGGCGCACGTCGAGCCGGGTGGCGGTCGAGGCGAAGCTGCTGGCCTGCCGGTTGTTGGCGGTGCCGCGCAGGAAGCCGGCGAGGAACCACGGGTCGAGCGCGGCCGGATCGGGGCGCAGCAGCTGGAGGTTGCGGCCGAGGGCGGCGCCCGCGGTGGCGGCGTCCACGACCCGGGCGGCCGGGCCGCCGCCGAGGACGGGCACCACGACGTCGCCCTCGGCGACGAGCACCGGCTCCTCCGGCTCCCCGGCGGCCTCCGGGAGGGTGCCGGAGGGGGCGGTGCCGGCGAGCACGTCGTGCTCGGTGAGGACGGCGGTCTCGCGGCCGGCGGGGGCGGTGCCCTGGCCGCCGGTGCGGAGCTGGAGGGCGCCGGTGCGGGCCAGTTCGCCGACGGTGGTGAGCGGGCGGGGCGCGGGGCGGGCGGCCTCGGGGGCCGGGCTGAGGGCGAGGGTGCGGCGCAGGGTCTCGTCCAGGCGCTCGCGGACGGCGGCGAGTTCGGCGGCGGTGCCGCCCGCGTCGGGGGCGGTGAGGTAGCGGGCGGGGGCCAGGTCCACCTCGTCGTCGAGGAGGGCGACGACGGGGACGGAGCGGGCCAGGGACTCGTCGCCCGCGCGGCCCGCCCAGGCGTCCAGCACCGCGTTCTGCAGGGCGGTCCAGGGCAGTTTGTCGCGGCCCGCGTCGGGGGCGAGGGCGGCGGTGTCGACGAGGAGGGCCTCGGCCGGGGGCCGCGGGTCGGCCCCGGGCCGGACCAGCACCCACAGGTGGAGCGGGATGCCGTACGGGGGCGCGGCGCCGGCCGGCAGGGCGATCACGGCCCGCAGCGCGCCCCGGCGCAGCAGGTCGGCGCGGACGCGGCGGCCGGAGCGGCGGGAGGCGACGGCGGGCGGCATGAGGAGGACGGCGGTGCCGCCGTCGCGCAGCCGGGCCAGGGCGTGCTGGACCCAGGCGAGCTCGGACTCGGTGCGGGCCGGGAAGCCGTACTCCCAGCGGGGGTCGTAGGCCAGCTCGTCGTGGCCCCAGGCGCGCTCGTTGAACGGCGGGTGGGCGAGGACGGTGTCGGCGCGCAGGTCGGGGAAGGCGTCGGCGCGGAGGGTGTCGCCCGCGGCGGAGCGGATGTCGGCGTCGCCGTGCAGGGCGAGGCGGAGCGCGGAGAGGGCGGCCAGCTCGGGGTCGGCGTCCTGGACGGCGAGGACGGCGGGGCGGACGGCGGCCCGCAGGAGGCCGCCGGTGCCGGAGGAGGGGTCGAGGAGGACGGTGGCGGGCGGGCCCCCGGCGGTCGCGGTCGCGGCGGCGGCCAGGGCGGCCATCAGGTCGGCGAGCGGCGGCGGGGTCAGCGTGTACTGGCGGGGGTTGGCGTCCAGGTGGCGGCCGAGGAGGAACTCGAACGCCTGCCGGGGGCCGCCGAGTTCGGCGGCGAGCTCCAGGGCGGCGCGGAGCAGCGGGACGGCCGGGGCGAGCTGTCCGGCGAGGGGGGTGCGCACGGCCCTGGGAAGGCCGAGGCGGAGGGTGAGGACCTCTTCGAGGGGGCCGGGCAGGGCCTCGGCGAGGCGGGCGTCGGGAAGGGCGGTCAGGGTGTCGAGGGCGGGGCCGCGCTCGCGCCGGAGGAGCAGGACGCAGCCGGTCTGGACGAGGCCCGCGACCGTGCCGCCGGGGTGGCCGGAGAGCTGCTGCCAGACCCGCTCGCGCAGCGGGACCTCGGCGAGCTTGCCCTGCGCGCGCAGCCACCGCTCGACCTCGGCGAGGGAGAAGGCGGGGCTGGTCTCGGTGCCGCCGACCGGCCGGGGGAAGTCGGCGTGGCGGCGGCGCCAGTTGCTGACGGCGGCCCTGCCGACGCCCGCGAGCCGGGCGATGCCGGCGGCGGTGACCTCTGTAGCGCTGTCCTCGGGCACCTGCGCCCTCCGTCCTGTGGGGAAGTCCGAGCGCATCGAGCATACCGACGAACCCCGTTCACGGCGTGATCCGATGCGATTCCCGTGAACACGGTTGACTCGGTTCACAAGCTCTGCTGTGATTACGTCATCGAAACACGGAGTCACGAACGATCCATCGCCACCACCCGGAAGGTATTCACAGTCATGACCCACTCCCCGCAGCGTTCCTGGTTCGCCCGTCACAAGGTCCTCACCGCCGCAGGCGCGGTCGTGGCCGTCGTCGTCATCGGCACGGCGGTGGGCGGGGGCGGCGAGGACCCGAAGGCCCCGGAGGCGAAGTCCTCCGCACCGGCGTCCTCCGGCGCCGGGAAGTCCGACGCCGGGAAGTCCGGCTCCGAGGCCCCGGCGTCGAAGGCCCCGGAGAAGAAGAAGGCCGCCACGATCGACGGGGACGGCGACTTCGAGGTCGGCGCCGACGTCAAGCCGGGCCTCTACCGCTCGACGGGCAACGAGGACGCGGGCTGCTACTGGGAGCGTTCGAAGGACGCCAAGGGGGAGCTCGACTCGATCCTCGCCAACGACAACGTGACGGGCACGAGCTACGTGGAGGTCCTGAAGACCGACAAGCTCTTCAAGTCCACCGGCTGCGGCACCTGGGAGGCCGTCGACCCCAAGGCCGCGGGGACCCCCGGGACGACCCTCAAGGGCGACGGCGGCATGTTCAAGGTCGGCGTGGACGTGGCGCCCGGCACCTACAGGTCCACGGGCAACAAGGACGCGGGCTGCTACTGGGAGCGCTCGAAGGACGCCGCGCACGGCATCAACAGCATCCTCGCGAACGACAACGCGACCGGGACGGCGATCGTCAGGATCGGCGCCAAGGACGGCTACTTCAAGTCCGTCGGCTGCGGCGACTGGACGAAGACCTCCTGACCCGGCCGGAGGGCACGGGACCAGGAGGTCCGAGGGGGAGGGACGGGACCGGGGCGGGCCGGTCCCGGGGCGTCAGGCGACCCGGTGGCGCACCCACACGTTGGGCTCGACGTAGACCGCGTAGCCGCGCGCGGCCTCGCAGTGGACGGGCACCAGCGCGCCGGGGACCTCGACCGGACCGTCCGCCTCGAAGGGCAGCCCGGTCCACTTCCGCCACTGCTCCAGGGAGCCGGAGACCGTCATCGACGCGGGCGCGACGGCCTCGATCCGGCCGCCCGCGCGGACGTGCACGCGCAGCCACGGGTCGTGCGGCAGCCCGTCGTCCTCGCGGACCCGGAAGGCGTACTCGTGGATGGAGGCACCGGCCTCCAGGTGCTTGCCGTTCGGCCGGACCGGGGCGACGAGTTCGGCGAAGCCGAGCCGGCGGACGTTCTCCCGCATCGCGGCGAGCATGCGGTGCGAGATCCCCCGGCCCAGGGCGGTGGTGTCGACGGTGATCTCGATGGCGCTGACCGTGTCGGGCGTCTTGCCGTGCCGCAGGTCGGAGAAGGCCCACAGCAGGACCTCGTCCCAGCCCCGGTCGGGCAGCGTCCGCCGCCCCTCCGCCTCCAGCGCGAAGGGCACGCTGAAGCCCCGGGCGACGACCGCGCCGGCCGGGTCGGTGGCGACGAGGACGTACTCGGGGAACTCCCGCACGATCCGGCCCATGTGGGACCAGCCGATCGGGTCGTACATCATGAACTCGGGCCAGAGGTCCTTCATGGACCACATCGGCCCTTCGAGCTCGGGTCGCTCGGCGAGCGTGGTGATCGTCAGTTCGTGGTCCATGGCCGCAGGTTAGGAACTTTTCCGGTCATGGACAACCGAATATCGGACACCGCTCCCCGGCTTTCGCGGCGGGCCCGCTCAGCCGCACTGCTCCAGCATCGCCTTCTTGTCCGGGGCGGTGACCGGCAGCGCGTACTTCGCCGCCACCTGGGCGAAGCGGACCGCGTAGGCGCAGCGGATGTCCTTGCTCGGCGGCAGCCAGGTGGCCGGGCCCGAGTCGCCCTTGGCCGAGTTGGCGCGGCCCTCCACCGGGAGCAGGTTCAGCGGGTCGTTGGCGAGCTGCTGCCGCTTGCCCTTGGACCAGCGCGAGGAGCCCATCTGCCAGCTGTACGACAGCGGGACGACGTGGTCGATCTGGACGGCGGACGCCTTCTCCTTGGTCCAGTCGATGGTGGTGCCGGTGTACGGGTCGGGCAGCTTCATCGCGACCACCACGCAGTTGGAGCCGGCCCGGTAGGACAGGTCGCGGCCGTCGCGGCGGAGCATGTCGTTGCGGGTGTCGCAGCCGTTGCGGGCGAACGGCACGCCGTCCACCTTGTCCATCCAGGCATAGCCGAACTCGTCCCGGTCGTAGCCGGTCTTCGTGCCGCGCCCCTTCACCGTGAGCCCGTCGATCAGCTTCCGGGCCTTCTCCCGCTCGGCCCGCGCGGTCACCGGCGCGAGGCCCGCGCGGACGCCGTTGGGGTTGTCGAAGGGGTCCGTGCCCGAGGCGGCGGAGGAGGAGCCGCCGGGCGAGGAGCACCCGGCGAGGAGGACGAGCCCGGCGAGCCCGACGGCGGCAGAAAGCTTTCGGCGTATCGACACGGAGGAATCGTAGGCGCAAAACCCCCGATATGGGCCGCTCACCCACCACCGTGCCGCCCCCGTGTCCGACGCCCCGGGCCGCCCCCCCGTGTCCGACGCGTCGGGCCGCTCCCGGCGGGTTCCCGGAACGGCCGGGGCCTCCCCGGCGCGCGCCCGGCCCGCCGGGGCGGCCGCCGCCCCCGCTCAGTCCAGGATCGTCGTCAGGAACTCGCCGGTCCACGCGAGCAGTTCGCGCCCGACGAGCGGCTTTCCGCCGATCGGGCGGGTCGCCGGGCGGGGCACCAGGATCTGGTGCGCGGCGGGCTTGATCACGGCCTTCGGGTGGAGCCGCTTGAGCCGCAGCTCCTGCGACTCGCGCAGTTCCACCGGGGCGAAGCGGATGTTCGGGCCCTGGAGGACGATCTCGCCGACGCCGCAGGCGCGGGCCAGCATCCGCAGGCCCGCCACCAGGAGCAGGTTCTCGACCGGCTCGGGGAGCTTGCCGTAGCGGTCGGTCAGCTCCTCCCGCACCGCCCGGACGTCCTCCTCCGTGTTCGCCGCGGCGATCGAGCGGTACGCCTGGAGGCGCAGCCGCTCGCCGGGCGCGTAGTCGTGCGGAACGTGCGCGTCGACCGGCAGTTCGATCTTGACCTCCAGCGGCGGCTCCTCCTCCGCGCCGCCGGACTCCAGCGCCTTGCGGTAGTCGGCGACCGCCTCGCCGACCATGCGGACGTACAGGTCGAAGCCGACGCCCGCGATGTGGCCGGACTGCTCGCCGCCCAGCAGGTTGCCCGCGCCGCGGATCTCCAGGTCCTTCATCGCCACGTACATGCCCGCGCCCATCTCGGTGTGCTGGGCGATCGTCGCGAGCCGCTCGTGGGCGGTCTCCGTGAGCGGCTTCTCCGGCGGGTACAGGAAGTAGGCGTAGCCGCGCTCGCGGCCCCGGCCGACCCGCCCGCGCAGCTGGTGCAGCTGCGAGAGGCCGAAGTTGTCGCCGCGCTCCACGATGAGGGTGTTGGCGTTGGAGATGTCGATGCCGGACTCCACGATCGTCGTGGAGACGAGGACGTCGAACTTCTTCTCCCAGAAGTCGACGACGACCTGCTCCAGCGCGGACTCCGACATCTGGCCGTGGGCGGTCGCGATCCGCGCCTCGGGCACGATCTCGCGCAGCCGGGCGGCGGCCCGGTCGATCGAGTCGACCCGGTTGTGGATGTAGAAGACCTGGCCCTCGCGGAGCAGTTCGCGGCGGATCGCCGCGCCGATCTGCTTCTCCTCGTACGGGCCGACGAAGGTGAGGACCGGGTGGCGCTCCTCCGGCGGGGTGGTGATCGTGGACATCTCGCGGATGCCGGTCACCGCCATCTCCAGGGTGCGGGGGATGGGGGTCGCGGACATGGTGAGCACGTCCACGTTGGCCCGCAGCTTCTTCAGCTGCTCCTTGTGCTCGACGCCGAAGCGCTGCTCCTCGTCGACGATGACGAGGCCGAGGTCCTTGAAGCGGGTCTCGGAGGCGAAGAGGCGGTGGGTGCCGATGACGACGTCGACCGAACCCTCCCGCAGCCCCTCCAGGGTGGCCTTCGACTCGGTGTCCGTCTGGAAGCGGGACAGGGCGCGGACGTTCACCGGGAACTGCGCGTACCGCTCGCTGAAGGTGCCGAAGTGCTGCTGCACGAGGAGCGTGGTCGGCACCAGGACGGCGACCTGCTTGCCGTCCTGCACGGCCTTGAAGGCCGCCCGGACGGCGATCTCCGTCTTGCCGTAGCCGACGTCGCCGCAGATCAGGCGGTCCATGGGGACGGTCTTCTCCATGTCCTCCTTGACCTCGGCGATGGTGGAGAGCTGGTCGGGGGTCTCCGCGTACGGGAAGGCGTCCTCCAGCTCCCGCTGCCAGGGGGTGTCCGCGCCGAAGGCGTGGCCGGGGGCCGCCATGCGGGCCGAGTACAGCTTGATCAGGTCGGCGGCGATCTCCTTGACCGCCTTCTTCGCCCGCTGCTTCGTCTTCGTCCAGTCGGCGCCGCCGAGCCGGTGCAGGGTGGGCGCCTCGCCGCCGACGTACTTGGTGACCTGCTCCAGCTGGTCGGTGGGGATGTACAGCCGGTCGCCGGGCTGGCCGCGCTTGGCGGGGGCGTACTCGACGAGCAGGTACTCGCGGGTGGCGCCCTGCACGGTGCGCTGCACCATCTCCAGGTAGCGGCCCACGCCGTGCTGCTCGTGCACGATGTGGTCGCCGGCCTCCAGGGTCAGCGGGTCGATCGTCTTGCGGCGCTTGGCGGGCATCCGCTGCCCGTCCTTGCCGGCCGCCTTCTGGCCGGACAGGTCGGTCTCGGTGAGGACGGCGAGCTTCAGGGCCTCGTCCACGAAGCCGTGGTCGATCGAGCCGCACGCCACGTGCACCACGGACGGGGCGAGCGCGGTCAGGTCGGCGTCGAGGCGGGCCGCGACGCCCTCGCCGCCGAGCACCTCGACCGTGCGGGAGGCGGGGCCGTGGGCCTCCGTCACGTACACCGTCCGCCAGCCGTCGGCCAGCCAGCCCTTGGTGTCGGCGAGGGCGCGGGCGGTGTCGCCCCGGTAGGACTCGGGGGCGTGCATGCCGAGGACCAGGGTGTCCCCGGAGACGGCCTCGTCGGCCGCGAAGGGGGAGACCGTCCACCACATCATGTCCAGCTCGCGGGCCCGGTCGCGGACGTCCGCGATGCCGCGCAGGGAGGCGGCGCCGACGTCGATCGGCGCCTTGCCGCCGCCCTTGCCGGAGGCGTCCTCGGCCGCGCCGGACATCGCCGCCGCCGCCCAGGACGCCTGGAGGAACTCCTGGCTGGTGGCGACCAGGTCGGCGGCCCGGGTGCGGACCCGCTCGGGGTCGCAGACCACGGCCATCGACCCGGCGGGCAGGACGTCGATCAGCAGTTCCATGTCGTCGACGAGGACCGGCGCGAGGGACTCCATGCCCTCGACCGCGATCCCCTGGGCGATCTTGTCCAGCATCTCGCCGAGCTCCGGGTGCTCCTGGGCGAGGGCGGCGGCCCGGCCGCGCACCTCGTCGGTCAGCAGCAGCTCGCGGCAGGGCGGCGCCCACAGACCGTGCTCGGCGATCTCCAGGGACCGCTGGTCGGCGACCTTGAAGTAGCGGATCTCCTCGACCTCGTCGCCCCAGAACTCGACCCGGAGCGGGTGCTCCTCGGTGGGCGGGAAGACGTCGAGGATGCCGCCGCGGACGGCGAACTCGCCGCGCTTCTCGACCAGCTCCACCCGGGAGTACGCGGCCGCCGCCAGCCCCTCCACGACCTCGTTCAGATCCGCCGTGCCGCCGCCGCGCAGCGCCACCGGCTCCAGGTCGCCCAGCCCCTTGACCTGCGGCTGGAGTACGGAGCGGATCGGGGCGACGACGACGCTGACGGGCCCGGCGGCGGGGTCGTCCGGGCTCGGGTGGGTCAGCCGGCGCAGCACCGCGAGGCGGCGGCCGACGGTGTCGGAGCGGGGCGAGAGCCGCTCGTGCGGCAGGGTCTCCCAGGAGGGGTAGTCGACGACGGTGTCGGGGTCGAGCAGCGAGCGCAGCGCCGCCGCCAGGTCCTCCGCCTCCCGGCCGGTGGCCGTCACCGCGAGCACCGGCCGCCCCGCGTCCCGGGCCAGCGCGGCGACGGCGAAGGGCCGCGCGGCGGGGGGCCCGACCAGGTCCACGTGCGGCCGCCTCCCGTCCCTCGCGGCCGTCACCGCCTCCGCGAGGGCCGTGTCCTTGACGACGAGGTCGAGCAGACCGTGCAGGCTCATGGAGCTTCCATCCCGGTACGTACGAGGGCGAACGGACAAGCAGGCAACGCGAACGGCCCGACACGTCGCACGGGCCGGGGCCTCCAGCCTACGACGTACCGGCCCCCGGACCGGGGGTTCCTCCACCCCCGGCCGGAGCGAGACCCCCGCCCACGCTCCGCTTCCCGGTCCCGGAGGACGGGGCCCGGCGCTTGCGGGGCGAGACGCGGAAGGGGTGGCCGGCCGGGCCGGAGCCTAGGCCGTCCCTTCCGGGTCGCGCCCGGTCTCCGGGGCCGGTTCCCGGTCCGGGCCCGGTTCCGGTTCCGGGGTGGGTTCCGGGCCCGTGACGCGGCCGGTGAGGGCGGCGAGGGAGTTGCGGATGTGGTCCATGTGGGAGTGGATCTCGTCGCGCGCCTCGTCGTGCTCGCGCAGCACGCGGTCCTTCGCCCGCTCGACGCGCTCCGCCGCCAGCCGGGCCGCCGCGAGGATCTCGCCGGCCCGCGCCTCGGCGTCCTCCTGGCCGTGCCGGGTCTCCTCCTCGGTGCGGGCCAGGGCGCGCCGGGCCTCCTCCAGGCGGGCCTCGGCGGCGGCGACCTGCTCGGCGTGCCGGGCGTCGAGGGCGGCGGCCTCCCCGGCGGCGGCGCGGACCGCCTCGGCGGTGCCGGTGCGGTGCTCCTCGTCCTGCCGGGCGAGGAGGTCCGCCGCGCTCCGCGCCGTCTCCCCGTACGCCTCCGCCGCTGCCTCGCGGGCGCCCTCCGCGTCGCGGCGGGCGATGACGGTCAGCTCCGCGGCCCGCGCGCGGGCGGTCTCCAGGGTGGCCCCGGCCTCCGCGTCGGCGGCGGTCCTGAGCCCCTCGGCGTAGGCGTCGGCGGCCTCGCGGGCCTCGCGGGCCGCCGTGCCGGCGGCCTCCGCGACGGCCTGGGCCTCGGCCTCGGCGGCGCGGACGAGCCGCTCGTCCTCCTGTTCGGCGAGGCGCAGGATCTGCTGCGCGGCCTCGCCCAGCTCCTCGTACCGCTGCGGCTTCAGCGCCGCGACGGCCTCCCGCAGCCGGGCCAGTCCGGCCTCGGCCTCCTCGGCGAGGACCGCGAAGCGGCGGGCCCGCTCCCGGGCCGCGTCGCACTCCGCGGAGAGCTCGGCGAGGTAGCGGTCGACCTGCTCCGGGCGGTACCCCCGGCCCCGTCCGACGGCGAAACTCATCCTTATGACGCCCCTCATCTCCGCGGTCCGGTTCCCTGCGGTCCGACCCGTCCAGGATGCGCCATAAGAACGGACAAAAGGCGCCCGATGCCGTCACACATCGAGCGCCCTTCGTCACATTCCGCCTCAGCGGGTGTCAGAGCAGGCCGTCCCACATCTGCTCCAGCAGCACCGACCACCAGTTCTCCGGCGACGACAGCGCCGCCGGGTCCAGCATCGCCAGCTGCGCCTGGAAGTCGACCGTCCACCGGCCCGCCTGCTCGGGCGTCAGCCCGAACCGCAGCCGCCACATCCGGCCCAGCAGCGCCATCGACCGCGTGAACTCCGGCAGCCCCGTGTTCACGAACTGCGGCGGCACCGGGGCCCCGCCCGGACCGGCCTCCACCGGCACCGCCACGATGTGCGCGGTGCCGTACTGGACGCAGACCGCCCGGCCGAAGTCCGACCCCAGCACCAGGTACGAACCGGCGTCCGGCGCCGCCTGCACCTGCCGCTGCGCCGCCAGCTCCGCCAGCGTCGGCACCACCGGCATCGCCGGCTGCGCCCAGAAGAACGGCCCGAAGTCCGCCGGAAGGCCCGCCCACATCAGGGTGACCGCCACCGCCTCCGGTACGCCCTGCCGGGACACCGCGCGCTGGTCGAAGCGGAGGATGCCGGGACCGAAGGCCCCCGCCAGCTCCTGCGCCACGCCCTCCGGCGGCACCGGCGGCGCGGGCTGCACCTGCGGCAGCGGGGCCCGCACCGGCGCGGGCCGCGCCGGGCCGTCCGCCACCTGGTGCAGCTCGCCCTGGTGGGTGAGGAGCTGCCGCATGCCCTGCTGCCGGCCCGCGTGGTCGCGGCCGTACGGGGCGATGCTCGTGATCCGCGCCTGCGGGAAGGTCTCCCGGATCATCCGCGCGCAGTAGCCGCCCGGCAGCTCGCAGGACTCCAGCTCCGTGTGGAGTTCGAGCACCTGCTGCGGCGGCACGTTCATGGCGCGCAGCTCGTGCAGGATCTGCCACTCCGGGTGCGGGGTGCCCGGCGCCGACCGCCGGATGATCTGCTGCTCCGAGCCGTCCGGCGCCCGGAAGCGCAGGACCGCCTGGTAGCCGGGGCCCACCGTCGGGACGCCGCCCGGCGGCTGCTGCGGATAGCCGTACGCGGGGGCCGCGCCGGGCGCCGCCGGAGCGGGCCGGGGCGCGCCGGGCGCCGCCGGGGCGGGGCCCGGCGGAGGCGGCGGGGCGCCCGGACCGCCGGTGCCGCCGGGGCCGCCGGGACCCGGGTGCGCCAGCATCGTCGCCGCGTGCTCGATCCCGTGCGCGGGCGTGCCCGGCGCGCCGGGGGCCGACGGCGGGGGCGGCGGGGTGCCCGCGCCACCGGTGCCGCCGGGGCCGCCGGGACCCGGGTGCGCCAGCATCGTCGCCGCGTGGTGCACCGGCTGCGGCGGCGTCACCGGGCCGGGCGGCGCGGGCGGCGCCGGGGCGGGCACCGGGGCCGGGGCGGGCATCGGCGGCGGCGTCTGCGGCATCATCTGCGTCGGTACGTACGCGGCGGCGGGCGTCCCCGGAGCGGGGGTGCCGGGCGTGCCGGGCGCTCCCGGCGGGGGCGGCGGTCCCGCCGGTCCGCGGGGCGGCGTCACCTCGGCCTTGCTCGTCGCCGCGTCCGCGATCCCCCCGGCGCCGGGACCCGGCGGGGGCGCGAAGGGCGGCGGCGCGGCGGGCGGGACGGCCGGCGGCGGGGTGGCGCCCTGCGGCGCCGGCGCGGCCGGGTCGAGGCGCGGCGCGATCGCCGTCCTGGGCAGCGCGCTGCCGCCCTGCATCAGCGCCGTCGGCGCGTCGGCGCCCACCACCGGCGGCGGCGCGTCCTCGTCGTCGGCGCCCGACAGCGGCGGCGCGAAGACGGTCGCGGGCAGCGGTACGCCGCCCATGCCGCCGGAGCTGGCGTTGGCGTCGGCCCACGGGCTGCCCGGCGCCGCCGGGACGCCGTCCATGGCCGTCGGCTCGTGCTCGTCGTCCGCGACCGGGGCCGAGGGCTCCGACACGGAGGACGACGCCGAGGAGGCCGACGACGCCGAGACGAGGGCGGCCGGGGTCTCGGCGCCCTCCGAGGAGACCGAGGACACCGACGGCGCGGGCGCGTCCGCGACCGCCTCCTCGTCCGGCTCCTCCGGCGCCTCCTCCTGCGAGGCGTTCGGCCGCTGCGGCAGGCCGATCTTGTCGGCCGCGTCCTGGAGCCACTCCGGCGGGCTCAGCAGGAACGACGTCTGGTTCAGGTCGATCCGGGCGGGCGGCGCGGCCGGAGCCGGATCGGCCGCTCCGGCGACCCCGTACTCCTCCTCGTACCGCCGGATGACCTCGCCCACCGGCAGCCCCGGCCACAGCGTGGCCTCGCCGGAGTCCTTGGCGACGACCAGCCGCTGCCGGCCGGTGTCCGCCGTCGGGCCGCCCTCGCGGGGCTCCGACCACACCACGAAACCGAGCTCGAACTCCCGTACCCGCACCTCCTGGTGCTGGTACGGCGGCAGGTCGCCGTTGATCCACTCCTCGGCGCGCTCCTGCGCCTGCGCGAACGTCACCACAGCCGGCTCACCCTTCCACCGGGGCCACGGGCACGGCGCGCGCGAAGCCGCCGTCCACCATCAGGTTCGCGACCGTCTCCAGCTCCGGCGGGTTGCCCGCGAGCCGCAGCAGAAACGCGTCGAAGTCCTCACCGCAGGGCATCAGCAACCGCTCCACCCGCTCCTCCACCGACCAGGCGGCGGACTCCGGCCCGCCGTCCCGCACGTCGTCGTAGGCGCAGAACCACACCGAACCGGCCGCCGCGCCGCGCACCTTCACCGCCACCAGGCCGCCCTGCACGAACGCCACCCCGAGGTAGTCCTTCGTCAGATGGTCCCGCAGGCACTTGTTCACGTAGACGAGGTCGTTGACCCCCGCCTCCTCGCGCACCGTGAAGAACGGCTGGTCCACCAGGAGCCCCAGCTCCGCGTCGAGCGCCGTCCCCACCGGGGCGCAGCCGCCCGCCGCCTTCAGGAAGGAGCGGTATGCCCCCGGCAGCCGGTAGCCCAGGTCCTCCTCGACGCCCTGGAGCTGCTGCTCCGACACCGCGACCCGGCCCTTCGGCAGCCCGAAGTGCGCCGGGCGGGTCTCCTGGAGCGGGCGCGTGCCGCGCTTGGCGTGGTCCACCGCCGCCGTCGCGATCCCGCCGTGGTGCCGGAGCAGGGCCTTCACCTCGACCGGGACCAGCTCCAGCCGGCGCGTCCCCGCCACGTGGTGCCACGTCCAGCCGTGCGGCGTCGCCACCGCCGGGATCGTGTCCCACAGCTCGTGGCCGGTCGCGGCCATCGCCGCGTTCGCCGACACGTAGTCCGTCAGCCGCAGCTCGTCGACGCCGAAGCCCTCCGGGGGCTCCGCGACCTCCGCCGCCGCGCGCGCGTACGGCGAGAAGTCCGGGTGGCCGCGCTCGTCCACCCGCACCCCCCGGGGATGGCGGGAGGCGCGCACCGGGTCCGGGAACCGTACGAGCTGCCCGGCATAGGCCGCGTTCGGCGGCGCGGTGGACTGCCCGAGCCGACCTGTCGTCATGGCGGTTGCCCCCTGCGTGGCGTCACTGACTACTGCTGGACTACTGACTGCTGCTTCTGTCACTGCTGGTCACTGCTGGCTACTGCTCGTTCCTCCCGCCGGACGCCCTCGCACGCGACCGCGCCCGGGCGGTCCCGCACAGCCTATGCGCTGCCACAAGACCACGGACCGGCCCGATCCCCGGCCCGGCCCCCCACCCACCCCGTCGTCACCAAACGTCACGACGTCATGACAGACACACCATGATTCCGACACACCGACACGTCGTTCCGCCGCCCCAGCTTCCCCATATGGCTCCCTATTTGGCAGGCTGTGCACCGCAACTCGGGGGATTGCAGGAGGGGAAGACCAGCACCATGTACGCCAGCACGACGCCCACGCAGGGTGACCCACGCCTCAACTGGAGCAGCGACACCGGGACCGGCCGTCCCCCCGCGCTCCTCCACCGCCGCGACGGCATCCTCCCCACCGTCGGGGCCGCCCTCTCCGTCCGCGGCGAGACCCTCACCTGCACGGCGGGGCGCGGCGAGGCACCGCCCGTCCTCCACCCCCTGGTGCAGGACTTCCTCGACACCCTCACCAGCGGCCAGCGGGAACGGTTCACCGGGCGCTGTCCCGAGGCCATCCTGCTCTCCCGGCACCTCACCGCCACCGAGACCGGCCGCTCCAAGCGCGCCCAGCGCAAGCCCCTCACCCCGGGCGAGGCCCGCCGCAGCCTCCGCCAGGCCAAGATCACCGCACGGCGGATCCGCGAGGACGGCGACCCCCTGCACGGCAGCTACGCGGCGCCCTGCCGGTCCTGTACCGCCCTCCTCGACCACTTCGGCGTCCGCGCCGTCGACCCCGCCGCGCCCACCGAGAACGGCTGACCGCACCCATGGCCGACCACCACCCGCACCCGGACCCGCGCACCGCCCCGGGCCAGGACCGCCCGCTGCCCGACCCGCGCCCCGCCCCGGACGGCGCCGGACCCGACGGCCGCCCCGCCCCGGAGGGCCGTTCCGGTCCCCGGCTCGGCACCACGCGCTTCCCCGTGAACGTCGACGCGGCCCTGCGCGAGGCCGGCTGGCAGCCCGGCCGCTGGGACATCAAGCTCGCCGAGGAGTGGGCCGACGCCCTGCGCGCCCACCACTCCCCCGCCGGACACCGGCACAGCGTCTTCCCCGCCGCCGTCGAGGCGTGGGCCGAGTTCGGCGGGCTGCGGCTCACCGCCCCCGGCCACGGGCGGCAGATAGCGCCCGCCACCCTCCGCTTCGACCCGCTCGCGGGGCTCCACCTCGCCCGCACCCTGGGCGACCTCGGCCGGGCGCTCGGCACCGAGCTGGCCCCGCTCGGCGAGGAGGGCGACCACCAGGCGGTCCTCGCCATGGACGTCGAGGGCCGGGTCTACAGCCTCGACCACGCGGGCGACTGGTACCTCGGCAAGGACATCGACACCGCCCTCAACACCCTCGTCACCGGCTCCCGCCCCACCCGCCTCACCACGGCCTGACCCCCACCGGCCGCGCCGCCGTACGGACACACGGCTGTACGACGGTACGGACGCACCTCTGTACGGACACACGGCTGTACGGGCGCGCGGTCGGGCGCGCGGGCGGCTGGTCCGCCGGGCGCGGCCGGTCTCCCGCTCACCGGGCGCGGTCCGCCGGGCACGCGGTCAGGACCCCTCGGCCCCCACCGGGATGACCGCCGAGACCCGGAAGCCGCCCGCGTCCGTCGGGCCCGACACGAAGACGCCGCCCAGCCGGACGACCCGCTCCTTCATGCCCACCAGGCCGTTCCCCCCGGACGGCAGCCCCACGTCCGCGACCCCGGCGTCCGACGGGCCGTTCTCCACCTGCATCGCCACCTCGGCCTCCCGGTGCGCGAGCCGCACCACGACCGCCGCCCCCGGCGCGTGCTTGTGCACGTTCGTCAGCGCCTCCTGCACCACCCGGTACGCCGTCCGCCCCACCTCCGGCGGATACGGCCGCGCCTCCCCCAGCACCGCCAGCTCGACCGCCGCCCCCGCCAGCCGCGACTGCTCGCACAGGTCCTCCAGGGCACCCAGCCCCGGCCCGTCCCCGGTGCCGGCACCGTCCGCGGGCTCCCCCGAGGCCGCCGCCTGCGCCGCCGCGGCCGCCGCCCGGCCCACCGCCGCCAGCGGCACCCCCGCCGGGGCCGCCGGGGGGCCCGCGGCCGGCTCCTCCCGCAGCACCCCCAGCATCTCCCGCAGCTCCGTCAACGCCTGGCGCCCCATGTCACCCACCAGCGCCGCGTTCTTCACCGCCTTCTGCGGGTCCTTCAGCGCCACCGCCTGGAGCGCCGCCGCGTGCACCACCATCAGCGACACCCGGTGCGCGACCACGTCGTGCATCTCCCGCGCGATCCGCCGCCGCTCCTCCTGCCGCGCCCACTGCGCCCGCTGCTCCGCCCGGTCCGCCAGCAGCGACAGCTCCTGCTCCAGGCTGTCCGCCCGCTCCCGCAGGCTCTCCATCAGCCGCCGGCGCGCCCCTATGTACAGGCCGAAGAGGACCGGCGGCGCGTTCAGGCCCAGCGTCATGAAGAGGGCCATGACCGGCACGTACCAGACGTTCGGGTCGAAGCCGTCGGCCTGCGCGGCGATGTCCCGCCGCATCTCCACCGCCGTCACCACGAACACGGCCACCGTCGCCATGCCCGCCAGGACCGCCGTGTACCGGCGCGGGACCTCCGAGGCGGCGAGCGTGTACAGCCCGACGATCCCCATCAGGAAGCCCATCTCGGCCGGTGCCACCGCCACCGACACCAGCACCACGGCTATCGGCCACCGGCGCCGCACCAGCAGCACGGACCCCACGAGGAGGCCGAGCAGCGCGCCGGCCCCCTCCGGCACCCCCGCCCGCCCCGCGAACGAAACCCCCTCCGCCGCGCACTCCACCGCCGACACCAGCGCCAGCGCCCCGTCGAACACGGCACTCCGGCGCCGCGCCCACCACCACCAGCCCCGCGCGCCCGGCGCGTCCCGATCTGCCCCCGTTGCGGTCATGCCCCCACCCTACGGGCGGCCCCCTGCGAAATCCGAAGGACGTCAACAGCTCGCACGCCAGTCCCTCGAACTGTTGAATCACTGAAGTTTTCGACGCATGTGTCCGCATTCTGGACGACTCTCATCGCATGGCCGCAGAAATGAACAGGTACGCGGACTTCGAGGGCCTACGCGCCCAGGCGGTGGCCCTCCGTCGCGAGGGCCTCAGCCTCCGCCGGATCCGCGACCGCCTGAAGATCTACAACAACGACCTCCTCCAGCGCCTGGTCGAGGGCGAGCCCCCACCGGAGTGGACAAAGCGCCCCCGCGCGAAGGACGACCTCCGCGCCCGCGCCCGAGAGCTCCGCCTCCAGGGCATGACCTACGACCGGATCCAGGTCGAACTGGGCTGCTCGAAGAGCTCGATCAGCCGGTGGGTCCGGGACCTGCCGAAGCCGGAACGGAACCGGACCCCGGAGGAGGCGTCGGAGATCGCCAGGCGCGGGTGGGAGACGACACTGCGCCGCCGCGAGGAGGAGAGGCAGGCCGTCAAGCGGGCGGCGCACGACGAGATCGGCACCCTGTCGGCCCGCGAGCTCTTCCTCCTGGGCGTGGGGCTCTACTGGGCCGAGGGCACGAAGGACAAGCCCCACGCGCGGCGCGAGCGCGTCACCTTCGTCAACAGCGACCCCGGGATGGTGCGGGTCTTCGCGGCCTGGCTCGACCTGCTGGACGTCCCCGCCGAGCGGCGCACGTACAGCCTCATGATCCACGAGACCGCGGACGTGGCCGCCGCCGAGCTCCACTGGGCGGAACTCCTCGGTGTGGACCCGACGCGCTTCGGCAAGACGACCCTCAAGCGCCACAACCCGAAGACGGTCCGCAAGAACACCGGGGCGGAATACCGGGGATGCCTCGTCGTCCGCGTTCGCGGCAGCGCCGACTTGTACCGTCGCATCGAAGGCGCCTGGTACGGCATAGTAGGGGCGGCGTCCCCACCGGATCACCGGAAGCGGGCATAAATCCCATCCCGGGTCGTCTAAGGGCAAGACGGGAGATTTTGGTTCTCCATATGGGGGTTCGAGTCCTCCCCCGGGAGCTTCTCGGACAAGGGTCCTGACCATGCAGGTCAGGACCCTTGTCCATGCCCGCCCCCCAACCCCCCGGTATCCTTCGTGCGTCCACCATCCAAAGCCGAAGGGCATATCCGTGAGCGCCAACCTCCCCCAAGTTCTCGGCTCCGCTCGAACAGGGGAGACCCCCTTGGCGGCCGTCGTCGTCCTCGCTGCGGGTGAGGGCACCCGTATGAAGTCCAAGACGCCCAAGGTGCTGCACGAGATCGCCGGGCGGTCGCTCGTCGGGCACGTGGTGTCGGCCGCGCGCGAGCTGGAGCCCGAGCACCTCGTGGTGGTCGTGGGGCACGCCCGGGAGCGGGTCCGGGGGCACCTGGAGGAGGCGTACCCGGGGACCCGTACCGCCGTGCAGGAGGAGCAGAACGGGACCGGGCACGCGGTGCGGATGGCGCTGGAGGAGCTGGGCGCCGCGCCCGAGGGGACCGTCGTGGTGGTCTGCGGCGACACGCCGCTGCTCTCCGGGGCGACGCTGGCCTCGCTGGCCGGCACGCACGCCGCCGACGGCAACGCCGTGACCGTGCTGACGGCCGAGGTGCCGGACGCCACCGGGTACGGGCGGATCGTGCGGGACCTGGCCACCGGCGCCGTGACCGCGATCGTCGAGCACAAGGACGCCTCTCCCGGCCAGCTCGACATCCGCGAGATCAACTCCGGCGTGTTCGCCTTCGACGGCGCGCTGCTCGCCGAGGCGATCAAGCAGCTGCGCACGGACAACAGCCAGGGCGAGGAGTACCTCACCGACGTGCTGTCGATCCTGCGCGAGGCCGGGCACCGGGTGGGCGCCTCCGTGGCCGCCGACCACCGGGAGATCCTCGGCATCAACAACCGGGTGCAGCTGTCCGAGGCCCGCGTCCTGCTGAACCGCCGGCTGGTGGAGGCGGCGATGACGGCGGGCGTGACCTTCGTGGACCCGTCCTCCGTGGTGGTGGACGTGACCGTCACCTTCGAGCCGGACGCCGTGATCCACCCGGGCACGCAGCTCCTGGGCGCCACGCACATCGGCGAGGACGCCGAGGTCGGCCCGAACACCCGCCTGACGGACACCACCGTGGGCCGGGGCGCCCGGGTGGACAACGCGGTCGCGGTCTCGGCCGTGATCGGCGACGGCGCCTCCGTGGGGCCGTACGCCTACCTGCGTCCGGGCACCCGGCTCGGGACGAAGGCGAAGGCCGGCACCTACGTCGAGATGAAGAACGCGACGATCGGCGAGGGCACCAAGGTCCCCCACCTGTCGTACGTGGGCGACGCGACGATCGGCGACCACTCGAACATCGGTGCGGCGAGCGTCTTCGTCAACTACGACGGCGTGGCCAAGCACCACACCACGATCGGCTCCCACTGCCGGACCGGTTCGGACAACATGTTTGTGGCTCCCGTCACCCTCGGGGACGGGGTCTACACCGCTGCCGGGTCCGTGATCACGAAGGACGTGCCGGCCGGCGCCCTGGCCGTCGCCCGTGGCCAGCAGCGGAATATCGAGGGCTGGGTGGCGCGGAAGCGTCCCGGCAGCGCCGCCGCGCAGGCCGCCCAGGCCGCCACCGAGGAGCCCGCCGGCGAAAGCTGACCGGAAACAGGTACGCCGAACTCGGCGTACCGTGATACGTGCACACAAATTCGGCTGGTTCGCACACGCGCCCTAGGTGCGCGGGGCCCGCGGCCAGAGAACACGTCTGAGGAGACAGTGCTGTGACCGGGATCAAGACGACCGGCGAGAAGAAGCTGATGCTCTTCTCCGGCCGCGCCCACCCCGAGCTGGCCGAGGAGGTCGCGCACCAGCTGGGCGTCGGTCTCGTTCCGACCAAGGCGTTCGACTTCGCCAACGGTGAGATCTACGTCCGCTTCCAGGAGTCGGCGCGCGGCGCGGACTGCTTCCTGATCCAGAGCCACACGGCTCCGATCAACAAGTGGATCATGGAGCAGCTGATCATGATCGATGCTCTGAAGCGGGCCTCGGCCCGGAGCATCACCGTGATCGTCCCGTCGTACGGCTACGCCCGGCAGGACAAGAAGCACCGCGGCCGCGAGCCCATCTCGGCCCGTCTGGTGGCGGACCTGATGAAGACGGCCGGCGCGGACCGCATCCTGACCGTGGACCTGCACACCGACCAGATCCAGGGCTTCTTCGACGGCCCGGTGGACCACCTGTCGGCGCTGCCGGTGCTCGCCGACTACGTGGGCGCCAAGGTCGACCGCTCGAAGCTGACGATCGTCTCCCCGGACGCCGGCCGCGTGCGCGTCGCCGACCGCTGGTGCGACCGTCTGGACGCGCCGCTGGCGATCGTCCACAAGCGCCGTGACAAGGACGTCGCCAACCAGGTCACCGTCCACGAGGTCGTCGGTGACGTGAAGGGCCGCGTCTGCGTCCTCGTCGACGACATGGTGGACACCGGCGGCACGATCTGCGCCGCCGCCGACGCCCTCTTCGCGCACGGCGCCGAGGACGTCATCGTGACGGCCACGCACGGCATCCTGTCGGGCCCGGCCGCCGACCGCCTGAAGAACTCCAAGGTGAGCGAGTTCGTCTTCACGGACACCCTGCCGGTGCCGGGCGCCCTGGAGCTGGACAAGATCACCGTGCTGTCGATCGCGCCGACGATCGCGCGCGCGGTGCGCGAGGTGTTCGAGGACGGCTCGGTGACGAGCCTCTTCGAGGAGCACTGAGCCGCTCGTCCCGTGAGGGCCGTCTCCCCGTCGGGGAGGCGGCCCTCCGCCGTTCCCGGCGGGGGCCGTCCGTGATCCATTTGGGCGGCCGGGGGGCGGCGGGTAGACTGCCGGGGTTGCTCGGCGAGGGAGGCCGGTACCCGTCCAGGGTCCACGGCGGTCCGTTATCGACGCGCTCTTCGTAGCAGGCCATCGCCAGTCGTGGCCGGGTGACCTTCTTTTCCGTCACCTTTCACGAGGAGTGCCTCATGTCCGAGGTCAAGATCGCCGCGTCGCTCCGCTCGGAGTTCGGCAAGGGCGCCGCCCGCAAGATCCGCCGCGAGGGCCAGGTCCCCGGCGTTCTCTACGGCCACGGTTCGGACCCGGTCCACCTGACCCTCCCGGGCCACGAGCTCACCATGGCGCTGCGCACGCCGAACGTGCTGCTCTCCCTGGACATCGACGGCAAGGGCCAGGAGCTCGCCATCCCGAAGGCCGCCCAGCGCGACCCGCTGAAGGGCTTCCTGGAGCACGTCGACCTCCTCCT
The DNA here is from genome assembly GCF_014650175.1 of Streptomyces termitum. Taxonomy (GTDB): domain Bacteria; phylum Actinomycetota; class Actinomycetes; order Streptomycetales; family Streptomycetaceae; genus Streptomyces; species Streptomyces termitum. The sequence continues at coordinate 162,360 of NZ_BMUL01000011.1, forward strand.
CGTGAAGCGCGGCGAGAAGGTCACCGTCGAGGTTCCGGTCGTCGCCGAGGGCGAGCTCGCCGCCGGTGGCAACCTGCTGGAGCACGTCCTGAACACCCTCTCCGTCGAGGCCGAGGCCACCCACCTCCCCGAGGCCGTCACGGTCTCCGTCGAGGGCCTGGAGGCCGGCGCCTCCGTCACCGCCGGTGACATCACCCTGCCGTCCGGCGTCTCCCTGGTGACCGAGGCCGACGCCGTGGTCCTCCAGGTCCTGGCCGCCCAGGCCGAGGAGCCCGCCGCCGAGGGCGCCGCCGACGAGGCCGCCGAGGCCTGAGCCGTAGGCTCTCGTCCGACGTGACGGGGTGGCGGGCCGTGCGGCCCGCCACCCCGTTTCGTCATGTTCTTCCCTTCTCCCGCTCCCCCTCCCCCCCTCCCCACCTCCGACTCCACGAGGAGAGTTCGATGACCGACGACGCGAACGCGCCCTGGCTGATCGTCGGCCTCGGCAACCCGGGCCCCGAGTACGCGGGCAACCGCCACAACATCGGCTTCATGGTGGCGGACCTGCTGGCGGAGCGGATCGGCGGGAAGTTCAAGCGGGCGCAGAAGGCCCAGGCGCAGGTCCTGGAGGGCCGGCTGGGTCCGGTCGGTCCGGCCGGCCGCCGGGTGGTGCTGGCGAAGCCGATGTCGTACATGAACCTGTCGGGCGGCCCGGTGACGGCGCTGCGCGACTTCTACAAGGTGCCGACCGCGCACGTGGTGGCGGTCCACGACGAGCTGGACATCGACTACGCGACGCTGCGGCTGAAGCTCGGCGGCGGGGACAACGGGCACAACGGCCTGAAGTCGATGACGAAGTCGATGGGCGCGGAGTACCACCGGGTGCGGTGCGGGATCGGGCGTCCGCCGGGCCGCATGCAGGTGGCGGACTTCGTGCTGAAGGACTTCTCCTCCACCGAGCGCAAGGAGCTGGACTGGTTCGTGGACCGGGCGGCGGACGCGGTGGAGTGCCTGGTGACGGAGGGTCTGGAGCGGGCGCAGTCGGCGTACAACTCCTGAGACCGGACCCCGCGCGGTACGACTGTACGATCGCGGACCATGACGCACGTCCGTAACGCCGCCATGGTCCTGGTCGCCCTGCTGCTCGTGGTCGCGGGGGTGTGGGCGTCCTGGGGTTCGGCGCAGCACGTCCTGCTGTCGAAGGGCCGGGAGCACGGCACGCTGGCGGTGACGGGCTGCACGGACGAGCGGTGCAGCGGCAGTTACACGCCGGACGACCCGGCGTCCGCGCGGCGGACGCTGACCATCGAGCGGTCGGTGGCGGCGGGACCCGGCTCGCGGATCCCGGTGGTGGTGAAGCCGGGGACGGACGAGGGCGTACGGGCCGGGTGGGGCGGCGGGCTGCACGCCTGGCTGCCGCTGGGCGGCGCGCTGCTGCTGTCGGCGCCGCTGGTGGCGGGGGGCCTGCGGATGCGGCGAACGGCCTGGTCGGTGGCGGGCGCGGGTGCGGCGGTGGTCCTGGCGGCGTTCTTCACGCTGTGATCGCCGGAGGGACATGGCCGGTTTCAAACGATTGCTGGCGCAATCGTTATGGGGATCCGCCTTAAGTGTGGCTTAAAGAGGCGGATAGGCTGCGAGCGCCATCCCCCACGGCATCCCTCATCCCATAGATGGACGACTGCACATGCGACGTACTCTCATATCCTCCGGCGCACTCGTCGCCGCCGTGACGGGGTCCCTGATCCTGGCGCCGGCCGCCTCCGCCTCGGGTGGCCCCAAGGGTGACAACGGCACGGTCAAGGTCCACGAATCGAAGACCGGCCAGGAGATCAAGGCGAACCAGCCGCACGTCTGCGAGTTCTACCTGACGGGCTTCAAGTTCGACAGCGCCCAGGAGATCTCCTGGGACATCAAGGGCCAGGCGCCGACGGCCGACCTCAAGGGGACCTCGGGCACGCTGACGCTGGACGGTTCCGGCAACGGCCGTACCGACGACATCAAGCTCCCCGACGGCCACTACAAGCTGGAGTGGACCTTCAAGGGCGAGCACGGCAAGGCCAAGCAGAAGGTCTTCTGGATCGACTGCGAGGACGAGAACCCGACCACGGGCGGCTCCACCACCGGCGAGACCACCACGGGTGAGACGACGACCGGCGAGACCACCACGGGTGAGACCACGACCGGTGAGACGACCACCGGCGAGACCACGACCGGTGAGACCACCACGGGCGAGACGACGACCGGTGAGACCACCACCACCGGTGAGACCACGACCGGTGAGACCACCACGGGCGGGACCGCGACGGGCGAGACCACCGCCACGGGTGGGGCCACCGGTGAGACCACCGCCACAGGCGGCTCGGCCGCCACCGGCGGCTCCGAGGGCAACCTCGCCGAGACCGGCTCCAGCGCCCCGATCGGCGTGCTGGCCGGTGTCGCCGCCGCGCTCGCCGCCGTCGGCGGCTTCCTGGTGATGCGCCGCCGCAAGGCCGCGCAGAACTGACGCGCCCCCGGCGCACGAGTGCCCCCGCGGGATTCCCGCGGGGGCACTCTTCGGTGTCCGGGTCCGTCAGCCGGTGTTGCGCAGGCCCGCGGCCACGCCGTTGACGGTGAGGAGGAGGGCCCGCGCGAGCAGCGGGTCCGGCTCCCGGCCGGCCTCGGCCTCGGCCCGCTGGCGGGCGAGCAGGGCGACCTGGAGGTAGGAGATCGGGTCCAGGTAGGCGTCGCGGATGGCGAAGGTCTGCTGGAGGACCGGGTTGGAGTCGAGCAGCTGCCGGCCGCCCGTCACCTTGAGGACCTCCTCGACCGTCAGCGCGTGCTCGGCCTCGATGGCGTCGAAGACGTGCTTGAGCTCGTCGGGGACGAGGGTGTCGACGTAGTGGCGGGCGATCCGCAGGTCCGTCTTGGCCAGCGTCATCTCGACGTTGGAGAGGAAGTTGCGGAAGAAGTGCCAGTGCTCGTGCATCTCGCCGAGGACCGCGTCGAGACCGGCCTCGCGCAGCGCCTTGAGGCCGGAGCCGACGCCGTACCAGCCGGGGACGATCTGGCGGGACTGGGTCCAGCCGAAGACCCACGGGATGGCGCGCAGTCCGTCGAGGGAGACGCCGGAGCCGGGGCGGCGGGACGGCCGCGAGCCCAGGTGCAGGTCGGCGAGCTGGTCGACGGGGGTGGAGGCGAGGAAGTACGCCGGCAGGCCCGGGTCCTCGACGAGCTTGCGGTAGGCGGTGTGGGCGGCGTCGGAGACGGTGTCCATGGCCGCGTCCCAGCGGGCCAGCGCCTCGTCGGACTGGCGGGGCGCGGTGTGCAGGGCGGACGCCTGGAGCGTGGCCGCGACCGTCAGTTCGAGGTTCTCGCGGGCCAGCGACGGGATGAGGTACTTGTCGGAGATGACCTCGCCCTGCTCGGTGACCTTGATCTCGCCCTCCAGGGTGCCCCAGGGCTGGGCGAGGATCGCGTCGTGCGAGGGGCCGCCGCCGCGGCCGACGGTGCCGCCGCGGCCGTGGAAGAGGCGCAGCCGGACGCCGTAGCGGTGGGCGACGTCGCGCAGTCGGCGCTGGGCGCGGTGGATCTCCCACTGGGAGGTGGTGATGCCGCCGAACTTGGAGGAGTCCGAGTAGCCGAGCATGACCTCCTGGACGTCGCCGCGCAGCGCGACGAGGCGCCGGTAGGAGGGGTCGGCGAGCATGTCGTTGAGGATGACGTCGGCGGCGCGCAGCTCGTCGGTGGTCTCCAGGAGCGGCACGATGCCGATCTTGGCCCAGCCGGCGTGCAGGTCGAGCAGGCCGGCCTCGCGGGCGAGGACGGCGGCGGCGAAGACGTCGTCGGCGCCCTGGCACATCGAGATGATGTAGGACTCGATGACCTCGGGGCCGAAGCGCTCGAAGGCTTCCTTGACGGTGTGGAAGACGCCGAGGGTCTTCTGTCCGGCGGCGTCGAGCGGGGCCGGGGTGGGGGCGAGCGGCCGGCGGGAGCGGAGCTCCTTGGCGAGGAGCCGCTGCCGGTAGTCGCGGGGCATGTCGGCGTACCGCCAGGACTCCTCGCCGAGGCGGTCGAAGAGCTGGCCGAGCGCGTGGTGGTGGGCGTCGGCGTGCTCGCGGACGTCCATGGTGGCGAGCTGGAGGCCGAAGGCGGCGAGGGTGCGGATGGTGCGGTCCATCCGGCCGTCGGCGAAGAGGCCGCCGCGGTGCTCGCGCAGGGAGGTCTGGATCAGGGTGAGGTCGTGCAGCAGCTCGGCGGTGCCGAGGTAGTCGCGGCCGTCCTGGTGCGGGGTGCCCTGGGCGAGGCGCTCGCGGGTGTTGAGGAGCTTCTGGCGGACGCAGGTCGCCTTGAGCCGGTACGGCTCCTCGGCGTTGAGCCGCTTGTAGCGGGGGCTGATCTCGGGGAGGAGCTCCAGGTCGCGCTGGAGGGAGTCCAGGAGTTCCTGGGTGGCCCCGGTGTAGCGGATGGAGTTGGAGAGCAGGCCGCGCAGGTAGTCGATGAGCTCCAGGGCGTCGGTGATGCCGTGCTCGTGCTGGAGGATCAGGACGTCGCGGGTGACCTGCGGGGTGACGTTGGGGTTGCCGTCGCGGTCGCCGCCGATCCAGGTGCCGAAGGTGAGCGGGCGGGTGCCGGAGGGCAGTTCGAAGCCGACCCGCTCCAGTTCGGCGGCGAGGTCCTCCAGGACGTCGCCGACGGCCTCGGCGTGGAGTTCGTCGAGGTAGTAGATGGCGTTGCGGGCCTCGTCGGCGGGCTCCGGGCGGACGACGCGGAGCTCGTCGGTCTGCCAGATGAGGTCGATGTTCTCGGCCAGGCGGAGGTCGTGGCGGCGCCGGTCGGCCTCGATGACCGGGGTCTCCAGGAGGGTCCCGATGCGGCGGAGCTTGTTGAGGACGGAGCGGCGGGCGGCCTCGGTGGGGTGCGCGGTGAAGACGGGGCGCACGTTGAGGTTCTTGACCGTCTCGCGGACGTGCTCGGGGTCGCCGTCCTTGAGCATGTCGGCGGTGCGGGCGAGGAGGCTGCCCTCGGCGGCGCGCTTCTCGCGCAGCTCCCGGCCGCGGTGCACCTGCTCGGTGACGTTGGCGAGGTGGAAGTAGGTGGAGAAGGCGCGGACGAGCCGCGCGGCCGTCTCCAGTTCGACGCCGCGCAGCAGCTCGGCCGCCGCGTCACCGTCCTCCCGGGTGAGGCGGCGGACCTTCTCGACGAGGTCGAGGAGCTCGTGGCCCTCCTGGCGCACGAGGGTCTCGCCGAGGAGGTCGCCCAGTCGGCGGATGTCGGCGCGCAGCTCGGCGCTGGCGGTGGGGGTCTGGTCGGCACTGCTCACAGGTGCGGCTCCTTGCAGTGTTCAAGCACGTCTGGAGGGTTCTGGAGGCTTGCGGACCGCGCTGTCCGACGACTCCAGGATAGGTGTCCATTCCCTGGACGCGGGGCAGCCCCCCGCTTGTGCCCTCTTGCCGCGTGCCGCCGCGCTGCCATACTTACGTCGCCGTAGGTTACGGAGCCGTAGCCTTCGGCCCTTCGCGTACCCACCCTCACCCACACCCCCCAGGGGACAGTCATGACCATCAGCCCCGAGGTGGCCCCGGCCGCCTCAGCCGCCGAGGCGCCGGACGACGTCCGGGCCCTGCCCTCCGCCACCCTCGGCGGGGACAGCAAGCGCTCCGTCGAGCAGATCACCCTTCTGCTGTTCATCACGGTGCCGTTCGCGGCGCTGGTGGCGGCGGTGCCGCTGGCCTGGGGCTGGGGGGTGAGCTGGCTGGACCTGGGGCTGATGACGGCGATGTACTTCATCGGCTGCCACGGGATCACGATCGGTTTCCACCGGTACTTCACGCACGGTTCGTTCAAGGCGAAGCGTCCGCTGCGGATCGCGCTGGCGGTCATGGGCTCGCTGGCGGTGGAGGGGCCGCTGGTGCGCTGGGTGGCGGACCACCGCAAGCACCACAAGTTCTCGGACGCGGAGGGCGACCCGCATTCGCCGTGGCGGTTCGGCGAGACGGTTCCGGCGCTGATGAAGGGCCTGTGGTGGGCGCACATCGGCTGGATGTTCGACGAGGAGCAGACGCCGCAGCACAAGTACGCCCCCGATCTGATCAAGGACCCGGCGATCCGGCGGATCTCGCGGCAGTTCGTGCTGTGGACGATCGTGTCGCTGGCGATCCCGCCGCTGGTGGGCGGTCTGGTGACGTGGTCGTGGTGGGGCGCGTTCACCGCGTTCTTCTGGGGCTCGCTGGTACGGGTGGCGCTGCTGCACCACGTGACGTGGTCGATCAACTCGATCTGCCACGCGGTGGGCAAGCGTCCCTTCAAGTCCCGCGACCGCTCGGGGAACGTGTGGTGGCTGGCGGTCCTGTCGTGCGGCGAGTCGTGGCACAACCTGCACCACGCGGACCCGACCGCGGCCCGGCACGGGGTGCTGAAGGGGCAGGTCGACTCCAGCGCGCGGCTGATCCGCTGGTTCGAGCTGGCGGGCTGGGCGAGCGACGTGCGGTGGCCCGCGCAGGAGCGGATCGACGCCCGGCGCCGGTCCGCCTCCGCCGACGCGGCATGATGGAGGACGTGGCGATCGACGGCAGTGCAGGCAGCGGCAGCGAGCAGAAGCCCCGGCGCGGCCGCCGGGTGAGGATGACCGGCGCCCAGCGGCGGGAGCAGTTGCTGGACATCGGCCGGACGCTCTTCGCGGAGAAGGGGTTCGAGGGCACGTCGGTGGAGGAGATCGCGGCGAAGGCCGGGGTCTCGAAGCCGGTGGTGTACGAGCACTTCGGCGGCAAGGAGGGGCTGTACGCGGTCGTGGTCGACCGGGAGATGCGCCAGCTCCTCGACGGGGTGACGGGGGCGCTGACCGCCGGGCATCCGCGCGAGCTCCTGGAGCAGGCGGCGTTCGCGCTGCTCGACTACATCGAGAACTACACGGACGGTTTCCGGATTCTCGTACGGGACTCCCCGGTGGCGCAGTCGACGGGCACGTTCGCGTCGCTGATCAGCGACATCGCCACGCAGGTGGAGGACATCCTGGGCCTGGAGTTCAAGGCGCGGGGGTTCGATCCGAAGCTGGCGCCGCTGTACGCGCAGGCGCTGGTGGGCATGGTGGCGCTGACCGGCCAGTGGTGGCTGGACGTGCGCAAGCCGCGGAAGGCCGAGGTGGCCGCGCATCTGGTGAACCTGGCGTGGCACGGCCTGGACGGCATGGAGCAGAAGCCGCGGCTGATAGGCCACCGCAAGAACTGACGGCCCCGGCCGTCCCCGTACACCCGCGTACGGCGGAGCCCCGCACCGGAGATCCGGTGCGGGGCTCCGCCGTGTCCGGGGGGCCGCCGTGTCCAGGGGGCCGCCGTGTCCGGGGGCCGGGCGGGTCGGTGGGGCCGGGCGGGTCAGTGGGGCTTGTGGGCGACGGCGAAGATCCGGCGGAAGGGGAAGACGGTGCCGTGCGGGCCGGGCGGGTACGCCTCGCGCAGCAGGGCGCGGCATTCGCCGAGGAAGGCGTCGGTGGCCTCGGGGTCGTCGGCGAGGGCGGTGAGGACGGGCAGCAGGGCGGTGCCCCTGACCCAGTCGAGGACGGGGTCCTCGCCGGTCAGGAGCTGGCAGTAGGTGGTCTCCCAGACGTCGGCGGCGCAGCCGAGGGCGGTGAGCCGGGTGAGGTAGTCGGCGGGTTCGAGGACGCGGGTGCGGCCGCGGGCCCGGTCGCCGAGGCGGGCGCGCCAGGCGGGGCCGGCGCAGAGGGCGTCGACGACGGTGTGGCTGGGGGCGGCGGAGTTGCCGGGGACCTGGAGGGCGAGGGTGCCGCCGGGGCGGAGGCCGTCGATCCAGCCGGGGAGGGCGTCGGCGTGGCCGGGGACCCATTGGAGGGCGGCGTTGGAGACGATCAGGTCGTAGGGCTCGTCGGGGGTCCAGTCGGCGAGGTCGGCGGGGCGGAAGTCGAGGCGGCCGCCGCCGGGGGTGGGGCCGGCCCAGTCCCGTTCGGCCCGTTCGAGCATCTCGGGGGAGAGGTCGAAGCCGGTGACGCGGGCGGCGGGCCAGCGCTCGGTGAGGAGGGCCGTCACGTTGCCCGCGCCGCAGCCGAGGTCGGCGATGCGGAGGGGGCCGGCGTGCGGGGGCGGGGCGGGCACCCGGGCGAGGAGGTCGAGGAAGGGGCGGGTGCGGTGGGTGGCGTGCCGGAGGTACTGCTCCGGGTTCCAGACGGGTGCGGTGGCGGGGTCCATGCGGGGGTGCCTCCTCGCGGTACGGGCGCCGCGTCGGGGCCGCGCGGCCGGTTCCCGCCGTCCATGCTCCCCACCCTGGTATCTCGATGTCAAGAAACTTGAAGGCGAGAAACTCGAAGACAAGAGACTTTATGTCAACAGACCCACTACACTGATCACATGGAGGACGAGGTCGACCGGCTGGTCGCTGCATGGCGCCGAGAGCGCCCGGACCTCGACGTGGAACCGTTGGAGGTCCTCAGCCGCGTCTCCCGGCTGGCCCGGCACCTCGACCGCGCCCGCCGGATCGCCTTCTCGGAGCACCAGCTGGAGCCCTGGGAGTTCGACGTCCTCACCTCGCTGCGCCGCGCCGGAGCCCCGTACCAGCTCTCCCCCGGCCAGCTCCTCACCCAGACCCTGGTCACCTCCGGGACCATGACCAACCGCATCGACCGGCTCACCAAGAAGGGCCTCGTCGAGCGGCTGCCCGACCCCAGCGACCGGCGCGGGGTCCTCGTCCGGCTCACCCCGGAGGGACGGGACCGCGCCGACGAGGCACTGGCCGGACTCCTCGCCCAGGAACGGGCCATCCTCGCCCGGCTCTCCGGCTCCCAGCGGGCCGAACTCGCCGCGCTGCTACGCCGGCTGACCGCCCCGTTCGACAACCTCCCCGGCTAGGGCCTGGCTGACCATTCCCGCCGGGCCCGGCACGCCCGCTCGCCGCACGGCCGAAACGCCCAAGTAGCTCCGCTACGAGGGCGCCCCGACCGCACGCCGATCGCACGCACCGAACGACCCGGCCTGATCCGACGCGAATGGTCAGCCAGGCCCTGGCACCGGCACCGGATCCAGCGGTGCCGGGCCCACGCCCGCGCGCCGGGCCAGGGCCACCGCCGCCAGGGTCGAGTGCACGCCCAGCTTCCCCAGCACGTTCTGCATGTGGGTGCGGACCGTGTGCGGGGAGAGGAACAGCCGCTCCGCGACCGCCTTCCGGCCGAGCCCCGCCACCATGCAGCACAGCACCTCCCGCTCGCGCGGGGTCAGCGCCTCCACCAGGCGCTCGCTCTCCGTCCGGTGCCGCCGGGCCTCCGTCAGCTCCCGCAGCACCCCCGTCAGCAGCGCCGGCGGCAGATGGGTCTCGTCCCGCAGCACCCCCCGCACCACGGCCAGCAGCCGCTGGAGCGAGCAGTCCTTCGCCACCCAGCCCGAGGCCCCCGCCTGGAGGGCGAGCGCGGCCCGGCGGGCGTCGTCCCGCTCGGCGAGGACCACGACGCGGACCCCCGGATGGGCCGCCCGCACCTCGCCCGCCAGCGCGATCCCGTCCGCGGCGGACCCGTCCCCGGCCCGGTCCGCGCCGGGCCCCGGCTGCACCGGCACCAGGCCGGACGGCACCGGTCCGGACGGGGCGAGGCCGGACGGGGCGAGGCCGGAGGGGACGGCGCCCAGGTCGGCGTCGACGAGCAGCACGTCGAAGCGGCGGCCCTCCGCCGCGCCCCGCTCCAGGCAGCGCGCCGCCGCCGGACCGCTGCCCGCGGCGGCGACGTCGACGTCGGGCTCGGCCGCGAGCGCGGCGGCCAGGGACTCGGCGAAGACGCGGTGGTCGTCCACCACCAGGACGCGGATTCGTGCCACGGAGAAAACCCCCAAGGGTCGAGGAGAGGCGACCGGCGCGGTACGGCGCCGGGGGCGGGTCCGTCGGGCGCACGGCCGCCGCCGTGCCCTGACTGCTACCCCGCTCCCGGCGCCGTACCCGACGGCACTCGTTCCCCTGAACGGCACCGGCCCCCACCGGTGCTGCCCACAGAGTAGGGGCGGGAGGGCACCGCGGGGGCCGATTGGCGGAACTGTCCGAAGTCGTCCGTACGTGTGAGCGGCGGGCGCCCGGCAGGACCACGGAAGGGTGAGCGCCGGGCCGGTCAGAGGCGGCGGGCGCCTCCCGAGGGGACGGCCGGGAAGACGCCCGGCTCGGCGTACCCGGCGGCGGCGAAGGCCGTCCGGACCGCCCCCGCGACCGCGTCGGCCCGGTCCGCCCCGGTGAGGACGACGGCCGAGCCGCCGAAGCCGCCGCCGGTCATCCGGGCGCCCAGCGCCCCGGCGCCGGTCGCCGCCCGCACCACCAGGTCCAGTTCGGGGCAGGAGACCCGCAGGTCGTCGCGGAGCGAGAGGTGGCCCTCGGTGAGCAGCGGGCCGACGGCACGCAGGTCACCGGCGTCGAGCAGGGCGGCGACCCGGTCGACCCGGTCGTTCTCGGAGACGACGTGGCGGACGTACCGGGCGACCGTCGCGTCGTCCAGCCGGGCGAGCGCGGCGGGCAGCTCCCCGACGGTCACGTCGCGCAGCGCCCGCACCCCGAGCGCCCGCGCGCCCGCCTCGCACCCGGCGCGCCGCTCGGCGTACGCGCCGTCGCCCAGCCGGTGCCGGACCCGGGTGTCCACGACGAGCAGGGCGAGTCCGGCCGCCGCCGGGTCGAAGGGCACCTGGCGGCGGCCGAGGTCCCGGGTGTCCAGGTGGAGGAGGTGGCCCTCGACGGCGCAGGCGGAGGTCATCTGGTCCATGACGCCGCAGGGCACGCCGACGTGCTCGTTCTCGGCGCGCTGGGCGAGACGGGCCAGCTCCGGCCGGCTCAGGCCGAGGCCGAAGAGGTCGTCGAGGGCGAGGGCGGTGACGACCTCCAGGGCGGCCGAGGAGGAGAGCCCGGCGCCGGTGGGCACGGTGGAGGCGACGTGCAGATCGGCGCCGGTGACGGCGTGCCCGGCCTCCCGCAGCACCCGCACCACGCCCGCCGGGTAGGCGGTCCAGCCGCCGCCGGAGAGCGGCGCCGGGTCCTCGACGCGGAGCTCGGCCACCTCCCCGCCGATGTCGGCGGAGTGCAGCCGCAGCAGGCCGTCGGTGCGGCGGGAGACGGCGGCGACGGTGGTGTGCGGCAGGGCGAGGGGCAGCACGAAGCCCTCGTTGAAGTCGGTGTACTCCCCGATCAGGTTGACCCGGCCGGGGGCCGCCCAGACCCCCTCGGGCGCGGCCCCGTACAGCTCCTCGAAGCGGGCGGCGACGTTCACGGGCGGGCTCCTTCCCGGCGCGCGAACGCCCAGGCGTCGGCGACGGCCTCGGCGAGGCCGGTGCGGGACGGCGTCCAGCCGAGGCGGGTGCGGGCGGTGGCGGCGGAGGCCACCAGGACGGCGGGGTCGCCGGGGCGGCGCGGGCCGGTGGTCGCGGGGACCGGGCGGCCGGTGACCCTGCGGACGGTGTCGATCACCTCGCGGACCGAGAAGCCGTCGCCGTTGCCCAGGTTGCAGACCAGGTGCTCGCCCGCCGGGACGGAGCCGTCCGCGAGGGCGCCGAGGGCCCGCAGGTGGGCGTCGGCGAGGTCGGCGACGTGGAGGTAGTCGCGGACGCAGGTGCCGTCGGGGGTGGGGTAGTCGTCGCCGTGGACGAGGATCTCCGGGCGGCGGCCGAGGGCGACCTGGAGGACGAGCGGGACGAGGTGGGACTCGGGCTCGTGGCGCTCGCCGAACCGGCCGTACGCGCCCGCGACGTTGAAGTAGCGCAGCGAGACGGCGGCCAGGCCGTGGGCCGCGCACTCTCCGGCGATCATGTGGTCGACGGCGAGCTTGGTCGCCCCGTAGGGGCTGGTGGGGGCGGTCGGGGAGGTCTCCGTGAGCGGTCCGGGACCGGGGTCGCCGTAGGTGGCGGCGGTGGAGGAGAAGACCAGCCGGCGCACGCCCGCCGCGCGCTGGGCGGCGAGCAGGGCCATGGTGCCGCCGACGTTGTTCTCCCAGTACTTCTCCGGCCGGGCGACGGACTCGCCGACCTGGGAGGAGGCGGCGAAGTGCAGCACCCCGGCGTAGGAGGCGTCGAGCAGGCCGGCGGCGTCCTGGACGCGGCCCTCGACGAAGTCGGCGCCGTCGGGGACCGCCTCGCGGAAGCCGGTGGAGAGGTCGTCGAGGACGGTGACCGCGTGGCCCCGCTCCAGGAGGTGGGCGGTGACCACGCTGCCCACGTATCCCGCCCCGCCCGTCACCAGGTACCTCTGGGGCTCTGTCATGCTTCCGCCACCTCTCGGATGCGGCGGGCCGCGTCCTCCGGCCGGACGTCGTTCATGAACGCGCCCATGCCGGACTCGGTGCCCGCGAGGAACTTCAGCTTCCCGGAGGCGCGCCGGACCGTGAACAGCTCCAGGTGCAGCCCGAACTCCTCCCGCCGCGCGTCCGCGACCGGCGCCTGGTGCCAGGCGGCGATGTAGGGCGTGGGCGGCTCCGCCGGGCCGAAGATCCGGTCGAAGCGCCTCAACAGTTCCAGGTAGACCTGTGGAAGGGCTGTCCGCGCCGCCCCGTCCAGGGCGGTCAGGTCGGGCACCCGGCGGAGCGGGTGCAGGTGGACCTCGTACGGCCAGCGGGCGGCGTACGGCACGAAGGCGGCCCAGTCGTCCGTCTCCAGCACCATCCGCGCGCCGTCCGCGCGCTCGCGGGCGACGACGTCGTCGAAGAGGTTGCGGCCGGTGGCCCGGCGGTGCTCGTCGAGCCTGCGCAGGGTGAGGGCGGTGCGGGGGGTGGTGTACGGCAGGGCGTAGACCTGGCCGTGGGCGTGCGGCAGGGTGACGCCGATCTCGCGGCCCCGGTTCTCGAAGCAGTAGACCTGCTCGACGCCGGGGAGGGCGGAGAGGTCGGCGGTGCGGTCGGTCCAGGCGTCGAGGACGAGGCGGGCCCGTTCCTCGGTGAGGTCGGCGAAGGAGGCGGTGTGGTCGTCGGTGAAGCAGACGACCTCGCAGCGGCCGGTGCCGCCGGAGAGGGCGGGGAAGCGGTTCTCGAAGACGGCGACCTCGTAGCCGTCCCCGGGGATCTCGCTCTCGTGGCCGGGGCGGGCCGGGCAGAGCGGGCAGGCGTCGGCGGGCGGGAGGTGGGTGCGGGTCTGCCGGTGGGAGGCGACGGCGACGTGGTCGCCGGTCAGCTCGTCGAGGCGGATCTCGGAGCGGGAGGCGACGGGGGCGAGCGGGCGCGGGTCGGCGGCGGTGCGGGGGGTGCCGTCCCGGGTGTCGTAGTAGATGAGCTCGCGGCCGTCGGCGAGCCGGGTGACGGTCTTCTTCACGGGGTGCCCTCCGGGCAGGACCAAACAGAAGCACACACAAAGAACCACGATCAAACATCGGAGTCAACGGCGAAGACCGGATCGACCACGTCCGGGCCGGAATCCGGGCCGGTGTCGGAGCCGGGCCGGTTCGAAAAAGGCCGGTTCGGGAGGGACCCCGTTCGGGAGAGGCCGGTTCGGGAGGGGCCCTGTTCGAGGGGGCCGGTTCGGGAGGGGCCCGGTTCAGGAAGGGCCGCGCCGTCCCGGCACCGCCCGGTCCAGCAGCCCCGTCCGGGCCGCCAGTGCCGCCGCCTCCAGGCGCGAGCCGACGCCCAGCTTCATCAGCACCCGCTGCACGTGCGTGCGCGCCGTGCTCGACGCGATCCCCATGCCCGCCGCGATCCGCCGGGTGTCCTCCCCCTCGGCGACCCGCACCAGCACCTCCACCTCGCGGTGGGTCAGCAGCCGCAGCAGCCGCTGCGCCTCGTCGTCCGGCTGCGCCGCCGGGTTCAGCAGCTCCGCGAACGCCCCCTGGAGGAGCTGCGGCGCCACCGCCGCCTCCCCCGCCCGCGCCTTCAGCAGCGCCCGTTCGACGCCCTCGATCCGCTCGTCGTGCCGCACGTACCCCGACGCCCCGGCCGCGAAGGCCGCCGCGATCCCGCGCGGCGACGGCACCGGGCCCAGCACCACCACGGCCACCTGCGGGCGCTCCCGCTTGATCCGGGCGACCGGCTCGAAGGCCCCGGGCGCGGCCGGCGCCGCCGTCCCGAAGAGGCAGACCTCCGGCGCCCTGCCGATCACGACCTCCGCCGCCCCGGCGGCCGGCGCGGCCGCCGCGAGCACCCGGTGCCCGCGCAGCTTCAGCGCCGAGGCGAGCGCCTCCGCGAGCAGGCGGTGGTCGTCCACGACCACGAGCCGAACGCCCATCCCGTCATCCCCCAGTTCCCGGCGCGGCGCGCCCCCGGCGCCGCTGCCCCGGCAAGCTACACGCTCCCCCGCGCCCCGGTGCGCCAATCGCCGTCGCCCGAAAGGGGGAAGCCGCCGGTCCCGCACACGCGGAAGGGCCTCCCCGGCGGTGCCGGGGAGGCCCTTGCGTACGCGGCGGGCGTCAGCCCTTCGTGCCGAACGACACCGACAGGTACCGCTTGTCGGACGCCGAGGCGCCCTCGCGGGCCTTGTTGGCGTAGACGGCCGAGATGAAGAGGCGGCCGTCGCCGTAGCGGAACTCGGCGCCGGTGACGGAGAAGCTGGTCTCCATCTGCCGGCTGGCCTTGTCCGACTGGTTCTCCAGGAGCAGGGTCTCCTTCATCGTGCCCGCGTTGATGGACACGACCTGCCCGCCCTTGTCGTACGGCGGCATCTTGTACGCGATGATGTCGCCGCCGTCCATGCGGAGCGGGACCAGCGTGTACCGGTCGCCCGCGTCGGCCTTCTCGGCGGCGGTCCGGCCGTTCGCCAGGTCGAAGGCGATGATCTCGTTGGTCTCGTCGCCGTACTCGCCGGTGGAGCCCTCGTGCTCCTCGGTCGGCACGTAGAGCCGGTCGTCGCCGACCAGGACCTGCGAGCACGCCTCGACCTTGGTGGAGGCGCAGCGGCCCGCGTACCGGTCGGCGTCGGCGGCGATCTTCGTCCGCAGCTTGCCGGTCTTCTCGTCGATGGAGAAGAAGTCCGAGATGCCGCTGCCGTCGCCGGCGGTCTCGTTGACGTCGGCGGCGACCACCAGCGGCTTGGTCGAGACGACCGCCGCGTACTTGACGCCCGTCGGCATCTTGAACTCCGACAGCGGCTGCCCCGACTTCGGGTCCAGGTTCTGGATCAGCACCGACTCGGAGCCGTACGAGCCGCACTTGCGGACCGCGACGAGGCCCTGGCCGCCGCCGTAGCCCATGTCGTAGCAGTTCTGGTCGTTGGAGCGGGGCTTCCAGCGGACCTTGCCGTCGGCGGCGTCGAAGGCGGCGCCGCCGTCGGTGCCGCCGGCCGCGACCGTCTGGCCGCTGAGCGTGATCTCGCTGAAGCGGACCTTGCCGTCACCGGCGTTGCCGCCGCTGATCGAGGTGGACCACAGGAGCTTGCCGGTGTTCAGGTCGACCATGCCGACCTGGGTGCAGCTCTGGTAGTAGCGGGGCGCGACGCGCTTGGCCTCCTCGAAGAGGATCGGCACCTTGTTGTCGGCGGTGACGTGCCGGGAGGCGCCGCAGACCTGGCCGGCCAGCGGCAGCGTCCACAGCGGGGTGCCCTTGTCGAGGTCGTAGCCGTTGACCGAGTTGACGCCCGTCTTCACGAACGCCTTGTCGGTCAGCCACGAGCCGTCCATCGGCGTGCTGTCCGGGACCTTCGGCACGTCGATGCTGAAGGCGAGCTTGGCGCGGGTGCTGGCGCCGGGCTTCTCCGTGCCGTTGCCGCCGAGCCCGCTGCCGCCGGTGCCGCCGCCGGCGTCACCGCCGCCGTTCGGGTTCTGGCCGGTGGCCGGGGGCTTGGCCTCCGGGGGCGCGTCGGAGCCGCTGTTGGCGTACCAGATGCCGCCGCCGACGATCAGCGCGACGGCCACCGCCGCGGCGATGACGATCTGCGCCTGCGCCGACGGCTTCTTCCGGCCGCCCGGCACCGGGACCTGAGCGGCCTGCTGCGGCGCGGTCGGGTAGCCGTACGGCGGCTGGGCCTGCTGGGGCTGGGTCGGGTAGCCGTACGGCGGCGGGACCGGCTGCTGCGGCTGCGCCGGGTAGCCGTACCCGGGCTGCTGCGGCGGGGCCTGCGGGTAGCCGTAGCCGGGCCGACCCTGCGGCTGCTCCGGCGGCGGAGTCGGGGCGCCGAAACCGCCCTGGCCGGGCTGCTGGGGCGCGCCGAAGCCGCCCTGCGCCGGGTCCTGGGGCGCGCCGAAGCCGCCGGGCTGCGGGTCCTGCGGGGGGCCGAAGCCGCCGGGGGGCTGGTTCGGCGGGGGAGGGGGTGGCTGGGTCATCGGTCCGCGTACCTCACTTGGTGAAGCCCATCATCGTCTTGGTCTGCTTCTCCTCGGCGTCGTTGGTCGCGGAGACGCGCCCCGCCGCCACCACGAACGTGCCGTTGCCGTAGGCGTAGCCCGCGCTGAAGAAGCTGCTCTCGATCTGCGAGACCGAGACCGGGTGCTTGAGGATCAGCTTCGGCGCGCCGCCGGTCGGGGCGATCGTGCCGACCGCGCCGCCCTTGTCGTACTTGGGCGCGACGTAGACCAGGACCTCGGAGCCCTCCATGCGGAGCGGCTTCATCGACTGCTCGGCGGGGGCCTTCGAGCGCCACTTGGGCTTGCCGGTGTTCAGGTCGAAGGCGACGACCTCGTTGGAGGTGCCGTAGGAGGTGTCGGTCGCCATGTAGAAGGTGTCGCCGCCGGCGGCGACGCCGGTGCAGCCCTGGAGGTTGCGGCCGAAGATGACCATGCCGCCGCCGCAGGTGGGGGCGTACTTCTCGGTGCCGCCCTGGATCTGGGAGCGGAGCGTGCCGCTCGGCGTGAGGGCCAGGATCGACCACTTCTTCTCTTCGCGCTGGAAGGCGGAGACGACCAGCGGGTCCACCGAGTAGACCTTGTCGACCTCCCAGGTCGGCTTCAGCTTGTAGGTCCACTTGGGCTTGCCGGTGGCCGGGTCGACCTCGCTGACCGCGTGCTGTTCCTTGCGCGTGTCGGCGGTCGGGCACTGGTAGGCCGCGACGAGCTTGGTGGCGCCGCCCGCGTACGCGTACGGCTTGCAGCCGTCGGTGGGGCCGGCGAAGAGCTGGCGGCCGTCGGCGAGGGAGAAGCCGTAGGCGCTGCTGCTGCCCGCGGCGGTCACCGTGCCGGCGCCGATGGAGAGGGTGTTGTCGGAGAAGGCGAAGAGGCCCTGCGGCTTGGGCACGGACTTCTTCCAGCCCGCCTTGCCCGTCTTCAGGTCGATCTGCTGGAGGGACGTGCACTTGGCGTTGTCCTTGGCGCTCTCCAGGTGGCCGAAGACCATCAGGCCGTCGGCGCCCGGCTGGGCCGGGGCGGCGCACAGCTTGAAGGGCAGGTCGACCTGCCACTTCTTGGCGCCGTCGGCGAGGCCGTAGCCCGCGACGCCCTTGTACATGGCCTTGACGACGGTGTCGCCGACGATCCAGGGGCCGAAGACCTCGGAGCCGTTGCGCGGCAGGTCGACGTCGTTGGTGGTGAGGAAGCTGACCTTGGCCTCGCCCGGCTGGCGGCCGACGTTGAGGTCGTCCTCGCCGGGCTTCTCGCCGCCGTCGCCCTGGCCGTCGCCCTTGTCGACGGAGGCGGTCGGCTTCGGCGCCGCGGTGCCGCTGCTGGTCGGCTGCGCGACCGGCGGCTTGTCGTCGTCCTTGCCGCCGACGACGGCCCACGTGGTGACCCCCGCGATCAGCACGACGGCCGCGGCGACGGCCGCGACGAGGCCGGTACGGCCCTTGAAGGGGCCGCCGCCGGAGCCGCCGGGCGGGACCGGGGCGGGACCGCCCGGGTACATCGGCTGGGTCTGGGGGCCGCCGTAGGGGTTCTGCTGCCCGTAGGGGCCGGGCTGCTGGCCGTACGGCCCCGGCTGCTGCGGCTGGCCGTAGGGACCGGGCTGGCCCGGCTGCTGCGGGTAGCCGTAGCCCGGGGCCGGGGCGCCCTGCGGCGGCTGGCCGGGGGCCTGCGGCGGCTGGGCCGGGGCCTGCGGCGGCACCGGCGGTGCCTGCGGCGGCTGGCCGGGCGCCTGCGGCGGGACCGGCGGGGTCCCGCCCTTGTGCAGGTTCAGGTCCGGGTCCTGGGGAGCTCCGAAGCCCCCCGGCGGCTGGTTGCTGGGCGGCTGGGTCATCAGCGCTTCCCCCTCGTGGCTGGTGAACGGCTTTTCTTTCTACCACCCGTACGGTGGCTCAAAAGCGACCGGTCCGTCCCTTGTACCCAAGGGAGGACCGGTCCGTGATGCCCTTGTTATGCGTTCTCGGCCAGCTCCAGCCAGCGCATCTCCAACTCTTCACGTTCTCCCGACAGTTCCCGCAACTCGGCGTCGAGCTTCGCGACCCTCTCGAAATCGGTCGCGTTCTCCGCGATCTGCGCGTGGAGCCTCGTCTCCTTCTCGGAGATCTTGTCGAGCTGCCGCTCCACCTTCTGGAGCTCCTTCTTCGCGGCCCGCGCGTCGGCCGCGGAGACGCCCGCCGGCTTCGGCTGCGCGGGGGCGGCGGCGGGCGCCGGGGCGGCCGACTCGACCATCCGGCGGCGGCGCTCCAGGTACTCGTCGATGCCGCGCGGCAGCATCCGCAGCGCCCGGTCGCCGAGCAGGGCGAAGGTGCGGTCGGTGGTCCGCTCCAGGAAGAAGCGGTCGTGGGAGATGACGACCATGGAGCCCGGCCAGCCGTCGAGGAGGTCCTCCAGCTGGTTCAGGGTCTCGATGTCGAGGTCGTTGGTGGGCTCGTCGAGGAAGAGGACGTTCGGCTCGTCCATGAGCAGGCGGAGGAGCTGGAGGCGGCGGCGCTCGCCGCCGGACAGGTCGCCGACCGGCGTCCACTGCTTCTCCTTGCCGAAGCCGAACTGCTCGCACAGCTGCCCGGCGGACATCTCGCGGCCCTTGCCCAGGTCGACCCGGTCGCGGATCTGCTGCACGGCCTCCAGGACGCGCAGCTGGGCGGGCAGCTCGGTGACGTCCTGGGAGAGGTAGGCGAGGCGGACGGTCTTGCCGACGACGATCCGGCCGGCCGGCGGCTGCTTCTCGCCCTGCGAGGCGGCGGCCTCCGCGAGGGCCCGCAGGAGGGAGGTCTTGCCCGCGCCGTTGACGCCGACGAGGCCGACGCGGTCGCCGGGGCCGAGCTGCCAGGTGAGGTGCTGGAGGAGGGTCTTGGGACCGGCGGTGACGGTCACGTCCTCCAGGTCGAAGACGGTCTTGCCGAGCCGGGCGTTGGCGAACTTCATCAGCTCGCTGGTGTCCCGGGGCTCCGGCACGTCCGCGATCAGCGCGTTCGCCGCCTCGATGCGGAAGCGCGGCTTGGAGGTGCGGGCGGGGGCGCCGCGGCGCAGCCAGGCCAGCTCCTTGCGGACCAGGTTCTGCCGCTTGACCTCCTCGGTCGCGGCGATCCGCTGGCGCTCGGCGCGGGCGAAGACGTAGTCGGAGTAGCCGCCCTCGTACTCGTACACGGCGCCGCGCTGCACGTCCCACATGCGGGTGCAGACCTGGTCCAGGAACCACCGGTCGTGGGTGACGCAGACCAGCGCGGAGCGGCGGGCCTGGAGGTGCGCGGCGAGCCAGGCGATGCCCTCGACGTCGAGGTGGTTGGTGGGCTCGTCGAGGACGAGCAGGTCCTGGTCCTCGATGAGGAGCTTCGCCAGCGCGATCCGGCGGCGCTCACCGCCGGAGAGCGGGCCGATGACGGTGTCCAGGCCCTGATCGAAGCCGGGCAGGTCCAGGCCGCCGAAGAGGCCGGTGAGCACGTCGCGGATCTTCGCGCTGCCCGCCCACTCGTGGTCCGCCAGGTCGCCGATGACCTCGTGCCGGATGGTGGCCGCCGGGTCGAGGGAGTCGTGCTGGGTCAGCACCCCGAGCCGCAGCCCGCCGCTGTGCGTGACCCGGCCGGTGTCGGCCTCCTCCAGCCGCGCGAGCATCCGGATCAGCGTCGTCTTGCCGTCGCCGTTGCGCCCCACCACCCCGATCCGCTCCCCCTCGGAGACACCGAGCGAGACCCCGTCGAGCAGGGCACGGGTGCCGTACACCTTGCTGACGTTCTCGACATTGACCAGGTTGACGGCCACGTTGACTCCAGTGCGGGGCGATCGATCGACGTACCAGGGTACGTCCTGCCCCGGGCCACCGGGGGCACCCGTCCGGCACCCCCGGCGGGCGGGCCGGGCGCCCCTCCCGGCCGCTCGGGGCGCGGGCCCGGGTGCGGGGTGCCGCTCCGGTGGCCGGGGTCGTACGAGGGCGGGGTGAGCGGTCAGCGGGGGCGGCGGCCGGGGCGGTCGACGAGGAGCCAGCCGGTCAGGGCCATGGCGACCGCCGCAGGGGCCGTCACCCGGACCGCGACCAGGGTCGCCGCGTGCCCCTCCAGGAGACCGCCGAAGCCGGTCATGGACAGGCCCAGGACGCCCAGCAGGGCGAGCGTGACGCCCAGGGCGGCCAGCGGGGCCGGGCCGCCCGCGCGCGGCACCGGGGCCGGGGCCTCGAAGCGGCGGAAGACCGCGACCAGCAGCACCGTGAGGACGGCCGCCGCCGCCAGCCGGAGCGGCAGCCAGGCCCACCAGGCGGCCGTCGCCGGGGCCGGGAGCCGCGTCCCGGCGGCGAGCAGCGCCCCGTACACGCCCAGCATCGCCGTGAGGTGCCACAGGAAGGCCGTCATCGCGATCCCGTTCGCCGCGACCACCGCCCGCCACACCCGGGCCCGCGCCGCGAACCGCGCCCCCGGACCGCGCAGCAGCTCCACCGCGCCCACCAGCCACAGGCCGTGGCAGAGCAGGGCGAGGGTCGGCGGGGCCATGTTCGACACCTTCTCGCCGGGCATTCCCACCATCGACAGCGGGTACGGGCCGTACGCGACCAGGGCCACCGCGCCGAGGAGTCCGGCGCCCGCGAGGAGCGCCGGGCGGCGGATCATGCCGTCGGCGCGCAGGAAGCCGAGCTGGTGCACGGCCAGCCACACGAAGGCGAAGTTCAGGAACTCGACGTACGGCACCCCGGCCGCGAAGCGCGCCGCGTCGACCAGGACCGCCGCCCCCGCGAGCGCGGCGAACGCGCCCCAGCCCCACCGCTCGTGCAGCCGCAGCAGCGGCGGGGTGAGCGCCACCATCGCCAGGTAGATCCCGATGAACCACAGCGGCTGCGCCACCAGCCGCAGCGCCACCCCGGTCAGCTCGCCGTCCGCGCCCGCGAGCTGCACCGCGAGCGCCGCCGCGCCCCACACGGCGACGAAGACCATCGTCGGCCGCAGCAGACGGCGCAGCCGGGCCCGCAGGAAGTCCGCGTAGCCGGGGCGGGAGCGGTGGGCGAGCGCGTGGGCGAAGCCGCCGACGAAGAAGAAGACCGGCATCACCTGGAGCGCCCAGGTCAGCGCCTGGAGTTCCGGCACCACGGCCAGGAGGTTCCCGACGCCGTCGGCGGTGACCGCCGCCATCGTCCAGTGGCCGAGGACGACGACGGCGAGCGAGACGACCCGGAGCAGGTCGACGTACCGGTCCCGGGTGGCGGGGGTGGCGTCGGCGAGTCGCCGCGCGGTGGAGGAGGGCATACGGGCACGGTCCCGCGCGCGCCGCTCCCCCGGCAGCGCACGGGTACTCACTTCGCGCGTGAGTACGAACCCGGCGCGGGGCCGGGCGGCCCGTCAGAGGAGGGTGGCGCCCGGGGCCGGTGTGCCGGCTCGGAGGACGGTGGCGCCCGGGGCCGGGGAGGTGGCCGTGTGGGTGGCGCGGCAGGTGCCGGAGGCGAGGAGGGCCTCGGCGACCGCCGTCGCCGCGTCCGCGTCCTTGACGAGGAACGCGGTCGTCGGGCCCGACCCGGAGACCAGCGCGGCCAGGGCGCCCGCCCCGGTGCCGGCCGCGAGGGTCGCGGCGAGCTCCGGGCGCAGCGAGAGCGCGGCGGCCTGTAGGTCGTTGGCGAGGGTGCCGGCCAGGGCGGTGGTGTCGCCGTCGGCGAGGGCGTCGAGGAGCGCCGGGGAGGCGGCCGGGACGGGAATGTCCCGGCCTTCCGCGAGGCGGTCGAAGGCGCCGAAGACGACCGGGGTGGACAGGCCGCCGTCGGCGACCGCGAAGACCCAGTGGAAGGTGCCGCCGACGGGCAGCTCCGTCAGCCGCTCGCCGCGCCCGAGGCCGAGCGCGGCGCCGCCGACCAGGCTGAAGGGGACGTCCGAGCCGAGTTCGGCGCAGAGGTCGAGGAGGGTGGCGCGGGGGGTGGCCAGGCCCCAGAGGGCGTCGCAGGCCAGGAGGGCGGCGGCGCCGTCCGCGCTGCCGCCGGCCATGCCGCCGGCGACCGGGATCGCCTTGCGGATGTGCAGGCGGACGGCGGGGTCCAGGCCGTGCCGGGCGGCGAGGAGTTCGGCGGCGCGGGCGGCGAGGTTGGTGCGGTCGAGCGGCACCCGGTCCGCGTCGGGCCCCTCGCAGGTGACCGTCAACCGGTCGGCGGGGGCGGCGGTGACCTCGTCGTACAGGGAGACGGCGAGGAAGACGCTGGCCAGGTCGTGGAAGCCGTCGGGACGGGCGGCGCCGACGGCGAGCTGGACGTTGACCTTGGCGGGGACCCGCACGGTCACACCGGGGGCCGTACCGGAGGCCGCGCCCGGGGCCGTGCCCGTACCGCCGCTCATGCCTTGGCCTCCGCTCACGCCTTCGCCTCCGCGATCCGGGCGAACTCCTCCACGGTCAGGGCCTCGCCGCGGGCCTGCGGCGAGATGCCGGCCTTGACCAGGGCCTCCTCGGCGGCGGCCGGGGAGCCGGCCCAGCCGGCGAGGGCGGCCCGCAGGGTCTTGCGGCGCTGCGCGAAGGCCGCGTCGACGACCGCGAAGACCTCCGCCTTGGTGGCGGTGGTGTCGACCGGCTCGGCGCGGCGGACCAGGGAGACGAGCCCGGAGTCGACGTTGGGCGCGGGCCAGAAGACGTTGCGGCCGATGGAGCCGGCGCGCTTGACCTCGGCGTACCAGTTGGCCTTCACGGAGGGGACGCCGTACACCTTGTTCCCGGGGCGGGCGGCGAGCCGGTCGGCGACCTCGGCCTGGACCATGACGAGGGTCCGCTCGATGGTCGGGAAGCGGTCCAGCATGTGCAGCAGGACCGGCACGGCCACGTTGTACGGCAGGTTCGCGACGAGCGCGGTGGGCTGCGGGCCCGGCAGCTCCCGCACGAGCATCGCGTCGGAGTGGACCAGCGCGAAGCGGTCCTTGCGGGCGGGCATCCGGGCCTCGATCGTCGCCGGCAGGGCGGCGGCGAGCACGTCGTCGATCTCGACGGCGGTGACCCGGTCGGCGGCCTCCAGGAGGGCCAGGGTCAGGGAGCCGAGGCCGGGCCCCACCTCGACGACGACGTCGTCGGGGCGCACCTCGGCGGTGCGGACGATCCGCCGGACGGTGTTGGCGTCGATGACGAAGTTCTGGCCCTTCTGCTTCGTGGGGCGCACGCCGAGGGCGGCGGCCAGCTCACGGATGTCGGCGGGGCCGAGGAGGGCGTCGGGGCCGTCGGGGCCGGTGGTGGTGCTCACCGGTACAGCCTAAGGCCCCGCCGGGCCGCTCACGGGAGGAGCCGCCGTCCGCAGTGCGGCCAGGGGGCCGTGCCCCGCAGCACGTACAGCTTCTTCGCCCGGTGGGTCTGCTCGGCGGCGGGCGCGTCCTGGGCGGTGCCGGTGCCGCCGAGGGAGCGCCAGGTGGCGGGGTCGAACTGGTAGAGGCCGCCGTAGGTGCCGGAGGGGTCGACGGCGGTGGGGCGGCCGCCGGACTCGCAGGCGGCGAGGGCCGCCCAGTTCAGGCCGTCGGCGCCGGAGACGGAGGAGGGCAGTGGGCGGGTGCCGGTCCGGACCCGGCGGGAGACGGGGGCGCGGACGATCTCCTCGCCGGTGCGCCGGGGCCGCCCGGCGACGCCGTTGACGGTGCGGACGCGGTACGTGATCCGGCGCAGGCCCGGTACGCCCTGCCGGTCGACGACCTCGGTGCCGGCGGACAGCCCCGGGTCGCGGACCCGCTCGACGGCGTACGGGACCGGCTCCTCGCGGGTCCGCGTGGAGGCGGTGACGCGGAGCACGGTGACGGTCTGCCCGTCGCGGGGGAAGGAGCCGCCGGGGACGGAGGTCGTGTCCTCGGGGCCGAGGGTGATCCCGGCCTCGTCGAGGGCCTCGGTGACGGTGGCGGCGTTGGTGCGGACGGTCCGCTCGCGGCCGTCCGCGAGGAAGGTGACCGCGCGTTCGGTGCGCACGTCGAGGGTGAGGCCGGTGCGGGAGACGGCGGCGGAGCGGGAGACCGAGAGGAGCGCGCCCTCGGCCCGGACGCCGAGCTGGCGCAGCGCGCCGTCCACGGTGTCGGCGGTGGTCCACACCCGGCGGTGGTGGCCGTCGACGGTGAGGGAGACCGGCCGGCCGTGGCGCAGGACGACCTCGTCGCCGGCGGCGAGGGGCTCGCCGGGGGCGGGGGCGAGGAGGTCGTGCGCGCCGACGGCGAGCCCCTCCTCCGCGAGCAGCTCCCGCACGTCGTCGGAGAAGGTGTGCAGGGTGCGCGGGACGCCGTCGACGGAGAGCCGGATGTCCTTGTCGTCGGCGACGAAGGCGCTGGTGCCGCCGGCGAGGAAGGCGACGACGAGGGCCTGTGGGAGGAGCCGGCGCAGTCCGTCGGCCGGCGGCCGGGCGGGGCGGCGGCGGCGCGCCCCGCGCCGGGCGGCGGCGCGCGGGCCCCGCGGGGGCACGGCGGGCGGGGTCGGGGCGGGCGGCGCGAGGGGCGCCGTCAGGGTGGGCTGTTCGTGGAAGGACGGCGGGGGCGCGGTGCGGTGCCCGCCCGGGGCGGCGCCGGCCTGGGAAGTGCTCACGAGGCCGGGACCCTAGCCCCGCTGCTGCTCACTCTCCATGACGGCGCGGGCACGCACCGTAACCGTTATGGATCGGTGACCGGTGTACGGCTCCGGCGGCGGGGCCGTGCACCGATCACCGCCGCCGGGCGGCCGTCAGTAGGCGAAGGCGCGGGCGGTGTTCGCGGCGAGCGCCTCCGCCATCGCGTTCTCGTCGATGCCGCGCACCCCGGCCATCGCCCGCACGGTGACGGGGACGAGGTACGGGGCGTTCGGGCGGCCCCGGAAGGGCGCCGGGGTCAGGAAGGGCGCGTCGGTCTCCACGAGGATCCGGTCGAGGGGGGCGACGGCGAGCGCGTCCCGCAGCGGCTGGGCGTTCTTGAAGGTGACGTTCCCGGCGAAGGACATGTAGTAGCCCTCGGCGGCGCAGATCTCGGCCATGGCGGCGTCGCCGGAGTAGCAGTGGAAGACGGTCCGGTCGGGGGCGCCCTCCTCGTCGAGGACCCGCAGGACGTCGGCGTGCGCCTCGCGGTCGTGGATGACGAGGGTCTTGCCGTGCCGCTTGGCGATCTCGATGTGGGCGCGGAAGGAGCGCTCCTGCGCGGCCATGCCCTCGGGGCCGGTGCGGAAGAAGTCGAGGCCGGTCTCGCCGACGCCGAGGACGTGCGGGAGGGCGGCGAGGCGGTCGATCTCGGCGAGCGCGTCGTCGAGCGCCGCGTCGCCGCCCGCCTCCCGCGCGCCCTGCCGCGACCAGCCGTCGGGGTCGCCGAGGACGATCCTGGGGGCCTCGTTGGGGTGCAGGGCGACGGCCGCGTGGACGCGGGCGTGGGCGGCGGCGGTCTCGGCGGCCCAGCGGGAGCCCTTCACGTCGCAGCCGACCTGCACGACCGTCGTCACGCCGACGGCGGCGGCCTTCTCCAGCGCCTCCTCGACGGTGCCGGACTGCATGTCCAGGTGGGTGTGCGAGTCCGCGACCTCCACGAGGAGGGGTTCGGGCAGCGGCGGCGGGGCGTCCTTGGCACTCATGGCCCCGATCGTACGAGGCGCCGGGGCGCCCCGTACGGGGCCGGGGCGGGCCGCCGGCGGTTCAGCGGCGCGACCGGAAGGGGTGCAGCAGGTCCGACAGGTGCCAGTGGTGCGGCACCGGCGGGGTCTCGCCGCCCGCCGGTTCCGTCAGCTCCTGCCCGATGGGACCGGCCGCGCCCACCGGCGGGGCCTCCTTGGCGGGGTGCCCGTGGTGCTCCATGGACGCGATCAGGTCGAGCACGGTGGACACCTGCCCCGCGCGCATGATGCGCACGACGTGCCCGCCGCAGTTCATGCAGGTCGGATTCGAGAGCGGCGAGGGAACCCGCTCCCCGTCCGCCTTGTAGACGACGAACGCGGCTCCGCGCGCGTCGGTGTGGTGCTCGATCTCGTAGGACTGCTCCCAGCCGTAGCCGCACCTCATGCAGGCGAAGGCGTACGCCTCATGGACGACGGGCGTTCCGGTGCCGGTGGTCTCGCTCATGCCCAGCTCCTCTCCACTGGTCCAGTGGACGCCTTTTCGGGCCGGAGCGCATCAGCACGGAGAAAACCATGGAGGGACCGTGGAGGGCTTTTTGGCGTTCCCTTGCCAACCGCCCGGGAGCGATTCCCGACGCCGGTTCCGGCTTTGCCTTCCAGGTTAGTCCTTTACCTTTTACGGGGCCTTTCCGCTGCTTTCTCCCTGCGCGTTCTTTGCCGCGACGACGGCATCGAACACCTCCCGCTTGGGCAGGCCCGCGTCGGCGGCGACGGCCGCGATCGCCTCCTTGCGCCGCTCCCCCGCCTCCTCGCGCACCCGCACCCTGCGCACCAGCTCGGCCGCGTCCAGTTCCTCGGGGCCGGTCTCGGGGGCGCCCTCGACGACGACGGTGATCTCGCCGCGCACGCCGTCCTTCGCCCAGACCGCGAGCTCGCCCAGCGGGCCCCGCCTGACCTCCTCGTACGTCTTGGTCAGCTCCCGGCAGACGGCGGCCCGGCGGTCCGCGCCGAACACCTCGGCCATCGCGGCGAGCGTGTCGTCGACCCGGTGCGGCGCCTCGAAGTAGACGAGGGTGCGCCGCTCGGCCGCGACCTCCCGCAGCCGGCCCAGCCGCTCCCCCGCCTTCCTCGGCAGGAAGCCCTCGAAGCAGAAGCGGTCCACGGGGAGCCCGGACAGGGCGAGCGCGGTGAGCACGGCGGACGGGCCGGGCACGGCGGTGACCTTGATGTCCCGCTCGACGGCGGCGGCGACCAGCCGGTAGCCGGGGTCGGAGACGGACGGCATGCCCGCGTCGGTGACCAGCAGCACCCGGGCCCCGCCGGCCAGCGCCTCGACCAGCTCGGGCGTGCGGGCCGACTCGTTGCCCTCGAAGTAGGAGACCACCCGGCCGGTGGTGTGCACGCCGAGCGCGCGGGTCAGCCCGCGCAGCCGTCGGGTGTCCTCGGCGGCGACGACGTCCGCGCGCTCCAGCTCGGCGGCGAGCCGGGGCGGGGCGTCCGCGATGTCGCCGATGGGGGTGCCTGCGAGTACCAGCGTTCCTGTCACGCCCCCATCCTCCCAGGAGCGGCCCCCGGACCGCCCCCGCCGGGTCGGCACGCGCGTGCGCCCGCGTGGAAGGGTGCCGGGACGGACGCCGGGGCCGTACGAAAAAAGGGGGACGGAACGGACCCGACCCGCCGGTAGGGTGGGCGGACTCGGGCGCCGCCCCGCCCGGACAGGCGACGCGCACAGAAGCAGTCCCTACGATGGCGCGGTGACCCGTACCGCACCCGAGGCCCTGGAGGGCCAGCACTCCACGGCCCCGCCCGCGGCCGAGCCCCCTTCGTGGCAGCTCCGGCTGCGGCGCTTCGGCTACCGCCCGCCCGCCGCCGGCACCCTCGCCCTCGGCACCCGGGACCGGCTCGATCCGCCCTACACCCGGCCGTCGCCGCGGGTGACGGCGCTGCTCGGGCTCGGCCCGGCCGCCGCCGACCGGCTGTGGCGGCTGTCCGCGTGGGGCGGCCCGCTGCTGGTGGCGGCGATCGCGGGCGTGCTCAGGTTCTGGAACCTGGGCAAGCCGCACGCGGTGATATTCGACGAGACGTACTACGCCAAGGACGCGTGGGCCCTGGTCAACCGGGGCTACGAGGGGGCGTGGCCCAAGGACATCGACAAGACGATCCTCAAGGATCCCGGCTCGGTCCTCATCCCCACCGACCCGGGCTACGTCGTCCACCCGCCCATGGGCAAGTGGGTCATCGGCCTCGGCGAGAAGATCTTCGGCTTCGAGCCGTTCGGCTGGCGGTTCATGGTGGCGCTGCTCGGGACGCTCTCCGTCCTGATGCTGTGCCGGATCGGCCGCCGCCTCTTCCGCTCCACCTTCCTCGGCTGCCTGGCGGGCCTGCTGCTCGCCGTGGACGGCCTGCACTTCGTGATGAGCCGCACGGCCCTGCTCGACCAGGTGCTGATGTTCTTCGTGCTGGCCGCGTTCGGCTGCCTGATCCTGGACCGCGACCGGTCCCGGCGCAGACTGGCGGCCGCGCTGCCGGTGGACGAGGAGGGGGTGCTGCGGCCGGACGCGGAGATCGCGGAGACGCTGCGGCTGGGCTGGCGGCCGTGGCGGATCGCGGCCGGCGTGATGCTGGGCCTCGCGGCGGGCACCAAGTGGAACGGCCTGTACGTGATGGCCGCCTTCGGCCTGATGACGGTCCTGTGGGACATCGGCGCCCGGCGCACGGCCGGCGCGGTCCGCCCGTACCTGTCGGTGCTGAAGAAGGACCTGGTGCCGGCGTTCGTGTCGGTGGTGCCGGTGGCGATCGCCACGTACCTGGCGACCTGGTCGGGCTGGCTCGCCACCGACAACGGCTACTTCCGCACCTGGGCCGCGAAGCAGGACGCGATGCCGAACGGCGGCGGCTTCTGGTCGTGGCTGCCGGAGTGGCTGCGGAGCCTGTGGCACTACGAGTACGGGGTGTACCAGTTCCACGTGGGGCTCACCTCGCCCCACACGTACGAGTCGAACCCCTGGTCCTGGATCGTCCTCGGCCGCCCCGTCTCCTACTTCTACGAGTCCCCCGCGCCCGGCACCGCCGGCTGCCCGGCCTCCGCGAAGGAGAAGTGCGCCCAGGAGATCCTCGCCCTCGGCACCCCGCTGCTGTGGTGGGCCGCCTGCTTCGCCCTCCTGTACGTCCTCTGGCGCTGGGCCTTCCGCCGCGACTGGCGGGCCGGCGCGATCGCCTGCGCGGTCGCGGCGGGCTGGGTCCCCTGGTTCCTGTACCAGGAGCGCACGATCTTCCTCTTCTACGCCGTCGTCTTCGTCCCCTACCTGTGCCTGGCGGTGGCGATGATGACCGGCGCGATCATCGGCCCCAAGGGCTCCTCGGAACGCCGCCGCACCTTCGGCGCGGTGGCCGCCGGCTGCCTGGTCCTCCTGATCGTCTGGAACTTCATCTACTTCTGGCCCATCTACACGGCCACCCCGATCCCGCTGGAGGACTGGCGGGCCCGGATGTGGCTGGACACCTGGGTCTAGCGGGGCGGACATGACGAGGGGGCGCGACCGATGGTCGCGCCCCCTCTGCCGTCTGCGGTGAGCGCCGGTGGGCGCCGTCGCAGGAAGCCGAGAAAGGCCCGGACCGTGGTCGCGAAGCCGGGCGGGGCCGTCGTCAGGGCATGCGGGGCATCCTGGCGGTGCGAGGGCGGGTGCTCACTCGATGGGGTGAAATGCGGGGTCCGGTCTTCGGGGGGTGTTCTGTGCCGCTCACCTGCGGGTTCTCCGTGCGTCCTCGTCCCCGGGCGGGGGAATCGTTCCTTTCCTCCGCCTTCGGGCCCGGGCCGGGGCGTCCCGGGTCCGCTTGATGCGGGCGGGCGGTTGCGGTTATCTCACTCTCCGTGTGGCGGTTTCGTGACCCGACATCCGTGGCCGCCACACACTTCTCCGCCCCGCCTTCCCCGTGCGCGCCCCGGGGTCAAGCCCTCGCGGGGGGCGAGAATCGGTCTCTCTCCTGTCTCGTTCGCCCCTTGATCCTCGACAGTCGTCTCGAACGGCTGCTTGACTCGTGGGTCCACACGGGGAGGGGAACGCAGTCATGCGCAGTGGAGCGAAGGTCGCGATCGTCGGGGGCGTGTTCGTCGTCGTCGCGGGCGGCGTCGGATACGGGGGCTACAACCTCTGGAACGGAGTGACCGGGGGGTCCTCCGACGTCGGGACGAAGGAGGCCGGGGCGCCCAGGAGCGGGCCGGTGACGCTGGAGGAGGTCACCGGCACCGCGCGGGACTTCCTCGCCGCCTGGGCCGCGGGGGAGGCCGACCGGGCGGGGCAGTTGACGAACGATCCGGTGACGGCGGGCCCCGCGATCGCCGCGTACAAGGAGGGGGCGGGGGTCTCCCAGGCGGTGATCACGCCGGGGACGCCGACGGGGACGACCGTGCCGTTCACCGTGAAGGCCACGCTCACCCATGACGGCGTGTCGAAGCCGTGGACGTACGCCTCCCAACTCACCGTCGTACGGGGCGAGTCGACCGGCCGGCCGCTGGTGCGGTGGGCTCCGGCCGTCCTGCACCCGAAGCTGACGGCCGGCGCGACGCTGCGGACCGGCACGGCGAAGACCCCGCCGGTCAAGGCCGTCGACCACGAGGGCGTCGAGCTGTCCCCGGAGAAGTACCCCTCGCTCGCCCCCGTCCTGGACGCGCTGCGCCAGCGGTACGGCGACAAGGCGGGCGGCCGGGCGGGCGTGGAGACCTGGATCGAGCGCGCCGACGGCACGCCGACCAGCACCCTCGTCGTCCTCTCCGCCGGCAAGCCCGGCGAGCTGAGGACGACGATCGACGCGGGCGTGCAGGCGGCGGCGGAGAAGGCGGTGAAAGCGTACGGAACGGCGGCCGTCACCGCGATCGAGCCGTCGACGGGCGCGATACGGGCGGTCGCCAACAGCCCCGCCACCGGCTTCAACACGGCCTTCGAGGGCGGGCAGGCCCCCGGCTCCACGATGAAGATCGTGACGGCGGCGATGATGATGCGGTACGGGATCGCCGGGCCGAACACGGCGGTGGAGTGTCCGGCGACCGTGCCGTGGGACGGCTACACCTTCCGGAACCTGAACAATTTCACCACCACGGGCAACCTCACCAACGCCTTCGCCCGGTCCTGCAACACCGCCTTCATCAAGGCGATCACGCCCCTCAAGGCCAAGGGCGTCTACAACACGGCGCTCGGCGACACCGCCCGCAAGTGGTTCGGCATCGGCGCGACGTGGTCGATCGGCGTGCGGACCACGGACGGCTCCGTGCCCGAGTCCAGCGGCACCGAGACCGCCGCCTCGTACATCGGGCAGGGCCGCATCACCATGAACGCGCTCAACATGGCGTCCATCTCGGCGACCGTGAAGGACGGCGGCTTCAAGCAGCCCTACCTGGTCCCCCGGGACCTCGACGGGCGCGAGTTCGCCACGGCCGAGCGGCTGCCGGGCGACGTCGCCAGCGGGCTGCGGACGCTGATGCGGGCCGCCGCCACCTCCTCCGCCGGCACGGCGACCGAGGCGATGGCCTCCGTCCCGAGCCCGAAGGGCGCCAAGACCGGCTCGGCCGAGGTCAACAACCAGGCCACCTCGAACAGCTGGTTCACCGGCTACTCCGGCGACCTCGCGGCGGCGGCCGTCGTCGACTCCGGCGGCCACGGCGGCGACGCGGCGGGCAAGGTGGTGGCGACGGTCCTGAAGGCAAGCTGACCCGCGCGGGAGGACGGGGTCCGGGGAGCGGAAAGCCATCGCACGCCCCCGGCGCCCGCCGCTACGGTGCGGGCATGACGACCGACGCCACCCCGGCCCCCTCCCCCGCCCACCCCCTCTTCGCCGCCGCCCTGGCCGACCTCGGCCTCGACGTCGAGGTCCGCCGCTTCCCCGACGAGACCCGCACCGCGCAGCAGGCCGCCGACGCGATCGGCTGCGCGGTCTCCGAGATCGTCAAGTCCCTGATCTTCGCCGCCGACGGGGTGCCCGTGCTGGTCCTGATGGACGGCTCGTCCCGGGTCGACGTCGAGCGGGTGCGGGAGGCGCTGGGCGCGACGGAGGTCACCCGCGCCGACGCCCGCGTCGTCCGCGAGACCACCGGCTACGCCATCGGCGGCGTGCCGCCCTTCGGCCACCGCACCCGGACCCGCGTCCTCGCCGACGAGGCCCTCCTCGACCACCCCCTCGTCTGGGCCGCCGCCGGCACCCCCCACTCGGTCTTCGCCCTCCCCCCGAAGGACCTGATCACCCACGCGAACGCCACCCTCACGGACCTCCGCGAACGCACGGCGTGACCCCACCGGCACCCCGGGAGCCCCGGTGACCGCCGCCTACGAGCGGCTGCGGGGCCGGGGGTTCACGGGGCGGCTGGTGGCCGGGGCCTGAGTTCGGGTCAGTGGTCGCCCACGATCTCGCGGAAGTGGGTGTGGACGGCGAGGAGGCCGCCGTCGACGCGGAGGGTGGTGCCGGTGATCCAGGAGGCGTCGGGGGAGGCGAGGAAGGCGACGGCGGCGGCGATGTCGTCGGGGGTGCCGACGCGGCCGAGGGGGTAGGCGCGGGCGGCGAGGGCGGCGAGTTCGGGTTCCTTGCCGGCCCAGGCGGGGGTGGCGATGGTGCCGGGGTTGATCTGGTTGACGCGGACGCCGAGCGGGGCCGCCTCGCCGGCGAGGGTGCGGGTGAAGGAGCCCAGGGCGGCCTTCGCGGCGCTGTAGGCGTGGTCGCCGAAGTCGGCCTCGGCGTTGACCGAGCCGATGGTGACGACCGAGCCGGCGCCGTCGGCCGCGGCCAGGTGCGGGAGGGCGGCGCGGGCGCAGCGGACGGCGCCGAGGAGGGTGCCGTCGAGCTGGCGGCGCCAGTTCTCGCCGGGGTCGTCGACGAAGGGGACGAAGGCGTTGTTGACGAGGGTGTGGAGGGCGGGGAGGCCGGCGAAGAGGGTCTCGACCGCCGCCGCGTCGGTGATGTCGAGGCGGTGCGGGACCGCGCCGGGCAGGTCGGCGGCGACCCGCTTCGCCGCCTCCTAGTCGATGTCCGTGACGAGGACCCGCGCGCCCTCCGCCGCGAGCCGCCGGGCGGTCGCCGCGCCGATGCCGCTGCCCGCGCCCGTGATCAGTGCCGTCTGTCCGTCGAAGCGCTTCATGCGCCCCATCAGAGCAAAGACTTGACCGCCTTCACCAGGGCCTGGGCGCGCGGATCCGCCGTGACCGTCTTCCGCATGCCGTTGGTGACGTAGGCGAAGGCGGTGCCGGACTCGGGGTCGGCGAAGGCGAGGGAGCCGCCGCGGCCGGGGTGGCCGAAGGAGGTGGGGCCGAGGAGCGGGCAGGCGGGGCCGTGCAGCATGAAGCCGGGGCCGAAGCGGGTGCCGACCAGGAGGACCCGGTCGGGTCCCGCGGACTCCTCGGTGCGGGCGAGGGTGAGGGTGGCGGGGGCGAAGAGGCGGGGGCCGCCGTCGGGGAGCGGGGCGAGGGTGGCCGCGTAGAAGCGGGAGAGGGAGCGGGCGGTGGCGATGCCGGCCGAGGCGGGGAGTTCGGCCGCCCGGTAGGCCGGGTCGTTCTCGTCGGGGGCGGGGTCGATGACGGCGAAGGCGCGGCGGGTGAGCGAGTCCGGGTTCGCGTACGCCTCGGTCACCGAGCGCTTGGCGCGCAGCCGGAGCGCGCCCGCCTCCTCGGGGGCGTCCACGGGGGCGATCCGGCCCACCCGGTGGGCCTGGGCGGCGGGCAGGCCGATCCACAGGTCGAGGCCGAGCGGGGCGGCGATCTCCTCGGCGGTCCAGCGGCCGAGGGTGCGGCCGGTGACGCGGTGGACGAGGGCGGAGAGGAGCAGGCCGAAGGTGTGGGCGTGGTAGCCGTGGTCGGTGCCGGGTTCCCAGGCGGGGGCCTGGGTGGCGAGGGCGGCTCCGGCGGCCTCCGGGTCGGCGGCCTCGGCGAGGCTCAGGGGCCGGTCGAGGACGGGGAGCCCGGCCCGGTGCGCGAGGAGCTGCCGTACCGTCACCCGCTCCTTGCCCGCGGTCTTGAACTCGGGCCAGTACGCGGCCACCGGGGCGTCCAGGTCGAGCAGTCCGCGCTGGTGGAGCAGGAGCGGGACGGTCGCCGCGATGCCCTTGGTGGCGGAGCGGACGACCTGCGCGGTGTCCTCGGCCCAGGGAGCCGCGGCGGCGGGACCGGGAGCCGTGGGGATCGTGCCGCCGGGGCCGGGGGCCGTACCGCCGTAAGCGGGGTCCGGAGCGCCCGGGCCGGGGGGCGTACCGCCGGAACCAGAGCCCGTGCCGCCGGGACCAGGGTCCGTACCGCCGGAACCAAAGGCCGTGCCGCCCGGGCCGGAGGCCGTACCGGCGGGGTCCTGGGCCGGGGTGTCGGCGTCGCGGGTGCCCGCCCACAGGTCGACGACCTTCGTGCCGTCGTGGTGCACGGCGACGGCCGCGCCGCGCTCGCCGCGCTGCTCGAAGTTGCGGCGGAACGCGTCCGCGACCGGTTCCCAGCCCGGTGCCACCGTGCCCTGGACGTCCACCCGACCCACTCATCCTTTCGTACGAACGGGATCCATGGTCTCAGGTCGGTTCAGGCGACGGAGCCGGGCACGAAGCCGTAGGGCAGTTCGAGGCGGTGGCGGGTCATGAGCTCCTCGTCGGAGAGGATCTCGCGGGTCGGCCCGTCGGCGGCGATGACGCCCTCGCTGAGGATCAGCGAGCGCGGGCACAGTTCCAGGGCGTACGGCAGGTCGTGGGTGACCATGAGGACGGTGACGTCCAGGGAGCGGAGCACGTCGGCGAGCTCGCGGCGGGAGGCCGGGTCCAGGTTGGAGGAGGGTTCGTCGAGGACGAGGATCTCGGGCTCGCCGGCGAGGACGGTGGCGACGGCGACCCGGCGGCGCTGGCCGAAGGACAGGTGGTGCGGGGGCCGGTCGGCGTACTCGCCCATGCCGACCCGGTCGAGGGCCCGTGCGACGACCGCGTCGAGCGCGGCGCCGCGCAGGCCCGCCGCGGCCGGTCCGAAGGCGACGTCCTCGCGGACGGTCGGCATGAAGAGCTGGTCGTCGGGGTCCTGGAAGACGATGCCGACCTTGCGCCGGATCTCCGCCATGTGCTTCCTGCCGACGGGCAGTCCGGCGACGGTGACGGTGCCCGCGCCGGCGGTGAGGATGCCGTTGAGGTGGAGGACGAGGGTGGTCTTGCCGGCGCCGTTGGGGCCGAGCAGGGCGACCCGTTCGCCGCGGCCGAGGGTGAGGTCGACGCCGAAGAGGGCCTGGTGGCCGTCGGGGTAGGCGTAGGCGAGGCCGCGCACGTCGAGGGAGGGGGTGCTGGTCATCGTGGTCGTCCCGGTTCAGCCCAGGAGGGCGAAGAGGCAGAGCGGCAGGGCGGCGAGCGGCAGGGCCAGGGCGCCGGCCCACTGGGCGCGGGTGGCGGGCCGCTCGTCGAGGAGGGGCATGGTGCCGGTGTAGCCGCGGCTGACCATGGCGAGGTGGACGCGTTCGCCGCGCTCGTAGGAGCGGATGAAGAGGGCGCCGGCGGACTTGGCGAGGACGCCCCAGTGGCGGACGCCGCGCGCCTCGAAGCCGCGGGAGCGGCGGGCGACGGACATCCGGCGCATCTCGTCGGTGATGACGTCCCCGTACCGGATCATGAAGGAGGCGATCTGGACGAGCAGGGACGGCAGGCCGAGGCGCTGGAGGCCGAGGACCAGGTCGCGCAGTTCGGTGGTGGCGGCGAGGAGCACGGAGGCGGCGACGCCGAGGGTGCCCTTGGCGAGGACGTTCCAGGCGCCCCACAGGCCGGGGACGCTGAGGGAGACGCCGAGGACGGTCGTCGACTCGCCGGGCACCACGAAGGGCATGAGGACGGCGAAGGCGACGAACGGGATCTCGATGGCGAGCCGCCGCAGGACGAATCCGGCGGGCACGCGGGCGCGTGCGGCGACCCCGGCGAGCAGGGCCGCGTAGAGGGCGAAGGCCCAGACGGCCTCGCGCGGGGTGGTGACCACGACGAGCACGAAGCCGAGGACGGCGGCGAGCTTGGTGTGCGGGGGCAGCCGGTGGACCGGCGAGTCCCCCCGCCGGTAGAGCCGGTGGGCGTGTCCGGCCCCCATCTCAGACCCGGGCCCCGGAGTCGGCGCCCGCGTCGGCGCCGCTCCCGGCCGCGCGGCGGCGGCGGGTGATCCAGAAGGCTCCGGTGCCGACGGCGAGGGTGGCGGTCACGCCGATGACGCCGGCGAGACCGCCGGAGAGGCGGGCCGAGCCGATGCCGCGGACGCCGTAGTCGGCGAGCGGGGAGTCGGCGGCGGCGTGCTCCTCGGCCTTGGCGTCGATGCCCTGGTCGGCGGCGACCTTCTCCAGGCCGTCGGGGCTGGCGGAGGCGTAGAAGGAGACGACGCCGGCGAGGACGAGGGCGGTGAGGAGGCCGCCGGCCCACAGCTTCTTCGGGGAGCCGGCGCGGGCGGGCTCAGGGGCGGCGGCCGGGACGGCGTCGACGAGTTCGCCGCCGACGCGGAGCTTGAGCGGGGCGGTGAGGCCGCGGGCGCCGTGGACGAGGTCGGGGCGGACGGCGAGGACGGCGCCGACGGTCAGCGCGGTGATGACGGCCTCGCCGACGCCGATGAGGACGTGGACGCCGAGCATGGCGGTGAGGACCTTGCCGACGGGCACGTCCGTGGTGCCGCCGACGGCGTAGACCAGGGTGAAGACGGTGGCCGAGGCCGGTACGGAGACGGCGGCGGCGACGAAGGTCGCGGCGGTGACGCCGCCCCGGGTGCGGGGCAGGACGAGCCGCAGGCCCCGGAAGACGGCCCAGGCGACGACGACGGTGGTGACGCCCATGACCGTGATGTTGACGCCGAGGGCGGTGAGGCCGCCGTCGGCGAAGAGGACGCCCTGCATGAGGAGGACGACGGCGACGCAGAGGACGCCGGTCCAGGGTCCGACGAGGACGGCGGCGAGGGCACCGCCGAGGAGGTGGCCGCTGGTTCCGGCGGCGACCGGGAAGTTGAGCATCTGGACCGCGAAGATGAAGGCCGCGACGAGCCCGGCGAGCGGGGCGGCCCGCTCGTCGAGTTCCTTGCGGGCACCGCGGAGGCTGACGGCGACGGCGCCGGCGGCGACGACACCGGCGGCGGCCGATACGGGGGCGTTGATGAATCCGTCAGGTACATGCACGACCCGAATGATGAGCGCAGTTGCGAACGGCTCGCAAGAGCGTCCGGACCACAAGACGGCCGGTGTGAGTCCGGACACGTCACGCATGGGGCGGGTGGGACGGGGGAAGAATCTGGCATTGAGCAGCAAATCGCACCCCACGGTGAGGAGCCGCGCCATGCACCAGGTCAGCGACGACGGCACGGGCGGCGGTGTGGTCACCGACCGCGCCCGGGGCCGGCTGGCCGGTGACGCGCCCGTCTCCCGGGCCGTCCCCGTCGTCCTCCGCTACGACCCCGGCTTCTCCCCCGCGACCGTCCGCTTCGTCCTGCCGGGCGGGGTCGAGTGGTCCTTCCCGCGCGCCCTCCTGGAGGACGGGCTGCGGGCCCCGGCCCACCGGGGCGACATCGCGGTCTGGCCGTGCGGGCGGGTCCAGACGGTGGTCGAGTTCCACGGCGAGGACGGCGTCGAGGTCGTCCAGTTCGACAACACCGCCCTGAACCGCTTCCTGAAGCACACGTACGCGGTGGGCGCGCCGGCCGCGCCCCTCGCCCCGCGCTGAGCCCCCGCGCTGACCGGGGCCGCTCGCACCGCACCCCCGCCCTCACCGCCCCGCCCCCCGCGCGCGGACGCCGCCGGTACGTCGTCCTTCGTGACGTGCCGGCGGCGTGCGGCCGCGTCGGTGCCCCGTCCCCACGGTCCCGGCGCGGTCCGGGGCGCGCCCCCCGCTCAGGGGCGGCCCCGGGGTTCTTCGGGGGTCAGACCTTCACGAGTTCGGGCGCGGGGGCCGGTTCCTCGTGGGCGGTCAGCTTCTCGCCCTCGACGTCCACGTCGGGCAGGGCGCGGTCCAGCCACTTCGGCAGCCACCACGCCTTGTGGCCGAGGAGGGCGAGCACGGCGGGGACGATCGCCATGCGGACCACGAAGGCGTCGAAGAGGACGGCGACGGCGAGGCCGAAGCCGATCATCTTGATCATCTGGTCGCTCATGCCGATGAAGCCGGAGAAGACGGCGATCATGATGACGGCGGCGGCGGTGACGACCCGGGCGCTGTGCCGGAAGCCGGTGACGATGGCCTCGCCGGGCCGCTCGCCGTGGACGTACGCCTCCCGCATCCGGGTGACGAGGAAGACCTCGTAGTCCATGGCCAGGCCGAAGACGACGCCCACCATGAAGATCGGCATCATCGACATGATCGGGCCGGTCTGCTCGACGCCGAACAGGCTGCCGAGCCAGCCCCACTGGAAGACCGCGACGACGGCGCCGAGGGCGGCGACCACCGAGAGGAGGAAGCCGAGGGCGGCCTTGAGCGGCACCAGGACCGAGCGGAAGACGAGGGTCAGCAGGACGAAGGCGAGGCCGACGACGAGGGCCAGGTAGGGCACCAGGGCGTCGTTCATCTTCTGCGAGAAGTCGATGTTCATGGCGGTGGCGCCGGTGACGAGGACGTCGTCGCCGGTGGCGCCGCGGATGTCGTGGACGAGGTTCTCGGTGGCGGCGGAGGACGGGCGGTCCTTCGGGATCACCGTGATCATGGCGGCGTCGCCGGCCTTGTTCGGGGTGGCGGGGGTGACCGCGGCCCAGCCGTCGAGCTTCTTGATGGTGCTGACGGTGCGGTCGGCGGTGGCCTTGTCGCCGTCGACGACGACGAGCAGCGGGCCGTTGAAGCCGGGGCCGAAGCCGTCGGAGAGCAGGTCGTAGGCGCGGCGCTCGCTGGTGGAGACCGGCTTGACGCCGTCGTCGGGCAGGCCCATCTCCAGGGAGGCGGCCGGGACGGCGATCGCGCCGAGGCCGAGGACGCCGAGGACCAGGACGAGGACGGGGCGGCGGATGACGAAGCGCGCCCAGCGGGTGCCCGCGTTCGGCTTCTCCTCCTTCGCGGTCTTCGCGGTCTCCCCGGCGGGGGCCTTGCGCTGCTTGCGGCCGAGGACCTTGTCGCCGGCGAAGCCGAGCAGGGCCGGGATCAGGGTGAGGGCGATGAGGACGGCGATGACGACGGTGCCGGCGGCGGCGAAGCCCATCTTCGTCAGCATCGGGATGTTGACGACGGCGAGGCCGACGAGGGCGATGACGACGGTGAGGCCGGCGAAGACGACGGCCGATCCGGCGGTGCCGGTGGCGCGGCCCGCGGCCTCCTCCTGGCTCCGCCCGTCGGCCCGTTCGGCCCGGTAGCGGGAGACGATGAAGAGGGCGTAGTCGATGCCGACGGCGAGGCCGATCATCATGGCGAGCGTGGAGGTGGTGCTGCCCAGGTCGAGGACGCTGGCGAGGGCGGTGATGCTGGAGACGCCGACGCCGACGCCGATGAGGGCGGTGAGCAGCGGCAGTCCGGCGGCGACGAGCGAGCCGAAGGTGACGACGAGGACGATGCCCGCGATGACCACGCCGACGATCTCGCCCGCGCCGGTCTCCGGCATGGTCTGGAGGGCGTCGCCGCCGAGTTCGACGGTCAGCCCCTTGCCCTGGGCGGCGTGGCCGGCCCCTTCGAGGGCGTCGCGGGTGGCGTCGGTCAGCTCCATGCCGTTGACCTTGTAGGACACGGAGACGTAGGCGGTGGAGCCGTCCTGGGAGACGGCGCCGGAGGTGTACGGGTCGGCGACGGAGACGATCTGGTCGGAGCCGGCCTTGAGGGCGGCGACGGTCTCCTCGACGACGGCCTTGTGCCCGGCGTCGGTCACCTTCTGGCCGTCGGGGGCCTTGAAGACGACGCGGGCGGTGGCCCCGTCGGCGCCGGCGCCGGGGAAGCGCTCTTCGAGCAGGTCGAAGGCGCGCTGGGCCTCGGTGCCGGGGATGGAGAAGGAGCTGGAGGTCGCGGTGGGCGCGGTGGCGGCGCCGATGCCGGCGACGGCCAGGAGCGCCACCCAGAGGAGGGCGACGAGCCGGCGGCGCCGGAAGGCGGCGCGGCCCAGCTTGTAGAGGAAGGTGGCCACGGGTGCGTACTCCCATTGTGGGGTGGGACAGGGCATGGGGAGCCGGCCCGACGGCGTGAGCGGTACGCGTCAGGTGGAGCAGGGCGGAACGGGTGGAGCGTGCGGGTCAGACGCCGAGTGAGGGGAGCACGACGGCGTCGACGTAGCTGCTGAGGAAGGCGTGGTCGACCGGTCTCTCGTCGATGAGCGGACGGGCGACGAACGCTCCGATCAGCATGTGGGGGACGAGTCCGAGGGCCGGGTTGTCCGGGTCGATCTCGCCCCGGCGGACCGCGCGCCGCAGGACCTCGTCGAGCCCCTTGATCTCGGGTTCGACGAGCAGTTCGCGCAGCGCCTGGTGCAGGTCCGGGTTGTCGTGGACGGCATGGGCGAGACCCCGCATCAGCGCGGTGTCCTTCTCCATCTGGCAGTCGTCGGTCAGTTCCATCAGGGCCCGGAAGTCGCCCCGCAGCGAGCCGGTGTCGATCTCGGCGAGGGTGACGGGCTTGTTGTGCCGCAGGGCGCGGGCGACCAGCTCCGGCTTGCTCCCCCACTGGCGGTAGAGGGTGGCCTTGCTGGAGTGGGTGCGGGCGGCGACGGCGTCCATGGTGAGGGCGTCGTAGCCGACCTCGCGGAGGAGGTCGAGCACGGCGGCGTACAGCTCGGACTCACGCTCGGGGGTGAGTCTGCTGCGGGCCATGCCGTACCTCCGGTGACCGTTGGGGATCGCTCGGGGACGAACGAAACGGTTTCGTACTCTTCGTACGGTACGAAGGTACTCCCGCCGCCAGCGAAACGAAACCGTTTCGTACGTGTCCTGGGACACACCGGGCGCCGTCCCCTCCGCACACCCGTACGAGTTGCCGCACCCCCTCCGCGCGGAAAGCATGAACGGGTGAGTGACGACGTGGCCTACCTCCGTTTCCCGCACCTCCACGACGACCTGCTGTGCTTCACGGCCGAGGACGACCTCTGGATCGCCCCCCTCCCCGCCGAGGGCGAACGCCCCGGCCGGGCCTGGCGGATCACGGTCGACCGCACCCGGGCCGGCCACCCCCGCTTCTCCCCCGACGGCCGCCACCTGGCCTACACCAGCTGGCGCAGCCTCGACCCCGAGATCCACCTCGTCCCCGTCGACGGCGGCGCCACCCGCAAGCTCACCCACTGGGGCTCCGCCGACACCCGCGTCTGCGGCTGGACCCCGCCCGACGCCGACGGCCGCTCCGACATCCTCGCCGTCTCCTCGCACGGCCAGCCCTTCTCGTACTTCTCCTGGGCCCACACCGTCCCCACCGACGGCTCCCCCGGCGGCCGGATGCCCTGGGGACCCGTCACCGGCATCGCCGTCCGCGACGTCGACGGCGAGCGGCGCACCCTGCTGCTCACCGGCACCCCGCCGCACGAGCCCGCCGCCTGGAAGCGCTACCGGGGCGGCGCCACCGGCCGCCTCTGGCTGCACGGCGCCCGCCTCCTCGACGACCTCGACGGCCACCTCGCCGACCCCATGTTCGTCACCGACCCCGCCGCCCCGGACGGCTACCGGATCGCCTTCCTCTCCGACCACGAGGGCGTCGGCAACGTCTACTCCTGCCACCCCGACGGCACCGGACTGCGCCGCCACACCGACCACGCCGACTTCTACGCCCGGCACGCCTCCTGCGACGGCCGCCGGATCGTCTACCAGTGCGCCGGCGAGCTCTGGATCGTCGAGGACCTCGCCGCCGGGGCCGTACCCCGCCGCCTGGAGGTCAGGACCGGCGGCCAGCGGGCCGGCCGCCGCCCCTACCAGGTCCCCGCCGCCCAGCACGTCGAGGCGCTCTCCGTCGACGAGACCGGCCGGGCCAGCGCCGTCGGCGTGCGCGGCAGCCTCTACTGGCTCACCCACCGCGACGGCCCCGCCCGGACCATCGCCGACACCCCCGGCGTCCGCGTCCGGCTCCCCGAGATGCTCGGCAGCGGCGGCCGGATCGCCTACGTCACCGACGCCGAGGGCGAGGACGCCGTCGAGATCGCCTCCCTCCCCCGCGCCAGCGGCGACCGGCCCCCGCGCCGGCTCGCCGCCGGCGGCCTCGGCCGCGTCGAGGAACTCGTCGCCGACCCCGAGGGCGAGCGCCTCGCCCTCGCCTCCAACGACGGCCGGCTCCTCCTCCTCGACGCCGGCGAGGACTCCGGGGGCACCTCCCGGACGAAGTCCGGGGGAGGGGAGGTCACCGAGCTGATCCGGTCGGTCAACGGACCCGTCCGCGACCTCGCCTTCTCCCCCGACGGCGCCTGGCTCACCTGGTCCCACCCCGGCATCGGCCGCTCCCTGCGCTCCATCAAGCTGGTCCGCATCTCCGGCCCGGGACCGCGCGCCGTCATCGACGTCACCAACGGCCGCTTCGAGGACGAGAACCCCGTCTTCACCAGCGACGGCCGCTACCTCGCCTTCCTCTCCTGGCGCGGCTTCGACCCGGTCTACGACGTGCACACCGGCGACCTGTCCTTCCCGCTCGGCTGCCGCCCCTACCTCGTCCCCCTCTCCTCCGCCACCCCCTCCCCCTTCGCGCTGCTGCCCGACGGGCGCCCCGCCGCCGGCGGCCTCGACCCCGCCGACGACGGCGCCGACAGCGGCGACGGCACCGTCACCGTCGAGATCGAGGGCCTGCCCGACCGGGTCACCCCCTTCCCCGTCGCCGCCTCCAAGTACTCGGCCCTCCACCCGGTCTCCGGCGGCGGCCTCGTCTGGCTGCGCTGGCCCATCTCCGGCGCCCTCGGCGAGACCTTCGCCAACCCCGCCGACACCTCCGGCCGCCCCACCCTGGAGCACTACTCCGTCGTGCGCGCCCGCCGCACCGAACTCACCCGCGAGATCGACTGGTTCGCCGTCAGCGGCGACGGCACCCGGCTCGTCGTCGTCGACGAGGGCGAACTGCGCGCCGTGCCCGCCACCGAGGCCGGCGACGACGACTCCACCGTCTACCCCGACCTGCGCCGCATCCTGCACGACGTCGACCCCGGCGCCGAATGGCGCCAGTCCTACGAGGAGGCCGGGCGGATCGTCCGCGCCTACTTCTGGGAGCCCGGCATGGGCGGCGTCGACTGGGACGCGATCCTCGCCCAGTACCGGCCGCTGGTCGAACGGGTCGCCACCCCCGACGAGTTCGCCGACCTGCTCCGCGAGGTCATGGGCGAACTCGGCACCTCCCACGCCTACGTCACCCCCGCCCGCCGCAACGAGGGCCCCCCGCACCACCAGCGCCCCCAGGGCCTCCTCGGCGCCGACCTCGTCCCCCGCGACGGCGGCTGGCTGGTCCGGCGCATCCTGCCCGGCGAGTCCTCCGACTCCAAGGCCCGCTCCCCGCTCGCCGGCACCGGCATCCGCGAGGGCGCCGCCCTCACCCACGTCGACGGCCGGCCCGTCGACCCCGTCGCCGGCCCCTACCCGCTGCTCGCCGGCACCGGCGGCACCACCGTCGAACTCACCTTCGCCCCGGCCGGCGGCGAGGGCCGCGCCCGCCGGGTCGCCGTCGTCCCCCTCGTCGACGAACGCCCGCTGCGCTACCAGAACTGGGTGGCCAAGCGCCGCGCCGTCGTCCGCGAACTCAGCGGCGGGCGCTGCGGCTACCTCCACATCCCCGACATGGGCGGCTCCGGCTGGGCCCAGTTCAACCGCGACCTCAGGATGGAGGTCTCCCGGCCCGCCCTCATCGTCGACGTCCGGGGCAACGCCGGCGGCCACATCAGCGAACTCGTCGTCGAGAAGCTCACCCGCAAGATCCTCGGCTGGGACCTCACCCGCGACGCCCAGCCCGTCAGCTACGCCTCCAGCGCCCCGCGCGGCCCGGTCGTCGCCCTCGCCGACGAGGCCACCTCCTCCGACGGCGACATGATCACCGCCGTCTTCAAGCTGCTCGGCCTCGGCCCCGTCGTCGGCCAGCGCACCTGGGGCGGCGTCGTCGGCATGACCGGCCGGCACAAGCTCGGCGACGGCACCCACATCACCGTCCCCATGAACGCCGCCTGGTTCACCGACTGGGGCTGGTCGGTGGAGAACCACGGCGTGGAACCCGACGTCGCCGCCCTGCGCACCCCCCTCGACTGGGCCGAGGGCCGGTACGGACAGCTCGACGACGCCGTCCACGCCGCGCTCGCCCTCCTGGCGGAGCACCCGGCGGCGAGCCCGCCCGGCTACGACGACGTGCCGGACCGCTCCCGTCCCCCGCTGCCCCCGAGGTCCAGCTCGTAGGCGGTGCCCGGCTCGCCGTCCTCCAGGGTCACCGCGCCGACCGCGCCGAAACCGGCCCGGACCAGGACCGCCCGGGAGGCGTCGTTGCCGTGGGAGACGACCGCCGTGAGCCGCCGCAGGCCGTACTCCTCCCGGGCCAGCCGGGCCACCTCGCGCACCCCGGAGGTGGCCAGGCCCCGGCCGGTCGCCGCCTCCGCCAGCCGGTAGCCCAGCTCGGCGGTGCCCGCCACCGGGTCCACGCCGACCAGGTTGACACGGCCCAGGACCGCCCCCGCCGCGTCCACCAGCAGGTGGAAGTGGATCTCCCCGGCCTCCTGGGCCCCGACCAGCTCCCGGTGCCGGGCGGCGAACTCGGCGAAGTAGGCGTCGCCCCGGTCCGGGACGCGCGCGGCGAAGAAGGCCCGGTTCTCGCGCTCGAAGGCGAGCAGCGCGGGCGCGTGGTCGAGGCGTATGCGTACGAGTGCGACGGTCATGCGGCGAGCGTACGGAGCCCTCCCCCGCCCGCCCACCGGTTATCCGGCCGCCGCGCCCCGCCCGGCGGCAACACCACGGGCCCGCGCCCCGCACGCGCCAGGAGGCGCGCCCGGCGTCCCGGGCGCGCCTCCTGGCAGGACGGCGT
Organism: Streptomyces termitum; assembly: GCF_014650175.1. Classification (GTDB taxonomy): domain Bacteria; phylum Actinomycetota; class Actinomycetes; order Streptomycetales; family Streptomycetaceae; genus Streptomyces; species Streptomyces termitum. The sequence goes on from NZ_BMUL01000011.1 coordinate 206,857, forward strand.
CAGCGCTCGCGGTCGGTGCGCTCCTGGGCGGCCCGCCGCGCGCGGTCGGCCTCCTCCTCGGAGCGCTCGCGGCCCCGCGAGGCCCGCTCCGAGGCCTCGTCCTTGGCCTTGCCCGCGGCCTGCTTGGCGCGCTCGGAGAGCTCCTGCGCCTTGTCCTGGAACTGGTCCTTGATGCCCATGAAGGTTCACTCCTAGAAGGGTGTGAGGCAGACGGGGCGGCACGCCCCCTGGGCCTCGACCAGCCTTGCACGAGCGAACACTCCACGCATTTCGATCAGTTACGGTCCGTGCCGGACGGACTCAGGACCGGGTGGAGCGGGCCTGCTCGTCCGCCGCGCCGCCCGCGCCGACCAGCCCCCGCGAGACCGTGCCGAGCCGGGGCTCGAAGCGCTTCATCTCGCGCTGTCCGACGGTGGCGATGATCCCCGGCAGGTAGCCGCGGACCGACTGCATCCCGCGCAGCCACCACTGGGCGTACACGTGCGCGGAGCGCCGCTCGACGCCCGCGACGATCCGGTCGACGGCCGGGCCCAGCGGGTAGGTGCGGTTGGACGGCCAGGGCAGCCGCTGCCGCAGCTCCTTCATCACGTCGTCCTGGTCGGCGCCGCGCACCATGTCGGTGTCGGTCCAGGAGAGATAGCCGACGCCGACCCGCACCCCCTTGTACGCGACCTCGGCGCGCAGGCTGTGCGCGAAGGCCTCCACGCCGGACTTGGAGGCGCAGTAGGCCGTCATCATCGGCGCCGGGGTGATCGCGGCGAGCGAGGCGATCTGGAGGAAGTAGCCCCGGGACTCCATGAGGACCGGCAGGAAGGCGCGGGCGGTGACCGCCCCGCCGATCAGGTTGACCTCGATGACTCGGCGCCAGGCGGCCGGGTCGGAGTCGGCGAAGGGCCCGCCGGCCGCGACGCCCGCGTTGGCGACGACGATGTCGACCTTCCCGAAGCGCTCCTTGACCTCGGCGGCGACCCGGGCCATCGCCTCGTGGTCGGTGACGTCCGCCTCCCACCAGTCGGCCTCGGTGTGCAGCCGCCCGGCGACCTCCTTGAGGAGTTCGGGCTCCAGGCCGACGAGGGCGATCCGCGCGCCGCGCGCCGAGAGCTTGCGGGCGAGCAGCTCGCCCACGCCCCGGGCGCCGCCGGTGACGACCGCGACCTGTCCCTCCAGGCTGACCCTGCTCATGCCTTTGCCTCCTTGCCGGTCGGACGTGCTCCGAGATAGGTGAGCGTCAGTTCGCGGATCTGCGCGGTGACGGCCTCCGGGGCCTCCACCGGCGTCATGTGGCCCATGCCGGCCAGTTCGGTCAGGCCGGTGCAGTGCGGGAGCGCCCCGGCCATGGCGCGGGAGTGGACCGGCGGGGTGAGCCGGTCGGCGGTGCCGACGAGGACGGCGGCGGGGACCCGCAGCTCGCGGAGGTCCGCCTCCAGGTCGATGCCCGCGAGCACCTGCGACCAGCCGTACCGGGACGGGCGGGGGCAGGCGTGCACGATCCGGGCGCAGGCGTCGACCCGGTCGGGGGCCGAGGCCGGTCCCATGGTCGCGTACTTGAGGACCTTCCGCGAGACGCCGTTGACCGGCCCGAGGGGGGCCTTGGAGCCGAGGACGGCGGCGGTCAGCCGGGTCCGCAGCGCGCCGGGGGCCAGCGGCACCACGGTGGACTCGGCGGTGAGCCGGGAGGGTCCGGTGGAGCAGAGCAGGACGGCGGCGGCGTGGTCGCGGAAGCGGGGCCGGCCGGCCGCGGCCATGATCGTCATGCCGCCCATGGAGTGACCGGCCAGGACGGCGCGCTCGCCGGGGCGGAGGACGGCGGCGAGCACCGCCTCCAGGTCGTCGGCGAGGGCGGTGGTGGAGTAGCCGCCGGGGGCCGGGACCGGGGAGCGGCCGTGGCCGCGCTGGTCGTAGGCGACGACCCGGTGGTCGGCGGCGAGGGCGCGGATCTGGGCGGCCCAGAAGCCGATGGAGCAGGTCCAGCCGTGGGAGAGGACGACGGTGGGGGCGTCCTCGGGGCCGTAGACCTCGGTGTGGACCGAGGCGCCGTCGGCGGAGCGGACGACGAGGGCGCGGGGTTCGGGCAGGGCGATCACGAGGCGGCCTCCTTCTTGCGGGCGGCGCGGCGGGCGGCGGCCTCGGCGGCCGGCGCGGCGGGCCGGGCGGCGCGGACGACCTCGTACTCGGCGAGGTCGACCTGGCGGGTCTCGCGGCGGAACTCGCCGGTGGTGCCGGGCCAGAGGGTGGTGTTGCGGCCGTTGGCGTCGAGGTACCAGCTGTCGCAGCCGCCGGACTTCCAGACGGTGCGCTCCATGCGCTTCTGGACCCGCCGGTTCCAGGCGCCGACGGCGGACGGCCGGGCGGCGAGGGCGGCGCGTCCGCCGAGGACGTTCAGCTGGCGCAGGTAGTCGGCCAGGTAGTTCAGCTGGGACTCGATCATGAGGATCATGGAGGAGTTCCCGAGGCCGGTGTTGGGCCCGATGATCGTCATCCAGTTGGGGAAGCCGTCGACGGTGGCGCCGCGCAGCGACTGGACGCCGTCCTTCCAGTGCTCGGCGAGCGAGCGGCCGTCGGCGTCGAAGACGCGGTCGGCGATGGGCATGTCGGTGACGTGGAAGCCGGTGCCGAAGACGATCGCGTCGACCTCGGTCTCGCTGCCGTCGGAGCCGACGACGACGTCGCCCCGGACCTCCTTGAGGCCGCCCGCGACGACGTCCACGTTGGGCTGGGCGAGGGCCGGGTAGTACGTGTTCGACAGCAGGATGCGCTTGCAGCCGATGCGGTACGAGGGCGTCAGCTTGGCCCGCAGCGCCGGGTCCTTGACCGCCTTGGCGATGTTGGCCCTGGCCAGCTTCTCGACCAGGCCCAGCTCGCCGGGGTGCTTGGTGAAGGCGCCGACCTGGAGTTCGCGGATGCCCCACAGGATGCCGCGCCGGAGGGTGGCGGTGGCGGGCAGGGCACGGTGCAGCCAGCGCTCGGGGCCGCTGATGGCGCGGTCCATGCGGCGCATGACCCAGGGGGGCGTGCGCTGGAAGAGGGTGAGCCGGCCGACCTCGGGCTGGATGGCGGGGACGATCTGGATGGCGGAGGCGCCGGTGCCGACCATGGCGACCCGCTTGCCCCGCAGGTCGTAGTCGTGGTCCCAGCGGGCGGAGTGGAAGACCTTGCCGGTGAAGCCGTCGAGGCCGGGGATGTCGGGGATCTTCGGGTCGGAGAGCGGGCCGGTGGCGGAGACGACGACGTCGGCGGTGAGGGTGCCGGAGCTGGTCTCGATCGTCCAGCGCAGGGCGTCGGCGTCCCACTGCATGCGCCGCACCTCGTGGTTGAGGCGCAGGTGGGGGCGGATGCCGAAGGTGTCGGTGACGTGCTCCAGGTAGGCCCGGATGTGCCGCTGGCCGGAGAAGGTGCGGGGCCAGTCGGGGTTGGGCGCGAAGGAGAAGGAGTAGAGGTGGGAGGGTACGTCGCAGGCGCACCCGGGGTAGCTGTTGTCGCGCCAGGTGCCGCCGACGGAGTCGGCGCGCTCCAGGACGACGAAGTCGGTGATCCCCTCGCGGCGGAGGCGGACGGCGGCGCCGAGTCCGCCGAACCCCGATCCGATCACCGCCACCCGAACGTGCTCGTGCTTCGCCATGCCGCCTCCCGTGCGCCCGGCCAAAATGCCGCCAGCAATCACTGGCACAGTCGGGACTGTAGAGCAGCTCCATACCGAGCGGTAGGGGTACGACGAGGGAAAGTTACCGGCGGTACAACTTAGGGTGGCGCCCGTGGCAGAACGATCGGGAACAGAGGCGCACCACGAGTACCGCATGGCCGAGCTGGCCGAGGCGGCCGGCATCACCGTGCGGACCCTGCGGTTCTACCGGGAGCGGGGGCTCATCCCGCCGCCCCGCCGCGAGGGCCGCATCGCCTGGTACGACGACCGGCACCTGGCCCGGCTGCGCACCATCGCCGCCCTGCTCGAAAGGGGCCACACCCTCACCGGCATCGCCGACCTGACCAGCGCCTTCGAGACCGGCCGGGACGTCGGGGAGGTCCTGGAGCTGGGCACCCCCACCGAGGAGGAGCCGGTCCGTCTCACCCCCGAGGAGCTGGCCGACCGCTTCGCCGGCCAGGTCACCCCGGAGAACTTCGCGGCCGCCCTCGCCCTCGGCTACCTCGCCACCGACGGCGAGGAGATCGTCCACGTCAGCCGCCGGCTCCTGGACGTCTCCGCCGCCCTGGTCCGCGAGGGCGTCCCGCTCGCCGAGGTGCTGCGGGCCGGCGCCCGGGTCCGCGAGCACGCCGAGGCGCTCGCGGAGCTCTTCGCCGAACTGCTCGGCGCACACGCGGCCGGGGAGGACCTCCAGCGGCTGCGCCCGCTGGCCAAGAGCGTGGTGGACGCGGAGCTCTCCCTCGCCCTCGACCGGCGACTGCGCGGCTGACCCGGCCCCTTCCCGCCGCCCGGACCCGGCCCCGTACCGTCTACAGCTCGTAGACGGCCGTCACCGGCGCGTGGTCGCTCCACCGCTCGGCGTGGGTGGCGGCCCGCTCCACGTACGCCTTGGCCGCCTTGGCGGCCAGCCCCGGGGTGGCCATCTGGTAGTCGATGCGCCAGCCGGTGTCGTTGTCGAAGGCGCGGCCCCGGTAGGACCACCACGAGTAGGGGCCCTCCGCCTGGTCGGGGTGGAGGGCGCGGAGCACGTCCACGTACCCGCCGTCCTCCTCGGCCAGGACCCGGGTCAGCCACTCCCGCTCCTCCGGCAGGAAGCCGGCGCTCTTGCGGTTGGCCTTCCAGTTCTTCAGGTCGGCCTCGCGGTGGGCGATGTTCCAGTCGCCGCAGACGACGACCTCGCGGCCCTCGGCGGCGGCCCGGACCCGCAGCTCCTTCAGGTAGGGCAGGAACTCGCCCATGAACCGGTACTTCTCGTCCTGCTTCTCGGTCTCGGCCTCGCCGGAGGGCAGGTAGAGGCTGGCGACGACGACCCCGGGCAGGTCGGCCTCGATGTACCGGCCGGAGGCGTCGAACTCGTCCGAGCCGAAGCCGACCCGCACCGCGTCGGGCTCGCGCCGCAGGTAGAGGGAGACGCCCGCGCGGCCCTTGGCGGCGGCCGGGGCGTGCGCGGTGAACCAGCCCTCGGGGGCCTGGAGCTCCACCGGCAGCTGGGCCTCCTCGGCCCGCACCTCCTGGAGGCAGACGGCGTCGGCGGGGGTCGCCGCCAGCCACTCGACGAAGCCCTTCTTGGCGGCGGCCCGCAGACCGTTGACGTTCGCGCTGGTGACAGTGAACATCCGGGGAGAATACCGACAACCCCCTTCTCGCATGCACGTACGATTACGGACATGCAGATCCAGCCGATGCCGTACGACCACCCCGACGCCGTGAAGCTCCAGGACGAGGTGCTGGCCGAGTACGTCGTCCGCTACGGCGACGGCGAGGGCGACGCCACCCCGCTCGACGCCGCCATGTTCGCCCCGCCGCGGGGCCTCTACCTCCTCGCGTACGACCCCGGGGGCCGCCCGGTCGCCAGCGGCGCCTGGCGCGGCCAGGACGAGAACGACGAGGGGTACGCGGACGGCGACGCCGAGCTGAAGCGCATGTACGTGGTCCCCGAGGCCCGCGGCCTGGGCCTGGCCCGCCGCATCCTGGCCCTCCTGGAGGACGACGCCCGCGCCGCCGGCCGCACCCGCATGGTCCTGGAGACCGGCACCGAGCAGCCCGAGGCCGTCGCCCTCTACGCCTCCAGCGGCTACGCGCCCAGCCCCGTCAAGTTCGGCCACTACCGCCACCACGACAGCAGCCTCTGCTTCGTGAAGCCGCTGGCCTGACCCCGGCGCACGCGCGAAGCCGCGCCCCGGCGACCGTGTCGCCGGGGCGCGGCTCCTCGTCCGTCCCGGCCGGTCAGCCGGTCGTCGGCAGGCTCTGCACGCGCTCCTTCCCCCCGGAGCGGACCGTCACGTCCAACGGCCCCCTCGGCAACGCGGGCAGCACCACGTAGTACAGACGGCGTCCGGACCAGCCGGACGAGAGCGTCCTGACGAACGTCGTCTCCGCGCGCGCCCCCCCGTGGGAGACCAGGACGACCTCCCCGCCGGGAGGAGCGGCCAGCACGACCCGCCCGCCCCCGCCCAGCGCTCCGGGGCCGAAGAGGAGGGAGGCGGCCGGCGAGTCGCGCGGCCCGGCCGTCACGGCCCGGACGCACTTGAACGAGGTCATTCCGCCGTCCAGGGCCGACTCGCCGAGGCACAGCCGGTCCCCGGCCGTCTCCCAGAGGAAGGCCGCGGCCCGCGGGGAGGCGACCCGGCTGACGCCGGAGCCGTCGGGCCCCTGCCCCTTCCGCCGGGCCTGCTCGACCATCGCGGCCTCCGCCCGCTCCGCCCCCGGGGAGCCGGAGGGGCCGGAGGGACCGGCGGAGGTCCGGACGGGCGGGGCCGAGGGGGCCGCGGGGCCGCCCGGTCCGGCCCCCTGGGCGCCGCAGGCGGCGAGGACGAGGCAGGCCGCGAGGGCGGCGGGCGCCGGTGTCACGCGCCGGCGCCGCACGGAGGGGATCAAAACGGCGTACTTCCCTTCTTCAGCACGGTGGCGTTGAGGGACGCGATGTTGGGCGGGGTCTCGGAGTAGGTGACGGGGGTCCAGGACGTGATGTCGAAGGTCCCCCAGGTCCTGGTCGAGGTCCGCCCGCCCCGGTGATGGTAGGTGGTCGTATAGGTCTTCACCTGACCGAACGGCGACAACCCGAAGATGTCGCCCTTCTTGACGTTGAGCGGGTGCGTCTTGGTGATGGTCGCGCTGCGCGTCTCGGTGTCGGTACTGGTCCAGGTGTAGTTGCCGCCGATGCCGACGGTCAGTTCGACCCCGCCCTTCAGCACCGGGAGCCCCACCGAGAAGGAGGTCTTGGCGTCGACCTTCCAGTTGAACTGGTCCGCGAACGCCTCGGCCGCCGCGTACATCGCCTGCTCGCTGTAGGCGAAGGTGATCTCGACGTCGTCCTGTGTGGTGTCGAACATCGCCGTGGTCGTGTAGTCGGTGTAGGTCCCGATGCCGGTCTGCGCCGTCGTGTGCCAGAGCACGTCCGGTCCGCCGTCGGGGACGAACACGTTCTGGGGCAGCTGGATCAGCGTGGTGCAGCCGTCGCAGTAGTGCGTGGAGGACGAACCACCACCACCGCCGCCACCGCCGGAGCCACCGGAACCGCCCGAACCTCCGCCGGAGCCGGAGCCGGAGCCGGAACCGCCGCCGAGGTGGGTGCAGCAGACCTTGTCCGTCTTGCCGGTCTTCTCGTCGTTCGTGCAGTACTTCAGGTCGTACAGGCAGGAGTTCGGCATCGAGCCGATCTCCGTGCCCGCCGGGTCGGACAGGGTCACCGGGTTGTTGTCGGAGTAGACGTACGCGTTGTGCTGGCGCGGGTCGTCGGTGACGAAGAGCGGGTCCACCGAGACGAAGCGGCCCAGGGCCGCGTCGTACTCGCGGGCGCCCAGGTGGATCAGGCCCGTGGCGGTGTCGTCCGTGCCGCCGACGAAGCCCTTGTCGCCGGTCCAGCCGGTGGGCTGGGGGCCGCGGGCCTCGCCGAAGAGGGAGGTCTTGCGGCGCGTGACGGTCTGGGCGGCGTCGGCCGTGATCTGGGTGGTGCCCGTGCCGTGGTGGTCGGCGACGGTGAACGCCAGCTTCCCGCCGGTCCGCACCGCGACGGTCCGGTCGCCCGCGGTGTAGTAGCGCGTGCCGGTCAGCACCCCGTTCCTGCCGAGGCGCAGCTCGTTGCCGCCGGGCAGGTAGAGGGTGGTGCCGTCGGCGTCCCTGGCGACGAGGCGCTGCCCCTCGGTGTCGTACAGGTAGGACGCCTTCTCCGCGGTGCCCTCGGTGACGGAGGCGAGGTGCCCCTGGTCGTCCCAGGCGAGGCTCTGCCGGGGCGCGGCGCCGATCGTGCGGGTCTCGGTGTTGCCCGCGGCGTCGTAGGTGTAGGTCTCCTCGTGGGCGTCGGTGCCGGTCTGGGTGACCTTGGGCAGCCTGTGGGTGCCCGCGGGCGGGGCCGTGTAGGTGCGGACGGTGTCGGCGGCCGGTCCCGAGGCGGTCCTGTGCTTCGTCTCGGTCCTCCGGTTGCCGACGGCGTCGTAGGTGTACGTCGTCCAGTAGGCGTCCTGTCCGCCGACCGCCGCCGCCGACGGGGCCGCCGCGCAGGCCGTGCCGGTGTTGGTCCACGCCTCGGTGATCCGCGCCAGGGAGTCCAGCGCGAAGCACTGGGTGTCCGTGGTGCGGGCCGCGTCCTGCCCGTAGGCGGTGGCGACGGAGGCGATGTTGCCGGCCGGATCGTACGCGTAGCGGGCGTCCTCGATCCGCTGCGGCGCCGTCTCCCGGTCGACGTAGCTCTCGGTCAGCGCGCCGGTGTGCTCGTCGTAGACGCTGGAGAGGATGACCTGCTGCCCGAAGGAGCCGAGGTTCCGGCGGATCGGCCGGCCGTAGTGGTCGTACGTGCTCCGCGCCACCAGGGCGTCGCCGCCCGCGCCGACGGTGTCGAGCAGCCCGGCGACCGGGGTGTAGGTGTGGGCGACCTTCTCCGCCGGCAGTCCGCCGAGGGCGGGCTGCATGGTCCACATCACCTGGCCGGTGTTGAGGTTGTAGGAGGTCGTCCACTTGTAGACGCCGGCGGCGGCTCCCTCGCGCGCCGGCACGGTCAGCTGGGTGCCGACCGGCTTGTAGAGGCTGTTGTACGAGGTCACGGCGGACTCGTAGGCCTGGCCGCCGGCCCACACGCTCGCCTTGGACAGCTGCCCCTTGGCGACGGTGTCGTACACCCAGGAGGACAGGGTCGTGGCGCCCTTCTTGACGGCGGTCCTGCGGCCGAGCGCGTCGTAGTCGGTGTGCAGGGTGATCCGGCGGCTGTCGGTGACGTCGACGGGCCGGTCGCCCGCGTCGTACCCGGTGGTCACCAGGCCCTTGTCGGGATCGACGGTCCGCACCTGGCGGCCGCGGACGTCGTAGCCGTACTCCCAGGCGGCGCCGGCCGGGGTGGTGATCCGGTCCATGCGCCCCTTCCGGTCGAAGCGGTAGGACGTCGTCTGGTACCGGGTGCGGGCCGGGTCCGTGTACTGGCGCAGCTCGACGGTCCGGCCGAGCGCGTCCGTCACCTTCGTGCTCGCGGTGCCGCCCTTCGGCGGGACGGTGGTGGTGGTGTCGCCGGTGTAGGCGGTGGTGGTGCGCCTGGTCTCGTCGCCGAAGCGGCGGGAGACCACGGCGGTGACGCGCCCGGCCCCGTCGTACAGGGTGTCCGTGGACGCCGGGTAGTGCGGTTCCTCGCCGGTGACGAGGGCGGGTTCGGCCGCGCCGGTGGCGTAGTAGAGGCCGGAGGAGCGCCAGGCCTGGCCCCGGGTGTCGTAGAAGGTCTCCGTGACGAGGCGGCCGGAGCGGTCCGGGGAGTCCTCCTGGGTCTGGCGGGCGCGCAGCAGGCCGTCGTAGAAGGCGTAGGACGCCTTGTAGTCGGCGTCGTGCGTCAGCTCCCTGGTGGTGACGACGGTCGGGCCGTCGTTGCGCACCTGGTAGGCGAAGGTCCGGTTCGGCGAGTCGGGGTAGGTGACGGCCGACCGGGTCGGCAGCCACACCTTCGTCGTCCGGCCCGCGCCGTCGTACGCGGTCGTGGTGATCTTGCCGTTGGCGTCGCTGCCTGGGTGGGCAGTCCGCGCCGGGGGTCCATGGTGGTGGTCGCCGCGTGCCCGAGCGGGTTGGTGACGAGCACCGACGCCGGGGGTTCCCCGGTGGCCGGGGTGTAGCGGGTCGTGGTGGTGGCGCCGAGGGCGTCGGTGGCGGACAGGGCGCGGCCGTAGACGTCGAAGTCGGCGGCCGGGGTGCTGGAGGCGGTGGTGTAGCCGCTGCCGTCGCCGTCGATCCGCTCGGTCCTCGTGATGTCGCCCTTGACGGGCGCCGCGCCGAAGGCGCCGCCGTCGTAGGAGGTGCGGGTGTCGTCGATGACGTCGGCGGGACGGGAGACGGCGGCGCCGCAGGACACGGCGACGGTCTCGACCCGGCTGACCTTGTCGAGGATGTTCGCCCCGGTGTTGCGGACGTAGGTGGTGGTGACGCACTTCTCGTCGCCGGGCTCGGCGGTGTCGCCGGTCTCGGAGACGGCGGTGATCATGCCGTACGCGTCGAAGTCGCGGCTCAGTTCGGTGGTGCGGGTGCCGCCGGTGACGGTGGTGCGGGTCTGCTCCTTCCCGGTGCCGCTGTGGTGGGCCGTCAGGGCGGGCAGCCCGGAGCGGGTGCGGGTGGCGAGGGCGGCCGAGCGCCACGGCGTGAAGGAGGTCGCGGTGACCGGCTTGGCCGTGTCGTCGCCGTTGTAGGTGACGGTCTCGCGGGTCATGCCCGCGAACTGCTCGCGGTCGGTGACCCCGACGCCGGCCGAGTCCTTGACGGAGGCGCCGTCGACGCCCCGGAAGTAGCGGGCCTCGGTCAGGGTGCGCGGGTCGTCGGCGGCGCCGGTGCGGACCTGGACCCGTCCGTAGCCGCGGAAGACGGAGTGGGTGCGGTCGTCGGCCTCGGTGAACTCGTCGGTGCTCTTGGCCCAGGCCGCGCCGTCGAGGTAGGAGTACGTGGTGACCTTGTCGGGCGACTCGGCGAGGTTGTCGCCCTCGACGACCTGGGTGGCCACATAGGCGTGGAACCAGTCGAGCCGGGACTCGTAGCCCTCGAAGGCCCACTTGACCGGGTAGCACCGGGTCGTGTTGGTCGCGTCGGCCGCGGGGAGCGAGGCCGCGGTGCAGTCGGGTGCCGAGTAGCTGACGCCGATGGTGCCGCCGGTCTCCGTCGTCACCTGGTAGACCCGCAGCCGGATGAAGGGCGCCAGGCCGTCACCGGTCTTGTCGACCCGGTTGGGGAGCTGCTCGCCCGCGAAGGTGACGGGCGGCAGGGTGACCGCGGCGCCCGCCTTGCCGGTGCGCTGGACGGACTTCAGCCACATGGGGGTGGAGATGCCGTCCCCTGAGGGCGGGAAGTTCTGGTCCAGCGTCCAGGTGTCGACGTCCTTGTACGTCCCGCCGGTCAGCACCTTCGTGGTGATGGACGTGAGCCGCTTGCGGGACCAGAAGCTCGGGGAGAACCGGTCCTCGCACTCGGTGGCGCCGTCCTCGCAGGACAGGTCGTACGGCACGTCGGGCCAGTTCTTGGCGTTGGTCTCGTCGAAGGTCCCGCAGGTGGCCAGACAGCGCTCGGCCACCCCGAACCGCACCTGGCCCATCGCCTTGCCGGTGTAGACCGCGTCGTCGCGCAGCCCGTACTCGATCCGGTCCAGCCAGCCGCCGCGCACGTACGGCGTCACGGTCGCCTTGCCGGTCGTCTCCGACACGTTGCGGCCGTAGTTGTTCTTCTCGGTGTTCCAGTAGTACGCCATCGCGTTGCCGTGCGGGTCGACGACGTAGTCGAGCTGCCAGCGCCACGCCTGCTGGCACCACGCGGACGCGAAGCTCGCGTCGTAACAGGGCTCACCGGACTGGTTGCCGAAGACCGGCACCGTCCACGCCGAGTTCGTCACCGGATCGTCGGCCGCGGTCCCGTTGTCCTTCCACCCCGGCAACCGGTTCAGACCGAAGAAGTACTGCGTCCCGTCGGCCGTGGTCACCTTCCAGTGCTCACCCTCGCCGCCGACGCCGGCCGTACCCTTGTCACCATTGACGGCACCGGTCAGCTTCTCGACCTTCTCCCCCGAGTCCGAGGCCGGATGCCACCCCTTGTCCTTCTCGTACACCAGCTCCGTCGACCTGCCGCCCAGGTTCAGGACCGCGTTGTCGTTGAACCAGCACAGGTCGCCGACGCGCGTGGTGTTCGTCGCGCCGGTCCTGTCGTCGTTGCACGCCTTGTAGCGGCGCTCGATGAACCCCGGCTCCCAGTTCCAGCCGTCACCGATCCACGACGCCTGGTTGTTGGAGGCGGCCGTCCGGCCGTCCACCGCCTGCGAGTTGTAGTCGAGGGAGATCGTGGGCCGCGTCCCGCCCGGCACCTCGGGCACGTCGACGGGGTGGGACCAGGTGAAGGCTCCCGTGGAGCCGCCGCCGCTCCAGGTGCCGGACGCCTGGAGGCCGGTGGCCTTGTAGTCGCCGGAGGAGCCCTCGGCGGCCGCGGTGGCGGCCAGGACCGTCGTGCCGGCCAGGGCGACCGGGGCGGACAGGGTGCCGGTCCGGGCGTCGTTCACGGTGGCCAGGGGCGTGCCGGCCCGGCACGCCCGCTCGTCGGGCGGCCGTGCGGTCGGTCACCCGGACCCGGAGGCCGAGGTCGGCGGGACCGCCGGCGCCCGGGGCGACGGCGACGGGCAGCTTCCCGGCCGGAACGGCGGCCGGCACGCCCGCCCCGCGGGCCGCGGATCCGCCCGCCGGAGGGGCGGACAATGTCAGGTCGGCCGAGCCACCGGCGGGCCAGGAGACGCGCGGGCGCGCCTTCCGCGCCTGCTCGGCGGCGGCGTCGGGCTTTCTCTTACCACCCGCGACGGCCTTTTTCACGGGCACCGGATCGGGCTGCTCCAGCGAAGGGAGCGGATTTCTTTCCTCCGGTGCGGCGGACGCGCTGCCCGCCGCGGGAAGAACTCCCACGGTCACCGCCACCGCCAGAACGGCAGCGGAAACGCGAATGCGTTGAATTCTCACACCCCACCTCTCATGGGCACAGAAATGTCAGCGAAAGTTACTCACCTCCGGAATCTCCCAGCCCTTGATTTGAGGTAGATCTGAGAAATAGGAAAAGGAGTTGCGCGAACCGGGAAATCCCTCCGATCCGTTATGCGGACATGCCGCGGCGGAATTCAGGCTTCCGGAGCGCGGGAAAGAAAAGGGGCGGCGCCCGGGAGGGTTCCCGGGCGCCGCCGTCGCACTGCTGGAGGGTTTCTAGGAGTCGTACGGCCGCAGGATCGTGGCGCGCGACCAGACCCAGCCGGTCTCCGTGCCCCAGCCGGCCTTGTGGTAGTCGAAGCCGGTCGGGTTGGCGAGGTGGGTGAGCGCCTTCACCGCGCCGGTGGAGTAGCCGTAGAAGCTGCCGATGTCGTCCTTGCCGTCACCGTTGTAGTCGCCCGGCACGTACTGGGCGCCCTTGTAGTACCAATTGTCCGCGGCGATGTCGAGCGCCCGGGTGCTGCCGCTCGCGAACTTCCCGCTCCGGTCGGCGAGCGCCGGGAGCTTGAACAGCGAGTCGCGGCCGTCGGCGTAGTCGTACCAGAAGGAGACGTCGTCGAGGCCGTCCCCGTTGAAGTCGCCCGCCTGGACGCCGGTCTGGGCGAAGCTGCCCCAGGTGGTGCCGTTGGCGGCCCAGGACTGGAGGCTGCTCTGGGCGAAGCCGCCGTTGCTCTGGGCGAGGAAGGTGTGCATCTTCAGGTCGCCGTTGGCGTAGCCGTAGAGGGCGGCGAGGTCGTCCCGGCCGTCCCCGTTGAAGTCGCCGGTGACGAACTTGCTGTGCTCGACGTACCAGCTGCCCGCGGGAAGCTGCGTGGAGACGAAGGGCGCGTTGAAGCCGCCCTTCACGTTGGCGGTGAAGGTGAACAGGGAGTCGTTCCCGACCGCGTAGCTGTACCAGGCCATGATGTCGTCCCGGCCGTCGCCGTTGAAGTCGCCGGACTGGATCGTCATGGAGGACGAGTACCAGCCGCCCTTCTGCGAGGTCCACGACGCGAAGGGGGCGCTGAAGCCGCCGCCCGCCTTGCCGAGCGCGGTGAACAGCTTCACGACGCCGTCGCCGTAGTCGTACAGGGTCGCCATGTCGCCGCGGCCGTCGCCGTTGTAGTCACCGGTGGTGATCTTCATCCGGGCGATGTTCCAGCTGCCCACCGCGGACTCGTAGGACTTCACCGGGGCGGCGAAGGTGCCGTCCGAGTTGGCCTTGAAGGTGTGCAGCGCGGACGTGCCGGCGGAGTAGTTGTACCAGGCCGCCATGTCGCTGCGGCCGTCGCCGTCGTAGTCGTGGCGGACGACGGTGTTCGTCGACCACTTGGACCGGCCCGCCGCGTCGTAGACCACGAGGTTGCCGCGGTCCTGGAGCAGGGCGTAGCCGTTGGCGGCGGCCACCCCGGAGGTCCACAGCTGCTTGCCGTCGACGCCGATGACCACGATCTTGCCGTCGGACTGCATGAGGGCCCTGGCCCCGTTGTTGCCGGCGGTGTTCGAGCTCCACACCACGGTGCCCGCGTTGGAGGTGACGACCAGGTTGCCGTCGGTCCGCATCGTGAGCTTGGCGGCGTTGGAGGTGTACGAGGTGCCGGACGGGATCGTGGTGCCGGACGGGATGTAGGCCCCGCCGGTCACGCCGTCGATGGTGAAGCGCGCCCCGAACTCGATGGTGCTGGTCGCGCTCGGCGCCTGGCCGCGCCAGGCGACGAGGGCGTTGTCCGAGGCCTGACGGGCCCACAGCTCGGCCCGGACGTCCTCGGCCGGGTCGTTGGTGACGTCACCGGAGGAGCCGACGATCGGGAACGCGGCCTTGGTGACGCCGGAGCCGATCTGGAGGCGGTTGTTCGGGAGGCCCATCGTGGCCGTGTTCAGGCCGCCCTCGTGGTCCTTCTGCGACCAGGCGACCTCGACCATGCCGGTGGCGTCGTTGCGGAGCCACAGGTCGGGCAGGCCGTCCATGGAGACGTCGCCCGGGGTGATGAGCGTGTACTTGTCCCAGTCGGTGCCGCCGACCAGGCTCGGCGAGCGGGTGCCGCCGAGGTCCAGGTCGCCGGTGGCGCGGTTGCCGTAGTAGGCCCAGAGCAGCTTGCCCTGCTTGACCAGGAGGTCGGGCTGGCCGTCGCGGTTCAGGTCACCGGGGGAGACGACCTGGTCGGCGTTCTGCCAGTGGTCGTCGCCGGTCCAGGTCTCCTCGCCGTCGCAGCCCAGGTCCACGTCCTTGGCCGGGCAGGTGACGGTCAGCTCGGTCCGGTCGTCCGGGTCGATCTTGCCCTGTCCGTCATTGGGGTAGACGTAGATCTTCTTCTTCCGGTCGGTCTCGTCGTACTCCAGGCTGACCAGGTCGTTGTAGCCGTCCTGGCCCCAGTCGCCGAAGAGGGCGACCTGCTTGTCGGCGAAGGAGCCGCCGCCGTTGGTGGCGTTGCTGAAGTCGCCGTTGCCCTGGCCCGCGTAGGTGAGCAGGGTGCCGTTGCCGTCCACGGCCCAGATGTCGCGGTTCCCGTCGCCGTTCAGGTCGAAGGGGTTGTCGCGGGTCTTGGAGCGGGCCGCGTAGTAGATGTAGGTGGCCGTGTCCGAGCGGTTTCCGGCCTTGTCGACGCTGTACGCGTAGACGAAGTGCGGGCCGTAGCCGGGCGGCGTGATCTTCACCGGGACGCCGACGCCGACGGGCGTGATGTCCGGGTCGGTGTCGGTCCAGTAGTGGTACGCGACGACGTCCTTGACGTCGGGCTGCGACGTGAAGGTGAAGGTGCCGGCGGTGCGCGCCTTGCCGGTGCTGGCCGGCCAGCCGTTCTGCCCGTTCGGGAAGTACGTCGAGCTGATGATCGGCGGCGAGCTGGGACGCGTGCGGTCCACGGAGAACTTGCAGGTCACCGAGGTCGGACCCCAGGCCTGGTCCTTGTCCTTCGTGACCACGTTCCAGGTGTAGTCACCCGTCGGCACGTCCACGTCGGGCACCGCCCACGTGGTGACCTTGTCCTTCAGCGCGGGCAGCGTCATCGTCCGGAACGGGGTGGTGGCCCCGGCCTTGAACAGGTTGAACTGCGCCGTGAGGTTGCCCGCCTCCTTGTCGGAGTGCTTGGCGTACAGGCTGACGCGGGTGTTGCCGATGACGCCGCCGGTCTTGCAGTCGGTCCTGGGGTACGTCCCCAGGCCCGTGGGCGCCTTCGGCAGGGTGTTGTACTTGATCTCCAGCGTGGCGGTCTTCGGGTCGAACTTCTTCCAGCCGAAGGTGTCCGACTCGTTGGAGGCGTACAGGCCCAGGGTGATGTTGGCCATGCCCTGGCCCTTCGGGCCCTCCTTGGCACGGGCCTTGATCTTGGGCGTGAGGTCGAACTCCAGGTTGCCCGCCCCGCAGTTCTCGATCTCCGGGTTCCAGCCCTTGGAGTCGTTCACCGTGAACAGCTTGGTGAGCTTGGTGGGCTGCCGGTTCCACGTCGTCTTCGACGAGATGTCCGTGGTGTGCCACAGCTCCACCGGCCGGGACTGGCAGGACCAGGACCAGATGTTCTTGATCCGGAAGGTGGCCTTCTGGACCTCGGTGCGCCGGACGTCGCTGGTGTCCATCTGGAGGAACGAGCGCGAGATCCGGTCCAGGCCGCCGGACTGCGCCTCGTAGCCGACCCGCAGGGGGCCGGTGGCGTTCCAGAAGGAGTAGTTGGGGTAGCGCTCGTAGACGCGCGTCCAGTTCTGCCGCTCGCCCCAGGCCCACTGCGGGTCGATGTAGACCGGGTACTGGGTGGCGGGGGCGTCCAGGAGCGCCTGGTCCGGCTTGATCTCCAGGACGTCGCCGGTGACGGCGGTGTCCATGGGGGCGTCGGTGGCGCCCGGCGGCGGCTCGAAGGTGTCCGTGGGCTGCGTCGCTCCGTCAGCCGCCGTCCCTCCCGCGGCGGTGGCGGAGAACGACGTGGCGCCCGCGGGCTGCTGCCCGGCGCTGCTGACCGTCGTGGAGTCCCACATCAGCGGCGTCGGGCTGGAGAACACCGCGCGGCCCGTCGGGTCGACGGCGGTGAGGCTGCCGGTCCCGGCGTCCATGGCCACGTCGAGTCCGACCGTGGCGAACTTGAACTTGAGGCTCTCCAGCGCCGGGTTCTGCGCGGCCTCCGGCGTCTTGACCACGAGGAGCTGCGAGAAGCCCTCGATCTCGGCCTTCAGCTGGAGGTCGACGCCGGGCAGGATCTCGGCGTAGGTGGCCACGTTCTCGGCCAGGGTCGGCTTGGGCAGCGCGGTGGGCCACTTGAGCGTGAGCGACCGGCCGTCCTTGACGCCCGTGAGCAGGGGCGCGGTGCCGCCGCCGGAGAACGTCACGTCCACCAGCGACGCCTTGGGCCGCACCGACCCGTTGGCGGCGAAGACCAGCGTCGCGTCGGTCGGGACCCAGACTCCGTCGCGCAGGACGCGGACGGCGGTGCCGTGCCTGTTCACGTTCCAGGTGCCGTCGGGCTGCGCCCAGGTGTCGGTGGTCTCGGTGCGCGCGTCTTCCAGTTCATAGGGCTGCCCCGTCGCCTGCGCCCTTTCCAGGGCGTAATCCTCCGGAGTCTGCTCTCCGGTGTCGACGGGCAGCTCCATGACCGCCGCGGCCGGCGGGGTGAATGCGGGAAGCGCGGTGAATGCGGACGCGGAAAGGGTTCCGGTCAGCGCAATGGCTATCAGGCGTCTTCTTCTGGAGCTCGTTCTTCTTCTCTTACCGCGTGGCATCTCTGCGGACACGGTCACCTCTCTCGTTTCCTGTACCGACGGACGACGAAAGAATGATGACCGATGCCGCACCCCGCCACCGACTTGAGCGGAACTTGAGCCAGACCTCGGCATCACCTCCGAGGAGGCCCCGATTCACCCCTATACGGCTCCGCAATTGCGTCGACAGGCACTAAAAGCCGCCGCTGGCCTTTTCTCATGATCAACAAGATCAATCCGACATCGGGCGGAAACCGCCCCACCCCGCCGGACCGCCGACTCGGGCGCTCCCCCGGGCAAAGGCCGGTACGGGCGCGCCCCCTGGGCAAAAGAAAGATCCCGCCCGATCTTTCGATCGGACGGGATCCCTTCGCTGGTGGACCTGAGGGGATTCGAACCCCTGACCCCCTCGATGCGAACGAGGTGCGCTACCGGACTGCGCCACAGGCCCCTGCGACGTGTGAAACATTAGCACCCCGGTCGGCGAGAAGAAAAATCGCTTCCGCCGCAGGTCAGGTGAAGACCCGTCGACCGGTCCCGCCGGGGGTGCTCACTCGTTGGCCGCGCGGGGGCGGTCGTCGTCGGCGTACTGGTCGAAGAGGGGGGTGCGGCCGTGGTCGCGGCCCCGGCGCGGCGGGGCCTGCCGGCGGCGGGCGGGCGGCTCGGAGGCCGGGGGCTGCTCGGCGGCGGTCGAGGAGCGGGCCGCGCTCCAGGTCTCCGGGTCGGTCACGTCCACGCCGTTCGTGGCGCGCGGGGCGACCGGCGCGGTGACGTAGGTGGGCAGCGGCACCGGGACCGGGTCCCAGCTGTCGCCGCGGGCCGGGCCGCGCTCGCGCTGCTGGTCCACCCACTCGGCGTGGTCGGTCTGCTCGACCAGGGCGCGCCGGTCGGCCTCCTGCGGGGAGACCTGCGGCGCGGGGGACGGCTCCGGCTCGGGCGCGACGGCCCGGCGGATCTCGCGGAGCCGGGCGGCGGCGTCCTCGGCGCGGCGCCGGTCCATCACGTAGACGAAGCGGCGGCGCTCCTGTCCGCGCAGGTGGACGATGTAGGCGCTGAGCAGAACGGCGGGGACGGCGGGCGCCCACAGGAAGGCAATGCCGCCGACGGCGGCGACGACGGCCCCGAGGGTGAAGGCGGAGAAGAGCACGACGGTGGTGCGCCGGCGGCGGGCCAGGGCCTTGCCGCGGCGGGCCCGCTCGGCGGCGCCGGCGGCGGGCCGGGCGGGGGCCGGTTCGGGCTCGGGGAGTTCGAGGCGCGCCTCGGTCCTGGCCGGAGGCGCGGCGAAGGCCCGGACGTCGACCGAGTCCAGATGCTCGGTCGTCGTGTCCGGGTCCTCGTCGGACGCCGTCCCCCGGGCCGTACGGTCCCGCTCGCGCAACTCCTTGGCGTATCGGCGCTCCATCCCCGCCCGTCCGGACAGGAGCCGGATGGCGGTGCTGAAGCGTTCCGTCGGACGGGCCTCGTTCAGCTCGTCCTGCCTGCGGAGCCACATCGGCACCAAGTAGGCGGCCCAGGCCCCGACGATGACTGCGTAGATGAGGCCGCTGCTGCTCACGCCTCACACGGTAGAGGGGTTCGCGACGGGGCATCGGCCAATTGGCCCGGTGTGTCGCACGATCTGGCTGATATCACTGAACTTTTTTGTGATTGTTCAGATCGAACGGTGTTCATATGCCATTGGAATTCGAACGCTTATGCGAATCAGGCGGCATCCCGGCGTCGCGTCCGCCGCCAGCGGGCCAGCAGCCCCTCCGGGACCTCCTCCGCCGTCAGCGCGAACACCAGGTGGTCCCGCCAGGCGCCGTCGATGTGCAGATAGCGCGGCCGCAGCCCCTCCTCGCGGAAGCCGAGCTTCTCCACCACCCGCCGCGAGGGGCCGTTCTCCGGCCGGATGCACACCTCCATCCGGTGCAGCCCCACCGTCCGGAAGCAGTGGTCGGTGGCGAGCGCCACCGCCGTCGGCATCACCCCGCGCCCGGCGACCTCGGCGTCCACCCAGTACCCCACGTGCCCCGAGCACATCGAGCCCCAGGTGATCCCGGCCACCGTCAACTGCCCGGCCAGCCGGCCCCGGTACTCGACGACGAACGGCAGCATCCGGCCCGCGTGCGCCTCCGACCGCAGGTGGCGGACCATCTGACGGTACGTCGGCCGCTGCGCGGGCGGCATCCCGGGCGCCGGCGGCGGCACCGTCGCCTCCCAGGGGCGCAGCCACTCGCGGTTGCGGCGGTTCACCTCCCGCCAGTCCCGCTGGTCGCGCATCCTTATCGGCCGGAGGACCACGTCCCCGTCGGCAAGCACGACCGGCCAGGCCGCGGTCATGACGCCGGGCCCGCTTCCGCCGGTCTCGGGTGGTCGCCGCCCCGGATCTGGTCCACGGCGTGCCGCAGCAGCGGCTCCAGGACGGCCAGGCCGTCCCGCACCCCGCCGGTCGAGCCCGGCAGGTTCACGATCAGCGTGTGGTCCGCGACCCCGGCGAGACCGCGCGAGAGCGCCGCGGCGGGCACCTTCTCCCGGCCGTACGCGCGGATCGCCTCCGGGATGCCGGGGATCTCCCGGTCCAGGAGCCGGGCCGTCGCCTCGGGCGTCTCGTCGGTCGGCGAGACGCCGGTGCCGCCGGTCGTGAGGATCACGTCGTACCCGGCCGCGACCCCGGCCCGCAGCGCCTCCTCGACCGGCGCCCCGTCGGGCACCACCCGCGGGCCGTCGACCGCGAAGCCCAGGCCGCGCAGGGCCTCGGCGATCAGCGGACCGCCCCTGTCCTCGTAGACCCCGGCGAAGGCCCGGTTGGAGGCGGTGACGACGAGCGCCGCGTACGGGGCGGTCAGGGCGCCGCCCGCCGCCGGGGGCTCCGCGGGAGCGGGCTCCGCGTGGTCGTGCGCGCCCGCGACCCGGCCGCCGCGCGTCACGCCTCGCCCCTGGTCCAGCGGCCGGACTTGCCGCCGGTCTTCTCCTCCACCCGCACGTCGGAGATGACCGCGCCCTTGTCGACCGCCTTGACCATGTCCACGACCGTCAGGGCGGCCACCGAGACGGCGGTCAGGGCCTCCATCTCGACGCCCGTGCGGTCCGCGGTCCGCACCGTGGCCAGGATCTCCACCGCGTCGTCCGCGACCGTGAGGTCCAGCGTCACGCCCGAGAGGGCCAGCGGGTGGCAGAGCGGGATCAGGTCCGGGGTCCGCTTGGCGCCCATGATCCCGGCGATCCGGGCGGTGGCCAGCGCGTCGCCCTTCGGGACGCCCTCGCCGCGCAGCAGCTCGATCACGCGCGGCGAGACGAGGACCCGCCCGCTGGCGCGCGCGGTGCGCGCCGTGACGTCCTTCGCGGAGACGTCGACCATGCGGGCCGCCCCCGCCTCGTCGATGTGGGTGAGACCTTGCTGCGTGCTCATCGCCGTGACACTCCCGGTGGCTGTGTGGGACGACACCGTACCCCCACCCGCCGCGCCTCAGCCGAGGAGGACCACGTCCAGCTCCTCGCCCGGCTCGGCCGATTCCCGGGCCTCGGGGACCACCAGCAGGCAGTCCGCGTGGGCGAGGGCCGCGACCAGGTGGGAGCCGGCACCGCCCACGGGGGTGACGGTGCCCGCCTCGGGGTCGTACCTCCCCCGGAGGAACTGCCGCCGGCCCGCCGGGGAGGAGAGCGGGGCGTCCGCCTCCAGGGTCGCCCGGACCACCGGCCGGTGCAGCTCCGCGAGGCCCATCAGGGCGCGGATCGCGGGCCGGACGAAGAGCTCGAAGGAGACGTACGAGGAGACCGGGTTGCCCGGCAGGGCGAGCAGCGGGATCTGCTCGGGGCCGACCGCGCCGAAGCCCTGCGGCTTGCCCGGCTGCATCGCCAGCCTGCGGAAGTCGACCTGGCCGCCCTCGGCCAGCGCCTCCTTCACCACGTCGTAGGCGCCAACGCTGACGCCGCCGGTGGTGACCATCAGGTCGGCGCGGATCAGCTGGTCCTCGATGGTGGCGCGCAGCGACTCGGCGTCGTCGGCGACCGCGCCGACCCGGTAGGCGAGCGCGCCCGCGTCCCGGGCGGCGGCGGCCAGCGCGAAGCTGTTGGAGTCGTGGATCTGGCCGGGGCCCAGCTCCTCTCCGGGCTGGACGAGTTCGCTGCCGGTGGAGAGGACCACGACCCGGGGGCGGGGGCGGACCAGGACGGTGCCCCGGCCGATCGCCGCGAGCAGGCCGATCTGCGGCGGCCCGAGGACGGTGCCCGCCGCGAGGGCGAGCTCCCCGGCCCGCACGTCGCTGCCGGTCCGGCGGACGTGGGCGCCCGCCCCGGCCGCGCGGTGCACCCGCACCTCGCCGGCCGCGCCCTCGGGGGCGGCGGACGCGGCCCGCATGCCGGTGGCGGCGCCGCCGCCGGTGCCGCCGTCGGTCCACTCGACCGGGACGACGGCCTCGGCGCCGGGCGGCAGCGGAGCACCGGTCATGATCCGGGCGGCCTGGCCGGGGCCGACCTCGGGCAGCCCGCCGTCGCCCGCGGCGACGTCCCCGACGACGGTGAGGACGGCCGGGAACTCCCCGGTCGCGCCCGCGACGTCGGCGACCCGGACCGCGTACCCGTCCATGGAGCTGTTGTCGAACGGCGGCAGCGCCGCCGGCACCGTCACGTCCTCGACCAGGACGCAGCCCTGGGCGTCGAGGAGCTGGAGCTCGATCGGGTCGAGCGGGCGGACCGTGGCCAGGATGTCGGCCAGGTGCTCGTCGACCGACCACAGGCCGCGGGCCGGGCCCGCGCAGGGGTCGCCCGGCGCGTGCTCGTGCTCCCCGTGCTCCTCGGGATCCCCGTGCTCCCGGGACGGTGCCGCGTCGCTGCTCAAGGTGCTACATCTCCTCGTTGACGTATCGCCGGAGCCAGGTCCGGAAGTCCGGCCCCAGATCCTCACGCTCGCACGCGAGTCTGACAATGGCCCGCAGGTAGTCGCCGCGGTCGCCGGTGTCGTAGCGGCGGCCCTTGAAGACGACGCCGTGCACCGGGCCGCCGAGCTTCTCGTCGCTCGCGAGCTTCTGGAGGGCGTCGGTGAGCTGGATCTCGCCGCCCCGGCCCGGCTCGGTCTCCCGCAGTATGTCGAAGACGGCGGGGTCCAGGACGTAGCGGCCGATCACCGCGTAGTTGCTGGGCGCCTCCGACGGCTCCGGCTTCTCGACCAGGTCCGTGACCCGCACCACGTCGCCGTCGGCGGTCGCCTCGACCGCCGCGCAGCCGTACAGGTGGATCTGGGAGGGCTCGACCTCCATCAGCGCGACGACGCTGCCGCCCTCGCGCTCCTGGATCTCGACCATCCGCGCGAGCAGCGGGTCGCGCGGGTCGATCAGGTCGTCGCCGAGGAGGACGGCGAAGGGCTGGTCGCCGACGTGCGGGGCCGCGCACAGCACCGCGTGGCCGAGGCCGCGCGGGTCGCCCTGGCGCACGTAGTGCATGGTGGCGAGGTCGCTGGACTCCTGGACGCGGGAGAGGCGGGCCTCGTCGCCCTTGCGGGTCAGCGCCTCCTCCAGCTCGTAGTTCCGGTCGAAGTGGTCCTCCAGCGCCCTCTTGCTGCGGCCGGTGATCATGAGCACGTCGGAGAGGCCCGCGGCGACGGCCTCCTCGACGACGTACTGGATGGCCGGCTTGTCGACGACCGGCAGCATCTCTTTGGGAGTCGCCTTGGTGGCCGGGAGGAAGCGGGTACCGAGACCGGCGGCCGGGATGACGGCCTTGCTGATGCCGCCCGCCCTGGGGAACAACTGATTCATGCGGGCATCTTATCCGCCAGGGAATGAGAGAAAAATGTGACTCCGATTAAGTTCATCCCTATAAAAGCCGATTCATGAGAATGCCGAGGACCCCCGTGAAGGAAAACCGTCCTGATCCGGTCGGTAAGGGCGCCCTGCGCCGCCGCCTGCTCGACGCGCGCGCCGCGCTCGGCCCCGACGCCCTGGCGCGGGCCGCCGAGGGCTTCGCCGCGCACGGCCTGGACCTGCCCGAACTCGCCGGAGCCGGCACCGTCGCCGCGTACGTCTCGGTGGGCCGCGAGCCCGGCACGCGCGGGCTGCTGGACGCCCTGCACGCGCGCGGGACGCGCGTCCTGCTGCCGGTGCTGCTGCCCGACAACGACCTGGACTGGGCGGTCTACGAGGGCCCCGGCGGGCTCGCGAAGGCGGGCCGGGGCCTGCTGGAGCCGACCGGCCCCCGGCTCGGCCCGGACGCCGTCACCGCGGCGGACGCGGTACTGCTCCCGGGGCTCGCGGTGGACGCGCGCGGCATGCGGCTGGGCCGGGGCGGCGGCTCGTACGACCGGGTCCTGGCCCGGCTCGCCCGCGCCGGGAAGGACCCGGCCCTGGTGGTGCTCCTCTACGCGGACGAGGTGGTCGCGCGGGTCCCGGAGGAACCGCACGACCACCCCGTGCACGCGGTGGTCACCCCGAAGGGGGCGACCCGGTTCGGCCGTTCCTGATCACGGCCTGAGCCTCAGCGTGTCCTTCGTCGCCGCGTCGACGGCGGCCTTCCCGTACGCCCAGTCGTACAGCTCGCCGTTGGCCCAGGCGTCCGTCTGGTCGGTGTAGTGGTCGTGGAAGGCGTGGCCGGAGGCGCCGGTCAGGTTGACCCACCGGGACCGGTCCCAGTCGCCGACGTTGACGACCATCCGCATGGAGGGCACCCAGATGACCTCGTAGCCGCCGGCCGCGTTCCAGCCGGTGGCGTCGACGGCCGCCTCGCCGCCGCCCAGGTTCCACGGGCCGCGGTTGAGGAGCCGCTGCACGATGCCGGGGCCGGCGGTGCCGAGGGTCTGGTTCTTCAGCGTCAGCTGGTGCAGGCGGCCCCAGCTCCAGGTGGAGACGTCCTTGCCGAGCTTGGCGGTCAGCTCCCAGCGGGCGTCCTTCATGGCGCGGGCGAGCAGCTGGTCGCGGGTCTCGGTGGCCGGGTCGGTGCGGGTGGCCGGGGTCTTCCACCACTCGCTCCTGTCCTGCTTGAGCAGCGGGCGGACCACCTCGTACCAGCGGTCGCCGCCGTCCGGCTGGGCCGAGTCGGGGTCGCGCTCGCCGCACTCGCGGACCAGCTTGTTCTGCTCGTCGACCGGGCCGGCGGAGTCGGCCGGGCGGACCATGACGCAGTCGCCCTCGGCGCGCACCTCCTTGGGCAGTTTGTCGCCGAAGGAGAGCTTGAGGACGTTGCGCCAGACGGCGTTGAAGTACGCGGCGGCGGCCGAGTCGGGCTCCTGCGCGTAGTCCCAGCCCTCAAGGAGCTTCTGGGCCTCGCGGACGTACGGGTCGGAGATGTCGACCTTCAGCAGCAGCGGGTTGAGCAGGGTCGCGATCTCGCTGCGGTTGTCGGTCTGCATGGTGCGCATGTCGTCCGGCGAGATCTTCCCGCCGTCCTTGGTCTTCGACTCGATGAGGTCGTTGATCCGCTGGCTGCGCGAGCCGTAGCCCCAGTCCTTGGTGAGCAGGTCGCGGTAGGAGTCCGGCGAGATGACGGCCTGGTTGGCGGTGACGATGTAGCCGCGCTCGGGGTTGTACTCGTAGGGCAGCTTCTCGAAGGGGATGTAGCCCTTCCAGCGGTACGCGGAGTCCCAGCCGGGCGCGGGCAGGGTGCCGTCGCCCTTGGCGCGCTGCGGGATCTTGCCCGGGGACTGGTAGCCGATGTTGCCCTTGGTGTCGGCGTAGACGAGGTTCTGCGAGGGGACCTCGAAGTTCTTCGCGGCGGCCCGGAACTGCTCGAAGTCCTGGGCGCGGTTGAGGGCGAAGATCGCCTCCATGGAGCGGCCGGGCTGGAGGGCGGTCCACTGGAGGGAGACGCCGTAGCCGGTGGAGCGGTCGGGGGCGGAGTTGCCGACGGGGGCCTTCTGGCCGACCTTCTCCAGTTCGGCGGAGCGGTCGGAGACCAGCGGGCCGTGCTCGGTGGAGCGGACGGTGATGGTGCGGTTCGCGCCGCCGGCGACCTTGATGACCTCTTCGCGGGTGTCGAAGGGCTTGGTCCTGCCGTCGACGAGGTAGCCGTCGGGGCCGATCTTCTCCAGGTAGAGGTCGGTGACGTCGGCGCCGAGGTTGGTGAGGCCCCAGGCGATGGAGTCGTTGTGGCCGATGATCACGCCGGGCATGCCGGAGAAGGTGTAGCCGGCGGTGTCGTAGCGGCAGGTCGCCGAGACGGAGCGGCAGTGCAGGCCCATCTGGTACCAGAGGGACGGCAGCATCGGCGCGAGGTGCGGGTCGTTGGCGAGGAGCGGCTTGCCGGAGGTGGTGAGCTTCCCGGCGACGACCCAGGAGTTGGATCCGATGCCGTTGCCGTTGGGGCCGAGGAGCGCGGGGACGCCGTCGAGGACGTCGGAGAGGCCGGAGAGGGCGCCGAGCTGGGTGCCCGTGCCGCCGCCCGAGCCGGTGCCCGCGCCCGTGCGCGTACCGCCGCCCGTGCCGTCCTCCTCGTCGGCCGCGCCGGCCTCCGGGTCGAACTTCCCGGTGACCGGGTCGACCGCGCCGCGGTCGAGGATCGGCTGGTGCAGGGCGTACGGGTACTCGGGGTAGAGCTGCTTGATCTGGGCCTGCGTCAGCCGGCTGGTGAGCAGCGAGCGGTCGATCTCGTCCTGCATGTTGCCGCGCAGGTCCCAGGCCATCGCCTTGAGCCAGGCGACCGAGTCGACCGGCGTCCACGGCTCGATCGCGTAGTCGTTGGTGAGGGCGAGGGCGGCGTACTCGACGGAGACGTCCTCGGCGTCGCGGTCCTTCAGGTAGGCGTTGACGCCCTCCGCGTACGCCTGGAGGTACTGCTTGGTCTCCTTGCTCAGGACCGTGTCGTACTCCTGCTGCGCGACCCGGCGCCAGCCGAGGGTGCGCAGGAAGGCGTCGGTCTCGACCTGGCTCTCGCCGAACATCTCGGAGAGGCGGCCCGCGGTGAGGTGCCGGCGGACGTCCATCTCGTAGAAGCGGTCCTGCGCCTGGACGTAGCCCTGGGCGCGGAAGAGGTCCGCCTCGTTGTCCGCGTAGATCTGCGGGACGCCGAGGGCGTCGCGCTTCACCTCGACCTCGCCGGAGAGCGAGTCGATCCGGAGCTCGCCGGTGGTCTGCGGGAACGAGGCCCGGACGGTGCCCACGCCCCACCAGCCGCCGAAGGCGACGGCCCCGACCAGCGCAAGGACCAGGAGCAGGACGAGCAGGCGGGCGCGCCTGCCTTTCTTCTTGGCGGGGGGCGCGGTCGTGTTGGAGGGCATCGCTGTCCTTCGAGGGGCAGGGTGGTCCTGGAGTACGGGAGCAACCTTAGGCGCAGCGCCCGCGGCCCCCGGACCCGGCTTCGGGAAGGGAACCGTACGCCCGATCGGCCCAGCGCAAAGAAGGCGTCAAGAAAGCGTTAAAGATTAGGTAAGGTAACGAAGTACCTGCCGCTGGAGGAACGATCCGGCCGCTGCGAGGGAAGGGACCGGCGCACTGACTGTCCACCAGCTCAACGAACTCCTGCTGATCAGCTCACTGGTGCTGCTGATCGCGGTCGCCGCCGTGCGGATCTCGTCCCGCAGCGGGCTCCCCAGCCTGCTGCTCTACCTCGGCATCGGCATCGCGCTCGGCCAGGACGGCATCGGCAACGTCGCCTTCGACAACGCCGAGCTGACCCAGGTCATCGGCTACGCCGCGCTCGTCGTCATCCTCGCCGAGGGCGGTCTCGGCACGAAGTGGAAGGAGATCAAGCCGGCCCTGCCGGCCGCGGTCGTCCTCTCCACCCTCGGTGTCGCCGTCAGCGTCGGCATCACCGCCGCCGGCGCCCACTACCTCGTCGGCCTGGAGTGGCGGCAGGCGCTGATCATCGGCGCGGTCGTCTCCTCCACCGATGCCGCCGCCGTCTTCTCCGTGCTCCGCAAGGTGCCGCTGCCGTCCCGGGTGACCGGCGTCCTGGAGGCCGAGTCCGGCTTCAACGACGCCCCCGTCGTCATCCTCGTCGTCGCCTTCTCCACCGCCGGACCGGTCGACGACTGGTACGTCCTGGTCGGCACGATCGCCCTGGAGCTGGCCATCGGCGCCGCCGTCGGCCTCGCGGTCGGCTTCGTCGGGGCGTACGGGCTCAAGCACATCGCGCTGCCCGCCTCCGGCCTCTACCCGATCGCCGTCATGGCCATCGCCGTCACCGCCTACGCGGCCGGCGCGCTCGCCCACGGCTCCGGCTTCCTCGCCGTCTACCTGGCCTCGATGATCCTCGGCAACGCCAAGCTGCCGCACGCCCCCGCCAACCGGGGCTTCGCCGAGGGCCTCGGCTGGATCGCCCAGATCGGCATGTTCGTCCTGCTCGGCCTGCTCGTCACCCCGCACGACCTGGTCAACGACTTCTGGCCGGCGGTCGTCATCGGCCTGGTCCTGACGATGGTGGCCCGGCCGATGGAGGTCCTGGTCAGCCTGCTGCCCTTCCGGATCCCCTGGCAGGAGCAGGCCCTGATGTCCTGGGCCGGACTGCGCGGCGCCGTCCCCATCATCCTCGCCACCATTCCGATGGTGGGGCAGATCGAGGGCAGCGAGCGGATCTTCAACATCGTCTTCGTGCTCGTCGTCGTCTACACCCTGATCCAGGGCCCGACCCTGCCCTGGCTCGCCAGGGCCCTCAAGCTCGGCGACTCCGCCGGGGCGGCCGACCTGGGCGTGGAGTCCGCCCCGCTGGAGCGGCTGCGCGGCCACCTGCTCTCCGTCGCCGTCCCGGAGGGCTCCCGGATGCACGGCGTGGAGGTCGCCGAGCTGCGGCTGCCGGCCGGTTCGGCCGTCACCCTCGTCGTCCGCGACGGCGCGAGCTTCGTGCCCGGCCCGGCCACCGTGCTCAGGACCGGCGACGAGCTCCTCGTGGTCGCCACCGACCCGGTGCGGGACGCCACCGAGCGCCGGCTGCGGGCGGTCGGCCAGGGCGGCAAGCTGGCCGGCTGGCTCGGCACCGGCGACGGCCGGGAGACGGTCACCCCGACCCGGACCCGCTTCCACCGGCCCTCGTCGGTGACCGGTCCGATACCGGTGAAGCCGGTGAAGGACGAAGGGACGAAGCGTTAATCACGGGCATTAATTCGGGGTCGGAAGCGTTCTCCCCTGTGGAATCACAGGAAGGAGGGCGCTCCTCCCTGTACCATGAAGGCACACTTGATCGAACCAACTCTGCCTGAAGCAGAGCTGGCGCGACCGTATGGCGGCCGCGGAGCCCCTCCCGCAGTGAGGGCCCACCCGGTATCTACCGCAGTTCCGCGCATGAGGACAGCTCTCGGCGACACCGGCACCACCGTGCCACGGCGCGCTACCAGGCGGCAGAAAGGCAAGGACCGTGGCGTCCACGGTCGTCACCGGGAAGCGGCCCGGATACGGGCAGCTCCTGCGCACCCCCGGTGCGCTCTCGTTTCTGATCCCCGGCTTCGCCGCCCGCCAGCCCTTCGCGATGCTCACCATCGGCATCGTCCTGCTGGTCCAGCACACCACCGGTTCCTACGGCAGCGCCGGCGCCGTCGCCGCCGTCACCGGTGTCTCGATGGCCGTCTTCGCCCCGCAGAGCGGCAAGCTCGCCGACCGCTTCGGCCAGCGCGCCGTCCTCCTGCCCGGCGTCCTCGTCCACTCCGCCTCCGTCTCCCTGCTCGTCGTGCTCGCGCTGGCCGGGGCCCCGCTGTGGGCCCTGTTCCTCGCCGCCGTGCCCGCCGGCGCCTCCGTCCCGCAGGTCGGCCCGATGGTCCGGGCCCGCTGGGCGGCGAAGCTGGACGGCACGCCCCTGATGCCGACGGCCGCCGCCTTCGAGTCGGTCACCGACGAGTTCACCTTCGTCGTCGGACCGGTCCTCGCCACCGCCCTGTGCACCGGGATCCACCCGGCCGCCGGCCTGATCACCGAGGCGGCCCTCACCCTCGTCGGCGGCCTCTTCTTCGCCGCCCAGCGCGCCACCCAGCCGCCGCACGGCCTCCTCGCCGCCGGCCGCGCCAACGGCGAGGAGCACCGCTCCGCGCTCTCCGTCCCCGGCGTCCGCGTCCTGATCGTCGCCTTCCTCGGCATCGGCGCCGTCTTCGGCGGGATGCAGGTCTCGCTGACCGCCTTCAGCGAGGAGATCGGCAACCCCGGCGCCAACGGCCTGCTGTACGGCGTCTTCGCGGCCGGCAACATGCTCGCGGGCATCGCCATGGGCGCCGTCGCCTGGAAGGGCGGGCCCCTGCGCCGCCTGATCCTGGGCTACACCGGCCTCACCGTCGCCGCGTCCCTGCTGTGGACCGCGCACTCGGTGGTGCTCCTCGCCGCCCTCGGCCTGGTCGTCGGCCTGTTCATCGCCCCGGCGCTGATCACCGGCTACACCATCGTCGAGACCCTGGTCCCGGCGACCGCCAGGACCGAGGCGTTCACCTGGCTCACCGGCGCCGTCGCGCTGGGCCAGGCCGCCGCCGTCACCGTCGCCGGCCGGCTCGCCGACGCGCACGGCTCCGGCGCCGGATTCCTCGTCCCGGCGGCCGGCACGGCGCTCGCCTTCGTCACCCTCGTCGCCCTGCGCGCGCGGCTCCGGCCGCGCGAGACGAGCCGGGTCGCGGCACGTGGTGTCGGTCACCGCGTGCCGGTGGCGGTGGACTGAACCCGCGGAATACGTCACTATGGACCGTCGTTAGCACTCGATGAGTGTGAGTGCCAGGAGGAAGACTAGTGCCGACCTACCAGTACCAGTGCACCGAGTGCGGCGAGGGCCTTGAGGCGGTCCAGAAGTTCACGGATGACGCGCTGACCGAGTGCCCCGCCTGCCACGGCCGCCTCAAGAAGGTGTTCTCGGCCGTCGGCATCGTCTTCAAGGGCTCCGGCTTCTACCGGAACGACAGCCGCGGCGCCTCGTCCAGCAGCTCGCCCGCCTCGAAGGGCACGTCGACGACCTCGACCCCTTCGCCGGCCCCGGCGGCCTCGTCGTCCGACGCGAAGCCGTCGTCCTCGCCGAAGCCCACCTCGACGCCGGCCGCCTGACCCGCGCCGAAAGCTCCGCCGAAGGCCCCGTCCGCACCTCACGGCCGGGGCCTTCGGCATGCCTGCGGCGGTGGACGGCCCGGTCCGTCCGCGCCCCCTCGCACGGGTGACCGGGTTGTCCACACCCGGGGGTCTGTCCACAGGCTGAAGCGGGGACGCGGGAACGGCGGGAGAGTGGGCCCGTCCACATGTCCCGCGCGGGGTGCCTGTACGGGTCCCCTCGTACGGGCTCCTTTGTACGGGTCCCCTCGTGCGGGGTTGCCTGTACGGGGGCTCCGCCCGGGGGCCCGTACGGCTCCGCGTCGGCGCCCGTGCCGGTGCCCGTGCGGGGCCGGCCGACCGGAAGGCGGTGTCCGCCGTGACCGAATCCGACTCCCCCACCCCCGTCCCCGCGCCGTGCGGGGTCCCGCCCTTTCCGCCGCTGCGGGTGCGCGGCACCCGGTCCCGGCTGCGCCGCGCCCTGCGGCGGCACCGGCACCTGCCCGTCACCCTGCTCGTCCTGACGGCCGCCGCCCTCGCCCTGGCCCGCTCCCCCGGACCCACTCCCGCCCCGGCCCCGGCGCCCGCGCCCGCCGAGGCCGCGGCTCCCGTGCGGCTCGTCTCCGCGCCGGTGCGGATCGCCGACGCGGAGGCCGTACGGCTGCTGCGGCCCGGCGACCGGGTCGACGTCGTCGCCGCGTCCGGCGGCGGGAGCGGCGGCGGGGCGCGCGTGATCGCCCGGTCCGCCCGGGTCGCCCGGGTCCCGGCGGCGGTCGGGGACCGGCCGGACGGCGGGGCACTGGTCGTCCTCGCCGTGCCGCGCGCGACGGCGGCGGAGCTGGCGGGCGCCGCCGTCACCTCTCAACTGGCGGTGACCCTGTGCTGATTCGCACGGACGCTCCGTCAAGTCACCTGCCCGTGTGTACGGATTGGACGCCCTCGTCCCCTTCACGGCCTAATGGCTGCGCACACAGCAGCACATACGAAGAAAGGCACTTCGGTGGCCGAGAAGAAGGAAAGCGTCCTGGCGGGCTTCAAAGCCTTCCTGATGCGCGGGAACGTGATCGACCTCGCGGTGGCGGTCGTCATCGGCGCCGCGTTCACGAACATCGTGAACTCGGTGGTCAAGGGGATCATCAACCCGGTCGTGGGCGCCTTCGGCACGAAGGACCTGGAGAGCTACAGCACCTGTATCCAGGACCCCTGCCAGGTCGTGGACGGCGAGATGCAGGGCATCCTGCTCCAGTGGGGCCTCGTGCTCAGCGCGGTGCTCAGCTTCCTCATCACGGCGGCCGTCGTCTACTTCCTGATGGTCCTGCCGATGGCCAAGGTCCTCGCCAAGCGCGCCGCGCACGACAAGGCGAAGGAGGGCGTGGACGAGGTCATGGAGGTCAGCGAGCTGGAGGTCCTCAAGGAGATCCGCGACCACCTGATCGCGCAGCGCGGGCCGTCCTCCGGCTCGGGTTCCGGCGCCGCCCCGGGCGGTTCCGGGTCGCACTCCGCCTGACCCGGGCGGCGCTCCGGCGTCAGATGTGGTGCGGCGGCTTCTCGTCGAGGAAGCGAGCGAGGTCGGCGGCGCCGCCGCCGGTCAAAGGCCGCTCACCCCACCCGCGGTCCGTGTCGTCCGCGGACTGCGCGTCCAGCGGATCGTCGAAGACGATCGCCGGCCTCGGCTTCCGCGCGTCGTCCGGTGCGGCGGCGGTCGGCCTCGCGTCTCGCGGTCCGTGGGCAGGGGCGGTGCTCATCTCTTCAGGGTACGCCCGCTCCCCCGCCCCGGACCCCGGCGGCCTTCCGCCCGGCCGGCCGGGGTCCGGCCGGTCAGCGGTCCTTCGGATCGAGCGCCCACAGGCCGAGGACGACCAGGAACGACAGGACGAGGAAGCCCGCACCCCACCAGGCGGTGCCGGTGTTCCCGGACATCCACTCGTCCACCACGATGGTCAGCGCCCACAGCTGGCCGATCAGCACCGTGAGCGCCAGCGCGAGCCGCGCCGACAGCTTCGAGGAGCGCTCCGGTTCCTGCTCCGTGCCCGCTCCCGGGCCCGGCCCGGTGTGCCGGACGCGCGGGTCGGCGTATCCGCTGGTGGGCCGGATCTGCGGATACCGCTCGTGCACCGGCCGGTTCAGTCTCGGCTCGGCGCTGCCCGGGTGGTACGAGGGCGGCTGGGCCGGCGGCGGGTCCGCCGGCCGGGGGGCCCTCGGGTCCTGCGGGAAGGCGCTGTCGGTCATGTGCGCTCGCTCCTCTCGCCCTCGGCTCCGGCGCCGCCCCGGCACAGGCGCAGGGCGTCGCCCTGCTGGCGGCACAGACCCTCCTGGAGGCTCTCGCCGGAGCGGGCCGTGCCGATGGCCCAGACGCTCCCGTCGAGCTGCTCGATCAGCAGGACCTTGGGCAGGCCGCGCGGCGGCGGGCCCGCGGTGACCTCCCCGGTGCGGGCGTCGAAGATCCCCTCGTGGCAGGGGCAGTACAGCTCGCCCTCGCTGCCGCGCTCCTTGCGCCACAGGACGGCGCAGGCGAGGTGGGTGCAGACGGCCGAGTAGCCCGCGAGGGTGCCGTCGGCCATGCGGACGGCGATGGCCCGGTCCTCGTCGCCGGGGTAGCGGAAGGCGAGGGACTCGCCGGGCAGGATCCGGTCCGCGATCTTCTTGGGCTCGGGGGTGCCGTCCCCGTCGCCGTGGCGGTGCAGGATGCCGGAGGCGACGGCGACGCCGCCGACGGCGAGTCCGCCGGAGACGGTGGCCACGATCCGCAGGTAGTCGCGGCGGGTGGTGAGGGAGTCGGCGGCGATCCGGTCGTGCAGCGCCTCCTGGGCCGCGTCGGTGTCCCGGGACCCCTCGGCGGGCGGCTGTTCGGTGACGCTCATCTGACATCCACTCCGTTGATCTCTACGACCGGAAGGCCGCCGGGCACGGGCCACCGGACCTTGTCGGCGGGGACGACCATCGCCACGCCGGTGTGGACGACGACGTCGCCGAAGGTGAAGGAGTCGGCGACCTGGACGCCGGGGCGTTCGGCGCGGAGTTCGTCGAGGGTGCCGTAGAAGAGGGCGCCGGTGGGGCAGACGGTGGCGCACATGGGGGCGAGACCGTAGGCGGTGCGGTCGTAGCAGAGGTTGCACTTCATCTGGAGCTTCGCCTGGAGGTCGATCTTGGGCACGCCGAAGGGGCAGGCGTTGACGCAGTTGGCGCAGCCGATGCAGCGGGTGGTGTCGGCCTGCTGCACCACGCCGTCGGCGGTCACCAGGATCGCGTCGGCGGGGCAGACCTCGGCGCAGGGGGCGACGGGGTCCTCGCAGTGCATGCAGACGGTGGGAAGGGAGGCGACGGTATGACCCTCGTCGGGGTAGTCGAGGTGGATCATCGACTTGCCGCGGTGCGAGTCGCATTCGCGGCAGGCGGAGACGCATGCCTGGCAGCCGATGCAGCGGCCCGGGTCGATGAAGATGGTGCGGCCCATCATGAGCGGTCAGCTCCTCTCCGCGGTGCCCCGGCCCTGCGGGGACGTGGGCGGCAGGGGGTCGGTGCGGGACACCTGGGTCTCCGGGTAGGCGGGCTGTCCCGGGGCGGTCGGCGGGGCGGGGACCTCGTCGACGCGTTCGGCGGCCTCGATGCGGGCCGCGCACACCTTGTACTCGGGGATCTTGGAGCGCGGGTCGAGGGCGTCGATGGTGAGGGCGTTGGCAGCGGTGGGGACCGGCCAGTGGTAGGGGATGAAGACGGTGTCGGGGCGGATGGCCTCGGTGACCAGGGCGGGGAAGACCTCGCTGCCGCGGCGGGTGACGACGCGGACGGGGTCGCCGTTGCGGAAGCCGTGGGAGGGGTGGACCTCGACCCAGGGGCGGGGGGTCTGCTCGACGAGGGCGCCGAGCCGGCGGGTCTGGTTGCCGGAGAGGAAGTGGGCGACGGTGCGGCCGGTGGTGAGCGAGAGGGGGTACTCCTCGCTGTACGGGTCCATCGGCGGGTGCCACTCGACGACCTGGAGGTGGACCTTGCCGTCGGGGTGGTAGGTGCGGCCGTCCTCGAAGAGGCGGGGGGTGCCGGGGTGGTCGGTCGTCGGGCAGGGCCAGGCGATGCCGCCGGTCTCCTCCAGGCGCTCGTAGGTGATGCCGTAGTAGTCGTTGACCGTGCCGGCGGAGGCGATGCGGAGCTCCTCGAAGACGGAGCGGGAGTCGGGGAACTCGAACTTGTCTCCGGCGCCGAGCCGTTTGGCGAGCTCGCGGATGACCCAGGTGTCGGTGCGGACCCCGGCCGGGGGTTCCTGGGCCTTGTTGTGCTTGACGACGCGGGCCTCGGCGTTGGCCATGACGCCCTCGTCCTCGGCCCAGACGGTGACGGGGAAGACCACGTGGGCGTTGGCGGCGGTCTCGGAGAGGAAGAAGTCGAACTGGGCGTGGAATTCGAGGGTGTCGTACCCCTCCTTGACCGTGGCGTAGTTCGGGAGGGAGACGAAGGGGTTGTTGCAGATGCCGATGAGGCCGCGGATCTCGCGGCGCTGCATCTGCCAGACCATCTCCATCATGGAGGTGCCGGCGGGCGGCAGTTCGGACTCCTCGATGCCCCAGATCTCGCAGATCTGGCGGCGGTGCTCGGGGTTGGTGATGGAGCGGCCGCCGGGGAGCAGGTCGGACTTCTGGCCGTGCTCGCGGCCGCCCTGGCCGTTGCCCTGGCCGGTGATGGTGCCGTAGCCGGCGCCGGGCTTGCCGATGTTCCCGGTGGCGACGCAGAGGTTGATGATGGTGAGGCAGTTCTCGACGCCCTGGGAGTGGTGCTCGACGCCGCGGGCGTGCCAGGCCATGGCCCGGCCGGCGCCGGCGAACATGCGGGCGACCTGGACGATCTGCTCCTCGGGGACGCCGCAGACGGCGGCGGAGCGGGACGGCGGGTAGGCGGCGACGGTGGCCCTGACCTCGTCCCAGCCGGTGGTGTGGGCGGCGAGGTACGCCTCGTCGGTGAGGCCCTCGGCGACGATCACGTGCAGGACGGCGTTGAAGAAGGCGGAGTCGGTGCCGGGCTTGAGGGCGACGTGGACGTCGGCGGTGCGGGCGACGGCGGTCTGCCGGGGGTCGACCACGATGAGGCTGGCGCCGCGGTCCCGCGCGCCCCACAGGTACTGGGTCATCACCGGGAAGCATTCGCCGACGTTGGAGCCGGCGATGAGGAGGCAGTCGGTGAGGAGGATGTCGGAGAAGGGGTTGCCGGCCCGGTCGATGCCGAAGGCGAGCTTGTTGGCGCCGGCGGCGGAGACCATGCAGAGGCGGCCGTTGTAGTCGACGTGCCGGGTCTTGAGGGCGACGCGGGCGAACTTGCCGACGAGGTAGGTCTTCTCCGAGTAGAGGCTGGCGCCGCCGAGGAGACCGAAGGCGTCGGCGCCGTGCTCGGCCTGGATGCGGCGGATCTCGGCGACGGTGTGGTCGAGGGCCTCGTCCCAGCTGACCTCGCGGAACTCCTCGTGGCGGCTGCGGCGCAGCAGCGGGGCGGTGAGCCGGTCGGGGTGGTTGACCTGCTGGTAGGCGTTGATGCCCTTGGGGCAGAGCCGCATCCGGTTGATGTCGTGGTTGCGGGGTTCGACGCCGAAGACCTTGCCGCCGTGGTCGACCCGCAGGTACATGCCGCACTGCACGCCGCAGAAGCAGCAGTGGGTGGGGACGAGGGTCTCCCCGTTCTGGTCGGCGTGCCAGCGGTCGGCGGGGATGCCTCCGGCGTCGCGGAAGCTGCGGGTGCCGGGCGGGGCGACGGAGGGGTCGAGCGGCAGCGCGCGGGACGGGTCGGTGGCGGTCACTTACTGGAAGCCCTTCTTGACGTGGGTGAGGTAGGCGTTGCCGCGCAGGACGCGTTTGCAGCGGGGGCAGTACTCGGCCCATTCGTCGAAGTCGAGCTTGAGGTCCTTCATGGTGCCGCGCAGGTTCTCGACGTAGGCGGCGGTGTCGATGGGCTCGTGGCAGCGGCGGCAGGTCTTCAGTTCCCCGTCGGCGTCCTTGTCGCGGGAGGTGTACTTGAACAGCTGCATGCCGACGGCGGCGGGCCGCTGCACGATGTGGAAGAACTTCCCGAACGGGATGTAGATGAGGGTGAAGACGACCGAGACCATGTGGAGGACGGCCAGGAACTCGTAGCCGCCGCCGTGCAGGAAGATCGACGAGAAGGTGAGCAGGAGGCCGGTCACCGAGACGACGACCAGGGCGATCAGCGGGATCAGGTCGTAGGCGAAGCGCTGGCCGGTGATGGCGCCGCGGTCCTTCATGCGCCGCCACAGGAAGTAGGAGGCGCCGGAGATGACGAGGACGGCGGCGATGTCCAGGCCGTGGAACATGAGCCAGCCGATGATGTTCAGCGCGTTGAAGCCGAGGACCTTGAAGCCCCAGATCCGCATCTCGTAGCCGGGTCCGTCGCCGCTGCCGGAGGTGAAGGTGAACCAGCCCCAGGTGAGGGGGAAGGTGATGAGCGCGGCGAGGACGCAGCCCCAGAAGAGGAGCTGGTGGGCGGCCCAGCGGGCGTGCGAGCGGGCGCCGAGGAACTTCTGGAGGCCGAGGTAGGTGGCGATCATCTTCGGCAGGGCGGTGGGGGCGCGGCGGAAGTTGGCCGCGGAGAAGAAGGAGCGCCAGCCCTGGCGGAAGAGGCGCCGGGCGCCGGGGGCGGAGACCCACACGGTGTAGCGGTAGGCGACGCCGAAGGCGAGGAAGACGGTGGCGACGGCGTAGGGCAGCAGGGCCGAGTCGAAGTCGCGGAGCAGCCTGCTGCCGAAGACGATCGCGAGGATCAGCAGGGCGGAGACGGCGGCCCCGGCGAGGACGGCGCGGCGGCGCACGGCGGCGGGGGTCTGGGGCGCGGGGCCGTCCGCGGCCGGTGCGGCACCCGGGGCGGGCGGGTCCGGCGCGGGGGTGGGATCGGCGGTCTGCGGTGGCTCGGTCACGGGGCCACGGTAGGACGCGTGTGCCTATTTAGCCCGTTTTGAACCCTTCGGGAGTGAACGCGTCGCGCCCCTTCCCCGGCGGGGGGGAAGGGGCGTGGGAGAGGAGACCGACGGTCAGACCGCGTGCAGGCCGTGGGCTCGGAAGACCTCGCGGGCGGACGCGACCCGCTCCGGGGAGGGCGCCGGGGTGTCGTGGAGGGTGAAGGTCTTCCCCAGCGCCTGCCACTTCGCCTCGCCCAGCTTGTGGAAGGGGAGGACGTCGACGCGGGACACGTTGCCGAGACCGCCCGCGAAGGCGGCGACGCCCTCCACGTCGGCCGGGTCGTCGGTCAGGCCCGGGACGAGCACGAACCGGACGTGCACCTCCCGGCCCAGGTCGGCCAGCCGACGGGCGAAGTCCAGGGTCGGCCGCAGCGGCCGGCCGGTCACCTTCCGGTACGTGTCGGGGTCCCAGGACTTGATGTCGAGGAGGACGAGGTCGGTGTCGCGCAGCAGGGCGTCGGTGGCGCGGACGCCCAGGAAACCGGAGGTGTCGAGGGCGGTGTGCAGGCCCAGCTCGTGCTTCAGGCGGTGCAGCAGCTCGCCCGTGAAGACCGGCTGGAGCAGCGGCTCGCCGCCCGAGACGGTGGCGCCGCCGCCGGAGGCCGCGATGAAGCGGACGTACTTCGACGCCTCGGCGATCACGGCGTCGGCGGAGGTCCGCTTCCCGTTCCGCATCTTCCACGTGTCCGGGTTGTGGCAGTAGAGGCAGGTCAGCGGGCAGCCCGACAGGAAGGTGACGAAGCGGGTGCCGGGCCCGTCGACGCCCGTCGAGAGGTCCCAGGAGTGCACCGACCCCTCGGACGGGCGGTGCGTCGCCGCGGCCGCCGGTGTGGCGGCCCGGACCGGTGGGACCTGGCGGACGGGGATGCCCGGACCGAGCAGCGTGGTCATGGCAGGACCTCCTGGGGGAGGAAGGGATGGGTGGGACGGGGTTCAGAGGGAGCCGTGGAAGGTGCGGTTGAGGACGTCGAGCTGCTGTTCGCGGGTGAGGCGGACGAAGTTCACGGCGTAGCCGGAGACCCGGATGGTGAGCTGGGGGTAGTTCTCGGGGTGCTCCATGGCGTCCATGAGGACGTCGCGGTTCAGGACGTTGACGTTCATGTGGAAGCCGTCGACGGCCGTGTAGCCGTCGAGGACGCCGGCGAGGTTCGCGATCCGCTCCTCGGGGGTGCGGCCGAGGCCGTCGGGGGTGACGGTGTGGGTGAGGGAGATGCCGTCCTCGGCGTCCTCGTAGGGGAGCTTGGCGACCGAGAGGGCGGAGGCGACGTAGCCGTGGGTGTCGCGGCCGTTCATCGGGTTGGCGCCCGGGGAGAAGGGCTCGCCGGCGCGGCGGCCGTCGGGGGTGTTGCCGGTCTTCTTGCCGTAGACGACGTTCGAGGTGATGGTGAGGACGGACTGGGTGTGCTCGGCGTTCCGGTAGGTGGGGTGCTTGCGCACCTTGCGCATGAACTCCTCGACGAGTCCGACGGCGATCTCGTCGGCGCGCTCGTCGTTGTTGCCGTAGGCCGGGTAGTCGCCGTCGATCAGGTAGTCGGTGGCGAGTCCGGTCGCGTCGCGGACGGGGGTGACCTTCGCGTACTTGACGGCGGCGAGGGAGTCGGCGGCGACGGAGAGTCCGGCGATGCCGCAGGCCATGGTGCGGCGCACGTCGCGGTCGTGGAGCGCCATCTCCAGGCGCTCGTACGCGTACTTGTCGTGCATGTAGTGGATGACGTTGAGGGCGTGGACGTAGACGCCGGCGAGCCATTCCATCTGCGCGTCGAACTTGGCCATGACCTCGTCGTAGTCGAGGACCTCGGAGGTGAGGGCGCCGGTGGCGGGGCCGACCTGGGCGCCGGACTTCTCGTCGCGGCCGCCGTTGATCGCGTACAGCAGGGTCTTGGCGAGGTTGACGCGGGCGCCGAAGAACTGCATCTGCTTGCCGACGGGCATGGCGGAGACGCAGCAGGCGATGGCGGTGTCGTCGCCGAAGCGGGGGCGCATCAGCTCGTCGGACTCGTACTGCACGGACGAGGTGTCGATGGAGACCTTGGCGCAGAACTCCTTGAAGCCCCGCGGGAGGCTCGGCGACCAGAAGACGGTCATGTTCGGCTCGGGGGCCGGGCCGAGGTTGTAGAGGGTCTGGAGGTAGCGGAAGGAGGTCCGGGTGACGAGCGGGCGGCCGTCCTCGCCCATGCCGCCGATGGACTCGGTGACCCAGGTCGGGTCGCCGGAGAACAGTTCGTCGTACTCGGGGGTGCGCAGGAAGCGGACGATGCGGAGCTTGATGATGAAGTCGTCGATGATCTCCTGCGCCCGCTCCTCGGTGAGGACGCCCGCGTCGAGGTCGCGCTGGAGGTAGACGTCGACGAAGGTGGAGGTGCGGCCGAGCGACATGGCGGCGCCGTTCTGCTCCTTCACGGCGGCCAGGTAGGCGAAGTACAGCCACTGGACGGCCTCGTGGCCGCTGGTGGCGGGGCCCGAGATGTCGTGGCCGTACGAGGCGGCCATGGCCTTGAGTTCGCCGAGGGCGCGGATCTGCTCGGCGAGTTCCTCGCGGAGCCGGATGGTCTCCTCCAGGGAGCGGTTCCCGGCGGGGAGGGCGTCGAGTCCGGCCTTCTCCTCCTTCTTCACCTCGATGAGGCGGTCGACGCCGTAGAGGGCGACGCGGCGGTAGTCGCCGATGATGCGGCCGCGGCCGTAGGCGTCGGGGAGGCCGGTGACGATGCCGGCCTTGCGGGCGGCCCGGATCTCGGGGGTGTAGGCGTCGAAGACCCCGGCGTTGTGGGTCTTGCGGTGCTCGGTGAAGACCTTCTCCAGCTCCTCGGAGACCGGGTAGCCGTAGGTCTCCAGGGCGCCGGCGACCATGCGCCAGCCGCCGTAGGGCATGATCGCGCGCTTGAGGGGGGCGTCGGTCTGGAGGCCGACGATCAGGTCCTTGCCGCGGTCGATCCAGCCGGGGGCGTGGGCGGTGATCGTGGAGGGGATGTCGTACGCGACGTCGTACACGCCCTTGGCGCGCTCCTCGGGGAAGCGGTCGGTGACGGCCTTCCAGACGGCGAGGGTCCGGTCGGTGGGCCCGGCGAGGAAGCCGGCGTCGCCCTCGTACGGGGTGTAGTTCCGCTGGATGAAGTCGCGGACGTCGACGGCGTCGCGCCAGAGGCCGCCCTTGAAGCCCTTCCAGGCCCGCTCGGTCACCGTGGTCTCCGCAGGGGTGGCAGTCATTGCCCGCACCGCCTTCTTCGAGTCGTTCGATCGCGTCGTTGCTTGCCTCCATTCCACTCCTCCCGGCCGGTCGCGGACGGCGGCATTGGTCACCGGCGCAGGGCCGTAGGTCCCCTTTCCCGAGATGCGGAAAGGCCCCGCCGGGGCGGGACCTTTCACGGCGGGGCAGGGCCTAGCTGGGGGCCTCGGCGCCCTTGCGGGCGTAGAACCACCAGGCCACGGCCATGCAGCCGGCGTAGAAGGCGACGAAGCCCCACATGGCGCTGGTGACGGCGACGGAGCCGAAGAGGGCGGGGATGAAGAAGAAGCCGTACGCGGCGATGGCGGAGGTGAAGCCGGTGACCGCGCCCGACTCCATCTCGGCCTGCCTGAGGGCGCGGGCGTGCTCGGGGGTGCCCTCGGTGA
The DNA here is from genome assembly GCF_014650175.1 of Streptomyces termitum. Lineage (GTDB taxonomy): Bacteria > Actinomycetota > Actinomycetes > Streptomycetales > Streptomycetaceae > Streptomyces > Streptomyces termitum. The sequence continues at coordinate 247,573 of NZ_BMUL01000011.1, forward strand.
GGCCCTTGAGGTGGGTGCCGCGGAAGATGACCGGGATCTGGCGGAAGGTGGAGCCGTTGCCGATGCCGGAGAAGAAGAACGCGGCGAGGAAGCAGAGGAAGAAGCCGGGGAAGGAGCCGGGGTCGCCGCCGGAGGGCAGGAAGGCGATGACGCCGATGAGCGAGGCGGCCATGCCGGCGAAGGAGAGGAGCGTGACGCGGGCGCCGCCCCACTTGTCGGCGATCCAGCCGCCGGCCCAGCGGGCGAGGGCGCCGACGGCGGGGCCCATCCAGGCGTAGGTGGCGACGGAGTAGTCGGGGAAGGTCGTCTTGATCAGCATCGGCAGGGCGGCGGCGAAGCCGATGAAGGAGCCGAAGGTGCCGACGTAGAGCCAGGTCATCAGCCAGTTGTGCTTGCGCTTGAAGATGACCTTCTGCTGGGCGAAGGGGGTGGAGGCGACCTTCAGGTCGTTCTGGCCGAACCAGGCGACGGCGGCCAGGACGAGGACGACCGGGACCCAGACGAAGGCGGCGTTCTGGAGGTGGACGGGGGTGCCGTCGGCCTTGTGCTGGGCGGAGCCGATCGCGATCGTCGACCAGGTGATGACGATCGGGGTGAGGAGCTGGACGACGGAGACGCCGAGGTTGCCGAGCCCGCCATTGATGCCGGTGGCGCCGCCCTTCTTCGCCTTGGGGAAGAAGAAGCCGATGTTGGCGAGGGAGGAGGCGAAGTTGGCGCCGCCGATGCCACAGAGGGCCGCGATGGCGACCATCACGCCGTAGGGGGTGGCGGGGTCCTGGATGGCGATGCCGAGCCAGATCAGCGGCACGACCAGGACGACCGTCGACAGGGCGGTGAAGCGGCGCTGGCCGATCATCGGGCCGAGGAAGGTGTAGAGGATGCGGGCGGTGCCGCCGGTGAGGCCGGGGATCGCCGTCAGCCAGAACAGCTGGGAGGTCGAGAAGCCGAAGCCGACGTCCTTGAGGTTGGTGGCGGTGACCGACCAGACCTGCCAGACGACGAAGGCGACGAGGAGGGCGGGGACGGCGATCCACAGGTTGCGGTGCGCGACCTTCCGGCCGATCGACTTCCAGAAGAGCTCGTTCTCCGGCTCCCAGTCGGTGACGGTCCGGCCGGGACGGTACTGGTCCGCGTCGTACGAGGCGGGGGCCCCGCCCGTGGTTCTGCTGCCCTGGACTACGGAACTCATGGCACTTCCCTGATTTCCCTGACGTTCACGAGGTTTCCCGTGGCCCTCGCCTTGCTTCTCCAGGCTGCTCCGGGGCGGCGGGGCGCGGTCAGTGCCGATGGTCGGCGGGCGGGCGGGCCTAGGTCGGCCTCCGGGACGGGCCTAGGTCCCGAAAGGGAGGCGTGGGGGCGGGCCCGTCCGGAGGCGGGCCGGTCCGGAAGGACAGGCGCCCCCGGGCCGCTCGCGGCGGCCCCCGGAAGGGGGTGTGGGGCCGTCGGTCGCGGGCCGGGGGCGGTCAGGGGGCCGCCGGAGCCGTACGCGTACGGGAGGCGGCGCGGGGGTGGCCGTGGGCGCGGTCGCTTCCGGCGTCCTCCCGCTCTCCTCCGACCGTAGGGCGGGACGGACCGGGTTCCGCCCCGGAAAAGACCCGCCCGTCCGGGACCTGCGGCCCGGCCGAACGGGACGAACGGCCGTTCCGGTGCCGGTCGCGTTCTGCCCGGCGGACCGGGCCACGCCGTCGGCGGACCGTCACCGGCCGCCCCGGCCGGTGGCGGAGCGGTCCCGGGCCCGGCGGGCGGGGTGTGCTGTCCTGGCCCCATGACACGATCTTTCCTGCCGCTCACGGCGCGGTCCCGCGAGGAGTCGCACCGGGCGTCCACACCGCTGGAACTCTTCTTCGACCTGTGTTTCGTGGTCGCCGTCGCGCAGGCGGGCGCGTCGCTGGTGCACGCGGTCGCGGAGGGGCACGCCGGGACGGGCGTGCTGAACTACGCGATGGTCTTCTTCGCCGTGTGGTGGGCGTGGATGAACTTCTCGTGGTTCGCCTCGGCCTACGACAACGACGACGTGCTGTACCGGGTGATCACCTTCGTGCAGATCGCCGGGGTGCTGGTGCTGGCCGCGGGGGTGTCGCGGGCGTTCGAGGAGCACGACTTCCTCGTGGTGTACCTGGGTTACGTGGTGATGCGGCTGGCGCTGGCGTCGCAGTGGCTGCGGGCGGCGCACCACGCGGGGTCGGCGGCGGAGCGCACGATGTGCCGGCGGTACGCGGGCGGGGTGCTGGTGGTGCAGGTGGGGTGGCTGGCGCTGCTGTTCGTGCCGGAGGGGGCGCTGCCGTGGGTGTTCCTGGTGATGGCGCTGGCGGAGGTGGCGGTGCCGCTGTACGCGGAGAAGGACACGCCGAGCGCCTGGCACCCGCACCACATCGCGGAGCGGTACGGCCTGTTCACGATCATCGTGCTGGGCGAGTCGGTGGCGGCGGCGACGGTGGCCGTGAAGTCGGGCATCGCGGAGCACGACGCGCTGAACGAGCTGCTGCCGGTCGCGGCGGGCGGGCTGCTGATCGTCTTCTCGGCCTGGTGGATCTACTTCGTGGTGCCGGCGCACGACCGGCTGACGGACAGCCGGCAGGGCTTCCTGTGGGGGTACGGCCACTACGTGATCCTCATGTCGGCGGCGGCGATCGGCGCGGGCCTGGAGATCACCGTCGAGGAGGCGGTGGGCAAGGCGCACATCAGCACGCTCGCGGCGTCGGCGTCGGTGACGATCCCGACGGCGGTCTTCCTCCTGTCGGTGTGGCTCCTGCACGCCCGCCACTTCAAGACGGGCCTCGCCCAGCAGGCGGTCCTCCCGGGCTCCGCCCTCCTGATCCTCCTGTGCTCCTTCGCGGGCCGCTGGGCGGTCCCGGCGGCGGGCCTGGTCGCCGCGGCCACGGTCGCGGCCGGCGTGACCCTGACGGCCCGCGCCACGAAACCGGCCGGGAACAACTGACGGCCCGCCGCGCGCCCCGTGGAAGGGTGAGCGCATGGCACGGACCGAGTACTACGACGATCCGGGGGCTCCGGAGCCCAACAGTCTGGTCGTGGCGGCGTCGGCCGTCGTGACCGATGAGCGGGGCCGCATCCTGTTGCAGCGCCGCCGGGACAACGGGCTGTGGGCGCTGCCGGGCGGCGGGATGGACATGGGCGACTCGCTGCCCGGTACAGCCGTCCGGGAGGTCAAGGAAGAGACCGGTCTGGACGTGGAGATCACGGGGCTCGTCGGCACCTACACCGATCCGCGCCATGTCATCGCGTACGACGACGGGGAGGTGCGCCGGCAGTTCAACGTGTGCTTTCGGGCACGCGTGGTGGGCGGCTCGCCGGCCGTCTCGGACGAGAGCACGGAACTACGGTTCGTGGCCCCGAGCGAGCTGGCCGCGCTGCCCATGCACCACACACAGCGGCTACGGCTGACGCACTTCCTGGAGGACCGGCCGGCGCCCTACCTCGGTTAGCGGCCGGGCCGGGGCGGTGGGGCGGGGGCCGTGGTAGGCAGGGGGGATGACGGAACAGGCGTACGACCGGTGGGACGGGAACGGTGACGGGGCCGGGTCCGGGGACGGGATCACGGACGTGTCCGGGATACGGGTGGGGCACGCGCGCGTGGCGGGGGCCGGGGCGCTGTCGGGGACGACGGTGGTGCTCGCGCCCGAGGGCGGGGCGGTGGCCGCGGTGGACGTGCGCGGCGGCGGGCCCGGGACCCGGGAGACCGACGCCCTCGACCCGAGGAACGTGGTCCAGCGGATCGACGCGCTCGTCCTGACCGGCGGCTCCGCCTACGGCCTGGAGGCGGCGGCCGGGGTGATGGCCTGGCTGGAGGAGCGGCACCGGGGCGTGCGGGTGGGGCCCCGGCCCGAGCACGTGGTGCCGGTGGTGCCGGCGGCGTGCGTCTTCGACCTGGGCCGGGGCGGCGACTTCGCGGCCCGGCCGACGGCCGCGACGGGCCGGGCCGCGGTGGAGGCGGCGGCGGAGTCCGGGGACCACGCGCGCGTGCCGGCGGGCGCGGTCGGCGCGGGCACCGGGGCCGTGGTCGGCGGGCTGCGCGGCGGTGTCGGCACGGCGTCCGTCCGGCTGCCGTCCGGGATCACGGTGGGCGCCCTGGTGGTGGTGAACGCGGTGGGTTCGGCGGTCGATCCGGCGACGGGGCTGCTGTACGGGAGCCTGTTCGGCGGCGCCCCGCCCGTGCCGCCGACGGCCGGGGTGCGGGAGGCGGCGGCCCGGCGGCTCGCCCGGGCCCGTGCGGCGTCGTCCGCTCCCCCGCTGAACACCACCCTGGCGGTGGTCGCCACGGACGCGGTCCTGACCCGCGCCCAGGCGCGGAAGGTGGCGGGCACGGCCCACGACGGCATCGCCCGCGCGATCCGCCCCGTGCACCTGATGAACGACGGGGACACCGTCTTCGCGCTCGCCACCGGCGCCCGCGAACTGCCGTCCGGGCCGGGGCCGCTCGCCCTGAACGAGGTCCTCGCGGCCGGCGCGGACCTGGTGACCCGGGCGATCGTCCGGGCGGTCCGGGCCGCCCCCGGCGGCCTGCGCGGACCGGGCGGCGACTTCCCCTCGTACGGGGAGCTGTACGGGGAGCCGTACGGGGAGTCCGGCGGGGGACCGGACGGGGAACCGGACCGGGAGCGCTGAGGGGGATCCGGGCGGGAAACCGGACGGCAGGACCGGGCGGGGAGCGCTGAAGGGGAGCCGCGCCGGGCGAAGGGGCGCGGGCGGGCGGGAACTTCGTCGGGCGGCCCCTCGTTCTCCGTAATCCCGGCCCTGTTGTCGGACCCAGGGACTACGTTAAGCAAGCACCGAGTGACATGCGGCGACGGCCTGGAGACCCCCTTGAACGATCCGCGGGACCACTTCGATCCGTACGAGACGACCGAGGCGCACGTCGAGCGGCTCCTCGGCCGGGCGCTCAACTCCTTCGACCTGCCCGACGCGCTGGTGGAGCGTCTGGAGTCGGCGCTCGCCCACTCCACCGCGCTGCACTCCTCGCTCCACTCCGCGGCGCTGCGCCGCACCGTCCACCGCCACACCCATCTGCTGGCCGACGGCTCCGTGCTCGTCCTGTGGGAGCTGACGCACAACGCCGGGCGGGACGGTGCCGAGCGGCACGAGCTGTACCGGGAGGAGTCCGAGGCGCGGCTCGCCGCGGACCGGCTGCCCGCCGGGCCGCCGTCGGGCTGGACCGTGGAGCGGTCCGACGGCCGGGCGCCGGACGAGGACGACGGCCTGGCCGCGTTCGCCGCGCTGCTGGCCCGCCCGATACCCGCCCAGCCCCGGATGTACGTGCCGGACGACTCGGCGGACCACGCCCGCCGCGTCCTGCGCCGCGCGGAGAACGCGGACCGGCCCGGCGAGCGGACCGCCCGCCTGCTGAGGATCGCGTTCGCCCACCACATCACCCAGGTCTTCGGGCGCAGTTGCCCGGTGGCGGGCGGCCGGGACGCCGGATTCAGCCTGTACGAGCACCAGTTCCTGCTGCTCGACGGCAGCGAGTTGAGCCTGTGGGAGGTCGAGCACACGGCCACTCCGGACGGCCGGCACATGTGCGAGGTGTACGAGTCGGAGCGCGCGGCGCGCGGCGCGATGGAGGCCCGCTCCCGGGTCCGCTGAGCCGCCGCCCCGCCGCGTGCGGAGACGGCGCGGGGCCCCGCTCCCCCGGAGAGGTCCGGAGGGGCGGGGCCCCGCGTGCCGCCCCGCGTCAGGCGGGGACGGGCGCCTCGACCGCGTCCTTGCCGACGGCAGGACCGGCGGGTTCCCCGGCGGTGCCGGTCTGCGGGAGCGGCGCGGCCGGCCCGTCGTCCGGGCCGCCGCCCTCCAGGTGCTGCTTCGGCTTCGCCGGGAGCGCGAACATCACCAGGAAGATGACGGCGAGCACGACCGCCGCCCAGCCCAGCGAGTTCCGGAAGGCGTCGGTGAAGGCCGCCGCCACCTCCTGCGGGACCTTCGGCCCGCGCTCGTCGACGACGCTGAAGAAGACCACCGACACCAGGCCGAGGCCCAGCGCGTTGCCCATCTGGCCGGTCGTGTTGATCAGGCCGGACGCCGAGCCCGCGTGCTCCTTCGGCACCTCCGACAGCACCGCGTCCGTCAGCGGCGCCACGATCAGGCCCATGCCCAGGCCCATCACGACCAGCGCCGGGATCATCTGCCAGGGCGCGATGTCCGCCCCGTACCGGCCGGCGGCGAAGAAGTAGACCAGGATGCCCGCGATCATCGTGAGCGCGCCCGTCTGGAGGACCTTGCGGCCGAAGCGCGGCACGAAGAGCTGCACCGACATGCCGGCCGCCGCCGAGACGGCGATCGAGAACGGCACGCCGGTCAGACCGGCCTTGAGGGCGGACCAGCCGAGGCCGATCTGCATGTAGAGCGTCCACACCAGGAAGAAGATGCCGAGGACGATGCCGAAGGTCAGCTGGACCGTGACGCCCGCGGCGAAGGACTTCACGCGGAACAGGGACAGTTCGACCAGCGGGGAGCCGTCCTTGCGCGTCTTGTACCGCTCGTAGCCGACGAGGGCGGCGAAGACCAGCGGGCTGGCCGCCATCATGAGGTGGCCCCACAGCGGCCAGTCCAGCTCGCGGCCCCGGGTCAGCGGGTAGATCAGCAGGATCAGCGCGGCGGTCACCAGGACGACGCCCACCAGGTCGAGCCGGAGCGCCTTGGGCGCCTTGGACTCGGTGATGAACCTGCGGCCGAGGATCAGGGCGGCGACGCCCACCGGCAGGTTGATGAGGAAGATCGGGCGCCATTCGAGGCCCGCGATGTTCCACTCCGTCAGCAGGGCGCCGAGGAGCGGGCCGGAGACGGCGCCGAGGCCGACGATCGCGCCGAAGAGGCCGAAGACCTTGCCGCGCTCGTGCGCGGGGAAGGTGACGTGGACGATGGAGAGCACCTGCGGCACCATCATCGCCGCCGCCGCGCCCTGGAGCAGGCGGGAGGCGACCAGCATCTCCGGGTTCGCGGCGAGGCCGCAGAGCGCGGAGGCGAGGGTGAAGCCCGCCGTGCCGAGCAGGAAGAGGCGCTTGCGGCCGTAGATGTCGCCGAGGCGGCCGCCGGTGATCAGACCGGCCGCGAAGGCCAGCGCGTATCCGGCGGTGATCCACTGGATCGCGCCGAAGGAGGCCCCGAGGTCGTCCTCGATGCGGGGGATCGCGATGTTGACGATGGTCGCGTCGACCAGGTCCATGAAGGCGGCCGTCATCACGATGGCCAGGGCGATCCACCGCCGCTTGTCCCCCGCGTCCGCGGAGGGGTCCGCCCCGGTGGCGGCGTCGGTCTGCTGTGCGTTCATGGGACGACTCTAGAAGGCCAGTAGGTCAGATCTCGTCCTAATAAACCGTCATGCTGGGGCCATGACGGACACCCCGGCACGACTCCTGAACCTGCTGTCGCTCCTCCAGACCCCGCGCGAGTGGCCCGGCAGCGAGCTGGCCGACCGGCTCGCGGTCTCCGCCCGGACCATCCGCCGCGACATCGACCGGCTCCGCGACCTCGGCTATCCCGTGGAGGCGACCCGGGGCGCGGTCGGCGGCTACCGGCTGGTCGCCGGGGCGGCGATGCCGCCGCTGCTCCTCGACGACGAGGAGGCCGTCGCCATCGCGGTGGGCCTGCGGGCCGGCGCGGGGCACGCCATCGAGGGCGTCGAGGAGGCGTCCGTACGGGCCCTGGCCAAGCTGGAGCAGGTGCTGCCGGCCCGGCTCCGGCACCGGGTCTCCGTGCTCCAGAACGCCACCCTGCCGCTGACCAGCGGCGACGGGGCCACCGTGGCGCCCGGCACCCTGACGGCGATCGCCGGGGCGGTCACCGGCCGCGAGCGGCTCCGCTTCGCCTACCGGGCCGGGGACGGGACCGGGACGAAGCGGCTGGTGGAGCCGTACCGGCTGGTGTCCACCGGGCGGCGCTGGTACCTGGTGGCGTACGACCTGGGGCGGGAGGACTGGCGGACCTTCCGGGTCGACCGGATCGGCGACGCCTTCGCCACCGGGGCCCGCTACACGCCCCGGGAGCTGCCCGAGGGCGACGCGGCGGCCTATCTGGTGCGGTCCATGCACCGGGCTCAGGGCGCGTCGGAGCTGGAGCTCGACGTCGAGTTCGCGGCGCCCGCCGAGGTGGTGGCCGGGCGGCTGCCCCCGCATCTGGTGCCGGTGGCCGACGGGGAGGGGCGCTGCCGGCTGCGGGGCCGGGTGACGGACTCGGTCGAGTGGCTGGCGCTGCGGCTCGCGCTCCTGGAGGTGGACCTGACGGTGCACGGCCCGGAGCCGCTGCGGGCGCGGATGCGCCACCTCGCCGACCGCCTCACCGCCGCCGTCCCGTAGGACCGTAGGAATCGCGCGGGACGGCGCGGGGCGGCGGAGGGTCAGGCGACGGCGTCGAAGCCGGTGTCGTGGGCCATCTTCTTGAGTTCGAGCAGGGCGTGCTTCTCGATCTGGCGGATCCGCTCGCGGGTGAGGCCGTGCTGCTTGCCGACCTCGGTGAGGGTGCGCTCGCGGCCGTCCTCGATGCCGTACCGCATCCGGATGATGGAGGCGGTGCGGTGGTCGAGCTTGTCGATGAGGTCGTCGAGCTCCTCGCTGCGCAGGAGGGTGAGGACGGACTGCTCGGGCGAGACGGCGGAGGTGTCCTCCAGCAGGTCGCCGAACTGGGTCTCGCCCTCGTCGTCCACGGACATGTTGAGGGAGACCGGGTCGCGGGCCCAGTCGAGGACGTCGGTGACGCGCTCGGGGGTGGAGCCGAGCTCGGCGGCGACCTCGGCGGGCTCGGGCTCGCGGCCGTGCTCGCGGTTGAACTCGCGCTGGACGCGGCGGATCCGGCCCAGCTCCTCGACGAGGTGGACGGGGAGGCGGATGGTGCGGGACTGGTCGGCGATGGACCGGGTGATGGCCTGCCGGATCCACCAGGTGGCGTAGGTGGAGAACTTGAAGCCCTTGGCGTAGTCGAACTTCTCGACGGCGCGGACCAGGCCGGCGTTCCCCTCCTGGATGAGGTCGAGCAGCGGGAGGCCGCTGCGCGGGTAGCGGCGGGCGACGGCGACGACGAGCCGCAGGTTGGACTTGATGAAGAGGTCCTTGGCGCGCTCGCCGGCGGCGGCGAGCGCTTCGAGCTCCTCGCGGGTCGCCCCGTCGGCGCCGGTCGGCTCGGCCTCGCCGTCGAGGATCTGCCGGGCGTAGACGCCCGCCTCTATGGTCTGCGAGAGCTCGACCTCCTCGGCGGCGTCGAGCAGGGGTGTGCGCGCGATCTCGTCGAGGTACATGCCGACCAGGTCGCGGTCGGCGATCTCCCCGCCCCCGGCGCGAACGCTGCTGGCCCGGCCGCCCCCGCTCTTGGCGGTGGACTGACGACGGGCGACGGCACGGGTTGCCATGCGTGCTCCCTTGCTGAGTAGGTCGCGACACCCTTCCGGGTGCCCTGCATCCGACGGAAACAACGACCGGAAACGGGACAGAATTCCCAGGAGGCTCAGGATTTTCGCGATCATGCAGTATCCTGCCGGGCCGATCCCCCGGAGGCGCTGCCGTCCGGGGGTGCGGAAACGCAGGTCAGTGGCGTGACCGGGGGCCGCGGGCGACCCCCGGCGGCCGTCGCCGACCCCGTCGTCGGTGAGACCACCGTCACATCCGACCCTCCCTTCCCAGAGACGCGGACGGGGGGCGGGGAGGTTGCCTCGGACCGGCGGCGTAGGTCCGGGAGCCGGGCCGGGCTAGGTCCCCGGTCCGTTACGGGGCGCCCCTCCCCCGCCCTACGGTCGGCGGCATGGACGACACCGGAATCCTCGACGAGGCCCTCGTACGGCTCCACGCCACCGGTCCCGAGCGGAACGGCTGGCTCACCAATCACGCACCGATGGCGGTGGAGGCACTGGTCCGGCACGGGCACGCGCCGGCCGTGCACCGCTGGCTGGACGGCTACGCGCCGAAGCTGGAGGAGGCGCCCGCGCCGTCCGCCCCGGTGACGGAGGAGAACTGGGCCGGGGCCCTGGGGGACCCGGCGCGGATCACGGACTGGACCCGCTTCCTGGTCCGCGCGGTGGAGGAGCGGCCGTGGCGGGAGGTGCTGGCCGTGTGGTGGCCCCGGCTGCTGCCGGGGATCGCGGGCGGCGCGACGCATCCGGTGATCAGGACCGGGCACGCGGTGCGGACGCTGCTGGAGCCGGGCGGGGAGACGGCGCCCCGGCGGGCGGAGCTGGCGCACGCGCTGGGCTACTGGGCGGCCCGGCACCGGCCGCTGCCGCCGGTCGCGGCGCTGCCGGCGGCGCCGACGGCGGCCGCCGCGCTGGCCGCCGTACCGCCGGTGGACCGCCAGGAGGGCGGCATCCGGGAGCGGCTCGCGCGGCTGTCGGCGTTCCCGGTGTGGGGCGGGGCGACGGATCCGGACGCGGCGCGGGAGCGGCTGGCGGAGCTGGTGGCGGCGGCGGTGCACCGGTACGCGTCCCACGGGTACGGCGAGCCGGTCATGCTGGTGCACGCGGCGACCGCGCCGAACGCGGTGCTGCGGACGCTGCCCGCGCTGCCGCGCCCGCTGTGGGCGCCGAGTCTGGCGGCGGCCTGGGCGGCGTCGGCGGCGGTGACGGCCGCGTACGGGCCGTGCGATCCGGAGCCGTACGCGCCGGTCCGGCTGGAGCCCGGGGAGGTCTTCGCGCGGGCGGCGGCGCACGGCGACGACCACACGATCAAGTTCACGGACACGGCGCTGGACGTCGGCGGCCCGCTCGCGCTGGCCGCCGCCGTCCGCTCCGTCGAGCTGAATCCACCGGCGTACGGGTAGGGGCGGCGGTTCAGCCGAACTGCACGGAGCGCTTGGCCAGGCCCATCCAGAAGCCGTCGATGACGGAGCGCTCGGTGTCGAGGTCGCCGGTGGCGTCGGCGGCGCCCAGGGTGACGAAGAGGGGGGCGAAGTGCTCGGTGCGGGGGTGGGCGAGTCGGCCGGCCGGGGACTTGTGCTCGAAGTCGAGGAGGGCGTCGACGTCGCGGGCGGCGAGCGCCTCGCGGCCCCAGTCGTCGAACTCGGCGGACCAGCCGGGGACGCCGCTGTGCCGGAGGGCGGCGAGGTTGTGGGTGAAGAAACCGCTGCCGACGATCAGGACGCCCTCGTCGCGCAGGGGGGCCAGGCGGCGGCCGATGTCCATGAGGCGGCGGGGGTCGAGGGTGGGCAGGGAGATCTGGAGGACGGGGACGTCGGCGTCGGGGTACATCTCGACGAGGGGCACGTAGGCGCCGTGGTCGAGGCCCCGGTCGGGGGTGTCCTGGACGGGGGTGCCGGGGCCGTGCAGCAGCTTGCGGACGGCGGCGGCGAGGCCGGGGGCGCCGGGGGCCGCGTACCGGACCTGGTAGTAGTGCTCGGGGAAGCCCCAGAAGTCGTACACGAGGGGGAGGGTCTCGGTGGCGCCGAGGGCGAGCGGGGCCTCCTCCCAGTGGGCGGAGACCATGAGGATGGCGGTGGGGCGGGGCAGACCGGCGGACCAGGCGGCGAGTTCGCCGGGCCAGACGGGGTCGTCGGCGAGCGGGGGCGCGCCGTGGGACAGGTAGAGCGCGGGCATCCGTTCCAGCGTGGCGTCCATGGGGGCGGCCTCCTCCGACAGAAGTGCTTGAAGTTTCAAGCTTGATGCGTGCAGCGTAAACCTACATAGTTCAACTTTCAAGGATGAGTCGTACGATGGACGCCCCGGGAGAGAGGGACCTCATGGGAGACACCACCCGGCCCGAGCCGGAGCCCCGCTGGCTCAGCGACGGCGAACAGCGCGTCTGGCGCTCGTACCTCCATGCCACCACGCTCCTGGAGGATCACCTCGACCGCCAGTTGCAGCGCGACGCGGGGATGCCGCACGTCTACTACGGACTGCTCGTCCAGCTCGCGCAGGCGCCGCGCCGCCGGATGCGGATGACCGAGCTGGCCCGCAGCGCCAAGATCACCCGCTCCCGGCTCTCGCACGCCGTCGCCCGGCTGGAGAAGAACGGCTGGGTGCGGCGCGAGGAGTGCCCCTCCGACAAGCGCGGCCAGTTCGCCCTGCTCACCGACGAGGGCGCCGAGGTGCTGCGCCGCACCGCACCCGGCCACGTGGCGGCGGTGCGCCAGGCGATGTTCGACCGGCTCAGCCCCGAGCAGGTGGAGCAGCTCGGGGCGATCATGCGGGTGATGGCGGAGGGCCTGGAGCCGGCGGGCAGCCACGCGGACCTGCCCTGGCTCCGCTGAGCGGAACCAGGGCGGGAGGCGGGGGTACGGCCCCGGGGCCGCCGGCTCAGTGCGCGACGACCGGGATCCGCACCTCGTCGTCGGCGCCCTCGCCGGACCCGGCGACGGCGCCCGTGTCCGGCTTCCCCGTGGTGATCAGGGTGACGGCGATGACCGCGGCGGCGGCCAGGATGCCGACCGCCCACCAGATCGCGGAGGTGTACCCCTCGACCATGCCCTGGAGCTGGAGCAGCTTCCGGGCGTCCGGGGTGGTCGCCGAGGCGGCGTGGTCCACCAGGTACGCGGTGGTGGCCGAGGCGGCGATCGTGTTGAGCAGGGCCGTGCCGATGGCGCCGCCGACCTGCTGCGAGGTGTTCACCATCGCGGAGGCCACCCCGGCGTCCTTCGGGTCCACGCCGTGCGTGGCGAGCGACATGGCCGGCATGAAGGCGGTGCCCATGCCGAGGCCGAGCAGGAGCTGCGCGGGCAGGATCAGCCCCGCGTAGGAGGTGCCGACCTCCAGCTGGGTCAGGAGCAGCATGCCGACGGCGGCGGTCAGGAAGCCGGGGCCCATCAGCAGGCGCGGCGGGACCCGGGTCATCAGCCGGGTGCCGATCTGGGTCGAGCCGACGATCATGCCCGCGATCATGGGCAGGAACGCGAAGCCCGTCATGACCGGCGAGTACCCCTTCACGACCTGGAGGTAGTACGTGAGGAAGAGGAAGAGGCCGAACATGCCGATGACGGCGAGGCCGAGCGAGAGGTAGACGCCGCCGCGGTTGCGGTCGGTCAGCACGCGCAGCGGCAGCAGCGGGGCCCGGACCCGGGACTCGACGAGCACGAAGGCGGCGAGCAGCACCGCCGAGCCGACGAAGAGGCCGACCGTGCCGGCGTCGCCCCAGCCCTCGGACTCGGCGCGGGTGAAGCCGTAGACGAGCGCGACCAGGCCCAGGGTGGAGAGGACCACGCCGGGGACGTCGAGCGCGGAGCGGTTGCGGCCCGCGGCCGGCTCGCGGATCACCAGGTACGCCCCGAGGGCGGCGACGACCGCGAACGGGATGTTGACGAAGAAGGTCCAGCGCCAGTTCAGGTACTCGGTGAGGAAGCCGCCGAGGATCAGGCCCACGGCGCCGCCGCCGCCGGCGATCGCGCCGTAGATGCCGAACGCCTTGGCGCGCTCCCTGGCGTCGGTGAAGGTGACCGCGAGCAGCGAGAGCGCGGCGGGCGCGAGCAGCGCGCCGAAGGCGCCCTGGAGCGCGCGGGCGCCGAGCATCATCGCCTCGCCGGTCGCCGCGCCGCCGAGCGCGGAGGCGGCGGCGAAGCCGGCCAGGCCGACGACGAAGGCGCGCTTGCGGCCCCAGAGGTCGGAGATCCGGCCGCCGAAGAGGAGCAGGCCGCCGAAGGCGAGGGCGTAGGCGGTGATGACCCACTGCCGGTTGCCGTCGGATATGCCGAGGTCCTGCTGGGCGGAGGGGAGGGCGATGTTCACGATCGTCGCGTCGAGCACGACCATCAACTGCGCGAGGGCGATGAAGACGAGGGCCTTCCAGCGGCCCGGGTCGGGCAGACCGGGGGCGGCGGACGGGGCTGTTTTCGGCATGGGTGGGGCCACCTCTTGGTGCGAAAGGTAAGAGAAGGTGCTCAAAAGGGCGGGGCCGGGGAGGGGGCCCGCCGGGTCAGGCGTCGTCGCGTCGGAGGTCCTCCAGGGTGGCGGGCGCGCCCGGCAGGCCGGAGCGGGCGGGCGCCTCCAGGCCGTCGAGGAAGATCCCGAGGTGCCGGTGGACGAAGGGGGCGAAGGCGTCGCAGCCGGTGCCCGGCAGCGGGCGGGTGAGCTGGGAGATCCCGACGAAGAGGTCGGCGGCCCCGGCGTCGGGGCGGAGCCGGCCCGCCGCGCGCGCCCGGCCGAGGAGGGCCTCGACGGCCTCCTCCAGCCGCTCGCGCTCGGCGACGAGGTCGGGGTGGTCGTGGTCGAAGCCGGCGTCGAGCATCGGGCAGAGCGCGCCGACCCGCTCGTCGGCGGCGCCGTGGGCGAAGCCCCGTACCGCCTCGAAGGGGTCGGTCTCCCCCGCGTCCACCCCGGCGGCGGCCCGCTCGGCGAGTCCGGCGATCCGGGCGGTGAGGGAGAGGACGACCTCGCGGACGAGGTCGGCGCGCTCGGGGAAGTTGCGGTAGAGGGTGGCGTTGCCGAGGCCGGCGCGGCGCGCGATCTCGTCGTAGGGGACGGCGCAGCCGAACTCGACGAACATCTCGCGGGCGGCGGTGACCAGCCGCTCCCGGTTGCGCAGGGCGTCGGCGCGCGGCCGGGGCAGGCGGCGCGGGGGCGCGGTGCCCGCCGGGCCGGTCACGTCGTCGGTGCGGCTCACGCCATGGCCTCCTCGTCGGGAGCGGTGCCGATCCGGGGAAAGAGTCCCCGGTTCGCTGGACTCTCTCGTAAACGGGGAGGGAATCCCCGGTTATTTCATGGGTGAATGTGACGTGGGTCACATTACTTGGGGCGAGGTGGACCGCTCCCGCTCACCCGTCGGGCCGAACCGGACCGGGCCGCCCACCGCCCCCGGCCCCGATACCCACGATCGGGCCACCCGGCGCGCGCGACCGCACCGCTCCGCAGAGTCTGATCGCACGGCACCCGCACCACGCCGTCGTCCTGGCCCCCACCGGAGAGGCGCCCGTCTTGCAGCCCACCCGCCGGCGGATACGCAGACCCCTCGCCCTCGCGGCGACCACGGCCCTCCTGCTCACCGTGCTCGTCTCGGCGGGCACCGCGCTCCCCGGGCCCGCCCCCGCCTCGGCGGGACCGGTGGCCGCCGCGCCCGGCACCGCCCTCCTCGGGCCGTGCCGGATCGCCACCACGCTGGGCGTGCAGATGTCCGAGGGCCTGCCGACCGCTCCCGGGTACGCCCGCTCCACCGGCCCCGTCCGCGCCCTCACCCTGATGATCGACTTCCCCGACGCGCGCGGCGAGGGCACCGCCATGAGCCGCTTCCGGGAGTTCTTCCCGCAGACCGCCGACTGGTTCCGCACCAGCTCCTACGGCCGCCTCCAGTACCACGCCGAGACCCCGATACCCGACTGGCTGCGGATGCCGCGCCCCTTCGCCTCGTACGGCATCGAGCGCGGCGCCCCCTACGAGCCGGGCTACCGCTCCCTCGTCGAGGACATCGTCAAGGCCGCCGACCCCCGCGTCGACTTCAGCGCCTACGACCTGGTCAACGTCCTGGTCACCCCGAACGCCGGGCCCTCCGCCCTCGACACCGTCCTGTCCGTGACCTTCTCCGGCAACGACGACGCCCCCTACGCCGACGGCGTGCCGCTCTCCAACACGTCCTTCGTGTACAGCCGCCAGGACGACGGCTCCGGCAGCTACGCCGAGACCGGCTACCGCGTCCTGCCCCACGAGAACGGCCACGTCTTCGGCCTGCCCGACCTCTACACCGCCGACGGCGGCGGCACGGTCGGCCACTGGGACATCATGTCCGAGGACTGGGGGGCCGACAACGACCTCCTCGGCTGGCACAAGTGGAAGCTCGGCTGGCTCGACAACGACCAGATCCGGTGCGCCTCCGCCCCCGGCACCAGCGAGCACCTGCTCACCCCGCTGGCCCTGCCCGGCGGCCCCAAGCTCGTCTTCGTCCCGCTCTCCGGGACCTCCGGATACGCCGTCGAGGTCCGCACCCGCGACGGCAACGACGAGGCCGTCTGCGAACCCGGCGTCCTCGTCTACCGCGTCGACTCCGACGTGGACACCGGCCACGGCCCGGTCACCGTCTCCGACGCCGACCGCTCCAGCGGCGGCTGCACCCGCCGCCCCAACGTCCACGCCGAACTCTCCGACGCCCCCTACCGCCCCGGCGAGACCTTCACCGACCGCGCCGACGGCATCCGGATCAGCGTCCTCGACGAGACCCCCGACGGCGCCTTCCGGGTCCGCGTCACCCGGAACTGACCCCGGCCAGCAGCGCCCGCACCTCCCCCTTCAGGAGCTTCCCCGACGCGTTCCTGGGCAGCTCCCCGGCGTACGGCAGCAGGTGCGCGGGCACCTTGAAGGCGGCCAGCCGCGCGGCGGCGTGCGCCCGCAGCTCCGCCGCCCCCGCCCCGGCGCCCGGCCGCAGCACGACGACCGCCCCGACCTCCTCCCCCAGGACCGGGTGCGCCACCCCCGCCACCGCCGCGTCCACCACGTCCGGATGGTCCAGGAGCACCCGCTCCACCTCCGCGCAGTAGACGTTCTCCCCGCCCCTGACCACCATGTCGGTCAGCCGGTCCACCACCGACACCCGGCCCTCCGCGTCGATCCGCGCCAGGTCCCCGGTGCGGAACCAGCCGCCGGGCGCGAAGGCCGCCCGGGTCGCGGCGTCGTCCCGCCAGTACCCCCGGAACAGCGACTGGCCGCGCAGCCACAGCTCGCCCACCCCGTCCGGCCCCGGCTCCCCGATCCGCGCCTCGGTCGCGGGCGAGGGCCGCCCCGCGCTCCCCGGACGCGCCCGGTACGCGTCCCCCGCGTTCGCCAGCACCCCGCCGCAGGTCTCGGTCAGCCCGTACCCGTTCCGCGGCTGGATCCGCTCCCCGTACGCCTCCGCCAGCCCCCGCACGATCCCCGGCGGCGGCGCGGACCCGCCCGTGCTCAGCAGCGTCAGCGACTCCAGCGGGTCACCGGTCTCCCAGGCCAGGTCGAGGAGCCGGAGCGCGGTCGCGGGCACGCCCGCGTAGTGGGTGACCCGGTGCTCCCGGATCAGCTCCAGGGCCCGCCCGGCGTCCCACCTCCGCATCATCACCAGGCTGCCGCCGGCCGCCATCACCGCGTAGAGCGAGGTGAAGGCGGCGACGTGGAAGAACGGGAAGGTGGTCAGCGACACCATCCGCCCGCCGCCCCCGGGCCGCTCGCCCCGGGCCAGCGCGGCGGCCGCCGCGAAGTACCTCGGGTGCACGGTGGCCCCCGCCTGCGCGAGGTGGGTGGCGACGGCGCCCTTGGGGCGTCCGGTGGTGCCGGAGGTGTAGAAGATCGTGGCGTCGTGCTCGGGCAGCACGTCGACGTCGGGCGGCCCGGCGTACGGATCGTCGTCGACGGCGTACGGCACGAACCCGCCGCCCGGACCCCCCTCCAGGGCGTCCAGGCCGTCCCGGTCGTCCAGGTCGTCCCGGTCGTCCAGGTCGTCCCGGTCGTCCTCCGGGAAGACGATGCCCGGCACCCCGGTGCGGCGCGCCCAGCCGGCGACGCGGGCCGCCCGCTCCCCGTCGACCAGGAGCAGCCGGGGCGCGCAGTCGTCCAGGGCGTACGCGCACTCGTCCTCGGTCCACCAGGCGTTGAGCGGCACCGCGACCAGGCCGGCGAGCTGCGCCGCCCAGAAGGCGACCTGCCACTCCGGCCGGTTCCGCATGACGACCGCGACCCGGTCCCCGGGCACCAGCCCGTACTCCCCCGCCATCCCGCGGGCCAGCCCGCAGGCCGCGTCGAAGAAGGCCCGGTAGCTCATCACGCCGCCGTCGTGCACCAGGAAGTCCCGCTCCCCGTACGCCCAGACGGCCTCCACGAACTCCCGCAGGGTCCGCGGCCCGGCCGCGTACACCCCGTCCCGCACCTCGAACGGCGCTCCCGCACCGCTCAGCCACCGCTCCTCCCGGCTCCCGTCCACGCGCGTCCCTCCCCGCCCGGCCGGCCCCTCCGGCCGCCGTTTCCGCACGACCCTGCCACAGGGGCGCGCCGGAGGGGCGGCGGGCCGGGGCTCAGCGCGCGGCCGTGGTCCCGCCGCGGAGCGGGGCGACCGCCTCGGCGGGCGTGATCCGGCCGTGGACGCTCTCCACGAGGAGGGCCTCCATGGCGCGGAGCAGGCCCTCGATCACCGGCACCGGCAGGTAGTGGGTGTCCGCCATGAGGAAGAGGTGGAGGCTGTCGGGCGCGTAGGGGGTGTGCACGAAGTACTTGGCGTCCTGGCGGGCCCACGAGCCGATGAAGGAGACCTCGCTCTTCTCGCGGAGCGCGAGCAGTCCCTCGGCGTCGTCGTCGGCGAGGTCCGGCAGGTCGTCCCAGCGGTCCTGCATCCGGACGTCGTTGAAGAACGCCGACAGGTCGACGTCGCCGCCGCGGGCGGCGCGGACCCGCTCGCGCACCCGGTCCATGGCCTCCGGGTCGTACTCGCCGCTGCGGTAGGCGCCCATCGCGGTGAGGAAGCCGCCGCGGACGGCCTCCTCGAAGGTGCCGGTGCCGACGTCCATGGTGAACAGCGCGTTCTCGGTCTGGGCGCCGACCATGCTCTGGAGCCGGGGCTCGTTGCGGTTGCCCGCGATGAGGAGCATGACCGCCCGGTCGTGGCCGGTGTACGCGGCGAGGGTGACGGCGGCGGCGGTGAGGAGCACCGTGCTGGTGCTGACCCGGCAGCGGTCGGCGAGCCGCTGGGCCGCGACGGCCCCGGCGACGGAGTCCAGGCGGAGGCGGACGAAGCGCTCCGGGTCGTCCTCGGCGGCGGCGCCGGCCGGGGGCGGGAAGTCGAAGTGGGTGGCGGGCACGGTGCCGAGCGCGCGCTCCCAGTGGTCCAGGGCCGCCCGGCCGCGCCGGGCGCCCTCGCCCTCCTGCTGGTGGCGGGCCTGGTCGAGGGGCTGCCACGGCACCGGGTCGAGCTCCTCGCCGCGCAGCAGGCGGCCCAGCTCGTCCTCCAGGACGCGGACGCCGCTGAAGTCGCTGGCCTGGTGGGAGACGACGAGGACCAGCCAGGCGGGACGGCCGCCGTCGGTGAGGATCGCGTACCGCATGCCGAACTCCTCGGCGTTGCGGAAGGGGGCGGCGGCGAGGTCCCGGGCGAAGGCCAGGGCCTCGTCCTCGCCCGCCCCGTCGGCGGGGTGCAGGCCGACGGAGAGGGTGCCGTCGGCGTGGACGGTCTGCACCGGCCCCTCGGGCTTCTGCTCGAAGGTGGTGCGCAGCGCCTCGTGGCGGGTGACGAGCGTGCCGAGGACGGCGAGGACCCGCTCGGTGGTGATGCCGTCGGGGAGCCGGTGGGCGCGCGGGAGGTTGAAGTAGTGGGCCCCCTCGTCGAGCCAGCGGATGGACCGCCAGATCGCCTGCTGGCCCCAGCTCATGGGGGCCTGCCCGGAGCGCGGGCCGGAGAACGGGACCGACAGGGTGGTGTGCGATGACATGCGTTTCCTCACAGGGACGTCAAGGACGGCAGAGGTGTCGGGGCGGCGGGGGCTGCGGGGGCGTTTCGAGCAGGCGGGCGGCGGTGGTGCGGGGGCGCACGGCCGCGCGCAGCCGCAGCCGCGGCCGGGCCGCGCGGACGTCGTCGCGGCGGCCCGGCACCCGGGCCCGCGCGAGGCGCCGCCGCTCCCGCGGGAGGAGCGGTTCCCCGTCCGGGCCGGGGCGGGACGGCACCTCGGCCGCGGGGGCGGCGACGGCGGGCGCGGGACCGGCGCGGCGGGTCACGGCCGGGCGGCGGCCAGCAGGGCGGACACGTGGTCGGTGGTGAGCACCTGCACGCCGATCCCCGCGATCTCGGCGAGCCCCTGTTCGCTGGTGCGCGACAGCGCGTCCTCGACGGCGACCAGCCGGAAGTCCCGCTCGCTGGCCTCGATGAGGGCGGCGCGCGGGCAGTTGGGCAGGTTGCAGCCGGTGAACACCAGGGTGTCCACGCCGTGTTCGGCGAGCAGGCCCTCCAGGGAGGTGCGGTAGAAGGCGCCCCAGCGCGGCTTGAAGACCGCGTACTCGCGCGGCCCGAGGAGCTGGTGGCCGGGGCCCCGCAGCAGCGCCTCCGGGTCGAGCGCGGGCGCGTCCCCGGGGGCGATCCCGGCCGCGAGCGCGCTGCCGGGGGTGCCGGGGGCGACCACGGGGGTGCCGTCGGCGAGGAGGGTGCGGCGGACCAGGTCGGCGTTGCCGCCGCCCTTCTCGTACAGCCGGACGACGTGGAAGACGGGGCGGCCGGCGGCGCGGAACTCCTCGGTGAGGCGGCGGACCCGGGGCAGCACCTCGGTGGTGCCGGGGATGCCGTGGGGGCTCTCGGAGAGGAAGTCGTTCTGGAGGTCGATGGTGACGAGGGCCGACGTCGCGAGGCGGGGGACGAGGTACGGGTCGTCCGTCAGCGGTGCGGGGCTCATCCCTGCGCCTCGGCGGGGGTGAGGAAGCGCTCCCGGATGCGGTCGAGGGTGCAGAAGTCGTCGATGCTGACCTCCTGGAGGTCGATGGTGCGGCCGGAGACGCTCTCCAGGAGGTAGATGAACTCCAGGAAGTCGAGGGAGTCGATGAGCCGGGCCTCGATGAGGTCCTCGTCGGGGGCGATGGTGCCGTCGAGTCCGGGGTTCTTCTCGTGGATCCAGGCGATGACGCGTTCCATGGCGGACTGCTCCTTCTTCTGGTGGGTGGTGGCTACGCGGGCTTCCGGCCGACGAGCAGGCGGGCGGAGGGCTCCGGGGTGCGGCGGACCTCGACGTCGGCGAAGCCTGCCGCGGCCATCAGCTCGGCCATCTCCGGCGCGGTGTAGCTGCGGCCGCCGCTCCAGAGCACGAGGGCAGAGAGGTTGTGCAGGGTGGTGAAGACGGGGGCGGTGCGGGACTCCTCCAGGAAGTGGCCGTGGACGAGGACCCGGCCGCCCGGGCGCAGCGCGGCGAGGGCCCGGCGGAGGATGTCGAGGCCCTTGTCCCGGCTCTCCTGGTGCAGCACGTTGGAGAGGAGGACGATGTCGAGGCCGGTGCCGAAGGCGTCGCGGTAGTAGTCGCCCTCGCGGACGGTGACGCGGTCGGCGAGCCCGGCGTCGGCGACGGTGGTGCGGGCGAGGGGGACGACGCCGGGCAGGTCGACGATCTCGCTGCGGGCCTCGGCCCACGCCTTGCAGAGGGCGATGCTGTAGGTGCCGGCGCCGCCGCCGATGTCGGCGATGCGGACCGGGCCGGGGTCCTCCAGGGTGTCGGCGAGGCCCTGCGCGGTGCGGGCGTTGTAGACGTGCATGCCGAGGATGAAGTCCTCGACGTAGGCGGGGTCGTCGCCGAGGCGGGTGTCGCGGTGCTCGACGGCGTGGCCGAGCCGGACGGCTTCGCCGAGGTCGCCCCAGGGGCCGTACCAGCGGCTCATGACGTCCACCCAGCGGCTGATGGACTCGGGCGAGCCGCTGGTGAGGAGCCGGGCGGAGGCGGGGGCGTTGGCGTAGGCGCCGGTGTCGGGGTCGCGGACGAGGAGGCGGAGTCCGGTGGCGGCGTCGAGGAGCCGGCGGCAGGGCTCGGCGGGGAGGGAGAGCCGGGCGGCGAGGTCGTCGCAGCCGAGGGGGCCGTCGGCGAGGGCGTCGAAGACGCCGAGGTTCGTGGCGGAGAAGAGGACCTGGGCGTGCCAGTAGCCGAAGGCCATCTGGCTGATCTGGCCGAGCTGGAGGTCGAGGGCCATGGGGTCATGTCCTTCCGGAGGCGGCGGGGGCGGGGGCGGCCGGTGCCGCGGTGGCGGTACGGCCCCGGTAGCGGGCGACGACCGCGGCGGCCGGGGTGACGGCGGTGATGCGCGCGGTGCCGAGCCCGGCGTAGCGGGCCATGTCGTCGACGCGGCCCTCCGCCTCGGTGGTGGGTGCGGCGGCGGAGCCGAGGGGCACCGGGCGGCGGCGGCCGTCGGCGACGGTGGTCCAGGCGATGAAGCGGGCGGGCGGCGGCGCGGGGGCCTCGGTGACCGGCCCGCGCAGCACCCGGTGGGCGCGGCCCGGCCAGCCGATGGTGAAGCGGTCGGTGAGGGTGGTGCCGTCCTCGCCGGTGGTGACGAGGGCCTGCTTGTACGCGGGGTGGGCGGCGGACTCGGCGGCGGCGACGAACGCGGTGCCGCAGAGGCAGCCGGAGGCCCCGGCGTCGAGCAGGACGGCGAGGTCGGCGGCGTCGTGGAGGCCGCCGGCGGGGAGGAGGACCCGGCCGGGGAGGGCGGCGGCGGTACGGGCGAGGAGGGTGCGCAGCGGCAGGGTGCCGAGGTGGTGGCCGCCGGCCTCGGTGCCCTGGAGGGCGAGGGCGGCGGCGCCCAGGCCGTCGGCGCGGGCGGCGTCCTCGGGGGTGCCGGTCTGGACGAGGAGCCGGTGGCCGGCGTCGGTGACCAGGCGGGCGAGGCCGGCGGGCGGGAGCCCGTAGCTGTTGAGGACGAGGGGCCGGTCGGCGGCGTCGAGCGCGGCCCGGATCTGGCCGTCCAGGAGCCGGCCGGCGACTTCCGGGATGACGTTGACGCCGAAGGTCCCGGCGGTGCGGGCCGCCGTGTCGCGGACGAGTGCGGCGGCCTCGTCCGGGGCCGCCTTGTAGAGGGCGACGGTGCCGAGCGCGCCGGCGTCGGCGACGGCGGCGGCGAGGGCGGGCCCGGCGACGCCGCCCATGCCGGCCTGGACGAGGGGGAAGTCGACGCCGAGGGCGGCGGCGCCGCGGGCGAGGGCGGCCTCGCGGCCGGCGGCGGGATCGGGGGCGGCCGTCGTGGCGCCGCCCGGGTCAGGGGCGGACATCGCGGAGGTGGTCGAGGGCCTTTTCGGCGGTGCCGTGGGCGAGGATCATGGCGTGGACCCAGCGTTCCGTGCCGAAGGCGACGCAGGCGCTGTAGGCGGTGCCGTGGGAACCGGCGGTGATGCCCAGGCGCTCGCCGAAGAAGTTGCGGTGGCGGTTGACGGA
>NZ_BMUL01000012.1 GCF_014650175.1 Streptomyces termitum
GCGGGTGCCTCGGACGGCGGTGAGGGAGCGGGCGGTGAGGGCGGGGGTGGGGGCGGGGCCCGGCGTGGGGCCGGGGTCCGGCGTGGGGGTGGCGTCCGGGGTGGGGGCGGTGCCGGGGGTCGTGCCTGCTGTCGTGTCGGCGGGAGGGGTGTCGGAGGGGTCGGGGGGCTCCGGGGGTTCGCTGCGCGGGTAATTCATCATGTGTTGAATTGTGGGGACGGAAAAGCCCCCGCGTCAAGGATCGCGGGGGCTTCGGAAGGGTGGCGGGGGCGTGCCCCGGCGCGTTCAGGAGCGCTTGGGCTTCTTGCGCGCGGCGGGGTTCCCCGTACGGGTGGTGCGGCGCTTCTCGTGGCGGGTGCGGGCCGCCTCGTACTCCGCGCGGCGGAGCTTCTCGCCGGGGGCCTCCACGAGGCACCGGAGGGCGTACGCGAGGAGGCCGCCGATGAAACCGATCGCCTTCAGGGTGCGCAGCGAGTCCTCGCGCGCCTGGTCGGCCGGGCGGCGGCCGAAGCCCTCCCAGGTCCTGGCGAAGGCGATGGCCGAGCAGATCGCGAACATCACGATCATCAGGATGCTGACGAGGCCGCCCACGTCGGCGACCTCAAGCCCCTGATAGGCGAAGCGCAGCACGAACGCGCCCGCGACGGCCGCCGCCAGCGCGCCGACGGCGAGGCCAGCGCGGCGCGCTCCGTAATGACCGCTGTGGTCGACCCAGGTCGTTCCGAAGAAACGGATCTCCTCGGGCTGGGGTCCGCTGGTGCCGGTCCGGGGGGTCTGCTTGTCCTCGCTCACGAGGTCGATTATCCCCGGACCGGCCCGGAGCCGGTCGAGGCGAAGGTCCTCAGGCGCAGCGCGGCGCCACGTAGCCGTCGCTGCCGGTCCGCACGTACGAGTCGGAGACGTACTGGCCCGCGCCGATGCTGTCCCAGACGCAGCTGGTCCCGTACGGTCCGGTGACCCACTCGCCCGGCTTCTGGCAGTGGACCGGGACGGTCGCGCCCTCCGCGAGCACCCGGACGACCGGGTAGTGGGTGCCCGGACCCGAGCGGACGTTGAGCCGGTAGCCCGGTGCCACCGGGTAGTACTTCACCGCCATGATGTTCCCCCCTTGGCTTCACTCTGTGCGACGCGCGCAGGCTAGCAAGCTCCTCCGTCATACCCGGCACCATCGACTAGGCTCCTCGCGTCGCGCACGCGCGCGTGGACGAAACGAGCGGAACCACACGGGGGTGGGAGATGCCGCCGTTGAGCAGGAGCGACGCCGGTCTGGGCGCCGAGGGTCCCGAGTACGCCGGTGAGTACCGGCTCCAGGCGGTGCTCGGCGCGGGCGGCATGGGGGTGGTCCACCTGGCCGCCTCGCCGTCCGGGCTGCGGCTCGCGGTGAAGGTGGTGCACGCGCGCCACGCGGAGGATCCCGACTTCCGGGCCCGCTTCCGGCAGGAGGTGGCCGCCGCCCGCCGGGTCAGCGGCGCCTTCACCGCCCCGGTCGTGGACGCCGACCCGGACGCCGCGCTGCCCTGGATGGCGACCCTCTACGTGCCCGGCCCCACCCTCGCCGACCAGGTGCGCCAGCGCGGCCCGCTCTCCCCCGCCGCCCTGCGGCGGCTGACCGCCGGGCTCGCCGAGGCGCTGCGCGACATCCACCGCGCGGGGGTGGTGCACCGGGACCTCAAGCCGAGCAACGTGCTCCTCACCGACGCCGGCCCCAAGGTCATCGATTTCGGCATCTCCCGGCCCGTCGACAGCGATCTGCACACGGAGACCGGGAAGCTGATCGGCTCGCCGCCGTTCATGGCGCCCGAGCAGTTCCAGCGGCCCCGCGAGGTCGGTCCGGCCGCCGACGTCTTCGCGCTCGGCTCGGTGCTGGTGCACGCGGCGACCGGGCACGGGCCCTTCGACTCCGACAGCCCGTACATCGTGGCCTACCAGGTGGTGCACGACGAGGCGGACCTCACCGGGGTCCCCGCCGACCTCGCGCCGCTGGTCGCGCGCTGCCTGGCGAAGGACCCCGGGCTGCGGCCCACCCCCGCCGAGATCATGACGGCGCTGCTGCCGCCCTCGTACGAGGCGGAAGCCTTCATACCGGCACAGCGGCGGCGGCCCGCGCTGCCGGCGGACGCGGACCCGGACGCGCCGGAGGCCGTGGCGGCGGGCGGGTACGGGGCCGGTGGCGGCTTCGGGGGCGGAAGCGGGGCCGGGGGCGGGGCCGGATTCGGGGGCGGGGTCGGGGACACCGCCACCCGGGACGCCGCGCCCGGCGTCCCCCCGCGCCGCCGGTCCCGGCTCGTCCCGCGCCTGACCGTCTCCGCCGCCGCCGTCCTCGTCCTCGCCGGGGCCGGGGCGTACGCGGCGCTGCGCCCGGCCGGGTCCGCCGTCGGGCCGCCCGCCCACCCGGACGAGGTCGCCACCGCCGTCGACGGCTGGCGCACCCCGCTCCAGGAGCACGGCGACCCCGCCGCCCCGGCCTGCGTCCACACCACCGGCTCCCTCTACTGCGCGGCGCGCGGCGTGGTGCTCGCCCGGCTCGACCCGGCGACCGGGGAGGTCCTGTGGAAGCGGACCGGGCCCGTCGACGAGGAGCCGCCGGACGCGCCCGCGCCGCTCGCCGACGGGACCGGCCCGCTGGTCGGTGCCGCCCCGAGGACCGGTCCCCTGCGCGCGTACGGGGCGGGCGACGGGACGCCCGGCTGGACCGCGCGCGCGGAGCGGCCGGAGACGTACCACCCGGCCGGGCGGACCGTCGTCCTCTCCGACGGGCTGGGCGCGCTGCGGGGGCTCGACGCGCGCGCCGGGACCCAGCGGTGGGCGCACCGGGTGGGTGGCGGTTTCGAGACGCCGGTCGTCGGCGCGTACGACGCCCCGAGCGGGCTGCTCGCCCTCTCCGAGATCTCCGCCGACGGGCGCCGCACGCGTGTGGGGGCGCTGCGGCCCGACACCGGGGCGGTCGCCTGGAGCCGGGTGCTGGACGGGGACCTCGTCCCGGTCGGCCGCACCGGCGACGGCACCCTGGTGCTCGCCTCGCGCTACCAGGGCGACCTCGTCGACGGGCTGGTGCTGCTCGCCCCGGGCGGGGGCGGCACGGGCCCGGTGCGGCGCGTCGCGCTCCAGGAGCGGATGCCGCTCGGCGGGGTGGTGGTGCGCGGCACGGTCGCCTACCTGCTCTCCCCGGAGGGGCGGCTGCTCGCCCTCGACACGGCGCCGGAGCGGGGGCGCCCGCTGTGGGGGCTGGAGACGGGCGCCTCGAACGTCTCCCGGCCGGTGGCCGGACCCGGCGACCGGCTGTACCTGTCGGCGGCGGACGGGCGCCTGTTCGCCGTGGACACCGCGCGCGGCGCGGTCCTCGGCCAGACCCGGCCCCGGATGGGCGACGGCCGCCTCGGGTACGCCGCCCAGGTCCCGGCCCCCGTCGTCGCCGGCGACCGCGTCTTCGGCACCGCCCCCGACGGCTCGGTCTTCGCGGTGGACGGCCGCGCGGCGGAGTCCTGGTAGAAGCGGGACTTTTCGAGCGGTACGCGCGCGGGGCGGCGTTTCCGGTGGCTGTACGGGGGGCGGGGCGGCGTTTCCGGGAGCCGTACGGAGTCGCACGCGCGCGGGGCGGCGTTTTCGGCGGTCGTACGCGCGCGGGCGCGGGGCGCGGAGGGGGTCCGCGGCCCGCGCCCGGAGGTGCGGTGGGGAGGGGCGGGGTCAGCCGAGCCTGGAGACGTCGCGGACGGCGCCCTTGTCGGCGCTGGTGGCCATGGCCGCGTAGGCGCGGAGGGCCGCCGAGACCTTCCGCTCGCGGTTCTTCGGGGCGTACACCCCGCCGAGGGCCTCGCGGCGGGCGGCGAGGGTCTCCTCGTCCACCAGCAGCTCGATCGAGCGGTTCGGGATGTCGATGCGGATGCGGTCGCCGTCCTCGACCAGGGCGATGGTGCCGCCCGAGGCCGCCTCCGGGGAGGCGTGGCCGATGGAGAGGCCCGAGGTGCCGCCGGAGAAGCGGCCGTCGGTGACCAGGGCGCAGGTCTTGCCCAGGCCGCGGCCCTTGAGGAAGGAGGTCGGGTAGAGCATCTCCTGCATGCCGGGGCCACCCTTGGGGCCCTCGTAGCGGATGACGACCACGTCGCCGTCGGTGACCCGCTTGTTCAGGATCTTCTCGACGGCCTCCTCCTGCGACTCGCAGACGACGGCCGGGCCCTCGAAGGTCCAGATCGACTCGTCGACGCCGGCGGTCTTCACGACGCAGCCGTCGGCGGCGAGGTTGCCGTGCAGGACGGCGAGGCCGCCGTCCTTCGAGTAGGCGTGGGCGGCGTCGCGGATGCAGCCGTTCGCCGCGTCGGTGTCGAGGCTCTGCCAGCGCTCGGACTGGGAGAAGGCGGTCGCGGAGCGGACGCAGCCGGGGGCCGCGTGGAACAGCTCGACGGCCTCCTCGGAGGCCGCGCCGCCGCGCACGTCCCAGGCGTCCAGCCACTCCTTGACGGAGCGGGAGTGCACGGAGTGGACGTCCTCGTTGAGGAGGCCCGCGCGGTACAGCTCGCCGAGGATGGCGGGGATGCCGCCGGCCCGGTGCACGTCCTCCATGTAGTACGTGCGGTCCTTGGCGACGTTCGGCGCGACCTTGGCGAGGCAGGGGACGCGGCGCGAGACCTCGTCCATGTCCGGCAGGCCGTAGTCGAGTTCGGCCTCCTGGGCGGCGGCCAGCAGGTGCAGGATCGTGTTGGTGGAGCCGCCCATGGCGATGTCGAGCGCCATGGCGTTCTCGAAGGCCGCGCGGGTGGCGATGGAGCGCGGCAGGACGGAGGCGTCGTCCTCGTCGTAGTACCGGCGGGTGATCTCGACGACCGTGCGGGCCGCGTTCTCGTACAGCGCGCGGCGGGCGGTGTGGGTGGCGAGGACGGAGCCGTTGCCGGGGAGGGAGAGGCCGATGGCCTCGGTCAGGCAGTTCATCGAGTTGGCGGTGAACATGCCGGAACAGGAGCCGCAGGTCGGACAGGCGTTCTCCTCGATGCGGGAGATGTCCTCGTCCGAGATCTTCGGGTTCACCGCGTCGGAGATCGCGTCGACCAGGTCGAGGGTGCGGACCGAGCCGTCGACCAGGGTGGCGCGGCCGGACTCCATGGGGCCGCCGGAGACGAAGACCGTCGGGATGTTGAGGCGCAGGGCGGCCATCAGCATGCCGGGGGTGATCTTGTCGCAGTTGGAGACGCAGATCAGGGCGTCGGCGCAGTGCGCCTCGACCATGTACTCCACGCTGTCGGCGATCAGGTCGCGGGAGGGCAGGCTGTAGAGCATGCCGCCGTGGCCCATGGCGATGCCGTCGTCGACGGCGATCGTGTTGAACTCGCGGGCGATGCCTCCGGCGGCGGTGATGGCCTCGGAGACGATCCGGCCGACCGGCTGGAGGTGGGTGTGGCCGGGGACGAACTCGGTGAAGGAGTTGGCGACCGCGATGATCGGCTTGCGGCCGATGTCCGCGCCCGGTACACCGGAGGCGCGCATAAGGGCGCGGGCGCCCGCCATGTTGCGGCCGTGGGTGACAGTGCGGGACCTCAGCTCGGGCATCGTCGCTCGCTCCTCGTGATGGATGTGCTTGCCCCGAGCGTACGCCGCCGCTCCAAGATCTGGACATGGTGTCCGGCATGCGGGACGGGATTCCAGGGTCCGGTCAGGGTCCGGAGGGGTCTCCGGCGGGGCCGGCCAGGACGCGGTCAGGGCCCGGCCGGGGCCGTCGGGACCCGGGGATCACGGAGTGCGGAGGTCCGGGGCCGTCAGGTACCGCTGGAGGGTCGGGGCGACCTCCGCCACGATCCGCTCCGGGTCCTCCGAGGCCAGCGGCTCCACCCGGATCACGTACCGCAGGAGCACGATCCCCATCATCTGGGAGGCGGCCAGCTCCGCCCGGAACTTCGGATCCGGTACGGCGAGGCCGTCCGCGACCCGCTCCAGGAGGCGGCGCAGCACGAAGCCCCGCAGCACCTTCGCCGCCGCCTCGTGGGTGACGGCGGAGCGGATGACGGCGAGCAGCGGGGCCCGGGTGGCCGGGTTCTCCCAGATGCCGACGAAGAAGCGGGCCAGCCGCTCGCCGACCGCGTCGCGCGGGCCGTCGAGGAGGGCGGGGACGACGAGGGCGGGCTCGAAGGAGACCTCGATCGCCGCCGCGAAGACCTCGTCCTTGGTGCCGAAGTAGTGGTGGACCAGGGCCGGATCGACCCCGGCGGCCTTGGCGATGCCGCGCACCGAGGTCTTGTCGTACCCGCGCTCGGCGAACTGCTCCCGGGCCGCCTCCAGGATGCGCTCGCGCGCGCCGGGGCCGGTGTCGTCGGCGGCGGCGCGGGCCGGGCGGCCCCGGCGCCGGGGCGCTTCGGCGCTCACGCGCGCGTGCCCCGGGACGCCGCGGCGAGGTGGAGCCGGGTGAAGGCGAGCGCCTCGGCGAGGTCGGCCTCGCGTTCGGCGGAGGACATCGCGCGCCGGGTGTTGACCTCGATGACGACGTGCCCGTCGAAGCCGGTCGTGGCCAGCCGCTCCAGGACCTCGGCGCACGGCTGGACGCCGCGGCCGGGCACCAGGTGCTCGTCCTTGGCGGAGCCGCGCCCGTCGGCGAGGTGGAGGTGGCCGAGCCGGTCGCCCATGCGGTCGAGCATCGCGAGGGTGTCGGTGCGGGCGGTCGAGGTGTGCGACAGGTCCAGCGTGAAGTGCCGGTAGTCGTCCTTGGTGACGTCCCACTCGGGGGCGTACGCGAGCATCTCGCGGTCCTTGTACCGCCACGGGTACATGTTCTCGACGGCGAACCGGACGTCGGTCTCCCCGGCCATCCGCCCGATGCCGGTCACGAAGTCGCGCGCGTACTGGCGCTGCCAGCGGAACGGCGGGTGGACGACGACGGTGGAGGCGCCGAGCCGCTCGGCGGCGGCACGCGCGCGCTGGAGCTTGGTCCACGGGTCGGTGGACCAGACCCGCTGGGTGATGAGGAGGCAGGGGGCGTGCACGGCGAGGATCGGGACCCGGTGGTGGTCGGAGAGCCGGCGCAGGGCCTCGACGTCCTGGCTGACCGGGTCGGTCCACACCATGACCTCGACGCCGTCGTAGCCGAGGCGCGCGGCGACCTCGAAGGCCGTCGCCGTCGACTCCGGGTAGACCGAGGCCGTCGACAGGGCGACCTTCGCATCCGGGACGCGCACCGCTGGTTCTGCCACGACAGACAGGGTACGGGGCGCGCCCGGGCGCGGGAGGGTGCTTCCCGTCACCCTCCGCGCGCCTCCGGGACGGCCGTTCTCGCGCGCCACGCGCGCGGGGTGCGCGGAAAGGGCGTCAGGCGTCCGCGAGGACCGCGGGGAGGTGGTCGAGGCGGCGCAGGATGACGCCCTCGCGCAGCGCCCAGGGGCAGATCTCCAGCCGCTCGACGCCGAGGAGGTCCATGGCGCCCTCCGCGACCAGGGCGCCGGCGAGGAGCTGGCCGGCGCGGCCCTCGGAGACGCCGGGGAGGGCGGCGCGCTCGCCGCCGGGCATGGCGGCGAGGCGCGGCACCCACTCCTCCAGGGCGCCGCGGGTGAGGATCCGCTCCACGTAGAGGCCCTCGCCGGAGCCGGGGGCGCCGGCGATGCGGGCGAGCTGCTTGAAGGTCTTGGAGGTGGCGACGACGTGGTCGGGCCGGCCGAAGCGGCTGAACTCGCCGACGGTGCGGGCGATCTGGGCGCGGACGTGGCGGCGCAGGGCCTTGACGTCGTCCTGGTCGGGCGGGTCGCCGGGCAGCCAGCCGGCGGTGAGGCGGCCCGCGCCGAGCGGCAGGGAGACGGCCGCGTCGGGGTCCTCGTCGATGCCGTACGCGACCTCCAGGGAGCCGCCGCCGATGTCGAGGAGGAGGAGCTTGCCGGAGGACCAGCCGAACCAGCGGCGGGCGGCCAGGAAGGTCAGCCGGGCCTCCTCGTCGCCGCTGAGGACCTGGAGGTCGACGCCGGTCTCCGCGCGGACCCGGGCGAGGACCTCGTCGGCGTTGGTGGCCTCGCGGACGGCCGAGGTGGCGAACGGCAGGACCTCTTCGCAGCCCTTGTCCTCGGCGGCCTGGAGGGCGTCCCGGACGGTCGCGGTGAGCCGCTCGACCCCGTCGGGGGCGATGGCCCCGCGCGCGTCGAGGAGTTCGGCGAGCCGCAGCTCGGCCTTGTGGGAGTGGGCGGGCAGCGGGCGCGCGCCGGGGTGCGCGTCCACCACCAGCAGGTGCACCGTGTTCGAACCGACGTCGAGGACTCCGAGTCTCATGGCGGAAACGCTACTGCGCGCACCCGCATACGCTTGGCGTTGTGCCAAAGACGAACAAGGCGAAGCCGGGCGAGAACAGTGCCTCCGGCGGTGACGGGGCCGCGCGGGACGTGCGGGACGTCAAGTACGCCCAGGACGTGAAGGGCGGGAAACCGCCGGTCAAGGGTGTGAAGAAGCGGCGCAAGGGAGCGGAGCCCGACGAGAAGGGGCTCGACTTCCCGCGCGCGTGGGTGGAGTTCGCGGACCCGGCCGACGAGGAGCAGCTCTTCCGCTGCGACCTGACCTGGCTGACCTCGCGCTGGACCTGTGTCTTCGGCAGCGGCTGCCAGGGCATCCGGGAGGGGCGGGCCGAGGACGGCTGCTGCACCCTGGGCGCCCACTTCTCCGACGAGGACGACGAGAAGCGGGTCGCGGAGCACGTGGCGCGGCTGACTCCGGAGATGTGGCAGTTCCACGAGGTCGGCGCGGAGTCGGGGTGGACGCAGACCGACGACGACGGCGAGCGGCAGACCCGCCGCTGGAAGGGCTCGTGCATCTTCCAGAACCGGCCGGGGTTCGCGGGCGGCGCGGGCTGCTCGCTGCACATCCTGGCCCTGAAGGAGGGCCGGGAGCCGCTGGAGACGAAGCCGGACGTGTGCTGGCAGCTGCCGGTCCGGCGGACGTACGACTGGATCGACCGGCCGGACGACACGCGCGTGCTCCAGGTCTCGATCGGCGAGTACGACCGGCGGGGCTGGGGTCCGGGCGGGCACGACCTGCACTGGTGGTGCACCTCGGCGGCCTCCGCGCACGGCGGCGGGGAGCCGGTCTACGTCTCGTACCGGCCGGAGCTGGTCGAGATGATGGGCGAGGAGGCGTACGGGGTGCTGGTCGGGCTGTGCGAGGCGCGGCTCGCGTCGGCGCTGCCGATGGTGGCGCCGCACCCGGCCGACCCGGCGCCGTAGCGGCGGGGCCCCGCCGGGCCCTCAGGAGGCGGGCGGTTCGCTCGTCGGTTCCGTGGGCGGCGGGGTGCCGGGGCCGGTGGTGCCCGGGTCGGTCGTGGGCGGCGGGGTCGTCGGCGGTTCGGTCGCGGGCTCGGTCGTGGTGGGCGGCGGGGTGGTGGGTTCCGTGGTCGGCGGTTCGGTCACGGGCCCGGTCGTCGGCGGGGTCGTGGCCGGGGTGGTGGGGCCGGTGGTCGGCTCGGTCGGGCCGCCGGTGGGCGGCGCGGTCGGCGGGGTGGTGGGGGCGACGGTGACCGGCGGGGGCGGCACCACGCGGTCGTCGATCGGGACGACGGGCCCCCGGCCGCTGATCCGCAGCACCGCGCCGGTGGGGTCGACGCCGATCCTGGCGTGCCAGGGGCCGCGCGGTTCGCGCGCGTGGTCCACGCGGACGGCGACGGTGAGGGTCTCGCCGGGGCGCAGGGTGCCGGAGGAGCGGCTCACGTACAGCCAGGGGGCGTCGGTCCACAGCGCCCAGTCGACGGGGCCGCCGCCCTGCCCGGTGAGGGTGATCAGGGTGACGTCGCCGGTGCAGCGGGCGGTGACGCCGATCCAGCCGGGGGCCGGGTCGCCGGCGCGCGCGGGGGTGGCCGGGCCGCCGGGCCGGGCGGGGGTGACGACCTCGACGGAGACGTCCGGGGAGCGGTCGGGGCCGCCGGTGGTGCGGGCGTTGCCCGCGTTCTCGTAGGGGTCGTCCGGCCGGCCGTCGGCGGCGCCGTCGCGCTCGCCCGCGCTGACGCCGGGGCCGCCCCGCACCTCCGCGCCCGCCGGGACGCCCCGGTACGAGGTCCACAGGGCGAGGACCGGGGCGGCGACGACGGCGGCGACCACGGTGGTGGTGACCGCGCGGGACCGGATGCGGTCGCGGCGGGCGACGAGGTCCTTGGGGTCGAGGGGGAAGCCGGTGGGCGCGAAGCGCGGGGCGCCCGCACGCGCGCGCGGCACGTGGAGCATCGCCATGTAGGCGGCGGCCCGGGGGGCCTCGACCAGCGGCAGGCGGTCCTGGACGGCGCGCGGCCCGCCGCCCGGCCAGGGGGCGGCGGCGCCGACCCGCTCGGCGGTGCGGCGGCAGGTCGGGCAGTCGTCGACGTGCCGGACGAGTTCGGCGCGCAGGGCCGCCGAGAGGATCATGCGGCGGCCGCCGCTGAGGAGGCGGGCGACGGTGGGACAGCTGCCGGTGGAGACGACGGCGAGGGCGGCGCGGGTGCGCTCGACCTCGCAGGCGGCGGTGGCGAGCAGGTCGCGGGCGGCCTGCGGGTCGAGGGCGAGGACGGCGGCGACCTGGCCGGGGGCCAGGCCGTGCCGGACGGCGAGTTCGAGGGCCTCGCGCTGTTCGGGGGTGGTCCCGGCGGCCTCGGGCCAGGCGAGGGCGGCGAGCTCCTCGCGGCGGCGCTCGGCGGTCTCGTCGGAGACCGGCGGCGGGGCGGCCGGGGGGACGGCGGGGCGGCCGGTGTGGGCGCCCTGGCGCCTGCGGCGCTGCTCGCCGAGGCTGCGCAGGCAGGCCCAGCGGGCGAGCGCGTACAGCCAGGCGGTGCGGCCCTCCTCGTCGGAGGGGCAGCGGCCGTGGTGGCGCTCGGCGGCGGCGAGGACCTCGCCGAGGACGGCGGTGGCCGTGTCGTGGTCGCAGAGGACCGAGAGGCAGTACGTGAAGAGGCCGTCGAGGGCGGCCTCGTAGCGGACGGGGGGACACCGGCCGTGCGTGCGCGACCCCTGCTGCGGGCCGCGGTGCGCCCGGTGCGCGCCGGGGGTGCGGGAGGGGTCCAGCCTGCTGCTCGTCACTGGGAGACCGTAGGCGCGGGCGCGGGCGCTTTTCATACCGGATCCGTTCTTCTCACCCGTACAGGTGAAGCCTTCACTCGAAAGGGGACAGGAGGAGGGCGTTCCGCTGCCGGGGCGGAGCCGGCCGCCGGTCGCGGGCCGGGCGGGCGGCGGGCGGGGGTCCGTCGGCCGAGGGCCGGGCGGCGGCCCGTTGTCGGTGGCGGCGGCTACGGTGTGGGGCATGGCTGCCCGTACGAAAACCGCCAAGGAACGGCCGTCCTACCGCTGCACCGAGTGCGGCTGGCAGACGGCCAAATGGCTCGGCCGCTGCCCCGAATGCCAGGCGTGGGGCACGGTCGAGGAGTACGGCGCGCCCGCCGTGCGGACCACCGCGGCGGGCCGGGTCTCGACCGCGGCCGTCCCGATCGCCCAGGTGGACGGCCGGCAGGCGACCGCCCGCACGACCGGCGTCGACGAGCTGGACCGGGTCCTCGGCGGCGGCCTGGTGCCCGGCGCCGTGGTGCTGCTGGCGGGCGAGCCGGGCGTCGGCAAGTCCACGCTGCTGCTGGACGTGGCGGCGAAGGCGGCCAGCGACGAGCACCGCACGCTGTACGTGACGGGCGAGGAGTCCGCCAGTCAGGTCCGGCTGCGCGCCGACCGGATCCACGCGCTGAGCGACCACCTCTACCTGGCGGCGGAGACCGACCTGTCGGCGGTCCTCGGCCACCTGGACGCGGTGAAGCCCTCGCTGCTGATCCTCGACTCGGTGCAGACCGTCGCCTCCCCGGAGATCGACGGGGCGCCCGGCGGCATGGCGCAGGTGCGGGAGGTCGCGGGCGCGCTGATCCGGGCCTCCAAGGAGCGCGGGATGTCGACGCTGCTCGTCGGCCACGTGACGAAGGACGGGGCGATCGCCGGTCCCCGGCTGCTGGAGCACCTGGTGGACGTCGTCCTGCACTTCGAGGGCGACCGGCACGCGCGCCTGCGCCTGGTCCGGGGCGTGAAGAACCGGTACGGGACGACGGACGAGGTCGGCTGCTTCGAGCTGCACGACGAGGGGATCACCGGGCTCGCCGACCCGTCGGGCCTGTTCCTGACCCGGCGCGACGTGGCCGTGCCCGGCACCTGCCTCACGGTCACCCTGGAGGGCCGCCGGCCGCTGGTCGCCGAGGTGCAGGCGCTGACGGTGGACTCGCAGATCCCGTCCCCGCGCCGGACCACCTCCGGCCTGGAGACCTCCCGGGTCTCGATGATGCTGGCGGTCCTGGAGCAGCGGGGCCGGATCAGCGCGCTCGGCAAGCGGGACATCTACAGCGCCACCGTCGGCGGGGTGAAGCTCTCCGAGCCCGCCGCCGACCTGGCCATCGCGCTGGCGCTGGCGTCCGCCGCGAGCGACACCCCGCTGCCGAAGAACCTGGTGGCGATCGGCGAGGTCGGCCTCGCGGGCGAGGTGCGGCGGGTGACCGGCGTGCAGCGCCGCCTCGCGGAGGCGCACCGCCTGGGCTTCACCCACGCGCTGGTCCCGACGGACCCCGGCAAGGTGCCCGCGGGCATGCGCGTGACGGAGGTCGCGGACATGGGCGACGCCCTGCGCGTCCTCCCCCGCGGCCGCCGCCCGTCCAGAAAGGCGGAGGAGGGCGAGGGCTGAGAAACCTCCCGGGAAGGCCGGCCGAGGGCGCCCCGGACCGGTTCCGGGCACGGCCCGGCGGGGGCGCGCCGGGGGAACCGAGGGGTAGAGCGGCGCCCCGGCGGGTAGGGCGGACGCGACCGGGGGCGCCCCGGCGGGGCCCTCGGGAGCGTCCCGGACCGGCGCGCGGCCCAGGGTGGCGGGGTGGTGTCGCTAGACTTTGCCCTGGTCTCGCCCATCCGTACGAGCCGGAGGAGTGCAGTGGCAGCCAAGGACGGGGCAGCAGCTCCTGGAAAGTCCGGCGCGGGCTCCGGCAACGAAGCGCTGATGCGCGCGGCCCTGAGCGCGGTCGCGCCCGGCACCGCGCTGCGCGACGGCCTGGAGCGGATCCTCCGGGGGAACACCGGCGGTCTGATCGTCCTGGGCATGGACAAGACGGTCGACTCGATGTGCACCGGCGGCTTCGTCATCGACGTCGAGTTCGCCGCGACCCGGCTGCGGGAGCTGTGCAAGCTGGACGGGGCGCTGGTCCTCGACAAGGACATCAGCAAGATCCACCGGGCCGGTGTGCAGCTGGTCCCGGACGCGTCGATCCCCACCGAGGAGACCGGCACCCGCCACCGCACCGCGGACCGGGTCTCCAAGCAGTGCAACTTCCCCGTGGTCTCCGTCTCGCAGTCGATGCGCCTGATCGCGCTGTACGTGAACGGCGAGCGGCGGGTCCTGGAGGAGTCGGCGGCCATCCTGTCCCGGGCCAACCAGGCGCTCGCGACCCTGGAGCGGTACAAGCTCCGGCTCGACGAGGTGGCGGGCACGCTCTCCGCGCTGGAGATCGAGGACCTGGTGACCGTCCGGGACGTGACGGCGGTCGCCCAGCGCCTGGAGATGGTCCGCCGGATCGCCACCGAGATCGCGGAGTACGTGGTCGAGCTCGGCACCGACGGCCGGCTCCTGTCGCTCCAGCTCGACGAGTTGATCGCGGGCGTGGAGCCGGAGCGCGAGCTGGTGATCCGGGACTACGTGCCGGAGCCCACCGCCAAGCGGTCCCGCACGGTCGCCGAGGCGCTGACCGAACTGGACGCCCTCTCCCACACCGAGCTGCTCGAACTGCCCGTCGTGGCGCGGGCGCTGGGGTACAGCGGCTCGCCCGAGACGCTCGACTCCGCCGTCTCGCCGCGCGGTTACCGGCTCCTGGCCAAGGTGCCGCGGCTGCCGGGCGCGATCATCGAGCGGCTGGTGGAGCACTTCGGCGGGCTCCAGAAGCTGCTCGCCGCGAGCGTGGACGACCTCCAGACCGTGGACGGCGTCGGCGAGGCGCGGGCCCGCAGCGTGCGCGAGGGCCTGTCGCGGCTGGCCGAGTCCTCGATCCTGGAGCGGTACGTCTGACCCCGGGAGCGCGGGAGACATGACGGGAGCCCCGGGCGGATCGCCCGGGGCTCCTGTACGTCGCCGAGCGCCGCGGCTCAGTCCTTGGTGAGGGTGAAGGACGCCGGGAGCACCTTCGCGCCGGAGACCGTCGCCTCCACCACGTAGGTGCCGGGGCCGGGCCGGTCCGCCGGGGTGGTGGCGCAGCCCGGGACGCTGCGCCGCAGGTCCCACTCCACGGCGTGGGTGACCGTGGTGCGCGCGGGGATCCGGAGCAGGACGGGGGCGCCGGGGCCGGGGCAGTCGTCGGTGGACCAGAGCCGCTCGTTGCGGGAGTCGCGGACGGTGAGGACCGCGGCGCGGGGGCCGAGGTCGGCCTTGCAGTCGGTGGCCGAGGTGTTCCGCACGAGGAGGTCGAAGCGGGGCTTCTCGCCGGGCGCGTAGCCGACCTGGGGGGTGCGGAGCGTCAACAGGAGGCTTCCGGAGGGGCAGTTCGGGAGCGGGGAGCCGGCCGGGACGCGCTGCCCGGCACCGGTGCCCGCGCCGCCGTCGGCGCCCGCGCCGTCGGTGTCGCCGTTCTTCCCGGCCGTACCGGAGCCGGAACCGTCCGCGCCCGTACCGGAACCGGTCGCGCCGTCCGCGCCGGAGGAGCCGTCGCCCGCGCCCGTACCGGAACCGCCGTCCCCACCCGTACCGTTATCGCCTGATTCGCCCGAATCATCCGACTCGTCGCGTCCGCCGGGCTGTTGGCTGATCGCCGGGCCGGTGCCGGAGGGGCCGGGGGTGATGGAGGGCGGCGCGGAGGACGAGCCGTTCGCGGCGTCGCCCGGTCGCTTCCCGTCCTCGCCGCCGGAGACGAGGAACCACACGGTGAGGAGGGCCAGGAGCGCCATCAGGCACAGCGCGACCGCCCTCCGTCGCCAGTAGATGGTGGAGGGAAGCGGCCCGACCGGATTGCGCAAAGATCCCACGACCGAACCTTACGAGAGATCCGGCCCAACTCCCGCCCCACCCGCCGCCCGAGAGCCCAAGTTTTGCCGATGATCACATCCGCGGGCCGCTTTCCCGTACCCTGCGTGACGGCCGGAACTCCCGCGCCCCGGCCGGTGATCGGCCGCCGCCCCGGGCATCCCCCACTTTCGTCAGGGGTCGGATCGTCCCTTGGCCCGGGGCACGGCGCCCCGGATTCCGGTTAGCGTCATGCACCATGGACAACCTCCTCGACCTCTCCGACCGTCTCTACGTCGACGTGCTCGACTTCGCGCACTCCACACCCGGCTGGTTCCAGTGGCTCGCCGAGGTCTGGACGGAGCTCGGGCTGCTGCTGTTCGGCGCCCTGTTCCTGGCCGGATGGTGGCGGTCGCGGAACGGTTCGAGCACCGCCATGGCCCTGGCGTTCCTCGCCCCGCTCGCCACCGCCTTCGGCTACCTGGTCAGCGAGGCCCTGAAGTCCCTGGTCGACGAGGAACGGCCGTGCCGGGCGGTCGCCGGGGCGCCCGCCTCGCTGATCCAGTGCCCGCCGCACGGCGACTGGTCCTTCCCCAGCAACCACGCGGCCATCGCCGGCGCCGCCGCCGTCGCGCTCGCCCTCTCCTGGCGCGGGATCGCCCTGCTGACCGTGCCCATGGCGATCCTGATGGCCTTCTCCCGCGTCTTCGTCGGCGTCCACTACCCGCACGACGTGACCGTGGGCCTGCTCCTCGGCGGCGCGGCCGCCTTCCTCTTCGTCCGGATCGGCCGCAAGCCGATGCTGGCCCTGGTGGAGACGGCCAGGTCCAGCCGGAGCGCGGCCGTCGTCTGGTGCGCGGGACACGGCTCCGCGACCCCCGCGGACGCCTCCGCGCGCCCCGCGCGCCGGGCGCGGGCCCGCCACGGCGCGCGCTGATCGCTCCCGGGACGTGCCAGGATCGGGGGTGCCATGACTTCCACCGATGCCCCCTCCTTCCCGCCCGTCCCGTCCGCCGGGACCGGCCACGCCCCCGGTG
Source organism: Streptomyces termitum (assembly GCF_014650175.1). Lineage (GTDB taxonomy): Bacteria > Actinomycetota > Actinomycetes > Streptomycetales > Streptomycetaceae > Streptomyces > Streptomyces termitum. The sequence goes on from NZ_BMUL01000012.1 coordinate 15,945, forward strand.
CCGCCGAGCCGGCCGAGCTGCACGGCCCGGTCCTCGCCTGGTTCGACCGGCACGCCCGCGACCTCCCCTGGCGCCGCCCCGAGGCCGGCGCCTGGGGGGTCATGGTCAGCGAGTTCATGCTCCAGCAGACCCCCGTCGTCCGGGTGCTCCCGGTGTACGAGCAGTGGCTGGCGCGCTGGCCGCGCCCGGCCGACCTGGCCGCCGAGCCGCCCGGCGAGGCCGTCCGCGCCTGGGGCCGGCTCGGCTACCCCCGCCGGGCGCTGCGGCTGCACGCGGCGGCCGTGGCGATAAGGGACCGCCACCAGGGCGACGTGCCGAGCGACCACGCGCAGCTCCTCGCCCTCCCCGGCATCGGCGAGTACACCGCCGCGGCCGTCGCCTCCTTCGCGTACGGACAGCGCCACGCGGTCCTCGACACCAACGTCCGCCGGGTCTTCGCCCGCGCCGCGACCGGCGTCCAGTACCCGCCGAACGCCACCACCGCGGCCGAGCGGCGGCTGGCCCGGGAGCTGCTCCCCGACGACGAGGCGACCGCGGCCCGCTGGGCCGCCGCCTCGATGGAGCTCGGCGCCCTGGTCTGCACGGCGAAGAACGAGGACTGCGGGCGCTGCCCGATCGCGGACCGGTGCGGCTGGCTGCTCGCGGGCAAGCCCCCGCACGACGGGCCGCCGCGCCGGGGCCAGAGCTACGCCGGGACCGACCGCCAGGTCCGCGGCCGGCTCCTCGCCGTCCTGCGCGACGCCCCCGGGCCGGTCCCCCAGGCCGCCCTGGACGCCGTCTGGGACGAGCCGGTGCAGCGCGGCCGGGCCCTGGACGGCCTGGTCTCGGACGGCCTGGTGGAGCCGCTGGACGGCGGCCGCTACCGGCTGCCCCTGACCTGACCGGCCCGCACCCGGCACCCGTGCGGGGAGAGCCTCCCCCCGCGCGCGTGGTGCGCTGTTACACAACCGATGGGCAGCCGTGCGCCCACCGACGGCTGCCCCGCACACCCCCGTGACAAGCGCTCCGTAGCGTCAGCGTCGACACGGAGAACAAGCAGGTCAACGGGGATGCGGAGGCGGCGGGATGAGCCAGGGCGAGGTGCTCGACTTCGAGGAGTACGTCCGCACACGGCAGGACGCGCTGCTGCGCAGCGCCCGCCGTCTCGTCCCGGACCCGGTGGACGCGCAGGACCTCCTCCAGACCGCCCTGGTCCGCACGTACGGCCGCTGGGACGGCATCGCGGACAAGTCGCTGGCCGACGCCTACCTGCGCCGGGTCATGATCAACACGCGGACCGAGTGGTGGCGGGCCCGTCGCCTGGAGGAGGTCCCCACCGAGCAGCTGCCCGACGCGAGCGTCGACGACCCGACCGAGCAGCACGCCGACCGCGCCCTCCTCATGGACATCCTGCGGGTCCTCGCCCCCAAGCAGCGCAGCGTCGTCGTGCTGCGGCACTGGGAGCAGATGAGCACGGAGGAGACCGCCGCCGCCCTCGGCATGTCGACGGGTACGGTGAAGTCGACGCTCCACCGCGCGCTCGCCCGGCTCCGCCAGGAGCTGGAGAGCCGCGACCTGGACGCCCGCTCCCTCGGGCGGACCGGGGAGCGGACCGGAGGACAGCGGTCGGCAGCTGCGGCCGTGCGAGGTGACGGAGGGGGACGCGAGCGGTGCGCGGCCTAGACGAGGGCGACGCCGCCGGCAGAGCCGGCGGCGGGAGCCACGGGGGGACCGGCATGCCCGGCCCCGTCCGGACGGCGCCGCCGCGGGCGGGCGGCCCCCGGGTGGCGGGCGTCGCGGCGGTGGCCGGGCTGGCCGCCGCCGGCCTGTTCATGGCCGCGTGCTCCACCGGCGGGACGGGCTCGCGCGACGAGGGCGCGGCCCGCCCCGACGCGTCCGCCGCGACCGTGCCCACCCCGCCCGCCGCCGCGCCCGCCTCCCCCCGGGAGAAGGAGGGCGCCCGGGTGGACCCGATCGCGCTCCTGAAGGCCGACCCGAAGATCGACGACCGGGTGAAGGACGACCTGAAGCCCTGCGTGGCCGACGCGTACCCGGTGGACACCTCGTACGGCAACCTCACCGGCGGCGCCGAGCCCGACGTCGTGGTCAACGTGATGACCTGCGGCGACGCGGTCGGCATCGGCACCTACGTCTACCGCAGGGCGCCCGCCGGGAGCGGCACCGGCGGCACCGGCTACGAGAACGTCTTCACCGCCGAGGACGCGGCCGTGTACGGCACCATCGACCGCGGCGACCTGATCGTGACGAAGCAGGTGTACGCGAAGGGCGACTCGGTCGCCTACCCGTCGGGCGAGGACGTGCTCACGTACCGCTGGGCGGGGACCCGCTTCACCCAGCACGACCTGGTGCACAACGAGTACAGCCGGGCGGTCGGCGAGGAGGAGCCCACCGCGGAGGCGGAGCCCGTACCGCGCCCGTCCGTCCCGGTCGGCTGAGCCCGCCCCGTACCGCCGCACCCCTCCCCCGCCGAAGGACCCCCCACCGAAGGACGCGCCCGATGGCCGAGACCCATGTCCTGTTCGTCGAGGACGACGACGTCATCCGCGAAGCCACCCAGCTCGCCCTGGAGCGGGACGGCTTCCGGGTGACCGCGATGCCCGACGGGCTCTCCGGGCTGGACGCCTTCCGCGCCCACCGGCCGGACATCGCGCTGCTCGACGTGATGCTGCCGGGCATGGACGGGGTGAGCCTGTGCCGCCGCATCCGCGACGAGTCGACCGTGCCGGTGATCATGCTGTCGGCGCGGGCCGACTCCATCGACGTCGTCCTCGGCCTGGAGGCCGGGGCCGACGACTACGTCACCAAGCCCTTCGACGGCTCCGTGCTGATGGCCCGCATCCGGGCCGTGCTGCGCCGCTTCGGCAACGCCGGCGGCGGCGCGGGCGACGGCCGGGAGGCGCCGGCCGCCGACGGGCCGCTGGTCTTCGGCGGCGGCGACCTGGAGGTGGACACCGAGGGCATGGAGGTCCGCCGGGGCGGCGCGCCGGTCGCCCTGACCCCGACCGAGATGCGGCTCCTCCTGGAGTTCTCCTCCGCGCCGAACACGGTGCTCTCCCGCGACAAGCTCCTGGAGCGGGTCTGGGACTACGGCTGGGGCGGCGACACCCGCGTCGTCGACGTCCACGTGCAGCGGCTGCGGGCCAAGATCGGCCAGGACCGGATCGAGACGGTCCGCGGCTTCGGCTACAAGCTCAGGGGCTGACGGGTGCGAGGTCTCCCGCTGCGGACCGGGATCCGCTGGAAGATCGCCGTCGCCATCGCGGCGGTCGGCGCCTTCATCGCGGTCACGCTCAGCGTGATCGTGCACAACGCCGCGCGCATCTCCATGCTGGACAACGCGCGCGAGGTGCAGATGGAGCGGCTCCTCTTCGCCCAGCGGCTGTACGAGACCTCCAAGCCGAAGGAGCCCCGCTTCGGCGCCAAGATCAACGACCCGTCGCTGCCCGGCCAGCTCGACCAGCTGATGCGGGACCAGCGGCGGGGCACGTACGTGCAGGAACACCGGCACGGCGGGCCACCGGACGTCTGGGCGGCGGTCCCGCTGGCCAACGGCGACGTGCTCTCCCTCCACATCCCCTTCGCCGACCGCAGCGCCACGATCATGAAGGACCTCGACCGGGCGCTGGTCATCGGCTCGGTCTCGGTCGTCTTCGCCGGCTGCGCCAGCGGCGTCCTCATCGGCGGGCAGATCTCCCGGCGGCTGCGGCGGGCCGCGGCGGCGGCCGGGCGGGTCGCGCAGGGCAACGGCGAGGTGCGGGTCCGGGAGGCCGTCGGCGGCTTCGTCCGGGACGAGACCGACGACCTGGCGTGGGCGATCGACTCCCTCACCGACGCCCTGAACGAGCGGATCGAGGCCGAGCGGCGGGTCACCGCCGACATCGCGCACGAGCTGCGCACCCCGGTGACCGGGCTGCTCACCGCCGCCGAGCTGCTGCCGCCGGGCCGGCCGACCGAGCTGGTGCGGGACCGGGCGCAGGCGATGCGGACGCTGGTCGAGGACGTGCTGGAGGTGGCCCGGCTCGACGGGGCCTCCGAGCGGGCCGAGCTCCAGGAGATCGCGCTCGGCGAGTTCGTGGACCGGCGGGTGCGGTCGATGTTCCCGGACGCGGAGGTCCGGGTGGTGCACGAGTCGTGGGTCGCCACCGACCCGCGCCGCCTGGAGCGCATCCTCGGCAACCTGCTGGCCAACGCGGCCAAGCACGGCAGGGGCCCGGTCGAGGTCGCCGTCGAGGGCCGGGTGGTGCGGGTCAGGGACCACGGCCCCGGCTTCCCCGAGGCACTGCTCCGGGACGGCCCCAGCCGCTTCCGCACCGGCACCAGCGACCGCGCGGGCCAGGGCCACGGCCTGGGCCTGACGATCGCCTCCGGGCAGGCCCGGGTCCTCGGCGCCCGGCTGACCTTCCGCAACGTGGCCTCGGAGGGCGCGCCGGAGGGCGTCGGCGGGGCGGTCGCGGTGCTGTGGCTGCCGGACCACGCGCCGACGAACACGGGCAGCTTCCCGATCCTCCGGGTCGCGGACTGACGGTCCCGGTCCCTCCCCGCACGCGCACGCGCGCGGGAAGCCGTTTTCCGGTCGTACGCGCGCGGGGGGCCGTTTTCGGGTCGTACGCGCGCGGGGGCCGTTTTCGGGTCGTACGCGCGCGGGGCCGGGTTCCCGGATCAGGAACCCGGCCCCGCGCGGACGTACCGCCGTCCCGGATCAGACCGTCTCGGCGACCTTCGGGGTGTCGTCGCCGGAGGACGCCTTCGGGGCGGCCGGTCCGGCGCCGCGCAGCGCCACCTCCTTGACGAAGAAGGCGAGGACGAAGCCGAGGACCGCGATCGCCGAGCCGAGCAGGAAGGCGGAGTGGGTGCCGGCCGCGACCGCGTGCTGGTACGCCTCGCGCAGCGCCTCCGGCAGCTTGGCCAGGCTCGCCGCGTCGAGCTGGGCGGTCCGCTCGGTGAGGGCGGAGCCGCCGCGGGCGGCCATCTCGTCCTTCACCCGGGAGGTGAAGAGGGCGCCCATGACGGCGACGCCGAAGGAGGAGCCGAGGGTCCGGAAGAGGGTGGTGGAGCTGGAGGCCACGCCCATGTCCCGCATCTCGACGCTGTTCTGCGCGACGAGCATGGTGATCTGCATCAGGAAGCCCATGCCGGCGCCGAGGACGGCCATGTACACGCCGGAGACCAGGCGGCCGGTGCCGGTGTCCATGGTGGAGAGCAGGAAGAGGCCGGCGATCATCAGCGCGCCGCCGGCGATGGGGAAGACCTTGTACTTGCCGGTGCTGGTGGTGAAGCGGCCGACGACCAGCGAGACGACCATCATCGACAGCAGCATCGGCAGGAGGAGCAGGCCGGAGTTGGTGGCCGAGGCGCCCTGCACGGACTGCTGGAAGATCGGCAGGTAGAGGACCGCGCCGAACATCACGAAGCCGGTGACGAAGCCGATCAGGGACATCAGGGTGAAGTTGCGGCTGCGGAAGATGTGCAGCGGCACGATCGGGTCGCTCGCGCGGGTCTCCACGTACAGGAAGGCGGCGAGCGCGGCGAGGCCGCCGGTGGAGAGGCCGACGATGGTGGCCGAGCCCCAGGCGTACTCGGTGCCGCCCCAGGTGGTGACGAGGACGATCGCGGTGATGCCGACGGTCAGCAGCGCGGCGCCGAGGAAGTCGATCCGGGTGCCGGCGGCCCGCTCCTTGCGCGGCAGGTGGAGGACCGTGGTGATCATGGCGAGGGCGACGGCGCCCAGCGGCAGGTTGATGTAGAAGGACCAGCGCCAGCCCCAGTGGTCGGTGATGGTGCCGCCGACCAGCGGGCCGCCGATCATGGCGAGGGCCATCACGCCGGCCATCATGCCTTGGTACTTGCCCCGCTCGCGGGGCGGGATGAGGTCGCCGATGATGGCCATGACGCCGACCATGAGGCCGCCGGCGCCGAGGCCCTGGACCGTGCGGAAGCCGATGAGCTGGCCCATGTCCTGGGCCATGCCGCTGAGCGCGGAGCCGATCAGGAAGATCACGATCGAGGTGAGGAAGACGCCCTTGCGGCCGTACATGTCGCCGACCTTGCCCCAGATGGGGGTGGAGGCGGCGGTGGCCAGGGTGTAGGCGGTGACGACCCAGGAGAGGTGCTCCAGGCCGCCCAGCTCGCCGACGATCGTCGGCATCGCGGTGCCGATGATCATGTTGTCCAGCATCGCGAGGAGCATCGCGATCATGAGGGCGAGGAGGACGACGCGCACGCTGCGCGGTGCGGCGTCCGCCCCCTCCCGGCCCTGCTCCGTCGTGTCGGTCGTCTCGGTGGCCATCGCCCGTCCATCCCCTTACTTGCCGCCCGGCTAGTTACTACACTGGGGAAAGTAGAGCCGTCACTTGCCGGTCGTCAAGTAAGTTTTTCGGAAAGTGGGAGTGAACAGGCATGGCCCGAGGCAACACCCGCCAGCGCATCCAGGACGTGGCTCTCGAACTCTTCGCCGAGCAGGGCTACGAGAAGACCTCGCTGCGGGAGATCGCGGAACGGCTCGACGTCACCAAGGCCGCGCTCTACTACCACTTCAAGACCAAGGAGGACATCCTCGTCGGCATCTTCGAGGACCTCACCCGGCCCGTGGACGAGCTGATGGCCTGGGCGCAGGAGCAGCCGCCGACCCTGGAGACCCGGCGCGAGGTGCTGCGCCGCTACCAGGCGGCGCTGCGGGGGGCGGCCCCGCTGTTCCGCTTCATGCAGGAGAACCAGGCGACGGTCCGCGAGCTGAGCGTCGGGCACACGCTCAAGGAGCGGATGTTCACCCTGACCGGGCTGATCCAGGACGAGGACTTCGCCGTGGCGGACAAGGTCCGGTGCGTGAGTGCGATCTTCACCCTGCACGCGGGGGCCTTCTTCCTCCAGAGCGTCGAGGGCGACCCCGAGGAGAAGCACGCGGCCACCCTCGAAGTCGCCCTCGACCTGCTGGACCGGGCCCACGAGGGGCACTGAGTCCGGACGGGTCCGGATGCGGCGGACGGATCAGATGAAGACGCCGTGCGCGCGCAGGAACGCGGCCGGGTTCAGGGCCGAGCCGTAGTTCGGGGTCGTACGGATCTCGAAGTGCAGGTGCGGGCCGGAGGAGTTGCCGGTGTTGCCCGAGAGGGCGATCTGCTGGCCGGCGGCGACCTTCTGGCCGATGCGGACCTTGATCTTCGACAGGTGGGCGTACTGCGAGTAGCGGCCGTTGGCGTGCTTGACCACGATCGCGTTGCCGTAGGCGGGGCCGTCGCCGCCGCCGTACGGGCCGGCCTTCACGACGGTGCCGGCCGCGGCGGCGCGGACCGAGGTGCCGACCGGGACGGCGAAGTCCTGGCCGGAGTGCTTGTGGGCCCACATGGCGCCGCCCTGGTTGTAGCTGGCGCTGAGGGCGTAGGAGGAGACCGGCTTGACCCAGCCGGTGGCCTTCTTGACCGCGGCCGGCTTGGCGACGGCCTTCTTCGCCGCGGCCTTCACCTGGGCGGTCTTCGCGGCCTGCGCCTTCACGGCGGCCTGGGCCTTGGCGGCCTGGGCGGCCTGCGTCTGGGCCTGCACCTTGACGGCGGCGGCCGCGGTGACGGCGACCGGAGCGGCCTTGCTCTCGGCGGCGAAGGCGGAACCGGCGCCGGCGACCAGCGACGCTCCCAGGCCGGTGACGACGAGGGCGACGGCGGCGGTGCGGACGGTGGGGTTCGTGACGCGCTTCGACATGCGGGGGAGACCTCCGGACGGAACGGACCGGACGCGAACGGTGCGTTGCGCCGGGTTGGCCGTTCTTTGGTAACCCGCCCCCCAGGACATCCCAAAACACCCCATCTACGACAGAAGGTCGTAGCGATCTCCCCCAGCCCTCCAGCCTTGACACCCTCGAACCCTGCCCTGCAAATCGGACATATCTACCCAAGAGTTCGGGTTTACACGCACGTCGCCGGGATCGCGCGAGCCCCGGGGGCGGCCCCGCCCCGCACTCCGGGCCGCCCGGGGCCGGGAAAGCGACCGTCGCCGCATAAACATCCCATTCGCCCGATATAAGAACTACGACCCTGTCTAGTACCCCTCGAAACGCTTGTGCGCCTTGTCACCGCGCCCCGCCCCGCGATGGGAGCCAGGTCACCCGATCCGGGACCCCCGCACCCCCTCCCGCACTACGCTGACCCCCTCGGCATCCAACGGGGGGACACACGTGGAACCGACCGTCCTCGGCGCCCGCATCGCATCCGCCGCGATCGGCCCGATCCTCAAGAAACTGCTGGTCAGCGAAGTGCCGGGAGCGGGCCTCACCGGCGCCGCCCGCCCCGTACGGCTCTCCGCCCTCCTCTCCTTCCGCCGCGAGCCGCCCGCCCTCGCCGAGAAGGACGTCCGCCGGCTCGCCGCCACCCTCGTCGACCGCACCTGCGAAGGCCCCGGCGAACCCCTCTTCCCCGCCGACGAGACCGAGGCCGTCACCGACGCCCTCGCCGCCACCCTGCTCGCCCTCGGCGAGCTGGACATGGACGACGCCCAGGCCGTCCACTTCGGCCCCCGCGCCCTCGCCGACCGGCTGCGCTCCGCCGCCCCCGCCCCCGACGGCCTCTCCGGCGACTCCCTCCACTACCTGGAGACCGCCGTCGAGGAGTCCTGCCGCCACCTCCTCGACCACTTCACCCGCCGCCCCTCCTTCGTCCCCCGCACCCTCGTCGAGCAGTCCCGGCGCCAGGCCGACCTGGCCGCCGCGGTCGGCGGGCTGGCGGCGGCCCACCCCGGCACCCCCGTCCGGGACGCGGAGTTCGAGCGCCGCTACCTGGCCCACCTGACGCGGCGGCACGGCCGCCTCACCCTCTACGGCGTCGACCTCCAGAACCCCGAGGAGGAGTGGCCGCTCGACGTCGCCTACCTCTCCCTGGAGGCGACGGGCGAGCCCCGCGGCCCCCACGCCGACCCCCAGGACCGCCCCTCCCTCCGCGCCGACCTGGCCCCCGCCGCCCACGACCGCGTCCTCCTCCGGGGCCAGGCGGGCTCCGGCAAGACGACCCTCGTCCAGTGGCTGACGGTCTCCGCCTGCTCCCCCGCCACCGCCCCCGGGACGGCGTACCTGCGCGGACGCGTCCCCTTCGTCCTGCCGCTGCGCGCCCTCGCCCGGCACGGCGAGCGCCTCCCCGACGCCGAGCGCCTCCTCGCCGCCGCCGGCTGCCCGCTCACCCCGCCCCCCGGCTGGGCCGACCGCGTCCTCGCCGCCGGCCGGGGCCTCGTCCTCGTCGACGGCATCGACGAGATCCCCGAGACCGAGCGCGACCGGGCCCGCGACTGGCTGCGCGGCCTGCTCGACGCGTACGGCGACGGCAACCGCTGGCTCGTCACCTCCCGCCCCACCGCCGTCCGCGACGACTGGCTGGCCCGTGACGGCTTCACCGAACTGACCCTCTCCCCCATGTCCCCCGCCGAGGTCGCCACCTTCGTCCGCCGCTGGCACCGCGCGGCCGGCCCCGACGCCGCCCCGTACGAGCAGCGGCTCCTCGACTCCCTCCGCACCGCCGAGCACGTCGCCCAGCTCGCCACCAACCCCCTCATGTGCGGCCTGATCTGCGCCCTCCACCGCGACCGGCGCGGCTACCTCCCGTACGGCCGCAAACCCCTCTACGACGCGGCCCTCTCCATGCTGCTCACCCGCCGCGACCGCGAGCGCGGCATGGGCGCCCCGTACGGGATCACCCTGGAGGAGGCCCCGCAGATCCAGCTCGTGCAGCGCCTGGCGTACTGGCTGACGCTCAACGACCGCTTCGTCATGGACCGCGGGCACGCCGAGTCCCTGGTCGCCGAGGCCCTCCCCGCGCTGGGCCTCCCCGGCCACACCCCGCGCCAGGTCTTCACCCACCTGCTGCACCGCAGCGGCCTGCTGCGCGAGCCCACCGCCGACACCGTCGACTTCGTCCACCGCACCTTCCAGGACCACCTGGCGGCGAAGGCCCTCGTGGACCGCTGGGACATCGGCGTCCTCGTCCGCCACGCGACCGACGACCGCTGGGAGGACGTGCTGCGCATGGCCGTCGGCCACGCCCGCCCCCGCGAGGCCGCGGAGATCCTGCGCGAACTGCTGCGCGCGGCGGACGCCGCCGCCGACCGCCCGGCCCACCTCCGCCTGGTCCTCCTCGCGGCGACCGCCCTGGGCCACGCCACGGAGGTCGCCCAGGAGGTACGGGAGGAGATCACGCGGCGTACGGGGGAGATCATCCCGCCCCGGGACCCGGACGAGGCCCGCGAGCTGGCCTCCGTCGGCCGGATGGTCCTGGACCTGCTGCCGGGCCCGGAGGGGCTGACCGACCGGGAGGCCGAGATGGTGGTGGTCACCGCGAGCCACGTCACGGTCGACGCGGCCGTCCCCTACCTCGCGCGCTTCGCCCGCCACCCGTCCCTCGACGTCCGGGCCCAGCTCGTCTGGGCCTGGCAGCGCTTCGAGCCCCGCCCGTACGCGGAGGAGGTCGTCGCCGCCCTCGACCCGGCGGACCTGCGCTACATCGTCACCGACGACGAGCGGGCGGACGAACTCCTCCGCCTGGGCCTGGCGCCCCGGCTGCTCCAGATCGACGAGCAGGTCGGCGACGCGCGCACGGCGGCGCTGCTGGAGCGCTGCGACCTGACGACGCTGGCCGTCGAACGGTTCCCGCGCGCGGCCCTGCGGCGGCAGGAGGGGCTCGCCTCCCTCTCCCTGATGCTGCCGCCCGGACTGCCGTGGAAGCTCTCCGACCTGCCCCCGGCGCCGCTGCGCGAGCTGTACGTCAGCACCCTCCCCGACGACGGCCTCGACGGCCTCGACCGCTACCCGGACCTGCGCCACCTCGCCGTGTGGCAGCCCGGGGACTACTGGCGGACGCTGGCCGGCCTGACCGGCCTCGTCTCCCTGGCGGTGGAGCCGGACGTGCTCCGCTCCTGCCCGCCCGGGGTCGTCCTGCCGTCGGTGACGACCCTCCACCTCCGCCAGGTGCCCACCTGGATCCCCCTGGAGCGGATCTTCCCCCGGCTCCGGAAGGTCGTCGGGCTCCGCTCGCCGCTCCCGGGCGCCGAGCACCTACCCCCGCACGTGGAGGTCGTGGAGCGCTGAGGAGCCGGAAACCGGAAAAAGGGGCGGCCCCGGAACCACCAGGTTCCGGGGCCGCCCCTTCGGTGCGGCTGCCGCTTACGCGTCCTTCGACAGGTTCGGGCCCGCCTCGCCCGCCGCGACCGGCGGGGCGTCCGGCAGGGCCGACTTCTCCTCGCCACGGAAGGTGAACTTCCGCTCCTCGCCGTCGCCCTCCGTGTCCACGACCACGATGTGGCCGGGGCGGAGGTCGCCGAAGAGGATCTTCTCGGACAGCGTGTCCTCGATCTCGCGCTGGATCGTCCGGCGGAGCGGGCGGGCGCCCAGGACCGGGTCGTAGCCCTTCTTCGCCAGGAGCTCCTTCGCGGACTGGGAGAGCTCGATGCCCATGTCCCGGTCCTTCAGGCGCTCGTCCACGCGGCCGATCATCAGGTCGACGATCTGGAGGATGTCGTCCTGGGTCAGCTGCGGGAAGACGATGATGTCGTCGACGCGGTTGAGGAACTCGGGGCGGAAGTGCTGCTTCAGCTCCTCGCTGACCTTCGCCTTCATCCGCTCGTAGTTGGACTTCGTGTCGCCCTGGGCCGCGAAGCCCAGGTTGAAGCCCTTCGAGATGTCCCTGGTCCCGAGGTTGGTCGTCATGATGATGACCGTGTTCTTGAAGTCCACGACCCGGCCCTGGGAGTCGGTCAGGCGACCGTCCTCCAGGATCTGGAGCAGGGAATTGAAGATATCGGGGTGGGCCTTCTCGACCTCGTCGAAGAGGACGACGGAGAACGGCTTGCGGCGCACCTTCTCGGTGAGCTGGCCGCCCTCTTCGTAGCCGACGTATCCGGGCGGCGAACCGAAGAGGCGGGAAACCGTGTGCTTCTCGCTGAACTCCGACATGTCGAGGGAGATCATCGCGTCCTCGTCGCCGAAGAGGAATTCGGCGAGCGCCTTGGACAGCTCGGTCTTACCGACGCCGGACGGACCGGCGAAGATGAACGAGCCGCCGGGACGCTTCGGGTCCTTCAGGCCGGCCCGCGTGCGGCGGATCGCCCGCGAGAGGCCCTTGACGGCGTCCTTCTGGCCGATGACGCGCTTGTGGAGCTCGTCCTCCATGCGGAGCAGGCGCGAGGACTCCTCCTCGGTCAGCTTGAAGACCGGGATGCCGGTGGCGGTCGCGAGGACCTCGGCGATCAGCTCGCCGTCGACCTCGGCGACGACGTCCATGTCGCCGGCCTTCCACTCCTTCTCCCGCTTGGCCTTCGCGGCAAGGAGCTGCTTCTCCTTGTCGCGCAGGGAGGCGGCCTTCTCGAAGTCCTGCGAGTCGATCGCGGACTCCTTGTCCCGGCGGACGTCGGCGATCTTCTCGTCGAACTCGCGGAGGTCCGGCGGCGCGGTCATCCGGCGGATGCGCATCCGGGAGCCGGCCTCGTCGATCAGGTCGATCGCCTTGTCCGGGAGGAAGCGGTCCGAGATGTACCGGTCGGCCAGGGTCGCGGCCTGGACGAGGGCCTCGTCGGTGATGGAGACGCGGTGGTGCGCCTCGTACCGGTCGCGCAGGCCCTTGAGGATCTCGATGGTGTGCGGCAGCGACGGCTCCGCGACCTGGATGGGCTGGAAGCGGCGCTCCAGCGCGGCGTCCTTCTCCAGGTACTTGCGGTACTCGTCGAGCGTGGTGGCACCGATGGTCTGGAGCTCACCGCGGGCCAGCATCGGCTTGAGGATGCTGGCGGCGTCGATCGCGCCCTCGGCGGCGCCCGCACCCACGAGGGTGTGGAGCTCGTCGATGAACAGGATGATGTCGCCGCGGGTGCGGATCTCCTTGAGGACCTTCTTCAGGCGCTCCTCGAAGTCACCGCGGTAGCGGGAGCCGGCGACCAGGGCGCCGAGGTCCAGGGTGTAGAGGTGCTTGTCCTTGAGGGTCTCGGGCACCTCGCCCTTGACGATGGCCTGGGCCAGACCCTCGACGACGGCGGTCTTGCCGACGCCGGGCTCGCCGATGAGGACCGGGTTGTTCTTGGTGCGGCGGGACAGCACCTGCATGACCCGCTCGATCTCCTTCTCGCGCCCGATGACCGGGTCGAGCTTGGACTCGCGGGCCGCCTGGGTGAGGTTGCGGCCGAACTGGTCGAGGACCAGGGACGTCGAGGGGGTGCCCTCAGCAGGACCGCCGGCGGTGGCGGCTTCCTTGCCCTGGTAGCCGGAGAGCAGCTGGATGACCTGCTGCCGCACCCGGTTGAGATCGGCGCCCAGCTTCACGAGGACCTGGGCGGCGACGCCCTCGCCCTCGCGGATCAGGCCGAGCAGGATGTGCTCGGTGCCGATGTAGTTGTGGCCGAGCTGGAGGGCCTCGCGGAGCGAGAGCTCCAGGACCTTCTTGGCACGAGGGGTGAAGGGGATGTGACCGGACGGGGCCTGCTGGCCCTGGCCGATGATCTCCTCCACCTGCTGGCGGACCGCCTCGAGCGAAATCCCGAGGCTCTCCAGGGCCTTAGCGGCGACACCCTCACCCTCGTGGATAAGGCCCAGAAGGATGTGCTCGGTGCCGATGTAGTTGTGGTTGAGCATCCGGGCTTCTTCCTGAGCCAGGACGACAACCCGCCGCGCGCGGTCGGTGAACCTCTCGAACATCGTTAATCGCTCCTCAGAGCGGTCAGTCAGTTAGGGGTCGATCCCCTCCCTGTCCTTCCGCAGCTTAGTCCCGCAAGCGGGGACCGCTCATTCCAACTGCCGACATCCGTCCGGATCACCCCCTTGTCCGCGGGGCGGTCCGCTGCCGAACAGTCGACAAATGCTCCAACTCGATGGTGCGAGACGATGTTCCCGCAGGCCAAGTAGTTACCCCCGCCTTGAGTACGCCTTCGGCGAACGTGAGACGGTCCGGCCGGACGAGTCACCCCTCTCCACTAGGAATGTCTTACCCGTATGGTCCGACAGTCCATGCGGCGCACCCGGGGTCCCTCCGCTACCAGCGAACACGTTCGCGTCGTCGAATGCGCGCGTACGCCTCATTACCGGACACCTCGGGTCTCCGGACCGGAACGTTACGTCACCGCTCGCGGCCGGAGCCGTAACCTCCCCGGCCCCCCGGGAGTTCCCCGGACATGGCCGCCACCGTCCCGTCCCCCCGCACGCCGCTCGACGGCGGCCGGGAGCTCGCGCTGTGGTACGAGCGGGAGCTGGGCTGGGCGGCGGTGCCGGGGCCGCCGGCGCGGCTGGTGACCGGGCTCAGGTTCGACGTCCTCGACCTGCCCGCGGCGGCCGGCCGGAGGGTGCTGCGCCGGGTGGGCGCGGCGACCGGGCCGGTGGCCCTGCGGGGGCGCCGGATGCGTTTCCTGGTGGCCGCCGGGAGCGCCGAGGAGCTGCCGGGCCTGCTGGAATGGCTGGAGTGGGGCGGGATCTCACTGGATCTCGCGGCGCTGGGCGCCGACGGCCGGATGACCGCTCCCCCGCCGCCGGGGCGGGGCGGATCCGGCGCGCCGGGTGCCGCCGTGTGGCTGCGGGCCCCCGAGCCGGGGCGGGAGGTCGAGTCCTCGCTGCCGGCCCCGCGGTCGGGGCCCTGGGGCCGTGCGGGGGCCCCGTGCCTGGCGCGCCTGGTGGCCGCGGCCGCGGTGGAGTGTCACCGGGCGCGACTGCTGGGCGTCCCGGCCCGCGGGCCGGCTGCCCGGCGGGGGGCGCCTCAGCGGTTCGCCTCCTCGTAGGCCGCCTTGACGTGCGCGGGGATGCGGCCGCGGTCGTTGACCTCGTGGCCGTTCTCCTTGGCCCACGCGCGCATCTTCGCCGTCTCCGGACCGCTGCCGGAAGCCGCGGCGCGGCCCTTTCCGCGGCCGGTGGCGGCACGGCCGCCGGTGCGGCGCCCGTTCGCGGTGTACGGCTCAAGAAGGCCGCGGAGCTTTTCCGCGTTGGCGGTGGTGAGGTCGATCTCGTAGGTCTTGCCGTCCAGCGCGAACGTCACGGTCTCGTCCGCCTCGACGCCGTCGAGGTCGTCGACAAGAAGGACCTGAACCTTCTGTGCCACCGGATTTCCTTTCATCGAAAATGCAGTACGCGGAAAGGAAACCGCTTTTCCCGGCAAAACACAAACCCCTGGGAGAGGTTCAGATCCTCGGCATCGCGGGAAACGTGCGCGATTCGGACATAGGGCTACGCTCGGCTTCCGTCCGGCTTCACCCCGGGGTTCCGCCGGGCTTCCCGGTCACAGGTGCAGAAGCATCCGGCTGTTGCCCAAGGTGTTCGGCTTCACCCGTTCGAGACCGAGGAACTCGGCGACGCCCTCGTCATAGGAACGGAGGAGCTCGCTGTAGACATCTCCGTCGACCGGGGTCTCGCCGATCTCGACGAAGCCGTGCTTCGCGAAGAAGTCCACTTCGAAGGTGAGACAGAAAACCCTGCGCACACCGAGCCAGCGGGCCGTCTGCAACAACTTCGCGAGCAGTTGATGGCCGACGCCGGCGCCCTTGAACTCGGGATCGACGGCGAGCGTGCGGACTTCCGCGAGGTCTTCCCACATGACGTGCAGGGCGCCGACTCCGACGACCTCGGCGTCCTCGTCGCGTTCCGCGACCCAGAACTCCTGGATGTGCTCGTAAAGCGTCACCGTCGCCTTGTCGAGCAGGATCCCGCGGCGCACGTAGGGGTCGACCAGGCGCCGCACGGCGGCCACGTCGGAGGTACGGGCGCGGCGGACCGTGAGGGCTTTCGACATGGGGGGACGGTATCGCTAGGAGGCGGCTTCTTCCGCGCCGCCCTCCTCCGGCGCGGCACTGAGCGGGGTGTCGCGCTGGACGATGCGGACGGCGTCGTTCAGGGCCTCGCGCTGTTCCGGGGACATCATCCCGAAGAAGGCGACCAGGGCGGCGGCGGGGTTGTCGCTGCGGGCCCACGCCTCGTTCATCAGCGCGGCCGAGTAGGCGGCGCGGGAGGAGACCGCCGTATATCGATAGGCGCGGCCTTCCACTTCCCGGCGCACCCAGCCCTTCTGGTGGAGATTGTCCAGGACGGTCATGACGGTCGTGTAGGCGATGGAGCGTTCCTGCTGGAGGTCTTCCAGGACTTCCCGGACGGTCACCGGGCGGTTCCATTGCCAGACGCGCGTCATGACGGCGTCTTCGAGTTCTCCCAGGGGACGGGGCACGGGTTCAGCCTAGTGCGAGAAGCGGCGGATAACGCCTATTGATGGGTGAAAGGGGGCGGAACGCGCCGCAGATCTTTCTCGCACCTTCCCCGATCGGTCACGCAGTGACCACACGCGACGACAAAAGGCGCACGACCGTGCGGTCGTGCGCCTGCCGGGGAGCCGCGGACGCTACGCGGCGGGGCCGTCGCCCTGGCGGGTGCTCTCCGCGCGGGCCAGGGCCGCGTCGACGGCGGCGTCCTCCTTGGCCTTGTTGGGACCACCCTGGCTCTTGACGATCACCACGATGAGGCCGATGAAGAAGGCGGCCATCACGACCGGAGGCACAAGCGCGGATACGTATTCCATGGCGACCAGGGTAGCTAGCCGGCGACCCGCTCTTCAGGCGGGGGCGGGGGGACCGGGCGGCGGCGTGGCGGGAAGACCTCGGAGGGCTTGGGGACCGGGCGCTCGGCCGGCGTCGGGGAGGGCGGGGTGGGGCGGGGCTCCTCGGCCGCCCGGCCGCCGGGGAGGGCGAGCAGGCGGGCCCGGGAGGCCGCCGGGGACGTCGGGCCGGCCTGGGAGACCCGGGCGAGGCGGGCGCGGACGGAGTGCTCGGCGAGGGCCTGGCAGCGGTCGAGCAGCCGGGCGGCGGCCGGGTTGCCGCGCAGGGCGCGCAGGGCGGCGAGGTCGTCGGCACCGGGGTCGTAACCGGCCGCCAGGGCGTCCTCCAGGAGCTCCAGGTAGCCGGGGAGGGCGGCGGGGAGGGCGGCGCGGTAGCGGACCAGGTCGTCGAGGAGGAAGGCGCGCAGCCGGCCGGCCTCGCGCACGGCCTCGTCCACGGAATCGGCCAGGCGCAGGGCGTCCCTGACGTCCTCGTCCGGGAGGGGGGCGGGGTGGAGGGCGTTGGCGAGGGCGCGTCGGAGCACACGCAGCTCGTCCGCGCTGAACGCCATGCCGCCGCGGGTTCCGTAGGGCGTGGGCATGGACCGACGATACGTGCTAATCGGACAAAGTTCGCTTAGCGATCTTTCGGCGCGTCGCCGCGCTCCCACCCCTCCCACCTGCGCTTCCCACCCGCTCCGGGACGCCGTACGGACGGCACGGGCTCACCCGCCCGGCGGGGCGCGGACGCCCGGTGGGACACCGGCGGCCCGTGGGACGCGGACGGCCGGCGGGACGGCCGTCGTACGGCTCCGGCCGGCGGGTGCGACCGCGCGGGCCGGGCCCGTACGGCTCCGGTCCGGGCGGTCGCGTCCGGGCGGTCGCGTCCGGGCCGGGGCCGTACGGCGGCGGGGGTCACATGCGGGAGACGTTCCGCTCGTAGACGAGGCGGAGGCCGATCAGGGTCAGCCAGGGCTCGTGCCGGTCGATCTCGGCCGAGTCCCGCAGGACCATCGGCGCGAGGCCGCCGGTGGCGATCACCGTGACGGCCGACGGGTCGCCCTGCGGGCCGACCAGCTCGCGCTTCATCCGGGAGACGACGCCGTCGACCTGGCCCGCGTAGCCGAAGACGATGCCGGACTGCATCGCCTCCACGGTGTTCTTGCCGATCACCCCGCGCGGCCGGACCAGCTCGATCTTGCGGAGCATCGCGCCCTTCACGCCGAGCGCCTCGACCGAGATCTCGATGCCCGGGGCGATCGCGCCGCCCGCGTACTCGCCGCGCGCGGTGACCGCGTCGTACGTGGTCGCCGTGCCGAAGTCGACCACGATCGCCGGGCCGCCGTAGAGCTCGACCGCCGCGACCGCGTTGATGATGCGGTCCGCGCCGACCTCCTTGGGGTTGTCCGTGAGGATCGGCACGCCCGTCTTCACGCCGGGCTCGACGAGGACCGCCGGCACGTCGCCGTAGTAGCGGCGGGTCACCTCGCGCAGCTCGTGCAGGACCGAGGGGACCGTCGCGCAGATGGCGATGCCCTCGATGCCGTCGCTCAGCTCGGCGCCGAGCAGCGGGTGCATGCCCATGAGGCCCTGGAGCAGGACCGCCATCTCGTCGGCGGTCCTGCTGGGGTCCGTGGAGATCCGCCAGTGCTCGACGATCTCCTCGCCGTCGAAGAGGCCCAGGACCGTGTGCGTGTTGCCGACGTCGATGGTGAGCAGCATCAGCCGCGCACCTCGCGCAGGTCCAGGCCGATGTCGAGGATCGGCGAGGAGTGCGTGAGGCCGCCGACCGCCAGGTAGTCCACGCCGGTCGCCGCGTACGCCGCCGCGTTCTCCAGGGTGAGCCGGCCCGAGGACTCCAGGACCGCGCGGCCGGCGACCAGGGCCACCGCCTCCTCGGTCTCGTCCGGGGTGAAGTTGTCCAGCAGGATCAGGTCGGCGCCCGCGTCCAGCACCTCGCGGACCTGGTGCATGGTGTCGACCTCGACCTCGATCGGCACCTCGGGGAACGCCTCGCGGACGGCCCGGAACGCCTCGGCGACGCCGCCGGCGGCCACCACGTGGTTGTCCTTCACCAGGGCCGCGTCCGACAGCGACATCCGGTGGTTGACGCCGCCGCCGCAGCGGACCGCGTACTTCTCCAGGGCGCGCAGCCCCGGCGTCGTCTTGCGGGTGTCGCGGACCTTGGCCTTCGTGCCCTCCAGGGCGTCGGCCCACGCGCGCGTGGCGGTGGCGATGCCGGAGAGGCGGCACAGGATGTTCAGCGCGCTGCGCTCGCCGGTGAGCAGGTCGCGGGTCCGGGCGGTGACGCTGAGCAGCAGGTCGCCGGGGGCGACGCGCTCGCCGTCCTCGCGGTGCCGCTCGACCTCGAACTCCTCGGAGCAGACCAGCGACAGGACCGCCTCCGCCACCCGCAGGCCGGAGACCACGCCGGCCTCGCGGGCCACGAAGTCGGCGGTCGCGACGGCGTCCTCGGGGACGGTCGCCACGGTCGTCACGTCCACGCCGCCGTCGAGGTCCTCGACGAGCGCCAGGTGGGCGATGTCCTCGACCTGGACGGGGTCGAGACCGGCGTCGGCGAGAAGCTGGGCGAGCGCCGGGTCCAGCCCGCACTCGTACTCCTCCTCGCCGCCGCAGCCGCAGCCGTCGCCGCAGCCGCCGGTCTCCCCGGCCTCGACGGAGCTGATCTGGATGAGAGGGACGTCCACGGGCTCGGGACGGGCTTCCTCGGGCGTGCTCACGACTGCTGCTCCCTGGCTGCTTCGGGGGTGACGGGCGGAAAGTCGGCGGTCCGGGTGGTGCGCACCACCGGGTGGCGGTCGGGCGTCAGGCGGACGACCAGGTGGCGGCACCACCGCTCGTCGTCCCGGTCGGGACGGTCCTCGCGCCAGTGGCAGCCCCGCGTCTCCTCGCGCTCCAGGGCCGCCGCGGCGAGGACCCGGGCCACGCACAGCAGGTTGGTGGTCTCCCAGGAGTCCACGCCCGGCTCGGCGGCCTTGCCGTCCTCCTCGGCGTCCTGCCGGAGCGCTTCGAGGGCGTCGGCGGCGTCGGTCAGCCCGGCGGCCGACCGGAGCACGCCCGCGCCCTGGGTCATGATCCGCTGGATCTCGCGGCGGACCTCGGGGGCGAGGAGGGTGAGCACCGTGCCCGCGGGCTCGGTGCGCGGCACGCCCTCGCGGTGCGGGCCGTGCTCGGCGATGTCCGCGGCGATCCGCTCCGCGAAGACCAGGCCCTCCAGGAGGGAGTTCGAGGCGAGCCGGTTGGCGCCGTGCACGCCCGTGCAGGCCACCTCCCCGCACGCGTACAGGCCGGGGACGGTGGTGCGGCCGTTCAGGTCGGTGCGGACGCCGCCGGAGGCGTGGTGGGCGGCCGGGGAGATCGGGATCGGCTCGGTGACCGGGTCGATGCCGTGCGCCCGGCAGGCGGCCAGGATCGTCGGGAAGCGGTGCTCCCACATGGCGGCGCCGAAGTGCCGGGCGTCGAGGTACATGTGCGCGGCGCCCTGCTCCCGCATGCGGCGGGTGATCGCCTTGGCGACGACGTCCCGGGGCGCCAGTTCGGCCAGCTCGTGCTGCCCGACCATGAAGCGGACGCCGTCGGCGTCGACCAGGTGGGCGCCCTCGCCGCGGACCGCCTCGGAGACCAGCGGCTGCTGGCCCTCGGCACCCGCCCCGAGGAAGAGGACCGTCGGGTGGAACTGGACGAACTCCAGGTCGGAGACCTCGGCGCCGGCGCGCAGCGCGAGGGCGACGCCGTCGCCGGTGGCGACCGGCGGGTTGGTGGTGGCGGAGAAGACCTGGCCCATGCCGCCGGTGGCGAGGACCACGGCGGGGGCGCGGACGGCGCCGACGCCGTCGTGCTGGCCCTCGCCCATGACGTGCAGGGTGACGCCCGCCGTGCGGCCCTCGGCGTCCTTCAGGAGGTCGAGGACGAGGGCGTGCTCGATGGTGCGCACGCCCTGCTCCCTGATGGCCTCGACCAGGGCGCGGGAGATCTCCGCGCCGGTGGCGTCGCCGCCGGCGTGCGCGATCCGGCGGCGGTGGTGGCCGCCCTCCCGGGTGAGGGCGATCTCGCCGTCGTCGGCGAGGTCGAAGGAGGCGCCGGTGGCGATGAGGCGGCGGACCGCGTCGGGGCCCTCGGTGACGAGGAGGCGGACGGCCGGCTCGTCGCAGAGCCCGGCCCCGGCGACGAGGGTGTCGTCCAGGTGCTGGCCGGGGGTGTCGCCCTCGCCGAGGGCGGCGGCGACGCCGCCCTGGGCCCAGCGGGTGGAGCCGTCGTCGAGGTTGGCCTTGGTGACGACGACGGTGCGCAGTCCGGCGGCGGTGCAGCGCAGGGCGGCGGTCAGTCCGGCGACGCCGGAGCCGACCACGACGACGTCGGCGTCGATGGCCCAGCCCGGCGCGGGGGCGTGCAGCCGTATTCCGGTCACTTGGCGGCTCCCTGGGGGGTGCCTTCGGGGTCTCCGAAGGTCAGCGGGATGTTGTCGATCAGACGGGTGGTGCCCACGCGGGCGGCGACCGCGAGGATCGCCTCGCCCCGGTGGGCGTCGCCGGCCTCGGTGAAGTCGGCCGGGTCAACCAGGGCGAGGTAGTCCAGGACGAGGGGCGGTTCGGCGGCGGCGGCCTCCTCGAGGACCGCGCGGGCGGCGGCCCGGACGGCTCCGGCGGCGCCGCCCTCGGCGGCCTGGGCGACCGCGTGGACGTCGGCGGCGGCGCGGGCCTCGCCCAGCCGGGTCAGCGCCTCGGCGCGCTGTCCGGCCCGGCCCTGCGCGCCGGGCAGCGCGTCGGCACGCGCGCGCAGCGCCTCCTGGGCGGCGAGCCGGTCGCGGCCGGCGAAGAGGGCGCGGGAGAGGGCGAGCGCGGTGCGGCGCTCCTCGGCCGACAGGTAGCGGTTGCGGCTCGACAGGGCGAGGCCGTCGGTCTCGCGGACGGTGGGCACCCCGACGATCTCGACGGGGAAGTTCAGGTCCTGCGCCATGCGGCGGATGACGGCGAGCTGCTGGGCGTCCTTCTGGCCGAAGAAGGCCAGGTCGGGCTGGGTGAGGTGGAGCAGTTTGGCGACGACGGTGAGGACGCCGTCGAAGTGGCCGGGGCGGGAGGCGCCCTCCAGGAGCCCGCCCATGGGTCCGGCGGTGATCCGCACCTGGGGCTGTCCGCCGGGGTAGACCTCGTCGGCGGCGGGGGCGAAGACGATGCCGGCGCCCGCCTCGGAGGCGAGTTCCAGGTCGGCCTTCAGGGTGCGGGGGTAGCGGTCGAGGTCCTCGCCGGCGCCGAACTGGAGCGGGTTGACGAAGACGGTGACGATGACGGTGCCGTCCGGTCCGACGCGCTCGCGGGCGGCGCGGACGAGGGTGGCGTGGCCCTCGTGGAGGGCGCCCATGGTCATGACGACGGCGGTGGCGCCGGGGGCGGCTGCGCCGCGCACGCGCGCGTGGCGCAGCTCCGCGACGGTGGAGGCGAGCTCCGCCGGCACGGGGTGCCCGGGGGTGTGCGGGGCGGGGCTCATCGGTCGTCTCCTCGCGGCCCGTCGGCGGGGCCGGTGGTGTCGGTGTCGGGGGCGTCGCCGGCGAGGACGCCCAGCAGGTCCTGGGCCAGTTCGGGCCGGAGCAGGCCGTGCGCGAGGGCCCGGTCGGCGGTGGTGCGGGCCATCGCCAGG
Organism: Streptomyces termitum; assembly: GCF_014650175.1. Lineage (GTDB taxonomy): Bacteria > Actinomycetota > Actinomycetes > Streptomycetales > Streptomycetaceae > Streptomyces > Streptomyces termitum. The sequence goes on from NZ_BMUL01000012.1 coordinate 38,117, forward strand.
TAGCCGGCGACGGTGCCGGGGGCGTGCTTGCGCAGTTCGGCCACGTGGGCGGCGACGGTGCCGGCGTCGCCCCGGGCGACGGGGCCGGTGAGGGCGGCGTCGCCGGAGCGCAGGGCGTTGTCGAGGGCGGCGCCGAGGAGCGGGCCGAGCATCCGGTCGGGGGCGGTCACGCCGGCCGTGCGGAGCAGTTCCATCGACTGGGCGACCAGGGTGACCAGGTGGTTCGCGCCGAGGGCGAGGGCCGCGTGGTAGAGCGGCCGGGCCTCCTCGGCGATCCACTCGGGCTCCCCGCCCATCTCGATGACGAGGGCCTCGGCGGCGAGCCGCAGCTCCTCGGGGGCGGTCACCCCGAAGGAGCAGCCGGCCAGCCGCTGGACGTCGACGGCGGTGCCGGTGAAGGTCATGGCGGGGTGGAGGGCCAGCGGGAGGGCGCCGGCGCGGCGGGCCGGGTCCAGGACCCGGGCCCCGTACCGCCCGGAGGTGTGGACGATCAGCTGGCCGGGGCGGACGGCGCCGGTGCCGGCGAGTCCTTCGACGAGGCCGGGCAGGGCGTCGTCGGGGACGGTGAGCAGGACGAGGTCGGCGAGGGCGAGCACGCGCGCGGGCTCGACCACCGGGACGTCCGGCAGCAGGGCGGCGGCCCGGCGGCGGGAGGCGTCGGAGACGGCGGAGACGGCGACGGGGCGGTGTCCGGCGAGGCGGAGGGAGGCGGCGAGCGCGGGGCCGACGCGGCCGGCGCCGACGACTCCGACGGTGAGCCGGGCGGGTCGGTCCTCGGCCCGGGGTTCTGGCGCTGCGGGTGCGTTCACGGTGGGTACGGCCTTCCGTTCCAGTCCTCGGCGGGTACCGGACGATTTCTGGTCATGCTACGCCAGCGTTTCGTGCCCCTCCCGGGCTGTCCACAGGCCGCGGGCGACGGTGTGATGATCGGTGCATGGATGTGGACGACGTGGTGGACGGGACGGCCGGGGAAGCTCTCGGAGAGGTGGACGAGGAGGCCGCGCGGCGGCACCGGGCGCGGGTGTGGGGCGGTGCCGCCCGCTCCCTGTGGAGCCCGTCCGCGGAGGGCTCGGTCGGGGAGCTGCTGGCCGGGCTGGCGCGGTGGGCCGGGGAGGCGGGCCTCGGCGGCGAGCTGCCCGACGTGTACGGCGGCGGCCTGGTGGAGGTCCTGGAGGAGCGGGTGGCCCGGGAGCTGGGCATGCCCGCGGCCGTCTTCTTCCCCACCGGCACGATGGCCCAGCAGGTGGCGCTGCGGTGCTGGGCGGCGCGGACCGGGAACCCGGTCGTCGCGCTGCACCCGCTCGCCCATCCGGAGGTCCACGAGGGCGGGGCCCTGGGGGCCGTGTCGGGGCTGCGGACGACGCACCCGACGGACGCGCCCCGGCTGCCGTCGGCCGAGGAGGTGCGGGACCATCCGGAGCCGTTCGGGACGCTGATGCTGGAGCTGCCGCTGCGGGACGCCGGTTTCGTGCTGCCCTCCTGGGAGGAGCTGGCCGGGGCGGTCGGGGCGGCCCGGGAGCGGGACGCCGCGGTGCACTTCGACGGCGCCCGGCTGTGGGAGGCCGCCGCCTGGTTCGGCCGGCCGCTCGCGGAGGTCGCCGGGCTCGCGGACAGCGTCTACGTGTCGTTCTACAAGTCCCTCGACGGCCTGTCGGGGGCGGTGCTGGCCGGGCCCGAGGAGCTCGTGGCCGAGGCCCGGGTGTGGCTGCACCGGTACGGGGGGCGGGTCTTCCAGCAGTACCCGGCGGTGCTCGCCGCGCTGCGCGGCCTGGACGTCGAGCTGCCCCGGCTGCCCGCGTACGCGGCGCACGCGCGCGTGGTCGCCGGGGCGCTGCGGGAGGCGCTGGCCGGGGAGGGCGGGCCGGGCTGGTTCCGGGTCCACCCGGAGGAGCCGCACACCCACCAGTTCCAGGTGTGGCTGCCGTACGCCCCGGAGGTCCTGACGGCGGCCTCCCTGGCCCTGACCGAGCGGACCGGGACCTGTCTGTTCCGCCGCTGGTCGGCCCCGGGCGCGGGCGGCCCGCCGGGGGTCGCGGTGACCGAGGTGACGGTGGCGGCGCCGGGCCTGGAGTGGGCCGCGGACGACGTCCGGACCGCGGTACGGGACTTCCTGGGGCTCGTCGGCGGCTGAGGCGGCGCGGGCGGGCGTCCGGGCCGTCGCGCCGATTGACGGCCCCCGTCAATCGGCGCGACGGCGTCCCGGGGGCGTACCGCACCATGGGGGGCGTGAGCGTGACCATCGACATCACCGGCCTGCCGCCCGAGCGGATCCACTTCTCGCCCTCGCCGCTGGCGGAGCTGGGCGCCGCCCTGCACGCGCTCGCCGAGCCGGCCCACCACCCCCGGCTGCACGCCTGGACGACGACGGTCTCGGCCGGGCTCGACCCGTGCCTGGCGGACCGGCTGCACGAGGCCGACTTCATGTGGCGCTCGACCCGCTCCGACCTGCTGCTGCCCGCCGAGCCGCGCGAGACGCTGGCGGAGGAGCTGGACGACCTGGACCGGATGGACGACGAGGACTTCGTCGGCGCGGCCCTGGAGATCTCGTGCAGCCCCCGGTACGGCGAGGGGGTGCCCTCGCCGCTGGTGGACGCGGCGAGCCGGCGCCGGACCCTGGACCTGGCGGCGGCGCGCGGCCCCCGGCAGGCGGCCTTCGTGGAGCGGACGCTCGCCGATCCGGCGGCCACGCGCGCGTGGATCCGCCGTCTCCTGGAGGACTGCGACGAGGCGTTCTTCGCGGACACCTGGCGGCGGGTCCGGGTCCAGCTCGCCGCCGACGCCCGGCACAAGACGGAGCTGCTGCGCCGCCGGGGCCTGGCCGAGGCGCTCGCCGACGCCTCGCCCGCGCTCGCCCTGGAGGAGGACGGGCCGGCCACCCGGATCACGGTGGACAAGCTGACGCACGGCGCGACGGCGGCGGAGGGCCGCCCGGTGGCGTTCCTGCCGACCGCCTTCGGCTGGCCGCACCTGTTCGCCGTGCACGCGCCGGGCCGGCGGCCGGTGGTGCAGTACCCGGTCTCCGCCCGGGAGGTCGGCGGCGCCGAGCCGGTCGGGACGGTGCGGCTCCGGCTGGAGGCGGTGGCCCATCCGATGCGGATGCGGCTGTGCCGCAGCCTGGCGCGCGGCACGTACTCGACGAGCGAGCTGGCGGACGCGTACGGCATCACCGCCCCGGAGGTCTCCCGGCACCTGGCCGTCCTGAAGAGGGCGGGGCTGCTCACCACGCAGCGGCGCGGCCGGTACGTGCTCCACCAGCTCGACGTGTCGGTCGTGGCCCGGCTGGGCAGCGACTTCCTGGAGTCGGTCCTGCGCTGAGCGCGCCGGTCAGCCCTTCGCGCCGCCCGCGCGGACCAGGCCGGTCTCGTAGGCGAGGACCACGACCTGGACGCGGTCGCGCAGGCCGAGCTTGGTGAGGATGCGGCCGACGTGGGTCTTCACGGTCGCCTCGGAGAGGACGAGGCGGGCGGCGATCTCGCCGTTGGACAGGCCCTGGGCGACGAGCAGCATGACCTCGCGCTCGCGGTCGGTCAGCCGGTCCAGTTCGCGGTGCTCGGGGTCCCGGCCGGAGGAGGGCAGCATCGGGGAGAAGCGGTCCAGGAGGCGGCGGGTGGTCGAGGGGGCCACCACGGCGTCGCCGCTGTGCACCGAGCGGATCGCGGTGAGCAGCTCGGCGGGCGGCACGTCCTTGAGCATGAAGCCGCTGGCGCCCGCCTTCAGGCCGGAGAAGGCGTACTCGTCCAGGTCGAAGGTGGTGAGGATGAGCACCTTCGGGGCGTCGGGGGCGGCACAGATCCGGCGGGTGGCCTCGACGCCGTCGAGGCGGGGCATGCGGACGTCCATGAGGACCACGTCGACCTCGGCGGTGCGCAGCACCTCCAGCGCCTCCGCGCCGTCGCCCGCCTCGGCCACGACCTCCATGTCCGGCTGGGCGGCCAGCACCATGCGGAAGCCGGTGCGCAGCAGCGCCTGGTCGTCGACGAGCATCACGCGGATGGACATGGGGTTCCTTCACTGAGGGGGACGGGGCTGCGGGTCCGGTCAGGGGGCGGGCTTGAGCGGCAGGAGGGCGCTGACCCGGAAGCCGCCGCCGGGGCGCGGGCCCGCGTCCAGGGTGCCGCCGACCATGCCGACCCGCTCCCGCATGCCGATCATGCCGTGGCCGCGGCCGTCGGCGCCCCCGTCCTCGTACATCTCCTGCGGGGCGCCCCGGCCGTCGTCCTCGACGAGGAGGCCGAGGCCGTCGTCGAAGTAGACGAGCCGCACGCGGGCGCCCGCGTCGGGCCCGCCGTGCTTGCGGGTGTTGGTGAGGGCCTCCTGCACGATCCGGTAGGCGGTGAGGCCGACGCCGGTGGGCAGGTCGCGCGGGGTGCCCTCGACGGTGAGGTCGACGGTGAGGCCGGCGCCCCGGACCTGCTCGACGAGTTCCGCGATCTGCTCCACGTCGGGCTGGGGCACGTATTCGCCGGCCTCCTGGTGCTCGCCGGTGCGCAGGATGCCGAGCAGGCGGCGCATCTCGGCGAGCGCCTGCCGGCCGGTGCCGGCGATGGTCTCCAGGGCCTGCTTGGCGGTCTCCGGGGAGGAGTCCATGACGTAGGCGGCACCGTCGGCCTGCACGACCATCACGGAGACGTTGTGGGCGACGACGTCGTGGAGTTCGCGGGCGATCCGGGCGCGCTCGGCGGCGACCGCGACCTTGGCCTGGGCCTCGCGCTCCTGCTCCAGGCGGGCGGCCCGCTCCTCCAGCTGCGCGAAGTAGGCGCGGCGGGTGCGCAGGGAGTCGCCGAGGACCCAGGCGAGCGCGAACGGCACGGTCATGATCACCGTGAAGAAGACCTGGACGGGGACCGAGTTGTTGCCCTCCAGGGGCCATCTCAGCTGGGAGAGGGTGGCGGCGGAGAGGCCGCCGGCGAGGGCGAGCCGGGAGGCCCACCGGGGGCCGTCGTGGGCGGCGACGGTGAAGATGATCACGAGCATGGCGAAGTTCGCCAGGAACGGCGGGACGTCGCACGCGAGCTGGGCGAGGCCGAGGGCGACGGTGAGGAGGAGCATCTTCTCCGGCGCCCGCCGCCGCAGGGCGACGACGAGGGAGAACAGGACGGCGACCGCCCCGTAGCCGAGGGGGGCGCCCGTCATGGGGGCCCCCGACGAGATCCACAGCAGGGACATCCCGAGGAGGGCGACGGCCCAGAAGACGTCGACGCCCGTCGGGTGGCTGCGGAGGAAGTCGTAGAGGCGCTGCACGTAACCCAGAGTAGGGAAGGCGGGTGGGCGGGGGATCAACCGTGCGGCCGATCCTTGCCCCGGAGCTCCTACTTCCCGGGGTGGAGACTGGTGCCCGTGACGTATGACGCGGCGGGCGGGACGGTCCGGGAGTCCGGGGACGGGCGGGAGTGGCGGGGCTGGCGGGAGGCGACGGAGCGGGCGCTGTACGGCCCTGAGGGGTTCTTCCTGCGGCCGGAGGGGCCGGCCGGGCACTTCCGGACCTCGGTGCACGCCTCGCCGCTGTTCGCGGCGGCGGTGGCCCGGCTGCTGGTGGCGACGGCGGAGGAGCTGGGCACCGGCGAGGTCGACCTGGTGGACGTGGGCGCGGGCCGGGGCGAGCTGGTGGCCGGGGTGCTGGCGGCGGTCCCGGCGGGGCTGCGGGTGCGGGCGTACGCGGTCGAGCGGGCCGCCCGGCCGGCGGGGCTCGATCCCCGGGTGGAGTGGACCGGCCGGCTGCCCGAGGGGGTGCGCGGGCTGCTGTTCGCCAACGAGTGGCTGGACAACGTGCCGGTGGACGTCGCGGAGGCGGACGGCGACGGCACGGTGCGGTACGTGGAGGTCCGCGCGGACGGCGCGGAGCGGCTGGGGGCGCCGGTGGGGGGTGCGGACGCGGCGTGGCTGGAGCGCTGGTGGCCACTGGCGGAGCCGGGGGCTCGGGCGGAGATCGGCCGGCCCCGGGACGAGGCGTGGGCGGCGGCGGTGGGGTCGCTGGCGGCGGGCCGGGCGGTGGCGGTGGACTACGGGCACGTGCGGGGGGCCCGGCCGCCGTTCGGGACGCTGACCGGTTTCCGGGCGGGCCGCGAGGTGGCGCCGGTGCCGGACGGCTCCGGTGACCTCACCTCCCACGTGGCGATGGACGCGTGCGCGGCGGCGGCGCACGCGCGCGCGCCGGGCGTGCTGACCGTCCAGCGGGAGGAGCTGGCCCGGCTGGGGGTGTCGGGGGCCCGGCCGCCGCTGGCGCTGGCCTCGTCGGACCCCGCCGGGTACGTGCGGGCGCTGGCCGCCGCCGGGGAGGCGGCGGAGCTGACGGCGCGCGGCGGGCTGGGGGACTTCCTGTGGCTGGTCCACCGGGTGGGCGGGGGCGCCGCGACCGCGGCCGGCTGAGCCGTCCGGGTGAGGGGCCGCGGGCGGGCGGCGGGGTTGTCCACAGGCTGGGGTCCGGCCCGTCGGCGGGCCCCGGGGCGGGGGATACTGTCCGGCATGACGGAGACCACGGTCGGCATCGGCGGCGCGGCGGAGAGCACCGACATGGTGCTGAACATCGGCCCGCAGCACCCCTCCACGCACGGGGTGCTCCGGCTGCGGCTGGTGCTGGACGGCGAGGTGATCCGGCACGCCGAGCCGGTCGTGGGCTACATGCACCGGGGCGCCGAGAAGCTGTTCGAGGCACGGGACTACCGGCAGATCGTGATGCTGGCCAACCGGCACGACTGGCTGTCGGCGTTCTCGAACGAGCTCGGCGTGGTGATGGCCGTGGAGCGGATGCTCGGCATGGAGGTGCCGGAGCGGGCGGTGTGGACGCGGACGCTGCTCGCGGAGCTGAACCGGGTCCTGAACCACCTGATGTTCCTGGGCTCGTACCCGCTGGAGCTGGGCGGGATCACGCCGGTCTTCCACGCCTTCCGGGAGCGCGAGGAGCTCCAGGCGGTGATGGAGGAGGTCTCCGGCGGCCGGATGCACTACATGTTCAACCGGGTCGGCGGTCTCAAGGAGGACCTGCCGGCGGGGTGGACGGGCCGGGTGCGGCAGGCGGTGGCGTCGGTGCGGTCGCGGATGGACGTGTACGACCGGCTGGTCCTCGGCAACGAGATCTTCCGGGGCCGTACGCGCGGGATCGGCGTGCTGGACCGGGAGACCGTGCACGCCTTCGGGGTGTCGGGGCCGATCGCCCGCGCCTCCGGCGTCGACTTCGACCTGCGGCGCGACGAGCCGTACCTGGCGTACGGGGAGCTCCGGGACGTGCTGCGGGTGGTGGTCCGCGAGGACGGCGACTGCCTGGCCCGCTTCGAGTGCCTGCTGGAGCAGACGCACAACGCGCTGGAGCTGGCGGACGCCTGTCTGGACCGGATGGAGGAGCTGCCCCGGGGGCCGGTGAACCAGCGGCTGCCGAAGGTGCTGAAGGCCCCGGAGGGCCACACGTACGCCTGGACGGAGAACCCGCTCGGGCTGAACGGCTACTACCTGGTGTCGAAGGGCGAGAAGACGCCCTACCGGCTGAAGCTGCGCTCGGCCTCGTACAACAACATCCAGGCGCTGGTGGAGCTGCTGCCGGGGACGCTGGTCGCGGACATGGTCGCGATCCTGGGGTCGTTCTTCTTCGTCGTCGGCGACATCGACAAGTGAGCCGGGCCGCTCAGGGGCGGCGCATGAGCACGTAGGCGCGGTCGTCGCCGTCGGGGCGGCGGCGGTCGGCGACCGTCCAGCCCCAGCGGGCGTAGCGGCCGGTGAGTTCCGGCACGTCGAGGGTCATCAGGAAGGCGGGCCCGGCGGGGGCGGCGGCCAGCAGCGCGTCGTGGAGGGCACGGCCGAGGCCGCGGCCCTGGTGGGCGGGGACGACGGCGAGCTCGGCCAGTTCGAAGGCGGGGCCGGCGCCGGAGAGGGCGGTGTCGGTCCAGCCGGCGGCGAGGCCGCGCAGGGCGCCGTCGGGGCCGAGGGCGGCCACCGCGCGGAAGTCCGCGCGGCGGGCCGCGGAGGCGACGAGCCGGTCGGCGGTCCGTACGGCGCCGCGCGGCGGGTCGTGCCAGGGGGCGCCGCCGAACGCCTGGGCGCACAGGGCGATCAGCTCGTCGCGGCGGCCGGGCACCTCCTCGCGGGGGAGGGGGGCGGTGCGGGCGGTCACTGGTTGACGGCGCCGCGCAGCTCGGCCACGTCGAGCTGCTCCGTCTCGTCGTGCGCGGTGAGGTCGATGACCTGGCCGATGGCGCCGGGCGCGGTCGGCGGGCGGACCGGGGCGGGGGCCGGGACCGGTGTGAGCGGGAGGGCCGCCGCGCGGGCCTCCTCCAGGGCCTCCTGGCCCACCACGTCGGCGAGGTCGGTGTCCTCGACGGCCTCGATGGCGGTCTTCTGGGTGCCGAAGAAGTCGAAGCCGCCCTCGGTGCGGGCGACCCGGCGGGCCGTGTACGGGACGATCGCGTGGGCGACCGGGACGGCCGGGGTCCGGTCCGGGGCGGCGGGGGCCGCCGGGGGCAGGGCCTTGGCGGGGGCGGCCGGGGGCAGGGCGGCCGGGGCCTCCGGGCGGGTGTGCTGCTCGGCGGCGTGCCGGCCGCGCGGCTCCTCGCTCTCGGCGGCGCGCTCGGCGAGGTCGCGGGCGCGGGCGGCCTCGGCGGTGCGGCGGGCCTTCTGGGCGGCGGCGTTGCGGGCGAGGTCCCGCAGGGCCCCGGCGGCGCGCCGGTACGCCTCCGGGGTGGGCGCGGTGCCGGCGGCGGTCAGCTCCCGAGGGGCCTCGGCGGCGTTGCGGGCGAGGAGGCGGGTCTCCTCCAGAGCGCCGGCGCGCTCGGTCTCGGCGGTGGCGTAGCGGCGGAGCAGGTCGGCGTGCTCGCCGCGCAGGGCGGCGAGTTCGACGCGCTTGGCGCGGAGCTTGGCGTCGAGGCGGATGCGCAGGGCGCGGGACTCCTCCAGGTCCGCCTCCAGTTCGGCGAGGCGCTCCTCGGCCTTCCACTGGTCGGCGGTGCGGGCCCGGGACAGTTCGGCGACCTGGCGGCCGGCGCTGCGGTCCCAGCCGCGCATGAGGACGGCGCCGGTGACGGCGGCGGCCGCCGCCGCGGTGGCGAGCAGCCGGACGACCACGAGTTCCCCGGGCAGCCAGGCGGCCGCGGCGCAGACGGCCGCGGCCCCGGCGACCGCGGAGGGCGGCATCAGTTTGTGCAGAGGCGGGGAATGGCGGTGGCGTCCACGTGGCATGGCCTGAAATTTACCGTGCGTAGGGAGGGCGTGGGAGGTCGGCCCGGTAATCTCTTGGCCACTTCTCGACGCCGGAATCGGAGAGACCGCGTTCCGCTTCCGTTTCGGGCCGACTTCCCCACTTCGGCGGCTACTTGCCGACCAGCCCCTTCTCCTTCAGATAGGCGGCGGCGACGTCCTCGGGCTTCGCCCGCTCGGCGTCCACCTTGCGGTTGAGTTCGGCGAGATCCGCCGTGGTCAGCACCTTGGTGATCTTGTCGAGGGCGGTGGCGACGGCGGGGTCCCCGGCGTCCTTCGCGTTCAGCACCGGCAGCACGTTGTCGGCGTTCTGGAGCTTCTTGTCGTCGGTCAGGAAGACCAGGCCGAAGGAGTCCACCGTGGCGTCCGTCGTGGTGGTCAGGACCAGCTGGTCCACCCCGTCCTTGACGGCCTGCTTGGCCTGCGGGGTGCCGACGCCCTTGGGGTCGATCCCCGCCACGTCGATGCCGTACACCTTCTTCAGGCCGGGCGCGCAGAAGGGGCGGACCGCGCATTCGTCACCGGCCGCGATCTTCACCTTCAGCTTCGCCGCGCCGAGATCGGAAAGGGTCGCCAGCTTGTTCTCGGCGGCGAATTCCTTCGAGACCGCGAAGGCGTTCTGGTCGACGGCCTCCCCGGCGTCCAGGACCTTCAGTCCGCGCGGTTCCGCGAGCGCGCGCAGCGCGTCGACGGTGGCCTTCGCGTCACCGGAGGCGACCGGCTTCTCCTCCGGCGCCTTCGGACCGTTCGCCTTGGCGTTGAGGAATTCCGCGAGCGTCGCCGCGTATTCCGGCACGACGTCGATCTCGCCCTTCTCCAGCGAGGGTTCGTAGAGTTCCCGGTTCTTCACCGTGGTGACCGAGACCGAGTAGCCCGCGTCGCGCAGCGCCAGCGCGTACAGCTCGGCGAGCACCTTCGACTCGGTGAACGCCGCCGCGCCCACCACGAGCGGGCCCTTGCCGCCGCCGGAGGGGCCGGACGCCTTCTCCCTGCCCTGCTCCAGGCTGTCGCCGCCGCAGGCGGCGAGCGAGACGGCCAGTGCGGCGGCGCCCAGCAGCGCGCCCGTGGCGCGCGAGATCCTGTTCACGAGTTCCGTCCTTCGCTTTCGGTTGCGGCTTGTCCACGCCGGGCCCCCGGCGGCCCGGTCCGTCTCAGGTCCTCGGCGGCCGGGGCACGAGGAGCCGGTCCAGGAGCACGAGCAGGCCCTCCACCAGCAGCGCGAGCAGCGCCACCAGGACGGCGCCCGCCACCACCTGGGCGGTGTCGTACAGCGCGAAGCCGGCGGTGATGATCCGGCCGAGGCCGCCCTGTCCGGCCAGCGCGGCGATGGTCGCGGTGGCGACCACCTGGACGGCGGCCGACCGGATGCCGGCCGTCACCACCGGCGCCGCCAGCGGGAGTTCGACCCGCCGGAAGACCTGGCCGCCGGTCATGCCCATGCCCCGGGACGCCCGGACGGCCGCCCGGTCCACCTCGCGCACGCCCACGTACGCGTTGGTGAGCAGCGGCGGCACGGCGAACAGCACCAGGGCGGTCACCGTCGGCACGTATCCCGCGTTCCGCAGCGGGGAGACCATGAAGAGGGCGAGGACGGCGAAGACCGGGACCGCCCGCCCCACGTTCGACACGTTGACCGCCAGCGCGCCGCCGCGCCCCAGGTGGCCGAGCCACAGGCCCAGCGGCAGGGCGAGCGCCCCGGCGATCAGCAGCGCCAGCCCGCTCACGTACGCGTGCTCGGCGAGGCGCGCGCCGATCCCCTCGGCGCCGGTCCAGTGCGCGCCGGTGGTCAGCCAGGTCCAGGCGTCCGCCACGACCCCCATCTCACGCACCTCCCGGGGCGCCGCGGTGCCGGGCCCAGGGCGTGAGGAGCCGCTGGGCGCCCAGGAGCAGCAGGTCGGCGACGACGGCGAGGAGGACGCAGAGCACCGAGGCGGCGAGCACCTGCGCCTTGAAGAAGGTGGGCAGGGCGTCCTCGATCAGGTTGCCGAGGCCGCCGCGGCCGACGACCGAGCCGATGGTGGTGAGCGCGACCGTGGAGACGGTCGCCATCCGGACGCCGGCCATCAGGACCGGCAGGGCGAGCGGCAGTTCGACCCGCCAGAGGAGCTGCCCGCGGCTGTAGCCGAGGCCGCGGGCGGCCTCCCGGGTCTCCGCCGGGACGGCTTCGAGGCCGGCCAGCGCGTTGCGGACCAGGATGGTCAGCGCGTACAGCACCAGACCGGTGACGACGAGCGCCGAGGAGAGCCCGAAGACCGGCAGCAGCAGCGAGAACATCGCGAGCGACGGCACCGTGTAGAGCAGGGTGGTGAGGCCGAGGACCGGGGCGGCGAGCCGGGGCCGGGCCCGGACCAGGAGCGCCAGCGGCACGGCCACCAGCAGGGCGATCGCCACCGAGGCGGCGGTGATGCCGACGTGCTGCACCAGGGCGTCGGTCAGCTCGCCGCGCCGGGTGCGCAGGTACTCCCCGCAGATCCAGTCGTTGGCGACCAGGCAGTTCGACGGGCTCATTTCCGGACCTCCCCCAGGTCGCCGCCGCTAGAACGTGTGTATGGCGACCCTAGCCGCCGCCACCGACAGAGGAGGCGATCCGGAGCCCGTACCGCCGTTCCGCCACGTCCCCGCAACGCGGTCTTCACACATGGCGGATGACGGGGGGCCAGAATGGATCCATGATCCGGTTCGAACAGGTGACCAAGCGCTATCCGGACGGCACCACCGCGGTGGACGGCCTCTCCTTCGAGGTCGCCGAGGGCGAGCTCGTCACCCTCGTCGGCCCCTCCGGCTGCGGCAAGACGACCACCATGATGATGGTCAACCGGCTGGTCGAACCGACCTCCGGGCGCGTCCTCGTCGACGGCCGGGACATCGCCGGCACCGACCCGGTCGCCCTGCGCCGCAAGATCGGATACGTCATCCAGCAGGTCGGCCTCTTCCCCCACCGCACCGTCCTCGACAACACCGCGACCGTGCCCGCCCTGCTCGGCTGGAAGAAGGCCGCCGCACGCGCGCGTGCCGCCGAACTCCTCGAACTCGTCGGCCTCGACCCCGCCGTGCACGGCCCCCGCTACCCCGCCCAGCTCTCCGGCGGGCAGCGCCAGCGCGTCGGCGTCGCCCGCGCCCTCGCCGCCGACCCGCCCGTCCTGCTGATGGACGAGCCCTTCGGCGCCGTCGACCCGGTCGTCCGCGAACGGCTCCAGAACGAGTTCCTGGCCCTCCAGGCGACCGTCCGCAAGACGGTCCTCCTCGTCACCCACGACATCGAGGAAGCCGTCCGGATGGGCGACCGGATGGCCGTCTACGGGCAGGGCCGCATCGAGCAGTTCGACACCCCGGCCACCGTGCTCGCCGCCCCCGCCACCCCGTACGTCGCCGACTTCGTGGGCGGCGACCGCGCCCTCAAGCGGCTGGCCGTCACCCCGCTCACCGCCGACGACCTGGAACCGCTGCCGGACGGCGGCGCCCCCGACGGCGGAACGGGCGGCACGCGCGCGCGTACGGACACCGGCGGCACGGCCCGTACGACCGTCCCCCTCGGCGGCTCCCTCAAGGACGCCCTGGCCCTGCTCCTCCAGGACGACTCCGGCCGCCTGACCGTCACCGGCCCGGACGGCCGGCCCGCCGGCGTCCTCACCCCCGCCGGGGTCCACCGCGCCCTGCGCCGCGCCTCCCCGGAGCGGGTCCAGGCCCTGTCCGGCGAAGATCCGCCGGACAGGGCCTAGGGACTGCCCGGTCAGTCCGCCTGGAGCTTCCCGCCCAGCCACACCAGGCCCGGCGGGATCTCCCGGCGCCAGGTCTGGAAGTTGTGGCCGCCGCTGTCCAGGACGATCGACGAGACCTGGGCCGGCTTCTTCACCTTCGCGATGAACTGCCGCGTCGCCTTCAGGTTCCCCTCGCCCTTCTTCGACGTCGTCACCAGGAACGACGAGGCCGACGGCGGCCGGTGGTCCAGGCTCCACAGCAGGTCACCGCGCTGCCGCAGCGCCTGGTCGCCGTGGAACAGGTCACCGGTCGTCATGTCCTCCGCCGCCTTGTAGTACGCCGAGAGGCCCGCGCCCGCCGCGAACCGGTCCGGGTGGTGCAGCGCGATCTTCAGCGCGCAGTAGCCGCCCGTCGAGTTCCCCATGAAGCCCCAGTTCCGCGGCTTCGTCCCCACCCGGTACGCCCCCGACACCGCCTTCGGCAGGTCCTCGGCGAAGAAGGTCTCCGTCCGCGGCCCGCCCGGGATGTCCACGCACTCCGTGTCGCGCGGCGGCGCCACCGTCGGCCGCAGCATCACCAGGACCATCGGCTGCATCTTCCCGGCCTTCGCCTGAAGGTACGCCGTCTGGGGGTACTTGAGCCCCTTGATCAGGTTCTCCGCCGTGCCCGGGTACCCCGTCAGCACCACCGCCGCCGGGAACGACCGGCCCTCGTACCGCGCCTGGAAGTACTCCGGCGGCAGGTAGACGAAGGCCGGTGAGGTGATCCCCGACCGCTCGCCCCGGACCACCACCTCCTGTATCTGCCCGCCCGCCGACGGCCGGGAGCCCCCCGGCACGTCCATCGCCCGGGTCCCCACCACCCGCAGGTCCTTCGAGGCGGCGCCGTGGTCGACCACCACCCCGATCTCCTGCTCCTGGCCGAACAGGTCCGCCCACGAGCCGTAGAAGAGGAAGGAGCGGTTCGCCGCCAGGCCCACCGCCGCGAACAGCACCAGCTGCGTCGCCAGGAGCAGCCCGACCCTGCCGGACACCGGCAGCCACCCCCGCCGTGCCAGCCGGGGCCACAGCATCACTGTGGCCGAGAACAGCACGACGGCCAGCGCCACCGTACTGACGAGCAGAACGCCGCTGGTGAGACCCATGAGACGGACGAACCTTCCTGTCACGCGCGCCACCGGACCCACCGGCGGCCCAGCACCGCGCCGGCCCGCGGCCGGGCGCCGTACCGGCCGACGCCCACCACCGGACGGACCGGTCACTTACCGAGATTTTCCGGACACCGATGAACCCTCCCCCGCTCTGCTCCGTCCTAAGGAGCGCCCCGCACGGGGCCGCAAAAGACCACGGAAGCACGGGAAGCGCAGGAAGCGATGTCTGTCACGGTAGATGGAGACAAAACATCATCGGTTCCGGCTCGGGTCCGCCGAATTCTGCGCGGACCGAGCCCCGAACGGGTGCCCTCCTTCATCGGCACCGCCTGCGCCCTCATCGGCGCCGTCGACATCGCCGCCGGAGTCTTCCCCCGCTTCCGGGCCAGCCGCGTCCACGCCCTCGCCGAGGTCCTCCCCGGCACCCTCGGCCCCCTCTCCGCCGCCCTCTCCCTGAGCATCGGCGTCCTCCTGCTCCTCCTCGCCCACGGCCTCAAGCGCCGCAAGCGCCGCGCCTGGCGGGCCGCCGTCCTCCTGCTCCCCCTCGGCGCCGCCGCCCAGTTCGTCTGGCGCCACTCCGTCCTCGGCGCCCTCCTCTCCGTCGCCCTCCTCGTCCTCCTGCACCACCACCGCGACCAGTTCGCCGCCCTCCCCGACCCGCGCAGCCGCTGGCGCGCCCTCGCCAACTTCGTCGTCCTGGGCGCCGCCTCCCTCACCCTCGGCCTCGTCGTCGTCAGCGCCCACCCCCGCCGTGTCGTCGGCGACCCCAGCCTCGCCGACCGCCTCGAACACGTCCTCCTCGGACTGCTCGGCGTCGAGGGCCCCGTCGCCTACACCCACGGCGTCGACTGGACCGTCGGCTACTCCCTCGGCGCCCTCGGCATGCTCACCGCGCTCACCACCATCTACCTCGCGCTGCGCCCCGAGCACCCCGCCTCCCTCCTCACCGAGGACGACGAGACCCGGCTGCGCGCCCTCCTCGAACGCCACGGCGGCCGCGACTCCCTCGGCCACTTCGCCCTCCGCCACGACAAGGGCGTCGTCTTCTCCCCCAGCGGCAAGGCCGCCGTCTGCTACCGCGTCGTCTCCGGCGTCATGCTCGCCAGCGGCGACCCCATCGGCGACGTCGAGGCGTGGCCCGGCGCCATCGAACGCTTCATGGACGAGGCCCGCGCCCACTCCTGGACCCCCGCCGTCATGGGCTGCTCCGAGACCGGCGGCCAGGTCTGGACCCGCGAGACCGGACTCGACGCCCTCGAACTCGGCGACGAGGCCGTCATCGACGTCGCCGACTTCTCCCTCTCCGGCCGCGCCATGCGCAACGTCCGCCAGATGGTCAAGCGCATCGAGCGCAACGGCTACACCACGCGCGTGCGGCGCGTGCGCGACCTCGACGCCGACGAACTCGCCCGCGTCCGCGAGGCCGCCGCCGCCTGGCGCGGCACCGACACCGAGCGCGGCTTCTCCATGGCCCTCGGCCGCATCGGCGCCCCCGGCGACGGCGACGCCGTCATAGCGACCGCCCACCGCACCGACCCCGGCGACGACGCCGACAGCCCCTACGGCGACCTCAAAGCGATGATCCACTTCGTGCCCTGGGGCCCCGACGGCATGTCCCTCGAACTCATGCGCCGCGACCGCGCCGCCGACCCCGGCATGAACGAGCTGCTCATCGTCGCCGCCCTCCAGGCCGCCCCCGAGCTCCGCATCCGGCGCGTCTCCCTCAACTTCGCCATGTTCCGCTCCACCCTCGCCCGCGGCGAGCGCCTCGGCGCCGGCCCCGTCCTCCGCCTCTGGCGCGGCCTCCTCCTCTTCCTCTCCCGCTGGTTCCAGATCGAGTCCCTCTACAAGTTCAACGACAAGTTCCAGCCGCGCTGGGAACCCCGCTTCGTCGTCTACCGGACCGGCCGCGACCTGCCCCGCATCGGCCTCGCCGCCATGCAGGCCGAGGGCTTCCTGACCCTCGCGCTGCCCCGCCCCTTCGCCCGCCGCCGGCCCGCCCGCGCGCCCCGCCCCTGCCTCCACACCGTGCCCGCCCGGAGCCACCGGGAGCACGAGGTCAGCGCGGCCTGACACCGCTCACCGCCCCCACGGGCCCTACGCTGGTCATATGAGTACGACGAACCACCGGGGCCGCGTCCCCGGCCTCCCGGAGTGGGACCGCTGCGCGGTCATGGGCGTGGTCAACGTGACCCCGGACTCCTTCTCCGACGGCGGTCGCTGGTTCGACACCACCGCCGCCGTCAAGCACGGCCTCGACCTGGTCGCCCAGGGCGCCGACCTCGTCGACGTCGGCGGCGAGTCCACCCGGCCCGGCGCCGTCCGCGTCGACGAGGACGAGGAGCTGCGCCGGGTCGTCCCCGTCGTCCGGGGCCTCGCCGCCGAGGGCGTCACGGTCTCCGTCGACACCATGCGGGCCTCCGTCGCCACCGCCGCCGTCGACGTCGGCGCCGTCCTCGTCAACGACGTCAGTGGCGGCCTCGCCGACCCCGCCATGGTCCCCGCCGTCGCCGCCGCGCGGGTCCCCTTCGTCGTCATGCACTGGCGCGGCTTCAGCCGGGACATGAACGGCCTCGCCGTCTACGACGACGTCGTCACCGAGGTCGTCACCGAACTCCGCACCCGCCTGGAGGCCGTCGTCGACGGCGGCGTCGACCCCGAGCGGATCGTCGTCGACCCCGGCCTCGGCTTCGCCAAGCTCGCCCCCCACGACCTCGCCCTCGTCGCCCACCTCCCCGAGCTGCGCGCCCTGGGCCGCCCCCTCCTCGTCGCCGCCTCCCGCAAGCGGTTCCTCGGCCACGTCCTCACCCGCGGACCCGGCGCCGCCCCGCCGCCCGCCCGCGAGCGCGACGCCGCCACCGCCGCCGTCTCCGCCCTCGCCGCCCACGCGGGCGCCTGGGCCGTCCGCGTCCACGAGGTGCGCGCCACCGCCGACGCCGTCCGCGTCGCCCGCGCCGTCGAGGGAGCCGGATGAGCGACGCGCCCCCGGACCCCGCGGAGACCCCCGGCGACCCCGGGACCCCCGGCGACCCCGGGACCCCCGCCGACCGGGCCGGCAGCGGCTCCGCCGCCGACCGTGCCGCCGTGGAGGCCGCCAACACCGCCTTCTACACCGCGCTGGAGGAGGGCGACTTCGACGGGCTGAAGGAGCTCTGGCTCGACGACGGCGCCACCGACACCTCCTGCGTGCACCCCGGCTGGCCCGTCCTCACCGGCCGCGCCGAGGTGCTCCGCTCGTACGCGCTGATCATGGCGCACACCGACTACATCCAGTTCTTCCTCACCGACCTGCGGATCTCCCTCGCCGGCGACACCGCCCTCGTCACCTGCACCGAGAACATCCTCAGCGGCGGCCCCGCCGAGGACGGCGCCGAGCTCGGCCCCCTCGTCGGGCAGCTCGTCGTCGCCACCAACGCCTTCCGCCGCACCCCCGAGGGCTGGCGGATCTGGTCCCACCACGCCTCCCCCGTCCTCACCGAGCCGGACGAGGACGCACCTCCCGGACCCCCCTCCGACCAGCCCTGATCTCCCACCCGGCGGCCCCGACGGCAAGCGCTGTCGGGGGGCGCGGGTAGATTCGAGAGAGGACACCCGGCCGTCCGCACCCGGCTGTGTGCCCCCGCAACTACGACAGCAGGAGTGATTCGCGTGGATCGTGTCGCGCTGCGCGGCCTCAAGGCCCGGGGCCACCACGGCGTCTTCCCCAAGGAGCGCGAAGAGGGCCAGACCTTCATCGTGGACCTCGTCCTCGGTCTGGACACCCGCCCGGCGGCCGCCGACGACGACCTCACCAAGACCGTCCATTACGGCATCGTCGCCGAGGAGGTCGTCGAGGTCGTCCAGGGCGACCCCGTCGACCTGATCGAGACGCTCGCCGAGCGCATCGCCCAGCAGTGCCTCAGCCACTCCGGCGTCCAGGAGGTGGAGGTGGTCGTCCACAAGCCCGACGCCCCCATCACCGTCCCCTTCGACGACGTCACCGTCACGATCACCCGGAGCCGACGATGAAACCCACCCAGAGCGACCCCACCGTCCAGCCCGTGCCGGCCTCCGTCGTCGCCGCCGTGGACGCCGCCGACACCACCCTCTCCAACCCGCGCTGGGCCGTCATCGCCCTCGGCGCCAACCTCGGCAACCGCCTGGAGAACCTCCAGGGGGCGCTGGACGCCCTCGCCGACACCCCCGGCCTGCGCGTCAAGGCCGTCTCCCCGGTGTACGAGACCGAGCCCTGGGGCGTCGAGCCCGGCAGCCAGCCCTCGTACCTGAACGCCGTGGCCCTCGTCCGGACCACCCTGCCGCCCTCCTCCCTGCTGGAGCGCGCCCAGGCCGTCGAGGAGGCGTTCCTCCGCGTCCGGGACGAGCGCTGGGGCGCCCGCACCCTGGACGTGGACATCATCAGCTACGCCGACGTCGTCTCCGACGACCCCGTCCTCACCCTCCCGCACCCCCGTGCCCACCAGCGCGCCTTCGTGCTCGCCCCCTGGCACGACCTGGACGCGGAGGCCCTGCTGCCCGGCCGCGGCCCCGTGGCGGACCTCCTGGCCGAGGTCGGCGACGCCGGCCTCACTCCCCGCCCCGACCTGGAACTCCGCCTGCCCGAGTAGTCGTTACGCTACGTGGCAGACCACTCGCGACCACGTGAAGGACACCCGGTGAAACAACTGCGGCTCAAGGTGCTCGCCGGCCTCTTCCTGGTCGCCGGCGTCCTCTCCTGGGGCGCCGCCCGCCTCTGGGACTCCGTCGGCACGCTCCCCAGCGTGCCGCTCGCCGCGCCCGTCGT
This sequence comes from Streptomyces termitum, assembly GCF_014650175.1. Taxonomy (GTDB): domain Bacteria; phylum Actinomycetota; class Actinomycetes; order Streptomycetales; family Streptomycetaceae; genus Streptomyces; species Streptomyces termitum. The sequence continues at coordinate 56,926 of NZ_BMUL01000012.1, forward strand.
CCTCGCCGTGATCGCGGTGGTCCTCACGGCCACCGCCCTCTCGATCCGCGCCCGGCTGCGGGCCCAGCGCGAGCGCCGCCCCGGCGCCAAGGGCGTCGAGCCCCTGATGGCCGCCCGCGCCGTCGTCTTCGGCCAGGCCAGCGCCCTGGTCGCCGCCCTCGTCGCCGGTCTGTACGGCGGCGTCGGCGTCTTCCTCCTCGGCTCGCTCGACGTCCCCGCCCGCCGCGACCAGGCCCTCTACGCGGCCGCCTCGGTGGTCGCCGGAGCCGCCGTCATCGCCGCCGCCCTCTTCCTGGAGCGCGTCTGCAAGCTCCCCGGCGACTCCGATGACGACGACAAGGGTCCGGGCGGCACCGCCCGGACCTGAGGCCGGCTCAGCGGCAGAGCGCGTCGACGGCGTCGGAGAAGCCCGGGAACTCGGCCGCGGCCTCCGCGACGATCTCCCGGGCCGGCCGCCGCGGCGTGGTCGCGTACCGCTCGGCGAGCGCGGTCAGCCCGGCGTTCGCCCGCCCCTCGCCCTCCAGGGCGCCGAACAGCACGACCTCCATCGGCCCGACCCCGTCGGCCAGCACCCACAGGAAGTCCGACAGGCTTCCCGCGATCACGCCCCGCTCGCCCTCCGAGCTCAGGAAGACCACGGGCTGGGCGTCGAGCGGCTGCCCCTCCCGCACGCACCAGAGCGCCGCGAGACCGCCGCTCCCGTCCTGTCCGAAGATCCGGAAGGCGTCCCCGTCGAGCTCCTCGTTCCCGGTCCAGCTCCGGAGCCAGTCCGTGGTCTCCCCGGCCGACTCGAAGGCGTCGTACGGCTCGAAGTCGATGCCCCGCCCGTCGTCGTAGTCGAACCCGGTACGGGCCACGGCCCCCAGCGCCTCCGGAAAACGGCGGTCCCCGCCGCACACCTCGCTCATCCCCGCAGGCTAACCCCCGCCGCTTCCCTACCGGGCCAGGATCAGCGACATGGCCTCGGCGCGCGTCGTGGCGTCGCGCAGCTGCCCCCGGACCGCCGAGGTGGTCGTCTTCGCCCCCGGCTTGCGGACCCCGCGCAGGGCCATGCACATGTGCTCCGCCTCGATGACGACGATCGCGCCGCGCGCGTCGAGGATCCGCATCAGCGAGTCGGCGACCTGCGTGGTCAGCCGCTCCTGCACCTGCGGGCGGCGGGCGAAGACGTCGACCAGGCGGGCCAGCTTCGACAGGCCGGTGATCTTGCCCGACTCGGCCGGGATGTAGCCGATGTGGGCCACGCCGTGGAACGGCAGCAGGTGGTGCTCGCACTGGGACGTCAGTTCGATGTCCTTCACCAGGACCATCTCGTCGTGGCCCAGGTCGAAGGTGGTCGTCAGGACGTCCTCGGGCTTCTGCCACAGCCCCGCGAACAGTTCCCTGTACGCGCGCGCCACCCGCGCCGGGGTCTCGCGGAGGCCCTCGCGGTCCGGGTTCTCGCCGACGGCGATGAGGAGTTCCCGTACGGCGGCCTCGGCGCGCTTCTCGTCGAACTCGCCGATCGCGCCCTCGCCGTCCAGCGTCACCGGGTCGGTCATCTGTGCCTCGTTCCGTCTGACTGGCCGAATGCGCGGAAAAGCCGCGCCCCCACAGGCTAGAACCTGTGGGGGCGCGGCAGCCATTCCGGGTGCCTGTCAGGCGTCGGTGGAGGGGTCCTCGGGGGCGATGTCGATGCCCTTCGTGGTGTCCACCGGGGTGGCCGTGCCGTTGGCCGAGGAGCCGTTGGCGCTGTTGGTCAGGGCCAGCTCCTTCGGGGAGAGGACCGGCGGGCGGGTGGACGGGGTGCGGCGGGCCGATCCCGTCCAGGCCGGGCGGGCCGGGCGCTTGACGATGGGGGCGAAGATCTCGGCGATCTCCTCCTTGCCCAGGGTCTCCCGCTCCAGGAGCGCCAGGACCAGGTTGTCGAGGACATCGCGGTTCTCGACGAGGATCTCCCACGCCTCGTTGTGCGCGGTCTCGATGAGCTTCTTGACCTCTTCGTCGACCAGCGCGGCGACCTCTTCCGAGTAGTCGCGCTGGTGCGACATCTCACGGCCGAGGAAGGGCTCGGTGTTGTCGCCGCCGAACTTGATGGCGCCGAGCCGCTCGGTCATGCCGTACTGGGTGACCATCGCGCGGGCCGTGGCGGTGGCCTTCTCGATGTCGTTGGCGGCGCCGGTGGTCGGGTCGTGGAAGACCAGTTCCTCGGCCGCCCGGCCGCCCAGCATGTAGGCGAGCTGGTCGAGCATCTCGTTGCGGGTGGTGGAGTACTTGTCCTCGTCCGGGAGGACCATCGTGTAGCCCAGGGCACGGCCGCGGGACAGGATGGTGATCTTGTGGACGGGGTCCGCGTTCGGGGAGGCCGCCGCGACCAGGGCGTGGCCGCCCTCGTGGTACGCGGTGATCTTCTTCTCCTTGTCCGACATGATCCGGGTCCGCTTCTGCGGGCCCGCGACCACACGGTCGATCGCCTCGTCCAGCATGTGGTTGTCGATCAGCTTCTTGTCCGAGCGGGCGGTGAGCAGCGCCGCCTCGTTCAGGACGTTGGAGAGATCGGCACCGGTGAAGCCGGGGGTGCGGCGGGCGACGGCGGCGAGGTCGACGTCGGGGGCGACCGGCTTGCCCTTCTGGTGGACCTTGAGGATCTCCAGACGGCCCTGCATGTCGGGGCGGTCGACGGCGATCTGCCGGTCGAAGCGGCCCGGCCGCAGGAGGGCGGGGTCGAGGATGTCGGGGCGGTTGGTGGCGGCGATCAGGATGACGCCGCCCTTGACGTCGAAGCCGTCCATCTCGACCAGGAGCTGGTTGAGGGTCTGCTCGCGCTCGTCGTGGCCGCCGCCGAGGCCGGCGCCGCGGTGGCGGCCGACCGCGTCGATCTCGTCGACGAAGACGATGGCCGGGGCGTTGGCCTTGGCCTGCTCGAAGAGGTCGCGGACACGGCTGGCGCCGACGCCGACGAACATCTCGACGAAGTCGGAGCCGGAGATCGAGTAGAAGGGCACGCCGGCCTCGCCGGCGACGGCGCGCGCGAGGAGCGTCTTGCCGGTTCCGGGCGGGCCGTAGAGCAGGACGCCCTTGGGGATCTTGGCGCCGACGGCCTGGAACTTGGCGGGCTCCTGGAGGAACTCCTTGATCTCGTGGAGCTCCTCGACGGCCTCGTCCGAGCCGGCCACGTCGGCGAAGGTGGTCTTGGGGGTGTCCTTGGTGATGAGCTTCGCCTTGGACTTGCCGAAGTTCATGACCCGGCTGCCGCCGCCCTGCATCTGGTTCATCAGGAACAGGAAGACGACGACGATGAGGACGAAGGGGAGCAGTGAGAGCAGGATCGAGACGAAGGCGGACTGCTTCGTCGGGGAGATCGTGTAGCCCTTCTCGATCTGCCCGGCCTCGAACTTCTGCTGGAGCTTGTCGGCGAGGTCGGCGCCCTGGGTGCCGATGTAGCTCGCCTGGATCTTGCCGCTCTTGTCGATCTTGACGCCGTCGACGAGTTCGAGCTTGACCAGCTGCTCGTCACCGGTGGTGATCTTTGCCTGCTTGACCTGGTTCTTGTCGATCGCCTGGACCACCTGGCCGGTGTCCACCGTCTTGTAGCCCTCGGACGAGCCGACGACCTGCATCAGCACGACCACGGCGAGGACGGCCAGCACGATCCACATGACCGGACCACGGAAGTATCGCTTCACGTCCATCCATACGGAGCGAGAACGCCCCGTCCCTCCTGCCCGTAGGTAAATGCCGCTTGAGAGCCGCAGTATGAAAAAAGCTGTTCTTCGGAAGGTACCTCAGTACCGTCACCCGCGACCGCCTTCCCGTGGTTCAACGGAGCGAAGGCGGTGCGGGTTCCCCGGAACGGGGGCGGCGGTTCAGCCGCCGTAGACGTGCGGGGCGAGGGTGCCGACGAAGGGGAGGTTCCGGTACTTCTCCGCGTAGTCGAGGCCGTAGCCGACCACGAACTCGTTGGGGATGTCGAAGCCGATCCACTTGACGTCGATGGCGACCTTGGCGGCCTCGGGCTTGCGCAGCAGGGTGCAGACCTCCAGGGAGGCCGGCTCGCGCGAGCCGAGGTTCGACAGCAGCCAGGACAGCGTCAGACCGGAGTCGATGATGTCCTCGACGATCAGGACGTGCTTGCCCTTGATGTCGGTGTCGAGGTCCTTGAGGATGCGGACGACGCCCGAGGACTGGGTGCCGGCGCCGTAGGAGGAGACGGCCATCCAGTCCATGGTGACGGGGGTGGACAGCGCGCGCGCCAGGTCCGCCATCACCATCACGGCGCCCTTGAGGACTCCGACGATGAGCAGGTCCTTGCCCGCGTATTCCGCGTCGATCTCCGCGGCCAGCTCGGCCAGCTTGGCGTCGATCTCTTGCTTGGTGATGAGCACCGACTGGAGGTCGGTGCCCATGTCCTTCTCGTTCACCCGGGTCACTTTCGTTGCAGCGTGCGTCAGCCTTGCCGGATGACCAGTCTGCCACCCTGGCGGCGGGCTTCGACGCGTCCGGGCAGGTTGATGGCCCCTTGGCCGCGCCAGCCGGTGATGAGCCGGTCGAGTTCCTCGATGTGGCGGGCGAAGAGGGATCCGGCGGGAGCGCCCTCGGCGATGACGGCGCGGCGCAGGACGCGGCGGCGTACGGCGGGGGGCAGTCCGGAGAGCTTGTCGCACGCGAGGGCGCCGGCCTCGTCGCGCGCGGTGGTCTCGGCGTCGGCGGCCCAGGTGTCGAGGGCGTCGGCGTCGTCGCGGGAGAGCTGGGCCGTCCGGGCGAGGGCTTCGACGACGCCCTTGCCGAGGGCCTTCTCCAGGGCGGGGAGCCCCTCGTGGCGGAGCCGGGAGCGGGTGTAGGCGGGGTCGCTGTTGTGGGGGTCGTCCCAGACGGCGAGCTCCTGGGCGATGCACGCCGTGCGGACGGTCTGGCGGTCGAGCCGGAGGAAGGGGCGGCGGTAGCGGCCCCGGGCGCCGGAGACGGCGGCCATGCCGGAGAGGGAGCGGATGCCGGAGCCGCGGGCGAGGCCGAGGAGGACGGTCTCGGCCTGGTCGTCGCGGGTGTGGCCGAGGAGGATCGCGGTGGCGCCGTGGCGTTCGGCGGCGGCGTCGAGGGCGGCGTACCGGGCGTCGCGGGCGGCGGCCTCGGGGCCTCCTTCGCGGCCGACGGTGACGGCGACGGCCTCGACGGGGCCGAGGCCGAGGGCGGCCATGCGGTCGGCGACCTCGCCGGCGCGGCTGTCGGAGCCGTCCTGGAGGCCGTGGTCGACGGTGATGCCGCCGGCCCGGACGGGGAGTTTGCGGGCCTCGAAGGCGAGGGCGGAGGCGAGCGCCATGGAGTCGGCGCCGCCGGAGCAGGCGACGAGCACGAGGGGGTGCGCGTCGCGGGGTGCGGCGGGGTCGGCGGGGTGCTCGGTGAGGACGTCGTGGAGTACGCGGCGGACCGCCAGGCGTATCGCCGCGACCGCAGGATGGGGACCCATGATCGGTGCCCTTCGTGAATGGGGTGGGGTGCCTCGGTCGGAGTCTTAACGGTCGGAACGGGGCGTTTGGTCACTCAGAGTGTGTCGATGGTGACAGAAACGTGGCCCTTACCCGAGCATTGCACGCTCCACCCCCCGCTCAGGGTCCCTCGGACGGGTGATTGGTGGGCGGTCCGCGGCGTGTTCCGGCGCGTGGTGGTGGACCGGGGCCCCTTCCGTCCCGGGAGTGCCGGGAGTCCTCAGGAGTCCGTCCGGCGGTGGACGCGAGCGATCCAGTCGGCGGGGGCGGCGATCTCGCTCTTGGTGGGGAGGGTGTTGGGGGAGGTCCAGACGCGGTTGAAGCCGTCCATGCCGACCTGGTCGACGACGGCGCGGACGAAGCGCTCGCCGTCGCGGTACTGGCGGAGCTTGGCGTCGAGGCCGAGGAGCTTGCGCAGGGCGAGGTCGAGGCGGGAGGCGCCGCGGGCGCGGCGCTGCTGGAACTTCTCGCGGATCTCGGCGACGGAGGGGACGACCTGGGGGCCGACGCCGTCCATGACGAAGTCGGCGTGGCCTTCGAGGAGGGACATGACGGCGGTGAGGCGGCCGAGGATGTCGCGCTGCTCGGGGGTCTGGACGAGTTCGACGAGGGAGGGGGACGGGTCGCCCTCCTCGGCCTCGGGGCGGCCGCCGGCGAGGGCCTGGGCGGCTTCGCGGAGCCGTTCGAGGAAGGTGCCGGGGTCGACGTCGGTGGCGGCGAGGAATGCCTGGATCTCGCTCTGGAGGTGGTCGCGGAGCCAGGGGACGGCGGTGAACTGGGTGCGGTGGGTCTCCTCGTGGAGGCAGACCCAGAGCCGGAAGTCGTGCGGGGAGACGCCCAGTTCGCGTTCGACGTGGACGATGTTGGGGGCGACGAGGAGGAGCCGGCCGCCGCCCTCGGGGGCGCCGGGGAGGTCGCGGGTGACGGGGGCGAAGGTCTCGTACTGGCCGAGGATGCGGGAGGCCAGGAAGGAGAGCAGCATGCCGAGCTCGACTCCGGTGACCTTGCCGCCGACGGCGCCGAGGACCGCGCCGCCGGGGGTGCCGGAGCGGCGTTCCTGCATCTTGCCGAGGAGCGGGGTGAGGAGCTCGCGGAAGCCGGCGACGTTGGCCTTGATCCAGCCGGTGCGGTCGACGACGAGGACGGGCGTGTCGGTGTTCCCGTGGGCGCCGTCGGGGAGCATCCGGGTGTAGGCCCGGACGTGCTCCTCGGCGGCCTTGGCGTGCCGGCGGAGCTCGGCGACGACGGCGCGGGCCTCGTCGCGGCCGACGTCGGGGCCGGGGCGGACCAGCCTGGTCGCGGTCGCGACCGCGAGGTTCCAGTCGACCATTCCGGACGTGCCTGCACCACCGATGCTCGTCATGCGTCAACGGTACGGGCTCGGGGGCGGTTCGGGCCCGCTCCGTCGGCCGGAGCGGGGGGTCCGTTCCGGCCGGTCGGGGGGTTCACTTCTGGCCGGTGAGGGCGGCGGAGAGGCGGTCGAGGGCGGGCTGGGCCTCGGTGGGCGAGGGGGTGCGGCCGGCGAGGAAGGCGAAGGCGAGGAGGCGGCCGTCGGTGGTGGCGACGGTGCCGGCGAGGGTGTTGACGCCGGTGAGGGTGCCGGTCTTGGCGCGGACGAGTCCGGCGCCGGCGGGGGCCTGGCCGTAGCGGCCGGCGAGGGTGCCGGTGAAGCCGCCGACGGGGAGCCCGGTGAGCAGCGGCCGCAGCTCGGGGTGGGCGGGGTCGGCGGCGCGGGTGAGGAGGGCGGTGAGGAGGGCGGCGGAGACCCGGTCGCGGCGGTCGAGGCCGCTGCCGTCGGCGAAGCGGGCGCCGGTGACGGGGAGGCCGAGGCCGGCGAGTTCGTCGCGGACGGCGCGTTCGGCGCCCTGGAAGCTGGCGGGCCGCCGGCGGGCGAGGGCGGTCTGCCGGGCGAGGGCCTCGGCGAGGTCGTTGTCGCTGTGGGTGAGGGTGTGCTCGACGAGGTCGGCGAGGGGGGCGGAGCGGGTGCGGGCGAGGGGGGCGCCCTGGGGGGTGCGGCCGGGGGCGGGGTCGCCGGTGACCTTCACGCCGGCGGCGGTGAGGGCGCGGGCGAAGGCGGCGGCGGTGTCGCGGGCGGGGTCGGCGGAGCGGGGGGCGGGGCCGCTCGCGCTGTCGTCGAGCCGGCCCTCGCGGGTCATGAGGGCGGTGACGGGGGCGATGTTCTCGTTGGGGCCGATGGGGTGGAGGGCGGGGCCGGTGTAGCGGCCGGTGTCGTAGGCGAGGCGGACGGAGGCGCGGCCGCGGGCCTTGAGGGCGCGGGCGGTGTCGCCGGCGAGGGCGGTGAGGCGGGCGGGGTCGAGGGTGGGGTCGCCGCCGCCGGTGAGGGTGATCGCGGTGCCGTCGGGGGCGGCGGTGACGGTGGTGTCGATGCGGTGGTCGGGGCCGAGGGCGGAGAGCGCGGCGGCGGCGGTGGCGATCTTGACGGTGGAGGCGGGGGTCATCGGGGTGGTGGCGCCCGCCCCGTACAGCTGCTTCCCGGTGGCGGTGTCCACGACGGAGGCGGTCCGGGAGGGGCCGAGGCCGGGGTCGGCCAGCAGGGGGGCGAGGAGCCGGCCGAGGTCGGCGGGCGGGGTGCCGGCGGCGGTGCGGGCGGTGAGCGCGGTGAGGACGCCGGGGGCGCTGGGCGCGGGGGCGGGCACGGGGCGCTTCGGGGCGGCGGCGGGGGCGGGGTGACGCTCGCCACCCGTCAGGGGGGCGGCGGCGCGGGCCCGCTCGGCCGTACGCTGTCCCGCGTCCCAGGGGCCTGCCGCGGTGATCGCCGCGGCGGCGAGCGCCAGACCGAGCGCGGCGGAGCCCGCCGTGAGCTGCCAGACCCTCGGTTGCGGCATTGCTGACCAGCCCCTTTCGCGATCACGGACGCTCGTGAGGGACACTTAATCACCGCGCGTCGTCGCGAGCATTCACTTGTGTTGATTCAGGAGGAGCCACCCGTGGAGTTCGACGTTCTCATCGAGATCCCCAAGGGATCGCGGAACAAGTACGAGGTCGACCACGAGACCGGTCGCATCCGCCTGGACCGCCGTCTCTTCACGTCGACGGCCTACCCGACCGACTACGGCTACGTCGAGAACACCCTGGGCGAGGACGGCGACCCGCTGGACGCGCTGGTCATCCTCGACGAGCCGACCTTCCCGGGCTGTGTGATCAAGTGCCGCGCCGTCGGCATGTTCCGCATGACGGACGAGGCCGGCGGCGACGACAAGCTGCTGTGCGTCCCGGCGACGGACCCGCGCATGGAGCACCTGCGCGACATCCAGCACGTGCCGGAGTTCGACCGCCTGGAGATCCAGCACTTCTTCGAGGTCTACAAGGACCTGGAGCCGGGCAAGTCGGTCGAGGGCGCGGACTGGGTCGGCCGCGCGGAGGCCGAGGCGGAGATCGAGAAGTCGATCGCGCGCGCCAAGGAGCAGGGCGCTCACTGACCCCCGGGTCGTGACGTGCGGGAGGCGGTCGGCCCTTCGGGGCGGGCCGCCTTTCGCACGTCCGCGTTTCGCACGTCCGTCTGACGCCCATACTGGAATCCAGTGTTCCCTGATGTCGCGGGTGTGAGGCGGAGAGAGCGTGGCGGAGCCGGTGGGCCCCGATGAGGATGCGGAGGACCGCAAGCCGCTGTCGGACGAGGCGACCTCGGAGTTCGCCCTGCCGGAGGGGCTGCTTCCGGAGCCGCCGCCGGAGCCGGAGGGGTCGGCGTTCGCGCGGCCGGAGGGGCTGGTCCCGGAGCCGGAGGCGGAACCGGAGGGTTCGGCGTTCGCCCCGCCGTCGACGTACTCGGCGAAGGACTCGCCGACCGCCTTCACCCCGGCGTACGGGGTCCCGCTGGCCCGGCTGCCGCACAACGCGCCGTGGCAGGACCGGATGCGGACGATGCTGCGGCTGCCGGTCGGCGACCGGCCGGTGCCGGAGGCGCCGGCGGCGAAGGGCGAGACGGGGCCGTCGGTGCCGCGCGTGCTCGACCTGTCGCTCCGCATCGGCGAGCTGCTGCTCGCGGGCGGGGAGGGCGCGGAGGACGTCGAGGCGGCGATGTTCGCGATCTGCCGGTCGTACGGGCTCGACCGGTGCGAGCCGACGGTGACCTTCACGCTGCTGTCGGTCACGTACCAGCCGTCGCTGGTGGACGACCCGCTGACGGCGAACCGGACGGTGCGCCGCCGGGGCACCGACTACACCCGCCTTGCGGCGGTCTACCAGCTCCTCGCGGACATCAACGCGCCGGCGCACGAGGTGTCGCCGGAGGAGGCGTACCGGCGGCTCGCGGAGATCCGGCGCAACCGCCACCCGTACCCCGGCTGGGCGCTGACGGCGGCGGCGGGGCTGCTGGCGGGGGCGGCCTCGGTGCTGCTGGGCGGCGACACGACGGTCTTCTTCGTGGCGGCGCTGGGCGCGGTCCTTGGCGACCGACTGGCGTGGCTGTGCGCGGGGCGCGGGCTGCCGGAGTTCTACCAGTTCCTGGCGGCGGCGATGCCGCCGGCCGCGATGGGGGTGCTGCTGACGCTGCTGCACGCGGGGCTGCGGCCGTCGGCGGTGATCACCGGTGGCCTGTTCGCGCTGATCCCGGGGCGGGCGCTGGTGGCGGCCGTGCAGGACGGTCTGACCGGTTTCTACATCACGGCCTCGGCGCGGCTCCTGGAGGTCGCGTACTTCTTCGTGGCGATCGTGGTCGGCGTGCTGTCGGTGCTGTACGTGTCGGTGCAGTTCGGCGCCCAGCTGAACCCCGAGGGGGCGCTGCGGGCGGTGGAGCGGCCGGTGACGCAGACGGTCTCGTCGATGGTGCTGTGCGCGACCTTCGCGATCCTGCTCCAGCAGTCGCGGGCCACGGTGCTCTTCGCGACGCTGAACGGCGGGGTGGCCTGGGTGGTCTACGCGTCGATCGCGGTGACCGCGGAGGGGTCGGCGGTGATGGCGACGGCGGTGGCGGCCGGTCTGGTGGGCCTCTTCGGGCAGCTGATGGCCCGCTACCGGCACACGTCCTCGCTGCCGTACGTGACGGCGGCGATCGGGCCGCTGCTGCCGGGTTCGGCGACGTACTTCGGCGTGCTCGCGATCTCCCAGAACAACCTGGACCAGGGCTTCGCGTACCTGGCGAAGGCGGCGGCGCTGGCGCTGGCCATCGCGATCGGCGTGAACCTGGGGGGCGAGCTGGCCCGCCTCTTCATGCGGTCGCCGGGCACGGTCTCGGCCCGCAGCGCGGCGAAGCGGACCCGCGGCTTCTAGGGCGTGTCCGCGACACGCAGGAGCCCCCGCACCGGCCTGGTGCGGGGGCTCCTGCGTGTCGCGGTCCGCGTCAGCGCTGCCGGGGGTGGCCGTCGTCGCCGTACGGCGGGTTCTGGCCGTACGGGGGCTGCTGGCCGTACGAGGGCTGCTGGCCGTACTGCTGCGGCTGCGGGTCGTACTGCTGCTGCGGCTGCCCGTACGCGGGGTTCTGGGCGTCCTGCCGGCCGTACCCGCCCTGGGCGTGGTCGCCCTGCCCGCCGTAGCCCTGCCCGCCGTACGGGGGCTGCTGGCCGTAGCCCTGCTGCTGCCCGTAGCCCGCCTGCTGCCCCTCGTAGCCGCCCTGGCCGTAGCCGCCCTGGCCGCCGTACCCGCCGCCGTAGCCGTCCTGGTTGCCGTAGCCGGCCTGGCCGCCGTAGGCGCCGTTCTGTCCGTGCTGGTCGTTCCGGCCGGGGTGGCCGGGGTGGCCGCCCTGGTCGCCGTAGCCGCCCTGGCCGGCCGGCGGGGTGCCGTACCCGTCCTGGGAGCCGTACGCGGCGGGGGCGTCCTGTCCGGCGGGGGCCGCGGCCTCCGCCGGGGCCTGGGCCTCGGCCTTCTTCGCCTGGGAGCGGGCCCGGAGGACCTCGATCACGATCGGGACCACCGACAGCAGGACGATCCCGACGAGGATCATCTCGATGTGCTTGTGCACGAAGTCGATCTTGCCGAGGGAGGCGCCGAGCACCGTCACGCCCGCGCCCCACAGGACGCCGCCGACGATGTTGAAGATGATGAAGGAGCGGTAGTTCATCCGGCTGACGCCCGCGATGATCGGCGTGAAGGTGCGGATGATCGGCACGAAGCGGGCCAGGATGAGGGACTTCGGGCCGTGCTTCTCGAAGAACTCGTGGGCCTTCTCGACGTTCTCCTGCTTGAACAGCTTCGAGTCCGGACGGCGGAACAGCGCCGGGCCGACCTTGCGTCCGAAGAGGTAGCCCACCTGGTCGCCGATGATCGCCGCGGCGACGATCAGGGTGCAGACCAGCCACAGCGGAGTGTCGATCTTGCCGGTGGTGACCAGCAGGCCGGTGGTGAAGAGCAGCGCGTCACCGGGGAGGAAGAACCCGATGAGGAGGCCGGACTCGGCGAAGACGATGACGAGGACGCCGATCAGGCCGAAGGTCTGGATCAGATAGTCCGGATCCAGCCAGCTCGGTCCGAGGGCAAGGGTGTTCACGGGTACCGGGCTCCTGCGGTCGGGGGTGGGGCACGTCGGGGGGAGAGGCGGGGACGTGCCGTCGGCGCGCCCCAAGCTATCAACGCGGGGTGAACGCCCCCGGTTCCATCCGGCCCGCACGGGCCGCGCGCGGGATTCCCGCGCGCTCCTTAGGCTCGGTGGCACACGGTCCGACGAGCGCAGGAGGTGGATGCCGACATGGGCATCGAGGAGTACGGCGGCGGCCAGGGGCCGCACCCCGACGTGCTGGTGGTGACGACGAACGACGTGCCCGGCTACGAGGTGCGGCAGGTGATCGGCGAGGTCTTCGGCCTGACCGTCCGCTCCCGCCACCTGGGCAGTCAGATCGGCGCCGGTCTGAAGTCCATGATCGGCGGCGAGCTGAAGGGACTGACGAAGACCCTGGTGGAGACCCGGAACCAGGCGATGGAGCGGCTGGTCGAGCAGGCGCGGGCGCGCGGCGCGAACGCCGTGCTGATGTTCCGCTTCGACGTGACCGAGGCCGCGGACGTCGGCACGGAGGTCTGCGCGTACGGCACCGCCGTGGTGATCGCGCCGCGCGCCTGAGCCGTACGGCCGCGGACGCCGCCGCGGAGGCGTGCGCGCACGGCACCGCCGCCGTGCCCGCGCCGCGCGCCCGGGTCCCCACCGCCGGGCCCGGGGCCGGAATCCGTCCGGCCCCGGCCCCGGCGGGCCGCCCGGTTCCGGCCAGGCGTCCGCCCCGGCGGGGCCTCCCGGTTCCCGCCGGGCCGGCGGGGTGTGGCGTGCGTCCGGGTTCATCGGCCTTTCGAGATGTTGTAGGCGATTTGCCCACTTATGGTGGGGCGGTGGCCACCGATCACGACGCGACCGCCCCCGCCGATGCCCCGGTACGGCTCCTGCTCCCGCAGATCCTGCCCGCCCTCGTGGTGGGCGTCGGATCGGCCCTCCTCTTCCTCGGCATCAGCAAGATCGCCGAGGAGCTCCAGGGGGTGCTCTGGGAGACCCTCCCCGACGCCCTGGACATCGGCGCCTACTCCTCGCTGTGGATGATCACCGTCCTCACCGCCACCGGCGTCGCGGTCGGCCTCGTCGTCTGGAAGGTGTACGGACACGCCGGGCCCGACCCCGCCTCCGAGGGGCTCGGCGGGCCGCCGATGGCCCCCGGCGTGGTGCCGGGCCTGCTGCTCGCCAGCACCCTCGCGCTGGCCGGCGGCGTCAGCCTCGGCCCCGAGCAGCCGACCATCGCCTCCGCGATCGCCCTCGCCGCCTGGCTGGGCCTGCGGGCCGCGCCGAACGTCCCCGGCGCCTTCTGGGTCTCGCTCGCCGTCGCGGGCACCTTCGGCGCCCTCTTCGGCACCCCCGTCGCCGCCGCCCTCGTCCTCTCCGAGGCGCTCACCGGGCAGCCCGGCCCCGGCTCCCTGTGGGACCGCCTCTTCGCCCCGCTCGTCGCCGCCGGCGCGGGCGCCATGACCACCCAGCTGGTCTCCTCCCCCAGCTTCGCCATGGGCCTGCCGCCGCTGACCGACCCCGGCTGGCAGGACCTCCTCGCCGCCCTCGTGATCGCCCCCCTCGGCGCCCTCTTCGGCCTCCTCGGCTGCTACGCCTTCCCGCACCTCCACCGGGCCTTCGGACGGCTGCGGCACCCCATGGCGATGCTGCCGCTCGGCGGCCTGGTCCTCGGCCTGCTGGGCGCCCTCGGCGGCCACCTGACCCTCTTCAAGGGCCTGCACGAGACGAAGGAGCTGGTCGGCTCCATCGGGTCCTTCTCCTCCGGCGAGCTGGCCCGGCTGGCCGTCGTGAAGCTGGTCGCCCTGCTGGTCGCCGGCGCCTGCGGCTTCCGCGGCGGCCGGGTCTTCCCCGCGGTCTTCATCGGCGCCGCCTTCGGGCTGATCGCCCAGGCGCTCGTCCCGGAGGTCCATCCGGCGGTCGCCGTCTCCGCCGCGGTCCTCGGCGTCCTGATGGCGACCACCCGGCAGGGCTGGGTGAGCCTCTTCATCGCCGCCGTCCTCGCCGCCTCGCCCGCCATGCTCACCCTGCTCTGCCTGGCCTCCCTGCCCGCCTGGCTGGTCGTCACCGGCCGTCCGCAGCTCGAACTCGACCACCGGGGCGAGGCCCTCCGCTGACCCCTCGCACCCCGGTACGCCCCCGACACCGCGCGCCCCGGCGCGCCCCGCCCCCGAGGAGCACCCCATGGCCCCCCTCCACAAGGGACCCGACGCCGCCGACTCCGAGTCCTTCCGCCGGCTCGCCCTCAATCCCTTCTACGGGGAGGCCGACCCGGTCGGCGGCATGACCGAGGCCCCGCCCCGGCACCGGCTGCCGGACGGCCCGCTGCCGCCCGCCAGCGCCTACCAGCTCGTCCACGACGAGCTGATGCTCGACGGGAACTCGCGGCTCAACCTGGCGACCTTCGTCACCACCTGGATGGAGCCCCAGGCCGGCGTGCTGATGGCCGAGTGCAGCGACAAGAACATGATCGACAAGGACGAGTACCCGCGCACCGCCGAGCTGGAGCGCCGCTGCGTCGCCATGCTCGCCGACCTGTGGCACGCGCCCGACCCGGCCGCCGCCGTCGGCTGCTCCACCACCGGCTCCAGCGAGGCGTGCATGCTCGCCGGGATGGCCCTCAAGCGGCGCTGGGCCAAGCGGAACGCCGACCGGTACCCGGCCGCCGCCCGGCCCAACCTGATCATGGGCGTCAACGTGCAGGTCTGCTGGGAGAAGTTCTGCGACTTCTGGGAGGTCGAGCCCCGCCTCGTCCCCATGGAGGGCGACCGCTACCACCTGGACGCCGCCTCCGCCGCGGCGCTCTGCGACGAGAACACCATCGGCGTGGTCGCCGTCCTCGGCTCCACCTTCGACGGCTCCTACGAGCCCGTCGCCGAGATCTGCGCCGCCCTCGACGAGCTCCGGGACCGCACCGGCCTCGACGTACCCGTCCACGTCGACGGCGCCTCCGGCGGCATGGTCGCCCCCTTCCTCGACGAGGACCTCGTCTGGGACTTCCGCCTCCCCCGCGTCTCCTCCATCAACACCTCCGGCCACAAGTACGGCCTGGTCTACCCCGGCGTCGGCTGGGCCCTGTGGCGGAGCACCGAGGAGCTCCCCGAGGAGCTCGTCTTCCGGGTCAACTACCTCGGCGGCGACATGCCGACCTTCGCCCTCAACTTCTCCCGTCCCGGCGCCCAGGTCGTCGCGCAGTACTACACCTTCCTCCGGCTGGGCCGGGAGGGCTACCGGGCCGTCCAGCAGACCAGCCGGGACGTCGCCCGGGGGCTCGCCGAACGCATCGAGGCCATGGGCGACTTCCGGCTCCTGACCCGCGGCGACCAGCTGCCCGTCTTCGCCTTCACCACCGCGCCCGACGTCACCGCCTACGACGTCTTCGACGTGTCCCGCAGGCTGCGCGAGCGCGGCTGGCTCGTCCCCGCCTACACCTTCCCCGCCCACCGCGAGGACCTCTCCGTGCTGCGGATCGTCTGCCGCAACGGCTTCTCCGCCGACCTCGCCGGGCTCCTCGTCGAGGACCTGAACCGGCTGCTGCCCGAACTGCGCCGCCAGCCGCGCCCCTTCACCCACGACAAGGACGCGGCGACCTCCTTCCACCACTAGCGCGGTGCTACGCCCCGAGCCGGCGGAACCTGCGTACGGCCAGGGGGAAGAACAGGGCGAGGAGCGCCAGCGGCCACAGGACCGCCGCCGTCACCCAGCCCGGCTCGCCGCCCGGATTGCCGAACAGCTCCCGGACCGCCGTGGCCGTCGCCGACATCGGGTTCCACTCGACGGCCGCGCCCAGCCAGCCGGGCATGGAGTCCGGCGACGCGAAGGCGTTGGAGAGGAAGCCGAAGGGCCAGACCAGGATCTGCACGCTCTGCACCAGCTCCGGCCGGCCCGCCACCAGGGCCAGGAAGATCCCGGCCCAGAGCATCGCGAAGCGCAGCAGCAGGAGCAGGCCCAGGGCCCCGGCGAAGGCGGCGGGCCCGCCGTGGGCGCGCCAGCCCATCGCGTACCCGACGCCGGTCATCACCAGGAGTCCGGCGGCCGACTGGAGCATGTCGGCGGCGGCCCGGCCGACGAGGACCGCCCCGTCGGTCATCGGCATGGACCGGAAGCGGTCCACGACGCCCTTGTCGAGGTCGCGGGTGACCGCCGTCATGGTGCCCTCCAGGCCGAAGACCATGGTGAGGGTGAGCATGCCGGGCACCAGGAAGTCGACGTAGTCGCCCGGGACGGTACGGCCGCCGCCGACCAGGTAGCCGAACATCACCAGCATCATCACCGGGAAGACCAGGCCGACGGCCACCTGCACCGGCTGCCGCGCCCAGTGGGCGAGTTCGCGCCGGGTCATGGTCCAGCAGTCGGAGACCGCGTACGCCGCGCTCATGCCGCCGCCTCCTCGCCGCGCCGGGCGTCCGCGCCGGTCAGCCGCAGGAACGCCTCGTCCAGGGTGGGGCGCCGCAGCGCCACGTCCTCGGCCTCGATCCCGGCCGCCTCCAGGGCCCGCACGGTCTCGGCGAGCGCCGCCATCCGGTCCCGTACGGGGGCGCTGACCAGCCGCCGGTCCCGGTCGACGGCCGTCTCGCCGGGGGCGAAGGGCAGCACCCGCACCGCCTCGTCGAGGCGGTCGGCGTCCCGGACGACGACGTCGATCCGGTCCCGCCCGGCCCGGGTCTTGAGCTCGCCGGGGGTGCCCTCGGCGACCACCCGGCCGCCGTCGACCACCGAGATCCGGTCGGCGAGCCGGTCCGCCTCCTCCAGGTACTGGGTGGTGAGCAGGACCGTCGTGCCGCCGTCGACGAGGGAGCGCACGGACTCCCAGACCTCGCCCCGGCCGCGCGGGTCGAGGCCGGTGGTGGGCTCGTCCAGGAACAGCACCTCGGGCTCGGTGAGGAGCGAGGCGGCGAGGTCGAGCCGGCGGCGCATGCCGCCGCTGTAGCGGGCGGCGGGGGTGCGGCCGGTGCCGGCGAGCCCGAAGCGCTCCAGGAGTTCGTCGGCGCGGGCGCGGGCGCCGCGCGCGCCGAGGTGGAAGAGGCGGCCGAACATCTCCAGGTTCTGCCGGCCGCTGAGCGCCTCGTCGAGCGCGGCGTGCTGGCCGAGCAGGCCGATCCGGCGGCGGACCCGCGCGGCCTCCTCGCGCACGTCGTGCCCGGCGACCCGCACCAGGCCCCCGTCATACCGCAGCAGGGTGGCCAGCACCCGTACGGCCGTGGTCTTGCCCGCCCCGTTGGGGCCGAGCAGGCCGTGGACCGTGCCGCGCCGCACGGCCAGGTCCAGTCCGGCCAGGGCCCGTTTCTCCCCGTACCGCTTGTGCACGTCCTCCATGAGGATCGCCTCGCCGCCCTCGGTCATCCGTTTCCTCCCGCTTCCTCGCTAGTCAAATTTGACCAGCGGTCCGGCGGGGAGGGTATGCCCCTCGCACGGGCTAGTCAAACTTGATTAATCCTTGTCCTCCGGCGCGCCGGCCCCGTCCGCCGGTGCTCCGCCGGCCCCACCCTCCGGTGCTCCGCCGGCCCCGCCTTCCGGCCTGCCGCCGTCACCGGTCGCGTACGGGTTCTCCTGGCCCTCCGCCAGGACGCCCACGAAGGGCTCACCCTCCCCCGCGAAGGTGTACGCCCCGCCCTCGATCCGCTCGATCAGGCCGAGCGTCCACTCCCGGCCCGCGTCCGCCGAGTGCACCCACAGGTGCATGATCTCGCCGATGTGCCCGAGCTGCCCGGGGCCGCCCTCCGGCGTGTAGTAGCCCGTCACCGCCGCCCGCCAGGCGTCCAGGCCCCGCAGCCGCTCCCGGAGCAGCTCCACCGCCTCCGCCCTCGGCAGGTCCACGACGAAGCCGATCGCCGCCGACAGGACGTCCGTCTGCTGGTCGTAGGTGGAGAGCGCCTCGCGCAGCAGCCGCAGGTACTCCGCCCGGCCCGCCCCGGTGATCTCGTACTCGACCCGGGGCGGGCCGCCGGCCGTGCTCGGCGCGCTCTCGTCGGCGCGCAGCAGCCCCTGCTTCGCCATCTGTTTGAGCGCGTGGTAGATCGAGCCGGGCTTGGCGTTGGACCACTCGTGCGCGCCCCAGTACTCCAGGTCGTTGCGGACCTGGTAGCCGTGGGCGCGGCCGTGCTGCTTCACCGCGCCCAGGACGAGCAGGCGGATCGCCGACATCCCACGTACCTCCCTGATCGGTTCCGACCAGGGTAGGCGGGCTCAGCCCGCGCGCTCCATGGCGATCAGCTCGAAGGAGGTGCGGCCGTCGAGGGATTCGCGGATCACGTCGGCGTGGCCCGCGTGCCGGCCCATCTCCTGCACCAGGTGGAGCAGCATCCAGCGGACCGAGACCCGCCCGTCCGCCGGGAACCACGGGGCGGGCGGCAGCGGGAAGACGGCGTCCAGGTCGGGGACCGTACGGACGAACTCCTCGGTCTCCTCGGCGACGCCGTCCCAGAAGGCGAGGACGTCGGCGATCGTCTCCCCGTCGACGAGCCGGAAGGCGTCGTTCCAGGTCTCCTCGTTCCGCTGCCTCTCGTTCTCCCTCTCCTGGGCGAGCCGCAGCCAGTTCAGCTCGGTCTCCGCGACGTGCTTGACCAGGCCGGAGAGGCTCAGCCCGCTCGCGCTGGGGCGGCTCGCCGCCTGCTCCTCGGTGAGGCCGAGGAGCGAGCGGCGGAGCGCCTCGCGCTGCGTGGTGATGAAGTTGAGGAACGCGCCGCGCTCGTCCCCGGGAGTCTCCGGGGGAACCAGAGCCACCATGATGTCCGCCTTCCGTCCGTCGTGCTCGGTGCGGTTCCCACCCTAGGAACGAAAGAGGACAGCTGACGTCCTAAAGCCGCCTGAAGCCGCTCGGAGTCGCCCGGCGTCGCCCGGCGTCGCCCTAGAAGGGGAAGCGGCTGCGGCCGTGCTGGATCGAGATCCACTTCTGGGTGGTGAACGCCTCGACCATCGCGTCGCCGTTGAGCCGCCCGATGCCGGAGTGCTTCTCGCCGCCGAAGGGGACGATCGGCTCGTCGTGCACGGTGCCGTCGTTGATGTGGATCATGCCGGTGTGGACGCGCTTCGCGACCCGCACGCCGCGCTCGACGTCGGCGGTGTGGACGGCGCCGCTGAGCCCGTACGGCGTGTCGTTGGCGATCCGCACCGCGTCGTCCTCGCCGTCGAAGGGGAGGATCAGGGCCACCGGGCCGAAGATCTCCTGGGAGAGGACGGCCGCGTCGGCGGGGACGCCGGTGAGGACCGACGGGGAGACCAGGTTGCCGTCGACGGTGCCGCGCAGCAGGGCGGTCGCGCCGGCCGCGAGGGTCTGCTCGACGGCGCCGTCGACCGACTCGGCCTGCTGGGAGTTGATGAGCGGGCCGATGTGGGTGGCCGGGTCGGCCGGGTCGCCGACCCGCAGCGTCCGCACCTTCGCCACGAACTTCTCGGTGAACTCGGCCTCGACCCGCCGGTCGACCAGGATCCGGTTGGCGGCCATGCAGACCTGGCCCTGGTGGACGAAGCGGCTGAAGACGGCGGCGTCGACGGCGTAGTCGAGGTCGGCGTCGTCGAGGACGATCAGGGCGCTGTTGCCGCCGAGTTCGAGGACGGCGTGCTTGAAGTTCTGGGCGCAGACCGTGGCCACGTGGCGGCCGACCTTGTCGGAGCCGGTGAAGGAGATGACCTTCGGCACCGGGTGGGTGAGGAGGGCGTCGCCGATCTCGGCGATGTCGGTGACGACGACGTTGAGCAGCCCGGCGGGCAGCCCCGCCTCCTCCATGATCTTCGCGACCAGGGTGCCGCCGCAGACCGGCGTGTTCTGGTGCGGCTTGAGGACGACGGCGTTGCCGAGCGCAAGGGCCGGGGCGACCGACTTGAGGGAGAGCAGGAAGGGGAAGTTGAAGGGGGAGATGACGCCGACGACGCCGACCGGGAGGCGGTAGACGCGGTTCTCCTTGCCGTCCACCGGGGAGGGCAGGATGCGGCCCTCGGGGCGCAGCGCCAGGTGGACCGACTCGCGCAGGAACTCCTTGGCGAGGTGCAGTTCGAAGGCAGCCTTGAGGCGGGTGCCGCCGAGTTCGGCGACGATCGTCTCGGCTATCTCCTCCTCGCGGTCCTCGACGATCCGCAGCGCGCGCTCCAGGACGAGCCGGCGGGCGTACGGGTTGGTCTCGGCCCAGGCGGTCTGGGCGCGCTCGGCGGCCCGGTAGGCGAGGTCGACCTCGCCGGCGGTGGCGACGGTGATGGAGGCGAGCTTCTCCCCGGTGTAGGGGTTGAAGTCGATGATGTCCCAGGACCCGCTGCCCGGCTTCCACTCGCCGTCGATGAACTGGTGGGCCAGGTCGGTGAAGTGCGAGTGCGGCATGCTGCGAGACCCCTCTGCGCGCGGCCGGACGGCCGGGCCCGCTGGCCCGGTCTCCGGGGCTACTGATGAGACGTCATCGTACTGATGTATCAGGAGAGTTGAAGGAGGCCCCGGAGGAGATCCCGGCTTCCGGCCGGATCGGGGCTGTCCTGGGCCAGCTTCTCCATGACGCCGCCGTACTGGGCGACCTCCTCGCGCTTGTCGAGGTAGAGGGCGCCGGTGAGCTGCTCCAGGTAGACGATGTCGGACAGGTCCGACTCGGGGAAGCCGAGCATGGTGAAGGAGCCGCTCTCGCCGGCGTGCCCGCCGAAGCTGAACGGCATCACCTGGAGGGTGACCCCGGGGTGCTCGGAGATCTCGATGAGGTGCTTCAACTGGCCGCGCATGACGGCCCGGTCGCCGTACGGGCGGCGCAGGGCGGCCTCGTCGAGGATGACGTGGAAGTGCGGGGCGCGCTCGGAGACGAGGACCTTCTGGCGCTCGACGCGCAGGGCGACGCGGCGCTCGATGTCGGCGCGGGAGGCGTCGGGCATGCCGCGGGTGACGACGGCCTGCGCGTACTCCTCGGTCTGGAGCAGGCCGTGGACGAACTGCACCTCGTAGACGCGGATGAGGGAGGCGGCGGCCTCCAGGCCGATGTAGGTCTGGAACCAGCCCGGCAGGACGTCGCCGAAGCTGTGCCACCAGCCGGCGAGGTTGGCCTCGCGGGCCAGGCCGAGGAGGGCGCCGCGCTCGCTCTCCTCGGTGACGCCGTAGAGCGTGAGCAGATCCTCGACGTCCCGGGCCTTGAAGCTCACCCTGCCCAACTCCATGCGGCTGATCTTGGATTCGGAGGCCCGGATCGAGTACCCGGCGGCTTCGCGGGTGATGCCCCGCGACTCGCGCAGGCGCCTCAGCTGCGAGCCCAGCAGGATGCGCCGGACCACGCTCCCGCCCGCTCCGTTGGTTTCGCCCGCGGTCACGGCTGCTGCCCTCCCCTTCACGATGACGAGCCCCCGTAGAGCCCCGGATTCTGCCACCAAACGCTTCAGCGCGTACACATCTGGTTACGGAAGGGGATGCCGGGGGGAGAGATTCGGACGCGCGCCGACGCGCCGCTGTCAAGAAGATTTCCACAGATTCGCCACAGTCGTGGACAGGTCAGGCACCGCACGGCCGCATGCACGTGCATCTGCCCTTGCATCACGTCGGCGCATTCGGAACCATGGACCCCGCGCAGCCGCGCACTCGTTCGTGTTGTCCGCACCACTTGCAGTGTCGTCGCACCACTTGCGGTGCCGTCGCACCGCTTGTCGCACCACGCACCACTTGTCGCACCACCGTCGCGCTACCCGGGAGTGCCTCGCATGGGGACGAATGGATCGACCGTGCTCGAGCCTTTACGGCAGGGTCTCCCGCCGATCGACCCCGGCGCCGTCTCCACCTCCGCCTCCTGCGCCCTGCCCGCCCGGTACGAAGCCGTGCGCGGGGCCCGGAAGTTCACCAGCTCGACGCTGGACGGCTGGGGGCTCGCCGACCGGTTCGACGACGTGGCCCTGGTGGTCTCCGAACTCGTCACCAACGCGCTGCGGCACGCCGTCCCCGACGGCCCGCCGGACTCCCCCGCGCATCCGCCGGTGCGCCTGCACCTGATGCGCTGGGCGTCCCGCCTGGTGTGCGCGGTGCGCGATCCCAGCCGGGAGAGCCCGGAGGCGCGCGGCGGCGAGGAGGACTTCTCCGCCGAGTCGGGCCGGGGGCTGTTCCTGGTGGAGTCGTTCAGCGACAGCTGGGGCTGGCACCCGCTCGCGGGGACGCTCCAGGGCAAGGTCGTGTGGGCGCTGTTCCGGGTCGGCCCGGAGGAGTAGGGCGCGCGCGTCCGTGAGAACGACGGGAAGGGCCCCGGCGGGGAACGCCGGGGCCCTTCGCCGTGCCCTGCGGACACCGCCCGGGGCGGCGGGGGTCACACGAGGTGGTCGAACTCGCCGTCCTTGACGCCCAGCAGGAGCGCCTCTATCTCGGCCGGCGTGTAGACGAGCGCGGGCCCCTCGGGGTGGCGGGAGTTGCGCACGGCGACCTCGCCGCCGGGGAGCTTGGCGAACTCGACGCAGGATCCCTGGGAGTTGCTGTGCCTGCTCTTCTGCCAGACGACACCCCGCAGCTCCGCGGCCGCCATGCCGTTGTACGCGTGACGCGCGTGGTGCACTGGTAGCTCCCCGAGTTGCTTGGTGCAGGACTCAACTTCCTCGGATCATAGCTTCGTTCACATGCGGCTGCATGAGCAGATGCACGTGCACGGGGGGTGGCGTAGCCACTACGCGACACAGCGTGCGGCCAGGTCGGCGGGGATGCGGAAGCCCCCGCGATCTTCCCGTACGCCCCTCCTCCTGGAGGGACGAGGGCGCGGGGGCCGAGGTTCCCGGACGGGCCGCTCAGGCGTCGGTGAGGGTGGTGGACAGTTCGTCGAGGGCGTCCAGGAGGAGCCGGGCCGCCTTGCGCAGCAGCGGGTCGGCGACCTCCGTGTCCCAGGCGGCGACCGTCTCCCGCAGGCCGTCCCACTCCGGCACCCGCCGCTCGCGCACCGCCCGCGCGCCCCGCTCGGTCGCCTCCCGCAGCGCCTCCGCGAGCCCCGCCGCGGCGGGCAGCGGCACGGCGTCGCGCTCGGGCGGATGGGCCTCCAGGAGCATCGCGGCCCGCCCGAACTCGGCCAGCGCGTGCCCCGCGCCCTCCGCCGCCGCGTGCGAGAGCCCCCGGTGCCGGACCGGCTCGTGGACGGCCCGGCCGACCGCGTCGTGCCAGGCCACCCGGGCGGCGCGGGCCGAGAGCAGGGCCTCGCGCACGTCGGGGCCGGCCGCGCCGGACGGGTCGGCGTACCGGGCGGCGACGGCGGTGGCGTACCGGCCCGAGGCGGCCAGCCAGTCCGCGAGCCGGCCGCGCAGCCGGGGCGTCTCCCACGCCGGGTAGACGGCGTAGGCGAGCATCGCGAGGAGTCCGCCGAGGAGGGTGAGCAGGACCCGGTCGCGGACGGTCTGGGTGATCCCGGAGCCCTCCATGCCGAGCAGGAAGACGACGTACGCGGCGACGCACACCTGGCTCACCGCGTACCCCGTCCGCATCAGCAGGTACATGCCGAAGGCGCAGAGGACCGCGAGACCGGCCGAGAGGTACGTGTCCGGGTGGGCGGTCTGCACGACGGCCGAGGCCAGCGCCACCCCCACCAGGGTCCCGCCGAAGCGCGCCACCGAGCGGGCGTACGTCTGCGAGAAGTCCGGCCGCATCACCATCACGGACGCCATCGGCGCCCAGTAGCCGTGTCCGAAGGGCAGCACCAGGCCCAGCAGGTAGCCGGCGGCGGTCACGGCGGAGACCCGGACCGCGTGCCGCAGCACCGGCGACCCCGGTCGCAGCTCGGCCCGCATCTTCGCCACCGCCACCGGGACGAGCCGCGGCAGGGACGGCCGGGTGCGGGCCGCCGGGCCGCCGCCGGGGAGCTTGGCCCGGCGGAAGAGCCGCAGGGCGCGGGCCCCGACCGAGCGGGCGTCGTCGGGCACCGGGTCGTCCGGCGAGGTCCCGGTCCTCGGGTCGGCCGCCTCGACGACGTCGTCGAGGAGGGCGGCGAGCCGGAGGGCGGCGCGGTGGGAGCGCCCGGAGAGGATCGTGCCGGTGTCCGGGGTGCGCAGGGCGGCGACGGCGCCGGGCGGCAGCCGGACGGGCTCGCCGTGCCGGACGGCGCGGGCGGCGGCGTCCAGGACTTCGGCCGCCGCCGCGAGCAGCTCGCGGACCCGGTCGCGCCGGGGCCCCTCGGCGGGGGCTCCGACGGCCGGGTCGGCGAGCGAGGCGAGCACCGGCCGGATGCGTTCGGCGAGCCGCCGGGGGCCGTGCAGTTCGGCGGGGCGGCGGCGGGCCTGCCGGACGGTGACGGCGGCGGCGCTGCGGGCGTTCATCAGCGGGACCGGGTCGAAGGGGGCGACCGGGTCGTGGCGCAGCCGGCGGGCGTAGTCCGCCTCGGCGGCCAGCGCGTCGGCGAGCGCGTCCCGCTGGGCGCCCCAGGGCCGGACCGGCAGCAGCACCACCAGGGCGGCCTGGACCAGCCCGCCGGTGAAGATCATCGCCGCGTGTCCGGCGGCGGCCGCGACGGAGGTCGGCAGGGTGATGGTGACCAGCATGATCGCCACGTTGGAGGAGGCGATGATGCCGACCGTCGGCCCGACCGCCCAGGCCAGCCCGGAGAGGAAGGTCCACAGGAGGAGCAGGGCCAGGAAGAGGACGGTGTGCGAGCCGGTCAGATAGCCCAGGAAGGTGGAGACGGCGAGGCTGCCGCCGGAGGCGAGCGCGAGGGTCGGCCGGGGCCGCCAGGAGCGCTGGAAGGTCGCGATGGCCGCCTGGAACGCGCCGAACGCCGAGGCCGCCGCGACGGCGGGCCCGAAGAGGGCGAGCGAGAAGCCCACGACGAGCGCCAGGCCGAGCGCGCCCCGGGCGGCGATCAGGGGGGAGAGCCGCCGCCGCTCGACGGCGAGGCCGGAGCGGGCGGTCTCCTTCAGCGCCCGGAGCCAGCTCATGATCCGAGCGTAGAGGAATCACCCCGAAGCCGACATTCACCCCATATGTGACCGCAGGGTCCTCACCGGCCGTCCCGCTCGCGCAGGCGCGGCCGGTCCGGGCCCAGGGCGGCGGCCTCGGCGGCGGACGCGCCGTGCGTCCAGCCCGCCTCGTCCCACTGGGCCCGGACCCGGGTGGCCCGGGTCTCGGGGAAGAGCTCGTCGGTACGGGCCGCCACCGCGACCTCGCGGGAGGCCAGGACCGGCAGCAGCGTCGGGGCCTCGGCGGCGACCCGGCGGGAGGTCTCCGCCAGCCGGGCGCCGAGCCGGTGCGCGTACGCGAGGAGGAAGGACTGCCGGAAGGACTTGGTGCGCTTGCGGCCGCCCCGGCGCTGCTCCGCCTCCGCCCGGGTCATCGCCGCCGTGCCCTGCACGAGGAGCGAGGTGTACAGCAGCTCCACCGGGTCGAGGTCCGCCTCGAAGCCGACCACGGTCGAGAAGCCGTACGCCTCGTTCCACACCGCCCGGCAGTGGTTCGCGGACGCGACCGCGTCCAGCAGGATCGCCTTCGCCTGCTCGTACGGCGGCTCCACCCCGATCCGCAGCGCGCCCGGCGCCGACCCGGCCGGCGCCCCGGCGGCCAGCCCGGCCTCGTCGAGGCTGTGCCGGGCCATCAGCTCCTGCGCCTTGGCCGTCAGCGCCTCCGCCTCGTCCGGGTAGTCGGTGCGCTCCGCCTTGGCGAGCAGCGCCCGGATCCGGGTCAGCGTCCGGGGCTCCCCGGCCGCCGCCGGAGGCAGCACGTCCCCCGGGACCGGCCCCACCGCGTCGAGCCGGGGAAGCCGGACCAGCAGCCGGTACAGCTCCAGGACGGCCGTCGCGTACGAGAAGCGGTCCGCCGTCCACTCCGGGGCGTCCAGCGCGTCGAGCTGCGCCCGCCAGCGCCCCGGCAGCACCGCGTACCGCGCCGTCTCCGCCCGCACCAGCCCGGCCAGCAGCCGCAGGTGCTCCTCGGCCAGCTCGCGCCGGACCACGCGCGCCACGTCGGCGGGCTGCCAGCCGCGCTCCCACAGGCCGCGCACGTACTCCTCGCCGCGCCGCGCGAGACCGGCGTCGGCGGCCGGATCGGCGGCCAACAGCGAGGCCGCCGTGTCGAGGGAGCGGTCGTCCCCGGCCCCGGTGTGCAGCGCCTCCCGCAGCGCCCGCTCGACGGTGGCCTCCCGCGCCTCGTCCCGCATCGCCGTGCCTCCTCCTCGCCCCGTTCCCGTACCTCCCCCGATGGTCTCAGCCTCCGGCCGGCCCGCCCGCCGGGGTATGCCCGGCCCCACCCCGGGGACGCCCCGCAGCGGGCGTGAGCGCGGCGGCCCGGAACGGTTGCCTGGACCCATGACGAGAACCACCGCTCCCGCCCCCTCTCCCTCCGGGGCCGGCAAGTCGACCCTGCTGCGGGCCCGCCGGGCCGTCCACAGCCTGTGGACACCGAGGTCCCTACCGCCCTGCGGGCCCGGTGGACCCTGACGGCGGGCACGAGCACGGGCGCCGGAGGCCGTACGGACGCGGACGCGGGCACGCGCGTGGGAAGCCGTACGGGCACGGACATGGGCACGCGTGCGGGCGCGGGTGCGGAGGGGGCCGCCGCCGGGGTCTGCGCGGCCGTCGCCGTCGCCGCGTCGGCCCTCCCCGCCTGGCGGCTCGCCCGCTGAGCGGCGATCGTGGGACGGGGCGGTGGCCGGGGTCGGAGCCGGGCCGCCGCCCCGCCCGCGTGCGGTCGTTTTCCGCCGCCTTCGTACGCGCGCGTGCGGCCCTCCGCCATCATGGGCGGATGCCGAAGCAGCGCAGGCGGAAACAGCGGGCGGCCCGGGCACGGGAGCGCGAGGCGGAACGCCACCGGCCCGGGGCGGGCCGGTGGGAGGTCCGGTACAGCGGACCGGACGAGACCGCCTGGCGCACCGAGGCCCGCCGACTGGTCACCGAGGAGCGGGTCGCCTCGGACGACCTCTGGCTGGACATGATGTGCGGACGCGGCGACCACCCGACCGCGTACCGCGTCAGCGTCTTCGTCCCGCACACCGGGGGCGCCGTGGACGCCGGGGAAACCGAGGGCACCGGGGGCGCCAAGGAACCCGGGGACGCCGGGGCAGCCGAGAACGCCTAGGGGTCCTGTCAGCCCCAGCGACCCCAGCGGACCCGCCAGCCCCGGCGGCCCCGTCAGCCCCCGGTGGTCCCGGCCGTCGCCCCCGACGTGTGCCAGTCCGGGGCCAGGACCGACCAGACCTCCATGTCGTGGCGGACGCCCCGGTAGGCGTAGCTCTCGCGCAGGACCGCGTCCCGCTTCATGCCGAGGCGGCGGGCGACGGCGATGCTGGGGGCGTTGGAGGAGGCGACGACCCACTCCACCCGGTGGACGCCGCGCACCTCGACCGCCCAGCCGATCAGCGCCCGCGCCGCCCGGGTGACCAGGCCCCGGCCGGTCGCGGCCGGTTCGAGCCAGCAGCCGGCCTCCGCCTTCCCGGCCGCCGCGTCGAGGGTGCGCAGGATGACCGCCCCGACCAGCGTGCCGTCGAGCCATATGCCGTGGATGCGGCCGGTGTCGGCCGCCGCCTTCTCCGCGTACGCCCGCAGGAAGGCCCGGCTCGACTCCAGGTCGGTGACGACGTCCGGAAGGCCGTTGCGGGCGCCGATGAACTCCCTCCCCCGGTCCATGTGGGCGAGGAACTCGTCGGCCTGCCAGGGCTCCAGCGGCCGCAGCTCCGCACCGTCGCCCAGGGACATCGCGTACATCGTCGTCTTCCTCCGTCGTCGAGCCGTCAGGGAACGGGGTCAGCTTGCCCGGCTCCGGCCGCCGCCGCTCCCCCTTATCGGCTTGTCGGCTCGTCGGCCGCGCCGGCGCGCGGATCCGCGCGCCCGCCCCGGATGTCGTGCCCCGCCGCTGTCAGTGGCGGCTGCCAGACTCGCACCCATGAGCGAGAGGTGGGCGCTGGCGCCGGAGCCGGAGGGGGAGGGCGCGGTCCTCGTCCCCCTCGGGCCGGACGGCGCGCCCGCGGGGGCGGTGCGCCGCGAGCCCGACCTGGTCGCGGCGGTCCGGTCCCGGCCGGAGGCGGCGCGCTGGGTGTGGCGGTCGACGGCCGAGGTGTATCCGCGGCTGCTCGCCGCCGGGGTCCGGGTCGAGCGGTGCTACGACGTGGAGGCCGCCGAGCAGCTGCTCCTGGGGCACGAGGGCCGGCTCGGCGAGCCCCGGTCGGCGGCGGCGGCCTGGGCGCGGCTGCGGAACGCGCCCGTACCGCCCGATCCGCCGCAGCGCGCCGCCGAGCCCGGTTCGCAGGACTCGCTGTTCGAGCCGGCGCCGGTCTCCCCGGTGTCCTTCGAGGGCCTCCTCGCGGTCTACGCGGAGCAGCAGCGCCGGCACGACCGGGCGGAGCACCCGGGCAGGATGCGGCTTCTGACGGCGGCCGAGTCGGCGGGGATGCTGGTGGCGGGCGAGATGCACCGGGCGGGCCTGCCGTGGCGGGCCGACGTGCACCGGGAACTGCTGCACGAGCTGCTGGGCGAGCGGTACGCGGGCGGGGGCGAGCCGCGCCGGCTGGCGGAGCTGGCGGAGGAGGTGTCGGCGGCGTTCGGCCACCGGGTCCGGCCGGACCTGCCCGCGGACGTGGTGCGGGCCTTCGCGCGGGCGGGCGTCCGGCTGCGCTCGACGCGCCGGTGGGAGCTGGCGGAGGTCGACCATCCGGCGGTGGAGCCGCTGATCGCGTACAAGAAGCTGTACCGGATCTGGACGGCGCACGGCTGGACGTGGCTGGCGGACTGGGTGCGCGAGGGCCGGTTCCGGCCGGAGTACCTGCCGGGCGGCACGGTCAGCGGGCGCTGGACGACCAGCGGCGGCGGGGCCCTCCAGATCCCGAAGGTGATCCGGCGCGCGGTCGTCGCCGACGAGGGCTGGCGGCTGGTGGTGGCGGACGCCGACCAGATGGAGCCGCGGGTGCTGGCCGCGATCTCCCGCGACCCGGGCCTGATGGACGTCGCCGGGCATCCGGACGACCTGTACACCCGGCTCTCGGACCGGGCCTTCTCCGGCGACCGGGACCACGCGAAGCTGGCGCTGCTGGGCGCGATCTACGGGCAGACCAGCGGCGACGGCCTGAAGAACCTGGCGGCGCTGCGCCGCCGCTTCCCCCGCGCGGTCGCCTATGTGGACGAGGCGGCGCGGGCCGGTGAGGAGGGCCGGCTGGTCCGCACCTGGCTGGGCCGGACCAGCCCGCGGGCGGCCGGTGCCGACGAGGACGGCGAGGCGGGCCTCCCGCAGGACGCGGACGGCCCTCCCCCGGCGGAGGACGGCGCCGCCCCCGGCTTCACCCCGGGCTACGCCTCGGGGAACGCGCGGGCGCGCGGCCGCTTCACCCGCAACTTCGTCGTCCAGGGCAGTGCCGCCGACTGGGCGCTGCTGATGCTGGCGGCCCTGCGCCGCACCCTGGCGTCCGCCGGGATGCGGGCCGAGCTGGTCTTCTTCCAGCACGACGAGGTGATCGTGCACTGCCCGGCGGAGGAGGCCGGGGCGGTGACGGAGGCGATCCGGGCGGCGGGGGACGAGGCGGGGCTGATCGCCTTCGGGCGGACCCCGGTCCGGTTCCCGTTCACGACGGCGACGGTGGAGCGGTACGCGGACGCCAAGTGACCGCCCACCGCCCCCTTCTCCCGGCCGCTTCCGGCTACCGCACGGCCTTGGTGGGCAGCTTGGCCCACTTCGGGTCGAGGGCGAGCGCCTTCAGCTGCTCCATGGTGAGCGCGGGCTCTGCGCGGGTGGCGTCCTGGTGCTGGGCGCCGGTGTTGAAGGCGGAGACGACGACCCGGAAGCCGTCCGGCGTGACGGTGTCGGCCGTCCACCAGACCACGCCCGCGCCGCCCTTCTCGCCGGGCTGCTGGGACAGCGCCACCCTGCGGCCGTCGGGGAGGGTGGTGACCTCGCCGGTGCCGCCGAAGGCGTCGCCCATGCCGTACTGGACGTTGACCTGGACGAGGCTCTTGCCCTTGCCGTCGTCGACGACGGCGTAGCCGAAGTCGCCCTCGCCGCCCTTGTCGGTGATCCGGAGGTGCTTGGGCAGCAGGCTGCGCAGGGCGTTGGGGACGGCGCTGCCCTGGACCCCCGGGACCGGCGGCGGGAGGGGCTGGCCGTCCGGCTGCCCGGTCGGCGGGACGTAGGGCGGGATCAGGTCCAGCAGCGGCTTCCAGGCGTCGGCGGCGACGAGCTCCTTGAGCTGGGTGCCGGTGAGGGGCGGGTTCTCGCGGTTGACCTCGGCGCCCTTCTCGGCGGGCGCGTTGTGCTCGCTGAAGTCGACGAGGAAGCCGTCCTTGGTGAGCAGGGTGGCCCGCCAGCTCTTCGTCTCCTCGCGCTTGTCGGGGTACACGTACCCCTGGAGGATCATCACGCGGGAGCCGTTCGCCGTCCGGCCGTCGGTGCACCGGTCGTAGGGGACGTACACCTTGTCGGGGCAGGTGACCATGGCGGCGCCGGTCTCCCCGGTGCCGCCCGCGCGGGACAGGGAGAGGAAGAAGGCGGACTCGCCCCGGCCGTCGTCGAAGGTGCCGGAGACGCCCTGGCCGACGCCGTCCTCCTGGTCGAACTTCCAGGTGCCGGCCGGGGCGTTGGCCTTGAGGACGGTGATGATGTCGCCGATCGGGATCGCGCCCTGCCGCGGCCCCCCGGGCTCACCGGCCTCGACGGGCGGCTTCTCGCCGCGCGTCTCCTCGCCGCGCGGCTTCTCGCTCGTGGGCGGGGCCGCGACGGACGCCTTGGCGGCCGCGCCGTCGGGGGTGACGACGGAACCGGCGTAGACGCCTCCGATGCCGACGGCGGCGAGCGCGAGGGCGCCCCCGGTGACGGCGAGGCGGCGGCGCAGCAGCCGGCGGCGGCCGCGGACGAGTCCGGCGGAGATCAGTTCGGGCCGCCCGTCGAGGGCGAACCCCTCGCCTGCGGTCCGCAGGGCGGAGCCGAGCTCGGCGGTGAAACCGGGGTCGGCGGCGGGGTCGTGGTGGCCGTTCGGGTCGTACTGGGGCATGGCGGATCACCGTCTTCGGTTCGGTGGGTACGGGGGGACGCCCGGGGCGGTCCCCATCCCGGAGCCGCTCCTCCCTGGGAACGGAATCAGGGAACGGGACCCGGGCCAGGGTCTGGGACCTGGGAACGGCCCCGGGAAGCGGCTCCGGGGAACGGCCCCGGAAGCGGTCGGGAGGAGCGGGCTCGGCTCAGCGGGCGGCGAACTCGCCGATGGTGCCGCCGAGCCGCTGGCGGAGCTTGCCGAGCGCCCGCGTGCAGCGGGTGCGGACGGCGGCGGAGCTGGTGTGCAGGGCGTCGGCGGTCTCCTCGACGCTGCGGTCCTCCCAGTAGCGCAGCACCACGACCGCCCGGTCCTTCGCGGGCAGTGCGGCAAGCGCGTCGAGCAGGGCGATCCGCAGGGCGGGGTCGGTGCCGTCGTCGGGGGTGCGGTCGGGCAGTTCTCCCAGGGGCCGCTCGGTCGCGGAGCGGCGGCGCTGATGGCTGAGGAAGGTCCGGACGAGAACGGTCTGCGCGTACGCGGCGGGATTCCCGATCCGGGAGACCCGGCCCCACAGGGCGTACATCTTCCCGAGCGTCTCCTGCGTGAGGTCCTCGGCGAGATGGACGTCCCCGCTGGTCAGCAGGCAGGCCGACCGGAACAGCTGGCCCGTGCGCGCCGAGGCGAACTCCAGGAACTCGTCCGCGCGGGTCTTTCTCATGCGCCTCCTTCTCGCGTGGCTCGGATGGTGCGGGCGCCGTACACCCCATCGACGCGGCGGAGGGGCTCGGATGTTTCAAGATTCTTCAGGAGCCGCCGCCAGAAACGTACAAACTGTCGAAAATCGGGTAACCCTGGAGTATGAACACTCTCAGCGCAGCGCAGACGCTGGCCGCGGGAGTCTGGCAGTCCGGCCTCGGCCAGGTGATCGGCGGCCTCGTGCTCGTCGCCGTCCTCATCGCCGCGGTCTGGCTGGGCTTCCGCGTCCGCGACCGTGAATCCCGGACCCCCAAGCCCGAGGAACAGCCGCACCGCCCGGACGACGCGGGCATCCCGGGCGAGGCGTCCGAGTACCGCAGCCCGAACGAGGTCCCCCGCACCGACGGCGCCCACCGCCTCATGCCCTACCAGCTCAAGGACGGCGGCACCACCGCCCCCGAACCCCCCAGCGAGGAGAAACGCAAGTGGGGCGGCATCTCCAGCGGCGGCTTCGGCAGCGGCGGCCCCGGCCACGGCGACTGACATGCCCCCGCCCGGCCCCTCACCAGCGCCCAGCCCCACCCCAGGCACCACCCCACCAACCGGCGCCGGCCCCGACACGGCCCCACCACCGGTGGGCACCCCACCGGTCACCGGATCGACCGCCCCCGACCACGCCCGCCTGCGGGCCATGGCCCACCGTCTCCTCGCCTCCTCCCCCGAGGCGGAGGAGGCGGTGCGCGCCACCGAACGGATCCTCTCCTCGTACGGCCCCGGCCCGCGCGCCCGCCGGGGCCCCGGGCCCGTCCCCGACCCCGGCCCACCGCCGGAGACCGTCCTGGCCCGGGTCTGCCTCGGCCGCCTCCGGGCCCGCGAGACCCGCCACACCGCGCCCTGGGACCCGTGGTCGTCCCCCGCGCCCTTCTCCCCCACCCCGGCGGAACGCCTGATCCTCGTCCTCCACGACGACTTCGGCGTCCCCTACGAGGACCTGGCCCCCGCCCTGGAACGCGCCCCGGCCGCCCTCCGCCAGACAGCGACCCGCGCCCGCGCCCACCACCCCGACGCGGCGCCCACAACCACATCCCCAGCATCGACGCCCTCGCCGACCCCACCCACCTGGCGACCCTGACCTGTCCCCGGCCGCCCCGTCACTCCATCCAGTGCATCAGTCGGCGTCTCCCCGCTCGACCGGTCGACGCCACCACTCCGTGGACGAGAAACAGCTCTTGAGCCAATGCGCCTCGTCAGCTCCGAGAATGACGTCACCGATAAAGGCGAGGGGCTTGAAAAAGAGCATGTGCTCCTGGACCCGGACCGGCTCCCATCAGCGCCAGGCCCAACTCGCCAGCGCCACAACCACACACCGCCTGCCAGCCACCCAGCTCGCCACGGCGGGCGTGGAGCACCGCCGCGCCTTTGGCCTGCTCCGCTACCTCCGCTTCGTCGCAACAGGCCGCTGACCAGCCACCCGCCACGAAGGGGCCGCTCTCAGACACAGCGGCGCCCGGATCACGCGCGACATCCACCAGAAAGTGCTCCCCACATCGGCAAAAGCGCCGCCGAGGCCACCGCCAAGCTGGTCCCGCTCCAGCGCAAGGCCAAGAAGGTGACGAAGACGGGCTGACCGCCGCTTCGCTCACGCATCACGCTCACAAACCCATCGCACCTGCTTTGGGGCGCCCCCTGGGACGTTCCACATCACAGACATGCCCAGGTGGGCACCCGAACGGCGATAGCCTGACGTCCAGTCAGTGCGACTGTCCAGGGGAGGGAATGCCGCATGGCCGTAGCCATGTACCGAGCCGTCCTGCTCGCGCGAAGGAACGAACAGCGCAGGGAGGAGCTGAGCACCCGCCGCAGGAAGCTCGACCGGCACGTCGTCCAGGAGAGTACGGCGCAGGAGAAGCAGCGGCAGGCCACCTACGATCGGGCCCTCGTCCCCTTCCGGGACGCTTTCGCGCGGCTCAAGCGGGTGGATCTGGCCGAACTTGCCCCGGTGGACCCGGCTGGGCACGCCACGGCCGACGTCGATCTGCAGGAGATACAGAGACTCGCGGTGTCCGCGGTCGGGTCACTCGTCGGGGGCGGAGCCGCCGGAGCCAGCATCGGCGCGGCTACCTACCTGGCCGTCGGCGCCTTCGCCACCGCGTCCACCGGCACAGCCATCTCCGGGCTTTCCGGAGCCGCCGCGAGTAGCGCCACCCTGGCCTGGCTGGGCGGTGGTTCGCTGGCGGCGGGCGGCGGCGGAGTGGCCGCCGGAACGATGGTCCTGGCCGCGGTTGTCGCCGTACCAGCGCTCGTCGTGGGCGGTGTCCTCCTTGAATGGCAGGGCCGCTCGGCCCGCGAAGACCAGGAAAAGGTCGCCGAGGAACTGGGAGCGGCGGAGTCCGAACTGGCGGAGGCTCGCCGGACCTTGTCCGAGGTGTTCCAGCGCAGCCGGGAGATCCGCCTCGTGCTCAAGGACCTCTGCGTGGCCATGGAAGCGCGGCTGCCGGCCTTCGCGGCACTGGCCGCCGACCATGACGACTACGGGGCGTACGACGCGGAGCAGCGAGCCCAGGTCAAGGAGGTCTTCGATCTCGCCTGCACGACTGTGAAGGTGATGGCAGCTCCGCCGGCCGGAGAGGACGGCCGGGTCGGCGAGCTGTCCGGCCGCGTCGTCGCGGACGCCCGTGCCCACCTTGCCGCACTGGCATCCGCCGCATGAGCCGTACGGTTCTGCCCGGCGCCGCCGACCAGGCCGCCTGGACGGTCGCGGACGCCGCCACCCGCCGGCTGGCCGAG
The DNA here is from genome assembly GCF_014650175.1 of Streptomyces termitum. Classification (GTDB taxonomy): domain Bacteria; phylum Actinomycetota; class Actinomycetes; order Streptomycetales; family Streptomycetaceae; genus Streptomyces; species Streptomyces termitum. The sequence continues at coordinate 91,152 of NZ_BMUL01000012.1, forward strand.
GCCACCGTCGAGACGTTGCGCACCCAGAAGACGGTGGAGCGGCTGGTGCACCGGTACGTCAACATCGGCAACGCCCAGCGTGCCGGACACCTCTTCGAGGTACAGCACGCGCTCTCCTTCAACCAGAACGCGATCCGGGCCGGCGCGTCGGTCCGGGCTGTGGTCACGGAGTGGGCCGAAGGCGGCTCACAGACGGCCCCGGCCGATGTCTGGCTCGTCGACCGGGGCCGGCTCGTGGGCCAGGCGCAGGCCAAGTTGATGGACAGCGTCCCGAAGACCGCGCACCAGGTGGCCCAGCCGCACTACGAGGGGATGGCGCGGCTGGTGGCGGGCGACCGGGTCGCCGCCGTGGACAGTCTGCTGGAGCGCCGACTCGCCATGTCTCCCGAGGGAGTGCGGTTCGCCGACTACTCGGACGCCCACGCGCATCTGAAGGACCGGCTGAAGTACGGCAACGTCACCTCCGACCCGATCGACCTGGCCGACGCGCACCGCTCGGCCCTCGACCCGATGCGCTGGGCACGCGGTGAGGCGATACGAGCGGCCGGCCGGGAGGCGGCGGCTGCGGCGGGAACGGCGGCGGCGGTCGGCGGGCTGGTCGCCGGGGCCGTGTCCGCCGCCGGACAGTTGGCCCGGGTGCGGGCGGGTGAGACCTCGGCCGCGTCGGCGGCCCTCACAGCGGCCGCGTCGGCGGCCCAGGCTGCGGCGCGGTCCGGGGCCGTCGCGGGGCTGGGATCGGTGATCCGTACGGCGTCGAGGGCCGGCCGTCTTCCTGCGGTGCTGGGCGGCGGAGACCTGGCGTTCGCGACGGCCGGTGCCGCGTACGCGGTGGCGGAGGCCGGTGTGGCACTGGCGCGCGGGCGGATCGACGCGGGCGAGTTCGCGGCCTGCAGCGCGGAGGCCACTCTGCGGACCGCTCTGGGCTGGGCATGCGGGGCGGTGACGCAAACAGTGATCCCGGTGCCGGTGGTCGGGGCACTGGTGGGCGGTCTGGTGGGCCAGGCAGCCGGCACGCTGATCGCGCAGGGCCTGCAGGCCGCTTTGGTGGCGGTCCGCGGCACCGGCGGGCCGGGCGCGCAGCTGCTGGAGCGGGAGCTGCTCACGGCGTCCCTGACCTCGGGGCTGCTGGGTTCAGCGGCGGCCGCCCTGGGCCCGGTGACGCGCGCGTCGGCCGTCGTGCTGCCCGGCCTGAAGGACGTACGGGAACGGCTTGCGAGCACCGATCCGGCAGCCGCGCTGTCCGGTCTGGCGGCGCTGACAGCCGCGGAGGCAGGCCGTCCCGTCTTCATGACACCCGAGGAGTTCGACGCCTGGATGGCATCCGAGGATGCCCCGCTGGTCCTCGACCCCAACTGGTGAAGCAACGCGGCCACTCCCCCGACGGACGCGGCTCGCCGACCTGATGCCGAGCCGGTCGGCCTGCCGAGCGCTCACGCAAGCCGTTCCCACGGCGTTCCCCTCACACGACGCGCATCACCCGGGCATGAAAAAACCCCAGGTCACGGCGAGTGAGTCCTGGGGTAATTCCGAGCCGCCTTCGGGATTCGAACCCGAGACCTACGCATTACGAGTCCGAAAGCGTTCATGACGCGCGGTGCCGCGCCATGCCACCTCGTGACGTTTTCCCTGATCAAAGCATGTGGACTGGGCCACCCCGTAGTACCTCGTGCCACCCCGTCCAAAGACGTCTGTCCACCGGCTGTCCACCGGCAAAGATGCTCCCGGACTGCCTGGCGGCCGCTGAGAAGCCTTCAGTTATAGGCAGTACACGCTTGGGCTGCCTGCCACGCTATCTGTTGTAAACCTACAGATCGACGAGACCTCTCGTTCCCTACGGGTCCTACGAGGAACAGCACCGGCAATGACAGCAGCAACGTCGCGTCACTTCTTCATGCGTGACGGCAGCGTTCCTGTGATCCTGCGGCGACACCGAGAGCACTGGTTCCTTGGCCGTGTCGTCGAGCGCCACCAGACGCTGGAGATCAGCGGTCACCACCCGGTAGGCGTTGCCAAGCTTCAGCACCTTGCACGGGTACTCACCCCGCTTCGCCAGACCGCAGCCAGTAGACCTCCCTATCGAGAGGACCCTGTTCGCCGTCTGCAGGTCCACCGTGGGTGGCAAGGCCATCAAGTCCTCACGGGTGAGGACCGCACCGCCGACCGCTCCGAGTTGCTCTGTCACCGCACCCTCCCCATGCCGCGGGTCAACACCTCAGCGTCTTACACACCTGATTGATCACCAGCGTCATCCATACGCACACGGAAAGAACCTCCCAGAACAAGGGATTCACCCATACGAGTGATCGCAGCCAGTTGGATTCGGCTGCCGCAAAACGGACTCAGCGACGCCGGGGACCGTTGCTCGGAGGTTCCCGGCGAGGCTCGCCAGCCGCCTGGGGTACTGGACCGGCAGGTGCGTCCGAATCCGCGCGAGCCCTGTTCGCAGCGGGGGAAGAAGCACGGGCCGCTGCCGTACGCGCACCGTCCGCGCCCGGGCTCTGAAGTTCTTGCCGCCAGTCCTCGAACTGTGCGCGGATGCCGTCGACCCGGGCTTGATCCACTCCGTATACCAAGAACTGCCGGTCGCTGAATCGACCGACACCGGCCAGCATCTGAGCCAGAACGGCCCTGTCGAAGCCTGCGTCCCGCTGAGCAGCGAGTTCGATCAGCCGCTCCCGCGAGTACCCGGCCTGGATGAGGGCGTCGACGTCGATGAAGTCACGGACCTCGGCCCGGGAGAACAGAGCTTCCATCTTGCCGGCCGCCACATCGTCCCGATGTAGCACCGGCCCCCACTCGGACGCCACTGGCGACCGCTGGAGGAACTCCGCAACCAACTCGACCTTGGTCTCCTGCCCGCTCACCGGATCCGAGACCATGAGCCGCACATAGGTTTCCGCCTGCTGAAGGATCTCCACGCGGTATCCGTTGTCGCCAAGAACGGACACGATCCGCTCCGTGGCTGCGGGCATCTCACCTCGGCGCTCGATCGGAGCGAACAGGTCCACATCGTCACTGAGCCGCTGAACAATGTGATGGGCCTGAACGGCATACCCGCCTGCCAGGGCGAACCCGAAGTCGTCACCCAGTGCTTCCAGACCGAGGCGGATCAACCGCAGGTGCAACTCGTCCACTACGCGGCGGCCGATCGCCGTGCCACCAGTTCGGGGAATCGGCGCTCCCACAGAGCTCTCGCCGGGGCAGGCAGTACAAGCCGGCCCCACAGCCGCCGCAACGTAGTGCCATCAAGATACGCCTGCAGGTCCTCCCGCAAGCGCGCCTCACGCAGGACCCGCTCGTACATCACCGCAAGATCCGTCGGATCCGTGAGTTCGTACTCGTATGCGGGACCCCAGTCGATGTGCCGAGGCAGCCGAACGCAGCCTTCCGTGGGCCCCTCCAGTTCCTCCAGCGATTCCGGCACTACGTACAGTCGCGCCTCCGCATACCTGCTCATGACACCAGCATGCCCCATTCCGTAGACCACCGGCACAGTGCTCACGGCACCTGACCCCTCAGAGTCCTCGCACCCGCGCAGCAGGCTCTTTGATCTCCGTCGCCCGCAGCAGCTTCTCTGCTGGGCACGGCTTGCATCCCCGACGGGAGCCAGGGCTGGAACGCGGAACAAGAGGTCAAAGGCGAGGTCGACAAGGGGTAGCGTTCGACTGTGCTGCATCCCGCACGGTTGGGCAGCACCAGTCTTCAGCGGCCAGTTGTAAGAGCAGCCTCTGGCGACTGCACATCGCCTCCACGGCCGCCAACATGAGGGAAGCCCACGATCACGATCCGAGATCCAGGACGATCCAGTCAACGCCCTGAAGGTCCACGCCGCGCGGGCTGGCAATCGCTCCAGGCGTACACCGTTGACCTCCTGGCCCGGGGGTGCCATCAAGCCGCGAGGCGAGTGTGGGTGCCCGACCACATCCAACGTACCCCCGTCAGGAACAACACCTTGTCACATTAGACCCTTGCTGGCGGCACAAGAACGTCAGTTCCCACCCGCAGGTGTCGATCTTGCGTGACGCCCCCAGGTGTCGTTGCTCTGTCGGAGACTATCTATGCGGCAATGCAAGACCCAAGAGAGGTGACACCAAGCATGGATGGGATGGCGCGCGACGGTTCAGTAGAACTCCTCAAGTACTTGCACAAGCGACTGCATGACCACTTCCGGAGCCTTCACGAACATCGCCAGGCCCTCCAGCCGGCGGCTCCCGTCTTTGCGCTGGAGCACAGCCTCAGCAGTGGCGACTTCGAACTGCTTCTGACAGCCGTGCGCGGGGCCGTCGGACAGGGACTCGATACTCGCTCCCGCACCTGGTGGCTACCCTTTGTAGTTTACGCAGCAGAGATCGGCTATGAGTACGTTGGAGATGAGTATTGGCCTCTCTTCGCTCAGAAGACACCGGGCTGGGAAAGCAGTCCGGGTTGGAGTGTGCCCACCAACCGCCAGCGCATTAAACAATGGTTCAAGCGATTCGCAACCGACTACGGCGGGGCCGAGCCGAAGGGAGGCTTTGCGGCCAACTTCAACATCATTGCTTGGCCAATCACGCACGCAATCATGCCGGCCGATCTCCAACGGCAGTTCGCACAGCTGCTGTTTGAGTCACGCGCGGTATTGACCGCAGAGCTCCTCAGCGATCCCAACACTCTTGGCGCATGCCTGGCTTCGCGCACGGGTGGATACAGCGAGCGTTTCCAGATTTTCTGCAGCAACCAGAGTCTCCTCGGCCAAGTGGCCGCCGCGATGCTCTCAGGCGACGAGGAGGACTCCCCGTACCTAGTGCGATCGGCACTCACTCGCCTGGTCGACGACCTGACCAACGAAGGGCAGTCACGAACCTGGTTGACCCGCGCCAAGCACTCCGCCAACTTGATCCGTTCAAGCGGATTTCTCCCTATGAAGTCGAATATGGGGCCCGCGAACCGGCGGCGGCCACTCGCGGCCATCACTAACCCGAAGCTAGTCCTGCGGAGGGTAGACGGCGGTTGGCGTCCCTCATTGGAGCTGCCGGATCTCACGCCGCTACAGGCACGGAACGATCAAGTTGGTCAGGAACTTCGGAATTGTCGCCCGAAAATTGAGGGTCGCCGCCAACCGCTTCCCCGCGGAAAACTGCTGTACCCGGGCGAAGTGGCTCTGTCCACATGGCCTCGGCCCGAGAATCCCATTATCCAACTGGAGCGGGGGTCATCAGTCGTTAACAGTCTGATCGCGGACCATTGCTCCATCACCCAGGGCCCATGGTGGGTTTTCCGGAAGCAACCGGGTGGGCTAGCCGTTGAGGTAAAGGGAAAATTCGTGCGACCCGGCCATGAATATTACTTAGTTGGACGACTCGATAGTGAACCGCCGGCGCTGCCGTACGCCATTAAAGCAACGATTCTGGCTGAAGGAGTGCACGCCTTCGAGGTGAAGATTCCAGAAGTTATTGGCGAAGCTGAAATCGCCAATCTTGCGACGGCCGAGTTGTCAGTGGTGACGGATGTGTCGATTCGGCCCGTCGGGCTCGTCCCCGGGGCCTGGGACGGCGAGGGCGCTGTCGAGTGGCTCGCTGGGGAGCCGGCGCTGCTCGCGGTGCGATCTAGTCAGGCGACGGAAATGTGCGCTGTGACGATCGACGGCGGCCTCCCAATCGTGCTCGAGTGGCCTGCCACCAAGCCAGAGTTGATCTTCGCCCTTGAGGACCTCGCTCTGGGCCCTCATGAGGTGGACGTTAAGCTCCTGAACGCAGGCATGGGTGCGACTGTTGCAAGCGGTTCGCTCGCAATCACTATCTGCGACCCACACACGAACCTGGATGACACTACGGAGGGAGCAGGCATCCGGCTGTTCGCCACGCCAGCTCGTCCGAAACTGACCGAGCTCTGGGATGGTGGGGCGAGCCTCTCGATCGACGGTCCGCTAGATACGAAGGCGGAACTCATGATTGCGCTGCGCGACGATGCTGGCAATACGCTGGCACAGGCACATCACAATATCTCGCTTCCCTTCAGTGACAGCGCGTGGGAACGGTTGGCAGATCAGGAACTGCACAAGAGAAAGCTGCTCGCCGTCTACGACGAGGCCGAGTCGTGCGAAGTATCGGTGTCCCGGAGCGGAGTAGGTTTCGCGTCCCTGGTCTGCGAACGTGGCTTCCATCCGCTCCGCTGGGTGCTTACCAAGCGGCACAATGGCGAGCATGAGGCACGTCTGATCGATCGGACGGGCAGGGATGACACTCAGGTGCTCCTGTTTCCGGTGGAGAAACCTCTGACCGGCGAGCGCTGCGATTCCCGTCGACCAATTTTCGTCCCGACGAATGGAGGGTTGCTGCAGGCGACGTCTGGCAATGTGACCGCGGCCATCGTCTTGCCACCCGAGCCAAACCGGATGCGCCAGAGACTAAACGATCGTCTGATCATCCGGTACGCAGACAAGTCGCTCTCCGAGATGAAGCGACTCATCTTTGGTCACCACCGATGGCTTCACGCCGATGCGCCAGCAGATCCGTTCACCCGTCATCAGCGGGAACAGGTTCTCAACACAATCACGACGACCCTTGTGTCTCTTGCCGCAGGAAACAGGTGGGCTCATTTGGAGCGCAAACGCATTCCTGTCGGCGATCGCAAGCCGCCGGATGTGTTGGACGAAATGCGGGAACTCGTGGGCCAGAATCCGAAGCAGCGTGCTGCGGCTCAGCAGATTGCCAGCCACCTCTGGCAATGGGCGGACTCACCGGCAGCGCTGAGCGAGGGATTCGCCCGTGCGATCCGCATCATCGCTGCAGCTAGTGGCATCGACGATCCGAACACCGCAGCAGACTTCTTGCTTCCTCTTGTGACCAGACCGGGCTCTCTTGTGAGTTGGGACGAAACCGAACGAGACCAGCTCCTGGACTGTGTGCTGCACTCTCCTGCGCTCATTCGGGCAGCTCGATTCGCCGTGCTCGGGACTGAAGACCTACGAGAGGCGTCGAACCAGCCAGTTATCGGAGGTAGCCGATGAACATAACTCCGGTCAGTGGTACGCATGCTGCGGAGCGGGCGGTCCGTGCGCTGGGGCTGGATGAGACGGCTACTGACCTGTTCTCGACCGAAGCGATATGCGCCTCGCTTCGCCGAGCGGCCTCGTTCCTGTGTCCGGCGACGCCACGTCGACTCGTGGAAGCTGTCCTTGAAGCCATCAGCCCTCTCGACGAGGCCTGCTTGGTTACTCGCGGCCAGGTGGCAGAGCAGTTGGATCTCTTGGTGTCGATTGGTGACCTGGTCGAACTCCCTCGCCAGGAGGATCGTGGCAGTCGCCAGCTCTACCTGGCTCCTCCCTCGTACGTGGCGAAGGCTCCCGGGCAGTACCTCTTGCTGGGCGTACGCCCCAACGCCTCCCCGCTCGTGGATGAGTCTGTTGACACGGAGGTACTGTACGAGGGCCATACACGGTCCGTAGAGCTGGACCCAGAGGTGGGTCCTATCCGATTGCGTGCCGCCGGCCTGCGTGAGATCCGACGTGAGCACTGGCTCAACCACCCGAGTGCGGATCGCGCCGCCGCTGTCGTCGTTGCGATGCGTCAGCGCCTGGACCAGGCTGCAGAATCTGGCCATGTTAGCGGTCTAACAATCATCGATCCTGGGGCGTCAGTTCACTACTACCGCGGCCGCTGGCGACCACCCTCGGACGGCGACTCCGGCGACTTCGTTGCTCGCCGGCCCCAGGCCTACGGTGCAGACCTGTGGTGTCTTGTACGGATCGAGCGTGGCGTGCCTCGGGCACTTGTGGATCTTCCGGTTGAGACCTCTGATGCGACGGCGTACGACGAAGCGTGGCGCTTCCAGGCAGCCATCGATGCCGTGATCGGAAACCCGCAGGTGATGCACGTCCGGTCCGCTGCAGGGGCGCCCGGGAGCCGATTGTTGGACCTGTTCGGTCCTGTGCCCGGCTGGGCTCAGCGCTACCTCGAGCTCGTGGGAACCCCCGTTTCACGGGCGAGAGGCGCATTGACGTCGTATCGCGTACCGATCTCGGTGATCGGCGAGATGTCGGCGTTCGTCACTGACATGCTGTGGATGCACGTCAGAGAAGAGGGAGGGGTGGCGTGACAGTGGAAGCGCCAACGATCGCGGAGACGGTCACCAGGATTCAGGCAGCCCTTCGGGACTACATCGAGGCGACCTATCACGTGGGGCATCCCACCGTGATCGATCAGCGTCGTGTGCTGCTCGAAGAAGAGGGCGTGCTGTTCCGAGCGCCCTTCATTGAGAGCACCCCCCGCTATCAGACAAACCGAAGTTTTGGTGATCTCGAACTCGCTGCACCTGTCCAAGCGCTCTTCGGCAGCTTGACAACACACGTTGGTGACCTGAAGCCACTGCTGTACGACCCGCCCTATACCCACCAGGCCGAGGCACTTGAGTGGACGACTCGTGACGGCCTTAGCCTTGCGGTCACCACTGGTACCGGCTCAGGAAAGACCGAGTCGTTCCTCCTGCCGATGCTGGCAAAGCTCGCAGCAGAGGCGGCGAACAGGCCCGACTCCTTCGCCGCTCCGGCTGTGCGGTCCTTGATCCTCTATCCGATGAACGCGCTGGTGAATGACCAGTTGGGTCGTCTTCGGCTCCTGCTCGGCGATCCGCGCGTCACGGCCCAGTTCAGCGCGTGGGCCGATCGCCCAGCACGCTTCGCCCGTTACACCAGCCGAACCCTGTACCCAGGCGTACGGAAGGTTGAGAAGGACCAGGCACGGCTTCGCTCGATCGAGGACTTCTACGTTCACCTCATCAACCGGGCAGACGACCCTTCGTCGCAGGGGCACGGCGAGGCGGCAGCTCTCATCGACAAGCTGCGATCACGTGGCAAGTGGCCGGCCAAGCCGAATCTGAAGGCCTGGTACGGCGAAAGTGGCTCCCGCTGGAAGAACAGGGATGGCGAGTTCGTCCGTGCCGTGCTTCAGCCCAACGACCCCGAACTCCTGACGCGCCACGAGGTGCTCGACGCACCTCCGGATGTCTTGATCACGAACTACTCGATGCTTGAGTACATGTTGATGCGCCCGCTTGAGCGGCCGGTGTTCGATGCGACGCGGGCCTGGCTGGCGAACAATCCAGACGAGAAGTTCCTCCTGGTCATCGATGAGGCCCATCTCTACCGCGGCGCAGCCGGCGCCGAGGTTGCTCTCCTGCTGCGCCGGCTCCGCGCAAGGCTTGGCATCGCGCCCGAGCGCCTGCAGGTGATCTGTACGAGTGCGAGCTTCGCGAGCCCTGAGTACGCGCGTCAGTTCGCTGCGCAGTTGAGCGGCAAATCCGAGTCCGACTTCAGGACGGTCGAAGGTCGTCTCGCACTCCGAGAGCTCGCTGGGCCGGGGAGCCTCCAGGACGCTCAAAGTCTCGCTGCCGTACCGATGCACGACTTTTACGAGGGTGAGGAAGACGAGGCCCGCATCGCCGCCGTTCAGGGGCTTCTGGACTATCGAAAAGTCGCCGTGGCAGAGGGCGCCACGGTCGGTGAACTGCTGCACGATGCTCTCAGCGGATTCGGCCCGATGAATCTGCTCGTCAACGAGACGATGCAGCGGGCACAACCGGTAAGTGAGTTGGGCGCGCTCATTTTCCCGACTGTTGAGACGGAGCTTGCCGATAGGGCTGTATCTTCCCTGGTAGCGCTGGGTAGTGCGGCGCGACGATCGGCGGATGACGCGGGCCTGCTGCCATGTCGCGTGCATGCGTTCTTTCGTGGGCTGCCTGGCCTGTGGGCGTGTATCGACCCCGATTGTCCGGAGGTTGACCGGGAAGTGCACCCAGAGCCGGGGCCGGTTGGCAAGCTTTACGCCCAGCCGAGGGCAACCTGCGGCTGTGGTGCCCGGGTCTTCGAACTGTACACCTGCAGGCACTGCGGCTCCGCCTATGCACGGACCTATACCGACGACGTAATCGAGCCGTCGTACCTATGGCACGAGCCGGGGGGATCGTTCGAGTCCGCATCGGGTTCCATCCCCGAACTCGAGGCACTCGATCTACTACTTGAGGACCCATCCGATGGCGATGTCGAGCCCGCCGACATCGATCTCGTTACCGGCCGGCTCAATCCAGAAGAACTCGGTGCCCGCGTCCGCAGCGTCTTCATTCCTCGGCTTCGAAGGGGAGAGGTCGTCAAGGGTGACGACGATGGCGGTGACGGTGAGGCGGAGGCGAACGGAGAGTTCAAGCCCTGCGGTGTCTGCGGGCAACTCGCTGGGCCCGGCCGTTCCTCGGTGCAGGATCACCAGACGAAGGGAGACCAGCCGTTCCAAGCCTTGGTGACACGTCAGCTCGAGGTCCAACCGCCAGGTGCCCAGCCGTACACCGACTTTGCGCCGCTGCGCGGTCGCAAGGTGCTCGCGTTCTCCGACTCCCGGCAGGTTGCTGCGCGGCTTGCACCCAATCTTCAGAGCTACTCGATGCGCGATGCCATTCGGCCCCTGATCTTGCGCGGGTGGCAGGAGCTGGCGAATCAACCGTTCCTGGCGCCGTCGCTCAGCTTGGAGCGTCTGTACGTGGCCGTCATGGTCGGAGCGCGAGTCTTGTCGGTGCGGCTGCGTCCGGAACTACGCCCCATGGAGACGCTCCATGTCTTGGACACGGTCGCGAAGGCAATCGACAACGGTGCGCTCTCAGGCAATCCTGCTGGGTTGGTGCCACTGCTCACCACCGCCAATCCGCCGCAGTCGCTGTTGAGGGCGATGTACGCGACGCTAACGGACAAGTACTACGGGCTGTCGTCCCTGGGCCTGGCATCCCTCCGTGAGCGGGCGGACCTCACCGATACATTGTTGACGGAACTGCCGGACATCGACGGGGTCGCAAACAGCGCCGAGGCCAAGCTCGCGCTCGTCCGGTTGTGGCTAGCGCAGTGGAGCAGCCCAACCCGCGGCATCTGGTTCCCCTCGATGACCGATGGTGAATGGGGGAGGACGAAGGGCGGCGTCAAACCGCACAGGGGTAAGTTCCAATCGATCGAGCGTTGGCTCGATTCGAAGGCGGCGAGGAAGAAGTTCGCGGACGACTGGCTGCAGACGTTGCTGAAAACGTTCTGCAAACCAGTGGCCGGCAAGTTTCAGTTGTTGGCCCAGAACGTTGCCCTGGAACTTGGTGGAATGTGGGGATATTGCGAGCGCTGCCGCTTCACGCAGCGGCCCTTTCCCGGCACAATCCGGTGCGTCAATTGCGGTTACGATCGGGTTCGCACGCTAAATCCCGACACTGATCCCGTTTTCCAAGCCCGGAAGGGCTATTATCGCGCCAGTGCGTCCCGGGCGTTGAGTGAACCGCCTGAGCCTCCATTGAGCATCATCGCCGCCGAGCACACGGCACAACTCAATGCCGCCCAGTCCGACGCCGTATTCTCCAAGGCGGAAGAACACGAGTTGCTGTTCCAGGACGTCGACCTCGGCTTGACCCGCCAAGGTGAGCAGGCACGCGCCGCCATCGACGTTCTGTCCTGCACGACCACGATGGAAGTCGGCATCGACATCGGCAGCCTAACCGGCGTCGCGCTGCGCAACATGCCCCCATCGCGTGCCAACTACCAGCAGCGCGCAGGGCGGGCGGGGCGTAGAGGCAACGCTGTCGCCACCGTATTGGCCTTCGGAAGCGCCGACACACATGACGACCACTACTTCCGTCAGCCAGCGCTCATGATCCGCGGTGAAGTCGACGACCCGGTACTGACGATGAACAATGACGAAATCACGCGTCGCCATGTCATCGCTTACCTGCTACAGCGCTATCACCAAGATCGGCTGCCAGCAATCGAACCCGACGAGCAGCCGCAGCTCTTCGAAGTCCTCGGCACTGTGGAGGCATTCGTAGGGACAGCATCCCCCCTGAATCGGATCGACTTGGAAGAGTGGCTGAGGTCCGAGGAGCACGCGCTGCGTGAGGAGATTGCGTCGTGGCTTCCCTATGAACTGAGTGAGGCGGACCGCGAGGCCGTTCTGAGCGGTGTCGTCACGAGCACACTCCGTGAGATCGACAAAGCCCTTGACCTGGACCTCGACGGGAGTCTGCCGGCTGCTTCCGAGAAAAACGCCTCACCGGAGCCCGATGAGGTGGAGGCAGAGGGCCCCGCCGAAGACGGCGCCGAGGAGCCGAGCGCCCGGCGGAGCCAGACGAACCTGCTTGATCGGCTGCTGTACAAGGGGGTGCTGCCGCGCTACGCGTTCCCGACCGATGTCGTGGCCTTCCACGTCTTCGATCTCGATCGGTCAACACCGTTCAAGGCCGAGTTCCACTATGCGCCCAGCCAGGGGCTCCCGGTGGCCCTCAGCCAGTACGCACCTGGCAAAGTGGTGTGGGTTGATAACAAGGAGTGGACCTCCGGTGCCATCTACGCACCGGTCCAAGAGGAACGCTTTCAAGCCTGGCGGGACAAGCTGCTGTACTTCGAGTGCCAGGTGTGCCACTACGCCAAGCATTTCCCTCACGACCCGGCAGAGCGTGGGAAAGAGCGTGACTGTCCAGCCTGCGGCGCCGAGGGCAAGTTCGGCAAGGCTAAGAACTGGATGCGACCGCCAGGCTTTGCGCACCCGGCCGATAAGGCGCCGGGCACAAGCCCAGACGACGCGCCGACCCGCAGTTACGCCACACGCGCCAAGCTCATGGCGCCCGGGCCGACCGAGGAGACTGCCTGGCAGCGTGTCACCGATCGCTTGGCACAGACGTACCGCCGCGAAACCCTGCTCGTCACCAACACCGGCCCACGCAACGAGGGATACACCTACTGCACGCGCTGCGGGCTTATCGAGCCGACTGCGACTGCGACTGGGGTGGTCGTCGGTACGCACAAGAAGCCTTACCCCGACGAAAAGGAGCCCGACTGTCCCGGAACAGGCTCAACACGGGGTCTAGTGCTGGGAACTGACTTTATTTCGGATGTGCTTCTGGTTCGCTTGAAGGTGGCCTCGCCGATCACGTTGAGGCCAGCTCTGCTGTCGACACACGTCGCGCTCCGTACGGTCGCTGAGGCGCTGACGATCGCCGCGACCCAGAAGCTCGATATCGAGGCTACGGAACTACAGGCAGAGTACCGTCCTGCGCTGACTCCCCTCGGTAAAGAAGGCCTTGAGGCCGAGATCTATGTGTACGACACGCTCGCAGGTGGTGCTGGCTTCGCTCGACGGGTCAACGACTGCGGAATGGAAATCCTTGAACGGACGCTGGAGCGACTCGAAGAATGCCCAGCGAACTGCGACGAGTCCTGCTACCGCTGTCTACGCAGCTTCCGCAACCGATTCGAGCACAACCTCCTTGACCGGCACGTCGGCGCCAGTCTGCTGCGCTACCTGATCCACGGAACCCCGCCGAGTCTGGACGAGGAGCGACTCGAACGTTCGGCCGACAAGCTCTACGAGGACCTCAACAGCCGAGCGCTCGACGACATTTCCTTCGCCCGAGGGGCCAAAATCGACGTTCAGGGAGTTGGAACGATCACCGCGCCGATCCTGGCAAGGCATGGTGACCAACAGTGGATCCTGGGCGTGCACGGCCCGCTGAGCCCTGATCTGGCACCAACTGACGGTCTGCGTGCGGCAAGACAGTCCGGCAACGTGCTAGTCCGCCTGATCGACGACATGGTGATCTCTCGCAATCTTCCGTTCGCCAGCCAGCAGGTACTGCAGGCGCTGAGCTGACTTGGACCGCCACCGGCGCCAAGGCGTCGGTGGCGGTCCTGTCGTCACCAAGCGCAACCGTCGTTCGTGTGACGTAGCCCATGAACGGAAAAGAAAGACCTTAGGGTGAATTTGACCGCTGGCAGCGGTACCAGGAGGGGGATGTATGCCGGCAGATGACCTCGAAGAGGCCATGGGTGAGGATGACCTCGCAGAGGGGCAAGTGCCGATCACGGCACTACAGGAACATTTCAGCGTGTCGTTTACGCGAATGATCGCCTACGCCGCCGGATGCTCGATAAAACCTCATGAGACTGACTATGAGGGCGTTGACATTACGATCGTTTCCTCGGCGGAGTACCGCGGCTACTACGGTCCGCAGTTCGAGCTCCAACTCAAGTGCACCTACCAAGAAAGTCTGCTCAAAGATGACAGCATGACCTGGCGCATGAAGGCAAAGCCGTTTCGGAAATTGACACGCAGGAAACGGTACATCCCCGCCTATCTCGGTGTACTCCTTATTCCACGCGAACCAGAGCCATGGCTACGAACCGACGAATGGGGCTTGTTCACGCGAAGCCGCATGTTCTGGGAGTCTGCCGATAATCTGAGATATGACGGCCCGATCAAGGAGTACCACACGGTACATTTGCCGCGTCGAAACCTGTTCACGGGCGAGCAGCTTTTGGGCATAATGAAGACGATCGGCGATGCAGAGGAGGGTTCGCGGTGAACCGATCCATACTCGACAGTTACCGCGATATTGCATCTGCGTTGACCCCTCTTGCTGTCTCCCAGTTCCTGGCTTCTCATGACTGGGAACTCGAACATCAACAGCCGGATGTTCGTCAGGTCTGGCGCTACGGCTCGGGTCGCTTTTCCGCCGCGCCACGGGTCATGATCCCGCTTGCTACGGACTTCGCAGATTTCATGCCACGCTTCGTGGATGCACTCGAATCACTCGGGCACATTCATGACTGGGATGCAGGTCAGCTACTGGAACACATCATCGCTACACGCGCGGACCTCTTTTTCGTTCGTCTCGACCAAGGCATGATTGACGGCACAATCCCCTTCCAGCAAGCCGAAAAGACGCTGCAAGCTATCTACAAGATGATGAGGGCAGCAGCAACCACAACCGCTGACCCCCATCACTCGCATAAGGGACGCAGGCCAGCAGCAGTAGGAGAATTCCTGGATGAAGACGTACGGCTTGGACACACGAAGCGTGGCAGTTTTGTGTTCACTGTCGTAACACGCCTGGGAGACCCTAGCCCCGAGGCTATCGGCAGCCTCGAGCGGTCAACTATTGCCTTCCCCCGGCGGGTTATGGAGACCCTAGCCAGAGGACTCGAGACCACAAAGCGCCTGACGCAATCCTGGGACCAGGAGGCCCTCGAATTTCCAAGCAGGCTAGGGCTAAGTGCAGGTCTAGTGGAATCACTCGAAGATATGTCGCAGCCCGAACACCTTCGTTCGCTGGACTTGTCTTTCCAATGGGCAGCAGCTGAACGTAAGCCGGACGTGGGACTAGCAACCATTGCGCTGGACCGCGATGTGATTGATGAGCTCCCGCGAGTCCGGGAGCGGCTCGTACGAAGGGAAGAGCCCACACGACGGGAGACGTTGGTCGGACTCGTAAAATCACTCACGCGGGATGATGCGGCATCCAGCAACGACGAATCAGCAATCATTACCGTCGCGGCGGAGGTAAGTGGAAAAACTCTGCGAGTCCAGGTTCCGCTAGCTGGAGAGAATCACGGCTGGGCAATAATGGCATATAGGCGCCAACTGCCCTTTACGGTGACCGGAGACCTCTCGTACGAACGTCGTGCATGGCGTCTGACGGGCGATATCGAAGTCGATTCGAGCTTCCTGCAGCATCTCTCAGGATCGTCAAAACCCGACTTGGGCGAGGCATGAAGCAAGAGCACTCCGTGCACCAGCGTCCGTCCCTCGCGGGCTGTGCTACCCCGGAACCGGGTGTAGCACAGCCCGCGGACACAGGCGATCGCATGACAACTCCTGTGCTCAAGCATCCGCGCTTGAGCAAGAGACGGGGCACGTCCCGTCGGTAGTCATCGTGCCGGAATGCCTCCCAGACAGTTCGCTGGCCAGCGCCGACGTCTGGAGTAGGTGGTAACGGTCTCTTAATTGGAGATAGGGAACATTTCCTCGCCGGGCGCCGCCATTCCCTCTCCTACAGGCAGCGGCACGCGGGCACCGTGCTCCACTGGACGTACCAACCGATGCGAGCGCATGGACTCAAGAACATGCTCCTGTGTGGCCCGCCGTCGGCACCAGCGCTCAAGCCACCACTCGGAGACCTTCGCGTCCGCTTCGGTCAGTTCGGGATTCAGCAGGTACCTCGGCTCCTGGTCGACGCCGAGCGAGTAGTCCCGCACGTTCTCGACCAGAGGAACCCCGTAGAGGATGCGCTCGCGTCCGTGCTTGAGCAACTCGTTGGCGGGCCAGCCAAGCGCTGCCAGCCCCACTCGGACCTTGCGTAGTCGGGGGCTGACACCCTCGCCGAAGAGACTGTTGACCCGGACGAGCGAGCCGCGCAACGTCGAGACTCGAACCAGGGCGTCGACGGTCTCATCGGAGAAGTGAGAGGTCCCGAAGGATCGTGACCGTCCAAGCTCGTGAAAGCCCATACGGATGTCGCTCTCACCGCCCATGACGTCAGCAGGCCAAAACAGTCGGTTGTACTGACTTGAACCTGTGCCGTAGAGCGACGTGGTTCCGACGAAGGAGAGCCGCGGCTCACGCAGGATCGGGCGGCCGGCCATCGCCGACGCGATCTCGCTCGGGCGTGCATATTTCTCGCGGTAAGCGCACAGAACCTGGGGCGAGACGGCAAGTGCCCCCACTAGCTTCCCCGCCGCTAGCGCGCTGTAGGGCGCCACGGCGCCGCAGACGGTGAGGTCGGCGATGACAGTACCGACCCTCTCTCCACGTGCGCGACGCACCACTCGGCGCATCTGCGAACGGGCCTTCGGATCCGAGAATGCCTTGGTCAGTCCTTCGATCGTGGGCGGAGAGAGATAGCCTCCAAGTAGGCTGGCGATCTCTAGGGCTTCTGCGAGCGCTGACGAACGCTTGCTCCGAAATAGGTCAGTTTCGGCGCGCTCCACCCACGCTTCGCGGTCAATGTTGCGGACTGCACGAATCGTGCTTGCCTGGTGGTGCCTCTGTCGGTGCCGATCGGCATCGGCCCGCAGCCGAGCGAAGACCTCGGGCGTGGGCGCTGCCAGGTCGGTTGGTTGGAGAATCCCGTCACGAAGGAGATCGTCAACGTAGATCTCGCTCTGCTGGCCCTCGATCCGCTGAACCAGCCAGCCAGCAATATCAGCAGTGGGCTCAGCTTGCAGTTGCTCGAGGAACTGATCCGTCTCCCAGCCCATCCAGTGGTCACGCTCGGCAATCTGGACGACAGGGCTGGAGATGGCCGCCAACCCGATCACCGCGTGGAACTCGGTGGCTGCGTCCCGGACCAAGATCGGCATCGAACGACCAGGCACGGTCGCGTAGGCGTTGGACCATGTGTGACGGAAGTAACGCCAGATGTCGTGAAGTTTGAATCCAGTAAGTTCACAAGTCGATGAGTCGACGATTTGGATGTAGGGCTTAATGACATCGGCAGACGCGCCGGCGCGCTGAAACGCGTCAGCCAGCTCGCGGCCGTCACGCATCAGGTTGAAGACGGAGACCAATCGGTCGCCGTGCTGGTGCGTGCGCTCCATTCCCTCGACGAACCGTCGAACGCTGCTCTTTCTGAGCTGTTCGTCACGGCGGAGGTGCTCCTGGCGCCGGATCCGGGCCTTCTCCACCTTGCGGTCGCCGTGGACCGAAGGGGGAGTAAAGACGGCCTCAGACCTGTCCACTCGAACCGTCCAGCCTTGATCCACAAGATCAATGGCGACGTGAGCAGCTGCCGCAAACAGAGGCTGGTCGTACAAGTTGTTGATCTTGGCTGCCTTCATCCACCGCTCGTGGTCGCCTACGGCTTCAGCCCCCACTGGCGTGCTCGCAAGCTGGGTGCAGAGCCGGGCGAACCCTTGCCGTTCCCGGCGGGAGGCATCGACCGGAAGGCTGAGAGGAACGAGCTTGGCCTCTTCTTTCATGACTTTTGGAGCATCCGTCCGTAGGTCCTGCTCCACATGCGCAGGAGATCGTCGCAGTTGTGGCCGTCGCGGCTGAGGAGTGTTGTGGTGCGGGCCAAGGACAGGAGGAACAGTTCGAGAGCAGTCCGGAGTTCTCCTGCCGCCTCATCACCCAACTTCTGGAGCGGGCGGTACAACGCTGCGAAGGCAGGGTGGTCAACGTTCAGTGTGACATCGAGCGTGCGCCGCTTCAGAGAGGAGGCGAACATCTTATCGATCGAGAGTTGCTCGGATCCAATCCGGTAGCTCAGGGCGCCCGAGCCCCTACCCGCCGTAGGAATGACAGGCAGATCGGCATCCGCGGCCGCCGCTACCCGGCATGACGCCTCCGTGGCCGCTCGAAACTTGACCTCCTCGAAAGCTTGGCGGACACGTGAGTTCAAAAGCCGGGCGATCGCCTCCAACTCCGACCCGAGGGCCTCCTGGAGTACCTGGGAAGGCCGGATTCCCTGCTTGTTGATGGTGATACCAAAGTGCTCGTCGAGGACGGGATCAAACTCGATCTCGCAGCGCCACCAGTCGTCGTAGTTCTCTTTGCGCTTCGCCCCCATGAGGTGCCAGCCGCTCGCGATCTCGCGACCGGCGCGGAGGATGGAGACGCCAGCTCCGCCTACGATGCCGCTGCGCCGCTTGGTCGCGTTATCCAGGTGCTGCCAGTGCTGCACCGGCAGCATCGCGAACCGGACAGTAACGAAGGCCGTCCTGCCCGACGACGCTGCCAGTTCGTAGCGGAGCGGCTCGAACGCCAAGCTTGCGCTGTGCCCCTCGATCTTCGCCGTGAGAAGCATTGGATCGACCGGATCGACCCGCTTCCCATTGAGGGTCAACGTGAGGTCCCCGTTGCTGAGGAAGCGGCGGTAGATGCGTCCAAGGTCCCGCCGCAGCACACGCTCGAGCCAGGCGAGGCGCTGGTACTCGATACGGTCACAGTGCTGCCAGGTCACCAGGCAGCCCGACCCCGTCGTGGCGCCGGGCTGACGGCGAGCCCGAAGATCAACTGGTGTCCCGGCCGCGATGGCGTCAACGTCCAAGCAGACCCGGTTGGCCGCCTGACCGTTCTGCCATGAGGTCACCTCTACTCGCCGCGCCTGGCTGAGGGACGCGGCGGGCAGCCCCATGCCGAACCGGCCGAACGACTGCCTTTCGTCGAAGCGTGACGAGCCGCCGAAGCGGAGGCATGCCTCGAGCCCGGAGCGTGGCATGCCTTCGCCGTCGTCCTCCACACGGATCTCCGGAAGACCACCTGGTTTGGGCCTCGTGACCGTGACTGCGACCTTCGTCGCTACCGCCTGGAGCGAGTTGTCGATGAGTTCTGCGAGGGCGGTCGAGAGACTGACGTAGCCCGACTCCCGGACTGCGCGGATGAAGTTGGAGGAGACCAGGAGGTCGTCCTTGCGTTGCGTCTGCTGGCCCATCGCTTCTCCCGATGACTTGCTCAGATTCCTGCGTCGAGAGTAGCTGCATCGAGGACGCCTGGAAAGCCAGTCATACGGTGCGGCAACGTCACTCAGACCTGGTCACGATCGTGACTGTGATCCGCTTCGTCTTAGCTGGCTCGGTCAGGTCCATGCCTGATCCGTCAGCCGTGAGGAGGCGGACCGTAGGGCGGCTAACCCCAGCAACATGCTGGTAGGGCTCGGCAGATTCGAGCATTACGACCCGGCCCGTACGTTGCAGATCGAACGAGATGCGGTGGCCGGCCGTGTGCATGGTGATGATGCGCTCAGCGACGTCCACCTCTGCCACTGCCTCCCCCACGAGCGCGTCTGGAAGAGGTGAAACGGACTTGAGAGAGTTGACGCCGAGCACCTGGAGCGCGGCGATCTTCTTCCCATTGAGTCGCTCCAGGAGGGATGCGATCTCGGCTGCTGACTGGATGGTGGCCATGTGAGCATCATGGCTGAAGAGACAAGCCGTGTGTGCCAAGACGGTCAGCTACCGTCTCGAGTATCCACTGCCTTTCCTGCCAGTCTGTGGCGAGACACCCGGTATAGCGGGTTGTCCGTCCTGAGCAAGGCAGGGGCCCTGCCCTGATGGCGACGCGAACGGCGTGGAGCCGGATCTTCGCGAGTTGGCTGTTCGCCCTCGCAGTCTTGGGCTGGTATCCAAAGAAGGCACTGCAAGAAGCCCGCCCCGTACGCCTGCTCGGCAAGCCTTGGCCCGGCGTTCCAGCCCGAGGACGCGGCGCCAGCAACCGGGCCAACGCCTGCTGGCTCTCGACCGCCAAGGGCCTCACACCTCACGGGCTGTGTCACACCCATCGAACCTAGATGGAAGACCCGGGCACCGGGAGGGTCCTCATGGACAACCGAAGGGGCCACATTGACGGCTCTGTCTCAGCACTCAATGCCCACGTCACCCCTGGCATGCACAAGCGCCTCATGATTGGAGTGACTGAGCAGTGGGAGACAGCGCTCGACGCCCGGCTGGCAGTGCACTCGGCATCGCCGGTGTGCATCCTCAACGACCTCCTGCGCACACGCGCGTCCGTGATCCGACCTTCTCGCCATCGATCCATGTCAGAACCAAACAGTCCCGACGCCGCCGACGGCCCCTCGGAGACCGGTGAATTTCACCCGTTGGCCAGGGGGTGACGAGAGTTTCTGACGGAGTTTCACGCACGGCTGTCCACCGGTTGTCCACGAGGATCCGTTGTGCCAACCTGGCCTGCCCCTACCGGCAAGCAAAAGACCAGTTCAGAGTCTTGGACCGTCGGTCTCGTCACAGAATCGAACCTTCGACCTACGCATTACGATGCACAGACAGGGGGGTGCCCGATTTGCCGAGATTTCAAGGTCAACGGAAAAAGAAACCCCAGATCATACGCCTGACCTGGGGTTCAACCTGAGCCGCCTTCGGGATTCGAACCCGAGACCTACGCATTACGAGTGCGTTGCTCTGGCCAACTGAGCTAAGGCGGCATGCTGCGCGACACCATGGTGGGTGCAGCAGCGTCGCCAAGTCTACACAGTTTCCGGGGGCGGTCCGACCACCCCCGGGCGGGGCTACGAGCAGCGCTTTCGGGGGGTGGGCGGGGTGCCTTCGAGGAGGTAGGTGTTGATGGCGGTGTCGACGCAGTCGCTGCCGCGGCCGTAGGCGGTGTGGCCGTCGCCCTCGTAGGTGAGGAGGGTGCCGGAGGAGAGCTGGTCCGCGAGGGACCGGGCCCACTTGTAGGGGGTGGCGGGGTCGCGGGTGGTGCCGACGACGAGGACGGGGGCCGCGCCCTCGGCGGTGATGCGGTGCGGGCGGCCGGTGGCCGGGGTGGGCCAGTAGGTGCAGTTCAGGGCGGCCCAGGCGAGGCCCTCGCCGAAGACGGGGGACGCCTCGGTGAAGGACGGGGCGGCCTTCGCGGCGTCGGCCGGGCCCTGGTAGGCCGGGGGCAGGTCGAGGCAGTTCACGGCGGCGTTGGCGTACATGAGGTTGGAGTAGGTGCCGTCGGGTTCCCGCTCGTAGTAGCTGTCGGCGAGGGCCAGCAGGGCCGAGCCCTCGCCGCCGATGGCCCGGGTGAGGGCTTCGCGCAGTTGGGGCCAGGCGCCCTCGTCGTACATGGCGGCGATGACGCCGGTGGTGGCGAGCGATTCGCCGAGCGCGCGCTTCTCGCCGGTGGGGACGGGGGCGGCGTCGGCGGCGTGGAAGAACTTCCGCAGCGCCTGCCCGGCGGACTCGACCGTTCCGGTGCCGAGCGGGCAGTCCGGCCGGGCGACGCAGTCCGCGGCGAAGGCCCGGAAGGCGGTCTCGAAGCCGGCCGTCTGGTCGCGGTTGAGGTCGAGCGCGGAGAGCGAGGGGTCCATCGCCCCGTCGAGGACGAGCCGGCCGACCCGCCCGGGGAACAGTTCGGCGTAGGTGGCGCCGAGGAAGGTGCCGTACGAGGCGCCCACGTAGTGGAGTCTCGCGTCGCCCAGGACCGCCCGCAGGATGTCCATGTCGCGGGCGGTCTCCACGGTGGAGACGTGCGGCAGGACCGCGCCGGTGCGCTTCTCGCACCCGGCCGCGAAGCGCTTGAAGGAGGCCGTCAGGGCGTTGACCTCGGCCTGGTCGTCCGGGGTCTGGTCGACCTGTGTGTACGCGTCCATCTCCGGGCCGGTCAGGCAGGCGACCGGTTCGCTGCGGGCGACGCCGCGCGGGTCGACGGCCACCATGTCGTACCGGGCGCGGACCGGTTCCGGGTAGCCGATGCCCGCGTACCCCTGGAGGTAGCCGACGGCCGAGCCGCCCGGCCCGCCCGGGTTGACCAGGAGCGAGCCGATCCGCTCGCCCGGTCCGGTGGCCCGCACCCGGGAGACCGCCAGCTCGATCTCGGGCCCGGCGGGCTTCGCGTAGTCGAGCGGGGCGCGCAGGGTCGCGCACTGGAAACCGGAGACGCCGCAGTCGCGCCAGGCCGGCTTCTGCCCGTAGTACTTCTTCAGCTCCTCGGGCGAGGGGGCGGGCGAGGCGGGGCCCGGTGTCGCGGACGCGCCGCCGGCCGCCCGGGTCGCGGACCCCGTCGGCGACGCCGCGTCGCTGCCCCCGGTGCAGCCGGAGAGGATCAGTCCGGCGACGGCGACGGCCGCGGCGGAGGTACGGAGCAAACGCCTGGAGTCCATCCCCGGAGCGTATCCGGAAGGGTACGGAGCGTGTCCAATCGCCGGTCGTACGGCCCTGATCCGGCCGGTCGTGCGCCCCCGGGGCCGTACCGTCAGGCGCCCGCTGCCTCAGTCCCGTAGCGCCATCGTCATGGCCTCCACCGCGAGCAGCGGTGCCACGTTCCGGTCGAGGGCGCGGCGGCAGGCGAGGACGGCCTCCACTCTGCGCAGGGTCCGCTCCGGGGTGGTGCCGCGGGCGATCCGCTCCACCGTGTCCCGCACGTCCTCGTTGGCCAGGGGGGTGCGGGCGCCGAGCTGGAGCGTGAGCACGTCGCGGTAGAAGCCGGTGAGGTCGGTGAGGGCGAGGTCCAGGCTGTCGAGCTGGGTGCGCCGGCCGCGCCGCTTCTGCTTCTCCTCCAGCTCCTTCATCATTCCGGCGGTGCCGCGCGGCATCCGGCCGCCCTGCACGGCGCCGAGGGCGGCCTTCAGCTCCTCGGTCTCCTTGGCGTCGACCTCCTCGGCGACCTGTTTGGCGTCCTCGGCGGCGGCGTCGACGAGTTCCTGGGCGGCCTTGAAGCAGCCGCCGATGTCGGCGACCCGTACCGGCAGCTTGAGGACGACGGCGCGGCGGGCGCGGGCCCGCTCGTCGGTGGCGAGCCGCCGGGCCCGGTCGACGTGCCCCTGGGTGGCGCGGGCGGCGGCGTGGGCGGTCTCCGGGTCGATGCCGTCGCGCCGGATCAGCAGGTCGGCGACGGCCTCCACGGGCGGGGTCCGCAGGTTGAGGTGGCGGCAGCGGGAGCGGATCGTCGGCAGCACGTCCTCGACGGAGGGGGCGCAGAGCAGCCAGACGGTGCGCGGCGCGGGCTCCTCCACGGCCTTCAGGACCGCGTTGGCCGACTTCTCGTTCAGCCGCTCGGCGTCGGCGACGAGGATGACCTGCCAGCGGCCGTTGGCCGGGGAGGTGAAGGACTTGCGGACCGTCTCGCGCATGTCGTCGGCGAGGATCTGGGTGCCGACGGCGGCGATCGTCGTCACGTCGGCGTGGGTGCCGACCAGGGCGGTGTGGCAGCCGGTGCAGAACCCGCAGCCGGGGGCGCCGCCGAGGGCCCGGTCGGGGCTCACGCACTGGAGGGCCGCGGCGAAGGCCCGCGCGGCGTCGACCCGGCCGGCGCCGGGCGGGCCGGTGAACAGCCAGGCGTGGGTCATCTTCGACGCCTCGGGGGCGGGCCCGCCCCCGGCCTGGGCGGTGACGAGGGCGTCGGCGTCCCGCGCGGCGGCGGCGAGCTGCTCCTCGACCCTCGCCTGTCCGACCAGGTCGTCCCATACGGCCATGTCTGCCCCTCCTGAAGGTACGCCCTCCATTGTGGGGCAGCCCCCTGACAATCCCGCTCCGGTCCCGCTCCGAGCCGGGCGGGGGTCCGGTCCGGTCCCGCTCCGGTCCGGGTGGGGTCCGGAAGCCCGCCCGGCCCCTCAGTACCGGGCGGGCTCCGGGTCAGCGGCGCCGGCGGCCGTCCTCCGGGGCGCCGTCCTCGTCCTCGTACGCGCCGAACAGTTCGTCCGCCAGGGTCGGCAGGTCGTCCAGCGGGGTGTCCTCGGCCCAGTCGGAGCGGGGGCGCGGGCGGCCCTCCTCGTCGAGCCGGGGCAGCTCGCGGGTGACGTCGCCGGAGCGGCCGCCCTCGGCGTCGGCGTCCCGCTCGTCGCGGAAGAAGTCGCGCGGCACCCGGTCGGCCGGGTCGGACCGGCCGCTTCCGCCGTCCTGACGCCCGGACCGGCCGTTCCCCCCGTCCCGCCCACCGCGGTCCTCGCGGACCTGCGGCAGAACGGCCGTCTCGTCCTCCCCGGCCTTCGGCGGTACGGCCGTCCCGTCCTCGCGGATCTGCGGCAGGACGGCCGTCTCGTCGTCCAGCCGTACGACCGGGGTCGGCACGGTCACCTCGTTGGGCGACACGGCGGGGGCGGAGCCCGTACCACCGGCGCCGTCGTCCTTGCCCAGCCGCACGATCGGCGTCTGGACGGTGACCTCGTTGGCGGACTCCTCCAGCGCCTTCCGCTCGGCGGCGGCCTTCGCCTCGGCGGCCCGCCGCTCCTCCGCGGCCCTCGCCTCGGCGGCGGCGCGGGCGGCCTTCTCGGCGGCGGCCCGCTTCTCGGCCTCGGCCCGCTCGGCGGCGGCCTTCTCCGCGGCGGCCTTCGCGGCGGCCTCGGCCGCGAGCTTCTCCGCCGCCGCCTTCGCAGCGGCCTCCTCGGCCGCCTTGGCGGCGGCCGCCGCGGCGGCGACCCGGCGGGCCTCCTCCGCGCGGAGCAGGGCCTCCTCGGCCTTGCGCTGCTTCTCCTGGCGGAGCGCCTCGGCCTCGGCGCGCAGCCGGGCCTCCTCCTCGGCCTGCTTGCGGAGTCGTTCCTGCTCCTCCTGGCGGGCCTTCTCCTCGGCGGCGCGGCGGCGGGCCTCCTCCTCGGCGGCGATCCGGGCCTCCTCGGCCTTGCGCCGGGCCTCCTCGGCCTGCCGTTCGGCCTCCAGGCGGCGCGCCTCTTCCTCCTCGCGCCGCTTGCGCTCCTCCTCCTCGGCGCGCAGCTTGGCGAGCTGGGCCTGGCGCTCGCGCTCCAGGCGCTCCTCCTCGGCCTTGCGGGCGGCCTCCTCCTCGGCCTTGCGCCGCGCCTCCTCCTCGATCTTCCGGCGGGCCTCCTCCGCGGCCTTCACCTCGGCCTCGGAGAGGGGCAGCATCCGGTCGAGCCGGTGCCGGACGACGGTGGTGACGGCCTCGGGCTCCTGGCCCGCGTCGACGACGAGGTAGCGGGAGGCGTCGGCGGCGGCGAGGGCGAGGAATCCGGCCCGCACGCGCGCGTGGAACTCGGGCGGCTCCGACTCCAGCCGGTCCGGCGCCTCGGTGAACCGCTCGCGGGCGGTCTCCGGCGAGACGTCGAGGAGCACGGTCAGGTGCGGTACGAGGCCGCCGGTGGCCCAGCGGGAGATGCGGGCGATCTCGGTCGCGGACAGGTCGCGGCCGGCGCCCTGGTAGGCGACGGACGAGTCGATGTACCGGTCGGAGATGACGATGGCGCCCCGCTCCAGGGCGGGCCGGACCAGGGAGTCGACGTGCTCGGCGCGGTCGGCGGCGTACAGCAGCGCCTCGGCGCGGTTCGACAGTCCGGCGGAGGACACGTCGAGCAGGATCGAGCGGAGCCGCTTGCCGACGGGGGTGGCGCCGGGCTCGCGGGTGACGACGACCTCGTGGCCCTTGGCGCGGATCCAGTCGGCGAGGGCCTGCACCTGGGTGGACTTTCCGGCGCCGTCGCCGCCCTCCAGGGCGATGAAGAAGCCGGTCGCGGCGGGGGCCTGGGCCGGGTCGCCGCCGCGCAGCGCGTCGCGCAGGTCGCGGCGGAGCGGGACGCCCGCCCGGTCGTCGGTCTTCGCGAGGACGAGCGCGGCGACGGGCAGCAGCAGCGCCCCGACGAGGACGAGGGTGAAGGCGGCGCCGCCGTGGTCGAAGACGAACGTCCCGGAGGCGGAGGCGAGGCGGTGCGGGCCGATCGCGGCGGCGAGCAGCGGCGCGGCGAGCGCGCCGAGGGCGATGCCCACGCGCGCGGTGGCCTGGAGGTGGGCGGTGACGCGCTCCCGGTGCGGCTCCTCGGTCTCCTGGTCGACCAGGACGTGCCCGGTGTGGGCGGCGACGCCCGCCGCGTATCCGGCGAGGACGGCGAGGAGGAGCACGGTCGCGGTGTCGGGCACGAGGCCGACGGCGATCAGGGCGACGCCGGTGACGGCGGTCGCCAGGGCGAGCATCCGGCGCCGGGACAGCACGGGGAGCACGGAGCGGGCGGTGCGGATGCCGACGGCGGTGGCACCGCTGAGCGCGAGGACGAGCAGGGCGTACGTGACGGGCCCGCCGCCGAGGTCCCCGGCGTGGAGCGCGGCGAGCGAGGCCGCGGCGGCGATGGCACCGGCGACGGTGGCGCAGGCCAGGACGAGCAGCGGTACGGCTCCGGTGCGGCCCTTCTCGGCGGCCGGGCGGCGCAGCCCCTCCAGCGGCGAGCGCGGGCGCGGGGTCTGCCCGCCGGGCAGGGTCATCGCGGCGAGGACGCTGACGGAGGCGGCGAAGAGACCGGCCGCGACGTACGCGCCGAGGGCGGCCTGGTGGAGCGAGAACCAGTCGATGCCGGAGCCGAGCAGGTTGCCGACCAGGGTGGCGGCGAGCAGGACGGCGGCGGCGGCCGGGACGGCGAGGAAGGCGGTGCGCTGGTTGAGCGTGCGCAGGGCGCCGAGGTGGTCGGGAAGCGGCCGGACGGCGTCGCCCTCGACGGGCGCGGCGGGCAGCAGCGCGGGCGCGGCGCCGTCGCGGCAGACCGTCCAGAGGCGCTCGGCGGAGCCGGTGAGGAAGACGGTGCCGAGCAGGAACCACAGGGCGTCGCCGGGGGTCCAGTCGACCCACAGGGGCGCGATGACCAGCAGCGCGATCCGCAGCCCGTCGGAGCCGATCATGGTCCAGCGCCGGTCGAGGGCGCCGCCGGGCGCGGTCAGGGCGGTGAGCGGGCCGAGCAGGACGGCGCCGAAGAGGACGGTGGCGAGCAGCCGGGCGCCGACGACGGCGGCCACGGCGAAGGCGAGCCCGCGCGGTCCGCCGCCGAACGCGTCCTGGGCCGCCGCGGCCTGGAGGCCGAGGAGGACGAGGACGAGGAGGGCGAGGGCGTCTCCGACGCCGCCGAGGAGCTGGGCGCTCCAGAGGCGGCGCAGCGGGAGGTGGCGGACGAGGGCCCGCACGGCGCGCTCCCTGGAATCCGCGACGAGGGCGGCGTCGGAATCGCCGAGGCGGTCTGGCTGCTGCTCTGCTCGCGTCATCCGTCCACCCTATCCGGACGGGCTTGCTCCCCGGGGCGTCCGTCCGAACAAACGTAGGAGGCCGGAAGGGGGCCGGGAGGGCCCGCTTCCGCCCCCTCGGGGAGGTGCGAGGACGGGTATGGAAAGTGCCGCTCTCCATGGGTGGAGAGCGGCACTTTCCATACCCGTGCCCCCGCGGACGACCCGGCGGAGGACCGGCCCCGCCGTCAGTCCTGCGGTGCCGAGGACGCGGTCGTCTTCTTCGCCGCCGTGGTCTTCTTCGCGGTGGTCGTCTTCTTGGCCGCCGTCTTCTTGGCGGCGGTGGTCTTCGCGGCCGTGGTCTTCTTCGCGGCCGTCTTCTTGGCCGCGGTCTTCTTCGCCGGGGCCTTCTTGGCGGTCTTCTTGGCCGGGGCCTTGGCGCGCTTCTCGGCGAGCAGCTCGTAGCCGCGCTCCGGGGTGATGGTCTCGACGCTGTCGCCGGTCCGCAGGGTCGCGTTGGTCTCGCCGTCGGTCACGTACGGGCCGAAGCGGCCGTCCTTGACGACCACGGGCTTCTCGCTGACCGGGTCGGTACCCAGCTCCTTCAGCGGCGGCTTGGCGGCGGCCCGGCCGCGCTGCTTGGGCTGCGCGTAGATGGCGAGCGCCTCGTCCAGCGTGATGCTGAAGAGCTGGTCCTCGCTGGTCAGCGACCGCGAGTCGGTGCCCTTCTTGAGGTACGGGCCGTACCGGCCGTTCTGCGCGGTGATCTCGACGCCCTCCGCGTCGGTGCCGACGACGCGCGGCAGTGACATGAGCTGGAGGGCCTCCTCCAGGGTGACGGTGTCCAGGGACATCGTCTTGAAGAGGGAGGCGGTGCGCGGCTTGACCGCGTTCTTGCCGGTCTTCGGGACGTCGTCGGGCAGGATCTCGGTGACGTACGGGCCGTACCGGCCGGCCTTGGCGACGATCTGGTGGCCGCTGACCGGGTCGGCGCCCAGCTCGAAGTCGCCGCTCGGCTTGGCGAGCAGTTCCTCGGCGTAGGCGACGGTGAGCTCGTCGGGCGCGAGGTCCTCGGGGACGTCGGCCTTCTGGTAGCCCTCCTGGTCCCGCTCGCCGCGCTCGACGTAGGCGCCGTAGCGGCCGACGCGCAGCACGATGCCGTCGCCGACGGGGAAGGAGGAGATCTCGCGGGCGTCGATGGCGCCGAGGTCGGTGACGAGCTCCTTGAGGCCGCCGAGGTGGTCGCCGTCGCCGTTCCCGGCGTCGGCAGCGCCGCCGGCCGCTTCGCCCTCGCCGAAGTAGAAGCGCTTCAGCCACGGCACGGACTGGGCCTCGCCGCGCGCGATGCGGTCGAGGTCGTCCTCCATGCGGGCGGTGAAGTCGTAGTCGACGAGCCGGCCGAAGTGCTTCTCCAGCAGGTTGACCACGGCGAAGGAGAGGAAGGACGGCACGAGGGCCGTGCCCTTCTTGAAGACGTAGCCGCGGTCGAGGATGGTGCCGATGATCGACGCGTACGTCGACGGGCGGCCGATCTCGCGCTCCTCCAGCTCCTTGACCAGGGTGGCCTCGGTGTAGCGGGCGGGCGGCTTGGTGGCGTGCCCGTCGGCGGTGATCTCCACGGCGGAGAGCGCGTCGCCCTCGGCGACCTGCGGGAGGCGCCGCTCGCGGTCGTCGAGCTCCGCGTTCGGGTCGTCGGCGCCCTCGACGTAGGCCTTCATGAAGCCGTGGAAGGTGATCGTCTTGCCGGAGGCGGAGAACTCGGCGTCGCGGCCGTCGGCGGAGGTGCCGGCGATCTTGACGGTGACCGAGTCGCCGGTGGCGTCCTTCATCTGGGAGGCGACGGTCCGCTTCCAGATCAGCTCGTACAGCTTGAACTGGTCGCCGGTGAGGCCGGTCTCGGCCGGGGTGCGGAAACGATCACCCGAAGGCCGGATCGCCTCGTGCGCCTCCTGCGCGTTCTTGACCTTGCCGGCGTAGACGCGCGGCTTCTCCGGCAGGTAGCCGGCGCCGTACAGCTGCGTCACCTGGGCGCGCGCGGCGGCCACGGCGGTGTCGGAGAGGACGGTGGAGTCCGTACGCATGTAGGTGATGAAGCCGTTCTCGTACAGCTTCTGCGCCACCTGCATGGTCGCCTTCGCGCCGAAGCCGAGCTTGCGGCTGGCCTCCTGCTGGAGGGTGGTGGTGCGGAAGGGCGCGTACGGGGAGCGGCGGTACGGCTTCGACTCGACCGAGCGGACGGCGAAGCGGGTGTCGGCGAGGGAGGCGGCGAGCGCGCGGGCCTTCTCCTCGTCGAGGTGGAGCACGCTCTCGCTCTTGAGCCGGCCGTCGGCGCCGAAGTCGCGGCCCTGCGCGACGCGCTTGCCGTCGACGGCGGCGAGGCGGGCGGTGAGCGAGGAGGGGTCGGTGGGGTCGCCGGGGCGGCCGGTGGAGAAGGTGCCGGTGAGGTCCCAGTACTCGGCGGAGCGGAAGGCGATGCGCTCGCGCTCGCGCTCGACGACGAGCCGGGTGGCGACGGACTGCACGCGACCGGCGGAGAGGCCGCGCATGACCTTCTTCCACAGGACCGGGGAGACCTCGTAGCCGTACAGCCGGTCGAGGATGCGGCGGGTCTCCTGGGCGTCGACCATCCGCTTGTTCAGCTCGCGCGGGTTGCGCACGGCCTGCTGGATGGCGTCCTTGGTGATCTCGTGGAAGACCATCCGGTGGACGGGCACCTTGGGCTTGAGGACCTCCTGGAGGTGCCAGGCGATGGCCTCGCCCTCGCGGTCCTCATCGGTGGCGAGGAAGAGCTCGTCCGACTCGGCGAGCAGGTCCTTGAGCTTCTTGACCTGGGCCCGCTTGTCGGCGTTGACGACATAGATGGGCTGGAAGTCGTGCTCGACGTCGACGCCGAGGCGGCGGACCTCTCCGGTGTACTTCTCCGGCACCTCGGCGGCACCGCTCGGGAGGTCGCGGATGTGCCCGACGCTCGCCTCGACGACGTAGCCGGGGCCGAGGTAGCCCTTGATCGTCTTCGCCTTGGCAGGCGACTCGACGATGACGAGTCGGCGGCCGCCGTGTGCGGTCTCGCTGGTCGGGGACAACTTCGCTCTTCTCTCCGGTCGACACTCTCCAGGCCCGTACGGGCCCGTGCGGGCCAGGGGCCGGCCCGTACGGCGCTGGCGACGCGCGGCAGCGCCGGTACGACGCTGGGCGCCCACGGCAGCACCACGGACGGTGACGCTCCCGTCGCTGCGGAGTGTGACGGTACAACCCGCCCCCGTGTCAAACGGCGAAAGCCCGCAACGGCCACTCGAACGGTAACCCGACTCCTGCCCTTCCTGCCGCCCGGACGGCCGGACCGGCGGGGCGGCGAGGTGTGCCGCGCGTCTCAGCCCCGCTCCCGGCACGTGCCCCGCGGCAGCGGGACCGACCCCCCGGCGCGGCCCCGGTACGCCTCCGGAGGGGCTTCCGGGCGGGCTCACGGACGGACGTCCCGTCACGCTTCCGGGCGGGGCTCCGGCGGTGGTCTCAGATCCGGCCGAAGCACCAGACGCCGAGGAGGAGGAAGAGGACGCCGGCGAGGCCCGTGAGGGCGGCGGCGGCCCGGGGCGCGACACCGAGGACGACGGGCTCGCCGTGCCGGACGCGGACCGTGGTCCACAGCAGCAACGCGCCCCCGAACAGCGCGAACGCCGTTCCCGCGAAGATCGCCGGCCCGCTCTCCATGCCCGTACCCGCTTCCCGTCCCGGCGCCGTACCCGCCCTCTCGGCCGGGCGGTGGGTGTCTCCCGCAGGGAGGCTGACACCCCGTGGCGTCAGGGACGCGAACTCCGGGTGAACGGCACGGACCGGACCGCGCGGCTCCACGGAAAAGCCCTCCGGAACCCGCCGTACCGCGCCCCCGTTCCGCCCTCTACGGCCCGGCCCGCACCCCCGTCACCGCACCCGTCCCCGCCTCGTCCCCCGCCCCTCGCGCCGGCTCGCGCGACGCACCGCCCGACACTCCCCGTCGGCGTCTTCACGCCAGTGCCGTCCCGCCGTCACTCCCCGGCCGCCCCCTCCGGAAGCAGGGACTCCGGGGTGATGAAGCCCTCCTCGACGAGGAGCCGGATCGCCTGCGGGGTGCGGTCCCGCAGCAGCACCGGGTCCTCGCCCATGAGCTGGGCGATGGCGTCGAGGATCCGGCCCGCGCTGAGCGTGCCGTCGCAGACGCCCGCGAAGCCGGCGCCCACGTGGTCGACCCGGGTGGCGCGCCGCATCCCCCGGTTCTGCCGGAGCACGACGTGCTCGGGGTCCTCGGCGCCGGGCAGTCCGACCTGCTCCTGCACCACCTCGGGGGCGAGGGTGAAGCGGTCCTCCAAGAGTGCCGCGTCGTCGTGGTCCCGCAGGTACTCCTGGCGCTCGAAGTGCGCCCGCACGTGCGGCCCGAGCGGCTGCTCCACGGGGTGCGGCCACTCCTCGATCACGATCGACGGCTCGGCCTTCCCGGCGGCCACCGCCGGATCGCGCCGCAGGGTGATCCAGCCGAATCCGATCGCCCTGGTGCCGGTCTCCTCGAAGGCGTCCAGCCAGCGGCCGTACGCCGCCCGGTACGCCTCGGGGTCGCCGCGGTGGTCGCCGGCGTCCCGCAGCCACAGCTCGGTGTACTGGGTGACGTCCTGCACCTCGCGCTGGACGATCCAGGCGTCGCAGCCGCGCGGCACCCAGGAGCGCAGCCGGTCCTGCCACTCCTCGCCCTCGACGTGCTGCCAGTTGGCGAGGAACTGGGCGTACCCCCCGTCGTTCAGCCGCTCCCCGGCCTGCTGGACGAGGGTGCGGCACAGGTCGTCGCCGCTCATCCCGCCGTCCCGGTAGGTGAGCCCGGAGCCGGGGGAGATCACGAACGGCGGGTTGGAGACGACGAGGTCGTACGTGTCGCCGTCGACCGGCTCGTAAAGCGAACCGGCCAGCAGCGCGGCCTCCCGGGCGCCCGACAGGGCGAGGGTGAGGCGGGTGAAGTCCAGGGCCCTCGGGTTGAGGTCGGTGGCGGTGACCCGGGTGGCGTGCCGGGCCGCGTGCAGGGCCTGGATCCCGGAGCCGGTGCCGAGGTCGAGCGCGGCGGCGACCGAGGTGCGGACGGTGATGCCGGCGAGCGTGGTGGAGGCGCCGCCCACGCCGAGGACGACCCCTTCCTCCTTCTTCCCGATGCCGCCGGCGCCGCCGACGGCGCAGCCCAGGTCGGAGACGATGAACCAGTCCTCGCCGTCCGGTCCGCCGTACGGCCGGACGTCGACGGTCGCGCGCACGGCGCCGTCCTCCCGGACCACCCAGCCGTCGGCGAGGGCCTCGTCCAGCGGGAGCGCGGCGGCGGCCCGGTCGGACGCGACGGCCTCCTGGAGCAGGAAGAGGCGGACGAGGGTCTCCAGCGGGGAGTCGCCCCGGGTGGCGCGCAGCGCGGGGACGGTCTCGCTGCGGGCGAGCGCCGCGTAGGCCGGGGCGCCGAGCAGGTCGAGCAGGCCGTCGGCGGTGAAGGCGGCGGCGAGCAGGGCCTCGCGCAGTCGGGCGGCGTGCGCGGGCACCGGAAGGCTGGTGGTCAGGCTGGGCGTACTCACGCGTTCCATTGTGACGGCCGCGGGTGACAACGCGGCGCCCGACAGTCCGGCGCCCGCCCTCCGGAGCCTCCCGGCGACCGCCTGCGGCCCGGCCCCGACCGCGTGACGACAGGCCCCGGCCCCGGGCCCGGAGAGAACCAGCGACCGCCCCCGGGGAGGCTCCCCGGCCTCCGGAGACCCAGGAATGCCTCCGGAAGCCCCCACAGGCCGTCTCCGGGAACCCCTGGAGCCGCACCCACCGAAGCCCGCCGGGGACACCCCTGGGAACTCCCGAAGGAGCATCCCCCGTGCGGGAAGCGGCATCTGACGGACCGGCCGACGGCCCCGGCGCCCGTGCCGGGGGCCGTGAGCCGGAGGCGGGAGGCGGGGCCGGGAGGCGGGGCCGTACCCGGGACTACGAGTCCGACGACTCCGATGCCTTGTCCGAGCCCTCGCCGGTCTTCGGCGCGGGCGCGGCGGTGGCGCCGGCCTTCGGGGAGGCGGAGCCGGACGGCGTCTTCGGGACCGCCGGGGTCGGCTTCTGGCAGCCCGGCTGCTTGGCCATGGCCTTGCCGAGTTCGCCGCTCTCCAGGTTGGCCAGGGCGTTCTGGTCCATCTTCTCGATCTTGGTGAGGCCGTCGGCGACGTCCTTCAGCCCCTCGGCGAACTTCTGCTGGTTCGCCGGGTCGAGCGCGTCGACCTGCTTCTTCAGCCCGTCGTAGGCGGTCGCGGTCGCGTTCAGCTCCGCGACGACGTCCTTCTGGACCTTGTCACCGTTCTCGACCGGCGGGACACCGGCGCTCTCCACGGCCTTGGCCAGCGCCCGGTCCGCGTCCGCGATGTCCTTGAACGCCTTGGAGTCGGCGGCCTGGATCTCCGCCGGACGGCTGTCCGCCGCGGTCGAGATGATGATCTGGTGGGCGTCCGCACGCTTCTGGATCTGAGGCTTCGCCTGGTCGCAGAACGACTTGGCCCAGTCGTTCACCTTGTCGCCCTCGTCCTCGCTGCAACCGGACAGCACGAGCATCAGTACCGCACTGCCGGACAGCGCCGCCGCAAGCTTCTTGTTCACCGGATCGGTCCCTTCCAAGACTCTCGCCCCCGGAACTTACACGGCGCGCGCACCACTTCCCTCTTTCGCACGAGGGTTTGATCCCGTGTTGAATCCTTTTGAACCAAGCCGTACCGGGGCTGCGGCCACCCGCCGCCCTCCAGGAATGAGACGGACGCCACGTCAGGAGACGCCTGCCGGAAGCCGCTTGGAGCGCCCGCGCGAAGGCCGCGGCGACCTCCGCGGTCGGCCCCCCGCCCCGGTCGGTCCGCTTCGGGCACGCGAAGAGGCCCCGCCGTGACGGCGGGGCCTCTTCCCGGTACGCCTCCCGGCAGGGCCGGAGGGGCGTCTCGGTACGTCTCTGCGGAACGCGGGTCAGGACAGGAGGTCCGCGTCCTCCTCGGCCGGCAGGACGGGCCAGCGCATCCGGAGGACGCCGCCGTCCTCCCCCGCAGTCACCTCGACGTCGTCGACGAGCCCGCGGATCACCGCGAGGCCCATCTCGTCCTCGCCGTCGGCGTCGTCGAAGTCCTCGGCCGGGGCCGCGGCGCGCGCGACCGGAACACCGGCGGCGGTGGCCGCCGCCGTACCCGCACCGGGCACCTCGTCACCGACCTCGATGGAGAACGTCTTCTCCTCCTCGGTCAGCACGACCCGGATGGGCGTGGTGACGCCGTTGCTCCGGTGCAGTCCGACCGCACGGGAACACGCCTCGCCGACGGCGAGGCGCACCTCGTCGAGGACCGCCTCGTCCACCCCGGCCCGGCGGGCGACCGCGGCCGCCACCAGGCGGGCCGTGCGGACGTGCTCGGGCTGGGCGCTGAAGCGGAGTTCAACGGTGGCCATGGGATCCCCCGGTCAGTCGACCGCGTTGACGGCCTCGTCGACCGACGTGTGGATCGGGAAGACCTTGGTGAGGCCCGTGATCCGGAAGATCTTGAGAATGCGCTCCTGGTTGCAGACCAGACGCAGCGAACCCTCGTGCGCGCGCACGCGCTTCAGGCCGCCGACGAGCACACCCAGGCCGGTGGAGTCGAGGAAGTCCACGCGCTCCATGTCGACAACCAGGTGGTAGCTGCCGTCGTTCACCAACTCGACCAACTGCTCGCGCAGCTTGGGCGCGGTATACACATCAATCTCGCCACCGACCTCGACGACCGTACGGTCGCCGCCAGCTCCGGGCACAGTGCGAGTCGACAGGGACAGGTCCACGGATCCTCCAGCACCTTGCTATCGGGCGTTCGCCCCCTCGGATCTCCCGGGCGGAGTCGGAGAACGAATCACCAGCCGCGATGGCATTCAATCACTTACCAGCAGCCATGCACGACGCCTTGGAAGCATTGTCCGTCACGCCGGTGACACACTCGGTACCGATGGCCAAGAATCACCGCCCCAGTCGTCCGGCCGGGGAGACGGGCAGCCGCCCCTCCCCCGGCAGGGTCCTCGAACGGCTCGCCCACGGCGAGAGCCGGGCCGCGCGCATCACCCATACGGAGCACATGCCCGCGCGGGCGGGCCGTCATGCCGTCTGGCCGCACCTCATCCGGCCCGAGGTGATCGCCGCGATCGAGAAGGCCGGAATCGAGCACCCGTGGGCCCACCAGGCCGAGGCCGCCGGGCACGCCCTCGACGGCGCGTCCGTGGTGATCGCCACCGGAACCGCCTCGGGCAAGTCGCTCGCCTACCTCGCCCCCGTCCTCTCCGCCCTCCTGGACGGCTCCGAGGCCGCCAACGGGCGCGGGGCGACCGCGCTCTACCTCGCCCCCACCAAGGCCCTCGCCGCCGACCAGCGCCGCGCCGTCCGCGAACTGGCCGCCCCGCTCGGCAACGGCGTCCGGCCCGCCGTCTACGACGGCGACACCCCGGTCGAGGAGCGGGAGTGGGTCCGCCAGTACGCGAACTACGTCCTGACCAACCCCGACATGCTGCACCGGGGCATCCTCCCCTCCCACCCCCGCTGGTCCTCCTTCCTGCGCGCGCTGCGCTACGTCGTCATCGACGAGTGCCACACCTACCGGGGCGTCTTCGGCTCGCACGTCGCCCAGGTCCTGCGCCGGCTGCGCCGGATCTGCGCCCGGTACGGCTCCGAGCCGGTCTTCCTCCTCGCCTCCGCCACCTCCGCCGACCCGGCCCACACCGCCGCGCGGCTCACCGGCCTGTCCGTCACCGAGGTCGCCGACGACGCCTCCCCGCGCGGCGAGCTCGTCTTCGTTTTGTGGGAGCCGCCGCTCACCGAGCTCCACGGCGAGCGCGGCGCCCCGGTCCGCCGCACCGCCACCGCCGAGACCGCCGACCTGCTCACCGACCTGACCCGGCAGGGCGTCCGCACCGTCGCCTTCGTCCGCTCCCGGCGCGGCGCCGAACTGATCTCGGTGATCGCCCAGGAGCGGCTCGCCGAGACCGACCGGGCCCTCGCCCGGCGGGTCGCCGCCTACCGGGGCGGCTACCTGCCCGAGGAGCGGCGCGCCCTGGAGCGGTCCCTGCACTCCGGGGAGCTCCTCGGCCTCGCCGCCACCACCGCCCTGGAACTGGGCGTGGACGTCTCCGGCCTCGACGCCGTTCTTATCGCCGGCTATCCCGGCACCCGGGCCTCCCTGTGGCAGCAGGCGGGCCGGGCCGGCCGCTCCGGCGAGGGCGCCCTCGCCGTCCTGGTCGCCCGCGACGACCCGCTGGACACCTTCCTCGTCCACCACCCGGAGGCGATCTTCGACCAGCCGGTCGAGTCGACCGTCCTGGACCCCGACAACCCCTACGTCCTCGCCCCCCATCTGTGCGCCGCCGCGTCCGAGCTCCCGCTCACCGAGGCGGACCTGCCCCTGTTCGGCCCGGCCGCGCCCGGTCTGATGCCCCAGCTGGAGGCGGCCGGACTGCTGCGCCGCCGCGCCACCGGCTGGTACTGGACCCGCCGCGAGCGGGCGGCCGACCTGGCCGACATCCGGGGCGGCGGCGGCAGTCCCGTCCGGATCGTCGAGGAGGGCACCGGCCGGCTCCTCGGCACGGTCGACGAGGCCGCCTCCCACACCTCGGTCCACGAGGGCGCCGTCCACCTCCACCAGGGCCGCACCTACCTGGTGCGGAAACTGGACCTGGAGGACTCCGTCGCCCTCGTCGAAGAGGCCGTCCCGCCGTACTCGACCACCGCCCGCGACACCACCTCCATCGCCGTCCTGGAGACCGACACCGCGATCCCGTGGGGTTCGGGCCGCCTCTGCTACGGCTCCGTCGAGGTCACCAACCAGGTCGTCTCCTTCCTCCGCCGCCGCCTGATCACCGGCGAGGTGCTGGGCGAGACCAAGCTGGACCTGCCGCCCCGCACCCTGCGCACCCGGGCCGTGTGGTGGACGGTCACCGAGGACCAGCTCGACGACGCCCGGATCACCCCGGAGATCCTCGGCGGCGCCCTGCACGCCGCCGAGCACGCCTCCATCGGCATGCTGCCGCTGTTCGCCACCTGCGACCGCTGGGACATCGGCGGGGTCTCCGTCCCGCTGCACCCGGACACCCTGCTGCCGACCGTCTTCGTGTACGACGGGCACCCCGGGGGAGCCGGATTCGCCGAGCGCGCCTTCCGCACCGCCCGGGAGTGGCTGACCGCCACCCGCGAGGCCATCGCCTCCTGCGAGTGCGAGACCGGCTGCCCGTCCTGCATCCAGTCCCCCAAGTGCGGCAACGGCAACAACCCCCTGCACAAGCGCGGCGCCGTCCGCCTCCTCACCGAACTCCTCAAGGAAGCCCCCCACGCCCCGACGCCCCCACCTCCGGAACGAACGGCCCCGAAAGCCGAGGACCCGGAGGACGAGGACCCGAAGGACTGAGCTTCGGGAGGCGGAGGTCCGAGAGGCGGAGGTCCGGAAGGCGCTGGTCCGGCCGGACCGAACCGCGCGCAGCCGCACCGGAGCCGAACAGGGGCGGGCCCTCGGGAAGCAGCCCCGGAGGGAGCGGTGCCGGCCCCGCCCGCGCCCTGACCTCGGGGGCGTACCTTCCGCGGACCACCCGCGCCGTCACCTCGGCCTCCTCCCCCTCGATCCGGCAACCGACCAGTTCGGCGCCCTGTGCCACCACGACCCGGCCGGCCGCCGCGCACGCCTCCGCCTCGCCCCACAGGGCCCGGTCGGCGGCGGCGAGGGCCGCCAGGTCGGCCGCGCCTCCCGCCCGGTGCCGGGCCGCCACGACCTGCCCGAGCACCAGCACGAGGCCGAAGACCGCACACAGCGCGCACGCCGCGACAGCGGTCCACACCGTCGCCACACCCCGGTCCCCGCGCCCCACCACCGCCCTCCGCCACCAGAGCCCCCAGAACCCCAGGGACCCCGAGCGCCCCCGGCGCGCCTTTCCGCACGCTCCTCCCCGGCTCCTCACCACAGCCCTCCCTCCCCGACCGCCTCTCCGGCACCCAGTTCCGTCCCGGCCACCGGCGGGCCGTCCTCCCCGACCGTCTCCTCGGCGAGGGCCACGGCCCTGGCGCTGAGGTTCACACCGAGCCCGCCAGGGCCCGGGGCGGACACCTCCACCGTCACCCGCCAGAGCTCCCCGTCCCGTGCCACCGTCACGCGGGCCCCTTCGGGGGCGGTGGCACGGGCCGCGGCCACGACCGCCCCGGAGGGTTCCGAGCGGGCCGCCGCCCGCGCGCCGGCCCGCGCCGCGTCCACGCACCGGATCTGCGCGGCGGACGCGGCCAGCCCCCACAGCAGCACCATCGCGAAAGCCATCAGCACCAGCAGCGCGACCGCCGCCTCCACGGTCACGGCGCCCCGGTCGTCCACCGCGCCCCGCGCTCTCCCCCAGCGCCGGTACCGGCGCTGGGGACGTTCAGAACGGCGCATGAAGGGCCTTCGAGATCACCGACTCCAGCGCGCCCGCGACGGACCCGCTCGTCACGACCTTGTAGAGCACGGCGGCGAAGGCCGCCGCCGCGATGGTCCCGAGGGCGTACTCGGCCGTACTCATCCCGTCGTCAGTACGCATCCCGGCCCGCCGGGACCGCCAGAACGCCCCTGTCGAAGCCCGTACCCGGTTCCACACCCCACCGTTCGCCCTTTTCATCCCGTTCACCCTGTTCGCCATCGTTTTCCCTTCATCGAATCGGTCTTCCTTCACGTGGTGCCTCCTCAGCCGTTCAGCAGGCCCGACGCCAGGCCGATCACCACCGGGGCCACTCCGACCGCGAGGAACGCGGGCAGGAAGCACAGCCCCACAGGGGCGCTGATCAGCACCTGGGCCCGGTGGGCCCGCGCGGCGGCGGTGCGGGCGCTCGCCGCCCGCAGTCCGGCCGCGTGCCGGGCCACCGCCTCCGCTGCGGGCGCCCCGGAGGCGCCGGCCCGTTCCATGCAGCGGGCGAGCCCCTCGGCACCCGGTATCGCGCCGAACCTCCGCCACACCTCGGCCGGTTCGCCGCCGAGCCGCAGTTCGGCGGCCGTGCGCAGCAACCGCCCGCCGAGCGGTCCGCCCAGGGACCGGCCCACGGCCTCGGCCGCCGCTCCAGGCCCGGCCCCGGCCGAGGCACAGGCCGCCAGGAGGTCCGCCGCCAGCGGGAGTTGGCCGGCCGCCTCCCGGTCCTCCCCGGCCGCTGTCCGGCCGCCGGACCGCCGCAGCCACCACCGGGCGGCGAGGGAGCCGCCGAGGCCCGTCAGGAGGGCCGCGGCGGGCCCGACGAAGACCCCCGCGCAGAGAGCCCCACCGGCCACCGAGGCCAGAACAGGCGTCGGTACGGCCCTGAGCCGCGCCCCGACGACCCGCAGCCGGCCCGTCCCTCGACCGGCCGGGCGCCTCGCCCCGACCGCGCCTCCCGGCGCCCCCAGCAGCTCCCCGAGGCGCCGCCTGGTGCCCCGCTCACGGCGCCCCCGCACCAGCCGGAACCAGCCCCGGCCGAGCAGCCAGCACCCCAGGACCAGCAGCGGGACCATACGGATCAGCTCACGCCGCATCCCCGGCACCTCCCCGCACGATCCGCGCGGCCCACCACAGCCCGGCCGCCTCCAGCACGCCGCCGACCAGCAGGCAGGCCCCTCCGGCCGGGGTGTGCAGCAACACCCGCAGCGGTTCGGCACCAAGGGCCGCGCCCATGCCGATCCCGGCTAGGGGGAGGGCCGCGAGCACGCCCACCGTGGCCCAGGCGCCCGCCAGTTCGGACCGCAGGTGGGCCCGCCGCTCGTCCTGCTCGCGCAGTGCCGCCTCCAGCCGGTCCAGTCCCGCCGCCAGCCCCGCGCCGCCGTCCACGGCCACCTGCCAGCAGGCCGCCAGCCCCGCGAGCCCCTCCGCGCCCTCCCGGCGGGCCGCCGCCCGCAGGGTCTGCGGAACGTCGCCGCCGAAGCCGACCGCGGCGAGCACCCGCACCTCCTCGGGGCCGAGGGCACCGGTGCGGCGGGCCGCGTGGGCGAGGGCCGCCCCGGGCTGCCGGCCGGCTCTCAGCTCGCCTGCGGCCGTCTCGCACAGGGCCACCACCCGCCCGGACCGCGCCTCCCGCTCCTTGCGCCGCCGCGCCGCCCGCAGTCGGCGCCGTACGAGCGGGACCGCGACGGCTCCGGCCACCAGGGGCAGCGGCGACCGGCCCAGCAGGGCGACCGCCCCGGCCGCGGGCAGGCAGAGCCATTCGGGCCGCGCGCGTGCCGCCGCCCACCAGCGCATCGCGCGCGCCCGCGCGGCGGCGCCCCCACACCCGGGCCGGGCACCGGGCAGCAGTGCCCCGGCCCGCCGGACCGCCCGGCGCCACCGGACCTCCCGCGCGACGGCGAGCAGGATGCCGAGACCGAGCAGGGTCAGGGAGGAGAGCACAGTGGCCTGCGAGGCGGTCACCGCGCGCCGCCGACGAGCGCGCTCAGCCGGGGCCAGCCCCGCTCCCGCGCGAATCCCTCGGGGGCCCAGCGGAGGGCGGGCACGGTACGCACCAGGCCGTCCCGGTCCCGTTCCAGAACGTGGACCTCGGCGATCCGCCGTCGTCCGTCGGCGTCCCGGACCAGGTGGAGCACGGCGGAGAGCCCCGCGCCCAACTGGCTGTGCAGGGCCGCCCGGTCGAGCCCCGCGGCGGTGCCGAGCGCTTCGAGGCGGGCGGGGACGTCGGCCGCCGTATTGGCGTGAAGAGTGCCCGAGCCGCCTTCGTGACCGGTGTTAAGGGCTGCCAGCAGGTCAACTGCCTCCCCGCCTCGGACCTCGCCGACGACCAGCCGGTCGGGCCGCATCCGCAGGGCCTGGCGGACCAGGTCCCGCAGGGTGACGAGCCCGGCCCCCTCCTGGTTCGGCGGGCGGGCCTCCAGGCGCACCACGTGGGGGTGGTCGGGGCGCAGCTCCGAGGAGTCCTCGGCGAGGACGATCCGCTCCCGCTCGCCGACCAGTCCGAGCAGGGCGGCGAGGAGCGTCGTCTTGCCCGTCCCCGTACCGCCGCTGACCAGGTAGGACACCCGGGCGCCGATCAGTGCCCGCAGGATCTCGTCGCCGCCCGGCGGCACCGTCCCGGCGGCGGTCAGCTCCTCCAGGGTGAAGGCCCGGGGCCGCATCACCCGCAGCGACAGGCAGGTGGAGCCGACCGCGACCGGCGGGAGGACCGCGTGCATACGGGTCCCGTCGGGCAGCCGGGCGTCCACCCACGGCCGGGCGTCGTCGAGCCGGCGGCCGGCGACCGCCGCGAGCCGCTGGGCGAGCCGCCGTACGGCCGCCGCGTCGGAGAAGACCACCGGGGCCCGCTCCAGACCGGCGCCCCGGTCCACCCACACCCGGTCGGGCGCGGAGACCAGCACGTCGGTGACGTCCGGGTCGGCGAGGAGGGTCTCCAGCGGCCCCGCGCCGGTCAGTTCGGACCGCAGTTCCTCGGCCGCTCCCAGCACCTCGGCGTCCCCGAGCAGCCGCCCCTGGGCCCGCAGGGCGGCCGCCACCCTGGCCGGGGTGGGTTCGGCGCCGCTGGCCGCGAGCCGCTGCCGTACGGCGTCGAGCAGTCCGGCGCCGCCGGCCGGGAGCACGGGGCGGGTGCCCCGCAGGGTGGTCGTCGCGGCGGTCTCCGTACCGCCCGCCGCCGTCATGCCGCGTCTCCCGAGGGCAGCGCCCGCTCCCAGAAGGCGGTGCAGAAGCGGCCGAGCGGTCCGCGCGGGTCGGCGCCCGGCGGGGTGCCCGCGTCCAGGTCGGGCACGATGCCGGGGTCGTAGGGGAGTTCTCCGACGAGCGGCAGCCGGAGGGCGTCCGCGACCCAGCGTTCGTCGAGCCCCGTCGCGTACGGTCCTCGGACGACGGCCCGCAGGTCGGGCACGACCAGGGAGAGGGTGGCGGCGACGCGGTGGGCGGCGGTGACCGCACGCAGTTCGCCGGGGACGACGACGAGGCCGAGGTCGAGCTGGGCCAGGGCTTCGGTCCCGGCCGCGTCGAGGGCCCTCGGCAGGTCGACCACGACGGTTCCGCCCCGGCGGCGCGCGGCGGCGAGCACGGACCGGACGGCATCGGGCGGCACGGCGGCGGACGGTTCCCGTCCCCAGCTGAGCACCCGCACCCCGTGGGCGGCGGGCAGCGACTCCTCCAGGGCCCCGCCGGCCAGCCGTCCCTTCGAGGCGGTGAAGTCGCCCCACCGCCTTCCCCTCTCGCGTTCGGCGCCGAGCAGCACGTCGAGTCCCCCGCCGAGGGGGTCGCCGTCGACGAGTAGGGTCCGCCGGCCGGTACGGGCGGCGGCGAGCGCGAGCGCGCAGGCGAGGGTGGAGGCGCCGGCCCCGCCCCGGCCACCCACGACGCCGACGGTCAGGGCCGTCCGGCCGGCTCCCTCGGCGGCGTCGGCGATCCGGCCGACGACGAGGGCCTCGGCCTCGGGCAGCCGCAGGACGCTGTCCGCCCCGAGGGCGACGGCGAGCCGCCACACCTCCGGGTCGTCGTCCCCGCGCCCGACGAGGACGACTCCGGGCCGGCGCGCGGCGCCCCGGCAGTGGGCCGCCACGTCCTCCCCGACGAGGACGAGCGGGGGATCGGTCCAGCCGGACCGCCGCTCGGGCACCCGGTGGTGCACCTCGGGCTCGACGCCGGCCGCGGCGCACAGCCGCAGCAGGTCGTCGAGGAGGACGACGTCCTCGGTGACGATCAGCGGGCCGGCCCCGCGCCCCTCCCCCGTCTCCCGCGCCGTGTCCTCGTGCTCCGCTCCGTTCGTGCGGGCGGTCGTCCGCTCCTGCATCGCGCACACCCCTCTCGTGATTCCCGTCGGCCGCGCACTTCGCGACGGGATTCACGGTGGGGCCACCGGAGAAATCGTGCGGAGACCACCGAAAAACTGTGGATAAGTAACCGCCTGTGAATAACTCGACCACTCTCCCAGGGGCTCCCCGGAACGCAGCCTGCTGGTTACGGTGTGTAACGAATCGAAAGACCGCCGGGCCGGGAGCACCTG
Source organism: Streptomyces termitum (assembly GCF_014650175.1). Taxonomy (GTDB): domain Bacteria; phylum Actinomycetota; class Actinomycetes; order Streptomycetales; family Streptomycetaceae; genus Streptomyces; species Streptomyces termitum. The sequence goes on from NZ_BMUL01000012.1 coordinate 134,237, forward strand.
GACCGGCGGCACCGCGAGAGAGGAGAGCGAGCGATGGCTCGACGCGAGAAAACGCCCCCGGACATGCGACGACCCCCGCCGGGGGGGAGAGCGGGGGTCGTCTTTCCGGCCGACTCGGGGGGGGAGGAGCCGGGCCGGGTTAGCACGGTCGCGAACGATCCGTGACTTCCATGGTGTACCCGAGAGCCTTCTCAGGCAAACCCACGCGCCCCAGCGTACGCCGAATGGCGGGCACCTATGCTCAGCGTTGTGGAAAACCACTCCTTGCCGCGCACAGCCGCCTTCTTTGACCTGGACAAGACGGTCATTGCGAAGTCCTCGACGCTGACCTTCAGCAAGTCCTTCTACCGGGGCGGTCTGATCAGCCGCCGCGCCGCCCTGCGGACCGCCTACATCCAGTTCGTGTTCCTCGTCGGCGGCGCCGACCACGACCAGATGGAGCGGATGCGCGAATACCTTTCCGCGCTCTGCAAAGGCTGGAACGTCGCCCAGGTCAGGGAACTCGTCGCCGAGACCCTGCACGACCTGATCGACCCGATCATCTACGACGAGGCCGCCTCCCTCATCGAGGACCACCACGCCGCCGGCCGCGACGTCGTGATCGTGTCCACCTCCGGTGCCGAGGTGGTCGAGCCGATCGGGGAGATGCTGGGGGCGGACCGGGTCGTCGCCACCCGGATGGTGGTCGGAGAGGACGGCTGCTTCACCGGCGAGGTGGAGTACTACGCCTACGGCCCGACCAAGGCCGAGGCCGTGCGGGAGCTGGCGGCGTCGGAGGGGTACGACCTCTCCCGCTGCTTCGCCTACAGCGACTCGGCGACCGACCTCCCCATGCTGGAGGCCGTCGGCCACCCGTACGCGGTCAACCCGGACCGGACGCTGCGCCGCGAGGCGACCGCCCGGGAATGGCCGGTGCTGGTCTTCAGCCGACCGGTACGGCTCAAGCAGCGGCTGCCCGCCTTCCGGATGCCGCCCCGGCCCGCGCTCGTGGCCGCGGCGGCGGTCGGAGCGGCGGCGGCCACCGCCGGACTCGTCTGGTACGCCACCCGGCGGCGCCGGTCCGCGGCGGGCACGGCCCGCTCGCCCCTTCTCAACTGAACAGTCGCCCCTCACACAGGGGGATCCGACAGGAAGCGGAGCCACCACTTTCGCTTCCTGTCGGACAGGAGTAGAAAGGAAGCAGGCCCGCGAGACCTGGGACATCCGAGAGGATCACCTGTTGAGCATGAAGGCCCCACGGACCTGACGCACAGAAACCCGGCACCCACGCGACGTCGACCCGTCGATTACGGGCCAGCCGCACCAGGCGAAGGGCAAAGCACCCCGCCTGATGGGCACATATCGAGGACGCTTGGTAACTGGGTGGGCGTGTCGGCGGCGGTACCGGTTCCGGTACCGCCGCAACCCATGTGAGGGAGGTCCCGCCGCGCGGCGGGACTGGCCTCAGGCGGCGCCGCGCTGGAGCGCCTCGCAGACCGCCGTCGACTCCCGGACACCCAGCTCCACCGAGCGCCCGCAGTGGGCGATCCACGCCCCGACGCCCTCCGGGGTGCCGGAGAGATAGCCCTCGAAGGCGGCCAGATAGGCGGCCCGGCCCTGTTCCGCGTGGCCGACCTCGGCGGGGCAGACGCCCTTCGGGTCGAGGCCGCTGCCCTCCAGCACGATCCGCTCCGCGGCTCGGGCGACGAGCCCGTTGTACGAGGTGAAGGGCCGCAGGGCGAGGAGTTCGCCGTGCACCACGGCGGACGTCACCAGGGCCGGGGCCTCGCTGCCGGCGACGACCAGTTCCGCGAGTCCGTCGAGCCGGGCGGCGACCTCGTCGGGGGCGGGCAGGGGCACCTCGACCAGCGGCTCGGTGACCGCCTCTCCGACCTGGCGGGGGCGGCCCACCGTGGGGTCCTGCTCCCCGGCCGCGACCAGGTGCAGCCGGGCGAGCACCCGGAGCGGCGACTGGCGCCAGATGGAGAGCAGTTGACCCGCCTCCGCGCTCAGGCGGAGGGAGGCGCCGACGACGCGTGCCTCGGGGTCCGCGCCGAAGTCGGTCCGGCGGCGGACCTCCTCCAGGGCCCAGTCGGCACCGGACAGGGCCGCCGATCCCCGGGCCCCGCGGAGCGCGGCCTCGGAGGAGATCTCGTTGCTGCGGCGGCGCATCACGCGGTGACCGTAGACCCGGTCGACGGCCTTGCGTACGGAGTCCACCGCATCGGCGACGCCCGGCAGGGAGCCGAGGGCGGCCAAGGGGTCAGAAGCGTGCGTACTCATAAGTAGGGAGGCTACGCGCCCCCGGGGTCCGCCCCACGATGGAGTGGTCTTCTTCATACATCTCGACCACGCATCGCATTCGAGCGGCTACGCTAGGTGAATATGAAGATCGCTTTCGTCGGGAAGGGCGGCAGCGGCAAGACGACGCTGTCCTCGCTCTTCGTCCGCCACCTCGCCGCCACCGAGTCGCCGGTCGTCGCCGTCGACGCGGACATCAACCAGCACCTGGGCGCCGCGCTCGGCCTCACCGAGGCGGAGGCGGGCGCACTGCCCGCGATGGGTGCGCACCTGCCGCTCATCAAGGAGTACCTGCGCGGCAGCAATCCCCGGATCTCCTCCGCCGAGACGATGATCAAGACCACGCCGCCCGGGGAGGGCTCGCGGCTGCTGCGGGTCCGCGAGGAGAACCCGGTCTACGAGGCGTGCGCCCGGACCGTCCGGCTCGACGCGGGCGAGATCCGGCTGATGGCGACCGGTCCGTTCACCGAGGCGGACCTCGGTGTGGCCTGCTACCACTCGAAGGTCGGCGCGGTGGAGCTGTGCCTGAACCACCTGGTGGACGGGGCCGACGAGTACGTGGTCGTCGACATGACGGCGGGTTCCGACTCCTTCGCGTCGGGCATGTTCACCCGCTTCGACATGACCTTCCTGGTCGCCGAGCCGACCCGGAAGGGCGTGTCGGTCTACCGCCAGTACAAGGAGTACGCGCGGGACTTCGGCGTCGCCCTGAAGGTCGTCGGGAACAAGGTGCAGGGCCCGGACGACCTGGACTTCCTGCGGGAGGAGGTCGGCGAGGACCTGCTCGTCACGGTGGGGCACTCGGACTGGGTCCGCGCGATGGAGAAGGGCCGGCCGCCGCGCTTCGACCTGCTGGAGCCGGAGAACCACGAGGCCCTGCGGACCCTCCGGACGGCGGCGGACGCGTCGTACCGGAACCGCGACTGGGAGCGGTACACCAGCCAGATGGTCCACTTCCACCTGCGCAACGCGGAGAGCTGGGGGAACGAGAAGACCGGGGCGGACCTGGCGGCCCAGGTCGACCCCGGCTTCGTCCTCGGCGAGCCGACCGTCGCCGGAAACGCCCACTGACGCGTCCCGCATCCCGCGCCCCGTGTCCCGCCTCAGTCCCGTCCGGCCCCACCCCCTCGGGGCGCGGGGGCGGGGCGCGCCGTCACCGCCGGTCGGGGGGCCGGCGGTGACGGTTCGCGGCAGCGGGGCCCGGGGGCCTACTTCCGGGTGGTGGGCTACTTCTGGGTGGTGGGCTGCTTCGGGGCGGGGGCGGCGGCCGGAGCCGCGAGGAAGGAGGACCAGCCGCCCGCCGGGGCCTCGCCGACCTTGAGCGTGCGCATCTTGGCGACGACGGCCGGGTCCTGGGCGTCGAGCCAGTCCGCGAGCTGGCGGAAGGAGACGCACTTGACGTCCTTCTGGACGCAGACCGTGGCGATGGTCTCCTCGACGGCGCGCATGTAGGTGCCGCCGTTCCAGGACTCGAAGTGGTTGCCGATGATGAGCGGCGCCCGGTTGCCCCGGTAGGAGCGCTCGAAGGCCTGGACGAGGCCGTCGCGCATCTGGTCGCCCCAGTAGGTCCGCATGTCGGGGTCGCCCTGGGTGGTGCCGGGCGACTGGTTGACCAGGAAGTTGTAGTCCATGGACAGGGTCTGGAAGGCGCGGCCCGGGACCGGGACGAGCTGCATGGACAGGTCCCAGAGGCCGTGGTCCTTCTTGGGCCAGATCTGGTCGTTGACGCCGCTGGTGTCATAGCGGAAGCCCAGTTCGGAGGCGGCCTGCACGAAGTTCTTCCGGCCCTCCAGGCACGGGGTTCGGGCGCCGACGAGTTCCTTGTCGTAGTCGAAGGGGAGCGGCTGCTCGGTGCGCAGGCCGGCGTTGGTCTTCCAGTTCTTGACGAAGGACTTGGCCTGGCGGATCTCGCTCTTCCACTCGTCCACGGACCAGGTGCCGACGCCGCCGTCGGCGCCGCAGAAGTGGCCGTTGAAGTGGGTGCCGACCTCGTTGCCGTCGAGCCAGGCGCCGCGCAGTTCGCGGACGGTGTCACGGATGCCCTGAGCATCGTTGAAGCCGATGTCGGAGCGGCCGGCGGAGTGCTGCGGCGGGTCGTACATCGCCCGCTTCTCCTCCGGGAGGAGGTACACGCCGCTGAGGAAGTACGTCATGGTCGCGTCGTACTTCTTGCCGACCTTCCGGAAGTGGGAGAAGAGCTTCTGGCTGTCCTCGCCGGCGCCGTCCCAGGAGAAGACGACGAACTGCGGCGGGGCCTCGCCCGCCTTCAGCTTCTTCCAGGCCGGCTGGTGCGGCTGGGCGCCCGTGTAGGCGGTGGAGCCGTCGCCGATCAGGCGGACCGGGTTGGCGGGGGCGGCGGCGGGGCCCTTCTTGGCGGCGGCACCGGCGCCTCCGGCGCCCTGGGCGGCGTCCGTGTCGGGGCCGGAGCCCGCGCAGCCGGACAGGCCGGTGACCAGGGCGACGGTCAGCGCGCCGGCGGCCAGCGTCTTCCTGCGGAACGTGATTCCTCTCGCGGCGGCTGACATCCGCCCACCTCTCTCTTCTCCGGGCACGGGGAGCACGGGTACGGGCTGGGAGTTACGAGCGGCGTCAACGTCGCACCACAGCGACCGGAACGATGAAACGACAAGCGGTGCGGGAACCCCCAATCACCGGAACCGGTGAACTGTTGCCCTATTTGCCCTGAAAATAATGCCGGAGTCTTTACACTCCATTACGCTCCATTTACCCAGCGTTGCCGCCCGGCCACGGGAAACGTCACCGTGCGTGCCGTCGACCGCGCCCCCGGCCACCCTCGGTGGCCCCGCCTCGGCCACGCTCTCCCCCCTCTCGCTCTCGCGTTCGATCACAGCCGATCAAGGAGGAGAAACGCATGACCCTCTTCACCCCGACCCGGCCACGGGTCCACCGGCCCCACAGCCCGCCGAAGGAGCCGCGCCTCCCCCGACTCCCCGCCGGCGTGGACGTCTCCGCGTCGGCCGCCGTCTTCCTCATCGCGCTGCCGCTCTCGCTCGGCATCGCCCTCGCCACCGGAGCCCCGCTCCAGGCCGGTCTGGTCGCCGCAGCGGTCGGCGGCCTCGTCGCCGGCCGGCTCGGAGGCTCCCCGCTCCAGGTGAGCGGACCGGCCGCCGGCCTCACCGTCGTCACCGCCGAACTGATCCAGCGGTACGGCTGGCGCACCACCTGCGCCATCACGGTCCTCGCCGGACTCGCCCAACTCGCCCTGGCGGCCCTCCGGGTGGCCCGCTCGGCCCTCGCGGTCTCCCCCGCGATCGTGCACGGCATGCTGGCCGGCATCGGCGTCACCATCGCCCTGGCCCAGCTCCACATCGTCCTCGGCGGCACCCCCCGCATCTCCGCCGTGGACAACGCCCTCGGACTCCCCTCCGAGCTGCTGCACGCCCGGCCCGCCTCGCTCACCATCAGCGCCCTGACCATCGGGATCCTGCTGGCCTGGCCCCGACTGCCGGGCCGTGTGGGCGGGTTCGCGAGAAAGGCCCCTGCGGCCCTCGTCGCCGTAAGCGGCGCGACGCTCTTCGCGGTGATCACCGGGCTGACCGTGCCCCGGGTGGACCTGCCCTCCTGGAGCAGTCACGCGCTGCCGGGGCTGCCCGACGGGCCGGTCCTCGGGATCGCCGCCGGTGTCCTGACCATCACCCTGGTCACCAGCGTGCAGTCGCTGCTGTCGGCGGTGGCCGTCGACAAGCTCGTCGCGGCGCGCCCGGACCGGGGCCGGGGCGTCCCGCGCTCGAACCTGGACCGCGAACTCGCCGGCCAGGGCGCGGCCAACGTGGTCTCCGGGGCGCTCGGCGGCCTGCCGGTCGCCGGGGTCGCGGTCCGCAGCGTGGCCAACGTGTCGGCGGGAGCGGTCAGCCGGGCCTCCACGATGCTCCACGGCCTGTGGATCGTGCTGGCCGCGCTGCTGCTCGTGCCCGTGCTCGACCTGATCCCGCTGGCCGCGCTCGCCGCGCTGGTCATGGTGGTCGGCGTGCAGATGGTGAGCATCACGCACATCCGCACCGTCACCCGCCACCGCGAGGTCGTCGTCTACGCGGTGACGCTGGCCGGGGTCGTGCTGATCGGCCTCCTGGAGGGCGTCGTCCTCGGCATCGCCGTCGCGGTCGCGGTGGCGCTGCACCGGCTGGCCCGCACCCGGATCACCCGGGAGGAGCGGGACGGGCGCCAAGTGCTCAGAGTCAGAGGCCAGTTGACCTTCCTCGCGGTGCCCCGGCTGAGCCGGGCTCTGCACCAGATCCCCGCGGGGTCGGCGGTGACGGTGGAGCTGGACGGCTCGTTCATGGACCACGCCGCCTACGAGGCGCTGAACGACTGGACGGCCGGTCACCTGGCCCACGGCGGCAGCGTCGAGACGACCGGCCCCTCGGAGGGGCCCGCCGCACCGGCGCGGACCCCCTCGGCGGACGGCTCCCCGCATCCGTGCTGCCACCCCTGGACGCCCTGGCGCAACCACCGGTGCGGTGAGCGGCCGACCGCCGCGCCCGCGCCCTCGGCCGGAAGGCCGACGGCCCATCAGCTGGCGCACGGCATCGGCACGTTCCAGCGGAACACCGCCCCGCTGGTCCGGGACGAGCTGGCGCGGCTGGCCCGGGAGGGGCAGCGGCCCTCGCAGCTCTTCCTCACCTGCGCCGACTCCCGGCTGGTCACCAGCATGATCACCGCCAGTGGTCCCGGCGACCTCTTCACCGTGCGCAACGTCGGCAATCTGGTGCCGCTGCCCGGCGAGGAGAGCGGCGACGACTCGGTGGCGGCGGCGATCGAGTACGCGGTGGAGGTGCTGCGGGTGCAGTCCATCACCGTGTGCGGCCACTCCGGCTGCGGCGCGATGCAGGCCCTGCTGAGCGCCGGTCCGGCCGAACCGGCGACCCCGCTGCGCCGCTGGCTTCGGCACGGTCTGCCGAGCCTGGAGCGGATGGCGAGCCGTCGGCACGCCTGGGCCCGGATCTCCGGGCGGCTGCCGGCGGACGAGATCGAGCAGCTCTGCCTGACCAACGTGGTGCAGCAGCTGGAGCACCTGCGGGCGTACGAGTCGGTGGCGCGGCGGCTCGCGGACGGCAGCCTGACCCTGCACGGGATGTACTTCCACGTGGGCGAGGCGCAGGCGTACCTGCTGTCGGACGCGGACGAGGTGCGCGAGTACGACGACGTCTTCCACGGCGTCCCGCCCTCGGTGGCCGTCGCCCGCGCCTCCTGAACCGGCGCCGGTGGGGCCGGGAGGCCGTTCCCGTACGGGCTCCCGGTCCCGGCCACCCTCCGAACCCATACCCGACCTCCTCCCACGCCCCCTCCCCCGGCTCTGCCCTCGCCCCGCGTCCGGCCCTCGTTCCCGCCCTCCCCCGCCCCGTGGGCGAGGGGGTTTCCGAGGGGGCCGGTCCGCGCGTCCTGAACCTTCGGGTTCCCTCGTCCGTGAGACTGTGTGGCCCCTTCTTCCTCCGCTCGGGAGAAGGGGCCACCGCCCGTCAAGCCACCATCAGGCCACTCACAGGTCTAAACCAATTACCCGGAGACTCTTGTCACCCGGGGCATCGGGCTGATGAGCTATGACACGGGACACATACGCACAGAGGACGCCCTGGGAAAGGGAGAAGTCGTGAGCAACGAGAGCCTGGCCAATCTGCTCCGGGAAGAGCGGCGTTTCGCGCCGCCCGCCGAGCTGGCCGCGCACGCCAACGTGACGGCCGAGGCGTACGAGCAGGCCGAGGCGGACAGGCTGGGCTTCTGGGCCGAGCAGGCCGGGCGGCTGACTTGGGCCACCGAGCCGACCGAGACCCTCGACTGGTCGAATCCGCCGTTCGCCAAGTGGTTCGCCGACGGCGAGCTGAACGTGGCGTACAACTGCGTCGACCGGCACGTCGAGGCCGGGAACGGCGACCGCGTCGCCATCCACTTCGAGGGCGAGCCGGGCGACAGCCGCTCGATCACCTACGCCGAGCTCAAGGACGAGGTCTCCCGGGCCGCCAACGCCCTGACCGAGCTGGGCGTCCGCAAGGGCGACCGGGTGGCGGTCTACCTGCCGATGATCCCCGAGGCCGCGATCACCATGCTGGCCTGCGCCCGCGTCGGTGCCGCCCACTCGGTCGTCTTCGGCGGCTTCTCCGCCGACGCCGTCGCCTCCCGCATCCAGGACGCCGACGCCAAGGTGGTCGTGACCGCCGACGGCGGCTACCGCCGCGGCAAGCCGTCCGCGCTGAAGCCGGCCATCGACGAGGCCGTCACCAAGTGTCCGCAGGTCGAGCACGTGCTCGTGGTCCGCCGCACCGGCGAGGACACCGCCTTCGCCGAGGGCCGCGACGTGTGGTGGCACGACATCGTCGCCCGCCAGTCGGCCGAGCACACCCCCGAGGCGTTCCCGGCGGAGCACCCGCTGTTCATCCTCTACACCTCGGGCACCACGGGGAAGCCGAAGGGCATCCTGCACACCTCCGGCGGCTACCTCACCCAGGCCGCCTACACCCACCACGCCGTCTTCGACCTCAAGCCGGAGACCGACGTCTACTGGTGCACGGCCGACATCGGCTGGGTCACCGGCCACTCGTACATCGTCTACGGCCCGCTGGCCAACGGCGCGACGCAGGTCATGTACGAGGGCACCCCGGACACCCCGCACCAGGGCCGGTTCTGGGAGATCGTGCAGAAGTACGGCGTCACCATCCTCTACACGGCGCCGACCGCGATCCGCACGTTCATGAAGTGGGGCGACGACATCCCCGCCAAGTTCGACCTGTCGTCGCTGCGCGTCCTCGGGTCGGTCGGCGAGCCGATCAACCCCGAGGCGTGGATGTGGTACCGCAAGCACATCGGCGCCGACAAGTGCCCCATCGTGGACACCTGGTGGCAGACCGAGACCGGCGCCATGATGATCTCGCCGCTGCCGGGCGTGACCGAGACCAAGCCGGGCTCCGCCCAGCGCCCGCTGCCGGGCATCTCGGCCACCGTCGTCGACGACGAGGCCAACGAGGTCCCGAACGGGGGCGGCGGCTACCTGGTGCTGACCGAGCCGTGGCCGTCGATGCTCCGCACCATCTGGGGCGACGACCAGCGCTTCATCGACACCTACTGGTCCCGCTTCGAGGGCAGGTACTTCGCGGGCGACGGCGCGAAGAAGGACGACGACGGCGACATCTGGCTCCTCGGCCGCGTCGACGACGTCATGCTGGTCTCCGGCCACAACATCTCGACCACCGAGGTCGAGTCGGCGCTCGTCTCCCACCCGTCGGTGGCCGAGGCGGCCGTCGTCGGCGCCGCCGACGAGACCACCGGCCAGGCGATCGTCGCCTTCGTGATCCTGCGCGGCGGCGCCAGCGAGGACGAGGCCCTCGTCGCCGAGCTGCGCAACCACGTCGGCGCCACGCTCGGCCCGATCGCCAAGCCGAAGCGGATCCTGCCGGTGGCCGAGCTGCCGAAGACCCGCTCCGGCAAGATCATGCGCCGCCTGCTGCGCGACGTGGCCGAGAACCGCGAGGTGGGCGACGTCACCACCCTGGCCGACTCCTCGGTCATGTCGCTCATCCAGACGCAGCTGCCGGCCGCCTCCAGCGAGGACTGAGCCGCACCGCCGCGACAGAAGGGCCCGCCCCGGGAGACCGGGGCGGGCCCTTCCCGTGCGCCTCTTCCACGAGGAAGAAAAGGAGATAAAGCCATAAAGTGAACCTCGCCGGACACTGGCCCAGCTCGTTAGGTAAGGTAAGGAACGCGTCAGGACCGCGACAGGATCGCGTCAACGGCGCCGCGGGGAGGCCCGCGGAAAGACCTAGGTGCGCCGGGAAGTCTGGTCGGCATGTGCTCTGCCCTGCCCGCCCGACCGGAGGTCCACCGTCATGTCCGCCCCCACCGACCGCAAATTCCTGGGCCGGCTCTCGCTGCCCGAGCGCCGCCACCTCACCGACGCCCTGCGCACCGAGACCGTCGGCGGCGTCCTGCTCCTCGTCGCCGCCGTCGTCGCCCTCATCTGGGCCAACACCTTCCACGACGGCTACGAGGCGGTCAGCGACTTCCACTTCGGCCCCGCCGCCCTCGGCCTGAACCTCTCCGTCGAGCACTGGGCCGCCGACGGCCTCCTCGCCGTCTTCTTCTTCGTCGCCGGCGTCGAGCTCAAGCGGGAACTCGTCGCCGGTGAGCTGCGCGACCCCCGGGCCGCCGCCCTGCCCGTCGTCGCCGCCCTCTGCGGCATGGCCACCCCGGCCCTCGTCTACGTCCTCGTCAACACCGTCGGCGGCGGCTCGCTGGACGGCTGGGCCGTCCCCACCGCCACCGACATCGCCTTCGCGCTCGCCGTCCTCGCGGTCATCGGGACCTCGCTGCCCTCGTCCCTGCGGGCCTTCCTGCTCACCCTCGCGGTCGTCGACGACCTCTTCGCCATCCTGATCATCGCGGTCTTCTTCACCAGCGACCTGAACTTCGCGGCCCTCGGCGGCGCCTTCGCCGGCCTCGCCCTCTTCTGGTTCCTGCTCCGCAAGGAGGTCCGCGGCTGGTACGTGTACGTGCCGCTGGCCCTGGTGATCTGGGGCCTGATGTACAACAGCGGCGTCCACGCCACCATCGCCGGCGTCGCCATGGGCCTGATGCTCCGCTGCACCACCCGCGAGGGCGAGGAGCACTCCCCCGGCGAGCACGTCGAGCACCTGGTCCGCCCGCTCTCCGCCGGGCTCGCCGTCCCCCTCTTCGCTCTGTTCTCGGCCGGCGTGGTCGTCTCCGGCGGGGCGCTGCGCGACGTGTTCACCCAGCCCGTCACCCTCGGCGTCGTCCTCGGCCTGGTCGTCGGCAAGGCCGTCGGCATCTTCGGCGGCACCTGGCTCACCGCCCGCTTCACCCGCGCCAAGCTCAACCCCGAGCTGTCCTGGCCGGACGTCTTCGCCGTCTCCGTCCTCGCCGGCATCGGCTTCACCGTCTCCCTCCTCATCGGCGAGCTCGCCTTCGCCGACGACCCGGCGCTCGCCGACGAGGTGAAGGCCGCGGTCCTGATGGGCTCCCTGATCGCCGCCGCCCTCGCCTGCCTCCTGATCAAGCTGCGGGTCAGGAAGTACCAGCTCCTCGTCACGGAGGAGGACCGCGACGAGGACGGGGACGGCATCCCCGACGTGTACGAGGAGGGCACCGAGGCGTACCACCTCCGGATGGCCGAGATCCACGAGCGGAAGGCGGCGGAGCACCGCGAGCGCGCCCGTCTGGCGGGGGCACCGAGCGACGGGGCCGACCGTCCGGCATGATCTGACTCGGACCGTACAAAAGGAGAGGGAGAGCGATGAGCGACCCGTTCGACGGAACCGAGCGCAGCCTCGGCCAGCTGGTCGCCTCGGCGACCGCCGAGATGTCCGCACTGGTGCACGACGAGATCGCGCTGGCCAAGGCCGAACTGCGACAGGACGTGAAGCGCGGCGGGATCGGCGCGGTCATGGGCGTCGGCGCCCTGGTGGTGCTGCTGTTCTCGCTGCCGATGCTGAGCTTCGCGCTCGCGTACGCCATCAACACCTGGACCGGCGGGCACAACGGCAACGGCGGCTGGAACCTGGTCTGGTGCTTCCTGCTGTCCTTCGCCTTCAACGTGCTGCTCGCGGGCCTCCTCGGCGCGATCGCCGTCTCCAAGTTCAAGAAGGTCAAGCCGCCGGAGAAGTCCATCGCCTCGGCGAAGCAGACCGCGGCCGTCATGCAGAACGTGAAGCCGCACCCGCGCCCCGAGGGCCTCCCCGACGCGGACGCGACGATGGCCAAGGCCCAGTCTGTGGCACGCTCGTCCGTATGACCCTCCCCGAGAGCAGCAATCCAGGCGGCGGGCCCGTGCGCCTCGACGGGCCGTGGACCCACCGGGACGTCGCCGCCAACGGCGCCCGCTTCCACATCGCCGAGATGGGCGACGGCCCCCTGGTGCTGCTGCTGCACGGCTTCCCGCAGTTCTGGTGGACCTGGCGCCACCAGCTGCCGGCGCTCGCCGAGGCCGGTTTCCGGGCGGTCGCGATGGACCTGCGCGGGGTCGGCGGCAGCGACCGCACCCCCCGCGGCTACGACCCCGCCAACCTGGCCCTCGACATCACCGGCGTGGTCCGCTCGCTCGGCGAGCCGGACGCCGCCCTCGTCGGCCACGACCTCGGCGGCTACCTCGCCTGGACGGCGGCGGTCATGCGGCCCAAGCTGGTCCGCCGGCTGGTGGTCTCCTCGATGCCGCACCCGCGCCGCTGGCGTTCGGCGATGCTCTCCGACTTCTCCCAGTCCCGGGCCGGTTCGCACGTCTGGGGCTTCCAGCGGCCGTGGCTGCCGGAGCGTCAGCTCGTCGCGGACGACGCCGAGCTGGTGGGGCGTCTGATCCGGGAGTGGTCGGGCCCGCGCCCGGTCGACGAGGAGGCGGTGGAGGCGTACCGGCGGGCGATGCTCGTCCCGTCCACCGCGCACTGCTCGATCGAGCCGTACCGCTGGCTGGTCCGCTCGCTGGCCCGCCCGGACGGCATCCAGTTCAACCGGCGCATGAAGCGGCCGGTGCGGGTGCCGACGCTGCACCTGCACGGCTCGCTGGACCCGGTGATGCGGACCCGCAGCGCGGCCGGTTCCGGCGAGTACGTGGAAGCCCCGTACCGCTGGCGCCTCTTCGACGGCCTCGGGCACTTCCCGCACGAGGAGGACCCGGCGGCCTTCACCGCGGAGCTGGTCAACTGGCTGAAGGACCCCGAGCCCGACCGCTGAGGCCGGTACGGGCCGGGCCCGCACGGGTTTGCGTCGAACGGCCATGTGCCCCGCGCATACTCCAATTGGCCGTCCCCGGAGCGGTTACCGACCCCGGGCCCCGGGCAGACGTCCCGGTATGGGCTGGACGCACGACTACGGTGACACGGCACGCGACCGCCGCTCCGCCTCCGGGCCGGGCTCCCGCGAGCGGGGAGGCCCGCCCGAGGGCAGCGGTCCCCCCGGCGGGCAGGCGGTCGGGATCTCCCGCATCCTGAGGCGGCGGGCCCGCTGGGTCTCCGCCCGGCTCCGCCATCCCCGCGACACGGCCTGACGGCCCGGTCGCGGGGGCACCCACGAGCGGGCGGGCGCCCCCTTTCCAGAGGGCGCAGCCTCAGAAGGCGCAGCCTCAGAGGGCGCAGCCCTCCGTGTCGACCTGCTGTCCGGCGGTGCGGCCGAGTTCGATGTCCTCGCGGATCTCCTCGACGGTCAGCGCGTACCCGGTGTTGGCGTCGTCGCGGGAGCGGGCGAAGATCACGCCCGAGACCGTGCCGTCCTCGGTGAGCAGCGGGCCGCCGGAGTTCCCCTGACGGACCGTCGTGTACAGCGAGTAGACCTCCCTGCGCACCTCGCCCCGGTGGTAGATGTCCGGTCCGTCGGCGTCGATCCGGCCGCGGACGCGGGCGGAGCGGATGTCGTACGAGCCGTTCTCGGGGAAGCCGGCGACGATGGCGCCGTCGCCGCTGTGCGCCTCGCGGTCGGTGAACCGCAGCGGGGTCGCCTTCAGCTCCGGCACGTCGAGGACGGCGATGTCGCGGCGCCAGTCGTAGAGGACGACCTTCGCGTCGTACAGCCGGCCCTCGCCGCCGATCTGCACGGTGGGCTCGTCGACGCCGCCGACCACGTGCGCGTTGGTCATGACCCGGCGGTCGGAGAAGACGAAGCCGGTGCCCTCCAGGACCTTGCCGCAGCTCGGGGCCGTACCGACGACCTTGACGATGGAGCGCTGGGCGAGGGCCGCGACCGGACTGCCGGCGAGCGCCGGGTCGGGCGGCAGGACGTCGGTGATCGGCTCGTTGGCGAAGGGGCCGAAGACCTGCGGGAAGCCGCTGCGGGCGAGCGTCGAGCGGAAGGAGGTGAACCAGCCGGTCACCTGACCGGGCATCACCTCCTCGACGCCGCGCAGCACCTTGGAGCCGCGCACCTCCCGGCCCACGGTGGGCAGCGAGGTCTCGGCGAGGGCGGAGCCGATCAGCCAGGCCACCAGCAGCATCGCGACGACGTTGACGAGCGCGCCGCCGGTGGCGTCCACGGCGCGCGCCGGTGACCAGGTGATGTGGCGGCGGAGCTTGTTCCCCAGGTGGGTGGTGAACGCCTGGCCGACGGAGGCGCAGACGATGACCGCCATCACGAAGACGACGGTCACCACGGTGGTGATCTCGCTGTTGTCGGTGAGCCGGTTCCACAGCACCGGGAAGAGCAGGGCGGCGGCGAGCCCGCCGCCGAGGAAGCCGATCACCGAGAGGACGCCGACCACGAAGCCCTGGCGGTAGCCGATGATCGCGAACCACACGGCCGCGAGCAGCAGCAGGATGTCCAGCACGTTCACCGTCGTCAGCCTCGCAGATTCGTTTCCGGTCGCCGTTCTCGTCCCCGGTCGCCCGGAGGGTCAGCCTGTCATGACCGCCAGTCGAGCGGGACCTTCCGCGAGGTGTCCCAGGGGCGCTCCCAGCCCGCGAAGTGGAGCAGCCGGTCGATCACCCCGGCGGTGAAGCCCCAGACCAGGGCGGAGGAGACGAGGAAGGCGGGCCCCGCGTGGCCGGCCGGGTGGACGGCGGTGGCGCGGTTGGCCGGGTCCGTGAGATCCGCCACGGGCACGGTGAAGACCCGGGCCGTCTCGGCGGGGTCGACGACGCCGACCGGGCTCGGCGCCCGCCACCAGCCGAGGACGGGGGTGACGACGAAGCCGCTGACCGGGATGTAGAGCCGGGGCAGCACGCCGAACAGCTGCACCCCGGCCGGGTCGAGGCCGGTCTCCTCCTCGGCCTCCCGCAGCGCGGCGCGCAGCAGGCCGCCGTCGGCCGGGGCGCCGTCCTCGGGGTCGAGGGCGCCGCCGGGGAACGAGGGCTGCCCGGCGTGCGAGCGGAGGCTGCCGGACCGCTCCATGAGCAGCAGTTCGGGTCCCCGCTCGCCCTCGCCGAAGAGGACGAGCACGGCGGACTGCCGACCCGCGCCGCTCTCGGGCGGCAGGAACCGGCTCAGCTGCTCGGGCGCGACCGTGCGGGCGGCCCGGTCGACCGGCGCGAGCCAGTCGGGCAGGCCGGCGCGGTCGAGCAGGCCGCCGGGGCCGGGGCCGTAGGTGGATTCGTCCGTGCGCGTCATGGGCACCCCCGTGTCGTCCAACGCCGTCGCCGTGCCGCTTCGTTCCCGGCGGCCCGTCCGGTGCTCACTCGGCCCCCGGGGCGGCCCCCGGGGCGGTGCCGGGGGCGGTGCCCGGGGCGGGCGGGGCGGGGCGGCCCGGGTAGTCGGCGGGCGGGTTGAGCCGCTGGCCGGGGAAGCCGCCCTTCTCGTACTTGAGCAGCTTCCGCGCCTTCTCCGGGTCGGTCTCGCCCTCGCCGTAGGCCGGGCAGAGGTGGGTGATCGGGCAGGCGCCGCAGGCGGGCCTGCGGGCGTGGCAGATCCGGCGGCCGTGGAAGATCACCCGGTGCGAGAGCATCGTCCAGTCGCTCCTGGGGAAGATCTCCGCGATCTCGGCCTCGATCTTGACCGGGTCGTCGGAGACGGTCCAGCCGAAGCGGCGGGACAGGCGCATGAAGTGGGTGTCCACGGTGATTCCCGGGACCCCGAAGACGTTGCCGAGGACGACGAAGGCGGTCTTGCGGCCGACGCCGGGGAGCTTGACCAGGTCCTCCAGACGGCCGGGGACCTCGCCGCCGAAGTCGTCCCGGAGGGCGGCGGAGAGACCCATGATCGACTTGGTCTTGGCGCGGAAGAAGCCGGTGGGGCGGATCAGTTCCTCGACCTCCTCGGGGACGGCGGCGGCCAGGTCCTCGGGGGTCGGGTAGCGGGCGAAGAGCGCCGGGGTCGTCTGGTTCACCCGCAGGTCGGTGGTCTGCGCGGAGAGCACGGTGGCGACGAGGAGCTCGAAGGGGTTGCGGAAGTCGAGCTCGGGATGGGCGTACGGGTAGACCTCCGCGAGCTCCCGGTTGATCCGGCGGGCCCGGCGGACCAGCGCCAGCCGGGACTCGGGACGGGCGGCCCCGGCGACGCTCTTCGCGGAGCCGGTCCCGGCGGGAACCTTCCCCGGGGTCTTGGCGGCGGCCTTGGCGGAGACCGTCCTCGCGGGGGTCTTCCCGGCTTCCGGCGGGGCCTTCTTCGCCGGGGCCGTCTTCGCGGTGTCCGCCGGGGTCTTCTTCTCGGGGGTCTTCTTCACGGATTTCGGGGCAGTCCTCTTCACGGTGCGGGCCGGGGGCTCCGGGGCGGTCTCGGGTGCGGCCTTCGCCGAAGGCTTCACGGGGGTCCCGGACGCGGCCGCCGCCGACGGCTTCGCGGCGGTCCCGGGCACGGTCTTCGCCGACGGCTTCGCGGGGGTTCCGGCGGCCCGCGTGGAGCTCTCCCCCTGGGGGCTCTTTTTCCGATTCACCCCTTTCGACCGCTTCGACACGCCGTGTTCGCCCACAGCGGAATTACCTTCGGCCGACACTCTCCCAGCCCCCTTGGCCTGCGTTCTCACCGGCGAGTTGGACACCCGACCAGCCTAGGGGCCGGGGGCGGCATCCGCCCCGCCCGGCGCCGATCGCACCCCGATCGGGCCCCTGACGTTCGGCAAAGCCGTCCGGTGCGTCAAACTTGTTGTGATTGATCGCACTGTTTGGCACGTCCGGCATCATGGGAGTTCAGGTCCCGTGAGCAGGTCGACAGTAGGAGTGAACTCGTGGACGACGTTCTGCGGCGCGCCCCGCTCTTCGCGGCGCTCGATGACGAGCAGGCCGCCGAGCTGCGCGCCTCGATGAGTGAGGTGACGCTCGCCCGTGGCGACGCCCTCTTCCACGAGGGAGACCCGGGCGACCGCCTGTACGTGGTCACCGAGGGCAAGGTGAAGCTGCACCGCACCTCCCCCGACGGCCGCGAGAACATGCTGGCCGTCCTCGGCCCCGGCGAGCTGATCGGCGAGCTCTCCCTCTTCGACCCGGGCCCGCGCACCGCGACCGCGACCGCGCTGACCGAGGTCAAGCTGCTCGGTCTCGGCCACGGCGACCTCCAGCCCTGGCTGAACGCCCGGCCCGAGGTGGCCGGCGCCCTGCTGCGCGCGGTCGCCCGCCGGCTGCGCAAGACCAACGACCAGATGTCCGACCTGGTCTTCTCCGACGTGCCGGGCCGGGTCGCCCGCGCGCTCCTCGACCTGTCGCGCCGCTTCGGCGTGCAGTCGGAGGAGGGCATCCACGTCGTCCACGACCTCACCCAGGAGGAGCTGGCCCAGCTGGTCGGCGCCTCCCGCGAGACGGTCAACAAGGCGCTCGCCGACTTCGCCCAGCGCGGCTGGCTGCGCCTGGAGGCCCGCGCCGTGATCCTGCTGGACGTGGAGCGCCTCGCGAAGCGCTCGCGGTAGGCACGCGCGCGTACGCCCGCCCCGTACGTACGGAGAAGGGGCCGCCCGGTTCGACCGGGCGGCCCCTTGCCGTGTGCCGTGCGGACGGCGGGTCAGCGCTTGGTGCCGTCCACGATGACCGGGGACGAGCCGCCGCTGCCGCAGGGCACCGCGTAGACCGGGTTCTTGGACGCGGCCTCCTTGTAGGCGTCGATGCACTGGTTCGCCAGGACCTTGTCGGTCAGCGAGTCGTTGAGGATCTTGTTGGCGCGGGCGATGCCCTCCGCCTCGATCCGGCGGCGGTCCGCGTCCGCCTTGGCGGTACGGGCGGCCTCCAGGGCCCGCTCGGTGGCCTGCTGCTGCTGGATCTTGCGGTCGATCTGGTCCTGGAGCGCGTCCGAGGGCTTCACGTTCCGCAGGTTGACCGTGGTGACGTCGATGCCGCGCGGCGCCAGCCGGTCCTTGATCAGGGTGCCGATCTCGGCGTTGATCTTCTCGCGGTCGGAGGCGTAGCCCTGCTCACTGGAGTAGCGGGCGAAGACGTTGCGGACGATCTCCCGGCTGTCCGGGTAGACCAGCCGCTGCTGGATGGCGTCCGCGCTGCCGGCCAGCTTGTACAGCTCGACGGCCTTGGTCGGGACCACCGCCCACTTCACCGTCACCTCGGCGTACATGACGCCGCCCTGCGAGGAGCGGACCTCGACCACGTCCTTGTCGGAGAGGTTGAGGTCGACCGGGCGGGTCGAGAAGGTGGTGACGTCGGTGAACGGCGACTTCACGTGCAGGCCGGAGGTCATCGGCGTACCGACCTTGCCGAACGCGACCGGCACGCCGACCTCGTAGGCGCTGACCACGTAGACCATGCTCACGATCAGCGAGAACAGGCCGGTCACCAGCGCGCCGGCGGCCCCCAGCCTCCAGCCGGTCGACTCCTGCGACCGGCCGACGAAGTAGAGCACCACAGCGGCGATGACCAGCAAGATGGCTATGACGAACACGGGCTTCCCCCCGGGAGCTTCGGCCAGATGTAAGCGGAGCGTAAGACACTCCGGAGGGCCCGGGAAGTTCCCGCCGTACGGACCGGATGCGGAGCCCGTACGAAACGGACGCACCGGCCGGTACGGCGGCGAGCGCGTCCGCCCGTACGAGGCGCACGCGCGCGTGCGGGAAAAAGCGGCGGCACGCGCGCGTGCGGCGCGGGAGCGGGGGCACGCGCGCGGGGCTCAGGCGGGCGGCAGGCCGCGCTCCCTGAGGTACTCCAGCTGGGCCCGTACGGAGAGTTCCGCGGCCGGCCACAGCGAGCGGTCCACGTCCGCGTACACGTGCGCCACCACCTCCGGCGCCGTCAGGTGGCCGTCGGCGGCCGCCGCCTCCACCTGGGCCAGCCGGGCCGCCCGGTGCGCCAGGTAGAACTCCAGGGCCCCCCGCGCGTCCTCCAGGACCGGCCCGTGGCCCGGCAGGACCGTGTGGACGCCGTCGTCGACGGTGAGCGAGCGCAGCCGCCGCAGCGAGTCCAGGTACGCGCCGAGCCGCCCGTCCGGGTGCGCCACCATCGTCGTGCCGCGCCCCAGGACCGTGTCGCCCGTCAGCACCGCCCGGTCGGCGGGGAGGTGGAAGGAGAGCGAGTCCGAGGTGTGTCCCGGCGTCGCCACCACCCGCAGCTCCAGGCCGCCGACCGCGACCACGTCGCCCTCGCCGAGCCCCTCGTCGCCGAGCCGCAGCGCCGGGTCCAGGGCCCGGACGGCGGTCCCGGTCAGTTCGGCGAACCGGCCCGCGCCCTCCGCGTGGTCCGGGTGGCCGTGCGTCAGCAGGGTGAGCGCGATCCGCTTGCCCGCCTCCTCGGCGGTGGCGGCCACCCGCCGCAGGTGGCCCTCGTCGAGCGGGCCCGGGTCGACCACCACGGCCAGGTCGGAGCCGGGCTCGGAGAGCAGCCAGGTGTTGGTGCCGTCCAGGGTCATCGCGGACGGGTTGGGCGCGAGCACGTTCACGGCCCGCGCGGTCGCGGGGCCGGAGACGACGAGTCCGCGCGGCTGACCGGGCAGGGCGGCGGCGTCGCTCACGCCTCGCCCCCGATCCGCCGGGTGAACTCCTCGTGGCCGGGCCAGCTGAGCACCACCTGGCCGTCCTCCACGCGCGCGCGGGCGAGGACCGGCGCCATGTCCTGCTTCCCGGCCTCCGCCAGGGCCTCGGCGGCGGTGCCGGCGGGCTGGAGGGAGCGCAGGGTCGCGATGGTCGGCGGCATCATCGTCAGCTCGCCCCGGTCGTACCCCGCGGCGGCGTCGGCCGGGCGGATCCAGACGGTGCGGTCGGCCTCCCCGGAGACGTCCCGGGTGCGCTGCCCCGCGGGGAGCGCGGCGACGAAGAACCAGGTGTCGTACCGCCGCGCCTCGAACTCCGGGGTGATCCAGCGGGCCCACGCCCCCAGCAGGTCCGAGCGGAGCGCCAGGCCGCGCCGGTCGAGGAAGTCCGCGAAGGACAGCTCGCGGGCGACCAGGGCCCGCCGGTCGCGCTCCCAGTCCTCGCCGGTGGTGTCGCCGACGACGCCCTCCCCGGTCTCCCCGGCGAGCAGCACGCCCGACTCCTCGAAGGTCTCGCGGACGGCGGCGCAGACCACCGCCTGGGCCTGCGCGGGGTCGTCGAGGCCGAGCCGGGCGGCCCACTCCGCCAGGGGCGGACCGGCCCAGCGGACCGGCTGCTCGTCGCGCGGGTCGACGCCGCCGCCGGGGTAGGCGTACGCGCCACCGGCGAAGGCCATCGAGGTGCGGCGGCGCAGCATGTGCACCTCGGGCCCGCCGGCCGCGTCGCGCAGCAGCAGGACGGTGGAGGCGCGTCTCGGCGTCACCGGCACCAGCTCGCCCGAGGCGAGGGCGCGGATGCGGTCGGGCCATTCGGGCGGGTACCACTGACCATTCGACATGGGCGGATGCTATGCGCACGCACGGGAATCCACGAGAGCCACCCGCCCCGCATCGCACACGGGGCCACCGCCCCCTGAACGCGCGAAGCCGTCGCCCCGGGCGTGCGGGGCGACGGCTCGGAGGGCCCGGGCGGCGGCCGGACCCGGAGTGCGGGCGGCCGGTCCGGGCGGGTCAGTCCTCGGTCAGCTCGACCTGGACCTCGACCTCGACGGGCGCGTCCAGCGGCAGGACGGTGACGCCGACGGCGCTGCGGGCGTGGACGCCCTTGTCGCCGAGGATCTCGCCGAGCAGCTCGCTCGCGCCGTTGATCACGCCGGGCTGGCCGGTGAAGTCGGGGGCGGAGGCGACGAAGCCGACGACCTTCACGACCCGCTTGATCCGGTCGAGGTCACCGGCGACCGACTTCACGGCCGCGAGCGCGTTGAGCGCGCAGGTGGCGGCGAGCTCCTTGGCCTGCTCGGGGGTGACCTCGGCGCCGACCTTGCCGGTCAGCGCGAGGGCGCCCTCGACCATCGGGAGCTGGCCGGAGGTGTAGACGTACGCGCCCGAGCGGACGGCCGGCTGGTAGGCGGCGATCGGCGGGACGACCTGGGGGAGCTTCAGGCCCAGCTCGGTGATCCGCGCCTCGACGGCCCCGCTCACGCGGTCTTCTCCCGCTTCATGTAGGCCACGAGCTGCTCCGGGTTGGGGCCGGGCACGACCTGGACGAGCTCCCAGCCGTCCTGGCCCCAGTTGTCGAGAATCTGCTTGGTCGCGTGCACCAGAAGCGGCACCGTGACGTACTCCCACTTGGTCATGGAGCCGACTGTAGCCGCTGCGGCGGGGCGGGCCCGCCCAGGCTCTCCCCCGGCACCGCCCCGCCGCTCCCCCGTCCCGGCCCGCCCTCCCCGGCCCTCCCCCGGCCGTCCCCTAGGGGGCTTCTCCGGGGCGGTCCGCCGGTTGCGCGGGCCCGCCAGTGGTTAGGCTCGACAGCGTGAGCAGGCTCCAGGTCGTCAGCGGCAAGGGCGGTACCGGTAAGACCACGGTGGCCGCCGCCCTGGCCCTCGCCCTCGCCACGGAGGGGAAGCGCACGCTCCTCGTCGAGGTCGAGGGCAGGCAGGGCATCGCACAGCTCTTCGAGACGGAGGCGCTTCCCTATGAGGAGCGCAAGATCGCCGTGGCTCCGGGCGGCGGCGAGGTGTACGCGCTGGCGATCGACGCCGAGCGCGCCCTCCTCGACTACCTCCAGATGTTCTACAAACTGGGCGGCGCGGGCCGCGCCCTGAAGAAGCTCGGCGCGATCGACTTCGCGACGACGATCGCGCCGGGGGTGCGGGACGTCCTGCTGACCGGCAAGGCGTGCGAGGCGGTGCGGCGGCGCGGGCGGGACGGGCGCCCGGTCTACGACCACGTGGTCATGGACGCCCCGCCGACCGGCCGCGTGACCCGCTTCCTCAACGTGAACGACGAGGTGGCGGGGCTGGCCCGGATCGGCCCCATACACAACCAGGCGCAGGCGGTGATGAAGGTCCTGAAGTCCCCCGAGACGGCGGTGCACCTGGTGACCCTGCTGGAGGAGATGCCGGTCCAGGAGACGGCGGACGGCATCGCCGAACTGCGCGCGGCGGGGCTGCCGGTGGGCCGGGTGGTGGTGAACATGGTCCGCCCGCGGGTCCTCGACGAGGCGGCGGTGCGGGCCGCCTCCGGCGAGCGGCGGGAGGAGATCGCGCGGACGCTGGCCTCGGCCGGGATCGCGGACTCCGGCGCGCTGGTGGGGCCGCTCCTGGAGGAGGCGGCCGGGCACGCGCGCCGGGTGGAGCTGGAGCGGGCGCAGCGGGCCGTCCTGGACGGCCTCGGCCTGCCCGCGT
This sequence comes from Streptomyces termitum, assembly GCF_014650175.1. Lineage (GTDB taxonomy): Bacteria > Actinomycetota > Actinomycetes > Streptomycetales > Streptomycetaceae > Streptomyces > Streptomyces termitum. Next base: position 156,538 of record NZ_BMUL01000012.1, read on the forward strand.
ACGAGCTGCCGTACCTGGGCGACGGGGCGGACATCGCGGGCCTCTACCGGCTGGCGAGGGAACTGCGGAGGCAAGGGGTGGGTGCGGCGTGACGGAGAGGCTCGCCGGGGCGGAGAAGGCCCCGGGCACCGCCGCGGGCGGTCTCGACGCGGTGCCGTTCCTGGAGGTCGATCCGATCCTGGACGACCGGGGGACCCGGATCATCGTCTGCTGCGGTGCGGGCGGGGTCGGCAAGACGACCACGGCGGCGGCGCTGGGCGTGCGGGCGGCGGAGCGGGGCCGGCGGGTGGTCGTCCTCACCATCGACCCGGCCCGGCGGCTGGCCCAGTCGATGGGCATCGACGCGCTGGACAACACGCCCCGCCGGGTGGACGGGGTGAAGGGCCCCGACGGGGGCGAACTGCACGCCATGATGCTGGACATGAAGCGGACCTTCGACGAGATCGTCGAGGCGCACGCGGAGCCCGCGCGGGCGCGGGCGATCCTGGAGAACCCCTTCTACCGGTCCCTGTCGGCCGGTTTCGCCGGTACGCAGGAGTACATGGCGATGGAGAAGCTGGGGCAGCTGCGGGCCCGGGACGAGTGGGACCTGATCGTGGTGGACACCCCGCCGTCCCGGTCGGCCCTGGACTTCCTGGACGCGCCGAAGCGGCTGGGGTCCTTCCTGGACGGGAAGTTCATCAAGCTGCTGATGGCCCCGGCGAAGGTCGGCGGCCGGGCGGGGATGAAGTTCCTCAACGTCGGGATGTCGATGATGACGGGGACGCTGGGGAAGCTGCTGGGGGGTCAGTTCCTGGGGGACGTGCAGACGTTCGTGGCGGCGATGGACACGATGTTCGGCGGTTTCCGGACCCGGGCGGACGCCACCTACCGGCTGCTCCAGGCGCCGGGCACGGCGTTCCTGGTGGTGGCGGCGCCGGAGCGGGACGCGCTGCGGGAGGCCGCCTACTTCGTGGAGCGGCTGGCCGCGGAGGGGATGCCGCTGGCCGGTCTCGTGCTGAACCGGGTGCACGGCAGCGGGGCGGCCGGGCTGTCGGCGGCGCGGGCGCGGGCCGCCGCGGAAAATCTTGACGAGGGGCGCATGGCCGATCCGGGCGACGGGAAGAATGGACTGCGTGACGCCCCGGCACCGTCGTCCGGGCCGTCGCGCTCCGCCACCGCCGCCGCTCCCTCGGCGAAGTCCCCCACGGCACGTCCCGCCGACGCGGGAAGCACCGCGCACGACACGTCCGCCGCACCAGGGGCGGCCGTCGAGACCGACGCACCAGAGGCCGACGCACCAGAGGGTCCGGGCGCGCCCGGGGCCGCCCCCACGGCCGATCCGGACGTCCGCCGGCTGACCGCGGGTCTGCTCCGGCTCCACGAGGAGCGGATGCGGGTGCTCGCGCGCGAGCGGCGCACGCGTGACCGCTTCACGGCCCTGCACCCCGAGGTGCCGGTGGCCGATGTGGCCGCCCTGCCCGGCGATGTGCACGACCTCGCCGGGCTGCGGGCCATAGGTGAGCGCCTGTCGTTGCCGCGCGACCGGTCCTGACGGACCCCGCGCGGCGCGGCCGGGGCTAACCGACCGCGGCGTACTCCTCGTACGTCGCGTCGTCCTGCATGGCGACGGGCAGCAGGCCCGCGCCGCGCTCGTACTCGGTGCGCGCGGTCTCCAGGAGCCGGCGCCACGAGGTGACCGTGGGCCGCCGGCGCAGCAGGGCGCGGCGCTCGCGCTCCGTCATGCCGCCCCACACGCCGAACTCCACGCGGTTGTCCAGGGCGTCGGCAAGGCACTCGGTCCGTACCGGACAGCCGGTGCACACCGCCTTCGCCCTGTTCTGTGCCGCTCCCTGGACGAAAAGTTCATCCGGATCGGTAGTGCGGCAGGCCGCCTGCGCACTCCAGTCAGCTACCCAGCCCATACCGGCGCCGTCCTCTCCCGAATCGAGGCTCCCCCACGGCGGCAGCGGCATATTCACCGCTGCCAGTTGGGACGTTACGGAAGGCGGAGACGGCGCAACACCCCCTTCGGGCCCAATCTTGGATGGCCCGAACGGACTATGCGTACGCGTCAGATCACCCAGGGGAGTGATCGAAGGACATGCGTGTGTTAAGCCGCGTATCTCAGTACAACTCGCGAATCGGACAGGTGGTCGTCCGCGCTTCGGGGGCGCGGAAACCTGTGCCGGATTCCAGACGGATGCCGCACGGGGGTTGATACGGGACCGCACTCCTGTGACAGTCGGGAGCAGCTTAGGCCAAGGCATATCCGCGTGTCCGGCGATTGGGAACGTAGCCGTCCCGCGGTGCGCCGGGCCGCCGCGGTGCGCGCCGCCGCCGTCCCCTCCGTACGCCCTCCGGCCCCGTCCGACCTCGCCGGATGTCACGGTCTGGTACGCGAACCCTCCGAGAGGCCCCCGCTCCGGCGGAACGCTCAGGAGTACGGATTAGGCTGCCCCCATGGCAAAGAAGCGCTCGGGCGGTGGTCTGACCGGGACCCAGCAGGCCGCCAAATTCCTCGGTGTCAGTGTGCTCTCCGGAGCCGTGCTGGCGGGCATCGCCCTGCCCGCGGCCGGCGCACTGGGTCTGGCGGCGAAGGGAACCGTCGAGGGGTTCGACGAGATCCCCTCCAACCTGAAGACCCCTCCGCTCAGTCAGCGCACCACCATCCTGGACTCCGAGGGCGGCGTGATCGCGACCGTCTACTCCCGGGACCGCAAGGTGGTGCCGCTGGAGAAGATGTCGCCGTACGTGCAGAAGGCCCTCGTCGCGATCGAGGACGGGCGCTTCTACGAGCACGGCGCGATCGACCTCAAGGGCGTGCTGCGCGCGATCAACAAGAACGCGCAGTCCGGCGGCGTCTCCGAGGGCGCCTCCACCCTCACCCAGCAGTACGTGAAGAACGTCTTCGTCGAGGAGGCCGGTGACGACCCGGAGAAGGTCGCCCAGGCCACCCAGCAGACGATCGGCCGCAAGGTCCGCGAGCTGAAGTACGCGATCCAGGTCGAGGAGGAGCTGGGCAAGAAGAAGATCCTGGAGAACTACCTCAACATCACGTTCTTCGGGCAGCAGGCGTACGGCATCGAGGCCGCCGCCCAGCGCTACTTCTCCAAGCCCGCCGCCAAGCTCGACCTGGGCGAGTCCGCGATGATGGCCGGCCTGGTGCAGTCGCCCAGCCGCTACGACCCCATCAACGACATCGAAGAGGCCACCAAGCGGCGCAACGTGGTCCTCCAGCGGATGGTGGACGTCGGCGACATCAGCCAGGCGGAGGCCGACAAGACCAAGGCCACCAAGATCAAGCTGAAGGTGAAGACGCCGAAGAACGGCTGCATCACCGCCGTCGCCGGCGCCGGCTTCTTCTGCGACTACGTCCGCAAGACGATCCTGAGCAACCCCGTCTTCGGCAAGACGTCCGAGGAGCGGCAGAAGGTCTGGAACCTCGGCGGCCTCACCATCCGCACCACGCTCGACCCGAAGGCGCAGCGCGCCGCCAACCGGGCCGCGGTCGCCAAGGTGAACAAGGACGACCCGGTCGCCACCGCCGTCGTGCAGGTCCAGCCCGGCACCGGCAAGATCGTGTCGATGGGCCAGTCCCGTCCGTACGGCCTGGACCAGAAGCAGTTCCAGACCACCCTGAACCTCTCCGTGGGCAGCAAGATGGGCGGCACCACGTACGGCTTCCCGGTCGGCTCGACCTTCAAGCCGATCACCGCCGCCGCGGCCCTGGAGAAGGGGCTGAGCCCCTCGCAGACCTTCGACACGCCGTGGAAGATCTCCATGAAGGAGAACGAGTTCACGCGCTGCGACGGCCGGCCCGCCGGCAACGACGCCTGGTCGGTGCAGAACGAGGTCGAGTCGGAGAAGGGGGCGTACGACATGACGAGCGCCCTCGGCAAGTCCATCAACACCTACTTCGCCAAGCTGGAGCAGATGGCCGGCCTCTGCGAGACGCTGACGATGGCGAAGAAGGTCGGCTACGAGCGCGAGCTCGGCAAGTCGATCGTGCAGAGCCCGTCCGTCACCCTCGGCAGTGTGGAGAGCACCCCGCTCGACATGGCCGCCGTCTACGCGACCTTCGCCAACCGCGGCATCTACTGCGTGCCGGTCGCCATCGAGTCCATCAAGACGGCCAACGGCGAGAAGCTGAACGTGCCGCAGACCAAGTGCACCCGGGCGATGTCCGACCACACCGCCGACACCATCAACCAGATGCTGAAGGGCGTGGTCGAGGACGGCACCGGTACGAAGGCCGGCCTCAGCGACCGCGACAACGCGGGCAAGACGGGTACCACCGAAGGCCGCAAGGACGCCTGGTTCGTCGGCTACACCCCGACCCTCTCCACCGCGGTCTGGGTCGGCGACGACGTCGGCGAGCGCAAGGAGATGTACCGCCTCACCATCGGCGGCCAGTACTACGACAAGGTCTGCGGCGGCTGCCTCCCCGGCCCGATCTGGCGGATCGCGATGACCGGCGCCCTCGGCTCCGACACCCCGTCCTTCGTCGCCGTCGACGTACCCCGCGGCGCGGAGAAGCCGAAGGAGGACCCGGAGAAGGACAAGGACAAGGACAAGGAGAAGGACAAGGGCCGCGACGACGCCAAGCCCGGCGGCCGGCAGCCGGAGAACCCCTTCCCCGGCTTCCCCTCCTTCCCCGGCACCGGTGACGGGAACAACCGGGGCGGACGCGGCGGCAACCACTGACGGACCCCGCGCACCGCACGGAGAATAGGGGCGCCCCCGCCAGAGGAATCCGGCGGGGGCGCCCCTTCGTCGTGCGCCGGGCGGTCAGCCCGCGAGCAGCTTCTTCACCATGGCGGCGACGCGGCCGCCCTCGGCCAGCCCGGCGACCTTCGGGTTCACGATCTTCATGACGGCGCCCATCGCGCGCGGGCCCTCGGCGCCCGCGCCGGTCGCCTCCGCGACGGCGGCGGCGACGATCGTCTCCAGCTCGTCGTCGGAGAGCTGCTTCGGCAGGTACGCGTCGAGGAGCTCGCCCTCGGAGCGCTCCCGCGCGGCGGACTCGGGGCGACCGCCCTGCTCGAAGGCGTCCGCGGCCTCGCGCCGCTTCTTCGCCTCCTTGGCGATCACCTTCTGCACCTCGTCGTCGGAGAGCTCGCGCTTGGTCTTGCCCGCGACCTCCTCCTTCGTGATCGCGGCGAGGGTCAGCCGCAGGGTCGAGGAGCGCAGTTCGTCGCGCTCCCGGATCGCGGCGTTGAGGTCGTCCTGAAGCCTGGCCTTGAACGTGGTCATGACGCCCAGTGTCGCAGGTCCCCCACGCCCCCCGCCCGTCCATTTCCCGTCCGGGCGTCTGGAACGATGGGAGGATGCGCGCTCGGTACCGACTCCCCCTCACCGTCACGGCAGGCGTCGCGGCGACGGCCGCGGCCGGACTGGTCTACGCGGCGGGCTTCGAGGCCCGCTCGTTCCGGCTCCGCCGGGTCACCGTCCCCGTCCTGCCCCCGGGCATGGACGACCTGCGGGTCCTCCAGGTCTCCGACATCCACATGGTGTGCGGGCAGCGCAAGAAGCGCGCCTGGCTCCAGCGGCTCGCCGGGCTCCGCCCCGACTTCGTCGTCAACACCGGCGACAACCTCTCCGACACCGAGGCCGTGCCGGAGCTGCTCGACGCGCTGGGCCCCCTGATGGACTTCCCCGGCGTGTACGTCTTCGGCTCCAACGACTACTACGGCCCCCGCTTCCGCAACCCCGGCCGCTACCTGGTGGAGAAGGTCCAGGGCCGGCACGGGCTCAACGGCAACGCGCCGGTCGTCGGCGCCGTCCACAACCCCTGGGAAGGGATCAAGGACGCCTTCGACGCGGCCGGCTGGGTGGACCTCACCAACACCCGCGGCCGGCTCAAGCTGCCCCAGGCCGACCTGGCCTTCACCGGCCTCGACGACCCGCACATCAAGCGGGACCGGTACGAGCGGGTGGCCGGCGGCCCCGACGCCTCCGCCGACTTCTCCCTGGGCGTCGTCCACGCCCCGTACCTGCGCGTCCTCGACGCCTTCGCCGCCGACGGCTACGAGCTGCTCCTCGCCGGGCACACCCACGGCGGCCAGCTGTGCGTCCCCTTCTACGGCGCCCTCGTCACCAACTGCGACATCGACCCCGACCGGGTGAAGGGCCTCTCCACCCACACCGCCGGCGGCCACACCTCCTACCTGCACGTCTCGGCCGGCTGCGGCACCAACCGCTACACCCCGGTCCGCTTCGCCTGCCCGCCCGAGGCCACCCTGCTCACGCTGACGGCCCGCCCGGCCTGACCCGAGAACCGGATTTCGTCTCTGGCCGCGGGTGGGCTAAAGTAATCGATGTCGCCGCGACGAGAAGATCAGAGCAGCGACATCGGGGTGTAGCGCAGCTTGGCAGCGCGCTTCGTTCGGGACGAAGAGGTCGTGGGTTCAAATCCCGCCACCCCGACAGCCAGCAAGACCCTCCAGGGGCCTGATCCGCGAGAGCGGGTCGGGCCCCTGAGTGGTTTCCAGGACGAGCCGGGGGGCGGGTGACCGTGACGGGGCGGCGGGCGACGGAGGAGTACCTCGACGGGTACGCGGCGATCCTGACCGGGGTGTGCGCGACCGGCCGGCGGCTGAGCCGCGAGGAGCTGGAGGGGCTGCGGGGGCGCGGCGAGCGGGCCGCCGACGCGGGGCTCGGGCTGCGGCTGCTGGTGCGGGCGCACCTGGCGGCGGCGCGGGAGGTGCGGGCCGGGCTGCCCCGGGGGACCGACCCCGACCTGTTCCTGGGCGCCGTCGAGCAGGCGGTCGACGCCTTCGCCGAGGGGCACGAGCGGGCGCAGAAGCTGGCGGTGCGGCAGGAGGAGGCGGCGCGGCGGGAGTTCGTCGACGACCTGCTGTACGGGCGGAGCGATCTGGGGCGGCTCGCGGAGCGGGCCGAGCGGTTCGGGCTGCTGCTCTCGCACAGCCACGCGGTGGCGGTGGCGCAGGGCGCGGAGCCGTTCGGCGACGGGTACGCGGTGTCGCGGAGCGTGGAGTCCTCGCTGATCGCCCGGTTCGGCACCCGGCGGATCCTGCTCACCACCAAGGACGGGCGGCTGATCTGCGTGGCCCCCGGCGACGAGCCGGAGGTGCTCGCGCACTTCGCCAAGCACACGTACGCCGCCGCCGTCGACGACACCCTGATCGCGGTCGGCCGGGCGCACCCGGGCGCCGGCGGGGTCGTCCACTCCTACGAGGAGGCGCTGGGCGCGCTCGACCTGGCGGAGCGGATCGGGCTGGACGGGCCGGTGCTGTACGCCGCCGACCTGCTGGTCTACCCGGTGCTCGCGCGGGACCGGCAGGCCATGGCGGACCTGGTCGGCACCGTCCTCGGGCCGCTGGCCGGCGCCCGGGGCGGGGCGCAGCCGCTGCTCGACACCCTGCACGCGTACTTCGACGCGGGCTGCGTCACCACCGAGGCGGCCCGGCGGCTCTCGCTGAGCGTGCGGGCGGTCACCTACCGGCTGGACCGGATCCACCGGCTGACCGGCTCGGACCCCGGGGACCCGACCCAGCGGTACACGCTCCAGACGGCGGCGATCGGGGCCCGGCTGCTGGGCTGGCCGGAAAACGATCTCTGAGTCGGGCCGGGGCGGCATTAAGGGCGCATAAAGATTGCCGGGGCCCGGCAGTGTCCTGGGAGCCTCCGGGATGAGAGGGTGAGCGGGACGGCGGACAGGAACGCGGCAGCCGAAGGAGTGGGGCCATGGAGTTGTTTCTCGGTCTCGGCATCGTCGGTCTGCTGCTGCTCGTCCTGAGCCTGGTCTTCGACGGTGTCCTGGAAGGACTCTTCGGGGGCTTCGGGGGGCTGGACGGGTTCCTGTCGCTGCCGGTGATCGCCGGTTTCGTGTCCGCGCTCGGCTTCACGGGGGCGCTGGTGCTCGGCACGACCGGCACGGGGGCGGGGGTCGCCACCGGCGCGGGAGCGGTCGCGGGTGTCGTGGTGGCGTGGCTGACCTGGAAGTTCGGCAGCGCGCTGATGCGCGACACCGCCGCTCCCGCGCCGCGCGGCGAGGACCTGCCCGGCAGCTCCGGCTCGGTGGTCACCGCCATCCCCGCGGAGGGCTACGGCGAGGTGCTGCTGTACCTCGGCGGCCAGCCCGTGAAGTACGCGGCCAAGGCCGCCGCACCGGTGCCGCGCGGCACCGAGGTGTGGGTCGAGTCGGTGCTCTCCACCACCTCCGTCACCGTGCGGCCGGTCGAGCGCTGAGCGCGCCGGCCCCGCCGTCCCCCGCCGAGACCTGAACCGAGAACCGTATCGAAGGGGGGTTCTTCATGAGCCCTGTACTCACCGCCGTGGTGGGGATCGTCGTCCTGCTCGTCCTGCTCGGCCTCGCGGTCGTCACCCGCTACAAGGTCGCGGGCCCGAGCGAGGCGTTCATCATCACCGGACGGCGCGGACAGAAGGCCACCGACCCGACGACCGGGCGCGTCTACACGGACAACAGCGGCCAGAAGGTCGTGGTCGGCGGCGGCGTCTTCGTCGTGCCGTTCGTCCAGCAGAAGTTCTCCCTGGACCTGTCCAGCCGGCACATCCCGATCGCCGTCCGGGGCGCCGTCACGCTGCGCGGCGTGAAGGCCAACCTGGAGGGCGTCGCCATCGTCAAGGTCGGCGGCACCGAGGACTCCATCCGGGCCGCCGCCCAGCGCTTCCTGATGCAGCAGGACGGCATCGTCGGCTTCACCCAGGAAGTGCTCTCCGGCGCGCTGCGCTCCATCGTCGGCCGGATGTCGGTCGAGGACATCATCCGCGACCGGGCCGCCTTCGCCGGGCAGGTCGCCGAGGAGGCCGAGGCCAGCCTCTCCGGGCAGGGCCTCGTCCTCGACGCCTTCCAAATCCAGGACATCACCACCGAGGGCTCCTACCTGGAGGACCTCGGCCGGCCGGAGGCCGCCCGCGCCAAGCAGGAGGCCGACATCGCCGAGGCCGTCGCCCGGCGGGCCGCCGAGCAGGCCCGGCTGAAGGCCGAGGAAGAGATCGCGATCGCGCAGCGGACGCTGTACCTGAAGCAGGCCGAGATCAAGGCGCAGACCGACGAGGCGGCCGCCCAGGCCAACGCCGCCGGTCCGCTCGCCGAGGCGGCCCGCCAGCAGGACATCCTGGCCGAGCAGGAGAAGGTCGCCGCCCGGCAGGCCGCGCTGACCGACCGCCAGCTCGACACCGAGGTCCGCAAGCCCGCCGACGCCAAGCGGTACGAGGCGGAGCAGCAGGCCGAGGCGCAGCGCACCGCACGCGTGAAGCAGGCCGAGGCCGAGCGGATGGCGGCCATCGCGGCGGCCGAGGCCGAGGCCGAGCGGTCCCGGCTCACCGGTGAGGGCGAGAAGCAGCGCCGCCAGGCGCTGGCCGAGGCCGAGGCCATCGAGGGCGCCAAGCGCGGTGAGGCCGAGCGGGCCCGCCGTGCGGCGATCGCCGAGGCCGTCCGGCTGGAGGGCGAGGCGGAGGCCGACGCCATCGCCGCGAAGGGCTCCGCCGAGGCGGAGGCCATGCAGAAGCGGGCCGACGCGTTCGAGCGGTACGGCGAGGCGGCCGTGCTCCAGATGCTGGTCGAGGCGCTGCCGCAGGTCGTCGCGAAGGCCGCGGAGCCGCTGTCCGCGATCGACAAGATGACCGTCATCTCCACCGACGGCGCGGGCAAGCTGCCCCGCGCGGTCGCGGACAACGTCGCCCAGGGCATGGAACTGCTCAGCTCCACCACGGGCGTCGACCTGTCGGCCCTGCTGGGGAACCTCACCGCGAAGACCGGCGCCGCGCCGGCCCCGCAGGTGAACGGCAAGGTCGAGATCACCGACTGACCCCACGCGCCGACGCGTCCCGCACGGGGGCGCCGGTCCGGGCTCCCGCCCGGACCGGCGCCCCCGTCGTGGTAAGCCCCGTCGTGGTAAGCAGGAGGGGCGAAGTCGGCGCGGTGGAGGGGGAGTCGGGGCATGGCGGGGGACGGGGCGGCCGGGGTGCTGCTGGTGCACGGGGCGGGCGGGAGCGCCGAGGCGCACTTCGGGGGGCTGACGGCCCGGCTCGGCGACCGCCGCCGGATCGTGGCCTGCGCGCTGCCCGACGAGCCGGGCGCCGATCCCGACGCGGTCGTGGACGGCTTCGCGGCCGCCGCCGGCGCGGCCGGGCTGGACTCCTTCGCCGTCTGCGGCTACTCGCTCGGCGCGCCGCTGGCCGTACGGCTCGCGGTCCGGCACCCCGGGCGGGTGCGGGCGCTGGCCCTGTGCGCGCCCTTCGCCCGCGCCGACGCCCGGATGCGGCTGGCCGTCTCCGTCTGGCGGGGGCTGTACGAGGCGGGGCTGACCGGCCTGCTCGCCGAGCAGCTGGCGCTGACCGGACTGGGCCCCCGCTTCCTGGAGCGGCACCCGCTGCGGCTGCTGCGGGCCGCGCTGGCGCTGGCGCCCGCCCCGCCCGCCGGGACCCCGGCCCATCTGGACCTGGCGGAGCGGATCGACGTACGGGAGGACCTGGCCCGGCTGGCGGTGCCGGCGCTCGTCGTGGTCACCGGCGGGGACCCGCTGGTCGCCCCGGACCGGCAGCGCGCCCTGGCCGCCGCCGTGCCGGGCGCGGAGACGGCCGAGCTCGACACCGGGCACCTGCCGTTCTGGGAGGACCCGGAGGGCTGGGCGGAGGTGCTGGCGGGGTTCCTGGAGCGGTTCCCCGGGCCCGTCCCGGAGGAGACCGGGGTCAGATGATCGGCGGGCGGCCCAGCCGGGTCATCCGCGCCACCGTCGACCAGCGCATCGGCCGGCGCGGACCGGCCGGGGCCCGCAGCCCCTCGCCGAAGCCGGCGAACCAGGACTTCAGGCCGCGCGGCGAGCGGGTGCGGGCGACCGTCAGGAGCACCCAGACCGCCAGGTAGAAGGGGACGAGCGGGGCGGGGAGGTTCCGCTTGGCGAGCCAGACGCGGTTGCGGGCGGTCATCCGGTAGTAGACGTCGTGCCGGGCCGGGCTGGTCTTCGGGTGCTGGAGGAGCAGCTCGGGCTGGTACCGGATCCGCCAGCCGGCGTCGAGCGCCCGCCAGGCCAGGTCGGTCTCCTCGTGCGTGAAGAAGAAGTCCTCCGGCCAGCCGCCGATCCGCTCCAGCATCGGCATGGACAGGCCGTGGCCGCCGCCGAGGAAGGTGGTGACCTCGCCCGCCCGCATCGGGTCCTTCGCGCCGAGCCGGGGGACGTGACGGCGCTGCGTCTCGCCGCGCTCGTCGGCGATCCGGAAGGAGACCACGCCGAGCTCCGGCTCGGTCTCGTACAGGTCGGCCAGGCGGCGGAAGACGTCGGTGTCGACGAGGAGGCCGTCGTCGTCGAGGTCGACCAGGACGTCCACGTCGCCGAAGGAGCGGAGGGTGTCGATGGCCACGTTCCGGCCACCGGTGACGCCCCGGTTCTCGGGCAGTTCGACGCCGGTGACGCCGTCGGGGAGCGGGGGCAGCGAGCCGGTGCCGTTGCCGACCACCACGACCCGGGCCGCGGGCTCGTCCTGCCGCGCCACCGAGTCGAGCAGCGCGCCCAGCTCCGCGGGGCGGGTGCCCATCGTCAGTACCGCCACGCCCACGCGAGGTCGCGCCACGGTCCACTCCGTTCCAGATCGGGGTCGGGTCTCGTGTCCTGGCCGGCTCCCGCCGGCCCCACGGCACCCATTGTTCACCCTCCGGGAACGCGGAAGGAACCCGGACGGCCCCCCGGCGGCCCCGGGGCGTCCCCCGGGCGGTCCCCGGCGGCCCGCCCGCCCCGGGTGGCCGGAACCCTTCGGGGGTTCCCGGGCGTCCGTGCCTGCGTGGGGGTTCCGCTTCGGGGGGAGCGCGGCGCTCCGCCGGGAACGGCCGCTCTACTCTGGTGGCTTGCCGTCTCAATGATCGATTGTCGAAAGGGCGTCTCCTGGTGCTGGTCGCGGACCGATATCGGCTGCACGGGTGTATCGGCCGCGGGGGCATGGGCGAGGTGTGGCAGGCCACCGACGAGGTGCTCGGCCGGTCCGTCGCCGTGAAGCTGATGCTGGCCCAGTCCACCGACCCCGCCGGAGCCGACCGCTTCCGCCTGGAGGCGCAGACCGCCGCCCGGCTCAGCCACCCGCACGTCGTCGGCGTCTTCGACTTCGGCACCTGGGACGGGAAGCTGTTCCTCGTGATGGAGCTGGTCGAGGGCGACAGCCTCGGCTCCTCCCCCGCCCATCCGCTGGTGCTGCCCGCCGAGCGGGTCGCGGTGGTCGCCGCGCACGCCGCCGCCGGGCTCGCCGCCGCCCACCGGCAGGGCGTGGTCCACCGCGACATCAAGCCCGGCAACCTCCTCGTGGACGCCGACGGCACCGTCAAGCTGGCCGACTTCGGCATCGCCCGCTTCGTCGACGACCCGTCCGCCGGGCTGACCACGACCGGCCAGATCGTCGGCACCGGCCTCTACCTGGCGCCCGAGCGGGCCCTCGGCAAGCCCGCCTCCCCCGCCTCCGACGTGTACTCCCTGGGCTGCGTCCTCTACCAGCTCCTCACCGGGCACCCGCCGTTCCGCGCGGACACCGCGACCGCCCTGCTCTACCAGCACATCGACAGCGCGCCGACCCCGCCGAGCCGGCTCGGGGTGGTCCTCACGCCCGCCTTCGAGGCGTACCTGCTGAGCCTGCTCGCCAAGCAGCCCGAGCAGCGGCCGCCGTCCCCGGCCATCGCGGACTGGTTCGGCTCCGGCGCCTGGCGGGAGTACGCGCCCCGGCCCGCCGCGCCCGCCATGCCGGCCCCCGCCGCGCCCGCGCCGCACCCCGCGCCCGCACCGCGCCCCGTACCCGCCGCGCCCGCGCCGCACCCGACGGCGCCCGCCGCCATGCCCGCGCCCCGGACGGCCGCGCCGCGCTCCCCGGGTCCCGGCTCCGGCGGGATCCCGGCGCCGTCCCGGCGGCGGGGCGCCGACCGGGCCGGGAGCTCCACCGGCGCCCTCGCCGAGCTGTCCCGGCGCCGCCCGCGCAAGACCGCCGCCGTCGCCGGGGTCGTCGCCTTCGTCGTCTTCCTCTTCATCGGCATGGCCCTGCTGTCCTGACCCCGGCCCCCGGCTCAGTACAGCCGGGGCGCCATGACGTGCGGGTCGGTGCCGTCCTCGGCGAGCAGGAGGCAGCGGGGCACGCCCGGCCCGGGGGTGACCCGCACGGCCGCCGCCACCGGCGGATCGGCCGGCAGCTCGACCGGGACCGTCACCGGCCGGTCGCCCCGGGTCTCCGCGCGCCCGGTCTCCTTGCCGTCCACGAGGACCACGACGACGGGCCGGTGCCCGGCCTCCACCGTCACCGAGACCGAATGGCCCCGGTGGTCGATGTGGAAGTGGTGCTGTCGGCTCATGGCTCACCTCCGTCCCTCCAGCGTAGGAAGGTCCGGCCTCCCCCGCCTCCGGCCCGGCGTGCGCGTCCGGCGGGCCGGTGGTCCGATGGACCGGTACGCCCCCGGCGCCCCGCGCGGAACGGAGCAGGCACCCCATGGACGACCCCCGCCCCGAGACCCTCCCCTCCTTCGAGGACACCACCGACTTCGACGACGCCGACCGGGGCTTCGTCGCCGCCCTGGTCCCCGGCGTCGTGAAGGCCGCCGACGGCCGGACCGTCTGGGACGACGACGCCTACGGCTTCCTGGACGGGGAGTGCCCCGACACCGCCCACCCCGGCCTGTGGCGGCAGGGCCGGCTCTGCTCCCGGCAGGGCCTGTACGAGGTCACCGAGGGGATCTACCAGGTCCGCGGCCTGGACATGTCGAACATGACGCTCGTCGAGGGCGAGCGGGGCGTGGTCGTCGTCGACCCGCTGATCTCGGTGGAGACCGCCGCCGCCGCGCTCGCCCTCTACCGGGAGCACCGGGGCGAGCGGCCGGTGACCGGCGTGATCTACACCCACTCGCACGGCGACCACTTCGGCGGCGTCCGGGGCGTCCTGCCACACGGCGCCGAGGAGGGCGTGCCGATCCTCGCCCCCGCCGGCTTCCTGGAGCACGCCGTCAGCGAGAACGTGTACGCGGGCAACGCGATGAGCCGCCGGGCCACCTTCATGTACGGCATGGGCCTGCCCAAGGGCCCCCGGGGCCAGATCGGCACCGGCCTCGGCCAGGGCGGCTCCACCGGCACCATCAGCCTGATCCCGCCGACCGTCGACATCACCCGCACCGGCCAGGAGGAGACCGTCGACGGGGTGCGGATCGTCTTCCAGCTCACCCCCGGCACCGAGGCGCCGGCCGAGATGAACTTCCTCTTCCCCGACCACCGCGCCCTCTGCCTTGCCGAGAACGCCACCCACACCATGCACAACGTGCTCACCCTGCGCGGCGCCGTCGTCCGCGACAGCCGGATCTGGGCGCACTACCTCGACGAGGCCATCGAGTACTTCCACGGCAGGTACGACGTCGGCTTCGCCTCCCACCACTGGCCCACCTGGGGCCACGACGCCGTGGTCCGCTTCCTCGGCGAGCAGCGCGACCTCTACGCCTACCTGCACGACCAGACCCTCCGGCTGCTCAACGAGGGGCACACCGGCCCCGAGATCGCCGAGCTGATCCAGCTGCCGCCCGCCCTGGAGAAGGCGTGGCACGCGCGCGGCTACTACGGCTCGCTCAGCCACAACAGCAAGGCGGTCTACCAGCGCTACCTCGGCTGGTACGACGGCAACCCCGCCCACCTGTGGGAGCACCCCCCGGCCGCGCTCGCCCGGCGGTACGTGGACCTGGCCGGCGGTCCGGCCGCCGCGCTCGCCCGGGCCCGCGGCTACGCCGAGGAGGGCGACCTGCGCTTCGCCGCGACCCTGCTGAACCACCTCGTCTTCGCCGACCCGGAGGACGCGGCGGCGAAGGAGACCCTGGCCGGGGTGTACGAGCGGCTCGGCTTCGGCGCCGAGAACGCCACCTGGCGCAACTTCTACCTGCGCGGCGCGCAGGAGCTGCGCGAGGGCGTCGTCCTCGACGTGGTGGACATGACCAACCCCGAGATGGCGCGGGCGCTGACCGTGCCCATGCTGATCGACTCGCTCGCCGTCCGGATCGACGGCCCCCGGGCCTGGGACGACGACCTGACCCTCGACCTCGTCCTCACCGACGGCCCCGGCGGGCCCGGGGCCCCCGGGGGCGCCGTCACCCGCCGGCTCACCCTCAGCCGGGGCGCGCTCACCCACCGGGAGCTGTCCGGCCCGCCCCGCTCCCCCGCCGGGCTCACCCTCACCCTGGACAAGGAGCGGCTGCTCGGGCTGCTCGCCGGGCGGGACCCGGCGGAGCTGGGGGTGGGCGTCGACGGCGACCCGGCCCTCCTCGCCCGGCTCTTCTCCTACGTGACGACCCCGGACCCCGGCTTCCCGGTCGTCACCCCGTGACCGCCAGGCCCAGGCAGCCGAGGGCGACCAGACCGGCGCAGACCGTCAGGTTGACCACCCGGTACTCCAGGAAGACCGCCGCGAACTCGCGGATGGTGGCGCTCGGCCAGTAGTACGCGGCGGTCGGCGAGCCCACCACCTGCCCGTCCACCCCCGCCTTCCGGGCCATCAGCGCGGCCCGGAAGGCGTGGAAGTCGTTGGTGACGACCACGCAGCCGGCGCCCGGCCGCTCGGCGTCCATCAGCTCCTTGCTGAACCGCAGGTTCTCCTCGGTGCTGCGGGAGCGGTCCTCGCGGCGGATCCGGTCCTCCGGGAAGCCCCGCTCCACCAGGTAGTCGGCCATCGCGTGGGACTCCGGCAGCTCCTCGTCCGGGCCCTGCCCGCCGGAGGTCACCAGCAGGGGCACGTCGGTGCCGCGCGCGGCCAGCCGCTCGTACACCTCCCGGCCCCGGTCGAGCCGGCTCGCGAGCAGCGGCGGCACCCGGCGGCCGCCGATCAGGCCGGAGCCCAGGACCACCACGAAGCCGGCGTCGCGCCGCAGCCGCATCCGCCCGTACAGGAAGGCGTACCCGACGAAGCAGACGAAGAGGAAGGAGACGTAGCCGAGGACGAGGAGCAGGGTGACGGCGACGACGCCGAGGACCCGGGAGCGGGTGAGCACCGCGACGGCCGTCAGGCCGAACGTCCCGAGGATGCCGAGGCCCGCGAGGAGCGACAGCAGATTGGCCGGGCGGCGGCCCTCGCGGCGGACCATCTTCACGCCGTTGACGCAGAGCAGGACGGCGAGCACCACCGGCCCCAGGCCGAGGACCAGCAGGATCAGCACGAGCAGCGACTCGACGAGGCCGGACGGCAGGTCCTCGACGGCGGCCAGCAGGCCGAGGCCGAGGAAGGTGACGGCGAGGCCGAGGTGGACGGCGTTCGCGAAGCGGCGCCGGTCGCGCAGGACACCCGCTCCGAACAGCAGGAGGAAGAAGGCGGAGACCGCGAAGGCGAACATGCCGCCATCGTAGGCACCGTACGGCTCCCGGACCGCTTCCCCCGGCCCCGGTCAGCGCTCCCAGGACAGGGCGAACAGCCCCCGCCGGGCCCCCTCCTCGTACGCCTCCCGCAGCTCCGGGTCGTCCAGCAGCCCGCGCAGCGCCTCCTCGCTCCGCTCCCGCGCCAGCACGCAGAACCGGCCCGGCCGGTAGGAGGCGTCGAAGACCGAGGTCCGCAGCAGGTCGACGGCGCCCAGGAGGTGGGCCGCCCGGTCCGGGCGGCCGTCCAGCAGCCGCAGCCGGGCCAGGAGTTCGGCCGCGCAGGAGGCGCCGACCGCCGAGCCCAGGCGCAGGTGTTCGCGCAGCGCCCGCCGGGCGTGCTCGGCGGCCCGGGCCCGCTCCCCGTCCCGGACCAGGAGTTCGGCCCGCGCGTGGTGCGCCCAGGCGTCCGCGGACAGGTCGCGGCCCGCCGCCCCGGTCCGCAGCTCCGCCCCGTCCCGCTCCAGCCGCTCCAGGGCCTCCCGGGCGGCGTCCGGGTCGGCGCGGGCCAGGCAGAGGGCGATCGAGGCCCAGCACGCCTCCCGGGTGGGGCCGAAGTCGGGTACCTCGCCGAGCTGTTCCAGCGCTTCGCGGAACTCGGCCACCGCCGCCCGGGGCCGGCCCTGGTGGAGGGCGATCGCCCCGCGCAGGTGGGCCAGCATCCCCAGGCAGCGCACGTCCCCGTCCCGTACCGCCGCCGCCCAGGCCCGGCCGAGCAGCGGGTCGGCGTCCTCGGGGCGTCCGGACTCCAGCTCCAGGAAGGCGGCGAGCCAGAGCGCGCGGGCGGGCGGCGGGCCCTCGTGCAGGGCGAGCGCGTGCCGCAGCCGGGTGCGGCCCTCGACGCCCCGCCCGCAGGCCACCCACAGGAACCACAGGGCGACCGCCACCTCCAGGGCGGGTCCGGTCTCCTCGGCGGGCGCGAGCGGCGCCGTCGTGGGGTCCATGGCGGCCGCCAGGTCGGGCAGTTCGCGCAGGGCCAGGTCGCGGGCGTCGAGCTGGCGGCCGTGCTGCCACCAGGCGGCGGCCCGCCGGGCGACGCCCACGCACCAGCGGCGGTGGTGGCGCAGGACGGTCGCGCGGTCGCCCCGGGCGGTGAGCCGCCGGGCGCCGACGGCCCGCATGGCGTGCGGCATCCAGTGGCGCGGTCCGCCCTCCTCGCCGTCGAAGCGGTCGTCCACCGGCAGCAGCGCCCGGGGGGCGAGCCGGTCCAGGACGGTGCCGACCCCGGCGGCGGCGAGCGTCCCGTAACCGCAGACCTCCTCCACCGCCCGCCGGTCGAAGGCTCCCTCGAAGACGGAGAGCCGCTCCCACAGCAGGCGCTCGGCGGGCCCGCAGGCCAGGTAGCCCTCCTCGGCGGCGGCGAGCTGGGCCGTCCCGACCGGCTCGCCCCACAGCATTTCGTACTCCGGCGGCTCTCCCACCGCTCGCCCCATCGAGCCCATCCCCCGTACGTCCCCGTTCTCCCCGCGCGCCACACGATCGCCGGGTGTCGCCACTGTGACGCATCGGGGCGCTCATGGCCACCACCCCGGGGGGCGGGTTCCGGCCGTCCCTTCCCGCCCGCCCGGCGGGGGCGCGGTGGTCCGGCTCCGGCCGGGCGGGGCCGGGAGCCCTCGTGGCGGGGGGCCGGGGGCGGCCCCGTACCGTGGGGGGCGTGTACCGGTTCCTGAGGACCCCCCGCTGGTGGGGGATCCATCTCTTCGTCCTGCTGGCCATCCCCTTCTGCGTGTTCATGGGGACCTGGCAGATGGGCAAGTTCGAGGATCGCGTCGACTCCCACCGGGAGGCGGAGCAAAAGCCGCCGGCGAGCGCGGAGGCGGCCGTGCCGCTGGCGTCGCTGCTGCCGGTGGACAAGGAGACCTCCGGGCGGGCGGCGAAGGCCCGGGGCCGGTACGGGAAGCAGTTCCTGGTGCCGGGCCGCGAGCTGGACGGGAGGTCGGGGGCGTACGTGCTGACGCTGCTGCGGACGGACGGCGGCCGGTCGCTGCCGGTGGTCCGGGGCTGGCTGCCGGCGGGCGCCGAGGCCCCCGCCCCGCCGTCCGGCGAGGTCACGGTGGTGGGCGCGCTCCAGGCGTCGGAGAACCAGGGCACCAAGGGCGTCACGGCGGGCGGGCTGCCCGAGGGGCAGCTCGGCATGATCAGCGCGGCTTCGCTGGTGAACGTGGTGGACGACGAGGTGTACGACGCGTGGGTCACGCTGAGCGCGTCGCCGGCCGGTCTCACCCCGGTCCCGGCCGCCGCGGCGGCGGGCACCGGCCTGGACGCGAAGGCGTTCCAGAACCTCGGCTACACGGCGGAGTGGTTCGTCTTCGCGGGCTTCGTGGTCTTCATGTGGTTCCGGCTGCTGCGCCGGGAGGCGGAGGCGGCCCGCGACGCGGAGCTGGGCCTGGACGGGCAGGGCTGAGGGGTACGGGGAAGGGGCCGGGGAGCGCGTGCTCCCCGGCCCCTTCCGCGTACCGCGCTCAGTTCTTGAGGAGGCCGGTCCGGTAGACGGTGCCGGCGCAGGCGTCCGGCAGGACGGTCTCGGCGGACGGGCTGCCGGGCTCGGCGGTGTGGCTGACGGTGATGCCGCCGGTCGCCGGGCCGCCCCGCAGGAGCTGGGCGGACATGCCGGTGTCGGTGCCGGTCTTGCCGCCCGGCTCGGTGCCGCCCGCCGGGGTGCCCTCGCCGCCGGGGCCCGTGGTGGGCTCGACGACGACGCCGCCGCTGGGGGTGGGCGTCGGCGCGGTCGGCGTCGGCGTCGGGACGGTGGGCGGCGGGACGGAGGCGGTGGGGCTCGGGGTGGTGCCGGTGGTCGGGCAGGTCGCGCTCGGCACCCAGGCGAACTTCACCTGGTACGAGTCGCCCACCGCGAGGAGCAGCGAGGAGGAGTCCCCCGAGGGGTCGGGCAGGCCGTCGGCCGGGTCTCCGGCGGAGTGCCGCACGACGCTGATCCGGCCGGGGTCGGCGGCGCCGCTGGTGCGGACGCCGACGAGGCCGTCGCCGTCGACGAGGCAGGGGGCCGTGGAGGCGTTGACGAGGGTGAAGCCGCCGTAGACCGTGCCCTTGGCGTCGGGGTTGCCGGAGCCGACGCCGGTCACCTTGAGGGCGTCGCCGGCGCAGCGGGGCGCGGTGACGCCGGGGGCGGTGCCGGTGGCGCCGGGGCCGGGGAGGTCGCCGGTCTGCCCGGCGCCCTGCGGGGTGCCCTCGGCGGGCGGGGTCGGGGCGGCGGGGCTGCGGGTCCCGGCGGGGCCCTCGGTGTCGGCCTCGGCGCCGGTGCCGCCCTGGGCCTGCTCGCCGTGTCCGGCGTTGACCGGGTGGGCGGCGGTGAGGCCGGGCGAGCCGGCGACATGCACCAGGGCGGGGACGGCGGTGCCGACCAGGACCACGGCGGCGGCGGCGCCGACGAGGGCCTGCCGCTTGCGGGCGCGGCGGGCCGGGACGGCGTGCCGCAGGTGGTCGAGGGCGTCGGTGGAGGGTTCGAGTCCGGCGACGGCGCCGTGGAGCAGCCGCCGCAGCGCCGGCTCGTCGTCGTCCCCGCCGTCCCCGCCGGGGCCGGGCTCGTTGTCCTTCATCAGTCGTCCGCTCAGATCGTCACGTCCGGCGCGCTCCCGTCCCGGGAGGCGCCGGACGCGTTCGTCGGGGTCGTGGCGCTGCTCGTGGCCGCCGCGCTCGTCCCGCTTCCCGTCCTGCTCGGGGCCGCGGCTCATGCCTTCGCCTCCATGGCGATGCGGAGGGCCGCGATGCCCCGGGAACCGTACGCCTTCACCGAGCCGAGCGAGATGCCGAGGGTCTCGGCGACCTGCGCCTCCGTCATGTCGGCGAAGTAGCGCAGGACGAGGACCTCGCGCTGGCGGCGCTGGAGCCCCTTCATCGCCTGGATGAGGGCGTCGCGCTCCAGCCGGTCGTAGGCGCCCTCCTCGGCGCTGGCCATGTCCGGCATCGGCTTGGACAGCAGCTTGAGGCCGAGGATGCGGCGGCGCAGCGCGGACCGGGAGAGGTTGACCACGGTCTGCCGCAGGTAGGCGAGGGTCTTCTCGGGTTCGCGGACGCGGCGGCGGGCGGAGTGGACGCGGATGAACGCCTCCTGGACGACGTCCTCGCAGGAGGCGGTGTCGTCGAGGAGGAGGGCGGCGAGGCCGAGGAGGGACCGGTAGTGGGCCCGGTAGGTCTCGGTGAGGTGGTCGACGGTGGTGCCGGCCGCGGGGGCGTCCTCGGCGGCGGCGCGCGGCGCGGGGATGCCGTCGACGGCGCCCGCGCGGGATTCGATGGGCACGGTGGTGCTCACCGGCGGCCCGTCGAGGGCGCGCGGCCGGCCGGGCGGCAGGACCGCGCCGGGGCTCCGCCGGGGGAGCACGACCGGGCGCTTCCCGCGCGGCGGGGCGATCGCCGGTATGTCGAGTACGTCTGGCACGGCTGTTTGACGCGTGTCTCCCCGGGATGGTTGTACGGGTCCGCCTCCGGTCCCGGTGGCGGCTCGTTCGTCCTCATGCGCAACCGTTCTCCCCCTGCCCCGTTCCACCGCGTGCCCCACGTCGCGGTCGTGGGTGAACGCGGAGACGCACCCCGTCCGCCCCGTAGTTGCGGCATGGGGGAAACAGCATCGTCCGCCACGGCATCGCCGCAGTTCAAGTGGGTTCCGCCACCGACTTGATCACAGGATGTTCACAGATCCTCCTAAGACCCCCCAATCGGAACGGCCGGAATCGGTCGGCCGGTTCACCGCGCCCGTGACGCACCGCGCCCGGCCGCTGGAGGGCGGCCGGGCGCGGTGGGAGGGAGCGCGGCGGGTCAGCGGCCGGTGCCCCCGTAGACGACGGCCTCGTCCGAGTCGCTGTCCAGGCCGAAGGCCGTGTGGACGGCGCGGACGGCCTCGTCGACGTCGTCGGCGCGGGTGACGACCGAGATCCGGATCTCGGAGGTCGAGATCAGCTCGATGTTGACGCCCGCGTCGGACAGGGCGCGGAAGAAGTCCGCGGTGACGCCCGGGTTGGTCTTCATGCCGGCGCCGACGAGGGAGATCTTGCCGATCTGGTCGTCGTAGCGCAGCGAGTCGAAGCCGATGGCGCCCTTGGCCTTCTCCAGGGCGTCGATGGCCTTGCGGCCCTCCGCCTTGGGGAGGGTGAAGGAGATGTCGGTGAGGCCGGTGGAGGCCGCCGACACGTTCTGCACGATCATGTCGATGTTGATCTCGGCGTCCGCGACGGCCCGGAAGATGGCCGCGGCCTCGCCCGGCTTGTCCGGCACCCCGACGACGGTGATCTTCGCCTCGGAGGTGTCGTGGGCGACACCGGAGATGATGGCCTGCTCCACCTTGTCCCCTGTCGGTTCGTTGCTGACCCACGTGCCCTGGAGTCCGGAGAAGGACGAGCGGACGTGGATCGGGATGTTGTAGCGGCGTGCGTACTCGACGCAGCGGTGCAGCAGCACCTTGGAGCCGGAGGCGGCGAGCTCCAGCATGTCCTCGAAGGAGATCCAGTCGATCTTCTTCGCCTTGGTCACCACACGCGGGTCGGCGGTGAACACGCCGTCGACGTCGGTGTAGATCTCGCAGACCTCGGCGTCGAGCGCGGCGGCGAGCGCCACGGCCGTGGTGTCGGAGCCGCCGCGGCCGAGGGTGGTGATGTCCTTCTTGTCCTGGGACACGCCCTGGAAGCCCGCGACGATGGCGATGTTGCCCTCGTCGAGGGCGGTGCGGATGCGGCCCGGCGTGACATCGATGATGCGCGCCTTGTTGTGGACCGAGTCGGTGATGACACCCGCCTGGCTGCCGGTGAACGACTGGGCCTCGTGGCCCAGGTTTTTGATCGCCATGGCCAGCAGGGCCATGGAGATCCGCTCTCCGGCGGTCAGCAGCATGTCGAACTCACGTCCGGCAGGCATGGGGGAAACCTGCTCGGCGAGATCGATCAGCTCGTCCGTCGTGTCGCCCATCGCGGAGACCACGACGACCACCTGGTGGCCGTTCTTCTTGGCTTCCACGATCCGCTTGGCGACGCGCTTGATGCCTTCGGCATCGGCAACGGAGGAGCCTCCGTACTTCTGCACGACAAGGCCCACGTGCGCTCCTCGCTCGGTCGGTGCCGCAGCCCGCGCTGCGGTCGGCTCAGTCTAACGAGCGACCGAAAAACACCGGCTCGCTATCACATCCTGAGACGACATGCTCAGGAAGTGATCATTCGGTGCCCTAGAGGCCCTTCAGGCCGAGGGGCCCTGCGATCTCCTGGACCATGACGCGGCCCGCCTCCTCGGCGAGGTCGTCGTCCGCCAGGTCCTCGTCCGTGTCGAGGCCGTCGAGGGCCGCGAGGGGCTGGTCGAGGCGGACGTGGGCGACCAGGGACTGGAGGGCCCGCAGGGTGGCCGAGGCGGTCGGGCCCCAGTTGGAGAAGTACGAGAACTGCCACCACCACAGGGCCTCGCTGGTGCGGCCCGCGCGGTAGTGGGCGAGACCGTGGCGGAGGTCGGCGACGATGTCGGCGAGGTTGTCCGAGATGCGGGCCGGGACCGGCGCCTTGCGGGGCTCGTACGGGTCGAAGACCTCGGAGAAGACGTCGATCGGCTCCAGCATCACCGCGAACCGCTCGCGCAGGTCGTCCACGTCCGGTTCCGGGCCCGTGTCCGGCTCGTACCGCTCGTCGGGGACGATGTCCTCGTGCGCGCCCAGCCGGCCGCCCGCGAGCAGCAGCTGCGAGATCTCCAGGAGCAGGAAGGGCACCGCGCTGTCCGGCTCGTCGCCCTTGGCGACCTCCGTGGTGGCGACGATGAAGCTCTCGACGGAGTCGGCGATCTGGACCGCGAAGTCGTCGGGGTTCTGCGTGATGGAGTGCAGCGTGGGGTCAGACATCGAGGAGCCTCCCTGGGAGCGCGCCGGCCCTGTCGTCATACATCTAGCAGCCTCCGGCCCTCGAAGGCACGGCCCAGCGTCACCTCGTCGGCGTACTCCAGGTCGCCGCCGACCGGGAGGCCGCTGGCGAGCCGGGTGACCTTGAGCCCCATGGGCTTGATCATCCGGGCCAGGTAGGTGGCGGTGGCCTCGCCCTCCAGGTTGGGGTCGGTGGCCAGGATCAGCTCGGTGACCGCGCCGTCCGCGAGGCGGGCCAGCAGCTCGCGGATCCGCAGGTCGTCGGGGCCGACGCCCTCGATCGGGCTGATCGCGCCGCCGAGGACGTGGTACCGCCCCCGGAACTCGCGGGTCCGCTCGATCGCGACGACGTCCTTCGGCTCCTCGACCACGCAGATCACGGTGAGGTCCCGGCGCGGGTCGCGGCAGATGTTGCACAGCTCCTGCTGCGCCACGTTCCCGCAGACCGCGCAGAACCGGACCTTCTCCTTGACCTCCAGGAGGGCGTGGGCGAGCCGGCGGACGTCCGTCGGCTCGGCCTGGAGCACGTGGAAGGCGATCCGCTGCGCGCTCTTGGGACCGACGCCGGGCAGCCTGCCCAGCTCGTCGATCAGGTCCTGGACCACGCCTTCGTACAACGGAACGCCCTTCCGGGGAGTGCTCTGGTGCTCTTACGGTAGTGGCTGGGGGCGCCGGTCAGAAGCCCAGACCCGGCATCCCGCCGAGGCCCTGCGCGAGCGGGCCCAGCTTGGCCTGCTGGAGCTGCCGCGCGTTGTCGTTGGCGGCCTGGACGGCGGCGACGACGAGGTCGGCCAGGGTCTCGGTGTCCTCGGGGTCGACCGCCTTCGGATCGATGACGAGGGCGCGCAGCTCGCCGGAGCCGGTGACGGTCGCGGTCACCAGACCGCCGCCCGCCCGGCCCTCGACCTCGGTCGCGGCGAGCTCCTGCTGGGCGCGGGCGAGGTCCTGCTGCATCTTCTGCGCCTGCTGGAAGATCTGCTGCATGTCGGGCTGGCCGCCACCGGGGATCACGGTCACTCCTCGTGGTTGAAGATCGGCCGGTCACGTGTCGTACCGGTGGTTCGAGCCTACGTGGTCGCGGACCGCCCCGCCGGGGCAACTCTTTCGGGTGAGGGACGGCGGGCTCCTCTACCTGATCAACCCGCCCGTGCGGGCGGAAATCCCGGGATTCCGGGCCCGCGGCCCTCCATTCGGCGGTAGGAAGGGCGGGCACCACGTGCACCGCACGTCACAGAAGGACACGAGCGACACGAACGCTGGGCTGAACAGAGGAGTCCCCCGGTGAGCCACCAGCCGGAGATGCAGCCGCCGGGGCAGCCCGGGGAAGCCGTGCACAGAGATCTGACCGGGAAGCCCTTCCCGCTGGGCGACTGGGGCGAGCCCGCCGAGCGGCTCGACGAGCTGTACCGCTGGGTGGAGGCCAACGCCCTGCGCACCGCCGAGTGGTACCTGTCGGACCGGGTCTGGAAGCGCCGCTTCGCCCGGGTGATGCGGCTGGGCACCGCGCTCGGGGTGATCGCCGGGGCCGCGCTGCCGCTGCTCGACCTCACCGGGGTCGCCCGGGGCACCGCCGGCTGGGGCTACCTCTCGCTGCTGCTCGGCGCCGCCTGCCTGGCCTGCGACCGGTACTTCGGGCTGACCTCCGGCTGGATAAGGGACGTGGCGACCGCGCAGGCCGTGCAGCGCCGGCTCCAGGCGCTCCAGTTCGACTGGGCCTCGGAGAGCGTGCGGGAGGTCCTGGGGCCCACCGAGGGCACCGCCAGCGAGGCCGCCGAGCGGTGCCTGGGGGTGCTGCGCCGCTTCTCGGAGGACGTGACCGAGCTGGTGCGGGCGGAGACGGCGGACTGGATGGTCGAGTTCCGCTCGGGTCCGGCGCCGCTGGCGCTCCAGTCGGTCGGGGTGGTGCCCGCCCGGCCGGAGGTCCCGTACCCGCCCGGCCGCTTCCCGCTGCCGCCGGGCACCCGGCCCAACATGCCGCGCCAGCGGCCCCCGGAGACCCGCTGAGGGTCCCCGGGACGGCCGCCGGACCCCTCAGCTGAGGATGATCATGGAGCCCTGGGCGAGGCTGCGGACGGCCGCGGCGTGCAGCCCCAGCCAGACGTGCCGCTCGCGGGCGAACGGACCGTCGTCGTACGCCGCCGGGGCGGCCGGCTCCTCCAGCTCGGTGGGCCGGGCGGGCGGGGCCGGGGCGGCCGGCGGGTTCGCCGGGTCGATGCCGAGCGCGGGCGCCACGAACTCCAGCTCCCGCAGCAGCCCGTACGAGGAGCCGAGCGGCCCGCCGCCCTCCAGCAGCTCGTCGTTGGAGAGCGGGACGGGGAAGTCGACCGGCACGTAGGCGCCGGCGTGGTCGTAGTGCCAGACCAGGTGGGACTGCTGGGCGGTGGCCTCGAACATCTCCAGGAGCTGCTCGTAGTCGCCGCCGAGCTCGCCGACCGGCTCGACCGGCAGGCCGCAGATCCGCAGCAGGTAGGCGCGGCGCAGGAAGTGCAGGGCCTCGTAGTCGAAGCCCGCGACCGGGGCGACGTCGCCGGAGAGCCCCGGCATGTAGGCGTAGACGGGCACGGTCGGCAGGCCGGAGGCGCTGAGCACCGCGTCGTAGGCGGCGAGGTCCTCGGCGAAGGGGTTGTCGGGGCTGTGGCACAGCACGTCGACGAGGGGGACCAGCCACAGGTCACAGGCCAAGGGAGGCTCGCTCTCCGTCGGTTTCGGGAGGGCCAGGGTAGTCGGCGGGACCGACCGCGCCCACCCGTGGAGGAACTGCCCCGGGAAGCGGCCCCTCAACCCGGCTCACGCGCCGGGCCCGGCCTCCAGCCGGTCGGCCCAGGCCAGGGAGTGCGCGTGGTGGTCGCGCACCACCGCGACGGCGGCCTCGGCGTCGCCGCGGGTGACGGCGTCCACCAGCTCCACGTGGCCCGCCCAGAGCCGGCCGGCGGGGTCCCGCTCGGCCCGCAGGTGGGGCACCGAGAAGGCCCAGGTCTGCACGCGCAGGCGGTGCAGGAAGTCGGCGATGGGGGCGTTGCGGGCGACCAGCCGGCCGAGCTCGTGCCAGAAGCGGATGTCGTAGCCGATGAGGACGTCGAGATCGCCCGCGCGGGCGGCCCGCGCGGCGGCCTCGCCCCGGCGCCGTATCGACACCAGGACGACCCCGACGCCGGGGTCGGGCTCGGGCCGCGCGGCGCGGGCGGCGGGGGTGTGGCGGCGGAAGACGCCCTCGACGACGAGCATCCGGGCCTCGACCATGTCCCGGAAGTCGCCGACGGAGAAGCCGTGCACCCGGAAGCCGCGGTGCTGGTCGGAGTCGAGCAGGCCCTGCGCGCACAGGTCCACGAGGGCTTCGCGGACCGGGGTGGCGGAGACGCCGTACTGCTCGGCGATCTGCTTGACGGTGAATTCCTGCCCCGGCCGGAGACGCCCCGCGAGGACTTCGTCACGGAGCGCGTCCGCGATCTGCCGACTGAGGGTGCTGCGGGTGACGGCGCTGTTCGCGGACGTGCCGGGCATGCGGGATGGGCCCCCTCCGTGCGGTACCGGAAGACTCTAGTCCAGACCTTCGGGAGAGGACCCGGGTCGCACGGGGCGACCTCAGACGGTGTGCTCGTCGGCGATCGTCAGGGCGGCGTCGAGGGCGGCGAGGCCCTCGGCGATCTCCGCGTCGGTGACGTTGCAGGCGGGCACGGCGTGGGTGCGGTTCATGTTGACGAAGGGCCACAGGCCGTTCTTCTTGGCGGCGGCGGCGAAGGCGGCCATCGGCGCGTTGGCCTCGCCGGAGGCGTTGTACGGGACGAGCGGCTCGCGCGTCTCCCGGTTCTTCACCAGGTCGAGCGCCCAGAAGACGCCCATGCCGCGGACCTCGCCGACCGAGGGGTGGCGCTCGGCGAGCGCGCGCAGGCCGGGGCCGAGGACGGTCTCGCCGATGCGGGCGGCGTTCTCCACGACCTTCTCGTCCTCCATCACGTGGATGGTGGCGACGGCGGCGGCGCAGGCCAGCGGGTGGCCGGAGTAGGTGAGGCCGCCGGGGTAGGGGCGGGTCTCGAAGGTGGCGGCGATCTTCTCGCTGATGGCGACGCCGCCGAGCGGCACGTAGCCGGAGTTGACGCCCTTGGCGAAGGTCAGCAGGTCGGGGACGACGTCGAAGTGCTCGGCGGCGAACCACGTGCCGGTGCGGCCGAAGCCGGCCATGACCTCGTCGAGGACGAAGACGATGCCGTACCTGTCGCAGATCTCGCGGACGCCGGCGAGGTAGCCGGGCGGCGGGGTCATGATGCCGGCGGTGCCGGGGACGGTCTCCAGGATGATCGCGGCGATGGTGCCGGGACCCTCGAAGGCGATGGTGTCCTCCAGGTGCGCGAGGGCGCGCGCGCACTCCTGCTCCTCGGTCTCGGCGTAGAACGGCGAGCGGTAGAGGAACGGGGCCCAGAAGCGGACGACGCCCGCCGAGCCGGTGTCGGAGGCCCAGCGGCGGGGGTCGCCGGTGAGGTTGATCGCGGTGGAGGTGGCGCCGTGGTACGAGCGGAAGGCGGAGAGGACCTTGTGGCGGCCGGTGTGCAGCCGGGCCATCCGGACGGCGTTCTCGACGGCCTCGGCGCCGCCGTTGGTGAAGAAGATCTTGTTCAGGTCGCCGGGGGTGCGCTCGGCGATGAGGCGTGCGGCCTCGGAGCGGACGTCCACGGCGAAGGCGGGCGCGAAGGTCGCGAGCTTCCCGGCTTGCTCCTGGATCGCGGCGACGACCTTGGGGTGCTGGTAGCCGATGTTCGTGTAGACGAGACCGCTGGTGAAGTCGAGGTAGCGGTTTCCGTCGTAGTCCCAGAAGTACGAGCCCTCGGCGCCGGCCACGGCGAGCGGGTCGATCAGGCCCTGGGCGGACCAGGAGTGGAAGACGTGCGCGCGGTCGGCGGCCTTGACGGCGGCGCCGGCCTGCGGATCGGGGACGACATGAGGGGTCATGCACCGAAGGGTAAGGAGCCGCAGGTAAGAGGGCCATCACCATCCTGTCCACCGAGAGCCCGCCGGACACGACACCTTGCTCTGCCGCGCGGTCCGGTGCGGATTCCGTCGCCCCGGCTCCCCCGGACGCGGCGCCGCCCCGGCCGGGGGAGCGGCCGGGGCGGTTCTCTTCGGGGGCGGGGTCAGCAGGAGAGGTTGGAGCCCGCCGGGACGCCGAGGATCTGGGTGAACTGCTGGTACTTGGTGACGCGGCTCTGGACCTGGGCGGGGTTGCCGCCGTTGCACTCCAGGGCGCCGTTGATGGCCCAGATGGTCTGGCCGAAGCCGGCGCCGTTGACCATGGCGTTGTGGGCGGTCATGGTGCCGGGGCCGTTCTGGGTGTTCCAGTACCAGAGGCCGGTCATCATGGCGACGTCCGGCTCGCGCTCGACCCGCCAGGGGTTGTTCAGCAGGTCGATGCCGAGCGCGTCGCCCGCGGCCTTGTAGTTGAAGTTCCAGGAGAGCTGGATCGGGCCGCGGCCGTAGTAGGCGGCCTGGCCGGCGGGGCAGCCGTAGGGCTGGTTCGCGTCGCAGTAGTGCGGGTAGTTCGCGGTGTTCTGCTCGACGATGTAGTAGAGGCCGGCGGTCTCGTGGGAGACGTTGGCGAGGAAGGCGGCGGCCTCCTGCTTCTTCAGCGTGTCGCTGCCGGTGTTGGCGAAGGCGGGGAACTTCTTCGCGGCGGTGACCAGCCCGGCGTACGTGTAGAAGGGGTTCCGGTTCGGGAACATCTGGTTGAACTGGGCCTCGGTGACGACGAAGTCGCCGGGCTGGGGCTGCTCGCCGCCGCCGCCCGTGCCGCAGGCGCCCTCGTCGCGCCAGACGTCGCTGGAGCCGGGACGCTCGTTCTGCGTCCACCACTTCGCGTACCAGTTGCGGCCGTTGTACGAGGCGGTCATGCCGCCGGTGTAGACCTGGCCCGAGTTCCAGGCGGTCAGGCAGGCCGGCGCGGCGCCCGCGGAGGCCGCGGGGAGCAGGACGGCGAGTCCGATGGCCGTACAGAGGGCCAGGAAGAGGGAGGTGACGCGTCGCATGCGCTGTCGTCCTTCCGGTGGGGGGAAGGCCAGCGAAGCCGCAGTGGTCTGAACCTGTCAAGGTCTAGACCAGGAGTGGCGAGAAGGCGCCACGTCACGACGCCGCCCCGCCATGTCCGGGACACGGCGGGGCGAAAATCGGAGAGCCCGGGGGCGTACGGCGACGGCCGGGACGGGGCGGGACGGCGGGCCCTCGGGGCCACGGGGCGGGACAGGACGGCGGCCCCTCGGGACCGTGCCGCCCGGCGGAGCATCAGATCATCAGGACGACTCAGATCATCAGGACGATGCGGCCGGGGCGGTGGCCCGCCTCCGCGCGCCGGTGGGCCTCCCCCGCCTCCTCCAGCGGCAGCACGTCGGCCACCCGGGTCGCCAGGCCGCCCGCCGCCGCCAGGTCCAGGAACTCCCGCAGCCGGGCCCCGTCCGGCCGGCCGGCCACCGCCTCCACCCGGATCTCCCGCTCGCCCGCCGGCATCCGCTCCGGCGAGGCCGGCACGAAGACCCCGCCGTCCTTGACCGCCGGCAGCAGCGGGTCGGCGATCAGGGCCGCGTCGAAGACCCCGTCCACCCGCTCCGGCGCGAAGCCGAGCACCCCCGTCACCACGTCCTCCGGCGCCCCGCGCGGCACCACCCCGTCGGCCCCGAGGAGGCCCAGCTCGGCCGCGTCGCCCGCGTCTCCGAGGGCGATCACCCGGTGGCCCGCCCGCGCCGCCAGCTGCACCGCGAACCGGCCGACCACCCCGCTCGCCCCGGTGACCAGCACCACCGACCCCTCCGGCAGCGCCATCAGGTCGAGGGCCTGGGCGGCGGTCAGCACCGAGAGCGGCAGCGAGGCGGCGTCCGTGAAGTCCACGGAGTCCGGGACCGGCGCCAGCCAGCCGGGCTCCACCAGAACCGTCTCCGCGTACGTCCCCGCGCCGGTGCCCTCCTGGATCCAGGGCACGAAACCGGCCACCCGGGTGCCCACGGGCAGGCCGGGCACCGGGTCGAGCAGGGTGCCCGCGAAGTCGTAGCCGAGCACGAAGGGCGGGGCCAGTTCGCCCAGCACCCCGGCGAACCGGCCGGAGCGGATCTTGAGGTCCGCCTGGTTCACCCCGGCGGCCCGCAGCCGCACCCGGACCCGGCCCGGGGCGTCGGCGGGATCGGGCTCGGGGCGGCGGCCCAGCCTGAGCACCTCGGGTCCGCCGTAGGCGGTCACTTCGACGACACGCATGGGGGTTCCTCCTCCGGAAGCTCCCCCTCGCCGCCATTACATCCACGCTCCCGCACCCCGGCAACCCCGGCCGGGCCACCCGGACGAGCCCCCGGCGGGGCGGCGGGTGGCCCCGGCTGAACAAGGGGCGAAATCCCGGTGTCGGTCCGCCGCCCCGCCCCCGTACTCGCACACCCGTGCGTACCGTCCCGGGCATGGAGTGGATAACCGCCGAGAACGTGGTCGCCGTCGCCACCGCCCTCCTCGGCGTCCTCGTCTCGGTCGGCGCCGTCTGGTTCGACCGTTTCAAGCCGCAGCGCAAGCGCCTCGGCTACCGGGTCCAGCTCAACACCCCCCTGCACAAGGAGGGCGCCGACCGGGACGGCGACGTGATGACCGTGCGCGCGGGCGAGGTGCTGGGCAACGCCGCCGACGGCGCCACCCTCGTCCTGCTCCGCATCGAGAACGACCGCGAGCTCGACATCGGCACCGACGACTACGGCGTCGCCCCCGACGCGCACGCCCTGCGCGTCACCTTCGGCACCCCCGCCGTGACCGTCCTCGGCGTGGTCGCCACCGTCCCCGGCGGCTGGGGCTCCGTCCGCGACGACCTCGACGGCGCCCCCGGCCTCGGCCGGACCGGCAACGCCGTCCTCGTCCCCCGGATCGCCCTCGACACCGGCCGCTACTTCAAGCTGCTCGTCCAGCTCTCCGGCCCGGTCGCCGACCGCGACATCAAGGTCCACGGCACCCTCGCCGGCGGCTCCATCCGCCGCAACCGCTCCACCACCCCCGACGACCAGGCCGGCCGCTTCAGCGGCGCCGCCCGGACCGTCACCGTCGTCCTCACCGCCTGCGTCGTCGCCCTCGCCGCGCTCGTCGTCCGCGAGCAGGACCCGCCGCCCATCGGCTGCGCCCGCGGCAGCCTCACCGTCACCGGCTCCACCGCCTTCGCGCCGGTCGTCCGCGAGGTGGCGGAGGCGTACGAGCGGGACTGCGCGGGCGCCACCGTCACCGTCGTCCCCGACGGCTCCACCGCCGGCGTCCGCCACCTCGCCGACGCGGGCGCGAAGGCGGACGCCGAGGCCCGGCGCGAGGACGGCGGCGAGGGCGGGGGCGCGCCCGCCGTCCTCGCCCTCTCCGACGGCCCCGCCCCCGCCGGCCCGCCCCGGCTGCGCGAGCACCCGGTGGCCGTCTCCCTCTTCGCCGTCGTCGTCCACGACGACCTCCCGGTGCGCGGCCTCACCCTGGACCAGCTGCGCTCCCTCTACCGGGGCGACGTCGTCCGCTGGAACCGGCTGCGCGGCCCCGGCCTCCCCGCGAACCTGCCCGACCGGCCCGTGCTCCTCGTCAGCCGGGACGCCAACTCCGGCACCCGCGAGGTCTTCCAGCGCCGCGTACTGGGCCGCAACGAACCCGTCAACTCCTCCCGCGACTGCGCCACCTCCGACGACCCGGAGGCGCGGGCCGTGCGCTGCGAGCTCGACTCCACCGACCAGGTCCTGGCCACCGTCGCCCGGCTGCCCGGCGCGATCGGCTACGCCGAGCTCGGCGCCGTCGCCGCCGCGAAGGGGCTGCACCCGGTCTCCCTCGACGGCCGCCTCCCGGTCCCCGGGGAGCTGGGCGCCTCCCCCTACCCGTACCGGGAGGTCGAGTACGCGTACACCTGGGGCGATCCGCCGGCCGGCTCGCTGACCGCGAGCTTCCTGGACTACCTGGCCCGGGGCCGGGGGCAGGACCTGGTGCGCGCCCGGGGGCACCTGCCGTGCGCCACCCCCCGGGGCCTGCGGGTCTGCGGCGAGGACTGACGCCGGACCGTGCTCCTCACCGCCCGGGACCGTCTGGCATCCTCTTGCGACGTGGATCCATTGAACGCGGAAGACCCGAGCGGCATCGGCCCCTTCCGGCTCGTGGGCCGGCTCGGGGCCGGCGGCATGGGCCGGGTGTTCCTCGCGCGTTCGGCCGGCGGGCGCACCGTCGCCGTCAAGGTCGTGCACGCGGAGCTGGCCTCGCAGGACGAGTTCCGGCGGCGCTTCGCCCGCGAGGTCGAGGCGATGGAGCGGGTCGGCGGGCGCGGCACCGCGCCGGTCCTCGGCTCCGACACCGAGGCCGCCGCCCCCTGGGTCGCCATCGGCTACGTGCCCGGCCCCTCGCTGCGGACGGTCGTCGGCGACGAGTACGGCCCGCTGCCGCCCGAGACGGTACGGACCCTGGGCGCCGGGCTCGGCCGCGCCCTCGACCACATCCACCGGGCCGGCTACGTGCACCGCGACCTCAAGCCCGGCAACGTGCTGCTGGCCGTCGACGGCCCCCGGCTCATCGACTTCGGCATCGCGCGGGCCGTGCACACCGCCACCGACGGCGGCCTGACCAGCACCGGCGCCGTCGTCGGCTCCCCCGGCTTCATGTCGCCCGAGCAGATCCGCGGCGAGAAGCTGACCCCGGCCTCCGACGTCTTCTGCCTGGGCTCGCTCCTCGCCTACGCGGCGACCGGCCGCTCGCCCTTCGGCACCGCCGACAGCGGCGTGCACGCCCAGATGTTCCGGATCGCCCACGACGAACCGGACCTGACCGGCGTGGCCCCCGTCCTGACCGGCCTCATCCGGGCCTGCCTCGCCAAGGACCCGGCGGCCCGGCCGACGGCGGCCGAGATCGCCGAGACGCTGCCGGTCGCCGACCCGTGGCTGCCCGCGGACGTCCTGGCCCGGATGGGCCGGCACGCGGCCCTGGTCCTGGAGGCCGAGAGCACGGCCGCGCACCCGGAGCCGGGCACGGACCCGAGCACGGAGGCGGGTACGAGGGCGGGTACGGGCGCGGGCGTGGAGCCGCACGGCACGGACACCGGTACGGGTACGGCGACGGGCACCGGTACCGCCGGGCACACCGGTCCCACCACGACGGGCGGCCCGGCCGGCGCGCTCGCCCCCGCCTCCGGCTCCGGCGCGGTCCCCGCCACCGGCGCGGGCACCGGCACCGTCCCCGCGGCCCTCCCGGCGGGCCGGCCGCCGCGCTCCCGGCGGCGCGTCCTGGTCGCCGCCCTCACCACCGCCGCCGTGGCCGCCGCCGCGGGCGTCGGCTACACCCTCTGGCCGACGGCCGGCGCGGGCGCCGCCCCCGGCGGCACGACCGGCGGCGGCACCGCCCGGACCTCCGGCATCGTGCCGGCCGCCTTCCTCGGCGCCTGGGAGGGCGTCCTCCAGGGCGACCAGGAGCACCCCTTCGAGACCGTCCGCATCGAGCTCTCCCAGGGCCCGGCGGGCGCCAAGACCGCGCTCTACTCGCACGTCGCCGAAGGGCGGCTGTGCATGGGCCGCTCCCGGCTCGTCTCCGCCGACGAGGACAAGGTGGTCCTCGGCGAGTCCGACGTCACCATCAGCCAGCCCGCCCAGCGGTGCACGGCCGCCGCCCACCAGACCCTCACCCTGCGCTCGCCCGAGGTCCTCGAATGGACGTCGGGCACCGCGAAGGCCACCTTCCGCAAGACCCGCACCGGCTCCGAGATCCTGCCCGCCGCCTACCTCGGCCGCTGGGTGATGCGCTCCGACCCGCTGGTCGACGGCCCCGACGCGGACCGCTACACCAACGAGGTGACGCTCAGCCAGGGGCCCGTCGGCACGGCCGTCTTCCAGTCGGACAGCACCTGGCCCCGCACCGACAAGGACGGCAACCCGCTCCAGGACTCGGTCCACTGCACCTGGACGGCGCTGCTCGCGGGCACCACCGCGCCGCTGGTCGTCGGCCCGCAGACCGCCCCCGCCGACGCCGACCCGGAGTGCCGGGTCGGCGACGTCGGCAGCTACCTGGTGATGGACACGTACAAGGGCGAACCCCGGCTCCTCGTCTCCCCGATGACGGAGTCCGAGCCCAGCGAGTTCTACCGGCCCGAGTGACCCCGGGCACGGCAAAGGGCCCGCACCCGGTCGGCCGGGTGCGGGCCCTCGTGCGTGCGCGCCGCGCGGACTCCTCCAGGAAGCGGACTCCTACAGGAAGGAGTTGATCTCGATGGTCTCGGTGCGGCCGGGGCCGACGCCGATGGCGGAGATCGGGGCGCCGGACATCTCCTCCAGCGCCTTCACGTAGTTCTGCGCGTTCTTCGGGAGGTCCGCGAAGGTCTTCGCCTTCGTGATGTCCTCCGACCAGCCGGGCAGGGTCTCGTAGACCGGCTTCGCGTGGTGGAAGTCGGTCTGGGAGTACGGGAGCTCCTCGACGCGCTTGCCGTCGATCTCGTACGCGACGCAGACCGGGATCTCCTCCCAGCCGGTCAGCACGTCCAGCTTGGTGAGGAAGAAGTCGGTCAGGCCGTTCACCCGGGTCGCGTAGCGGGCGATGACCGCGTCGAACCAGCCGCAGCGGCGGTCGCGGCCGGTGGTGACGCCCCGCTCGCCGCCGATGCGGCGCAGCGCCTCGCCGTCCGCGTCGAACAGCTCGGTCGGGAACGGGCCGGCGCCGACACGGGTGGTGTACGCCTTGAGGATGCCGATGACCCGGTTGATCTTCGTCGGGCCGACGCCCGCGCCGGTGCAGGCACCGCCGGCGGTCGGGTTCGAGGAGGTGACGAAGGGGTACGTGCCGTGGTCCACGTCCAGCAGGGTGCCCTGGCCGCCCTCGAAGAGGACGACCTTGCCCTCGTCGATGGCGTCGTTGAGGATCAGGGTGGTGTCGGCGACGTACGGCCTGATCTGCTCCGCGTACTGGAGCATCTCCTCGACGATCCGGCCGGACTCGATGGCGCGGCGGTTGAAGACCTTGGCCAGGAGCTGGTTCTTCTGCTCCAGGGCCGCCTCGACCTTCTGCTCCAGGATCGACTCGTCGTACAGGTCCTGGACCCGGATGCCGACGCGGTTGATCTTGTCGGCGTAGGTCGGGCCGATGCCGCGGCCGGTGGTGCCGATCTTGCGCTTGCCGAGGAACCGTTCCGTCACCTTGTCGAGGGTGACGTTGTACGGCGTGATCAGATGGGCGTTGCCGCTGATCAGGAGCTTGGAGGTGTCGACGCCGCGCTCGTTGAGTCCGCTCAGCTCGGAGAGCAGGACCGCCGGGTCGACGACGACGCCGTTGCCGATGACCGGGGTGCACCCCGGCGAGAGGATGCCGGAGGGAAGCAGGTGGAGCGCGTACTTCTGGTCGCCGACGACGACCGTGTGGCCGGCGTTGTTGCCGCCCTGGTAGCGCACCACGTAGTCCACGGAGCCGCCGAGCAGGTCGGTGGCCTTCCCCTTGCCCTCGTCACCCCACTGAGCACCGAGCAGCACAAGTGCGGGCACAGGCGTACACCCCTTCCGGAGGGGGCATTCCAAGGTCAGGGGGCCTACGCCGCCTCACCGGTGTGCCCCGGAATAGACGAAGCCCCTGGCGCAATAGCGCAAGGGGCTCTTGCACAAAGAGACTACCCGAGGAAGGACCGAGGTGTCGGATCACGACCAGCTGCTGGTCATCGTCGACCCGGTCGCCCGCCGAAGCGACGGCGAGTCCGTACGGATCGCGAAGGATGTCCTGTCCGCGGGCGCGGAGGCGAAGATCTGCCTGCCGGACTCCCCCGAGGAGTTCTCCCGCGTGCTGTCCCGGCGCGGGTCGCGGCGGCCCGTCGTGGTCGGCGACGACCGGGCGCTGCTGCGCGCGGTGGCCCTGCTGCACCGGGACCGGACGCCGCTCGCGCTGGTGCCGATCGGCCCGCCGGACGCCCTGGAGGTCGCGTACGGGCTCGGCGTGCCGCACGGCGCGGTGGCCGCCGCCCGCACCGTCCTGGACGGGACGGCCCGGAGCCTGGACCTGCTGGTGGACGACAGCGGCGGCGTCGTCCTCGGCGAGCTGCGACTGCCCGCCGCGCCCGCGCCCGCCGCCGGGCCCGCGCCCTCCGTGTGGGGCACCTGCCGCTCCCTGGTGCGGACCCTGGTCCGGCCCGCGCCCGGGGAGCCCGGCGCCCGCACCCACCGGCTGCGGGTGGAGGCGGACGGGGTGCTGCTCGCCGACGTGGACGCGCCGGTCGCGGGGGTGACGGTCCGGCCCGCGGGCGGCGGGGCGGAGGTGACCGTCCACCCGGGCGCCGCGCCGCCGCGCCTCGCCGTCGCCGGCACCCTCGCGGTCTCCGGCCCGGACTTCCGCTACCGCGCGGACGGCCGGGTGGCGGGCCCGGTCCGCCACCGGGTCTGGACGGTCCGCGCGGACGGCTGGACCCTGACCCTCCCGAAACAGCCGGTTCCGCTGGCCTGACCTGCCGTTTCGGCGGGCGGGCGGCTAGGGTCGGCCCCGTATGCCGGGGTGGGAGAAGGGGTGGTGGGGGTGGCCGAGGCGCGCGCGCTGGATCTGCCGGGGACGGCGGCGGAGCTGCGGGGGTACCGGCGCGGGGGCATCGCCCTGACAGCGGTCGGCGTACTCCTGGTGGTTCTCTCCGGCCTTGGCTTCGGCCTGCTGCCGGAGGAGCCGGAGTGGGCCGTGGACGTGGCCGGTTTCACCGGCGTGGCCGGGGTGCTGACCTTCTTCTTCGGCCCCTTCCGGCTCCTGTACGCCTTCCGCTTCCGCCGCGTCCTGGCCGCCGGGCCGTGGTCGGCGCACCTCGCGGTGGCCGTGAGCGGCAGCCGGGGCGAGCGGGTCGTCCTCGCCGGGCCGGACGGCGGTCTGTGGCCGCTGCGGGTGATCGCGACGGCGGCCCGGTGGGCGGAGGTCCGGCCCGGCGGGACGGGCGTGCTGTGGTGGTGCGGCGACCCCCGGAAGGGCGGGGTGCTCGCGGCGCCCGGCGGCGGCCCCCTCTTCCGGGTGAAGCCGGTCCGGGGCGCGGCGGCGCGGCTGCGGCTCGTGGAGTTCGCCGAGGGGCTGGGGCTGGCGGAGCTGCCGGCCCCGGCCCAGCCGCACGACGCCGCCGGAGCCGTGGAGACCGCGCCGCCCTCCCGTGCCCGGTTCGACGCCCACGCGCGCGCGTGGTCGCCGTCAGGCCGGAGGCCGCTGTCCCCCGAGCCGGACCCGCGGACGGCGCCGTGGTGGCGGGTGCGGGGGCTGCGGCGCCTCGCGGGGCTGCACCGGGTGGGCTTCGGCCTGGTCGGCACCGCGGCCTACGGCGCCCTGGTGGGGATGGACGTGATCTGGCCCGACCCGGAGGCGGAGGTCCCGGGACGGCCGTCCGTCTGGTCCCTGTTGCTGCTCGCGGCGGCCGTGGCCTGGGTGCTGTGGAGCTGCTTCCAGGTGGCGGCCCGGGGGCTGCCGGTGGTCCGGCTGCTGGTGCGGGCCGCGCTGGCACCCGTACCGGACGAGCGGCGGTACGCGCTGGTGCCCGCGCCGGTCGGCGACGGCCTGTTCCTCGTGCTCTTCCCCGCGCACGGCGGTCCGGACGACCGGCCCGAGGGGGTGCTGCCGCTGATGCCGCCGGACCGGCCGGTGGCGGCGACCGGGACCGTGGAGCTGCGCGGCCGGCTGGACCGGGCCGGGGACGACGGCGAGCCGGTGGTCGTCGCCTGGCACGGGGGCCGGCCGCTGTGGCCGGCGGGGCCGTACCTGGAGGCCGGTTCGCGGGACGGCGCGGAGCTGCTGGAGGAGCTGGCCGCGCTGCTGGGTGCCGAGCCCGCGCCGGAGGCCGAAGCTCAGTCCTGAGGTCCGGCTCCGGTCACGGCCCCGGCCCCGGTCTCCGTCCCGGGCGCGGCCCCCGCCGTCCGTCGCGCCGCCTTCCGTTCCCGCCAGCGGTCCATCATCGCGATCATCTCGTCCTGGAGGAAGGCGAAGAAGTCGGCGGTCTCGGCGGTGCGGGCGCCGGCCGCCGTGGCCGGGCCGAGGGTGTCGGCGCCGTCGCGCAGGACCTTCTCCCAGCGGATGAGGACCTGGTCTCGGCGGGTGAAGGTCTCGTACCAGATCTCGTTGTGGAGGACGTACCGCTCGCGCCGGGTGCCCGGTTCGCGCTCGCGGGCGACCATGCCGACCTGGGTCAGGTAGCGGACGGCGCCGGAGACGGCGGCGGGGCTGATGCGGAGCTGCTCGGAGAGTTCCGCCGAGGTCAGCGAGGCGGTCTCGGAGGCGAGCAGCGCGGCGAAGACGCGGGAGGCCATGCGCTGCATCCCGGCCTCGGTCAGTTCGGCGGCGAAGCGCTCCACGAACCGGGACACCGCTTCCTCGTCGTTCCTGGTCATGGCGTCATCGTCTCCCTCGCCCGCGCGCGTCCCGGTCTCCGCCCCGACTTTATACGCTTCCTTAACTTCACAAGTTTGTGAAATGAGCGTACGTTCCGAAGCATGACGAACGCCCTCGCCGTCACCGGACTCCACAAGTCCTTCGGCCGCACCCACGCCCTCGACGGGCTCGACCTCACCGTCGCCACCGGGGAGGTGCACGGCTTCCTCGGCCCCAACGGCGCGGGGAAGTCCACCGCCATCCGCGTCCTCCTCGGCCTGCTGCGCGCCGACTCCGGCACCGTCCGGCTCCTCGGCGGCGACCCCTGGGCCGACGCCGTCGCCCTCCACCGCCGCCTCGCCTACGTGCCCGGCGACGTCACCCTCTGGCGCAACCTCTCCGGCGGCGAGGTCATCGACCTGTACGGACGGCTGCGCGGCACCCCGCTCGACCCGGCCCGGCGCGCCGCCCTCATCGAGCGCTTCGAGCTCGACCCCGCCAAAAAAGGCCGCAGCTACTCCAAGGGCAACCGGCAGAAGGTCGCC
The DNA here is from genome assembly GCF_014650175.1 of Streptomyces termitum. GTDB lineage: Bacteria > Actinomycetota > Actinomycetes > Streptomycetales > Streptomycetaceae > Streptomyces > Streptomyces termitum. Next base: position 195,531 of record NZ_BMUL01000012.1, read on the forward strand.
CTCGTCGCCGCCTTCGCCTCCGACGCCGAACTCCTCGTCCTCGACGAACCCACCAGCGGCCTCGACCCGCTGATGGAGGAGGTCTTCCAGGAGTGCGTCCGCGAGGCCCGCGACCGGGGCCGCACCGTCCTGCTCTCCAGCCACATCCTCAGCGAGGTCGAGAGCCTCTGCGACCGGGTCAGCATCGTCCGCAGGGGCCGCACCGTGGAGTCGGGCTCCCTCGCCGAGCTGCGCCACCTCACCCGTACCAGCGTCACCGCCGAACTCGCCGCACCGCCCGAGGGCCTCGACCGCCTCCCCGGCGTCCACGACCCGCACGTGGACGGGCGCAGGGTCCGGCTCCAGGTCGACACGGACAAGCTCGAACCCGTCCTCGCCGCCCTGCTCGCCGCCGGCGTCCGCTCCCTCACCAGCACCCCGCCCACCCTGGAGGAGCTCTTCCTCCGCCACTACGCCGACGACGAGGCCGCCTCATGAACGCGTTCGCCGGAACAGGCGTCCTCACCCGGCTCGCGCTGCGCCGCGACCGGCTGACCGCCCCGCTGTGGGCCCTGGTCACCGGCGGCCTCGTCGCCTCGGGACCCGGCTCCCTCGGCGGCCTGTACGACACCCCCGCCGCCCGCGCCGAGCTCGCCGCCTCGATGACCGCCAACAGCTCCATGCGCGCCTTCTACGGCCCCGTGTACGCCGACTCCCTCGGCGGGCTCACCGCCTGGCGGTTCGGCACCTTCGCCGCCGTCCTCGCCGCCGTCGCTGGCCTGATCGTCGTCGTCCGGCACACCCGCGAGGAGGAGGAGACCGGCCGCCAGGAACTGCTCTCCGCCGGGGCGGTGGGCCGCCGCGCCCCGCTCACCGCCGCCCTCCTCGCCGCCCTCGCCGTCAACACCGGCGCCGCGCTCCTCGTCGTCGCCGGACTCGCCGGGCAGGGCCTCGCCGGGGCGCTCGCCCTCGCCCTCGCGGTCGGCGGCACCGGCATGGTCTTCGCGACGGTCGCCGCGATCGCCGCCCAGCTCACCGAGAGCGCCCGGCTCGCCAAGGGCCTGACCGCCGCCGCCCTCGGCCTCGCCTTCGCCCTGCGGGCCGCCGGGGACGCCGGGGACGCGGGCGGGAACTCCCCCCTCACCTGGCTCTCCCCGCTCGGCTGGACCGTCCACGTCCGCCCCTACGGCGGCGACCGGTGGGCCGTCCTGCTGCTGATCGCCGCCGCCGTCGTGCTCCAGACCCTCCTCGCGTACGGACTCGCCGCCCGCCGCGACGTGGGCGCCTCCTTCCTCGCCGCCCGCCCCGGCCCGGCCACCGGCCGGCTCTCCGGCGCCGGGGCGCTCGCCCTGCGGCTCCAGCGCGGCGCCCTGGCCGGCTGGGGCACCGGCTTCCTCCTCGGCGGGCTCGTCTTCGGCGGCATGGCCGAGGGCGCCGCCGACCTGGTCGGCGACAACGAGAAGGCCCGCGAGATCTTCGCCCGCATGGGCGGCCAGCAGGGCATGACCGACGCCTTCCTCGCCACCCTGGTCTCCCTCTTCGGGCTGCTCGCCGCGCTGTACGCGGTCGGGGCGGTGCTGCGGGCGCACGGCGAGGAGACCTCCGGCCGCGCCGAACCCCTCCTGGCCGCCCCGCTCGGCCGGCTGCGCTGGGCCGCCGGGCACCTGCTGCCCGCCTTCGCCGGCTCCGCCCTGCTCCTCGCCCTGAGCGGCCTCGGCCTCACCCTCTCGTACGGCCGCGACGCCGGGCCGCTGCTCGGCGCCTCGCTCGCCCAGCTCCCGGCCGTCTGGACGCTGGCCGGGGCGGCGGTGCTGCTGTGGGGCGCCGTGCCCCGCGCCGCCGGGGCCGCTTGGGGCGCGGCCGGACTCTGCCTGGCCCTCGGCTGGATCGGCCCGGCCCTGGACCTGCCCCGGGCGGTCCTGGACCTCTCCCCCTACGCCCACCTGCCGAAGCTGCCGGGCGGGCCGGCCTCGTGGACGGGACCGCTGGTCCTCACCGTCCTGGCGGCGGTCCTGACGGCCGCCGGGCTGGCGGGGCTGCGCCGCCGGGACCTCCGGTTCTGAGCCGGCTCACACCTCCACGGGCAGCGACTCGAAGCCGCGGATCACGTAACCGGGCCTCCGGACGGGCTCCGCGGCGAGCCGCAGCCCCGGCGCCCGCTCGCGCAGGGCGGCGAAGACCGCGCCCAGTTCGAGCCGGGCGAGCGGGGCGCCCAGGCAGTAGTGGACGCCCGCGCCGAAGGTGACGTGCGGATTGTCCGCGCGGGCCAGGTCGAGGACGTCGGCGGTGGGGCCGAAGGCGGCCGGGTCGCGGTTGGCGGAGCCGAAGAGGAGCGCGACCTCGGAGCCGCGCGGGATCTCCACCCCGCCGACCTCGATGTCGTCGAGGACCCACCGCTCGAACATCTGGAGCGGCGTGTCGTGGCGCAGCAGCTCCTCCACCGCCACCGGCAGTCCCGCGGGCGCGAGCCCGGTCCAGGCGTCGTGCCGCAGCAGCGTCCACACCCCGCCGACCGTGGTGTTGACGGTCGCCTCGTGCCCGGCGTTGAGCAGCAGCACGCAGGTGGAGATCCGCTCCTGCTCGGTCAGCCCGTCGACGGCGAGGAGCGCGGAGACCAGGTCGTCGCCGGGGTCGGTACGGCGCCGGGCGAACAGCTCCCGCAGGTAGGCGGAGAACTCGACGGAGGCGCGGACCGCCCGCCGGGCCGTCTCCTCGGACGGGTTCAGCTCGAACATGCCGCAGATCGCCGCCGACCACGGGCGCAGCATGGCCCGCTCCTCGTCCCTCGGCGGGATGCCGAGCATCGCGGCGATGACGGCGACCGGCAGGGGTTCGGCGATGGCCGCCTGGAGGTCCCCGCCGCCCGCCGCGACCAGCCCGTCGACCAGTCCGGCCGCCAGCTCCCGTACGGTCGGCGCCAGTCGCTCCACCGTCCTCGGCGTGAACGCCGTCGACACCAGCCGCCGGATCCGGGCGTGGTCGGCGCCCTCCAGGTCGAGCAGCCCGTGGTCGTTGAGGGTGTGGAAGGGCTCGTGCGCCGGGTCGGGCGGGGTGCGGCCGAACTCCTCGTGCCCGAAGCGGTGGGTGTACGTGCGCCCCAGGCGCCGGTCGCGCAGCAGCGCGGACACGTCGGCATGGTGGGGAACGAGCCACTGCCGGGTGGGCCCGTACCAGTGGGCCCGCCCGGCCTCCCGCAGCGCGGCGTACGCGGGATAGGGGTCGGCGACGAACTCCGGGGACCAGGGGTCGAAGGCGGCGGCGGCGTCCATGGCCCGGACGCTACCCCCGCCCGCCGCTCAGCGCCCGACCTGCACCAGGCGCGCCTCGTAGGCGAAGACCGCCGCCTGGGTGCGGTCGCGCAGCCCGAGCTTCACCAGGACGCGGCTGACGTGCGTCTTGATGGTGGACTCGGCGACCACCAGGTGCGCGGCGATCTCCTGGTTCGACAGGCCCTGCGCGATCAGCACCAGGACCTCCGTCTCCCGCTCGGTCAGCTCGCCGACCTGGGAGACGGCCGGCTGCTTGGGGAGCCCGCCGTCGGAGGTCCGCGCGAACTCGGTGATGAGCCGCTTCGTCACGGCCGGCGCGAGCAGCGCCTCGCCGGCCGCGACCACCCGCACGCCCTCCGCGAGCTGCCGGGCGGAGGCGTCCTTGAGGAGGAAGCCGGAGGCCCCGGCGCGCAGCGCCTGGTAGACGTACTCGTCGAGGTCGAAGGTGGTCAGGATCAGGACCCGGGCGTCGGCGTCGGCGGCGACGATCTCGCGGGTCGCGTCGATGCCGTTGAGCTCCGGCATCCGGATGTCCATGAGGACGACGTCCGGGCGCAGGGCCGCCACCTGGGCGACCGCCTCCCGGCCGTCGACGGCCTCGCCGACGACCTCGATGTCGGGCATGGCGCCCAGGAGGACGGAGAAGCCCTCCCGGACCATGGCCTGGTCGTCGACGATCAGCACCCGGATCACTGCTCGGTCCCTTCGCGGCGGACGGGCAGGAAGACGGTGACCTCGTATCCGCCGTCCTCGGCCGGTTCGGCCGTCATCTGCCCGTCGAGCATGGTGACACGCTCCCGCATGCCGGTGAGGCCGTGGCCCGCGCCGGCCGGGGCGGGCGGGCGCAGCCCTCCCTCGGGGGTGGTGGCCGGGTGACGGGAGGGCTTGACCAGGCCCCGCGCGGGGCCGTTGGCGACGCGCAGGCCGAGGCCGCCGAGCACGTACCCGACCTCGACCTTCGCCTCGGCGCCCGGCGCGTGCCGCAGCACGTTGGACAGCGCCTCCTGGACGATCCGGTACGCGGAGAGCTCGACGCCCGGCGGGAGCTCGCGGACGGCTCCGGTGGTCGCCATGGTGACGTCGAGTCCGGCCTCGCGGACGTTGGCGAGCAGTCCCGGCAGGTCGGCGAGGGTCGGCTGGGGGGCATCGGGGGCCTCGTAGTCCTCGGCGCGGACGACGCCGAGGATGCGGCGCAGTTCGGTGAGGGCGGCGACCGCGTTCTCCCGGATGGTGAGGAACGCCTGCTCCAGCTCCGGCGGCGGGTTCTCCACCCGGTAGGGGGCGGCCTCGGCCTGGATGGCGACCACCGACATGTGGTGGGCGACGACGTCGTGGAGTTCGCGGGCGATGGTGGTCCGCTCTTCGAGCAGGGTCCGCTTCGAGCGCTCGGTGGCGGTGACGGTCCGCTGGGCGGTGACCTCGCGGCGGGCCTCGGTCCGGGTCTGGAAGAGGGTGACGACGAGCAGGCCGATGGCGGTGAGGAAGAGCAGCGCCATCGTGTCGGAGCTGCGGCCCACGCCCAGGAACATCTCGGCGAAGAGGGCGTAGCCCGCGGTGATCAGCCACATCCAGCCGGCGGCCCGGGGCGTGGTGCGGGCGGCGGCCACCACGACGACGACCGTGTGCGCGGCGAGGGTGTTGGGCGTCCAGGGCCAGCCGCCGCCGAAGCCGGAGACGACGCCCACGACCGGGGCGGCCGCGAGCGAGGCCCAGAAGGCGAAGACGGGCCGTATCAGGGTGAGGAGCACGACCGCCGTCGGGGCGGCGACGTACACGAAGGAGACCAGGCCCCGGCCGCCCACGTGGAAGTAGCCGACGGCGAAGACGATCACCGCGCAGGCGGCGACGACGGCGTGCGGCAGCAGGGTGGTGCGCCGCGCCATCCAGCGCGGCAGGAAGCTCAGCGGCCCGTGCTCGGGGTCGAGCGGCGGCAGCGGCCGGTAGGCGGAGGCGGAGTGGAGGAGTTCCCGCCGCAGCCCGCCGACCAGGTTCTGGGCCAGGCGGTACTCGGGGCTGCGACTCGTGTCGGTGGGCTGTGTCTGGGTCACGCCGACCACGGTACGGACCCCGGGGGGACGGCCGCGTCCGGCTGGATACGGATCCCAGGCCGTCCCCCTTGAGTACTACCGCGTCCTACGAGGCGGCCTTGGGCCAGACGTAGAGGGTGCCGCTGGCGGTGGCCTCGCCGCCGATGCCGCCGTCGCTGATGTGGTCGATCGTGGCCATGGCGACGGCGCCCTCGGTGGTGACGGCGCAGATGGCGGCGCCGACGGTGAAGCCGGCCTGCTCGGTGGTCTTCTCGTCGTTGAGGTCCATCGGCGGCAGGCCGGTGTTGGACATCTTCCGGCAGGTGTCGGCGGTGTGCGGGTCGTCGGCGCGCAGGAGTCCCACCCGGGTGTTGGGGACGCCCCGCAGGCGGTAGTCGTCGCTGCCCGTGCAGTTCTCGGGCCAGAACTGGAGCTCGGCGCCGCCCGCCTCCTTGATCCTGCCGTTGTCCTCCGCCTCGACCCGGCTGAGGCCGGTGTCGAGGTCGATGAGCTGCTGCTCGGAGTTGGTGCAGGGCGCCGGGGTCAGTCCCCAGGAGGACTCGCGCGCGGGGCCGTGTCCGGCCGGGGCGGTGAGGTCCACCTGCCCGCCCGCCGGGGCCGAGGTGCGGGGAGCGGGGCTGTCGGGCGGGTCGAGCGGCGACGCGGCGGCCCCGTCGTCGGCGGACGAGGGCGTGCTCACCGGCTGGTCGTCGGCCGACGGGGTGGCCGGTGCCGAGGAGGACGACGCCGTCGTCGGGGGCGGGGTGGCGGCGGCCGGGGGCTCGTCGCCCCGGTCCATGCCGACGACCACGCTGGCCACGATGCCCAGCAGCGGCAGAGCGATGCCCGCCACCCACCACGCCCACCGGGGCTGCTCGGAGCGGACCGGCTCCGCCGCCGGGACCGGCGGCGCGAACGGCGCGTGCGGCGGGGTGTGCGCGGACGGGGTGTGCGGCTGTGCCGACGGCGTGTACGCGGGCGGCGTGTGCGCGGAGGGCGTGTGCGCCGGCCCCGCGGCGGCGGGCGGCGTGGACGCGGGCGGATGCGGTGGCGGGGGCGGCGGGACCGCCCCCGTCTGGTCGTCTGTCCCCATGTGCCCCGACTCCCCCTGTTTCCCCAGCAGTTCGAACAAGCAGAGGATATCGACGCCACGCGGAGGAGGGGTACGGGAAAAGGCGGCCGCCGTTCCTCAGAAGGCGAGTTGGGCGATCTCCTCCGCGACCACCGCGCACGCGTCGGCCGCCGGGTCGATGAGCGGGAAGTGGCCGACGCCCTCCAGGAGCGTGAGGCCGACCGTCTCGCCCGCCCGCGCCGCCGCCGCCACGAAGGCGTCGGCGACCTCCGCCGGGACGACGAGGTCCTCCCGGCCCTGCACCAGGGCGGTGGCGATGCCGGTGGGCAGCAGCAGCGCCGGATCGGTGGCGGCGGCCCGTTCCCCGTACGCCTCCGACGCCTGCGCGCCGCCGAGGAGTTCGGTCACCGCGCCGCCGCAGACGCCCAGTTCGCGGGCGCGGGCGAAGTCCCCGATGGGGGCGAGGGCGACGACGCCGCGCAGCGCGGGCGGGGCGGGCAGCCGCCACGGGGAGCCGGCCGGCAGCACGTGCCGGGCGGCGGCCCACAGGGCGAGCTGGCCGCCGGCCGAGTGGCCGGTGAGGACGGTGCGGTGCGGGTCGGCGCCCGGCAGGTGGGCGGCGGCCAGCTCCGGCAGCGCGTCGAGGGCGGCGGCCACGTCGTCGAAGGTCTCCGGCCAGCGGCCCGCGACCGGGGCGGCGCCGCCCTGGTGGGGCAGGCCGGGGCCGCGCCGGTACTCGACGCTGGCGACGGCGAAGCCGCGCCGCGCGAGGTGGTCGGCGAAGGGGCTGACGTGCCACCGGTCGTAGGGGGCGCGCCAGGCGCCGCCGTGCAGGACGACGACGAGCGGGGCGCGTCCGCTGCCCTCCCTGGGGGCGTAGAAGTCGACGACCTGGTCGGGGTGTTCGCCGTAGGCGGCGGTGGCGTCGGGGGGAACGGCCGGGTGGGAGAAGGCCGATGCCTCTTCGGCGGCGTCGCGCGCGGCGGGGTCCGGCATGGTTCCAACCTCTCGGGGACGGGGCCGCATCGGCCTGACCTGCGGGGACCGTATCAGGGTCCGGCCCCCGCCGATCAGCCGTCGTACCGGCGCCCGCCGGACCTCAGGAGGCGGCGGCGAGCACGTCGGCGAGGACCCGGGCCGCGCGCTCGGTGTCGGCGAAGCCGACGTACAGCGGGGTGAAGCCGAAGCGGAGCACGTCGGGGCGGCGCAGGTCGCCGACCACGCCGCGCGCGATCAGCTCGGGCATGACCGCGGCGGCGTCCGGGCAGCTCAGGGCGACCTGGCTGCCGCGTTCGGCGTGGGCCTCGGGGGTGACGGAGACGACCCGGCCCTCGGGGACGTAGGCCCGCACGCACTCCAGGAAGAAGTCGGTGAGCGCGAGGGACTTGGCGCGGACGGCGTTGACGTCCACCCCGTCCCAGACGTCCAGCGCGGCCTCCAGGGCGAGCGTGGAGAGGATGTCGGGGGTGCCGACGCGGCCCCGGACGGCGCCGTCGGCCGCCCGGTAGCCGGGGGTCATGCCGAAGGGGTCGGCGTGCGAGTTCCAGCCGGGCAGCGGCGAGTCGAAGGCGGCCTGGTGGCGCTCGGCGACGTACAGGTACGCGGGCGAACCGGGGCCGCCGTTGAGGTACTTGTAGGTGCAGCCGACGGCCAGGTCGACGCCGTGCGCGTCGAGTCCGACGGGCAGGGCGCCCGCGCTGTGGCACAGGTCCCAGACGGCGAGCGCGCCCGCCGCGCGCAGGGCGGCGGTGGTGCCGGGCAGGTCGTGCAGGCGCCCGGTGCGGTAGTCGACGTGGTTGACGAGCGCGAGGGCGGTGCGCGGGCCGGCCGCGCCGGGGATGTCGGCCGGGTCGAGGGGCACGATCCGGTGACCGGTCATCCGGGCGGCGGACTCGGCGATGTACCCGTCCGTGGGAAAGGTCGTCGCGTCGACGAGGATCTCGTCGCGGCCCTCCCCGGCGAGCCGGGTCGCGGCGACGACGGCCTTGAAGACGTTCACGCTGGTCGAGTCGCCGACGACGATCCGGCCGGGGGCGGCGCCGACGAGGGGGGCGATCCGGTCGCCGATCCGCTCGGGGGCGGTCCACCAGCCGGACTCGTCCCAGGAGCGGATGCGCAGCTCGCCCCATTCGCGGCCGATGACGTCGGCCATCCGGGCGGGGACGTGGGCGGGGAGCGCGCCGAGCGAGTTGCCGTCGAGGTAGACGGTCCCCTCGTCGAGGGCGAACTCGGCGCGGTGGCCGGCGAGCGGGTCGGCGGCGTCGAGCTCTCGGGCTCGCTCGTGCAGGTCAGACATGGCTGCGGGCCGTCCAGAGCTCGGGGAAGACGTTCTTCTGGGCCCGCTTCTCCAGCCAGGCCACGCCGGCGGAGCCGCCGGTGCCGGTCTTGGCGCCCATCGCGCGGCGGGTCGCCACCAGGTGGTCGTTGCGCCAGCGCCAGACGAGTTCGGCGACGTCGCTGAGGGCCTCGCCGAGGCGGACCAGCTCCTCGTGCTCGGCGGGGGCCGCGTAGAGCGACGCCCACACGGCCTCGACCTCCGGGGAGGGCTCGTAGCGCAGGGCGTGGTCGCGGCCGAGGGCGGCGGCGGGCACGGGCAGGCCGCGCCGGGCGAGGAAGGCGAGGACCTCGTCGTAGAGGCTGGGCTCGTGGAGGGCCTTCTCCAGCTCGGCGTGGACGCGGGGCGCGCCCCGGTGCGGGACGAGCATGGACGCGGACTTCTCGCCGAGCAGGAACTCCATGCGCCGGTACATGGCCGACTGGAAGCCGGAGCCCTCGCCGAGGGCGCCCCGGTAGGCGTTGAACTGGCCGGGGGTGAGCTGGGCGAGCGGGCGCCAGGAGTGGTTGAGGGCCTCCAGTTCGCGGACCGAGCGCTTGAGGGCGTCGACCGCGACCTGGGTCCGGTCCTCGCGCAGGGCCCGGCTCGCGGTCTCCCACTCGTGGACGATGACGGTGAACCACAGCTCCATGACCTGGGTGGTGACCAGGAAGACCATCTCGCCGGGGTCGTCCGAGCGCAGGTGCTGGAGGTGGGTGAGGACGTCCGCCTGGACGTAGTCCTCGTAGGGCGTGGTGCCCGCGAAGTCGAGGTTCGGCGCGTCGGCGGCGGCGTCGGCCGCCGGGGCGGTCTCGGTGACCGGGGCGGTCTCGGTGACCGGGGCGGTCTCGGTGACCGGGGCGGTCTCGGTGACCGGGGCGGTCTCGGTGACCGGGGCGGTCTCGGCGGCCGCGGCGTCGGCTCGGCCTCCGGAACCGGGGGCTCCGGAGGTTTCGGGGAATTCGGAGAAGGTCGACATCTCTGTCTCCTCGGTACGAACTACCGGGTAGCGGTCCGCTCCACCGCGCGCACGTCCTCGCGTGCGCCACGGGAGCCCCGGTCCCCTCGGGCGGCGTGCTCCGTCGCGCGCCGTCCCAAGCGCATCATGACACGATCGGACCGGTGATGTAGATCCCCTCTTCGCTGTACGGATACGCGTTCGAGTGGCAGCCGTCGAGGCCCTTGATCTGCTGCATCATCGCCGGCGCGGGCTTCCCCGGCCCCCCGCAGCCCATGTGCTTGCGGATGCCTATCTCGTGCCCGACCTCGTGGTTGATGATCAGGTGCCGGTACTCCTCCGGCGGCCCGGCGAAGGTCGGCGAGCCCAGCATCCAGCGGCGCAGGTTCACCACCACGCCGTCGGTCGTCTCGCAGTTCAGCTCGCCGTGCGTGTCGAGCCCCTGCTTGGCGCAGAGCGCGTCGGCGGTGTCCGGGGTGGCGATCCGGATGACGAAGTCGCCGCCCGAGCCGACCAGCCGGAAGCGGCCCCGGCCGTGCGCGGCCCAGCCGCGCGGATGGGCGAGTATCGCCTCGATCTCCTCGGCCGCGCCGTGCGCCGACAGGTCGATCCCGTCCTCGACCTCGACCCGGTAGGTACGCAGCGTGCCGCCCGTGCCGGTGGCCTTCCCGGACGCCCGCGCGGCGGTGAAGGTGCCCGGACCGGACACGGGCACGGTCTTCTTCTTCGCGGGCGTGGGCTTCACGCTCTTCTTCGGGGTGGGCGCGGTGGTCGGCGGCGTCGTCTCCGGCGGCGGGGCGGACGGCGCGGGCGGGGCGGTCGTGGCCGGAGGCGGGGGGCTCACGGGGGCAGGAGCGGCGGTGTCGCCGCCCTCCGCGCCCCGGAAGTGGGCGAGGGCCACGCCCGCGCCGAGCGAGACCGCCGCCAGGACGAGGGCCGACAGCGCGAGCCGCCCCCGGCGGGTGACGCGCGTCGCGCTCCGGCGGCGGCTCCGCCCCCCGCCCTGTGTACCGCGGCCGGTATGTCGGTTCTGTACGCGCCTCGGCGGCGCGCCACGCTTGCCCACGACAGTTTCCCCCCTGTTTCAGGCTCGGACCGGGGGATCTTATCGGGGCGAGATGTCAGCCCAGCGTCTCCGCCGCCGTGGCCGAGGAGTCCCGCAGGAAGGTCGTGCACCGCTCGTACTCGTCCTTCTCGCCGATCTCACCGGCGGCGCGGGCCAGCGCGTGCAGGGCCCGCAGGAAGCCGCGGTTCGGCTCGTGCTCCCACGGCACCGGGCCGTGGCCCTTCCAGCCGTTGCGCCGCAGCACGTCGAGACCGCGGTGGTAGCCGGTGCGGGCGTAGGCGTACGACTCCACGACGCGGCCCCCCTCGAAGGCGTCGTCGGCGAGCCGCGCCCAGACGAGCGAGGACGTCGGGTACTTCGCGGCGACCTCGGCGGGCGCGGTGCCCTGGGCGAGCAGCTCGCGCGGCTCGGGGTCGTCGGGCAGCAGGGTGGGGGCGGGTCCCCCCAGCAGGTTCTCGTGGATGGCCATGCCCCCAGTCTGCCCCAGAAGCGCGGCGGCCCCCTCGGACGGCTCCCGAGGGGGCCGTCCGAGGGGGCTCACGGTGCGGACCGGACGTCAGCGGGTGACGTTGAAGTAGCTCCACGCCCCGTAGGAGGTGGTGTTCACGTAGTCACCGGACTGGGTGTCGATGTAGGAGGAGCGGATCCGGAAGCGGAGGCCCGCCGCGCCGTCGACGTCGACCGTCACGTACGCCATGCCGTTGGGGGCCAGCCCGAAGAACTGCGAGCCCCCGTCGCGCCAGGCGCCGTCGTACCAGACCTGGAGGTCCAGGCGGGTGGCACGGCCCGGGTAGGAGTTGTGCCAGGCCGAGATCAGCGGGTCGGTCGTCTGGTGGAAGGTCCGGTACGGGGTGGTGCCGATCTTCGTCCACTTGTAGTGCCGGGACAGCTGGGCCGCCGCCCCCGCCCGGGTGTAGGCCGTGGACCGGACCTCGGCCGACGCGTAGCGGGCGTCGCCCGCGAAGCGCGCGTAGACGGCGGTGTCCTTGGTCAGCGTCGTACGGACCGCGAGCTGCCCCTGCGCGTTGACCGTGCCGCGGCGCAGCAGCTTGTTCGGCTCGTTGCCGTACGGGTCGGCCCAGATCTCCACCACGCGGTTCTTGTAGGTGGGACCGAGAGTGGCCATGAACCAGGTGTCCGTCTTGAAGTTGACGACGATCCCGTTCTGGTTGAGCTTCAGCGCCGGCTTGAGGGCCGCCACCTTGACCACGGCCGAGCCGGTGGCGGCCGAGTGCGTGGCGTCGCCGGGGTAGGCCACCCGGTAGGTGGTGTTGCCCGCGGCGGTCGGGACGTCGGAGAACGAGAAGGCGCCGTTCGCGCCCAGCGGCTTGGTGCCGAGCGCCTTGCCCCGCGGGGACTCGGCGTCGTACCGGGTGACGGTCACCGGGGTGCCGGCCGGCAGCGGCAGCGTGGCCGCGATCGTGCCGGAGACCGTCAGCGCCTTGAGGAGCGTGCCGGAGGCCGGGACCTTGACGGTGACGACCGGGGCGGACTTGACGGGCTCGTCCAGGACGTGGAAGAGCGCCTGGGAGCTGCCGTAGGCGGTGGTGAGCGCGAAGAGGCGGCTGCCGCCCGATTCCCAGGCGAGGGCGCCCGGAGCGAGGCTGTCGCCGCCGCTGCTCGTGCCGGTGGCCGGGAAGTCGTACTGCCGGACCGGCTTGGTGTCGCCGGGCCGGTAGACGAAGACGTCCGGGTCGTACGGGGCGTCGGAGCCCGCCGCCACCGTGCCGTCGGCGGCGATGGCCACGGCCGAACCGTGCTCCACGCTGGCGTACTCCCCCGCCTGCGTGAGGTCGGAGAGCTGCCAGACCCTGTGCCGGTTGCCCGCGCCGGCGGTGACGATCCGCTTCCCGTCCGGCGTGAAGGCGAGGTCGTTGGTGGTGCCGCCCTGCAGGTTCTCGGCGGTCCGCGCGGTGCGGACCGCGGTGCCGGTGCCGACCTCGTAGGCGCCGACGCGGAACCAGTGGTAGTACGAGGAGGCGGCGGCGAGGACGTTCGGGTCGGTCGGCGAGACCGCGAGGCGCGGGGCCCCCGAGTAGTCCATCCCGGCGTCCTGCTCCAGGGTCACGACGGGCGCCTCGCCCGAGGTGTCGACGGAGCCGATGTCGCCGTCGTACTGGGTGCCGTAGCCGAACCAGATGCGGCCCCCCGCCTCGGCCACGAACTTCGGGCCGGTGCCCTCGCCGGTGGCGTACCGGGCCGTCTCGGTGCCGGTCTCCGTGTCCAGGACGACGACGGCGTCGACGCCCGGGACGGCGGCGTAGAGGCTCTTGGAGTCGGCCGAGAGCGCGAGGCCGGTGACGCCGGACAGGCCGGGGAAGGTGCCCAGCACCTGTCCGGCGTAGTCGGTCGCGACGATCTTCCCCTGGGAAGGGTCGCTGATGAAGATCTTCTGGTGGACGCCGTCGACGACCATGTCGCCCACGGACGACACGGGGACGTTCCTGCGGCTGTCGGCGGCCGCCTGGCCGGCCGTTCCCGCGACGAGGGCCGCGGAGCTGAAGAGGACCGCCAGCGAAGTGGCGGCGGAAAGGACGCGCTTGCGCACGATGAAGAGACCCCCCACACAACTTGGTCTCCGGCCCAGAGCGGGCACGGTGGGGGCAGCCTAGATCACCGGGCCGACACGCCGCCTCCCCGATTCCCCCGCAACCGCCCTCCGGGCCCGCCCACAGCCGGTCCACAGACGGCTCACAGGCGGCCCCTGGCCCCCTCGCGGCGGGGCCGCGGGCTCACGTCGTACGGCCCCGGGCTCAGCCCGCGTGCAGGCGGCGGGCCGTGCGGATCAGGGCGTCGACGCCGCGGGCGGCCTTGGCGCGCGGGCAGCCGACGTTGAGCCGGACGAAGCCCGGCGTCCCGTACGTGCCGCCGGGCATGATCGCGACCTTCTCGACCGCGACCAGCTCCTCCTGGAGCCGGGTCTCGTCGATGCCGAGCGGGCGCAGGTCGATCCAGGCCAGGTAGCCGGCCTGCGGCGGCGTCCAGGTCACCTCCGGCAGCCCCTCCGCCAGCCGCTCCGCCAGCATCTCCATCGTGCCCGCCACATAGCCGCGCAGGCCGTCCAGCCAGGCGGCGCCGTGCCGGTAGGCGGCGATGTGGGCGGTGAGGGAGAGGACGGCCGGGGAGGCGAGGCCCTCGCCGGTCTCCATCCGCCGGACGAACGCGGCCCGGTCGTCCGGGTCGCCGAGGAAGCCGTACGAGCCGGAGAGCGCGGGGAAGTTGAACGCCTTGGTGCCGGAGGTGAGCATCGCCCAGCGCCGGTCGCCGCCCGCGCGGGCGATCCGGACCCAGGGCAGGTGCCGGTGGCCGTCGGCGGCCAGGTCGGCGTGGATCTCGTCGCTGACGACGGGGACCCCGTGGCGGCGGGCGAGCCGCGCGAAGTCGGTCAGCTCCGCCTCGGTCCACACCCGGCCGGTCGGATTGTGCGGGGAGCAGAGCAGCAGCATCGTGCTGTCGGGGCGGGCGAGTTCCCGCTCCAGGGCGTCGAGGTCGCCCACCGGGACGCCGCGCGGTTCGCGGCCGAGGCCGGTGACGGCCTTGCGGAAGCCGTCGTAGGTGGGGGTGTGCACGACGACGCCGTCGCCGGGCCGGGTCCACATCCGCAGCAGCTGGGAGAGCTGGTTGAGCACGGAGGGCGCGTAGACCATGGCACCGGTGTCGACGCGGGTGTCGTACCGGGTCGCGTACCAGTCGGCTATCGCCTCGCGGAAGGGGCCGAGCCGCCAGTCGGTGTAGCCGAAGACGCCGTGGTCCACCCGGGCGCGCAGGGCGTCGAGGACCTCGGGCGGGGAGGCGAAGTCCATGTCGGAGATGGTGAAGGGCAGCAGGTCGGAGACGCCGAAGCGGTCCGCGGTGCCGTCCCACTGCACCGACCAGGTGCCGTGCCGGTCGCGCTCCTCGTCGAAGTCGTACGCGGGACCGCCCGCCGGGGCGTCCAGGCCGTTCGCGGGGCCGTTCGCAGGGTCGTGCACGGTGCTTCCTCCTCCTTGCCGCGGGTACGGGAAGGGCCCGGCACCCGTGCGGGTGCCGGGCCCTCCGCCGCGGCTTACTTCAGCTTCTTGCCGGCCGAGCGCAGCGCCTCGCACGCCTCGGTGACGCGGTGGGCCATGCCCGCCTCGGCGAGCTTGCCCCAGGTGCGCGGGTCGTAGGTGGACTTCGTGCCGACCTCGCCGTCGACCTTCAGGACGCCGTCGTAGTTGCGGAACATGTGGTCCACGACCGGGCGGGTGAAGGCGTACTGGGTGTCCGTGTCGAGGTTCATCTTCACGACGCCGTTGTCGAGGGCGGTGGAGATCTCCTCGGCGGTGGAGCCGGAGCCGCCGTGGAAGACGAAGTCGAACGGGGAGGTCTTGCCGAACTTCTCACCGACACCGGCCTGGAGGTCCTTGAGGAGCTCCGGGCGCAGGACGACGTTGCCCGGCTTGTAGACGCCGTGCACGTTGCCGAAGGAGGCGGCGAGCAGGTAGCGGCCCTTCTCGCCCAGGCCCAGGGCCTCGGCGGTGCGGATCGCGTCGTCGACGGAGGTGTACAGCTCGTCGTTGATCTCGTGGCTGACGCCGTCCTCCTCGCCGCCGGTCGGGGTGATCTCGACCTCAAGGATGATCTTGGCGGCGGCGGCCTTCGCGAGCAGCTCCTGGCCGATGGCCAGGTTGTCCGTGAGGGTCTCGGCGGAGCCGTCCCACATGTGGGACTGGAAGAGCGGGTTCTCGCCGCGCGCGACGCGCTCGGCGGAGACCTCGATCAGCGGGCGCACGTAGGCGTCCAGCTTGTCCTTCGGGCAGTGGTCGGTGTGCAGCGCGACCGTGATGTCGTACTTCGCCGCGACGATGTGCGCGAACTCGGCCAGGGCGACGGCGCCCGTGACCATGTCCTTGCTGTACTGGCCGCCCAGGAACTCGGCACCGCCGGTCGAGATCTGGATGATGCCGTCGCTCTGGGCCTCGGCGAACCCGCGCAGCGCCGCGTGGAGGGTCTGGGACGAGGTCACGTTGATGGCCGGGTAGGCGAACTTGCCTGCCTTCGCCCGGTCGAGCATCTCGTTGTAGACCTCGGGGGTTGCGATGGGCATTCGTCCGCTCCTTGTGATGTGCGGGTGTGGGCGTTGCTATGTCCCTGACCTAGGGGCGACGTCATCGTCGGTGCCATCTTTCCAGACTCTTGTACGACCTCCCACGGCCGTGGTGCGTGAAGGGGCGGGGTGTTTCACGTGAAACACCCCGCCCCTTCACGAAACGCCAGGTCAGGACCGCTCTGGCCGAGGTCCGGGACCTAAGTCACGACTTCGCGGCGGTTAGCCCGTCTCCTCCGGGTCCCCCCGGCTCAGGCCAGGTCGAGGTCCTCCAGGCGGTAGCCCGTGAGGTACGTCAGCCCGGCGTCGGCGATGGCCCCGGCGGCGCCCCGGTCCACGATGGTGGCGACGGCGACGACCTCGCCGCCCGCCTCGCGGACGGCCTCCACGGCGGTCAGCGGCGAACCGCCGGTGGTCGAGGTGTCCTCGACCACCAGGCAGCGGCGGCCCTTCACGTCCGTGCCCTCGATCCGGCGCTGCATGCCGTGCGCCTTCTGCGCCTTGCGGACGACGAAGGCGTCGAGGCGCTGCCCGCGCGCGGCGGAGGCGTGCAGCATCGAGGTGGCGACCGGGTCGGCGCCCAGGGTCAGGCCGCCCACGCAGTCGAAGTCCAGGTCGGCGGTGAGGTCGAGCATGACCTGACCCACCATCGGCGCGGCCTCGCCGTCCAGCGTGATCCGGCGCAGGTCGATGTAGTAGTCGGCTTCCAGACCCGAGGAGAGGGTCACCTTGCCGTGCACCACGGCCTTGTCCTTGATCTGCTGGAGCAGTTCAGCGCGTACGTCAGTCATGCCACCGAGCTTAAAGCCGACGCCAGGCCCAGACGCTCTCGACCTCCAGCGGGTCGATGGGCGTGACCAGGCGCGGAAGGGTGTTGAGGCCGTTCGGCGGGCCGGACTGCGGCTCGACGCAGACCGCGTCCTCCGGCTCGTCGTAGACGACGACCCACTCGGCGCGGCTGGTGACCCGCAGCTCCAGCTCCTCCGGCCAGGTGAGGGTGGCGTCGACCCCGTCCGGCATCCCGAAGCAGTCGTCCCAGGGGCCGGGGCGGGGGTCGACGCGGCGGCCGGTGGGCAGGTGGTCGGCGCCGCGCTCCTCCTGCCAGGCGGGGGCGAAGTCCAGCTCCACGTCACGGCCGCCCTGCCCGAGGTTCCGCAGGAACCAGGGGTGCCAGCCGGCCTGCGCCGGGAAGGACGCGTCGTACGCCTCCACCCCGAACCGCAGCGTCAGCCGGTCCTCGGCCAGTTCGAGGACCTGGGTGACCCGGCCCTTGTACGGCCACGGGTCGTCCAGCTCGCAGGTGAGGACGGCCTCGGTGCCGTCGGTGCGGGCGAGCGTCCAGGCCCGGTCGCGGACGGTGCCGTGGATGGCGTGGGGGGCGGCGTTGAGGGGCAGCCGGTGGAGGGCGGCACCGTCGCGGAAGACGCCGTCCCGGGTCCGGCCGCACCACGGGACCATGGGGAAGCTGCCGTAGTGGTCGCCCTGCTTGAGGAGTTCGGTGCCGCCGATGCGCAGGCTCTCGATCCGGCCGCCGTGCCCGGGGTTGATGGTCAGCTCGGCGTCGCCCGCCGTCAGTCGCGTCAGGTTGCTCACGCCCCCGACCCTAAGTCCTGGGCCCGGGTCCACCGGACGCTTTCGGTCCCGGCGGGGCCGGAGCGCCGGTCAGCGGCGGCGGCGCAGCGCGCGGCCCACGATCACGGCGGAGGCGAGGGCGAGCGCGGCGGCCGGGGCGACCCAGCGGAGGGTGGCCCCCGCACCGCTCGGCTCGGGCGCGGGCACGGGGGCGTACCGGCCGCGCGGCGGCGCGTGGTCCACCTCCTCGGCGCTGCGCCCGATCATGGTCCGGCGCGCGTGCGCGGCCTCGGCGGGCGGCTGCGCGGAGGGGATGCCGAGGGAGGCGGGCGGCTCCAGCGAGGCGGCCGGCTCGGGAAAGACGTCATCGGCGAAGAGATCGTCCTCGCCACCGGAGCCGTCGGAGGCGTCCGACACCTCGGAAGCACCGGACACCTCGGAGGCACTGGACGCGTCGGCGGTGTCGGAGGTCCCGGGCACCTCGGAGGCATCGGCCTCAAGCACGTCCCCGGCCTCGGCCTCGGCACGGTCACCGTCCCCGGTCTCAGGCCCGGCGCCGGAACCGGCCTCGGGCCCGGCCGCGTCATCGGCCCCACTGCTCCCATCGGCCCCAGTGTCCCCACCGTCCCCCTCGGCCTCGCCCTCCGCCCGCCCCGCCTCCTCCCGCACCGTCCGCACGAAGGCGTCCAGCAGCCGGGTGCGGGCCGCCTCGCGGGCCTCCCCGGTCTCCTCGGCGAGGCGCCCGGTGGCGGTGAGGGCGCCGGTGAAGCTGAGTCCGGTGCCTTCGGCCGCCGGAGTGAGGACGACGGTGAGGGAGACCTCGGCGACGCCCTTGCCCCGCGCCTCGGTGCCCTCGCCCTCGTAGGTGATGGCGCCGTCCCGTTCGACGATCCGCAGCCCGCCCCGGTAGGTGATGGTGCGCCCGCCGACGCGGAGCCGGAGGCGTCCGGCGAGCGCGTCGCCCGCCGGGGCGGCCGGGTCGGTGCCGGGCTCGAAGCCGGGGACGCAGCGCGCCACCCGGGCCGGGTCGGTGAGGGCGGCCCGCAGGGCCTCGGCCGGGACCGGGACGAACACCTCATGCTCCATGGGAGCCGAGCCTACTCAGCGGGGCGCCCGCCGTCGCCCGTTCCGCCCGCCGGGTCCCCGGCTCACCGGCCGTAGCGGGGGTGGACCAGCGTCGAGGGCGGCAGTCCGCCGATCCGGGTGCGCTCGGCCCGGCGCGCGGCGGCGGGCAGGTCGCCGGGGGCGAGGGAGCGAAGCCGGGGCGCGTCGGGGGCGAGCCGCAGGACGGGCGGGCGGGACCCGCGCACGGCGAGCAGGAAGCCCCAGTCGTCGGGTTCGCTGCGGGTGCCGCTGGCGCGGTCGGCGCGGCCGGGTCCGGCGGCGAAGCCGGGGGCGCGCCCCTCGGCGCTGTAGGGGCGGGTGGCGTAGCCGGCGGCGCGCAGGGTGGCGTCGGTGGTCCAGTAGGTGCGGGGCCGGTCGGTGGCGGGTCCGGCGTGGACGACGAGCCGGCCCCGGTCGGCGAGGACCCGGGCGACGAGGCCGTAGAACTCCTGGGCGTACAGCTTGGTGCTGGGGGTGATGCCGGGGTCGGGGAGGTCGGAGACCACGACGTCGTACCGCTCCCGGGCGGGTCCGGCGGTCTCCCGCAGCCAGTTGAAGGCGTCGGCGGTGACGACCCGGACGCGCGGGTCGCGGAACGCCTGCCCGTTGAGCGCGGCGAGCGCCGGGTCGGTGCGGGCCAGTTCGACCACGCCGGGGTCGAGTTCGACGACGGTGACGGAGTGGACGCCGGGGTAGCGGAGGACTTCGCGGGCGGCGAGGCCGTCGCCGCCGCCGACGATGAGGACGCGGCCCCGGGGGCCGTTCATCGCGGGGTGGACGAGGGCCTCGTGGTAGCGGTACTCGTCCGCGCCGGAGACCCGGAGCCGGCCGTCGAGGTAGAGGTCGGGCGGGTCGTCCTGGCCGCCGGTGACGACGACCTCCTGGAGGTCGGTGTGGACGGCGACCCGGACCCCCTCCCCGTACACGGCCCGGCGGGCGGCCTGCTCGAAGTCGTCGACGAGGACGGTCGCGGTGGCGAGGACGCCGAGGACGGCGAGGTTGACGCCGACGACGAGGGCGCGGGTGCGGCCGGTCAGGTCGCGGCGGAAGGACCAGAGGACGAGGACGGCGCCCGCGACCGCGTTGACCGCGCCGGTGACGAGGGCGCCGGTGAGCTGGCCCAGCCAGGGCAGCAGCAGGAAGGGGAAGGCGAGGCCGCCGACGAGCGCGCCCACGTAGTCGGCGGCGAACAGGTCGGCGACCGTGCCGGCCGCGTCGTCGGGGTCGCCGGGGCGGCCGGGGCGGCCCGGCCGCCCGGTGGCCGCGCTCCGGCGCGGCGCCCGCTGTATGAGGGACATGAGGAGCGGGATCTCGGCGCCGATGAGGATGCCGATGGCGAGGGAGAAGGCGACGAGGACCCAGCGCGATTCGCCCAGCCAGGCGAAGCAGGCGTACAGCACGAGGGCGGAGGTGCCGCCGATGAGCGCGAGGAGGCCCTCCAGCAGGCCGAAGCCGACGGCGGCGCGGCAGCGCAGCCGCTTGGCGAGGAGCGAGCCCAGGCCCATCGCGAAGACCATCACGGAGAGCACGACGGACGCCTGGGTGACCGAGTCGCCGATCAAGTAGGAGGCGAGGGCGACGAGTTCGAGCTCGTAGACGAGTCCGCAGGCGGCGCAGACGAAGACGACGGCGAGGACCGGCCACCGCACCGTGTCGCGCGGCCGGGGCGGCGGCCGTCGTCGCACCCTCGTGGGTGGCAGGGTCGCGGTGGGCTCGATCATGCTCGTAACGCTACGTCACGACCCACTCGCCCCTTGTCACCCACACGAGTGCACCTGGCGCCCCGGGGAGGCGCATCAGAGCATGGCGGGCATACGTGCCCCGATCCTGGTCCGGGTGACCACGAGCTGGCCTTCCTCCGGGTAGGCGTGCCAGGTCCGCCAGCGCACCTGGCCCTCGTGACGCTGCGCCAGCATGGCCGTGAAGGCGTGCGGCGAGCCGGGGAAGATCCCCGCGAGGCCGTGCGGGTGGTCGGCGACGAGGGCGAGGAGCTCCTGCGCGCGGCCGGCGAAGGAACCCCGGGTGAGCGTCTCGACGCGGGCCGCGAATTCGTACTCCCATTCGCCGATGCGCTTGGAGACGCCGAGCGGCAGCGGGGTGCTGCTGCCCGGCATGCAGGCGACGGTCTCGGAGCAGGTGCGGCCCTCCTCTTCCAGGAGGACCTGGTGGGAGGCACCGAGGAGGCGCAACTGAAGCTTGGCGCCGGTCAGTTCGAGGTCGAGCACGGCGAGGGCGGGCAGCGGCTCGCGGCCCAGCGCCCAGGCCAGGTCGGCGGCGCGCGTATCGGTGTAGGTGGTCTTCAGGGTGGTGAGCATGGGTCGGCTCCGCAAACACGGTTTGACGGGTGGGCCGGGGGCGCCCCGGAGAAGGCTTCAACGGGAGTGGGGGGATCGCCGGCTCGGGTCCACACACGGTCCGAGGGCTGTCTCTGTCAGGAGCGAGAGAACCACGGACACCGGACGACTCGCAGCGTTTTTACCCAACTTGCCGTGGTTTCCATCCCCTTCGGGGACAGCACAGCTCACTTGTTCACACGTAATCGACCGGCGATCGAACGGAGGGCTCCGCGCGGTGCGTCAATCCCGCCCCGCCCAGGGCCTGTTGCCCCTGGCAACCACCCGGTGGCGGCCCGGCTCAGTCGCCCCCGCCGCCACAGCCGCCGCCGCAGCTCGACCCGCAGGAGCTGGACCCGCCGCAGCTCGCCGTGCTGCACCCGCTCCCGCCGTCCCCGCCGGACCAGCCGCCCCGGCGCCGCCGCTTCCGGCCGCCCCGCGCCTTCCGGCTGCTCGACACCACCACGATCAGGATCACGATCCCGACCCCTATGACCAGGGCTTCCATCGTCTCGACCCCCGTTCGCGACGGCACCCTGCCGCCTCTGCCCGGGGGATTCCCGCCCCGCCGGGCCGCCAAAGCGTACTTGAGCAAGTCCAGAGCTTCCGCCGAGGATGGCCGCCATGACACGACCGCTGCTCAACCGCCGGCTGGCCGCCTTCGGGACGACGATCTTCGCCGAGATGTCCGCGCTCGCCGCCAGGACCGGTTCGATCAACCTGGGCCAGGGCTTCCCCGACACCGACGGCCCCGAGGAGGTGCGCGAGGCGGCGGTCCGCGCCCTGCGCGAGGGCCGGGGCAACCAGTACCCGCCGGGCCCCGGCGTCCCGGAGCTGCGGACCGCGATCGCCGACCACCAGCGCACCCGCTACGGCCTGGAGTACGACCCCGACACCGAGGTCCTGGTCACGGCGGGCGCCACCGAGGCCATCGCGGCGGCCCTGCTCGCCCTGGTCGAGCCCGGCGACGAGGTGATCGCCCTGGAGCCGTACTACGACTCGTACGCCGCCTGCGTGGCGATGGCCGGCGGCACCCGCGTCCCGGTCACCCTCCGCCCGCACGACGGCCGCTACGTCCTCGACCTCGACGAACTGCGCGCCGCCGTCACCCCCCGCACCCGGCTGCTGCTGCTCAACACCCCGCACAACCCCACCGGCACCGTCCTCACCCGCGCCGAGCTGGCCGCCGTCGCCGAGCTGGCCGTGGAGCGGGACCTCCTCGTGATCACCGACGAGGTCTACGAGCACCTGGTCCTCGACGACCTCCCCCACATCCCGCTCGCCTCCCTCCCCGGCATGCGCGACCGCACGGTCACCATCTCCTCCGCCGGCAAGACGTTCTCGTTCACCGGCTGGAAGGTCGGCTGGACCACCGCGAGCCCCGCCCTGACCACCGCCGTCCGCTCGGCCAAGCAGTTCCTCACCTATGTCTCCTCCGGCCCCTTCCAGTACGCCGTCGCCGAGGCCCTGCGCCTCCCCGACGCGTACTTCGACGGCCTGCGCGCCGAGCTGCGGGCCAAGCGCGACCTGCTGAGCGACGGCCTCGAACGGGCCGGCTTCGGTGTCCACCGCCCGGCCGGCACCTACTTCGTGACCACCGACATCCGCCCGCTCGGCGCCACCGACGGCCTCGACTTCTGCCGCTCGCTGCCCGAGCGCGCCGGGGTCGTCGCCATCCCCAACGCCGTCTTCTACGACCACCGTGCCGAGGGCGCCCCCTTCGTCCGCTTCGCCTTCTGCAAGCGGACGGACGTGCTGGAGGAGGCCGTCGCGCGGCTGGAGCGGCTCGCCTGAGAACGCCGGAAGCCGGACCCCCCGGGAGGGGTCCGGCTTCCGGCGCGGTGCGGGAGGGCTCAGGACTCGTCGTCGTCCGCGGCCTTCTCCTCCGGGGTCTCCAGGCCGAACTGCTCGACGATCCACTTGTCGAACTCGATCGAGGCGCGGACCCAGCTGACCGTCGAGGAGACGAAGTGCTCCAGGGCGACGCCGGTGCCGATCAGCATCTGGGCCTCGCCGATGAGGCGGAGGGTGGCGGAGCCGTCCTCCTCCTCGTGCAGGTGCGTGTAGACCTTGGGCCACAGGGTGCGGCGGTTCCAGTCGTCGATCGCGTCGAGGATCTTGGCGCGGTCGTCGGCGGAGTGCGGACGGTCGTAGAACGTGCGCACGGAGAAGACCTGCTGCTCGTTCTCGCCGCGGAACATGAAGTAGGTGCGGAACTCCTCCCACGGCGCCGCGAGGTCACCCTCGTCGTCGACGACGTACTTCAGCTCCATCTGCTCCAGAAGCTGCTTCACCAGGTCCTGGTCGGGGACGACGGGGCCCGCCGGTCCTGCCTGGGGCTGGGGCTGTCCCCCGAAATTCGGAATCGAGGACGGGTCGATGCTCACCGTGTATTTCCCTTCGTACGGATGTTGCCATCCTCCCCCATCCCGGCCGGTCCGTGGCAAGCCCCGGCGGGTGAGTCACCCCGGTATCCGCTGCGGGCTGACATGATCTGCGCCCATGGGGGAGAAACGGGCCCGGCGCCGGTGGTGGCCGTGGGCCGCGGCGGCCGCGGGAGTGCTCTGCGCCGTCCCGGCCGGGATGATCGTCTGGGGGGCGTACGCGCTCTCCGAGAGCGGCCGGGAACAGGCCGTGGACTGCGGGAAGGCGATGGAGTTCGCCCGCGCCCGGCTCCCGGCGGGCGCCGAGGGGGCCCGCTGCACGGGGCAGCACTGGCAGGACACGCTGGTCGAGGTGGAGTTCCGGCTGCCGCGCGCGGAGGCGGCCGCCTGGCCGGCGGCCGCCTATCCGGCGGGCGCGCCGCCGTACTCCTGCGCGGCGGACCTGTGCCGGTCCGCCTCCTTCGACGAGCAGCTGTACGTGGCCGTCGAGGTGGTGTACGAGGACGGCGGCACCGCCCTCGTACGCCTCCGGGCCTTCGACGTGTAGTCCTCCGGGTCCGCCGGCGGACCCGGCCCGGAGAGGGCGCCGCTAGCGGGCCGGGCCCACGATCAGGCCGTCCTCGGAGCGGTCCACCCGGACCGTGTCGCCGTCGCGGACCTCGCCCGCGAGGATCTCCCGGGCCAGCCGGTCGCCGATGGCCGTCTGGATGAGGCGGCGCAGCGGCCGGGCGCCGTACGCCGGGTCGTTGCCCTCCTCGGCCAGCCAGGCCAGGGCCTCGGGGGTGACCTCCAGGGCGAGCCTGCGGTCGGCGAGCCGCTTGGCGAGGCGGTCGATCTGGAGGCGCGCGATGCGGCCCAGCTCGGCCTCGTCGAGCGCCGAGAAGACCACCAGGTCGTCGAGGCGGTTGAGGAACTCGGGCTTGAAGCTGGCCCGCACGACCTCCAGGACCCGCTGCCGCTTCTCCGCCTCCCCGGTCGCCGGGTCGACCAGGAACTGGCTGCCCAGGTTGGAGGTGAGGATGAGGATGGTGTTGCGGAAGTCGACCGTGCGGCCCTGGCCGTCGGTGAGCCGGCCGTCGTCGAGGACCTGGAGCAGGATGTCGAAGACCTCGGGGTGGGCCTTCTCGACCTCGTCGAGCAGGACGACGCTGTACGGGCGGCGGCGGACGGCCTCGGTGAGCTGGCCGCCCTCCTCGTAGCCGACGTAGCCGGGGGGCGCGCCGACCAGCCGGGCCACCGCGTGCTTCTCGGAGTACTCGGACATGTCGATGCGGACCATGGCCCGCTCGTCGTCGAAGAGGAAGTCCGCGAGCGCCTTCGCCAGCTCGGTCTTGCCGACGCCGGTGGGGCCGAGGAAGAGGAAGGAGCCGGTGGGCCGGTCGGGGTCGGCGATCCCGGCGCGGGTGCGGCGCACCGCGTCGGAGACGGCCCGGACGGCCTCGGTCTGGCCGATGAGCCGGCGGCCCAGCTCCTCCTCCATGCGCAGCAGCTTCTGCGTCTCGCCCTCCAGGAGGCGGCCGGCGGGGATGCCGGTCCAGGCGCCGACGACGTCCGCGATGTCGTCCGGGCCCACCTCCTCCTTGACCATGGTGTCCCGCTGGGCCTCGCGCTCGGCCTCGGTGGCCTCGGCGAGCTCGCGCTCCAGGGTCGGGATCTCGCCGTAGAGCAGCTTGGAGGCGCTGTCGAAGTCGCCGTCGCGCTGGGCGCGCTCGGCCCGGCCCCGGGTCTCGTCGAGCCGCTCCTTCAGCTCGCCGACCCGGTTGAGGGACCGCTTCTCCTTCTCCCAGCGGGCGGTGAGGCCGCGCAGCTCCTCCTCGCGGTCGGCGAGGTCGCGGCGCAGCTTCTCCAGGCGCTGGACGCTGGCCGGGTCGGTCTCCTTGGCGAGGGCCAGCTCCTCCATCCGGAGCCGGTCGACGGAGCGCTGGAGCTCGTCGATCTCGACCGGGGAGGAGTCGATCTCCATGCGGAGCCGGGAGGCGGCCTCGTCGACCAGGTCGATGGCCTTGTCGGGGAGGAAGCGGGAGGTGATGTACCGGTCGGACAGGGTCGCGGCGGCCACCAGCGCGGAGTCGTTGATCTGCACCTTGTGGTGGGCCTCGTACCGGCCCTTGAGGCCGCGCAGGATGGCGACGGTGTCCTCGACGGACGGCTCGGCGACCAGGACCTGCTGGAAGCGGCGCTCCAGGGCGGGGTCCTTCTCGATCCGCTCGCGGTACTCGTCGAGGGTGGTGGCGCCGACCATGCGCAGCTCGCCGCGGGCCAGCATCGGCTTGAGCATGTTGCCCGCGTCCATGGCGGAGTCGCCGCCGGCGCCCGCGCCGACGACGGTGTGCAGCTCGTCGATGAAGGTGATGATCTGGCCGTCGCTCTCCTTGATCTCGGAGAGGACGGTCTTCAGCCGCTCCTCGAACTCGCCGCGGTACTTGGCGCCGGCGACCATCGCGCCGAGGTCGAGGGAGACCAGGCGCTTGTTCCGCAGCGACTCGGGGACGTCGCCCTTCACGATCCGCTGGGCGAGGCCCTCGACGACGGCGGTCTTGCCGACGCCGGGCTCGCCGATGAGGACCGGGTTGTTCTTGGTGCGGCGGGAGAGGACCTGGACGACGCGGCGGATCTCGTGGTCGCGGCCGATCACCGGGTCGAGCTTGCCCTCGCGGGCGGCGGCGGTGAAGTCGGTGCCGAACTTCTCCAGGGCCTTGTACGAGCCCTCCGGGTCGGCGGTGGTCACGCGGCGGCCTCCCCGGGCCTTCTCGAAGGCGTCCTGGAGCCGGGCCGCGGTGGCGCCCTGGCCGTCGAGCAGCCGGCCGGCCTGCCCGCCCCGGGCGGCGAGGCCGATGAGCAGGTGCTCGGTGGACAGGAACTCGTCGCCGAGCTTCCCGGCCCGGTCGGCGGCGTCGGCGATGACGGCGAGCAGCTCGCGGTTGGGCTGCGGCGGGGCGACGGTGGAGCCGGTGACGCTGGGCAGCGCGGCGAGCAGCCGCTCTGCCCCGGCGCGGACGGCGGCCTGGTCGGCCTCGACGGCGGCGAGGAGGTCGGTGATGTTCGCGTTGTCCTGACCCGCGAGCAGGGCGAGCAGAAGGTGCGCGGGGGTCAGATCGGCGTGCCCCTGGGACACGGCGCGGCTGCTCGCCGCGTTGATCGCGTCCCGGCTCCTGTTGGTCAGTTCGGCGTCCACGTGCGGGGTCTCCTCCCGGAGTACGGTTCCTTGCTCTTCTTCTGACCCCTATAGCATACATAAAGTTGAGTCCAACCCGCTCAATTTATGAGAGGGGGCTCCGGAAGCGGTAGTTTCCGGGCATGGCGACCGATCCCCGGAATCCCGGCGACTCCTACCTCAGCTTCTGGCGCGAGCGGCATGTGAGCACCCTGACCACCCCGCGCCCGGACGGCACCCCGCACGTGGTCGCCGTCGGCGTCACGTACGACCCCGAGAACGGGGTGGCGCGGGTGATCACCAACCGGCACAGCAGGAAGGTGGCGAACGTGCGGGCGGCGGGCGAGGCGGGCGCGCGGGTCGCGGTCTGCCAGATCGACCGGGCGCGCTGGGCCACCCTGGAGGGCGTCGCGCGGATCCGCACGGAGCCGGAGGCCGTCGCGGACGCGGTGGCGCGCTACGCGGAGCGGTACGGCCGCACGCCCTCGCCCAACCCGGACCGGGTCGTCATCGAGATCGCCCTGACCCGGGCGATGGGGCGGGCCTGACCCCGGTACGGCCCCGCCGGGCGGCGCCCGGAACGGAAAAGCACAACGGCGCCATCGCGTTTCAGGTCCGCGATGGCGCCGTTGTGTGGGGGAAGTGCCGGAGCGATCTTGAACGACGGGGGAATCGCTCAGGCACTGCGGGGGGTGGCGGTGATGGTCTCGGGGTCGAAGCGGGGCTCCACCAACTGGTGGTCCCGCTGGTCCAGGTTGACGAAGATCATGCCGTACCGGACGGCGCAGCGGATGGGCTGCGGGGCGCCGCGGGGGCGCCGCAGGCACCGGTAGGCCCGGACGTCCTCGTCCTGCTCCCGCGCCACCACCACCGGCTCTCCGAACAGGGTGACCCTCAGCGAGTCGCCACGGTGGGGGATGGCCGTGACGAGATCGACGAAGTGCCACCCGGACCGGTAGGCCGAAGCCATCTCCCTGCGGAAGGTCCGGTCGTCCGGAGGGACGGTCATGCGCCGAAGTCCAGCGGTGCCGAGTCCCACGTGGGCTCCCGCACGCCGGCCGGCGTGAAGTCCCACGTGGGCTCAACCGGAGCCGCGTGGACCTCCGCGGGCGGGACGTCCCACGTGGGCTCACCGTTGAGGGCGAGCACGCCCGCAGCAGCCGCGGCAGCGAAAGCTATGGCGCCAAATGCACGAACCATCCTGGTCATGGCCGATCTCCACCTCTTTTAATCACTACCTCCCCCGCGACTAAAACGATGACTCACGCCCACCTCTTCTGCCACCACCGCCAGGCATCATGTTCCTGTAATTCAAGACCCTGAGGGGGGACCATATGGTGTCAACACGGGAGGGAATGGACACCGACCATCTCCCGGGAGAGCTGTGCGACGCCGCAAAAGCCCTGTACGCGAAGGCGCTCAGAGCCGGCCGCATAGCCCGGGACGACCTCGCCGGCGATCCGTGCCTCATCGAACTCGCCCTCGTCCACCCCGATCCGGACGACGCGCGCTGGCTGCGGCCGGTGCCCCCGTCGATCGCCCTGAACAAGCTGGTCCACCCCATCGAGCAGGAGATCCAGCTCCAGCGGCAGCGGGCCGTCAACCTGGCCGACGCGTTCGAGCCGTTCATGTCGATCAGCACCCCCGACCCGTCCGCCGCGCAGGCCGTGACGGTCCTGGAGGGGCTCGACCTCATCAACGACACGCTCGACCGCGCCGTCAGCGAGTGCACCGAGGAACTTCTCACCATCCAGCCCGGCAGCGGCCGCAAGCCCGAGGTCGTCCAGGCCGGACTGCGCCGCGTCGGACCGCTCATCGACCGCGGCATCCGGATGCGCACCCTCTACCAGCACACCGCCCGGCACCACTCCGCCACCATGGGGTACGTGGAGCGGATCGGCCCGCACGGTCTGGAGGTCCGCACCCTGGAGGAGATCGTCGACCGGCTCATCGTCATCGACCGCAAGGTCGCCTTCGTGCCCGCCCGCACCGACCGCCGGGTCGCCCTGGAACTGCGCCACGAGGGGCTCGTGCGGTATCTCGTGGGCGTCTTCGACCAGTTCTGGATCTACGGGGTCCCCTGGGAGGACGAAGTCCCCTACCAGCCCTCCGTGGAGGGCGTCACCGGCATCCAGCTGTCCATCGCCAAACTCCTCGTCGAGGGGCACGTCGACGAGGCCATCGCCCGCCGGCTGGGGATGAACGTCCGCACCTGCCGGGCCCACATCGCCAAGCTCGCCGCCACCCTCGGCAGCGGCAGCCGCGCCCAGCTCGGCTTCCTCATCGCCCGCTCCGGCATCCTCGAACGGGAGGAGCGGGAGGGCTGACCCCGGGCGCCCACGCCGAGGGGCCCCTCTCCGCCGGTGCGGAGAGGGGCCCCTCGGGTATTTCCGGTACCGCTCAAGGCGTTTCGGGTACGGCTCCGGTCTCCGGGGCCGCGCTCAGCGCTCGCCGCGCTTGGGCGCCGGGCGCCAGACCACCAGCGCGCTCGCCTGCTGCACGTCCTGGTAGGGCACGAGGTCGCGCCGGTACGAGGCGTGCACCTGGGCCTCGCGCTGCCGCATCGCCGCCGCCGCGCCCTCGACGGCCGTCGAGAGTTCGGCGACGCGCTGCTGGAGCGCCGCGACCTGGTTCTCCAGTTCGATGATCCGCTTGATCCCGGCCAGGTTGATGCCCTCGTCCTGGGACAACTGCTGCACCTGGCGGAGCAGTTCGATGTCCCGGGCCGAGTAGCGCCGCCCCCGGCCCGCCGTGCGGTCCGGGGAGACGAGGCCGAGCCGGTCGTACTGCCGCAGGGTCTGCGGGTGCAGTCCGGAGAGCTGGGCCGCCACCGAGATCACGTACACCGGGGTCTCGTCGGTCAGCTCGTACGGATTGCGTCTGCGTCCGTCCATCGCGTCACGCTCCCTTCGCAGCCTGGAACAGCTCCGCCCTGGGGTCCGTGTCGGCGGTCGCCTCCGCGTACCGCTCCAGGGCCTCGCGGGCCTTGTCGTCCAGCTCGCGCGGGACCGCGACCTCGACCGTCACGAGCAGGTCGCCCCGGGTGCCGTCCTTGCGGACCGCGCCCTTGCCGCGGGCCCGCATGGTCCGGCCGTTCGGCGTGCCGGCGGGCAGCTTGAGGGTGACCGCGGGGCCGCCGAGGGTCGGCACCTTCACCTCGCCGCCGAGCGCCGCCTCCGCGTAGGAGACGGGCACCGTGACGGTGAGGTTGTCGTCCTTCCGGCCGAAGACCGGGTGGGAGTCGACGTGCACCACGACGAACAGGTCGCCGTTGGGCCCGCCGCGCTCGCCCGGGGCGCCCTTGCCGCGCAGCCGGATCTTCTGGCCGTCGAAGACGCCCGCCGGGATGCGGACCTGCATGGTCCGCGAGGACTTGGCCCGGCCAGAGCCCTTGCAGACCTCGCAGGGGTTCTCGGCGATCAGGCCGCGGCCCTTGCAGTCCACGCACGGGTCGGTCAGCGAGAAGCCGCCGCCGCTGCCGCGCGAGACCTGCCCGGTGCCGACGCAGGTCGGGCAGACCCGGGGGGTGCCGTTCTTGTCGCCGGTGCCCGAACAGGACGTGCACGGCTGCTGGCTGGACATCCGCAGCGGCACGGTCGCGCCCTCGATGGCCTCGGTGAAGCTGAGCGTCACCTCGGACTCGATGTCCTGGCCCCGGCGGGGCTGGGTGCGGGCACCCGCGCCGCCCCGGTTGAACAGGCCCCCGAAGACGTCCCCGAGGCCGCCGCCGAAACCGCCGGCGCCACCGGGCGCTCCCTGCGCGCCCCCGAAGAGGTCGCCCAGGTCGAAGTTGAACGAGCCGCCGCCGCCCGGACCCCCGGCACGGAGACCGCCGTTGCCGAAGAGGGCGCGCGCCTCGTCGTACTCCTTGCGCTTCTTGGGGTCGCCGAGGACGTCGTTCGCCTCGGAGATCTCCTTGAAGCGCTCCTCGGCGACGGTGTCGCCCTTGTTGGCGTCCGGATGGTTCTCGCGGGCGAGCTTCCGGTACGCCTTCTTGATCTCCGCCTCGGTGGCGTCCTTGGGGACGCCGAGGACCTTGTAGTAGTCCTTCTCGACGAAGTCCTTCGTGCTCATCGACGTCCCTCCTCCCGCGTACGGGTACGGCTGTTGTCCGTGCTGCTCGTGCCGCCCCCGGTGGTCTCACCGGCCGGGGGCGGCACGTCCCGCTACTTCTCGTCCTGCTCGGAGTCGTCCGACTCCTCGGCCTTGCCCTGCGCCCCGGGCTGGGGCTCGGCGACCGCCACCCGGGCGGGCCGGATGGTGCGCTCACCGATCCGGTACCCCGGCTGGAGGATCGCCACGCAGGTCGTCTCGGTGACGTCCGGCGCGTACGAGTGCATCAGGGCCTCGTGGATCGTCGGGTCGAAGGGCTCGCCCTCCTTGCCGAACTGCTGGAGCCCCATCTTGGCGACCACGGTCTCCAGCGACTCGGCGACCGACTTGAAGCCGCCGAGCAGCTCGCCGTGGTCCCGGGCCCGGCCGACGTCGTCCAGGACGGGCAGCAGGTCGGAGAGGAGGTTCGCGACGGCGATCTCCTTGACCGTGACCCGGTCCCGCTCGACGCGGCGCCGGTAGTTCTGGTACTCCGCCTGGAGGCGCTGGAGGTCGCCGGTGCGCTCGGAGAGCGCGGAGCGGGCCTGGTCCAGCTGGGCGGTGAGGGCGGTCTCGGCCACCGACGTGTCGTTCGCGTCCCCGGCCGGGGCCGCCGTGTCCTCGGAGGACTCGGCGGTCTCGGCGGCGTCGCCGGAGGGGACGTCGGGCTTCTCCTCGAAGCCCGGGGTCTCCTCGCTCACGCCTGGCCGCCCTTCTTGGGCTCGTCGTCCACGATCTCGGCGTCGACGACGTCGTCAGCGTCGTTGGTGTGGCCGGCGCCCGCGTCGCCACCCGCCGCCTGAGCGGCCTGGGCGTCGGCGTACAGCGCCTGGCCGAGCTTCTGGGAGACGGCCGCGACCTTCTCGGTGGCGGTGCGGATCTCGGCGGCGTCCTCGCCCTTGAGCTTCTCCTTCAGCTCGGCGACGGCGGCCTCGACCTCGGTCTTCACGTCACCCGGGACCTTGTCCTCGTTGTCCTTGAGGAACTTCTCGGTCTGGTAGACGAGCTGCTCGCCCTGGTTGCGGGACTCGGCGGCCTCGCGGCGGCGGTGGTCCTCCTCCGCGTACTGCTCGGCCTCCTGGCGCATCCGGTCGACCTCGTCCTTCGGCAGCGAGGAGCCGCCGGTGACGGTCATCTTCTGCTCCTTGCCCGTGCCCAGGTCCTTCGCGGTCACGTGCATGATGCCGTTGGCGTCGATGTCGAAGGCGACCTCGATCTGCGGGACGCCGCGCGGGGCCGGCGGGAGGCCGGTCAGCTCGAACATGCCGAGCTTCTTGTTGTACGCCGCGATCTCGCGCTCGCCCTGGTAGACCTGGATCTGCACGGACGGCTGGTTGTCCTCGGCCGTCGTGAAGATCTCCGACCGCTTGGTCGGGATGGTCGTGTTGCGCTCGATGAGCTTGGTCATGATGCCGCCCTTGGTCTCGATGCCGAGGGACAGCGGGGTGACGTCGAGGAGCAGGACGTCCTTGACCTCGCCCTTGAGGACACCGGCCTGGAGCGCGGCGCCGATGGCGACGACCTCGTCCGGGTTCACGCCCTTGTTGGCCTCGTTGCCGCCGGTCAGCTCCTTGACGAGCTCGGCGACGGCCGGCATGCGGGTCGAGCCGCCGACGAGGACGACGTGGTCGATCTCGGAGAGGGCGATGCCCGCGTCCTTGATGACGTTGTGGAACGGAACCTTGCAGCGCTCCAGGAGGTCCTGGGTGAGCTGCTGGAACTGGGCGCGGGTGAGCTTCTCGTCCAGGTGCAGCGGGCCCTCGGCGGAGGCCGTGATGTAGGGCAGGTTGATCGACGTCTCGGTGGACGAGGACAGCTCGATCTTCGCCTTCTCGGCGGCCTCGCGCAGGCGCTGGAGCGCCATCTTGTCCTTGGAGAGGTCGACGCCGTGGCCGTTCTGGAACTGGGTCACCAGGTAGTCGACGACGCGCTGGTCCCAGTCGTCGCCACCGAGGTGGTTGTCACCGTTGGTGGCCTTGACCTCGACGACGCCGTCGCCGATGTCCAGGAGCGACACGTCGAAGGTGCCGCCACCGAGGTCGAAGACGAGGATGGTCTGGTCGTCCTTGTCGAGGCCGTACGCCAGGGCGGCGGCGGTCGGCTCGTTGACGATGCGCAGGACGTTGAGGCCCGCGATCTCGCCGGCCTCCTTGGTGGCCTGGCGCTCGGAGTCGTTGAAGTAGGCCGGGACGGTGATGACCGCGTCCGTGACCTTCTCGCCCAGGTACGCCTCGGCGTCGCGCTTCAGCTTCTGGAGGATGAAGGCGGACATCTGCTGCGGGTTGAAGTTCTTCCCGTCCAGCTCGATCTTCCAGTCGGTGCCCATGTGGCGCTTCACGGACCGGATGGTCCGGTCCACGTTGGTGACCGCCTGGCGCTTGGCGACCTCGCCGACGAGCACCTCGCCGTTCTTCGCGAAGGCGACGACGGACGGCGTGGTCCTGGCGCCTTCGGCGTTGGTGATGACGGTGGGCTCGCCGCCTTCCAGAACGCTGACGACGGAGTTGGTCGTACCCAGGTCGATGCCGACCGCACGTGCCATTTCGATTCCTCCAGCTGACTGACTTGAGTGGGACTGACTCAAGGATGCACGACGGGACGGAGAACGTCAACAGACTTGAGCCTGGTCCACTCAAGTCTTCGTCGGCCGCATCACTCAAAGGGACGCGGAAAGCGCGTCGCTCCCTGAGTCGGGGCGCGGGAAGTGGCAGAGTCCTGGTGCCCCTTGTCGGGCAAAGCAGGCATATCCCACGAACATCCCATGATCTCAGCCGGAGGGTCGGGACATGACGGCACACGACCGCCCCCTCGGCGCCCCGGACGGCCCCGCCGCCGGGACCGCCCTCCCCCTCGGCGCCGGTTCGGGCTTCGCCCTCGATCCCAAGCGCGGTTTCGACCTGCTCGCCGGTACGGCGCTGCTGGTCGCGCTCGCGCCGCTGCTCGGTCTGGTGGCCCTCGCCCTGCGCGCCGCCGACGACCGGCCGGTGCTGCGGCGGCGCACGGTGGCGGGGCGGGGCGGCCGGCCGTTCACGATGCTGACCTTCCGCACCCGCAGCCCGCTGGCCGCGCTGCCGCTGCTGCTGCACGTCGTCCGGGGCGAGATGTCGCTGGTGGGACCGTGTCCGCTGACCCCCGCGCACCGGGAGTGCACGGGCGAGGCGCGGCGCCGGCTGACCGTCCGTCCGGGGCTGACGGGGCCGTGGCAGATCAGCGGCCGGTCGGAGCTGCCGTGGGAGGAGCGCGAGCTGCTCGACCTCCACTACGTGGACCACCACTGGCTCGGCATGGACCTGGCCGTTCTGGCGCGTACGCTTCCAGCAGTCCGCCGACGTCGTCTCCGTCGCGCCTCCGCCCGCGCGGCAAGGCTTGCCTGAGCGACACAGATCACCGCGAGGGCCGCTACTGGGCGCCGCCCCGAGCGGGTAATCTCAGCACGGACTAAATAAGTTACCGCTTAGTAGGCCCCAGGCGAGGGTGAGGGCGAGGCGAGCACGAGGCCGCGCCCGCCTCGTTCCGGGCCCGCCCGAGGAGCCCGTCATGCAACTCGCCGCGATCATCGTGTCGCTGACGCTGACCGTGGTCGGCGTTGCCCTGCTCGCTCGCGCCATCGGACAGTTCGTCCGCTACTTCAAGCTCGGCCAGCCCGTGCCGGCCGGCACCCGGACCGACAACCCGTACCAGCGCAGCGTCACCCTGGTCCGGGAGTTCCTCGGACACACCCGGATGAACCGCTGGGGCATCGTGGGCTTCGCCCACTGGTTCGTCGCCGTCGGCTTCCTGACCCTGCCGCCCACCCTGGCGCAGGCGTTCGGCCAGCTCTTCCAGGCCGACTGGACGCTGCCGGTCATCGGCGGCTTCCTGCCGTTCGAGCTGTACATCGAGTTCATCGGCGTCATGACGATCCTCGGCATCGCCGTGCTGATGGTCATCCGCCTGCTGAGCCTGCCGGGCCGCGCCGGCCGCAAGTCCCGCTTCGCCGGCTCCAAGGCGGGCCAGGCGTACTTCGTCGAGTACGTCATCCTCACCATCGGCCTCGCGATCTACGTGCTGCGCGGCCTGGAGGGCGCGATCCACCACGTCGAGGGCTACGAGGCCGCGTACTTCGCCTCGTACCCGCTCGTCCTGGCCTTCAAGGGCCTGAGCGTTCCCACCCTCCAGACGCTGATCTACTTCACCGCCATGGTGAAGATCAGTACCTCGTTCATCTGGATGATCGTGGTCTCGCTCAACACCAACATGGGCGTGGCCTGGCACCGCTTCCTCGGCTTCCCGAACATCTGGTTCAAGCGCAACGCCGACGGCGCCACCGCGCTCGGCGCGCTCCAGCCGATGACGAGCGGCGGCGAGCCGATCGACTTCGAGGACCCGGGCGAGGACGACGTCTACGGCGTCTCCCAGGTCGAGCAGTTCTCCTGGAAGGGCCTCCTCGACTTCTCCACCTGCACCGAGTGCGGCCGCTGCCAGTCGCAGTGCCCCGCCTGGAACACCGGCAAGCCCCTCTCCCCCAAGCTCCTCATCATGTCGCTGCGCGACCACGCGCACGCGAAGGCGCCGTACCTGCTCGCGGGCGGCGGCAAGGACATGGAGGGCAACGAGAAGGCCTCCGAGGAGCAGCTCAAGGACGTCCCCGCGGCCGCCCTCGCCGAGGCCGAGCGCCCCCTCATCGGCACCGCCGAGGCGAACGGCGTCATCGACCCGGACGTCCTGTGGTCCTGCACCACCTGCGGCGCCTGCGTCGAGCAGTGCCCGGTGGACATCGAGCACATCGACCACATCGTCGACATGCGCCGCTACCAGGTGATGATCGAGTCCGCGTTCCCGTCCGAGGCGGGCACGATGCTCAAGAACCTGGAGAAGAAGGGCAACCCCTGGGGTCTCGCCAAGAAGCAGCGCGTCGAGTGGACCAAGGAGGTCGACTTCGAGGTCCCGATCGTCGGCAAGGACGTCGAGGACCTGTCCGAGGTCGACTACCTCTACTGGGTCGGCTGCGCCGGCGCCCTGGAGGACCGGGCCAAGAAGACCACCAAGGCCTTCGCGGAACTGCTCCACATGGCGGGCGTCAAGTTCGCGATCATGGGCGGCGACGAGAAGTGCACCGGTGACTCGCCCCGCCGCCTCGGCAACGAGCCGCTGTTCCAGCAGCTCGGCCAGGAGAACGTCGCCATGCTGAACATGGCGTTCGGCGAGGACGACGACGACCCGGAGACGAAGAAGCCGAAGTCGGCGAAGAAGATCGTCTCGACCTGCCCGCACTGCTTCAACACCATCGCCAACGAGTACCCGCAGCTCGGCGGCGAGTACGAGGTCATCCACCACACCCAGCTGCTCCAGCACCTCATCGACGAGGGCAAGCTGATCCCGGTGACCCCGGTCGAGGGCCTCATCACCTACCACGACCCCTGCTACCTGGGCCGTCACAACAAGGTCTACACGCCGCCGCGCGAGATCATGTCCGCCGTCCCCGGTCTGCGCCAGCAGGAGATGCACCGCCACAAGGAGCGCGGCTTCTGCTGCGGCGCAGGCGGCGCCCGGATGTGGATGGAGGAGCGGATCGGCAAGCGCATCAACAACGAGCGCGTCGACGAAGCCCTCTCCCTCAACCCGGACATCGTCTCCACCGCCTGCCCGTTCTGCCTCGTCATGCTGACGGACTCCGTCAACGGCAAGAAGAACGAGGGCAAGGCGAAGGAGTCGATCCAGGTCGTCGACGTGGCCCAGCTGCTGCTGGAGTCCGTGAAGACCCCGATCGACCCCGAGGCCGCCCCGGAGGCGGAGCCGGAGCCCGAGCCGGCCGCGTAACCGCCGCCCGGACCTCACGAGGGCCGTCCCGCCACCCGGCGGGGCGGCCCTCGCCGCGCGTCCGCCGCCTCCTCCCCCGGGACCCCCCGTCCCCTAGGGGATGTCACAGGTCAGCCGCAAAGGAGCCGGTGGGCTGCGGAAACGGGTACGTTCAATGACGTGGCTGGATTCAGGAACGGACGCGGCCGGGACGACCACCCCCCGCGACAGCATCGACCGCAGCAAGCACCTCAGGCGCCGTACGGGTACAACGCGCCCCCGCCGGGCTACCCGCAGCAGCAGCCCCAGCAGCAGTGGCAGCAGCCGCAGCAGCAGCCGTACGGGGGACAGCCCCACGGCGGGCAGCCCTACGGCGGACAGCCGCACGGCGGGCAGCGGCAGGGGGACCCGTACGGGGAGCCGGAGTACTTCGGCGATCCGCACGGACACCCTCAGCAGCACGCCGCGACGGCGAACAACCCGGGCCACACCCAGATGTTCAGCGTCGACGACCCGTACGGCCAGGCCGCCCACCAGGCGCCGCCCGTCCCCGTCGGCCCCCGCCTGGGCTGGAAGCCGCTCCTGAGCGGCATCGTGCTGCGCCCCGCCGACACCTTCCTCCAGATGCGCGACCACGCCGTCTGGGGCCCGGCCCTGATCGTCACCTTCCTCTACGGCCTCCTGGCGATCTTCGGCTTCGACCAGGCCCGCGAGGAGGTGCTGAACGCCACCCTGGCCAGCACGATCCCGTACGTCCTGATGACGGGCGTCGGCTTCGTCCTCGGCGGCCTGATCCTCGGCGCGGTCACCCACACCCTGGCGCGCCAGCTCGGCGGCGACGGGGCCTGGCAGCCCACCGTCGGCCTCTCCATGCTGATCATGTCCCTCACGGACGCGCCCCGGCTCCTCTTCGCCCTCTTCCTGGGCGGCGAGAACGGCCTCGTGCAGATCCTCGGCTGGCTCACCTGGCTCGCCGCCGGCGCCCTCTTCACCCTGATGGTCGGCCGCTCCCACGACCTCCCCTGGCCCAAGGCCCTCGGCGCCTCGGCCATCCAGCTCGCGGCCCTCCTGAGCCTCATCAAGCTCGGCACCCTGTAGGCCCCGAGCCCGCATACGGGAAGGCCCCCACCGGTCCACCGGCGGGGGCCTTCCCGTACGCGCCCGGCCGCCGCCTACCTCCGGGGCTCCGCACGGCGCAGCTCCCCGGCGACCAGGACCAGGTGGGCGGCCGCGACGAGGAGCACCCCGGGGATCGCGAACAGGGTGCGCTGGTCGCTCTCCAGGACGGCCAGGTACCGGCTCCGGGAGACCTCGTCCCTGCCGCGCGCGTGGGGCGTGGTGTCGAGGACGGAGTAACGGCCGTCCCGCTCCTCGGCCGCCTGGAGGTTCCCCGCCCCGGCCTGGTTCACGACCAGCATCACCACCCCGGCCAGCAGCAGCGCCCCCAGCGCGAGCCGCAGCCTGCCCGGCAGGCACCGGAAGGCCGGCCACAGGAAGCTCCGGTCCGCCCCCGTCAGCGCGAGCCGCACCAGCGCGGCGAGGAAGATCGGGAACAGCGGCAGCACGGCCACCGCCCCCGGCCACCCCGAGACGACCGGCAGCGGGCCGCCCGGCAGCCAGGTGAGACCGGCGAGCAGCAGCAGCGCCGCCCCCAGCCCGGCGGCCAGGCCCGCGTGTGCTCTGAACGTCCACCCCATGCCCCGAGGCTGTCACGGACGCGCCCCCGCCTCACTGCCGCCGCCCGGCAGCTTCGACGGCCCCCGGATGCCGGTCGGCGCGTACGGGCACCGCTGCCGCCGGAACGGCGAAGGCCCCCGCCGCCTCAACGGGAAAGGCCCCCACCGGCGGAGCGGCGGGGGCCTTTCCCCCGCGTACGGGAGGCGGCGGTGCTCAGGCGTCGAGGATCTGGCCCTCGCGGCGCACCACGGGCGGCTCGACCGACCAGGGGAAGTTGATCCAGTCGTCGGTCTTCTTCCACACGTACTCGCACTTCACCAGGGAGTGCGACTTCTCGTAGATGACGGCGGAGCGGACCTCGGCGACGTGGTCGACGCAGAAGTCGTGGACCAGCTTCAGCGTCTTGCCGGTGTCGGCGACGTCGTCGGTGATCAGGACCTTCTTGTCGGAGAAGTCGATCGCGTCCGGGACCGGCGCCAGCATGACCGGCATCTCCAGCGTCGTACCGACGCCGGTGTAGAACTCCACGTTCACGAGGTGGATGTTCTTGCAGTCCAGGGCGTAGGCCAGACCGCCGGCGACGAAGACGCCGCCGCGGGCGATGGAGAGGACGATGTCGGGCTCGTAGCCGTCGTCCGCGATCGTCTGGGCCAGCTCGCGGACGGCCGTGCCGAAGACCTCGTACGTCAGGTTCTCGCGTACTTCACTCATGTCCGGCTACCGCCTCACACCTGGGTCCGATGGAAGTTCATGTACGAGCGGGAGGCCGTCGGCCCCCGCTGGCCCTGGTACCGCGAGCCGTACCGCTCCGTGCCGTACGGGAACTCGGCGGGCGAGCTGAGCCGGAACATGCAGAGCTGCCCGATCTTCATCCCCGGCCAGAGCTTGATGGGCAGGGTCGCGAGGTTCGACAGCTCCAGGGTCACGTGCCCGGAGAAACCGGGGTCGATGAAGCCGGCCGTCGAATGCGTCACGAGCCCGAGCCGCCCGAGGGAGCTCTTGCCCTCCAGCCGCGACGCGATGTCGTCCGGCAGGCTGATGACCTCGTACGTCGACGCGAGCACGAACTCACCGGGGTGCAGGATGAACGCCTCGTCGCCCTCCGGCTCCACCTCGCGCGTCAGGTCCAGCTGCTCGGTGGCCGGGTCGATGTGCGGGTAGCGGTGGTTCTCGAACACCCGGAAGTAGCGGTCGAGCCGCACGTCGATGCTCGACGGCTGCACCATGGATTCGTCGTACGGATCGATCCGCACCCGTCCGGCGTCGATCTCGGCCCGGATGTCCTTGTCTGAGAGAAGCACGCCCCCACGATACGCAGAGGGCGCGGACCTCCCCAATCGGGACCGGATCCGCGCCCACCCAGGTCAACGCCGCGCGACCTCCACCGGCACCGCCTGCCTCAGCCGCGCACACCTCGGACACCGGATGAGCCGCCCGGGCCCGATCCGCCCGGACCCGAGCTGCTGAAGCGGAAACGAGGCGGTACTGAACACATGCCCTTCGGCACAGCGGACGACGGTGCGCTCCACGGAACCCATCAAGTCCCTTCCCCTACACACGTGCTGGACGAGACAGCCACATTAGGGGATCAACGGGACACCCTCCACGCGGCACTCCGACCCACCGGGGAGAGACGAACTCCACCACACCTGACCCATGGGGTACAGTGTGCAACGATGCGGCTGGCCCATTCGGCCGCTGCGCGGATGTAGTTTAATGGTAGAACATGAGCTTCCCAAGCTTATAGCGCGGGTTCGATTCCCGTCATCCGCTCTTCTACGAAGCCCCAGGTCAGCGACCTGGGGCTTCGTTGTTGTCGCCCGGGCTCGTCCCGTTCCCCCCCCCAGATGACCAGGCTGTCGAGGATGCTCCGGTCGGGCCCGCCCAGCACGGGCGCGACCGACGAGGCGACGCGGTTGAAGCGGTGGGCGGCGACGGGGCCGTCAGCGGCGGCGGTGTGCTGTGGCGGTGGCCGGGACGGAACGGAACGGGGGAACGCGCCTGTCTGCCCGCCGAGGGGCTGCTTCCACCCTCTCTCGTTCTCCGGCCGGAGGCCACCGTCCGGGATATCGAAACGGTGGCCTCCGGCCCTCCCGGGCCCGCGAACCGGCGGACGGCACGTGACCGGGCGTACTCCGGGCGACCGGTCGCGGGCGCGGTGGCCTCGGGCTCCGCTCGGGAGCGCCACACGGCCGGCACCTCCCGTGCGCGGGGTCTTCGGGGCGGCCGCTCCGGCCGTCAGGAGGGCTTGGCGGATACGTCCGCCGGGGACCGCGCAGCGGTGTCCTCGGTGATGTCCGCCGGAGTCTTGTCGTGCTGTGCGGCGGCGGCCGTCTCGCGGGCGAGGAACGTCCCGAGTTCGCCGATGGTGCTCATGAGGGGGGCGGGGAAGACGACGGTGCTGTTCTTGTCCACCCCGATCTCGACCAGGCTCTGCAGGTTGCGCAGCTGGAGGGCGAGCGGGTGGGACATCATGGTGTCGGAGGCGTCGCCGAGTGCCGCCGCGGCCATCGATTCGCCCTCGGCGCTGATGATCTTCGCCCTCTTCTCCCGCTCGGCCTCTGCCTGACGCGCCATGGCGCGCTTCATGCTCTCGGGCAGCTGGATGTCCTTCAGCTCGACCAGGGTGACCTCGACGCCCCAGTCGGCGGTGGTGATGTCGAGGATCTCGCGGATGTCGACGTTGATGCGGTCGGTCTCCGAGAGGGTCTCGTCCAGGGTGTGCTGTCCGACGACCTTGCGCAGGGTGGTCTGGGCGATCTGGTTGATGGCCGCGCTGACGTTCTCGACGGCGATGACCGATTTCACGGCGTCGACGACGCGGTAGTAGGCGACCGCGGAGACGTCGACGCTGACGTTGTCGCGGGTGATGATCCCCTGGGACTGGATGGGCATGGTGACGATCCGCAGCGACACCCGGTGCAGGACGTCCACGAACGGCACGATCAGCCGCAGCCCCGGCTCCCGGACCCCGATCAGCCGGCCGAACCGGAACAGCACGCCCTTCTCGTACTGCCTGACGATCTTGACGGCCGTCGCCAGCCCCACCAGGGCGATCACGGCCAGCACGATCAGAACCACGATCAACACGCCCACGACACCGCTCCTCAGAACGAGGACCACGTCACGCCCGCGCGAGGCCCGCCGACGGCGGCGACAAGAAGAGGACTTCTCCAGGCCGCCCGGAGGACTGCGCGGATCCTGCACGTGCGACGAGTCCTCCTCCTTCCCAGCATCGCGCGGGTTGTCGGCCCGGGCCAGGGGCCGGACGGTCCGCATACGGGCCGCCCCCTCCCGGAGCCGTCTCGGCGCGGAGGCGCGTTTCATGGTCAGGGGAGCATTCGGCCGCGGAACGCCGGACGGGCCGGCCTGCCGGCGGAGCACGCCCTCCGTCAGAAGCCGCGTGCCGGTTCGCACGACGTCTCACGGCGCCCCCCGACGTCACCACGAGCGCGCCAGGACCGTACGACATCCACCACGACCAGCACCCTGAGCAGGCCGGACCCGCCCGTGATCCGCGAGCTGACCGCTGCTGGCCGACCGCCGCTCCCGGTCTCCTCCGCGTGTCCGGCCTTCGCGTCGTCCCGGGAAGGCCGTCCGGGAACTGCCGTCCCCCGGCAGGGCCGCACATCGGCGGCCCGGATGCGGGCAGACGGCCCCGTAAGAGCCGGCGCCCTCGCTCGCGGAGAGGACCGACATGGCGGCCTCGATTCGACGGCACTGCACCATCCGCGGCCCGTGGGCCGCCGCCGAGGCACGCCGCGAGATGCACGGCCTCGTGGCCGATGCCCTCCTGGCGGGCGAGGCGGTCAGCGAGGCGACCGAGGCCGACGCGATGCTGGTGGTCAGTGAGCTGGTGAGCAACGCCGTCCGTCATGCCGGGGGCGGATGCTCCGTGGACCTCGCCCTGCGACCGGACGCCATGGACATCGACGTGAGCGATCACAGCCGCGAACCACCGCGTCCCAGGAGCCCGAGCCCTGACGGGGACGGCGGATACGGCTGGGGCATCATCGCCCGTCTGACCAGCGAGCTGACCGTGGTGTGCCACGGGAGCGGCAAGACCGTCCATGCCCGGATCGGCCTCCCCCGCTGACGGACGACGCGGCGGGGCCGCACACTGGAGAAGCGACCGGCGGATTCTCCGACCAGCTCACACCGGTGAGGGGGTCTGGTCGTGAGGGAAGCGAACGACCCACGGATCCCGGGCAGCGAGACGCGGCGTGTCTCCCTCCACTCCGCGCGGCGCGTCCACCGAGCGGTGAACGGATGCGCACGCGTCGAGCGTGCGGGCAGCGAGACATCCTCGACGTGGTTCCTCCGCGCGGCGGGCGAGTTCGACTCCGACACCGTCCCTTGCCTGCGCGAAGCGCTCGGCGATGCCCGCCGGGACGACGCCGAGCGGATCCTGCTCGATGTCTCCCGGGTGGGCTTCGGGGACTCCGCCTTCCTCGACGCACTGGTCGAGGCGCGTCGCGGACCCGCCGGGCTCGTCCTCGTCGGGCCGCTTCCCTTCCGGATCCGGCGCCTGTTCGAGCTCACGGGCACCCTGCGTCTGTTCCCCCTCGTCCTCCTCGCGACGGACCGCGGCGCCTCCGGCTCCGTCTGAGCCTTGCCCCCCTCTGATCAGGCCGCCCCGGTCGCCGGGCCCGCCGACCGGGGCGGCCCGGCGAGGAGGATCTCGGCGGCCTGACTGGCGTTGCCGGCGTCGACGGCGCGGGCCATGGCCGTGCGGGCGGCCTGCGGTGGTGTGTCCGGTGGGACGACCATCAGGGAGAAGTGGTCGTTGTCGCCGCGGGTGATCAGGACGGTGTCGTCGCCGACGGGGAAGGAATCGAGGTGCACGACCCGGCCGTCGACGACGAGGCGGGTCGGGATGCCGTTCCAGGCGGAGGCGTCCAGGCCGACCCGGGTGACGGGCCCGAGGTACTCGGTCAGGGCGGTGAGCAGCGGCGGGACCTCCCGCTCGACGTCACGCGAGCGCGGCCACCACGCGCCGTCCAGAAGGCTCTGCCGGGCCCCCGTCGTCTCCATCCGGAGCAGCGCGGTGCCCGGTTCGACCGAGCGGTGGACCTCGTCCGGCAGGAGGCGCTGGGGTGCGGGGACCTGGTGGGGGGAAACGTGTGCGTCGGTCATGGTGGTCCGCCCGTCCACGGGTGGTGCCGCTTCCGCACGGCCGGTGCCACGGCGGGCGCCGGGCCGGCGGGCGGGGCGGCGGCCCCGCGCTTTCACCGTACTCCGGGGGACGTGCGGGCGCGCAGCCCTCCGCCGGGGAACCGATCGGCACCCGGGCTTCGGACGTACCCGTGCGCGTGCGGAGACGTACCGCCTGACTTCGGTCGTCCGGGCAAGGGCGGGAAGGACGGTCCCGACCGGCCACCAGCCGGCCCTTGAGCGGTACCGGGCCCCACGCCGGGGGACCCTGACCGGGCGGCCGGAGCCGGCGCGCGTGGCGGCCCCGGCCGCCGCGGAGCATCCTGGAAGCCGCACCGCCATGCCGTCCGGTCCGGCCCCCGGCGACGGATCAGGCCGTGCCGCCCCGCTGTTCGCCTGGAGGCCCCGGATGACCGTCGGACGCCACGAGGACGATGGGGATGCCGACCGCGCGGAGAGCTTCGGGGAGATGCTGCTGGGCGGGCTCCTGGACCACGTCCACAGGCTGCCGCCCGACCGGATCGGGCCGGCCCTCGCCGACGCGGTCGCCCGGATGGGGGGCCGCGAGGTGCGGATCCTGCTCCAGGACTACGGGCAGCGGAACCTGGTCCCCCTCGCCGGGGACGGACTGGAGGACGGCGATGCCGTGCCCATCGACGGTACGGAGGCCGGCCGCTGCTTCCTCACCTCGCGCGCGGTCGAGGTGCCGGTGGCCGACGGCGTACGGGTCCATGCCCCGCTGCTGGACGGTGGCGACCAGGCAGGCGTCCTGGCCGTCACCCTGGACGCGGTCGACGACGACGTCCGCCGCCTCCTGCGCAGGCTCGCGGCCCTGGCCGCCGCCACGCTGCAGACCAAGAACGGCTACACCGACCTCTTCTTCCGGGCCCGGCGCGGCGAACCGATGAGCGTCGCCGCCGAGATCCAGTGGTCCCTCCTGCCACCGCTCGCCATGAGGATGTCCCGCGTCGCGGTCGCCGGAGTCCTGGAACCCGCCTACGACGTGGCCGGCGACAGCTTCGACTACGCCCTGAACGGGGACGTCCTCCATCTCGCCATGATCGACGCCATGGGTCACGGCCTGGACGCGGCGACCATGGCGACCGTCGCCATCGGCGCGTACCGGCACGCCCGCCGCATCAGCGTCGAACTCTCCGAGATCTATCTCTTCATGGACCGGGCCGTCGCCGAGCAGTTCGCCCCCGACCACTTCGTCACCGCGCAGATGCTGCGGCTCGACACCGGAACCGGCCTCCTCCAGTGGGTCAATGCCGGACACCCCGCCCCCCTGCTGATCCGAGACCACCGCGTCGTACGCCGCCTGAACAGCCCCACCACCCTCCCCGTCGGCTTCGGCGGAGACCAGCCACGGGTCAGCGAGGTGGCGCTCGAACCAGGGGACCGGATCCTCTGCTTCACCGACGGGCTGATCGAGGAACACGAGAGCGGCGAGGAGGAGTTCGGCGAGGACCAGCTGATCGACTGG
Organism: Streptomyces termitum; assembly: GCF_014650175.1. Lineage (GTDB taxonomy): Bacteria > Actinomycetota > Actinomycetes > Streptomycetales > Streptomycetaceae > Streptomyces > Streptomyces termitum. The sequence continues at coordinate 240,018 of NZ_BMUL01000012.1, forward strand.
GTGAATCAGCTGGACAGGGCGGACCGGGAGGTGCACGCGGTGGCGCGGGACCTGTCCCACACCCTCAAACGGGCACGCGGCGAAGCCACTTCGGACGACTCCACGCTCCTCCTGATCGAGTGGCGCGGGTGACGGAGGGACGTGCCGCAAGGTGCAGTTGCCGACGTCGACCGCACGAGCCACGGCGTCGGGCGGCGTGCCCGGAGGCGCTGCCAGGAGGGCGAAGCGGTCTTCGTGGCCAAGGGTGATGAGGGACCTGCCGGGCGCGCGTGTCCGGGCCGACGTCCGTGAGGGGACTGAGGTGCGGTGGTGAGCATCTCCACCAGGGCGGACAGTTCGGTCGCGACGTCCCGGGAACGGGGCCACCACGCACCGTCGGGAACGCCTCCGAGGCACCGCGCGGTCCGCCGCCGGAGCAGGTCCGTGCCGGGGCTTGACCACTCGGTGGGACTCGTTGCCGGATTCACCCCTGGTGGTCCGCCTGTCCGCGCGGGGCCGCCGGTACCTCATGGCCTGCGAGGCACCGCCGAGACGGCACGGTACGCGCGTGCCCGCGGTCACGCCCGCGACCGCCGACCTGGGCGGATGCTCCCGGCCCGGGAAATCGGCCGGCCGGAGACCGCTCGTCCGGCCCCGGCGCGGAGTAGGCTGGAGGTACCGGGAGTAACTCGAGCACCCGCTTCCACGCGGACGTCGTTTCCGGCGATCAAGACACTGAGCCGCCCCGCAGGGCGGCCCGGAGACGGGTCCGCGATCATGACCACCGCCCTCGCACCCCCGCATTCGGCGCGCCTTTCGCTGACGCCGAAGACCACCCTCGCCGGTCTCCTGGACGGCGCCTGGTGGCCTCGCTCGCGTGACCTCGCCGCTGAGCTTCCGCCCCTGGCCGACGCGCTGGAAGAGCGCTTCGGACGCATCACACGCGTCACGGTGAACCCCACCCGCTGGCCCGTCGTCCCGCACAAGGTCCCTGCCACCGGGCACACCGTGCACGTCGGCTGGTTCACCGAGCAGGATCCCGACAAGATGATCCTGCTCTCCTACACCGTCGGCCGGGTCGACCTGCTGGTGATACCGCCCGAGACCGAACCCGCCGCAGCCAGCCGGCTCATGGCGGCCGCCGCGGTCCCCGGTGGTGTCCTCACCGCTGGTGTCCTGATGTCCGACGAAGCCGCGACCGGCCGCCGCGTGCGCGACGCCCGCAGCAGCGAGGACGCCTGGGAGACGGACGGAGGGGCCGCCCTGCCGCCCCTCCGGCACCCGGTCACCGGCGCGCGAATGATTCCGCTGCCGAAGACCACGCGGTGGTGACGCCATGGAGACCCTGATCGTGCTCGCGGCCGTCGCTGCGCTGATCACGTTCGGCACGCTCCTTGCCCACCGGCTCAGCGCCCAGCACGAGACACGCATCGCCGCCCGCCACTACAGCGACCCCTTCCCGGCCGTCGTCCGACCGCCCGGTCACAGCCCCCACACGCCGACGGAGCAAGCTGCCCGCCGCGGGACCGTGGGCACCTGGCCCTGACCGCTCCGGAGACCACTCCTCCGACCGAAGGCCGCGAGTGGGGCCACCCCACACCCGGGACAGCCCACCCGCCGGCCTCTCGCTCACCCGCGAAGGGAACACACCCCTTGTACCGCACCGACACCGCAGCCCTGCCCTCGGCCGGACAGGCCGAGATCCGCATCGTCGCCGCCACCCCCGAAGCCGCCCGCACGGTCGCCGAGGTGATCCGCCGCTCGTTCGCCGGGACGGAACAGCGCAGCTACCCCGCTCCCGACGGCGGCACCCGGCTCCACCTCACCGTCGACACCGAAACCGCCGCAGGGCCCGCCCGCTCCTGGCTCACCACCAGCAGCCCGTCCCCTCTCACCGGCACCCACGTCGACGAGGTGTGACGACCCGCGGCCGTTCCCCACCCGGACGAAAGGACCCGGTCATGGCCACACTCCGCGAGCGACAGGGGTACCGCGACCGGATCCTGACCGCCCTCTACGAAGCCACCGAAGGCAACCGCCTCCTCGGTGTCCCGGGGCGGAAACTGCGCAACGACCTGCGCATCCCGGAGGAAGACCTGGCCGCCGCCTGCACCTACCTCACCGGCGAGGGCCTGATCAGCGTCGACTGGGAACCGGGCAACACACCCGCGATGGTCTCCCTCACCCACCAGGGAATCCGCCGCATGGAGGCCCAGGAGGAAGAACGCGGCTGAGCCGGACCGCCCCCGTGGCCCGCCGGCCCGCTGGCCCGCCCCGATGGACGGTCGTAAAATCGAACACGGATCGAGCACGCTCACGTGTGACGATCCGGAAGGGCGGCCCCGACGGAGTGAATGCGCCGGGGCCGTTGTGACGACCGCCGCCGGGACCGCCCACCCGAGGTCTCGGACGGGGCACCGGCCGGTACGTCGGCGCCCGTCGTCCCTCGCAACGCCGGTCAGCGGCAGCCCGGAGATCCGTCGTGGGGCCCGCGCGCCGCCGCGGGCCCCCACCCCTTCCGTCGTCTATCGCATGGCGCAGAGGAGCGGGGGCGCCAGGCGGCAGTGGATCAGAGTCCTGCGAGGTGCGGGTCGCGGAGGTGGGGCGGGACGGCGATGCCCCGGTTCGCGCGGCTCCCCATGCGCAAGGAGAACCGCTGCGAGCAGAGGGACGCGGGTGAGGAGCAGGAACGTCATGACCGACCTGCCGCCGTCAGGGAGTCGGCACGGGCCCGCTGTCGTCATGCTGGTGCAGCGGCGTCCAGAAGGTGCTGAACGGCCCGGGAGCGGTTCGCGAGTCTGAGGCGGCGTCCCTGCTGGGGCCACCAGTCGAGGACGGCCAGGAAGCCGGAGTCGCAGAAGGTGACCCGGGAGGTGTCCAGGACGAGGCCGGTGCAGCCGTCGGCGGCTGCTGAGGCCAGCAGCGCCCGCAGCGGGGCGGCGCTGAAGTGGTCGATCTCTCCGGCGAGGCGGACGACCAGGGTGGTGCCGAGGGTCGTGCAGGAGTCGACGACTATGACGCCGGGCGCGGTGTCCGCGCCCGAGTCGTGCACGACGGGAGGAGCGGGGGTGGCGAGAGCGGCGGACAGTATCGGGACGGCGCTTGAAGTACTCACGTCCCCATCAACGCCTCCCGCCCGGGGCCGGGGAACGAGCCACGCGCCCCTTTCACCCCATGTGACCAGCACCGATCCCCGACAAGGGGGAAAGATTCCACCCGAACGAGGCAGACGGACACCTACGACGCGACCACCGTCCTCCGGGACCGCGCGCCGCGTGGGACCGGCTGCGAGGGAGAGCGTCCCCCCGGGCGTCCTGCCGACCGGAGACTTCGATCCCCGTGGACTTCGACAGGAGACCTGTCACGTGCCCCATCCGTGCCCTTCAAGGGGGTGAACAGCGGTCACCAGGGGGCGGCATGAACGGGAAGCACTGGAAGAACCGCCCGAAGACTGACCCGCTTCGTTCCCGAACTCGCGCCCAGCGGTGCCCGGCAGAAGGACCCGGACGGCGGGCACCCCCCGTCGATGAGTCCAGGAGTGCGTGCCACAACGTGCCAGTAGGGGCGGTGAACAGCGGTCACCAGAGGTTCGCCGGAGGCAGTCGACGCGGAGCCGTCAGTAGACATTCTCGCAGGTCAGAGGCTACGCACCTACTCAAGTACCGGGTGATTCCCAAGCTTATAGCGCGGGTTCGATTCCCGTCATCCGCTCTTGTGCGAAGCCCCAGGTCGGAGACCTGGGGCTTCGTTGTTGTCTAGACCTCTTGGGGCTGGCGTGCCATACAGGCGCCGTAAGAAGTCGTTTCGTCAGGTCGCGAAAGGCCGAGCGGTGTCTCTCGCGGGGCGCCCGCGGATGTCCCCGGCCGGTGGAGTGCGGTGTGCTGCCCCGCGTCTCAAGGCGTCGGCCGGCTGAGAAAGCGGCAGCGGGCCGGACGTCCCGGCTCGTGTCCGGCCTGCTGTCGTCCCGTCAGCCGTCCGGTACATCGCGCGTGATCATCATGCGCGGGTGAGTAGACCTCCCGTGCCGTTGCCCGCCGGACGTCGGCGGGCGCTGGCCCCGGAAGCGGCCGGGCCGGTCGTACAACCGCTGCCCGCCGCGCGGACGTTCCGCCGGGGCCGGTTCTCCTTCGTCCTGGCCGGCCTGCCGCTGGGCGGCGCTGGTCGTGGAGCCTTGCGACGCCACCGGCGGGGAGGTGCTGGTGATGGCCGGTTCCGTCGCAGGGGCGGCGTTCCTCGCCGACGGTGGGGACGGACGGACGCGTTCGCAGCGGTTGCGGTGCGCACCTCTGCCGGTGCTGCGTGTGTTGGCGCGCGAGGGGCACGACGACGGCCGCACGGGGGGGTGACGGCCGGTCGGCGAGGGGCAGCGGTGCACCGCCCGGCACCCCGCGAGCACCCCTCCCGCCTCACGTCACGCGGCCCTTGGGCGACCCGCCATCGTCCCGGTTCCTTTGCGCGGTCCCTTCGGCCGTGCCGGAAACCGGCCACCGCCTGTCCCCGCCCCGTCTCGCTCCATGGGGAAGGCACCAGAAGACGACGAGGTAGAGCATCGGGCCGGCGGCGCGGAAGAAGCGGACCGCCCAGGGCTCCGGCAGTCCCGTCAGGCCGTACACACCGCTGCCGCCCATGCCGATCCCCAGGAGCACGAAACCCGCCACCCAGCAGCGCACGGCCCATCGCGGGCCACGGGCCACCCACGCGGGAGCCCGATCGAGGCGGCGCCGCCACCCCCAGGCCGTCCAGGCCACCAGTGGCCCGAAGAGCAACAGGCCGATATCGCCGAACCTGTCCCACAGCCAGTCCATGCCCCTCCTCCGTTGATCGCGGTCGGCTCCGAGTCGCAGGACCACGGGGGAGTGCCTGGTCGCCTTGTCCCCGGGCAGGGCCCCGACGTCGCGGTCGGCACGGGTGCCATGGGGGCGGCGAACGAGAAGACAGAGCCGCCCGGCTCGTCCGCGGTCTCGCCTCGGCGCAGAACCGAGCGTGCCATCCCGCACCGGGGAAAACATTGCCGGGTTCCGGCAGCATGGGCGCGTGCAGACAGACGGCCCGGCCCCTGATGCGGCTCTCTGCGACCTCGCTAGGGTCACCCTCGCGCCGGAGTCCGCTCTACGGCGTCAGCGATCTCGGGACAGCCGCGCTGTCGTCCACGCTGTGCCCGCACCCCAGGAGTCAGCCCCATGACATGGCAGTGGACCGGCCTCGCGCTCTTCTCCCTCACGGTACTGCCGGCCGGCGTGGCCATGGCCACGAACCGAGTCCCCGAACGGCTGCGCCACCGACTGGCTCCTGTCCGACCGCGCGGGCGTGCCCTCCTCCTGATCTACGCCACCGCGCCCTTCAACGCGCTGCCCCGCATGACCGGCGCCTCACCCGACCTCACGCTCGCCTGCACGGCGGCCGGCGGTCTGCTCGCCGTCGCCGGCTTCCTGGCTCTGGGTCTCACCACCCGTACGCATCGGCACCGCCCGGTCGCGACCCCGCACGAGGGATCTTGACGTCATGTCCGCCACCGCACCTCGGACCAGCCGCGCGCGACGTGAGGCCGTATCGATCGCCGCCTGGTGGGCCGTGCTCACCCTCGCGCTCCGGCTCTTGGGACACGCGACGGGACACCCGGCCGGCCTGGCGCCGAGTGCCGCGGCCGCCGCCCTCTTCACCGCCATCGGCGAAACCGGGGACTGGGCCCGACGACGCTGGAAGGCCCGGCGGCACGGCCGCCCCAAGCACGTTCAAGCAAGTCCAAGCAGGTCAGGCGATATATGCGAGCCGAAGTACCGGGTGATTCCCAAGCCCTGTAGCGCGGGTTCGGTTCCCGCCATCCGCTCGTAGGAGAAGGCCCAGGTCAGTGACCTGGGCCTTTGTCATTGCCTCATGGCTATGGCGCCAAGATCGTGGTGCCGAGCTGGATCGGTGCCGGGGACGGGGTACAGCAACCGGCGTCGGTGGCCTCGGTGTTCTGGGGCTGGTCGAAGAGGCCGCTGCCGCCGCATACCCCGGTTTCGGGCAGGGTGAGTTCGACGCGTTCGGCGGCCTCGTGGTCGCCGGCCAGGGCGGCGGCCACGGAGCGGACCTGTTCGTAGCCGGTGAGGGCGAGGAAGGTCGGGGCGCGGCCGTAGGACTTCATGCCGACCAGGTAGACGTCCCGTTCCGGATGGGAGAGCTCCTTGGCGCCGTGGGGGTAGACGGTGCCGCAGGAGTGCTGGTTGGGGTCGATGAGCGGGGCGAGGGCGAGGGGGGCCTGGAGGCGTTCGTCGAGGCCGAGGCGGAGCTCGGAGAGGAAGGACAGGTCGGGGCGGAAGCCGGTGAGGACGATGATCTCGTCGACCGGGTCGAGGCGGCGGCCGTCCTCGGCCACGAGGACGAGGCGCTCGCCCTCGCGCTCGATCGCCTCCGTACGGAAGCCGGTGACGGCGTCGGCGTGGCCGGCGGCGACGGCGGCCTTGGCGGCGAGTCCGAGGGCGCCGCGGGCGGGGAGCTGGTCGGCGGTGCCGCCGCCGAAGGTGGAGCCGGAGATGCCGCGGCGCAGGATCCACACCGCCTTCGTTCCCTCGCCGTCCTCGGACTTGGCCAGGTCGGCGAGCGAGGCGAGGGCGGTGAACGCGGAGGCGCCGGAGCCGATGACGGCGGTGCGCCTGCCCGCGTAACGGGCGCGGACGGCCGGGTCGGTGAGGTCGGGGACGCGGTACGAGATCCGGTCCGCGGCGGCCTTCTCGCCGAGGGCGGGCAGGCCGGAGGCGCCGGCCGGGCCCGGGGTGGCCCAGGTGCCGGAGGCGTCGATCACCGCGCGGGCGAGCAGCCGCTCCTCGTGACCGTCGGCGTGGGTGACGTGGACGGTGAACGGCCGGGCCTCGCGGTCGGCGTCGACGGTCCGGTCGCGGCCCGAGCGGGAGACGCCGGTGACCCGCGCCCCGAAGCGGACCGCCGCCCCCAGGGCCTCGGCCAGCGGCTGGAGGTACTGCTCCGCCCAGTCCCCGCCCGTCGGATACGTCGTCGGGTCGGGCTTCACCCAGCCGGTGGGGGCAAGGAGCTTCTCGGCGGCCGGGTCGGTGACCTCGCCCCAGGTGGAGAACAGCCGCACGTGCGCCCACGCGCGCACCGCCGCGCCCGCCTCGGCACCCGCTTCCAGGACCAGCGGCCGAAGGCCCCGGTCGACGAGGTGGGCGGCGGCGGCCAGGCCGGCCGGGCCGGCTCCGATGACCACGACGGGCAGCCGCTCGGTGGCGGTGTCGGTGTCGGTGGCGTTCATGACGGACCCTCTCCTGTTTCGACGTTCATCGATCTCTCGCGCCCTCAGCATGGCACCCGGTATCGACAGGCGTCAACATAGACATTCTTCTAATCAGGCTGGCGATCCGCGAGGCGCCCAGGGGGGGCTGGTTCGACATGTGTCAACATAGACACATGTCGAATGCGAAGGTGTCGCCGCCGCTCCGGAACGAGGTCGAGCCGTGCTGTCCGCCGCTGGCGGAACGTCCGCTGACGGCCGAGGAGGCGGAGCGGACGGCGAAGATGTTCAAGGCGCTCGGCGACCCGGTGCGCCTGCGCCTGTTCTCGGCGGTGGCCTCGCACGAGGGCGGCGAGGCGTGCGTCTGCGACATCTCCGACGTGGGCGTCTCCCAGCCGACCGTCTCGCACCACCTGAAGAAGCTGAAGGAGGCCGGGCTGCTCTCCTCCGAGCGGCGCGGCACCTGGGTCTACTACCGGGTCGAGCCCGCCGTCCTCGCCGCGATGGGGCAGTTGCTGACCAGGGCGGCGGCCGTATGACCGGCTCCGTCCGGGTGGTGCCCCTGACCGGGGCGCACGCCGACGAGGTGATCGCGATCTACCGGGCGGGGATCGACGAGGGGAACGCCACCTTCGAGACCACCGCCCCCACCTGGGAGCGGTTCGACGCGGCCAGGCTCCCCGAGCACCGCTTCGCCGCCCTCGACGGCTCGGGCCGGGTCCTGGGCTGGATCGCCGCGACGAAGGTGTCCGACCGGTGCGCGTACGCGGGCGTGGTCGAGCACTCCGTCTACGTCCGTCCCGACGCCCGTGGCCGAGGTGTCGCCTCCGCCCTCCTCCACGCGCTCATCGCCTCCACCGAGGCCGCCGGGATCTGGACCGTCCAGTCCGGCATCTTCCCCGAGAACACCGCGAGCCTCGCCGTCCACGCCCGAGCCGGCTTCCGGGTCGTCGGCACCCGCGAACGCGTCGGCCGCCACCACGGCACGTGGCGGGACGTGACGCTCGTCGAGCGGCGCAGCCCCACCGTCTCCTGACGCCCCCCGCACCCGGCGAATCCCTTCGGCGGGGGGACGGCCCCGGCGCCGACCGGGCGGCCGGGGAGGGAGGAGTGCGCGGCGGGGGGAAAGAGGCGGAGGGAGTCCCGGGCGGGGCGCCGGTGGTCGACGCCGTCGTCCCTACCGCCGCGCGGCGGCGAACCTCCCGCGCCAGGCCAGCGACACGTGGACCAGGGCGACGAGGACGGGGACCTCGATGAGCGGGCCGACGACACCGGAGAGCGCCTGGCCGCTGGTGACGCCGAAGGTGGCGATGGCGACGGCGATGGCGAGCTCGAAGTTGTTGCCCGCGGCGGTGAAGGCGAGCGTGGCGGTGCGGTCGTAGCGCAGGCCGATCGCCTTGCCCAGCGCGAAGGTTCCGAACCACATGACCGCGAAGTAGACGAGGAGGGGGAGCGCGATGCGGGCGACGTCGAGGGGCCGCGAGGTGATCGTCCTCCCCTGGAGCGCGAAGAGGACGACGATCGTGAACAGCAGGCCGTAGAGGGCCCAGGGGCCGATCTTCGGCAGGAACGTCCGCTCGTACGCCTCCCGGCCCGTCCGCCGCTCGCCGACGCGCCGGGTGAGGAATCCGGCGAGCAGCGGGACGCCGAGGAAGACGACGGCGTTGAGCGCGATCTCCCCCATGGAGATGTCGAGGGCCTCCCCGTCCCCGAGGCCGAGCAGGCCGGGAAGGACGTCGAGGTAGAACCAGCCCAGCAGGCCGAAGGCGAGCACCTGGAAGACGCTGTTGAGGGCGACGAGGACGGCCGCGGCTTCGCGGTCGCCGCAGGCGAGGTCGTTCCAGATGACGACCATGGCGATGCAGCGGGCGAGGCCGACGATGATCAGGCCGGTGCGGTACTCGGGCAGGTCCGGCAGGAAGGTCCACGCCAGGGCGAACATGACCGCCGGGCCGACGACCCAGTTGATCACCAACGACGACACCATGAGCTTCTTGTCGCCGGTGACGGCGTCGAGCCGGTCGTAGCGGACCTTGGCGAGGACCGGATACATCATGATCAGCAGGCCGACGGCGATCGGGAGCGAGACGCCGCCGATCTCGACCTTCGCGAGGGCGTCGTCCAGGCCGGGGACCAGCCGCCCCAGGCCGAGGCCGAGACCCATGGCGAGAAGGATCCAGACGGCGAGGAAGCGGTCGAGCGTCGACAGCTTCGCGACGGCCGAGGTCTCCCCGGCGGCGGTCGCGGGGGCGGCGGGGCTCAACAGGACCTCTTGGAACCGGCGTGGGCGCGCGCCTCGGCGGCGAGACCGGCGAACCGGCCGGCCAGCGCTTCGAGGACCTCGGGCCTCAGCCGGTAGTACGTGAACCGGCCGCAGGGCTCGGTCTCCACGACCCCCGCCTCGCGCAGGACCCTGAGGTGGTTGGAGAGGTTGGTCTGCCGGGCCCCCGTCTCCTCCACCAGGTGCGTCGTGCACAGGGTCTCGCGGGCGAGCAGGGTCACGATCCGGAGCCTGAGCGGATCGGCCAGCACCCGAATCAGATCAGTGTCGACTGACGTCATCATGGGCTGATACTTTCACGTCACCCGGCACCGGCACCACCCGCGACCGATACGTCCCGGGGTGCGGTACGGCCCCGTCCCCGCCGCCCAGGAAGAACCCGATGAACGCTCCGCTCGCCTCCGTGCTCTTCGTCTGCGTCCACAACGCCGGCCGCTCCCAGATGGCCGCCGGATTCCTGCGCCACCTCGCCGGGGACCGCGTCGAGGTCCGCTCCGCCGGTTCGGTCCCGGGCGACCGGATCAACCCCTCCGCCGTCGAGGCCATGGCCGAAGCGGGCATCGACATCACCGGCCGGACGCCCACGGCGCTCACCACCGAGGCCGTCCGGGCGTCGGACTACGTCATCACCATGGGCTGCGGCGACGCCTGCCCGGTCTTCCCCGGCAAGAACTACCTCGACTGGGCCCTGGAGGACCCGGCGGGCAAGGGCGTCGAAGCCGTCCGCCCCATCCGGGACGAGATCAGGCTCCGCGTCGAGGCCCTGATCGCCGAGATCGACGCGGGGCGGCAGGCGTAACCCTCCGCGGGCGGCTTCTCCCGGAGCCGTAACCCTCCTCGGGTGGCCCCCTCAGGGGCGTGGGCGCACCCGGAGCAGGCGCGGGAAGGTTCGAGACCCGCCCCGCCCGCGGGCAGGGAGTGGTGGACGGAGCTCGGACGCCGGGCCGATATCTGGTCGCGCGGCATGAGAATTCGACAGGCTGCGCGGGGAGAATTAATGCCGCACAAAAAGAGCGGAGATATTTCTCCGGCCCCTCGGCCGAGGCCGTGCTACTGTCGATTTCAGTTGCAGTTGTGGTTCCCAAGACTTCAAGTGCCCCAGGCGGCCCCCAAGGCAGCGGGAGCACTTTTTCCATCTCCGGATTCTCCGGTGGGGCAATCATCACGGCGACATGGTTTCCGCGCGGTGCGGACACCGATGATCCCCAGAAGGAGAAACGTCATGAGCACGGGCACCGTGAAGTGGTTCAACGCGGAAAAGGGCTTCGGCTTCATCGAGCAGGACGGTGGCGGCCCCGACGTGTTCGCCCACTACTCGAACATCGCCTCCCAGGGCTTCCGTGAGCTGCAGGAAGGCCAGAAGGTCAGCTTCGACATCGCGCAGGGCCAGAAGGGCCCGACGGCCGAGAACATCGTCGCCGCCTGATCCTGGCGCACATGCCGCAGCAGGGGCCCGCATCCTTCGGGGTGCGGGCCCCTGCTGCGTAAGCCCCACCGAGCGGTTCCGCCCAGGGGCCGCCGCGGCCGTCGGCCCGGTCACCGCCTCCGTGCCGCCCCTCCGCCGCTCACACTTTTCCGGCCTCTTTCCGGCCCGTTCTCCGGCGGTTCAGCTTTCATGCCCCATTCGAGACCGTCGGGAAATCTTCCGTTCCGCTCCTTCACCGCGGAAATTCCTTGATGCGCCTCGCACCGAGGAAGGTCCCGCATGAACAGCACGCACCAGACCCGCCGCCCCTCGGCCCCGGACGGCGAAGACTCCGCCTCCGGCCGGCACGGGGCCTCCCGCTCCGCTCCGGCCGTTCCCGCCCTGCCGGCGGTCGGATCGTTCGCCGAACTCGGTCTGCCGGACCGGCTGCTCGCCGCGCTCACCGCCGAGGGCGTCACCGTGCCGTTCCCCATCCAGGGCGCGACCCTGCCGAGCGCGCTCGCGGGCCGGGACGTCCTGGGGCGCGGACGCACCGGCTCCGGCAAGACACTGGCCTTCGGGCTCGCCCTGGTGACCCGTACGGCCGGCACCCGGGCCGCGCCCCGGCGGCCCCTCGCCCTCGTCCTCGTCCCCACCCGCGAGCTGGCGCAGCAGGTGGCCGAGGCACTCGCTCCGTACGCCCGCGCCGTCGGGTCGAGGCTGGCCACGGTCGTCGGCGGAACGCCCCTCAGCAGGCAGACCTACGTCCTCCGGAAGGGCGCCGAGATCGTCGTCGCCACGCCGGGCCGGCTCAGGGACCTCGTCGTCCGGGGCGACTGCCGCCTGGACCGGGTGGCCGTCACCGTTCTGGACGAGGCGGACCAGATGACCGACATGGGCTTCGCCCCCCAGATCGCCGAACTCCTCGACCAGGTGCCCGCCGGGGGTCAGCGGCTGCTCTTCTCCGCCACCCTGGACCGCAGCGTCGACAGGCTCGTCGACCGCTACCTGTCGGACCCCGTCGTCCACTCCGTGGACCCCGCCGCCGGGGCGGTCACCACGATGGAGCACCACGTCCTGCACGTCCACCCCGACGACAAACAGGCCGCGACCGCCGAGATCGCCGCCCGTACGGGGCTCGTGATCATGTTTCTCGAGACCCAGCACGCCGTCGACCGGCTGACCGGGGACCTGCTGGCCCGCGGGGTGCTCGCCGCGGCCCTGCACGGCGGCAAGTCCCAGCCCCAGCGCTCCCGTGCGCTCGCGCGGTTCAGGAGCGGGCAGGTGCCGGTGCTCGTCGCCACGAGCGTCGCCGCCCGCGGCATCCACGTCGACGGACTCGACCTCGTCGTCAACGTCGACCCGCCCGCCGACCCCAAGGACTACCTGCACCGGAGCGGCCGCACCGCCAGGGCCGGAAACCCCGGCAGCGTCGTCACCCTGGTCACACCGAAGCAACGCCGCGCCACCGCCCGTCTCATGTCGGCGGCGGGCGTCGAGCCCCTCGTCACCCGGATCCGTCCCGGGGAGGCGGAACTGCGCCGCATCACGGGCGCGCGGACCCCCTCGGGCGTCCCCGTCCCCGGGGCGTAGCCGCCGTCCGGAACGGCGGCCGACGGACCCCGCGCCACCCCGCACGTCCTCCCTTCCCCGCCAGAAGCCGCTCGTGACACCCGCACCGACCCGAACCCCGCCCCGCCCGCACCGGGAGAACCCGCCCGGAGCGCCCCTTCCCTTCCCCTGTGAGGTCCCATGCGCTGTGTGATCGCCCGATTCCCGTTCGAGCTGACGGAGAGGGGGGTCCTGGAGGCGATGGAGAGCGTCGTGCCCGAACCCGTCTCCGGCCCGTTCGTGACCATCGGACACCGTGACTACCCGGCCAAGCAGGTCGGCGCGGTCGTCACGCGCCAGGACCGCCGCGACTTCGGCGTCGGCGAGGTCCTCCGGGCCATGACCAGGCTCGGCTTCACGTGCGGCACGCGTCCGGCCGCCTCCGCCCCGGCCGTCACCGACCCGGTCCGGCGGGCGTCGCACCTCCTGGGCACACCCCCGGCGGCCTGACGGGCCGGCGGGACGGGAGCACCGCCCGTCCACCGGTCCGTCCGCGGTGCCGGTAACGGCACCGCGGACCGCGGCGTTACCCTCGGTGAACGAGCCGGGCCACCGGCCGCGCACCGGAAGGTCCGCCGGAGAGGTGAGAATGACAGCAGACGATCCGCTCGGCCGTCTCGACGACGACGACTACCCCGCCTACACGATGGGCCGGGCCGCCGAGATGATCGGTACGACGCCCGGTTTCCTCCGCGCCCTGGGGGAAGCCCGGCTGATCACCCCGCTCCGCTCCGACGGCGGCCACCGCCGCTACTCCCGCTACCAACTGCGCATCGCCGCCCGAGCCCGCGAACTCGTCGACCAGGGCACCCCCATCGAGGCGGCCTGCCGCATCATCGCCCTTGAGGACCAGCTCGAGGAAGCCCAGCGCATCAACGCCGAGTACCGCCGCGCGTCGGGCGAACCCGAGTCTCCCGCGACCGACTGAACCGGCCCGCGCCACGACGTGCCGGCAGGAGCGGTGGACAGCGGGTGGCTCCCGGGTCTCCGGCGCGGGTCCGCGTCCCGTCGCCCGCTCGTGTGAAGCCCCGGGTCGGCGAGTCCCTTCCCGCTCGAAGTGCCCTCCTGGGGACGTCATCTGACTTAGGTTCAGGCGCGGCGGACCGGTGCCGGGCGGGAAACGGCCGCGGTCGCGGTCTTCGAACGGGAGGTGCCCATGCTGGAGCAGATCGCCGAGGGCGTGCTGATCCACCGGAGCGAGTTGCTCCGGAACAACACCGTCGTCGTGCGGGGCGGGGACGGCGTGCTCCTCGTGGACGCCGGGATCACCGGCACCGAGATGACCTGCCTGGCGGACGACCTCCGCGAGCTGGGCCTGCCCGTGGTGGCGGGCTTCTCGACGCATCCCGACTGGGACCACGTCCTCTGGCACCCCGCACTCGGCGAGGCGCCCCGCTACGGCACGGCACGCTGCGCGGACTTCATGCGGGACGTGCTGTCGCACGCGGACTGGAGGACCGGCGTCACCGAGGGGCTGCCGCCGGAGATCGCCGAGGACACGCCGCTGGCCTCGTACGGCCTCGTCACCGGCCTGCCCGCCGGAACCGCGCGGCTCCCCTGGGACGGGCCCGAGGTGCGGATCGTCGAGCACGCGGCACACGCCCCGGGCCACGCGGCGCTGCTGGTCGCGGAGAGCCGGGTCCTCATCGCCGGCGACATGCTCTCCGACGTCTTCGTCCCCATGCTCGGCGACACCGACGACCCGGTCGAGGACTACCTCGCCGGGCTGGGGCTGCTGGAGGGCGTGGCGGACGACGTCGACGTCCTCGTCCCCGGGCACGGGTCCGTCGCCGGGGACGGGGAGGTGCGCGCGAGGATCGGACTGGACCGGGCGTACGTGGAGGACCTGCGCGACACCCGCGCCTCCCGCGACCCGCGGGTCGTCTCGCCCCGGCCCGGCTGGGAGTGGACGAGCGGCATCCACGAAGGACAGGTCCGGCGCCTCACCCGGGGAAACGGGCACGAGCGGACACCTTGACCGGAGGTCCGGCGCCTCACCCGGGGAAACGGGCGCACGTGGACACCTTGACCGGAGGTCCGCCTCCGTCCCGGGAGGTCCCTGCCGGCAGCCGTCGCCTCGACGGCGTCGCCGACCGCGAGGGGGACGGTCCCGCGCGGTCGCGTCAGCTTTCCGGGGTTCCGGCGGCGGTTCCGGCACCGGTGTCGGCGGCGGTTCCGGCATCGGTGTCGGCGGCGGCGTCGGTTCCGGCGTCGGCGGTACGGCCGCCGGTGCGGGCGTCCGGCTGGGCGGTGTCCTCCGCCGCCCGGGTCTTCTCGCGCATCCTGCGCACCAGTTCCGCCTTCCGGTCGGCGGCGCCCCGGCGGTCGAGGTTGCGGTGCGGCCCGTTGTCCTGCCGTTCGGCGCGGGACAGCTTCTTGCGCTGGCCGCCGCCCTGGCCCACGGGGTTGTCGATGTTCTTGCTGTCGGGCATGGGTTCTCCCGGTGCTGGTGTGAGGTGATCTACGGATGCGCCGGCGGGGACGGGCGCGGCGACGCGGAGGCCCGTCGCGCCCCCACCGGTGAATCGGCGTCTGGAAGACGGCCACGACGTTACCCGGTTCCGCCGGGCCCGCACGCCGGTGGGCGGGGCCGGTCCCGCCGCCCGCCCCGGTGGCCCGTACCGCGCCGACGCGGGCCGGGTCCGGTCATCGCGCGGGGGCGAGGAGGGTGCGGAGGCGGGTCGCCCAGGCACGGGGGTGGGTGGTGTTGCCGTTGTGGCCGCCGGGGAAGGTGACGACCGGGTGGCCGACGAGGGCGCTCAGGCCGTGGGCGGCCCGGTGGTCGAAGACGGTCACCGGGGTGGTGCGGCCGGTGGCCGGGAGGATGCGGGTCGGGGTGCCGGAGAGGCGGTCGCGGCAGCCGGGGTCGGCGCGCAGGGCCGTGAACTCGTCGGAGATGAAGCGGGCGAAGTTCCTTCGGCGGCGCGCGTCCATCGGGTGCGGGGTCAGGTCGGGTTCGGTGTCGGCGGCGGCCGGGTCGATGCCGAGGGAGGCGACGATGGCCGGCAGCGCGGCGGGCAGACCGCCGGTCGCGAACAGGTCCTGGATTCCGGCCAGTTCGCGACGGTGGGCGTCGGCCTCCGCGTCCGTTTCGAGGAGCCAGGGGGCGACGGGCTCGTGGGCGATCAGGGTGTCGAGCCGTGCGCCGTGGCGGGCGGCCAGGTGCAGGCCGATGACGGCGCCGAAGCTGCATCCGAGCATGAGCGCCGGACCGTCGGCGGTGTGGGCCAGGAGCCGGTGGGCGTCGTCGGTGTGGTCGGCCACGGTGACGGGGCGCCCGGGGTCGTCGAGCGTGCTGCGGGACAGGCCGCGGCGGTCGTAGGTCAGGACCGTGAAGTCGCCGGCCAGGGCGTCGACGAGGTCGGCGGTGCGGCGGGCGTCGCCCTCGCCGCTCTGCGAGACGAGCAGGAGCGGGCCGGAGCCGCGCCGTTCGAAGTAGAGGGTCGCGCCGTCGACGGGGAGCAGGCCGGTGGTCATGGGTGGTCCTTCCTTCACGGGCGTCTCGGTGGAGGGTGACCCCACGCTATTCCATCGAATCCGATGCATCAATACTGATGCATCGGATTCGATGTACCTTTGTCGCGTGAACGGCATGGACCTGGCCCTGCTGGGCCGCACACTCATGAAGCTCGGCGAGGCCGCCATCCCCACCGAGGGCATCGGCGCGCACGGGACGAGCGCCCAGTCGGTGATCATCGTCGCGGCCGACGTCAAGGCGCACCCGGGCACGTCCGTCAAGGACATCGCGGCGCGGACCGGCTTCCCCCAGAGCAAGGTCTCCGGCTGCGTCGCGCGGCTGCGCGAGGCGGGCGCGGTCGAGGCCCGCACCGACCCGGCCGACCGCCGCCGCACCCTCCTCAGCCCCGCCCCGGACGCCTCGCCCCGCGTCGCCGAGGTCCGGTCCGCGACCGTCGACGGCGTCCTCGCCCGCGCCCTCGCGGACCCGGACCGACTGGACGAGGTCAAAGCCGCGCTGGACCTCCTCGCCGCCCACCTCGACCCGGGCGCCCTCAGCCGCGTCGAGGGCTGAGGCGGTACGGGCGGGGCCGCACGCGCTCCCCGCCCCTCCGGCCTTCCCTCCATCACCACGGGGTCAGGTCCGTGCCCCGTTCGCCCCGCTCGGCGAAGGACATGGGTCGCCCGACCCGCGCCGAAAGGGGGACGCGGTCGCAGGCGGCGTGGCCGCCGAACCGCAGCTCGCCCTAGGTTCTGTCGTCAAATGTCACGCCCACATCAGGAGTGATGCGAGAGTGACGGCTGCTTCGTAGGACTGGGCGGTCT
>NZ_BMUL01000013.1 GCF_014650175.1 Streptomyces termitum
ACCGAGGTGAGCCGCGGTTTCGACGCGTACGGGATGGTCTCCACGGAGTCCTCCACCGGCGACACCGCCAAGCCCGGCGACGAACAGTGCGTCACCACCACCTACGCCCGCAACACCGGGGCGAACATCCTGACCCCGGTCAGCCGGGTCGAGACCGTCGCCGTCGCCTGCGGGGCCGCCGTCTCCCGCCCCGCCGACGTCATCGACGACACCCGCACCTCCTACGACGGCGGCACCTTCGGCGCCGCGCCCACCCGGGCCATGGTCACCCGCACCGAGCGGATCAACGGCAAGGGCGACGGCTACGACGTCGTCACCAGCGTGCCCAGCACCTGTGGCGCCGACGCCAAGCAGCTCTGCCTGGACGTCTATGGACGCACGCTGGCCTCCGCCGATGTCTATGGAAAGGTCACGACGACCTCCTACACCCCCGCCACCGGCGAGGTGCCGGTCAGCTCGGTGGTGACCAACCCCCGCGGCCAGGCCGTGACCACGACCGTCGAGCCCCTGCGCGGCCAGACCACGCAGACCTCCGACGCCAACGGCAAGGTCACCACCACCGCGTACGACCCGCTCGGCCGCACCACCAAGGTGTGGCTGCCGACCCGCTCGGCCGCCACCTACCCCGATTCCCCCAACTACGCCTTCGACTATCTGGTCCGCAAGGACGGCCCCGCCGTCACCACGACGAAGACCCTGGCCCACGACTCCACGTACCGCACGGCCTACACCTTCCAGGACGGCCTTCTGCGGACGCGGCAGACCCAGGAACCGTCGCCCGACGGTGCCGGGCGTCTGGTGACCGAGACCTTCTACGACACGCGCGGCCAGGCCTGGCGCAGCTCGGGCAGGTTCTTCGCGACCGGTGCCGCCGAGCCCGTCCTGGTCACCGGGCAGGACCTGAACTACCCGGCCTCGGCGGACACGGAGTTCGACGGCGCCGGCCGCGTCACGGCCGTGGTCAACAAGCGGTTCGGCGACGAGGTGTCCCGGATCACGACCACGTACACCGGTGACACCAAGACGGTCGTCCCCCCGCAGGGCGGCACCGTCGTCACCACGGTCGAGGACGCGCTGGGCCGTCCGGTGACCCAGCGGCAGTACACCAGCGCCGACCGCACCACCTCGCAGGCGACCTCGTTCGGCTACGACAAGCGCGGCCGGCTGTCCCAGGTGGAGGACCCCTCCGGGGCCGTCTGGAAGTTCACCTACGACGTCCGCGGACGCCAGGTCCAGGTGGACGACCCGGACAAGGGCACGTCGAAGTACACCTACGACCAGGGCGACCGGCTCACGGACCTCACCGACGCCCGCCTGGTGACCCTGCACACCGACTACGACGAGCTGGGCCGCAAGACGGCCGTGAAGAAGGGCTCGACCCTCCTCGCGACGTGGACGTACGACACCGCCACCAACGGCAAGGGCCTGGTCGGCAAGTCCGTGCGCTGGGTGAACGGCCAGCCGTACGAGACGGCCATCACCTCGTACAACAGCTTCTACCAGCCGGTGCTGCAGCAGGTGACGATCCCGGCCGCCGAGGGCCTGCTGGCCGGCACCTACAAGTGGACCAACTCCTACAACCTCAACACCGGCCAGGTGATGTGGACCATGCAGCCCGCCGTGGGCGGACTGCCGGCGGAGAAGGTCGCCAACACCTACCAGGCGGGCTCCGGCCTGCTCAACACCGTCGGCGCGGGCTCCGACCCGATCGTGTCGGCGAACACCTACGACCACTACGGCCGCAACACCCGCAGGGAGTACGGCGCCTTCGCCCAGCACCTCTGGGAGAGCAAGGAGTACGACGAGCACACCGGCCTGCTGGGCCGCTCGTACCTGGACCGTGAAGTGGCCCCGCAGCGCGTGGAGGACGTGAAGTACTCCTACGACGCGGTCGGCAACGTCACCTCGATCGCCTCGGCGTTCGGACAGGACGCGGGGCGGACCACGGACACCCAGTGCTTCGCGCTGGACGCCCTGCGCCGGATCACCGAGGCGTGGACCAACACCGGCACGACCTGTGCCGCGGCTCCCTCCGCCTCCGTGGTGGGCGGCCCGGACGCGTACTGGACCTCGTACACCTACGACGCCGTCGGCAACCGGAAGACCGAGACCAGGCACAAGACGCCCTCCGGTCCCACCGCCGACACCGTCCGCACCTACGCGGCCCCGGCCGCCGGTACGCACAACCTGCCCAAGGTCACCCAGACCGGCACCAGCCCGCACGAGGCGGTCTTCACCTACGACGCGGCGGGCAACACCAGGACCCGCCAGATCGGTACCGCCACGCCGCAGACCCTCACGTACGACGACGAGGGCCACCTCGCCTCGGTCGCCCAGGGGGCGAACACCAGCTCGTACGTGTACGACAGCGAGGGCGGCCGCCTGATCCGCAAGGACTCCACCGGCACCACTCTCTACCTGCCCGGCGGCAACGAGGTCAGGCTCAACAAGGCCGGCACCGCCGTCACCGGCACCCGCTACTACAAGATGGGCGGCGAGACCGTCGCCCTGCGCACCGGCGGCAAGCTGACCTTCGTGTTCAGCGACCGCCACGGCACCGGAACCACCCAGATCTCGGCCGACGCCGCCCAGACGGTCACCCGGCGCAAGACCGGCATCTTCGGTGACGAGCGCGGGCCCCAGCCGACGGGCTGGCTGGGGGAGAAGGGCTTCGTCGGCGGCACCAAGGACGCCGACACGGGCCTGACCCACCTCGGCGCCCGTGAGTACGACCCCGCCATCGGGCGCTTCGTCTCCGTCGACCCGATCATGAACCCGGCGGACGCCCAGCAGATGCAGGCGTACGCCTACGGGAACAACAACCCGGTCACCCAGAGCGACCCCTCGGGCCTGTACGGCGCCTGGTGCGTCACCCTGGCCTGTGTCGAGGGAACCGGCGGCACCGACACCGCACCGACCAGCAGCTGGGAGCAGATCAAGAAGGACACCTCGACCCAGGCGAACCAGCGGACCAAGGACAACAGCTCCTCCGACCGCACGCTCCGCAGCACCCACACGAGCAAGCCGCTGGCCAAGAAGCAGCGCGAGGTCCGCGTCAAGCAGATCATGGCCGGCAAGTTCTGGCTGGGCCGGATGATCGACAAGATCGACGACGCCAACGAGCGGGCGTGCAGGATGACCCCCGGCCCCGAGAAGGCCGGCTGCCAGTTCAACCGCATGGCCAACCGGGACGGGGTGAGCCTCTTCGGCCTGGAGTACGGCGGCATGGAAGGACAGGTCGAGAAGCTCCTGGAGCGCATCGACGAATCCTGGCTGTCCCGGGACTCCGAGGAGGTCGACGGGGTCCGGATGGGATTCAACAACGACGAGTTCGAGATCGCCCTCCGCCTCGCCTACGAGGGCAAGGAGGTCGTGGCCCAGGGCTCGAACACGGGTGTCGGCGGCGGCAGGAACGCCAAGGCCTTCGACGCCTGGGTCGACGGCGTACGGTCGGAGTTCAAGGCCCCGACCAGCGAGCGGGCCATCAAGACCCGCCTGAACAAGGCCGACCAGCAGGGCGCCGACGCCGTCTACCTCAAGATCAGCAACGTGAGCAGGGAGCAGGCGCTGTACAACGTCAAGACCAACGTCTGGAAGAACCCGAGCAATCTCACCATGGTCCGCGCCTTCGGCGGGGAGGACACCGAGCCGTGGTTCACCGTCGAGCGCCGGTTCGAGGACTAGGAGGACGAGCACCATCATGAGCAGCGATTCCGTCGTGCGGTTCATCGAGGACCGGATGGCCTCCAGCGGACTGACGGACCCCGTCGGCGTGACCTCCGTGGTCCTGCCCGGGGGCGCCCGCCTGAGCGGCTTCACCGTGCGGCCGCACCAGGCGGAGGCCGTCTGGCGGTACTGGCGCGCCCTGCGCCCGGTCACCGGCTGGACGCCCGTCGTCACCACCTGGACCGGTCACGAGAAGCTGGGCGACCTGCTCCGGGTGGAGGGCGCCGGCTCCGAGGCGGCCCCCGAGCCGGCCGGGACCGGCGCCCGGGTGGCCGCGACCGTGCGGCGGATCATCGAGGCGGTCGTCGCGGGGACACCCGAGCACGACCGGGAGGAGGAGCGGGAGGTGACGGACCCGCAGCGGCTCGTCCACCACCTGCGCGGCCCCTGGGGCGAAGTCCTCCCGGGCGACCCGCTGGCGTTCACCCGCCGGTGGAGCGGCCGCCTCACCCTGCTGCTGGCCGAGACGGAGGGCGGGTACCAGCTGCCCCTCTTCGTCCCCGGCCTCCTGCACAACACCAACAGCGCGGCCTCACCGACCGCCGTGGACCTCTCGCCCCGGGACCACCACGCCTTCCTGCGCCACTGGTACGACCGGTACGGCGCCGAGGTGTTCTTCATCAACGGGACCGAGGTCCAGCTCCTCGTCGACCGCCCGCCGGTCGATCCCCTGCCGGCCGCCCGGCTGGCGGTGGAGCACTACGCCTACGCCGACGAGCTGATGGACGTCGTGGAGCTCGGCGACCGACAGGTCCGGTCCGACGTGTGGTCCTTCTGGTGGGACTGACGGACGGCTGAGTCGCGAGGGACACCGGTGCCCCGGCGGACCATTCCGCCGGGGCACCGGTGCGTCCGCAGCCGCCGCGACGACGCGAGCGAGGCTTCCGGCCGTACGGAGAGCCCGCCCGGTCACCGCTTCCCGCGCGCCGGGCGGTCCAGGGACGTGGCCACCACGGCGGCCGCGGTGAGGAGGGCGAGCGCGGCGGTGAGGAGGGCGGTGGGGGTGGGGAGGGCGCCGAGGACGGCCACGCCCAGGGCGGCGCCGGTCTGGCGGGAGGCGTTCAGGGCGCCGGAGGCGGTGCCGGTCCGGTGTGCGGGGGCCGCGCCCAGGACCGCGGTCATCAGCGGGGGGAGGGCGAAGGAGACGCCGAAGCCGAGGAGGGCCAGGCCCGCACCCGTCGGCACCGGCGAGGTGGTGAAGGCCGGCACGAGGGTGCCCGCGCCCATCATCAGGAAGCCGGCGACGGCGGGGCCCCGGGCGCCGGTCCGGGCCACCAGGCGGCCGGTGAGGAGCGGGTTGAAGGCCGTCGGCAGGGTGAGCGGCAGGAAGGCGAGACCGGTGGCGAAGGCCGTGTGACCGCGCTCCTGCTGGAAGGAGAGGGAGAGGACGAACAGGACGCCGGAGAGGCCGAAGTTCGCCAGGAGCCCGGCCACCAGCCCGGCGGACAGGGTCCGTTCGCGGAACAGGGACAGCGGGAGCATGGGGGCGTACGCCTCCGACTCGGGGCGGCGCTCCGCGTACAGGAACAGCGCCCCCGCCGCCGCGAACACCGCGCCCCCGGCGAGGACAGGGGGCGACCACCAGCCCTCGGGGCGGCTCTCGACCAGGGCGTAGGTCAGCCCGGTGAGGGCCAGGGCGGCGGTGCACTGCCCGAACGGATCGAGGCCCTTGGCGGGGCCGGGCGGGTCGGACGGCGCGTACCGCGTGGTGAGGACGAGGCCGGCGAGCGCGACCGGGACGTTCAGCAGGAAGACGGACCGCCAGCCGAACGCGTCGGTGAGCACGCCGCCGGCCAGGGGGCCCGCCGCGAGCGCGGTGCCGGTGATCGCGGCCCACGCGCCCATGGCCCGTGCGCGGGCCGCCGGATCGGTGTGGACGCGGGCGACGATCGCCAGCGACGCCGGCAGGAGCAGCGCGCCCGCCGCGCCGAGCAGGACGCGCAGGAGGATCAGGGCGCCCATCGAACCGGCCGCCGCCGACAGCCCGGAGAGGACGGCGAACAGCCACAGCCCGGTCAGGAGGACCCTCCGGCCGCCGTAGCGGTCGGCGAGGGCGCCGGCGGTGAGGAGCAGGGCGGCGAAGGCGAGCGTGTACCCGTTCGACACCCATTGCAGTCCGCCCAGCGAACCCGACAGGTCCGCGCCGATGGCGGGCAGCGCCACCGTGACGACCGTGGTGTCCAGCAGGACCATGAAGTAGCCGAGGGACAGGCCCAGGAGCAGCGTGCCGCGCCCTTTCGGGCGGGCGGGTGGCGTATCCGTCGCGGGGGACGGGAGGAGGGGGAGGCGGGGCATGGCGGTGCTCCTCGGGGGAGTGCGCGGGCGGTGGGGGCGGGCGTCGGCGACCGGCGGCGCGGGACGTCGCCGGGGCCGGTTGTGGGGGAGCGGGGATGACTGGAATCCTCGCGGCGGGGAGCCGGCGGGGGAAGCGGGCTCTCCCGATGACGATGATCGGCGGGCCCGATCGGAAGGGCGGAAGCCGTGGAACTGCGCCATCTCCGGACGTTCAGCGCGGTGGCGCGCACGCTCAACTTCACCCGGGCCGCGGCCGAGTTGAACTACGCGCAGTCGAGCGTCACCGAGCAGATCCAGGCCCTGGAGGCCCGGCTCTCCGTCAAGCTGTTCGACCGCGCCCACCGGCGGCTGGCGCTCACCCCGGCCGGGGAGCGCCTCGTCGCGTACGCCGACCGGATGCTCCTCCTCGAACGCGAGGCGCTGGCCGCGGTGGAGGACGACGCCCGGGAGCCCGGCGGGCCGCTGACCGTCGGCGGCCTGGAGACCCTGTGCGCGCACCGGCTCCCGCCGGTCCTCGCCCGCTACCGGCGGCTCTTCCCGAAGGTCCGGATCACCCTGCGCGAGGGCGGGCGCGGCGAACTCCACGACGAGGTGCGGCGCGGCGGGATCGACGTGGCGCTCGCCTTCGGGACGGCGCCCGGCGACGGACTCCTCGCGAGCGAGACCCTGGCCCGCGAACGGCTCGTGGTCGTGACGCCCCCCGGGCACCGGCTCGCCGCGCACGCGCGGATCGACGGCCCCGAACTGCGCGGGGAGTCCTTCCTCGCCACGCCCCCGGGCTGCGGCTTCCGGGAGATGCTCGACGGCCTGATCGACTCGCTGGGGGCGGCCGCGCCGACCGTCGATGCCCAGGTCGCGAGCATGGCGGCGCTGTGCCGGTGCGCGGCGGCGGGCATGGGCTGCGCCCTGCTCCCCGAGACCGCGGCGTCCGGACCCGCGGCGCGCGGCGAGGTGGCCGCCGTGCCCCTGACGGGCGCCGCGGCACGGACCGGACTCACGATGACCTGGCGGCACGGGACGGAACAGCGGCCGAGCATACGGGAGTTCCTCGCCACGGCCCGCTCGGTGCTGGGGGAGGCGGGGGGCGGGGGAGACCTCTGACGGGTCCGTCCGGGACCTGGAGGCTCGGGGCAGGCGGTCGGCTCGGGTGGGTCGAGTGAGGTGACAGAGTCGGCGCGGGCGATGGCGTACCGCTCGCCTTTTCGAATCGAATGCGCCTCGGTGCCACATGTATCCGGTCACGCAGGGGAGTTGCCGGGGCGCGGGTGTTTCCATGATCTGGAGGCACGGCGATACAGTCCGGCAGGAACCGGGCCGGTGAGCAGGGGGAGGGGCCGACGTGTTGGAGGTCGTGGCGCTCAGTGCGCTGACCACGTTCCTGCTGGGGGTGGGGAACGGGGCCGCCGGGGAGATCGGCAAGAACCTGACCCTGTCGGCGGGCGCCCTGGTGCGGCGCACCCTCGGGCGGGAGACCCCGCTGCCGGACGGCGCGGAGGAGCGCCGGGAGCTGGCGGGGCGCGTCCACGCGGAGCTGGGCGGCGACGCCCGGCGGGCCGGCGAGTGGGCGCGGCTCCTGGAGGACTCCCCGTACGCGGAGGCCGAGCCGTCCCACGGGGTGATGCCCCCGGCGCCGTGGGCGTTCACGAACCAGGAGAAGGTGCTCAAGCAGCTGGTGCGGGAGGCCGACCGGCCCTGGGAGGGGCGGCCCCGGACGGTCCTGCTGTCGGGCCCGGCGGGCAGCGGTTCCACCTCGGTGGCGCTGCGGCTGGGCGCGGAGACCCGGGACCGGTTCCCCGACGGGCAGCACTACGTCGATCTGCGCGGCGCGGCCGGGGGGACCGGTCCTGACTCGGCGGGCGTCCTGCTGCGGCTGCTGCGCGAGATGGACGTGGACCCCGATCTGGTGCCGGCCACGGAGGCGGGCCGCGAGCGGCTGTACCGGCGGTTCACCTCGGGGCGGAAGGTGCTGGTGGTGATCGACCACGTCACCTCGGCGGCGCAGATCCGGGCCCTGGTGCCGTCGACGCCCGACGTGCTGCTGGTGGTGGTCGTGTCCGGGCCGCCGCCGCTGCTGGAGGCCGAGCGGGTGGCCGTGCCGCCGCTGGCCGACCGGCACGCGAAGCGGCTGGTGCGGAAGGTCGCCGGGCCGGAGCACGCGGCGCGGGTGAAGGCGGAGCTGCCCGGCGTGCTCGAACGCTGCCGGGGCAATCCGTTCGCCCTGCACGCGGAGGCCCGGCTGCTGACCCGGGCCGGGGCGGGACCCGTGTCCGGGGGACGGCCGGAGCATCCGGTGCGGGCCGCCGCGCACGCGGCGTCGCTCCGGCTCGGCCCGGAGGCGCTGCGCCTGTGCCGGCTGACGGCGCTCGGCGGCTGGCCCTCCGTCAGCGCGGGGCTCGCGGCGGCCGCCGCGGGTGTCGACGCGGCGACGGCGGCCCGGCTGCTCGACGAGGCGGTGGAGGTCGGCCTGCTGGAGCCGCTGCCCGATCTGCGGTACCGCTTCCGGCCCGAGGTCCGGCGGCAGCTCGCCGAGACGGCCACCGCCGCGTATGGGGTCGCGGCGTGCGCGGACGCGGTGGCCCGGGTCCTCGACGCGCTGCTCGCGCTCGTGCTGCCCGCGTCCCGCGCGGCCCTGCCGGAGAGCTGGCGGACCGAGGTGCCGGCGGAGCACCAGGAAGCCTCCGGGGCCGTTCCCGACGGGCTCGCGGTGCTGGCCGCCGAGGTCGCCAACGCGGCCCGGGGGGTCGTCGTGGCCGAGGAGCACGGGCGGATCGACACCGCGCTGTGGCTGGCCCGCGCGCTGTGGCCGCTCCAGCTGAAGGCGGGCCACTGGGACGAGGTGCTTCCGGCGCTGCGGGACGCGGCGCGGTGCGCGGAGGAGCGGCGGGCGGACGAGCGGACGGCGGCGGCCCTGCACTTCCAGCTGGCCCACTGCCTGGGCGAGACGGGCCGGTGGGAGCGGGCCGCGCGGGCGGCCCGCGCGGCCGTCACGTACGAGCGGGCGGCCGGCCACCTCCGGGGCGAGGCGTCGGCGGTCGAACTGCTGGGCCTGTTGAGCCTGAACCGGTGGGAGTACGAGGAGGCGTACGCGCGGTTCGCCGAGGCGGAGGCCGTCTACCGGCGGATCGGGCCCGGCGAGGAGGGCGCGGCGGACCTGCCGAGGGCCCTCGCGCTGATCGAGCGCCACAAGGGGCGGGCCCTGCGCGGCACGGGCCGGCTGGACGAGTCCCGCCGGTTCCTGGAGCGCGCGGTGGACTTCTTCGCCGGCCGCACCGGGGCGCCCCCGGAGGCGTACAACCGGGCCCGTGCCCTCACCGACCTGGCCGAGACCCTGCACGAGGCCGGGGACGACGCGGCGGCCCTGGACCGGATCGCCGAGGCGGAGCCGCTGCTGCCCGCCTCCGCCGCCCCGCACCGCGCCTACCTCGCCGGTCTGCGGCGTCGGTGCGCGGCGGACAGGGCCTAGGCGGCTGGGGGCCCGGTCGGGAGGGACCCGGTCGACCGGAGTCAGTCGGCCGGGACGGCCCGGAACGGGTGCGTGGTGCCGGCCGTGCGCATCCGCAGGACGGTGCCCCGGGCGGGGACCGTCCCGCCGTACGCCAGCCACGCGTGCAGGGCGGAGGCGTACGCGGCCGGGTCGGCGTCCGCCCCCGGCCCGGCCGCGAGCCGGAACGCGCCGTGCGTCCGGCTGCGGACGAAGCAGCCGTCCGGGTCCGTCACGTACACGGCCGTCGCGCAGTGCGGGTGCAGGCGCAGCACCTCGGCGGTCCACGCGCCGGGCCCGCCGAGGCGGGGGTCGTCGGCCGGGCCGTCCCGGGTGATCACGTCCGCCGTGTCGAGGTCGCCGGGGTGCCGGGTCTCCTCGTGGACGGCGAGGTGCGCGTCGCCCGCGGCCCCGGGCGGATGCCCGGCGGACCGCTCGACCACGAGCTCCGCCCCCTCCGCGCGGGTCCGCACGAAGAGGGGCGCCGTCGTCCTCCCCGGGGCGTACGGGGGGAGCGGGAGCGGCTCCAGGGAGGCGGGGCCGGGCGGTTCGGGCAGGTCCATCAGGGCGTAGAAGTGCCGCCGCAGCAGCGCGGCCGACCGGCCGGGATCCGAGGTGACGAACCCGGCGTGGGCGGGGTCCGGCCGGTGGGCGGCGATGCCCCGCTCCACCTGGGGCAGCAGCGGGCCGTGCGGGTCGAGGCGGGGCGCGTGCCGGACGAACCGGGCGAGCGGCGCCTCGTCGTCGAGCACCCCGGCCCCGTCGGCGGCCAGCAGGACCGGTGTGCCGAGGGCGGCGGCGTAGTAGGAGACCGCGCCGAAGTCGCCGAGGACGAGGTCGGCGGCGAGGAGGGCCTGCCGCCACGCGTGGACGGGGTCGATCAGGGCCAGTCCGTCGCGCCGGGCCCGGTCCAGCCAGGCGCGGACCTGGCCGGGGCCGTGCCCGTACCAGATGTTCGGATGGAGGACGGCGGCCAGGCGGTAGTCGTCGGCGGGCAGTTCGGCGGCGAGCCGGGGGAGGAGGCCGGGCAGGAGGTCCCCGCCGCCGCTGCCGAACAGGCCCTCGGGGTTCCAGGTGGAGTTCAGGACGACGAGCCGCTGCCCCCGGCGCACGCCCAGCGCGCGCCGGAACCTGTCCCGGTACGGGCGCGCGGCGAGCATGCGATCGAAGCAGGGGTCTCCGGCGAGGACGGCCGAGGGGAGCGCCTCCGGGCAGACCCGGCCGAGGCGTTCACGCTGCTCGGGGTGGGAGAGGACGAGCCCGTCGGCGAACGGCTTCCCGCCGGACAGGAGCCAGTCGGGCGACAGCCCGAACGTCGGCGTCCCGGCTCCCGGCTCCCGGCTCCCGGCTCCCGGCTCCCGGCTCCCGGCTCCCGGCTCCCGGCTCCCGGCTCCCGGCTCCCGGCTCCCGGCTTGCCCAGTTTCTTAGTGTATCCGACGCCGTGGGAGAGTACGGTCAATTTCCCCTGAATCATGGGGAGTTCGCCGCCGAAGCTGGCGGAGATCGCCAGGTCCACCGGGGTCGAGAGGGCCTGTTTCCAGGGGAGTTCGGGAATCTGGAGGTCGTGGAAGAGGGCGCGGGTGCCGTCCTGGAAGGCGGACGAGCCGGTCGAGGAGACCAGGAGCTGGACGCGGAAGTCGTCGTGGAACAGCGGCAGCAGATCCAGCAGGCGGCCGGCCGAGGTCACGTTGTGGACCACCAGGAGGACGCGCCGCCGGACGGTCCGGCTCGTCCACCGGTCGGACCCCTCCCCGACCGGTACGCGAATCGCCGGGGGTTCTGGCCCCACTCGTGACCTCCTGGGCGGGCATGGCGTCGTTGTGCCAACACCCTATCCGGGCCCGACGTGTTGCCGGACGGGCGCGGCGGCGGGGGACGTCCGGGAGGATGGGGCGGGTGGTCCGGGTGGCGGGCCGTGGACGGACGGGGGCTTCATGGGGCGGCGGCGGACGGTCGTGGTGGTCGGGGTCGGGGCGGCCGGGGCGATGGTCGCGGTGCGGATCTGCGAGGGGGCGGTGCGGCGGGGGCGGGCGCTGGACCTGGTGCTGGTGGAGCCGGGGGCCGTGGCGGGGCGGGGGGTGGCGTACGCGACGGACGATCCCCGGCACCGGCTGAACGTGCCCGCCGGGAACATGAGCTGCCGCGCCGAGGAGCCGGGGGACTTCGTGCGGTGGCTGTGCCGGCACGGGGTGCCGGAGGCGGCGGCCGCGGACTTCGTGGAGCGGCGGCGGTACGGGGCGTACCTCGCGGACACGCTCGGGCGGGCGATCATCGGCGCGCGCGGGACCGTCCGGGTGCGGCGGCTGCGGACCCGGGTGGCCGGGTGCCGGTGGCGGGGCGCGGGCGCGGGTGCGCGGGTGGAGCTGGCCGACGGCGGGACGCTGGACGCGGACTGCGTGGTGCTGGCGACCGGCGCGGGGCCGGTGGCCGTGCCGGGGTGGGCCTCGGAGGGGCTGCGGGCGAGCGGGCGGTTCGTGGTGGACCCGTGGGCGCCGGGGGCGCTGGACGCGGTGCGGGGGGACGTGCTGCTGGTGGGGAGCGGGCTGACCGCGGTGGACGTGGCGCTGCGCCTTGACCGGGTCGGGCGGACCGTGCACGCGGTGTCCCGGGGCGGCCGGCTGCCCCGGGCGCACGCCGAGCACCCCCGGCCGGCGGCGGTCTGCGAGGACCCGCTGGACGGGCTGCCGCTGGCGGGGCTGCGGGCCGCCGTCCGCCGGCACGTCGCGCGGGTGCTGCGCGCGCAGGGCGACTGGCGGCCCGC
The DNA here is from genome assembly GCF_014650175.1 of Streptomyces termitum. Lineage (GTDB taxonomy): Bacteria > Actinomycetota > Actinomycetes > Streptomycetales > Streptomycetaceae > Streptomyces > Streptomyces termitum. The sequence continues at coordinate 12,264 of NZ_BMUL01000013.1, forward strand.
CGTGGACGGGCTGCGGCCGCTGACCGCGCGGCTGTGGGCGGCGCTGTCGGAGGAGGACCGGGCGGCGTTCGTGGAGCGGGACAGCGCGCTGTGGAACGTGCACCGGCACCGGATGCCGCCGGTGACCGCGCGGGCCGTGTCGCGGATGCGCCGGACGCGGCGGCTGCGGCTGCGGGCCGGCCGGGTCGAGGGGTTTTGGCCGGGGGCGGACGGGGGTGTCGTCGCCGCGCTGGCGACGGCCGGGGGCACGGAGGAGCTGGCGGTGGGGTGGGTGGTGAACTGCACCGGGACGCACCCGCCGGTGGCGGAGGGCCGCGACCCGCTGTGGCGGGGGCTGCTGGCGGACGGCGAGGCCGTCCCCGGCCCGCTCGGGATGGGCGTGGCCACCGACGGCGGGCGGCTGCGCGGCGCGGACGGGCGGGCCGCCCGCGCCCTGTGGACCCTCGGGGCGCCCCGGCGCGGCGAGTTGTGGGAGACCACCGCCGTCCCGGAGATCCGCGTCCAGGCGGCGGCCGTCGCCGAGGCCGTCCTCGACCACCTGGGGGAGGACGGGTCCTGAGGGCCCCCGACGCCTTCCCGTACGACTCCGAGCGCCACCTCAAGGGCCGCCTTCCGGGCGGCCCTTCGGCATGTTCGCACTTCGATCAGGAGGCGTAATCGATCGGCCCTGGGGCGACCGGTGTTACCTCCGTATCGTTTTTGAAGGTAACCGCCCTGGAGGAGGAGAACCCCGATGAGCCCCATCGCCCCGCGCCACTACTTCGAGACCCAGCTCCCGCTCACCGAGGACCCGCTGCTGGTCGCGGCGCGCCTCGCGGACTCCGGTCTGCACGAGTCGTACGTCGTCTACGAGAACGGCGGCAGCTGGTCCTACGCGGGCGGCGTGCGCGCCGAACTGACGCTCGACCGCACCGGTGCCCGGCTGACGCAGGAGGGCGGCGCGGACGCCTTCCGCCCCTGGGACGGGCAGCCGCTGCGGCTGGTCTCGGACCTGCTCGGCACCGTCGCCGTGCCCTACTGGCGGGCCTACGGCTGGGCCGCCTTCGAGCTGTCCTACGCCAAGGACGGCGACCTCGACGGCATCGGCGACGGCCGCCTCATGCACCTCATCGTGCCGCGCGCCGAGGTCCGCTTCGAGGCCGGCCACGCCCTGCTGCGCGCCGCCGACCAGGCCACCCTCGACGCCCTGCTCACCACCGTCTCCACCACCGCCCCGGCCGCCGCCGGACAGCCCCGGCCGCTGGACGTGCACGCCACCGGCGGCACCCAGTACCGCGAGGCGGTCCGCCGGGCCGTCGCCGAGATCAACGCCGGCGAGCTCCACAAGGTGATCCTGTCCCGCGTCGTCGAGGTCGACGAGGAGGTCGACCTGACCGGCACCTACGTCGCCGGCCGCCGGGGCAACAACCCGGCCCGCTCCTTCATGCTCAACCTCGGCGGCACCGAGGCCATCGGCTTCAGCCCCGAGATCGTCGTCCAGGTCTCCGAGGACGGCCGGGTCGTCAGCCAGCCGCTGGCCGGCACCCGCGCCCTCACCGGCGACCTGCTCACCGACGAGGGCCTGCGCGCCGACCTCTTCGGCTCCCCCAAGGAGGTCTACGAGCACGCCATCTCCGTCAAGGTCGGCGCCGACGAGCTGGTCGACGTCTGCGTCGCGGGCTCCGTCGAGGTCCCCGAGTTCATGGCGATCCGCGAGCGCGGCAGCGTGCAGCACCTCGCCTCCCGGGTGGCCGGCCGGCTCGCCCCGGGCCGCGAGGCGTGGGACGCCTTCGGCGCGGTCTTCCCCGCCGTCACCGCCTCCGGCGTGCCGAAGTCCGCCGCGTACGACTCCATACGCCGCCACGAGCCCGAGTCCCGCGGCCTCTACAGCGGCGCGGTCCTCACCGTCGACCACACCGGCTCCATGGACGCCGCCCTCGTGCTGCGCAGCGCCTACCGCAAGGACGGCCGCACCTGGCTCCGGGCCGGCGCGGGCATCGTCGGACACTCCACCCCCGAGCGCGAGTTCGAGGAGACCTGCGAGAAGCTCGACAGCGTCGCCCGGTTCCTCGTGCCCGCAGGCGCGGGCGGCGCCCGATGAAGGTGACCGCCGAGGTCCACCTCGCCGGGATCGGCGGCTGGCTGCCCCCCGAGGTGCCCACCGCCGACGCCGTCGCCGACGGCCGCTACGGGGAGGCGGACCGCAGGGCCTCCGGGATGCTCGCCGTCCGCGTCGCCGACGCGCTGCCCGCCCCCGACATGGCCGTACGGGCCGCCGCCACCGCCCTGCGCCGGGCCGCCCGCACCGGCCTCACCGCCGACGACTACGGCGCCCTGCTGCACTGCGCCACCTACCACCAGGGACCCGACGGCTGGTCCGCGCCCCACTACGTCCTGCGCCACACCCTCGACCGGCCGGTCGGCGCCGCCCAGATCGGCCCCGGCTGCCTGGGCATGCTCACCGCCCTGGAGATGGCCGTCCACCGGCTCGCCGCCGACGACGCCGCGGACGCCGTCCTGCTCACCGCCGCCGACAACTTCTCCCCGGCCGTGGTGGACCGCTGGAACGCCTCCCGGCTGTTCCTCCTCGCCGACGGCGCCGCCGCCGCGGTGGTCTCCCGGCGCGGCGGCTTCGCCCGGCTGCTGTCGGTCGGCTCCGTCTCCGCCCCCGCCATGGAGGAGCTGCACCGGGGCGGCGAGGAACTCTTCCCGCCGGGGATCACCGTCGGCCGCTCCCTCAACTTCGAGGAGCGCAGCGACCACTGGCGCCGCCGGTGGGCCGAGGGCGCCGCACCGCCGCGCACCCACCTCGGCGACGTGGTCGCCGCCGCCGTCGACCGGGCCCTGGAGGAGGCCGGCACCGGACTGGAGAAGATCGCCCGCATCTGCCACACCGGCTACTCCGAGGGCGCCCTCCACACCATCTACCTCGACCCGCTCGACGTCGAAGCGGCCGACGGCACCTGGGACTTCACCCGGCACATCGGGCACGTCGGCGCCGCCGACCCCTTCCTCGGCCTCGAACGGCTCTGGACCCGGGGCGAGGTCGTCCCCGGCGACCGCGTGCTGCTGCTCGCGGCCGGCCCCGGCATGGAGGTCGCCTGCGCCGTCGTCGAGATCACCGCGCCCTACCAGCCCGCCACCGCACGACAGGAGGAAGACCTGTGATGCTCGAAGGATGCACCCCCTGGCCGGCCGAGACGGCCGCGCGCTACCGCGCGCAAGGGGTGTGGAACGGCACCGACCTCGGCTCGCTGCCGCGCGCCTGGGCCGCCCGGTACGGCACCGCCACCGCCCTGGTCGCGGGCGAACGGCGGATCTCCTACGCCGAGTTCGCCGACCGCGTGGACCGCAGGGCCGCCGGCTTCGTCCGCGAGGGCGTGCTGCCCGGCGACCGGATCGTCCTCCAGCTCCCCAACGTCCCCGAGTTCGTCGAGGTCGCCTTCGCCCTCTTCCGGGCCGGCGCCAAGCCCGTCTTCTCCCTCACCTCGCACCGGGCCAACGAGATCCGCCACCTGTGCGCGCTGTCCGGCGCCTCCGGCTACGTCGTCCCCGGCGTCTTCCGCGGCTTCGACCACACCGCCCTCGCCCTGGAGATGGCCGCCGAACTCCCCGCCCTGCGCAGGATCTACGCCCAGGGAGCCACCGCCTCCGGCGCGGTCGTCCCGCTGGAGTCCGTCGACGCCGACCCGGTCGACCTGCCCGCCAACGACCCCGCCGACACCGCCTTCTTCCTGCTCTCCGGCGGCACCACCGCCCTGCCCAAGCTGATCCCGCGCACCCACGACGACTACGCCTACCAGACCCGCACCGTCGCCGCCCTCTCCGGCCTGACCCCCGACGACGTCTACCTGGCCGCGCTGCCCGTCGAGTTCAACTTCACCTGGGGCTGCCCCGGCGTCGTCGGCACCCTCTCCACGGGCGGGACCGTCGTCCTCGCCCCCGACCCCACCGCCGACGACTGCTTCCGGCTGATCGAGCGGGAGCGCGTCACCCTCACCTCCGTCGTCCCCACCGTCGCCCGGCTCTGGCTCGACGAGCGCGAGTGGTCCGACGCCGACCTGTCCAGCCTCCGCACCCTCCAGATCGGCGGCGCCCGCCTCGAACCCGAACTGGCCGCCCGCGTCGGACCCGAACTCGGCTGCCGGCTCCAGCAGGTCTTCGGCATGGCCGAGGGACTCCTCACCATGTCCCGCCCCGAGGACGGCCCCGACAGCGTCCTGCACACCCAGGGCCGGCCCGTCTCGCCCGCCGACGAGGTCAGGATCGTCGACGAGCGCGGCGACGAGGTGCCCGCCGGGACCACCGGAGAACTCCTCACCCGGGGGCCGTACACCCTGCGCGGCTACTACCGGGCCCCCGAGCACAACGCCCGCGCCTTCACCGAGGACGGCTTCTACCGCACCGGCGACCTGGCGAGCCTCACCGAGGACGGCCGGCTGGTGGTCCGGGGACGGCTCAAGGACGTCGTCATCCGCGGCGGCGACAAGATCGCGGCCGGCGAGGTGGAGGCACACCTGCTCGCCTGCCCGGGGATCGCCGCGGCGGCCGTGGTGCCGGTCCCGGACGAGTTCCTCGGCGAGCGGATCTACGCCTTCCTCGTCGCCCGCGCCGACCGCGAGGAACCCGGCACGGGAGCGGAGGCCGGTGCCGGAGCGGAGGCCGCCACGGGCGCGGAGCCCGTATCCCCGGCGTCTTCGGCCGCCCCGCCCGCGCTGGCCGAGCTCAAGGCGGCGCTGCACGCCCGGGGGCTCGCCGACTACAAGCTGCCCGACCGGGCCGAGTTCGTCACCGACCTGCCGCTCACCCCGCTCGGAAAGATCGACAAGAAGGTCCTCGCCGCCGCCGCGGCCGACCCCGCGCTGCCGCGCGACTGGAAGCCGGCCGAGAGCCCCGACGCCCCGCCCGTCCCCGCCCTGTCCGCCCCCCTCCCCTTCTCACCGCAGAGGTGAACCGCCATGGCCGCCACACGTGCCGCCCGTACCGCACCGCGCACCGCGCCGCTCTCCGCCGCCGAACTCCGGCAGGAGGTGGCCGCCGTCCTCGGCGCCCTCCCCGATGCGCTTCCGGCTGACGCGCACCTCGTCCACCTGGGCCTCGGCTCGCTGGAGATGATGCGCCTGGTCACCCGCTGGCGCCGGCAGGGACTGCCCGCCGACTTCGCCGAACTCGCCGCCGCGCCCACCCTCGACGACTGGCACCGCCACCTCACCCTTGCCTGGCACGCCCGGACCGGGGAGGTGGCCTGATGGACGAGCTGCTGGTCAAGGGCGGCTGCCTCTACCCCGCCGACGCCACCGAGCGGGTCGTCCCCGACGGGGCCGTCCTCGTCCGGGACGGCGTGGTCGCGGCCGTCGGGCCGACCGCCGAGGTCGAGGCCGGCATCGAGCCGGGACGGCGCGCCGGACTGCGGACCATCGACGCCCGGGGCCGGATGATCCTGCCCGGCTTCGTCAACCCGCACTGGCACGAGATGTTCGCGATGCGCTTCCCCTTCAAGGGAGCCCTGCGCGACCCCTCCGACCGGGACGACAAGCCGGTCTTCATGGCCCTGGGCGGCGACGTCCCGCAGATCTCCATGATCTTCGACTCCTTCCACGGCCAGGTCGACCGGCTCACCCCCGACGAGGCCCTCGCCATCGCCCGCTACTCGCTGTGGACCCAGCTCCGCTCGGGCGTCACCGCGCTCGGCGACGTCGGCTCCCTCAACAAGCCGGAGGCGCTCGCCCGCGCCGCCCGCGAACTCGGCATGCGGCTCACCGTCTCCACCTGGGCCTCCGACGCCGTCTGCGCGCCGGGCGACAGCCGCTTCCGCCGCACCCGGGACGCGGACGACGAGCTCCAGCGGATCGAGAAGCTCCTGATCGACTGCGAGGCCGACCCCGAGGGGCTGGTCCGGGCCTGGCCCACCGCCGTCTACGGCACCAACATGACCGACGAACTCGGCGCCGGATTCGCCGAACTGGTGGCCCGCTTCGATGTCCCCTTCGCCGCGCACGTCGGCGCGCTGCGCAACGAGGCCGAGGTGATGCTCGCGTACCACGGCTCGACCCCGGTCCGCCGCTTCGCCGACCTCGGACTGCTCTCCGAGCGGTTCATGGCCGTGCACTGCGCCTTCGCCGACCCCGGCGAGCGGGCCCTGCTGATCGGCGCCGGCGCCCACATCAGCCACTCGCCGGCCAAGTACGGCCCGGCGGGCGAGGCGTCCCTCACCGAGACCCGGCTGTTCCCCGAGTTCCGCCGGGCCGGACTCGACGTGTCGCTCTCCACCGACGGCGCCGCCATGCCCATCGGCGGCATGGCCGAGGCGATGCGCGCCGTCTGGCAGGTCTACAACGAGATGTACGCCGACCCCACCGAGGTGCTGCCCACCGACGCGCTCGCCATGGCGACCCGCATCCCCGCCCGCGGCCTCGGCCAGGGCGACCGGATCGGCAGCCTGGAGCCGGGCAAGCAGGGCGACCTGCTGCTGGTCCGGGCCGACGACTGGCGCTACCTGCTCAACCCCCGCCCGCTGGAGGGCTTCCTCGCCCTCGGCGGCTCCATGGACGTGGAGACCGTCGTCGTCGCGGGGCGGGTCCTCATCGACGACGGCCGGGCCGCCCACCTCGACGAAGAGGCCCTGGAGGCCGAATACCTGGAGGCCCTCGGCTCCTTCACCGTCCGCTGCCTCGGCGTGGACGCCGACGCGGTCGACGCCCGGCTGCGGCAGCGCACCGAGGCCCTCGCGGCCCGCCGCCTCGACCGGGCCCGCAGCACCCTCCTCTCCTCCGACCGGAAGGAACGGCGATGAACACGAAGACGGCCCTGGTCACCGGTGCCGCCGGCGGCATAGGAGCGGCGGTGGCGCGCGCCCTCGCCGCGGACGGCACCCGGGTCGCGCTCCTGGACGCCGACCCGGCCGCCCTGGAACCGCTCACGAAGGAGCTGCGGACCGAGGGCGCGGCGGTCCTCGCCCTCGGCGTGGACGTGCGCTCCAGCGGCGAGGTCGACGCCGCCGTCGACCGCACCGAGCGCGAACTCGGCCCCATCGACCACCTGGTGAACGCCGCCGGAGTGCTGCGCACCGGCGAGGTCGCGGGCTTCAGCGACGAGGACTGGGACACCACCTTCGCGGTCAACTCCACCGGCGTCTTCCACGTCAGCCGGGCCGTCGCCAACCGGATGGTGCCGCGCCGCTCCGGCGCCATCGTCACCGTCGCCTCGAACGCGGCGGGCATCCCGCGCTGGAACATGGCCGCCTACGCCGCGTCGAAGGCCGCCGCCACCAGCTTCACCAAGACGCTCGGGCTCGAACTGGCCCGGTTCGGCATCCGCTGCAACGTGGTCGCCCCCGGCTCCACCGAGACGCCCATGCTGACCTCGATGTACGCCGACGGCGACGCCACCCGCCCCTCCGTGGAGGGCTCGCCCGCCACGTACCGGCTCGGCATCCCGCTCGGCCGGCTCGCCCAGCCCGAGGACATCGCGCACGCCGTCCTCTTCCTCCTCTCCGACCGGGCCGCGCACATCACCCTGCACGGCCTGACCGTGGACGGCGGCGCCGCCCTCGGCGTCTGAACCGCCTTCCCCCGCACCCCCCTTCCCTCCGCCTCTTGTCAATGGAGCCACCATGGCGATCCCGCTGATCGACTCCTATCCGATGCCCGCCGAGGACGAACTGCCGCGCAACACGGCCCCCTGGACCGTGGACCCCGCCCGCGCGGTCCTCCTCGTCCACGACCTCCAGAACTACTTCCTCAGCCCCTTCGGCCACGGCGGCCCCGACACCGGCCGCCAGCCGCTGACCGACCTCATGGACCACACCGCCGCACTGCGCTCCGCCTTCGCCGAGGCGGGCGCCCCGGTCGTCTACACCGCCCAGCCCGGCGGCATGACGGACCGGCAGCGCGGCCTGCTCAAGGACTTCTGGGGCGCCGGGATGAGCGCCGACCCCGACCACCGGGCCATCCCCGAGCGGATCGCGCCGGCCCCCGGCGACCAGGTCTTCACCAAGTGGCGGCCCAGCGCCTTCTGCCGCACCGACCTGCTCGGCCTGCTCCGCCGCACCGGCCGCGACCAGCTCGTCATCTGCGGGGTGTACGCCCACGTCGGCATCCTGATGACCGCCCACGAGGGCTTCTCCCACGACATCCAGACCTTCGTGGTGGGCGACGCGGTCGCCGACTTCTCCGCCGAACGGCACCGCGAGACCCTGGAGTACGTCTCCACCCGCTGCTCCGTCACCGTCTCCACCCGCGCCGTGCTCGCCGCCCTGGACGGAGGCGCGCGATGAGCCCCCACCCGCTGCTCGACCGGATCCTCGGCGCCGACCCACCGCCCTTCGCGCTGCTGCACCGGCCCGGCGCCACCGGGCCCGACCGGATCGACCTGATCGTCGGCACCGCCGCCGAGCGGGAGCTGATCGCCGACATCCCGCTGCCGTCCGGCGGAGGGGACGGCACCGGGGACGGCGGCGGCGCCCGGCACGAGGTGCTCGCCCTGCTGCCCTACCGGCAGATCCGCGAACGCGGCTACGCCTGCCCCGACGACGGGGCGCCGCTGCTCACCCTCACCGTCGAGGACCAGGCCGTGCTGCCGCTCGGCGAGGTGCTGGCCGCCCTGCCCGACCTGCCGATCCGGATGGACGAGGGGCGCTTCGACGCCGACGACGAGGAGTACGCGGCCCGGGTGCGGCGGGTGCTCACCGAGGAGATCGGCCGGGGCGCCGGGGCCAACTTCGTCATCAAGCGCTCCTTCACCGCCCGGATCGACGACTGGTCCGCCGCCACCGCCCTGTCCTTCTTCCGCCGGCTCGCCGGCCGCGACCCCGGCGGCTACTGGACCTTCGTCGTCCACACCGGCGGCCGCACCTTCGTCGGCGCCTCCCCGGAGCGGCACATCAGCCTGGACGCGGGCCGGGTCGTCATGAACCCGATCAGCGGCACGTACCGCTACCCGGCCGGCGGACCCGATCCGGACGGGGTGCTCGCCTTCCTCGCCGACCCCAAGGAGGCCAACGAGCTGTACATGGTCCTCGACGAGGAGCTCAAGATGATGGGCCGGGTCTGCGACCGGGGCGGCCGGGTCACCGGCCCCACCCTCAAGCAGATGGCCCGCCTCGCCCACACCGAATACCACATCGAGGGCCACAGCTCCCTGGACGTCCGGGACATCCTGCGGGAGACCCTCTTCGCGCCCACCGTCACCGGCGGCCCGCTGGAGAGCGCCTGCGAGGTCATCAGCCGGCACGAGCCCGAGGGCCGCGGCCACTACGCCGGGGTCGCCGCGCTGATCGGGCGGGACGAGGACGGCGCCCGCCGCCTGGACTCCGCCATCCTCATCCGTACGGCCGAGATCTCGCCCGGCGGACGGGTCCGCATCCCGGTCGGCGCGACCCTGGTGCGCGACTCCGACCCGGCGGGCGAGGCGGCCGAGACCCGGGCCAAGGCGGCCGGGCTGATCGAGGCGCTGCGCTCCCCGGCGGGGGAGACGGCCGGACCGGTCCCGGTGGCCCGGCTGGCGGACCGGCCCGAGGTGCTGCGGGCGCTGGCCGCGCGCAACGAGCCGCTGGCCGACTTCTGGTTCCGGCCGCCCGAGGAGCGGGGCCGCCCGGTGCCGGCGCTGGCCGGCCGGCGGGTGCTGGTGATCGACGCGGAGGACACCTTCACGGCGATGGCCCGCCACCTGCTGGAGGCGCAGGGCCTGCGGATCGTGGTGAAACGATTCGACGAGGACTTCCGGCTGGACGCGCACGACCTCGTCATCGTCGGCCCCGGCCCCGGCGACCCGCGCGACGCCCTCGACCCCAAGATCGCCCGGATGCGCGAGGTGACCGCCGAACTGCTGCGGCGCGGCATCCCCTTCTTCTCCGTCTGCCTCGGCCACCAGGTCCTGAGCACCCTGCTCGGCCTCCCGCTGGTGCGCCACGCGCTGCCCACCCAGGGCGTCCGGCGCACCGTCGACTGCTTCGGCCGCCGCGAACCCGTCGGCTTCTACAACACCTTCGCCGCCCGCTCCGGGAGCGACCTGATCGACTGCCCGGCCCGCCCGGGGGCCGTCCGCGTCTTCCGCGAGGCCACCGGCGAGGTGCACGCGCTGCGCGGCCCCGGCTTCGCCTCCGTCCAGTTCCACCCGGCCTCGGTGCTGACCCGGCGCGGCGGCGAACTGCTCGCGGACATCGTCTCCGGGCTGCTCGGAGAGGTAACGGAGCTTTATCGGGAGGCCGTTGCCGCCACCGCGATACCTGCATAGCTTAATAACCGGTAACGGAAGTCCGGGCCCGCACCACGGCCGGCCGCCCCGCCCCACCCGCCCGCCCCCACCTGGAAAGGACCTGCCCGATGCGCTTCGACGACATCTGGATCGCCGGCACCGGAGGCACCCTCGGTGACCTCGTGCCGGTGGCCGAGGCGGTGGCCGACGGCTCCTACGCGGCCGACGCCGCCGCGAGCACCGGCATGATCAGCTACTCCCGCTCCGCCGAGGCGCCCCCGGAGATGGCCGTCACCGTCGGCCGCCAGGCCGTCAAGGAGGCCGCGGAGAAGGGTGCCCGGGTCGACGCCGACTCCCTCGTCCTGCACAGCCACGGCCACTTCCAGGGCATCGACATGTGGCCCGCCGCCTGCTGGATCGCCCGCGAACTCCTCGGCCCCACCCTCAACAGCATGCCGATGACCGTCGCCGCCTGGTCCAACGGCTCCCTCGCGAGCCTCGACGTCGCCGCCTCCACCCTCCTCGCCCGCCCCGACGTGCCGTCCGCCCTGCTCACCCTCGCCGACCGCTTCGCCCCGCCCAGCGACCGCTGGTACACCTCGCCCGGCATGGTCTTCGGCGACGGCGCCGCCGCCGCCGTCGTCACCCGCGGCTCCGGCCGGCTCCGCCTGCGCTCCCTGGTCAGCGAGACCGACACCGTCCTGGAAGGACTCTCCCGGGGCGCCGAACCCTTCCGCACCGCCCCCGGCGAGAAGCCCGACATGCGCCGCAGGACCCGCGAGTTCCTCGCCACCGGCGAGGTCTCCCTGCGCGACGTGCAGAACCGCTCGGTCGAGCGCACCCGCAGCGTCGTCGGCCGCGCCCTCGCCGAGGCGGACGTCGCGCCCGACGCCGTCGACTGGCTGGTCACCCCCTTCGTCGGCCGCACCCTGCACCGCGAGAGCTTCGTCCGCCACCTCGACATCGCCCCCCGCGACTCCCTGCACGAGCTGGGCCTGACCATCGGCCACCTCGGCCCCTGCGACCAGCTCTACGGCCTCGACCACCTGCTCAAGAACGACCTCCTGAACCCCGGCGACCGGATCCTCGTCATCGGCACCGGCATGGGCTTCACCTTCTCCGCCGCGGTCCTCACCGCCGACGGCGTCTGACCGGCCCGCGCCCCTCTTCGCGCCGCTCTTCGCGCCTTTCCTCACGCCGACCGCACGCCGCGCCACCCGCACCCCACGCGCCGGTCGCACCGACGCGCACCCCCTGAACCCCTGCGCCACTCGCACCACCTGCGTCCCGCACACCCCTAGTGCCCCACACGCCACCCGCACCACCCGCGCCCCCCTCCCGTACGGCCTCCGCACCCGCCGACGGCCCGCGCGTCCTCCGCGCCCCGCGCACGGCCCGTACCGCCGGGCACCGCACCCTCCGCACGCGCCCCTCGCGTGCCGTCGTGCCCCCGGACCGGACCCGCACCCACCGCCCGCCGCCACCCTCCAGGAAGGGACACCCACCCATGAGCACCGTCAGCGCACCGGCCACCTTCACCCTCCCCGCCACCGGGGCCACCGCCGCCGCCCGGCTGCCCACCCCCGCCGAGCTCCGCGAGGAGATCCCGCTCCCGCCGCTCGCCCGCAAGACCGCGCAGAGAGCCCGCCGCGAGATCGCCCGGATCCTCGAAGGCCGCGACGACCGCCTCGTGGTCATCGCGGGCCCCTGCTCCGTCCACGACCCGGCCGCCGCCCTCACCTACGCCGAGCGGCTCTCCGCGCTCGCCGCCGAGCAGCGCGACCGGCTCCTCGTCGTCATGCGGGTCTACGTCGAGAAGCCCCGCACCCGCACCGGCTGGAAGGGCCTGCTCAGCGACCCCCGCCTGGACGGCTCCCAGGACCTGCCCAGCGGACTGCGGCTGGCCCGCGGCCTGATGGCCCAGATCGCGGGCAGCGGCCTGCCCGTCGCCTGTGAGTTCCTCGACCCGCTGGTCCCGCACTACCTGGCCGACGCCGTCTCCTGGGGCGCGATCGGCGCCCGTACCGTCCAGAGCCAGGTGCACCGCCAGGTCACCAGCGGCCTCGGCATGCCGATCGGCTTCAAGAACGCCACCGGCGGCGGCGTCGAGGACGCGGTGGACGCCATCGTCTCCGCCTCCCACCCCCACGTCTACCCCGGCATCGGCGACGACGGCCGCGCCGCCGTGGTCAGCACCGCCGGCAACCCCGACGGGCACGTCGTGCTCCGGGGCGGCAGCGCCGGACCCAACTACGAGGCCGGGCCGGTCGCCGACGCCCTCGCCCAGCTCGCCGCCGCCGGCCTGCCGCAGCGACTGGTCGTCGACGCCAGCCACGGCAACAGCAACAAGGACCACGAGCGCCAGCCGCTCGTCATCGACGACATCGCCCGCCGCGTCGCCGACGGCGAGGAGGGCGTCGCCGGCGTCATGATCGAGAGCTTCCTGGCCGCCGGCCGGCAGGACCTCACCATCGGCCGCACCGACCTCCTCACCTACGGCCAGAGCGTCACCGACGCCTGCGTCGACTGGCAGGAGACCGCCCGCATGATCGAGAAGCTGGCCGCCGCGGTCGACGCGCGCCGCGCCCGCCCGCAGGGACCCCGGCACTGACCCCCGGACCCCCCGACCGACTTCGCGAACCACCCGAGAGGAATGAACAACCGTGGCAGTCAACACCAGTTCGACCCTGCCCCTGGCCCGCGTCCTCGACGGCGCGCGGACCGCCGCCCCGCACCGGCACGCCCTCGCCGTCCCCGCCGCCGCCGCGGCCCGCCCCGAGGCGTACGCCACCGCCGCCCTGGCCGCGCTCGTGCACCGCTACACCGGGGAGACCGAACTCCTCGTCGGCCGGCTCCGGCGCCCGGACGAGGACGGGACGGTCGCGATACGCGTGGCCGGCGACACCACCGCCGCCGCCCTCGTGGACGCCGCCGCCGGGGCCACCGCCCCCGAGGACGCCGGCACCGGCCGCCCGCCGCACGCCGCCGTCGCCACCGCGGGCCGGCCCGAGCGGGCCCCCGCCGCCCTCACCCTGCTCCTCTCCGCCGAAGGAGGCTTCGAACTCCACCTGGACAGCGAGGAGTTCGACGAGCGGGCCGCCCTCCAGTACGCCCGCCACCTGGAGCGCGTCCTCGCCGCCCTCGCCGCCGACCCGGACGGCACCGTCCACGACATCGCCCTGCTCACCGAGGAGGAGACCCACCGCACCCTCGTCGAGTGGAACGACACCGAGGGCCCCGTCCCGGCCCCCTACTTCCACGAGCGGGTCGCCGAGCACGCCCGCCGCACCCCCGACGCCCTCGCCGTCATCCTCCCCGGCGTCCGCCTCACCTACCGCGAGCTCGACGAGCGGGCCAACCAGCTCGCCCACCGGCTGACCGCCCGCGGCGTCCGGCCCGGCGACCGGGTCGGCGTCTGCTTCCCGCGCTCCGCCGAGAGCCTGATCGCCCAGCTCGCCTGCTTCAAGCTGGCCTGTGCCGCGATCCTGCTGGACAGCGACTTCCCGGCCGAGCGCATCCGCTTCATGATCGAGGACGCCGGGGCCGCCGCCGTCCTCACCCTGGCCGCGCACGAGCCGAAGGTCGAGGGCCTCGCCCCGGTCCTCTCCCTCGACACCGACGACTGGCGCGAGGAGCCCGTCACCGGGGTCAGCGAGCCGGTCGGCCCCGACGACCTCATCCACATCTGCTACACCTCCGGCTCCACCGGCGCCCCCAAGGCCGTCATGGTCCGCTTCGGCGCGGCCCGCAACCTCATCCACAGCATGGCCGAACTGTGCGGCATGGACGCCTCCTCGCAGGGCACCTGGCTGGCGGCCCCCGGCTACGGCATGATCGAGGTCGAGTGCTTCCCGGTCCTCGCCGTCGGCGGCACCGTGCACATCCCGGACGTCTCCGTCGTCGCCTCCGAGTACCGCCTCCAGGAGTGGTTCCTGCGCGAGGGCATCACCACCACCCTGCTCATGAAGCCGATGGCCGAGCGGCTGTGGCGGCTGGAGTGGCCCGAGGACACCCCGCTGGAGAACATCCGGGTCTGCGGCGAGCGCATCCAGTCCTGGCCGCCGGCCGGCCTGCCCTTCCGCCTGATCAACCTGTACGGCTCCGCCGAGGCGACCGTCGTCGCCGCCTGCGACATCACCGAACTGGGGGAGCGGCTCGGCGCCGAGGGCCGCGAGCGCCGGCTGCCGCCGATCGGCCGCCCCACCACCAACGTCACCATCTACGTCCTCGACGAGGACTTCCGGCCGCTGCCGCCCGGCGTGGTCGGCGAGATCGGCATCGCCGGCGTCAGCCTCTCGGCCGGTTACCTGGGCCGCCCGGAGGCCACCGCCGAGAAGTGGATCGCCAACCCGATCGACCCGGCCCGGCACCCGGTCATGTACCGCACCGGCGACCTCGCCCGGTACTGGCCCGACGGCAGCATCGAGATCGTCGGCCGCACCGACAACCAGGTCAAGGTGCGCGGCAACCGCGTCCACCTCGGCGAGATCGAGGTCGTCCTCACCACCCTGCCCGGCGTGCGGCAGGCCGCCGTGCTGGCCCGCCAGGACGGCCAGGGCGACGTCCAGCTCACCGCCTACATCGAGCCCGGCGCCGGAGCCGCGCCCTCGGTCCGCGACGTGCGGCGCGGCCTCGGCCGCCGCCTGCCGGCCTTCATGGTCCCGGCGGCGTACGTCATCGGCGGCCTGCCCACCACCACCAACGGCAAGATCGACCGCACCGCGCTCCCCGAGCCGCCGCGCTCCCGCCCCGAGGTGGACACCGCCTACCAGGCCCCCGCCGGCCCGCTGGAGGAGTCCCTGCACGGGCTGTGGACCAAGACCCTGGAGCTGGACGGGGTCGGCGTGCTCGACAACTTCTTCGACCTGGGCGGCGACTCGCTCCGGGCCGCCCGGCTGGCCGAACTGGTCCGCGAGCGGCACGGCGTGGAGCTCGAACTGGTCGACCTCTTCGACGAGCCGACGGTCCAGAAGATGGCCGAACTCGTCGCCCGGACGGTCGCCGCCGCCGGCTGAGCATCCCCCCTCGGCCCGCGACCGCGACCTGAGCAGTGGCCCCCACGCGCCCGTGGGGGCCACTGCCGTGTGCCGGGCGCGGGCCGTGCGTCAGGGGCGGGCCGCCAGCATCTCCAGGTAGTGCTCGTTGTGCATGATCCCCAGGACGTTGCCGAAGGGATCGGTCACCGAGGCCGTGACGAAGCCGGGGCCGTACTCGGTCAGCGGCGTGTACGGCTCCGCCCCCAGGGCGAGCAGCCGGTCCAGGGCGCCCTTCACGTCGTCCACGTGCCAGTGGCCGATCGCCCCGCCCGGGACGTCGGGCAGACCGGGCGGCGCGAACCGCCGGTCGATGAGGCCCAGCTCGGTCTGGTGGTCGCCGACCCGGAACTCGTAGTAGGCGACCGGGCCGCCCTCGGCCGGGCTCTGGAAGTACGGCTCCACGCCGAGCAGTTCCACGTACCAGTCCTTGGCTGCTTCCACATCGTCCGCGTAGAAGTTGACGGTGGCGAGTCCTCGCAGCATGGGGGGTTCCTTCCGTGCGTTCTCTGTACAGGTTCCATCTTCCGCTTCAAAGTGCTCACCTATGGAGCACTTTCCGAGAGAAGGCCGGAAACATGCGCGCTGACCGACTTGTCGCGGCCCTCATGCTGTTGCAGACCCGGGGCCGGACGACCGCCGCCGAGCTGGCCCGGGAGCTGGAGGTCTCCGTCGCCACCGCCCGCCGCGACCTGGAGGCGATGGCCGCCGCGGGCATACCGGTCTATCCGCAGCCGGGCCGGGGCGGCGGCTGGGCGCTGGTCGGCGGGGCCAGGACCGACCTCAGCGGCCTCTCCGCCACCGAGGCACAGGCGCTGTTCCTGCTGGTCGGCCCGGCCGCGGAGGTCTCCGGACCGGCCAAGGCGGCGCTGCGCAAGCTGCTGCGGGCGCTGCCGCGGACCTTCCGCGCCGACGCCGAGGCCGCGGCCGGCGCCACCGTGGTCGACCCCACCCCGTGGGGCGAGCGGGACCGGCGGCGGCCCGAGCTTGTCGACCGGCTCCAGCGGGCGGTGGTCCGCCGCCGCCGGGTCCGCCTCGTCTACACCGACGGCGCCCGGGAGCGAACCGAGCGGCTCGTCGACCCGTGGGGCCTGGTCGACAAGGACGACGCCTGGTACCTGATCGCCGGCACCGAGCGGGGCCGCCGCACCTTCCGCGTCGACCGCGTCGAGGAGGCCGAGGAGAACGGCGAACCGGCCGAGCGGCCCGACGACTTCACCCTGGCCGAGGCGTGGCGGGAGGTCGTCGGGGACGTCGAGCGGCGGCGCGCCCGGACCTGGGCGACGGTCCTCGTCGACCCCCGCCACCTGGCCGTCCTCGGCGACCGCTTCGGCCGGCACTGCCACCCCGACGGCACGGCCGCCGACGGCCGGGCCCGGGTCCGGCTCGCCGCCCCCACCCCGCTCGACCTGGCCCGGAACCTGGCGGGCTGGGGCGGCCTGGTCGAGGTCCTCGAACCCGCCCCGGTCCGTGCGGAGCTGGGCCGCATCGGCGCCGAACTGGCCGCCCGGTACGCCGCCGGGCCCCGCCCGTGACGACGGCCCCGCCCCTCCGGAGAGGGAACGGGGCCGTCGTCGGGCGCGGGGCCGGGGGAGCGGGTCACGCGAGGGCGGGCTCCGGGGCCGCGGGGACGGATTCCGGGGCCTCGGTGAAGGAGGTGCTGCCGTGCAGCCAGGCCACCGCCCCGCGCAGCTCCTCGGGGGAGAGCCCGGCGAGGAGCGCGTCGCGCTCGGCGGCCCCGGCCCCGGCCGGGTGGTAGAACCGCTCGCCCAGCATCCGCGCCGTCAGGGTGGTGCGGGCGGTGCGCTCCCGCCGCAGGGCGTTGTACTCCACCAGCCGCTCCGGGACCCGGCGCGGGTCGCCGTCCAGCAGCCGGCCCAGCACCACCGCGTCCTCCAGGGCCATGCAGGCGCCCTGGGCGGCGTACTGGAGCATCGGGTGCGCGGCGTCGCCGAGCAGCGCCACCCGCCCGTCGGTCCACTCCTCGACCGGGTCCCGGTCGCACAGCACCCAGATCCGCCAGTCCCGCCCCAGCTCCAGCAGCCGCCGGGCCTTGGGGCACAGCCCGGGGAACTCGCCGAGCACCCGGCCGCGTTCGGCCGCCGCCCCGGCGATCTCCTCGCGCGCCCCGTCGTCGCGGGTGGCCGCGAGGTTGAGGAAGGCGCCGCCGCCGATCGGATAGTGCACGAAGTGCCAGCCCGGCCCCGCCCACAGGGCGACGGCCTTCTGCCGCAGCTCCGGCGGCACCTCCGCCATCGGGATCACCGACCGGTAGATGGTGTGCCCCGAGACGCGCGGCCCGCCGTCGCCGACGAGCTGCGCCCGGACCGCCGAGCGCAGCCCGTCGGCGCCGACCAGCACGTCGGCGGAGAAGACCGCGCCGTCCTGGGTGAGCGCCGTCACCCGGTCCCCGGCCCGCCGGTAGCCGGACACCCGGTGCCCGGCCAGCAGCTCCACCCCCGCCTCGCGGCAGCCGTCGAGGAGCGCCCGGTGCAGGTCGCCCCGGTGGACCACGGCGTACGGGCCGCCGAACCGGGCCCGGTAGGCGCCGGCCAGCTCCAGGGCGGCCAGCCGCCGCCCCGACGTGCCGTCCAGGAGGCGCAGTTCGTCGATGAAGTCGGCCCGCTCCGCCACCCGGTCGCGGACGCCGAGCACGCCGAGGGCATGGAAGGCGTTGGGCGCCAGCTGGATGCCCGCGCCGATCTCCGAGAACTCCGGCCGGCCCTCCAGGACCGTCACCCGGTGTCCGGCCCGCGCCTGGGCCAGCGCGGCGGCGAGTCCGCCGATGCCGCCCCCCGCGACGAGTACGTGTGTCATCGCCTGCTCCTCTTCTCCTGGTTCCTGGTTCCTGTGCGGTGGTGGGTGCGGGCCGGGCCCGGGAAGCACCGCGGCGGCCGGCCCCGTCGCCACGGGGCCGGCCGCCGGGAGCCGGGCCGGGTGGTGCCTACTTGGCGGCGGCCGTCGCGGGGGCGGCGGCCGGAGCCTTCTGCGGGGCGGCGGCGGCCGGGGCCGCGGCGGCGACGGCGGTGCGCCGCAGACCGAGGACCGAGACCGCGACGATCGCGACGGAGAGGGCGGTGGTGAACCAGAAGGCGCCCTGGAAGCCGCCCACCGGGATGGCCGCGGCGGTGCCGTGGACCACACCGGCCAGGGCGACGCCGACGGCGAGGCAGAGGCCGACGCCGAGCTGGCGGCTGGAGTTGAACAGACCGGAGGCCAGACCCATCTGCGGGCCGCTGACGCCGCTGGTGCCGGCGATGGCGGTGGCGATCATCATGACGGTCACGCCGAGGCCGAGCAGCACGCCGCCGGGCAGCACGCCGAGCAGGTACGAGCTGTCCGCCGTCACCCGGGCCAGCAGGCCCGAACCGATCGCGAGCAGCACGCCGCCGGCGATGAGCACGTTGCGGGCGCCGAGCCGGTGGGTGAGCTTGACGACCGGCAGGCTGAACAGGAAGACCACGAACGCCTGCGGGAAGAAGCCCATGCTCGCCTTGAGCGCGGAGTACCCGAGCACCTGCTGCATGTACATGGTGATGAAGAAGGTGGACACCGACATCACGCCGCCGGACAGGAACGCGATCCCGTTGCCCGCCGACAGCGCCCGGTTGCGGAAGATGGAGAGCGGGACGAGCGGCTGGGCGACCTTGGTCTGCACGATCAGGAAGGCGATCAGCAGGACCGCGCCGCCGCCCAGGGCGGTGAGGACGGGGGTCGCGCCCCAGCCCTTGTCGGAGGCCGCGGTGAGACCGTAGGTGAGGGCGCACATCGCCGAGGTGACCAGGACCGCGCCGGGCAGGTCCAGGCTGGTGGAGCGGGTGGCCCGGTGGTCGGCGGTCAGGCGCTTGGCGGCCAGGGCGACGAGCAGGACGCCGACCGGGACGTTGACGAGCATGACGGCGCGCCAGGTGAGGTACTCGGTGAGCAGACCGCCCGCGACGACACCGCCGGTGAAGCCGGCCGAGGAGACCGCGCCGAAGACGCCCATCGCCTTCACGCGCTCCGGACCCTCCGGGAAGCCGCCGGCGATCATCGCCAGGACCGCCGGGGAGACCGCCGCCGCCGACAGGCCCTGCACGGCGCGCGCCAGGACGAGCAGCCACGGCTCGTGGGCGAGGCCGCCGGCCAGCGAGGCGAGGGTGAAGACGGCCAGGCCGCCCACGAACATCCGCTTGCGCCCGAAGACGTCACCGGCCCGCCCGCCCAGCAGCAGGAAGCCGCCGTAGAAGAGGGCGTAGGCGCCGACGACCCACTGGAGGCCGCCGGCCGAGAAGTCCAGGTCGCGCTGCATGGCGGCCAGGGCGACGTTCACGATGGCGAAGTCGAGCACGAGCATGAACTGCGCCGCGCACAGCAGGAGGAGCGGCGGCCGGGCGCCGGCCGCGGCGTTGGTGCTGGTCATGATGTTCCTTTCATGGGGGGTGTGATGAACGTGGGGGATACCGGCGCGTCCGATGGGCCGGTAGGGTCCGTGGGATGACCGAACCCCAGCGCGTGCGTCAGCCGGGCGACCGCGAGGTGGCCCCGGGCCGGCTCGCCCTGGTGCAGTCCTTCGTCAACAGCGTCAACGTCGAGTTCGGACCGGACGCGTTCGCGTCCGTGCCCGCCCTGGTCCGGTGGATGGAGCGGAACGGCTTCCCCGCGGGGGCCGGGGCCCCCACCGAGGCCGACCGCGCGGAGGCGGTCGCGGTACGGGAGGCGCTGCGCGCCCTGATGCGGGCGAACAACGGCGCCGGGGACGACCCGGAGGCCCGCGCCCTGATCGAGCGCGTCGCCGCCGGCTGCCCGCTGGTCCTGGGCTTCGGCGCGGACGGCGCCCCCGGACTCCGGCCGGCCGGCACCGGCACCCGCGGCATGATCGCCCGGGTCCTCGGCATCGTCGTCGAGGCCGTCCACGAGGGCACCTGGCCGCGGCTGAAGTCCTGCCACGAGCACCGCTGCGAATGGGCCTTCTACGACCGGGCCCGCAACCGCAGCGGCCGCTGGTGCTCCATGGCCGTCTGCGGCACCCGCTCCAAGATGCAGGTCTACCGCCAGGGGCGGCGCGCCGCCGCGTCCGCCGGCGCCCGCTGACAGCAGGGCCGCGACCGACCGGACGGCGTCCGCCGACCGTAACGCCCCCGCCGGGACCTCGGCCGCCGGGGCGGTCACGGCGCGTGCTCCTTGCCGAGCAGCAGCCGGGCCACGGTCAGCTTGGTGGCCGCCGCGGTGCCGTCCGCGAGCTGGAGGCCGATGACGTCCCGCAGCCGCTGGGCCACCGGACCGTCCTCGCTCCACCCCTGGTGGCCCAGGGTCAGCAGGGCCTGGTGCACGGCCTCCACCGCCGCCTTCGGGGCCCACCACTTGGCCATGTTCGACGGGATGCGGGGGTCCTCGCCCTCGTCCGCCCGCCACAGCGCCTCGAAGCACACCAGCCGCGCCGCGTGCATCAGGGTGGTGTGCTCCACCAGCGGGAAGACCACCGACTGGAAGCGGCTGATGGGCTGCCCGAAGGCGGTCCGCTCCGAGGCGTGCGCGTACGCCGCCGCCAGCGCCGCGTCCGCGACGCCGATGGCCATCAGCGCGATCAGCGCCCGGGACACCCCGAAGCCGCGCATCACCGCCGCGAAGCCGCCGCCGACCGCCCCGACCAGGTCCTGGGGGCCGACCCGCAGCCCGTCGAAGAGGAGCCGGCCCCGGCCGCCGGAGCGGCAGCCCAGGTCGGTCAGCCGCTCCTTGCGGACGTGCTCGCCGTCCACCCGGACGTAGAAGGCGCTGATGCCGTGCGCGCCCTCGCCGCCGGTCCGCGCGAAGACCAGCGCGTGGGTGGCGTACGCGGTCACCATGATCGAGGTCTTCTCGCCGGACAGGATCCAGCCGTCGCCGTCGGGCTCGGCCCGCATGCCGATGCCCGCCGCGTCCGTGCCGTGCCCCGGCTCGGTCAGGGCCAGCGCCACCAGCGCCTCGCCCCGCGCGATCGGCGGCAGCCACCGCTCCAGCTGCTCCGGGGCGCCGCTGGCGGCCAGCACCCCGCCGATGAGCGCCGCGTTGAGCACCGGGAAGCACACCGACAGGTCGGCCGCCGCCAGCTTCTCCAGCGCGATGCCCGCGCTCACGGCGTCCAGACCGAGACCGCCGTACGCCTCCGGGACGCGCAGCGCGAACAGGCCGGCCTCCGCCATGTCCCCGATCAGCTCCGGGTGGTAGGCCCCGCGCCGGTCGTTCTCCCGCCGGTGCGGCGCCACCCGCTCCTCGGCGAAGGCCCCTATGCGCTTGCCGAGCTCCTCCTGCTCCGCGGTGAAGCCGAAGTTCATGAGACCGTCTCTCCTTCCCGGGCCCGGAGCCGGTCCCGCAGCGCGAATTTCTGGATCTTTCCGGAGGGGGTGCGGGGCAGCGCCGGCACCAGTTCCAGCCGCTCGGGCCAGTACGTCCGGGCCATGCCGAGCCCCGCCAGGTGGGTGCGCACGTCTTCCAGGCCGGGGGCGTCGCCGGTGGTGACGAGGAAGGCGCAGGCCCGCTCGCCGAGCCGCGCGTCCGGGTAGCCGACCACCGCGACGTCCTTGACCGCGCGGTGCCGCAGCAGCGCCGCCTCGACCTCCAGGACCGGGATGTTCTCGGCGCCCCGCATGATCACGTCCTTGACCCGGCCGGTGATCCGTATCCCGCCCCGGCCGTCGTCGCGGGCCAGGTCGCCGGTGTCGAACCAGCCGTCGGCGGTCACCGAGGCGGCGTACACCTCCGGCCGCCGGAAGTAGCCCAGGCACTGGGCGGCGCCGCGCACCTGGAGCAGCCCGGGGGTGCCCGGCGCCACCGGCGTGCCGTCCTCCGCCACGATGCGGACCTCCATGCCGGGCACGGCGGTCCCGTCGCTCTCCGCCGCCCGCAGCACCGGCTGCCCGGGCCGGGTGACGGTGACGCAGCCGTTCTCCGTCATGCCCCACAGGGCGTACACCCGGCAGCCGAGGACCTCGTCGGCGTCCTCCACCAGCAGCGGCGCTATCGGCGCGCTGCCGGTGGCGAAGCTGTGCAGCGCCGACAGGTCGTGCGGGGTCTCGCGCTGGGCGTCGATCAGGTCGGACAGGAAGGTCGGGGCGCCCATGAAGAAGGTCACCCGCCGCTCCTGGAGCACCCGCAGCATCAGCCGCGGGTCCCAGCGGTCCACCTGCACGGCGGTCGCGCCGAGCAGCATCGGCATCACGAAGTTCCAGGTGAAGCCGGCCTGGTGGGTGGTGGGGGAGCCCATCGCGGTGACCTCGGAGCCGGTCAGGCCGAGGGTGTCGGCCTGCGCCCGGTTCATCGCGTACAGGGTGTTGTGGCTGTGCAGCACGCCCTTGGGCTCGCCGGTGGTGCCGGAGGTGAACATGACCTGCGCGGGGTCGTCGGGCCCGGCCTCCAGGGCGTCCAGCGAGGCCAGCAGCTCCGGCTCGGGCTCCGGCCCGTACAGATCGCGCACGAAGTCCAGCGCGCCGTCCGCCCCGTCCCCGCCCAGCAGCACCCGGTGGCGCAGCGTCGGGACCTCGGCGGCGACCTCCGCGCTCATCTCCGCGTAGGAGAAGCCGCGGAACTCGGCGGCCGCGATGTAGACCAGGCTCTGGGTGAGCCGGGTCATGAACGCGACCTCGCGGCGGCGCATCACCGGCACCACCGGGCCGGCGACCGCGCCGACCCGGGCGGCGGCCAGGCAGAGCGCCACCAGCTCCCAGGAGTTGGGCAGTTGCAGGGTGACCACGTCGCCGGGGCGGACCCCGAGGCGGAGCAGGCCGACCGCCAGCCGGTCGACCCGGCGGGCCAGTTCGGCGTAGCCGACGGTCTCGGCCTCCTCGCCCCGGTAGCAGACCAGGGCGGGCGTGTCGGGCCGCTCGCGGGCCCAGCGGCGCAGGTCGTGCAGGATCGTCGTGTCGCGCCACCAGCCGGCGGCGCGGTAGGTCTCCCCGGCGCCGGACCCGGTGCCCGGCGCGGCGGGGGAAGCGGTGGTGTCGTACGCGGTGCTCAACGGGGGCCTCCCGGGCCGGTCTCGACGGAGGCGCGGGCGCGCGCGGCGATCTCCCGGGCGCTGACCCCGCCCCGTTCCAGCAGATAGCGCTGGCTGCCGGCGACGGGGACGAACTCGTCCGGCAGCGCGATCCGGTGCACCCGCACCGGGCGGACGGCGCTCAGCGCCTCGGCGACCGCCGAGCCGAAGCCGCCGGACCGCCAGTGCTCCTCCACCGTGATCACCGTGTCCCGCACGCCGAGCGCGCTCAGCAGCGCCGGGGTGTCCAGCGGCTTGACGGTGTGCAGGTGCAGCACGGTCGCCGAGATCCCCTCGGCGGCCAGCAGGTCGGCGGCCTCCAGCGCGGCCAGCACCGGGTAGGGCCCGCACGCCGCCAGGGTGACGTCGGTGCCCTCCCGCAGCCGCTGCGCCCTGCCCAGCCGCAGCGGCGGCCCGGCTGGCAGGTCCGGGGTGGCGCCCCGGCCCATCCGCAGGTAGACGGGGCCGCCCAGGGTGAGCGCCTGGCGCAGCAGCTCCTCGGTGCCCGCCGCGTCGCCCGGGACGACCACGGTCATGTGGGGCAGCGCCCGCATCACCGCGATGTCCTCCAGGGCGTGGTGGGTCGGGCCCAGGTGGCCGGCCGAGACGCCGCAGTGGGTGGCCGCGATCAGCACCGGCAGGTTGCCCATCGCGATGTCGATCTTCACGGCCTCCACGGCGCGCGACGAGGCGAACGCCCCCATCGTGTTGACCAGCGGGATCCGGCCCTCCCGGGCGAGGCCGGCCGCCGCCCCCATCAGGGTGTGCTCGGCGATGCCCAGGTTCAGGTAGCGGTCGGCGGCGGACCCGAAGTCCACTCCGCCGAAGAGGCCGGTGTCGCTGTCCAGGACGACGAGCCGCGGCTCGCCGGGCAGCAGCGCGGCCACCGTGTCGCGGTACACCTCGCGGGCGGACCGGGCCGGGGCGGGCGCCAGGGCCGTCGCCATCACCGCTCACCGCCAGCCGAGGCGCGCACCGCGTTGAGCGCCCGCAGGTGCTGGCGCCCGCTCAGCCGCGCGTAGTGGCTGCGCGCCTGGCCCTCGATGAACGGCACGCCCTTGCCCTTGACGGTGCGGGCGAGGACCACCGTGGGCCGCACCGGGTCGGCCGGCCGGGTCAGCGCCCCGGTCAGCGCGGCGGCGTCGTGGCCGTCGACCTCCAGGACCCGCCAGCCGAAGGACCGCCAGCGGTCCGGCAGCGGCTCCAGCGAGTTGACCGTCTCGGTCCCGCCGGTGATCTGCAGGCCGTTGCGGTCCACGATCGCGGTGAGCCCGGCCAGCCGGTGCGCGGACGCCACCGAGGCCGCCTCCCACACCGAGCCCTCCTGGAGCTCGCCGTCGCCCATCACCACGAAGCAGCGGCGGTCCGAGCCGTCCAGCCGGTTGGCCAGGGCGTAGCCGACGCCGAGCGCCAGGCCGTGGCCGAGCGAACCGGAGGCGATCTCCACGCCGGGGATCTCCGGGTGCGGGTGGGCCATGAAGTGGCTGCCGGGGCGGGCGTACTCCTCCAGCGCCGAGGCCGGGAAGTAGCCGGCCTCGCAGAGCGTGGCGAACAGGGCGATGCCGCCGTGGCCCTTGCTGAGCAGCAGCACGTCGCGGTCGGGCAGGCCGGGGAAGCGCGGGTCGTGCCGCATCACCCGGAAGTAGAGGACGGACAGGATCTCGACGAGCGACATCGATCCGCCGAGGTGGCCGCCCTCCGGGCCGGCGCACATGGCGACGACGTGCTCCCTGATCCGCCCGGCGACCGCCGCGAGCTCCGCGGCGTCGAGGCCGCGCGGGGCGGGGCCGGCGAGGCCGGCGAGATCGGTGCGGGCGGGGCCGGTGAGGTCCGTGCGGGCGGGGGCGCCCCGCAGCAGAGGCGGGCTGCTCATGCCTGGGTCCTTTCGCTGGGTCCGTG
The DNA here is from genome assembly GCF_014650175.1 of Streptomyces termitum. Taxonomy (GTDB): domain Bacteria; phylum Actinomycetota; class Actinomycetes; order Streptomycetales; family Streptomycetaceae; genus Streptomyces; species Streptomyces termitum. The sequence continues at coordinate 37,359 of NZ_BMUL01000013.1, forward strand.
GTGGAGGGGAGGGGCGGGGGCGGTCAGTTGGGGTGCAGGCCGGTGAACTCCAGGCCGCGCTCCTCGGGCTCCCCGAAGCGCACGTTCATGCACTGCACGGCGTTGCCCGCGCCGCCCTTGACGAGGTTGTCCAGCGCCGCGATCACGGTGACCGTGGAGGCGCCCCGGTCCAGGGCGAAGCCGATGTCGCAGAAGTTCGAGCCGGAGAGGATCTTGGCGTCGGGGAAGCGGTGCAGTCCGCGCCGGGCGGCGACGATCCGGACGAAGGGCTCGCCCGCGTACCGGCTGCGGTAGGCGGAGCGGATGGCCCGCTCGTCGACCCCCTCGGCGAGGTGCGCCCGGGAGAGCAGCTGCACGCCGCGTACCGCCTCGACGCCGGTCGCCGACATCCGTACGGTGTGCCCGGTGGCCTGGGCGATCTCCGCCTCGTGCCGGTGCCGGGTCGGGGCGAACACCCGCAGTGCGCCGCTGCGTTCGGCGTGCAGGTTCTCCGCGCCGGCCTTGGCGCCGGAGCCGCTGGAGCCGGTCCTCGCGTCGACCGTGACCTCGCCGGTGATCAGCCCGGCCTCGGCCAGCGGCACCAGGGACAGGATGCCCGCGGAGGCCATGCAGCCCGGCACGGAGATCCGGTCGGCGGTGCGCAGCCGCTCGCGGTGCAGCTCGGGCAGCCCCTGCACGAAGGAGTCGAGGAGGCCGGTGGCCTCGTGGGCGGTGCCGTAGTAGTCCTCGTAGACGTCCGGGTCGCTCAGCCGGAAGTCGCCCGACAGGTCGATGACCACGCCGGCCTTCTCCAGGAACTCCGGCATCCGCTGCATGGTCTCGCGGTGCGGGGTGGCCAGGAACAGGACGTCGCAGCGGCCCAGTTGGTCCTCGGCCGAGAAGGTCAGCTTGGTGCGGTGCCGCAGGTTGGGGTGGACGCCGTCCACCTGGCGGCCCTGGAGGGTGCGGGAGGTGGCGGCGACCACCTCGACCTGGGGGTGGCCGACGAGCAGCCGGAGCAGCTCCCCGCCGATGTAGCCGGCGGCCCCCACCACTGCTGCGCGGATCATGACTCTGCCTTCGCTGTCAGGAGGGCGGCGATGAGCTCCGCCACATCGAGGTCCGTTCCGTACGTCGACTGCAGGCCGCGGAACTCGACCCGGTCGTTGACCTCCAGGACGGTGAGCCGGCCGCCCGGCTCCTCCAGGAGGTCCACCCCCGCCAGGCAGGCGCCGACGGTCTCTGCCGCCGCCACCGCGAGGGCGGAGAGCTCCCCGGTCAGCGGGCAGCGCTCGCTGACCGCGCCGCGCGCCACGTTGGTGCGCCAGTCCTCGCTCCTGCGGTACGTCGCCCCGACCGCCCGGCCGTCGACCACGAGGACCCGGATGTCCCGGTCCGCCTTGGCGACCTCGCGCTGGAGGTAGACGACGTGCGACTGGGGGGAGGGCAGGGCGGCGACGTGTTCGAGCACCGCCTCCGCCATCGCCCGGTCGGTGACCCGGGTGACCAGCCGGCCCCAGGAGCCGACCAGCGGTTTGATGACGGCCGGATAGCCCAGCTCCTCCAGGGACTTGAGGGCCGCCTCCGGGGTCAGCGCCAGGAGCGTCTCGGGGGTGGGCACGCCCCCGGCGACCAGGGCCGCCGAGGTCTGCCACTTGTCCCCGCACAGGGCGGTGGCGGCGGCGCTGTTGAGCACCGTCACGCCCGCCGACTCCAGCGCGGCGGCCGCGTACAGGGCCCGGTAGTGGCCCACTTCGCGGTTGAGCACGGTCCGCGGCCCGTCCCAGGGCTCACCGGCCCGGACCGACAGGGTGCGGGGGTCGACGTGTTCGCAAGCGACGCCGCGCCTCTCCAGCGCGGTCAGGATGTTCTTCTCCTCGAACCTGACCCGGGAGGCGAGGACACCGAGTCGCGCGGCCGCAGGGCTCATCAGGGTGATCTCCTTATCGATCGGTGGTGACCGGGACCGCTACTCGCCCCAGTCCTCCTCGACCTCGGGCGCGAGGATCAGCTGCGGCGGCTCCACCGAGGCGATTTCCAGTTCCAGCCGGCATTCGGGGCACTCGACGATCTCGCTGACCCGGATGTCCTGTCCGAGCGAAATCTCGGCGTCGCACTCGGGGCACGCGGAGGCGATCAACGTTTCCTGCATGGCTATTTCCTCAATTCTTCCGTGGGATGGTGAATCGGGAATTACTGTAGTGCTGCATTTCGGCCCGGCCGGATCCGATTCCATGAATGCTCTGGATCGGAACCGGGGCCCGTGCTTATGGGGCGGGAGCGGCGGGGGAGCGGTACGGGACGGACCGGGCGGCCGTCAGGCGGGGACGCCCGCGAGGACGTGGCCGGGACGGGCGGCACCGCCGCCGTCGGCCGGGACCCCGTGCGCCGTGCCGGCGGCCTCCGTGCCGCCGGCCGCCGGAGCGCCGGGACCGGCCTCCGTACCGCCGGCGTCCGGGGCGACCAGCGGATACGGCCGCAGGGCCTGCCGGAACGCCTTCGCCGCGATCGCCGTGAACTCCTCCGGGACGGCCGCCCCGGACGCCACCGCCATCGACACCGGCAGCGGCTCGGGCGGCGCCGGGAGCCCGGGGCGCACCGCGGGGGTCAGCCCCCACAGCTCGTCCCCGTTGGCGATCAGGCAGGTCATGCCCAGCCCCGCCTTGGCGGCCGAGCGCAGCCCGATCAGCTCCCCGCTCTCGTAGGCGATCCGCCACGCGACCCCCGCCGCGTCGAGGCTCTCGCGGACCCGGCCGCGCAGGGTGCACGGCTCCGGGAAGAGCGCCAGCGGCAGGGCCTCCCGCTCGCCGTGGGCCGGCCGGCCGAACCAGGCCAGCCGCATCCTGCCCAGTTCCAGGCAGTCCGTGCCGGGGCCCGGCGGATCGGCCTGGAGCAGCAGCGCCGCGTCGAGCTGGCCGCCGGTCAGCTGCGCCGCCAGCTCCTCGCTCGCCCCGGTCCGCACGCTCAGCTGGACCTGGGGCATGCCCCGGTTCAGCACCCGGAGGAACTCCGGCAGCACCTCGCCGAGCTGGCTCGCCACGCCCACCGAGAGCATGACGTGCCCGGCCTGCGGGATGAACCGGTCGACCGCCTCGTCGTTGAGCGCCACCATCCGGCGGGCGTACCGCAGCAGCTCCTCGCCCCGCGGACTGAGCCGCAGGTTGCGTCCCGTGGAGGCGAACACGGGACTTCTGATGAGCCCGCTCAGCTGGCGTATCTGCTGGCTGACCGCGGGCTGGGTGATGTGCAGGGACTCCGCCGCCCGGCGGAAGCCGCCGAGTTCGACCACGGCGACCAGCGTCCTCAGCCTGTTGATCTGCAAGTCGTGATGCATGCTCCCACCCACATCGTCGGGGACGTTCCGTCTTCCGCGTTCCGTGTTCCGTACCGCGTGTTCCGTGAGGTCTGCGAGAAGCGTAGGACGGGCTCTTCGGCCACCGCCACGGATGGGGTCACGGACCCGATATGACATCGTCATGCCGCCGGTATGCACCCCTCAGGAAGGGGGAATCAAGCCGTCTTATGAGACCCATCAGAACGCGCCATGGCTTTTCCTCCCCACCATTCCCGCAGGTGCCTAATGTGAATGGCCCGACGAAAGATTCCACGGAACACGAGGAGACGTCATGCTGGCAGCAACCGCCGATTCCGCAGTGCAGCAGGGTGTGCAGATACAGCTGGCCGACCCGGCCCTCGCCACCCGCAGCCCCGGCGAGGAGTTCGCCTGGTCGGTGCGGACGGCCGGCCCGGACCAGGACCACACGGTGCCCTTCCGGGCCCACCTCCCCGCCGTCTTCCCGCTGTTCGCGACCCGCCCCCGCTACGCGGTCCGCCACCTCCTGAAGACCGCCTCGGTCGCCGACGCGCCGGTCACCTTCGTGCACGAGCCGCCCGCCGCCAAGCTGGCCGCCGCCGGCACCTCGTACCGGGCCACCCCCGAGGGCGCCTTCGCCCCCCGCCTGGAGGAGGCCGAGCTCACCGACCTCACCGTCCGCGTCCCGCTCCCCGACGGCCTCCTCGACCAGCCCGCGCTGCTCGCCTCCTTCGTCGACTACCGGGTCCTCGTCCGGCTCTCCGTCGTCGAGAACGAGACCCTCCTGCACGGCAGCGCCGACAAGGCGATCTCCGGCCTGCTCAACCTCCCGGAGATCCGGCGCGGCACCCTCGGCGAGGACGTGTACGCCTCCATCACCGAGGCCGCCGCCGAGGTCGAGGAGACCGGCGGCTCCTGCGACGGCATCGTCGTCCACCCCTTCACCTACTGGGAGCTGGTCCGCGCCGGCGTCCTCGGCCAGCTCGGCGCCGCCGGCATCACCGTCTCCCGCACCCGCATGATCCCGCGCGGCCAGGTCCTCCTCGGCGACTTCCGGGCCGCCGTCACCCTCCTCGTCCCCGGCGTCGCCTCGCTGGCGCTGCGCCGCGGCGCGGGCCCCGGCGGCTCCGACGCCATCGAGGCCACCAGCCGCATCGGCCTCGCCGTCCACCTGCCCCAGCACTTCCTGCTGCTGACCCGCGACTGACGCGCGACCGACCCGCCGGCCGCGGACGACCGCGCCCACGGCACCACGAAGGGACCCCACCATGACCGGCCCCGCCCCGGCAGGCCGCCCCCCGCGCGTCCTCTACATCACCGGATGGATGCGCAGCGGCAGCACCCTGCTCGGCAACGTCCTCAACGAGATCCCCGGCGTCCGCCACGTCGGCGAGCTGTACTACCTCTGGCGCAACGGCGTCCTCGGCGCCGGCACCAACTCCAGCTGCGGCTGCGGCAGTCCGGTCCGCTCCTGCCCGCTCTGGTCGGAGGTCCTCGGGGAGCTGCCCGAGGGCACCGTCGAGGCCACCGCGCACCGCGTCACCACCCTCCAGCAGGCCCTGCTGCGCACCCGGCACACCGCCGCCCGGCTCGCCGAGGCGCGCGGCGAGCGGGCCCCCGCCCCCGGCGTGACCGAACTCCTCGACCGGTCCGCCGCCGTCTACCGGCGGGTCGCCGCCCTCGGCGCCGACCGCCTCGTCGTCGACGGCTCCAAGTACCCGGCGGAGGCGGCGGCCCTCCTCGGCCGCCGCGACCTCGACGTGCGGGTCCTGCACATCGTGCGGGACCCGCGCGCCACCGCCCTCTCCTACCGCAGCGCCAAGGCGTACATCGACCCCATGTCCCCGGCCCGCAGCAGCGGTTACTGGACCGCCTTCAACCTCGCCTCCGAACTCGTCGGCCGCACCGCCGGCGGCCGCTACCTCCGGGTCCGGCACGAGGACCTGTCCCGCGACCCGCGCGAGGTGACCGCCCGGGTGCTGCGCTTCGCCGGACTCGACGACGAGTCCCCGGTGGACGCCGCCGGACGCATCCCGCTCGGTGCCAACCACACCGTCACCGGCAACCCCGACCGGCTGCGCCGCGGCGTCACCCAGATCCGGCCCGACGAGCGCTGGCGCACCGCCCTCCCGGGCACCGCCATCGCCGCCGCGACCGCCGCCGCCGCGCCCCTGCTCTCCCGCTACGGCTACCCGCTGGCCCCCCTGCGGCCCGCCCTCGCGGGGTGACGGCATGGACCTGGGACTCTCCGGACGGGTCGCGCTGGTCGCGGCCTCCAGCAGCGGCATCGGCCTCGCCGTGGCCCGCGTCCTGGCCGCGGAGGGCGCCAACGTGTCGCTCTGCGGCCGGGACCCCGAACGGCTCGCCCGCGCCCACCGGGAGGTGGACGCGGCCGGCCCCGGCCGGGTGCTGAGCACCCCGGTCGACCTCCGCGACGAGGACGCGGCGGCGGCCTGGGTACGGCGCACGGCCGAGGAGCTCGGCGGCCTCCACGTGGTGGTCACCAACTCCGGCGGGGTGCCCTTCGGCCCCGTCGAGGACTTCGAGGTCGCCGAGTACCGCCGCGCGGTCGACGCCAACCTGCTGCCCCACGTGTCGCTGTCGCTGGCCGCCGCGCCCTACCTGCGGCGGGCCGGCTGGGGCCGGATCGTCATGATCACCTCCGAGTCGGTGCGCCAGCCCCACCCGGGCAGCGGCCTGTCCTCGGTGGCCCGGCTCGGCGTCCTCGGCTTCGCCAAGGGCCTCGTCCACGCCTTCGGCCCGGCCGGAGTGACCGTCAACGTCCTGGCGCCGGGCTTCCACCGCACCCCGATCCTCGACGTGCAGTACGGCGACAAGGTCGAGGAACGGCTGGCCGAGGTGGCCGCCGGCATCCCGCTCGGCCGGATCGGCCGCGCCGAGGATCTGGGCGCCCTGGTCGCCTTCCTCGCCAGCGAACAGGCCGGCTACGTCACCGGCGGAGTCCTGGTCGCGGACGGCGGCAACACCCGGGGCATCGGCTGACCCACCCCCTCCCGTGCGCCCCCCGCGCCCCCGCCCGCGCGCCCGGCCCCTTTCCCGTACGCGCCCGACCAGGCCCCGCACCCCCTTTCCCGTACGCGCCCGGCCCGGCCCCGCCCACTCCTTTCCCGTACGCGCTCCGCGCCGCCTCCGCCCGGACCCGCGCCCGTCCCCGTACGCACCCCGCCGCCCCGCCCCGCCCGCCCACCCCCACGCATCCGAAGGAGTCCCGTCCATGCAAGCCCTCGGGGAAGTCGCCAGCTCACGCGAGGCCGCGCTCTACGTGGTCAAGCTGGGCAGCGCCACGCTGCTCCACGACCAGGTCTTCGACGAACTGCTCGAACTCAGCCGGCGCGGCGCGCGCCTGCTGGTCATCGCCGGGGGAGCGGCCGGCATCGCCGAGCACTACCGGCGCACCGGCCGCGAGATCCGCACCCTCACCTCCCGCAACGGCGACGAGATCCGCTACTGCCCGCCGGAGGAGATGCGGCACATCGTCGCCGCGTACGAGGAGGTCACCCTCCCCCTGGTGGAGGAGGAGCTGACCCGCCGCGGCCTCTCCGTCTTCGCCGCCGTCGCCCGCACCGGCGCCCTCGTCAAGGCCACCGCCAACGGCCCGATGCGGGTCCTGGAGGACGGCAGGACCCGGCTCGTCCGCGACCACCGGGCCGGCACCGTCAGCTCCGTGGACGTGCCCCGGCTCAGCGGCCTGCTCGCCACCTTCGACGTGGTCTGCCTCTCCCCGCCGGTCGCCGACGCCGACGGCGGCACCCCGCTCAACGTCGACGCCGACGTCCTCGCCGCCGAGGCCGCCCTCGCCCTCGACGCCGACCACCTCCGCCTGGTCACCGGCACCGCCGGACTGCTCACCGACCCCGCCGACCCCGCCAGCAGCCTGCGCCACCTCACCGAGGGCGAGGGCCGGCGGTACGCCAAGGGCCGGATGCGGCAGAAGGTCCGGGCCGCCGAGATCGCCCTGAAGGGCACCTCCGACACCGCCATCACCGGCCCGCACACCCTCTCCGCCGCCCACGCCACCTGGTTCTGGCGGGCCCCGGCCCCCGCCCCCGACCTCGAACTCCTCTCCCGCACGGTCGAGTTGTCCTCCGTCTCGCGCGACGAGCACGAGATCGCCGGGTTCCTCGTCCGCTGGTGCGCCGACCACGGCATCAAGGCCGAGACCGACGCCGCCCACAACCTGGTCGCCACCAAGGGCGCCGGCCCCCGGCGGCTGCTGATGCTCGGCCACCTCGACACCGTCCCGCACCGCTGGCGGGCCCGCTGGGACGGCGAGGTGCTCTCCGGGCGCGGCTCCGTCGACGCCAAGGGCAGCCTGGTCGCCTTCCTCCAGACCCTCGCCGAGGTCGACCCGCCCGAGGGCGTCGAGATCACCGTCGTCGGCGCGGTCGAGGAGGAGATCACCGGCGCGGGCGCCTTCCACGTCCGCGACTCCCGGCCCGTCGCCGACGCCGTCATCGTCGGCGAACCCAGCGGCGCCGAGGCCCTCACCCTCGGCTACTACGGCCTGGTCAAGGTCCGCTACAGCGTCCGGGAGGCCACCGGCCACACCGCCGGCGAGGGCGTGCGCACCGCCGGAGACAGGATGGTCGACACCCTCGCAGGACTGCCCGCCGCCGTCGCCCGGCTGCACCCCGACGCGCTCACCGCCGTCCTCGGCGTCCGCGCCCTCAACCAGGGCGACGCCCAGACCGGCGAGGCCGTCGTCGACGTCCGCGTCCCGCCCGGCCTGGACGTGGACGCCACCGTGGCCGCCCTGCGGGAGCTCGCCGCCGACCCGGTCCGCTTCGAGGTCCTGCGCGCCACCCCCGGCGTCGCCACCCGCCGCACCAGCCCCCTGGTCAAGGCCTTCCAGCGGGCCTTCCGCACCGAGGAGGTCACCCCCCGCTACCTGATGAAGAAGGGCAGCAGCGACATGAACACCCTCGCCACCACCTGGCGGGACGTGCCCATGGTCGCCTACGGCCCCGGCGACGCGAAGCTCGACCACACCCCAGACGAACACCTGCACGCGGACGAATTCCGGCGCGCCCAGCGCCTGCTGACGGCCGCGGTCCGAGAATGGAGCTCGATGTGACCGTCCTGACGGCCGCCCCCGTGCGGGATGCCGCGGCCCCACCCGTCCACTGCGCCTGCTTCCCCGGCTCGACCATCTGGCTGACCGGCCTGCCCAGCTCCGGGAAGACCACCCTCGCCCACGCCGCCGCCGGAGTCCTGCGCGAGCGCGGCCGGCGCGTCGAGGTCCTCGACGGCGACGAACTGCGCCAGACCTTCTCGGCCGGCCTCGGCTACTCCCGCGCCGACCGGCGCAGCAACGTCGAGCGCATCGGCCGGGTCGCCCAGGTCCTCTCCCGCAACGGCGTCACCGTCCTCGTGCCCGTCATCGCCCCGTACGCCGACGCCCGCGCCCTGGTCCGCTCCTGGCACCGCGCCGGCGGCACCGACTTCCTGGAGGTCCACGTCGCCGCCCCCCTCCCGGTCTGCTCCGTCCGCGACGTCAAGGGCCTGTACGCGCAGCACGCCGCCGGTGAGATCACCGGACTGACCGGCGTCGACGACCCCTACGAGGAGCCCCTCGCACCCGACCTGAGGATCGCCTCGCACACCCAGACCGTCACCGAGTCCACGCGGGAGCTGCTCGCCCTGCTGGCCGAAAGGGGGCTGGCATGACCGCCACGACCTTCACCACGACGACCCCGCCCACCGCCGCCGCGTCCCCCGCCTTCCGCCCCGGCGACGCCTACGGCCTCACCCACCTCGACGCCGTCGAGTCCGAGGCGGTGCACATCTTCCGCGAGGTCGCGGGCGAGTTCGAGCGGCCGGTGATCCTCTTCTCCGGCGGCAAGGACTCCATCGTCATGCTCCACCTGGCGCTCAAGGCGTTCCGCCCCGCGCCGCTGCCCTTCACCCTCCTGCACGTCGACACCGGCCACAACTTCCCCGAGGTCCTCGCCTACCGCGACCGCGTGGTCGCCGAGCACGGACTGCGCCTCCACGTCGCCTCCGTCCAGGACTTCATCGACGACGGACGGCTGCGCGAGCGCCCCGACGGCACCCGCAACCCGCTCCAGACCGCCCCCCTCCTCGACGCCATCACCACCGGCCGCTACGACGCCGTCTTCGGCGGCGGACGGCGCGACGAGGAGAAGGCCCGCGCCAAGGAGCGGGTGTTCTCGCTGCGCGACGAGTTCGGCGCCTGGGACCCGCGCCGCCAGCGCCCCGAGCTCTGGTCCCTCTACAACGGCCGACACGCCCCCGGCGAGCACGTCCGCGTCTTCCCGCTCTCCAACTGGACCGAGCTGGACGTCTGGCAGTACATCCAGCGCGAGGCCATCGACCTGCCCCCGATCTACTACGCCCACCACCGCGAGGTCTTCGCCCGCGACGGCATGTGGCTCGCCCCCGGCGACTGGGGCGGCCCGCGCGGCACCGAACGCCTGGAGACCCGCTTGGTGCGCTACCGCACCGTGGGCGACATGTCCTGCACCGGCGCCGTCGACTCCGACGCCGTCACCGTCGAGGCCGTCATCGCCGAGATCGCCGCCTCCCGCCTCACCGAGCGGGGCGCCACCCGCGCCGACGACAAGATGTCCGAGGCCGCCATGGAAGACCGCAAGCGCGAAGGGTACTTCTAGCCGTGAACCCCACCCAGACCCCCGCCATCGCCCCGTACGGCCCCGGCACCGCGGCCGACACCCTGCGGTTCGCCACCGCGGGCTCCGTCGACGACGGCAAGTCCACCCTCGTCGGCCGGCTCCTGCACGACTCCAAGTCGGTCCTCGCCGACCAGCTGGAGGCCGTCGAGCACGCCTCCCGGCGGCGCGGCCAGGAGGCCCCCGACCTCGCCCTCCTCACCGACGGGCTGCGGGCCGAGCGCGAGCAGGGCATCACCATCGACGTCGCGTACCGCTACTTCGCCACCGCCCGCCGCCGCTTCATCCTCGCCGACACCCCAGGCCACGTGCAGTACACCCGCAACATGGTCACCGGCGCCTCCACCGCCGACCTCGCCCTCGTCCTCGTCGACGCCCGCAACGGCGTCGTCGAACAGACCCGCCGCCACCTCGCCGTCGCCGCCCTCCTCCGCATCCGCCACGTCACCCTCGTCGTCAACAAGATGGACCTGGTCGACTGCTCCGAGGAGGTCTTCGCCCGCACCGCCGCCGCCTTCGCCGACTGCGCCGCCGCCCTCGGCGTCACCCGGGTCACCGCCATCCCCATCTCCGCCCTCGCGGGCGACAACGTGGTCCGCCCCTCCGAGCGCATGGACTGGTACGCCGGACCCACCGTCCTCGAACACCTGGAGTCGGTGCCGGTCGGCGCCGACCCGCACACCGAGTCCGCCCGGCTCCCCGTCCAGTACGTCATCCGCCCGCAGACCGCCGCCCACCCCGACTACCGCGGCTACGCCGGCCAGATCACGTCCGGCGTGCTCCGGGTCGGCGAGCGGGTCACGGTCCTCCCGTCCGGCGCCACCAGCACCGTCGTCGGCATCGACACCCTCGACGGCACCGCCGCCGACACCGCCTGGGCCCCCCAGTCGGTCACCGTCCGCCTCGCCGACGACCTCGACATCGCCCGCGGCGACCTGCTGGCCCCCGCCGCCACCGCCCCGCGCCCCGTCCGCGCCCTCACCGCCACCGTCTGCCACCTCGGCGAACAGCCCCTGCACACCGGCCGGCAGGTGCTGCTGCGGCACGCCACCCGTACCGTCCGGGCGGTCGTCACCGAGGTCTCCTCCCGGCTCGACCTCCAGACGCTGGCCGAGCGCCCCGGCCCGGACAGCCTCGGCGTCAACGACATCGGCCGGATCACCGTGCGCACCGCCGAGCCCGTCGCCCTCGACGGCTACGCCGACTTCCGCCGCACCGGCTCCTTCCTCCTCGTCGACCCCCTCGACGGAGCCACCCTCACCGCCGGGATGGCCGACGCCCCGGCCGCCGCGACCACCGTGGAAGGAGGGGTGTGACGCCCTCGCGGGATGACCATGAGAACTTCATGCCGACCCGGTGACACCGGCACTGTCGGCCCTTCCCCCCGGCGGCGCAGACTCTTCCTCGTCAGCAAGCCGCGAACGCACCGGGAAGGGCCGACATGAACCTCGACATCGCCACCGCCGCCGCCGTCACCGAGGACCTGGTCATCGAGGACTTCTGCGCCGCCGCCGACTCCTACCAGCCCAGCACCTGCATCTGCTGGACCGGCGAGGCCCACGCCGAGTAGCACCGCCCGGCGACACCCCGCACGGCGGGCACCCGCACCGCAGGAACACGGCACGGCAGGAACACGGCACGGCAGCACGTCCGGCGCACGACACGCACCCGAGCACGGTCCACAGGCCGCACACCATGAGGAGGAAACGGTGGCACAGCGCCAGGGCACCACGCGCGGACTCGGCTTCAAGCCCCATCTGAAGGCCGAAGTAGTCCCCGGGGAAGGCGTGTACCTCATATCCGAACGCGGAGTCACCGCGCTGCGCGGATCCTGCGTCACCACCCTCGCCCCCCTGCTCGACGGCACCCGCACCCTCGACCGGCTGGTCGCCGACGCGGGCACCCTCCCCGCCGACCAGGTCAAGGACGTCGTCACCCGGCTCCTGGGCTCCGGACTCCTCACCCACCGGGCCCCCGCCCCCACCGCCGCAGGCGACGCCGGCCAGGCGTTCTGGGAACTCGCCGGAGTGGACGGCGACGAAGCCGCCCGCCGCACCGGCAGCGGCACCGTCACCGCCACCGGCCGCGGCAGCGAGGCCGGCGCCGGAGCCGAGGAACTCCTCACCGCCCTGGGCGCCGCCGGACTCCGCGTCCACCGGCCCGGCCACGACACCGAACCCCCCGGCCTCGCCCTCGTCCTCTGCGACACCTACCTCGACCCCGCCCTCGCCGACCTGGACGCCGCCCACCGCGCCACCGGCACTCCCTGGCTTCCCGTCCGCCTCACCGGCGAACAGCCCTGGATCGGACCGGTGTTCCAGCCCGACGACGGCCCCTGCTGGCACTGCCTCGCCGAACCGCTGCGCCGCAACCGCCCCGCCGAGGCGTATCTGGGCCGCGCGCTCGGCCGCCCCGTCAGCGTCCCGCCCTCCGGCCTGGCCGCCGGCCGCGCCGCCGGACTCCACCTCGCCTGCCTCGAAGCCGTCAAATGGATGGCCGGCCACCGCCACTCCGGCCAGAACGCCCTGTGGACCCTGGACACCCTCACCCTGGCCGGCCGCCACCACCCCGTGCGCCGCCGCCCCCAGTGCCCCTCCTGCGGCGACCCCGGCGTCACCGCCCGCCGCGTCTGGGCCCCGGTCCACCCGGCCAGCCGCCCCAAGACCGCCACCGGCACCGGCGAACGCTCCCTCACCCCCGAGGAGATGCTCGACCGGTACGGCCACCTCGTCGACGACCTCACCGGCGTCGTCAAGGAGGTCCGCCGCGACCGCCGCGACCCCGGCTTCCTCAACTGCTACCACTCCGGCCACAACCCGGCCTCCTCGCCCACCGGCCTCGCCGCCGTCCGCGCCGGACTGCGCAGCCACAGCTCCGGCAAGGGCACCACCCCGCTCCAGGCCCGCGTCAGCGCCCTCTGCGAAGCCGTCGAACGCCACTCCGGCTACCGCCAGGGCGACGAACCCACCCTGCGCGCCACCTACCGCGAGGTCGCCGACCGCGCCGTCCACCCCGACGCCGTCCAGCTCTTCCACCCCCGCCAGTACGCCGACCGGGCCGCCTGGAACGCCGAACACGCCCCGGCCCACCGCGTCTGCGCCCCCTTCGACGAGGACACCCCCGTCGACTGGACCCCCGTCTGGTCCCTCACCGCCGGCCGGCACCGGCTGCTGCCCACCGCCATGCTGTACTACGACGCCCCCTGCGCCACCGGCTCCTTCACCGCCCATTCCAACGGCACCGCCGCAGGCAGCTCCCGCGAGGACGCCATCGTCCAGGGCTTCCTCGAACTCGTCGAACGCGACGCCGTCGCCCTGTGGTGGTACAACCGCACCCGCCAGCCCGGCGTCGACCTCGACTCCTTCGCCGACCCCTGGACCGACGGCATCCGCACCGCCCACCGCGGCCTCGACCGCGAGCTGTGGGTCCTCGACCTCACCAGCGACCTCGGCATCCCCGTCTTCGCCGCCCTCTCCCGGCGCACCGACAAGCCGGCCCAGGACATCACCCTCGGCTTCGGCGCCCACTTCGACCCCCGGGTCGCCCTGCGCCGCGCCGTCGCCGAACTCAACCAGATGCTCCCGCCGGTCGTCGCCGCCACCGCCGACGGCGAGGGCTACACCTGCGACGACCCCGTCCCGCTGCACTGGTGGCGCACCGCCACCACCGACAACCAGCCCTACCTGCTGCCCGACCCCGAGACCCCCCGCCGCACCGCCGCCGACCTCCCGTACACCCCCCGCCCCGACCTGGCCGCCGACGTGGCCGCCGCCGAGGAGCTCGCCCGCGGCCTCGGCAGCGAACTCCTCGTCCTCGACCAGACCAGAGCCGACGTCGGCCTGCCCGTCGTCAAGGTGATCGTGCCCGGACTGCGCACCTTCTGGACCCGCTTCGCCCCCGGCCGCCTCTACGACGTCCCGGTCCGCCTGGGCCGCCTGACCGCCCCCACCCGCTACGAGGACCTCAACCCGGTCCCCCTCTTCCTGTGACACGGCCGTCGCGCCACCCGTGAGGTCCCCCGCCATGACGTCATCCGCCCCGCCCGCCCCGCGGGCCCCCCGCCTCGTCGAACTCTGGTCGCTCCGTGAGGACACCACGGTCCGGACGGCGGCGGACGACGCCGGGACCGGCCTGGTCAGCACCCTCTGGGAGGACATCAAACTGCCGATGGCCGACCCGGTCGTCCACCGGGCCCTGGAACGCATGACCTACGGCCCGGTGTCGCTCGACAACGTCCTGCCCGGCTTCAGCGGCCCCGCCTCCCCCGGCGACCCGCGCCGCGCCGCCCTGCGCTCCACCCTGGAGGCGGTCGGCCACGCCGTCATCCGCACCCTCGCCACCGGCGACGGCACCCAGCAGCTCTCCGTGGTCCCCATGGTCCGCGAGGCCCGCTTCGCCCCCCGCCGGCCCGCCCCCGACGCCACCCACCGGCTCTCCCGCTTCGCCACCCTGCGCGTCGGCACCGGCGACATGCTCCTCGAATCCCCGCTCAGCGCCCACCGGGTGCTCCTCCACACCCCGCAGGCCATGTGGCTGGTCAGCTGTTACGTCCGCCCCGCCTCCGTCCGCGAGACGGCCCGGCTCCTCGACGTCCCCCTGGAGGTGGTCCGCACCGCGGTCGGCTACCTGGAGGCGGCCGGCATGCTGGTCCCCGGCACCGGCGGCCCCGGCCCCCTCTCCTTCGCCGAGGACCGCGACCCCGCCCTGGAACACTGGTCGCCACGCGAGCTGATGCTGCACAACCGCAGCCGCCCCGGCCTCCACGACGAACCCCTCGACCCGGCCCGCGCCGAGCCCGCCCCCGAGCCCGACGGCCCGGGGGAGCCCCGCCCGGCCGCCGGTGCCCCGCTCGCCCTGCCGGTGCCCGACCTCGACCGGGTCCTCGCCACCGACCCGCGCCTGACCACCGCCCTCGAAGCCCGCCGCTCGGTCCGCGCCGACGACGGACTGCCGCTCTCCCTCGCCCAGTTGGGCGAGCTGCTGTTCCGCTCGGCACGGGCCAGGCCCGCCGCCGGACGGCCCTACCCGAGCGTCGGCTCCGTCTACCCGCTGGAGCTGTACGTCACCGTCACCGGCTCCGGCGAACTGCCGCGCGGCTCCTACCACTACGACCCCGCCGCCCACGCCCTGCACCCGCTGGGCAGCCCGCCGTCCCTGGTGGACGCGCTGCTCGGGGAGGCCGGCGCCACCGCGGGACTGAGCGCCGAACCGCCCGTCCTGATCAGCATGACCGCGCGCTTCCGCCGGATCGGCGCCGCCTACCCGGGCCTCGCCTACAGCGCGCTCCTCAAGGAGGTCGGCGCGCTCCAGCAGACGCTCTACCTGGTCTCCACGGCCATGGGCATCGGGCCGTGCGCGCTGGCCTTCGGCGACACCGCGACCTCGGCCCGCGCCTTCGGACTGGACTGGCGCGCGGAGTCGGGCGTCGGGGAGTTCGTGCTGGCCGCGCTGCCCGGCGGCGGGCCCCTCACCGAGCACGACCGAATCGGTACGAGATACCCCTGAACGAAAAATACCGAACACCCCCGGGGCCGTCTATGCTGCACTCCAATCCGTGCCGCACCGTGGTCGAGTAGGGGGCTCCTGTGGGATGGTCTCGGTCCGCAGATCCTGGCGCAGTTCACCACCGCCCGGTCGAGGGAGGGGAGTTGGCGCCCAGGGTCGCCGGCACCATCACCCTCGTCGTCATCCTGTGCTTCTTCGGCGTGGGGCTGACCTACGCGGCCGGCGCGGGCATGGGCGCGGGCGAACTCTCGCTGTGCTGCGCGCTGATGGCGGTCCTGCTGGTCCTCCAGCTGAACCACTCCTTCCCGGGGTGGATACCGTGGGCGGCCCACCGCCGCGGTCCGACGCTGGCGCTCCAGGCCGTCCTCACCTTCGTCCCGTTCACCCTCTTCGGCTCCGCCTGGCTCGGCATGCCCGGCTTCCTCGCCGCCTCCGCCCTGCTCGTCCTGGGCGCGGCCTGGGGCTGGGCGGTCTTCGCCGGCGTGGTCGTCGCCACCGGCTTCATCCAGTTCGCGGTGGGCTACGGGATGGGCCAGCTGGCCTACAACAGCCTGGCCACCGTCCTCACCGGCCTGGTCGTCTACGGCCTCAGCCGGCTCTCCGGGCTCGTCCGCGAGGTCCAGCGGGCCCGTGAGGAACTGGTCCGGCTCGCCGTCACGCAGGAACGTCTCCGCTTCGCCCGCGACCTGCACGACCTGCTCGGCTTCAGCCTCTCCACCATCACCCTGAAGTGCGAACTGGCCCACCGGCTCATCCGGGTCCAGCCGGAGCGCGCCGAGATGGAGCTCACCGAGATCGTCCAGACCGCCCGGCAGGCGCTCACCGACGTCCGCTCGGTGGCGAGCAGTTACGTGCAGATGGCGCTGAACCGGGAGGTGGCGTCGGCCGCCTCGCTGCTGCGCGCGGTGGGCATCCGTACCGACATCAAGGTCACCGAGGCCCCGCTGCACGCCTCCGTCGACACCGTCCTGGCGACGGTGCTGCGCGAGGGCGTCACCAACCTGCTGCGCCACAGCAAGGCGCAGAACTGCGTGGTCGAGGCGCGCACGGACGAGAAGCACGTGTACTTCTCCATCGCCAACGACGGCCTGGGCGAAGCCGGTTCGCTCCACTGCGAAAGCGACGGCGACAGCGACGGCGACGAGAGCGGGAGCGACTGCGTCACGGGCGGGGTGGGACTGCGCAGCCTGACCATCCGCGCCGAGGCCCTCGGCGGCCGCCTCGACTGGCGGGTGCGCCCGGACGGCTGGTTCGAGCTCACCGCCGCCCTCCCGCTGCGCCCCGCCACCGACACCTCCCCGACCGTGGGCTAGGCCCTGTCCGGCGGATCTTCGCGGGCCCGCGACGCCTGGCACGCTCTCTCGCCGCACGCCCGGATCGCCCGAGTACGTCCAGTACGAGGGCGACCCAGGTGCACGCCGAGAGCACGCACCAGACGCCGCGGGCTGATCCGCGAAGATCCGCCGGACAGGGCCTAGAGCCGATCGGGGGAAGAGCCGGCCGGGGTCAGAGCCAGCCGGCCTCCTGGGCGATCCGGACGGCGTCCATGCGGTTGCGGGCGTTGAGCTTGGTGACCACCGTGGTCAGGTAGTTCCGCACGGTGCCGGGGGAGAGGAAGAGCTTCCGCGCGATCTCCGGGGCGTCCAGACCCCGCGCCGCCAGGCGCAGCACCTCGGTCTCCCGGGCGCTCAGCGGATTGCTGTCGGCCTGGAGGGTGGCGAGCGCGAGCTGCGGGTCCACCACCTGCTCCCCGGCGACCACCTGCCGTATGGCGGCGGCGAGCCGGGTCGGGTCGGTGTCCTTCAGCAGGAAGCCGGACACCCTGGCCTCCAGCGCCCGGCGCAGGTTCCCGGGCCGGCCCAGGCTGGTCAGGATGATCGTCCGGCAGGAGGGCAGCTCCCGGCTCAGCCGCTCCGCGGCCCGGATGCCGTCGATGCCGGGCATGTCGATGTCGAGGACGGCCACGTCCGGCAGGGTCTCCAGGGCGACGGGCACCACCTGGTCGCCGTCTCCGGCCTCGCCCACCACCTGGAGGTCCTCCTCCAGCTCCAGCAGCGAGACCAGGGCCCGCCGGAGCATCAGCATGTCGTCCGCGAGCATGACTCTGATCACTGTGCGTCTCCCCCCGAGGGTCCCCCGCGGAACCCGTACGAAAGGTGAATGCTACTGGGGACGGCGGGAGTTGGCGGGTTCTCGACGCCGGTTCGGTCCGCCGTCCGGGCCCGCACCGGCCCGACGTGCGCGGCGGGACCGCGACGCGGGCCGGCGGGTGGCCGGTTCCGTACGCTCCGGGGACGGCGGTCCCCCGGGGGCGGGGCTCACGCGCCGCGCCGGGGCCCGTGCGGCGGCTCGCCGGCCGCCAGCCGGGCCACGTACCCGTCGATCCGGCGCGCCCGGGTCTCCGGCCGCACGGCCTTCGCCACGTTCAGCAGGATCTGGTACCGGCCGCTGCGGGTCAGCGTCTCGTAGCCGGCGGCCGCGGCGGGGGAGGCGTCGAGCGCGGCCCGCAGGTCGTCGGGGACCTCCGCCGTGCTCTGCGGGGCGTACGCGGCCTCCCACCGCCCGTCGGCCCTGGCCAGCTCGATCTGGGCGAGGCCGGCGGGCCGCATCCGGCCCTCGGCGATCAGCCGGTGGGCCTTGGCCCGGTTGATCCGGGACCAGGGGCTGCGCCGCTTGCGGGGCGAGAAGCGCTGGGCCCACCAGCCGTCCGGTACGTTCCCGGAGTACGCCTTGCCGTCGATCCAGCCGTAGCACAGGGCCACGTCCAGGGCCTCGTCGCGGGTGACCGAGGCCGCCGGGGTGCCCTTCTTCGGCAGCGCGACCCACACCTCGTCCGCGTCCCCGTGGTGCTCCTCCAGCCAGGCGGCGAACGCGGCGGGGGAGTCGCAGTACAGGCTCCCGTCGGTCATCGTGGCGCCGCCGTTCACGCGGCGGTCTCCACGTCCACCGGGGCGGCGGCCCGCGCGCCCTGGCGCAGCTCCACCGGGGCCTGCCGCTCCTGGAGTTCGGCGGCTGCCTTGACCCGCTCCAGGGTGGTGTGGATGCCCTGGCGCAGCTCCTCGGTGTGGTTCTCGTAGCCGCCCAGCATCATCTTCGCGAAGGACGCGGTCCGCTTGCGCTGGCCGGTGTTCTGCCCGGTGACGTCCCAGCGCTCGGTGAGCAGGGTGCCGCCGGCGCCGTCGGGCTCCATGCGGTAGCCCCAGCGCACCCCGTTGGTGGTGGTGTGGAAGGCGAAGGCCCTGCCCCGCTCCCACTCCTCGACCGTGTTGGAGGTGACCCAGCGGACCCGGCCGCGGCGGTTGTGGCCGGTGAAGCGGGCGCCGACGCCGCGCTCCTCGCCGCGCCAGGCGCAGCGGCGGCACTCGGGGCTCCAGTCGCCCATCCGCGTCACGTCGCTGACGAGGTCCCAGACCGTCTCGGGCGAGGCGGCGATCCGGACGGTCACCTCCTCCGGCGGGGCGACCGGCGCGAGGCCCTTGCGGAGCGCCCGGCGGGCCAGCCGGGCGCCCTCGCGGCGGGCGCCGCGCAGCTCGGCCAGGTAGGGGTAGTGGTCCACCTGCATGGTGTGCCGCTTGGAGGTCACGTACCGCTTGGCGAGCTTCTCCTTGTACCGGGTGATCTCCCGCAGCATCGCCTCCTTCGGGGGCAGTGCCGCCCGGCCCTGGAGCAGGTCGGCGATCCAGTGCGACTGGGCCTCGGCGAGCACGGTGGTGGCGCCCAGCGGCTGGAAGAGGCCGACGAAGTACAGCCCGTCGTGGTGGGGGTCGGCGACCCGGTGGAAGAGGGAGACGTCGTTGTCGGTGGGGGCCATCACGGAGGCGTCGAGGAAGGGGAAGCTGACCTTGTAGCCGGTGCTGTAGACGACGGCGTCGATCTCCTCGCTGCTGCCGTCGGTGAAGTGGACGGTGCCGCCGTCGAAGCGCTCGATGTTCGGCTTGACGGTGATCCCGCCGTGGCCGAGGCGCGGCAGCAGGGTCTCGGAGACCGTCGGGTGGGAGTTGAACAGCTTGGCGGTGGGCTTCGGCAGGCCGAAGTCGGTGACCTTGCCGATGGACATGCGCAGCAGCGCGGCCATCACCCAGCGCTGCGTCTCGCGCGGCATGACCCGGGTGATGAAGGGGCTGATCATGTCGTCGCCGGGCTTGCCGAACATGTACTTGGGGAAGACGTACCCGCCGCTGCGGACGGAGAGGAAGGTGCGCTCGGAGACGGCGGAGGTCTCCACCGCGATGTCGGAGGCCGAGTTGCCGAAGCCGAGGACGAGGACGCGCTTGCCCGCGTACTCCTCGGGGGTCCGGTAGTGGTGGGAGTGGGTCTGGGTGCCGGTGAAGGTGTCGGCGCCGGGGAAGGCCGGCTCGGGGTCGCGCGGGTCCCAGTGGTGGCCGTTGGCCACGAGCACCGAGCCGTAGCGGCGGGTGGTCTCCTCGCCGGTGTCGCGCTGCCGGGAGGTGACGTCCCAGCCGCCGCCCTCGGCGGGCTCCACGTGGGTGACCAGGGTGCGGAAGGAGATCGCGTCGCGGAAGCCGAAGTGGTCGACGTAGTCGTCGAGGTAGCGGGCGATGCGGGCGTGGTCGGGGTAGTCGGGGTAGTCGGCCGGCATGGGGTAGGCGCGGTACTCGGACAGCTTCCTGGACGTGTTGATGTGCAGCGAGCGGTAGCCGGAGGACATGCCGTTGTCGTTGCCGTAGCGCCAGTTGCCGCCGACCTCCGAGCCGGCCTCGTAGCAGTCGAAGGCGATGCCGCGCTCGTGCAGGACCTGGCAGGAGGCGAGCCCCGACCAGCCCGCGCCGATGATGCAGACGTTCTCCATGGTGTGCTTCTCCTTGGGGGATGTACGGGGCGGGGCGGGGTGCCCCGGGGGGAGCGGTCAGGCGCGCCGGACGTACGCGGCCGGGTCGCCCAGCCAGTGGGCGCCGCCGGTGACGCGGACCTCGCCGCCCGCCACCGCGGACAGCGCCTGGTGGGCGGCGCGGACCAGGACGACGCCGACGGCGGAGTCGATCGCGCCGGCGAGGTGGGGGACGGAGGTGCGGTAGCCGACGGTGAGGACGACCTCGCTGCCGCCGGGGACGTCGACGGCCGTCCAGGCCCCCTCGTACTCCTGGAAGTCCCCGTCGGTCTGTGTGAAGCCGAGGCGGTACGGGGTCCCGTCGGGGCCGCCGGTCCGCTCGACGCGCTGCGTCCAGCGGGCGGTGCCGCCGCGGAAGGCGAGCTCCCAGCTCTGGAGCCCGTCGCCGGTGTCGGAGACGGACCGGACGTCCGCGGCGTGGGCGGTGAGGAACGCGCCGTCCGCGAGGCGCTCGACGACCTCGGCGGCCGGGGCGGCGACGGTGGCCTTCAGGGTGCGGGTCGTCATGACGTGGGCTCCTTGTCGGCGGCCGGACGGAGGATGCTGACGGCCTGGAGCCGTGTGGTGCGCAGCATGGGGTGGCTGGCCTCCCCGAAGGCGCCGCCGGTGAGGCCGGGGCCGCCCTGGTTGGGCAGGAACGGCAGGAAGCCGCTGTGCGAGTCGTTGATCTTGAGGTTTCCGGCGTTGGTGACGCCGTCGAGGAAGCGGTCGGCGGTCGGGCCGTCCTGGGTCCAGACGGAGTTGCGCAGCCCGTACGCGTTCGAGTTCACGAAGGCCAGCACCTCCTCCAGGAGCTCCTCGTCCGAGGCGCCCGGCTCCGGCACGATGACCGGCAGCAGCGGGAAGAAGGTCTCGTCGCGGACCACGGAGAGCGACCGGGCGTCCTTGAGGCCCTCGACGCGGACGATGCTCGGCTCCACGAAGAAGCCGGTCTCCGACGGGGTGCCGTCCACCTCCAGGCGGCGGCCGCCGTGGACGAGGGTCGCGCCCCGGGACAGCGCCTCGCCGAGGCAGCCGTAGAACCAGTCGACGCCGAGGACGGGGGTGAGGACGACGCTCGGGTCGTCGGGGAAGCCGGGCCGGATCTCCCGGGTGACGGCGGTCAGCCGCTCCAGGAGCTCGTCGGCGATCGCCGGGTGGGCGACGACCTGGTTGGGCACGTTGCAGATCTGGCCGGAGTTCAGGAAGAACTGGGCGATGGTCTCGACGGCGGCGTCGAGGTCGGCGTCGTGCCAGACCACGCAGCAGTCGTTGCCGGCCAGTTCCAGGACGGGCTTCTTGCCCGCGGCGATCGCGTCGGCCTCGAACTCCATGCCCTTCTTGCTGCCGCCGAAGTAGAGCACGTCGTCGACGTGCTCGCTGGCCAGCCAGGTCTCCAGGGCGGGCGCCCCGCAGTAGGCGTTGACCGTGCCGGCGGGGGCGCCCATCTCCTCCAGGACCGGGGCGACCACCTCGCGCATCGCGTACATGCAGCTGAGCGCGACCCCGCGCGGGGCCCGCACCACGACGGTGTTCCCGGCGATCAGGGCGGCGAGGCCGTTCAGCGCGTTGACGGTCGCCGCGTTCTGCGGCGGGTTGATGCACACGACCCCGTCCGGGACGCGGCGCAGGATCATCTCCCGCTCGCCGTCCGACCGCCGGAACTCCAGCTGCTCGCCGCACCATTCGAGCGTCTCGCGGCTCCAGCTGGTGAAGGGGATGCCGGTGAGCATCCCCTCGGCCGCGGACCGGGGCGTGCCCTCCGCGACCAGGATCTCGACGAGCGGCTCCCGGTGCTCCAGCAGCCGCTCCCCGATCCGCCGTCCGATCTCCAGGCGCCGCGCGAGCGGCACCCGGCGCCACTCCCCGGCGGCCCGCGCCGCCGCCTCCAGGGCCCGCGCCGCCACCTCCTCGTCGGCGACGACGCAGGCGCCGACGACGGCGTCGCCGGCGGTGGCGGGATCGACGGCGCCGCTGTCGAGGTCCTGCTTGAGGCGCAGGCCCGCGAAGGTGTCCTCGATGAGGAAACGCGCGGTGACGGTGTGCACGTGACGGGGATCGTCACCGGTGACGTCCCGCCCGCCGATGTAGGCCGGATAAACCCCGAACTTCATGTCGCCCCCTTCGGTCAGACCCCATGCGGCTGACGTGTGCTCTCACGCTAGGGCGGCGCCGGGGACCGGGACATGAGTCCGTGATCAGGGCTTCTTATCGGCGTGATGGGCCGGGGAGGGGGCTGCGCGCGGGGCCCGCCGCCGGGGCGATCGGCGGCGGGGGAGGTCAGGGCGCGGGGGAGAGGGTCAGGGTGTCGCCGAGGAGGCCCCGGGTGGCGATGAGGTAGCCGAGCTGGGCGCGGCTGGTGCTGCCGAGGCGGCGGGAGAGCCGGCTGGTGTGGTCGGCGACGGTGCGGCGGCTCATGCCGAGGTCGCGGGCGATCTTCTCCTCGGTGTAGCCGGTGATGAGCATGCGGGCGAGGGCCCGTTCGAGGTCGGAGGCGACGAGCTGGGGGCGGCGGTCGTGGGAGGGGGTGGCGGGGATGCCGCGGGCCCAGGCGTGGTCGAAGACGTTGGAGAGGAAGCGGACCACGGCGGGGTCGCGGATCTCCAGGGCCTCCTGCTCGTAGGAGGAACTGGTGGGAATGAACGCGACCGTCCGATCACAGATGATCAAACGGTCAAACATTTCGTCGAGTGTGCGCACCTCGCCGCCCGCGTCCACGATCGTGCACATGTACTCGAAAGTCGGCTGGTGCATGCGGACCGCGTGCTGGTAAAGAGTGCGCTGGCACACTCCGCGTTCGATGAGCTCGATATTGCTCCGGAGTGAATTCTCCAGTATTTCGACGGGTCTTCCGCCGCCGGGCTGGGCCGTCATGAGTTCCGTCGTGCAGGCACCGACGGCGGCGTCGATGGCCGCCTCGATCAGCGAGGTCCCCCGCAGCAGGGTCAGCCGGGGCTGCCGGGAGTCTGTCACCTCGCTGTAGGCCTGCTCGACGACGTCGAAGGCCGCCGTCAGTTCCTCGATCAGCCGGGTCCTGGCCGCCATCTCCTCGCGGTGCGGCCGGAGGGCCAGGGACGAGGCCACCGCGGCGGGCACCGGGACCAGCCCCTCTCCGTCCGGGGACTCCTTCAGCAGTCCCAGCCGGAGCAGACAGGGCGGTGCGGAGGAGGGGTCGGTGGACTCTCCCGTCGCGACCGCCGAGCGGTAGTGCGCCAGACCCCGGGTGCAGGGCTGTTGCCGACCGCAGTCGTCCGATTCACATACTTCTGGCATGCTATGAACCCCCGCGTGAGTGTGCGATGCGTAGTCATGCTAGGGCGCTCGGTTGCACCGCTTCCAGCGCCTTGGGCAGACTTCCGGTGTCGAAGCACGGGGGTGCGGAAACGGGACGGCGGCCGACAGGGGCCGCTTCTCCCGAAAATTTCCGCAAAGGAATTCTGATTTCCGGGAAACGCCCGTGCGACACCTTCGGCCCGCCGCCGGAGGAATGCGCAGACCTGGATAACGGAGAAATGATGAAGACGCGTTCGCTGTCCCTGATCCGCCGGTCGGGCACCGGTGCTCTCCTCGCCGCCGCACTGTTCACCGCCGTCGTGCACGCCGCCCCCGCCACCGGCGCGGTCACGGCGACCGTGGCGGACCACGGCTGGGGCCCGGCGCCCTCGCCGAACCCCGACGCGGGCCGCCCCCTTGCCTGACGCGCCCCCCGGCCCCGCCGGACGGTACGACGGACTCGCGTACAACGACCCGCCGCGCGGCGGATCCCGGTACGCCTCCGAAGGCCCGTCGGCACCCACCGCCGACGCCCTCCTCGTCCCGCTCCACCGAGACCGCTGCCTCACCCGCGGCGGACAGCCCCTGCTGCCCGCCGCGAGCCCCGGGGGCCGTGCCGTCCTCGCCGCCGCCCACCAGCTCGTCCTGCTCTCCGCCGACCGGAGCGGGACCGGCGACCGGAGCGGGACCGACGGAGAGGACGGGACCGACGGAGGGGCCGGGGGCGAGGTGTGGGGGGCCGACCTCTCGCACCTCCCCGAGGAGACCGCCGCCCGGCTCGCCCAGGACGCCGAACCCATCGGCGTGCGCGGACTCTTCGGAACCCTGCCGGGCGCGCGGGCCGGACTGCTCGCCCGCGCCTCGGGCCTGCTGCACTGGCACCGCACCCAGCGGTACTGCGGCACCTGCGGCGCCGCCACCCGCTCCCGCCCCGACGGCTCGTACCGCGAGTGCACCGGCCCCGGCTGCGGGAAGGAGCTGTACCCGCGACTGGAACCCGCCGTCATCGTCCTCGTCGAGGCCCCCGGCCCCGACCCCGCCTGCCTGCTCGCCCGCCACCGGGGCGCCGGGCCCGACCACTACTCCCTCGTCGCCGGCTTCGTCGAGGTCGGCGACAGCCTGGAGGGCGCGGTCCGCCGCGAACTCGCCGAGGAGGCGGGCGTCACCGTCGACCGCGTCGTCTACCAGGCGTCCCAGGCGTGGCCCTTCCCCGCCGGCCTCATGGTCGGCTTCCGGGCGGTGGCCCGCACCCGGGACACCGCGGTCGACCACGACGAACTGCTCGAAGCACGCTGGTTCTCCCGCGCGGAGGTCCGCCGCCGCGCCCTCGAAGGGCCCGGCCTGGGCCCCGCCGACTCCATCGGCCACGCCCTGCTGACCGCCTGGCTGGCCGAGTAGCACCGCCACCACCCCGCGCCCCGCCCCGGGGCCGTCGTGCGCGCGCCGACCCGCTCGGCGCGCCGCACCCCCTCGCCCTGCCCGAAACGGGCCCGCCCGCCGCATGCCCGCCATGCCCGCGGACCCGCACGCCCGCACACCCGTATGCCCGCCCCCGAGCGAGAGTTGAGTGCCGTGGAAACCATCCTGATCGTCGGCGGACGTCCCGAGACCCTGGTCAAGGCCAAGGCGCTCGGCCTGCGCGTCGTCTTCCTCCAGCACCGCGACCGCATGATGGACGGACACGTCGAAGCCTCCGACGCCCTGTTCATGGTCGACTACACCGACTGGGAGCAGACCCGCCCGATCGTCGACGCCGTCCACCAGGTCTACAAGTTCACCGCCTGCGTCTCCCTCGGCGAGCAGGCCATGGAGACCGTCGGCCGCATCAACGACCGCTACGGCCTCGGCGGCACCCCCGAAGCCGTCTCCACCCTCTACAAGGACAAGCTCCTCATGCGCGCCCACCTCGCCGAGCGGGGCGTCCCCAGCGCCGCCGCCGCCGAGGTCGACAGCGCCGCCGCGATCGGGGAGTTCGGCCGCGAGCACGGCTACCCCGTCGTCCTCAAGCCCGTCGACAACACCGCCAGCCGGGGCGTCGTCGTCATCGAGCGCGCCGAGGACGTCGCCGCCGCCTGGGAGGACGCCGTCGGCCTGCGCCACCGCGACGACCTCGTCCTCGGCCAGTTCTTCCCCGTCGGCCGCTACATCGTCGAGGAGTACCTCGACGGCCCCGAGTACAGCGTCGAGTCCTTCTCCTTCGGCGGCCACCACGCGATCGTCGCCATCACGGAGAAGTACACCATCGGCGTCGTCGAGGACTCCCACGCGCTCCCCGCCCGCCTCTCCCCCGAGGTGGACGCCGAGGTCGCCGCCTACGTCCGCGACTTCCACACCGCCATGGGCCTGCGGGACGGCGTCGCCCACACCGAGATCAAGATCACCTCCAAGGGGCCGCGGGTCATCGAGTCCCACGACCGGCTCGGCGGCGAGCGCATCGTGGACCTCGTCATCGACGCGTACGGCATCGACCTGGAGCAGTACGCCACCGCCGCCCCCTTCGGCCTGCTGCCCGTGCTGCCCGAGCGGCCCACCGCCCGGCGCGGCGCCGCCACCGCCTTCTTCCGCGCCGTCCCCGGCGTCGTCACCGGCTTCAGCGGCACCGAGGCCGTCCTGAACGACCCCGACCTCCTCGACCTCGACGTCTTCGTCCGCCCCGGCGACCGGGTCGACGAGGTCGTCGACAACTTCGGCCGCAGCGGACAGGTCCTCACCACCGGACCCGACACCGACACCGCGTTCGCCACCGCCCACCGGCTCGCCTCCCTCATCACCGTCGAGACCACCCCGGAGCACCGCCCGTGACGGCCCGCGACGACCGCGCCCCCGGCGGCCCCGCCCCCGCCCACCTCGTCTTCGTCGAGTGCAACACCAGCGGCTCCGGCTTCGAGGCCCTCGCCGCCGCCAAGCGCCTCGGCCACCGCGTCTCCTTCCTCACCACCGGCCTCGCCGCCTACACCGACGGGGCCGGGGAGGGACTCGACCCCGCCCTCCTCGACCGGGTCGTGCCCTGCGACACCGACGACACCGACGCCGTCGTCGCCGCCGTCCGCGCCCTCCACCGCGAGCACCCCGTCCACGCCGTCCTCACCATGAGCGAATGGCACGTCCTCGTCACCGCCGAGGCCGCCCACCGGCTCGGCCTGGCCGGCTCCGGGCCCGAGGCCGTCGCCGCCGCCCGCGACAAGTCCCGCACCCGCCGCCTCTGCCGCGCCGCCGGCGTCCCCGTCCCCGGCTTCCGCCGCGTCGAACGCGGCGAGGCCCTCGACGAGACCGCCCTCCCGCTGCCCTGCGTCGTCAAGCCCGTCGACGAACTCCTCTCCATCGGCGTCAAGCTCTGCCACACCGCCGCCGAGGCCCGCGCCCACGTCCACCACCTCCTGGAGGAGCGCGACCAGACCTACCGGGGCCGGGCCCGCACCCCCGCCGTCCTCGTCGAGGAGTACCTCGACGGACCCGAGTACAGCGTGGAGACCCTCACCTACGAGGGCACCACCCGGGTCCTCGCCGTCACCCGCAAACTGCTCTCCCCGCCGCCCGCCTTCGTCGAGACCGGGCACGCCGTCCCCGCCCCGCTCACCGACGAGGTCCGCGCCGCCTGCGAGAAGGTCGCCGCCGACGCCCTCGCCGCCCTCGGCTACACCTTCGGCTCCGCCCACGTCGAACTCCGCGTCACCGCCGAAGGACCCCGGCTCATCGAGGTCAACTGCCGCCCCGGCGGCGACCGGATCACCCGCCTCGTCACCCTCGCCACCGGTGTCGAACTCGTCGCCGAACAGATCGGCATGCACCTCGGCCGGCCGCCCGTCGCCGCCGGCCGCGCCGCCGGACGGGGCGCCGCGATCGTCTTCCTGCCCTCCGTTCCCGGCCGCGTCGACGCGATCACCGGCACCGCCGCCGCCCGCGCCGCCGAAGGCGTCGTCGACGTCGGGATCTACGTCGCCCCCGGCACCGAGACCGGCAGCAGCGGCGACAACACCGACCGCTTCGGCCACGTCATCGCCGTCGGCCCCACCTCCACCGTCGCCCTCGCCCGCGCCGAGGCCGCCGCCCGCACCCTCGCCCTCACCGTCGCCGCCCCCGCCGCGGCCCTGAACTGACCCACCGGCACCCGCCGCCCCGCACCCGCCCGCGCCCACCGGCCCCGCGCGCCCGCCCGCACCCGCCCGCGCCGGCGCGCCCCTCCGCGCCCGAACAGGAAGCCTCCATGACTCCCACCTTCGTCATGCTCGAAATGCTCAACCCGATGCTGGAGGTCGCCCGCGCCGCCAAGGCCCGGGGCCTGCGCATCGTCGTCGTCAACAACACCCCGCTCCAGACCGAGGGCCCGTACGCCGTCCCCGAGGGCTTCGTCGACGAACTCGTCACCGTCGACTCCTGGGCCGACCCGCTGGAGATCGAGAAGGTCCTCCTCGACGTCCACCGCCGCCACCACGTCGTCGGCACCTAC
Organism: Streptomyces termitum; assembly: GCF_014650175.1. GTDB lineage: Bacteria > Actinomycetota > Actinomycetes > Streptomycetales > Streptomycetaceae > Streptomyces > Streptomyces termitum. Next base: position 65,375 of record NZ_BMUL01000013.1, read on the forward strand.
GCGGGCTTCGAGCCGGTCCTCCCGTACGACGCCGTGCTCCGCGAACTCGCCGGACTGCCCCACACCGGCGCCGACGACCTCCGCGCCCTCCTCGACAAGAACCAGGTCCGCGACCGGCTCCGCGAGCACGGCCTCACCACCCTCGGCTCCGCCACCCTCGACGAGGCCCTCACCTGGACCGAGTGGCCCTGGGCCGGACGCGCCGTCCTCAAGCCCGCCAACGGCACCGGCAGCGCCCTCTGCTTCATCGTCGACGGCCTCGACCAGCTGAGGAAGGCCGTCGACACCTTCGACGAGGTCGAGATCGCCCACCCCCTCATGCGGGAGTACATCACCCGCACCCGCGGCTACGTCCTGGAGGAGGAGGCCAAGGGCGAACTGCTCTCCGTCGAATCCCTCGTCTGCAAGGGCGAACCCCACCCCATCGGCCTCATGGGCCGCTACGTCCTCGCCAAGGACCCCGTCGTCGAGATGGGCTTCCAGTTCCCCTACCACCACCCCCGCGCGGCCGAGATCTTCGAGAAGGCCAAGGACATCCACCGCGTCATGGGCTTCCACAACGGCGCCACCCAGATCGAGATGATGGTCCCCGACGAGGGCCCCGTCGAACTCATCGACTTCAACCCCCGGCTGGCCGGCACCGCCTCCATGGTCCTCTTCGGCGAGGCGTACGACCGCCCCTACGCCGAACTCCTCGCCGCCCTCGGCCTCGGCGAGGACATCGACTTCGGCTTCATCGGCGACACCGTCCGCTACGGCTCCGAGATGATCCTGCTGCCGCCGCCCGGACTCACCCGCTACGAGTCCGTCGACTTCCCCGAGCCGACCTTCTGCCACCGCCGCTCCCGCAAGCCCGGCGACGAACTCTCCGGCCGCGCCGACCAGCTGGACGGCATCGGCATGTTCGTCATCACCGCGCCCACCGCCGCCGAACTCCACACCGCCGCCCTGCGCGCCCGGCGCGAGACCCGGGTCAACGGCGACCCCCTCGGCGACAACGAGAACAACGTCCTCGCCGCCTCCCCCCACATCGGCCGGGACCTCGCCTGACCACCCCCGAAGCCTGGAGCACCCCTGTGAAGACCGCCGTCATCCTCTCCGCCCGCGGCATGCCCATGTTCCGCCCCGACCTCGTCGAGGACCCCGACGCCAAGCGCCTCGTCCTCATCGTCTCCGAGGTCGAGTGGGCCGCCACCCCCGAGCACGTCCGGGGCTACTTCGACCGGGTGTACGTCGAGCCCTGCGCCTACGACGACCCGCCCGCCCTGCTGACCTCCGCCGTCGCCCCGGACGCCGTCCGCCGCGCCCTCAAGGAGGTCACCTCCGACCCCGGCGCGGGCACCGTCACCCTGCACTGCTACGACGAGCTCTTCATGATGTTCGCCGCCGAACTCCGCGAGGAGTTCGGGCTCGGCGGCCCGCACCCCGCCGACATGCTCCCCTACCGCGACAAGTGCGTGATGAAGGAGAAGCTCGTCGGCTCCGGCGTCCGCTTCCCCCGCTTCCACCGCTTCGACAAGGAGCACCACGCCCGCGACCGGGCCGGCCACTTCACCTGGATCGTCGCCGAGGTCGGCCTCCCCTTCATCCTCAAGCCGGTCGACTCCGCCGGCAGCGAGGGCGTCCGCCGGATCGACTGCCGCGCCGACTTCGCCGCCCTCCCCGAGGAGCTCGAAGGCGCCTGGGAGGTCGAGGAGTTCGTCACCGGCACCATGTACAGCGTCAACCTGGTCACCGAGGGCGGCCGGACCGTCTTCGGCGGCGTCACCGAATACCTGGTCAACACCCTCGAAGTGGTCCAGGGCCGGGTCAACGCCGACATCAACCTGCACGACGACGATCCCCGCGTCGCCCGCATGGTCGCCTTCGCCGAGCAGGCCCTCGACGCCCTGGGCCGCATCGACGGCTCCACCCACCTCGAACTCTTCCTCACCCCCCGGGACGAACTCGTCTTCCTGGAGGTCGGCGCCCGCTTCAAGGGCCTCGCCGGACTCGCGGCCATGCAGCGCAACTACGCCGCCGCCATCGTCAACATGACCCTCCAGGCCGAGTCCGGGATCACCAGCCGCCCCTACCCGCACCCGCCGGAGTACTGCTTCGACGCCGTGATCCCCAAGCGGGCCGGCCACGTCGAGGCGCGCAACGAACCCGTGATCGAGAGCCCCTACGAGATCACCTGGAAGGTCCGCGAGGGCGACGAACTCGCCTCCACCGACTCGCTGTTCACCGCCGGAGGCACCTTCCTGGTCTGGAACGAGGACTACGAGGTCCTCTACCGCGACTTCTACGCCCTCGCGGACTACCAGCCCCTCACCTACCGCCAGCCGAAGGACGAGCCCGCGTGACGACCACCGCCCCCACCGCCCCCGCAGGCACCCGCGCCCACCTCACCTCGGACGCCACCCGCGCCGTCCTGCGGATCCAGCAGCGCATCCTCGCCGCCACCCGGACCCTGCTCACCGGCGACGGCTTCGCCGAACTCCTGCCGCCCGTCATCGGCCCCGTCACCGACCCCGGCGCCCGCGGCGCCAAGCAGGTCGACATCGACTACTACGGGCACCGCTGGAAGCTCATGACCAGCGGCATCCTCTACAAGCAGGCCAGCCTGCTCACCTTCGACAAGATCTTCAACGTGGCGCCCAACGTCCGCCTGGAGCCGCTGGAGACCGCCACCACCCACCGCCACCTGGTCGAGTTCCACCAGATCGACGTGGAGATCGCCGGGGCGACCCGCGAGGACGCGATGGCCGTCGCCGAGAAGGTCGTCGCGGGCGCCGCCGCCGCCGTCCTCGCCGACCTCCCCGCCGAACTCGCCCTCCTCGGCCGCGACACCGACGCGCTCGCCCGCATCGCCGAGGGCGGCTTCGGCGTCCGCCGCCACGACGAGGCCACCGCCGCCCTGCACGGACTGGGCCACCCCCAGGACGACCACGCCGAACTCGACTGGACCGGCGAGGAACTCCTCTCCCGCCACGCCGACCGGGGCTTCTTCGTCACCGACTACCCCAAGGGCTCGCGCGGCTTCTACGACCGCGAGGACGAGGACCGCCCCGGCGTCCTGCGCAACTTCGACCTGGTCCTCCCGGAGGGCTTCGGCGAGGTCATCAGCGGCAGCGAGCGCGAGTCCGACTACGCCCGGCTGCTCACCCGCATCCGCGAGACCGGCGAGAACCCCGCCAAGTACAAGTGGTACCTCGACCTCGCCCGCGAGGGCCTCCCGGCCAGCGCCGGCTTCGGCATCGGCCTGGAGCGCCTCACCCGCGCCGTCGCCGGACTCGACGCCGTCTGGCAGGCCACCGCCTTCCCCAAGCTGCCCGGCGTGGTGTCCCCGTGACCGTCCACGCATCCGATACGGCTCCGGCGCCCGGTACGGCCCCGGAGCCCGGGGACGGCTCCGTCGCCCGGCTCTCCGCACCCGGCTGGGTGGAGGGGGCCGTGCGGGAGCGGGCACGGCGGGGCGCCGCCGCCGTCTTCCCCGACCCGGCCGGCTACGGCAGCGTGCTGCACGGCGCCCCGGCGTCCGCGCCCGCCCCCGCCGACCAGCTGGACGCGCTCCGGCTGGTGCCGCCGGTCTTCGTGCCGCACCGGCTGGAGCGGATGCTGGAGCTGGGGGAGGAGCCGCTGCCCCAGCACGTGGACCTGGAGACCGGCGTCGGCGGCTTCCGCGCCCCGCTGCCGGTGTACGTGAGCGCCTTCGGGTCCACCCGGGTCGCCGCCTCGGACCTCGGCACGGCCGTGGCCCGGCAGGCCGGCCGGCTGGGCGTCCCGATGGTCATCGGCGAGAACGTCGTCCCGGTCGGCGGCTACGGCCGGCTCGACGGGGAGCGCGCGCACGGCTCCCTGCTCGCCCGGATCACCGCCTACCGGGAGGCGGCCCGGGACACCGGCCTCGGCGGCGTCGTCGTCCAGCAGTCCACACAGGACGCCGACGCGGAGGTGTGGAACCTGGTCTACAGCGACCCCACCGCCTCCGGCCTCCTCGACGAGGGCCGCCTCGCCTTCGAACTGAAGGTGGGCCAGGGCGCCAAGCCCGGCCTCGGCGGCCTCACCCTGCTGAGCCGCTCCGACGCCGCCCGGCTCGCGGAGCAGTACCGCAGCGAGGAGCTGTACGGCCCCGGCTCCGACACCGTCCTGCGCCACGGCACCCCCGGCACCTTCACCGAGGAGATCCTGCGCCAGCAGGTCCGCCTGATGCGCAACAACTACCCGCGCGCCCGGGTGTGGGTGAAGCTCCCGCCCGGCCGCGACGTGGGCGAGGCCGCCCGGACCGCCTGGGAGGCGGGGGCCGACGCGGTCACCGTCGACGGCGCCGAGGGCGGCAGCGGCTGGGCCCCGACCGCCTTCCTGGACCAGGTGGGGCTGCCGCTCGCCGAGTGCCTGTCCCGCGTCCCGGCCCGCGGCGGCGCGCTGCTGGCCTCCGGCCGGATGTGGGAGGGCGGCCGGGCGGTCAAGTGCCTGGCGCTCGGCGCCCGCGCGGTCGGCCTGGGCCGGGCCGCGCTGCTGGCCGCCGACGAGGACCCCGAGGAGGGCCTGGTCCGGCTGCTGGACGCGCTCGCCCTCGAACTGCGGCTGCTGCTCAGCGCCCTCGGCAAGTACCGCCCCGGGGACCTGGCCGCCGAGGATCTGTGGCTGCCCCAGCCGCCGTTCCTCCCGGCCCCGGCCCCGGCCTTCCCTCCGTACGACCCGTTCACCACCCGCTGAACCGAGCACTGGAGACATGGACATGACCCTGACCACCGACCAGTCCGCCCCCGCCGGGCGCGTGACCGCGCGCACGCTCGGCACCCTGCTGGAGGAGCACCTGCGGGAGCGGTACACGGCCGCCGACCGCGCGGAGCTGAAGGAACGTTTCGACAGCGACCACCTCGTCCCGCTGCGCGGCTTCCTCTCCCCGGAGCTCCTCGACGCCTTCCGCGCCGAAGCCTTCGGGATCATGGACGGGCACGGCGTGCAGCGCGACCTCGTCCTGAAGATCACCGACGGCACCCCCCGCCACATGCGGACCGTCGGCCAGCCCGTCATCAAGGAGCACGGGCCGCTCATCGACGCCTTCTACTTCTCCGCCGCCACCAAGGACTTCATGTCCGAGGTCGTCGGCGAGGAGGTCTTCACCTGCCCCTACGCCGGCGAGCACTACGTGATCAGCCGCCTCGACCGCAGCGGCGACACCCACGGCTGGCACTGGGACGACTACACCTACGGCTTCATCCTCGTCCTGGAGGCCCCCGAGTACCGCGACGGCGGCTTCGTCCAGGGCGTCCCGCACACCTCCTGGGACAAGGAGAACCCCGACGTGTACGGGGCGCTCCTCAACAGCCGCGTCCACTCGTACCACATGGCCGCCGGCGACGCGTACATCGTCAAGACCGACACCACGATGCACCGCGTCCACCCCATCCGCGGCGAGGCCCGCCGCACGATCGTCAACATGACCTGGGTCTCCGCCGAGGACCTCACCGTGGCCCGCACCCACGAGACCAACGACATCCTCTTCGGCGGGGCCGGTGCGGACCCCGTCTCCGAGAAGTGACAGCGCGGCGAGAAGGGCGACGCAACACCATGACGACGCACGACACCACCCCCCGCACCGACGAACCCGCCACCACCCCGAGGACCACCCCCCGGGAGACCATGCGCGGACTTCCCGGCATCCTCCAGCCCTACCTCACCTGGGTCACCGGCACCCCCCTGGAGGGCGGCCGGCAGATCATCGCCTGGAGCCCCAACAAGGCGGGACTCCTCGGCCTCGTCCAGATGGCCGGCGGCATCGCCCTCGGCGCCTGGAGCCTCCACCCGCTGACCGGCTGGTCCATACCCCTGCTGGTCCTCGCCACCCTGCTCACCACCGGCGGCATGCGCCGCCTCGACGTGGTGATCGTCCACCAGACCCTGCACCGCATGTTCGCCCGCTCGCACGCGGTCAACCGGATCGTCGGCGAGGTCATCACCACCGTCTTCTGGCGCAGCCCGTACGACGAGAACCGCAAGGAGCACCTGCTCCACCACCAGTTCCCCTGCTCCATGAAGGACGGCGACACCCTCTACCTGCTGTCCACCGGCATGCGGCCCGGCATGTCCCGCTCCGAGTACCGGCGCTACCTGTGGTGGAACCTGGTCTCGCCCAAGCACCACGGCTCCTTCACCTACAACCGGTTCAAGGGCAACTTCTTCGGCCCGATGCCGCTCTACCGCCGCGTCATGGCCCTGGTCTGGCTCGCCGCCACCGTCGCCTTCGTCGCCCTCACCGGCTGGTGGGCCGAGTACCTGATCCTGTGGGTCCTCCCGCTCACCTACTGCTTCCAGAGCGCGACCTTCCTCTACACCCACACCGAGCACCGCTGGTGGATCTTCTCCAACGCCGAGAAGCTCACCAAGAAGGAACGCGACCACCTCACCTTCGGCCGCATGTGCGGCGAGCCCGTCCCCGGCCCCGACGTCACCGGCGGCGGCCGCCGCGCCGCCGCCTGGACCACCTGGTGGTTCCGGATGCTCGTCGTCCACCCCGCGTACCGGATGTTCGTCCTCGTCGGCGACACCGTCCAGCACGACCTGCACCACATCCACCCCAACTGCGACTGGGCCAACTCCGCCTACGTCCGCAGCCACGACATCGCCGAGGGCTCCGACCGCTACAGCGACGTCTGGGGCTCCCTCGTCGACCACCTGCACGAGGCCGGCATGGTCGGCCAGCCCCTCGACCGGCTGCTGACCCCCGAGCGGATGAGTGAGAAACGATGACCACCGACCACCCGACACCGGGGACCGGCCGCCGGATCCTCGTCCTCGACGGCACCGGCCGCGGCCACGCCGTCTGCGAACTCTTCACCCGCACCGACCCCGAGGCCGTCGTCTACTACGCCCCCGGCTGCGACGTCGTCGAGCACGACCGGATCGTCCCGGTCGGCTCCCTGTCGCTGACCAACCCCCGGCCGACCCTCGAATTCCTGGCCCGCAACCCGGTCGACCTCGTCTTCGTCTCCCACATCGACGCCCTCTCCCGGGGCTTCGTCGAGATCCTCCGGGCCTTCGGCCACCGCGTCATCGGCCCCTCCTCCGAGGCCGCCGCCCTGGAGGCCAGCAAGGAGCGCGGCAAGCGCTTCTGCCTCGACCACGGGCTGCCCACCGCCGCCCACCGGTCCTTCACCGACCCCGAGGCCGCCAAGGCGTACATCCGCTCCCTGCCGTACGCCTGCGTCGTCAAGATCGACGTCCTCACCCCGGACGGCGACGGCGCCGTCGTCTGCGACACCGAGGCCGAGGCGACCGCCGCCGTCGACGCCTTCGCCCGCGCCTACGGCGACGCGTTCAAGGTCGTCGTCGAGGAACGCCTCACCGGCCGCGAACTCTCCGTCTTCGCCCTCCTCGACGGCGAGAGCGCCCTCCTCTTCCCGACCGCGCTCGACTTCAAGCGCACCCTGGACCAGGACGCCGGCGGCAACTGCGACGGCATGGGCTCCGTCGCCCCCCACCCCGCCGCGAGCGAGGCCCTCCAGCAGGAGATCCGCACCGTCCTGCTGGAACCCCTCATGCGCGGCATCGCCGCCGACGGCCTCGACTACACCGGCTTCGTCTACCTCGGCACGATGATGACCGACGACGGACTCAAGGTCATCGAGATCAACGCCCGCTTCGGCGACTCCGAGGCCGAGGTCGTCCTGCCCTCCGTCACCAGCGACTTCGGCGCCCTGTGCGAGGCGGTCCTCGACCGCCGCCTGCACCTCGCGGAGCTGCGCACCGACGGACTCGCCCGCTGCTCCGTCGCCCTCACCCAGGGCTGCCTCGACCCGGCGGACCCGCAGGCACCGCCCGGCTGGCCGTTCGGCGCCTTCGAGACCGGCCAGGAGGTCCACGGCCTCGACGCCGTCGACCCCGCCGAGGCCGATGTCTTCTACGCCAACCTGCGCCGCGACGCCGACGGTCGCCCCGTCACCTCCGGCGGCCGGGTCGTCCACGTCGTCGGCCGGGGCACCACCGCCGACGAGGCCCGCCGGGCCGCGTACCGGCAGGTCGGGCACATCTCCTTCCGCGGCATGCGCCACCGGGACGACATCGGGGCCGAACCCGCCGTCGTCGTCCACCACTGACCCTGTCCCGAGCCCTGGAACCCCAGGCGGTTAGGCGGTAACACCCATGACAGTCACGACCATGACGGCGTCCCCCGGGGCCCTGGAGGTCCCGGCGACCCCGCCGGCCGCCCCGGCGCCGGTCCCGGCCGGCGCCGCCGCCGCGGCGACCGTGGAGCGCCACGAGTCCCGGGTCCGCTCGTACGCCCGCTCCTTCCCGGACGTCTTCACCTCCGCCAAGAACGAGGTGCTGCGCTCCGCCGACGGCACCGAGTACCTCGACTTCCTCGCCGGAGCCGGGACCCTGAACTACGGGCACAACCCCGAGCCCGTCAAGCAGCTCCTCATCGACTACCTCCAGAACGACGGCCTCACCCACGGCCTCGACCTGGTCACCGCCGCCAAGGCCGACTTCCTCGACGCCTTCTCCCGGTACGTCCTCGCCCCCCGCGGCCTCGACCACCGGGTCCAGTTCGCCAGCCCCTCCGGCACCAACGCCGTCGAGGCCGCCCTCAAGCTCGCCCGCCTCACCACCGGCCGCGCCCCCGTCGTCGCCTTCGGCGGCGGCTTCCACGGCGTCAGCACCGGCGCCCTCGCCGCGACCGGCTCCGCCCACTACAAGCAGGGCCTCTACGGCACCCTGCCCACCACCGTCCACCTGCCCTACCCGGACTCCCCGCTCGGCGCGTTCGACTCCCTCGACCTGCTCCGCCGCCTCGTCGAGGACCCCTCCGCGGGCATCGAGAAGCCCGCCGCGGTCCTCGTCGAGACCGTGCAGGGCGAGGGCGGCGTCTACGTCGCCTCCGACGCCTTCCTGCGCGGCCTGCGGGAGTTCTGCGACCGGCACGGCATCCTGCTGATCGTCGACGACATCCAGGCCGGCTGCGGCCGCACCGGCGCCTTCTTCTCCTTCGAGCGCGCCGGGATCGTCCCCGACCTCGTCACCCTCTCCAAGGCGATCGGCGGCTACGGCCTGCCCATGGCCGTCGTCCTCATCAAGCCCGAGCACGACATCTGGCTCCCCGGCCAGCACAACGGCACCTTCCGGGGCAACCAGCTCGCCTTCGTCGCCGCCGCCGCCGTCCTGCGCCACTACTGGGCCGACGGCACCGAGGGCGCCTTCGTCCGGGACGTCCGCGCCAAGGGCGCCGCCGCCCGCGAGCACCTCGCCCCGCTCGCCGCCCGCCACGGCATCGCCGTCCGGGGCCTCGGCCTCATGCTGGGCCTCGACTTCACCCGCGCCGCCGCCGGCGTCACCGCCGCCGAGGTCTCCCGCGCCTGCTTCGAGGAAGGGCTGATCGTGGAGACCTGCGGCCGGGCCGACGAGGTCCTCAAACTGCTGCCGCCGCTGACGGTCACCGACGAGAACCTGCGGCGCGGCCTCGACACCGTCGTCCGCGTCGTCGACCGCCTCGCGGCCCGCGACGCCGAGGCGGTGACCGCGTGAGCCAGGACACCGACCGCGCCCTGTGGGCCGAACTCTCCGACGAGGAGAAGCGGGTGCTCGCCATCCGCCCCGCCGACCCCGCCGAGGCCCTGGCCCACTTCACCGGCCGGCTCCGCTTCGAGACCGACCCGTACGACGTGGCCGCCGACCAGCGGGCCGGACACGGCGGCTTCACCGTCCTCGACGTCCGCCGCCGCCCCGCCTACGACGCCGAACACGTCGCCGGAGCCGTCCACTTCTCGCACCACGACATGACGCCCGAGGCCCTCGCCGCCCTCGACCCCGACCAGGTGTACGTCACCTACGGCTGGGGCCCCGGCTGCAACGGCGGCATCCGGGGCGCCGCCAAACTCTCCGCGGCGGGCCTGCGCGCCAAGGAGATGATGGGCGGCCTGGAGTACTGGAAGCGGGGCGGCTACCCGACCTCGGGCACCGCCGCCGCCGAAGAGCCCGCCGGGGCCGCGGACGGCGACACGGCCGTCACCGGACCCCCGTCCGCCGCCACGACCGATTCCCCGGCCGCCGCCACGGCCCCGTCCGCCGCCGCCGCGGCGGCAGCGGCCCGCGCCGCCGCGGACGCCGCCCCGGCGCTCCGCAACGGCTGCTGCATCTGACCCCGCCCGGCGCCCGCTGCCGCCGCCACACCGCACCCGGAGTGGCGGCGGCAGCGGTCTGTCCGGCCCCCGCCGACCCGCCCCGCCGCACCGAGCGGCCGGACGGACGGCGGCCCCGCCGGTCCTTCCACCCGCCCCACCCGCACCGTCCGCTCCACCCGTTCCACTCACCCCACCCACCCCACCCCACTCACCCCACCCACCCCACTCACCCCACCCGCACCGTCCACCCGGACGGACGGCCCGTCCGCTTCCCGGTCCGCCGGACGGGCGGACGACCCCGCCCGCACCGGCCGCCCGGACCGCCCGGCCCGCCGGTCACCCCGGCCCGCCCGCTCCCGAGAGGAACCGCACCCATGAGAGCGCAGCTCTCCCCGACCCCGACCGGCCGCCGCATCCTGCTGTCGACCGTCTCCTCGGACGCCCACACCTGGAACCTCGTCTTCCTCCAACTCCTCCTCGAAGAACTCGGCCACGAGGTCGTCAACCTCGGCCCCTGCGTCCCCGACGACCTCCTCGTCGAGACCGCCGCCGCCGAACCCTTCGACGCCCTCGTCATCAGCACCGTCAACGGCCACGGCTGCCTCGACGGCGCCCGCCTCGCCCGCGCCCTGCGCGCCGACCCCCGCACCGCGCACCTCCCCGCCATGATCGGCGGCAAGCTCTCCACCCGGGGCCCCGACGACACCTCCTACGTGCGGGAACTCGCCGAGGCCGGCTTCGACGCGGTCTGCGTCGACGGCGCCCCCGAAACCCTCCTGCACTCCTTCCTCGGCGCCCTCCCGCCCGCCGCGCCGGTCCGCGCCCTGCCCTCCGGGACCTCCTGATGAACACACCCGCCGTCTTCCCGGCCCCCGCCGCGCCCGCCGCCCCCGGCGGCGCCGACCTCGGGGAGTACGTCCGCCGCCACGCCGCCGCCGACCTCGTCGTCCAGCCCCGCATGGGCATGTCCGACCCGGAGGAGATGGCCGCCGGGGTACGGGCCGTCGCCGGCGCCCGCGCCCGTACCGTCGCCACCCTCACTATTGACAGCTACACCCGGGTCGGCGACGAGTCCGGCGCCCGCGACGCGCTCGCCCGCCAGGGCCGCATCAACGGCTACCCGATCACCGTCCACGGCCCCGAGCGGACCGCCGCCGTCGCCGCCGCGGCGGGCGACCGGCCCGTCCAGGTCCGGCACGGCTCCGCCGCCCCCGGCCCCATCTTCCGCACCCTGGTCCGCGCCGGGCTCTCCGCCAGCGAGGGCGGCCCCGTCTCGTACTGCCTGCCCTACGGCCGCGTCCCGCTCGCCGAGTCCGTCGCCCACTGGCGCGACGCCACCGAGCGGCTCGCCGGGGAGTGCGACGCCCTGGGCCGCCGCGCCCACCTGGAGACCTTCGGCGGCTGCATGCTCGGCCAGCTCTGCCCGCCCTCCCTGCTCCTCGCCCTGAGCGTGCTGGAATCCCTCTTCTTCGTCCGGCACGGCGTCCGCAGCGTCTCCCTCAGCTACGCCCAGCAGACGCACCCGGTCCAGGACCTGGAGGCGCTCGCCGCGCTCCGCCGCCTCGCCGACCGCCACCTGCCCGGCGAGATCGACCGGCACCTGGTGCTCTACACGTACATGGGAGTCTTCCCGGAGACCCGCGACGGCGCCGAGCTCCTCAACGAGCACAGCGCCGAACTCGCCGCCCGCGCCGGGGTGGAGCGGCTCATCGTGAAGACCCCCGCCGAGGCCCACCGGCTGCCGACGGTCCCGGAGAACGTCCGCGCCCTGCGCCGCGCCGCCGACGCCGCCGCCCGCGCCCGCACCTCCTCGCTGCTGCCCCGCGCGCACGACACCGACCACGGCGCCGTCCTCGAAGAGGCGGACGCGCTGATCGGGGCCGTCCTGGAGCTCTCCGACGACATCGGCACCGGCCTGCTGCGCGCCTTCGAACAGGGCCTGCTCGACGTGCCGTTCTGCCTCCACCGCGACAACCGGGGCGCCACCCGCACCGCCGTCGACCCCACCGGCCGCCTGGTCTGGGCCGACCCCGGCGCCCTGCCGCTGCCCCGCCGCACCGGCCCGTCGGCCCCCCGCCGGGTCCGGGCCGCCGAACTCCTCGGCATGCTCCGCTACACGGCCGACCGGTACGACTCCCTGGGCGCCCTGCACACCCGCCCCCGGCCGCTGCCCCGCATCCGGGAGTCCCTGCTCACCGCCTCCTGACCCCCGGCCGGAGCACGGAGAAGGGCCCGGAACACCGAAGTGTTCCGGGCCCTTCGCCGTCCGCTCCGCCGCCTCAGGCCGCCGCGCCCGCCGGCACCGGCGCCCCGGCGGCCGGCTCCTCCGCCGGCTTCGGTGACATCCGCTCCAGGAGCAGCAGCGCGGGGACCGCGAGCAGCGCCAGCGCCATCAGGAACAGCCACGGCCAGCTCGACCCCAGGTCCAGCAGGACCGTCAGCAGCAGCGGGGCGACCGTCTGCCCGAAGGTCCAGGACAGCTGGTAGACCGCCAGGTACCGGCCGCGCAGGTGCTCCGGCGCCAGCGACACCGACAGGTCCTCGGAGAACGGCGTCGCGACGGTCTCCGCCAGGTTGTACAGCACCATCGCCACGAAGAGGCCGACCACCGCCACCCAGCCGGGGACCAGGCCGAGGAGCGCGAAGAGACCGAACGCCAGCGCGTTGACCAGGCTGCCCGCCGCGATCACCCGGATCGGCCGGTAGCGCTCCAGCCGCCGGTTCACCAGCGTCTGCGTCGCCGCCACCTGCACGCTGTTGAGGACCAGCAGCGCGCCGCCGATCCACGCCGCCTGCCCCAGGCCCTCCGTCACGAAGACCGCGACCAGCAGGCTCAGCACGAGCGCCGCGAAGACGAAGTTGACATTGATGCCGACGAGCAGCATGTACCGCCGGTCCCGCAGCACGGTCCCGTAGCCGACCTTGGCCTTCGGCTCCGCGTCCTTCGCCTCCTCTTCCTTCCGCGCGGCGGGCGCGGGCGCGGCCGGCGGGTGCCAGAGGCCCAGCAGCACGGCGGCGCCCAGGTAGCTCACCGAGTTGGCGACGACCAGGATGTGCAGACCGGTCGTGCCGTCGTAGCCGACGAGCAGCGCGCCGAGCGCGCCGCCGATGCCCAGACCGCTGTTCCGCAGCATGTGCAGCAGCGCGAACCAGCGCGGACGGCGCTCCGGATCCGCCGCCAGCACCACCAGGCCACTGCTCGACGTCCAGTACGCGGCGCCGCCGATCTGGGTCAGCCAGGCGACCACGGCGATCTGCCACAGGTCGTCCGAGATCAGGAAGCCGGTGTACCCGACCGCCGAGACCACGTTGCCCACCAGCGCCACCATCCGGGCGCCGAAGCGGTCGATCAGCGGCCCCACCACCATCGCCGTCGGCACCGCGAGGAACCGGGCCAGCGTGAGCGCGCCACCGATCGCGGGCAGCGAATAGTCCGTGGTGCGGGCGAAGTAGACCAGGATGAACGCGAGGATGAGACCGGAACCGACACTGTCGATCACGGCGGCGTTGACGAACTTCCGGTTGCCCCGCATGTCGGGCAGACCGAGTCTGCGCTGGAGGAAGCCCTCCTGCGCGGGGGCGGCGGTGTCGGGCATGACGGAAGAACCTTTCGGCGGGAGGGACGCGGCCACATGAGGACGACGACGGGACGGAACACAGCGCCGGGCCCGGGGCCACGGAGCGGACCGACGGGGCCTGGGGTACGGAGTGGGCCGACGGGGCCGGGGGTATGGAGCGGCCCGGTGGGGTCAGGGGTACGGAGTGGGCCGGCGGGGCCGGGTGGACGGCCCGGTCCGGTGGGAACAGGGGTGTGGACCGGGCCGGTGGAGCCGGTGGAACCTGGGATACGGAGTGGACCGATGGGGCGGGATGGACGGCCCGGTCCGGTGGAAGCAGGGGTGTGGACCGGGCCGGTGGAGCCGGTGGAGCCTGGGATACGGAGTGGACTGATGGAGCAGGTGGTACGGGACGTGCGGCTGGTGCGGGTGGTACCGGCGGCACCGGGGGAGTGGGTCGTGCCGCCGGTACCGGCCGCTTCGGCCGCCCCGGCCGCCCCCGTGGGGGACCGTCGCGGCGGGCCGTACACCAGACTGCGCCCGCCCGTGCGCGGCGCCAATGGATTCCATCTGGATGGAATCCACGCCCCCGACCGGCCCGGAAGGCGGGCCGCCACCCCGTGCTGAACCTCGAATTCTCCGCCGGGGACCTCGCCCGCTCCCGCTTCGCCCGCTCCCCCCTCTGGGAGGTCGTCACCAGCGTCGAGTCCCTCAAGGACCCCGGCCGCCACGCCCTCCACCTCGCCTGGTCCCGCGAGACCCGCGACCGGCTCGCCGCCGCCCGCGTCCGCTTCCCGCTCCTCTCCGCCCTGGTCCCGGCCCCCGCCGCGTACGTACCGGACTTCCTCACCCCCGTCCCCGAGACCGGCGAACCCACCCTGGAGGAGGAGCTCGCCGGACTCCTCGGCACCCGCGCCGACGCCGTCCGCGCCGACCTCGCCCGCGTCGGCACCCCGCTCGCCCCCGAGGCCGCCGCCCTGTACGACGACCCGGTGGGCGGCCTCGCCCGGCTCGCCGACGAGATCCGCGCCTACTGGGACACCGCCCTCGCCCCGCACTGGCCCCGGATGGCCCGGCTCCTTGACGGGGAGGTGCTGCGCCGGGGCCGGCTCATCGCACGCGGCGGCACCGAGGCCCTCTTCGCCGACCTGCACCCCTCCGTCACCTGGCACGACGGCGTCCTGCGGATCGCCCACCCCGGTTACGAGGCCCGCCGCACCCTCGACGGCGGCCAGGGGCTCGTCCTCGTCCCCTCCGTCTTCGTCTGGCCCGGCGTCTTCTCCCAGAGCCGCCCCCCGGCCCAGCCGGGCCTGGTCTATCCGGCCCGGGGGATCGGCACCCTCTGGGAGCGGGGCCGCGCGCCCGTGCCCGAGGCCGTCGCGGGGGTCGTCGGCCGCTCCCGGGCCCGCCTCCTCGCCGAACTCGGCACCCCCGCCTCCACCACCGAACTCGCCGAGCGCACCGGCATGCCCGCCCCCACCGTCTCCCACCACCTGACGGCCCTCCGCGCCGCCGGCCTCGCCGTCTCCCACCGCACCGGCCGCAGCGTCCTCTACCTCCGCACCACCCTGGCCGAACAACTCCTGGCAGGCCCGGCCTCCCCCTGAGCCGAGCCCCGAGGGCAGGCCGGACCACCTCCTGAGCCGAGCCCCGAGGGCAGGCCGGACCACCCCCTGAGCCGAGCCCCGAGGGGAGGCGCCGCCCGCACCGGAGAACCGCGACGAGAAACTTTCCCCGTGACCACGCACCACCCCGCCCCGCCCCCACCCACGGCCTCCGGCGCCCCCACCACCCGGCCCACCCCCGCCCCCGTTCCCATCCCCATCCCCATCCCCATCCCCGGCACCGGCACCGGCACCGGCACCGGCACCGGCACCGGCACCGTCCCCGGCACCGGGCGCGTCCCCGCCCCCGGCACCGGGCGCGCCCCCTCCCACCACGGCGAGCTCCTCCAGGGCCACTTCGCCGACGCCGGAGGCCGTCCGCGCGCCGCGCTCGTCACGCTGCCCGTGGCGGAGCCCGGCACCCTCGCCGTCTACACCCCCCGCCCCGGCACCCCGCCCGACGCGATCACCGTCACCCCCGCGGGCCGTACCAAGGCCGTCCGGGCCGCCCGGCTCGCCGTCGCCGCCTGCGCGGCCCGCACCGGCCGTCCCGCGCACGGCGGCGCGCTCCGCCTCACCGGCACCGTCCCGCTCGGCCTCGGCCTCGGCAGTTCGACCAGCGACGTCCTCGCGACGGTCCGCGCCGTCGCCGACGCCCACGGCGTCCGCCTCGACCCGGCCGCCACCGCCCGGCTCGCGGTCCGCGCGGAGGGCGCCAGCGATCCCCTCATGCTCGACGGCCGCCCGGTCCTCTTCGCCCAGCGCGAGGGCGAGGTCCTCGACGTCCTCGGCCCGGCCCTGCCGCCGCTCCTCGTCGTCGGCTGCCTCCTCGGCGGCGGCGCCCCCGTGGACACCCTCGCCCTGCCGGTCCCCGCGCCGACCGGGGCCGACCTCCGCGCCTGCGCCCGCCTCCTCGACGGGCTCCGCCGGGCCGTCGCCGACCAGGACGCCGCGCTCCTCGGGCGGGTCGCCACCGCCAGCGCCCGCCGTGCCCAACGCGTCCTGAGGCAGAGCGAGTTCGAGACCGTCGCCGCCGTGGCCCGCCGTACCGGGGCGGTCGGCGTCCAGATCGCGCACAGCGGCTGCGCCGCCGGCGTCCTCTACGACCCCGCCGCCCCGGACGCCGCCGCACGCGCCGCCGCCGGCCGCCGCGCACTGGCCGCCCACGCCGTCCCGTACACCCGCACCTTCACCGCAGGCGGCCCCAACCCCCTTGCCTGACAAGGAAGTCGACGTGCGTCCGCATCCTGGACAGCGGCCCCCCGCTCTCTATGCTGACCGTCATGCCTCCCGCCACCCCGCACCCCGGCCCCGCCCCCACGCCCGCCCCGGCCCCCGGCCCCTCCACCCCCACGCCCCCCGTCGCCGCCCGTCTGGGAAACGTCGCCTCCTCGCCCGTGCGCGAGATCCTGGCGCTCACGGCCCGCCCCGAGGTCATCTCGTTCGCCGGCGGCCTGCCCGCCCCCGAACTCTTCGACACCGACGGCATCCGCGCCGCCTACGCGGCCGTCCTCACCGACCTGCCGCAGCACGCCCTCCAGTACTCCACCACCGAGGGCGACCCCGCCCTCCGCGAGGCCGTCGCCGCCCGGTACACCGCCCGGGGCCTCCCCACCGGCGCCGACGACCTCCTCGTCACCACCGGCTCCCAGCAGGCCCTCACCCTGCTCACCACGGCCCTCGTCGAACCCGGCTCCGTCGTCCTCGTCGAGGACCCCTGCTACCTCGCCGCGCTCCAGACCTTCGGCTTCGCCGGCGCCCGCGTCGTGCCCGTCCCCACCGACGACGACGGCATCCTCCCCGAGGCCCTCGACGAGATCGCCGCCCGCGAGCGGCCCACCCTGCTCTACATCATCCCCACCTTCCAGAACCCGACCGGCCGCACCCTCCCCGCCGCCCGCCGCGCCGCCGTCGCCGAGGCCGCCGCCCGGCACGGCTTCTGGATCGCCGAGGACGACCCGTACGGCGAACTCCGCTACGACGGCGACCCGGTCCTCCCGATCGCGGCCCACCCCGCCGCCGCCGACCGCACGGCCCTCCTCGGCTCCTTCTCCAAGGTGATGGCGCCCGGCCTCCGCCTCGGCCACCTGCGCGCCCCGGCCACCCTGCGCCGCGCCTGCGTCATCGCCAAGCAGGCCGCCGACCTGCACACCTCCACCGTCGACCAGGCCGCCGCCGCCCGCTACCTCCGCGACAGCGACCTCGACGCGCACATCGCCACCATCCGCGAGGCGTACCGCGCCCGCCGCGACGCCCTCCTCGACGGGCTGCCCGCCGCGCTCCCCGAGGGCAGCCGCTGGAACCGCCCCGACGGCGGCATGTTCGTCTGGGCCACCCTCCCCGAGGGCCGCGACGCCACCGCCCTCCTCGCCACCGCCGTCGGCCACTCCGTCGCCTACGTCCCCGGCGCGCCCTTCTTCTCCGGCACCCCCGACCCGGCCGCGCTCCGCCTCTCCTTCACCACCCACGCGCCCGACGAGATCGCCGAGGGGCTCCGCCGCCTCGCCAAGACCTTCGGCTGACCCCACCCGTATCGTTCCCCACCCGTGTCGTTGTTGGGCCGAACGGGTGAGGAGCGGGAGGATGGGGCCATGAGTAGGTACGAGAGGTACGACGTCACCGACGAGCAGTGGGAGGGCCTCGCCCAGGTCCTCCCCCTGCGCGGGCGCGACGAATGGCCGTCCAGGGTCGATCACCGCACGAGCCCCGAGCAGTACGAAACCGCCGAGCAGCGCCGCATGATCGTGCTGCGGGTCCAGGTCTTCGCCGACGCCCGCGAGGTCGCCGAGTACCTCATCGCCCAGGTCCCGGTCCTCCTGGACCTCACCAGCGCCGACCCCGAAGTCGCCAAGCGCGTCCTCGACTTCAGCAGCGGCGTCGTCTTCGGCCTCGGCAGCGGCATGCACCGCGTCGACCGCAACGTCTTCCTCCTGGCCCCGCCCGGGACCGAGGTCGAGAGCACCGGCGACGGCCCCTCCGTCCCCGAGGACGAGGAGCCCGTCGGCTCCCCGAGGGCCCGCGTCCCCCGATCGTAGGAAGGTCATCCCGGCGGAACGGTTCGCCAGCACCACCCCTGCATACGGTCCCCCCATGGACCCCACCACACCCCCCACCCCACCCCCCACCACGCCCCGGACCGCACCACCGAACGCACCCCGGAGCACCGCTCCGGGTAAGGCCAGGGGCACGGCCCCGGGTGCGGAGCGGGTGACGTCTCCGAGCACGGGCAGGGCCACGACTCCGGGGACGGCCGGAGGCCGCCACCGCACCGGCCCGGCATCCGGCCCGGGGTACGGGCCGGGGTACGGCCCCGGGCGCGGAGCCGGCGCCCGTACGGGCACGAGCACGGATACGGGCAGGGACACGGGTACGGGCAGGGGTACGGGTACGGCGGCCGGGCCCGGGGCCTTAGCCGGGCCCGGGTCCGGGCCCGCCGCCGGGGCCCGGTCAGGCGCCGGACCGGCAGGCGCGGCGGCCGAAGAGGCGGCGTACGACGGCGCGGCTGACCGGGACGCGGCGGGGGCGGCGTACGGAGGCGCGGTGCCCCGGGCGGACGGCGGCGGCGCGGCGCGGCCCGTCGTGACCGAGTTGCGGCTCTCCGCCTTCGCCGGACGGCGCGGCGCCACGTACCGCCTCGGCCCCGTCACCCTCTTCACCGGCCCCAGCGGCAGCGGCAAGTCCACCGTCCTCGCCGCCTACGAGGCCCTCGCCCGGCTCGGCGCGGGCGATTCCCTCGCCGAGGTCTTCCCCCACCCCGGCGACCTGGTCCCCGACCGCGCCCGCCCCGACCCGCAGGGCCGCCGGGGTTTCCGCATCGGCTGCACGGTGGACGGGCCCGCCGGACCGGTCCGGCTCGACCTCGCCGTCCAGGCGGAGCCCGAACTCCGCATCGTCGGCGAACGCCTCACCCGCCACGGCCGCACCCTCCTCACCACCGCCCTCCGCGACCCCGGCCGCACCACCGTCCAGGCGGCCTGGCTCACCGCCGGCGCCACCCCCGTCACCCGCGCGCCGCTCCCCGACGACCTCCTCGGCACCGCCCTGCTCCCGCTGCGCGTCGCCGGTGCCACGGAGGGGCAGCGGGAGGTCCTGGCCGCCGCCGAGCAGACGGTCCTCGGCCTCCGCTCCCTCTTCCCCTGCGCCCCCGTGCCCGAGCGGATGCGCGCCCCGGTCCCGCCCGGCGAGGGCCGGCTCCGCCGTGACTGCGCCAACCTCGCGGAGGTCCTCCACCGCACCCGGGCCGCCTGCCCGCGCCGCCACCAGCGCCTGGTCGCCGTCGCGGGCGCGGGCTGCGCCGGGCCCGTCACCGGCCTCGGCGTCCAGGAACTCCCCGACGGGACCGTCCGCGCCGTCCTCGCCCGCGCCGCCCGCCCGCCGGTCCCGCTCGGCCGCCTCGGCGACGGCGAACTCCGCTACCTGGCCCTCGCCCTGACCCTCCTCACCGGCCCCGGCGTCCTCGCCACGGACCGCATCGCGGAGGTCCCGGACGCCATGCAGTGCCTCACGCTCCTCGCCGACGACCTCGACCGGGGGCTCGACGCCCGCCAGACCAGCGGCCTCCTCGGCCTGGCCGCCGCCGTCGCCGCCGACGGCCACATCCGGCTCGCGGGCTCCGTGGGCGAACGGGTGGCGGCGGAAGCCCGCCGGACGCCGGGGACGACGGTGGTAGACCTGTCCCCGTGACCGACCACGATCAGCACCCCACCCCCGGCCCCGACCCTGGCCCCACCCCCGGCCTCGACTCCGGCCCCGGCCCCGCCCCTCACCACGGCCGGCAGCGGCCCTCGTCCCCCGCCTCCGGCGCCCCGGCCGCGCTCGACGTGGCCGGACTCCAGCGCCGCCTCGCGGACTTCGCGGCCGCCCGCCGCTGGGAGCCGTACCACACGCCCAAGAACCTGGCGGCGGCCCTCAGCGTCGAGGCGGCCGAACTCCTGGAGATCTTCCAGTGGTCGACGCCCGAGGAGGCGGCCCGGGTCATGGACGACCCCGCCTCCGCGCACCGCGTCACCGACGAGGTGGCCGACGTGCTCGCCTACCTCCTCCAGTTCTGCCAGGTGCTCGGCGTGGACCCGCTCGCCGCGCTCGACGCCAAGATCGACCGGAACGAACTCCGTTTCCCCGCCCCGAAACGCCCCGGAGCACTGGGGGAAGCGGGCCCCGGGGACACCGCACCTGACGATCGTCACTCTTCGGAGTGATCGCTTTTTCGCGATCCGGACGGCTGTCCACAGATTTCCGACTTCCTCTGGTGCGGCGGCTCGCTCGGCCTCACTCTGGGTAGTGGATGAGAACAGCGGTACGTCGCACGAACGGGGGATGAGTTGATGGAAGCGGAGCGACTCGTCGCGGCCGGCCTGCGGGCGCTGGCCGCGAGCGGCACGGCACACGACATCGTGGCGGAAGCCTGGCAGGCCCGGGCCCTCGCCCAGGCCATGGGGAGCCACCTCGCCCTCTGCGGACCGCTCGAACTGCGGGGCGAGGCACGGGGGCTCAGCGAGGCGGGGGAGTATCCGGCGTGGGGCGCGGCCGGACCCCGCGCGGCCCGGCTCACCGAGGTCGGGGACCCGCGCTCGGCGCTGACGGCCCTCGCCGAGCTCCTCGGGGAAGTGGGCATCGCCCTCGTCGGCGTGGCCTCGGTCACCGACGAGGAGGGCCTGTACTGGCAGTGCATGGAGGCCATCGACGCGGCCGACGAAGCATGCGACCGGGTGCGGGGGATGCTCCGCCGCCTCGACGTCCGCGAGCAGGGCCAGGGCCAGGGCCGTCCGCCCGACCCGCCCCGGGAGCGGGAGCCCCGCCGCCCCGCCCCGGCGCCCACCCCCCACTTCCGCACCCCCGAACCGGCCCCGCTCCCGGCCCAGGACACCGGCACCGATCCCGGCCGCGAGCGCGAGCGGGTCCGGGACCAGACCCAGGCCCAGGACCGGGGCACGGACCGGGAACAGGACCGGAGCCGCCGCCCCGAGCACCTGCGGGAACCACTGCCGGAGCAGTGCCCGGAGCCGCGGCGGGAACAGGACCAGGACCCGGAGCGGGGCCGGGCCCGCGACCGGTGAGGCCCCGGGCCCGGAGCGGATGTTCACCCGACCGTGCCGGACGCCCCCGGGCGCTGACGCACGGCCCGACACGCACCCCCGGGTGCAGGATGGAGGCATGGACCTTCGCATCTTCACGGAACCCCAGCAGGGCGCCGACTACGACACCCTCCTCACGGTCGCCCGCGCCACCGAGGACCTCGGCTTCGACGCCTTCTTCCGCTCCGACCACTACCTCCGCATGGGCGGCGGCGACGGGCTGCCCGGCCCGACGGACGCCTGGATCACCCTCGCGGGCCTCGCCCGCGAGACCCGGCGGATCCGCCTCGGCACCCTCATGACCGCCGCCACCTTCCGGCTCCCCGGCGTCCTCGCCATCCAGGTCGCGCAGGTCGACCGGATGTCCGGCGGACGCGTCGAACTCGGCCTCGGCGCGGGCTGGTTCGCCGAGGAGCACACCGCCTACGGCATCCCGTTCCCGAAGGAGAAGTTCGGCCGGCTGGAGGAGCAGCTGGAGATCGTCACGGGCCTGTGGGGCACCGAGACCGGCAAGACGTACTCCTACGAGGGGAAGCACTACCGGCTCGCCGACTCGCCCGCCCTGCCCAAGCCCGCCCAGACCAAGGTCCCGATCCTCGTCGGCGGCCACGGCGCGACCCGCACCCCCCGGCTGGCCGCCCGCTACGCGGACGAGTTCAACATCCCCTTCGCGTCCCTGGAGGACACCGAGCGGCAGTTCGGCCGGGTCCGGGCCGCCGCCGAGGAGGCCGGCCGGGCCGCCGGCTCCCTCGTCTACTCCAACGCCCTCGTCGTCTGCGTCGGCCGGGACGACGCCGAGGTCGCCCGCCGCGCCGCCGCCATCGGGCGCGAGGTCGACGAGCTGAAGGCCAACGGCCTGGCGGGCTCGCCCGCCGAGGTCGTCGACAAGCTCGGCCGCTACGCGGAGGCCGGCTCCTCCCGGGTCTACCTCCAGCTCCTCGACCTGGACGACCTGGACCACCTGGAGCTGATCTCGGCCCAGGTCCAGGCGCAGCTGGGCTGATCCGGTGGCACCGGCCCGGACGTTCGCCGAGGCGCTCGCCGCCGGGGTCCTCGTCCTCGACGGCGGACTCTCCAACGAGCTGGAGGCGCGGGGCGGCGACCTGACGGACCCGCTCTGGTCCGCCCGGCTGCTCGCCGACGAGCCCGAGCGGATCGAAGCCGCCCACACGGCCTACGTCCGGGCCGGGGCCCAGGTGCTGATCACCGGCAGCTACCAGGCCACCTTCGAGGGCTTCGCCCGGCGCGGTCTCGGCCGCGCGGAGACCGCCGGGCTCCTCGCCCGCTCCGTCGCCCTGGCCCGCCGGGCGGCGGAGCGGGGCGGGCCGGGGCGCGGGATCCTGGTCGCGGCCTCCGTCGGCCCGTACGGGGCGATGCTCGCGGACGGCAGCGAGTACCGGGGGCGGTACGGCCTTTCGGTGCGGGAGCTGGCCGCTTTCCACCGCCCCCGGGTGGAGGCGCTCGCGGCGGCGGGCCCGGACGTGCTGGCCCTGGAGACGGTGCCGGACGCCGTCGAGGCGGAGGCGCTGCTCCGGGCGGCCGAGGGGTGCGGGGTGCCGGTCTGGCTGTCGTACACGGTGGCGGACGGCCGGACCCGGGCGGGGCAGCCGCTGGCCGAGGCGTTCGCGGTCGCGGCGGGGAACGGCCAGGTGGCGGCGGTGGGCGTGAACTGCTGCGACCCGGCCGAGGCCGCCGACGCCGTCGCGGTGGCCGTCGCCACGACCGGCCTGCCGGGCGTCGTCTACCCGAACTCCGGCGAACGCTGGGACGCGGCGGCCCGGACCTGGCGGGGCCCCGCCACCCTCGGCCCGGCCACCGCCCCGGCCCTCGCCGCCGCCTGGACCGCCGCAGGCGCCCGCCTCACGGGCGGCTGCTGCCGAGTCGGCCCCCCGACCGTCTCCGCCCTCGCCAGGACCCTGTCCTGGGGGAACGGCTAGCGGGCGGGGAACCAGCGGGGCACGGGAGGACGAGGGACGGGAGACGCGGAGGAGGGGAGGGGAGGGAGGGGGAGGGGGAGGGGGCGGGGCCCGGAAAATGCGTGGTCGGGGTGGGTGGGGGTGCTCATACTCGATCGTGTGTTCCTGACGATCAGTACCACCGGCATCCCGGAGCGACCCGCGACCGATCTCGGTTTCCTGCTGCACAAGCATCCCGAGAAGGCGCAGGCGTTCTCCACGTCCTACGGCACCGCCCACGTGTTCTATCCCGAGGCGGGTCCCGAGCGCTGCACGGCGGCGCTGCTGCTTGAGGTGGACCCCGTGGCGCTGGTGCGCCGGGGGAAGGGGAAGGGCCGGGGCGGTGCTCCGGACGCGGCGCTCGCGCAGTACGTGAACGACCGTCCGTACGCGGCGTCCTCGCTGCTCGCGGTGGCCCTGGCGCAGGTCTTCAAGACGGCCCTGCACGGGGTGTGCCGGGCGCTGCCGGAGCGGGCGGCGCGGCCGCTGCCGCTGCGGATCGAGGTGCCGGCGCTGCCCGCGCGCGGCGGTTCCGAGCTGGTCCGGGAGCTGTTCGGGCCGCTGGGCTGGACGACGGTCGAGGCGGAACCGGTGGCGCTGGACGCGGAGTTCCCCGCGTGGGGCGACTCGCGGTACGTGCGGCTGGTGCTGGAGGGCGACGGGCTGCGGCTCGCGGACGCGCTGAACCAGCTGTACGTGCTGCTGCCGGTGCTCGACGACGCCAAGCACTACTGGGTGGCGCCGGACGAGGTGGACAAGCTGCTGCGGGCCGGTGACGGCTGGCTGGCCGCGCACCCCCGGCGCGAGCTGATCACCACCCGCTATCTGGCGCGCCGCCGGAGCCTGGCCCGGGAGGCGGCCGAGCGGCTGGAGCTGGTGCGGCTCGCGGAGGCGGACGGGCTGGACGTCGGGGACGTGGACAACGCGGTGGACGAGGCGAGCGACACGGAGGAGCGGCCGGTGCCGCTGGCGGTGCTGCGCCGGGAGGCGATCCTCGCCGCGCTGCGGGCGTCCGGCGCGGCCCGGGTCCTCGATCTGGGCTGCGGGCAGGGCCAGTTGGTGCAGGAGCTGCTGAAGGACGTCCGGTTCACGGAGATCGTGGGCGTGGACGTGTCGGCGCGGGCGCTGTCCGTGGCCGCGCGGCGGCTGCGGCTGGACCGGATGGGCGAGCGGCAGGCCGCCCGGGTCACGCTGACGCAGGGCTCGCTGGCGTACACGGACAAGCGGCTCGCCGGGTACGACGCGGCGGTGCTGAGCGAGGTGATCGAGCACCTGGACCTGCCGAGGCTGTCGGCCCTGGAGTACGCGGTGTTCGGCGCGGCCCGGCCCCGGACGGTGGTCGTGACCACGCCGAACGTCGAGTACAACGTGCGCTGGGAGTCGCTGCCGGCCGGGCACGTGCGGCACGGCGACCACCGCTTCGAGTGGACCCGCGCCGAGTTCCGTGCGTGGGCGGAGGGGGTGGCCGGGCGGTTCGGCTACGGGGTGGAGTTCGCGCCCGTCGGCGAGGACGACCCGGAGGTCGGCCCGCCGACGCAGCTGGCCCTCTTCACCCGCACCGCGCCGTCCGGTCCCGGAGAAGCGCACCCGCACGACCGCACGCACGCGAGCACGCATGCGAACGAGAACAAGCACGAGCACACGCACGAGAAGGAAGGGGCACGGACATGAGCGCCGAGAGCGTCACCACCACCGGGGAGCGCCGGGTCCTGCCCGTCACCGACCTCTCCCTCGTCGTCCTCGTCGGCGCGACCGGCTCCGGCAAGTCGTCCTTCGCGCGCCGCCACTTCAAGCCGACCGAGGTGGTCTCCTCGGACTTCTGCCGGGGGCTGGTCGCGGACGACGAGAACGACCAGTCGGCGTCCGGGGACGCCTTCGACGTGCTCCACTACATCGTCGGGAAGCGGCTCGCCGCCGGCCGGCTGACCGTGGTGGACGCGACCAACGTGCAGCGGGAGGCGCGCCGGCGGCTGGTGGCGCTGGCCCGGGAGCACGACGTGCTGCCGATCGCGATCGTGCTGGACCTGCCGGAGGCGGTGTGCCGGGAGCGGAACGCGCTCCGGCCGGACCGGTCCGGCATGCCGCCGCATGTGATCCCCCGTCATCGGCGGGAGCTGCACCGGGGGTTGAAGGGCCTGGAGCGGGAGGGCTTCCGCAAGGTCCACGTGCTGCGGTCGCCGGACGAGGTGGACGCGGCCGAGGTGGTGCGCGAGCGCCGCTACAACGACCTGCGGCACCTGACCGGTCCCTTCGACATCATCGGTGACGTGCACGGCTGCCGGTCCGAGCTGGAGACGCTGCTCGGGCGGCTCGGCTATGTGGACGGGGCGCACCCGGAGGGGCGTACGGCGGTCTTCGTCGGCGACCTGGTGGACCGGGGCCCGGACTCGCCGGGCGTGCTGCGCCGGGTGATGGGCATGGTGGCGGCCGGGACGGCGCTGTGCGTGCCGGGCAACCACGAGAACAAGCTGGGCCGCTGGCTGAAGGGCCGGAAGGTGCGGGAGACGCACGGTCTGGCGGAGACGATCGAGCAGCTGGGGCGGGAGCCGGAGGAGTTCCGTACCGAGGTGCGGGAGTTCATCGACGGGCTGGTGAGCCACTACGTGCTCGACGGCGGGCGGCTGGTGGTGTGCCACGCGGGTCTGCCGGAGAAGTACCACGGCCGGACCTCGGGCCGGGTGCGGTCGCACGCGCTGTACGGCGACACGACGGGGGAGACCGACGCCTTCGGGCTGCCGGTGCGCTATCCGTGGGCGGAGGACTACCGGGGCCGGGCGGCGGTCGTGTACGGCCACACGCCGGTGCCGGTGACGTCCTGGCTGAACAACACGCTGTGCCTGGACACGGGGGCGGTCTTCGGCGGCCGGATGACGGCGCTGCGCTGGCCGGAGCGGGAGATCGTGGACGTGCCGGCCGAGCGGGTCTGGTACGCGCCGGCCCGCCCGGCGGCCTCGGAGGCGCCCGGCGGGCACCAGGGCCGGCCGCTGGACCTGGCGGACGTGCGCGGCCGGCGGACGGTGGAGACCCGGCACCTGGGGAACGTGGCGGTGCGGGAGGAGAACGCGGCGGCGGCCCTGGAGGTCATGAGCCGTTTCGCGGTCGATCCCCGGCTGCTGGCCTATCTGCCGCCGACGATGGCGCCGGGGCCGACCGCGCGGGCGGAGGGCTTCCTGGAGCACCCGGCCGAGGCGTTCGCCCAGTACCGGGCGGACGGGGTCGGGCGGGTCGTGTGCGAGGAGAAGCACATGGGTTCGCGGGCGGTGGCGCTGGTCTGCCGGGACGCGGCGGCGGCCCGGGAGCGGTTCGGCGTGGACGGTCCCACGGGCGCCCTGCACACCCGGACCGGCCGGCCGTTCTTCGACGGTCCGGAGGTCACCGAGGAGGTCCTCGGGCGGCTGCGGGCCGCGATCGGCGCGGCCGGGCTGTGGGAGGAGCTGGAGACGGACTGGCTGCTGCTCGACGGCGAGCTGATGCCGTGGTCGCTGAAGTCGATGGGGCTGCTGCGGGCCCAGTACGCGGCGGTCGGCGCGGCGTCCGGCGCGGTCCTGCCGCAGGCGGTGCGGGCGCTGGAGACGGCGGCCGCCCGGGGCGTCGAGGGCCTCGGCGGGCTGCTGGCGGCGCAGCGGGAACGGGCTGCGGACGCGGGCGCGTTCACGGAGGCGTACCGCCGCTACTGCTGGCCGACGGACGGGCTCGACGGGGTGCGGTTCGCGCCCTTCCAGCTCCTCGCGGCGCGCGGCGCCTCGCTCGCCGGGGTGCCGCACGACCGCCAGCTGACCTGGCTGGACCGGCTGGTGGCGCACGATCCGACGGGTCTGCTGCGGGAGACGCGGCGGATCGTCGTGGACACCGGCGACGGGGCGTCGGTCCGCGCGGGCACCGACTGGTGGCTGGAGCTGACCGCCGCCGGTGGCGAGGGCATGGTGGTCAAGCCGCTGGCCGCGCTGGTCGAGGACGGCTCGGGCCGCCCGGTGCAGCCGGGCGTGAAGGTGCGCGGCCGGGAGTACCTGCGGATCGTGTACGGCCCCGAGTACACCCGCCCGGAGAACCTGGAGCGGCTGCGGCAGCGGGCGCTGGGCCACAAGCGGTCGCTGGCGCTGCGCGAGTACGCGCTCGGTCTGGAGGCCCTGGCGCGGCTGGCGGACGGCGAGCCGCTGTGGCGGGTCCACGAGGCGGTCTTCGCGGTGCTGGCGCTGGAGTCGGAGCCGGTGGACCCGAGGCTGTGACGGGCGGGACGGGTTCGTGCGCGTCCCACGCGCACGGCCGTCCGCTCCGTCAGGATGGGCGCATGGGATTCCATGTCGACTCAGAGACCGGCCGGCTCCGCCGCGTGATCCTCCACCGTCCCGATCTGGAGCTGAAGCGGCTGACCCCGACCAACAAGGACGCCCTGCTCTTCGACGACGTGCTGTGGGTGCGCCGGGCCCGGCAGGAGCACGACGGGTTCGCGGACGTGCTGCGCGACCGGGGGGTGGAGGTGCACCTCTTCGGCGATCTGCTGCGGGAGGCGCTGGAGGTTCCGGCGGCGCGGGCGCTGGTCCTGGACCGGGTCTTCGACGAGAAGGAGTACGGTCCGCTCGCCGCCGACCACCTGCGGGCGGCCTTCGACTCGCTGGACGCGGGCGCGCTGGTGGAGGCGCTGGTGGGCGGGATGACGAAGCGGGAGTTCCTGGCGGCGCACCGGGAGCCGACGTCGGTCCGCTTCCACGCGCTGGACCTGGACGACTTCCTCCTCGGGCCGCTGCCGAACCACCTCTTCACCCGGGACACCTCGGCGTGGATCTACGACGGGGTGTCGATCAACGCGATGAAGTGGCCGGCGCGGCAGCGCGAGACGGTGCACTTCGAGGCGATCTACAAGCACCATCCGCTGTTCGCCGGCCCGGAGGCGGGGCCGTTCCACCACTGGTCGGAGGGGCAGGCGGACTATCCGTCGACGATCGAGGGCGGCGACGTCCTGGTGATCGGGAACGGCGCGGTGCTGATCGGGATGAGCGAGCGGACCACGCCGCAGGCGGTGGAGATGCTGGCGCGGGGGCTGTTCGCGGCGGGTTCGGCGCGGACGATCGTGGCGCTGGACATGCCGAAGCGGCGGGCGTTCATGCACCTGGACACGGTGATGACGATGGTGGACGGGGACACCTTCACGCAGTACGCGGGCCTCGGGATGCTGCGCTCGTACACGATCGAGCCGGGCGACGGGGGCAGGGCGCTGCGGGTGACGGACCATCCGCCGGAGCGGATGCACGACGCGATCGCCGCCGCGCTGGGCCTGCCGGAGGTGCGGGTGCTGACGGCGACGCAGGACGTGCACGCGGCGGAGCGGGAGCAGTGGGACGACGGGTGCAACGTGCTGGCGGTGGAGCCGGGGGTGGTGGTGGCGTACGAGCGGAACGTGACGACCAACACGCACCTGCGGAAGCGGGGCATCGAGGTGATCGAGATCCCGGGCAGCGAGCTGGGCCGGGGCCGGGGCGGACCGCGCTGCATGAGCTGCCCGGTGGTGCGGGACGCGGTGTGAGGGGTGCCACGGGAACCCTCTGTATAAGCATGCTGGGGTGTGTATAGACTTCCAGCGTCCCGCCGTACCCGTTCCCGTCCCCGTTCCGATCGCATCCCAAGGAGCGCCGCCATGCCCCTCGACCTCTCCGGCCGCCACTTCCTCAAGGAGCTGGACTTCACCGCCGAGGAGTTCCGCGGCCTGGTGGAGCTGGCCGCCGAGCTGAAGGCCGCGAAGAAGGCCGGTGCCGAGGTCCAGCGGCTCCGCGGCCGGAACATCGCCCTGATCTTCGAGAAGACCTCCACCCGCACCCGCTGCGCCTTCGAGGTCGCCGCCGCCGACCAGGGCGCCTCCACCACCTACCTCGACCCCTCCGGCTCCCAGATGGGCCACAAGGAGTCGGTGAAGGACACCGCCCGCGTCCTCGGCCGGATGTTCGACGGCATCGAGTACCGGGGCGACAGCCAGGCCACCGTGGACGAGCTGGCCGCCTTCGCCGGCGTCCCCGTCTTCAACGGCCTGACCGACGACTGGCACCCCACCCAGATGCTTGCCGACGTGCTCACCATGACCGAGCACAGCGACAAGCCGCTGGACGGCATGGCCTTCGCCTACCTCGGCGACGCCCGCTTCAACATGGGCAACTCCTACCTCGTCACCGGCGCCCTGCTCGGCATGGACGTGCGGATCGTCGCCCCCGAGGCGTACTGGCCGTCCGACGAGGTCGTCGCCGCCGCCCGCGAGCTGGCCGACAAGAGCGGCGCCACGATCACCCTCACCGAGTCCATCGCCGAGGGCGTGCGCGGGGCCGACTTCGTCCTCACCGACGTGTGGGTGTCGATGGGCGAGCCCAAGGAGGTGTGGGACGAGCGGATCGCCGCCCTCGCCCCGTACGCCGTCACCATGGACGTGCTGCGCGCCACCGGGAACCCCGGCGTGAAGTTCATGCACTGCCTGCCCGCCTACCACGACCTCGGCACGGTGGTGGCCCGCGAGGTCCACGACCGGCACGGCCTGACCGAACTGGAGGTCTCCGAGGAGGTCTTCGAGTCGGAGCACTCCGTCGTCTTCGACGAGGCCGAGAACCGCCTGCACACCATCAAGGCCGTCCTCGTCGCCACCCTCGCGGGCCCCGTCGCGGCATAGTTTTGCGCCCGATTGGGTGAATATGCGTCCTGCGGTCTACGATCGCTTCGTTCAGGGGGGTCCGGGCATACATGCCCGGACCCCCCTGACGCATGCACGACCGGACATGCAAGACCAGAGATGAGAACCCCCGCATGTTTTCGCGGATCAAGTCCCCCCGGCAGCTGATCGCCGAATCAGGCGCCGACCTCGAAGGCCACCACCTCAAGCGCACCATGGGCCTCTTCCAGCTCGTGTGCTTCGGCGTCGGGGCGATCGTCGGCACCGGCATCTTCGTCGGCCTCTCCGACAGCGTCGCCGCGGCGGGACCCGCGGTCGTCGTCTCCTTCGTCCTCGCCGCGATCACCTGCGTCTTCACCGCCTTCTCCTTCGCGGAGCTGGGCGGCGCCATCCCGGTCTCCGGCTCCTCGTACTCCTTCGCCTACGCGGGCCTCGGCGAGCGGGCCGCCTTCCTCGTCGGCTGGTGCCTGCTCCTGGAGTACGGCGTCTCCGTCTCCGCCGTCGCCGTCGGCTGGAGCCAGTACCTCGACGAGCTCCTGCACAGCCTCACCGGCCTGCGGATCCCCGACGCGCTCGCCGCCGGACCCGCCGAGGGCGGCGTGATCAACCTCCCCGCCGTCGTCGTCGTCCTGATGGCCGCGACCCTCCTGGTCCGGGGCGTGCGCGAGAGCGCCCGCGCCACCGCCGCCATGTCCGTCCTCAAGATCGGCATCCTGATCGCCTTCTGCGCGATCGGCTTCTCCGCCTTCCAGGCCGGGCACCTGTCGCCGTTCGCCACCGACGGCATGGGCGGCATCACCGCCGGTGCCTCGGTCGCCTTCTTCTCGTACATCGGCTTCGACGCCATCACCACCGCCGGCGAGGAGGTGAAGGACCCGCGGCGGAACATCCCGCTCGCCATCCTCATCTGCATCGGCCTCGTCACCGTGCTCTACTGCGCCGTCGCCCTCGCCGCGATCGGCGCGCTCGGCGCCGACGAGGTCGCCGACCGGCCCGCCGCGCTCTCCGCCGTCGTCGACCAGGTCACCGGCTCCTCGGCGGGCGGCGGGATCATCGCCTTCGGCGCGGTCGTCGCCATCGCCTCCGTCGTCCTCGCCGTGATGTACGGCCAGACCCGCATCCTCATGTCGATGTCCCGCGACGGCCTCATGCCCCGCGTCTTCGAGCGGGTCTCCCCGAAGACCTCCACCCCGGTCGCCAACACCTGGATCGTCGCCGCCGTCTTCGCCGTCCCGGCCGCCTTCGCCCCGCTCGACGTGGTCGTCGGCCTCACCACCATCGGCACCCTCGCCATCATGGTCGTGGTCAACCTCGCGGTGATGGTGCTCCGGCGCCGCGAGCCCGGCCTCGCCCGCTCCTTCCGGGTCCCGCTGTACCCGCTCAGCCCGGTCCTCGGCATCGGCTTCTGCCTCTGCCTCATCTGGGGGACCGGCTGGCACACCTGGGTCCAGTTCGCCGTCTTCCTCGCCGCCGGAGCCGCGCTCTACCAGTTCTACGGGCGCCACCGCTCCCGGCTCGCCGCCGCCGGGGAGCCGGTCAGTCCGGGTGCCGCGGGCCCGGGACCCGGGGGAGCGTGAACCAGACGGCCTTCCCGTCCTCGGTCGGCCGGTGACCGCAGCCGCTGCTCAGCGCACGGATCAGCAGCAGCCCCCGCCCGTGCTCCTGCCACGGGTCCACCTCGGCGTCCGGATCGGGGCAGATCAGCTGCCCCGGGCGGGCCGGGTCCGGGTCGCGCACCTCGATCTGGCAGCCGTCGGGCGCCGCGAACAGCTCCACGACCAGCTCGATCGGGCCCTCGCCCGAGGTGTGCTCCACCGCGTTGGCGACCAGCTCGGCGGTGAGCAGCTCGGCCGTGTCCCGGTCCGGCCCCCCGGGGCCGATCTCGTCGAGCGCGGTCCGCACCAGCGCGCGGGCAACCGGCACGGCGGCGGTGCTGTGGGGCAGCCGGACGCGCCAGGAGGCCCCGGGCCCGGTGGGCAGGCCGCGCGGGACGCGCGGGGCGCCAGGGGTGCCGGGGGCGTCCGGCGGTGGACACGCGGGGTCCTGTGGGGTGTCGACGACATCGGGCATGGGGGCGGGCTCCCTTCGCCTGGAGGGTGGCGGTCGGACCGGACGGACCGGGCACCGGCGACCGAGACGTCCTGGTTTCAACCATAGGAGGCGTACGCTTTCTTCCCAGAGGCGCCCCTCCTTCCTCGCCCGGGACCCAGGTCCCCGCCGCCCCGGGACCTTGGCACGCCGCGCGCGGCCGTCGCCCCCGGCCGCACCCGCCGACCGCCGGGCCCTTCCCGCGCGCCGCGCCCCCGCCGCCTACACGCGCCCCCGCCGCCTACAGGTCCTTCTCGACGCCCCGCACGTACTCCGCGCCGCGCTCCCACAGCAGGTCGTGCAGGGCCGCGAAGACCTCCGCCGAGCGCCGCCCCGGCCAGTCCGCGGGCAGCAGCGCGGCCGGCAGCACCGGGTCCGCGTACGGCAGCCGGCGCCAGGCGTCGAGGGCCAGCAGGTAGTCCCGGTAGGCGTCCTCGTCCGTGCCCGGCCCGGCGCGCCGGGCCGCGAGGACCGGCTCGTGCGCGGCCAGGAACTCCTCGTGCAGCCGGGCCAGGGCGGGCAGGTCCCACCAGCGGGCCACCGCCTCCGCCGTCGCCGCGTACCCCAGGTGCTCGCCGCGGAAGAAGTCCACGTACGGGGAGAGCTCCAGCCGCTCCAGCGCGCGGCGGGTCTCCTCGTAGTGCCGCCCCGGCGCGATCCACACGCCGGGCGCCGCCGTCCCGAAGCCCAGCCGCCCCAGCCGGGACCGCAGCAGGTGCCGCTTGTGCCGCTCGTGCTCCGGCACGGAGAAGACGGCCAGCACCCAGCCGTCCGCCTCCGACGGCTCGGCCCGGGGATGGATCCGCCGGTCCCCGTCCTCCAGGAGCCGCCGGGCGTCCTCGGACAGCGCGTATCCGGCCGCGCCGTCGACGGTCCGGCGGGCCAGCAGCAGCCCGCGCCGCTTGAGCCGCGACACCGAGGACCGCACCGACGGCGCGTCCACCCCGACCGCCCCGAGCAGCCGGACCAGCGCGGCCACCGGCATCGGCGCGTCCTCGCGCGGGCGGCCGTAGGCGCCGTAGAGCGAGACGATCAGGGAACGGGGGGTGTGCTGCTCGGCCACGTGATCATTTTAGGCCGTGGACCGCGCCCCCGACGGCCCCGCGACCGGCCCGTTCCCGTCTTCGCGCCCCCGCGCGCGCAGCCGCCCGCGCCGGAGCTTCCCGGTGGCCGTGCGGGGGAGCACGTCGAGGAAGACGACCTCGCGGGGCGACTTGTACGGGGCGAGGCGGGCGCGCACGAAGGCCCGCAGCGCGGCGGCGGTGGCCGCGTCGCGCGGCACCCCGTCCCGCACCACCGCGTAGGCCCGCACCACCTGGCCGCGCAGCGGGTCCGGGCGGCCCACGACGGCGGCGTCGACCACGTCCGGATGGCCGAGGAGGACCGCCTCCACCTGGGGCCCGGCGATGCTGTGACCGGCCGAGACGATCATGTCGTCGGCACGGGCGACGTACCGGAAGGAGCCGTCCGGCTCGCGCACGCACCGGTCGCCGGTGAGGTTCCAGCCGTCCCGCACGTACGCGGCCTGGCGGGCGTCCGGGCCCGCCCCGCCGTCCTCGGCCAGATAGCGGCAGCCGACCGGGCCGCGCACCGCGAGCAGCCCCGGCCGCCCGTCCGGGACGGGCCGGCCGTCCGGCCCGAGGACGGCGGCCCGCCACCCCGGCACCGGCCGCCCCGCGCTCCCCGGACGGCTGTCGCCGTCGGCGGCGGAGAGGAAGATGTGCAGGAGCTCCGTCGCGCCGACGCCGTTGATCAGCCGCAGCCCGGTCCGGGCGTACCAGCCGGTCCAGACGGACCCGGGCAGGTCCTCGCCCGCCGAGACGCAGCGGCGCAGCGACGACAGGTCGGCGGGCGAACCGCCGTCGAGCAGGCCGAGCATCCCCCGGTAGGCGGTGGGCGCGGTGAAGAGGACCGAGACCCGGTGCCGGCCGATCGCGGCGAGCAGCCGGTGCGGCCCGGCCCGGTCCAGGAGCAGGGTGGCGGCCCCGGCGCGCAGCGGGAAGACCAGCAGCCCGCCGAGGCCGAAGGTGAAGGCGAGCGGCGGGGACCCGGCGAAGACGTCGCCGGGGCGGGGCCGCAGGACGTGCGCCGAGAAGGTGTCGGCGGCGGCCAGCACGTCCCGGTGGAAGTGCGCGCACCCCTTGGGGCGGCCGGTGGTGCCGGAGGTGAAGGCGATCAGGGCGACGTCGTCGGCGGCCGTGTCGACCGCCGCGTAGGGCCGGGCGGTCGCCCGCCGGGCGCGCGCCAGGAGGTCGCCGCCGGTGCCGCCGCCGTACGGGGTGACGGCCAGGCCCGGGACACGGGCGGCGGCCAGCTCGCCGAGCGCGCCCGCCTCGCACAGGGCGTGCGAGCAGCCCGCCGCCCCGGCCAGCGCGGCGAGTTCGGGCGCGCGCTGGTCGACCGGCACGGTGACGGCGATGCCGCCCGCCTTCACCACCGCGAGCCAGCAGGCGGCGAGCCAGGGCCCGGTGGGCCCGCGCAGCAGCACCCGGTTGCCGGGCCGCACCCCCAGCTCGCCGGTGAGCACGTGCGCGATCCGGTCCACCCGCGCCCGCAGCCCGGCATAGCTCCAGCTGCCGCCCTCCCCGTCGAGCACGGCGACCCGCCCCCCGTACCGCTCCGCCCCCCGGTCGAGCAGCTCGGCCGCGCAGTTGAGCCGTTCGGGGTACGCGAGCCCGGGCAGCTCGAAGAGCAGCCGGGGCCACTGGGCGACGGGCGGCAGCCGGTCCCGCGCGAACCCGTCGACATGCCCGGAACCCGCCCCGGCCCTCACCGGCCCGCCCGGCGCCGGTGCCGTTCCTGCCCGCCCCCGGGACGCCCCACCCCGCCGTCGGGGAGTCCGGGCCGGCCCCCGGGCAGCTCCGCCCCCGTCCCTCCGGCGAAGCGGCCCGCGCTTCTCGGGCGTATCGTGTATGTGACGGAGGTCATCGATCCGCGACAGGGCGGGGGTGGCGCGCCGCCGGGTCCGGGCCGGTGGTGACGGCCGGGACGCCGCAGGGCGTTCGGGAAGGCCCACATGCCCGCATTCTCACCTGAACCGGAAGATCCGGCAGGGGCCGCGCGGGACCCCGCCGAGGAGGAGCGAGGAGCCCGCACCGCCACGACCCCCCGAGGAGAAGCGGGGACCCCGCACCGCCACGACCCCGCCGGCACTCGCCCGGGTCGCCGTCCACACCGCCGACGTGGCGGCCTGCCGCGAGAAGGCGGCCCAACCCGGCCGGATCCGGCGGCGGATGGCGGGCCGCGACCACCCGGGGCCGGGGCCGTACGGCTCCGGGGTGAACGGGCCCGCGTCGAGCCCGACGGCTTCGCGGTCCCGGACGGACCGGGCCGCCCTTGATCGACTGGTCGCCCCCAGGGGCCGGGCTTAGTGTCGAAAGGTGGACCGACCGGCCCACGGCCCCTGTGGTGAGGGCGCGACGCGCCATGAACGACCATGACTAGCAGTGCACCGAAGCCGACGACCCCGACCGCTCAGCCGCCGCCGGGCCGCCGCGACGGCAAGGGCATCGCCCTCTTCGTCATCGCCTCCTGCCAGTTGATGGTCGTCCTCGACATCACCATCGTGAACATCGCGCTCCCGCACATCCAGAGCGCCCTGGACTTCTCGACCACCAGCCTCTCGTGGGTGGTCAACGCCTACACGCTGACCTTCGGCGGCCTGCTGCTCCTCGGCGGCCGGGCGGGCGACATCCTCGGCAGACGCCGGGTGTTCGTCTTCGGCGTCCTCCTCTTCGGCCTCGCCTCCCTCTTCTGCGGCCTCGCGCAGAACGAGTGGCAACTCCTCGCCGCCCGCTCCCTCCAGGGAGTCGGCGGCGCCATCGCCTCGCCCACCTCGCTCTCCCTGATCACCACGACCTTCGACGAGGGCCCGGAACGCAACCGGGCCTTCGGCGTCTTCGCGGGCGTCTCGGCGGGCGGCGGCGCGATCGGCCTGGTGGCGGGCGGAATGCTCGTCGAATGGCTCGACTGGCGCTGGATCTTCTTCGTGAACGTGCCGATCGCCCTGCTGATCGCCTTCCTGACCCCCCGTCACGTCAAGGAGTCGGCGCGGCACCCGGGCCACTTCGACCTGGCCGGCGCGCTGACGTCGACGCTCGGCATGGTGGCGCTGGTGTACGGCTTCATCCGCGCCGCGCAGGAGGGCTGGCGCGACCCGTACACGATCGGCTCGTTCTGCGCGGCCGTCGTGCTCCTGGGCCTGTTCGTCCTGGTCGAGCGCCGCTCCCGGCAGCCCATCACCCCGCTGCACATGTTCGCGGACCGCAACCGCGCCGGCACCTACGTGATGATGCTCTGCCTGGCGGCCGCCATCTTCGGCATGTTCTTCTTCCTCACCCTCTTCGTCCAACAGGTCCTCGGATTCAGCCCCTTGAAGGCCGGTCTCGCCTTCCTGCCGGTCAGCGCCATCATCGCGGTCGGCGCGGGCCTCACCTCCAACCTGCTGCCGAGGTACGGCCCGAAGCCCTTCATGGTGACCGGCTCGGCCCTCACCGCCGTCGGCCTCTCCTGGCTGACCCTCACCGACGTGCACTCCACCTACGCCGGCAGCATCCTCGGCCCGCTCCTCGTCTTCGGCATGGGCATGGGCCTGATGTTCGTCTCGCTGACCATCACCGCCCTGTCCAACGTCGAGCAGCGCGAGTCCGGCGCGGCCTCCGGCCTCCTCAACTCCATGCAGCAGGTCGGCGGTTCGCTCGGCCTCTCCATCCTCGTCACCGTCTTCGGCACGGCCAGCCGCAACGAGGCCGAGACCCAGGTCCCCGCCTTCCTCGCCCAGGCCACCCCCCTCCAGAAGGCCCGCTTCGCCGAGACCGGCCAACTCCCCTCCCCCTGGGGCGACCAGGTCCTCACCTCCGGCGTCTCCGCCGGCTTCGTCACCGCCGCCGCCTTCGCCGTCGTCGGCGTCCTCGTCGCCCTCTTCGTCATCAGGATCACCCCCTCGGACATGGAACGCCTCAAGGGCGGCGGGGCGATGATGCCGGGCGGCTGAAACCCGGGAAAAGAATTCGGTCCAGGGGGCTTCCCGCGCGGAAATTGGCCGATCGCATTCGGGCGGCCGATTCCCGCGCATGCCGTGCGCATTCGTCGCGCATACACCGGTGCATGAATTCCGTGGAACTCTCCCTGCATCAAGCTGCCACCGCCGTGGCAGGATTCGGCCACACGTACCAGAGCCGCAGATCAGAGGTGTCGCTCGGGTCGGTCGCGGCCGTGCTCGAACAATTTCCTGAGTATTGGATCCGATCGACGGGTTGTGGACCAGCCAGCGGCCCGCATAGCTTTTGCCCGTCGCTCGGTCGAGCGGCAGACAAAGGGCTGCGGATCCTCCGCGAAAAAGCCCTAGGAAACTTTTCGGCCGGATTGGATGTGAATTCCCGTGATGAACTACGACGGTGACATCTCGCTCATCGAGGAGATCGCCGAGCAGGACTTCGACGGCGTCGCCTACGGCGCGTGCTCGACCAACACGTTCTCGCTCTCCGACTTCCTCGGAAACCACGGCGGCTGGTGCACGCTGACCAAGGAGTGCCAGCCCAACTGCAACTGAGCCCGAGGGCCGGGCACGGACCAGGGGCGGGGAGCGGCTCATGCTCCCCGCCCCCGGCGCAACGTGGAAATCTATCACCATCCGCGCAGGGAGCCGGAGCATTGATCTCGCCCGCGAAGCTTTATCCAGAACTCGACAGTGTCGAGATCCGCGAAACCATCGAGCCCCTCGGCGCCTTCGCGTCCGCCGTCCACGGCACGCTCTCGGCCCCGGCCGCCGCCGCTCCGCAGGCCCCCTCGGCCGCCGCGCTCGCCTGGGCGCTGGAACCGGAGACGTACCCCTTCCAGCACGTGATCCGGCGACTGGCACTCCCGGCGGCCGACCGGCTCCTCCCCGAGGACCTCGCCCGCACCGTGGCCGACCCGGACGCCTTCGCGCGCCAGGTGCTCGGCAGGGCGGAGGCCCGGCTCCGCGACGCGGCCACCCGCACCCTGGTCGCCGCCGTCAACCAGGCGTCCGGCGAGGGGGCGTTGCGCGGGAGCACCCCGGAGGCCCGCTACCAGGACTTCGTCACCCGGGCGTGGAGCGAGGCCGTGGAGCCGTTCCCGGTGCTCCGCTCCGCCGCCGGCCACGTCGTCCGCAACGCCCGCGAGGCCGCGCGCGACATCGTCCGACGGCTCCACGCCGACCGCGAGGCGGTCTCCCGCTCCTTCGGCATCGCCCCCGGCGACCCGCTGCTCTCCATCGGCGGCGCCGACGGCGACTCCCACGCCCACGGCAGGGCGGTCGGCATCCTGACCTTCGCCTCGGGCGCCCGCCTGGTCCACAAGCCCCGGGACGTCTCCTGCGAGGCGGCCTTCGAGACGGTCGTCGCGCACGTCAACGCGGAGGCCGGCTGCGCCCTGCCCGCCGCCCGCACCCTGGTCCGCGACGGCTACGGCTACGTCGAGTACGTCGAGCGGCAGGACGTCGGCGACGACAGCGTGCCCTTCATGCGCGCCTGCGGCCAACTGGCCGCCGTGTTCTACCTGCTGGACGCGCGCGACATGCACTTCGAGAACATCCTGCCCACCCGGCGCGGCCCGGTCGCCATCGACCTGGAGACGCTGCTGCACCCCGCCCGGGTGCACACCGGCCCCACCCGGGAGGCCGAGGGGAACGCGTACGACGAGATCGGCCGCAGCGTCTACGGCATCGGTATCCTCCCGCTGGTCCTGGCCGGCAAGGACGAGGACTCCGGCCACGTCGACCTCGGCTTCCTCGGCGGCGACAACCAGGGCGTCTCCCCGTTCAAGACGATGGTCTTCGAGCACCCCTTCACCGACCGGGTCAGGGTCCACCTCCAGGCCCGCCCGGCCGAACAGCGCTCCACCGTGGTCCGGGAGACCACGGAGCGGGAGATCCACGCCCTCGCCGGGCAGATGGCCGACGGCTTCCGGCAGGTCTGCGAGGCGGTCATGGCCCGCCCCGCCGGATGGACCGGCCTCCTCCGGCGCATCGCGCCCTCCCTGCGCCTCCGCTACATCCACAACCCCACCTCGCAGTACGCGCAGATCCTGCGGATGACGGCCTCCGCCGCCGCCATGGCCGACCCGGAACTCGCCCGCGCCCTGCTCCACCGGATCGCCATCCCCTCCCGGTTCTCCGACCGCCGGCTGATCGGCTCGGAACTGCGGCAGATGGCCGAACGCGACGTCCCCTACTTCACGGTCCCCGCCACCGGCACCGCCGTCCACGACTGCGACGGACGGGACACCGGCGTCCGCGTCGACCGCACCCCGCTCTCCCGGGCCCTCGCCAAGGCCGCCGCGCTCGACGAGCACGTGGTGCGGCGGCAGCTCCGCCTGCTCCACTCGGCCTTCTGCTCCCGCTTCCCCGACAACCACCTCTCCGGCGGAACCCCCTGGAGCGGCCGGGCCGCCGCGGGCGAGCGCACCGGCCTGGAGCGGCTCGCCCGGACGGTCGCCGACG
Organism: Streptomyces termitum; assembly: GCF_014650175.1. Taxonomy (GTDB): domain Bacteria; phylum Actinomycetota; class Actinomycetes; order Streptomycetales; family Streptomycetaceae; genus Streptomyces; species Streptomyces termitum. The sequence continues at coordinate 104,867 of NZ_BMUL01000013.1, forward strand.
CCCTCACCGCCGGCAGCCTCCCCGACCAGTACGGCCACCTGCCGACCACCTGGATCGGCCCGCTGGCCTCCGCGCAGGCCGCCCGGCCCTGGCCCTCCGGAGTCCTGGGCTACGACCTGTACACCGGCCGCACCGGCCCCGCCCTCGCCCTCGCCGCGGCCGCCGTCCACTTCGGCGACGAACGGTACGCACGGGTGGCCCACGAGGTCTTCGCGCGCAGCGCCGGCATCCTCACCGACGGCCTCTACGAGCTCCGCAGCATCCGGCAGAGCGGCGCCGGCGCCTACACCGGCACCACCGGCCTGCTGTACGCCCTCGCCGAGGCCGGACGGATCCTGCGGGAACCCGGCTGGGTGAAGGCGGCCCAGGACGCCGTACCGCTCGTCGTGGAGCAGATCGGCCCCGGCGACACCCCGGAGGTGATCTCCGGGATCTCCGGCATCGCCACGATGGTCGCCGCCATCGGAGGCGACCACCGCGCCGGCACCCTGGACGCGCTCACCGACCGGCTGCTGCGCCACACGGCCGACCCGACGGGCTCCTGGTGGGAGCAGTCGGGCTTCGCGCACGGCGTCTCCGGCGTCCTGTACGCCCTCGCCACCCTGCGGGACCACGCCGGGAGCCGGGTCGACGAGGCGATCGGACACCTGACGGACCGTCTGGAAGCCTTCTACGTCCCCCGGGAGCGGAACTGGTCCACCAACTCCGCCTTCCCCGACCGGTTCTCGACCGGCTGGTGCCACGGCGCCGCCGGCATCGCCATGGGGCTCTGCGCGGCGGCCTCCCGCACCGGGGACGAACGGGCCGCGGAACGCCTGGAGACGGCCCTCGACCAGACCTTCCGGCAGGGCTTCGGACGCAACCTCACCTGGTGCCACGGCGACCTCGGCAACATCGACATCGTCCGGCGGATCGCCGGCGCCGGCCGCGACCGGGGCCTCCTCGACCGGGGCCTCCTCGACCAGGACCTCCTCGACCGGGCCGACGCCGTCGAGGCGAGCCGCCTCGGCCCGGACGTCATCGCGGAGAAGCTCGCCGACACCGGCTCCCGCTACGCCCACACCGACAGCGCCATGGTCGGCTCCTCCGGAGTGCTGCTGCACCTCCTCGGCCGCCTCGACGGCACCCGGCCCCGGGTGTCGCCGATCTGGCACGGAACCCTCTGATGGGACGCCGGGTCCCGTCCGTCACCCAGGTCACCCAGACCGAGTGCGGACTGTGCTGCTGCGTCGCGGTGCTCGGCCACCACGGCCGCACCGAGGACTTCGCGACCGTACGGGAGGACCTGGAGGCCGGCCGGGACGGTCTCGGCGCCAAGCAGCTCGCGGACTTCCTGCGCTCGCGGGGCATGGATGTCAAGGTGTTCCGGGCCCGGAGCGTGGAGGCCCTGCGGGGCTTCACCGAACCGGTGATCCTCTTCTGGGAGGACTACCACTTCCTCGTCCTGGAGCGCTTCGACGGCACGACGGCCTGGGTGATGGACCCGGCCGTCGGCCGCAGGCGCCTCACCCGCGACGAGCTGGAGGCCGGATTCTCCCAGGTGGTCATCGCCGCCTCCCCGGGCCCCGGCTTCGTCCGGCAGTCCCTCCCCGCCTTCCGGCACTGGCGGTCGCTGCCCCTGGTGCCGGCCGGCGCCGGCCGCCGGATCACCCTGGTCGCCCTGCTGTCCCTCGGCTCCTACGGGGCGGTCCTGGGCATCCCGGCCCTGACCAAATGGGCCGTCGACCGCGACGACGCCTGGAGCGACCTCTCCCAGACGGGCCTGGTCGCGGCGGTCGTCGCGGCCGCCGCGACCGGCTACCTGCTGCTGTGGATGCTGCGCACCGCCGCGCTGGCGGGGCTGATCGCGGTGATGGGCCGCCACCTGATGAGCCACGTCTTCAGAAGGCTCCTCTCCCTGCCCTTCAAGTTCTTCGCCACCCGCCAGCCCGGCGAACTGCTGTTCCGCCTGAACACCGTCAACAGCGTCCGGGACCTGCTCTCCTCGCGGATCGCCCAGGGCGTCCTCGACGTGGGGACGCTCGCCTGCATCGGCGCCTACCTGTTCGTCACCGAATGGCGCATCGGCCTCCTCGCGCTCGGGCTGCTCCTGCTGAACGCCGGCGTCCTCCGGCTGAGCCGGCACCGCGTGAAGGAGGTGACGGACACCGAACTCGCCCTGCTCTCCCGCTCCCAGTCCACCCAGCTCGACGCCGTCGTCTCCGTGCCCACCATCAAGATGGGCGGCTACGCCGACCGGTTCGCCGACGAATGGGAGGCGACCTACCGGGCCTCGCTGGACGCCCTGCGCGCCCGGATGCGGATCCAGCAGGGCTGGATCGCCGGGGTCGCCGCCACCACCCAGATGTTCGGCCCGCTGGCCCTGCTCCTCGCCGGCCTGCACTTCGTGTCGCGGGGGACCGTGACCGTCGGCTCCGCCATCGCCGTCCAGGCCGTGGCGGGCACCTTCTTCGCCCTGAGCAGCTCCGTCTTCCAGATGCTGACGGAGATCACCGAGACCTCCCGCTACGTGAGCCGGCTCAGCGACATCACGGCCCACGAGAGCGAACCGGAGGGCGGCCCCCTCACCGAACTCCCCGACGCCTCGATACGGCTCCGGGACGTGTCGTTCCGGTACACCCGGCACAGCAGGCCGGTGCTCGACGGCCTCTCCCTGGAGATCCCGGCCGGCGCGAAGGTGGCGTTCGTCGGCGCGTCCGGGTCCGGCAAGTCCACCGTCGGGCGCGTCGTCTGCGGCCTCCACCGGCCGACCGGCGGCACCGTGGAGTTCTGCGGCCGGCCCATGAGCGACTACCGGACCGACTTCCTGCGCGGCCGGATCGGATACGTCCCCCAGGAGGTGCACCTGCACAACCGGACCGTCCTGGAGAACCTGACCCTGGGCCAGTCCCTCGACGAGGCCACGGTCCGGGAGTACTGCGCGGCCGTGGGCATCCTCGACTTCGTCGACGAACTCCCCATGGGGCTGCGGACCCTGGTGTCCGAGATGGGCGCGAACTTCTCCGGCGGCCAGCGGCAGCGCCTCGCCATCGTGCGGACCCTGCTGCAACGGCCGCGGATCATCGTCATGGACGAGGCGACCGCCTCGCTCGACACGGTCAACGAGCGCCGGGTCTCCCGGATCATCGCGGAGACCGGCGCCACGCAGATCGTCATCGCGCACCGCCTCGCGACGATCCAGGACGCCGACCTGATCCACGTCCTCGACCGCGGCCGGATCGTGGAGCGGGGCACGCACGAGGAACTGCTGGCCCTGGACGGGGTGTACGCGGGGCTGTACGCGGAGCCGGTGGCGACCCGGACCGGGTGAGACCGGCGGCGGACAGGGCCCAGTCCCTCCGTAGAACGAAAGGTGCAGTGATGATCGAGGTCCGGAACCTCACCAAGCGGTACGGCGCGAAGACCGCCGTGGACGACCTGTCGTTCACCGTGGCCCCGGGGAAGGTGACCGGGTTCCTCGGCCCCAACGGCGCCGGCAAGTCCACCACCCTGCGCATGGTCCTCGGCCTGGACGAGCCCACGTCCGGCCGGGCCACCGTCTGCGGCGTCCCCTACCGCGACCTGGCCCGCCCCCTGACCCGGGTGGGCGCGCTGCTCGACACCGGGGGCGCCCATCCGGGCCGCACCGCCCGCGACCACCTGCGGGTCCTCGCCGCCTCCCACGGCCTGCCCGCCGGCCGGGCCGACGAGGTCCTGGAGCAGGTCGGCCTGGCCGGGGCGGCCCGGCAGCGGGTGCGCGGCCTCTCCCTCGGCATGGGCCGGCGGCTCGGCGTCGCGGCGGCCCTGCTCGGCGACCCCGAGGTGCTGGTCCTCGACGAGCCGGTCAACGGGCTCGACCCGGAGGGCGTCCGGTGGATCCGGGAGCTGATGCGGGCGCTGGCCGCGCGGGGCCGGACGGTGCTGGTCTCCTCCCACCTGATGAACGAGATGGCGGTGACCGCCGACCACCTCGTGGTCGTCGCCCGGGGCAGACTGCTCGCGGACACCTCCGTGGACGCCTTCGTCGCCGCCCACTCGGACGTCACCGTCCTCGCCCGGGTGTCGGACCCGGAGGGCATGCGGCGGGCGCTGCGGGAGCGCGGCATCGAGTCCGCGCGCCGGGACGACGCGACGCTCGCGGTCAGCGGCGCCTCGGCGGAACAGGTCGGGCGCGTCGCGGGCGCCGAGAACATCACCGTGCTCGGGCTGACCGAATCCGGCAGTTCGCTGGAGGAGGCGTTCATGAGGCTCACCCGGGAGCACGCCGAATACCGGGCCTCTACCGGAGGGATTCGATGAAGCACGCAGTGGCCGCCGAATGGGTCAAACTGACGACCCTGCGGTCCCCGAAATGGTCCTTCGCGGTCTATCTCGGCCTGATGGTCGCGCTGGCATGCGTCTACGGGACCCTGTCCGGCGAGAAGACGCTCACGGCACCGGGATTCGACCCGGTGGGCCTCGGGCTCTCGGCCGTGCCGCTCGGGGCGATCGTCCTCGTGGTCATGGGGATCCTCGCGGTCACGGGCGAGTACGCCTCGGGGTCGATCAGGACCAGCCTGCTGGCCGTCCCCGACCGGGCCCGGTTCTACTACGCCAAGGTCGGCCTGGTCAGCCTGGCCGGCGGAGTGCTGGCGGTGGCCGGCGTCGTACCGGCCTTCCTGATCGTGCAGTACGGCATCGGGGAGCACGCGGCGCCCGCGGCGGCGGCCACGGTGGGCCACGTCCTGGGCGCGGTGCTGTACACGGCGCTCCTGGTGGCGTTCTCCATGGGCGTGGCGACGCTCCTGCGCTCCGGCGCGGCGACGCTCTCCCTGCTGCTCCCGCTGTTCTTCATGCTCTCCACGATCCTGAGCAACGTCCCGGTGGTGGGCGAGGCGGCGCGGTTCCTGCCGGACGTCGCCGGGGCGCGGGTGCTCAGCGGCGCGGAGCCCGAAGGGGCCCTCGGGCCGTGGACGGGGCTCGGCGTGCTCGCCCTGTGGACGGCCGGCGCGGTGGGCGCCGGCCGGTGGGCGACCGTGCGGCGCGACGTCTGAGAAGGCTCCGCGACGAGGCCCCCGCGCGCACGCGCGGGGGCCTCGTCGCTTTTCTCTTTGAATTCCGGTGTGTGCGCCCGGTGTCGCCAGGTCTATGCGTTCGGCGAATGCGGGGAGGACAGGATGGGATCGTCCTCCGGAGACGGAGGACGGCGCGTTCGGGATTTCGGAATTCGAGTAATTCCCGGACGTTTTCCATTCGTTTCCCACGAAGGAGAAGACCATGGAGAAGATGCAGGCCGACGTCCTCGGCGGCTACGACGAGTTCGAGCTCGTCGAGATGGGCGAGGCGGACGTGTACGGCGGTACGACCTGGAGCTGCGCCATCGTCACCGCCGTGGCGACCCTGGTGTCCGCCTCCGCCTGCCCGACCACCAAGTGCACCAGCCAGTGCTGAACCGCCTGGCGGCTCTGATACGCGCGGCCGGCTGAGCCGGACCGCACCGTCGGCCAACGCCGGACGGGGCGGGCCGGGCCGGTCCGGGGTCCCACGACCACGGACCCGCCCCCGCTCCTCCGCCCCGTCCGGCGTCCCGGCCGCGCGACACCCCTCCCCCTTCCCGCCCGACAACCCACGACCCACGACCCGGAGGTGCGGTAGCCATGGGCGCTCGCCCGGAAACACGCCGGACCGCGCGACGCGTGCCGGCCGTCACCCAGGTCGCCCAGACCGAGTGCGGTCTCTGCTGCTGCGTCTCCCTGCTCCGCTACCACGGACGGGACGAGGGCGTCTCCGAGGTCCGGGAGGACATGGACGCCGGACGGGACGGCCTGAGCGCCCGCCAGCTGTCGCGGTTCCTGGAGTCCCGCGGCATGCGCAGCCGGCTGCTGAGCGCCCGGAGCGTCGCCGCGCTCACCCGCTTCACCTCGCCCGTGATCCTCTTCTGGGACGACCACCACTTCGTGGTCCTGGAGAGCTTCGACGGCGAGCGGGCCGTCGTCATGGACCCGGCCGTCGGCCGCCGCCGGCTCACCGGGGACGAACTCGCCGAGCACTTCAGCGGCGTCGTCGTCACCGCCGAGCCCGGACCGGAGTTCCGCCGGCTGCGCCGCCGGCCCTTCGCCGACTGGCGGACGATGCCCCTGCTGCCCGAGGGCGCGGGAGGCCGGATGGCCGGGGTCGGCGTCCTCTCCCTGGCCGCCTACGCCGCGGTCCTCGGCATCCCGGTGCTCACCGAGTGGTCCGTCGACCGGTTCTCCGGCTGGACGGAACTCGGCGACCACCTGTGGGTCATCGGCATGGTCGTCGGCGCCGCCCTCGGCTACTACCTGCTGCACCTGCTGCGGATCGTGCTGCTGTCCTCGCTGGTGTCCCTGCTCGGACGGCACCTGATGGACCACGCGTTCAGCCGGCTCCTGTCGCTGCCGTACCGCTTCTTCACCACCCGCCAGCCCGGCGAGCTGCTCTTCCGGCTCGGCAGCGTCAACGCCGTCCGCGACATGCTCTCCTCCCGGGTGGCCCAGGGCGTCCTCGACATCGGCACCATGGTCTGCGTCAGCGGCTACCTGCTGCACGCCGAATGGCGGCTGGGGCTGATCGCGCTCGTCCTGGTGGCGGCCAACGCCGGCTACCTCGCCACCACCCGGCAGCGGGTCCTCGAAGCCGTGGACATGGAGATCACCCACCTCGGCCGGAGCCAGTCGCTCCAGCTCGACGCCATCGTCTCCATCCCGACCATCAAGATGGGCGGTTACGCCGACCAGTACCTGGAGACCTGGCGCGAGACCTACGCCGAGTCGCTGGAGGCGATGAAGGCGCGGATGCGGCTGCAACAGGGCCGGGTGTCCGGGGTCGCGGCCACGATCCAGATGTTCGGGCCGCTGGTGCTGCTGCTCGCCAGCCTGTACTTCGTGGGCCGCGGGACCATCACCATCGGCGGGGCGATCGCGGTGCAGACCGTCTCCGCCACCTACTTCGCGATCTCCACCTCGGTCTTCCAGGCGTACGCCGAGTTCACCGAGACCAGCCGCTACATGTCCCGGCTCAGCGACATCACCCGCACCGAGCCCGAGGGCCCGGGCGGCGAGCTGAAGGAACCGCCGTCCCCCTCGGTCGAGCTGGACCGGGTCTCCTTCCGCTACACCCGGCACAGCGAACCGGTGGTCCGCGACGTCACCATGGACATCCCGGCCGGCGCCCGCGTCGCCCTGGTGGGCGCGTCCGGCTCGGGCAAGAGCACCCTCGCCCGGATCGTCTGCGGGCTCCACGAGCCCACCTCCGGCGCGGTGCGCTTCGGCGGCCGGGACGCCGCCGCGTACGACCGGGACTCCCTGCGCCGGGTGATCGGCTACATCCCGCAGGAGGTCCACCTGCACAACCGGTCGATCCTGGAGAACCTCACCCTGGGCCAGGACATCCCCGAGGAGACGGTCCGGGAGTTCTGCCGGGAGGTCGGCATCCTGGGCTTCCTCGACGACCTGCCGATGGGCCTGCACACCCTGGTCGCCGAGATGGGCGCCAACTTCTCCGGCGGCCAGCGGCAGCGGCTCGCCATCGTGCGGACCCTCCTGCAACGGCCCTCCATCCTCGTCATGGACGAGGCCACGGCCTCCCTGGACACCGTCAACGAACGCCGGGTGACCCGGCTGATCGAGAGCATCGGCGCCACCCAGATCGTCATCGCGCACCGTCTGTCGACCGTCGAGACCGCCGATCTCATCTACGTCTTCGACCAGGGCCGGATCGTCGAGCAGGGAACACATTCAGAACTGATGGACGGAGGCAGCGTGTACCGGGATCTGTACGCGGCGACGGCCGAGGAGAACGGCCCCACGCCCGAGGACGGCGGCCCGATCGCCGACGGGACCGGCCTCGCGGCCGGGACGGCCGGCCGGACGGCCGAACTGCTGGCGGGAGGTGCCGGGGCATGAGCGAGAGCGCGGTGGCCGTCGAGGCATTCCTCCCCTTCTACACCCATGTGGCACCCCGCGCCGAGGTCGCCCGGGAGCTCGGCGGACCGCTGCTGCGGACCGCCGCCCCGGACCGCCGCGACACCGTGGTGGACCAGGCCCACGACGCCCTGCTGCGGATGGTCGAGACCCAGTCCTACCGGGCGCTCATCGGGGCCTTCCACACCTTCCGCGAGGGCCTCGGCCTGCCGATGGAGTCCGGCACCGACACCGCCCTGCGCCGCTTCACCGCCCACCTGGCGGAGCCCGGCGTCCCGGCCGCCCTGCTGGCGAAGTACCCGGTGCTCCAAGGCCGGCTGGCCACGATGCTGGCGAACTCCCTCGACGCGTACCGGGAGTTCCTCACCGCCTTCGCCGACGACCGGCCGCTCCTCGCCGAAGCCGGCCTCCTCGGCGACCCGGACGGCGGCGGCAGCCTGCTGGCCGGGCTCTCGCCCAGCGGATCCGACCTGCACAACGACAACCGCCAGGTGCACATCCTCCACCTGGCCGACGGCACCCGGCTGGTGTTCAAGCCGCGGCCGCTCACCGCCGACGACTTCGTCCGCGACGTGTACCGGGCGGTCGATCCGCACCTGGAGCACTCGCTGTCCCGCTGCGTCCCCCGCTCGCTCACCGTGGGCACGCACGGCTGGCAGGAGTTCACCGTGCCCGCCCCCATGACGGAGGCGGACCAGCCGGGCCGCTACTTCTACCGGATCGGGGCGCTCGCGGTGCTCTTCGGCGCCATCGGCGCCACCGACCTGCACGACGAGAACCTGCTGGCCCGCGGCGAGCACCCGTGCGTCATCGACACCGAGACCATGCTCCGGCCGGACGCCGGCGTCGGCGACGTCGAACTCCCCGACGTGCTGATGAACCACACCAAGCTGTCCGTCGCCTCCACCATGCTCGTGCCGATGGTGAACCCGACCTCGCCGGTCGACTTCATCATGGCCGGCGTCGGCGTCGCGGGCGACCAGCAGTCCGCCATGACCAGCGCCGTGATCCGCGACCCCGGCACGGACGCCATCGCCGTCTCGCGGGAGCCGTTCAGCTACCGGCAGGGCGACAACGTGCCCCGCGTCGACGACCGGCACCTGGCCGCCACCGACTGGTTCGACGCCATCCTGGCCGGCTGCCGCGCCGCCCTGGGAGCTCTCAGGGACGGCGCCGTCACCCGCGTCATCGACGCCCACCCCGAGGTCCCGGTCCGGCTGCTGCTGCGCTCCACGATGATCTACGGACGGTTCGCCGACGCCTCCACGCACCCGAAGTACCTCACCGACCCCCAGGAGGCCGAGCGGCTGTTCGGGCTCCTGAAGATGCACCAGGACTACCTCTCCCCGGAGGCGGAGCGCTTCGCGTCCGAGCAGGAGCGGGCCTCGCTGCGCGTGGGGAACGTGCCCTACTTCGTCACCCGGGGCGACTCCGACGCCCTCGGCACGGTCACCGGCTCCACCCCCGGGGTGTACGCGGCGACCGCGTCCGACTTCGCCCGGCGCGGCGTCGCCCACAACGCGGCCCGGAGCGACGCGTACCACCACTTCCTCCTGGAGGAGTGCTTCGGCGAGCTGTGCGGCGAGGACACCCCCGGCGGGCTCTCCGCCTCCGGGGTCTTCGGCGGGCGGCTCCTGGACGAGGCCGGGACCGGCGGCTGGTGGCGGGGGATCGCCGCCCGGATCGCCGAACTGCGCGTCCCCGCCACCGGCCCCGACGGCCGGGAGGAGTGCGGCTGGGTCGGCGGCATCGGCCCCGACCGCGACGCCTCCACCATCACCCCGGGCAACTTCGTCTCCTTCCACGACACGGCCGGCGTGGCCGCCTTCCTGGGCCGCGCCGCCGCCCGCGACGCGGACCTCGCCGCCCCGGCCGGCAGCGCCGACCGGGGGCTCACCACCCTGCTCGACCGGTACGGCGAGGCGCTGCTGCAACGCCCCGAGTCGGTGTTCACGGGTGCCGCCTCGCTGCTCCTCGTCCGTCCGGAGGACCCGGCGACCGAGTCCGCGCGGCTGGCCGGCCTGCTCGCGGCCCTGGAGGAGCGCGCGACGGAGGGCGAGCTGGAGACCGACCTCTCCAACGGCCCGGCCGGACTGCTGATGGTCCTCCTCGACCGCCTCCGCCGCGACGGCTCCGCCCTCCCCGCCGACACCGCCACCGTCGAGCGGCTGACCGACCTGACCCTGTCCCACCTGGGTCTCGAACGGGAGGCCCACTGGTCGGACCTGGCCCACGGCGAGCTGGGACTGCGCTGGGCGGCCGCCCGCACCGGCTCCGTCCTGGGCCTCGAACGGCCCGCCAAGGAAGCCGCGGACTGGCTGATCGACCACTGGGAGCGCGACGGCCTCCCGGACGAGCACGGCTGGTGCAAGGGCGCCGCCGGCCTCCTCCTCGCCGGCTCGGAGATCCTCGCCGCGGCGGGCCGGACGGAGTGGCTCGCCGGGCCCCGGCTGGCCGGAGCGCTCCGCCGGGCGACGGCCCTGCCGGCCGGCCGCGCGGTGGACCTCTCCGCCTGCCACGGCAGCAGCGGCGTCGTCCAGTGCCTCATCGGCGCGGGCCGCACCCTGGAGCGTCCGGAGCTCTACGAGCGGGCCGCCGCCCACCAGGGCGAGGTCCTCGACCGGATCCGCGAGGACGGCTGGTTCACCGGCGCGGCGGGCCGGACCTCGCTGATCGGCTACATGCTCGGCTGGGCCGGCGTGGGCGACACCGACCTGATGCTCGACGCCCTCCTCGGCGGCGCCGACCCGGCCGGACTGCGCCTCCCCCTGGAGCTGTCCGCCCCCTCCCGGGGCTGACCGCCCCTCCACCGTTCCCCCTCGTCGAAAGGGCTGCCGGGATGCGGCACTCGATCCTCCTCCCCGTCAACGCCACCCGTCCCGAGCAGGTGATCCCCTTCGCCAACCTCGTCCGGTGGGGCGGCGCGGCCCGGCTGTGGCAGGGGCAGGGCCTCGTCCTGGAGAGCCACCAGATCGTGAACTGGCTGGCCGGGGCCGGCATCAGGGTGTCCGCCGGCTTCGGCGTCTCCCTGATGCCCTACCGCTCGCCGTACAACGCGGCGGTCGAGGCCCGGTCGGTGGCGCTGGCCACCGGGCACGAGGTGGTGGCCGGCTACGGTCCGGGCTCGCTCGCCGCGCAGACCTGCGCCATGGGGCGGCCGTACGCCGGCCAGCTCACCGCCTGCCGGGAGTACCTCACCATCGTCCGGGACCTCCTCGACGGCGGGATCAGCGACCGCGAGGGGGAGTACTTCTCCGCCAAGGCGCAGCTCCTGCCGTTCCACAGGCCGGAGGTGTCGCTGGGCCTGGGCGTGCTGCGCGAGCGGATGGCGGGACTCGCCGGAGAGCTGGCCGACACGGCCATCACCTGGCTGGCCTCGGCGGCCTACCTGGAGGAGGTCCTGATCCCGGCGCTGCGGGGCGCGAAGGAGCGGCGCCCGGAGGAGCCCGCCAAGGTCGTCGCGTACGTCCCGGTGGCGCTGGCCGGCCCCGACCGGGACAGGGAGAAGCTGCTGAGGGCGACCGTCGGGGGGCACATCCAGTTCCCCCATTACCAGGCCGCCCTGCGGCGGGCCGGAATCCGGATCACCGGCGACGGCGGGGCCGACGACGTCCGCGCCCTGGTGGACGGCGGGATCTTCCTCCACGGGACGGCGGAGGAGATCCACCAGCGGCTGGACGCCTACCGGGCGATCGGCGTGGACGAGGTGGTCCTCAACGTCACCGGGGTCGCCGCCGTGCACGGACCCCGGGCCGCCGCGTCCGACCTCTACGAACTCCTGAAGGCCGCGCCCTGACGGGACTCCCGCCGGGCCCGCTCCAGGTCGCGGGCGAGATGGGCCCGGCGCCGGCCGTTCACGCGGCGGCTGCGCCGGTCCTCGGGCGTGCTGTACATCAGCTGGGTGTGGAAGTAGTTCACGTGCTCCAGAACGGCGAAGAGGGCGAACAGCAGGCCCGGGACGCTCCCGGTGCCGGGGTCCTCGACCACCATGAGCGCGGTCAGCGGCACGCCGAGCCCGAGCAGCACCGTGTTCGCCGTCCGGGCGGCGGCGAACCAGGCCGCCCCCGGCAGCGGCGCCCCGGCACCGGCGGACAGGGTGCGGAGTTTGACCGTCCAGTACGCGGCGCCTTCGAGGAGGAGCAGGACGACGAGACCGAACCCGAGGAGGTTCGCGGCGGTCGCCGGCACGCCGGCCACCCCGAACCAGACGGCCGTCTGCAACGGGACGTTGACCAGTTCCCCGGCCGCGAGCGAGAGGAGCCGCCGCCTGGCCCCGGCCCTGCCCGGCAGGACCCCGGCCCTCACCGGCGCGCCATCTCGGCCACCAGGCGGTGCGCCCGGTCGGTGTCCCAGGACAGGGCGGCGGCCCGGATGGCCTCCACCCCGGGAGGGACGTCCAGGCCCAGTTCGTCGGCGAAGACGGCCTGACATCGCCCGACCACGCCCAGCGCGCCCGCCACGTCGCCCTGCGCGCAGTAGGTGGCGGCGAGCAGCTGCCACAGCTTCTGCCGGTAGGGGGCCTCGGCGAGGACCGTCTCGATGCGGTACGCCAGCATCTCGGTGCGGTGGCTGAGGAGGGAGGCGGTGAAGAAGTCCTGACAGGCTTCGAAGCGGGTGTTGCCGAGGCCCACGGTGTGCGCGTGGAACCACCGGGTGGCCGGGAGCCGCTGGCCGAAGGGGCCGCGCCAGAGGGCGAGGGCCTCGTCCAGGACGTCGACCGCCGTCTGGTGGTCGCCGGCGGCCAGCAGTTCCCGGCCCCGGCGGGCGAGTTCCAGGAAGCGCGCCAGGTCGAGTTCGGCCGCGTCGACGGTGAGGGCGTACCCGGTCTCCGCGCCCCGGCTGGTGGTCAGCCGCTCGCTCAGTCCCGGCCGCGCGGAGTCCAGGCCGCGGCGGAGTCCGGTGAGGTGGCTCCTGATGTTGGCCACGGCGGAGCTCGGCGGCTCGTCCCACAGCAGCTCGGTCAGCTCACCCATGCCGACGAACTGTCCCCGGCGCAGCAGCAGCGCGGTGAGCAGGGCGCGGCGGGCGGCCGACTGTATCTCGGCACCGCCCGCGATTCTCACAGGACCCAGCAGTCGGAAAAGCATCTGGCTCTGTCACCTCTCGTGTGGGTGCTGAGGCGTGGACCGGCCCGGACCGACGGGGGATCGCCGCCGACGGCCCGTGTGCCCCGGCGGCGTGTGATCGGCACCACGCCTGCCTCGGGGCCGAATATGGCAGTGCCTCCGGCGGGGAGGAACAAGACCCGCTGGCCGCATCCGGCCAACCCGGTGCAGCATCCGGCCCGTTCGGGTGTTTCCCGAGGATCTCACGGCGCGGGCCTCCGCACCCCCTGGCGAAACCTTTACCCTTCGCGCACGGGCCTTCTACAATCCGTGCGTCACGTGCCGACCGGACCCCTCCCCCTCCCCACCTGCCTTCTCCCGCGGAGTGCCTCTTGATCGTTTACTACATGGCGGTCCTCGGTCTCAGCACGGCGGAAGAGGAGGTCTACCGGCACCTGTTGCGCAATCCCGGGGTCGAACTCGACGACGTACACGTTCTGTTACGGCAGGATCCGCGCGTCTCGGACGCGGCGGTGCGGCGCCTGCGGGAGCTGCGGATCATCCACGAGGACGGCGGCAGGATGTGGCCGCACAAGCCGGAGCTGGTGGTCAACCGGCTGGCCCAGCAGCGCCTGGACGAGCTGTACGGCACCATCCGCACGCTCTCCGACCCGACCCCGCTCGTGGACGCCCTGAGACGCGAGGCGCACGACCGCGGGGCGAGCGCCGAACAGGCCCCGGTGGAGCGGCTGATAGGGCTGTCGGCCATCCGCGAGCGCCTGGACGAGCTGGCCTTCTTCGCCCGGACGGAAGTCCTGTCCTCCGAGCCCTACGACGCGCTCACCCCGGAGAACATCGAACGCTCCCGCGAGCTGGACCTGCGCTGCCTGCGCCGGGGCGTCGTCCTGCGCAGCCTGGTCCGCGCCACCGCGGTGGCCGACGACACCACGTGCGCCTACCTCCAGGAACTGACCGCCGCCGGGGCCCGGATCAGGGTGCTCGACGGCCTGAGCGAGCTGATGATCGTCTACGACCGCCACACCGCGCTGGTCCCGGTGGACCCGAAGGTCACCTCCCGGGGGGCCCTCTGCTCCAGCGAGGAGGGGATCGTCACCGCCGTCGTCAACAACTTCGAACGGCTGTGGGCGGGCGCCGCCGACTTCGCCGACGCGGCCGGCCAGGGGGACGGCCCCCCGGACGAACCCCGCCTGACCGACCTTCAGGTGCAGGTGCTGCGGGCGATGTGCACGGTGGCCAAGGACGAGACGGGCGCCCGCCAGGTGGGCTCCGCGCTGCGCACCTACCGCCGTCACATATCGGAGCTGATGCGGCTCCTCGGCGCGGAGAACCGCGCCCACGCGGCCCTGCTGGCCCGCGAACGGGGCTGGGTCTGAGGGGTGGCCGCGGTCAACCGCCCCCGAACTCCCGGGCGTCCGCCCACAGCCGTTCGAAATGGTTGACGACCATGCTCACCAGACCGGGTTCCCCCGCCACGAACGCGCCCCTGCCGCTGTCCGAGGAGACGACCGGCACCAGCACGGTCCCGCCGTCGTACACCACCATCGGGCCCTCGGAGGAGGGCAGCACCCGCACCCGCGCGCCCGCGCCGGCCAGTCGGCGCAGATGCGCGACGACCGCGGGGGAGCCGAGCGCGGACCGCCACACCAGGAGGCGTACGGCGACACCGCGGTCCAGCATGTCCAGGCACAGCGGCACGGTCACCCACGGGGCCCCGAGGCCCCTCTCCCCGCAGAGCCCGCCCGCGAGGAGCTCGGAGCGGGTGCCCCGGGCGAGTTCCTCCACCCGGGCGCGCAGCGCGGCGGCATCGGTGATCCGCTCCACCGTCCCGCCGTCCGGCGGCGCTCCGGCCCCGCCGTTCCTGCCGCAGGCGGCCTCGTCCCGCAGGGAGCGCACCATCGGATAGACTTCGGAGAGCCCCCGCGTGAGGGCGTGCAGCTCGGTGAGCAGCCGCTCCGTCAGCCGTCCCGCCACCAGCTCCGGCTTCTCCGGCCACAGCGCGCCGCCGTTCTCGACGACGGCCCCCAGCTCCTTGAGCCGCCGGACGACGGCGGCGCCGTCCCCGTCCGGCTGCCAGGGCGCCGCGACGACCTCCTCGGCGCTGCTGCCGGGGTGCCTCAGCAGATGGCGGTACGTCTTCTCCTCCGCCGGGGTGACCCCCAGGAACTGCATGCGGTGCATCGGTGGCGCTCCACATTCGGTCGGTGACGAGTATGGAGAGGCGGTGGTCCGGGCGCGGCGCGCGCCGCCCGGACCACCGGGCCGGCCTCCGGAGTCAGTTGTTCGGTTTCGCCTGCCAGCCGTTGACCGGCCCGCATCCGGTGGGGGCGCCGAGACAGGGATCCTCCGCCAGGACGGCGTGGCCGGCCCCCGCGCCGGCCGCGCCCACCGCCGCCGACACGGCCAGCGCCGCCGCCGCGATCCCCAGGGCGGCTCTGCCGATGATGGTGCGCGTCATGGTTTCCCCCTCCTCGGCGCGTGGGCGCCGAATCCTCGGAAGTGCCCGGGACGGGATACCCGGCCACCCCGGAAGCATCCCAGCGATCCTCCGCCCCCCACAGCCCCCCGGTTGGCACGCTCCTGCCTCGCCGCCGTGCACGATCCTGCCAACCGGGGCGCGCGTCAGATGTCCCGGAAGATCTCGATCTGCGCGCCGACCGAGTTGAGCCGTTCGGCCAGGTCCTCGTAGCCGCGGTTGATGACGTACACGTTCCGCAGGACCGAGGTGCCCTCGGCGGCCATCATGGCGAGGAGGACGACGACGGCGGGGCGGAGGGCGGGCGGGCACATCATCTCGGCGGCGCGCCAGCGGGTGGGGCCCTCGACGAGGACGCGGTGGGGGTCGAGGAGCTGGAGGCGGCCGCCGAGGCGGTTGAGGTCGGTGAGGTAGATGGCGCGGTTGTCGTAGACCCAGTCGTGGATGAGGGTCTGGCCCTGGGCGGTGGCCGCGATGGCCGCGAAGAAGGGCACGTTGTCGATGTTGAGGCCCGGGAAGGGCATCGGGTGGATCTTGTCGATCGGCGCCTCCAGTTTGGAGGGGCGGACCGTGAGGTCGATCAGGCGGGTGCGGCCGTTGTCGGCGGCGTACTCGGCGGTGCGGTCGTGGTCGAGGCCCATCTCCTCCAGGACGGCGAGCTCGATCTCCAGGAACTCGATCGGCACCCGGCGGATGGTCAGTTCGGACTCGGTGACGACGGCCGCGGCGAGCAGGCTCATCGCCTCGACCGGGTCCTCGGAGGGGGAGTAGTCGACGTCGGTGTCGATCTCCGGGACGCCGTGCACGGTCAGGGTGGTGGTGCCGATGCCGTCGACGCGGACGCCCAGCGCCTCCAGGAAGAAGCACAGGTCCTGGACCATGTAGTTGGAGGAGGCGTTGCGGATGACGGTGGCGCCGTCGTGGCGGGCGGCGGCCAGCAGCGCGTTCTCGGTGACGGTGTCGCCGCGCTCGGTCAGGACGATCGGGCGGTCGGGGGAGATCCCGGGCTCGACCTGGGCGTGGTACTGGTTGTCGGTCGCGGTGATGTCGAGGCCGAACCGGCGCAGCGCGATCATGTGCGGCTCGATCGTGCGCGTACCGAGGTCGCAGCCGCCGGCGTACGGCAGCTTGAAGCGGTCCAGGCGGTGCAGCAGCGGGCCGAGGAACATGATGATGGAGCGGGTGCGGATGGCGGCCTCGGCGTCGATGGACTCCATGTCCAGCTCGGCCGGGGGCACGATCTCCAGGTCCACGCCGTCGTTGATCCAGCGGGTGCGCACCCCGATGGAGTTGAGCACCTCCAGGAGGCGGAAGACCTCCTCGATGCGGGCGACCCGGCGGAGCACCGTGCGGCCCTTGTTGAGGAGGGACGCGCAGAGCAGCGCCACGCAGGCGTTCTTGCTGGTCTTGACGTCGATGGAGCCGGAGAGGCGGCGGCGGCCGACGACGCGCAGGTGCATCGGGCCGGCGTAGCCGAGGGAGACGATCTCGCTGTCGAGCGCCTCGCCGATGCGGGCGATCATCTCAAGGCTGATGTTCTGGTTGCCGCGCTCGATCCGGTTGACGGCGCTCTGGCTGGTGGCCAGGGCTTCGGCGAGCTGCGTCTGTGTCCAGCCGCGGTGCTGCCGTGCGTCACGGATGAGCTTGCCGATGCGTACGAGGTAGTCGTCTGCCATGGCGTCACGTTATCTCAGATATGAGATGGTCTGGATCATCGGGGTGGTGCGTCCGGGTGATGGTGCATGATGTTTGTACCTATTTGGCGGGATTGGCGGGGTCGGGGAGGTCGAGCGCCGTGGGATGACGGGGCTCGTACAGCGGGACCTCCGTGCCGCTCGGCAGCCGTACCGCCGCGAGCAGTCCCCACTCCTGCTCGGTGATGGCCCGTGAGATCTCCGCGCCCCGGTCCTCCAGGGCGGTGAGGGTACGGGTCAGGTCCTCGCACATGAGGTAGACCTCGGGCCTCGACCCGGCGTCCCCCAGCGGCAGCACCGCGACCTCGGCGGGCGGCAGCCGGAAGACCAGCAGCCCCTGCCCGGCGTCCACGGCCGGCAGCCCGGCGACGTCCCGGAGAAAGGCCCGATCGGCCTCCGCGTCCCGGCTGTAGAGGGTGATGTGCGCGCCGCTGAACATGGCCCGATCCTCGGCCCGCCCGCCGCCCCCGGCAACGCGGGCGCGGCCGGACGGGTGGGGGTGCGGGTGAGGCGGGGCCCTTCCCGCTTCCGGCCCCGCCCGCCCCCGCCGCCGCGGCGGGCAGGATCCGTCCGCCTCCCCCGCGCGGACGGCGGGGTGGGGGCCGTGAGTCCGCCGCGTTCGGCGGTGCCGGGGGCGGGCGGGCCGGAGCCAGCATCGAAACCAGCGGCGAAAGCCGTGGAGGGCGCGAACGCGCTCAGGTGAAGAGAGTGAGCACGTCATGAGTTGGCCGGCAGGAGAAACGGCGTTCGTCACCGGTGCGGCGTCGGGGATCGGACTCGGGATCACCAGGGCACTGGTCGCCGCGGGGGCCCGGGTGGCGCTCGCGGACATCGACGGCGCGCGGTCGGCGGAGGCGGCCCGGGAGCTGACCGCCGCGGGCGGCACGGTCACCGCGGTGGAGCTCGACGTCAGCGACGCCGGGCAGTGGGAGGCCGCGGCCGACCGGGCGGAGGCGGAGCTCGGTCCGGTCTCGATCCTGTGCAACAACGCGGGCGTCACCGGCGGCGGGCCGATCGAGCAGACGTCCCTGGAGCTCTGGCGCTGGATCCACCGGATCAACATCGAGGGCCAGTTCATCGGGGTCTCGGCCTTCCTGCCCCGGATGCGCGACCGCGGTGGGCGCGCGCACATCGTGAACACCGCCTCGATGACCGCCCTGCTGCCGACCGCGGGCCTGGGCGCGTACACCTCCTCGAAGATCGCAGGCGTCGGCTTCTCGGCGGTGCTGCGCGACGAGCTGCGCGGGACGGACATCGGCGTCTCGGTGCTGTACCCCGGCACCGTGGCCACCCGGATCAACCGGACGGCCGGCGCCGCGCAGGCGAAGCTCCTCGGCAGCGGGCCCGACGCCGCGCTCACCGAACAGATGGGTGCCGTCCTGGCCCAGGGGGCGGACCCGGACGTGGTCGGCGAGCAGGTGCTGGAGGCGATCCTGGAGCGGCGCTTCCACATCCTCACCCACCGCGACTTCGCGCCGCTGGTCCGCGAGGTGCACCGCGAGCTGGAGGAGGCGTTCGCCGGCATGACCGACCGGCACGGCCCCGACCCGTCCGCGCGGATGCTGTCCGGCGGGCAGGCCCCGCTGGCCTCGTAGCCGCCGGTCCGTCCGTCCGCACGTCCCTGCCCGTCCGCCCCCGTCCGTACCCACGCCTCCGTCCGTCGCCCGGGTCCCGCGCCGCTGTACGCTGGCACTCCGGTGACGGGAGCGGGCGGATGCGGGAACACGTCGGACGGACGGGTGGTCCGGAGGCCGCCGAGATCCTGGAGGTGGTCGCCCACTTCGACGCGCTCGTCCTGGCCGGCACCGGACCGGACGGGCTGCTGCGCGGTGCCGCCGTGCTGTCCGGCGTCGTCGCCGGCGCCGAACGACGGGGCCGGGTCAGCCGGCGCGACCCCGACGGCCGGGCCCCCGCCGACGAGCCGCCGGTCCGTGCGGCCGAACGGTCCTGCGCCACCGGGACGGTGTGGCTGGAGCGGGTCGGCCCGCCGCACGCCACCGACGCGCTGATCGCCGAACGCCTCGCCGTCGCCCTCGACCTCACCGAGGCCCGCCGCCATCCGCCCGGCACCCTGCAGACCGTCATCGACCCGGCCCGCCCCCGGGACGAACGGATCGCGGCCCTCGCCGGGCTGGGCCTCACCCCGGCCACCCCGATCCGGATCGTCGCGACCCGGGCGGACGGCACCCCGGCGGCCGGCCCCGCGACGGCCGTTCCGACCCGGTACGGGCTGCTGCGCGCGGAACTGCGCCGCGCGGACGCGTCGCCCCCGGGCGGCCCCGCCGGGCTGGGCCCGTGGGTGCGGGCCGACCACGCCCCCGACTCCTGGGAGAGCGCGGTGATCGCGCTGCGGCTCACCGAACCCGCGGTCCCCGTGGTCGACGCCACCGACCTCGGCGCGCTGCTCATGCTCGCCCGGGCCCACGACCCGGGGGACCCCCACCCCGACGTCGCCGCCCTCGCCCGGCTGGACGCCCGGACGGCCCGGGTGCTCCAGGTCCTGGTGGAGGCCGAGAGCCTCCGTGCCGCCGCGGTGACCCTCGGCATGCACCACTCCACCCTCCAGGCCCGGCACGGGACGCTGATCCGCGACCTCGGCTACGACCCGCGCACCGCCACCGGCAAGGTCCGCTACGCGGCCGCCGAACTCCTCCTCCGCCTCACCGACCGGAACCCCCAGGGGGACGGGAAAGGGACGGCGGAGCGCTGAGCGGCCCCGCTGTCGGTGCCCGCGGGCAGGATCGAGGCCATGACACCGTCATTTCCTTCCACGGGCCCCGCGGGAAAGAGGGATAAGAGTGGCAAGAGGGACAAGAGGGGCGAGATGGATGAGAGAGGCGAGAGAGGTGAGGGGGGCGGGGGAGGCGGGGGAGGCGAGAAGGTCGAGCGGGTGGACGAGCGGGACCGGGTCGTGGCGGTGGTCGGCCGGGCCGAGGCCGTCCGCAGGGGCTGGCCGCACCGGATCGCCGTGACGGTGTGCCGGGACCGGGAGGGCCGGATCCTCGTGCAGCGCCGTGCCGGGCACCTCGACCGCTTTCCCGGGCACTACGAGGCGATGTCCGGCGGCGCCGTCGCCGTGGGCGAGACCTACGGGGAGGCCGCGGCGCGCGAACTGGTCGAGGAGCTGGGCGTGCGGGCACCGGTCCGCTTCGTCGTGAAGTTCCTGAGCCGCGGCGGGCTCAGCCCGCATTGGCTCGCCGTGCACGAGGCCGTCCTGTCCGAGGCTCCGGACCCCGACCCGGACGAGGTGGCGTGGCACGGCTGGCTGTCGGAGTCCGAACTCCTCCGGGCGGTGCGGGAGGACCCGTTCACCCCGGACACCCGGGAGGCCCTGGGCCGCTACTTCGCCGCGGTGGATCGGGCGGGCCGGACATGACCGATCGCCGGGGATGCATTAGAGTTATCTCGACATCGAGATAACTGCTTACGGCGTACTGCTGCCACCCGGCGGTAAGGGTTACCTAACTAAGCCCTACCTTAGCGGATCGGCGAGGGGTCGTGGCGGCAGCATGACGGTAGTACGCGCACTTTGATGAAGGAGACTGTCGTGTCGGCGAACAGCTTCGACGCCCGCAGCACGCTGCACGTGGGTGACGAGTCGTACGAGATCTTCCGGCTGGACAAGGTGGAGGGCTCCGCGCGCCTTCCCTACAGCCTGAAGGTGCTCCTGGAGAACCTGCTCCGCACCGAGGACGGCGCGAACATCACCGCCGACCACATCCGGGCGCTCGGCGGCTGGGACTCCCAGGCCCAGCCCAGCCAGGAGATCCAGTTCACGCCGGCGCGCGTGATCATGCAGGACTTCACCGGTGTCCCCTGCGTCGTCGACCTCGCCACCATGCGCGAGGCCGTCGCCGCCCTCGGCGGTGACCCGGCGAAGATCAACCCGCTCTCCCCGGCCGAGATGGTCATCGACCACTCCGTCATCGCCGACAAGTTCGGCACCAACTCCGCCTTCGCGGAGAACGTCGAGCTGGAGTACGGCCGCAACAAGGAGCGCTACCAGTTCCTGCGCTGGGGCCAGACCGCCTTCGACGACTTCAAGGTCGTCCCCCCGGGCACCGGCATCGTCCACCAGGTGAACATCGAGCACCTGGCCCGCACCGTCATGGTCCGGGGCGGCCAGGCGTACCCCGACACCCTTGTCGGCACCGACTCCCACACCACCATGGTCAACGGCCTCGGTGTGCTCGGCTGGGGCGTCGGCGGCATCGAGGCCGAGGCCGCCATGCTGGGCCAGCCGGTCTCCATGCTCATCCCGCGCGTCGTCGGCTTCAAGCTGACCGGCGAGCTGCCGGCCGGCACCACCGCCACCGACCTGGTGCTCACCATCACCGAGATGCTGCGCAAGCACGGCGTCGTCGGCAAGTTCGTCGAGTTCTACGGTGAGGGCGTCGCCGCCACCTCGCTCGCGAACCGCGCCACCATCGGCAACATGTCGCCCGAGTTCGGCTCCACCGCCGCGGTCTTCCCGATCGACGACGAGACCCTGAACTACCTGCGCCTGACCGGCCGTTCGGCCCAGCAGGTCGCGCTCGTGGAGGCGTACGCCAAGGAGCAGGGCCTCTGGCTCGACCCGAAGGCGGAGCCCGACTTCTCCGAGAAGCTGGAGCTCGACCTCTCCACCGTCGTCCCGTCGATCGCCGGCCCGAAGCGCCCGCAGGACCGCATCGTCCTCGCGAACGCCGCCGCGCAGTTCGCCCAGGACGTGCGCAACTACGTCGCCACCGCCGACGAGGCCGGCCAGGAGTCCTTCCCGGCCTCCGACGCCCCGGCGGTCTCCAACGGAGTCCCGTCGAACCCGGTCCAGGTCACCGCCCCCGACGGCTCGACCTACACCCTCGACCACGGTGCGGTGACGGTCGCGGCCATCACCTCCTGCACCAACACGTCGAACCCGTACGTCATGGTCGCCGCCGCGCTCGTCGCGAAGAAGGCCGTGGAGAAGGGCCTGACCCGCAAGCCGTGGGTCAAGACCACCCTCGCCCCGGGCTCGAAGGTCGTCACCGACTACTTCGACAAGGCGGGCCTCACCCCGTACCTCGACAAGGTCGGCTTCAACCTCGTCGGCTACGGCTGCACCACCTGCATCGGCAACTCCGGCCCGCTGCCGGAGGAGGTCTCCAAGGCGGTGAACGACCACGACCTGGCCGTGACCTCGGTCCTCTCGGGCAACCGCAACTTCGAGGGCCGCATCAACCCCGACGTCAAGATGAACTACCTGGCCTCCCCGCCGCTGGTCGTCGCGTACGCCATCGCGGGCTCCATGAAGGTGGACATCACCAAGGACGCGCTCGGCACCGACACCGAGGGCAACCCGGTCTACCTGACGGACATCTGGCCCACCGAGGCCGAGGTGAACGACGTCGTCGCCAACGCCATCGGCGAGGACATGTTCAACAAGTCCTACCAGGACGTCTTCGCGGGCGACGCCCAGTGGCAGGCGCTCTCCATCCCGACCGGCAACACCTTCGAGTGGGACGCCGAGTCGACCTACGTCCGCAAGCCCCCGTACTTCGAGGGCATGACGATGGAGACCACCCCGGTCACCGACATCACGGGCGCCCGCGTGCTCGCGAAGCTCGGCGACTCGGTCACCACCGACCACATCTCCCCGGCCGGTGCCATCAAGGCCGACACCCCGGCCGGCAAGTACCTCACCGAGCACGGTGTGGAGCGCCGTGACTTCAACTCCTACGGCTCGCGCCGCGGCAACCACGAGGTCATGATCCGCGGCACCTTCGCCAACATCCGCCTGCGCAACCAGATCGCGCCGGGCACCGAGGGCGGCTTCACGCGTGACTTCACGCAGGACGGCGGCCCGGTCTCCTTCATCTACGACGCCTCGCAGAACTACCAGGCCGCCGGCACCCCGCTGGTCATCCTGGGCGGCAAGGAGTACGGCTCCGGCTCGTCCCGCGACTGGGCCGCCAAGGGCACCGCGCTCCTCGGCGTCAAGGCCGTCATCACCGAGTCGTACGAGCGCATCCACCGCTCGAACCTCATCGGCATGGGCGTCCTCCCGCTCCAGTTCCCGGCCGGCCAGACGGCCGACTCGCTCGGCCTGACCGGCGAGGAGACCTTCTCCATCGCGGGCATCACCGAGCTGAACGAGGGCACCACGCCGAGCACGGTCAAGGTCACCACCGACACCGGTGTCGAGTTCGACGCGGTCGTCCGCATCGACACCCCCGGCGAGGCCGACTACTACCGCAACGGCGGCATCATGCAGTACGTCCTGCGGAACCTGATCCGCAACTGACGCACCGCACCCGCCGGGCCCCGACCCGGCGCGCAACGGGCCCCGCCTCTCGCGAGAGAGGCGGGGCCCACGCGCTCGACGGGGCGGAAGACACGCAGGCGACCATGAACGCATGCGGATCCGTTCCCGGGGCGGAGTCGAGCATCCCAAGACGACGAAGAGCCTCGCACCTGGGTGCTTGACTCCACCAGTTCAAGCGACTCCGCACCCGCTACGAGCGTCGCGCCGATCCGGCAGGGACTACTTGACCTCGCTTGCAGATGCGTCGACGAGATCCATCTGTAGGCTGGCCCCACCCCTGTGGGGCGTGCACTCGCCCTTCCGTGTCCGCGTAGCCGTGGACGAACGCACAGAGGAGACCGTCCCCGCCGCTGTGGGGCTGACCCCCATGAACCTCTGGGGTGCCTGTGCTCCCCGCGCCCGCGGGGCTGGATCGATCTTCAATCTGCGTGGCCAGTCGGCGATCGCTCCTAGTCCTCAACCATGAACCTCTCGTCTGTCTACTCCGATCACCTGAGGAGCGTGGCCCCTTGGGGGAATGCGGGCCGCTCGATCTGGCGTCAGCCACTCTACGGATGCGCTAAGTTACTTGGTGTGATGAGGCGGCCCCCGGTCCAGGGGGATCAATCGGCCCGTCGCACGGGCGAGTTCTGCCCTCCTCCCGTCCTCATCGGTGAGCACCTCTCAGGGGAACAACGTGGCGAACAGTCATAACCAGGGCGACGGCCGCGATCGGCGCGGGGCGGTGGTCGCGCTGCTCACGGCAGTGGTCGCGTCGGCACCCCTTGCTCCCTCGCCCGTCACGACGTGGGTCTGGGGCATCGCGGTGGTCGTGGTCGTGGTCGTCGTCGCTAGGGGACAGAGGGGCAGAGGCCTCGGCCCCTGCTCCTCCGCTCATGGCGTCTAGCCGATTCCCGGCTCCGCAGGCGCCCTGATCCTCGCCTGGTTCGGCGTTTGAGCCCAGCGGCCCTCGTGCTCATTGACCGACCCGACAAGTTGGACCGTTGGGGTGGGGAGTCCGCTCGGGGGGCCGACCAGGGAGAGCCTCCGCGGTGAACTGCCGGGCCGGGGCGGCAGTTGTGTGGATGTTGCCGCAGTCCGGCCCTCCCGGGAGCAAGACGCCCACGCACCGGTGGCCTGCGCAAGCGACAGGGAGACCGGCGCCCAGCGGCCACGAGGTGGTTCACACCGGACCCGTTCCAAACCCTTGTGGAACACGCTGTCCCCATGTCGGCACTCGCCCTCGGACGGCTACGGCCCCCCGGGGCTGTCGACGACCGAGCCCATTACGCGCGCGGGCCTTCGAAAGCGCGACCGTCCAGACCCGACTTCAGTCTCTTTACGGACTCATTCGGAACACCACAGCCCGGCGGGGGTATGCAGCCATGCCATATTCAGTACCGAGTGCGAACGATCCCGGCTCCGGGTCGCCCTTCGATCTCCTTTCCCCCGCCGCCAGGCGAGCCTGGGGAAAGCACGACAGGCAGACCGAAGAGTGGCTCCCCCTATGGCGCCACATGGCGGACAGTGCCGCCGTGGCGGGGGTGTTGTGGGATGAATGGGTACCCCACCGTGTGAAGACACTTGTCGCCGAAGTGCTGCCCGGGGGCGCCGACGACGCACGTCGCCTGATGGTCTTCCTCGCCGCCACCCATGACGTCGGGAAGGCAACGGTGGCCTTTGCCTGCCAGGTGGAGGGTCTGGCGGATCGTATGCGGTCGGCCGGGCTGGAAATGCCGTATCAGAAGCAGTTCGGCACCGACCGGCGCATGGCTCCGCACGGGCTGGCGAGTCAACTCCTTCTCCAGGAATGGCTTTCCGAGCGGTTCGGAATGGCCGACCGCTTCTCCGGGCAGTTCGCCGTGGTGGCCGGTGGCCATCACGGGACGCCGCCGGACCACCAGCAGATCCACGATCTCCGGCTCCGCCCCCGGCTGCTCCGGACCCCGGGGACGAGCGAGGACACATGGCGTTCCGTGCAGTACGAGTTGATGGACGCCTGCGCCCAGGTCGCCGGGGTCACGGACCGGTTCCGGCACTGGTCGTCGGTGCGCCTGCCGCAGACGGTGCAGGTGGTGCTGACAGGCCTGGTGATCGTCTCCGACTGGATCGCGAGCTCAACGGAGTTGTTTCCGTACGACCCCTCGTCCTGGTCGCCGCGGGGCCCGGAGGGAGAGGCCCGGCGCCTGTCGGCGGCGTGGGCCGGGCTCGACCTGCCGGGGCCTTGGACGGCGGCGGAACCGGAGGGTACGGCGGCCGAGTTGTTCAGGGATCGCTTCGCACTGCCGGACGGTGCGGTGATCCGGCCGGTGCAGGAGGAGGCGGTACGGATGGCCCGGGCGATGCCCGCGGCCGGGCTGCTGATCATCGAGGCGCCGATGGGCGAGGGCAAGACGGAGGCGGCCTTCGCGGCGGCGGAGATCCTTGCGGCCAGGACCGGGGCCGGTGGCTGTCTGGTGGCGCTGCCGACCCGGGCCACGGGAGACGCGATGTTCCCGCGTCTGCTGAGCTGGCTCGACCGCCTTCCCCCGGACGGCCCGCGCTCCGTCGTACTGGCACACGCGAAGTCGGCGCTCAATGAGGTCTGGGCAGGACTGATGCGTGCCGGGGACCGTACGATCGCCGCCGTCGAGCCGGACCGTACGGATGCCGTGCCCAGTCCCGGGGCGGCCGTCCGCTCCGGCCCCTCGGGACTCCACGCGCACCAGTGGCTGCGGGGGCGGAAGAAGGCTCTGCTCTCGTCATTCGCGGTGGGGACGATCGACCAGGTGCTCTTCGCCGGGCTCAAGAGCCGGCATCTGGCGCTGCGGCATCTGGCGGTCGCGGGCAAGGTCGTCATCATCGACGAGGTCCACGCCTATGACGCCTATATGAACGCCTACCTCGACCGGGTGCTGGAATGGCTGGCGGCGTACGGAGTACCGGTGGTGCTGCTGTCGGCGACGCTTCCCGCGGGCCGGAGGAGGGAGCTCGCGGCGGCCTACGCGGGAGAGGAAGCGGGTCACCCGGGGGGCGTCACGGACGTACCGGAGGACGCGTACCCGCTGCTCACCGCTGTGGCCCCCGGGGCGGCCGTGACGACCGCGTGCCCGGACCCGGCCACGGGCCGCCGCACCGAGGTGCTGCTGGAGAGAGTGGACGACGATCTGTCGCTGCTGGTTCGGCGGCTGGCGGACGAACTCCGGGACGGCGGCTGCGCACTGGTCGTACGGAACACCGTCGACCGGGTGCTGGAGGCCGCGGAACGGCTGAGGCTTCACTTCGGCGCCGACGCCGTGACCGTGACGCACTCCCGGTTCCTCGCGGCCGACCGGGCGGGCAAGGACACCGAGTTGCGTGAGC
Source organism: Streptomyces termitum (assembly GCF_014650175.1). Classification (GTDB taxonomy): domain Bacteria; phylum Actinomycetota; class Actinomycetes; order Streptomycetales; family Streptomycetaceae; genus Streptomyces; species Streptomyces termitum. The sequence continues at coordinate 131,605 of NZ_BMUL01000013.1, forward strand.
GTTTCGGTCCGGACGGGGAGCGTCCCACCGGGCCGCACATCGTCGTGGCCAGTCAAGTGGTCGAGCAGTCGCTCGACATCGACTTCGATCTGCTCGTCACAGACCTGGCGCCGGTGGACCTGATGCTCCAGCGCATGGGGCGGCTGCACCGCCATCCGCGCTCCCGCCCGCCCCGGCTGGCCCGGGCCCGGTGTCTGGTCACCGGCGCCGACTGGCGGGCCGACCCTCCCGTGCCCGTGCCCGGCTCGCTCGGCGTCTACCGGGGGCCGCACACGCTGCTGCGGGCGCTCGCGGTCCTCGGCCCGTATCTGGACGGGGCTCCGCTCGTCCTGCCCGACCACATCAGCCCGCTGGTCCAGTCCGCCTACGGGGACGGTCCGGTCGGCCCCGGGCACTGGGCTTCCGCGCTGGCCGATCACCGTCGCGCGTACCTCAACGGCCTCGCCGCGAAACGGGAGAACGCCGATGCCTTCCGTCTGGGACCCGTCCGCCGGGCCGGACGCCCGGTGATCGGCTGGCTCGACGCGAACGCGGGCGACGCGGACGACACCCGCGAGGGGCGCGCTCAGGTACGCGACAGCGAGGAGAGCCTGGAGGTGCTGGTCATCCAGCGCCGCCGGGACGGCCGGCTGACCACCGTCGACTGGCTCGACGGCGGAAGGGGCGGGCTGGAGCTGCCCGAGCACGCGCCTCCGCCGCGCTGGGCCGCCGAGGCCGTCGCCGCGAGCGCTCTGACACTGCCCTGGCAGTTCTCCAAGCCGTGGGCGATCGACCGGACCATCGCCGAGCTGGAGCGATTCGCCGTTCCGGCCTGGCAGGTCAAGGAATGCCCTTGGCTGGCAGGGGAGTTGCTTCTCGTCCTGAACGAGGATCGGCAGACCCGTCTGACAGGCTTCGACCTCCGATACAGCCGTGCCGACGGACTTCGGGTGACTCCCGTCGGCACACCGGAAGCAAAGGTGCCTGATCCCGTGCCGAACTCATTCGACCTGGTCTCCCGGCCGTGGCTGCCGGTCCAGCGCCTCGACGGCACCATGGCGGAACTCTCGCTGCTGGAGGTTTTCGCACACGCCCGTGATCTGCGGCGTCTCGTGGGTGATCTGCCCACACAGGAGTTCGCGCTCCTCCGGCTGCTGCTGGCGATCCTCCACGACGCGGTGGAAGGACCCGCGGAGATGGAGGACTGGGAGGAGCTGTGGCATGCGGCGGACCCCTTCTCCGCTGTGCCCGGGTATCTCGCCCGGCATCAGGACCGGTTCGACCTGCTCCACGCCGAGCGCCCCTTCTTCCAGACGGCGGGCCTGCACACGGAGAAGAACGAGGTCGCCTCACTGAACCGGATCGTCGCCGACGTTCCGAACGGGGACCCCTTCTTCGCCATGCGCCGCCCCGGTGCGGACCGGCTCTCTCTCGCCGAGGCCGCCCGGTGGCTGGTGCACACACACGCCTTCGACCCGTCGGGGATCAAGTCCGGTATGGCCGGTGACGACCGGACCACGGGCGGCAGGGTCTACCCCCAGGGCACCGGCTGGGCGGGCAACCTCGGTGGTGTCTTCGCCGAGGGAGAGTCCCTGCACGAGACCCTGCTGCTGAACCTGATCCCCACGGACGAGGACCTGCTCACCGTCGACCGGCGCGGGGACATGCCGGTCTGGCGCCGGGAGGAGGCGCCGGGCCCCGGCCGGATCGCGGAGGACCCCGAGGTCCGCCGGCCCTCCGGCCCCCGCGATCTCTACACCTGGCAGTCACGGCGTGTCCTCCTGCACACCGAGGACGACGCCGACCGCGCCGGCCTCGCCGTCACCGGGGTCGTCCTCGGCTACGGCGACCCGCTCACCCCGCACGACCGGTGGAAGTCGGAGCCCATGTCCGGCTGGCGCCGCAGCGCCCCCCAGGAGAAGAAGCTGGGCCGTCCGCTGGTCTACATGCCGCGGCAGCACGACCCCACCCGCGCCGCGTGGCGGGGGCTCGGCAGCCTGCTGTACGCGCAGCGCTCCCCGTCGGACGGAACAGGGCGCGGCACCCCGCAGACTCTTCCTTCGGGAGTCGTGAAGTGGCTCGCCCTGCTCACCACCGAAGGTGTGCTGCCGCAGGGCGCCCTCATCCGGGTACGACTGGTGGGGGCGGTGTACGGGACTCAGCAGTCCGTCGTGGACGAGGTCGTCGACGACGGGGTCACGCTGCCCGTCGTCCTGCTCCACGAGGAGCGGCCGTTCCACGGCGCCGCGGCGGTGGACGCGGTCTCGGACGCGGAGCAGGCGGTGACCGCGCTGGGACACCTCGCGGGCAATCTCGCGCGCGCCGCAGGATCGGACCCGGTCCCACTGACGGAGATCGCCCGAGACCTGGGGTTCGGGGCGCTGGACGGTCCCTACCGGCAGTGGCTGCGGAACCTCGGGAGGAGCGACGACCCGGTCGCCGACCGTGCCTCATGGCAGGTGACCGTGCGGCGGATCGTCCATCGCCTCGGCCGGCAGCTGCTCGACACCGCGGGCCCGGCCGCGGCGGAAGGGCGCATCATCGATCTCCCGCGAACGGGCAAGCGCTGGGTGGACGACGCCCGCGCGGATCTGTGGTTCCGGACCAGGATCAACAAGATCCTTCCGGTGGGCGATCCGCTGCCGGAAGCCGGTGCTCCCCCGCGACCGCCCACCTGACAAGCCGTTCACTCCCCTGCGAACACCACCCTCGCACCGACGCCACGGAGCACTCCGCATGACCACGATGGAACAAGAACCCGCACCCCGGCAGCCCGCCGGTCAGTCCCCGGTCCGGCGGCAGCACGGGCCCGGTCCGGCGGGCGTAGCCGCTGCCCGCTGCGTCTCCCGGCTTCAGCGCGGCTACCGCCAGGACAACCCGGCCGCGGTGGCGGAGCTCGCCCGGCTGCGGCGCGGCGCCGGGCAGACCGCGCACACGGTGCAGGACCACTGGGGCCTGGGAGGACTGGAGGAACTGGGCGACGCCCTCGCGGAAAGCAGCATGCGCGTACGCCGGGAACACGCCGAGGAAGCGGTGTACCTGGCGGTGACGCTCTGGGCCCTGCACCAGCAATCCGTCCGCGACAGCGACATGCACAGAACCGGGGCGACCTTGGGGGGCGCGGTCCGGACGCTCATCCGGAAGCGGACGGAAGAGAAGCCCGGCTCCGACGACGCGGAGAACGAACCGCTGCGCAAGCGGCTCGTCCGGGTCGGTACCGCCGATTCCATCGCGTCGGTGGCCGTCCGGCTGCGGGAGATCGTGCTGTTGCTGCGCGGAGGGCAGGTGCCGCTCGACTACGGGCGCCTGGCCGATCAGCTCTGCCGCTGGCAGACGCCGTCGGAACGCGCGGCAGTGCGGCGCGAGTGGGGCCGGGAGTTCCACCTCGCCGCCCCCCGCCGCGGAAGCACAGCGCGGAACGGGGGCGACGGGAGCGACGCGATCGACCCGTCCCTGAGCTCCGGCAGCACGGACGACGACTACGGCCCGGGGGACTGATCACCCCGTGTCCCTGCCGTCCCCTTCCCTCTCCCCTTGTCCTTTCCTTCGTCGAGCACACAGAGGAACCGAGCGTTCATGAACCGGACCATCATCGACATCCACGTTCTCCAGACCGTCCCTCCGAGCAACCTCAACCGGGACGACACCGGTACGCCGAAGTCGGCCGTCTACGGCGGCAGGCGCCGGGCCCGGGTCTCCAGCCAGGCATGGAAGCGTGCCACCCGCACGGCCTTCTCCGAACTGCTCGACCCCTCCGAGCTGGGGGTCCGGACGAAGCGGGTGGTCGAGGTACTGGCGGAGAGGATTTCCGTCCTGGACACGTCGCTCTCCCCGGCAGCGGCCGAGGAGTTGGCCGCGGAGACCCTGGCGACCGCGACGGGAGTGAAGCTCGCGGTCCCCAAGCGAAGGAAGGGCGGAGGCGGAGATGAGGCCGAATCCGCCCCGGAATCGACCTATCTGATGTTCCTGAGCAGCCGTCAGTTCGACGCGCTGGCCGCTCTCGCCGTCGAAGGCGCGGCGGACGGCGATCTCAAGACGCTCAAGGAGTTCTTCAGGACCAGGGAGAACAAGGCACGCGCCCGCCGGTCGGTGGACACCGGGCACTCGGTGGACATCGCCCTCTTCGGCCGTATGGTGGCGGACTCGACCGATCTCAACGTCGACGCGGCAGCCCAGGTGGCCCATGCCCTGAGTGTGCACGCGGTCGAGGTCGAGTCGGACTACTTCACGGCCGTCGACGATAAGAACACGGACGCCGAGACGGGCGCCGGCATGATCGGCACCGTCGACTTCAACTCGTCGACCCTCTACCGCTACGCGGCGGTCGACGCCAACCAGCTCCAGGAGAACCTGGGTGGTCTGAGCGAGGACCGGACACCGTCCGCGGACCCCACCAGGCGGGCCGTGGAGGCCTTCATCGAAGGATTCATCACCTCGCTCCCCACCGGGAAGATCAACACCTTCGGCCATCACACGTTGCCCGCGGCGGTGATCGTCAAGCTCCGTACCCGGCGCCCGATCAGTTTCGTCGGGGCCTTCGAGGAGCCCGTGGAGACGGCTGAGGAGGGCGGCTTCCTGCGCCGGAGCTGCGAACGGCTCGCCACGTACGTACCCGAGCTGGAGAAGGCGTTCGGGCTCACGGACAAGGGAGGGACCTGGGTGCTGCGGGTCGGTCAGGACACCGAAGCTCTCTCCTCCCTGGGCGAAGAGCTGGCTCTTTCCGAACTGGTGACGGCCGTGGGAGCGGCGGTGGCCGCCCGGCTGAAGGCCGGGGAGAGCACCCAGCCGGAGACCGGAGCATGAGCGTGCTGCTGCTGCGGCTCGCGGGGCCCCTCCAGGCCTGGGGTTCGGCGGCCCGCTTCACCCGCCGCACCACCGAGAACGCACCCACCAAGAGCGGCGTCCTCGGGCTCCTGGCCGGTGCCCAGGGGCGTTCCCGGGAGGCGGATCCTTCCGATCTCGCCGCGCTGGAGTTCGGTGTACGGATCGATCAGCCCGGCAGCCGGATGCGTGACTTCCAGACCGCGCACCACGCCGACTCGGGCAAGTCCATGCCGCTCTCCGAACGCTTCTACCTCGCGGACGCGGTCTTCGTCGCGGGCGTCGCGGGCGAGCCCGGACTCATCCGGGCGCTGTACGAGGCGCTGCTGGACCCGGTCTTCCTGCCCTACCTCGGCCGGCGCTCCTGCCCTCCGGCACAGCCGATTCCGATGTCGGAGCCGCTGGAGACGAGCCTCAAGGACGCGTTGGAGAGAGCGGAATGGCAGGCGTCGAGGTGGTACCGGAATCAGTTCTCCGGCGACAGGCGCCCGGAGAGGGTTCCGGGCACCGGGCCGGAGCCGCTGGAGGTTCTGCTCGACTGTCCGGCCGGAGAGACCCCGGACGTCACGCTCCGTGACCTTCCGCTGAGTTTTGATTCCCGCCACCGGCGCTACGGACTGCGCGGTGTGCGCTGGGGCGAGCCGGTGCCCGTACGGCCACCGGCCCACGATCCGACCGAGGGGCTTTCGCCCGCAGCACCGAGGACCACCTGATGTATCTGACCCGCTTCCGCGTCAACACCGCCCGATCCGATGCCCGGCGACTCCTCGGCTCACCGCATCTCCTGCACGGCGCGGTGAACATGTCCTTCCCGGTGCCTCCGCCGCGGGACGGATCGGGCCCCCGGGTGCTCTGGCGAGTGGACCACGACACCCCCACCGAGACCCGGCTGTTCATCGCCAGTCCCACCCGCCCCGACCTGACCCATCTGGTCGAGCAGGCGGGCTGGCCCGCCGCCGGTGAACCCGGCTGGACCACTTTCGAGTACGGGCCGTTCCTCGACGCACTCGCCGAGGGGGACACCTGGGGCTTCCGGCTCACGGCGAACCCCGTGCACAACATCCATCACCAGCACAGCGCCGAGGGCGAGGAGACGAAGCGAGCCGCGCACCGGACTCCACGGCATCAGACGCGCTGGCTCATCGAACGCCAGGAGCGGGCGGGGTTCGAGGTGGTGCGGAAGCCGGTGGAACGGCAACTCGTGGAACGGGGTGACGAACACGAATTGATCGTCCGCGATCAGCGCGCCCTCCAGTTCCGCAGGTCTCCCGCCAGGTCCGGCCGTGACGACGTACGCATCACCAGGGCCACCTTCGACGGCCGGCTGCGCGTCACGGACCCGGACGTCTTCCGCCGCACACTCACCCACGGCCTGGGCAAGGCCAAGGCGTACGGCTGCGGTCTCATGACGCTCGCCCCGGTGCGGTGAACGATGGGCACCATCGGCCGGCGGGGAGCCTCCTCGCCACGCGAACTCGCCAGGATCGGTGACCGCATCTCATTCGTCTATCTGGAACGGTGCACCGTGCACCGGGAGTCCAACGCCATCACGGCGGAGGACGCCGACGGGGTGACGCATATCCCGTCCGCCACCATCGGCACCCTGCTCCTCGGGCCGGGAACGCGCATCACCCATCAGGCCATGTCCGTCCTCGGCGATTCCGGCGCCGGCGTGGCCTGGGTCGGCGAGCACGGGGTGCGCTACTACGCGGGCGGCCGGGCCCTCACCCGCTCCTCCGGCCTGGTCGAAGCACAGGCCACGGCCTGGGCCAACCGGCGGACACGGCTGGACGTGGCGCGGGCCATGTACCGGCTCCGGTTCCCCGACCAGGACCCGGCAGGCCGCACCCGCCAGGAACTCCTCAGCATGGAGGGAGGGCGCGTCAAGGCCCGTTACCGCGAGGAATCGGTCCGTACCGGCGTGCCCTGGGTCCGCCGGGAGTTCCACCGCGACGACTTCTCCGCGGGCGACGCCCCCAACCAGGGCATCACCGCGGCGGCCCAGTGCATGTACGGCATCGCCCACGCCGTCGTCGCGGCGCTCGGCTGCTCACCTGGTCTCGGTTTCGTCCATTCCGGACACGAGCGCTCGTTCGTGCTGGACGTGGCCGACTTCTACCGGACCGAGATCGCCATCCCGGCCGCCTTCGACGCGGCCGTCGAAGGCGAGGAGGATGTCGCGGCCCGCACGCGACGGCTGCTCCGCGACCGCATCAACGAGACGCGCCTGCTGGACCGTTGTGTCCGGGACATCAAGGACCTCCTCGGATTCGACGGCACCCGCGACACGGGCGATGAGGCCGAGGACCGTGTCACCCTCCAGTCCGACGGGGACGTACATGTCCAAGGCGGCCGCAACTACGGCAATGAGATCATCTGGTGACCGTCATCGTTCTCACCAACTGCCCGGTCGGCCTGAGAGGGTTTCTCACCCGCTGGCTTCTGGAGATCTCTCCGGGAGTCTTCCTCGGCTCTCCCTCGGCCCGCATCCGCGAGGCGCTCTGGAACGAGGTCCGTCAATACGCCGACCAAGGCCGTGCTCTGCTCGCCTATCAGACGAACAACGAGCAGGGCTACACCTTCGAAACCCACGATCACGCGTGGCACCCCACCGACCACGAGGGGCTGACACTGATCCGCCGCCCGAACCCCGCCTCGGGCCGCCCGGCGCAGCGAACGCCTGCGGTTCCCCAGCAGGGGTGGAGCAAGGCGTCCAAGCGCCGCAGATTCGGCGGCAGATAGGAGACGGCACCCTTGGGGAGGTCCGGAGCGGCAGGCATGGGCATGCAGAATAGAGGTTCATCGAAATCCGCTATGCGAGATAAATGCTCAATGTCGCAATCCTGGGAAGTAAGCAAAAACAGGCACCTGACCGGATAAAGCCGCTGGTCAGCTCCTGTGATCCCCGCGCACGCGGGGTTGGACCCATGGAGGCGGCGAGCGCGTCGGTCGTGCGGATGTGATCCCCGCGCACGCGGGGTTGGACCCTTCGCAGACAGGGTGAGGACCTGGGCCGAGCCGTGATCCCCGCGCACGCGGGGTTGGACCCGACTACGCCGGCCGCATCGACGCGGCGCACAAGTGATCCCCGCGCACGCGGGGTTGGACCCGGCGGCGTACGAGCCGGCGAATCCGATCCCGGGTGATCCCCGCGCACGCGGGGTTGGACCCGGGGGATGGAAGGGCCCCGTGCTGGGGGTCGTGTGATCCCCGCGCACGCGGGGTTGGACCCTCCACGCCCTCGACATCGCGTCCGGTCAGAGGGTGATCCCCGCGCACGCGGGGTTGGACCCCGCTGATGCTGCCGCTGGAGGCGATCGAGCTGGTGATCCCCGCGCACGCGGGGTTGGACCCTCCGCTTCCCGCAGTTTCACGGGATTCGGTTCGTGATCCCCGCGCACGCGGGGTTGGACCCGCCGCTGCGGCGCCTGGCGGACACCGCCGGTCGTGATCCCCGCGCACGCGGGGTTGGACCCTGCACGCGTTCATGGCGGCCGCCGGCTTCCAGGTGATCCCCGCGCACGCGGGGTTGGACCCCGGTTCCAGGTGGCGGCCGGCGGTGATGCTCGGTGATCCCCGCGCACGCGGGGTTGGACCCGACTCGCCTACACCCTCGCCGCGCCCGTGCTGGTGATCCCCGCGCACGCGGGGTTGGACCCTGGCCAAAGGCCATGTGGTGTCGAAAGACGGCGTGATCCCCGCGCACGCGGGGTTGGACCCCTGTACGAGTCCGCCGGGGCGCCGCCCTTGGAGTGATCCCCGCGCACGCGGGGTTGGACCCTGCTGATCGACGACGCCAAGCAGGCCGTCGCCGTGATCCCCGCGCACGCGGGGTTGGACCCTTCATCAACGCGGAGAAGTCCGGGGACGGGGGGTGATCCCCGCGCACGCGGGGTTGGACCCGCTCTCCTGCGCGTCGACGGCGAGCAGCCGTTGTGATCCCCGCGCACGCGGGGTTGGACCCGCGTACTTCGACAGGTTGCCCTCGCCTCGCTGGTGATCCCCGCGCACGCGGGGTTGGACCCGTCGGCGGCCGCCTGGTCGTCATCTCCAAGCCGTGATCCCCGCGCACGCGGGGTTGGACCCGAGGCCGCCGGGGCGCCGACCCTGAACACGCTGTGATCCCCGCGCACGCGGGGTTGGACCCATCCGCTGGGTCCTGGTCGCGTCCGGCGCGATGTGATCCCCGCGCACGCGGGGTTGGACCCTGGATCGACACCTTCCTCGCCGCGCTCACCACGTGATCCCCGCGCACGCGGGGTTGGACCCGACCAGCTCGTCAAGCGGAAGATGGGCGGCGAGTGATCCCCGCGCACGCGGGGTTGGACCCTCCTACTTCGACGCGCACCCCCAGTACGTCCTGTGATCCCCGCGCACGCGGGGTTGGACCCGGATCTCGGTGAACCTCCCGCACGCCCTCGGTGTGATCCCCGCGCACGCGGGGTTGGACCCTCCGCCGGCTGGAGGCGCTGCTCGCCGAGGCCGTGATCCCCGCGCACGCGGGGTTGGACCCAGATAGTCGATCCCGGTGTCCTCCAGGAAGACGTGATCCCCGCGCACGCGGGGTTGGACCCGCGATGCGAGCCTGACCCTTACCCAGATCGAGGTGATCCCCGCGCACGCGGGGTTGGACCCGAACCGGAGCCACCGACGGAACTCAGTACGGTGTGATCCCCGCGCACGCGGGGTTGGACCCCGCGCCTGGGGGGAGTCGAAACGGACGACGGTGTGATCCCCGCGCACGCGGGGTTGGACCCGCCGAGCCGATGGCGAGGACGGGCACGAACGGGTGATCCCCGCGCACGCGGGGTTGGACCCTCTCTTCTGAAGCCGCTGCTGTGCCACGCTGAGTGATCCCCGCGCACGCGGGGTTGGACCCCCAAGTATGTCGTTACTCCTGCGCGTTCAGGGGTGATCCCCGCGCACGCGGGGTTGGACCCGACTCCGCCCAGTTCCTGGAGACCCGCAAGCTGTGATCCCCGCGCACGCGGGGTTGGACCCCACATGCCGCAGACATTCACAGGTCCCTTACAGTGATCCCCGCGCACGCGGGGTTGGACCCGAGCAGACCCGGTGCCCGAGGTGGTACCGGCCGTGATCCCCGCGCACGCGGGGTTGGACCCGCCTCGGCGTCGGAAACCTCGGGGTGCCAGTGGTGATCCCCGCGCACGCGGGGTTGGACCCGCCTCGGCGCGAGAGGCGGCCATCCTTCATGCGTGATCCCCGCGCACGCGGGGTTGGACCCTACCGCTCTACACCTTCATCGACGAGGGCGGCGTGATCCCCGCACACGCGGGGTTGGACCCTACGACGAGGTCGTCGTGACCGAGGCCGGAGGGTGATCCCCGCGCACGCGGGGTTGGACCCGTGTAACGATGAGGGCGTCTCCGGCGTGCCCGGTGATCCCCGCGCACGCGGGGTTGGACCCGAGATCGACGTCCCCGAGGGCGATGTCGGCGAGTGATCCCCGCGCATGCGGGGTTGGACCCCGTGAGGCGGCCGACTGGTACGCGCCGACGGCGTGATCCCCGCGCATGCGGGGTTGGACCCCCGGCGCTCGACTCCCGGGTGACCGACACCCTGTGATCCCCGCGCATGCGGGGTTGGACCCCGGCCGCCCTCGGCGGACCGGGGCCTCTGGCAGTGGTCCCCACGCACGCGGGGACCACAGGTCGTTGATCGTGTCGTTCGGGAGCCAGCGGGGTCCAACCCCGCGTACGCGGGGATCACGCCGAGGTTGAAGGGGAGGACGAAAACGCCAGAGGTCCAACCCCGCGTGCGCGGGGTTGGACCCACGCGCTGCGCCTCCTCTGAGATCTCTTACCGGCGACAAGTGCCGGTGAAGCACGTTCACTCATCCGTGCCGCACGTTTCGAGGTGCTGCGTTAGCGGTTGGAAAGCTCGGCCAGATGCGCTTCCCTCGCCCCTAAACCATGGTCATTATGGCGTTCTGACGCCATATCGCTGCCAGAACGCCATTGCCCCTCGAACCCCACCAAAACTACGCGCAGCGGATGTGTGTCTCAGTACGTCCTACGGAACCTGATGCCCGGCTGACGCACCGCGTCCGCCGGACCGGGGCCCGGCGGACGCGGGCCGCGGCGCGGCCCGGTGGTTTTCCGCCGTTCTTTCCGGCCGTCCGGTGGTTTTACGGGTGGAAGGAAGACGGTGCCCGGAAGCGTCGGGTTGCCCCGGTCGCGGGACTTCCTTCCCGTGGCGTCCGCTTCGCCGGAATGGGGCGGGACCATTCAGCTTGTGAAGGCACTCGGGAAGGGTCCGCCGGCCGGCCGGGGAAGCTCCCCTTCCGGTGCCTCCGGGGAAAAGCCCGAGGTCTCAACTCGGGAAAGATGGCTGACGAATGCTGCTTTCGATCTTGCTCCCGCCGGGAGAAGTGGACTATACCTGTCGCGTCCAGCCGGTCGGATCCCTCCGCCGGCCCGACGCCCGCACGACCCAGCTGCAAATGACCGCGGTGGCGGAGCCCTTCGTTCGTTGACGAGACGAAGTTACGGGCGACCGGTACACCGCCTGAGTCCTGAATGAAGGCGAGGACTTGAGCATGGGATCCACCTCCGCCCACTCGAACGAGGGCGGCCTCGGCCGTCGTGATCTGATCAAGCGTTCCGCCGCTCTCGGTCTGGTCTCGGTACCGGCCATGGGCTTCCTCTCCGCCTGCGCCAGCGGCGGCGGCCAGAGCAACGACAAGGTCGAGAAGGGCGTCAAGTCCGACAAGAACCCGCTCGGCGTCAACGAGTCGGCCGCGCTCGACTTCGTGCTCTTCGACGGCGGTTTCGGCCAGCAGTACGCCAAGGACGCGATCAAGCTCTACGAGACGCGCTACCCCAAGGCGAAGGTCAAGTTCACCCCGACCCAGAAGATCACCACCGAGCTCCAGCCGCGCTTCAACGGCGGCAACCCGCCGGACCTCATCGACAACTCCGGTGCCGAGCAGATGGACATGGGCGTCCTCGTCGGCCAGAAGCAGCTGACCGACCTCACCCCGCTGCTCGACGCGCCCTCCATCGACGACCCGTCGAAGAAGGTCCGCGACACCCTGCGCCCCGGCATCATCGAGATGGGCCAGTTCGACGGCGAGCCCTGCTGGATGCTCAACTACGCGTACACCGTCTACGGCGTGTGGTACTCGCAGAAGCTCCTGGACTCCCTCGAGGTCAAGTACCCCGAGACCTGGGACGAGATGCTGGCCGTCTGCGCGAAGGCCAAGAGCAAGGGCATCGCGCCTTGGACGTACGCGGGCAAGTACCCGTACTACCTCCCCTTCTCGCTCTACCCGATGATCGGCAAGGTCGGCGGCCGCGAGGTCCTCGACGCGATCGACAACCTGGAGCCGAAGGCGTGGGAGCACCCCGCCGTCAAGGCGTGCTTCGAGGCGTACTACGAGCTCCAGCGCAAGGGTTACATCCTCCAGGGCACCCCCGGCCTCGACCACATCCAGTCGCAGACCGCCTGGACCGAGGGCAAGGCGCTGTTCATCCCGAACGGCTCCTGGGTCGAGAACGAGGCCGCGAAGACCATGCCGGCCGACTTCGGCCTCGCGGTCTCCGCCCCGACGGGCCTCGACGCCTCCGACAAGATGCCCTTCGGGACCATCTGGGCGGCCGGCGGCGAGCCCTTCATCGTCCCGGCGAAGGCGGCCAACCCCGAGGGCGCCATGGAGCAGCTGCGCGTCATGCTCAGCGAGGAGTCCTCCAAGGCCTTCACGCAGTCCGTGAAGTCGCTGAGCGCCCTCAACGGCGGCGTCAAGGGCCTTGAGCTCTCCCCGGGCCTCAAGTCCGGTGTGGCGGCCCTGGACAAGGCCGGCACCAACGTCGTCAACCCGCGCCTCCAGGACTGGTACGTCGCCCTCCAGAAGGAGAAGATCGGCACCGCCGGTCTCGGCGAGATGATGGCCGGCCGCGCGACCCCGGCGGAGACCATCAAGAAGATCCAGAAGTTCGCCGACGACGCGGCGAAGGACCCGAACATCAAGCACTACAAGCACCAGTGAGCAGTGCCGGGGCCCCTTCCCGCCGACCGGGAGCGGGCCCCGGCCCTTCGGCGCGCGGCGCCGGCGGCGCGCCCTTCGCCCGAGATCGGGGTCGGTAGGAATGCAGCACGGCAAGTACCGTTTCATCGTGGGGTTCCTGGCGGTCCCCCTGGCGCTGTACGCGCTTTTCGTCGTCTGGCCGTTCATCCAGTCGATCTACTACTCGCTCACGAACTGGAGCGGCCTCAGCCCCGAATTCGAGTTCATCGGATTCGACAACTACACCCGGATGTTCCAGGACGAGGTGTTCTGGAAGTCCCTTCAGCACAGCCTGACCTTCGCGGTCGTCCTTCCGCTGATATCGGTCGGATTCGCGCTGTTCCTGGCCTTCATGCTGAATGTGGGCGGTCGGCGCCGCAAGGGAGCCGCCATCGCGGGTGTCCGCGGCTCGGCGTTCTACAAGATCGTTTATTTCTTCCCGCAGGTCCTGTCGATCGCGATCGTCGCCCTGCTCTTCCAGTTCGCGTACAACCCGAACAGCGGAGCCATCAATTCCGTCCTCAAGGCGGTCGGGCTGGGCAGCATCCAGCCGCAGTGGCTCGGCGACCCGAACCTCGCCCTCATCTGCGTGATGGCGGTCCTCGTCTGGTCGACGGTCGGGTTCTTCGTGGTCCTCTTCTCCGCCGGCATGGCCTCCATCCCGCGGGACTTCTACGAGGCGGCGCTGCTCGACGGCGCGAGCCGCTTCACCACCTTCTTCCGCATCACCCTGCCGCTGCTGTGGGACACCGTGCAGTCGGGCTGGATCTACATGGGCATCCTGGCGCTCGGCGCCGAGTCCTTCGCGGTGGTCCAGATCATGACCGTCGGCCCCAACGGCGGCGGGCCCGACTACTCGACCATCGTCCTGCCGCTGTACGTGTACCAGAAGGCGTTCCGGGACGGTCAGGCCGCCTACGCCACGACCATCGGTGTCGCGCTCCTCCTCGTCACGCTCGCCTTCGCCGCGGTCGTGATGAAGCTGGGCCGGCGCGAGCGGTTGGAGTTCTGAGATGAAGACCACCGACACCCCGCCCACCGGGAACGCGCTGATCCCCGGCCCCCGCGAGCCCCGGTCCACCGGAGCCGCGAAGACCGCCGCCCGCACGGAGAACGGCGGCGAGGGCAAGGTCCTCAACGTCTTCTCGCACGGCGTCCTGATCATCTGGGCGATCATGGTGGTGATGCCGCTGCTCTGGGCGGTCATGACCTCCTTCAAGAGCGACAAGGCGATCTTCACCTCGCCCTGGTCGCTGCCCGACTCGCTGCGGTTCGAGAACTGGTCGCGCGCCTGGTCCCAGGCGCACATGAGCGACTACTTCCTGAACACGATCCTGGTGGTCGGCGGCTCGCTCGTCGGCACCCTGCTCCTCGGCTCGATGGCGGCCTACGTCCTGGCCCGCTTCGAGTTCCCCGGGAACCGCTTCCTCTACTTCCTCTTCATCGGAGGAATGAGCTTCCCGGTCATCCTGGCGCTGGTGCCGCTCTTCTACGTCATGCAGAGCATGGCGCTGCTCAACACGATGCACGGCCTGATCCTGGTCTACATCGCGTACTCGCTGCCCTTCACCGTCTTCTTCCTGACGGCCTTCTTCCGGACCCTGCCGACCTCGGTGGCGGAAGCGGCCTTCATCGACGGCGCCTCGCACACCCGCACCTTCTTCCAGGTGATGCTGCCGATGGCCCGCCCCGGCCTGATCAGCGTCGGCATCTTCAACTTCCTGGGCCAGTGGAACCAGTACCTGCTGCCGACGGTGCTCAACACCGAGCAGGACCAGAAGGTGCTCTCCCAGGGCCTGGTGCAGCTGGCGGTCAGCCAGGGGTACAAGGGCGACTGGTCCGGCCTCTTCGCCGGCCTGGTGATGGCGATGCTGCCGGTGCTCGCCGCGTACATCATCTTCCAGCGGCAGGTGGTGGCCGGCCTCACCGCCGGTGCCGTGAAGTAGCACCGCTCCCGCTCCCCGAGGGCCCCCGCACGCGACGGCGTGCGGGGGCCCTCGCGCGCTCCAGGTCTTGACGCGGGCGAGGCGAAAAGCGTCCCCTTAGGGTTCACATGTTGGAGAAAACGGTGGGAGTGGGAGAGTCGATGGAGACTCCGGGGTCGCAGACGTCTCTGCACAGGGCCAATCTCGAACGGGTCGTGCGGGCGGTCCGCATGGCGGGCTCGCTGACCCAGGCGGAGATCGCCCGGACGACGGGGCTGTCCGCGGCGACGGTCTCCAACATCGTCCGGGAGCTGAAGGACGGCGGCACCGTCGAGGTGACGCCCACCTCCGCGGGCGGCCGGCGGGCCCGCAGCGTCTCGCTCTCCGGCGACGCGGGCATCGTCATCGGGGTCGACTTCGGCCATACGCACCTGCGGGTCGCGGTCGGCAACCTCGCGCACCAGGTGCTGGCCGAGGAGGCCGAGCCGCTGGACGTGGACGCCTCCGCCGCGGACGGCTTCGACCGGGCGGAGCGCCTGGTCAACCGGCTGATCGAGGCCACCGGCATCGGCCGCGACAAGGTGATCGGGGTCGGCCTCGGCGTCCCCGGCCCCATCGACGTCTCGTCCGGGACGCTCGGCTCCACGTCGATCCTGCCGGGGTGGAGCGGCATCAATCCGGCCGAGGAGCTGTCGGCCCGGCTCGGCGTTCCCGTCCACGTCGACAACGACGCCAACCTGGGCGCGCTGGGCGAGCTGGTGTGGGGGAGCGGCCGGGGCGTGCGCGACCTGGCGTACATCAAGGTGGCGAGCGGCGTCGGGGCCGGTCTGGTGATCGACGGGCGGGTCTACCGGGGGCCGGGCGGCACCGCAGGCGAGATCGGCCACATCACCCTCGACGAGTCGGGCCCGGTCTGCCGCTGTGGCAACCGCGGCTGCCTGGAGACCTTCACCGCCGCCCGGTACGTGCTGCCGCTGCTCCGGCCGAGCCACGGCCCCGACCTCACCATGGAGCGGGTGGTGCAGCTGGCGCGGGAGGGGGACCCGGGCTGCCGCCGGGTGATCGCCGACGTCGGCCGGCACATCGGCAGCGGTGTCGCCAACCTTTGCAATCTCTTGAACCCGAGCCGGGTGGTGCTCGGCGGCGACCTGGCCGAGGCGGGCGAGCTGGTCCTCGCCCCGATCCGGGACTCGGTCGGCCGGTACGCCATCCCGAGCGCGGCCCGGCAACTCTCCCTGGTCCAGGGAGCTTTGGGTGGCCGGGCCGAGGTGCTGGGAGCGCTGGCGCTGGTGCTGAGCGAGATGGGCGATTCGACCCTGTTGGAGGGATCTCTGCCGAGAACGGCCCCGACCGCGACGCCTGCCTTCACTTAGAGAACGGTGACCTCCGTTGTCATCTCGTTAAGGATTTACTTCTTGACGGCGGTGTGACGGCCGAGTTGACTTCGTGCCACCTCGGCCGCAACGTCGCGGCCTCGTCAGGGAGGCAACCCACATGAACGCAGTGACGCGACGCGTCGTCATAGGCACGGCCGCGGTCTCGATGGCCCTCGCGCTCTCCGCCTGCGGCAAGGCCGGTGGCGACGACGCCGGGGACAAGGGCAGCTCGACCAAGATCGGCCTGCTGCTGCCGGAGAACAAGACGGCGCGGTACGAGGCCCTGGACAAGCCGCAGTTCGAGAAGGCGGTCGAGGCCGCCTGCGGCGACTGCGAGGTCGTCTACAACAACGCGGTCGCCGACGTGGTGAAGCAGAAGCAGCAGTTCGACCAGCTCGTCGCGGACGGCGTGAAGGTCATCGCGCTCGACCCGGTCGACTCGGCCAAGGCCGCCGGCTGGGTCAAGGAGGCGCAGGGCAAGGGCGTCAAGGTCGTCGCGTACGACCGCGCGGTCGAGGGCGCGGACGCCTACGTCAGCCACGACAACAACAAGGTCGGCGAGCTCCAGGGCCAGGCGCTGATCGCCGCCCTCGGCGCCAAGGCCGCCACCGCCCAGGTCGTCATGATCAACGGCGACGAGAAGGACCCGAACGCCGCCCTCTTCAAGAAGGGCGCCCACACCGCCCTGGACGGCAAGGTCGGCAAGATCGCCTACGAGGCGTCCGGCGAGTGGGACCCGAAGATCGCGGGCGAGAAGATGGCCGCCGCCGTCTCCTCCGTCGGCAAGGACAAGATCGGCGCGGTCTACTCCGCCAACGACGGCATGGCGGGTGGCATCGTCACCTCCCTGGAGAACGCCGGCATCAAGGGCATCCCGGTCGGCGGCCAGGACGCCGAGGCCGCGGGCATCCAGCGGATCATCGCGGGCACCCAGACCTTCACCATCTACAAGAGCCCGCTCCAGCTCGCCCCGGAGGCCGCCAAGTTCGCGGTCAACCTCCTCAAGGGCAAGGACCTGGGCGCGCAGGGCGAGACCGACGGCGTGAAGTCCACGCTCTTCGCCCCGGTCGTCGTCGACAAGACCAACATCCAGTCCACGGTGATCAAGGACGGCATCTACGCCGCCGCCGAGATCTGCTCCGCGGACCTCGCCGCCAAGTGCGCCGAGCTGGGCATCAAGTAGCCCTGGGGGGCACGGGTTCCCGTGCCCCGAAGAAACCTTCCTGCTGGGCCTCGGGCCCGGCGGGAGAGCGGACCCCGCCCCGCCGCCCGCGGCCCCGAGCCCGCGCGGCGCGCCCCCGCCCGTACCGGCGTGCCACCGGTACGGCGCCCGGCGGACCGCCCCACGACCCGTCCGGTCCCGGCCAGGCCCAGACCCCGCTGCCTGCCGGGGCCGGACGAGCACAGCCCCCCTCGAACTCGGCGCCGCACGGCGCGACATGCCGCCGCCCCGGCACCCCGGGCGGCGAAGGAGTTGGTTCACGTGTCCCAGACGCCTGTCCTGGCGTTGCGCGGGATCTTCAAGCGATTCGGAGCGGTCCAGGTCCTCTCCGGCGTCGACCTCGAAGTCCACGCGGGCGAAGTCGTCGCCCTGGTCGGCGACAACGGCGCCGGAAAGTCCACGCTGGTGAAGACGATCGCCGGCGTCCACCCCATCGACGAGGGCCGCATCGAGTGGGAGGGCCGCCCGGTCGGCATCTCCCGCCCGCAGGACTCCCAGAGCCTCGGCGTGGCCACCGTCTACCAGGACCTCGCCCTCTGCGACAACCTCGACGTCGTCGCCAACCTCTTCCTCGGCCGCGAGCTGAAGAAGGGCGGCGTCCTCGACGAGGTCGCCATGGAGAAGCGGGCCAAGGACCTCCTCTCCACCCTCTCCATCCGCATCCCCAGCGTCCGCATCCCCGTCGCCGCCCTCTCCGGCGGCCAGCGGCAGGTCGTCGCCATCGCCCGCGCCCTGGTCGGCGACCCGAAGATCGTGATCCTGGACGAGCCGACCGCCGCCCTCGGCGTCGAGCAGACCGCCCAGGTCCTCGACCTCGTCGAGCGGCTGCGCGAACAGGGCCTCGGCACCATCCTCATCAGCCACAACATGGCCGACGTCAAGGCCGTCGCGGACACCGTCGCCGTGCTGCGCCTCGGCCGCAACAACGGCACCTTCCCGGTCGCCACCACCACGCACGAAGAGATCATCGCCGCGATCACCGGCGCCACGGACAACGCCGTGACCCGCCGGAAGGCCCGCACCACGGAGGCGACCCAGTGAGCACGACCCCCGAGGCGACCGGCCAGGCGCCCGTGCCCGAGCCCCGTACCCCCGACACCGCCGCCCCGGCCGCCGGCGCCGTCCCCGCCGTCGACCCCCGCCTCCTCGTCCGCGAGAAGGGCTTCAAGGGCTACGCCGAGGAGTTCGTCCGCCGGCTCCGCTCCGGCGAGATCGGCTCGCTGCCGGTCGTCGTCGGCCTCATCGTCATCGGCGTCGTCTTCCAGCTGCTGACCGGCAACTTCATCACCTCGTACAACCTCGACCAGATCACGCTGTACGCGACCGGCCCCGGCATCATGGCCGTCGGCATCGTCTTCGTGCTGCTGCTCGGCGAGATCGACCTCGCGGTCGGCTCCGTCGCGGGGCTCGCCGGCTCGGTCTGGGGCGTCTTCGCCACCGACCTGCCGGACTCCGTCGCCATCCTCCTCGGCATCTTCTCCGGCGCGCTGCTCGGCGCCTTCCACGGCGTGGTCTTCGCCAAGATCGGCGTCCCCGCCTTCGTCGTCACCCTCGCCGGCTTCCTCGGCTGGGCCGGCCTCCAGACCTGGGTGATGGGCGAGCGGTCCACCATCCCGACCCCCATCGGCAGCTTCGTCGGCGACCTGACCAAGTACTACTTCTCCGACGTCGCCGCCGCCTACGGCCTGGCCGTCGTGGTCGTCGCCGCCTTCTACCTCGCCCAGGCGCTCGACTCGGGCCGCCGCAAGGCCGCCGGGCTGCCGTACCGCCCGCAGAGCGAGATGCTGCTGCGCACCGGCGTCCTCGCGGTCCTCGTCCTCGTCGCCGCGTACGGCTTCAACCAGGAGAAGGGCCTGCCCCTCTCCCTGGTGATCTTCCTGGCGATCCTGCTGGTCACCGACTTCGTGCTGCGCCGCACCACCTACGGCCGCCAGGTCTTCGCGGTCGGCGGCGGCATCGAGGCGGCCCGCCGGGCCGGCATCAACGTCGACTGGATCCGGATCTCGGTCTTCACCATCTCCGGCACCCTGGGTGCCGTCGGCGGCCTCTTCCTCGCCTCCGCCACCGGCGGCGCCGACCGCTCGCTCGGCGGCGGCAACCAGCTGATGATGTGCATCGCCGCCGCGGTCATCGGCGGCACGTCCCTCTTCGGCGGCCGCGGCAAGGTCTGGTCGGCGCTGCTGGGCATCCTGGTGCTCCAGTCCATCGTCCAGGGCCTCAACCAGCTCAACCTGCAGTCCAACGCCATCCAGTACATGATCACCGGCGCGGTGCTCCTCATCGCCGTGATCATCGACTCGGTCTCCCGCCGCACCCAGAAGTCGGCCGGACGCGCTTAGTCCGCCCGCTCCGGCGGGTAGGCGTGGGGGACGTGGACTCCACCGAAGGTAAGAAACGCCACACCAGCCCGGCACCGGGAAACCGGTGCCGGGCCCCGTCGCGTCCGGAGCAGTACATCGCCCGTCCGGGTGACAGCCCTCGGGCTGGCCCGGTGCCCGCGATCCAGGACGGAACATTAGACTCGGCAAAATCGGCAAGCTCGACCAGCTCAGAACGCAAGGAGGCACGGGTGGCCCTGCTGACCCGTATCAGGACACCGCGCGACCTGGACCGGCTCTCCCCGGAACAGCTGGACCAGCTGGCCGCGGAAGTCCGGACCTTCCTCGTCGACGCCGTCTCCAAGACCGGCGGCCACCTCGGCCCCAACCTGGGCGTGGTCGAACTGACCATCGCCCTGCACCGCGTCTTCGACTCCCCGAAGGACAAGGTCCTCTGGGACACCGGACACCAGAGCTACGTGCACAAGCTCCTCACCGGCCGCCAGGACTTCTCCAAGCTGAAGATGAAGGGCGGCCTCTCCGGCTACCCCTCGCAGGCGGAGTCCGAGCACGACGTGATCGAGAACTCGCACGCCTCCACCGTCCTCGGCTGGGCCGACGGCCTCGCCAAGGCGAACCAGGTCCTCAGGAAGGACGACCACGTCGTCGCCGTCATCGGCGACGGGGCCCTCACCGGCGGCATGGCCTGGGAGGCGCTCAACAACATCGCCGCCGCCAAGGACCGCCCGCTCGTCATCGTCGTCAACGACAACGAGCGCTCCTACGCGCCCACCATCGGCGGCCTCGCCAACCACCTGGCCACCCTGCGCACCACCGACGGCTACGAGCGCTTCCTCGCCCGCGGCAAGGACATCCTGGAGCGCACCCCGGTCGTCGGGAAGCCGCTCTACGAGACCCTGCACGGCGCCAAGAAGGGCCTGAAGGACTTCATCGCCCCGCAGGGCATGTTCGAGGACCTCGGCCTCAAGTACGTCGGCCCCATCGACGGCCACGACATCGAGGCCCTGGAGTCCGCGCTCACCCGCGCCAAGCGCTTCGGCGGCCCGGTCATCGTGCACTGCCTCACCGAGAAGGGCCGCGGCTACCAGCCCGCTCTCCAGGACGAGGCCGACCGCTTCCACGCCGTCGGAAAGATCCACCCCGACACCGGTCTGCCGATCGCCACCTCCGGCGCCGACTGGACCAGCGTCTTCGGCCAGGAGATGGTCGCGCTCGGCAAGGAGCGCGAGGACATCGTGGCGATCACCGCCGCCATGCTCCAGCCGGTCGGCCTGGACAAGTTCGCCAAGGAGTTCCCGGAGCGGGTCTTCGACGTCGGCATCGCCGAGCAGCACGGCGCGGTCTCCGCGGCCGGCCTCGCCACCGGCGGCCTCCACCCGGTCTTCGCGGTCTACGCGACCTTCCTCAACCGCGCCTTCGACCAGGTCCTCATGGACGTGGCCCTGCACAAGTGCGGCGTCACCTTCGTGCTCGACCGGGCCGGCGTCACCGGCACCGACGGCGCCTCCCACAACGGCATGTGGGACATGTCGATCCTCCAGGTCGTGCCCGGCCTCCGGCTCGCCGCCCCGCGCGACGCCGACCAGGTCCGCGCCCAGCTCCGCGAGGCCGTCGAGGTCACCGACGCCCCCACCGTGGTCCGCTTCTCCAAGGGCGCGGTCGGCCCCGCCGTCCCCGCCGTGGGCCGGGTCGGCGGCATGGACGTGCTCCGCGAGGCCGGCGCCGACCGCCCCGACGTCCTGCTGGTCTCGGTCGGCGCGCTCGCCCCGATGTGCCTGGAGATCGCCGACCTGCTCGACCGGCAGGGCATCTCCACCACCGTCGTCGACCCCCGCTGGGTCAAGCCGGTGGACGAGGCCCTCGCCCCGCTCGCCGCGCGCCACCGGGTCGTCGTCACCGTCGAGGACAACAGCCGCGTCGGCGGCGTCGGCTCGGCCGTCTCCCAGGCGCTGCGCGACGCGGGCGTCGACGTGCCGCTGCGTGACTTCGGCATCCCGCCGGTCTTCCTCGACCACGCCTCCCGGAGCGAGGTCATGGCCGAGATCGGGCTGACCGCCCCGGACATCGCGCGCCAGGTCACCGGCCTGGTCTCGCGTCTGGACGGCCGCTACGAGACGGCGCAGCAGGCCGTGGAGCCCGCGCACGACTGACCCCGCGCCACCCCGATCCCTCCGGAATGGATCACTCCGCGTCACCATTGGGCCGGTCGGTTCACCCTCCCGGGTGCCGACCGGCCCTTTCGCGTGCATCCTGGCCTGACCGGGGCAGGCGTCTTCCACGGCGGGTGCTCCGGACCCGACGTCACGGACGACGCGGAGGTACGACGGTGAGCACGGATCAGCACCCACGGGCCCGCACGAGCGTGTTCCGGACCAAATCGGTGGAGCAGTCCATCCGGGACACCGAGGAACCGGAGCACGCGCTCCGCAAATCGCTCTCGGCCTGGGACCTCACGGTCTTCGGCGTCGGCGTCATCATCGGCACCGGCATCTTCGTCCTGACCGGCAAGGTCGCCAAGGAGAACGCCGGACCCGCCACCGCCCTCGCCTTCGTGGCGGCCGGCATCGTCTGCGCCCTGGCCGCCCTCTGCTACGCGGAGTTCGCCTCGACGGTGCCGGTGGCGGGATCGGCGTACACCTTCGCGTACGCCTCCATCGGCGAGCTGCCGGCCTGGATCATCGGCTGGGACCTGGTCCTGGAGTTCGCGCTGGGCACGGCGGTGGTGGCGGTCGGCTGGTCCGGCTACGTCCGCTCGCTGATGGACAACATCGGCTGGCACCTGCCCGCCGCCCTGGAGGGGCCGGACGTGCCGGGCGGCACCTTCGACATCCTCTCCTTCCTGCTGGTCCTGGTGCTCACCGCGGTCCTCGTCCTGGGCATGAAGCTCTCCGCCCGGATCACCTCCGTGGTGGTGGCGATCAAGGTCACCGTCGTCATGATCGTGATCGTCGC
Organism: Streptomyces termitum; assembly: GCF_014650175.1. GTDB lineage: Bacteria > Actinomycetota > Actinomycetes > Streptomycetales > Streptomycetaceae > Streptomyces > Streptomyces termitum. Next base: position 154,245 of record NZ_BMUL01000013.1, read on the forward strand.
GGGCCTGTTCTTCATCACCGGATCCAACTACAAGCCGTTCATCCCGCCGGCCGTCACCCCGCCCGGCGGCGGCTCCGACTGGACCGCGCCCCTGGTCCAGTTGATGTTCGGCTACCAGCCGACCAACTTCGGCGTCATGGGCATCTTCACGGCCGCCTCCATCGTCTTCTTCGCCTTCATCGGCTTCGACGTGGTCGCCACCGCCGCCGAGGAGACCAAGCTGCCGCAGCGGGACATGCCCCGGGGCATCCTCGGCTCGCTGATCATCTGCACCGTGCTGTACGTGGCGGTGGCCCTGGTCGTCACCGGCATGCAGCACTACACGGAGCTGTCCGTGAGCGCCCCGCTCGCCGACGCCTTCAAGGCGGCCGGGCACCCCTTCTACGCGGGCGTGATCAGCTTCGGCGCGGCCGTCGGCCTCACCACGGTCTGTCTGATCCTGCTGCTGGGCCAGACCCGGGTCTTCTTCGCGATGAGCCGGGACGGGCTGCTGCCCCGCTTCTTCTCCCGCACCCACCCGCGCTTCAGGACCCCGTACCGGCCGACCATCCTGCTCGGCGTGATCATCGCGGTGGTCGCCGGCTTCACCAGTATCAACGAGCTGGCGACCCTGGTGAACATCGGCACCCTCTTCGCCTTCGTGGTGGTCGCCGTCGGCGTCATGGTGCTCCGCCGCACCCGCCCCGACCTGCCGCGGGCCTTCCGCACCCCGTGGGTGCCGGTGCTGCCGATCGTCTCGATCGCGGCGTCGTTCTGGCTGATGCTCAACCTGCCGGGGGAGACCTGGTTCCGCTTCGCGGTCTGGATGCTGATCGGCTTCGCCGTGTACTTCCTGTACGGGCGCAAGCACAGCCGGTTGGCGGAGCGGAACGACTCCCCGGCCTCCTGACCGGACGAGGGCACGGGTGGACGGAAGACGCCAGGTCCGGGCGGATACAGTCGGGTCCGAACCGTTCCCCGACACGACCCGGAGCGCTGGATCCCCCCATGGTGAACCGAAAGTACGCCCCCGACGACCCCGCCAACGGCTCGCCGGGAGCCCCGAGAATGCACGGCGTCTGGCTGGCCCGGGGTGCCGAGGGGCGTTTCAGCGTGTACGTCCCCCGGGACGGCGGGGTGATCCGCTGGACGGAGGGCGCGGACGGGCGCTTCACCGGCCCCGTCCCGCTCGGCGGGGGCGGTGAGCTGTGGCCGTACCTGGGCGTCGGGCAGGGCCCGGACCGGTACGTGCACATGGTCGGCATCCGGCCCACCGACACCGGCGACGGCCACGTCGAGCTGGTGTACAGCGCGCAGTTCCAGACCGGCCGGCCCAACGTGGAGTGGAAGTCCTTCGGCCACTCCAACACGAAGGCCCCCTGGTACGGCAACCCGGCGGTGGCGGTGGACCCGCAGGGCCGGGTCTACGTCTTCACCCGCAACGGCGGCGGCGGGGTGAGCTGCCGGGCCCGCAAGGACAACGGCGCCTGGCACCCGTGGTGGGACCTGAAGGGCAACAACACCGACCGCAACCCGGTGGCGATGATCACCGGCGCCGGCCTGGTCGAGCTGTACACCTCCACCCACCAGGGGCTGCGGCGGTACATCCAGAAGGAGTCGGGGGCCATGCCGGTCGCCGAGGACGTGCTGCTCACGCCGCTGGTGCAGGGCACCCTCGCCGCGGTGACCGGCCCGTCCGGGCACGTCACCGCCTTCTACGCGGACGGGCTGGGGAAGATCTGCGCCTGGTCGCCGGGGCGCGGGCTGGCCCCGACCGCCTTCGCCGACGCGATCGGCACCGGTCCGATCACGGCCGTGAACTGCCTCATCGACGGGTACGAGTGCACGCTGCTGGCCCAGTGCGACGAGCAGGGCCGCACGGCCTTCGCGGCGTATCTGACGGAGCGCGAGGAGACCGGGCTGAACTGGACCGTCTCGGGTCCGCCGGTGACCAACCCGCCGGTGCTGACCACGGACGCGGCCGGTGCGGCGGTGGCCGCCGCGCTGACCCCCGACGGCGGGGTGGTCGTCACCCGGCAGAAGGACGAGCCGGGGCTGGCGCTGGAGGCGTGGACCCGGATCTGACCGCTCCGGCGGTGCGGACGGACGAAGGCCGGTGGCCCGGCCCCCTGAGGTGAGGGGGCCGGGCCACCGGCCTTCACGCCGTACGGACCCGGGGAGGTCAGCCGCCGGTGGCGGGGGACTTCTTCGCGGACTCCGGGATCTCGGCGTCCTCCCGGATCGCCTTCCACAGCTGGGACGCCTGCGGCTCGGCGGCGACCACCCGGTTCCTGTCGATCTTGTCGTAGGCGACCGGCAGCATGATGGTCTCCATGTTCTGCGGGTCCACGCCGTTCAGGCTGCGGCCGAACTCGCTGAGCGAGGAGAGGGAGGCGAGCGCCGCGTCCGTGGTGAGGGCCTTGGTCGCCGAGTCGGCGATCTTGTAGGACTTGGCGGGGCTGCTGAGCAGGTCCTGCTTCTTGACCTCGGTGAGCAGGGCGGTGAGGAACTGCTGCTGGAGGCTGATGCGGCCCAGGTCGGAGCCGTCGCCGACGCCGTGCCGGGTGCGGACGAAGGCGAGCGACTGGGTGCCGTCCAGGCGCTGGCGGCCGGCCTCCAGTTCGAGCCCGCTCTGCTTGTCGTGGATGGGCTGCTTCACGTCGACGGTGACGCCGCCGAGGGTGTCGACCAGGTCCTTGAAGCCGGCGAAGTCGATCTCCATGTAGTGGTCGAGGCGGACCCCGGAGAGGGACTCCACGGTCTTGGCGACGCAGGCGGGGCCGTACTGGGCGTACACGGAGTTGAACATCACGCGCTTGGCGGAGGGGCCGGTGGTGCCGTCGGCGCGCGGGCACTCGGGCCGGGTGACCAGGGTGTCGCGCGGGATGCTGACGGCGACGGCCTGGGTGCGGCCCTCGGGGATGTGCACGACGAGGGCGGTGTCCGAGCGGCCGCCGCCGACCGCGCCGCCGACCAGGTCGCCGTTGTCGCCGGCGCGCGAGTCGGAGCCGAGGACCAGGATGTTCTGGCCGCTGGTGGGGAGCTTCTCCGGGCGGTTGTCGCCGAGCGCCTTGTCGATGTCGACGGCCTTGATGTTGCCGTCGAGGCTGCTGTAGCCCCAGTACAGGGCGCCGCCGGCGGCGAGGACCAGGACGAGCAGGGTCAGCAGGACGATCCGCCCGGTCCTGCGGCGCTTGCGGGCCGGGCGCGGGGTGGGTCCGGAAGGCCCGCCGACGGCGTCGGGCGTGCGTATGTCCTGGCTCATGGTGCTGTGATTCCTCGCATCTGATGGCCGCGTCGGGCGATGGGGAACCCGGTGTCCCCCCGGGTCGCGCAGGGGCCATGGGCGCCTGTGACCGTGCAGTATAGGCCGCGATCAGACATCTGTACGACTGGGACGGATTTTCCCGGCCCGGCGGCCCCCGTTATCGTTCCGGGGAGACGTGGATCGAAAGCGTGATCGACGGCACGGGGAACGGCAGTCGGCGAACAGGGGGCGGAGATGGCGCGAGGCACCGACCGGCGGGCACGGTCCGGGCGCTCCTCGGGCCCCTCGGGACCGGGCCCGGCGGGCCTGCTGCTCCTGGTGGCGGCCACCCCCGCCGACGCCGTCGCGCCGCTCGCCGCCGAGCCGCCCGGCGCGCCCGTCGCCGTGGCCTGCCTCGGCCGGGGCGGCCCCGGCGAGGCGGAGGCGCTCGGCTCCGCCCTGGCCGCCGCGCGCGAGCGCGGCCACCGCGTCACCGGCGAGCCGTACGTGCTCGACGTCCGGGGCGACGCCGACGCGCGGCTGCTCGACCTCTTCCTCGACCTCGCCCCGGCCCGGATCGGCACCCCCGACCCGGACCCGGAGAGCGTCGCCGTCGAGGGCTCCGACCGGAAGTACGCCGTCGTCGAGCCGCCCGCCCGGGGCGCCGCCGCCCGCGCCGCCCTGCGCGCGGCCCGCGCCTACCAGGAGCGCACCGGCCGCCCGGTCCAGGTGGACTGCCGCCGCGCCGCCGCCGATCCGTACGCCTCCGTCGAGGCGGCCTCCCGCTACCCCCGGCAGAGCGGCTGGCTCACCCGGGGCGAGGACGGGCGGCTCTCCGTCCACCTGATGTCCGCCGGTGGCGTGCTGCGCTGGACCGAGACCGTGCCGGGCGGCCCGGAGTGGGACGGCCCCGAGGCGCTGGAGGCGCCGGCGGAGCTGATGCCGGGCCTCACCGTGCTCCAGGGCGCCGACGGCTACGTCCGCCTGCTGGGCCTGCGCCGGGCCGACGACAAGGGGGGCGAGGCGCTGGAGGTCGTCACCGCCGTCCAGTACCAGAGCGGCCGGCCGCTGGCCCCCTGGCAGTCGATCGGCAATCCGAACGCGCGCGAGTGGGAGCGGGCGAGGCAGCTCGGCTTCCCCGTCGCCGCCCTCGACACCACGGGCACCCTGCACGTCTTCGTGCGCAACGTCGGCCGGGGCATCAGCACCCGGCGCCAGGACCGGGCCGGGAACTGGACCGGCTGGGAGCATCTGCGCGGCCGGCGGATCGCCGACGAGCTGGCCGCGCTGCCCGGCCCGGACGGCCGGGTCGATCTGGTGGCCCGGCGCCGCGAGCGCGCGGAGGCCGTGCACTGGGCCTACGACCCGGCGGCCCGGAGCTGGACGGAGGACCGGACGGTCCCGGTCCGCCTGGTTCCGGGCAGCCTCGCCGCCGCCCCCGAGGCCGGTGGCTTCCGCTTCCGCTACGCCGACACCAACGAGCTCTGTCTCTGGCGGCCGGGCGCGCCCGCGCCGGAGGCCCTGGGGGCCGCCGACGGGACCGGCGCCGCGACCGGCGCGGCCGGCGCGCTGGTCCAGGGCTGGTCCTGCACGGTGCTGGTCCGGCCGGGCGGCGACGGGGCGGTCGCGATCGGGGTGCACGCCGACGGGCGGCCCGACACGGGCATCTGGTGGGCACCGGGCGGCGAGCGCTCCCTGAGCGCGCCCGCGGTGGCGCTGGACGCGGCGGGGCGGGCGGTGGTCGCGGTGCTGGGGGTGGACGGGAGACCCCGGGTGATGCGCCAGCGGCACGGCGCGGAGGGGCTGGAGTTCGACCCCTGGCACGTGCTTTGACGCAGGTGGGGCCCCTGGGCCCGTTCTATACGAACTTTTGAACATCGATCGTGTTTGCTAAACTCACGCCGTCTTTATGTGAACCACGGGTGGACCACATGTGTGGATCGCGTGGACGGCCCCCTGACGCGGGCGCTTCGTGAGCAGGCCAATGGCTGCCCTGCCACGTCAGATGTCCGTGCGCCGACGACTGAGGGGCTCATGCACAAGCTGTCACTCCGGGCTGTCCAGAAACTCACCTGCAAGAAGCGTGACGCCTGGTGGACCGTGCTCCTCGTGGACCCCGTGGCCACCCGCCTCGTCTGCCTCTTCGCCCGGTTCAACTGGATCACCCCGAACCGCGTCACCTGGGCCGCCCTCTTCGTCGGCCTCGGCGCGGCGGGCTTCTTCCTCAAGGGCGACTACGCCTCGCTCGCGATCGGCGCCGGCCTCTACCACATCAGCTTCATCCTCGACTGCATCGACGGCAAGCTCGCCCGCCTCAAGGGCAACGGCTCCGTCTTCGGCGGCTGGCTCGACTACGTCTTCGACCGCATCCGGGTGCTGTTCTGCGCCCTGGCCCTGATGGGCGGCCAGTTCCTCCGCACCGACGAGCCCGTCTTCCTGCTCGCCGCCCTCGTCGTCGTCTTCCTCGACATGCTCCGCTACGTCGACGCCCTCCAGATCTACAAGATGCGCATGTCCATGCGCTCCAAGATCGAGGCCGTCACCCTCGCCCGGCAGGCCGAGGCCGGCGTGAGCGAGGAGGAGCAGAAGGTCCTCTTCATGGAGGACCTGCTCCGCGAGAACCCGCTCGCGGAGAGCGAGACCCTCAAGGCCGCCGCCACCACCCGGCCCGGCCAGCCCGAGGTCATCGACCTCCACCAGCAGTTCCGCGAGAGCTTCCCCTGGTACGCGCGGTTCCGCCACGCCCTCCTGCGCACCCGCATCCGGCCGCACCTCATCAGCGGCATCGAGTTCCAGATGTTCATCTTCATCGTCGGCCCCCTCATCGGGCACGTGCTCCTGACGACCGCCGTCTCCGCGGTCCTCCTGGGCGCCTTCGAACTGGTGATCATGTTCAAGTTCTGGCTCTCCACCCGCGACTTCACCCGCACCATGGAGCGCCTCGCCCCCGACAGCGTCCCCACCCGCGCCGGCTCCATCTCGCCCCACCTCCAGGCCGGCCGCCACCGCCGCCGCGAGGACGAGGACGAGGAGCAGTACGCGTACGAGGCCGGGGAGGCGTACGAGAACGGGACCGGGCACGCCGGCCCCGCGCCGGAGGCGTGGCCCGCCCCCGACCAGCGGTACGCCCCCCAGGACGGCTGGACCGCCGCCGGCCCCGCCCCGGCCGCCCGCACCGGGCAGGACGCCTGGGTCGAGCAGGCCGCGTGGATGGACCAGCGCTTCCCCGCGCCCGAGCCCGACGACGACCCCGGCTTCCAGCCGTACCCCCACCCGTACCCCGCCGGACACGACGTCCAGGGCGAGTTCGGCGAGTTCCAGGGCGCCCACGACCCCCACGGCGCCCACCAGGGCGGCCGGGCCACCCAGGGCACGCAGGACCAGACCGCCTGGCTCCCGCGCATCCCCGCCCAGCCCCACCCCGGGCAGCCGCACCCCGGACAGAACCGCGCGGACTCGGGGCAGAACTGGTCATGAGCGTCCCGCCCGACATCACGCAGTACTGCGTCAGCATCGTCGTGCCCGCGTACAACGCGAGCGCGACGCTCTCCCGCGCCCTCCAGTCGGCGCTCTCCCAGACCCACCGCAACGTCGAGGTCCTCGTCGTCGACGACCACTCCGCCGACGGCACCCTCCTCACCGCCCGCCAGTTCGCCCAGGACGACCGGGTCCGCGTCATCGAACGGCCCGAGAACAGCGGCGGCTGCGGCGCGCCCCGCAACAACGGCATCGAGGCCGCCACCGGCGAGTACGTGATGTTCCTCGACGCCGACGACGAGCTGCCCCTCAAGGCCGTCGAGGAACTCCTCTCCTCCGCCCTCACCACCGGCTCCGACATCACCGCCGGCCGCGCCCTGCGCGTCAACCTGGGCACCGACGAGGTCACCGTCTGGCAGCCGCAGCTCTACGCCGCCGACCAGACCGTCGCCGGCCTCGGCGCCCTCCCCGAACTCTTCGACGACCCCATCGCGGCCGGCAAGCTCTACCGCCACGACTTCCTCGACGACTTCGGCATCCGCTTCCCCGAGGGCGTCTTCTTCGAGGACACCTACTTCTCCACCGTCGCCAACTTCCGGGCCCGCTCCCTCACCCTCCTCGCCACCCCCGTCTACCGGTGGATGTGGGAGCGCGAGAGCGACCAGCCGTCCATCACCAACCGCCGCCACGAGCTCCGCAGCATCCGCGACCGGATCCTCGTCCACCGGTACACCGACCACTTCCTCGCCGAGGTCGGCCGCCCCGACCTGCTCGCCCACAAGGGCGCCAAGTTCCTCACCCACGACCTGCGCCTCTACACCCCCGAGCTGCGCACCGGCGGCGAGGACTACCGCCGCGGCTTCGTCCGCGCCGTCGCCCCCTACCTGGAGGGCCTCGTCCCCCAGACGTACGAGCTGTGCGGCCCCATGGAGCGGATCCGCGCCTTCGGCCTCCTGCACGGGCGCACCGACATCGCCGTCTCGGCCGCCGACTTCACCCGCCGCCGCAGCGTCATCAGCTCCGACGTCGTCGCCCGCGACGGCCGCGTCTTCTGGTCCGGCTCGATGCTCGGCATCGCCGATGCCGAACGCTTCCTCGACGTCACCGACCTCGAACTGACCGGCACGAAGCTCGCCGACGCCCGGCTCTACAACGAGGCGTCCCGCGTCGAGATCATCGGCGACCGGATGCACATCACCGGCGCCATCCGCAACCAGTTCGGCCGCGTCGACCCCGAGGGCAAGACCGAACTCGTCGCCGTGCTGCGCCGCCGCAGCACCAAGACCGACCACCACTTCCCCGCCACCGGCGTCGAGGTCGACGAACACTGGATCCGCTACCACGCCACCCTCGACCTCGCCGCCACCCTCGGCAAGGCCGACCGCCCCGGCCACTGGAACTTCTTCGTCCAGCTCCGCCACGGCGGCGAACGCGCCTCCACCGCTCTCAGCATCAGCCGCGTCGACACCCAGGACCTGCGCCACACCACCCCCGCCGGGACCTACGAGGTCTACGAGACGGTCAGCGGCAACCTCGGCCTGCGCCCGCAGACCACCGAGAGCCGCACCCGGGTCGAACCCCGCGGCACCCCGTGGCTGTGGTGGCAGCAGACCCCGCCGGCCGAGACCGTCGCCGCCCCCGGCGGGCGGTACGGCGCCGCGGTCGTCGTCCACTGCCGCAACGACGAGTACGACCTCCCCGATTTCCTCGGCTCCCTCGCCGCCCAGGAGAACTTCCCCGGCATCGAGGTCGTCTTCGTCGACGACGGCTCCACCGACGCCACCCCCCAGCTGCTCGCCGCCTTCACCGCGTACCACCCCCACACCCGGGTGATCACGCAGTACAGCCTCGGCCTGCGCTCCTCCTTCGACCACGGCCTCCAGTACGTCACCGCGCCCTACGTCATGTTCGCGCGGGCCCGCGACATCCTCGGCGAGGCCGCCGTCGCCCGGCTGCTGGCCGCCGCCCGCCGCGTCGACACCGGCGTCGACGTCGTCGTCGGCCGCGCCGACAACTTCCCCGGCCCGGCTCGCAACGACGAGGAGCCCTGGCAGCGGTACTTCAAGGAGACCGCCGCCGTCGACCGCCTCGACGACGCCCCGTACCTGGTCTTCTCCACCGCCCTCGGCGGCAAGCTGTTCAAGACCTCCTACGTCCGCGACCGGCGCTTCCGCTGCGGCCCCGGACCCGGCTTCGAGGACGACTGGTTCACCGTCCCCGCCCTGCTCCGCTCCCGCCGCGTCGCCGTCGCCCGCGGCGCCCGCTTCTACGAGCGCGACGAGGAACTGCGCGGCTCCCTCTTCGACCGGCCGTGGAACGACCCGGTCAAGACCCAGGAACTCGTCCGCCTCGCCGCCCACGTCCTCACCGCCGTCCAGGACCAGCCCGAGCGCACCGTCCGCCTCGCCCAGCGCTTCGTCGTCCGCTCGCTCCAGCCCTACGTGCGCAACATGCACCGGGTCATGAGCAAGCCCGAGATCGCCGCCGTCCTGCCCTGGCTGCACAACATCTACCGGGACATCCCGGCCGACCTGATCCTCCAGTACACGACCCAGCCGCTGGCCCGGCTCCAGCACCACGCCATCCTCACCGGCGACCTGGACCTCTTCGCCGACCCCCGCACCACCCCGGACTACCTGCCGACCCTCCACCTCGACGACGAGGGCGTCTACCGCCGCCTCGCCGGCGACCCGGTCGACACCACCCTGCTGCGCGTCCCCCGGATCAGCGCCGTCCTGGAGACCTTCGACTGGACCGGCGGCGAGATCGAGTTCCAGGGCCTCCTGGTCCTCGCCGCCACCGACATCGACCGCCCCTTCACCAACCGCGTCGACCTGGTTCTCTCCGACGGCCGGCGCGAACACGCCGTCCCGATCGAGCAGGTCTACCGGCGCGACCGCTGGCGCACCCGCAAGGACCAGGACATGTACGCCGGCTGGCGGGCCCGCGTCCGCACCGACGCCCTGGCCGCCGCCGTCGCCAACGCCGAACTCGGCCTCGCAGTCCGCATCCACGACGAGAACGGCCGGCACCACGACACCCCGCTCTCCGCCCGCCAGATGCTCCACCGCTTCAAGGGCGTCCACACCCGCGGCAAGGAGCGCTTCGTGCTCTCCGTCGCCGACGACGAGACGCCCACGGTCCGCTGGGTCCGCGGCTTCCGCGCCCGCCGCAAGGACAAGCGCCGCCGCTTCTTCCGCGAACTGCGCGCCTCGCTGCCCGGCCGCCCCGGCTGGCGCACCCGCCTGATGTACTGGCTGACCCACCCGGTCCTGCACCGCAAGGGCATCTGGATCATCGGCGAGCGCGAGGACACCGCCCAGGACAACAGCTACCACCTGTTCAAGTGGATCCGGCAGAACCAGCCCCGCCGCAAGGTCTACTACTCCATCAACCGCACCTCCGCCGACTGGGACAAGCTCGCCCCGCACGGCCAGGTCATCGACCGCCTCTCCTGGCGGCACCGCGCCTACCTGCTGCACGCCGAGCGGCTGATCAACGCCTACGACCTGGAGGCGTACCTCGGCTTCCCCGGCCTGCCCAAGCGCGCCTTCCTGCGCGGCTACGGCGACCTCCTGCGCTACAAGCGGGTCTTCCTCCAGCACGGCGTCGTCTACAACGACGTGGTCGCCTCCATCCACGCCCAGGCCACCAACGTCGACATGGTGCTCACCACCGGCCGCAGCGAACGCGCCTACTTCGCCGAGCACTGCGGCTACGGCTACGACCGGGTCGCCGCCACCGGCCTGCCCCGCTACGACGCCCTCGACCCGGTCCCCGGCCTGCGCCGCGTCCTCGTCATGCCCACCTGGCGGCGCGACATCGTCGCCCCCTCGTACAACAAGGCGGCGAAGCCCGAGATCCCCTTCGCGGCCTCGCAGTACTACCGCTTCTTCTCCGCCCTGCTGCGCGACGAGCGGCTCCTCACCGCCCTGGAGCGGTACGGCGTGGAGCTGGAGTTCATGCCGCACTACGAGATCCGGCCGTACCTCAAGCACTTCACGATCGACCACCCGTCGATCACCGTCTCCACCACCGGCCGGGACGTCCAGCTCGCCATGCGCGAGTGCTCCATGCTGGTCACCGACTACTCGTCCGTGTTCTTCGACGTCGCCTACATGGGCAAGCCGATCGTCTACACGAACTTCGACGACGAGGAGTTCTACCGCAAGCACTACAAGCGCGGCTACTTCGACCTCGCCCGGGACGGCTTCGGCCCCGCCTGCGGCACCGTCGAGCGCGCCGTCGACGAGATCATCGCCTCCATCGCCCGCGGCTTCCAGGTCGAACCCGAGTACCAGCGGCGCGCGGCCGACTTCTTCGTCCTGCGCGACACGGCGAACTGCGAGCGCGCGTACCAGGTCATCGAGACGCTGGACGCCTCGATCGTGTCCGACCCCGGCTTCGAGGCCCATCGCGGGGTGCGGATTCCATGAACCGACGGGTCAGGCACGTAGGAACGGGCGGATGAGAAGAATCTTCATCGCGGGCGGGTCGGGAGCCTGCACGCGGCAGACCAGCATGGCACCGATGGCCGGCTGGGGGCAGGTGCTGCACCTGTACACCCAGGGCGTCGAGGTCGTCAACGCCGCGCGCGCGGGCGCCAGTTCACGCAGCTTCTACGAACGCGGCCGACTGGCCTGGATCCTGGAGAACATCGCCCCCGGCGACCTGCTGCTGATCTCCTTCGGCCACAACGACATGCGCGCCGAGGACGGCCGGTTCACCGCCCCGTTCAGCGACTTCCAGTACTACATGCGCAAGTACACCGACGGCGCGCGCGCCCGGGGCGCCCACCCCGTCCTCGTGCCCGGCGTGGAGCGGCGCGTCTTCGACGCGCACGAGAACATGCGGCGCAGCCTCGGCGTCTACCCCCAGGCCATCCGCGAACTCTCCCGCACCATCTCGGTCCCCCTCATCGACCTGCACGACTTCACCAGCGGCTGGTGGGAGCAGCTCGGCGCCGAGGAGAGCAAGAAGGTCTTCCTCTACCTCCGGCCCGGCGAGAACCCCAACTATCCCGAGGGCGTCGAGGACAACAGCCACCTGCGGCCGCACGGTGCCCTGGAGTGCGCCCGCTTCGTGGCCCGCGGCATGTACGCCCAGGGCCTGCTGCTGCCCGAGTACTTCCGGAACCTGGAGGCGCCCGCGCCCGAGCAGGAGGTCACCTGGCTCCCGGACGACGTCTTCGAGCACCTGACCAAGTCCCGCGTGAGCGAGGTGGCGGAATGAACGACTGGTACCCGCTGACCCGGGCCTCGGTGACCCACCCGGAGAGCCCGCGCCACGGCGGCCGCCTGGAGCTGTTCAGCGACGCCGACCCGGCGCTGCCGCTGGCCCCCGGCCGCCGCTTCCAGCTGATGCTCTCCATCACCCCGCAGGACGCCCCGTACCGCGTGTACGGCTACCTCCTCCCCGACCTCTTCGAGGGCGTCCTCGGCGTCGTCCGCCACCAGGGCCTCGGCAAGATGGCCAGCGGCCGGTACGCCACCTACGCCTCCGGCGCCGAACCGCGCGCCGTCACCATGACGGTGAAGGTCGCGGACGACGCGCCCGAGGGCTCGTACTTCCTGCCCCGGATCGTGGTCGGCGTCAAGCGCACCGAGGAGGAGCGGCTCGTCGCCTCGATGGCCAACTCCCACCTCGGCTTCCGGGTCCGCTGGCACTGGCTGGCCGGCCACGTGATGATGCTCGAACCCGGCGGCCGCTTCACCGTCCCCGCCGACTACCGCCCGGTCGAGGGGCTGCGCTTCACCGGCAGCACCTTCCCCTCCCGCGGCACCCTCTTCCACGTGCCCGGCGGCGGCCTCACCTACCAGGCCGACCCCGAGTTCCGCGGCTACGACTCCTTCGCCTGCGAGTTCGAGGACGCCGAGGGCCACCGGGTCCGCCAGGAGATCACCGTCCACGTCGGCGGACTGGGGGACTCCCCGGGAGCCCTGCCGGCGGATGGCTAGCCGGCCGGGCCGCCGCCGGGCCGTCGCCCTCGCGGCCGTCCTCGCCCTGTCGGCGGGGACCGGGGCCTGCACCCGGGCGGCGGAGCCCGGCATCGCCGCCACGCCCTCCGGCCCCGTCACCGAGCGGCGGCTCGCCCCCGGCGTCGGCTACCAGGAGTCCGTCCACCGGGGGCCGGCCGGACCGGTCCGGATCGCCGTGCTGCGGATCGCCCCGGACGCGCGGGCCCGGATCACCGGCGCGCACGGCGCGAACATGGCCGTCACCCAGACCGTGCGCCAGGCCGCCCGCCGGGCCGGGGCGCTCGCCGCCGTGAACGCCTCCTACTTCGACATCAAGGGCGGCAAGGCGTTCAGCGGCTATCCCGGCGACCCCGTCGGCCTGTACGTCGAGGACGGCCGGGTCCTCAGCGAGGCCCGCGACGACGGCGCGGCGCTCCTCCTCGGCCGCCGCGACGGCCGGCTGTGGGCCCGGATCACCCAGGTCGCCACGCCCGGCCGGGTCACCGCCGCCGACGGCACCGAGCGGCGGCTGGACGGCGTCGACCGGGTCGCCGGCCGGCTCCGGCCCTGCCGGGGCACCGACCGGGACCGGCTGGAGGCCGAGGGCCGCAGCTGGCGCGAGGACCCGCGCACCGGCCTGTGCGCCGACCCCGACGAGATCGTCGAGTTCACCCCCTCCTGGGGCGTGGACACCCCGCAGGGCCGCCGCGGCAGCGTCGAGGCGCTGCTGGACGCCGACGGCACGGTGCGCCGGCTGCGCTCCCCGGCCGGCGGCCCGGTGCCGAAGGACGGCCGGACCCTGTACGGGACGGGCGAGGGCGCCGACTGGCTGCGCGAGCACGCCGGACCCGGCACCGTGCCGTCCCTCGCGATGCCGCTGACCGACCTCTCCGGCACGGACCTCACGGCCGGCGTGGAGACGGCGGTGGGCGGCGGCCGGCGGCTGCTCGACGGCGGCCGGGTCGCGCTCGGCCCGCGCGACCTGGCGGCGACCGACCGCCCGCCGCGCACCCTGGCCGGGGTCACCGCCGACGGCTCGGTCCTGCTGGTCACCGTGGACGGGCGCGACCCGGGCGCGAGCGAGGGCGCCACCCTCTCCGAGGCGGCCGGGCTGCTGCGCTCCCTCGGCGCCGTCGACGGCATCAACCTCGACGGCGGCGGCTCCACGACGATGGTCGTGGACGGCGAGCTGCGCAACCGCCCCCGGGAGGCGGTGGGCGACCCGGTGGGCGAGCGCAGGGTGGCCACGGTCCTCGCGGTCCTGCCCGGCTGAGGGACATCGCGCCAGGACGCGGGAAGGGGCCGGTGGCAGTCGCCACCGGCCCCTTCCGCCGTTACGGGTCCCCGGGTGTTACGCCGGGACGCTCGCCACGCCCTGCGCGAGGAACCGCTTGCCGTTGACGCGCTCGGAGACGCCCTCACGATCCAGGTACGGGGTGATGCCGCCCAGGTGGAAGGGCCAGCCCGCACCGGTGATCAGGCAGAGGTCGATGTCCTGCGCCTCGGCGACGACACCCTCCTCCAGCATGAGGCCGATCTCCTGCGCCACCGCGTCCAGGACGCGGTCGCGGACCTGCTGCTCGGTGAGGACGGTGTCGCCCTGCTTGAGCAGCGCGGCGACCTCGGGGTCGAGCTCCGGCTTGAAGCCGTTCTCCGGCTTGTAGACGTAGAAGCCGCGCTTGCCGGCCTCGACGACCGCCTTCAGGTTGGGGGAGACCGTGAAGCGCTCCGGGAAGGCCCGGTTGAGGGTCTCGGAGACGTGCAGGCCGATCGCCGGGCCGACGAGCTCCAAGAGCACCAGCGGGGACATCGGCAGGCCGAGCGGCTCCACCGCCTTCTCCGCGGTCTCGACGGAGGTGCCCTCGTCGATGACGTTCTGGATCTCGCCCATGAAGCGGGTGAGGATGCGGTTCACGACGAACGCCGGGGCGTCCTTGGTGAGGACCGCGGTCTTCTTCAGCTTCCGGGCGACGCCGAAGGCGGTGGCCAGGGAGGCGTCGTCGGTCTGCTCGCCGCGGACGATCTCCAGGAGCGGGAGGATCGCGACCGGGTTGAAGAAGTGGAAGCCGACCACGCGCTCCGGGTGCCGGAGCTTCGACGCCATCTCGGAGACCGACAGCGAGGAGGTGTTGGTGGCGAGGATCGCGTGCGCCGGGGCGACCGCCTCGACCTCCGCGAACACCTTCTGCTTGACGGACATCTCCTCGAACACGGCCTCGATGATGAAGTCCGCGTCCGCGAAGCCCTCGGCCTTGTCGAGGACACCGGAGACCAGGCCCTTGAGGCGGTTGGCCTTGTCCTGGTTGATACGGCCCTTGCCGAGCAGCTTCTCGATCTCGCCGTGGACGTAGCCGACGCCCTTGTCCACGCGCTCCTGGTCGATGTCGGTCAGGACGACCGGCACCTCCAGGCGGCGCAGGAACAGCAGCGCGAGCTGGGAGGCCATCAGACCGGCGCCGACGACGCCGACCTTGGTGACCGGGCGCGCCAGCGACTTGTCCGGGGCGCCGGCGGGGCGCTTGGCGCGCTTCTGCACCAGGTTGAAGGAGTAGATGCCGGAGCGCAGCTCGCCGCCCATGATCAGGTCGGCGAGGGCCTGGTCCTCGGCGTCGAAGCCCTTCTGGAGGTCGCCGTCCTTGGCGGCCTCGATGATCTCCAGGGCGCGGTAGGCGGCCGGGGCGGCGCCGTGCACCTTGGAGTCGGCGATCGCGCGGCCCTTGGCGACGGCGGCGTCCCAGCCCTCGCCCCGGTCGATCTCCGGGCGCTCGACGGCGACGGAGCCGTTGAGCACGCCGGCGGTCCAGACGAGGGACCGCTCCAGGAAGTCGGCGCCCTCGAAGATCGCGTCGGCGATGCCGAGCTCGAAGACCTGCTTGCCCTTGAGCTGGCGGTTCTGGTTCAGCGAGTTCTCGATGATGACCTGGACGGCCTTCTCGGCGCCGATCAGGTTCGGCAGGAGCGCGCAGCCGCCCCAGCCGGGCACCAGGCCGAGGAAGACCTCGGGGAGCGAGAAGGCCGGGAGGGCCTTCGACACGGTGCGGTAGGTGCAGTGCAGGCCGACCTCGACGCCGCCGCCCATGGCCGCGCCGTTGTAGTAGGCGAAGGTCGGCACGGCGAGCGCGGAGAGGCGCTTGAAGACGTCGTGGCCGCCCTTGCCGATGGCGAGGGCCTCGTCGTGGTTGCGGAGCAGCTCGACGCCCTTGAGGTCGGCGCCGACGGCGAAGATGAACGGCTTGCCGGTGATGCCGGCGGCGACGATCTCACCGCGGGCGGCCTCGGCCTCGACCTGGTCGATCGCGGCGTTCAGGTTGGCCAGCGACGCGGGGCCGAAGGTGGTCGGCTTGGTGTGGTCGAAGCCGTTGTCCAGCGTGATCAGCGCGAACCGGCCCGCGCCGGCGGGCAGCTCGAAGTGCCGTACGTGGGCGCTGGTGACGACCTCGTCGGGGAAGAGCTCGGCGGCGCCCTTCAGAAGCTCGGCGGTGGTGCTCACTTGCCCTCCCAGTGGGGGTTCTCCCAGATGACCGTCGCGCCCATGCCGAAGCCGACGCACATGGTGGTGAGGCCGTAACGGACCTGCGGCTGCTCCTCGAACTGGCGGGCCAGCTGCGTCATGAGGCGGACGCCGGAGGAGGCGAGCGGGTGGCCGTAGGCGATGGCGCCGCCGTACTGGTTGACGCGGGCGTCGTCGTCGGCGATGCCGTAGTGCTCCAGGAAGGCGAGGACCTGGACCGCGAAGGCCTCGTTGATCTCGAAGAGGTCGATGTCCCCGATGGACAGGCCGGCCTTGGCGAGGGCCTTCTCGGTGGCGGGGATCGGGCCGTAGCCCATGACCTCGGGCTCGACGCCGGCGAAGGCGTACGAGACGAGGCGCATCTTGACCGGGAGGCCGTTCTCGCGGGCGAACTCCTCGGAGGCGATGATCGAGGCGGTGGCGCCGTCGTTGAGACCGGCCGCGTTGCCCGCGGTCACGTTGCCGTGGACGCGGAAGGGGGTCTTGAGGCCCTCCAGCGACTCCAGGGTGGTGCCGGGGCGCATCGGCTCGTCGGCGGTGACCAGGCCCCAGCCCGTCTCGCCGGTGGAGGCGTCGGTGCGGCGGACCGAGACCGGCACCAGGTCCTGCTGGATCTTGCCGTCGGCGTACGCCTTGGCGGCCTTCTCCTGCGAGCGCACGGCGTACTCGTCGGCGCGCTTCTTGGTGATGCTCGGGTAGCGGTCGTGCAGGTTCTCGGCGGTCATGCCCATGAAGAGGGCGGACTCGTCGACCAGCTTCTCGCTGACGAAGCGCGGGTTCGGGTCGACGCCCTCGCCCATGGGGTGGCGGCCCATGTGCTCGACACCGCCGGCGATGACGGCGTCGTACGCGCCGAAGGCGATGGAGCCGGCGACCGAGGTGACGGCGGTGAGGGCACCGGCGCACATGCGGTCGATGGAGTAGCCGGGCACCGACTGCGGGAGCCCCGCGAGGATGCCGGCGGTACGGCCGAGGGTCAGGCCCTGGTCGCCGATCTGGGTGGTCGCGGCGATCGCGACCTCGTCGATCTTCGCCGGGTCGAGGGCCGGGTTGCGGCGCAGCAGCTCCCGGATGGCCTTCACGACGAGGTCGTCGGCGCGGGTCTCGTGGTAGATGCCCTTCGGGCCCGCCTTGCCGAACGGGGTGCGGACGCCGTCGACGAAGACGACGTCCCTGACGGTACGAGGCACGATGGCTCTCCTCCAGGTGCGGGACGGCACTGCTGCGGCGCACACCACTAAGCGTGCGCTTGCTTCCCCCATGCTACTTGTGGGTAACCAAGCTGCCCACCCCCTGGCGTCCAAGCGGCGAAGGTCACACACCCCGGACGCGCGGGAGCCCCCCGCGCCACGGGGGCGCGGGGGGCTCCGAAAGCGGTGCGGGGCACCGGCTCACGCCTTCGCGGCCAGGGCCTTCGCCAGGATCGGGCTCACCAGGGAGACCTGCCAGTGCCGGGCGCCGTGGGCGGTCAGGGCGGCGGCGACCGCGTCCGGGTCGGCCGGGGCCGGGGGCTCCCAGCAGATCCGGCGCACGGTGTCCGGGGTGATCAGGTTCTCCTGCGGCAGGTGCAGCTGCTCGGCGAGGGCCGAGACGGCGGTGCGGGCGGCCGCGAGGCGGGCGGCGGCGGCCGGGTCCTTGTCCGCCCAGGCGCGCGGCGGGGGAGGGCCGGCGACGGCCTGGCCGGGCTGCGGCAGCTCGTTCTCCGGCAGGGCGCGGGCCCGGTCCACGGCCGCCTGCCACTGTTCGAGCTGGCGGCGGCCCATCCGGTGGCCGAAACCGGGCAGGGCGGTGAGCGCGGCGACGTTCACCGGGACGGCGAGCGCCGCCTCGACGATCGCCGCGTCGCTCAGGACCTTGCCGGGGGAGACGTCGCGGCGCTGGGCGACCCGGTCGCGGGCCGTCCACAGCTCCCGTACGACCGCCATCTGGCGGCGGCGGCGCACCTTGTGCATGCCGGAGGTGCGGCGCCAGGGGTCCTTGCGGGGCGGCGCGGGCGGGGCGGTGGCGATGGCCGCGAACTCCTCGTGGGCCCACTCCAGCTTGCCCTGCCGGTCCAGCTCCTTCTCCAGCTCGTCGCGCAGGTCGACCAGGAGCTCGACGTCGAGGGCGGCGTAGCGCAGCCAGGGGTCGGGCAGCGGGCGGGTGGACCAGTCGACGGCCGAGTGCCCCTTCTCCAGGGCGTAGCCGAGGACGGACTCGACCATGGCGCCGAGGCCGACCCGGGGGAAGCCGGCGAGCCGGCCGGCCAGCTCGGTGTCGAAGAGGGAGGTGGGGCGCATGCCTATGTCCCGCAGGCAGGGCAGGTCCTGGGTGGCGGCGTGCAGGATCCACTCGGTGCCGTCGAGGGCCTGCCCCAGACCGGAGAGGTCGGGGCAGCCCACCGGGTCGATGAGCGCGGTGCCCGCGCCCTCGCGGCGGAGCTGGACGAGGTAGGCGCGCTGCCCGTAGCGGTAGCCGGAGGCGCGTTCGGCGTCGACGGCGACGGGCCCGCGCCCGGCGGCGAAGGCGGCGGTCACCTGGGCGAGGGCGTGTTCGCTCGCGACGACCGGCGGGATTCCCTCCCGCGGCTCCAGCAACGGGATCGGAAGCCCATTCACAGGGACGTCGTCGTCCGGGGGGCCGCCCCCGGTGGTGCGCAGTGCGGTGTCAGCTGCGGTCTCTTGGGCGTCGGTCACCTGTCAAGGGTATCCGCCGACGGCAAGCGCCCGCCGACGGAACGTTCCGTCGGCGGGCGCCGCGTTTCGCGCGGGCCGGTCTCAGTGGATGATGCCGGTCCGCAGGGCGACGGCCACCATGCCGGCCCGGTCGCCGGTGCCCAGCTTGCGGGCGATCCGGGCCAGGTGGCTCTTCACGGTGAGCGCCGAGAGCCCCATGGAGACGCCGATGGCCTTGTTGGACTGGCCTTCCGCGACCAGCCGCAGGACCTCGACCTCGCGGCCGGAGAGCTCGCGGTAGCCGCCCGGGTGGCTCGGGGCGCCCGGGGGGCGGCGGTGGCCGAGCCGGGCGGCCGCGGCGCCGATGGGGGCGGCGCCGGGACGCGTCGGATGGCCGATATTGGTCCGCGTGCCGGTGACGACGTAGCCCTTCACGCCGCCGGCGAGCGCGTTGCGCACCGCGCCGATGTCGTCGGCGGCCGAGAGGGCGAGGCCGTTGGGCCAGCCCGCGGCGCGGGTCTCGGACAGCAGGGTCAGACCACTGCCGTCGGGGAGGTGGACGTCGGCCACGCAGATGTCGCGCGGGTTGCCGACGCGGGGGCGGGCCTCCGCGATGGACGACGCCTCGATCACGTCCCGTACGCCCAGTGCCCACAGGTGGCGGGTGACGGTGGAGCGGACGCGCGGGTCGGCCACGACGACCATGGCCGTCGGCTTGTTCGGGCGGTAGGCGACCAGGCTGGCGGGCTGCTCGAGCAGAACGGACACTCGGCCTCCTGATGAAGGGGGAAGGAGCGGGACGGGAGCCGACTCGGGGAGAAGCCGGGGGTGAACCCCTGCTGCCGAAGGGGTCACCGAATGTTTCGGCAGCGAGGCCGCCCGCCTTTAGGGAAAGATCACGATTTAGTGAGTAACAATTCGGGCAATTCAGACATGTGATCGATCATCCTACGAGCGGCCCCCGCCTCCTCACCCGCACGGGGGACCCCACTGGATCCCCCGTGCGAACACTTCCGGCCCCCTCGGGCGGCCCCCGGCCCGGGCCGCCGCGAAGGTCCTCGCCCGGACCCGGGCGGGCGGTCGCCCGCACCGCGCCCCGGGCCGCCGCTCAGGCCCCCTGCGGGCCGCGTCGCTGGGGCAGCGAGACGACCCCCGCGCCCGACACCGTCCCCGCCCCCGGGCCTGGCGGGTCCGCCGGGGCCGGCGGCAGCCCCGCGATCTGGCACAGCAGGTCCGACCAGGCCGCCAGGTGCGCCGCCGTGTCCGGCACCCCGCCCAGCCCCTCCCGGGGCGTCCAGGACGCCCGGATCTCGATCTGGGTGGCCGGCCGCCGCTCCGCGAGCCCCCCGAAGTAGTGCGAGCCCGCCATCGTCACCGTCCCGCCCGCCTCCCCGTAGGCCAGTCCGCGCGCCTCCAGCGCCCCGGTCAGCCACGACCAGCACACCTCCGGCAGCAGCGGGTCCGCCGCCATCTCCGGCTCCAGCTCCGCCCGTACCAGCGTGACCAGGCGGAACGTTCCCTTCCATGCCTCGTGGCCCGCCGGGTCGTGCAGCAGCACGAGCCGCCCGTCCGCGAGGTCCTCCTCGCCGTCGACGACCGCCGCCTCCACCGCGTACGCGTACGGCGCGAGCCGCTGCGGCGGACGGGTCGGCTCGACCTCCATCTCGGGCCGCAACCGCGCCGTCCGCAGGGCGTCCACCGCCCGCCGGAACGCCGGCGGCACCGGGGTCCCCGCCGTACTCTCCGCCTTGTCGCCCGTCCCTCGAATGCCGTCGGAATGATCGGAAAAATGTCCCTGAGCCGCAGCCATGCGGGGAAGAGTAGGCGGAACGGAGCCGCCATGCGGGGAGGGACACCCGCCCGGCACGAGCGGCTTCCGGCCACATGCGAAGATTTGGGCGTGAGTGCCATGGACAGCCCGACGGGCCAGCAGACGAAGCAGCAGCCGCGGACGTACGACTCCGCGTTCCTCAAGGCGTGCCGGCGCGAGCCCGTGCCCCACACCCCGGTCTGGTTCATGCGGCAGGCGGGCCGGTCCCTCCCCGAGTACCTGAAGGTCCGCGAGGGCATCCCCATGCTGGAGTCCTGCATGCGGCCCGAGCTGGTCAAGGAGATCACCCTCCAGCCCGTCCGCCGGCACGGGGTCGACGCCGCCATCTACTTCAGCGACATCGTCGTCCCGCTCAAGGCCATCGGCCTCGACCTCGACATCAAGCCCGGCGTCGGCCCCGTCGTCGCGGACCCGATCCGCACCCGCGCCGACCTCGACCGGCTCCGCGACCTCACCCCCGACGACGTCCACTACGTCACCGAGGCCATCGGGATGCTCACCGAGGAGCTCGGCGACACCCCGCTCATCGGCTTCGCCGGCGCGCCCTTCACCCTCGCGAGCTACCTCGTCGAGGGCGGCCCGTCCCGCAACCACGAGCACACCAAGGCGCTCATGTACGGCGACCCGCAGCTCTGGGCCGACCTCCTCGACCGCCTCGCCGGGATCACCTCCGCCTTCCTCAAGGTGCAGATCGAGGCCGGCGCCTCCGCGGTCCAGCTCTTCGACTCCTGGGTCGGCGCCCTCGCCCCCGCCGACTACCGCCGCTCGATCCTCCCGGCCTCCGCCAAGGTCTTCGACGCGGTCGCCGGCTACGGCGTCCCCCGCATCCACTTCGGCGTCGGCACCGGCGAACTCCTCGGCCTCATGGGCGAGGCGGGCGCCGACGTCGTCGGCGTCGACTGGCGCGTCCCGCTCGACGAGGCCGCCCGCCGCGTCGGCCCCGGCAAGGCCCTCCAGGGCAACCTCGACCCCGCCGTCCTCTTCGCCTCCACCGAGGTCGTCGAGGCCAAGGCCGACGAGGTCCTGGCCGCCGCGAAGGGCCTGGAGGGGCACGTCTTCAACCTCGGCCACGGCGTCATGCCGTCCATGGACCCCGACGCCCTCACCCGCCTCGTCGCCCACGTCCACGAGCGCACCGCCGTCTGACCGGCCCCGGGCGGCGGCTCAGCCCGCCGCCCGGACCGCCGCCACCGCCTTCCGGGCCGCGATCAGGACCGGGTCCCACACCGGCGAGAACGGCGGCGCGTACCCCAGGTCCAGGCCCGTCATCCCCTCCACCGTCATCCGGGCCGTCAGCGCCACCGCCGCCACATCCACCCGCTTCGCCGCGCCCTCCCGGCCCACGATCTGCACGCCCAGCAGCCGCCCGGTGCGCCGCTCGGCCAGCATCTTCACCGTCATCGCCGCCGCCCCCGGGTAGTAGCCCGCCCGGCTCGTCGACTCCACGGTCACCGCCACGTACTGGAGCCCCGCCTCCCGGGCGTCCTTCTCCCGCAGCCCGGTCCGGGCGATCTCCAGGTCGCAGACCTTCGACACCGCCGTCCCCACCACCCCGGGGAAGGTCGCGTAGTCGCCGCCCACGTTCGACCCGATGACCTGCCCCTGCTTGTTGGCGTGCGTCCCCAGCGGCACGTGCCGCTCCC
The DNA here is from genome assembly GCF_014650175.1 of Streptomyces termitum. GTDB lineage: Bacteria > Actinomycetota > Actinomycetes > Streptomycetales > Streptomycetaceae > Streptomyces > Streptomyces termitum. The sequence goes on from NZ_BMUL01000013.1 coordinate 176,544, forward strand.
GGCCCGACACCAGGTCGAGGACCTCCACGCAGTCCCCGCCCGCCCACACGTTCCGCTGCCCCCGCACCCGCATCGACGGGTCGGTCAGCAGCCCGCCGTGCGCGCCCAGCGGCAGCCCCGCCGCCCGCGCCAGCGAGGTCTCCGGCACCACGCCCGTGCCCAGCACCACCACGTCCGCCGGATACTCCGCGTCCTTCGTCGCCACCGCCCGGACCCGGCCGTCGGCCCTGGTGAGGACCTCCGTCACCGGGGACGCGCCGACCGTGCGGATGCCGAGCCCGTCCATCGCCGCGTGCACCAGCCGGCCCATGTCCGGGTCGAGCGTCGCCATCGGCTGCCCGCCCCGGTTCAGCACCGTCACCTCGTAGCCCCGGTTCAGCAGCGCCTCGGCCATCTCGACGCCGATGTACCCGGCGCCGACCACCACCGCCCGCCGCCCCGGCGCCCCGGCCAGCGAGTCCAGCAGCGCCTCCCCGTCCTCCAGGGTCTGCACCCCGTGCACCCCGGCCGCGCCGATCCCCGGCACGTCCGGCCGGCGCGGCCGCGCCCCGGTGGCGATCACCAGCTTGTCGAAACCGGTCCAGGACTCGGTGCCCAGCGCCAGGTCCCTGGCGCGTACCCGCTGCCCCGCCAGGTCGATCTCCGTCACCTCGGTCCGGGTCAGCAGGTCGATGCCGCGCGCCCGGTGCTCCTCGGGGGAGCGGGCGATCAGCTCGTCCCGGCCCGCCACGTCCCCGCCCACCCAGTACGGGATCCCGCACGCCGAGTAGGACGAGAAGCGGCCCCGTTCGAAGGCCGTGATCTCCAGTTCCCCGGGCCCGCGCAGCCGGCGCGCCTGGGACGCGGCGGACATCCCCGCCGCGTCGCCCCCGATGACCACCAGTCGTTCGCTCATGCGCCCACGCTACGGGGCCGGGGCCTCCCCGTCCGGACCGGCGCCCGGCTCCCCGGCGGGCAGCGGCTGCCCCGCCGCGCCCACCGGCGCCGCGGGACCCGGCACGCGCGCGGGCGCGGGGACAGGCGCGGACACGGCCGTACGGGGGCGGCGCCGGGGCCGTACGAACCGCCACCACACCCCGTACGCCGCCAGGGCCACCACCAGCCACGGCGCGAGCGCCGCGAGGACCACCAGGACCCACGCCACCGAGGACACCAGCGCGCCCCAGCCGCCGCCCAGCGCGTCCAGGAAACCGGGCCGGTCCGGCTCCTCCGTCCGCTCGTCCGGGACCGTCACCCGCTCCTTCTCCCGCAGGTTCACCGTGATCGTCGCCAGCGAGGTCCGGTCCTTCAGGGACGCCTGCCGGGCCAGCAGCGCCTCCAGGTCGGCCTGCCGCCGGCTCAGCTCCGACTCCAGCGCGACCACGTCCTCCAGCCGCTCCGCCCGCTCCATCAGCGCCCGCACCCGCGCCACGCTCGCCCGCTGGGTCGCGATCCGGCTCTGCGCGTCCACCACCTGGTCGGTGACGTCCTGCGCGGCCGCCTCCCGGCTCAGCAGCGTGCCCGCCCCGGCCAGCCGGTCGAGCAGGGCGTCGTACCGGTCCTGCGGCACCCGAAGCACCAGGGTCGAGACGGGGGGCCGGCCGTCCGGGCGCGCGGTGTTCTCCGACTCCACCCGGCCGCCCGCCGCCAGCACCTCCCGGCGGACGTCCCCGGCGGTCCGCGCCACCTCCTTCACCTCCAGCGACAGCGAGGCGGTGCGGACCAGCTGCCGCGCCGCCTCGGGCGCCGCCGCGCCGTTCTTCGCGGGGGCGGCGGAGGACCCGGAGGAACCGGCCGCGTCGGAACCGGCCCCGCCGGTCGCCACCGCCGCCTTCCCGCTCGCCCCCCGGTCCCCGTCCGCCCCGCACCCCGCCACCGTCAGCGCCAGCGCGCCCGCGAGGAGCAGCGCCGCCCCCGCCCGGCCCGCTCCCGCCGCTCTTCCGCGCCCGCCCGTACCCGTCGTCGTCCGCACCGTGCCCCCAAGGCCGTAGGAATACTGCCTCTAGGACGTGGCGGGGAGCCGTACCGGTTTGCCTCCGCCGGTAGCGATGCGATCACGGTCCGGCCTCGGAACGGGACCGCGCGGGCGATTTGAGAGAGTGGTCCCATGAACGCGGACACCACGGGAACCCAGCGCGCCCCCCACGCCGTCGTCGTCGGCGGCGGCATCACCGGCCTCGCCGCCGCCCACCGGCTCCTCGCCGCCGGTCTGCGCGTCACCCTCCTGGAGTCCGGGGGGCGGTTCGGCGGAAAGCTGCTCGCCGGGGAGATCGCCGGGGCGCCCGTGGACCTCGGCGCCGAGTCCCTGCTCGCCCGCCGCCCCGAGGCCGTCGCCCTCGCCGAGGCCGCCGGACTCGGCGACCGGCTCCAGGCCCCCGCCACCACCACCGCCTCCGTCTGGTCGCGCGGCGGCCTCGTCCCCATGCCCAAGGGCCACGTCATGGGCGTCCCCGGCGACCCCGCCGCCCTCGCCGGACTCCTCCCCGAGGAGGCGCTGCGCCGCGTCGCCGGGGACCTCGACCTGCCGCCGACCGAGATCGGCGACGACACCGCCATCGGCGCGTACGTCGCCGCGCGCATGGGCCACGAGGTCGTCGACCGGCTCGTCGAGCCCCTCCTCGGCGGCGTCTACGCCGGTGACGCCTACCGCATCTCCATGAAGGCCGCCGTCCCCGCCCTCTTCGAGGCCGCCCGCCGCCACCCCACCCTCACCGCCGCCGTCCACGCCGTGCAGGCCGCCGGGGCGGCCGTCCCCGACGACGCCGCGGGCGCCGCCACCGGCCTCGGCGGCTCCGTCTTCGCCGGTATCTCCGGCGGCGTCGGCACCCTCCCCGGCGCCGTCGCCGACACCGTCCGCGCCGCCGGCGGCACCCTCCTCACCGGCGCCCCGGCCACCGCCCTGCTCCGCGAGGGCGCCGGCTGGCGGGTGGTGACCCCGGAGCGCGTCCTCGACGCCGACGCCGTCGTCCTCGCCGTGCCCGCCCCCGCCGCCGCCGGCCTCCTCGGCGGCCACGCGCCGCGCGCCGCCGCGCTCCTCGACACGATCGAGTACGCCTCCATGGCCCTGGTCACGCTGGCCTTCCGGCGCGCCGGCCTGCCCGCCCTGCCCGGCTCCGGCTTCCTCGTCCCGCCCGTCGACGGCCACACCATCAAGGCGTCCACCTTCTCCAGCCAGAAGTGGCGCTGGGTCGGCGAGGCTGCGCCCGACCTCTTCGTGCTCCGCACCTCCGTCGGCCGGCACGGCGAGGAGGCCCACCTGCACCGCGACGACGAGGACCTGGTCGCCGCCTCCCTCAAGGACCTCGGCGCCGCCACCGGCCTCGCCGCCCGGCCCGTCGCCACCACCGTGACCCGCTGGAACGGCGGCCTGCCGCAGTACCCCGTGGGCCACCTGGACCGGGTCGCCCGCCTCCGCGCGGCCCTCGCCGGGCTGCCCGGCCTGGCCCTCGCGGGCGCCGCGTACGACGGCGTCGGCATCCCCGCCTGCGTCGCCTCCGCCCACCGCGCGGCCGACGCCGTGGCCGGGGAGATCCTCGCCACGTCGAAAAGCACCCACCCCGGTGCGGGGCACTCCTCGTGAAGGGCGAGAATAGGCGTATGAGTGCGCCCGAAAAGATCCCGAACGCCGGTAAGAAGGCGAAGGACCTCAACGAGGTCATCCGCTACACCCTGTGGTCCGTCTTCAAGCTGCGCGACGTTCTGCCCGAGGACCGGGCCGGTTACGCCGACGAGGTCCAGGAGCTGTTCGACCAGCTCGCCGCCAAGGACGTCACCATCCGGGGCACGTACGACCTCTCCGGTCTGCGCGCCGACGCCGACGTCATGATCTGGTGGCACGCCGAGACCAGCGACCAGCTCCAGGAGGCGTACAGCCTCTTCCGCCGCACCCGGCTCGGCCGCGCCCTCGAACCGGTCTGGTCGAACATGGCGCTGCACCGCCCCGCCGAGTTCAACAAGTCGCACATCCCGGCCTTCCTCGCCGACGAGACCCCCCGCGACTACGTCTCGGTCTACCCCTTCGTCCGCTCCTACGACTGGTACCTGCTGCCGGACGAGGACCGCCGCCGGATGCTCGCCGACCACGGCAAGATGGCCCGGGGCTACCCCGACGTCCGCGCCAACACGGTCGCCTCCTTCTCCCTCGGCGACTACGAGTGGATCCTCGCCTTCGAGGCCGACGAGCTGCACCGCATCGTCGACCTCATGCGGCACCTGCGCGCCTCCGAGGCACGCCTGCACGTCCGCGAGGAGATCCCCTTCTACACCGGCCGCCGCAAGGACGTCGCGGACCTGGTGGCGGGCCTGGCCTGACGGCCCCACGACCTGGTGGCGCCCCGGCATCCCGCCGGGGCGTTCGCCCCTCGACCCGGAAGATCAGACGGTGGCCACGCCATGGTCCGCCGCTCCAGCGACACCGGGTCCGGCTCCGGGTGCGGCGCGCTTCCAGCGCGCCGCACCGGCGTCTTTCCGGGGTCGTTCCCCCCGGTCCTCAGCCGCTCGATCCGCAGGACGAGCCGCACGAGGACGACGAGGACGAACCGCACGACGAGGACGACGAACCGCAGGACGACGAGGAACCGCACGAGGACGACGAGCCGCAGGACGAGCCCGGCCCCGTGTCCGCGCCGGGGTCCGAGCCCCAGCCGTCCCCGCCGCCCGACGCGCCGCCCCCGCACCACAGCATCAGGGCCGCCGCCGTACTCGTGTCCGACGACGTGTTGCGGTACGACCCCGATCCCGCCGTCCGGGGGCCCTGGGCCCGCGCCGCGTCCCGCAGGTGCTCCCGCAGCTCCCGGTCCGGCAGCGCCCTGACCCCGTGCAGGGCCACCATGGTGACCGCGTCGCCGCCCGGCCCGTACGTCCTCCGGTACGCGGCCAGCGCCGCCTTCCCGGCCCCGCTGAGCGGCCCGGAGGCCCCCGCCAGACAGATCGCGGCGGTCACGAAGCCGCCGAAGAACAGCGGCAGGACCAGCACGAAGAACGGCACGCCCTCGTGGTCGCCCGAGGCCCACAGCACGACGCTCGCCACCCCCGCCAGCGGCAGCAGCAGGAACGAGGCCACGAGCAGGCAGACGGCCCAGATCCGCACCGGGCGGCGGTGCTCCGGCCGGGTCACCAGGCCGCGCGCGGCGAGCCGGTGGCCGATCTCCTGGACCGCCGGGCGGAGCATCACGCTCAGCCGCACGTGGTGCAGGGCCCCGCTCGGGGCGTCCGCGTGGGCGTCGAGCACCGTCCGCTCCACCGGGTCGTGGGCGATCCGGTGGACGACCGCGACCACGCCGGGCCCGCCGACGGCCAGCCGCCCGTCGGCGTGCATCGCGGCGAGCGCCGCGTCCGCGACCCGGCCGGGACCGCCGCCGAGGAACGCGGCCTCGTACACGTCGAGGACCGGCCCGCCGGGGCCGCCCCGCGCGCGGCGGGAGAGGACGACGAGCCGGGCCAGCGCGGCGAGCCCGGCGGCGTACAGCAGCACGAGGAGCACGGTCATGCCGGTCACCGCCCCAGCGCGTGCCGGGCGGCCCGCAGGACGCGGCCCGCGAGACCGGGCGGACGGACGTCGGCGCGCTCCCGCCACCAGCGGGTCAGCTCCCGCCGCTCCGGGTGCCCGGCCAGGAGCAGCCCCTCGACGAAGTCGAGCGCGTCCCGCCGGTAGCTCCCGGGCATCGGGCGGCTGCGCGCGTACGCGGCGAACGCGGGCCGGAACCCGTCGCCGAGCAGCTCCGGCAGCTCCGGCGCGATCCGCGCCACCACCGAGGCCCGCTTCCCGACCAGCGCCCGGCTCTGCACCCTCAGCCGCCGCACGTCGAAGCCCTCCGGCGCGGGGGTCCCGGCGACCAGCGCGGACAGCAGTGCCGCCTGCGCGAGCCCGACCCGCTGCCGGACCGCCTCCCCGCCGCGCGCCGGTACGGCGGGGGCGGCGGGGGCGGTCGCCGTGGGGCGCGGCTTCGTTCGGACAGCCGTCGCGGCCGTCGCAGCCGTCGCAGCCGTCGTGGCGGGCACGGCGGCCGGGAGCGCGGCCGGGGCCGGGCGGGGGGACGGCATGAGGCCGCCCGAGACGCGGGCGCCCGCGCCGATCAGGAGCGGCTCGCCGCCGGCCAGGGCGCGGCCCGCGCGCAGGGCCGCCGCGCCGACGCCGTGCCGGGCGGCCGCCGGTACGCGCGCCGGGGCGCGCCGGGCCGAGGCCACCGTCGTACGGATCGCGGCCAGCTCGGCGGCGAGTTCGTCCGCAGCCGGGAAGTGGTCGTCCCGCTCCAGCAGCACGCCGGGCGGGGCGACCCGTCCGGCCAGGTCGGCCAGCACGTCCAGGACGGCCTCCGGCACCGGGTGCGCGTGGGTGTCGTGCCAGACCCCGTCCCGCTCGATCCCGCCCGCCACGTGGACGTACGCGATCGCCTCCACCGGCAGCTCGGACAGCGCGCGCGCCGGGTCCTCGCCCCGGTTGACGCGGTTGGTGTGGAGGTTGGCGACGTCGATGAGGAGCCGCACCCCCGTGCGCTCCACCAGCTCCGCCAGGAAGCGGCCCTCCGACATCTCCTCGCCCGGCCAGGAGAACAGCGCGGCGATGTTCTCCAGGGCCAGCGGCACCGGCAGGGACTCCTGCGCGATCCGCACGTTCTCGCAGAGCACGTCCAGCGCTTCCCGGGTGTGCGGGACCGGCAGCAGGTGCCCGGCCTCCAGCGCCGGGGACGCGGTCAGCGGCCCCCCGGCCCGGACGAACGCGATGTGCTCGGTGACCAGCGGCGCCCCCAGCGCCTCCGCCTTCGCGGCCAGCGCGGCGAGCCGCTCCGGGTCCGGCCGGTCCGCGCCGCCGAGTCCCAGCGACACCCCGTGCGGCACCACCGTGACGCCCCGCTCGCGCAGCCGGACCAGCGGGTCGGGCAGGTGGCCGGCGCAGATGTTCTCCGCGACGACCTCCACCCAGTCGATGCCGGGCAGTGCCTCGACCGCGTCCGCGATCTCGGGACGCCAGCCGATGCCGATGCCGAGTTCCGTCATGTCCCCCTCCTTCGTTCCCCCGTCCCCCACGTGATGACCGCCGCGCCCCCGGACGAACCGCGTCCGGGGGAGGTTCAGAGCTTGATTTGAGGTTCCAGCACACCGGGGAAGGCCGACACCACCGTGCAGCTCCCCGGGGCGATCTCCGTGAAGCCCGCGTCGCGGACCACCGGCAGGCCGCTCGCGGCCAGCGCGGGCCAGTCGGCGGGGGCGGCGGCGCGCACCGAGAGCGGAAAACCGGCCGCGCGCCACGCCGTCCGGGCCGGCTCGTCCAGCGCCCACCACAGCAACTGCGCGCCGTGCCCGGCCTGGGCCATCTCCTTGCCCGCCGACATCCCCAGCTCCGGGTTGGTCCACAGGACGGCGCCGCCGCCGTCGGCCGGGCCGGGCGGGGCCGGGTCGTCGAGGTCGGTGCCGGACACCTGGAGGCGCGCCAGGTCCTTGGGCCAGCCGTCCAGCGGTACTGGCGGGAAGACCCGTACCTCCGCCTCCCGGCCGGTCACCGTGATGCCGGGCAGCGCCTCGGCCCGCCGCCACTCCGCCCCGCGCGCCCGCCGCACCACCTTGCGGATCCGGGCGTCCTCCCACGCCGCGACCGACTCGGCCCACTCGCCCCCGTCGAGCGCCCGCTCGTCCGTCAGGAGCCGGAGCACCGCCCGCGCGGCGGTCTCCAGGGCGTCGGTACGGGCCGGCGGCGCGTCGCGCTCGATGCGGACCACGAGGGGCAGGACGTACTGCGGCTTCTCGTCGCGGGGATCGGTGTCGTTGCTGCTCACCCGGCCAGTCTGCCACCGCTGTGGGGGGAGCTTGGATCCCACCTCCTGGGGCCAATATCCGGGATCCAGCATCCAAGATCCCGGATATTGGATCCCGGATCCAAGATCCAGCCCCCGGAGTAGCCTCGGTCCCATGACCGAGGAATCCTGCGCCCCCGCGCGCGAGCCGCTTCCGCCGAAGGCGGCCGAGGGGCCGTACGCGCGCTGTGTGCTCTGCCTGGAGCCGACCGAGTACGCGGAGTCCGTGAAGGGCGTCGTGCTGTGCCCGGTCTGCGAGTGGCAGGAGGCGCAGCGCAACGCCTGCTCGGACTGACCCGTCCGACGGGAGGAAGCCGTTTCCCTTCGCAAGCTAGTCAAGTTTGATTAGAGTGGGGCGCATGGCCGAGCGAACCGTTCCGATCCTCCCGTGTCCGACGCTCCAGCCCGTCCTCGACTTCTACGAGGCCCTCGGGTTCGAGACCACCTTCCGGCAGAAGAGTCCCACCCCGTACGCGGTCGTGGTGCGCGGCGGCATCGAGCTCCAGTTCTTCGGGGTGAAGGGGTACGACCCCGCCGCCTCCCTGAGCACCTGTTACGTCGTCACCGACGACGTCGACGCGCTGCACGCCGCCTTCCGCGCGGGGCTCAAGGCCGCGTACGGGCGGGTCCCGGTCCGGGGGCTGCCGCGCCTCGGGGCGCTCAGGGACACCTCGTACGGCGTGCGGCAGTTCCTCGTGACCGACCCCGGCGGCAACTGCGTCCGGGTCGGGCAGCCGGTGCGGGACGAGCACCACCACACACCGGCCCCGGCGGAGACCTTCGCCCGCGCCCTGCACCACGCCGCGCTCCTCGCGGACTCCAAGGAGGACCCGGCCGGGGCGGCGCGGATCATCGACCGGGCCCTCGGGCTGCCGGACGAACGGCCCGCGCCGGCGCAACTGCTGCGGCTCCTGGTGCTCCGCGCCGACGTCGCCGGGCGGCTCGGCGACGAGGAGGCGGCCCGGACCGCGCTCGCCGGGGCCGCCGCGGTGCCGCTCACGGCGGCGGACCGGGAGGCGGTCCGCGACGAACTCGGACGCCTGGCGGAACTGCGGGACTGACCCCGGATCAGCGCGTTCGCATCAGTTCGGAGACCTTCACGAAGCGGTAGCCGCGGGCGCGGAGTTCGGGGACGACGCGGCGGATCGCCCGCTCGGTGGCGGGGGCGGCGCTGCGGGTGCAGTGCAGGACGACCAGGGAGCCGGGCCGCACGCCGGAGAGGACCTGTTCCGCGACCGCGTCGGGGTCCTTCGCGAAGGCGTCGCCGCCGACGACGTCCCACTGGACGGCGGTGACGCGCGCCGGGGCGAGGGCGCGCCGGGCGGTGTCGTCGTAGCAGCCGCCGGGGAAGCGGAAGTAGGGGACGACGTTGACCGCCCCGGCGTCCCGGAAGGATTCGAAGGCGCGCCGCACGTCGGAGGCCATGTCGGGGACGGCGACGGTCGGCAGGCCGTAGCAGGGCTCGGCGAAGGCGTAGTGGCTGTAGGAGTGGTTGGCGATCTCGAAGCGGGGGTCGGTGCCGATCGACCTGGCCTGGTCGGGGTACTCCTCCGCCCAGCGGCCGGTCATGAAGACGGTGGCGTCGACCTTCAGGCGCCGCAGGGTAGCGATCAGTTCGGGGTTGTCGAAGTGCTCGCCGGCGGCGGCGCGGGGCCCCTGGTCGGCGGTCATGTCGGCGTCGAAGGTGAGCGCGACGACCTTCTCCGCGCTCCGGTCGGTCCGCCGCTCGTAGACGGGCGTGAGGCCCTGGGGCCCGGGCGCCAGGGTGGGGACGGCGGCGGGCGCGTGCTTCGGTCCGGCGGCGGCGGTGGGCCGCGCGCCCGGCTCCGTGCCCGCCGTGCCCGCAGTGGCCGACGCGCCCGCCGTGGCCGTCACCGGGGCGGGCCCGACCGAGGTGGAGGAGGTGGCGGGGCCTCCGCCGCAGCCGACCAGAACGGCACCCAGCAGACCGTAAACCGCCATTTTCCGTGCAGGAATGTTCACGATCGGAAGTTATACGACCAAAGTATCGAACGCTCGTGACGTGGCAGGGGCGAGCCCCGAGACCACGCGGCCGGGCCCGACGCCCCGTGCCCGGTCGCGTGTCCGGCAGCCGTCAGGCGGCGGGGTCGGGAGCCGTGCCGCCCGGAGCGTCCGGGACGGTGAGCCAGCCCCGCCGTGAGGCCAGTGCCCCGGCCTGGAAACGGCTCCGCGCCCCCAGCGTCTCCATGATCCCGGCCACCGTCCGGCGCGTGGTGCGGGTGGAGACGCCGAGCCGCTTCGAGATGACCTCGTCGGTGTGCCCGTGCTCCAGGAGCCGCAATGTCTCGCGCTCCTGCGAAGTCAGCCCCCGCTGGTCGCGCTCCCGCGCCGAGCCGAGCCGGTCGGCCCGGTCCCAGGCGAGGTCGAAGAGGGTGCACAGGGCGGTGAGGGTGCCGTCCCCCGTCAGCAGGACGGCGCTGTGTCCGCTGTTCTCGCCGTGCACGGGCAGGATGGCGATCCGCCGGTCGAGGATGGTCATGCGGACCGGCACGTCGGGGGTGGTGCGGACCTCGCCGCCCCGGGACGCCAGCCAGTGCGCGTACTCCGTCCCGGCCGGGACGTTGCGCAGGGACTCGGGGTAGAGGGTGCGCATCCGGATCCCGCGGTCCAGCGTCTCCGCGTCCAGCGGCTTGGCCGCCGCGATGTTCTGGGCGTCGGGCGCGTCCGGCACGAACGCCATGATCTCGTGCTCGATGTGGCGGCTCAGCTCCGCGAGCCGGTCGCGGATGCGGTCCACGCCGACCAGCGTCTCCACCCCGGCGGAGTCGGCCGGGGGCCGGTGCCCGACCCACTCCGCGATGAGCTGGGCGGCGGCGGCCCGGGACGCCTCCAGTCTCTGCTGCTGAGCGAGGAGTTCCGCCTTCTGCCGGGCGAGCAGCGACTCCATCGCCAGCTCGGGGCTGACCGGGTGGAGCCGGCTCCGTTCGGTGGCGGAGGGGCGGAGGAGAGAGAGCTCGCTGAGCCGGTCGAACGCCTCCCGGACGACCTCCTCGGGCAGGGCCAGGGCGGCCGCCAGTTCCGCGATGCCCCAGTCGGAGTGCTGGAGCAGCGTCCGATAGATGCTTTCTGTTCGTGTGTCGATCCCCAGTGCGTCAAGCAATGTGTACCCCCCATAGATACGTGCACGCATCATCACACGGTGCGGACCCGGTGGGGGACTTCTCCCCCTCTGGAAAAGGGTGTGCTCCGAGCGTGTCCGCTTGCGGCCAAGTCCGCTTTGGGACAATGGAGATGGCGGAAAACGACCGGGGCGAGCCGGGACCATCGGGGGATGTATCTGATCCATGTGCGGCTGTGCCGTCCCGCGGACGGCGAACCGCTCGCGGAGATGCCGGGGAAGATTCTCTCCGAGGCGCTGCCGGGCGAGGGCGTGGAGCACGCCACCGTCCACCGCCTTTCCGGCCGCGAGGTCGTCGTCGGCCTTTTCCTCCGCCTGGACGGCCTCGCGGTCGCCGAGGAGACCGCGCTGGGGGTCTGCTCCCGCGTACTGGACCGGCACGCGGCCGGAGGATTCGCCGTCGTCTCCGCCTCCGCCGTGCCGATCTGGCCTTTTCTGGACCTCTAGGGCGTGTTTCGAAAGTAGCGTCGTCTGCCCGAAGGGCAGGCCTGGCGGCGTCTGGTGCGTGCGATCGCAAGGCGGAGGGTCGCCCCGATACTGGTTGTATCGGGGTGATCCCGACAACGCGGCGAGCGTGCGTGCCAGGCGTCGCCAGGCAGGCGGGACTTTCGAAACACGCCCTAGGAGTCCCGCGCCGCCCGGAGTTCCGCGCGGGTGCCCGCTCCCGGGCGGCGTGAGTGTCATGAAGCGGTCGTGTCCCGATGAGGACAGGGGGAATCGCTTCACCGGGCGCGGAGCCTGTTGCAGGATTCATTCATCCGGATTCCGGTCCGTCGAATTCTCCCTCTCCGCAAAGGAATCGGTCATGAAGCGTGCCCGTGTCGTCGTCGTCCTGCTGCTCGCGTTCGCCTTCGCCGGCACCGGCACCGGTGCGATGGCGGACAGCCCGGCGGCGGACAGCCCGGTGACCAAGGACACGCTCGGCTGGCAGTGAGTGAATTCCCCCTCCCCGGACCGGACTCCCCGATGGAAGACCGCATTCTCGAAAGGCAGAAGATGAGCAGGATGAGAAGCCCCCGCCGTGTCACCGTCGCCCTCTGCGCGGCCACCGCGCTCGGACTCGGCGCCACCGGCGCGGCCTTCGCCCAGACGCCCGGCCCGGCGGCCGGGAGCCAGTCCGGGCGGACCAGCGGGTCCGACAAGGCCGAATACCCGGGTGCGGGGCAGGGCAAGGTCACCCCCGTGCCCGACGAGTTCCGCCGGGGCGCCGGTCAGCGGAGCCTCGCCGCAGCGGCCGGGATCACGCGCAGCGAGGTCATCGCTCGGGCCAAGTCCTGGGTCGGGAAGGGCCTGGACTACAGCTGGACCAACTATTACAAGGGCTACCGGATGGACTGTTCCGGATACGTCTCGATGGCGTGGGGCCTGAGTACTTCGCTGGCCACCCCCGGATTCGTCCCGGGCACGGCCGAATGGATAACGAAGGCCGAACTCAAGGCCGGTGACGCCCTGCTGGACGACGATTCCGGTGCCGACGGCCACATCGTCCTCTTCGAGGAATGGGCCAGCAGCGACAAGTCGTCCTACTGGGGTTATGAGTTCACCCCCAGCGGTGTTCACCACCGCATTCTCCCCTACCCCTACTACAGCGGTAAGGGGCCTTTCGCCCCGGTCCGGCTGAAGAACATCGTCGACGACCCGATCCCCGAGGTGGCGGCCCCGAAGGAGGACACCTCGTCGCGGGTGAACGCGGACTTCAATGGTGATGGCCGGGACGATGTGGCGGCGTTGTACGGGTATGCCGATGGTTCGGTG
>NZ_BMUL01000014.1 GCF_014650175.1 Streptomyces termitum
GTCGAGCCGGGACGGTCAGACCGGAATGTGGCCGACCGTCCACAGCGTCCTCGCTGTGTTTTGTTTCAAAGGAACCTCGACCATCCGAAGATGGACGGGGTATCAACTAATCTGGCGTTGATTTTTGGCACGCTGTTGAGTTCTCAAGGTGCGGACGCTTCCTTCAGTCCCGTATTCCGGGCCCTCCGGGCGCTTCCTTCGTTTCCGACTCTATCAGATCTTTTTCGATCCGATTTCCTCGGTGCTTTCCGGTCCCGATTCTTTTTCTTTCCTCGGGGCCTTCCGGCGCTTTCCGACTTTATCAGAAGTTCTGAGTCGGATTTCCCGCCTCCTGGTCTGCCGTCCGGGCGCACGTCGGCGCCGGGGCTTCCCGTTCTGGCGGAGCCGTAAACGTACTGGAGCGGGGCGCCCCGATGCAAATCGAGGCGCCCCGCTCCGGAACCGCGCTGGTCAGGCCCTTCGGGCTCAGACCTCGACGACGACCGGGAGGATCATCGGCCGGCGGCGGTAGGTGTCGGAGACCCACTTGCCGACGCTGCGGCGGATCAGCTGCTGGAGCTGGTGGGGTTCGACGACGCCGTCCTGGGCGGACTTGTTCAGCGCCTGCTCGATCTTCGGGCGCACCGCCTCGAAGGCGGAGTCCTCGATGCCGGCACCGCGCGCGTGGACGTGCGGGCCGCCGGTGATCTTGCCGGTGGAGGAGTCGACCACCACGAAGACCGAGATGATGCCCTCCTCGCCGAGGATCCGGCGGTCCTTGAGGGAGGTCTCGGTGACGTCGCCGACCGAGAGGCCGTCCACGTACACGTACCCCGCCTGGACCTTGCCGGTGATGCGGGCGCGGCCGTCGACCAGGTCGACGACGACGCCGTCCTCGGCGATGACGATGTGGTCCTTCGGGATGCCCGTCATCGCGCCGAGCTCGGCGTTGGCCCGCAGGTGGCGCCACTCGCCGTGGACCGGCATGAGGTTCTTCGGCTTGCAGATGTTGTAGAAGTACAGCAGCTCGCCGGCCGAGGCGTGGCCCGAGACGTGGACCTTGGCGTTGCCCTTGTGGACCACGTTCGCGCCCCAGCGGGTCAGGCCGTTGATCACGCGGTAGACCGCGTTCTCGTTGCCTGGGATGAGGGACGAGGCCAGGATGACCGTGTCGCCGGGGACGATCCGGATCTGGTGGTCGCGGTTGGCCATCCGGGACAGGGCCGCCATCGGCTCGCCCTGGGAACCCGTACAGACCAGCACGACCTCGTCGTCCGGCAGGTCGTCCAGCGACCGGACGTCGACGACGAGACCGGCCGGGACCTTGAGGTAGCCGAGGTCGCGGGCGATGCCCATGTTGCGGACCATCGAGCGGCCGACGAAGGCGACCCGGCGGCCGTACTCGTGGGCGGCGTCGAGGATCTGCTGGATGCGGTGCACGTGGCTGGCGAAGCTCGCCACGATGATCCGCTTCTGGGCGTTCGCGAAGACGTTCCGCAGGACGTTCGAAATGTCCCGCTCGTGCGCCGTGAAACCGGGGACCTCGGCGTTCGTCGAGTCGGTGAGCAGGAGGTCGATGCCCTCCTCGCTCAGCCGGGCGAAGGCGTGCAGGTCCGTGAGGCGGTTGTCCAGCGGGAGCTGGTCCATCTTGAAGTCGCCGGTGTGGACCACCATGCCCGCGGGGGTGCGGATGGCGACCGCGAGGGCGTCCGGGATGGAGTGGTTGACCGCGATGAACTCGCAGTCGAAGGGACCGAACCGCTCGCGGTGGCCCTCGGCCACTTCGAGGGTCTGCGGCCGGATGCGGTGCTCCTGGAGCTTCGCCTCGATCAGCGCGAGGGTCAGCTTGGAGCCGATGAGGGGGATGTCCTGCCGCAGGCGCAGCAGGTACGGCACACCACCGATGTGGTCCTCGTGGCCGTGGGTGAGGACGATGCCGACGATGTCGTCGACACGGTCCCGGATCGTGGTGAAGTCGGGCAGGATCAGGTCGACGCCCGGCTGCTCCTCCTCGGGGAAGAGGACGCCGCAGTCGACGATCAGCAGCTTGCCGTCGTACTCGAAGACGGTCATGTTGCGGCCGATCTCGCCCAGACCACCGAGCGGGGTGACGCGCAGGCCGCCCTGGGGCAGCTTCGGCGGGGCGCCGAGTTCGGGATGCGGATGGCTCAAAAGACTCTCCTCACCACACGCGCCACGTACCGATCGGCACGTGGCGCGCATGACAATCGTGCACTTGCTGTTGTCGGTGTTCGGTATCGCTGTTCAGTTCCGGTGTTCAGTTGTCGCGGTGTTCAGTTGTGAAGTCCGGTGTCAGAGCTCTACCCCGCCGGCGGCCAGGTCGAGCCTGAGCCGATCGGTCTCCTCGGCCGAGAGGCCGACGAGCGGGAGGCGCAGCGGACCGGCCGGAAGGCCCTGGAGGGCGAGCGCGGCCTTGGTGGTCATGACGCCCTGGGTGCGGAACATGCCGGTGTAGACCGGAAGCAGCTTCTGGTGGATCTCGGTGGCCTTCGTGACCTCGCCGGCCAGGTGGGCCTCCAGGAGGGCGCGCAGGTCCGGGGTGACCAGGTGGCCGACGACCGAGACGAAGCCGACGGCGCCGACCGAGAGCAGCGGCAGGTTGAGCATGTCGTCGCCGGAGTACCAGGCGAGGCCGGAGCGGGCGATGGCCCAGCTGGCACGGCCGAGGTCGCCCTTGGCGTCCTTGTTGGCGACGATCCGGGGGTGCTCGGCGAGCCGGACGATCGTCTCGGTGTCGATCGGGACGCCGGAGCGGCCGGGGATGTCGTAGAGCATCACCGGGAGCTCGGTGGAGTCGGCGATGGCCGAGAAGTGCTGGTACAGGCCCTCCTGCGGGGGCTTGTTGTAGTACGGCGTGACCGCGAGGAGGCCGTGGGCGCCGTCGCGCTCGGCGGCGCGGGCCAGCTCGACGGAGTGGCGGGTGTCGTTGGTGCCGATGCCGGCGACGACGTGGGCGCGGTCGCCCACCGCCTCCAGGACGGCCCGTACGAGCTGCGATTTCTCCGCGTCACTGGTGGTGGGGGACTCGCCGGTGGTGCCGTTGACGATCAGGCCGTCGTTGCCCGCGTCCACGAGGTGGGCGGCGAGTCGCCGGGCGCCGTCGAGGTCGAGTGCGCCGTCCGCCGTGAAGGGCGTGACCATGGCGGTGAGGACCCTCCCGAAGGGGGTCTGCGGAGTGGAGATCGGAGCCATGGGTAACACGCTACTCGCTGCTCAGCGCCGGGTGTCCCCTCGGGGGACGTCAGAAGAGGAGCCCGGCACTGCCTGCTCGGGGGTTCAAGCAGTGCCGGGTCCGTTTGATCAGCCTAGATGAACTTCTCGAAACGTCGCAATATGGACACTTCGCAGGGGTGAGCGAACATCTGTGCCCTACGGGGCGACGCGGCCGTTCTTGTTGAAGGCGGCGTGGGTCAGCGGCATCAGCCGGGCCCAGTGCGCCTCCATCCGCTCCCCGACCATCTCGATCTCGCGCTGCGGGAAGGAGGGGACCGCGGCCAGCTCGTGCTGGGTGCGCAGGCCGAGGAAGTGCATCAGCGAGCGCGCGTTGCAGGTGGCGTACATCGAGGAGTAGAGGCCCACCGGGAGGACCGCGCGGGCGACCTCGCGGGCGACGCCGGCGGCGAGCATCTCCTGGTACGTCTCGTACGCCCGGCGGTACGACTCCTCCATCGCGCGGCCGGTCAGCTCGTGCTGCTCCGGGGTGCCCTCGACGAAGACGTACTTGCCCGGCCGGCCCTCCTGGACCAGCTTGCGGGAGGTGTCGGGGACGTAGAAGACCGGCTGGAGCTCCCGGTAGCGGCCCGACTCCTCGTTGTACGACCAGCCCACCCGGTGCCGCATGAACTCGCGGAAGACGAAGATGGGGGCGCTGATGAAGAAGGTCATCGAGTTGTGCTCGAACGGGCTGCCGTGGCGGTCCCGCATCAGGTAGTTGATCAGGCCCTTCGAGCGCTCCGGGTCCTTCTGGAGCTCGTCGAGGGACTGCTCCCCCGCCGTGGAGACCCGGGCCGCCCACAGGACGTCGGAGTCGGTCGCGGCGCTCTTGACCAGCTCGACGGTGACGTCGCTCCGCAGGTCGATCTTGACGGGCTCGGTGGGGGTGTCGGTCACCAGGTGTGCCTTCCAGTCGCCGGTGCAGCAGTCGTCCACTCTAACGACGTGCGCCCCGTCCGACGACGTCCACCCCGAGGGGGAGGCGGTGCGTTCCGGCCTCCGTCCGCAGGAGGACATTCGGCTGGTTCGGTGAAAAACGGCACCTTATCCCCGGTTCTCTCGTCTGTACCTGTGAGACGTACGACGACCACCGAGGAGAGTGCCCCCATGTTCAGGCGGAGAGAGTCCGTACCGTTCGCGTTCGTGGCGGAGGCCGACGATTTCCGCAGTAACGTCACTCCGCCGCCGCGGGAACGGCTCGCGCCCGGCCAGATCGTCGGCCGTACGCTGCTCGGGCTCACCGTCGCGGCGGGCCTGGTCGGCGCCCTCGTACTCGGGATGCCCTCCCTCGACACCACGAACGCGCCCGGGCACCGGCAGCAGTCCGAAGCCTCCGACAACCGCTGAGGTAGCCTCACCGGGCACCGCCCCTTCGAGCGTGCTTGTGAGTGAGGAACTGCCGTGCCCCTGCCCTTCCTGACGGCCGACCGTGCCTTCGACACCACCGATGCCGTCGCGCTCCCGTTCGACGACCACGACCAGTGGCGCCGTCCGTACCGTCCGGGGCCCTACCGGGTCGGTGCGGCGGCGCTCGCGCTGCTGCTCGCCTCGTTCGTCCTGCTCGCCGCGGTGATCATCGTGGCGGCGGGGTCGTTCGGCGGCGGCATCGCCACCTTCGCCTTCGCCGTGCTGATCATCCTGGCCTCGCTGCGCCTGCTGCGCATGGGCACCTGGGTCAGCCGCGCCGGTGTGCGCCGAATCGGCTTCTTCGTCACCACCACCACGCCGTGGGCGAAGGTGGGCTCGGTCCGCACCGCCCAGCAGCCGGTGCGCTGGCTGAACTTCCCCCGGACCGTCCAGGGCCAGGCCCTGGTCCTGGACCGCGCGGCCGGTGAGCGGCTGCTGCTGCTCACCGACCACAACGCGGACTTCCTCTCCCGGAGCGAAGCCTTCGACCGGGCCGCCGACACCGTCGAGGCGTGGCACGCCGAGTACGGCGTCAGGCGCTGACCGGACGGCCCGCGTGCAGCGCGATCGCCCGCTGCATCGCCTTGCGGGCCCGCGGGGTGTCGCGGGCGTCGTGATAGGCCACCGCGAGCCGGAACCAGCAGCGCCAGTCCTCCGGTGACTCCTCCGTCTCGGCCTTGCGCAGCGCGAAGACCTCGTCGGCGGAGTCCCGGTCGATCCGGCCGCCCTGGGTGCGCCGCAGCTCGTCGACGGGCAGCCCGCCCTCGGCCTCCAGCTCCGCCGCCAGGCGGTGGGCCCGGCGGGCGAAGCTGGTGTTCTTCCAGAGGAACCAGCCGCCGACGCACGGCATCAGGAACGCCACCGCGCCCATCGCCATGGCCGCCGGCTCGCCGGTCAGGAGGAGCAGTACGCCCTCCATCCCCACCACCCCGAAGACCAGCACGAGGACGGTGGCGAGGAAGACGTACGTGATCTTGCCGCCCATGACCGTCAGCCCAGGTCCAGGAAGTGCTCCAGGCCGAACGTGAGGCCCGGGGAGTCCACCACGCGGCGGGTCCCCAGCAGCACGCCCGGCATGAAGCCAGAGTGGTTCAGCGAGTCGTGGCGGATCGTGAGGGTCTCGCCCTCGCCGCCGAGCAGCACCTCCTGGTGGGCCAGCAGGCCCCGGAGCCGTACCGCGTGGACCGGGACGCCGTCCACGTCCGCGCCGCGGGCGCCCGGGAGGGCGGTGGCGGTCGCGTCCGGCTGGGCGGGCAGGCCCGCCTCGGCGCGGGCCTTCGCGATCAGCTGGGCGGTGCGGGTGGCGGTGCCCGAGGGGGCGTCCACCTTGTTCGGGTGGTGCAGCTCGACGACCTCGACCGACTCGAAGTACGGGGCCGCGAGCTGCGCGAACCGCATGGTGAGGACCGCCCCGATGGAGAAGTTCGGGGCGATGAGGACGCCGGTCGCCGGAGAGGCGGCGAGCCAGCCGTCCAGCCGCGCGAGGCGCTCCTCGGTCCAGCCGGTGGTGCCGACGACGGCGTGGATGCCGTGGCCCACGCAGTATTCGAGGTTGGCCATGACCGAGTCGGGAGTGGTCAGCTCGACGACGACCTGGGCGCCCGCCCCGGTGAGGGCCTCCAGGTCGTCGCCGCGGCCCAGGGCCGCGACCAGTTCCATGTCCTCGGCGGCCTCGACGGCCTTCACGGCCGCGGAGCCGATGCGGCCCCGGGCACCGAGGACCGCCACGCGCAGCTTGCTCATCGCACTTCTTCCTTAGGGGTGGAGGTCAGGAGACGGCCTGGTGGAGGCGGTCCGCCTGCTTGTCCTTCAGCGGTCCTATCACCGAGAGCGAGGGCCGCCGGGTGAGCACGTCGCGGGCGACCTCCCGGACCTCGTCCGGGGTGACGGCCGCGATCCGGGCCAGCATGTCGTCGACCGACATCTGGGTGCCCCAGCACAGCTCGCTCTTGCCGATGCGGTTCATCAGCGCGCCGGTGTCCTCCAGGCCGAGGACCGTGGAGCCGGAGAGCTGGCCGACCGCGCGGGAGATCTCCTCGTCGGTGAGGCCCTCGGCGGCGACCTTGTCGAGCTCGTCCCGGCAGATCCGCAGCACGTCGTGGATCTGGCTGGGGCGGCAGCCCGCGTACACGCCGAACAGTCCGCAGTCGGCGAAGCCCGAGGTGTACGAGTACACGCTGTAGGCCAGGCCGCGCTTCTCCCGGACCTCCTGGAAGAGGCGGGAGGACATGCCGCCGCCGAGGGCGGTGTTCAGCACGCCGAGCGCCCAGCGGCGGTCGTCGGTGCGGGCCAGGCCCGGCATGCCGAGGACGACGTGCGCCTGCTCGGTCTTGCGGCCGAGCAGTTCGACCCGGCCGGCCGTGCGGATGGTCCGCAGCCCGTCGCGGGGGGCGATCGGGGCGGCGTCGGTACGGCCCAGGGCGCCGGCCCGCTCGAAGGCGCGGCGGACCTGCCGCACCACGGTGGCGTGGTCCACGTTGCCCGCGGCGGCGACGACCAGGTGGGTGGGGTCGTAGTGCTTCTTGTAGAAGCGGGCGATCCGGCCCCGGTCGAGCGCGTTGATCGTGTCGACGGTGCCGAGGACCGGGCGGCCCAGCGGGGTGTCGCCGAACATGGTCTGCGCGAACAGGTCGTGCACCACGTCGCCGGGGTCGTCCTCGGTCATCGCGATCTCTTCGAGGATGACGCCGCGCTCGGCGTCGACGTCCTCCTCGCGGATGAGCGAGCCGGTGAGCATGTCGCAGACGACGTCGATCGCCAGCGGCAGGTCGGTGTCGAGGACCCGGGCGTAGTAGCAGGTGTACTCCTTCGCCGTGAAGGCGTTCATCTCTCCGCCGACCGCGTCGATCGCGGAGGAGATGTCGAGGGCGGACCGCCGCGCGGTGCCCTTGAAGAGGAGGTGCTCCAGGTAGTGGGTGGCGCCGTTGAGCGCGGGGGTCTCGTCGCGGGAACCGACGTGGGCCCAGATGCCGAAGGTCGCCGAGCGCACCGAGGGGAGGGTCTCGGTGACGATGCGGAGGCCGCCGGGGAGGGTCGTGCGGCGGACGGTGCCGATGCCGTCCTTGCCCGGGAGAAGCGTTTGGGTACGGGCGACGGCCCGCCCCCCGGTGGAGGGGCGGGCCGTCGTCGCGGAACTACGGGACGTCACGAGGAGGCGTCGTCCTTCTGCTCGTCCTCGCCCTCGATCACGGGGATGAGGGAGAGCTTGCCGCGCTGGTCGATCTCGGCGATCTCGACCTGGACCTTGGAGCCGATCGCGAGCACGTCCTCGACGTTCTCCACGCGCTTGCCGCCGGCGAGCTTGCGGATCTGCGAGATGTGCAGCAGGCCGTCCTTGCCCGGGAGCAGGGAGACGAAGGCACCGAAGGTGGTGGTCTTGACGACCGTACCCAGGTAGCGCTCGCCGACCTCCGGCATGGTCGGGTTGGCGATGCCGTTGATCGTGGCGCGGGCGGCCTCGGCCTGCGAGCCGACCTGGGCACCGATGTAGATGGTGCCGTCGTCCTCGATCGTGATCTCGGCGCCGGTGTCCTCCTGGATCTGGTTGATCATCTTGCCCTTGGGGCCGATGACCTCGCCGATCTTGTCCACGGGGATCTTGACGGTGATGATCCGCGGGGCGTTGGGGGACATCTCGTCCGGGGTGTCGATCGCTTCCATCATCACGTCGAGGATGTGGAGGCGGGCGTCGCGGGCCTGCTTGAGGGCCGCGGCCAGGACGGAGGCCGGGATGCCGTCCAGCTTGGTGTCGAGCTGGAGGGCGGTGACGAACTCCTTGGTGCCGGCGACCTTGAAGTCCATGTCGCCGAAGGCGTCCTCCGCACCGAGGATGTCGGTGAGGGCGACGTAGTGCGTCTCGCCGTTGATCTCCTGGGAGATCAGGCCCATGGCGATGCCGGCGACGGGGGCCTTGAGCGGCACACCGGCGTTCAGCAGCGACATGGTGGAGGCGCAGACGGAGCCCATGGACGTCGAGCCGTTGGAGCCGAGGGCCTCGGACACCTGGCGGATCGCGTAGGGGAACTCCTCGCGGGTCGGGAGGACCGGCACGATCGCGCGCTCGGCGAGCGCGCCGTGGCCGATCTCGCGGCGCTTCGGGGAGCCGACGCGGCCGGTCTCGCCGACGGAGTACGGCGGGAAGTTGTAGTTGTGCATGTACCGCTTGCGGGTCACCGGGGAGAGGGTGTCCAGCTGCTGCTCCATGCGGAGCATGTTGAGGGTGGTGACGCCCAGGATCTGGGTCTCGCCACGCTCGAACAGGGCGGAGCCGTGCACGCGCGGGATGGCCTCGACCTCGGCGGCGAGCGTACGGATGTCCGTGACGCCGCGGCCGTCGATGCGGACCTTGTCCTTGATGACGCGCTCGCGGACCAGGGCCTTGGTCAGGGAGCGGTAGGCGGCGGAGATCTCCTTCTCGCGGCCCTCGAAGGCCGGGAGGAGCTTCTCGGCGGCGATCTCCTTGACGCGGTCCAGCTCGGCCTCGCGGTCCTGCTTGCCGGCGATGGTGAGCGCCTGGGCCAGCTCGCCGCGGACGGCGTCGGAGAGGGCGGCGTACACGTCGTCCTGGTAGTCCAGGAAGATCGGGAACTCGGCCTCGGGCTTGGCGGCCTTGGCGGCGAGGTCCGACTGGGCCTTGCACAGGACCTTGATGAAGGGCTTCGCGGCGTCGAGGCCGGCGGCCACGACCTCCTCGGTCGGCGCCTCGGCGCCGCCCTTGACGAGCTGGATGGTCTTCTCGGTGGCCTCGGCCTCGACCATCATGATCGCGACGTCGCCGTCCTCCAGGACGCGACCGGCGACGACCATGTCGAAGACGGCGTCCTCGAGCTCGGTGTGCGTCGGGAAGGCGACCCACTGGCCGCGGATCAGCGCGACGCGGACGCCGCCGATCGGGCCGGAGAAGGGCAGGCCGGCCAGCTGGGTGGACGCGGACGCGGCGTTGATCGCGACGACGTCGTACAGGTGGTCGGGGTTGAGCGCCATGATCGTGGCGACGACCTGGATCTCGTTGCGCAGGCCCTTCTTGAAGGACGGGCGCAGCGGGCGGTCGATCAGGCGGCAGGTGAGGATCGCGTCCTCGGAGGGGCGGCCCTCCCGGCGGAAGAAGGAGCCGGGGATCTTGCCGGCCGCGTACATCCGCTCCTCGACGTCCACCGTGAGGGGGAAGAAGTCGAGCTGGTCCTTGGGTCGCTTCGAGGCGGAGGTCGCCGAGAGGACCATGGTGTCGTCGTCGAGGTAGGCGACGGCGGAGCCGGCGGCCTGACGGGCCAGGCGGCCGGTCTCGAAGCGGATGGTGCGGGTGCCGAAGGAGCCGTTGTCGATGACGGCCTCGGCGTAGTGGGTCTCGTTCTCCACTAGTGGTTTCTCCTACGTTTTCGTCTTTGCGTCGACCCGCCCGTGTGGCGGGGACGGTGCGGGAGAAGCGCGGGACGGCGGAGCCGGTCTTCGATCGAAGCACCCGGTGATGAGGTCCGGGGGCCACTACCGAGGACCGGCGGCGTTGCCGGCGGCTTCTCCACGGGTGGTGCGTCGTGCGTCCAGACTAAGTCCCGGACGCCCCTTTTCGCACGTACGGCAAAAGGAGCGGCCCCCTGAAAGTGGGAACCGCTCCCTTCACAGCGTTCGCCGGTACAGCCGGATTACTTGGCGCCGCCGGCCGCACCGCGGCGGATGCCGAGGCGGTCGACCAGCGCACGGAAGCGCTGGATGTCCTTCTTGGCCAGGTACTGCAGCAGGCGGCGGCGCTGGCCGACCAGGATCAGCAGACCACGACGGGAGTGGTGGTCGTGCTTGTGGGTCTTGAGGTGCTCGGTCAGGTCCGAGATGCGGCGGGAGAGCATGGCGACCTGGACCTCGGGGGAGCCGGTGTCGCCCTCCTTGGTGCCGAAGTCGGCCATGATCTGCTTCTTGACGGCGGCGTCGAGAGCCACGCGGTTCTCCTCAGGTTTCGTGCCCGCGAGTGCCCCTGGTCTACACCTCAGGGGAGCTTCCTTGACTCGGGAGCGGGGTCCGCAGATCGCCGCTCCCCGAGGCGGGATCTCGCCTGCTTCCGGGAGCGTGTACACGTACGGCCGTCACACAGCGTACCAGTCCGCTCAGGAGGTCAGCACCCGGATGGAGTGGTAGACGTCGAAGACGGCCAGGCAGAGCGGGATCAGCGTGAGCAGGACGAAGGTCTCGGCGACCTCCAGGAAGCGGCCCCAGAAGGGGGTGACGCCCTTGCGCGGCACGATCAGTCCGATGGCGGTGAGCAGCGCGGCGACGCCGGCGATGGCGGCGGAGAGCCAGACCGTACGGATGTCGAGGCCGGTGGAGTCGCCCTTCAGGGCGTCCTGGATCAGCTCCAGGGGCGGGTTGAGGCAGAGGCCGAGGCCGAGCAGGACCAGGGAGCCGAGGCCGGCCGCGAGGGCGCAGCCGACCTGCGCGGTGTAGCGGAAGAGGTGGGCGCGCATCAGCATGGCGACGCCGGTGGCGAGGGCGAGGAGCTGCCCCCACACGGCGTCGGAGAAGCCGAGGACGGCGGCGGCGCCGACGGCGACGAGGGCGCAGCCGCCGACCAGGCCGAGGAGCAGCTCGTGGCCCCGGCGGGCCTGGGCGGCGATCCGGACGGCGTCGACGGTCCCCTGCGGCTCGGCCTCGGAGCCGTAGCCGCCGACGGTGGTGCGGGGCGGCTCGAAGCCGATGGGGAGCCGGGCGAAGCGGGTGGAGAGGCCGGGCAGGAAGGCGAGCGCGCCGACCGCGAACGGGGCGCAGGCGGCGGCGGTCTCGGACGGGGTCAGGCCGGTGAGGGTCGCGGTGAAGACGGCCAGGAGGCCGACGGCGGAGGCGAAGACGAAGGCCACGAAGGGGCCGTCGCCGCCGGGCGAGACGATCGTCAGGATCACCGCGCAGACCAGGACGGCGGCGCAGGCCAGCAGGAACTGGAGGCGGCCGATGCCCTGGCCGTCGGTGAGCGGCAGGAGGCCGGAGCCGGCGACGGCGGCGTTGGCCATCGCTCCGACGCCGAGGGCGACGGCGGAGCCGCGGTCGTCGTAGACGCGGGCGCGGACGGCGGCGAGCGCCAGGAGGAGGACGGCGGTGACCGCGGCGAGGACGCCGGGCAGGCCGTTCATGTCGTGCCGGGGCTCGGAGCTCCACAGCACGAAGCCGAGGAGGACCAGAAGGACGGAGCCGGCGAGGAGGCCGGCGCCGCGCATCAGGGCGTCGGACCAGAGGGTGCGGTCGCGGGAGACGGCGGAGGCGACGGCGTCGGAGACGTCGTCGAAGACGGCCGGGGGGAGCGATTCGGCGAAGGGCCGCAGGGAGAGCAGCTCGCCGTCGAGGACCCGCTGGGAGGCGAGCGAGCGGCTGCCGTCGAGGACGGTGCCGTCGCGGCGCACCAGGTGGTAGCCGACCGGGGCGCCGGGGGCGGGGGTCTGGCCGGAGAGGCGGAGCAGCTCCGGGTAGAGGTCGGCGAGCGCGATGTCCTCGGGCAGCGCGACGTCGACGCGGCCGTCGGGTGCGACGACCGTGATCCGGCAGAAGCCCGTACCGCCGTGGAACACGGTCGTGGGAGCCGACTGACCGGCTCCGCCGGCCGTGGCTGGGGCCGTCATACTCACCTGCTGCTTCCCCTCGTGGTGGTCCTGGCGGGCCGGGCCCGGTCGTCCGGAGGACTCGTCGTCCGGGCGGTGGCCCGAGGCTCCGGGTGGTGGCGTCGGGCGGCCGGATCGTGCCGGTGCCGGGCGGTGCGTCCCGGTGCGCGTCCGCTCCTCGCGTCCGCGTCCGCGCTTCGGCGGGCGTGGGCGCGGCGGTCGCCGACCCCGTGACCGTACCCCCGTGTCCCCGGTTCCGCTCCCCCGGCTCCGCGCCGCGGACGTTGCGCTCCGAATGACCCGATTTTTGCGATAGTTCATGGTCCCGCAAACATCTCGGGCCACCCTACCGCCCACCCTCGACCCCGCACCAAAGTAGGATCCCTCCCCGCGGATGGATCCTGTCGCCACGGGGGCGTCTGGAGGAACTTTCCGTCCGGCAACGGAAATTGGTGAGCTGTGAGCCAGATCGTCGTCAAGCGCCCACCGCGGGCCCTTCCGACCGAAGTGCCTGACGAACAGGTGCAGTTGCAACCTCCGCCGGAGCTGCCCCGGGGACAGCAGGAGGGCGCCCTGATGCAGCTCCTGCCGATGCTCGGCATGGGCGGTTCGGTCGTCTTCTTCTTCATGACGCCGAACCCGATCATGCGGATCATGGGCATGGTGATGATCGCGTCGACGGTGGCCATGGCCATCGCGATGCTGGTCCGCTACCGGCGCGGCACCCAGGGGCAGCTCGCCGACCTGCGGCGCGACTACCTCAAGTACCTGACCCAGACCCGCCGCGCCGTCCTGCGCACGGCCCGCCTCCAGCGCGACGCCCAGTACTACCTGCACCCCTCCCCCGAGCAGCTGTGGGCGCTGGTCGCCGAGGGCAGCCGGGTCTGGGAGCGGCGCATCGGCGACGCCGACTTCGCGCAGGTCCGCGTCGGTCTGGGCAGCCAGCAGCTCGCGACCCCGCTGATCGCGCCCGAGACCGCGCCGGTGGACGAGCTGGAGCCGCTGACGGCCGGCGCCATGCGGCAGTTCCTCCACGCGCACGGCACGCTGGACGGCCTGCCGATGGCGATCTCGCTGCGCGCCTTCTACCACCTCACGGTGGGCGGCGAGCCGGAGGCCGCCCGCTCCCTGACCCGCGCCATGGTGGGCTCGCTCACCGCCCTGCACTCCCCCGAGGACCTGGTCGTCGTGGTCGCCGCCGGCGACCGGACGGCGCCCGCCTGGGAGTGGGCGAAGTGGCTGCCGCACGTGCAGGCGTCCGGTCCCGGCGACGGGGCGGGCAGCCGGCGGCTGATCACCACGGACGCGCGCGAGCTGGAGGACCTGGTCGCCGGACGGCTGGAGGGCCGGCCCCGCTTCCAGGGCGTCAACCACCCGCTGCTCGACCACCCGCACCTGGTCGTGGTCCTCGACGGCCAGTCGATCCCGCAGACCTCGGCGCTCGCCTCGCCCGAGGGCATCCAGGGCGTCACCGTCATCGAGGTCGTCGAGGGCCGGGCCACCGGGCCGCGCGGCGACCTGGCCGTGACCGTCGAGGGCGACACGCTGCGCCTGGAGTCCGGGCACGGCCACGTGTACGAGGGCGTGCCGGACGGGCTGGGACCGGACGCGGCCGAGGCCCTCGGCCGGCAGCTCGCGCCGCTGCGGGTGGCGTCCGGCTCGGACGACGACGAGCCGCTGCTCGCCAACCTCGACTTCACCGACCTGCTGAACCTCGGCGACGCGGCCTCGGTCGACGTCGCCCGCACCTGGCGGCCCCGGTCCCGCTCCGAGCGGCTGCGGGTGCCGATCGGCGTCGGCGAGGACGGCGTCCCCGTGATGCTGGACCTCAAGGAGGCCGCGCAGGAGGGCATGGGCCCGCACGGCCTGTGCGTGGGCGCGACCGGTTCCGGCAAGTCGGAGCTGCTGCGCACGCTCGTCCTCGGCCTGGCGGTCACCCACTCCTCGGAGACGCTGAACTTCGTCCTCGCCGACTTCAAGGGCGGCGCCACCTTCGCCGGCATGTCCCAGATGCCGCACGTCGCCGCCGTCATCACCAACCTCGCGGACGACCTGACGCTCGTGGACCGGATGGGCGACTCCATCCGCGGCGAGCTCAACCGCCGCCAGGAGATGCTGCGCGACGCGGGCAACTACGCCAACATCCACGACTACGAGAAGGCGCGCGCCGCCGGGGCCCCGCTCCAGCCCATCCCCTCGCTCGTCCTCGTCATCGACGAGTTCAGCGAGCTGCTGACCGCGATGCCGGACTTCATCGAGATGTTCGTGCAGATCGGCCGCATCGGCCGGTCGCTCGGCGTGCACCTGCTGCTCGCCTCGCAGCGCCTGGAGGAGGGCCGGCTGCGCGGCCTGGAGACGTACCTCTCCTACCGGATCGGCCTGCGGACCTTCTCGGCGGCCGAGTCCCGGGCGGCGATCGGCGTGCCCGACGCCTACTCGCTGCCGAACGTGCCGGGCTCCGGCTACCTCAAGTACGGCACCGACGAGATGGTGCGGTTCAAGGCCGCGTACGTCTCCGGCGTCTACCGGTCGGGCCGGCACGCCGCCGCGCCCGGCGGGCCGCTGCCGGTGGACCGCCGCCCGGTGCCCTTCACCGCGGCCCCCGTCCCGGTGCGCTACCTCGAACCCGAGGAGCGGGCCAAGGTACCCGAGGCCCGGGCGGCCGAGGACGACGCGCTGGCCGACTCGGTGCTCGACGTGATCGTGCGCCGGCTGGAGGGGCGCGGCGTCGAGGCGCACCAGGTGTGGCTGCCGCCGCTGGACAACCCGCCGCCGCTCGACGCGGTCCTGCCCGGCCTCGCCGGGGTCGAGGGCCGGGGCCTGACCCAGCCCGGGTACGAGGCGGCCGGCCGGCTCGTCGTCCCGCTGGGCGTCGTCGACAAGCCGTACGAGCAGCGCCGCGACACCCTCTACCGGGACTTCTCCGGCGCGGCCGGCCACATGCAGATCGTCGGCGGCCCGCAGTCCGGCAAGTCGACGCTGCTGCGCACCCTGATCTCGGCCTTCGCGCTCACCCACACGCCGCACGAGGTGCAGTTCTACGGCCTCGACTTCGGCGGCGGCGGCCTGGCCTCGGTCGCGGGCCTGCCGCACGTCGGCGGCGTCGCGTCCCGGCTCGACCCCGAGCGGGTGCGCCGCACGGTGGCCGAGGTGTACGGCATCCTGTCCCGGCGCGAGGAGTACTTCCGCAGCGCGGGCATCGACTCCATCGCCACCTACCGCAGGCTGCGGTCGCGCGGCGAGATCTCGGTGGCGGACCAGCCGTGGGGCGACGTCTTCCTGGTGATCGACGGCTGGGGCAACTTCCGCACCGAGTACGAGGGGCTGGAGCCGGCCGTCGTCGACATCGCCGCGCGCGGCCTCGGCTACGGCATCCACGTGGTGGTCACCGCCTCCCGCTCGATGGAGGTCCGGGCCAACCTCAAGGACCACCTGATGAACCGGCTGGAGCTGCGGCTGGGCGACACGATGGACTCCGAGCTCGACCGCAAGATCGCCGTCAACGTGCCGACCGGGGTCCCCGGCCGCGGTCTCACCCCGGAGAAGCTGCACTTCATGGCGGCGGTGCCGCGCATCGACGGCATCAGCTCCGACAGCGACCTGGCGGAGGCGACGGCCGCGATGACGCAGGAGGTCACCCGGCACTGGACGGCGCCGGGCGCGCCCGAGGTGCGGCTGCTGCCGCGCGAGCTGGAGGCGTCCGCGCTGCCCGCCGGGCACGCGGAGCCGCGGCGCGGCGTCGCGTTCGCCATCGACGAGCACAACCTGGAGCCGGTCTTCGTCGACTTCGACCGCGACCCGTTCTTCCTCGTCTTCGGCGAGAGCGAGTCGGGCAAGTCGAACCTGCTGCGGCTGCTGATCAAGCAGATCACGGAGCGGTACGACGGGAACGCGGCGAAGTTCTTCGTCATCGACAACCGGCGCGCGCTGCTGGACGTCACCCCGGCGAGCCACCTGGCCGAGTACGTGCCCATGTCCAACAACATGGAGCACCACGTGGACGCGCTGGCCGACCTGATGCGCCGCCGCTCCCCGTCGGCGGACGTCACCGCCCAGCAGCTGCGCGACCGCAGCTGGTGGTCGGGGCCGTGCCTGTACGTGGTCGTCGACGACTACGACCTGGTGTCGACGTCGAGCGGCAACCCGCTGGCGAAGCTGACGGAACTGCTGCCGTTCGCCCGGGACGTCGGCGTCCGCTTCATCATCGCCCGCAGCGCGGCCGGCGCGAGCAGGTCCTCCTACGAGGCGTTCATGCAGCGGTTGATGGAACTCGGCGCCCAGGGCGTCCTGCTCTCCGGCGACCCCCAGGAGGGCGACGTCCTCGGCGGCGTCCGCATGCGCCCGATGCCCCCGGGCCGGGGCGTCTACGTCTCCCGCCAGCGCGGCAACCCGCTGGTGCAGACGGGGCGGATGCCGGAGTTGTAGGAGGGGTACGCCGCTGGGCCGGGTCGATCGGACCCGGCCCAGCGGCGTACCGGCGGGAGCCCCGGGAGTTCCCGGACCGGCTCCCGCGCATCGGGATCGGCACATCGGGATCGGACAGAGCGGTGCGGAAGGAGCAACGCCCATGGCATGGGACGAGTGGGAGCGGTTGAAGACGTCGGCGGCCGAGCGGGACTCGACGCGGATGCAGTTGAACCGGCTGCCGGACGAGGACCGGCCGAACGCGGGGAGTCCGACGGGCGGGTTCCTCAAGGTGGACCAGCAGGATCTGGCCGCGATCGGTGACGAGGCGTTCAAGCTGTACAACCGGCTGTGGAAGGAGGCGCGCGTCACCTCCACCGACGCGGCGGCGAGCGACCTCAGCGGGCAGGGGTTCGCGCTGGGCGGGGCGCTGTCGCACGTCGCGTTGCGGTGGGACAAGCAGCTCGGGTCGGTGATGGACGCCTGTGCGCTGATCTCCAACCACATGGACTTCACGAAGAACGCGCACGCCGGCGACGAGGTCTTCATCGAGCGGCACGTGAGCAGCATCCAGACGCTGGACTCCGGGTTCGACGACGACTGGGCGAAGCCCGGGAAGCCGAACAAGATATACGAGCCGGACAAGAAGGACTGAGGACGGGGAACGACTGATGGACTTCGAAGCCCTTCATTCGGCGAACTTCAAGCTGCTCGACGACACGGTCACCGACTGGACGAGCATGCTGACCAAGCTGCAGGCCCTGAAGAAGGATGCCGACGACGGTCTGCACAAGAAGGCCCTGACCGCCGACTGGGCCGGTGACAACGCGGTCATCTCGCGCGAGTTCGTCGGCAAGACCGCCGGGGAGTTCGGGGACGCGCTCACCGAGGCGACGTCCGTCCGGGACATCATGCGGGACACCCGGGACGAGCTGAAGACGCAGCAGCGCCTGCTCAAGGAGGCGATCGAGCGCGGTCGGGGGAAGAACCTCACCGTCACCGTGAACGGCGGAGGGTTCACGGTGGCCGAGAACCCCGAAAAGAAGGCGCCGGGCGGCCAGAGCGACGTCGACGGGCTGCGCGACGAGCTCCAGGGCATCCTCGACGCGGCCACCGAGATCGACAACAGCGCCGCGACGGCCCTCAAGGCCCTCGTGGACCTCGCCGACCAGGGCTTCTCGGACGCCGTCTACAAGGACCGCGACTCGGCGGCCAACGCGGTCAAGGAGGCCGAGCGGCTGGCGGCGCTCGCGAAGAAGAAGACCGAGGACCTGACCCCGGCCGACTTCGACGCGCTCAACGCCGGCCTGGGCACGTACTCCGACGACCCGATCTTCGCCGAGCACTTCGCCACCACGCTCGGTCCCAAGGGCACCCTCGACTTCTGGGCGGGTCTCAACGACCCCCGCCGGGCCTACGACGTGGGCAGCGAGCGGGTAGACCGGTACGACGACCTCCAGAAGAACCTGAGCCTCACCCTCGCCACCGCGACCCGGGCGGACTCGCCCGAGATGTCGCGCTGGAAGTACGACATGATCAACATGGGCGACCAGCCGCTCTCGAAGAACAGCACCACCCAGGGCTTCCAGGTCATGAGCAACCTGATGCGCTGGGGCAACTTCGACGACCAGTTCCTCAAGGACTACGGCACGAAGCTGATCGACACCGAGAAGCAGGCCACGGACAACGGCCGGCACACCCCCATGGTGTGGCAGCACATGGGCATCGACCCGCTGCTGAACCGTACCGGCACCGACTCCGGCTCCGACCCCATGACCGGCTTCCTCGCCGCCCTCTCCAACAGCCCCGACGCGGCCACCGACTTCTTCAACGCGGACTTCGTCACCAAGGACGAGGACCACGACTTCAAGGAGGAGGACGGCAAGAAGGAGAAGCGCGCCCTCACCAACTTCGACTACCTCTTCGAGGAGCGCGACTGGCCCGAGGAGCGCGACGACAAGGGCAAGACGAGCACCGAGGGCCGCAACAACCTGGCCATGGCGCTGGAGGCCGGCGCCACCGGCCACCCCGCCGGGCAGATGCCCACCGAGGAGACCCCGCCGCACAACAAGGACCAGGCGGAGCTCATGCAGAAGATCGTCGCCTCGGTCTCCGACGACCCCGAGCGGCTGACCAAGCACGGCTACATGTCGGACAGCATCGGCCAGATCACCTCCGAGTACCTGCCCGACATCAACCGCGCGATGTCCGACGACAGCCGGGGCAACACCGACAAGCTGTTCCCCGTCGCCGGTACGCCCGCCGTCATGGAGCACTCGGACGTCACCCGCCTCCTGGTCACCCTCGGCCAGGACCCCAAGGCCAACGCGGCCGTCGAGGTCGGCCAGGCCGCGTACCTGGGCAGTCTCATGGACTACCACCTCAACCCGAACACGCCGGACGACCTCAAGTACCCGCAGTCGCCGCAGAACACCATCGAGGAGATCTCCCGCCGCTCCTCCGAGATCGGCGGCACCCTCGCGGTCGGCCGCCAGGAGGCCATCGTCGGCCCGGCCGCCAAGGAGGCCAAGGACTTCGCGGACTCCGTCGCGCAGCAGAAGAACGCGTGGTCCGGGGCGATCGGCACCGGCATCGGCGTCGGCGTCAGCTTCGTCGCCACCCCGGTCGGCGGCGCGGTCGCCAGTGGCGTCGCGGGCACGGTCAGCTCCATGGTCCTGGAGCACGTCTTCCAGCAGTCCGAGACGGACGTCCTCAAGGACGCCGGGAAGGACGCGGCCAAGCTGTGGGAGGACAGCAAGGAGAGCAACATCGACATGAGCCAGCTGGCGGCCCAGGAGGCGGCGAAGGCCCACCACCTCCCGTACGCCGACCAGGTCGCGGACTGGGCCAAGTACGGCAGCGACAACGGCTTCAACGACGCCTCCGACAACGCCCGCCACATGGCGGACGACCTGGAGACCGAGATCCAGCCGGGCTGACCCCCTCGCCGCCCCGCCCGCGGGGCCGCGCCGTCCCCGGTACGGCCCCGCGCCCCGCCCCCACACCAGAAAGCACGTGATGAAGCACGCGAAGTCCCTCGCCCCTCTCGCGCTCGCCCTCCTGCTCGCCGGGTGCTCCCAGCCGCCGGAGGAGAAGCGCGCGTTCGAGGTGCCCGGCGTCCTGTGCGGCACGGAGGTGTCCCCCGCGCTGCTGTCGCCGCTGCTTCCGGCCGGCGGGGAGGAGATTGAGGTGAAGCGCTCCGATCTGATCGGCGGCGGCATGATGACCTGCAAGGTCTCGGTGGACGGCGCCACCGCCTTGTCGCTGGGCTGGAACTGGGGGGAGCTCGGAGAGCCTCTGCGGCGAGCCGCCAACGACAACCCCTACCTGAAGCTCGCCAAGCAGGAGACCCCGGACGGCCGGGTCGTCTACGGGGAGGAGTCGGGGGCCACCCGGGTGACCTGCGAGCCGGTCGTGGCCCACCGGAAGGGGAACGCCGAACTCATCGCCACGCTCAAGGTCTTCGAGGGCCGGCCCGACGCCGACGCCGTGAAGAACCTGCTCGTCGCGTACGCGAAGGAGCTGGAGGTTTCCTCCGAGGAGTGTGTCCGGAAGAAGTAGCCGGCGCTCGCGCGTCCCGTTTCCCCAGGACGTGCGACGGGGTGGGCGCCTCCCGTGCGCGCCCACCCCGTCCGTACTGCCGCTGTCGTGCCGCGTGGCTTAGAAGAAGCCGGCGGCGCGCTTGTCGCCCGCCTGGTAGGCCGGGGCGGCCTGGCGGACCGCCTTGGCGATGCCCTGGAGCGCGGTGTGGATCGCGCGGGTCTCCTGGTCCCACTTGGCGTGCGCGCCGTCCGCGGCGGTCTTCGCCTCACCCTCCCAGGTGTTGGAGACCGAGCGGATCTTCGTCTGGATGGCCTCCAGGGCCGCGTCCAGCTGCTTCGCCTGCTTCTCGATGGTGCTCGCCGCATCCTCGAGCGAGGCGTACGTGACGAGCATGACGCCGTCGTTGGCGGCCATGGTCCCTCCGGGTTTCGGTGGTGGTGTACGGGTGCGCTGCTACTGAAGGTCCGACGCGGCGGTCAGAGACCGGCGATGCCCGAGCGGGCCGCCTTCTCGGCTCCGGCGTCGCCGGAGAAGCCCGCGGTCACGTCGATGCCGCGCAGGGCGCGCTCGGCCTCGTCGTCGGAGTCGCTGGACGAGGTCCGGGTGACCTGGATGGCCTCCTGGAAGTTGAGCATCAGCTTGGCGATCCGCACCATGCCCTGGTTGATCTCGGTCTGCTTGGCGTCGAAAGCGCCGGCGCCGATGCCCTTCCAGCGGCCCTCAAGGCTGTCGATGACGCCCTGGAGGGCCGTCAGCTGACCCTTGACGTCGTCGAACTTGCGGGTGAGCTCATCCTGGAAATCCTTGAGACTCTGATCGCCAACCTTCAAGACTGACATGTGTCCCTCTCCCTCTCTCGGGTTCTCTGTGGGGGCCGCGTCCGCCGGTGAGCGCGGACGCGGTTCGGTCTGGGATGGCGGCGCGCTAGGCGGCGCGGCGCCGGCGTGCGATCACGAAGGCCGCACCGGCGGCGACCACCAGCGCGACCGCCGCGCCGCCGATGACGAGCCCCGTCCGGCTGCTCGTTCCGGTGCTCTCGCCGGAGCCTGCCACAGCCGGGGCGGACGTCGCCCCGTCCGCCGGAGCTTGTGGCGAAGCTGATGCAGACGGCGCGGTGCCGGGCGAGCCGCTTCCGGAAGCGGTGGCCGAGGGCTTCGCGGAGGCGTTCGCCTCGGCGGCACCGGGGCCGGCGGGCATGTTCGTCAGGGGGCTGATACGGGGGTCGCCGGGGTTGCCCAGGCCACGGTTGATGGTGGCGTTGGGACGGACGACGCCGTGGCCGAGGTAGGCGCTGACCGTGCCGGGCTTCCAGTCCTTGCCGCGCCCGGCGGCCTCGAACATGACCCGGAGGACCTGGTTGGCGGTCCAGTCGGGGTGCTCGGACCAGATCAGGGCGGCGGTGGCGGAGGCTAGGGCGGTGGCGAAGCTGGTGCCTTCTTCGATGCAGTAGCTCTTGAAGGTGGCGTCGCACCAGCTGGGGATGCTGTTACCCGGGGCGGCGATGTCGACGTAGTCGCCGTACTGCGAGTACTTGGCCACCTTTCCGTTCTGGCCGGTCGCGGCGACGGCGACGACTTCCGGATAGGCCGCCGGGTACTGCGGCTTGTTGCCCTTGTCGGCGCTGTTTCCCGAGCCCGCGAAGATGAGCTTGCCCTTGCTCTGGGCGTACTGGATGGCCTCGCGGATGTCCGAGTCGTAGAATTCGTTGGCCATGGAGATGTTGATGATGCGGGCTTCGCTATCAGCTGCGGCCCGGATCGACTCTCTCAAGTCGAAGGCGTTGACGGCCTGTTCGTTCTGCATCTGGGTGTCGCTCACGCGGAAGGGGATCACCTTCGCGCCCGGTGCCAGCCCTTTGACGCCACCGCTCGCCCCGGACCCGACGATGAGCTCGGCCACACTCGTTCCGTGCCCCTCGTAATCATCGGTCTCGTCGCCCTTGGCCTCCGAGGCGTCCCACCCCTTCAGCACCTTGCCCTTGAGCGAGGGGGTGTTCTTGTTCACGCCGGTGTCGATGACGGCGACCGTGACGCCTTCACCAGTCGTCGTCTTCCAGATCTCCTCGGCGTGCATGGCGTCCAGATACCACTGCTCCGCCTGGACGTCGATGGCGAACGCTGCGGGGGCGGTTCCGACGAGTCCCGCTGTCAGCGCCGTGGTCGCCACGGCGCTGACCAGCACCCGTCGGAGCCTGCCGCTCTCGATCATTCCTGCCGTCATCCTGACTTCCGAGCCTTCCCCGTACTCAGTCGATCACCGGCGGCACGGCTCCGCGCCGACGGTTCGTCCACGTCTCTTCGTCCTCGACCAGGTAGTCGGGGCGCTCGGTGCCCTCGCGCTCCTTCTCCTCGCGGGGCGGGCGCTGGTTGCCGCGTCCGCCGCCCGCGCCGCGCTGGTTCCCGATCACTCCGTTGGTGGCGGAGGTGCCGAGACCGGTGGGACGGCCGGGCTTGTTGGACGGGGAGCCGACCACGCCGGCCTGGCCGGGGCGGGCGGCGGCCGGGCGGCCCGCCGGGGTCTCGCCGCCGACGACGGTGCCCCGGGGGATCCGGGAGCCGGTGCTTCCGCCGGAGGAGCGCTGCGGGGTGCCGCCGACGATCGGGTTGGAGCGGGCGGAGCCCGTACGGCCCGTGACCGACTGGCCCGGTCCGCCGGGTCGGCCGACGGCCGGGGACGGGTTGCGCGCACCGGCGGTGCCCTGGCGCTGGGCCGGGCCGCCGGGGCCGCCCGCGCGGCCCGTCTGCGGCGTGCTGCGGCCGGCCTGCGGGGACTGGGTGCCCGGTCCCGTCGCGCGGCCCATGGGTCCGCCCGAACGGCCCGTGGCGGGCGAGCTGGCCGGTCCGCCGGTGCGGCCCGTCGCCGGAGAGGTCGTGGGGCCGGTGGCGCGCCCCAGGGGGGTGCGGCCGGTGGCGGTGTGCGGAGTGCCGGGCGCTCCGGCGACCCGGGGGCCGCCGGTCTTCGGCGTGGTGCCGAGGGCGATCGGCGGCGGCATGCCCGGCCCGGTGGGGTTCGGGGTGACCGGCGTCGGGGTCGACGGGGGCGCGGTGGTCGGCAGCGTGGGCGCCGGAGGCGTGGCGACGCTGTCGATCCGGACCTTGGTGTCGCCCGGTCCGGTCTCGCGGATCGGCTGGTGTCCGTCCAGCTCGCCGCCCGTACGGGGCACCGTCGTGTTCGTGCGGTCCGTGCTGGCGCCGATGGTGCCGGGGGTCTCGTGGTCGAGGGTTCCGCCACGGGCGGTGCGGTCGAGGGTTCCGCCGTTCTTCCCCAGACCGCTGTCGCCTCTGTTCCTGATGCTTCCCAGAGGCCGCGGCACCGGCGCCCCATAAGCCTTCGGCGGCACCGGAAGGGGAATCGAGGCGAGGGTGCTCTGGGAGACCGCGTAGAAGGAGGCCAGGCGGTTCATCTGGTTGATGGCCTCCTGGCGGTCCTTCTCGACCTGGAGGGACTTCTGGTAGGCGGGGTTGTCCGCCGCCTGCTCCACGACCTGGAAGTCCTGGGGCTTCTTCTGGACGAGGCGGGTGTCGCGCGGCGGCTTGGAGTTGCGGACCGAGGTGAGGCCGGTGCCGGCGTTCTCCATCTGGGCGCCGACCGCGTTGGTGACCTTGCTGATGCCCCAGGCGTAGGTCACGACCGCGGAGCCGTAGCGCTGGAACTCGGTGGCGGCCTCGCCCTTCCAGTCGACGCCGCGGACGAAGGTGTCCAGGTCCTTGGCGGCCTCGTTGAGGTTCTTCGTCGCCTTCTTCATGGCGGCCACGACACCCACGAAGGCGTCCGGGCGGGCGCTTTCGAGGAGATCCAGCATCCGGTTGAGCGGCTGGTCCTCGAAGGAGGTGTCGCCGTAGAAGCCGCCGCGGAGGAAGCCGAAGGGGAGGGAGTCGCCGAACTGTTCGGTGAAGTCCGCGAAGCTGGTCTTCGCGTCGATCAGGGCCGTGTCCTCGGCCTGCGCCTGTTCCTGGGGGGTCAGGTTCGGGTCCTGCTTCGGCTGCGTCTCGTCACTCATCGGTCGTCACCCCAGATCCGTCGGGCTGTCGTCGGTGTGCTGGACCTGCGCATCGGGCTGCGCGGGGGCACCGGACTGCTTCTGCTTCTGCTCTTCAAGGGCGGTGTCGCGCTCCTTGTTGAGGCGGCTCTTGATCGAGTAGAACTGCAGGCGCAGGTCCTCTTCCACGTTGTCGTATCCGACGCTGGCCGCGTGGACGCCGATCCGCAGCATCTCGACCTGTCCCTCCAGGGACTTCGAGAGGCCGACGAGTGCCGTCTGGATCCGGGCGTACTCGGCGAAGAAGCCGTCCGCCTCGGCGAAGGGGATGCCGACGCCGAGACTGGTCCGGGTCACTTCGTTGGTGTCGGTCTTGAGGGCCGCCGTGACGTCCGTCTGCAGTTCGCCCACGATCGCGCTGACCCGTCGACTGAACTTCTCCAGTTCGTCCGCGCCACGCTCCAGATCACCAGCCACGTCCGCCCCCGTCCCCCGTCAGCTCGAACACGAGCATTCCTCCCCGTTTGCTCCTGCCGCACCACATTGCGATCGCGGTCGATCACGCTGCGGGCCACGCACGTCTACCACTGTAACGACGGGGGCTGACAGCCCCAAGTCTCTTGTTCGTCACGAGATTTATACGGATCGACGCTACCAGCCGTGTGCTCCTGCAATCTTCACCGGGCCGCCGGGGCGTTCCGCCGGCGCCGGTGGTCGCGGAGGGCGACCGCCGCGCCGGCGATGGCGGCGACCAGGACGCCGCCGCTGACGACCACGTAGGTGGCGAGGCGGGCGGTGCGCTGTTCCGGGGTCTCGCCGAGGTGGACGGCGGCGGGGGTGGGGGCCTCCGCGCGCAGGGCGGCCTCGCGGGCGACGGGCTTCTCGACGGGCTTCTCGTCGTCGGTGAGGGCCCGGACCGGGTCCACCACGCCCCAGCCGACGAGCCGGTCGCGGCGGGCGACGGAGCGTTCGGCGGTCTGCTCGATCTGGGCGACGATCTGCCGCTGCGTCCAGTCGGGGTGCTTGGCCTTGACGAGGGCGGCGAGGCCGGCGACGTACGGCGCGGAGAAGCTGGTGCCGTTGTCGGCGCAGTGGCCGCCGAGGGGGACGGTGGAGACCATGTCCACGCCGGGGGCGGCGACGCCGACGAATTCGCCGGCCTGGGAGAAGGCGGCGCGCTCGTTGTTGCGGTCGGAGGCGGCGACGGCGAGGACGCCCTCGTAGGAGGCCGGGTAGGTCTTCTTGTCGCTGCCGTCCATGCCGTCGTTGCCCGCCGAGGCGACGACCACGATCTCCTCGGCCAGCGCGGCTTCGACGGCTTCGCGCAGGGCCGGGGCGGGTTCCACCGCGTCGGCGGTGTCCTGCGAGATGTTGATCACGTCGGCCTTCTTCGCGATCGCGTGGCGGATCGCGGTGGCGAGGGTGGCGGCGGTGCCGTGGCCGTCGGCGTCGTTCTGCTGGATGGGGATGATGACGGCGTCGGGCGCGAGGCCGACGAAGCCGGTGCCCTTGGCGGGGCGGGCGGCGATGATGCCGGAGACGCGGGTGCCGTGGCCGACGGTGTCGGTGGTGCCGTCCTCCTTGCCGCGCTTCAGCTTGTTGCCGTTGGCGTCCTTGGCGTCCTTGGGGATGAGGTTGATGCCGCTCTTGACGTCCACGGCGCGGGTCAGCTGCGGGTTCTTCACGTCGACGCCGGTGTCGATGACGGCGACCCGGACGCCCTTGCCGGTGGACTGCGCCCACAGCCGGTCGAGCTGGACGCGCTGGAGGGACCAGGGGCGGCCCTCGTACGGCTCGTCCGGGTAGGTGCACTGGGAGTCGTCCTCGGCCGCCGCCGTGGTGAACGGCAGGCCGAGGGAGCAGAGCAGGGTGGCCGCCGCGAGGGCGAGCGCGCGCCGGGGGGCGTCACCGGAAAGGGTGGCGGGGGAGAGTGTCATCGGTCGTCGCCGCCTCATGATCCCTGCGGCTGGCGGGCGTCGCTGGTGGACAGCCGCGGCCCGGTGGGCAGGAAGGTGGCCCATTCGGCGGGGACGGGCAGCGGTTCGACGTCCTTGTAGCCGAGGCGGTTCTGGGCCTGCCGCTGCTCGGCCAGCCGGGCCTCCTTCTCCTCGGGGGTGCCGGAGGAGCCGATGCCGGAGTCGCCGCCGGTGCTGTCGCCGTTGGACTGCATGGCGTACCGCAGGCCGGTGTCGGTGACGAGGAAGAGGAAGCCGGTGCCGGTGGTGGAGCCGGTGAACTGCCGGAACAGCTGGCCGGATCCGGGGGTGACGTAGGCGCTGCTGGAGCCGGTGGGCAGGGTGGCGGGGAAGTCCTCGCCGGCCCAGGTGCTCATGGTGGTGGCGCCGGTCTCGGGGGTGACCTCGCGCAGCACGTTGCAGACGGTGTTGCGGCTGCCCTTGCCGGTGCCCGCCTCGTTGACCGGGACGGGGACGGCGCGGGGCCACGTCTTGTCGCGGTTGAACGCCCTGCCGGGCTGGAAGGCGCCGCCGCTGACCGCGGTGGCCTGGCCGTTCTGGCCGAGGTCGACGAGCTGGCGGCTGTTGAGGAGCAGTTTGGCGGTGAAGTCGGTGACGGGGGCGACGCGGTCGGCGAGGACGACGTACTGCTGCTTCTTGGTGCCGTCGGTGGCGGACAGGACCGTGCCGACCCGGCCGGCGCCGTCGGGCAGGCCGGTGGCGCCGGAGTCGGCGCCGATCTCGCCGGGGACCTTCGGGAAGGAGATGGGGTCGCCCTTGCGGAGGGTGGCGAGCCACTGGGCGGAGACGCGCTGCGGGACGCGGTTCTGGCCGACGAGCTGGCGCAGGAGGAGTTCGTCCTTGGCGAGCGGGTAGCCGGTGCCGGCGGCGTCGACGACGTAGCGGGTGCGGTCGGGGCCCTCGACGTAGAGGAGCTGGCCGCCCCGGAGCCGTTCGTCCCGGCCGTCGGTCCGGTCCTTCTCGCGGTCGGCGAGGACGAAGGCCGCCTTCTGGATCGCCCGGCCGCCGTCGACGGGCCGCTCGCAGACGACCCAGCGCTTGGCCTTGCCGGCTTCGTCGGCGGCGGGGAGGCGGTCGGGGGCGTAGGGGATGCCGAGGGTGGCGCCGTGCGGGATGGTCCCGCGGTCGAGCACGGACTCGTCGACGGTGATGATCTTGCCCTTGTCGGGGGCGAGGAGCAGTTTCGCCGAGGACATGTTGAGGACCGGGTGGAGCTGGGTCTTGTCGCCGGTCTTGAGGACCACGTACCGGGTGGTCGACTTGCTGGCGATGATGACGTTCTCGCCCGGCACGTCCCAGTTCTTGGGGGCGGTGGGCCGGAACATGCCGATCGCGCCGAAGACCGCCAGGACCACCACGCCGACGATGGCGCCGGGGACCACCGCGCGCAGCGGGCGCGGCGCGCCCTCCTCGGAGCCGGTCGAGTTGGGCTGTACGAACTGTGCGACCAGTCTCCGCTTCGCGAAGGTGTAGGCGTTCAGTTCGTCCCGTCGTGATGCCATCTGAAGTGTCGTCCCTCTCCCCGCCGAGCGACCAGGTTTCCACGGTGCCGCGGACCCGGCCGGGGGTCCGCCGCCCCTACTATGCCTGGCGGCGCCTGCGTGTGACCGCTCAGGTAGGGTGATCGCCCGGTCAACGCCCAGAGGAATTCGGCTATTACGGACACGAGGGGGCAACGCGGCGATGGGTACGGCGACGCGTGCGCGCAATGGGCGGCGGACCACCGGTCGGACGCCCCGATCTTCCCGACGGCAACGCAGCAACGGGCCGGCCGTCCCGGCCCCCCGGAGCGCCGCCGCGGCGCCCGCGACGACGACGCTGCGCCCGCTGTCGCGCACCGGCCGGATCGGTCCGGTGCAGCTCCGCCAGCTGGTCCTGGTGGAGGCGGCGCTGGCCCTGGTGGCGGTCGGTTTCGTGCTGGGCGGCCTCTGGCTGGTGCCCACCTGCGTGGTGGCCGGGCTGCTGGTCGTGCCGGCGGTGATACGCCGGCGGGGGCAGGCCGTGCAGGACTGGCTGGGCACGGCGCTCGCGCTGCGTGCGCGCCGCCGGGACACCGCCCCCGCCGCGCCCGACTCCGACCCCTCGCTGGCGCCGGTGACGGAGAACGTGCGGGGCTTCGACGCCTGGCCGTACGTCGACCGGAACCACCGGACCGTCGGAATGCTGGGCGACGGCTCGTTCCTGACCGCGGTGCTCCGGGTGGAGGCGAGCGGTTCGGCGCTCCGGCCGGTCTTCGGCGCCCGTGCCTTCCCGCTGTCGCTGCTCGGTGACGCCCTCGCGGTCGACGACATCGTGGTGGAGTCGGTGCAGCTGGTGCAGCAGGTGCGCCCGGCGCCGGCCCCCCACCTGCCCCAGCAGTCCGTGGCCCGGCTGTCGTACGCGCCGCTCCAGGAGCGGACGGGGGCGCCCGCGCTGCGGCTGACGTGGGTGGCGGTGAAGCTGGATCCCGAGCGCTGCCGGGAGGCGGTCGCGGCGCGCGGCGGCGGTCTGGAGGGCGCGCAGCGCTGTCTGGTGCGGGTCGCGGACCATCTGGCGAGCCGGATCACGGGCGCGGGTTTCCAGGCGGTCGTCCTGGACCAGGAAGAAGTCAACTCGGCGGTGGCGACGGCCGCCTGCACGAGTCCGCACGCCGCGGCGCGGGCCGGGCGGCCGGACGCGGCGCCGCAGCGGCGGACGGCCGAGACCTCCCGGGTGTGGCGGTGCGACGACCGCTGGCACACCACGTACGCGGTGGGGCGCTGGCCGGAGCTGGGCCGGGGCGCGGCGCCGCTGCCGCGGCTGGTCTCGCTGCTGACGTCGGTGCCCGCGTACGCCACGACGTTCAGTCTGACCGTCCGGCGCGGGACCCGGCAGGGGACCATGGAGGTCGGCGGCCACTTCCGGGTCACCGGCGGTTCCGACAACGAACTGGTGCGGGTGCGGCGGACCTTGGAGCAGGCGGCCCGCACCGCGAAGGTCGGCCTGCTGCGGCTGGACCGCGAGCAGCTGCCGGGTGTGCTGGCGACGATGCCTCTCGGGGGTGCGCGATGACGGGACGCGGCGCGGTGCGGACAAAGGGGCCGCGCGGTCTCCTCGGTCCGCGGCACGCGGGGCACACGGTGCCCGCGGCCGATCTCGGCGCGCTGTCGCTGCCGGTGGGCGACGACGGCGTGGTGATCGGCGAGGACACGGAGGGGCGGCCGCAGTTGGTGGGCTTCCACCGGTCGACGCCGTACGACGTCCTGCTGATCGGCGGTCTGTGGACGGCGCAGGTGCTGGCGCTGCGCGCGGCGGCCACCGGGTCCCGCGTGGTGGTGGAGACCGGCCGCCCGCAGGCGTGGGTGGGGCTGGCGCAGGCGGCGGGCGCGGGTCTGGAGTGCGTGACGCTGCACGATGTGGGCCGGGTGCCGCCGCTGGGCGCGACCGTGGGCAGTCCGGTGGTCGTGGTGCGGGACTGCGGCATGCGGCCGCCGCGCGGCCGGGTGGTGTCCTCGCCGTGGCAGTCGGTGCTGACGCTGCTGCCGTACCTGAGTCCGGTCGCCCCCCGGCTGATGCGGGCGGCGACGCTCGTCGGCGTGCAGCGGATCTCGCCGCAGGAGGCGCGGCAGACGGGCCGGATCCTGAACCTGACGCGGACCGAGGTGGAGGCGCTGCCGACGCTCGGCGAGGGCGTCACCCTGTGGTGCTCGGGCGGCGAGCGGAACTGGGTGATGACGAACGCGACGGACGCGGAGGCGGGGCTGCTCGGCACGGCCCGCCGGATGGACTGAGGCCCCGGGCCCAGAGGCGCCGGGCCGGGCGCCGGGTTCGTCCGGAGGCGCCGGAGCGGCGGACCGGGTTCCGGGTTCGTCCGAAGGCGCCCGCGGGGCGACCCGGACTCCCTAGTATTTCCCGAGTACTTCCCCTTCGGTACGGGGCGGCGTCCGCCCGTCCGCCGCCGGAGGGGCACGCGGACCGCCGACACGGTCCGAACGGAGCGAAAGGAAACCCGTCATGGGGAGCGCGCAGGAGAAGGACGAGTTGTACGCCCTCGACATCTCGGGGGTCGAGTGGCTCGGCGCCCCCGGGACGAGCCCGGACGAGGAGCGCGTCGAGATCGCCCATCTGCCGGGCGGCGGCATCGCCATGCGGTCCTCGCTGGACCACGGCACGGTGCTGCGGTACACGGCGGCCGAGTGGGAGGCGTTCGTACTCGGCGCCCGGGACGGCGAGTTCGACCTGCGCTGAGCCGCCGGACGACCGTGGCCGGCGGTCGCGTGCCCCGATTCGGGGGACGCGACCGCCGGTTCGTCGTGTCGGCCCCGGCGCGCGGGCGGCCCCGCCCCTCACCCGGTCGGGGCACCCGCCCCGCCTCTCGGTACGGCTCCGGTCCCGCCCGTCCCCTCACGCTCCGCCGCCCCCGTGTCACCGGGACGCGACACGTGACGCGGGGCACGGCGCCCGGGGGCGGACGGGCCT
Source organism: Streptomyces termitum (assembly GCF_014650175.1). Taxonomy (GTDB): domain Bacteria; phylum Actinomycetota; class Actinomycetes; order Streptomycetales; family Streptomycetaceae; genus Streptomyces; species Streptomyces termitum. The sequence continues at coordinate 30,534 of NZ_BMUL01000014.1, forward strand.
GCCGCACCGGTGGCACGGGCGTCTAGGGTGGGGTGGGGGCCCGGCGGAGGACCTCTCGGAACGGGTCCGCCGGACCCCGAGGGGGAGACCCGGCCGGACCGGCGGTGAACGGTGCCCCGACGCACGACGGCACGAGGGTGCTCGACCACACCAGGAGGCAAAGTGAACGGCGATCGCGACGACATCCGCGGGGAGTGGAACGTGCCCGCCGACGAGTCCGACGCGGATCCCGCCGAGATGACGGGTGAGTTCACCATCGACTACACCCCGCCGGCCTGGTACACGCAGGGTGCGCCGGGCGGTCCGGGGGCCGGCGGTGTCACTCCCCCGCCGCCGACCGGCGCGCCGGTCGCGGTGCCCGGCCTGCCCCCGGGCGGCGGCTTCCAGCCCGCGTGGACGCACACCCCCGCGCAGACCCCTCCGCAGGCCCCGCCGCCCGCCGCGCCCGTCCCCGGACAGCCCCCGGCGTACGGCTCCGAGCCCGGCGCGCCCGTGCCGCCCCCGGCCCCCGGCGCGTATCCGGCGTACGGCCCCGGTGCCGCCGCGCCCGCCGTCCCGCCGCCGGCCCCGGCGCCCGGTCCGTACCCGCCGTACGGCACCGAGGCCGCCGCGCCCGGCACTCCCCCGGCTCCGGCCCCCGGCGCGTACCCCGCGTACGGCGCCCCCGTGCCGCCGCCCGCCCCGGCCCCCGACGCCTCGGGAGACGTGGAGAGCGGCACGACCATGCGCTTCTCCTCCGCCGCGCTGCGGGCCGAGGCCGGGGCCCGGCCGGAGGCGGCTCCGGAGGGCGCGCCCCCGGCTGGTTCCCCCGAGGCCGCGGGCCTGGCCCGCGCCGACGTGCCCCCGTCCGCCGACCCGCGCGCGGGGACCGGGGCCGAGACCGCGACCGGCCCGGAGGAGCCCGCCGCCGAGGTCGAGACCGCGCCCGAGACCGAGTCCGGGGCCGACGACGCCCCGGCGGACGTGGTGGACACGGCGGTGGACGTCGTGGACACGGCGGACGAGGCGGAAGCCCGCGAGGACACCGGCCCGGCCGAGGCCGAGGCCGCCGCAAAGACCCCGGCTCCGGCCCCCGAGGACGCACCCGCCGCCCTCCCCGCCGAGGAGACGCCCGGGGAGGCACCCGGGGAAACGCCCGACGAGATGTCCGCGAAGACGCCCGGGGGAACTCCCGGGGAAGCCCCCGAGGAGGCGTCCGCCGCGCTGCCGCCGCTCCCGCCGGACTTCCCGGCCGCGGCCCCCGACTTCCCCGTCGCGGCCCCCGAGGTCCCGGCCGCCGCGCCGGAGGTCCCGCAGGCCGCCGGGCTGCCGCCGCAGGTTCCGCAGCCGCCGCGGCCCGCGCCCGGCGCCCCGCAGTGGCCCGGTCAGCCGCCGGTGGCCGGTGCCCCCGGTCCCGTACCGCCGCAGGGCGGGTACGGCTACCCGCAGCCCGGCGTCCCGGCCGGTTACGGCTACCCCCAGCCGGGACAGCCGCAGCCCCAGCCCCAGCCGCAGCCCCAGATCCCGGCGCCCGCCGCCGAACAGGCCCCGGGCGCCCCGGGGTTCGGCGCGCCACAGCCGCCCGCCGGGTACGGCTACCCGCAGCCGGGCCGGCCCCAGCCCCCGGCGGGCTACGGCTACCCCCAGCCCGGTCAGCCGCAGCCGCACCCGCAGCACCAGGTACCCACGCCCGCCGGTTACGGCTACCCCCAGCCGGGGCAGCCGCAGCCCGGCCACCCGCAGGCGCAGGCCCCGGCCCAGCCTCAGGCCCCGGCTCCGGCCCCGGCTCCGGCTCCGGAGGGGCACGGCTATCCGCCGGGGGCCGATCCGCGGACCGGGGCGGCGTGGCCGCAGAGCGTCACGCACGACCAGCGCGAGCGCTCCGTGCCGGGCGCGCCGCTCGGCTACACCGCGGCCGTGGAGCTCTCCTCCGACCGGCTGCTGCGCAACAACAAGCAGAAGCCGAAGTCGAGCCGGACCCCCGGCGCCGCCTCCCGCTTCAAGCTGGGCGGCAAGAAGGAGGAGCAGGAGCGGCAGCGGAAGCTGGAGCTGATCCGCACCCCGGTGCTCTCCTGCTACCGGATCGCGGTCATCTCGCTCAAGGGCGGCGTCGGCAAGACCACGACGACGACCGCGCTGGGCTCGACGCTGGCGACCGAGCGGCAGGACAAGATCCTGGCGATCGACGCCAACCCGGACGCGGGCACGCTGGGCCGCCGGGTGCGGCGCGAGACCGGGGCGACCATCCGCGACCTGGTGCAGGCGATCCCGTACCTCAACTCGTACATGGACATCCGCCGGTTCACCTCGCAGGCGCCCTCCGGTCTGGAGATCATCGCCAACGACGTGGACCCGGCCGTCTCGACGACCTTCAACGACGAGGACTACCGGCGGGCGATCGACGTCCTCGGCAAGCAGTACCCGGTGATCCTCACCGACTCCGGCACCGGGCTGCTCTACAGCGCCATGCGCGGGGTGCTGGACCTCGCCGACCAGCTGATCATCATCTCCACCCCGTCGGTGGACGGCGCCTCCAGCGCCTCGACGACGCTGGACTGGCTCTCCGCGCACGGGTACGCGGAGCTGGTGCAGCGCTCGATCACGGTGATCTCCGGGGTCCGCGAGACCGGAAAGATGATCAAGGTCGAGGATATCGTGCAGCACTTCAGGACCCGCTGCCGCGGGGTGGTCGTGGTGCCCTTCGACGAGCACCTGGCGGCCGGCGCCGAGGTGGACCTCGACATGATGCGGCCGAAGACCCGGGAGGCGTACTTCGACCTGTCGGCGATGGTGGCCGAGGACTTCGCGCGGGCGCAGCAGGCGCAGGGGCTGTGGACCGGTGACGGCCAGGGCGGGCTGCCGCCGCACCTGGCGCCGCCGATGCCGGGCCAGGCCGGATATCCGGGGCAGCCGGCGCCGGGCCAGCCGTACGGGGCCGCGCCCGCGCCGGGTCAGCCGTACGGGCAGCAGCCGTACCCGGCGCCCGGTCAGCCGTACCCGCCGCAGCAGGCCCAGCCCTACCCGCAGCCGGGTCAGCCGGTTCCCGGTCAGCCCGGACATCCCGGGCAGGCGCAGGCGTACGGGCAGGCGTACGAGCAGGCGTACGGACAGCAGCCGTACCCGCAGGGGGTGCCTTCCGGACAGCCGGGGCAGCCCGGTCAGCCTCCGCAGCCGTACGGGGCTCCGCCCGCGGCGGGCCAGCCGTTCGGGCAGCCGCTGCCTCCGCAGGCACCGCCGCAGACGCCCCCGCAGGCACCGCCGGCCCCTCAGCAGTAAGGCTTCACAGGAGTGGACCAATGAGGCTCCGCACCGGGTCACCGGCGCGGAGCCTCTTGGCGTTCCCGCAGTCCACAAGGGGTTTGAGACGTCGTTGACGACGGGAGATCACCGCTGATACACCTTCGCTCCACCCAGCCCGAGATCCACGACTCCACGGCAGATCCCCCTACGCGAGGTCACGTCCCATGGTCATGGTCACGAAGGTTCCCCCCCGTCCCCGCCCGGGCGCACGCCCGGCCCGGCTCCGCCGCGCCGCCGGTCCGCTGCTCGCCGCCGGTGTCACCGCCGCCTCGCTCGCGGCGGTCCCCGCCACCGCCCCGGCGGCCGCCGCCGAGGACGGGAAGTCCGGCGGCACGACGCTCACGGTCGCGGTCTCGCAGAGCATCGACTCGCTGAGCCCGTTCCTCGCCCAGAAGCTCACCTCGACCAGCGTCCACCGGCTGGCGTACGAGTACCTGACCAACTACGACCCGAAGGACGCCAGGACCGTCCCGGGCTTCGCCACCGAGTGGTCCGCCTCCGCGGACAAGCTGACGTGGACGTACAAGATCCGCGAGGACTCGACCTGGTCCGACGGGAAGCCGGCCACCGCCGAGGACGCGGCCTGGACCTTCACCACGATGATGACCGATCCGGACGCGGCCACCGCCAACGGCAACTTCACCGCCAACTTCGAGAAGGTCACCGCGCCCGACCCGCGGACCCTCGTCATCCGGCTGAAGAAGCCGCAGGCGACGATGACGGCGCTGGACGTGCCGATCGTGCCCAAGCACGTGTGGGAGAAGGTCGGCGACTTCTCGAAGTTCAACAACGACCGGTCGTTCCCGATCGTGGGCAACGGCCCCTTCGTCATCACGGACTTCAAGGTCGACCAGTACATCAAGCTCAGGCCGAACAAGACGTTCTGGCGGGGCGCCCCCAAGTTCGACGAGCTGGTCTTCAAGTACTACAAGGACGGGGACGCGGCCGTCGCCGCCCTCCAGAAGGGCGAGGTGTCCTTCGTCCCCAACCTGACGCCCGCCCAGGCGGCGGCGCTGAAGACGCAGAAGGACATCAAGGTCAACGACGCCCCCGGGCGCCGCTTCTACGCGCTGGCCACCAACCCCGGCGCCCGCGCCCAGGACGGCACCGCCTTCGGCAACGGGAACAAGGCGCTCCTCGACCCGGCCGTCCGCAAGGCCCTCTTCCTCGCCGTCGACCGCGCCACCCTCGTCGACAAGGTCTTCCAGGGGCACGCCGTCGAGGGCGAGGGCTACATCCCGCCCCGCTTCGGCAGCTACTTCTGGAAGCCGGAGGCCGCGCGGAAGCGGGCCTACGACCCGGCCGCCGCCGACAAGACCCTCACCGACGCCGGATACGTGAAGAACGGCGCGGGCGAGCGGCTCGGCAAGGACGGCAGGCCGCTCTCCTTCCGCATCCTGTGCCACGCCACCGACCCCAACGACAAGGCGGTCGCCAAGTACCTCCAGGAGTGGTGGGGCAGGCTCGGCGTCGGACTGACCGTCGAGTGCCTGGACAGCGTCTCCGACCCGTGGACGAAGGGCGACTACGACCTCGCCTTCGACGGCTGGTCGGTCAACCCCGACCCGGACTACGTGCTCTCCATCCACACCTGCGGCACCCTGCCCGCCACCGCCAAGGACACCGGCGCCACCGACAACTTCATCTGCGACCGGGAGTTCGACGGGCTCTACGCCCAGCAGGCCGTCGAGTACGACCCGGCGAAGCGGGCCGAACTGGTCAAGCGGATGCAGTCGCGGCTCTACGACACCGGGTACATGAACGTCATGGCGTACCCCAACGCCCTGGAGGCGTACCGCACCGACCAGATCGCCTCCCTCACGACGATGCCCGAGGCCGCCGGGAACATCTGGGGTCAGGACGGCTACTGGAGCTGGTGGTCGGCGGTGCCCGCGGCCGGCTCCGGCGGTTCCGGGTCGGGCTCCTCGACCGGCGTCGTCGTCGGGATCGCCGCGACCGTGGTCGTCCTGGCCGGCGGCTTCCTCCTGCTCCGGAACCGGCGGCGCGCCGGCGCCGACGACCGCGAGTAGCGGATGGCGACGGCAGACACCCCCGCCGGCGCGGTGCGGGCCGAACCGGCCCGCACCGCGGACGGCGCACCCCGCACCGGTGCCTCCCCCGGCTATCTCCGCCACGCGGCGGGGAAGCTGGGCGGCGCGCTCGTCTCCCTCCTCGCGGTCCTGGTCACCAGCTTCTTCCTGTTCCGGATCGTGCCGGGCGACCCGGTGCGGACGATGACCCGCGGCGTCCCCACCTCGGCCGAGCAACTCGCCACGCTCCGACGCCAGTTCGGGCTCGACCAGCCGCTGTGGCAGCAGTTCGCCGACTACTGCGCCAAGGCGCTGACCGGCGACCTCGGCACCTCCTTCCAGTTCCGCGCCCCGGTCGCCGAGCTGATCGCGGCGAAGCTTCCCGCGACGCTGCTGCTCACCGGGGTCGCCGTGGTGCTCTACTCGGCGCTCGGGCTGTGGCTCGGGACCCGCTCCGCGTGGCGGCACGGCGGGCTCGGCGACAAGCTGAACACCGGGATCGCGCTGACCCTGTGGTCGGTGCCGTCGTTCTGGCTGGGGCTGCTGCTCATCATCGTCTTCTCGGTGGGCGCGGGGCCGGTCCCGGGGCTCTTCCCGACCGGCGGGATGGAGTCGGGGACCGGCGAGACCGGCCTCGCCTACGTCCTCGACGTCGGGCACCACCTGGTGCTGCCGGTGGTGACCCTGGTCGCGGTCGGCTACGCGCAGACGCTGCTGGTCATGCGGTCCTCGCTGCTCGACGAGATGGGCGGCGACTACCTGACGACCGCGCGCGCCAAGGGGCTGCGGGACGACGACGTGCGGCGCCGGCACGCGGTGCCCAACGCGCTGCTGCCGACCGTGACGATGGTCTTCATCAACCTCGGCCACGTGGCGGCCGGTTCGATCCTGGTGGAGACGGTCTTCTCCTGGCCGGGTCTCGGCGGCCTGTTCTACCAGGCCCTCAGCGTCCCCGACCTGCCGCTCGTGCAGGGCCTGTTCGTCGTCTTCGCCGGAGCGATGATCCTGATGAACCTGATCGCCGACCTGCTGTATCCGCTGCTCGATCCCCGGGTGGGCCGATGACCTCTCTCGCGTGGGAGCGCCGCAAGGGCTCGGCGGCGCGCCTCTGGCGCTCGTACCGGAGCCACCGGGCGGGGCTGTACGGCCTGGCGGGGCTCGCCGCCCTCGCGCTGCTGGCGCTCACCGCCCCGCTGACCGTCGGCGCCGACGTGCAGTCGGTGACGCACGCGCCGGGCACCGCCCTGGAGCCGCCGAGCGCGCGATTCCCGCTGGGCACCGACCGGTTCGGGCGCTCGCTGCTCGGGCTGCTGGTGTGGGGCGCGCGGATCTCGCTGCTGGTGGGGCTGCTCGCGGCGGTCCTGTCGGTGGCCATCGGGACCCTGGTGGGCGTCCTCGCGGGCCACTACGGCGGCTGGTTCTCCACCGTCGTCATGCGGATCACCGACTGGTTCCTGGTGATGCCGACGCTGGTCCTGGCGATCGTGCTGGCGACGGTGATGTCCCGGTCGGTGTGGACGGTGGTCCTCGCCATCGGCGTCACCTCCTGGCCGACCACCGCCCGTCTGGTGCGGGCGCAGACCATCGCCGTGGAGTCCCGGCCGTACATCGAGCGGGCCACCGCGCTCGGCGGCGGCCACCGGCACGTGATGGCCCGGCACGTGCTGCCCAACGTGATGCCGCTGGTCCTCGCGCAGACCACGCTCGGCATCTCGGCGGCGATCCTCACCGAGGCCACCCTCGCCTTCCTGGGGCTGGGCGACCCGACGGTGGTGTCGTGGGGCGGGATGCTCCAGGACGCGCGGGAGGCGGGCGCGGTCTCCTCCGGGCACTGGTGGTACCTGGCGCCGCCCGGCATCGCGATCGCGCTGGTCGCGCTCGCCTTCACGCTCTGCGGCCGGGCCGTCGAGTCGGTGCTCAACCCGAGGCTGGGGGTGGGGCGTTGAGCCTCCTGGAGATCAGGGACCTGCGGGTCACGTACGGCTCCGGGGCCGGGGCCGTACCCGCCGTGCGCGGGGTGGACCTCACCCTGGGGGCGGGGCGGAAGCTGGGCGTGGCCGGGGAGTCCGGCTGCGGCAAGTCGACGCTGGCGCTGGCGCTGCTGCGGCTGCTGCCGCCGTCCGCCCGGCTGACCGGGGAGGTCCTGCTCGACGGGGAGGACGTCCTCGCCATGAAGTGGGGGCGGCTGCGGGCGGTCCGCTGGGCGGGCGCCTCGATCGTCTTCCAGGGCGCGATGCACTCGCTGAACGCGGTGCGCCGGATCGGCGACCAGATCGCCGAGCCGCTCCTGGTGCACGGCCGGGCCACCCCGGCGAAGGCGCGCGAGCGGGCCGCCGCCCTCCTCGAACAGGTCGGGCTGCCGGCCTCCCGGGCGGCCGGCTATCCGCACGAGCTGTCCGGCGGCCAGCGGCAGCGGGTGATGATCGCGATGGCGCTGGCCTGCGAGCCCCGGCTGATCGTCGCGGACGAGCCGACGACCGCGCTCGACGTGATGATCCAGGCGCAGATCCTGCGGCTGATCGAGCGGCTGGTCGCGGAGGAGTCCATCGGGCTGCTGATGATCAGCCACGACCTGGCGGTCCTCGCCGAGACCTGCGACCGGCTGGCGGTGATGTACGCGGGGCGGATCGTCGAGGAGGGCCCGGCCCGCGCGGTGTACGCGGCGGCGGCGCACCCCTACGGGCGGGCGCTGTCCTCGGCCTTCCCGCGGATCGGCGACCCGGCCTCGCGGCGGGCGCCGCGCGGGCTGCCCGGTGATCCGCCGGACCCGGCGGCGCTGCCGGGCGGCTGTGCCTTCCATCCGCGCTGCCCGGTGGCGGTGGCCGGGTGCGCGGAGGAGGACCAGGTCCTGCGGGCGGCGGGCGCGGAGCACCGGGCCGCCTGCGTCCACGTGGGGAGGGAGAGCGGATGACACGGGCGCTGCTGTCGGCGAGCGGGGTGCGCGTCGCCTTCCCGGGGCGGCGGGGCTCACCGCCGTCCCGGGCGGTGGACGGGGTGGACCTGGAGATCGGGGCGGGCGAGATCGTGGCGCTGGTCGGCGAGTCCGGCTGCGGCAAGACGACGCTGGCCCGGACGCTGCTCGGCCTGGTCCGGCCGGCGGCGGGCACGATCTCCTTCGCGGGGGAGCCGCTGGCGTACACCTCGCGGGCGCTGAAGGCGTACCGGCGGCGGGCCCAGCTCGTCCTCCAGGACCCGAGCGGTTCGCTCAACCCCCGGCACACGGTGTACGAGGCGGTCGCCGAGGGGCTGCGGATCCACGGGGTGCACCGGAGCGGGGCGGCGGAGCGCGAGGCGGTGGCCGGGGCGCTGGCGCGGGCCGGGCTGCGGCCCCCCGAGCGGTTCTTCCTGCGTTATCCGCACGAGCTGTCCGGCGGGCAGCGGCAGCGGGTGGTGATCGCGGGCGCGCTGGTCCTGGAGCCCGAACTGATCGTCGCGGACGAGCCGGTGGCCTCGCTGGACGCGTCGGTGCGCGGCGAGATCCTGGCGCTGCTGCTGCGGCTGCGGGACGAGCTGGGGCTGTCCGCGCTGGTGGTGACGCACGATCTGGGGCTGGCCTGGAACATCGCGGACCGGGTGGCGGTGATGTACCTGGGCCGGGTGGTGGAGACGGGGCCGGTGGAGACGGTGCTGACCGCGCCCCGGCATCCGTACACCCGGGCGCTGCTGTCGGTGCTCCCGGAGTCGGGGGCGGAGCCGGTGGTGCTGGCGGGCGAGCCGCCGGACCCGGCCCGGATCCCGGGCGGCTGCCGCTTCCACGCCCGCTGCCAGGTGCTGGCCTCGGGCGCGGCGGCCGGGGTCGCCGACCGGTGCCGGACGGAGCCGCTGCCGGTGCTCCGGGCGGGCGGCGAGGAGCGGGGCGCGGCCTGCCACTGGGCGGCGGCGGGCGGGCGTTAGGGCGGGCGCGGGCGGTACCGGGGGGGCCGCCCGCGCGCGGGCGGGGGGTCAGGAGCGGCTGCGGGCGTGCTGGAAGCGCGGCGAGTAGCCGACGATCCGGCGGGCGCCGAGCGGGGGTTCGGCCGGGCGGGCGGGGCTGGTCCAGCGGCCGAGGCACATCTCGGCGGTGATGCCGGGCCCGAAGCCGGCCAGGATGCCGCGCGCGCCCTCGGGCCGGCCGCCCTCCTCGAAGAGGCGGCGGACCGCGTCGAGGAGGACGGCGCTGGCGATGTTGCCGTACTCGGTGAGGGTGGCGCGGCTGAACCGGAAGGCTTCCGGGGGGACTTCGAGGTAGTGGCCGAGGTCGTCGAGGATGCGGGGGCCGCCCGCGTGGATGATGTAGAAGTCGAGGTTCCCGGCGTCCCAGCCGTGGGCTCCGGCGATGTCGCGGAGGGCGGGGGCGAGCGGCTCCATGGTGGTGGGGACGCGCTTGTCGAGGAGGAAGTGGAAGCCGGTGGAGCGGACGCTGTAGGCGATCCAGTCCTCGGTGTCGGGCACCAGGTGGGCGTCGTTGCGCTCCAGGGCGATGCCGGTGCCGCCGCGGCCGCGGACCACGGCGGCGGCGACGGCGTCGCCGAAGAGGCCGTTGGAGAGCAGGGAGCCGACGGCGAGGTCGGTGGGCTGGTAGCAGAGCGAGCAGAACTCGCAGGCCACGATGAGGACGTTGGCGTCCGGGTAGGCGGTGCAGAAGTCGTGCGCGCGGTTGATCGCCGCGCCGCCGGCGGCGCAGCCGAGCTGGGCGATGGGCAGTTGCCGGGTGTGCCGGGGGAAGCCCATGGTGTTGATCATCCAGGCGGTCAGCGAGGGCATCATGAAGCCCGTGCAGGACACGTAGACGATCATGTCGATGTCGGCGGGGCGGAGGCCCGCGTTGCCGAGCGCCTCCTCGACGACGGCGGGGACACGGGCCTTGGCCTCCGCCTCGTACAGCTCGTTGCGCTCCTGGAAGCCGGGGTGCTCCAGGGTGCGCTCGATGGGCTGCACGATGTGCCGTTTGGCGACGCCGGTGTTGGCGATCAGCCGCAGGGCCAGGGGCAGTTGGGGGTGGTCCGCGTGACGCGCGCGGGCGAGGTCGAGCGTCTCCTCCATCGTGATCACGTGCTCCGGCACGGCCACCGCGGGTTTGCACAGGGTCACCACGACACGCGCTCCTTCTGGTCGATCGTGTGATGTGGCCCACGTTCACCCGGCGGTCCCCGCGCCGCAACCGCGCGCCACCCCCGTTCCGTCACGCTCGGTGATGGAACGGGGGGTCCGGCGTCCTCCGTCCGGGGGGCTGTCGCCGCCCGGCGTGTCGCGCCCGCCCGGCGCCGGGAACAGCCACCGCATGACCTCCGCTCCTCCGCCGCCCGGCACCCCGGCCCCCGGCCCGTCCCCGTCCGGCCCCGCCGCCCCGGCCGCCGCGCCTCCCCCGCCCGGGCCCACCGCCCGCCCGGCCCCGCCCTCTCCGGCCCCCCTGACCCCTCTGAACCCTCCGGACCGCCTGAACCCTCCGGACCCGTCCCGCCCGGACCCCGGCCGCCCGGCCGCCGCCTGCCCCGCCGGAGCCCGCTCCCCCGCCCCCGCCGGCACCGCCCCTTCCGGGCCCGCCTCCCCCGCCGTCCGCGACTGGGCCGTGGACGACCTGCCGGGGCTCGACTTCGATCCGCTGCTGGCCGAGGCGCTCGCGACCGAACCGGTGGCCCGGATCCGGCTGCCCTTCGGGGACGGCCGGGAGGCGTGGCTGGTGACCCGGTACGCGGACGTGCGGGCGGTCACCTCCGACCCCCGGTTCAGCCGGACGGCCCTCCTCGACCGGCGGGTGACCGGGATGACCGGCCACATGGTGGCCTCGAAGGCGGCCCTGAACTACGCCGATCCGCCGTACCACACCCAGCTCCGCAAGTCCGTGACCAGGACCTTCACCGGCCGGGGCACCCAGCGGCTGCGGCCGCTCGCGCAGGCCGCCTGCGACCGGCTGCTGGACGGGATGGAGGCGGCGGGCCGGCCCGCCGACCTGATGCGGCACCTGCACGGGCCGCTGCCGATGGCCGTCGTCTGCGACCTGCTCGGCATCCCGGAGGAGGACCGGGCCTCGCTCGCCTCCTGGCCGGACCTGATCCTCTCCTCGGGCCCCGGCCCGGAGGGCAGCCGCGCCGCCAAGGCCCAGATCCACGGCTACGTCACCGCGCTCCTGGACCGGCGCCGGGCCGAGCCCCGGGAGGACCTGGCCGGGGAGCTGGCCCAGTCCGTGGCGGAGGGCCGGATCTCCACCGACGAGGCCGTCTCGCTCGCGATGGCGGTACTGATCAGCGGCGCCCACGCGGTCCGCAACAACAGCGCGAACATGGTCTACGTGCTGCTCACCCGCCCCGACCTGATGGCCCGGCTGCGGGCCGAGCCGGAGCTGCTGCCGCAGGCGGTGGACGAGCTGCTGCGCTGGATCCCGCACCGCAACGGCGTCGGGCTGCCCCGGATCGCCACCGAGGACGTCGAGGTCGGCGGGACGGTGATCCGGGCCGGTGAGGCGGTGTACGCCTCCTACCTGGCGGCCAACCGGGACCCGGCGGTCTTCGCCGACCCGGAGGTCCTGGACTTCGGCCGGACCGGCACCGGACACGTCTCCTTCGGCCACGGCCCGCACCACTGCGTGGGCGCGCTGCTGACCCGGATGGAGTCCGAGGTGATGCTGGCCTCGCTGCTGGCCCGCTACCCGCGACTGCGGCTCGCGGGCCGCCCGGAGGACGTGCCCTTCCAGTCCAAGGGCCTGATCCGGGGCCCGAGGGAGCTGTACGTCACCTGGTGAGGGTCACGCGCCGGCGGCGGCGTCGTACTTCGCGGTCAGCTCCCGGCACCGGGTCACATCGGCGGCCATCGCCACCAGCAGGTCGTCGAGGGTGTCGAACTTGAGCATGCCGCGCACGTAGGCGAGGAAGTCGACGGCGACGTGGAGCCCGTACAGGTCGAGGCCCTCGCGGTCGATCGCGTACGCCTCCACCGTCCGCTCGGTGGCGTCGAACTGCGGGTTGGTGCCGACCGAGATCGCCGCGGGCATCCGCTCGCCGTCGGCGGTCAGCCAGCCGGCGTAGACGCCGTCGGCGGGGACGGCGGTGTGCGGCAGGGTCTCCACGTTGGCCGTCGGGAAGCCCAGTTCGCGGCCCCGCTGGGCGCCCCGGACGACGACGCCCTCGACGCGGTGCGGGCGGCCGAGGATCTCGGCGGCGCCGGTCATGTCGCCCTCGGCGACCAGCCGCCGGGTGAGCGTGGAGGAGAAGGGCTGCCCGCCGCCGGCCGTGCCGCTCACGTACAGGTCGACGACCTCGACCTCGTAGTCGTAGGTGGCGCCCAGCTCGGCGAGGAGGTCCACGTCGCCCGCGGCGCGGTGGCCGAAGCGGAAGTTGGGGCCCTCGATGACGGCCCGCGCGTGCAGCTTGTCGACGAGCACCTTGACGATGAAGTCGGCGGGCGACAACTGAGAGAACCCGGCGGTGAACGGCAGGACGAGCACCGCGTCCACGCCCAGCTCCGCCATCAGCTCGGCGCGCCGGTGGTGCGGGGCCAGCAGCGGCGGGTGGCTGCCGGGGCGCACCACCTCGGAGGGGTGCGGGTCGAAGGTGACCACGACGGCGGGGACCCCCAGCTCGCGGGCGCGCGCGACGGCCCGCCCGATGATCAGCTGGTGCCCGCGGTGCACCCCGTCGTAGGAGCCGATGGTGACGACGCTGCGCCCCCAGTCCTGGGGGATGTCCTCCAAGCCACGCCAGCGCTGCACTGTGACCGCTCCTCGTCCGCCTGTTCGCCCGGTACGCCCATTACGCAGGTCTAAGACTGCCATGCCCACGCCCGTCGGTCCGCATCGGCATGGAGACTGCCGGGTCCGCGTGGCGCGGGCACGGTCGCGTCGAGCAGCGCGGCGAAGGCGGGGTGGCCCGCGGCGAGGGCGGTGAGCAGCCGGTCCCGGTGGGCGGTGCCGCCGGGGAGGCGGCCGTAGAGGGCGGCGGTGCGGTCGAGGAGGGCGCGGTTGCGGGGCAGGGCGCGGCGGGCGGCTCCTTCGGCGGCGGCGGTCAGCAGGGCGTCGAGGACGCCCCGGTCGGGTGCGGGCGCGCGGGCCTCGTGGTCGAGGAGGACGTCGAGAAGTTCGGCCCGCAGGTGGCGGGAGGCGCCGGTGCCGGGGGCGGCGAGGACGGGGGCGAGGGCGCGCCGGACGGCGGCGGGCCGGTCCCGGAGCAGCCCGGCGACCAGCGGGAAGAGGACGGCCCGGGCGGTCGGGCCCTCCTCCAGGCGCAGGTCGGCGTAGGCGGCGGCGTGCGGGGCGCCGTCGGGGCGGTGGTGGACGTACTCCGCCACGAGGGCGGCGATCCGGCGGGTGAGGGCGGGCGCGTCGACGGGGGCGAGGGCCCGCAGGACGGCCCCGGCGCCGTCCCCGGCCGCGTACAGCCGCTCCCGCAGGGCGGCGAGGACCGGGCCTGGATGGTCGGGGAGGGCGGCGGCCAGGGCCTCGGCGGGCACCCGGGGGTCGTCGAGGGCGCGCGGCAGGTGGGCGGCCCGGCTGTGCGGGTCTCGGACGAGGATGCCGAGGGCGGCCCCGTGCAGCGCCCGGTCCTCGGGGCGGGCGAGCAGGGCGAGGGCGGCGTAGCGCAGCGGTTCGGCGTCGGGCCCGTCGGGTCCGCGGGCGGCGAGGAGGCTGCCGTACAGGGCGGCGGCGATCCGCCGCTCGGGCCGTCCGTCGTCGTGCGCCCAGCGGTCGACGGCCCGGCAGAGCGCGGTCCGCTCGTCGTCGGCGAGGGCGACGAGGAGCCCTTCGGCGAGCGGGTGCGCGGTGGCGGCCAGCGCCTCGCACAGGTCGTCGACGGCGGCCGCCCGGTGGGTGTGCAGGAGGCTCTGGGCGGTGGTGGCGACGGTGGTGTACGGATGGGCCGGGAGCGGCCGGTCGTCGGTGAACCAGCGGCAGAGCAGCGGCTGGGTGCCGCGCGGTTCGGCGGTGAGCAGGGCGGCGGCCTCGGCGAGGAAGGCGTCTCCGCCGGGGTCGGCGGTGACGGCGCGGCGCAGCAGGTCGAGCCGCTCGCCCCGGCCGAGGGGGCGCGCCCGCCACCAGTCGGGTCCGAAGGCGTCGAGCGCGCCGGGCCGGGCGGTCCCGGTGCCGACCAGATCGGCGAGGCGGCGCAGGACGGGCAGGTGGGGGCGGAGGTCGGGGAGGGCGGCGAGGGTCCGGCCGAGGAGTCCTGCGGCCCACCAGACGGCGTCCTCGGGGGTCTCGGGTCCGCAGCGGGCCAGGGCGTCGGCCAGTGCCTCCAGGCGGGGTGCCAGGGCTTCGGGGCCGCCCTCCTTCTGGAGCCGGAGGAGGCCCTGGAGCACCGGGCCGATGCGGTGCCGGGGCACCGGTGGCGGGGCGGGGTCGGCGGCCTGGTCCGGCGGGTCCTCCAGGGCGCGGTGGACGAGGGCGTGCAGGGCGGCGCCGACGTCGAGGTGGGCGGCCTGGAGCCAGTCGGCGACCTCCTCGTGGGCGAAGCGGTAGCCGGTGCCGGCCGGGACGAGGAGTCCTTCGGTGAGGACGGCGGAGGCCCAGCCCTCCCGCCAGGGGAAGAGCTCCTCGAAGGAGGGCGCGTCGAGGAGGCCGTGGCCGGGGCCGAGGCAGCGCCGGGCGGCCTCGTGGACCTGGCCGGTGACGCGGGCGGCGAGCCGGCGGACGGCGGAGCCGGAGGGCACCGGCCGGGATCCGGCGGCGATCCGGACCGCGATCCGCAGGCAGAGCAGGTCGAGGTGGGCGGTGAAGACCTCGGCCCGGTCGGGGCGGCCGGGGACCTCGCCGGGGAGTGCGGCCCGGACCTCGGCGAGCAGCCGCAGCGCGAGCGGGTGCCGGGCGTCCGCCGCGGCGAGGTCGTCGTCCCCGAGCCCGTACCCCCGCCGGACGGCCGCGGCCTCGGCCTCGGTGAGGTCGCCGAGCGGGAGGACGGCGGGGGCCTCGCTCCACAGGGCGGCGGACCGCTCGCCGTACTCGGGGCGGCAGGCGAGGACCAGCCGGGCGCCGTGGGCGCGCAGCCACGCCTCGGTGGCGCGGGTCCAGTCGGCGAGCCGGTGGGCGAGGTGCGGGGGCATCTCCTCGGGGCCGTCGAGGACGACGAGGAGGGGCCGGCCGGCCTCCCGGGCGAGGGCGGCGACGTGGTCGGGGGTGGCGGCGGAGGTGTCGCCCGCGGTGCCGGAGGCGGCGGCGATCCGGGCGGCGGCGCGCAGGGCGCGGCCGACGGCGTCGGCGGCGTGGGTGTCGCCGTCGAGGAGGTCGGCGCCGCGCAGCCGGACGGTGGGGGCGGGGGCGCCGCCGGGGCCGCGGGCCTCGCAGAGCGCGCCGAGGAGGGTGGTGCGGCCGCTGCCGGGGTCGCCGACGACGGTGAGGACGGGCGGGGCGGGGTCCTCGGGCGGGGCGGCGGCGAAGCGGGCGAGGGCGCGCAGGGCGGAGGGGCGGGGGACGGGCGCGGGCCACGGGGAGGGGTCGGCGGGCGGGAGGGCGGTGGGGGCGGTGAGTTCGAGGACGGCGGCGAGGTTGAGGTCGGGGCCGTGGGCGGGGACGGTGGCGCCGTTGCGCCGCAGCAGCGCGGTGAGGGGGCCGTCGCCGTCCGGGCGGAGGGGGACGGCGTGCCCGGCGGCGCGCGGGTCGCCCTCCAGGGTGGTGCCGAGGACGCCGAGGACGGTGCCGGTGGCGCTGTCGAGGACGGGTCCCCCGGCGGCCGGTCCGCCGGGGCGGAGGGCTTCGGCGCCCTCGGTGCCGATGGCGAGTTCGAGGGCGCCGGGGAGCAGGTGCGGTGTGCCGCCGGTGCCGTCGGCGGGGGCGTACGCGACGGTGGCGGGGCCGAGGACGCGGGCCTCGCGCCAGCCGTGCGCGGCGATCCGGACGTAGGTGCCGGGTGCGGTGGCGGGGCGGTTGGCGAGGGGCAGCGGGAGTCCGCCGAGGCCCTGGGTGCGGATGAGGGCGAGTCCGTGCGCGGGGAGGGGGACGACGGCGTCGGGCCCGACGGTCCAGGTCCGCTCGCCGGGGGCGCGCAGGATCAGGTGGTCGAGGCCGGCGACGGCTTCGTGGGCGGTGAGGAGGGTGCCCTCGTGGTCGGCGAGGAAGCCGGTCCCGCGCGGTTGGCCCGCCGGGTCGCAGATCCGTACCAGCGTCACCGGCTCCGCCGGATCCCCGCGCCCCGTGGTGTCCAGGCGTGCCATGGTGCCGACGGTAGCGGGCGGTGATCTTCCGTGGCCCCGATCGGAGGGGAGGATGCCCCCGCACTCCCCCGGTTCACTCCGAGCGCTGCCCCGATCGGGTGAAGAAACGCCGAAGGGCGGGCGCGCCTCGCGCACCCGCCCCTCACGGCCCCGCCGAGCGGGTCAGCCGAAGACCGCCAGGCTCTTCGCCTTGCCCCGCTGGTCCTCCACCAGGGCGAGCAGCTTCCCGTCCGGTCCGAAGACCGCGACCGGGCCCTTGGGGTACTCCGGCATCTCCAGCCGGACCCCGTTGAGCAGCAGCCGGGCGCGCTTCTCGTCGACGTCCCAGCGGGGGAAGGCCGCCGCGGCGGCGTCGGCGACCGGCATCACGGCCAGCTCCTCCTGGAGCTGGTCGAGGGTCCGCGCGCCGTCCAGCTTGTACGGGCCGACCCGGGTGCGCCGCAGCGCGGTGAGGTGGCCGCCGACGCCGAGCCCGGCGCCGAGGTCCCGGGCCAGCGCCCGGATGTACGTACCGGAGGAGCAGACCACCGAGACGACCAGGTCGACGACGGGGGTCCCGTCCTCCGCCTCGGCCTCGCGGACGTCGTAGACCCGGAAGGAGGAGACGGTGACCGGGCGGGCCGGGATCTCGAACTCCTCGCCGCCGCGCACGCGCGCGTACGACCGCTTCCCGTCGATCTTGATGGCGGAGACCTTCGACGGGACCTGCATGATCGCCCCGGTCAGCTCCGCGACGCCCGCGTCGATCCGCTCGCGGGTGACCTTCGACGCGTCGACCGACGCCGTGATCTCGCCCTCGGCGTCGTCGGTGACCGTGGTCTGGCCCAGGCGGATGGTGCCCAGGTACTCCTTCTCGGTCAGCGCGAGGTGACCGAGCAGCTTGGTGGCCCGCTCCACGCCGAGGACGAGGACGCCCGTGGCCATGGGGTCGAGCGTGCCGGCGTGGCCGACGCGGCGGGTCTTCGCGATCCCGCGCATCTTGGCCACGACGTCGTGCGAGGTGAAGCCCGACGGCTTGTCGACGATGACAAGTCCGTCGGGCGTGGTGGTATCACTCATTCGGCGGTGTCGTCCTCGCCCTGCTTCTTGTAGGGGTCGGCTCCACCCGCGAAGGTGGCGCCGGAGGACGCCTGCCGCACCTGGGCGTCGGAGGCGCGCGCCTTGTCGAGGAGGTCCTCGATCGTCCGCGCGTTCTCCGGGAGGGCGTCGGCCACGAAGGCCAGGGTCGGGGTGAACTTGGTCCCGGCCGCCCGGCCCACCGCGGAGCGGAGGATGCCCTTGGCGCTCTCCAGTCCGGCGGCGGCGCTCGCCCGCTCCTCCTCGTCGCCGTAGACCGTGTAGAAGACCGTGGCCTCCCGCAGGTCACCGGTGACGCGGGTGTCCGTGATGGTCACGTGCGTACCCAGGCGCGGGTCCTTGATGCCGCGCTGCAGCTTCTCGGCGACCACCTCCCGGATGAGGTCCGCCAGCTTCTTCGCCCGCGCGTTGTCGGCCACTGGTCCGTCTCCTTCTTTGCCTTGCTATCAGTCTTCATCAGTGTGGAGCCTGCGGCGCACCGACAGCAGCTCCACCTCCGGCCGGGCGGCGACCAGCCGCTCGCAGCGGTCGAGGACGCCATTGAGGTGTCCCAGGTCGCCGGACACCATGGCGACGCCGATCTCGGCCCGCCGGTGGAGGTTCTGGCCGCTCACCTCCGCCGTGCTCACGGAGAACTTCCGCTGGAGCTCGGCGACGATCGGCTTCACGAGGGAGCGTTTCTCCTTGAGCGAGTGGACGTCGCCGAGGAGCAGGTCGAAGGACAGGGTCCCCACATACATGTGTGTCCGGATGTCCCGCCGGTTCGGGTTCAGTGGCCCCGCCCACCGCTGGACGGGAACACCGGAACCGTACACGGAACGGCCGGGGCCGATCGACGGAATAACCTCCGCCGACCGGCCCCGGCACCTCACCGCGTGTTACGCGCGCGGCTTCTCGCGCATCTCGTACGTGGCGATGACGTCGTCGATCTTGATGTCGTTGAAGTTTCCGAGGTTGATACCACCCTCGTAGCCTTCGCGGATCTCGGTGACGTCGTCCTTGAAGCGGCGCAGACCCTCGATGTTGAGGTTCTCCGCGATGACCTTGCCGTCGCGGATGAGGCGCGCCTTGGTGTTGCGCTTGACCTCGCCGGAGCGGATGAGGACACCCGCGATGTTGCCGAGCTTGGAGGAGCGGAAGACCTCGCGGATCTCCGCCGTGCCCAGCTCGACCTCTTCGTACTCCGGCTTGAGCAGACCCTTGAGGGCCGCCTCGATCTCCTCGATCGCCTGGTAGATGACCGAGTAGTACCGGACGTCCACGCCCTCGCGCTCGGCCATCTGCTGCGCACGCCCGGCGGCGCGCACGTTGAAGCCGATCACGATGGCGTCGGAGCCCATCGCCAGGTCGATGTCCGACTCGGTGACGGCACCCACGCCGCGGTGCAGGACGCGGATGTCGACCTCCTCGCCGACGTCCAGCTGGAGCAGGGAGGACTCGAGGGCCTCGACGGAACCGGAAGCGTCACCCTTGATGATCAGGTTCAGCTGCTGGATCTCGCCGGCCTTGAGCACCTTGTCCAGGTCCTCCAGCGAGACGCGGCGGACGCGCTTGGCGAACGCGGCGTTCCGCTCGCGGGCGGCACGCTTCTCGGCGATCTGGCGGGCGGTGCGGTCCTCGTCGACGACGAGGAAGTTGTCACCGGCACCCGGGACATTGGTGAGACCCAGGACGAGGACGGGGGTCGACGGAGTCGCCTCGTCCACGTTGTTGCCCTTGTCGTCGAGCATGGCCCGGACGCGGCCGTACGCGTCGCCGGCGACGATGGTGTCGCCGATGCGCAGCGTTCCGCGCTGGACCAGGACCGTCGAGACGGCGCCGCGACCGCGGTCGAGGTGCGACTCGATGGCGATGCCCTGCGCGTCCTGGTCCGGGTTGGCCCGCAGGTCGAGCGAGGCGTCGGCCGTGAGGATGACGGCCTCGAGGAGGGAGTCGATGTGCAGACCCTGCTTGGCGGAGATGTCGACGAACATGGTGTCGCCGCCGTACTCCTCGGCCACCAGACCGAACTCGGTCAGCTGACCGCGGACCTTCACCGGGTCCGCGCCCTCGACGTCGATCTTGTTGACCGCGACCACGATCGGCACGCCGGCCGCCTTGGCGTGGTTCAGCGCCTCGATCGTCTGGGGCATCACACCGTCGTTGGCCGCCACCACGAGGATCGCGATGTCGGTCGACTTCGCACCACGGGCACGCATGGCGGTGAACGCCTCGTGACCCGGGGTGTCGATGAAGGTGATGCGACGGTGCTCGCCGTTGACCTCGGTGCCCACCTGGTAGGCGCCGATGTGCTGGGTGATGCCGCCGGCCTCGCCCGCGACCACGTTGGTCTTGCGGATCGCGTCGAGGAGTCGGGTCTTACCGTGGTCGACGTGACCCATGACGGTCACGACCGGCGGACGGGAGACCAGGGCCTCTTCGCCGCCCTCGTCCTCGCCGAACTCCAGGTCGAAGGACTCGAGCAGCTCGCGGTCCTCCTCCTCGGGGCTGACGATCTGGACGACGTAGTTCATCTCCTCGGCCAGCATGACCAGCGTGTCGTCGGAGACGGACTGCGTGGCCGTGACCATCTCGCCGAGGTTCATCATGACCGCGACGAGCGACGCCGGGTTGGCGCCGATCTTCTCCGCGAAGTCGGTGAGGGACGCACCGCGCGACAGGCGAATGGTGTCGCCGTTGCCGCGAGGCAGCATCACGCCGCCCACGGACGGGGCCTGCATGGCCTCGTACTCCTGGCGCCTCTGCCGCTTCGACTTGCGACCGCGACGCGCGGGACCGCCGGGACGGCCGAAGGCGCCCTGCGTGCCACCACGGCCACCCGGGCCGCCGGGACGGCCGCCGAAGCCGCCGGGACGACCGCCGAAGCCGCCGCCGCCACCGGGACCGCCCGGACGACCGCCGCCGCCACCGGGACCACCGGGACGGCCGGCGAAGCCGCCGCCACCGCCACCGGGACCGGCCGGACGACCGGCGAAGCCGGGACGACCGCCGCCGCCACCGCCGGGACCGCCCGGACGACCGCCGGGGCCACCGGGACCACGACCGCCGGGGCCGGGACGCGGGCCGGCAGCGGGACGCTGCGGCATCATGCCCGGGTTGGGACGGTTGCCGCCGGGCGCGCCGCCCGGACGGGGAGCCTGCGGACGGGGCATCCCACCGGGGGTGGGACGGGCGCCGCCCTGACCCTGCGGACGCGGAGCGCCGCCGGGGCCGCCCTGCGGACGCGGGGCGCCCGGAACGGCACCGGGGCCGCCGGGACGCGGGGCGCCGCCGCCGGGACGGGGCGCCTGCGGGCGCGCCATGCCGGTGGAGCCGCCGGAGGTGAAGGGGTTGTTGCCCGGACGCGGGCCGGCCGGACGCGGGGCGCCCGGACGCGGGGCCTGCTGGCCGGGACGGGGGGCCTGCTGACCACCCGGGCGCGGCGCGGACTGGCCCGGACGGGCACCGGCCGGACGCTGACCGGAGGGGGCGCCACCGGGACGCTGCTGACCCGCGGCCGGGGCGGCCGGGGGCGCGGTGAACTCCGGGTTGGTCGGAGCCGGGGCGGCGGGCGCCGGCTTGGGCGCGGGAGCCGCGGGCTTCGGGCCCGGGGTCGGACGCGGGCCGGGGGCCGGCGCCGCGGACTTCTCGGCGGCCGCGGGCTTGGGCGCCGGGGTGGGCGCGCCAGGCTTCGGGGCAGCCGGACGTGCGGCGGCCTGGGGCGCCGGGGAAGGCGCCGGGGCAGCCGGCTTGGGGGCGGGCGCCGCCTTGCGGGGCGCTCCGGGCTTGGCAGCGGTCTTGCCGGCGGAACCGCCGGGACCCTGCAAAGCGTCAGTCAACTTGCGCACGACCGGCGCCTCGATCGTCGAGGACGCCGAACGGACGAATTCACCGAGTTCCTGGAGCTTGGCCATGACGACCTTGCTCTCCACACCGAACTCCTTGGCGAGTTCGTATACCCGGACCTTAGCCACATCGCTCCTTTATAGGTCCGGTTACCGCCGGACCGTCGCTACTTCATGGGCGTACTCATCGCGTACTCATCGAGTGCTCATCGCAATCTCGACCTACTTCCGACTCGCGAGGTACCTGACCGCACGGTGTTCCGTGCCGTACTTCCTGTTCACTGCGGTGCCGCCTGCGCGGCCTGCTCGATGTGGTCCCGCAGGGCCGCCGTGTCGAGCGGCCCCGTGACCTTGAAGGCCCTCGGGAACGCCCGGCGGCGGACCGCCAGGTCGAGACAGTGCGAGGCGGGGTGCACGTACGCACCCCGGCCGGGCAGCGTACCGCGATGATCGGGGACACACTCGTCCCCACTCACCACGGTCCGCAGCAGATCGCTCTTGGCCGCTCGCTCCCGGCATCCCACGCAGGTTCGCTCGGGGCACGCGCGGGCATGCGTCCGGCCAGACACGATTAAGTCTACCTCCCCGTACCGACCTCACCCGTTTGGGGCAAAAATCGAACACCTGTTGGCCAAAAACGGTCTCGGGCTTGCGGTCGGACCGCTCAGCCCTCCTCGCCCTGGGGCTCGGTGTCCGGCCGGATGTCGATGCGCCAGCCGGTGAGCCGGGCGGCCAGCCGGGCGTTCTGGCCCTCCTTGCCGATGGCGAGGGAGAGCTGGTAGTCGGGGACGGTCACCCGGGCGGACCGGGCGGCCATGTCGACGACCTCGACCCGGGAGACGCGGGCCGGGGAGAGGGCGTTCGCCACCATCTCGGCCGGGTCGTCCGACCAGTCGACGATGTCGATCTTCTCACCGAGCAGCTCCGCCATCACGTTCCGCACGCGCCCGCCCATCGGGCCGATGCAGGCGCCCTTGGCGTTCAGGCCCGAACGGGTGGAGCGGACCGCGATCTTGGTGCGGTGACCGGCCTCGCGGGCGATGGCGGAGATCTCCACCGAACCGTCGGCGATCTCCGGCACCTCCAGGGCGAAGAGCTTCTTCACCAGGTTGGGGTGGGTGCGCGACAGGGTGACGGACGGGCCGCGGACGCCCTTGGCGACCCGGACGACGTACGTGCGCAGCCGCAGGCCGTGCGTGTACTCCTCGCCCGGCACCTGCTCCTGCACCGGCAGGATGGCCTCCAGCTTGTCGTCCAGCTTCACCAGGACGTTCTTCGGGTCCTTGCCCTGCTGCACCACGCCGGCCACCACGTCGCCCTCGCGGCGGGCGTACTCGCCGAAGGTGACGTCGTTCTCGGCGTCGCGCAGCCGCTGCTGGATGACCTGGCGGGCGGTGCTCGCCGCGATGCGGCCGAAGTCCGACGGGGTGTCGTCGAACTCCTTGGGCTCCTGCCCCTCCTCCAGGTCCGCCGCGTCCTCCTCGGCCCACACCGTCACGTGGCCGGTGTGCCGGTCGAGCTCCACGCGCGCGTGGCGGCGGGCCGACGGCGTGCGGTGGTACGCGATGAGGAGGGCCGACTCGATCGCCTCGACCAGCATCTCGAAGGAGATGTCCTTCTCCTGTGCCAAGCCCTTCAGGAGCTTCACGTCGATGTCCACGGCTACGCCTCCTCTTCCTTCTTGTCCTTGCGGTTGAACTCGATCTCGACACGCGCCTTGGCGATCTCGGCGAACGCGACCCGGCGGGCGGTGGCCTTGCGGCCCTTCACGCCCGGCACCTCGGTGTCGATGCCGTCCTCGTCCACGGCCAGGACGCGGGTGACCAGCTCCCCGCCCTCGGCGAGCTGGAGCTTCACCAGCCGGCCGGTCGCCCGGACGTAGTGGCGGTGCTCGAAGAGCGGGCGGTCGGCGCCCGGGGAGCTGACCTCCAGGACGTACTCGCCGTCGCCCATGGCGTCGGTCTCGTCCAGCTTCGCGGAGATCGCGCGGCTCAGCTCCGCGCAGGCGTCCAGCTCCACGCCCTCGTCCGAGTCGACGACGATCCTCAGCAGTCCCCGGCGGCCGGCCCGGGACACCTCGATCTCTTCCAGATCCAGGTCCTCCGCGCGGACGAGCGGCTCAACGAGTCCGCGCAGCCTGTCGCTCTGGGTGGTGCTCATCCGGGTGACTCCTCGGCCGCGTGTGCTGTTGTGGGTACGTCGCTCGTCGCTGCGTGTCGCTGCGTGTCGGCTCAAGGGTATCCGGTCCCGGAGGGTGTTGCCGCCCACCGCCGGGGCGCCCACGGGTACGCTCGCCTGCGGTGATCTTCGACGGGCGGCCGGGAGGGGTCCGGAATGCTGAGGGAGAGAGCGTGACGACGACGGGCAGACGGGCCGTGCTCGCGGCGGGTGCCTCGGCCGCCGCGGCGGTCCTGGCCGGATGCGCCTCCGACGGCGGCCCCCGCCGCCCGAGCGCCGCCGAACGGGCGGCCGCCCGGGAGGCCGAACGGGTGGCCCGCGCCGAGACCGCCCTGCGCGGCCGGGCGGCGGCCGCCTCGCGGACCCTGCTGGAACGTTACGACGCCGCCCTCGCCGCCCATCCCGCGCTCCGCCCCCGGCTGGCCCCGCTCCGCGCCTCGGCCGCCGCCCACGCCGAGGCCCTGGGCGAAGGCGGCCCGACCCTGGCGCCCGCCCCCGCCGCGTCCGCGTCCGCCACGGCCTCCGGCACCCCGGCCGCCGTCCCCGCGACCACGCCCGCGGCCCCGCCCGTCCCCGCCGACCCGGCCGCCGCCCTGCGGGAGCTCGCCGCCGCCGCGCGCGCCGCCGCCGACGCCCAGACCGCCGAGCTGGACGCCGCCCCGCCCGAGTACGCCCGCCTCCTCGCCTCCGTGGCCGCCGCCGGGTCCTGCCACGCCTACCTGCTCACCGAAGGAGCCCGGAGATGAGCGCCCTCGCCGCCGCGCAGGCCGCCCTCGCCGCCGAGCACGCGGCGGTCTACGGCTACGGGGTCGTCGGCGGCCGGGTGGGCGAGGACCGCCGCGCCGAGGCCGCCGCCGCCCTCCAGGCCCACCGGGCCCGCCGGGACGCGCTGCGCCGCACCGTCCGCGACCTCGGCGGCACCCCGGCCGCCGCGGCCGCCGCGTACGGGCTGCCCTTCCCGGTCGCCGACCCGGCCGGCGCGGTCCGGCTCGCGGCCGTCCTGGAGGACCGGGTCGCCGGGGTCTACTCCGACCTGGTGCGGGCCGCCTCGGGGCCGCTGCGCCGGGAGGCGGCGGCCGGGCTGCGCGAGGCGGCGGTCCGCGCGGTGCGCTGGCGCGGCGGCGACGTAACCTTTCCAGGGCTCGCCGAACGGGCCTCCTGAGCCCCCGGACCGAACGATGGGAACAACGCGCGCATGGGTTTCGAACCGCCCCGGCGACTGACGACGGCGCTCCGCGAGAAGTACGGGGACGCCGCCGCGGCCGACTGGCTCGGGCGGCTGCCCGGCCTCGCCGAGCGGGTCCCGGAGGCGGCGGGCCTCACCGTGGAGCGGGTCGTCGCGCCCGGCGGGCGCGGCAGCCTCGTCCTGCTCGTGCGCGACGCCGGCGGCGAGCCCGCCACCCTGAAGATCGCGCCGTCCTTCACCCACCCCGGGCGGGAGCGGGACGCCCTCGCGCACTGGAACGGCTGGGGGGCCGTACGGCTCCTCTCCGAGGCCCCCGAGGGCGCCCTCGTCCTCGAACGGCTGCACCCGGAGGTGTCCCTCCGCTCGCTGCCCGAGGCCAAGGCGCTCCTGGAGGCCGCCGGGACCGTGCGGAAGCTGTGGGTGGAGCCGCCGGCCGGGCACTCCTTCGAGACCGTCGCCGAGCGCACCGCCCGCCAGGCGTCCGCCATGGAGCCGTACGCCTCCGACCCGGTCGCCGGGGACCTGGTCGCCGCCGCGCTCGCGGCCCGCACGGAGCTGCTCGCCGGGACCGCCGAGGAGCTGCTGCTGCACGGCGACTTCCGGCAGGGCAAGGTGCTCGGCGGCGACCGCGCGCCCTGGCTGGCCGTCGGCCCCGACCCGGTCGTCGGCGAGCGCGCCCACGACCTGGCGCGGCTGGTGCGGGAGCGGGTCGAGGACCTGGTGGCCTCCGCCGCGGGCGCCCCGGCGGCCCGGCGCCGGGTCAACCGGCTGGCCGACTCGCTCGACGTCGACCGGGACCGGCTGCGCGGCTGGACCCTCTTCCGGACCGTGGAGTCCGGCACCCGGGCGCTGGCGGCGGGGCGGCGGCAGGAGGCCGAGTGGCTGCTGGAGTTCGCCGGCTGGCTGTGAGCCCGGCCGGCGGCGGGTCCGCGGGCTTCGGGGGCATCCCGGCAGCCTCCGGGGCGTTCGCCCACCCCTGGGAGGGAATACCCTTTTTGTAACCCTTCCCGAGGGGGCCGTGATGATCGAGACAATCCTCTGGGCGATCGCGGGCGCGGGCGCCGCGGCCGCGGTCTACGCGGGCGCCGCCGCGCGCGTGATCAAGCAGTACGAGCGGGGCGTCGTCTTCCGCTTCGGCCGGCTGCGGGGCGAGGCCCGCCCGCCCGGCTTCACCATGATCGTTCCGGCCGTCGACCGGCTCCACAAGGTCAACATGCAGATCGTCACCATGCCCGTGCCCGCCCAGGAGGGCATCACCCGGGACAACGTGACGGTCCGGGTCGACGCGGTCGTCTACTTCCGGGTCGTGGACGCGGCGGAGGCCCTGATCCGGGTCGAGGACTACCGGTTCGCCGTCTCGCAGATGGCGCAGACCTCGCTGCGGTCGATCATCGGCAAGAGCGACCTCGACGACCTGCTCTCCAACCGGGAGCAGCTCAACCAGGGCCTGGAGCTGATGCTGGACTCCCCCGCGATCGGCTGGGGCGTGCAGATCGACCGGGTCGAGATCAAGGACGTCTCGCTGCCGGAGACGATGAAGCGGTCCATGGCCCGGCAGGCCGAGGCCGACCGGGAGCGGCGCGCCCGCCTGATCAACGCGGACGCGGAGCTCCAGGCGTCGAAGAAGCTCGCGGAGGCGGCGCGGCAGATGGAGGACACGCCGTCCGCGCTCCAGCTCCGGCTGCTCCAGACCGTGATGGCGGTGTCGGCGGAGAAGAACTCGACGCTGGTCCTGCCGATCCCGGTGGAGCTGCTGCGCTTCCTGGAGCGGGCCGCCCCGGAGTCCGGCGGCGCCCCGAGGGCCGCCGGCGCGGCCGCTCCCCCGGTGGTCGCCCCCGTCACCCCGCTGCCCCCGGTGGAGGACCTCACCGGGCCCTCGGTGGAGCCGGCGCCCCGGTCCGAGGCCGCCTGAGCACGGCTCCGGCCGGGCGCCCCCGTGCGGGGTGCCCGGCCGGAGTGCGGACGGTCAGGCCGTGAGGGCCGCGAGGGCCTCCTCGACGGTGAGCTCCTCGCGCTCGCCGGTGCGGCGGTCCTTCAGCTCCACGACGCCCTCGCCCGCGCGGCGGCCGGCGACGAGGATCTTCGGGACGCCCATCAGCTCGGAGTCGGTGAACTTGACGCCCGGGGAGACGCCCGCGCGGTCGTCGACGAGGACGCGCAGCCCGGCGGCGGCGAGCTTGTCGGAGACCTCCAGGGCCAGCTCGGTCTGGAGCGCCTTGCCGGCCGCGACGACGTGGACGTCGGCGGGGGCGACCTCGGCGGGCCAGCACAGGCCCTTGTCGTCGGCGGTCTGCTCGGCGAGGGCGGCGACGGCGCGGGAGACGCCGATGCCGTAGGAGCCCATGGTGACGCGGACGGGCTTGCCGTTCTGGCCGAGGACGTCGAGCTTCAGCGCGTCCGCGTACTTGCGGCCGAGCTGGAAGATGTGGCCGATCTCGATGGCGCGGTCCAGCTTGAGGCCGGTGCCGCACTCGGGGCACGGGTCGCCGTCCTGGACGACGACGACGTCGACGTACGCGGACACCTCGAAGTCACGGCCCGCGACGACGTTCTTCGCGTGCGTGCCCTCCTTGTTGGCGCCGGTGATCCAGGAGGTGCCGGGGGCCACGCGCGGGTCGGCGAGGTAGGTGACCTTCTCCAGGCCCTGCGGGCCGACGTAGCCGCGCACCAGGTCGGGGCGGGCGGCGAAGTCCTCCTCCGTCACCAGCTCGACCACGGCCGTGGGGCCGAAGTGCTCCTCGACCTTGTCCATGTCGACCTCGCGGTCGCCGGGGACGCCGATGGCGACGATCTCGCCGTCGACCTTGACCAGCAGGTTCTTGAGGGTGGCGGAGGCCGGGACGCCGAGGGAGGCGGCGAGGGTCTCGATGGTGGGGGTGTCCGGGGTGGGGATCTCCTCGGCGGCGGGGACGGCCGAGCCGTCGACCGCCACGACCTTCTGGTACACGGCCTCGGTGTTGGCGGCGAAGTCGCAGTTCGGGCAGTCGGCGAAGGTGTCCTCGCCGGCCTCGGCGGGGGCGAGGAACTCCTCGGACTTGGAGCCGCCCATGGCGCCGGCGGTGGCGGCGCAGATGCGGTAGTCGAGGCCGAGGCGCTCGAAGATCCGCTGGTACGCCTGGCGGTGCAGGCCGTAGGAGTGGGCCAGGCCCTCGTCCTCGGTGTCGAAGGAGTAGGAGTCCTTCATGAGGAACTCGCGGCCGCGCAGGATGCCGGCGCGGGGGCGGGCCTCGTCGCGGAACTTGGTCTGGATCTGGTACAGGATGACCGGCAGGTCCTTGTAGGACGAGCACTGGTCCTTGACCAGGAGGGTGAAGATCTCCTCGTGGGTGGGGCCGAGGAGGTAGTCGCCGCCCTTGCGGTCCTGGAGGCGGAAGAGCTCGGCGCCGTACTCGTCCCAGCGGCCGGTGGCCTCGTAGGGCTCGCGGGGCAGCAGGGCGGGGAGGGAGACCTCCTGGGCGCCGACGGCGTCCATCTCCTCGCGGACGATCCGCTCGACGTTGGAGAGCACCTTCTTGCCGAGCGGCAGCCAGCTCCAGATGCCGGCGGCGGTGCGGCGGACGTATCCGGCGCGGACGAGGAGCTTGTGGGAGAGGACCTCGGCGTCCGCCGGGTCGTCGCGCAGCGTCTTCGCCATCAACTGGGACATGCGCTGGACCGGTGCCTTGGCCATGGTTCTCGTACTCCTGCCGGGACTGAAAGTGATGGCCCCGAGGTTAGCCGGGGGGCACCGTCCGCGAGAAATCAGTTCCGGCGGGCGAGCGGCAGCGGGGCGCCCATCACCGCGTAGGGGCGGGCGGCGCTCGGGAAGTGGACCGGGCGGGCGAGGTCGGTGTAGCCGAGGGAGCGGTAGAGGCCGCGGGCCGGGGATTCGGTGTCGATGGCGGAGAGGATGGAGCGCTTCTCGTCGGCGGTGCCGGTGATGGTGGTGATCAGGCCCAGGCCGAGGCCCCGGCCCTGGAAGGCGGGGTGGACGTGGAGTTCGGTGATGACGAAGGAGGCGTCGAGCCAGTCGGCGGTGCCGGTGGCGCGCAGGTACGGCTCCACGACGGTGGACCACCAGTGGGTGCGGTCGTTGGGCATGCCGTACACGAAGCCGACGAGCCGTCCGTCGGGGGTGGTGGCGCCGTAGGCGCGGGCGCCGGGGCAGAGCAGGTGGCGCAGCACGATGTGGCGGCGCACGGCGATCTCCTCGGCGTCGAGTCCGAAGGCGACCGCCTGTACGGCGAGGGCCTCGTCCACCCGGGCGGCGAGGTTGACGGGTCCGATCACGGCCTGTGCGTCGTCCATGCGGCGCAACCCTACAAGCGGCGGGGGGCCGGGGACAGCAACTAGAAGAGCACGCTCATGAAGGCGCCGGTCTCGCGGAAGCCGACGCGGCGGTAGGCGGCGCGGGCGGGGGTGTTGTAGTCGTTGACGTACAGGCTGACGACGGGGGCGACGTCGGCGAGGGCGTAGCGCAGGACGGCGGCCATGCCGGTCTCGGAGAGGCCCTTGCCGCGGTGCTCGGGGGCGACCCAGACGCCCTGGATCTGGCAGGCCTGGCGGGTGGCGGCGCCGATCTCGGCCTTGAAGACGACCTTGCCGTCCTCGATGCGGGCGAAGGCGCGGCCGGAGCCGACGAGTTCGGCGACGCGGGCCTGGTAGAGCAGGCCGCCGTCGCCGGCCAGCGGGGAGACGCCGACCTCCTCGGTGAACATGGCGACGCAGGCGGGGGTGATGACCTCCATCTCGTCCTTGCGGACGCGGCGGACGAGGGGGTCGGGGGTGACGGTGGCGGAGGGTTCCTCGGCGACCATGAGGGGCTGGTGGGCGCGGACGTCGCGGGCGGGGCCCCAGGAGGGTTCGAGGAGGCGCCAGAGGGCGGCGGTGGGTTCGGCGGGGCCGACGATGGAGGAGCAGCGGCGGCCGATGCGGCGGGCCCGGTCGGCGAAGGCGCGGACGGCCTCGGGGGTGGCGCAGATGGGGACCAGGTTGGCGCCGGCGTAGCAGAGCGAGGCGAGCCGGCCCTCGGTGTACCAGCCCCACATCTCGCCGCCGAGCCGCCAGGGGTCGAGGCCGGCGAGCTGGACGCGGGCGGTGACGAAGGCGTTCTCGACGGGGGCGCTGTCGAGGACAGCGAGGGCGGCGCCGAGGTCGGCGGGTTCGAGGACCCGGGCGGTCTGTGTCAACACGAGGGGGCCTCACCGTGCGGTTCTGCTGGTCTCCGCACTGTACCCCCTCCCGTTTTGCGGGGCGCGGCTCTCTTCCGGGCGGCTTCGCGCCGGTCCGGGGCGGACGCGCGCGACCCCTCCGGCCCGGTGGGGCGGAGGGGTCGCGGGGTGGTGCGGGAGGGGTCAGCCGGCGACGGCGACGGTGGGTTCGCCGCTGGTGACGCCGTCTTTCTCCATCTGCTCGGCGATCTTGAGGGCTTCCTCGATGAGGGTCTCGACGATCTTCGACTCGGGGACGGTCTTGATGACCTCGCCCTTCACGAAGATCTGGCCCTTGCCGTTGCCGGAGGCGACGCCGAGGTCGGCCTCGCGGGCCTCGCCGGGGCCGTTGACGACGCAGCCCATGACGGCGACGCGGAGCGGGACGGTCATGCCGTCGAGGCCGGCGGTGACCTCCTCGGCGAGCTTGTAGACGTCGACCTGGGCGCGGCCGCAGGACGGGCAGGAGACGATCTCCAGGCGGCGCTGGCGGAGGTTGAGCGACTCCAGGATCTGGATGCCGACCTTGATCTCCTCGGCCGGCGGGGCGGAGAGGGAGACGCGGATGGTGTCGCCGATGCCCTGGGAGAGGAGGGCGCCGAAGGCGACGGCCGACTTGATGGTGCCCTGGAAGGCGGGGCCGGCCTCGGTGACGCCGAGGTGCAGGGGGTAGTCGCACTGGGCGGCGAGCTGGCGGTAGGCCTCGACCATGACGACCGGGTCGTTGTGCTTGACCGAGATCTTGATGTCGCGGAAGTCGTGCTCCTCGAAGAGGGACGCCTCCCAGAGGGCGGACTCGACGAGCGCCTCGGGGGTGGCCTTGCCGTACTTGGCGAGGAGGCGGGCGTCGAGCGAACCGGCGTTGACGCCGATCCGGATCGGGGTGCCCGCGTCCTTGGCGGCCCGGGCGATCTCCTTGACCTTGTCGTCGAACTGCTTGATGTTGCCCGGGTTGACGCGGACGGCGGCGCAGCCGGCGTCGATCGCGGCGAAGACGTACTTCGGCTGGAAGTGGATGTCGGCGATCACCGGGATCTGCGACTTGCGGGCGATGGTGGCGAGCGCGTCGGCGTCGTCCTGGGTGGGACAGGCCACCCGGACGATCTGGCAGCCGGAGGCGGTCAGCTCGGCGATCTGCTGGAGGGTGGCGCCGATGTCGGAGGTACGGGTCGTCGTCATCGACTGCACCGAGACGGGTGCGTCACCGCCGACGGCCACGCTGCCGACCTGGATCTGCCGGCTCTTGCGGCGCTCGGCGAGCCGGGTCGGGACGGTCGGGATACCGAGGGAAATCGCGGTCATCTGAAGTGCAACCTCAAAGGTCGTGCGTCGGCGGGCTCAGGCTTTCGAGATTACCGCCCCGGGCGCGGGGGGCCGGACACGGCGGTGCCCGTCCCCCCTGGGAGCTACGTCAGCTTCACCGGGTTGACGATGTCGGCGGCGAGGACGAGCAGCGTGAAACAGACGAAGACGCCGGCGACCACGTAGGCGGCGGGCATCAGCTTGGCCACGTCGAACGGGCCGGGGTCGGGGCGCTTGAAGATCCGGGCCGCTCCCCGGCGGACCGACTCCCACAGGGCGCCCGCGATGTGGCCGCCGTCGAGCGGCAGCAGCGGGAGCATGTTGAACAGGAACAGCGAGACGTTGAAGTACACCAGCAGGTTCATGAACATGACCAGGATGCGCTCCGGGGGGAGGTCCACGGTCATCAGCTCGCCGGTGATCCGGGCGGCGCCGACGACGCCGACCGGGGAGTCCTCGGCGCGCTCGCCGTCGCCGAAGGTGGCGTCCCACAGGCCGGGGATCTTGCCGGGGAGGGCGATCACGGAGTGGACGCCGCTCTCCAGGAGCTGGCCCATGCGGTCGGTGGTCTCGGTGAAGGAGAGCGGTGCGACCTCGGTGGTGGCCTGGAAGCCGAGGTAGCCGGCGTCGACGTAGGCGAGCGGGCGGACGACCTGCCCGTTCTCGTCCTTCTTCAGGACCTTGTTGGCGACCAGGGTGGGGTGCAGGTCGAGGCGCTGCCCGGCCCGCTCGACGGTGACCGTGGCGGGGCCGACGGTGTCCCGGATTCGGTCGGAGAGGGTGTCCCAGTCGGAGACGGGGGCGCCGTTGAAGGCGACGATCCTGTCGCCGTCCTTCAGTCCTGCCGCGAAGGCCGGGGAGACCGGGTCGCCTGCGGCGCAGGCGTCGCGCTTGGCGTCCTGCTCGATGACGCACTTCTGGACGCCCGCGACCTTGGTGGTCTGGCCCTCGATGCCGAGGGTCATCAGGGAGCCGTAGAAGAGGCCGAGGGCGAGGACCAGGTTCATGAACGGTCCGGCGAACATGACGATGACGCGCTTCCACGGCTTGCGCGTGTAGAAGAGGCGGGTCTCGTCGCCGGGCCGGAGCTCCTCGTACGACGCCTCGCGGGCGTCCTCGATCATGGAGCGCCAGGGCGAGGTGGAGCGGGCCTCGATCCGGCCGTCGGCGCCGGGCGGGAACATGCCGATCATGCGGATGTAGCCGCCGGCCGGGATGGCCTTGATGCCGTACTCGGTCTCGCCGCGCTTCTTCGACCACAGGGTGGGGCCGAAGCCGACCATGTACTGGGGCACCCGGATGCCGAAGAGCTTGGCGGTGGACAGGTGTCCCAGCTCGTGCCACGCGATGGAGACGAGCAGTCCCAGGGCGAACATGACGATGCCCAGGGTGAACAGCAGTGCTTCCGTCATGCGCGCGCCTCCGCGACGGCCTTCGCGGCCAGTTCCCGGGCCCGGGCCCGCGCCCAGGTCTCCGCTTCGAGGACGTCCGGGACCGTGAGGGAGGTTCCCCGGACGGGGTCGCCGTGTTCGGTGACGACCGCCGTGACGGTGTCCATGATGGCGTTGAAGGGGAGCCGGCCGTCGAGGAAGGCGGTCACGCACTCCTCGTTGGCGGCGTTGAAGACGGCGGGGGCGGTGCCGCCCAGCGCGCCGACGTGCCGGGCCAGGTTCACCGACGGGAAGGCCTCGTCGTCCAGCGGGAAGAACTCCCAGGTGGAGGCGGTGGACCAGTCGAAGGCGGGGGCCGCGTCGGGGATCCGCTCGGGCCAGCCGATGCCGATCGCGATGGGGCCGCGCATGTCCGGCGGGGTGGCCTGGGCGAGGGTCGAGCCGTCGGTGAACTCCACCATGGAGTGGACGTACGACTGGGGGTGGACGACGACCTCGATGCGCTCGAAGGGGATGTCGTAGAGGAGGTGGGCCTCGATCACCTCCAGGCCCTTGTTGACGAGGGTCGCGCTGTTGACGGTGATGACCGGACCCATCGCCCAGGTGGGGTGGGCGAGCGCGTCCTCGCGGGTCACGTGCTCCAGGTCGGCCCGGGTGCGGCCGCGGAAGGGGCCGCCGGAGGCGGTGACGACCAGCTTGCGGACGTCGGCGCGGGTGCCGGCGGCGAGCGCCTGGAAGAGGGCCGCGTGCTCGGAGTCGACCGGGATGATCTGGCCGGGCTTCGCGAGCGCCTTGACGAGGGGGCCGCCGACGATCAGCGACTCCTTGTTGGCGAGGGCGAGGGTGCGGCCGGCCTCCAGGGCGGCGAGGGTCGGCGCGAGGCCGATGGAGCCGGTGATGCCGTTGAGGACGGTGTGGCACGGGGAGGCGGCCAGTTCGGCGGCCGCGCCGGGCCCCGCCAGCAGCTCGGGCAGCGGCTCGGAGCCGTACAGCGCGGTCAGCGCCTCGCGCAGCTCGGGCAGCTTCTCCTCGCGGGCCACGGCGACCGCGGCGACCCGGAGCCGGTGGGCCTGCTCGGCGAGCAGGCCCACCCGTCCGCCGGAGGCGGCCAGGCCGGTCACCCGGAAGCGGTCGGGGTTGCGCAGCACCAGGTCGATGGCCTGGGTGCCGACCGAGCCCGTCGAGCCGAGGACGACGATGTCCCGGCGTCCGGCGGAGGGGTCGAAGACGAGATGCGGGTCGGCGAGAGGGGAGGGGCGGTCGCTCATGCCCCCCATTCTTGCCCCAATCCCCGGGCGGTCTTCACGGGGTCCGGGCGAACGCGCCGAAAACGCGGTGGAAGTCCGGGAAGGTCTTCTTCACGCAGCCGGGGTCGTCGAAGGTGATGCCGGGCGTGCGCAGGGCGGTGACCGCGAAGGACATGACGATCCGGTGGTCCCGGTGGGTGGTGACCTCCACCGGTCCGGCGGGGGTGCCGGGGTGGATCTCGATCCAGTCGGGGCCGGTCTCCACGGTGACGCCGAGGCGGCGGAGGTTGTCGGCGCAGGCGTCGAGCCGGTCGCACTCCTTGACCCGGGTGTTGGCGACGTCCTCGATGCGGACCGGGCCGTCGGCGAAGGGGGCGAGGGCGGCGAGGGTCGGCATGGTGTCGGAGATGTCCCGCATGTTGACGGTCAGTCCGCGCAGGGCGCCGGTGGAGCGGACGGTGGTGGCCTCCGCGGTGGTCTCGACCTCGGCGCCCATCCGGCGCAGCACGTCGACGAAGGCGAGGTCGCCCTGGAGGGCGCCGGTGCCGAGGCCGGGCACGGTGACCGCGCCGCCGGGCCGGAGCGCGGCGGCGGCGAAGAAGTAGCTGGCGGTGGAGGCGTCCGGCTCGATCGCGTACGTACGGGCCCGGTAGCCGGTGGGCGCGACCCGGTAGGTGCGGCCCCGCCCGTCGTCCTCGCGGACGACCTCGGCGCCGAAGTCCCGCATCATCGCGAGCGTGATCTCCACGTACGGCTCCGAGACCAGGTCGGTCACGGTGATGTCGAGGCCCTCGGCGGTGAGCGGGCCGAGCAGCAGCAGGGCCGTCAGGTACTGGGAGGACTGCCCGGCGTCGAGGGTGAGCGCGCCGCCCTTGACGCCGTCGGC
This sequence comes from Streptomyces termitum, assembly GCF_014650175.1. Classification (GTDB taxonomy): domain Bacteria; phylum Actinomycetota; class Actinomycetes; order Streptomycetales; family Streptomycetaceae; genus Streptomyces; species Streptomyces termitum. The sequence continues at coordinate 65,238 of NZ_BMUL01000014.1, forward strand.
GTGGACGGCGAGCGGGTGGTGGCCCTCCGCGCCGCCGTGCCGCAGGTCGACGCCGAGGGTGCGCAGCGCGGTGGTGAGCGGGCCGAGCGGGCGGCGGCGCATCTGCTCGGAGGCGTCGAAGCGGAAGGTGCCGTGCCCGGCGGCGGCGAGGGCGGGCAGGAAGCGGGCGGTGGTGGCGCCGTCCCGGCAGTAGACGTCGGCCTCGGTGACGCCGGGGCCGGCCGGGCGGCCCTCGATGTGCCAGGCCCCGGGTTCCCGCCGGACGGTGTAGCCGAGCGCCTCCAGTCCCGCGGCGAAGCCCTCGGTGTCGTCGGAGACGAGCGGGCGCAGCAGGGTGGTGGTGCCCTCCGCGGCGGCGGCGAGGAAGAGCGCGCGGGCGGTGACGGACTTGGAGCCGGGGATGTCGATGACGGTCACGGTCGCCATCCTGCCGTCCGGGGCGCGGCGCCGTCACCCCGTTCCGGTGGATGGACTCCGGACGCCCGGAAGGCGGTCCGAGCCCCCGCACAGTGGGCTCGGACCGCCTGGTCTCCGGGGCGGGCGTCTCTAGAGGGCGAGGCCGGTGAGGACCAGGACGCGCTCGTAGGTGTAGTCGTCCATGGCGTACTTGACGCCCTCGCGGCCGACGCCGGAGCGCTTGGCGCCGCCGTACGGCATCTGGTCGGCGCGGTACGAGGGGACGTCGCCGATGATCACGCCGCCGACCTCCAGGGCGCGGTGGGCCCGGAAGGCGGTCTGGAGGTCGCGGGTGAAGACGCCGGCCTGGAGGCCGAAGTCCGAGTCGTTGACCGCGGCGAACGCCTCGGCCTCGCCGTCGACCCTGGCGACCGTGAGGACCGGGCCGAAGACCTCGGAGCGGGCCAGGGTGACACCGGCCGGGAGGTCGGTGAGGACGGTCGGGGCGTAGGTGGCGCCCTCGCGCTTGCCGCCGGCCAGGAGCTTCGCGCCGGCCGCGACGGCCTCGTCGACCCAGGCCTCGACGCGCTTCGCGGCGGCCTCGTCGACGAGCGGGCCGACGTCGGTGGCGTCGTCCGCCGGGTCGCCGGTGACCTGCGCCTCGACGGCCGCGACCAGCTTCGGCAGCAGGCGGTCGTGGACGGAGGCGTCGGCGATCACGCGCTGCACCGAGATGCAGGACTGGCCGCCCTGGTAGTTGGAGAAGGTCGCCATGCGGGTGGCGGCCCAGTCGAGGTCGGCCTCGGAGGACCAGTCGGCCAGGACGACGGCGGCGGCGTTGCCGCCCAGCTCCAGGGTGCAGTGCTTGTGCGGCACCGACCGCTGGATGGCGTAGCCGACCTTGTCCGAGCCGGTGAAGGAGATGACCGGGAGGCGCTCGTCCTGGACGAGGGCGGGCATCCGGTCGTTCGGCACGGTGAGGATCGACCAGGAGCCGGCCGGCAGGTCGGTCTCGGCCAGGATCTCGCCCAGGATGAGGGAGGAGATCGGGGTGGCCGGGGCCGGCTTGAGGATGATCGGGGCGCCGACGGCGATGGCCGGGGCGACCTTGTGGGCGCTGAGGTTCAGCGGGAAGTTGAAGGGCGCGATGCCGAGGACGACGCCCTTGGGCACGCGGCGGGTGAGGGCGAGGCGGCCCGCGCCGCCGGCCTCGGTGTCCAGGCGCTGGGCCTCGCCGGCGTTCCAGCGGCGGGCCTCCTCGGCGGCGAAGCGGAAGACGGAGACGGCGCGGCCGACCTCGCCGCGGGCCCACTTGATGGGCTTGCCGTTCTCGGCGGAGATGACCTGGGCGATCTCCTCGGTGCGCTCGGCGAGCCGCTTCGACACGTGGTCGAGGGCGGCGGCGCGGACGTGCGCCGGGGTGGCGGCGAACTCGTCGACGACCGCGTGGGCAGCGGCGACGGCCTCCTCGACCTGGGCCTCGGTGGGCACGCTGACCTTGCCGACCAGCCGTCCGTCGTACGAGTTCGTGACGTCGAAGGCGTCGTCGCCGGTGGCCTCGCGGCCGGCGAGCCAGAAGGCGTGGGTGGTCGTCATTGCGGCCCGGCCCTTTCGTCTTGGGGGTCGTGAGCGGTTGCTCCCCGCTCACCGGACACGTTAGGGCCGGGGAGCCGCGACGGCGTTTGTCCGAGATGGAGTGGTGGGGGTGGCGCGCCTGTCCGCTTTGGCCTGTCGGGGGCCCGCACCGCGGACCGGCGGGGCCGTACCGGCGGTGCGGGCGGGGGCGCGCCCGGGGCGTCAGCGCTCCTCGTACGCCGTGAACGGGGCGTAGTAGCCGTTCCCCCAGCGGGCCGCGATCAGCCGGTCCCGGTGGCCGTACACCTCCTTGACCTCGCCGGACGAAGCGCCCACCGAGTCGGGGAAGGTGCGCTGGTCCCGCTCGTCGCCGGTGTCGGCGTCGAAGACGAACAGGCCGTCCTCGTCCTTCGAGCCGTACAGGTCGATCAGGGCGGTGACCCGGCCGGCCGCGACCCGCAGGCCGATGATGTCGTCCAGGTCCGCGACCTCCCGGCGCCACAGCCGCTCGCCGCTGCGCAGGTCGAAGGCGGTGAGGACGTCGTCGTAGTCGGTCTCGGCGGCCACCGCGTACAGCCGGCCGTGGGCGATCCTGACGAGGGCGGGTTCGGTGACCGGGTCGGGCAGCCGGCCGTTGCGGACACCGGAGGCGATACGGCCCCGGGGGCGGGCGTCCGGCCCGAAGGCCAGGTAGGTCGGGTGCCCGGCCTCGTCCAGGTCGCGCACGCTCACCACGAGCGGATCGGCGGAGAGGAGCACCGGGGCGTGCCGGACCGGCTCGGTGTACTGCCGCTCGTCGAGCGGCGCGACCCCGCGCACCCGGCCGTCGGCCGGGTCGAGGACGGCGATCCGCATGTCCCGGTAGTCGCAGACGAGGAGCGCCGCGACCTGCCGGCCGTCGGCCGCGACGCCGTACGGCACGCAGCCCGCGGGCAGCTTCGCCGACCACTTCGGCTTCCCGGTGCGCAGGTCCACCGCGCGCAGCGAGCGGTCCGGGTCGAGCCGCCCGGGGTCGTCCTCGGCCGAGCGGTAGGCCCAGTCGGCGTCCTCGTCGCGCAGGACGGCGAGGCCCGCGCCGGCGGCGACCAGGTCGGGTGCGGCCCGGAGTTCGCCGGAGAGCGGGGTGCGGGCGGTGTGCCACAGGGCGCGCCCGTCGGCGAGCGAGAGGGCGGTGACGGTGGCGCAGCCCTCGCCGGGCCGCAGCTCGGAGGAGAAGCCGGCGGGGACGCCGTGGGCGACGAGGGCGATGCCGTCCTCGGCGGTGCGGCTCACCGCGCAGACCTCGGCGCCGGCCGGCGGTTCGAAGGTCCAGCGGGTGGCCCCCGAGCCGGCGTCGAAGCCGGTGACGGCGTCGTAGCGGCTGCGGACGAGGACGTCGCCGACGGCCCAGGTGCCGTTGCCGTGTGCGCGGGAGGTGCCGTCCGCGGAGGTGTTCCACACCTCCCGCATGCCGTCGCCGGGGAGGTAGCCCTGCCCGGAGAGGACACCGGCGGTGATCCCGCCGCAGCCCGCGAGGACGGCGAGGAGGACGCCGCCGACGACGGCCCGGCGGACCGCCCGCGAGCCGCCGCTCCCGTCTCCTCCGCTCTCCCCCGCCCCGTCGCGTCTCTGCGTCTCTTCCCGCGTCGTCATCCGGGATCCCCACCCCTGTCGTTCGTGTCCCCTCGTACCGGCCGGTGATCGGACCGGTACGAGGGGACAGGGTAGGGCCCGGCGGGATCTTCCCGTCACCCTCTCCGCTCGGTCGTGACGATGAGACAGACGGCGGCCACCACGATCGCGCCGCCCAGCAGGATCGGCCAGGTCAGCGCCTCCCCGAGAACCAGGGCGCCGAGCAGGACCGCGACGACCGGATTGACGTACGCGTAGGTGGCGACGAGCGAGACCGGGGCGGACTGGAGCAGCCAGGCGTACGCGGTGAAGGCGATCAGCGAGCCGAACACGACGAGACCGGCCAGGGCCGTCCAGGAGCGGCCGGAGACCTCGGTGACGTCGAAGCCGTGCTGCTCGCCGCGGAGCAGGCCGACGACGATGCCGCCGAGACCGCCCGCCAGCATCTCGTACACGCTCGCGGTGAACGGGTTCGCGGGCATCGGCAGCCGCGAGGAGGAGACCGTGCCGACCGACCAGAGCAGGGCGGCGAGGACCACCAGGAGCACGCCGCCGATGCCGATGTCGCCGCTGAGCCCCGGCAGGGTGAGCACCGCGAGGCCCGCCAGGCCGGTCAGCACGCCGCCGTACGCGCCGAGGCCGGGCCGCTCGCCGCCGAGGACGCGCAGCAGCACGACCCAGACCGGGACGACCGCGATGAGGAGGGCGGCGAGGCCGGAGGGGACGGTGGTCTCGGCGAGGTTGACCAGGCCGTTGCCGCCGAGGATGAGGAGGAGGCCGACGAGGGCGGCCGAGCCGAGCCGGCGCCGGTCCACCCTGAGCGCGGCGGGGCCGTACCGCCAGGCGACGATCCCGGCGAGGAGGAGGCCGGCGGTGACGAAGCGGGAGCCGGAGGCGAGGAACGGGGGGACGGTCTCGACGACGATCCGGATGCCGAGGTAGGTGGAGCCCCAGACGACGTAGACGATGGCGAGCGCGCCCCAGACGGCACCGGTGATACGGCGGCCGGGCGGGGCGGCGGGGACGGTACCGGGGGTGGGCGTTGTGGGGGCGGTCTCGGCGGGGGCCTTCCCGGTAAGGGCGGGCCTGGCGGGGGCCGTCCCGGCGAGGGCGGGCGCGGTGGGGGCCATCCCGGCGAGGGGCGTCCCGGCGGGTGCCTTCCCGGTGGGGGCCGTCCCGGCGGGGGCGGGGACCTCGGTCTTGTGCTCAGGGGCGGGACCGACGGCAGGACTTGTCATGAGCAGGAGAGTAGGGAGTGGAACCCCGTTCCGACCAGGCTTTTTGCCCGGCTTCGGGCAGGAGGAACGCGCCGGCTCACTCCGCCGTCACCGCTCCCCCTCCCCCGTCGCCTTCAGCGCCAGCCACAGCTCCATCCGGACGTCCGGATCGTCGAGCGAACGGCCCAGGATCTCCTCCACCCGCCGCATCCGGTAGCGCAGCGTGTGCCGGTGCACCCCGAGGTCCGCCGCCGCCGCGTCCCACTGGCCGTGCCGCGAGAGCCAGGCCCGCAGCGAGGCCACCAGATCGCCGCGGCCGGTCGCGTCGTGCTCCCGCAGCGCCCGCAGCAGCCCGTCCGCGAAGGCCCGCACCGCGTCGTCGGCCAGCAGCGGCAGCACCGAACCGGCCGCCAGGTCCTCGTGCTCGACCAGGGCGCGGCCCCGGCGGCGGGCCACCGACAGCGCCTGCTCCGCCTGCCGGTACGCGGCCGCCGCGGTGACCGGTCCGGCCGGGGCCGAGAGCCCCACCACGACCCCCGCCTCCTCCGCCTCCCGCTCGGCGTACCCCGCGCAGGCGGTGACCACGGCCCCGCCGTCACCGGCCAGGACGACCAGCCGCCCGTCGCCCTCCGGCACGGCCAGCACCGCCTCGCCGGCCCGTGCGGCGGCCGTCTCCAGCGCCTCGGCGAGCACCGGCAGCGGCGGCTCGGCGGGCGCCTCCTCGCCGCCCGCCGCCTCCGCGACCAGCAGCCGGAAGGGGGCGTCGAGGAGGCCGCCGTAGACGTCCCCGGCGACGGTACGGGCGTGCTCGGGCTGGCCGGAGAGCATCATCCGCAGCACCGCGGCGCCCAGCCGCTGCTCGGCGGCCTGGAGCGAGCGCGAACGCTCGGTGGTGAGGGTCAGCAGGGCGATCGCCGAATGCACCGCGTACCGCTCGGCGGTGCCCAGCGGGGCGGCGGTGCCGACGGCGAGGGCGCCGCGCACCCGGCGGCCGGTGCCGAGGGACTGGAGCTCGACCCGGTCGTCGGTGGCGCCGACGACCGCGCTGGCCGGGGCGGACCGCTCGCGCAGCCGCTCGACGTCCGGGGTCAGGCGGGCGGCGCGGCGGGCCGCCCAGTCCGGCGAGACCGCGACGACGGAACCGGCGGTGTCGTACAGCGCGACCCAGCCGTCGACGTGCGCGGCCAGCCGGGCGACGACCGCGTCCGGGCCCTCCGCGAGCGCGGCCCGGGTCAGCTCGCGCTGCACCTCGAACCCGGCGGTGACCGCCCGGTACTGGTCCGCCGCGATGGCCGCCGACACGGCCTTGCTGATCGCCAGGAACGGGGTGCGGCGCGGCACCTCCAGGAGCGGCAGGTGCTCGGCGCGGGCGGCGTCGAGGAGCGCCGGCGGAATGGCCTCGTGATTCACCCCCACGGCGAACCCGAGCCCCACCACCCCCGCCCCCAGCAGCCGCCGCACGTACCGGCGCATCGCCTCGGCGTCCCCCGTGTCGAGCGTGAGGGCGGTGGTCAGCAGCAGCTCCCCGCCCTCCATGTACGGCACCGGATCCGCCAGCTCGCTGACGTGCGCCCACCGGACGGGCGTGTCGAGCCGGTCCTCCCCGGCCCGGACGACGAGCCGGAGCGAGGAGTGCTGGACGAGCGAGGCGAGCGTGGGCGGCATCGGGAACCGGCGGACCTTTGGCACAGGACCGCACACGGAAACCCCGGGCACGGCGACGGAAACCACCGGAAACGGCGGCACGGCCGATTCTGCCAGGACCGCACCCCGCGCGCGCCCGCGCGCGGGCCGCCTGCCGGGTGCGGCCCCGGCGGCGTCAGGCCCGCAGGTCGACGAGGAGCGGGGGCATGTGGGCGCCGTCGGCCGTCGTCAGGGAGACCACGGCGTGCCCCGGCGGGACGGCGTGCGCCAACTCGGAGGCGGACCACCGCTCGCGCTCGACCCTCCGCAGGGTGACCGCGTCGGTGGTCACGGCCTTGCCGGTGATCCTCTTGCGCAGGGCGTGCATCGCCCGGGTCATCGGCTGGTTGGCGAAGACCGTGTGGTGGGCGACCTCCTCGGTCTCCACCCACTCGGTGCCCCACGCCTCGGCGAAGCCGCGGCCGTCCCAGGTGGTGACGCCGGAGAGCGCGGCGCGGCAGCCGACGGCCGCGAGCAGCGGGCCGTGCAGCGGTTCGGGCACGTCGCCGAGGGTCCGCAGCCCCAGGACGACACCCGCCTCGCGGGCGCGCAGCCGCTGGAGGGCGCGGACGGTCCCGCCGGTGAGGGCGCCGGTGGCGTCGTCCAGGACGAGGCCGGCGAAGTGGCCCCGGGACCCGGGCGCGCGGGTGGCGGCCAGGAACTGGGCGAGGACGAGGCGGGCGAGGAGCCGGGACGCCTCCTCGTGGCCCTGCTCGGGCAGCTGGACGCGGACGCGCAGCGGATGGTGGGCGACGGAGCCCAGCGAGAACGGCCGCACCGCCCCCGTGCCGGCGCCGAAGAAGTCCGCGAAGGCGGGGCGGTCGAGGAGGGCGAGCCGGTCGGCGAGGAGCGGGCCGGGGTCGGCGGCGGTGCCCGCCTGCCGGATCCGGGCCTCCAGCTCGCGCCGCAGGGACGCGGCGGCGCCGGGCAGCCGGTCCAGCAGGGCGGTGAGCGGGCCGGGGCCCGCTTCGAGGAGCTCGCGCAGCACCGGGACCGGGGGGAAGGCGCCGTGGACGGCCCGGTAGGGGCCGAGGAGCTGGGCGAGGACGGTGGCGGCGCGGCGCGGATCGAGGGAGTCGACGTCTCCGGCGAGGCCCTCGGCGAGGAGGGCGGCGGCCTCGTCGGGTTCGGTGAGGCCGCCGTAGAGGTCGAGGTCGTAGGGGGAGGCGGGGTCGCCGAGCCGGACCACCACGTCGTACGCCGCGTCCGGACCGTACGGGGCGGTGGGGCCGCCGACCGCGACGACCGCGCAGGAGCCCGTGAGGGCCTGGAGGGCGAGCGCCTCGGCGGCGGCGCCGACGAGACCGCCGGCCGGGCCCGGGCCGGCCGGGCCGACGACGAGCAGCGAGGTGCCGAGGGCGGCGGGGCCGAGGGCGATGCCGGCGCCCCGGTAGGCGGCCGGGGTCCGCTCGGCGGTCACGGCCCGGCCGATCCGGACCTGGCCGAGGAGCAGGTCGTGGGTGGCGAGCCGGCGGGGCAGGTCCCGGTCGCCGGAGGGGTGCGCCCAGGCGGTGGCGCCCTTCCGCAGGACGGTGTCGACGAACCCGGCGAGCCGCCCCGCGTCGTCCCGGCTCCGCTCCCAGTGGCGCTGGATCCGCGCGCAGTCGACCTCGTTCATCCGCCCGGCGAGCAGCTCGGCGGCGAGCACGTCGGCGGCCCGCCCCTGCCCGAGGTCCCGGAGGGCGGGGTAGGCGGAGGGGGGGGCGGGGGTGCCGGGGGCGGGAGCAGCCGTCTCCCCCCGTCGGGCCCGCAGGCGGGGCTTGAGGAGGTCGAGCCAGCCGCCGAGCCGGGCGAAGGGCCACAGCAGGGCGATCGTGATCACGGTGTAGCTGGTGTAGGTGACCGTCGGCGAGGTGAAGACGGCGCGGTCTCCGGCGAGGAGAGCGATGAGGTACAGAACCGGCCGCACCACGGGTACGGGGTCCCAGCTGACCAGGGGGAACGCCTCGGGCCAGACGAACATGAACGTGAGGAGCGCCGCTCCGGCGGTGAGTCCGGCCCGTACGGCGGGGCGGTGCGGTTCCAGGAGGTAGCGCGCCACCTGCCCCCAGGAGCCGAGCTTGCCCACCGTGTACACGATGACGGCGAAGACGACGCCGCTGTAGACGACGTGCGCGGCCTGCCCGTGCCAGTCGCGGGGGGTCGTCGTCGGCGCGTACCACCAGTCCTCGGGGGTGAGGGCGGTGAGCGGCATCCAGAGGTAGGGGATTCCGCCCCGGCGCCAGATCGACCACAGGACGAGGCCGACGGCCAGGGGGATGACGAGCCCGGCCAGGGTGACCGGAGGCAGGCGCCTGGCCTCCTGCGGCGGCGCCACATGCCGGAAGCGCCAGATGCCCGTCGCGGCGGGGGGGCGTGGTGCGTCCAGCCAGTCCGCGACGGCGCTGCGCGGGGGCGGGGCGGCGGGAGCCGGGGGGCGGGGCGGGGGCGGGGGGGTCGGGCGGGGAATCGACGCCCCCCGCGTGTCGTGTGACTCGTACGTGCCGTCGGTCTCCATGAACCCCTGCCCCCTGACCAGCCAGGTCGCCGCCTCTGTGCCACCGTCAATCTAGTGGGCGCGGGCCGTCCGGGGAGGGTTTCGGGCAGCCGTACGGGGGCGGCGCGGCGGGGACGGGGCGCGGGCCCGCCCTGTCCACCGCGGACAACGACACGCTTCCAACACTCCCGATCGGCGCATGCCTGGACCGCTCCGTCCCGCCTAGCCTGCGGAGGAAACCCGCAAGAGCGTCCAGAACACCCCAGGAGCCCCGCATGAACGCTGTCCCGCAGGAGCGGCGCGTCGTCACCGCCATCCCCGGTCCGAAGTCGCAGGAGCTCCAGGCCCGCCGGCTCGGCACCGTCGCCGCGGGCGTGGGCTCCACGCTGCCGGTGTTCACGAAGCGCGCGGGCGGTGGTGTCATCGAGGACGTCGACGGCAACCTGCTGATCGACTTCGGTTCCGGCATCGCGGTGACCTCGGTCGGCGCGTCGGCGGAGGCCGTGGTGCGCCGGGCGTCGGCGCAGCTCCAGGACTTCACCCACACCTGTTTCATGGTGACGCCGTACGAGGGTTACGTGGAGGTCTGCGAGGCGCTGGCCGAGCTGACCCCGGGCGACCACGCCAAGAAGTCGGCGCTGTTCAACTCCGGTGCGGAGGCGGTCGAGAACGCCGTCAAGATCGCGCGTTCGTACACCAAGCGCCAGGCCGTCGTCGTCTTCGACCACGGCTACCACGGCCGTACCAACCTCACCATGGGCATGACGGCGAAGAACATGCCGTACAAGCAGGGCTTCGGTCCGTTCGCCCCCGAGGTGTACCGCGTGCCGGTCGCCTACGGCTACCGCTGGCCCACGGGCGCCGAGAACGCCGGCCCGGAGGCCGCCGCGCAGGCGATCGACACCATCACCAAGCAGATCGGCGCCGACAACGTCGCCGCGATCGTCATCGAGCCGGTCCTCGGCGAGGGCGGTTTCATCGAGCCGGCGAAGGGCTTCCTGCCGGCGATCGTGAAGTTCGCCGACGACAACGGCATCGTCTTCGTCGCGGACGAGATCCAGGCCGGCTTCTGCCGCACCGGCCAGTGGTTCGCCTGTGAGGACGAGGGCATCGTCCCGGACCTCATCACCACCGCCAAGGGCATCGCGGGCGGTCTGCCGCTGGCCGCCGTCACCGGCCGCGCCGAGATCATGGACTCCGTCCACGGCGGCGGCCTGGGCGGCACCTACGGCGGCAACCCGGTGGCCTGCGCGGGTGCGCTCGGCGCCATCGAGACGATGAAGGAGCTGGACCTCAACGGGAAGGCGAAGCGCATCGAGGAGGTCATGAAGGGCCGCCTCGCCGCGATGCAGGAGAAGTTCCCGCTGATCGGCGACATCCGCGGCCGCGGCGCCATGATCGCGATCGAGCTGGTGAAGGACCCGGTGTCGAAGGAGCCGGCCGCCGAGGCCGCCGCCGCGCTCGCCAAGTACTGCCACAACGAGGGCGTCCTGGTCCTGACCTGCGGCACCTACGGCAACGTGCTGCGCTTCCTGCCGCCGCTGGTGATCGGCGAGGAGCTGCTGAACGAGGGTCTGGACGTCCTTGAGGCCGGTCTCGCGGCGCTCTGACGGACGACCGGCCGTCCTCACGGTGTGAAGAGTGTGTGGGGGGCCGATGGCGGGACGCGTTTCCCGCTGTCGGTCCCCCGCCGCGTGCCGTACGGTCTTCACCAGATGAGAGAAACACCCCGGTCGGAGCCTCCCCGGCCCCGTCCGGACCGTGCTGAGACGCACACCACCGGAGCCTCGTGCTCCGGAACTCCTCACCGATCGGATGGCCGCCCGCCCCACACCCCCCGGGGCGCGCGGCAGCCCGGTCCTCCCGGCCGCCCCGGAACCACCCCCCCTGTTCCCGGGCGGCCGGCCCTTTTCTCGGCGCTCGTCGCCCTCGCCGTCATCACCTGGCAGGTACTCGTCCACGGCCCGCTGGCCCGGCTCGACGAGCGGGTGTCCGGCGCCCTGGTGGACACGGTCCCCCGCCGCCTGAGCGAGCTGGCCTCCGACCTCGGCAACATGACGGTGGCCCTGCCGGTGCTGGCCGCCGCGATGGCGTACGCCCTGTGGCGCGGGCGCCGCGGCGACGCCCTGCGCGCGGGTCTCGCGATGGCCGCCGTGCCGCTGCTCGTCGTCCCCCTGAAGGAGTGGACGGCCCGCCCCGGCCCGCTGGAGCCCTGGGCCGAGGGCTACTTCCCGTCCGGCCACACGGCCACCGCGATGGTCGCCTACTTCGGCGCCGCGTACCTGGTGTCGAGACGGCTCGTCCCCGTCGCCGCCGTGCTGACGGCGGTGACGGGGACGGGCCTGGTCCTCAGGGGCTACCACTGGCCGCTGGACGTGCTGGCCAGTCTGTTCCTGGGGTTCCTGATCCTGGGGGTCAGTTCCACTTGTAGGCGTCGAAGTTCCGGCTGAACTCGCCGCCGTTGAAGCGGTCCCAGTTGATGGACCAGGTCATGAGGCCGCGCAGGCCGGACCAGGTGCCGTGGGTCTGGTAGGTGCCGCAGTTGGTCTTCTTGGTGAGGCAGTCGAGGGCCTTGTTGACCTCGGCGGGGCTGGTGTGGCCGTTGCCGGCCTGGGTGGAGGCGGGGAGGCCGATGGCGACCTGCTCGGGGCGCAGGCCCGGGAAGACGCGCTCGCTGTTGCCCGCGACGGGGAAGCCGGTGAGGAGCATGTCCGTCATCGCGATGTGGAAGTCGGCGCCGCCCATGGAGTGGTACTGGTTGTCCAGGCCCATGATCGGGCCGGAGTTGTAGTCCTGGACGTGGAGCAGGGTGAGGTCGTCGCGCAGGGCGTGGATGACCGGCAGGTAGGCGCCGGCGCGCGGGTCCTGGCCGCCCCAGGGGCCGGAGCCGTAGAACTGGTAGCCGAGCTGGACGAAGAAGGTCTCGGGGGCCATGGTCAGGACGAACTTGGCGCCGTACTTGGCCTTGAGGGTCTTGACCGCCTGGATCAGGTTGACGACGACCGGGGTGGTGGGGTTGCGGAAGTCGGTGTCGCCGGTCTGGAGCGAGAGGGAGTGGCCCTCGAAGTCGATGTCGAGGCCGTCGAGCCCGTACTCGTCGATGATCTTCGAGACGGAGGAGACGAAGGTGTCGCGGGCGGCGGTGGTGGCGAGCTGGACCTGGCCGTTCTGGCCGCCGATGGAGATGAGGACCTTCTTGCCGGCGTCCTGCTTGGCCTTGATGGCGGCCTTGAAGTCGGCCTCGGACTCGACGGTCGGGCACTCGGCGACGGGGCAGAGCTTGAAGCGGATGTCGCCGGAGGTCACCGAGGTGGGCTCGCCGAAGGCGAGGTTGATGACGTCCCAGGAGTCGGGGACGTCGGCCATGCGGGTGTAGCCGGAGCCGTTGGCGAAGCTGGCGTGGAGGTAGCCGACGAGGGCGCGGTCGGGGAGCTGGCCGTTGCCCCCGCCGCCGCCCGAGGTGGTGGTGGCCGTGACGGCGGCCGACTTCGCCGATTCTCCGGCGCTGTTGACCGCCGAGATCTGGAAGCTGTAGCCGGTGCTCGGGGTGAGGCCGGTGGCGGTGTACGAGGTGCCGGTGGCGGTGCCGACGGCGGTGCCGCCGCGGTAGATCTTGTACGAGGTGGCGCCGGCGACGGCGGGCCAGGTCAGCGGCACCGAGGTGGAGGTGGGGGTGCCGGCGGCGAGGCCGGTGGGGACGGCGGGGATCTCGACGGGGGCGCCGCCGGGGCCGTAGAGGGAGAGGTCGTCGGCCTGGTAGGCGGGGGTGCCGTACCAGCCGTGGGTGTAGATGGTGACCGAGGTGGTGGAGGCGCCGGTGGTGAAGCTGGTGCTGAGCTTCTGCCAGTCGGCGGCCTGCTGGGTCCAGGTGTAGCCGTCGGTGGTGCCGGTGCCGGTGGCGCCGAGGTAGACGTAGCTGCCGCGGAACCAGCCGCTGAGCGTGTACGTCGAGTTGGGCTTGACGGTGACGGTCTGGGTGCACTTGGCGTTGTCGCCGCCGGACGGGGTGGCCTGGAGGGCCTTGGTCCCGGCGTGCACGGGCGAGGAGACGACGGCGCCGCTGCCGGCGCTGCAGCTCCAGCCGTCGAGGCCGGCCTCGAAGCCGCCGTTGCGGGCGAGTTCGGTGTCGGCGGCCTGGGCGGCCGGGCTGAGTGCGGCGAGCCCGCCGGCGGCGAGGGCGCCCGCCATCAGCAGGGTGAGGGGTCTGGTGCGGTCCACGACGGCCTCCGGTGGGGGTGGGGGAATCGGGGTGGAGCGCGCCACAGCATGGTCCAGACCAATCGAGTGGTCAAGACCTTTGGACGGTACGGGGGTTGGCGGAGGGCCCGGCCGGCTCCGGGGCACGCGCGCGCGGGCGGGGTGCGCGGGACGCGGAGGGGGCACGCGCGCGGGACGCGGAGGGGGCTCGGCGCGCGGGACGCGGGGACTCGGTGCGCGGGGCCTCCGGGGGCACGCGCGCGCGTGCGGGGTGCGGGGGCGCGCGTGCGGCCGGAGGGTTCGGGTATGTGGGGCGGGGAGGTGTACGGGGGCGGGGTCAGGAGGCGCCGCCTCCCCTCGGGGCCGTCCGGGCCGGGCCGCCCGCCGCCTCGTGCATGGCGAGTTCGAGCAGGGCGGCGTCGGTGAGGGTGCCCAGGCCGTCCGGGGCGACCAGCCAGCGGGCCGCCGCGCTCACCCGGCCGGGGTACGGGACGGTGATCCAGCTGCCGGGTCCGGCGCCGCGCACTCCGGTGCCGAGCCAGCCGGCGGCCGTGCCGGGCGGGACGAAGAAGCCGATCCGGGCGTCGCCGAAGTCGGCGAGGACGGGGCCAGGCCGGTCGACCAGGCGGGCCAGGACGCCGAGGGCGGCCAGGCCGAGCGCGCCGGGCAGGATCAGGACGTCCCAGCGCAGCCCGGCGGGCAGCAGGGCGATCCCGTGCGGGTTGCGCTCCCATTCCCAGCGGCAGGCGTCGGGATCCGGGGCGACCGAGGCCAGCCATTCCACCGCGGCCTTGGTGCCGGGTGCCCCCGTAGGTGTCATGGTGCGTGCTCCTCTCCGTGGGGACGCGCGGGGTGCGCGTCCACACGGAGAGAGCGCGGGGGGCGCCCGCTCTTACGCGGGTTTCCCTACCGATCAGTTGTGATCTGGATCACACACTAAAAATCCAGGTCACGCGGCGGAGAAAGGGTTCAGCTGTCGAAGCCGAGGCCCAGCTTGTCCATCGCCTTCAGCCACAGGTTCCGCCGCCCGCCGTTGGCGTCCGCGCGGGCCAGCGACCACTTGGTGATCCCGATGCCGGCCCAGGCGATCGGCTCCGGCGGGAAGGGCAGCGGCTTGGAGCGGACCATCGCCAGCTCGGTGCGCTCGGTGCGCTCCCCCGCCAGCAGGTCGAGCATCACCTCGGCCCCGAAGCGGGTGGCGCCGACGCCGAGGCCGGTGTAGCCCTGCGCGTACGCCACCTTCCCCTGGTGGGCGGTGCCGAAGAAGGCCGAGAAGCGCGAGCAGGTGTCGATCGCGCCGCCCCAGGCGTGGCTGAATCGGAGCCCCTCCAGCTGCGGGAAGCAGGTGAAGAAGTGCTCGGCCAGCTTGAGGTAGGTCTCCGGGCGGTGGTCCATCTCCGCCTGCACCTTGCCGCCGAAGCGGTAGACGGCGTCGTAGCCGCCCCACAGGATCCGGTTGTCCGCGGTGATCCGGAAGTAGTGGAACTGGTTGGCCGAGTCGCCGAGGCCCTGCCGGTTGCGCCAGCCGACGGAGGCGAGCTGCGCGGCGCTGAGCGGCTCGGTGACCAGCGCGTAGTCGTACACCGGGACGGTGTACGGGCGCAGCCGCTTGACCAGCGACGGGAAGACGTTGGTGCCGAGGGCGACCCGGCGGGCGGCGACCCGGCCGTACGGGGTGCGGACGGCCATCCCCGAGCCGGCCGCCACCAGGTCGAGGCCGGGGGTGTTCTCGAAGATCCGGACGCCCGCGTCGAGGCAGGCCCGCTTGAGGCCCCAGGCCAGCTTGGCCGGGTGGAGCATGGCGACGCCGCGCCGGTCCCACAGCCCGCCGAGGAAGGTCGGCGAGTCCACCTCGGCGCGCAGCTCCGCGCCGTCGAGGAGGGTGAGGCCCTCGGCCAGGCCGAGCCGGTCGGCCTCCTCGTACAGCTCGTGCAGCTCCTCGACCTGGTACGCCTCCGTCGCCACGTCGATCTCGCCGGTGCGCTCGAACTCGCAGTCCAGGCCGTAGCGGGTGACGGCCTCCTCGATGGCGTCGAGGTTGGCCTCGCCGAGCCGCTCCAGCCGGGGCAGCTCGTCGGGCCAGCGGGCCAGGCCGTTGCCGAGGCCGTGGGTGAGGGAGGCGGCACAGAAGCCTCCGTTGCGCCCCGAGGCGGCCCAGCCCGCCTCGCGGCCCTCGATGAGCACGACGTCCTGGGCGGGGTCGCGCTCCTTGGCGAGGAGCGCGGTCCACAGTCCGCTGTAGCCGCCGCCGACGACGAGGAGGTCGCACTTCTCGGTGCCGGTGAGGGCGGGCAGGGCGCCGGGCTTGCCGGGGTCTTCCAGCCAGAAGGGGACGGGCTGGGCGTCGGAGAGAGATTGGGCAGCGAGACGCATGGCGACGGGGGCCATGGTTTCCAACTCCTTCGGTGCCTGAGACGGCTCTCGCTCAGGCTGTTGCTGTTTTCTTGCGCCGGTTCGTAATGATTTGCCCGGCCACGACGATCAGTACCGCGAGGACGAACATCGCGGTGCCGATCACGTTGATCTGAACGGGGGTACCGCGCTGCGCCGATCCCCAGACGAACATGGGGAAGGTCACGGTGGAGCCCGCGTTGAAGTTGGTGATGATGAAGTCGTCGAACGAGAGTGCGAAAGCCAGTAGGCCGCCGGCGGCGATGCCGGGCGCGGCGATCGGCAGGGTGACCCGCAGGAAGGTCTGCGCGGGCCCGGCGTAGAGGTCGCGCGCGGCCTCCTCCAGGCGCGGGTCCATGGACATGACCCGGGCCTTGACCGCCGTGACGACGAACGACAGACAGAACATGATGTGGGCGATCAGGACCGTCCAGAAGCCCAGCTGGATGCCCATGTTGAGGAAGAGGGTGAGCAGCGAGGCGGCCATGACCACCTCGGGCATCGCCATCGGCAGGAAGATCAGCGAGTTGATCGCGCCGCGCGCCCGGAAGCGGTAGCGGACCAGGGCGAAGGCGATCATGGTGCCGAGCAGGACCGAGCCGAGGGTGGCCCAGGCGGCGAGCTGGAGCGAGAGCGTGAGCGACTCGCACATGTCGGCGACGCCGCAGGGGTTCTTCCAGGCGTCCAGGGAGAACTGCTGCCAGGCGTAGTTGAAGCGCCCGTTCGGCTTGTTGAACGAGAACACCATGACCACGATGTTCGGCAGGATCATGTACGCGAGCGTGAGCAGCCCCGCGACGACGACGAGGTTCTTGCGCAGCCAGGTCATCAGACGAGGTCCTCCGTTCCCGCCTTGCGGATGTAGACGGTGACCATGAGGAGCACGATCGCCATGAGGATGAAGGACAGGGCGGCGGCCGTCGGGTAGTCGAGGACCCGCAGGAACTGCGACTGGATGACGTTGCCGATCATCTTGGTGTCGGTGGACCCGAGCAGTTCGGCGTTGACGTAGTCGCCGCTGGCCGGGATGAAGGTGAGCAGGGTGCCGGAGACGACGCCGGGCATCGACAGCGGGAAGGTCACCTTGCGGAAGGTGGTCGCCGGGGAGGCGTAGAGGTCCCGGGCGGCCTCGTGCAGCCGGCCGTCGATCCGCTCCAGGGAGGTGTAGAGGGGCAGGATCATGAACGGCAGGAAGTTGTACGTGAGGCCGCAGACGACCGCCATCGGGGTGGCCAGCACCCGCTCGCCCTCGGTCCAGCCGAGCCAGCTGGTGACGTCGAGGACGTGCAGCGCGTTGAGCACGTCCACGACGAGGCTGTCGTCGGCGAGGATCGTCTTCCACGCCAGGGTCCGGATGAGGAAGCTGGTGAAGAAGGGGGCGATGACGAGGACCAGGAGCAGGTTGCGCCAGCGTCCGGCCTTGAAGGCGATGAGGTACGCGAGCGGGTAGCCGAGCAGCAGGCAGAGCACGGTCGCGGTGCCCGCGTACAGCAGCGAGGTGACGAGCTGGGGCCAGTACTCGGTGAAGGCGTCGAGGTAGGTCCGGAAGTGCCAGGTGACCTGGAAGCCCTCTTCGAGGGAGCCGGTCTGGACCGAGGTGGACGCCTGGTAGACGAGCGGCAGGGCGAAGAAGACGACCAGCCAGAGGATGCCGGGGAGCAGCAGCCAGTAGGGGACGAGCCGCTTGCGGGCGGAGGGCTTGCGCAGAACCGGTTCCTCGACCGGTCCCGGGGCCTCCTTGGTCAGGGTGGTGGTCACGAGGCGTCCTCCACCGTCTCCACGCCCGCGTCGATGTCCTGGTCCGCGTCGAGCCCGAAGGTGTGGGCGGGGTTCCAGTGCAGGACGACCTCGGCGCCGGGGACGAGGCGGGCGTCCCGCTCGATGTTCTGCTCGTAGACCTGGAGCCCGGCGCCGGCCGGGGAGTCGACGACGTACTGGGTGGAGACGCCGATGAAGGAGGAGTCGGCGATCCTGCCGGTGACCCGGTTGCGGCCGCCGGCGATCGTGTCGGCGTCGTCGGCGTGGGTGAGCGAGATCTTCTCGGGGCGGACGCCGACGAGGAGCCCGCCGCCCGTGCGGACGGCGTCGGTACAGCGGTCGCCGGGCAGCCGGAGGGTCGCGCCGCCCGCGGAGACCACCACGTCGGAGCCGGTCTCCAGGACCTCGGCCCCGATCAGGTTGGAGGTGCCGAGGAAGTTGGCGACGAAGGTGGTGCGCGGGTTCTCGTACAGGTCGGCGGGGGCGCCGAGCTGCTCGACCCGGCCGCCGTTCATCACCGCGACCTGGTCGGCCATGGTCATGGCCTCCTCCTGGTCGTGGGTGACGTGCACGAAGGTGATGCCGACCTCGGTCTGGATCCGCTTGAGCTCCAGCTGCATCTGGCGGCGCAGCTTGAGGTCGAGGGCGCCGAGCGGCTCGTCGAGGAGGAGCACCTGCGGGTGGTTGATGAGCGCGCGGGCCACCGCGACGCGCTGCTGCTGGCCGCCGGAGAGCTGGTGCGGCTTGTGATGGGCCTTGTCGCCGAGCTGGACGAGTTCCAGCATGTCGTCGACCTGCTTCTTCACCGACTTGATGCCGCGGCGGCGCAGGCCGAAGGCGATGTTCTCGGAGATGTCCATGTGCGGGAAGAGGGCGTAGGACTGGAAGACGGTGTTGACCGGCCGCTTGTAGGGCGGGAGGTCGGTGACGTCGCGGTCGCCGAGGGAGATCGTGCCGGTGGTGGGGTCCTCCAGGCCGGCGATCATGCGCAGGGTGGTGGTCTTGCCGCAGCCGGAGGCGCCGAGGAGGGCGAAGAAGGAGCCCTGGGGGACGGTGAGGTCGAGCGGGTGGACGGCGGTGAAGGAGCCGTAGGTCTTGCTGATCCCGGTGAGTCGGACGTCGCCGCCGGTGGTCTGGTCAGTCATGGGTGCGGTCCCGGATCTACGTGGATGGGGGTGGACGACGGCCTCAGGCGCCGATGAGCCTGGCGAACTTCTCCTCGTACGCCGTCTCCTGCTCGGTGGTGAGCGAGCGGAAGGAGTGGGACTTCGCGGCCATGGCCTTGTCGGGGAGGATCAGCGTGTTGGCGGCCAGCTCGGGGTCGATCTTGGCCAGCTCGTCCTTCACCCCGTCGACGGGACAGACGAAGTTGATGTAGGCGGCGAGCTGGGCGGCGTTGGGGAGCTGGTAGTAGTGGTCGATCAGCTTCTCGGCGTTGGTCTTGTGCCGGGAGTTGGCCGGGACCAGCAGGTTGTCGGTGGAGGTGATGTATCCGGCCCGGGGGATGGCGTACCGGATGTCGGGGTTGTCCGCCTGGAGCTGGATGATGTCGCCGGCCCAGGCCAGGCAGGCGGCGATGTCGCCCTTGTTCAGGTCCGAGGTGTAGTCGTTGCCGGTGAAGCGGCGTATCTGCTTGGTGTCGACGCCCTTCTGGAGGCGGCCGACGGCGGCGTCGAAGTCGGCGTCGGTGAAGGCGCCCGGGTCCTTGCCGAGGTCGAGCAGGGTCATGCCGATGGTGTCGCGCATCTCGGTGAGGAAGCCGACCCGGCCCTTGAGGGCGGGGTCGTCGAGGAGCTGCGAGACGGAGTCCACCTTCTTCCCGCCGGTCGCCTTGATGTTGTAGGCGACGACGGTGGAGATGCCGGTCCAGGGGTACGAGTAGGAGCGGCCCGGGTCCCAGTCGGGGCTGCGGAACTGCGCGGAGAGGTTCGCGTAGGCGTGGGGGAGGTTCGCCGGGTCGAGCTTCTGGGCCCAGCCGAGGCGGATGATGCGGGCGGCGAGCCAGTCGGTGACGCAGATCAGGTCGCGGCCGGTGTCCTGGCCGGCCGCGAGCTGCGGCTTGATCTTGCCGAAGAACTCGACGTTGTCGTTGATGTCCTCGGTGTACTTGACCTTGATCCCGGTGCGTTTCGTGAACGCCTCCAGGGAGGGCCGGGACGTGCCGTCCTCGCCGGTGTCCATGTACTCGGTCCAGTTGGAGAAGTTGAGGGTCTTCTCCTTGGCCGAGTCGTCGGTGGACGCCGGGCCCTGGCCCTCCCGCTTGGCCGGCGGGATGCCGCAGGCCGTGAGGCCGGCCAGGCCCCCGAGCGTGAGCGCGCCCACGCCGCCGGCCCTCAGCAGCGAGCGGCGGCCGAGGGCGCCGCGGCCGCTCGTCATGCTGCGCCGGATCGCCGCGAGCTGTGCGGCGGAGAGGCGGTCGGGCTCGTACTGCTCCATGCGCTGTGCCCTTTCGGGAGGGTTGCGCCGCCGGTCGGGCGGCTGACGGCTATCGGTCCCCGAAGATCGTGCGGTGCCAGTCCTTGGCCGCCACCGCGGTGTTGTCGAACATCACGTGCTTGACCTGCGTGTACTCCTCGAAGGAGTAGGCGGACATGTCCTTTCCGAAGCCGGACGCCTTGTATCCGCCGTGCGGCATCTCGCTGATGATCGGGATGTGGTCGTTGACCCAGACGCAGCCGGCCTTGATCTCACGGGTGGCCCTGTTCGCCCGGTAGACGTCGCGGCTCCAGGCCGAGGCGGCGAGGCCGTACGGGGTGTCGTTGGCGAGCCGGATGCCCTCTTCGTCGCCGTCGAAGGGCAGCACGACCAGGACGGGTCCGAAGATCTCCGACTGCACGACCTCGCTGTCCTGCGCCGCACCGGTGATCAGGGTGGGCCGATAGTACGCGCCGTTCGCGAGCGCTCCACCAGGGGCTTCGCCTCCGGTGACGACGGTGGCGTAGCCGCGGGCGCGCTCGACGAAGGCGGCGACGCGGTCGCGCTGGGCGTGCGAGACCAGCGGGCCGAGGTCGGTGGCCGGGTCGGCGGGGTCGCCGAGGCGGACGGTCTCCATCAGCGCGGCGACCCGGGCGACGAAGGCGTCGAAGAGGGGGCGCTGGACGTAGGCGCGGGTGGCGGCCGTGCAGTCCTGGCCGGTGTTGATCAGCGAGGCGGCGACGGCGCCGTGGGCGGCGGCCTCCAGGTCGGCGTCGTCGAAGACGACGAAGGGGGCCTTGCCGCCGAGTTCCAGGTGGAGCCGCTTGACGGTGGCGGTGGCGATCTCGGCGACCCGCTTGCCGACCGGGGTGGAGCCGGTGAAGGAGGTCATGGCGACGTCGGGGTGGCCGACCAGGTGCTCGCCGGCCTCGCGGCCCGCGCCGGTGACGATGTTGACCACGCCGTCGGGGAGGCCCGCCTCCTTCGCCGCCTGGGCGAACATGAGGGAGGTCAGCGGGGTCAGCTCGGCCGGCTTCAGGACGATGGTGTTGCCCGCGGCGATCGCCGGGAGGATCTTCCAGGCGGCCATCTGGAGGGGGTAGTTCCAGGGGGCGATGGAGCCGACCACGCCGATCGGCTCGCGCCGGACGTACGAGGTGTGGTCGCCGCTGTACTCGCCGGCCGACTGGCCCTGGAGGTGGCGGGCGGCGCCCGCGAAGAAGGCGGTGTTGTCGATCGTGCCGGGCACGTCGAACTCGGTGGTCAGCCGGATCGGCTTGCCGCACTGGAGGGACTCGGCCAGGGCGAGGTCCTCCGCCTGCCCGGCGAGGACGCCGGCGAGGCGGTGCAGCGCGTCGGAGCGCTCGCCCGGGGTGGCGCCGGCCCAGCCGGGGAAGGCGTCGCGGGCGGCGGCGACGGCCGCGTCCACGTCGGCGGTGGAGGCGAGTTCGTAGGTGTACACGCTCTCGCCGGTGGCCGGGTCGACGACGCTGTGCTCGTGTCCTGAGGTCCCGGGGCGGAGCCGTCCGCCGATGTACTGCGCGCCGTCCGCGAAGCGGTCCGTCACCTGGAAGCGGTTGCCCATGACGCTCTCCGTTGTCCCAGCTCGAATTGAGTGCCGATCCTGACAGAGCGATACGGCCCTAACAAGGGATTCCGTTGTTGCCTTTTGGTTACTCGACGGAATCGGTCGACCAAGTGTCGAGGTCGCAGGAAAATCTTCGTACGGAATGTCGATCGCGGATGCCAGACTCGCGTGCATGATGACCGTCGAGGAGCTGACACAGCAGGTCAGCGGGGGTGAAAAGGTGAAGTGGCTGCATTTCTGGGGCCACCGTCCGGCCCCGGACGGGCGGCTCTCCGCGAGCTGTCTGAGCCAGTGGTGGCCGTCACCCTTCGTGGTCGGCGGCGTGCGGTACGCCACGGCCGAGCACTGGATGATGGCGGAGAAGGCGCGCCTCTTCGGGGACCCGGAGGCGGAGCGGACCGCGCTCGCCGCCCGCACCCCGGCCGAGGCGAAGAACGCGGGCCGGCTGGTCCGCGGCTTCGACGAGGCGGTGTGGGTCCGCGAGCGCGCCGGGATCGTGGTGGCGGGCAGCGTCCACAAGTTCGCCTCGGACGAGGAGCTGCGGGAGTACCTGCTCGGGACCGGGGCGCGCGTGCTGGTGGAGGCGAGCCCGCTGGACCGGGTCTGGGGCATCGGGCTCGGCGCCCGGGACCCCGGCGCCGCCGACCCGGCCCGCTGGCGCGGGCTCAACCTGCTGGGCTTCGCCCTGATGGAGGCCAGGGAACGACTGCGGGCCGCCCCCTGAGGCGGGGGCGGCCCGGGGCCGGTCGGGCGGGGCCGGCTCAGGGCCGGGCGTCGACGGTGAGCACCACCTCGGTGGAGCCCGTGGAGCCCCAGTCCTCGTCCTCGAACCGCTCGTAGTTGGCGACGACCCAGATGAAGAAGGCGAGGACCGCCGCGCCGAGCACGAGGGAGACCGCCCCGAGGATGATGCCCGCGAGGGCGGGGCCGCCGTTGCTCGCCTCGCCCCGGTTGGCACGGCGGCGGCCGATGATGCCGAAGATCAGCGCGAGGACGCCGAGCAGGATGCCCAGGACGCCGTAGAACCAGAAGAGGCAGACGCCGATGATGCCGAGCACCATGCCGGCCGTGCCCAGGCCGTTGTTCCCGCCGGGCTGCGGACCGTAGCCGTAGGGCGACGGCCCGGCGGCGGGGTAGCCGGACGGGTACGGCGAGGGGTAGCCGGACGGGGCGCCGTAGGAAGGGGACCCGTACGCCGGTACGGGAGGGGCCGGTGCCCCGTAGGCCGCCGGGCCGCCGGGGGCGACGGGCGGCGGCGGCAGCTCGGCCCCGGAACCGCCGGGCCCGGGACCCCCGGCCTTCCCGAAGGAGACACCGGGGACGGCGGGCGCGACGGGCGCGGACCCGACCGGGCTTCCCGGGGCGGGCGCGGCGGGCGCGGGGGCGGGTGCCGCCGCGGGCGCGGCGGCCTTGTCGAAGGAGACGCCGGGCGTGGCGGGCGCGGCGTCGGCCGGTCCCGCCTCGGGCGCCGTACCGGCCGGCTCGGCCGCCTTGCCGAAGGAGACGCCGGGCGCGGGCGCGGCGGGCGCGGCCCCCGGTGCTCCGTCGGCCGGCGGGCCGGTGGGTATCGCGGCGAGTGTCGGCTGCTGGTGGACCGGGGCGTCCGGCGCGGGCCGCCCGCCCGGGTCCGCCCGCTCGCCGTCGCGCGCCGGCGGGGCCCAGGGGTCGATCCCGCCCCGGTCCTCGGGGCGTGGCTCTCGGTTCTCGGTCACTCAGGGCTCCCTCCGTGGTCCCGTCATGCTACGGCGTCGGCCCCCCACAGCCCGGCCCCGCCCGTGAGGCCCGCCTACGATGAGCCGATGACCGACCTCCACCCCTTCATCGCGGGCCTCCCCAAGGCCGAGCTGCACGTCCACCACGTGGGCTCCGCCTCCCCCCGGATCGTCTCCGAGCTGGCCGCCCGGCACCCGGACTCCAAGGTCCCCACGGACCCGGAGGCGCTCGCCGACTACTTCACCTTCACCGACTTCGCGCACTTCATCGACGTGTACCTGTCCGTCGTGGACCTGGTGCGCACCCCCGAGGACGTCCGGCTGCTGACCTTCGAGGTCGCCCGGGACATGGCCCGGCAGAACATCCGCTACGCGGAGCTGACGATCACCCCGTACTCCTCGACCCGCCGGGGCATCGACGAGCGGGCCTTCATGGACGCGATCGAGGACGCCCGGAAGGCGGCGGAGGCCGAGTTCGGCACGGTGCTGCGCTGGTGCTTCGACATCCCGGGCGAGGCGGGGCTGGTGTCCGCCGAGGAGACCGCGCGGCTGGCGACGACCGACGCGCTGCGGCCGGAGGGCCTGGTCTCCTTCGGGCTGGGCGGCCCGGAGATCGGGGTGCCGCGCCCGCAGTTCAAGCCGTACTTCGACCTGGCGCGGGCGGCCGGACTGCGGTCGGTGCCGCACGCGGGCGAGACGACCGGTCCGGAGACGGTCTGGGACGCGATCCGCGAGCTGGGCGCCGAGCGGATCGGGCACGGCACGAGTTCCGTACGGGACCCGGAGCTGCTGGCGTACCTGGCCGAGCACCGGATCGCCCTGGAGGTCTGCCCGACCTCGAACATCGCGACCCGCGCGGTGGCGACCCTGGAGGAGCACCCGGTCCGGCTGATGGCCGACGCGGGCGTCCTCGTCACGGTGAACAGCGACGACCCGCCGATGTTCGGCACCGATCTGAACAGCGAGTACGCGGTCGCCGCCCGGCTGCTGGACCTGGACGAGCGGGGCCTCGCGGGCCTGGCGAAGAACGCCGTGGAGGCGTCCTTCCTCGACCCGGCCGGCAAGGAGCGGCTGGCCGCCGAGATCGACACGTACACGGAGGACTGGCTGACGCGCTGACGCCCCCGAAGAATGGCCCCATGCGATCTGTGACTGTCGTAGGCCACCGCGGCGACCCGTACCGCGCCCGTGAGAACACCCTCGCCTCGATCGGCTCCGCCTTCGGGCGGGGTGCGGACGCGGTCGAGGTCGACGTCCGGCTGACGGGGGACGGGGTGCCGGTGCTGCTGCACGACGAGACCCTGAAGCGGTTGTGGGGCCACGACCGGCCGCTGTCCGCGCTCACCCACGCGGAGCTGCGCGAGCTGACGTACGAGGGGGTGCCGACGCTGCGGGACGCGCTGCTCGCGGCCGGGGACCGGCGGCTGATGCTGGACCTGCCGGGCGGGAACGCCGCGTCGGTGCGGCGGATCGTCGGCGCGGTCCGCGAGGCGGGCGCCGGGGAGCGGGTGTACTACTGCGCGGGCGGGGTCGCGATGCTCCAGGTGCGGGCGGCGGACCCGCACGCGGAGATCGCGCTGACCTGGACCTCGCTGGCGCCGCCGCGCCCGGTGCTGCTGGACGCGGTCCGCCCGGCATGGCTCAACTACCGCTTCGGGCTGCTGGACCGGGCGCTGGTGGAGCGGGTGCACCGGGACGGTCTGAAGGTGTCGGCCTGGACGCCGGACACCCGCCGGAGCATGCGTAGGCTGGTCGCGCACGGCGTCGACTCGATCACCACGAACCGGGTCGACGCCCTCGCCTCCGTCCTGCGAAAGGCTCCCCGATGAACAACCGCATCCGGACCGACATCGCCCACAACGCCCGGGTGTGGAACTACTGGCTGGGCGGCAAGGACAACTATCCGGTGGACCGGGCCGTCGGCGACCAGGTCGTCGCCTTCCACCCGGGGATCGGCGAAGTCGCCCGCGCCGACCGGGCGTTCCTCGGCCGGGCGGTGACCCGGCTGGCGGCGGGCGAGGGGGTGCGGCAGTTCCTCGACGTCGGCACGGGGCTGCCGACGGCCGACAACACGCACGAGGTGGCGCAGCGGATCGCGCCGGACGCGCGGATCGTCTACGTCGACAACGACCCGATCGTCCTGACCCACGCGCGGGCGCTGCTGACCAGTGCCCCGGAGGGCGTGACGGCGTACGTGGACGCGGACGCCCGCGACCCGGAGCGGATCGTGGCGGCGGCGGGCGAGACGCTCGACCTGTCGCGTCCGGTGGCGGTGCTGCTGCTGGGCATCCTCAACTTCGTGCCGGACACCGGCGAGGCGCGGCGGGTGGTGCGGACGCTGATGGACGCGGTCCCGTCCGGCAGCTTCCTGGTGCTCACCCATCCGACGCTCGACCCGGAGCTGGGCGGGGAGGCCAACGAGGCGGCGATGGCGTTCTGGAACGAGAACGCGACCCCGCCGATCACGGCCCGCACCCGGGAGGAGTTCACCTCCTTCTTCGAGGGTCTTGAGCTGCTGGAGCCGGGGATCGTCTCCTGCTCGCGGTGGGGCGCGCCGGAGGCGGCCGCGGTGGCGCAGTTCGGCGCGGTGGGCCGCAAGCCGTAATGCGGATACGGGGGGTGGGGCAGGCCCGGGCGTGGGGGGCCGCGCATCCGGGGGCGGTGGACGCGGGGATCGCGCTGCTGGTGCAGGTGGCGGTGACGATGCCGTTCGTGGTGCCGCGGCCGCCGGAGCTGGAGCCGGCGACCTGGCCGGCGTACGGGCTGACGACGCTGACGGTGCTGCCGCTGGTGTGGCGGCGGCGGGCGCCGATGGCGGTGCTGCTCGCGGTGCTGGCGGCGAGCGCGCTGTACCGGCTGGCGCTGGAGGGGCCGGGGCAGCCGCTGCCGTACCAGGGGCTGGTCTGCGCGTACACGATCGCGGCGCAGGCGCCGGCCCGGCAGCGGTGGGCGGCGGCGGGGCTGCTGCTGGTCGCGGTGCCGGCGTCGGTGTGGCTCAACACCCAGTCGGCGCGCGAACTCACCTTCTCCCTCTTCGTGTTCGCCGCCGCCTACGTCTTCGGCCGGCTGACCGACGCCCGGCAGCGGGAGCACCGGATCGAGCGGGAGCGGGCGGCGGCGCGCGAACGGGCCCGGATCGCGCGGGAGATGCACGACATCCTGTCGCACGCGGTGAGCCTGATGATCGTGCAGGCGGAGGCCGGGCCGCTGGCGGTGCGGGCGGCGCCGGAGCGGGCCGAGGCCGCCTTCGAGGCGATCTCGGCGACCGGCCGGGACGCGATGGCGCAGCTGCGGAGCATGCTGGGCGTGCTGCGGGACGGCGGGCCCGGCGGCGGGCGGTCGCCGCAGCCGGACCTGGACGGGCTGCCGGGGCTCCTGGAGCGGGTGCGGGCCGGCGGTCTCGACGTGCGGTACGGCTCCTCCGGGGAGCTGGCCGGGCTGCCGGCGCCGCTGGCGGCGGGCGTCTTCCGGATCGTGCAGGAGGCGCTGACCAATGTGGTCCGGCACGCGCGGGCGCGGAGCGCGACGGTGCGGATCGACCGGTCCGGCGGGGAGCTGACCGTGCTGGTCCGGGACGACGGGCGGGGTCCGCGGCCGGCGCGGACGGCGGGGCACGGGCTGGTGGGCATACGGGAGCGGGCCGCCGCGCACGGCGGCTCGGCGGCGACGGGCCCCGGCCCGGACGGCCGGGGTTTCGAGGTGCGGGTGGTGCTGCCGGTGCCGTCCGGAGAGGGGACGACGGGATGATCAGGGTGGTGGTCGCCGACGACCAGGAGCTGGTGCGGAGCGGTTTCGCGCTGATCCTGGACGTGCAGGAGGACGTCGAGGTGGTGGCGGAGGCGGCCGACGGGGCGGCGGCGGTGGAGGCGGTGCGGCGCCACCGGCCGGACGTGGCCCTGCTCGACGTGCGGATGCCCCGGCTGGACGGGATCGAGGCGTGCCGGGTGATCACGGCGGAGAGCGGCTGCCGGGTGGTGATGCTGACGACCTTCGACTCGGACGCGTACGTGTACGAGGCGCTGCACGCGGGCGCGAGCGGGTTCCTGCTGAAGGACGTGCGCCGGGACGACCTGGTGCACGCGGTGCGGGTGGTGGCGGCGGGCGACTCGCTGCTGGCGCCGTCGGTGGCGCGGCGGCTGGTGGAGCAGTACACGGCGGGCGGTCCGCGCCGGGCGGCGGCGCCCGATCCCCGGCTGGGGGTGCTGACCGGGCGGGAGCGGGAGACGCTGCTGCTGCTCGCGCGGGGGAGGTCGAACGCGGAGATCGCGGCGGAGCTGGTGGTGAGCGAGCACACGGTGAAGACGCACGTGGGGAACGTGCTGGCGAAGCTGGGGCTCCGGGACCGGATCCAGGCGGTGATCTGCGCGTACGAGACGGGCCTGGTGGCGCCGGGTCCTCCCCCGGCGGGGGGATTCCCGGGCGCCGGGTCCTCCCCCGCTCCGGCGAGGGGCTGACCGGCCGGGACCGCCGGTGCGGGCGATCCGCGCGCGGGGGTGCTCCGGGGAGGCTGGGGGCATCGCACCGCCCGTCCGCAGCCGAGGAGTCCGACCGTGAAGAAATCCACCCGCGCCCTGCTCGCCGCCGCCCTGGTCCTGGGTGTCGCGGCGGGTCCGCTGTCCCTGTCCCCCGCCTTCGCGGCGTCCGCCCCGGCGGCGGTCGCGGCGGCGCCGTCGCCCGCCGGGGCGGTGGCGGAGGTGATCGCGGGGCTGCCCCGGGCCGACGCGACGGCGGCGCTGGTGCGGGTCGGCGGCACGGAGGGGTCCTGGCGGGGTTCGGCGGGGGTGCGGGACCTGGTGTCGGGGGCGCCGGCCGATCCGGCGGCCCGCTTCCGGGCCGGTTCGGTGACGAAGGTGTTCACGGCGGCGACCGTGCTCCAGCTGGCCGCCGAGGGCCGGATCGACCTGGACCGGACGGCCCGCTCGTACCTGCCGGAGCTGATTCCGGGCCGGTACGCGACGGTGACGGTCCGCCAGTTGCTGAACCACACGCACGGCATCCCGGCGGCGGACCTGCCGGGCGAGACGGTGGAGGAGTGGTACGACCGCCGCTTCGCGGTGTACGCGCCCGAGGAGCTGGTGCGGGCGGCGACGGCGAAGCCGCGCGAGTTCCGGCCCGGCACCCGGCAGCACTACCTGAACATCGGGTACACGATCGCGGGGCTGATCGTGGAGCGGGTGACGGGCCGGACGTACGAGGCCGAGGTGGGGCGGCGGATCCTGCGGCCGCTGGGCCTGCGGGACACCTACCTCCCGGGGCGCGAGGCGGAGATCCGGGGGGCGTACAACCACGGCTACCAGGTGATGCGGCTGGACGACGGGACGACCGGGCTGCGGGACGTGTCGGTGTGGCGGGCGACGGACGGCTGGGCGGCGGGCGACCTGGTGTCGACCACGGCGGACCTGGAGCGGTTCACCCGGGAGCTGTTCGCGGGCCGGGTGGTGCGCGGTCCGCTCCTGGAGGAGATGTTCACGCTGCCGGAGGTGGCGGACTTCTCGACCGGGGAGCCGGCGGCGTACTCGGCGGGGCTGTCGATGAAGCGGCTGGGCGGGCGCGAGGTGTGGGGGAAGACGGGCGGACGCTGGGGGTACAACGCGGCGATCGCCTCCACCCGGGACGGTGCCCGGACCCTGGTCTACAGCGTCAACGCGACGGACGCGAAGGGTCAGGGCACCGATCCGACGGTGCTGCGGCTCATGCTGGCGACGTTCGGGGCGCCGTCGGAGTGACCGCCCCGGCGGCCTCCAGCCGCTGGGTGAGGCGGCGGACGTAAAGCAGCGGGAGGATACCGACGACGCCGAAGGACATGTCGACGACCGACCACCAGAGGGGGATGTCGCGGATCGGTCCGCAGATCAGGGCGAGCGGGATGATCCCGGCGCAGGCGATCATGCCGAACTCGACGACCCAGACGTTGCGGACCGGGTCGCGGTAGGGGCCGAGGAAGGCGACGGCGATGACGAGGTGGGCGAAGGCCAGCCAGTCGGTGCCGTAGAGGAGGTACGGGGCCTCGGTCCCGGCCCGCTCGACGCCGACGGCGACCCGGTGGATCCATTCGGCGAGGCCGGGCAGCGCGTCGGCGACGGGCGCCGCCCAGCCTCCCAGCGCGTCGTCGAGCAGGCGGAGTTCGGTGACGAGCGGGAAGGCGGTGGCGCCGCTGAGGACGAGGCAGACGACGAAGAGGATCAGCCAGGCGCGGATGCGCGCGAGAAGGGCCGCGGGCCCGTGCGGTTCGCTCATGGGGGCAGCGTACGCCCTTCTTGAACGCGTTCAGAAGGCGGGGTTGAACATGTTCAGGAAAACGCTCCGGGAGGGGTGCGGGAGTCCGCGGGTGACGCGCGGATCGACCGGGTCGGCTCTCCCGCCGGGAGGCCCGCGCGGTGCCCGGGCTCAGAGGCCGACGATGCCGTTCCAGCGCTTGGCGAACTCCCGGCGCTCGGACGCCTTGATGTCGCGGGCGATGGCGAGCCGGCCGCGCATGTCGGCGTCGGGGAAGATCAGCGGGTCCTCGGCGAGGGCGACCAGTTCCTCGTCGCCCGAGTCGGCGAGGACCGCCTGGGCGGCCGGGACGGGGCAGACGTAGTTGACCCACGCGGCGAGCTCGGCGGCGACCTCGGGCTCGTAGTAGTAGTCGATCAGCTTCTCGGCGTTGGCCTTGTGCCGGGCGAGGTTGGGGACCATCAGCGACTCGGCCCACAGCTCGCCGCCCTCCTCGGGCACGACGAACTCGATGTCGGGGTTGTCGGCCTGGAGCTGGATGACGTCGCCGGAGTACGCCTGGCAGGCGAGCACGTCGCCGCTGGAGAGGTCCTTGATGTAGTCGTTGCCGGTGAAGCGGCGGATGTGGCGGCGCTTGACCAGTTCCTCGATCCGGTCGCAGACGGCGTGGAAGTCGTCGGCGGTCCAGCGGGTGACGTCCACCCCGTCGCCCTGCATGAGCAGGGAGATCGACTCGTCGAGGCCGGAGAGCAGGGTGACCTTGCCGCGCAGGTCGGCGTCCCACAGCTGGCGGGTGGAGCGCAGCTCGCGGCCCAGCCTGCGCCGGTTGTAGGCGATGCCGGTGATGCCGGACTGCCAGGGCACGGAGTGGAGCCGGCCGGGATCGAAGGCGGGCTTCAGGAGCTGCGGGTCGAGCTCGCGGGCGACGTGCGGCTGGGCGGCGCGGTCCATGGCCTGGACCCAGCCGAGGCGGACGAAGCGGGCGGCCATCCAGTCGCTGACGACGACGAGGTCCCGGTCGGTCCGCTGGCCGTTCATGAGGGCCGGGCCGATCTTGCCGAAGAACTCGTCGTTGTCGTTGATCTCCTCGGTGTAGCGGACGGCGATGCCGGTCCGCTTCCGGAAGGCGTCGAGGGTGGGCCGGCTGCCGGGATCGTCGTCGTCGGTGTCGATGTAGAGCGGCCAGTTGGCGAAGGTGACGCTGCGCTCGCGGGCGGACAGGTCCCGGCCGGCCCGCTCGTCCTCGGCGACGTAGGCGGGCTTCACCCCGCACGCGGCGAGCAGTCCGGCGGCCCCGGCTCCGCCGAGGCCCCGCAGGACGGACCGGCGCTTCATGGTGTTCCTGGCAGTCGCTCTCACCCGCGCAGCATCCCGCCCGCCCCCGACCTGCCGCAATGGACGCTCCGTCGAGCGGCACGGCGGGGCCCCGACACCTTGTCGATGATCCGTCGACGGGTGCCGGGGCCCGGGTGCGCTACCGGCCGGTTCAGCCCAGCGAGGTCATCACGTGCTTGATGCGCGTGTAGTCCTCGAAGCCGTACGCGGAGAGGTCCTTGCCGTAGCCGGACTTCTTGAAGCCGCCGTGCGGCATCTCGGCGACCAGCGGGATGTGGGTGTTGATCCACACGCAGCCGAAGTCGAGGGCCTTGGACATGCGCATGGCGCGGGCGTGGTCCTTGGTCCAGACGGAGGAGGCGAGGGCGTACTCGACGCCGTTGGCGTACTCCAGGGCCTGGGCCTCGTCCGTGAAGGACTGGACGGTGATGACGGGGCCGAAGACCTCGTTCTGGATGATCTCGTCGTCCTGCTTCAGGCCGGAGACGACGGTGGGGGCGTAGAAGTAGCCCTTGTCGCCGACGCGGTGGCCGCCGGCCTCGACCTTGGCGTGGGCCGGGAGGCGGTCGACGAAGCCGGAGACCTGCTTGAGCTGGTTGGCGTTGTTCAGCGGGCCGTAGAGCACGTCCTCGTCGTCCGGCTGCCCGGTCTTCGTCTCGCTCGCGGCCTTGGCCAGGGCGGCGACGAACTCGTCGTGGATGGACTCGTGGACGAGGACGCGGGTGGCGGCGGTGCAGTCCTGGCCGGCGTTGAAGAAGCCGGCCGTGGCGATGTCCTCGACGGCCTTGGCGACGTCGGTGTCCTCGAAGACGACGACGGGGGCCTTGCCGCCGAGCTCCAGGTGGACGCGCTTGACGTCCTTGGCGGCGGACTCGGCGACCTGCATGCCGGCCCGGACGGAGCCGGTGATGGAGGCCATCGCCGGGGTCGGGTGCTCGACCATGGCGCGGCCGGTGTCGCGGTCGCCGCAGACGACGTTGAAGACGCCCTTGGGGACGATCGCGCCGATGATCTCGGCCATCAGGACCGTGGAGGCGGGGGTGGTGTCCGAGGGCTTGAGGACGACCGTGTTGCCCGCGGCGAGGGCCGGGGCGAACTTCCACACGGCCATCATCATCGGGTAGTTCCACGGCGCGACCTGGGCGCAGACGCCGACCGGCTCGCGGCGGACGATGGAGGTCAGCCCCTCCATGTACTCGCCGGCGGAGCGGCCTTCGAGGAGCCGGGCGGCACCCGCGAAGAAGCGGATCTGGTCCACCATCGGCGGGATCTCCTCGCTCGCGGTGAGGGCGACCGGCTTGCCGGTGTTCTCGACCTCGGCGGCGATGAGTTCCTCGGCGCGCTCCTCGAAGGCGTCGGCGATCTTGAGGAGCACCCGCTGGCGCTCGGACGGCGTGGTGTCGCGCCAGGCGGGGAAGGCGGCCGCGGCGGCCTCCATGGCGGCGTCGACGTCGGCCTGGCCGGAGAGCGGGGAGGTGGCGTACACCTCGCCGGTGGCCGGGTTGGTCACCTCGATGGTGCGGCCGTCGGCCGCGTCGCGGAACTCTCCGTCGATGTAGTTGCGCAGCCGGCGCAGCTCGGTGGTCACTTGCCACCCCTCCTGTCACGTTCTGTTCCGCACGGCCTTGTGCGGTCGTCCCGATGGGTGAGACACCTCAGCCTACTTGTTCGGCTGACGCTTTCAACAGTGCGAACCCCGCGCAACTTCGGATTCGGTGAGATGAAGGCCCCCTCGCAACGAATTACATCGATCCGGGGTTGCACGACTGACCATCTCGGTGCACAGTGAGGACGTGGCCAGCCGAAGCGCAGACTCCAGAACCGGAACCGGTTCGTCCCCGACGATCGATGCCGTCTCCCTGGCGATCATCGAGCAGCTCCAGCAGGACGGCCGCCGCCCCTACGCCGCGATAGGGAAGGCCGTCGGCCTCTCCGAGGCGGCCGTGCGGCAGCGCGTCCAGAAGCTCCTCGACCAGGGCGTCATGCAGATCGTCGCCGTCACCGACCCGCTCACCGTGGGACTGCGGCGACAGGCGATGGTCGGCATCCACGTCGAGGGTGACCTGGATCCGGTCGCCGACGCGCTGACGGCCATGCCCGAATGCGAGTACGTGGTGATGACCGCGGGCTCCTTCGACCTGATGGTGGAGGTCGTCTGCGAGGACGACGACCACCTTCTGGACGTGATCAACAAGCGGATCCGCACGCTCCCCGGCGTGCGCTCCACCGAGAGCTTCGTCTACCTGAAGCTCAAGAAGCAGACCTACATGTGGGGAACCCGATAACCGTGACCCAGGACCTCTCCAAGACTGCCTACGACCACCTGTGGATGCACTTCACCCGCATGTCGTCGTACGAGAACAGCCCCGTCCCCACCATCGTCCGCGGTGAGGGCACCTACATCTTCGACGACAAGGGCAAGCGCTACCTCGACGGCCTCGCCGGCCTCTTCGTGGTCAACGCCGGTCACGGCCGCAAGGAGCTGGCCGAGGTCGCGTACAAGCAGGCCCAGGAGCTCGCGTTCTTCCCCGTGTGGTCGTACGCGCACCCCAAGGCCGTCGAGCTGGCCGAGCGCCTCGCGGACTACGCCCCGGGCGACCTCAACAAGGTCTTCTTCACCACCGGTGGCGGCGAGGCCGTCGAGACCGCGTGGAAGCTCGCCAAGCAGTACTTCAAGCTCCAGGGCAAGCACACCAAGTACAAGGTCATCTCGCGTGCGGTCGCCTACCACGGCACCCCGCAGGGCGCCCTGTCCATCACCGGTCTGCCGGCCCTGAAGGCCCCCTTCGAGCCGCTGGTCCCCGGCGCGCACAAGGTGCCGAACACCAACATCTACCGCGCCCCGATCCACGGCGACGACCCCGAGGCCTTCGGCCGCTGGGCCGCCGACCAGATCGAGCAGCAGATCCTCTTCGAGGGCCCCGACACCGTCGCCGCCGTCTTCCTGGAGCCGGTGCAGAACGCCGGCGGCTGCTTCCCGCCGCCGCCCGGTTACTTCCAGCGCGTCCGCGAGATCTGCGACCAGTACGACGTGCTGCTCGTCTCCGACGAGACGATCTGCGCCTTCGGCCGCCTCGGCACCATGTTCGCCTGCGACAAGTTCGGCTACGTGCCGGACATGATCACCTGCGCCAAGGGCATGACCTCGGGCTACTCCCCGATCGGCGCCTGCATCGTCTCCGACCGCATCGCGGAGCCGTTCTACAAGGGCGACAACACCTTCCTGCACGGCTACACCTTCGGCGGCCACCCGGTCTCCTCCGCCGTGGCCATCGCCAACCTCGACATCTTCGACAAGGAGGGCCTCAACCAGCACGTCCTGGACAACGAGGGCGCCTTCCACTCGACGCTGTCGAAGCTGCACGACCTCCCGATCGTCGGCGACGTCCGCGGCAACGGCTTCTTCTACGGCATCGAGCTCGTCAAGGACAAGGCCACCAAGGAGTCCTTCAACGACGAGGAGGTGGAGCGCGTCCTGTACGGCTTCCTCTCCAAGGCGCTGTACGACGCCGGCCTGTACTGCCGCGCCGACGACCGCGGCGACCCGGTCATCCAGCTGGCCCCGCCGCTCATCGCCGACCAGGGCACCTTCGACGAGATCGAGGGCATCCTGCGCAACGTGCTGACCGAGGCGTGGACCAAGCTCTAAAAAGCCGCACCTCCAGGCACCACGCCGCCCTCACGGCGTGACCCCACGGCCCGGGCGTGCCGCCATCCGAGTGGATGGCGGCGGCCCGGGCCGCGTGCCGTGCGTACAACCCGATCCGAATACCTACGGTGCCCAGTGACCGACAGGCCCGGTCCTCGTTCCCCCGGACGGGGGAACGCAAGAATCGGATCCGACATCGAGGTGTACGCGATGGCCCCACCGGACAACGACGTGCTCTGGGCGCGTTCCCTGCACTGCACCCTCGGCGGCACGGAGGCCCTCAGCGGCGTCTCCCTCGGCGTCCGCGAGGGCGAGATCCTCGCCGTGACCGGCCCCCGGGGCAGCGGCAAGACCACCCTCCTGCGCTGCCTCTCCGGCGAACTGCCCGTCCGCCAGGGCGAGGTCTGGTTCAACAGCGCCCCCGTCCACACCCTCGCCCCCGCCGCCCGCGAACGCCTCCGCCGCGAACGCTTCGGCTGGATCGGCCCCGAGCCCTGCCTCGTCCCCGAGCTCACCGCCTGGGAGAACGCCGCCCTCCCCCTGCTGCTGCGCAAGGTCCCCGGCCGCGCCGCCCGGGCCGCCGCCGCCGAGTGGCTGGACCGCCTCGACATCGGCGCCGCCGCCCGCACCCGCCCGCACGGCCTCACCCACGCCCAGCGCCAGCGGGTCGCCGTCGCCCGCGCGCTCGTCGCCGCCCCCACCGTCCTCTTCGCCGACGAGCCCACCGCCGCCCTGCACCGGGCCGACGGCGCGCAGGTGCTCCGCACCCTCACCGCCGCCGCCCGCTCGCACGGCATCACCGTGCTCCTCGCCACCCACGACGACGAGGTCGCGGCGCTCGCCGACCGCACGGTCACCCTGCTCGACGGACACCGGGCCGGCAGCGTGCCGCCCGCCTCGGGGGCGGAGGGCGTCGCCGCGTGCTCGCTCTCCGTCTAGTCCGCGGCTCCCACCCGCTCGTGCAGCTGCGGCGGCTCGCCGTCGCCGCCGCCTCCGCCGCCGCGGGCTTCCTCCTCCTGTGCACCCTCGGCCACGCCGCGGGCCACCCCGAGGACGCCGCCGCCTCCACGCTGCGGCTGCTGTGGTGCGTGCTGCCGATCGCCGCCACCGTCCAGTTCGCCGTCGCCACCGCCCGTACCGACCCGGCCGCCCGGCCCCCGACCGGCCTCTCCTCGGTCGGCCTCGGACCGGCCCGGCGCACCGCCCTCGCCGCCGCCTCCACCGCCGCCGCCTGCCTCCTCGGCTCGGCCCTCGCCCTCCTCCTCTACCTGCACCTGCGCGGCGACGTCACCGGCCTCCCCCTCGACGGCGCGGCCGGCGGCCTGCTCGCCGCCGACCGGCCGCTCCCGCTGGCCGCCGCCCTCACCCTCCTCGCGATCGTGCCGGTGACCGCCGCCGTCGCCGCCGGACTCGCCCTGCGGCCCCGGCCCGGCACCCCGGCGCCCGAGGGCGCGGCCCGGCCGGTCCCCGCCGGACTGCCCTGGGGCGTCGCCCTGGTCGCCGCCGGACTCGCCGTGGAGACGTACGCGGCCCGGGGCGGCGGCGACGGCGTCACCCTGCCCGGCCGCCTCGACGGCTCCCCCGCCGGCGTACTGGCCGGCTGGGTCCTCACCGCGATCGGCCTCGCCCTCGCCGGCCCCGGCCTCACCCACCTGTGCGGACGGGCCCTGCAATCCTTCCGGCCCGGCGCCGTACGGCTGCTCGCCGGCCGGGTCCTGACCGACGAGGCCACCCGGATCGGCCGCCCCCTCGGCGTGGTCTGCGCGGTCCTCTCCGGCAGCCTCGCCGCCACCCGGCTGTACGCCTCCGGGGACGGCGCCGCCGCCTTCGGACCGCTCACCGGGCTCGGCGCCGGCGTCGTCCTGGCCTGCACCCTGGCGACCCTGCTGACCGCCGCCCTGGAGTCCCGGCAGTGCCGGGCCCACACCGTCGAGGCGCTGGCCCGGCTCGGCGCCCCGCCGACCGTGCTGCGCACCACCGCCCTGGTCCGCACGGCCGCGCTCCTCGCCGTCTTCCTGCCCCTGACCTGGCTGGTCGGCGAACTGGCCGCGCTCCCCCTGACCTCCTGACCCGGCACTCCCCCCGAAGGCCCCGGCGGACCCCTCCGCCGGGGCCTTCGCACGCGCCCCGCGCCCGGGAAAAGGCCGTGCGCGACCGGCCGCGCCGGGGGCAGAATCCGGCCGGTGGACGTCTTCATCTGCGCGGGCTGCGGAGCCCGCCTGACCTGCCCGGTCGAGCGGGTCGCCCTCCCCGTCGAGATCCGCTACCGCGGCGGGCACCACTGGATGCCGCCGCTCATGGCCCCGGGCACCTACGCCGTCGACCCCGAACCCTCCGGCCTCCCGTGGCGGAGCTGGGAGGACGCCGGGGAGGCCGGGGCCGCCGCCGCGGGGGTGCACGCCCCCGTGTGGACGCTCTCCCTCGGCGCCCGGAACCGGATCGTCCTCTCCCCCGGCGACACCCGGGGCACCCGGCTGCTGCCCGAACGGTCCGGCGACTCCTGCCTGGGCGTGGTCGGCGGCGACGCGCCCAACCTGGTGTGCGCCGCCTGCGGCCTCGGTGTCGGCTCCCGCGAGGACGACTGCGGGGTGTGGAACACCGTCCGGTACGAGCCCCACGCCGTCGTCCGGCACCCCCTCGGCCGCCCCGCGCCACCGCCGGAGCCGGTCCGGCCCACCCCGCCCCTCGACCCCGACGGCGGCTGGAACGTCCGCTGGCAGGCGGCGGCCGGGACCGCCCTCGCCCATCTCCTCGCCGCCTCCGGCGGCACCGCCCCCGACCTCCCCGAGGGCCCCCTCACCGCGTTCCTCGGCCGCGACCTCGCCCGGCTCCTCCCGCCCGGCCCGCCCGCCCTGCGGGTCGCCCTCGCCGGACCGGGCCTGCCCGCCGGGGACGCCGACCTCGTCCTCGTACCGCTCCATCCGCGCACCGGACGGCCCTGGTCACCGCCCGGCGGCGCCGTCCCGGTCGGGCTGCCCGCCGACGTCTGGGCACACCTAGGGCGTTTCTTTCGGATCAGGCCAGGCTCGCGGGCCCTGGCACGCACACTCGCCGCGTTGTCGTCGGTCGACATGGCTCCGCCATGCCTCCCTCCTCCGCCTTGCGAGCGCACGCACCAGACCCCGCTCCCTGATCTGGCCCGATCCGAAAGAAACGCCCTAGCCCTGCCGCCCGAGACCTCGCCGATGCCGGTCTCCGGCCGCCCGCCGGCCGGGGTGCTGCGCGACGACTACCCGCTGCCCGACCGGCCCCTCCAGCGCTTCCACCCCGACCGCGGCACGCTCCGGCACGTGCTGGCCCGGCTGCCCGAGGTCCGCGAGCCCTGGCTGCGCGCCCTCTACGACCGGCTCTGAGGCTCCGCGCCGAGCACCACCACGTCCTCGGCGCGGAAGGCCACCGCCACCTCCGCGCCCTCCCCGGGCACCTCCCCGAGCGGGAACTCCGCCTCCAGCGGCGGACCGTCGGCCGGCCGGAGCAGCACCGACACGTGATGGCCCCGGAAGGTGCGGGACACCACCCGGCAGGCCAGACCCCCGCCCGCCGGGACGACCCGGACGCCGGCCGGCCGGACCAGGAGCGTGCGCTTCCCCTGCGGGGAGCCCTCCGGGACCGGCACCCGGCCCCACGCGGTCGCCGCCCCGGTGCCGGACACCTCCGCCGGGACGACGTTCTCGAAGCCGAGGAAGCGGGCCACGAACTCCGACGCGGGCCGCCGCCACACCTCCACCGGCGTGCCGGACTGGGCGATCCGCCCGTCCCGCAGCACCACCACCCGGTCCGCCAGCGCGAACGCCTCGCCCTGGTCGTGGGTGACCGCCAGGACCGTGGTGCCCAGCCGCCCGAACAGCTCCCGCAGCTCCACCACCAGCCGCTCCCGCAGCCCCCGGTCGAGCTGGCCCAGCGGCTCGTCCAGCATCAGCAGCCGGGGCCGGGGCGCCAGCGCCCGGGCCAGCGCCACCCGCTGCTGCTCGCCGCCG
The DNA here is from genome assembly GCF_014650175.1 of Streptomyces termitum. Lineage (GTDB taxonomy): Bacteria > Actinomycetota > Actinomycetes > Streptomycetales > Streptomycetaceae > Streptomyces > Streptomyces termitum. The sequence continues at coordinate 103,434 of NZ_BMUL01000014.1, forward strand.
GAGAGCGCGGCGACCGAGCGGCCCCCGGCGCCCGGCAGGCCCACCAGGCCGAGCAGCTCCTCGACCCGCGCGGCCCGCTCCGCCTTCGGCACGCCGTGCATCCGCGGCCCGAAGGCCACGTTCCCGGCGACGTCCTTCTGCGGGAACAGCTGGTGGTCCTGGAACATCAGGCCCACCCCGCGCCGGTGCGTCGGCACCCCCGCCTGGTCGGCGCCGTCCAGCAGCACCCGCCCGGCGTCCAGCTCCCGCAGCCCGGCGACGGCCCGCAGCAGCGTCGACTTGCCCGAGCCGCTCGGCCCGAGCAGGCACACGATCTCGTGGTCGGCGACCGCCAGGTCCACCGCTTCGAGGACCGTCCGGTCCCCGAACCGCACGGTCGCGCCCTCCAGAGTCAGCATCAGAACTCCCCGGTGGTCCGGTCGCTGCGCAGCCGTTCGAGCAGCAGCAGGCAGACCGCGCACACCACCATCAGAATCGTCGACAGGGCCATCGCCTGCCCGTGGTTGAGTTCGCCCGGCCGGCCGAGCAGCCGGGCCACCGCCACCGGCAGGGTCGGGCTGTCGGGCCGGGCGATGAAGACGGTCGCGCCGAACTCGCCGAGCGAGACCGCGAAGGCGAACCCGGCCGCGATCAGCAGCGCCCGCCGCACCAGCGGCAGGTCCACCTCCCGCCAGGCCCGCCACGGCGACGCCCCGAGCACCGCCGCCGCCTCCCGCAGCCGCTCGTCCACCGCCCGCAGCACCGGCAGCATGGTCCGTACGACGAAGGGCACGCCGACCAGCGCCTGCGCGAGCGGCACCAGGATCCAGGAGGCCCGCAGGTCGAGCGGCGGCTCGTCCAGCGTGATCAGGAAGCCGAAGCCGACGGTCACCGCCGACACCCCGAGCGGCAGCATCAGCAGCGCGTCGAAGCCCCGCGTCAGCCGCCCGGCCCGCCGGGTCAGGGCCGCCGCCGCGAGCCCGCCGACCACCACCGCGACGGCCGTCGCGGCGACCGCGTACCGCAGCGAGTTCCCGATCGCCTCCAGCGGCGGCACCAGGAAGGTCCCGGCCTCGTCGAGGGAGCCCAGCGCCCGGTAGTAGCGCAGCCCGTACCCCTCCGGGGTGGCGAAGGAGCGCTCCACCAGGACGCCGAGCGGCAGCAGGATCAGCACCGCCGCCGAGGCCAGCACCCCGCCGAGCAGCGCCCACTGCCCGGCGCCGCGCGGCCGGCGCGCGGTCAGCTCCGGCGGCACCAGCCGCAGCGCGGTCTCCCGCCGCCGCGCCGTCCGGGCGTGCACGGCGAGGATCGCGCCGACCGCCGCGAACTGCGTCAGGGTCAGCACGGCCGCCGTCCGCAGGTCGAGCAGCCGGGCCGTCTGCCGGTAGATCTCCGCCTCCAGCGTCGTGTACGCGTCCCCGCCGAGGATCTGCACGACGCCGAACGACGTGAAGGTGAAGAGGAAGACCATCAGCGCGGCGGCCGACACCGCCGGCACCAGCGCGGGCAGCGTCACCGTCCGCCACGCCGTCCACCGGGAGGCGCCCAGCACCCGGGCCGCCTCCTCCTGGCGCGGGTCGAGCTGCGCCCACAGTCCGCCGACGGTCCGGACGACGACCGCGTAGTTGAAGAAGACGTGCGCGAGGAGGATCGCCCACACGGTGCTGTCGAGCCGCAGCCCCCACAGCTGGTCGGTGAACCCGCCGCGGCCCAGCAGCGCCAGGAACGCGGTGCCGACCAGCACCGTCGGCAGCACGAAGGGCACGGTGACGACGGCCCGCAGCACGTTCTTGCCGGGGAAGTCGAAGCGGGCGAAGACGTACGCCCCCGGCAGCGCGACCAGCAGCGTCAGCCCGGTGGAGGCCGCCGCCTGCCAGACGGTGAAGCCCAGCACGTCCAGGATCTCCGGCCGGCCCAGGGTGGCGCCGATCGCCCCGAGGTCCCACGCGCCGTCCGGCCGCAGGCCCCGCTCCACGATCGACGCCACGGGCCAGGCGAAGAAGAGGCCGAAGAACGCGACGGGCAGGACCATCAGGCCCAGCCGCGCCGCGCTCCCCCTCACGTCGCGGCTCACTTGAGGAGCGACGACCACTGCTGGATCCACGCCTCGCGCTTCTCGGCGATCTTCGCGGGCTCCACGGTCTCCGGCTTCTCCACGACCACGCCGTGCTTCGTGAACAGCTCGGGCAGCGCCGCGTCCTTGGCGACCGGGTTGACGAACATCTGGAGCGGCATGTCGTCCTGGAACTTCTTCGAGATCAGGAAGTCGATCAGCGCCTTGCCGCCCTCGGGGTTCTTCGCCCCCTTCAGCAGGCCCGCGAACTCGATCTGCCGGAAGCAGGTGCCGGCGGACACCCCGGTGGGGGCCTCCTTCGGCTGCGGCTCGGCGTACAGCACCTCCACCGGCGGGCTGGAGGCGTAGGAGACGACCAGCGGCCGGTCGCCCTTGGCCGTCCTGCCGCCGGCCGAGCCGGAGAACTCCTCGTTGTAGGCGAGCTCCCAGCTGTCGACGGTCTTCACGCCGTTGGCCTTGAGCTTCTTCCAGTAGTCCGGCCAGCCGTCGTCGCCGTACTTCGCGACGGTGCCGAGGAGGAAGCCGAGGCCCGGGGAGGACCGCTCGGGGTTCTCCACCACGAGGAGGTCCTTGTAGGCGGGCTTCGCCAGGTCGTCGAAGGTCTGCGGCGGCGCGAGCTTCTTGTCCGCGAAGTACTTCTTGTCGTAGTTGACGCAGATGTCGCCGGTGTCGACCGGGGTGACCCGGTTCTCCTTGTCGAGGCGGAAGGTGTCGGGCACCCGGTCCACGCCCTTCGCCTCGTACGGCACGAAGATGCCGTTGTCGAGGGCGCGGGAGAGCAGGGTGTTGTCGACGCCGAAGAAGACGTCGCCCTGCGGAGAGCCCTTGGTGAGGATCTCCTTGTTGACGGCCTCGCCGGCGTCCCCGGACTTGAGCACCTTGACGGTGAAGCCGGTCCGCTTCGTGAACTCCGCCAGCACCTCCTTGGAGGCGTTGAAGGAGTCGTGGCTGACGAGCGTCACGGTCTTCGGGGCGGGCCCGTCGGTCTTGCCGGTGGCCTCGCGGGCCTCCTCGGTGAAGCCGCAGCCGGCGAGGGCGGTGACGCCCAGCGCGGCGGCGACCGCGGCGGCGGCGGCCTTCCTGACGTTCATGCGGTGTGGTCCTCCTGGGTGGGTCCAGGAAGAGACGCGGCCCCGCCGCGTCCGGGAATCCGGGCGCGGCGGGGCGCAACAGCTCGAGTCACTACCGAACTTCCTACCCGGAATGACCCGGGCGAGGTTCAGAGGGTCTGCGGTCTACGGTCCCCGCACTCTCAGCGCTGTGGCGCTCCCCTGTCGGAATATGCAGATGTACGAGTCCCAGACTACCGTTCGGCCGCGGCGAGCTGTCCACAGGCACCGTCGATCTCCTGGCCGCGGGTGTCCCGGACGGTCACCGGCACGCCGTGGGCGGCGATCGCCTCGACGAACGCCTTCTCGTCCTCGGGCCGGGACGCGGTCCACTTCGAGCCGGGCGTCGGGTTCAGCGGGATCAGGTTGACGTGCACCCGCTTGCCCTTGAGGAGCCGGCCCAGCAGGTCGCCGCGCCACGCCTGGTCGTTGATGTCGCGGATGAGGGCGTACTCGATGGACACCCGGCGCCCGGACTTCTCGGCGTACTCCCAGGCCGCGTCCAGCACTTCCCGCACCTTCCAGCGCGTGTTCACCGGCACCAGGGTGTCCCGCAGCTCGTCGTCCGGGGCGTGCAGCGAGACCGCGAGCCGGCACTTGAAGCCCTCGTCGGCGAAGCGCAGCATCGCCGGGACCAGGCCGACCGTCGAGACGGTGATGCCGCGCTGCGACAGGCCGAGGCCGTCCGGCTCGGGGTCGGTCAGCCGGCGGATGGCGCCGACGACCCGCTTGTAGTTGGCGAGCGGCTCGCCCATGCCCATGAAGACGATGTTCGACAGCCGCGCCGGACCGCCGGGGACCTCGCCGTCCCGCAGGGCCCGCATGCCGTCCACGATCTGGTGCACGATCTCGGCGGTGGACAGGTTCCGGTCGAGCCCGGCCTGCCCGGTCGCGCAGAACGGGCAGTTCATGCCGCAGCCGGCCTGCGAGGAGATGCACATGGTCACCCGGTCCGGGTAGCGCATGAGCACCGACTCCACGAGGGTGCCGTCGTGCAGCCGCCACAGGGTCTTGCGGGTGGTGTCGTCGTCGCAGGAGATGTGCCGCACCACCGACATCAGGTCGGGCAGCAGCTCCCCGGCCAGCTTCTCCCGCGAGGCGGCCGGGATGTCGGTCCACTCGGCGGGGTCGTGCGCGTACCGCGCGAAGTAGTGCGTCGACAGCTGCTTGGCGCGGAAGGGCTTCTCGCCGATCGCGGCGACGGCCTCCTTCCGCTCGGCGGGCGTGAGGTCGGCAAGGTGCCGCGGCGGCTTCTTGGCTCCGCGCGGGGCGACGAAAGTGAGTTCTCCGGGCTTGGGCATGGTTCTACCAGTGTCGCAGAGATACGACGAAGGGCCCGCCACTCGGAAGTGGCGGGCCCTCGTGCGAGGAAACCGCAGGTCAGCCGGTGCCCACGAAGAGCGCCAGGAGCAGCCACACCACGGGGGCCGTCGGCAGGAGGGAGTCCAGGCGGTCCATGATCCCGCCGTGGCCGGGGAGCAGCGTCCCCATGTCCTTGATGCCGAGGTCCCGCTTGATCATCGACTCGCCGAGGTCGCCGAGCGTCGCGCTCGCCGCCACCGCGAGGCCCAGCAGCAGGCCCTGCCACCAGGCGCCGTCGTCGATCATGAACTCCATGCACAGCGCGCCTGCCGCCATCGCGAAGGCCACCGCGCCGAAGAGTCCCTCGCGGGTCTTCCCGGGGCTGATCCGCGGCGCCAGCTTGTGCTTGCCGAAGCGCCAGCCGACCGCGTACGCCCCGGTGTCGCTGACCACCGTGAGCAGCAGGAAGGTCAGCACCCGCTGCGGACCGTCGTCGGCGGTCAGCAGCAGCGCCACGAAGGTCGCCAGGAAGGGCACGTAGAAGGCGGCGAAGACGCCCGCCGTGACGTCCTTCAGGTAGCCCTCGGGGGGCTCCGTCATCCGCCACACGAGCACCGCGAGCGCCGTCAGGGCCATCGCGACCCAGGCGCCCTCGGGGCCCCGCACGTATCCGGCGACGACCATCGCCGCGCCGCCGACCGCGAGCGGCACGAGCGGCGCCTTGATCGCCTTGCGCTCCTGGAGCCGGGAGGTGAGCTCCCACAGCCCGACGACCACGGCGACCGCGATCACGCCGACGAAGGCGGGCTTCCAGATGAACAGGGACGCGACGATCACCGCGCCGAGCCCGACGCCGACCCCTATCGCCGCGCCCAGGTCCCGGCCCGCGCTCTTCTTCTGCCGCGGCGCGGGGGCCGGGGACGGCGGAGGAGGCGGGACGGGGCTGGGCATGGGCTCCTGCGGGTGCTCGTGCGGGGTCTCGTCACGGAACAGGGGACCGCCCGGCTGGGCGGCCCCCCGTCCGTGTCCGTCCTGGAATCCGCCGGCGGGTACGTCGGGCACGATGGGCATGGGGCGAGTCTGCGCCGCCGCGTGCCGATCAAGGGCGGGACCCGCCGGGACGGCGTGCCCCTGGTCGGGTCCGCCCCGGCCCGGACCGGCCGGCGTCCCCCAGGATGAGTCGTTCATCAGACCTCGAGGAGTTCGGCTTCCTTGTGCTTCAGGAGCTCGTCCACCTGCGCGACGTACTTCGCGGTGGTGTCGTCGAGCTCCTTCTCCGCGCGGCGGCCCTCGTCCTCGCCGACCTCGCCGTCCTTGACCAGCTTGTCGATGGTCTCCTTGGCCTTGCGGCGGACGGAGCGGATCGAGATCTTGGAGTCCTCGGCCTTGGTCTTGGCGACCTTGATGTAGTCGCGGCGGCGCTCCTCGGTCAGCTCCGGGAAGACCACACGGATGATGTTGCCGTCGTTGCTCGGGTTGACGCCGAGGTCCGAGTCGCGGATCGCCTGCTCGATGTTGCGCAGCGCGCTCTTGTCGAACGGGGTCACCACGGCCATGCGCGGCTCCGGCACCGAGAACGAGGCCAGCTGGTTGATGGGCGTGATGGCACCGTAGTAGTCCGCCACGATCTTGTTGAACATCGCCGGGTGCGCACGGCCGGTGCGGATCGCGGCGAAGTCCTCCTTGGCGACCACGACGGCCTTCTCCATCTTCTCCTCGGCCTCGAGGAGGGTCTCTTCGATCACCACTTGCTCCTGCGTCTCGTCGCGTTGTGTCCTGCACGGTGTACGACCGGCAGGGCTGTCGTCCAGCCCCGTGCGGGGCGGTTCCCGAATCGGGTCAGTCCCGCGTGCCCTGGTCGCTCACGAGCGTGCCGATCTTCTCACCCGTCACGGCCCGGGCGATATTGCCCTCGGTGAGCAGTTCGAAGACGAGGATCGGGAGCTTGTTGTCACGGCACAGGGTGATGGCGGTGGCGTCGGCGACCTTGAGGTCCCGGGTGATGACCTCGCCGTACTCCAGCGCGTCGAACTTGACCGCCGCGGGGTTGGCCCGGGGGTCGGAGTCGTAGACGCCGTCCACGCCGTTCTTGCCCATGAGGAGGGCCTCGGCGTCGATCTCCAGGGCGCGCTGGGCGGCGGTGGTGTCGGTGGAGAAGTAGGGCATGCCCATGCCAGCGCCGAAGATGACCACGCGGCCCTTCTCCAGGTGGCGCACGGCGCGCAGCGGGATGTACGGCTCGGCGACCTGGCCCATGGTGATGGCGGTCTGGACGCGGGAGTCGATGCCCTCCTTCTCCAGGAAGTCCTGGAGGGCGAGGCAGTTCATCACGGTGCCGAGCATGCCCATGTAGTCGGACCGGGCCCGGTCCATGCCGCGCTGCTGGAGCTCGGCACCGCGGAAGAAGTTTCCTCCGCCGATCACGATCGCGATCTCGGCGCCGTCCCGGACGACGGCCGCGATCTCGCGCGCGATGGCGTGCACGACGTCGGGGTCGACGCCGAGACCGGTGCCGCCGGAGAAGGCTTCCCCGGACAGCTTCAGCATGTAGCGGCCGAGCTTCTTGTCGCTGTTGTCGTCGCCCTGTACGGCGCCCTGATTCATGGAGATCTCCTCGTGCACATACGAAGAAGGCCATTGCCCTGGGTCCCTCGTGGGTTTCCCGTACGGCAATGGCCTCCTCGTCACATCCGCGGTCGTCCCGCGCGGGGCGGGACGACTGTCTCAGACCCTACCCGGGTCCGGTGTCCGTCGCGTGGGCGAAGGACTCAGATGCCGACCTTGATGCGGCTGAAGCGCTTCAGGGTGACACCGGCCTCGTCCAGGATCTGCTGGACGGACTTCTTGTTGTCCAGCGCGTACGGCTGGCCGAGCAGCGTGGCGTCCTTGAAGAAGCCGTTCACGCGACCCTCGACGATCTTGGCGATCGCGGCCTCGGGCTTGCCCTCGGCGCGGGTGGTCTCCTCGGCGATGCGGCGCTCGGACTCGACGACCTCGGCCGGGACGTCCTCACGGGTGAGGTACTTCGGCGCGAAGGCGGCGATGTGCTGGGCGACACCCTTGGCGACCTCGGCGTTCTCCTTGTCGAACTCGACGAGGACACCGATCTGCGGCGGGAGGTCCGGCATGGTGCGGTGCATGTACGCGGAGACGTAGCCGTCCGCGTAGGCCGCGAAGCGGTCCAGGACGATCTTCTCGCCGAGGTTGGCGTTGGCCTCGTCCACGAAGGCCTGGACGGTCTTGCCGGCCTCGATCTCGGAGGCGAGCAGGGCCTCGATGTCGGCCGGCTTGGTGGCGGCGACGTGGGCGGCGAGGGCGTTGGCGACGGCGAGGAACTTGTCACCCTTGGCGACGAAGTCCGTCTCGCACTTCAGCTCGACGATGACGCCGGAGGTGTTGTCGTCGGCGATGAGGGAGACCACGGCGCCGTTCTCGGCGGAGCGGCCCTCGCGCTTGGCGACGCCCTTCTGGCCCTTGATGCGCAGGGCCTCGACGGCCTTGTCGACATCGCCGTCGGCCTCTTCGAGGGCCTTCTTGCAGTCCATCATGCCGGCGCCGGTGAGCTCGCGGAGCTTCTTGACGTCAGCGGCGGTGTAGTTCGCCATGAGTCTGTTTCTCTCTCGAAGTCTGAACGATCTGCGAAGACCTTCGGCGGGACGGCGGGGGCTTCATGGGCCCCCGCCGTCACCTGCCGTGGTTTTCTTCCGGAGTGCGGAAGGGTCAGGCCTGCTCGGCCTCGGCGGCCGGAGCCTCGGCGGCCGGGGTCTCGACCTCGGCCTCGGCCTCGACGGCCTTCTCGGTCTCGGCGGAGGCCTGGACCTCGGCGGCGGGCTCGTCGGCCTTCTTCTCGCCCTCGAGCAGGTCGCGCTCCCACTCGGCGAGGGGCTCGCCGGCGGCCTTCTCGCCCGGCTTCGAGTCACCGGTCGCGGCACCGGAACGGGCGATGAGGCCCTCGGCGACGGCGTCGGCGATCACGCGGGTGAGCAGGGTGACGGAGCGGATCGCGTCGTCGTTGCCCGGGATCTTGTAGTCGACCTCGTCGGGGTCGCAGTTGGTGTCGAGGATCGCGACGACCGGGATGTTGAGCTTGCGAGCCTCGCCGACGGCGATGTGCTCCTTCTTGGTGTCGACGATCCAGACGGCGCTGGGCACCTTCTGCATCTCGCGGATACCACCGAGGGTCTTCTCCAGCTTGGCCTTCTCGCGGGAGAGGACCAGGAGCTCCTTCTTGGTGAGACCCGAGGCGGCGACGTCCTCGAAGTCGATCTGCTCAAGCTCCTTGAGGCGCTGCAGACGCTTGTAGACGGTGGAGAAGTTGGTGAGCATGCCACCGAGCCAACGCTGGTTGACGTACGGCATGCCGACACGCGTCGCCTGCTCGGCGATGGCCTCCTGGGCCTGCTTCTTCGTACCGACGAACATGACGGAGCCGCCGTGGGCGACGGTCTCCTTGACGAACTCGAAGGCGCGGTCGATGTACGACAGCGACTGGAGCAGGTCGATGATGTAGATGCCGTTGCGCTCGGTGAAGATGAAGCGCTTCATCTTCGGGTTCCAGCGACGGGTCTGGTGACCGAAGTGGACGCCGCTCTCCAGCAGCTCCCGCATCGTGACGACGGCCATGGCCGTATCTCCTTGGGTTTCTCGGTTGTGTTCCTGACGCCCCGGCGCGCCGTGCCACGAAGGACCGAAAGGCGCTGCCACCCGCCGCGAGCGACCGATGGCGGGGCGTGCGAAGTCGACCCGGTGACCCGGGTCGCCGTAGAAAGTGTACGGGACCCCGGGAGCCCCGGGTGACGGCGTTGTCCACAGCCACCCGGTCGTCCACAGAAAACGGCCGCCCCCGGCACACCCCGCCCACCCCGGGCAGGCTCGTCCCATGCACACCACGACCACGTTCCTGCTCGCCCTGCTGACCCTCTGGCCCGTCGGCCCGCCACCCCCCGACGTGGTGCGCGGCTGGCACCCGCCCGCCGGCCCCTACGCCCCCGGCCACCGCGGCGTCGACCTCGCCGCCCCCGAGGGCACCACCGTCCTCGCCCCCGCCGCGGGCACCGTCACCTTCGCCGGCCCCGTCGGCGGCCGCGGCGCCGTCACCCTCACCCTCTCCGGCACCGGTACGCCCCCGCTCCGCACCACCTTCACCCCGGTCACCCCCCTCGTGAAACCCGGCGACCGCGTCCCCGCCGGCACCCCCCTGGCCCGCGTCTCCCCCGGCACCCACTGCCCCCGCACCTGCCTCCACTGGGGCCTCCTGCGCGACCGCACCTACCTCGACCCCCTCCGCCTCCTCCACCGGAGCCCGTCCCGCCTCCTCCCCCTCAGGCGGTGAGGCGCGGGGAGGGAGGGGTGGGGTGGGCGGGGGGGGAGGGAGGGGGAGGGGGGAGGGGGAAACGGAAAGGGAGGGAAGGTCAGGCGGAGGGGCCGGTGGCGCCGTGGAGGGCCATGGAGACGGCGGCTTCGGCGATGCGGGCGGGGTCCTCGGCGGCGCCGAGTTCGAGGCGGCGGACGGCCGCGTCGACGACGCCCTGGAGGAGCATGGCGCCGAGGCGGGGTTCCGGCATGCCGAGGGCGGCGAGGGCCTCGACGACGAGGGTGACGAGGCCGCCGTGGGCGGCGCGGATCTTCTCGCGGGCGCCGTCGTCGAGCTCGCCGGCGGAGATGGCGACGACGGCCCGGTGGCGGCGGTCGCCGACCAGGTCGAGCTGGGTGCGGACGTACGCCTCGACCTTGGCCTCGGGGGTGTCGGCGGCGGCCATGGCGGCCTCGACCTCGGCGGCCCAGACGGGGAAGTCGACGGCGCAGAGCTCTTCGACGACGGCGGCGCGGGAGCGGAAGTACTCGTAGACCGACGAGCGGGCGAGTCCGGTGCGCTCGGCGAGTGCGGGGAAGGTCAGCGCCTCCGTCCCGCCCTCGGACAACAGGGAACGCGCGGCGTCCAGGAGGGCGCCGCGCTGCATGGTCCGGTGCTCGGCCACCGAGGCCGCTCGAATCCTGGGCACGGCTCCACTGTACGACCGGTGGGGCGGGCTCAGCGTCCGACGTCGGCCAGTTTGGCGCGGAGCTGGAGGACGGATTTGGTGTGGATCTGGCTGACGCGGCTCTCGGTGACGCCGAGGACGTGGCCGATCTCGGCCAGGGTGAGGCCCTCGTAGTAGTAGAGGGTGACGACGGTCTTCTCCCGTTCGGGGAGGGTGTTGATGGCGCGGGCCAGCAGTCGGCGCAGTTCGCGGTCCTCGGCGACCTCGACGGGGTTGTCGGCGGCCGTGTCCTCCAGGGTGTCCATGAGGGAGAGGCGGTCGCCGCCCTCGCCGCCGACGTGCAGGAGCTCTTCGAGGGCGACGACGTTGGCGAGGGACAACTGGCTGAAGACGGCGTGGAGTTCTTCGAGCTGGATGCCGAGTTCGGCGGCGACCTCGCTCTCGCTGGGGGTGCGGCGGAGCTGGGCTTCGAGGGTGGCGTAGGCGCGCTCGACGTTGCGGGCCTTCTGGCGGACGGAGCGGGGGATCCAGTCGAGGGCGCGCAGTTCGTCGATCATCGCGCCGCGGATGCGGGTGATGGCGTAGGTCTCGAACTTGATGGCGCGCTCGACGTCGAACTTCTCGATGGCGTCGATGAGCCCGAAGACCCCGGAGGAGACGAAGTCGGCCTGTTCGACGTTGGAGGGCAGGCCGACGCTGACGCGTCCGGCGACGTATTTGACGAGGGGCGAGTAGTGCAGGATCAGCTGCTCCCGCAGCCGCTCGTCGCCGGTGGCCTTGTAGGAGCGCCACAGCTCGTCGAGCGAGGTCGGCGCGGGCGGCCTCGCGGTGCCCCGGGCTGCGGGGGGCACCGCGGCGCGGTCAGACCCGGAGGTGTGCTGGGGCATGCGTCGCCTTGAGCCGTTCTGCTGTCGGGTGTGTCGGTCGGGGTGTCCTGCGGGGATTGGGGGTGAGCGTAGCGTGAGTGCGCTGTCGCGGTGAGCGAACGGGGGTGGACGGCGCCGGGCGGGGTGGGCGTGGTCGGCCACATCTTCGAACCGGGGCCGTGGCGCGCGTCGGCCCCTCGGGTACGGCCGAGAGAACTCGATTGCTCATCGCCTTCACCTTTTCACCCGAATGCTCCGGGTCAAGTACCGCCTCGCCGCACGTTCGACCCCGGCTTGTCCCTGTTCGTCAACCTCCATCCGTCGACGTCCCGTTCCGCGTGACCGAGGGCGTGGAGTTCGTACAGCCGGGCGAGGGCCTCGTCGGGGGTGGTTCCGGCGCAGCGGGCGATCTCGGTGGTGGGGGCGGGGGTGCGGGTGGGGAGGGCTTCGAGGACCTGGGCGGTGGCGGGGTGGAGGAGGTCGCGGGGGAGGACGGGGCCGCGCCGGGCGGGGGCGAGGTCGCCGATGGCGCCGACGAGTTCGATGATCTCGTCGGCGTCGGTGACGAGGGTGGCGCCGTCCCGGATGAGGGCGTGGGTTCCGGTGGAGAGGTCGCTGGTGACGGGGCCGGGGACGGCCATCGTGTGGCGGCCGAGGCGGGTGGCGGCGCGGGCGGTGGCGAGGGAGCCGCTGCGGTGCCGGGCCTCGATGACGACGGTGCCGCGGGTGAGGGCGGCGATGACGCGGTTGCGGAGGATGAAGCGGCTGGGGGTGGGGTGGCTGCCGGGCGGGAGTTCGCCGATGAGCAGTCCTTGGCGGGCGATGCGGTCGAGGAGGCTGGTGTGGCCCCGGGGGTAGGGGGTGTCGACGCCGCTGGCGAGGACGGCGGCGGTGGCTCCGCCGGCGGCGAGGGCGCCCCGGTGGGCGGCGCCGTCGATGCCGTAGGCGGCGCCGGAGACGACGATCCAGCCGTGCCGGCTGAGTCCGGCGGCGAGGTCGGTGGCGAGGTGGGCGCCGTAGGGGGTGCAGGCGCGGGCGCCGACGAGGGCGACGGAGCGCAGGGCCCAGGTGCGCAGGGAGGCGGGGCCGCGGAGCCAGAGGCCGAGGGGGCGGGCGTCGCCGAGGTCGTCGAGCTGGCGGGGCCATTCGGGGTCGCCGGGGACGAGGAAGCGGCCGCCGAGGCGGGTGATGTCGTCGAGGTCGGCTTCGGGGGTGGTGGTGCGGGCGCGGTGGTGCCAGCCGGCGAGGCGGCGGGGGCCGACGCCGGGGAGCGGGGGCGGGGTGGCGGCGCCGAGGAGGTCGAGGAGGGCGGGGGCGCCGTGGGCGCGCAGGGCGCGGCCGGCCTGTTCGTCGCCGGGTTCGAGGACGCGGGTGAGGGCGGCGCGGGCGAGTCGCTCGTGGTCGGGGGCGGTCATCGGCGCTCTCCGGTGGTGAGGGGGACGCCCCGGGTGATGCCGGTGCGGAGTTCGAGCGCGAGGGCGATGTCGTCGCGGTCGGGCCGGTCGTGGCCGGCGAGGTCGGCGATGGTCCAGGCGACGCGGAGGACGCGGTCGAGGCCGCGGGCGGTGAGCAGGCCGCGTTCGACGTCGCGTTCGGCGTGGGCGAGGGCGCCGGGGGCGGTGAGGTGGCGGGTGCGGAGTTCGTGGCCGGGGATCTCGCTGTTGAGGGTCCAGGGGGTGCCGGTGAGGCGGGCGGTGGTGCGGGCGCGGGCTTCGCGGACGCGGTCGGCGACGGTGCCGGTGGGTTCGCCCCGGCCGCCCTGGCCGAGGAGGTCGGCGCGGGTGACGGGTTCGGCTTCGACCCGGAGGTCGATGCGGTCGAGGAGGGGGCCGGAGAGGCGGGCCTGGTAGCGGCGGACGGCGGCGGGCGGGCATTCGCAGCCGGCGCCGTGGAGGGTGTGGCGGCCGCAGGGGCAGGGGTTGGCGGCGAGGGCGAGGAGGAAGCGGGCGGGGAGGCGGACGACGCCGGCGGTGCGGGCGATGACGACGTGTCCGGATTCGAGGGGCTGGCGCAGGGAGTCGAGGGATTTGGTGGAGAACTCGGGGGCTTCGTCGAGGAACAGCACGCCCCGGTGGGAGAGGGAGACGGCGCCGGGCCGGGGGATGCCGTTTCCGCCGCCGACGAGGGACTGCATGGTGGCGGAGTGGTGGGGTGCGCAGTAGGGGGCGCGGCGGACGAGGGGTTCGCCGGGCGGAAGGATGCCGGCGACGGAGTGGATGGCGGTGACTTCGAGGGATTCCTGGCGGGTGAGGGGCGGGAGGATGCCGGGGAGTCGTTCGGCGAGCATGGTCTTTCCTGCTCCGGGCGGTCCGGTGAGGAACAGGTGGTGGCCGCCGGCGGCGGCGATCTCCAGGGCGCGGCGGGCGGTGTGCTGTCCGGCGACGTCGGCGAGGTCGGGGCCTTCGCCGGGGTCGGGGGCGAGTCCGGTGCCGATGCCCGCGCCGGGGACGAGGAGTCCGGCGAGCATGGGGTCGGGGCGGCCTTCGACGACGGGTTCCTCGTCGGGGACGGGTTCGTCGGCGAGGATGGCGATGAGTTGGCGGAGGGTGCGGACGCCGAGGACGGAGACGCCGGGGACGAGGGCGGCTTCGCCTGCGGTCTGTTCGGGGACGACGACCTGGTGGTAGCCGGCGTCGGCGGCGGCGAGGACGGCGGGCAGGGTGCCCCGGACGGGGCGGACGCGGCCGTCGAGTCCGAGTTCGCCGATGAGGACGAGGTCGGCGATGGAGCGGGGGTCGATGCGTTCGGCGGCGCCGAGGACGGCCGCGGCGACGGCGAGGTCGAAGCCGGATCCGCTCTTGGGGACGGAGGCGGGGCTGAGGCCGACGGTGAGCTTCTTCTGGGGCCATTCGGCGCCGGAGTTGACGACGGCGGCGCGGACGCGGTCGCGGCTTTCGCTGAGGCTCTTGTCGGGGAGGCCGACGAGGGTGAAGGCGGCGACGCCGGGTTCGAGGTCGGCCTGGACCTCGACGAGGACGCCTTCGACGCCGACGAGGGCGACGGAGCAGGTGCGGGCGAATCCCATCAGGCCACCCCTCGGGCGTGGGTGAGGACGGGGGCGCCGCGCCGGGGCAGGACGATGCCGACGAGGTCGATGCGGACGCCGCCGGGGGGTGGTGGGGTGCCGCTGCGGTCGAGCCAGCAGGCGGCGAGGTGGCGGAGTCGGGCGGCCTTCTCGGGGGTGACGGCGGCCATGGGGTGTTCGAAGCGGCCGTCGCGGCGGGTCTTCACCTCGCAGATGACGAGGGTGTCGCCGTCGCGGGCGACGATGTCGATCTCTCCGGTGCGGCCGTGGCGCCAGTTGCGGGCGAGGACGCGCAGGCCGGTGGCGGTGAGCCGGCGGGCCGCCAGGTCTTCTCCGTACCGTCCGAGCGCGCGGGCGGCGCGGCTGCGGTGGCGTCCGGACGCGGGGGTGCGTACGGGGGCCGGTGTGGGGGCGAGGGCGGGGGCGTCGGGTACGGACCCGGGCGCGGGGGTGTGTGCGGTCGTGCGTGCGGTCGTGTTCATCGGGACCACCTCCGTCACCGACTGTGACGGAGGGATCCGGACCGCGTGCGGGGCTGTGGACAAGCGGGCCGTACATGAAAAGTCCGTCACTCACACGGGTGAGTGACGGACGGGGAGCTGCCGGACGGCGTACGCGTCCGGTCAGCTGCCGGGCAGTTCGAGGTCGCTCTTGTTGAGCTCCTCGATGTTCACGTCCTTGAAGGTGAGCACGCGGACCTGCTTCACGAACCTCGCCGGCCGGTACATGTCCCAGACCCAGGCGTCGGCCATGCTGACCTCGAAGAAGACCTCGCCCTGGACCGAGTGCACCTGCATCTCGTAGTCGTTGGTGAGGTAGAAGCGCCGCTCGGTCTCGATGACGTATTTGAACAGCCCGACGACGTCTCGGTACTCCCGGTAGAGCTTCAGCTCCATCTCGGTCTCGTACTTCTCGAGGTCCTCGGCGCTCATGGCATGTTCCCCTTCAGCCGTGCGTCCCCCTATTGTGCGCCAGCCGTCCGCGCCCCTGGACGATTTCGGGGGCGAGAACCACGGGCGACCCGGGGGGTCCCTCGTCGAGCAGCGTGCGCAGCAGCTCGGCGAGCCTGATGGGGTACACGGTCTCATGGGCCGCCGACAGTTCGGCGGAGGTCCACCATCTCAGGCCGGAGAGGCTGCGGGTCTCCAGGTCGGTGAGGGCGCGGGGGCCGGGTGCGGGGCCGGTGCGGTGGACGCGGGCGAGGAAGTACCACTCGTCCTGTTCCCAGCGGCGGCCGGCGAAGGGGAAGGCGCAGTGGCGGCGCCAGAGGACGGGGCCGAGTTCGGCGTCGGTGATGCCGGTCTCCTCGGCCAGTTCGCGCAGGGCGGCCTGGGCGTGGCTCTCGTCGCCCTCCAGACCGCCGCCGGGGGTGAACCACCAGGTGACGGACGGGTCGTCGGGTTCGTGTCCGTGCAGGAGGAGGAGGCGGTCGTCGGGGTCGAGGAGGATGACCCGGGCGACCTGCCGCCGTTCGTCGGGCGTCTCCCCCGGCTCCGTACCGTCCCCGTCCGTCGCGTCGTCGTCCGTCGTGCCGTCTGTCATGTCGTCCTCTCGCGGGCGGGTGCGCGGCGGCGCAGGAGGCCGGCGACGGGGCCGTACGCGGCGCCGGCCAGGACCAGGACGGCGCCGGCCGCGACGGAGGTCAGGAGGAGGGCCACCGGGCCGGGTTCGGAGGTGCCGCCGGGCAGGGCGGCGAAGCCGGCGGGGCGCTCGACGAGGGAGCCGGGGGCGGGCCAGACGACGGCGTCGACGCGGGCGACGACGCTGGTGCGCGGCACCGATCCCTGGGCGGCGTCCTCCAGGTGGGTGCGGGAGTCGAGGGAGGTGAAGCGGTCGTCGCCGAGGAGGAAGAGGCTGCCGTCGGGGACGGTGGCGGAGAAGTCCTCGGCGGAGGCGCGCGGGGAGCCGTCGAGGCCGGGGGCGAGGTACGGCTCGTCGACCGGGGTGCCGTTGACGGTGAGCCGGTCGCCCTCGCCGCAGCAGGCGACGGTGTCGCCGCCGACGGCGACGACCCGCTTGACCATGGGGACGCCGCCCCAGAGGGGGTCCTCGAAGACGACGATGTCGCCGCGCCTGACGTCCGTGCCGTCGACGCGCTGGGCGAGGACCTTGGAGCCCACGGCGAGGGTGGGGGTCATGGAGTCGGAGGGCACGGTGTAGGGCCGGTAGAGCAGGGCCCCCGCGGCGAAGCCGCCGAGGAAGAGGAGACAGCCGACGGCCACGACCAGCCCCGACAGCACGCTGCCGAGGCGGCCGTGGCCGTCACGCTTTCCCGTACCGCTTCCGGCCGTCCCGCTGCCGGTCGTTCCGCTCATGGGCACCCCAGAGGTCTGTCGACGTTCCGGGACGGCACCCTACCCGCGGGTCACTACTCGGCGGTATGCCGTGCGGTGCGCTTCTTGCGGCGCCACAGGACCAGGGGCAGCGCCCCGGCGAGGCCGAGGGCGGCCGGTGCCGCGGCGGCGGCGAGTCCGGGCTGGTCGAAGGTGGCCGGGACGGGGAGGGTGGACCAGCGGTTGACGGGCCAGGCGACGACGATGGCGCGGCCGACGACCTGGTCCTGGGCGACGGTGCCGCCGCCGGGGAGCTCCTGGTGGAAGCGGGAGTCCAGGGAGTTCTGGCGGTTGTCGCCCATGACCCAGATGCGGTCCTCGGGGACCTTGATCGGGCCGAAGGAGTCCTGGCAGGGCATGGAGCCCGGGTACAGGTAGGAGGTCTCGTCGAGTTCCTTGCCGTTGAGGACGACCTTGCCGCCCTCCTTGCAGGAGACGGTGTCGCCGCCGACGGCGATGACCCGCTTGATGAGGTCCTTCTCCTCGGCGGACGGCATGAGGCCGATGAAGCTGAGGAACTTCTGGAGGGCGTTGGGGGCGGGGGTCTCCGCGGTCTCCAGCCAGCCGCCCGGGTCGTGGAAGACGACGACCTCGCCGCGCTCGGGTTCGGAGCCGAACCACGGCGTCAGCTTGTCGACGAGGACCCGGTCGCCCTTCTTGAGGGTGTTCATCATCGATTCCGAGGGAATCGAGAACGCCTGCACCAGGAAGGTCTTGATCAGCAGCGCGAGGATGAGCGCGATGCCGATCAGGAGCGGCAGTTCCTTCCAGAAGGAACGCGGCTTCTGGGGACGTCCGCCGGTGTCCTCGTCGGTCGTGTCCGGGTTCTCGCCGGGCGCCGGTGTGCTGTCGCCGCTGTTGTCTTCCGTCACGCTCTCACCTCTGGCCCCGTCGGCCCTGTCCTCGGGCCCGTCCTGTCCGGAACGGGCGCCGACGGTCACTTCCCCCACGTCCACTCCTCGATTCGTGCGTCCGCCCGTCCCGGAACAGGAACAGGCCCGCCATTCCCATAACGAGCAGGAGTTCCCCGGGGGTCGGCGGCCGGGGCGATCCGTTCGCGTTCCGCGAGGACTCAGTATGCGGGATGCCGCGTGCGGTCCCGGCATCCGCGGGCGCGTCCGGCACCGCGGCGAAGGCGTCGCGCTCCTCCAGGCGGCGCCAGTGGCCGAAGGGCCAGGCGATCACCACGGCGCGCCCCACGACCTGCTCCTCGGCGATCGTGCCCCGGCCCGGTTCGTCCAGGTGGTAGCGGGAGTCGGCGGAGTCGGCGCGGTGGTCGCCGAGGACGAAGATCCGGCCCTCGGGGACCTTCACCTCGAAGGGGATGGCGGAGGGCTGGTTGCCGGGGTACAGGTAGGGCTCGTCGATCGGGGTGCCGTTGACGGTGAGCCGGCCGTCCTTGCCGCAGCAGCGGACGGTGTCGCCGCCGACGGCGACGACCCGCTTGATGAGGTCCCGTTCGTCGGCGGAGGGCATCAGCCCGATGAAGGTGAGCGCCTGTTTGAGCTGTTTGACGCCGATCGGGTCCTCGGTGGCGGGGGCCGTCTCCTGGTGGAGCCAGCTGCCGGGGTCCTTGAAGACGACGACGTCCCCGCGCTGCGGTGCGGAGCCGAACCACGGGGTGAGCTTGTCGACGAGGACCCGGTCGTCGATCCGGATGGTCTGCTCCATGGAGCCGGACGGGATGACGAACGCCTGGACGAGGAAGGTCTTGAGGACGAGCGCGATGAGCACCGCGACCCCGACCAGGAGGGGGATCTCGCGGAGTGCGGAGCGCTGCCGGCGCCGCTTGACCCGGCGGGCCAGCCGGCGCCGGTCGGCCCGGCCGGGCGGGGCCGCCGCGTCGTCCGGTCCGGCGTCCGCCCGGCGGCCGTGGCTACCCATGCCCGCTCCCCCGGGGCCCGGTCGGGTGCCCGGCGGCCGGCGGCGCCGGTACGGAGTCGTAGGCTCCGGTCCGCTCGAACGCGGTCCAGCGGCCGACGGGCCAGACGATCCAGGCGGCGCGGCCGACGACCCGGTCGACGGGGACCATGCCGCCGCCGGGGCTGCCGAGGTGGTCGCGGGAGTCGCTGGACTGGCTGCGGTGGTCGCCCATCACCCAGAGGGTGCCCGGGGGGACGACGATGTCGAAGGGGACGTCGGAGGGCCGGTCGCCGGGGGCGAGGTACGGCTCCTCGACGCGGGTGCCGTTGACGCTGATCCGGCCGTCCGTGTCGCAGCAGACGACCCGGTCGCCGCCGGTGCCGACGACGCGCTTGACGAAGTCGGTCTCGTCGGGGGCGGCGAGGCCGAGAGAGGCCGCGGCGTCGTGCAGGAGGCCGGTGACGGGATTGCCCGCGGGCTGTTCCGGGACGAAGGATCCGGTGCCGTCGAAGACGACGACGTCGCCCCGGGCCGGCTCGTTGCCGAAACGGTACGCCAGCTTGTTGACGAGGAGCCGGTCGCCGACCTGGAGGGTGGGTTCCATGGAGCGGCTCGGGATCAGGAAGGGCTGGGCGACGAAGTGGCTGACGAGCAGCAGGAGGACCACGCAGGCGGCGCCGGTCAGGCCGGTGCGCAGCCAGGAGGGGCCGCGCTCGGCGGGGTCGTCCCCGGAGGTCTCCTCCGGATCCTCGGAGGGGGCGTCGCCGTCGGGCGTCCCGGGAACGCGCACGGAGCGCGACCCGTCGTCCGTGGCGGGATCCACTGGGGGATCCGCCGGGGAGGAGGGGTCGCGCTCCGTGTGCTGTGCTTCGGTGTCCATCGGGGGGTGAGCCTATCCGGCCCGCCTGTACGAGGAGCGTGAAGCGTCGCGCGAGGGGTGAGCCGGAGCTCAGTTGTCGCGCTTCTCCTTGATCTTGGCGGCCTTGCCGCGCAGCTCGCGGAGGTAGTAGAGCTTGGCGCGACGGACGTCACCGCGGGTCACGAGCTCGATCTTCTCGAAGATCGGGCTGTTGACCGGGAAGGTCCGCTCGACGCCGACGGAGAAGGAGACCTTGCGGACGGTGAAGGTCTCGGAGACGCCGGAGCCCTGGCGGCGGATGACGACGCCCTTGAACTGCTGGATACGGGAGCGGTTGCCCTCGATGACGCGCACGTGGACGTTCACGGTGTCGCCGGGACGGAAGGAGGGCAGGTCGGAGCGGAGGGAAGCCGCGTTCACCTGGTCGAGCAGGGAGGCCATGGAGGTCTCTTTCCTCGCCGATGCCACAGGCCATCAGCGGTGAGGTACGAATCGATGGATCGCCGTGCGGTCGATGGCGGGCGGCTCCCCCTGTGGCAGGGGCGCGCGCCGGACGCACGGCAGTCGCCTATTCTTCCACGCCCTCGACCCTGCGCCAAAATCGGCCGCCGGGCTCGGGGGCCCAGCCCAGGATCGAGAGGGTCTCGCGGTCCTTCTTGTCGAAGGAGGCGGGGTCGCAGCGCTCGATGAGGTCGGGCCGGTTGGCCGCGGTGCGGCGGAACGCCTCGTCGCGGCGCCAGCGGGCGATCTTGCCGTGGTGGCCGCTGAGCAGGACGTCGGGGATCTCCCGGCCGCGCCACTCGGGCGGCTTGGTGTAGACGGGGCCTTCCAGGAGGTTGGCCATGGCGCCGGGGGCGAAGGAGTCGTCGCGGTGCGACTCGGCGTTGCCGAGGACGCCGGGGAGGAGGCGGGCGACGGCCTCGGTGACGACGAGGACGGCGGCCTCGCCGCCGGCGAGGACGTAGTCGCCGATGGAGACCTCGTAGACGGGCAGGCGGGTGGCGTACTCGTCGATGACGCGGCGGTCGATGCCCTCGTAGCGGGCGGGGGTGAAGACCAGCCAGGGCCGCTCGGAGAGTTCGACGGCGAGTGCCTGGGTGAAGGGCCGGCCGCTGGGGGTGGGGACGACGAGGGCGGGGCCGTGGGCGCCGGCCTCGTAGCCGTCGGCGAGGACCTGGTCGAGGGCGTCGCCCCAGGGCTCGGTCTTCATGACCATGCCGGGGCCGCCGCCGTAGGGGGTGTCGTCGACCGTGTTGTGCCGGTCGTAGGTCCATTCCCGCAGGTCGTGGATGTGGACGTCGAGCCGGCCGCGCGCGCGGGCCTTGCCGACGAGCGAGACGTTCAGCGGGTCGAGGTACTCGGGGAAGATCGTGACGACGTCGAGCCTCATGTCCTCACTCGCCTTCGGTCTCGGCGTCGCGGGCGGAGGCGATCTCCGCGCGGTCGTCGATGAGGCCGGGCGGCGGGTCGATGACGGCCCGCTGGTTCTCCAGGTCGATCTCGGTGACGATCTCGCCGACGAAGGGGATCATCAGCTCGGTGCCGTCGGGGCGTTCGACGATGAAGAGGTCCTGCGAGGGCAGGTGGGAGATCTCCGTGATGACGCCGATCTCGGTGCCGTCGGCGAGGACCACGTCGAGGTCCATGAGCTGGTGGTCGTAGTACTCGTCCTCCTCCTCGGGCAGTTCCTCGGGGTCGATCTCCGCGATGAGGAGGGTGTTGCGCAGGGCTTCGGCGGCGGTCCGGTCGCGGACGCCCTCGAAGCGCAGCAGGAGGCGGCCGCTGTGCACCCGGCCGGTCTCGATGGTGAGCGGCCCGGTGGAGGCCGGGTCGGTGAGGAGGACGGCGCCGGGGCCGAGCCGCAGCTCGGGCTCGTCGGTCCTGACCTCGACGGTGACCTCGCCCTTGATCCCGTGGGCGCGGCCGATCCGCGCTACTACCAACTGCACTGGTGAACTCTCCTGTCGTACGGCAACGGGCCGGGGAGGGCGGTCTGCCCTCCCCGGCCCGTGCCGGTGTCAAACTTTCAGCGGACCTGGTCCACGTCGACGAGGTCGACGCGGATGCCACGGCCGCCGATGGCGCCCACGACGGTCCGCAGCGCACGCGCGGTGCGGCCGTTGCGGCCGATCACCTTGCCGAGGTCGTCGGGGTGGACCCGGACCTCCAGCACGCGGCCGCGACGCAGGGTGCGCGAGGCGACCTGCACGTCGTCGGGGTTGTCGACGATGCCCTTCACGAGGTGCTCGAGAGCCTCCTCGAGCATGCTCAGGCCTCGGTCGACTCGGTCGACTCGGCCTCGGCCTCGTCCGCCTTGGCCTTCTTGGCCTTCGGGGTGATGGCCTCACCCTTGTCGTCGCCGCCCTCGAGAGCCTTGGCGAACTCGTCGAAGGAAGCGCGCTTCTCTTCCTTGGTCACCGGGGAGAGCAGCGGCTTCTCCGGGGCCGGGAGGCCCTTGTGCTTCTGCCAGTCGCCGGTGAGCTTGAGGATGGCGAGGACGGGCTCGGTCGGCTGGGCGCCGACGGAGAGCCAGTACTGCGCGCGCTCGGAGTCGACCTCGATACGCGACGGGTTGTACGTCGGGTGGTAGATGCCGATCTCTTCGATCGCGCGGCCGTCACGGCGGGTGCGGGCGTCGGCGACGACGATGCGGTAGTGAGGCTGGCGAATCTTGCCGAGGCGCTTGAGCTTGATCTTGACTGCCACTGGAGTGGTGTCTCCTGGTCTTGACGTGGTGGGGCACTTGAGATGCCACGTGGGGTTGCGGTACTCGGGTGCCCGATGGACGCGTCAGCCGGAGGAGAGAGGGGTCCTGTGCGACTGTCGAGTACAGCTGACCATTCTGCCACACCTCACGGGGTCAGCTCGCGGCGCCCACCGTCTCGGGGATGCGGAAGGGCTTGCCGCACCCTCCGCACACGATCGGGGCCTGGGCCAGCACCGACGGGACCACGCGCACGTTGCGCCCGCAGTCGCAGACGGCCTTGACCCGCACGCCGCCTCCGGAGGAGCCGTGCCGGGCGGCCGGTCCGCGGAAGGAGCGCTTGGTGTCGGCCGCGGTGGCGACGGTGTGGGCCTTGAGCGCGCGCTGGAGCCGCTCGATGGTCGGCCGGTAGCGGCGCTTCGCCTCGGGGTTGAGCGTGACCAGGGAGAAGCCGCTGCTGGCGTGCGGCTCCTCGGGGTGGTCGAGGCCCATCTCCTCGGCGATCGCGAGGAACCTCCGGTTGTGATAGCGGCCGGCGCGGGAGGTGTCGCGGACACCCCGGGCGGCGGCGATGCCGTGGACTGCCTCGTGGAGCAGTCGCTCGAAGGAGAGCTCGGCGCCGCAGGCGGACGACGACTCTCCGATCAGGGACTCGGGCGCGGCGAGGTCCGGCAGCTCGGGGTGGTGCCGTTGAATGTCGGCCCACGCCTGTGCCAGCTCTGCGGCGAGAACAGGTGGTGTCGTGCTCACGTCGGGTACAACGAGCCGGAGCGCTTCCGGGTTCCATTACGGGGCAACTCAAATATTTTGCACGTACCCGTCAGTCGGTATTCAGACATCCGGAGCCGTCCCACAGGGCGCATAGGCCCCGGCGTGCGCTCTTTCCACGCGCTTCCCGCCCGCGCGGGCGTGGTGTGGGAGGGGAGACTACCGGTCCGCTGCCCGTCTTCGGGCACCGGGTCCGGCGCGCGGGGCCGGGCCCGGCCGGCGCCAGCGCTGGACGGCGGACGCGAAGCGCAGTTCCCTGGCTACGGGGGGCTGTCGTCCAGGCACGGATTGGGGCCTCGTCCATGACACCTGTGCTTCTCCCGCACCATCCCGCGCGCGACTGGGCCGAGATCCAGGAGCGGATGCTCGTCCCGCTGTACGAGGCCGTCCACGAGCGGCTCGGCGTGGGGCCCGGCACCCGGCTGCTCGGGCTGGACTGCGGCACCGGGCTCGCCCTGCTGATGGCGGCGGCCCGGGGCGCGTCGGCCGCGGGCGCGGAGCGGGACCCCGCGCGCGCGGAACTGGCCGTGGAGCGGCTTCGGTGGGAGGTGCCGGTGACGCCGGAGGCGCCCGCGGAGGGGTCGTACGACGTGGTGACCGCCTTCCACGCGGCCTTCCCCCCGGCCGTCTCCCCCGCCGTCCTCACCCGGGCGGCCCAGTCGGGCGCGGCGGTGGTCGTGGCGGGCTGGGGGCCGCCGGAGCGGTGCGCGGCGGAGCCGCTGCTGCGGTCGGCGGACCGGCCCGGCGCGGGCCCGGAGGCGCTGGTCGCGCGGGCCGGGCTGCGGCCGGTGGCGGCGGGCCGGGTGGCCTGTCCCTTCGGGTACGCGGACGGGGCGAGCGCGGTGCGCGGGCTGCTCTCCACCGGCGCCTTCGACGCGGCGCTGCGGAGCGCGGGGCCCGGACCGGTGGAGAAGGAGCTGGAGGAGGCGCTCGCCCCGCACCGGCGGGACGACGGCACGGTCTGGATGCCGAACGTCTTCCGCTATGTGATCGCGCGCGTGCCGTAGCGGTACGGGGCCCGGCTCCACGCGCGCGTGCGTGCGGGGCCGGCGCCGGTCGGCTCTCCCGTCTCCACGCGCGCGTGCGTGTGCGGCGGCGGTGGCGGCCCGTGGTTCAGGCGGGCGGTTCGGGGTGGGGGCCGGCGCCCGGGTCGGGGTGGTCCGGGGCGGGGCGTTCGATGCCCGCCGCGCGGTAGGCCGCGTCCTCCTCCAGGGTCTCCTGGGCCAGGAGGGCGGCGGAGAGGGCGTCCAGCTTGTCGCGGTGCTCGCCGAGGAGCCGTACCGCGTCCTCGTAGCACTCGTCGACGATCCGGCGCATCTCGGCGTCGACGGTGTCGAGGGTCGCGGGGGCGGCCGAGAGTCCGTACGCCTGCTGGGCGTCGCTCGGGATGGCGGTGAGGCGGCCGACGGTCTCGCTCATGCCCCAGCGGCCGACCATGCCCCGGGCGATGTTGGTGACCTGTTCCAGGTCGCTCTCGGCGCCGGTGGTGATGACGCCGAAGACGACCTGCTCGGCGGCCATGCCGCCGAGGGCGCCGATGATCCGGCCGCGCAGGTACTCCTCGGTGTAGGCGTACTTGTCGGCGTCGGGGGTGGAGAGGGTGACGCCGAGAGCCCGGCCGCGCGGCACGATGGTGATCTTGCGGACGGGGTCGGCGCCGGGCTGGAGCATGCCGAGGAGGGCGTGGCCGCTCTCGTGGTAGGCGGTGCGGCGGCGCTCCTCCTCGGGCATGACGAGGGGGCGTTCGGCGCCGAGCTGGACCTTCTCCAGGGCGTCGGAGAGGTCGGACTGGGTGACGGCCTTCTGGTCGCGCTTGACGGCGAGGAGGGCGGCCTCGTTGGCGAGGTTGGCGAGTTCGGCGCCGGTCATGCCGGGGGTGGTGCGGGCGACCTGCTCCAGGTCGACGTCCTTGGCGAGCGGGATCTGCCGGGTGTGGATGCGGAGGATGGCCTCGCGGCCGCCCCGGTCGGGCGGGTTGACGTGGACGACCCGGTCGAAGCGGCCGGGGCGGGTGAGGGCGGGGTCGAGGACGTCGGCGCGGTTGGTGGCGGCGAGGACGATGACGCCCTCGGAGCCGCTGAAGCCGTCCATCTCGGTGAGGATCTGGTTGAGGGTCTGCTCGCGCTCGTCGTGGCCGCCCATGCCGGAGCCGCCGCCGCGGGCCCGGCCGATGGTGTCGATCTCGTCGATGAAGATGATCGCGGGGGCGACCTTGCGGGCCTCGGCGAAGAGTTCGCGGACGCGGGAGGCACCGACGCCGACGATCATCTCGATGAACTCGGAGGCGGAGGCGGAGAAGAAGGGCACGCCGGCCTCGCCCGCGACGGCGCGGGCGAGGAGGGTCTTGCCGGTGCCGGGCGGGCCGGCGAGGAGGACGCCGCGGGGCATCTTGGCGCCCATCCGCCGGTAGGCGTCGGGGTTCTTGAGGAAGTCGACGACGTCGTTGAGCTCGCCCTCGACCTCGTCGATGCCGGCGACGTCGGCGAAGGTGGTGCGCGGGCCGCCCTCCAGTTCCACGGGTTTGGGCGGCTGCTTGCGGCCGAGCATGCCGCCTCCGCCGCCCATGCCGGCGCTCATCCGGCGGGCGATGAAGACCCAGAGGAGGACGAGGAGGAGCATCGGGGCGAGGGAGAGGAGGAGGTTGGCGAGAAAGGAACGTTCCTGCACCACGGGTTCGGCGGTGACCGTGACGTTCTGCTTGGTGAGCTGCGCCCACAGCTGGTCGTCGGCGAAGGCGGGCCGCTGGGTCTGGAACTTGGTGTAGTCGCCCTTGCCGTCGGGGACGGGCTGCTTGTTCTTCAGCTGGCCCTGGATCGCGTCGCCCTTGGAGTAGATCTTGGTGACGTTCCCGGCGGCCACCTGCTTGTCGAACTCGGTGTACGAGATCGTCGGCCCGTCGCCCTCGTTGAAGAACGACAGCACGATGTTGGCGATCAGGTAGACCGCGAGCGCGGTGAGGATCAGGCTGCCCCAGCCCCCCGGCATCCGCTTCTTGGGCGGCGGGGGCGGCGGGGCCCCTTCCGAGCGCCAGGGCTGGTCGGTCCGGTCGCGCGGGGGTACGGGGTTGGCCACGGGGCTCTCCTCGGGGTGGCAGTGGCCCCAGTATCGAAGAGCGGGACGAAGGCGGCATTCCGGATGGTCCGGGCGGACGAGCCGCCACGGGAGCGGCACGCGGGGCGGCACGCGGGGCGGAGCCGGGGGCGGCGCGGAGCCCGTACCAGGAGGGGGGCGGGACGGAGCCGGGCCCGTACCGGAAGGAGGGCGGGGCGGCGCGGAGCCCGTACCGGGAAGAAGGGCGGGGCGGTGTGGAGCCCGTACCGGAAAGAGGCGGGAGGCGGTGTCGGGGACGGGGAAGGGCCCGGGGCGGTTCTCGTGGGTACGAGACCGGCCCGGGCCCTTCGTCCGGCGCGGGGGCGTCAGCCCATGAACTTCTTGAACTCGTCCGGCAGCTCGAAGTCCTGCGGGGGCTGGCCGGCGCCCGGCAGGCCGAAGGCGCCGCCCTGCTGGGCCTGCTCCCGCTTCTCCTGGGCGGCCTGCTCCTCGGCCTTCCGCTTCATCGGGTTGCCGCTCTTGCGCTTGCCCTTGGCCTGCTTGACCTGCTTCTTCTGCCGGCCGGGGCCGCCGCCCATCCCCGGCATGCCGGGCATGCCGGGCAGACCGCCGCCCTGGGCCATGCGGGACATCATCTTGCGGGCCTCGAAGAACCGCTCGACCAGGCCCTTCACCGCGCTGACCTCGACGCCGGAGCCCTTGGCGATGCGGGCGCGGCGCGAGCCGTTGATGAGGGTCGGGTCCTGGCGCTCGGCCGGGGTCATCGACTTGATGATCGCCGCCGTGCGGTCCACGTCCCGCTCGT
Organism: Streptomyces termitum; assembly: GCF_014650175.1. Lineage (GTDB taxonomy): Bacteria > Actinomycetota > Actinomycetes > Streptomycetales > Streptomycetaceae > Streptomyces > Streptomyces termitum. The sequence goes on from NZ_BMUL01000014.1 coordinate 130,153, forward strand.
CGATGTTGGCGATCTGCTCCTTCATCTGGCCCATGCCGGGCAGCATGCCGAGGAGCTTGGAGATGGAGCCCATCTTGCGGACCTGCTCCATCTGGGCGAGGAAGTCGTCCAGGGTGAAGTCCTGGCCCTTCTTCGACGCGAGCTTCGAGGCCATCTTGGCGGCCTCTTCCTCGTCGAAGGTCTGCTGGGCCTTCTCGATGAGCGACAGCATGTCGCCCATGCCGAGGATGCGGGACGCCATCCGGTCCGGGTGGAACGCGTCGAACTCGTCCAGCTTCTCGCCGTTGGAGGCGAACATGATCTGCTTGCCGGTGACGTGCGCGATGGAGAGCGCGGCACCGCCCCGGGCGTCGCCGTCGAGCTTGGAGAGCACGACGCCGTCGAAGCCGACGCCGTCGCGGAACGCCTCGGCGGTGTTGACCGCGTCCTGACCGATCATGGCGTCGACGACGAAGAGGATCTCGTCGGGGCTGACGGCGTCGCGGATGTCCGCGGCCTGCCGCATCAGCTCCTGGTCGATGCCGAGGCGGCCGGCGGTGTCGACGATGACGATGTCGTACATCTTCGACCGGGCGTGCTCGATCGAGTCCTTGGCGACCTGGACCGGGTCGCCGACGCCGTTGCCGGGCTGGGGGCCGTAGAAGGCGACGCCGGCGCGGTCGGCGACGACGGAGAGCTGGTTGACGGCGTTGGGGCGCTGGAGGTCGCAGGCGACGAGCAGCGGCGAGTGGCCCTGCCCCTTCAGCCAGAGGCCGAGCTTTCCGGCGAGGGTGGTCTTACCGGCACCCTGGAGACCGGCGAGCATGATCACGGTCGGCGGGTTCTTGGCGAACCGCAGCCGGCGGGTCTCGCCGCCGAGGATCGAGACCAGCTCGTCGTTGACGATCTTGATGACCTGCTGGGAGGGGTTCAGCGCCTTGGAGACCTCGGCGCCGAGGGCCCGCTCCTTCACGTTCTTGATGAACGCGCGGACGACCGGCAGGGCGACGTCGGCCTCGAGGAGGGCGATACGGATTTCCCGGGCCGCGCTGTCGATGTCCTGCTCGGAGAGGCGGCCTTTGCCCCGGAGGGACTTGAAAGTCGCGCTGAGGCGGTCGGAAAGCGTATCGAACACGGTGGTCGCGGTCCTCGGGTCGGGGCGGATGGTCGCCACCCAGGGTATCCGGCCCCGGGGCGGAGCAGCCCTCGCCCGCCGGAGGAACCTGTCATCCCAGTGCCTTCTCCAGCTCCCGGGCCAGTCCGGCGGCCTCCTCGGGGGCGAGGAGGGTGCCGTCGGGGCGGGTCACGTACAGGGTGTCGACGGCGTTGGCGCCGAGGGTGGAGACGTGGGCGCTGCGGACCCGGACGGCCGCTCCCTCCAGGGCGCGGCCGATGCGGTGGAGCAGCCCGGGGGCGTCCTGGGCGCGGATCTCCAGGACGGTGGCGAGGCGGGACTCGGGGACGACGGTGACGCGGGGCGGCGGGGCGGGGACGCCCCGGCGGCGGGGGTGGGCGGCCTCGCGTTCGGCGAGGCGGGCGGGGATGTCGAGGGTGCCGTCGAGGGCGCGCAGCAGGTCGGCGCGGAGCCGGTGGCCGGGGGGCGGGGAGCCGTACTCGGCGGCGACCCGCCAGGCGAGGACGAGGACGGGGGCGGTGCCGAGGCCGTCGGGGAGGCGGGCGGCGCGGAGTTCGGCGGTGCGGACGGTGAGCCGGTGGAGGGCGAGGACGCCGGCGACGGCGGGCAGGACGCCGGGCCGTTCGGGCAGGGCGACGAGGAGTTCCGCGCCGACGGGTTCGGGGGCGTCCCCGTCGAGGGGTTCCTCGGGACGGGTGCGCAGGGAGAGGACGGGTTCGCCGGTGCGCAGGGCCTCGACGGCGAGGCGTTCCTGTTCGGCGCTGGGGGCGGCGGCCTCGGGGTCGGGGAGGGGTTCGCCGGCGAGGACGCCCGCGACGCGTTTGACGAGGTCGGCGACGAGGGAGGCGCGCCAGGCGGACCAGGCGGCGGGGCCGGTGGCCAGCGCGTCGGCCTCGGTGAGGGCGTGCAGGAGTTCCAGGGTGCCGACGGTGCCGACGGCGGTGGCGACGGCGTGGACGGTGGCGGGGTCGTCGAGGTCGCGGCGGGTGGCGGTGTCGACGAGGAGGAGGTGGTGGCGGACGAGGGCGGCGAGGGTGGCGGTGTCGGTGCGGTCGAAGCCGATGCGGGCGGCGAGGTCGCGGGCGATGGTCTCGCCGGCGGCGGAGTGGTCGCCGGGCCAGCCCTTGCCGATGTCGTGGAGGAGGGCGGCGGTGAGGAGGAGGTCGGGGCGGCCGACGCGGCGGGTGAGGGAGGCGGCGCGGACGGCGGTCTCGACGAGGTGGCGGTCGACGGTCCAGGTGTGGACGGGGTTGCGCTGGGGGCGGTGGCGGACGCGCTCCCAGTCGGGCAGCAGGCGGGTGACGAGCCCTTCGGCCTCCAGGGCCTCCCAGACGGGGACGGTGGAGGGGCCGGCGCCGAGGAGGGTGACGAGCGCCTCGCGGGCCTCGGCGGGCCACGGCACGGGGAGCGGTCCGGCGGTGGCGGCCAGGTGGCGGACGGCGTGCGGGGAGAGCGGCAGGCCGTGCTGGGCGGCCGCGGCGGCGGCGCGGAGCGGGAGGACGGGGTCGCGTTCGGGTTTCGCGGAGCGGGCGAGGACGGCCTCGCCGTCCATCTCGACGACGCCCTCGGCGAGCGGGGTCCGTTCGGCGGGGGCCTGCTGGGGGGCGCGGCCGCCGAGGAGGGCGCGGAGCCGGGGGCGTGCGGAGCGGGCGCGCAGGACGCGGCCGACGGCGCGCCAGGTGAGGTCGGAGGCGTACGTGACGGTGTCGGCGGCCTCGTACACCTCGCGGAGCAGGGTGTCGGCGTCGAGGAGGCCGAGGTGGGCGGCGACGGCGTCCTGTTCCTGGAGGGCGAGGCGGTCGGTGGCGCGGCCGGTGGTGAGGTGGAGGGCGTCGCGGGTGTCGAGGAGGCGGCGGCGGGCGGCGTCGAGGCCGTCGCGGGGGGCGTCGGCGAGCCAGGAGGCGGCGACGGCGCGCAGGGCCTGGGTGTCGCGGAGGCCGCCGCGGGCCTCCTTGAGGTCGGGTTCGAGGAGGAAGCGGAGTTCGCCGGCGCGGGCGGCCCGGTCGCGGCAGAGTTCGGCGAGTTCGGGGAGGCGGCGGGCGGCGTGGTCGCGCCAGTCGGCGAGGGCGGCGGTGCGCAGGGCGGTGACGGTGCCGGTGGCGCCGGCGAGGGGCCGGGCGTCGAGGAGGCCGAGCTGGACCTTGAGGTCGCCGGCGGCGGTGGCGCGGGCCTGGGCCGGGGTGCGGACGGCGTGGTCGAGGGCGAGGCCGAGGTCCCAGACGGGGTACCAGAGGCGGTCGGCGAGGGCGGCGATCTCCTTGCCGGTGGCGGTGCCGTCGTGGAGCAGGAGGAGGTCGAGGTCGCTGCGGGGGGAGAGTTCGGCGCGGCCGTAGCCGCCGACGGCGGCGAGGGCGGTGCCGGGCGGGGGCGCGGCGGCGGCGAAGAGGGCGGCGAGCCAGTCGTCGGTGAGGCGGGCGAGGGCGGTGCGGCGCTCCGGTCCGGGCCGGCCCTCCCCCCGGAGGAGCGCGAGGCGCTCCGCCGCGTACTCCTCCCCGGTCGCGTGCTGCGGTACGGAGGCGGTCACGGCGGCTCCTTCGTCCTGCGGGCGGGAGAGGGGGTGCGGCGGTACGGGCGCGGGCGCGCGTACCGCCGCGGGCGTCCCGGGGCGGGCGTCCCGGGGGCCGTACTCCGGAGTCGTACCGCCGGGCCGGGTCGGGAGGGCGCCGCCGCGCGGGCGGCCCCGCCCCGACACGACCCGGACGGCGGCAGACCCGGGGGCGCACGACCCGTGGACGCCGGACCCGGGGGCACCGGCCCCGGAGGGCGCGTCCTGGAAGGCGCGCCCCGGGAGTCATGCCTCCGGGGAGCGCCCCTCCCGGGAGGGTGCCGGGTCCGGGAGGGTGCCGGGTCCGGGGGCGTCGCCCTCTAGAGGGCGTCCGGGCCGCGTTCGCCGGTGCGGACGCGGACGGCGGTCTCGACGGGGACGCTCCAGACCTTCCCGTCGCCGATCTTGCCGGTGCGGGCGGCCTTGACGACGACGTCGATGAGCTGTTCGGCGTCCTCGTCCTCGACCAGGACCTCTATCCGGATCTTGGGGACGAGGTCGACGGTGTACTCGGCGCCCCGGTAGACCTCGGTGTGGCCGCGCTGGCGGCCGTATCCGCTGGCCTCGGTGACGGTGAGGCCGTGGACCCCGAAGGCCTGGAGGGCCTCCTTGATCTCGTCGAGCCGGTGGGGCTTGACGACGGCGGTGATGAGCTTCATGCGTCCACCTTCTGGTTCTTCGGCCGCGGGTTCTCCGCGGTGGCCGGCGCGGGGGCCGCGGGGGTGCGGCCGGAGGCTCCGCCGCCGGCTCCGCTGAAGTCGTAGGCGGTCTCGGCGTGCTCGACCTGGTCGATGCCGGAGACCTCGTCGTCCTCGTCGACCCGCATGCCCATGGTCCTGTCGATGATCAGGGCGAGGACCGCGGAGACGACCAGGGAGTAGGCGAGGACGGCGCCGACGCCGACGGCCTGCTTGCCGAGCTGCTCCAGGCCGCCGCCGTAGAGGAGGCCCTTGGCGTCGGACTGGACGCCGCCGGTGGCGAAGAGGCCGACGAGGAGGGAGCCGATGACGCCGCCGACGAGGTGGACGCCGACGACGTCGAGGGAGTCGTCGTAGCCGAACCGGTACTTGAGGCCGACGGCCAGGGCGCAGACGAGTCCGGCGATCGCGCCGATGGCGAGGGCGCCGAGCGGGGAGCAGGAGCCGCCCGCGGGGGTGATGGCGACGAGTCCGGCGACGGCGCCGGAGGCGGCGCCGAGGGTGGTGAAGGCGCCGTGGCGGAGCTTCTCGTAGGCGAGCCAGGCGAGCATGGCGGCGCCGGTGGCGACCTGGGTGTTGACGAACATGACGGCGCCCACGCCGTCGTCGTTGCCGAGCCAGGAGCCGGCGTTGAAGCCGAACCAGCCGAACCAGAGGAGGCCGGCGCCGAGCATGACGAGCGGGAGGCTGTGCGGGCGCATCGGGTCCTTCTTGAAGCCGACGCGCTTGCCGATGACGAGGATGACGCCGAGGGCGGCGGCGCCGGCGTTGATGTGGACGGCGGTGCCGCCGGCGAAGTCGATGACGCCCATCTCGAAGAGCCAGCCGCCGGTGCCCCAGACCCAGTGGGCGACGGGGAAGTAGACGACGGTGGCCCAGAGGGTGATGAAGAGGGCCCAGGCGGTGAACTTGACGCGGTCGGCGAGGGCGCCGCTGATGAGGGCCGGGGTGAGGACGGCGAACATGAGCTGGAAGACGGCGAAGACGTAGACCGGGATGGTGTAGCCGTCCCAGAGTTCGGTGACGCCGATGCCGCTGAGGCCGAGGTAGTCGGTGGACCAGCCGACGACGGAGCCGATGTCGGTGCCGAAGGCGACGCTGAAGCCGTAGAGCACCCAGAGGACCGTGACGATCCCGAGGCTGATGAAGCTCATCATCAGCATGTTGAGGGTGGACTTGACGCGGACCATGCCTCCGTAGAAGAAGGCGAGGGCCGGGGTCATCAGCATGACCAGGGCGGAGCAGATGAGCATGAACCCGGTGTTGGCGGCGGACAGCGCGGGGGCGTCCGCGGCCAGGGTCGTGACGGCTGGTGCCATCGGCGTCTCCTCGTCGTCGGGTCCGGCCGGGGCGGGGCCGGTGGGCGGGCGGCCGGAGGGTCGGCCGGTCATGCGCCAGAGATTCGCGCGGCGCGGTTTCCGCCGATGCCGCTCGGTGTTTCGGAGCGGTGACGAAGGAGGAGGGCGTGTTACGCCGCCGTGAACGGCGGGGCGCGGGGCCGGGGGCGTGCGGCGGCGGGCGGCGGCGGTCCGGGGGAAAGGAACCGGCCGCGCGGGCCGTCCGTGTCACCTGTGCGGCGGGGGAGCCGAGTCGGGCGGTACGGGACGGCCTGCGCGGCCGGGGCGGGGTGGGCCCGCGGGGCGGGCCGGAGGGGGTGGGGCGGGGCTCAGACGGCTTCGGCGGATTCGGGCAGGAGCTGGGTGAGCCGGTCGGTGAGCTGGACGACCTCGGCGATGTCGCCGTAGTCGCGGGCGGCGGTGTCGACGGTCTTGCGGAGGCGGTTGTTGACGCGCTCGGAGCGGATGGAGCGGGCGACCCCGAGGGCCTGCTCGGCGAGGACGACGGACTGCTCGGGTTCGCGCTTGAGCAGGTGGACGGTGGCCATGCCGATGAGGTTGAGGGCGTAGGAGCGCTTGTGGGCGGTGTCCTTGGCGAAGAGGGCGACGGCCCGCTCCATGACGGGCTCGGCGAGGGAGGCGTAGGTCGGGGAGCGGCCGGCGACGTAGGCGAGGTCGCGGTAGGAGTGGGAGTTCTCGCCGTTGAGCTCGGCCTCGGTGAAGAAGCGGATCCAGTCGGGATCGGGCTCGGCCTCCAGCCCGGCGTCGGAGAAGGTGTCCTCGGCCATCCGGACGGCCCGCTTGCACTTGGAGGGCTGGCCCATGTTGGCGTAGGCGCGGGCCTCCATCGCATACAGCATGGCCTGGGTGCGGGCGGTGGCGCAGTCCCGGCTGCCGTACTGGGCGAGGTGGATGAGTTCGAGGGCGTCGTCGGGGCGGCCGAGGTGGATCATCTGCCGGCTCATGGAGGAGAGGATGTACGAGCCGAGGGGCTTGTCGCCGGCCTCCTTGGCGGCGTGCAGGGCGAGGACGAAGTACTTCTGGGCGGTGGGCTGGAGGCCGACGTCGTAGCTCATCCAGCCGGCGAGTTCGGCGAGTTCGGCGGCGACGGTGAAGAGGCGCTTGGCGGTGGCCGGCGGGTGGGCCTCCTGGAGGAGGTCGGTGACCTCGTGGAGCTGGCCGACGACGGCCTTGCGGCGCAGTCCGCCGCCGGACTGGGCGTCCCAGGTGCGGAACATGGAGATGGTGGATTCGAGGAGGTCGAGTTCCATCGGAGAGAGCCGGCGGGGGCGGCGGGCCTCGGTGCCGGCGGCTCCGGCCTCGCCGGCGGGGGTGGGCACCAGCCAGCGCTGCATGGGCTCGATGAGGGCGGGTCCCGCGGCGAGCTGGAGCGAGGAGCCGAGGAAGCCGCGCCGGGCGAGCATGAGGTCGCTGCGGGAGAACTCGCTGAGCAGGGAGACGGTCTGCGGGCCGGCCCAGGGGAGGTCGACGCCGGAGACGGAGGGCGACTGGTGGGCGGCGCGCAGGCCGAGGTCCTCGACGGCGACGACGGAGCCGAAGCGCTCGGAGAAGAGTTCGGAGAGGATCCGCGGGATGGGTTCGCGGGGCTGTTCGCCGTCGAGCCAGCGGCGGACGCGGGAGGTGTCGGTGGAGACGTGGTGGGCGCCCATCTGGCGGGCTCTGCGGTTGACCTGGCGGGCCAGTTCGCCCTTGGACCAGCCGCTGCGGACGAACCAGGAGCCGAGGCGCTCGTTGGGGCGCTTGCCGGCGGTCGTGCCGTCTGTGCCGTTGCCGCCCACGGGAACGCCCCCATCCACCTGATTGCCTGTCGTGCGAACCCTTACCAGAATGCCCTGTCGCGCGGCAGTCCGCCCGGGGTTCCCACTCCTTCGAACTGGAAACCGGGTTGCCTCCGGCATACCCGCCCGCGGACACCCCCCTGGGGCTCGGGATACCGAAAGTAATCCTACGATCACCCCTGCCGTGAGGGCGTTTCAAGAAACGCCACCATTCGCCACCCCTTCGGGGGAACGCGCCGGGCCCTCTTCGCGATTCACTTGACAGGCGGCGACCGGGAGTTGGCGGACGGGAGCACGAGGAGGCGCGCGCGACGGTGCGCACCACCCCGTCCACGACCGCGCGCCACTCTTCCGTGGGAACGGAGGGAACGCGGGGCCGCGGAGGCATGGAAGCACGAGCACACCAGAGCACGGCAAACCGAGGGCGGCGCATCACTCTTCGTAGTGGTGGTGTGCCGGGTCGTAACCACCGGAGCGTCCGACCCGTTGGAGGGGGCATGGGTTTCACGATCGGCGGCATTCGTGAGATGCGGTCCGGCTCACGGCGCCGCGCACGCACCACCGAGTGCACCGCGGTGGCCGAGTACACCGGACTGTGGGGCTGGGACGTCCAGCCCGGCGCGCGGGCCGCGGGCGGCCAGTGCTCCTGCGGCGACCGGGCCTGTACGGCCCCCGGCGCGCATCCCCTCTCCTTCGCGCCGCCCGTTCCGGCGGGCGCGGCGCTCGACGACGTGACCAGGGCCTGGTCGGCGTACCCCGGGGCGGCGCTGATGCTGCCGGTGGGCCGCGCCTTCGACGTCATCGAGGTCGCCGAGGCGGCGGGCCGGCGGGCGCTGGTCCGGATGGAGCGGATGGGGCTGCCGCTGGGGCCGGTCTGCGCGACCCCGACCGGCCGGGCCCGGTTCTTCGTCGCGCCGGGCGCGGCGGCCGAGCTGCCCCGGCTGCTGTACCGGATGGGCTGGGACGACGCCGACCTCGACCTGCACTGCCTGGGGCCGGGCACCCACATCACCGCTCCCCCGTCGCAGCTGGGCGGCTTCGGTCCGGTGCACTGGCTGCGGGCGCCGACGCTGGACACGGCGGGGGCGCCGCCGCAGGCCCGGCTGCTGCTCGGCACGCTCGCGTACATGTGCCACCGGACCGCCTAGGCGTATCTCCGCGGCGCCGCGCCCCCACCCCTCCCCGGGGCGCGCGTACGGAAAGGCCCCCTCCCGAGCGGGAGGGGGCCTTTCCGTATGGAGACCCGGGGGCCGGGGCGTCAGTCGCCGATCAGGGCGTCGACGAAGGCGGCCGGCTCGAAGGGGGCCAGGTCGTCCGGGCCCTCGCCCAGGCCGACCAGCTTGACCGGGACGCCCAGCTCGCGCTGGACGGCGACGACGATGCCGCCCTTGGCGGTGCCGTCCAGCTTGGTCAGGACGATGCCGGTGATGTCCACGACCTCGGCGAAGACGCGGGCCTGGATGAGGCCGTTCTGGCCGGTGGTGGCGTCGAGGACGAGGAGGATCTCGTCGAGCGGGCCGTGCTTCTCGACGACCCGCTTGACCTTGCCCAGCTCGTCCATGAGGCCGGTCTTGGTGTGCAGCCGGCCGGCGGTGTCGACGAGGACGACGTCGGCCTTCTCGGCGATGCCCTCCTTGACCGCGTCGAAGGCGATCGAGGCCGGGTCGCCGCCCTCGGGGCCGCGCACGGTGCGGGCGCCGACCCGGTCGCCCCAGGTCTGGAGCTGGTCGGCGGCGGCGGCGCGGAAGGTGTCGGCCGCGCCGAGGACGACGGACTTGCCGTCCGCGACGAGGACGCGGGCCAGCTTGCCGGTGGTGGTGGTCTTCCCGGTGCCGTTGACGCCGACGACCATGACCACGCCCGGGGTGTCCTCGGGGCTCTCCGTGTGCACGGTGCGGTCGTAGTCGCCGAGGAGGGCGATCAGCTCCTCGCGGAGCAGGCCGCGCAGCTCCTCGGGGGTGCGGGTGCCGAGCACCTTGACGCGCTCGCGCAGCCGCTCGACCAGTTCCTGGGTGGGGGCGACGCCGACGTCGGCGGTGAGGAGGGTCTCCTCGATCTCCTCCCAGGTGTCCTCGTCCAGGTGCTCGCGGGAGAGCAGGGTCAGCAGACCCTTGCCCAGCGAGTTCTGGGAGCGGGCGAGGCGGGCCCGGAGCCGGACCAACCGGCCGGCGGTGGGCTCCGGGACCTCGATCTCGGGGGCGGGCGCCTCCGCGACGACCGGGTCCTCGACCGCGGCGGGGGCCTCGGCGGCCTCCTCGGCGGTGGGGAGGCCGACCTCCTCGACGGTGCGGCGTGGTTCTTCCCGCGGCGTCTCCGCCTCGTCGCCGACGTGCGGCTCGGCGGGCGGAGCGGTGATGGTCGGCGGGGTGGACGGCGGCTCGGCCGGCGGCAGCTGCTTCTTCTTGCGACCGCTGATCACGAGCCCGCTCGTCACGGCGACCGCGACGACCAGAGCGATGACTACAGCAAGGATGAGTTCCATAACCCGTCCAGTATCGGCCACGCGCCCCTTCGCGCGGCGCGGACGCGGGGCAGGTCGCACCCGTTCTCATCTGACGGCACGTCAGCTATGGTCGCCCCTCGCCGGCAGCCGAGCCCCGGAGGGGACCCCATGGCCTTCAGCGTCGTACGGTTCAACCTCGTCGCCCCGCACGCCGCCCCCGACGCCCTCGCGGAGCGGTACCGCGCCGCCCTGGCCATGGCCGCGTACGCCGACGGGCACGGGGTGGACACGGTGCAGACCGAGGAGCACCACGGCGTCGCGGACAACTGGCTCCCCTCCCCCTTCGTCTTCGCGGGCGCCGTCTTCGGCGCCACCCGGCGGATCGCGGTCACCGTCTCCGCGATCATCGGCCCGCTGCACGATCCGCTGCGGCTCGCGGAGGACGTCGCGGTGCTCGACCTGCTGAGCGGGGGCCGGCTGGTGACGGTGGCGGGGATCGGCTACCGGCCGGAGGAGTACGAGGAGCGCGGGGTCGACTGGGGGCGGCGCGGGAGGCTTCAGGACGAGCTCCTGGAGACCCTGCTCGCCGCGTGGACCGGGGAGCCCTTCACGTACCGGGGCCGTACCGTACGGGTCACCCCGCGGCCCTTCACCCGGCCGCACCCGCCGCTGCTCGTCGGGGGCTCCTCGAAGGCGGCGGCGCGGCGGGCGGCCCGGCTGGGGCTGCCGTTCTTCCCCTCCGCGCACCTGCCGGAGCTGGAGGCGTACTACCGGGCGCGGTGCGCGGAGTACGGCACCGACGGGTGGACGATGATGCCCGGCCGGGAGACTCCGCTGCTGCACGTCTCCGAGGACCCGGACCGGACCTGGGCGGAGTACGGGGAGCACTTCCTGCACGAGGCCAGGACCTACGCCTCCTGGCAGTCGAAGGACATCCGGTCGGCGGTGCGGTCGGCGGCGACGAGCGTGGCGGAGCTGCGGGCGGAGGGGGTGTACCGGGTGGTGACGCCGGAGGAGTGCGCGGGGCTGGGCCTGGAGAGCCTGGTGCTGCACCCGCTGTGCGGCGGGATGCCGGTGGAGGAGGGGTGGCGGAGCCTGCGGCTGTTCTGCGACGAGGTGCTGCCGGGGCTCCGGACCCCCTGATCCGGCCGGTCAGCCCATCTCCTCCAGGGCCTTGCCCTTGGTCTCCTTCACGAAGAGGAGCACGAAGGGGATGGAGAGGACGGCGAAGACCGCGTAGATGACGTAGGTGCCGGAGAGGTTCCAGTCGGAGAGCGACGGGAAGCTGGCGGTGATGGCCCAGTTGGCGAGCCACTGGGCGGAGGCGGCGACGCCGAGGGCGGCGGCGCGGATCCGGTTGGGGAACATCTCGCCGAGGAAGACCCAGACCACCACGCCCCAGGAGAGGGCGAAGAAGAGGACGAAGACGTGGGCGGCGACGAGCGCCACGACGCCCTGGGTGTTGGGGAGCTTGCCGTCGACGAGGTCGGCGGAGAAGGCCCACGCCTCGAAGGCGAGGGCGACGGCCATGCCGGCGGAGCCGACGAGGGCGAGCGGCCGGCGGCCGACCCGGTCGACGAGGACCATCGCGATGACGGTGCCGATGATGTTGATGATCGACGTGGTGAACGAGTAGAAGAACGAGCTCGACGGGTCGATGCCGACGGACTGCCAGAGCGTCGCGGAGTAGTAGAAGGCGACGTTGATGCCGACGAGCTGCTGGAAGACGGAGAGGCCGATGCCGACCCAGACGATGGGGAGCAGGCTGAAGCGGCTGCCGGGGACCAGCAGGTCGCGGAAGGTCGACTTGTGCTCGCGGCGCATGGCCTGCTCGATCTCGGCGACCCGGTGGTCGAGGTCCACGCTCTCGCCCTCGACCTCGGCGAGGACCTCCTTGGCGCGGTCGGTGCGGCCGACGGAGATGAGGAAGCGCGGGGACTCGGGGATCGCGAAGGAGAGCAGGCCGTAGAGGAGGGCGGGGACGACCATGACGCCGAGCATCCACTGCCACGCCTCCAGGCCGCCGATCTTGCCGCGCTGGTCGCCGTCGGCGAGCTGGAGGATGCCGTAGTTGACGAGCTGGGAGATGGCGATGCCGATGACGATGGCGGCCTGCTGGAAGGAGCCGAGGCGGCCGCGGTAGGCGGCGGGGGCGACCTCGGCGATGTAGGCGGGGCCGATGACGGAGGCCATGCCGATGGCGAAGCCGCCGATGATGCGCCACATCGCGAGGTCCCAGAGCGCGAAGGGGAGGGCGGAGCCGACGGCGCTGATGGAGAAGAGGACGGCGGCGATCTGCATGCAGCGGATGCGGCCGATGCGGTCGGCGATCCGGCCGGCGGTGGCGGCGCCGATGGCGCAGCCGATGAGGGCGATGGCGATGACCTGGGCGAGGGTGGCGGAGCCGATGTCGTAGCGGTCGCGGATGGCCTCGACGGCGCCGTTGATGACGGAGCTGTCGTAGCCGAAGAGGAAGCCGCCCATGGCCGCGGAGGCGGTGATGAAGATGACGTGCCCGAGGTGGTCCGGGTGGGCCGCCCGGCCTTCGGAGGGCGGCGGGGGAACCTTCTCCGCGTTGGTCACATGGACTCCTCGGTGTGGCGGTCCGGCGGTCGCCCGGAGCTCCGGGGGGTTCCGGATACCCGGGATCCCCAGTTCCGCACACCTTTCGTCCGGCCACCACTTCAGCGCAGCCGCTGGCTGATCACCTTCGAGACGCCGTCGCCCTGCATGGAGACGCCGTAGAGCGCGTCGGCGACCTCCATCGTGCGCTTCTGGTGGGTGATCACGATGAGCTGGGAGGACTCCTGGAGCTCGCGCATGATCCGGATGAGCCGCTGGAGGTTGGTGTCGTCGAGGGCGGCCTCGACCTCGTCCATGACGTAGAAGGGGCTGGGGCGGGCCTTGAAGATGGAGACGAGGAGGGCGACGGCGGTCAGGGAGCGTTCGCCGCCGGAGAGCAGGGAGAGCCGCTTGACCTTCTTGCCGGGCGGGCGGGCCTCGACGTCGACGCCGGTGGTCAGCATGTTCGCGGGGTCGGTGAGGACGAGCCGGCCCTCGCCGCCGGGGAAGAGCCGGGAGAAGACGCCCTCGAACTCGCGGGCGGTGTCGTGGTACGCCTCCGTGAAGACCTGCTCGACGCGCCGGTCGACGTCCTTGACGACCTGGAGGAGGTCGGCGCGGGTCTTCTTGAGGTCTTCGAGCTGCTCGGAGAGGAAGCGGTGCCGTTCCTCCAGGGCGGCGAACTCCTCCAGGGCGAGCGGGTTGACCTTGCCGAGCTGCTGGAAGGCGCGCTCGGCCGCTCTGAGCCGCTTCTCCTGCTCCGAACGGATGAAGGGGCGGGGGGCGGGGGGCGCGTCGTCGGGGAGGGGGGCGCCGTCGGCGGGCGGGGAGGGCGGGACGGGCTGGTCGGGGCCGTACTCGGCGGCGAGGGCGTCCGCGTCGACGCCGAACTCCTCCAGGGCCCTGGCCTCCAGCTGTTCGATCCGCAGCCGCTTCTCGGCGCCGAGGACCTCGCCGCGGTGGACGGAGTCGGTGAGCTTGTCGAGGTCGGTCTTGAGCGCGCGGCCCCGGTCGCGGGCGGCGGCGAGGTCCTGTTCGCGGGCGGCGCGGGCGGCGGCGGCCTCGGCGCGCTCGCCTTCGGCGCGGCCCTGGGCCGTCTCGACGTGGACGAGGAGGGTACGGGCCCCGGCGGCGACGGCGCGGGCGACGGCGGCCTCGTGGCGGAGGCGGGCGCGGAGGCGCTCGGCACGCGCGCGTGCCTCGCGTTCGGCGCGGGCGGCGCGGTCGAGGGAGTCGGCGCGGCCGGCCAGGGCCTTGACCCGCTCCTCGTGGGTGCGGACCTGGAGGCGGGCCTCCATCTCGGTCTGGCGGGCGTTGGAGCCGTCGATGGCGAGCCGGTCCCGGACGGCGGTGTCGGGCTCCTCCTCGGCGGGGAGTTCCTCGGCGGCCAGCAGCCGGGCGGCGAGTTCCTCGGCCTGGTCGGTGGCGTCCCGGAGGGCCTCCCCCGCGCGGGCGACGGCGGCGGCGGTCCGCTCGGCCTCGCCCTCGGCGGCCCTGGCCTGTCCGGCGAGGCGGCCGAGGGACTGGGCGACGGCGGCGCTCTCCCGGTCGGCGGCGCGGCGGGCCCGGTCGAGTTCCTCGGCGAGGGCGGCGGCGGCGCCGCGGCGTTCCGCGGCCTCTTCCCGGGTACGGGCCAGCTCCTCGGCGCGGGCGGTGAGTTCGGCGAGTTCGGCGGCGGCCTCGTCGACCTGGGCCCGCACTTCGAGGAGGCTGGGGGCGCCGGCCGAGCCGCCCTGCGCGCGGTGGGCGGCGAGGAGGTCGCCGTCGGCGGTGACGGCGGTGAGGTGGGGGTGGGCGCGGACGGTCTCGTGCGCCCGGTCGAGGTCGTCGACGACGACGGTCCGGGCGAGGATCCGCCGTACGGCTCCGAGGAGCTCGTCGGGCCCGCTGACGAGCGCGGCGACGGAGACCAGCCCGTCGGGAACGGCGACGTCTCCGGGTCCGGGTCCCGCGTCGGCTCCGGGTCGGGGCCGGGGCCCGGGTCCGGGTCCGGGTCCCGGCCCGGGCCCTGCTCCGCGCGCGGCCTCGGGTCCGGCTCCGGTCTCGGGTCCGGGGCCGGTCTCGGGTCCGGGGCCGGTCTCGGGTCCGGGGCCGGTCTCGGGTCCGGGGCCGGTCTCGGGTCCGGGGCCGGCGAGGAGGAGGGTGGCGCGGCCGGCGTCCTGTTTGCGGAGGAGGCGGAGGGCCTCGACGGCGGTGGCGGGGCCGTCGGCGGCGAGGGCGTCGGCGGCGGCGCCGAGCGCGGCGGCGACGGCGGCCTCGTGGCCGGGGGCGACCGTGAGGAGGTCGGCGGCGGGGCCGAGGAGGCCGGTGAGTCCGGCGGCGAGGAGGGCGCCGGTGCCGTCCTTGCGGCGCAGGCCGAGGGCGAGGGTGTCGTGGCGGGCGAGGACGGCGGCGCGCCGGTTCCCGGTGGCGGCGGCGGCCTCGCGGGCGGCGCCCAGCGCGGTCTCGGCGTCGGCGAGGGCGCGGCGGGCCTCCTCGTGCCGTTCGGCGCGGGCGGTGGCGTCGGCGTCGAGGCCGTCGACCTCGGTCCGAAGGGCCGCGTACTCCTCCTGGGCGGCGGCGGCCCGTTCGGCGGCCTCGTCACGGGCGGCGGCGAGGCGGCCGATCTCGGCCTGGGCGGCGGCGGCGCGGGAGCGGGCCGCGTTGGCCTGGCCGTGGAGGCGGGCGAGTCCTTCGCGGCGGTCGGCGAGGGCGCGGGCGGCGTCCTTGAGACGGCGTTCCTCTGCGGTGAGGGCGCGTTCGAGTTCGGCGCGGTGGGCGGTGGTGTCCTCCAGGGCCCGTTCGGCGGCCTCCAGGGCGGCTTCGAGTCCGGCCTCCTGCTCGCGGACGCGGGCGGCTTCGCGCTCCAGGTCCTCGGGGTCGCGGCCGCGCCGTTCCTCGGCGGGCGCGGCGGTGGCGCTCCGGACCCGGGCGTCGGCGAGGGAGACGGTGCCGCGGACGCGTTCGGCGAGCTGGGAGAGGGCGTACCAGTTCTGCTGGGCGCGGTCGAGGCGGGGGGCGAGGGCGCGGACCTCGGCCTCCAGTTCCGCCTCGTGGGCGAGGGCGGTGCGCAGGTCGGCCTCGGTGGCCTCCTTGCGGGCCAGGAGGGCCGCCTCGTCGGCGAGTTCGGTGTGCAGGGCCCGCCGGAGGCCGGTGAGGTCGTCGGCGAGGAGGCGGAGGCGGGCGTCGCGCAGGTCGGCCTGGATGACGACGGCGCGGCGGGCGACGGCGGCCTGCCGGCCGAGGGGCTTGAGCTGGCGGCGGAGTTCGTCGGCGAGGTCCTGCACGCGGGCGAGGTTGGCGCGCATCGCGTCGAGCTTCCGCAGCGCCTTCTCCTTGCGCTTGCGGTGCTTGAGGACTCCGGCGGCCTCCTCGATGAAGGCGCGCCGGCCCATGGGGTCGGCGTGCAGGACCGAGTCGAGCTGTCCCTGGCCGACGATGACGTGCATCTCGCGGCCGATGCCGGAGTCGGAGAGCAGGTCCTGGATGTCGAGGAGGCGGCAGGTGTCGCCGTTGATCTGGTACTCGCTGCTGCCGCCGCGGAACATGATCCGGGTGATCGTGACCTCGGCGTAGTCGATCGGCAGGGCGCCGTCGGTGTTGTCGATGGTGAGCGAGACCTCGGCGCGGCCGAGCGGGGGGCGCCCGGTCGTGCCGGCGAAGATGACGTCCTCCATCTTGCCGCCGCGCAGCGACTTGGCGCCCTGTTCGCCCATGACCCAGGAGAGCGCGTCCACGACGTTGGACTTTCCGGAGCCGTTGGGGCCGACGACGCAGGTGATCCCGGGTTCGAACCGCAGCGTGGTGGCGGAGGCGAAGGACTTGAATCCGCGCAGGGTCAGGGCCTTGAGGTGCACTCCGGGGACTCTACCGGGGGCGTCGCGTTTCGCCGGTGATCGCGCGGGGCAGACCCTCGGGTGAGAACGGTGGTGTCACGGGGACGGGACGGGTTTTCCGGAGGGGCGGGAGAAAGAAAAGAAGGGACGCCGGAGCGCCCCTTGCCTGTTCATTCAGCTGTTCCCACCTGAATCCCCCTGGGGCGGGGGTGGTCAGGTGAGCGCGGGCTCTGCCTGGGGTACGTCGAGATCGATGCGGTCGAGCAGCGACTCGCCCTCGTGCTGAGCGGCGGCAGCGGCGAGCGCGTCGTTCTCGGACTGGATCCGTACCAGCTCGGATTCCAGGTCCTGGACACGCTGCTGGAGCCGTCGCATCTCGGCGAGGAGTCGCGGGTCGGAGCCGCCGACGTAACCGAGAAGCGCCTTTGCCATGATGAGTGGTCCTCCACACTGAGTGACCGACCGAATGCGGTGTGGGTCGTGAGGGATGGATTCGCACCCGCGGTGCTCGGCAGTACTGAGTTGTGCCGGTTTCTACTGCCACACAGCTAAGGTGCGCGGGGCTTTCAGAGTCTCACCAAAAAGTTTGACGGTCAACACGATCACGCCCCGATCGGTGTGGCGTACGGGGAGTCGGCGGCCGCGCGGCGGGCGGCGGCGCCTCTCGACCCGTCGCACCGGGGCGTGGCGATCACATGTGCCGGGGCAGCCTCGCACGCGGACCTCAACTTGGCAACCACCTGGGAGTTCTTCTGTTCATCGGTACGGTTCCGGCCCTCCGTCCGGGGCCCGGAGGGGGCGTCCGACAGAGGGCCGGAGGGGGTGCGGGGGCGGGCCGTCAGCGGATGGCGAAGCCGTCGTAGCCGCCCCGGGGGGTGTCCCATATCTCAGTGACGCCGTCCACGCGGCCGGGCGTGTCGTCGGATCGCAGCCAGTCGAGGAGTCGGTGGCAATGGTCACTCGGGCCCTCGGCCACCACCTGCACCCGGCCGTCGTCGAGGTTCAGGGCGAAGCCGGTGAGACCGCCGATCTCCAGGGCGTTTGCCCTGGTGAACCAGCGGAAGCCCACTCCCTGTACCCGTCCGCGTACCCAGGCGGTCATCCGTACGTCGTCGCTCATGGGTGCACGCTAGCGGGCGGATCCCCCGAAGGGCACGTCGCGGCGGCTTTCCATGGCGTACAGTCCGACGGAATGCGCCTCACCCACATGGGTGCACGCCTTTCGCTCGCCCGTACGCGGCTCACGCTCCGTATCGAAAGAAAACGAAAGCGATCGAAAGCAAAGAGCGCAGCAAACCAGCAAAGATCCGCCGGATCCCTTGGGGAACCGGTCAGGACCAGCTCAGGGAGGCAGGGCAGATGGGACGCCACCGTCGCTCCGGCGCCGCGCCCGCCGGGGCAGACTACGCGACCGGCACCGACCCCGATCCGCGAGCCCCCCGCCCCAGGCGGCGCGGCGTCCGCACCGGGCTGATCGGCGCCTCCGCCGCCGTCGCCGTCGGCGCCGTGGCGGTCGCCTCCGGCCTCCTGCCCGGCGGCGAGGCCCTCACCGTCGGCACCGCGAGCAGCGGCAGGCCCACCGCCGAGCAGGCCCAGCGCGCCCCGCAGCTCACCACCCAGGGCGGCGCGACCGAGACCCCCGAGGACCGGACGGCGGGCACCGCCCCGGCCGCCCCGAAGACTCCGGCGAAGCCCCGGCAGACCCCGGCCCCCACCGGGAAGACCCCCGACGGGAAGACCCCCGCCGGGAAGGCTCCCGCGGAGAAGACCCCCGCCGCGAGCACGCGGCCCGCGCGGGCGGAGACCCGCACCGCTCCCCCGGCCGCGCCAAAGACCCCCGCGACGGCGGACGCGAGCCCGGAGCCCGCGCCGGCCGGGCCGACCCGGACCGCGCGGAGCGCCGTCCCGCAGGCCCCGGCGCGCTCCACCGCCGACCGCGCGGCCGCCGCCGAGGCCGAGGTCGTCCGCCTGGTGAACGTCGAGCGCGGCAAGGCGGGCTGCTCCCCCCTGAAGACCTCCGACAGCCTCTCCAAGCTGGCCGGCGCCCACAGCGCCGACATGGCCGCCCGCGGTTTCTTCGGCCACACCGACCCCTCCGGCACCACCCCCTGGGACCGTGCCGGGGCCGCCGGCGTCACCGGTCTCGGCGCCGAGAACATCGCCCGCGGCCAGGTCGACGCGGCGGCCGCGATGGTCTCCTGGATGAACGGCGACCAGAACCGGGCCAACATCATGAACTGCTCCTTCACCTCCCTCGGCGTCGGTGTCCAGTTCGGCGACGGCGGCCCCTGGTGGACCCAGGACTTCGGCTACTGAGCCGCCGCGCGTACCGTGGGGACATGACCGACGCCCCCGCCTTCGACGTGTTCGCGCGCGGCTGCGCCTCGCGCACGACGCTGGAGCACGTCACGGGCCGGTGGGGCGGCCTCACCCTCGGCGCCCTGTACGAGGGCGAGCTGCGGTTCAACGAGGTGCGGCGGCGGGTGGACGGGGTCAGCGAGAAGATGCTCGCGCAGACCCTCCAGGCGCTGGAGCGGGACGGCCTGGTGCACCGGGAGGCCCGGTCGGTCAGCCCGCCCCGGGTCGACTACCGGCTCACCCCGCTCGGCCGCGAGGTCGCCGAGCGGCTGCTGGGGCTGATCTCCCTGGTGGAGGCGCGGATGCCGCAGGTCGTCGCGGCCCGCGAGGCGTACGACGCGGAGCGCGCCGCCGTCACGCGGTGACGCGCGGCGGGCGCTGGCAGCGCGGGCAGAAGTAGCTGGAGCGGTTCATCCAGGCCCGGCGGCGCATCGGGGTGCCGCAACGGCGGCAGGGCTCGTCCTCCCGCCCGTAGGCGTCGAGGGACCGGTCGAAGTAGCCGGATTCGCCGTTCACGTTCACGTACAGGCTGTCGAAGCTGGTGCCGCCGGCGTCGAGCGCCGCGTTCATCACGTCCCGGACGTGGCCGAGGAGTTCGGCGGAGCGGGGCCGGGTGAGGGTGGCGGTCGGCCGGTCGTAGTGGAGCCGGGAGCGCCAGAGCGCCTCGTCGGCGTAGATGTTGCCGACGCCGCTGATCAGCGACTGGTCGAGGAGCGCCCGCTTGACGGTGGTGCGGCGCAGGCGCAGCGCGGTCTGGAAGGCGGCGTCGTCGAAGGCCGGGTCCAGCGGGTCGCGGGCGATGTGCCCGATGACGTCGGGCAGGCCGTCCGGGGTCTGGTCGTGCAGCGAGAGCCCGCCGAAGGTGCGCTGGTCGACGAAGCGCAGCTCGGTGCCGGTGGTGTCGTCGAAGCGGACCCGGACCCGGAGGTGCTTCTCGTCCGGGGCGTCCGCGGGCTGCACCAGGAGCTGTCCGCTCATGCCCAGGTGGCCGAGGACGGAGGTGCCGGTGCCGGCCAGCGGCAGCCACAGGTACTTGCCCCGGCGGCGGGCCGCCTCGAAGGTCCGCCCGGTGAGCCGGGCGGCGAAGTCCGCGCCGCCCGCGGGGTGGCGCCGTACCGCGCGGGGGTGCAGCACCTCGACGCCGGCCACGGTCCGTCCGGCGACCCAGCGCTCCAGTCCGCGCCGGACGACCTCGACCTCGGGCAGCTCGGGCACGGGACTCCTCCGGAGGGGTACGGGACGGTGGTCCTCGCAGCCTACCGCCCGGGACGGACGCCCCCCGGCTCCCGCCTGGAACTCTCCCGTCCCTCCCGGAGAACGGCCTCCGGTCTCCCAGCGACGCCCCCGCTCCCCGGAGAAGAACGGCCTCCGCCCGCCCCCGGTGCGGGGACGGGCGGAGGAGGGGCTTCCGTGAAGGACGCGGGAGCGCGGTCAGGCGGTGGCCGGGGCGGCCCCGTCCTTCCGGTCCGTCTCGTCGGCGCCGGCCTCGGCCCGCGCCGCCCGCTCGTCCGCGGTCGCGCGGATCGCGCGCCACGCGGATTCGGCGGCCTGCTGTTCCGCTTCCTTCTTGCTGCGGCCGGTGCCGGTGCCGTACGAGACACCACCGACGCGGGCGGCAGCGGTGAAGGTCTTCTCGTGGTCGGGGCCCTCCTCGGAGACGAGGTACTCCGGCACACCGAGTCCCTCGGCCGCGGTGAGTTCCTGGAGGCTGGTCTTCCAGTCCAGTCCGGCACCGAGGTTCGAGGACTTCTCGATCAGCGGGTCGAAGAGCCGGTGCACCAGCTCGGACGCCGCGTCGAGACCCTGGTCGAGATAGACCGCGCCGATCACCGCTTCGAGGGTGTCGGCGAGGATGGACGCCTTGTCCCGGCCGCCCGTGCCCTCTTCGCCCCGGCCGAGCCGGATGAAGGAGCCCAGGTCGAGGCCACGGCCCACTTCGGCCAGCGCACGCGAGTTGACCACCGCGGCCCGCAGTTTGGCCAGCTGGCCTTCCGGCAGGTCGGGGTGGGTGCGGTAGAGGGTGTCGGTGACCACCAGGCCGAGCACGGAGTCCCCGAGGAACTCCAGCCGCTCGTTGGTGGGCAGACCGCCGTTCTCGTACGCGTACGAGCGATGCGTCAGCGCACGCACCAGAAGGGCGGACTCGAGGTGATACCCGAGCCGCCCTTCCAGAAGCGTGTGGGACGAGGCGCTGTTGATGCTGTCAGACATCGTGCCTCTCACCAGCCGCTCAGACCGCGAGGACCTGGCGCTTGTTGTAGGTGCCGCAGCTCGGGCACGCGATGTGCTGCAGCTTCGGCTCCTGGCAGCGCTCGCACGAAACCAGGGTGGGGACCGCAGCCTTCCACTGCGACCGGCGGTGGCGCGTGTTGCTGCGCGACATCTTCCGCTTCGGAACAGCCACGGCTACTTCTCCTGCTTCTCGTCGACACCGGTAGCGGCGTCGCTCATGTTGTCCTTCTCGTCGGCTCCCAGCGAACCGGCGAGTTCCTGCAGTGCCGCCCAACGGATGTCGGTGGCGTCGTGGTGGTGGTCCGGGTTCTCGTTCAGGTTGATTCCACAGTCGGAACACAGACCCGCACAGTCCTCCCGGCACACCGGCTGCATCGGCAGAGCAAGCACCACCGCGTCACGCAGCACGGGTTCGAGGTCGAACATGCCGTCCTCGAGGGGGGTCATGCTCTCGTCCTCTTCGTCCTCTTCGTCCGTGGCCGCCTTGACGCGGCCCCGGTCGTCGGAGTCGGGGTACGAGAACATCTCCTGGAAGTCCGCGTCGAGCTCCAGCTCGACGGGCTCCAGACACCTTACGCACTCCCCCTCGGCCGATGCACGGGCGGTGCCTGTGACAAGCACCCCTTCCATGACCGATTCGAGTCGGAGCTCGATCTCCACCGGCGCGCCCTGGGGCACTCCGACGACTCCCGCGACACCGAGGTCCGCCGGCGCGTCGACCGTGCGGGAGATCCGCTGGAGGGCACCGGGACGCCGCCCCAGCTCGTGCGTGTCGAACACGAGGGGATTGCGGTGGTCGAGGCGCGTGCTCAGGGTTCTTCCTGCTTTCGGATCGTGCGTGGCGTACGTCGTCACGGGAGGCCGCCCCATTCTCGGGCAGCATGGATCGCGGACATACACGCGACCGAAGAGCCAGGATACTGGACGCGCCGCCCAGGGCCCAATCCGGGCCCTTCGGCGGCTACTGCCCCTGTTCGTACCGGCGCAGCTGCTCCAGATCGATCATGCTCGTGTCGAAGAAGCTGGTCTCGTCGAGCGCGGCCGGCGGGGCCGGGACCTGCTGGGGCGGGTAGCCGTACGGGTCGGACTGCTGCTGCGGGTAGCCGTAGGGGTCCGCCTGCGGCGCCTGGGGCTGGTAGGCGTACGGGTCCGGCTGCTGCTGCGGGTAGCCGTAGGGGTCCGGCTGCGCGGGCTGCGGCTGATAGGCGTACGGGTCGTGCGCGGGCTGCGCCGGTACGGGGGCGGGCGCGGGGGCCGGGGCCGCCGGGGCGGGCTCCGGGTCGGCCAGCGCGGCGAGGCCGGCCAGGTAGTCGGCGTCGCTGGTGTGCACGGTGGTGCCGAGGCCCTCCTGGGCGGCCATGTGCTCGCCGAGTGCGTCGGTGGCGATCCGGCCGTGCAGCTTCTGCCGGCCGCGCCCGACGGCCTCCAGGGTCTTGGAGAGGACCGCCTCGAAGGCGCCCAGCTTGGCGTCGACGTACTCGTCGGCGCGCCGGACCAGGGTCTGCGGGTCCGCGCTGTACTCGGGGGCGTCCTGGTCCGGGTAGCCGTGCTCGTCGAGGCCGGGGCCCCGGCCGAGGAGCTTCTCGCGGCCCCGGTCGACGGAGCCGATGGTCTTGTTGAGGACGACCTCGAAGTTGGCGAGCTTGGAGTCGACGTACTCGTCGGCCTCGGCGCGGACCTCCTCGGCCTCCCGGCGGGCCTCGGAGAGGATCCGGTCGGCCTCCTCCTGAGACTGCCGGGCGATCTGGGTGTCGGAGACGATCGTGCCGCGCTCGGCGTGCGCGGCCTCGATGATCCGCTCCGCCTCCTGCCGGGCCTGCTCGACCATCTGCTCGCGGCCGCCGATGAGCTCCTGGGCCTGGGCGAGGGAGTTCGGCAGGGCGTCGCGCACCTCGGCGAGGAGGGCGAGCAGATCGGCGCGGTTGACCACGCAGGAGGCCGACATGGGCATCGAGCGGGCGTTCTGTACGGTCGCGACGATCTCGTCGAGCTTCTTCTGCACGTCCACCGGGTGCTCGCCACTCTCTACAGCTGGATGGAGACGGACGGGACGACTGTATGCGCAGTCGTGGCCCGTCCGACACCAGGTGACGGAGCGTCAGCGATGGTGGCCGCGCGTCACTTCCGGCGGAGCCGCTCGGTGAGCTGTCCGAGGACCTCCGGGGGCACCAGGTGGGAGACGTCGCCGCCCCAGGCCGCGACCTCCTTGACCAGGGAGGACGACAGGAAGCTGTACGTGGGGTTGGTGGGCACGAAGAGGGTCTCGACGCCCGACAGGCCGTTGTTCATCTGGGCCATCTGGAGCTCGTAGTCGAAGTCGCTGACCGCGCGCAGGCCCTTGACGATGGCGGGGATGTCGCGCTGCTTGCAGAAGTCGACGAGCAGGCCGTGGAAGGACTCCACCCGCACGTTGCCGAGGTCGGAGGTGACCTCGCGGATCAGCTCGATCCGCTCGTCGACGGTGAAGAGGCCCTGCTTGGACTGGTTGATCATCACCGCGACGTGCACCACGTCGTACAGCTTGGAGGCGCGGGCGATGATGTCGAGGTGTCCGTTGGTGATGGGGTCGAACGACCCCGGGCAGACGGCGCGGCGCAAGCTGGTTCCCTCGCTCTCCGGTCGGGTCATCGTGCGTCTTCGCACGTAGAGGCGGCGCGACCGTACCAAAACGTTCCCTCGCCGTAGCGCCGGGACCGCAGTGGTTCGAAGCCGGCCGGCCAGCCGAAGGAGCCGCCTCGGGTGCTGCGCTCCACGGTGACGAGGGCATCCTCGCGCAGCCACCCCCCGGAGCGCAGTGTGAGGAGGATCTCGCGGATCTCCTCGTCGGGGACGGCGTACGGCGGGTCGAGGAAGACCAGGTCGTACGGCTCCGCCGGGGCCGGTCCCGCGGCGACCTGCTCGGCCTTCCCGGCCCTGGCCTCGGCGCCGGGCAGTCCGAGGGAGCGGACGTTCTCCCGCACGGTGCGGGCGGCCCGCGCGTCGGCCTCGACGAGCAGGGCGTGGGCGGCGCCCCGGGAGAGCGCCTCCAGGCCGACGGCTCCGGAGCCGGCGTACAGGTCGGCGACCCTGGTCCCTCCGAGGGGGCCGTACAGGGCCTCCCAGGTGGAGAAGAGGCCCTCGCGCGCCCGGTCGGATGTGGGGCGGGTGCCGTTGCCCGGGGGCACGGCCAGGCGCCGTCCGCCGGCGGTGCCGGCGATCACGCGGGTCATCGTCGTCCTCTGCTCGATAGTGCGCTCGCGGTACCCGAGCAGCATAGGTCGGCTCCGGCCGTCATCCCTTCTCCAGGTACTCCTCCCGCTCCTCGCTGAGCAGGGCGTCGAGCGTGGTGCGCAGGCCCGGGTGGGCGGTGAGGTCCGGGTCGGCGAGGACGACGGCGGTGGCCTCCTCGCGGGCGGCGGCGATGACCTCCTCGTCGTCGATGACGGTGAGGACCCGCAGGGAGGAGCGGACGCCGGACTGGGCCTGGCCGAGGACGTCGCCCTCGCGGCGCTGTTCGAGGTCGATGCGGGAGAGTTCGAAGCCGTCGAGGGTGGCGGCGACGGCGCCGAGGCGCTGGCGGGCGGGGCTCGCCCCGGGCATCTCGGTGACGAGGAGGCAGAGGCCGGGGGCGGAGCCGCGGCCGACGCGGCCGCGGAGCTGGTGGAGCTGGGAGACGCCGAAGCGGTCGGCGTCCATGATCACCATGGCGGTGGCGTTGGGCACGTTGACGCCGACCTCGATGACGGTGGTGGCGACCAGGACATCGAGCTCGCCGGCGGCGAAGCCGCGCATGACCTCGTCCTTGTCGTCGGGGTGCATGCGGCCGTGCAGGACGGCGATCCGCAGCCCGGCGAGGGGGCCGGCGCGCAGCTTCTCGGCCACGTCGAGGACGGCGAGCGGGGGGCGCTTCTCCGCCTCGTCCTCCTTCGCGCCCCGGGCCTTCTTCTTCTGGTCCTCCTCGTCCCCGATGCGGGGGCAGACCACGTACGCCTGGTGGCCGTTCTGCACCTCCTCGCGGACCCGCTCCCAGGCGCGGGCGAGGAAGTGCGGCTTGTCGGCGGCGGGGACGACGTGGCTGGCGATCGGGGAGCGCCCGGCGGGGAGCTGGTCGAGGACGGAGGTCTCCAGGTCGCCGAAGACGGTCATGGCGACGGTCCGGGGGATGGGGGTGGCCGTCATGACGAGCAGGTGCGGGGGCTGCTTGCCCTTGCCCCGCAGCGCGTCGCGCTGCTCGACGCCGAAGCGGTGCTGCTCGTCGACGACGACGAGGCCGAGGTCGTGGAACCTGACCTTGTCCTCGATGAGGGCGTGGGTGCCGATGACGATGCCGGCCTCGCCGGTGACCAGGTCGAGGAGGGCCTGCCGGCGGGCGGCGGTGCCCATGGAGCCGGTGAGCAGGACGACCTTGGTGCCCCGCTCGGAGCCTCCGAGCATGCCGCCCTCGGCCAGCTCCCCCATCATCTCGGTGACCGACCGGTGGTGCTGCTGGGCGAGCACCTCGGTGGGCGCGAGCATCGCGGCCTGCCCCCCGGCGTCGACGACGGCGAGCATGGCCCGCAGCGCCACCATGGTCTTGCCGGAGCCGACCTCTCCCTGGAGGAGGCGGTGCATGGGGTGGTCGGTGGCGAGGTCGTCGAAGATCTCCTTCGAGACCTTGTTCTGGCCGTCGGTGAGGGTGAAGGGGAGCGTGGCGTCGAAGGCGGTGAGGAGGCCGTCGGGGGCGGGGCGGCGGGGGACGGCGGGGAGCTGGGTGTCGGCGTGGCGGCGGCGGGCGAGGGCGACCTGGAGGACGAACGCCTCGTCCCACTTGAGCCGTTCGCGGGCGGCGGCGACGTCGGCCTTGGTGCGGGGGCGGTGGATCAGCCGCAGGGCGTCGGGGAGTTCGGCGAGGCCGCGGCCCTCGCGGAGCGCGTCGGGGAGGGGGTCGGCGGCATCGGCGGCGGCGGGCAGGACGGCGTCGACGGCCTTGGAGATCTTCCAGGACTCCAGTTTGGTGGTGGCCGGGTAGATCGGGATGAGGGCGCCGGCCCAGCTCCCGGCGGCCTCCGCCGCGTCGCCGTCGCCGCGCAGGAGCTCGTAGGAGGGGTGGGCGAGCTGGAGGCGGCGGTTGAAGAGGGAGACCTTTCCGGCGAACATCGCGCGGGTGCCGGGCGGCAGGTCGTGGTGCGGCTTGTGGACGCCCTTGCCGAAGAAGACCAGCTGGAGGCGGCCGTAGCCGTCGGTGATGGTCACTTCGAGGCGCTGGCCGCGTCCCTTGGAGCCGTTGAAGGTGTGCACGCGGGCGTCGGCGACCTGGGCGACGACGGTGACGTGCTCGTCGAGCGGCAGGTCGGAGAGGGTGGTCAGCTCGCCCCGCTCGGCGTACCGCCGGGGGTAGTGGTGGAGGAGGTCCCCGACCGTGTGCAGGTCGAGGGCCTCGGCCATGACCTTGGCGGTGGCGGGGCCGAGTGACTTCGTGAGGGGTACGTCGAGCGCGGACACGTCGTCCATTGCACACCACCGGACCGACAGACGGGGCGAGGGCTGTGGACAACGCGCCCGGGGCGGGGCCTTCCCGGCGGCTACTCGACGCCGATGAGGAGCGGCGGGGCGCCCTCTCCCGCGTGGTACGTGACGGTGTCCACGGCCAGGTAGCCGCGCCGCACGTGGGCTTCGAGGGTGTCGGCGAGGCCGGGCGGGGTGCCGTCGGCGACGACGAGGGTGACGAGTTCGCCGCCGGCCTGGAGCATCCGGTCGAGGACGGTGCGGGCGGTGGCGGTGAGGTCCTGGCCGATGACGGCGACGTCGCCCTCGATGAGGCCGAGGACGTCGCCGGCCTGGCAGACGCCGGCGGAGGTGAAGGACCGGCGGGCGGCGACGGCGAGTTCGGCGTAGCGGGTGGCGCCGGCGGCGGCGGTCATGGCGACGACGTCCTCGTCGAAGCTGCGGCCGGGTTCGTGGACGGCGAGGGCGGCGATGCCCTGGACGGCGGCCCGGGTGGGGATGAGGGCGACCCGGATGCCCTCGGCGCGGGCGCGTTCGGCGGCGGTCGCGGCGGCGGCCCGCAGGTCGGCGTCGTTGGGCAGGAGGACGACCTCGCGCGCGTGGGCGCGGCGGACGGCGTCGAGGAGTTCGCCGTCGGCGGGGGGTTCGCCGGGGCGGGTCTGGACGGTGGTGGCGCCGGCCTCGGCGCAGAGTCCGGCGAGTCCTTCGCCGGGGAGGACGGCGACGACCGCGCGGGGGGCGCGTTCGGCGGTGCCGGGCGTCCCCGCCGGGTCCCGGGTGGCGTCCGCGGGCGCGTGCGTCCCGGGTCCGGGGGCGGTGCTCGCGAAGTGGGTGACGCGGACGCGGTGGGGGCGGCCGGCCTCGATGCCGGCCTCGACGGCGGCGCCCGCGTCGTCGGTGTGGACGTGGACGTTCCACAGGCCGTCGCCGCCGACGACGACGAGGGAGTCGCCGAGGGCGTCGAGCCGGGCCCTGAGGAGGGCGACGGCCTCGTCGTCGGCCTCCAGGAGGTAGAGCACCTCGTAGGCGGGGCCCTGGTTGTGGGGGCCGCAGGGTTCCGGGGCGGGGTGCGCGGCGGGGGCCGGGGCGGTCGGCGGGAGGGGGGCGGGGGCCCGGCCGGTGACGGTCTCCAGGAGGGCGCCGAGCACCGTCACCAGGCCCCGTCCTCCGGCGTCCACGACTCCGGCGCGGCCGAGGGCGGCCAGTTGGCCGGGGGTGGCCGCGAGGGCCGTCCTGGCGCCTTCGTAGGCGCTCGCGGCCACCTCGGGGAGGGGGCCGCCAGCCGCGCAGCGGTGCGCCGCGGCGGCGGCGACGGTGAGGATCGTGCCCTCCTCGGGGTGGGCGACGGCCGCGCGGGCGGAGTCGGCGGCGGCGGCGAGGGCGCGGGCGAGGTGGTCGCCGTCGGCGCCGTCGGCGAGGACGGCGGCCATGCCGCGCAGGAGCTGGGACAGGATGGTGCCGGAGTTGCCGCGGGCGCCGAGGAGGGCGCCGTGGGCCATGGCCCGGACGGCGTCGGCGGTGTCGGGGGCGGAGCCGCCGGTGGCTCCGGGGGCGGCGAAGACGGCTTCGACGGCCCGGTGGGCGGCGTCGGCGGTCAGGTGGAGGTTGGTACCGGTGTCGCCGTCGGCGACCGGGAAGACGTTGATGGCGTCGATCGCGGCCCGCTCCCGGCCGAGGGCCTCCGCGGTGCGCGCGCTCCAGTCCCGGACCGCCTCCGCGTCGAGGACGAGACGTCCGTCACTCGGGGCGGGGCGGTCGGAGGGGTGCGGGGGGCGCGACAACGGGGGTCCTCCTTCGGCGGTGGAGTTTTCCCGCAGGGTAGACCGGGGGGGCCGGGAACGGGGGGCTCGGGACGGGGTCGGCCCGGACCGTGGTAGTTTCGTTCCACGGAAGCAGTCGTTGTATGCTGCTTCGGTTGCCCGGCACTCGCCGGGCCATCCCCGGCAAGCCACTTCAGACTCCTGATTCCGGTGCGCCGGATCTCACTGTAAATCTGAAGTCTTTGGAGTGACCCGTGGCTGCCAACTGCGACGTCTGCGGCAAGGGGCCGGGCTTCGGCAACAACATTTCGCACTCGCACCGCCGTACGTCTCGTCGCTGGAACCCGAACATCCAGCGCGTGCGTGCCGTGGTCGGTCGGACGCCGAAGCGGCTCAACGTCTGCACCTCGTGCATCAAGGCCGGCAAGGTCTCGCGCTAACCGCGACGTTCGTGTCGTAGCGCAGCCCCTGCGGTTGCCTTGAAGGGCCGGTCCACCTCGGTGGACCGGCCCTTCGCCGTACCCGGAACCAGGACCCGGAGCCAGGCCCCGGGTCCAAGGGCCGGGACCGGGTCAGCGGCGCGTCCCCCACCCGTGGTCGACGGGCCCGATGCCCCGTCCCAGGGCGAATCCCGCCGCCAGGGCCCCGGTCACGTACGCCTTCGCCTCCCGTACGGCCGTCGGCACGGACAGCCCCTTGGCGAGGCCCGACGCGACCGCCGAGGCGAGCGTGCAGCCCGTCCCGTGGGTGTGCCGGTTGTCGTACCGGGGGGCGTACAGCCAGTGCTCCTCGGTGCCGTCGGTGAGCAGGTCCACGACCTCGGCGGCGTTCCCGGGCAGGTGGCCGCCCTTGATCAGCGCCCAGCGGGGCCCGTGGCCGAGGATCGCGTCGGCGGCCCGGCGCATCCCGTCCTCGTCCTCGACCACGATGCCGGTGAGCTGCGTCACCTCGTCCAGGTTGGGGGTGGCGACGGTCGCGGCGGGCAGCAGCCGTGTGCGTACGGACTCCAGGGCGGAGGCGGCGAGCAGCGGGTCGCCGTGCTTGGAGACGCCGACGGGGTCGACGACCACGGGCGCGTCCGTGCCGGCGAGGAGCTCCGCGACGGTCTCCACCAGCGGGGCGGTGGCCAGCATGCCGGTCTTGACCGCGTGCACCCCGATGTCGTCGACGACGGCCCGGTACTGGGCGCGGACGGCCTCCTCGGGGAGTTCCCAGACGCCGTGGACGCCCAGCGAGTTCTGGGCGGTGACGGCGGTGAGGACGCTCATGCCGTGGACGCCGAGGGCGAGCATCGTCTTGAGGTCGGCCTGGATGCCTGCGCCGCCGCCGGAGTCCGATCCGGCGACGGTGAGGACCAGCGGGAGGCTCACTCGGTCTCCCCGAAGTGGTCCCAGCCGCCCGCGCTGTGCCAGGGCGCGCCGTCGACGGTCACCTGGGGCAGCGCGGAGGGGGCGATGACCTCGCCGATGACCTTCCAGCGGGCGGGCAGCTTCACGTCGGGCGGGAAGGTGGCGACGATCGCGTGGTCCTCGCCGCCGGTGAGGACCCACTGGAGCGGGTCGACGCCGACGGCCTGGCCGATGTCGTGCATCTGGCCGGGGATGTCGATGAGGCCGGAGCGCAGGTCGATGCGGACGTTGCTGGCCTCGGCGATGTGGCCGAGGTCGGCGATGAGGCCGTCGCTGACGTCGCACATGGCGGTGGCGCCGAGTCCGGCGGCGGCCGGGCCCGCGTGGTACGGCGGCTCGGGGCGGCGGTGGGCCTCGACGAAGGCGCGGGGGGAGCGGAAGCCGCGGGAGAGGACCGCGTAACCGGCGGCGGACCAGCCGAGCCAGCCGGTGTAGGCGACGACGTCGCCGGGTTCGGCGCCGCCCCGGGTGACCGGGTCGTGGTTGCGCAGGTCGCCGAGGGCGGTGATGGAGACCATGATCGTGTCGCCCCGGACGACGTCGCCGCCGACCACCGCCGCGCCCGCGACCTGACATTCGTCGCGCAGGCCGTCCATGAGTTCCGTGGCCCAGGTGACGGGCAGTTCGGCGGGGACGACGAGGCCGAGGAGGAGGGCGGTGGGGACCGCGCCCATGGCGGCGATGTCGGCGAGGTTCTGCGCGGCGGCCTTGCGGCCGACGTCGTAGGCCGTCGACCAGTCGCGGCGGAAGTGGCGTCCCTCGATGAGGATGTCCGTGCTCGCCACCACGCGGCGGTCGGGGGCGGAGACCACGGCGGCGTCGTCGCCGGGCCCGATCCGTACCGCCGGGGTGGAGGTGAGCCGGGACGTGAGCTCCCTGATGAGCCCGAACTCGCCCAGCTCTCCGACTGTGCCCTTCACCGCGTCTCACCTCGTGTCGTCGTGCGGCCCGGCCCTCGGCGGAGCGTCCGCTCGCACCGCGGGTCGCGGGCCGGCACCGTGCTGGGTACCGTCAAGTAGACCGTCAACTTCTGTCCTGTGTACGCCACACCCCGGGCGTCTCCGCGGGCGCGGGTCTCCCCGCGGCCCTCGGCGACGCGGTACCGTGGCGTCCCTTTCTCCCACAAGATCCTCGTGGTCGCCCTGGAGGTTCCGTGGTACAGGCGTACATCCTGATTCAGACCGAAGTGGGCAAGGCGTCGGCCGTGGCCGACACCATCGCCAAGATTCCGGGGGTGATCCAGGCCGAGGACGTGACCGGGCCGTACGACGTGATCGTGCGGGCGCAGGCCGACACGGTCGACGAGCTGGGTCGCATGGTGGTCGCGAAGGTCCAGCAAGTGGACGGCATCACGCGCACACTGACCTGCCCGGTCGTCCATCTGTAGCCCCCGTCTACCCTGGGCCGGTGAAGTCTTCCCACCGGCCTGTCGGCCTGCTCGCCCCGGCCGTCGTCCTGCTGCTGGCCGTCACCGGTTGCTCCTCCGGCGCCGGGGCGCCGGTGCCGGTTCCGGATCCGCCCGCGGCGGAGGCGGCGCTCTGCCGTGCGCTGGCTCGGGAGCTCCCGGAGACCGTGGCCGGGCAGGAGCGCAGCGACCCGTCCCCCGACTCGGAGCTGACCGCCGGGTGGGGTGACGGAGCGATCGTACTGCGCTGCGGAGTCCCCCGGCCCGAAAAGATGAGCGATCCGCAGTCGCAGGGCATCGACGCGAACGGCGTCAACTGGATGCTGGAGCGGCCGGAGGGTTCCGGGCCCCGGTTCACCTCGGTCTACCGGAAGACGTACGTCGAGGTCAGCCTGGACGCGCGGTACGCGAACGACGCCGGCCCCCTCGTCGACCTCGCCGCCCCGGTGGCGCGCGCGATCCCCTGCGCCCTCAGCGAGGAGTGCTCCGAGAGCGACGCCCCGGGCGCCGCTTCCTGAACCGGAAGGGCCTTCCTGAGCCGGAAGGGCCCGGAGGGGCCTCCCCCGGGCCGCCGTGCACCGGTCAGCGCAGGCCCGTGGAGCGGGTCAGGGCCGCCTGGAGCAGGCGGTCGACCAGCTCGGGGTAGCTCACGCCGCTCTCCTGCCACATGCGCGGGTACATGGAGATCGGGGTGAAGCCGGGCATGGTGTTGATCTCGTTGATGACGAAGTCGCCGTCCTCGGTGAGGAAGAAGTCGGCGCGGACCAGGCCCTCGCAGGAGACGGCCTCGTAGGCGGCGACGGCGAGGCGCTGGACCTCTGCGGTGGCGGCGTCGCCGATCGGGGCGGGGACCAGGCCGGAGGCCGAGTCGATGTACTTGGCCTCGAAGTCGTAGAACTCGTGGTCGGTGACCGGGGGGATCTCGGCGGGCACGCTGGCGCGCGGGCCGTCCTCGAACTCCAGGACGCCGCACTCGATCTCGCGGCCGCGCAGCAGCGCCTCCACGATGATCTTCGGGTCGTGGCGGCGGGCCTCCTCGACGGCCTCGTCGAGACCGGAGAGGTCGTCCACCTTGGTGATGCCGACGGAGGAGCCGCCGCGGGCGGGCTTCACGAACAGCGGCCAGCCGTGGTCGGCGGCGAACTCGACGATCTTCTTGCGGGCCTCGGCCGGGTTGCGGTCCCACTCGCGCGGCCGGATCACCTCGTACGGGCCGACCGGCAGGCCGTAGGAGGTGAAGACGCGCTTCATGTACTCCTTGTCCTGGCCGACGGCGGAGGCGAGGACGCCCGCGCCGACGTACGGGACGCCGGAGAGCTCCAGCAGGCCCTGGAGGGTGCCATCCTCGCCGTACGGGCCGTGCAGCACGGGGAAGACGACGTCGACCTCGCCGAGGGCCTTCGGCAGCGCGCCGGGCTCGCTGAGCACGACCTCGCGGCTGGACGGGTCGACGGGGAGCAGCACGCCGCCCTTCTCCCCCTCGGCGAGCTGGGCGACGTCCGGGAGTTCACGGCCGGCGATGGCCATCCGCTCGGGGGCGTCGGCGGTCAGCGCCCAGCGGCCCTCGCGGGTGATGCCGATGGGCAGCACGTCGTACTTGGTCCGGTCGATGGCCCGCAGGACGGCGCCGGCGGTGACGACGGAGATGGCGTGCTCGGAGCTGCGTCCGCCGAAGACGACGGCCACGCGCGGCTTGCGGGGGCTCTGGGTGTTCTCGCTCATATCGCCCTGAGCGTACCTTGCGGTGTCCGAACTCCTGAGCGCCCCGCGTGCCGTCGCGCGCGTCCGGCCCAGTGGCCGGAGGCTGTCCTTCCGCGGGCCCTCCCGCGGAGCGTTCAGCAGCGCTCGGGCTTGGCGCTGCGCGACATCAGCTCCTTGAGCGCGACCACGGGCGGCTTGCCGTCGTGGACGATGGAGACGACGGTCTCGGTGATGGGCATGTCGACGCCGTGGCGGCGGCCCAGGTCGAGCACGGACTCGCAGGACTTGACGCCCTCGGCGGTCTGCCTGGTGGCCGCGACGGCCTCCTGGAGGGTCATCCCGCGGCCCAGGTTGGTGCCGAAGGTGTTGTTCCGGGAGAGCGGCGAGGAGCAGGTGGCGACCAGGTCGCCGAGGCCCGCGAGGCCGGAGAAGGTCAGCGGGTCGGCGCCCATGGCGAGGCCGAGGCGGGTGGTCTCGGCGAGGCCGCGGGTGATGAGGGTGGCCTTGGAGTTGTCGCCCAGGCCCATGCCGTTGGCGATGCCGACGGCGAGGCCGATGACGTTCTTGACCGCGCCGCCGAGCTCGCAGCCGACGACGTCGGTGTTGGTGTACGGGCGGAAGTACGGGGTCATGCAGGCGGCCTGGAGCCGCTGGGCGACCGACTCGTCGACGCAGGCGGCGACGGCGGCGGCGGGCTGCCGGGCGGCGATCTCGCGGGCCAGGTTGGGGCCGGTGAGGACCGCGACCCGCTCGGCGGGCACGCCGGCGACCTCGGAGATGACCTCGCTCATCCGCTTGGCGGTGCCGAGTTCGATGCCCTTCATCAGGGAGACCAGGACGGTCTCGGGGCCGAGCTTCGGCGCCCAGGCGGCGAGGTTCTCGCGCAGGGTCTGGGAGGGGACGACGAGGACGGCGAAGTCGGCGCCCTCGGCGGCCTCGGCCGGGTCGGCGGTGGCCGTGACGCCCCGGGGGAGCTCGACGCCGGGCAGGTAGTCGGGGTTGGTACGGGTGGTGTTGATGGCCTCGGCGAGCGCCGGGCGGCGGCCCCAGAGGCTCACCTCGCAGCCGGCGTCGGCCATCACCATGGCGAAGGCGGTGCCCCAGGACCCGTTTCCGAAGACGGCGGCCTTGGTCATTTGGCGCCCCCCTCGGCGGCCTTGCGGCTCTGCCGCAGGCGGGCGGCGCGGCGCGGGTCGTACGGCTCGGCGGGGGCCTGCTCGCCGCGGACCTCCGCCAGCAGGGCGGTGATCGCCGCCATGATCGTCTCGGTGGCCTCGCGCAGCACCTCGGGGGTGGGCTCCAGGCCGTCGAAGCGGGAGAGGTCGACCGGCGGCCCGGCCTGGACGATCAGCGTCTTGCGCGGGAAGAAGCTGAACTTGTCCTTCTTGGCGTACGGCGGCATGGCGAGGTTGGCGCCCCACTGGGCCACCGGGATGACGGGCGCCCTGGTGAGCAGCGCGACGCGGGCGGCGCCGGTCTTGCCGGGCATCGGCCACATGTCGGGGTCGCGGGTGAGGGTGCCCTCGGGGTAGAAGGCGACGCACTCGCCGCGCTCGATGGCGTCCACGGCGGCCCGGAAGGCGTCCAGGGCGTTCGCGGTCTCCCGGTAGACGGGGATCTGGCCGGTGTTGCGGAGCATCGTGCCGACGAAGCCCGCCTTGAAGAGGCCCGCCTTGGCGAGGAAACGGGGCACCCGGCCGGTGTTGTACTGGTAGTGCGCGTAGGACAGCGGGTCCAGGTAGGAGTTGTGGTTGACCGCGGTGATGAATCCGCCGTCGGCCGGAATGTGCTCCATGCCGCGCCAGTCCCGCTTGAACAGAACCACCAGGGGGGGTTTGGCGATGACCGCCGCGAGGCGGTACCAGAAGCCGATTCTGCGGCGGGGCACTCGGGGCACCTTTCTCCGGGTCCTGCTGGCAGGGGGTCAAGTGTCGCCCCCCGCTCCTGCTGTGTCGAGGACACCGTACGCCCCGGGACCGGGGGCGTCCCTTCCGGGCGGGACAGAATGGGCCGTGATGAAGACGGATGCGGACGACGGCTGGTCCCTGGTCGTACCCCTGAAGCCCCTGGCCCTGGCCAAGAGCCGGCTCGGCCCCGCCGCCGGGGAGCGGCTGCGGCCCCGGCTGGCCCTCGCCTTCGCGGTGGACACCGTGGCGGCGGCGCTGGCCTGCGCCGGGGTACGGGACGTGGTGGTGGTCACGGACGACCGGGTGGCGGGCCGGGCGCTGGCCGCACTGGGGGCGCGGATCGTGCCGGACGCCCCGGCGGCGGGGCTCAACGCGGCGCTGGCGCACGGGGCGCGGGCGGTGCGGGCACTCCGGCCGCGGGCCCGGGTGGCGGCGCTGAACGCGGACCTCCCGGCGCTGCGCCCGGCGGAGCTGGGCCGGGTCCTGGACGCCGCCCGGGAATTCCCCCGGGCATTTCTCGCGGATGCCGCCGAAATGGGGACGACATTCCTCTCGGCGGGACCGGGGGTGGAATTGGAACCGGCTTTCGGGGGCCCGTCGCGGCTTCGGCATTTAGCGTCCGGGGCGGTGGAAATCAGGCTGGCCGGGGTGGATTCCGTGCGCCGGGACGTGGACACCGGCGAGGATCTGGCGGCGGCGGGGGCGCTGGGGCTCGGCCCCCGGACGGCGGCCCGGCGGCCGGCGCCGGCCGGATAGGCTGCGGCGCATGCAGGCGACCGCGTACACGTACGACTCCGAGACCCGCAGCGGCAGTGTGCTGCTCGACGACGGCACCCCGGTGGAGTTCGGGGCGGCGGCCTTCGACGCGGGCGGTCTGCTGCTGCTCCGGCCGGGGCAGCGGGTGCGGATCGAGACGGAGCCGGGCACCTCGGGCGCCGGGTCGCGGATCACCCTGGTGACTCTCCAGACCTTCTGACCTCCGCCCCCCCATTCCCCTGGGCTTCCGGCCCTCGGGATCGCCGCCCCTCCCCTGCTCCGTACGAGTGGCGGCGGGGCCGCTCCGGACGCACCGCGGGCCGGGCTCCCGTGCGGGAGCCCGGCCCGGCGGACGGGCGACAGCCGTCCTGGCCCGCTGCTCGGCGGCCTACTTCTTGGCGGCCGTCTTCTTGGCCGTGGCGGTCTTGCGCGCCGTGGTCTTCTTGGCGGGCGCCTTCTTCGCCGTGGTCTTCTTCGCCGGGGCCGTCTTCTTGGCGGCCGCCTTCTTCGTGGCGGTGGCGGCGGTGGCCTTCTTCGCGGCGGCCGTGGTGGTCTTCTTGGCCGGGGTCGCCTTCTTCGCGGCCGAGGCGGTCTTCTTGGCGGCGGCCGCGGTGACCTTCTTCGCCGGGGTCGCCTTCTTGGCGGCGGCGGTGGTCTTCTTGGCCGGAGTGGCCTTCTTCGCGGCGGCCTTCTTGGCCGTGGTGGCCTTCTTCGCCGCGGCCTTCTTCACGGTGGCGGAGGCGGCGCCGCCGGTGAGGCTGCCCTTGGGGGCCTTCTTGACGGAGACCTCGCCGCCCTTGGGGAGCTTCTTCGAGCCGCTGACCAGGTCCTTGAAGCCCTGGCCCGCGCGGAAGCGCGGCACGGAGGTCTTCTTGACCCGGACGCGCTCGCCCGTCTGCGGGTTGCGGGCGTAGCGGGCCGGGCGGTCCACCTTCTCGAACGACCCGAAGCCGGTGACCGAGACCCGGTCGCCGGAGACCACGGCGCGCACGATGGCGTCGAGCACGTGGTCGACGGCATCGGCGGCCTGCTGGCGACCGCCCAACTTGTCGGCAATCGCTTCTACGAGCTGCGCCTTGTTCACGTCTTCCCCTTCGGAGACTTTGCCGGAACGAAAGTGTTCAAGCTTTTTCGCACGTTAGGCATGTATATACCGCAAATCAAACACGAAACGGTCTAATCACCCTAGTGCCGCAACGCGGAAGTGCCGTTGCGGAGTTCCGGGTGTCAGTCGCCTACAGGGAATCGGCCCTCTTCGAGGTCCTTCATCAACCGGTCCAGACGCGTCGCCGCGTCCGCGAGATCGTGCTTCGCCGCGGCCGTGACGACCAGCAGCTTCCGGGACAGCGCCATCCTTACGCCCTCCGGGACTTGCAGTGAGCGCACTCGGGAGTGCGCTTCCTTCAATCGGGCGGCGACTGCCTCGTAGAGCTCGAGTTGGCTGTCGCGTTCCATGCACCGATTGTGCCATCTAGGGCGAGTTGTCGCCCGACAGGGTCCCAACAAGCAACTGCGCCCCCCACCGGGAGGTGGGGGGCGCAGTCTTGGAAAAGCGCTGCTCAGACGGTCATTGTACGGGGCTTGTAGGAGGGCCTGGCCGCCTCGTAGGCCGCGATGTCGGCTTCGTTCTGAAGGGTGAGGCTGATGTCGTCGAGGCCGTTGAGCAGGCGCCAGCGGGCGTTCTCGTCGAGCTCGAAGTCGGCGTCGATCCCGGGCGCCAGGACCTTGCGGGCCTCCAGGTCGACGGTGATCTCGACGGTCGGGTCGGCGTCGGTCAGCGCCCAGAGGGCGTCCACGGTCTCCTGCGGGAGGACGACGGTGAGCAGCCCGTTCTTCAGCGAGTTGCCGCGGAAGATGTCGGCGAAGCGGGCCGAGATCACGGTCTTGAAGCCGTAGTTCTGGAGCGCCCAGACGGCGTGCTCGCGGGAGGAGCCGGTGCCGAAGTCGGGGCCGGCGACCAGGACCGTGGCGCCCTGGCGCTCGGGGCGGTTGAGGACGAACTCCGGGTCCTTGCGCCAGGCCTCGAAGAGGCCGTCCTCGAAGCCGTCGCGGGTGACCTTCTTGAGCCAGTGCGCGGGGATGATCTGGTCGGTGTCGACGTTGCTGCGGCGCAGCGGGACGGCCCGGCCGGTGTGCGTGGTGAAGGCTTCCATGGTGCTCAGACCCCCGCGGTGGTGACGGTGTCGGACAGGTCGGCCGGGGAGGCCAGCCGGCCGAGGACGGCGGTGGCGGCGGCCACCTGGGGGGAGACCAGGTGGGTGCGGCCGCCCTTGCCCTGCCGGCCCTCGAAGTTGCGGTTGGAGGTGGACGCGGAGCGCTCACCGGGCGCCAGTTGGTCGGGGTTCATGCCCAGGCACATGGAGCAGCCCGCGTGCCGCCATTCGGCGCCGGCCTCCTTGAAGACCTTGTCGAGGCCCTCCTCGACGGCCTGGAGCGCGACCCGGACGGAGCCGGGGACGACCAGCATGCGGACGCCGTCGGCGACCTTGCGGCCCTCCAGCAGGGAGGCGGCGTTGCGCAGGTCTTCGATGCGGCCGTTGGTGCAGGAGCCGACGAAGACGGTGTCGACCTTGATGTCGCGCAGCGGCTGTCCGGCGGTCAACCCCATGTACTCCAGGGCCTTTTCGGCGGCGAGGCGCTCCGAGGGGTCCTCGTACGAGGCCGGGTCGGGGACGCTGGCGGAGAGCGGGGCGCCCTGGCCGGGGTTGGTGCCCCAGGTGACGAAGGGGGCCAGCCCGGCGGCGTCGATGACGACCTCGGCGTCGAAGACGGCGTCCTCGTCGGTGCGCAGGGTCTTCCAGTACGCGACGGCGGCGTCCCAGTCCTCGCCCTCGGGGGCGTGCGGGCGCCCCTTCAGGTAGGCGAAGGTGGTCTCGTCGGGGGCGATCATGCCCGCGCGGGCACCGGCCTCGATGGACATGTTGCAGATGGTCATGCGGGCCTCCATCGAGAGCTTCTCGATGGCGGAGCCGCGGTACTCCAGGACGTAGCCCTGGCCGCCGCCGGTGCCGATCCGGGCGATGACGGCGAGGATCAGGTCCTTGGCGGTGACGTCCTCGGGCAGTTCGCCGTCGACGGTGATCGCCATGGTCTTCGGGCGGGCCATGGGCAGCGTCTGGGTGGCGAGGACGTGCTCGACCTGGCTGGTGCCGATGCCGAAGGCCAGGCCGCCGAAGGCGCCGTGCGTGGAGGTGTGGGAGTCGCCGCAGACCACGGTCATGCCGGGCTGGGTGAGGCCGAGCTGGGGGCCCACCACGTGGACGACGCCCTGCTCGACGTCGCCGAGCGGGTGGAGCCGTACGCCGAACTCGGCGCAGTTCTTGCGCAGGGTCTCCAGCTGGGCGCGGGAGACCGGGTCCGCGATCGGCTTGTCGATGTCGAGCGTGGGGGTGTTGTGGTCCTCGGTGGCGAGGGTGAGGTCGAGGCGGCGGACCGGCCGGCCGTTCTGCCGGAGGCCGTCGAAGGCCTGGGGGCTGGTCACCTCGTGGAGCAGGTGAAGATCGATGAAGAGGAGATCGGGCTCGCCCTCGGCGCGCCGGACGACGTGGTCGTCCCAGACCTTCTCCGCGAGTGTCCTACCCATCGCTTTCCCTCCGGCCGGCGGCTGCGCCGGCACCACTAGAGACCGTTGCGCGGTCCGTTGTGCGGCCGCCCCACCAGAGTGACAAGTTCCTGGGAAAATTGAACTTGCGTTTCACAGAGTGAGACGCGAATATCGTTGCATGGACAACTCTAGCGGCGTAGGCGTTCTCGACAAGGCAGCCCTTGTCCTGGGCGCCCTGGAGTCCGGTCCGGCCACCCTCGCAGGACTGGTCGCGGCGACGGGACTCGCACGGCCCACGGCCCATCGGCTGGCCGTGGCATTGGAACACCACCGGATGGTCGCGCGCGACATGCAGGGCCGGTTCATCCTCGGTCCGCGGCTGGCCGAGCTGGCCGCCGCGGCCGGCGAGGACCGTCTGCTGGCGACGGCGGGCCCGGTGCTGACGCATCTGCGGGACGTGACCGGGGAGAGCGCGCAGCTCTACCGGCGCCAGGGTGACATGCGCATCTGTGTGGCGGCGGCCGAGCGGCTGTCGGGTCTGCGGGACACGGTGCCGGTGGGTTCGACGCTCACGATGAAGGCCGGTTCCTCGGCGCAGATCCTGATGGCCTGGGAGGAGCCGGAGCGGCTGCACCGGGGTCTCCAGGGCGCCCGTTTCACGGCGACGGCCCTGTCGGGCGTACGGCGCCGCGGCTGGGCCCAGTCGATCGGCGAGCGGGAGCCGGGCGTGGCGTCCGTCTCCGCGCCCGTGCGCGGCCCCTCGAACCGCGTGGTGGCCGCCGTGTCGGTGTCGGGTCCGATCGAGCGTCTGACGCGCCACCCGGGCCGGATGCACGCCCAGGCGGTCATCGACGCCGCCGCCCGTCTCTCCGAGGCCCTCCGCCGCAACGGCTGACGCCTCCCCCCTCCCCCGTACGTCTCCCGGCCCACCGCTCCAACGCCGCAGCGGTGGGCCGGACTTGTACCCGCGCCCGGAAGGGAGAGGGGAACAGCGAAGAAGCCCTCCCCCGAAGGGAAGGGCTTCTCTGTCGCGTACCCCCGACCGGATTCGAACCGGCGCTACCGCCTTGAGAGGGCGGCGTGCTAGGCCGCTACACAACGGGGGCGTGGATCATGCGGGCGTTGAATGAACATCGCCGCAGATCCGAGCTGGTCTACCAGGACTCGAACCTAGACTAACTGAACCAGAATCAGTCGTGCTGCCAATTACACCATAGACCAATACGTGGTTAGACCAACGTCGTACCCCCGACCGGATTCGAACCGGCGCTACCGCCTTGAGAGGGCGGCGTGCTAGGCCGCTACACAACGGGGGCCCTAGCGATCCTGCATCGGTGTCACCGGGTGCGACCCAGGTGATCCCGCGGGAAGGATCTGTACCCCCGACCGGATTCGAACCGGCGCTACCGCCTTGAGAGGGCGGCGTGCTAGGCCGCTACACAACGGGGGCTTCGTGGATGCCAATCCACTGGTTTGCAGATGAGCTCTGCGAGCTGGCCTACCTGGACTCGAACCAAGACTAACTGAACCAGAATCAGTCGTGCTGCCAATTACACCATAGGCCACCGGGGCAACGTCCCCGCGAGGAGGATCTTGCTCGGCTTGCGCTTTCCGGGTTCTTGCCTTTCGGCTTGCTCCCCTCGGCGCAGGAAGAACATTACCCGAAGGTGGACGGTGCTCCAAAACGGGTATCCGCCCGGAGCAGCGCGGGGAGCTGGTGGAGGTCGGTGACCCGGGGCAGACCGGGCTGCCCGCCGGTGCCGGCCCGGTCCAGCCAGATGCCGTGGAGCCCGGCCTCGCGGGCGCCGACGGCGTCGGTGTCGGGGCGGTCCCCCACGTACGCCACCTCGTGCGGGGCCAGCTCCAGGGCGGCGCAGGCGGCGTGGAACGCCTCGGCGGCCGGTTTGGCGAAGCCCAGCTCGGCGGCGCACAGGACGGCCTCGAAGCGGTCGCGGACGCCGAGGGCGCGGAGCTTGGGCTCCTGGGCGTGGACGCTGGAGTTGGAGAGGACGGCCTGCCGGTAGTCGGCGGCGAGCAGGTCGAGGACGGGCAGGGCGTCCGGGAAGAGCTCCCAGGCGGCCTCGTAGTGGGCGACGTACCGGTCGAACCAGGCGTCGGCCTCCGCGTCGGTCATCGCCGGCCGCTCCAGGAAGTCGCGGACCCGGTGGCGGCGCTGGTCCTGCCATCCGCCCTCCGGCCGCTCCTCGTAGCGCCGCCAGTGCAGCTCGGTGAGCTCCTTCCAGTGGCGCAGGGCCTCCTCGACCGTGCCGTGCAGTCCGTCCAGCCCCTCGGCGGCGAGGTGGGCGCGCAGGCCGGCGCGGTCGGCGCGCGCGTAGTCGAAGATCGTGTCGTCGACGTCCCAGAGGACCGCGCGGATGCCCATGGGACCGACCGTACGCCGCCGGGCGGGCTCGCGGGGGCGGTTTCAGCGGAGCCCGGCGAAGCGGAAGGGCTGGAAGTCGGTGACGAAGCAGGCGGGCCCGCCGTCGGCGTCGTATCCGACCCAGGTCGCGTACAGGCCGTCGCCCCAGCCGGAGCTGAAGACGGCGATGGTGTGGCCGTTCTCACCCTCGGCGAGGAAGGCGTCCGGGCTCCCGGGGCCGTCCAGGACCTCCCAGATGACGCCCTTCTCGTCGTCGGTGCCGGGGAAGGAGTGGTGGGCGGCGGCGTCGAGGAAGCAGCCGAGGCCGGCGTCGACTCCGTAGCCGGAGGAGCCGTCCTCAGGGGCGGTCCCGCCGGCCACCGGGGCGGGCTCCCAGCGGACCACCGGGGCGTCGCGGACCAGCAGGCGGGCGGCGGCGTTCACCGTGTGGTCGTAGGGGTACGTGAAGGAGGCCCGCGCGATCTGCACGCGGTAGCGGCCGGGCGGGACCTCGGCGGCGAAGGGCTCGGGCCGCTCGTCGTCGTCGCAGAGGTGGACGATCGGGTCGCAGGCGACGAGGCGGCCGGTGGGCAGCCCGATCTCCCCCAGCTCCCGGACCTCGAAGGCGACGTCCCTCCTGCCCTCGGTCGCGACGACCATTCCGGGGGTGAACCAGCGGGCGCAGTCAGGCGGTGTCATGGGCATGGTGACGACCCTAGGGGGCGGATACGACACCGGGGGCGGCGAACCGGAAGGAGTTCCGGCCCGCCGCCCCCGTGGCGTACGGGCGGTGGCTAGGCGGCGAGCTTCGCCAGGGCCGCGTCGATGCGGGCCAGGGTCTTCTCCTGTCCCAGGATCTCCAGGGACTCGAAGAGGGGCAGGCCGACGGTGCGGCCGGTGACGGCGACGCGGACCGGGGCCTGGGCCTTGCCGAGCTTGAGGCCGTGGGCCTCGCCGGCGGCCAGGACCGCGTTCTTGAGCGACTCGGGGTCGTTCCAGTCGGCGGCCGTCAGCTTCTCGCGGGCGGTGGTGAGGAGGGCGGCGGGCTCGCCCTTCATCGCCTTGTCCCACGACGCCTGGTCGAGGACCGGCTCGGGCAGGAAGAGGAAGTCGACGTTGGCCGTGATCTCGGAGAGGACGGTCAGGCGGGTCTGGGCGTGCGGGGCGATCCGCTCCCAGGCCGTGCGGTCGAAGTCCTCGGGCGCCCAGGGGGCGTGCGGGGCGCGGAGCCAGGGCTCGCACGCCTCGGTGAACGCCTTCACGTCCAGCATGCGGATGTGGTCCGCGTTGATGGACTCGGCCTTCTTGAGGT
Organism: Streptomyces termitum; assembly: GCF_014650175.1. Taxonomy (GTDB): domain Bacteria; phylum Actinomycetota; class Actinomycetes; order Streptomycetales; family Streptomycetaceae; genus Streptomyces; species Streptomyces termitum. The sequence goes on from NZ_BMUL01000014.1 coordinate 172,675, forward strand.
CGAAGCGGGCCGGGTTGGCGTTGACGTCGGCGATGTCGAACTTCGCCACCATCTCGGGGATGGTGAAGATGTCCTGGTCGGCGGAGAAGGACCAGCCGAGGAGGGACAGGTAGTTCAGCAGGCCCTCGGGGAGGAAACCGCGCTCCCGGTAGAGGTTGAGGGACGCCTGCGGGTCGCGCTTGGAGAGCTTCTTGTTGCCCTCGCCCATGACGTACGGCAGGTGGCCGAAGGCGGGGATCTCCTTGGCGACGCCCAGCTCGATCAGCGCCTTGTAGAGGGCGATCTGGCGGGGGGTGGAGGAGAGCAGGTCCTCGCCGCGCAGGACGTGGGTGATCTCCATCAGGGCGTCGTCGACCGGGTTGACCAGGGTGTAGAGCGGGGCGCCGTTGGCCCGGAGGATGCCGTAGTCCGGCACGTTCTCCGGAGTGAAGGTGAGCTCGCCGCGGACCAGGTCGGTGAAGGTGATCGTCTCGTCGGGCATCCGGAAGCGGACGATCGGCGCGCGGCCCTCGGCCTCGTACGCCGCGATCCGCTCGGCGGACAGCTCGCGGCAGTGGCCGTCGTAGCCGGACGGCTTGCCGGCGGCGCGGGCGGCCTCGCGGCGCTCGTCCAGCTCGGCGGTGTTGCAGTAGCAGTGGTACGCGTACCCGCCGGCCAGCAGCTTGTCCGCGACGTCCTTGTAGAGGTCCATCCGCTGCGACTGGCGGTAGGGGGCGTGCGGGCCGCCGACCTCGGGGCCCTCGTCCCAGTCGAGCCCGAGCCACTTGAGGGAGTCGAGGAGCTGGTCGTACGACTCCTCGGAGTCGCGGGCCGCGTCGGTGTCCTCGATGCGGAAGACCATGGTGGCCTCGTTGTGCCGGGCGAAGGCCCAGTTGAAGAGGGCGGTGCGGACCAGGCCCACGTGGGGGTTGCCGGTCGGGGAGGGACAGAAACGGACGCGGGGGGGTGCCCCCTGCTCGAGCGAAGTCGAGAGCTTGGGGGAGTTCGCGTTAGCCACGCTTGATCACCTTGTTGGTGAGAGTGCCGATGCCTTCGATGGTGACGGCGACCTCGTCGCCGACGGTGAGGGGGCCGACCCCGGCGGGGGTGCCGGTGAGGATGACGTCTCCGGGGAGCAGCGTCATGGCCTCGGTGATGTGGACGACCAGGTCCTCGATGGAGCGGATCATGTCGCTCGTCCGACCGAGCTGGCGTTGCTCGCCGTTGACCGTGGCCTGGACGGCGAGGTCGCTCGGGTCGAGGTCGGTCTCCACCCAGGGGCCCAGCGGGCAGCTCGTGTCGAAGCCCTTGGCGCGGGCCCACTGGGCCTCGCGCTTCTGGACGTCGCGGGCGGTCACGTCGTTGGCGCAGGTGTAGCCGAAGATCACGTCCTTGACGCGGTCCCGGGGCACCTCGCGGCACATGCGGCCGATCACCACGGCCAGTTCGGCCTCGTGGTGCAGCTCACTGGAGAAGGAGGGGTACTCGATGGCGTCGCCGGAGCCGATCACCGAGGTGGTGGGCTTGAAGAAGGCGACCGGAACCTCGGGGACCTCGTGCCCGAGCTCCTTCGCGTGCTCCGCGTAGTTGCGGCCGATGGCCACGACCTTGTTGGGGAGCACCGGCGGCAGGAGCCGTACCTTGCTCAGCGGGACCTTGGTGCCGCTGAGCTCGAAGTCGGTGTACGGGATGCCCTTGATGATGTCGAGGACCAGGCCGCCGGACTCGACGGTCCCCTCGCCCTCGACCGCGCCGAAGGCGACATTGCCGTCGATGGAGAATCTGGCGATGCGCACGCGTGCTGTCGCCCCTCACTTGGTACTGGCTGGAGTCTGACGCTCCAGGCTAACGCGGCGCGGGGCGGCCGACCGGCGGGTGCCGCCGGTGGCGGGGCGTGCGGGCGGGGCTCAGACCTCGGCGAGGTAGGCCGGGACGTGGGGCGCGGGGGCCTGCATCAGGACGGTGCGGCGGGGGTTGGCCGTGACGGCGGGGAGCTGCGCGCCGTACTCGGGGGCGGCCCCGCGGTCGAGGCCGGCGGCGTCCTCCAGGTGGGCGAGGGTGGAGCGGCGCGGGTTGGCCGTGTGGGCGGGCGTGGATGCAGTCATCGCGCTGGCAGACCTTGTTCCGGAACGGGCGCCCTTGCGGGCGCGAGGATCGGGTATAGCGTCAGGCTAAATCAAGGCGTTCCCCTCGAATGCATGGCTGAGACATTGGTTCTCGTGTGAGTTTCCTCACCTCTGGGTGGATATTCCGGTCATTACGGACAGCCCCCGGAGGTCACGGAAAGGGACATTCCGCCACTGAACGATCTATTCCGCTCCTGATCATGGCGACTGGGACACTCGGGAAGGCCGGGGCATTGGACCGGAAAAGTCCGAAACCTCCATGGTCATCTTCTACACGTGGTGACACGGCGCGCACGGGTTGTCATTCACATCACCGTACTGTTCTCGGCCCTTGTTGGAGATCCGGCACTGTGCTGGAATTCCACGACCGCCGCAGGTTCGAGTAGCCGGCGCGCAGAAGGCGCAACGCAGCGCCGGCCGAGTGGCGGGAAGGGGATCTGCGCCGGTCACCGACGACCACCTGGGGCGCGCCCGCGCGTCCCATCGACGCCGACACCGTCCGCTCCGGGGTTGCCCGGAAGGACGCCTGGTCCAGAGGTTGCGACGCTAGTGCAGGGACGTTTCAAGAGGGATGGCACGGGCTCTGCCCCGGCCCGCAAGGGCCGCGCGGAGGCTCCGTCGGAGCAGGAACCGCGTGCCGGGGCCGAACAGGGTCCCGCCGCCCCGCACTCCGCCCAGCAGGCTCCCGGCACGGGCGGCCCGGGCCGGGGCAAGGGCAGGAACAGGTCCGCGCGGACGAAGGGCGAGCCCGGACAGGCCGCGCCCGAGTCCGCCGAGCAGACCGACGCCGACGCGCGCCCCGAGGGCGCCGCCGACGCGGAGACCTCGGTCGGACCCCGAATAGCACTGCGCAACTGGCGCATCTCCACCCGCCTCGTGGCCCTGCTGACCCTCCCCGTGGTCGCGGCCACGACCCTGGGCGGCATCCGCATCAACGAGTCGATGCAGGACATCCAGCAGCTGGAGCACATGCAGCTGCTGACCAAGCTGACCCGTGAGGCGACCGCGCTCGCCCAGGCCCTCCAGGCCGAGCGCGACCTCTCCGCCGGTCCGCTGGCCAACGACCGGCCGATCAGCGACTACCAGGTCGCCAACCCGCGCCGCCGCACCGACCGCCAGTACAACGCCTTCCTCGACGCCACGCTGGCCATCCCGGACAGCGGCGGCGACGAGGCGCTGCGCAGCATCCGGCAGAACGTCAACCAGATCGCGTCGCAGGTCGTGGGGCTCCACGGCATCCGCAACGAGGCGTACCGCAAGGGCATCTCCCAGTCGGTGACCGTCGAGGCGTACAGCCGTCTCATCCGCTCGCTGCTCAGCCTCTCCCAGGACATGGCGCAGGCGACCAGCAACCCGGAGATGATCAAGCGCACCCGTGCGCTCGCCGCGTTCTCCTCCGCCAAGGAGTACGCCTCCATCCAGCAGGCGATCATCGCCGGCGCGCTGCCCCTGAGCGACAAGACCACCGGCTCGATGCAGCCCGGTGACCGCCTCTACGGCCAGGCCGCCTTCAACAGTGAGTCGGTCGAGTTCAAGTCCTTCTCGGCCATCTACGAGTCCACCGGCGGCGACCCGGTCCGGCTCACCGAGCCGCTCAGCTCCGGCAACCCCACGATCGTGGACGCCGAGAAGTACGCCGAGCGGGTGCTGGGCTCCGACAACGCCATCAAGGGCGTCAAGCGCGGCTACCTCAACTTCACCGATGAGTACGAGACCAAGATCTCGGCCATGAACCTCATCGAGAACCAGCTTCTCGGCGACATGGACACGATGGCCCGTGAGCTGCGGCAGGAGTCGCAGCGCGAGGCGATCATCAGCGGTGCCCTGATCCTGCTCGTCCTCGGCGTCTCGCTCGTCGGCGCCTTCGTCGTGGCCCGGTCCATGATCCGCTCGCTGCGGCGGCTCCAGGACACCGCCACCAAGGTCGCCCAGGAACGCCTGCCCGAGCTGGTCAAGCAGCTCTCCGAGTCCGACCCGCAGGACGTCGACACCTCCGTCGAGTCCGTCGGCGTCCACTCCCGCGACGAGATCGGCCAGGTGGCCGCGGCCTTCGACGACGTGCACCGCGAGGCCGTCCGCCTCGCCGCCGAGCAGGCCCTCCTCCGGGGCAACGTCAACGCGATGTTCACCAACCTCTCGCGCCGTTCCCAGGGCCTCATCCAGCGCCAGCTCTCGCTCATCTCCGAGCTGGAGTCCCGCGAGGCCGACCCCGACCAGCTCTCCTCGCTGTTCAAGCTCGACCACCTCGCGACCCGTATGCGCCGGAACGGCGAGAACCTCCTCGTCCTCGCCGGCGAGGAGCCGGGCCGCCGCTGGACCCGCCCGGTCCCGCTGGTCGACGTGCTCCGCGCCGCCGCCTCCGAGGTGGAGCAGTACGAGCGCATCGAACTGGCCGCGGTCCCGGCGACCGACGTGGCCGGCCGGGTCGTCAACGACCTCGTCCACCTCCTCGCCGAGCTGCTGGAGAACGCCACCTCGTTCTCCTCCCCGCAGACCAAGGTCCGGGTCACCGGCCACGCGCTGCCCGACGGCCGCGTCCTGGTCGAGATCCACGACACCGGCATCGGCCTCTCCCCCGAGGACCTCGCGGCGATCAACGAGCGGCTCGCCTCGCCGCCCACCGTGGACGTCTCCGTCTCCCGCCGCATGGGCCTCTTCGTGGTCGGCCGCCTGTCCCTGCGACACGGCATCCGCATCCAGCTGCGCCCGTCCGACTCGGGCGGCACCACCGCCCTCGTCATGCTCCCGGTCGACGTCGCCCAGGGCGGCCGCAAGCCGGCCCCCAAGAGCGGCCCCGGCTCCCAGGGCGCGGCCCCGCAGGGCGGCAACGCCCCCGGTGGCGGCCTCCCCGGCGGTCCCGGCGCCCCGGGTGCCGGCGGACGTCCGGGCCTCGGCGGCCCGGCCCAGCCGGCCGGGCGACTGGGTGCCGGTCCCGGCGCCGGACGCCCCCAGGTCGGTCCGGCCGGCGGTCCGCGCACCGCGCTGCCCACCCGGGACGGCGCGCCGCTCGCCGGCGGCCCGCAGCAGCCCCAGGTCCCGCAGCAGCCGCAGCCGGCCAACGCCCAGCTGGAGCAGACCGGCCGCCTGCCGCAGCTCCCGCAGGGTCCGGACGCGCAGCGCCCCGGCGGCGGTCTCATCGGCGGCGCGGCCAGCGCCATCCCGTCCCGCACGGACGTGTGGGGCGGCCGCCCGCAGGAGCCCCAGGCCCCGCAGCAGCCGCAGGCCCCCCAGCAGCAGGACCCGCTGGGCGCCCCGAACGGCTTCCCGCGCGCCGAGCTGCCCGGCGGCAACCCGCAGCCGCAGCACCAGCCGCACCAGCCCCCGCAGCAGCCGCAGGCCGCGAGCTGGGGCAGCGAGCCGGCCCCGCAGCCGGTGCGCCGCCCGCAGCAGGACATGACGCCGCTGGACGCCCCGCGCGGCCACGACGACATGGAGTCCACGGGGTCGTACGCCGCGCCCGGCGCCCCGCAGGGCCCGGGTTCGACGGGCCAGTTCGCCCGTCCGGACTTCAACGCCCCGCAGCAGCCCCAGGCTCCGCAGGCCCACCAGGCTCCGCAGGCGCCCCAGGTCCCGCAGTACCAGGACCCGGCGTCCACCGCGCAGTTCCCGCAGCCCGACTTCGGCGCTCCGCAGGGCCCCGGCTCGACCGGTCAGTTCCCGCGCCCCGACTTCGGCGCGCAGGAGGGTCCGGGCGCGACCGGCCAGTTCCCCCGGCAGGACTTCGCCCCGCAGGGTCCCGGCGCGACGGGCCAGTTCCCGCAGCCCGACTTCGGTGCCCCGCAGGGCCCCGGCGCCACCGGCCAGTTCCCGCGCCCCGACCTCGCTCCGCAGGGGCCGGGCGCGACCGGCCCGTTCCCCCGGCAGGACTTCGCCCCGCAGCAGCCGCAGGGCCCGCAGGCGCCGCAGGCTCCGTACCCGGGTCAGCAGCAGGCGTACGGCAACCAGCCCTTCGTCCCGCGCGCACAGCCGACCGCCCCGCAGCAGCCGGCGCCGCAGCGGGCCGACTTCGGCGCGCCGCAGCCGCCCGCGCCCCAGCCGGTCGCCCCGCAGCAGGCCGCCCCGCAGGCGCCCGCGCCGCGTCAGCAGCCGCAGCTCGGCCGGCCGCGCCGACCGGAGGCGCTGCCTCCGGCACAGCCCTCGGGCGACGCGCGGACGCCGCTGTACGACGCGGTGGAGACCAACTGGTTCCAGCAGGAGCAGGGGCAGCAGCAGGCCCCCGCCCCGCAGCAGGCGCCGGCTCCGCAGCAGGCGCCGCAGCCGCGGATGCCCGAGGCGGCCGAGCGGACCGGGCAGACCCCGCTCCCGCAGCGGCCCGCGGCCGGGCAGCCGGCCGAGGCGCAGGGCGACGCGGCCCGTCCGGGTTCGGCGGCCTGGCGGCCGTCGCCCAACGACGACCTGGTGCGCCAGGCCGAGCGGGCGCGCAAGCCGTCCGCCGGCGGGGTCACCACCTCCGGTCTTCCGCGCCGCGTGCCGAAGGCCAACCTCGTACCCGGGACCGCCCAGGAGCAGGCCCACGCGGCCGGCCCCCAGGTCTCGCGTGCACCCGACGACGTCCGCGGCCGGCTCACCAACCTGCGCCGCGGTATCCAGCAGGGCCGTCAGGCGGGCAACTCGATCACGGGTAGCTTCCACCTCGGTCCGAACCACCAGCAGGAGCGATAGTTGAGCGCGATGAGCCAGGCGGCGCAGAATCTGAACTGGTTGATCACCAACTTCGTGGACAACACCCCCGGGGTGTCCCACACGGTGGTGGTCTCCGCCGACGGCCTGCTGCTGGCCATGTCCGAAGGATTCCCCCGCGACCGCGCCGACCAGCTGGCGGCGGTCGCCTCCGGGCTCACCTCGCTGACCGCGGGCGCCTCCCGGATCTTCGAGGGCGGTCCCGTGGCACAGACCGTGGTGGAGATGGAGCGCGGCTTCCTCTTCCTCATGTCGGTCTCGGACGGCTCCTCGCTGGCCGTACTGGCGCACCCCGAGTGCGACATCGGCCTCGTGGGCTACGAGATGGCGCTGCTGGTCGACCGGGCCGGCAGCGTGCTCACCCCGGATCTCCGCGCGGAGCTCCAGGGCAGTCTGCTCCACTAGCGGGCCCCACCCCGCGCACTGCCCGCCAGACGGGGCGGCACGCCCCCATCGCGTACCGCCCCTTCCAACACAGTTCATCCGTCCGGCCGCCCCATCCGGCCCCCCACCGGCCCCCTCAGACGGCAGAAGTGTTGCTGTCACGCCCGGAGGATTCATGACCCCGCCCCCCGCCTCTCACGATCCGTACGGTGGCTCGTCCGCGGACGACCCGTACGGTCATGAGGGCGACCAGCCGCTGGTCCGCCCGTATGCGATGACCGGCGGCCGGACCCGGCCGCGCTACCAGCTCGCCATCGAGGCGCTGGTCAGCACCACGGCCGACCCGGCGCACCTCGCCACGCTCCTGCCGGAGCACCAGCGCATCTGCCACCTGTGCCGTGAGGTCAAGTCGGTGGCCGAGGTGTCGGCCCTGCTGTCGATGCCGCTCGGTGTCGCCCGGATCCTCGTGGCCGACCTGGCCGAGGCGGGCATGGTGGCCATCCACCAGCCGGGCAACGGAGAAGCCGGCGGCACGCCGGACGTGACACTGCTCGAAAGGGTGCTCAGTGGACTTCGCAAGCTCTAACGGCGACGCCGCCAGATCGACCACCAGCGCGAAGATCGTGGTGGCCGGTGGCTTCGGCGTGGGCAAGACCACGTTCGTCGGCGCGGTCTCGGAGATCAATCCGCTGCGTACCGAGGCCGTGATGACCTCGGCGTCCGCCGGGATCGACGACCTGACCCACACCGGGGGCAAGACCACCACCACGGTGGCCATGGACTTCGGCCGCATCACGCTGGACCAGGACCTGATCCTGTACCTGTTCGGCACCCCCGGACAGGACCGCTTCTGGTT
>NZ_BMUL01000015.1 GCF_014650175.1 Streptomyces termitum
TGCGGAAGACTGGCGGGCGTGCAGTCGGGCTCCGAGTAACTGACCCCGATGGTGCCACCGGTCTCCGTCGTCACCTGATACACGCGCAGCCGGATGAAGGGCGCCAGGCCGTCACCGGTCTTGTCGACCCGGTTGGGGAGCTGCTCGCCCGCGAAGGTGACCGTCGGCGTGGTGGCCGTACCGCCGACCTTGCCGGTGTGCTGGATGGACTTCAGCCACATCGGGGTGGAGATGCCGTCGCCGGAGGGCGGGAAGTTCTGGTCCAGGACCCAGGTGTCGACGTCCTTGTACGTCCCGCCGGTCAGCACCTTCGTGGTGATCGAGGTGAGCCGCTTGCGGGACCAGAAGCTGGGGGAATACTGGTCCTTGCACTCGGTGGCGCCGTCCTTGCAGTACAGGTCGTACGGCACGTCGGGCCAGTTCTTGGCGTTGGTCTCGTCGAAGGTGCCGCAGGTGGCCAGGCAGCGCTCAGCGGTACCGAACTGCACCTGACCCATCGCCTTGCCGGTGTAGACCGCGTCGTCGCGCAGCCCGTACTCGATCCGGTCCAGCCAGCCGCCCCGGACGTACGGCGTGACGGTGCCCTTGCCCGTCACCTGCGACGGGTTGAGCGTGTAGTTGTTCGTCTCGGTCTTCCACCAGTACGACATCGCGCTGCCGTTGGGGGCCACCACATAGTCGAGCTGCCAGCGCCACGCCTGCTGGCAGTGGGCCTGCGCGAAGCTCGCGTCGTAACAGGGCTCACCGGACTGGTTGCCGAAGACCGGCACCGTCCACGCCGAGTTCGTCACCGGGTCGTCGGCCGCGGTCCCGTTGTCCTTCCACCCCGGCAGCCGGTTCAGACCGAAGAAGTACTGCGTCCCGTCGGCCGTGGTCACCTTCCAGTGCTCACCCTCGCCGTCGACCCCGGCCGTGCCCTTGTCACCGTTGACGGCACCGGTCAGCTTCTCGACCTTCTCCCCCGAGTCCGAGGCCGGATGCCACCCCTTGTCCTTCTCATACACCAGCTCGGTGTTCTTACCTCCGAGATTCAGGACCGCGTTGTCGTTGAACCAGCACAGGTCACCGACCTTGGTGGTATTGGTGCCACCCGTCTTGTCGTCGTTGCACGCCTTGTACTTGCGCTCGATGAACCCCGGCTCCCAGTTCCAGCCGTCACCGATCCACGACGACTGGTTGTTGGAGGCGGCCGTCAGGCCGTCCACCGCCTGCGAGTTGTAGCCGAGGCCGATGGCGGGCTGGAGGCCACCGGGCACCTCGGGCACGACGATCGGGTACGACCAGGTGAACGCCCCGGTCGATCCCCCCGCGCTCCAGGCACCGGACGCCTGGAGCGAGGTCGCCTTGTAGTCGCCGGTCGGACCGGAGTCGTCGGCGGTCGCCGCGAGCACGGTGGCGGCGGAGGCTGCGGAGAGTGCAGCGGCCTGAGACTTCGTGCCCGTCGGCGTGCCGACCGCCGTGGTGGAGACCTGAGCGGTGAGCTTGCCCGCGCGGAAGTCGTTCTTCGTCTCCAGCGGCTTCCGGGTGCGGCACTCCGGGCGGTCCGGCGTGGTCAGCGCACAGGCCGGAAGCTCGACGAGCCGGAGACGGGCGGCCCAGTCACCGCCGTAGGCGTCGCGGAAGGAGTCGTACCCGACCTCGACCCGGACCCGGTCGGCGCCGGCCGGGCCCCCGGTGCGGGCCAGCGAGAGGAGCACGCCGTCAACACCGGCCCGGCGGGCGGCGGTTCGGTCCGCGAGCGAGACCTTCACCTTCCCGCCCCGGGCAGCGGGAGCGGGAGCGGTGGACGACACCGTGGCCTTCGGGCCGGTCGCCGCGCCGAGGCTCACGGGCAGTCGCCCGGCCCGGCCCCCGCCACCGGCCATCGAGACCTCAGCGGTACCCGCCTCCGGCCAATTCACCTTGGGGCTGTGCCCCTTGACGGACGCCAGGGCCGCGTCGGGCCGCTTGGCACCCCCGACGGCAGCCTTGGAGACCGGAACGGCCTTGGGCTGCCGGAGTTCGGGAAGGGACGGGCCTCGCGTCGAGTCCGCCGCCGTCGCCGTACCGGGCAGTACACCGGCCAGAACGGAAGCTATCAGAAGGGCTGACAGCTTCCGTATGGGAACTTCACGCATACTCACCTCCATGGTTCGGGATGATCATCCGGCGCACAGTAACAGCAGGATTTCCCAGAAACCGGAGGTCAGAGCTTCGAAGCGGAACACCGGAGCCGAACACCACGGAAGCACCCCGACCCCGCCCGCGAGACCGCGCCGCGCCGACCACGGCGAAGGCCACCGGCGGAGCCCCGTCAACGATGACGGGGCGTCACACCCGGTGGCCTCGACGCACGATCACGGAGGGCGGCCGCACGCCCGACGACAGACCCGCGCCACCCCTCCCCCAAGGTCCGCGGGCACGAAGGAGAACTATCGGATCAGGGCTCCGCCACGACCGCCCCGGCGGCACCGGAGCGCGTGTGACGGCCCGTCGGACATCACATCCGGCAGGCGTGCCGCCCCTCGCGCACGGTCGGATGAATGTCAGGTCACGCGTCCTTCTTCACCGGCTCCAGGATCGCCACGCACTCCACGTGGTGCGTCATCGGGAACAGGTCGAAGGCGCGCAGGGTGCGGACGCGGTAGCCGCGTTCGGCGAAGTAGGAGAGGTCGCGGGCCAGGGCGGCCGGGTCGCAGGCGACGTAGGCGATGCGGCGGGCGCCGAGGGAGGCGAGGTGGTGGACGGTCTGCTTGCCGGCGCCGGCGCGCGGGGGGTCGAGGACGATGAGGTCGACCTCGGTGATGCCGGTGCGTGGGAGGACCGATTCGACCTTGCCCTGTTCGACGCGGACGCGCGGGAAGCCGGCCAGGTTGTGGCGGGCGTCCTCGACGGCGCGCTTGCCGGACTCGATGCCGAGGACGGCGCCCTGGTCGCCGACGCGGTCGGCGAGGGCCCCGGCGAAGAGGCCGACGCCGCAGTAGAGGTCGAGGGCGGTGTCGCCCTTGCGCGGGAGGAGGCCCTGCATGACGGCGCGCATGAGGGTGTCGGCGGCCTTCGGGTGGACCTGCCAGAAGCCGCCGCTGCCGACGCGGTGGGTGCGCTCGTCGGCGCGCTCGCGGACGAAGGCGCGGCCGTGGACGCGGTGCACCCCGCCGTCCTTCTCGTCGACGCGCATCACGGAGACCGGCTTGTCGAGCTCGACGAGCGGGAGGCGGGCGCCGGGGCGGGGGGTGAGGATGACCTGGCGGTCGTTCGAACCGGAGGCGGCGATCGCCTCGACCGCGGCCATCCCCTCCCAGGTGCGCTTCTCGATGCCGAGCTCGGTGACGCCCTCGGCGGCGATCATGCAGTGGTCGACGACCTGGACCTCGTGCGAGCGGTGCTTGCGCAGGCCCGCGTGGCCCTCGGGGTCGACGGCGTACTGGACGCGGGTGCGCCAGTGGGGCACCTCGCCGGCCGGGAGCTTGTCGCCCTCGGCGGGGACCACGGTGCCGTCCCAGCCGGCCTCCTCGGGGGTGAGGCCGGCGAGCCGCTGGAGCTGTTCGGCGATGACCTCGCCCTTGAGGCGGCGCTGGGCGCCGGGCTTGGCGTGCTGCCAGTCGCAGCCGCCGCACTTGCCGGGGCCGGAGAAGGGGCAGGGGGCCTCGACGCGGTCCTTGGAGGCGTCGAGGATCTCGACGGCGTCGGCGCGCAGGAAGCGGCTGGTCTCCTCGCCCTCGGTGACCCGGGCCCGGACGCGCTCGCCGGGCAGGGCGTGGCGGACGAAGAGGACGCGGCCCGCGTCGGTGCGGGCGATGCAGTGGCCGCCGTGGGCGACGGGGCCGACCTCGACCTCGTACTCCTGCCCGATCAGGGACGTCACAGGGGTGTTCTGCATGATCGGGTGCTCCAGAGCCAGAGGGGGGGAGAGAAGTGGGCCGCGGTGCGGACCGCAGCCCACCAGTCTAGTTGCTCTTCTGTGCCGGTTCCTTCCTGGCCTTCTCGACCGGGCCGCGGCGGACCGAGCCCGGCGCGTTCCAGTCCTGGCGGCGCCGGGCCCGCTTCTTCGCGGCCTCGGAGGAGCGGAGCTGGTAGGGGACGGAGGTGACCATGACGCCGGGGGTGAAGAGGAGCCGGCCCTTGAGGCGGAGCGCGGACTGGTTGTGGAGCAGGTGCTCGTACCAGTGGCCGACGACGTACTCCGGGATGTAGACGGAGACGGCGTCGCGCGGGCTCTCCTGCCGCAGGTTCTTCACGTATTCGATGACCGGGCGGGTGATCTCGCGGTACGGGGAGTCGAGGATCTTGAGCGGGACGTTGATGCCGCGCCGCTCCCACTCCTCCTTCAGCGCCTTCGTCTCGGCCGGGTCGACGTTGACGGTGAGCGCCTCCAGCTCGCTCGCGTGCATGAGCTTGGCGTAGGCGAGGGCCCGCAGGGTGGGCTTGTGGAGCTTGGAGACCAGGACGATGGAGCGGACCCGGGAGGGGCGTACGTACTCGTCGGGGCGCTGCTCGGCGGCGGCGATCTCCTCGGAGACGGAGTCGTAGTGGCGGCGGATCGCGGTCATGGTCACGAAGAAGATGACCATGCCGAGGAGGGCGACCCAGGCGCCGTGGGTGAACTTGGTGGCGAGGACGACGACGAGGACCAGGCCGGTGAAGAAGGCGCCGAAGGCGTTGATCGCGCGGGAGCGGATCATGTGGCGGCGCTTGGCCGGGTCGCGCTCGGTGCGCAGGTGCCGGTTCCAGTGCCGGACCATGCCGATCTGGCTGAGCGTGAAGGAGACGAAGACGCCGACGATGTAGAGCTGGATGAGGCGGGTGGAGTCGGCGCCGTAGACGACGACGAGGAGGGCGGCGGCGCCGGCGAGGAGCACGATGCCGTTGGAGAAGGCGAGGCGGTCGCCGCGGGTGTGGAGCTGGCGGGGCAGGTAGCGGTCCTGGGCGAGGATCGAGCCGAGGAGCGGGAAGCCGTTGTACGCCGTGTTGGCGGCGAGGAAGAGGACGAGCGCGGTGGCGGCGGCGAGGAGGATGAAGAAGAACGTTCCGTCGCCGAAGACGGCGGCCGCGACCTGGGAGATGACCGGGTCCTGGACGTATCCCTCGCCGACCGGGACGCCGCCGCGCAGCAGGTCGGTGGCGGGCTTCTCGGCCATCCGGACGTCGGTGGCCATGGCCAGGAAGATGATGCCGCAGAACATGGTGACGGCGAGGCCGCCCATGAGCGCGAGGGTGCTGGCGGCGTTCTTCGACTTCGGCTTGCGGAAGGCGGGGACGCCGTTGGAGATGGCCTCGACGCCGGTGAGGGCGGCGCAGCCGGAGGAGAAGGCGCGCAGCAGCAGGAAGACGAGGGCGAAGCCGGCCAGTCCCTGGTGCTCGGGCTTGATCTCGAAGCCGGCGGTGGGGGCGCGCATGGTCTCGTCGAGGACGAGGCCGCGCCAGGCGCCCCAGAGGATCATGCAGAAGACGCCGAAGACGAAGACGTACGTCGGGATGGCGAAGAGGCTGCCGGACTCCTTCACGCCCCGGAGGTTCATGAGGGTGAGGAGGACGATGACGGCGACGGCCGAGGCGACCTTGTGCTCGACGACGAAGGGGACGGCGGAGCCGAGGTTCTCGATGCCGGAGGAGATGGAGACGGCGACGGTGAGGACGTAGTCGACGAGCAGGGCGCTGGCGACGGTGAGTCCGGCCTTCGGCCCGAGGTTGGTGGTGGCGACCTCGTAGTCGCCGCCGCCGCTCGGGTACGCGTGGACGTTCTGCCGGTACGAGGCGACGACCGTGAACATCAGGACGACGACCGCGAGGGCGATCCAGGGGCTGAAGTGGTAGGCCGACAGGCCCGCGACGGAGAGGACGAGGAGGACCTCGCCCGGTGCGTACGCCACCGAGGAGAGCGGGTCGGAGGCGAAGACGGGGAGGGCGATCCGCTTGGGGAGAAGGGTCTCTCCGAGCTTGTCGCTGCGCAGGGCCCGCCCGATCAGGATCCGTTTGGGCACGTCGGTCAGTTTGGACACGCAGAGGATCGTAAGCGTTCGAAAAGAGCCATGTGCAGCGGCACCCCCGATCCGCACCGAATCTCCCTGAGTATCACCTCGGATGCGGTCCCGGCCAGCGTTGCCGCTTAAGCTCGGACCGGGCAACCCGGCCGGGTGTTGTCCGCCACAGCCCGGGCCGATCGGGCGAGGAAAGTTGTGGACAGGGTGTTTTCGCAGGTCAGCAGGGCGATCAGGAGTGCGGGGTAAGGGGACGTGCACATCGTCATCATGGGCTGCGGGCGAGTGGGAGCCGCTCTCGCGCAGACCCTGGAGCAGCAGGGCCACACGGTCGCGGTGGTGGACCAGGACCCGACGGCTTTCCGCCGTCTCGGCTCCTCCTTCGGCGGCCGGCGGGTGACCGGGGTGGGCTTCGACCAGGACACCCTGCGCGAGGCGGGCATCGAGGAGGCCGGGGCCTTCGCCGCGGTGAGCAGCGGCGACAACTCGAACATCATCGCGGCGCGGGTCGCGCGCGAGATGTTCGGCATCGAGAACGTGGCCGCGCGGATCTACGACCCCCGGCGGGCCGAGGTCTACCAGCGGCTCGGCATCCCGACGGTGGCGACGGTCCGCTGGACCGCGGACCAGATGCTGCGGCGGCTGCTGCCCTCGGGCGCGGAGCCGCTGTGGAGCGATCCGAGCGGCGGCGTGCAGCTCGCCGAGGTGCACACCTCCCCGGCGTGGATCGGCCACAAGATCAGCCGGATCCAGGACGAGACCGGTGTGCGGGTCGCCTTCCTGACCCGCCTGGGCGAGGCGGTCATCCCGACCTCGCAGACGGTGCTCCAGGAGGGCGATCTGGTGCACGTGGTGATGCGCGTGGACGAGATCACGAAGGTGGAGGCGGCGTTCGCCGAGGGTCCCGAGGAAGGCGGTCACTGATGCGGGTGGCTATTGCGGGCGCGGGCGCGGTGGGCCGTTCCATCGCGGGCGAGCTCCTGGAGAACGGTCACGAGGTCCTGCTCATCGACAAGGCGCCGACCGCCATCTCGGTGGAGCGGGTGCCGCAGGCGGAGTGGCTGCTGGCCGACGCCTGTGAGATCACCTCGCTGGACGAGGCGGCGTTGCAGCGGTGCAACGTGGTCATCGCGGCCACCGGTGACGACAAGGTGAACCTGGTCGTCTCGCTGCTGGCGAAGACCGAGTACGGCGTGCCGCGGGTGGTCGCCCGGGTGAACAACCCGAAGAACGAGTGGCTGTTCAACGAGGCGTGGGGCGTGGACGTGGCCGTCTCCACCCCGCGTCTGATGTCGGCCCTGGTGGAGGAGGCGGTGAGCGTCGGCGACCTGGTCCGGCTGCTCCGCTTCAGCCACGGCGACGCGAACCTGGTGGAGCTGACGCTGCCGCCGGAGTCGGCGGTGGCCGGGACCCAGGTGGGCGAGGTGGCCTGGCCGCAGGACACCTCGCTGGTGACGATCATCCGCGGTTCGCGGGTGCTGACGCCGAGCCCGGAGGAAACCCTGGAGGCCGGCGACGAGCTGCTGTTCGTGGCGGCGCAGGCGCGCGAGGAGCAGCTGGAGGAGCTGCTCCAGGTGCGCCGGGAGTCCTGACCTCCCTTCGTACGGAAAGCTCGTACGGGAAGCTCGTACGGAAAAGGGGCCCGGCACCATTCGGTGGTGCCGGGCCCCTTTCGCGCGCGGTACGGGCTACGCCTCCGGTCCGCCCTGCGCGGCGGCCTCGCGCTCCTTCTCGGCGCGCTCCTCGGCCTCCATCTCCGCGAAGACGTCGATCGGCGGCGGCGCCTTGGCGAGGAAGACCCAGGTGAGGTAGACGGCGAGCAGGAAGGGCGGGATCTTCAGGGCGACGAGGACCCAGCCGAGCTGGGCGGTGTCGGCCCACCAGTAGAGCGGGAAGAGGATCGCGCACTTGGCGAGGAGGATCAGGCCCCAGGCCCAGCTGGCCTTGGCGTACGCCTTCTTCCGGCCGGGGTTGCGGGTCCGCCAGGAGAGGTTCTCCTTGAAGACCGGGCCGAGGATGAGCCCGATCAGCGGGACGCCCGCGAGGGTGGTGACGATGTACGCGAGGCCGAGGCCGAGCGTGTACAGCATGCCGGGGAGGTAGAAGTCCTTGGCGTTGCCGGTCATCATCGCGAAGACGACGCCGAAGGCGACGCCGAAGACGCCGCTGAAGGCGTGCTTGACGGTGTCGCGGCGGACGAGCCGGACGGCGACGAGGACGAGGGAGACGGCGAGCGCGGCGATGGCCGAGCTGTGCAGGTCCTTGTTGATCGTGTAGATCGTGACGAAGAGCAGTCCGGGCAGGACCGTCTCCACCATGCCCCGGACGCCGCCGAACGCCTCGAAGAGCGCGGCCTCGGTCACCGCCTTGTCGGTCCGGGCCTCCTGGTCCGGGGTCGGCGGTGCGGTGGTCGGCTTGTCGACGGACGTCACCGGCTACTCCTGTCCGAGCGGTCGGAGCTCGTATTTGGGATTGAAGAGGACCCGCCGGCCGTGGCTCATGGCGATCCGGCCGGAGGCGATCAGCTTGCGGCCGGGTTCGATGCCCACGATGGAGCGCCGGCCCAGCCACACGACGTCGAGCGGCGCGGTGCCGTCGAACAGCTCGGCCTCCAGGGCGGGGACGCCGGCCCGGGGACGCAGCGTGACCGTGCGCAAGGTACCAGTCACCCTGACTATCTGGCGGTCGGAGCAGTCGGAGATCCGCGTGCAGCCCGAGGCGGCCGCGGCCTCCTGGAGCTCCTCCGACTCCAGGTCCTCCGGGGAGGAGGAGAGCCGGTCGAGCATCCGGCGGAACCGGCCCGCCGGCTTGTCGGTACGCGGTGCAGCACTCATACCGAAAGCGTACCGGCCCCCGCCTCCGACGGAGCAGGGGCCGTATCAACGTTCGAAGCGGTAGCCCATGCCGGGTTCGGTGACGAAGTGGCGGGGGTGCGAGGGGTCGGCCTCCAGCTTGCGGCGCAGCTGCGCCATGTAGACCCGGAGGTAGTTGGTCTCGGTGCCGTAGGAGGGCCCCCAGACCTCCTGGAGGAGCTGCTTCTGGCTGACGAGCCGGCCGCCGTTGCGGACCAGGACCTCCAGGAGGTGCCACTCGGTGGGGGTGAGCCGGACGTCGCGCCCGTCGCGGTGCACCTTCTTGGCGGCGAGGTCGACGGTGAAGCCGGCCGTCTCGACCACGACGACGCCGTCCTCGGCGCCGCCGACGGGCTCGGCGCGGCGGACGGCGGCGCGCAGCCGGGCGAGCAGCTCGTCCATGCCGAAGGGCTTGGTGACGTAGTCGTCGGCGCCCGCGTCGAGCGCCTCGACCTTCTCGTCGGAGGTGTGCCGGGCGGAGAGCACGATGATCGGGACGCGGGTCCAGCCGCGCAGCCCCTTGATGACGTCGACGCCGTCGATGTCGGGCAGACCGAGGTCGAGGACGACGACGTCGGGGTGGCGCTCGGCGGCGAGCCGGAGGGCGGTGGCGCCGTCGGGGGCGGCCTCGACCTCGTACTTCCGCGCCTTGAGGTTGATCACCAGGGCGCGGACGATCTGCGGCTCGTCGTCGACCACGAGGACCCGGGTCATGTCGGGGGCCTTCCTTCTGCTGTACGGACGCTGTGCGGAGCTGTGGGAGGAGCGGAGGGGGTACGGGGGCGGGGCGCGGGTCTCAGGTGACCAGGTGGGCCGGCGGGCCGTCCTCCGGGGCCGCCGGGGCGCCCGGCGCGGCCCGCAGCGTGAGGACCATGGTGAGCCCGCCGCCCGGGGTGTCCTCGGCGCTGAGGGTGCCGCCCATGGCCTCCACGAAGCCGCGGGCGACCGCGAGGCCGAGGCCGACGCCGGAGCCGCGCGGGGCGTCGCCGAAGCGCTGGAAGGGCTCGAAGATGCCGTCCTTGGAGTCGTCGGGGACGCCGGGGCCGCGGTCGACGACCCGCACCTCGACCCGGTCGCCCAGGACGCTGGCGCCGACGGCGACGGGGACGCCGGCGGGGCTGTACTTGACGGCGTTCTCGACGATGTTGGCGACGGCCCGTTCGAGGAGGCCCTTGTCGACCTCGACCATCGGCAGGGTCTCCGGGACGTCGGCCTCGGCGCTGCCGTCCGGGACGCCGCCGAGGGCCATCGGGACGACCTCGTCGAGGTCGACGGCGCGGATCAGCGGGGTGACCGTGCCGGTCTGGAGGCGGGACATGTCGAGGAGGTTGCCGACGAGGTGGTCGAGCCGGTCGGCGCCCGCCTCGATGCCCTCCAGGAGTTCGGCCCGGTCCTCCTCGGACCAGTCGACGTCGTCGGAGCGGAGCGAGGTCACGGACGCCTTGATGCCGGCCAGCGGGGTGCGCAGGTCGTGGCTGACGGCGGCGAGGAGGGAGGTGCGGATCTTGTTGCCCTCGGCGAGCTTGCGGGCCTCCTCGGCCTCCCCGACGAGCCGCTGCCGGTCGAGGACGACGGCGGCCTGGGCGGCGAAGGCGCCGAGCACCCGGCGGTCCTCGGCGGGCAGCACCCGGCCGCTGAGGGCGAGCGCCAGGTGGTCGCCGACCGGCATGTCGACGTCGGCGTCCTCCGGGCGGCGGGCCGGGTGCGGGCCGACGGTGGCGGCCTGGGTCCAGGGCTCGGCGCCGTCGGCCCGCTCCAGGAGGGCGACGGACTCCATGGAGAAGGTCTCCCGGACCCGTTCCAGGAGGGCGTCGAGGCTGGTCTCGCCGCGCAGCACGCTGCCCGCGAGGTAGGAGAGCACCTCGGACTCGGCGCGCAGCCGGGCCGCCTGGTGGGTGCGGCGGGCGGCGAGGTCCACCACGGAGGCGACGGACATGGCGACGCCGAAGAAGACCGCTATGGCGACGATGTTCTTGGGGTCGGCGACGGTCAGCCGGTGGATCGGCGGGGTGAAGAACCAGTTGAGCAGCAGCGAGCCGACGGCCGCCGAGGCGAGCGCCGGAAGGAAGCCGCCGAGCAGGGCCGCGCCGACGGTGAGGGCGAGGAAGAGCAGCATGTCGTTGGCGAGCCCGAGGTCCGCGTCGACGTGGGTGAGGAGCAGGGCGAGGACGAGCGGGCCGACGACGCCGACCAGCCAGCCGGCCAGGATGCGGGAGCCGGCGATCCGGGCGCCCTGCGCGACGGGCAGGCCGCGGCCCTTGGCGACCTCGCCGTGGGTGACGATGTGGACGTCGAGGTCGGGTCCCGAGTCGCGGGCGACGGTCTGGCCGACGCCGGGGCCGAAGACGTACTGCCAGGAGCGGCGGCGGCTGGAGCCGAGGACGATCTGGGTGGCGTTGACGCCCCGGGCGAACTCCAGGAGGGCGGTCGGTATGTCGTCGCCGATGACGTGGTGGAAGGTGCCGCCGAGGTCCTCGACGAGGGTCCGCTGGAGCGCGAGCTCCTTGGGCGAGGCGGCGGTGAGGCCGTCGCTGCGGGCGATGTAGACGGCGAGGACCTCGCCGCCGGCGCCCTTCTCGGCGAGGCGGGTGGCGCGCCGTATCAGGGTGCGGCCCTCGGGTCCGCCGGTGAGGCCGACGACGATCCGCTCGCGGGCCTGCCAGGTGGAGCGGATGTTGTGCTCGCCCCGGTACTGCCGCAGGTACTCGTCGACCCGGTCGGCGGTCCACAGCAGGGCCAGCTCGCGCAGGGCGGTGAGGTTGCCGGGGCGGAAGTAGTTGGAGAGGGCCGCGTCGACCTTGTCGGGGGTGTAGACGTTGCCGTGCGCCATGCGGCGGCGCAGCGCCTCGGGCGACATGTCGACCAGTTCGATCTGGTCGGCCCGGCGGACGATCTCGTCGGGGACGGTCTCGCGCTGGCGCACGCCGGTGATCGACTCGACGACGTCGCCCAGCGACTCCAGGTGCTGGATGTTGACGGTGGAGACCACGTCGATGCCGGCGGCGAGGAGTTCGGCGACGTCCTGCCAGCGCTTGGGATTGCGGGAGCCGGGGACGTTGGTGTGGGCGAGTTCGTCGACGAGGGCGACGGCGGGGCGGCGGTCGAGGACCGCGTCCACGTCCATCTCGGTGAAGACGGCGCCCCGGTACTCGATCTCGCGGCGGGGCAGCTGCTCCAGGCCGTGCAGCATGACCTCGGTGCGCGGGCGGCCGTGGTGCTCGACGAAGGCGACGACGCAGTCGGTGCCGCGCTCCACCCGGCGGTGCGCCTCGGCCAGCATCGCGTACGTCTTGCCGACGCCCGGCGCCGCGCCGAGGTAGATCCGAAGCTTGCCACGTCCCATGTGCCGACCATACGTCCGGCCGATCGGACATTCCGCACACCTGTGCACGCCCCCGGGCGGTATTGACGTGTTTCTGATGCGGTCGGCGGAGCCTGTCGTGTAGAGAACGCGGGAACGGCTCCGACCACGGAGTGACGGCGGGCCACCGGGCCCGCCCCGACCGGCTTCGAGGAGCACCCCGTGAAGTACATGCTGATGATGCAGTTCGCCGCGCACACCCTCGACACCCCCTCGCTCGACGCGTGGGCACCCCAGGACGTCCGCGCCCACATCGCCTTCATGCGGGAGGTGAACGGGAAGCTGGCGGCGGCGGGCGAGCTGGACCGGGCGGAGGGCCTGGCGATGCCGGAGACCGCGCGGATCGTGCGGGCCGGCGCGGACGGCGCCCCGGCGGTGGTGACCGACGGGCCCTTCGCGGAGACGAAGGAGTTCCTGGCGGGCTGGTGGATCGTGGACGTCCCGTCCGAGGCCCGCGCGCTGGAGATCGCGGCCGAGGTGTCGGCGGCTCCCGGCCCCGGCGGGGCGCCCCTGAACATGCCGATCGAGGTCCGGGCCGTCCCGGCGGGCCCGCCGGAGGTCTGAGCGGCCCGGCGGCGGGGAGGGCCGCCCCGACCGGGCGGCTCTCCCCGCCGGACTCAGTCCTCTTCGACGATCTCGCCGTCGCGCAGTTCGAGGACCCGGTCGGCGAGGCCCAGGAGCTGGTGGTCGTGGGTGGCGACGAGGGCGGTGCAGCCCTCGCTGCGGACCACGGCCCGCAGCAGCTCCATCACGGCGAGGCCGGTCTCGGCGTCGAGCTGGCCGGTGGGCTCGTCGGCGATGAGCAGGGCCGGCTTGTTGGCGAGCGCGCGGGCGATGGCGACGCGCTGCTGCTGGCCGCCGGAGAGCTCGCCGGGGCGCTGGTTGGCGTGGTCGGCGAGGCCGACGAGGGCGAGGAGCAGGCCGACGCGGTCCTCGCGCTCCTTGGGGTCGGCCTTGCGCAGCCGCAGCGGGACGCCGACGTTCTCGGCGGCGGAGAGGATCGGCAGCAGGCCGAAGGACTGGAAGATGAAGCCGATCCGGTCCCGGCGCAGCTCCAGGAGGCCCTCCTCGCCGAGGGTGGAGAGGTCGGTGCCGTCGATGACGATCCGGCCGCCGTCGGCGCTGTCGAGCCCGCCGACGAGGTTGAGGAGGGTGGTCTTGCCGGAGCCGGAGCGGCCGCGGAGCGCGACCAGCTCGCCGCGCGGGATCTCGAAGGAGACGCCCTTGAGGGCGTGGACGGCGGCCTCGCCCTCGCCGAACGACCGGCGCAGCGCCTCCACCTTGATCATCGGTTCGGCCGACGGGTCCTCGATGACGGCCGTCGCGGACCCCGTGCTGTTCTCGCTCACCCTGCGTTCCCCCTCCTCGAACACGTGCGCTGGCCAGTATGGTCGTCCGCCGCCGCCGAGGCCAGAGCCGTACGGCCCCGGCCCGCGCCCACGCCCCGCTTTCCCGCCCCTGTGCCGTTTTGTCCGCCGGATCCGCGCCGGACCGCCGGACCCGCCCCCCGGCCGGTGGTACGGGGCTCCGCGCGGCCCCCGTGAAAGGCCGGTGGGCCGCCTTCCGTACGGGGTGCGTACGGAAGACGGCCCACCGGACCGGGGCGCCGGGGCACCCGGGACGACTCAGCGGATCTCGGAGATCTCCGGTCCGCGCTGGAGCTGGCCCATGCCGCCGGAGAAGCGGGACCCGGCCTGCTCCTCCTGCTGCACGCCGTCCGGCACCATCTGCGCGTCGTTCGGCAGCTTGAGGACGATCGGGTCGCGGGGGGCCATCGGGCCCTCGCCGCGGACGACCACGGTGTCCCGGACGATCTGCTCCAACAGACCGGCCGCCTCGGGCTGCACCGCGCCCTGGCCGGAGATGACGCCGCGCAGGAACCAGCGCGGGCCGTCGACGCCGACGAAGCGCACGATCTGCACGCCGCGGTTGCCGTCGGGGAGCTGGACGGGGACCTGCGCGCGCAGCTCCCAGCCGAGGGGGCCCTCGACCTCGTCGATGACACCGCCCTGCTGGACGATGCCGGTCGCGATCTCGTCGCGGACCTCGCCCCAGATGCCCTCCTTCTTGGGGGCGGCGAAGCCCTGGAGCTGCACGGCGCTGTCGCGCAGCACGATGGTCGCGGCGACGATCGCGTCGCCCGCGACCTCCACGCGGAGCTCCATGCCGTCGACACCGGGGACGTACAGGCCCCCGAGGTCCACGCGGCCCTCTTCGGGCTGGGCGACCTCGGAGATGTCCCAGGGTCCGTCGGGCCGGGGGGCCGGCGGAAGGTTCACCCTGCGCGGCCGGTCGGCCGCGTCCGCGGCGTCCTCGCCGTCCACCGCGTCGACGACCTGCTCGACCTCGCCCGCCTCGTCGGCGGCACCGCTCTTCTTGCGACGTCCGAACACGTCACTGTCCTTCCCGGTCGGATACGACCGAAGCGTATCGATTCCCACCCGCTGTGCCGTCCACGGCGGCATGACCGCCGGTGGACCCGAAGCCCCCCTCGGCCCGCGCCGAGCCGGGAAGCTCCGCCACCTCGTGGAAGCGCACCTTCTCGACCTGCTGGACGACCAGTTGGGCAATCCGGTCGAACCGTTCGAACCGCACCGTCTCGCGCGGGTCGAGATTGACCACGATCACCTTGATCTCTCCACGGTACCCGGCATCCACCGTCCCCGGGGCATTCACGAGCGCGACTCCGCAGCGGGCGGCCAGTCCG
Source organism: Streptomyces termitum (assembly GCF_014650175.1). Taxonomy (GTDB): domain Bacteria; phylum Actinomycetota; class Actinomycetes; order Streptomycetales; family Streptomycetaceae; genus Streptomyces; species Streptomyces termitum. The sequence goes on from NZ_BMUL01000015.1 coordinate 14,878, forward strand.
GAGCGGGGGTGCACGAAGGCGGCGTAACCGTCGGGGAGGGCGATCGAGACGCCGGTGGGCAGCACGGCGCGCTCGCCGGGGGCCAGTTCGGCGGCCTCGGTGGTGACCAGGTCGGCACCCGCGTCGCCGGGGTGGCCGTAGGCGGGCAGCGGCACCTCGGGGTCGACCCGGCGGATCAGCACGTCGACGGGGGCGCGCATCAGGGGTTCACCTCGAAGGCGCGGGCCCGGCGGACCTGGTCGGGGTCGGACATGGCGGCCCGGATCTCCTCCGGCCGGCCGTTGTCGACGAAGTGGTCGACCTTGACCTCGACGAAGACGGCGCCGGCGCGGACGGCGACGGGGCCGTCGGGGCCGCCGAGCCGGCCGGTGGCGGTCGAGTAGATCTTGCGGCCGTGGACGGCGGTGACCTCGGCCTGGAGGTGCAGGACGGTGCCGACGGGCACGGGCCGGACGAAGTCGGTCTCCAGGCGGCCGGTCACGGCGATCACGCGGAGCAGCCAGTTCAGGGAGCCGAGGGTCTCGTCGAGCGCGGTGGCGAGCACGCCGCCGTGGGCGAGGCCGGGGGCGCCCTGGTGGTCCGGGGTCACGGTGAACTCGGCGGTGACGGTCACGCCCTCGCCCGCGCGCGCGTCCAGGTGGAGCCCGTGGGGCTGGCCGCCGCCGCAGCCGAAGCAGTGCTCGTAGTGCGAGCCGAGCGGCTCGCCCGGGGCGGGCGCGTCCGGGTGGCGGACCGGCGCCGAGGCGTCGGGCGGCGGGGTCAGGGCGGCAGATGTTGCAGTCACAGGCGCAGACCTTACCCGCGCCGACGGGCGGCGGTCGCGCCGTGCCAAGCTTGGACGCATGCAGCCTTCCACGCCGTCTCCGGCCCCCTCCCCCGAGTCCCCCGGGTCCGCCGCCTCCCCCTCGGCACCGGCGGCCCCGCGTTTCGACGAGCGGCTGACCGTGCCGGGCTCGTGGTGGGTGATCGTGGGGCTGCTCGCGCTCTCCGGCGGCCTGATCACCTTCCCGCTGGGGACGGTGCCGCTGCTGGGCGGTCTGATCGTGGCGGGGGTCGCGGCCGGTGTGGCCGCCTCCTCGTACGGCTCCGCCCGCATCCGGGTGGTGGCCGGCTCGCTGGTGGCGGGCGACGCCCGGGTGCCGGTGTCGGCGCTGGGGGCGGTCGAGGTGCTGGACGAGGAGGAGGCGCGCGCCTGGCGCACGCACAAGGCCGATCCGCGCGCCTTCCTGCTGATGCGCAGCTACGTGCCCCGGGCGGTGCGGATCGAGGTCACGGACCCGGCGGACCCGACCCCGTACCTGTACCTCTCGACCCGCGACCCGGAGGGTCTGGCGGCGGCGGTGGAGGCGGTGCGGGCGGAGGGCTGAGCCCTTCCGGGAGTGCCGTCGCCCGTCCCTGCCGGGCTGTCGTCGCCCCTGCCGACCGTTCCCGTCCGGGGCCGCTCCAGGCGGCCCGGGACGGTCTAGAAGCCCGGTTCTCCGGGCTTCTCCGGGTTCCGGGGGCGTTCCTCCAGCGGGGGCGGCTCCGGCAGCCGGCCCCAGGCGACCTGCCGGACCCTGAGGTCCTTGCGGATGTGCTCGGCGAGCTTCTTGGTGTCGCGCCGGTTCATGACGGCGCCGACGGCCGCGCCCACCATGAACGGGGCCAGGTTCGGCAGGGTGCGGACCATGCGCTTCATGATCTGCTGGCGCAGCTCGCGCTTGAGCTGTCCGCCGAGGGCCGCGTTGACCGTGGTGGGCTTGGTGGGGTCGATGCCCCGCTCCTCGGCCCAGGAGGCCAGGTAGGCGGCGGACCGCTGGGCCAGGTTGCCGGGCGGTCTGAGGCCGTAGACCTCGTGGAGTTCGGCGATGAGTTTGAGCTCGATCGCGGCGACCCCGGTGATCTCGGCGGCCAGTTCGGCCGGCATGGCCGGGGGCACGGGGAGCATGGCGGCCGCGCCGATGCCCGCGCCGACGGTCGAGCTGGCGTTGGCCGCGCCGAAGACCAGCTTGTCGGCCAGCTCCTCGGGGCCGAGCCCGGGGAACTGCCCGCGCAGGGTCGCGAGGTCGCGCACGGGGATGCGCGGGGCCAGGTCGATGAGGCGGTCGGCCAGCTGGCCGATGCCCGCCTTGGCTCCGTCGCCGCCGCGCCGCACGCCCTGCCGGACGCCCTCGACCCCGCGCCGGACGGCGTCGACGCGGGCGGCGTCGAGTCTGATCCGGTCGAGCTGTGCGCGCGCCGGATCGGCCAGCCGCCGGACGGCGCCCAGCCTGCCGGGACGGTCCTCCTCCGGCGCCTCGGGCGCCTCGGGGGTGCCCGGGGTGTCCCGCGCGGCGGGAAGGTGTGCCTGGCCCTGTCCGGGGACGAGGGGGGCGGTTTCGAGCGAGGCCGCGGGGCCCCGCTCGTCGCCCGCCGAGTCGTAGGTGGACAGGGGGACGGCCTGCTCGGCGTCGGGAGCCTGGGCTCCTTCCGTCGGGCCGGTGCCGCCCTTGTGCGTCCGGGACCTCACGGAGAGGATCGGACGCCGCTTCCGGGACGGGTTGTCGCCTGCCACGGCCGACCCTGTCTCAGTCGCAGTCGCGGCAGATCGGCTGGCCGTTCTTCTCGCGCGCCAGCTGGCTGCGGTGGTGCACGAGGAAGCAGCTCATGCAGGTGAACTCGTCGGCCTGCTTGGGCAGGACCCGGACGGCCAGTTCCTCGTTCGAGAGGTCTGCGCCGGGCAGCTCCAGGCCCTCGGCGGCCTCGAACTCGTCGACGTCGACGGTCGAGGTCGACTTGTCGTTCCGCCGGGCCTTCAGTTCTTCGAGGCTGTCCGAATCGACGTCGTCGTCTGTCTTGCGTGGGGTGTCGTAGTCCGTTGCCATGTCGCTCTCCCCCTCTGGGTGGTTGCGGTGTCTCAGCGCACGTAACGCGTGAGAGGTCGGACTTGTGCCCGACCTGAGGCGCAGATTTTGCCTCACATCAAGGTCTGTTACTCAATCGACACCCGTCCCGCGCTCTCACGAGTGATCGGGTACGAGTGGCGATGCGGACCGTACACGGTCCGGGGGGCGCCTCTGTGCGGCGCCACCCCGTGTACTTCCCGTCGCCCGGCGTCTGGGAAACCCGGACTTTTCCCGGTTTTCTCCCGGAATTCGCGGTCACGGAGCGCTACCCCGCAGGCACTCGCTCTTGTGATCGATCACACACGTCCGTCTCGGGACGGAGGGTGTGGAATTCCGCTCAAAGCGAACAGATCGGTCTTCGCTCTTGCAGTGTGTCAGATCGGCAGAGTGACACGCATCACCAGGCCGCCGCCCTCGCGGGGCTCCGCCCCGATGCGCCCGCCGTGCGCCCGCGCCACCGAGCGCGCGATCGACAGCCCGAGGCCGACGCCCTTGTCGCTGCCGGTCCGCTCCTGCCGGAGCCTGCGGAACGGCTCGAAGAGGTTGTCGATCTCGTACGCGGGGACCACCGGCCCCGTGTTGGTCACCACGAGGACCGCCTGGCCGTGCCCGGCCTCGGTGGAGACCTCGACCCAGCCGCCCTCCCCCGGAAGCGCTTCGCGCTGCCCCGTCCCACTCGGCACGTTGTACCGCACGGCGTTCTGGAGCAGGTTCAGGGCGATCCGCTCCAGCAGGACCCCGTTGCCCTGGACGACGGCCGGGGACCGCTCGCCGCGGATCTCCACGCCCTTCGCCGCGGCCTCGGCGCGCACCTGGTCGACCGCCCGCTCGGCGACCTCCGCCAGGTCCACCGGCTTGCGCTCGACGATCTGGTTGTCGCTGCGGGCGAGCAGGAGCAGGCCCTCCACGAGCTGCTCGCTGCGCTCGTTGGTGGCCAGCAGGGTCTTGCCGAGCTGTTGCAGCTCCACCGGCGCCCCGGGATCGGAGAGGTGCACCTCCAGGAGCGTGCGGTTGATCGCGAGCGGGGTGCGCAGCTCGTGCGAGGCGTTGGCGACGAAGCGCTGCTGGGCCGTGAAGGCCCGTTCCAGCCGCTCCAGCATCTCGTCGAAGGTGTCCGCCAGCTCCTTCAGCTCGTCGTCCGGGCCGTCCAGCTCGATCCGGCGGGCCAGGTCGGAGCCGGCCACCTGGCGGGCGGTCCGGGTGATCCGGCCCAGCGGCGAGAGGACCCGGCCGGCCATGGCGTAGCCGAAGGCGAAGGCGATGATGCTCAGCCCGAGGAGGGCGAAGAGGGAGCGCCGCAGCAGGTCCTCCAGGGCCAGCTCCGACTGGTGCCGCAGGCAGACCGAGACGGCGGCGTCGAACTGCTCGCCGGTGCCCTTGTCGGGCAGCACGCACCAGGAGGTGGTGGGCTGGACCTGCCCCGCGACGATCTTGAAGGGCAGCTGGGAGGCGCTGTTCGTCAGGGTCTGCGCGGTGAAGAGGTAGATGATCGACAGCAGCAGGATGCCGGCGATCAGGAACATCCCGCCGTACAGCAGCGTGAGCCGTATCCGGATGGTCGGCCGCAGCAGCGGCCGGACCGGGTCGCGGGGGTCCCAGGTGGGCTTCGGAGGCGCCTGCGGGTGCGGCGCGGGGGTCGCGGCCACCGGTTCAGATCCGGTAGCCGGAGCCGGGCACGGTGACGATGACGGGCGGCTCGCCCAGCTTGCGCCGCAGGGTCATGACGGTGACCCGGACCACGTTGGTGAACGGGTCGGTGTTCTCGTCCCACGCCTTCTCCAGGAGCTGCTCCGCCGAGACGACGGCGCCCTCGGAGCGCATGAGGACCTCCAGGACGGCGAACTCCTTGGGGGCGAGCTGGACCTCCCGGCCGTCCCGGAAGACCTCGCGGCGGTTGGGGTCGAGCCGGATGCCGGCCCGCTCCAGGACGGGCGGCAGCGGCACGCTGGTGCGCCGGCCGAGCGCCCGCACGCGCGCGGTGAGCTCGGTGAAGGCGAAGGGCTTGGGCAGGTAGTCGTCGGCGCCCAGCTCCAGGCCCTCGACCCGGTCGCTGACGTCGCCGGAGGCGGTGAGCATCAGGACCCGGGTGGGCATGCCCAGCTCGACGATCCGGCGGCAGACGTCGTCGCCGTGGACCAGGGGCAGGTCGCGGTCGAGGACGACCACGTCGTAGTCGTTGACCCCGACCCGCTCCAGGGCGGCGGCGCCGTCGTACACGACGTCGACGGCCATGGCCTCCCGGCGCAGTCCGGTGGCCACCGCATCGGCGAGCAGCTGCTCGTCCTCGACGACGAGTACGCGCACGTCGTTCTTCCTTCCCTCGGCGCTCCGGTCGGAGCGGACCGGGGGCGGTTCTGAGCACTGACTGTGCGTGTCCATCCTGCCCGGTACGCGCGTAAACCGGCGGTAAGCCGAGGGGTGGGCGGGGGCCCGGCGGCCGGTGCTCCCGGGGCCCCGGCGGGACGGGCGGAGGCCCGGCGGGGGCGGGGCCGCGGGCGGGTGTACGGCCGGTGTACGGCGGGCGGCGCCGAGAATTCACCGGTTTCCCGGGCCAGTTGAGGTTTCCGTGCGCGGAGGGCTGGGGAGGAGGTCTGCACACCCCGCGATCACGCCCTGTTGTGGCACGCCCACGACTCTTCCGTCCCCCGGGAGCGAGCAGCGTGTGATCCGACCCACCCTCGGCACACCCCGTGCCACCGACCCACGAGGAGGGGCGCATGGACGCTTTCACCGCAGGGCTGCTGCACCGCATCAGGACCACGCAGTCGGACCTCACGCGGGCGCGCGAGACCGGCGACGAGTACCTCGCGGAGGTCGAGCAGGCCGAGCTGGAGGACCTGCACCGGCTGGCCGCGGAGCACGGCGTGGAGGTCGCGCCGGCCTGCGCTCAGAGCGCCTGAGCCACCGCACTCCCCGGAGTGCGCGGCGGTGCCCCGGAGCCTTCCCGGCTCCGGGGCACCGCCGTGTCCGGGGCCGGGCTCAGTCGTGCCAGGCGCCGAGCCGGTCGAGCAGCTCCTGAAGGGGCCCGAAGAGGCCCTCGGGGGCCGCCACGGCCAGTTCCCCGGACTCGGGCTCCCCGGGCCGCCCGCCGGTGCGCGCGCCCGCCTCGCGGGCGATCAGGGCCCCCGCCGCGTGGTCCCAGGGGTTGAGGCCGCGCTCGTAGTACGCGTCGAGCCGGCCGGCCGCCACGTCGCACAGGTCGATGGCGGCCGAGCCGCCGCGCCGGATGTCGCGGACCAGCGGCAGGACCTCGCGCACCACGTCGGCCTGGTGGGCGCGGCGGGACTGCACGTAGCCGAAGCCGGTGCCCAGGAGGGCCTGCTCGAAGGGGGGCGCGGTGCGGACCGCGAGCCGGCGGTCGCCCAGGTGCGCGCCGCCGCCGAGGACGGCCCGGAAGGTCTCGCCGCGCAGCGGGGCGTCGACGATGCCGACGACGGTCTCGCCGTCGCGCTCGGCGGCGATGGAGACCGCCCAGGACGGCAGGCCGTAGAGGTAGTTCACGGTGCCGTCGAGGGGGTCGATGATCCAGCGGACGCCGCTGGTGCCCTCGGTGGCGGCGCCCTCCTCGCCGAGGAGGCCGTCGTGCGGGCGGTGCTCGGCGAGGAAGCCGGTGATCAGCTTCTCGGCGGCGATGTCCATCTCGGTGACGACGTCGATGGCACTGGTCTTGGTGGCGGCGACGGCGAGGTCGTCGGGCCGGCCGTCGCGGAGCAGCTCCCCGGCCCGCCGGGCGGCCTCCAGGGCCAGGTCGAGGAGGTCGGCGAGCAGGGGGTCGGATGCGGTCACGGCGGGGCTCCTCAGGCGTAGGGGCTGTCGGCGCCGGCGGCGGCGGGGCGCTCGGCCCGGGCCGGGCAGCAGCCGACGGGGCAGAGGTCGTGGGAGGGGCCGAGGGCGCCGAGGGCGCACCGCTCCGGGCGGGTGCCGCGCTCGGCGGCGGCCCGCTCCAGGACGAGGTCGCGGACGGCGGCGGCGAAGCGGGGGTCGGCGCCGACGGTGGCGGACCGGCGGACCGGCAGCTCCAGTTCGGCGGCCTTGGCGGTGGCCTCCGTGTCGAGGTCGTAGAGGACCTCCATGTGGTCGGAGACGAAGCCGATGGGGACCATGACGGCGGCGGGCGCGCCGGCCGCGCGCAGCTCCGCCAGGTGGTCGCAGACGTCGGGCTCCAGCCAGGGGACGTGCGGGGCGCCGCTGCGGGACTGGTAGACGAGCTTCCAGGGGTGGTCGGTGCCGGTCTTCTCGCGGACGGCGTCGGCGATCGTGCGGGCCACGTCGAGGTGCTGGCGCACATAGGCGCCGCCGGGGCCGTGGTCGGCGACGGGGCCGGAGGTGTCGGCGGCGGAGTCCGGGATGGAGTGGGTGGTGAAGACGAGGTGGGCGCCGGTCCGGACGGACTCGTCGAGTTCGGCGAGGGAGGCGAGGACGCCCTCGGTCATGGGCTCCACGAAGCCGGGGTGGTTGAAGTAGTGGCGCAGCTTGTCGACCCTGGGCACCGGGAGGCCCTCAGCCTCCAGGGCGGCGAGCGCGTCGGCGAGGTTCTCGCGGTACTGGCGGCAGCCGGAGTAGGAGGCGTAGGCGCTGGTGGTGAGGACGGCGATGCGGCGGCGGCCGTCGCGGACCATCTCGCGGAGGGTGTCGGTGAGGTACGGGGCCCAGTTCCGGTTGCCCCAGTAGACCGGGAGGGCGAGGCCGGCGGCGGCGAAGTCGGCGCGCAGCGCGTCGAGGAGGGCGCGGTTCTGGCCGTTGATCGGGCTGACGCCGCCGAAGAGGAAGTAGTGCTGCCCCACTTCCTTGAGCCGTTCCCTGGGGATGCCGCGGCCGCGCGTCACGTTCTCCAGGAACGGGACGACGTCGTCCGGGCCCTCGGGGCCGCCGAAGGAGAGCAGCAGCAGTGCGTCGTACGGGGCGGGATCGTGCTGATCGGACATGGCTCCGATCCTCCCACCCGGGGCCGGGCGGCCGGGGCGCGGCCCGGCCGGAATCGGGGGTGACCCACCGGCTTCGAACCCTTAGGCTTTAGCTGTTAATTAAACGTGTCGGTCGTCACCCCGCGCCGCGCGTCGAGCCGCAGAGCCGGAGCCCCCCTTGCCCAGTCCCTATCGCGCGATCTTCGCGGCGCCCGGTACCGCCTCGTTCTCCGTGGCCGGCTTCCTCGGCCGCATGCCGCTGTCCATGATGGGCATCGGCATCGTCACGATGATCTCCCAGGTCACCGGCCGGTACGGCCTCGCCGGCGCCCTCTCGGCGACCCTGGCGATGTCCGCCGCCGTCCTCGGCCCCCAGGTCTCCCGCATGGTCGACCGGTACGGGCAGCGGCGGGTGCTGCGCCCGGTCACCCTGGTCTCCGTGGCGGCCGCCACCGGTCTGCTGCTGTGCGTGCAGCAGGGGGCGCCGGACTGGACCCTCTTCGCCTTCACCGCCGTGATCGGCGTGGTGCCGAGCGTCGGCGCCATGACCCGGGCCCGCTGGGCGGACATCTACGAGGGCGACGCCCGCTCGCTGCACACCGCGTACTCGTGGGAGTCGATCGTCGACGAGGTGTGCTTCATCTTCGGCCCGATCATCTCCATCGGCCTGTCCACCACCTGGTTCCCGGAGGCCGGTCCGCTGCTGGCCGGCGTCTTCCTGGCGATCGGCGTCTTCTGGCTGACCGCCCAGCGCGGCACCGAGCCGGCGCCGCACCCGCAGACCGCCGAGAAGCGCGGTTCGGCGCTGCGCTCCCCCGGTCTCCAGGTGCTGACGCTCGCCTTCGTCGCCACCGGCGCGATCTTCGGCTCGGTGGACGTGGTGACGGTGGCCTTCGCCGAGGAGAGCGGCCGGAAGGCCGCCGCCAGCCTGGTCCTCGCCGTGTACGCGCTGGGCTCCTGCCTGGCCGGCGCGGTCTTCGGGCTGCTGCACCTCAAGGGCGAGCCGTCCCGTCGCTGGCTGCTGGGCATCTGCGCGATGGCCGTGAGTATGATCCCCCTCCTACTGGCCGGGAGCCTTCCGCTGCTGGCCGTGGCGCTCTTTGTCGCGGGCCTCTCCATCGCGCCGACGATGGTGACCACCATGGCCCTCGTCGAGAAGCACGTACCGCGCACCCAGCTGACCGAGGGCATGACCTGGACCGGCACCGGCCTCGCGATCGGCGTGGCCCTGGGCTCCTCGGCCGCCGGCTGGGTGGTCGACGCCTCGGGGGCGGAGTCGGCGTACGTGGTGCCCGTCGTCTCGGGCGCGCTCGCGGTCGTGGTGGGTGTGCTCGGCCACCGCCGGCTGCGCAGGCCGGTGACGGACCGGGAGGGGCGAGATGAGCACGAGGACAGCGGGAGCGGCGAGCGGGCCGTGGCGTAACTGGGCGGGGAACGTGACCTCCCGCCCGGTGCGGGAGGCGCGACCGGCCTCGGCGGAGGAACTGGCCGCCGAGATCCGCCGGGCCGCCGAGGACGGGCTGCGGGTGAAGACGGTCGGCACCGGCCACTCCTTCACCGCGATCGCGGCCACCGACGGCGTGCTGGTCCGGCCGGACCTGCTGACCGGCGTCCGGGGGATCGACCGCGCGGCGATGACGGTGACGGTGGAGTCCGGCACCCCGCTGAAGCGGCTCAACGTGGCACTGGCCCGGGAGGGCCTGTCGCTCACGAACATGGGCGACATCATGGAGCAGACCGTCGCCGGCGCCACCTCGACCGGCACCCACGGCACCGGCCGGGGCTCGGCCTCCATCGCGGCCCAGATCCGCGCCCTGGAGCTGGTCACCGCCGACGGCACCCTGATGACCTGCTCGCCGGAGGAGAACCCGGAGGTCTTCGCGGCGGCCCGGATCGGGCTGGGGGCGCTGGGCGTGGTCACCGCGCTCACCTTCGCGGTGGAGCCGGTCTTCCTGCTCACCGCGCGCGAGGAGCCGATGCGCTTCGACCGGGTGCTGGCGGAGTTCGACGAGCTGCACGCGGAGAACGAGCACTTCGAGTTCTACTGGTTCCCCCACACGGACAACTGCAACACCAAGCGCAACAACCGCAGCGCGGGCCCCGCCGCCCCGCTGGGCCGGTTCGGCGGCTGGTTCGAGGACGAGTTCCTCTCCAACGGGGTCTTCGGGGCCGCCTGCGCGCTCGGCCGGGCCGTGCCGCCCGCGATCCCGGGGATCGCGCGGGTCTCCAGCCGCGCCCTGTCCGCCCGCACGTACACCGACATCCCCTACAAGGTCTTCACCTCGCCGCGCCGGGTGCGCTTCCTGGAGATGGAGTACGCGCTGCCGCGCGAGGCGGCGACGGCCGCGCTGCGGGAGCTGAAGGCGATGGTGGAGGGCTCGCCGCTGAAGGTGAGCTTCCCGGTGGAGGTGCGCACCGCGCCCGCCGACGACATCGCGCTCTCCACGGCCTCCGGGCGGGAGACCGCCTACGTCGCCGTGCACCTCTACCGGGGCACGCCGCACCAGGCGTACTTCACCGCCGTGGAGCGGATCATGACCGCGCACGGGGGCCGGCCGCACTGGGGCAAGGTGCACACCCGGGACGCCGCCCACCTCGCGGAGGCGTACCCGCGCTTCGGCGAGTTCACGGCGCTGCGCGACCGGCTGGACCCGGACCGGCGCTTCGGCAACGACTACCTGCGCCGGGTCCTGGGCGACTGACCGGGGCCCGGAGGGGCGGCGGTCAGCCCGCCGGGGCCTCCGGGGCGTCCCCGCGCGCGGGGGCGCCGGCCGTCGGGGCCGAGGGTCCGGCGGGTTCGGCCGGGACGGTCGGCGCCGTGGTGGGCGCGGTGGGCCCGGTCGGGTCCGGGGCGGGCCCGGTGCCGCCGGTGGCGGTCGGGTCCGGGGCCGGGGCGGTGGTGGCTCCGCCGTCCTGGGTGCGGTCCCCGGGGCCGGGGGTGGCGCCGGTCGACGGTGTGCCGGTGCCGGCGGAGGGCGTGCTCCCGGTCGTCCGGTCCCCGTCCCCCGGGGTTCCGGCGGAGCCGCCGGGCGCCGGGGCGGAGGGCTCCTCCTCGCGCGCGGGCGCGTCCTGGCCCGCGCCGCCGCCGCGCACGACGGAGCCGAAGGTGGTGGTGCCCTCGGTGCCGCCGAGGTCCTGGCCGGAGGCGAGTTCGTAGGCGGTGATGCCGCCCATGGTGACGCCGAAGACGACGGCGGCGGCGAGGACCGGCCGCTTCCAGCCGCGCAGCCGGGTGCCGTGGGTGGTGGCGGTGCCGAACTCCCCGCTGCCGGACTTCCCGGTGCCGGACCCCCCGGCCGCCTCCCCGGGGAGCGCGTGGAGCAGCAGCGTGCCGGGGTCCTCGGCGGGGGCCGCCGGGGCGGTCCGGCGGGGCCGGGGCCGGGTCGCGGTGGTGGCGTCCCGCATCTGCTCGCCGGTGTGCCGGAAGAGCTGCTGGAAGAGGGGGCCGCCGCAGGTCGCGACGACGCTGATCACGCCGGCGCCGAGGATCGTCCCGTACACGCCGAGGGTGGAGGCGAGTTTGGCGGCGATGACGGCGGCGAGGGCGCTGCCGGCGACCTGGGGGACGCTCAGGTCGATCTTCCGCTTCTCCTTGCCGTCCGCGTCGTCCGGGCCGCCCGGGTCGCTCTCCCCGGTCCCGCCCCCGTCGTCCACGGCGCGGGAGAGCCGGGTCTCCGCTTCGTCCGTGTCGCCGCTCCGCCTGTGCCGCATCTCCACCCTCTGCCTGGTCATCTGTTCCACCGTGCACCCAGAAGGGACAAATGAGCGAAGCGAATAGTTCCGTTTCAGGGGGTTCTGTGAAGAGTGCCACGCGGGAGGAATGAAGGCGGGGGACCAACTCCCGGACACCCCGATAACTCGGGCGGCGCGCCGGTCCACCCGGGTGGCCCGAATGGAGTACATTGACGAACCCTGGGTCCGGACGCCTTCACGGGCGCCCGGAAACGGAACAACTACGTAGCGTGACACCCAGTCACTCCGGGTAGTGAACAGGTAACCGTGCCCTCACGGCGCCCTCGGGTCCACGCCCGACACGCCGGGCAACTCGGCAAGGTAGTGGCAGGCTGCACCCGGGCAGGCCACACTCGACTAGCGGAAGCAGCGACGCACGTGACGTCGGCAGGCACCACCCGGGAGGTCCCCATGCCCGAACTGCGTGTCGTGGCCGTCTCCAACGACGGCACACGACTGGTGCTCAAGGCTGCCGACAGCACGGAGTACACGCTCCCGATCGACGAGCGGCTCCGCGCCGCCGTGCGCAACGACCGCGCGCGCCTCGGCCAGATCGAGATCGAGGTGGAGAGCCACCTCCGCCCCCGGGACATCCAGGCGCGGATACGAGCCGGTGCCTCCGCCGAGGAGGTCGCCCAGCTCGCCGGCATCCCCGTCGACCGGGTCCGCCGCTTCGAGGGCCCCGTCCTCGCCGAGCGCGCCTTCATGGCCGAGCGCGCCCGCAAGACCCCGGTCCGCCGCCCCGGCGAGAACAGCGGCCCCCAGCTCGGCGAGGCCGTGCAGGAGCGGCTGCTGCTGCGCGGCGCCGACAAGGACACCGTGCAGTGGGACTCCTGGCGCCGCGACGACGGCACCTGGGAGGTGCTGCTCGTCTACCGCGTCGCCGGCGAGGTGCACACCGCCAGCTGGACCTACGACCCGCCGCGCCGCCTCGTCCAGGCCGTGGACGACGAGGCGCGGGCGCTGATCGGCGAGACCGACGACACCCTCGCCGCCGCCCCCGAGCCCAGCTTCCCGTTCGTGCCCCGGATCGCCCGGCTGCCCCGGGACCGGCCGCTGGACCGCGCCCTGGACCGGCAGCTCGACCGCGTCGACCGGGTCGAGCGCGCCCCGCTGACCGCCTCGGCCGAGCCCGAGGAGGAGCGGGACTCGCTCACCAGCCTCCTGGAGGCGGTGCCCAGCTTCCGGGGCGACATGGTCGTGCCCGAGCAGCCCGTCTCCTCCGACCCCGCCGACGAGGTCGAGGCGGAGGAGCCCCCGGCTCCCGCCGCCTCCGCCGGCGCGGGCGCGGCCTACGCCGACGTCCTCATGCCCCGCGCCGTCTCCGGCCACCGCGACCGGCTGCACGGCGCCACCGACCGGCAGGCGGAGGCCGACGGCGTCCGGCCGGGCCGCCGCGCGGCCGTCCCGAGCTGGGACGAGATCGTCTTCGGCACCCGCCGCAAGAAGCAGGACTGAGCGGAGGACGGGCGGGGCGTACGGCTCCGGCCGCACGCCCCGCCCGTCGCTCCCGCCGCCTCACCCCCGCCCGGTCACTCCGGGTCCGGGCCCGTCGCCACCGGGCGGGCCGGGTCGGCGGACCACTCCGACCAGGAACCGGCGTACAGGGCCGCCGGGACGCCCGCGATCTCCAGGGCCAGCACCTCGTGGGCGCCCGAGACGCCCGACCCGCAGTAGACGCCGACCTCCGCGCCCGGCACCGCGCCCAGCGCGGCGAACCGCGCGCGCAGCGCGTCGGCGGCCAGGAAGCGGCCGTCCTCCGCCGTGTTCTCCGTCGTCGGCGCCGACCGGGCGCCCGGCACGTGCCCGCCGACCCGGTCGATCGGCTCCACGTCGCCCCGGTACCGCTCGGCGGCCCGCGCGTCCAGGAGCAGCCCCGACCGGGCCAGGGCCGCCGCCCCGTCCGCGTCGAGGAGCCCCAGCCCGCCCGGCACCGGCGCGAAGTCGCCCGGCTCCGGCTCCGGGATCTCCGCCGACAGCTCCCCCGGCCAGGCCGCGAGGCCCCCGTCGAGGACCCGTACGTCCGGGTGGCCGGTCCAGCGCAGCAGCCACCAGGCGCGGGCCGCGGCCCAGCCGAGCCCGCCGTCGTAGACCACCACCGGGCGGTCGGCGCGGACCCCGGCCCGGCGCATGGCCGCGCCGAAGGCGTCCGGGTCGGGCAGCGGGTGCCGGCCGCCCGCCCCGGGCGGCCCGGCCAGCTCGGCGTCGAGGTCCACGTAGACGGCGCCGGGCAGGTGCCCGGCCTCGTAGGCGGGGCGGCCGGGCGGGCCGCCGAGGGTCCAGCGGACGTCCAGGAGGACCGGCGGACGGCCGCCCGCCGACTCGCTCGCGAGTTCGCTTGCGGAGATGATGGGATTCATGGGGTCATCCTCGCGCAGCGCCGCGCGCGCCGGGGACGGACCCGGCGTCCTCCCCGAGGATCGCGCCAGGAGGGTGCGACCGGGGCGCGCCGTGCGCGGCCCGGTGGGACCACCGGGGGCGGAAAGCGGCCACGACTCTAGGGTCCGAGGAGCGAGTGGAGATGACCGAGGCCGCCCGGCGCAGCCCGGGAACGCCCTGCTGGGTGAGTCTGATGGTGCACGGGCTCGACGCGACCCTCGATTTCTACCGGCGGCTGTTCGACTGGGAGTTCGTCCCCGGGCCCCGGCACCTCGGCCCGTACGTCCGGGCCCTGAGCGACGGGCGCGAGGTGGCCGGCATCGGGGAACTGCCCCCGGAGCGGCGCCTGACCGTCGCCTGGACCACCTACCTGGCCACCGGGGACGCCGACGAGACCGCCGAGACGGTCCGCTGCTGCGGCGGGACGGTGGCTGTGGGGCCGCTGGACACCGGCGAGGCGGGCCGCATGGTGATCTGCGCCGACCCGGCCGGCGCCGTCTTCGGTCTCTGGGAGGCCGGGGCCCACCACGGCACCGCGCTCTCCGGCCCGCCCGGCACCCCGGTCTGGAACGAGCTGGTCACCTACGACACGGCGGCCGTCGGCGCCTTCTACCGGACGGTCTTCGGCTACGCGGCGGAGCCCGGCGACCCGGCGGACGGCGACCGCGTCGTCCTGAGCGCGGACGGGCGGCCGGTCGCCTCGCTGCGCGGGGCCGGCGGCGAACTCCCCCTGGGCCGGGGCCCGCGCTGGATGACGTCCTTCGCGGTGGCCGACGCGGACGCGGCCGCCGAGCTGGTGGCGGAGCTGGGCGGCCGGGTGCCGGGGCCGGTCCGGGACGTGCCCGCCGGGCGCGCGGTCCTGGTCGCGGACCCGGAGGGCGCGGTCTTCACCCTGGTGGGTCCCGCCGGCCGTTGACGTCCGCGCCCGGGCCGCCGTGCCGTGCCCCGGAGCCGTCCGGCCGGGGTCAGGCGCGGGCCGCGGCCCGGCGGAAGAGGGAGCCGGAGCGGGCGGGCGCCCCGCCCGGCAGGCCCAGCTCGGTCAGCCGGTCCGGGGCGAAGTGGTGGGCGACCGCCGGGTCCGCGTGGTGCTCCGCCAGATAGTGCGCGGTCCCGGCGCGCAGCCCCGGGTGGGCGGTGTGCCGCATGCAGTACCCGACCGCGCGGACCAGCGGGGCGAGCGACGCGGGGGCGCGGCCCGGCAGCGCGGGCGCGGCGCCGGACTCCAGGTCGGGCACCAGGTGGTCGACCACGGTGAGCGGGATCCGGTTGCTGTTCTCGAAGGGCTCCAGGCGGCGCAGCAGGTCGCCGGTGCCGACCCGGGCGACCGGGACGCCGTAGTACACGGCGGCGGTGAGCATCGCGGTGGAGAAGCAGCCGACGACGAGCCGGAGGTCGCAGCGCTCGTAGAAGGTCTCGGCGAGGAGCGGCACGTCGAGGACGGTGAGCCGGACCCCGGCCTCCTCGGCGGCCTCCCGCAGGGCGGTGGAGTATCCGGCGGGCGCGGTGGGGTGCGGCTTGAAGACGACCGAGCGGTGGCCGAGGGCGGCGGCGCCCCTCAGCATGCGGACGTGCAGGTCCTCTTCCTCCTCGACGGTGAGCAGGCCGAGCGTGGCGAGGTACTGGCCGAGGAGGAGCGCGGTGGGGGCGGCGGCCGCGGCGCGGGCGACCGCCGGGTCGGCGGCGGCGTCGGCGGCGATCTCGGCGAGGACGGCGCGGAAGGCGGTGTCGGGGACCAGCGCGGACGGGACGCCGTACTCGGTGAGGAGCATCGGGACCAGGCCCGGCACCAGGTCGAGGTGGAGCAGGCGGCGGACCCGGCAGGCGAGGGACTGGGCGAGGTCGGAGCGGGTGGGGCCGTAGCTCATCAGGCCGTCGGCGTAGACCTCGACGGAGCTCTCCGGGAAGCAGGCGCCGAGCGCCTTGGCCGGGTTGACCTGGATGGACTCGACGATCAGCTCGACGGGGCCGGGGCCGAGGTCCCAGGCGGTGCGCAGCACGCGCTGCCAGAGCGGGGCCTCCTCGGGGCGGGGGCCCCAGGCGGCGGGGTGGTACGGGTGGATGGTCGCGTTCCAGTCGAGGACGCCGTCGAAGCGGGCGGCGATCCGCCCGTAGCCGGTCATGGTCTCCAGGCGGAGCGCGGTCTCCGGGATCTCGGCGTGGTGCGAGAGGAGCAGCAGGCGGCGGGCGGTGCCGGGCTCGCCGTACAGTCCGGCGTCGACGGCGGCGGCGACGGTCGCCGCCCCGTACAGGGTGGACACCTGGAAGAGCTGGACCGGGCGGTCGTCGGGGCGCGGGGCGGGGGCCATGGTCAGGGAGTCCTTCCGGTGTCGCGCAGGCTCCGCAGGAGGGTGGCGCGGGGGGTGTCCATGGTGGCGAGGGTCTCGTCGAGGACCTCTCGGGGCATCCGGCGCAGGGCGGCGGTGACGTCGGTGCGCAGGCGCTCGGCGACCTCCGGCTGGTAGGAGCCGGCTTTGCCGGTGTGGAAGGCGATCAGGGCGCAGTAGGTGCGGACCGCCTTGGGCAGGAAGCGGTCGGCCTCGCGGTCGCGGGCGACCTCGTCGAGGAGCAGGTCGTAGGAGGGGATGAAGTCGAGCTGGCGGTTGTCGCCGATCTGGGTGAGCGAGGTGGTGACGCCGCGCCGGTAGAAGACGCCGTGCAGGGAGAGGGCGGCGTAGCTGCGGGCGGTGAGGTGGAGGCGCCAGACCCAGAGCCGGTCCTCGGCGGTGCGCAGGCTGGTCTCGAAGCGGCCGGCGCCGTCGGCGAAGAGGCGGGCGCTGTAGATCCCGAAGGGCACGAAGGGGTAGTCGACCATGGTGACCATGCCGGCCGGGACGATGCCGTCGCGGGGGTCCATGACGGTGTCGCGGCGGGGCGCGGGCGCGTATTTGACGTGCCGTTTGCGGCCCTCGGCGAGGACGTGGTCGGTGCGGGCGAAGTCGCAGCCGAGCCGTTCGATGCCGTCGACGGCGGCGCGCAGGTGGCCGGGGGCGTACCAGTCGTCGCCGTCGAGGAAGGTGATGTGGTCGCCGGTGGCGGCGTCGATGCCGGTGTTGCGGGCCTGGGCGACGCCGAGGTTGGTCGGGTGGCGGATGACCCGGGTGTTCGGGATGCGGTCCTTCCAGCGGTCGAGGACGTCCGGGGTCTCGTCGGTGGAGCAGTCGTCGATCAGGAGGAACTCGAAGTCCGGGTCCGCGTTGTGGGCGAGGCTGCGGACGGTGTCGGGGGCGTACGGCCCGACGTTGTGGAACGGGACGACGACGGAGAGCTTGGGCACGCGGTGGATCCCCACGGGTTCGAGGGCTGGCGGACGGGCGGAAGGGCGGCGGGCCTCACGCGCCGGTACGGCGGGGAGCGTAATCGGCGTCCCGGCCGGCCGGACGAGCCCCGTGTGGACCGCCGGTGAACTCTTGGCGTCCACCGGTCGTACCGGCGGCCTTCCGCCGGGAGCGGCGGGTCAGGAGGGCGGTGGCGAGGAGGGCCAGGAGGGCGGCGGCTCCGGCGGCGGCGCCGAGGCGGAGGCCGGGCGGGCGGTAGGAGCAGCCGATCCGGGTGGCGGAGCCGTCGAGGGGGACGGCGAGCAGGCCCCGGTGGGCGCGGGCGGGGACCGGTTCGGCGTCGCCGGCCGCGCACCGCCAGCCGGGGGTGCGGGGGACGGCGACGACGGCGGTCCCGGTGCTGCCGGGCGGGAGTTCGGCGCTGATCGTGTGCCCGGTGGCGGTGACGCGGGTGGCGCCGGTGGCGGTGAGGCGGGCGACGGCGGCGGTGAGCCGGGCGGGGTCGAGGCAGCCGACGGACTGCCGGGGCAGCCGGACCTTCTTCTTCGCCGGGGTCAGGGTGACGCGGACCCCGCCGTCGGCGGGGACGGTGCCGAGGACGGCCATCGGGGCGCGGACGGCCGGCGGGCGGCCGTCGTACGCCACGGGGGCACCGCCGTCGAGGGCGGCGGTGCCGTGGTATTCGGGCGCCCAGAACCAGAGGGCGGTGCCGGCCGGGCAGCGGGCGGTCAGCACGGTGCCGTCGCGGCGGACGGCGGGCAGGGTGTAGACGGAGGCGCCGAGGAGGAGTTCCTGGTTCCGGAAGGCGGAGTCGGCCGGGTCGATCCGGGCGTCCCCGGCGGGGTGGACGGTGACGAGCGGTGGTACGGGGGTGGTGGCGGCGGTCACGGCGGCGCGGGGCGCGGCGTCCTGGCGGACCGGTCCTGCGGGCACCGAGCGGATGCGGGTGCCGATGGAGAAGAGGGCGTCGGTGACCGGGTTGTCGAGGGTGACGGGGTGCCGGCCCTTGGCGTAGTGGCCGAAGCCGAGGGAGTCCAGGGTGCGGGAGGTGGCCTCGGTGGTGAGGCTGGAGTAGACCTCGGCGCCCTCGCCGCCGACCAGGAGGGGTTCGTTGCCGCCGGGCAGTTCGCCGGGGTCGGTGCGGTGGGCGGGCCAGGCGTCGGCGCGGGCGGTCTCGGCGGCCACCGCGCGCTGCCAGGGCCCGATCCGGGGCGCCCAGGAGACCTCGGCGCGCTGCCGGGCCTCGATCCGCGCTCCGCCGACGACCGTCTCGCCCGCCTGCGCGGCGAGCAGGAGGACGGCGGCGCCGGCGGCGAGCGGGGCGCTCCGGCGGGGGGCGGTGCCCGCGCGGCGCAGCAGGAGCACGGCGGCCAGGGCGGTGAGGGCGGCGGCGCCGAAGGCGGGGTAGGTCGCGCCGTCGATGTCGGTGCTGGTGCGGGCGGCGAGGGCGAGCGCGGCGAGGAGCGCGGCGGCGCCGAGGAGCGCGGGCGGGCGGGGCAGGCCGGGGGCGGCCGACAGCCAGGCGGCGATCAGGAGCAGTCCGCACAGGACGAAGGTCTGGCGGTAGGGGTTGCCGTTGGGCGAGGCGCCCGCGTGCCAGAGGAGGTGGGTGGGCTCCCACTGGAGGGAGAGCGTGACCAGGACGGCCAGCGCGGTCCAGGCGTACCGGACGCGGGGGGCGACGGCCCGGTTGAAGGGCAGGGTGAGGGCGAGGGCGAGCGCGGGGGTGCCGATGAAGAGGGCCGGCGTGTTCACGTTGGCGGTCGCGGGCAGCAGGCGGCCGAGGAGTTCGGTCCAGGAGGCGGGCGCGAAGACGGTGACGGGGGTGGGGTCGGCGTACTTCGTGCCGCGGAAGACGACGAGGACGAGGGGGGCGGCCAGTCCGACGCCGATGCCGACGGTCCGGGCGGCCCGGAGCAGGGCGGCGAGCCGCCACCGGGCGGGAGGGGGAGCGGGCTGCCCGGTCGGCCCCGTCGGCCCCGTCGGCCTGGTCAGTCCGGTCGGCCCGGTCGGTCCGGTCGGTCCGGTCGGTCCGGTCGGTCCGGTCGGCTCGGTCGGCTCGGTGGTGAGCAGGCGGACGGCGAGGAAGAGGGCGGCGCCGAGGGTCGCCATGTAGGCGGTGTAGAAGTTCGCGGCCCAGGCGAGCGCGACGACCAGCGGGCCGAGGAGGGGCCGGCGGCCGGTGCGGGCCCACTCCGCCACCAGGCAGAGCAGCGGGAAGGCGATGAGCCCGTCGAGCCACATGGGCACGGAGGCGCCGTGGTTGAAGGTCCAGCCGGAGAGGGCGTAGGCGGCGCCGAGCAGGGCGGCGAGCGGCCAGGGCCCCGGGCGGTCCGCCGGGCGGATCCGGACCAGCAGGGCGGCCATCGCGGCGCCTGCGGCGGTGATCTTGAGGGCGGTGATGACGTACAGCGCGAGTTCCGGCCGGTCGGCCGGGAAGAGCACGACGAGGAGCGCGAAGGGGCTGCTCAGATAGGTGCCGATGTCGCCGAGGAAGTTGGCGCCGAAGCCGGAGTTCCAGTTGAGGAGGGCGTCGCCGTGGGTGTCGCCGAGGAGGAAGGCGCGCCAGTAGGCGTGGTACGGCAGGTACTGCTGGCCCAGGTCGACGACGTTGCGGGTGTACGGGCCGAGGGGGTGGCTGCGGGCGAGCGCGGTGGCCAGTGCGAAGACCAGCGCGGTGAGCACTCCGGCCGCGGCGGGCGCGAGGAGCCGGGGGTCGCGCGCGCGGCGGGGGCGTCCCGCCGTGCCGGGCTCCCCGTCCCGGACGGGCGCCGGGTCCGGGTCCGCGTCGGGCACGGTCGTCGCGGCGGGTGGCACTCGTCCTCCAGGATGCGCTCGGCGCGCGTCGTCCGCCCGGCGGCGGGCGCGCGACGGGCCTGAGGCGCGCCGCCCGTACCGGGCCGGGAACCGCGCCGGGCCCATTACCGCCGGGGCGGACGTCCCGGAAGGGAGCGGCGGGCGGTCTCCGCGCGGCTTCCGGGTGAACACCCGGTGGTGGAGGAGAGGAACGGCCTCGGGACGGTGAGGCCGCGTCAGGCGGGCGTGACCGGCAGGACGTCCGGGGAGAGGGCCGCCGCGCGGGCGGCGGCGCCGGTCGTCCGGCGACGGTGGTGGCGGCGGCACAGCACCTCGTACCCGACGACCTCGGCGGCGGTGTTCACGTCGCCCACCACGACCTGCTCGCCCTCGACGACCATCTGGCCGCCGACGGTGCGGGCGTTGTGGGTGGCGCGGGCGCCGCACCAGCACAGCGCCTCCACCTGGAGCTGCTCGATCCGGTCGGCGAGTTCGATCAGCCGCTGCGAGCCGGGGAAGAGCTTGGTGCGGAAATCGGTCGTGATGCCGAAGGCGTACACGTCGAGCCCGAGGTCGTCGACGATCCGGGCGAGCTGGTCGATCTGCTCCGGGGCGAGGAACTGCGCCTCGTCGACGATCACGTAGTCGGCCTTGCCGCCCTGGGAGAGCTGGTCGACGAGGTACGCGTAGAGGTCGAAGCCCTCGGGGGCCTCGACGGCCTCGGTGACCAGGCCGAGCCGGGAGGACAGCTTCCCGGCGCCCGCCCGGTCGTCGCGGGTGAAGATCATGCCCTGGAGGCCGCGCGCGTCGCGGTTGTGCGCGATCTGGAGCGCCAGGGTGCTCTTTCCGCAGTCCATCGTTCCGGAGAAGAACACCAGCTCGGGCATGACGGGGCGAGACCTTTCGGGTCGGAGGAAGGGGCGGGGAGGGGACGGGCGGGCGGTCAGGACCGGACTTCGAGGAGCGGCACGTACTGCTCCTCGGGCGTCATCGAGCCGTGCATGCCGGTCATCGCGGACTCCAGCGGCTCGCCGACGGAGGCGACGAGGGCGACGTCGTCGTGGGCGGCGGCGACGACGTCGCCGATCCGGCCGTACACCCGCTCGTCGATCGTGTCGCCGAACCAGCCGAGGGCGATGGCCTCGTCGCGGCCGGCCACCCAGAACTGCTCGCCGAGCACCTCGCGCCAGCAGGTGAGGACGTCGGCCTCGGCACCGGGGACGGCGTAGACGTGGCGGGCGCGGCCCTCGCCGCCGAGGAGCGCGACACCGGCGCGCAGCTCCCAGTCCTCGTCGACGTCGATGCGGTGCTCCTCGTCGAAGGGCACGTCCACCATGCCGTGGTCGGCGGTGACGTACAGCGCGGAGCGGGCGGGCAGCTGCTCGGCGAGCCGCCGCACCAGCCGGTCCACCGTCATGAGCTGACCGCGCCAGGCGTCGGAGTCGACGCCGAAGCGGTGTCCGGCGCCGTCGAGTTCGCTGTAGTACGTGTAGACCAGCGAGCGGTCGCCACCGGCGAGCTGCTCGGCGGCGAGGTCGACGCGCTCCTCGCCGGAGAGCCTGCCGTGAAACGTTCCGCCACTGAGCGCGATCTTGGTGAGCGGGGTCTGCGCGAAGATCGGGGAGGAGACCTGCGCGGTGTGGATCCCGGCCTCGTGGGCGAGCCGGAAGACGGTGGGGTACGGCTGCCAGACCTCGGGCGGCGTCCAGGGGCGCCACTTGAGCTGGTTCATCAGGGCGCCGGTCTTCGGGTCGCGGACCGTGTAGCCGCCGAGGCCGTGGGTGCCGGGGGCGCGGCCGGTGCCGACGGAGGCCAGCGAGGTCGCGGTGGTGGCGGGGAAGCCGGCGGTGACCGGCCGGCCGGTGCCGCCGCGCGAGGAGCCGAGCAGCGAGGTCAGGTAGGGGGCCTCGTCGGGGTGGGCCTTGATCTGCTCCCAGCCCATGCCGTCGACGAGGAAGACGCAGACGCGGTCGGCCGGGGCCAGCTCGGCGATCCGGGCGTCGAAGCCGGGCACGCCCTGGCCCGCGACCACGGTGGGCAGCAGGTCGGCGAGGGAGCCGGAGCCGTACTCCGGGACCGGGGCGGTCTCCGGGGCGAGCGGCACCGGGTCGTCGGGCCAGCCGTGGCTGACGGACGTCGGCTGCGCCATCAGCGGCCGGCCGGCGGCGCGGTGGCGGCGGTGGCCTCGGAGAGCGCCTGGGCGAAGACGAGGGTCTGCCGGACGGTGTCCGGGCCGTCGCCCGCCTCGCTGACCCGCAGGCTGAGGTCGTCGGCGGTGGCGTTGCCGGTGTAGCCGTGGTCGGCGTCGCAGTTCGGATCGCCGCAGGCGGCGGGCTCCAGGTCGATGCGGGAGACGGCGCCCCAGCCGATGGTGAGGACGACCTCGCGGGGCACGGTGCCCGGGGTGTACGACTCGGGGTTGGCGACGACGCGGCTGACCACCACGGAGGAGATCCGGTCGAGCTTCACGGACTCGGTGGAGGTGGTGGCGTACGGGCTCGGGGAGCTGCTGTCGGCGGCCTGCTCGTCGGTGTGGCTGACGATGAAGCGGCTCGGCGTCAGGACCAGGACGGTCACGTGGCGGCGGACCTCGTTCGCGTCGAAGGTGGTCTCCTGGTGGACCACGTACGACGCGACGTCCTCGCCACCGACGGCGGCCTCCACCGCCTCGGCCACGAGGGCCGGGTAATAGCCGCTGCGCTCGATCGCCGCGCGCAGCCCCTGGGTCGTCGTACCGGTCTTCGCCATGGACTCCATCCTAATCCGTGCGTAAGGACGGCTCGGCCGCTTGGGGAAGGACCGGGGCCGGTTCGGGAGGGCCGGGGCTGTGACATCGGCCTCCCCGGCGCCGTCGGCTCACCCCGGGCCGCGGGCGCGCGCCCGGACGATCCACGAGTCGGTCATGTACATGAGGGTACTGACGGGCGGGCGGCCCGTCAGTAGGTCGGCAGGCGGCGCGGGCCGAGGTCGGTGGTGGGCGGGGGCGGGGCGAGCCGGACCGCGGCGCCCAGGACGGAGACGCCGGTGGGGGCGACCACCGCCGGTTCGAGCGCGACGGAGACGATCTCGGGATGGTCGTCGACCAGCCGGGAGACCCGGAGCAGCAGCTCCTCCAGGGCCGGGGTGTCGACCGGGGCCGAGCCCCGCCAGCCGAAGAGCAGCGGGGCGGTGCGGATCGAGCGGACCAGCTCGGCGGCGTCCCGGTCGGTGACGGGGACCAGCCGGTGGGCGGTGTCTCCGAGGAGTTCGGAGGCGGCGCCGGAGAGCCCGAAGGAGAGCACGGCGCCGACGGCCGGGTCGATGGAGGCGCGCACCACGGTGTCCACGCCCCGGGGGGCCATCGCCTGGACGACGGGCTGGAGCTCCTCGGGCTTGCCGAGGACCTCGGTCAGCTCGGCGTAGGCGGTGCGGAGCTGCTGCTCGTCGGCCAGGTCGAGCCGGACGCCGCCGAGGTCGGGGCGGTGGCGCAGGTGCGGGGCGGTGGTCTTGAGCGCGACCGGGTAGCCGAGCCGAGCGGCGGCCTCGGCGGCCCGGTCCGGGCCGGGCGCGGGCAGGGCGGCCCGGACGGTGATGCCGTACGCCCCGAGGAGCGCGGCGGTCTCTTCGGCGGTGAGGGTGACGCCCCGTGCCTCCCGGCCGGCGCCCCGGGCGCCGAGCACCCGGTCGATGAGGGCGGCGGCGCCCGCCTCGTCGATAGAGTCGTACTCGGGGACCCGTCCCGGGTCGGCCGCCTGCCGCCGCCACTGCCCGTACCGCACGGCCTCGGCGAGCGCCCGCACGGCCCGCTCGGCGGCGGGATAGGCGGGGATGTTGCGCGCGGCGGCCGCTTCTTCGCCCTCGGGTCCCCCGGGGCCGGCGTCCGGCGCGGGCTCCGGAGCGGCGGGGGCGGGCGGCGCGGGCGCGTCCGGGCGGGGCGGGGCGGGGCGGCGGGTGGGGCCTTCGCCGGGCGGGCGGGTGCTGGTGGCGGCGGAGAGGGCCTCGGCGAGGCCGCCCATCTCGACGTGGACGACGACGACCGGCTTGGCCGCCCCCGCCGCCCCGCCGCCCGCGACGGCCTCGCGGAGGGAGGCGGCGAGCACCTCGGTGGTGCCCTCGACGCCCACCCAGGGGATCGCGGTGACCACGACCGCGTCGCAGGCGTCGTCGGCGAGGGCCGCCGCGAGCCCGTCGCGGAAGTCGGCGGGGGTGGCGGCGGTCGTCAGGTCGACGGGCTTGCGCGGGCGCAGCCCCTCGGTGAGGCAGGCGTCGTACGTGAGGAGGCCGAGGGACTCGGAGTTGCCGAGGATCGCGACGCGGGGTCCGGCGGGCAGCGGCTGGCCCGCGAGGAGCACCCCGGCGTCGACGAGTTCGGTGACGGTGTCGACGCGGATGACGCCGGCCTGCCGGAGCAGCGCGGAGACGGTGGCGTGCGGGACGCGGGTGACGGGCACCCGGTGGCCGGGCGGGGCGCTGCCGCTGTGCCGGGCGCCCTTGACGACGACGACCGGCTTGACGGCGGCGGTGCGGCGGGCGAGCCGGGTGAACTTGCGCGGGTTGCCGATGGACTCCAGGTAGAGCAGGACGACGTCGGTGGCGGGGTCGTCGTACCAGTGCTGGAGGAGGTCGTTGCCGGAGACGTCCGCGCGGTTGCCCGCGGAGAGGAAGGAGGAGAGGCCGGCGCCGCGCCGGTGCAGCCCGGCGAGGAGGGCGATGCCGATGGCGCCGGACTGGGTGAAGAGGCCGATCCGCCCGGCGGCGGGCATCTCGGGGGCGAGCGAGGCGTCGAGCCGGACGTCGGCGGCGGTGTTGATGACGCCGAAGGCGTTGGGCCCGATGATCCGCATGCCGTACGAGCGGGCCTGCCGGACCAGGGCGCGCTGCCGCTCGCGGCCCTCGGGCCCGCTCTCGGCGTACCCGGCGGAGAGGACGACGAGGCCGCGGACGCCGTGCTCGCCGCAGTCGGCGACGGCCTCGGGGACCCGCTCGGCGGGGACGGCGAGGACGGCGAGGTCCACGGGGGCGCCGATGGCGCCGACCGAGGGGAAGGCGGGGGCCCCGTCGAGGGTGGCGGTCGCGGCGTCGAGCGCGGCGTTGACCGCGTACACCGGTCCGGTGAAGCCGGCGCCCAGCAGGTTCCGCAGGACGGTCCGGCCGACCCCGCCGGGGGCGCGCCCGGCGCCGACGACGGCGACGGAGCCGGGGGCGAGGAGCCGCTGGACGGAGCGGGCCTCGGCGCGCTGCTCGCGGGCGCGCTGGACGGCGAGGGACCGGTCGGTGGGTTCGAGGTCGAGGTGGAGCCGGACGGAGCCGTCCTCGAAGCTGCGCTTCTGGGTGTACCCGGCGTCCGTGAAGACCTTGATCATCTTGGTGTTGGCGGGGAGCACCTCGGCGGCGAAGCGCCGGATGCCGCGCTCGCGGGCGACGGCCGCGATGTGTTCGAGCAGGGCGGAGGCGACGCCCCGGCCGTGGTGGGCGTCCTGGACCAGGAAGGCGACCTCGGCCTCGTCGGCGGGGACCGTGGCGGGCAGGCCCCGGGCGTCGATCCGGTCGTAGCGGACGGTGGCGATGAACTCGCCGCCGACGGTGGCCGCGAGGCCCACCCGGTCGACGAAGTCGTGGTGGGTGAAGCGGTGCACGTCCTTGGCGGAGAGCCGGGGGTAGGGCGCGAAGAAGCGGTAGTACTTGGACTCGTCCGAGACCTGCTCGTAGAAGCTGACCAGGCGGTCGGCGTCGTCGGCGGTGATGGGCCGGATGCGGGCGGTGCCGCCGTCGCGCAGGACGACGTCGGCCTCCCAGTGGTCGGGATAGGCGTGCGCCTCGGGCGCGGCGGGGGTCCCGGACGCGGCGGGGTCCCTGGGCGCCTCGGGCGCGGCGGGGCCGCCGGGGGTCGCCCGCTCTCCCGGTCCGTCCGTCCCGTCCGGTCGGCCCGGTCCGTCCGCCTGCTCCGACGTGCTCCGCATGGGCAAAGCCTACGACCGGCCTCCGACAGCGGCACCGGCCGCACCGCCTCCCCTCCCCCGCTTCCGCGACGCGCCGTCCCGTCGCGCGCCCGGCCGATCATCGGTCGCGCGCCGCGCGCGTGCCGTGCAAGGTGAGAGGGCCGAACGTCGCACGGGAACGGGCCGAAGGTCGGCAGGAGCACGCCGGCACCCGTGAGAGACTGGTCTAGACAACCGCTGAAGACCTGAAGGGCAACACCATGGCTGAGCGCCGCGTCAACGTCGGCTGGGCCGAGGGCCTTCACGCCCGCCCCGCCTCCATCTTCGTCCGTGCCGCCACGGCCTCCGGCGTCCCGGTGACGATCGCCAAGGCCGACGGCAACCCGGTGAACGCCGCCTCCATGCTCGCGGTGCTCGGTCTGGGCGCGCAGGGCGGCGAGGAGATCGTGCTCGCCTCGGACGCCGAGGGTGCCGAGTCCGCGCTGGACCGCCTGGCCAAGCTGGTGGCCGAGGGTCTCGACGAGCTGCCCGAGACGGTCTGACGTCTCCTTCGGGACGGCCGTGTCCCCCGGACGATCCGGGGGGCACGGCCGTTCGCCGTTTCCGTCGCCTTTGACGGATCCGCCGCACGGCGGCCCCGCATGCCGCAGGGGAATTCCGCGAGATGCGGAAATCCCCGATGCGGGGAAATCACGAAGGGAATTCAGGTCGCCACGGAGAAGCGTCCTGAATTCCCTTTCTTTCTATCCGGCCCGTGTTAATTCCGGGCGCTCGCCGTGTTGACGGCATGTTGCGAAACCCTCACGCGGCCCCGCTCCGGCCTCTTCAGCCGGTGCAGCGGGAGCGTCCGCTCGGCGTGCAGGGCGGTCAGCGCGCGGGCCCGTTCGGCGTCCCCGCGCGCGAGGGCGTCGACGATCGCCCCGTACTCGGCCCAGACGTCCGCCGGCCGCTCCGGCGGGTCCACCACGTACATCCAGGCGATCTTGTGGCGGAGCTGGGTCAGCAGGGTGGCCAGCGCCGGGCTGCCGGACGCCTGGGCGAGCGTCTCGTGGAACCAGCCGCCGAGCGCCCGCAGGTCCTCACCCTGTCCCCGCCGGGCCCGCTCCCGGCCCAGCCGCACCAGCCCGCGCAGCACCTTGAGGTGGGCGTCGGTGCGGCGCTGGGCGGCCCGGGCGGCGGCGAGCGGTTCGAGCAGCGCCCGCGCGTCGAGGAGGTCGGCGGCCTCCCCGTCGGTGGGTTCGGCGACCTGGGCGCCCGCGTGCCGGCGGCTGACGACGAAGCCCTCGGACTCCAGGGTGCGCAGGGCCTCGCGGACCGGGACGCGGGAGACCCCGTAGCGGCGGGCGAGCTGGTCCTCGGTCAGCCGGCCGCCGCGCTCGAAGACCCCCGAGACGATGTCGTCCCGGATCGCGGTGCACACCGATCGCGCGGGAATCCTCATGTCCGACCTCCGATTTCGCTCCGCGCACCGAATTCGGGCGACGTCTCCGGTGCGACTCTATTGCAGTACGCCGGAAATTCCGATGCCCCCTCGGAATCCCGTCGTTCCGCGGCGCTTTTCCGGCGGGCACGGGGACACGAAAAGGCCCCGGCTCGCAGGAGCCGGGGCCGCTTCGGAGCGGGGCGGACGCGTCAGAGGCTGACGCCGCGGGCGCGCAGGTACGCGACGGGGTTGATGTCGGAGCCGTACTCGGCGGTGGTCCGGGCCTCGAAGTGGAGGTGCGGGCCGGTCGAGTTGCCGGTCGAGCCGGAGACGCCGATCCGCTGTCCGGGCTCGACGGTCTGGCCGACGTACACACCGATCGACGCCAGGTGCCCGTACTGGGTGTAGGTGCCGTCGTGCATGCGGATGACGATGTTGTTGCCGTACGCGCCGCCCCAGCCGGCCTCGACGACGGTGCCGGAGCCGACGGAGACGACCGTGCTGCCGTAGGCGGCGTGGAAGTCGACGCCGGAGTGGCTGCCGGAGGACCAGAGGGAGCTGCTGGCCTTGTACGAGGTGGAGACGTACGAGCCGGCGACCGGGAGGTTGAAGGAGGCGAGGCGGCGGCGCTCGGCCTCGCGGGCGGCGCGCTCCTTGGCCTCGCGGATCTCCTTGGCGCGGGCCTCGGCCTTGCGCTTGGCCTCGATGCGCAGCTTCTCGCGCACCTGGGCCTCGGCGACCTCCCGCTCCTGCGCGGCGACCTGGGCGCTGACCTGGTCGGCGAGGGAGTCCTCGGTGATCACGCGGGTGAGGCCGGTGTCCTCGGGCGAGCGCTGGTCGGTGTCGGCCGCGAGCGCCGGGGAGGCGAGGGTGCCGACGACACCGGTGGTCGCGAGGGCCGCCGCGCCGGCGAAGCCCATGCTGCGGCGAGCCGTCCGGCTCGCACCACGGTGCTTCCCGGTGGCACGGGTGAACGCCAAGGCTGTTCCTTTCCTTCCTTCTCGCCTACCGGGTTAGCTGACGGGTTCGGAGCAGGAAGGTCTCCTACGGGCCCCTCCGCGCGGCGAAGGCGTCCGATTCACCCCAGGGACTGTTGGGTCCCCGGCTCCCCAGGCTCGCGCCTGACGGGGACTCGGCGATGACTGTCCGATGCCGCTGATGCGGCGCGTGCGTCGGGCGGACAGCCGGATCGACGCTAGGCCGGGCGGGAGTCAATCGCCAAACAGAGTCGGGGATTTGTTAGACACGCCACAAGGCATACGCCCCTTCTTAATCTCATACCGGACAAAGAGGAGGTCCCTGATGCTTCGGGGCATCAGGGACCTCGCTCCGGTGTGCCGGCCGGGCCGACGGGGGGTCAGGACACCACGGTCACGGGGCCGATGCCGAGCGCCCGGACGGGCTCCTCGATCTGCGCCGCGTCGCCCACCAGGACGGTCACGAGCCGGTCCACCGGGAAGGCGCTGACGACGGCGGCCGTGGCCTCGACCGTGCCGGTCTCGGCGAGCCGCGCGTACAGCCGGGCCTGGTAGTCGTCCGGCAGGTGCTGCTCGACCTGGTCGGCGAGGGTCCCGGCGACCGAGGCGGCCGTCTCGTACCGCAGCGGGGCCACGCCCACCAGGTTCTGCACGGCGACGTCCCGCTCGGCGTCGGTCAGCCCCTCGGCGGCCAGGGTGCGCAGCACCTTCCACAGGTCGTCGAGGGCCGGGCCGGTGTTCGGGGTGTCGACGGAGCCGCTGATGGCCAGCAGCGACGCGCCGTGCCCGGCGCCGTCCGAGCGGAGCACCTGGGCGTAGGAGCGCACGCCGTACGTGTACCCCTTCTCCTCGCGCAGGACGCGGTCCAGACGGGACGTCAGGGTGCCGCCGAGGCAGTACGAGCCCAGCGCCTGCGCGGCCCAGACGGCGTCGTGCCGGTCCGGTCCGACCCGGCCGATGAGCAGCTGCGTCTGGACGGCGCCGGGGCGGTCCACGATGACGACCCGGCCGCTGTCGTCGGCGGTGACCGGCGGCATCGGGCGCGGGGCGGCCGGGGCGCCGGTCCAGGCGCCGAGGGTCTCGGCGAGGACCTCGTCGAGGTCGACGCCGGTGAGGTCGCCGACGACGACCGCGGTGGCGGCGGCGGGCCGCACGTGCGCGTCGTAGAAGGCGCGGACGGCAGCGGCGTCGATGGCCTCCACCGTCTCCTCGGTGCCCTGGCGCGGCCGGGACATGCGCGTGCCCTCCGCGAACAGCTCCTTGGAGAGCTGCTTGGCGGCCCGCCGGGCCGGGTTGGCCGACTCGTGCGGGATCTCGTCCAGGCGGTTGCTGACCAGCCGCTTGACCTCGTCCTCGGCGAAGGCCGGGGAGATCAGGGCCTCGGCGACGAGGCCGAGCGCCTTGCGGAGCCGGGAGACCGGGACCTCCAGGGAGACCCGGACGCCGGGGTGGTCGGCGTGCGCGTCGAGGGTGGCGCCGCAGCGCTCCAGCTCGGCCGCGAACTCCTCGGCGCCGCGCTCGGTGGTCCCCTCGGAGAGGGCCCGCGCCATGATGGTCGCGACGCCGTCCAGGCCCGCGGGCTCTGCCTCCAGCGGGGCGTCGACGAAGATCTCGACGGCGACGACCTGCTGGCCGGGACGGTGGCAGCGGAGCACGGTCAGCCCGTTGCCGAGGGTGCCGCGCTCGGGGGCCGGGAAGGCCCACGGCCTGGCGGTGCCCGCCTTCGGCTGCGGGTGGAAGTCCATGCTGGTCAGGGGCTCGGCGGTGTCCGTCACTGGTCCGCTCCTTCCTCGTCGTCGCCCTCGGCGCCGTCGGCGCCGTCCTCGCTGCCGGCGGGGGCCGCCGGCTCGTAGACCAGCACCGCGCGGTTGTCGGGCCGCAGCCGGGCCGCGGCGGCCTCCCTGACCTCCTCGGCGGTGACGTCGAGGACGCGGTCCACGGCGGTCAGCGCGAGCTGCGGGTCGCCGAAGAGGACGGCGTACCGGCACAGCTCGTCGGCGCGGCCGGCCACGGTGCCGAGCCGGTCCAGCCACTCGCGCTCCAGCTGGGCCTGGGCGCGCTCCATCTCCTCGGCCGTCGGGCCCTCGGCGGCGAAGCGGGCCAGCTCCTCGTCGACGGCCGCCTCGATGGCGGGGACCTCGACGCCGCCGGAGGTCTTCACGTCCAGCCAGCCGAGCGAGGGCGCGCCGGCGAGCCGCAGCAGGCCGAAGCCGGCGGTGACGGCGGTGCGGTCGCGGCGCACCAGGCGGTTGTGCAGGCGGGAGGACTCGCCGCCGCCGAGCACGGTGAGGGCCAGGTCGATCGCGTCGCACGCGCGCGTGCCGTCCTCCGGGAGCCGGTAGGCCGCCATCAGGGCGCGCGCCGGGACCTCCTCGACGAGGACCTCGCGCAGCTCCCCGCCGATGACGTCCGGCAGGGCGCCGTCGCGCGGGGCGGGCTTGCCGTCGTGGGCGGGGATCGAGCCGAAGTACTTCTCGACCCAGGCGAGGGTCTCCTCGGGGTCGATGTCGCCGACGACCGACAGGACCGCGTTGTTGGGCGCGTAGTAGGTGCGGAAGAAGTTCCGCGCGTCCTCCAGGGTGGCCGCGTCCAGGTCCGCCATCGAGCCGATGGGGGTGTGGTGGTACGGATGGCCCTCGGGGTACGCCAACGCGGTGAGCCGCTCGAAGGCGGTGCCGTACGGCACGTTGTCGTACCGCTGGCGGCGCTCGTTCTTCACCACGTCCCGCTGGTTCTCCATCGACTCGTCGTCGAGGGCGGCCAGCAGCGAGCCCATCCGGTCGGCCTCCAGCCAGAGCGCCAGCTCCAGCTGGTGGGTGGGCATGGTCTCGAAGTAGTTGGTGCGCTCGAAGCTGGTCGTGCCGTTGAGCGAGCCGCCGGCTCCCTGCACCAGTTCGAAGTGGCCGTTGCCGTGCACCTGCTTCGAGCCCTGGAACATGAGGTGCTCGAAGAGGTGGGCGAGGCCCGTGCGCCCCTCGACCTCGTGGCGCGAGCCGACGTCGTACCAGAGGCAGACCGCGGCGACCGGGGTCAGGTGGTCCTCGGAGAGGACCACCCGCAGGCCGTTCGCCAGCCGGTGCTCGGTCGCTGTCAGGCCGCCGGAGCCGGCCTCGGCCGTGGCCGTGTGACCCATGGGCATGTACGTCCCTTCGATCGCGATCTGAAAAGTCCTGCCACTGTATGCAAGCGCGCCGACACCTGGCGAAGTTCCCGGACGACCCGGATGTCCCTCGTCCGGGTCGCGGTCCGGGTTGTCGGTGGCACGGTCCACAATGGACCGCGTCAGATGAAGCTTTGGTCGGAGAAGGAGCCGCAGCCGCGATGGCCCGCCGCAGCACGAAGACACCGCCGCCGGACGACACGTACGAGGAGAGGATCCTCGACATCGACGTCGTCGACGAGATGCAGGGCTCCTTCCTCGAGTACGCCTACTCGGTGATCTACTCGCGCGCGCTGCCCGACGCCCGCGACGGCATGAAGCCGGTCCAGCGGCGCATCGTCTACCAGATGAACGAGATGGGCCTGCGCCCCGACCGGGGCTTCGTCAAGTGCGCCCGCGTCGTCGGCGAGGTCATGGGCAAGCTGCACCCGCACGGCGACGCGTCGATCTACGACGCCATGGTCCGCATGGCGCAGCCGTTCTCCATGCGCCTGCCGCTGGTCGACGGCCACGGCAACTTCGGCTCGCTCGGCAACGACGACCCGCCGGCCGCCATGCGGTACACCGAGTCGAAGATGGCCCCGGCCGCGCTGCTGATGACCGAGTCCATCGACGAGGACACGGTCGACTTCGCGCCCAACTACGACGGCCAGGAGCAGGAGCCGGTCGCGCTCCCCGCCGCGTACCCGAACCTGCTGGTCAACGGCGCGTCGGGGATCGCGGTCGGCATGGCGACCAACATGCCGCCGCACAACCTCGGCGAGGTCGTCGCGGCCGCCCGGCACCTGATCCGGTACCCGAACGCGGACCTGGACGCGCTGATGCGCTTCGTCCCGGGCCCCGACCTGCCCACCGGCGGCCGGATCGTCGGCCTGAACGGCATCCGGGACGCGTACGAGTCGGGCCGCGGCACCTTCAAGATCCGCGCCACCACCTCGGTGGAGACGGTGACCGCCCGCCGCAAGGGCATCGTCGTCACGGAGCTGCCCTTCACGGTCGGCCCCGAGAAGGTCATCTCCAAGATCAAGGACCTGGTCGGCTCCAAGAAGCTCCAGGGCATCGCGGACGTCAAGGACCTCACCGACCGCGCCCACGGCCTCCGCCTGGTCATCGAGATCAAGAACGGCTTCGTGCCCGAGGCCGTCCTGGAGCAGCTCTACAAGCTGACGCCGATGGAGGAGTCCTTCGGCATCAACAACGTGGCCCTGGTGGACGGCCAGCCGCTCACCCTGGGCCTCAAGGAGCTCCTGGAGGTCTACCTGGACCACCGCTTCACCGTGGTCCGCCGCCGCTCCGAGTTCCGCCGGGGCAAGAAGCGCGACCGGCTCCACCTGGTCGAGGGCCTGCTCGTCGCGCTCCTCGACATCGACGAGGTCATCCGCCTCATCCGGGAGAGCGAGAACTCCGCGCAGGCCAAGGAGCGCCTGATGGAGCGCTTCTCGCTGAGCGAGATCCAGACCCAGTACATCCTGGACACCCCGCTGCGCCGGCTCACCAAGTTCGACCGGATCGAGCTGGAGACCGAGCGGGACCGGCTCACCGGCGAGATCGACGAGCTGACCGGCATCCTGGAGTCCGACGCGGAGCTGCGCAAGCTGGTCTCGGCCGAGCTGGCCTCGGTGGCCAAGAAGTTCGCCACCGACCGGCGCACCGTCCTCCTGGAGTCGGCGGGCGCCCCGGTCGCCGCCGTCCCGCTGGAGGTCGCGGACGACCCGTGCCGGGTGCTGCTCTCCTCCACCGGCCTGCTGGCCCGCACCGTCTCGGCGGAGCTGCCCCCGGCCGACCCGGACGCCAAGCGGTCCAGGCACGACGTGATCGTCTCCTCGGTCGCGGCCACCCAGCGCGGCGACGTGGGCGCGGTGACCTCGACGGGCCGGCTGCTGCGGGTCGCGGTGATCGACCTGCCCCAGCTCCCCGACACGGCCGCCCTGCCGAACCTGGCGGGCGGGGCGCCGCTGAGCGAGTTCCTCTCCCTGGAGGGCGACGAGACGGTGGTCTGCCTGACCACCCTGGACGAGTCCTCCCCCGGCCTGGCGCTGGGCACCCTCCAGGGGGTGGTCAAGCGCGTCGTGCCGGACTATCCGGCCAACAAGGACGAGCTGGAGGTCATCACCCTCAAGGACGGCGACCGGATCGTCGGCGGGGTCGAGCTGCGGACCGGCGAGGAGGACCTCGTCTTCATCACCAGCGACGCCCAGCTGCTGCGCTATCCGGCCGGGCAGGTGCGGCCGCAGGGCCGTCCGGCGGGCGGCATGGCCGGCATCAAGCTGTCGGCCGGCGCCGAGGTGCTCTCCTTCGCCGCGGTGGATCCGGCGGCGGACGCGGCCGTGTTCACGATCGCGGGCTCGACCGGCACCCTGGACGGCTCCGCCGCCACCTCAGCGAAGCTCACCCCGTTCGACCAGTACCCGCGCAAGGGCCGGGCCACCGGCGGCGTCCGCTGCCAGCGCTTCCTGAAGGGCGAGGACGTCCTGCTCCTGGCCTGGGCGGGTGCCCTCCCGGCCCGCGCCGCGCAGAAGAACGGCACCCCGGTCGCGCTGCCGGAGCCGGACCCGCGCCGCGACGGCTCGGGCACCCCGCTGCCGGAGCAGGTGGACGTGGTGGCGGGCCCGGCGAGCTAGCCCCGCCCCCGCCCGTACGACACGAAGCCCCCGTCCCGCTCCCGGAGGGACGGGGGCTTTCCCGTGCGGGGCGTGCGGGCCCGGCCGGCGCGGTCAGTCCTCCCCGCCCTCGGTCTCGTCCTCGGCCTCGGGCGGCTCCTCGCCGCGCGGCACGTACCGCAGGACGCCCCACAGGGCGCGCTCGTCCGGCACGTCCCCGGGCCCGTCCTGCTCGCAGGCGGCGAGCTCCTTGCGCAGGGCCGCCGCGTCGACGCCGGAGCCGATGAGGACCAGCTGGGAGAGCCGCTCCCCGCCGGCCGGCCAGGGCTCGGGGTAGAAGCGCAGGAAGCGGCCGACCGCGTGGACCGCGTAGCGGTTCTCCGGGTCGGCGGCGCCGAGGTCCACGAAGCCCTTGATCCGGTACAGCCCCTCGGGGCGCGAATCGAGGAAGGCCATCAGACGGCGCGGGTGCAGTGGCACCGCCGTGGCCAGGGAGACCGTGTCGTACGCGGCGTGCGGATGGGCGTGGCCCTCGGCGTCCTCCCCGTAGAGGATGTCCTCGA
The DNA here is from genome assembly GCF_014650175.1 of Streptomyces termitum. Classification (GTDB taxonomy): domain Bacteria; phylum Actinomycetota; class Actinomycetes; order Streptomycetales; family Streptomycetaceae; genus Streptomyces; species Streptomyces termitum. Next base: position 49,469 of record NZ_BMUL01000015.1, read on the forward strand.
TCGACATCTGCCCGGTGATCTCGCCCTCCGGCACCACCCGGTCGAAGAGCAGTTCGGGGTCGATCCGGCCGTGCGCCGCCTCGACGACGGCGGCCCGTCCGGCGAGCGCGGCGACGGTCGCGCGGACCTCCCGGAGCGCCTCCCCGGCCACCCGGTCGGCCTTGTTGACGACGACGAGGTCGGCGAGGGCGAGGTGCCGGTCGGTCTCGGGGTGCCGCTCCCGGGTGGCGTCGAACTCCGCGGCGTCGACGACCTCGACCAGTCCGCCGTAGACGGCCCGCCGGTTCTCGCTGGCCAGCACCATCCGGACCAGTTCCTGCGGTTCAGCGAGGCCGCTGGCCTCGATCACGATGACGTCCAGGCGCAGCTCGGGACGGGTGAGCACCTCCAGGTACGTGTCGAGCTCGCTCGCGTCCACCGCGCAGCACAGGCAGCCGTTGCCGAGCGAGACGGTGGACCCGACCTGCCCGGCGACGGTCATCGCGTCGATGCCGATGTCGCCGAAGTCGTTCACCATGACCCCGATCCGGGTCCCCCGGGCGCTGCGCAGCAGGTGGTTCAGGAGCGTGGTCTTCCCGGCCCCGAGGAACCCGGCGAGGACGACGACGGGGATCGGCTGCGTGGACAAGGAGCGCGCCTTTCGACGGGGATGGGAGCGGCGGCCCCGCGGGGGTGCGCCGCGGCGGGACCAGGCCCCAGGATAGGCAGCACACCCCACCCGCCCGGCCACCACGCGCGCGTGCGCGCGGACGCCCCGCGCTTGGAAATTCGGCGGGGCGGCCGGGTCCGACCCCGCGCGTGCGCGCGGACGCCCCTGACCGCACGGGCCCACCCCCTGTACGCCCCCGGTCCTGGCCGACCCGGCGCCCGGCCCCGCCCCGCCCGCCTCGGCCCGCTCCGGTCCCTGCCCGATCCGTCCCGGCCCGCCCCGCCGGGAAAAGCGGCACCACGCGCGCGTGCCGCGGCGGAGGTGGGCCCCGCCGCGTTTCCGGTCCCGGGCTCCGTCCCCGTACCGTTTCCGTCATGAGCGCCGCACCGTCCCCCTCCGCGCGGCCGCCCGTGCGCCCGCGGCGGCGGTTCGGCTGGCCGCGGCGGGTCTTCTCCCAGGTCCTGCTGATGCAGCTGGCCGTCGCGACCGGCGTGACCGTGCTGGCCACCGGCCTGTTCCTGGCCCCGCTGAGCGCCCAGCTCGACGACCAGGCCATGCGCCGGGCGCTGGCCATCGCGGAGACCATGGCCTCCCCGCGCACCGCCGGGGACCTGCTCGGCGGGCCGCCGTCGGCGACCGGGCCGGTCCAGCGGGAGGCGGAGCGGATCCGGACGGCGACCGGCGCCGAGTACGTCGTCGTCATGGACACGCGCGGGGTGCGCTGGTCGCACACCGACCCCGCGCAGATCGGCCGGACCGTCTCCACCGACCCCAGCGAGGCACTGGCCGGGCGGGAGGTCATGGAGATCGACAGCGGCACCCTGGGCCGTTCGGCGCGCGGCAAGGCGCCGCTGCGGGACGCGGACGGCCGGATCGTCGGCGCGGTCTCGGTCGGCATCGAGTACGACAGCGTCCGCGACCGGCTGCTCGCCGCGATCCCCGGCCTGCTGGCGTACGCGGGCGGGGCGCTGGCGGCGGGCGCGCTGGCCGCCTATCTGATCTCCCGGCGGATCCAGCGCCAGACCCGTGACCTGGCCTTCTCCGACATCTCCGCGCTGCTCGCGGAGCGCGAGGCGATGCTGCACGGCATCCGCGAGGGCGTGGTGGCGCTGGACCGGAAGGGCTCCGTACGGCTCCTGAACGACGAGGCGCAGCGGCTGCTCGGGCTCGGCCCCGAGGCGGCCGGGCGGCCGCTGGACGAGCTGCTCGGCCCCGGCCGGACCGCGGACGTGCTGACCGGCCGGGCGGCCGGCGCCGACCTGGTGACGGTCCAGGGGCACCGGGTGCTGATCGCCAACCGGATGCCGACCGACGACGGGGGCGCGGTGGCGACCCTGCGCGACCGCACCGAGCTGGAGCGGCTGGGCCGGGAGCTGGACTCGACGCGCGGTCTGATCGACGCCCTGCGGGCGCAGGACCACGAGCACGCCAACCGGCTGCACACCCTGCTGGGCCTGCTGGAGCTGGAGATGTACGAGGAGGCGGTCGAGTTCGTCACCGAGGTCGTGGGGGTCCACCGGGCCACCGCCGAGCAGGTGACGGAGAAGGTCCACGACCCGCTGGTGGCGGCGCTGCTGGTCGGCAAGGCGACGGTGGCGGCCGAGCGGGGCGTCGCCCTGCGGATCGCCCCGGACTCGCTGCTGCCGGACCGGCTGGTGGACCCGCGCGAGCTGGTCACGGTCGTCGGGAACCTCGTGGACAACGCCGCGGACGCCGCCGCCGGCACCCCCGGGGCACGGATCGAGGTCGCGCTGCGGGCCGAGGGGCGGACGGTGGTGCTGCGGGTCTCCGACAGCGGTCCCGGGGTCCCCGAGGAGCGACGGGAGCTGATCTTCACCGAGGGCTGGACCACGAAGGAGCCGCCCGCGCACGGCCGGCGCGGCATCGGCCTGGCGCTGGTGCGGCGGCTCGCCGAGCGGCGCGGCGGCTCCGTCCGGGTGGCGGCGGGGCCGGAGGGCGGCGCCGAGTTCACGACCGTCCTCCCGGAGGCCCTGGCCGACCCGCCCCCGGCGGACCCCCCGGCGTCCGCCGCCCCCCGTGTGCCCGGCCCCGCCGTGGAGGAGTCCCGATGATCGATGTGCTCGTGGTCGACGACGACGTGCGGGTGGCCCGGGTGAACGCCGCCTACGTCGCCAAGCTGCCCGGTTTCCGGGTGGCGGCCACCGCCCACTCGACCGCCGAGGCGCTCGCCGCCCTCGACGGCCACCCGGTGGACCTGGTCCTCCTGGACCACTACCTGCCCGACGAGAACGGGCTCGCCGCGATCCGCGCGCTGCGGGACCGCGGCCACCAGTGCGACGTGATCATGGTGACGGCCGCCCGGGACGTGGCGACGGTACGGGCCGCGATGCGGCACGGGGCGCTCCAGTACCTGGTGAAGCCCTTCGACTTCGCCGGGCTGCGCGCCAAGCTGGAGGCGTACGCGCTGCTGCGCCGCGCCCTGGAGCGCGGCGGCGAGGCGGAGCAGGCGGAGGTGGACCGGATCTTCGGCACCCTGGCGTCGGGCACGGTCGCCCCCGACCTGCCCAAGGGCCACTCGCCGACCACGGCCGGGCTGGTCCGCCAGGTGCTGCTGGCCGCCACCGGACCGCTCTCGGCGCAGGAGATCGCCGAGCGGGCCGGCGTGAGCCGCCAGACCGCCCAGCGCTACCTCAAGCTGCTCGAACGGACCGGGCGGGTCCGGCTCTCCCTGCGGTACGGCGAGACCGGCCGCCCCGAGCACCGGTACGCCTGGCTCGCCTCGCCGTAGCCCCCGGCGGCCGGGTCAGACCGCTCCGGCCCCGGTGAGCGCCCGTACCTCGGTCTCCGCGTGCCGGGCCTCGTCGGGCGGCTCGGGCGAGGTGACCGTACCGATCCAGCCGGCGAGGAAGCCGAGCGGGATGGAGACCAGGCCCGGATTCTGGAGCGGGAAGAGGTGGAAGTCGGCGCCGGGGAAGAGCGCGTCGGGGGCGCCGGAGACGACCGGTGAGAAGAGCACCAGCAGGACGGCGGGGACGAGGCCGCCGTAGACCGACCAGACGGCGCCCCGGGTGGTGAAGCGGCGCCAGAAGAGCGAGTACAGCAGGACCGGCAGGTTGGCGGAGGCGGCGACCGCGAAGGCGAGGCCGACGAGGAAGGCCACATTGAGGTCGCGGGCGAGCAGGCCGAGCCCGATGGCGGCGGCCCCGATGACGGCGGCGGCGATCCGGGCCACCGCGACCTCGCTGTGCCGCCTCCCGCCGCGTCGGCGGATCGAGGCGTAGAGGTCGTGGGCGACGGAGGCCGAGGAGGCCAGGGTGATCCCGGCGACGACGGCGAGGATGGTGGCGAAGGCGACGGCGGCGACGACCGCGAAGAGCACCGTGCCGCCGGTGGAGTCGGCGCCGCCGCCGAGGTCGAGGGCGAGCAGCGGGATGGCGGTGTTCCCGGAGGCGTTGGAGGCGCGGACCTCGGCGGAGCCGATGACGGCGGCGGCGCCGAAGCCGAGGACGATCGTCATCAGGTAGAAGCCGCCGATGAGGCCGATGGACCAGACGACGGAGCGGCGGGCGGCCTTCGCGGTGGGCACGGTGTAGAAGCGGGACAGGATGTGGGGCAGTCCCGCGGTGCCGAGGACGAGGGCCAGGCCGAGGCTGATGAAGTCGAAGCGGGAGGTCCAGTCGCCGCCGTACTTCAGGCCGGGGCCGAGGAAGGCGCCGCCGTGGCCGCTGCGCTCGGCGGCGGTGGTGAGCAGGCTGTTCACGTCGCCGTGGAAGCGGATCAGGACGAGGACGGTGAGGGCGACGGTGCCGGCCATCAGCAGCACCGCCTTGACGATCTGGATCCAGGTGGTGGCCCGCATGCCGCCGAGCGACACGTAGATGACCATGAGCGCGCCGACGCCGATGACGGTCCAGGTGCGGGCGGCCTCGCCGGTGCCGCCCAGGAGCAGGGCGACCAGGCTGCCGGCGCCGACCATCTGGGCCACCAGGTAGAGCACCGAGACGGCGACCGAGGAGGAGCCGACGGCGATCCGCACGGGCCGCTCCGCCATGCGCGCGGCGACGACGTCGGCGAGGGTGAACCGGCCGCAGTTGCGGACGAGTTCGGCGACCAGGAGCAGCACGACCAGCCAGGCGACCAGGAAGCCGACCGAGTAGAGCATGCCGTCGTAGCCGTAGAGCGCGATGAGGCCCGAGATGCCGAGGAAGGAGGCGGCGGACATGTAGTCGCCGGCGATGGCGAAGCCGTTCTCCATCGGCGAGAACAGCCGGCCGCCGGCGTAGAACTCCTCCTCCGAGCCATGCCGATTGCGGCTGACCCAGGTGGTGATGCCCAGGGTCACGGCCACGAAGGCGCTGAACAGCAGCAGCGCCAGGGTCTGGTGGTCGCCGGTCACCACTGGCCCGCTCCCCTCGTCATCTCCTGCGTGTCCCAGCGCAGTTCCAGCGCGGCCCGGTCCCGGCGCAGCCGCGCGTGGCGCGCGTAGGCCCAGGTGAGCAGGAAGGTGGTGAGGAACTGGCCGAGGCCGGCGATCATCGCCACGTTGACCGCGCCGGCCACCGGGCGGGCCATCAGGCCGGGGGCGGCGGTCGCGGCGACGACGTAGGCGAGGTACCAGAGGAGGAAGGCGAAGGTCGCGGGGAAGGCGAACCGGCGGTAGCGGCGGCGGACCTCCTGGAAGGCGGGGCTGCGCTGGACCTCCAGGTAGATCTCGGCCGCCCCGGGTACGCGGGCTCCGGGCCCGCCGGGCCACTGCCGCGGCACCCCCTCGGCCACGCCGTGCCCACGTGCTCCCGCACGCTCCTGCTCGTCCAGCTGCTCCACCGGTCTCAACTCTCCTTGTCAGCGAACCGTTTCGGCCGCGTGCACAAGGATGGACAGAGCAGGCGCTTCCTGGACTCTTCTCCCCCTCCTCTTCATCCCATCAAGTGATTCTTCCTCCGTGGCCCCTGACGAAACCATGCCGATATGCCTATGGACGACAGCGGTCGTACGCCTCCGGGCGCCCGGGAACGGCACCGGCCCGGCACCCGCGCGGGGCGGAGCCGGGCCGGACGGACGGTGCGGAGGTCAGGCGTCGATGCGCGAGCGGTCGAGGGTCGCCGCCGAGCTGGTGATGAACTCCTTGCGGGGCGCGACGTCGTTCCCCATGAGGAGGTCGAAGACCTGCTCGGCCGCCTCCAGGTCGCCGATGTTGATGCGGCGCAGGGTGCGGTGGCGGGGGTCCATGGTGGTCTCCGCCAGCTGGTCGGCGTCCATCTCGCCGAGGCCCTTGTAGCGCTGGATGGCGTCCTTGTAGCGGACGTTCTTGCGCTGGAACTCCAGGAGTGTCTGGCGCAGCTCGTTGTCGGAGTACGTGTACACGTACTTGTCCTGGCCGCGCTTCGGCTGGACCAGCTCGATCCGGTGCAGCGGCGGCACGGCGGCGAAGACCCGGCCGGCCTCGACCATCGGGCGCATGTACCGCTGGAAGAGGGTCAGCAGCAGCGTCCGGATGTGCGAGCCGTCGACGTCGGCGTCGGTCATCATGATGACCTTGCCGTAGCGGGCGGCGTCGATGTCGAAGGTGCGGCCGGAGCCCGCTCCTATGACCTGGATGATCGCGCCGCACTCGGCGTTCTTGAGCATGTCCGAGACGGACGACTTCTGGACGTTGAGGATCTTGCCGCGGATCGGCAGGAGCGCCTGGAACTCGCTGTTCCGGGCGAGCTTGGCGGTGCCGAGCGCGGAGTCCCCCTCGACGATGAAGAGCTCGCTGCGCTCGACGTCGTCGCTGCGGCAGTCGGCCAGCTTGGCCGGCAGCGAGGAGGTCTCCAGGGCCGTCTTCCGGCGCTGCGCCTCCTTGTGCTGGCGGGCCGCGATCCGGGTGCGGGCGGCGGCGACGGCCTTGTCCAGGACGGCCCGGGCCTGCGCCTTCGCGTCCCGCTTGGTGGAGGTCAGGAACGCCTTCAGCTCCCGGGCCACCACGTTCGCCACGATCCGGCGGGCGGCCGAGGTGCCGAGGACCTCCTTGGTCTGGCCCTCGAACTGCGGCTCGGCGAGGCGGACGGTGACGACGGCGGTCATGCCCTCCAGGGCGTCGTCCTTGACGACGTCGTCCTCGGCGACGCGCAGCAGCTTGGCCGAGCGGAGCACCTCGTTCACGGTCTTGGTGACGGCCTGCTCGAAGCCGGAGACGTGGGTGCCGCCCTTGGGGGTGGCGATGATGTTCACGAAGGACCGGACCGTGGTGTCGTACCCGGTGCCCCAGCGCAGGGCGACGTCCACGCCGAGCTCGCGGGTGACCTCGGTGGGGGTCATGTGGCCGCGGTCGTCCAGGACCGGGACGGTCTCCTTGAAGGTGCCCTGGCCGGTGAGGCGCAGCACGTCGCAGACGGCCTTGTCCTGCGCGAGGTACTCGCAGAACTCGCTGATGCCGCCGTCGAAGCGGAAGACCTCCTCGCTCTTGCCGATGCCGTCCAGGTCCCGCTCGTCGCGGACGACGATGGTGAGGCCGGGCACGAGGAAGGCGGTCTGGCGGGCGCGCTGGTGCAGCGTCTCCAGGGAGAGCTTGGCGTCCTTGAGGAAGATCTGCCGGTCGGCCCAGTAGCGGACCCGGGTGCCGGTGCGGGTCTTGGGGACGCGCTTGCCCTTGGTCAGGCCGTTGCCCGGGTCGAAGGGGCTGTCGGGGCCCTGCTCGGTGAAGACGCCGGGGACGCCGCGCCGGAAGCTGATCGCGTGGGTGGCGCTGTTCCGGTCGACCTCGACGTCGAGGCGGGCGGAGAGCGCGTTGACCACGGAGGCGCCGACGCCGTGCAGACCGCCGGAGGCGGCGTAGGAGCCGCCGCCGAACTTGCCGCCGGCGTGCAGCTTGGTCATGACGACCTCGACGCCGGACAGGCCGGTCTTGGGCTCGACGTCGACCGGGATGCCGCGGCCGTTGTCCCGGACCTCGACCGAGCCGTCGTCGTGGAGGATCACGTCGATGTGGTCGCAGTAGCCGCCGAGGGCTTCGTCGACCGAGTTGTCGATGATCTCCCAGAGGCAGTGCATCAGACCACGGCTGTCGGTGGACCCGATGTACATGCCGGGACGCTTGCGTACCGCTTCGAGCCCTTCGAGGACGAGCAGGTGCCGCGCGGTGTAGTTGGAACCGTCACGGTCTGCGGTCAGCAGCGCACTGGACGGCACGGACGTTTCGGCGGTCACGCGGTTCGCTCCTCGCTGAATTTTGAGATCTTGCCCGATGGGGTGGCCCCTGCGGCGACCACCGCTCAGAGGGTACCGATGCCTGGTGGAACCCTTGAAACGCCACCCTCCCGGTTTCCTCATGCTAGTCCAGACTCGCATAGATGTTCGATCCCCCGAAGGGGTGACGCGAACATCACGTTCCCTTCCAGGCATGAACCATCTAGGCTCCGGGCACGTCCTCATGAACAACCGGCAACCCCGCCGGGAGGACGACCGGCACACACAGCAATGCGAAATCCGTAGAGCGACGCAATACGGCTCATTCGCCGCCAACCGGCAGCAAACAGCCACCTTGGAAAAAATTTCAAGGAAAAGCCACGAGCGGGAACGTTTTCGGCCTGGTTGGATGTTGACCCTGGTACGACAGCTCGTCGAGCTAGAGAAGAGGCGACGTGACTACTGTTCTGACCCCCGCGAGCCCCCTGACGGCCGCTGACCGCTGCGACCGCTGCGGCGCCCAGGCTTACCTGCGTGTCGTCCTGGCCAGCGGAGGTGACTTGCTCTTCTGCGCCCATCACGGACGCAAGTTCGAGCCGGAACTCAAGAAGATCGCCGTTGAGATACAGGATGAGACGGACCGGCTCACCGACGCGCCGGCCCGCACGGTGGGCGACGAGCACTGACGTCGCGCGGCCACGACGAGCTCAGGGCCGGTTACTGACCGGACGACGGGCGGCCACCCCCTCCAGCGGGGGTGGCCGCCCGTTCTCGTGCCCCCACGGCCTCCGGGAGACCGCTTCCGGGGAGTCGGCGCGGGCCTCTCAGAAGCGGCTGGGGAGCACCGTGGAGACCCGCGTGTAGACCCCGGGGTTCTCCGCCTGCCCGCAGCCGCTGCCCCAGGACACCAGCCCCACGAGCACGCCCCGGGCCACCAGCGGGCCGCCGCTGTCGCCCTGGCAGGCGTCCCGGCCGCCCCGGGGGTCCCCGGCGCACAGCATGCTCTCCCGGCGGTACGAGGCCCCTCCGAGACCGCCCGGGTACGCCCGCTCGCAGGAGGCGTCCGGCAGCACCTGGACGTGCGCCGAGCGCAGCGACGAGGCGTAGCGGCCGGTGCCGCTGGTGTCGCCCCAGCCGTAGACCTCGGCCGCCGTCCCCGGGCTCTCCGCCGGGTCGCCGGGCCGCGCGACCGCGAGGACCGAGGACCGGGGCAGCGCCTCGGCGAGGGTCAGCACGGCCAGGTCGCCGGAGTTGACCGTCGGGTCGTAGGCGGGGTTCACCCAGGTGTCGGCGATCCGCACCTCCCGGCCGCCCTGGCCGCGCAGCGCCGTCCGGCCGGTGATCGCCACGAAGTCCCGCAGTTCCGAGGGCTCGCCGCCGAGCGCCTCGCGCCCCACGCAGTGGGCCGCGGTGAGGACCTTGGTGGGGGCCACGACGACCCCGCCGCAGAACTGCCCGGCGCGCGTACGCCCGAACCGGTCACGGCTGGACAGCGCGACCACCCAGGGCGCGTCCGCGATCTCGGCCGGGCTGCCGCCCACCACGACGCTGTCCGCGGCCGCCGGGGCCGCGACGGCCACCGGTCCGGCCATCGCCGTGATGAGCCCCAGGGCCCCCGTCAGCACGCGGGCGAAAGGACCATGCATGAAGCCTCCTGACTCTCCGCCGACATCCGCTCACCCAGCGTCCGCCACGGCGGGCCCCCTTGCACCCGAGAAAGGCCGAAGGGCCCGGCCCCCGCGCGGGGGAACCGGACCCTTCGGCCGCTGCCTGATGCCTCGGACGGCTCAGTCGAGGTAGTCGCGCAGGACCTGCGAGCGCGACGGGTGGCGCAGCTTCGACATGGTCTTCGACTCGATCTGGCGGATCCGCTCGCGGGTCACGCCGTAGACCTTGCCGATCTCGTCGAGCGTCTTCGGCTGACCGTCGGTCAGGCCGAAGCGCATGGAGACGACGCCGGCCTCACGCTCGGAGAGCGTGTCGAGGACGGAGTGCAGCTGCTCCTGGAGGAGGGTGAAGCTGACCGCGTCGGCCGGGACGACCGCCTCGGAGTCCTCGATCAGGTCACCGAACTCGCTGTCGCCGTCCTCGCCCAGCGGGGTGTGCAGCGAGATCGGCTCGCGGCCGTACTTCTGGACCTCGATGACCTTCTCCGGGGTCATGTCGAGCTCCTTGGCCAGCTCCTCCGGGGTGGGCTCGCGGCCCAGGTCCTGGAGCATCTGGCGCTGGACGCGCGCGAGCTTGTTGATGACCTCGACCATGTGCACCGGGATGCGGATGGTGCGGGCCTGGTCGGCCATGGCGCGGGTGATCGCCTGACGGATCCACCAGGTGGCGTACGTGGAGAACTTGTAGCCCTTGGTGTAGTCGAACTTCTCGACCGCGCGGATCAGACCCAGGTTGCCCTCCTGGATCAGGTCCAGGAACAGCATGCCGCGGCCGGTGTAGCGCTTGGCCAGCGAGACCACCAGGCGGAGGTTGGCCTCCAGAAGGTGGTTCTTGGCGCGGCGGCCGTCCTCGGCGATGATCTCCAGCTCGCGCTTGAGCTTGGGGGCGATCTTGTCCGAGTTGGCGAGCTTGTCCTCGGCGAAGAGACCGGCCTCGATGCGCTTGGCGAGCTCGACCTCCTGCTCGGCGTTGAGGAGGGGGACCTTGCCGATCTGCTTCAGGTAGTCCTTGACCGGGTCCGCGGTGGCACCGGCGACGGCGACCTGCTGGGCGGGAGCGTCGTCCTCGTCCTCGTCGGACAGGACGAAGCCCTTGGTCTCGCCCTCGGTCTCCTCCTCGTCCTTGCCCGGCGCGACGTCCTCGAGGAGCTCCTCGCCCTCGATGACCTCGTCGTCGGACTTCTTGGACGCGGTCTTCTTGGCCGCCGTCTTCTTGGCGACGGTCTTCTTGGCCGCCGTCTTCTTGACGGCGGTCTTCTTCGCGGCCGCCTTCTTGGCGGGCGCCGCGGCCTCGTCGGCCGGGTCGGCGCTCTCGGCGGAGGACGCGGATCCGGTCGTGACGGTGGTCCTCGTCACCGTCGTCGCCCTGGCGGTGACGGTCTTGGCGGCGGCGCGCTTGGCGGGGCTCTTCGCTGCGGCGGTCTTGCGGGCGCGCTTCGGCGACTCCGCTGCACTGACCATCAGCGTCACACCCTCTTCCTCGAGGATCTGATTGAGGCTGCGCAGAACATTCTTCCACTGGGTTGGCGGAATCTGGTCAGCCTCGAAGGCCCGACGCACGTCATCGCCGGCGATCTGCCCATCAGCCTTTCCCCGCTCGATGAGCGCCATCACAGACTCGGACTCGGCGATCTCCGGCGGGAGCGTACGGGATGTGCTGGCCGACACGAACAACCTCTCGGAACGATGGAAAACGGCTTCCGGCCCCGCCCGGGATCGGGCCGGAGCCGACGACCGTCGACGGGGAATGTGCCGACGGCGCGGGCTGGACCGGGGAACTGCACAGCGCCTGCACCGGCTGCTGTATTCCTTCCTCGGCTGTCACCTCTTAAGTCATCGCACGGCTCGGAGGAGTGTTACGCCCAATCTTCGTGTCCCGAGTCACACCGCATCTGCGGCGAACCGGCTAAGGAGGTAGATCAGCGTACATTTCACGCCGCCGACACCCTGGCGCGGTCCGGGGAACCCTTCCGGGCTCCCCGGACCGCGCTCGGATCCGGCGGCTCTCCCTGCGTACGCGCCCGCGCGCTTCCGGCCACGGCCCGCGGGTCAGTGCTCGCGGGGGGCGGGAACGACGCGGGGCTCCACCTCGGGGTGGACCGTGAGCAGCTGCCGCATGGCCGTCTCGGCCCCGTGGGCGTCGCCCGCGGCGAGCGCGTCGACGATGCGGGCGTGGTGCGCCAGGCAGCTCTCGCTGGGGCGGTCGCAGCTGGTGACGGGGCCCCCGGAGACCTGGAGGGCGGCGCCGACGATGCCGGAGAGGTGCTCCAGCATGCGGTTCCCGGCGAGCTGGATGAGCAGGGAGTGGAACTCGGTGTCGGCCCGGGAGAAGGTGATGCCGTCGCCCTGCGCGTACGCGTGCCCCATGATCTCGACCATGTCGGCGAGGCGCTGCTGGACGTCCTCGCGGCCGTGTCCGGCGGCGAGGCGGGCGGCCAGCGGCTCGATGGTCCAGCGCAGCTCGTTCAGCTCGCGGCGCTGGTCGTCGCGCTGGGGCCCGAAGGCGCGCCACTCGATGATGTCGGGGTCGAGCAGGTTCCAGTCGCTGACCGGGCGGACCCGGGTGCCGACGTTGGGCCGGGCGCTGACGAGCCCCTTGGCCTCCAGGACGCGGAGGGACTCGCGCACGACAGTGCGGGAGACCTCGAAGCGCTGGCCGATCTCCTCCGGGACGAGGGGGCGGTCCGCGCCCAGGTCGCCGGAGACGATCATCTGGCCGAGCTGCTGGACGAGCTGGCCGTGGAGGCCGCGGCCCCGGCTGCCCGCGGTACGGCGGCCGACGCGGCCGAGGTCGGTGTCCACTCCCTCCCAGGCGGGCGGACCCACGCGGTCGGCGGCGGGAGCCTCTCCGTACGGGTAGCGGTCGAGATCGCCCGGGGCGCCGAGGCCGGAGTCGACGGTGCGGGCGGCGGTCATCATCGTGTGCGCAAGGGTACTCACGCATCCTTTGTCGGCGTGGCTTCCGTGGCTCTTGAGGTCTTTGGTGAAAAGCACACGAAAGGGTGATCGGCACCCCCTACACAATTGACGATTATTGGGGCATAAGGTGCATTCCTCAAGGGAGTTGCGCTCCAGCCGGAAGAGACCGGTCCGGAAACGATCACCAACGGGCCTTTCGGCGGAGGCCGGTGAGCACATAGGCACAGAGCAGGACCGTCAGCATCAGCGCGAGGGCCACCCCGGCGGGCCGCGCGGCCGCCTCCAGCACTCCGGTGAACCACCGGTCCAGGGACGGCGACCAGCGGGGTCCCGCCAACTCGCGCAGCCGGGCCGGGAGTCCGGCGGCCGAGCGGACCGCCGGACCGCTCGTCACCTGCCGCAGCAGCGGCACGAAGGCCACCGGGACGAAAAGCACCGCGGCCACCCCGGCCGCCGCCGCCCGGAACACCCCGGCCCCCAGCACCCCGGCCCATGCGCATCCGACCGTGAGGCCCAGCCAACTCACCGCCATCGGAATCCAGTTGTCCGGTACGGGGGTCAACTCGGGCCCGTAGAAGAGGCGGAGGGCCGCCAGATCGGCCCCGGCCGCCAGCACGGCGAGCAGCAGGGCCAGGACCGCGGCCACGGCGAGCTTGGCGAGCAGCAGCGCGAGGCGGCGCGGGACGGCCCCGCGCCCGGCGGCGAGCGCGGGATAGCGGTACTCCTCACCGAAGGAGAGGGCGCCGAGCAGACCGGCACCGAGCGCGGCGGGCGGCAGCGGCAGGAGGTCGGGCCAGGCGGCCAGCGCGACGGGCAGGGCGGTGCCGCCCCGCCCGAGGAGCACGGCGAGCACGGCCGAGACGGCCAGGGCGGCGGCGGCCACCAGGGCGGTGGAGGGCACCCCGAGGACCCGGCGCAGCTCGTAGCGCAGCGGCCGCAGCGGCGACCGGACCGGCCGGCGCGCGCCCCTCCGCTCCCCCGTCGGCGGTACGGGACCGGGCGCACCGCCCGCCTCCGCCGCCGGGGCGCCGGTCTCCTCCACGAGGCGGTGGACCGGCACGCCGAGCCGGAAGGCGGTGTCCCCGACCTGGGCGCAGTCGCCGCCGTACACGAGGAGGACGCCGTCCTCGGTGACGACCTCGACCGGGCGGCGGGCGGCGCGGGCCTCCTGGGCGACGGCGGCGGCGAGCCGGGCGGCGTGCGGGGTGCGGACGGCGACCCTCGGCCGCAGCCGGGTGCGGGCGAAGTCGGCGACCGGCTGCTCGCCCACCAGTCGGCCGCCGTCGAGGGCGACGACCCGGTCGGCGTTGCGGGCCGCGTCCTGGGGGTCCCTCGTGGTGTAGAGGACGGTGCCGCCGGCGTCCGCGTGCGCGCGCAGCAGCGCGTGCAGCCGGACCCGCTCCGCCGGGGCGAGCCCGGCTCCCGGGCCGTCCAGGAGCAGGGCGTGCGGCTCCCCCAACAGTGCGGCGGCCAGGGCGAGTCGGCGCTCGGCCCCGCGCGGCAGGGTTCCGGTCCTGCGCCCCTCCAGTCCACCCAGCCCGACAGCGCGGATCACCTCGTCGGCCCGGGAGGCGGGGACTCCCGCGCCCGCGGCGAGCATCCGGAGCTGTCCGCGCACGGTGCGGGAGGGATGTCCGGGCACGTCGCCGAGCACGACGCCGATCTCGTGCGCGGGCTGGGCGATCCGGCGCAGCGGGCGGCCCCGGAAGTAGGTGAGTCCACGCCCCGGTTCCAGTTCGAGCATGAGGCGCAGGGCGGTCGTCTTGCCGGAGCCCTCCGGCCCGACGAGGGCGGTCACGGCCCCCGGCGGCGCCTCGAAGGTCAGATCGTCCACGGCGGGCGGGCGATCGCGGCGGGGTGTGCTGGTCAGTCCGATGGCCTGGAGCATCGCTGTCTCTCGCGGTAGAGGTCACCGCTCCGCGGCAGGGCGGCGCTGTCGCAGCAAGATAACGCCAGATTTCGGACTTTTACCGTAGGGGTGCCGTCCCGGGGCGGCGGGAGCGACGGCCCGTCAGACCTCGGGGCGCAGCATCGGGGGGTTGAGGAGGGTGGCGCCACCGGCCCTGAACAGCTGGGCGGGACGCCCTCCCTGACGGGTGGTGGTCCCGCCGGTCGGAACGAGGAACCCGGGTGTGCCGGTGACCTTGCGGTGGAAGTTGCGCGGGTCGAGGGAGACGCCCCAGACCGCCTCGTAGACCCGGCGCAGCTCGCCGACGGTGAACTCGGGCGGGCAGAAGGCGGTGGCGAGCGAGGAGTACTCGATCTTGGAGCGGGCCCGCTCCACTCCGTCGGAGAGGATCCGGGCGTGGTCGAAGGCGAGCGCGTGCGGGGAGTCGGCCCCGGCGGCCCGCGCCTGGCCGAGCAGTTCCTCGACGGGGGCCCAGCGCGCGCTGTCGGCGTCGCCGCCGGGGCGCGGTGCGGGCAGGTCGGGGGCGAGCGCGAGGTGCGCGACGCTCACCACCCGCATCCGAGGGTCGCGGTCGGGCGCCCCGTAGGTGGCGAGCTGTTCGAGGTGCGCGCCGTTGTCCGGGACCGGCGGCGGGGCGGACGGATCGTGGGCGCGCAGCCCCGTCTCCTCGGCCAGTTCGCGTGCGGCGGCGGCGCCGAGGTCCTCCTCCGCGCGGACGAAGCCGCCGGGCAGCGCCCAGCACTCCCGGAAGGGCGCCTCCCCTCTGCGGACGACCAGGGTGCACAGGGCGTGGCTGCGCACCGTGAGCACGACCAGGTCGACGGTGACGGCGAAGGGCGGGAAGGCCGACGGGTCGTAGGGAGGCATGCCGCGATCATAGTCGTCTTCCTGACGATAAACACGCCCCATGTGATCATCTCCGGTTCTCCCGTCCGGTCGCGGGGTCTTCCTCGTCTCCGTTCCCGGCATGTGTCACACCCCCAGTTGCAGGCCCTCGGCGGCCTCTTCGACCATACCGAGTCCCAGTCGGCCGACCCGTACGGCGAAGGGCTCGCCGGCGACCACGAGGCCCGACAGCCGGATCGCTCCCAGCGGGGCGGAGGCCATCGGCTGCACCGTGACGCTCCGGCCCGGCGCGTCGGGCCGGATCCCGGCGAGGGCGGTGACCGCGTGGACCCCTCCGGCGGCCGCGACGGCGGCGGGCCGGCAGGCGGCCGGGTGCGGCACGGGGCGCGCGCCCGTCGCGCGCTGCTCCCCGGCGTACATCTCGGGCAGCCGGTGGTCGAGGAACCCGGCGGCGTCGAGCAGGCCGCGCAGGAGGGCGGCGGCCTCCTTCTCGTGTCCGGCGGCGGCCAGTCCGGCGACGGCGACGGCCGTCTCGTGGACGCGGACGGCGCCGGACCGGTGTCCGAAGGGGTTGTGGCCGGGCTCCTTGGCGCCGAGGCCGCGCAGTCCCCAGCCGGAGTCGAGGGAGGGGGTGCCGAGCAGCCGTGCCACCTGTTCGGTCTCCGCCCGGTCGAGCAGCCCGGGTGCGCACCGGCCGCCGCCGAGGAGGCCGGTGTCGAGGAGGTGGGCGGCCCAGCCGCCGAGCTGGGGCCAGGTCCGTCCGTCGGGGGTGCGTCCGGCGGCGGGCCGGCCACCGGACGGGTCGTCGAGCCAGAACTCGCTCCGGAACCGCTCGCGCAGGGTCCGGGCCGCGTCCCGGAGGTCGTCGCCGCCGGGTCGGCCGCAGGCGTCGAGGAGGTCGGCGCCGAGGAGGGCGGCCCGGTGGGCGTGGGCCTGGGTCTCGGCCCGCCAGGGACCTCCGGGGGCCGGGTCCGGCAGGAGGCCGTCCGGGCCGAGCCCGCGGCGCAGCCAGCCGAGGCAGCGCTCCGCCACCGGAAGGAGCTCGTCGAGGTCGGCGGCGGGCAGTCCCCATCTGCGCGCCTCGGCGAGGACGACGGGGAAGGCGAGGGTGGCCTCGACGCCGGTGCAGCGGGGCGGGAGGTGCGGCCCGGCGTCCCGCAGCGGCCCCGGGAGACGCCCGGCGCCGGGTCCGCCGGTGACCTGGGCCCGGCCGAGGGCGCGGAGGGTTCCCGCGGCGAGGCGGGTACCGAGCGGCAGGGCCATCCGGGCCGCCCAGAGCGCTTCGGCGGTGACCGGTCCGCACCGCCACGGGACACCGGCGGCGAGGTGGACGTCGGCGGGGTGGGCGGGGTCGCGCTGGAGGAGGGCCCGGAGGTCGTCGACGCAGGCGCGGAGCAGTGCGCCGGGGCGCGGGTCGTCGCCCTCGGCCTGGGCGTCGGAGAGCAGGTGGCCGCCGGGGCGTCCGGCGCCGGGTGCCCGGTCGGTGTGGACGCGGAGGTGGAGGGTGGTGGCGGCGCCGGGGGCGAGGTCGGTGTCCCAGCGGAGCACGCCGGCCGCGGCGAGGGAGTCCGTGGGCGCCGGGTCGGTCGTGACGGAGGCGGAGCGGCCGTCGGGGGCGGTCCAGCGCAGGCCGGTGCCGTGGACGCTGGCTCTGAGGTCGGGGCGGAGGCGGCCGGACGCGATCGCGCCCAGGTCGGCGAGATCCGTGCCCAGAGAGATTTCCACGGGGAGGCGGACGGTCCTGGGGGCGGCGTTGCGGAAGGTGATCCGCTCGGTGCCGTCGGCGCTCCGGGAGCGCTCGACGGTGACGGCCGGGTCGGGTCCGGGGTCGCCGGGGAGCCGGAGGGCCGCGGTGAACACGGCCCGGTCGGCGCCGGCGAGCCGCCCCTGGAGGGGGACGGGTTCGCGGCCGGCGACCCGCAGGACGCACCGGGAGAGCAGGCGGCGTCCGGAGGCGTACACGCCGCCCGGCCCCTCTCCGGTGAGCTGGCCGTGCTCGGGGGAGACGGCGAAGGCGGGCAGGGCGACGCACAGGAGGGCGTCGTGGACGGAGGGGAGCTCTCCCGGGCGGATGCCGGGGGCGGTGGGGGCGGTCCCGCCGGTGAGCGGCGGCCGGACCTGGGGCTCCACCGGGTGCCCGGGGGCCGGGACGGGGCTGAGGACCATGAGGGGTGGGGGGCGCTCTCTGTGCGATCCGGACGGCCGGCGGGGACTCGGCCGTGCGGTTCGCCCGGCTCCGCCACAGAGGTGAACGGTCGGGTGGCGGGCGGGGTCACGGTCGTCATCGTCCGCTCCTCGTGCCGCGCCGGCCGCCGGGGTGTGGGGCGGAGCCCCTGGGGCGGGTCGTCGCGCGGCCTCCGGGCCGGATGCCGGGGGGTGTCCGGCGGGCGCGCCGGGCGGTGTCGGGACCGGCCTGGGCGAGGGCGGGCCGGGGTGCCGTGCCGGGAACGCCGCGGATCCGCCTCCTGGTCCGGACGCGCCGGGCGGACGTGGTCCGCGTCCGCCCGGCGGTGGACCTGCCCTCCCGCTCCTCCCGCTCCTCCCGGAGGCAGACGCGCAGCGTCTCGGGGTCGAGGCCCTGGTTGCACGCCTGGTGCAGCAGGCGGGCGAAGACGTATCCGGAGTCGGCTTCGAGGGCGAGGCCGAGGGCGACGCGGGCGACGGGTTCGTCGCCGGTGGACCAGGCGGCCCAGCCCGCGAGGCTCAGCGGGGCGGCGGCGAACTCCTGGTAGGGCGCGACGCAGCGCCGGGCGAGGACGCGCCAGAGCCGTACGGCCGCGGCGCCCTCCGGTCCCTCCATCCATTCGGCGAGGTGGTCGCGGGTGGTCCGGTCCTGGAGGCCCATGATCACGAGGGCCGCGTCGCGGGGGTCGACGAGGGCGTCGTCGTCGGCGTCGACGGCCGCCTGGCCCCGGCGGGCGCCGTTCTCCCCGATCCGGCGGGGCGGCTCGGCGAACCGGGTCAGGAGCCGGGCCGCGAGGGCGGACGTCCGCTGCCGCAGCCGCGTCCTCTCCTCCTCGTCGGCGCCGTCGACGACGCGGGGGACGATCTCGGCGGCGGCCTTGTCGAGCTCGGTGCGCTGCGGTGCGTCGCCGGGCGCTCCGGTGGGCTGGAAGCGGGCCCGCATCTCCTGGAGCGAGCCGCGGACCTGGATGCCCGCGTAGACGGCGGCCGCGGCCATGGGCGAGGTGCCGCCGGTGGTGAGGGGGGTGCCCTCGGGCGGGCAGCAGCGGGTGTCGGGGCAGCAGTAGGAGAAGTGCCGGCCGCCGGAGACGCACAGCACCTCGTAGACGGGGATGTCGAGGGCGCCGCAGGCGGTGCGCAGCCGCTGGGCGAAGGGACGCAGCCGCTCGTACACCTCGCGGGCGCTCTCGCCGGGCCCCGGCTCCTGGCAGAGGAAGCCGACGATGCCGTCGGGTGGGGTGGCGCGCTGGACGCAGGCGTCGACGAGGCATTCGGCGAGGTGGTCCGCGGTGGAGTCCCACTCGTCGGTCAGCTGCGGGATGCCGAGCCTGATCCGGCCGCCGAACCGGCCGTTCTCGCCGTGCAGGGCGACGAGCACGACGGAGTCGGTCGGGTGGAAGCCGAGGACGAACGGCAGGGCGTCGGCGAGCTCGGAGGGGCCGCGCAGGGTGATCTGCCGGCCGCTGGTGGATGCGCTGGTCTCGTGGTGGTTCGCGTTCATGCCGAGGACGGTCTCGTGATCTCCGGCGGCCGACAACCCCTGTGGATAACTCCACACATACGGTGTGATGAGCTGATTTTCACTGTCCACAGATTCGCGCCCCGTTCGCCGGATGTCCGAGCCATCGGGTTGCATGGACGGCATGAACCACGCAGACAGCCCGGAGGACCGCGCCGCGCTCCGCACCGCCGCCGACGCCGTACTGGCCCGCCTGGTCGGGGACCCGACCGGCGCGGCGCGACTGCGCGAGGACCAGTGGCGCGCCATCGAGGCGCTGGTCGCCGACCACCGCCGGGCGCTGGTGGTGCAGCGGACCGGCTGGGGCAAGTCGGCCGTGTACTTCGTGGCGACCTCCCTGCTGCGGGCGCGCGGCAGCGGACCCACCGTGATCGTCTCGCCGCTGCTCGCCCTGATGCGCAACCAGGTGGACGCCGCGGCCCGCGCGGGCATCCGCGCCCGCACGATCAACTCGGCGAACCCGGAGGAGTGGGAGGGCATCCACCAGGAGATCTCCGACGGCCTGGTCGACGTCCTCCTCGTCTCCCCCGAGCGGCTGAACAACCCGGACTTCCGCGACCAGGTGCTGCCCCGGCTGGCGGCGGCCACGGGGCTGCTGGTGGTGGACGAGGCGCACTGCATCTCGGACTGGGGCCACGACTTCCGGCCGGACTACCGCCGGCTGCGCACGATGCTGGCCGACCTTCCGGCCGGCGTGCCGGTCCTGGCCACCACCGCCACCGCGAACGCCCGGGTGACGGCCGACGTCGCCGAGCAGCTCGGCACCGGCGCGGGCACGGACGCCCTCGTCCTGCGCGGCCCGCTCGACCGGGAGTCCCTCAGTCTCAGTGTGCTCACGCTGCCGGACGCGGCCCACCGCATGGCGTGGCTCGCCGACCGCCTGAACGAGCTGCCCGGCTCCGGGATCATCTACACGCTGACCGTCGCGGCGGCCGAGGAGGTCACCGCCCACCTCCGCCAGTGCGGGCACACGGTCACCTCCTACACGGGGCGCACGGAGAACGCGGACCGCGAGCAGGCCGAGAACGATCTCCTGGCGAACCGGGTGAAGGCCCTGGTGGCCACCTCGGCGCTCGGCATGGGCTTCGACAAGCCGGACCTCGGCTTCGTCGTGCACCTCGGCTCGCCGTCCTCCCCGATCGCCTACTACCAGCAGGTCGGCCGGGCCGGGCGCGGGGTGGAGCACGCGGAGGTGCTGCTGCTGCCGGGCAAGGAGGACGAGGCGATCTGGCAGTACTTCGCCTCCGTGGCCTTCCCTCCCGAGGAGCAGGTGCGCCGGACGCTCGACGTGCTCGCCGGCGCGGGCCGCCCGCTGTCGCTGCCCGCCCTGGAGCCCCTGGTGGAGCTGCGCAGGACCCGGCTGGAGACCATGCTCAAGGTCCTCGACGTGGACGGGGCGGTCCGGCGGGTCAAGGGCGGCTGGGAGAGCACCGGGCAGCCCTGGGTCTACGACACCGAGCGGTACGCGTGGGTGGCCCGGCAGCGGGCGGCGGAGCAGCAGGCGATGCGGGAGTACGCGACGACGGCCGGGTGCCGGATGGAGTTCCTGCGGCGCAGGCTGGACGACGGGGAGGCCGCGCCCTGCGGCCGGTGCGACAACTGCGCGGGGCCCCGGTTCGATCCGAAGGTGACCGGGGCGGCGCTGGACGCGGCCCGGGGCGAGCTGGACCGTCCGGGCGTGGACGTGGAGCCGCGCCGGATGTGGCCGACCGGGCTGGCGGCGGCCGGGGTGGACCTGAAGGGCAGGATCCCCGCCGACGAACAGATGATTTCCGGCCGCGCCCTCGGGCGGCTGTCGGACATCGGCTGGGGCAACCGGCTCCGTCCGCTGCTGGCGGACACGACCCCGGACGGGCCGGTTCCGGACGATGTCGTCCAGGCGGTGGTCCAGGTGCTCGCGGACTGGGCGAGGGGGCCGGGCGGCTGGGCGTCCGGGGCGCCGGGCGCTCCGGCGCGGCCGGCCGGGGTGGTCGCGGTCGCCTCGCGCAGACGGCCGGTCCTGATCGGTTCGCTGGCCTCCCGGATCGCGGAGATCGGGCGGATGCCCCTGCTCGGGACGGTGGAGTACGCGCCCGGGGCCGAGGACCTCCGGCTGTCCCGGTCCAACAGCGCGCAGCGGGTGATCGGGCTGCACCGCGCCCTGGAGGTCCCGCCGGAACTGGCGGAGCGACTGGCCGCCGCCGCAGGGCCCGTACTGCTCGTCGACGACCTCTCCGACACGGGCTGGACACTGGCGGTGGCGACCCGGTTGCTGCGGCGTTCGGGGGCGGAAGGCGTCCTTCCCCTGGTGCTCGCGGTCCAGGGGTGAGAAGGGCTGGGAAACGGCGAGTGAATACTGGGTAACTGGGCAGGGATATCAGAGGCATAACGGTTCATTACCGTCAGCCGCCTCAATTGCTCGTTGCCGCCCCGCCCGGCCCGAGCAAGAATTGGGGAACCGCCCCACACGGCTCGAAGCGGTCCGGAAGGACTGTGCCGTGCTGCGCCCTCACCCCGCCTTGCCCGCCTCGCGGGCGTGTATCCGAAGGGAGGACCGTGACCCTCGGATTCGCTCCGTCCACCGCCGCCTCGCTCGGCTCCGCCGCCTCGGCGAGCCGTCTCGCACGGATGCTGGAGCCCACCGACTGGGCCGCGGCCGGAATTCCCTTGCTGCGCAGTCCACGTGAGGTCGTGAGCGGGCTGCACTCCCGTCATCGTCCCCAGCCGTCGACCGCGGTCGTGGCGGTGCTGGACCACGAGGAGCGGCTCACCGCCAGCGCCTCGTTCGTCCGCCGCCCCGGTCCCGCCGACGGCTGGGAGTTCAGGAACGCGCTCCTGGCCCATCTGCGGCGCGTGGTCCCGCACGACCTGCGCCGACGCGCTCCCGTCCGGACGGCGGTGCTCGTGTACTGCCGTGACGGCGACGAGCGCTGGACGGAGGAGGACGGCGCCTGGATGTGGGGACTGCGGGACGCCTGCACGCTGCACGGGCTGCGATGCGGGGCCTACATCACCCTGACCAAGAGCGGCTGGCAGGTCTCCGGCGAGGGCCGGGGCGGCCGTCGGCCGAGTTCCGACTCCGAGCCGCTCGCGCTGGGCGAGCCGAACGCCGAGCTCGGCCACCTCGTCCCGCGCACGGCGGGCGGGGCGGCCGAGCCGCTGCGCAGGGTCGCGGCGCGCTGAACCGCCGGCCGCTCCGCCGGGCCGTTGCCGGTCCGGCGGAGACGCGAGCGGATCAGACTCCGGCGCCGAGCAGCGCGGTGACCCGCTGGGAGTCGCCGCAGACCACGAGCAGGGCGCCCGCGCGGGACAGCGCGACGGGGAGGGCCTCGGCGGCCTCCTCGTCCCCGCCGTTGACCGCGACGATCACGACGGGCCGGGGGGTGATCCGGTCCGCCGCGCTCGCGTCGGCGAAGAACACGTCCTCGCCGGCTTCCTGCTGGGCCCAGTAGGCGGTCTCGCCGAAGGACAGCTCGTGCGCGGCCCAGGGGTGGCGTTCACCGGTGGTGAGCACCAGCACCTCGCCGGGCGGACGGCCGCTCTCGAGGAGCAGGTCGAGTGCTTCCTCGGCGGCGTCGAGAGCGCCGTCGGCAGAGGCCGGGATGAGCTGGAGCTGCGGACCGCCGCTCACGGCGGAACGATTCTCCGTACGGCTCTCGGGGGCGGGCGGACCGGGTACGGGCCGCTGGGCCGGCGGGGTGGGGCGGGCCGGACCGGGGCCCGGGCGACCGGGACGCGGGGAGGCCGCCGAACGCGGGCCGGGGACGGGACGAGGGGTCGACGCGGGACGGCCGGTGGCCGTGCTGGCGTGGGGACCCTGGGCGCTCTCGTGAATCTGAGGCTCCTCGGGAGGGAGAGGCAATGGGTGGATGTCTATCAAATGCCGTTTCGGACGGAACCGGCGGGTGGGCACACAGGTGCGCCCCCGGTCCTGCGGGGCCCCGTCGGCGGGGCCCCGCGGCCGGAAGATCAGAAGTCGAAGCCGAGTTGGCCCCCGCTCTCCAGCGCGGCCGCCTCGGCGGAGAGGCGGACCTTCTTGAGGTGGCGCCACCTGGGCATCGCGTCCAGGTAGGACCAGGAGAGCCGGTGGTGCGGGGTGGGCCCCAGCTCGGCGAGGGCGGCCTTGTGGACGGGCGAAGGGTAGCCCGCGTTGGCCGCGAAGCCGTAGTCGGCACCCTCCTGGCCGGTGTCCAGTTCCGCCATCATGGCGTCCCGCCGCACCTTCGCGATCACGGAGGCGGCGGCGACGGCGATGCAGGACTGGTCGCCCTTGATCACCGTACGGACCTTCCAGGGGCTGCCGAGGTAGTCGTGCTTGCCGTCGAGGATCACCGCGTCGGGACGCTCCGGAAGTCCTTCGAGGGCCCGGACGGCCGCGAGGCGGAGAGCGGCGGTCATGCCGAGTTCGTCGATCTCCTGCGGGGACGCCTCGCCGAGCGCGTAGGAGGTGACCCAGCGCTCCAGTTCGGCGGCGAGCGCGGTGCGCCGCTTCGGGGCGATCAGTTTGGAGTCGGTGAGTCCCTCAGGGGGACGGCGCAGTCCGGTGACGGCCGCGCACACGGTGACGGGACCAGCCCATGCACCGCGTCCGACCTCGTCGACCCCGGCGACGATCTTGGCGCCGGTGGTGGCGCGGAGCGACCGCTCGACGGTGTGGGTGGGGGGTTCATACGGCATGGCGCCTGACAGGTTACGCCCCCGGGCGCCGGGCGCGGTACCCGGTTTCCCGTCCGGGCTTCCCGCCCTCCGCCGCGCCCCGGCGGGACGGCCCTCGCGGGGAGGGTTCTCCCCGCTTCCGGGCGGGGGCGCGCCGGGTTTCCCGGGCTCGGCGCGGAGCCCGGGAAACCCGGTCGTTCAGCGGCTTTCGGGGCCGTCCGGCATCCAGTCGGGGAAGGCTTCCGTCCGCTCCCGCCAGGCGGCCGGCGGGGCTCCCGTCGGCGAGGAGGCGACCACGCCGCCCGCGATGGCGCAGGTGGTGTCGACGTCTCCGCCGACCTGGGCGGTCGTCCAGAAC
The DNA here is from genome assembly GCF_014650175.1 of Streptomyces termitum. Taxonomy (GTDB): domain Bacteria; phylum Actinomycetota; class Actinomycetes; order Streptomycetales; family Streptomycetaceae; genus Streptomyces; species Streptomyces termitum. The sequence continues at coordinate 73,283 of NZ_BMUL01000015.1, forward strand.
GTCCGCTCGAAGTCGCCGAGGCCCCGGGCCGCCGACCAGAGGGCGAACGGAACCGTGTCGTGGGCGGTGGTCCGGCGGCCGCTGCCGAGCACCGCCGCGACGGTCCCGGCGTCGCCGTAGTCCAGCATGTCGCGGGCCCGGCGCAGTCCGGCGCCGACGGCGCTGCGCGGGACGAGGGCGATCACCCCGTCGAGCAGGGCCTCGGGGGTGGGCGGCCCGGCCGGGTCGGCGGCGAGGGCGGACGCGGCGGCCACGGCCATGGCGCCGACCACGGCCTCGCGGTGCTGGTGGGTGGTGTAGGCCGAGATCTCGGCCTGGTGGGTGGCCTGTTCGGGGTCGTCCGCGTACCAGGCCCCGAGCGGGGCGATGCGCATCGCGGCGCCGTTGCCCCAGGAGCCCTGGCCGTTGAAGAGGGCCGCGGCCAGCTCGCGCCAGTCGCCGCCTTCCCGTACCAGTCGGAGCATCCGGTTGACGGCGGGGCCGTAGCCCCGGTCGAAGTCGTGGTGTTCGGCGAAGGAGGCGGCCAGGGCGTCCTGGTCGATGCGGGCGTGGCGGGCGAGGACGGCCAGGACGGAGCAGGCCATCTCGGTGTCGTCGGTCCACTGCCAGGGGCCGGGCGGCAGTTCGCGCCGCTTCAGCAGGGGATAGTTCGCGGGGACGAAGAACTGGGAGCCCAGGGCGTCTCCCACGGACAGTCCGCGCAGACTGGCGAGGGCGCGGTCGAAGCGCCGGTCGAGAGAGGAGTCAGCGGTCATCGGTGCGCCACTCTATCCGGTGGGGCCGTACGGTTCCGGAGTACACCAGCGTTCGAACGGGCGGTCCAGCCGGTAGCGCCCGTCCTCGCCGAGGAGCAGGACCCTGGTCTCCGCGTTGCCGGGGTTCGACAGCGATTCGAATTCGGCCACGCTCCAGTGGAACCACCGCATGCAGAAGAGCCGCATGGTCAGCCCGTGGGTGACGATCAGGACGTTCGGCGGGTGGTCTGGGGCCTCGAAGCTGCGGTAGAGGCTCTCCAGGAACGCTCCGACGCGGTCGTAGACGTCGGCGCCGGACTCGCCTTGGGCGAAGCGGTAGAAGAAGTGCCCGTAGGCGTCCCGGTAGACCTTCTGGAGGCGGACGTCCTCGCGGTCCTGCCAGTTGCCCCAGTCCTGCTCCCGCAGGCGCGGCTCCTCACGGATCCTGACCCGGGCCGGGGGCAGCCGGAAGGCGGTCAGGGTCTCGTGGGTGCGGCGGTAGGGGGAGACGTAGACGCTGACCGACTCGTCGCCGAAGAGGGTCCGGAGGCGCTCCCCCGTCTCCTCCGCCTGCCTCCGTCCGGTCGCGGTGAGCCGGAGGGCGTGGTCGGGTTCCCGTTCGTAGACGGTGTCGTCGACGTTGCCTTCGGACTCCCCGTGCCGTACGAGGACGATGCGCCGCGGTCGTGCCATGCTCCGACCCTAGAGGGAGAAGCCCCGTTCGGCTCAGTCGAGGAGGCGGCCGGAATCCATCCGGCGTATCCGTCCGGTGAACCGGCGCCGCAGTTCCCGGTCGTGGGAGACCACCACGAGGGCGCCGCTCCACTCCTCCAGGGCCTGTTCCAGCTCCTCGACCAGGCCGAGGGCGAGGTGGTTGGCTGGTTCGTCGAGCAGCAGCAGGTCGGCGGGGCGGGCGAGCAGCCGGGCGAGGGCGAGCCGGCGCAGTTGCCCCGCCGAGAGGCCGCCGACGGGCACGGTGAGGTCGGCGGGCCGGAACAGCCCGTAGGACAGCAGCAGGTCGGCGAGGCCGTCCTCGTCGAGTCCGAGGCCCAGGTCCCGGCCGAAGGCGGTGAGCAGGGACGCCGCCGGGCGGTGGACGGTGACCTCCTGGGCGAGGAAGCCGATCCGGCCCCGGCGGCGCACCTCCCCTTCGTCGGGGGCCAGTTCGCCGGCCAGGACGCGGAGCAGGGTGGACTTGCCCGCGCCGTTGCCGCCGTGGACGAGGAGGCGCTCACCGGCCCGGACGGTGAGGGAGTCGACGGCGAGCCGCCCACCGACCCGCACGCCGTCCAGGGCGAGCAGTTCGCCCTGGACGGCGCCGACCTCCGGGCGGGCGGCGAAGGAGAGCGGCGGGGCCGGTTCCGGCACCGGGTCGGCCCGGAGGCGGCGCAGCCTCTCCCGGGCGCTGCGGACGCGGCCGGAGACGGACGCCTGGACCCGGCCGGCCGCCCGGTCGTAGGCCATCTTGTTGTTGTCCTTCATCGCGCGGCCGGCCGCGACGCCGTGGGCGGTGCCCGCCGCGTACTCCTCCAGGCGGGCGGTCTCGGCGCACCACTCCTCGTACTCCTGCCGACGCCTGCGCCGCGCGGCCTCGCGGGCGGTCCGGAAACCCGCGTACCCCTCGCCGTACCGGACGAGGGTCCGGCGGTCGCCGTCGACCTCCACGAGGGCGGTGGCGACGCTCTCCAGGAAGACGCGGTCGTGGGAGACGGCCACGACCGTGCCCCGGTGGGCTCGGAGGGACTCCTCCAGCCAGTCGAGCGCCGCCGCGTCGAGGTGGTTGGTGGGTTCGTCGAGGAGCAGGACCTCGGGGGCCGCGGCGACGGCGCAGGCGATGCCGAGCCGGGCCTGCTCGCCGCCGGAGAGGCTGCCGAGCGGGCGGTCCCGGGCGAGGTGGGCGACCCCGAGGGCGTGGAGGGCCTTGTCGACGCGGGCGTCGGCCTCGTATCCGCCGCGCAGTTCGTAGGCGGTGAGCAGGTCGCCGTACGCGGCGAGGTCGGCGCCGGACGCCCCGCCCTCCATCCGGGCCTCCAGGGCGCGCAGGCGTCGCTCCATGGCCCGGAAGTCGGCGAGGGCGGCGTCGACCGCGGCGGCCACGGTGTCCCGCGGTGGCAGGTCGGGGGTCTGCCGGACGAGGCGTAGACCGCCGTCGGCCAGGGCAGTGACCCGGCCCTCGTCCGGGGCGGTCTTCCCGGCGAGCAGGTGGAGGAGGGTGGACTTGCCCGCGCCGTTCTCCCCCACGACGCCGAGGCGCTCGCCGGGGCGGACAGAGAGGGAGACGCGGTCGAGGAGCGTGCGCTCCCCTCGGGAGACGGTCACGTCGTGGAGCGAGATCTGTGCGGGCATGGCGGTACCTCTCATGGGGAGACGGGCGAAGCGGGTCGGATCAAACGCAACGCTTGTAGCGTTAGCCGCGAGTGTGGCACACTCGGAACCACTAATGCAACGGGAGTAGCAATTGAACGAGTCGATCGAGGAACCCGAGGCCCCCGCGCCCGGCAGCAGACGCCCCGGCGGCCGTACCGCCCGCACCCGCGCGGCCGTCCGCGACGCCGTCCTGACCGGACTGTCCGAGCACGGCTATCCGGCCCTGACCGTGGAGTACGTGGCGGAGCACTCCGGGGTGCACAAGACCACGCTCTACCGGCGCTGGGGCGGTGTGGAGGGCATGGTGGCCGACGCCCTCGACCTGGCCGGGGAGGACCGCTGGTCCCCGCCGGACACGGGCAGCCTCGGCGGGGACCTGCGGGCCCTGGCCCGGGAGGTCGTCGACGGGTTCGCGGAGCCGGCCGACGCGGCGGCGCCCACCGCCTTCGTCGGGGCGGCGTTCCAGTCGCCGCGCGCCGCCGAGGCGCTGCGCTCCTTCTACGCCGAGCGGTTCCGCCGCTGCGAGGAGGTGGTGAAGCGGGCGGTCGCCCGGGGCGAGGCCCCCGCCGGCGCCGATGCCGGGGCGGTGGTCCGGGCCGTCTCCGCCCCGCTGTTCCTCCGCCTCTTCGTCACCCGCGAGCCCCTCGACCACCGCCTGGCCGACCAGGCGGCGGACGCGGCGGCGGCGGCACTGGCGGCGGGCGTCTTCGACCGCTCCCCGGCGGACGCGGCCCCCACCACGAAGGACCGGCCCGCAGCGGATACCGCCGGAGCCGCCGGAGGATGAACCGTCAGACGGTCCAGGAGGGTTCGAGCCGTACGATGTCGCCCGACATCGCGGCGATGTCGGCCTCGGTCTGCGCCCGCAGGCCGAGGCGTTCCACCCGCTCCTCGCGGTACTTGCCGTGCTCGGCGGCCGAGTTCCAGAGCGAGAGGATCAGGAACTCGTGGCCGGGAGCCTCGCCGAACAGCCCCCGCAGCATGCCGGGGGAGCCGGCCATCGCCGGGTTCCACACCTTCTCCTGCATCAGCGCGAAGTGCTCCACGCGCTCCTCGTGGATCCGGCAGTGCGCCACCCGGGCCACGTCCGCGTCGGCGAACTTCGGCTCGAATCCGGTTTTCACGTCGAAGCGGTGGTCGAACAGCTTGACCTGCGCGTCCTTGTACGTCCCGGCCTGCGCGGCGGCCAGCCGGTCGTGCGAGCGGGCCATGAAGGAGTCGTAGAAGGCCCGGCTCTCCCAGAAGGAGAAGACATGGGCCGTCTCGGGCCGGGCCCGGCTCCAGCCGCCGCCCTGCCCCCGGAAACCGGGCTCGCCGAGCAGCCCCGCCCACTTCCGCTGCCCCCGCTCGAAGCCTCGACGGTCCACGACGGCGCAGCGCATCCACTTGACCAGCACCGCGCCATCGTACGGGTCGGGCGCGCGACCCGGCAGACCGTCGCACCGGACGGGAGGCGGACGGTGAGGCTCCGTCAGGCAGCCGTTCCTTTCACGCCAGTCGGGCGTCGAGATCCGGCACGACCCCGTCCGGGAGCCTCCGTCCCCGGCCTCCGCCCGCCCAACTGTCGTACCCGCGTGACACCATGAGAAGGAGACCCGGGGCGACGGATCTCCACGGGGAAGAGGGGAAAGGGGAAGTATCGTGAGCGGACTCAACAAGGGCGTCGGCAAGATCGAGGTGGCGCTCAAGTGGGATCCGGCGCCCTCCGGCGCGCCGGTGCACGACCTCGACCTCGTCGCCGCCGTCTACACCGCCGAGGACCCGCACGGCACGCCCGCCCAGCTGGTCCACTTCGGCAGCCGCTCCCCCGACGGCACCATCCTGCTCAACCGCGACAGCCGCACCGGTCAGGGCTTCGGCTTCGACGAGGTGATGACCCTGGAGCTGGACCGGCTGGCGCCGCGCTACGTCCGGGTCGTGGTCGGGGTGGCGATACAGCAGGGCGGCGGCCGGATCGTCCTCGGCTCCGTCGCCGGGAGCGCCGTACGCGTCAGCGAGGGGTACACGGAGCTGCTGACGGACGACTTCGCGGCGGTCTCCGGCGCGACGGCCGCGACCGTCGCGGAATTCACCCGGAACGGCGCGGAGGGCTGGACCTTCCGTCCCCTCTCCCGGGGGTTCGACGCCGACCCGGAGTCCTTCGGCTCGCTCATGGGCTCCGCCCGCCCCTGACCCGCACCGCCCGGCAGCGCCCGCGTCCGCTCGGGCGGCGGGACCGGAAACGGCGAAGGGCGGCGGGGCCGGTGTCCGGTCCCGCCGCCCGCCCGCCGGGATCACTCCCGGCGGGTCAGCGTCTCAGCGGTCAGCTGCAGCCGCTGGTGGAGCCGCAGCCCTCGCAGATGTAGCAGGAGCCGGCCCGCTGCATCTTGGTGCCGCAGGAGAAGCAGAGCGGGGCGTCGGCGCTGATGCCGAGCTGCATCTCGACGAGCTCCGCCGAGGTGTGCGCCTGCTTGGGGGCCGGGACCTCGACCTGGACGGCCGGGGCCGCGACGGCCTTCAGCTCCGTGGCGACCGGCGCCGACTGGGCCAGGCCCTCGACGTCGACGTCCTCGTCGGCCGGCTCGTAGGAACCGGTCTCCAGGTGGCGCTGACGCTCCTCGGCGGAGTGGATGCCGAGGGCGGAGCGGGTCTCGAAGGGCAGGAAGTCGAGCGCCAGGCGGCGGAAGATGTAGTCGACGATCGACTGCGCCATCCGCACGTCCGGGTCGTCCGTCATGCCGGCCGGCTCGAAGCGCATGTTGGTGAACTTCGAGACGTACGTCTCCAGCGGGACCCCGTACTGGAGGCCGACGGAGACGGCGATGGAGAAGGCGTCCATCATGCCGGCGAGGGTCGAACCCTGCTTGGACATCTTCAGGAAGACCTCGCCGAGACCGTCGTCCGGGTAGGAGTTGGCGGTCATGTAGCCCTCGGCGCCGCCGACGGTGAAGGAGGTGGTGATCCCCGGGCGGCCCTTCGGGAGGCGCTTGCGGACCGGGCGGTACTCGACGACCTTCTCGACGGCCTCGCGGATCGTCGCCTCGGTCTTCGCGGTCACCTCGGCCTTCTCGTCCTCCTTCTTCTTGGCGGAGAGCGGCTGGCCGACCTTGCAGTTGTCGCGGTAGATGGCGAGCGCCTTGACGCCCATCTTCCACGCCTCGAAGTAGACCTCCTCGACGTCCTCGACCGTGGCCGTCTCCGGCAGGTTCACGGTCTTGGAGAGGGCGCCCGAGATCCACGGCTGGATGGCGGCCATCATGCGGACGTGGCCCATCGCGGAGATGGAGCGCTCGCCCATGGCGCAGTCGAAGACCTCGTAGTGCTCGGTCTTCAGGCCGGGGGCGTCGATCACATTGCCGTGCTCGGCGATGTGGGCGACGATCGCCTCGATCTGCTCCTCCTGGTAGCCCAGGCGGCGCAGGGCCTGCGGGACGGTGCCGTTGACGATCTGCATCGAGCCACCGCCGACCAGCTTCTTGAACTTGACCAGGGCGAGGTCGGGTTCGAGGCCGGTGGTGTCGCAGGACATCGCGAGACCGATGGTGCCGGTCGGGGCGATGACGGACGCCTGGGCGTTGCGGAAGCCGTTCTTGGCGCCGAGGCGGATGACGTCCTGCCACGCCTCGGTGGCGGCGGTCCAGATCGGGGTGTCCAGGTCGTCCATGCGGACGGCCGTCCCGTTGGCGTCGGCGTGCTGCTTCATGACGCGCTGGTGCGGCTCGGCGTTGCGGGCGTAGCCGTCGTAGGCGCCGACGACCGCGGCGAGCTCGGCGGAGCGCTTGTACGAGGTGCCGGTCATCAGGGAGGTGATGGCGCCGGCGAGGGCACGGCCGCCCTCGGAGTCGTACGCGTGGCCGGTCGCCATCAGCAGGGCGCCGAGGTTGGCGTAGCCGATGCCGAGCTGGCGGAAGGCGCGGGTGTTCTCGCCGATCTTCTGGGTGGGGAAGTCGGCGAAGCAGATGGAGATGTCCATCGCGGTGATGACGAGCTCGACGACCTTGGCGAAGCGCTCGACGTCGAAGGACTGGGTGCCCTTGCCGTCGTCCGTGAGGAACTTCATGAGGTTCAGCGAGGCGAGGTTGCAGGACGTGTTGTCCAGGTGCATGTACTCGCTGCACGGGTTCGAGCCGTTGATGCGGCCGGACTCGGGGCAGGTGTGCCAGTGGTTGATCGTGTCGTCGTACTGGATGCCCGGGTCGGCGCAGGCCCACGCGGCCTCGGCCATCTTGCGGAAGAGCGACTTGGCGTCGACCTTCTCGATGACCTCGCCGGTCATGCGGGCGCGCAGGCCGAAGGTGCCGCCGGACTCCACGGCGTGCATGAACTCGTCGTTCACGCGCACGGAGTTGTTGGCGTTCTGGTACTGGACGGACGTGATGTCGTCGCCGCCCAGGTCCATGTCGAAGCCCGCGTCGCGCAGCGCGCGGATCTTCTCCTCCTCCTTCACCTTGGTCTCGATGAAGTTCTCGATGTCGGGGTGGTCGACGTCGAGGATGACCATCTTGGCCGCGCGGCGGGTGGCGCCGCCCGACTTGATGGTTCCCGCGGAGGCGTCGGCGCCGCGCATGAAGGAGACGGGACCGGAGGCGTTGCCGCCGGAGGAGAGCAGCTCCTTGGAGGAGCGGATGCGGGAGAGGTTCAGGCCGGCGCCGGAGCCGCCCTTGAAGATCATCCCCTCTTCCTTGTACCAGTCGAGGATCGACTCCATGGAGTCGTCGACGGAGAGGATGAAGCAGGCGGAGACCTGCTGGGGCTGCGGGGTGCCGACGTTGAACCAGACCGGCGAGTTGAAGCTGAAGATCTGGTGGAGCAGGGCGTGGGTGAGCTCGTGCTCGAAGATCTCCGCGTCCGCGGGCGAGGCGAAGTAGCCGTGCTCCTCGCCGGCCTTCGTGTAGGTCTTCACGATCCGGTCGATGAGCTGCTTGAGACCGGTCTCGCGCTGCGGGGTGCCGACGGCCCCGCGGAAGTACTTGCTGGTGACGATGTTGACCGCGTTCACCGACCAGAAGTCGGGGAACTCGACGCCGCGCTGCTCGAAGTTGATCGAGCCGTCGCGCCAGTTGGTCATGACGACGTCACGGCGCTCCCAGTTCACCTCGTCGTACGGATGCACGCCGGGGGTGGTGTGGATGCGCTCGATCCGCAGGCCCTTGCTCGCCGACTTGGCTCCCTTGGTGCGGGAACCACGTGCCGGGCCGCTCGCCGTCTCTGTCATGCCGCCTCCCATATATGGGCAAAACACCCTTTGGCGCCCAGATAATCCCAGAGCACCGTCGTCTGTACTACGTTCTGTACTGCTTGACCCACGGGTACCTCGCGGTGCGCCCGGGGCAGGTCTTCACGGCCGCGCGCGGCCGGTCTTCGGGCCCGCGAGGGCCCGGATCGCCGTCAGTCGGCGGCGCCGGCGGGAACGGGCACCTCGGAGGCGCCGGTCCCGCCCTTCTCAGCGGGAGGCCCCACGCGGAGTTCCGCGATGGCGGCCTCGAAGTCCTCAAGCCCTTCGAAGGCCCGGTACACGGACGCGAAGCGCAGGTACGCGACGAGGTCGAGCTCCTGCAGGGGGCCGAGGATGGCCAGGCCCACGTCGTGGGTGGTCAGCTCGGCGCTGCCGGTGGCGCGCACCGCCTCCTCGACCCGCTGGCCGAGCTTGGCCAGGGCGTCCTCGGTGACCGGCCGCCCCTGACACGCCTTGCGGACGCCGGAGACGACCTTGGCGCGACTGAAGGGCTCGGTGACTCCGGAGCGCTTGACCACCATGAGCGAACAGGTCTCCACCGTGGTGAAACGGCGGGCGCAGTCGGTGCACTGGCGGCGGCGGCGGATCGACGTGCCGTCGTCGGTGGTGCGACTGTCGACGACGCGGCTGTCGGGGTGCCGGCAGAAGGGGCAGTGCATCGGTTACGACCCTCTTCCTGAACGGCACGACGGAACAGCCTCGCCAGGCCCGTCGGGGCCCTCGAAGCGACCACCAGCATAGGCGATGGAGGGCGCCCCGGCGGACCGGGGACCACTATCCCTGGGTGGCCGATGACATCCAACCACTAGATCTTGGGTTGGAGGGGTTGCGACGCCCCCGCGTGTCGCGGGGGACCCCGAGCCGCCCCCGCGCGGCGTCGAAGGCGCGGAGGAGCCGCGGCGGGGCCGCGAGGAAGGGGGATCTGCAGGGCGCGCCGGAACGACCGGGCCCAGCGGGGAAGGCTACCGTAAGAGCGGGATCGCCCCCGCCCGGAGGGCCTCTTCCCATACACCCCCACCCCTGTACAGGTGAGGCAATCTGCGGATTTTCACTCGAACGTGTGTTTGGCGCAACCTTTCGAAAGCTACTACCGTTGTGCCAGCCAGGGAGACCATTCGAGAGGGGCCGACGTGACCACCACCGCAGACAGCGCCACCATCACCGCCCAGGACCGCTCCCAGGGCCGACTCGAACCGATGCACGCCATGAACGACACCTCCATGAACGGTGAGGAGCCCGGGCGGCCCGCCCGGGCCCTCCCCGGACGACCTCCAGGCATCAGGGCCGACAGCTCCGGACTCACCGACCGCCAGCGCCGGGTCATCGAGGTCATCCGCGACTCGGTCCAGCGCCGCGGCTACCCGCCGTCGATGCGCGAGATCGGCCAGGCGGTGGGCCTCTCCAGCACCTCGTCGGTGGCCCACCAGCTGATGGCCCTGGAGCGCAAGGGCTTCCTGCGCCGGGACCCGCACCGGCCCCGCGCGTACGAGGTCCGCGGCTCCGACCAGCCCAGCACCCAGCCGACCGACACCACGGGCAAGCCGGCCGCGTCCTACGTGCCCCTGGTCGGCCGGATCGCGGCCGGCGGGCCGATCCTGGCGGAGGAGTCCGTCGAGGACGTCTTCCCCCTCCCCCGGCAGCTCGTCGGCGACGGCGAGCTCTTCGTCCTCAAGGTCGTCGGCGACTCCATGATCGAGGCCGCCATCTGTGACGGCGACTGGGTCACGGTCCGCCGCCAGCCCGTCGCGGAGAACGGCGACATCGTCGCCGCCATGCTCGACGGCGAGGCCACCGTGAAGCGCTTCAAGCGCGAGGACGGCCACGTGTGGCTGCTGCCGCACAACGCCGCGTACCAGCCCATCCCCGGTGACGAGGCGACCATCCTCGGCAAGGTGGTCGCCGTCCTGCGGCGGGTGTGACCCCACCCGTCGGCTCCGACCGGGCCCCGGGATCCACTGCGCCGGTCCCGGGGCTCGCCGTACCACCCGATCTCCTGGCTGCCCTCGGCCCCGGCTCCCCGCCGGGGCCGAGGCGTTTCCCGGGACCGGCCGGTCCCGGCGGGGCCCGGTGACCCCGGGGACGTAAAAGGGTCCGAGGGGCCGTGGGGGTCAGGCGCCGTCCGCCTTCGCGGTGGCGTCGATCGCCGCCAGCGACCTCCGCACCTGGTTGCGGTCGGTCGTGTACCAGAAGTCCGGCATCGACGCCTTCAGATAGCTGCCGTACCGGGCGGTGGCGAGCCGCTGGTCGAGGACGGCGACCACGCCCCGGTCGCCCGTCGCCCGGACCAGGCGGCCGGCGCCCTGGGCCATCAGCAGGGCCGCGTGGGTCGCCGCCACCGCCATGAAGCCGTTCCCCCCGGCCTCCTCCACGGCCTTCTGCCGGGCGCTCATCAGCGGGTCGTCGGGGCGGGGGAAGGGGATCTTGTCCATGACGACCAGCTGGCAGCCGGTCCCGGGCACGTCCACGCCCTGCCAGAGCGACAGCGTGCCGAACAGGCAGGTCTTCGGGTCGGCCGAGAAGTTCTTGATCAGCTCGCCGAGGGTGTCCTCGCCCTGGAGCAGGATCGGATACTCGGGGATGCGGGTCCGCAGCTCCTCCGCCGCCAGCTGGGCCGCCCGCATCGAGGAGAAGAGGCCGAGGGTGCGGCCGCCGGCCGCCTGGATCAGCTCCGTCAGCTCGTCCAGCATGTCGCCCCGGTCGCTGTCCCGGGTCGGCTTGGCCAGGTGCTTGGCGACGTAGAGGATGCCCTGCTTGGGGTAGTCGAACGGGGAGCCGACGTCGAGGCCCTTCCAGACCGGCAGGTCGTCCCCGGTGGTGCCCTCGGGGGCGAGGCCGAGGGAGGCCCCCACCCCGTTGAAGTCGCCGCCGAGCTTGAGCGTGGCCGAGGCGAGGACGACGGACCGCTCGGTGAACAGCTTCTCCCGCAGCAGGCCGGAGACGGAGAGCGGGGCGACCCGCAGCGAGGCGCCGAAGCGGTCGTGGCGCTCGTACCAGATCACGTCGTACTCGGAGCCCTGGGTGATCCGCTCGGCGACGCCGTGGACGGTCTCGACCGAGGCCATCGCCTGCTTGCGGACCGCGTCCTCGTCCTGCACGGAGCGGTCCCGGGTGTTCCCCAGGGCGGTGATCACGGCGCGGGCCGCGTCGCGCAGCGCCATCAGCGCGTACGCCAGGTCCTCGGGCAGCTTCTCCAGGCGGCCCGGCAGGGCCAGCTCCATCACCCGCTCGAAGCCCTCGGCGGCGGTCTGGAGCTGGTCGGCGACCTTCTCGTCGACGAGTTTGGCGGCGCGCCGCACCGCCCGGTTGACCTGGCCGGGGGTCAGCTCGCCGGTGGCGACGCCGGTGACCCGGGAGACCAGCTCGTGGGCCTCGTCGACGATCAGGACCTCGTGCTGGGGCAGCACCGGGGCGCCCTCGATCGCGTCGATGGCGAGGAGGGCGTGGTTGGTGACGACGACGTCGGCGAGCTTGGCGCGCTCGCGGGCCGCCTCGGCGAAGCACTCCGGCCCGTACGCGCACTTGCTCGCGCCGAGGCACTCCCGGGAGGAGACCGAGACCTGGCTCCAGGCCCGGTCGGAGACGCCGGGGGTGAGGTCGTCCCGGTCGCCGGTCTCCGTCTCGTCCGCCCAGTCCCGCAGCCGGATCAGGTCCTGGCCGAGCTTGCTGGTGGGCGCCGCCGCCTCGAAGGGGTCGAAGAGGCCCTCCTCCTCGTCCTGCGGGACGCCCTCGTGGAGGCGGTGCAGGCAGAGGTAGTTCGACCGGCCCTTGAGCATGGCGAACTGGGGCCGGCGGCGCAGCTGCGGGTGGAGCGCCTCGACCGTGCGCGGCAGGTCGCGCTCGACGAGCTGGCGCTGGAGGGCCAGGGTGGCCGTGGCGACCACCACCCGCTCCCCGTGCGCGAGCGCCGGCACGAGGTAGCCGAGCGACTTTCCGGTGCCGGTGCCCGCCTGGACGAGCAGGTGGGAGTTGTCGTCGATGGCCTCGGCCACGGCCTCGGCCATGGCGACCTGGCCGGGGCGCTCCGTGCCGCCGACGGAGGCGACGGCGGCGTGGAGGAGGTCGGGGAGGGATGGCTTCGTCATAGCGTTCCCAGCCTACGGGGCGGCGCCGACAGCGGAGGCACTCCCCGGAGTCACGCGAGGGGGTTGGGGACGGTGCCGTGGACGGCGGCGTGCGGGCGGTCGGAGCGGTCGCGGTAGCCGTCCATGTGCAGCCGGTTGCGGTTGAGACAGAGCCGTTCGATCCGGGGGGTGAGCAGGTCGAAGAGTTCGAACCGGTCCTTCAGCTCGGGGAAGCGCTCCTGGTGGCGGAGGATCTCGGCGCGGACGAGGGCCCAGAAATCTCCTTCGGGGACGCCCAGTTGCTCTTCGCAGAGCGGGGCGAGATAGCGGAAGACGCCGACGAAGAGGCCCGAGTGGATGAACTGGGTGAGGAAGCCGGGCCGCTCGGTGAGCAGGACGGCGCGGACGTCGTCCGGCATGGTCGCGTGTTCGGGGAGCGGGTGGGAGCTGATGTTGACGTCGTCGACGAAGTCCTTGATCGCGAGGCGGACGGGGACGTCGTGCTCGTCGTAGACGACGATCGCGTTCTCGCCGTGCGGGGAGAAGACGGTGCCGTACCGGTAGAGGAAGTGGAGCAGGGGCGGCAGCAGCGCGGCGAAGAGGCGGCGGAGCCACACCTCGGGGGCGAGGCCGGAGCGGGCGACGAGTTCGGCGGCGAAGGCGCGGCCGTCGGGGTCGGTGTGCAGCAGGGAGGCGAGGGTGCGGGCGCGCTCGCCGGGCGGCAGGCGGAGCGGCTCGCGCCAGATCGCGCCGAGGAGTTCCTTGTACTGGTACGGGACTTCGGGCAGCCGGTCGTAGAGGGGGTGCTCGACGGTGACGGAGGCGACCTCGCCGAGGAGGATCACGCCGCACTCGTCGCGGAGGAAGGGGTCGGCGTCGCGCAGGCCGTGCACCCAGGCGGTGACGGCGGGGGCGGCGAGGGTGCGCTCGGTGGGCAGGCCGCGCCAGACGAGGGTGTTGAGGACGGAGAGGGGGAGTTTGACGGTGTGCCGGTCGGGGCGGCTGGTGTTGAGGAAGGTGCGGATGGACTGCTGGGGCAGGCGGAGGTCGTCGTCGGCGGGGAGCGGGACGAGGTCGCCGGAGGCGATGGCGGGGGCGAAGAGGGGGAGCAGGATCTCGTCCCACTGCCAGGGGTGGACGGGGAGCAGGAGGTACGTGGCGGGGTCGAGGCCGCGGGCGGTGAGGGCGGCGCGGAAGGCGTCCCGGACGGGCGGGTCGAGTTCGCGGGCGTAGAGCCGGTCGGGGGTGTCGAGTCCGGCGACGCCCCGGTAGGCGGCGATCCGCTCGCTGACCGCGATCCACGGGAGGCGGGTGGGGCGGCGGGCCTCGGGGGCCCAGCGGGCGGTGTCGGTGGCGGAGAAGCCGATCCGGCCCTTGTTGAGGACGAGCCAGGGGTGCCCGGTCTGGTGGCCTTCGAGCGCGGCGTACGGGAGGTCGGCGAGCCGGTCGGCGGTGAGGGCGGTGTGGTCGAGGCGGGCCTCGGCGGCGAGGGTGGCGGAGAGTTCGCGGATGAGGTGGCCGAGGGTGGCCCCGTCGAGGCCGAGGAGGCCGCGGGCGCGGACGAGGAGGGTGAGGGGGTCGGTCAGCGGCCGGCCCTCGTGGGTGATCGAGTCGGGGGCGACGCGCCAGCCGCCGTAGGCGCCCCGGCGGGCGGTGAAGGCGAGGACGGTGCCGTCGTCGAGGGCGAGGGTGTACGGGGCGGGGGCGGCGGGACCGGGGTCGGTACGGGTTCCGTTACGAGGGGCGGCCCCGGTCCCGGTGCTGGAGGCCGCAGGGGTGGGGACCGGTTCGAGGATCTCCTCGTAGGCGAACTCGGCGAGGGCCTTGGCGAGGACGCGGGCCGAGGCCCGGGACCAGTCGGCGGGGTTCAGCTCGGGGGGCGCGAGCAGTTCGGGGGTGGCGGGTCGTGCGGAGTCGTGGGGTGCAGGGGACGTCGTCACAAGGACTCCTCGTGGGGAAGACCGCTGTGGGTCGAGCGGTGCGTTCAGAGGCGGAGCGTGTTCACAGGACGTGGCGGAGGGACCGGTCGCGGATCATGAGCGCGGCCCTTTTGCCGGGCAGGTCGACTTCCGCCGCGTAGCGGAAGCCCGCGCCGAGGAAGGCCGAGACGGAGGGGGTGTTGCGGAGGTCGGGTTCGGCGACGACGCGGGTGCAGCGGGGACGGTGGTCGAGGACGAGGTCGGCGACGGCCCGCAGCAGGGCCGTGCCGACGCCCCGGCCCCGGTCGGCGCCGTCGCCGAGGAGGAGGTGGACGCCCGTGTCGTGCGGGCGGGCCGGGTAGGCGCGGGCGAGCGGGTCGAGGTCCGCGCGGTAGATCTCGAAGTAGCTCATCGGGGTGGTGTCGAGGACGCCGAGGCAGGGGACGCTGCGGCCGTCGCCCTCGAGTTGGGCGCGGACGTGGCCGGCGGTGGTGTCGGCGGGTCCGGCGAGTTCCCAGAAGGCGGCGACGGCGGGGTCGTTCATCCACCGGGTGAGCAGGGGCAGGTCGCGTTCCAGCCGTACGGGGACGAGGCGGAAGCCGCCGAAGGGGGTGGGGGCGGGGGCCCAGGAGGCGACGGCGTCGAGCAGGTCGCCGTCGAGGAGGGCGAGGAAGTCGTCGACGCGGAGGTCGAGGGTGTCGTCGCCCCTCGGTTCGGTGCCGGCCGTGTCGCGGTCCGCCGTGCCGGGGGGTGTCGGGGTGGCGGTGGGGGCGGGGCCGGGGTGTGGCGGTATGGGCATGGGCGGGGTCTTCCGGTGGGGCACGGGCGGCGGGGTGAGGGGGTGGGCCGCCCCGGGAGGGGCCGGGGCGGCGGGGTCAGGCGCGCAGGGGGTTGGTGATGGTGACGTAGACGGACTGGGTGTCGACGGGGCCGACGAGTTCGTCGAGGCCGTGGAGGCGGGTGAGGAGGTTGGCCTTGCTGCGGAGGGTGGCCGCTTCCAGGAGCCGGTGCGGCAGGGGGGAGCCGAGGCCGGTGGCGGAGACGAGGAAGGAGCGGAAGGCGGCGAGCAGGATCCGTTCGTCGGCGAGGTGCTGGGCGCCGAAGGCGCCGATGAGGCCGAGGACGTTGTTGATGCCGAGGTAGTAGGCGAAGCGCTCGTCGGTGACCTGGTCGGAGACGAAGGTGTCGCTGTGGGCGCCGATGCCGGGGAGGCGGGCCTCCAGTTCGGCGCGGTGGGACTCGCGGAAGTAGTAGCCCTGGTTGTCGCGGTAGCGGCCGCCGGCGGGCCAGCCCTCGGGGTCGAGGAGGACCAGGGTGTTCTGCTGGTGGGCCTCCAGGGCGATGCCGGCGTGGCCGTCGAGCCAGAGGATGGGGCGGACGACCTGGTCGAGGTAGCGCAGGAACCACTCGGCGGAGACGGCGGCGACGGGGCGGCCGGTGCGGGCGGCGAGCCCGTGGACGAGGTCGGCGAGCCGGGAGCGCATGGCCCCGCTCCCCCGGCCCGGGGCCGTAGCGCCGTCCCATCGGTCCGGGGCCGTAGCGCCGTCCCGCCGTCCCCGGGCCGGGTCTGCTTCCTCGCCGGGCTTCCCGGTCTCCCCTGCCGCCCCGGTTCCCCCCTCGGGGTGGGGGGTGGTGAGGGCGGCGAGGCAGACGGCGTCGTCGGCGGGGCCGAAGGGGTTGTGCCGGATCATCACGTCGAGGCCGGGCACGGGGGTGCCGTCGGGGGTGTCGACGGCGAGCCAGGCGGGGTCGCGGACGATGTCGAAGCCGGGGTGGGCGGCCTGCCACGCGTCGACGAGGCCGGTGCGCAGGAGGCGGTGGACCTCGACGCCCCGGTGGAGTTCCTTGCGGAGGTTCTCCCGGCGGGAGTTGGTGATGCGCAGGCCGAGGGAGAGCTTGAGCATGGCGCGGGCGCCGGGGCGGTGGACGGTGCGGACGGAGGAGGTGGGGTGCCAGTGGCTGCCGTGCGGGCCGAGGTCGTGCAGGAGGCCCCGGTCGAGGAGGGCGCGGACGTCGGGCCGGTGGCGGAGTTCGCGGGCCTGCCAGGGGTGGAGGGGCAGGGGGGTGGTGCCGGCGGGGTGGGCGAGTCCTTCGGCGAGACCGGCGGCGAGCTGTGCGGCGGTGACGGGGCGGCCCTGTTCGGTCCAGGCGGAGTCGGCGGCGAGGAGGGAGGCGTCGACGGCGAACCAGTGGAGGGGGAAGGAGCCGTGGAGTTCGGGCGAGTAGCGGCGGGACTCGGTGTCGGAGAGTCCTTCGCGGCTCTTGGGGGTGGGGTGGAGCGGGTGGCCGAGGAGGAGGGACTGTTCGGCGGCGAGGAAGGGGTCGGCGTCGGGGTGGGAGCGGGGGCCGGCGCGGCGGGCGGTGAGGAAGTCGGCGGTGCGGCGGGCGGAGTCGGCGACGCGGCCGACGAGTTCGGTGGCTTCGGGGCGGCCGGTCTCGCGGCTGAGGAGGGCGGCGAGGGTGACGGCGTCGACGGTGGGCGCGGTGGCGGGGAGGCCCTCCAGGGAGGGGGCGCCGAAGCGGTGCCAGCCGGTGGGCGACCAGTAGCGGACGGGGACGCGGAGGGCGGTGCCGCTGGCGTCGAGGGGGACGCGGAGGGTGTCGCCGGCGGGGGCGGGGAGGTTCTTCTCGCGGACCCAGCAGCGCAGCAGGTTCTCCAGGGCGGCGGTGTCGGCGGCCCGGTGGGGGTCGGGGTCGTCGAGCGGGTCGGCGGCGGGGGTGCCGGGGCGGGCGTCCGGGCCGGTGGGGGGCGTCCGGTGGGGGGCGGTGGCGATCCTCCGGCGCGGGACCGTGCGCTCCTCGGCGTCGGGGCGGATGTCGGTCTCGGGCGCCTGGGGGGCGGGGGTGGGGTTCACGCGGTTTTCCTTGGGGAGGGGGCCGGGGACGGTCCTGGTCAGTGGGACGGTCCGGGGGCGGCCCGGTGGGGGGCGGGGGGCCGGGGGACGTGGGCCCGTTCGGCCGCGGCGAGGGCGTCGGCGAAGCGGTCCATGACGGCGGCGGCCTGCTCGTCGGTGAGGGTCAGCGGGGGGAGGAGCCGGACCACGGCGGAGTGCCGGCCGCCGAGTTCGACGATGAGGCCGCGGGCGAGGCACTCCCGCTGGACGGCGCGGGCGAGGGCGGGGGCGGCCGGGGGGACGGTGTCGGCGGGTCCGGCGCCGTCGGGGTCGACGATCTCGACGCCGATCATGAGGCCGCGGCCCCGCACGTCGCCGACGCAGGGGTGGGCGGGCTGAAGCGTGCGGAGGCCGGTGAGCATGCGGGCGCCGAGGTCGGCGGCCCGTTCGGCGAGGCGGTTCTCGCGGACGTGGGCGAGGGTGGCGGTGCCGGCGGCCATGGCGAGCTGGTTGCCGCGGAAGGTGCCGGCGTGGGCGCCGGGTTCCCAGACGTCGAGTCCGGAGCCGTAGACGATCACGGCGAGCGGGAGGGAGCCGCCGATGGCCTTGGAGAGGACCATCACGTCGGGGACGACGCCGCTGTGCTCGACGGCCCAGAAGGCGCCGGTGCGGCCGACGCCGGTCTGGACCTCGTCGACGACGAGGGGGATGCCGTGCCGGGCGGTGACGTCCCGCATCCGGCGCATCCAGGCGTCGGGGGCGGGCAGGACGCCGCCCTCGCCCTGGACGGCCTCCACGATCATCCCGGCGGGGGCGGTGACGCCGCTCTTGGGGTCGTCGAGGAGGCTCTCGGTCCAGCGGGCGCCGAGTTCGGCGCCGCGCTCGCCGCCGACGCCGAAGGGGCAGCGGTACGTCTGGGGGTACGGGAGCCGGGTGACGCGGACGTCCTCGGCGCCGCCGGAGACGGCGAGGGCGCCGGAGGTCATGCCGTGGTAGGCACCGGTGAAGGCGAGGAGGCCGCGCCGGCCGGTGGCGGTGCGGACCAGTTTGAGCGCGGCCTCGACGGCGTCGGTCCCGGCGGGGCCACAGAACTGGATGCGGGCGTCGGCGGCGAACTCCGGCGGGAGGGTGGCGAAGAGTTCCGAGGTGAAGGCGTCCTTGACCGGGGTGGCGAGGTCGAGGACGTGGAGCGGGGCGCCGGAGTCGAGGACCTTGCGGACGGCTTCGAGGACCACGGGGTGGTTGTGGCCGAGGGCGAGGGTCCCGGCACCGGAGAGGCAGTCGAGGTAGCGCCGGCCGTCGGCGCCCTCGATGGTCAGGCCGCGGGCGCGGACCGGGACGACGGGCAGGGAGCGGGCGTAGGTGCGGGCGGCGGACTCGCGCTGGGCCTGGCGCCGGAGGATCGCCTCGTACCCGGCCCCGGGCGCCGTCCCGTACCCCCGCCGGGTCGCCGCGACGGGCCCCCCGCCCCCTGTCCCCGCCCCCGCTTCCGTGCCCCGCTCCGGTACGTCCTCCGGCTCCGGGGTCCGTACGGCCTCCGCCCCTGGTGTCCGTACGTCTTCCGGCTCCGGGGGCCGTACGGAATCCGGAGCCGGTACGTCCTCCGGGGCCGGGCCCGGCGCGGTCTCCGGAGGCCCTGCGTCCGCCGGCTCCGGGGCGGGCGGCCGGGTCGGCTCCGGCACGCTCCCCGGGGTCCGGCCGCCGGGCGTCCGGGGCGTGGCGGCCGGTGTGACGGCCGGAGCTGATTCGGTCACGGCCACGGCTCGGTGTCCTCCCGCTGTAACGGTTGCGTTGCACATCGACGGGGCGCCGGACCGTCCCCAAGGGTCGCTCCGAGCGCCACCGTTGTGTCCCCCGTACGTACCAACGACGGGGCGGGCCGGGGAACACGGGCCGGGGGCAAGATCCTTGGCGTGTCCCGGATCACGGCATGGCAACGGCCGGACCGGCTACGGAACCACCGGTGCGGCGCGTACCGTCCCCTCCGGCACCGGCATAGTGGGGGCCGTCGCTCCCGCGCCCGCTGCGACGCGGGGGCGGCCGACGCCCGGACATGCACCAGTTGACGTAGTTCCCAGGGGGATCACGAGATGCGACCTATTCGTCCGCTGCTGATGGCGGCGTCCGCCGTCGCGGCGCTGACGCTCACCGCGACGGCCTGCGGCCCGGCCGAGGACAACGCGGGAGACAAGCCCAGCGCGCCGGTGGAGGGGACCAGCGAGAACCCCATCGACAAGATCAAGATTCCGGAGGACCTCAAGCAGCGGCTGAAGGACCACGGGATCGACATCGACAAGTGGCGCGACGGCGAGTGGAAGAACTGGGACCGCGACAAGTGGCTCCGTGAGGCGAAGGACTTCGTCAACCCGATCATCGAGGACCTCTGGGACCCGGACCGGATGCGGGACGCCGAGCGTCCGGACCGGCCGGTCGAGGAGGAGGACATCTCGGGCGACGAGGGCGTCACCGACCCGACGCCGGACCCGGTGAAGGCGAAGGCCGTGGCGGCGAAGTACCACGCCAACTCGCCCGCCTCCGGCAAGGTGTTCTTCGACGGGCCCGAGGGCTCGATGGTCTGCTCCGCCACCGTGGTGCGGGACCCGGCCCACCCGGGCAAGTCGAACATGGTGTGGACCGCCGGCCACTGCGTCCACAAGGGCAAGGCGGGCGGCTGGTACCGCAACATCGCCTTCGTCCCGTCGTACAACGACGCCGCGATGGAGACCTCCGCGCTGGAGAAGGCGACCCGCGAGGAGATCGCCCCGTACGGCGTGTGGTGGGCGGACTGGGTGAAGACCTCCGACCAGTGGATCGCCGAGGGCGCGTCCACCGGCGGCGCCGGCGCCCCGTACGACTTCGCGGTCATCCAGGTGACGCCGGAGAAGGGCTCCACCGGCAAGTCGCTGGAGGAGACGGTGGGCACGGCCCTGCCGGTCGAGTTCAACGCCCCGGCGGTGCCGAAGATCGCGAGCATCACCGCGACCGGCTACCCGGCGGCGGCGCCGTACGACGGCCAGAAGATGTTCAACTGCGCCGACAAGCCGGGCCGGCTGTCGCTGAAGGCGGAGCAGCCGACGATGTACCGCATCGGCTGCACGATGACGGGCGGTTCGTCCGGCGGCGGCTGGGTCGCCCAGGGCAAGGACGGCGGTCCGGCGCTGGTGTCGAACACCTCGATCGGCCCGTCGACGGCCGGTTGGCTGGCGGGCCCGCGCCTGGGCCCGGAGGCCAAGGCGATCTTCGACGAGGTCAGCAAGAAGTACGCCGGCCGCTAGTCGGCGGCGCGCGATCGGGAGGCGGGGCCGCACGGCCCCGCCTCCCCCGCGCTTCCGGACCCCACGCTTCCGGACCCCACGCTTCCGGACCCCACGCTTCCGTGTCCGCCCGGTCGTGGTCCGGGAAGCCGGACACGCCCGGTGGGGACCGGCCGTCGTGGCCGGATCGCGACTCCGGGCATACTGTGCACCGCAACTGACGCGTCCATGACGGCCGTTCGACGGCCGGGCCGGGCGCGGCACGTCTTCACAGGGGGACTTCACCACATGCGTTCCGTACGACTCATACCCGCCGCCCTCGGCGTGGTGACGGCGCTCGCGCTGACCGTCACCGGCTGCGGGCCCACCGAGACGCCCGCCGCGGACAAGCCGGCCGGCGGGGCGAGCAGCTCCGCGCCGGCCACCGGGGGGTCCGACGCCGGCGACGCCGCGGGCGACCTCGCCGGGGACCTGGCCGACAAGCTGAAGAAGCACGGCGTGGACATCGAGAAGTGGAAGGGCGGCGAGTGGAAGAACTGGGACACCGGCACCTGGCTGCGTGAGGCCGAGGAC
Organism: Streptomyces termitum; assembly: GCF_014650175.1. Lineage (GTDB taxonomy): Bacteria > Actinomycetota > Actinomycetes > Streptomycetales > Streptomycetaceae > Streptomyces > Streptomyces termitum. The sequence continues at coordinate 94,240 of NZ_BMUL01000015.1, forward strand.
TTCGTCAACCCGGTCATCGAGGGCCTGTGGGACCAGACCCGCATGCAGTCCGCGCAGAGCCCGGAGCAGACGATCACCGCGCAGGCCGGGACCTCCGGCTCCGACCCGGTGCCGCGGCCGGTGACGGCGCAGCGCGAGAAGACGCCGTACCACCGCAACGCCGCCCCCGTGGGCAAGATCTTCTTCGACTCGCCGCAGGGCTCGATGGTCTGCTCGGGCACGGTCGTGAAGGACCCGCGCCGCCCCGGCAGGTCCAACCTGGTCTGGACGGCCGGCCACTGCGTGCACGCCGGCCAGCGCGGCGGCTGGTACCGCAACATCGCCTTCGTGCCGTCCTTCAACGACCTGGGCAAGACCCCGGCCGCGCTGCGCAACGCGAAGCCGCACGAGGTCTACCCGTACGGGCAGTACTGGGCGGACTGGGTGGCGACCTCCGGCGAGTGGATCCAGCGCGGCGGCACCAACCAGGCGTGGCCGTACGACTACGCGATCCTGCACGTGAAGCCCGAGCGCGGCTCGAAGTCGCTGGAGGAGACCGTCGGCGCGGCGCTGCCGGTCGACTTCTCCGCCCCGGCTCCGGCGCGGGCCGGGACGGTGGGTGCCTGGGGCTACCCGCAGGCCGCCCCGTACAACGGCGTGATCATGCACAAGTGCCTGTCCGGGGCCTCCCGGCTGACCACCGCGCCGGCGACCCCGGTGATGTACCGGATCGGCTGCACGATGACGGCGGGCTCCTCGGGCGGCGGCTGGTTCCGGGTGCTGCCGAACGGCAGGACGGCGCTGGTGTCGAACACCTCGATCGGCCCGGCGGGCAGCCGGGGCTGGCTGGCCGGCCCGCAGCTCGGCCGGGGCGCCCAGTCCGCCTACGACCTGGTCAGCAAGAAGTTCGCCCGCTGACCCCGGGCCATCCGCACAGGGCTCCGGCCCCCGCCCCCGTCGAGGGGGCGGGGGCCGGAGCCCTGTCGTGCGGGGGTCGTCGCCCGGCTAGTGCGCGGCGGGGACGTACGGCGCGAGGAGCGCCGCCAGTTCCTCGTGCACCCGCGCCTTGACCAGGGTGCCCTCCGGGGTGTGCTCCTCGGAGAGCATCTCGCCCTCGGCGTGCACCCGGGAGACGAGACCGCCCTGCGTGTACGGCACGAGGACCTCGATCTCGACCTCCGGGCGCGGCAGCTCGCGGTCGATAAGGGCGAGCAGCTCCTCGATGCCCTCGCCCGAGCGGGCGGAGACGGCCATCGAGTGCTTCTCGACCCGCAGCAGGCGCGCGAGGACCATCGGGTCGGCCGCGTCCGCCTTGTTGACGATCACGATCTCCGGCACGTTCACCGCGCCGACGTCGCGGAAGACCTCGCGGACGGCGGCCAGTTGCTCCTCCGGGGCCGGGTGCGAGCCGTCCACCACGTGCAGGATGAGGTCGGCGTCGGCGACCTCCTCCATGGTGGAGCGGAACGCCTCGACCAGGTGGTGCGGCAGGTGCCGGACGAAGCCCACGGTGTCGGCGAGGGTGTAGATCCGGCCGGTGGGCGTCTCGGCCCGGCGGACGGTCGGATCCAGGGTGGCGAACAGCGCGTTCTCCACCAGGACGCCGGCGCCCGTGAGGCGGTTGAGCAGCGAGGACTTGCCCGCGTTGGTGTATCCGGCGATGGCGACCGACGGGACCTTGTTGCGGCGGCGCTCCTGCCGCTTGATGTCGCGGCCGGTCTTCATCTCCGCGATCTCCCGGCGCATCTTCGCCATCTTCTCGCGGATGCGGCGCCGGTCGGTCTCGATCTTGGTCTCACCGGGGCCTCGGGTGGCCATGCCGCCACCGCCGCCGCCACCCATCTGCCGGGAGAGCGACTGGCCCCAGCCGCGCAGGCGCGGCAGCATGTACTGCATCTGCGCGAGCGCGACCTGCGCCTTGCCCTCGCGGGACTTGGCGTGCTGGGCGAAGATGTCGAGGATCAGGGCGGTGCGGTCGACCACCTTGACCTTGACGACGTCTTCGAGGGCGATGAGCTGGCCGGGGCTGAGCTCGCCGTCGCAGACGACGGTGTCGGCGCCGGTCTCGACGACGATGTCCCGCAGCTCCTGGGCCTTGCCCGAGCCGATGAAGGTGGCCGGGTCCGGCTTGTCGCGGCGCTGGATGACGCCGTCGAGGACGAGGGCGCCGGCCGTCTCGGCGAGGGCGGCGAGCTCCGCGAGGGAGTTCTCCGCGTCCTGCACCGTGCCCGAGGTCCAGACGCCGACGAGGACGACGCGCTCCAGGCGGAGCTGTCGGTACTCGACCTCGGTGACGTCCTCGAGCTCGGTGGAGAGGCCCACGACGCGGCGCAGGGCCGCGCGCTCGGAACGGTCGAACTGCGCGCCGTCCCGGTCTCCGTCGATCTCGTGGCTCCAGGCGACGTCCTCTTCCATCAGGGCATCGGCCCGAAGGCTCTCGGTGCGGCGCGACTGCGCGAAGCTCTGCTCGTCCTGGGAAGGGGAAGAAGAGGAGGTCATTTGATCCTTACGTCGATGGAACGGTGGTGTCGGTACAACGTGTGCGGGCGGCGGAAGATTCCCCGTCCGGCAGCGGCGCCGACGGGAAAATGGTGACACGCCCCGGCACGGCCCGTCACCCCGGTTTTCCGGGCCGGGGCGGAAGCGCGGTCCAGTCGGGGTGGCCGGGCATCGGCGGCGTCTTCGCGCCGTACAGCCAGCCGTCGAAGAAGGCGCCGAGGTCGCGGCCGGAGACCCGCTCGGCCAGGGCCGTGAAGTCGGCGGTGGCGGCGGTGGAGTCGCGGTGGTCGAGGACCCAGCGGCGCTCCAGGCGCACGAAGGCGTCGGCGCCGATCTCCTGCCGGAGGGCGTAGAGGACGAGGGCGGAGCCGTCGTAGACGACGGGCCGGAAGAGGCTGATCTTGTGGCCGGGCGCGGGCGGGCGGGGTGCGGCGGGCGGGCCGCCGTCGGCGCGCCAGCCGTCGGAGGCGGCGTACGCGGCCTTCATGCGCCGTTCCAGGGTCCTGCCGGCGGTCTCCTCGGCGTACAGCGCCTCGTACCAGGTGGCGTGTCCCTCGTTGAGCCAGAGGTCCGACCAGGCGCGCGGGGAGACGCTGTCGCCGAACCACTGGTGGGCGAGTTCGTGGACCATGACGGAGTCCACATACCACTGGGGGAAGCGGGTGTCGGTGAAGAGGCGCTTCTCGAAGAGGGAGAGGGTCTGGGTCTCCAGCTCGAAGCCGGTGGCGGCGTCGGCGACCAGCACGCCGTAGGTCTCGAAGGGGTACGGGCCGACCTTGCCCTCCATCCACCGCAGGTGGCCGGGGGTCCGGCGCAGCCACGGCTCCAGGGCCTCGCGGTCGGCGGCGGGGACCACGTCGCGGACGGGCAGGCCGTGCGGGCCGGGGCGGTGCAGGACGGCGGAGCGGCCGATGGAGACCTGGGCGAGTTCGGTGGCCATGGGGTGGCGGCCCCGGTAGGTCCAGGTGGTGGTGGCGCCGTGGTCGGCCCGGCGGACGGGCAGGCCGCCGGCGACGACGGTCAGCGCGCTGGGGGCGGTGATCCGGAAGGTGAAGAGGGCCTTGTCGGAGGGGTGGTCGTTGGCGGGGAAGACGCGGTGGGCGGCGTCGGCCTGGTTGGCCATGGCGAGGCCGTCGGTGGTGCGGACCCAGCCGCCGCTGTCGGCGGGGCCGCGCGGGTCGCTGGTGTGGCGGACGGTGACGGTGACGGGCTGCCCGGCGGTGAGGGGCTCCTCCGGGGTGATGACGAGGTCCTCGCCGGCGGCCTGGTGGGCGGCGGGCTCGCCGTCGACGGTGACGGAGGAGACCGTGCCGTGGGTGAAGTCGAGGTGGAGCCGGTCGAGGTCGGCGGTGACGAGGGCGCGGACACGGGTGACGGCGGTGAGCGGCTCGGTGTTCACGCCGGAGTAGGTGAGGTCGATGTCGTAGGCGAGGACGTCGTAGCCGGGGTTGCCGAGCTGCGGGAAGAGGGGGTCGCCGATGCCGAGCGGGGTCGGGGCGGGGAGGGCGGCGGCGACCAGTGCGGTGGAGGCGGCGGCCAGCGCGGCGGCGCGGAGCCGACGGCGGCGCCGGGTGGGCGGGGGTGCGGGCGGGGGTGCGGGGGCGGCGGGCCGGGGTGTGTGCGCCATGGGCCCCAGGGCTATCAGGGGTCCGGCCCGCGTCCGGGTGCGACGCGCGCGCCCGCCACCCGAAGGAGGTCGTCCGGGGGCGGGCCGGGGCGCCGGGTCAGCGGCGGTGGGTGCGGCCGACGTCGTAGACGCCGGGGACGTCGCGCATGGCGCGCATGAGGGCGGGGAGTCCGGCGGCGTCGGGGAGCTGGAGGGTGTACGTGTGCAGGACGCGCTGCTCGTTCGGCGGGGCGACGGTCGCGGAGACGACCTCGGCGCCCGCGGTGGCGATGGCCTCGGTGAGGTCGGCGAGGAGTCCGGGGCGGCCGAACGATTCGGCGACCAGGGTGACCCGGCAGCGGGCGGCGTCGCCCCAGCGGACGGGGACGGGCCTGCGGCCGCGCCGGTTCATGGCGTCGACGTCGGGACAGCTGGTGCGGTGGACGGTGACGGCGCCGCCGCGGACCCGGAAGCCGGTGATCTCGTCGGGCGGTACGGGGGTGCAGCAGCCCGCCGGGCGGACGGCGGCGGGCGGCTCGCCGTCGAGGTCGGCGTGGAGTTCGGCGCTGGAGCTGCGGTCGGCGGCGACGTTGAGCTGGGGGCGGGGGGCGGCGGGCCGCTCGGCGGCCTCGGGGTGGGCCTGGAGCCAGGCGGTGATGGCGATCCGGGCGGCGGGGGTGCGGGCGTGGTCGAGCCAGGCGCGGGAGGGGCCGGAGCCGGCGTCCTGGGCGAGGAGGAGCTGCACGGTGTCGCCGTCGGAGAGGGCGGTGCTCAGGGGGGCGAGGCGGCCGTTGACGCGGGCGCCGTGGCAGGCGTGGGCGGCCTCGCCGTGCTGGGCGTAGGCGGCGTCGACGCAGGTGGCGCCGGCGGGCAGGCCGAGGGTGCCGCCGTCGGCTCGGAAGACGGTGATCTCGCGGTCCTCGGCGAGGTCGGCGCGGAGCGAGCTCCAGAAGGTGTCGGCGTCGGGGACGGCCCGCTGCCAGTCGAGGAGGCGGGCGAGCCAGCCGGGCCGGGTGGGGTCGGCGCGCTCGGCGTCGTCGGCGGTGTCCGGGGCCTCGGGGGCCTGGGTGTGGGGGCTGCCGAGGGCGACGACGCCTGCCTCGGCGACCTTGTGCATGCGGTGGGTGCGGATGAGCACCTCGGCGACGGCCCCGTCGGGGGCGGCGATCGCGGTGTGCAGCGACTGGTAGAGGTTGAACTTGGGGGCCGCGATGAAGTCCTTGAACTCGGAGATCACCGGGGTGAAGCAGGTGTGCAGTTCGCCGAGGACGGCGTAGCAGTCGGCGTCCTCGGCGACGAGGACGAGGAGGCGGCCGAAGTCGCAGCCGCGCATCTCGCCGCGTTTGAGGTGGACGCGGTGGACGGAGACGAAGTGGCGGGGGCGGACGAGGACCTCGGCGGCGATCCCGGCCTCGCGGAGCACGGCGCCGACCCGGTCGGCGACGGCGGCGAGCTCGTCGGGGGAGCCGGTGCCGGCGGTGCCGGCGATGAGCGCCCGGGTGGTCTCGTACTCCTCGGGGTGGAGGATCGCGAAGACGAGGTCCTCCAGTTCGGTCTTGAGCGCCTGGACGCCGAGCCGCTCGGCGAGGGGGATGAGGACGTCGCGGGTGACCTTGGCGATCCGGGCCTGTTTCTCGGGCCGCATGACGCCGAGGGTGCGCATGTTGTGGAGCCGGTCGGCGAGCTTGATCGACATGACGCGGACGTCGTCGCCGGTGGCGACGAGCATCTTGCGGAAGGTCTCGGGTTCGGCGGCGGCGCCGTAGTCGATCTTCTCGACCTTGGTGACGCCGTCGACGAGGTAGGCGACCTCGGCGCCGAACTCGTGGTGCACCTGGTCGAGGGTCACGTCGGTGTCCTCGACGGTGTCGTGCAGGAGCGAGGCCGTCAGGGTGGTGGTCTCGGCGCCGAGTTCGGCGAGGATCAGGGTGACGGCGAGCGGGTGGGTGATGTACGGCTCGCCGCTCTTGCGGAACTGGCCCCGGTGCGAGGACTCGGCGAGGACGTAGGCCCGGCGGAGGACCGACAGGTCGGCCTCGGGATGGTGGGCCCGGTGCGCCTCGGCGACGTGGCTGATGGCGTCGGGCAGCCGGTCGCGGGAGGCGGGTCCGGCGGTGGCGCCGAGGAGCGCGGCGCGGCCGAGGCGGCGCAGGTCCAGGCGGGCGCGGGAGCGTCTGCGGGCGCCGGGGTCGGCGGTCGCGGCCTCGGCCGCGCTCAGGGGGTTCGTGGCCTCTGCGCTCATGGGGCACCTCCGGCGGGCGTCGACCGGCGGTGGACGGGCGGGCGGAGCCCGGGGGGCCGGTGCTTGATGTTACCGACCCCACCACGTGGCGCAGTCGCCCTCTCGCCCAGCGTGAATCGGATCACCCATTCGAGCGACAGGGCGGTCGTTGACCGTTTCGATTTCTTCGGGGTCTCGCCGGAAGTTTCTCAGGCCCCGGTTCCGGCGAGCCAGGCGGGGTCCAGTGTGCCCTCGGCGACGATGACGGCCGGGCCGGTCATCTCGATCTCGCCGTCGGGGTGCTCGGTGATGACGAGGGTGCCGCCGAGGACGTCGACGGTGTACGTGACGGGGGTGCCGGTCGCGGCGGGGTCGGCGCCGTCCCGGCGGGCGGTGGCGACGGCGACGGCGCAGGCGCCGGTGCCGCAGGAGCGGGTCTCGGCGGCGCCGCGCTCGTGGACCCGCATGGCGACGTGCCGGGGGCCCCGGTCCGCGACGAACTCGATGTTGACCCCGTCGGGGTAGACGGAGGCGGGCTCGTAGGGCGGCTCGTCGTGGAGGGTGCCGGCGTGGGCGAGGTCCTCGACGAAGGCGACCGCGTGGGGGTTGCCCATGTTGACGTTGCGCGCGGGCCAGCTGCGGCCGTCGACGGCGACGGTGACGCCGTCCTCGGAGAGGACCGCGCGGCCCATGGAGACGGTGACGGAGCCGTCCTTGTCGAGGTGGACGCGCTTGACGCCGCCCCGGGTGGCGACGGCGACCTCGCCGGCGGTGACGTGGCCGGCGTGCTCCAGGTAGCGGGCGAAGACCCGGACCCCGTTGCCGCACATCTCGGCGGTCGAGCCGTCGGCGTTGCGGTAGTCCATGAACCATTCGGCCTCGTCGGCCATGGCGCGGGCGTCGGGGTGGGCGGCGCTGCGGACGACGTGCAGCACGCCGTCGCCGCCGAGGCCGGCCCGGCGGTCGCAGAGCCGGGCGACGAGGGCGGCGGGCAGGTCGGTCTCGTTCTCCGCGTCGGGGAGGATCACGAAGTCGTTCTCGGTGCCGTGGCCCTTGAGGTACCGGAGCGGGGTGGTCTGCGTGCTGGTCACGAGATCAACTGTACGGTGCCGGGCCGGCGTCCGGCCGGGTTGTCCACAGGGCGGTCCGCCGGGTCCGCCGTACGGGCCAGCGGCCTGCGGGGCGGGGTCAGCGGAGCCGGGCGACGCGCCAGACCGCCAGGGCCACGAGGGCGGCGATCGTCGTCGCGTACAGCAGGAGCACCCGCCAGTCGGGGCGCTCGCCGGAGCCGCGCGCGGGCAGGCCCGGCCAGGTGTGGCCGACCCGGCGGGCGGCCATCATGCCCCAGCCGGCCGCGCAGAGGCTGATGAGCAGGCCGAGCATGGCGACGACCGCGCCGCCCTCGCCGGAGCCGAAGGCGAGCGGGAAGGCGAACATCAGGGAGCCGACGGCGGCGAGCCCCACGATCGGGGCGAGCTGCCAGATCCGCAGCCGGCGCTGCGGGCGCAGCTCGACCTCGACCTCGTCGGCGTCCACCTCGACGGCACTGCCCTCGGCGTCGTCGGGACCGTCGGGGGTCAGCCCCGGGGCGCTCCCCGGTGCCGCCTCGTGCTGTTCTCTGTCGCGAGGGCCGGCCTCCATCGCCACGCGCCCTCCCCACTCGGACTCCACTTGTCGATCGATGCTCGATGATGGCACGCTCACGACCGCCGAAATGACGGACAGTGCGTCCCGATGCCATCACGTGATCAGGCTGTAACCGCTCGTTCGACCAACGACAGCGCCTCCCGCGGGAGTTCCCCCCGGTGGTCGGCGGCCCCGCTGAGCCAGTGGACGCGCGGGTCGCGGCGGAACCACGAGTCCTGGCGGCGGGCGAAGCGCTTGGTGGCGCGCACGGTCTCGGCGCGCGCCTCCTCCTCGGTGCACTCCCCCGCGAGCGCCGCGAGCACCTGCTGGTAGCCGAGCGCGCGGGAGGCCGTGCGCCCCTCGCGCAGTCCGCGCGCCTCCAGGGCGCGCACCTCGTCCACGAGTCCGGCCTCCCACATGCGGTCCACGCGCGTGGTGATGCGCTCGTCGAGTTCGGGGCGGGCGACGTCGACGCCGATCTGGACGGTGTCGTAGACGGACTCGTGGCCGGGGAGGTTGGCGGTGAAGGGCTTGCCGGTGATCTCGATGACCTCCAGGGCGCGGACGATCCGGCGGCCGTTGCCGGGGAGGATCGCGGCCGCGGCGGCGGGGTCGGCGGCGGCGAGCCGGGCGTGCAGGACGCCGGAGCCGCGCTCCTCCAGCTCGGCCTCCAGGCGGGCCCTGACCCCGGGGTCGGTGCCGGGGAACTCCAGGGCGTCCACGGCGCCGCGCACGTACAGGCCGGAGCCGCCGACGAGGACCGGGGTGCGGCCCTCGGCGAGCAGCCGGTCGATCTCGGCGCGGGCGAGGCGCTGGTACTCGGCGACGCTGGCGGCCTCCGTCACGTCCCAGACGTCGAGGAGGTGGTGCGGCACCCCGCCGCGCTCCTCCGGGGTCAGTTTCGCGGTCCCGATGTCCATGCCCCGGTAGAGCTGCATCGAGTCGGCGTTGACGACCTCGCCGCCGAGCTGCCGGGCCAGGTGGACACCCAGGTCGGACTTTCCGGCCGCCGTGGGGCCGACGACGGCGATGACCCGCGGGGCGGGAGCTGCGCTTCTCACCCCACCAGTCTCCCAAACCTCCGGCGCGGCTCCGGCCGCCGTTCCCGGATCACGGGGTTCCCGCCGGGTAGGCTGGAAGGTGGTTCTGGGCGTTTTCACCGTGTTCCCACCGTGTTTCGCCGGAAGGACCGCAGGACCGCATCAAGGACGAGCACGTGGTCGGCGCCGCTCCGCGGCGGCCGCGACGACGGAGACGGAGGGGTGACCCATGGGTCTCATGGATTCGCTGAAGGCCAAGCTGGGCCCGGCCAAGGACAAGGTCGCGGACCTCGCGCAGCAGCACGGGGACAAGATCGACCAGGGTCTGGACAAGGCCGCGAAGGTGGTCGACGAGAAGACCAAGGGCAAGTACAGCGGGCAGATCCAGTCCGGCACCGGCAAGGCCAAGGAGGCCATCGACCGGATCGGCAACAAGGACGGCGGCACGTCCGGCGGCCCGACCCCGCCGCCGGCGGCCTGACCACCCGGACCCGCCCTCGGCGGACGGCCGCGGAGCACCCGCTCCGCGGCCGTCCGCCGTTCACGCGCGGGCGCGCGCAGGAGCTTGACGGGGGTACGGCTCCGTGGAGGGCCGGACCGGCCCCCGCACGCGAGGGAGCCCGGGTCAGGACCAGACGGCGACCAGGTAGCCGACGCCGTAGGGGGCGCTCTCGTGGAGGAGGCGGCCGGAGAGGCCCGCGCCGTCCGCGGCGCCCGCGAGGACCTGCCAGGGGGCGCGGCCGGCGGCCTTCAGCTCGTACGCCAGCTCCGCGTCGAGCGCGAGGACGCCGGGCACGTCGGCGGCGCCCAGGACCCGGGCCGCCTCCGCGTCGAAGGGCTCGGCCCGCTCGTCGAGGTAGCCGGGGGCCTTCACGGTCCGGCAGGCGCTGCCGTCGCCGAGGACGAGCAGGGCGACCCGGTCCGCCGATCCGGCCAGGCTCCGGCCGGTCTCCGCGCACTCTTCGGTGCCGGTGCGCTCGCCGACGCCGTACCCCTCGACGGGGACGCCGGTCCCGGCGGCGCGGGAGAGCAGCCAGGCGCCGACCGCGAGCGCGGCGGGCAGCGGACGCCCGCCGCCCTCCCCCTCGCCCAGGCGGACGGAGAGGTCCACGCCGAATCCGGCGAAGCCGCCGGACGAACCGGCCGGGAAGGCGCCCCGGCCGCCCTCGGGGGCGGGGGCGACGACGACGAGCCGGTCGGGCCGGGCTGCGGCGAGCACCCCGAGGGCGTCGGCGCAGTGCGTGCGCACGGCGTCCAGCTCGGGGGCTGCACCGCTCGCGACCTCGGGCACGAGCAGCGGCGGACAGGGGCACACGGCTGCGGCGACAAGCATGATCCGCAGCCTACTGCCCCGGGCCGGGGCGTGCGGTGGGGTTCGGGGCCGGTGCCCCGGACCCGGATGCCGGCCGGGTCAGTGGCCGACGCCGCAGGCCGGGGCGTCGGCGGCCGGGAGGGGGGCCGGGACGCCGATCTTCGGCAGGCCGAGGAGGACGCCGGCGGGCTTGGCGGCGGCCTCGGCCGTGCGCTTCTCCCAGGCGTCGCCCGCGCGGGTGCGGCGGACGGCGGTGGTGGGGCCCTCGGCGAGCAGGTGGTGCGGGGCGGCGTAGGTGATCTCGACGGTCACCACGTCGCCGGGGCGGACGTCCTCGTCGGGCTTGGTGAAGTGGACGAGGCGGTTGTCGGGGGCGCGGCCGGAGAGGCGGTGGGTGGTGCCGTCCTTGCGGCCCTCGCCCTCGGCGACCATGACCTCCAGGGTGCGGCCGACCTGCTTCTTGTTCTCGTCCCAGGAGATCTCCTCCTGGAGGGCGACGAGGCGCTCGTAGCGGGCCTGCACGACCTCCTTGGGGATCTGGCCGTCCATGGTGGCCGCCGGGGTGCCGGGGCGCTTGGAGTACTGGAAGGTGAAGGCGTTCGCGAAGCGGGCCTCGCGGACCACGTGCATGGTCTGCTCGAAGTCCTCCTCGGTCTCGCCGGGGAAGCCGACGATGATGTCGGTGGAGATGGCCGCGTGCGGGATCGCGGCGCGCACCTTCTCGATGATGCCGAGGAAGCGCTCCTGGCGGTACGAGCGGCGCATCGCCTTCAGGACGGTGTCCGAGCCGGACTGGAGCGGCATGTGGAGCTGCGGCATCACGTTCGGGGTCTCGGCCATGGCGGCGATGACGTCGTCGGTGAAGTCGCGCGGGTGCGGGGAGGTGAAGCGGACCCGCTCCAGGCCCTCGATCGAGCCGCACGCGCGCAGGAGCTTGGAGAACGCCTCGCGGTCGCCGAGGTCGGAGCCGTACGCGTTCACGTTCTGGCCGAGGAGGGTGATCTCGGAGACGCCCTCGGAGACGAGGGCCTCGATCTCGGCGAGGATGTCGCCGGGGCGGCGGTCCTCCTCCTTGCCGCGCAGGGCGGGGACGATGCAGAAGGTGCAGGTGTTGTTGCAGCCGACCGAGATGGAGACCCAGGCCGCGTACGCCGACTCGCGGCGGGTCGGCAGGGTGGACGGGAACGCCTCCAGCGACTCGGCGATCTCGACCTGCGCCTCCTCCTGGACGCGGGCGCGCTCCAGGAGGACCGGCAGCTTGCCGATGTTGTGGGTGCCGAAGACCACGTCCACCCAGGGGGCCCGCTTGACGATGGTGTCGCGGTCCTTCTGCGCCAGGCAGCCGCCGACGGCGATCTGCATGCCGGGGCGGGCGGTCTTCATGGGGGCGAGGTGGCCGAGGTTGCCGTACAGCTTGTTGTCGGCGTTCTCGCGGACCGCGCAGGTGTTGAAGACGACGACGTCGGCGCCGTCGGCGTCCTTGGGGGCGCGGACGTAGCCGGCCTCCTCCAGCAGACCGGAGAGCCGCTCGGAGTCGTGGACGTTCATCTGGCACCCGTAGGTGCGAATGTCGTAGGTCTTCGGTCCTTCGATGCCCACTGTGAGACTCCGGTCGCTGCTGCTGGTCATGCCTACAAGAGTATTCAAGAGTAGGCGCTCCCCGGCGGGCCTCCGGCCGCCCCCGGCGCCGGGCCGGTGCGGAACCGCCGGGCGCCGGACCGCCCCCGGTGTCCGGATGTGCCAGGGAATCGTCATTGCCGTCACGCGCCGGGCGGGCGAAGGTGGGGGCATGACCGAGACGACCTCCGCCGCCGCCCCCGGGACGCGCCCCGCGCACCGGGTCGTCGTCGCGGTCTTCCCCGACGTGGACCTGCTCGACGTCACCGGCCCGGCCGAGGTCTTCGCCCTGGCCGGCCGGGAGACCGGCGGCGCCGACCGCTACCGGGTGCGGCTGGCCGCGCCCGGCGGGGCCGGGGAGGTGCGGACCTCGGCCGGGGTGCGGCTGGTCGCGGACCTCGGCTTCGACGAGGTCGGGGCGGACGTCGACACCCTCCTGGTGCCGGGGGCGGTGTACCGCGACGGGAACGGCGACCTGGCGCCGAGGCTGGACCCGGAGGTGGTGGAGTGGGTGCGGGCGACCGCCCCGCACGCCCGCCGGGTGGCCTCGGTCTGCGTCGGCGCGCACGTCCTCGCGGCGGCCGGGCTCCTCGACGGGCGGACGGCGACGACCCACTGGTCGACGGCGGCCCGGCTGGCGGCGGACCACCCGGAGGTCACCGTCGACCCCGATCCGATCTTCGTACGGGCGGACCGGGGCCGGCTGTGGACCGGGGCCGGGATCAGCGCCTGCCTCGACCTGTCCCTCGCCCTGGTGGCGGAGGACCTGGGCGAGGAGACCGCGCTCGCGGTCGCCCGGCAGCTGGTCATGTACCTGAAGCGGCAGGGCGGCCAGAGCCAGTTCTCGGTGCCGCTGAGCCGTCCGGCGGCCGGCCGCCGGGACATCGACGAGCTGCGGCTGTGGATCGCCGACCACCTCGACGAGGAGCTTCCGGCGGAGCGGCTGGCCGCCCGGATGTGCCTGAGCGAGCGGCACTTCGCCCGGGTCTTCGCGCAGGAGACGGGGACCAGCCCCGCCGCCTATGTGGAGGCGGCCCGGATCGAGGTGGCCCGGCGGCACCTGGAGACCTCGGACGCGCCGCTCGCCGAGGTGGCGGCGCGGGCCGGGCTGGGCTCGGTGGAGACCCTGCACCGGGCGTTCCGGCGGCGGCTCGCCACCACCCCGGCCGCCTACCGGCGCCGCTTCCGCACCGGCTGACCTCCCTTTCTTTTCCTTCGTTCCCCTTCACTGTTCCCGCGGGCCGGGCGGCTGCGCCGTGCCCGCACACCCACGAAAGGTCCCGACCATGAGCGTCACCCCGTCCACCCCGCTGCGCGCCCTCTCCGGCCTCACTGACGAGCCGGCCCGCCTCGCGGACGCGGTCCTCGTCCTCATCGACCTCCAGAACACCTACCGTTCCGGCGTCATGGCGCTGGAGGGCGCCGAGGAGGCCGTCGCCGAGGCCGCGCGCCTGCTCGGCCTGGCCCGCGCCGCCGGTGCCCCGGTCGTCCACGTCCAGCACGACTCGGGCGAGGGCTCCCCGTACGACCTGACCGCCCCCGTCGGCGCGATCAGCGACGAGGTCGCCCCGGTGGCGGGCGAGCCGGTGGTCGTCAAGAACTACCCGAACGCCTTCCACGCCACCGACCTGGAGAAGGTCCTGACCGGCCTCGGCTTCGCGGCGGGCGGCGGCAAGGACCTGGTGCTCGCCGGGTTCATGACGCACATGTGCGTGAACTACACGGCCCAGGCCGCCTTCAACCTCGGCTACCGGCCCACCGTCGTCGCCGAGGCCACCGCGACCCGCTCGCTGACCGCCCCGGACGGGACGGTCGTGCCGGCCGCCGAGCTCAAGCGGGCGGCGCTGACCGGGCTCACCGACGTGTTCGCCGTGGTGGTCCCGACGGCGGCCGACCTGCGCGCCTGACCGGGCTCCTCAGCGGCTCCGCCCGGGGCCTCCGGTCAGGAGGGCGTGCAGGCGGAGCAGGGCGGCGTCGTCGCCGAAGCCGCCCGCCTTCACGACGACCGGCAGCCGGGGCGCGCCGGGCGGCCCGGCCAGGACGCCGCGCGCGATGCCCGGCTCGGGCTCGTCGTGGAGGTCGAGGCCGACCGCGCCGAGGGCGCGCAGCACGGCCTCGGCGGTCTCGCCGCCGGTGAGGACGAGGCCGTCGAAGGCCGGTCCTCCGGCGGCCAGGGCCGCCACCGAGGCGGCGAGGAGCCGGGTCGGCCCCGCCGGGTCCGCCCGCCGCTCGTGCGGCGTGTGCACGATCCGTACGGGGGTGTCGGCGGCCCGCAGCCGGGCGGCGACGGCCTCGGGGGGACCGTCGGCCGCGACGCTCACCGCGCCGGGCTCCCGCCCGATCAGGGCGAGCTGGCGGCGGGTCGCGGGGTTCGCGCTGCCCACCGCGAGCAGCGGGCGGACGGCGGTGGGCGGGGCGTCCGTCCCGCCGGTCCCGGGGGCGGCCGGTGCGGGGTGGCGGCGGGCGAGGGCGGCCGCCAGGCCCGGGGAGCCGACCCACAGGACGGCGCCGGGGTCGGGCACGGCGGCGACGATCCGGTCCAGCTCCTCGTCGGTGGCGGCCGAGCAGACGAAGAGGCCGCCGTCCGGGAGCAGGGCGGAAAGCCCGGCCCGGACGTCCGGGCCGACGAGGACGGCCTCCGGGAGGATCCCGGCGAGGTCGGCGGTACGGACCGGATGCGCCGGGTCGCGGGCGAACTCGCTCTCGTCGGCCCGCGTCCCGCGCACGTACTGGACGCCTAGGCGGGTGGTGCGGCCCTCCGCCGGGAAGGCGGGGGCGATCACGACGGAGCGGCGGCCCGAGCCCTCCCGGGCGGCTCTGATCTCGGCGGCGACGTGCCCCCGGAGCGTCGAGTCGACCGTCTTGAGCAGCAGTCCGGCCCCGGCCAGGGCCCGCGCCGCCTCCCGCGTGCGCAGGACGGCCCCGGCCTCGTCCAGGAGCCGGCTGCCGAGGTCCACGGCCAGGACGTCCGCCGCCCGGCCGTGCCCGGTGAGCGGGGTGCCGGAGAGCAGCACCCGGGCCGGACGGCCGGCCCGGCGGAACGGCGCCGCCCCGTCACCCGCGCTGGTCAGGTCGTCCGCGAGGACGGCGACGGCGGGCGGCGGGTCGGGCGGGGCGACGGCGGACCGGGCGGGACGCATCGGCGGCTTCCTCGGAACTCGGGGCCGTACCGGAGGCGTACGGCGGGACGGGGCGGCGGGCACCACCCTCGCTCCCGACGCGCCCGCGCGTCCAGGATCCGGAATCCGGGATCTTGGATCTTGGATCTTGGATCTTGGATCTTGGATCTTGGATCCGGGATCTGGATTTTGGATCCAAGATCCAGGTGGGGCCGAGGGGGCCGCCCCCCGGTGCGGCCGGGCGGCCGGGAGCCGGGTCCGGTGGTCGTCGGGGCTCGGGCGCGGGTGGGCGCGGGCTGTCTCGTGGACATGCGGTGACTCCCTCGGGACGGGGGCGAGTCGGGCGCCCGGCGGGGGCCAGGGGCGGGCAGGGGGAACTGCCCTCAAGATCACCGGGCGCCTTCCGACGCTAACCGGGCGGGCCCCGCCGTCCCGGCAGGACACACGGCGCGGGCCGCCCGCCGGCCCCGGCTCACCGCTTCGGCGGAGCGCTGACCGCCCCGTGCGCCGCCACGGCGGTACGGCCTCCGGTGCCGGGCGCCGTACCGCCGTGGTGTTTCCCCGGCTCGTCCCCGTTCCCCGGGGTCCCGCGCGGTCCTTCGGGGCGCCCGGCCGGAGTGGTGTCGCTCACGTCCGGCGCGGGGGCCGCCGGTGGGGGGGCGGGGGCCGGGGAGGGCGCGGGCGGCGGCCCTGGTCAGGAGCGGACGCCACCTGGCAGGATCGCGGGCATGTCCGCCCCGCCCGCCCGTGCCGCCCGCCGTCGCGTCCTCACGCTCGCGACCGTGCTGGCCGTGGTCTGCGGGACGCTGCTGTGGTGGCTCGCGCCGTTCGGGCCCGCGACGCCCAGCGGTTCGATCACGTTCAGCACGGGTGTCCGCACCGGCGTCTACCAGCGGTACGGCGTGCTGCTGCGCCAGGCCATGGCCAAGGACCTCCCGAAGGTCTCCGTCACCCTCACGGACAGCGAGGGCTCCCAGCAGAACCTGGCCCGGGTCGCCTCCGGCGAGGCCGATCTGACGATCGCGACCGCCGACGCCGTGGCGCAGTACATCCGGGACCGCCGCCCCGGTTTCGAGCGGCTGCGCGGCTGCGCCCGGCTCTACGACGACTACGTGCAGCTGGTCGTGCGCAGGGGGGCGCGGGTGCGGACGGTGGCGGACCTGCGCGGGCTGCGGGTCGGCGTCGGCCAGGACGGCTCCGGGGTGCGGCTGATCGCGGACCGGGTCCTCGCGGCGGCCGGGATCACCCCGTCCCGGGACGTGACCGCGGTGCCGGTGGGTATCGACTCGATGCCCGAGATGCTGGAGAACGGCACCCTGGACGCCTTCTTCTGGTCCGGCGGGCTGCCGACCCAGGCCGTGCAGACGCTGTCGGAGCGGACCCCGATCCGGCTGGTGCCGATGGATCCGACGCTGGTGCAGGCGCTGCGGGACGTGGGCGAGTCGACCCGCCACTACCGCTCGGCGATGATCCCGGCCGACGCCTACGCGGCCGCGCAGTACGGGCAGCCGGTGGAGACGCTGGCGGTGGCGAACCTGCTGGTGACGACGGCCGAGGCCGATCCCGCGCTGGTGGAGGGCTTCACCCGGTCGGTGATCGGCAGCCGGGACCGGATCGGCGGCCAGGTGCACCCGGCGCAGCTGGTGGACCTGCGGACGGCCGTGTACACGGAGCCGCTCGCCCTGCACGAGGGCGCCCGCCGCTACTACCGCTCGGTCAAGCCCTGAGCGGTGCGGGACCGGCGCCGTCGTCGGCCGGGGCGTGCCGCGGCACGCGGACCGTCACGCGCAGTCCGTGCGGCTCGTTCCGGGCGAAGGCGATGCCGCCGCCGCCCGCGGTGAGCAGGACGCGGGCGATGGAGAGGCCGAGTCCGGAGCCCCGGACGTTCTGGTGCCGGCCCGAGCGCCAGAAGCGGTCGCCGACGCGGGCGAGCTCCTCCTCGGTGAGGCCGGGGCCGAGGTCGGCGACGCGGACCTCGACGGCGTCCCGCACCGGGCGGACCTCGACGGTCACCCGCTCGCCCTCGGGGGTGAACTTCAGCGCGTTGTCGATCACCGCGTCGAGGGCGCTGGAGAGGGCCACCGGGTCCGCCCAGCCGGTCACCGCCCCGCACTCCCCCGTCAGGACGACGCCCTTCTCGTCGGCGACCGGCCGCCAGGAGGCGATCCGCTCGGCGGCGAGGGCGCCGACGTCGGTGAGCCGCAGGTCGGCGGCGGCGTGCTCGGCGAGGGCCAGGTCGAGGAGGTCGTCGAGGACCTGGGCGAGCCGCTTGCCCTCGGTGCGCACGGAGGCGATCTCCGCGTTCCCCTCGGGGAGTTCGAGGGCGAGGAGCTCGATCCGGAGCAGGAGGGCGGCCAGCGGGTTGCGGAGCTGGTGGGAGGCGTCGGCGACGAACGCCCGCTGCTGTTCGAGGGATTCCTCGACGTGGTCGGCCATCTCGTTGAACGAGCGGGCCAGGCGGCGCAGTTCGGGCGGCCCGCCGGAGACGACGACGCGGGACTTCATCCGGCCGGTGGCGATGTCGTGGGTGGCGGAGTCGAGCACCCGTACCGGCCGCAGCACCCAGCCGGTGAGGCGTACGGCGGCGGCGACGGCGAGCAGCATGGCGGCGGCCTCGCCGGCGAAGATGACCAGCCAGCCGTGCAGGATGCGGGAGCGCAGAGCGCCGGTGGGCGAGTCGGTGACGACGACGGCGATGACGTCGCCGTCGCGGACGACCGGGGAGGCGACGACCAGGCGGGCGTGCGGGTCCCAGGGCCAGACCTGTGGCGGGTCGTGGCTGCGGCGGCCGAGCAGGGCCTCGTTGAAGGCGCGGCGGCCCTCCCCCTCGTAGGGGACGACCCAGTCCTCGGGGGCGGCGGCCATGGCCCGGTTGTCGCGGTAGAAGATGCCGGCCCGGATGTCGTAGACGTCGTGGTAGCTGTCGATCTCGCCGCGGAGCGCGGTGCGGCGCTCGTCGCCGGCGGCGGTGAGGTCGCCGACGAACTGGGCGAGGGCGGCGAAGCGGGCGGAGTCGTCGAGGCGGTCGACGACGACCCGCTGCTGTTCGGCGGCGGCGAGGCTGGCGGCGAGCGGGAAGCCGAGGGCGAGCAGGACCCCGGCCATGAGGACGATGAGGAGGGGGAGGAGACGGGTGCGCACGGGCGGGACGGCCGGGGGTTACGCGGCGGGTGCGACCAGGCGGTAGCCGACGCCCCGCACGGTCTCGATCAGGGCGGGCATCCGCAGCTTGGAGCGGAGCGAGGCCACGTGCACCTCCAGGGTGCGCCCGGTCCCCTCCCAACTGGTCTGCCAGACCTCGCTGATGATCTGCTCGCGGCGGAAGACGACGCCGGGCCGCTGGGCGAGGAGGGCGAGGAGGTCGAACTCCTTGCGGGTGAGGGCGACGGGTTCGCCCCCGACGCTGACCCGCCGGGTGGGGAGTTCGACGGCGACGGCGCCGAGGCTGAGGACGGCGCCGTCGGCGGAGCCCGTACCGGCGGGGGCGTCGTCGGCGGGGCCGGTGGTGCGCCGGGAGACGGCGTGGATGCGGGCGAGCAGCTCGCCGGGGTCGTAGGGCTTGACGACGTAGTCGTCGGCGCCGAGGTTGAGCCCGTGGATGCGGGAGCGGACGTCGCTGCGGGCGGTCACCATGATGATCGGCGTGGTGGTGAGCTTCCGGACGCGGGCGCAGACCTGGTAGCCGTCCTGGTCGGGCAGGCCGAGGTCGAGGAGGATCACCCCGTACGAGGGCCGGTCGCCCTGCGCGGTGGGCAGGACGGCCTGGAGGGCCTCCTCGCCGTTGCGGGCGTGGGTGACGGCGAAGCCGTGCTTGGCGAGGATGGCGGAGAGGGCCGCGGCGACGTGGTCGTCGTCCTCGACGAGCAGCAGTCGCATGGTCTTCTCCTCTCGTTCGCCGCACGTGCACCGGTTCGGGCATGAACGCCCATGAACGCCCACGGGTGAGGTCGCAGTCAAGTGCCCCTGGGCGGAGCGCGGGCTTCCGTTACTGAGCCGGTACGGCTCCGGGGGCCGCCCTCACGGTGGGTGGCCGTGCGTGGCCCTATCGTTATCCTCAATTTCCGCTCAGATGTGATGACGATCATCCGAACGTGTCTCTAGTGTCCTCCCAACCGAGGAGGACGGAGCAAGAGGCCGATGAGCGAAGTGTCAGCGTCCAAGGACCACGAGGACGCCCCCCGGTCCCAGGCGGACCTGGTCGTCCTGTCCGGAGTGAACAAGCACTTCGGCGCGCTGCACGTGCTGCAGGACATCGATCTCACGATCGGCCGTGGTGAAGTCGTCGTCGTCATCGGGCCCTCCGGGTCCGGCAAGTCGACGCTGTGCCGCACGATCAACCGCCTGGAGACCATCGACGAGGGCACGATCACGATCGACGGGAAGCCGCTGCCCGCGGAGGGCAGGGAACTGGCCCGGCTGCGGTCGGACGTCGGCATGGTCTTCCAGTCCTTCAACCTTTTCGCGCACAAGACGGTGCTCGAAAACGTGATGCTGGGTCAGATCAAGGTCCGGCGGACGGAGAAGAAGGCCGCGGAGACCAAGGCCCGCGCCCTGCTGGAGCGGGTGGGCGTGGCCGCGCAGGCCGAGAAGTACCCGGCGCAGCTCTCCGGCGGCCAGCAGCAGCGCGTGGCGATCGCCCGCGCGCTGGCGATGGGCCCGAAGGTGATGCTGTTCGACGAGCCCACCTCCGCGCTGGACCCCGAGATGATCAACGAGGTCCTGGAGGTCATGCAGCAGCTGGCCCGCGAGGGCATGACGATGGTCGTGGTGACGCACGAGATGGGCTTCGCCCGCTCGGCGGCCGACCGGGTCGTCTTCATGGCCGACGGCCGGATCATCGAGCAGGCCACCCCGGAGGAGTTCTTCAGCAACCCGCGCAGCGACCGGGCCAAGGACTTCCTCTCCAAGATCCTTCACCACTGAGCGGGTCGACGACCCAGTCTTCGCAACTCACGCCTAACCAAGGGACGTTCACCATGAAGCTTCGCAACGCCTCCGCGGCCGCCGCGGCCGCCGTCGTCCTCGCCCTGACCGCCACCGCCTGCGGCACCGGCACGGACTCCGGCAGCAACGGCGACAAGATCACCATCGGCATCAAGTTCGACCAGCCGGGTCTCGGCCTGAAGACCCCGGACGGCGCCTACACGGGCTTCGACGTCGACGTCGCCAAGTACGTGGCCAAGGAGCTGGGCTTCTCCGAGGACAAGATCAACTGGAAGCAGGCCCCCTCGGCCGAGCGCGAGAACCTCATCAAGAACGGCGACGTGAAGTTCGTCGTCGCGAGCTACTCGATCAACGAGAAGCGCCTGAAGGAGGTCGACTTCGCCGGTCCGTACTTCCTGACCCACCAGGACCTGCTGGTCCGCGCCGACGACGCCACGATCACCAAGGTCGAGGACCTCAACTCCAAGAAGCTCTGTTCGGTGACCGGCTCGACGTCCGCGCAGAACGTCAAGGACAAGCTGGCCCCGAAGGCCGACCTCCAGCAGCTCGGCGGCTACTCCGAGTGCCTCACCGGCCTGGAGAACAAGCGCGTCGACGCCCTCACCACCGACGCCTCCATCCTCGCGGGCTACGCCTCGCAGAAGGAGCACCAGGGCAAGTTCAAGCTCGCGGGCCTCTCCATGAGCGACGAGAACTACGGCATCGGCATCAAGAAGGGCGACTCCGAGCTCAAGGGCAAGATCAACAAGGCCCTGGAGAAGATGGTGTCCGACGGCACCTGGGACAAGCTCGTCCAGCAGAACTTCGGCCCGTCCGGCTACAAGAACGAGCCCGCGCCGAAGATCGCGAACTGACCAACCTCCCGCGCGGGCCTCGGTGGAGCCCCAACCCACCCCCGCCCGCGACCGGGCCGTGACGGCCGCCGCCTCCGTACGGTGGCGGCCGTCCGCCCGCCCTCCGGCCGCCGCGCACGCACCGGCCGGACGTCCGACCGACCGACCACCAGGGGAGAGCGCGGGGCATCGTGTTCGACTTTCTTGATTCCGGGCAGTACGACCTGCTCGGTGCCTTCTGGGTGACGGCACAGCTCGCCCTCTACTCGGCGATCGGCTCGCTGGTCTGGGGCACCGTCCTGACCGCCATGCGGGTCAGCCCGGTCCCTCTGATGCGCGGCTTCGGCACCGCGTACGTCAACGTCGTCCGCAACACTCCGCTGACGGTCGTCATCGTGGCCTGCTCCTTCGTCCTGGACCAGACCCTCGCCATCACCCTCGGCGGTGAGGACTTCAAGGAGACCGGGTTCCGGCTGGCCGTGCTCGGCCTCACCGCGTACACCGGCACCTTCGTCTGCGAGGCGCTGCGCTCGGGCATCAACACGGTCCCGGCCGGCCAGGCCGAGGCGGCCCGCGCGCTCGGCATGAGCTTCACGCAGGTGCTCACGGCGATCGTGCTGCCGCAGGCGTTCCGCGCGGCGGTCACCCCGCTCGCCAACGTGATCATCGCCCTCACCAAGAACACCACGGTGGCGGCGGCGATCGGCGCCGCCGAGGCGGCCCTGCTGATGCGGGAGATGATCGAGAACGAGGCCCAGGCCCTCTTCACGGTCTTCGCCCTCTTCGCCTTCGGCTTCATAGTCCTCACCCTCCCCACCGGCCTGATCCTGGGCTGGGCGGCCAAGCGACTGGCGGTGAAGCGATGAGCTCCGTCCTCTACGACGTCCCCGGCCCCAAGGCCCGACTCCGCAACGTCGTCTACACGATCGTCTTCCTCGCCGTCCTCGGCCTGGTGGCCTTCTGGGTGCTCTCCGCCCTGGCCGACAAGAACCAGCTCTCGGCCGACAAGTGGAGCCCGTTCGCCACCGACTCCCGGGTGTGGACGACCTACCTGCTGCCCGGTCTCGTCGAGACCCTGAAGGCCGCCGCCCTCTCCATCCTCATCGCGCTGCCGCTCGGCGCGGCCCTGGGCATCGGCCGGCTCTCCGACCACCGCTGGGTGCGGGTCCCGGTCGGCGCGGTCGTCGAGTTCTTCCGCGCCATCCCCGTGCTGCTGCTGATGATGTTCTCCAGCGCCGTCTACGCGGCCTACACGCCCATCAGCTCCGACTTCCGCCCCCTGTACGCGGTCGTCACCGGCCTGGTGCTCTACAACGCCTCCGTCATCGCCGAGGTCGTCCGCGCCGGTGTCCTCTCGCTCCCCCGGGGCCAGGGCGACGCGGCCGTGGCGCTCGGCATGCGCAAGGGCCAGACCATGCTGTACGTGCTGCTGCCGCAGGCCGTCACGGTCATGCTGCCCGCCCTGGTCAGCCAGCTCGTCGTCATCGTGAAGGACACCGCGCTCGGCGGCGCCATGCTCGGCTTCGGCGAACTGCTCAGCCAGAACCGGCAGATCACCGCCAACTACGGCGCCAACACGATCGCCACCTTCACGGTCATCGCCCTGATCTACATCGTGATCAACGCGCTCCTCACCCGTCTCGCCGCCCTCCTGGAGAAGCGGCTGCGGCAGGGCCGCAAGTCCGCCGCGACGAAGACCGTCGTCGTCCCCGTGGTCGACGTCGGCAGCGCCTGACGCCCCGACGAGTTCCGGCCCCGTCGCCGGCACCGGAGCCCCCGGCTCCGGGAGCCCGCGGCGGGGCCGGCGGTTCCGGTGGGGCCCGAAGGGGCCGCCGGGGCGCCCGGGACCGCCTCCGGGCGGGCACCGCCCGCCCCACGTCCACCAGGTCACTTGACGCAAAACACCCTGACTGGGTTGCATACGGTCTGTGATCAAGCACCGGGCTCGTGCCACACTCTGCTGTGCTGCCCCCATGACTTTCCGGCCTTTTGGAGCCGCGCCGTGGACCCGGTGATCATCGTGGGCGCGGGGCCTGTCGGCCTCGCGCTCTCCCTCGCGCTCGCCGCGCAGGGCGTGCCCAGCGTCGTCCTCGACGAGACCTCCGGCAAGGAGGAGCCGCGCCCGGCGCGGAGCGTCGTGCTGCGCGCCGACATGGCCGCGCTGGTCGAGCGGCTGGGCTGTGCCACCGTCCGCGACGAGGGGCTGCGCTGGGTCGGCTGGCGCGGCACCCGGGGCCGGCGGCCCACCCGCCAGGTCGCCTTCGGCCTGGGGCTCGGCGGCACCGAGGAGTGGTCCGAGGACCCGGCGGAGCCCGCCGTCCCGGCCGCTCCGCTGCACATTCCGCAGCACGCCCTGGCGCGCGGGCTGCGCGACGCCATCGCCCGCGAACCGCTCGTCCGGCTGGTCACGGACGCCCGCCTCGACACCGTCGAGCAGGATCGCACCGGCGTCACCGCGCACACCCGCGGCCCGGCCGGCACCTGGTGGCGGGGCAGCCACCTGGTCGGCTGCGACGGCGCCCGCTCGACCGTGCGCAAGCTGCTCGGCGTCCGCTTCCCGGGCCGCACGGCCGTCGAGCGGCACGCGGTCGCCGCGCTGCGCACCGAACTCCCCTGGCCCGGCGAGTCCCTGCTGCACCGCCAGCCGCCGTGGCGCGGGGTCGGCGAGGAGGTCACCGCCCGGCCGCTGCCCGACGGGGTGTGGCGGATCGACTGGCTGCTGCCGCCGCGCGGCGACCTGGTCACCCCGGACGCGCTGGTGACCCGGATCCGCGAGACGCTGGCCGGCTGGTGCGAGGGCACCACTCCCCCGTACGAGCTCCTCGACACCGGCGTCCACACCCTGCACCACCGGCTCGCCCGCCGCTGGCGCGTGGAGCGGGTGCTGCTCGCCGGGGAGGCGGCCCACCTGCTCGGCGCGGTCGGCACCCAGGGCCTCGACGAGGGGCTGCGGGACGTCGACAACCTCTCCTGGAAGCTCGGCCTGGTCTGGCACCGGGCCGCCCCCGACACACTGCTCGACAGCTACCAGAGCGAGCGCCGGACGGCCGTCGCCGCCCGGCTGCGCGCCGCCGACCAGGCGCTTCCGGTGCTGCGGGGCGGCGGGGGGCTGCGCACCTACCTGCCGGGCGTGACGCGCGCCCACGACGCGCTGCTGGCCGACGGGCACCTGGGCCGGGGCCCGCTGGGCGCCTCGCCCGCCCATCCGCACTCGCCGCTGGCGGCGCCCTTCACCGAGGGGATGATCCCGGTGGGCACGCCGCTGGGCGCCCCCGTCGAGGACGTCCGGGTGACGGCCCCCGACGACACGACGGTACGGCTCCGGGACCGGCTCGGGCAGGCCCGGTTCCTGGTGCTCCTGGTCGCCCCCGGCACCGGGGTCTGGGAGCGCCGCCACTGGCGGACGGCCGGTCTGATGCCCCGCCTGGAGGAGGCCGTGGAGGCCCTGCCGGTGGCCTCGGAGGTGCTGGTCACCGACGCCTACCCGGGCGCCCCCGCCCACGCCGTCCTGCTGGTACGGCCGGACGGCCACCTGGTCGCCGCCTTCGCCGGGGTACGGCCCGAGGAGCTCCACGCGGCGGCGGACGCCGCCCGCGGCAGCGCCCCGGCCGAGGACGGCGCCGAGGATTCCGACGGGGACTCCGGCGGGGACTCCGGCGGGGACGAGGACAAGACCCAGGGCAAGGCCGAGAGCAAGGACAAGCGCGAGGCGAAGGCACGGAAGCGGGAGAAGAAGGAGCAGGGGCAGGAGCGGGAGCAGGGGGACGCGCGCGGGGGCGAGGAGGGCCGCCGGGCCCGCGAGGCGGGACATGAGCGGCCCGTCCCGGCCGAGGTCCCGGCCCCGGCCGAGGCGGTCGCGGGGCACGACCGGACCGCGGACGTGCATTGATTCGCGCGGGCGCGCGTGGTGTACTCCGAAGCGTGACCGACACCGATGTGCGCCTGTGGCGGAGGGTCCATATGGACCTGATCCGCTATGCGGGCTGCGTGTGTCGCCCGTCCCGCTGAACTCGCTCCCCTTTCCCCCGCGCGCCCCTCCCGGTCCCGGACGTCCGTCCGGCACGCCTGCGGTGCCCCCTTTCCGGGCCCTCCGCCGGTCTCGTTCCCCGGGGCGCGCGTCCCGGCGATTCCAGGACGGTCCCCGTGCCCGCGTCTTCTGTCGTTCCCTCGTCCGCGTCATCCCTTTCCCCCTCCCCCGTTCCTTCCTCCGCCGTCCCCGTCCCCGCCCCCGTGCCCTCCGCCGCCGTGCCCTCCGCCGCCGGCTCCCGGCCGGCCTCCGGGCCGCCGACGGCGGCCGAGCTGCTCGACTTCGTCCGGCGCACCGCCG
This sequence comes from Streptomyces termitum, assembly GCF_014650175.1. Lineage (GTDB taxonomy): Bacteria > Actinomycetota > Actinomycetes > Streptomycetales > Streptomycetaceae > Streptomyces > Streptomyces termitum. Next base: position 119,363 of record NZ_BMUL01000015.1, read on the forward strand.
CCGACCGTGCCCTCGTCGACTCCCTGCCGCTGGATCCGGAGGGCCGCACCTGGGTGCGGCTCGACGGTCCCGGCGGCAGTGAGGCGTGGCTGATCGGCTGGCCGCCCGGCACGGGCACCGGCTGGCACGACCACGCCGACTCCTTCGGCGCCTTCGCCACCGCGCGCGGCGACCTGACCGAGCACGCGCTCGCCGTCCGCCTCCCGGCGGGCGGCTGGAAGACCCTGGAGCTGGCCGACGGCCTCGACCGCTCCCGGCGGCTCGGCGCGGGCGACGGCCGCGCCTTCGGCCGGGACCATGTCCACGAGGTACTGAACCCCTCCCCGGACACCCACGCGGTGTCGGTGCACGCCTACTACCCGCCGCTCCCGCTGATCCGGCGCTTCAGCCGGACCGGCCCGGTGCTCCGCCTGGAGCAGGTCGAGCGCCCGGAGGACTGGCAGTGAGCGGCGAGCGCGTCGGCATCGACGACCTCCTGGAACGGGTCCGCTCCGGTCTCGACCGGGTCGACGCCCGGACGGCGTACGAGGAGTACCGGGCGGGCGGCACGCTCCTGGTCGACACCCGGTACGCGGCCCTGCGCGAGCGGGACGGGCTGGTCCCGGGCGCGCTGGTCGTGGAGCGGAACGAGCTGGAGTGGCGGCTCGATCCGCTGGGCAGCCACCGGGCCCCGCAGGCGACCGGCCACGACCTGCGGGTGGTGGTGTTCTGCGACGAGGGGTACGCCTCCTCGCTGGCGGCGGAGTCCCTGCGGCGGCTGGGACTGCACCGCGCGACGGACCTGATCGGCGGGTTCCAGGCGTGGAAGGCGGCGGGCCTCCCCGTCCTGGTCCCCACCAGGAGCGCGCCGCACCGCCGCGCCCCCTCCCGCCGGCACCTGGCCTGACCGGCACGGGCCGTCCGGCCGGCCCGCGGCGTCAGACCGGCGGGGTCGCCGGCCCGGCGGTTCCCCGACGGCCCGGGGCGGTGCTCAGTAGCCCTCCTCCAGGCCGTCGGTGGACTCGCCCTCCTCCTCCAGGGCCCGGCGGACGACTCTCAGCGCCATGCCCTCCGGGTATCCCTTGCGGGCGAGCATGCCGGCGAGGCGTCTGAGCCTGCGGTTGCGGTCGAGGCCGCGGGTGGAGCGGAGCTTGCGCTCGACCAGTTCGCGGGCGGTGGCCTCCTCCCGCTCGGAGTCGAGCTGCCCGACGGCCTCCTGGACGAGGCCGGGGTCGACGCCCTTGGTGCGCAGCTCGCGGGCGAGGGCCCGGCGGGCGAGGCCCCGCCCGTGGTGCCGGGACTCCACCCAGGCGCCCGCGAAGGCGGCGTCGTCGATGAGGCCGACGTCCTCGAAGCGGGCGAGGACCTCCTCGGCGACGTCGTCGGGGATCTCCCGCTTGCGCAGGGCGTCGGCCAGCTGCTTGCGCGTGCGGGGGGTTCCGGTGAGCAGGCGCAGGCAGATCGCCCGCGCCCGCTCGGCCGGATCCTGGGGTGACGGCTCCTTCCCGGCCCTCGACGGGTCGGAGCCGTCACCCGGCCATGCGGCGCGACGGGTCACCGTGTCAGCTCTTGGCCGCGGTGGCCCTGGTCGCCTTGGCGGTCTTGGCCGCCGTGGCGGGGGCGGCCTTCGCGTCGTCCGCGCCGGCCGCGTCCGCCGGGGCCTCCGCGTCGGTGCCCGGCTCGGCCTTCGCGGCCTCGGGGCGGACGCCGACGCCCAGCTTCTCCTTGATCTTCCGCTCGATCTCGTTGGCGAGGTCGGGGTTGTCCTTGAGGAAGTTGCGGGCGTTCTCCTTGCCCTGGCCGAGCTGGTCGCCCTCGTACGTGTACCAGGCACCGGCCTTGCGAACGAAGCCGTGCTCCACGCCCATGTCGATCAGGCCGCCCTCGCGGCTGATCCCCTGGCCGTAGAGGATGTCGAACTCGGCCTGCTTGAACGGCGGCGCGACCTTGTTCTTCACGACCTTGCAGCGGGTGCGGTTGCCGACCGCCTCGGTGCCGTCCTTGAGGGTCTCGATGCGGCGGATGTCGATGCGCACCGAGGCGTAGAACTTGAGCGCGCGGCCACCGGTCGTGGTCTCCGGCGAGCCGAACATCACGCCGATCTTCTCGCGGAGCTGGTTGATGAAGATCGCGGTGGTCTTGGACTGGTTGAGGGCGCTGGTGATCTTCCGGAGGGCCTGGCTCATCAGACGGGCCTGGAGACCCACGTGGGAGTCGCCCATCTCGCCCTCGATCTCCGCGCGCGGGACGAGCGCGGCGACGGAGTCGATGACGATGAGGTCGAGGGCGCCGGAGCGGACCAGCATGTCGACGATCTCAAGGGCCTGCTCGCCGTTGTCCGGCTGGGACAGGATGAGGTTGTCGATGTCGACGCCCAGCTTGCGGGCGTACTCGGGGTCGAGGGCGTGCTCGGCGTCGACGAAGGCGACCTGGCCGCCGGCCTTCTGCGCGTTGGCCACGGCGTGCAGGGTCAGGGTCGTCTTGCCGGAGGACTCCGGGCCGTAGATCTCCACGACACGGCCGCGCGGCAGGCCGCCGACGCCCAGGGCGACGTCGAGGGCGGTCGATCCGGTGGGGATCACCTCGATCGGCTCCTGGGTACGGTCGCCCATGCGCATCACGGCGCCCTTGCCGAATTGGCGTTCAATCTGTGCGAGCGCGGCGTCGAGCGCCTTCTCGCGGTCGGTTCCTGCCATGGGTTCCACCCGGGGTGTCTGAGTCGATCGCTTCATGTGAAAGACGCTAACCCCTGCCACTGACAACGGGCCCTCGCGTCTCTCCGACCTGTGGACAACTCGCCTCGCTGCCCGCGATTCCAGGGGCCGGAACCTTCATGAGAATAGATGTTCGATTTTCATGTCAAGCGCGCCACGCGGACCTGTGGACAACCCCGGCGCACCGCCCTCGACCGGTCCGGAACCGCCCCGGAGCAGGCCCGGAACCCCGTTGGTACGGTCGCCGGATGGGAGACCAGGGAGAGCACCGGGCGGAGAACCGGCCGGAGACCCCGGGGGGCGGCTGGGACGCGGGGGCCGTTCGCGCCCGTCTCCGCGAGCTGGCCGCGCACGACCCCGACCTGCGGCGCTTCGGGGCCGGCACGCACCGCTACGCGCTGTCCCGCCCGCTGCCGGAGCGCGAGATCCGGGCCTTCGAGGAGGCCCACGGCGTCGCGCTGCCCGGGGAGTACCGCTCCTTCGTCGCGGCGGTGGGCGACGGCCCGGCCGGACCGGCCCACGGGCTGCTGCCGCTGACCGTCCCCCGCCCGGAGGCGGACGACGCGTGGGCCGTGGACGACGAGTGGCGGGAGGACCGGCGGCCCGGCCGCCTCGCGGAGCCGTTCCCCCTCGCCGCTCCCCGGCCCGGCCGCCTCGGGACGGCGGAGACCGAGGCGCTGACGCGGGGCACGCTCGCCCTGGCCGAGCAGGGCTGCGGCGTGTTCTCCCGGCTGGTCCTGAACGGTCCCCACGCCGGTGAGGTCTGGGACCTCGACCCGGACTGGGGCGGCTTCACGCCGACCGGCACCGACTTCCGCGCCTGGTACACCACGTGGCTGACGGGCCCGTAAGCCCTGCCTCCGCCCCCGCCCTCCTGCCCCTCCTGCCCGCCCCTGCCCCGCCCTTCCTGCCTGTCCCGGCCTCCGCCCCCGCTCTCCCGGCCGGCGACCGCTTCGCGCACCGGCGACCGGTCCTCGGGACCCGTGGTCCGGCCGCCCGCGCCCGGGAAGGGGCACCCGCGTTCAGGGGGCAGGTGTCAGGGCCTCGGCCGCTCGGCGGGGTCGGCCGCTCAGTCCTCCAGGGTCCCGTTCCGGTGGTCCTCGTCGGCGCGGGACAGGGCGTCGCCGATCAGGCGGGTGGCGAAGTCGCGGTCGCCCGCGATGCGGTTGATGTGCTCGGCGAGCAGCAGGGCCGTGGCCTCCAGGGCGGTCATCTCCTCCGTCGTCCAGTCCCCGTACTGGCGGCGCCAGAGGCTGGGGCTCAGGCCGGTGCCCGCCGCGATCGCCATCCCGGCCATGGTCGGGATGGCCTCGGGGCTGACCGTCCTGGGCATCATGCGCAGGGTGGTGACCAGGCTGGGGACGACGTACTCGATGACGTCCCGGTCGTGCTCCTCGTGGGCCCTGCGCAGCCAGTTCATGAACATGTAGACGAGGGTGCAGGTGCCGTCCAGCAGGTCGTGGACCCCTTGGAGGTCGAGGGACGCGGCGAGCTGGTCGATCAGTCTCTGCTCCTCCGGGTCGGTCCCTGCCTTGCCGTCGTGGACGGCCTTGAGACGGGAATCGATCACCATGAGAGCCCCGTCCACGTCACCGACGGGGGCGTGGCGGGGGTCGCAGGACGATGGCACTGTTCCTCCTCGTGTCGCCCGCGTCGGCGCGGGCAGTCCGTACGCTAGGAGGCTCATCGGACGGGTTCCCGCCGATCGCGGAAACACCCTTCTGACGGCTGAACCGGGACACGGCTCGTTGACCCCGGCCCCCTCCCGAGCAGCGCTTCCGCCGGCCGGGCCCCGCCGGTCAGCGCTCCTCCGGAACGGGCCGCTCCTCGCCCGGTCCCTCGGCCGTCCCCGCCGCCTCGACCGCCTTCTCCTCCGGTTCCCCCGGGCCGTCCTTCTTGTGCTGGAGGGCCTTCTGGAGCCGGGCCAGGACCGCTTCGCCGTAGCGGCGGTGGCCGTGCACCCGGGGGTCGTCAGTGACGTCGTACCTCTTCACGTACGCCCCGAGGAACGCCTGGAGGGTGGCGACGGCCGGAATGGCGATCAGCGCGCCGACGGCGCCGAGAAGGGCGGTGCCCGCGATGACCGAGCCGAAGGCCACCGCCGGGTGGATGTCCACCGTCTTGGAGGTCAGCTTGGGCTGGAGGACGTAGTTCTCGAACTGCTGGTAGACCACGACGAAGCCGAGCACCCACAGCGCGTACCAGGGGTTCACCGTGAAGGCGATCAGCATCGGCAGGGCGCCGGCCAGGTAGGTGCCGATGGTGGGGATGAACTGCGAGACCAGGCCGACCCAGACACCGAGCGCGGGCGCGTAGGGCACGCCGAGGATCTCGAGGAGCACGAAGTGGGCGATGCCGGAGATCAGCGCCATCAGGCCGCGCGAGTAGAGGTAGCCGCCGGTCTTGTCCACCGCGATCTCCCAGGCGCGCAGCACCTCGGCCTGCCGGGCGGGCGGCAGGACGGAGCAGAGCGAGCGGCGCAGCCGGGGCCCGTCGGCGGCGAAGTAGAAGGCGAAGAGGAAGATCGTCAGCAGTCTGAAGAGGCCGCCGAGGAGGGTCGCGGAGACGTCGAGGACGCCGCTGGCGCTGTTCTGGACGTACTTCTGCAGCCAGTCCGACTTGAGGAGGCTGTCCTGCACCTCGACCCGGGAGAGGTCGGTGTGAAAGGTCTGGTTGCTCCAGTTGATGAGCGAGTCGAGGTACTGGGGGAAGTTGCCGACCATGTCGACGATCTGGCCCGCGAGCATCGAGCCGAGCAGGACGACGAAGCCGATGCCGGCGATCAGGACGCCGAAGAAGACCAGGAAGGTGGCGAGTCCCCGCCGCATGCCGCGCGCGGCCATGCGGCCGACGGCCGGCTCGATGGCGAGTGCCAGGAAGAACGCGAGGAGGATGTTGACGAGCAGGCCGACGAGCTGGTGGAAGGCCCAGTCGCCGAGTTGGAAGCAGGCGTAGAGGGCGAGGGCCAGGACCATCGCGCGGGGCAGCCAGCGGGGCATGCGCGCCCCGGAGGCGCGGGCGGGGCCGAGGACTCCGGCGGGAGGTCCGTCTCCGGGGCCGGTGGCGAGCGCGCCGGGCGACGCGGGCGCGCCGTCCCCGTCGCTCCGGGCGTCGCCGGTCGTCGTCAGCGGCTTCTGGGCGGTCATCTCGGTGTCGTCTGTCGGGGCCACCCCGCCAGTCTCGCGCACCCGGCGGACATTCCCGCCAGGGTGGTCGCCGATCGTCCCGGGCCGCCCGTCCGGAGGCTTCCCGGGGCGGGGCGGTCCTCCGTGGTTCAGCGCTTGTCGGCCGGGACGTCCATGGCCGAGCAGACCGCCCGCCACACGTCCTTCGCCTCCCAGCCTGCGTCCAGCGCCTCGTGGACGGTCCGGCCGCCGAGGTCGGACAGGACGTGGTCGCGCGCGAAGGAGTCGGCGTAGGAGCCGCCGAAGTGGTCGGCCATCCGTTCCCAGAAAATCGTCAACCGCATGACACCAGTATCCCGCTCCCAAGAGTGCAGCCCGTCCGCCGGGGCTTGTCACCGCGCCGTTCCGCCCTACCGTCGGATGCATGGCCGAAAAACCCCTCTCCGCCCCGTCCTCCGTCCCGCCGGCCCCCGGATCTCCGCTGGCGCGCGCCGAACGGTTCGTCTGGCTGACGGCCCGCGTCCTCGAACAGCGCCGGTTCGCCTACCACTTCCGGCGCGGCGGCGCGGACCAGGTCGAGGCGGCCCTGTCGGCGTACCTCAACGAGGACGGCGGTTACGGCCACGCGCTGGAACCCGATCTGCGCGGCCCGGTCAGCCAGCCGCTGCACACCGCGCACGCGCTGCGCGTGCTGGACTCGATCGGCCGGTGCGGCGGGCCGCGGGTGGAGCGGATCTGCCGCTATCTGACGGCGGTCTCCACCCACGAGGGGGCGCTGCCCGCGGTCCATCCGTCGCAACGCGGCTACCCGGCGGCCCCGTTCGTGCCGGTGCTCGACGATCCCCCCGGGGAGCTGCTGTCGACCGGGCCGGTGGTCGGCGCGCTCCACCGCAACCAGGTCTGGCACGCCTGGCTGTTCCGGGCGACCGAGTTCTGCTGGACGGCGGTGGAGTCGCTGGAGAAGTCGCATCCGTACGAGGTGCTGGCCGCGGTCGCCTTCCTCGACTCGGCCCCGGACCGGTCCCGCGCGCGGGCGGCGGCCGACCGGCTCGGGCGGCTGGTCCGCGCGCAGGGCCTCGCCGTGCTGGACCCGGACCGGCCGGAGGACTTCCCGGTGTCCGAGGGGTACGCGCCCGGCGAGCACCACTTTCCGCACGACTACGCGCGCGTGCCGGACTCGCTCGCCCGCGACTGGTTCACCGACGAGGAGCTGGGGCGCTCGCTGGACTTCCTCGCGGCGGAGCAGGCCGAGGACGGCGGCTGGCCGATCCGGTGGCGGGCCTGGGCACCGGGTTCCGCCCTGGAGTGGCGTCCGGTCGTCACGATCGAGGCCCTGCGGACGCTGCGCGCGTACGGCCGCCCGCTGGACGGCTGAGCCGACCGGGGACCGGTGAGAGGCGGGCGGGCGCGCGTGGCCGCCGTCCCAGGCCGTACGGGTCGTCGGGCCCCGGCCGACGGGTACGCGCGCGCGTGGTCGCGGCATCCGGTCCGGCAGTGCCTTGAGCACGTACGGAAGGCGGGTACGCGCGCGTGGTCGCGGCTTTCAGCCGCCGAGGGCCCGTACGCCGGCCGTGACGGCGACGGCGGCCCCGACGACGACCAGGAAGGGGGCGCGCAGGACGAGCGCGAGCGCGGCGGCGGCGAGCCCGGCGGCGCGGGCGTCGAAGGCGAGCGCGGAGCCCGTGCCGAAGGTCTGCTGGGCGGTGAGCGCCGCGAGCAGGGCGACGGGGAGGAGCGCGGCGAGCCGCTGGACGAGCGGGCGCTCCAGGGCCTCGGCCGGCACGAGCAGCCCGATCAGTTTGACCAGGTAGCAGCCGGCGACGGTGAGGCCGATCGCGATCCAGACCTGGGTGCCGTTCACCGGTCCCCCTCCTCGGTGCGGTTCTTCGTACGGTTCCCCGCGCGGTTCTCCGTGCCGCCCTCCCGCTGGGCGCGCCGGCCCCGGAACCAGAGGACGGCGGGCGCGGCGAGCGCCGCGACCAGGACGGGCACCCCGGCCGGGAGCACCGGCAGCAGGCCCAGGCCGAGGATGACGGCGATCCCGGCGGTGGCCCGTTCGGTCGCGGTCTTCAGCATGGGGGCGAGGAGCGCGAGGAAGACGGCGGGCCCGGCGGCGTCCAGGCCCCAGGCGGCGGTGTCGCCGATGGCCTCGGCGCCGAGCGCGCCCAGCAGGGTGGTGAGGTTCCACAGGACGTAGAGCGAGAGCCCGGTGACGGTGAAGCCGAGCCGGGCGGACCTGCGGTCGGGCTGGGCGAGGGCCACGGCGGTGGTCTCGTCGATGACCCACTGGGCGGCGAACGGCCGGACGGGCTTCGGCAGCGAGAGCAGCTGGGAGAGGCGCAGCCCGTAGAAGGCGTTGCGGGTGCCGAGGAAGAAGGCCCCGGCGGCGGCCGTGAACGGGTTCCCGCCGCCCGCGAGCGCGCCGACGAGGGCGAACTGCGAGGCGCCGGTGAAGACGAGGAGGCTGAGGGCGCAGGTCTGCAGGAGGGTGAGCCCGGCGCCCGCCGAGGTCACCCCGAAGGCGAAGCCGGAGAGGCCGACGGCGACGCCGACGCCGAGCGCGTCCCGGACGACGGCGGAGTCGGGCTTGCCGGGGCCTGCGGGGCCTCCCGCGCGCGGGGAGTCGTCACGTATGCCGCCCGTGACGCGGGGTGCTGTCTGTTCTGCCACGTCAGGGACGTTACGGGGTGCCCGGTCCCAGGTCTTGTACGTTCTTGCGGGCCTGGCCCCGGGCCCGCTGGTAGGCGCCGGGCGGGACACCGACGCTCCGCGTGAAGTGGCGGTTCAGGTGCGGCTGGTCGGTGAAGCCGACGGCGACCGCCGCGTCGGCCGGCGGGGTCCCCGCGTCCAGGAGCCGCCGGGCCCGCCGCACGCGCGCGTCGGTGAGCCAGGTGTGCGGGGGCATGCCGTACGCGGCGCGGAAGGCCCGCAGCAGGGCGAAGGGGCTGGTGCCGAGGTCGGCGGCGAGCCGCTCCAGGGTCGGCGGGTCGGCCATCCGCTCCTCCAGGACCGCACGCGCGCGTGCCGCGTCCCGGGCACCGGCCGCGCGGGGCGCGAGCGGCCGGACCCGGCCGCCGTGGCTGCGCAGCAGGCGGGCGGTGACCAGGCGGAGCAGGCTGTCGGCGGCGAGCGCGTTGCCCTCCTCGGCCGCCCGGTGGATCCCGACGACGAGCCGGGCCGCGTACGGGTCGTCGACGACGGGCTGGACGAAACCGGCCGGGCCCCGCAGGTCGAGCACGTCGGCGGCGATGGAGCGGACGAGTTCCGCGTCGGGGTAGATCGTGCGGTAGGTCCAGCCCTCGGGGACGGCCGCGTACCCGGTGTGCGGGGTGTCGGGGTTCACCAGGGCGATCTGTCCGGGGCCGGCGCGGACCAGGTCGTCGCCGTGGTGGAAGGCCTCGACGCCGTCGGTGACGGCGGCGAAGACGAAGCTCTCGTGGGTGTGCCGGGAGAAGGACTTCCGGATGTAGTGGGCGTGCAGGAGGTCGACCCCCGGCAGGTCGGCGTACTGCCAGTACCGTGCCCGCTCGCCCCTCTCCATGGGTCCATTCTGCGCCCCCTCCGCACCCCCGACGAACCGGACCGCACCGCTCCGGAAATCGGGTGGGGCCGGATCTCCGCAGGTCCGGGCGGTTGTCGGTGGCGGGGTGCACGATGGGGAGCATGGTCACGTCCGCGCTCGACGCCTTCTCCCCGGCCACCCGAGGGTGGTTCACCGGGGCCTTCCCCGCGCCCACGGCCGCCCAGGAGGGCGCCTGGCGGGCCATCGGCGCGGGCTCGGACGTCCTCGTCGTGGCGCCGACCGGCTCCGGCAAGACCCTGGCCGCCTTCCTCGCCTCCCTGGACGAGCTGGCCTCGTCCCCGGTGCCCGCCGAACCGGTCAGGCGCTGCCGGGTGCTCTACGTCTCCCCGCTGAAGGCCCTCGCCGTCGACGTGGAGCGCAACCTCCGCTCGCCGCTGACCGGCATCCGCCAGGAGGCGGTCCGGCTGGGGCTGCCCGAGCCGGACATCCGGGTCGGCATCCGCTCCGGCGACACCCCGGCCGCCGAGCGGCGCGCGCTGGCCACCCGCCCGCCGGACATCCTGATCACCACCCCCGAGTCGCTGTTCCTGATGCTGACGTCCGCCGCCCGGGAGTCCCTGTCCGGGGTGGAGACGGTCATCCTGGACGAGGTGCACGCGGTCGCGGGCACCAAGCGCGGCGCCCACCTGGCGCTCACCCTGGAGCGGCTCGACGAGCTGCTGCCGCGCCCCGCGCGCCGGATCGGCCTGTCGGCCACGGTCCGCCCGGTCGAGGAGGTCGCCCGCTTCCTCTCGCCCTCCCGCGCGGTGGAGATCGTGCGGCCACCGTCGGGCAAGGAGTTCGACCTGTCGGTGGTCGTGCCCGTGGAGGACATGGGCGAGCTGGGCGGCTCCCCCGCCTCGGAGGGCCGGGAGGGCGGCGACCGGCCGTCGATCTGGCCGCACGTGGAGGAGCGGATCGCGGACCTCGTGCAGGCACACCGCTCCACGATCGTCTTCGCCAACTCCCGGCGGCTGGCCGAGCGGCTCTGCAACCGGCTGAACGAGATCGCCTACGAGCGGGCGACCGGCGAGCCCGCCCCCGAGGGGGCGCCGCCCGCCGAGGTGATGGCCCAGTCCGGGGCGGCGAAGGGCGTGCCGCCGCTGCTCGCCCGCGCCCACCACGGCTCGGTCTCCAAGGAGCAGCGGGCCCGGGTCGAGGAGGACCTGAAGGCGGGCCGGCTGCCCGCCGTGGTCGCCACCTCCAGCCTGGAGCTGGGCATCGACATGGGCGCGGTGGACCTGGTGGTGCAGGTGGAGTCGCCGCCGTCGGTGGCCTCCGGCCTCCAGCGGGTGGGGCGCGCCGGGCACCAGGTCGGGGCGGTGTCCACGGGCGTGGTGTTCCCGAAGTACCGGGGCGACCTGGTGCAGGCGGCGGTGGTCACCGAGCGGATGCGGGCGGGCGCGATCGAGTCGCTGCGGATCCCGGCCAATCCGCTGGACGTGCTGGCCCAGCAACTGGTCGCCATGGTCGCGCTGGACACCTGGCAGGTGGACGACCTGCTGGCGCTGGTGCGCCGGGCGGCGCCGTTCGCGGCGCTCCCGGAGTCGGCCTTCACCGGCGTCCTCGACATGCTCGCCGGGCGCTACCCCTCGGACGCCTTCGCCGAGCTGCGCCCGCGCGTGGTGTGGGACCGGGTGGCGGGCACGGTCACCGGCCGCCCCGGCGCGCAGCGGCTCGCGGTGACGTCCGGCGGCACCATCCCGGACCGGGGCCTGTTCGGGGTGTTCCTGGCGGGCGCGGACCCGAAGAAGGGCGGGGGCCGGGTCGGCGAACTGGACGAGGAGATGGTGTACGAGTCCCGGGTCGGCGACGTCTTCACGCTGGGCACGACCTCCTGGCGGATCGAGGACATCACCCGGGACCGGGTGCTGGTGTCGCCCGCGCCGGGGGCGCCGGGGCGGCTGCCGTTCTGGAAGGGCGACCAGCTGGGCCGCCCGCTCGAACTGGGCCGCGCGGTGGGCGCCTTCCTGCGCGAGCTGGGTGCCCTGGGCGACCGGGACGCGCGGGCGCGGCTGCGCGCGGCGGGCCTGGACGCCTGGGCGGCGGACAACGTGCTGGCGTACCTGCGGGAGCAGCGCGAGGCGTGCGGGCACGTGCCGGACGACCGCACGATCCTGGTGGAGCGGTTCCGGGACGAACTGGGCGACTGGCGGGTGGTCGTGCACTCCCCCTTCGGGGCGCAGGTGCACGCGCCGTGGGCGCTGGCCCTCGGCGCCCGGCTGGCCGAGCGGTACGGCATGGACGCGCAGGTCATGCACGCGGACGACGGCATCGTGCTGCGGCTGCCGGACGCCGACCTGGTGGGCTTCGGCATGGAGCTGGACCTGCTCGACGGGGACCCGGCCGGCCGGAGCCTCCCGCCCGGCCCGGGACACGACGCCGACGAGCCGCCGGTCGGCGCGGCGGACACGGTCTTCGACCGGGACGAGGTCCAGGGGGTCGTCACCGCCCAGGTGGGCGGCTCCGCGCTGTTCGCCTCCCGGTTCCGCGAGTGCGCGGCCCGCGCCCTGCTGCTGCCGAAGCGGAACCCCGGCAAGCGCACCCCGCTGTGGCAGCAGCGCCAGCGGGCTTCCCAGCTGCTCCAGGTGGCGAGCGAGTTCGGCTCCTTCCCGATCGTCCTGGAGGCGGTCCGCGAGTGCCTCCAGGATGTCTTCGACGTCCCCGGCCTGACCGAGCTGATGGGCGACATCGAGGCCCGCCGGGTCCGTCTGGTCGAGGTCACCACCCCCGAGCCCTCGCCCTTCGCCCGCTCCCTGCTCTTCGGCTACGTGGCGCAGTTCCTGTACGAGGGCGACTCCCCGCTCGCCGAGCGGCGGGCGGCCGCCCTCTCCCTGGACTCGCGGCTCCTCGCCGAACTGCTCGGCCGGGCGGAGCTGCGCGAGCTGCTCGACCCGGAGGTGCTGGCGGAGCTGGAGCGGGAGCTCCGGTGGCTGACCCCGGACCGGCGGATCAAGGACGTGGAGGGCGTCGCGGACCTGCTGCGGGTCCTCGGCCCGCTGACCGGCCCGGAGCTGGCGGAGCGGGGCGCGCAGGAGGACTGGGCGCCGGAGCTGGTCCGGTCCCGGCGCGCGATCGCGGTGCGGATCGCGGGCACCGAGCACTGGGCGGCGGTCGAGGACGCGGGGCGGCTGCGGGACGCGCTGGGCACGGCGCTGCCGGTCGGGGTGCCGGAGGCGTTCACGGAGCCGGTGAAGGACCCGCTCGGCGACCTCCTCGCCCGGTACGCGCGCACGCACGGCCCGTTCACCTCCTCCCGGGCCGCCGCCCGCTTCGGGCTCGGGACCGCCGTCACCGACGGCGCGCTCCAGCGCCTCGCGGCGGCCGGCCGGATCGTCCAGGGCGAGTTCCATCCCTCGGGCATCGGTCAGGAGTGGTGCGACGCCACGGTGCTGCGTCGGCTGCGCCGCCGCTCCCTGGCGGCGCTGCGGCACGAGCTGGAGCCGGTGCCCCCGGCGGCGCTGGCCACCTTCCTGCCCCAGTGGCAGCACCTCGGTGGCGGACTGCGCGGGATCGACGGCCTGGCGCGGGCGATCGAGCAGTTCCAGGGCGCGCCGGTGCCGGCGTCGGCCCTGGAGAAGCTGGTGCTGCCGTCCCGGGTCCGGGACTACTCCCCGGCGATGCTGGACGAGCTGACCACCACCGGGGAGGTCGTCTGGGCCGGGGCGGGCGCGCTGCCCGGCAAGGACGGCCGGATCGCGCTGTACCTCGCGGACGCGGCCCCGCTGCTGCTTCCCGCGCCGCACCCGCTGGAGCTCTCCGCGCTCCACGAGTCGGTCCTGCGGACCCTCTCGGGCGGGTACGGCCTGTTCTTCCGGCAGATCGCGGACCAGGTCCGCGCCACCACCCATCCGGACGCCACCGATCCGGAGCTCGCCGACGCCCTGTGGGAGCTGGCCTGGTCGGGCCGGCTCACCAACGACACCCTGGCGCCGCTGCGCTCCCTGCTGGGGTCGGGCCGCACCGCGGGGTCCACCGCCCACCGGGCGCGCCGCACGGTGCCGCGCGGCCGGTACGGCACGCTGGGGACGGCCCGCCCGGTCTCCCGCTCGGGGCCGCCGACGGTCTCGGGCCGCTGGTCGCTGCTGCCGCCCGCGGAGCCGGAGCCGACCCACCGGGCGCACGCCCTGGCCCGCACGCTCCTGGACCGGCACGGCGTGGTCACCCGGGGGGCGGTGGCCGCCGAGGGCGTGGAGGGCGGTTTCTCGGCGGTGTACCGGGTCCTGTCCGTCTTCGAGGACAGCGGCCGGGCCCGCCGGGGCTATGTGGTGGAGGGGCTGGGCGCGGCGCAGTTCGCGATGGACGGCGCGGTGGACCGGCTGCGGGCGGCGGCGACCGCCCGGGACCGGGACGCGGGGACGGGCGCGGGCCCGCGTGCGGTGCTCCTGGCCGCCGCCGACCCGGCGAGCGCGTACGGGGCGGCGCTGCCGTGGCCGGAGCCGCCAGCCGGAGCGGGCCACAAGCCGGGCCGCAAGGCGGGCGCCCTGGTGGTACTGGTCGACGGCGAGCTGACGCTCTACGTGGAGCGCGGCGGCAAGTCGGTGCTGTCGTGGGCGGTGGAGCCGGACGACCCGGCCCTGACGGCGGCGGCCGGGGCGCTGGCCGAGGCGGCCCGGGCGGGCGCGCTGGGCACGGTCACGGTGGAGCGGATCAACGGCGCGGCGTCCCTGACCTCCCCGCTGTCCCGCGCCCTGGAGGCGGCGGGCTTCCTCGCCACCCCCCGCGGCCTCCGCCTCAGACCCTGACCCTGACCCGGCCCCGGCCCCGGCCCCGGCCACCAGCGCACCGGCAACCGGCCGGCTCTGACGCGAGGCCCCCGCCCCGGACAGGCCCGGCCACCGGCGACCCACCTCCTGCGGCACGAGGCCCCGCCACTGACCCCAACCCGGCCCGACCCGGCCACCGGCGATCCGCCGGCCCCGGCAGAAGACCCCGCCCCACCCCTGACAGGACCGCCCGCCCCACCCCGGACGGCACCGGACCCCGCGGAAGTCCCCGCGACCCGGCATCATGGCCCCATGCCCGAAGGAGACACCGTCTGGCAGGCCGCGCGGCGGCTGGACGAGGCGCTGGCCGGGCGGGTGCTGACCCGTGCGGACCTGCGGGTGCCCCGGCTCGCGACCGCCGACCTGACCGGCCGCGCGGTCCTGGACGTCACCCCGCGCGGCAAGCACCTGCTGGCGCGGATCGAGGGCGGGCTGACGCTCCACTCGCACCTGCGGATGGACGGCGCCTGGACGGTGTGCCCGACCGGGCGGCGCCCGCGCGGCGGCCCCGAGCACCAGATCCGGGCCGTCCTCGGAAACGCCGAGCGGACCGCGTACGGCTACCGGCTGCCGGTCCTGGAGCTGCTCCGCACCACCGAGGAGGACCGGGTGGTGGGCCACCTCGGACCGGACCCGCTCGGCCCGGACTGGGATCCGGCGGAGGCGGTCCGCCGCCTGCTCGCCGATCCGGCCCGCCCGCTCGGGGAGGCGCTGCTGGACCAGCGCAGCCTCGCCGGGATCGGGAACGTGTACAAGTCGGAGCTGGCCTTCCTGGCGGCCGTGACGCCGTGGCTGCCGGTGGGCGAGCTGGCCCCGGACGTGCCGGCCCGGCTGGCCGCGACCGCGCACCGCCTCCTGGCGGCGAACCGGGACCGGCCCGACCGGCGCACCACGACCTCCGGCCGGCCGGGCACGCCGCTGTACGTGTACGGCCGCGCGGGCCGCCCGTGCCTGCGCTGCGGCACCCCGGTGCGCCGGGCGGAGCTGGGCGAGCGCGTGACCTACTGGTGCCCCGGCTGCCAGCACGGCCCCGACGGCGTTTCCGCGCCGATCGATTGACGGACCGTCAGATCCGGTCGTACGGTCCCGGCATGAGCCTCCCGGCGTACGACCTCACCGGCCGCACCGCGTTCGTGACCGGCGCGGGGAGCGGCATCGGCCGCGCCACCGCCGTCCTGCTGGCCCGCGCGGGCGCCGCCGTGCACGCCGCCGACCTCGACGGCGCGGGCGCGGAGGAGACGGCCGCCCTGATCACCGGCGCGGGCGGCACGGCCCGCGCGCACCGCGTGGACGTGACGGACCGGGCGGCACTCGCGGCGGCCGTGGCGGAGGCCGGACCGCCGCACGTCATGGCGGCGGTCGCCGGGATCATGCACACGAGCACGGTCCTGGAGACCCACGAGGAGGACCTCGACCGGGTCCTCGCGGTGAACTTCAAGGGCGTGCTGTACGCCTGCCAGGAGGCGGCCCGCTCGATGATCGCCGCGGGCGTCCCGGGCTCGATCGTCACCATGGCCTCGGGTGCCATGGACACCGCGAGTCCGGGGCTGCTCTGCTACAGCGCCGCGAAGGCGGCCGTCGTGCAGCTCACCAAGACCCTGGCCGTCGAGGTCGGCCCGTACGGCATCCGGGTGAACGCGGTCGCCCCGGGCTGGATCCGCACGCCCATGACGGCCCGTCACGAGCCGGCGGCCCAGCAGCAGGCCGAGGCCGCGATGGTCCGCCACGCGCCGCTGCGGCGGGTGGGCGAGGCGGACGACGTGGCGCACGCGGTGCTCCATCTCGCCTGCGACGCCTCGTCGTTCACGACGGGCCAGATCCTGCGGCCGAACGGCGGCGTCGCCATGCCCTGGTGAGGCGCGCCCCGGTGAGCCGGGCCGGGCGCGAGGAAGCGGCCACGTGCACCGGCAGCAGGCTCAGCCCCCAGCCTCCCGCGGCCACCGCCCCCTCGACCGGGCCGGTCTCCCCCGGCACCAGCAGCAGGCGCAGCACCGCCCACCACCAGAGCCCCCCGGCCACCAGTCCGACCGCGATCAGCGCGAGCGTCACCAGCGGAACCCGTCGCCGTACCATGGCCGCCTCCTGCGATCGACGCTAGACGGGCAGGATCACTCGGCGGGAGGGCGCACCGGTGTCCGCTCCGGCGCACACCCCGCGCACGATCCCCTGACAGCCCCCGCAGGACCCACCGGCCCCGCCGGTCCCGGCGCCCCTCGCCTCCACGCCCGGCCGCCTAGCCCCGCTCCCCCGGGAACGTCCTCACACACCCCTCGAAGGCGCCGCCCCCGAAGGGCGGACGCGGCGCGACAGGCTTCACGACGGACATGCGGCATCTCCAACCGTTCGTACGTTCCCCCCACCATGGCACGCCCGCCCGGAGTCCGGCATCTCAGACGAAAATCACGCGAAGCACCCGCACGGACACCCACCGAAACGACGGAGCCCCGGCCGGCGCTCCCCTCAGGGGCACCGGCCGGGGCTCCGCCCCGTTCCCGTATCAGGCGGCGACGACGTCCACGGCCTCCGCGGGCGCCTTGATGGTCACCCGCTCGGTGGACACACCGGCCACCGACGTCACCGACACCGAATTGAGCATCGGACGGACCGGCGCCGGCACCGGTTCGCTCGACGCCGCCGACTCGGCCAGTTCGGCGAGCGACAGTTCGTCACTCACCTCGCGCATGAGCTCGGACATCCGTACGTCCAACGCGTCGCAGATCGCGGAGAGCAGCTCGGAGGACGCCTCCTTCTGCCCCCGCTCCACCTCGGAGAGATAGCCGAGCGAAACTCGGGCGGACGAGGAGACTTCGCGCAGAGTACGGCCCTGGCGCTGGCGCTGCCGACGCAGCACGTCACCCAGCAGGCGACGGAGCAGAATCATCGGTGGCTCCCTCCTCGGACCGCGTAGCCGCATCCTTCACGCCCCACCGTACCGCCTCGCGACGCGGCCGTGCGGGGAGCGATGTCGTGTTCACTCAGGGCTGCAAACATGAATTCCCCCCGTTCTGTTCCGTATCCTGTGCCCGCGCATTCGCCAAGAGTTCCGCGAGGAGCAGTTCCAGTACGCTCCGCACGCTCTCTCTACGGATTTCCGCGCGGTCGCCTTTCAATCTCAACGAGACCACTTTCCCCGCCGCCGCGCCTGTCGTGGCGGGTCCGGCGACCGCCGCGTAGACGGTCCCGACGGGCTGCCCGTCCTGCGGGTCGGGCCCCGCGACACCGGTCGTCGCGACCCCCCAGTCGGCGCCCAGCCGGTCGCGCACACCCCTCGCCATCTGCGACGCGACCTCGGGATCGACCGCCCCGCGCGCCGCGAGGAGGGCCGCGTCGACCCCCAGCAGCTCGTGCTTGAGGGGGGTCGCGTACGCCGTCACGGAACCGCGGAAACTCCGGGAGGCACCCGCCACCCCGGTCAGCTCGGCGGCGACCAGTCCCCCGGTGAGCGACTCGGCGGCGGCCAGCGTGTGGCCACGCTCCGTGAGGAGGGCGAGCACCCGGGCCGCCGCACTCATCGCGCCGACGCCTCCTCGCGGGCGGCGGCCCGCTCCTCGGCGAGCCCCTCCCGGCGCAGGACGATCGCCTGTCGCACATAATCCAGACCGGTGACGACGGTCAGCACGACGGCCACCGTCATCACCCAGAAGCGCATCGTCGCCAGCGGGCCGGTCAGCATGAGCACGTACATGCCCACCGCCGTGCCCTGCGCCAGGGTCTTCATCTTGCCGCCCCGGCTGGCCGGGATGACCCCGTGCCGGATGACCCAGAACCGCATCAGGGTGATCCCCAGCTCGCGGGCCAGGATCACCCCGGTGACCCACCAGGGCAGGTCCCCGAGGCCGGAGAGGCAGATCAGACCGGCCGCCATGATCGCCTTGTCGGCGATCGGGTCGGCGATCTTCCCGAAGTCGGTGACCAGGTTGTACGTCCGGGCCAGGTGGCCGTCGAAGACGTCCGTGATCATGGCGACGGCGAAGGCCGCCCACGCCCAGGCCCGCCAGACCGGGTCGTGCCCGCCGTCCTGGAGGAGCAGCACCACGAAGGCCGGCACGAGGACCAGCCGGATCATGGTGAGGATGTTGGCGATGTTCCACACGCTGACGGGGTTCACCGCCGCCGTGCCCAGCTTGCCGCGGGGCGCCGGCCTGCCGGTCCCGCCCGTGGCGGATGCCGGGACTCCGGTCATCTGCCCACCTCCTCGACGCATTCCGCCACGAGGTCGACGCCCTCGGTGCCCACGACC
Source organism: Streptomyces termitum (assembly GCF_014650175.1). Taxonomy (GTDB): domain Bacteria; phylum Actinomycetota; class Actinomycetes; order Streptomycetales; family Streptomycetaceae; genus Streptomyces; species Streptomyces termitum. Next base: position 137,749 of record NZ_BMUL01000015.1, read on the forward strand.
TTCGCCCTGACCATACGGCCCGGGGCCAGGTCGAGGCCCGCGCCGCTCCCGTCGGTGAGGATCACCTGGCCGTCCGTCTCCGGGGCCTGGTGCGCGGCGCGGCCGATCCAGCCGTCCTCCTCGTCCTCGGATTCCACCAGTACCTCCAGCATCTCCCCGATCCGCTCCTCCGCGCGCTGCGCGGTGAGCTCCTCGGCGAGCCGGGAGAGGTGGGCGAGGCGCTCGTCCACGACCTCCTGGTCGAGCTTGTCCCCGTAGGTGGCGGCCTCGGTGCCGTCCTCGTCGGAGTAGCCGAAGACGCCGATGGCGTCGAGCCGGGCGTGGGTGACGAAGCGCTCCAGCTCGGCGAAGTCGGCCTCGGTCTCGCCGGGGAAGCCGACGATGAAGTTGGACCGGGCACCCGCCGTGGGCGCCTTGTCGCGGATCGTGGCGAGGAGGTCGAGGAAGCGGTCGGTGTCGCCGAAGCGGCGCATCGCCCGCAGCACCTGCGGGGCGCTGTGCTGGAACGACAGGTCGAAGTAGGGGGCGACCTTCTCGGTCGAGGTCAGCACGTCGATCAGGCCGGGGCGCATCTCGGCGGGCTGGAGGTAGCTGACCCGGACCCGCTCGATGCCGTCGACGGCGGCCAGCTCGGGGAGCAGGCCCTCCAGGAGGCGGATGTCGCCGAGGTCCTTGCCGTACGAGGTGTTGTTCTCGGAGACCAGCATGACCTCCTTGACGCCCTGCTCGGCGAGCCAGCGGGTCTCGTTCAGCACGTCCGAGGGGCGGCGCGAGACGAAGGAGCCGCGGAAGGACGGGATGGCGCAGAAGGAGCAGCGGCGGTCGCAGCCGGAGGCCAGCTTCACGGAGGCGACGGGGCTGCGGTCGAGGCGGCGGCGGAGCGGGGCGCGCGGGCCGGAGGCGGGCGCGAGCCCCTCGGGCAGGTCGGCGGGGGCGTCCTGCGGCTCCTCTGCGGCCCCGTGGCCGGGGAGGGCGACCTCGGCGGCGGCCTGCTGGCGGTCGACCGGGGAGAGCGGCAGGAGCCGGCGGCGGTCGCGCGGGGCGTGGGCCTCCACGCTGCCGCCGCTGAGGATGGTCTGGAGACGGCTGGAGATGTCGGCGTAGTCGTCGAAGCCGAGCACACCGTCGGCTTCGGGGAGGGCGTCCGCCAGCTCCTTGCCGTAGCGCTCGGCCATGCAGCCGACCGCGACGACGGCCTGGGTGCGGCCGTGATCCTTCAGATCATTGGCTTCGAGCAGGGCGTCGACGGAGTCCTTCTTGGCGGCTTCGACGAAGCCGCAGGTGTTGACGACGGCGACGTCCGCGTCCTCGGCGTTCTCGACGAGCTCCCAGCCGTCCGCTGCCAAGCGGCCTGCGAGCTCCTCCGAGTCCACCTCGTTACGGGCGCAGCCGAGAGTGACAAGGGCGACGGTACGGCGTTCGGGCATGGGCTCAAGACTACTTCGTCCCGGACGTGACCCCGTCGCCCAGGGTTCACCCGGGCGACGGAGGTCACACCCGCCGCGTGATCCGCGGGCTCATCCGGCCTCGGGGTCGCCCTTGGTGTAGCTGAGCCGCTCCACCTGGCCGTCCTCGAACTTCTCGGAGACCTTCTTGCCGTTCACGTACAGCTCGACCGCGCCGGCGTTGCCGAGCACGAGGTCGATGCGCTCGTCGTCCTGGAAGGTCTTGGACTCGCCCTCCTGGATGAAGCCGTCGAAGATCATCTTGCCGTCGGCGGCCTTGGCCGACATCCAGCTCTTGCCGTCGGCGGTGAGCTTGACGGTGACCTTGTCGGCCGGGACCGCCGCGATGGCGCTCCCGGTCGGCTTGGGGGCGGGCTTGGCCGGCTTGGGCTTGGCGGCCTCGGTCGCCTTCTCCGGGGCGGCCGCGGGCTCGCCCTCGGCGGTCGTGGTGCCCTTCGGCTCGTCGGCGCCGTTGAACATGGTGAAGCCGACGAAGCCGACCACGGCGACGATCGCCGCGACCATGGCCGCGGTCCAGTTGGGCCGCCGGGGCTCGGGGCGGATCCGCTCCGCCTCGAACAGCGGGGCGGCGGGGGTGGGCGCGGGACGGCCGCCGTGCTCGGCGTCGTACCGCTCGATCAGCGGTGCCGGATCGAGCCCGACGGCGCGGGCCAGCGTCCGGATGTGACCGCGCGCGTAGACGTCGCCGCCGCAGCGTGAGAAGTCGTCCTCCTCGATGCCCTGCACGATGGGGATGCGGACACGGGTGGAGGCACTGACCTCCTCGATGCCGAGGCCGGCGGCGAGACGGGCCTGCTTGAGGGCGCGGCCGATCGGTTCCCGGTCGTCTGACGGGAACGTCCGGTCGTCTTCGGGGGAGTTGCCGATGGACACGAGAGCGCCTTTCGAGCGTGTAGCCACCTGCTGGACGTTCAGTCTATGGGTGGTACGAAAGGGTGGGGCAACCGGGCGGGTGCGGTGTGTACGCCATGAGGCCGTACGCCGCGCGGGGACGGAAGCTGCTTCCGCCCCTCCGTCCAACTTGACGTACGGCCAGGGGAAACGGTTGCCCTCCGTTCCCTTACGAGTGAGTCTCGGCCCGGTCTCGAACGGGTACCCCGCCCCGCGCGGGTCACGCCCCCGCTCCCCGGCCGCCGGTACTCCGTCACCTCACGGCGCGGACTCGCCGCGGATCACCGCCAGCACCCCGTCCAGCTCGTCCGGCTTGACGAGGACGTCGCGCGCCTTGGAGCCCTCGCTCGGGCCCACGATGTTCCGCGACTCCATCAGGTCCATCAGCCGGCCGGCCTTCGCGAAGCCGACCCGCAGCTTGCGCTGGAGCATCGAGGTGGAGCCGAACTGCGTGGACACGACCAGCTCGGCCGCCTGGCACAGCAGGTCGAGGTCGTCGCCGATCTCCTCGTCGATCTCCTTCTTCTGCTTGGTGCCGACGGTGACGTCGTCCCGGAAGACCGGCGTCATCTGGTCCTTGCAGTGCTGCACGACGGCCGCGACCTCGGCCTCGGTGACGAAGGCGCCCTGCATGCGGGTCGGCTTGTTCGCGCCCATCGGCAGGAAGAGGCCGTCGCCCTTGCCGATCAGCTTCTCGGCGCCGGGCTGGTCGAGGATGACCCGGCTGTCGGCGAGCGAGGAGGTGGCGAAGGCGAGCCGGGAGGGCACGTTCGCCTTGATCAGACCGGTGACGACGTCCACCGAGGGCCGCTGGGTGGCGAGCACCAGGTGGATGCCGGCCGCGCGGGCCAGCTGGGTGATGCGGACGATGGCGTCCTCGACGTCCCGGGGCGCGACCATCATCAGGTCGGCCAGCTCGTCGACGATGACCAGGAGGTACGGATAGGTCTTGAGCTCGCGCTCGCTGCCGGGCGGCAGCTGGACCTTGCCGTCGCGGATCGCCTGGTTGAAGTCGTCGATGTGCCGGAAGCCGAAGGCGGCCAGGTCGTCGTAGCGCAGGTCCATCTCGCGCACCACCCACTGGAGCGCCTCGGCGGCCCGCTTGGGGTTGGTGATGATCGGCGTGATCAGGTGCGGGATGCCCTCGTAGGCGGTCAGCTCGACCCGCTTGGGGTCGACGAGGACCATCCGGACGTCCTCCGGGGTCGCCCGGATCATCACCGAGGTGATGAGGCAGTTGATGCAGGAGGACTTGCCGGAGCCGGTGGCGCCCGCGACGAGGATGTGCGGCATCTTCGCCAGGTTGGCCATCACGTAGCCGCCCTCGACGTCCTTGCCGAGCGCGACCAGCATCGGGTGGTCGTCGCCCGCCGCGTCCGCGAGCCGCAGCACGTCGCCGAGGTTGACCATCTCCCGGTCGGAGTTCGGGATCTCGATGCCGACGGCGGACTTGCCGGGGATCGGCGAGATGATCCGCACGTCCGGCGAGGCCACCGCGTAGGCGATGTTCTTCGTCAGGGCGGTGATCTTCTCGACCTTCACGGCGGGCCCGAGCTCGACCTCGTACCGGGTGACCGTCGGCCCCCGGGTGAAGCCGGTGACGGCCGCGTCGACCTTGAACTCGGTGAAGACGTTCGACAGCGCGTCCACGACCGCGTCGTTGGCGGCCGACCGGGTCTTGCCGGGCCCGCCCCGCTCCAGCAGGTCGAGCGCGGGCAGCGCGTAGGTGATGTCGCCGGCGAGCTGGAGCTGCTCGGCGCGGGGCGGCAGGTCGGCCGGCTCCGGCGCCGGCTTGGTCAGGTCGGGTACGGCCCCGCCGGGGCGCTTCTCGCCGCCCCGCGCCGTGGGCACGTTCGGCGGGGTCTTCGCCGGCGCGGGCACCGGGCCGGTGTCCTCCCCGCCCAGGGCGGCGGACCGGTCGGCGGTCACGTCCCGGGTCAGGTCGGCGACCAGCGGCGACGGCGGCATCCCGTTGAGCACGGCTCCGTCGAGGGCGGCGGCCGCCGCGGCGGCCACGTCGACCGGGTCGAGCCCGCCGGCGCGCCCGGCGCTCCGGGGACGGGCGGTGCGGCCCCGGCGCTCCAGCGCCTCCTCCTCGGCCCGCTCCACGTCGTACGGGTCGGCCGGGCCGCGGCGCCGGGCCGGGCGGGCGGCCCTCGGCGGGGCCTCGCGCCAGTCGTCCTCGTACGCCTCGTGCTCCTCGTACGCCTCCTCCATCTCCTCGGGGAGCGGCTCGACCAGGCCGAGCCGGACGCCGAGGGCGCGCAGCCGCTGCGGGATCGCGTTGACCGGGGTGGCGGTGACGACGAGCAGCCCGAAGACGGTGAGCAGCACCAGCAGGGCGACGGCGAGGGCCTCCCCCGTCATGAAGACGAGCGGCTGGGACACCGCCCAGCCGATCAGCCCGCCGGCGTCCCGCATGGCCGCGGCCCCGGCGTCCCGGACCGGCGCGCCGCAGGCGATGTGGACCTGCCCGAGGACGCCGAGGACGAGCGCGGAGAGGCCGATCACGATCCGGCCGTTGGCCTCGGGCCGCTCGGGGTAGCGGAAGAGGCGGAAGGCGATGGCGCCGAGCAGCAGCGGCACGAGCAGGTCGAGCCGGCCGAAGGCGCCGGTCACCAGGAGCGAGACGAGGTCGCCCAGGGGGCCGTTCAGATGGGACCAGGTGCCGGCGGCGACGATCAGCGCGCCGGCGAGCAGCAGCAGGGCGAGCCCGTCCTTGCGGTGGACCGGGTCGAGCCCCTTCGCCCCGCGTCCTATCCCCCGGAAGACGGCGCCGACGCCGTGGGCGGCGCCGCGCGCGAGCCGGGACACGCCGCCGGTGGGCGACGGCGCGGGGCGCGGGGCGGGCCGCTTCGCGGCGGTCTTCTTCGCGGGCGCGCGCTTGGCGGGCGCGGCCTTCTTGGCCGGCGCCTTCTTCGCGGGCGCCTTGGCCGGGGACTTCGCAGCGGACTTGGCCGCCGTCTTCTTCGCGCTCCCGGTCGTCCGGCCGGCGCGCGATGCCGCGGTGCCCTGTGAACCCTTGCCGGACGTACGTGAAGCCATGGTGCTGAGGTTACCGGTGTGCGGCCGGGCTGTCCCCACTCACCCGAACGTGTCGGCCCCGCCCCCGTACGAAGCTGACGCCCGCTCACCCGGCGGACGGGGCCCGGCGACTTCCGGCGGACGACCGGACGGCCCTCCCGGCGGACGGCCCGGGGGCTTCCCCGGCGGACGGCCGGGTGACGGGGGGTCAGCCCGGGACCGGCCGGGGCGGCGGAGGGATCAGCCCTGGGCGGGCAGCGGGGGCGGGCCGCCGGTGCCCGGCTCCAGCGCGTCGAGCGCCCGCCGCAGCCCGGTGAGCTTGCGCTCCAGATGGGCGGCGGTCGCGACGGCCGCCGCGTCGGCCGACTCGTCGTCGAGCTGCTTGGACAGCGCCTCGGCCTGCTCCTCGACGGCGGCGAGCCGGGCGGACAGCTCGGCGAGCAGCCCGGCGGCCTCCTTGCCCTGGCCGCCCTCGCCGCCGCCCTCCAGCTGGAGCCGCAGCAGCGCGGCCTGCTCGCGCAGCTTGCAGTTCTTCATGTACAGCTCGACGAAGACCGAGACCTTGGCGCGCAGCACCCACGGGTCGAACGGCTTGGAGATGTAGTCGACCGCGCCGGCCGCGTACCCCCGGAAGGTGTGGTGCGGGCCGTGGTTGATCGCGGTCAGGAAGATGATCGGGATGTCTCGGGTCCGCTCGCGGCGCTTGATGTGCGCGGCGGTCTCGAAACCGTCCATACCGGGCATCTGGACGTCGAGCAGGATGACCGCGAAGTCGTCCGTCAGCAGCGCCTTGAGCGCTTCCTCCCCGGACGATGCCCGCACCAGCGTCTGATCGAGCGCGGAGAGAATGGCCTCCAGCGCCAGCAGATTCTCCGGCCGGTCATCGACCAGGAGGATCTTGGCCTTCTGCACCATGCCCCGTCCTCCTCGTCCCGGCAACGGCTCGCTCCGGCTTCCGGAACCGGTTCCGGAACCGGGGGAAGCACCGGGCGCCGCCCCAGGGGACGGCTTCCTGCCGCCGTCCGTCCTTGTGCCGGTCATCGTAGCCGCACCCCGCCCGTCGCCACACCCTGTCACCGTGATGTCACTGTGCACACTGCGGAAACGGGGCGCGGTTCGGAAAGGTTCCCCGATTCTCCCGCGCTCACACTCCCGCGGCGACAGTACGCCGTCCGGCGCGGGGCCCGCGAGGGCGCCCCCGCACCGGACGGCGTCCGGAGTCACTCCCCGCGCATCCACCGCTCCATGACGGAGAGCAGGTAGTCGGGGTCGACCGGCTTCGTGACGTAGTCGGAGGCGCCCGAGTCGATCGCCTTCTCCCGGTCGCCCTTCATCGCCTTCGCGGTGAGGGCGATGATCGGCAGCCCGGCGAACTGCGGCATCCGCCGGATCGCGGTCGTCGTCGCGTACCCGTCCATCTCCGGCATCATGATGTCCATCAGGACGATCGTCGCGTCCTCGTTCTGCTCCAGAACCTCGATGCCCTCCCGCCCGTTCTCCGCGTAGAGCACCGCGAGCCCGTGCTGCTCCAGCACGCTGGTGAGGGCGAAGACGTTGCGGATGTCGTCGTCGACGATGAGCACCTTCTCGCCGGAGAAGGAGTACGAGCGGCGCGGCGCGGCCTCCTCCCCGGTGCCCGTGCCGGCCGTCTCCCCGGTGTCGTCCGGCCGCCCCAGCGGGCCCGGCTGCCCGGGGACCGCGCCCCGCGCGTCGGCCGGCACCGCCGCCGCGTCCGGCACCTCCGCCGGGCCGGTCCTGCGCCGGTGCCGGAACAGCGCCCCCGACCGCGTCTCGCCGCGCACGGGCGCCGGCGGGAAGTGCGGGTGCGCGGAGCCGTCCGGGTCCTCCCCGCCGGTCTGCCGCGGATCGTCCGGCTCGCCGCCGCCGGGGCCGTACGGCGACGGCTCGATCGGGGCGAGCGGCAGGTAGAGGGTGAAGGTGGAGCCGCGGCCGGGCTCGCTGGCCGCGAAGATCTCGCCGCCGAGCAGGCGGGCGATCTCCCGGCTGATCGACAGGCCGAGGCCGGTGCCGCCGTACTTGCGGCTGGTGGTGCCGTCGGCCTGCTTGAACGCCTCGAAGATGACGCGCATCTTGCTGGCCGCGATGCCGATGCCGGTGTCGGTGACCGAGAAGGCGATCAGGGCGGCGTCGGGGTCGCGCAGCGAGCCGGCCTCCAGGAGCTGCTCCCGGATCGACTGCGGCACGTCGGCGCCGGCCGGCCGGATCACCAGCTCGACCGCGCCGGAGTCGGTGAACTTGACCGCGTTGGAGAGGAGGTTGCGCAGCACCTGGAGGAGCCGCTGCTCGTCGGTGTGGAGCGTGGCGGGCAGTTCGGGCGAGACCCGGACCGAGAAGTCGAGTCCCTTCTCGGCGGTGAGCGGCCGGAAGGTCGCCTCCACGTAGTCGACGAGCTGGACGAGCGCGATCCGGGTCGGGGACACGTCCATCTTGCCCGCCTCGACCTTCGACAGGTCGAGGATGTCGTTGATCAGCTGGAGCAGGTCGGAGCCGGCGCCGTGGATGGTCTCGGCGAACTCCACCTGCTTCGGGGTGAGGTTGGTGTCGGCGTTGTCCGCGAGCAGCTTGGCGAGGATGAGCAGCGAGTTGAGCGGGGTGCGCAGCTCGTGCGACATGTTGGCGAGGAACTCGGACTTGTAGCGCATGGAGACGGCGAGCTGTTCGGCGCGCTCCTCCAGGCCCTGCCGGGCCTCCTCGATCTCGGTGTTCTTGACCTCGATGTCGCGGTTCTGCCGGGCCAGCAGCTCGGCCTTGTCCTCCAGTTCGGCGTTGGAGTTCTGGAGCTCCTTCTGCCGGTGCTCCAGCTCCGCCGACCGCTCCTTGAGCTGCTCGGTCAGCTCCTGCGACTGCTGGAGCAGCACCTCGGTCTTGGTGTTGACGCTGATGGTGTTGACCGTGGTCGCGATCAGTTCGGCGATCTGGTTGAGGAAGTCGCGCTGGATCTGCGTGAACGGCTGGAAGGAGGCGAGCTCGATGACGCCGAGGACCTTCCCCTCGAAGAGGACGGGCAGCACGATCACGTGCGCGGGCGCGGCCTCGCCGAGCCCGGACGAGATCTTGAGGTAGCCCGGTGGCACGTTGACCTGGATGGTCCGCTTCTCCTCGGCCGCCGTGCCGATGAGGGTCTCGCCGGGCCGGAAGGAGGTCGGCATGGAGCCGGCGGAGTAGCCGTAACTGCCGCGCATGCGCAGCTCGTACGAGCCGCTGCCCTCGCCGACGAGTTCGGTGTCGTGGTTGGCGGAGCCGGTCGGGGTGGCCACGAAGAAGGCGCCGTGCTGGGCCGAGACGACCGGCGTCAGCTCGCTCATGATCAGCGAGGCGACGTCGTCGAGGTCCCGGCGGCCCTGCATGAGGCCGGAGATGCGGGCCAGGTTGGACTTGAGCCAGTCCTGCTCGTCGTTGGCGAGGGTGGTGTCGCGCAGGTTGGCGATCATCGTGTTGATGTTGTCCTGGAGCGCCTGGATCTCGCCGGCCGCGTCCACACCGTCGATCTTGACGTTGAGGTCGCCGCGGGTGACCGCGGTGGCGACGGCCGCGATGGCGCGCACCTGCCGGGTGAGGTTCCCGGCCATCTCGTTCACGGAGAGGGTCAGGTCGCTCCAGGTGCCCTCGACGTCGCGGACCCGGGCCTGGCCGCCGAGCTGCCCGTCGGTGCCCACCTCGCGGGCGACGCGGGTGACCTCCTCGGCGAAGTTGGAGAGCTGGTCGACCATCGTGTTGATGGTGTTCTTCAGCTCCTGGATCTCGCCCCGGGCGTCGATGTCGATCTTCTTGGTGAGGTCGCCCTTGGCGATGGCGGTGGTGACCGCGGCGATCTGCCGCACCTGGCCGGTGAGGTTGTCGGCCATGCTGTTCACCGAGTCGGTGAGGTCCTTCCAGGTGCCGGAGCCGCCGGGCACCCGGGCCTGACCGCCGAGGATGCCGTCGGTGCCCACCTCGCGGGCGACCCGGGTCACCTCGTCGGCGAACGCGGACAGCGTCGTCACCATCGTGTTGACGGTGTCGGCGAGTTCGGCGACCTCGCCGCGCGCCTCGACGGTGACCTTCTTCGTCAGGTCGCCGTTGGCGACCGCGGAGGAGACCCGGGCGATGTTCCGCACCTGGCTGGTCAGGTTGTTGGCCATCAGGTTGACGTTGTCGCTGAGGTCCTTCCAGATGCCGGTGACGCCGCGCACCCGGGCCTGACCGCCGAGGATGCCCTCGGTGCCCACCTCGCGGGCCACCCGGGTCACCTCGTCGGCGAAGTTGGAGAGCTGGTCCACCATCGTGTTGACGGTGGTGACCAGCTCCAGGATCTCGCCCTTGGCGTCGACGGTGATCTTCTTGGACAGGTCGCCGCGGGCGACGGCGGTGGTGACCTCGGCGATGTTCCGGACCTGGAAGGTCAGGTTGTTCGCCATGAAGTTCACGGACTGGGTGAGGTCCTTCCAGGTGCCGGAGACGCCCTGCACCTCGGCCTGCCCGCCGAGGATGCCCTCCGTGCCCACCTCGCGGGCGACCCGGGTGACCTGGTCGGCGAAGGAGGACAGCTGGTCCACCATCGTGTTGAGGGTGTTCTTCAGTTCCAGGATCTCGCCGCGCGCGTCCACGTCGATGGTCTGCGACAGGTCGCCGCGGGCGACCGCGGTGGCGACCTGGGCGATGTTGCGGACCTGGGCCGTCAGGTTTCCGGCCATGCTGTTCACCGAGTCGGTGAGGTCCCGCCACACGCCGGCGACGCCCGGCACCTGCGCCTGACCGCCGAGCCTGCCCTCGGTGCCCACCTCACGGGCGACCCTGGTCACCTGGTCGGCGAAGGCGGAGAGCTGGTCGACCATGGTGTTGATGGTGTTCTTGAGTTCCAGGATCTCGCCCCGGGCGTCCACGTCGATCTTCTGCGACAGGTCGCCGCGCGCCACGGCGGTCGTCACCTGGGCGATCTGCCGCACCTGGGAGGTGAGGTTCCCGGCCATGAAGTTCACGGAGTCGGTCAGTTCGCGCCAGCGGCCGGAGACGCCGTCCACCCGCGCCTGACCGCCGAGCCGGCCCTCGGTGCCCACGTCGCGGGCCATCCGGGTCACCTGGTCGGCGAAGGACGACAGCTGCGACACCATCGTGTTGACGGTGTTCTTCAGCTCCAGCATCTCCCCGGCCACGTCGACCGTGACCTTCTGGGACAGGTCGCCGTTGGCCACCGCCGTCGTGACCTGGGCGATGTCCCGCACCTGGCCGGTGAGGTTGTGGAAGGCGGTGTTCACCGAGTCGGTGAGGTCCTTCCAGGTGCCGGCGGCGCCCTGCACCTGCGCCTGCCCGCCGAGCCTGCCCTCGACGCCGACCTCCCGGGCGACCCGGGTGACCTCGGAGCCGAAGGCGGAGAGCTGGTCCACCATCGTGTTGACGGTGTTCTTCAGCTCCAGCATCTCGCCGGCCACGTCCACGGTGACCTTCTGGGACAGGTCGCCGTTGGCGACCGCCGTGGTCACCTGGGCGATGTCCCGCACCTGTGTGGTGATGTTCCGGAAGACGGTGTTGACGGAGTCCGTCAGGTCCTTCCAGGTGCCCGCCGCGCCCGGCACCTGCGCCTGACCGCCGAGGAGTCCCTCGGCGCCGACCTCGCCGGAGACCCGGGTCACCTCGTCGGCGAAGGTCCGCAGGGTCTCCGTCATCTGGTTGATGGTGTCGGCGAGTTGGGCGATCTCGCCGCGCGCGCTCACGGTGACCTTCTGCGACAGGTCGCCGTTGGCGACCGCGGTGGTGACCTCCGCGATGCCGCGCACCTGGCTGGTGAGGTTGCCCGCCATGGTGTTGACGGAGTCGGTGAGGTCCTTCCACACGCCGGCGACCCCGGCCACTTCGGCCTGGCCGCCGAGTTCGCCCTCGGTGCCGACCTCGCGGGCGACCCGGGTGACCTCGGAGGAGAACGACGACAGCTGGTCCACCATCCGGTTCACGGTGGTCTTCAGGTCGGCCATCTCGCCGTCGACGTTCGCCGTGACCTTCTGCGACAGGTCGCCGTTGGCGACGGCCTTCGTCACGAGGGCGATGTCGCGCACCTGGGCCGTCAGCCGGTTCGCCATGGTGTTGACGGAGTCGGTGAGGTCCTTCCACGACCCGGACACGCCCCGGACGTGCGCCTGTCCGCCGAGGATGCCCTCGGTGCCCACCTCGACCGCGACCCGGGTGACCTCGGACGCGAATACGGAGAGCTGGTCGACGAGGTGGTTGACGGTACGGGCGACCTTGAGGACCTCGCCGCGCAGCGGCCGCACCGTCCCGTCGGCACCCTCCGAACGCAGGTCCATCCGCTGTTCCAGGTCGCCCTCGGCGACCGCCGTGAGCACCCGGCTGACCTCGGACACCGGCCGTGCCAGGTCGTCGACCAGCGCGTTGGCCGCCTCGATGGCCGACGCCCAGGCGCCCTCGGTCGCACCGACCTCAAGGCGCTCGGAGAGCTTGCCCTCGCGGCCGACGACCCGCCGCACCCGGGACAGCTCGCCGGTGACGTGCAGCTGCCGGTCGGCGACCTCGTTGAAGACGGCGGAGATCTCCGCCATCACGCCGTCGCCGGAGACGGTCAGCCGCCGCCGGAGGTTCCCGTCGCGCATGGAGACGAGCGCGGACAGCAGTCTCTCCAGTGCCGCCGCGTCCACCTGGACCGTTCCCCCACGGGAACGCCCGCCCCTCGCGCGCGTGCCGCTCCCGCCGCCGCGCCGCGCCGCCGTGCCAGACTCCACCGTGTCCCTCCCGAAAGGGGTCGACCGTTCCGCCCCGGCTCCCGCCGGAACACTCCCAGTGTTTCACCGCGACCGAACCAGGCGATAACAGTTCGGCAGCTTCGCACAAGCGTCCCCGCCCCCGGAGGACGGAAACAGCGGAGACCGGCATCCGCGGGGACCGCGAAGGTAAGTAACCTGGCATCCGGCTGTCCAGCCGCCCCGGTCCGCCCGGCGGGGGCGGTGTGGCACGTGCACGACCACCGGGCAGCGGGAGGGGCAGACCGAGCATGGCAGAGCCGGGCGTCGAGACGCGTACGAGGAGTGCTGTGATCACCGCGCGGGCGGCTGCCGCCTTCGAGCCCGTCGGACGGTCCGTCGCCGCCGCGCGGGCCTTCGTCCGTGACACCCTCCAGGGCTGGGGCCATCCGGAGCTGGTGGACGACGCCGTCGTCCTCACCAGCGAGCTGGTCACCAATGCCGTGGTCCACGCCGGTACGGCCGCCGAGGTCCTGGTGCTCCGTTCCGAGGACAGTGTCCGGGTGGAGGTCGCCGACCGCTATCCGGAGCGCGAGATCCCGGTGCAGGGCGGCACCCGCCCGGCGGGCCCGGACAAGGAGAACGGCCGGGGGCTGCTGCTGTGCGCGGCCCTCGCCGACCGCTGGGGCGTCGACTACTCCCCGTCCCGCAAGCACGTCTGGTTCCATCTGGACCTGCCGCAGCGCCCCGTCGGCACGCGTTCCGCCGGCCCGGTGCTGCCCGACGCGCTCCTCCCGGCGGCCGAGAGCCGCGTCCGGGTCGCCGTCGTCCAGATCGACCGGGGCGACGCCATCACCTCCTGGAGCGAGGACGCGGAGGTCCTCTTCGGGTATGCCTCCGAGCAGGTCGTCGGCAAGCCGCTGGGCGACTTCGCGGCCTGGCCGCACACTCCGGGCATCGGCACCGGTTTCGCCGAGGCCCTGCGCCTCTCCCGCTGGGAGGGCAGTTACGGGCTCCGCCGCGCCGACGGCCGCGTCATCCCCGTGTACGCCTCCCACCTGCGCGTCCGTGACGCCGAGGGCGAGCCCTCGACGGTCTGCCTGCTGGTGCGGGAGGAGGAGCGCGCGGTGCTCCAGACGCCGCAGCGGCCTGCGGCCGAGCCGGGCGCGGAGAGCCGCAGCACCGATCCGTTCGAGGTTTTCATCGGCTCCCCGGCCCCCGACGATCTGGACGGTCTGCTCCAGCGCACGGTGGAGCGAGCCCGGGACATGCTCGACGGCGACGCGGCCTTCCTGCTGCTGGCGACGGACGACGAGACGGAGCTGGAGGTGCGGGCGACGACCGGTCTGCCGGCGGCCCGTCAGCGCTTCGCCCGCGTCCCGGTGGAGACCGGCGCCAGCCGGTACGGTTCGGCCCGCATGCCCGCCGTCCACGAGGACCTGGCGGCCGTCCCCGGTGCGGTGCCGCTCCTGGAGGGCACCGGCATGCGGTCGGTGGTCACGGTGCCGCTCAAGGTCGAGGGCCGTCTGACGGGTTCGCTCGGTGTGGCCGCCGAGGCCGCGAACCGCTATTCGAACGAGGAGGCGCTCCGTCTCCAGTTCGCCGCGGACCGGATCGCGCTGGCCGTGGAGTCCGCCCGCCTGGGCGAGCTGGAGCGGCTGCGCCGCGGTTCCCTCAGCTTCCTCGTCGAGGCGTCGGACCTGCTGGCCGGCACCCTCGACCGGGACCAGACGCTGGCCCTGATGGCGCAGATGACGGTTCCGACGCTGGCGACCTGGTGCGCGGTCTACACGATCGCCGACCCGACCTCGGACCCGTATCTGTCGTACGTGCTCCACGAGGACGAGGACCGGATCGACGGCCTCAAGGACCTGCTGGGTTCGATCGCCCCGCCGGATCCGGTGCCGGCGCCCGGTGCCCGGCTCTGGACGGCTCCCGCCGACGCGGCCCACCGGGCGGCGCTGGCGGCTTCGGCCCGCGAGCTGGAGCACCTGGGCAGTCCGCTGTCCTCGGGCATCGATACGGCCCTGACGACCGCCGGGACGGTCGCGGGCGAGACGGTGGTCCTGCCGCTGGTGGCCCGCAACCGCGTGATCGGCATGCTGACGCTGGGCCGTCCGGCCGAGGACCACTTCCGCCAGGAGATCCTGGAGCTGGCCGAGGACCTGTCGCGCCGGGCCGCCCTGGCCCTGGACAACGCGCGCCTGTACTCGGAGCGCAACGCGATCAGCCAGTCCCTCCAGCGCAGCCTGCTGCCGCCGGATCTCCCGAAGATCCCGGGCGTCGAGGTGGACGTGATCTACCGCGCGGCCGGCGAGGGCAACGAGGTCGGCGGCGACTTCTACGACGTCTTCCCCATCCGGGAGGACGTGTACGGCTTCGCGATCGGCGACGTCTGCGGCACGGGCCCGGAGGCCGCGGCGGTGACGGGTCTCGCCCGGCACGCCCTGCGCCTGCTGGCCCGCGAGGGCTTCGGCGGCCCCGCCGTCCTGGAGCGGTTGAACGCGGCGATCCTCGACGAGGGCGCCCGCAGCCGCTTCCTGACCCTCCTGTACGGCGAGCTCCGCCCGCAGCCGGACGGCTCGGCGGTCCTGAAGGTGGTCTGCGCGGGCCATCCGCTGCCGCTGCGCCTCCGCCCCGACGGCACGGTCGTCCCGGCCGCCGAACCGCAGCCGCTGCTGGGCGTCATGGAGGACCTGGAGCTGTACGAGGAGACGTTCACGCTCGACCCGGGCGACGTCCTCCTGTGCGTCACGGACGGCGTCACCGAGCGCCGCGAGGGCACCCGCATGCTGGGCGACGACGGCCTCGCCGAAGCCCTCAGGACGTGTACGGGCCTGACGGCCGGCGCGGTCGGCGGCCGCATCCTCCGTACCGTCGAACGCTTCGCCCAGGCGCCGGCCTCGGACGACATGGCCATCCTGACGATGCGCCTCCAGGAGCCGGACCCCAGCTGACCCCCGAACGAGAGAAGGCGGGACCTCCGGGGAGGTCCCGCCTTCTCTCGTTCTTCCATCATTCTTCCGGAAACGCAGAAGGCCCCCGCCAGATGGCGGGGGCCTTCTCTTTGAGCCCTTTAACGGAATCGAACCGTTGACCTTCTCCTTACCATGGAGACGCTCTACCGACTGAGCTAAAAGGGCAGGTGTTCGGCGGTGTCCTACTCTCCCACAGGGTCCCCCCTGCAGTACCATCGGCGCTGAAAGGCTTAGCTTCCGGGTTCGGAATG
>NZ_BMUL01000016.1 GCF_014650175.1 Streptomyces termitum
CGGGCAGCAGCGGCCGGACGAACTCCCACTCGGCATCCGACAGTTCATGGCGACGTATCACAGCACCATGATCCACCAGCGGTGATCATTTGAAGACACTGCCTAGTGCGGGAACCACTCGGTCAGCAGGTCGGAATCGATGTCGCCGTACCGACTCAACGGAGAAGGAACGCGGTGGGGCCTCGTTCATGGGCACGAGAGGCCGGCCGCCGGGAAAAGAGACACGTCTTCCGCCCGCATGCTGACAGCGTGCCGATCAGGACTGCGCCCTCGTTCCGAAGAGGGGTCCCACATCCACAGCTCAGCCCCTTCCCGGGGAACACCAGAACCGGCCGGCTCGCGGGAAGAGGGCCCGGGTGGCGGTCCGGACCTCTCCCAAAGCCGGCCCTGCCGGGACTCGAGGGCCTCGACCGCACGCTCCCCCCTCCCGCAGCCAACGGAAAACGGCACGTTCGAACGCCACTCCCTCACCACAAGACCTCCGACCTCGAACGCCGCCCCTCCCGACGGCCAAGACTTCACCGAACGCCCCGCCGCCGGCTTGCACGCTGCGTGTTCACGTGATTACAGTCCGGCCGAGCGACCCGCTCGGTGTCCGACACCATGGCGGCGCGGCCTGCCCGGTGCCCAGGTTCCGGGTCGTCGTGTCGTCTTGCCGCGCTCCTCGAGAACGAGGCTGCCCACCGCCTTCTCTCCAGGGCCGGATGGTGCGCGGTCCGTGCGGCACCAGAGGTCCGAGGTTCTCTTTCCCGCCCCGGACCGACACGGGTGGAGGTCGGCGGTCGGGTACGCCCGCGTTCTCTCGCTCTGTCCGGCACACCCGTAGTCGGGCAAGCAAGGCGCCAACGCCGATGAGACATCGGCCGACCCAGCGGAGCGCGGTCCCGTGACGGAGACGACCAACACCTTCTTCATCCCCCTCGACCAGGCACAGGTCAGCCTCGTGGCCGCCGTGCTGCACCGGGCCGCCCGGGACTGCCGGGCCGTGGAAGCGCCCGGAATCTCGGCGAACGACCGCTCGGTGGTCACCCTCGGCCGCATGGCGGCGCGGTGGGCGGCCATCTCGGAGCGCGAGGAGCACTGCGATGTCGTCAGCCTCCACGGCGACCGGCTGTACGGCGTCTCGCTCACCCCGGAGGAGTGGTACCAGGTGCGAGCAGCGCTCAGCGAATACGCCGCGCGTCTGACGCGGGCCGTGGGCAACCCGCCGTCCCCGCACGAGAACCGCAGGCAGGCGACACGGGCCCTGCTCCTCGTGGACCGCATCACGGAGGTCATCACCCGTGACTGACAATCCCGTGGAGCCGGGCGGAACGGTGGAGGAGGAGACGACGGTCCCGGGGTGGCAGCCCGCCCCCTGGACACTGCCCCGCACCGCGGCGGTCGACAACCTCGCCGACGCCCTGCGCGGACACGGGCTCACAGAGGGCGGGGTGCGCGCGATGGCCCGGGCCGCCGTACGCCCGGACGACATGCGGCGGAGGCTCACGGACCCCGCCGAACTGAGGGTGCAGGGCGGGACCTTGCTGATCGCGGAGACACGGCTGTGGTCGGCGACCGTACTTCCCCACCCCGCGAACCCCCGGGAGTACGGGCACCGTCAGTACGCGCTGTCGGGCTCGGGGACGCGACGGTCCGCTCTGGTCGAACCACGGTCTGCCCCGGGCGGCACAGCGGAGTTGGAGATGCGCGCCGGAACACCGTCCAGCCTCGCCCAACGCCTGGAGGACGCGAAGGGCCGGCTGGTCCGGGACAACCCCCTGGCCCAGGACATCGCCGTCGAGGGAGTACTCCAGCCGCTGACCGTGGTCCCCCTGACGGTGGTGCACGAGAACGGCCATCCCGACTGCGCGCTGCTCATCGCGGCCGACGGGTCGAGCCGGATCAGCGCGGTGCACGAGCTCCTCGACTACCGGCCGGCGAAGATCGCGTACGAGTGGGGGGCAGACGATCGGAAGCTCCGCGGCGAGATCAGCCGCTGGGCCCGGCTGGTACGGAAACAGGGGTGGGCGGAGCTGACCGAGGACGAACGGTGCAAGATCCGCGCGCTCAGCGTCCCCGCCCGCGTGGTCGTGGGGTTCCTCCCCGACGCCCGTACGGGGCAGATGTTCCATACGGCTGTACGCAACTTCATCGGCCTCACCCACATCCGTCCGCCGCGCCCCTACGGGCCGGCCGTGGAGAACGAGGCGAAGGCGGACGCCGTCCTCGACAGTCTCGCCGAACCGGGACGGTCCACCACGGCCCACATCACGGAGGCGGAGAAGCGGTGGTTCGCCGGAACCACCTCCCGCGAAGAGCTGAAGACGGCCGGACTGGGCCATGAGCTGGACATCCGCGCGGAAGAGATCGTCCGCTCGCTGCTGGGCGGCGGGATCGGAACCGCGCGGCGGGTCAACGAGGGCATCCGGTCCCTCACCGCGAAACAGCGGCCGAAACGGGAGGAGCGCGTCGACGTCGCCGTGGAACTGATCCTGCGCCCGATGCGCACCGGGCTGAGCGACGACGCCAAGTTCGTCCGTCCGCGCCGCGCGGTGCTCCAGCGCGCGTACCGGCTGCCGGAGATCGAGGAACTGCGGGCCGAGGTGCGGTGGGAAGGCCCCGGAACGGACGGCCGCGCCCTGGAGAAACTGCGCGACGCGGCCCTGGACGAAGCGGACCGGGGCCTGGGCGACAGCGGCAGGCTCGGCCCCGCGCAGACCGAACTCGCGGTGAAGGCGGCCTACCACATGGCGATGGCCGAGCCGATGGCACTGCAGCGCGAAGTCTTCGGCGGCGGGGAGGAGGACGACGACCGGGGGGCCGCGACGGTGCTGCGGGCCATGCTGTCCCGGCGGCGCGGCATCCTCCAGGCGTACGAGGCCGTCCGGGCGGGACGGGCGGGCGAACGGCTCCACGAGGTGGACGAGAGCGGCAGCCTCATGGTCACGGCCGAGGGCCGGCCGAGAATCCTCACGGACGCGCTGGTGCGCCACGCCTACAGCGGCGGGCCGGTGCCGCTCGAAGACTCCCGAGTGGGTGGCAAAGCCGCCTCCGTGAGCTGGGCGTGCGTGCGGGAGAGCGTCGACAGGCTGCGCAGGGACGTGGACGGGATGGCACGCGTGCCCGTGGAAGAGGGCGGGCCGAGCTTCGTCTCCCAAGAGGGCTGGGACCCCTCTCAGGTGAAAGATGCGCGGGACGCTCTCGACCGCGTCAGCCGCAGGATCGCGGGATGGGCGGACCGGGCCGAGGAGCGGGCCGAGGCCGCGGCGACGGAGTCCTGATCTCCCGGTCCGTTCAGCCGCACCGGGCAATGCCTTCCTCAGCCCGGGCCAGGTACACCTCCAGCCCGCGCACACCGGTGGTGTCCTGCCGGATCGCCGTGTAGATGTCCCGGGCCGCCTCGCGGTCGGACTGGACGAGCAGGGAATCCGCCAGATCGAAGCGGAGGTCCAGCACTTCGTGGGCACGCAGGCCGTACTGATCCGCCAGGTCCGGCAGACGTTCCCTGAGCAGATCCACGGCCTTCGCCGGTTCCGTCCCGAGCAGGCGTCGCACCTCGTGGTGGAGGTCCTTGGCGTCGGCCCTCGGCCGATACGTGCGGGAGACGGTGCCGGGCAGCTCCACCCGAGGGCCGGTCAGCGGCACGTCCTCGGGTGCGAACGGCAGGCGGAAGGGGCGGGTGGGGTCCGGGAAGACGTAGTCACCCGGCGGATCGTCCCCATCGGCGGGCAGATGGACACGGAGGATCTTGTTGACCTCGTCCGCGTCGGCGGGACGGTCCGCCGGGTTCTTGGCGAGCAGGCGGTCGACGAGATCCAGTACCGCTCCGGGCAGTCCCTCGCGGAGCCCGCCCAGCGCGTCGGGTGTGACGGCGGTGTGCATGTGGCGGAGTGCGAACTCGTCTTCCTGGGGGAAGACCGCACGGCCCGCGAGCATCTCGTACAGCAGGCAGCCCAGGGCGTAGAGGTCGGACCTGCCGGTGACCTGTCTGCCCTCGTACTGTTCGGGCGACATGTATCCGGGGCTTCCCGGATTCCTTCCCGTCCTGGTGAGTCTGGTGTCGACGGCGGCCCCCTCCACCCGGGCGATGCCGAAGTCCAGGACCTTGGTGTGGCCCTGCTCGGAGACCATCACGTTGGAGGGCTTCAGATCGCGGTGCACGATACCCGCGCGGTGAGCGGCCGCGAGGACGGCACAGATGGGCACGATGATGCTGACGGCCACGGAGAGTTCGAGCGGACCGCACTCCTCCATCAGCTCGTCCAGGGTCGAACCCTGGACGAGCTCCATGACGAGATAGAAGTGCCCGTGTTCTTCTCCCACGTCGTAGACCGATGCCACCCCGGTGTTCGTGAACCGTGCCGCCACTCCCGCCTCCTGCTGGAAGCGCTTCAGCATCTCGTCCCGGTCCGGAATGGTCAGGGCCGCGGCGGGGTTCGCGAACTTCACCGCGACCACGCGGCTGAGCCTCACGTCATACGCCCGCCAGACCATCCCCATGCCACCGGCGCGCAGAGGTCCGTCGAGCCGGTAACGGGAGTTCAGGACGTGACCCTGCCGAATCTCAAACATGCCGTCGGTCTCTTCCCACGGTGCCTCAGCCCCGTCTGTCGTCGTCGATCGGGTCGGCCAGCCCGGCGGCCAGCGCGTCCGCCAGGCGGCGGGCGACGCGGCGGCCGTGCTCGGCTGCCTGGTCCAAGAGTTCGTCGAGCCGCGCGACGTCCCGGAAGGCACGGCCTATCCGGTGCTGCTCGGCCGGCTCCCGGACCGGGAGGAAGACACGCCCCGGATCGAGGCGGCTCGGCCGTCCGGTGGTCCCCGCCGAGGTTCCGGAACGTCCGACACCGGGTCCTCCGGTCAGCGCTCCGGCCAGGAACCAGGGGTCCAACAAGTCCCGCTCGGGACGCAGGACGGTGATGCTCTGTCCGACGGCGGCACCGTACTCCCGCGGATCGGCGGGACGCGCGCTCTGCGGCGAGCCGGCGAACACCAGGACGTCTCCCTCGCTGATGAGCTCGTTCTCGGGGGCGTACGTCCAGCGGCCCGGCGGCATGCGGGACTGTCCGTCGATCAGGTTGAGGAGCGGGACCCGTGCCTCCGCTCCGTCGGGTGCTTCCCGGGCGGAGGAACCGCGCCACATCCGCAGGGCACCGGAACGGCTGAGATCCTCCAGCGAGACGAGCACCTGCGGGTCGGCCGCCGGGACCTCCCTCACCGTGGGAAGGACATCCGTCAGCTCGGCCAGTGTCCGGAGCCAGTGGGTCCGGTCCTCCTCCAGCTGTACCGGATCGAAGGTCTCATCGGGGTCCGTGCGGACGTGGCGCGCGGGGGTGATGTCCACTTCCTCGTCGAGGAGTTCGATGACGGGGACCGCACTGGAGACGGCCAGGTCGAGTTCTGCTCCCGTCCGGAAGTGCCGCCACGCCTCGGTCACGGCGGTGTGCACGGTCTTCCAGTCCGTGCCGGTGGCACGGTTCTCCGAAGCCGCCTCGACCAACGGTTCCACGTCGACGAAGAGCACGTCGGAGGAGGGCGGCTCGTTGCTCGGCTGGGCGATCCAGAGGTGGGTTCCCAGGGAGTGGGTGGAGGCGGAGCCGGACGGCAGGGCCACGACCGCGCGCAGTGTCCCGCGTCGCAGCAGTTCGGCTCGGATGCGGCGGCCCGAGGACCTGGCCGCTGCCGCCGCCGGCATCAGGAAGACCGCGCTGCCGCCACCGTCCAGATGGGCCAGGCAGTGCTGGACCCAGGCGAGTTCGGGCTCCCCCTTCGGAGGCAGGCCGTAGGTCCACCGGGTGTCGTATCCCAGCTTCGAGCGGCCCCAGTCCCGCTGGCCGGACGGGAGGTTGCAGACGACGCCCCGCACCCGTGCGGCGGTGTGGGCGTCCTCCAGGAGAGAGTCCCCCGTGGCCACGGTGACGTCGTGGTACCCGTGGAGCCGCAGTCGCACGTCCGCGACCTCGGCGAGATCGGGCTGGATCTCCTGGCCGAACAGGGAGGCGGTGCCGTTCTCCGCGGCCTGGAGCAGGAGTCCGCCCGTCCCGCACGCGGGGTCCAGCACGGCGTCGGGTGCCGTGCCGTCCGCGGAGCCGGCCAGGGCACACATCAGCGACACCACCGGGGCGGGGGTCACCTCCGCCTGGCGGGCGTGCGCCTCCGTCCAGCGGCTGAGCAGTTCTTCGAACGCCTCGGCCGCGCCGAGGCGATCCCCGAGCGCGTCGACATGGACGCCCAGCTCCGGGGGCAGGCCGCCGGTGTCCGTCTCCGTCCGGTCGGAGTGCCGGGGCGGGTCCTCACCGAGCAGCCGGAACCCGACCGCGGCGAGTATTCCGCCGGGCCGTCCCGGGTCTCGCAGGGCGTCCATGGCCTGCCACACCTCGTCGACCGGCGAGAGTCTCACCGGTCGACCGTGGGCTTCGAGCCAATCCACCACTTCCGGCAGGGAGAACTGCGGACTCGCCGCCGTACCTCCTACCGGGGTGGGAAACTCCGCGTACCTCCGGCGCCAGTTGCTCACCGCCGCCGGCCCGACCCCGGCGATACGGGCGATCTCGGTCGCGGTGACCGTGACTCCGTTCGTCATGGTGATCCTCCTCGCGGGACATCTGCCGAGGATCATAACCCTAGTGATCGTTGATTCAAGTCACTCGAAAGAGTCTGTTGACGCCTTTCACAAAGAAATGCTCCTATGGGGTCCCGTCAAGGTCGATGCCATGGAGATCGCATGCCTGCGTGGACGCCACCCCGTGAGAGCACGTGGACCAGCGGACTGATCCGCGTGTTCGCGGGATCCTTCCTCCGCCCGAACGCCCACGGCAGCTGCCCCTACAAAGGAGCGCTGAAGGCCCGGACCGGGATCAGGCTGGCCCAGGGCCCGCTTCCCGCGTACAAGGCCGACCCCCGGGAGGGCTTCAACCTCGGGCCGCTCGGAGAGACGCTCGACCTGATCGAGTACGAGCACGCCGAACCCGAGGAAGCCCTCCGCAGGGCCCTGGCGGCCACACGGGAGCGGCCCCGGGCCGATCCGGGGCTCGCCTCCTGGACCCGCTCCGCGCTCGAACGCTACTTGGAGAACAGCACCCCGGGCCTGCGGCCGATCCCCTACTCCTGGGTGCTCGTCACCCGACTCAAGAAAACCGACGGCCGCGGCGCCCGACGCTACGAGCAGTGCGTCTGGGGACGCCCGTACGCCTCGGCCGACGGACGGGTGCGAGAACTGCGCGTCCCCGTCGCCAGGGCGCTGAGCGGACCCGGCAGGGAAGCCGCGGAGCACATCGGACACGCCGAACGGGCCGACCTCGCGGCGGCCGCGCAGGTCGTGGCCTTCGGCGAGCCCCACCGGTTACCGAACCGCTTCCACTGGAGCGACGCGGCACAACCCGTACGGGACATCGGCGAAGCGGCCTGGCGAGAACCCGAAGAAGTGAGGATCACCGAGGTCAGCTGCCTCGACGGGGAACGGCGCGAGGTACTCGCCGAAGGCCCCGAGGACGTGGCCCGGCGCTACGCCGCCCACGGCCTCCCGAAGCTGACCGCCGCCGTCTCCGCCGGCGTCTTCCTGCCCGGCCACGACTGCGAGGACTGCAAATACGCGCCCAGCTGCCCCGCTCTGCCCCGCCTC
Source organism: Streptomyces termitum (assembly GCF_014650175.1). Taxonomy (GTDB): domain Bacteria; phylum Actinomycetota; class Actinomycetes; order Streptomycetales; family Streptomycetaceae; genus Streptomyces; species Streptomyces termitum. The sequence goes on from NZ_BMUL01000016.1 coordinate 7,601, forward strand.
GGCGGCCTCCTGGCCATCGAGGAACGGAACCGGCCGCGCCGTACTTGGTCGATCACCAACGGACGGTCGTACGCCGGCCGTCCGGACCGCGACGAGAGCTGCCCCGCCCGGGAGCGGCTGCGCCGGCTCCGGCTGCCGGACCCCGAGGCCCGCGCCCTCACTCCTCATGTGGTCCGCGGCCACGCCGTGCACACCTGGATCCAGCAGCGCCACGAGGCCCACCCAGGAGTCGCCTGCCGTCCCGACGACGCCCCCGACGGCCGAACCTCCTGGTCGGCGGGGCGTTGGACGGTCCCGCCGGAGCAGGCGGACCTCGGTGCGCGGATGGTCGCCGCACACGCCCGCCACTGCCCGTACGGGCTCTCCACCGTCAGCGAACTGGTCCACGAACGCACCCTCGTGGTGCACGACACCGCCGCCGACGTGGTGGTGCTCGCCAAAACCGACACGCTCTATCTCGACGGCACCTCCTGGGTCTACCGGGAGACGAAGACGGACGCCCGGTCGGACCCCCCGCCGGAGACCGACCTCCTGCGCGAACGGCCGCAGCTCGCACTCGCCGTCCTGCTCAGCACCAGCCCGGTCCTCGGCGAGGACGTCTCCGCCACGCGGGTGGAGCTGGAGGTCCTCGGACCGCATGGCGCCCGGCTCACCGTCATCGACCCCTTCGACACCGAGATCCGCGCCTCGGCACGCCGGGTCGTACGGTCCCTGGCCTCCGACTGGCACGCGGACACCACCGCGATCGCCCGTCCGGGCCCGCACTGCAAGACCTGCGAGATGTCCGTCTGGTGCCGCCCCGGTCTTCCCGACCCGACGAAAGGCTGAGATGAATCCCGACCGGACAGTTCACATGGCCCGGTGGTCGGAGGCGGACGGCGTACTCCTGCTCCGGAGCGTCGCCACCGCCATGGTCCGCCTCAGCGAGGCCGGCGACCCGGGGGCGGCGTCTGCCGTGCCGTACCCCGAGGAGGCGCAGCGGGCCCTGAACACCACGGTCCTCACCTGCCTGCTGCTCAAGGCACGCCCTCCGGAGAGCCTTCCCGAACTCGTCGAATGGGCGGCATGCCGACCGCTGGACCAGTGGCCCGTCACACTTCCGCCCGACGTGGTGCCGCCGGAGGCTCGGCTCCTCTACGAAGCCACCCGGCAACCGACCCAGCTCTGCTACGAATGGGCCGTGGACGCGGAGGACTCCGCGGCCCAGTACTCCGGGCAGCACCACATGAGTGTCGTGGCCCAGCGGTGCCGCGAAGAGAAGTACCCGGAGGCGTACCGGGCCTTCCGTCTCCTGCTGGTGCGACGCCCCGTACTGACCCACCGTGAACTGGCCACCCTCCCCGCGGCGGCGGGCAGCGACCTGGGGTCGCTCGGCGACCTGCTGTACGACGTCTACCAGCCGGCACCGGCCGGCCATCTCGACCGGGAACGGCGCAGCTACGTCTCCTGCGCGCACTGCCACGGCCTGCTGCATCCGACGACCGGGGGCGGACTGTGGTGCGAGCAGCGGCGGTGCCGCGAGGCCGGCACCGTCCGGCGCGGACGCGAGTACCGGGCCGACGAGAACGGCGGAGTCCAGCTGCTGATCAGGCCGCTGCGGCAGTGGGTGTCGGCACCCGGCCTCATGGAGAAACGGCTGGCCGACCAACTGGCGAAGGTCGGGGCAGAGGTCGAACTGTGGCCCGGCTTCGGCGCGTACGGCATGCGCGTACGGTTTCCCGACGGCACGACTCTGGCCGTCGACTGCAAGGACTGGACGAGCCCGGCCCTGCTGGGCCGCCGGGCCGCCCCGCCGCCGCCCGACCCGCCGTACGACCGCTGCCTGTGGGTGATACCGGCCGGCCGACTCCGCGATCACCCCGGCTTCCGAGAGGTCTTCGAGCGCTACCGGCCATCCGCGTCGCCAGAACTCATGACCGACCGGGAACTGCTCCGCACCGCCCGGCGGCTCGTCGCCGCCGGCCGCCCGTACGAGGACATCGACCCGGCCGTGCCCGGGGAAGCACCGGAAGGACTGTTCTGATGCGTGACCGCAGCTCCTGGTTCGCCGAGCTCTCCCCTCGCGTCCGCGCCGCCTGGCCCAAGGACCGCGGCCCGATCCGAGCGACCCGTCTCTTCCGGGTGGAGCTGGGGCTCTACCTGCTGGAACGTCTCCGCCCCGGCGAGCCGGCCCGCGCCGCGTGGACGGTCCTCGGGGGCTATCCCTTCGCCCTGGTCGGGGACCGGACACCGGAACGGGAGAGGATGCTCCAGGTCGCCCGGCACCTGCTGTGGATGCTCCGGCGCCCCCGCACCTGGGAACGCGCACTCAGGCAGTACGCCTCCTTCCCCACCGAGATGCGCGGTTACCTGGTCACCGACCACGACGCGCCCGCCCGACGGCAGGAACCGGCCATCGCCTCCGATCGCTGGAAGACGTACGAACGGGCCCTCACCACCGCTCCCCCCTTCCACCTGCGGCAGCGGCTGAAGATCGCCAGGCCGGGAAGGTCCTACCGCTTCCCTCAGGGCAAGCTCCTCACCTCGGTCCGGCTGCCCGAGCACCTCCCGGTCGGCACCGCCCGGCCGCACGGCCTCCTGCGCCCTCCCGGGGCGGGGCGTCCGATCGAGACGACCTGGGACGAACTGCTGGCGACCGCCGCGTGGATGGACGAGCGGTTGAGGATCACCGACCCGCGCAAGACCTGGCACAACCGGGTGCAGCGAGTCGAACTGGACCTGCTCGATCCCGAAGGAACGGCCTACCGGCCGAGCCGGAAGCTGTCCGTCGACGGCCTCTTCCATCTGGTGGGCATGGTCGGCGCCGGCAAGAGCACGCTGCGGGACGTGCTCACCGTCCAGGCCGCCCGCGAAGGACGGAAGGTGACCATCGTCGTGGGGGACGTCGCCGAGCAGCTGACGCTGGTGGCCCTCTTCCGTACGCTGAAACTGAAGGTCGCCCCCGTCCTGGGGTCCTCCACCCGTGCCCGTAACACCCAGCGCATGCACCGCAGGCTCGCGGGCGCCGGCGCGACGTCCCTGCTCGGCCACAAGGCCAGGCACTTCACCTATCTGAGCACCGCCTGCCCGCTCGACGCCCTGCGCGGTACCGAAGCATCCCAGCCCCTGGACATCCTCGAATCGCCTTGTACCCGCCTGTACTCCGCGGACCCGCGGAAGGCCACGCCGAAACCGGCCGGGGCGAACGTGCCGACCCCGGAATCACCGACCGCCGACGAGCCCGGCGAGACGAGCACCGGCCGATCGGACACCGGGCACGGATGTCCCCTGTGGTCCGAGTGTCCCCGGCAACGCGGCGCCCACGACCTGGTCGACGCGGACATCTGGGTGGCCAACCCCGCCAGCCTCCTCTACGGACTGGTCCCCCGGCACCAGAACCGGGAACGGGCCCGGTTCCTGGAGGCCGCCTGCGTCCGGAGCGACCTGATCATCGTGGACGAGGCCGATCGCGTGCAGATGCAGCTCGACTCGATGTTCGTGCCTTCCGCCACCCTCGTCGGACGCGCACCGGACTCCTGGCTCGACGAACTGCAGGCCCACACGACCGACGAGTTCGCCCGGAACGGGCGCCTGCAGCTGTCGGACACGGACGTGGACCGCTGGTCCTCCGCCCTGACCGCGTCGATCGCCGCCACCAACCGGCTGTACTCGATGCTGATGCGCCACCGCAAGCTCCGCACCTGGGTGCAGGCCGACTACTTCAGTACGTGGACCCTCCAGCAGAAGCTGGTCGAGGACTGGTTCCGGGACCGCCCCGCCTCCGACGGCCACAACGCCCAGGACGAGGCCGATGACGAGACGGACGACGAATTCGAGGAGGATCTCTCCGAGGAGGACGACCCGGACGGCACCGATGCCCACGACACCCCAGAGGACGAGGAACCGACGGACCCGCACGGCGCGCGCCGTGCCGCGGTCATGGAGGTGCTGGACGCCTTCCGCGACGAACCCCTCGGAGGCGTCCGGCCCGGCTCCCCCGAGCTCGCCGAACTGGTGGGTCTCGCCCACGATCTGCTGCACACCCTGGACGAGGACCGCACCCGCGTCAGGGCCACTGCCACACTGCGGAAGCTGTCCGGGGTCGACCCCGCCTCCGCGGACGAGCTCCACGACAAGACCATGCGGTTCGAGTTCACCCTGCTGCTCGGGGTGCTCCAGCAGCGCCTCGACGTCCTCACCGAGCTGTGGCCGACGGTGGAGGCCGCGCTCAACCTGGAATCGACGGACAACCAGCTGTCCCGCCGGCCCCCGCTCGACTACGGCCCCCTCGTCCCGGAGTCCCCGATGGGCAACATCCTCGGATTCCAGTTCCTCACCGAGGAACCGGACGCCGTACCGGGCTCCGGAAGCGCCATACTCCGCTTCTTCCGCTGCGCCGGGGTGGGCCGGTCCCTGCTGACCTCACTGCACGAGGTGTCCTCGCTCGACGGCGCCCCGTCGGCCAACGTCCTCCTGATGTCGGGGACCAGCTGGGCGGGCACCGCGGTGGGCGCCCACGTACTGGCGCCGGTCCGCGCCATCCTGAAGTCCTCCCCCAAGGAACGCAGTGCGCTGCGCCGCACCTCCTTCCGGAAGATCTTCATCCCGGGGCCCGACGGGAAGCCCCTCCACCTGTCCGGCATGCGGCCCGACCGCCGGCCCAAGGTCCTGGAGCTGATGCTCGAAGGTCTCGCCCGGCCCCGGGGAGACCAGCTCCAGAGCGACTTCGAACAGGAACTGAACCTGATCGGGAGCGCCAGGAGGAAGCGCCTGCTGGTGCTCGTCGGCTCCTACGAGGAAGCCCGCCGGGGCTTCCAGCTCCTCGACGGCATCCCCCGATGGAAGGGAAAGGTGCGCCGGCTGATCGCGGACGACGCGGAGCTGGAGATCTCCTTCGGTGGGGCCACGCCGGGAGACCCGTCCACGGTGACCGAGCCCGGAACGCTCCGGCGCGGTGACGTCGCCTCCTTCGGATCCATGGATGCCGAGATCCTCATCGCACCACTCATGTCCGTGGAACGCGGGCACAACATCCTGAACGACGCCGGACAGGCGGCGATCGGCTCGGTCTTCTTCCTGGCCCGGCCCCACCCCCGCCCGCACGACATCGGTCTGGCGGTCCAGGGCATCAACAGCTGGGTGACCCGCCTGGTGGACGGCGACGGATTCGACGAGTTGGTCTCCTCGGCTCCGGACCTCAACCGGGCCGGACGCACCTTCCGCCGGGAGGCACGCGCCCGGTGGCGTCACCTGCTCACCCGGAGAATGGCCTGGCGGCATCTGAATGACGAGGACAAGGCCGCTTTCACCTGGGACCGGCTGGTCGTGATGTGGCAGGTGATCGGACGTCTGGTACGGGGCGGGGTCCCGGCCCGGGTCGTCTTCGTGGACTCCCGCTTCGCCGAACGCGAGGCCGCCGGCCTGGGGCCCGACACCTTCCGCACCGGACTGCTCGCCAGCATGGTCCACGTCCTGGCCCCGTACTTCGACGACGCCGGACCGCTCCCCCTCGATCAGCGGCAGCTGGTGCAGACCCTCTACGAGCCCCTCTACCTGGCACTCAAGAACGTCCCCACCCACCAGCCGGACGCACCGCGCCGCGCGACATGAGGAACCCCGTGATCCGCTACGACACCATCAGACTCGCCGGTTACGTCCCCGACCCGGACGCCGAGTGGACCGTCCCCTACTACACGCTGGCCCTCCCCCGGCCCCAGCGGAAGCTGCTCCTCGACCTCTACCGCCTGGGACTCAAGCGACCGGACGACTGCCTCGCCGTCCCGGTCGGCCGTCTCAACTCCCTCTTCCAGGCCCTGGCACCCGAAGTGGTCTCGGTGGCGAAATGGCTCGACGTCTCCCACGACGAGCCCTGGCTGTACGCCCGCGACCCCGTGCCCGCCGACGTCTTCGCGACACTGATGCACGCCTGGGTGAACGACCTGCGTCCCGAGCCCGAGCACCGGCAGGCGGTCCGTGAGGCGCTCGACGCGTTACGCCCCGGCGAACTCCGCTGGGAGCGGTGCGAAGTCCCCATGCTGGCCCGGACGCCGACGCCCGCCGGTACGGCGCAACCGGACGGGCGGCTCTACCAGTTGCTCCCCGACGCTCTCGCCGGTCTGGCCCTGGACCTGGCCCCGTTCTCCTACCCCGGCGGATCCCTGGGATTCCGCGGTGTGGCCCGACGGCCCTCCGACCGGGGTGCCGAACTGCTCTCCTGGCCGCCCGACCGGTACGAGGACCGCGACGGGCGGACGTGGTGGTTCTCGGCCCTCCTCACGCTGACCCTCCAGACCGTCCCGTTCTCCCCGGAGTTCCGGGTCCACCTGCGGTGCGGTGTCCGGCGATGGGCGACTCGGACGGGGCCGAACGGCCTGTACCTCCCGCCCCGGCGCGCCGCCTCGGTCTACCTGCTGGCGAACGCGCCGTGGATCGACGACGGTACGGAGAGCCGGGCCTCCGCCCGCTTCTCGGTGGGACGCCTCCGGTATGACCGCGCACTCCGCACCCGCCGATGGGAGGCGGGCGGGCCCGACGGAATGCTCTCCCGGTTGCGGCTCCGGCAGCCGTTTCCCCAACCCGACAACCTCATCGGCGACCCGACCCGCTGGCTCGCCGGTACGGGGGGAGTCACCGCCGCCGTGGTGCACAGTGCTCCGATGGGCTCGCACGGGGTGAAGGCCGGCTTGATGCCCGGTGATCGCGTCCCGCTCACGGAATGGTTCGAGCAGGCCCTGCCCGAAGGGCTGGTCCGGACCCCGGACCCGGTGCGGGCGAACCGCCGGCCCGCCGTGCGGAGACCGGCCGGGCGGCGTACCGGGGAAGTCCTCGACCCGGACACGCGGGAAACCACGGACCGCCGCCGGGACATGGCCGAACTGCTGGCGGGAGAGCCCTTCCGGGCCGAATTCCTCTGGCTCACCGAGCCCATCAGGGACGCGGGCGTCCAGGCACTCGCCACCCTGCTCGGCCTCGACGGGGAACCCGTGCGGAAACCCGCCGGGGAGGCGTCCTCCTCTGACGGGGAGACGCTCTCGTGGCAGACACCCGAGCTCTCGGTGGAACTGCGCCTGGCGCGTATCGGCGGACTCGCCGACAGTCTCGCGCTCTCCCCCGTCGATCAGAGGAGGACCAGCGCCCTGCACGCGGCCATCGCGGACCGCCGCGCCCAGGTCGTACGGCGTCTGCCCGCCGCGTCGGCGGGCGACCGCGTCTCGCTCACCCTGCTGGAGATCCATCCCAAGGACGCCTACGTTCCGCGCTCCGCCGATCCCAAGTTCGCCCTGCGGCTGGGGTTCCGGGACGCGAAGCGGGTGACCCAGTTCGTGGTGAACCCGCGCCGGGTGCCGGGCAAGCCCGCGAAAGCGGACGAGGCCCGGGCCAGGAAGCTCGAAGCGTGCTGGACGGACGGCTTCCGTCAGCTCGGCCACCGCGCCGTACCCGCCCACGGTCTCGGTCCGGAGATCCCCGCGGACACGCAGTACGCCGCCCTGTGGCTGGTCAAGCGGCGCCGGGACGGACCGACCCGCCGGGCGGACCTCGTGCCGATCGCCGTCCGTGTGCGCCCCGACGACCCCGCCCCGGAGCGCATCACCGGCTGGGACGTCAGGACCGGCGAGTGGGTCCCGTACCCGATGCTCCTGATGCGCCTGGCCGAATCGGCCGAACTGCCGACCGCCGACGATCCCGACGATCCCGACGAGGAGCCGCTCCCCGAAGGCACGGGCAGCCCCGCGGGGACGGAAGACGGCGACACCCCCGATCAGGACGAGGACCAGAACGGCCCCACCGAACGGCATCGGAGGATCGTGGCGGACGCCGTGCAGGAAGTCCTGTTCGGCCTGCGCGACCGCCCGACCCTGCTGCTGGTCCACGCCCAGAACGCCCGCCGGCTGTGGCCGTGGCTGCAGGACGGCCACATCGAGCCGGACAGGGTCCGGATCCACGGCCGGCCGGCCCAGCGGCTCGCCGTCCAGGGCCCCGGCCTCCGCCTGGTCCGGGTCCGGGAAGGCACCGACACCGAAACCCCCCAGTGGTGGGGCCACGGACCGCAGACCTCGGACGATGGAGAAGAGGAGGAGAGGGTCGGCATCGCCACCGGGCTGTGGAGACCGCCTGGCCACGCCCCGCGGAACCGGGTGTTCGGTAGCACCGGCGAGAAGGCGGGGCCAGGTACGAAGGCGTCCGTCATGGCATCGCGCTGGGCCTTCCGCGCCTACACCAGGAAGGGGAAGACGGGTTCCACGATCGACACCGATCGGCCGGCGTGGAACCCCGGACTGCTGGAGATCGTCGTCGCGGGATGCCTGCCCGACGACGACCCCGAGCTGTGGGCGACTCTCGCCCACCGGCTGCGGCAGTCGCCCGGACGGGCACCCCTGCTCGCCCTGCCGCTCCCGCTCCACCTGGCTCGCAAGGCCACCGAGTACGTCCTGCCCACCACCCGGGACCAGCCGACGGAGCCCGAAGAAGACGACGGAGCCGTTCAGCTCTGCTTCGACCTAGGAGTGATCGCCCCATGAGCAACACCGACCTCCACGGCATGTGGGCCGACGCCCACGTCTCCTACTCCGCGCCGACGGGGCCGGGCATCGCCCACCGCTCCGACCCGCTCGCCGAACAGGCGGCGGCGTGGAACACCCGGCTGACCGAAGCCGCTCCTCAAGGAGCCCTGCTGACCGACAACGCCATGTTCGCGTCGCTGCGCGGCGGGAGCACCCAGCACCTGCTCCACGTCACCCACTCCTTCGACCGCATCATGCACGACGGCGCGCTCCGGCCGTCGGGCGGCTGCCTGGTGGGAAGCCTCTACTGCGCACCGCTCACGCCCACGTCCGGAGGACTGCGCATGCACAACCTCGCCGAATACGTCCTCACCAGGGAGGCACCCGCCTCCCTGGCCCGCTCCCCGTTCTCCGGGCAGGTCACGACCCCGTTGGTCCTGGAGGTCACCACGCCGCGCCACGGCTACCGCGGCCTGGCCGGCATCGACTACCTCCGGCTGGGCTCGATCCACCTGCACAACTACCGCGAGCTGGAGGACCTCCTGGGACCCGCGGAACGGTGTGAGCTCCGCGAGGCGGTGGTGAGCCGGGTGAGGAACTCGGCGGACTTCCTCGGCCTGGCGGCCGCCATCGCCCACCGGCCGGAACCGGCGGAGCACGAGGCGTTCCCCCGCCTCCTCTCCGAGACCATTCCCCGGCTCCCCGTCCTGGGCTACGTCTACTTCGAGGCCCTGTCGGAGTACCTCATGCTGTACTCCCGCTCGCCCCACACCCAGCGGTTGGCGGAGCGGGGAGAATTCAACAACTGGCTCTACAAGAAAGTGCTGTTCGAGGGGTTCCCCGGAACAGCGGGCCACTTCGACCTGGCGCGGTTCCGTCCCGGCTTCGCCCTCCTGGAAAAGATCCTGGCCCAGGTGGACCCGAGCATCGAGGCGGCCCATGCCCGAGCTCATCTCACCGCACGGATCAGCCACCTGACCACCGCTCGTTTCCTCGGACCGGAACAGGCCCCCGAGCAGTGGCATCGCATCCGGTGGGACTTCGACCACGTCGCGGAGGCCTTCGGCCCGCTCCTGGGGCACCTCATCCACCGCGAGCTGCGCCGCTTCCACCGGTACCCGGACTTCTACCACTTCTTCGACACGCGCAAGGCCGTCCAGGCATGGAACTACTGGAACCACATGGACATCGCACTGCCCTTCAACGGGACCATTCCCAAAGGGGAGATCGGCATCAATCCCGCCTACTCCGAGCTGGACTACCGGGTCTGGCGGGCGGAACTCGGCGACGACGGCCTTCTCCACCCGGTGCAGGAGGTCCCCCTGCGACTGACGCCCCGACTGGTCGACACCCAGCACACCCTGATGCGTGACAGCCGGACGGCGGGCAGGCGCGACATCCCGCGGAAGACCCGACGGCTGGCCGACTCGGTTCTCTGACGGCGAGCACGCCCAGGCGGAGAAGCGGGGTGCTTCCCGGTCCGAACGGGTGGGCCCGGCCCCCGCCGACCGCGCCCATGGTGAATCCCCAAACCGATGACCTGGGGATTCACCATTCTCCGACCTCGGCGAGAACCATCCGGGGGCCTTCGGCAGGGCAGCTTCGCTCCCCTTCCTCTGCCGCCTTCTCTCTTTCTTCTTTCCGGGATCCGTCACATCTCCGGGAGCGCGTCCGTCAGTCCTGTGAACGCGCCGAACGGAGCGAGAACGAAGCGATGAGGAGAGACACCATGACGAAGCCCTCGATCTCCCGGATGCCGAACCCCGGCGAGTTCGTGCCGGAGCTGGCCGACATCAGTGCCGCGCTGTTCCGGGCGACCGGGAACCAGTCGGTGCCGCGGACCACGATCAACCTGGTGCACCTGCGGGCCGGACAGATCGTCCACAACACCTATCTGACGGTCCTGAACACCGGGTTCCTGCGGAAGGCGGGCGAGTCCGAGGAGCGGATCACCGCCGTCGCCTCCTGGCAGGACGCCCCCTTCTTCACGGAGGCCGAGCGGGCGGCGCTCGCCCTGGTGGAGGCCACCCTCCAGCCCGCTCCGCACGGCCGGGAGCGCGTCTCCGACGAGCTGTACGCCGAGGCCGCCCGGCACTACGACGACAAGGCGCTGGCCACCCTGACCGTCGCGATCGGCCAGATCGGCTTCTTCATCGCGCTCGCCGTCATCGGCAAGCCGCAGCCGGTCACCTCGCTCGCCGCCGAGCAGTGGGACTGACCGCCGGACGAGTCGGGGGACGGGGCCCCGGGCGGGCCGTCGGACGGGCCTTGTCGGAGCCGGGGGTCACGGTTCCCGGCATGGCGATCAGACCTTCGACGCGGTGGCGTGACCGGCTGGACGACGAGGCGGCCCGGCTCCGGGCCGGGACCCTCTGGCGCTGAACGCGATCAACGAGGGGCACGGCGTCGCCGTCGAGGGGCTCGCCGCCCGGCGCGGCATCGACCGCACCGAGATCACCGACGACTGGCGCGACTGGTGACGGTCACGAGCCGCTGCCCTCGGCGAGGGTGTGGGCGACGAGGGCGTTGGCGTGGCCGTGGCCGAGGCCGTGCTCGGACTTGAGCCACCCGACCAGTTCCATGTGCCTGGTCAGCGGGGAGGAGCGGATGAGCTCCTTCCACTCGGCGATCGGGCGGCCGTACTTCTTCTCGATCGAGGGGAAGTAGCTGGCGGGGCCCTTCACGGCGTCGGTCATGGGTGCCTCGTTCCGTAGGTGGTGGATCCTGCTGATGACGGTGCGGGAAGAGCGCGGTCGGGCCGTGGCCGGCGGGGGCCGCGAGGAGAGAGCGATGGTACGGGGGGAGCGTCTCGGTCGTGACGGGCCTTCCTCACCGCGGGGTTGTCGCTCATATGACCGACGCGATCGAGCGGACTCATCGCCCCGGCGGTGTGTCCTGGGTCACCTTCCGGGGCCGTGGGGGTGCCTAGGATGGCCGCATGGCGCTGACCGTGGGGGACGTGGAGCTGTTCGAGCGGGCGCGGCCGCGCCTGGAGGCCATCGGGTACCGGCTGCTCGGCTCGGCGGGGGAGGCGGAGGACGCCGTGCAGGAGACGTTCCTGCGCTGGCAGGCCGCCGACACCGGGCGGATCGAGGTGCCCGAGGCGTGGCTGACGAAGGTCCTCACCCACTACTGCCTGAACCAGCTGACGTCGGCGCGGGCCCGGCGCGAGACGTACGTCGGGCAGTGGCTGCCGGAACCGCTGCTCGCCGGGGACCCGATGCTCGGCCCCGCCGACACCGCCGAGCAGCGGGACTCGGTGTCGTACGCCGTGCTGGTGCTCCTGGAGCGGCTGTCGCCGAACGAGCGGGCGGTGTACGTGCTGCGGGAGGCGTTCGGCTACCCGCACCGGGAGATCGCCGCGATCCTTGACGTCAGCGAGGCCGCCAGCCAGCAGATCCACCACCGGGCCCGCAAGCACGTGGCGGCCGGGCGGGCGCGGACCGAGATCGACGGGGCGGCGGCGCGGCGGGTCGTCGAGGAGTTCCTGGCCGCCGCGACCAGCGGCCGTACCGAACCGCTGATCCGGCTGCTCACCTCGGACGCGGTGGCCGTCGGCGACGGCGGCGGCAAGGTCCCGGCGCGGGCGAAGGCGTTCGAGGGCGCGGTGGCGGTGGCCACGTTCCTGCGCGGCCTGTTCAAGCCGGGTCCGGCGAAGCGGAAGCTGGTCGGCGGGGTGCCGGAGATCCACGTGGTCTCGGCCAACGGCGGGCCCGCCTTCCTGGCGGTCGTGGACGGCCGGATCGTCGGGGTGAGCTGCCTGGAGGTCACGCCGGACGGCGTCGTCGCGGTGCGCAGCCAGGTCAACCCGGACAAGCTGGAGCGGGCGAACGCGTGGTGGCGGGGGCGGGAGGACGAGCCGCTGTACGTGCTCTGACCCGCCCCGCGCATGGTGTGATGCAGGTCACGTCTCATATCTGTCAGGGATCGCCCGGCCGTCCGGTTCAAGGGACGACACAGCACGGCGGAACCCCCCAGACAGGAGCACGGACATGCAGCACCGCATCGTCGTCCTCGGCGCCGGCTACACCGGCGCCGTCGCCGCCGGCCGCCTCGCCAAGCGGCTGCACCGCGAAGACGTCTCCCTCACCCTCGTCAACGCCGAACCCGACTTCGTCGAGCGCGTCCGGCTGCACCAGCTCGCCACCGGGCAGGAGCTCGCGCCCCGCCCGTTCGCCGGCATGTTCGCGGGCACCGGCGTGGCGCTGCGGCTCGCCCGGGTCACCGCCGTCGACGCCGACCGCCGCACCGTCGCGCTCGACCCGGCCGACGGCGGCGCGGCGGAACTCCCGTACGACACCCTCGTGTACGCGCTCGGCAGCGGCTGGGACGACGGCGGGGTGCCCGGCGTCGCCGCCCACGCCCACGAGGTCTCCAGCCGGCCCGGCGCCCTCCGGCTCCGCGACCGGCTCGCCGCCCTCGGCGCGGGCCGGGGCGTCCTCGTCGTCGGCGGCGGACTGACCGGCCTGGAGGCCGCGGCCGAGATCGCCGAGGCCCGCCCCGACCTCGCCGTCTCCCTCGCCACCCGCGGCCCGCTCGGCGACCGGCTCTCCCCCAAGGGCCGCGCCCACCTGCGGAAGGTCCTGGCCGGGCTCGGCGTCACCGTCCACGAGCACACGGCCGTCGCGGAGGTGGCCGCCGACCGGGCGACGACCGCCGACGGAACGGTCCTGCCCGCCGACGTCACCGTCTGGACCACCGGCTTCGCCGTCCACCCGATCGCCGCCGCCACCGGGCTCGCGCGCACCGACCGGGGGCAGATCGTCGTCGACCGCACCATGCGCTCGGTCTCCCACCCCGACGTGTACGCGATCGGCGACGCCGCCATGGCCACCGGCCCCGGCGACCTGCCGCTGCGCATGTCCTGCGCCTCGGGCGTCCCCATGGCCTGGCAGGCGGCCGACGCCCTCGCCGCCCGGCTCACCGGCGGCACCGTCCCCGAGGTGCCCGTCCGCTACTTCCAGCAGTGCGTCTCCCTCGGCCGGGGGAACGGCCTGATCCAGTTCGTCACCGCCGACGACCGGGCCGTGGACCGGGCCCTCACCGGCCGGCTCGCCGCCCTCTACAAGGAGCTGATCTGCAAGGGGGCGGCCTGGGGCGTCGCCCACCCCACCCTCGGCCTGCCGGCCCGCCGCCGCCGCGCCACCGCGGCCGCCGCCCGGACGACGGCCCCGGCCACCGCGTGAGGGTCCTGCTCGCCGGGGCGACCGGCGCGATCGGACGGCCGCTGGTCCGCGCCCTCGTCCGCGACGGACACGAGGTGCTGGGCCTCGCCCGGTCGGAGGGGTCGGCGGCGGCGGTACGGGCCCTGGGCGGCACGCCCGTCCGCGCCGACGCCCTCGACCGGGAGGGGCTGCTGCGGGCCGTGGACGGGCTGTCCGCCGACGCGGTCGTGCACCAGCTGACCGCCCTCAGGACGCCCCGCCGCACCCTCGCCGCCGACGATCCGAGCACCGTGCTGCGGGACCTCGGCACCGTCCACCTCCTGGAGGCGGCGGGCGTCCTCGGCGCGGGCCGGTTCGTCACCCAGTCCCTCGTCCTCGGCCACGGCTACCGCGACCACGGCGACCGGGTCCTCACCGAGGAGGACCCCTTCGGGGTGCGCACCGGCACCGTCGCCGACCACGTGGTCACCGGCCTCCTCGCCGCCGAGGAACGCCTCTTCGCCGCGGACCACGTGGTGGGGATCGCCCTGCGGTACGGGATCTTCTACGGCCCCGGCACCTGGTTCGACCCCACCCCCGGCAGCCGCACCGTGCCCGTCCCCCTCGGCGGGGGCGGCACGGTCCCGTGGGTCCACGTCGACGACGCCGCCGGGGCGACCGTCGCCGCCCTGGAACGGGGCCGGGCGGGCGAGGCGTACACCGTCACCGACGACCGCCCCGCCACCTGGGGCGAACTCGCCGCCGCCCGCCCCGGCCGCCGCCTCCTCCTCCCGGCCCCCCTCCTCCGCCTGGCCGTCCCCTACCTGGGCTGCCTCATGCTCGACACCCACCTCCGCACCTCCCACGCCAAGGCCACCCACGACCTCGACTGGACCCCCCGCCACCCGGACCACCGGTCGGGGATGCGGGCGGGGTGAGGGGGCGGGGGCGGGGCAGGGTCAGGAGGTGGCTCGGGTGAGGAGGGTGGTGATGAGGGACTCGGTGGCGGGGGTGAGGGCGGTGAGGGCGAAGGCGGTGGGCCACATGGCGCCGTCGTCGAGGGCGGCGGAGTCGTTGAAGCCGAGGGTGGCGTAGCGGGCCTTGAACTTGCCGGCGCTCTGGAAGAAGACGACGACCTTGCCGTCGCGGGCGTAGGCGGGCATGCCGTACCAGGTCTTCGGGGCGAGGTCGGGGGCCGCCTTCTTCACGAGGGCGTGGACGCCCTCGGCGAGGGCGCGGTCGGCGTCGTCCATCTCGGCGATCTTCGCGAGGAGGTCGGCCTCGCCGTCGGCCTTGGCCCTGCCCTTGGCGCGGGTGCCGCGGACCTCCTTCGCGCGCTCCTTCATCGCCTCGCGCTCCTCGGCGGTGAAGCCTTCCTGGGCGGTGTTCTCGGTGGCGGCCATGGTGCTTCCCCCTGGGGTCGTGGTGCGGTGGTGTTCCGTCGTTCCCTGCTGTGTTCTCAGGCTAGGTTTCCGGGGTCCCCGGGGGCTTCTCCGAAACTGACCGGTGCGCGGAGCGCGGTGACGTACGCGTACGGGGTGGTGCCGTACGCCTCCGTGAAGGCGCGGTGCAGCGCCTCCGGCGTCAGGCCCGCCTCGCGGGCGAGGGCCGGGACGTCGAGGGGGCGGGCGCGGTGCCGGGAGATCCGGTCGCGGACCCGGCGCAGGGTCCGCAGCCGTCGGAGCCGTACGTCCTCGGCGCGGGCCGTCGCCCATCCGGGGTGGCACATGGCGGGTCCTCCTGCCTGCTCAGCGGGCTTCCTGGACGCGGATCAGGTTGCCCGCCGGGTCGCGGAAGGCGCAGTCGCGGACGCCGTACGGCTGGGTCGTCGGCTCCTGGACGACCTCGGCGCCGCCGGCCGCGACCTTCGCGAACACCTCGTCCAGGTCCGGGGTGGCGAGCAGGATCCAGCCGTACGTGCCCTTCGCCATCATCTCCGTGATGACCCGGCGCTCCTCCTCCGTGACGCCCGGGTCGACCGCGGGCGGGGCGAGCAGGATCGACGTGCCGGGCTGACCGGGCGGGCCGACGGTGATCCAGCGCGTCCGGCCCTGGCCGACGTCGGCGCGGACCTCGAAGCCGAGGAGGTCGCGGAAGAAGGCGAGGGAGGCGTCCGGGTCCTCGTGCGGGAGGGCGGTGGTGTGGATGGTGAGGTTCATGGGCGTGACCGTAGCGGGGCGGCGGGGGCGGCGCTTCTCCGTTCCGGACTTCCTCCGGGAGGGGCCCGGGCCTCAGGGGTCCGGGGTGTCGTCGGCCAGGAAGTCCGTGACCGCCAGGGCGAAGAGGAGGGCCAGCGCCAGGCCGATCACCACCCAGCCGGTGGGGTACGGCCACAGCACGTACGCCACCGCCGCGGCGGCCACCAGGATCCACACGATCCAGGCGCGGAAGCGGCGGACGAAGCCGCCGACCGGGCCGAGCCGCATCCCGGCCCGGTCCGCCGTCGCGCGGGTGGCCCCGATGCCGGAGCGCCACAGGCCGCGCGCCAGGACGGCGGGGCGGCTCGGGCCGGTGAGCCAGGCGGCGAGGGCCACCAGGACGCCGAGCGCGGCGCAGACCCGGACCGAGGTGCGCAGGTAGCGGACGAGCGCGTCGTAGACCGAGCCGGCGGCGGCCGGGGAGACGTCGGAGGGCAGGGCGTTGAGGTAGACCGTACGGAAGACGGTGAGTGCGATGCCGAGGACGAGGGCCGCGGCGGCGAAGCCGAGGGCGCCCGCGACGAGGGCCCGGCGGCGGCGCACCGCGAGCAGGATGCCGCCCGCGAGGAGCACCACGGCGATCACCGGCAGCCAGGTGCCGAGCTTCTGGAGCAGCGCGAAGCCGGTCTTGGCCTTGCCGATGTCGTCGGAGCGCAGGACGGTGAAGTCGGTGTGGATCTCCGGGATGTCGGCGGCGACGGTGAGGCCGGAGGCGACCAGGCGTTCCTTGACGCGGTCGATGACCGGGGCCAGGTCGATGGTGACCTGGTCGGTCTCGATCTTCACCGCCCCGTCCTCGTCGCCGGTCAGGGCGCGGTCGAGGGAGGTGTGGACGGCCCGGTTGGCGTCGGTCCAGACCGTCTCGAAGGCCGGGGAGGCGACGACGTCCTGGGCGCGCTGGTGCACGAAGTCGCCGACGGCGCTCTCCAGCGAGCCGCCCAGCTTGCCGAGGGCCTTCTCGACCAGGGGCCGCTGGTCGGGGGCGACGCCCTGGAGGAGCGAGGCCAGGTCGATGTGGTCCATGACGGCGGTGGTCACCCGGTCGGCGACGGCGGCCTGGACGTCCGGGTCGGAGGCGAGCGGCCGCACGGTCCGCACGTACCGGTCGGTGTCGCCGACGATGTCGGCGGTCCAGGCGGCGACGAGGCCGAGCGGGACGAGGAGGCAGCCCAGGAAGACGAGGACGCCGGAGAAGAAGGAGCGGAGCCGGTGGTGCTCCCTCGCCGGCCGGGCGGCCTTCTCCCGCGCCTCCAGGGCGGCGATCCTGGCGTGCAGGGCGGTGAGCTCGTCCGGGGCGGGAGGAGTGCCGGAGCCGGGAGGGGCGGCGGGGCCGGAGGATTCGCCGCCGCCTGCGGGCATGGCGCCGCCCACGGACTTCTCGCCGCCGAAGGGCTTGGCTCCGCCCACGGACTCGGCGTCGCCGACGGGCTCGGCGCCGCCGAAGGGCTTGGCCCCGCCCGCGGGCCTGTCGTGAGCCGTCGGCGGCTCGTCGGGAGCCGTCGGCGGGCGGACGGGAGCCGTCGGCGGGTGGTCGTGCGGCGGGTGGCCCGTGGGGCCGTCGTCCCGGGGCGGGTCCCCGTTCCCTCCCCCGTCGTGCCCCCGGCTCTCCCCCGGGCCGTCTGTCGCGGCGTCGCCCGTCGTTCCCATGCGGCCACTCTGGGGGCGGGACGCCGGTCCGGCCCGCGTACGGGTCCGTACGGGTGACGGCCCCGGCGCCCGCCCGGCCGGGTCCGGAACCGGGGCCGTACGCGATCATGCGGGCATGACTTCTCCGCTGCCGCGCTGCGCCGTGCTCGACGACTACCAGGGGGCCGCCCTCGCCTCCGCCGACTGGGGGCCGCTCGCCGGGCGGGTCGAGGTGCGGACGGTGCGCGAGCACCTGGACGGGCCGGACGCGGTGGCCGCCGCCGTCGGCGACTGCGAGATCCTCGTCGTCATGCGCGAGCGGACCCCGCTGGACGCGGACCTGATCGCCCGGCTGCCCCGGCTGCGGCTGGTCGTCACCTCCGGGATGCGCAACGCCTCGATCGACCTGGCCGCCTGCCGGGAGCGCGGCATCACCGTCTGCGGCACCGCCAGCGGTTCCGAGCCGCCCGCCGAGCTGACCTGGGCGCTGATCCTCGGGCTCGCCCGGCACCTCGTCCCCGAGGCGCGGGCGGTGCGGGAGGGCGGGCCCTGGCAGTCGACGGTCGGCACCGACCTGGCGGGCCGGACCCTGGGGCTGCTGGGGCTGGGGAAGATCGGCGGGCGGGTCGCCGCCGTCGGGCGGGCCTTCGGCATGGAGGTGCTGGCCTGGAGTCCGCACCTGACGCCGGAGCGGGTCGCCGCGCACGAGGGCGTACGGCTCGCGGGGAGCAGGGCCGAGCTGTTCGCGGCGAGCGACGTGGTCTCGCTGCACCTGGTGCTGTCCGACCGCACCCGGGGGATCGTCGGCGAGCCGGAACTGCGGGCGATGCGCCCGTCCGCGTACCTGGTGAACACCTCGCGGGCCGGGCTCGTGGACGGGTCGGCGCTGCTGCGGGGGCTGCGGGAGGGCTGGTTCGCGGGGGCGGGGCTCGACGTGTACGAGACGGAGCCGCTGCCCGTCGGCGACCCGCTGCGCACCCTGCCGAACGTCCTCGCCCTGCCCCACCTCGGCTACGTCTCCAGGGCCAACTACGCCCGCTACTTCGGACAGGCGGTGGAGGACATCACGGCCTGGCTGACGGGCGAACCGGTCCGGGTGCTGGGCTGATCCCGTACGAGCACCGGGCCGGGCCCGCAGAGGTTGCGGGCTGATCGCGGTACGGGTGCCGGGCCGGGCCCGTGCGGCGTCGTCGGGTCGGGCCCGGACCGTACGTCCTCAGGCCAGGCTCGTCCGGGCCAGTTCCACGAACTCCTCCTCCGTGAGGCCGAGTTCGCGGGCCTGGGCGGCGGCCTCGCGGAGCCGGGCGACGAGCCGGGCGCGGTCGGGGGCGGCGGCGCCGGGGACGACGACGGCGCCCCGGCCGCGCCGGAGCTCGATGAGGCCCTCCTCGCGGAGCCGCTGGTAGCCGCGCAGGACGGTGTGGACGTTGACGCCGAGGGAGTCGGCGAGTTCCCGTGCGGCGGGGAGCCGCTCGCCGGGCGCGGCGGAGCCGTCGGCGAGGGCGCCCCGGACGCAGGCGGCGATCTGGTCGCCGAGCGGCACGGAGGAGGCGGGGTCGACACGGAAGAGCACGGTCAGAGCCTCGCATCCCGTTCGGCGAGGGTGTTGAGGAGGGCGGCGGCGGTGCCCGCGTCGGGCACGGTGACGACGAACTCGCGGCCGTTTCCGCGCCGGACGGCCAGGGCCTCGCCGGAGCGGAGCACCACGCCGGAGCGGTGGGCCCGGACCCGGTAGCCCCAGCCGCCGAACTCGCGCAGGGCCCGCACCTCGCGGACGTCGGCGCCGGTGATCTCGGCGAGCGGCACGTGGACGCGGGGCCGGGGGAAGAGGGTGGAGCGGACGGTGAGGCCGTGCCGGTCGACGACCACCCGGACGCGGGCGAGGGCGAGCCCGGGCACCGCGACGGCGACGGCGAGCAGCAGCAGCGGCCACGGCCCGAGGAGCGCGGCGAGGACCCCGCCGGCGAGGAACAGCAGGGCGAGCGCGGTGAGCGGGGCGGACGCGGTGGCGCGGGACCAGCCGGCGGCCTCGCCCGCGCCGAGGTCGAGCCGGGGCGCCCCGGGGGAGATGCGGATGCCGGTGGCGGTGGCGTCCTCGGGCGGGACGAGCCGGGACAGGCCGTGTCCGGCGAGGGCGAGGACGGCGCCGGCGCCGAGCGCGATCGCGAGGTGGGAGAGCGGGGAGCGGACGTCGGCGGCGGTGGCGGCGTCGAGGTTGTCCCGGACGACCAGGCCGAGGAGCGTGCCGATGAGTCCGGAGGTCAGCCAGGCCCCCCACAGGGCGCTGCGGTGGGTGAAGACGGTCCAGGCGGCGCCGAGGGCGAGCGGGACGGCGGCGGCGAGGACGGCGAAGGCGGTGGGCCCGGTGAAGCCGTCGGGGACGCCGTCGAGGCCGAAGTGGGTGGCCAGCGGGTCGGGGAGCCGGTCGCTCCACAGGGCGATGAGCAGCGGGGTGACGGCGGCGGCGAGGACGAAGGGGAGCGCGGTGAGGACGCGGAGCCGGAACGGCACGTGCAGGCCGAAGCGGACCGGGGCGTCCGGCACGGCCTGAGCGCCCGGCGTGGACGGTGCGGGCGGGGTGTCCGGCGCGGACGACGGACGGGACTCGGCAGGGTTCATGACAACCTCCTTGTTCGCACTCTACTAGAACAAGTGCGTTTACGAGAGAGGGTGCGCCGCTCCTTCTCCGGATGCGGCGCCCGGAGCGCGCCTGTTCACTGGTCCCCACGCTGACGAATGCCGTCGAACGGGGAGATTCCGCATGCGCCGCCGGCCCGCCGCCCTCACCGCCCTGCCCGTCCTGACGGCACTGACCGCCGCCCTCCTCACCGGCTGCGGCAGCGATCCGGAGCCCGACCCGCTGCGCGGGCAGCAGTGGGCGCTCGACGCGCTGAAGCTGCCCGGGGCGTGGAAGACGTCGAAGGGCGACGACACGGTGATCGCCGTCGTCGACACCGGGGTGGACCCGGGACACCCGGACCTCAAGGGGCGGCTGGTGGACGGCTACGACTTCGTCGACGGGGACGACGACCCCAAGGACCTCAACGGCCACGGCACCCACGTCTCCGGCATCGCCGCCGCCCACACCGACAACGGCGTCGGCATCGCGGGCGGCGCGCCGGGCGCCAGGATCATGCCGGTGCGGGTGCTGGGCGCGGACGGCAGCGGCAGCGACGCGAACATCACCAAGGGGATCGTCTGGGCCGCCCAGCACGGCGCCGACGTCATCAACCTCTCGCTCGGCGAGTCCGGCCTGATGGCCCGGCTGCTCCAGGGCGGCGTCCTCAACCAGGCGATCTCCGCCGCCGACGCGGCGGGCGCGGTCGTGGTCGCCGCCGCGGGCAACGACGCGACCCTCCTCCAGCCGTACAAGGTGGCCACCCCGGTGCTCGTCGTGAACGCCGCCGACGCGCAGGGGCGGCCCGCCTCCTTCACCAACTTCGGCGCGCAGGACGCGGTCGCGGCCCCCGGCGTGGACATCCTCTCGACGCTGCCGACCTACACGTCGAAGGAGACCCTCAAGAACACCACCGGGTACGGGAAGCTCTCCGGCACCTCGATGGCCGCACCGTACGTCTCCGCCGTGGCCGCGCTCCTGCACCACCAGGGGCTGAGCCCGGCCGAGATCAGGCAGACGATCCGGAGCACGGCGAAGAACCCGGCGAACGCCCCGAAGCTGGGCCTCGGGAACGTGGACGCGGCCGCCGCCGTGAAGGCGGCGGCCGACAAGAAGTAGCCCCCGGAGGGCGGTGCGGGTCAGCCCTCCAGGACCTCGCGCAGCTTCTTCGCGAACTCCTCCGGCGCCCCGTGCTGCCCGAACTCCCCGCCCAGGAAGCCCGCGTGGTTGCCGGGGAAGACGGCGAGCGGGGTGCCGAGGAGGGCCGCGATCCCGGCGGCGGAGCGGGCCGCGAACTCGCCCGCGGACTCCTCACCCGCGGCGATCACGACGCGGGTGGGCGCCGCCTTCAGGGCCTCGGCGTCGGGCTCGTAGGAGGTGCAGCCGCGCATGTTCCGGCCGAGCAGCGGGTCGTCACGGCGGCCGTCGTCCCCGGCCGGCAGGCCGAAGGTCTCCGGCGGGGCGGCCGGCAGGGAGGCCCAGTCGGCCGGGAAGGGGCCCTGGTGGCCGGTCAGCGAGATGAACTTCGCCATGCCCGCCGCCCAGCCCTCCCGCTGGTAGACGTCGTACACGTCGGCGCAGGCCGCGGCGGCCTCGGCGCGGTCGGGGAGGGCGGCGGAGGTGGGCGGCTCGTGGGCGACGAGGGTGTGCACGAGGTCGCCCCGACGGGCCACCGCGGCGAGGAAGTTGACGGCTCCTCCGCTGCTGGCGAAGGCGTCCACCGGACCGGCGTCCAGCGCCTCGACCAGGCGGATCAGGTCGTCGGCGTGCTCCTCGGGCCGGATCTCGACCGGGCCGCCCTCGTCGGTCGTGCCGCGGCCGGTGCCGCGCGGGTCGTAGGTGACGACGGTCCGGTCGGGGAAGTGGGAGGCGAGGGTGGCGAAGCCGGTCGCGTCCATGGGGGAGCCGACGAGCAGCAGGGGCCGGGGGTCCGTCCCGGTGCCGGGCCGGACGTCGTAGGCCAGGGTCGCTCCGTCGGTCGCCAGGGTGCGGGTGGTGGTGTCGGCCATCGTTCTCTCCTCCGTGGGTGCTGTCACAGGAGGAGACACCGGGCGGCACCGGAACTCATCGCCGGGGCGGGAACGAATGTCCGCCACCCTCCCACAGGACAAGCCAAGACGAGACGATCCGTCTTGTGAAGCCCGCGCCCATGCCGTACGGTCAAGCCATCGAGACGAACCGTCTCGTTTCCCCGACGGAAGGAGACCGCCCTTGTTCCGTGCCCGACTCACCGAGGTCACCAAGCGCCACGACGACCGGCACGCACCCCGCCGGACCGTCCTCGACCGCGTCTCCCTCACCGTCCGGCCCGGCGAACGCCTCGGCGTCGTCGGGGACAACGGCTCCGGGAAGTCCACCCTGCTCCGGCTCCTCGCCGGGGCGGAGACCGCCGACAACGGCACCGTGGACATCGACGCGCCCGGCGGCCTCGGCCACCTCGCCCAGACCCTCGACCTCCCCCCGACCGCGACCGCCGGCGACGCCGTCGACCACGCGCTCGCGGAGGTACGGGAGCTGGAGCGGGCGATCCGGGACGCCGAGGCGACCCTCGACCCCGCCGGACTCGACCCGGCCGGACTCGACCGGTACGCGGCCCTCCTCGCCGCCCACGAGG
Organism: Streptomyces termitum; assembly: GCF_014650175.1. GTDB lineage: Bacteria > Actinomycetota > Actinomycetes > Streptomycetales > Streptomycetaceae > Streptomyces > Streptomyces termitum. The sequence continues at coordinate 30,280 of NZ_BMUL01000016.1, forward strand.
CGCGCGGCGGCGCCGGGGCCGACCGGCGGGTGGAGACCGTGCTGCGCCGGCTCGGCGAGCGGGCCCCGCTCGACCGCGCCCGGCCGCTCGGCACCCTCTCCGGCGGGCAGCGCGCCCGCCTCGCCCTCGCCGGAGTGCTCGCCGCCGACCCGGAGCTGCTGCTCCTGGACGAGCCGACCAACGACCTGGACGACGCCGCCGTCACCTGGCTGGAGGAGCGGCTGCGCGCCCACCGGGGCACGGTCGTCGCGGTCTCCCACGACCGCGCCTTCCTCGACCGGGTCGCCACCGCCGTCCTGGAGGTGGACGAGGACCGGCACACCCTGCGCCGGTACGGCGACGGCTACGCCGGCTACCTCACCGGACGCGCCGCCGAACGGGCCCGCAGGGTGCGGGAGCACGAGGAGTGGAAGGAGGAGGCCGCCCGCCTGCGGGCCCTCGCCGACGTCAACATCGACCGCTTCTCGGCCATCCCGCGCAAGGCCCCCGCCGCCTTCAGCGGGGCGGGCGCCTTCCGGGCCAGGTCCCGGGCGCACGGGGCGATGAGCCGGATCCGGGCCGCCCGGGAGCGGCTGGCCCGGCTCGACGCGCACCCGGTGCCGGCGCCGCCCGAGCCCCTGCTCTTCCGCGCCGCGCCGGAGGGCGAGGGCGCGCCGGTCGAGCTGACCGGGGCGGCCGTCGCGGGCCGGCTCGCGCCGGTCACACTGCGCCTGGAGCCGGGCGAGCGGCTGCTCGTCACCGGGCCCAACGGCGCGGGGAAGAGCACCCTGCTGAAGGTCCTGGCCGGGGAGCTGGCCCCGGACGCGGGGAGCGTGCGGGCACCGCGCCGGACCGGGCTGCTCCGCCAGGACACGGCCCCGCCCACCGACCCCCGCACGGTCGGCGCGGCCTTCGGCGAGGGCCGGGAGGGCGAGCTGCTCGCCCTCGGCCTCTTCACCGCCCGCGACCTGGCCACCCCGGTCCGGCTGCTCTCCGCCGGGCAGCGGCGGAAGCTGGAGCTGGCCCGCCTGGTGACCGCCCCGGCCGACCTGCTGCTCCTGGACGAGCCGACCAACCACCTGGCGCCCGCGCTGGTGGAGGAGATCGAGGCCGCGCTCGCCTCCTACCGGGGCACCCTGGTCGTGGTCAGCCACGACCGCCGCCTCCGCGCCGGCTTCCGGGGCCGCCGCCTCGCGCTGGAGGCGGCAAAACCGGCGGACGCCGAAGGGGTCGCGGCCCTGACGGGGGCCTAGGTCCTGTCCGGCGGATCTTCGTGGATCAGCCCGCGGCGTCTGGTGCGTTCTCTCGGCGTGCGCCCGGGTCGCCCTCGTACTGGACGTACTAGGGCGATCCGGGCGTGCGGCGAGAGGACGTGCCAGGCGTCGCGGGCCCGCGAAGATCCGCCGGACACGGCCTAGCCCTCGTCCTCCAGGTCGCCCTCCGTCTCCAGGAAGACCTGGCGGAGGGCGGCCAGGGTCTCCGGGTCCGGCTTCTCCCACATGCCGCGCGACTCGGCCTCCAGGAGGCGTTCCGCGATGCCGTGCAGGGCCCAGGGGTTGGCCTCCTGGAGGAAGGCCCGGTTCGTCTCGTCGAGGACGTACTCCTGGGTGAGCTTGTCGTACATCCAGTCGGCGACGACGCCGGTCGTGGCGTCGTAGCCGAAGAGGTAGTCGACGGTCGCGGCCAGTTCGAAGGCGCCCTTGTAGCCGTGGCGGCGCATCGCCTCGATCCAGCGCGGGTTGACCACCCGGGCCCGGAAGACCCGCGAGGTCTCCTCGACCAGGGTGCGGGTGCGGACGGTCTCCGGGCGGGTCGAGTCCCCGATGTACGCCTCGGGGGCGGTGCCGCGCAGCGCGCGGACGGTCGCCACCATGCCGCCGTGGTACTGGAAGTAGTCGTCCGAGTCGGCGATGTCGTGCTCGCGGGTGTCGGTGTTCTTCGCCGCGACCGCGATCCGCTTGTACGCGGTCTCCATCTCGGCGCGCGCCGGGCGGCCTTCGAGCCCGCGCCCGTACGCGTACCCGCCCCACACCGTGTACACCTCGGCGAGGTCGGCGTCGGTGCGCCAGTCCCGCGAGTCGATGAGCTGGAGGATGCCCGCGCCGTAGGTGCCGGGGCGGGAGCCGAAGATGCGGGTGGTGGCGCGCCGCTCGTCGCCGTGCTCGGCCAGGTCGGCCCGGGTGTGGGCGCGGACGTGGTTCGACCCGTCCGGCTCGTCCAGGGCCGCGACCAGCCGGACGGCGTCGTCGAGGAGGGCGATGACGTGCGGGAAGGCGTCGCGGAAGAAGCCGGAGATGCGCAGCGTGACGTCGACGCGCGGGCGGCCCAGCTCCTCCAGGGGGATGGCCTCCAGGCCGTTGACGCGGCGGGACGCCTCGTCCCACAGCGGGCGGACGCCGAGCAGCGCGAGCGCCTCCGCGACGTCGTCGCCGGCGGTCCGCATGGCGCTGGTGCCCCACAGGGAGAGGCCGACGGAGGTGGGCCAGTCGCCGTTGTCGTCGCGGTAGCGGGTGAGGAGGGAGTCCGCGAGGGCCTGGCCGGTCTCCCAGGCGAGCCGGGACGGCACGGCCTTCGGGTCGACGGAGTAGAAGTTCCGGCCGGTCGGCAGCACGTTGACCAGTCCGCGCAGCGGTGAGCCGGACGGGCCTGCCGGGACGAAGCCGCCGTTCAGCGCGTGGACGGCGTGGGTGAGTTCGTCGGTGGTGGCGGCCAGGCGCGGCACGACCTGCTCGCAGGCGAAGCGGAGCACCGCCGCGACGTCGGGGCCGTACGGCTCCGCGAGCGCGGCGACCGCGTCGGCCGACCAGTCGGCGGCCTCCATCGCCTCGACCAGTTCGCGGGCCTTCGCCTCCGCCTCGTCGGCGGTGCGGCGGGTCGCGGCCGACTCGTCGAGGCCGAGCGCCTCGCGCAGGCCGGGCAGGGCCTGGGTGCCGCCCCAGATCTGGCGGGCGCGCAGGATGGACAGGACCAGGTTGACCCGGTCGGGGCCGGCGGGCGCGGTGCCGAGGACGTGCAGGCCGTCGCGGATCTGGGCGTCCTTGACCTCGCACAGCCAGCCGTCGACGTGCAGCAGGAAGTCGTCGAAGCCGTCGTCCTCCGGCCGCTGCTCCAGGCCGAGGTCGTGGTCGAGCTTCGCGGCCTGGATGAGGGTCCAGATCTGGGCGCGGATCGCGGGCAGCTTCGCCGGGTCCATGGAGGAGATCTGCGCGTACTCGTCGAGGAGCTGCTCCAGGCGGGCGATGTCGCCGTACGAGTCGGCGCGGGCCATCGGCGGCACCAGGTGGTCGACCAGGGTGGCGTGCACGCGCCGCTTGGCCTGGGTGCCCTCGCCCGGGTCGTTGACGAGGAACGGGTAGACCAGCGGGATGTCGCCGAGGGCCGCGTCCGGGCCGCAGGCGGCGGAGAGGCCGGCGTTCTTGCCGGGCAGCCACTCCAGGTTGCCGTGCTTGCCGAGGTGGACCATGGCGTCGGCGCCGAAGCCGCCGTCCTCCGCGCGGGCCGCGATCCAGCGGTAGGCGGCCAGGTAGTGGTGGGAGGGCGGCAGATCGGGGTCGTGGTAGATCGCGATGGGGTTCTCGCCGAAGCCGCGCGGCGGCTGGATGAGGACCAGCAGGTTCCCGCGCCGCAGGGCGGCGAGGACGATGTCGCCCTCCGGGTCGCGGGACCGGTCGAGGAACATCTCGCCGGGCGGCGGACCCCAGTGCTCCTCGACCTTCTCCCGCAGTTCGGCCGGGAGTTCGGCGTACCAGCGCCGGTAGTCGGCGGCCGGGATGCGGACCGGGTTCTTCGCCAGCTGCTCCTCGGTGAGCCAGTCCTGGTCGTGGCCGCCGGCGTCGATGAGGGCGCGGATCAGCTCGTCGCCGTCGCCGGAGACCAGGCCGGGGAGGTCGGCCTCGGGGCCGAAGTCGTACCCCTCCGCGATCAGGCGGCGCAGCAGGGCGACGGCGGAGGCGGGGGTGGCGAGGCCGACGGCGTTGCCGATGCGGGAGTGCTTGGTGGGGTACGCGGAGAGGACGAGCGCCAGCCGCTTCCGGGCGTTCGGGATGTGCCGCAGGCGGGCGTGGCGGACGGCGATCCCGGCGACGCGGGCGGCGCGCTCGGCGTCGGCGACGTAGGCGGGCAGGCCGTCGGCGTCGATCTCCTTGAAGGAGAACGGGACGGTGATGAGGCGGCCGTCGAACTCGGGGACGGCGACCTGGCTGGCCGCGTCCAGCGGGGACAGGCCCTCGTCGTTCTCCTCCCAGTTCGCCCGCGAGCCGGTCAGGCACAGCGCCTGGAGGACGGGCACGTCGAGCCCGGCGAGCGCCCCGGCGTCCCACGCCTCCTCGTCGCCGCCCGCCTGCGCGGCGGCCGGCTTGGTGCCGCCGGCGGCGAGGACGGTGGTGACGATCGCGTCGGCCTCCCCCAGCACGGCGAGCAGCTCCGGCTCGGGGGCGCGCAGGGAGGTCACGTACAGCGGGAGGGCGCGGGCCCCGGCGTCCTCGACGGCGTCGCAGAGGGCGCCGACGAAGGCGGTGTTCCCGCTCATGTGGTGGGCGCGGTAGTAGAGCACCGCGACCGTCGGGCCGTCGGTGGCGCGCGCGGTCCGCTCCAGCGGGCCCCAGGTGGGGGCGGCGGCCGGGGCCTCGAAGCCGTGGCCGGTGAGCAGCACGGTGTCGGAGAGGAAGCGGGCCAGCTGCGCCAGGTTGGCGGGGCCGCCGTGCGCCAGGTAGGCGTGGGCCTCGGTGGCGACGCCGACGGGCACCGTGGAGGCGGCCATCAGCTGGGCGTCGGGGGCCTGTTCGCCGCTGAGGACGACGACGGGCCTGCCGGTGGCGAGGACCGCGTCGAGCCCCTCCTGCCAGGACCGGACGCCGCCGAGGAGGCGGACCACGACCAGCTCGGCGCCGTCGAGCAGGCCCGGGAGGTCGTCGAGGGGCAGCCGGGAGGGATTGGCGAAGCGGTACGCGACCGGGGCCCCGGGATCGGCGGAGTTCGCCGCGCGGGCGCTGAGCAGGTCGGTGTCGGAGTGCGACAGCAGCAGGAGCATGGCGAGGCTCAGGCCCTTCCTCGGGGTTTCCGCGCCCCGGGTGGTGATGGTCGGCGGGAGTCTCTGACTCGCCCGTGCCGTCGCCGGCCCGGGCTCACAGTGGCGGGACCGCGCCGGATTCGCACCGGGCTTCCTCCCCGGGGTCCTGGGACCCCATGCCGATCTGCATAGTAGAGCGTGCGCCCACCGGACCGGAGGGCCCCGGGAGAGTCGACCGGATCACACCCGGTGGCCGTCCGGTTCCCCCTGGGTATGCTCGCCGCCATGCCGCCGACCCCACCCACTCCGCCCGAAGCGGGCGAAGCTCTCATAAGGGACCGTGGCGACGCGTGCCCGGGGGCGCTCCGGCTGCATGCCGCCGCCGACGGGTACCTCGCCCGACTCCGGCTGCCCGCAGGCAGACTGACGCTGCGTCAGCTCGATGTGCTGGCCGGTGCGGCCGAGGCGCTCGGGGACGGCTCCCTCAGCGTCACCTCGCGCGGCAACGCCGAGCTGCGCGGCCTCGACGGCGGCTGCGGCGCCCGCCTGGCCGGCCTCCTCGCCGACGCGGGCCTGCTGCCCTCCCCGACCCACGAGCGGGTCCGCAACATCGTCGCCTCCCCCGCCGCCGGACTCGACGGACTCGGCCACGCCGACGTGCAGTTGTGGGCCCGCGCGCTGGACGCCGCCCTCTGCGCGGAGCCCCGCGCGGCGGCCCTCTCCGGCCGTTTTCTGCACGTCCTCGACGACGGCCGCGGCGACGTCGCCGGCCTCGGCGGGGATGTGACCTTGGTCGCAGCCCCGGGCGGCGCCGCGACCCTCGTCCTCGGCCCCCGGGCGCTGCGCGTGGCCGCCGCCGACGCCGTGCCCGCCGCCCTCGCCTGCGCCCTCGCCTTCCTGGCCGCCGCCGAAGCGGCCGGGACCGGCGCGTGGCGCCCGCGCGAGCTGCCCGCCGCGCACCTCCCGGAGTGGGGCGCCGCGCTGGCCCGCGCGGGGATCGCCGCGGAGCCCGTACCCCTTCCTTCCCGTCCGGGGGTGCTCCCGCCCGCACCCGGTCCGCTCGGGGAGCGCGCCGTGCACGTCCTCGCCCCCCTCGGCCGGCTGACCGCGGCGGCGCTGCGGGCGCTCGGCGCGGGCGCGGACGAGGTGCGGCTCACCCCGTGGCGGGGGGCCGTCGTCGTCGGCGCGACCCGCGACCGGCTGCCCGCGCTCGCCGCCCACGGCCTGGTCACCGCCCCCGGCGACCCCCGGACCGGCGTCACCGCCTGCACCGGCGCGCCCGGCTGCGCCAAGTCCCTCGCCGACGTGCGGGCGGACGCGGCGCGCGCCCCCGGCGGGCCGCTGCCCGTGCACTACTCCGGGTGCGCCCGCCGCTGCGGACACCCGCACGGACCCCGGACCGAGGTCACCGCCCTCGGCCCCGACACGTATCTGCTGGACGGCGCCCCCGTCCCGCGCGCCGCCCTGGCCGAGGCCGTCGCGGCGGCCCGGACGAGCCCGATGGAGAGCTGAGGATGTACGAGTACGAGAAAGACGGCGCCGAGATCTACCGCCGTTCCTTCGCCACGATCCGCGCCGAGGCGGACCTCTCGGGCATGCCCGAGGACGTCGCCACCGTCGCCGTCCGCATGATCCACGCCTGCGGCATGACCGACCTCGTCCGGGACATCGCCTACTCCCCCGGGGTCGTCGCCCGCGCCCGCGCGGCGCTCCGGGCCGGCGCCCCGATCCTGTGCGACGCGCAGATGGTCGCCTCCGGCGTCACCCGCCGGCGGCTGCCCGCCGACAACGAGGTGCTGTGCGCCCTGTCCGACCCGGCCGTCCCCGGGCTCGCCGCCGAACTGGGCACCACCCGCTCGGCCGCCGCCCTCGAACTGTGGCGGGACCGCCTCGAAGGCTCCGTCGTCGCCATCGGCAACGCCCCCACCGCCCTCTTCCACCTCCTGGAGATGATCGCGAAGGGCGCGCCGAGGCCCGCCGCCGTGCTCGGCATCCCCGTCGGCTTCATCGGCGCCGCCGAGTCCAAGGACGCGCTGGCCGCCAACGACCTCGGCCTCGACCACCTGGTGGTGCGGGGCCGGCGCGGCGGCAGCGCCATGACCGCCGCCGCCCTCAACGCGATAGCGCACGAAGCGGAGATCCAGCAGTGACCGTTGCGAAGGGCAAGCTGTACGGCGTCGGGCTCGGCCCCGGCGACCCCGAACTCCTCACCCTGGCCGCCGTGAAGGCCATCGCCGGGGCCGACGTGATCGCCTACCACTCGGCCCGCCACGGCCGCTCGATCGCCCGGTCGATCGCCGCCGGGCACCTGCGCGAGGACCACGTCGAGGAGCGGCTGGTGTACCCGCTCACCGTGGAGACCACCGACCACCCCGGCGGCTACCGGGGCGCGCTCGACGACTTCTACGAGGAGGCCGCGGCCCGGCTCGCCGCCCACCTCGACGCGGGCCGCACGGTCGCCGTCCTCGCCGAGGGCGACCCGCTGTTCTACGGCTCCTACCAGCACATGCACAAGCGGCTGGCGCACCGGTACGAGACCGTCGTCATCCCCGGCGTGACCTCCGTCAGCGCCGCCGCCGCCCGGCTCGGCGAGCCGCTGTGCGAGGCCGAGGAGGTCCTCACGATCGTCCCCGGCACGCTGCCCGAGGACGAGCTGGCCGCCCGTCTGGCGGGCACCGACTCGGCGGTCGTGATGAAGCTCGGCCGCACCTTCCCGACCGTGCGGCGGGCCCTGGAGCGGGCCGGCCGGCTCGACGACGCGCGCTATGTGGAGCGGGCGTTCATGCCGGGCGAGCGGACCGGGCACCTCACCGACGTGGACCCGGAGACCGTCCCGTACTTCTCCGTCGCCGTCCTGCCCTCCCGGATCGACCAGGAGCCGCCGGTACGGGAGCGGGGCGAGGTCACCGTCGTCGGCACCGGCCCGGCCGGGGCACCCTGGCTCACCCCCGAGTCGCGCGGCGCCCTCGTCAACGCCGACGTCCTCGTCGGCTACACCACCTACCTCGACCGGGTCCCCGTGCTGCGCCCCGGCCAGATCCGGCACGGCTCCGACAACAAGGTCGAGTCGGAGCGGGCCGAGTTCGCCCTCGACCTGGCCCGGCGCGGCCGGAAGGTCGCGGTCGTCTCCGGCGGCGACCCCGGCGTCTTCGCGATGGCGACGGCCGTCCTGGAGGTCGCGGCGGAGGAGCGCTACGCGGACGTGCCCGTCCGGGTCCTCCCCGGGGTGACCGCCGCCAACGCGGCCGCCGCCGCCGCGGGCGCCCCCCTCGGCCACGACTACGCGACGATCTCCCTCTCCGACCGGCTCAAGCCCTGGGACGTCATCGCGGCCCGGCTGCGCGCCGCCGCCTCCGCCGACCTCGTCATCGCCCTCTACAACCCGGGCTCGAAGTCCCGCACCCACCAGGTCGCCGCCGCCCGCGACCTCCTCCTCGAACTCCGCTCCCCCGACACCCCGGTCGTCGTCGCCCGCGACGTCGGCGGCCCCGGCCAGTCGGTCCGCGTCCTCACCCTGAAGACCCTGGACCCGGCGGAGGTCGACATGCGCACCCTGCTCCTCGTCGGCTCCTCGCAGACCCGGGTCACCACCCGCCCCGACGGCACCACCCTCACCTGGACCCCGAGGCGCTACGGCTGACGGGTGAAGGTGCCCAGGCCCTCGGCGTCCAGGTACTCGACGGTGAGGGACCTCCCGTCGGCGGCGAAGGTGACGCCGGTGCGGCCGACGGCGTTCTCGCCCCGGGTCTCCATGCTGAAGGTGTTCCCGCTGTAGGGGGCGAGGGGGTACGACTGGGGCCGCGGGCCGAGGCGGAGGGTGAGGGTGCCGTCCTTCGCCGCGACGACCTCGGCGCGGCCGTAGTAGGCGCTGGTGTAGGTGCCCGTGAGGGCGTCGGCGGGCCGGGCGGGGGCCGCGTCCTTCGGCGGGTGGGCGTAGTCGGTGCCGGAGCGGGCCGCCTCCACCTGCTGCCGGTAGAGCCCGTCCACGAGGGGGAGCCAGTCCCGGCTGACGCTCCCGGTCCCGGCGAGGTCGAAGAAGTCGAGGGCGACGGCGTCGGCGACGCCGACCGGGGAGGAGTTGGTGAGGACGACGATGCCGAGGTCCTCGCCGGGCAGCATCGTCACGTTGGTGTGCGCGCCCAGGGCGAAGGCGCCGGTGTGGGAGAGCTTGAGCCGGCCGGCGTCGTCGTAGCCCACGTTCCAGCCCAGGCCGTAGAAGCCGGTGCGGCCGGCCGGGGCGTGCGGCGGGCTCGCGACCGCCTCGGGCCAGTGGGTGCGCCGGAGGGCCTCGGCGTCGACGATCCGCTTCCCGTCGAGTGCGCCGTCCGCGAGCTGGAGCCGCAGCCAGACGGCCATGTCGCGGGCGGAGGAGCTGACACCGCCGGCCGGGGACTGCGCGTCCGGGTCGCGCACGTGCGCCGCCTTCCACTCCCCGCCCTCCTTCACGTGGCCCCAGGCCCGGTCGGGGGCGTTCACGAAGTCCTCGAAGCGGGAGCTGGTGGACGTCATCCCGGCGGGCCGGTAGAGCACGTCCTCGGCCAGCTCCTCCCAGCCGACGCCCTTCTCCTCGGCGACGGCCTGCGCCGCCGCCGTCAGGCCGAAGTTGGTGTAGGCGTAGCTCGCGCGGAACGGTGTCAGCGGCTCGTACCGCAGGTGGGACAGGATGTACTCCCGGTCGTAGCCGAGGTCTTCGAGGAGGTCGCCCGCGTGGTCGGGCAGGCCGCTGCGGTGCGCGAACAGGTCGGCGGCCGTCACGTGCGCGGTCACCCACGGGTCCTTGAGGGCGAAGTACGGCACCCGGGGGGCGACCGGCTTCTCCCAGCCCTCGACGCCGACGGCGCCGGAGACGACGGTGGAGGCGATCGGTTTGGAGACGGAGGCGAGCTGGAAGACGGTGTCGGCGTCGACGCGGGCGCTCTCGCCGGCCTTCCGCACCCCGTACCCCTTGAGGTGCACCACCTTCCCGTGATGGACGACGGCGACGGCGACGCCGGGCACGCCGGTCCGCTCCATCGCCGCCTCCACCACCCCGTCCAGCCGGTCCACGGCCCGCCGGACGTCGGCGTCGTCCAAGACGGGCGGGGGCTGGGCGGGCGGCGGGGTGGCCGCGAGCGAGGGGGTCGGCGTGGGGGTGGGGGCGGGCGTGGGGGCCGGCGGGGACGGGGCGAGCGCGGTGGAGCCCAGGAGCGCCGCCAGTCCCGCCGCGACGAGCCAGCGGACGGTAGCCACGCCTCCATTGAACGCCGGGGCACCCGTTCTGTCGCGCGGGGCCCTCGTCCACGGGGACAGGGCCTAGGTCCTGTCCGGCGGATCTTCGTGGATCAGCCCGCGGCGTCTGGTGCGTTCTCTCGGCGTTCTCTCGGCGTGCGCCCTCGTACTGGACGTACTCGGGCGATCCGGGCGTGCGGCGAGAGGGCGTGCCAGGCGTCGCGGGCCCGCGAAGATCCGCCGGACACGGCCTAGGCGCGGGCGTGGACCCAGGCGGCGGCCTCGTCCGTGGACGTCACCGCCGGTACGCCCTCCGGCACCGGCGGGCGGCGGACCACGACCACCGGCAGGCCCGCCTCGCGGGCGGCGGCCAGCTTCGGGGCGGTCGCGGCGCCCCCGGAGTCCTTCGTCACCAGGACGGCGATCCGGTGCCGGGCGATCAGCTCCCGCTCGCCGTCCAGGGTGAAGGGGCCCCGGTCCAGGAGGAGTTCACAGCGGGCGGGCATCGGCACGTCGGGGGCGTCCACCGACCGCACCAGGAACCACTCGGGGCGCTCGGCGAAGGCGGCGAGCCCCAGCCGGCCGGTGGTCAGGAAGACCCGGTCGCCGAGCCCGCCGAGGAGCCCGGCCGCCTCCTCCAGGGAGGCCGCGTCGCGCCAGTCGTCGCCCTCGCTGCGGACCCAGCCGGGGCGGCGCAGCGCCAGCAGGGGAACATGGGCGGTGGCGGTCGCCCGGGCCGCGTTGAAGCTGATCCGCTCGGCGAAGGGATGGGTGGCGTCGATGACCGCGTCCACGGCGTGCTCGCGCAGCCACTCCGCCAGCCCCTCCGGCCCGCCGAAGCCGCCGATCCGCACCTCCCCGGCGGGCAGCCGGGGCGCGGCGACCCGCCCCGCGAGGGAACTCGTCACCCGGGTGCCGGGGTGCAGCAGTCCGGCCAGGGCGCGGGCCTCGGCCGTCCCTCCGAGAATGAGCACGTGCATAGGAGCCCCTTCGTGAGCGGTACCGGCGGCGGGCGCGAGGCCCAACTCAAGCACACCGGCCTGCGGCCCGGGTGGACGACCGGCGCGTGTGCGACGGCCGCGACGACCGCCGCGTACACGGCGCTGCTCACCGGCGACTTCCCCGACCCGGTGACGATCACCCTGCCGAAGGGCCAGACCCCGGCCTTCGCGCTGACGGCGGAGGCCCTGACGGCGGACTCCGCGATGGCGGCGGTGGTGAAGGACGCGGGCGACGACCCGGACGTCACCCACGGCGCGGTCGTCCGCTCGACGGTCCGCCGCCTGCCGCCGGGCTCGGGCGTCGTCTTCCGCGCGGGCGACGGCGTCGGCACGGTCACCCTCCCCGGCCTGCCCCTGGAGGTCGGCGAGCCGGCCATCAACCCGGTGCCGCGCCGCATGATGCGCGAGCACGCGGCCGGGGTCGCCGCCGCCCACGGCACCACGCCGGACGTCGAGGTCACGATCTCCATCGACGACGGCGCCGAGATCGCCCGCTCCACCTGGAACCCGCGCATCGGCATCCTCGGCGGCCTGTCCGTCCTCGGCACCACCGGGATCGTCGTGCCGTACTCCTGCTCGGCCTGGATCGACTCCATCCGGCGCGGCGTCGACGTGGCCCGCGCGGGCGGCCTCACCCACGTCGCCGGCTGTACGGGCTCCACCTCCGAGCGCACGGTCCGCGAGGTGTACGACCTGCCGGACATCGCCCTCCTCGACATGGGCGACTTCGCGGGCGCGGTCCTCAAGTACGTCCGCCGCCACCCGGTGGACCGCCTCACCGTCTGCGGCGGCTTCGCGAAGCTCTCCAAGCTCGCCGCCGGCCACCTGGACCTCCACTCGGCCCGCTCCCAGGTCGACAAGGGCTTCCTGGCCGCCCTGGCCCGCGAGGGCGGCGCGTCCGCCCCGCTGGCGTCCGAGATCGCCGCCGCCAACACGGGCCTCGCCGCCCTCCGCCTCGCCGAGGCCGCCGCCGTCCCCCTGGGCGACCTCGTCGCCGCCCGCGCCCGCGACGAGGCCCTCACGGTCCTGCGCGGCGCCCCGGTCACGGTCGACACGCTCTGCATCGACCGCGCGGGCACCCTCGTGGGCCGCTCGACCCCGAAGGGACCGTGACCCCGCGCGGACGGTCCGAGCGGGTCCGGACGGTCAGCGCGATTCGCGCGTCATGCAGGCGAAGACGGGCGAGTCGGGGAACGGCTGCTGCCTGCCGATCGTCCGGCAGCTCCGTGATCATGGAGGACCACCAGCGGGTCTCCGCCGGGAGGGGGCAGCCGAAGGCGAATCCGACCGGCTCCCCGTCCTCGGTGGCGAAGGCGGCGCTCCAGCCGGACCGCGCGGCATAGGCGGACAGCCGCTCGTCGAAGCGTTCCACGTCGTAGAACGGCCCGGTGAGGCCGAAGCCCGGTGCCGGACCTCGGCGTGGATGTCGAGGAGGTGCTGCCTGATCTCGGGGAGTCGCTCGGCGGTGTAGTGCCGGATCTCGGTGGTCATTGCGGCCTCCTCGGGCGGTACTGGTCCATCCACTCGGTCGCGCACCGGGCGCCGGAAGCCACGGATCGCAGTTCCGTCGTGAGCTCCGTGAGCAGCCGGGTCGTGCGCTCGGTCAGCGAATCACCCGGTTGCGCGGGCAGTACAGAGAGGGCGGTCGAGCATGCCTGCTCGGCTTCGCCCTGCCGGAGCTGGGCCAGTGCCAGGTGGCACCGGTAGTACGACCTGTTGCGGTTGAAGCCGGGCCGCAGCAGGACCAGGGTGTGGTGGAGATGGGCTTCCGCCTCCTCGTGGCGGCCGATCCCGGCATGGACGAGCGCGGACAGGCCGTGCAGCTCCGCCCTGTCGTAGAAACCCATCCAGACAGGCCGGTCGGCACGGGGATCGGCGACGTCGAACGCCTTGACGGCATGTTCCAGCGTTCGTAGCGCGGCGATGCCCTGCCGGGCCCCGGCGTAGGCACCGGCGAGGCGTGCGTGGGCCAATGAGCGGAAGATCGGGTCCTTGCGGCAGGCCGAGGAGGAACGCGCGGCGGTCGCTGCGGCGGTTGTCGGCTCTCCGGCACCTGCCGGGTCCGCCGACCGCTCGCCAAGGCTTACCAGGGAGCTTGCTGTCTAGCAAGCACCAACACTGGCGGGAGAGAGCAGGGCGCGAAGGAGAAACAGCCAGGCCCCAGCGCTGTAGCACTGGGGGCCTGGCCGACCACTCCCTGAGCCTGGGGGCAACAGGAGGGCCGGTCCGGAATTCGAGTTGAGAACAGGGCTGGTGATCCTCGCCTCAGCGTCCTGATTCGACCGCCGAGGTTACTGGCGTGGGTGGGGCAGGCGTACGGCCCGCTGGCCAGCGTCGGCGCCCGCGCCCAGGAGTCAGGAGGGCGGGGCGGGGCGTCCGCAGTCCGCTTCGGCAGGGTGGAGCCGTACGGTGGGCGCGGCGCCGCTGCCCGAGTCGGGGATGTGCTCGATGGCGGCGCCGGTGATCGGTTGGCCGCAGCGGTCGCACGTCATCGTCAGGTGGTCTCCTTGTCGTCGTGGCAGCGGCACCAGCAGGAGCGGGGCAGGATCTCCGTCGGGCCCGTGGAGAGGGCGAGGACGAGCCCCCCGGGGTCGCAGGAGGCGTGCCCGTAGGAGAGGGTGCACGCGCCGGAGATCGTCCGGGTCCCGCGGGGTGCCGCCGGATCGGTGCGGAGGTACAGCGGCTGTTCCGTCATCCGGTCGCCGCCGGCGGGGTGCTGCTGGCGTTGGTGAACGTGTAGAGCGGCAGCTCGCCCCGCTCGGCCGCGCAGGCGCGGTGGGCGTAGATGTGGGTCGGCAGGCTGCCCGTCGAGGGGCTGGACCGGGCCGCGTACTCGGCCCGGATGCACACGTCGGCCCCCGGCTCCGGACAGTGCGTACAATGCCGGGCTGAGCTGCTGGTTTGCGTCGCCATGATGCGACGGTAGGGCGTGCAATTGCGCGGGCGTCGAGGGATTGCCCTGGATTTCTCGCAGGGCCCTGCCGGTTCCTCGGATTGCTCACACAGGGCCGAGAGAGGTCCTCACGCGGCCGATGAGGGCACGCGCTTGTCGACGCTGGACGGCGGACTCCCATAGCCAGTCCCAGGCCCGTTCGTACGTCTCAATGGACGCGGCGTCGGCGAGCCACATCTCGGTGCCGATCGTCTCGACGATGACGAGGCGCCGGTCGTAGATCCAGAAGCCGTGCGACGGCGCGGCCCGGAGCTCGGCGGCGAGGGGCACGATGCCGAGTTCCACGGTGCCCAGGCCGATCACGGACATGAGCCGGTCCAGCTGCGCGGCGTGGACGTGAGGGAGGCAGGTCCGGGTGTGGAGGGCGGCCTCGTGGACGAGGAACAGGAACCGCTTCTCGGGGTCGTAGAGGGCCTCCTGCCGCCGCATCCGCATGCGGACGGCGTCCTCGACGTCCCGGGGCGACTGGCGGAACTCCGCTGCCGCAGAGATGGTGGCGTGCGCGTACTCCGGCGTCTGGAGCAGGCCGGGAATGCAGAACGGTTCGAGCGCCCGGGTGACCGTGGTGACGGCGGTCTCGGCGATGGCCTGCTCCTGGCGGGGACGGTGGCCGGCGACGAGCTGACGCCGCCAGGACCGATAGGTGGTCTCCAGCCCCAGGAGGCGGGCCTTCAACTCGGGCACGGTCTCCGGGCGGCCGACGGCGGCGGACCATGCCTCCAGGTCGGTCACGGCCGGGGTCTGCTTCCCGGTCTCCAGCTTGGACACCTTGGACGCCTGCCAGCCGAGCTTGGCGGCGAGCTCCTTCCCGTTCAGGCCGGCCTCGGCGCGGAGCTCGCGGAGGCGCGCGCCGAGGCTTTCCCTACCGGTCTGGAAGTCGGTCGTCACATGGCCGACGGTACCCGCTGTGCGTAGTCGCGGGTGGGGATCGCGTGATGCCACGCGGCGTCGCGGGCCTGGCAGGCGGCGGCGATGTCGGCCGGGTCCTCGGAGAGGATCACGCCGAGGGTGGTGTCGTCCTCGTCGAACACGAACCGGGCGAGGATCTTCGAGTCGAAGAGCCAGAAGTCGTAGTCCGGCAGGCCGAGCGCCATGGCCTGTGACCGGGTGAGGTTGCGGATGTCCTCGCCGGAGGCAACGTTGCCGAGGCCGGAGGCGAGGAGGAACGCCTGCCCGTCGGTCATCGGCTCGTCGACCAGGCGGACCCGCTCGAACCGGCGCCCCTCGGCCGCGGCCCTGGCGGTGTTCTCGCGCCACGCGTTCGGCGGCTCGGCGGTGAGGTCGGCGCCGGCCTTCCAGGCGGCCCACGACTCGCTGTTCCGGTCGGAGGCGTACCCGCGGCGGGTCTCCAGCCGCCAGGCGGTGTGCTCGAACTCCTGGAAGAGGTGGCGGATCTCCGCGAACGGCACCATGCCGCGCGGCTCGTGGCGCGGGGCGAACCGGGTGAGGAGGCTACGCGGGACGGTCACGAAGGTCTCGTGCTCCTTGACGTGCCGGAGCTCGGCGAGCTGCTCGGGCGCGGTGACGCGGTCGCCCTGGACGAGGATCTGATCGGTGCCCTCGACCTCGTAGAGGGTCGGGCAGTCGCCGTCGCGGCTGGTGGTGCCGAGGAACCTGAGCGCGGACACGGGGTCTCCTGTCGGTCGGGAGAGCCCAGGATGGCCCGAACTTGCTCGGGGCGGGCGGGGGTTGCTTCGGATTGCTCGCGTAGCAGACGACCAGAACGGTTGCTCGAAACAACGAAGCCGCCCCCTCCGCCGAGTTGGCGGAGGGGGCGCGGGTCAGCGTCCGAGGAGCTGGTAGAGGCCGAGGCCGCCGGCGGCGGCGAGTCCGGCGATGCTGGCGAGGGGCCACCGGGAGCGCTCCAGGGCGTCGAGGCGGGACTCGTGGTCGGTGAGGCGCTGATCGGTCTGGTCGCCGCGCTGGACGAGGAGGGCGGGCGAGCCGTCCACGCGGGCGAGCCCGACCTCGACGCTGCCCCGGAGCTGCTCCGGCTCGACCGCGACGGGCTCGGTCGGCTGCGTCACGAGCGGTCCTCGGTGGCGCGGGCCGCGCGGCGCAGGGCCTCACCGAGGTCCCGTTCGAACGCGGGGCTGTCGAGGCGCAGGCGCACGGGCACGGTGTCGGTGGGCTTCTCGTACGCGGGCGGGCGGGCCCAGCCGAGGAGGATTCCGGCGATCAGGCGGAGGGGCTCCCAGCCGATGCGGGCGGCGCCGGTCTCGGCCAGGCGCAGGAGCACGTAGTAGACGAGGGTGATCGCGGCGGTGATGCCGCCGGCGACCGCGGCGGAGTCGGCCTCGATGCCGAGGGCGCCGGTGACGGTGAGGACCCACCCGGCGAGGAGCGGGACGACGGTGCGGAGGAGCGAGGCGAGCAGGCGAAGGCACCACTGAACACCTACTGCCGACACGGAAGCGAGGAAACGTCATGAGCACCGTCATGGTGGAGATCGGCCCCCGGCCGACCGGCCCGGATGAGCCCGGGCAAGTGATCGTCCTGGACGATCTGGAGGTGCCGGCCGAAGGCGCCGTCCCGGGCTGCAACGACGACAACCCGTACCGGTAGGAAGACGACCGGCCGCACAGAACCACGGGGGCTCCGGGTGTTCTTCCGCCCGGGGTCCCCGCACTCCCGCCGTCCCGTGAAAGGCTGGTCCCATGGCGACCCGCCGCATCGGCCTGGACCGGCTGCCGCCCGCCGCCCGTACCGCCGTCGAGCCAGGCCGCGCGCGCCCGGTCGACTGGGCCTGGGCCACCCGTGGCGCGGCCTGGCTCGACGCCGGGTACTGGGCCGTCTGGCTCGTCGCCGCAGGCCATACCCCCGCGTCCGCCGAGCGCTGGGCCGCCGAGGTCCCCTCTTGGAGCACCGCCCCCGCCGAAGGCGTCACCGCCTTCGCCGCCGCCAACGCCCGCCTCTGGTCCGAGAACGCCGCCGCCGACCCGAGTGCCTGGACCCGGCGCCTCGCAACCGCCGCCACGACCTGGCACACGTACCGCCGCTCCGGGTGGTCCCCGTGGCTCCGCCCGGATGTCCCAAGGGCACCGGTCCCGGCCTGCCGCTGCCGCCTTCCAGGACCGGCCCGCACTCGGAGAAACCACCTGGGCCACCACCGGGCGCCGCCGTCTGCCCGGGCCCACGAAAGCACGCCACGACGGCGGGACAGCCGGGTGGTCGTGCGCCACGTATGTCTCCATCAGCCACCCACCGGTACCGGCCACTCCTCCTCGTCGTTCACGCGCCTCAGCCCAGGTCAGCCGGAGGACGCCCCCTGCGGATGCCACGCGGCGGGGGCCTTGACCACTTAAGACAGGGCGTTCACGGCAAGCCGCTGACCTGGGACAAGACGGTCGCCCTCTTGCGCTCCTGCAAGATTTCTATTCAGATTCGGATAGAAGTTTAGCTTCCGCAGATTCAGCGATCTCTTCCTGAATAAGGTGACGCATGAGCGGGGCACCCCATCCCTCCCCGCAGACCCTTATCGAATCGCGGCGGAGGTAGCCTGTGCGTGCGGCCCGACGAGTGACCAGGATCGAGACGGTGAACCGCCGCACGGGCGAGATCCAGGACCTCACCGTGCACTCGTCGCTCAGCACGGGTTCGGGCATCTGGTTCCGAGGAGGTGGCTACACCACGATGGGGTACGAAGCGCACAACGCCCTCGCCGAGGCCGACCTCAGCGGGGCCTCCTACAAGCTGTTCCACAAGATGTGCGCCCTGCAGAACCGCAAGGACCACGGCTTGGTGCGCGTCGAGAACCAGACCAGGTTCGCCGAGCAGGTCGGCATGTCCCAGTCGTCGGTCTCGCGCGCGCTGAAACAGCTCGCCGAGCACGGGTTCATCTATCCCGACGGGCGGGACTGGCGCCTGCGGGCCGATTTCGTCTTCAACGGCAATGGAACCGCCCAGGGGCAGGCCATCGGGAAAATCCCCGCTGACGCCCCCGACCCGTACGCGGACGCCGGAAACGGCGGCGGACTCACACTCATCGACGGCGGCGCCGGAGAACGTACCGACGACCGGACGTGACGCGACCGCGCTCGTCCGAGCCCGGTAAACCGGGCGACAACGGGGTCCGGGCGTTCGGAGAATGCGTGGATGGCCGACTTCTCGCGCAAGCCCACGCTGACCGGTGATCTCGTCGTGCTCCGTCCGGTGACGGAGGAGGACGTGCCCGCGCTGCTGCCGATGTTCGAGGATCCGGAGGTCACGCGGCTGACCGGGTCGCACACGCGGTTCGACGAGGGGGAGCTGCGGGCCTGGTACGGGTCGCGGGGGGAGCGGGACGACCGGCTGGACCTGGCGGTGGTGGAGCGGGCCACGGGGCGGGTGGTGGGGGAGGCGGTCCTCAACGAGTGGGACCCGGGGAACGAGAGCTGCGCCTTCCGGATCTGCTGCGTGCCGGAGGGGATCGGGCGGGGGCTCGGCACGGAGGCGACGCGGCTGATCGTCGGGCACGCCTTCGAGGGGCTGGGGCTGTACCGGGTGTGGCTGGAGGTGTACGCGTTCAACCCGCGGGCCCGCCGCGCCTACGAGAAGGCCGGTTTCCGGCCGGAGGGCGTGCTGCGCGGGGCGCTGCTGTGGGAGGGCGAGCGGGTGGACGCGACGCTGATGTCGGTGCTGGCGCCGGAATGGGCGGGGCGGGCGGAGCGGGCGGCGCTGGGCTGAGTCAGGGGTCCTCGTCCGGCGGGGCGCCTTCCAGGAGGCGTTCGCCGATGTCGTCAGCCCAGTGCTGGGCCCAGCGGCGCAGGGCGGTGATCCGGTCCGCGTCGAGGCCGAGCGCGGTGAACTCGTCGTCGTCGATCCAGACCGTCCCGTCGAGCTTCGCCCGGAGCTCTTCGAGGTCGAAGCCGTCCCGGGCGTGCTGCCTGCCGAGCTCTTCGAGCTCCTCCGGGCTCCAGCGGGCCGCCGCGGCCCGGACGTCGACGAGGTCGCGGGCCATGCCCCGGTCGGCGAGGGCGCGGACCTTGGTGCCGACGACGTCCCGGAGGGAGAGGAGCAGGCCGAACTCGCGCCGTTCGGGAGGCCCGCACAGGACCTCCTTGAGGACGTCGACCTCGCACGCCTCGCCGGTGGCGGGGTCGGTGGCGATGAGGCGGGCGGAGAGCGGGTCGGTCTCCACCGTCCGCACCCGCCAGCCGCGCGCCTCCAGTTCGGCCCGCAGGTGGGCGGCGATCTCGCCCATTGGCCGGGGGTTCTCGGTGGCGACGTCGAGGTCCCGGCTCAGCCGGTCCACGAGGCCGTGCGCCTGGACGGCGTAACCGCCGGTGAGGACGAGGGGGTACTCCGTGCCGGCCGCGAGGACGTCGTCGAGGAGGCGGCGGTGGAGCCCGGTGAGGCGCATCCCGTGCGGCCGGTTCAGCCCGCGCGGCCGGCGGCCGGCACCGGCGCGAGCTCGTGGAAGGCGTCCTCCCAGACGACGCGGAGGTCCTTGCTGACGAGGGCGCGCAGCACGGGCCACATCTCGACGAGCAGGTCGCGGTTGAGGTGGCGGACGAGGTCGTCGCGGCCGCCCTCGGCGAGGACGGTGCGGTAGCAGCTCATCCGCAGGCGGGGCCGGTCGAGGTCGTACTCGGTCAGTCCCGACCAGGCGAGGTGGAGCGGCAGCCGGACCGTGCCCCGGTCGGGGCCCCGCAGGGCGGAGAGGTCGGCGGGGAGCCGCCGGGCGAACCGCTCGCGCCGCAGTTCCGAGACGGTCGTCTGCTGTGCCATACGCGATTATCCCCACACCCGGCGGTCCCCGTGTCCCCGTCCGCCCCTCCGGTCACGGGTAGCCGATCTCCGCGCGGTCCTCGTCCAGGTCGGCGAGGCCGAGCCCCGGGTGGAGGGCGGTGACGACGTCCTGGGTGAGCGGGCGCAGGGCGAGGACGTGGCGGACGGCGTCGAGGTCGACGGCCGTCTGGTAGTAGTCGGACGCCCACGCGGCGTACGCCTCCGGGGTGCGGTCGACGAGCAGGGCCAGGAAGCGGGCGGCGCCGTCCGGGTCCTCGTGGTCGGCCAGTGCGGTGAGGTCGACGGGCCCGGTGCGCCAGGCGGTGTCGCCGGTCTCGCGCCACAGGCAGGCGGTGGTGACGTGGACGTCGTCCTCGTCGAGGAAGGCGGATTCGGTGAGGTACTCACGGAAGGCGTCGGGGACGCCGTCGAGGACGCCGGGCCAGGGGGCGCCGTCGGCGAGGGGGCCGTACGGGCTGATCGGCGACTCGTGGTCGAAGACGCGGGCGAACGCGCCGGCCGGGGAGAGCACGATCGTGTACTCGCCGCCCTGCCCGTCCTTCATGGACGCCAGCTGCTCGGTCTCGGACCAGTGCGCGTCGTAGGAGTAGAACCGGCCCTCCCACCGCGGGCTGAGCACGGCGTCCAGCATGGCGAGCCCCCGGGAGTGGTCGCGCAGTTCCTCGATGCCCGGCAGCGCCCGGGCGACGTCGTAGACGGTCATGGGTCCATTGCAGCGCATGCGGGGGCCGGTGCGGCACGGGCCCCGGGGCGTCAGACCTTGACGACGAGGATCCGGTCGGGGACCAGCTTCTCCAGGTCGTCCGTGTCGGACGTGAAGAGCATGACTTCGCCCGGCTGTCGCCGTGCGACGACGGCCAGTACGGCGTCGATGGCGTACTTGTGCCCGTGGAGTCCGGCGTCGGCGAGGAGGCGGCGGGCTTCGCGGGCCTCCTCCTTGCCGACGTCCGCGACCCGGACGCGGGAGAGCACCCAGTCCCAGCGCCGCTCGGTCGTCCTGCCGTCGTACGCCTCGACGAGGGTCATGGGCGAGGTCACCACCTCGACCTCTCCCCGGGCGGCCGCGTCGAGACGGGCCATCATCACGCGGTCGCCCCGTACCGCGAGCGACAGTGCCTGGCTGTCCAGGACGAAGACCTGGAGCGGCCGGTGCGCCGGTGGCGTCACGCGGCCTCGCTCCCGCGCGTCTCCCGAGCCTGCCGGCGGCGCTCGTGCTCGGCATGGAATGCGTCCATCTCCGCGCGGACGGCGGCCCGCTCCTCCTCCGTGACCGGGCCGTGCTCCTCCTCCAGCCAGCCGACCAGTTCGCGGAGCCGGTCACGGTCGCGCTGCCTGCGCAGCGCCTCCGTGATGTACGCCGACAGGCCGCGCTCGGCGGTCTCGGTGCGGATCTCCTCCAGGAGGTCCTCGGGGATCGTCACCGTCACCTTTTTGGTAGCCATACTCATGACCATACTTCCCGGGCTCGGCGCGGTGCGGCGTTTTCGGAAGGTCGCACCCGGATGCGGGTCCCCGGGCGTGAATCTACGCTTACCGGGACATCACCCCCGTGAGAGAGGGAGTCCCATGGCGAAGCGCGGCAACAAGAAGCGGGCGCGCAAGAAGAAGAAGGCGAACCACGGCAAGCGGCCGAACGCCTGAGGCGCCGGGGCCCCGGGGAGGGGAGACTCCCCGGGGCCCCGGCGCGTCCGCGTCCGGCGGGTCCGTCAGCAGGTGTGGCGGTCGCGGGCCGGGTCGTAGAGGTGGCTGTCGCGGAAGGCGGAGGCGGCGAGGGTGCGGCCGACGAGGATGACGGCGGTCTTGGTGATGCCGGCCTCCCGCACCTGGTCGGCGATGTCGGCGAGGGTGCCCCGCAGGATCGTCTCGTCGGGGCGGCTGGCGAGGGCGACGACGGCGGCGGGGCAGTCCGCGCCGTAGTGGGGGAGGAGTTCGGAGACGATCCGGTCGGCGTAGCGGGCGCCGAGGTGGAGGACGAGCAGGGCGCCGCTGCGGCCGAGGGTGGCGAGGTCCTCGCCCTCGGGCATGGGGGTGGCCTGCTGGGCGACGCGGGTGAGGACGACGGTCTGGCCGACGGTGGGGACGGTGAGTTCCCGCTTGAGGGCGGCCGCGGCGGCGGCGAAGGCGGGGACGCCGGGCACGACCTCGTACGGGATGCCCAGCGCGTCGAGCCGCCGCATCTGCTCGGCCATGGCGGAGAAGACGGACGGGTCGCCGGAGTGGAGGCGGGCGACGTCGTGTCCGGCCGCGTGGGCGGCGGCGATCTCGGCGACGATCCCGTCGAGGTCCATCCGCGCGGTGTCGACGAGCTTGGCGCCGGGCGGGCACTCGGCGAGGAGTTCGCGGGGGACGAGGGAGCCGGCGTAGAGGCAGACCCCGCAGGCGGCGAGGGTGCGGGCGCCGCGGACGGTGATGAGGTCGGCGGCGCCGGGGCCCGCGCCGATGAAGTGGACGGTCATGCCTCTGGAGAACCCTTCGTTACGGACCATTGGGTGACGGGCATCGCGGTGCGCCAGCCGGTGAAGCCGCCGACGGGGACGGCGGTGGAGACCGCGAGCCGGACGAGTTCGCCGCCGTGGCGGCGGTACCGGTCGGCGAGCAGCGCCTCGGATTCGAGCGTCACGGTGTTGGCGACGAGCCGGCCGCCGTCGGGGAGCGCGTCCCAGCAGGCGTCGAGGAGGCCGGGGGCGGTGAGGCCGCCGCCGATGAAGATGGCGTCGGGGGTCTCCAGGCCGGCCAGTCCGGCGGGGGCGGCGGCGGTGACGACGCGGAGGCCGGGGACGCCGAGGGCGGCGGCGTTGCGGATGATGCGGGCGGCCCGTTCGGGGGAGCGTTCGACGGCGACCGCCCGGCAGGTGCGGTGGGCGCGCATCCACTCGATGCCGAGGGAGCCGGAGCCGCCGCCGACGTCCCAGAGAAGTTCGCCGGGGGCGGGGGCGAGGGCGGCGAGGGTGGCGGCGCGGACGTGCCGCTTGGTGAGCTGCCCGTCGTGCTCGTACGCCTCGTCGGGCAGGCCGGGGACGGCGCCGAGGCGGCGGGTGCCGGGGTCGCGGACGCAGTCGAGGGCGAGGACGTGGAGGGCGTCGGTGCGCGGGTGCGGCCAGTCGGCGGCGGTGGCGTCGAGGGTCCGCTCGGCGGGGCCGCCGAGCTGTTCGAGGACCCGGATCCGGGTGCCGCCCCAGCCGGCCTCCCGCAGCAGCGCGGCGACCCGCGCCGGGGTCTCGGGGCCCTCGCCGAGGAGGAGCAGCCGGCGCCCGGGGTGGAGGGCGGCGCGCACGGTGTCGAGGGGGCGGGCGACGAGCGAGAGCGTCTCGACGGCCTCCAGGGGCCAGCCGAGGCGGGCGCAGGCGTAGGAGACGGAGGAGGGGTGCGGGTGGATGTCGAGCGGCCGGCCGGGGGCGGTCTCGGCGAGGGTGCGGGCGATGCCGTGGAAGGAGGGGTCGCCGCTGGCGAGGACGGCGATCCGGCGTCCGGCGTGGGCGGCGAGGAGGCCGGGGACGGCCGCGCGGAGCGGGGACGGCCAGGGGACGCGGTCACCGGGGCAGGCGTCCTCGGGGAGGAGGGCGAGCTGGCGGGGGCCGCCGATCAGCACCTCGGCGGTGCGCAGGGGGCGGCGGGAGGTCTCGGGGAGCCCGTCCCAGCCGTCCGCGCCGATTCCGACGACCGATATCGCACCGTTCACGCCGGGGACTCTACGTGAGGGCGGCGGGCGGGCGGCACGTGGCGGACCTCACGGGGCCCGCCGGGAGGCCGCGCGGGGCGTCCGTACGGGGGCTCGCCTCGCGGAGCTCGTACAAGAGGTTTTGTACGAGAGGTTTTGTACGACGGGTTCCGTACGACGGGTTTCGTGCGACGGGTTTCGTGCGACGGGTTTCGTGCGACGGGTTTCGTGCGACGGGTTCCGTGCGACGGGTTCCGTGCGGCTCCGGGGAGTGGGGCCGTGCCTACTTCTGCGCGTTCTGGCCCACGTAGAAGAGGATCCAGACGAAGCCGGCGAAGGCGTGGGTGGCGAAGACGTAGACGAAGACGCGGAGCATCACGCCCCGCTCCTTCCAGCTCTCGTTGTCGTGCGTCTTCTCGGTCATGGCGTCCAGGGTACGGGCGCCGCGGCGGGGGCGGGAATGCGGGCGGGGGTGGCACCGTTGACAGTGATGGTTTAAGATTCAACCACTAGCCGGAAAGCCACCGGCGAGAACCGCGAGAGGTGACCACGATGCAGTTCGGGATCTTCACCGTCGGCGACGTGACGGCCGACCCCACCACCGGCCGCACCCCCACCGAGCACGAGCGCATCAAGAACACGGTCGCCATCGCGCTCAAGGCCGAGGAGGTCGGGCTCGACGTCTTCGCGACCGGCGAGCACCACAACCCGCCGTTCGTCCCGTCCTCCCCCACCACCCTCCTCGGGCACATCGCCGCCCGCACCGAGAACCTGATCCTGTCCACGTCCACGACCCTCATCACCACCAACGACCCGGTGAAGATCGCCGAGGACTACGCGACCCTCCAGCACCTCGCCGACGGCCGCGTGGACCTGATGATGGGCCGCGGCAACACCGGCCCGGTCTACCCGTGGTTCGGCCAGGACATCCGCCAGGGCATCCCGCTCGCCATCGAGAACTACGCGCTGCTCCACAAGCTGTGGAGGGAGGACGTGGTCGACTGGGAGGGCAAGTTCCGCAGCGCCCTCCAGGGCTTCACCTCCACCCCGCGCCCGCTCGACGGCGTCCCGCCGTTCGTCTGGCACGGCTCCATCCGCTCCCCGGAGATCGCCGAGCAGGCCGCGTACTACGGCGACGGCTTCTTCGCCAACCACATCTTCTGGCCCAAGCAGCACACCGAGAAGATGGTCCGGCTCTACCGCCAGCGGTACGCGCACTACGGGCACGGCACCGAGGAGCAGGCCATCGTCGGCCTCGGCGGCCAGGTCTTCCTGCGGAAGAACTCGCAGGACGCGGTGCGGGAGTTCCGCCCGTACTTCGACAACGCCCCGGTCTACGGCCACGGCCCCTCCCTGGAGGAGTTCAGCAGCCAGACCCCGCTGACCGTCGGCTCCCCGCAGGAGGTCATCGAGCGCACCCTGTCCTTCCGCGACTACGTCGGCGACTACCAGCGCCAGCTGTTCCTCGTCGACCACGCCGGACTGCCCCTCAAGACCGTCCTGGAGCAGCTCGACCTCCTCGGCGAGGAGGTCGTCCCGGTGCTCCGCAAGGAGTTCGCGAACCTCCGCCCCGCGGGCGTCCCCGAGACCGCCCCGCTCCACCCGGCCCTCGTCAAGAAGGAGGCGTAACCCGACATGCGCACGCTCAAGCTGGTCGCCGTCTCGGCCGGCCTCAGCAGCCCCTCCTCCACCCGGCTGCTCGCCGACCGCCTCCTCCAGGCCACCCGCTACAAGCTCGCCGAGCAGGAGTACGCCGTCGACGTCGAGGTCCTCGAACTGCGCGACCTCGCCGTGGACATCGCGCACCACTTCACCACCGGCTTCCCCTCGGAGAAGCTCCAGGGGGCCCTGGACCGGGTGACCGGCGCGGACGGCGTCATCGCGGTGACGCCCGTCTTCACCGCCTCCTACAGCGGCCTGTTCAAGTCCTTCTTCGACCTGGTCGACCCGGCGGCGCTCACCGGCACGCCCGTCCTGATCGGCGCGACCGGCGGCACCGCCCGCCACTCCCTCATCCTCGACCACGCCCTGCGCCCCCTCTTCTCCTACCTGCGGGCCCTGATCTCCCCGACCGCCGTCTACGCGGCCTCGGAGGACTGGGGCAGCGGCGGCGACGCGTACACGGAGGGCCTGCCGGCCCGGATCACCCGGGCGGGCGAGGAGTTCGCGGCGCTGGTCTCGACGGCGGGCCGGAGGCACGAGGAGGAAGAGGAGGTCGTCCCCTTCGAGAAGCAGTGGGCCGACCTGCGCTTCGACTGACCCCCGAAGAGGCCCGAAGGGCCCCTGTCCGAAAGTCCCCCGAAGACCCTCCGAAAGACCCTCGGAGGGCCTTCGGCCGTTTTGTTACGTTGTGGACAGAGGCCGTCGCGGGCAGAGGCTCCCGGCGGCGGGCGACCCGACGACGGACGGAGGTCGGCGATGACCGGCGGCAGGATCGTGGTGGGCGTGGACGGCTCCGAGCCCTCCCTGAAGGCACTGAAGTGGGCGGCCGCGCAGGCGGCGCTCACCGGGGACACCCTCCACGCGGTGATCAGCTGGGAGTACCCGGCGTCCTGGGCGACGCTGATGCCGGGCGTCCCGCCGGAGTTCGACCCCGAGCAGCTCGCCCGGCAGATCCTCGACCAGTCCCTCGAACAGGCCCTCACCCCCGAGGAGGCCGCCGCGGCGACCCGCACGGTCGTCGGGGGCAACGCGGCCCAGGCCCTCATCGACCAGGCCGAGGGCGCCGCGCTGCTCGTCGTCGGCGACCGCGGCTACAGCGGCTTCAAGGCCGCCGTCCTCGGCTCCGTCTCCTCCAACGTCGCCCAGCACGCGCCCTGCCCGGTCGTCGTCGTCCGGGGCGAGACGGCCTGACCCCGCGCGAAGGGCCCCGCACCGGCCGGTGCGGGGCCCTTCGCGCGGTACGGCCCTTCGCGCGGTACGGGGGGATCAGTACGGCGCCGGGTGCCCCGTGGCGTCCTCGTGCGTGTAGAACAGGTAGAACATGCCCGCGGTGACCGCGCCCGCCATCGCCAGGCCCAGGCCGCTGGAGGACAGGACGCTGGCGCCGGAGAGGCTGTAGAGGAAGCCGGTGGCGCCGCCGGTGACCGCGCCCCAGGCGACCGCGCGCAGTTCGCGGGGCAGGACGTGGGCGTACGTCCGCAGGGCGTACAGGGCGCCCGCGAGGACGACCGCGGAGATCAGGCCGAGCCAGAGCTGGCCCCAGGTGAGGCCCCCGCCGTGGCGCGAGACCGTCGCGGCGTACAGCCCGTACAGGACGCCGATGACGGCGGGGAGGACGGCGCCGTGCAGTCGCACGGGGCGCCGCGCGGGTACCGCTGCGTGTGCGGCCATGGCGGGAGCTCCTTCGTCTCGCCCCCCTGCTGCTGCACCCTCCAGGGCACACCCGCCGCCGGTGTCCCGCAAGTGGATCAGGAGCCGCCGCGCCTCCCCGGGGCCCTCACCCGTTCGGCTCAGTCCGGCGCGTCGGATTCGCACATCTGATCCCACGATGGGGGCATGAGCCAGAACAACGCACCTCCCCGGCCGGACGCCCCGCGTCCGGGCAAGTCGGGCGACGCGGCGGCCTGGGCCTCCGGCGGCACCCTCTTCGCCGGCGTCCTCATGCTGGTCACCGGCTTCATGGACGTCTTCCAGGGCATCGCCGGCATCGCCGAGGACGACGTCTACGCCCGCATCGGCGACTACGTCTTCAAGTTCAACCTCACCACGTGGGGCTGGATCCACCTGATCCTCGGCGTTGTCGTCGCCATCGCCGGCTACGGCATCCTCAAGGGCGCCGAGTGGGGCCGGGTCGCGGGCATCGCCCTGGCCTCGCTCAACATCATCGCCCAGTTCCTCTTCCTGCCCTACCAGCCGTGGTGGGCGCTCTTCTCCATGGCCATCTCGGTCTTCGTGATCTGGGCCCTGGCCTCGGACGACGCCTACGGGCCCGGCGAGCGGTACTGAGGTCCCGGATGCCCCCACGACACCTCCGGCGCCCCGGCCCGTCCCGGCCCCGGCGCCGGGGCGCGGCCGCCGCCGCGCTCCTGGTCCTCGCCGCCGTGACCGGCTGCGACGCCGCCAAGGAGACGGCGGGCGACCTCGTCTCCTCGGCGACCGCCGCCGTCGCCTCGGCCGCCCAGCGGAAGATGGACGAGATCAAGGACGGGGTGAACGCCACCGGCGACGTCCGGGCCGGGCCGACCTCCACCGACGGGGACCGCACGGTCGCCACGATCACCGCCGCCAACCCCAAGGACACGACCGTCGACTACGCGGTCCTGGTCACCTTCCGGGACGACGGCGGGAACCTGCTCGACACGGTGGTCGTCACCCTCGACGGCGTCCCCCCGGGAGGCTCCAAGTCCGGTACGGCGCGCAGCAATCGCACCCTCTCCGGCCCGACGACCGCGGAGATCGGCCAGGCCCTGCGGCACTGACCGCGCGCACCGGCCACGCCCTCGCCGGCCTCGACCTGCGCGACGGGCGCTGATCGGCCACGCTGGGGGCATGGACAACGAGCAGATCCTCGACGACATCGGAGCGCTCGTGGAGGAGGAACGCGCCCTGCGGCAGCGCACCGGCGGCCTCCTGCCCGAGGAGCGGGAGCGGCTGGCCGAGCTGGAGGTCCGGCTCGACCAGTGCTGGGACCTGCTGCGGCAGCGGCGCGCGAAGGCCGAGTTCGGCGAGGACCCCGACACGGCCGCCCTCCGCCCCGCCTCCGAGGTGGAGTCCTACCGCAGCTGACCTGCCCCTTCCGGCCGTCCGGACGGACCGGGGCGGCCCCGGGCGGCGTACGTTGAGGGCATGGTTCGTGACGGGTCGAAGTCGCTCACCCCGCCCGCGTGGCTGACCGCGGGCCTGCGTCCCGCGCCCGCGCCCGTCCCCTGGGCGGCGGTCGTCCGCGCCGCGCTCGCCCTGTCGCTGCCGCTCGCGGCCGGGCTGGCCCTGGACCGGCCCGCGTACGGCGCCCTGGTGTCGATGGGCGCCCTGTCCGGCGTCATCGGCGACACCGCCGACGCCTACCGGATGCGGGTCTTCAACATCGCCGTCCCGCAGCTCTTCGGCGCGCTCGGCGTCACCCTGGGCACCCTCGTCTTCGGGCAGGGCTGGCTCGCCGTCGCCACCCTCACCCTGGTCGCCCTCGTCTCCGGCATGATCTCGTCGATCGGCGCGGTCGCCTCCGCCGCCGGACTGCTCCTGCTGCTGAACGCCGTGGTCGGCGCCGGTCTGCCGATGCCCTCCCCCTGGTGGACCGCGCCGCTGCTGCTGACCCTCGGCGGCCTCGTCGTCCTCGCCCTGACCCTGCTCGGCTGGCCGCTGCGCCGCACCGCGCCCGAACGGACCGCCGTCGCGGCGACGTACCGGACGGTGGCCGAGCTGTACGAGACGGCCGGCACGCCCGGCTACGAGCGGCGGCGGCACGCGGTCACCGCCTCCCTGAACCAGTCCTACGACCTCGTGCTGGCCCGCCGCACCCGCCAGCACGGCCGCACCTCCTCCCTCGCCCGGCTGCTCGCCCAGCTCAACGTCCTCATCCCGCTCCTGGAGGCCGCGCCCGCCGCCGACCTGCGGGCCCGCGTCCACGGCCCGCTGCCGCCCGCCGTCGCCGCCACCGTCCGCGCCCTCGCCGACACCATCGAGGAGGGCGGCGCGAGGGAGCGGCCCGCCCTGCCCGAGCCGCTGTTCGCCGCCCCCGCCCGCCCCTCCGAGCGGGCCGTCGAGCACGCCCTGCGGCACGCCGTCACCGTCGTCCACGAACCGGAGTCCGACCCGTCCCCGAGGTCGTCGACCAGGGGGGACCTCCACGCCGACGACCGGCTCGGCCGGCCCGCCGCGCTCGCCGTCCGGGCCCGCCGCGCCGCCCGCGCCGTCCTGCTGTCCGAACCCTCCTGGCGGTACGGCCTGCGGCTCGCGCTCTGCATCGGCCTCGCCCAGGCCCTGGTGTCGCTGATCGCCGTGCCCCGCTCGTACTGGGTGGCGCTCACCGTCACCTTCGTCATGAAGCCCGACTTCGGCTCGGTCTTCTCCCGCGCCGTGCTCCGCGCCGTCGGCACCTGCCTCGGCCTGGTCCTCGCCGCGCTCGTCCTCGCCGAAGTGCCGCGGGGCTGGTGGGACGTGCCGGTGATGGCGGTCCTCGCCGCCCTCGTCCCCGCCTTCTCCGCGAAGGGCTACGCCTTCCAGACCGCGGCCGTCACCCCGGTCATCCTGCTCCTCTCCGACACCCTCAACCAGGAGGGCTTCGGCCTCGTCCTGCCCCGCCTGTACGACTCCCTCATCGGCTGCGGCATCGCCCTCGTCGCCGGCTACCTGCTGTGGCCCGAGTCCTGGCACAGCCGGATCGGGGACCGGCTGGCCGAGGCGGTCGCGGACACCGCCGCCTACGTGGACCGGGCCTTCGGCCCCGATCCGGACGGCGGCGGCGCCCGGCTGCGGGCCCGCCGCAAGCTCTACCGGGACCTGTCGGCGGTGCGCTCCGAGTTCCAGCGGGCGCTGACCGAACCGCCGCCGACCGGCCCCCGGGCCGCCGCCTGGTGGCCGCTGGCCATCGCCGTCGAACGGATCGTGGACGCCACCACCGCCGCCCGCATCCGGGTCGCGCACGGCGCCCCGCCGCCCGACCCGGCCGAAGTCGCCGCCGTCGCCCGCGAACTGAGGGAGCTCGCGGAAGGTCTGCGCGCCTCGGCGACCCTGGTCCCGGTCCACGCCGACCTGCCCGAGGACACCGACGGGGTGCTCGCCCCGGTCCGCCAGGAAGTCCGCGCGGCCCGCGCCATCGCGGGACCCGAACTCGGCTGAACCCGCCGGTCCCCGACCCGCCGGACGCGGCCCGCCGGCCCACGGCCTGCCCGGGCCCGGCCCGGGTCCGGGCGGACGGGCCCCGGGCCCGAACGGCTCCGAGCCGAACCGCTCCGGGCGGCGGCCCGGTTCCGCCGTGTCACCGTGCGCCGGGGCGCACAGGCGGACTTACCGGCGGTCACCGGAAGGAACACTCCTATCCGCCATGACCGGAAACCGCCGGGCCTACTACGATGCGCTCGACCCGCCTCTCCGTGACCGGCGCCCTCCCCCCTCCGGGCGCGGCCGGCCCGACGGGCCCCCACCCCCTCACCTCTCCGCCCGCACCCCTCCCGTCCCGTCCCCTCCCTCGTCCCGAACCCCCCATCCGCTCCGAGGACTCCGAGGACACCGCCATGCGCTCGACCACCAGCAGAGGGCTCCAGCCCAATGTCCTCGGCACCTTCGACACGATCGTGATGGCCGTGGCCGGCAGCGCCCCCGCCTACTCGATCGCCGCCACCACCGCCGTGCTGTTCGCCGCGGTGGGACCGGCCGGTCCGGCGGCGCTGCTGTACTGCGCGATACCCATGTTCGGGATCGTCCTGGCCTACGCCCGGCTGGGCCGGATCGACGTCAACGCGGGCGCCGGATACTCGTGGGTGGGCCGCACCCTCCACCCCTTCCTCGGCTTCCTCTCCGGCTGGGCGCTGGTCCTCGCCGCGACCGTCTTCATGGTGGCGGGCTCGCTGCCGGCCGGTTCGCTGACGCTGTCCCTGATCGACCCGGAGCTGGCCCGCTCGACGCCGCTCTCCGCCGCCGTCGGCGCCGGCTGGTTCCTGCTGATGCTCGGCGTGGTCCTGGGCGGCACCCGGCTCACCGTACGGGCCCAACTCCTGATGTCCGGCGTCGAGATGCTCGTCCTGCTGGCCTTCGTGGCGGCGGCGGTGGCGCACCGGGGCCGGGCCGTCGCCTTCGACTGGTCCTGGTTCGGCTTCGAGCACTTCCACGGCACGGAGGGCTTCGCGGCGGGCGCGCTGATCGCCGCGTTCTACTACTGGGGCTGGGACGTCACCAGCAACCTCAGCGAGGAGACCCGGAACAGCCGCCGCACCGCCGGGCTCGCCGCGCTGGTCGGCGTCGGCTTCGTCTTCCTCCTCTTCGAGGCGTTCACCGTCGCGGTGAACGTGCTGCTGCCCGCCGACCGCATCGAGGCCGCCGGGCCCAACGTGCTCGCCGTCCTCGGCGAGGAGATCTGGCCGGGCGCGGGCGGCAGGCTGCTGATCGTCGCCGTGGTCCTGTCGACGGTCGCGACCCTGGAGACGACCCTCCTCCAGGTCACCCGGACCCTCTTCGCGATGGGCCGGGACCGGACCCTGCCGGCCGCCCTCGGCCGCGTCCACCGCCGCTGGAACACGCCGTGGGTCGCGGTCGTCGCCGTCGGCGCCGCCGCGCTCGCCCTCTTCGCCGCCGCCGCGGCGGCCGGCTCCCTCCAGCAGAGCCTGCGCGACGCGGTCTCCGCGATCGGCCTCCAGATCGCGTTCTACTACGGCCTGGCCGGCATCGCCGCCGTCGTCGCCTACAAGGCGCTGCTCCTGCGCTCCGTCAAGAACCTGCTCCTGGGCGGGGTGTGGCCGCTGCTGGGCTCCGCGTTCATGCTGTGGGCCTTCGTCGAGTCCCTCGGTGAACTCTCCACCACCGCCCTCACCATGGGCATCGGCGGGCTCCTCGCCGGGGTCGTGCCGATGGCCGTGTACTGGCGCCGGGGCAGCGACTACTACCGGCCCGCCCGCCTCGACGCCGTCAGCGCCCTCGCCGCCGCCCGCGAGGCCGCCCCGACGGGCCCCGCGTCCCGGCTCCGCGACCAGAACTACGCCACCGACTTCTGAGCCCCGCGCCCCCGGTCCCCGCCGCCCTTCCGGGCACCGGGAAGCCCCTGGAGAGGAGGAACCCCATGGCCGTGCGCCGTCGCCGCGTCCTCGGACGGTCCCGTACGGGCCGCTTCGCGCCCGACTTCGATCCCGACTTCGGCGACCGCGCGCTGACCGAGGCCCGGCACGACATCGTCATCGGCCGCTGGCAGGGGGTGCGCGACCTGCTCGCCGCCACCGGCGACGACTGGGCCCGCCGCACCCACCGGGTCCGGCTGCTGTCGCACGCCGCCGCGGGCAGCTCCACCGTCGAGACCTGGCGGGCCGCCGAACCCGGCAACCCGGACGCGGCCGTGCTGCGGGCCGCCACCGAGGTCGTCCGGGTCTTCGACGCGGCCATCGCCGCGGGCCGGGGCGCCGCCGTCGACCGGGCCCGCGTCGACACCGCCGTGGCCGCCTGCCGGAGCGCCGCCGAGGCCGCGCCCGCCGACCCGATGCCGTGGGTGTCGCTGCTCTCCGTGGCCCGGCTGTACGAGGGCGGCGTGCCCCGCCGCGAACTGCGGTACTGGTTCGACGAACTGCGCCGCCGCGACCCGTACAACACCGAGGGGCACGTGCAGGTGCTGCGCTACCTGTCGGCCCGCTGGCACGGCACGCACGGCGCCATGTACGACTTCGCCCGCGACGCGGCGGGCGTCGCCCCGCCCGGCTCCCCGCTGCCGGTCCTGGTGCAGGTCGCCCGGGTCGAGGAGTACCGCTACATCGCCGAGGGGGCGCTCGGGCGCGGCCCCGTGCGCGGCTTCGACCAGCACTGGAAGCACGAGCTGGCGGTGACCGAACTGCGGCGCACGTACGACCGCTGGATCGGCGGCCGGGAGCCGGGGGCGCCGGTGGTGCCGGAGGAGGTCGGCGAGCTGAACTTCCTCGCGCACGCCGCCTGTTACGCGGGCCAGGTGGAGTCGGCGCGGGAGCTGATGGGGCTCCTCGGGGCGCGGGCGGCCTGGGTGCCGTGGGCGTACACCGGCGACCCGAGGGAGCAGTTCGTCCGCTTCCGGGAGGGGCTGGGGATCGGCTGACCCCCAGCCCCTCACGGGCCCCCGGGCCCTTCCCGGCGGGCGGGCTCTTTCCGGCGGGCGGGACCGGTCGGCGTCAGACGCCGATGTCGGAGCCGTCGGTGCGCCAGACCGCGACCACCGACGGGCGGACGATCTTCCCGGGGCCGTCGGGCCAGACGGAGGCCGGCTTTTCGACGGAGGCGCCGTCGATCTCGCCCGGGTGCTGCACCGCGACCAGGACGCGGCGGTCCTGGATGAGCGGGCCGCAGGTCTCGGCGCCGCGCGGCACGGTGAGGAACTGCTTCAGCTCGCCCCGGCGCTCGCCGTGCACGGCGACGCCGAAGAGGCCGTCGTGCGAGCCGAGCTGGTTGCCGTCGGTGGAGATCCACAGGTTGCCGTGCGGGTCGAAGGCCACGTTGTCCGGGCAGGAGATCGGGGAGACCTTCTCCTTCGGGTAGCCGGAGAAGTAGGTGGCCGGGTCGTTCGGGTCGCCCGCGACCAGGAAGAGGCGCCAGGCGAAGCCGTCCGAGGCCGGGTCGTCCCAGTGCTCGGCCAGTTCCAGGATCTGGCCGTGCTTGTTCAGGTTGCGCGGGTTGGCCTCGTCGGCGCCCGCCTTGCCGGGCTTGCCGCGGTCCGTGTTGTTCGTCAGGGCGACGTAGACGCGGCCGGTGCGCGGCGACGGCTCGACGTCCTCGGGGCGGTCCATCTTCGTCGCGCCGACCTTGTCACCGGCGAGGCGGGTGAAGACGAACACCTCCTCGGCGGTCATGCCGGGCACGTGCGAGACGGCGCCCTTCGCGGAGGCGGTGGCCAGCGGGATCCAGGTGCCGGAGCCGTCGAACTCGCCGTCGTTCGGGAGCTTTCCGGTGCCGTCGATCTCGGCCGCCGGGGAGTCGCCGGTCAGCTTGGCGACGTACAGGGTGCCCTCGTCGAGCAGCGTGAGGTTGTGGGCGTGCGCCCTGCGGGACCCACCCTTCATCATCCGCTTCGAGGAGACGAACTTGTAGAAGTAGTCGAACCGCTCGTCGTCGCCCATGTAGACGACCGGGCGGCCGTCGGCGGTCAGGCGCGGCTGGGCGGCCTCGTGCTTGAAGCGGCCGAGCGCGGTGCGCTTCTTCGGCGTCGAGTCGGGGTCGTACGGGTCGAGCTCGACGACCCAGCCGAAGCGGTGCGCCTCGTTGGGCTCCTGTGCGAGGTCGAAGCGCTTGTCGAACCGCTCCCACTTGCGCTCGGTGGCGCCGGTGCCGATGCCGTACCGCTTGTCGGTGGCGGAGGAGCCGTTGGCGAAGTACTGGTTGAAGTTCTCCTCGCCGTGGAGGGTGGTGCCCCACGGGGTGGTGCCGCCGGCGCAGTTGTTGAGCGTGCCGAGGACCGTGCGGCCCGCGCGGTCGGCGGAGGTGCGCACCAGCGCGGAGCCGGCGGCCGGGCCGGTCAGCTCGAAGCGGCTGGTGGTGTGCAGGCGGCGGTTGAGGTGGTGGCGGGCGACCGGGGTGAGGCGGCCGGTGCGGCGCTCCTCCTGCACGACGACCACGGACAGGCCGTGCGCGGCCCAGGCGATCTCGACCTGCTCGCGGGTCGGGTTCTGGGCGTCGTAGCCGCGGAACATCAGGACCTCGTCGGTGTACTCGTGGTTCGCGACGAGGACCTGCCGGTCCTTCTCCCCGCGCAGCGGGAGGAGGGAGAGGAAGTCGTTGTTGTAGCCGAACTGGCCGGCCTGCGCCTTGGCGGTCTGCTTCCCGGCGTCGAAGGCCGGGGCGCCGCGGAGGATCGGCTCGCCCCAGCGGATCACGACGTTCTGGCCGTAGCCGGTGGGGACGGTGACCTGGTCGGCGGTGTTCGGCGCGACCGGCGAGAAGCGCAGGCCGCGGGCGCCGTCGGCCTTCGGCGCGGGCTTCGGGCCGTGGCCGTGGCCCGGGCCGTGCGCCTCGGCGGCGGGCGCGGAGCCGAGCACGAGGGAACCGCCCGCGGCGGTGGCGGCCGTGACGACAGCGGCGGCGCGGAGCGCGGAACGGCGCGAGAGGACGCCGGCTATGACGTCGCCGACGTACTCGTTGTCGCTGGTGTTGGGCACCTCCTGGAAGCAGGCGTCCCCACAGCGGAACCGGCAGGTCAGGGCGGAACGGCCGCCTCCGTGCGGGTGGGTGCTCAGCAGCGGCAGCAGTTTGCGCACTTCGTCCTCCTCCGGCGCACACTGCGCCGACATGGTGTGCCGACAGGGTGTCGGGAATCCGTTCGGCGGCGACGCTAGGCGCGCGCAGGGACCCGGGGACGGCCGCGGCGTGAACGCCGAATGAATCCGGGGCGACCGTGGACGACGGGCGCACGGAGGCCCCGGAGGGCGGCCGCTAACCTTACGTATCCGCCCTGGCCAGGGATGAAAGTCCCGAAACGCCCAGTACGGACATTCACACTGCACCCCACTCATGCGAAAGGGCTCGCACATGGGTATTCGGAGCATGCTGCGCAAGGTCTTCGGCCGGAACCGCGAGGAATCCCCGGCAACCTCCGTCCCGCCCCAGTCGCGTGAGACGACGGAGACCGCGGAGACCGCCGAGACCGCGGAGACCGCGGAGACCGCGGAGACGACGGAAGCGGCACGGGCGACGGAGACGCCGCAGACCCCGCAGACCCCCGAGACGCCTCCGGCGAAGACCCCGGCCCCGGAGTCCTCCTCCGCCCCGGCACTCCCCGAGGACGAGGCCCGCCGCGCGGCGGACGACCTGGTCGCGGCCTCCTTCGACAACCCCCAGATCCCCAAGGCGAGGAAGCCGGAACCGGAACTGGAGAAGCCCGCGGCGGAGGCAGCGGCCGAGAAGCCGGTGGCTGAGGCGGAGAAGCCGGTGACCGAGCCGGTGGCCGAGGCCGAGAAGCCTGCGACGGAGCCGGAGGAGCCTGCGGCTGAGGCCGAGGCGGAGCCGGTAGCGGTGGCCGAGGCCGAGGTGGAGCCGGTAGCGGTGGCCGAGGTCGGGGTAGAGCCGGCAGCGGTGGCGGTGGCGGTGGCCGAGAAGCCGACGGCGGAGGCTGTGGCTGAGCCGGTGGCCGAGGTGGGGCTCAAGGCTGAGAAGCCTGCGGCGGCTGAGGCCGAGGCGGAGCCGGTGGCGGAGAAGTTGGTGGCGGAGACTGCGGAGCCGGTCGCGGAGCCGGAGGGGGTCACGGAAGCGGTCGCGGTTACGGAGCCCGCGCCGGCCGTCGAGCCGGAGCCGGTTACGGAGCCGGAGCCGGCCGCAGAGCCGGCCGCGGTTACGGAGCTCGCGCCGGTCGAGGAGCCGGTGACGGCGGAGGCGACGGAGCCCGCCGCCGAGCCCGTCGCGGAGCAGGCGGCGACGGAGTCGGAGCCGGCGGCCGCGACCGAGGAGCAGTCCCCGGCCGCGACGGCGGAGGAGACGGCCGTCGCCGAGGCCGCCCCGGCCGAGGCCCCCGCAGCCGAAGCGGCTCCGGAGGAGACGCCCGCCGTTGAGGCCGCGCAGGACGAGACGCCGAAGGCCGAGCCCGTGCAGGACGAGGCCCCGGCCGCCGAGGCCGCCCCTGTGGAGGAGCCGCAGGCGGAGGCCGAGACCGCTCCGGTCACCGCCGAGGTCGAGGCCCCGGCCAAGGAGTCGGCCGAGGAGCCGCAGGCCGAGGCCGTCGTCCCGGCGGAGCCGGAGACGGTCACCGCCGAGGCACCGGCGGCGGAGCCGCAGGCCGAGGCACCGGCCCCCGAGGCCGCTCCGGTCGCCGCCGAGGCGGAGGTCCCGGCGGCGGAGGCGGCCGGGACGGCCGGGCCCGCGGTCGCACTGTCCGCGGTCAAGGCCGCCGCCCCGCACCTCGCCGACGCCTACAAGGCCGCCGGCACCGTGCTCCGCAAGCAGGGGCTCGACGGGGCGCGGACCGCCGTGTACCTGGTCGTCGACCGGTCCGGCTCGATGCGCGGGTACTTCAAGGACGGCTCCGTGCAGCGGCTCGCCGAGCAGACGGTGGCGCTCGCCGCGCACCTGGACGAGGACGCGACCGTCACGACCGTGTTCTTCTCCACGGACGTCGACGGCACCGCCGACCTGACCCCCGCCACGCTCTCCCCCACCGGCATCGAGGAGATCAACGGCACCCTCGGCCGACTGGGCCGCACCCACTACCACCGCGCCGTGGAGGAGGTCCTCGCCCACCACGAGAAGACCGACCCGTCCCGCCCGGCCCTGGTCGTCTTCCAGACGGACGGCGCGCCGGACGCGAAGACGGCCGCCACGCAGGCCCTCGCCGCCGCCGCGGACCGACCGCTGCACTGGCGGTTCGTGGTCTGGGGCGAGGAGGAGAACAAGGCGTTCGACTACCTCAGGAAGCTCGACGGCACGCCCCGTACCGCCGTGTACTTCCCGGGCGCGGCCCCCATGGAGACGGCCCACGCCGCCTTCTACCGCGGCCTGCTCGCCGGCCTGGAGCTGTAGGCCCCGGCCCGGCCCGGGGCGCCGCGCACACGAGGTGCCCCGGGCACCGGGCGTCAGGTGCCCGGGGTGGCGGTGACCGGCAGGGTCACCGCCACCACGAGCCCGCCGCCCTCCCCGGCGCTGCGCGCGACCGCCGTG
The DNA here is from genome assembly GCF_014650175.1 of Streptomyces termitum. Lineage (GTDB taxonomy): Bacteria > Actinomycetota > Actinomycetes > Streptomycetales > Streptomycetaceae > Streptomyces > Streptomyces termitum. The sequence continues at coordinate 68,061 of NZ_BMUL01000016.1, forward strand.
GCGGTCCCGCCGTGGGCGGCCGCGATGGACCGGACGATGGAGAGCCCGAGCCCGACGCCGGGCCCCGTCCGGTCGCGGCCCCCGCCTCTCCGGAAGGGCTCGAAGAGGCCCTCGACCTCGTCCGGCGGGACGACGGGCCCGGTGTTGACGACGGTGAGGACGCCCCCGTCGACCCGTACCTCGACCCGCCCCCCGGGCACGTTGTAGGCGACCGCGTTCGCGACGAGGTTCCGCACGAGCTGCCGCAGCAGCACCCGGCTCCCCCGCACGACACCCACCCCGCCGCCCTCGCCTCTCCCGTCCCCGACGGCCACGTCCGCGTACTCCTCCGCGACGACCTCGGCGAGCGGCACGTCCTCCCGTTCGGCGAGGCCCCGTTCGCCCCGGGCGAGGAGGAGCAGGCCGTCGAGGAGCCGCTCGCTGTGCCGGTTGGTGTCGAGGAGGACCTGCCGGACCTCGCAGTCCTCGTCGAGCCCGACCTGGAGGGCGGCCCGCTGGGTGGCGAGCGGGGTGCGCAGTTCGTGCGAGGCGTTGGCGATGAACCGCCGCTGGCTGTCGAAGGCGGCCTCCAGCCGGCCGAGCAGCGCGTCGATGGTGTCGCCGAGCTCCTTCAGCTCGTCGTCGGGCCCGCGCACGGCGAGCCGCTCGTGCAGGTTCCGTTCGGAGAGGAGGCGGGCGCGGGCGGTCATCTCGTGGACGGGCCGCAGGACGCGCCCGGCCGTCCACCAGCCGACGGCCACGGCGCAGCAGGCGACGGCGAGCAGGGACAGGCTGGACCAGATGAGCATCTGCTCGTTCGCGACCCGGCTGATGTCGTCCCCGAGCCGGTACGCCTCCACGGCGCTGCCGTCGGCGGCCCGCGCCACGACCGCCTCCGCCCCCTCGTCGGTACCGGCTCTGACCAGGACGTTCACCACGATCAGCAGGAGCGCCCCGAGGCCGAGGAAGGCGCCTCCGTAGACGAGGGCGATCCGGGTCCTGATGGCCGACCCGGCCCCGAGGTATCCGCGCGGCGCGGCGGCGGGCGCGCTCACAGCTGGTACCCCACGCCCTGGACGGTGCGGATCAGCGCGGGCTCCCCCAGTTTGGCCCGCAGCTTGCTCATGCAGACGCGGACGGCGCCGGTGAAGGGGTCGGCGTGGGCGTCCCAGGCGCGGTCGAGGAGTTCCTCGGCGGAGACGGCGGCGCCGTCGGCCTCCAGGAGGATCTGGAGGACGGAGAACTCCTTGGGGGAGAGGTCGAGGTCGCGTCCGTCGCGGACGGCGGTGCGCCGGACGGTGTCCACGCGCAGCCCGCCGCGTTCGAGGAGCGGCGGCAGCGGCGGGGCGGAGCGGCGGCGCAGGGCGCGGACGCGGGAGACCAGTTCGGGGAACTCGAAGGGCTTGCCGAGGTAGTCGTCGGCGCCGAGGTCGAGCCCCTCGACGCGGTCCTCGACCGCCGCGGCGGCGGTCAGCATCAGGATGCGGGTGCGGGAGCCGGCGGCGACGAGCCGGCGGGCGACCTCGTCGCCGTGGACGCGGGGCAGGTCGCGGTCGAGGACGAGGACGTCGTACGCGTGGAGGGCGAGCCGCTCCAGGGCGTCCGCGCCGTCGTGGACGGTGTCGACGGCGAAGCCGGCCCGGCGGAGCCCGGTGGCGACGAACCCGGCGAGGACCCGCTGGTCCTCCGCTACCAGTACACGCATGCCCTCCATCTTTCCCGCGCCGTCCCACCCTCCGGACCCCGGGGTTCCGGGATGTGAGTGGATCTTCGCGGGGCCGTTAGGATTTCGGCCATGGCGGCCACTGGATCCGAGAAGCAGGGGGCGAAGGCGTTCTACGTCACGACCCCCATCTACTACGTCAACGACGCTCCTCACCTGGGCCACGCCTACACGACCGTCGCAGGCGACGTGCTCACGCGCTGGCACCGTCAGCGCGGCGAGAAGGTGTGGTTCCTCACCGGCACGGACGAGCACGGTCAGAAGATCATGCGCACGGCCGAGGCGAACGGCGTCACTCCCCAGGAGTGGTGCGACAAGCTCGTCGAGGAAGCCTGGAAGCCCCTCTGGGAGCACCTGGACGTCGCGAATGACGACTTCATCCGCACCACGCAGAAGCGGCACACGGACCGCGTCCAGGAGTTCGTGCAGGACCTGTACGACAAGGACGAGATCTACAAGGGCGGCTACGAGGGCCCGTACTGCGTGGGCTGCGAGGAGTACAAGCTTCCGGGCGACCTCGTCGAGGCCGAGGACGGCACGAAGCTCTGCTCGATCCACAAGAAGCCGGTGGAGATCCTCAAGGAGGAGAACTACTTCTTCAAGCTGAGCGAGTACGGCCCGAAGCTCCTGGAGTTCTACGAGGCGAACCCGGGCTTCATCCAGCCGGAGTCGGCCCGCAACGAGGTCGTGAACTTCGTCAAGCAGGGCCTCCAGGACCTGTCGATCTCCCGCTCGACCTTCGACTGGGGCATCCCGATCCCGTGGGACGAGAAGCACGTCATCTACGTGTGGGTCGACGCGCTCCTGAACTACGCGACGGCCGTCGGCTACAACGAGAACCCGGAGAAGTTCGCCGAGACCTTCCCGGCCGACGTGCACCTGGTCGGCAAGGACATCCTGCGCTTCCACGCGGTGATCTGGCCCGCGATGCTGATGGCGCAGGGCCTGCCGGTCCCCGGCCGGGTCGCGGCCAACGGCTGGCTGATGGTCGGCGGCGAGAAGATGTCGAAGTCGAACCTGACCGGCATCAAGCCGCAGGACCTGACCTCGCACTTCGGCGTGGACGCGTACCGCTGGTACTTCCTGCGCGCCATCGCCTTCGGCTCGGACGGCTCCTTCTCCTGGGAGGACTTCACCGCCCGCTACACGAGCGAGCTGGCGAACGACTACGGCAACCTCGCCTCCCGCGTGGCGGCGATGGTCGGCAAGTACTTCGGCGGCGCGCTGCCGGCCGCGACGGCCGACGGGGACGCCGAGAAGGCGATCCACGAGGGCCTGGCGAAGGCCGTCGCCACGGCCGACGCCAAGATCGGCGAGGAGCTGGACTTCCAGGGCGGCATCCTGGCGGTCTTCGACTTCGTGAAGCAGGTCAACGGCTACATCACGGAGCAGGAGCCGTGGAAGGTCGCCAAGGACGAGTCGGAGGAGGGCCGGGCCCGCCTGGCAACGATCCTGTACACGGCCGCCGAGGCGCTCCGCGCGGTCGCCGTCCTCCTCAACCCGATCATGCCGGACACCTCCGGGAAGCTCTGGGACTCCCTCGGCGCCGAGGCGTCCCTGGGCGCCCTGGCCGACCAGCCGGTCCAGTCCTCCGCCACGTGGGGGCAGCTCCCCGCCGGCGCGACGGTGACGAAGGGCGCGGTCCTCTTCCCGCGCCTGGAGGACCCCAAGAAGGACTGACGCCCGCACTCCGCGCGAAGGCCGCCGCCCGCCCCGGGCCGGCGGCCTTCGCCGTACCCGGGTCACGCCGGGGCCAGGACTGTGGTGACGGTGGACATCGGCACTCCCCCTCGAAGACGGCGGAGCGGGCCCACACCCACCCCCCTTCGTAAACAAAGGTTCCCACAGTCCTGCTCCGTAAACTACAGTTTCCCCATGACGACGAACGGACCGGGCCCCGCCCCCGAGGAACTGACCACGCTCGAAGCCGCGCTGCACGACGCCCTCACCCCCCTCGCCACCTCCCTCCGCGCCCGCGGCACCGGCCGGACCGAGCAGGAGATGTGGAAGGGCGAGCCCGTCGACATCGCCCTCTCCGTCCTGGCCGCCTGGAAGGTGGTCGACCAGGAGGTCAAACGCCTCACCGCCATCGCGGCCGGCACCGCCGGCTCCTACGGCGCGAGCTATGAACAACTCGGCGCCGTCTGGGGCATCACCCGCCAGGGCGCCCGCAAGAAGTGGCCCGAAGCGGTCACCCGCCCCGCCCCCGGCACCACCACCCTCACCCTCTTCGGCGGCCGCGCCGACCTCACCCCCGCCGGCCCCGCCTGGACCTGGACCGCCACCGCCGCCGACGGCACGAGAAGCCCCCTCTCCCCCGCCCCCACCAAGGAAGAAGCCGCCGCCCACGCCGGCGCCTTCCTGAAGCAACACACCACCTGAACCCCCCGAGAAGCCCCGCCACGACTTCCGCCAGACAGGCTCCCGAAGCCGAGGAGAACCACCCCTGTGATCGATGCCCTTGACCTGATTCACGCGCATGACCTCATCGGCCTCTACGGATCGGCTTCCCCCCTTGAGGAAATTCGCCCGCGCTCCGTCAACCTGGACTGGCGGGGCCCGGCGATCACGCTCCGGGTGGACGTCTCGGGTCTCCCGGCCGGACTTCCCCAGGACTGGAAGGCCGCGGAGGTCGACACCGTCCAGTGTCATCTGAAGTTTCTCGCCGTGGAGGATTTCTCTCTGTCCAGGTGGGATCCCCCCGTACCTCCCACCTCCCTCGTGGTTGAACCCCTGGGAAAGAATCGAAGGGTCCGGATCCAATTGTCGGGACCTGGAGTGGACCTCCGCTTCACCAGCCACAAGTCGGTGCACATAGGCCACGTGAGCGCTTTCGGCATCACCCCTGACGGCACAGACGGAGGCCCGCACCTCTTCCTGGGGAATCTCGACAGACGGCGCTACCAGACCGTCCCGGAGACCGAAGAGAAGACCTTCTATGAGCGGATCTGACTGGACGACCCTGATCGGGTCGACAGAGGAAATAACGGACGCGTACACGACGCCTCCCCGCCTGAACGCATGCGAACTGCACTACACGCAGATCGACGAAAGAGGCAGGTCGGCGACTTTGATGCTTGAGACCACGGAGCTACCCGACAAGCCGGCACCCGTCTGGGCAGGCAGGGAGTACAACACCGTTGAGATTTATCTGAGGTTCACGGGAGTGAAGGGTCTGAAAATTGACGGCTGGGAGGCAGGTATCCGCGACGCAGAAATTATTTTCACCCCCCAGGGAAGCAAGGGCGTCCGAGTCTCTGTCGAATCAGCGGGTTCACAATTCTCTTTCGAGGCGTCCGAGTCCTCTTTGATCCGGACACGCCCCTACCTCGCAGGAAAAGAATGATCCCGGGTTCAGCTCCTGGATTCCATCGCTCGCGGTGGCCAAGAGAACAAGGGCGACGGAAGTGTCGTCCAATGAGCGCGATGAGGGAAGGCGGAACAGTGCGGGAGGAGAACGTTCTTGCCGAGGTGATCGTCACCGGGCGGCTGGAGCTTGTGCCGTTGGGGGTGGGGCATGCCGAGGAGATGGTGGGGGTGCTGGGGGATCCGGCGCTGCACGGCTTCGTCGGGGGTGTGCCGGAGGGGCTGGAGGAGTTGCGGGCGCGGTACGCGCGGTGGGAGGCGGGGGCGCCGGAGGCGGGGACCAGTTGGTGCAACTGGGTGGTGCGCGCTCGTGGGGAGGGGCGGCTCGTCGGGACCGTGCAGGCGACCGTCATCGGTGAGGAGGCCGAGGTGGCGTGGGTGGTCGGGAGCGCCTGGCAGGGCCGGGGGTACGCCTCCGAGGCGGCCCGCGCGCTCGTCGGGTGGCTGCGGGACCGGGGGCGTACCGTCGTCGCCCACGTCCACCCGGACCACCACGCCTCCGCCGCCGTCGCCCGCGCCGCCGGGCTCGTACCGACCGGTGAGGTGCACGACGGGGAGGCGCGGTGGCGGCTCCCGGAGTGAGCGGAGGAGCCGGGCCGGGAAGGGAAGGGACCGGCCGGGCCGTCGTCGGGGCGGTGCGTCCGCGGTCCGGGGGCGGCCCGGGGGCGGCCCGGGGGCGCCGCGGGGTTTCTCGGCGGGCTGAGGGTCGTGCACGCGAGGGGCCCGGAACCACGGGTGTGGTTCCGGGCCCCTCGGGCGGCGCGGGTGGTTACTTGGCCGGGTCCGCCGACGGCTTCTCGACGGGCTTGCGGAGCTGGATGTTCAGCTCGCGCAGGCGGGTCTCGTCGAGCTCGGTGGGGGCGCCCATCATGAGGTCCTGCGCGTTGCCGTTGAGGGGGAACGCGATGGTCTCGCGGATGTTGGGCTCGTCCGCGAGGAGCATGACGATGCGGTCCACACCGGGGGCGATGCCGCCGTGCGGCGGGGCGCCGTACTGGAAGGCGCGGAGCATGCCGGCGAACTCGGTCTCGACGGTCTCGCGGTCGTAGCCCGCGATCTCGAAGGCCTTGAACATGATGTCGGGCTCGTGGTTCCGGATGGCGCCGGAGGAGAGCTCGATGCCGTTGCAGACGATGTCGTACTGCCAGCCGAGGATGTCCAGCGGGTCCTTGGTCTCCAGGGCCTCCAGGCCGCCCTGGGGCATCGAGAAGGGGTTGTGCGAGAAGTCGATCTTGCCGGTCTCCTCGTCCTTCTCGTACATCGGGAAGTCGACGATCCACGCGAAGCGGAAGACGTTCTCCTCGAAGCGGCCGGCGCGCTTGGCGGCCTCGACCCGGACCGGGCCCATGATCTTGGAGACCTCGTCGAACTCGCCGGCGCCGAAGAAGACGGCGTGGCCGGGCTCCAGGCCCAGGCGCTCGGTGAGGACCTTGACGTTCTCCTCGGTGAGGAACTTGGCGATCGGGCCGGTCAGGATGCCGCCCTCACCGACGCGGATCCAGGCCAGGCCCTTCGCGCCGAGCGAGATCGCGTAGTCGCCGAGGGAGTCGAAGAACTTGCGCGGCTGGTCGCCGGTGTCCGGGACCGCGAGGGCGCGCACGTGCCTGCCGGCGAACGCCTTGAACTCGGAGTCCGCGAAGACGTCGGTGAGGTCGACGAGTTCGAGGTCGGTGCGCAGGTCGGGCTTGTCGTTGCCGTACTTGAGCATCGACTCGCGGAACGGGATCCGCGGGAAGGGGGAGGTGACGTGGCGGCCGCCGCCGAACTCCTCGAACAGCTCGGTCATGAGCTTCTCGATCGGCTGGAAGACGTCCTCCTGCTCGACGAAGCTCATCTCGACGTCGAGCTGGTAGAACTCGCCGGGCGAGCGGTCGGCGCGGGCGTCCTCGTCGCGGAAGCAGGGCGCGATCTGGAAGTAGCGGTCGAAGCCCGAGATCATGAACAGCTGCTTGAACTGCTGCGGGGCCTGCGGGAGCGCGTAGAACTTGCCCGGGTTGAGGCGGGACGGGACGACGAAGTCACGGGCGCCCTCGGGGGAGGTCGCGGTGAGGATCGGGGTCGCCATCTCGTTGAAGCCGAGGGCCACCATCTTGGAGCGGATGGCGGCGATGACGGCGGAGCGCAGCATGATGTTGCGGTGCATGCGCTCGCGGCGCAGGTCGAGGAAGCGGTACTCCAGGCGCCGCTCCTCGTTGACGCCGTCGTCGGCGTTGATGGTGAAGGGGATCTGCTGGGCGGCGCCGAGGACCTCGACCTCGCCGACCTCGACCTCGACCTCGCCGGTGGGCAGCTCGGGGTTGACGTTCTCCGCGCCGCGCGAGACGACCTTGCCGTCGACGCGGACGACGGACTCCTTCGTCAGCTTGTCGAGGGCCTCGTAGGCCGGGGTGCCGGGGCGGGCGACGAGCTGCGTGATGCCGTAGTGGTCGCGCAGATCGATGAAGAGGATGCCGCCCAGGTCGCGCCGATTGTGCAGCCAGCCGCTCAGCCGGACGTCGGTGCCGACGTCAGAGGCGCGGAGCTCGCCGCAGGTGTGGGACCTGTACCGATGCATCGTCGTTCATCCACTCTTCGGTTCGATGGGGAGACTCACAGCTAGTTAAGTCGTCATCAAGCGTACCGGGACACTCAAGATCAGGATTCGAATACTCTCGGTGGCGACCTGCTGTCCGATATTCCTAAAGTGGGGCAATGCGCACCGAGGACGTCCTGGCCGCGATCGCGACGGGCCTGTGGCGCTGGGACAACGCCTCCGGGACCGTCTCCCTCGACGCCGAGGCCGCCCGGCTGCTCGGGCTGCCCGCGGAGCCGGTGCGGCTCACCGAGGCGGCCGTCCGGTCCCGCTTCCATCCGGTGGACTGGAACGAGATCGACGGCGTGGTCCAGCTGGCGGTGGCCGAGGGCACCCTCGCCGAGGCCCGGCTGCGGATCATGGACGAGCGGGGGCGGATCGTCCGGACGGTGCGGAGCCGGTCGAAACCGCTGGTGGAGAGCGGTGACTACCAGCTCGTCGGCACCCTCCAGGAGATCGCGGACCCGCAGCCGGGCACGGCCGGGCCGCACACCCCGATCACGGGCGACTGGCGGCGGTCGCGGGAGGCGTTCCTGCTGGACGCGGGGCGGGCGCTGGCCGAGGCCCGGTCGACGGCCGAGGTGCTGCGGGTCGCGGCCTCCCTGTCGATGCCGGGCTTCTCGCCGGACGGGCTCGCGGTCTTCGGGCTGGCGGGCGACCGGCTGACCGTGATCGGCCACCACGGGCAGCGGGACGGCGACGAGGGCCCCTTCAGCTCGATGACGCTGTCGACGGACTACCCGGCGGCGGAGGTGGTGCGGACCGGGCGGGCGCTGTACCTGCCGTCCCCGGAGGAGTACCGGCGCCGCTTCCCGGCGACGTGGCCGCTGGCCGAGCAGTTCGACCGGCAGTCGTGGGCCTTCGTGCCGCTGGTGGTGGCCGGGCGGACGATGGGCGCCTGGATGGCGGCCTTCAAGCACCCGGTGGCCTTCACCCCCGACGAGCGGTCGGTGCTGACGACGGTGGCCCGGATGCTGGCGCAGGCGCTGGCGCGGGCCGGGGTGGCGGAGTCCGAGCGGGAGCTGTCGCAGGGGCTCCAGCGGACGATGATGCCGGTCCTCGGGCCGGGCATCCCCGGCATCCGGGTCGCGGCCCGGTACGTGCCCACCGGCGGCGGGCTCCAGGTCGGCGGCGACTGGTACGACATGATCCGGCTGCCCGGCCGGTCGGGCAGCGCGCCGGGCCGGGTCGCCCTGGTCATCGGGGACGTACAGGGGCACGACGTGCGGGCGGCGGCCCTGATGGGACAGCTGCGGATCGCGCTGCGGGCGTACGCCTCCGAGGGGCACCGGCCGGACGCGGTGCTCTCGCGGGCCTCGCGCTTCCTGTACGGGGTGAACGACGGGGACGACGGCGGCCCGAACGGCGGCCCGCGCTTCGCGACCTGCCTGTACCTGGAGGTGGACCTGGAGACGGGGGCGGTGGAGATCGCCCGCGCGGGCCATCCGGAACCGGCGGTGCGGATGCCCGACGGAACGGTTCTGCAACGGCCCACGGCGGGCGGGCTGCCGCTGGGCATCGTCCCGGACACCGACTACCCCACCACCCGCTTCGCGCTGGCGCCCGGCGAGACGCTGATGATCTGCACCGACGGGCTCCTGGAGACCGGCGGGCACGATCTGGACACCGGCTGGGAGCGGGTCCGGCGGCTGCTCGAACAGCACCGGGGCGAGGATCTGGAGGAGCTGGCGGACCGCCTGGTGGAGGCGGTGCACGGGCCCGGCTCGCACCACACCACCGGCCCGCTGGCGGACCGGCGCGAGGACGACATCGCCGTCCTGCTGCTCTCCCGCCGTCCGGTGGAGGCGGCCCGGCCGGCGCCGCGCCGCACCCTGATGACGATCGCGCAGGCGGAGCCGGAGCGGATCGCGGAGGCGCGCGAGCAGGTGCGGCAGCTGCTGCACGACTGGGCGGACGGGGACCAGCTGGACGCGGCGGTCCTGATGGTCTCCGAGATGGTCACCAACGTCCTCGTCCACACGGACGGCGACGCCCTGCTGACCGCGCAGGTGGCGGCCGGGGAGGAAGGCCGGCGGCTGCGGGTGGAGGTCTCCGACGCCAGCGACGAGCTGCCGCACAAGCGGCACCCGGGCGAGATGGCCTCCAGCGGGCGGGGCCTGGTGCTGATGGAGATGCTGGCGGACGCGTGGGGCGTGGAGCCGCGCGGCGAGGGCAAGACGATCTGGTTCGAGCTGTCGGAGCCGGTGGAGCCGGTGGCGGCCGCGGAGGCGGGGTAGGGCGGGTGCCTCACCCGTTCGGCGGAGGCGGGGTCCCCGGTTCGGGGTGGTGGGTGCCGTAGCGGGCACGGAGCTCGACCAGGACGCCGGTGGCGGCGGCGGTGAGCGGCACGGCGAGGAGCATGCCGAGGATCCCGGCGACGGAGGCACCCGCGGTGATGGCCAGCATGACGGCGGCGGGGTGCATCTGGACGGTGCGGCTCTGGACCATCGGCTGGAGCACGTTGCCCTCGATGACCTGGACGGCGAGGACGACGCCGAGGACCCACAGGGCGATGACGAAGCCCCGGTCGGCGAGGGCGACGAGGACCGCGACGGCGCCGGAGAGGAAGGCTCCGAGGTACGGGATGTAGGCGGTGACGAAGACCAGGGCGGCGAGGCCGATCGCGCCGGGCACGTCGAGGACCAGCAGGCCGACGCCGATGAGGACGGCGTCCACGGCGGCGACGAGGGTGGTGCCGCGCATGAAGCCCTCGACGGCCTCGAAGGCGCGGCGGGCCATGGCCTCGGCGGTGTCGCCGGTGGCGGCGGGGACGAGGGAGCGCAGGGCGCCGGCGGCCCGGTCGGAGTCGCGCAGGAAGAAGAAGATGAGGAGGAGGGCGAGGACGGCGGTGGCGAGCATCTGGCCGACGACGCTGAGCCCGGAGATCACCCCGGAGGCGGCGGTGCCGCCGAACTTCTCCAGGAGCTGCTTGGCGTTGGCGGCGAGGTCCTCCAGGGAGGTGCCGGCGGCGCCGAGGTGGTCGGCGATGTCGGCGGCGGCCTGCCGCAGCGAGGCGAGGATCTGGTCGCCGGTCTCCAGGAGGGCGGCGACGACGATGTACGTGGCGCCGCCGACGACCACCAGGACGGCGGCGACGGTGACGGCGGCGGCCAGCGACTTGTTGACCTTCATCCGCAGCAGCCTGCGGTAGAGCGGGCCGAGCAGCGCGGCGCCGAGGATCGCGAGCAGCACCGGGGTGACGGCCGCCTTGAAGACGACGCAGAGCCAGACGAAGACGGCGGCGACACCGGCGACGAGCAGCAGGACGGCGCACCAGGCGGCGACCTTGCGGGCGGGTTCGGGGAGGAGCGGCGCTCGGCTCGTCTGCACCCGTCCATCAGAGCACGCGCGCGTGGTGCGCGGCCGGGCGTGACGGGCCGTCCGGGTGACGGCCCGTCACGCCCCTCCCGGGGCTCGGGGGGAGTGCCCCGGGAAGCCGGAAGGGGGCCCTTCCGGAGGGAGCCCTTCCGGGACCCCCTTCCGAGGGGCCTTCCCCTGAGGAGTCCTCCCCTCAGGGGTCCTCCCCTCAGGGGAAGGCCCCTCAGGGGGTCCCTACTCGCCCATCCCGTGGACCGCCGGAACGGTGCCGAGGCGGCCCGCCTGGAAGTCCTCGAAGGCCTGGCGCAGTTCGGCCTGGGTGTTCATGACGAACGGGCCGTAGTGGGCCATGGGCTCGCGGATCGGCCGCCCGCCGAGGAGCACGACCTCCAGGTCCGGGGTGTGCGCGTCCTGCTTCTCGTCCGCCTTGACGGTGAGCGAGCCTCCCCCACGCTCGGCTTCGCTCGCGCGGGAGGTACCCCCACCGCCGAAGACGGCGGTCTGCCCGAGGTGGATCGGGCGGCGCTCGGCGCCCGCGGTGCCGCGGCCGGCCATGACGTACGCGAGGCCGTTGAAGTCCTCGCGCCACGGCAGGGTGATCTCGGCGCCGGGGCGCAGGGTGGCGTGGATCATCGTGATCGGGGTGTGGGTGATGCCGGGGCCCTCGTGGCCGTCGAGCTCGCCGGCGATGACGCGGAGCAGCGCGCCGCCGTCGGGGGAGGTGAGGAGCTGGACCTGGCCGCCGCGGATGTCCTGGTAGCGGGGGGCCATCATCTTGTCGGCGGCGGGGAGGTTGACCCACAGCTGGAGGCCGTGGAAGAGGCCGCCGCTGACGACGAGGGACTCCGGCGGGGCCTCGATGTGGAGGAGGCCGGAGCCGGCGGTCATCCACTGGGTGTCGCCGTTGGTGATGGTGCCGCCGCCGCCCTGGGAGTCCTGGTGGTCGAAGGTGCCGCCCTGGGGGGCCGTGGTGACGGCGAGGACGGGGCGCGGGGCGGCGTCGGCCCGGGCGGCGACGCGCGGCAGGGTGAGCGGGTTCTCGACAGTCACGGCGGGCATGGCGGGACCTCCTTGGTACGGCCTGAGGAGCACGGGAGCCGAGGGCTTTCGGCCTGCTCGGCCCGTCCTCGTACCCTCACTTTAGTTGAATGATGAACTTCCTGCCACCCGGAACGCGGAACGCCCGGGAGGAATTCCTCCCGGGCGCTCTCCCCACTTCGTCACGTCCAGCGTGCGTCAGCCGTACATCCGCCGCATCGCGAAGTCCACCATCTGCTCTACGGCCTTCGCGTCGAAGACGATCCGGTGCTCGCCCTCCATGTCGAGCACGAAGCCGTAGCCGGTCGGGAGCAGGTCGATCACCTCGGCCCCGGTGATCACGAAGTACTTCGACTCCTTGCCCGCGTACCGCCGCAACTCCTTGAGCGAGGTGAACATCGGGATGACCGGCTGCTGGGTGTTGTGCAGGGCCAGGAAGCCGGGGTTGTCGCCGCGCGGGCAGTAGACCTTGGAGGTCGCGAAGACCTGCTGGAAGTCCTCGGCGGCGAGGGTGCCGGTGGTGAAGGCCCGGACGGCGTCGGCGAGGGAGGGCGGCGAGGGCTCGGGGTAGAGGGGAGCCTGCGGCTGCCCGTACCCGGCCTGCATCCCGGCCGTCCCGGCCTGCATCCCGGGGGCCCCCTGCGGCATCCCGTACTGCTGCTGCGCACCGGGATTCTGCTCGTAGCCGTACATGGGCCCTGAGCCTACTGCGTCACAGTTCACCCGAAAGGGGTTGCCCTTATTACCCGTGGGTAGCATCATCGTGGGGAACGGTGAGCTACTCATGAGTAGCGAACGGTTCTCCGCACCCGCAGTACCCGTACGAGGAACCCCCTCCCCGATCCTTACGGAGCCGTCGCCATGGGGCACTACAAGTCGAATCTCCGCGACATCGAGTTCAACCTCTTCGAGGTGCTCGGCCGCGACAAGGTGTACGGCACCGGTCCGTTCGAGGAGATGGACGTCGAGACCGCCCAGAGCATCCTCGACGAGATCCGCCGTCTCGCCGAGAACGAGCTGGCCGCGTCCTTCGCCGACGCCGACCGCAACCCGCCGGTCTTCGACCCGGAGACCAACACGGCCCCGGTCCCGGCCACCTTCAAGGCCTCGTACGACGCGTTCATGGAGTCCGAGTACTGGCGCCTGGGCATCCCCGAGGAGATCGGCGGCACCGTCTCGCCGCGCTCCCTCATCTGGGCCTACGCCGAACTCCTCCTCGGCTCCAACCCGGCCATCTGGATGTACTCCTCCGGCCCCGCCTTCGCCGGCATCCTCTTCAACGAGGGCAACGAGCAGCAGAAGAACGCCGCGCGGATCGCCGTCGAGCGCCGCTGGGGCTCCACCATGGTCCTCACCGAGCCCGACGCGGGCTCCGACGTCGGCGCCGGCCGCACCAAGGCGGTCCGGCAGGAGGACGGCTCCTGGCACATCGAGGGCGTCAAGCGCTTCATCACCAGCGGTGAGCACGACATGGAGGAGAACATCCTCCACTACGTCCTCGCCCGCCCCGAGGGCGCCGGCCCCGGCACCAAGGGCCTCTCCCTCTTCCTCGTCCCCAAGTACGAGTTCGACTGGGAGACCGGCGAGCTGGGCGAGCGCAACGGCGTCTACGCCACCAACGTCGAGCACAAGATGGGCCTCAAGGCGTCCAACACGTGCGAGATGACCTTCGGCGACAAGCACCCCGCCAAGGGCTGGCTCATCGGCGACAAGCACGACGGCATCCGCCAGATGTTCCTCATCATCGAGTTCGCCCGCATGATGGTCGGCACGAAGGCGATCTCCACCCTCTCCACGGGCTACCTCAACGCCCTGGAGTACGCCAAGGAGCGCGTCCAGGGCACCGACCTGGCCGACTTCATGGACAAGGCCGCGCCCAAGGTCACCATCACCCACCACCCCGACGTGCGCCGCTCCCTGATGACGCAGAAGGCGTACGCCGAGGGCATGCGCTCCCTCGTCCTCTACACCGCCTCCGTCCAGGACTCCATCCAGCTCGCGGAGGCCGCCGGCGAGGACGCCAAGGCGCTGCACGGCCTCAACGACCTGCTCCTGCCGATCGTCAAGGGCTACGGCTCCGAGAAGGGCTACGAGCAGCTCGCGCAGTCGCTCCAGACCTTCGGCGGCTCCGGCTTCCTCCAGGAGTACCCGATCGAGCAGTACATCCGGGACTCCAAGATCGACACCCTCTACGAGGGCACCACCGCCATCCAGGGCCAGGACTTCTTCTTCCGGAAGATCGTCCGCGACCAGGGCGCCGCGCTGAACACCCTCTCCGAGGAGATCAAGAAGTTCCTCGCGGTCGGCACCGGCGGCGAGGAGCTGGCTGGCGCCCGCGACGCGCTCGCCAAGGCGGCCGTCGACCTGGAGGCCATCGTCGGCAAGATGATCACCGACCTCACCGCCACCGGCGAGGACGTCAAGAACATCTACAAGGTCGGCCTCAACACCACCCGCCTGCTGATGGCCTCGGGCGACGTCGTCGTCGGCTACCTGCTGCTGCGCGGTGCCGCCGTCGCCGCCGAGAAGCTGGAGACCGGCGCCGGCAAGGACACCGCCTTCTACCAGGGCAAGATCGCGGCCGCGAAGTTCTTCGCCGCCGGCGTCCTGCCCGGCGTCTCCGCCGAGCGCGCCCTCGCCGAGGCCGTCGACGGCTCGCTGATGGACCTGGACGAGGCCGCCTTCTAACGGGCCCCCGTCCACACCCGCGCGGCCCGTCCCCGGGGAGGGGGGCGGGCCGCGCTCCTTCGTGCGCGGCCCGCGCCGGGGCCGGGGCGTCCGAGCGGCTCCCCCGGGCCCGGCCCGACCGGGGTGACCAGGGGTGACCAGGGGTCACCGGCCCCGGGAGGCCGCGGGGCACCCCCGTAAGGTGGGCTCATGACCAGCGCAGCCTCCCGCCCCGCGTCCGCTCCCTTCGGCCGCGAGCACACCGATGACCTGATGTCCTTCCTCGCCGCCTCCCCCTCGCCGTACCACGCGGTGGCCAACGCCGCCGAGCGGCTGGAGAAGGCGGGCTTCCGCCGCGTCGAGGAGACCGCGGCGTGGGACGGGACCAGCGGCGGGAAGTTCGTCACCCGCGGCGGCGCGATCATCGCCTGGTACGTCCCCGAGGGCGCCGGCGCCCACACCCCGTACCGCATCGTCGGCGCCCACACCGACTCCCCCAACCTGCGCGTCAAGCCGCAGCCCGACATGGGCGCGCAGGGCTGGCGGCAGATCGCCGTGGAGGTCTACGGCGGCACCCTCCTCAACACCTGGCTCGACCGCGACCTCGGCCTCGCCGGCCGGCTCACCCTCCGCGACGGCGAGCACCGGCTCGTCAATGTCGACCGGCCGCTGCTGCGCGTCCCGCAGCTCGCCATCCACCTCGACCGGGGCGTCAACGACGGCCTCAAGCTCGACCGGCAGCGCCACATGCAGCCCGTGTGGGGCACCGGCGAGGTCCACGAGGGCGACCTGATCGCGTTCGTCGCCGAGGAGGCCGGCGTGGACGCCGAGGACGTGGCCGGCTGGGACCTGATGGTCCACGCCGTCGACGCCCCCGCCTACCTCGGCCGCGACCGCGAGCTCGTCGCCGGCCCGCGCATGGACAACCTGCTGTCCGTGCACGCCGCCGTCGCCGCCCTCACCGCCGTCGCCGGCCGCGCCGACCTGCCGTACATCCCGGTCCTCGCCGCCTTCGACCACGAGGAGAACGGCTCCGAGGCCGACACCGGCGCCCAGGGCCCCCTCCTCGGCACCGTCCTGGAGCGCTCCGTCTACGCCCGCGGCGGCTCCTACGAGGACCGCGCCCGCGCCTTCGCCGGCACGGTCTGCCTCTCCTCCGACACCGGCCACGCCGTCCACCCCAACTACGCGGAGCGGCACGACCCGACCCACCACCCGCGCGTCAACGGCGGCCCGATCCTCAAGGTCAACGTCAACCAGCGGTACGCCACCGACGGCACCGGCCGCGCGATCTTCTCCGCCGCCTGCGAGAAGGCCGGCGTGCCGTGGCAGTCGTTCGTCTCCAACAACGACATGCCCTGCGGCACCACGATCGGCCCCATCACCGCCGCCCGCCACGGCATCACCACCGTCGACATCGGCGTGGCGATCCTCTCCATGCACAGCGCCCGCGAGCTGTGCGGCGCCGAGGACCCCTACCTCCTCGCCAACGCCCTGGTCGCGTTCCTGGAGGGCTGAGAACGGTTTCCGGGCGGGGCCCGCGCGCGAAACATCCGCGAAAGGCCCCGCCTGGCAGCGTCGTCCCCATGCACCGTCATGAGGGACCGCCCCCGCGGACGTTCGTCCCGCTCGCCGTCACCGCCGCGCTCCTCGTCCTCACCGGGGCGGGGCTGCTGATCGACGCGTACGACGAACGGCCGCCGTGGGGCACCGACATCGCCTACGAGGGCGGCTACATCCTGGCCTCCCGCATCCGCGGCTACGACACGGACGGCTCGCGGACCCGCTCGCTGCTCGCCGGGGAGTGCGCCCGCATGGAGCGCGACGGGATGGGCGGCGACCGGGCCGTCCACGACCCGGCCGCCTGGGTGGAGGGCTGCCTGGACGGGGCCGCCGGGCACCCGTCCAGGAATCAGGGGCTCATCCGCTGAGCCTCCGCCCGCCTCCGCCTCAGGCGGACTCGTCCAGTCCCGCGAGGATCAGCGGGAGGCGGGAGGCGCCCGTGTCCGTCAGCTTCACCGGGACGCCCCAGTCCTGCTGGTGGACGTGGCAGGCCGGATATGCGTTGGCCGGGTCGTCGTCGCAGGACGCGGCCATCGCGGAGACGTGCAGGACGCCCTCGGCCAGCTCCGGGTTCAGCTCCAGGTCGCGGAAGAGGTCCGTGCCCGTGCCCTCGCCGGACAGCAGCAGCTCCGGCGGGGTCGAGGAGACAAGGAGCCGGGTCGAGGGACCGTACCGCTCGTCCAGCTTCTGGCCCGTCGGGGCGCGGAAGACGACGTCCAGGCGGAAGGCGCCGGGCGCCACCTCGGTCGCCTCGCGCCGGGTGCGGTGCGCCACCGCCTCCACCCGCACGGCCTCCTCGGGCAGCCGCAGCCGGGTCAGCCGGTGCCGGGCCGACTCCACGACCACGATCTCCCCGCCGTCCACCACGGCGTCGCTGGGCTCGCGCAGATCGGTGGCGAGGGTGGTGACCTCGCCGGTGGCCGGGTCGTAGCGGCGCAGCGCGTGGTTGTACGTGTCGGAGACGGCGACCGAGCCGTCCGGCAGCGCCGTCACGCCCAGCGGGTGCTGGAAGAGGGCCTGCCCGGCCTCGCCGTCGCGGTGCCCGAAGTCGAAGAGGCCGGTGCCGACGGCCGTGTGCACGGCGCCGTCGGCGTCGATCCAGCGCAGCGCGCTGGTCTCCGAGTCGGCGACCCACAGCCGGTCCCCGGCCGCGGCCAGCCCGGACGGCTGCGCGAACCACGCCTCCGCGCCGGGACCGTCGACCAGGCCCTCGTTGGTGGTGCCGGCCGCGACCCCGACGGTCCCGGTCTCCGGGTCGTACGTCCAGATCTGGTGGACGCCGGCCATCGCGATCCACACCTTCCCCCGCCACCAGGCCACGTCCCACGGCGAGGAGAGGTCGACCTCCAGCGCCGGGCCCGAGGTCGGGGAGCCCTGCCACCACTGGCGGCCGGTGCCCGCGATCCGCTCCAGCGCGCCCGTCGCCGGGTCGAAGCGGCACAGCGCGTGGTGGACGGTGTCCGCGACGACGACCGTGCCGTCCGGCAGCGGTGCCAGGCCCTGCGGCTCGCGCAGCTCGCCCTCGGCGCCGATCCGGCGCACCACGGTCTCCCCGTCGGCGGCCAGCTCGACGAGCTGGTGGCGGGTGGTGTCGGAGACCAGGAAGGTGCCGCCGGGGAGGGCGAGCGCCTTGCCGGGGAAGCGGAGGTCGGTGGCGACCGGCTCCGGCGGCACGTACGGGCCGTCGCCGCGCCGCAGCGTGCCCTTGGCCGCGTGCTCGGCCTCCAGCTCCTCGACGAGGGTCCGCAGCGCGTTGGCGTGGCCCTCGCCCGCGTGCTGGGCGACGACGTACCCCTCGGGGTCGATCACGACCAGCGTCGGCCAGGCCCGGACCGCGTACTGCTTCCAGGTCGCCAGCTCCGGGTCGTCGAGGACCGGGTGGTGGACCTCGTACCGCTCGACGGCGTCGACGACCGCCCGGTGCTCGGCCTCGTGCACGAACTTCGGCGAGTGCACGCCGACGACGACGAGCGTGTCGCGGTGCTCCTCCTCCAGCTCGCGCAGCTCGTCCAGGACGTGCAGGCAGTTGATGCAGCAGAAGGTCCAGAAGTCGAGAAGGACGATCTTGCCGCGCAGGTCGGCGAGGGTGAGGGCGTCGCCGCCCGTGTTGAGCCAGCCGCCCTTGCCGATCAGCTCGGGGGCACGGACACGGGCACGGGGGCGGGGGGCGGGCGCGGGGGTGGGCGCCGGGACGGCATCGCTCATCCCTCCAGCTTGCCACCCGGCCGTGAACGGGCCGTCACGGGAGTACGTCCCTGATGGGAGGGGCCTTCCCGGCGGGGGGGTTCCCGGGGCACGGGGCTCCGGGGCGCGGGGGCTTCTCCGGGGGAGGGGTGGGGCGGGGGCGTACGGGTGGATCGGTGGGGCCGGGTGGGGGGTGTCCGCGTGTCCCGGGCGGGCGGGTCGGCGGCGCGGACGGTGGCATGGGACGCATGACGCATGCGGGCAGATCATCGGACTACTCCCGCTTCCGGGGGAGGCGGGCCGCGCGCGCGGGGACCGGGCTCCTCGTCGGGCTGCTCGCCCTGCCCGGCCTCCTCCTCGCCCTGGGGAGCACGGCGCGGGCCGGCGGGGTGGGGGACAGGGCCCTGCGGATGACCGTCACCGTCAACACCCTCGCCGCCGGCTCCGCACGCCTGCCCGCCGTCCGGGCCGGGGCCGAGGTCGTGAAGCGGTACCGGCTGGAGAACCGGGGCGAGGCCGGGCTGTACGGGGTCCGGGTGCACGACCCGGCCGTCCCCGCCGGCGCCGTCCGCTGCCCCGGCCGGCCGCTCGCCGCGCTCTCCGTGATGGAGTGCGTCGCCCGCTTCCGGGCCGCCCCCGGCACCCACCGGGCCACCGCCCGCGCCGAGGGCGGTGTGCCCTCCCTGGGCCGGACCCTCACCGCCACCGCCCACTCCGGATACGCGGGCGTCGCCGGGGCCCTGACCCTCGCCGAACGCGCGGTCCTCACCGGCCGGACGGGCACCGCCGTCGTCACGTACACCGTCGCCAACCGGGGCAACCGCCCGCTCCACGACGTCCGCGTCACCGACCCCGGCCTGGGCCTCACCGGCCGGGGCGTGCAGTGCGGCGGACGGGCCGGGACCGTGCCCCTGCTCGCCCCGGGCACCACCGCGCGCTGCACCGCGACGGTACGGCGCCCGCCGGGCGTCCACCGCAGCACCGGGCTCGCCACCGGGACCGACCGGACCGAGACCTACGCCCCCGGGGGCCGTCGACTCCCCGCCCCGCTCCTCACCGCCCGCGCCCGCGCCTCCTTCGCCGTCCCCGCACCCCGCCCACCGGGCGGATCGACGCCGCCCGGTGGGTCCACCACGCCCGGTGGCGCCGCCGTGCCCGGTGGGTCCACCGCGTCCGGAGGAGGTACGGCTCCGAGTGCCGGGGCCGCCGCCGGGGCCGGGGGCGCGCCGCCGGCCGCTCCGGGGGTGCTGCCCGTCGGGCCTCCCGCGTTCGGCCTCGTGCCGGGGGCGGAGGCGGGCCTCGGGGCCGGACCGGGACGCGTCACCGGGGAGGCCGGCGAGGGGCTGGTGGAGGCCGCGCCGGGGACCGGGACCGGCCCGGGCGCGGACCTGGCCACCGGTCAGGGGGCCGGAGAAGGCGCGGGGACCGGGGCGGGAGCGGCAACCGGAGCAGCAACCGGAGCGGGGAGCGGGAACGGAGAAGGAGCCGGAGAAGGGGCCGGAACGGGGAACGGAACAGGGGCGGGGAACGGAACCGGAACCGGGTCGGGGAGCGGAACCGGGGCCGGGGAAGGGACCGGGTCGGGGAGCGGAACCGGCACCGGCACCGGCACCGGAACCGGAACCGGGAGCGGGGGGCGGGAGGGCGAGTCGCCCGGGACGGCGCCGACCGAGGCCGCGCACCGGGCCGCCACCACCGACGGGGAGGGGTTCGTCCGCCGGCTGCGGCGGCGGGCCCGCGAGGCCGACGACATGTCGGTCGTCATGATGCTGCTGCTCATCCTCGTGCCCGCGGCCCTCGCCGCCGCGCTGCTCGGGAACCGGAGGACCTGACCCGTGGACCTGATCGAAACCCTCGTCGTCGTCGGCGGCGTCGCCCTCCTCGGCGCCCTCTCCGTCGTCCTCAAGACCCGTCTCTTCCCCGCCGCCGAGGACGACGACGAGCGCGAGGACGTCGCGGAGTACATCGCCATGATGGTCTCCGTCCTCTACGCGATCGTCCTCGGCCTCTGCCTGGTCTCCGTCTGGGACACCCGGTCCGCCGCCTCCGACCACGTGCAGGCCGAGGCGAGCGCCCTCCACCAGACGTACCTGCTCGCCGACGCGCTCCCCGAGGACCGGCGCGAACCGCTGCGGGAGGCGGCCCGGACGTACGCCGACCACGTCGTCGCGGACGAGTGGCCGCTGATGGAGGCCCGGCAGCCGCTCGGCCCGTCCGGCTGGGAGCTCCTCGAACGGCTCCGGCAGGCCGGCGAGGTCGGCGACACCGCCACCGTCTCGCAGCAGATCGCCGCCCAGGAGGTGCTGGCCCAGCTCGGTTACGTGGACGACGCCCGGCGCAGCCGGGAGGCCGCCGCGCAGGAGAGCCTGTCACCGGTGCTGTGGGCCGGCCTGATCATCGGCGGTCTGCTCACCCTCGCCTTCATGTTCCTCTTCGGGATCAAGCGCAGCACCACCCATGTGGTGATGGTGATGGGGCTGGCCGGGTTCATCGCCTTCACCGTGCTGCTGATCCACCAACTCGACGCGCCCTTCGGGACGGTGCTCGGGACGAACGCGGACGCCTTCACCCGCTACTTCACGTGAGGCGGTGTTTCACGTGAAACACCGGAAGCCGCACGGTAGACATTCACCATGAAATACCTCGTACGGGACAAGATCTTCGCGATCGGTGACGACTACTGGATCGAGGACGAGCAC
Organism: Streptomyces termitum; assembly: GCF_014650175.1. Taxonomy (GTDB): domain Bacteria; phylum Actinomycetota; class Actinomycetes; order Streptomycetales; family Streptomycetaceae; genus Streptomyces; species Streptomyces termitum. The sequence continues at coordinate 89,170 of NZ_BMUL01000016.1, forward strand.
GGCCGCCACGCCTTCCTCGCCGACGGCAAGGCGCTGCGGCTGCGCGACACCCTGGAGTTGAAGGACCCGGACGGGCGGGTGCTCATCACGCTGCGGGAGAAGTTCTTCAGCCTGCGCGACACCATGACGATCGAGCGGGACGAGCGGACCCTCGCGACCGTGCGCCGCAAGCGGCTCTCGCTGCTGCGCAACCACTACCGGGTGGTGCTGGTCGACGGGACCGAACTGGACGTCAGCGGGCGCATTCTGGACCGGGAGTTCGCCGTCGAGTACGACGGCGAACTCCTCGCCCACATCTCCCGCCGCTGGTTCCGCGTCCGCGACACCTACGCGGTGGATGTCGTCCGGGAGGACGCCGACGCGGCCCTGCTGATCGCGGTGGCCGTGTGCGTGATCCGGATGGCGGAACGGGAGGACTGAAGGGGCCCGGGGCGTTTCCGGCGCCCTAGAGGACCTTGGCGAGGGCCTGGTCCAGGTCCGCCCACAGGTCCTCGACGTGCTCGATGCCGACCGAGAGGCGGACCGTGCCGGGGCCGATGCCGGCCGCGGCCAGGGCCGCCGCGTCGAGCTGCCGGTGCGAGGTGGAGGCCGGGTGCATGACCAGGGTCTTCACGTCCCCGAGCGAGACCGACAGGGAGGCCAGCCGGACCGCCTCGACGAAGGTCCGGCCGGCCTCCCGGCCGCCCGCGAGGTCGAGCGAGACCACCCCGCCCGCGCCGTCGGGCAGCAGCCGCCGGGCGATCTCCTCGTCCGGGTGGCCCGCGAGACCGGGGTAGCGGACGGCGGCGACCGCCGGATGGTCCGCGAGGCGGGCCGCGAGCACGGCGGCGGAGGCGCAGTGGCGCTCCATCCGCAGCGCCAGCGTCTGCATCCCGCGCAGCGTCAGCCAGGCGGCGAAGGGGTCGGTGGAGGCGCCCAGTTCGACGGCGAAGTGGCGCAGCCTGCCCAGCAGCTCCGGGTCGTCGCCGACCACGACGCCGCCGAGGACGTCCGCGTGGCCGGAGAGGTACTTGGTCGCCGAGTGGACGACGAGGTCGGCGCCGAGCGCGAGCGGACGGCACAGCAGCGGGGAGGCGAAGGTGTTGTCGACGGCGACCGGAACGCCGGCCGCGCGGGCGACGGCGGCGAGCGCCGGGATGTCGGAGACGCGGGTGGTCGGGTTGGCGACGGTCTCCAGGTAGAGCAGGCGGGTGGTGGGCCGCAGGGCGGCGGCGACCTCGTCCGGGTCGGTGCCGGAGACGTACGAGACCTCGACGCCCCAGCGGTCCGCGAGGTCGGCGAGGACCGCGTACGTGCCGCCGTACAGGCAGCGCTGGGCGACGACGTGGCCGCCGCCCGACAGCAGGCCGAACAGCACCGCGTTGATCGCGCCCATCCCCGACGCGAAGGAGATCGCGACGGCGCCGCCCTCCAGTCGGGCCACCGCCTCCTCCAGGGTGCGGACGGTCGGGTTGCCCATGCGGCTGTAGAGGAAGGAGTCGCCGGAGTCCATGGACGCGGCGAGGGCGTCGGCGGACGCGAAGGTGAAGACGTGGCCCTGGTGGAGCGGGACCCCGAGCGGCGTGCTGCCGGTGACCTCGACCCGGGGCGGGTGGACGGCGAGGGTCTCGGCGCGCAGGGCGGGATCGGCGGGGGCGCGGTGGCTGTCGCTGCTGCTCATGGGGCCAGTCTCGGAACGGACCCGGCCGCCCCGACAGGGCCAATCGCGTTTCCTTGGCATCCCTCGGGGAACCGGGCCCCGGCCGTCCCCCGCCCGGCCGCCGTGTCGGGCCGGGCCCGGGAGCGGTCCCCCGGGCCGGGCGGGGGCTCAGCGGGACGGGTGGGGGCGGCGGGGGGCCGCGATGCCGAGGAGGCGGTCTTTGAGGGCGGGGAACTGTTCGCGGATCTCGGCGGGCTTCGACGGGTCCAGGACGACGCGCAGGACCTCCTCCCCCGGGCCCGCCTCCGCCAGGACCTCGCCCCAGGGGTCGACGACCAGCGAGTGGCCGGCCTGCTCGACGCCCGCGTGGGTGCCCGCCGTGCCGCAGGCCAGGACGTACGCCTGGTTCTCGACGGCGCGGGCGCGGGCCAGCAGGGTCCAGTGGCCGAGGCGCCGGGCCGGCCAGCCCGCGGGCACCACGAACGCCTGCGCGCCCGCGTCGACCAGGCCCCGGAACAGCTCCGGGAAGCGGAGGTCGTAGCAGGTGCCGACGCCGACGGTGAGCCTCGGCAGGTCCACGGTCACCAGGTCCTCGCCCGCCGCCATCAGCACCGCCTCGCCCTGGTCGAAGCCGAAGCGGTGGATCTTCCGGTAGGAGGCGGCCAGCTCCCCGTCGGGGGAGAAGACCAGCGAGGTGTTGTAGAGGGAGCCGCCCGCCGCCTCGACGAAGGAACCGGCGTGCAGCCAGACCTCGGCGTCCCGGGCGGCGGCGGCCATCGCCTCGTAGGTGGGGCCGTGCAGCGGCTCGGACTCGGCGGCGAAGAGGTCGGCCGCGAAGGCGCCCACGGGCCACAGTTCGGGGAGGACGACGAGGTCGGCGGCGCCCCTCTCCTCCCGTACGAGCCGGGCCGCCCGGGCCCGGCGTTCGGCGACCGGTTCGTCCGGGTCTACCGCGATCTGGATCAGCGAGGCGCGCACACTACCACCGTCCTGGCGTTCAAGCCGTCAACACCGGCCTACGATCGTCACACGAAAGCACTGCCGGGGTGCTCCCGGGGAGCGTAACTTAGCGATCGAGCCTCCCATTCCACTGTCGCCCAGTCGTGTTTTCAGCCCGCACCGAAGAACGTCGAGGGGTCCCGTGACCGTCCATCCCAGCCTCCAGAACTACGCCGACGCCTGGACCCATTCCATCGAAGCGATAGCCGAGCTGGTGCAGCCGCTCGTCGAGGGCGAGTGGAACCGGGCGACCCCGTGTCCGGGCTGGTCGGTGCGCGACATCGTCTCCCACGTGATCGGCATGGAGACGGAGATGCTCGGCGACCCCCGGCCGATCCACTCCCTCCCCCGCGACCTCTACCACGTGCGCGGCGACTTCGCCCGCTACATGGAGGTGCAGGTCGACGTCCGCCGGCACCACACGGCGCCGGAGATGACCTCGGAGCTGGAGTACATCCTGATCCGCCGGGCCCGTCAGCTCCGCAACGAGACCCGCTCCCCCGACCACGTCATCCGGGCGCCGCTGAGCACCGAGCAGACCCTGGAGCAGGGCTACCGGCTGCGGGCCTTCGACACCTGGGTGCACGAGCAGGACCTGCGGGCCGCGCTGGGCGTCCCGGGGAACCTCGACTCCCCGGGCGCGTACGTGGTGCGGGACCTGCTCCTGGAGGCGCTGCCGAAGGTCGTCGCCAAGGACGCGGGCGCGCCGGCGAACTCGGCGGTCGTGGTGGACGTGACCGGCCCGGTGGAGTTCCTGCGGACCGTGCGGGTGGACTCCGAGGGGCGGGGCACGATCGACGGGGCGCCGTCGCTGGGCCCGGCCGTGACCCTGGCGACGGACTGGGAGACGTACTCCCGGCTGGCCTGCGGGCGGATCCGGCCGGACGAGGCGGAGGACCGGATCAAGACCGAGGGCGACCCGGAGCTGGCCGCCGCGATCCTCGCCCGCTTCGCGGTGACGCCGGGCTGACCCCGGCCCGCGCCAGGGTCGGGGCCGGGGCCGGGGCCGGCCGTCACACCGGCACGTGGACGGCCTCGACGCGGCTGGCGACCAGCCGCTCCCGCTCGCGCCGGTGGGTGCGGGACTTGAGGCGGAGGATCTGCGCGACGCCGAGGGCTTCGAGGACGAAGACCGAGGAGAACGCGATCCGGTAGTCGCCGCCCGTCGCGTCGAGGAGGACGCCGACGGCGAGCAGGGTGGTCATCGAGGCGACGAAGCCGCCCATGTTGACGATGCCGGAGGCGGTGCCCTGGCGCTCCGGCGGGTTCGCCGGGCGCGCGAAGTCGAAGCCGATCATGGAGGCGGGACCGCAGGCCCCCAGGACCAGGCAGAGGGTGACGAGCAGCCACATCGGCGCGTGCGCGCCCGGGTGGGCGAGGGTCGCGCCCCACACCAGGGCAGTGGCGGCGACGGTGCCGAGGGCGAGCGGGGCGCGGGCGGCGCCGTGCCGGGCGACGATCTGGCCGTAGACCAGGCCGACGGCCATGTTGGAGACGACGACCAGGGTCAGCAGCTCGCCGGCGGTGCCCCGGGAGAGGCCCTGCGCCTCCACCAGGAACGGCAGGCCCCACAGCAGCAGGAAGACCATCGCCGGGAACTGGGTGGTGAAGTGCACCCACAGGCCGAGCCGGGTACCGGGCTCGCGCCAGGACGCGGCGATCTGGCGGCGGACGAAGGCGGCGCCCGCGTGCCGCACCGGGGCGGGCTCGTACCCCTCCGGGTGGTCCTTGAGGAAGACGAGCAGCAGGACCAGGACGACGACGCCGGCGAGGGAGCTGCCCACGAAGGTCGTCGTCCAGCCCAGGCCGTGCAGGGCGCGGGAGAGGAAGACCGTCGAGACCAGGTTGCCCGCCATGCCGAGGAGGCCGGCGATCTGGCCGATGAAGGGGCCTTGGCGGGCCGGGAACCAGCGGCTGCCGAGCCGCAGGACGCTGATGAAGGTCATGGCGTCGCCGCAGCCCAGGAGGGCGCGGGAGGCGAGCGCCATGCCGTACGACGGGGAGAGCGCGAAGCCCAGCTGGCCGAGGGTGAAGAGGACCACGCCGAGGGTGAGGACCTTCTTCGTGCCGAGCCGGTCGACCATGAGGCCGACGGGTATCTGCATGCCCGCGTAGACCAGCAGCTGGAGTATGGAGAAGGTGGAGAGGGCGGAGGCGCCCACGTGGAAGCGGTCGGCAGCGTCGAGCCCGGCGACGCCGAGCGAGGTGCGGAAGATGACGGCGACGAAGTAGACGCCGACGCCGACGCCCCACACCAGGGCGGCGCGCCGGCCGCCGGGCGGGTCGCCGGGGAGGGTGACGGCGGAGCCGTAGCCGTCGCGGCTCATCGGCCCTCACCCCGGACCAGGCCGCCGACGCGGCCCAGGTGGCGGCGGACCGCGGCGGCGGCGCCCTCCTCGTCGCCGGCTTTCAGCCGGTCGAGGATCTCGGCGTGCTCGGCGATGTTCTGCGCGACCCGGTCGGGGTGCGCCTGCATGACGGCGACGCCCATCCGCAACTGCCGGTCGCGGAGCTGGTCGTAGAGCCGGGAGAGGATCTGGTTGCCCGCGTAGCGGACGATCTCGGCGTGGAAGCAGCGGTCCGTGACGGCCACCTCGCCGAGGTCCCCGGCCCCGGCCCGCCGCTTCTGCTCCTCCAGCAGCTCCTCCAGGCGCTCCACGAGCGCGGGCGGCGCGGGCACCGCTCGCCGTACCGCGAACTCCTCGACCAGCAGCCGGGTCTCGACCACGTCGGCGATCTCCTGCGCGGATACGGCGAGGACGAGCGCGCCCTTCTTGGGGTAGAGCTTCAGCAGCCCTTCCATCTCCAGCTTGAGCAGCGCCTCCCGCACGGGCGTCCGCGACACCCCCACGGCCTGCGCCAGCTCTCCCTCGGTGAGCAGCGTGCCCCCCTCGTAACGCCGGTCGAGCACGGCCTGCTTGACGTGCCGGTAGACCCGGTCGGCGGCGGGCGGCTGCTTGGCGGCGGGAACCGCGGGAGAGGGAGCTGGTGATGGCATGCGCACAGCATAGATACAACAGAGATGCGAAAGGCAGCCCTGTCCACGATGCGGACGGGCCGCTCCGGGGTTCCCCTATGCTGCTCGCCGGGTCCGCGCGGGCGGACCCCACGACGGGAGGGGGACCCGGTCATGGCGGAGACCGACGACGCGCGGACGGCGGCGGAGCCGACGGTCACGGAGACGTCCGGAACACGAGCCGCCGGAACGGCCGGAGCCGCCCCGTCGGCGGCCGTGCCGGCACAACCCGCGGCCACGACCTCGCCGGTGCCCGCGACGACGACCGCTCTGGCGGCGGCCACGACCGCCGCCGCGCCGGAGCCCGCCGCCGCGCCCGTGCGACGGACGTCCGCGGTGCGGCGGGGGTGGGCGTCGGCACGGGCGCGGCACGCACGGATGAGCACCACCGACCGGATCGCCCTGTACGCCTTCGTCGTCACCGCGCTGGCCTTCCTCTTCCCGCTCGCGCAGTCGGCCTGGGCCGCGCTCTTCCCCGAACGGCCGCTCGCGCTGAGCGTGCGCGTGGAGCGGAGCCCCTGCACCACTCCCTGGCTCCTCACCCCCGGCAACGAGGGACTGGAGGAGGGGTTCAAGACGGCTCAGGACGGCCAGTACCTCCGCTGGGAGAAGGAGGGCCGCATCCTCCGCTCCGGCTCCGTCGTGGCGGGGGTCCTCGCCCGCGGCACCGTCGACGACGCGGTCGTCGTCCGGGACATCTCCATCACCGTGACCGGCCGGGACGCGCCCGTGCCGGGCAAGGCGATGCAGTCCGGCGGCTGCGGCGCGGACGATCCGCCGGAGTTCCTCGTGGTCGACCTCGACGAACTGCCGCTGAACCGGCCGGTGTCGGTCTCGTACCTCCAGAACAGCCCGACCCAGGCCGCGGCGCGCGAGGCGCGGAAGAAGCTGGGCGACCCGATCTCGCTGCCGGTCCAGGTGGGCCGCGACAGCGTCTACTCCTTCTTCCTGACCGGACGCACCCTGCGCTACGACACCCGCTGGATCGCCACGGTCACCTGGTGGGACGGGAAGGCCGATCACACCGACCGGATCGACAACGGCGGGCAGCCGCTGCGGGCGACCGGGACGGCCCGGTGAGCGCCCGGCGCGGCCGGTTCGTGCGGGCGGCGCCGTACGGGGTGCTGGCCGGGGTGGTGCTGAGCGCGCTGCCCGCGCAGATCCGGTGGGCGGACGAGATCGGCCGCGTCGGCCCGGTCAGCGAGCCGCTGGACAAGCTCCGCTTCCTGCTGGTCTCGCCGACCCTGCTGTACGGCGGCCGGACGGGCGCCGCCGCGTTCCTGCACGAGGCGCTGTGGGCGGTCCTGTTCACCGGGGTGCTGGTGCTGGGCGCGCGGGCGCTGGCGGTCCGTGCGGCCCGGCCGTCGGTGCGGGCGGTGCTGTTCTGCTGGTCCCTGCCCTTCCTCGCCCCGGTGGCCCATCTGCTGGCGCTGTACGCGCTGGAGCTTCCCGCCCTGGTCACGGACGCGGCGCGGCGGGACGCCTCGCTGACCCAGCTCCTGTGGTCCGCACAGGCGTCCTCGGCGCACGCGATGGTGCTGGGCACCCTCGGGGCCGTGGCCGCCTTCGCCGTCTGGAAGCCCGACCCGTCCCCGGACGTGCCGACGGACCTCCGCGCCCTGCCCCGGGCCCTGTTCCTGTTCATGCGCGGCCCGATGGAGACCCTGTGGCGGCGGATCGGCGTCACCTGCGCCGCGTCCTGCGCCGCCGTGCTGCTGCTGTTCCTGGTGCCGTCCCTAGGCCGTGGCCTCCTCGACGGGGCGGCCTTCCCGCCCGCGCCGGGGAACGCCCCGTACTCGCTGTCGGGCATCTTCCTGTTCTACGCCCGCCTCTACGCCGCGCAGGGCTTCCTGCTGGCCTTCGCCCTCCCCTTCTTCGTGCTGCGCGCCCTGGACGGGGTCCGCACCGGGCCCGCCTCCGCGCTGCTGATCGGGTGGAGCGCGTACGTCCTGGGCGCGTTCGTGTACGGCGGGGTGGCGGAGGCGGGGGTGCTGGCGGGGCAGCGGCTCCCGGTGCGGCCCGAGACCCTCCACGAACTGCTGCTGCCCCCCGCGTCCCTGGAGCACAGCCTGCTGGGGGCACCGGTCGCCGGGATCTTCCTGGCGCTGTGCTCCTGGGCGGCCGGCCGGGTCTCCGCCGCCCGGAAACGGAACATCCGGCCGGATGGTGTCCGGCCGGATGTTTCACGTGAAACGGTCACGGAGGACGTCACGTCCTCCTGAGCGTCACGCCCAGGTCATGAGGCGCTTCGGCTGTTCCAGGATCGCGGCGATGTCGGCGAGGAACTTGGAGCCGAGTTCGCCGTCGACCAGGCGGTGGTCGAAGGAGAGGGCCAGCGTGGTGACCTGACGCGGCTTCACCTTGCCCTTGTGGACCCAGGGCTGGAGCTTGATCGCGCCGACCGCGAGGATCGCGGACTCGCCCGGGTTGAGGATCGGCGTACCGGTGTCGACGCCGAAGACGCCGACGTTGGTGATGGTGAAGGTGCCGCCCTGCATGGCCGCCGGGGTCGTCCTGCCCTCGCGGGCGGTGGCGACCAGTTCGCTCAGGGAGCGGGACAGCTCCGGCAGGGTCTGGGCGTGCGCGTCCTTGATGTTCGGCACGATCAGACCGCGCGGGGTGGCCGCGGCGATGCCCAGGTTCACGTAGTGCTTGAGGACGATCTCCTGCGCCGCCTCGTCCCAGGCCGCGTTGATCTCCGGGTTGCGCCGGACGGCGACCAGGACGGCCTTGGCGATGAGGAGCAGCGGGTTGATCCGCAGACCCGCCATGTCCTTGTCGGACTTGAGCTCCTCGACCAGCTTCATCGTGCGCGTGATGTCGAAGGTCACGAACTCGGTGACGTGCGGGGCGGTGAAGGCCGAGCCGACCATCGCCGCCGCCGTGGCCTTCCGGACACCCTTGATCGGCACCCGGGTCTCCCGGGCGTCCGGCGCGGCCGGGGCCGCCTGGACGGCCGGTGCGGCGGGGGCCGCCGGAGCGGGGGCCGGGGCGGGGGCCGGGACCGTCTCGGCGACGGGGGCCGCCGCCTTGTGCACGTCCTCGCGGGTGATGACGCCGTCCGGGCCGGTCGGGACGACCGACGCCAGGTCCACGCCGAGGTCCTTGGCGAGCTTGCGCACCGGCGGCTTGGCCAGCGGCCGGGACGCGCCGGCCGCGGGACCGTGCCCGTTCAGCTGCCCGGGCACGGAGACGGGCACGGGAGCGGGAGCGGGGACGGCGGCCTCGGGCGCGGGGCCCGCCGGGCGGCGGGACCGGCGCTTGGTGGAGCTCGCGGCCACCCCGTAGCCGACGAGGACCGGCTGGCGGCCCTCCGGCTCCGCCTCGGCCGCCGCCTCGGGGGCGGGGGCCGGCGCGGCCGGCGCCGGGGTCTCGGCGGGGGCGTCCCCGCCGACGTTCACCGAGATGATGACCTGGCCGACGTCGACCGTGGTGCCCTCGGGGAAGAGGAGCGCGTGGACGGTGCCGTCGAAGGGGATCGGCAGTTCCACGGCGGCCTTCGCCGTCTCGACCTCGCAGACGACCTGCCCGTCGGTGACGGCGTCACCGGGCTGGACGTACCACTTGAGGATCTCGGCCTCGGTGAGGCCCTCGCCCACGTCGGGCATCTTGAATTCGCGGATCGTCATGGTCGTGCTCTCCTCAGTACGCCAGCGAGCGGTCGACGGCGTCGAGCACGCGGTCAAGACCCGGCAGGTACTCCTCCTCCAGGCGCGCCGGCGGGTACGGCGCGTGGTAGCCGCCGACCCGCAGGACGGGGGCCTCCAGGTGGTAGAAGCAGCGCTCGGTGATCCGGGCGGCGATCTCCGCGCCGGAGCCGAAGAACACCGGCGCCTCGTGGACGACGACCAGCCGGCCGGTCTTCTCCACCGAGGTCTGGATGGTGTCGAAGTCCAGCGGGGAGATCGAGCGCAGGTCCACGACCTCGACCGACTTGCCCTCCTCGGCGGCGGCCGCGGCCGCCTCCAGGCAGGTCTTCACCATCGGGCCGTAGGCCACCAGGGTGAGGTCGGTGCCCTCGCGGGCGACGCGGGCCCGGTGCAGCTCGCCGGGGAGGGCCTCGGTGTCGACCTCGCCCTTGTCCCAGTAGCGCCGCTTGGGCTCGAAGAAGATGACCGGGTCGTCGCTCAGGATCGCCTGCTGGAGCATCCAGTAGGCGTCGGAGGAGTTGGCCGGGGTGACCACCTTGAGGCCCGCGACGTGCGCGAAGAGCGACTCGGGGGACTCGGAGTGGTGCTCGACGGCGCCGATGCCGCCGCCGTACGGGATGCGGATGACGACCGGCATCTTCACGGTGCCGAGCGACCGGGCGCGCATCTTGGCGAGCTGGGTGACGATCTGGTCGTACGCCGGGAAGACGAAGCCGTCGAACTGGATCTCCACGACGGGCCGGTAGCCGCGCAGCGCGAGGCCGATCGCGGTGCCGACGATGCCGGACTCGGCGAGCGGGGTGTCGATGACCCGGTCCTCGCCGAAGTCCTTCTGGAGGCCGTCGGTGATGCGGAAGACGCCGCCGAGCTTGCCGACGTCGAGGCCCATGACGACAACCTTGGGGTCGTTCTCCAGGGCGGTGCGCAGCGACTCGTTGAGCGCCTTCGCGAGGGGGAGCTTCTGAACAGCCATGATTACTCGGCCTCTCCGTCCGCGAAGGACGCCTGGTACGCGGCGAACTCCGCGCGCTCCTCGTCGACGAGCGCGTGCCCGTCCGCGTACACGTTGTCGAACATCGCCATGTGGTCCGGGACGGGCATGGCGCGGACGACCTCGCGGACGTGCTTGCCGAGCGCCTCGCTCTCGGCCTCCAGCTCCTCGAAGAAGGCCGCGTCGGCGTGGCCCTCGTTCTCCAGGTACGCCTTCAGGCGCAGGATCGGGTCCTTCGCCTCCCACTCCTCGCGCTCCGCGTCCCGGCGGTAGCGGGTCGGGTCGTCGGAGGTGGTGTGGGCGGCCATCCGGTAGGTGAACGCCTCGATGAGCGTGGGGCCCTCGCCGCGGCGGGCGCGCTCCAGGGCCCAGCGGGTCACGGCCAGGCAGGCGAGGACGTCGTTGCCGTCGACGCGGACGCCGGGGAAGCCGAAGCCCTGGGCGCGCTGGTAGAGCGGGACGCGGGTCTGCTTCTCGATGGGCTCGGAGATCGCCCACTGGTTGTTCTGGCAGAAGAAGACGACCGGGGCGTTGTAGACCGCGGAGAAGACGAAGGACTCGTTGACGTCGCCCTGGCTGGAGGCGCCGTCGCCGAAGTAGGCGAGCACGGCGGAGTCCGCGCCGTCCTTGGCGACGCCCATGGCGTAGCCGGTGGCGTGCAGGGTCTGCGAGCCGAGGACGATCGTGTACAGGTGGAAGTTGTTGCTGTTGGGGTCCCAGCCGCCGTTGTTCACGCCGCGGAACATGCCCAGCAGGTTCGTCGGGTCGACGCCGCGGCACCAGGCCACGCCGTGCTCGCGGTAGGTCGGGAAGACGTAGTCGTCGTCGCGCAGCGCGCGGCCCGAGCCGATCTGGGCGGCCTCCTGGCCGAGCAGCGAGGCCCACAGGCCCAGCTCGCCCTGGCGCTGGAGAGCGGTGGCCTCTGCGTCGAAGCGGCGGGTGAGGACCATGTCGCGGTAGAGGCCGCGCAGCTCCTCGGCGCTCAGGTCGATGTCGTAGTCGGGGTGCTGGACGCGCTCTCCTGCGGGCGTCAGCAGCTGGACGAGCTCGGGCTCTCCCGGCTTGGCCTGGGCGGTCTTCTTGGCACCGGTGCTTGCGCCGGTGCGCTTGGCGCCGCTGCTGCGTCGCGTCGTCTTGCGCGCGGCAGTGCTCTCCACGGTCACGTGCGTGCTCCTCCGTCGGTCCGGCCCCCGGGTTCGCCGGTAGGGCCTGGGGTCGCCCCTGCCGAAGGCAAGGGGAGGCTCTCCGCCTTATCCGTACCCTGCGCACGGGGTGGGTGCGACGCGGCCGGGGTCGGCGTGACAGGTGTCCCGGCGAGCGCCGTCACAGGCACGTTACCCATTGCGCGGCATTCCCGCGAAACCCACTTGACCTGCGATTTTGCTTGGATTTCCAAGTAAATCGAGAAAAGCGGGAGCACGCCCTGGTCAGCGCGTGGGCAACGGCCCGACACCGTCGTCGGAACATCCGGCACCGTAACCCGCGCACCCCGGGCACCGGAAGAGCCAATATGTGAGACTGGCTGCGTGCGCGAAGAAGGAAAAATCCGGGTTTTTCTGCTGGATGACCACGAAGTCGTCCGGCGCGGCGTCCACGAGCTGCTCTCCGTGGAGGACGACATCGAGGTGGTCGGGGAGGCCGGGACCGCCGCGGACGCCCTGGTCAGGATCCCCGCGACCCGGCCCGACGTGGCCGTGCTCGACGTGCGGCTGCCGGACGGCAGCGGGGTCGAGGTGTGCCGGGAGGTCCGTTCCCAGGACGAGTCGATCAAGTGCCTGATGCTCACGTCCTACGCGGACGACGAGGCGCTCTTCGACGCGATCATGGCCGGGGCCTCGGGGTACGTCCTCAAGGCCATCAGGGGCAACGAGCTGCTGAACGCGGTGCGGGACGTGGCGGCCGGGAAGTCGCTGCTGGACCCGGTGGCGACGGCGCGGGTCCTGGAGCGGCTGCGCGACGGGAACAACCCGAAGCGCGACGACAAGCTGGCCCACCTGACCGACCAGGAGCGCCGGATCCTCGACCTGATCGGCGAGGGCATGACCAACCGGGCCATCGGCGAGCGGCTGCACCTGGCCGAGAAGACCATCAAGAACTACGTCTCCAGTCTGCTGTCGAAGCTGGGCATGGAGCGGCGCTCGCAGGCCGCGGCGTACGTGGCGCGGATGCAGGCCGAACGGCGCTGAGCCGCCCGGCCCGGGCCTCCCGGCCGGGCGGTCGTCGGGACCTAAGGCCCCGTGAGGACGGGGCCGGGGCCCCTTTTCCCGGCGGGGTCCGGGGGCGGACAGTGGAGGCATGTCCACCGAGGAGATCCGCGCCATCGAACTGCTCGGCCGCGTGACGTACGGCCGGGTCGCCGCGAGCATGCGGGCGATGCCCTTCGTCGCGCCCGCCCGGCACGTCGTGTCCGGCGGCAGCGTGCTGATCCGGATGCACGAGGGCCTCGGCCACCACCAGGCGTGCCACGGCAGCGTCGTCGCCTACGAGGCGGACGACTTCGACGCCGAGGGCACGTCGCTGTGGTCCGTGCAGTTCACCGGCACCGCCGAGATCGTCGAGCCGACGGCGGCCGAGCGGGCCGCGTTCGGCCCCGAGCCTGCGGCCGTGGACGGTGAACCGTTCCTGCCCGTCTTCCTCCGGATCGAACCCCAGTTCGTCACCGTGCACACCCTGGAGTACACCCGGGCGGGGGATTCCGAAGAGCGACACCTTTACCACGTAGCGTGATCTAACATCTGCGGAGTGCCGCGCTCATCTGCTCACCCCGTGCCTCCCGTCGGTGCCCTGCTGCGCCGTCATCCGCACGCCGGCGACCCCCTCGCCTGCGTCCCCGTCACCGAGGGCCTGCTCAACCGCGGCTATCGGCTCGCCACCACCCGGGGCTCCTACTTCCTCAAACAGCACCTCGACGCCCCCACCGCCGACCGGGACACCATCACCCGCCAGCACCGGGCCACCCACCGGCTGCACGCCCTCGGCCTGCCGGTGGCCCCGCCGCTGGCCGACAGCCGCGGCCGGACCGTCGCCGTCATCGGCGGGCGCTGCTACGCGCTGCACCCCTGGGTCGAGGGCCGGCACCGCGACGGCGCCCAGCTCACCCCCGGCGGCTCGCGCCGCCTCGGCGCCCTCCTCGGCCGGGTCCACACCGGCCTGGACCGGGTCATGGAGCCCCCGCCGCCCGGCGGCAGGACCGACGGCGACCGGCACGACAGCGCCCGCCCCGAGGACACCTTCGCGCTCATCGAGGAGCTGCTCCGGCTGGTCCGCGCCCACCGCCCCCGGGGCAGCTTCGAGTTACTCGCCGAGCACCGCCTCCGCGAACGCCGCCGGCTCCTCGAACGGCACGGCCACCGGCGCCCCCCGGCGCCCGCCACGGCCGGCTGGGTGCACGGCGACTTCCATCCGCTGAACCTGCTGTACCGGGGCGCCGAACCGGCCGCGATCATCGACTGGGACCGCCTCGGCGTCCGCCCCCGGGCCGAGGAGGCCGTGCGGGCCGCCGCGATCTTCTTCGTCCGCCCGGACGGCGTGCTCGACCTGGCGAAGACCCGCGCGTACGCGCGCGCGTACCGGCGGGCCTCCGGCGCCGACGGCACGGAGCTGGCCGCCGCCGCGCACCGCGTCTGGTGGGAGCGGCTCAACGACTTCTGGACGCTGCGCTGGCGCTACCAGCTGAACGACCGCAGGGCCGACCCGCAGTTCCCCGCGGTGTCGGCCCTGGCCGTGTGGTGGACCCGGGAGTACGACGCCGTCCGGGACGCCTTCGCGTCCTGACGGGCCGGCCCCGGGCCGGGATCATCCGTTGGTGCTGCCCGCCGCGCCGGGGCTCGGCGTGCCGCCACCGCCGCCGGTCGGGCCCTCGGGGGACTCCGGCCCCGTGGGCTGGCCGCCGCCCGTCGTCGGCGTCGTGGTCGGCTCGCCCGTGTCGGTCGGGTCGGTGGTGGGCTCGTCCGTCGCCGTCGGCGCCGTGGTGGGCGTCGAGGTGGTCGGCGGGGGCGTCGTCGGCCGGTAGGTCGGCGTCCACGGCCGCTGCGTGGTGCCACCGCCGCCGTCGGTCGGATCCTCGCTGTGGTCGCCGGACGGCTCCTCGGACGGCGGGGGCTCCTCCGTGGCCGGGGCCGAGGTCTTCGTCGGGCTGGTCGGCGTGGTGACCGGGCCGTCCTTGTCGTCGTCCTTGCCGGCCATCTGGACCGCGTAGACGATGCCGGCGACGATCGCGACCAGCGCGAGCGCGGCGAAGAGCACCATCCGGTTCCGGTTGCCCCGGCCGCCGCCCCCGGCGGTCGCGTAGCCGCCGGTGCCACCGGTGCCGCCCGTGCCGTCGTCGTAGCCGCCGTACCCGCCGTAACCGCCGTCCTCGGGGTTGGGCAGCGGGACGAGACGGCCCTGGGCGGTCTCGCCGAGCGGCGGGTGCCCCATCGCGGTCGTGGCGGTCATGCCGGCGGCGGGCGTGTGACCGCCCTCGTGGACGGCGACCGGACCGGTGCTCCAGGTGCCGGTGTGCCCGCCCTGCTGCCGGAGCATCTCCAGGCCGTACTGGATCAGCCCGCGCATCTCCTCGGCGCTCTGGAAGCGGTCGTCCGGCTCCTTCGCCAGCGAGCGCATCACCAGGCCGTCCAGCTCCGGCGGGGTGGAGCCGCGGACCTCGGACGGCGGCACGGCCGTGTCCTGCACGTGCTGGTAGACCACCGACAGCGGCGTCTCACCCGTGAAGGGCGGCCGCAGCGCGAGCAGTTCGTAGAGCAGGCAGCCGGTCGCGTACAGGTCGGAGCGGTGGTCGACGGCCTTGCCGAGCGCCTGCTCCGGGGAGAGGTACTGCGGGGTGCCCATGACCATGCCGGTCTGCGTCATGGTCGCCTGCGCGCCGTGCAGCGCGCGGGCGATGCCGAAGTCCATGACCTTCACCGCGCCGGTGTTGGTGATGATCACGTTGGCCGGCTTGATGTCGCGGTGCACGATGCCGTGCTGGTGCGAGTAGGCCAGCGCCTCCAGGACACCGGAGACGATCATGAGTGCCTGCTCGGGGCCCGGCGCCTCGGTGCCGATCAGCAGGTCGCGGATGGTGCGGCCCTCGACCAGCTCCATCACGATGTACGGCACCGGACGGCCGTCCACCAGGTCCTCGCCGGAGTCGTACACCGCCACGATCGCGTGGTGGTTGAGCCCGGCGACGGACTGCGCCTCGCGCGTGAAGCGGGCCTTGGAGACGGGGTCCTCGGCCAGGTCGGAACGGAGCAGCTTCACCGCCACCGTGCGGCCCAGGCGCACGTCCTCGGCGGCGAAGACCTCGGCCATGCCGCCGCGTCCCAGACGGTGCGTCAGGCGGTAGCGGCCCTCGCCGACGACGCGGCCGACTCCCCACGATTCCCCGGCAGCGCCCGGCACACCGCCCCCTGCCTCGGATCCGGGTTCCATGAGTCCTCGCCGTCGTCTGTTCCGTGCCGTGTGTCCAGTCGTCACGCTACAGGCTCCGTGCGACATCACGGTCCGCGATGACGGAGCGTGCGCCCCTTCCCCCGTACACCTGTGCAAATTCCGTGAGTTTCCTCCCTCCCTTCCCCTCCGTCGGCTGTGCGGAGGGTCACGGAACGGGCACTCGGCTTGACGTGTCAGGGGCCTGGGGCAGACTTGGCGCAGAATCGGCCGGAAAACCGCGGCCGGCCGGAGAACACCGACGGACCGACGCCGCGGGGCGCAGGGGGACAGCACACATGAGCCACGACGGCGCCCAGGGAGGCCGCTACACCGGCGGTTCGGTCGCGAACGGCCGCTACCAGCTGCGCGACCTCCTCGGCGAGGGCGGCATGGCCTCCGTCCACCTCGCGTACGACAGCGCGCTCGACCGCCAGGTCGCGATCAAGACGCTCCACAGCGAACTGGGCCGCGAGCAGTCCTTCCGCGAGCGGTTCCGCCGCGAGGCGCAGGCCGTGGCGAAGCTCTCGCACACCAACATCGTGTCCGTCTTCGACACCGGCGAGGACACCCTCGACGGCGGCCTCATGCCGTACATCGTCATGGAGTACGTGGAGGGGCAGCCGCTCGGCTCGGTGCTCGCCTCCGACGTCCGCCAGTACGGGGCGATGCCCGCCGACAAGGCGCTGAAGGTGACGGCGGACGTGCTGGCCGCCCTCGAGGTCAGCCACGAGATGGGCCTGGTCCACCGCGACATCAAGCCCGGCAACGTGATGATGACCAAGCGCGGCGTGGTCAAGGTCATGGACTTCGGCATCGCCCGCGCCATGCAGTCCGGCGTGACGTCCATGACGCAGACCGGCATGGTCGTCGGCACCCCGCAGTACCTCTCCCCGGAGCAGGCCCTGGGCCGCCCGGTGGACGCCCGGTCCGACCTCTACTCGGTCGGCATCATGCTCTTCCAGCTCCTGACGGGCCGCCTGCCCTTCGACGCGGACTCGCCGCTCGCCATCGCGTACGCGCACGTGCAGGAGGAGCCGGTCGCCCCGTCGTCCGTCAACCGCTCGGTGACGCCCGCGATGGACGCGCTGGTCGCCCGCGCCCTGCGGAAGAACCCGAACGAGCGGTTCCCCAGCGCCGCCGTCATGCGCGACGAGTGCCTGCGGGTGCTGGCCGCCGGGCAGTCCGCCGCTCCGGCGATCGTCGCGGGCGGCCCGGTCAACAGCGGCGCCGGCGTCGGCTCGGCGGTCTTCCCGCCGGTCGGCCAGAGCACCCCGCCGCCGGCCGCCCCGCACGTGCAGCAGCCGTACCAGCCCCACCCGTACGGCCCGCCGACCCCGGCGCCCGCGCCCTCCTACGGCTACCCGCAGCAGGCGCCCACGCCCGCGCCCGCCTTCCAGACCCCGCCGCCGGTCTCGTACGCGCCCGCGCCGGTGCACGCCCCCTCCTCGGGCGGCGGCTCGCGCCGCAGCATGCCGCTGGTCGTCGGCGCGGTCCTGGTCGCCCTGATCGCGGTCGGCGGCCTGGTCTACGCCCTCGTCAAGAAGGACCCCCCGGGCACCGAGGCGGGCGGCACGGGCGGCGGGACGCAGCAGACCCAGCAGAACCCGACCGAGGCCCCCGGCCACAAGGGCCCGGACCTGACGAAGACCATCGACACGAAGAAGTGCACCCAGCCGCGGGAGTCGAGCAGCGACCCCGAGAAGTTCGAGGTGCCGAACTTCACCTACAAGAACCTCACCTCGGTGAAGGACTGCGTCCGGGCCGCCGGCTGGAAGATCACCAAGCAGACCCCGGTGGACGAGATCACCTACGGCGAGGACACGGTCCTCAGCCAGTACCCGCCGGCCGGCACCGAGATCGGTCCCGACGACGCCGAGTTCACCCTGGAGATCTCCACCGGCAACCCGGCGAAGTAGCGGGTCAGGGGCCGCCCGGCCCCCGGCCGCCACCCGGACGGGGCGCTCCCGCCCCGGTCCGGATGCCGGGTTCCTCCCGATATGTGACGCTGAATCGGACACCTCGGCGGCACGGCAGGGAGGGTTCCCCGGTGACTCCCACACGCGGCGGGACGGGCAGGAGCGGGCGTGGCACCGGCCGGAGACGGCCACGCGCCCGCCGCGCGCCCCGAAGGACCGCCCTGGCCTGCGCCGTCACCCTGTACGGGCTCACCGGCGCCCCCCTCGCCCACGCCGAGGACCCCGTCCCGGCCACCCCGAGCGCCCGCGCCGCCGGACCCACCGGCACCCCCTCCGCACCCTCCGCCCCTTCTCCCTCCACCACGCCCACCGGGACGGAAGCTCCCACCGGGACCGGGCGGCCCCCCGCGCCCGCGCCCACCGGGACCGGTGCCGCCCCCGGCACCACCGCCCCCGCGCCCCCCACCGCCCCCACCGGGACCGCACCCGCGCCGCCCACCCCGACCGGCACCCCCCGGGCCGGACTGCCCGCACCGGCGCCCGCGCCGAGCGAGGCGCCCGAGCCCAGCGACACCCCCTCGCTGGCCGGCCGGACCGCGGGCGAGGGGCTGGCCCGACCGGGCCGGAGCGAGCCCGCCGCACCGCCGGACGACGCCCAGGAGGCCCCCGCGGACGCCCCCGCAGATGACGGAACCGCTACAGAATCCGACGGCGGGCGCCCCTCGGAGGAGGCCGCCGAGGTACCCCGGGAGGACGCCGGGCTCCCTTCCCGGCCGGCCCCCGCCGACCTCCCCGCCGCCTTCCCCACGCTCCCCCCGAGCACCCCGGAAACCCTCTCCGACCAGCGACTTCCCGGTCTCACCCTGGGCATCGGACTGACCCTGACGGGGCTCGGAATCGGCTTCCTCGGGGTGCGGCTGCGCCGCCGCTGACTCCTTCCGGATCCGCCCGGTCCTCCCTGAGGGGGATCTTCCACATCCCCCTCCCGATGGTTGTCCCGCTCGGCATACCCGGTATACATACTGAGTATGTCGATCCGCCACGGGCTCCTCGCCCTCCTCGAACACGGGCCGCGCTACGGCTCCCAGCTGCGCACCGAGTTCGAATCCCGCACCGGCTCCACCTGGCCGCTCAACGTCGGCCAGGTGTACACGACCCTGGGCCGGCTCGAACGGGACGGCCTGGTCGCCCAGAACGGCGAGGACGGCGCCGGTCACGCGCTCTACGCGATCACCGACGCCGGCCGCGACGAACTGCACACCTGGTTCGAGAAGCCCGTGGACCGCGCCAGCCCCGCCCGTGACGAGCTCTCCATCAAGCTCGCCATGGCCGTCGGCGCCCCCGGCGTCGACATCAGCGAGGTCATCCAGGCCCAGCGCCGCCACACCGTGAAGGCCATGCAGGACTACACCCGCCTCAAGGCCCAGGCCCTCACCGCCCTGGAGAGCGGCGGGACGCACGAGCGCGACGACGTCGCCTGGCTCCTCGTCCTGGAACAGCTCATCTTCCAGACCGAGGCCGAGGCCCGCTGGCTCGACCACTGCGAGTCCCGGCTGATCCGCTTCTCCGCCTCCGCCGCTTCCGCCCCCCGGCCCGCCACCGCCTCCGAACCCGGCCCCGACCCGGGACCCCGGCCCGCGACCGGGTCCGAGGACGGGGCCGGGGGCGCCGGGGCCGGGCGGGGCGGGGCGCCGGTGGCGCCGGGCGCGCGCCGGACCCGCTGACCACGGGCCCCGCGCCCCGTACCACTCGCTTCTCCGTCTTCTCCTCTCCACCGGCCCGCTCCACCGGCCCGCTCCACCCACTCGCTCCACCCGCCGCGGACCTCTCGCGGACTCTTCGACCACTCTCCCGGCCGGACGCCCCTCGGGGCCGGACGGCCGTGTTCACCGCTCGCCGCGCGCCCACGCGCGCCTTAGGGGGGACTCTCGATGTCCACACCGCTCACCCCGCAGCCCGTGCTGCGCCTGCAGAACCTGACCCGGGTCCACGGATCCGGAGCCACCGAGGTGCACGCCCTGCGCGGCATCGACCTCGACGTGCACCCCGGCGAACTCGTCGCCGTCATGGGGCCGTCGGGCTCCGGCAAGTCCACTCTGCTCACCATCGCCGGCGGCCTCGACGTCCCGACCTCCGGCCGCGTGATCGTCGAGGACACCGACATCACCACCGCCGGCCGCAAGGAACTCGCCGCCCTGCGCCGCCGCAGCATCGGCTACGTCTTCCAGGACTACAACCTCATACCCGCGCTCACCGCGGCCGAGAACGTCTCCCTGCCGCGCGAGCTCGACGGCGTCTCCGCCCGCAAGGCCCGCGTCGAATCCCTCGCCGCGCTGGAGGAGATGGGCCTCGGCCACCTCGCCGACCGCTTCCCCGACGAGATGTCCGGCGGCCAGCAGCAGCGCGTCGCCATCGCCCGCGCCCTCGTCGGCGACCGCCGCCTCGTCCTCGCCGACGAGCCCACCGGCGCCCTCGACTCCGAGACCGGCGAGTCCGTCCTCGCCCTGCTCCGCGCCCGCTGCGACGCGGGCGCCGCCGGCGTCCTCGTCACCCACGAGCCGCGCTTCGCCGCCTGGGCCGACCGGGTCGTCTTCCTCCGCGACGGCGCCATCGTCGACCAGACCGTGCGCAGCGAGGCCGACTCCCTCCTCACGGGCCGGGTGGCGGACGCGTGAAGACCTGGTTCCACTCCTGGCGGGCGGCCGTCCGCATCGCCCGCCGCGACGCCTGGCGCGCCAAGGGCCGCAGCGCCCTCGTCCTGTCGATGATCGCCCTGCCCATCCTCGGCGTCAGCGCCGTGGACCTCACCTACCGCAGCTCCGAGCTCTCGCCCGCCGAGAAGCTGGAGCGGACCATCGGCACCGCCGACGCGTCCTTCCAGGACACCGGGTTCGCCGGGACCCCGATCCTCCAGAGCCCCTCCGGCGACAGCTACCGGCCGGCCAAGGACTTCGACGGCGCCTGGCCCGACGGCAAGGGCGACGTCGCCGCCGCGATCCCCGCCGGTGCCACCTGGATCACCGTCACCCACGGCCGCGCCAAGCTGACCACCGCCCACGGCCTGCTCCAGACCGAGGTGCGCGAGCTCAAGGCGAGCGACCCGATCGCCCGCGGCCTCAGCACCCTCCTGGAGGGCCGCGACCCGGAGAAGGCCGACGAGGTCACCGCCACCTCCGCCTTCCTGGAGCAGAGCGGCCTCACCGTCGGCTCCACCGTTTCCGCTCGCAATTTCGACCGGCAGTACCGCATCGTGGGCTCCTACGAGCTGCCGAACGCGCTCAACGAGGCCGAGGTGACCGCCCTTCCGGGCGCCTTCCTCCAGGACTACGCCAAGGCCGCCGAGAAGTCCGGCGCGCTCGCGCCCGAGCTGTACACCACCTACCTGGTGAAGAACGGTTCGGGTTTCACGTGGAACGACGTCCAGAAGATCAACCAGCGGGGCGTCATGGTCGTCTCGCGGGCCGTGGTGCTCGACCCGCCGGCCGACTCCGAGGTGCCGCTCTACCAGATCAAGGGCTGGGGCGACTACGCCTCCAGTCCGGCCGCCGACGCCGCCCTGCTCGCCTCCCTCGCCACCGTGGTCGGCCTGGCGATGCTGGAGATCTGTCTGCTGGCCGGCCCCGCCTTCGCGGTCGGCGCCCGCCGCTCCCGCCGCCAGCTCGGCCTGGTCGGCGCCAACGGCGGTGCCCGCAGCCACATCCGCGCCATCGTGCTCAGCGGCGGACTCGTCATCGGCGTGGCCGCGGCCGTCATCGGCACCGTCCTCGCCCTGGCCCTCACCCTGGCCCTCCAGCCCTTCCTGGAGGAGTACATCGGCCAGCGGTTCGGCTCCTTCGACATCCGGCCGCTGGAGCTCTTCGGCATCGCGATGCTCGCCGTCCTCACCGGCCTGCTCGCCGCCGTCGTCCCGGCCGTCACCGCCTCCCGGCAGACCGTCCTCGCCTCGCTCACCGGCCGCCGCGGCGTCCGCTCCACCAGCAAGGTGCTGCCCCTGATCGGGCTGGGCGCGTTCCTCCTCGGCGCCGCCGTCGCCCTGTACGGCTCCGTCGTCAGCGACCAGGTCGTCCTCGTCGCCGCCGGTTCCGCCCTCGCCGAGCTGGGCGTCGTCGCGATGACCCCCGCCCTGGTCGGCTTCTTCGGCCGGGCCGGCCGCTGGCTGCCGCTCTCGCCGCGGCTCGCGCTGCGCGACGCCGTCCGCAACCGGGGCCGTACGGCTCCGGCGGTGGCCGCCGTCCTCGCCGCCGTCGCCGGCACCGTCGCCGTCACCACCTACGCCGCCAGCCGGGAGGCCCAGCAGAACGCCGAGTACACCGCCTCCCTGCCGCACGGCGCCGTCTCCTTCTTCCAGATGGAGGAGGGCGGCCGGGACGTCCCCGCCGTCGCCGAGGCCGTCCAGCGCTACCTGCCGGTCGACACCCGCGCCGACGTCTCCCGCATCGTCGTCGGCCGCTCCAACTGCCCCTCCTGGGGCGGCGGGAACGGCTGCGGCCGGTACGAGGTCGTCGTCCCGCAGGCCAACCAGTGCCCGCTGTGGGTGACCAACCCCGACGGCAGCGACCCCGCCGACAAGTTCACCCCCGAACAGCGGCGGAACCTGGTCCTGAACGACTGGCGCTGCTCCGAGGGCAACAGCGGCAGCCTCTACGTCGACGGCGGGCTCCTCGTCGGTGACGCCAAGCTCCTGAAGGTCCTCGGCATCACCGACCCGGGCGCCGCCAAGGCCCTCGACGAGGGCAAGGCCGTCGCACTGCAACGGTCGCTCGTCGACAAGAACGGCACCGTCGCCGTCAAGAAGATCACCGACGCGGAGGCCGCCGACAAGGCCGCCATGGAGAACCGCCCGGTGCCCGGCGAGGTCAGCGCCGTCCCCTCCTACCTGGTGCCGGGCAAGCCGACCGCGTACGGCCTCCAGATCCTCATGACCCCGGCCACCGCGAAGGCCGCCGGCCTGAACACCGTCCCCGTCGGCGCCTACTTCAGCACCGACCAGATGCCCGGCGACGAGCAGCGGCAGAAGCTCGACGCCGAGATCGCCAAGATCGGCGCCGGGATCGACCTCACCGTCGAGGAGGGGTACGTCCCCGAGAGCGGCATCGTCCTGCTCGCGCTGACCGTCTTCGCCGGCCTGGTCACCATCGGCGCCGCGGGCATCGCCACCGGCCTCGCCCAGGCCGACGCCGAGGCCGACCTGAAGACGCTGGCCGCCGTCGGCGCCCCGCCCCGGGTCCGCCGCACCCTCAGCGGCTTCCAGTGCGGGGTGGTCGCCGCCATGGGCGTCGTCCTCGGCACGGCCGCCGGCCTGCTGCCCGCCGTCGGCCTGCGGCTCACCGAGGGGCGCCAGCAGCTCCGCTTCTACGAGCAGAACCTCGCCGAGGGCTGGGGCACCGGCACTCCGCCGAAGGTGCCGATCGTGATCCCGTGGGAGACCCTGACCGGCCTCCTCGTCCTCGTCCCGCTCGGCGCGGCCCTGCTCGCCGCCCTGGTGACCCGGTCGAAGGGAGCGGTGGCCCGCCGCGAGGCGACCTGATGGTCTTGGCGCGGCCGCCCGCGTGACCTTTCGTGTCCGGAACGTGCCCGGGGCAGGGGGGATGATCTCCCTCCGCCCCGGGCACACCTGGTGGGGAAGCACGTGTGCGAGAGAATGGCGGCATGGAGATGCCGAGGAACGACAGGTCGCCGGAGAGCCCCCCCGTCCTCATCGTGGGACAGGACGGAATGGCACTCGGCGACGCCCAGAGCGGCGACGAGTTCCGGGAGGTCCCGGTGACGGAAATGGTCGAGCAGCCTGCGAAGGTCATGCGGATCGGCAGCATGATCAAGCAGCTTCTGGAGGAAGTCCGGGCGGCACCTCTCGACGAGGCCAGCCGGGTCCGGCTGAAGGAGATCCACGCCAGCTCCGTGAAGGAGCTGGAAGACGGCCTCGCGCCGGAACTGGTCGAGGAACTGGAGCGGCTGTCCCTGCCGTTCACCGACGAGGCGATTCCCTCGGATTCGGAACTGCGGATCGCGCAGGCCCAGTTGGTGGGCTGGCTGGAGGGCCTCTTCCACGGCATCCAGACGGCGCTGTTCGCCCAGCAGATGGCGGCCCGCGCCCAGCTGGAGCAGATGCGGCGGGCCCTGCCGCCCGGCGCCTCGCACGACGACGAGGACGACCCGCGCGGACACGGGCACGGCCGGGCGACCGGTTCGGGGCCCTACCTGTAGGGCCGTGTCGTCGCACGTCGAACGATGAGTGTCCGAAGGGGCCCGGCGTCTGCCGGGCCCCTTCGCCGTGCGGGCCGGTCCGCCGGGCCTCTGGGGGCGGTACGGTCCTGCCCGCCGGACTCCAGGGCGTACGGCCCCGCCCGCCGGGCCCCTCCGGTGGGCGGGCCCGTGTCACGGCGCCAGCAGCAGCACCTTGCCGACGTGGGCGCCCGACTCCAGGATCCGGTGCGCCTCGGCCGCGTCCGCCATCGGCAGCGTCCGGTCCACGACCGGACGGACCGCCCCGCCCTCCACCAGCGGCCACACGTGCTCGCGGACGGCCGCGACGATCGCCGCCTTCTCCTGCTCCGGGCGGGCCCGCAGCGTCGTCGCCATCACGGCGGCCCGCTTGGCGAGCAGCGCGCCGAGGTTCAGCTCGGCCTTGACCCCGCCCTGGAGGCCGATGACGACCAGGCGGCCGCTGACCGCCAGGGCCCGCACGTTCCGCTCCAGGTACTTGGCGCCCATGATGTCCAGGATCACGTCCGCGCCCGCGCCGTCCGTGGCCGCGTCCAGCTCCTCGACGAAGTCCTGGGTGCGGTAGTCGATCAGCACGTCCGCGCCGAGCTCGGCGCAGCGGGCCAGCTTCTCCGGGCTGCCCGCGGTGACCGCGACCTTCGCACCGACCGCCTTCCCGAGCTGGATCGCCATCGTGCCGATGCCGCTGGCCCCGCCGTGCACGAGCAGCGTCTCGCCCGGCCGCAGGTGGGCGATCATGAAGATGTTGGACCAGACCGTGCAGGCGACCTCCGGGAGCGCCGCCGCCGTCGCCAGGTCCACGCCCTTCGGGACCGGCAGCAGCTGCCCGACCGGGACGGCGACCCGCTGGGCGTAGCCGCCGCCGGAGAGCAGCGCGCACACCTCGTCGCCGACCGACCAGCCGGAGACCCCGGGCCCGAGGGCCGCGATCCGGCCGGAGCACTCCAGACCGGGGTGGACCGAGGCGCCGGGCGGCGGATTGTAGAAGCCCTGCCGCTGGAGGACGTCGGCGCGGTTGACGGCGCTCGCCACCACCTCGACGAGGACCTCGCCCTCGCCGGGCACGGGATCGGGCGCCTCGGCCCAGACGAGGGCCTCGGGGCCGCCGGGTTCCGGAATCGTGATCGCATACATGGCGGCGAGGCTACTCCCGCCCCGCGCCGCGGTCCGGGAGGGGAGCCGCCGTCCGTCGGCGGGTCCGTCCCCGGCCGGGCGGGTCAGTCCTCCGGCGGGGTGCTGAGCGGGGTGACGGGGGCGGCCCGGACGATGGTGATGACCCGGTCCGTGAGCTGGAGCGGGCTGGCCGCCGGGTCGTCGTAGCTGAGCAGCCGGTGCCCGCGCAGCACGCTGACCACCAGGTCCTCGGTCTCCCGGACGCTGCGGCCCGCCTCGGCCTTGGTCACCGGGCGCTCGACGAGGTCGAGGCCGGAGCCCTGCTGGATCAGGTCCTCCATGACGGTGCCCGCGCTGGGGCTGAGCACCGAGAGGCCGAGCAGCCGGCCGGCGGCGGAGGCGCTGGTGATGACCGCGTCGGCGCCGGACTGGCGGAGCAGCGGCGCGTTCTCCTCCTCGCGGACGGCGGCGACGATCTTCGCTCCCCGGTTGAGCTGGCGGGCCGTCAGGGTCACCAGGACGGCGGTGTCGTCGCGCTGGGTGGCGATGACGATCTGCCGGGCCCGCTGCACCTCGGCCCGGAGCAGGACGCCGCTGCGGGTGGCGTCGCCGACGACGCCGACGAAGCCGTCCATGTTGGCCACCTCGATGACCTTGCTGGAAGGGTCGACGATGACGATCTGGTCCTTGCGGAGCCCGGTGGCGCAGAGGGTCTGGATCGCCGACCGCCCCTTGGTTCCGAAGCCGACGATCACGGTGTGGTCGCGCAAGTTGGACCTCCAGTGCTTCAGCCGGAACTCCTCCCGGGTCCGCTCCGTGAGGACCTCAAGGGTGGTGCCGACCAGGATGATCAGGAACAGCACGCGCAGGGGCGTGATCACCAGGATGTTGACGAGCCGCGCGGAGTCGCTGTACGGGACGATGTCGCCGTATCCGGTGGTGGAGAGGGTGACGGTCGCGTAGTAGGCGCAGTCGAGGAAGTCGAGCGTCTCATCGGCGTTGTCGTGGTAGCCCCCGCGGTCCGCGTAGACGATGAGCACCGTCAGGAGGAGCACGCCGAGGGCCATGAGGATGCGGCGGCTGACCTGCCGGAGCGGGTCGACGCTCCGCCGGGGCAGCCGGATGCGTGAGCCGGTGACCTTCTCGTCCGCGTTGCGGGCCATGACGTCACGGCTGGGGAGTTTCACGTGAAACATGCTCCTTCGGTGGCCTGCGGCCGGTCGGCCGTCGGCCAGGGGAGGGCGAGCGTCTCCGGTTCCCTGCCGGACGGCGCGCCTCCGGGCGGGACTACGGCCAGGGCGTGCGCGGCGGCGATGCCGCGCAGCATGGCCGGCCCGTTGTAGCGCAGGGGTACGAGGCCCCCGTCCCGGAAGACGACGGGCACGAGCCGGGTGTCGTACGGGTGCCCCTGGACGGCCTCGCGCAGGGGGGCGGTGGCCGCCTCCGCCGGGGAGGCGGGCGCCCGGCCGGTGAGGGCGGTCAGCAGGGGCGCGGCGAGGGTGAGCAGGCCGGAGACGGCCGCCAGCGGGTTGCCGGGCAGCCCGACGAGGTGGCGGGCGGCGTCGAGGCGGGCCAGCAGCATCGGGTGGCCGGGGCGGACCTTCACCCCGTCGACCAGGAGGGTCGCCCCGGCCCGGTCGAGGACCCGGTGGACGTGGTCGACCGGCCCGGCGGCGGTGCCGCCGGTGGTGACGACCAGGTCGGCGGCGGAGCCGGTGACGGCCGCGTGGAGGGCCTCGGCGTCGTCGCCGATCCGGCGGGTGCCGACGACCTCGGCGCCGAGCGCCGTCAGCCAGGGGCCGAGCATCGGGCCGAGCGCGTCCCGGATGAGGCCGTCCCGGGGGAGTCCGGCGGAGAGCAGTTCGTCGCCGAGGACGAGGACCTCGACCCTGGGCCGGGGGAGCACGGCGCAGGTGTCGTAGCCGGCGGCGGCGGCGAGGCCCAGGACGGCGGCGGTGACGGCGCACCCGGCGGGCAGCAGTTCGTCGCCCGCGCGGCACTCCTGGCCCCGGGGCCGGATGTCCTGCCCGGCGACGACCTCGCGGAGCGGGTGCAGCCGCGCCGGGGAGGCGGTGTCCTCGGTGCGGGAGTGCTCGGTGCGCAGGACGGCGGTGGCGCCGGCGGGGACGCGGGCGCCGGTGGCGATCCGTACCGCCTCGCCGGGTGCGAGGGCCCCGGCCGCCGCGTGCCCGGCGAGGACGGACTCCGCGCGGACGGTCCAGGGGCCGGGTCCGGCGACGGCCCAGCCGTCCATGGCGGAGCCGTCGAAGGAGGGGAGGTCGGTGAGGGCCCGCAGCGGTTCGGCGAGGGTGCGGCCGAGCGCCCGGTCCAGCGGTACGCGGACGGGCGGGCGGGCGGCGGCCGTACGGGCCCCGGCTCCGGCCCCGGCGGCGACGGCGCGCGCCTCGGACCAGGGGGTGGCCCGATGGTGCTCGTGGTCCCGGCCCTCGCTCCGGTCCCGATGCCCGTGCCCGGTTCCGTGCCCGGTTCCATGGCCGGTTCCGTGGCCGTCGTGGCGGGGGTCCCGCGCGGGCGCGGGCACGGGGGCGGGTTGTCCGGGCGTCATCCGGCCTCGTCCTGTTCGGCCGCCCATCGCTGGGCGAGCGCGGCGGCCTTGCGGGCGGCCTCGGCGACCGCCTCGGCCGGGGCCGTACCTTCCTCGGCGGCCTTCGCCGCGGCGTAGCCGACGAGGAAGGTCGTGAGGGGTGCGGCGGGGCGGGCGACGCCGTGGGCGGCGTCCCGGGCCAGATCGAGCAGGACGCCGGTGTCGACGTCCAGGTCGATGCCCAGTTCGGTCTTGACTGCGGTGATCCATTCGTCCAGCACGGCACCATGGTCCCTGATCCGGGCACGGGCGGTGGCGATGTCCTCCCAGGTGTCGCAGTCGAAGGAGGCGAGCGGTGCGGCGGGGTCGGCCGGGACCTCGACGAGGCGGAGTCCGGCGGTGAGGGTGCGCAGGGGGAGGCCGTCGAGGCCCTGGTGCGCGGCGCGCGCGGTGTCGAGCGCGCGGCGCAGCGGGCCGGTGCGGTAGGCGGCGACGAGCGGCTGGCGGCGGCCCCCGGCGTCGGTGAGCAGGGCGGCCTCGGCCTCCGGGTCCGCGTCGAGGGCGGCGAGGAGCCGCCGGACGGTGGAGCCGTCGAGGAAGGGCAGATCGGCGGAGAGCGCGAGCAGGACCTCGGCGGGGGACCCGGTCGGGGCCCCTGTGGCGGGGGTGTGGAGGGCCATGAGGCCCGCGTCGAGGGCGGCCACGGGGCCGGAGCCGGGGTTCTCCTCGCGGGTCCAGCCGACGGGCCGGACGGTCGGGCGGGGGGCGCCGACGACCACGGTGCGGCCCGCCCCGGCGCAGGCGGCGAGCACCCGGTCGAGCAGGGGCCGGCCGCCGACCCGTACCCCTGGTTTGTCGACGCCGCCGAGGCGCCGGGCGGCGCCCCCGGCGAGCACGACGGCGTCATGTGCGGTGGTCACCCCAGCAGTATGGGGCGCCGCCTTCCGGCCGTGCCCGGCGGTCTCCCCGTAGAGACGCGCCGGGCGGGTGCGCACGGGCCCGGGGGCCGTTCCTCAGAGGGTGCGGAGCAGGACCGCGGGCTGTTCGACGCAGTCCGCGACGTACCGCAGGAAGCCGCCGGCGGTGCCTCCGTCGCAGACCCGGTGGTCGAAGGTGAGCGAGAGCTGCACCACCTGCCGGACCGCCAGTTCGCCCTGGTGGACCCAGGGTTTGGGGATGATCCGGCCGACGCCGAGCATCGCGGCCTCGGGGTGGTTGATGATCGGCGTGGAGCCGTCCACCCCGAACACCCCGTAGTTGTTGAGGGTGAAGGTGCCGCCGGTGAGGTCGGCCGGGGTGAGGGTGCCCTGCCGGGCCGACTCGGTGAGCCGGCCGAACTCCCCGGCGAGCGACTCGGCGGTCCGGCTCCCGGCGTCCCTGACCACGGGG
This sequence comes from Streptomyces termitum, assembly GCF_014650175.1. Lineage (GTDB taxonomy): Bacteria > Actinomycetota > Actinomycetes > Streptomycetales > Streptomycetaceae > Streptomyces > Streptomyces termitum. Next base: position 118,065 of record NZ_BMUL01000016.1, read on the forward strand.
ACGACGAGTCCGCGCGGGGTCTGGGCGGCGAAGCCGAGGTGCACCCCGGGGAGCCGGACGATCTCGCGGGCGGCGGTGTCCACGGTGGAGTTCAGCTCGGGGAAGCGGGACAGGGCGTGGACGCAGATCCGGGCGAGGAGGGCGAGGACCGAGATCTTCGGTCCGCCCGCCGCGTTCATCGCGGCCCGTGTCTCCATGAGGGCGGTGGCGTCGGCGTCCACCCAGCAGGTCGCGTCCGGGATCTCGGCACGGCTCCGGGAGAGCTTGTCGGCGACGGCGCCGCGCACCCCGCGCAGCGGGATCCGCTCCCCCGCGACGGCCGGGGCGGGCGCGGCGGCCGGGGCGGGGGCCGCGGGCGCGGGCCGGTCCCGGTCGGCGAGGGCCCGCTCGACGTCGGCGCGCAGGATCAGTCCTTCGGGGCCCGAGCCGGGCACCCGCCGCAGGTCGAGGCCCTGGTCGCGGGCGAGTTTGCGCACCAGCGGGGAGATGACCGGGACGGGTCCCGGGGACCCGGCGGCCACGGGGACGGGTGTCACCGGGGCCGTCGGGGTGGGGCCGGCCGTCGTTGTCGGCGTGGGTTGGACGACGGCCGGGGTCCGGGGGTGGATCCGGCGGCGGCGGGCGGCGGGGCCGGCCGTGCCGTAGCCGACGAGGACGTTGCCCGAGTACTCGGACGAGACGGCGGAGGCGGCGGCGCCGGAGCCGTCCGCGTCCGGACCGGGGGCGGCGGCCGGACCGGCGGCGGCGCCGACGGCGACCGTCAGGAGCGGTGCCCCGACGGGCAGTTCGGTGCCCTCCTCGCCGAAGCGGGCGGTGACCACGCCCCCGTACGGGCAGGGCACCTCGACCATCGCCTTGGCGGTCTCGACCTCGACGACCGGCTGGTCGATCGCGACGACGTCGCCGACGGACACCAGCCAGCGGACGATCTCGGCCTCGGTGAGCCCCTCACCGAGGTCGGGGAGCTTGAACTCCAGGACCTGGGCCATCAGTTCCCCGCCTCCCACTGGAGCCGCGCGACCGCGTCCAGGACCCGGTCGACGCCGGGCAGGTGGTGCCGCTCCAGCATCGGCGGCGGGTAGGGGATGTCGAAGCCGGCGACCCGCAGGACCGGCGCCTCCAGGTGGTGGAAGCAGAGTTCGGTGATCCGGGCGGCGATCTCGGCGCCGGGTCCGGCGAAGCCGCCGGACTCGTGGACCACGACCGCGCGGCCGGTGCGCCGCACCGAGGCGGCGACGGTGTCCTCGTCGAAGGGGACGAGGGAGCGCAGGTCGACGACCTCCAGGTCCCAGCCCTCGGCGGTCGCCGCCTCGGCTGCCTCCAGGCAGACCGGCAGCGAGGGGCCGTAGGTGATGAGGGTGGCGCCGGTGCCGGGGCGGCGGACCACGGCCCGGCCGATCGGCTCCACGCGCGCGGGCGCCTCGGGCGACCAGTCGGACTTCGCCCAGTAGAGCCGCTTGGGCTCCAGGAAGACGACCGGGTCGTCGGAGGCGATGGCCTGCCGCAGCAGCCCGTAGGCGTCCTCGACGGTGGCGGGGGTGACCACGTGCAGGCCGGGGGTGGCCATGTAGTAGATCTCGGAGGAGTCGCTGTGGTGCTCGACGCCGCCGATCCCGCCGCCGTACGGCACCCGGATCACCATGGGCATCGGCATCGCGCCCCGGGTCCGGTTCCGCATCCGCGCCACGTGCGAGACGAGCTGCTCGAACGCCGGGTAGGCGAAGGCGTCGAACTGCATCTCCACCACCGGGCGGAGCCCGTACATGGCCATGCCGACGGCCGTGCCGAGGATGCCCGCCTCGGCCAGCGGCGTGTCGGTGCAGCGGTCCTCGCCGAACTCCTTGGCGAGGCCGTCGGTGACCCGGAAGACGCCGCCGAGGGTGCCGACGTCCTCGCCCATCACGTGGACGGCCGGGTCCTCGGCCATCGCGTCGCGCATGGCGCGCTGGAGCGCCTGCGCCATGGTGGCCGGCTTGGGCCGGCCCGCCGCCCGGGCGGCCGCCGTGCCGCTCGTCGCCGTCGTCATCGGTTCTCGTCCTCCGCGTCGAGTTCGGCCCGCAGCTGTGCCGCCTGTGCGCGCAGCTGCGCGGTCTGCTCGGCGTAGACGTGGGTGAAGAGGTCCATCGGGTCGAGCACCGGGTCGGCGTTCATCCGCTCGCGCAGCTCCGCGGCCATCGTCTCGGCGGCCTCGGCCGCCGCGCGCCGGCCGTCCTCGTCGAGCAGGCCGCGCTCGGTCAGCTCCCGTTCGAGGAGGAGCACCGGGTCGTGCGCCCGCCATGCCTCGACCTCGCCGTCGGCGCGGTAGCGGGTGGCGTCGTCGGCGTTGGTGTGGGCGTCGATCCGGTAGGTGATCGCCTCCACGAGGGTCGGTCCGCCGCCGCGCCGCGCGCGGGTGACGGCCTCGGTGAGGACCTGATGGACCGCGACGACGTCGTTCCCGTCGACCAGGCGGCCCGGCATGCCGTAGCCGACGGCCTTGTGGGCGAGCGAGGGGGCGGCGGTCTGCTTGGCGAGCGGCACGGAGATCGCGAAGCCGTTGTTCTGCACCAGGAAGACGACCGGCGCCTGCCAGACGGCGGCGAAGTTCAGGGCCTCGTGGAAGTCGCCCTCGCTGGTGCCGCCGTCGCCGACCATGGCGAGGGCGACGACGTCGTCGCCCTTGAGGCGGGCGGCGTGGGCCAGGCCCACGGCGTGCGGGAGCTGGGTGGCGAGCGGGGTGCACAGCGGGGCGATGCGGTGCTCGCGCGGGTCGTAGCCGGTGTGCCGGTCGCCGCGGAGCAGGGTGAGGGCCTCGACCGGGTCGAGGCCCCGGGCGACGGCCGCCAGGGTGTCCCGGTACGAGGGGAAGAGCCAGTCCCGCTCCTCCAGGGCGAGGGCGGCGGCGATCTCGCACGCCTCCTGGCCGGTGGTGGAGGGGTAGACGGCGAGCCGGCCCTGCTTGGTGAGGGCGGTGGCCTGGGCGTTGTACCGGCGGCCGCGGACCAGCTCCGCGTAGAGCCGGCGCAGCAGCGCGGGGTCGGCGTCGGCCGCGGCGTCCGTGCCGAGCACGCGCAGCGGCTCGGCGTCGGGCAGCAGCGGGGCGGGGTCGGTGCGGGGCCGCCAGGCGGGCGGCGTGGGCCGGTGGGCCTGGGCGGCGGACGGCTCCTGGACTGTCGAACTGCGCTGTTGCAACGAGTCCACCTCCTCGTGGGAGCGGGCATGAGACCCGAAGGCGGGCGGCGCGGGTGTGGCGCGCCTCACCTACCGATTGTTCGGTCGTGGAGGCATTTTGGCTACAGGCGCCTTCAGCCTGTGGACAAACGGTTCTCCACGGCCTGAGATGGAGACAGGTCGTCCAACGGAGGAAGGCGGGGGGACATGGCGGATGAACAAATGGCCGACGCCCGGGGCGGAACCCCGGAGGAGGCCGCGGGGGAGGGCGTGGGCGAGGTGCTCAGCGCGCCCCCGTACACACCGGCGTACGCCCTCCCGGCCCGGCCGCTGGACGCGATAGACCGCGACATCCTGCGACTGCTCCAGACGGACGGCCGGGCCTCGGTGCGGTCCGTCGCCGAGCGGGTGCACGTCTCCCGGGCCAACGCCTACGCCCGGATCAACCGGCTCATCGACGACGGGGTGATCCGGGGCTTCAGCGCCCGGATCAACCACGAGCGGGCCGGCCACGGCGCCTCCGCCTACATCACCCTCAAGATCGTCCAGAACTCCTGGCGCACGGTCCGCGAGCAGCTCAAAGCACTGCCCGGCGCCGCGCACATCGCGCTGGTCAGCGGCGACTTCGATGTCCTGCTGCTGGTCCACACCCCGGACAACCGGACCCTGCGCGAGCTGGTCCTCACCCGGCTCCAGGCCATCCCCGAGGTGCTCTCCACCCGCACCCTGCTGGTCTTCGACGAACTGGACCTGGACGCGGAACCGGGGACCTGAGGCGGGCACCCGGCGCTCTCACGCGGGAGGGGCGCGGCGGGGAAGGTTTTCCCCACCGCGCCCCTCCCGTCCGCTCAGCGGGCCTTGCGGAGCCCGTCGAAGGCCATCCGGGCGACGGTCTCGGCGATCTGCGCGCGCTCCACCGGGTCCGGATGCGGCCGGTACCACTCCACCAGCGAGTTGATCATGCCGAAGAGGAGCCGGGTCGCGAGCCGGATGTCCACGTCGGACCGCAGGTCGCCCTCGGCCGCCGCCGCCCCGAGCAGATCGGCCACCCGGTGGTCGAACTCGCGGCGCCGCTCCATCGCCCACCGCTCGGTGGCCGTGTTGCCCCGCACCCGCAGCAGCAGCGTCACGTACGGCAGCTCGGCTATCAGCACCTCGACGGTGCGCCGGGTCACGTGCTCGACCCGCTCGACCGCCCGGCCGCCCTGCGCGCCCGGCTCGTCGAGGACCGCGAAGAGGCCGTCCAGGGCCCGGCTGACCGCCCGCCGCAGCAGCTCCTCCTTGCCCGCCACGTGGTGGTAGATCGAGGACTTGGAGATCCCGGCCGCCTTGGAGAGGTGCTCCATGGAGGTGCCGTCGTAGCCGCGCTCGTTGAAGACCCCCACCGCGACCGAGAGCAGCGTCTCGGGGGTGTAGGTGTCGCGCCTGGCCGTCGTCATGTCACTCGCCGCCCATCTCTGCGTAGGTCCGGCGGTAGAGCGCCAGGGAGGGTGCGTAGCGCCCGGTGGGCACGCGCGCGTGCAGCTCGTCGAGGAGTTCGTGCGCCCACGCGGCCCCGAGCCGTCGGCCCCATTCGACGGGGCCGACGGGGTAGTTGACGCCCAGCCGCATGGCGGTGTCGATGTCCTCGGCGGAGGCGACGCCCTTGGCGACGGCGTCGGCGGCGAGGTCGACCAGCATCGCCACCGTACGGGCGACGATCATGCCGGGGACGTCCCCGATGACGCTGACCTTCTTGCCGAGCGCCTGGAAGAGGCCGATCGCGCCGCGCAGCGTCTCCCAGGAGGTGACCTCGGAGGCCGAGAGGACGATCCGGGTCGCCGCCCGGTAGTCGAGGGCCAGGTCGAAGTAGACGACGTCCCGGAACTCGACCGAGGTCTGGCCGTCGGCGAGCGCGAGCTGGCCCCCGCCCGGCAGCAGGATCCGGGTGCCCCGGTCCTCCTCCGTCTCGCGCACCTCGATGCCGGCCTCGCGGACCATGGCGATCAGCTCGCCGGCCGGGCCGAGCCCGCCCTCGACGGTGATCGTGTCCGGGGCCTCGGCCGGCGGCGCGGTGTGCGGCGCGGGCCGCTCGGCGTCCCCCTCGTACGGGAACCAGCCGCGGCCGGTCTTGCGGCCGAGGCGGCCGGACTCGACGAGCCGCCGCTGCGCCAGCGAGGGCGTGAACTTGGGGTCCTGGAAGAAGGAGTCCCACACGGAGCGGGTCACGGCCTCGTTGACGTCCTGGCCGATCAGGTCGGTCAGTTCGAAGGGGCCCATGCGGAAGCCGCCGCACTCGCGCAGCGCCGCGTCGATGGTGGCCGGGTCGGCGCCGCCCTCCTCGTACACGCGGAACGCCTCCGCGTAGAAGGGCCGGGCGATCCGGTTGACGATGAAGCCGGGGGTGTCGGCGCACCGCACCGGCGTCTTGCCCCAGCCCTTCACCGTCGCGTACGCGCGCGTGGCGGCGGACTCGTCGGTGGCGAAGCCGCGGACGACCTCGACGAGCGGGAGCAGCGGCGCCGGGTTGAAGAAGTGCAGGCCGACGAAGCGGCCGGGCAGGCGCAGGCCCCCGCCGATGGCGGTGACGGAGAGGGAGGAGGTGTTGGTGGCGAGGAGGGCGTCGTCGGCGACGACCTCCTCCAGGGCGGCGAAGAGGCTCCGTTTGACGGCCAGGTCCTCGACGATCGCCTCGACGACGAGGGCGGCGTCGGCGAGGTCGGCGAGGTCGGCGGCGGCGTGCAGCCGGCCGGCGGCGTCCTCGCGGGCGGCGGCGTCCAGGCGGCCCTTCTCGACGAGGCGGTCGAGGCGGGCGCGGATCGCGCCGACGGCCTCGGCGGCCCGGTCGGGCGCGCTGTCGTACAGGCGCACCGGGTGGCCGGCGACCAGCGCCACCTGCGCGATGCCCTGGCCCATGGTCCCGGTGCCGACGACGGCGACGGTCCGGTTCCGGTCGACGGCCTCGTCCATGGCGGCGCTCCCCCTGACGGTCACGGCGCTCGTGTCGGCGCTCATAGGAGTGATCCTCCCCGATGGGTTTTCCACAGGATCGGCGGACCCCCTTGTCCCGACCGATCGTTCGGTTACTCTAACTCCGTACGCGTCTCCCTGCCCAGCTCGACGAGGAGTTGGTCCATCCATGGCCACCGCCCAGCCGACCACCGACGTTCTGGCCGAGAAGCACCGGCCCACCCTCGACCAGGCCCTCGCCACCCTCCGCAGCCGCGCCTACTGGTCGCCGTACCCGGAGCACCCGAAGGCGTACGGCGCGGACGGCTCGCTGGACGCGGAGGCCGGCCTGGCGGCCCACCGGGCCGTGCTGAACACCCGCTTCGACCTCGACCAGCCGGGCACCGACGGCTGGACCGGCGGCGAGATCTCGCCCTACGGCCCCGAGCTCGGCGTCGAGTACCCGCACGCCGACCCCGACGTGCTGCTGCCCGCGATGCGCGCCGGGCTGCCCGCCTGGCGGGACGCGGGGCCGGAGGCGCGCGCCCTGGTCTGCCTGGAGATCCTGGCCCGGATCTCGGCCCGCACCCACGAGTTCGCCCACGCCGTCATGCACACCAGCGGCCAGGCGTTCCTGATGGCGTTCCAGGCCGGCGGCCCGCACGCCCAGGACCGCGGCCTGGAGGCGGTGGCGTACGCGTACGAGGAGCAGACCCGCACCCCCGCGGGCCGGGCCTCCTGGTCCAAGCCCCAGGGCAAGCGGGACCCGCTGGAGCTGAGCAAGGAGTTCACCCCGGTCGGCCGCGGCGTCGCCCTGGTCATCGGCTGCAACACCTTCCCGACGTGGAACGGCTACCCGGGCCTGTTCGCCTCCCTCGCGACCGGGAACGCGGTGCTGGTCAAGCCGCACCCGCGCGCGGTGCTGCCGCTGGCGCTGACCGTGCGGACGGCCCGCGAGGTGCTCGCCGAGCACGGCTTCGACCCGAACCTGGTGGCGCTGGCCACCGAGCGGCCCGGCGAGGGCATCGCCAAGACCCTGGCGCTGCGCCCGGAGATCCGGATCATCGACTACACCGGCTCGACCGCCTTCGGCGACTGGCTGGAGGCCAACGCCCGCCAGGCGCAGGTCTACACGGAGAAGGCCGGCGTCAACACGGTGCTGATCGACTCCACCGACGACTACAAGGGGATGCTGTCCAACCTGGCGTTCTCGCTGTCGCTGTACAGCGGCCAGATGTGCACCACCCCGCAGAACCTGCTGATCCCGCGCGACGGCATCGCCACCGACCAGGGCCCGAAGTCGTACGACGAGGTGGTGGCCGATCTGGCGGGCGCGGTCGGCGGCCTCCTCGGCGACGACGCCAGGGCGAACGCGCTGCTGGGCGCGCTGGTCAACCCGGACGTGAAGGCCCGCCTGGAGGCGGCGGCCGGCCTGGGCGAGGTCGCGCTGGCCTCCCGCGAGGTGGCCCACCCGGACTTCCCGGACGCGGTCGTCCGCACCCCGGTCGTGGTGAAGCTGGACGGCTCCAAGCCGGACGCGGAGGCGGCGTACCTCTCCGAGTGCTTCGGCCCGATCTCCTTCGCGGTCTCGGTGGACTCCACGGCGGACGCCCTGGAGCTGCTGCGGCGCACGATCCGCGAGAAGGGCGCGATGACCGTCGGCGCGTACACGACCTCCGCCTCCACCGAGCGGGCCGTGGAGGAGGTCTGCCTGGAGGAGTCGGCGCAGCTGTCGCTGAACCTGACGGGCGGGGTGTACGTGAACCAGACGGCCGCCTTCTCCGACTTCCACGGCTCGGGCGGCAACCCTGCGGCGAACGCGGCGCTGTGCGACGGCGCCTTCGTCTCCAACCGCTTCCGGGTGGTGGAGGTCCGCCGCCAGGCCTGACGGCGGCGCGGGCGGGGCCCGGAGCCCCGCCCCGTACCCCTCAGGGGGTGTCGATCTCCGCGTAGCGCTGCACCCACGCGTGCATGGCGATCGCGGCGGCGGCCCCGGCGTTGATCGACCGGGTGGAGCCGAACTGGGCGATCGAGCAGACCGTCCGCACATGGCGGCGGGCCTCCTCGGTCAGCCCGGGGCCCTCCTGCCCGAAGAGGAGCACGCAGCGGCGGGGCAGCACGGTCCGCTCCAGCGGCACCGAGCCCGGCAGGTTGTCGATGCCGATGATCGGCAGGTCCTCGGCGGCCGCCCAGGCGGTGAGCGCCTCGGTGTCGGGGTGGTGCCGCACGTGCTGGTAGCGGTCGGTGACCATGGCGCCGCGCCGGTTCCAGCGGCGGCGCCCCACGATGTGGACCTCCTTCGCCAGGAAGGCGTTGGCGGTCCGCACCACCGAGCCGATGTTGAAGTCGTGACCCCAGTTCTCCACGGCCACGTGGAAGTCGTGGCGACGGGTGTCGAGGTCGGCGACGATCGCCTCCCGCGTCCAGTACCGGTAGCGGTCGACGACGTTGCGCCGGTCGCCCCCGGCCAGCAGTTCGCGGTCGTGGCGCGAGTCCTCGGGCCACGGCTCGGGGTGCGGGCCGACGCCGATCGCGGTGCCGTAGCCGTCGTCGTACTGGAGCGGTTCGGCCCCGGTCGGGTCGGGGTGTTCTTCGGTGGTGCTCACCCGACGAGGGTACGGGGGGCGGTCTCGTCGCCGGTCCCCCCGCCGGACTCCTCCGCGTCCTCCCCGGCGGGGCGCTGCGGCGGCAGGTCGGCGGCGGGGGTCCGGCGCAGCAGCCGGTCCCGGCCCCGGGCGGCCCGCGTGCCCAGCCACACCAGGAAGGCGGTGGGCAGGAAGACGGCGTCGGCGGCGATCATCGCGAGCGAGAAGGCCGGCAGGCCGAGCAGGAGCGCGATGCCCGCGTGCTCCAGCATCATCGCGACCAGCAGCACGTTCTTGACCTTGCGGTTGAAGAGCGTGAACGGGAAGGCGACCTGCACGATGACGGTGCCGTAGCTGAGCAGCATGACCATGATCCCGCTGGAGGCGAGGAGGTCGGACAGCGCCGGCCAGGGCGTGAAGTAGTCCAGGTGCAGCGGGTAGAACAGGGCGGTGCCGTCCTGCCAGCGCGAGCCCTGGATCTTGTACCAGCCGGCGGTGGCGTAGATCAGGCAGACCTCGGCCATGAGGACCGCGAGGACCGCGTTGTGGGTGAGGTGGCCGAGGACGTCGAGCAGGGTGCGGGGCTCCCCGGGCGCGTACTGCTCCACCAGCCACCACAGGCCCTGGCCGAGCCAGAGCACCCACAGCAGCACGTACATCCACCACTCGCCGGTGACCGGGCTGAACCATGTCGCGGCGACCAGGAAGCCGCCGAGGACGACCCACAGGACCGGTCCCGCGAGCTCCGGCCGCTTCTCGTCCCGGGCGGCCCGCCGGGCGGCCCTGCGGGCGTCCAGGGACCACACCTGGCCGCAGCGGACCAGGGTGAGGTAGAGGGCGACGAGGTGCACCACGTTGTCGCCGCCGTCGCCGAGGAAGACGGAGCGGTTCTGCAGCGAGAGCGCCCCGACCATGAAGACCACCGAGGCGGCCCGGGTGTGCCAGCCGAGGAGCATCGCCAGCGCGCCGAGCACCGCGAGCCCGTAGACCGCCTCGAACCAGAGGGTGCCGTCGGACCACATCAGGACGGAGAAGGCGCGGTTGTCGGCGATCAGCCGACGGGCCATGTCGAAGGACCAGGGGCCGTCGGGGCCGTACAGCTCGTGCCGGTTCGGGAATTCGCGCACCAGGAAGAGGAGCCAGGTCAGCGCGAAGCCGATCCGGACGATCGCCGTCTGGTACGGGCCCAGCGAGCGCGAGGTGACGGTCTGCGCCGCCTTCGCCAGCCGGCGGTCGAGCGGCACGCGCGCCGGAGCCGCGGCCGGGTCGGGGCTGGGGGCGGTCATCGGCTCGTCTCCGTGCGGGCGCGGTCGGCGTCGGTGATGTCCCACCAGGGCATCACCCGGGCGGAGGACTGGGTGGAGTTCTTCTCGTCGCTCCAGTGCGGGGCGGGCACCGGCCGGGAGACCCGGCGGAGCTGGATCCGCTCGACCTTCCCTCCGACGTCGGCGCGCGCGCCGGGCCCCTCGATGCGGAGCAGCACGATGCGGCGCATGTACTCCTCCGAGAGCCGGCCGCGGGTGCCCTTGGGGCGCCCCTCGTCGTCGTGCGCGGTGCCGTACCAGTCGACGGCGCGGCGCAGCAGGTTCTGCTGGGCGTGGCTGGGGAAGACGTTGCCCCGGATGTCCTCGGCGTCCTGCGCGGTCAGGTCGATCCAGTTGGTGACGTGGCTCCCGCCGGGCCCGGCGACCTGGGCACGGACCTGGAGCGAGATGTTCTGCTGGAGCGGGTTGGGCGCGAAGAGCTTCCAGTTCTGCTCGAACTCGGGGTAGATCCAGTCGTCCACGGCCTGCCCGTGCTGCTTGGTGAGCGTGTTCGACGGCGCCACGTGCAGGAAGACCATGGCCAGGTGCAGGCAGGCGAGGACGGCCAGGGCGGCGAGGGCCACCGCGGCGACGATCTGGTACGGCAGGGACAGCGCCAGGATCCCCCCGGTCGGCCGCCGCTCGCTGCCGTCGATGTGCGCGCTCATCCCACCCCGATCCCGGGCTTCCCGACCCGATCCCGAACCCACGGCGACCCGCTCGCCCGCGCCCCGGACGGGGCGGGCGGTCATCCACAGGGTTGACACCCTACGGGCCGCCGACCCACCATTGAAGTCATTGAACCGAACGATCGGTCGGTAGGGGGTCCGATGACCGCAGGAACGGCAGGGACGGCGATGACCGCGCGAGCACCCGGCACGGACGCCGCGGACGCGGCGGCACAGGCCGCCCGCGAGGCGGTGTTCGACGCCGCCGTCGCCGCCGACGAGCGCATCGAGCCGCGCGACTGGATGCCGGAGGCGTACCGCGCCACCCTCGTCCGCCAGATCGCGCAGCACGCCCACTCCGAGATCATCGGCATGCAGCCCGAGGCCAACTGGATCACCCGCGCGCCCTCGCTGCGCCGCAAGGCCATCCTCATGGCCAAGGTCCAGGACGAGGCCGGCCACGGGCTGTACCTGTACAGCGCCGCCGAGACCCTCGGCGTCAGCCGCGACGAGCTCCTCGACAAGCTCCACACCGGCCGCCAGAAGTACTCCTCGATCTTCAACTACCCCACCCTGACCTGGGCCGACGTCGGCGCCATCGGCTGGCTCGTCGACGGCGCCGCCATCACCAACCAGGTCCCCCTCTGCCGCTGCTCCTACGGCCCCTACGCCCGCGCGATGGTCCGGGTCTGCAAGGAGGAGTCCTTCCACCAGCGCCAGGGGTACGAGGCCCTCCTCGCCCTCTCCCGGGGCACCGAGGCCCAGCACGCCATGGCGCAGGACGCGGTGAACCGCTGGTGGTGGCCGTCTCTGATGATGTTCGGCCCGCCCGACGACGAGTCCGCCCACTCCGCCCGCTCGATGGCCTGGAAGATCAAGCGGCACTCCAACGACGAACTGCGCCAGCGCTTCGTCGACATCGCCGCCCCGCAGGCCGAGGCCCTCGGCCTCACCCTCCCCGACCCCGACCTGAAGTGGAACGAGGAGCGCGGGCACCACGACTTCGGCCCCATCGACTGGACCGAGTTCCGGGACGTCCTCAAGGGCAACGGCCCCTGCAACGAACAGCGCATCACCCAGCGCCGCCGGGCCCACGAGGACGGCACCTGGGTCCGCGAGGCCGCCGCGGCCCACGCACGCAAGCACACCGCACAGCCCGGGGAGGCACAGGCATGAGCACCGACACGTGGCCCCTGTGGGAGGTGTTCGTCCGCTCCCGCCGAGGGCTCTCGCACACCCACGCCGGCAGCCTCCACGCCCCCGACGCCGAGATGGCCCTGCGCAACGCGCGCGACCTCTACACCCGCCGCATGGAGGGCGTCTCCCTCTGGGTCGTCCCCTCCACCGCCATCACCGCCTCCTCCCCGGACGAGAAGGACCCCTTCTTCGAACCGGCCGCCGACAAGCCCTACCGGCACCCCACGTTCTACGAGATCCCGGAGGGGGTGAAGCACCTGTGACCGGCACCGACACCACCACCGCCCGTCCGGCCCCCGCCCTCGGCGGGGCGCCCGCCCGCGCCGCCCTCGCCCTCGGCGACGACGCCCTCGTCCTCGCCCAGCGCCTGGGGGAGTGGGCCGGCGGCGCCCCCGTCCTGGAGGAGGAGGTCGCCCTCGCCAACATCGCGCTCGACCTCCTCGGCCAGGCCCGCGTCCTGCTCTCCCTCACCGGCGACGAGGACGAGCTCGCCTTCCTCCGCGAGGAGCGCGCCTTCCTCAACCTCCAGCTCGTCGAGCAGCCCAACGGCGACTTCGCCCACACCATCGCCCGCCAGCTGTACTTCTCCACCTATCAGCACCTCCTCTACGCCGAGCTCGCCGCGGGCGACGGCCCCCTCGCCGGACTCGCCGCCAAGGCCGTCAAGGAGGTCGCCTACCACCGGGACCACGCCGAGCAGTGGACCCTCCGCCTCGGCGACGGCACCGACGAGTCCCACCACCGCATGGGGACCGCCTGCGACGCCCTCTGGCGGTACACCGGCGAGCCCTTCCAGCCGGTCGACGGCCTCGGCACCGACACCGCCGCCTTTGAACCCGCCTGGCTCGACTCGGTCACCGCGGTCCTCACCCGCGCCGGCCTCACCGTCCCCGACGGCCCCCGCACCGGCGCCTGGGCGGCCGGCGCCGGCCGCCAGGGCCTCCACACCGAGCACTTCGGCCGGATGCTCGCCGAGATGCAGCACCTGCACCGCAGCCACCCGGGGGCGACATGGTGACCACCGCCCCCGCCTCGGCCCCCGGCACCGGCACCGGCACCGGCATGATCACCGGCACCCAGGCGCCCACCGCGCTCGAAGCGGAGCTCGCCCGCGTCGCCGGCGCCGTGCCCGACCCCGAGCTGCCCGTCCTCACCCTCGCCGACCTCGGCGTCCTGCGCGGGGTCCACCTCACCGGCCCCGGCCGCGCCGAGGTCACCCTCACCCCCACCTACACCGGCTGCCCCGCCGTCGAGGCCATGTCCGCCGACATCGAACAGGCCCTCCACGCGCACGGAGTCCCCGACGTCACCGTCGTCACCGTCCTCGCCCCAGCCTGGAGCACCGACGACATCAGCGAGGAGGGCCGCCGCAAACTCACCGAGTTCGGCATCGCCCCGCCCCGCCCGCAGGGACCGCCCGGCGGCCCCGTCGCCCTCACCCTCGCCATCCGCTGCCCCCACTGCGGCTCCACCGACACCGAACTCCTCAGCCGCTTCTCCTCCACCGCCTGCAAGGCCCTGCGCCGCTGCGCCGCCTGCCGCGAACCGTTCGACCACTTCAAGGAGTTGTAGATGTTCCACCCGCTCCCGGTGAGCCGGGTCGAGCGCCTCACCGACGACTCCGTGGCCGTCACCTTCGCCGTCCCCGACGCGCTCCGGGAGACCTTCCGGCACCGCCCCGGCCAGCACCTCGCCCTGCGCCGCACCGACGAGACCGGCCGGGAGATCCGCCGCACCTACTCGATCTGCTCCCCCGCCGCACCGGCCGGCGAGCGGCCCGAACTCCGTGTCGGCATCCGCCTCGTCGACGGCGGCGCCTTCTCCACCTGGGCCCTCAAGGAACTCGCCCCCGGCCACACCGTCGACGTCATGGCGCCCACCGGCCGCTTCGTCCTCGACCCCCGCCCCGGCCACTTCGCCGCCGTCGCCGGAGGCAGCGGCATCACCCCGGTCCTCTCCATGGCCGCCACCCTCCTCGACCGCGAACCCGAGGCCCGGTTCTGCCTGATCCGCAGCGACCGCACCGCCGCCTCCACGATGTTCCTCGACGAGGTCGCCGACCTGAAGGACCGCCACCCCGACCGCTTCCAGCTCGTCACCGCCCTCTCCCGCGAAGAGCAGCAGGCCGGACTCCCCTCCGGCCGCCTCGACCAGGACCGGCTCGCCGCCCTCCTGCCGGCTCTGCTCCCCGTCCCCGCCGTCGACGGCTGGTTCCTCTGCGGCCCCCTCGGCCTCGTCCAGGGCGCCGAGCGGGCCCTGCGCGGCCTCGGCGTCGACCGCGCCCGCGTCCACCAGGAGATCTTCCACGTCGACGACGGTTCGGGCCCCGCCCCCGTCCCCACCGCCGACACCCCCGCCCACGCCACCCTCACGGCCACCCTCCACGGCCGCTCCGGCACCTGGCCCGTCGAGCGCGGCGAGACCCTCCTCGACACCGTCCTGCGCGCCCGCGCCGACGCCCCCTACGCCTGCAAGGGCGGCGTCTGCGGCACCTGCCGTGCCTTCCTCGTCGACGGCGAGGTCCGCATGGACCGCAACTTCGCCCTTGAACCGGAGGAGACCGACGCCGGATACGTCCTCGCCTGCCAGTCCCACCCCGTCACCCCCGACGTGGAGCTGGACTTCGACCGCTGAGCCCATTCCCTTCCGCTAGAACCTGTTCTATCTTGACGGCCCGTCAGAAGCACGCCTCCGGCGGGCCGTCGGAACAGCAACGGAAGGACCGGGCCATGGACTTCACGTTCACCGAGGAGCAGCAGGCGGCCGCGGAGACCGCCCGCGCCGTCTTCGCCGACGTCGCCCCCGACGCCGTCCCCAGCCCCGCCCTCACCCCCACCGCCGTCGCCGACGACCTCGACCGGGACCTGTGGCGGCGCCTCGCCGCCACCGACCTCCTCGGCCTCCTCGCCGGCCCCGAGCACGGCGGCACCGGCCTCGACCCCATCGCGCTCTGCCTGGTCCTGCGCGAGTCCGGCCGCGTCCTGGCCCGCGTCCCCCTCCTGGAGACCGCCGCCGTCACCCACGTCCTGCGGCACCACGCACCGGCCGCCACCGCCGCCGCACTCCTGCCCGAGGTCGCCGCGGGCCGCCTGGTCCTCACCGCCGCCACCCACGGCAGCACCGGCCACGAACCCGCCGAGCGGGCCGTCACCGCCCGCCACGACAGCACCCACTGGACCCTGGACGGCGGCACCGACCACGTCCCGTGGGCCCACCCGGCCGACCTCATCGCCGTCCCCGCCCGCACCGCCGAAGGCCGCACGGTCCTCGCCCTGCTCCCCCGCGACCACCCCGGACTCGCCCTCGACGCCCAGTACGGCACCCACGGCGAGCGCCTCGCCCGCCTCCGCCTCGACGCCGTACGGATCCCCGCCGACCGCGTCCTCGACGACACCGCCGCCTGGCCCGCGCTCCGCGCCCTGCTCACCACCGGAACCTGCGCCCTCGCCCTCGGCCTCGGCGAACAGGTCCTCGCCATGACCAGCCAGTACACCGGAAAGCGCGAGCAGTTCGGCCACCCCGTGGCCACCTTCCAGGCCGTCGCCGTCCAGACCGCCGACCGCTACATCGACCTGCGCGCCATGGAGGCCACCCTGTGGCAGGCGGCCTGGCGCGTCACGACCGGCGCCGACACGGCCCTGCCGGTCGAGGCGGACCTCGCCGTCGCCAAGATCTGGGCGGCGGAAGGGGTACGCCGCGTCGTCCAGACCGCCCAGCACCTGCACGGCGGCTTCGGCGCCGACACCGACTACCCCCTGCACCGCTACCACGCGTGGGCGAAGTACCTCGAACTCTCCCTCGGCCCGGCCGCCGCCCACGAGGACGCCCTCGGCGACCTCATCGCCGCCCACCCCCTGAGCTGACGGCCGACACACCCCAGAAAGCCCGAAAGCCCGGCCCCGGGCATCAACCCGGACTCGGGCTCGACCATGGACACGGGCTCACACCCGAACCCGGTCCCGGGCCGGAACTCGGGCCGGGACTCAGGTTCGGACTCGGACTCAGGTTCAGGTTCGGGTTCGCACTCAGGCGACGAAGCCGGGGCCGCCGTCCGCGACCACCGGGCGCCCCGCGCCCTCCCAGGCCAGCATCCCGCCGTCGATGTTCACCGCGTCGTAGCCCTGCTGCACCAGGTACTGCGTGACCTGCGCCGACCGGCCGCCCACCCGGCACATCACATAGGCGCGGCCGCGCTCGGCGAGCACCTCGCCGAGCTCCGAGAACCGGGCCACGAAGTCGCTCATCGGCACGTGCACCGCGCCCTCGACCCGGCCGGCGGCCCATTCGTCGTTCTCCCGCACGTCCAGCACGAGGGCGTCGGCGGGAACGGACGCGGCGGGCACCGACGGCAGCGGGGCGAAACTCATGGCACAGACCTTCTCTCGTGTACGGGCGAAACCGCCCCGGCCCCGAAAACCTACTGCACCAGCCCGGCCAGCTCGGCCTCCCGCTCGGCGACCTGGGCCCGCAACTGCTCGGCGATCTGCTCCAGCAGCCGGTCGGGGTCCTCCGGCGCCAGCCGCAGCATCGCGCCGATCGCGCTCTCCTCCAGCTCCCGGGCCAGCGCCGACAGCATGTCCTTGCGCTGCGCCAGCCACTCCAGGCGCGCGTACAGCTCCTCGCTCCCGACCGGCCGCTCCTCGACCGGCGCGGGCCCCGCCTCCCACTCGGCGGCGAGCTCCCGCAGCAGCGCCTCGTCCCCGCGCCCGTAGGCGGCGTTCACCCGGGTGATGAACTCCTCCCGCCGCTTCCGCTCGCCCTCCTCCCGCGCCAGGTCCGGGTGGGCCCGGCGGGCCAGCTCGCGGTAGAGCCGCCGCGCCTCCTCGCTCGGCCGCACCCGCTGCGGCGGCCGCACCGGCCGCTCCGTCAGCATCGCGGCGGCCTCCGGGGAGAGCCCGTCCGAGTCGATCCAGTCGTCGAAGAGGGCCTCGACCCCCGGCAGCGGCAGCACCGCGGCCCGCGCCTCCTGCGCCAACCGCAGATCCTCGGGATCCCCGCTACGCTCCGCCCGCGCCTCCGCGATCGACGCGTCCAGCTCGTCGAGCCGCGCGTACATCGGGCCCAGCTTCTGATGGTGCAGCCGGGAGAAGTTCTCCACCTCGACCCGGAACGTCTCGACGGCGATCTCGAACTCGATCAGCGCCTGCTCCGCCACCCCCACGGCCCGCTCCAAC
This sequence comes from Streptomyces termitum, assembly GCF_014650175.1. Classification (GTDB taxonomy): domain Bacteria; phylum Actinomycetota; class Actinomycetes; order Streptomycetales; family Streptomycetaceae; genus Streptomyces; species Streptomyces termitum. Next base: position 135,071 of record NZ_BMUL01000016.1, read on the forward strand.
CGAGCCTCGGGCCGCTCCGCCCCCGAACCCTGCCCGGCCTCCCGCACCGACTCCGGCTCCGAATCCGGTTCCGTCCCCGAAGCCTGCGCCGGCTCCGCGGCTTCCTGGGCCCGACCGTCCTGCTCCTGCCCCAGAACCCGGCCCTGGTCCCCGTCCGGGGCCTCGTCCTGGCTCTGGCCCGGGTGCTGGTCCTCGCTCACGTTCACGCCCGCCCACGTCCTCGTTCCGGCTCGACCCCACCAGCCTAGGTCCTCACCGGGGGCCCTCCCCCCCTCCCTCCCCTCCCCCTCCCCCCTCTTCTTCGATAAGCCTTCCGGCGCACGCCGACGCCCCCGGCCACGCGCCCGCCCCGAGCCGGCTTCAAACCCCGCCCGTGCTTCAGGACGGCACGTACCTCTGGGCGGCACGCCCCTCAGGTGGCTCGTGCCTCAGACGCCCCCACCCGTACCTCAGACGCCGCGTTCGGCGGCCAGGCGGCCGGTGCGGATCGCCGTGAGCAGGTCGGCGTGGTCCTCGGTGGTGCGGTCGGCGTAGGTGACGGCGAAGGAGGCGACGGCCGCGTCGAACTCCTCGTTCTTGCCGCAGTACCCGGCTATGAGGCGCGGGTCGGCGCTGTGGGCGTGGGCGCGGGCGAGGAGCGCGCCGGTCATGCGGCCGTAGTCGTCGACCTGGTCGGCGGTGAGCGCGGCGGGGTCGACGCTGCCCTTGCGGTTGCGGAACTGCCGTACCTGGAAGGGCCGGCCGTCGACCGTGGCCCAGCCGAGCAGGATGTCGCTGACGACCTGCATGCGCTTCTGTCCGAGGACGACGCGGCGGCCTTCGTGGCCGGGTTCGGGGGCGGCGAATCCGGCGGCGGGCAGGTGGGGCAGGAGGACGGACGGGCGGGCTTCCTTGACCTGGAGGACGAGCGGTTCGCCCCGGTGGTCGAGGAGGAGGACGACGTAGGAGCGGGTGCCGACGCTGCCGGTGCCGACGACCCGGAAGGCGACGTCGTGGACGGCGTACCGGGCGAGGAGCGGGCGGCGGTCCTCGGAGACGGTTTCCAGGTAGGCGCCGAGGGCGGTGGTGACGGCGGCGGCCTCGGCGTCGGGGACCCGGCGCAGGACGGGGGGCGCGTCGACGAAGCGGCGGCCTCCGGGGGTGTCCGGGACGGGTTCGGTGGAGCGGGCGGCGAAGCGGGCGCTGGTGTTGTTGCGGGCCTTGGCGGAGACGCGTTCCAGGGTGCCGAGGAGGTCGCGGGCGTCGGTGTGGGAGACGAGTTCCTCGTCGGGTATCGCGTTCCAGGCGTCGAGGGCGGGGAGGCGGGCGAGGAGGCGCATGGTGCGCCGGTAGGCGCCGACGGTGTCGTGGGCGGCGGCCCGGCAGGTGTCCTCGTCGGCGCCGACTTCGCGGCCCGCGAGGACGAGGGAGGTGGCGAGCCGCTTGAGGTCCCATTCCCAGGGGCCGACGACGGTCTCGTCGAAGTCGTTGAGGTCCATGACGAGCCGGCCCCGGGCGTCGCCGTAGAGGCCGAAGTTGGCGGCGTGGGCGTCGCCGCAGAGCTGGGCGGCGATGCCGGTGACGGGGGTGCCGACGAGGTCGTGGGCCATGAGGCCGGCGGTGCCGCGCAGGAAGGCGAAGGGTCCGGCGGCCATGCGGCCGACGCGGAGGGGGGTGAGTTCGGGGACGCGGTCGCGGCTGGACTCCTCGACGGCGCGGACGGCGTCGGGCCGTCCGGCGGGGAGGGTCAGGTCCGCGTGGGAGGCGCGAGGGACGGCGGTGCGCAGGCTCTTGCCGTGCTCCTTGGGGGAGGGTCCTGCGGTGCCGCGCTGTGCGAATCCGGGGACGTACGGGATGCGCTCCCCGTCCGTCGCTCCGCGCTGTTCCGGCATGACTGCCTGGATCTCGTCCATGGGACGACCTCCCCCGATGGCTGGTTCGATGTCTTTCGTGCCCGACGTTACAGCCGGTCATGATCAGCCGTCTCCCCCTGTGGACAACGGCCTGTGGACAACCCGGCGTCCGGTGCCGGCACCGGACCGTGACGGCACCGGAGCCCGCCGAACCCCGCCGGACCATGTCGAACCGTGCCGCGGTCAGACGGCGACGGTCTCCTCCATCTCCTCTTCCCTCTCCTTCTCCGTCTTCGGGTCCGCCCCGTCCGCCCTCCCCGCATCGGTCTTCCGCGGGCCGGAGGACAGCGGGCCCCGGGCCGGTACGGAGGTCGTGGCCCGCCGGGACTCGGTGCGGCCGGCGAGGGTGACGAGGAGGGCGCCCGCGAGGAACCAGAGCGTGAGGACGAGGACGTTCCCGCCGAGGGCGTGGCCGTCGAAGTAGACGTGGGAGCGGATGCCCTCGACGAGTCCGGCGCCGTTCCAGAAGGCGTGCAGGGAGCCGAAGAAGCCGGGCTGGAGTTCGGGCCGGTAGATGCCGCCGGAGCTGGTGAAGTTGAGCATGACGAAGAGGACCATCACGCCGAGCGTGGTCCAGCGGCGGAGGTAGGTGTGGAGGCCGACGCCGATGAGGAGGATGCCGGCGGCGTAGAGCCAGGAAAGGGCCCAGACGCCGGCGAGGCCGTGGTCGACGAGGTGGAAGACGGGGCCGGCGAAGAGGGTGCCGATGAGGCTGACGACGAGGGAGGTGCCGGCGGCGAGGAGGGCGCGCAGGCGCATGGGGAGGGCGGCTCCGGCGGCGCCGATGACGGCGACGGAGGCGTAGGCGCCGATGCTGACGGCGACGAGGAGGAAGAAGACGCCCTGGCCGGTGGGGTCTCCGGCGGCGGTGGGGGCGAGGTCGGTGACCTTGAGGGGCGCGTCCCGGTCTGCGGCGACCTGGGTGAAGACCTTCTCGACGGCCATGGCGCTGGTGTCGGAGGAGGCGGAGGCGACGAGGAGTTCGGGGTGGTCGCCGGGGATGTAGGCGCCGTAGCTGTCCTGCCGGGCGAGGGCGGTGGCGGCGGTGGCGCGGTCGGGGACGGTGCGGACGTCGAGGGCGCCGACGGCCTTGTCCTGGAGGGTCTGGGCGAGGACCTGGGTGGCGGGTCCGGAGCCGACGATGTCGACGCGGAGGTCGTGGGGCTGGGGGGCGTGGAAGGCGCCGAGGTAGGCGAGGCCCATGCCGAGGCACATGAGGAGGGGGGTGAGGAGGTGCCCGAGGACGTGCCGCAGGGCGCCGGCGGTGGTGTTCTGTCCTGTGGACACCATGACCTCCGAAGCTATTGGTTGGCTTTTACAACTAAAGAACCGTTGTACTATACAACCAAGATTCGGTACGCGGCCACTTCGGCGAGGGAGCCCCATGTCAGATGCCAGGCCGGACGCCACGACCGAGCCCCCGGCCACCCCTCCGCCCGGGGCCCGGACCACTCCGGCGGACGCCCCGGAAACCGCCCCGCCGGGCACTCCCCGCGAGGCGTCCGTGGACGTCATCCAGCGCGAGCTGACGGCCTTCGCGCGCCGGGCCAGGGCGGCGGCGGCCCGGGTCCACCCGGAGATCCCGCTCGTCTCGTACACGCTCCTCGCCCACATCGAGGAGCGGCGCGGCTGCCGGGCCACGGACCTCGCGGCGCACTACCTGCTGGACAAGTCGACGGTGAGCCGCCAGCTGGCGGGCCTGGAGAAGCTGGGCCTGGTGGAGCGCAGGCCCGCGCCGGAGGACCACCGCGTGCAGGTGCTGCACCCGACGGAGGCCGGTCTCGCGGTGCTCGCCACCGCCCAGGCCAACCGGCTCGCCGCCTACCAGGAGCGCCTCAGGGACTGGTCGGGCGAGGACCTGGCCCGCTTCGCGGACTACCTCCTCCGCTACAACGCGGCCGGTCCGGAAGACCTCCCCGCCTCCCCCTGACCCCTGCCTCGCCCCTACCCCACTCCCGCCATCCTCTCCTCTCCCTTCCCCTCCCCTTCCCTCCGCTACAGCCCGGCGTCGCGGGCGAGGAGGGCCGCCTGGACGCGGTTATCGCAGTTCAGCTTGGCGAGGATCCGGCTGACGTACGTCTTCACGGTGGCCTCGCTCATGTGCAGGCGGCGGCCCGCGTCGGCGTTGGAGAGTCCTTCGCCGAGGAGGGCGAGGACTTCGCGCTCCTTCTCGCTGAGGCCCGCGAGCCGGCCGCGCGCCTGTTCGGCGCGGGCGGTCTCGCGGCCGGAGGCGAGCTGTTCGACGACGTGCCGGGTGGCTCCCGGCGACAGGTACGCGTCGCCCGCGGCGGCGGCCCGGACGGCGCCGATCAGTTCGGCGGGGGCGGTGTCCTTCAGCAGGAAGCCGGCGCTGCCGTGTTCCAGGGCCCGCAGGACGTTCTCCCGCTCGCCGAACGTGGTGAGGACGAGGACCCGTGCCGCGGGGGCTGCCCTGCGCAGCTCGGGGAGGGCCGACAGGCCGTCGAGGACCGGCATCTGGATGTCGAGGAGCACGACGTCGGCGGCGTGGGCGCGGGCGGCGTCGACGGCTTCCCGGCCGTTGGTGGCCTCCGCGACCACCTCGATCTCCGGATCGGAGTTGAGGATCATCCGGATCCCCATTCTGATCAGCGGTTCGTCGTCGGCGACCACGACCCGGACGTTCCGTCCGGACCGCCCCTCCTGCCCAGGCAGCACTGCCTCTCCCCCACGGCTCCGGTGCGGGTCGGACGTGGGGGCTACTGCCTGACCACGTACGACTTCTTCTCGATCAGCTTGCCGTCCTTGAAGCAGAATCGGAAAACGGGGTCCGATTCGAAGTCCTCGCCCATCTCCGTGGAGAGCAGGATGAGGCATTCCGAGCCCTTGGGCTGCGGGGGCGTGCCCTTCTTGCCGGTGGCCACGTTCGCGAGGCTGTCGCCCTTGGGGAGTATGCCCCGGACCTCGTCCTCGGCGGTGCCGACGTCTATCGCCTCGTACTGCGAGGGTTCGATCATGGCGTCCTGGATCGATCCGACGAAGTGGTAGAGGCCGAAGCCGGCCGCGACGACGAGGGCGACGAGCGCGGCGAAGGCTATGCCGCAGCCGATCGCGACCGATCCTCCGGTGCTCCGGGTCCTACCCCCGCGCAGTGCCATCGCCAACTCCCGTTCCGTGAAGGTCCAGTCGGGCTCCCCGACCAGTGCGGAACGACTCTTCCGTCTGAAGGGGTTGACCGACTGCTGCCGGAAGTCGTCGGCCGCGTCGACCAAAGGCGCTGCTTCCTCCCCGGTCGGCGCGGAGCCGTAGGGGAGCATGCCGGCGACGCGGAAGCCGCCGCCGTCGGCGGGGCCCGCGTGGCACATGCCGCCCACGAGGCGGGCCCGTTCGACGAGTCCGGCCAGGCCCTGGCCGCCGCTGACGACGCCCTTCGAAGGACCGCCGGTGGGTTCCTCGTTGAGGATCTCGACGACGAAGGTGTCGGGCTCGTAGCGGAGTTCGACGCTGATGGCGGCGCCGGGAGCGTACTTGTAGGCGTTGGTGAGGGCTTCCTGGACCATCCTGTACGCGGCGTGTCCGGCGGCCGGTTCCAGCGGTCTTTCGTCGCCGATCCGGCGGAGTTCGACGCGGGTTCCGGCGGCGCGGGCGGAGGCGACGAGTCCTTCGATGCCGGCGATCCCGCGGGCGGCCCGGCCGCTCTCGTCGCCCGCGGCGACGGGCCCGGTGTCCGGTTCGTCGGCCTCGGTGCCGTCACGGAGTATGCCGACGACCTCGCGGAGCTCGTGCATGGCGGTCACGGAGGCGTTCCGGAGGATGGCGACGACTTCCCGCTGCCGGTCGTTGAGCTCGCGGTCGACCTCCAGGGCGCCGGTGTGCACGGAGATCAGGGCGAGTTGGTGGCCGAGGCTGTCGTGCATGTCCTGGGCGATCCGCTGCCGCTCGCGCAGCCGGGCGTTCCGCCCGATCATCCTCCGTTCCCGCACCAGCCGCTCGTTGCGTTCCTGGAGGGCGTGCAGGAGGGTGCGGCGCTGGGCCCAGTAGCGGTGGGCCAGGCCGGGGGCGAGGGTGGTGCCCAGGTAGTAGAGGGTCGCCATGAAGGCGAGGGTGAGCAGTCTCTGCTGGTCCCAGGTGGTGAGCAGGGTGACGCCGACGTTGAGCACGTAGGCGGTGACGTAGGCGTACAGGGCGCGGCCGACGCCGACGATGTGCCCGCCGGAGGACCAGCCGAGGAGGAGAAGCAGCGGTCCGAGGCCGGGGACGGCGGGGGCGAGCGCGGCGGTGACGACGAGCGCGGTGGCGGGGAGGCGGCGGCGCAGGAGCGAGAGGACGACGGTGCCCGCGGCGACGGCGACGAGCTGGCGGCCCTCGCCGCCGAGGAGTTCCTCGGTGCCCGCGGCGAGCAGGGCGACGACGAGGGCGAGGGAGGCTTCGCCGACCGTTCTGCGCCAGGACCACTGCGCCGCGGGCACGAGCCACCGCCAAGCGGCCACCGCCCTGTCCCCGGCCCCCTGTCCGGCCCCGGCCTCACGTCCGGTCCCGGGCGCGCGCCCGACCTCCGGTCCGGCGCCCTGTCCGATCCCGCGCCCGGTCCCCGTACTCCCCATAGCTTCCACGCCCGCACCCTAGGCGGGGCGCCCGTCCCGGGGCGTCCGCCTTTCGTCGCCGGTCACCACGACGAAAGAGAACCCCGGTCGAAGGGCGATCGCTCGGTCCGCCGGGAACCCGGCGAGGAGGACCACCAGAGGGAGGGGACCGGAGCGTGGGAAGCGTCACATGACGTCAACAACGCGGAAGCCCCGTAGGTCTGGGACCTACGGGGCTTCCGTCTGGTGCGCGAGGGGGGAGTTGAACCCCCACGCCCTTTCGGGCACTGGAACCTGAATCCAGCGCGTCTGCCTATTCCGCCACCCGCGCATTGGGTGGTCTCCCGGTCTCTCACCTTTTCGGTGGGAGCGCCTGGCGACATCTGAAGATTAGCACGTCGCGGGCGGTGGATTCACATCCGTTGTTTCGACTCCCCTCGCACCGAACAGGGGGAGGGACGGGGGCCTCTGAGGGTCCGGGCCGGGCGGGGGAGGCGGAGGGGCGCGAGGAAGGAAAGAGGGGAAGAGGACTCCTGGAGGGTTCCGGACCCGGGAGCCCCCGGGGGATCCCGCGGCGCCCCGTTCCCCGCACCCCCGTGACACCCGGAGAGCCACACCCGGTAACAGAAAGTGACGAGAAGGGGTGTCGGGCCCTCCCTCAGAGGGGGAGGAAAGAGGAGAAGGGGAAGAGAGGGGACGCAGCCGGAGGGAGAAGGAGAGAAGGGACACAGGGGGAGGGAGCGGAGAGAAGGGAGAGACGAGGTGAGACGGGGAGAAGCGGGAGCTTGCGACGCCGTCGGCGGCGTCCGGGTCGCGGCTCCGTGCTCGGACCCTGCTGTTCGAGGGGCGGCGTGCGGGACACTGTCCACAGGCCCCCTCTACGATCCCTGGGGGGAGGGCCTGTGAGAGGTGACACTCGTCCACAGGGCAGAGAAGGGGAACCAGCCGATTTCCCGACGCGTGGATACGATCAGTAAGCAGTACCAGGACGGCAGCGAAGGAGGAGGTGCCCCATGGGAGTCCTGAAGCGTTTCGAGCAGCGTCTCGAAGGTCTGGTCAACGGCACCTTCGCCAAGGTGTTCAAGTCCGAGGTCCAGCCGGTCGAGATCGCCGGCGCGCTCCAGCGCGAGTGCGACAACAACGCGCAGATCTGGAACCGCGAGCGGACCGTCGTCCCCAACGACTTCATCGTGGAGCTCAGCACGCCGGACTACGAGCGTCTGAGCCCCTACTCGGGCCAGTTGGGCGACGAGCTCGCCGGCCTGGTCCGGGACTACGCCAAGCAGCAGCGGTACACCTTCATGGGACCGATCAAGGTCCACCTGGAGAAGGCCGAGGACCTCGACACCGGTCTGTACCGGGTGCGCAGCCGCACGCTCGCGTCGAGCACGTCCCAGGCCGCCCCGCAGCACCCTCAGCATCCCCAGCAGCAGCCGGGGCAGGGCGGCGGTTACGGGTACCCGCAGGGGTCCCCGGCCGGTGCTCCGCCGATGCCGTCCGCCCCGCCGCCCGGCGCTCCCGGGCACCGGCCCGCGGCCGGCGGCGGCCGTCCGCCGGCTCCCGGTGGCGGCCAGGTCCGCCGCTGGATCGAGATCAACGGCAACCGCCACCAGATCTCCCGCCCGACTCTGGTCCTCGGCCGCAGCACCGACGCGGACGTGAGGATCGACGATCCCGGCGTCTCCCGCCGGCACTGCGAGATCCGGACCGGAACGCCCTCGACGATCCAGGATCTCGGATCCACCAACGGCATCGTGGTGGACGGGCAGCACACCACCCGCGCTACGCTCCGCGACGGCTCGCGGATCGTCGTGGGCAGCACCACCATCGTTTACCGGCAAGCCGAAGGGTGAAGCGGGGGCAATGTCAGAGCTGACCCTGACGGTCATGCGGTTGGGTTTCCTGGCCGTTCTGTGGCTGTTCGTCATCGTGGCCGTCCAGGTCATCCGCAGCGACCTGTTCGGTACGCGGGTGACCCAGCGCGGTTCACGGCGCCAGGAGACCCGTACCCAGCAGGGCGGGCGCCAGGCCGCGCCGCCGCAGCAGCGCGGCCAGCAGCCGCCCGCCGCCACCGGTGGCGGACGGCAGCGGCGCGGCGCGCCGACGAAGCTGGTCGTCTCCGAGGGCACCCTCACCGGCACGACCGTCGCCCTCCAGGGGCAGACGATCACGCTGGGGCGGGCGCACGACTCGACGATCGTGCTGGACGACGACTACGCCTCCAGCCGGCACGCGCGGATCTATCCGGACCGCGACGGCCAGTGGATCGTCGAGGACCTCGGGTCGACGAACGGCACGTACCTCGACCGGACCCGCCTCACCACGCCCACCCCGATTCCGCTGGGGGCGCCGATCCGCATCGGCAAGACCGTCATCGAGCTGCGGAAGTAGTACGACAATGAGCGAGCTGACCGGAGCGACCGGAGGGTGGGCAGTGTGGGTCGAGACCGGCTGTACCCCGATGCAGCGGCGACAGGGCAGGTGGGCATGACGCTGTCCCTGCGATTCGCCGCGGGCTCGCACAAGGGCATGATCCGCGAGGGGAACGAGGACTCCGGCTACGCCGGTCCGCGTCTCCTCGCGATCGCCGACGGCATGGGCGGCCAGGCCGCCGGAGAGGTCGCCTCCTCCGAGGTGATCTCCACCCTCGTCACGCTCGACGACGACATCCCCGGCTCCGACATCCTCACCTCGCTGGGCACGGCGGTGCAGCGCGCCAACGACCAGCTCCGGATGATGGTCGAGGAGGACCCGCAGCTGGAGGGCATGGGCACCACGCTCACCGCCCTGCTGTGGACCGGGCAGCGGCTCGGCCTCGTGCACGTCGGCGACTCGCGCGCGTACCTGCTGCGCGACGGCGTCCTCACCCAGATCACCCAGGACCACACCTGGGTCCAGCGGCTCGTCGACGAGGGCCGGATCACCGAGGAGGAGGCCACCACGCACCCGCAGCGCTCGCTGCTGATGCGTGCGCTCGGCAGCGGCGACCACGTGGAGCCCGACCTCTCGATCCGCGAGGTCCGGGTCGGCGACCGGTACCTGATCTGCTCCGACGGCCTGTCCGGGGTGGTGTCCCACCAGACCATGGAGGACACCCTCGCCAGCTACCAGGGCCCGCAGGAGACCGTGCAGGAGCTGATCCAGCTCGCGCTGCGCGGCGGCGGCCCCGACAACATCACGGTGATCATCGCCGACGTCCTCGACGTCGACGGCGGCGACACCCTCGCCGGCCACCTCAGCGACACCCCGGTGGTCGTCGGCGCGGTCGCCGAGAACCAGACCCAGCTGAACGACGGCGGCGCGATGCAGACGCCGGCCGGCCGCGCCTCCGGGCTCGGCCGCCCCGCCCCGCACCACCGGCCGCCGGCCGGCGGCTTCGGTCCGCCCGGCAGCGGCGACGACCACGGCTACGGCGGTCCGCCGCACGGCTCCTTCGACGCGTACGACGACGAGGACTTCGTGAAGCCGCGCAAGAAGCGGCGGTGGATCGGGCGCACCCTGATCCTCGTCCTCGCGCTCGGCCTCCTCGGCGGCGGTGCCTACGGCGGCTGGCGCTGGACCCAGACCCAGTACTACGTGGGCGCCAGCGGCGAGCACGTGGCGCTGTACCAGGGCATCAGCCAGAACCTCGCCTGGGTGAAGCTCTCGGAGGTCGAGACCGACCACCCCGAGATCGAACTCAAGTACCTCCCCGCCTACCAGCGGAAGCAGGTCGAGGACACCATCGCGGGCGGCAGCCTCGCCAAGGCCCGTACCAAGATCTCCGAACTGGCGGTGCAGGCGTCCGCCTGCAAGAAGACCGAGCAGCGCCGCGCGGCCCAGGAGAAGGCCGCCGACCAGGCGAGCAAGACTCCCGCCGAGGGCGAGAGCGCGGACGCCAAGCCCGATTCCAAGCCCGCCGCAGCCGCTCCGACCCCGGGTCCCACCTTCACCGCGGAGGAGCAGAAGCTGGCCTCGAACTGCGGCAAGCAGTAAGACCCGTAGGGGGCCTTTCACCACCATGAGCGTTGTCACCAACACGACCACCATCGGCGCGATCGAGGCGCCGAGCCGACGCAACACCGAACTGGCGCTGCTCGGCTTCGCCGTCGCCATCCCGGTGTTCGCGTACCTCAACGTGGGCCTGGCCATCGACGGCGAGGTCCCCTCGGGCATGCTCGGCTACGGACTCGGCCTGGGGCTCCTCGCAGCCGTCGCCCACCTCGTGGTGCGCAAGTGGGCCCCGTACTCGGACCCGCTGCTACTGCCGCTGGCGACCCTGCTCAACGGCCTGGGCCTGGTGCTGATCTGGCGCCTGGACCAGTCGCCGCGGCTGATCTCGCTGGCCAAGCGGCAGTACGGGGCGTTCAGCGCCTCCGCGCCGAACCAGATGATGTACTCGGCGATCGGCATCGCCATGTTCGTCGCCGTGCTGCTGCTGCTCAAGGACCACCGGGTCCTCCAGCGCTACACGTACATCTCGATGGTGGTGGCGCTCGTCCTCCTGCTGCTGCCGCTCGTCCCGGGCCTGGGCACGGACGTCTTCGGCGCCAAGATCTGGATCCGCATCGCCGGCTTCTCGATCCAGCCCGGTGAGTTCGCCAAGCTGGTCCTCGCCGTGTTCTTCTCCGGCTACCTGATGGTGAAGCGGGACGCGCTGGCGCTGGCCAGCCGCCGCTTCATGGGGCTCTACCTGCCCCGCGGCCGCGACCTCGGCCCGATCCTGACGATCTGGGCGGTCAGCCTCCTCATCCTGGTCTTCGAGAACGACCTCGGCACCTCGCTGCTGTTCTTCGGCATGTTCGTGATCATGCTGTACGTGGCGACGGAGCGGACCAGCTGGATCGTCATGGGTCTGCTGATGGCCGTGGCCGGCGCGGTGGTGGTCGGCTCGACCGCCAGTCACGTGCAGTCCCGCGTGGCGGCCTGGCTCGACCCCTTCGAGTGCCTGAAGACGGCCCCGCCCGGCACGAACATGGCGTACGCCTGCGACCAGATGACGCAGGTCCTGATGTCGTTCGGCTCGGGCGGCATCCTGGGCACCGGCCTGGGCCAGGGCAACTCCGACCTGATCCAGTTCGCCGCCAACTCCGACTTCATCTTCGCCACCGTCGGCGAGGAGCTCGGCCTGACCGGCGTCATGGTCTTCCTGCTGCTGTACGGGCTGATCATCGAGCGCGGCATCCGCACCTCGCTGGCCGCCCGCGATCCCTTCGGCAAGCTGCTCGCGATGGGCCTCTCCGGCGCCTTCGCCCTCCAGATCTTCGTCGTCGCCGGCGGTGTGATGGGCCTCATCCCGCTCACCGGCATGACGATGCCGTTCCTCGCGTACGGCGGTTCCTCCGTCATCGCCAACTGGGCCCTGATCGGCATCCTGATCCGGATCAGCGACACCGCGCGCCGACCGGCGCCCGCTCCCGCCCCGAACCCCGACGCCGAGATGACCCAGGTGGTCCGTCCGTGAACAAGCCGCTGCGCCGGGTCGCGATCTTCTGCGGCCTGCTCGTCCTCGCCCTGCTCCTGCGCGACAACTGGCTCCAGTTCGTCCGCGCGGACGAACTGAACGCCAACCCGAACAACCGGCGCATCCAGATCGAGCGCTACTCCAACGAGCGCGGCAACATCATCGTCGACGGCAAGCCGATCACCGGCTCCGTCGACTCGGGCGACAAGTTCTACAAGTTCAAGCGGACCTATGTGGACGGCCCCATGTGGGCCCCGGTCACCGGCTTCGCCTCGCAGGCGTACGACGCCAACCAGATCGAGAAGATCGAGGACGGCATCCTCACCGGCAACGACGACCGTCTCTTCTTCGACCGCACCATGGCCATGTTCACGGGCGAGAAGAAGAAGGGCGGCGACGTCGTCACCACCCTCAGCGGCGCCGCCCAGAAGGCCGCCTACGAGGGCCTCGCCAAGAACACCGGCGCCGTCGTCGCGATCGAGCCGTCGACCGGCAAGATCCTGGCGCTGGCCTCCACCCCTTCGTACGACCCCACCTCCTTCTCCGGCTACTCCGGTGACGACGAGAAGGCGTGGGTGTCGCTGGAGGAGAACAAGAACAAGCCGAAGCTGAACCGCGCCCTGCGCGAGATCTACCCCCCCGGCTCCGTGTTCAAGGTCGTGACCGCCGCCGCCGCTCTGGAGAGCGGCAAGATCACGGACATCGACGCTCCGACGGACACCCCCGAGGGCTGGAAGATCCCGCTCTCCAAGGTGCCGATGGTGAACCACGCGAGCGGCTGCGCCAACGCCAGCGTCAACGAGGCCCTGCGGGTCTCCTGCAACTCGGTCTTCGCCAAGCTCGGTGACGACGTCGGCGTCCAGAAGATGAACGAGATGGCGGAGAAGTTCGGCTTCAACGCCGAGCAGTTCGTGCCCGTCCGCTCCGCCGCCTCGGTCTACGACAAGAAGGCCGACCGTGGTGGCAACGCGCTCTCCTCGATCGGCCAGTTCAACACCGCGACCACCCCGCTCCAGATGGCGATGGTGGCGGCCGCGATCGCGAACGACGGCAAGCTGATGAAGCCGTACATGATCGACCAGCTGCGCGCGCCGAACCTGGACGTGATCAAGCAGAACGAGCCGGAGCAGATGAGCCAGCCGGTCTCGCCGGAGAACGCCCAGAAGCTCCAGGCCATGATGGAGAACGTCGTCTCCCGGGGCACCGGCGCCAAGGCCGACGTGAACATGAGCGGGGTGCGCGTCGGTGGCAAGACCGGTACCGCGCAGCACGGTGAGAAGAACGCCAAGCGCCCGTACGCGTGGTTCATCTCGTACGCCAAGACCGACAAGGGTTCCCCGGTCGCCGTCGCGGTGATCGTCGAGGACGCCGAGGGCGTCGGCCGTGAGGACATCACCGGTGGCGGTCTCGCCGGACCGATCGCGAAGTCGGTCATGAAGGCGGTTCTGAAGAGCCGCGGCTGATCTTGCGAAGGGCCGGTGGCCGCCAGGTACCGGTCAGGTATCAGCTGCCCCACGCGGGCGGTCCGGCTCTTCGGGGCCGGTAGCGTATGCGCGGACAGCACACACCGCCGGACCACCCAAGGGTGCGGTCGGGACAGACGGAGAGGGCTGGATTAGCTATGGAAGAGCCGCGTCGCCTCGGCGGCCGGTACGAGCTGGGCTCGGTGCTCGGCCGTGGTGGCATGGCCGAGGTGTACCTCGGTCAGGACACCCGGCTCGGCCGCACCGTCGCCGTGAAGACGCTGCGGGCCGACCTCGCCCGCGACCCGTCCTTCCAGGCCCGGTTCCGCCGTGAGGCACAGTCCGCCGCCTCCCTGAACCACCCGGCGATCGTCGCGGTCTACGACACCGGTGAGGACTACGTCGACGGGGTCTCCATCCCCTACATCGTGATGGAGTACGTCGACGGTTCGACCCTGCGCGAGCTGCTGCACTCCGGGCGCAAGCTGCTGCCCGAGCGCACCCTGGAGATGACGGTCGGCATTCTCCAGGCGCTGGAGTACTCGCACCGGGCCGGCATCGTCCACCGCGACATCAAGCCCGCCAACGTGATGCTGACCCGCACCGGCCAGGTCAAGGTCATGGACTTCGGCATCGCGCGCGCCATGGGCGACTCGGGCATGACGATGACGCAGACCTCGGCCGTCATCGGCACCGCCCAGTACCTCTCCCCGGAGCAGGCCAAGGGCGAGCAGGTCGACGCCCGCTCCGACCTGTACTCCACCGGCTGCCTCCTCTACGAGCTGCTGACGGTGCGGCCGCCGTTCATCGGGGACTCCCCCGTGGCGGTCGCGTACCAGCACGTGCGCGAGGAGCCGCAGCCGCCGAGCAACTTCGACGCCGAGATCACGCCCGAGATGGACGCCATCGTCCTCAAGGCGCTGGTCAAGGACCCCGACTACCGCTACCAGTCCGCCGACGAGATGCGCGCGGACATCGAGGCGTGCCTCGACGGGCAGCCGGTCGCGGCGGCCGCCGCGATGGGCATGGGCGGCGCACAGGCGTACGGCGGTTACGGCTATCCGCCGGAGGACCAGCCGACCACGGCGCTGCGCCCGGCCGATCCGGCCGGCCAGACGTCGATGATGCCCCCGGTGGCGGACGGCGGTGGCTACGGCGGGTACGACGGTTACGACGAGCGCCCGGACCGCCGCCGCGGCGGCCCCAAGAAGTCGAACACCTCGACGATACTGCTGGCCGTCGCCGGCGTGCTGGTGCTGATCGGCGCGATCTTCATCGGGAAGTACGTGCTGAACAGCAACGACACCCCGAAGAAGGTGGTCGTCCCGCAGCTGGTCGGCCAGACCAAGGAGCAGGCCGAGCGGTCCGCGCTGAACGCGCAGGTCAAGATCTCCGAGGCCGGCACCGAGCGCTGCGAGCAGCCGAAGGGCGCGATCTGCCGGCAGCAGCCGGTCGCGGACAACACGCTCCAGATGGACACCGACGGCACCATCCAGGTGTGGTTCTCCGAGGGCGCCCCGCTCATCGAGGTCCCGGACGTCCAGGAGCAGTCGGTCCAGCGGGCGAAGGAGACCCTGGAGGGCAAGGGCTTCAAGGTCAAGGTCGAGGAGGAGGAGTCCTCCGAGGAGGACCCGGGCACCGTCCTGCGGCAGAACCCGCAGAACGGCACCAAGGCCGAGAAGAACTCCACGGTGACGCTGACCGTCGCCAAGCAGCGGCAGACGCCGGTTCCGCCGGTCGTGGGCCGTCAGCTGGCCGACGCGGAGAACCAGTTGAAGCAGCTCGGCTTCACCGTGGTGACCGAGTACGTGGACTCCGAGAAGCCCAAGGACGAGGTCCTGGGGCAGACGCCGGAGCCCAACACGTCGGTGGCGGCGAACTCCGAGGTCAAGCTGCGCGTCTCCAAGGGTCCGCAGCAGCCCGCCCAGGTGCAGATGCCCGCGGGCCTGTCCGGCCGTCCGTTCAAGGACGTCAAGGCGCAGCTGGAGGCGATGAACCTCCAGGTCGTCCAGAAGGGTTCGGACAAGGAGGACGCCATGGTCCTCACCACGAACCCGCCGGAGGGCTCCATGGTGACCCCGGGCCAGGCCATCGAGGTCTACACGGCCGGCGGCGGCAACGACAACCGTCCCGGCGGCGGCAACAACGCCGGCGGCGGCAGCTGGTTCGACTGACCGTCCCGAAAGCGCGGAAAGGGGAGTGCCCCGGAGTCCTCGACAGGACTCCGGGGCACTCCCCTTTCCGGCGCCCGGGGCTCCCGGGGCTTCCTCGACCCAGCAGGCTCACCGGGCTCACCGGGCTTACCCCGGTCTCCTCAGCGGAGTTCGGCCGGCGGGGTGCGCTGTGCGTCGACCTTCTCCGCGCGGGCCAGTTCGCCCCAGACGATGTAGCGGTAGTCCGAGGTGTACATGGGGGTGCAGGTCGTCAGGGTGATGTAGCGGCCGGGCGTCTTCTTCCCGGACTCCTCGGGGATCTGCTGGAGGACGTTCACGTTGTACTTCGTCGTCTCCGGGAGCGTCTTGTAGACCTTGTAGACGTACCAGGTGTCCTTGGTCTCGAAGACGATCGGATCGCCGTTCTTCAACTTGTGGATGTTGTGGAACTTGGCGCCGTGGCCGTCGCGGTGGGCGGCGAGCGTGAAGTTGCCCTGCTTGTCCTGGGGGAGGGCCGACTTGACGGGGTCGGTGTAGTAGCCGGCGACGCCGTTGTTGAGGACGTCGGTGCCGGTGCCCTTCTTGACCAGGATCTCGTCGCCGCCGAAGGCGGGGACGTGGAGGAAGCCGAGGCCGCCCTTCGTGTCGAGGGCGCCGGGGCTCTGATCGGCCCACTGGTCGCGGACCTTGGCGCCTTCCTGGTCGGCGGCGCGGTCGGCGAGGACGTTCGTCCACCACAGCGAATAGACGACGAAGAGCCCGAGCACGAGGCCCGCTGTGATGAGGAGTTCGCCGAAGACGCTGATGAGTCCGGCGATCCGGTTGCGCGCGCGTGACACTGGGGCGGCCCTCGTCCCTTCTGGAGGTGTGGGCTCTCAGCCTACGAGCGCGGGTGGCTTTCCCTTGCTGCGTGGGCGTTCGTCGACGAGCTTTCCCCAGACGATCATGCGGTAGGTGCTGGTGAAT
>NZ_BMUL01000017.1 GCF_014650175.1 Streptomyces termitum
GACCAGCTCGTCGGCGCCGTCATGACCTTCACCGACCGCCGCCCCCACGAACAACTCGTCGAGAAACACACCACCGAACTCGCCGACCGCGCCGAGCGCCACGCCGCCGAACGCGAGGCGCAGGCCGACAGGTACGCCGCCCTCGCCGCCCGCCACGCCCAGCTCACCGCCGTCCTCACCGACTCGCTGCGCGGGCCGCTGGAGGAGCTGCGGGGCGAGCTGGGTTCGCTCGCGGCCGACGACGGCGTGCAGCTGTGGCCGGAGGCCAACCAGGTCCTGCACCACCTGGTCGCCGGATACGCCCGGATGACCGCGCTCGTCGACAACGTCCTCGGCTACCAGCGGCTGGACGCGGGCCAGGAGAAGCTGGACAAGGTGGTCGCGCGGCTCGACGGGATCGTGACCGGCGGCATCGACGCGGCCGTGGAGCTGATCGGCCCCGGCCGGGCGCAGTTCGCCGTGCACGCGCCGCCGATCGAGGCGGAGATCGACGTGGAGCGGCTGACGACCGCGCTCGCCCACCTCGTCGCGGACGTCGCCGGGGTGGACGCCACCGGCAAGACGCGGGCCTCTGCGCAGGGCTCCGCCGCGCCCGCCGATTCGACGATCGTGGTCGCGGCGGCCCAGCGCGGCGAGGTCGTCCGCATCGAGGTCCGCGGTCCGTACGCGGGCGGCGACCCGGTGCACGGGCCCATCGTGCGCGGCATCGTGGCGGCGCACGGCGGTGTCGTGCAGACCCACGAGGTGCCGGGGACGAGCGGCGGCGCGTACGTCCTGGAGGTGCCGATCGGCGCGGGCCGGGGCACCGTCCCCTCCACCGACCTCGAAACGGTGCCGGAGCGGGGCGCCGAGCGGGCGGACGCGCCCGGGGCCGCGGCGGAGCCGAAGCCCGCCGCCGGTGCGCCGGGGGCGGCCGTGGCCGCGCTTCCCGCGCAGGCGTCCGGGGGCGAGAGCTCCGGCGGCGCTCCCGGTTCCGGTCGGCGGCGGGCCCGGCGCGGTTCCACGGACGCCTTCCTGGAGAGCCCGGTCGCCCCGGAGGAGGGCCCCGGCGCCGTGGCGGTGTCCACGGGCGGCGGGCGCCGCCGGGCGCGCGTCGCGGAGGAGACCGCCGGTTCCGCCGAGCTGATCCCCGCCCAGCAGACCACGGGCGTCGAGCCCACCGGCCGCCGCCGGGGCCGTCCGGCGGAGGGCGCCGTGGTGACGGCCGCCGAGGGGGCCCAGGAGCGGGCCGCGCTCGGTGCCGCCGTGCCGCCGCAGGGCGTCGCCGTCGAGCCGACCGGGGCCCCGGCCCCGGCCTCGGACCAGAACCCGGCCCAGAACCCGGGCCAGGCTGCGCACCAGACCCCGGGCCAGAACCCGGGCCAGGCGTCGAACCAGACCCCGGACCAGGCTCCGGGCCAGGCGTCGAACCAGACCCAGGCGCCGGTCCCGGCGCCCGCGAAGCCCCGGATCCCGGCTCCGGCCCCCGCCCCGGCGCTGCCCGCGGCTGCGACCGGAGCGCCGGTGGCGCAGACCGGGATGCCCGTGGCTCCGGCCGGACTGCCGACGGCGCAGACCGGAGCACCCGCGCCCCAGGCCGGGATGCCGGTGGCACAGACCGGAACCCCCGCGGCCCAGGCCGGGATGCCGGTGGCGCAGGCCGGGACCCCTGCGGCCCCCGCCGGAATGCCCGTGCCTCCGGCCGGGATGCCCGTGCCGAGCGGGGTGCCCCTGCCCAGTGGTGTGCCTGCACCCGGTGGTGCGCCCATGCCCGGTGGCGCCTCCATGCCCAGCGATGCGCCCGTGCCCAGCGGCATGCCCGTGCCCGGCAATGCCTCCATGCCCAGCGATGCGCCCGTGCCGAGCGGCATGCCCGTGCCCGGTGGTGCGCCCGTGCCCAGTGGTGCCCCCGTGCCCGGTGGTGCGCCCGCGGCCGTGTTGCCCGCCGTTGTCGAGACGGACGGGGAGCGGCCGCCGAGCGGGCGGCGCAGGCGGGCGCTCGCCGCCGCGCAGGAGCGGGCCGCCGCGGCCGAGGCCGGGCCCCGGACGCCGTTCGCGCTGCCGCCGGCCGAGGTGGATCGGGAAGAGGGGGAGAGCGGGGCGGGGCCTGGGGGGGAGGGCTCGGCCGGGGGCGTGACGGTGACCGGCGCGGAGCCCGTAACGAAGAACGACATGGTGCGGGCGGGCGGTCACGAGGCCGTGCGGGACGTGCCCGCCGGGCACACGCCGCCGCAGCCGCACCCGCTTCCGGCGGCCGGGGCGAACGGCACCGGGTCCGTTCCGCTGCCGCCCGAGCTGCCGATGCCGAAGGACGCCACGCAGGGGCGGGCGTTCAGCGTGCGCACCCTGGGGCAGGGCGTGCCGTTCGCCCCGCCCGCGCCCGCGCCGGCTCCGTCGGGCGGTTCCGGGCGCCGTCGCAGGCTGGCGACGCCGCCGGAGGCCGATCCGCCGGCCGCCGCGCCCGCGCCCGCTTCCGTCCCCCTGCCCGCGCCCGTGCCGGTGCCCGCGCCGTCCGAGGGGCGGGGCCGCGCCTACGCCATAGGGGCGCCCGCCGAGGGCTCCGCGGAGGGGCCCGAGCCGCTGGACGGCCCCGGGGGCGCGGTCGAGGTCGTCAACCGGCCCGCCCCGCTGCCCGTCGACGACGAACTGCCCCCGGAGCCGCTCGACAACCCGCGCCGGCTGCTCGTCTGGCCCGCGCCGGACGTCGCCACCCAGCAGGCGCTGAGCGACCGCGGCTACCGGCCGGTGATCGTGCACTCCCGCGAGGAGGTCGACGCGCAGATCGCCGCCTTCCCGGCCGCGCTCTTCGTCGACCCGCTGACCGGGCCCATCACCCGCACCGCCCTCCAGTCGCTGCGCACGGCCGCCGTCGCCGCCGAGGTGCCGGTGCTGCTCGCGGCCGGGCTGGGGCAGGCGGGCCGGGACGAGGCGTACGGCGCCGATCCCGCCGTCCTGCTCAAGGCGCTCGCGCCGCGCGACAGCGAGCAGCACCCCTCCCGGGTGCTGGTCATCGAGGAGAACGAGCACATCGCGGACGCCCTCTCCGCCGCCCTGGAGCGGCGCGGGATGCGGGTGGCGCGGGCCGCGACGGACACCGAGGCGGTCGCCCTGGCCGGGGAGACCCGGCCGAACCTGGTGGTCATGGACCTCATGCAGGTGCGCCGCCGCCGGGCCGGGATCATCGACTGGCTGCGGGCGAACGGGCAGCTCAACCGCACCCCGCTCGTCGTCTACACCTCGCTCGGGCTCGACGCGGACCGGCTGCCGGAGCTGTCCTCCGGCGAGACCGTCCTCTTCCTCGCCGAGCGCTCCAACAGCGACGAGGTGCAGGCGCGGATCGTGGACCTGCTCGCGAAGATCGGGACCAACTGAGAAGGGGCCGGAAACCGACCGCGAGGGGGCGGGGGCCGTTTCCGGCCTCCGCCCCCCTTCCTCGCGCGGGTGCGGGTCAGAGCCGGGTGACGTCCAGCCCGCCCTCCGCGTACTGCTTGCGGATAACCTTCTTGTCGAACTTGCCGACGCTGGTCTTCGGGACCGCCGACACGATCGCCCAGCGCTCCGGAAGCTGCCACTTGGCGATGCCTCCCTCGGTGGCGAGGAACTCCCGCAGGGTCGCGTAGTCGGCCTCGGCGCCCTCCTTGAGGACGACGGTGGCGAGCGGGCGCTCGCCCCACTTCTCGTCCGGGACGGCGACGACGGCGGCCTCGGCGACGGCCGGGTGGGCCATGAGCGCGTTCTCCAGTTCGACGCTGGAGATCCACTCGCCGCCGGACTTGATGACGTCCTTGGCGCGGTCGGTGAGGGTGAGGTAGCCGTCGGGGCTGATCACGCCGACGTCGCCGGTCTTCAGCCAGCCGTCCTCGCTGAACTTGTCCTCGGGGCGGATCGGGTCGCCGCCGGTGCCGCCGAAGTAGGCGCCCGCGATCCAGGTGCCGCGCACCTCCAGTTCGCCGGCGGACTCGCCGTCCCAGGGCAGGTGCTCGCCGCCGGGGCCGACGAGCCGGCCCTCCACGCCGGCGGGGAAACGTCCCTGCGTGACGCGGTACGGCCACTCCTCCTCGGCGCTCAGCCCGGCCGGCGGGTGCGCCATCGTGCCCAGCGGGGAGGTCTCGGTCATGCCCCAGGCGTGGACGAGCCGGACGCCGAGGCGGTCGTACGCGGCCATCAGGGAGGGCGGGCAGGCCGCGCCGCCGATGGTCACGTTCTTCATGGAGGAGAGGTCGCGCGGGTGCGCGGTGACCTCGGCCAGCAGGCCCTGCCAGATGGTGGGGACGGCGGCGGCGTGGGTCGGCTTCTCGCGCTCGATCATCTCGGCGAGCGGGGCGGGCTGGAGGAAGCGGTCCGGCATGAGCATGTTGATGCCGGTCATGAAGGTGGCGTGCGGCAGGCCCCAGGCGTTCACGTGGAACTGCGGGACGACCACCAAGGTGGTGTCCTGGTCGGTCAGGCCCATCGACTCGGCCATGTTCACCTGCATGGAGTGCAGGTAGATGGACCGGTGGGAGTAGACGACGCCCTTCGGGTCGCCGGTGGTGCCGGAGGTGTAGCACATGGCGGCGGCCGTGCGCTCGTCCAGCTCGGGCCAGGCGTAGGCGGTCGGGCGGCCCGCGATCAGCTCCTCGTAGTCGTGGACGCGCGGCGCGGCGCCGTCCAGGACGGAGCGGTCGCCGGGGCCGGAGACGACGACGTGCTCGACCGTCGGCAGGTGCGGCAGGAGCGGGGCGAGGAGGGGGAGGAGGGAGCCGTTGACGAGGACGACGCGGTCGGCGGCGTGGCCGACGATCCAGGCCAGCTGCTCGGGGGGAAGGCGCAGGTTGAGGGTGTGCAGGACGGCGCCCATGGAGGGCAGCGCGAAGTACGCCTCCACGTGCTCGGCGTTGTTCCACATGAGAGTGGCCACCGGCTCGCCCTGCCGGACGCCCAGGTCCTCGGCCAGGGCGTGGGCCAGCCGGGCGGCCCGGTCCCCGATCTCGGCGAAGGTGCGGCGCTGCGGCTCCGGCTCGCCCGTCCAGGTGGTCACGGTGGACGCGCCGTGGACCCGGCGGCCGTGCTCCAGGATGCGGCTGATGGTGAGCTGTACGTCCTGCATGGTGCTGTACACGGGGCGTCCTCCCGGTGGGCGCTACGTGGCAGTAGGGATGTGGAGATTCTGCGCACGTACCACGCGGTATGTCACTACCCGGGAGTACGGAAATTGCCAGTGTTCACTGGCGGAGACGGGGGATGCGCCCAGCGCTACGGTCGGGCGGGGGGTGCGGAACGGCCTCGGGACGACCCCGGAGCGGGCCGGTGGGGGCCGCCGATGGGGGGCCGGTGGAGGTCGGTGGGGGGGGCCGGTGGAGGTCGGTGGGGGGGGCCGGTGGAGGTCGGTGGGGGGGGCCGGTGGGCCTCCTCCGGTCGCTCAGACCGTGACGTCCGCCGTCAGTTCCGGGTCCTCGCGGAGCCGGCCCAGGGCCCGGGAGACCGCGCTCTTGACCGTGCCGACCGACACCCCGAGCACCTCGGCCGTCTGGGCCTCGCTGAGATCCTCGTAGTACCGCAGCACGACCATCTGCCGCTGCCGCTCGGGCAGCTTCATCACGGCCCGCCACATGGCGTCGTGCAGCACCTGGCGCTCGGCCGGGTCCGGCGCGGCCGGTCCGGAGGGCTCCGGCAGCTCGTCGCAGGCGAACTCGTCCACCTTGCGCTTGCGCCACTGCGAGGTGCGCGTGTTCACCAGCGCCCGGCGCACGTACCCGTCCAGGGCACGGTGGTCCTCGATGCGCTCCCAGGCCACGAAGGTCTTGGTGAGCGCGGTCTGGAGCAGGTCCTCGGCGTCGCTGGGGTTGGCGGTCAGGGAGCGCGCGGTGCGCAGCAGCAGCGGACCCCTGGCCCGGACGAACGAGGAGAACGAGGGGTACGCGAACGGGCTCTGGCCCTGGCGCGGGGAGGTGCGCGGGGCCGTGCGCTCTACGGGCCGGACGGCGGGCGTCGAGGCGCCGGCGCAGACGGGGCCGGTGGGTCGCGGAGTCATGCCTCCACGCTAGGAGCGGAGGCCCCCCGGAGGGATCGCCCCCAGGTCCCGACCCCGGGTCCCCCTCAAGTCGGACGGGTCGGGACAGCCCCACCTCCTCTGGGTGGAGCCGCCGTCGGACCAGGGTCAGGGTCGCCGGGCGGAACCCTTTCCTCCGGGCGGCCGTCCGCCGACCGGGCGCCTGCCGGGTGCCCGTCCGCCGTACGCCCCCGGGTCAGTCGTCCGTGCCCAGGACGAGGCCCGAGGTGGGGACGCCCGTGCCGGCGGTGACGAGGGCGCGGGCCGCCCCCGGCACCTGGTTGACCGAGGTCCCCCGCAGTTGCCGGACCGCCTCCGCGATGCCGTTCATCCCGTGCAGGTACGCCTCGCCGAGCTGCCCGCCGTGGGTGTTGAGCGGCAGCGCGTCCGCCGCGACGAAGTCCCCGCCCTCCCCCGGCCCGCAGAAGCCGAACTCCTCCAGCTGCATGAGCACGAACGGGGTGAAGTGGTCGTAGAGGATGCCGACGTCGATGTCGGCGGGGCGCAGTCCCGAGGTCCGCCACAGCTGCCGGGCCACCACCCCCATCTCCGGCAGTCCGGCGAGCCCGTCCCGGTAGAAGCTGGTCATGGCCTCCTGCCTGCGGCCCGCGCCCTGGGCGGCGGCGAGCACGACGGCGGGCGGGTGGCGCAGGTCGCGGGCGCGCTCGGGGGTGGTGACGACGATCGCCTGGCCGCCGTCGGTCTCCTGGCAGCAGTCGAGGAGCCGGAGCGGCTGTGCGATCCAGCGGGAGGCGGCGTGGTCGGCGAGGGTGATCGGCTTGCCGTGGAAGTACGCGGCGGGGTTGTTCGCCGCGTGGCGGCGGTCGGTGACCGCGACGTGCCCGAAGACCTCCGGGGTGAGCTCGTACTCGTACAGGTACCGCTGGGCGGCCATGGCGACCCAGGAGGCGGGGGTGAGCAGTCCGAAGGGCAGCTGCCAGCCGAGCGCGGCGCCCTCGGCGGAGGGCTCGCGGTGCTGCACCCCGGAGCCGAAGCGGCGGCCGGAGCGCTCGTTGAAGGCCCGGTAGCAGACGACGACCTCCGCGACCCCGGCGGCGACGGCGAGCGCCGCCTGCTGGACGGTGGCGCAGGCGGCGCCGCCGCCGTAGTGGACGCGGGAGAAGAAGGAGAGTTCGCCGATGCCGGCCGCCTGGGCGACGGTGATCTCCGGGTTGGTGTCCATGGTGAAGGTGACGAGGCCGTCCACGTCCCCGGGGGCGAGCCCGGCGTCGTCGAGGGCGGCGCGCACCGCCTCGACGGCGAGGGAGAGTTCGCTGCGGCCGGAGTCCTTGGAGAACGCGGTCGCGCCGATGCCGGCGACGGCGGCCCGGCCGCCGAGCAGGTCGGGGTGGCGCAGGCTCATCGGGGCACCTCCACGGTGGCCGTGCCGGTGACGTGGTGGCCCAGGCCGTTGGCCCCGGCGATCCGGACCCGGGCGGTGGCGGTGCCGTCCGGCCCCTCGGCCACCTCCACGACCGTGCCGGTCAGCGTCATGGTGTCGCCGGGGTGGTTGGGGGCGCCGAGCCGGATCGTGAGGGCGCGGAGCACCGAGCGCGGGCCGAAGTGGTCGGTGACGTACCGGCCGACCAGCCCGTTCGTGGTCAGGATGTTCATGAAGACGTCCGGGGAGCCCTTCTCCCTGGCCGCCTCGGCGTCGTGGTGCACGTCCTGGTAGTCGCGGGAGGCGACGGCCCCGGCGACGATCAGGGTGCGGGTGACCGCGATCTCCAGCGGGGGCAGTGCGTCCCCGGCCTGCGGCAGCGCCTTCACCGGCTCTCTCCCTCGGGGGTCGGGTCCGGGTCCGGTCCTGGGCTCGCTTCCGGGCCCGCTCCCGGTTCCGCTTCCGCGAGCAGGTCGCCGAGTGCGGCGAGGAGCGCGGTGCCGCCGCCCAGGTAGGCGTCGAGCTGCCGGCCCCACAGGAAGTGGCGGTGGACGGGGTGGTCGAGGTCGGCGCCCATGCCGCCGTGCAGGTGCTGTCCGCTGTGCACGACCCGCTTGCCCGCCTCGGACGCCCACCAGGCCGCCGTCAGCGCCGCCGCCGCGCCGGGGCGGCCGGTGTCGGCGCGCCAGGCCGCCTCGTAGGCGGTGACGCGGATGGCCTCGGTGTCCATGTAGGCGTCGGCGGCGCGCAGTTGGACCGCCTGGCGGGTGGCGAGCGGGCGGCCGAACTGCTCCCGTACGGAGGTGTACGCGACGGCCCGCGCCAGCGAACCGGCGCAGACCCCGGCCTGGAGCCCCGCGAAGGCCGTCCGGGCGACGGCGAGCACGTCCTCGTACGCCTCCGGTGCCCGCCCGAGCCGTTCGGCGGGGGTGTCGTCGAGGACCAGCCGCCCGGCCGACCAGGGCGCGGTCAGCTCGACGGGCTCGACCCCGGCGTCCTCGGTCCGCACCAGCCACAGCACGCGCTCCGCGTCCGGCACGAGCACGTGGGTGGCGTCCCGCAGCCACGGCACCCAGCCCACCCCGCCGGTGAGCCGACCGCGCCCGGGGTCCCCCGCACCGGTCGCGATGACCGTACCGGTCGCGGTCACCGCCCCGGTCGCCGGGAAGGCGCCGGTCGCCACGGCCGTCCCCTCGCGCAGTCCGGGCAGGAGCCGGTCCCGCTGCTCGGCGGTGCCGTGCCGGGCGACGGCGAGGAGCCCGTACGCCCCGGTCGCGGCGAGCGGGACCTGCGCGGTCACCCGGCCCTGCTCCTCCAGGAGCAGGACGAGGCCCAGCAGCCCGATCTCCTCGACGGCGGCGGGCAGTCCGGCCGCGCACAACGCCTTCCACAGTTCGGCGTCCGTGCCGCTCCCGGCGGCGGCGAGCCGCTCGTGGGTGGCGAGGTCGCCGAGGATCCGGGCGGCCAGCTCCCGCGCGGCCTCCTGCTCCTCGGTGGGCGTGAAGTCCATGTCAGCGCTCCCCTTCCGACGCCCGGAAGACGGGCAGTTCCAGTTCCTCGTCGACCCGCTGGAACTCCAGCCGCACCGGCATCCCGATCCGCACCTCGTCGTACGGCACCCCGACGACGTTGCTGATCATCCGGACGCCCTCGGCCAGCTCGATCAGCCCGACCGCGTACGGCGGATCGAAGGCGGGGAACGGCGGATGGTGCATGACGACGTACGAGTGCACGGTCCCCCCGCCGCCCGCCTCGACGGTGTCCCACTCCGGCGACCCGCACGCGGCGCACCCCGGCAGCCAGGGGAAGCGGAGGGCGCCGCAGGCCGTACAGCGCTGGATGAGCAGCCGGTGCTCGGCGACGCCCTCCCAGAAACCGGCGTTGTCCCGGTTGACCACCGGCCGGGGCCGCCGGGGCGCCGCCTTCGGGGGCTCCGGGGGGCCGGGGGCCGTTCCGCGGGCGGCGGGGGCGTACTTGAGGATGCGGAAGCGGTGGGTGCCGGCGAGTTCCCCGCCGGTCCGCACGTCGGTGCGGGTGGTCACGAAGTGGCCGGTGCCCAGCCTGGTCGTCTTGCGCGGCGAGACCGACTCGACGACCGTGTCGAAGGTGATCGTGTCGCCGGGGCGGAGCGGGCGCAGGTACTCCTGCTCGCAGTCGGTGGCGACCACCGAGGTGTACCCGGCGCCGTCGAGGAGGCCGAGGAGTTCCCCGTACGCCTCCGACCGGTCGGCGTGCCCGGAGAGGCCGCCCATCGTCCACGCCTGGAGCATCGCGGGCGGCGCGACCGCGTCCGGCCCCCGGTACGCGGGGTGGGCGTCGCCCATCGCCTCGCACCAGTGCCGGATCATCGGCAGGTTCACCGGGTCCTTGCCGCGCCCGGCGGTGGCGGCGGGCTTCCCCTCGTACGCGCGCAGGCGCGCGTGGAAGCCGTCCTCGTCCTCCGGCCCCGCCGTCATCGCCGTCCCCTTCCGCTCATGCCGAGGCGGGCGCGGGCGACGATCTCCCGCTGCACCTCGCTGACCCCGCCGCCGAAGGTGTTGATCTGGGCGGCGCGGTTCATCCGCTCCAGCTCGCCGCCGTCGACCGCGCCCGGCGATCCCGCCCGTACGGTCCCCGCATCGCCCGCGATCTCCTGGCAGATCCGGTACACCTCGACCGCCGACTCGGTGCCCGCGAACTTCACCCCGCTGGCGTCGCCGGGGCTCAGCCGGCCGGCCCCGACCTCGCCCACCAACCGCCAGTTGAGGAGACGGGTCGCCGCCAGCCGGGCGTGCGCCTCGGCGGCCCGGACGCGCACCCAGGGCTCGTCGATCCGGCGGGCGCCGGTCGCCGGATCGGGGGTGCGGGCGCGGTCCAGCGCGGCGGCGAAGAAGTCCTCGGCCTGCATGCCGATCGCGGCCAGCGCGACCCGCTCGTGGTTGAGCTGGTTGGTGATGAGCCCCCAGCCGCCGTGCTCCTCGCCGACGAGGTTCCCGGCCGGGACGCGCACGCCGTCGTAGTAGGTGGCGGTGGTGGTGAGGCCGCCGACGGTCTCGATCGGGGTCCAGGAGAAGCCCGGGGCGTCGGTGGGCACGAGGACGATGGAGATGCCCCGGTGCGGGGGCGCCCCGGGGTCGGTGCGGCAGGCCAGCCAGATCCAGTCGGCGTTCTGCGCGTTCGAGGTGAAGACCTTCTGCCCGTCGACGACCCAGGAGTCGCCGTCGCGGACGGCCCGGGTCCGCAGCGAGGCCAGGTCGGTGCCCGCCTCGGGCTCGCTGTAGCCGATGGCGAAGACGGTCTCGCCGCGCAGGATGCCGGGCAGCAGGGCGGCCTTCTGCTCCTCGGTGCCGTACCGCATGAGGGTGGGGCCGACGGTGTTGAGGGTGACCATCGAGACGGGGGCGCCGGCCCGGTACGCCTCGTCGAAGAAGACGAACTGCTCGTCGGGGCCGCGCCCCTGCCCGCCGTACTCCTCCGGCCAGCCGAGGCCGAGGAGGCCGTCGGCGCCGATCCTCCGGAGCAGCCGGCGCTGGGCCGGGCCGTCGCCGGACGGGGGCGGCCCGTCGGGCATCGTCTCGCGGAAGTACGCGCGGAGTTCGGCGCGCAGCCGGAGCTGCCGCTCGGTCGGGGCGAGGTGCACGGGACGGCCTCCCGAGGGGGACGATGGAGGTTTCTGACTGTCCGTCAGATACCTCCGTCGTGTCAAGGCGCACCCGGGAAACGGACCGGCGGGCCGGGGGCGGTCGGAGGATGCCACGGGAGAACACGGCGGCGGCCCGGGGGCGGTCGGAGGGTGCCACGGGAGAACACGGCGGCGGCCCGCGCGCCGGTACCGAAGTACCGCCGCACGGGCCGCCGTTCACCTCGTGGTCACGCCCCCTCGGACCGCCCCCTCGGGCCGGTCCCCCGGGGTCGTCACCACCACGGGAGGAAGTTGACGGTGTTGTTCGCCTGGGAGATGTGGGTGAAGGCGGAGCCGTTCACGCTGGCCGTGTTGTTCTGGTTGGAGGCACCGGAACCGGTCGCCACCTGCTGTGTGGTGGTCGCGTTGCCGTTGTTGCTGCCGCCCACGCCGCTGCCGATGATCGTGGCGACGCTCGTGTTCGATCCGTCGTCCGCGAAGCCGCCGTTGTCGGCCTGGGCCACGCCGCCGAAGAGGGCGGCGGCGAGCGGCAGGGCGGCGGCGAAGGCAACGATGCGGGCGGTACGGATGCTTGCCATGTCTGTTCCTCCGGGAACTGAAGACTGAGTGCTACGCAGGGTGCTGCGAAGGAAAAACCGGGACTCGCCCGTTGTACGAAAGCCGTGAACCACGGCCCTGACCAAGGAGGTCGGCCCTCCGCCCCGGTCGTTCTCTGCTCGACGTCGCGACACCAGAATTGCCCACCGAATCCCCGGCGAACCACACCGGACGGTCCGATTCCCCCTCAAGCGTGAGGACAAGCCGATAAACCCCTCACCACCGAGAACTCCCAGTTCGGGGGCGGGACGGCGGGCCCGGAGACCCCGGAACCGGTACGCCGCAAGAGAGGAAGCGTTCCGCCACCCCCTCCGGAAAAACGGACCACGGGAACGCGCGAGCCCCGCACGGTCCCGAACGGAAGAGGAGGGAGAGGAAAAGGCTTTCGAGCGGGGTGCCGCGAAAAGCCTCCGCTCGCACCCGCCGATCACGAGAAGGGCTCCGCCTTTCCGGCGCCCGCGCGCCAGGGGAGCCCTTCTGTTCGGCCGCGTCACCGACCTCTTCGGCCCGCGCCCGCGCGGGGGGGGCGCCCGGTCGAGCCGGACGTGTAGATGACGCTTCGGCCCGCGCCCGCGCGCGAGGGGAGCGGCTACGCCTTCCCCGCGTCGCCCCCGTCGGCCTCACCGGTCTCGCCGACCTCCCCGGCCTCGCCGGTCTTCCCCGCGCCCTCCGCGCCGTTCGCGTCCTTCGCCGCGCCGTCCGCGACGGCCGCCGCGTCCTCCGCGACGGCCGCCGCGAAGGAGGCGTACGCGGTCGTGTCGAAGAGGACGAAGCGAACCTCCTCGACCGCCGTGCCCGCCGCCTCCGCCTCCCGCACCGCACGGACCGCGATCCGCGCACCGTCGTCGAGCGGCCAGCCGTAGACGCCCGTGGAGACGGCCGGGAAGGCGACCGTACGGTCCCCCAACTCGTCGGCCACCCGGAGCGATTCGCGGTAGCAGGAGGCCAGCAGCCCGGACCGGTCCTCGTCCGCCGACCAGACCGGCCCCACGGTGTGGATCACGTGCCGCGCCGGCAGCCGCCCGGCCGTGGTCGCGACCGCGCGCCCGGTGGCCAGCCCCTTGCCGTAGTGGGAGCGGCGCAGCTCCCGGCAGGCGGCGAGGATCTCCGGGCCGCCCTTCCGGTGGATGGCGCCGTCCACCCCGCCGCCGCCGAGCAGGGAGGAGTTCGCGGCGTTGACCACGGCGTCCGCCGCCTGGGCGGTGATGTCCCCCCGCACGAGCACGATCCTGACCACGAAACCCTCCACGCCGTCGCGTACGGCGCCTTCCGGCGCCCGAGCCGGTGCCCCGGCACTCCGGAGCTCCCGCATCGTCGCGGAAGCCCACCGGCGAAGGACACCGCTTTTACCACTCCACCGGCCCGCGAAACCCCTCCCGGGACCCGAAACGGCCCGCGCCCGGGGCAATGCATACCTACGGGCCGTCACGGAGGACGCGGTGTCACACGTACGAGTGGGTGTTCCGGCCCCTGCGGGACGCCCCCGCGGCTCCCCGCCCCGGCCCCGGCGCCCGTGCCCCACCGCCCCGGTGGGAGAGGCGAAATGGCCGGTCCGGCGGCTTCTTTCGCCCCGCAAGCGAAAGGAGATATGCGCGTGTCTAAGCCCCACACCTCCGCCTAAATTATTGAGAATGTCACCTACTGCCCCAGTTGAAACCCAGAAGTTCCATCGTCTAGGAGCGTGGCATGCAGACTCGCAGGTGGCTCCCCGACCAGCCCACCCTCATCGGCCGCCACGACTGGCCGGACGAGATGGACGAGGGAACCCATCTGCGGCTGCGGGCCGGCGCCCTGGTCGTGCTCGACCGGCGCGCGTGGCGGGTCCTGGAGATCACCGGATACCCCGGCGAGCGCTGGCCCGAGGCGTACGAGAAGGCGTGGCGCGACCACGTCGAACTCTGGTGGCACGCCAACGAACTGCGGCGCTTCAACAACCAGCCGGTCAAGCCGGCCTCCGACCGCACCGACTTCTACAAGCGGCCGGTGGTCCTGGTCCTCCGCGACGAGAACCTGCCCCGCTCCGCGCCGAAGCACTGGTGCGCGCCCGCCAGTCAGGACTGGCAGGTCCTGCCCGAGCACTACGCGGTCTGCCGGGCCTGCGGCGAACTCCCGCCCTGCCACCACGGCGAGTACTCCCCCGAGGGCGGCCCCCGCGTCCCCGAGCAGAGCGGCGGCATCCCGCTGCTCGTGCCGGAGGGCTGCTGCATGGGCTGCGCCGAGCAGATCAAGCCGCGCATGCGGACCGTCCGCTTCCCCGGGCCGAACCTCTGGTACCCGGACCTGGGCGAGGACACGGCGGTCTTCCACGCCCGCGCCACCTGCGAGGACCAGGTCGCGCACTACCGCGCGCAGTGGCAGAGCGAGTACCCGCAGCCGGCCGCGCACCCCGGCACCCCGGCCTTCCCCGGCTTCGACCACCTCTTCCTCCCCCGAGCCCGCCACACCCACGAGGCCCCCCAGCCCCTCCAGTCCCCGCAGTCCCCGCAGCCTCTCCTGGCTCCCCAGACTCCGCAGGCCCCTCATCCCTTCCAGGCGCCCCAGTCTCCGCAGGCCCTCCAGGCGCCCCAGACTCCGTCCCTCCGGACCCAGCAGCCTTCACAGACCCTCCAGGCCCCTCAATCCCCCCAGCCCCTCCAGTCCCCGCAAGCCCTCCTGGCTCCTCTGGCTCCTCCGGCCCCGCAGCCCTCGCAGGCCCCCCTGATCCCCCAGGCCCCGCAGGCCCCGGAGACCCCGATGGCGTACGGCCACCTCACGGTCCCCCCGCACCCCCAGCCCCACATCCCGTCCCACACACCCGCCCACGCGTCGGCCCACGTTCCGTCGCCCTCCCCGGCCCACGCCCAGGGCCCGACGGCGCCGCACCCGCAAGAGGACCCGCAGGCCACCGCCCCCTTCCCCTCGGCGGCCTTCCCCCAGCCCACCCCGCCCCGGCCCTCCTTCGCACCGCCCTCCTTCGAGGAACACCGCCCGGACCCCACCGAGCAGTACCCCTTCCCGGCCCCTTCTTCCGCCCCGTCCGCATCCCCGGAGACCGATCCCGCATCGGCCTTCCCGACGACCTCCCCCACAGCCACGGACACGGCCACGGCGACAGCCACGGCCGCCGCCACCGCCGCGTCCTCCCTGGCGGAGTCGTTCGGGGACGCGGCACCGGCGGTCCGGGCCGCGGAGGAGCTGAGCCGCTCGCTCACCTCCCCGCCGGCCTTCCACAACGCCGAGCAGGCGGCCCGGGTGATCGAGGAACTCACGGCGGCGGTCCGGAACATCGCCCTCTGCCTGAACAGCCCCCAGGCCCGCAGCCACCCCCACGCCTAGGCGTCCCCGGCCACCACGACCTGGTACTCGTCCTCGTAGAGGACCCGGCCGGGGTCCGAGGACTCGCGGCGGCGGCACACGACACCATGGGCGGCCAGGAGTTCCAGGTAACCGTCGACGCGCGCGATGAGTTCGTGTGCGGAGGTCTTGAACCAGGCGACGGCCCCAGGATGCTCCCGGGGGTCGTAGACACTCGGGTCGACGTGGGTCGGGTTGGGGTAACGGGCGTCGTACCAGTCGTTGTTGGCCCGCCAGAAGCGGTACTGCTCCTCGGTCAACCGCCCCTGCGCGGCCAGCTCGTTGGCGAGCACGAACACCCCGGGAAAGTGCCCCCGCTCATGCCGCACCACCCCTTCGAACCGCACATACGCCACCCGCTCCGCCCCCACACCCACCCCTCCCTCTCGCCCTCCCCGGGACCGTACGACGAAGGGGTGCCCCTGATCCGGGACACCCCTTCCGGCCGGTGCGCACGCGCCCTGGCCCACTGCGGTGGGTGTGGGATTTGAACCCACGGAGACATCGCTGCCTCGACGGTTTTCAAGACCGTTCCCTTAGGCCGCTCGGGCAACCCACCCACGCCCCGCCGCACCCGGCACGGAGCGGCTACAGCCTACCGGCTGCCCGCACACCCCGTGCCGGGCCGGGCCGCCGGGCGGGTGGGGCGCCGGGGTCACGGGAAGAGGCCCAGAGCCGCGTCCAGCGACCACGTCTGCCAGGACAGGGTGAAGAAGCCGACGGACGAGATCAGCGCCATCATGAGGTTCTGGCCCTGCTCGCCCCAGTCGTGGATCATCAGGACCAGGTAGATCAGGTTGAGGGCCAGGCCGGCGAGCAGGGCGATCGGTGTCAGGAAGCCGAGGACCAGGCCGAGGCCGAGGGCGAGCTCCGCGTGGGCGACGAGGTGGGCCATCAGCCGGGGGCGGGGCTTCACCACGAGGTCGAAGCCCCGGCGCACGACGTCCCAGCGGTGTTCGGCCGCCACGCCCGCCGCCCAGCGGATGCCGCCGCCCGCGAACCAGTCCTTCTTGTCCTTGTGCCGCCAGCTCTCCAGCCACCACAGGCCGAGTCCGATCCGGAGGACGGCTGTCCACTGGGCTCCGTCGAGCCAGAGCGTTTCCATCGGGCTCCTTCCGACACCGATTCTGACGATGCGTCAGTTCAGCGGATCGGCGCTCATCTGACAAGAGGTGCCGTCGCCGCGTCAGCCTTGCCGCTTGCGGGGGTTCGCCATAACCTCCAACTGACGGATCGTCAGATTCTTGCCGGGAGACCGGCGAACGGCAGGGGGTAAGCGACGTGGCCACCGACGACAGCGGCACCATGGATCTCCCGAAGGTGATCAGCGTGGACGATCACGTGATCGAACCCGCCCACCTCTTCGAGACCTGGCTGCCGCGCAAGTACCGCGACCGGGGACCGAAACCCTTCACCGCCGGCATCGGGGAGCTGGAGTACGTCGGCGGCAAGTACCGCTTCACGACCGACCCCGAGGGCCAGCTCACCGACTGGTGGCGGTACGAGGACGGGATCTTCCCGTACAAGCGGATCATCGCCGCGGTCGGGTTCTCCCGGGACGAGATGACGCTGGACGGGATCACCCGGGAGCAGATGCGGCGGGGGTGCTGGGACCCGAAGGCGCGGCTCGCCGACATGGACATGAACCACGTGGAGGCCAGCCTGTGCTTCCCGACGTTCCCGCGCTTCTGCGGCCAGACGTTCGCGGAGGCCCGGGACAAGGAGGTCGCCCTGGCGTGCGTGCGCGCGTACAACGACTGGATGGTGGAGGAGTGGTGCGGTGACAGCGGCGGCCGGCTGATCCCGCTCTGCCTGATCCCCCTGTGGGACGTCGAACTGGCCGTGGCGGAGATCCGGCGCAACGCCGCGCGCGGGGTGCGGGCGGTGACGTTCTCGGAGATCCCGACCTACCTGGGACTGCCGTCGATCCACTCCGGGTACTGGGACCCGTTCTTCGCCGCCTGCGAGGAGACGGGGACGGTGGTGAACATGCACATCGGGTCGAGCAGCCAGATGCCCGCGGCGTCGCCGGACGCGCCGCCCGCGGTGCAGGCGGCGCTGAGCTTCAACAATGCGATGGCCTCGATGATGGACTTCCTGTTCAGCGGGGTCCTGGTGAAGTTCCCGAGGCTGAAGCTGGCGTACAGCGAGGGCCAGATGGGGTGGATCCCGTACGCCCTGGAGCGCGCGGACGACGTGTGGGAGGAGCACCGGGCCTGGGGCGGGGTCCGCGACCTGATCCCCGAGCCCCCGTCCCTGTACTACTACCGGCAGATCTTCTGCTGCTTCTTCCGCGACAAGCACGGCATCGAGGCCATCGAGACCGTCGGCGTCGACAACGCCACCTTCGAGACCGACTACCCCCACGTCGACTCGACCTGGCCGCACACCAGGCAGGTCGCGGCGGACCACGTCGCCGGACTCCCCGACGAGGTCGTCTACAAGCTGCTGCGGGGCAACGCCATCCGCATGCTCGACCTCCCCTTCGACCGGGGCCGCGTCCCCGCACCGGGCACCCGCTGACCGACACCCGCCGGCCGCCGACCACCGACCGGCACCCGGCACCCGCGGCCCGGCGGCCGTACCGACCACGGCGGCCGCCGGACCGCTCCGGAGGGGGCGGGACGGCGGGGATGATCTTGTGGTGGTTCGCGGTGATGGGTGGCGGAGCGCCCGGTGGATCCGGAGTGCCCCGGGTGCCTGAAGATCATCCGAATGGCCGGGTTAGAGTCCGCTCACGGCATTCCGCTTCCGCGAGAAGAACTGAGGGACACACGGTGCAGGGCACGATCGACGGTTTCAGCTACGGGATGGTCACGCCCCTCGTGGGCTACGTGATGGCATGCCTGGGCAGTGCGCTGGGGCTGCGCTGCACCGTGCGTTCGCTCGTGACCGGCCGGACCCGGAAGCCCGGGTGGCTGGCGCTCGGGGCCGCGTCCATCGGGTGCGGCATCTGGACCATGCACTTCATCGCGATGCTCGGCTTCCAGGTGCGCGAGGCGACCATCTCGTACGACATGACGCTGACCTTCCTCAGCCTGCTCGTCGCCGTGGTCGTCGTCGGCGCCGGCGTCTTCACCGTCGGCTACCGCGGCGCCGGCCCGGTCCCGCTGGGCGCCGCCGGCCTCTTCACCGGCCTCGGCGTCGCCGGCATGCACTACCTGGGCATGGCCGCGATGCGGATGAACGGCACCATGACGTACGCGCCCGGCACCGTCGCCCTCTCCATCCTCATCGCCGTCGTCGCCGCGACCGCCGCCCTCTGGGCCGCCGTCTCCGTCCGCGGCTTCGGCGCCAGCCTCGGCGCGAGCGTCATCATGGGCATCGCCGTGACCGGCATGCACTACACGGGCATGGCCGCCGTCGGCGTGCAGGTCGACCACAGCGCCCACGCGGTCTCCACCTCCGCCGCCACCACCATCTTCGACGTGCTGCCGCTGCTGGTCGGACCGCTCGTCTTCCTGGTGCTCGCCGCCGCCATCGTGATGTTCGACCCCATGCTCATCATGGGCGACGAGGAGACCACCGCCCGCCCCGTCCAGCGCATCGACATCGGCGACATCCAGGCCACCCTCAACGCCGACAACAACTGGGGCGCCCCCTCCGCGACCGGCTACCCGGGGCAGGAGCAGCCGCGCCGCTAGGTCCTGTCCGGCGGATCTTCGCGGGACACGGCCTAGGCCGGACGCGGGCGGTGCCCGCACCACGCGCGGAAGAGCGGCGCCGGGGTCTCTCCTCCCCGGCGCCGTTCCCCTTTTTCCACCCCCACGCGCGCGTACCGGCGAAACCGCGTGTCCCACCACCGCGAGGTCCGCCCGTACGCGCGCGCGTGCCTCAGCTGTCGCCGGTGCGCTCGCCGAGGACGACCGTGGTCGTCGTCGCCTTGCCGCCGCGCTCGTAGGTGAGCTTCACCGAGTCGCCCGGCTTGTGGGTCCAGATCTCGCTGATGAGCGTCGGGCCGCTGTCGATCACGTGGTCGCCGAAGGTCGTGATCACGTCGCCGGGCTTGAGGCCCGCCTTGGCCGCCGGGCCGTTCGGCGTCACCGGGTCGCTGCCGCCCGCGCCCTGCTCGGCGATCCGCGCGCCCTTGCCCTCCTCGTTCATGTTCACGGTCGCGCCGATCACCGGGTAGACCGGCTTGCCGGTCTTGATCAACTGCTCGGCCACCGCCTTCGCCTGGTTGACCGGAATCGCGAAGCCGAGGCCGATCGAGCCCGCCTGCGACTGGCCGAAACCGCTGCCGCCGGTGGACTGGATCGCCGAGTTGATGCCGATGACCGCGCCGCCCGCGTCGAGCAGCGGGCCGCCCGAGTTGCCCGGGTTGATCGACGCGTCCGTCTGGAGGGCGCTCATGTACGAGTTGCTGCGGCCGCCGTCACCGGAGGCCACCGGGCGGTTCTTGGCGCTGATGATGCCGGTCGTGACCGTGTTGGACAGCCCGAAGGGGGCGCCGATCGCGATCGTCGAGTCGCCGACCGCCACCCGGTCCGAGTTCCCCAGGGGCAGCGGCTTCAGGCCCTTGGGGGCCTCCTTCAGCTTGATCACGGCCACGTCGTAGCCCTCGGCCCGGCCGACGACCTCCGCGTCGTACGTCCTGCCGTCCGAGAAGGTCGCGGAGAGCGTGCCGCCGTCCGCCGCCGAGGCCACCACGTGGTTGTTGGTGACGATGTGGCCCTCCTGGTCGTAGACGAAACCGGTGCCGGTCCCGCCCTCGCCCTGGGCACCGCCGGACTTCGCCTGGATGGTGACCACGCTCGGCAGCGCCTGCGCCGCGACCGCCGCGACCGTGCCGGGCTCCCGCTTGAAGGAGGCCGGGGCCTCGGACGAGGAGACCGTCGTCGAACCGTTCCGGCCGACGTCCTCGCGCTGGGCCGCCCAGTAGCCGACGCCGCCGCCGATGCCACCCGCGACCAGCGCCGCCACCAGGACCGCCGCCACCAGGCCGCCGTTGCGCCTGCGCGGGGCCGCCGGGGGCTGCGCGGGGGCCGGCTCGCCCCACACCGGCACGGCCGGCGGCGCGGGCGGCCACCCGGCGCCCGCGGCGGCGGGCGCCGGAGCGGGGGCGTGGGCCGGAGCGGGGGCGGGCGCCGGGACGGGAGCGGGAGCGGGCGCGTACGCGGGGGCCGGCTGCGCCGCTTCGGGAGCGGGCGCCGGGGCCTGCGCCGCCTCCGGGGCGGGAGTCGGCGCGTGGGTCGGCGCGGACGCCGGGACCGGGGGTACGGGCGGGGCCGCGGGCTGCTCCTGGGGCGCGGGCGCCTGGGACGCGGGCGCCGCCGGCGGCTGGGCGGGGGGCGCGGCGGGCACCGGAGGCGCGGCGGGGGCGGACGGGGCAGTCGGGTCCGCCGGAACCTCGGTGCCCTCGTTCTCGGTGCTCACAGCTCGCTCTCCTCGTCGTTCACTGCTCGTGGGCCACTGCTCGTCGTGCGCCGACCGGTGTCGCGCGCCGGTCGCCGCCGTGCGCTGATCAGCGTCTCGTACCGATCACCGCCGTGCGTTCATCATCGTCCACCGCCTCGGGAGCGGGGTCGTCCCCCGTCCCCTCCGGCGCTCGCTCCAGGGTGCTGTGCCCAGCCTTTCCCACCCGGCGTCAGACGGCGGTAAGGCGGAGCTGTGCATCTGCCCTCCATCCTTTATAACCGGACAGAACGGGCAGGTTTCGGGTGCCGGGGCGCCCCCGCCAATGGCACCATGACGCGGTGACCCACGCACGGCAGCACCCGCATCGTGTCCCCGTCCAGGTCGTCGCCCACCGCGGGGCCTCCGAGGACGCCCCCGAACACACCCTGGCCGCCTACGTGAAGGCCATCGAGGACGGCGCCGACGCCCTGGAGTGCGACGTCCGGCTGACGGCCGACGGGCACCTCGTCTGCGTCCACGACCGCCGCGTCGACCGGACCTCCAACGGCCGGGGCGCCGTCTCCACCCTCGAACTCGCCGACCTGGCCGCGCTCGACTTCGGCGCCCGGCGCGAGTTCGCGGAGCGCGAGAACTCCGGCGAGCCCGGCGAGAGCCCCGACTGGAGCGATCCCGGCTACACCTCGGTCCTCACCCTGGAACGGCTCCTGGAGCTGGTCGCCGACGCCGGCCGCCGGGTCGAGCTGGCCATCGAGACCAAGCACCCCACCCGCTGGGCGGGCCAGGTCGAGGAGCGGCTGCTCGCGCTCCTGAAGCGTTTCGGCCTGCACGCGCCCGTGGCGGCCGAGGAGTCCCCCGTACGGATCATGAGCTTCTCGGCCCGCTCCCTCCAGCGGGTCTCCGCCGCCGCCCCGACCCTGCCGACGGTCTCGCTGACCCAGTTCGTCACCCCGCGCCTGCGCGACGGGCGCCTCCCCGCGGGCGCGCGCGTGGCGGGGCCGTCCATCCGGATCGTCCGGAACCACCCGGCCGTCATCCTGCGGCTCCAGAAGGCCGGCCACCAGGTGCACGTCTGGACGGTGGACGCCCCCGAGGACGTCGAGCTCTGCCTGCGGCTCGGGGTCGACGCGATCATCACCAACCGCCCCAAGCAGGTCCTCGCGCACCTCGGGCGCTCCTGAGCCACACCGCCGGGGCCCGGCGGGAGCCGTCAGGGGGGTGCACACCGGCGCATTCGGCGCGTACGCGATCGTCACTTGTGCTCCACCCCACCCGGAACAGGCGGTTTCCGGTCGTGTCAGCCGGGGCATCCACACCGTGGCGTGGGGCGAAGGAGGTCTCGGGGGTGGCGTTGGTGGTGGCACAGAAGGTGCCCGCGTCGTCGAGCATGGCCGTACCCCATGGCCCTGCGGGCGTGGGGGAAGCGCGACACCGGATGCGGGACGAGCTGTACCGCGGCGGGGTGTCGGAATCGGTCGTCGACGACGCGGTGCTGATCCTGTCGGAACTCCTCAGCAACGCCTGCCGGCACGGCAGGCCGCTGGGACGGGGCGACCGGGGCGAGGGCGACGTGCTGGCGGCCTGGCGGCTCGATCCGTCGGGCGGTCTGACCGTGGAGGTGACGGACGGCGGCGGTCCGACCAGACCCGTCCCGTCCACCCCCTCGGTCACGGCGCGCGGCGGTCGCGGGCTCACGATCATCGGCGCCCTGGCCCAGGACTGGGGCGTACGGGACAGCGCGACGGGCGAGGTCACGGTCTGGGCGGTCGTCACCGCGGGCCACCGGCGCGAGGACTTCGCGGCCCGGGTCGGCACCGGCGGCTCCGGCCTCGACCTCCTCGACGCGTACGACGACCTCGACTGACCCCTTCCGGACGGCCCGGTCCGGCCCGGGACCCGTACCGCCCCGGCTCCGGTCCGAGCCCCGGCGGTACGGCCCCGGGCGGCGGAGTCCCGGACGGTGCGGGCCCGGGTGGTCGGGCCCCGGGCGGCGCGGGATCACGCGGCGCGGGCGCGGACCGCGCGGGCTCGGGTGGGGCCGTCGCGCCATCGGGTGGTCCGGGCACGGCTGGGCTCCCGGGGACGCCCGGGCGACTAGGCTCGCGCCCGACACAGCACCGCGATCGGGAGAAAGCCACACCATGGCCAAGAAGCGCCCCCAGACGAAGGCTGCCAAGAGCGGCCAGGCACAGGTCACGAACGGGGAGATCCCGGTCGTCGGCGCGCGCGAGCCGTGCCCGTGCGGCTCGGGCCGCCGCTACAAGGCGTGTCACGGCCGCGCCGCCGCGCAGGCCGCGACCGAGCACGTCCAGCGCCCCTTCGAGGGCCTGCCCGGCGAGTGCGACCTGGTCGCGCTGCGCGAGCTGGTGCCCGCCGCCACCGTGCCGCTCACCCTCAAGGCCGGGCTGCCCGAGGGCGTGCCGTCGGTGACGCTCGCGACCGTCCTGCCGATGGCCTGGCCGGCGCTCCGCCGCGACGACGGCTCCGTGCTGCTCGCCCTCCAGAACGACGGCACCTCCGGCGACCTCGCCCGCGACCTCGCCGACACCCTCCAGCGCGCGCTGGAGACCGAGCCCGGCAACCCGGTGCCGCCGCGCCGCGTCGAGCCCGAGGGCCCGCGCCTCCAGGACCTGCTGGACGCGGACGCGCCGTTCGCGCCCGAGGTCCACACCGGCTTCGAGTTCTGGATCCCGAAGTCGGCGGACGGCGCCGACCCCGAGGTGGCCGCCTCCCTGGAGCGGGCCAACGCCGCCGCGATCCCGACCGTCAAGCTGGACTCGGTCGACGCCGCCTACTGGTGCGAGACCCCGGAGAAGAACCACCTGCGCTGGGTCATGCCGCACCCGGAGGAGAAGCTCCTCGACGCGCTCGCCCGCCTCCAGGCCGCCGACGCCACCTCGCTCGGCGAGGACACCCGGCTGGTCGGCTCCTTCCGCGCCCACGGTCTGATGGTCCCGGTGTGGGACCTGCCGTCGGCGATGACGGCCGAGGAGTGCGAGAAGCCCGCCGCCG
Source organism: Streptomyces termitum (assembly GCF_014650175.1). Lineage (GTDB taxonomy): Bacteria > Actinomycetota > Actinomycetes > Streptomycetales > Streptomycetaceae > Streptomyces > Streptomyces termitum. Next base: position 23,311 of record NZ_BMUL01000017.1, read on the forward strand.
AGTTCGCCGGCCGGCTCGTCGAGGCCCTCGCCCAGGACACCCCGCTGACCGCCGAGGAGCGCCGGGTGCGCGGCGGCCTCACGAACCGTCAGGTCACTCTCAGCTGATACCCCAGGTGGTATCCGTGACTGACAGACCGACCAGTCGGTGACTTCCGCCACAGCGGAACCTACGGAGCGGTAATTCCCTGTCCGAATAACCGAGATCGAATTTGCGAACAGCAGATCTCTTGTTACCGTTCTGGAAGCCCGGTCGCTGGTGCATCCCCCGTCGCCAGCGACCGGGCGTTTCCATGCCCGCCCCGCCGTCGCGCCGGGGCCGCTCCTCAACTCGCTTCGTCGTCGGCCGTGTTGCTGCCCGACCGGAGCAGCAGCGCCGCCCCGCCGCCTCCGTCCGTCCGGGCGAACTCCGCCACCGCCGCGTGCGCGCGGGCCGCCCCCGCCCCCGGCTCCCTCGGCGTCTCGCAGGTGCCCGGCTCGTCCCCGGCGAAGCCCGCGCAGCGCACCTGGACGGTCCGCCCGCCGGGCGCCAGGAGGGTCAGAATCGCGTCGATCGGCCGGCCGGTGGCATTGCGGTAGTACGTCCGCGCCCAGACGTCCGGCCCCTCGGCCAGGACGCAGGTCTGCGCCTCGACCCCCTCGGGGGAGGCGAGTTCGGGCCCGCACCGGGCGACCCGCTCGTACGCCCCCTCCCCGGCGTCCTCCCCGGACCCGGGCCGTACCGCCGCCCGAGTCGGCCCGGGAGCGGCGGAGTTGACTCCGGTACGGGCCTCCGGACCGGCCCCGCCGGGCAGCCGCTCGGCCTTCCCGGCGAACGGGACCAGGACGGCGAGGACGACGACGGCGCCGAACCCGGCCGCGCGGAGCCCCGCGGGACCCGCCCGGCCCACCGCGCCCAGCCGCCCCGTACGACCCGTGCGACCCACCTGTCCACCTGCTCCGCGCGAGGAACGATCACCGACGGTGGGCCGAACCTACCGGCGCCGGAGGAACGCCCGGCGGGCCGTGCGCCCGATTCCCGTACGCGTCGGCCCCGGCCGCACCCGTCCGGGCGAACGGGCGCGTCAGTACGCCAGCCTGCTCCCGCCGCCCGGAGTGGCGGTGCTCGCCTCGACCAGGGCGTCCACCACCGCCTCCACGTCCGGGAGCCACGGCCGGGCGGAGCCCGCGAGCGGGGCGCGCTCCCAGCGGACCTGACCGGCGCCGGTGGCGGACGGCGGCAGCAACAGATAGCCGCCCTCTCCATGGAAGCGCAGCGAACTGGGCACGCCATCCTTCGCGTACAGCAGCTCGCCGAGCCGTTCGAGGTCGTACGGGGCGACCAGGATCGACCAGCGGGTCGGGGTCGCCACCACCGGGCCGAGCCGCATGCCCCGCGCGTCCAGGGCCCGCAGGGCGCGGGCCCCGGCGAGCGCCGGGAGGCTCACCGCGCACGGCGCGCCGCCGCCGGTGGCCAGCACGACCGGGGCGTCCGGGCGCCGGGTCCACCACCAGCGGATCATCCGCTCGTCGGTGGTGGCGGCGAGGAGGCCGGGGTCGAAGGGGTGGGCGCCGGGGACCACGCAGTCGGCGTCGGGGCAGGCGCACACCGGCCCACCGCGCGCGACACCCGGAGCCCCACCCGTACCGGCGGACGTACCGGAACCGGCACGCGTACCGGCCTCCGCTCCGTCCGTTCTGCCGAGGCGCCGGGCGCGGCCGCCCAGCCGGGCCGCCGTGCCGACGAGACGGGCCGCCGCGCCCGCGGGCCCGGAGGTCTTCGCCGCGGGGCCGGCCGCTTCGAGGCCCACGCCCGGCACCACCGGCCAGCCCCACTCGACCGCGAAGGAGACCGCCGCGTCCTGCCGTGCGCTCCTCGCCCCGCGCCGGGACCGGAGCCTGCGTCGCCTTCCGAGGATCTCGCGCATGAGCGCTCGTTCCTTTCCGTTGAACGCCGAATCCACATCACACCTCGTGCGGATCTCTTCACCGTGCGTATCAGCGCGTACAGCGTCGGCGGTGCGCGGTCCCGCTCGGGGGCGGAACCGGCCGGGACGGGGCCGGGTCACAGTCGGGTCGAAACCGGTTCGGAACACATCCCCGCCACACGGGGACGGGTCGCGGCCCGCGGCACGTGCGACGCCGGGGTCCCGCTTCTCGGTCCGGGGGCGCGTACAACTGCCCCTGCCTGTCACCGATTACGTACCCCGCACGCTCAGGATGACGCGCTTTGAAACGACGCCAGTCGACCGCAAATGGTGCACACTGGGGGCAATTTTCAGCCAACTTCCGGCCCACTTCAACCCCTGTGCACGGGCTCCCGGAACACCTCCCGGACACCACAAGTCCCATGGGGACAATGCTGGACATCGCTCCTCGGGTGCGTGTACATGTGGAGACATCGAGCGGCGCACTATGACATGGGGGTTTGTGATGCCATGGCGTCAAACGCACCGGTCGGAAAGCCGACCGAGATGAGCTCCCCACACCTGCCGAAGCACCTTCCGAAAGTGGCCGGAATCGATTCCACGGTTCCGGCTCCACCGCACACTAAGGCGCCTCTCAGCGGCGTCCCCGCCGCTCCGGCGCACGCCGACGCGGCCCACGCCGGGACGGCCCCCGCCCCCGGCACCCTGATCACCGACCGGCTCGCCGGCCGGGTCTCCGACCTCACCACCCTCCACGAGCTCACCGAGCGGCTCATCAGGACCGCCACGCTCGACGAGGCCCTCCGCGAGCTGCTCGGCGCGGGCGCCGCCCTCGTCGGCGCCCGCCGCGGCCTGGTGATCCTCGAACCCGCCGACGGCCTCGGCCCCACCACCACCGTCGGCCTCGGCCTCGCCCACGCCGACCTCGGCACCATCGAGACCGTCCCGCGCGGCGCCACCGCCCACGGACGGCTCCTCGACGGGCTCCCCGACCCGGCCGACCCCACCCGCGTCCCCGAACCCGTCGCCGTCCACGACCTGAGCGCCGAGGAGAACGTCGACCCCCGCCAGCGCGAGGTCGCGGCCCGCCTCGGCTACGCCGCCAGCTACACCCTCCCCCTCGCCACCGAGGAGGCCGGCCGGCTCGGCGCCGGCGTCTGGCTCTACGACGAGCCCGCCGCGCCCACCGACCGCCAGTGCCACCTCATCGGCCTCTACGGCCGCTTCGCGACCGAGCACCTCGCCCGCCTCCTCCAGGTCGAGCGGGCCCGCGTCCAGGCCGCCACCGTCGCCGAGGAGCTGCTCCCGAGCCGGCTCCCCCGCGTCCCCGGCGTCCGGCTCGCCGCCCGCCACCGCACCGGCCCCCGGGGCGGCGGCGACTGGTACGACGCCCTGCCGCTCCCCGAGGGCGCCCTCGGGCTCGCCGTCGGCTCCGTCTCCGGCACCGGGCCGAGCGCGCTGGCCGCGATGGGCCGGCTGCGCGCCTCCCTGCGCGCGTACGCCGTCATGGAGGGCGAGGACCCCGTCGCCGTCCTCTCCGACCTGGAGCTGCTGCTCCGGCTCACCGAACCCGCCCGCTCGGCCACCGCCCTCTTCGCCTTCGCCGAACCCGCCCGCCGCACGCTCGTGCTGGCCGGCGCCGGACACGCCCCGCCGCTCCTCGTCGGCGAGCACCGCACCTCGTACGTGGAGACCTCGCTCTCCGCCCCGCTCGGGATGCTCTCCTGCTGGGAGGCGCCCAGCGTGGAGCTGTCACCCGCCCCGGGAGAAACGGTGCTGCTGTACACGGACGGGCTGCTGCGGCGTACCGGCGAACCCACCGACCGGGCCTTCGCCCTGCTGCACGCCGCCGCCGCGAGCGCCCCGGCGGCGGACCGCGCCGACCCCGGCGCGCTCGCCGACCACGTGCTGCGCGCCCTCTTCCCCGACGGGCTCGACCCCGCCGTCGAGGGCGAGGACGTGGTGCTGCTCGCGGCCCGCTTCGACTGACCCCGGAGGACGGCACCGGCGGCGCCCCGTTCGCCGGATATGAGCCATCACACCCGGTAACAGGTCTTCCGGCCCTGGGCCCCCTTCCGTACGACCGTACGATGGAGGGGGTTCAGTGTCGTACCAAGAGGAGGCAGACCCGTGGCCGATGAGCTCACTCCGGAGACCCCGGACGAGGCCGAGGAGCCGATCAAGCAGCGGAAGAACGGGCTGTACCCGGGTGTTTCCGACGAACTCGCCGAGAGCATGAAGTCCGGCTGGGCCGACACGGAGCTGACCGGGCTCGCGCCGATCCCGCAGGCCGCCGAGACCGCCGCCCGCCGCGCCGCGCTCTCCGCCCGCTTCCCGGGCGAGCGCCTGGTGGTCCCCGCCGGCAAGCTGAAGACCCGGTCGAACGACACCGAGTACGCCTTCCGCGCCTCCACCGAGTACGCGTACCTCACCGGCGACCAGACCCAGGACGGCGTCCTCGTCCTGGAGCCCGCCGGCGAGGGCCACGAGGCCACGATCTACCTGCTGCCGCGCTCCGACCGCGAGAACGGCGAGTTCTGGCTCGACGGCCAGGGCGAGCTGTGGGTCGGCCGCCGCCACTCCCTCACCGAGGCCGAGCAGCTCCTCGGCATCCCGGCGAAGGACGTCCGCGAACTGGCCGCCGCGCTCGCCGAGGCCACCGGCCCGGTCCGCGCAGTGCGCGGCCACGACGCCGGCATCGAGGCCGCCCTCACCGACAAGGTGACCGCCGAGCGCGACGAGGAGCTGCGGGTCTTCCTCTCCGAGGCCCGCCTCGTGAAGGACGGCTTCGAGGTCGCCGAGCTGGAGAAGGCGTGCGCCGCCACCGCCCGCGGCTTCGAGGACGTCGTGAAGGTCCTCGACAAGGCCGAGGCCACCAGCGAGCGCTACATCGAGGGCACCTTCTTCCTGCGCGCCCGCGTCGAGGGCAACGACGTCGGCTACGGCACCATCGCCGCCGCCGGCCCGCACGCCTGCACCCTCCACTGGGTCCGCAACGACGGCGCGGTCCGCTCCGGCGACCTGCTCCTCCTCGACGCCGGCGTCGAGACCACCGAGCTGTACACCGCCGACGTGACCCGCACCCTGCCGATCAACGGCCGGTACACGGAGATCCAGCGCAAGATCTACGACGCCGTGTACGAGGCGCAGGAGGCCGGCATCGCCGCGGTGAAGCCCGGCGCCGCCTACCGCGACTTCCACGACGCCGCGCAGCGCGTGCTCGCCGAGAAGCTCGTCGAGTGGGGTCTCGTCGAGGGCCCGGTCGAGCGCGTCCTGGAGCTCGGCCTCCAGCGCCGCTGGACCCTGCACGGCACCGGCCACATGCTCGGCATGGACGTCCACGACTGCGCCGCCGCGCGCACCGAGGCGTACGTCGACACCACGCTGGAGCCGGGCATGTGCCTGACCGTCGAGCCCGGCCTCTACTTCCAGGCCGACGACCTGACCGTGCCGGAGGAGTACCGCGGCATCGGCGTCCGGATCGAGGACGACATCCTCGTGACGGAGGACGGCAACCGGAACCTCTCGGACCAGCTGCCGCGCCGCTCGGACGAGGTCGAGGCGTGGATGGCGGCCCTCAAGGGCTGACCCCCGCCAGGCTTGAGGGGCCCCGCCGGAATCCGGCGGGGCCCCTTCCCGTGCGCCCGCCCGGTCCTCGGAGGCCCCGGTCCTCGCGTCGCCGGACCCCGGGCCGCCGGTCGCCGGTTCCCGGGGCGTCAGGCCATCAGCAGGGTCGGGGAGTCCTTCCACTTCAGGAGCTTGTCGAAGCTGACCACCGCGCCGCCCCGGCCCGACCGGCCGAAGTGCACGTGGTCGGAGAGCTCCTCGATCAGCCGCAGCCCCCGCCCGCTCTCCGCGTCCGCGCGGGCCACCGGCGCCGGTGCCCCCGGGAAGCCCGGACCCGCGTCGGCCACCTCGATGCGGCACGTCTCGCCGTCGAGGAAGGCCGTCACCCGGTACGCCTCCGACGCCCGCCCCGCACCCGCGCCGCCGCCGTGCTCCACCGCGTTGGCACACGCCTCGGTCAGGGCCACCGACAGCTCGTAGGACACGTCGGGATCGACCCCGGCCGTCTCCATGGTGCCGAGGAACAGGCGCCGGGCGAGCGGCACGCTCGCGGCCTCGCGCCGCAGATGGAGTGACCACCAGATGCTCATGCTCCAGCCTCCCGGCAGCGGCTCGACATACCCCTAGCTATTGCCGGTGGCGGCCCTCCGTAAGCGCTCCGGGGCGCCAAGAGCGCCCGTACGGCGGATACACCGGGCCGGGGAGCCGGTGTATGTCATGGCGAACACCCCCAAGGACGACCTTGCGGACCTGCCGCACGGCGACGGCGGGCCTGGTGCGATGATGGGCCCGCCATGACTGCCCCCGCGCTCGCTCCACGGCTGCTGAGGGCCGCGGTCTTCACCGCGGTCTGCGTCGTGCTGTCCGCGCTGGGACACTCCCTCGCCGCCGGTTCGGGCGTCCCCGCGTGGTCCCTCCTCGCCGGTTTCCTCGGCGTCTTCGGCACCACGCTCCTGCTCACCGGGCGGCAGCACTCCCTCGGCTTCGTCGTCACCGCCCTCGCCGGCGGGCAGCTCGGCCTGCACCTCCTCTTCGGCCTCGGCGGACACCGGTCCGCCCCCGGCACCGGCGCCGACGACGCGCTGATCCGGCTGGCCGCCAGGATCACCTGCGGGGACGTCCCCGGCTCCTTCACCCCGGCCGACGCCGCCGGGATCGTCACCCGCGCCGGACTCGACCCGGAGACGGCGCGGGCGACCGCCGGAGTGCACCTGGCCGGCGGGGCGCACCTCATGCTGCCCGGCCTGCCGATGGTCCTCGGCCACCTGCTCGCCGCCCTGGTCGCCGGCTGGCTGCTGCGCCGGGGCGACCTCGCCCTGGTCCGGCTCGCCGAACTCTCCGGGCAGGGCACCGCCGACCTCGCCGAGACCCCGCCGGTCCGCGCCCTGCGCGCCGCGCTCCGCCTCGCCCGGGCCCTGCTCGCCGGCATCCCGGCGCCCGCCCCGGCCGGTCCGCGCGGCCCGCTCCGCACCGCCTTCGACTCCTCGCCGCCGCCGGTGGCCGAGGCACTCCAGCACACGGTGATCCGCCGCGGCCCGCCGGCCGCCGCCTGCGTCCTCGCAGCCTGACGCGGTCCGCTCCACAGGGGAGCGGGGCCGCGCCCGTCCGTACGCGTCCGCCCGGGGTCCGCCCCGCCGGCCGCCGCGCCCGGACCGGACCGCCTTCCTCTTCCGGACCCGTCACGGGTCCCCCACCGAGCTGGAGTCTCCTCACCGTGAACGTCTCCCGTGTCCTGATCGCCGCCGGCACCGCCGCCACCTCCGTCGTGCTGCTCTCCGGCACCGCCTTCGCCCACGTGGGCGTGCAGCCGGAGGGCCAGGCCGCCAAGGGCGGCTACGCCACCGTGAACGTCAAGGTCCCCAACGAGCGCGACAACGCCTCCACCGTGAAGGTCGAGGTCAACTTCCCGGCCGACCACCCGCTCGCCTCCGTCATGCCGCAGCCGGTCCCCGGCTGGAAGGCCGAGGTGACCCGCACCAAGCTCGACAAGCCGCTGGACATGCACGGCAAGCAGATCACCGAGGTCGTCTCCAAGGTCACCTGGACCGCGAACGGCTCGAAGATCGGCCCCAACGAGTTCCAGCAGTTCCCCCTCTCCCTCGGCCGGCTGCCCGAGAACACCGACGAGCTCGTCCTCAAGGCGATCCAGACGTACGACAACAAGGAGGTCGTGCGCTGGATCGAGGAGCCGAAGGGCGGCGAGGAGCCGCAGAACCCGGCCCCCGTCCTGAAGCTCTCCGCCCCCGCTGGTGACCACGGCGCCCCGGCGGCCGCGGACGCCAAGGACGGCGCGAAGGCCGGTGAGAAGGAGGGCCACGCCGAGGCCGCCGCGGAGTCCGGCACCGACACCACCGCCCGCGTCCTCGGCGCGCTCGGCATCCTCGTCGGCATCGCCGGCGTCGCCTTCGGCGTCCTCGCCGGCCGCCGCCGCTCCGCCTGACATCCCCCGTCCCCACCGGCGCGTCGGCCCGTCCGGCGCGCCGGTGGGCCGGTACACCCCGTCAGTACCGGCGCGTCCCGGCGCCCGGTACCGACGGGCGCCCCGCGCGCCCCTCGCCCCCCGCACGTCCCGTACCCCCCGTACTTCCCGTACTTCCGAAAGACAGTCATCGCATGTCCACTGAGAAGACGCCCTCCTCCCCCCGCGACGGGGAGGCCCCCGCCGGCCGCTCGGCGCGGCGCACCCCGCTGATCGTCGCCGCGGTCGCGCTCGTCGCCGCCCTCGGCATCACCGCCGCCGCGGTCGGCCTCGGCGACGACGGCAAGGACCCCGCCGCCGCAGGCATCGCCCAGGTCGAGGGCGTCATCGAGAAGACCGGTGCCGCCACCGTCCTCGACCAGCCGTTCACCAAGCCCGACCTCGTCCTCACCGACACCAAGGGCGAGGAGTACGACCTGCGCGAGCGCACCAAGGGCAGGCCGACCCTGATCTACTTCGGCTACACCCACTGCCCCGACGTGTGCCCGACGACGATGAGCAACATCGCCATCGCCAAGAGGAAGCTCCCCCAGGCCGACCAGGACAAGCTCCAGGTCGTCTTCGTCACCACCGACCCCGAGCGGGACACCTCCGCGGAGCTGGCCAAGTGGCTGCCCGCCGCCGGCGACGCCTCCTTCGTCGGCCTCACCGGCGACTTCCCCGCGATCCAGGCCGCCGCCAAGTCCATCGGCATCGGCATCGACCCGGCGAAGAAGGAAGCGAACGGCGACGTCATCTCCATGCACGGCGCCCAGGTCGTCGCCTTCTCCCCCACCACCGACCAGGGCTACGTCCTGTACGGGGAGGACACCACCCCCGAGGACTACGCCAAGGACCTGCCGAAGCTCATCAAGGGGGAGAACCCGTGACCCGCCGCACCACCGTCCTCTCCTCCGCCGTGGCCCTCGCCGCCGCGCTCGCCCTCACCGGCTGCTCGTCCGGCGGCGGGGAGCCGGAGCTGAAGGTCAGCGGCGCCTACATGCCCCAGCCGGTCATGGACATCGCCGGCGGCTTCCTCACCATCAAGAACACCGGCGGCTCCGCCGACCGGCTCACCTCCGTCACCAGCACCGTCTCGGACGACGTCACGATGCACGAGACGAAGGGGCAGACGATGCGGCGGGTCGAGTCCTTCGACATCCCCGCAGGCGGCGAGCTGGAGCTGGCCCGCGGCGGCAACCACCTCATGTTCATGGAACTGAAGAAGAAGCCGAAGCAGGGCGAGAAGGTCAGCATCGAGCTGCACTTCGAGAAGACCGGGCCGATCGAGGTGGACGTCCCCGTCGAGGTCCCCAACTACAACCCCCAGCAGCGCTGACCCCGCCGACGGAGTGAGACAGTGACGACACGCACCGCCCCGCGCCCGGGAACCGCCCCGCGCCTCGGCACCACCCTGGCCCGGCTGCTGGTCCTCGTGGCCGCGCTCGCGGGCACGCTCCTCGCCGGAGCCTCCCCCGCCTCGGCGCACGCCACGCTGACCGCGAGCACCCCGGCGGACGGGACGGTGGTCGCCCTCGCTCCGAAGCAGGTCAGCCTGAGCTTCTCGGAACAGGTCGCGCTCGGCGCCGACTCCATACGGGTCCTCGACCCGTCGGGCCGGCGCGCCGACGACGGGAAGATCTCCGACCTGACCGGCGGCGGCCCCGCCACCTACGGCGTGGGCATGAAGGCCGGACTGCCCGACGGCACGTACACCGTCGCCTGGCAGGGCGTCTCCGCCGACAGCCACCCCATCGCCGGGGCCTTCACCTTCTCGATCGGCGCTCCCTCCGCCACCTCCGCCGTACTGCCCGACCAGGCGGCCGGCGGCGGTGCCGTCGGCGTGCTGTACGGGATCGCGCGCTACCTGTCGTACGCGGGCTTCGCCGTCCTCGTCGGCGGCGGCGCCTTCGTCCTGCTGTGCTGGCCGCGCGGCGCGGACGTGCGGCCGGTGCAGCGGACCGTGGTCCGGGGCTGGCTGGTCCTCACCGGCGCCACCCTGGTCCTGCTGCTGCTCCGCGCCCCGTACACCGGCTCGGGGAAGCTCGCCGACGCCTTCGACCTGGCCGGTCTCCAGGCCGTCCTCCAGACCAAGACCGGCGCCGCGCTGACCTCCCGGCTGCTGCTGCTCGGCGCGGCCGCGCTGTTCGTCGCCGTCCTCTTCGGCGCGTACGCCCGGCGCACCGACCCGAAGGAGCGCAAGGACCTCGCCTTCGGCCTGGGCCTGGGCGGCACCGTGGTCGCCGCGGGCATCGCCGGCACCTGGGCGCTGGCCGAGCACGCCTCCGCCGGTCTCCAGCCGGGCATCGCCATGCCCGTCGACATCCTGCACCTGCTCGCCGTCGCCGCCTGGCTCGGCGGGCTCACCGTCCTGCTGGTCGCCCTCCACCGGACGCCGTCGGTGGACCGCTCGGCGGTCGAGCGCTTCTCCCGGGTCGCCTTCGTGTCGGTGGTCGTCCTGGTGCTCACCGGCCTCTACCAGTCCTGGCGCCAGGTCGGCTCCTGGTCCGCGCTCACCGGCACCCGGTACGGGCAGCTGCTCCTGGTGAAGATCGGCCTGATGGCGCTGCTCGTCGCCCTCGCCTGGATCTCCCGCCGCTGGACCGGGCGGCTCGCCGGGCGGACGGCGGCCCCGGAGGCGGAGGCCCAGCCGGAGCCCACCGAAGAGGAGCTTGAGGAGCAGGAGGACGAGGCGGCCCTCGACGAGGCGATCGAGGAGGAGCGGGATCCCGAGCGGGCCGCCCAGCTCGCCCGGCAGCGCGCGGCCATCGCCACGGCCCGCCGCAAGCGGACCCGGGACGCGGACCTCGAACGCTCCGGCCTGCGCCGCTCGGTGCTGGCCGAGGCCGCGGTGGCCGTGGTGCTGCTCGCGGTGACCACCGTCCTCACCGCCACCGAGCCCGGCCGCACCGTGGAGGAGACCGGGCAGGGCGGCGGGGTCGCCACCGGCGTGGACGCCATCCCCGCCGCCCCCGGCGAGATCCGGCTGCCCTTCGACACCGGAGGCGCGAACGGCAAGGGGACCGTCCGGCTGACCCTCGACCCGGGCAGCACCGGGGCCAACACGCTCCACCTCTTCGCGGACCGGCCCGACGGCAAGCCGCTGGACGCCCCCGAGGTCAAGGTGAACCTCACGCTGAAGGAGAAGGGGATCGGCCCGCTGCCCGTCGCCCCGGAGCGGCTGCTGCCCGGACACTGGAGCGTGGGCGGCGTCCAGATCCCGCTGCCCGGCGAGTGGCTCGTCCAGGTGACGATCCGCACCTCCGAGATCGACCAGACCACCGTCGAACAGACCATCAAGATCGGCTGAGCCCCCGTGACCGACAGCGACACCCACGACATCTCCCGGCGCCGGCTGCTCGGCACCGCCGGCGCGGCCGGCGCGGCGGGGCTCGTGACCGGCGCGGCCGGGATCACGGCGGCCGTCTCGGAGGACGGCTCCGCGAACGGCTCCGGTGCCCCCGGGGCGCTCACCTCGGTGGGGGCGACCGCGGTGGCGTTCCACGGGAGGCACCAGTCCGGCATCACCACCCCGCTCCAGTCCCGGGGCCACCTGGTCGCCTTCGACCTGGCCCCGGGCGCCGGCCGGAAGGAGGCCGCCGCGCTGCTGCGCCGCTGGTCGGCGACGGCGCGGACGCTGATGGCGGGCGGGGCGCCGGCCGAGGACACCGACGTCGCCCGGGACGCGGGCCCCTCCTCGCTGACGGTCACCTTCGGCTTCGGCCGCACCTTCTTCGACCGGACGGGGCTGGCCGCCCGCCGCCCGTCCCAGCTCGACCCGCTGCCCGCCTTCTCCTCCGACGCGCTCGACCCGAAGCGCTCGGAGGGCGACCTGTGGGTGCAGGTCGGGGCGGACGACTCCCTCGTCGCCTTCCACGCGCTGCGCGCGCTCCAGAAGGACGCCGGGGGCGCGGCCCGGGTCCGCTGGCAGATGAACGGCTTCAACCGCTCGGCCGGGGCGACGGCCCGCCCGATGACCTCCCGGAACCTGATGGGGCAGGTCGACGGCACCAACAACCCCCGGCCCTCCGACCCGGACTTCGACCGGCGGGTCTTCGTCCCGGAGGGGGCGTCCGGGCCCCAGGCGTGGATGGCCGGCGGCTCGTACGCGGTGGTGCGGCGGATCCGGATGCTCCTCGACGACTGGGAGGGGCTGTCGCGGGAGAAGCAGGAGAGGGTCATCGGGCGCCGGAAGTCCGACGGGGCCCCGCTCACCGGCGACACCGAGACCACCCCGCTGAAGCTGGACGAGCGGGGCCCGGACGGGAAGCCGGTGATTCCCGTCAACGCCCATGCCCGGATCTCCGCACCCGAGCAGAACGCCGGGGCGGCGATGCTGCGGCGGCCCTTCTCCTTCCACGACGGGATCGGCGCGGACGGCGTCCCGGACGCGGGGCTCCTGTTCGTCTGCTGGCAGGCCGACCCGCTGCGCGGTTTCGTGCCGGTGCAGCGGAAGCTCGACCGGGGCGACGCGCTCTCCCCGTTCATCCGGCACGAGGCGAGCGGCCTCTTCGCCGTCCCGGGCGGTGCCGCCGAGGGCGAGTACGTGGGCCAGCGACTCCTCGAAGGCTGAGGGAAGCCGACGGGACGGCGGCCGTTCGGAGGCCGGGGGCTGTACGTGGGCCGGCGGCTGTCCGAAAGTCGGGGGTGTTCCGGGGGCCGACGGCTGTTTGAAGGCTGAGACGGGGCGGGGCCGGGGGGCCGGGCGCATTAGGGTGACGGCATGTCCGCCAACCGGTACACATACCTCGGCCCCGAAGGAACGTTCACGGAGGCCGCGCTGCGGAGCCTGCCCGAGGCGGCGCCCCGGGAGCTCGTCCCGATGGTCTCGGTCCCGGCCGCGCTCGACGCCGTACGGAACGGGGAGGCGGCCGCCGCGCTGGTGCCGATCGAGAACTCGGTCGAGGGCGGGGTGACGGCGACCCTCGACGAGCTGGCCTCGGGCGAGCCGCTGATGATCTACCGCGAAGTCCTGCTGCCGATCGCCTTCGCGCTGCTGGTGCGGCCCGGGACCGCGCTGTCGGACATCAAGACGGTGACGGGCCATCCGGTGGCCCAGCCTCAGGTGCGCAACTGGCTGCGCAAGCACCTCCCGGAGGCGGTGTGGGAGTCGGCCGCGTCGAACGCGGACGGGGCCCGGCTGGTGCAGGAGGGGCGGTTCGACGCGGCGTTCGCCGGTGAGTTCGCGGCGGCGACGTACGGCCTGGAGCCCCTGGTCAAGGAGATCCACGACGCGGAGAACGCGGAGACGCGGTTCGTGCTCGTGGGCCGGCCGGCCCGGCCGGCGGCGCCGACCGGAGCGGACAAGACCTCGGTGGTGCTGTGGCTGCGTGAAGACCATCCGGGTGCCCTTCTGGAACTCCTCCAGGAGTTCGCGGTGCGTGGGGTGAACCTGATGCTGATCCAGTCCCGGCCGACGGGGGCGGGGATCGGCAACTACTGCTTCGCCGTGGACGCCGAGGGCCACGTCTCGGACCGGCGGGTCGGCGAGGCGCTGATGGGTCTGAAGCGGATCTGCCCGCAGGTGCGCTTCCTCGGCTCGTACCCGAGGGCGGGCGCGTCCCGCGCGGACGTCCGGCCGCTGCGGCGGGGGACGTCGGACGAGGAGTTCACGGCTGCCTCCGACTGGCTGGCGAGGGCCCAGGACGGCAGGGCCTGACCGCGGTCCGGCGGCGGCCCGGCACACGGGCTTCCGCCACCGGACCGGTGACGACTCCCCGATCGTGACCGATCGCGGCGTTTCACGCGTTCGGTCGTCCACAGGTGCCCACCAATAGTCCTACCTGCATACTTTTCTGTTTCTCGGACTGGTTATCCACAGGCTTCCCACCCCACCTGGGGACAAGTCGACACCCGCGCCCGACAAGGTCGACAAATCACCCCACCCACCCCTCGCGCACACGCCCCCTGTCCACAACTCCCCCTGGGGCGCCACGTCAGAGGAGGTCCGCGCCACTCACCCTCCGGAGGGAGCGATTCCCCTCGAAATGGGTGCGGGAATGAAGTTTGATCAGCGGATTCCGAGGCCGCGGGGCCGAAATCCGCAGGATCCCCAACGTCATCCACAGAACTTCCGCACACCCTGTGGATAACCCACCCCACCAGGGTCTCCGGAGAATCCCCAAGAGCCCCAATTCCGGCAAATCAATACGCGCCCACCAATCGAGTGGGGTCGCATGAGTGCGCACCGGTAGCCTGGTGGGGTGATTGACCTTCGCCTGCTCCGTGAGGACCCCGACCGTGTTCGCGCCTCCCAGCGCGCCCGTGGAGAGGACGTCGGCCTCGTCGACGCCCTGCTCTCCGCCGATGAGCGGCGCAGGTCGTCCGGCGTCCGCTTCGACGAGCTCCGATCCGAGCAGAAGTCGCTCGGCAAGCTGATCCCCAGGGCCACCCCGGAGGAGCGCGCCGAGCTCCTGCAGAAGGCCGAGCAGCTCAAGACCGACGTCAAGGCCGCCGAGGCCGAGCAGCACGAGGCCGACGAGACGGCCAGGAACCTGCTCCTCCAGCTCGGCAACATCGTCCACCAGGACGTGCCGGTCGGCGGCGAGGAGGACTTCGTCGTCCTGGAGACGCACGGCACGATCCGCGACTTCGCGGCCGAGGGCTTCGAGCCCAAGGACCACCTGGAGCTCGGCGAGGCGCTCGGCGCCATCGACGTCGAGCGGGGCGCCAAGGTCTCCGGCTCGCGCTTCTACTACCTGACGGGCGTCGGCGCCCTCCTGGAACTGGCCCTGGTCAACGCGGCCATCGCCCAGGCCACCGAGGCCGGCTTCATCCCGATGCTCACCCCCGCCCTGGTGCGCCCGCGCGCCATGGAGGGCACCGGCTTCCTCGGCCAGGCCGCGGAGAACGTGTACCACCTGGAGAAGGACGACTACTACCTGGTCGGCACCTCCGAGGTCCCGCTCGCCGCGTACCACATGGACGAGATCATCGACGCGGACAAGCTGCCGCTGCGCTACGCCGGCTTCTCCCCCTGCTTCCGCCGCGAGGCCGGCACCTACGGCAAGGACACCCGCGGCATCTTCCGCGTCCACCAGTTCGACAAGGTCGAGATGTTCTCGTACGTCGCGCCCGAAGACGCGGAGAACGAGCACAAGCGGCTCCTGGACTGGGAGAAGCAGTGGCTCACCTCCCTGGAGCTGCCCTTCCAGGTCATCGACGTCGCCACCGGCGACCTCGGCTCCTCCGCCTCCCGCAAGTTCGACTGCGAGGCGTGGATCCCGACCCAGGGCAAGTACCGCGAGCTGACCTCGGCCTCCAACTGCGACGGCTTCCAGGCCCGCCGCCTCTCCGTCCGCATGCGCGAGGAGCGGGGCGGCAAGAAGACCGTCCAGCCGCTCGCCACCCTCAACGGCACGCTGTGCGCCGTCCCGCGCACCATCGTCGCCATCCTGGAGAACCACCAGCTCGCCGACGGTTCGGTGCGGGTCCCCGAGGTCCTGCGGCCGTACCTGGGCGGACGCGAGGTCCTGGAGCCGATCGCCAAGTGAGCGCCTTCCCCTACCGCCTGGTCGCGACGGACCTCGACGGCACGCTGCTGCGGGCCGACGAGTCCGTCTCGGACCGCACCCGGGAGGCCCTCGTCGCGGCGACGGAGGCGGGTGCCGCGCACATCGTCGTCACCGGCCGGGCCGTGCCCTGGACCCGGCACATCCTCGACGACCTCGGCTACGAGGGGATCGCGGTGTGCGGCCAGGGCGCGCAGGTCTACCACGCCGGCGAGCACCGGCTGCTGACCTCGCTGACCCTCGACCGGCAGCTCGCCGGACTCGCGCTCTCCAAGATCGAGGCGGAGGTGGGCCCGCTGGCGCTCGCCGCCAGCCGCGACGGCCTGGAGGGCGAGGTCCTGACCGGTCCCGGCTACCGGTCCCAGGAGGGCCCGCTGCCGTACGTGCCGTACGAGGACCCGGCCGAGCTGTGGGCGGCCCCGCTCACCAAGGTCTACCTCCAGCACCCGGTGCTGAGCGACGACGAGCTGACCTCGGCCGCCCGCGCGGCCGTCGGCGGCCTGGTCGACGTGGTCATGGCCGGGCCCGGGATCGTGGAGATCCTGCCGCTGGGCCTGAGCAAGGCCACCGGCCTGTCGCTGGCCGCGCGCCGGCTCGGCGTGAAGGCCGGGGAGACCATCGCCTTCGGCGACATGCCCAACGACATCCCGATGTTCGGCTGGGCCGCGCGCGGCGTCGCGATGGGCAACGCGCACGAGGAACTGCGGGCGGTCGCCGACGAGGTGACCACCTCCAACGAGGAGGACGGCATCGCCGTCGTCCTGGAGCGCCTGCTCGCCGGCTGACGCCGGAGCCGTACGTGAAGAAGGGCCCGCCCCCGACTGGGAGCGGGCCCTTCCGCGTACCGGCTCGCGCCGGGAGGAGGCGGCCCGCGCGGACCTGGATCCGCGCGCTCGAAGCGGCCGCCCCTCGGGGGATCCCCCGTTCCCCCCGCACAACTAGTGTGCTCCGGGCCCCCGTTCGGGAGCGAACGGTTTTCCGTGCGGCCGTCGGGTGAGCGGATAGCAGGCCAGTCCGATGCCGAGCGAGATCGCGTGCCCGAGGTCGGTGTAGGTCCGGTCGGTGAGCAGCGGGACCAGGAAGAAGGCGATCGCGCCCGCGAGGTAGAGCCGGCGCCAGGGGCGGGGCAGCCGGTAGGTGAGGATGCCGACCGAGGCGGCGAGCCCGTAGCTCACCCCGATGTCGACGACGTGGGCCATGCTGCGCGGCACCCGGTGGTGGGCGATGGCGAGCAGTACCACCTGCTGGCTGATCAGGGTCGCGGCGATGTGCGCGGTGGCGACGGTGAAGAACCACTTCGCGGTGCCGAGCCAGCGCTCCACGGGCGCGTGGAAGACCTCGAAGAGGATCGCGTAGAAGAACAGCGAGGCCGGGTTCTCGATCCAGAACGCGCTGCCGGACAACGCCCGCGCGGGGTGGTGGGCGAGCTGGTGCAGATTGCTGCTGTTGCGGTGCAGGAGGTAGTGCTCCAGGCCGTCCGGGGAGAAGGCGACGACCAGGCTGGTCACCGCGATGATCGCGAGCCAGACGTGCGTGCCGGGTGACGAGGCGATCCACGACCTGATCGGTCGGGACGGCTCGCCACCCGGAGCACGGGAAGGGGATTCACTCGGCACGCCCTGTGCCTATCACCCCTTCATACCGGGATTCCCCATTTGCGCCCCGCGCCGGGAGCGGCGGGCGGCGCCTCAGAAGTTGATCATGTGACCGGCGATGCCGTGCACCGCTTCCTTGACGGCCTCGCCCAGGGTCGGGTGGGCGTGCACGTTCCGCGCGACCTCGTGGACGGTGAGGTCCCACTGCTGGGCCAGCGTCAGCTCGGGCAGCAGCTCGGTGACATCGGGGCCGATGAGGTGGGCGCCGACGATCTCGCCGTGCGTGGCGTCGGCGACGATCTTCACGAAGCCGGTGGAGTCGCCGAGGCCGTGCGCCTTGCCGTTCGCCATGAAGGGGAACTTGGAGACCTTGACGTCGTAGCCCTTCTCGCGGGCCTGCGCCTCGGTGTAGCCGAAGCTCGCGATCTGCGGCTGGCAGTAGGTGGCGCGCGGGATCATGGCGTAGTCGAGCTCCATGGTCTCGGCGTCCGCGATGGTCTCGGCGGCGATGACGCCCATGGCCTCGGCGGTGTGCGCGAGCATCAGCTTCGCGGTGACGTCGCCGATGGCGAAGATGTTCGGCACGGAGGTGCGGCAGCGGCCGTCCACGTCGATCGCGCCGCGCTCGGTCAGCGCCACGCCGGTGCTCTCCAGGCCGTAGCCCGAGACGTTCGGCGCGAAGCCGATGGCCTGGAGGACCTTGTCGGCCTCCAGGACCTTGCTCGCGCCGTCCTTGCCGGTGACGGTGACGCGGACCTGCGGGCCGGACTCGTCGATGGCCTCGACGCGGGTCGAGGTGAGGACGTCGATGCCGAGCTTGCGGTACTGCTTCGCCAGCTCCTTCGAGACCTCCTCGTCCTCCAGCGGGGCCATCCGGTCGAGGAACTCGACGATGGTGACCTTGGTCCCGTAGTTGTTCAGCACGTACGCGAACTCGATGCCGATCGCGCCGGCGCCGGCGATGACGATCGACTTCGGGGCCTGCTCGGCGAGGATCTGCTGCTCGTACGAGACGACGCGGTCACTGAGGGCGGTGCCGGGCAGCAGGCGCGGGGAGGCGCCGGTGGCGATGATGCAGTTGTCGAAGGTGATCGTCTGCGTGGTGCCGTCGGCCTTCGCCACCTGGAGGGTGTTCGCGTCGAGGAAGGTGCCCCGGCCGTCGAACTCGGTGATCCCGTTCTTCTTCATCAGGAAGTGGACGCCCTTGACGCGGCCGTCCGCGACCGTGCGGCTGCGGCTGAAGGCGTCGCCGTAGTCGAAGGTCACCGTGCCGTCGACCTTGATGCCGAAGGTCTTGGCCTCGTGGTGGAAGATGTGGGCGAGTTCGGCGTTGCGGAGCAGCGCCTTGGTGGGGATGCAGCCGACGTTCAGGCAGACACCGCCCCAGTACTTCTCCTCGACGACCGCGACCCGCTTGCCCAGCTGGGCGGCGCGGATGGCGGCGACGTAACCGCCGGGGCCGGCTCCGAGTACGACGACGTCGAAGCGGTCTGACATGTCTGACTCCCGAAGGTGGATGAGGGTGTTCGGTCCACGTACGAGCCCACAGTAGTCCGGTCGCCCCGCCTCGCCCCGCCGGAACGAGCCACCTGTGGATTACTTGTAGGATGACTGGGCAATCGGGTGAATGGGAAGGCCGGACAAGCGGCCGGAGGGGTGGCACGGATGGCGGCACTGAGAGCGGCGGGGCGCACCTCGCTGGTGGACTCCGCGGTGGACCAGCTGCGGGCCCAGCTCGCCGAGGGCGAGTGGTCCGTCGGCGACCGCATCCCGACCGAGCACGACCTCGCCCAGCAGCTCGGCGTCGGCCGCAACACCGTCCGTGAGGCGATCCGGGTCCTCGTCCACGCCGGGCTCCTGGAGTCCCGCCAGGGCAACGGCACCTTCGTCCGCTCCACCGCCGACCCCTCCGCCGTACTGCGCGAGGTCCGGCACGCGGGCGCGCGCGACGTCCTCGAACTGCGGACCGCCCTGGAGGCCGAGGCCGCCCGGCTCGCGGCCGAGCGGCGCGACACCCACGACCTGCTGCGACTGCGGGCCGCCCTCACCACGCTCCGCGAGGAGGGCGACCGGAACGCCGACGCCGACCTCGCCCTCCACCTCGCGCTGGTCGCCGCCACCCACAACGCGGCCTTCATCGAGGTCTACCGCTTCTTCTCCACCCAGGTCCACGAGGTCCTGGTGGAGGCGCTCGGCGACCAGGAGATGCCGCCGGTCGACCTGGACGCCCACGAGGCCCTCGTCGCCGCGGTCGAGGCGGGCGACGCGGACGCCGCCGAGCGGCGGGCCCGCGACCTGCTGCGCGTCCCCCTGGAGTCCGTCGCGGCCCTGACCGCCCGGACGGCAGCGCAGGACCGGGAGCCCGGGAAGGACGCCCGATGAGCGGCACGGACACGCACGACGCACCGGACGCGGAGACACGCGGCGCCCGGGAGACGCACGGAGCGGCGGAGGCGCTCGGCACTCACGAGGACGCGGGGATACGCGGAGCGTACGGGGGCACGGAAACGCCCGGCACGCGCGCGGGGACCGCGGCGAGCGGCACGCGCGCGGGGCGGGGCGGGCCCGCCGGCACGCTCATCGACGCCGAGGCAGACGTCTGCCCCTCCCCGGCCGGGACCGCCGCCCGGCGGGCCCTGCTCGCCCACCCGGTGCTGCTCCTCGTCGGCATCGTCCTCGCCTCGCTCAACATGCGGGTGGCGCTCGCCGCCGTGGCCCCGCTGGTCGGCGAGATCGCCGGGCACTTCGGCCTCTCCTCGACCGCCAGTTCCCTGGTCACCTCGGTGCCGGTCCTCTTCCTCGGCCTCGGCGCGCTGGTCGCGCCCTGGCTGGGCCGCCGCTTCGGCGCCGAACGGACGATCCTCGCCGCGCTGCTGCTGCTCGCGGGCGGCATCCTGCTGCGGCTGCTGCCCTCGGTGGCCGCGCTCTACGGCGGCGGGGTCCTCGTCGGCACCGCCATCGCCCTGCTCAACGTGCTGATGCCCGGCCTGATCAAGCGGGACTTCCCGGACCGGGCCGCCGCCATGACCTCCGTCTACACCGGGGCGATGATCGCGGGCGCGACGGTGGCCGCCGCGGCGGCCGTGCCGCTGGAGGAGGCGCTCGGCGGGGGCTGGCAGGGCTCGCTCGGCTTCTGGTCGCTGCTCGCCCTGGTCGCCGCGGTGGCCTGGCTGCCGCAGGTGCTGATCGCCCGGGGCCGCACCGGCCACGAGGTGCGGACCGCCCCGGCCTCCGACACCGCCCCGGTGCGGGTCTGGCGCTCGGCGCTCGCCTGGCAGGTGACCCTCTTCATGGGCCTGCAGTCGCTCTGGTCGTACGTACTGATCGCCTGGATGCCGACGATCTTCACCGACCACGGGATGAGCCGCTCCGAGGCCGGTGTCGTCTTCGCCTTCAACAACCTGATCCAGGTCGCCGGGGCCTTCGCGGTGCCGCTCCTGGCGGGCCGGCGGCGGAGCCAGCGGCCGCTGGTGGTGCTGGTGACGTCCCTGGTCGCGGCCGGTTACGCGGGGCTGCTGATCGCCCCCGCCGAGGGCGCCTGGCTCTGGTCGGCCGTCCTGGGCGTCGGCCAGGGCGGAGCCCTGGGGCTCGCCCTGACCCTGATCGTGCTGCGGACCGGGGACGCCCCGACGGCCGCCCGGCTCTCCGGGATGGCGCAGACGGTCGGCTACCTGATGGCCGCCGCCGGTCCGCTGACGGCCGGCGCCCTGCACCAGGCCACCGGCTCCTGGGCACTGCCGATCTCGCTGGTCCTGGGCGTCTGCGCGGCGGCGGCCGGGGTCGGACTGCTCGCCGCCCGGGACCGTACGGTCTGATCCGCGACCGTACGGCCCGGCCCGTCGGCTACTCCTCGCCGGCCAGCGTCAGCCGGCGCAGCTTGTACCCGGCGAACCAGGTGGCGCCGACGGTGACCGCGACCAGCAGGGTCACCGCGGTCGGCAGGGCCACGTCCGACCGGATCATCCCGTCTCCGGTGACCTTCTCGGCGAGGGAGAGCGCCCACTGCTGGACGCTGAGGGTCCGGGCGCCCTCGATCAGGGAGCCGAACAGCGCCTCCCAGACCAGGGCGTAGACCAGGCCGATCACCACGGCGTGCCGGCTGACCGTGCCGAGCAGGAGGAAGAGGGCGCTGTAGGCGATGGAGGCGACCAGGGCCGCGACCATGTAGGCGACGGCGACCTGCTGCCCGTTCCCGTTCAGGATGAAGCCGGCGATCAGCGTCGGCACCGCCGAGAAGGCCATGGTGACGGCGATCGCCACGATCAGCTTGGTGGTGATGATCGTCCACCGCTTCACCGGCTTGGAGAGCAGGTAGACGATCGAGCCGTCGTCGATCTCCGGGCCGATCGCGCCCGTGCCGGCGATGACGCCGATCAGCGGGACCATGGTGGCGAGCGCGAAGCCGCCGAGGAGGTCGGCCGCGACCTGGTCGTCCACGCCGTGCAGCGCGCGGACGACCGTGGCGATGACCAGGAGCAGGCCGGGCAGGAGGAAGAGGATCCCCGCCCGGCGGCGGCCGAGCAGGGCCCGGTAGGTGAGCCGGGCGACAGTGGGGTCGTACATATCGGTCAGGCTCCTTTCAGGCCGCGACGAGATACGAGAAGACGGATTCGAGGGACTCGTCGGAGGGCGAGACCGTCAGCAGCCGGATGCCGTGCTCACGGGCCACCCGCGGCAGCAGTTCGGTGAACCGGCCGAAGTCGACGGCCTGGATCCGCAGTCCGCCCTCGGCGGCGTCCACCTCGATGCCGGCCGTCGACGGGTCGGCGATCAGCGCGGCGGCGAGCGCCCGGTCGTCGCTGGAGCGGACCAGGTAGCGGTGCGGCCGGTCGGTCATGAGGCGGCGGATCCGGCGGAAGTCGCCGGAGGCGGCGTGCCGGCCGGCGACGATGACCTCGATGTGGGAGGCGAGCTGCTCGACCTCCTCCAGGATGTGCGAGGAGAACAGCACCGTGCGGCCCTCGGCGCCCATCCGCCGCAGCAGCTCCATGAGCTGCATCCGCTGGCGCGGGTCCATGCCGTTGAACGGCTCGTCGAGCAGCAGCACGGCCGGCTCGTGGACGAGGGCGGAGGCCATCTTCACGCGCTGCCGCATGCCCTTGCTGTACGTGGCGATCTTCCGGTCCTGCGCGTACTCCATCTCGACGGTCGCCAGGGCCCGCTGGGCCTCCTTGGCGCCGAGGCCCTGGAGCTCCGCGTTGGCCACGACGAACTCGCGGCCGGTGAGGAAGTCGTACATCGCCTCCCGCTCGGGGACGACGCCGATGGAGCGGTAGACCGACTCGTTGCGCCAGACCGGGGTGCCGTCGAGGGTGACGGTGCCGGTGGACGGGTCGAGGAAGCCGCCCATCATGTTGATGAGGGTGGACTTCCCGGCGCCGTTCGGACCGAGGAGGCCGGTGACGCCGGGGCCGATCGACATGGTGATGTCGTTGACCGCGACGACGTTCCCGAACCAGCGTGAGACGTGGTCGATGTGCAGGGTGCTCACAGTCCGACCTTTCGGTAGCGGCGCATCAGGATCCCGTAGCAGGCGGCGACGAGCGCGAGGATCACCGCGAGGTAGACCGCCCCGGCCCCGGCCCCGACCTGCGCCTCGGCGGGGAAGGAGGCGGGGGCGCCGAGGAAGGCGTTCTGCAGGCCGATGACGAGGGTGATGGGGGAGAAGAGGCCGAGCCAGACGATGGCGCCGGTGTTGTCGGTGGCGTAGGCGATGCCCTGGAGGGCGGAGACCGCGCTGTACGGGATGGTGAGGACGCCGATCACCGCGGCGACGCCGAAGCCGCGGCGCGGCGTGAACGCGGCCATGACCAGGCCGATGCCGCCGTAGAGGACCGAGAGGACCGCGACGGAGACGAGCCCCTGGCCGAACATCCTGGCCTGCTCGGCGAAGTCCATCTTGGCCAGCATCGACCCGATCCACATGATCACCAGCGGGGTCGCGGTGAGGATGAAGAGGGCCGAGGACATCGCCCCGTACTTGGCGAGCACGTAGTCCACCCGCTCGATGGGGCGGGAGAAGTACAGCGGCACCGTCCGGAACCGCAGGTCCCGGGAGACCGACTGGGGCGCCTGGGAGGCGAGGAAGACGGCGATGACGAGCTGGAGGAAGACCGCGTACTGGGTGTACTCCCAGAAGAGGGTCTTGGCCTCCAGGTAGACCGAGATGGAGACCATGATGAGCGCCGGGATGAACATCACCGCGGCCAGCAGCATCGGCAGCACCTTCGACTTGGCGCTGCGGCCCAGGCCGTACGCGCCGCGCAGGGACTGCGAGTAGAGCGAGCGGCGGGCGTAGGCGCGGCCGAGCCGGGGGCCTTCGTAGGACCGGTATCCGATGTTGTGGATCCGGCTGGTGCCGGGGGCGGCCTCGGGGGCGGGAGTACTCATCGGGCCTGGGCCTCCTCGTGCTGCGCGGTCTCGGGACGGAAGACCTCGGCGATGTGGTGGCGGCGCTGCTCCATGCGGACCAGGCCGAGTCCGAGGCCGGCGACGGTGTCGCGCACCAGGTCGTACGTCTCCTCCCCGGCGGCCTCCAGGAGGAGGATGTGGCCGGCGCCGGGCAGGCCCTCCTCGACCCCGTCGTGGAGGGCGACGCCGGCGGCGGCGAGGGCGGCGCGCAGGGCGCCGGTGCCGTCCGGGTGGGCGTCGGAGTCGGTGACCTCGACCGCGAGGGTCGTGGTGGTGCGGGTGAAGTCGCTGGTGGAGCTGGACCGCAGCAGCTTGCCGCCGTCGATGACCACGACGTGGTCGCAGGTCCGCTCCAGCTCGCCGAGGAGGTGGGAGGTGACGAGGACCGAGATGCCGAAGTCGGTCCAGACGCGGCGGATCAGGCCGAGCATCTCGTCCCGGCCGACCGGGTCGAGGCCGTTGGTCGGCTCGTCGAGGAGGACCAGCTTGGGGTCGTGGACCAGGGCCTGGGCCAGCTTCACCCGCTGCTTCATGCCGGTCGAGTAGCCGCCGATGGGGCGGTAGCGCTCCTCGTACAGGCCGACGTGGCGCAGGGTGTCGGCGGTCCGCTCGCGGGCGGCGGCCGGCGGCAGGCCGGACATCCGCGCCATGTGGACGACGAACTCGGTGGCCGAGACGTCCGGCGGGAGGCAGTCGTGCTCGGGCATGTAGCCGACGCGCTCGCGGATCTCGGGGCCGTGCGTCGAGACGTCGAGGCCGAGGACCTCGGCACGGCCCTCCGTGGCGGGGGCGAGCCCGAGCAGGATCTTGATCATCGTGGACTTGCCGGCTCCGTTGGCACCCACCAGTCCGGTCACACCGGGCCCGATGTCCAGGGAGAGCCGGTCGAGAGCGGTCACCCGGGGGAACCGCTTGCTGAGGCTTTCGGTGGCGATCACAGTCACGGTTCGAAGGTAGTGGCGGATGCCACAGGGGTCGTCAGCCCTACGGATCGATGCCTCTCCGACTTACGGAGTACGAACCCCGAGACGGGTCGCGACGAAAGTCGTCGGGTCCCGGCCGGACGGAGTTTTCCACAGGGACTCGTCCCCACCCCTTGACGCAGCCGCCGGTCATTGTCACATTCGTCGATGTCAAGTTACGAACGCGTAGGGCGATCGGGCGCTCACAGGAACGGGCGGGTGGCATGACCTCAGCAGTGGCAAGCGAACTGACCGCGGAACTGCGGGGGTTCAGGGAAGTCCAGCGGCTCTCCTACGCCTGCGCGGAAGCCGTCGCGGCGCAGCTCAGGCCCGGGGTGACCGAGCGCGAGGCGGCGCGGATGCAGCGGGAGTGGCTGTACGAGCGCGGGGTGAGGGACTGGTTCCACCGGCCGTTCGCCTGGTTCGGCGACCGCACCGCCTTCGTCGACTTCCGGATCCCGCTCCAGTTCTTCCCCACCAACCGGCGCCTGGAGCCGGGGATGCCGTTCATCCTCGACATGGCGCCCGTGTACAAGGGGTACACGGCGGACATCGGGTACAGCGGCTGCCTCGGGCTCGACCCCCTGCACGACAAGCTCCTCGCCGACCTGCGCGAGCACCGCGAACTGATCCTCCGCGAAGTGCGCGAGCGCCGCAGCCTGCGCGAGATATACGAGGACGTGGACCGGCTCATGGTCCGCCAGGGGTACGCGAACCGGCACCGCGCCTATCCCTTCGGCGTGATCGCCCACAAGATCGACCGGGTGCGGGAGCGCCGGTTCGCGCCGACCCTCTTCGGCTTCGGCACCCAGTCCCTCAAGGGGCTGGCGAGCGACGCCCTGCACGGCCACCGGGACGGCTGGTCGCCGCTCTGGTCCCCCTACAAGTTCTCCGACCACCCGCCCACGACGGGCCTCTGGGCGGTCGAGCCGCACCTCGGATTCCGGGGTACGGGCGCGAAGTTCGAGGAGATCCTGGTCGTCACCGACTCCCGGGACCCCGAGCAGAGCGCGTTCTGGCTGGACGACGACCTGCCGCACGTGCGGCGCTGGAACGAAGGAGCGGTGTGATGGCGGGCGCGGGACTCAAGGGGGCGCGGGAGCGCCGGGTCCGGACGGGCGGGATCGAGCTGTGCGTCGCCGAGCTGGGCGACGCCGCCCGGCCCACGGTGCTGCTGGTGCACGGCTACCCGGACTCGAAGGAGGTCTGGTCCGAGGTCGCGACGCGGCTCGCGGAGGAGTTCCACGTCGTGCTGTACGACGTGCGCGGCCACGGGCGCTCGACGGCGCCGGCGCCGCTGCGGGGCGGCTTCACCCTGGAGAAGCTGACCGACGACTTCCTGGCTGTCGCCGACGCGGTCAGCCCGGACCGGCCGGTCCACCTGGTCGGGCACGACTGGGGCTCGGTGCAGTCGTGGGAGTTCGTGACCGTGCCCCGCACCGAGGGCCGGATCGCCTCCTTCACCTCCATGTCGGGGCCGTCGCTCGACCACTTCGGGCACTGGATCAAGACCCGGATGACCCGCCCCACCCCCCGCCGGGTCGGGCAGCTCCTCGGCCAGGGCGCCAAGTCCTGGTACGTGTACATGCTGCACACCCCGGTCCTGCCGGAGCTGGCCTGGCGCGGCCCGCTCGGCAAGCGCTGGCCCAAGCTCCTGGAGCGGCTGGAGAAGATCCCGGCCGGCGACTACCCGACGGCCTCGCTGCCCGGCGACGCGGCGCACGGCGCCTGGCTCTACCGGGACAACGTCCGGGCCCGGCTCTCCCGGCCCCGCCCCGACGCCTTCGCGCACGCGCCCGTGCAGCTGATCACGCCGACCGGGGACGCCTTCCTCTCCGAGCGGCTCTACGACGACCTGGGCAGCTGGGTGCCGCAGCTGACCCGGCGGACGCTGCCCGCCAAGCACTGGGTGCCGCGCACCCGGCCGGACCAGCTGGCCGCCTGGATAGGCGAGTTCGTCCGCGCCCACGAGGAGCCCTCGGCGCGGGGCGCCCGTCCGGCGGGGCAGCCCGTGCGCAAGGGCGTGCGGCCGGAGCACGCGGAGCGCTTCGGCGGCCAGCTGGTGCTGGTCACGGGGGCGGCCAGCGGCATCGGGCGGGCCACCGCCTTCGCCTTCGCGGAGGCCGGGGCGCGGGTCGTCGCGGTCGACCGGGACGCCGAGGGGGCGGCCCGGACGGCGGAGATGGCCCGGCTGATCGGCGCGCCGGAGGCGTGGGGCGAGACGGCAGACGTCTCCGACGAGCAGGAGATGGAGAAGCTGGCGGCCAAGGTCGCCGCCGACCACGGGGTCGTCGACGTGCTGGTCAACAACGCGGGCATCGGGCTCACCGGCTCCTTCTTCGAGACCACCCCCGAGGAGTGGAAGCGGGTCCTGGACGTCAACCTGTGGGGCGTGATCCACGGCTGCCGGACGTTCGGGGCGCAGATGGCGGCACGCGGCCAGGGCGGCCACATCGTCAACACCGCCTCGGCGGCCGCCTTCCAGCCCTCCCGGGCGCTGCCCGCGTACAGCACGTCGAAGGCGGCGGTGCTGATGCTGAGCGAGTGCCTGCGGGCCGAACTGGCGGGCCAGGACATCGGGGTGAGCGCGATCTGCCCGGGCATCGTGAACACCGGCATCACCGCGACCACCCGCTTCGCCGGAGTCGCGGACGAGGCGGAGGAGAAGCGGCGGCAGCGCAAGGCGTCGCGGATGTACGGGCTGCGGAACTACCCGCCGGAGAAGGTCGCGGACGCGATCCTCGACGCGGTGCTGCACAACCGGGCGGTGGTCCCGGTCACCCCGGAGGCCCGGGGCGCGCACGTCCTGTCCCGGCTGGCGCCCAACGCCCTGCGCGCCCTGGCCCGCTGGCAGCCGCCGGCGTAGCCCGCCCGCCCCGGGGACGTACCGGGCGGGCCGTGGTCCCGGGAGCCGGAGGGGAACGGCTCCGGGCCGGGTGTACGGCTCCGGTCCGGCGTACGGCTCCGGATGGGGCGGACGGCCCCGGGTCGGCGGGCGGGACCGGGCCGCCGGGCGGGGCCGGCAGGTGGCGGGCCGGCCCGGGGCCGGGCGGGACCGGGCGGGGCCGGGGAGTGGGGGGCGGTCGTACGATCCCTCGCAGGAGGGGCCCCGTGCGGGGTGGAACGAGCGGTCGGTGGGAGCGGTTTTGTCCGAGCAGTCAGCAGTGCGGCCGGAGTACCGGATCGAGGATCTCGCCCACCACAGCGGGGCCACGGTCCGGACCATCCGCGCCTACCAGGACCGGGGGCTGCTGCCGCGCCCGGAGCGGCGGGGCCGGTCGAACGTGTACGGGGACAGCCACCTGGCCCGGCTGCACCAGATCGCCGACCTCCTCGACCGGGGCTACACGCTGGCCTCGATCAAGGAGCTCCTGGAGGCGTGGGACACCGGCCGGGGCCTCGGCGGGGTGCTCGGGCTGGTCGCGGAGGTGCAGGGGCCGTGGACGGACGAGGAGGCGGCCCGGATCACCCGCGCGGAGCTGGACGCCCGCTTCGGCGGCACCCCGGACGAGGAGGCGGTGCGGGAGGCGGTGGAGCTGGGCGTCCTGGAGCGGCTGCCCGGCACGGACGCCGAGATCTATCTGGTGCCGAGCCCCCAGGAGCTGGCGGTGGCCGTGGAGCTGCACGCGGCGGGGGTGCCGCTGCCCGCGATCACCGGGCATCTGAGGGAGCTGCGGGACCAGGTCGAGCACATAGCGTCCCGGTTCCTGGAGTTCACCACCGAGCACGTCTTCGCCCGGTACCTGGAGCACCGGCCGCCGACGGACTCCGACGCGGCGGAGGCCGCGACGATGGTGCGGCGGCTGCGCCCGCTCGCGCAGCAGACCGTGGACGCCGAGCTGGCGCGGGCGATGCGGATCCTGGCGACCCGTCACCTCCAGTTCCACCTGTCGCCCGAGGAGCCTCCGGCGCAGGGTGACGAGCCGCGCCCGGTGCAGCTGCCGGCGGGCACGATCAGGGCCGTACAGGCGCTGGTCGGCACGGAGAACGTGGCCGCCTTCGTGGCGGCGGCGGCCGAACGCGAGGTCAACAAAAGAACATTGGACGCATTGGCGACATACCACCCTGATTCGCCCAGCCTCTAATAAATCCCTTGCCCGTGACGGGGTGTTGTCCACAGAATCCTTCATCAGGCTGTGGATAACTCGGCTTGGCTGTGGACCAAACCCGAACGGGGAAGAATCTTGGACGAACGTCGCACGGTGAAGGTGTCGAAGTACCTGGCGAAACACCTGCGCCACCAGCCCGAGCGGATCGGCCTCGTCCTCGACCCGCACGGCTGGACCGGGATCGACACCCTGCTCGCCGCCACGGCCGCCCACGGCTTCCCGATCAGCCGCGCCGAACTGGACCACGTGGTCGCCGCCAACGACAAGAAGCGGTTCGCGGTCGAGGACGGCCGGATCCGCGCCAGCCAGGGCCACACCGTCGCCGTCGACCTGGACCTGCCGCCCGCCGAGCCGCCCGCGTACCTCTACCACGGCACGGTCGGCGACCGGCTCCCCGCGATCCGGACCGAGGGACTGCGGCCCATGGCCCGGCACGACGTGCACCTCTCCCCCGACCGCGAGACGGCGACCCGCGTCGGGGCGCGCCGCGGCCGGCCGGTGGTGCTGAGCGTGGACACCGGGGCGATGCACCGGGCCGGGCACGTCTTCCGGGTCAGCGCGAACGGGGTCTGGCTGACCCCCGCCGTCCCACCGGAGTTCATCCGCTTCCCCGGGTGAGGCCACCGGGAGCGGCCGGGACGCGGGCGCCGGACCCTCTGGGGCATGATCGGAGCATGGTTCCTCCGCATCTGCCCAGCACCCAGGCCGCCGTCGAGGCCGTTCGCGCGCTCGCCCGGGAGTTCGCCCTGGAGATGACCGTCACCGACGACATCGGCGCGGACCAGACCTCCCGCCGCACCTCCGCCGGCGCCTTCGTCGTCCTCGACGAGGACGGCTCGCTGCCGCACGAGGCGTTCGTCGAACTGGGCGGCAGCCCGTCCGTCACCGTGCGCCTCTTCCCCGAGGACGACGCGCTGATCACGGTGGACGGCGTCGACTTCCACGACGTGCCGAGGGACGCGGTACCGGGATTCGTCCGCGCGGTCCACACCGGTCTGGCCCACGTGAAGGGACGCTTCTTCCCGCCCGGACAGTGGCTGATCGTCCCGGTGCCCGGCGGCGCCACCTACAAGGAACTGGTCCCCCTGATGACCCTCACCCCCTGGCTGAGCAGCAGCGTCCGCTGACCCCGGCCCCACCCACGTCTCCGCCCGCCGCCGCGACCCGCCGCGACCCGCCCGCCCCGCTCCTCCGCACGACCGTTCGGGAGGAGGCCCTGGCCGGTTCCGGCATAGGCTCGGCCGCATGAGCCTGCGTCTGAGCACCGTGATCCTGCCCGTCGACCGCTGGCACGAGGGCGGCGCCGCCACGTGGCGGCGCGCCGAGGAACTCGGCTTCCGCACCGCGTACACCTACGACCACCTGTCCTGGCGCAGTTTCCGGGACGGCCCCTGGTTCGGCGCCCTGCCCACCCTCACCGCCGCCGCGACGGCCACCGAGCGCCTGCGGCTCGGCACCCTCGTCACCTCGCCGAACTTCCGCCACCCGGTGACGCTCGCCAAGGAACTGATCTCGCTCGACGACATCTCCGGCGGCCGGGTCACCCTCGGCATCGGCGCGGGCGGCAGCGGCTTCGACGCCACCGCGCTCGGCCAGGAGGCGTGGACGCCGAAGGAGCGGGCGGACCGGTTCGCCGAGTTCGTGCCGCTGCTCGACCGGCTGCTCACCGAGGACGCCGTGTCGGAGCGGGGCACCTTCTACTCCGCCGAGGAGGTCCGGAACATCCCCGGCTGCGTGCAGCGCCCCCGGCTCCCCTTCGCGGTGGCGGCGACCGGCCCGCGCGGGCTGCGGCTGGCCGCCCGGTACGGGCAGGCGTGGGTGACGACCGGCGACCCGAAGCTGTACGAGGAGGGGACCCCCGGTCAGTCGGTGGCGGCGCTGCGCGGCCAGATCGAGAAGCTGGGCAAGGCGTGCGCGGAGGCCGGCCGGGACGTGGCCGGGCTGGAGAAGGTCCTGCTCACCGGCTTCACCCCGGACAAGAACACCATGCTCGACTCGGTGGACGCCTTCGTGGACTTCGCCGGGACCCACCGCGAGCTCGGCTTCACCGAGATCGCGGTCCACTGGCCGATCCCCGACTCGGACTTCGCCGCCGACCAGCGGGTCTTCGAGGCCGTCGCGACCGAGGCCCTCGCCCAGCTCGGCTGAGCGCACGACCCCCTCCCCGGCGTGCGCACGGGGAGGGCGAAGAGGCCGGCACGCGCACGCGCCGAGGGTGAGCCGGGGTGGCGGGCACGAGAACGTGTCCGCCACCCCGGCTCACCCTTCCGCGTCCCCGCCGCCCCCGCGCCGCTTCCCGCCCCCGCCGCCGTTCCCGCTGCCCGGCCGCTCTCCGCCACCGTCACCGCCCCCGTCACCGTTCCCGCCGCCCCGCCGCTTCCCGCCGCCGAGGGTGCGGTAGCCGGGGTGGACGCCCGGGGTGAGGCCCTGCTGGGCGGCGACCCGGGCGAGGAGGCCGGCGAGGAGGGTCCGTTCGGCACCGTCCAGGGCGGCGAGGAGGTCGTCCTCGTGGGCGGTGGCGAGTTCGCGGACCCCGGCGAGGGCGCGGCGCCCGTCCTCGGAGACGTACAGCTCGTAGTTGCGGCGGTCCTCGGTGCTGCGGCGCCGTTCCACCAGGCCCTTGCGCTCCAGGGCGTCGATGAGGGCGACGACGCGGCTCGGGACCACGCCCAGGTCGGCGGCGAGCGAGCGCTGACTGCGGCCCGGGGCGGTGGCGATCATCCGCAGCAGGCCGACGTCCGGCGGGGCGAGCCCCAGGGCGCCGACGCGCTCGCCGAAGCGGCCCGCCGCGTGCGCCCCCAGCTGGGCGAGCAGGAACGCCGCCCCGCGCGGCGCGGGAGCCGCGTGCTCCTCCGCGCCCTCTTCCTCCGGTCGTTGCCCCTGGCTGCTCACGGAGTTATCGTACTCGAAAAGAAC
This sequence comes from Streptomyces termitum, assembly GCF_014650175.1. Classification (GTDB taxonomy): domain Bacteria; phylum Actinomycetota; class Actinomycetes; order Streptomycetales; family Streptomycetaceae; genus Streptomyces; species Streptomyces termitum. The sequence continues at coordinate 54,746 of NZ_BMUL01000017.1, forward strand.
GATTCTCCAAGGTGAACCATTCTCACGAGAGAACGGACCGGACCCATGGCCGTCCAGAACCCGACCGCCCGGCGCCACGAGGCCCAGGGCGGGCCCCCGCTCGGACCGCTCGCCCTCGTCTCCACCGCCCTCTTCGTCGCCGGACTCGTCACGAGCACCCTCCTCGCCGACGGCGCCGTCTTCCCCTCGCCCTTCGGCGGCGCCGGAGCGACCGCCGGCATCACGGCGTACTTCCGCGACCACACGGACGCCGTCCGGATCGCCGGCGCCCTCCAGTTCGGCTCCTCGGTGCCGCTCGCCCTCTACGCCGCCACCGCCTCCGCCCGCCTCCACCGGCTCGGCGTCCGCGCCCCCGGCGCCACCATCGCCCTCGCCGGCGGCCTGCTCGCCTCCGCCTTCCTCGGCCTGTGCGGACTGCTGGGCTGGGTCCTCTCCCGGCCCGAGTCGCTCGGCCAGCCCGGCGTCGTCCGCGCCCTCCACTCCCTGGCCTTCGCGACCGGCGGCCCCGGCCACGTGGTGGCGCTCGGCCTGCTCGTCGCGGGCATCGCCGTCCCCGGCCTGCTCGCCGGACTGCTGCCGCGCGCGCTCGCCCTCGGCGGGCTCGTCCTCGCCGCCGTCGCCGAGCTGTCCACCCTCACGCTGCTGTTCGACGGCGCCGCCGTCCTCCTCCCGATCGCCCGCTTCGGCGGCCTGCTGTGGCTGATCGCGGCCGGTTTCCTGCTGCCGCGCCACCGCTCCGACCCGCGTGTCCGTGCCCGCACCGGGCCCCGTACGCCCCACGAGGAGCAGCGGGCATGACCGTCCCCTCCATCCGCTCCGGCGCCTCTTCCCCTCCGCCGCACTCAGATGTGCGAGGACCCGCACGCACGTGCGCCCGGTGCGGAACAATGGCGGGGTGACCTCTCCCCGACTCATCGCCACCGACCTCGACGGCACCCTCCTGCGGGACGACAAGACCGTCTCCGAGCGCACCGTGGCCGCCCTCGCGGCGGCCGAGCGGGCGGGGATCGAGGTCTTCTTCGTCACCGGCCGCCCGGCCCGCTGGATGGACGCGGTCAGCGCCCACGTCCACGGCCACGGCCTGGCCATCTGCGCCAACGGCGCCGCCGTCGTCGACCTGCACGCGGGCGGCACCTTCCTGGAGGTCCGCCCGCTGGCCCGGCCCGTCGCCCTCGACGTCGTACGGGCCCTGCGGGCCGCCGCCCCCGGCACCAGCTTCGCCGTCGAGCTGACCACCGGGATCCACTACGAGCCCCAGTACCCGCCCTTCTTCCTGGACCCCGGCGCCACCGTCGCCACCGCCGAGAAACTGCTGTACGAGGAGGCGCCGGGGGCCGCCGCGCCGGTGCTCAAGCTGCTCGCCCAGCACCCGGACCTGGACCCCGACGCCTTCCTGGCGACGGCCCGCGCGGCCGCCGGCGACCTGGCCTCCCTCACCCGCTCCAGCCCCACCGCGCTCATCGAGATCAGCGCCCTCGGCGTCTCCAAGGCGTCGACCCTCGCCCTGTGCTGCGCCGAGCGCGGCATCACTGCGGAGGAGGTCGTGGCCTTCGGCGACATGCCGAACGACATCGAGATGCTGAGCTGGGCCGGCCGCTCCTACGCCATGGGCAACGCCCACCCGGAGGTGCTCGCCGCCGCCTCGGGCCGTACCGCGGGCAACAACGAGGACGGCGTCGCCGTCGTCCTCGAACAGCTCGTCGCCGAAGCCCTCGCCACCCGCGCCGAATAGCCCGCCCCACCGGGCGCGCGGGCCCCGGGCCCCTACAGCGGCGCCTCCCACACCACCGTCGTCCCGCCGCCGTCCTCGCCGATCCCCGGCCCGCACCGGCTCGCGCCGCCCAGGGATTCGGCGCGGCGGGCGAGGTTGCGCAGACCGCTGCGCCGACCGCCCTCCGGGAGGCCGATGCCGTCGTCCGCGACCGTCAGCCGCACCCCGGGGGAGCCGTCCGGCAGGGTGACCGTCGCGTCGACGACGACCTCGATGCGGCCCGCCTCGGCGTGCCGGAAGGCGTTGGAGAGCGCCTCGCGGAGCGCGGCGATGAGGTTCTTGCCGGTCAGCTCGCCGACGGTGGCGTCGACCGCGCCGAGGAACCGGTGCGCGGGCTTGAAGCCCAGCGGCACCGCCGCCATGTTGATCTCCCGCAGGACGCGGGTGCGCAGCCCCGACGGCGCCTCGGCCGGGCCCTGCTGGAGGGCGAAGATCGCCGTGCGGATCTCCTGGATGGTGACGTCCAGCTCGTCGACGGCCTTGCCGACGCCCTCCCGGACGGCCGGCACGATCGCCTTGCGCTGGGCGCTCTCCAGCATCATCCCGGTGGCGAAGAGCCGCTGGATGACCAGGTCGTGCAGGTCGCGGGCGATCCGGTCGCGGTCCTCGAAGACGGCCAGCCGCTCCCGGTCGCGCTGGGCCTCGGCCATCATCAGCGCGAGCGCCGCCTGCGAGGCGAACTGGGTGGCGAGGGTCCGTTCGGCCTCGGCGAAGGGCTTGGCGCCGCGCGCCCGGGGCATCGCCAGCGCCCCCAGCACCCGGCCGCCGCTCTGGAGCGGCAGGAGCATGCTGGGGCCGTACGCGAGGTGCATGCCGCTGAGCATGCGCGGGTCCGTGGAGCTGTCCCGCACGAAGACCGCCTCGCCCTCCAGGAGCTGTTCCACGATCGCGCTCTCCGGCGGGATCACCACGCCGAGCAGCCGGGTGGCCCGCCCCGAGGAGACGGCGGCGATCTCCAGGCCGCCCTCCTCGGCGGGCAGCAGCACGATCCCGGCGTCCGCGTCGGCGAGCCGCCGGGCCTGCTCGGCGACGACGGCGAGGGCGTCGTCGGCGTCCCCGCCGGAGAGGAGCGCGGTGGTGACGGCGACCGAGCCGTCGATCCACCGCTCGCGCTGGCGGGCCGCCTCGTAGAGCCGGGCGTTGCCGATGGCGATGCCGGCCTCGGTGGCGAGCACCCGGACCATGTGCTCGTCGTAGTCGTTGAACTCGCCGCCGTCCCGCTTCTCGGAGAGGTACAGATTGCCGAAGATCTCGCCCTGGACGCGGATGGGGACGCCGAGGAAGGTCCGCATCACCGGATGGCCGGGCGGGAAGCCGGCCGAGCGCGGGTCGGCGGTGAGGTCGGCGAGCCGGATGGTGTGCGGGTCGCGGATGAGCGCGCCGAGCAGCCCGGCGTGCCCGTCCGGACGGCGGCCGATGCGCCGGGCCACCTCGTCGGAGACGCCGTACGTGACGAAGTCGGAGAGGCCCGCGCCCTTCTCGTCGACGACGCCGATCGCCGCGTACCGGGCCCCCGCCAGCTCGGCGGCGGTCTCGCAGATCCGGTCCAGCGTGGAGTGCAGTTCGAGGCCGGTACCCACCGACCGCATCGCCTCCAGGAGCTGCGGCACGCGGGCGGTCAGCTCCGTGGACAGCCCCTGGAGGCTGCGGGTGGCTTCGGTGGCGGCGGCCAGCGGATCGGGCGATACGGACTCGGCGGTCATGGGGGTGAGCCTAGTTAGTCCTATTTGGCGAGAAAAGTCGGCGGACGCGCACCGGCGGACGCGGAGAGCGGATCGGTGCTCCCGGACAGCGGCCCGCCCTCCCCGGACAGCGCCCCGCCTTCCCTGGGCAGGGACACGGTCGCCCCGGACAGAGGCCCGCCTTCCCCGGGCGGGGACACGGTCGCCGCGAGCAGCCGGTCGGTGGCCCGCTCCCGCTCCAGCATCCGGCGCAGCGGCCCGTCCACCGCGGCCAGTTCGGCGTACGCGCCGCGCTGCACGGTCCGGCCGCCGTCGAGCACCACCACCTCGTCCACCGCGTCGAGCCCATGCAGCCGGTGGGTGATGAGCAGGGTGGTACGGCCCTCGGTGGCGCGCAGCAGGTCGTCGGTGAGCGCGTCGGCGGTGGCCAGGTCCAGGTGCTCGGCCGGCTCGTCGAGGACGAGGACCGGGAAGTCGGCGAGGAGCGCGCGGGCCAGCGCGAGGCGCTGCCGCTGGCCGCCGGAGAGCTTCGCGCCGTGCTCGCCCACCAGGGTGTCGAGCCCGTCGGGCAGGCCCTCGGCCCAGTCGAGGAGCCGGGCGCGGCGCAGCGCCTCCCGCAGCGCCCCGTCGTCGGCGTCCGGCCGGGCGAGCCGCAGGTTCTCCCGGACCGAGCTGTCGAAGAGGTGGGCGTCCTGCGCGCAGAGCCCGACGAAGCGGCGCACGTCGTCGCCGTCGAGGTCGGCCGCGGCCGTCCCGCCGAGCCGGTACGAGCCCCGCTCGGCGTCGAGGAAGCGCAGCAGGACCTGGGCGAGGGTGGTCTTGCCGGAGCCGGAGGCGCCGACGACGGCGACCCGCCGCCCGGCCTCCAGGGTGAGCGCGAAGCCGTCGAGCGCGGGCCGCTCCTGCCCGGCGTACCGGGCCGAGATCCCGGCCAGCTCCAGCGGGAACGGCCCGGCCGGGGGAGCGGCGGGCACGGCCGGCTCCCGTACGGGCACGGGCGCGTCCAGCACCTCGAAGACCCGCTCGGCACCGTGCCGGACCCGCTGCCGGTACTGGACCGCCAGGGGGAGCCCGGTGACGGCCTCGAAGGCGGCCAGCGGGGTGAGGACGACGACGGCGAGCGCCACCCCGTCGAGCCGCCCGTCCCGGACGGCCTGCACGCCGACGAGGGCGGCGGCCACCACGGTCAGGCCGCAGACCAGGGCGGACAGTCCGGCACCGAGCGCGGCGGCGGCGGACTGCCGGGAGGCGATGGCGGTGAGGACCCGGTCGGCGGCGCGGGCCCGGTCGAGGCGCTCGGGCAGCGCCCCGGCCACGGTCAGCTCGGCGCAGCCGCGCAGCGGGTCGGCGACGGCGGTGGCGAGCGCCCCGCGCGTGGGGGCGAGACGGCGCTCGGCCCGGCGGGCGAGGGCCGCGCCGAGCGGCGGCACGAGGACCCCGGCGGTGAGCAGGCCGACCGCGAGGACGGCGCCCGCCTCGGGCAGCAGCCAGGCGGTGAAGCCGACGGAGCCGAGGCCGACGACGAGCGCGGCCCCGGCCGGCAGCAGCCAGCGCAGCCAGTAGTCCTGGAGGGAGTCGACGTCGTGGACGAGCCGGGCCAGCAGGTCGCCGCGGCGGGCCCGGCGCAGCCCGGCGGGCGCGATCCGCTCCAGGCCGGAGTAGACCGAGACCCGCAGTTCGGCGAGCATCCGCAGCACCGCGTCGTGCGAGACGAGGCGCTCGGCGTACCGGAAGACGGCCCGCCCGATGCCGAAGGCCCGGGTGGCGGTCACCGCGACCATCAGGTGCAGCACCGGCGGCTGCTCCGAGGCCCGCGAGATGAGCCAGCCGGAGACGGCCATGAGCCCGACGGCGGCGCCCAGCGCCAGACTGCCGAGCAGCAGCGCGAGCCCCATCCGGCCCTTCAGCCCCCCGGCCATGGCCCGCACCTGCCCCAGCGTCCCCCGCCCACCCTCCGGTACGCGCTCCGCGTCCGCCACCGGCGCACTCGGCAGGGCCTCGATGGCAGGCACCGCGGCGCCCCCGCCCCGGCCGCCCCCTCCCCCGCCGGAAGGCTCCGGAGCGGTCCGGCCGAGCGCGACCACCCGGTCGGCGACCGCCAGCAGCGCCGGCCGGTGCACGACCAGCAGCACGGTCCGCCCGGCGGCGAGCCGGCGCACCGCGTCCACCACCCCCGCCTCCGTCTCGCCGTCGAGGGCCGCCGTCGGCTCGTCGAGCAGCAGCACCGGCCGGTCCGCGAGGAAGGCCCGCGCCAGCGCGAGCCGCTGCCGCTGGCCGGCCGACAGCCCGGCGCCGTCCTCGCCGAGCACGGTCGCGGCCCCGTCGGGCAGCCCGTCGACGAAGCCGTCCGCCCCCGCGTCCCGCAGCGCCGCCCCCACCTCGGCGTCGTCCGCCCCGGGCCGGGCCAGCCGCACGTTCTCGGCGATCGTCCCGGCGAAGAGGTGCGGCCGCTGCGGCACCCAGGCGATCCGCGACCGCCACCGCTCCAGGTCGAGCCCCGCCAGATCGGCGCCGCCGATCCGTACCGTCCCGCCCTCCTCCGGCTCCGTGAAGCCGAGGACGACGTCGAGCAGGGTCGACTTGCCCACCCCGCTCGGGCCGACGAGGGCCACCGTCTCGCCGGGTTCGACCGTGAGCGTCGCCGCGTCGAGCGAGGGCTCGGCCCGGCCCGGGTGGCGGACCGTCACCCCCTCCAGCTCGATCCGGTACGGCTCCGGCACCGCCCGCGTCCCGCCGTCCCGCACCGGGGTCTCCAGGACCTCGAAGATCTCCTCGGCCGCCGCGAGCCCCTCCGCCGCCGCGTGGAACTGCGCCCCGACCTGCCGCAGCGGCAGGTACGCCTCGGGCGCGAGGACCAGGATGACGAGCCCGGTGTAGAGGTCGAGGGTGCCGTGGACGAGCCGCATGCCGATGGTGACGGCGACGAGGGCGACCGAGAGCGTGGAGAGCAGTTCGAGGGCGAAGGAGGAGAGGAAGGCGATCCGCAGCGTGCGCATGGTGGCCCGCCGGTAGTCGGCGGTGATGGCGCGGATCGACGCCGCCTGGGCCTTGGCCCGGCCGAAGACCTTGAGGGTGGGCAGTCCGGCGACGATGTCGAGGAAGTGGCCGGAGAGCCGGGAGAGCAGCTTCCACTGCCGGTCCGTCCGGGCCTGGGTGTACCAGCCGATCAGGATCATGAAGACCGGGATGAGCGGCAGGGTGACGACGATGATCGCGGCCGAGACCCAGTCCTCGGTGACGATCCGGGCGAGGACCGCGACCGGGACGGCGACGGCGAGGCCGAGCTGCGGGAGGTAGCGGGCGAAGTAGTCGTCGAGCGCGTCCACGCCCCGGGTGGCGAGCGTGACGAGGGAGCCGGTGCGCTGACCGGCGAGCCACCCCGGCCCGAGGGCGGCGGCCCGTTCGAGGAGCCGGCCGCGGAGTTCGGACTTGACCGCCGCACTGGCCCGGTGCGCGGCCAGCTCGGTCAGCCAGGAGACCCCGCCGCGCGCCACCGCGACCCCCGCGAGGAGCAGCAGCGGGGTGGCCAGATCGGAGACCGCCAGCCCCTTCTGGAAGGCGCCGACCACGATCTCGGCGATGAGCATCGCCTGGGCGATGACCAGCGCCGCCCCGACCAGGCCGAGGACGACGACCGCGACGAGGAAGAAACGGGTCGCCCGGGCGTACCGGAGCAGACGCGGGTCGATCGGTTTCACGTGAAACATGCCCCTCTGAAGAGCGCCCGGGTCCTCGCGGACCCGGGCTCCGGAGCCCTAGTGGGCGTCGGCGATGTGCTGGGTGCCGATCCGCTTGCGGAACACCCAGTAGGTCCAGCTCTGGTAGAGCAGCACCAGCGGAGTCGCGATGGCCGCGCACCACATCATGATCTTCAGCGTGTACGGGCTCGACGACGCGTTCTCCACCGTCAGGCTCCACGCCGGGTCGAGCGAGGACGGCATGACGTCCGGGAAGAGCGCCAGGAAGAGCATCGCCACCGCGGCGGCGATCGTGACGCCCGAGAGCGCGAACGACCAGCCCTCGCGCCCCGCCTTGATGGCGCCGATCGCGCCGACCAGCGCCACCGCGGCGACCAGCATCGCCGCGAGGCTCCAGGCGTCGCCCGTGTGGACCTGGGTCCAGATCAGGAAGGCGACCGCGAGCACCGCCGTGACCAGGCCCAGCCGGAGCGCGAGCGCCCGGGCCCGGACCCGGATGTCACCGACCGTCTTGAGGGCGGCGAAGACCGTGCCGTGGAAGGTGAAGAGGGTGAGCGTGACCAGACCGCCAAGGAGCGCGTACGGGTTGAGCAGGTCCCAGAAGTTGCCGACGTACTCCATGTTCCCGTCGATCTTCACGCCCCGGACGATGTTGCCGAAGGCCACGCCCCACAGGATCGCGGGGATCAGCGAGGTCCAGAAGATCGCCTGCTCCCAGTTGCGCTGCCACGCCTCCTCGGGCCGCTTCGCGCGGTACTCGAAGGCGACGCCCCGGACGATGAGGCAGACCAGGATGATCAGCAGCGGCAGGTAGAAGCCGGAGAAGAGGGTGGCGTACCACTCGGGGAAGGCGGCGAAGGTCGCGCCGCCGGCCGTGAGCAGCCACACCTCGTTGCCGTCCCAGACGGGTCCGATCGTGTTGATCAGGACCCGCTTCTCGGTCCGGTCGCGGGCCAGCAGCTTGGTGAGGATGCCGACCCCGAAGTCGAAGCCCTCCAGGAAGAAGTAGCCGGTCCAGAGGACGGCGATGAGTACGAACCAGACGTCGTGGAGTTCCATGCCTCGATCTCCTGAGCCTCAGTACGAGAAGGCCATGGGCCGGTCGGGGTCGCGGCTGTCCCCGCCGATCCGGGTGGGCGGGTTGAGGTCGTCGTCGGTGAGCTCGGGCGGACCGGCCTTGACGTACTTGACGAGGAGCTTGACCTCGACGACCGCGAGGATCGCGTAGAGCGAGGTGAAGACGATCATCGAGGTGAGCACCTCGCCCTGGGAGACCCCGGGGGAGACGGCGGCACTGGTGCGCATCACGCCGTAGACGACCCACGGCTGACGGCCCATCTCGGTGAAGATCCAGCCCCAGGAGTTGGCGATCAGCGGGAAGAGCATGGTCCAGAGGGCCACGATCCAGTACCACTTGCCGAGCTTCGGGCTGAGTGCCTTGTTCTTGAAGAGGACCAGGTTCGGCACCTCGTCCTCACCGGTCCTCAGGCCGGGGGAGAGCAGGAACTTCCTGCGGGTCAGCCAGAGGCCGACCACGCCGACCGCCAGCGAGGCCATGCCGAAGCCGATCATCCAGCGGAAGCCCCAGTAGGCGACCGGGATGTTGGGCCGGTAGTCGCCGGGGCCGTACTTCTCCTGCTCGGCCTTGTTGACGTCGTTGATGCCGGGGACGTACGAGTGGAAGTCGCCGTTGGCGAGGTAGGACAGTATCCCGGGGATCTCGATGGCGACCTCGTTGTGGCCCTTGTCCACGTCGCCGATGGCGAAGATCGAGAAGGGCGCGGGCGCCTCTCCGTCCCACAGCGCCTCGGCGGCGGCCATCTTCATCGGCTGCTGCTTGAACATGACCTTGCCGAGCATGTCACCGCTGATGGCGGTGCCGAGACCGGCGATGATCAGGGTGACCAGGCCGACCCGCAGCGAGGTCCGCATCACCGGGATGTGCCGCTTGCGCGCCAGGTGGAAGGCGGAGATGCCGACCATGAAGGCGCCGCCGACGAGGAAGGCGGCCGTCATGGTGTGGAAGAACTGGGTCAGCGCGGTGTTCTGGGTGAGCACCGCCCAGAAGTCTGTGAGTTCGGCGCGGGCGCCCTGGCCCCGGTCCTCGTTGATGCGGTAGCCGACCGGGTGCTGCATCCAGGAGTTCGCCGCCAGGATGAAGTACGCGGAGAGGACCGTGCCGATCGAGACCATCCAGATGCAGGCCAGGTGGATCTTCTTGGGGAGCTTGTCCCAGCCGAAGATCCACAGGCCGATGAAGGTGGACTCGAAGAAGAAGGCGATGAGCGCCTCGAAGGCGAGCGGGGCGCCGAAGATGTCGCCGACGAAGCGGGAGTAGTCCGACCAGTTCATGCCGAACTGGAACTCCTGCACGATGCCGGTGACGACGCCCATCGCGATGTTGATGAGGAAGAGCTTCCCCCAGAACTTCGTCGCCCTGAGGTACTTCTCCTTCTCGGTCCGGACCCAGGCGGTCTGGAGACCGGCGGTGAGTGCGGCGAGGGAGATCGTCAGGGGGACGAAAAGAAAGTGGTAGACGGTGGTGATGCCGAACTGCCAGCGCGCCAACGTCTCCGGCGCCAAAGCGAGGTCCACGTCGTCTTCTCCTTACATCGCCGTGGTCACATCGGCAGTCTGCCCCTTTGATCCCACCCATCTCGGGATGAACGGGGACACGCTTGTGAACGCGTTCACATTCACAAGCATTATGACTCATACGAAATGCGTACTGGAGAGGGGGGGGCCTGTACCGCCGGTCACACTCTTCCCCGCGACTTCAACGCATCGTTGAACTCGCGGCATGCTCCTTCGGATACGCCTGACACGGCCGGCTGGACACACCACGGCCACCCTCGACGAGACCCCCACCGCCGGCGCCCTCCGGGACGCCCTGCCGATCGCCTCCACCGCCCGCACCCGGGGCGGGGAGGTCCACTTCGACACCCCGGTCCCCCGGGGCGGGGCTTGCCGGCCGGCAAGCCCGTGCAACCCGCCCGGCCCCGCGCGGGGCCGGGCGCGCCGCGTGACCCGCGCCGGGTCAGAGGCTCTGACGGAAACCCTCCGCCGCCTTCAGGAACAGGTCGTTCGCCTCGGTCTCGCCGATCGTGACGCGCACGCCCTCGCCCGCGAACGGCCGCACCACCACGCCGTGCCGCTCGCACTCCGCCGCGAAGTCCGCGGTCCGCTCGCCGAGCCGCAGCCAGACGAAGTTCGCCTGGGTGTCCGGCACGGTCCAGCCCTGGGCCACGAGCCCCGCGTGGACCCGCTTGCGCTCCGCCACCAGCGAACCGACGCGCCCGAGCAGCTCGTCCTCGGCCCGCAGCGAGGCCACCGCCGCGTCCTGCGCCAGCTGGCTCACGCCGAACGGCACCGCCGTCTTGCGCAGCGCCGCCGCCACCGGCTCGTGGGCGATGGCGAAGCCGACCCGCAGCCCCGCCAGGCCGTACGCCTTGGAGAAGGTGCGCAGCACCGCCACGTTCGGCCGGTCCCGGTAGAGCTCCACGCCGTCCGGCACCTCGACGTCGCGCACGAACTCCTTGTACGCCTCGTCGAGGACCACCAGCACGTCGGAGGGGACCCGGTCGAGGAAGCGCTCCAGCTCCGCCCGGCGCACCGCGGTGCCCGTGGGGTTGTTGGGGTTGCAGACGAAGATCAGCCGGGTCCGGTCGGTGATCGCCTCGGCCATCGCGTCGAGGTCGTGCACCTCGCCGTCGGTCAGCGGGACCCGCACCGAGGTGGCGCCGCTGATCTGGGTGATGATCGGGTACGCCTCGAAGGAGCGCCAGGCGTAGATCACCTCGTCGCCCGGCCCGGCCGTGGCCTGGAGCAGCTGCTGGGCCACGCCGACCGAACCGGTGCCGGTGGCGATGTGGGAGACCGGCACGCCGAAGCGCTCGGCCAGCTCCGCCGTCAGCCCCGTGCAGGCCATGTCCGGGTAGCGGTTGAAGCTGCCGGCGGCGGCCAGCGCGCTCTCCAGGACGCCGGGGAGCGGCGGGTAGGGGTTCTCGTTCGAGGACAGCTTGAAGGCGACCGGACCGCCCGCGGCGGCCGGCTTGCCCGGCTTGTAGGTGGGGACGCCGTCCAGCTCGGCGCGCAGCTTGGGGCTGCCGGTGCTCGTCCCGCTGGTCTCGCTCACAGTGTGGCCTCCTCGACCGTCCGTACCGCCAATGCTCCTCACCTTATGAGGATTCCGGCCCGGTGCGAATGGGCTGTGGACAACAGGCCCGCAACACTGTGGACGACGGTCCCGCGCGACCCCGTCCGACCCCCTCGGAAGAACAGGGGGGCGCGCGACCGGGTGGCGCGCGCCGGTGGCGAGCGCCGTGGCGCGCGTCCCCCGTAGAGGTGAGTTGAGACCTCTTCGAGACCTCTGCGCCTCTCCGGGCCCATCCCTCCCTGAGCCGCAACATCATACGAGGAACCCAGCAACGGCCTTTGAAAGAAAGGCTTTTACCTCACTTCGATCATGCAGAAACGTACCTGTCTGTCTCTGCATATGCGGCCGCCCGGCCCACCCCTCATCGCCCTACTATCGGCTCGCCATGACAGCAGCAGGGAAGCACCAGGTGAGCCGGGCACAGACCCGGGGAAGCCGGCAGGGCCGGGCGGGCATCCGGGACGTCGCCGCCGCCGCCGGGGTATCCATCACGACTGTCTCCGACGCGCTCAACGGCAAGGGACGACTCCCGGACGCCACCCGGCGGCACGTGCGCGAGGTCGCCGACCGGCTGGGCTACCGCCCGTCCGCCGCCGCCCGCACGCTCCGCACCGGCAAGTCGGGGCTCATCGGCCTGACCGTGACCACGTACGGGGATGAACCTTTCACCTTCACGGAGTTCGCCTACTTCGCGGAGATGGCGAGAGCGGCCACCTCGGCCGCGCTGGCGCGCGGCTACGCCCTCGTGATCCTCCCCGCGACCTCACGCCATGACGTCTGGTCGAACGTCGCCCTCGACGGCACCGTCGTCATCGACCCCTCCGACCACGACCCGGTCGTCACCGAGCTCGTCCGCCAGGGCCTCCCCGTCGTCTCCGACGGGCGCCCAGCCGGCACGCTGCCGGTGACCGCCTGGGTCGACAACGACCACGAGGCGGCCGTCCTCGACCTCCTCGACCACCTCGCCGCCGCCGGGGCGCGCCGCATCGGCCTGCTCACCGGCACCACCACCGACACCTACACCCGCCTCTCCACCACCGCGTACCTCAACTGGTGCGAGCGGGTCGGCCAGGACCCCGTCTACGAGGCGTACCCGGCCCACGACCCGTGCGCGGGCGCCGTCGCGGCCGACCGGCTGCTCGCCCGCCCCGACCGGCCCGACGCGGTCTACGGCCTCTTCGACCCCAACGGAACCGACCTCCTCGCCGCCGCCCGCCGCTACGGGCTGCGCGTCCCGGACGACCTGCTGCTGGTCTGCTGCAGCGAGTCGACCGTCTACGCCACCACCGAACCGCCCATCACCACGCTCTCGCTCAAACCGCGCCGCATCGGCACCGCCGTCGTCCAGCTCCTCATCGACGCCATCGAGGGGATCGAGAACGACGGACCGGTCGAGCAGGTGATACCGACCGAGCTCATCGTCCGCACCTCCTCGCAGCGCCGCTCGCCGCGGACGACGGTCAGCCCGCCCCGCACGCCCACCCAGGACTGACGGCACCGGGCCGCACCGAGCGGGATGCGGCACCGGGCGTGGCCGGGCCCCGGAAGAACCCCTTCCGGGGCCCGGCCGCGCCCGGGAACGGAACGCCGTCCTCGTCCCTGCCCGTGGGCGAGGAGGGCGAAACCGGCCGCCACACCGGACCCGACCCTGGACCGGACCTTCTCAATTCGGGCGAAACAACCGGTGAACCCGGAGCGAACCCGGATTCACCACCCCTGGTGCGTCACACAGGCGGACCCTCATTCCTATGATGGGCGCACGACACCGCGGACCCCCCGACCAGGCCGGTCCGCGATGTGCAGGGCATCGCGACGGTGGTGGAGGGGTCGATGACTCAGGGGGCCGGGCAGGAGCCCGTGGAACGAACGGCGACATTGCGTGACTTCCGCGTGCCGCCGTACGCCCGCGTGCCCGTACAGGGCCATGCCGCGGAGCCGCCCTCCGCGCCCTCCGATCCCACGCTCCACCTGGGCACCCGCCCGGCCGCGTTCCCCGCGCCGGCCGCCGCCCACCCGGAGCCCGCGGCACACGCCGCGCACCCGGAACCCCCGGCGGGCCCCGCACCGGCCGCCCCTCCGGAGTTCCCGGCCGGTCACGCGCCGGCCGCCCACCCGGAGCCCGCGGCGCGCCCCGAGCCCGCCGCGTACCGGGAGCGGGCCGCCTACGCCGAGGCCCCGGCGCACCCCGCGCCGGCCGCCCCGCACGAGCCGGCGCCCCGGGCCGAGCCGGCCGCCGCCGCGCCCGTACCCCCGGCCGCCCCCGTGCACGCGCCCGCGCCCGCCCCCGTACAGACTCCCGTGCGGGCCGTCGCGGGTGACTCCGGGCACCCCGGGGCCGGCTATCCGGCGGACGGGCACTCCGACGGCTTCCCGGACGGCTACACGCCGACCGAGCGCGACCTCCCGGTCATCCAGCGCGGCGACACCGTCCAGGTGCCCGTGGTACCGACCGCCGCCCCGGCGCCCGCCGCCCCGGGCGACGGCCCCGGCCCGCTCTACGTCGTCGGCGACGTCCACGGCTACCTCGACGAACTCGTCGCCGCCCTGCGCGCGCAGGGCCTCATCGACGAGAACGGCGGCTGGGCCGCGGGCAACGCCCGGCTGTGGTTCCTCGGCGACTTCACCGACCGGGGCCCCGACGGCATCGGCGTCATCGACCTCGTCATGCGCCTCTCCGCCGAGGCCGCCGCCGCCGGCGGCTACTGCAAGGCGCTCATGGGCAACCACGAGCTGCTCCTCATCGGCGCCAAGCGCTTCGGCGACACCCCGGTCAACTCCGGCGCCGGCACCGCCACCTTCCAGGCCGCCTGGCTGCTCAACGGCGGGCAGAAGCACGACATGGACCGCCTCCAGGACGTCCACCTCCAGTGGATGTCCCGGCTCGACGCCGTCGTCCGCGAGGACGACCACCTGCTGCTGCACTCCGACACCACCGCGTACCTGGAGTACGGCGAGACCATCGAGGACGTCAACGACACCGTCCACGAGGTCCTCACCCGCAACGACGCCGACGAGGTCTGGGACCTCTTCCGGAAGTTCACCAAGCGCTTCGCCTTCCGCGACGAGGCCGGCCCGCAGGCCGTCCAGGAGCTGCTCGGCACCTACGGCGGCTCGCGGATCGTGCACGGCCACAGCCCGATCCCGTACCTCCTCGGCCAGGTCGGCACGGAGGACGGCGAGGAGGACTCCCGCCCGGTCGTCGACGGCCCCCACGTCTACGCCGACGGGCTCGCCATCGCCATGGACGGCGGCGTGACCATGGCCGGGAAACTGCTCGTGGTCCGCCTCCCACTGGGGGCCTGAGCCTCACCCTGCGCATCCGGCGGAGGCGATTTCCCGAAACCCCCTGTCAGCACGCCCGGTCACGGCCCTACCATCGGTTCCCCCTAGGCAGGCTTCTCCTCCGCTTCCGCCCGGACCGGCGCCCTTCCGCGCCCGGTCCCGGCCTGACGAGCATCGGGGGATGCACATGAACGTGGCTCCGCATCTGCTGACCGAGGACCGCGCCGAGTACGAACGGGTCCTCGACGAAGCACTCGGCTCCGCCCGGGAACGGCCGGAACTCGCCGGAACCGGCGGGCGGCTGACGCCCGCCCAGCTCCGCGCCATGGCCCTGAACGCGACGGCGCTGATCACCACGGCGGCGGCGGCCGAGTACGAGCACTTCGTCAAGGTCCGGGAGGAGAACCGGGCCGCCTCCAACCGGCCCCGGGCCGCCGGGCCCGACGAGTCGCCGGGCGCGGTCGCGGTGCTGACCGTCCTCGTCCCGGTGCTCGCCGGGACGGCCGCCGCGATCTTCCTGCTGGTCGGGGCGCTGGTCCACGTGATCGCGCCGCGCGCCGCGCTGGGCACCACCCTGCTGACCGCCGGACTGGCCTTCGGCGCGCTGGCCGCCGCCGGGCTGCTCTGCGCGGGCGCGGGACTGCTGCTGACCGCGCTGCGCAACAGCCCCGCCGAGGTCAGCGGCGCCCCGGCGCCCGAGGACGAGCTGGCCCTCGCCCGCGCGGCCTGGCGGCACGCCCTCCTGGAGCAGGGCGTCGTGCCCTTCCTGCACGCCGCCCTCGCCGCCACCGCCCCCGACCCGGCGGAACCCCCACCGGACCCGGCCCTGCCCTGACGGCCCCGGTCGGACCCCGCCGGATCCGGCGGCCCCTAGAGGTGGTCGAAGTACCGGATCCACCAGTTGGCCCGGTCCCCGGGGCGGTACGCGGCCAGGGGGCCCGGTCCGTCGTACGGGCGGGTGAGCAGGCTCTCGGGCACCGGCACGTAGCCCAGCTCCGCGAGGGCGCGTTCGACCTTTCGCAGGTCGGCGGCGTCGAGCGCACCCGCCTCCACCGCCTCACCGGTGTCGTCGTAGACGCCCGGCCGCTCGGCGGCCACGACCGCCATGGAGCCGCAGTTGCTCACCGAGACGGTGATCCGCTCCCCGCCCGCCGCGGCCTCCGCCGGCACCGCGACCGTGGCGTGCAGACTCGCGTCCTGCACCCCGCGGTCGGCCTCGCAGCGGGTGCCGAAATCGGCGTCCAGCCTGGCCACGAGCCGTTCGAAGAGCGCCCGCGTCGCGGCGTGGTCGTAGCCGCGCGGGCGCTCCAGGAACACCGGATCGTCAAGGCGGCGCAGAAGGGCGATCAGCTCGGCACGGCTGTACGTCATGCCCCCATCTTGGTGGAACCACCGCCCCTGCGGGCCGGGCCCGCACCCCGGACAGGGGCGCGAGCCCGGCTGTGGGACCGGATGCCGGGTCACTCCGCCAGCGGCAGGTACACCCGGTTGCCCGCCGCGGCGAACTCCTTGGACTTCTCCGCCATTCCGGCCTCGATCTCGGACGCCTTCAGGCCGCCGCCGTGCTCGCGCCGGATGTCCTGCGAGATCTTCATCGAGCGGAAGCGTGGACAGTACGAGCCGCACCGGGCCCCACCCGCCGCCTCCGCATCCGCTGTGACGTCCTACGATGCATCGGTCCTCCGGTGGATCCGGATCATCGTGCGGCAAGGGATTCCATGCGCCTGTCCAGCTACGTCAGGAAGGCCGCCATGGGCGTGGCCGCGATACCCCTCCTCGCCGGGTGCGCCGGGGAACAGGGCGCGGGCGGGGCCGTGGAGCGGGTCGCGGAGAATCCCGCCTCGGAGCAAGCCGTAAAGAGGCCTGCCTCCTGGACGGACCTGCCGGTGCGGACCGGCGCACGGGACGTCGTCCACCGGTCGTACGAGGTCAGGATCACGGTCAAGAGCCTGGTCCGGGGTTCGGAGGAGGACATGCGGGGCGCGCGCGTGGACGGGGAGCTGAAGGGCATGGTCCCCCACTACCTCACCTTCGAGGTCACCAACACCGGCCGGAAGGAGATCCCCGACGCCTACATGGTGGACAGTGACCTCGCCCTGAACGGCACCGACTGGACGCGCGGGGAGAAGGTCTACGTCAGCGGCGGCAGGCCGGGCGGGGTCGACCTGCCCTGCGCGGACACCGCGCCGAAGACGCTGGCGCCCGGCGACTCGTACGACACCTGCGTGGCCTACGCGCTGCCCGGGGGTGTCGGCGTGCTGTCACTGACGCACAACGCCGACGGCTACCTCGACGAGGGCGGCCCGGTCGCCACCTGGCCCGTCGAGGGCGGCCTCAAGGCGGCATCCGCCGGGCTGGCGGAGCCGGACGACGTCGTCCGCGTCCGGTGGGACGCCGGCGAGAATGGCGTTCTCACCGGCAAGGACGTCCTCGAACTGCCCGCCAAGCTGGTCTCCGTACGCCGGGGCAGCGCGGCCGACCTCGCGGGCCTGGACCTCGACCTCAACGAGAACGAGCGGCGCGGCGTCCCGTACTACGTGTCGGTCAGCTACACCAACACCGGGACGAAAGACCTCTACGCCGACCAGGCCGACCACGTCCGCCTGCTCACCGAAGGCGGCCGGCAGATACGGGGGAAGACCTCCTTCGTCCTCGACACGAAGATCCCCGGCTGCCCGTCCGACTGGGTCGCCCGGATGATCCCGCCGGGCGACAGTGTGACGGAGTGCAGCATCCACCTCGTGACGGACAACGGCGACAAGCCGTTCGCGGTGGGCTTCGCGGAGGCGGGCCGGCCGGGACTGGTGACCTGGCGAGCCCCCCTCCGCTGAGGCGGCCGGGTCAGCCGGCCGAGCTGCCGCCCGTCTCCGCGAGCGGCAGGTAGACGCGGTTGCCCGCTGCCGCGAACTCCTTGGACTTCTCCGCCATTCCGGCCTCGATCTCGGACGCCTTCAGGTCGCCGCCGTGCTCGCGCCGGATGTCCTGCGAGATCTTCATCGAGCAGAACTTCGGACCGCACATCGAACAGAAGTGGGCGGTCTTGGCGGGTTCGGCCGGGAGGGTCTCGTCGTGGAACTCGCGGGCGGTGTCCGGGTCGAGGGCCAGGTTGAACTGGTCCTCCCAGCGGAACTCGAAGCGCGCGTCGGAGAGGGCGTCGTCCCACTCCTGGGCGCCCGGGTGTCCCTTGGCCAGGTCCGCCGCGTGCGCCGCGATCTTGTAGGTGATGACGCCGGTCTTCACGTCGTCGCGGTTGGGCAGGCCCAGGTGCTCCTTGGGCGTCACGTAGCAGAGCATCGCCGTGCCCCACCAGGCGATCATCGCCGCGCCGATGCCGGAGGTGATGTGGTCGTACGCGGGCGCGACGTCCGTGGTCAGCGGGCCGAGCGTGTAGAACGGCGCCTCCTCGCAGATCTCCTGCTGAAGGTCGATGTTCTCCTTGATCTTGTGCATGGGGACGTGCCCCGGGCCCTCGATCATCGTCTGCACGCCGTGCCGCTTGGCGATGGTGTTCAGCTCGCCGAGCGTGCGCAGCTCCGCGAACTGCGCCTCGTCGTTGGCGTCGGCGATCGAGCCGGGCCGCAGCCCGTCGCCGAGCGAGTACGTGACGTCGTACGCGGCGAGGATCTCGCAGAGCTCCTCGAAGTGCGTGTAGAGGAAGTTCTCCTCGTGGTGCGCCAGGCACCAGGCTGCCATGATCGAGCCGCCGCGCGAGACGATGCCGGTCTTGCGGCGGGCGGTGAGCGGCACGTACGGCAGGAGAACGCCCGCGTGGACGGTCATGTAGTCGACGCCCTGCTCGGCCTGCTCGATGACCGTGTCCTTGTAGACCTCCCAGGTCAGCTCCTCGGCACGGCCGTCGACCTTCTCCAGCGCCTGGTAGAGCGGCACGGTGCCGATCGGCACGGGGGAGTTGCGCAGCACCCACTCGCGGGTGGTGTGGATGTTGCGGCCGGTGGAGAGGTCCATGACCGTGTCGGCGCCCCAGCGGGTCGCCCAGGTCATCTTCTCCACCTCCTCCTCGATGGAGGAGGTGACCGCGGAGTTGCCGATGTTGGCGTTGACCTTCACCAGGAACCGCTTGCCGATGATCATCGGCTCGATCTCCGGGTGGTTGACGTTGGCCGGGAGCACGGCGCGGCCCGCCGCGATCTCCTCCCGCACGACCTCGGGGGAGACGTTCTCCCGGATCGCCACGTACTCCATCTCCGGGGTGATCTCCCCCCGGCGGGCGTACGCGAGCTGGGTGACGGCCTCGCCGGTACGGCTCCGGCGCGGCAGGCGCGGGCGGCCGGGGAAGACCGCGTCGAGGTTCTTGAGCCCGCCGCCGCGCGGCGAGGTGTGCTTGATGCCGTCGTCCTCGGGGCGGACCGGGCGGCCCGCGTACTCCTCGGTGTCGCCGCGCGCGATGATCCAGTTCTCGCGCAGCGGCGGCAGGCCCCGCCGCACGTCGGTGTCGACGGCGGGGTCGGTGTACGGACCGGACGTGTCGTAGAGCGTGACGTCCTTGCCGTTGGTGAGGTGCACCTGACGGACCGGCACCCGGAGGTCGGGGCGGGAGCCCTCGACGTACCCCTTGTGCCAGCCCGGCGTGCGCGCTCCCTGGCCGGTCGGGTCGTTCGGACCGGTCGGGTCGTTCTGCTCGGAGGCAGGCGTGCGTGCATCCTGAAGGGTCATGAGACCTGATCTCCCTACGCCGGCATTACCCGGTAACAGGTTCGGCGGTCGGCGCAGCCTCTTCCCGTACGTACGGCGGTCGTGCCCGCGTACGGTGATCAGCGCCCTCTCAGCCCGGTGCTCCGAGCTCCCGCGTGTGCAAAGGTGCCACCACGCTAGCGCCCTCCCGGGCGTGCTGAACAGTGGGCCCCCGGCGTTCTTGCGATGATCCCCCGGTGACGTCGACGCAGCAGACCCCCGATCCGCACGCTCACGGACCCGCCGGCGGCGGTCCCGACCACGGCCCGTCCGGCGGACACGGAGGCGGGCGCGGAGGCGGGAGCGGAGGCGGGGAGGACGACCACGGCGGTCACGGACACGGCGGGCACGGACACGGACAACACGGCGGTCACGGCGGGCACGGGCACAGCCACAGCCATGGGCCCGCCGCCCCCGTCTCCCGGCATCTGCGCCGGGTCATCGCGGCCATCCTCATCCCGTTCGCGACCGCCGTGGCCGTCGGCCTGGTGGTGCTCTGGCCCGGTGGCGCGCCGCCCCACGAGCGGACCGGGGTCGGTTTCGACCGGCAGACCGAGCAGGGCGAGGTCGTGGCGGTCGAGCGGGTGGACTGCAAGGCCGTGAACGCCGGTCAGGTGCCGCCCACCGGCGACACCTCCACCCCGCAGGGCCGCGAGGCGGTCAACGCGCAGCAGGGGCAGTGCGAGAAGGCGACCATCGAGGTCACCAGCGGCCCGGACGCGGGCCGCCGGTTCACCGAGATCGTGCAGCCGGACGCCCCGCGCCGACTGGAGGAGGGGCAGGGCGTGGTGGTCGCGTACGCCCCCGACGCCCCGCACGACCTCCAGTACTCGGTGACCGACGTCAACCGGAAGGTGCCGATGGCGGTGCTCGCCGCCCTCTTCGCGGTGGCGGTCGTGGCCGTCGGACGGCTGCGCGGCCTGATGGCGCTGATCGCGCTGGCGGTGAGCTTCCTGGTGCTCACCCTCTTCATCCTGCCCGCGATCCTGGAGGGCTCGAACCCGCTGGTCGTCGCGGTGGTCGGGTCCAGCACGATCATGCTGATCGCGCTCTACATGTGCCACGGGCTCTCGGCGCGCACCTCGGTGGCCGTGCTGGGCACCCTGATCTCGCTGCTGCTGATCGGGCTGCTCGGTTCCGTCTTCATCGGCTGGGCCTCGCTCAGCGGCAACACCGACGACAACACCGGGCTCATCCACGGCCTCTACCCCGAGATCGACATGTCCGGCCTGCTCCTGGCCAGTGTGATCATCGGTTCGCTCGGTGTGCTGGACGACGTCACCGTCACCCAGACCTCGGCGGTCTGGGAGCTGCGCCAGGCCGACCCGACCATGGGTCCGCGCGCGCTCTACCGGGCCGGGATCCGGATCGGCCGCGACCACATCGCCTCGGTGGTCAACACCCTGGTCCTGGCCTACGCCGGTGCGGCCCTGCCGCTGCTGCTCCTCTTCACGGTCGCGCAGAGCAGCGTGGGGACGGTGGCCAACAGCGAACTGGTGGCGGAGGAGATCGTCCGGACCCTGGTCGGGTCGATCGGGCTGGTCGCCTCGGTGCCGGTCACGACGGTCCTCGCGGCCCTGGTGGTGTCGGCCGACCGCTCCGCGCCGGGGACCGGCGGCCGGGCGGGCACGGGCGGCCGGGCGGGCGCGGCCCGGGGCGGACGCCGCCGCCGGGCGAAGTGACCCCGTCCGGGGAGCCCTCGGGAGAGGGGTGAGCCGACCAGGGGCGGTCGGCCGTGGGCGGTGGCCGGTGGGCCGTGGCCGGTGCACGATGCGCGATGCTCGGTGAGCCGTGGGCAGTGGGCAGTGGGCGGTGGGCGGTGGGCGGTGGGCGGTGCGCGGTGCGCGGTCAACCGTGGGCGGTGACCGGTCGGACGTGTGCAGTGGACGGTCACACGTGGGCGCCGGGCGGGACGGCCGGCGCCGCGCGCTCAGGCGGGGCCGGCGCTCTCCTCGGCCAGGATGCGGCCGAGCGCGGCCTCCAGGCTGTCCTCGAAGTCGCCCAGCGTCTGCTCCTGGCCGAGCGGGACGAGCTTGTCCGTGCGGTCGAGGAAGGCGACGAGCGGCGGGGCGCTGGCGCGGAACAGCGCGCGGTCGCCGCCGACCTGGAGGCGGATGGAGACGTCCGAGAGCCCCTCGGGTTCGGTCGGGGCGATGTGCACGTCGCCGTCCCCGCTCGGGCGGTTGATCCCGTCGAGCAGCAGCTCCCGGCCGAACGCCCAGGTGACGGGCGCGTCCCCGGGGAGGTGGAAGGTCATCCGCACCGCGTAGGGATCCCGGGTCTCGTATCGCAGTTCGACAGGGATCTTGAAGGAGAGCTCCTCCGAGACGAGGAAGCTCATCAGGACCTCGGCCTGAACCGACTCTCGCATCATGTACCCCGCACAGTAGGTGGAGCAGTTGTGTAAACACAGCTGCTGAAAGCTGTGACCGAAACGGCCAGGAATGATCCCTCGTGGCCCTCTTGACGCAATCGTGCTGTACGCGCTAGCAGATCACAAGGAGTGATTTTTCAGATACTGATAGAGAGCGCGAAGGAGCTGAAGAGCCCCCCGATCTCACTGCGTAGTCGCTCGATCGCCGGGAGCAACCGTTCTTGCTGGTGGAGCGGGAGCGAGATGGCCAGAGTGGCCGCCGTGGAGCCCACGGTGAGGGGAATCGCGGCACATACGGTGCCCAGCGCGTACTCCTGACGCTCCACCAGGGGTTCCATTCGCCCCAAACCGTCCAAACGGTCCAGAAGCATCCGGCGGTTACGCACCGTATATGGAGTGAGGGCTTCGACCCGGTGACGGTCCAGGTGGTCTTGACGGCTTCTCTGATCAAGTTGGCCGAGAAGACACTGCCCGATCGCGTGAGCGTGACCGGTCTCGCGGAAGTCGGCCCACTCCTCCACGGCGGGGGCGTTCGCGGTGTCCGCGACGGCGATCAGTTCGATCTCGCCGTCGCGGTAGAGGGCGAAGTAGACGGGTACACCGATCTCGTCGCGCCAGCGCGCCAACGAGTCCTCGATCTTGGTGCGACGATTCTGCACGGCTCCGCCGCGGGCCAGCCGTGCGGCGGCCTCCCCAAGATGGAACGCACCCTTGTCGCGGAGCAGATAGCCCTCGTGCGTCAGGGTGCGGAGAAGGTGGTACGTCGTGGGCAGCGGGAGGCCCGTCTCCCGGGCGAGCTGCTTGGCGGGGGCGCCGTCCGGGTGGGAGGCCACAGCCTCCAGGAGTCTCAGCGCCCGCTGCACCGAGCCGATCAGCGTCGGTGCAGCCGCTGTCTGCGAAGCGATGGCCAAAGGTCACCCCCAGGCGTGACACGGACGCGTACGCATCCGTGCGCGGGGGCCGCCCCCGCGCATCCGCCGGGCCTTAAACACCGAGGGGGTCCGATGGACGGACCCCTCAGGGACGAGCGGGAAGCCGCTGGTCTGCCGGAGATCTACACCCGTAGTCCCCGAAACTCGGCGGAGAGCTGCCACTCTAGTGGCTCGCCCTCCCCCTCCCCCCGTTTCCACCAGCGCGTTCCCCCTGCCGGGCTAACGCCCGGCGGCGGCTTCGCACCGAGGAGCCGCCGGGACTACCAGTCGCCGCCGGACCTCGACGACGAGGTGAACTTCCGTACGACGTAGATCAGTCCGGCGACGAGCGCGACGAACAGCAGCACCTTGAACAGGAGGCCGACGACGAAGGTGAGGAGGCTGGTGATGATCCCGCCGAAGACGAGCAGGACCAGAACGGGTATGGCGACCCACTTCACCCACCACGGCAGTCCCGCGAGAATCTCCTGTACGGCCATGGTTCTCTCCCTCTGTCTCGGATCCCCGTCCGGAACCCTCCGTGCCGGACACCTCCAGGCTAGGACGGATCCGGGTGCCCGTGGGACCTCCGGGGCCCGGGCTCTCCCCTGATCCGACCCCTAGGGGAACCGGGGATTCACCCCCGAGAACCCCGGTCCCGCCCCGGACCCCGGGCACGGACACCGGGGCCCACCCGGGCGCGGGCACCGGCTAACCCACCCGGGCGCGCGTACCAAAGCGGTCCGGGCCCGGGCACCGGAGCCGTACCGGATCCCGGTACCGGTCTCAGCCCTCGGGCGGCGAGAAGACCACGAGCACCCGCAGGTCCTCGCTGATGTGGTGGAAGCGGTGCGGCTCACCGGCCGGCACGTAGACCACGCTGCCCCGCGCCACCTGCGTCGTCTCGTCCCCGACCGTGATCGAGGCCCGCCCCGACACCACGAAGTACACCTCGTCCTGGCCGTGCGGCGACTGCGGGTCCAGCGCGCCCGCGTCGAGCGCGTACAGCCCGACCGACATGTTCCGCTCCCGCAGGAACTGGAGGTACGCCCCCTGGTTCGCGGCGCGCTCCGCCTCCAGTTCGTCCAGCCGGAATGCCTTCACTGCCGTTCGCCCCTGCCCTAGGCCCGATCGTCTCTGCCACGATCAGACACATGAAGAATTTCGTAGTCAAGACGCTGGCCAACGCGGGCGCCCTGGCGGTCGCCATCTGGCTCCTCCAGGACATCACACTGACCGGCGACAGCACGAGCAAGAAGGTCGTCACCCTGCTGCTCGTCGCCCTCGTCTTCGGGCTCGTCAACTTCCTGGTCAAGCCGATCGTGAAGCTCCTGACGCTGCCCCTCTTCATCCTGACGCTCGGCCTGATCACCCTGCTGGTCAACGCCCTGATGCTGCTGCTCACCTCGTGGCTGGCCGACCAGCTCGACCTCAGCTTCCACGTGGAGGGCTTCTGGACCGCCGTCATCGGCGGCCTGATCATCTCCGTCGTCTCGTGGGCGCTCAACGTCATGCTCCCGGACGGGGACTGACCACTCCCCCCATGGCCTATCGCGTCCGCACCGGGAACATCTGCCGCTCCCCGATGGCCGAGCACGTCTTCCGCCGCCGGGTGGAGGAGACCGGCCTCGGCGGGGCGGTCGAGGCGGACAGCGCGGGCACCGGCGGCCGGTACGAGGGCGACGGCGCGGACCCCCGCACCGTCGCCGTCCCGGAGGAGCACGGCCACACCTCCGCCCGCGTCGCCGCGATCAGCGACGCCCTGCGAGGGGACGACGAACCGATGGAAAGGACTCCCTGACCCGTGAACCCCCAGGAACAGCGCACTCCCGGCGACGGCACCCTCGCCGTACGCGCCGGGCTGCCCGAGCCCGTGAAACACGAACCGACCCTCCCCGGCCCGGTCTTCGCCGCCCACTTCCACCTGCCCGGCGACCCCACCGGCCCGTACACCTACGGCCGCGACGAGAACCCCACCTGGACCCACCTGGAGCGGGCCATCGGCACCCTGGAGGCGCCGGGCGGGACCGGCGTCGAGACCGTCGTCTTCGCCTCCGGCATGGCCGCGATCTCCGCCGTGCTCCTCTCCCAGCTCTCCGCCGGTGACGCCGTCGTCCTGCCCACCGACGGCTACCAGGCCCTGCCGCTCCTCCACGAGCAGCTGCGCGCGTACGGCATCGAGGTCCGCACCGCCCCGACCGGCGGCGACGCCCAGCTCGACGTCCTCGACGGCGCCAGGCTGCTGTGGATCGAGACCCCGTCCAACCCCGGCCTCGACGTCTGCGACATCCGCCGGCTGGTCGGGGCGGCGCACGCCGGCGGCGCGCTCGTCGCCGTCGACAACACCCTCGCCACCCCGCTCGGCCAGCGCCCGCTGGAACTCGGCGCCGACTTCTCGGTCGCCAGCGACACCAAGGGCATGACCGGGCACGGCGACGTCCTGCTCGGCCACGTCAGCTGCCGCGACCCCCGCCGGGCCGCGGAGGTACGGCGCTGGCGCAAGATCGTCGGCGCCATCCCGGGCCCCATGGAGGCATGGCTCGCCCACCGCTCGCTGGCCACGCTCCAGCTCCGGATCGACCGCCAGTGCGCCACCGCCCTGGAACTGGCCCGGGTGCTGGCCGGCCGGCCCGACGTGACCGGACTGCGCCACCCCGGCCTCCCGGACGACCCCTCGCACGAGGTCGCCGCCCGGCAGATGCGCCGCTTCGGCTCCGTCGTCTCCTTCGAACTCGCCGACCGCGCGCGGGCCGAGCGGTTCCTGGAGGAACTGCGCCTGGTCGACGACGCCACCAGCTTCGGCGGGGTGCGCTCCTCGGCGGAGCGGCGCGGACGGTGGGGCGGCGACGCCGTCGCGGAGGGCTTCATCCGCTTCTCCGTCGGCGCGGAGGACCCGGAGGACCTGATCGCCGACGTGCTGCGCGCCCTGGACGCGGCGGGCAAGGCCGCCTGAGGGCGGGGCGGACCGGGGCGCTCCGAGCCTCCCCCCTCGTGGCTCGGAACGCCCCCGGCACCGCGCGGATTCCGCTCGGACAAGGCTAGTTGACTGTCCGTCAGTGTCCAATCACGCTAGCGACAGCCGCCTATCGGCATATTTATAGTGGGACGCTCCTGGAACGACGGACGGCCGGCCGGAGAGGGGCGGACATGGACCTGGCCCTGCTCCGCACGTTCGTCACGGTGCACCGGGCCGGCTCGTTCACCCGCGCCGCCGCGCTCCTCGGCCTCTCCCAGCCCGCCGTCACCAGCCAGATCCGCACCCTGGAGCGCCAGCTCGGGCGGCCCCTCTTCCTGCGCCGGGCCCGCGGCGTCACCCCGACGACCATCGGCGACGAACTCGCCCACCGCGCCGCCCCGCACCTGGACGCCCTGGTCGAGATCGCCGAGACCGGCCCCGACGCCGGGCGCGGGACCCGCACCCTGCACATCGCCGGGCCGCCGGAGTTCGTCTCCCTGCGCGCCCTGCCCGCGCTCGCCCCGCTCACCGCCCGGGGCATCCGGCTGCGCGCCTCCTTCACCGGCGACACCGAAGAGCTGCTCGACGGGCTCGCCGCCGGCCGCCACGACCTGGTCCTCACCACCGCCCGCCCGCGCGGCGGCCCGCTCACCGCCACCCCGCTCTGCGACGAGGAACTCGTCCTGGTCGCCGCCCCGCGCTGGGCGTCCCGGCTCTCCCCCGAGGCCCTGCTCGGCTCCGGGACCGACGCCGTGGTCCTGGATCAGCTCCCGGTGGTCGAGGTCCACGAGTCACTGCCCTTCGCCACCCGCTACTGGACGGCCGTCTTCGACACCGGGCCCGCGGCGGCGGCCACCGTCATCGCCCCCGACCTGCGGGCCGTCCGGGAGGCCGCGGCGGCCGGCGCGGGGCTGGCCGTGCTGCCGCGCCACCTGTGCGAGGAGGACCTGGCGCGGGGACGGCTCGTGGCCCTGCTCGATCCGCCGGTGCCCCCGCTGCGGACCTACTTCCTGGTGGTGCGGGCGGGAAGCCTCGCCCTGGCCCACATCGCGCGGGCCCACGAGGAACTCGTACGGGCCGCGGGGGAGTGGTGAGTTTCATCCCGGCGGGAACGGGCCATTTTCTTCCCATGACCGAAAGGCCCGTGGTCAAGCGCACCGCACGCGCCATCCTGCTCGACGGAGACGACCTCATCCTCATCAAGCGCACCAAACCGGGGGTGGATCCTTACTGGCTGACGCCCGGAGGCGGCGTCGAACCCTCCGACTCCACCGTCGTCGAGGCCCTCCACCGCGAGGTGCACGAGGAACTCGGCGCCAAGGTCGTCGACGTGGTGCCTTGCTTCGTCGACACCGTCGAGCACATCGTCGACGGCGGGGTCTCCGGCGTGAAGGTCCAGCACTTCTTCGTCTGCCGCCTGGAGTCGATGGACCCCGAGCTGCGGCACGGACCCGAGATCGACGAGCCGGTGGGCGAGTACGAGATCGTCCGGGTGCCCTTCAGCCGGGTGGGCATCGCCGCCGTCCACCTGGTGCCGCTCTCACTGCGCCACTATCTCGACGGGAACATCGAGGGCGTCCGCGCCATGCACGCCCCCGACCTCGGCTGACGGGCCCTCCGCCCCGGCCCGCTCCGCCGGGAGGTCGTGGCGGATCCGCTCCGGGCTGACCCCGGCGCCGCGCAGCACGCCGACGCCCTGCCGGACCATGCCCGGCGGGCCCGAGAGGTAGGCGTCCCGCCCGGTCCACGGGCCGGCCGCCCCCGCCGCCGCAGGCAGCCCCCGGGCCCCGGTGACCGGGTGGACGGAGAGCCACGGGAAGGTCCGCTGGAGCCGCAGCAGGGCGTCCAGGTCGTAGAGGTCCGGCTCGCCCCGGGCCCCGTAGAAGACGTCGACCCGGCGCCGGTCGCCGTGCTCGGCGACGTCCTCCACCAGGGCCCGGATCGGCGCGATGCCGGTGCCCCCGCCCAGGCAGAGCAGCCCGGCGTCGGTGGCGTGGTCGACCGTCATCGAACCGGCCGGGGGACCGAGCCGGAGCACGTCCCCGGGCCGGGCCCGGTGGACCAGCGCCCGGGACACCCAGCCGGCCGGGACCGCCTTCACGTGCAGGGTGAGCAGGCCGTCCGGGCGGGGCGCCGAGGCCAAGGAGTAGTGCCGCCAGATCCGCGGCCACCAGGGCGTCTCCAGGGTGGTGTACTGCCCGGCGAGGAAGGGGTAGGGCGCGTCGGTCCGGAGCGTGAGCACGGCGACGTCCGGGGTCCGCGGCTCGTGCGCGACCACCTCGGCCAGCCACCGGGCGGGGGAGTTCCGCCCCTCCTCGGCCGCGGCGTCGATCATGGTCTGCGAGATCGTCGTGTACGCGCGGACCCAGGCCGCCTCGGTCTTCCCGTCCCAGACCCGCCCCGCGTACCGCGCGAGCGCGCCCAGGAGGGCCTCGCCGACCGCCGGGTAGTGGGCCGCCTCCACCCCGTACTTCCGGTGGCCCCGGCCGAGCCGGCCCAGGTACCCGGTGAGGAACGGGCCGTCGTCCAGCCGCTCGGCGACGGTGAGCAGCGACGCGAACAGCAGGTCCCGCTGGACGTCCATCGCGGCCGGGAAGAGGGCGCGCAGGTCGGGGTTCCGGACGAAGAGGAGGGCGTAGAAGTACGAGGTCACCGTGTCGGAGATCGGGGCGACCTCGTCGAGCGTGCGCCGGACGAGCACCGCGTCGGGCGGGGGCTCCGCCGTCCACCGGGCCACCGTCCCGTCGCCCGCACCGGTCGGACCGTCCATGTCTGCCTCGCCTCACCCAGCCGGCTTCCGTGCTCGCAGCATGGCGCCCGGGGGGCCCGCTCCGGGCGGAAAGCGGCGTTCCCGGCCCGAACCCCGGGCGCGCGGGCTAGGCTCCCGTCTTTACGGCGGACGTACCTCCCGGTGGTCCGGTGCAGGACCCGTTTCACGTGAAACATCGACGGAAAACCCCTGGACGGAAGATCACCGCGTGGGCGAGCCTGGTCGTCATGCCGATCTCCCCCGCCGCGCTCGCCCAGCTCCCCGTACGCCGCCTCGGTCCGGCCGACCTCCTCGCCTGCGCCGACCTCTCCGAGAACCGCGGCTGGCTCCGTGAGGAACACAAGTGGGAACTGCTGCTCACCGCCGGCACCGGGTACGGCATCGACGACCCGGAGGGCGAGGGACTGCTCGCCTGCTCCGTGGTCACCTCCTACGGCCCCGGGCTCGCCGCCATCGGCATGGTGCTGGTCGCCGAGCGGTACGCCCGCCGGGGCGTGGGCCGGCGGCTGATGCGGTACGTGCTGGAGGAGACCGGCGAGACCCCGCTGACGCTCTACGCCACCGCCAACGGCCAGCCGCTCTACGAGGGCCTCGGCTTCACCGAGATCGCCCGGGCCGAGATGGTGAAGGGCCGCTTCTCCTTCTCCGCGCCCGCCCCGGACGTCACGGTCCGGCCGGCCACCGCCGAGGACCTCCAGGACGTCCTCCGGCTCGACCGGGAGATCTTCGGCCTCGATCGCACCCCGCTCATCACCCGGCTCCCGGCCTTCGCCGACCACCTGCGGGTCGCCGTCGACGGCGGCGTGATCACCGGCTTCGCCGCCGCCTGGCCCAACATGGACACCCATGTCATCGGCCCGCTGATCGCCCGCGACACGGCCACCGCCCAGGCCCTGGTCGCCTCCCTGGCGGAAGCCTCGGACCGCCCGCTGCGCACCGACATCGAACTCCGCCACACCGCGCTGCTGGGCTGGCTCAAGGAGAACGGGCTGAACACGATCATCACCAACGCGGTGATGGTCCGCTCGATCCCGGACCTCCCCGGGGACGCCGACCGGCGCTTCGCCCCCCTGACCGTCGCGGCGGGCTGACCCCGGCCGCTCCCGGGCCCGGTGACGAGCGCCGCAATACTTGCACACGCGCACTATTGCGGTGCATCGTCTACTCTGGATTCCGAGCGACCCCTCCACCGAGGAGAGAGACCGAGGAGAGCCATGACCGCGACGGACCCCGCCCTCACCGCACTCGCCCAGCGCTGGTGCGCCCTCTCCCTCCTGCACGGCCGGATCGAGTCCCACATCGAGCGCGCCCTGGAGTCCCGTCACGGCCTGAGCGCCCGCGAGTACTCGCTCCTCGACGTCCTCAGCCGCCAGCACGACGGCCCCGGCGGCCACCTCCAGATGAAGCAGGTAGCCGACGCCGTGGTGCTCAGCCAGAGCGCCACCACCCGGCTCGTCACGCGCCTGGAGGACCGCGGCCTGCTCACCCGCTACCTCTGCGCCACCGACCGGCGGGGCATCTACACCGACGTCACCGAGGCCGGCCAGAAGCTCCTCGCGGAGGCCCGCCCCACCAACGACGGCGCCCTGCGCGAGGCCCTCGACGCCGCCGCGCTCAACCCGGAACTGGCCCCCCTGGTCCAGGTCCTCGAAGGCGAGACCGCCGCCGTCTGACGGCCCGCCCGGCCCGTACGCTGCGGGGCATGAGCGATCTTCAGATCCGCCCCGCGGCCCCGGCCGACCTCCCCGCCATCGTCGCGATGCTCGCCGACGACCCGCTCGGCGCCCTGCGCGAGTCCCCCGACGACCTGGCGCCGTACCGCGCCGCCTTCGCCCGGCTCGCCGACGACCCGAACCAGCGGCTCGTGGTCGCCGAGCGCGGCGGCAAGGTCGTCGGCACACTCCAGCTCACGATCGTCCCCGGCCTCTCCCGGCGCGGCGCCACCCGCTCGATCATCGAGGGGGTGCGCATCCACTCCGAGGAGCGCGGCAGCGGCCTGGGCACCCTGCTCGTCGAGTGGGCCGTCGAGGAGTCCCGCCGCCTGGAGTGCGTGCTGGTCCAGCTGACCTCCGACGCCACCCGCACCGACGCCCACCGCTTCTACGAGCGCCTCGGCTTCGAGGCGAGCCACCTGGGCTTCAAGCGGGCGCTCTGACGCCCCGCCTGGACGACCACACGTCGTGAACGTCCGTGTTTCACGTGAAACACGGACGTTCACGACGGAGACACGGACGTTCACGACGTCAGGTCCGGCTCACAGCCCGCGCCAGCCCGCCTCGTCCACCCCGCCCGGGACCGCGTCCCCGGGCTCGTACGGCTCCCGGGTGAAGACGAAGGAGCCGAGGTCGAGGTGGCTGACGCCGCCGTCCGGACGCCGGACGACCGTCAGCGCCTCCCCCGCGTAGTAGCCGTCCAGCCCGACCCATCCGCCCTCGGGCAGCGCCCGGAAGCGGGCCCTGCGGCCGGTGCCCCGCAGCGGCTCCAGGACCACCCCGCGCTCCGGGCCCACCCGCAGGCCGTACGCGTACGTCCCCCAGTACCAGGGGCCGGTCAGCTCCAGCAGCTCCCGGTCGACCTCGCCCGCCGGCAGCGGGCGCCACGGCTCGGGGAACCGCGGCTCGGCCTCCACCACGGTCCGTACGAGATCGGCGGCGACGACACCGGTCAGCGGGCCGCTCGTCGCGTTGGCCAGGGCGACGCCCGCCACGCCCTGCTCGACGTCCACCCAGAGTCCGGCCACGAAGCCCGGCAGCGAACCGCCGTGCCCGATGAGGGAGCCGCCCTCCCCGTACGCGATCTGGAGGCCGAGCCCGTACCCCATCTGCGGGTCGCCCACGGCCGGCGGACCGGCCGGGACCCGCATCTCGGCGACGGACGCGGCGCTCAGCACCCGGTCGTCACCGGCGGCCAGGAACAGCCCGAAGCGGCAGAGATCGGCCGCCGTCGACCAGAGCTGCCCGGCCGGGGCCATCACCCCCAGGTGCTCGGAGGGCTCCGGGAGGAGGACGTCGGCCCACGGGTGCACCGCCCAGCCCGAGGCGTGCGGGGCCACCGGGTCCACCGTCGTACGGCCCATCCCCAGCGGCTCCAGGATCTCGCCGCGCAGCGCCTCCTCCCAGGAGGTCCCGCGCACCGCCTCGACCAGCGAACCGAGCAGGGTGTAGCCGGGGTTGGAGTAGTGGAAGCTCCGGCCCGCCGGATGGACCACCGGCTTCTCCCCCAGGACCTCGGGCAGCCCGGGGCGCGTGCTCCCCGGCGTCCGCTCCCACCAGGGCGAGGGCGTCTCCGCCGCCAGGCCCGTGGTGTGGCCGAGGAGCTGAGCGATCGTCACCTCGCCCACCCCCGTGCCCGGCAGGTGCTTCTCCAGCGGATCGTCGAGACCGAGCAGCCCCTCGTCCCGCAGCCGCAGGACGAGGACGGCGGTGAACACCTTGGTGATGGATCCGATCCGGTACTGCGTGTCGGCGTCCGGGACGTGCCCCTCGACGCAACTGCGGGAACCGCTCCAGACCATGGCTCCCCCGCGCGCCACGGCCCCGACGAACGAGGGCGCGCGGCCCTCGCTCTGGGCGCGGGCCACACGGTGCAGCAGGGAACGCTCGGTGCTGGGCAGCAGGGCTTCGAAGTCTGAGGTCATGCCCCGATCATGCCGCGCGGGCCGCTCCGGTCCCGCCGAATATCCGCCGCCCCGGCCCCGCCCGGCGCGCGGCCGGGGCCCCGCGGGACGTACCGGTCCAGCGCCCACACGGCCAGCGCGCACAGCGCGAAGCCCGCGCCAAGGAGGCTGGAGCCCGCCCAGCCCCAGGAGGCGAAGACGGCGGTGGTCGCGGCCGCCCCGAGGGCGGAGCCGAGCGAGTAGAAGAGCATGTAGCCGCCGATGACACCGCTCGTGCGCTCCGGACGGGCGGCGGTGAGCCGGTGCTGGTTGCCGACGTGGACGGCCTGGACCGCGAAGTCGAGGAGCACGATGCCTGCCGCGAGGAGCCAGAGCGCCCAGGACAGCCGGGCGATCGCCACCCAGGAGACGACCAGCAGGACGAGCGCGAGACCGGTGACCGGGGCGGCCCGCCCCGCGTCCGCCCACCGGCCCGCGCGGGCCGCCCCGAGGGCACCGGCGAGCCCGGCGACGCCGAACAGGCCGATCTGGCTCTCGTTCAGCTCCCAGGGCGCGTCCGCCAGCGGCAGTGAGAGCCCGCTCCACAGCGTCCCGAACGAGGCGAAGAGGAAGAACGCGACGAGCCCGTGCGTCAGCAGGAGGCGCCCGCGGAACAGCCCGCCGAACGAGGCGAGGACCCGCCCGTACCCCCCGGTCCTCCTGCGCCCCTCCGGCGGGAGGACGGTGAGGACGAGGGCGGCGAGTCCGAGCGACAGCGCCGCCAGCACCGCGTACACGCTCCGCCAGCCCCACGCCTCGGCGAGCGCCCCGGCGACGACCCGCGCGCCCAGAATGCCGACGACGACGCCCGAGGTCACGACCCCGATGGCCCGGCCGCGCTCGGCGGGCGGCGAGACCGAGGCGGCGTAGGCCACCGCAGTCTGCACGACGACCGCGAGCAGTCCGGTGACGGCGAGCCCCGCGAGCGCCGTCCACACGGTGGCGGCCGCGGCCGTCACGCCCAGGGCGACCGCACCGGCCGCGAGGTGGACGGCCAGGAGCCGGCGCCGGTCGGCGACCACGTCGCCCAGCGGGACCAGCAGCACCAGCCCCACCAGGTAGCCGACCTGGCCGGTCGCGACGATCCACCCGGCCCGCGCCGCCGGGAGGCCGAGCTCCCGCCCCATCGGCTCCAGGACCGGCTGCGCGGCGTAGACCCCCGCCACGGCGACGCCGCACACCACGGCGAGCAGGACCCTCCGTGTTCCGTCCATCGCACCCCAACCCCAATCGGTAGCAGATTGCAACCGTTTTGACGGTAGGGCATGCTGGTTTCACTTCGCAACTCATCGGAGGTGTCATGCCGCGCGCCACCGCGCCCGCCGCGCAGCCGGACTGGACCGACCCCGACTGTCCCGTCGCCCGCGCGCTCGACCTCGTCGGCGACCGGTGGAGCCTGCTCGTCGTCCGCGACGCGATGGACGGCGCCCGCGCCTTCACCGAGTTCCAGCGGCGCACCGGCATCGCCCGCAACATCCTCACCGAGCGCCTCCGCCGGCTCACCGCCCACGGCGTCCTCACCCAGCGCACCGCGCCCTCCGGCCGCCGTCAGGAGTACGTGCTCACCGACGCCGGCCGCGACCTCTTCTCGGTCGTCCTCACCCTGCGGCAGTGGGGCGAGCGCCACGCCTTCGCCCCCGGCGAGGAGCACTCCGTCCTCGTCGACGCGCACGGCGCCCCGGTCCCGGAACTCACCCCGTCCGCCCCCGACGGAACCCCCCTGGGCCCCGACACCACCCACGTCGTGAAACGCACTCCGTGAGCCGCCGGGCCGGAGGTCCGGTCAGGTCTGGGCCATGTCCACGAAGCGGGAGTAGTGGCCCTGGAAGGCGACGGTGATGGTCGCGGTGGGGCCGTTTCGGTGCTTGCCGACGATGATGTCGGCCTCGCCCGCGCGCGGGGACTCCTTCTCGTAGGCGTCCTCGCGGTGGAGCAGGATGACCATGTCGGCGTCCTGCTCGATCGAGCCGGACTCACGCAGGTCGGAGACCATCGGCTTCTTGTCGGTGCGCTGCTCGGGGCCACGGTTCAGCTGGGAGAGCGCGATCACCGGGAGCTCCAGCTCCTTGGCGAGGAGCTTGAGGTTTCGCGACATGTCGGAGACCTCCTGCTGGCGGCTCTCGGAGCGCTTGCCGCCGGACTGCATCAGCTGGAGGTAGTCGATGATCACGAGCTTGAGGCCGTTGCGCTGCTTGAGACGGCGGCACTTGGCCCGGATCTCCATCATCGACAGGTTGGGCGAGTCGTCGATGTAGAGCGGCGCCTGGGAGACGTCGGGCATCCGGCGGGCGAGCCGGGTCCAGTCCTCGTCCGTCATGGTGCCCGAGCGCATGTGGTGCAGCGCCACCCGGGCCTCCGCCGAGAGCAGGCGCATCGCGATCTCGTTGCGGCCCATTTCGAGGGAGAAGATGACGCTGGGGAGGTTGTGCTTGATCGACGCGGCGCGGGCGAAGTCCAGCGCGAGGGTGGACTTACCCATGGCGGGACGGGCCGCGATGATGATCATCTGGCCCGGGTGCAGGCCGTTGGTGAGCGCGTCGAGGTCGGTGAAGCCGGTGGGCACACCGGTCATCTCGCCGCTGCGCGAGCCGATCGCCTCGATCTCGTCGAGCGCGCCCTCCATGATGTCGCCGAGCGGCAGGTAGTCCTCGGTGGTCCGCTGCTCGGTGACCTTGTAGATCTCCGCCTGGGCCGAGTTCACGATCTCGTCGACGTCGCCGTCGGCGGCGTACCCCATCTGCGTGATCTTGGTGCCGGCCTCGACGAGCCGGCGCAGCACGGCCCGCTCGTGGACGATCTCGGCGTAGTACGAGGCGTTCGCCGCGGTCGGCACCGACTGGACGAGGGTGTGCAGGTAGGAGGCGCCGCCGACGCGGTTGATCTCGCCGCGCTTGGTGAGCTCGGCGCCGACCGTGATCGGGTCGGCGGGCTCGCCCTTGGCGTAGAGGTCGAGGATCGCCCCGTAGACGGTCTCGTGGGCGGGCTTGTAGAAGTCGTGCCCCTTGATGATCTCCACGACGTCCGCGATGGCGTCCTTGGAGAGGAGCATGCCGCCGAGGACGGACTGCTCGGCGTCGAGGTCCTGCGGAGGGACCCGCTCGAAGCCGGAGAGGCCGCCGTCCCAGGGGCCGTCGCTGCCGCGCTCGTGCTGTTCGTCGCGGCCCCGCCCGCGCCCGCGTCCCTCGCCCCGACCCTCACCACGGCCCTCGCCGCGCGTGCGCACGGGCAGCCTGTCGCTCGGTCCGCCGTCGGCCCAGGGGTCGTCCATGGGCTCGGGAACGCTCACCAAGCCACCTCCTCCCGTCCGCTCCGCGGACCTCGCCGTGCCACTCTTTCTCACACGACTGCGTTGTTCAAAGAAGGGCTGGGGGACCTCTTTTGGCGCGTCGGGCGCCGGTCCACGGTAGGCGCGTCGGGGCCTCCAGCCAATCCGGTTATCCACAGGCCCTGTGGGTGAAGGCCCAGATGCTGTGGAGAACTCCCCGCATCCTGTGCACGGACCGGGGGACAGCCCTGTGGACAAACTCATACGACTCTCCACACCACCATGCTGACCTGCGGTTTTTCCATCCACGGGCTGTGGGGGAGAAAAACTTTTCCGCCTGAGCCACGATCAGAACAAACAACCCACACCCGGAGCCGCATCCCGCTCGGAAGTAAGGATCAGTAGCCCATTGCATGGCTTACCTGTGGACGATTAGATTGACCTCATGACCCAGGCCCCCGCGCGCTCCAAGGCCGCTCTGCGCCGGCACGACCGCGAGATCCTCTCGCTCGCCCTCCCGGCCTTCGGCGCGCTCGTCGCCGAGCCGCTCTTCCTCATGGTGGACAGTGCCATCATCGGGCACCTCGGCACCCCCCAGCTCGCGGGCCTCGCCATCGCCGGCGCCCTGCTCTCCACCGCCGTCAGCGTCTTCGTCTTCCTCGCCTACGCCACCACCGCGGCCGTCGCCCGACGGGTCGGCTCGGGCGACCTGCCCGCCGCCCTCCGGCAGGGCATCGACGGCATCTGGCTCGCCCTCCTCCTCGGCGCCGGCGTCGTCGCCGTCACCCTGCCCGCCGCCCGGTGGCTGGTCGAGGTCTTCGGCGCCTCCCCGACCGCGGCCCCCTACGCCACCACCTACCTGCGGATCTCCCTGCTCGGCATCCCCGCCATGCTGATCGTGCTGGCCGCCACCGGCGTGCTGCGCGGCCTCCAGGACACCCGGACCCCGCTCTATGTGGCGGTCGGCGGCTTCGCGGTCAACGGCGCCCTCAACCTCGGCCTGGTCTACGGCGCCGGACTCGGCATCGCGGGCTCCGCCTGGGGCACCGTCATCGCCCAGTGCGGCATGGCCGTCGCGTACCTCGTCGTGGTCGTCCGGGGCGCCCGCCGCCACGGCACCTCGCTCCGGCCGGACGCCGCCGGCATCCGGGCCTCCGCCCAGGCCGGCGCCCCGCTGCTGGTCCGTACGCTCTCGCTCCGCGCCGTCCTGATGATCGCCACCGCCGTCGCGGCCCGGCTCGGCGACACGGACGTCGCCGCCCACCAGATCATCCTCTCCCTGTGGAGCCTGATGGCCTTCGCCCTGGACGCCATCGCCATCGCCGGCCAGGCCATCATCGGCCGCTACCTCGGCGCCGACGACGCGGAGGGCGCCCGCCAGGTCTGCCGCCGGATGGTCCAGTGGGGCGTGGTCTCCGGAGTGGTCCTGGGCCTCCTCCTCGTCCTGGCCCGCCCCCTCTTCGTGCCGCTGTTCACCAGTGACGCGGCCGTCCAGGACACCCTGCTGCCCGCCCTGCTGGTCATGGCCCTCTCCCAGCCGGTCTCCGGCGTCGTCTTCGTCCTCGACGGCGTCCTCATGGGCGCGGGCGACGGCCCCTACCTCGCCTGGGCGATGCTGCTCACCCTGCTCGTCTTCGCCCCGGTCGCCCTGCTGGTGCCCGTGCTCGGCGGCGGTCTGACCGCGCTGTGGTGGGCGATGACGCTGATGATGACGGTCCGCATGGGCACGCTCTGGTTCCGGATGCGCTCCGGCCGCTGGATCGTGACGGGCGCCACCCGCTGACGGAGCCGTCGTGCCGACGGACGGACCGTCGTTTCACGTGAAACACGCACAAGACTCGTCATGATCCCCAAAGCGGCGTTTCACGTGAAACGGCGGAAGGGCCGCACCCCTCGCGGGATGCGGCCCTTCCTCTCTGCTGAGCGCAGAAGCACCGAGAACGGCGTTACGCGGCGACGACCTCGACGCCGAGCTTCGCGGCGACCTCGGGGTGCAGACGCACGAGCACCTGGTGCGAGCCCAGGGTCTTGATCGGCGAACCGAGCTCGACACGACGCTTGTCGACCTCGGGACCACCGGCGGTCTTGATCGCCGTGGCGACGTCGGCCGGGGTCACAGAGCCGAAGAGACGACCGGCGTCGCCGGAGCGAACGGCCAGGCGCACCTTCGTGCCCTCGAGCTTGGCCTTGATCTCGTTGGCCTGCTCGATGGTCGCGATCTCGTGGATCTTGCGGGCGCGGCGGATCTGCGCCACGTCCTTCTCGCCACCCTTGGTCCAGCGGATCGCGAAACCGCGCGGGACCAGGTAGTTGCGAGCGTAGCCGTCCTTGACCTCGACGACGTCGCCGGCCGCACCGAGGCCGGAGACTTCCTGGGTGAGGATGATCTTCATTAGTCGGTCACCCTTCCCTTATCGCGCGGTGGACGTGTAGGGCAGCAGCGCCATCTCACGGCTGTTCTTCACGGCCGTGGCGACGTCACGCTGGTGCTGAGTGCAGTTGCCGGTCACGCGGCGGGCACGGATCTTGCCACGGTCGGAAATGAACTTCCGCAGCATGTTCGTGTCCTTGTAGTCCACGTACGCGGTCTTGTCCTTGCAGAACGCGCAGACCTTCTTCTTAGGCTTGCGCACAGGCGGCTTCGCCATGGTGTTTCTCCTGTGTGATCAAGAAGTGGGGGATACGAGCCCTCTTCCGGGCCGCTTCCGGGAGTACCGGAAGGGGTCCTAGAAGGGGGGCTCGTCCGAGTAGCCGCCGCCGCCGGAGTTTCCACCCCAGCCGCCTCCGCCGCCGCCCTGCTGGCCGCCGCCGGAGGAGCCGCCGGTCGCCCAGGGGTCGTCGGCGGGAGCGCCGCCGCCCTGCTGCTGGCCGCCGCCGGAGTTTCCACCCCAGCCACCGCCGCCGCCACCCTGCTGGCCGCCGCCACCGCCGCCGTAACCGCCCTGGCCACCGCGACCGGTGGTCTTGGTGACCTTGGCCGTGGCGTTCTTGAGGCTGGGGCCGACTTCCTCGACGTCCAGCTCGAAGACCGTGCGCTTGACGCCCTCGCGGTCCTCGTAGGACCGCTGCTTCAGCCGGCCCTGCACGACGACGCGCATGCCCCGCTGAAGGGACTCGGCGACGTTCTCCGCCGCCTGACGCCAGACCGAGCAGGTCAGGAAGAGGCTCTCGCCGTCCTTCCACTCGTTCGTCTGGCGGTCGAAGGTGCGGGGAGTGGACGCGACGCGGAACTTCGCGACCGCCGCACCGGACGGGGTGAAGCGCAGCTCGGGGTCGTCGACGAGATTGCCGACGACCGTGATGACGGTCTCGCCTGCCATGGGTGAACCTCTCGGCGTTGCTTCTGGCTGCTTGCTACTCGGACCCGATTACCTCTGAGCGGAAGCTCAGTGGGTCTCGGGGCGGAGGACCTTGGTCCGGAGGACCGACTCGTTCAGGTTCATCTGGCGGTCGAGCTCCTTGACGACCGCAGGCTCGGCCTGCAGGTCGATGACCGAGTAGATGCCCTCGGGCTTCTTCTTGATCTCGTACGAGAGACGACGACGGCCCCAGGTGTCGACCTTCTCGACCTTTCCGTTGCCCTCACGGACGACGGAGAGGAAGTTCTCGATCAGGGGGGCGACAGCGCGCTCCTCCAGATCGGGGTCGAGGATGACCATCACCTCGTAGTGACGCATGTGGAACCCACCTCCTTTGGACTCAGCGGCCACGGTCGTTCCGTGGCAGGAGGGTCGTGATGCGTGAGCGACGGTATCGGCGACCACCGACAACCGGCCCCGGCGAACGGGACGGGCAGGCGGTCCCCCGGAAGGACCAGGGCAGACACCGGCGCAGACCGTACAGAGTACCCGCACATCGCCCTGCGGTTGAAATCCGGTGGGCAGGGGACGCAATCTGTACACAACGGACGTCGGCGGCGCTAAGATGCGCCGCCTCCCGGACGGCACGCCAGGAGGTGCCCCATGGCACAGGCAATGCGACCCGACCCCGGCCACTCCCTCTTCGCCACCGACGGCAAACCGCACCCCCTCCAGGACACGCTGCTCGCCGTGACGCTGGTCCTCGGCATCCTCTCCTTCGTCACCGCGCAGTTCCACAACCTGCACCTGCTCAGCTCCTGGGCGGGCCTGATCGGCATCCTGACCGGGGGATACGCCCAGTTCATCTCGGTGACGACCCGCGAGCGCTTCTTCACGATCCTGGGGCTCGGCCTGTCCGCCGTGGGCTTCTTCCTCGGCATGGCGCACGGCGGCCTCTTCGGCGGCGTGATCGGCTGACGGAGGCGCCGCGACCGGCCGGTCCGCACCCCCGCGACCGGCCGGCCCGCGCCTCCGTGACCGGCTGACACGCACGTCACGGGCCCACACACCCATTCGGGGCGCGCCCCGGTCGCAGTAGGCTTCGGCGCGAGAGCCGGAGCCCCTGACCGATGGGGACACACCTGCCGAGGAGCGCCCCGCATGAGCCTGACCCTGAGGACCATCAGCCGTGAGCAGCATCTGGCCTACATCCAGAGCCTGCCCGGTGCGAGCCACTGCCAGGTCCCGGCGTGGGCGGACGTGAAGACCGAGTGGCGCTCGGAGAGCCTCGGCTGGTTCGACAAGGCCGGCGAGCTCGTCGGCGCGGGCCTGGTGCTCTACCGCCAGCTGCCCAAGCTCAAGCGCTACCTGGCCTACCTCCCCGAGGGCCCGGTGATCAACTGGTACGCCCCCAACCTCGACGAGTGGCTCCAGCCGATGCTGGCCCACCTCAAGCAGCAGGGCGCCTTCTCCGTGAAGATGGGCCCGCCGGTCGTCATCCGCCGCTGGGACGCCACCGCGATCAAGTCCGGCATCCAGGACCCGGACGTCAAGCGCCTGCGCGACGTCCAGGCCACCGAGGTCGTGCCGCAGGCCTTCGAGGTCGCGGACCGGCTGCGCCGGATGGGCTGGCAGCAGGGCGAGGACGGCGGCGCCGGCTTCGGCGACGTGCAGCCCCGCTACGTCTTCCAGGTCCCGCTGGCCAACCGCTCCCTGGACGACGTCCTCAAGGGCTTCAACCAGCTGTGGCGCCGCAACATCAAGAAGGCCGAGAAGGCCGGCGTCGAGGTCGTCCAGGGCGGCTACGAGGACCTGGCCGAGTGGCAGCGCCTGTACGAGATCACCGCCGTCCGCGACAAGTTCCGGCCGCGCCCGCTCTCGTACTTCCAGCGCATGTGGACCGTCCTCAACAACGAGGACCCCAACCGGATGCGGCTCTACTTCGCCCGCCACAACGGCGTGAACCTCTCGGCGGCGACCATGCTCGTCGTCGGCGGCCACGTCTGGTACTCGTACGGCGCCTCCGACAACATCGGCCGCGAGGTCCGCCCGTCCAACGCCATGCAGTGGCGGATGCTCCGCGACGCCTACGCGATGGGCGCGACCGTCTACGACCTGCGGGGCATCTCCGACTCGCTGGACGAGACCGACCACCTCTTCGGCCTGATCCAGTTCAAGGTCGGCACCGGCGGCGAGGCCGTCGAGTACGTCGGCGAGTGGGACTTCCCGCTGAACAAGCTCCTGCACAAGGCGCTCGACATCTACATGTCGCGCCGCTGACGCCCCGCGCGGGGCTTGCGTAACCTCGTAGAAGCACGCGCTTCCGTACACACCTGCGAAACCCCCCACCGCAGCCATCAGAAAGGTTCCGGGCCGGCCATGGCGCTCTCCCTCTACGTCGACACCGCTCGCTGGCGGGCGCACCAGAAGACCGTGATCGACCAGTTCCCCGGTCTGATCCCGGTCTGCAAGGGCAACGGCTACGGCTTCGGCCACGAGCGGCTCGCCGAGGAGGCGGCCCGCTTCGGTGCCGACATGCTCGCGGTGGGCACCACCTACGAGGCCGCTCGCATCAAGGACTGGTTCGGCGGCGACCTGCTGGTCCTCACCCCGTTCCGGCGGGGCGAGGAGCCGGTGCCGCTGCCCGACCGGGTGGTCCGCTCCGTCTCCTCCGTGGACGGCGTGCACGCCCTGGTCGGCGCCCGCGTCGTCATCGAGGTCATGAGCTCGATGAAGCGGCACGGCGTTCGCGAGGAGGAGCTGGGGCTGCTCGCCACCGCCATCGAGGACGTGCGGCTGGAGGGCTTCGCCCTGCACCTGCCGCTGGACCGCCCGGACGGCACGGACGCCGTCGAGGAGGTCATCGCCTGGATGGACCGGCTGCGCGCGGCCCGGCTGCCGCTGCACACCATGTTCGTCAGCCACCTGCGGGCCGAGGAGCAGGCCCGGCTCCAGCAGCAGTTCCCGCAGACCCGGTTCCGGGCCCGGATCGGCACCCGGCTCTGGCTGGGGGACCACGAGGCCACCGCGTACCGGGGCTCGGTCCTGGACGTCACCCGGGTCGCCAAGGGCGACCGCTTCGGCTACCGCCAGCAGAAGGCCGCCTCGGACGGCTGGCTGGTCGTGGTCGCCGGCGGCACCTCGCACGGTGTGGGCCTGGAGGCCCCGAAGGCGATGCACGGCGTGATGCCGCGCGCCAAGGGCGTGGCCCGGGCCGGTCTGGCCACCGTCAACCGCAACCTGTCGCCGTTCGTCTGGGCGGGCAAGCAGCGCTGGTTCGCCGAGCCGCCGCACATGCAGGTGTCGATCCTCTTCGTGCCGGCCGACGCCCAGGAGCCGAAGGTCGGCGACGAGCTGGTGGCGCACCTGCGGCACACCACGACGCAGTACGACCGGCTCGTCGAACGCTGAGCGCTGGGCGCCCGGCGCCGAGCCGGTCGTACGGTCACTTCCCCCGGGTCACGGCCGGGCCCCCGGGCCCGGTCAGGTGGCCCGGTCGCCCCCGGGAGCCGCGGCCCCGGGGGTTCCCCATGTCACCCGCGCCTCCGGCCCGGCGGGGGAGGGCAGCGGGGTCGGCGGCCGGGTCTCCCGGCCGATCGCGAAGACGTCCGGCGCCCCGTCCAGGACGCCGCCCGAGGGGTCGTCCGAGCCGTCCTTCCGGACCGGGTCCTTCTCCGGCGCCAGGACGTCCCTGACGACCACGGCGCACAGGTACAGCGTGCCCACCAGGTGCAGCACGATCGCGAAGTGGTAGCCGTCCGTGGGCAGGCCCTGCTTGTTGCCGCTGCCGGTGAAGGCCAGGTGCATCCAGATGGCGAGGAAGTACAGCACCTCGCAGCCCTGCCAGATCAGGAAGTCGCGCCAGCGCGGCCGGGCGAGGACCGCGAGCGGCACCAGCCAGAGCACGTACTGCGGCGAGTACACCTTGTTGGTGACGACGAAGACGGCGACGATCAGGAACGCCAGCTGGGCCAGCCGGGGCCGGCGCGGGGCGGCGAGGGCCAGCCAGGCGATCCCGCCCGCGGCCAGCACCAGGAGCAGCAGCGCGTACAGGTTGGCCCGCTCGGGCGGGATGGCCTGCCCGGTGCGCTGGCTGACGAGCAGCCAGACCGACCCGAAGTCCACGTTCCGGTCCCGGCTGAACAGATAGAACTGCTTCCAGCCCTGCGGCGCGAGGATCATCACCGGCAGGTTCACCACCAGCCAGGCCGTCACCCCGCCGGCCAGCGCCGTGCCGAACTCCCGCCACCGGCCGGCCCGCCAGCAGAGCAGCAGCAGCGGCCAGAGCAGCAGGAGCGGATAGAACTTGGCGGCGACGGCGAGGCCCAGCAGGGCGCCGGCGGCGAGCGGCCGGGACCGCGCCCACAGCAGGATCGCGGCGGCGGTCAGGGCGACGGCCAGCAGGTCCCAGTTGATGGTGGCGGTCAGGGCCACCGAGGGCGCCAGGGCGACGAGCAGGCCGTCCCAGGGCCGGTTCCGGTGCGTGCGGGCCA
The DNA here is from genome assembly GCF_014650175.1 of Streptomyces termitum. GTDB lineage: Bacteria > Actinomycetota > Actinomycetes > Streptomycetales > Streptomycetaceae > Streptomyces > Streptomyces termitum. Next base: position 97,750 of record NZ_BMUL01000017.1, read on the forward strand.
CGCAGACGGCGAGGACCGCCGCGCAGACCATCAGCAGGCCCGCGTTGACCAGCCAGTACGCCTGCTCGCGGGCCTGGAGGGTGCCGCCGGGCGTCAGCCAGGAGGCGACCTCCATGAAGAGCCCGGTCAGCACCGGGTACTCCAGGAACGGTATGTCGCCGGGGATCCGGTCGAAGTAGGGCACGAGGCCGTCGGCGAAGCCGCGCCCGGCGAAGAGGTGGGGGACGTCCGAGTAGCAGGCGTGGGTGTACTGCGAGGTGAGGCCCTGGAACCAGGCCCAGTTGTAGCAGGGCAGCTTCTGCACCATCCCGAGGGCGAACATGCCGATCGCCACCAGGGCGATCACCCGCACCGGCGTGAACTGCCCGGCGAGGGGTCCGCTGCCGGGCAGGGCGCGGCGCCCGTACCGGCCGCCGATGAGCTCGCTGCCCGCGGCGGCCACCTCGTCCCGCCGGGTGGGGGCGACGACCGGGTCGGGGGGCGTGCCCTCCCGCGTCCCGCCCGGCGCCGCGGGCCCGTCGAGGGGTCCGCTCGTCTTCTTCAGGCTCGGCATGGGGGACATCCTGCCGTACGCCCCCGGGAATCCGGCCGCTCCCCGGAGGGAGAACCGCCGGAGCGCCGGGGACGGCCGCCGGGCGGCGCGGCGCGGGAAACGGCGGAGGGCCGCCGCGGCCGTTCCGTACGGGTGGGTACGGAACGGGCCGCGGCGGCCCTCGTGCGGTGTTCCCCCGGGGTCAGCCCCAGAGCGAACTGTCGGTCTGCTGGCCGCCACCGGGGCCACCGGGCCGGCCTCCGCCGGGTCCGCCGCCCGGTTCCGTCGTCGGGTTCGTCGGCGGTGTCCAGGGCCCTGTCGGGGTCGGATCGGTCGGCTGACCGGTGTTGCCGCCCGAATTGTCGCAGTTCCAGTCCCAGACGCTACAGGTGGTCTTGCCCGGCTTCGGGTCCTTGGTGGTCGGACGGCCGCCGTCGGTGGGCGTCGCCGGCGGGGTCGTCGTCGGGGCCGTGCTCGGCGTCTCGGACGGCGTGGCCGTCTCGGTCGGCGTCTGCGTGGCCGTCGGGGTGGGCGTGGCGCCACCGCCGTAGACGCCCTCGGCGTCCGGCAGCTTCTCCGGCTCGGGGAACTTCTCGACCGGCAGGTCGGCGACCGCGTCCGTCATGTAGTCGTTCCAGATGCGGGACGGGAAGGACGAACCGTGGATCGTGTCCTGGCCACCCGTGCCGTACATGGGTTCGAACTTGCGGTCCTTCAGCGTCTCGTCGTCCGGGAAGCGGTACATGTCGATCGCGGTCGAGAGCTGCGGGGTGTAGCCGACGAACCAGGCCGAGTTGTTCTTGTCGGTCGTACCGGTCTTGCCGGCCACCTGGCGGCCCGGGATGGCGGCCTTGCGGCCGGTGCCCTTGGGGTCCTCGACGACGCTGCGGAGCACGTCGGTGACGTTGGAGGCGATGGCCGTGGAGAAGGCCTGCTCGGTCGCGGCCTTGTTCTCGTAGATGACCTGGCCGTTCCTGATGACCTTGCGCACCGAGAACGGCTCGGTGCGCATGCCGTTGTTGGCGAAGGTCGCGTAGGAGCCGGCCATCCGGATCGCGCTCGGGCTGGAGATGCCGAGGGAGAAGGACGGGACCTCGCCCTTGACCAGGGAGTCGGCGCGCAGACCGGCGTCGACGGCCGCCTCACGCACCTTGTCGATGCCGACGTCCATGCCGAGCTGCACGAAGGGCGAGTTCGCGGAGACGATCATGGCCTGGCGCAGGCTGATCTGGCCGTAGTTGGTGTCGCCCTCGTTGCTCTGCAGCCACTCCTTGCCCTCTTCGTTGTGCCAGATCTTGCCGTCGTACTTGCGGACCTTGAGGTCGTCCTGGCCGGAGTAGCGGCTCTTGTCGGGGTCGACGATGGTGCGCGTCGAGGCGTCCTGCGTCGCGGGACCCTTGGGGTCGCGGACGCCGTCCTTCATCGCGGCCGCGAGCACGAAGGGCTTGAACGTCGAACCGACCTGGGCGCCGGTGGTGTCGGCGTTGTTGGTGTAGTGCTTGGTCGCGTCCTGGCCGCCGTAGAGCGCCACGATGGCACCGGTCTTGACGTCGACGGAGGCGCCGCCGAACTGGACGAAGGTGTCCGTCTTCGGGCGCTTCTTCTCGTCGATGTACTCGTCGTAGACCTTCTTGACCGCCGACTCCATCTCGTTCACCTTCTTCTTCTCGAAGGTGGTGTGGATCTCGTAGCCGCCCAGTTCGAGGGCCTCGGCGCTGATGTCGTACTTGCTGCGGAAGTTCGCCTTCGCGGTGGCGACCAGGTAACCGATCTGGCCGGTCAGCTGCGCGTCCGTCTTGCGCTTCTGGATCGGGGGCATCGCGGTGTACTTCGCCCGCTCCGCCGCCGGAAGCTTCCCGTCCTTGACCATCTCGTTGAGGATCCACGTCCAGCGCTTGGTGAGGCGCGCCTGGTTCTTCTCGGCCGTGGCGTCGGGGCCGATCTCGGGGTAGCCCGCCGGGTCGAAGTAGGTGGGGCCCTTCAGGACGGAGGCGAGCACCGCCGACTGGGAGGGGTCGAGATCCTTGGCGTCCTTGTTGAAGTAGGCGCGGGCGGCGGCCTGGATGCCGTAGGCGCCGCGCCCGTAGTACGCGGTGTTGAGGTAGCCGGCCATGATGACCGGCTTGTCGACCTCGTTGCCGACCTTGATGGAGATGAAGAGTTCCTTCACCTTCCGGGAGATCGTCTGCGACTGGTCGTTGAGCAGGCCGTTCTTCACGTACTGCTGGGTGATGGTCGAGCCGCCCTGGGTCTGGCCGCCCTTCGCCATGTTCCACACGGCACGGCCGATGCCCATCGGGTCGATGCCCGAGTCGTCCCAGAACGTCTTGTTCTCGGCCGAGATCACGGCTTCCTGCATCGACTTCGGGATGTCGGAGATGCCGATGATCTGCCGGTTCTGGCCCGCGCCGGTGGCGACCATGCGGCTGCCGTCGGCCCAGTAGTAGATGTTGTTCTGCGAGGTCGCGGTCGCGTCCACGGTGGGGATGCCCACCTTCAGGTACACGGCGACGGAACCGGCCAGGAGAAGCCCGACGCCGAGCAGGAACGTGCCCGTGACGAGCTTCCAGGACGGCATCCAGCGGCGCCAGCCGTCCTTGTCGTGGCGCGGGTAGTCGATCATCCGCTTCTTGCGCGGCGGACGACCGCCGCCCGGACCCCCGCCCCGGCCGCCCCCGCCCCCGCCGCGACGGCCTCCGCCGCCGCCGGGACCGCTCGGGCCTCCGGAGCCGGGCGCGCGCCGGCGTCCGCCGCGCTGGGCGGCGCGCCGGGCCTCGGCACGGCCGCCGTACGGACGGGCCTCCTCCCCGTGGGAGGAGGGGGGGCCATAATCGCCGGACGATCCGTACGAACCGGATGATCCGTACGAAGATGCCCCCGTACCGGCGTCATGGGACGGGGCCGGCCGGCGGCCCACAGGCTGCTGGGCCGCACGTCGCGCCGCCGCCCGGCCGCCCATCGGCGGCTCCTGCGACGGCATCCTGCGGCGATGCTCGCTCATCGAACGACTACTCCTCGGGCAGGCGCGTACGCCTGGAAGCGGCAGTTGAGTTCCGGTCCCCCCGAAATGCGTACGACCGGAGCCCATAGGAGGCCCCCTTCGTACCGCAGCCGGTCACCCGCTGCACTGACGCCCCAGCGCGGCTCCTGGTTCCCGGTGGTGTGCATGCCGCACAGACTACGCACGGCCAAAACCCTCCTAGGACCGAAGTTCACCCCAAATCAGGCAAGTCGAACGCTGTGAATTGACGATGTGATGCCGGTCACGGCTCTCCTTCTTGCCGGACCTCTCGGGCCGTTCTATCGTCGAGATGTATCGAGTCGATACATCAGCACGGCATAAGGCTTTCCGAGGACGTACCGGAAGACGGAGGAGGCGACACATGAGCAGACGCTCCGGCATCCTCGAATTCGCCGTTCTCGGCCTGCTCCGCGAGTCCCCGATGCACGGCTACGAGCTGCGCAAGCGCCTCAACACCTCGCTCGGGATCTTCCGGGCCTTCAGCTACGGGACGCTGTACCCCTGCCTCAAGACGCTGGTCGCCAACGGCTGGTTGATCGAGGAGCCGGGCAGCGCCTCCGAGGAGGCCCTCGCCTCGTCCCTCGCGGGACGCCGGGCCAAGATCGTCTACCGGCTGACGACGGCGGGCAAGGAGCACTTCGAGGTACTCCTCTCCCACGCCGGCCCCGACGCCTGGGAGGACGAGCACTTCGCCGCCCGCTTCGCGTTCTTCGGCCAGACCGAACGCGACGTGCGGATGCGGGTCCTCGAAGGCCGCCGCAGCCGGCTGGAGGAGCGCCTGGAGAAGATGCGCGCCTCGCTGGCCCGGACGCGCGAGCGTCTCGACGACTACACGCTTGAGCTCCAGCGCCACGGGATGGAATCCGTGGAGCGCGAAGTGCGCTGGCTGAACGAGCTCATCGAGAGCGAGCGGGCGGGGCGGGATCAGCGATCCGGTCCCGACACCCCCGCTCCGCTCGACCACGATTCTGGAGAAACGGGCGGCCTGCCCCGGCACGGGGGCAGTACCCGGCCGGATCCGTCCGACGACACCGCCAAGTGAAACCCTGCGCACCGCAGGGCTTCCACGATCACACAGGGAGCAACCGGAATGGGTTCGGTTCGCGTAGCCATCGTCGGCGTGGGCAACTGCGCCGCCTCGCTGGTGCAGGGCGTCGAGTACTACAAGGACGCCGACCCGGCGACCAAGGTGCCCGGCCTGATGCACGTCCAGTTCGGCGAGTACCACGTCGGTGACGTCGAGTTCGTCGCCGCCTTCGACGTGGACGCCAAGAAGGTCGGCCTGGACCTCGCGGACGCCATCGGCGCCAGCGAGAACAACACCATCAAGATCTGCGACGTGCCCGCCTCCGGCGTCACCGTCCAGCGCGGCCACACCCTCGACGGTCTCGGCAAGTACTACCGCCAGACCATCGAGGAGTCCGCCGAGGCCCCCGTGGACATCGTCCAGGTCCTCAAGGACAAGCAGGTCGACGTACTCGTCTGCTACCTCCCCGTCGGTTCCGAGGCCGCGGCGAAGTTCTACGCCCAGTGCGCCATCGACGCCAAGGTCGCCTTCGTCAACGCCCTCCCGGTCTTCATCGCCGGCACCAAGGAGTGGGCGGACAAGTTCACCGAGGCCGGTGTCCCGATCGTCGGCGACGACATCAAGTCCCAGGTGGGCGCCACCATCACGCACCGCGTGATGGCGAAGCTCTTCGAGGACCGCGGCGTCCGCCTTGAGCGCACCATGCAGCTCAACGTCGGCGGCAACATGGACTTCAAGAACATGCTCGAGCGCGAGCGCCTGGAGTCCAAGAAGATCTCCAAGACGCAGGCCGTCACCTCGCAGATCCCCGACCGCGAGCTGGGCGACAAGAACGTCCACATCGGCCCGTCCGACTACGTCGCGTGGCTCGACGACCGCAAGTGGGCCTACGTCCGCCTCGAAGGCCGCGCCTTCGGCGATGTCCCGCTGAACCTGGAGTACAAGCTGGAGGTCTGGGACTCCCCGAACTCCGCCGGTGTCATCATCGACGCCCTGCGCGCCGCGAAGATCGCCAAGGACCGCGGCATCGGTGGCCCGATCCTCTCCGCGTCGAGCTACTTCATGAAGTCCCCGCCGGTGCAGTACTTCGACGACGAGGCCCTGGCCAACGTCGAGAAGTTCATCAAGGGCGAGGTCGAGCGCTAAGAACGCGCCCGCTTCACGAGGAGGGTCCCCGGGCATCGCGCCCGGGGACCCTCCTCGTATGTGAGTCTTGCTGCCATGTCCGTCGTACGTGATCTGCGCGTACTGCTGCGCCTGCGCGACTTCCGCCGCCTCCTCGCCGTCCGGCTGCTCTCCCAGTGCGCCGACGGCGTCTACCAGGTGGCCCTGGCCACGTACGTCGTCTTCTCCCCCGAGAAACAGACCTCCCCCGCCGCCATCGCCTCCGCCATGGCCGTGCTCCTCCTCCCGTACTCCCTCGTCGGCCCCTTCGCCGGCGTCCTCCTGGACCGCTGGCAGCGCCGTCAGGTCTTCCTCTACGGCAACCTGCTCCGCACCGTCCTCGCCGGCGGAACCGCCGTCCTGCTCCTCTCCCCCGTCCCGGACTGGCTGTTCTACGCCTCCGCCCTCTCCGTCACGGCCGTCAACCGCTTCGTCCTCGCGGGGCTCTCCGCCGCCCTGCCCCGGGTCGTCGACGAGGAGCGGCTCGTCGTGGCGAACTCCCTCTCGCCCACCGCCGGCACCCTCGCCGCCACCGTCGGTGGCGGTCTCGCCTTCGGCGTCCGGCTCCTCACCGACGGCTCCGACGCGGCCGTCGTCGCCTTCGGCGCCCTCCTCTACCTCTGCGGCGCGCTCGCCTCGCTCCGGATCGCCCGCCCGCTGCTCGGCCCCGACCCGGACCAGGTGCCGCCCCGGCTCGCCGACGCGCTCGTCTCCACCGCCCGGGGACTCGCCGCCGGACTCCGGCACCTCGCCGCCCGCAGGCCCGCCGCCCGCGCCCTGACGGCGGTCGGGCTGATGCGCTTCTGCTACGGCGCCCTGCTCGTCACCGTGCTCATGCTCTGCCGGTACACCTGGACCGCCACCGAGTCCGAGGGGCTGGCCCTCCTGGGGATCGCCGTCGCGATCTCCGGCGCCGGGTTCTTCGCCGCCGCCGTCCTCTCGCCCTGGGCGGTCGGCCGGTTCGGCCCCTTCGGCTGGATCACCCTCTGCTCGGCCGCGGCCGCCGTCCTCCTCCCGGCCCTGGCCCTGCCCTTCGCCCCGACGCCCTTCCTCGTCGCCGCCTTCCTCCTCGGGCTCATCACCCAGGGCGCGAAGATCGCCACCGACACCGTGGTGCAGACCCATGTGGACGACGCCTACCGCGGCCGGGTCTTCTCCCTCTACGACGTCCTCTTCAACGTCGCCTTCGTCGGCGCGGCCGGCCTCGCCGCCCTGATGCTGCCGCCCGACGGCCGCTCCCCGCTCCTGGTGGGGCTGGTCGCCGCGCTCTACGCGGTGACCGCCCTCCTCGCCCGCAGAGGGCGGGTGAGCACGAAGAAGGGGTGATGTTTCACGTGAAACACCACCCCTCGCCCCTCACTCCGCCGAACGGCCGCCGGTGTTTCACGTGAAACACCGGCGGGACCGGCTCAGTCCCGCGCGGCCCACCACTCCTTGAGCGCGGCCACGGCCTGCTCGTACTCCATCGGACCGTTCTCCAGCCGCAGCTCCAGCAGGAACTTGTACGCCTGCCCCACGGCGGGACCGGGCCCGATCTCCAGAAGCTGCTGGATCTGGTTGCCGTCGAGGTCCGGACGGATCGAGTCCAGCTCCTCCTGGTCCTGGAGCTGCGCGATGCGGTCCTCCAGGCCGTCGTAGGCACGGGAGAGCGCGGACGCCTTGCGCTTGTTCCGTGTGGTGCAGTCCGAGCGGGTCAGCTTGTGCAGCCGGGAGAGGAGCGGACCGGCGTCGCGCACGTACCGGCGCACCGCCGAGTCGGTCCACTCGCCCGTCCCGTAGCCGTGGAAGCGCAGGTGCAGCTCCACCAGCCGCGAGACGTCCTTGACCATCTCGTTCGAGTACTTCAGCGCCGTCATGCGCTTCTTCGTCATCTTCGCGCCCACCATCTCGTGGTGGTGGAAGGAGACCCGGCCGTCCTTCTCGAAGCGGCGGGTGCGCGGCTTGCCGATGTCGTGGAGCAGCGCGGCCAGCCGCAGCACCAGGTCCGGGCCGTCCTCCTCCAGCGCGATCGCCTGGTCGAGCACGGTCAGGGAGTGCTCGTACACGTCCTTGTGCCGGTGGTGCTCGTCGCTCTCCAGCCGCAGCGCGGGCAGCTCGGGCAGGACGTACGCGGCGAGACCGGTCTCCACGAGCAGGCCGAGGCCCTTGCGCGGGTGGGCGGAGAGCAGGAGCTTGTTCAGCTCCTCCCGGACCCGCTCGGCGGAGACGATCTCGATGCGGCCGGCCATCTCCTTCATCGCCGTGACGACCTCGGGGGCGACCTCGAAGTCGAGCTGGGCCGCGAAGCGGGCCGCCCGCATCATGCGCAGCGGGTCGTCGGAGAAGGACTCCTCGGGCGTGCCCGGAGTGCGCAGCACCTGGGCGGCGAGGTCCTCCAGGCCGCCGTACGGGTCGACGAAGGTCTTCTCGGGGAGGGCCACAGCCATCGCGTTGACCGTGAAGTCGCGCCGGACGAGGTCCTGCTCGATGGAGTCTCCGTAGGAGACCTCGGGCTTGCGGGAGGTGCGGTCGTACGCCTCGGAGCGGTACGTCGTGACCTCGACCTGGTAGCCGTCCTTCTGCGACCCGACGGTCCCGAAGGCGATCCCGACCTCCCAGACCGCGTCGGCCCACGGACGGACGATCTTCAGGACGTCCTCGGGGCGGGCGTCCGTGGTGAAGTCCAGGTCGTTGCCGAGCCGGCCGAGGAGGGCGTCCCGTACCGATCCGCCGACCAGCGCGAGGCGGAACCCGGCCTCCTGGAAGCGGCGGGCGAGATCGTCGGCGACAGGGGACACGCGCAGCAGTTCGCTGACGGCGCGGCGCTGCACCTGGCTCAGTTCGGTCGAGGTGTCTTCGTTGGCGTTCGGCACAACAGAAAAGGGTACGTGCCCCGCCCCGCCCCGGCGTCCCCCATTTCCCGCCCGCCCACGGGGGCCGGACGTGAGGCGCCTGTGGGCTTCCTGTGAAGAGGGGCGTCAAGGGCGCCCTCGGCTGGAGGACTCCCCGGCACTCGGCCCCTCCGAGCCTCGTTACCATGCCTGGACACAGCAACCGGGAACCACTGGCATCACGGGCACCACCGACAACGACGAGGACGGGCGAACGCGTGGCTGAGGCGGCAGCTTTCCAGGGAACCGGCCCCTCACCTGCCCGCCGATGGCTGCGGCGCACGCTCACCGTCGCCGTCGGGGCACCACTCCTCGCCGGTCTGCTCCAGAGCCCCTCCGCGCCGCCCGCCGAGGCCGCCGAGGGCTCGGGGAGCCGGACCGTCGATGTGTCGATCGACACGCTCGCCCCGAGCGCCCCCGTCGAGGGCGACACCGTCACCGTCACCGGAACGCTCACCAACCGGGGCAAGCGGCCGATCACCGACGCGACCGTGAACCTGCGGGTCGGCCCCCGGATGGACAGCCGCAGCGAGATCGGCGAGGTCGCCCGGCGCAAGGGCTTCCGCGCGGAGAGCGACCCGCAGCCGCTGGAATCCGGCCCCGAGATCGAGATCCCGCGCCTGGAGGCCGGCGTCAGCCGGGACTTCCAGTTCTCCGTACCGGTCTCCAAGCTGGGCCTCGACGACGAGGGCGGCGTCTACCAGCTGGGCGTCTCGCTCACCGGCCAGACCTCCGACCAGCGGTACGACCACGTGCTCGGCATCGAGCGGACCTTCCTGCCGTACCAGCCCGAGCCCACCTCCAAGCGCACCCAGGTCACCTACCTCTGGCCGCTGATCTCCTCGTCGCACATCTCGGCCGACACCGCCTCCGACGACCAGCAGAGCCCCGTCTTCCAGGACGACGACCTGGCCGAGGAACTGCGCCCCGGCGGCCGGCTCGACGAGCTGGTCACCCTGGGCAAGGACCTCCCCGTCACCTGGGTGATCGACCCCGACCTGCTGGCCTCCGTCGACGCCATGGCCAACGGGTACCGGATCAAGGACGGCACCGGGCACACCGCCGGCACCGACGCCCACAGCAAACTGGCCGCCCGCTGGCTCGGCCTGCTGGAGAAGGCGGTGCAGGGCCACAAGGTGGTGGCGCTGCCCTTCGCCGACCCCGACCTCGCCTCCCTCGCCCACCGGGGCAAGGCCGTGCCCGGCGCGCTGGAGAACCTCCAGTCGGCGACCGAGCTGGCCGGGCCGACCATCGAGACGATCCTCCACGTCCAGTCGGCCACCGACTTCGCCTGGCCCGTCGAGGGCGCCGTCGACCCGTCGGTGATGGCGGTCGCGACCTCGGCCGGCGCCCGCAAGGTGATCGCCCGCAGCGACAGCATCCGCGACGACGAGCTGGCCTACACCCCGACGGCGGCCCGGCCGCTCGGCGGCGGCACCACGGCGGTGGTGAGCGACGCGGAGCTGTCGACCGCCTTCCAGGGCGAGATGGTCCGGGCGGAGAACACGACCCTCGCGGTCCAGGAGTTCCTCTCCCAGACCCTCGCGGTCACCCTGGAGCAGCCCCAGGAGCAGCGCAGCATCGTCGTCGCCCCGCAGCGGCAGCCGAGCGTGGCCCAGGCCCAGGCGATGGCGGCGGCCGTACGCGGTCTCGGCGCCAAGCGCTGGAGCGAGCCGACCGACCTGGTCACCGCGGCGGCGGCCAAGCCCGACCCGGAGGCGTCGACCTCGGTGCCGCGCACCGCGCAGTACCCGAAGCGGCTGCGGGACGGCGAACTCCCGGTGCAGGCGTTCCGGGACATGAAGACCACCCGCGACGAGCTGGACGACTTCAAGGTCGTCCTCACCATGCCGGACCGGGTCGTGCCGCCGGTCGGCAGCGCGATCAACCGCGAGATGTCGACCTCCTGGCGCGGCCGGACCAGCGAGGCGGCGATCTACCGCGTCGACGTCGAAGAGGTCCTCCAGCGGCTCACCAAGAGCATCCAGCTCGTCGACAAGTCCGACCTGACCCTCTCGGGCCGCAGCGCGACCATCCCCGTCACGGTGCAGAACAAGCTGCTCCAGGACGTGGACGGCCTCGTCCTGCGGCTGACCTCGGCGAACAAGACGCGTCTGAAGGTGGACGGCGAGGCCATGGCCGAACTGCCCCTCAAGGTCCGCGCCGGGCACAGCCAGTCGGTCAAGTTCCCCGCCTCGGCGAACGCCAACGGCCAGGTCTCGATGACGGCCCAGCTCTACACGGCGGACGGCACCCCCTACGGCCTCCCGATGTCCTTCACGGTGAAGGTCTCGGAGATGACCCCGACGGTGATGCTGGTCATCGCGGGCGGCGTCCTGCTCCTCGTCCTCGCCGGGGTCCGCATGTACACCCAGCGCAAGCGCCTCGCCGCCCGCGCCGCCGCGGAGGCGGAGACGGAGACGGACGCCGAGACCGAGGCCGAGACGGAGCCCGGGACCGACGACGAGCCCGAGAACGTCCCCACGGCCGAGTCCGGATCCGAGTCGGACTCGGATCCGGACTCGGAGACCGTGGCCGAGGCCGGGACCGAGCCCCTCGCCGAGAAGACGGGGCCGGAAGCGGAATCCCTCCCGGAGCCGGACGAGCAGACGGGCGACGCCCCGGAGGACCGTTCCCCGGCCGGTGACGGGACCCCCGCCACGGGCCGCGAGGCCGGGGGCGACACGGCGGACGACGCCGGGCAGCCGAGTGACCCCGACGCGGACACCGGCTCCGAAAGCGGCGACCCGTCGGGCACGGGTGAGAAAGTGGACCGTTGAGCGATGTCGTGGCCGGTCGGCCGGGGACGATGAGGTGGGGTAACCATGAACGCGCCATACGACGCTGAGCGCGGCCAGGGTGCGGGCGGCGCCGCACCGTCCGGCGGCACGCCCCCGGGAGCCTCCGGCCCCGACGGCCCGCCGGTCCCGCCGGTCGCGCAGCCCCCGCAGGGCGGCCAGGACCCGCAGGGGCGGCCCGCCCATCCGCAGGGGCGGCCCGCCCATCCGCAGGGGCGGCCCGGACAGCACTTCCCGCAGACGGGACAGCACTTCCCGCAGGCCGGGAACCCGCAGCAGCCCGGAAGCCCGCAGGCTCCGTACCCGCCGCAGCCCGGGAACCCGCAGCAGGCCCCGTTCCCCCCGTACGGGTACGGCGGACAGCAGCAGCCGTACGCGCCCCGCCCGTACGCCCCGCAGCCGCCGCAGGCCCCCGCGCCCGCCGCCGAGCACCCGTACGGCCAGGACCCCTACGTGCAGGACGCCTTCGCCCAGGACCCCTACCGGGCCCAGGACCTGTCCGCGCAGGACCCGGTCGGCGAGGCGCTCTACGACCGCGCCGCGCACCCTCCGCCCCCGCCGGGCACCTACCAGGAGCCGCAGCCGCTCTACCAGCAGCCGTCCGCGCCCGCGCACGCCCCGGACCCCCGGGTGTGGGCCCAGACCCCGGCGCCCGAGCCCGACGGCCCGTCCCGCCACCTCCCGTACGGCGACGACGCCCGCACCGTCCAGTTCACCGGCGTCGACGACCTGGTGACCCGGGCGAGCGAGGAGGAGCAGCCCGAGCCGGACGCCTTCGCCCACCTCTACCGGGACCAGCAGGGCCAGGGCCAGGTGCCCGCCCCGACCGCCGAGCCCGACCCGCTGCCCGCCCCCGCGCAGAAGAAGGGCGGCCGCGCCTCCGGGCTGCTCAAGTCGAGCGCCGTGATGGCCGCCGGCACCCTGGTCTCCCGGCTCACCGGCTTCGTCCGGTCCCTCGTCATCACCGGCGCCCTCGGCGCCGCACTGCTCGGCGACACCTTCACCGTCGCGTACACCCTGCCGACGATGATCTACATCCTCACCGTCGGCGGCGGCCTCAACTCGGTCTTCGTGCCGCAGCTGGTCCGCTCGATGAAGAACGACGAGGACGGCGGCGAGGCGTACGCCAACCGCCTGCTCACCCTCGTCATGGTGGCGCTCGGCCTGATCGTGATCGCCGCCGTCTTCGCCGCGCCGATCCTGATCCGGCTGATGTCGAACACCATCGCCGACGACGCCGCGGCCAACAGCGTCGCCGTCACCTTCGCCCGCTACTGCCTGCCCACGATCTTCTTCATGGGCGTGCACGTGGTGATGGGCCAGATCCTCAACGCCCGCGGCAAGTTCGGCGCGATGATGTGGACCCCGGTCCTCAACAACATCGTCATGATCGTCACCTTCGGCCTCTTCATCTGGGTCTACGGCACCTCCGCCGAGTCCCACATGGGCGTGACGACCATCCCCGACGAGGGCATCCGCCTCCTCGGCATGGGCACCCTGCTCGGCCTCGTCGTCCAGGCGCTGGCGATGATCCCGTACCTGCGCGAGACGGGCTTCCGCTTCCGGCCCCGCTTCGACTGGAAGGGCCACGGCCTCGGCAAGACGGTCAAGCTCGCCAAGTGGACCGTCCTCTTCGTCCTCGCCAACCAGGCGGGCGTCCTGGTCGTCACCCAGCTCGCCACCGCCGCCGGCGAGGAGTCCGGCAAGAACGGCGCCGGCTTCCTGGCCTACTCCAACGCCCAGCTGATCTGGGGCATGCCGCAGGCCATCATCACCGTCTCCGTCATGGCCGCCCTGCTGCCCCGCATCTCCCGCGCCGCCAGCGACGACGACCCGGGCGCCGTCCGCGACGACATCTCCCAGGGCCTGCGGAACTCCGCCGTCGCCATCGTCCCGGTCGCCTTCGCCTTCCTGGCCCTCGGCGTCCCGATGTGCACCCTGCTGTACGCCTCCAGCGGCGTCGAGGCCGCCCAGGGCATGGGCTTCATCCTGATGGCCTTCGGCCTCGGCCTGATCCCCTACTCCGTGCAGTACGTCGTCCTCCGCGGCTTCTACGCCTACGAGGACACCCGGACGCCCTTCTACAACACGGTCATCGTCGCCGCCGTCAACGCGGCGGCCTCCGCGCTCTGCTACGTGATCCTGCCCGCCCAGTGGGCCGTGGTCGGCATGGCCGCCTCCTACGGCCTCGCGTACGCCGTCGGCGTCGGCGTCGCCTGGCGCCGGCTGCGCAACCGCCTCGGCGGCGACCTGGACGGCTCCCAGGTGCTCCGCACCTACGCCCGCCTCTGCATGGCCTCCCTGCCCGCCGCCGTCCTGGCCGGCGCGGTCGGCTTCGGCCTGCTGAAGCTGCTCGGGGAGAGCGCCCTCGGCTCGCTGGCCGCGATCGTCGTCGGCGGAGCGGTGCTCCTCGGAGTCTTCTTCGTCGCCGCCCGGCGCATGCGGATCGCGGAGCTGAACACCCTCGTCGGCATGGTCCGGGGCCGTCTCGGACGCTGAACCGGGGGTTCCGGACAACCATCGGGGGACACCGTGTGTCGTGCATAGCGTCCGACTGTGGGCACAATTGGCTTGGCTGTTGGATGTGGCGCAACGGATGGGGAGGCAGGAACGACGGTGGCGGAACGTAGCACGGCCGCCGTCGACGTGGCCGACAACAGCGGTGACGACCCGCTGACCGCGCAGGCGGACACGGCCGCGACCGACGGGGTGGCGGAAGAACGGAAGACGGCAGAGGAGCCCACCGGGGCCCCCGAGCAGAAGGCGGTCGAGCGCAAGAACGGCGAACAGCCCTCCATCACGGCACCCGAGCTGCACAGCGGCCACAAACTGGCACGGCGCTACCGGCTGGAGGAGTGCGTCACCCGCCTGGACGGCTTCAGCAGCTGGCGGGCCGTCGACGAGAAGCTCCGCAGAGCCGTCGGCGTGCACCTCCTGCCGGCCGACCACCCGCGCGCCCGCTCCGTCCTGGCCGCCGCCCGCTCGGCGGCCCTGCTCGGCGACCCCCGGTTCGTCCAGGTCCTCGACGCGGTCGAGGAGAACGACCTCGTCTACGTCGTCCACGAGTGGCTGCCCGACGCCACCGAGCTGACCGTGCTCCTCGCGGACGGCCCGCTGGCCGCCCACGACGCCTACCAGCTCGTCTCCCAGGTCTCCCAGGCGATGACCGCCGCCCACCGCGAGGGACTGGCCCACCTGCGGCTCACCCCGAGCGCCGTCCTGCGCAGCTCCACCGGCCAGTACCGGATCCGCGGCCTCGCCGTGAACGCCGCCCTGCGCGGCATCACCGCCGACCGCCCGCAGCGCGCCGACACCGAGGCGATCGGCGCCCTCCTCTACGCGGCGCTCACCCAGCGCTGGCCGTACGAGAGCGACGCCTACGGCCTCACCGGGCTCCCCAAGGGCGTCGGCCTGCTCCCGCCCGACCAGGTCCGCGCCGGCGTCCACCGGGGTCTCTCCGAGATCGCCATGCGCGCCCTCGCCAACGACGGGGCCACCGCCTCGCGCCAGGAGCCGCCCTGCACCACCCCGGACGAACTCGCCAAGGCCGTGGCCGCGATGCCCCGCGTCAAGCCGCCGGAGCCGGAGTTCCCCGCCCCCGCCGAGTACCAGCGCACCACGTACCAGCAGGGCACGTACGGGCGTCCGCAGCCGCGGCCTCCGGTCGCCCCGCCCGTCCCGGTGCCGCCGGCCCCGCTGGAGAGCCGCACCGGCCGCGCGCTGAAGTGGGCCGTCTCGGCCCTCCTCATCGCCGCCCTCGGCCTCGCCAGCTGGCAGATCGCGGACCGGCTCCTCCCCAAGGACCCCCCGCCCGAGACGCCGGTGGTCCAGCCGACGGCCGACGAGAAGCCCGAACCGCCGAAGCCGCTCGCGATCGCGTCCGCCTCGGACTTCGACCCCTTCCCCGACGGGAACGGCGAGGAGAACGGAGCGGCCATAAAGAACGCCTACGACGGCGACCCGAGCACCTTCTGGCACACCCTGAACTACACCACCGCGAAGTTCGGCAACCTGAAGTCCGGCGTGGGCATCGTCCTGGACCTGGGCACGGCCCAGGAGATCCGCTCGGTCGACCTGCTGTTCAACGGGAGCACCGACGTCCAGGTGCGGACCGCCCCGGCGGACGCCTCGTCGGCGCCCTCCACGGCCTCCGGGTTCACCACCCAGGCGTCCGGCGGCGGCACCGACCTGAAACTGGCCCTGCCCAAGCCGGTCACCACCCGCTACGTTCTGGTCTGGATGACGAAGCTGCCCATGAACCAGGGCCAGTTCCGCGGCCAACTGGCCGAAGTCAAGATCATGGGCTGACGGCCGCAGGGGAGGGGCTTTCACCGTTGGACCGTCCGACAGCAACCGCGAGCGACCAGGACCTCCTGGCCCGTCACGTCGCCGGGGACCCGGACGCCTTCGGTGAGCTCGTGCGGCGCCACCGCGACCGATTGTGGGCGGTGGCGCTGCGCACCCTGGGCGACCGCGAGGAGGCCGCGGACGCCGTCCAGGACGCCCTCCTGTCGGCCTTCCGGGCCGCCCACACCTTCCAGGGCCGCTCGGCCGTCACGACGTGGCTCCACCGCATCACCGTGAACGCCTGCCTGGACCGCCTCCGCAAGAGCGCCGTCCGGCGCTCCTCGCCCGTCGACGACACCGACCGCTTCGAACAGCTCCTCGAACCGCACGAGTCCGCCGAGGCCCCCGCCGAACGCCAGGACCTCCACCGGCAACTGCTCGCCGCCCTCGCCACCCTCGCCCCCGAACAGCGCGCCGCCCTCGTCCTCGTCGACATGCAGGGCTACCCGGTCGCGGAGGCCGCCCTCGTCCTCGGCGTCCCCGCAGGCACCGTCAAGAGCCGCTGCGCACGCGGCCGGGCCCGACTGCTCCCGCTCCTCACTCATCTGCGCGCCGACACCGTGGGTAGCGACCCCTCCGACGGGGGAAGGAACCGGACGCCGGGGGCATCCGTCCCACCGGTGTCGGAACCGGCGGACCCCGGACCGACCGATCCAACTGCTGTGAAGGGCGGAGGTGGGCGCGCGTGACCACGACCGGCAAGACCGACGCCGTACAGCACCCGGACGTCTCGGAGATCTCCGACCTGACCGAGGGACTGCTCCCCCCGAGCCGCTCCGTCACCGTGCGCCGCCACCTCGACGGCTGCCTCCTCTGTGCCGACGTACGCACCTCCCTGGAGGAGATCCGGGGGCTCCTGGGCACCCTCCCCGGCCCCCCGCGCATGCCCTCCGACATCGCGGGCCGGATCGACGCCGCCCTCGCCGCCGAGGCCCTCCTCGACGCCACCGCCCCGGACGCCGCCCGCCCCGTTCCACGTGAAACCACCGCCGGACCCGCACCCGCCGTCCCCCGCGCCGCGTCCCCCGCCGACACCCCTCCCAGCGGTACGACTCCGAGCCGCACCGTTTCACGTGAAACACCGCGCTCCTCCGCCCGCCCCGCCACCGACCGCCCGGCGGGCCGTCCGGCCGCCACGGCCGGCCCCGGACGGGACCGCGCCCGCCGCCGGAACCGGATCGCCCTGCTCTCCGGGCTCGCCGCCACCGTGGTCGCCCTCGCCGGATCGTTCGGCCTCCACGCACTCGGCCAGAACGACGCCTCCACCGCCGACAGCACCAGGGCCGCCGCGAGCGCGCCGCGGAACGAATCCTTCTCCGGCTCTCCGGTGGAGGACCGGGTCCACGCGCTCCTCGCGGAGGAGAACGCACCGGTCCCGAAGACGGAGCAGCCCCGCTCCCTCGCCGCCGAGGGCGGCGACACCCCCGGCACCACCCGGCGCCACCGCGAGGCCGCCGCCGTCCCCTCCTGCGTCCTCGCGGGCACCGGCCGCACCGACGGGGCCCTCGCCGCCGAACGCGGCGAGTACCGGGGCGCCCCCGCCTACCTCCTGGTGCTCCCCGACCGGACCGCCGCCGACCGCGTCCAGGCGTACGTCGTCGCCTCCTCCTGTGCCGACACCGGGGCCGGAAACACCCCGGGGGAGCTGTTGCTCACCACCTCGTACCCCCGGCCCTGAGGCCCTCGCGGCCCGTTCTCCGTCTCATCGCCCGTCTCACGCACGCGCCACGCGGCACGCTCGGGAATGCATCCCCCTTAGGATCCGTTGGGTGGGGTGAGAGTGACCGAGACACCGCCCCGTAGGCAGTAGGCAGTCTGCAGAGACGAGGAAGAAACCCGTGAGCGACGTCCGTAACGTGATCATCATCGGCTCCGGGCCCGCGGGATACACCGCCGCGCTCTACACGGCCCGCGCGTCGCTGAACCCGCTGGTCTTCGAAGGCTCCGTCACCTCCGGCGGCGCCCTGATGAACACCACCGAGGTCGAGAACTTCCCCGGTTTCCGTGACGGCATCATGGGCCCGGACCTGATGGACAACATGCGGGCCCAGGCCGAGCGCTTCGGTGCCGAGCTGGTCCCGGAGGACGTCGTCGCCGTGGACCTCAGCGGTGACATCAAGACCGTCACCGACGGCGCCGGCAACGTCCACCGCGCCAAGGCCGTCATCGTCACCACCGGCTCGCAGCACCGCAAGCTGGGCCTGCCGAACGAGGACACTCTCTCCGGCCGCGGTGTCTCCTGGTGCGCCACCTGCGACGGCTTCTTCTTCAAGGACCAGGACATCGCCGTGGTCGGCGGCGGCGACACCGCGATCGAGGAGGCCACCTTCCTCTCGCGCTTCGCCAAGTCGGTGACGATCGTCCACCGCCGTGACACCCTGCGCGCCTCCAAGGCGATGCAGGAGCGCGCCTTCGCCGACCCGAAGATCACCTTCGCCTGGGACAGCGAGGTGACCGAGATCCGCGGCGACCAGAAGCTCAGCGGCGTGCTCCTGCGCGACACCAAGACGGGCGAGACCCGCGAGCTGCCCGTTACCGGCCTCTTCATCGCCGTGGGCCACGACCCGCGCACCGAGCTGTTCAAGGGCCAGCTGGACCTGGACGAGGAGGGCTACCTCAAGGTCGCCGCCCCCTCCACCCGCACCAACCTGACGGGCGTCTTCGCCGCCGGCGACGTGGTGGACCACACCTACCGCCAGGCGATCACCGCCGCCGGCACCGGCTGCTCCGCCGCCCTCGACGCCGAGCGCTTCCTGGCCGCCCTCGCCGACAGCGAGAAGCAGGCCGAGACCGTCGCGGTCTGACCCCGAACTCCCCCACCCACACCCCACGAAGAGCAAGAGGAGGCCGCCGTGGCCGGCGCCCTGAAGAACGTGACCGACGCTTCCTTCAACGAGGACGTCCTCCAGAGCGACAAGCCCGTGCTGGTGGACTTCTGGGCCGCCTGGTGCGGTCCGTGCCGCCAGATCGCCCCGTCGCTGGAGGCCATCGCCGCCGAGCACGGCGAGATCGAGATCGTGAAGCTCAACATCGACGAGAACCCGGCCACGGCCGCCAAGTACGGCGTCATGTCCATCCCGACGCTGAACGTGTACCAGAACGGCGAGGTCGTGAAGACGATCGTCGGCGCCAAGCCGAAGGCCGCTATCCTCCGTGACCTGGAGCCCTTCGTCGCCGCCAAGTGACGTCCTCCCGTTTCACGTGAAACGGCCCGCCCCTTCCCGGGGCGGGCCGTTCTCCGTTCCCGGAGGTCCCGGAAGGTTCCCGGAGTCACAGGGGGCGGAGCGCCGGCTCCTTCTGGACCGCGCCGAGCAGCCGGTCCAGCGCCATCTCGACATCCTCCTTCCAGGAGAGCGTCGTCCGCAGCTCCAGCCGCAGCCGGGGGTAGGCGGGATGGGGCCGGACCGTCTTGAAGCCCACCGCCAGCAGGTGGTCGGCCGGGAGCACACAGGCCGACTCCTTCCAGCGGGCGTCACCGAACGCCTCGATGGCCTTGAAGCCCCGGCGCAGCACGTCCTTCGCGACCGTCTGCACCAGCACCCGGCCCAGCCCCTGCCCCCGGTACTCGGGCATGATCCAGGCCGTCATCAGCTGGACGGCATCGGCCGCCACGGGACTGGTGGGAAAGGCCGTCGACCGCGGCACATAGGCCGGGGGAGCGTAGAGCACGTAGCCGGCCGGCACCTCGTCCACATAGACGATCCGGCCGCAGGAGCCCCACTCCAGCAGAACGGCGGAGATCCACGCCTCCTTCTCGGCCGCCGGGCGGTCCGCCTTCACGGCGGCCTCTCCGCTCACCGGATCGAGTTCCCAGAACACACAGGAGCGGCAGCGGTTCGGCAGGTCCGCGAGATTGTCGAGTGTGAGCGGTACGAGCCGACGCCCCACGGCTGCCCCTCGCTTCCCCGGCCGCAGAACGGCCGTCGAGCACGGATACGGCTCTCGAAATCGTAGCGATCGGGGCATCGGGACGACACCGCACTCAGGAAAAGGGCGGGCCACGTCCCGGTGACGACCGGAACGCGACCCGCCCTCTCTGTCCTGTGCGCCGACGGCGCGGGAGGGGCTACTCCGCCCCGTCCTCCTGATCGGCCTTGAGCCGCTCCATGACCGTGTCCTCACCGGGGGCCAGCGTCGTCAGGATCCGGTCGAGGTCCTCCACCGAGGCGAACTCGACGACGATCTTGCCCTTCTGCTTCCCCAGGTCGACCTTCACCCGGGTCTCGAAGCGGTCCGAGAGGCGGTGGGCGAGGTGCGAGAAGACCGGCGAGACCCGGGCACCGGCCCGGGGCGTCTTCGGCTTCACGACGGTGGGCTGCTCGGAGGCCATGACCCGCACGATCTCCTCGACCGAGCGGACGGAGAGGCCCTCCTTCACGATCCGCTGGGCCAGGTGGTCCTGCGCCTCGGTGTCGTCCACGCCGAGCAGGGCCCGGGCGTGACCGGCCGAGAGGACGCCGGAGGCCACCTTCATCTGGACCGGGCCGGAGAGCCGCAGCAGGCGCAGCGTGTTGGAGATCTGCGGGCGGGACCGGCCGACCCGGTCGGCGAGCTGGTCCTGCGTGCAGCCGAAGTCCTTGAGGAGCTGCTCGTAGGCATGCGCCTCCTCGATCGCGTTCAGCTGGGCGCGGTGCAGGTTCTCCAGGAGCGCGTCCAGGAGCATCCGCTCGTCCTCGGTGGCCCGAACGATCGCGGGGATCCGCTCCAGTCCGGCCGCGGTGCAAGCGCGGAACCGCCGCTCGCCCATGATCAGCTCGTACCGCTCGTCGCCGGTCTTCCGCACGACGACGGGCTGGAGCAGGCCGACCTCCTTGACGGAGGCGATCAGCTCGGCGAGGGCGTCCTCGTCGAAGATCTCACGCGGCTGCTGCTTGTTGGGCGTGATGGAGCCGATCGGCAGCTCCGTGAAATAGGCACCGGCCACCGTCGCGGGCTCGGGCTCCGAACCCGGCTCGGCCGGGGTCTCGACCAGGGCCTCGGGCCCGGCCGGGGCCGCCGCCTGGGGGAAGAGCCGGGCGGCTCCTCCGCCGGGCAGGGTGGAGACGGTGCCGCCCGCAGGCCCCTGCTGGTCCTGGGGGCCGGCGAACAGCGCGCCGAGCCCCCGCGGCCCCAGTCCCCTACGTCGGTCGCTCACTGCATTTCCTCCGCCATGCGCTGGTTGTTCTGGTGCCCCACGCGGCCGTGCTGGTAGGGCTCGTAATGGACGGCGACGCCCCGGAACGCGATCTCGCGCGCCGCCTCGATGTACGACAGGGCTCCGCTGGAACCGGGGTCGTAGGTGATCACGGTCTGGCCGTAGCTGGGCGCCTCGGAGATGCGGACGGACCGCGGGATGCTGGTCCGGAGCACCTCCTGCCCGAAGTGGCTGCGGACCTCCTCGGCGACCTGCGAGGCCAGCCGCGTGCGGCCGTCGTACATGGTCAGCAGGATCGTCGAGACGTGCAGCGTCGGGTTGAGATGGCCACGCACCAGGTCGACGTTCTTGAGGAGCTGGCCGAGGCCCTCCAGCGCGTAGTACTCGCACTGGATCGGGATGAGCACCTCGGCACCCGCCACCAGGGCGTTCACCGAGAGCAGGCCGAGGGAGGGCGGGCAGTCGATCAGGACGTAGTCGAGCGGCTGCTCGTACGCCTGGATCGCCCGCTGGAGGCGGCTCTCGCGGGCCACCATCGAGACCAGCTCGATCTCCGCGCCGGCGAGGTCGATCGTGGCCGGAGCGCAGAAGAGCCCCTCGACGTCGAGGACGGGCTGGACCACCTCGGAGAGCGGCCGGCTGTCGACGAGGACGTCGTAGATCGAGGGGACGTCGGCGTGGTGGTCGATGCCCAGTGCCGTGGAGGCGTTGCCCTGCGGGTCCAGGTCGATCACGAGGACGCGGGCCCCGTGCAGCGCCAGGGAGGCGGCGATGTTGACGGTCGTGGTCGTCTTGCCCACGCCGCCCTTCTGGTTGGCCACCACCATGATCCGGGTCTGCTCGGGGCGGGGCAGGCCCTCCCCGGCACGACCCAGCGCCTCTACGGCCAGCTGGGCAGCACGGCCAATGGGGGTGTCGTCCATCGGGGGCAGCGTTTCACGTGAAACATCTTCCCCCGCCGATTCGGTTCGGGGACCGGGGACCGGATCGGTCATCGGTCCCGCGATGTTGGCGTCGGACCGCAAGGATTCACTCTCCTCGGCATCAAGCTCGCGATGGGGAGAGCCTGCCATGCTTTCGGGGTCCCGAACCAGCGAGGTCGGTGTATCTGTGGGTGAATCCACCTCTGTGGAAAACTCCATGACCCTCGCGAGTGGTTTCGCGCGGGGCTTCCGGTCCCGGGGGGCGGCAGCCGCGCGCCCACGGTTGATGATCCCCTGGAGCAGTGAGCGACGTTTCACGTGAAACACGATGCCCCTGCGGCCCTTCCGGGACCGGCCGACACTCCGTGAAAACGGACGAATGCGGCGTCAGCGGCGGCGTCGGGTCTTGCTCGTCCGCGCCGCCTTGGCCCGCTTGGCCGCGAAGCGCACGCCACCCGGGCTCTCGCCGACCTCGACCCGCACCACGGTGGACATCGGATCGACGACGCCCTCGCCCACCTGGAGCACGGAGGTCTCCACCACACCGAGCTTGGAGAGCGCGGCCCGCGCCCCGTCCAGCTCCTCCTGCGCGGTGTCGCCCTTGAGCAGGAGCATCTCGCCGTAGGGGCGGAGGAGCGGGACGCCCCAGCCGGCCAGCCGGTCGAGGGGGGCGACGGCGCGGGCGGTCACCACATGGACCGGCGGGACCTTGCCGAGCATCTCCTCCGCACGGCCCCGGACCACGGTCACGTGGTCGAGACCGAGCAGCTCCACGACCTCCTGGAGGAAGTTGGTCCGGCGGAGCAGCGGCTCCAGGAGCGTGATCTTCAGGTCCGGGCGGACCAGGGCCAGCGGGATGCCGGGCAGTCCGGCGCCGGAGCCGACGTCGCAGACCGTCACGCCCTCGGGGACAACCTCGGAGAGGACGGCGCAGTTCAGCAGGTGTCGCTCCCACAGGCGCGGGACCTCGCGGGGGCCGATGAGCCCGCGCTTCACACCGGCGTCCGCGAGCAGCTCGGCGTACCGAACGGCCTCGGGGAAGTGCTCACCGAAGACCTTCCGTGCCTGCTCGGGCGCCTCGGGGAGCTCCGCTTCCTCCGTCACGGGGACCGTCCTTCCGTACCGCACGCGTACCGCGCGAGCGCACTGTGGTGGCTGAGTGGCTGGACCCGCGTCCGGCGGGCTGAGCGCCGGTCGGCGGGGGTCCAGTGGCTCAAGTATCAGGCTGACAAAGATCGGCCCCGTCTGCGAACAGACGGGGCCGACGCGTGGAGAGGGGTCAGGCAGGGAGGACGACGACGAAGCGCTGCGGCTCCTCGCCCTCGGACTCGCTGCGCAGACCGGCGGCGGCGACCGCGTCGTGCACGACCTTGCGCTCGAACGGGGTCATCGGGTCGAGCTTGACCGGCTGGCCGGTGGACTTGACCTCGTCCGCCGCCTGGGCGCCGATCTGGGCCAGTTCGGCGCGCTTCTTCGCGCGGAACCCGGCGATGTCGAGCATCAGCCGGCTGCGGTCACCGGTCTCCCGGTGCACGGCCAGGCGGGTCAGCTCCTGGAGCGCCTCCAGCACCTCGCCGTCACGGCCCAC
The DNA here is from genome assembly GCF_014650175.1 of Streptomyces termitum. Taxonomy (GTDB): domain Bacteria; phylum Actinomycetota; class Actinomycetes; order Streptomycetales; family Streptomycetaceae; genus Streptomyces; species Streptomyces termitum. Next base: position 121,155 of record NZ_BMUL01000017.1, read on the forward strand.
GAGCTTCTGCAGGTCGCGGCCGGCGGAGTCGCTGATGATCGAGACCGCGGCCCGGTCCGCCTCGACGTCCATGTCGATGTCGCCGTCGAGGTCGGCGATGTCGAGCAGGCCCTCAAGGTAGTCGGCCGCGATCTCACCCTCCTGCTCCAGGCGGGTCAGGGTGTCGCCACCCTCGGCGGCGGAGGTGGTGCCTTCCGTCACGGATGGACTCCTTCTAGATACGGGGGACGCTTACTTCTTGGAGGAGGGGTGCTTGGGCCGCTGCTGGCCCTTGCGCTGGCGGGAGCCGCCGGAGCTGGCGCGGCTGCGGCCGCCCTGACCGGAGCCCTTGGCCGGGGTCTCGGGCTTCTTCTCCAGCGAGGGCTTCGTCTCGGTGTCCTGGGCGTTCTCGCCCGCGGACTCCTCGGCGGTCTCCCGCACCGGCTCGTCGCCCTCGTCGTCGGCCTTGGCCTGCGGGCCGCCGGACTGACGCTGGGCCTTGGACTGGCGCTTGGGCTGCTGCCGCTTGGGGGCGGCTCCCTCGGCCTCGGCGGCGGCGGTGTCGCTCTTGAGGACGGTGCCGTCGGCCTGGGCGGCGAAGCCGGCCTTGGCGAGGGCGCCGATGAAGCGGCGCTCGTTCTCGTTGCGGTCGGAGCCCTTGGCGACGATGGCCTTGATCACGGCCTTGTGCCTGCGGCTGCGGACCTCACCGTGCTGCGAGACGCTCTTGAGCAGGCGCTGGAGGTAGGAGTCCTGGGCCTTGCTGCCGGGCGTCGGGTTCTGGTTGATCACGTACATCTGCTGGCCCATGGTCCACACGTTGGTGGTCAGCCAGTAGACGAGGACGCCGACGGGGAAGTTGATGCCCATGACGGCGAAGATCACCGGGAAGATGTACATGAGCATCTTCTGCTGCTGCATGTACGGGGTCTTCACCGAGAGGTCGACGTTCTTCATCATCAGCTGGCGCTGGGTGAAGAACTGCGAGGCCGACATCATGATGATCATGATCGCGGTGACGATGCGGACCGAGGTCAGCGAGGCGTCGAGCGCGGCCACCTCGGCGGCGCTGTCGGTGAACTTCGAGGCGAGCGGGGCGCCGAAGATGTGCGCCTTGCGGGCGCTCTCCAGCAGCGGCTGGTCGATGACGCCGATGACCTTGCCCGACGCGATGTTCGACAGCACGTGGTAGAGGGCGAAGAAGAACGGCGACTGGGCGAGGATGGGAAGGCACGAGGAGAGCGGGTTGGTGCCCGTCTCCTTGTACAGCTTCATCATCTCTTCGGACTGACGCTGCTTGTCGCTCTTGTAGCGCTCCTGGATCGCCTTCATCTTCGGCTGGAGCGCCTGCATGTTCCGCGTCGACTTGATCTGCTTCACGAAGAGCGGGATCAGGCAGATACGGATCAGCACCACGAGGGACACGATCGACAGGCCCCAGGCCCAGCCCGTGTCGGGTCCGAAGATGGCCCCGTACAGCTTGTGGAACTGGACGATGACCCAGGAAACGGGCCAGGTGATGAAGCTGAACAGACTGGCAATCGTGTCCACTAATCAGGCTCCTTGAGCATTGGGCGAGGTCTCTGCGGCCGGGCTCGTCTCGGCGGAGATCCCGCCCTTGTCGCCACGCAGCGCGTTCCTGAGCATCTCGTGCCACCGAGGACGCCTGCGCGGGGGGACGTGGTCCACACCCCCGGGCGACCACGGGTTGCACCGCAGGATGCGCCAGGCGGTCAGGGCGATGCCCTTGATCGCGCCATGCCGGTCTATGGCCGTGAATCCGTAGTGGGAACACGACGGGTAGTACCGGCAGACGGGCCCCAGGAGGGGGCTGATCGTCCACTGGTACAGCTTGATGAGGGCGAGGAACGGGTACTTCATCGCGTACCCCCTCCCAGCAGCCGCTGGAGGGCGGCGTCCAGGTCGCGGGCCAGGTGGGCGTGGTCGGCGTCACCGGCTCCGGGCAACGCCCGTACGACCACCAGGCTACCGGGGGGCAGCTCGGACAGCCGATCGCGCACGAGGTGCCGCAGTCGCCGCTTCACCTGGTTGCGGACGACGGCTCCGCCGACGGCCTTGCTCACGACGAAACCCGCACGTGGCGGGGGAGCGATCTCCCCAGGCACGTGCGGGTCCGTGGCACCGCTGCGTAGGTGGACGACGAGGAGCGGACGACCGGCCCGGCGTCCTCGACGTACCGCGGTTGCGAAGTCCTCGCGCCGCCTCAGCCGATTCTCGGTAGGCAGCACGTCATGACCTGTTTAAGCGGATCAGGCGGACAGGCTCGCGCGACCCTTGGCGCGGCGGTTCGCCAGGATGGCGCGGCCGGCACGGGTACGCATGCGCAGGCGGAAGCCGTGGGTCTTCGCGCGACGACGGTTGTTCGGCTGGAAGGTGCGCTTGCTCACTCGGGGGCTCCAGAAATGATTCGGGTGGTGGCGGGACATCGCCTGGCTGTCACCGTGCGCCCACGAGAAGCTCGCAATACGCCCGAGTGCACCGCTTCGTGATCACATAGGGTGATCGTTGCCCATCGGAGGCAGGCGGCAGCAGCCATCGACAACTCGACTTCGTTACGGTACGCGGGGTTACGCCATCCGGTCAAACCGACCCGTCGCAGGGGCCCCTTGTGCACAGGCTGTGGACAACAACTTGAACCACGTCAGCCGCCCCGACTACCGTGGCTGGACTCCGCAACCTTTTCCGGATCTGTCCTCACCTGTCCCGACGGCCCATCCCGTCTCACGGACCTTCGACCCACCGTCCCGAGAACCACACATTCGTGGGACCTGCGAGAAAGCGTGCCCTGTGGCTGACGTACCCGCCGATCTTGCCGCAGTGTGGCCGCGCGTGCTCGACCAGCTCCTGGGCGAGGGGCAGCAGGGCATCGAGCCCAAGGACAAGCAGTGGATCGAGCGCTGCCAGCCGCTCGCCCTGGTCGCCGACACGGCGCTGCTCGCCGTCCCCAACGAATGGGGCAAGCGCGTCCTGGAGGGCCGGCTGGCCCCGCTGATCAGCGAGACCCTCAGCCGCGAGTGCGGCCGCCCGATCCGGATCGCGATCACCGTCGACGACTCCGTCGGCGAGCCGCCGCCGGTGCCCTCGCCCGGACGCCCGGCGCAGCCGCGCTACGACGAGCGTCCGCAGCCGGAGCCGTACGAGAAGTACGAGGGCTACGGCCACCGCCCGCTCCCCGACGACGGGCTGCCCACCGCGCGGCCCGCCTACCCCGACTACGCACAGCCACCGCGCCCCGAGCCGGGGGCCTGGCCGCGGAGCCAGGAGGACCTCTCCTGGCAGCAGCCGCGCCTCGGCGGCTTCCCCGAGCGCGCGCCGTACACCGGACCGGCCTCCCCGGAGCCCTCCGGGCGCTCCCGGTACGAGGAGCAGGGCCGGGGCTACGAGCAGCCGCAGCGGCCCGAGCGCGCCGAGCTGCCCGACCTGTCCGGTCCGGCCTCCCCGGTCCCGCGCCCCGGCCCGCCCGGCGGCCACGGGGCGGGCGGCGGCCCGGACCGGCCGGCCGGCGGTTCGGGCACGGGTTCCGGCGGGTCCTCGGGCGGCGGCGCGAGCGAGCAGCACGCGCGGCTGAACCCCCGCTACCTCTTCGACACCTTCGTGATCGGGTCCTCGAACCGGTTCGCGCACGCGGCCGCGGTCGCGGTGGCCGAGGCACCGGCGAAGGCGTACAACCCCCTCTTCATCTACGGGGAGTCGGGGCTCGGCAAGACGCACCTGCTGCACGCCATCGGGCACTACGCGCGCAGCCTCTACCCGGGCACGCGGGTCCGGTACGTGAGCTCGGAGGAGTTCACCAACGAGTTCATCAACTCCATCCGCGACGGCAAGGGCGACGCCTTCCGCAAGCGCTACCGCGACGTGGACATCCTGCTCGTCGACGACATCCAGTTCCTCGCGAGCAAGGAGTCGACGCAGGAGGAGTTCTTCCACACCTTCAACACCCTGCACAACGCGAACAAGCAGATCGTGCTCTCCTCCGACCGGCCGCCCCGGCAGCTGGTCACCCTGGAGGACCGACTGCGCAACCGCTTCGAGTGGGGCCTCACCACCGACGTGCAGCCGCCGGAGCTGGAGACCCGCATCGCGATCCTGCGCAAGAAGGCGGTGCAGGAGCAGCTCAACGCCCCGCCGGAGGTGCTGGAGTTCATCGCCTCCCGGATCTCGCGGAACATCCGCGAGCTGGAGGGCGCGCTGATCCGGGTGACGGCCTTCGCGAGCCTCAACCGGCAGCCGGTGGACCTGGGGCTGACCGAGATCGTCCTCAAGGACCTGATCCCCGGCGGCGAGGACACCTCCCCCGAGATCACCGCCCCCGCCATCATGGCGGCGACGGCCGACTACTTCGGGCTGACGGTGGAGGACCTGTGCGGTTCCTCGCGCAGCCGCGTCCTGGTGACGGCCCGCCAGATCGCCATGTACCTGTGCCGCGAGCTGACGGACCTGTCGCTGCCGAAGATCGGCGCGCAGTTCGGCGGCCGCGACCACACGACCGTGATGCACGCGGACCGGAAGATCCGGGCCCTGATGGCGGAGCGGCGTTCCATCTACAACCAGGTCACGGAGCTGACCAACCGCATCAAGAACGGCTGACGCGGCGCCGTACGGCCCCCGTACCGTTCCCCGTCCCCTCCTTCCGTTCCTCCGTCGTTCCTCCGTTCTCTCGCGTGCCGCAGGAGGCCCGCAGTACGCCGAAGGGCGCCCCGGACTCCCACCGGGGCGCCCTTCGGCGTTCCCGGAAGGGGTTGCCGGACGGAGTTCCCGGAAGGGCGTCCCGGCGTTCCCGGAAGGGGTCCGAGGCCGTTGAGAAGGGCGGAGGAGAGCGGCGGCGAGCGAGGCCGGCAGCGCCGGACGGATCGCCGTGCGGACGCCCGGACGTTCCCTCAGAAGCCTTCTCCCGGAGGGCCGCGAGGCCGTCCGGGTGGTGCTCCGGGGCCGCCGGCGGCCGTCCTCGCGTGGCATCCGGGCGCCTCGCCCACGCCGGAACTGTTCGATTACCGCGTCTCGCTGGCGGGTTCTCCACAGATTGCGGGATGATCTCCCGTCCACAGGGTGGGGACTGTCGAGTTATCCGGATTCTGTCCACAGGCTGAGTGACCGGCCGACGATCACACCAGCTCAGGGGGGTGTGGATTTGTGAGCAACCGTTCTCCACAGCCTGTGGATGAATCTTTCGTCCACAGGAGCCCCGCAGAGTTGTCCACCGGCTGCCCACAGGGGAGGATCGGTTGCCCACAGCTTCTCCACACCGCTGTCCACTGTTCGGCAACGAAACACCCCCGATCACCGGGAGGAGTGAAAGCGGTCACACCAAGGGAGACGTTTGGGCTGTGGGGAACCCGGGGAAAGCTGGGGACAGCGCTGGGGAGAACTCAGCCCTTCCTGTGCATGGGGTGTGCAGAACTTTCGTGTGTCCACAGAGAACCCTGGTTATCCACGGGTTCCACCCACAGGCGCAGTGGATAAAAAACGGGTGCTGACCTGCATGGACGACGTTATCCACGGTTTCCACAGCCCCTACTACTACTCCCACTCATAGTTAGCTCGGGAATGGCTTTGAAGCGGGGGCTGTGCACAACTCGGCGCCGGAGCCCCGAGCCGCTCTCGTCGCGACTTGACCCCGAGCCGCACCGAGTGTCGGCGGCGTACGTCAGACTGGATCCCGCAGTCGACGAACGAGCCAGCAACAAGCAGGAGGCGGTTCCGGTGAAGATCCGGGTGGAGCGCGATGTACTCGCGGAGGCGGTGGCCTGGGTGGCCCGCAGCCTTCCGGCCCGTCCGCCGGCCCCCGTCCTCGCGGGCCTTCTGCTGAAGGCCGAGGACGGCGCGCTGAGCTTCTCGAGCTTCGACTACGAGGTCTCCGCCCGCGTCTCCGTCGAGGCCGAGATCGAGGAGGACGGCACCGTCCTCGTCTCCGGCCGCCTCCTCGCCGACATCTGCCGCGCCCTCCCCAACCGCCCGGTGGAGATCTCCACAGACGGTGTACGGGCGACCGTGGTCTGCGGCTCCTCCCGCTTCACCCTCCACACCCTCCCTGTGGAGGAGTACCCGGCGCTGCCCGAGATGCCGACCGCCACCGGCACCGTCCCCGGCGAGATCTTCGCCGCCGCCGCCGCGCAGGTCGCCATCGCCGCCGGCCGCGACGACACGCTGCCCGTCCTCACCGGCGTCCGCATCGAGATCGAGGGCGACACCGTCACCCTGGCCTCCACCGACCGCTACCGCTTCGCGGTCCGCGAGTTCCTGTGGAAGCCGGAGGCCCCCGACGCCTCCGCGGTCGCCCTGGTGCCCGCCAAGACCCTTCTGGACACCGCCAAGGCGCTCACCAGCGGCGACACCGTCACCCTGGCGCTCTCCGGCTCCGGCCAGGGCGAGGGCCTCATCGGCTTCGAGGGCGCCGGCCGCCGCACCACCACGCGCCTCCTCGAAGGCGACCTGCCGAAGTACCGCACCCTCTTCCCCACCGAGTTCAACTCGGTCGCGGTGATCGAGACCGCCCCCTTCGTCGAGGCCGTCAAGCGCGTGGCCCTGGTCGCCGAGCGCAACACTCCCGTCCGGCTCAGCTTCGAGCAGGGCGTCCTCATCCTGGAGGCCGGCTCCAGCGACGACGCACAGGCTGTGGAAAGGGTCGACGCCCAGCTGGACGGCGACGACATCTCCATCGCCTTCAACCCGACCTTCCTCCTGGACGGCCTCAGCGCGATCGACTCCCCGGTCGCCCAGCTCTCCTTCACCACCTCCACCAAGCCCGCCCTGCTGAGCGGCCGGCCGGCGGTGGACGCGGAGGCGGACGACGCCTACAAGTACCTGATCATGCCGGTGCGGCTGAGCGGCTGACCTGCGCCGCGGGGGTTCGACTGAGCGGCCGACCCCACAGGTGTGCGGCCGGGTCCGGGCGTAGGCTCGGACCCGGGTAGGTACCGCACACGACGCTTAAGGAACAACTCTGATGGAGCTCGGTCTCGTCGGTCTCGGCAAGATGGGCGGCAACATGCGCGAGCGCATCCGCCGCGCAGGCCACACCGTCATCGGATACGACCGCAACCCGGACCTCGCGGACGTCCACAGCCTCGAAGAGCTGGTGGGCGCCCTCCAGGCCCCGCGCGTCGTGTGGGTCATGGTCCCCGCCGGCGCGGCGACCCAGTCCACCATCGACGAGCTGGCCGAGCTGCTCTCCCCCGGCGACGTCGTCGTCGACGGCGGCAACTCCCGCTGGACCGACGACGAGAAGCACGCAGAGGAGCTGGCGGCCAAGGGCATCGGCTTCGTCGACTGCGGCGTCTCCGGCGGCGTCTGGGGCCTGGAGAACGGCTACGCGCTCATGTACGGCGGCTCCGACGAGCACGTCGCCCGCGTCCAGCCGGTCTTCGACGCCCTCAAGCCCGAGGGCGAGTACGGCTCCGTGCACGCCGGCAAGGTCGGCGCCGGCCACTTCGCCAAGATGGTCCACAACGGCATCGAGTACGCGATGATGCAGGCGTACGCCGAGGGCTGGGAGCTCCTGGAGAAGGTCGACTCCGTGGAGAACGTCCGCGAGATCTTCCGCTCCTGGCAGGAGGGCACGGTCATCCGCTCCTGGCTGCTCGACCTCGCGGTCAACGCCCTCGACGAGGACGAGCACCTGGACCAGCTGCGCGGCTACGCGTCGGACTCCGGCGAGGGCCGGTGGACCGTCGAGGCCGCCATCGACAACGCCGTCCCGCTCCCCGCGATCACCGCCTCGCTGTTCGCGCGGTTCGCGTCCCGGCAGGACGACTCGCCGCAGATGAAGATGATCGCCGCGCTGCGCAACCAGTTCGGCGGCCACGCGGTCGAGAAGAAGTAGCAATCCACAGGCTGTGCACCGTCCGGTGCGCAGCGACCGGGGGAAGGCCGGCGCCCAACCATGCACGTCACGCATCTCTCGCTGGCCGACTTCCGCTCGTACGCCCGGGCCGAGGTGTCCCTCGACCCGGGCGTCACCGCGTTCGTGGGCGCCAACGGCCAGGGCAAGACCAACCTCGTCGAGGCCGTCGGCTACCTCGCCACCCTCGGCAGCCACCGCGTCGCCTCCGACGCCCCCCTGGTGCGGATGGGCGCCGAGCGGGCCGTCATCCGCGCCGCCGTCACCCAGGGCGAGCGCTCCCAGCTGGTCGAACTCGAACTCAACCCCGGCCGCGCCAACCGCGCCCGTATCAACAGGTCCTCCCAGGTCAGACCGCGTGACGTGCTCGGCATCGTGCGGACCGTCCTCTTCGCCCCCGAGGACCTCGCCCTCATCAAGGGCGACCCCGGCGAGCGCCGCCGCTTCCTCGACGAACTCGTCACGGCGCGCTCCCCGCGCATGGCCGGCGTGCGCTCCGACTACGAGCGCGTCCTCAAGCAGCGCAACACCCTCCTGAAGTCCGCCGCCATGGCCCGCCGGCACGGCGGCCGCGGCATGGACCTCTCCACCCTCGACGTCTGGGACCAGCACCTGGCCCGGGCCGGCGCCGAACTGCTCGCCCAGCGCCTGGACCTCGTCCGCACCCTCCAGCCGCTGGCCGACAAGGCGTACGAGCGGCTCGCCCCCGGCGGCGGCCCGGTCCTGCTGGAGTACAAGCCCTCCGCCCCCGGCGTCGGACAGACCCGCGAGGAGCTGTACGAGCAGCTCACCGCCGCCCTCGGGGAGGCCCGCAGGCAGGAGGTCGAGCGCGGCGTCACCCTGGTCGGGCCGCACCGCGACGACCTGCTGCTCCGCCTCGGCGACCTGCCCGCCAAGGGGTACGCGAGCCACGGCGAGTCCTGGTCGTACGCGCTGGCGCTCCGTCTCGCCTCGTACGACCTGCTCCGCTCCGAGGGCAACGAGCCGGTCCTCGTCCTCGACGACGTCTTCGCCGAGCTGGACGCGCGCCGGCGCGAACGGCTCGCGGAGCTGGTGGCCGGCGGCGAGCAGGTCCTCGTGACGGCCGCCGTCGACGACGACGTGCCGGGCGTGCTCGCCGGGACCCGGTACGCGGTGGCCGGAGGGACGGTGGAGCGCGTATGAACGGAACCGGTGAAGGAGGTGCGGAGAATCCTCCACAGGCTGTGGACGGTGCCGCCGCACCCGAACCCTCGGGCGTCGACCTCGCCCGCGTCGCGCTGCGCGCCGCCAAGGAACAGGCACGCGCGCGGGGAGCCGCCGCCCAGCAGAAGAAGCAGGCCCGGCGCGGCGGCGGTCTGCGCTCCGGCGCGCGCGCCGACGGACGCGACCCCATGGCGCTCGGCGCCGCGATCAACCGGCTGCTCGCCGAGCGCGGCTGGGAGACGCCGGCCGCCGTCGGCGGGGTGATGGGCCGCTGGCCGCAGATCGTCGGCGAGGATCTCGCCAAGCACTGCGTACCGGTCCGCTACGAGGAGGAGCCGGACGCGCGCGTGCTGACCGTCCAGTGCGACTCGACCGCCTGGGCCACCCAGCTGCGGCTGCTCGCCCCCACCCTGGTCGCCCGGCTGAACGAGGACCTGGGGCACGGCACGGTACGGCTGATCAAGGTCCTGGGGCCGGGCGCCGGCGCGCGCCGGTACGGGCCGCTGCGGGCGCCCGGGTCGGTCGGTCCGGGCGACACCTACGGCTGATCCCGCCCCTTCGCACAGCGCGGTACCGACCGGTCGGAAGGTCTCCCGCGGGTGCTTCGCGGCGCCTCGGGGAGCCCGCCCGAGGACCGGCGCCACCATCGGTCACCGCCCGAAGCGCTGGGTGGCGGTCAGAGGCCCCTGGAGCCCCTGTCCGGATATGGGGAGTCGTCTCGGGGCCGCCGAGGGCGGCACATGCGCATTCAGGTGCCCGCAAACCCCCATGACTGTCAGCGGTACCGGTAGACTGGAAGACAATCCCGCCACACTGCGGAACTGTCGAACGACGCAGCCGGCTCCCCTATGCCCGGAGCACGGCCTGTGCTGTGCCAGAAAGGGCGCTTCGTGGCCGATTCCGGCAACCCCAACGAGAACAACCAGTACACCGCCAGCAACATCCAGGTCCTCGAGGGCCTGGATGCCGTGCGCAAGCGCCCTGGCATGTACATCGGCTCGACCGGTGAGCGCGGTCTGCACCACATGGTGCAGGAGGTCGTCGACAACTCGGTCGACGAAGCCCTGGCCGGCCACGCCGACACCATCGACGTGACGATCCTGCCCGACGGCGGCGTCCGCGTCATCGACAACGGCCGCGGCATCCCGGTGGGCATCGTGCCCTCCGAGGGCAAGCCCGCCGTCGAGGTCGTCCTGACCGTGCTGCACGCGGGCGGCAAGTTCGGCGGCGGCGGCTACGCCGTCTCCGGCGGCCTCCACGGCGTCGGCGTCTCGGTCGTGAACGCCCTGTCCACCAAGGTCTCCGTGGAGATCCGGACGGACGGTCACCGCTGGACGCAGGACTACAAGATGGGCGTCCCGACCGCCCCCCTCGTCCAGCACGAGGAGACCTCCGAGACCGGCACCTCGGTCACCTTCTGGGCCGACCCGGACATCTTCGAGACGACCGAGTACTCCTTCGAGACGCTCTCGCGCCGCTTCCAGGAGATGGCCTTCCTCAACAAGGGCCTGACGATCACGCTCACCGACGAGCGCGAGTCCGCGAAGGCCACGGTCGGCGCCGACGCCCCGGACGCGGAGACCGCCGCCGAGGCGACCGCCCGCACGGTGACGTACCACTACGAGGGCGGCATCGTCGACTTCGTGAAGTACCTCAACTCGCGCAAGGGCGAGCTGGTCAACCCGACCGTCATCGACATCGAGGCCGAGGACAAGGAGCGCCTCCTCTCGGCCGAGATCGCGATGCAGTGGAACTCCTCGTACAGCGAGGGCGTGTACTCCTTCGCGAACACGATCCACACCCACGAGGGCGGCACCCACGAGGAGGGCTTCCGCGCCGCGCTGACGACGCTCGTCAACAAGTACGCGCGCGAGAAGAAGCTCCTTCGCGAGAAGGACGACAACCTCACCGGCGACGACATCCGCGAGGGTCTGACCGCGATCATCTCGGTCAAGATCGGCGAGCCGCAGTTCGAGGGCCAGACCAAGACGAAGCTCGGCAACACCGAGGCGAAGACCTTCGTCCAGAAGGTCGTCCACGAGCACCTGACGGACTGGTTCGACCGCAACCCGAACGAGGCCGCGGACATCGTCCGCAAGGGCATCACCGCCGCCACCGCGCGCGTGGCCGCCCGCAAGGCCCGCGACCTGACCCGCCGCAAGGGCCTCCTGGAGTCGGCGTCCCTGCCGGGCAAGCTCTCGGACTGCCAGTCGAACGACCCGACCAAGTGCGAGATCTTCATCGTCGAGGGCGACTCCGCCGGCGGCTCCGCCAAGTCCGGCCGGAACCCGATGTACCAGGCCATCCTGCCGATCCGCGGCAAGATCCTGAACGTCGAGAAGGCCCGCGTCGACAAGATCCTCCAGAACACCGAGGTCCAGGCGCTGATCTCGGCCTTCGGCACCGGGGTCCACGAGGACTTCGACATCGAGAAGCTCCGCTATCACAAGATCATCCTGATGGCGGACGCCGACGTCGACGGCCAGCACATCAACACCCTGCTGCTGACCTTCCTCTTCCGCTTCATGCGGCCGCTGATCGAGAACGGGCACGTGTACCTCTCCCGCCCGCCGCTCTACAAGATCAAGTGGGGTCGGGACGACTTCGAGTACGCCTACTCGGACCGCGAGCGCGATGCGCTGGTCGAGCTGGGCAAGCAGAACGGCAAGCGCATCCGCGAGGACTCGATCCAGCGCTTCAAGGGCCTCGGCGAGATGAACGCCGAGGAGCTCCGGGTCACCACCATGGATGTCGAGCACCGCGTCCTCGGCCAGGTCACCCTGGACGACGCCGCGCAGGCCGACGACCTGTTCTCGGTGCTGATGGGCGAGGACGTCGAGGCCCGGCGCTCCTTCATCCAGCGCAACGCCAAGGACGTTCGCTTCCTCGACATCTGAGTCGGTCCCAGCTGACCGCACGAAAGGACTGACGACCAGCAATGGCCGACGAGAACACCCCCGTGACCACCGACGAGGACCAGGAACCCGTGCTGCGGATCGAGCCCGTCGGGCTCGAGACCGAGATGCAGCGCTCGTACCTCGACTACGCGATGTCCGTCATCGTGTCCCGCGCGCTGCCCGACGTCCGCGACGGCCTCAAGCCCGTCCACCGGCGCGTGCTGTACGCGATGTACGACGGCGGCTACCGGCCCGAGAAGGGCTTCTACAAGTGCGCCCGCGTCGTCGGCGACGTCATGGGCACGTACCACCCGCACGGCGACTCCTCCATCTACGACGCCCTCGTCCGCCTCGCCCAGCCCTGGTCGATGCGGATGCCGCTGGTCGACTCCAACGGCAACTTCGGCTCCCCGGGCAACGACCCGGCCGCCGCCATGCGCTACACCGAGTGCAAGATGGCGCCGCTGTCGATGGAGATGGTCCGCGACATCGACGAGGAGACCGTCGACTTCACGGACAACTACGACGGCCGCAACCAGGAGCCGACGGTCCTCCCGGCCCGTTTCCCGAACCTCCTGGTCAACGGCTCCGCCGGCATCGCCGTCGGCATGGCGACCAACATCCCGCCGCACAACCTCCGCGAGGTCGCCGAGGGCGCCCAGTGGTACCTGGCGCACCCCGAGGCGAGCCACGAGGAGCTCCTCGACGCGCTGATCGAGCGCATCAAGGGCCCCGACTTCCCGACCGGCGCCCTCGTCGTCGGCCGCAAGGGCATCGAGGAGGCGTACCGCACCGGCCGCGGCTCCATCACCATGCGCGCGGTCGTCGAGGTCGAGGAGATCCAGAACCGCCAGTGCCTGGTGGTCACGGAGCTGCCCTACCAGACCAACCCGGACAACCTCGCGCAGAAGATCGCCGACCTGGTGAAGGACGGCAAGATCGGCGGCATCGCCGACGTCCGCGACGAGACCTCGTCCCGGACCGGCCAGCGCCTGGTCATCGTGCTCAAGCGCGACGCCGTCGCCAAGGTCGTCCTGAACAACCTGTACAAGCACACCGACCTCCAGTCGAACTTCGGCGCCAACATGCTGGCGCTCGTCGACGGCGTGCCGCGCACCCTCTCCCTGGACGCGTTCATCCGCCACTGGGTGACGCACCAGATCGAGGTCATCGTCCGCCGGACGAAGTTCCGGCTGCGCAAGGCCGAGGAGCGCGCCCACATCCTGCGCGGCCTGCTCAAGGCGCTCGACGCGATCGACGAGGTCATCGCCCTCATCCGCCGCAGCGACACCGTCGAGATCGCCCGCACCGGCCTGATGGACCTGCTGGCGATCGACGAGGTCCAGGCCAACGCGATCCTGGAGATGCAGCTCCGCCGGCTCGCCGCCCTGGAGCGCCAGAAGATCATCGCCGAGCACGACGAGCTCCAGGCGAAGATCGACGAGTACAACGCGATCCTCGCCTCCCCGGAGAAGCAGCGGACGATCGTCAGCGAGGAACTGGCCGCGATCGTCGACAAGTTCGGCGACGACCGGCGCTCCAAGCTGGTGCCCTTCGACGGCGACATGTCCATCGAGGATCTCATCGCCGAAGAGGACATCGTCGTCACGATCTCCCGCGGCGGCTACGTCAAGCGCACCAAGACCGAGGACTACCGCTCGCAGAAGCGCGGCGGCAAGGGCGTGCGCGGGACGAAGCTGAAGCAGGACGACATCGTCGACCACTTCTTCGTCTCCACCACCCACCACTGGCTGCTGTTCTTCACCAACAAGGGCCGGGTCTACCGGGCCAAGGCGTACGAGCTGCCGGACGCCGGCCGGGACGCCCGCGGCCAGCACGTGGCCAACCTGCTGGCCTTCCAGCCGGACGAGCAGATCGCCCAGATCCTCGCGATCCGCGACTACGAGGCCGCGCCCTACCTGGTGCTCGCGACCCGCTCGGGCCTGGTGAAGAAGACCGCCCTGAAGGACTACGACTCCCCGCGCTCCGGGGGTGTCATCGCGATCAACCTGCGCGAGCGGGAGGACGGCAGCGATGACGAGCTGATCGGTGCCGAGCTGGCCTCGTCCGACGACGACCTGCTGCTCATCTCCAAGAAGGCGCAGTCGATCCGCTTCACGGCCACGGACGACACGCTGCGTCCGATGGGACGTGCCACCTCGGGCGTCAAGGGCATGAGTTTCCGCGAGGACGACGAACTGCTCTCGATGAATGTCGTCCGGCCCGGTACGTTCGTCTTCACCGCGACCGACGGCGGCTACGCCAAGCGCACCGCCGTCGACGAGTACCGCGTCCAGGGCCGCGGCGGCCTCGGCATCAAGGCCGCCAAGATCGTGGAGGACCGCGGCTCCCTCGTGGGCGCGCTGGTGGTGGAGGAGACGGACGAGATCCTCGCCATCACGCTGTCCGGCGGTGTGATTCGTACGCGAGTCAGCGAAGTCAGGGAGACCGGCCGTGACACCATGGGCGTCCAGCTGATCAACCTGGGCAAGCGCGATGCCGTCGTCGGCATCGCACGAAACGCCGAGGCCGGCAGTGAGGACGAGGACGGCGACGACGCCGTCGACGCCGAAGGCGCCTCCGAGGCGATCGAGGCGGCGGCAGCGGCCGAGGGCACCGAGCCCGAGGCCGGGGAGCACGAGGAGTAAGAGCGTGAGTGGAGCCACGGGCGCCGGGTCGGCGGCAGCCGGCGCTTCTGCAGGAACCGGAGCGTACGGTGCCCGTGGCTCGGCCACGGACTCCCAGGGGGTAGCGGTGACGGATGGCCGGGGGCAGCAGTCCCCCTACGACAGTTACAACGGGACGCTGCCCGGTGAGCGCCCCGCGGCGCAGCCGGCGGGCGCCTACCACCCGCCGAGGGCCTACGACGGCCCCCAGGGCGGCGGACAGACGCAGGGCGGCCAGACCTCCGCCGGCGCGGTCCGGCGCCCCCGGACGGGCGCGCGCACCACGCCGCGCACCCGCAAGGCACGGCTGCGGGTGGCGAAGGCCGACCCGTGGTCGGTCATGAAGGTGAGCTTCCTGCTCTCCATCGCGCTGGGCATCTGCACGGTCGTCGCGGCGGCCGTGCTGTGGATGGTCATGGACGCCATGGGCGTCTTCTCGACGGTCGGCGGCACGATCAGCGAGGCCACGGGCTCCAACGAGTCCAACGGCTTCGACCTGCAGTCCTTCCTGTCGCTGCCGCGGGTGCTGATGTTCACCTCGGTGATCGCCGTGATCGACGTGGTCCTGATGACGGCCCTGGCGACGCTGGGCGCTTTCATCTACAACCTGTCGGCCGGCTTCGTCGGAGGCGTCGAGCTGACGCTCGCCGAGGACGAGTAGTCCACGCGGGGCCGGTCCCGGAGAACCGATTTTGGGACTGGCCCCGACGTGCGCTAATCTTCAGGAGTCAGCGCGCGGGACACACACCGCAAAGCGCGGCGGGGCTATAGCTCAGTTGGTTAGAGCGCATCCCTGATAAGGATGAGGCCACAGGTTCAAATCCTGTTAGCCCCACACAGTAGAAAGACCCGGACGGTACATCCGTCCGGGTCTTTTTCGTCATGTGAGGTTTGGCGCTCGCACAGGTCACCGATCGGTATCGGTCGATGTGTAGAGTGGGTTGAAGAAGTCTCCTACGTCAACGAAAGACGAGGTCGCGCGGTGAAGAAGCTGCTCCTGGTCGCACTGGCCGCCATCGGCGGGCTCCTCGTGTACCGCCAGATCCAGGCGGATCGCGCCGAGCAGGACCTGTGGACGGAGGCGACCGACTCCGTGCCGTCCGGTTCCGGTGTCTGAGACCCACCCCATCTGAAGCCGAGATCCCGTCCGCGCCCCGCGCGGACGGGATCTCCGCGTTTCCGGGCCGCTCCGCGCCCACCCCGTGCGGACAGCGGGGGAGGGGGCGGGGCAGGATGGTCCGGCGACGGCCGCCGGGGGCGGCCGGCCGGACACGACGGGAGACGCGCGTGAGCACGCTGGCGGGGGGAACGGCCGGGAACGGCACCGGGGGTGGTCTCCGGCGGGGCGGGACCGCGGTACGGCGGGCCGCCGCCCTGGCCGCTGCCGCCGCCGCGGTGGGCACGCTCACCGCGCTGCCCGCCCACGCCGCGCAGGGTGCTCCCCCGCCCCCGTACGCCTTCGACGACACCGCGCGGCCGATCGAGGGCGCCGCCTCCAGCGCCGACGCGAAGGAGCTGGAGCCCGGAAAGAGCTACCGGGACGTCCTCAGGAAGGACGGCAAGGTCTACTACCGGCTCGGCCTCGGCACCACCGCCAACGCGTACGTCTCCGCCGTCGCCGTCCCCCCGCCGGGCGGGAAGGCCGCCTACGGCGACGGGTTCCGCATCGCGATCCAGGACGACTCCGGCACCGAGTGCGGCTACCAGGACGTGAACTTCGCCTTCGGCGACCACGCCCGGCCGCTCACCGCCTACGCCCGCCGGATCATCGACCCGGACGTCTCCTCCTGCCAGGAGACGGGCACGTACTACGTCGTCGTCGAGCGCGAGTCGGACAAGGAGTCCGACCCCGGCGACTGGCAGCTGGAGCTGCGGCACGTCAGCGAACCCCTGCTCACGAAGACCGGCCCCACCAAGCTGCCCGAGTCCTGGGCCTCGGCCACCCCCGCCCCGCTCACCGGCACCCCCGTGCCGAGGCCGGGCGGGAACGGCTTCCACACCGCCGTCTCCCTGGAGAGCGGCGCGTGGCGGGCGGACATCCGCCCCGGCCAGACGCTCTTCTACCGGGTGCCGGTCGACTGGGGGCAGCAGCTCTTCGCCCGCGCCGAACTGGGCAGCAGCGCCACCGGCGACGACCTCGTCGGCAACGCCCTGGCCTTCGGCCTCGACAACCCCGCGCGCGGCTTCGTCGACCTGGAGACCGTCGGCTACAGCGGGAAGCAGACCACCGTGGGCATCGACCCGCAGCGGCCGGTCGCCCACGAGAACCGCTCCTCGTACGAGACCGCCACCAGCGGCATGCGGTTCGCCGGCTGGTACTACCTCACCGCCACCCTCAGCCCCGCGATGGCCGAGAAGTACGGCGACGGGGCGGTGCCGCTGATCCTGCGGGTGCAGGTGACCGGGAAGGCGGGGCCGGGACCGGGGTACGCGGGCGACCCCGGGCCCTTCCAGGTGACGGCCGGTGACCGGGACGCGGCCGAGACCGGCGCGAGCGGGCCGCGGGCGGCCGGCGGCGGCACCGCGATGACGGTCCTCGCCGCGGGCGGCATCGGCCTGGGCACCGTCCTCCTGGTGGGCCTCGGCGCCTGGACCCTCCTGGCCCGCCGCGCGGCCCCGCACCGCGCCTGAGACGCGGACACGGACGCGGGACCGGACCCGGCGTCAGGAAGCGGACCCGGGAAGGGTGTCGGGTCCGGCGCCGGGTCCGACACCCTTCCCGGCGCCCGACCCGGCGTCAGACCCGAGGCCCGTTCCGGTGTCAGACCTGGGTGAGGGCCCAGAAGCCGACCGCGAGCGACACCAGCGCGAGGAGCAGCACCGGGACCGCCACCTTCGGGGGTGGTCCCGGCCGCCGTACGGGCGCCGCGAGCGGCCCGGAGAACGGCTCCGGCGGCGCCGCGGGGGCCGGAGCGGCGTGCGGGGCGTACGAGGGCGTGGTGGGGGCGTACGGGGCCGCCTGCGGCCCGGTGGCGGGAGCCGGCGCCGGGGGTGCGTCCGGCGCGGGGCCGTACGCGGGGCCGTACGCGGGCGCGGGCGCGGCGGGGACAGGCGGGGGCGCGGTACGGGCGGTCGGCGGCGGCAGGTGGAAGCTGCCCGTCTCGGACGGCGAGGGCACCGGCACGGGCTCCCGGACGGCCTCCGGAGCGGCCGGGCCGGACTCCTCGGGGGCGGGCGCGGGGCCGTCCGGGCCGAAACCGGCCGGCAGCGGCCCGATCTGGTCGAAGATCTCCACCGGCTCCTCGCCGGGACCCGGCTCGGGCAGCAGCTCCATGGCGGCGGCCAGCGCCTTCCGCGCCCCCGTGGCGGTCCGGAACCTGACCTGCGGATCGGGCTGGAGCAGCCCCGCCAGGACCTGCCAGAGCGGCTCGGGCACGCTCGCGGGCGCGGGTGGGGTCCCGTACGCCGTGAAGTGCTCCACCAGGGCCTGGGAGTCCGGCCTGGTGCCGTGCAGCAGATAGAGCGCGACGAGGCCGACGGCGTACAGGTCGGCCGTGAAATCGGGCTCCGCGCCGAAGAGTTGCTCGGGGGCGAAGTAACCGGGAGTGCCCACCACGTAATGGGTCTCGGTGAGCCGGGGTTCGCCCTTGCGCATGGAGATGCCGAAGTCGGACAGCCGCAGGTGCGGGCGGCCCGCGCCGGTCGCCTCCATCAGGATGTTCGCCGGTTTGATGTCCCGGTGGACGACCCCCTCCGCGTGCACGGCGGCCAGCCCGGAGAGGAGCTGGTCCAGCAGGACGCAGACGTAGCGGGGCGGCAGGGGGCCGTAGTCGCCGATGACGTGGGCGAGCGAGCCGCCGGAGACCAGGTCCATGGTGAAGAGGACCTGGTCGTCGTCGGCGGCCCAGCTGGCCGGCGCGAGGACGTGCGGGTGGTCGATCCGCAGCGCCTGCTCGCGGACGAAGCGCAGCAGCGTGTGCGCGTCGCCCTGCCGGAGCACCTTGACCGCCACGTACCGGCGGCGGCGGTGGTCCCAGGCGCGCCACACCGCGCCCGCCCCGCCCCGTCCGATCGGGTCGATCAGCTCGTACCTGGCGGCGAAGACCTCGCCCATGGCCGCACCCGCTCCCCGTCGCTCGTGCCCGCTCGGTGTCGTGTCAGTTCTGGTGCGCCTCGTAGTGGGCGACCGCGTCCGCGGTCCGCCCGGCGCCGTACACCCTGAGGAACTCGGCCAGTTCGGGATGGGCCGGGGCGAGGGAGTCGGCGGCGTCGATGATGTCCCCGGCGGCGGCCACGGAGCGCAGCAGCGACTGGATCTCGCGGACCACCCGGCGCACGGTCGGGGCGCCGGAGCCGTTGGCGGTCTGGCCGCCGGCGGCGGTGAGGACGGAGCCGCCCTGGGACTTCTTGATCTCGTCCATCCGGTCGGTGGCCTCGGCGGCGCTGACGCTGCCGTCGGCGACCTGGACGGCGAGCTCCTGGAGGGCCTGCACGCGCTGGACCACGGCCGGGTTGCCGATCTTGGCGCGCTGGCCGCTCATGAGCTGGGAGAGCATGGGGGCGGAGAGGCCGAGCGCGGCGGCGAGCCTGGCCTGGTTGAGTCCGAGGTCGTCGATCAGCCGGCGGAACAGCGCTCCCAGCGGCTCCCCGTACCAACTGCGCTGAAGCTCCCGGGCTCTTGCCGTGGCTTCCTGCTGCGCTGCGTCCATGCTTCTCCCCATCCCTGCGGTTCGCCACTGCGAACCTCGGGCAGCATCTTACGGAGCGTGGTCGTCCACCGGGAGTCCCCACCTTTTGCCCGGGACGGGGTGGGACCCGGTACGCTGTTCTCGTTCCGGGGCCTTAGCTCAGTTGGTAGAGCGCTGTCTTTGCATGGCAGATGTCAGGGGTTCGACTCCCCTAGGCTCCACTCCCCGAAAATGCCCTCCGAAACCGCGGGAACGCGGTGCGGAGGGCATTTTCCGTGCGCGGGTTCTCCGCGCGGGGAAAACCCGCTCCTTCAGGGAGCGCGATCATCGCGCCGGGCGGGTGCCTCCGGTCAGGACGCGGGCCAGGTCGAGGACGCTGAGGGCGCACAGGGTGACGCCCAGGGGGACGTGGAACGCGGGCAGATGGGCGATGCCCAGGACGACCTGGACCGAGGCGAGGACCAGGAAGCCGGTCGCGTACAGGATCGGCCGGGGGGTGCCGCCGCCGGGCCGCCAGGCGAGGACGGCGGCCGGCAGGTAGAGCATCGTCGCGCCGTACATCACCCGGGAGCCGATGTCGTGGAGCAGCGCGCCGGTCGGGGAGACGAGCAGCGCGCCGGCGGTGCCCGCCTGGAAGAAGAGGGCCGCCGTCTGGAGGCCGATCGAGACCTTCAGGGCGGTCGCGCCCCGGGCGGTGACGGGGCGGGCGGGGGTTGCCGCCGGGGCGGTGGCGATGGTCTGTCCGGACACGGGAGGGGGCCTTTCCGGGGAGGGCGAGGGGAGGGCGAGGGGAGGGGAGGCGAAGGGGCGGGCGTCAGCGCAGGGTGAGCGGGGTCGGGGTCGTGACGCGGGTGAGCTTCTCCGGATTGCGGACCACGTACAGGCCGGTGACCAGGCCCTCCTCCACGCGCAGCGCCATCACGCTGTCCAGCGCTCCGTCGAGGAGCACCGCGAGCGCGGGGCCGCCGTTGACGGAGGCGGGCTCGCAGGTGACCCGCGCCTCCGTGCGGAGCCCGCCGCCGAGATAGAAGCGGGCCACCTGGCCGGCGCCGACGATCGGGCGCACGGCCGCCCGCCGGATTCCGCCGCCGTCGCCGATCAGGGTGACGCCGGGGGCGAGGAGTGCGAGGAACGCCTCCGTGTCGCGGTCCTCCAGGGCCCGGCGGAAGGAGTCGGCGACCGCACGCGCCTCGCGCGCGCCGACCGCGACGCGGGGGCGGCGGGCCCGTACGCGCGCGCGGGCGCGGTGCGCGATCTGCCGGACCGCCGCCGGGGACTTCCCGACGGTCGCCGCGATCTCGTCGTACTCCACCGCGAAGACCTCGCGCAGGACGAAGACGGCCCGCTCGGTCGGGGCCAGCGTCTCCAGGACCAGCATCATCGCCATGGACACGCTCTCGGCGAGCTCGACGTCCTCGGCGACGTCCGGCGAGGTGAGCAGCGGCTCGGGCAGCCACGGGCCGACGTACGCCTCCCGGCGGCGCCGGACGGTCCGCAGCCTGTTGAGGGCCTGCCGGGTGGTGATCCGGACGAGGTACGCCCTCCGGTCGCGGACCTGGTCGAGGCCGACGGCGCTCCAGCGGAGCCAGGTCTCCTGGAGGACGTCCTCGGCGTCGGCGGCCGAGCCGAGCATCTCGTACGCGACGGTGAAGAGGAGGTCGCGGTGGGCGACGAAGGCCGCGGTCGCCGGGTCGCCGGACACGGGGTCGCCGGTCGCGGGGGTGAACGTGCCTTCTTCCGGGGCCTGTTCGGTGGTGCCGTCCATGGTGTCCCGCCTCCGTCCGCCCCGCCGTCGCGGGGTTCCGGCCTCAAGACACCACGGGGCCGTCCCCTGTGACAGGGGTGTGACGAGGCTCACGCGGGAGGAGGAGGGGCGGAGGCGGCTGGTCCGGACGGGTGGTGTTCATCGGAAGAACTGCGCGGACACGGCGTCGCTCCGCCGGATCCGGGGCCGCATCCAGATCATGAGAAAGGTATGTAAAGCGCGCAACCCGAAATGAACCATCCGAGAACACCGCACCCGAAAGTGAGGGGCCATGGCCACCGCCAAGGTCAAGCAGTTCTGGACCGCCTTCGTCTCCGTCCTCTTCGCCCTGCTCGCCTCCGTCGGCCTGGCGGCCCCCGCCACCGCGCGGACCCAGGTCCCGGTCACCCAGCCCGAGGAGTCCGCCGGCGCCGCCGTCGCCCCCGCCGGGACCGCCGCGGCGGTCACCGTGCCGAGGCAGGCGGAGCGGTGGTCCCCGGCCCGCCGAGGCGCGCTGCCGCCCACCATCAAGCAGCGCATCGGAGCCGAGGCCCACGGTTCGTCGCCCGCCGTACGCCACCTGAGCCCGGCCGCGCCGCTCGCGGACGACCCCGGGGCGCTGACCGAACTGGCCCTCGCGGCGGCCTGAGGTGCGCGCACCGGAGGACGTACCGGATCGTCCGGACGCACCGGACCCGTCCACCGCCTCGCACGCGCACCACGCACCCTGTGAGCACCACACACCCCACAAGCACCACGCGCCCCGCGAGCCGCGCGCCTCGTCTTCGGCGCACGCCCGGCCCGCACCCCGCGCCCCCTCCACGGCGCACGCCCCACGCACGGCATACGCCTCATCCAAGACGCACGCCTCATCCACGGCGCACGCCTCATCCAGGACGCACGCCTCATGCGTGACGCGCGCACCTCGCGCACCGCACGCGGCACCCGCGGCACGCGCGGCGTATGCGGCGCACGTACCGGACGTGCCTGGTCCGGTTCAGGAGCGGTCGCCCCGCTTGCCGGGCTCCGCCCCGGCGTCCGTCCCCGGCTCCGCCTCCCGCTCGACCTCCAGCTCCTCCTCGACCTCCGCCTCGGCGAGCACCTCCGGTGCGGCCGGCGCACCCGGTCCCTCGTCCACGTCGGTGGGCGCGGGCGGTTCGACCAGCCAGTCGGGATCGGTCTGCCGGTCCCACCACCTCCAGGCGACGAAAGCGCCGCCGAGCAGCACGCCGACCACGGCGAGACCCTTGACGAACCGGCCCGCCCTGGCCCTGCGCTCCTGCCTCCTCACCAGCTTCCGGACGTCGTCCGGCGTCACCTGGCCCCGCAGCGCGGCCCAGGCGGCAGTGGAGCGCGACCCGGCCTCCTCCAGGACGGGAGTGGTCACGGCGACCGCCTGCTCGACGCGCGGAGCCGTGTAGTCCGCCACCTGATGGGCGACCGAACGGGTCCGGGCCGCCGCGCGGTGCGCGGCCTCGTCGACCCCCGGCGGCACGTGCGGCGCCACGTGCGCGGCGTACCGCGCCCGCGCCTGCCGAGCGGCTCCCGACACCTTGGGCGCCAGCCGCACCCGTGCCTCGTGCGCGTAGTGCGCGGCCTGGTCCCTGGCGGTGCAGGCGTACGGCGCCACGGCGTCCGCCGCGTGCAGGACGCCCTCCTTCGCCGAATCCGTCGCGGCGCGCACGCTGTCCATGCGGGTCACGGGTTCCTCCTCCTCGGTGGCGAGCGTTATCGGTTTTTCACCTTTCCACCCTTTTCGGCATCATGCCTGCCGGAGTGGACTCCGGCATGCGGGGCGGGCATCCGGGGCATGCGAGGATCGGACGCGCCAGAGTCCGTGGGTGCGTGACCGACGCGTTCCGCGGCGTGACGCACGACCAGGGAGGGACGGCGGACCGTGGCCCAGCCGTACGCGATCCTCAAGACCGGCGCCGGCGACATCGAGGTGCGCCTGCTGCCGTTCCACGCGCCGAAGACGGTGCGGAACTTCACGGAGCTCGCCACCGGCGGGCGCGAGTGGACCCATCCGGGCACCGGCCAGGTCTCCCGGGACCCCCTGTACGACGGGACGGTCTTCCACCGGGTCATCGGCGATTTCATGATCCAGGGCGGTGACCCGCTGGGGAACGGCACCGGCGGTCCGGGCTACGAGTTCCCGGACGAGTTCCACCCGGAGCTGTGGTTCGACCGGCCGTACCTGCTGGCGATGGCCAACGCGGGGCCGGGCACCAACGGCTCCCAGTTCTTCATCACGGTCGCCCCGGCGACCTGGCTGAACCGCAAGCACACCATCTTCGGCGAGGTCGTCGACAAGGCGAGCCGGGCCGTGGTGGACGCCATCGCGGCGGTCCCGGCCGATCCCCAGACGCACCGGCCGCTGACGGACGTCGTGGTCGAGTCCGTGGTCATCGAGCAGCGCTGACCCGGAAGGGACGCATCCGACCATGGACGCGAAGTCCGCACTGCCGCACTGCTACCGCCACCCGGGCACCGAGACCGGCATCCGCTGCACCCGCTGCGAGAAGCCGATCTGCCCGGAGTGCATGATCTCCGCCTCCGTCGGCTTCCAGTGCCCCGACTGCGTCCGCAGCGGCTCGGGCACCGGGCACGGGGCCGGCGCCAACCAGGCCCGGACCCTCGCGGGCGGCCGGGTCCGCCACGACGACCGGCTGGTCACCAAGATCCTCATCGGGATCAACGTGCTGGTGTACGGCCTGGTGCTGCTCTACGGGGACCGGCTCGTCGACCAGCTCGTGCTGATCGGCCACGCCTTCGACCCGTCGCTGAACGAGGTGGTCGGGGTCGCGGACGGCGAGTGGTACCGGCTGCTGACCTCCACGGTCCTGCACCAGGAGCCGTGGCACATCCTCTTCAACCTGCTGGGCCTGTGGGTGATCGGCGGCATCGTCGAACCCGAGCTGGGCCGGTCCCGGTACGCGCTGCTCTGCCTGCTCTCGGGTCTGTCCGGTTCGGTCCTCGCCTATGTGGTCGCCGCGCCGAACCAGCCTTCGCTGGGGGCCTCCGGCATCGTCTACGGACTGATCGGCGCGTGGGTGGTGCTCGCCCGGCGCCGACGCCAGGACATGCGGCCGGTGGCCCTCTTCGTGGCGCTCTCGCTGCTGATGACGTTCACCCGTCCGGGGATCTCCTGGGAGGCCCACGTCGGCGGTCTGGTGGCCGGCCTGCTGGTGACGTACGCGCTCGTCCAGGCGCCCCGCGAGCGCCGGGAACTGGTGCAGTACGGCGCCTGTGGACTGCTGCTCCTGATCGACGTGGGGATAGTGGTGGGCCGAACGATGTCGCTCACCTGAGCACACAGGACTGTGGACGAGCTGAAGGGGTGAGCTTTCCCCAGAGTTATCCACAGTGGAGAGCGGGTTCTCCCCACGGAGCGCAAAGCAACCAAGCCCCCCACCTCTGACCTGGGATTTCACCCGGGAGGTGGGGGGCTTTCGGTGACCCTGGGGAAAACTTCGCAGTCATACCGGCGTCAACACCGTGCGAGTTATCCACAGATCTTCGTAAGTTATCCAGTGCTGTGCACAACGCTGTGGATAAACTCTGGGGTGAGCTTGACGCGGTCGCACCGGAGCCGCTACGGAGCACCCCGAAAGGCGCCCTCGACGGGGCCTCCGAGGGGGCCTCCGAGGGGGTCTGTAACGCAGCCTCCGAAGGGGCTCGTAACGGCGTCACTTCCACTGGGTGGAGACGCCGAAGCCGGCGGCGATGAAGCCGAAGCCGACCACGATGTTCCAGTTCCGGATCGACTCCAGCGGGAGCGAGCCGTCGGTGACGTAGAAGACCACGATCCACACCAGACCGATGGCGAACAGGGCCAGCATCACCGGAGCGACCCAGCTGCGGTTCGTCAGCTTGATGTTGGTGGCCTGCTTCGCCTGCGGCGGCGTGTAGTCGGCCTTCTTGCGGATCCGTGACTTCGGCACGAGGGACTCTCCTGTCGATGCGCTGCGTGACCGCGCAGGGAACTGTGGCTGTCGCCGTGATGTGACGTAGGGGGACGGCTGCGTCCCCCGGGCGTCCGTTAGCGTAGTGGTTCCGCGGCGAAGAAGGGGATCAGGGTACGTTGAGCAATTCCGCCGACACTCCGGGCGAGCCCCCCGCCGGACCGGTCCGCGCCCCCCGATGGCGCCCCGTCCGGCTCCTCACGCTCGCCGTCTTCGCCCTCGCCGGGCTCCTCTTCGTCACCAGTTTCAACACCGCGCGGGGCACCGACATCCGTACGGACGCCTCCCTCCTCAGGCTCTCCGACCTCATCGAGCAGCGCAGCCACAAGAACGCCGGGCTCGACGAGACCACCGCCGCCCTGCGCGGCGAGGTGGACTCCCTCGCCGCCCGCGACGACGGCTCCACGGACGCCGAGGACCGCAGGCTCGCGGCCCTGGAGGCCGCCGCCGGCACCGCCGAGATCTCCGGCTCCGGCCTCACCGTCACCCTCGACGACGCCCCGCCCGGCGCCCACCCCGCCCCCGGCTACCCCGAACCGCAGGCCAACGACCTGGTCATCCACCAGCAGGACCTCCAGGCCGTCGTCAACGCCCTCTGGGCAGGCGGCGCCGAGGGCATCCGGGTCATGGACCAGCGGCTCATCTCCACCAGCGCGGTCCGCTGCGTCGGCAACACCCTGATCCTCCAGGGCCGCGTCTACTCGCCCCCCTACAAGATCACCGCCGTGGGGGACCGGAAGGCCCTGGAGAAGGCCCTCGCCGCCTCTCCCGCGCTCCAGAACTACCAGCTGTACGTGAAGGCGTACGGGCTCGGCTGGAAGGTCGACGAGCACAAGGGCGTCACCCTGCCCGGCTACACCGGCACGGTCGACCTGAACCAGGCCCGGCCCGCCGCCTGAGCCCGCCGCGGGCCGGCCCGGGGCCTTCGCGGGCGGCTCCGGGACCGGTGCGGAGCCGGGTCGGGGACCGCGCGGGGGCCGGGTTGTCCACAGGCTTCGGACAGCTTCCCCCCGACGGCCCCCTCGCCCCGTACTCTGGAGCCCGTAACGAACGGAAGGGGCGGCGACGTCATGTACGGCTGGATCTGGCGGCATCTGCCGGGCAACGCGTGGGTACGGGCGTTGATCTCCATCGCACTGGCCCTCGGAATCGTCTACGTCCTCTTCCAGTACGTGTTCCCCTGGGCGGAGCCCCTGCTTCCGTTCAACGATGTGACGGTGGACGGCCAGTGAGCGCGCGCATTCTCGTCGTCGACAACTACGACAGCTTCGTCTTCAACCTCGTGCAGTACCTCTACCAGCTCGGTGCCGAGTGCGAGGTGCTCCGCAACGACGAGGTGGAGCTGAGCCACGCCCAGGACGGCTTCGACGGCGTCCTGCTGTCGCCGGGGCCCGGCTCGCCCGAGGAGGCCGGGGTCTGCGTCGACATGGTCCGGCACTGCGCCGACACCGGCGTCCCGGTCTTCGGCGTCTGCCTCGGCATGCAGTCCATGGCCGTCGCCTACGGCGGCGTCGTCGACCGCGCCCCCGAGCTGCTGCACGGCAAGACCTCCCCCGTCGTCCACGGCGGCAAGGGCGTCTTCGCCGGGCTCCCCTCGCCGTTCACTGCCACCCGCTACCACTCGCTCGCCGCCGAACCGGCCGCGCTGCCCGCCGAGCTCGAGGTCACCGCGCGGACCGAGGACGGCATCATCATGGGCCTGCGCCACCGCGAACTGGCCGTCGAGGGCGTTCAGTTCCATCCGGAGTCGGTCCTCACCGAGCACGGCCACCTGATGCTCGCCAACTGGCTGGTGGAGTGCGGTGACAAGGGGGCCGTCGCCCGGTCGGCGGGGCTCGCGCCGGTGGTGGGCAAGGCCGTCGCGTGACCACGGGCTCGCCGTGGTTCCGGGACTCCGAGCAGCCCGGCACGGAGCCGATACCCCAGGAGCACGGAACCCGGCCGTACCCGTACGGGCAGGAGACCCCGTACGAGCAGCGCGCCCCGTACGAGCAGCAGCCGCCGTACGGGCAGGAGGCGCCGTACGGACAGGGGGCGCCGCCGTACGGGCAGGAGACTCCGTACGCGTACGACCCGGCGGCCGGGACGGGATACGGCCAGGAAACGCCGTACGACTACGGCCGGCAGCCGGCGCCCGAGTACGGGACCGCCGAGTACGGGACCACGGGGTACGAAGCCGCCGGGTACGAGACCGCCGGGCAGGAGGCCGCCGGGTACGGGACCGTCGGGCAGGGGGCGCCGGTTCAGGGGAGCCCGGCCTCCTACGAGGAGCCCGTTTACGAGAGCCCGGCCCACGGGCCCTCCTACGAGGCCCCGTACGAGTCCGTACAGGCGCCGTACGAGGCCGGTGGGGCCGAGGAGGCGGTGGAGCCTCCCGGGGCCGTGGAAGAGGCCCCACGGCCCGTGGAGGGCGTTTCGGGGCCTGGGCGTGCGGAGCGGCGCAAGGCGGCGGCCGCGCGGCAGGGCCGGGGGAAGGGCCGCCGGGGCGCCGACCGTCCCGCCACCGGTGCCGCCCCGGAAGGGACTTCGGGTGGGCGGGGGTTGTCGCGGGTGGAGGCCCGCCGCGCCGCGAAGGCCGCCAAGGACAGCCCCGGCGTCATCGCCAGCCGC
>NZ_BMUL01000018.1 GCF_014650175.1 Streptomyces termitum
CACTCGGCATCCGACAGTTCATGGCGACGTATCACAGCACCATGATCCACCAGCGGTAATCATTTGAAGACACTGCCTAGGCCCTTCGTTGGCCGAAAGGGCGGACCCGCCGGACCGGGGGAGGCGTGTGCGGGAACCTGAGGAGGGTAGTCCAAGAGGGCGGCGGTGGGGGAGCCACCGCGCCTGGAACCACGAGGGGGAACCGTGGCGGCGGAAGAGGCGAACGGCGGGCGTCCCGAGGACGCGGCGCCGGGACCGAGCCTGGAGAAGAGAGAACGGCCGGACGCCGGACCGGGGCCCGGCCCCGACGCGACGCTGATGATGCGCCCGGCCGGCGCGGACCGGAACGGCGGCGCGGACCGGAACGGCGGCGCGGGACGGCACGGGGACGCCCCGGCGGAGCCCGCTGGGGACACCTCCCGGGACGCACCCCCCGAGGACCGGATCCCGGAGGGGTACCCGGCCGGGACGGGCGCGGTTCCGCCGCCCCCGACCGCGCCGCCGTCCTTCGGCGGCGCTTCCGGCGTCTCCGGAGGGTACGGCGGGTACGGAGACCAGGGAGGCGGCGGCGGGTACGGAGGCGGTGGCGGGTACGGCGGGGGCGGTGGCGCTCCCGGTGACGGCGGGGCCGCCGGGCGCGGGGAGGCGAGGCCCGCGCAGGCCGTGCTGACCGGGCTGCTGAACCTGTCCTGCCTCGGCCTCGGCTACGTCCTCCTGCGCCACTGGCTCGGCGCCGCCGTGTGCTGGGCCGCCACCGCCGCCCTGCTCGTGGCGGCGCTCCCGGCCGACGTGGACGGCGTGCCCGCCGGGCTCCTGATCGGGTACGGGGTCTTCCTGCTCGCCGCCGCGGCCGACGGCGCCCGCCGGGGGCTGCGGGCCCGGCTCCGCGTCGGCGAGGGCGCGCGCCGCCTGGCGCTGCCGCTGGCCGTGGTCCTGCTGGCCGTGCCCGCGGGCGGCTCGCTCGCCTACGGGGCGGCCCGCGACGAGGCGATCGAGCGCTCGCTCCTCGACCGGCTGGCCGCCGCCGACGCGCTGGTCGCCGCGCACCAGGGCCAGGCGTTCGAACCCTCGCTGGCGGACTACCGCTCGGCGCTGGCCACCTACCAGGACCTGGGCACGAAGCGCGCCGGTTCGCGGGCCGGGAAGCTGGTGCCGGACCGGCTCGACGCGTACTACCGGACGGTCTCGGCGCCGTACGCGCGCAAGAGCTACTGCGAGGCCCTCGCCCCGCTGCGGCACCTGCGCACCCTCCCCGGCACCGTCGACAAGGCCCTCCTGGCCGGGCGGCCCGGCAGCGTCGAGGAGCCGCTGGCCCAGTCGCTGTACGAGTGCGGGGCGGCGGGCCTCGGCCGGAGCGGGGGCGCCCCCGACGTCTACTTCAAGGAGCTGTCCTCGACCTTCCCCGGCTCCGCCTACACCGCGAAGATCGAACCGGCCGTCGCGGCGGCGGTCAGGACCCGGGTGGACACGCTGGGCACCGGCGGGCGCGACCACTGCGCCACCACCGAGGAACTGCGCGCGCTGCGCGAGACGGCTGCCCCCGACGCGCTGGCGCTCGACGCCGTGCGCGGCGAGGCGGACCGGGGCGTGCAGCGGGGCGTCTTCGCCTGCGGCACCCACCAGTTCGGGAACGAGCAGTTCACGAAGGCCGCCGAGACCATGGACGGGTACGTGAAGGACTACCCGGGCAGCGGGCGGGCCGACCACGCCCGCGCCATCTCGATCGCCGCGCAGATCGCCGCCCTGGACCCGGCGGCGGGCAAGAAGCTGCCGCCGGCGACCGAGCCGGGCGGCGCCCGCATGGTCATGGTGGTCAGCAACGACGCCCCGGACGCGGTCGACCTCCTCTACACCGGCCCGGTCACCGGCAGGATCACCCTCAAGGCGTGCGCCGGGTGCTCCTACTACAAGCGGTCCGACACCCTCCGGCCGGGCTTCAAGCCCTGCTCGGGCGCGTCGTCGAAGTACCCGAAGGCGACGATCGAGCTGCCGCCGGGCCAGTACCACCTGCTCCAGAAGCGGGCCGGGACCGGCTTCACGACCTCGGGCGACACCAAGTCCAGCAAGGCGACGATCCAGTCCGGCTACGACTACACCAACTGCCTCTATGTCACGTCGAGTTCACTGCTCGACCCGCTGATCCCGCTCAAGCCCCGCACCGGCGGGAACTCCTAGGCGGCGCCTTCGGAGATCACGGTCGGTGGATCACGGCGTGGTGGCGCGCCGTCATGAACCGCACCCGTGAACCTTCCCGCCCCGGACGCGATCGAGCGGTGGCCGACACATCGTCGATGTACGGCTGAGGCCTTCGGTGGCGAGTCTTGCCCGGCAGCGGCGCAGGGGGAACCGCCTCCTGCCGGCCGGCTGTCCCGGATCGCTTCCAGGACAGCCGGAGCCGCCGTCTCCCATCGAAGAGGTGCAGATCATCTTGCGGTATGTGACCGTCCCGTCGATCGCCGTCGGAATCAGCGTCGCCGCCTCGCTGACTTCCCTGACCGCCGCTCCCGCCGACGCGGCTTCGAGATCCGCTCCGGAGCGCGTGGAGTGGCAGCTCTGCCGGGATGCCGCGGCGGACTGGAATCGTGAGGACGGCCGCAGCGAATGCGCGCTCGTCCCCGTGCCGGTGGATTACGCCGAGCCCGAAGGCAGAAAGATCGACATCGCCGTGAGCAGGGTCAGGGCCACCGGAAAGCGCACGGGGGCCCTGTTCGGCAACCCCGGGGGGCCCGGTCTGGCCGGCACGCCGTCCCCGTACGGCCTGCTCGACAGCCGACTGGCGCCGATGAACGAGGAGTGGGACTTCATCGGCATCGACACCCGGGGGACGGGCTACAGCGCCCAGATCTCCTGCGACACGCCCGAATTCCGGGAGGGCGAGAGCGAGCGGGAGTCCTTCGAGCGCCAGGCGGAGGCGAAGCGCGCCTGCATCGCCAAGGACCCGGAACTGGCGCTCTCCATCAGCATGGAGAACGCCTCCCGGGACATGGACCGCGTCCGGGAGGTGCTGGGCTACCGCACGATCAACTTCTACGGAAATTCCGGCGGAACGGCGCTGGGCGCGGTCTACCGCTCCATGTTCGACAGCCGTGTCGACCGGATGTGGCTGGACTCGATCATGTCCCCGGTCGGCCAGGACGCGGCGATCACCGCGGAAGTCGCGCAGTACCACGCCGGGTACCGGCGGTTCTTCGCATGGCTGGCCGGAAAGGACGCGACGTACCACTTCGGGAACTCGCCGAAGAAGGTCGAATCCGCGATGAGGGTATTGCAGGCGAAGGTGGGACGGGACGAGTTCGCCACCTTCCTCGATCCCAACCTGGAGGCGCTGCCGGACCGGTGGGAGCGCTCCGCCGCCAAGCTGCTGGAAATACGGAACGAGGGGACGGGCAAGGCCGTTTCCCAGCGGAAGGAAAGGGAGCGGAAGTCCTTCGGTTTCGGAGAGATGGGGCGCAATTACGGTTTCACCCATGACGCCTTCATGTGCAATGCGAGCGCCGACGGCCGCACCTATGACGATCTCGTCAGGATGAGGAAGAAGCGGCAGGCGGCGTACCCGTTCGCCGCGGACTCCAGCGACCAGCCCATCGCGTACTGCGCCGGCTGGCCGGCGGGCAAGCCGTGGGACCTGAAGCCCGGCAAGAGCCGTCTACAGCTGTCCGGCCACGAGTTCGAACTCGTCACGCCGTACGCGTGGGCGAAGGCGATGCACAAGAAGATCGGCGGCTCGCTGCTGACCGTCACGGACGCGACGCACTCCACCATGAAGTCCACCGAGCTCGCCTGCGGCTCCAAGGTGGTGGACTTCTTCCGGGACGGCACGCCGGCGAAGGGCAGCTGTCCCGGCTTCCCCGCCGACGAGACCGGTCCCGCGGGCCCCGCCGGCAATCTGGCGGGGACCGTGCGGCTGATGAACTGCTCCGCTTCGCTGGTCCGCCCCCGCACCGCCCGCGACGAGGACAAGGCGCTGCTGCTCACGAACGGGCACTGCCACCCCGAGGGACGGCCGGAGCCGGGTGAAGTGATCACCGGAGAGGGCGCCCCGATCGAAGGCACCGTGCTGAGCCCGGCGGGCCGCGAACTCGGCCCGGTGACGGGACGGGTCCGCTACGCGACGATGACCGGGACCGACATCACGCTGGCCCAGCTGGATGCCACGTACGCGGACATCCGGCGGAAGTACGGCATCGAGGCGTTCCCGCTGGCTCCGGCCGGTCCTGTCGCCGGGCAGCGGATCGAGGTGGTGTCGAGTTTCCTGGAGAGCGTCTGGTCGTGCCGGGCCGAGGCCGTGGTGCCGACGCTCAAGGAGGGCGACTACACGTCGACCCGTGCGATCCGGTACGCGAAGGAATGCGACACCCAGCCCGGAAGCTCGGGTTCGGCCGTCATCGACGCCGAGACCCGGGAGCTCGTCGCGGTGAACAGCACCAGCAACCGTGACGGCGGGACGTGCGGGCCGGACAATCCCTGCGAGATCGACGAGACGGGCACCACGGTCCACCGGGGACGCGGATACGCCACCCAGACCGCGGCGATCGCCGGGTGCGTCGGCGCCGGCAACACCGTCGACCTCGAACGCCAGGAGTGCACCCTGCCCAAGCCCTGAGGGCCGCCCAGGGCCTAGAACCCGGCCACGATCCGCTCCACGGCGGCGGTCACCAGCGCGTCGCGCTCCTCCTCGGAGAAGACGTCGGGGAGCGTGAGCTGCTCCACGATCAGCCAGTTCAGGGTGAGGATGAGCAGCTTCACGGAGGTGGCGTCGCCGGGGAGGCCGGAGGACTCGTGGAAGGCGACGTTGGCTTCGACGTCGGCCCGGACCCGCTCGGTGAGGATCGCGCGGAGCGCGGGCCGGCGGGTCGCCTCCAGGCGGAGTTCGAGCAGGGCCAGGTAGCCGGTGCGGAAGGCGGAGATCCGGCCGACCAGCTCGCGCATGATCCGGACGTACGTCTCCGTGTCGCGGGGGGCGGTCCGGGTCTCCTCCATGGTCGCCTCGTCGGGCCGGAGCCGTTCGTAGACCCGTGCGCCGGCCTGGGTGAGGAGCTCGTCGCGGTTGGCGAAGTAGTTGGAGGCGGTGCCGGTGGGCACGGCGGCCTCGGCGTCCACCGCCCGGAAGGTCAGCCCCCGGGCCCCCTCGCGCGCGAGGACCTCGATCGCCGCGTCCACGAGCGCGGTCCGCCGCTCCTCGTTCCGCCGTACCATGGGAACCACTCCGTTCGTAGTACTACAACTGAACCCCTTGGGTCAGCGTACTCCGGCACGCCCCGGCGATGAGTTCCGCCCGCGCGGGAAGTCATCCCCCTGTACGCGTTCCACGGGCGCCCCCGCGCGGTGCGCCCGACCGAGGAGGAAGCCATGACCACCGGCCGCCGCACCGGGCCCCAGCTGCTCAAGGTGCAGAACTTCAACGTCTCCGCCGACGGCGTCGCCGCCGGGGAGGACCAGACCCTGGAGCGGCCCTTCGGGCACGTCGACCCCGGGGCCCTCTTCGCCTGGGCCGGGGCCACGGCCAGCTGGCCCAACCGCACCGACCCGGGCGGCAGCCGGGGCCTGGACGACTACCTCGTCCGCGACTTCTCGCACCACATCGGCGCCGAGATCATGGGCCGCAACAAGTTCGCCCCGCTGCGCGGCCCCTGGCGGGACGAGGAGTGGAAGGGCTGGTGGGGCGAGGAGCCGCCGTTCCACACCCCCGTCTTCGTCCTCACCCACCACGAGCGCCCGTCCTTCACGCTCTCCGACACGACCTTCCACTTCCTCGACGCCGACCCGGCGACCGCCCTGGCCCGCGCCAAGGAGGCCGCCGACGGCAAGGACGTCCGGCTCGGCGGCGGCGTGACGACGATCCGCGAGTTCCTCGACGCCGACCTGGTCGACAGCCTCCACGTCGCCGTCTCGCCCGTCGAACTCGGCTCCGGTCTGCGGCTCTGGGACTCGCCCGAGGAGCTGACCGACCGCTTCCACCTCGACGTGGTGCCCAGCCCCAGCGGGGTCGTCCACCACCTCTTCTGGCGCAGGTGACCGCCGGGACCGGTCAGGCGGTGCGGCGCAACACCCGCAGCGAGTCCGTCACCGAGACCTCCTCGAAGGCGCCGGACTCCAGCGCGCGCAGGTAGATCCGGTACGGCGCCTGGCCGCCGTCCGCCGGGTCGGGGAAGACGTCGTGGATGACCAGCAGGCCCCCGGGGGCGACCTTGGGGGCCCAGCCCTCGTAGTCGTTGACCGCGTGCTCGTCGGTGTGCCCGCCGTCGACGAAGACGAGCCCCAGCGCCCCGGCCCACACCCGCGCGACCTGCGGGCTGCGCCCGACGACCGCGATCACGTGCTCCTCCAGACCGGCCTTCCGCAGCGTCCGCCGGAAGGTCGGCAGCGTGTCCATGACGCCGACCTCCGGGTCCACCACCGTCGGGT
This sequence comes from Streptomyces termitum, assembly GCF_014650175.1. GTDB lineage: Bacteria > Actinomycetota > Actinomycetes > Streptomycetales > Streptomycetaceae > Streptomyces > Streptomyces termitum. The sequence goes on from NZ_BMUL01000018.1 coordinate 6,406, forward strand.
CGTGGTACTCCCAGCCCGGCTGCTGCTCCTCGCTGCCCCGGTGGTGGTCCACGGTCACCGCGACCGTCCCGGCCCGCCGGGCCGCGTCCGCCAGGAGGATCGTCGAGCGCCCGCAGTACGTGCCCACCTCCAGGAGCGGCAGCCCCAGCTTCCCGGCCTCGACGGCCGCCGCGTACAGCGCCAGGCCCTCCCCGGCGGGCATGAACCCCTTCGCGGCCTCGAACGCGGCGAGGATCTCGGGGCTGGGCTCGGACATGACGATCTCCTACTGACGGGTAGTGCGCGGACCAGGCCGCCCATCGTGCCCTATGCGCCGCACCCGGACCACACCCGTGGCGGGTCTCCCGGGGCGACGGGACGCCGCCCGCCGGACGCGCCCGGCCGCCCCCGTGTCACCGCAGGTCGTGGCGGCCCAGCCAGGAGGGGCGGACCGGTATCCCGTCCTCGTCCCGCTCGGCCGGGCCCTCGGGTTCGGGCTCGGGCTCCGGTGCGGGCCCGGGGGCCGGGTCGGACGCGGCCGGCTCCTCCGGGGGCGCGGGAGGCGCGGCGGAGTCCTCCAGGAGTTCCGCGACCGTGAACCGGGTGACGTACGACTGCCAGGCGCCGTCGACGACCAGCAGGAAGCCGTCGCGCTGCCGCAGCAGCCGGCGGCGCCGGGGGCTCAGGGGGTGCGCGGGCGCGTAGTTCCGCGCCCGCTGCTCCAACTCCGCGAGCGCGGCCTCCCGGGGCCCGGTGACGTGGGCCACCACGGTGGCCTCCACGTGCTTGCGCTCCCCGGTCCCCACGGTCGTCTCGACGACCAGTCCCCACGTCGGTGCGGTCACGGAACCTCCCCCTCAGCCCTCGTCCTCGTGTCCGCCCACCGTAGTCGGCGCCCCCGGCCGGCCGGTCAGGCCCCGGTCAGCACCTCCCGCAGCCGCAGCACCCCGGCCTTCCACTCGTCGGCGCCCGACTCCTCCCAGAGTTCGAGGAGTTCGGAGTCGGCCGCGAGGATCCGGTCGAGGGCGGCCACGGCCGGCGGGCGCAGCTCCCCGGGCAGGACGCCCAGCGGCTTCTTCGGGCCGTACGAGGTGGTGACCGGCTCCCCGCCCGGGCACTGCGCGGCCAGCAGGGCCGCGGAGGCGATGGCCTCCATCGCCAGGTCCGCGTCGAGGTACTCGTCCCCGGTGCCGGTCACCTCCCGGAAGGCGGCGAGCAGGACGTCCGCCCGCTCGCCGTCGGGGGCCTCGTCCACCCGGTAGGAGAAGTCCGCGGCGGTGTCGTTGTCGAAGGGGCCGATGTCCCAGGTGCCCATGGCGGTCGTGCCTTTCACGGTCGGTGGCGCTCGGTCTTCGCCATCGTGACAGCGCCCACTGACAGCGCCCACTGACAGCGCCCACTGGCGACGTCCACCGGCGACGTCCACCGGCCACGCCCCCGGGCGGCGGGCCCGGGGGCGTGGCCGGTGCGTCGCGGGGACGGTCGTCCGGCCCGCGCGCGCGGTCAGTTGGCGTGCGCGGTGATGTCGCCGTACGCGGTGGTCGCCCGGATGCTGAGGCCGGCGCCGGTCCCCTCCGCGTTCCGCAGGGTGTTGCTGATCCGGCCGGCGGTGGTGCCGGCGTCGAGGGTCGCGGCGACCCCGCGCGCCGCGCCCACCGTGATGGAGCCGGCCTGGGTGGTCAGGACGACGAGCCCCTCGGCGGCCTCGGCGACGCGCAGGTCGCCCCGCGCGGTGGTGAGTTCGGCGGCGCCGCCCAGCCGGCCGACGGTGATGTCGCCGTCCTGGAGGGAGAGCCGGGCGCTCGCGGCCTCGTCGAGCTTGACCGGTCCCCGGGCGCTCTCGAAGGCGACGTCGCCGAGCCGTCCCACGCCCCGCAGTTCGGCGGCGGCGGCCTTCGCCTCGACGCGCGAACCGGCGGGCAGCCGGACCGTCACCTCGACGGCGCCGGCCGGGCCGAAGGCCCGCTTCCCGTTCTCGGGGGCCGCGATCCGCAGCACGCCGTCGGCGTAGGTGACGGTGGTGTCCTGCGCGGCCCGCACGTCGCGGCTCTCGGCGACGTCGGCCGGGCGGACCTCGACGGTGGTGTCGGCCCGGTCGGCGGCGATGAGGCGGAGGTGGCCGGCGGGGAGGGTGACGACGGCGGCGATCGGGGCGGCGGTGGCGAAGGTGCGCATGGTCTCTGCTCCTGTGTCGGTGTGTTCCTCGTTGTTTCTGATGATGGAAAAGCTACGTTGCTTTCCAATCTTCAGCAACACTCTTGTTGCTCAACTCCCAAGTATTAGCAGGTCAATAGAGGTAAATCGTTGCAACAAGCTCTCCTTTGATGCAACGGCATATGCCGGAACGTTGCAATGAATTGAAGGGAAAGCTATGCTCGCGGCGGTCGCGGTGACGCGAAGGGGACGAGCGAGGGGGCGGTGCGATGCCGGGAGGCAGGCTCACGCAGCAGGAACGCCAGCGGATCGCGCTGGGGCTGGCCGACGGGCTCGCGTACGCGGAGATCGCCCGGCGCCTCGAACGCCCCACCTCCACCGTCACGCGCGAGGTGACGCGCAACGGCGGCCCGGCCGCCTACCGGCCCGACCAGGCCCACCGCGCCACCGAGCACCGCGCCCGGCGCCGCCGCCCGGCCCCGGCCGGGGTGCCCGCGCGCTCCGACGGGCGCGACGCCGCGGCCGTGCGCGACTACGAGGAGTCGTTCGCCGAGGTCTTCATGCAGTCCGGGCTGCCCCGGATGACGGCCCGCGTCCTCGCCGCCCTCTACGCCACCGACACCGGCAGCCTCACCGCCGCCGAACTCGGCGAACGCCTCCAGGTCAGCGCCGGCTCCGTCTCCAAGGCCGTCGCCTTCCTGGAGGGCCAGAGCCTCATCCGCCGCGAGCGCGACGACAGCCGCCGCGAGCGCTACCTCGTCGACGACGAGCTCTGGTACCAGTCCATGATCGCCAGCGCCCGCGCCAACGAGCGGATGGTCGGCATCGCCCGCCAGGGCGTCGCCGTCCTCGGCCCCGGCACCCCGGCCGCCGAACGCCTGGAGAACGTCGCCCGCTTCATGGACTTCGTCAGCGAAGGCATCGTCCGCGCCGCCGAACAGGCCCGCGAGATCCTCCTCGCCAAACCGGCCGCGAAGGAGACCCCGGACGGCCCGTGACGGCGTACCCGAACACGCTTGTCCGGGGCGGAAGTTGACTGTGCATCAGGAACCTCTTCCCTTGAAATGGAACGTGTTCTAATCTGCCCGCCATGGGTATCGCCATCACGCACGAACAGCGGGATCTCGCCCGGTCCGTCCGCGCCTGGCTCGCCCGCGCCGCGCCGCCCGAGGAGATCCGCCGGTGGCTCGACGCGCCCGAGGTGCCCACCGGGCGGCCCGGCCACTGGGACGGGGCCGCGGCGCAGGGGCTGCTCGGGATCCACGTGCCCGAGGAGTGCGGCGGCGGGGGCGGCGGCATCGGCGACCTCGCCGTGGTCGTGGAGGAGGCCGCCCGCGCCCTCCTGCCCGGCCCCTACCTCCCCGCCGTCCTCGCCGCCGCCCTCCTGCACCGGGCCGGCGGACAGGACGCGCTCCTCGCCGACCTCGCCGGGGGCCGCCGGATCGGCGCCGTCGCACTCGGCGGAGCCCGTACCCTCACCGCCGTACGGACCGACGGCGGATACCTCCTCGACGGCACCGCGCCCCCCGTCCTCGGCGCCGCCCAGGCCGACCTGCTGCTCCTCCAGGCCGCCACCGCCGACGGCACCGCCTGGCTCGCCGTCGACGCGGCCGGGCTCGCCGTGCGGGCGCACGCCTCCGCCGACCCCACCCGGCCCACCGCCGAGGTCACCGCCGCCGCCCTGCACGTGCCGGCCGGCCGGCGCCTCGACCTCGACACCGGCCTCGTCCACGACCTCGCCGCCGTCCTCTTCGCCGCCGACGCCTGCGGCACCGCCGCCCGCGCCGTCGAGACCGCCGCCGAACACGCCCGCACCCGCGAACAGTTCGGCCGCCCCATCGGACAGTTCCAGGGCGTCAAGCACCTCTGCGCCGACATGCTCGTCCGCCTCGAACAGGCCCGCGCCCTCACCTGGGACGCCGCCCGCGCCGCCGACGCCCCCCACGAACCCGCCCGGCCCCTCGTCGCCGCCCTCGCCGCCGCCACCGCCCTCGACGCCGCCCACGGCTGCGCCAAGGACTGCGTCCAGATCCTCGGCGGCATCGGCTTCACCTGGGAGCACGACGCCCACCTGCTGCTCCGCCGCGCCCTCGTCGCCCGCCAGCTCCTCGGCACCGGCGACCGGCTCCGCCTCGACGCGCTCCGGCACGCCGCCGCAGGCGCCCGCCGCGCGCTCCGCCTCGACCTGCCGCCCGAGGCCGAGCCGTACCGCACCGCAGCCCGCGCCGCCGTCGCCCCCGCCGCCGGACTCGACCCGGCCGCCGCCCGCCGGGCCCTCGCCCCCACCGGCCACGCCGCCCCGCACCTCCCGGAGCCGTACGGCCTCGGCGCCGGCCCGCTCCACCAACTCGCCGTCCAGCGCGAACTCGACGACGCCGGCATCACCCTCTCCGGACTCGGCATCGCCACCTGGGTCGTCCCCTCCCTCCTCGCCCACGGCAGCCCCGCCCAGCAGGAGCGCCACCTCGGACCCACCCTGCGCGGCGAACAGCGCTGGTGCCAGCTCTTCTCCGAGCCGGAGGCCGGCTCCGACCTCGCCTCCCTGCGCACCCGCGCCGAACGCACCGAGGACGGCCGCTGGCGGATCACCGGCCAGAAGGTGTGGACCAGCGCCGCCCAGTGGGCCGACCACGGCATCCTCCTCGCCCGCACCGACCCCGACGCCCCCAAGCACCAGGGCCTCACCTACTTCCTCGTCGACATGAAGAACACCCCCGGCATCGACATCCGGCCGCTGAAGGAGATCACCGGGGACTCCCTCTTCAACGAGGTCTGGTTCGACGGCGCCCTCCTCCCCGCCGACGCCGTCGTCGGCGCCGTGCACGACGGCTGGCGGGTCGCCCGCAACACCCTCGGCAACGAACGCGTCCACATGGCCGACCAGGTCGTCTTCGACACCGGCCTCGAAGCGCTCATCAAGGCGTCCGCCGAGGCCGACGGCTCCGTCCGGGCCCGCACCGGCGCCCTCCTCGCCGAGGCCCACGCGCTGGCCTGCATCGGCCTGCGCACCACCCTCCTCCAGGTGTCCGGACTCGAACCCGGCGCGGGCGCCAGCGTCCGCAAACTCGTCCAGACCCTCCACCAGCAGAAGACCGCCGAACTCGTCCTCGAACTCCTCGGCCCCGACGGCGCCGTGTGCGAGGGGCCCGGCGCGGCGGCCGTCCACGGGATGCTCATGTCCCGCTGCCTGACCATCGCGGGCGGCACCACCCAGGTGCAGCTCAACGTCGTCGCCGAGCGGCTGCTCGGCCTCCCCAGGGACTGAGAGGCCACCATGAAGGCGTACATCGTCGGTGCCGGCATGACGAAGTTCGAGAAGCCCGAGACCCGCGACTGGCAGTACTGGGACATGGCCCGCGAGGCCGGCACCGCCGCCCTCGCCGACGCAGGCGTGCCGTACGAGAAGGTCGAGCAGGCCGCCGTCGGTTACTGCTTCCAGGCGTCCACCGCCGGCCAGCGCGCCGTCTACGAACTCGGCCTCACCGGCATCCCCGTCTACAACCTCAACAACAACTGCGCCACCGGCTCCACCGCCCTCATGACCGCCCGCCAGTTCGTCGAGGGCGGCATCGCCGACTGCGTCCTCGCCCTCGGCTTCGAGAAGATGAGCCGCGGCTCCCTCGGCGGCGGCGCGGGCGCCGGCGACTTCTCCACCTCACCCGTCGCCCGCCACTACGGCATCATGGCCGCCGCCCACGGCTTCGAGGCGTCCCCGCCCACCGCCCAGATCTTCGGCAACGCCGCCCGCGAGCACATGGAGCGGTACGGCACCACCGAGGCGCAGCTCGCCGCTGTCGCCGCCAAGAACCACCTGCACTCCTCCCGCAACCCCCTGGCCCAGTTCCAGGACGTGTACACCGTCGACGAGGTCCTCGCCGCCAAGCCCGTCCACCGGCCCCTCACCCGGCTCCAGTGCTCGCCCACCTCCGACGGCGCCGCCGCCGTCCTCGTCGTCTCCGAGCGCTTCGCCGCCGAGCACGGCCTGGAGGACCGGGCCGTCGAGATCGCCGGCCAGGCCATGACCACCGACACCGGCGCCTCCTTCGCCTCCGGCTCCTGCATCGACGCCGTCGGCCGCCCCATGTCCCGCGAGGCCGCCCGGCAGGCGTACGAGCGCGCCGGACTCGGCATCGAGGACGTCGACGTCATCGAGCTCCACGACTGCTTCTCCATCAACGAGCTCCTCACCTACGAGGCCCTCGGCATGTGCGAGGAGGGCGCCTCCGGCAAACTCGTCGAGTCCGGCGCCACCACCTACGGCGGCCGCTGGGTCGTCAACCCCTCCGGCGGTCTCATCTCCAAGGGCCACCCCCTCGGCGCCACCGGCCTCGCCCAGGCCGCCGAACTCGTCCGGCAGCTCCGCGGCGAGGCGGACGCCCGGCAGGTCCCCGGCGCCCGCGTCGGCCTCGCCCACAACATCGGCCTCGGCGGCGCGGCGGTCGTCACCCTCCTCCGCAGGTCGTAGGCCCACCGCCCGGGGCGGGACGGGACGAACCGCGCATGTACGGGGCGGAGACGGTCTGCGACCATGACATTCATGCCGCAGACCGACTCCGACTCCGCCGGTGTGGCGGAGCAGACCCCGTCCCCCCGCTCCATACGCGCCCCCCGCCCCTGGCTCGTCGTCCTCATCGCCTGCGCCGGGCAGTTCCTCGTCGTCCTCGACGTCTCGGTCATGAACGTGGCCCTCCCGTCCATGAAGGCCGACCTGGACCTCACCGACGCCGGCCTCCAGTGGGTCCTCAACGCCTACTCGATCGCCTTCGCCGGCTTCATGCTCCTCGGCGGGCGCGCCGCCGACCTGTACGGGCGCAAGACCATGTTCCTCGCCGGGCTCGGACTCTTCACCGCCGCCTCGGTCGTCGGCGGCATCGCCCCCGAGGGCTCCTGGCTCATCGGCGCCCGCGCCGTGCAGGGCCTCGGCGCGGCCGCGCTCTCCCCGGCCACCCTCACCCTCGTCACCTCCGCCGTCCCCACGGGCGCCGCCCGCACCCGGGCCATCGGCACCTGGACCGCCGTCGGCGCGGCCGGAGGCGCCGCCGGAGGCTTCGTCGGCGGCCTCCTCGTCGACCTCCTGAACTGGCGCTGGGTCCTCCTCGTCAACGTCCCCGTCGGCGTCCTCGTCCTCACCGCCGCCGTCCTCGGCCTGCGCGAGAGCCGCACCGCCGCCGGCCGCCGCCTCGACCTGCCCGGCGCCGTCCTCGTCACCGCCGGCCTCGCCACCCTCGCGTACGGCATCGTGCAGACCGAGGCGGCCGGCTGGGCCTCCGCCGCCACCCTGCTGCCGCTCGGCGGCGGCCTCGCCCTGCTCGCCCTCTTCGCCGCCGTCGAGACCCGCACGAAGGAACCCCTGGTCCCGCTCGGCATCTTCCGCAACCGGGCGGTCTCCGCCGCCAACGCCGGGATCATGCTCTGCGGCTTCAGCTCCTTCGGCATGTGGTTCTTCATGACCGTCTACGCCCAGAACGTCCTCGGCTACACCCCGCTCCAGGCCGGCCTCGCCCTGGTGCCCAGCTCGCTCGCCGTCCTCGTCGGCTCCAAGACCGCGCCCCGCCTGATGGCCCGCACCGGCGCCCGCGGCCTCGCCGTCACCGGCGTCCTGATCGCCGCCGCCGGCTTCGCCTGGCAGTCCACCCTGACCGCCGACGGCACCTTCCTCACCACCATCCTCGGCCCCGGCGTCCTCATGATGGGCGGCATCGGCCTGGCCACCACCCCGCTCGCCGCCCTCGCCACCTCCGCCGCCGGGCCCGGCGACGCGGGCCTCGTCTCCGGCCTGGTCAACACCTCCCGCACGATGGGCGGCGCCCTCGGCCTGGCCACCCTGACGACGGTTGCCGCGGCCGCCACCCCCGACCTGCTGTACCTCGGCCCCGAGGACGGCGTCGCCGCCTTCCTGGTGCCGGGCTACGCCATGGCCTTCCGGGTCTCCGCCGGGGTCCTGCTCACCGCCGCCGTCCTGCTGCTCGCCTGGCTGCCCCGCCCGGCCCGCCGCTGACCCGGGGCGGGCGGCGCGGCTACAGCCAGCCCTGCTGCCGGGCGGACCGCGCCGCCTCCATCCGGTTGCGGGTGCCGGTCTTCCCGATCGCGGACGACAGGTAGTTCCGCACGGTCGACTCCGACAGGTGCAGCCGGCCCGCGATGTCGGCGATGGTCGCCCCGTCCACCGCTGCCGCCAGGGCCTCCCGCTCGCGGGCCGTCAGCGGGTTCGGACCCGCGCCGAGCGCCGCCGCCGCGAGCGCCGGATCGATCACCGTCTCGCCCCGCAGCACCGCCCGGATCGCCTCGGCCAGCTCCTCCACCGGCCCGTCCTTCACCAGGAACCCGGCCGCCCCCGCCTCCATCGCCCGCCGCAGGTACCCCGGCCGCCCGAAGGTCGTCAGGATCAGCACCCGGCAGTCCGGCACCTCGTCCCGCAGCTCCGCCGCCGCGTCGAGCCCGGACCGCCCCGGCAGCTCGATGTCCAGGAGCGCCACGTCGGGCCGCGCCAGCAGCGCCCGGTCCACGATCTCGTCGCCCCGCCCCACCTGGGCGACGACCTCGATGTCCGGCTCCATCCCCAGCAACAGCGCGAGCGCCCCGCGCATCATCCCCTGGTCCTCGGCGAGGAGGACTCTCGTACATTTCGCGGGCCGGTGGTCCTGCGGCATCTCGTCCACGGGGAACAGCGTAGTTCCAGGGCCCTGTTGGAGCATGCCCGGCGAAGGCGCGCCCATGAGAAACCCCCGCCCGGTGCGAATCGGACGGGGGTTTCCCCGGTCCACGCTACGCGCCCGGCCCGGCACCCCGCAGCGCGGCACCTGCGGGAACTCGGGTACGTGTACACCGTGCCGCAGCGAGGACGCGCGGTGGCCCCGCCCGCACGCGAACGGAGCCGGTACGACTGTGCGGTCGGTCAGTGCGGCGCGGAAGTGGACGCGCGCAGATCGGCCAGGCGCCGCTGGTACATCGGTCCGGCGGCGTGAGCGCCTCTGGCCTCGCTCGGAGTGGCCTGTTCGATCAGGTGGTGGGAGACGGCCTTGAGGTGAGCGGCCCAAGCGAGCACGTGCTGCTGAGCCGGCCGCCCGCATTCCCGCGGTTCACCGGGGAGACACAGCGGGAGTTCCGGCCCGAGCTTGTTGGCCGCGTGCCGGACGTACCGAGCGATGGTGAGCCATTCGTCCTCGGTCCGCCGAACCGCGTTGCCCTCGTCCTCCCGCCCCCACGGGCCGAAGTCGTCCCCGTGATCGTCCATCTGTGCGCTCCCTCGTATGCAGCGGGCTAGGCCCTGTCCGGCGGATCTTCGCGGGCCCGCGACGCCTGGCACGCCCTCTCGCCGCACGCCCGGATCACCCGAGTACGTCCAGTACGAGGGCGACCCGGGCGCACGCCGAGAGAACGCACCAGACGCCGCGGGCTGATCCACGAAGATCCGCCGGACAGGGCCTAGGCCGGTGCGGCGATCGTAGCGGCGCCGTCCGCTTCCCTGGGGTCACAGTGCCCGACCGAGGACGCACGGCCACACGTCGCCGGTCGGACCGATGGCACATTTCTCGTGGGTGCAGTGCCCGCACAGATCGGCGACGGTCGGCGCGGCCCCGTTGCTCGCACGGCCGAACGCCCACGTCCAGTCACCACCAACCGTTCCGACGCCGAGCGCCGCAAGGTCCCGTGCGGCTTCCTGCACCCGTTGACCGGCCTGTACGGCGACGACTCCGCCGCGCAGTGGGATGCCGAGTTCCAGCGCCTTCTGGACATGGGCGCGCGTCTTCCTGTGGGATCCGCGCAGTTGCGGCACCCGGTCGTGTTCCTCGAAGGTGTCCGAGTAGTACGACGTGGCCGGCTTCACGCCGTACTCCGTGAACGTGTCCCACAATTCCGGACGAATGTGGGTCATGTTCGAGAACACCTCGATCCCGAGGATCCGCCCGTGGGCGTGCTTGATCAGCGCGGGCAGGCTCGGGTAGAGCGTCGGCTCGCCCCCGATGAACCGAACGTCCAGGGTGCCCACGTCGGCAAGCTGGTCGATGACGTTCGACCAGTCCCGCACGGTCATGGTGCCGTGCGTGCCTTTGGGCCCGCTGTCCGCGTAACAGTGATCACAGAACTCGTTGCAGAGTCCGGTGATCTCAAGCCATGCGAATAACTGATCGTTTCAGAATGAGTTGAGTCGTGGGTCTTGTGCTCGACTCGGCAACCGAGCCCAGCCCCGTGCCGGAGTCTGCCGGTCGGGGTGCCGTTCACCTGATTGGTGGTCATCCGCGTGCCGCAGACCGCAGGGATGTCGTGCAGCCGGGCACGTAGCGTCGTATCCGTTGACCGACTTCTGCCGGAAGGAAGCTGGCATGGTGCGTCGAATGGGAGCAGCCGTGGCCGCAGTGGGCATGGGACTTCTCGTGATCGCCCCCGCGCAGGCCGACAGCACGGCAACTGAGGCCACGACGTTTCGGTTCTCCGCAGGCGGGGCGGTGTGTCTCGCGACCCCGGAGAGCCCTCACTGGTCCTCGGGCGCCGCCGACCGGAGGATCCTGTTCAAGACTCGCGTGACCTGCGACAGCACATACCCGTCTGTCACTGTCAGGATCAAGGGGCGGCTCGAGCGAGGACCACTCATCGGACCGAAGCACATCGCCGCCACCTCCGACCAGACCCAGGTCATCAAGAAGGGCGCGAGCGCAACCTTCTACACCCCGCAGATCGGCGGTGCGCAGGTTTCTGAGCCGGGTTGGTACACCGGCACGGTGACCGGCCAGATCACCGCCCCGGTCCCGGGCAACATCGACGACGGTCATAGCAGGACCGTAGAAGTCCGGTAGGGCCCGCCGCCTCTACGCTCAGATCATGAAGATCCGCCGAGTCGATCCCCGTGACACGGTCTGGGAACAGGACCATGCCCGCTACCGCGTTTACTTCTGGGATGTACCCCGGCTTACGGCCCATGAGTTCGAAGTCGCCGAGGAGTCCGACGCGGACGCGGTTCTCGCCTGGACCCGCGAGCACGCGGCCCAGCACGGCTGGAACTACACCGTCTACATCGTGATCCAGGACAACGACGGTCCCGGACTCATCCGCCTCGCCGGCGTCCTCGGCGACCCCTTCACCAGCGGCGTATGACCGATTGCTTCAGGATGCGGTTCGCAGACGGCGGAGGCATACGAGACCGCAGGCCAGTTCGAGCAGACCCCGCTGGAGGTCGGCGCGTCGTTCGTAGCGGGTGCGGAGCCGTTTGAACCGGTGCAGCCAGGCGAAGGCGCGCTCGACGGCCCAGCGAACTTTGCCCAGTCCGGAGCCGTGGGCGACGCCGCGTCGGGCGATCAGGGGTTTGATGCCGCGCTTGCGCAGCAGGCGGCGGTACTTGGCGAAGTCGTAGCCCCGGTCGGCGTACAGGCGCCGGGGTTTGCGGCGGGGACGTCCCCGCAGTCCCCGGATCGGCGGGACGGCGTCCGGCAGGGGCGGGATTTCAGAGGCGGCCAGTGGCGGCCGGCGTGGGAATCGGCGGGGGCCCTTGTGGGGGGCGGGGCTCGTCATCCCCGGACTCCCAGGCGTGGCCGCCGTCGTGTTCTGCGGGAAGGGTGCAGGCGCGTCGCTGGACGGGGTCCGTGTGCGGGCTCGGCTCTTCGCACGGAAGACGCCGGACGAACCGGATCTCGTCGTCCTCTCCACCCCACTGCGCCCACAGCTCCGGGTCGGTTCCCCGGGAGTACAGGTGCGCGATGTGCGGGCCGTCGTGCTCCCCGCCCAGTTCGCACCGGCTCACGGCCTCACGGCGCGACGGGTACTCGTCCTCCGTCGCCCCGGCGGCGTGCAGGGTGCACAGCAGAGCCGGGTAGGAGAGTCGGCGTGCGACGCGGCATGTCTTCATGGTCGGTTCTCCGTAGGTGACGGGGCGGGACCCGGTGCGCGTGCGCGTGGGTCGTCTTTCGGCGGGGGAACGGTGGCGGGGGCCGCCCGGCCGGGCGGGCCTCGTACGGTCCTGTCCGGGGCCCTTGCGGCGGGGGCGGGAGTCAGTGGTCGGCGAGGGACCGGCGCCGTGGCGGGATGTGGCGTGGCGGGGGCGGGGGCTCCAGTTCGGCGGAGTGCCACAGTGGCCAGACGCTCAGGCAGTAGACGCAGTCCAGGTCGGGCACGACGAGGGACAGCGGCTCGCCGGAACGGACCAGCACCCATGCCGTGTGCCGCTCCTCCGGGTACGTCGCCCACACGCGCAGTTCGGCGGGGGCGTCGGGGGCGGGTACGGCTTCCCGGAGCGTGGTCGGCGGCGCCCACGGCGAACGTGCCGGGTCCGGGTCGAGCCGGGACGCGAGCCGTACGGCCTCGTCCTGCAGCCACCGCAGAGCGAGTACCGGCGAGAGCGTCTGGTAGCGGCCGAGCAGCCACGACGCGCTCCGGCCGGTACCCGCCACCAGTCCTTCCGCCCTGATCTCCGCCCGGTAGGCGAGGGGGCGCGCTCCTCCGCTCATGCCCGTACCTCTCCTTCCGCGCGGGGTTCAGCGGGTGACGAGCGGCGGACCGGAGACGCCCCATGCGGTGGGGCGGAGCCGGCCCGCACTTCTCACACGGGGTCCAGTCGGATCACGGCCGCGACGTCCGCGAACGCGCGGCCGAACCTGTCGTGCCGTGGGTTCAGACCGGTGTGCTGTATGCACTCGGCGTCGACGGGACCGACGTCCGCGTGCGTGCCGGACGTCCACTCGCACCCCTCGGTCAGGCAGCGCGCCGTGGCGGACGGGGAGGTCGCGGGGTCCGGCTGAATCCTGTGCAGGACGTACCCGTATGCCCAGGTCCCCGCCCCCTTCACGGGGCTACCCACGGCACGGGCCGGGTGAGGGTGCGGACCAAGACGCACTCCTCCTTGGTGAGCGGGCGCAGCATGTCCGGCGCCGCCGTCCACCCCGTGCCCCCGCCGGGGGGACGCAGGTGGCACAGCCTGCCGTCCCACGCGGTCACTCTTCCGAGACGGGATGCCCCCTCGACGGAGTCATCCGCCATGAACGTGCCGATACCAGGCACCCGCGCCGGCGTCGGGCTCGGACGAGCGTTCTGCTCGCACACGACAGCTCCTCTCCGTAGTGATTCCACTACCAGGAGCCACCAGCGTGGCCTACAGTTGACCTCCCTTCAACTGGCCCGTTCGGAAGGAAGAGTTGTGGTCAACCGTAAAGATCTGGACCCTGCGTCCAGCCCGAGGGCCGCGTACGGAGCACTTTTACGCAGGTTGCGCGAGCATAAAGGCTGGACGCAGGAAGTTCTGGCCTCGCACTCGTCATACTCCAGCCAACATATTTCCGCGGTTGAAACTACCCGCAAGCCACCTTCCCTTCCGTTCTCGGTGCAGATGGACGAGATCCTCGGCACCAAGGGGAGCGTCGACTCTCTAGAGCGCGAGTGGTACAAGACGCGGCCCGGCCCACTTCTTGAGGGGTTCCCGGAGTACGTCGCCAACGAGGGAAAGGCCGTAGAGATCCGCCTGTACGAGATCGGCATCGTGCCCGGCTTGCTGCAGACCCCCGCGTACGCCCGATGCCTGGCGGACAGCAACGTCCGGCGCGGCACCATCACACCCGGGCGAGCGGATCGCCGGGTTCGCTTCCTCGCGGAACGGCAGGCAGCCCTTGTGCGGGAGCGTCCGCCGATGATGCTGATGGTCCTGGACGAAAGTTGCGTTCGGCGCAGGGTCGGCGGTCCTGCGATCATGGCCGAACAACTCGATCGGTTGTTGGAGGTCGCCGCCTCGCCCAACACGATGGTGCAGATCGCGCCGTACGAAATGGGCGAGCACAGGGCACTTGACCTGCCGCTCAACCTGTTGACCATGCCCGACATGACCGTTCTCGCGTATGCCGAGTCTCAGATTCGAGGGCACATGGAGCGCAACACGGACTCGGTGTTGGCCCTGCTCAAGAACTACCATCAGGTGCAAGCCGAAGCCCTGTCGCAAGCGGCGACGGTGGCCATGATCCGCGAGGTACGAAAGGCTTTCTCGTGACGCTTCATCCGCAGTGGTTCAAGTCCTCCTACAGCAACAACGACGGCAACTGCGTGGAGGTCGCCACCAACGTCGCCCCGCAGGGCATCGTCCCCGTCCGTGACTCGAAGGTTCCCGCCGGTCCGGTCGTGGCCGTCGGTGCCGCCGCCTTCGCCGCGTTCATCGCGAACGTCAAGGAGCAGTAGCCCGGTCTCCGCGTACGCGGAAAGCCCCGTCCCAGCCCGGATGTTCGGGAGGGGGCGGGGCTTTTCCCGGGGAGCGCGCGGGTCATGGCGAGAGCGGTGGTCGCCGCTTCGCTTCCGGCGCCCTCACGCGAGGGACGTGTCCGCCGTCGCCGGGAGTTCGGCGGTCAGGCGGAAGCCGCCGCCGGGGGCGGGGCCCGTGGCGAGGGTGCCGCCGGCCGCCGCGAGGCGTTCGCGCAGGCCGAGGAGGCCGCTGCCGGAGGGGCCGGGCAGGGGGCCGCGGCCGTCGTCGGTGACGGTGAGCCGGACCCGGTCCGGGCCGCCGGTGACCACGATCTCGCAGCGGGCGGCGCCCGCGTGCCGGACCACGTTGGTCGCCGCCTCGCGGACCACCCAGCCGAGCAGCGCCTCGGCCGTCGGCTCCAGCGGCGGTCCCGAGCGCCGTACCACCGGCTCCACACCGGCCGAGGTCAGCGCGGAGCGGGCCCGGTCCAGCTCGGTGCCCAGGCTGCCCTCCCGGTATCCCGTCACGGCCTCCCGGATCTCGGTGAGCGCCTGCCGGCCGACGGACTCGATGTCCGTGATCTGTCCGAGCGCCGCGTCCAGGTCGCGCGGCGCGAGGCGGCGGGCCGCCTCCGACTTCACCACGATCACGGACAGGGTGTGGCCGAGGAGGTCGTGCAGGTCGCGGGAGAAGCGCAGCCGCTCCTTCTCCACCGCGGAGCGGGCCAGCTCCTCGCGGGTGGCCCGCAGTTCGCGGACCGTCTCGTTCAGCGCGAGGATCGCCGCCGTCACCATGGTCGAGATGAAGGTCCCGTACACGATCCCGATGGAGTCCCAGCCGTCCCGCCAGAAGGTGATCGCCGCGACCGCCACGACCAGCGGGAGGGTCAGGAACCGCAGTTGCCGGCCGCCCCGGGCGACCGCGCCGAGCGCCAGGCCGAGCAGCGGGAACAGCAGCAGCCATTCGCGGCCGTAGCCGCCCGCGAGGGCGAAGGTGACGGCGGCGAGCGAGGCCAGCAGCGTCCAGGTGGTCCGGGTGTCGCGGCGGGTCTTGTCGAAGGCGCGGAAGACGATCGCGATGTAGAGGGTGTTGAAGGTCAGCAGTCCGGCCATGCCCAGCCAGGGGTTGGCGGCCTCGCCGCTGATGAGGTGGGAGAGCGAGCCCATCCCCATCAGCAGCCAGGGCAGGAGGCTGAGCCCGCTGGGGCCCCGCTCCTCCCGGGTCTCGCACCGCTTGCGCCACCGCTTTCCCATGTCCCGCGCCCCCTGTCAGACCGTGCGTGCGGAACGACGGTACGAGATCGCGGCGTAGGCGCCGAAGACCGCGGCCCAGGCGGCGAGCACGGCCAGCGCCGTCGCGCTCGGCGCGCGGCCCTCGGACAGGGCGGCCCCCAGCTCGGCGAAGCGGTGGGTGGGCGTCCAGGAGGAGAGGGTGGCCAGCCAGCCGGGGAAGAGGGAGACGGGGAACCACAGGCCGCCGACGACCGCCAGGCCCAGGTTGCAGGCCACGTTGACCACGCCGGCGGTCTGGGCGGAGAGCCGGTAGCCGTTGCCGAGGCCGAGCAGGGTGAAGGGGAAGGAGCCGAGCCAGAGGGCGAGGGCGACCGCCGCCCAGTGCGCGGGCGCCATCCGTACGCCGTTGACCAGGGCGCCCGCCAGCAGGATGGAGGCGATGGCGGGCAGCACCACGACGGTGCCGGTGAGGGCCCGCCCGGTGACGACCCGGCGCGGGGTCATCGGGGTGATCCGCAACTGCCGCAGCCAGCCGGTGGACTTGTCCTCGGCGACGCCGGTGCCCAGCGAGAGGGCCGCGCCCATCGCGCCGTACGCGGCCATGCCGACCATGGCGACGGCCTTGTAGGCGGGGTCGTTCTGCCCGCCGAGGTTGGTGAAGAGGAGGTACATCATGACCGGGACGCCGATGGTGGAGATGACGAACCCGGGGTCGCGCAGGGCGCGGCGGGTCTCCAGGCCGATGTAGGCGGCGGTGGTGGAGAGGATCGGGGTGCTCATCGGACGGGCTCCGTTTCCGGGGTGGCCGCGCGGCCGCGGGTGAGGGAGAGGAAGACGTCGTTGAGGGCGAGCGGGGCCACTTCCAGGCCCCGGATCGCGTCCCGGGCGGCGAGGGCCCGGACGGTGCCGTCGGAGTCGTCGGTGCGGAGCCGGGCGCGGTCGCCGCGGATCTCGACCTCGGTCACGCCGGGCAGGTCGGAGAGGTACGCGGACGGGGCGCCGGCCAGGTCGAAGGAGACGACGGCGCCGCCGGCCGCCCGCTTGAGCTCCTCGGAGGTGCCGTCGGCGACGATCCGCCCGGCGTCGAGGACGACGATCCGGTCGGCGGCGGTGTCGGCCTCCTCCAGGTAGTGGGTGGAGAAGAGGACGGTGTTGCCGCGCCGGGCGTAGCCGTGCATGGCCTCCCAGAACTCGGCGCGGGCCTCGACGTCGAGGGCGGAGGTCGGCTCGTCCAGGACGATCAGCTCCGGGTCGCCGGCCAGCGCGACGGCGAACCGGACCCGCTGGGCCTGGCCGCCGGAGAGCCGGTCCACCCGGCGGTCGGCGAGGGCGGTGAGCCCGGCGAGGGCGAGGGCGTCGGAGACGGGCAGCGGCGCCGGGTAGGTCCGGGCGACGAAGCCGACGAGCTCGCGGACGGTGACGCGGGAGACCGCGCGCCCCTCCTGGAGCATCGCCCCGATCCGGCCCGCGAGGACGGCCTGCTCGGGGGTGCCGCCGAGGAGGGAGATCCGGCCGCTGTCGGGGGTGTCGAGGCCGAGGAGCATGCTGATGGCGGTGGACTTGCCGGCGCCGTTGCGGCCGAGCAGGGCGAGGGTCTCGCCACGCCGGACGGTCAGGTCCAGGCCGTCGGCGGCGCGGACGGAGCCGTAGGACTTGGTGACCGCCTCGAAGACGGCCGCGGGTTCGTTCGTCATGTCTTCGAAGGTACGGAGCGGGGGGCACCCCGCGGCAGGAGCGCGCGTACGGTCCCGGCGGTGACAAATGTCCCGGGTGCCGGCCCCGCCACCATGTCTGACGCATCGTCAGGAGTCTTGCCGTGCAAGGGTTCCCAACCTCCGGCCCCTCCGCTATACATGGGGGACACCGAACTGGAACGCGTTCTAATCGGCGCGTCCGGGACGGTCCCCGCACGGCCTCGGCGCGACCGACGGTGCGGACGGTCGCGCCGAGGTCTTCCACTCCAGGGAAAACCGAGGAGCAGCAAGTCGATGCCCATTGACGCCGCCAAGGCCCTCGCCGCCGAACCCCGCAGCGCCGAGATCGCCTGGGACCACAAGGACGTGCAGCTCTACCACCTCGGGCTCGGCGCCGGCACCCCCGCCACCGACCCCGCCGAACTGCGCTACACCCTCGAATCCCGGCTCCACGTGCTGCCCAGCTTCGCCACCGTCGCCGGCGCCGGCATGGGAGTCGTCGGCGGCCTCTCCGCCCCCGGCATCGACATCGACCTCGCCGCCGTCCTGCACGGCGGCCAGTCGATCACCCTGCACCGCCCGCTGCCCACCGGCGGCCGGGCCGTCTCCACCTCCCGCGTCGCCGCCGTCTACGACAAGGGCAAGGCCGCCATCCTCGTCCTGCGCTCCGAGGCGGCCGACGACGACGGCCCGCTGTGGACCTCCGACGCCCAGATCTTCGTCCGCGGCGAGGGCGGCTGGGGCGGCGACCGCGGCCCCTCCGACCGCCTCCCGTTCCCCGAGCGCGCCCCCGACCGGACCGTCGAGCGGCCCGTCCGCGAGGAGCAGGCCCTGCTCTACCGGCTCTCCGGCGACTGGAACCCGCTCCACGCCGACCCCGACTTCGCGAAGCTCGCCGGTTTCGACCGGCCCATCCTGCACGGCCTGTGCACCTACGGCATGACCCTCAAGGCCGTCGTCGACACCCTCCTCGACGGCGACGTCACCCGGGTCCGCGCCTACCGCACCCGCTTCGCCGGGATCGTCTTCCCCGGCGAGACCCTCCGCCTCCGGATGTGGGCCGACGCGGGGCGCGTCCAGGTCGCGGTCACCGCCGCCGACCGCGACGACGCCCCCGTCCTCGCCGACACGGTCGTCGAACACTCCTGATCCGCACGCTGATTGGAGCCGCACCATGCGCGCAGCCGTACTGCACGAGATCGGCCAGGACAAACTGGAGGTCCTCGACGACGTCGAGGCGGTGGGCTTCGGCCCCGGCAAGGTGCGGATCCGGGTCCGGGCCACCGGCCTGTGCCACTCGGACGTCTCCGCCATGAGCGGCGTCCTGCCGCAGCCCGCGCCCTTCGTCCCCGGCCACGAGGGCGCGGGCGAGATCCTCGACGTCGGCGACGGCGTCACCCACCTCGCCCCCGGTCAGCGGGTGCTGCTCTGCTGGCTGCCCGCCTGCGGCGCCTGCCCCGCCTGCCGGCGCGGCCAGTCCCAGCTCTGCCTGGCCGGCTTCATGAACGCCGGCACCCCCAACTTCAAGCGCCCCGGCGGCGACGTCTTCGGCTTCGCCGGCACCGGCACCTTCACCGAGGAGGTCGTCGTCGACGCGGGCTGCGCCGTCCCGATCCCCGACGACGTGCCCTTCGACATCGCCGCTCTCATCGGCTGCGGCGTCACCACCGGCCTCGGCGCCGCCGTCAACACCGCCAAGGTGGAGGCCGGTTCGTCGGTCGCCGTCATCGGCTGCGGCGGCGTCGGCATCTCCGCGATCCAGGGCGCGAAGCTCCAGGGTGCCGCCCAGATCGTCGCCGTCGACCCGGTCGAGTCCCGCCGCGAGGCCGCGCTCCGCTTCGGCGCCACCGAGGCCGTCGCCCCCGAGGCGCTCGCCGACGCCAAGCAGCGGATCACCGGCGGCGAGGGCTTCGACTACGTCTTCGAGGTCGTCGGCAGGTCCGCCACCGCCCGCACCGCCTACGAGACCACCCGGCGCGGCGGCACCCTCTGCGTGGTCGGCGCCGGAGCCCTCGACGACTTCCTCCAGTTCAACATGTTCGAGCTGTTCTTCGACGAGAAGCGGATCCTGCCCTCCATGTACGGCGGCGGCGACGTGCTGCGCTCGTACGAGCGGACCATCGCGCTCTGGCGGGCGGGCCGCGTCGACCTGGAGTCGCTCATCACCCACCGGGTCCCGCTGGCGGGCGTCAACGAGGCCCTGGAGCAGATGCGGACCGGCGTCGCCCTGCGCACCTGCATCGAGATCTGAGGAGACCCGACATGTCACGTCCGCTCGACGGACTGAGCGCGATCGTCACCGGCGCCGGGCGCGGCCTCGGCCGCGCCGAGGCCCTCGAACTGGCCCGGCTCGGCGCCGCCGTCGTCGTCAACGACTACGGGCAGCCCGGCCGGGACGGCTCCGGGGAGGCGTCGGCCGCCCCCGCGGAGGAGGTCGCCGCCGAGATCACCGCGGCCGGCGGCCGGGCCGTCGCCCACCTCGGCGACGTCTCCGACTTCGAGACCGCGCGGGGCATGGTCGACCTCGCGGTCGCCGAGTTCGGCAAGCTCGACGTCCTGGTCAACAACGCGGGCATCCTGCGCGACCGGATGGTCTTCTCGATGAGCGAGGACGAGTGGGACTCGGTGATCCGCGTCCACCTCAAGGGCCACTTCAACACCACCCATTTCGCCGCCGTGCACTGGCGGGGCCGCGCCAAGGCGGGGGAGACCGGCGTCTACGGCCGGATCGTCAACACCTCCTCCGAGGCGTTCCTCGCCGGTTCCGCCGGACAGCCCAACTACGCGGCGGCCAAGGGCGGCATCGTCGGCCTCACCACCTCCACCGCGCTCGCGCTCGCCCGCTACGGGGTGACCGCCAACGCCATCTGCCCGCGCGCCCGCACCCGGATGACCGAGGACGTCTTCGCCGGCTTCGCCGAGCCCGCGGGAGAGAACGACCTCGATCCGCTGTCGCCCGAGCACGTGGCGCCGCTCGTCGGCTACCTCGCCTCGCCGGCCGCGGCCCGGGTCAACGGGCAGCTGCTCGTCGTCCACGGCGGGATGGTCGCGGTCGTCGAGCGGCCCCGGGTGGCGGCCAAGTTCGACACCGCCAAGGAGGTCTTCGGCCACGAGGAACTGGACGGACTGCTCACGCCGTACTTCGCGGAGCGCCCGGCCACAGAGACCTTCGCGGCCTCCGAGGTCCTCGGCCTGAAGAAGGGCTGAGCCGCCGGGGACGGCAGGGGAGAAGAGAAGGAAGAGACAGGGGACGGCGCGGGGCCCCGGGGAGCGATCCCCGGGGCCCCGCGTTCCGTGGCGGCGCGGTCACGCCCCCGCGGAAACCGTCCGGCGCTCCTCCTCGCGGCGGTGCCGGCCGTGCGGCGCGGAGGAGGCGGGCTCCTCCACGGGGGCCGCCTGGCCCCGGTGCCGTCCGGCACCCGTGTCCCGCGACTCCTCCGCCGTCTCCGTGCTGTTCTCCGTCATGGTCGTACTCACCCCGTTGACTTGCTCGTGCCGTGCATGGTGCGGGCGCGAGTCTAGCCAGCGGGCCGACCGTCCGTCAGCGGCGCCTGCTGGAGCGGGACGGGCCGCAGCGGGAGCGCCGGGGCGGCGCCGGCCCCGGCGGCGGACTCCGCCCCCGGCTCCCGGCCGGGCTCCGGCTCCGGCTCCGGAGGCACCGTCAGACCGGCCAGCGCGCAGGGCAGTTCGGGCGTCGAGCACGGCAGCCTCAGGACGCCCTCCGGCGACCAGGTCCCGGCCCCCGCCAGCCACCCGGGCGGCGCCGCCACCTGGTGCATCCGCCGCCCCGACGGCCGCCACAGCCCCACCCAGGAACCGGCCGCCGCGTCGATCCGCAGCGCCACCCCGCAGCTCTCCGGCATCAGCACCTGCCCCGGCTGCACCGCGAAGGGCGTCACCGCCGCGTCGTCCAGCCGCAGGCACTCGGGGAACCGCACCGGCAGCAGGCTCCCCAGCACCCCCCAGCCGAGCCGCTCGTGCCCCGGCGAGGGGGCGTCCGACCGGATCAGCAGGAGTCCGCTGTCCGGGTCGGCGAGCAGCAGCCGGTCGTCACTCGTCTCGGTGATCTGGAGCAGCGGCGACATCTCGCCGCCCCGCTCCAGGTCCACCGCGACCGCCTTCACCGGCCCGTCGCCGAGCCGCCGGTCCAGGGCCAGCATCCGGCCCGTGCGGTCCAGCCAGACCCCGCCCGTGCAGCGGCCCGGCAGCTCCGCGATCCGCTCGGGCCCGAAGGCGCCGCCCGCCACCAGCCACAGGGTGGTGGTCTCGGGACCGGCGTACAGGGCGTAGGCGCAGATGCCGTCCGGGGAGGGCGGCAGCAGCTCCAGCCGGCCGGGACCGGGCACCTCGACCGCGCCGAGCCGCAGCTCGCCGGTGCCGGGCCCGGTCGGGTACAGCAGCGAGAGGGTGTGGCGCCGGCCGTCCACCCGGCGGCAGACCAGGACCCGGCCGTCGGCGAGCGGCGCCAGCTGCGCGTCCGCGTCCTCCGGCTGGTCGAGGGGGAGCGGCACGGCGTACGGCTCCGGGCCGTCGAGGGTCCAGCGCTCCGCGTACAGGGCGTCCCCGGTGCCCGCCAGCCGGGCGGCGTAGGCGCCGTTCGCGGTGGTCGCGAAGCCCGCCGGGCGGGGGACGGCCGTCCCCGCACGGGCGCCCTCCTCGTCGCCGTCCTCGGCCGCGGTCTCGATGGCACACGCTGTCATCGACTCGTCACCTCCGGCCACGAAGCTAGTTTTCGCACTTCCTGCCGAACAACACGAGCCCCCGCACTTCACACATAAGGGTGGTGGTCGCGTCGTTCCGTCGAGCGGAGGGGGCCGGTTGTGCTGATGGGGTCAGGGGTACGTAAGGTAAGGCGAACCTAAGCGGACCTTCCGGCTCCGCTCCGGTCCGCCCGTCCGCCGTCCCACCTCGACGTACGCCATCGAAGAGGAGCCTTCCGATGTCCCTCCGCCGCCGCGGCACCGCCGCCGCCGTCGCCCTCGCCGCCGCGCTCTCCCTCGCGGCCTGCGGAGGGGGCGACGGCTCGTCCAGCGCCTCCGAGAAGGAGGACACGGCGAAGAAGAAGGACGTCGCCACCGGCGGCAAGGACTTCGGCGACGCGGCCGCCAAGACCGCCGCCCTGGGCACCGACGCCAAGCCGGGCCAGTTCCCCCGCACCCTCACCCACGCCATGGGCAAGAGCGAGATCAAGGCCGCCCCCAAGCGGGTCGTCGTCCTCGACGTCGGCGAGCTCGACAACGTCGTCTCCCTCGGCGTCCAGCCCGTCGGCTACGCCCCCTCCGAGGGCGACGACGGCATCCCCGGCTACCTCGCCAAGGACGCCGGCAGCCCCAAGTCGGTCGGCACCATCAACAACCTCAACCTGGAGGCGATCGCCAACCTCCAGCCCGACCTCATCCTCGGCAGCCAGCTCCGCGCCGCCGACAAGTACGACGAGCTGTCGAAGATCGCCCCCACCGTCTTCTCCATCCGCCCGGGCTTCACCTGGAAGGAGAACTACCTCCTCAACGCCGCCGCGCTCGACAAGACCGCCGAGGCGAAGGAGAAGCTCGCCGCGTACGAGACCAAGGCGAAGCAGCTCGGCACGGACGTCGGCCCGAACAAGCCGACCATCTCGATGGTCCGCTACCTCCCCGGCAAGATCCGCCTCTACGCGAAGGCGTCCTTCATCGGCACCATCCTGGAGGACACCGGCCTGCCCCGGCCGAAGAACCAGCAGGTGAACGAACTCGCCGTCGAGGTCAGCCCGGAGAAGATCGACCAGGCCGACGGCGACTGGATCTTCACCGGCGTCTACGGCGAGGCGAAGGCCACCAAGAAGGACGCCGCCCAGGGCAACCCGCTCTGGAAGAACCTCAAGGCCGTCAAGGCCGGCCAGGCCAAGGACGTCCCGGACGAGACCTGGTACCTCGGCCTCGGCGTGACCGCCGCGAACAGCGTCCTCGACGACCTGCGCGCGGACCTGGTGAAGTAACCGGCCCCTCCCTGGTCGCCCCGGCCGCCTTGGCTACCCAGGGCTCCCCGGCTTCCCCGGCCTTCCTGGCCACCCCGGTCACCCGGCCGGGACAGGCCGGGAAGGACCTTCCGCCGTACGGCCCTGCCGGGGCCGTACGGCGGAGCCGTTTCCGGTGCCGTCCCCGGGGTGCTCGGGGTGTCCTCGGGAGTCGTCGTGGGGCCGTCGGGAGTCGTCCACAGGCCCGGACGGGGGAACGGCGGAGGCCGTCCACAGGGGAGGACGGGCGGGAACGGGGGATCGCCGGGAGTCGTCCACAGGCCGGGACGGGCGGGAACGGGGGCGCGGCCGGGGTTGTCCACAGGCCAGGACGGCCGGGCGCGCGGGACAGGTAGCCTTTCCTCCGTGCCCCGTCTGTCTGAAGTCATCGCCGAGCTCGACGCCCTCTGGCCGCCCCAGCGGGCCGAGTCGTGGGACGCCGTCGGCACCGTCTGCGGCGACCCCGACGCCGAGGTCACCCGGGTCCTCTTCGCGGTCGACCCCGTCCAGGAGATCGCCGACGAGGCCGTCGCGCTCGGCGCCGACCTCCTCGTCACCCACCACCCGCTCTACCTGCGGGGGACGACGACCGTCGCCGCCGGCCACTTCAAGGGCCGCGTCGTGCACACCCTGATCAAGAACGACGTCGCCCTGCACGTCGCCCACACCAACGCCGACACCGCCGACCCCGGCGTCTCCGACGCCCTCGCCGGTGCCCTCGGCCTGCGGGTCACCGGGCCGCTCGTCCCCGAGAACAACCTCGGCCGGATCTGCGAGCTCGACCGCCCCGAGACCCTCGCCGACTTCGCCGCCCGCGCCGCGGCGCGGCTGCCCGCCACCGCGCAGGGCGTCCGCGTCGCCGGCGACCCCGGCGCGACCGTCCGCCGGGTCGCCGTCAGCGGCGGCTCCGGCGACAGCCTCTTCGACGCGGTGCGCGCCGCCGGTGTGGACGCCTTCCTCACCGCCGACCTGCGCCACCACCCCGTCTCCGAGGCCACCCAGCGCTCCCCGCTGGGCCTCGTCGACGCCGCCCACTGGGCCACCGAATGGCCCTGGTGCGAGCTGGCCGCCGCCCAGCTCGACGAGATCTCCGACCGCCGCGGCTGGGACCTCCGCGTCCACGTCTCGAAGACGGTCACCGACCCCTGGTCCGCCCACTTCGTCCCCGCCGCCACCCCTCCGGAGGGCGCCTCGCACGCTCCCTCCGGCCACACCTCTCCTGGAGCCCCCAACTGAACGCCGCGCCCGCCGACCAGATCCGCCTCCTCGACGTCCAGGCCCTGGACGTCCGCCTCCAGCAGCTCGCCCACAAGCGCAGGGCGCTGCCCGAGCACGCGGAGATCGAGGCGCTGAGCAAGGACCTCAACCAGCTGCGCGACCTGCTCGTCGCCGCGCAGACCGAGGAGAGCGACTGCGCCCGCGAGCAGACCAAGGCCGAGCAGGACGTCGACCAGGTCCGCCAGCGCGCCGCCCGCGACCAGCAGCGGCTCGACTCCGGTGCCGTCTCCTCCCCGAAGGACCTGGAGAACCTCCAGCGCGAGATCACCTCGCTCGCCAAGCGCCAGGGCGACCTGGAGGAGATCGTCCTGGAGGTCATGGAGCGCCGGGAGTCCGCGCAGGAGCGGGTCGGCGAGCTGACCGGCCGGGTCGACGCCGTCCAGGCCAAGACCGACGACGCCACCGGCCGCCGGGACGCCGCGCAGACCGTCCTCGACGAGGAGGCCGCCACCGTCGCCAAGGAGCGCGAGGTCGTCGCCGGAGCCGTCCCCGCCGATCTGCTCAAGCTGTACGAGAAGCTGCGCGAGCAGCAGGGCGGCATCGGCGCGGCCCGCCTCTACCAGCGCAAGTGCGAGGGCTGCCACATCGAGCTCAACATCACCGAGCTCAACGAGGTGCGGGCCGCCGCCAAGGACACGGTCGTGCGCTGCGAGAACTGCCGCCGGATCCTCGTCCGCACGGCCGAGTCCGGCCTGTAATGCGCGAGCTCGTGGTCGAGGCGGACGGCGGCTCCCGGGGCAATCCCGGGCCCGCCGGTTACGGGGCCGTCGTCCTGGACCCGGCCACGGGCGAGACGCTCGCGGAGGCCGCCGAGTACATCGGCGTCGCCACCAACAACGTCGCCGAGTACAAGGGCCTCATCGCGGGCCTCCGCGCCGTCGCGGCCCTGGAGCCCGACGCCGCCGTCCGGGTCAGGATGGACTCCAAGCTCGTCGTCGAGCAGATGTCGGGCCGCTGGAAGATCAAGCACCCGGACATGAAGCCCCTGGCGGCGGAGGCGGCCCGGGTCCTCCCGGCCGGCCGGGTCCGGTACGAGTGGATCCCCCGCGAGCGCAACAAGCACGCGGACCGGCTGGCCAACGAGGCGATGGACGCGGGCAAGCGCGGCGAGCGGTGGACCCCGTCCGCCCGCGACGCCTCGGCGGCCCGCCGCGCGGCCGCCCCGCCCCCGTCGGGCCCGCCCGGCGACGCGGCGGCGGGCGCGGCCCGCGCCCGCGTGGCCCTCACGAACACCCCGACGGGGGGCCTCCCCGCGACCGGCCTTCCGGCGGCGGACCTTTCCCCTGCCGCAGCACCGGCCCCTTCTTCGGTGCCGGTCCCGGACACCTTGTGGCCGGTCGAGGCGGACACGGCCCCGGACCCGGGCGTGGCCCCGGATCCGGCGGAGTCCGCCGACCCGGTGCCGGACCCGGCTCCGGCGGGGCCCGCGCCCGATCTGTCCGCGCCCGCGACCTTCGTGCTGCTGCGGCACGGGGAGACCGCGCTCACGCCCGAGAAGCGGTTCTCGGGGAGCGGGGGGAGCGACCCCGGGCTGTCCGAGGCCGGCCGCCGCCAGGCCGCCGCCGTCGCCGACGCGCTCGCCGCGCGCGGCACGATCCGGTACGTCGTCAGCTCGCCGCTGCTCCGCTGCCGCCAGACCGCCGAGACCGTCGCCGCCCGCCTCGGGCTCGACGTCGCCGTCGAGCCCGGACTCCGCGAGACCGACTTCGGCGCCTGGGAGGGCCTCACCTTCGCGGAGGTCCGCGAGCGCCACCCCGAGGACCTCGACGCCTGGCTCGCCTCCCCGAAGGCCGCGCCCACCGGCGGCGGCGAGAGCTTCGCGGCCGTCACCCGCCGGGTCGCCGCCGCCCGCGACCGGCTGGCCGCCGCCCACGCGGGCCGGACGGTGCTGCTCGTCAGCCACGTCACCCCCATCAAGACCCTGGTCCGGCTGGCGCTCGGCGCCCCGCCGGAGTCGCTGTTCAAGATGGACCTGTCGGCCGCGTCGCTGTCGGCCGTCGCCTACTACTCCGACGGCAACGCCTCCGTACGCCTCCTCAACGACACCTCGCACCTGCGCAGATAGCCGCCCCGGGGAAAACGGTGGTGGCCCCGAGGGACCAGCCCCGCGTACGCCCGGAGGGGCCTTCCGGACAGGCCCTAGCCCCGGAGCGCCGCCGCCTGCCGGGCCAGGGACTCGATGCGGGGCCAGTCGCGGGTGGCGAGGGCGTCCGGGGGGAGCATCCAGGTGCCGCCGACGCAGGCCACGTTCGGCAGGGCGAGGTAGGCGGGGGCCGAGGCCGCCGAGACGCCGCCGGTCGGGCAGAAGCGGGCCTGCGGCAGCGGGCCCGCCAGGGACTTCAGGTAGGGGACCCCGCCCGCCGCCTCCGCCGGGAAGAACTTCATCTCCGTGACGCCCTCCTCCAGCAGGCCCAGCACCTCGGAAGCGGTCGAGACGCCCGGCAGGAACGGCACGCCCGTCTCCCGCAGCGCCCCGAGCAGCCGCGCCGAGCAGCCGGGGCTCACCAGGAACCGGGCCCCGGCCCGTACCGCGTCCACGGCACCGGCCGCCGACACGACGGTGCCCGCGCCGACCACCGCCTCCGGGACCTCGGCGGCGACCGCCCGCACGGCGTCGAGCGCGGCCGGGGTGCGCAGGGTGATCTCGATCAGCGGCAGTCCGCCCGCGACCAGGGCGCGGGCCAGCGGCACCGCGTCGGCGGCGTCCTCGACCACGACCACGGGGACGACGGGGGAGTGCGGGGCGAGCGCGAAGGGACCGGGGATGCTGGGCATGACCTCATCCTGCCCAGCACCCGCAATCTCCGCAACGACCGTTGCGCACCGCGCAACGCGAGGTCAGTGGATCTCGTCCACCAGCACGTCCAGCGCCCCCGCCTTCGCGCCCGTCTCCACCACGTACCCCAGGTCCCGCAGCGCCGTCACCAGCTCCTCCGGGGTGCCCGGCGCCGCGCCCGCCTCCAGCAGGCTCCGTACGATCCGGCCCTTCGTCGCCTTGTTGAAGTGGCTGACCACCTTCCGGGTCGGCGCGTGCAGCACCCGCACCGTCGCGGTCCGCGCCGCCACCTCGCCCTTCGGCTTCCACGCGCTCGCGTACGCCGACGAGCGCAGGTCCAGCACCAGCCCGTCCCCGGCCGCCTCCGGCAGCACCGGGGCCATCGCGCCCCGCCAGTGCGCCCCCAGCGCGCCGAGCCCCGGCAGCTTCACCCCCATCGAGCAGCGGTACGACGGGATGCGGTCGGTCACCCGCACCGCGCCCCACAGCCCCGAGAAGACCAGCAGCCAGGACCCGGCCCGCTCCCGCGCCGCCGCGTCCAGCGTGGCCAGCCCCAGCGCGTCGTACAGCACCCCGGTGTAGATCTCCCCGGCCGGCCGCGCCCCGGCCGTCCGCAGCTCCGCGTTCTTCGCGACCTCGCCGCGCAGCCCCTCGCTCAGCCCGAGGACCTCGCGCGCCCGCTCCTCGTCGGCGACGCACAGCTCGACCAACTCGTCGAGGACCGCCGCCCGCGCCGCCGCGAGCCCCGGCAGCACCAGCGACTCGGGCTTGAGCGGGGCCCCGTGCCCCGAGGCGGCCTTTCCTTCGGAGGGCGGCAGCAGGACGAGCACGGTGGTTCTCCTTCGTACGTACGGGAACGGGGATGCGGCCCCGACAGGCCAGCGTACGAGGTCCCCCACCCGAGCCGTACGCCCCACGACCCCACCGGCCCCGTCCCGCACCCGCACACCCCCACCCCACCCGTACGCCCCACACTCCCCACCGGCCTCCTCCCCACCGGCCTCCTGCCCCCCACCAACCTCCTCCCCCCACCCCACGACATGCCGCCCCCGCCCCCCGGCCCTACGCTCGGTCCATGCCCCGCCGCCACATCCACGTGACCGGCGCAGCCGAGGCTCCGCTGCGGGCCGCCCTGCGCGCACTGCGTACCGAACTCGCGGTCCCCGAGGGCTTCCCGCCCGCCGTGCTCGCCGAGGCCGAGGCCGCCGCGAAGAACCCGCGCCTGCCCGCGTACGACGCCACCGACCTGCCGTTCCTCACCATCGACCCGCCCGCCTCCACCGACCTCGACCAGGCCATGCACCTGGCCCGGCGGGCCGACGGCGGCTACCGCGTCCACTACGCCATCGCCGACACCGCCGCCTTCGTGGCGCCCGGCGGGGCGATCGACGCCGAGGCCCACCGGCGGGTCCTCACCCTCTACTTCCCCGACGGCAGGGTCCCCCTCCACCCGCCGGTCCTCTCCGAGGGCGCCGCCAGCCTGCTGCCCGGCGAGCCCCGGCCCGCGCTGCTGTGGCGGATCGACCTCGACGCCGAGGGCCGCCGGGTCGCCACCGACCTGCGCCGCGCCCTGGTCCGCAGCCGCGCCAGACTCGACTACGCGGGCGTCCAGCGGCTCATCGACTCCGGCACCGCCGAGGAACCCCTCGCCCTCCTCCGCGACATCGGCCGGCTCCGCGAGGAGCGCGAGGTCGAACGCGGCGGGATCTCCCTCGACGTCCCCGAACAGGAGATCGTCGAGGTCCCCGGCGACCACGGCTACTCCCTCGCCTACCGGGCGCCCGTCCCCGCCGAGAGCTGGAACGCGCAGATCTCCCTCCTCACCGGCATGGCCGCCGCCGACCTCATGACCGCCGCCGGCACCGGCATCCTGCGCACCCTGCCGACCGCCCCCGACGGGGCCGTCGCCCGGCTGCGCCGCTCCGCCGAGGCGCTCGGCGTCGACTGGCCGCACCACGTGCCGTACGCGGAGGTGGTCAGGAACGCCGACCCCGCCGACCCGCGCCAGGCCGCCTTCCTCCAGGAGTGCACCACCCTGCTGCGCGGCGCCGGATACACCGTCTTCACCGACGGGCGGCTGCCCGACCCGGCGGTGCACGCGGCCGTCGCCGACGAGTACACCCACTGCACGGCCCCGCTGCGCCGCCTCGTCGACCGGTACGCGGGCGAACTGTGCGTGGCGGCCGTCGCCGGGAACGAGCCGCCCGCATGGGTCCGGGCCGCCCTGCCCGCCCTCCCCGACGAGATGGCCGCCGGCTCGCGCCGCGCCAACGCCGTCGAGCGCGAGTCCGTCGACATCGTCGAGGCGGCCCTGCTCGCCGACCGGGTCGGCGAACTCTTCGACGCGTACGTCATCGACGTCAAGGAACGCGAACCGTCCACCGGCACCGTCCACCTCGACGACCCGGCGGTCGTCGCCCGCGTCCAGGGCGGTACGGCCCCGCTGCCGCTGGGCTCCTGGCTGCGGGTCAGGCTCGCGGAAGCCGATCCGGGCAGGGCGAAGGTGCTGTTCGCGCCCGCGTGACGGCGTCCCGCACGGCCCGGTGCAGCGCGTCGGGATCGTCGGCGTGCAGCCGCACGACCCCCACCCGCCGCACCTTCCCCAGCAGCCCCGCCACCCCCACCGGCTCCGTCAGCTCCAGCGTCACCGAGGTCTGCGAACCGACCGCCAGATCCAGCTCCCCGTCCCGCCGCTCGTGCGTGAACCGGTTCTCGCGCCGCACCGCCCCGACCCGGTCCAGCGGGATCCGCACGTCCACATGGGCGGCCTGCCGCACCCGCAGCACCCCGCCGGCCAGCACGTGCGGCCGGGTCGCGGAGGCGGCGTGCAGCCCGAGGACGAAGAGGACGGTGTAGACGTCGAGGACGAGCACCACGGCGTGCACCGCCGGCCACCGCGCGAGCAGCCACGCCATCCCGGCGGTCTCCACCAGGCACACGAACGCGAAGCCGTACATCAGGGCGGCCTGGTCCCGGGCGTGCGGGAAGACCCCGTCGGCCCCCGCGACCCCGTGCGGCCGCCGCCCCGCCCACCGCGCCAGGCTCACCAGCAACCGCACCTCGTGCCCCACCAGCCGCAGCACCTTCTCCGGTACGAGCTCCGCCAGCGCCTCCCGCCGGGAGAGCCCGCGCCGCCGCAGCCGGAGCCACACGACCGCCTCGGCGGCGAGCAGCGCCGCCACCACCAGCTCCCCGCCCGCCAGGACGGGCCCCGGTATCCGCACCCCGCAGAGCAGCAGCACCAGGACCACGACCTCCACGGGCAGCAGCGCGTACGCGACCCCGCGCAGCGCCCGCTCACTCCTCCGCATCCCCCACTCCCTCCCGTGTCCGCTCCATCGCCCGCCGCACGGCCGCCTCCTGGGCGGGCGCGAGCTCGCCGAAGAGCACGTCGGCGAGGCCGCCCGAACCCGCCTCCGGCAGCGCGAACCCGCCGATCCCCGGCGGCAGCAGCCGCGCGAGGGCCCGCGCGGCGGCCTTCACCCGGGGATCGTCCGGCGCCGCGTCCACGAGCGCGTCCAGCAGCCCGTACACGTGCCCGGCGTCCCCGGCGACCTCGTGCATCAGCCCCATCAGCCGGGCCCGCTCCCCGTCCGGCACGACCGCGTCGAGCAGGGTGAGGATCTCCCGGTCCTTCGCCGCCGTCGGGGACTTCGCCAGCCCCTCCGTCCCGTCCAGCCCGGCGAGCAGCCCGGCCAGCTCCGGCGAGACCGGCCCCCCGTCGGCGAGCCGCCCGGCCCGCGCCTCCCCGAGCAGCCCCGCGAGCCGCTCCCGCCGCCCCCGCAGCACGGCCTCCTGCCGGGCGAGGTCGGCGTCCAGCTCCTCCAGCACCTCCACCAGCTCCCGGCCCGCCTCCTCCGCGAGCACGTCCCGCACCTCGTCGAGGCCGAGCCCCAGCTCGGTCAGCCGCCGGATCCGGGCCAGCAGCACGGCGTCCCGGACCCCGTAGACCCGGTACCCGTTCGCCCGCCGCGCGGGCTCGGGCAGCAGCCCGAGGTGGTGGTAGTGCCGCACGGCCCGCGGAGTGACCCCCACGAGCGCCGCGATCTCGCCGATGCGCATGCCCCCAGTAGAAACCCTGACGTCGCGGCAAGGTCAAGGACGGCCGGCGGCGGCGGGTACCATGGCTCCCACGGCAGACGAGCCGGGCGGGCGGCCGCGTGGAGATCCCCGGATCTCCCCGAGGAACGTCCGGGCTCCACAGAGCAGGGTGGTGGCTAACGGCCACCCGGGGTGACCCGCGGGACAGTGCCACAGAGAACAGACCGCCGGGGGCCTCGGCCCACGGTAAGGGTGAAACGGTGGTGTAAGAGACCACCAGCGCCTGAGGTGACTCAGGCGGCTAGGTAAACCCCACCCGGAGCAAGGTCAAGAGGGGACACCCCGGTGTCCCTGCGCGGACGATCGAGGGCTGCTCGCCCGAGTCCGCGGGTAGACCGCACGAGACCGGTGGCAACGCCGGTCCTAGATGGATGGCCGTCACCCCGACGACCGCGAGGTCCCGGGGCACAGAACCCGGCGTACAGCCCGACTCGTCTGCCCCTCAGGCCACTGCCTGCGATATCGCAGGGCAGTGGCCTTTTCTCGGAGAATCGTGGGCGTCGCCCCATCCCGTTTCGTACCGGCCCAAACTGGACCTCGCGGCTACGAAAGTAGCCATGAAGGTAGCCACGCTGGGTGGCTTGGTGCGGGTGTTGGCTGAGTCGGGGCCTCCGCGTTACGCGTCTACGCCTCGGTGTCCTCTGTTGCGGTCCCGGGACCGGTGGAATCCTGCTCGTCAAGCCAGGCTTTAATGCCGCCAGGATTCTGCGCCGGTGCGTCGAACGGGATGATCGGAAACGGGGGCAAGGTGGACAGCAATGCCGCCATGTCAGCGGGGAGTGCGGCCACCGAGGGCTCAAGCTCCTCGATCTTGGTCAGGAGTCGCTGAAGTTCTTCAGCCATGCAACGCAGGTCCAGGCCCGCGCCGGCGACTTGGATCGTTCCCGTCTCTACGTTGATGAGGCGCATGGGGGGAGCTGGGAAGGTGGGTTCGCTACCCGCCTGCCGCTCCTCGACGGTGGGGCGAGGCAGGCTGACGATCCACTCGTCAAGGCGCTCGTCGAAGTGCTCGCTTCCGTTACGAACTTCGCGGGCTTTCAGCGGGACGAGTCCTCCACCTCGAGAATCCTTCGTAGAAACGGACCTCGCTTCGCCCGCCACTCCAAGCCCTCGTCGGACCCTTTCGGGCTTTTTCTTGTGGCAGGCCACAGAGTCCGGGAGACCTTTCCGAGGAAGGAAAGGAAGTCCTCGAAGCAGACCCAGGCGGCTGGTGGGGCCGGCGTGGTCTGCGCAAAGCCGATCAGGGCGTCCAGGGCTGCCAGAGCGTAGCGAGTGTCGCGGGCCAGCCACGTGAGGTACACCCGCTGGGCCCACGGGTCATCGGATATGTGGTTGCTCACGGGCGTCATTGTGCCGTCGGTGATCTACCGGTTGGGAGTAGATTTCAGAGGTATGGCATGGTTCGCTACCCTTCCGCCGGGTTATCAGAGCGTCGAAGGCTTTCGATGCCTGCCAGTTCCGGAGCCGAGCTTCTGCGAAGCCTCAGGTGTGGTGGCAGCCTCGGCGTGGGGGAATAGAGCGCGCCGTGCTTCCGCGAGGTTCGCCGCGAAGCCGTGCGGCTCTCAAAGGTGGCCGTTCCACCGCTGGATCGCACGGGGCGCATCGGGGTTCAGATGCGATGCTCTCGGGTTGTCACCAGTGACGAGGGGTACGGCGCGGAGCTGCCCGATCCTCGCGTCGCGGCGCTCGGCCCACTGGGAGAGCGGTTCGGCATCCATGTCGGAAGGGCGGTGGGTCAGGTAATCCGGTGCTCCCAGCACAGGGACGGGGCCTGGTCGATCCAGTACCGGTGGGACGCTGGTGTCACGTGGAGCCGTACGGAGTCGATTTCCGGCGCCCCGGCGTCCTGCCAGGCGACGAGGGAACGCTCCACTTCCTCCCACAGGGCTACCGGCCCGCCCTGGCGTACGGTCCAGCCCTCGTCACCGACGAGGAACTCGGCGAACGACTCCCGTTCCGGATCGAACAGGTACCGCAAGGGCGAGCCGTCCCCGCCCGTCCCACGGACGAACTGAGCGCCGGGCGCCGCCAACTGGGCAAGGAAGGCGGGCATCCACTCCTCCAGGACAAGAGGAGACACCTGAGTGCGCCGCTCACTGTCCGCGTACGCGGTCCGGGCGGAGAGATCGCCAGCCACGGGGGCCACTGCCTGGGCCCGCGCCTGCATGAAGGAGGAGCGCCGGACGATCGAGCCCTCGGCGGTGCCGTCATCGCCGACGGCGAGTTTCGCGAGGCCGGTTCCCCACGGCCACGAGCCGACCGTACCGAGGACAACGCCTCCGGGCCTCGTCTGCCTGATCCACGCGTACGGGATGCGGCGGACCGCGCAGGTGGCGATGACCCGGTCGTACGGTGCCCGGTACGGGTGGCCGAGGAGCCCGTCGCCCGTCACCGTCCACGTCGAGAAGCCGGCGGCTTCGAGAGCAGCATCCGCCCGGGTGGCCACCTGTGTGTCCACCTCGACCGTGGTGACGTTGTCCTCGCCGAGGTAGTGGCACATCAGGGCTGTGGAGTAGCCGGTGCCTGTGCCGATCTCCAGGACTCGGTGGCCCGTAGCGAGGTCCAGGGTCTCGATCATGCCGACGACGGTGGCCGGGTCGGTCGAGGAGGACGTGGGCACGCCCACGACGGGTCCGCCGGCCTGGTCGGCGGTGAGGTGGCCGTCGAGCTGGGTGGTGAGGGTGTCGACGCTGTATGCGATCTTCAGCCACTCGTCAGGGTCCGTGTCGGCGGCGGTGACGGGCCGCCAGGTCCGCCCCTCGTCCAGGAAGACTCCCGGGCGGAGGAACCGCTCGCGGGTGACAGCCTTGACGGCCTCACGCAGCCAAGGAGATTTCAGGACGCCTTCTTTCACGAGCACGGTCGCCATACGGCGTCGCTCGGATGCCGGGTTGGTCATCGGCGGTCTCCTTGTACGAGTAGGTCGGCGAAGGCGGCGGACATCGGGAGGCCGGTCTCGGTCTCCAGCCACCCCCACTGTCCATTGGGATTCAGCTCCAGCCACCAGTAGGCCCCCGCCCGGTCGACCGCGAGGTCGAAGCTTCCCGATACCAAATCCAGTCGGTCCAGGTAGGCGTGCAGACCCTTGGCCACCCGGTCGGGAAGGTGCTCCACGGTGTAGGTCAGGGCGCTGTAGTCCTTGCGCCAGTCCAGGAGGCCGGAGTCGATGCGTACGGCGAACGTGTGCCGGCCTACGAGCAGCACGCGAACATCGGCGACCTTGTCCACACGGGCCTGGAACAGGTGGGGCGCGACCCGAACGCTGTCGTCGATCTCTTCGGGCGTGACGGGGGCAGCCCACCCCGTCACCGGTACGCCATCACGCGTGTAGGGGGTCCATCGCAGTGTCTTGAAGATCGCCTGTCCCTGAGCCCGGACGAACGCGCGGGCCTCGTCCGGGTCGTTGGTGACAAGGGTGGGAGGGATGGTGAAGCCGAGTTGCTGGGCCAGAACGAGCTGCGCGGGTTTGTAGTCGGCCGCGGCAACGCGCAGGGGGTGGTTGACCCAGAGCGGGCCGCCCAGGGCGTAGAGGGTGCCACCGAGTCCGTAGCGGACCTGCGCTGCCGCGAACCGGGAGTCATCAGCGGACAGGTGGGGAAACGTGGGCCATTCCGGGCGGCGCCAGTACACCGACCGGACCTGGGTCACATCAGCGGTTCTCGACGGGGTGCGCACCTGTCCGACCACCGGGGCCGGGCAGGTGCCGAACCGAACCGAGACCGTGAGGTTCTCGCCGATGTCGGCGGGGTTGAACCGGACCACCGGCACATCGCGCCGGTTGAGTTCGGTGATCACCATGTCGGCGGTGATGTCGTCCGCCTCGGTGGCCACCAGAACCGGCCTCTCCTCGACCATGGCCATCAATCCTGATTGCTGTCCTGGTCGTGACCCTGGTCGTTCCGGGAGTCCGAGTTCGTCGTCGTGGAGGTCTCGGTACCGGAGCTGGTGCCGTGCTTGCCCATCTCGACCATCTGCCCGGCGCGGTCGCGGAACACCCCGAGCTGCGTCGTGGGGTCGATGGTGACCGTGGCGTGGGGTCGGCGGATGACCGTCGGGTAGGGCGCGAGCCGGCCCGCACCCCACGGCCGCGTGGGGAGGGGGAGTGCGACAGAGGTGGTCATGGGACTCCTTGGGTTGAAGGGTGTGGTGCGGGAATCCGTCTGCGCCAGGGGCGCGGACGGCGATCTGCGGGCCGCGGATCAGGGGCGAGCGGCCTGGATGTTGTCGGCCGCGGTCGTCCACTCGACTCCGGACGCGGGCCGGATGTGCGCGATGCGGACCGTGCCGTGGCTGTGGAGCTCGTGTGTGACGGCGACGAGTACGCCCTCCCCACGCGAGGCGATGTCACGGACACGCATGTCCAGAAGCGGGTGATGCTCGTAGCCGTCGGAACCGACCGGGTTCACTCCTCTGGCTCCTGCCGGGCCTCGACGCGACGCATGAACCTCTCCCAGCCGCCGGCCGCCCGTACCCGCAGAGCCCGGCTCGGCGCACCCGGCCGGGACTCCGACGGCGTGTATGTACGGCCACTGGCGCCAGGGTTCCTGCGGGGCAGTCCGGAGGTCGTCACGTGGTCGCTCCTTTCCATGGGAGCCGCCCGGAGGGTTCTTCGGCCTCCGAGCGGCATGTGACCAGTGAACGACGATCCGTTACCTTCTCCCAGAGCGGACCTCGCGCAATATCCGGGCGTTTTCCAGGCGTTGGCCCGTGGCGGGTACGAGTGCGTGAAAGGGTTCTCGTGAGGGGAGACCTATGACGTCCAGGCGTAGGCACTTTGCGGTACGGCGCGCGGCCCGGGGTTACTCGCAGGAGGAATTCGCAGAAGCGCTCTCGGTGGCCGCGTCCACCGTGGTCCGTTGGGAAAGGGGTCGCGCCACCCCGCGTCCCCACCAACGGCCGAAGATCGCAGAGCTTTTGGGTGTGACCCTCCCCGCGCTGGAAGCCCTTCTCTTCGACGAACAGCCGGCCGAGACAGCCGAGCTCTCTGCTGCTCCGTCCCTCCTCCATGGTGATGATGACGACATGAAGCGCCGCGAAGTCCTGGGTCTGCTCGCCGTTACGGGTGCGCTGGTCGCTCTTCCCGATCCCGATGAGGCCGCCCGAGGGCGGACAGTATCGACGCTCTTGGAGACAGGGGACGCCCTACACCGCAGCCTCTGGCAGGTCTACGCGCTATCGGACTCCAAGCAGGTCGTCTTCCCCGCGGTGCGCGCACAGCTCGATGTGATGGCGAAGGGGCTGACCGAGACCCGTACTGCTGTGGATCGGTCCCGATTGTGTCGGATGACGGCCGACCTCTACCAGCTTGTCGGCGAGCTGTTCTTCGACGCCAACCGGTACACCGACGCCGCGCAGTGCTACACACTGGCCGCCAACGCGGCCTACGCCGGTGGCGACCACGACCTGTGGGCGTGTGCCATGACCCGCCACGCGTACGTCGAGCTGTACGCGCGCCGCGCGCCTGCTGCCCAACCCCTGCTTGCGGCAGCTTTTCGCATCGCCCGAAGGGGCGACGGCGCTCTCTCCACCCGTCACTGGGTCGCGGCCGTCCAGGCGCAGGCGTACGCGGCCATGGGCGACCTCGACGCGTGCAACCGGGCTCTTGACGAAGCTGAGAAGGTGCATGCACTCAACGGCGCTCACTCCCACAACGGCGGCTGGCTCCGCTTCGACGGCTCCCGCCTGGCAGAGGAGAGAGGGGCCTGCTACCTCCAACTGGGCCGCCCTGATCTCGCCGAGGAAGCGCTCACCACGGCCCTTGCCCAGCCTCTGTCCCTGCGTCGCCGCGCTGCTGTCCTGAGTGACCTCGCCGTGCTCGGGGCGCACAGACGGGACATCGACCAGATCGTGCACTACGCGGAGCAAGCGCTCGGACTGGCCGACCGGTCGAATTCGGGATTCATCGGCAAGAAGCTGGACGGGGTTCGGGGGCGTCTTGCCCCGTTCCTGTCCGATGACCGAGTCTCGACTCTTGATCACCGAATCGCGGCGCTTCCGCGCACCGCATGATGAGAGGGACACGCGCATGAATGACGGCCGGATCTTCCGCGAGGCGTGGATCGACGGTGTGAACAAGCACTATCCCGGCGAGCCCAAGCCTGGCTACGTCACGCCGTGGGACGAGACGCCCGAGTGGGAGCGCGAAGCCGCCACCGCCGTGTATGGGCAGGTACGCGACTTCATCGAGGTCAGCGGCAGGCATGCGGCCCGGCTCACCCGCGAGCAGAAGGGCCGATTCGTCGCGATCTGCTGGACCGCCCAGATGTTCAGGCACTTCGAAGACCCGAAGCCCGGATATGTTGCCGACTGGTCCGACCTGCCGCTCTGGCAGCGGGAGACGGACGCGGACATCTTCGAACGCATTGAGGGGACTGTCTGATCTCAAGAGCGACGACGTCCCCGTCCGGGCCGATCCGTGCGGGGACATCTTGTTACGTAGTCATCAAAGTAGCCACGGAAGCACTATCCCTGCACGTTTGTACAGGTCATAGCGTTTCGCCGACAGGCCCCGGCGTACAGCCCGACTCGTCTGCCTCACCCCTTATCTTTTCTTCTCCTCGCTCTCCCCCTGCGCCGGTCTCCGGTGTCTGCCCGTGCCCGGGCCGAGGCGGGGTGGTGTCTGTGGGGGTGGTTGGGGGGTGGGGGTGGGGGGTGGGGAAGAGGAGGCGGCGGGTTTCGGCGAGGTTCGGGGCGAAGCCGTGGGGTTCCCACAGGTGGCCGTTCCAGCGCTGGATGGCGCGGGGGGCGTCCGGGTTCAGGTGGGAGGCCCTCGGGCCGGGGCCGGTGACCAGGGGGACGGCGCGGAGCTGTCCGATCCTCGCGTCGCGGCGCTCGGCCCACGCGGCGAGCGGTTCGTCGTCCATGGCCGGAGGGTAGGCGGCGGCCGGGGCCGGCCGGGGGGTCACAGCAGGATTTCCACCGTCCAGTGGGGGGTTCGGTCGTCCGTGCGGATGACGATGGGGTGCGGGGCGGCGGCCGGGGATTCGAAGAGGTCGCGGCCGAGGGGCAGGGCGTTCTGGGTGAGGACGTACGTGCCGGTGCGCAGGGCGGCCGGGTCGGTGACCGTGCCGAGGCCGGCCGGGGTGACGTGCTGGAGGCGCCAGACCGAGGCGGGGCCGGTGTCGGGGCGGACCAGGACCGGGGCGCGGTCGGTGCCGGGGGCGGTGAGCGTGTCCTCGGTGCCCTTGACGGTGAGGCGGAAGCCGCCGTCCGCCGGGGACAGGGCCCATTCGGCGGCCCGGCGGCCGTCGCCGGAGAGGCAGACCGCCCTTCCGTCCAGGACCCCGACCGGGGCCCCCTTCGCGTACAGCTTGACGATCCGGTCGTTCTCCGGCATGGCTCCTCCAGGGGTCCGGGGCGGGTCGGGCAGGAGGAGGGTGCCCGTTTTCGGTGCCGGTCCGTCGGACGGAGCGCCCGGCTCGCCCGACCGGGGGAGCGCGCGGGGCGGGATGCGGGGGCGTACGGGGGAGGGATGTTACGGGTGGGGGATGACGATCTCCGAGAGCCAGCTGTCCGATCCCGCCGTCCGCGCCTTCGTCACCGCCCTCAACGCGAACGACCGGGACGCCTTCGCCGCCGCCCTCGCGCCCGGCGCCACCATGTCCGACGACGGCACCGAGCGGGACCTCGCGGCCTGGACCGAGCGGGAGGTGTTCTCCTCGCGCGGGCGGATGGCGGTGGAGAGCCAGGACGAGGGCGGGCGCGTCCTCGTCGCCACTTACACGAACGACACCTGGGGCTCCATGCGGACCGCCTGGCGGTTCACCGTCGAGGACGGACGTGTGGCCCGCTTCGAGACCGGACAGGCGCCCGCCGCCTGAGCGGATCGGGTACGGCCCTGAGCCGGGCGCCGACGGGCCGGGGTGGGGGCCGTCGGCGCGGGGGCGGGGGCCGGTCAGGGCGTCCGGTCCCGTCGGCGGCCCGGCTCCGCCGCCCGCGCCCCGGCGCCGACCGGCGGCCTCGCACCGGCCCGCCCCGGCGGCCCCGCCTCAGCCCCGTCCGATGTACGGCATCGTCGTCGCCATGACCGTCGCGAACTGGACGTTCGCCTCCAGGGGCAGGGCCGCCATGTGGACGACGGTCGCCGCCACGTCCGCCGCGTCCATGACGGGTTCGGCCGCGAGGGTGCCGTCGGCCTGGAGGATGCCGGTCCGCATGCGGGCCGTCATCTCGGTGGCCGCGTTGCCGATGTCGATCTGGCCGCAGGCGATGCGGTAGGGGCGGCCCTCCAGGGAGAGGGACTTGGTGAGGCCGGTCATCGCATGCTTGGTCGCCGTGTACGCGATCGAGTGCGGGCGCGGCACGTGGGCGGAGATGGAGCCGTTGTTGATGATCCGGCCGCCCCGCGGGTCCTGTTCCCGCATCGCGCGGAAGGCCGCCTGCGCGCACAGGAACGCGCCGGTCAGGTTGGTGTCGACGGCCGTGCGCCAGGTGTCGTAGGACAGCTCCTCGACGGGGGTGCCGCCGCCCGCGAACGTACCGGCGTTGTTGAAGAGCAGGTCGACGCGGCCGAAGCGGTCGAGGACCGTCGAGAAGAGGGCCGCGACCCGCTCGGGGGAGGTGACGTCGGTCGGGACGGGCAGGGCGCGGCCGGCGGGCAGTCCGGCCGCCGTCTCCTCCAGCGCCTCCCGGCGGCGCCCCGCGAGCGCGACGGTCCAGCCCGCCTCCGCGAGGGCGCGGGCCACGCTCCGGCCGATGCCCGAGCCGGCCCCCGTCACGACCGCGACGCCCCGGCCCGCGCCCCGCGCGGCCTCTGCCCCCGCCGCCGTGTCGTCCATGGCCGTGCCCTCCGTCGTCACCGCTGCGTTGTCCATGGCCGGGGAGCGTACGCGAACCACGTGTCCCATGAACTCATCCGTCCGACACGTGGATGACATGTACTCGGCGGCGCGATGTCGTTCCGGCCCCCTCGAATACCCGCGGACACCAATCGCCAGGGGAGGGGACCATGACACCCGCATCGCAGCACAGCCAGGAACTCCGGGCCGCCGCACGCCACTTCGGCCGCCGCCGCTTCCTCACCGTCACCGGGGCCGCCGCCGCGCTCGCCTTCGCCACCCAGCTGCCCGCCGCCGGCGCGGCCGCCGCCGCCGAACTCGACGCCCGCCGCGTCACCGAGGACCCGTTCACC
Organism: Streptomyces termitum; assembly: GCF_014650175.1. GTDB lineage: Bacteria > Actinomycetota > Actinomycetes > Streptomycetales > Streptomycetaceae > Streptomyces > Streptomyces termitum. The sequence goes on from NZ_BMUL01000018.1 coordinate 46,893, forward strand.
CTCGGCGTCGCCTCCGGCGACCCGCTGCCGGGCTCCGTCCTGCTGTGGACCCGGCTCGCCCCGCGCCCCTTCGAGCCCGGCGGCGGCCTCCCCGCCGAACGGGCCTCCGTGCACTGGGAACTCGCCCGAGACGAGCGCTTCACCCGCACCGTCCGGCGCGGACGCGCCACCGCGCACCCCGAGTTCGGCCACAGCGTGCACGTCGAGGTCGAACACCTGGAGCCGGGACGGGAGTTCTTCTACCGCTTCCGCACCGGCCGGTGGGTCAGCCCGGTCGGCCGCACCCGCACCGCGCCCGCCCCGTGGGCCCGGCCCGCCGCGCTCCGCATCGGCGCCGTCTCCTGCCAGGCGTACCACGACGGCTACTTCACCGCCTACCGCCACCTCGCCGACGAGGACCTCGACGTCGTCTTCCACCTCGGCGACTACCTGTACGAGTACGCGGTGAACGCCACCGGCGGCGCCCGCGCCTACACCGACCGCGTCCTTCCGGCCGTCTTCAACCGGGAGACGATCACCCTGGAGGACTACCGGCTGCGCTACGGGCTCTACAAGAACGACCCCGACCTGCGCGCCGCGCACGCCGCCCACCCCTTCGTCGTCACCTGGGACGACCACGAGACCGAGAACAACTACGCCGGCGACACCCCGGAGAACGGCGTCCCGCCGGAGGAGTTCCTGCTCCGCCGCGCCGCCGCCTACCGCGCCTACTGGGAGCACCAGCCGCTGCGCCGCCCCCAGCTCCCCGAGGGCCCCGACATGCGGCTCCACCGGCGGCTGCGGTTCGGCCGGCTCGCCCAGTTCGACGTCCTCGACACCCGCCAGTACCGCTCCGACCAGGCGTACGGCGACGGCTGGCAGGTCCCGGGACCGCTCTCCGAGGACCCGGCCCGCACCATGACCGGCGCCGCCCAGGAGCGCTGGCTCCTCGACGGCTGGCGCGCCTCCGACGCCCGCTGGAACGTCCTGCCCCAGCAGGTCGTCCTCGCCGAGCGCCGCGACCGCGAGACCCCCGACTTCAAGCTTTCCATGGACTCCTGGGACGGCTACCCCGCCTCCCGGCGGCGGATCCTCGCGGGCGCCGAGTCCGCCGGGGTGGAGAACCTGATGGTCCTCACCGGCGACGTGCACGTCGGCTACGGCTTCGACCTCAAGGCCGACTTCCGCGACCCCGGCTCCCGCACCCTCGGCACCGAACTCGTCGCCACCTCGATCACCAGCGGCAAGGACGGCTCCGACCGCCCGTCCACCTACGACAAGCTCATGCGGGCCAACCCGCACCTGAGGTTCTTCAACGGACGGCGCGGCTACCTCACGGTCGAACTCGGCGAGCGGGCCGCCCGCGCCGACTTCCGCACGGTGCCGTACGTGACCCGGCCGGGCGCGCCCGTCACCACCGCCGCCTCCTTCGTCACCGAGGCGGGACGGCCGGGCCTCACTCCGGCGTGACCTCGGTCACCTCCCGCCGGGCGGAGGCGGACACCGGCGCGGTACGGGGCCGCGCCGGCGTCCGCCGCCGCCCCCGAGGGGTCCGTGCGGGTATCGACCGGTCCGGTCGAGCTGCGAGCATGGGTGAGGTTTCAACGAAAGGGAGCTGTTCGATGCCGGAGAGCGGCCAGACCTCGACCACGGGACACATACCCGCCCCCACCCCCGCCCCCGGACCCGCCCCGGCGGCCGACCCCGCGCGGCCGCACCGCGAGGACGCCCCCGGAGCCGCGGCCGGCGGACCCGCCACCGCCGCCCGCCGGGCCGGACTGCTGGTGACGCTGGTGCTCGGCGGGCTCACCGCCCTCCCCCCGCTCTCCATGGACATGTACCTGCCGGCCCTGCCGGAGGTCACCCGCTCCCTCCACGCCCCCGCCGCCACCGTCCAGCTCACCCTCACCGCCTGCCTCGCGGGCATGGCGCTGGGCCAGCTCGTCGTCGGCCCCATGAGCGACAAGTGGGGCCGCCGCACCCCCCTCCTCACCGGCATGGTCGTGTACGTCCTCGCCACCGCCGTCTGCGCCTTCGCGCCCACCGCCGAACTGCTCATCGCCTTCCGGCTGCTCCAGGGCCTGGCCGGCGCCGCCGGCATCGTCATCGCCCGCGCCGTCGTCCGCGACCTCTACGACGGCGTCGAGATGGCCCGCTTCTTCTCCACCCTCATGCTGATCTCCGGCGTCGCCCCGATCGTCGCCCCCCTCATCGGCGGCCAGATCCTGCGCCTCACCGACTGGCGCGGCGTCTTCCACGTCCTCGCCGTCATCGGCGTCGCCCTCACCCTCGTCGTGTGGCGCTTCCTCCACGAGACGCTGCCGCCCGAGCGGCGCCAGCAGGGCGGCGTGGGCCAGGCCCTGCGGACCATGCGCGGCCTGCTCGCCGACCGCGTCTTCACCGGCTACATGCTGGCCGGCGGCCTCGCCTTCGCCGTCCTCTTCGCCTACATCTCGGCCTCGCCCTTCGTCGTCCAGGAGATCTACGGCGCCTCCCCGCAGACCTTCAGCCTCCTCTTCGGCCTCAACTCGATCGGCCTCGTCGCCGTCGGCCAGGTCAACGGCAAGCTGCTCGTCGGCCGGGTCCGCCTCGACAAGGTCCTCGGCTGGGGCCTGACCGTCATCCTCCTCGCCGCCACCGCCCTGCTCCTCATGACCACCGGCGTCTTCGGCGAGGTCGGCCTCGTCCCGATCGCGGCCGGACTCTTCGTCCTCATGTCGGCGATGGGCCTCGCCATGCCGAACACCAACGCCCAGGCCCTCATGCGCACCCCGCACGCGGCCGGTTCCGCCTCCGCGCTGCTCGGCACCTCCTCCTTCCTCATCGGCGCGGTCGCCTCCCCGCTGGTCGGCATCGCGGGGGAGCGGACCGCCGTCCCCATGGCCGTCGTCCAGCTCTGCTGCGCGGTCGCCGCGCTCGCCTGCTTCCTGCTGATGTGCCGCCCCTGGCGCGCCGCCGGGGAGAAGCCCGCCCTCTGATGTGACGATCCCGGCATGTGCCACTACTGCGGTTGCCGGGACATTCCCCTCATCAAGGAGTTCATCGCCGAGCACGAGGCCGTCACCGACCTCGGCGGCGACGCGGTCCGCGCCCTCGACGCGGGCGACCGGGCGCGGGCGGCGGAGCTCGCCGCCGAGATGGCGGTCCTGCTCCGCGCCCACTGGGCGGGGGAGGAGCGGGGCCTGTTCGCGGTGATGGCGGAGAACGAGGAGTACGCGGCGTACGTCGACGCGCTGGTACGGGAGCACCGCGAGCTGGCGGCCTTCCTCGCCGCCCTCGACCTCGACGACGCCGGGCAGCGCACCGCCTTCACCGAGGCCGTCGGCGAACTCCACGCGCACATCGCCAAGGAGGAGGACGGCCTCTTCCCCGCCTCCCTCACCGAACTCACCGGCGACCAGTGGAACACGGCGATGACCGCCTGGCACGAGGTCCACGCGAACTGAACCCGGGGGACCAGGGCCCCGGCCACCGGCCTTCCGGCCCCGGTCCGGTCGCCTCCGCGGCGCTCCCGCGGCGGTCCCGGGGTGGTTCCGGTGACGCCTAGACTGGGTCGGTGAACGCCTCCTCCGCCTCCGCCGACTCCCTGCGTGCCGCCCTCGCCGGGCTTCTCGACGGGCTGCCGCCCTCGCAGGCCGCCAAGTCCGTGGAGCGGCTGATCGCGCACTACCGGGGGACGACGCCGACCGACGCGCCGGTGCTCCGCGACCGGGCCGACGTCGCCGCGTACGCCGCCTACCGGATGCCCGCCACCTTCGAGGCGGCCCGGGGCGCCCTGGAGGCGCTGCGGGACGCCGCGCCGGAGTGGGTGCCCGCCGGCCACGTCGACGTCGGCGGCGGGACCGGCGCCGCGAGCTGGGCCGTCGCCGGGGCGTGGGGGGAGGCCCCGCCGCGCAGCACCGTCCTCGACTGGGCCGAGCCCGCGCTCGCCCTCGGGCGCGAGCTGGCCGCCGGGGTGCTGGACGCCGAGTGGCGGCGCGAGCGGATCGGCACCGCCCTGCGCCTGCCCGAGACCGACCTCGTCACCGTCTCGTACGTCCTCAAGGAGCTGACGGAGGCCGACCGGGCCGCGCTCGTCGCCGAGGCGGCCCGCGCCGCGCGCGGCGCCGTCGTGGTCGTCGAGCCCGGCACCCCCGACGGCTACGAGCGGATCATCGCCGCCCGCACCCTCCTGGTGGAGGCCGGTCTGACCGTCGCCGCGCCCTGCCCGCACAGCGGCGCCTGCCCGATCGCGCCCGGCACCGACTGGTGCCACTTCGCGGCCCGGGTCAGCCGCTCGTCGCTGCACCGGCGGGTGAAGGGCGGCTCGCTGCCGTACGAGGACGAGAAGTACGCGTACGTGGCGGCGGTGCGGGTCCCCGCGGTGCCCGCCCCGGCGCGCGTCACCCGCCGCCCGCAGATCCGCAAGGGCCAGGTGCTGCTGGAGCTGTGCGGCCCCGACGGGCTGGGCCGCGAGACCGTCACCAAGCGGCACGGGCCCCTGTACAAGCGGGCCCGGGACGCGGAGTGGGGCGACGCGTGGCCGCCGGAGCCGGCCGCCGAGTAGGCGGGGCGGCCGTCAGGGGCGCAGCTCCTGGGTGCAGCACTTCACGCTGCCGCCGCCCTTGAGGAGCTCGCCCAGGTCCATCCCGACCGGTTCGAAGCCGCGGGCCCGCAGCGGGTCGAAGAGGCCGGTTGCGGTCTGCGGCAGCAGGACGTGCAGGCCGTCGCTGACCGCGTTGAGACCGAGCGCCGCCGCGTCCTCGGCGGTGGCGCGCAGGGCGTCGGGGAAGAGCCGTTCGAGGACGGACCGGCTGCCGGGCGAGAAGGCGTCGGGGAAGTACATGACCTCGTCGCGCTCCTCGTCGAGGACGCACAGGGCCGTGTCCAGGTGGTAGTAGCGCGGGTCGACCAGCTCCAGGCCGATCACCGGCCGGCCGAAGAACTCCTGCGCCTCGGCCCGGCACAGCGGGCTGGACCGGAAGCCGCTGCCCGCCAGGATCCAGGAGGCGGTCACGGCGAAGTCGCCCTCGCCCTCGTTGACGTGCTCCGGGGCCCACAGGTCCGCCTCCGCCCAGCCGTTGCGGCGGAACCACGCGAGGTGCGCGCCGGCCTCGGCGGCCCGCTCGGGGTGCGCGAAGCGGGCGCCGAGGACCCGGCCGCCGACGACGGTCGCGCCGTTCGCCGCGAAGACCATGTCGGGCAGCTCCGGGACGGGGTCGAGGAGTTCGACGGTGTGTCCGAGGGTCAGGTAGCGGTCCCGCAGGTCCTCCCACTGGGCGAGGGCGAGCGGCAGGTCGACGGGCTTGGCCGGGTCCATCCACGGGTTGATGGAGTACGTCACCGTGAAGTGCGCGGGTGGACACATCAGGTAGCGGCGGGGCGAGGACTCGCGCGGAGTGGGGCGCAACAGGGGCTCCTCACGGACGGGCGGCCCGCCGGGGCGGGTCGCGCTTCGGTGGAGCCATGGTCCGCCCTTCCCCCGCCCCCGCGCAGTGGACCGTTCGGGTGGTTCGCGTCCCGAACGCGCGTGCGTCCCGGCCGCCCCCGAGGAGGCGAGACGCGCCGTCTCGCCAGGTGGTAGGCTGGCGCCATGTCCGACGCCAAGGCCCCCGACCCCTCCCGCCGCAGCGAGCGCTCCCGCCGCGCCGTCTTCGACGCCGCCCTCGCCCTCGTCACCGAGACCGGCTACGCGCGGACCACCGTCGAGGGGATCGCCGCCCGCGCCGGGGTCGGCAAGCAGACCATCTACCGCTGGTGGCCCTCCAAGGCGGCCGTCCTCCTCGACGCCTTCCTCGACCTCTCCGCCCGCGCCGCCGCCGAGGCCGGGGCCGCCCCCGGCGAGACCGAGCTGCCCGACAGCGGGGACCTCGCCGCCGACCTCCGCCACGTCCTGCGCGCCACCGTCGACGAGCTGAACGACCCCCGCTACGACGCCCCCACCCGCGCGCTCGCCGCCGAGGGCGCCACCGACCCCGAGCTCGGCGCCCGCTTCACCGCCGCCCTCCTCGAACCCCAGCTCCAGGTCTTCGCCCGCCGCATCGAGGCCGCCCGCGCCGCCGGGCGCGTGGACCCCGCCACCGACCCCCGGATCGCCACCGAACTCCTCGTCGGCCCCCTCCACCACCGCTGGCTGCACCGCACCGGCCCCCTCACCCACGCCTACGCCGACGCCCTCGTCGACCACGCCCTGCGCGGCCTCGCGCCCCGCTGACCCCGGCCCCGGCGGGCCCCGCCGCCGGTCCGGCGTGAGCGCCGTCACCGGCCCCCGGTTCTCCACTCCGGTCACCCGGGGCGCAGGATGGTGGGACCATGGGCGGAGCCGAACAGGCGAGCATGAGGTGTGAGGGGATAGATGGGCGACGGCATCGGCCGCTACCGCGGCACGGAGAGCAAACTCGCACAATGGCTGCGCAGGCGCCCCGGAAGGGCCGCGGCCGACGACGGGAACACCCGCGAGACACTCCTCCTGGCCGTCGCCGCCGCAGGGCTGCCGCTCGCCCCCGCCGCCCACCCCGTGGGCTACAGCTGCTCCTGCGAGCGGATCGGCTGTCCCACCCCCGCCCGCCACCCGGTCTCCTTCGCCTGGCAGACCCAGTCGACCACCGACCGCGCCCAGATCGAGCGCTGGGCGCGCAACGAGCCCCGGGCCAACTTCGTCACCGCCACCGGCATGGTCCACGACGTCCTCGACGTGCCGCTGGCCGCGGGCCGCGCCGCCCTGGAGCGGCTGCTCGCCGACGGCGTCGAGGTCGGCCCGGTCGCCGAGTCCCCCGACGGCACCGGCGACGACGGCCGGATGCTGTTCTTCACCGCCACCCGGGGCACCCCCGAGGACGAGGACGAGTGGTGGCCCTGCGAGCTGGACTGCCACCCCGAGACCATGGACGAGCACCCCGGCCTGCGCTGGCACTGCCGCGGCAGCTACGTCCTCGTCCCGCCCGCCCGGCTCCCCGGTGACGAGGACGACCAGCCGGCCGTCTCCTGGGTCCGCGGCCCCGAGCATCCGCTGCCCGACCCGCTCAACCTCCTGGAGCGCCTCACCGACGCCTGCGCCCGGCACGCCGCCGCGCGGGAGGCCGAGGAGGAGCACGAGGGCCACGGCGTCGCCTGGCCGCTGCCGCGCTGACCCCGGGGCCGGGAGGGCGGCCGGGCTACGAGCCCCGGACGCCCACCACGCCCTGGAGGCGGCCCGCGAAGGCGACCGCGTCCCGGTCCGTGCCCGCGGGCTTCACCAGGACGGCCTGGCTCGACACCCACTCCTTGGTCACCGTGTTCTTGACCTCGCCCTTCATCAGGGCCTTCAGGTCGGCGCCCACCTTCGGCCGGTAGCCGGCGGCGGCCGTCTGCCGCTCGAAGTGGCGGCTGGCGAAGAAGACCAGCGCCCCGCCGTCCTTCGTGGCGAGCGCCAGCGGCGCGAAGTCGCCGTCCACGGCGGCCTGGTCGATGAACTGGGTGGCCAGACCGGGCCGCTGGGCGGTACGGGCCCGCTTCGCGCGCCACTGGTCGGTGTGCGCCCCGGCGGCGAACGGCCCCGCGCTGCCGTCCTTCAGATAGGCGGCGTACGCCGCGCTCAGCTTCCCCGGCGCCACCGCGAGCCCGGTCGCGTCGGCGGGCACCGCCACCGGGTCGCCGCCCTCCTCGGCGAGGGCGGGCAGCGCGTCCTTCCCGACGATCGCCAGATGGGCGGCCTTCCAGGACGCGTCGGGGCCGCCCCGCACGAAGACCACCAGCCAGCGGTCGCCGGCGCGGGCGGTGCCGTCGTCCCGGCCGGCGTCGGTGTCCGCGACGAACCAGCGCGGCCAGCCGGCCTTCCGGGGCAGCAGGTAGCGGGCGTCGCGGAGGACCAGCGGCCGGTGGTCCGGATTGCCGTCGGGCCGGGTCACCGCCTTCGCGCGGAGCCCGGCCTGGTTGATCGCGCCGAACGGGCCGGTGACCCGGTCGGCGTCGAGCTTCGGATCGTTGGCCTGGTCGGCGCGGTTGAACGCGGCGACGAAGCCGGCCAGCGCCGCCGCCGCCTCGTCCGGCGTCGCCCCCGGCACGACCTCCCGCTCGCCGTGCACGGTCACGCAGCCGCTCACGGCCAGCGCGAGCGCGGCCACCGCCGCCAGGGCCCGCGCGGGCCGCCGCCGTACCTCAGACCGCCGGGTCTGCTCCAGCCTCAGCCTTCTCATCGGTCGCCTTCTGCTTCTCCACGCGCACGGACGGACCCGACCCTATCGGGGCGAGGAACAGGACGAGCGTCGGGATCAGATACAGCGCCCACACCGTGACCTGAAGGACCGTCGGGTCGGGCTGGAAGTTGAAGACGCCCTTGAGGAGGGTGCCGTACCAGCTGTCCGGGGGGATCGTCGCCGAGACGTCGAACGCCTTGTCCGCGAGGCCGCCGAGGAAGCGGGCCTCCTGGAGGTCGTGCACGCCGTACGCCAGGACGCCCGCCGCGACCACGACGAGCATGCCGCCGGTCCAGGTGAAGAACTTCGCCAGGTTGATCCTCAGCGCGCCCCGGTAGAACAGCCAGCCCAGCAGGACCGCCGTCAGCAGGCCGAGGACCACGCCGGCCAGCGGCGCGTGGCTGCCGTCGGAGGAGGCGCGGACCGACGCCCACACGAACAGCGCGGTCTCCAGCCCCTCCCGGCCCACGGCGAGGAAGGCGGTGGCGACCAGCGCGCCGGTGCCCATGGCGAGGGCCGCGTCCAGCCTGCCGTGCAGCTCGGACCTCAGGTGCCGGGCGGTCTTCTTCATCCAGAAGACCATCCACGTCACGAGGACGACGGCGAGGATCGACAGCGACCCGCCGAGCAGCTCCTGCGCCTCGAAGGTCAGCTCCTGGGAGCCGAACTCCAGACCGGCGCCGAAGGCGAGGGCGAGGGCGACCGCGACCCCGATGCCGGTCCAGATCGGCTTCAGGGCGTCCCTGCGGCCGGTCTTGACCAGATAGGCGATGAGGATGCAGACGACGAGACTGGCCTCCAGGCCCTCGCGCAGTCCGATCAGATAGTTGCCGAACACGGCGGACTCCCTTGGGTGGTGACGGCGGCTAGGAGAAGAGGCCCCGGCCCCACCAGTCGTCCGCGTCGCGGACGCCCGGCGGGACGGCGAAGACCGCGGAACCGACGTGCTGGATGTACTCGTTGAGGGCGTCCGACCGGGCCAGCGCGGTCTGCACCGGGACGAAGCCGGACCGCACGTCCCGCTGGTAGGCGAGGAAGAACAGGCCCGCGTCCAGCCGGCCGAGGCCGTCCGTGCCGTCGGTGAAGGAGTAGCCGCGGCGCAGGAGGGTCGCCCCGCCGTTGGAGTCGGGGTGGGCGAGCCGGACGTGGGAGTCGGGCTTGAGCGCCTTCAGGAAGGGCTCGTCGTGCTCCTTCGCCTTGCCGACGGCCGCGCCCTCCTTCTTGTCGCGGCCGAAGACGTCCTCCTGCTCGGCGAGCGAGGTGCGGTCCCAGGTCTCGACGTTCATCCGGATCCGCCGGGCGACCAGGTAGGAGCCGCCGGCCATCCAGGCGCCGCCGCCGGTGGCGTCCTTCGCGCCGACCCAGACGTGCTTGTCGAGGCCGGCGGAGTCGTCGCCGGAGACGTTGCGGGTGCCGTCCTTGAAGCCGAAGAGGTTGCGCGGGGTCTGCGCGTCCGGGGTCGTCGAGGACGTCTTGCCGAAGCCCAGCTGGGACCAGCGGACGGAGACCGTGCCGAAGCCGATCCGGGCCAGGCTCCGGATGGCGTGCACGGCGACCTGCGGGTCGTCGGCGCACGCCTGCACGCACAGGTCGCCGCCGCTGCGCGCCGGGTCGAGGTTGTCGCCGGGGAAGCGGGGGAGGTCCACCAGCGCCCCGGGCCGCCGGTCCTTCAGGCCGAACCGGCCGTCGAAGAGGGACGGGCCGAAGCCGAGGGTGAGGGTGAGCCGGGACGGCTTGAGGCCGAGGGCCTCGCCGGTGTCGTCCGGCGGGGCCTCGGGGAGGCCGCCGTGGGCGCCGTCGCCGACCTCGCGGCCGGCCGCCATCCGCTCGGCGGCCCGGGTCCACTCCTTGAGGAGCCGTACCAGCTTCTCGCGGTCGTCGGTGGTGACGTCGAAGGCGGCGAAGTGTAGCCGGTCCTGGACGGCGGTGGCGATGCCGGCCTGGTGGGCGCCGTGGAAGGGGACGGCGGCGCCGCTGTCGGCGACGGGCGCGGCGGTGTCGCCGTCGCGGGTCAGCGCGACGGCGCCGCCGGTGACGGCGGCGCCGAGCGCGAGGCCGCCACCGGCGGCGAGGACGGTGCGGCGGGCGGGGCCCGCCGCGTGCGGCCCGGTGGTCACTTCACGACCGCCGCGGCGAGCTTGGAGAGCGGCTCGGCCAGCGCGTTGACGGCGTCGGAGAGCTCCTTGCGCTGCTCCTTGCCGACCTTGTCGTAGGAGGTGAAGTCGTAACTGGCCTTGTCGGCGCGGTACTGGTCGAGGAGCGTGTTGAGGGCGCCGAACTGCTTGTCGAGTTCGGCGACGAGCGCCGCGTCGTTCTTGGCGGCGACCGGCTTGAGCAGGTCGAAGGACATCTGGGCGCCCTCGACGTTGGCCTTGAAGTCGACGAGGTCGGTGTGGGAGTAGCGCTCCTCCTCGCCGGTGACCTTGCCGGTGGCGACCTCGTCGAGGAGCTCCTTGGCGCCGTTGGCCATCGAGGTGGGGGTGATCTCGGCGGTGCCGACGCGCTTCTTCCAGTCCGCGAGGTCCTTGTCGAGCTGGTCGGCCAGCTGCTTCTCGCGGGTGGTGATCTTCTTGTCGTGCCAGAGCGCCTTCTCCAGGCGGTGCCAGCCGGTCCAGTCCTTCGCCGGGTCCTGGCCCTCCTCCAGACCGTCCTCGCGGACGTCGACCTTGGGGTCGATGTCGCCGAAGGACTCGGCGACCGGCTCGGTGCGCTCCCAGCCGACGCGGGAGTTGGCGTACGCCTTCTTCGCGGCCTCCAGGTCACCGGCGCGGACGGCGTCGGTGAAGACCTTCACGCGGGGCAGCGTCTCCTCGGCCTGCGCCTGGACGTACTGGCGGTACGAGGCGACGGCGGAGTCCATCTCGGCGGAGCGCTTCGGGGCGGCGGCCCCGCCGGTGAGGGTGACGGCCTGGCGGATGCCGGCGCCGGTCATGCCGGGCTTGCAGACGATGGCGTACGCGCCGGCCTTGATCTCGGCGGTGAGCGTGGCCTTGGTGCCGGGGCCGATGTTCTCGCGCTCGGTGACGATCCGGTCGTCCGGGTAGAGGACGTACACCTCGGTGATCTTGGAGCCGCGGTTCTCCACGTTCAGCGTGACGTGGCCGGCCGGGAACTCCTTCCCGGAGACCTCGCAGGCGTCGTCCTTCGCGATGACGGTGATGCCGTCGGCGGCCGCCTTCGGGTCGCTCTTGGCGGTGCATCCGGTGACGGCGGCCAGGACGGCGGCGCCCGCCAGGGCGGTGGCGGCGGTGGTGCGGACGGCTCGCATGGACGGCTCCAGAACGGGGCGAGGAGGGGGACGTGGAACTGAGGCGGACCTAACTTAACCGAGGCTTACCTCAGTCAAACCCGCTCGTCCAGTGATGTGACTCTCACGTCCGGCGGATCGGACACGGGGCGGTCACGGCTCCGCCACGACCGCCCCAACCCTGAGTCAAGAACAGGTCAAGCAGGGTGTTTTGAGGGGATATCGGCCCCGGTGGTCCGCCGGTCGGGCACCACCAGCGGGACGCCCGTCCGCGGGTGGGGGAAGACCTCCACCGGCTGCCGGTACACCCGGCCGAGGAGCTCCGCGCCGAACACCTCCGCGGGCGGCCCCGCCGCCGCCACCGTGCCGCCGTGCACCACCCCCACCCGGTCCGCGTACGCCGCCGCGAGGCCCAGGTCGTGCAGCACGACCACCACCGCGTCCCCGGCCGCCGCCCGCTCCCGGCAGATCCGCAGCACCAGTTCCTGGTGGCGCAGGTCGAGGGCGGCCGTCGGCTCGTCCAGGAGCAGCAGCCCGGTCCGCTGCGCCAGCACCCGGGCCAGCGCCACCCGGGCCCGCTCCCCGCCGGAGAGCGCGGAGAACGGGCGCGCGGCGAACCCCGCCACCTCCGTCGCGGCCATCGCCTCCGCGACCGCCGCCGCGTCCTCGGCCTCCCGGACGGTCCCCGCCCACGGCGCCCGGCCCATCCGGACCACCTCCGCGACCGGGAAGGGGAAGGAGAGCTCGGCGGTCTGCGGCAGCACCGCCCGGCGCAGCGCCAGCTCCGGCGCGCTCCACTCCCCGGCGGCCCGGCCCCCGATCCGTACCGACCCGGCCGCCGGGGCGAGGTCCCCGGCGAGCGCCGCCAGCAGGGTCGACTTCCCGGCCCCGTTGGGCCCCACCAGGGCCAGCACCTCCCCGGCCCGCACCCCGACCGAGGCCCCGTCGAGCACCGCCCGGCGCCCCCGCAGCACCCGCACCCCGTCCGCCTCGGCCGCGAGCCCGCCGTGCGGCACGGCCTCCGGCAGCTCCCTCGTACGCCGTCCGAACACGCCGATCACGCCCAACCACCCTGCTTCCTGCGGGTCCTGCGGAGCAGCCAGAAGAAGAACGGGCTGCCGACCAGGGCGGTGAGGACGCCCAGGGGGAGTTCGGCGGGGGCCGCGAGCGTGCGGGCCGCCAGGTCGCCGGCGGTGAGGACCACCGCGCCGCCGAGCGCGCTGCCCGGGATCAGGAAGCGGTGCCCGGGGCCGTGCGCCATCCGCAGCACGTGCGGGACGACCAGGCCCACGAAGGAGACGATGCCGGAGACCGCCACCGCCGCCGCCGTCAGCAGCGCCACCACCAGGATCAGCGCCACCCGCAGCCGCTCCACCTCCACGCCCAGGTGCCGGGCGGGGCCCTCGCCGAGGGCCAGCAGGTCGAGCCGGCGGGCGTACAGCGGCGCGACCGCCAGGCCGAGCACCGCGCACGGCAGCACCGCGAGCACCTTCGGCCAGGTCGCCTGCGCCAGCGAGCCGAGCTGCCAGAAGGTGATCTGGCTGATCTGCGCGTTGTCCGCGAAGAAGACGAAGAGGCCGATGAGCGCCCCCGCGAAGGCCGTCACCGCGATGCCGGTGAGGATCAGCGTGACCACCTCCGTCCGGCCGCCCGAGCGGGACATCGCGTACACCAGCACCACCGTCACCAGGCCGCCCGCGAAGGCGAACGCGCTCACCGTCCAGGTGCCGAGGAACCCGGCGCCCAGCACGATCGCGCCCACCGCGCCCACGGCGGCCCCGGAGGAGACGCCGATGACGCCGGGCTCCGCGAGCGGATTGCCGAAGACGCCCTGCATCAGCGCCCCGGCGCAGCCCAGGGAGGCGCCGACCAGCACGGCGAGCACCACCCGGGGCAGCCGGATGTTCCACAGCACGCTCTCGGCCGTCCGGTCCAGCGGGTGCCCGCCGAGACCGGTCCGGTGCTGGAGCGAGGCGAGCACGTCCCCGAGCGGGATGCGGTACGCGCCGATGCCGGCGGAGGCGAGGGCGAGCAGCAGCAGGGCGGCCAGCAGCCCGGCCGCGAGCAGCGCGCCCCGGCCGCGCCGGGAGGCCCGTACCGGCTCCGTCCCGGTGTGCGCGGGCGGGTCCTGGAGGAGCGTCACTTCCCCTCCCCGTACAGCTGCTCCACGACGGAGGCGAGGACCCGGTCGGTGCGCGGGCCGTAGTTGAGGAGGACGCCGTCGTCGACGGAGACGATCCGGCGGGCGGCCCCGGCCGGGGTCTCGGCGACGCCGGGGAGCCGCACCAGGCCGTCGGTGCCGCCGACCGACTCCAGTCCCTTGCTCATGACGAGGATCGCGTCCGGCGCCGCCTGGGCGAGGGCCTCGCTGGTGAGCGGGGTGAAGTCCTTGCGCAGCCCGGACTCCTTGCCCGCGTCCACCGCCCCGGCGGCCTCCAGGAGCGAGGCCGCCCCGGAGTCGGCGCCGCCCAGGAGGTAGACGGCGGCCGAGCCGCGCAGGTAGAGGAAGGCGACCCGGGGGTGGTCGGCGCGGGCGGGGATCGTCCTGCGCACGGCGTCGATCCGCCCGGTGGTGCGGGTCCGCAGCTCCTCCCCGGCGGCGGGGACGCCGAGGGCGGCGGCCACGTCGTCGATCCGGCGGCCGACGTCGGCCAGCTCCTTGGCGGCGGGCACGACGACGAGCGGGACGCCCGCGTCGCGGATCTGGGCGACGGCCTCGGCGGGGCCGGTGGTGGCCTCGGCGAGGACGAGGGTGGGCCGCAGGGAGAGCACGCTCTCGGCGGAGACGTCGTGGGCGCGGGTCACCACCGGGAGGTCCGCGGCCTGTTCGAAGGTGGTGGTGACGTCGCGGGCCACCACCCGGTCGCCGAGGCCGAGGGTGAAGACGAGTTCGGCGAGCGAGCCGCTGAGCGGGACGATCCGCTCGGCGGAGGCGACGGTGACCTTCCGGCCGTCGGCCGAGGCGACGGTGACGGGCAGGCGGGGGACGGCGGGGGAGGACAGCGGCTCGACCCGGTCCGGGGCGGCGGCCGCCGCCTTCGCCGCCGGGGCCGCGGGCGGGGTGCTCCCGCCGCCGCACCCGGCCGCCGTGAGGGCGAGGGCGATCACTGCTGTGAGCGCTCCCGCGAGGCGAGTTCTGCGCACCGGGCACCGTCCTGTCGTTCCGCTCCGAGGGTCGTCCGCCCGGTTTCCGGGAGGGAGGGTTCCGGAAGGGGCTGGGTAAACCTTAGGTTAGCCTTACCTCACTCGCCAGCCCTCGGAGGGGTGTTCCATGCTGCTGTCCCGACCCTGCCGGGCCCTCGCCACGGTCCTGTTCGCGGCCCTGCTCGCCGCCCTCGTGCCGGCCGCCGCCGCCCGCGCGGACAGCCGCCCGGTCCAGGGCGGACGGCTCGACTGGGGCATCAAGTCCTCCTTCCAGAGCTACGTCACCGGGCCCGTCGCCCAGGGGAGTTGGAGCCTCACCGGCGGCGCCGCCACGGTCGGCGCCCAGTACCGCTTCCACACCGCCCGGGGCGCGTACGACCCCGCCACCGGCACCTTCGAGGCCGCCTTCTCCGGCGGCGTCCGCTTCACCGGCCACCGCAAGCCCGACGGGAGCCACGAGCTCGACCTCACCGTCAGCCGCCCCCGCGTCGTCGTCCGCGCCGGCGCCGGCACCCTCTACGCCGACGTGACCGGCAAGGACAAGGGCACCGGCCGCACCACCGCCCGCGCCCGGGTCCCGCTCGCCACCCTGAACCTCGCCGGCATCGACATGCGCGGCGCCACCGGCCCCGTCTCGCTGGCGAACGTCCCCGCCGTCCTCACCGCCCAGGGCGCCACCGCCTTCGCCGGCTACTACCCGGCCGGCACCGCCCTCGACCCCGTCAGCCTCACCGTCGACGTCCGCGCGGCGGCCCCGGAGAAGACCCCCGGGAAGGCGCCCGGGGAGACCCCCGCGAAGAGCCCGGAGAAGACCCCCGCCGCCACCGCGCCGGCCACCGGGGCCTTCCGCACCGCCGCCGTCGACTGGGGCGTCCGCCGCACCTTCCGCGAGTACGTCACCGGCGCCATCGCCCAGGGGAGCTGGAGCCTCACCGGCGGCGCCCAGGACGGCGGAGCCCTTTTCCGCTTCCCCTCCGGCACCGGCGCCTACGACCCCGCCCGGGGCACCCTCGACGCCTCCTTCGCGGGCGCCGTCCGCTTCACCGGCACCCACCTCGACCTCACCCTCTCCCGCGTCACCGTCCGCGTGAGCGGCGGCACCGGCACCCTCGGCGCCGACGTCACCACCGGCGGGAAGACCGAGAAGAACGTGCCCCTCGTCACCTTCGAGGCCCCCGCCCTGGCGCCGAAGGACGGCCTCGCCGCCGTCACCGAGGCCCCGGCCACCCTCACCGAGGGCGGCGCCCGCGCCTTCGGCGGGATGTACAGGGCGGGCACCGCGATGGACCCGGTCTCCCTCGCCGTCGCCGTCACCCCGACCGCCGAACTCCCCGCCCTCCCCGACCTCGGCAGCGCCACCGGCGCCCCCGCCCCGGCCCCCACCACGGCCGCCCCCGCGGCGGCTCCCGCCCCGGCCGGGTCCGGGGCCCCGGTGGGCCTCCTCGCCGCCGCCGGTGCGGGCGTCCTCGCCGCAGCCCTCGCCGCACTCCTCCTGGTCCGCCGCCGCCGCGCCGCGCGGGAGACCCCCGCCGGCTGACCCGCCCCCGACCACCGAGCACACCCCCCGCACGGGCCCGCGCACGACGCCCGCGCGACGGCCCCGCACGCCCTCGTACCCCCCGAACCCCCCTTCCCCGCCTAGGAGTTCCGTCATGGCCATCCGCATGCGCCGCCCCGTCACCCTGGCCGCCGCCGTCGCCACGGCCGCCGCCCTCGGGGCCGGCACGCTGACCCTCGCCCTGCCCGCCTCGGCCGCCGGAGACGGCCCGGCCCCGACGCTGTCCCTCGTCGACGGCACCCTGGAGTGGGGCGTCAAGCAGTCCTTCCGCTCCTACCTCGCACAGCCCTTCGCCAAGGGCCGGACCACCCTGGAGGGCGGCGCCACCCAGGCCGCCGGGAACGGCCCCTTCACCTTCGTCGACGGCACCGGCGCCTACGACACGGGCAGCCACGGCACCGCGACCTCCTTCAAGGGCGGCGTCCGCTTCGAGGCCCACGACGGCGCCCTGGACATCCGGATCTCGGACGTGCGGCTGCGGACGGCCGGTTCGGCCTCGCCCACCGGCGAGATCACCGCCGACGTCGTCACCAAGGAGAAGGACGGCTCCCTCACCACCCGCGACGACATCGCCTTCGCCGCCCTCGACATGACGGGCGTCCGGCCCGGCCAGGGCGCCGGCGGCGCGATGGTCTTCAAGGACATCCCCGCCACGCTCACGAAGGACGGCGCCGCCGCCTTCGCGGGCTTCTACCAGGCGGGCGCCGCCCTCGACGCCGCGACCCTCACGGTGAAGGCCGCCCCCCGGCCGACCCCGACCACCCCGACCACCGGCCCCACCTCCCCGGAGCCGACCGCGACCTCCCCCGAGCCGACGGCCACCAGCCCCGAGCCGACGGCCACCGGCCCCCAGCCGACCGCCACCGGCCCCCAGCCGACGGCGACCTCCCCGGAGCCGACCGCCACCGGCCCGACCGGCCCCACGACCCCGACGACCCCCACGACCCCGGCCACCCCGACCTCGACCGCGCCGACCTCGCCGACCGAGACCCCGGCCGAGATCGTCGCGGGCCGCCTCACCTGGGGCGTCCTGGGCCGCTGGCGCACGTACGTCGGCGAACTCTGCGGCGGCACCGTCACCCCCGCCGCCGGGGCCGCCCGGACCGGTTCCGCGTACGCCTTCCAGGTCGCCGGGGCCGACCTCGACGCGGCCGCCCGCACCCTCACCGCCTCCTTCACCGGCCGCGTCGACTTCACCTGCGCCGCCCACGGCATCGACTGGCGGATCGGCGGCGTGAAGATCTCCGCGAGCGGCACCACCGGCACGCTGACCGCCGACGTCACCACCGCCTCCGGCACCACCCGGGGCGTCGTCTTCGCCGAGCTGGACCTGACGAAGGCCGACTGGACCGCGAAGGACGGCGTCGTCACCCTCGCCGCGCTGCCCGCGAAGCTGACGGCGGCGGGCGCCGCCGGGTTCGCCGCCCCCGGCCGCGACGCGGTCTACAAGCCGGGCCAGGCCCTCGACCCGGTCACCGTCTCCCTCGCGGTCGAGGCCGGCGCCACCCTCCCGGAGACCGGCGGCGCGGCGGGCGGCTCCGGCTCCGGCGGCGGTACGGGCTCCGGCACGGCCGGCGGCACCGTCGGCGGCGGTACGGCCGGTGGCGGTACGGTCGGCGGCTTCGGCGCCGGTACCGCGGGCGGCTCCGGCGCGCTCGCCGCCACCGGCTCCTCCGCCCCCACCGGCCTGCTGGCCGGCGCCGCCGCCCTCGTCGCGGGCGCGGGCGCGGCCGTCGTCGTCGCGGCCCGCCGCCGCACCGGCGCCGAGGGCTGACCCGCGCCCGGCCCGTACGAGCCGCCACCCCCCCCATGAGGGCAGGGCCGCACCCCGGAAACGGCGGTGCGGCCCTGCCGTCCGTCCACGGATGGTTGAATTCCGCCATGAACACGACTGGGATGACCGGGATGGAGATCGACGTCCTGCGGGTCTTCTGCGCGGGCGACGGCGGCCACGGCAACCCGCTCGCGGTCGTCCGCGACGGGCGCGTCGTGCCCGACGAGGCGTCCCGGCAGGCGCTCGCCAAGGAACTCGGCTTCAGCGAGACCGTGTTCGTCGACGACCCGGAGCGCGGCGTCGTGGACATCTACACGCCCGGGGTGCGGCTGCCCTTCGCCGGGCACCCGCTCGTCGGCGTGGCCTGGCTGCTCGACCTGGAGGTCGTCCAGCCGCCCGCGGGCGAGGTGTGGGTGCGCGGGGACGGCGAGTTCACCTGGATCGAGGCGCGCGCCGAGTGGGCGCCGCCGCGCACCCTGCGCCGGTACGCCTCCGCCGCCGAGGTCGAGGCGCTGGAGGTGCCCGAGCCGGGGGAGTGGATCTACGCCTGGGCGTGGGAGGAGGAGGCCGCCGGACGGGTCCGGGCGCGGGCCTTCCCGGGCCGGGGCGACGGCATAGACGAGGACGAGGCCACCGGCGCGGCGGCCCTGCTGCTCGCGGCCGAACTGGGCCGGGCCCTGAACATCACGCAGGGCCGGGGGTCGCAGCTGCTGACCGCCCCCGGCCCCGACGGGATCGTGGAGTTGGGCGGACGGGTCCGCCTGGAACGCATGCTCACCCGCTGAACGCGGCACGCGCGCGCCGGGCGTTTCCGTGCCCCGCGCGCGGACGCGCTCACGCGCTGAGCGGGAACTCGGCCCCCAGTTCGCGGAAGACGGCCGTGTTGAAGGCGAAGGCCCGCTTGCACTCGTCGACGATCCGCTGCTTCTCCAGGTCGTCCGCGCGCACCCCGTCGAGGAGTTCGCGGTAGGACCGCTTGAAGGCGGCCGGGTTGCCGATCGCGTCGAAGACGTAGAACCGCACGCCGTCGCCCTTGCGGGCGAAGCCCCAGGTCCGCTCGGCCTTGTCGCGGATGATCTGGCCGCCGGACAGGTCGCCGAGGTAGCGGGTGTAGTGGTGGGCGACGTAGCCGGCGGGCCAGTCGCGGGCGCACTCGGCGACCCGGGCGGCGTACGCCTCGGTGGCGGGCAGCGGGGAGGCCCCGGCGCGCCAGCCGGGGCCGCGCAGGTGGGCGAGGTCCGCCTCCAGGGCGGCGGTGCGGAACAGCTCGGGCCGTATGAACGGCCCGGCGACCGGGTCCTCGCGCAGCGCTTCGGCGCCGTCCTCCAGGGCGCGGTACACGAACCAGAGCTGCTCGGTGTAGCGGGCGTAGGCGTCGACGCCGAGCCGTCCTCCGAGGAGGTCTCCCATGAAGGAGGAGGTCTCCGCCTCCGTGTGCTGCGCGTGCGAGGCCGTGCGGATGAGGGTGGAGAAGGGCGCGGGCGTGTCCAAGGCGTGCCTCCGGGACCGATGGGGCGGGAACCAGTGGCCAAATCATGCAAGGTTAGGCTTGCCTAAGTCAACTGGTTCCCGACGGCCTGTCGGTAAAGGGGTACCCCGGAAGCGCCGGGGGGAACGTCAGGGCAGCGTGAGGATCTCCGCCCCGGTCTCCGTCACCACGAGCGTGTGCTCGAACTGCGCGGTCCGCCTGCGGTCCTTGGTCACCACGGTCCAGCCGTCGTCCCACATGTCGTACTCGTGGGTGCCCAGGGTCAGCATCGGCTCGATGGTGAAGGTCATGCCGGGCTGGATGACGGTGGTGTGGTGGGGCGAGTCGTAGTGCGGCACGATCAGGCCGGAGTGGAACGACGTGTTGATGCCGTGCCCGGTGAAGTCCCGCACCACGCCGTAGCCGAAGCGCTTCGCGTACGACTCGATGACCCGGCCGATGATGTTGATCTGCCGGCCCGGCTTCACCGCCTTGATCGCGCGGTTCAGCGACTCCCGGGTCCGCTCCACCAGCAGGCGCGACTCCTCGTCCACCTCCCCGCACAGGTAGGTGGCGTTGTTGTCGCCGTGCACGCCGCCGATGTACGCGGTCACGTCCAGGTTCACGATGTCGCCGTCGCGCAGCACCGTGGAGTCCGGGATGCCGTGGCAGATGACCTCGTTGACCGAGGCGCACAGCGACTTGGGGAAGCCCCGGTAGCCCAGGGTCGAGGGGTAGGCGCCGTGGTCGCACATGTACGCGTGCGCGACCGCGTCGAGGGCGTCGGTGGTGACGCCCGGCGCGATGTGCTTGGCGGCCTCCTCCATCGCCCGCGCGGCGATGCGGCCGGCGATCCGCATCCGTTCGACGGTGTCGGGGTCCTGCACCTCGGGCCCGGTGTACGGGGTGGGGGCGGGCTTCCCGACGTACTCGGGACGGCGGATCGAGCCCGGGACGGAGCGGGTGGGGGAGAGCTCCCCCGGAACGAGAAGCGACTGGCCAGACATGCCAGCGAGTCTAACGACCGCGGGTGGGGCAGCATGGTCCCGAAGGAAGGAGCCGACGACCATGGCCCTGTTCAAGAAGCGCACGGTCGGAAAACCGGGCGAGTGGTACTACTGCCTGGAACACAAGAAGGTCGAGGAAGGGCCCGAATGCCCGGCGAAGAACCGATTCGGCCCCTACGCCACCCGTGAGGAGGCGTCCCACGCCATGGAGACCGCGCGCGAGCGGAACCTGGAGTGGGAGACCGACCCCCGCTGGCACGACGCCAAGCCCGACGGCACCGACGGCACCGGCGAAGGCGACGGCCGGGCCTAGAAGAGGCACGACGGCCGGGCCCGGGACGGGCGCGCGGCGGTCCGGTCCCGCTCCGGCGGGGTTCAGACCGCCCGCGCCGCCTCCTCCCGCCGGGCCTTGCGGCGCAGCGCGTCCTCGTCGGTGGCGGAGTCGTACCGCAGCAGCTTCGGCAGCACCGCGCACAGCAGCCCCACCGAGACCACACAGGCCACGCCGCCCGTCCAGACGGCCGTGCGGGTGCCCGTCCAGCCCGCCGCCACACCCGCCCTGACCTGCCCGAGCTGCGGTCCCACGCTGTACGAGAGCACCTCGATGCCCGCCAGCCGGCCGCGCAGCTCCTCCGGGATCGTCTGGTTCCAGATCGTCGACCGGCCCAGCCCGCTCAGCATGTCCCCGGCGCCCGCGCACGCCAGGCAGAGCAGCACCAGCCACACGTTCCCGAACCAGCCCGCCGCCGCGATCGACAGGCCCCAGCCCGCCGCGCCGCCCGCCACCAGCAGCCCGTGCCGCCGCACCCGCGAGGTCCAGCCGCTGGTCAGCCCCAGCACCAGCGACCCCACCGACCCCGCCGCGTACATCAGCCCCAGCGACCACACCGCGTCCAGCTCGTCCGCCAGGAACGGGAAGATCGTGTTCGGGAAGGCGAAGAACATCGCCGCCAGGTCGATCGCGTACGTCCCCAGCAGCACCGGCCGCGACCACGCGTACCGCGCGCCCTCCGCGATCGACCGCAGCGACGGCTTCTCCGCGCCGCCCGCCGGGGGCGCCGGGCTCAGCCGCCGGCACATCAGCACCGAGACCGCGAACCCCGCCACCGTCACCCCGTACGCCGGGGCGTGCCCCGCGTAGGCCACCACCAGGCCCGCCAGCGCCGGGCCCCCGATCGACCCCAGCTGCCAGCGCAGCGAGTTCAGCGCCGCCGCGGCCGTCTGCTGCTCGTGCGGCACGATCCGGGCCAGCAGCGAGTCCAGCGCCGGCCGCTGGAGCCCGGCCAGCGCCGACACCCCCGCCGCGACCACGTACAGCGGCCACAGCAGCGGCTCCTCCAGCAGCGCGTTCCCCAGCAGGAGCAGGGCCAGCAGCCCCAGCCCCGCCTCCGTCGCCACGATCACCCGGCGCCGGTCCACCGCGTCCGCCAGCGCCCCGCCGTACAGCCCGAAGACCACCAGCGGCACCAGCTCCACGGCGCCCATCGCGCCCACCGCCAGCGGCGAGTCCGTCAGCTCCTTGATCTGGAGCGGCAGCGCGACCATCGCCAGCGCGCTCGCGCAGTACGTCACCAGCCCCTGCGCCCACAGCAGCCGGAAGTCCCGCGACGCGTGCCAGGGAGCGGTGTCGGGCAGCACGGCCCGCAGACGGGCCCACGGCCCGGGAGAAGCAGAAGAAGACACGAAGCGCCATGCTCCGACCCCGCCCGGCCCCGGGCAAGCGAATTACCCCGCCCCCGCCCGCCCCCGCCCGCCCCGCCCGGGACGAGCCGCTACCAGCGGGACGGCGGCGGCGCCGTGAGGCGGTCGGCCAGCCGCGAGAGCCGGTCGCGCAGCCCGCCGCCGCGCGGCCCCGGCAGCGCGTTCTCGCCCGCCGCCGCGCTCACCAGGTGCTGCACCGTGTCGAGGTCCACCCCCGCCCCCGGCGCGACCGACAGCGCCTCGTGCGCCAGCCCCCGCACCTCCGTGTCCCCGGCGTCCAGCGAGAGCACCGTCGCCCCCGCCCGCCGCGCGTCGTGCACCCGCTGGAGCAGTCCCGCCCCCGGCCGCCCGGGCGCGACGACCAGCAGGGTCGCCCCCCGCCCGGCCGCCTCCAGCCGGCCCAGCCCGGCGGCCAGGTGCGCCGGCGCGTCCGGCCCCACCCGGTGCCGCACCAGCGTCGGCGCCAGCTCCGGCTGCCCCGACCAGGCCGCCTCGTCCACCAGGTGCGCGGCCAGGTGCCACGGCTCGTACGCCTCCGTGCCCACCAGCAGCAGCCCGCCCCGGCGCGGCACCACCGCACCCCGCAGCGCCCCCGCGAAGCGGCGGGCCGCGCCCGGCCACTCCGTCCCCGCCAGCACGTCCCGCAACAACGCCACCCGCACCGCATCCATGGCGCCGCATGATGCCCCGCCCGCCGCCCCCGCGCCGCGCACTCCTCGCCGAACCACCCGAACGGGGACCGAACCGGTGGGTAGGGTCGGGCCATGACTTCCTCGACTCCCGCCCCGGGGACGACCCCCGACCCCGCCGCCAAGAAGGCCCCCAAGGACCCCTGGGACCTCCCCGACGTCTCCCACCTGGTCGTCGGCGTCCTCGGCGGCACCGGCGACCAGGGCCGCGGCCTCGCCTACCGCCTCGCCGCCGCCGGCCAGCGGGTCGTCATCGGCTCCCGCGCCGCCGACCGCGCCGAGGCCGCCGCCGCCGAGATCGGCCACGGCGTCCGCGGCGCCGACAACGCGACCTGCGCCCGCGACAGCGACGTCGTCATCGTCGCCGTGCCGTGGGACGGCCACGCCAAGACCCTGGAATCGCTCCGCGCGGAACTGGCCGGCAAGCTCGTCGTCGACTGCGTCAACCCGCTCGGCTTCGACAAGAAGGGCGCCTACGCCCTCAAGCCCGAGGAGGGCTCCGCCGCCGAGCAGGCCGCCGCGCTCCTCCCGGACTCCCGGGTCACCGCCGCCTTCCACCACCTCTCCGCCGTCCTCCTCCAGGACGCCTCGATCGCCGAGATCGACACCGACGTGATGGTCCTCGGCGAGGAGCGCGCCGACGTCGAGACCGTCCAGGCGCTGGCCGGCCGCATCCCCGGCATGCGCGGCGTCTTCGCCGGCCGGCTGCGCAACGCCCACCAGGTCGAGTCGCTCGTCGCCAACCTGATCTCCGTCAACCGCCGCTACAAGGCCCACGCCGGCCTGCGCGTCACCGACGTCTGAGCCGCCGCCCCGGCGGCCCGCGCCCGGCCGGATCCGCTTTCCGGCCGGAGCCGGAGGGGGGACGCTTCGGGGCATGGGGGACACTGGTCGGGCACCGACACCGCCCGGACCCGACAGGAGCCGACCCCCATGCCCCGTCTCGCCCTCTACGCCCTCGCGGTCTGCGCCCTCGCCGTCGCCGCCGCCGTGATCTCCTTCGTCAACGGCAGCTTCATCGGCGTCGTCTGGGTCCTCCTCGCCGGCCTCTCCTCCAACATGGCCTGGTACTACCTCCGCCGCGCCAAGGCCGAGAAGGCCGCCGCCCTCGCCCCCGCCGAGCCGGCCTAGAAGCGCTCTAGACCCGGCAGCCGACCGGCGTCCCCTCCCAGAAGCGGTACAGGGCCGAGCCGCAGGCCCGGTCCAGGACCGGCACGTCCAGCGACCGCAGCAGGGCGTCCACCCCGTCGAAGAAGGCGCCGTTCAGCGCGGGCACGAACAGCAGCGCGATCACCACGAAGAAGCCGTACGGTGCGTACGGCGCGACCGCGCGCCTCGCCCCGGCCGACAGCCACGGCTCCACCACGCCGTACCCGTCCAGCCCCGGCACCGGCAGCAGGTTCAGGAGCGCCGCCGTGACCTGGAGGAACGCCAGGAACGCCAGCGCGTACCGGAAGCCGTCCGGCACCCCGTCCAGCGCCCCCAGCCAGAACGGGGCCGTGCACGCCACCGCGAACAGCACGTTCGCCAGCGGGCCCGCCGCCGACACCAGGCTGTGCCGCCACCGGCCCGGAATCCGGTCCCGCTCCACGAAGACCGCCCCGCCCGGCAGGCCGATCCCGCCCAGCACCACGAACAGCACCGGCAGCACCACACTGAGCACCGCGTGCGTGTACGCCATCGGGTTCAGCGTCAGATAGCCCTTCGCGCCCACCGTGACGTCCCCGCCGTACAGCGCCGCGCGGGCGTGCGCGTACTCGTGCAGACAGAGCGAGACCACCCACGCCGAGGTCACGAAGAGGAAGACCGGCAGGCCCGGCAGGGCCCCGAAACCGGTCCACACCGCCCAGCCGGTGACGGCCATGACGGCGAGGATCGCCAGGAACACCGGACTGATCCGGCGCTCCCCGCGGCGGACGGCTGCCGAACTCATCACGGACTCCCCCGGAAAGGCGCCCGGCGGCCGCCCCGCACCGGCGGGCACCGGCCGGTGGACGCGGACCGCGCGGACCGGCGCGGACGCCGTGCGGACTGTGTGCGGGAGAACGTACCGCCTCCCGCCGGGGTTCCCCCCGCCGCCCTCACGGAGAATGGGACCCGTGCGTTACTGCCTCCTCGGACCGACCCGCGTCCTCGCCGACGACGGCACCGAGCTGCCCGTCGGCGGCCCCCGCGTCCGCGCCCTGCTCACCGCGCTCGCCCTGCGGCCCGGCCGGGTGCGGACCGCGACCGCCCTCGCCGACGAGATCTGGCACGACGACGAACCCCCCGCCGACGCCCCCGCCGCCCTCCAGGCCCTCGTCGGCCGCCTCCGCCGGGCCCTCGGCCGCGACCGGATCCGCTCCGACGGCGGCGGCTACCGCCTCGACGCCGCCCGCGACGACATCGACGCCCACCGCTTCGAACGGCTCACCGCCGACGGCACCGCCGCCCTCGCCGCCGGAGACCCGGCCCGCGCCGCCGCCCTCCTCGACGAGGCCCTCGCCCTGTGGACCGGCCCCGCCCTCGCCGACCTGCCCGACCGGGACGCCGAGGCCGCCCGCCTCGACGCCCGCCGCCTCGACGCCCGCCGCGCCCGGCACGCCGCCGCCCTCGGCCTCGGCGCCGCCGCCGAGACCCTCCCCGCCCTCACCGCCCTCTGCGCCGCCCACCCCCTCGACGAGCCCCTCCAGGCCCTGCGGATCCGGGCCCTGCGCGACACCGGCCGGGACGCCGAGGCGCTCGCCGCCTACGAGGACGTGCGCCGCACCCTCGCCGACCGGCTCGGCACCGACCCCGGCCCCGCGCTGCGCGCCCTCCACGGCGAACTCCTCGCCCCCGCCCCGGCCCCCGCACCCCTCCCCGCGCCCGCCGGCCCGGCCCCCGCGCCCGGCAATCTGCGGGCCCGGCTCACCTCCTTCGTCGGCCGCGACGAGGAGATCGC
This sequence comes from Streptomyces termitum, assembly GCF_014650175.1. Classification (GTDB taxonomy): domain Bacteria; phylum Actinomycetota; class Actinomycetes; order Streptomycetales; family Streptomycetaceae; genus Streptomyces; species Streptomyces termitum. Next base: position 72,536 of record NZ_BMUL01000018.1, read on the forward strand.
CGCCCTCCGCCAGGACCTCGCCGCCGCCCGGCTCGTCACCCTCCTCGGCCCCGGCGGCGCGGGCAAGACCCGGCTCTCCCAGGAGGCCGCCGAACGGTCCGCCGCCACCTGGCCCGACGGCGTCTGGTCGGTCGAACTGGCCCCGGTCCGCGACCCCGAGGCCGTCCCCGAGGCGGCCCTGACCGCGCTCGGCGCCCGCGAGACCGTGCTGCGCGGCGCCGGTGCCGAGGAGCTCCGGGCCGGCGGCGACCCGCTGTCCCGACTCGTGGAGCACTGCGCCGGCCGCCGCGTGCTCCTCCTCCTCGACAACTGCGAACACGTGGTGGAGGCGGCGGCCCGGCTCGCCGAGACCGTCCTCGCCCGCTGCCCCGGCGTGCGGATCCTCGCCACCAGCCGCGAACCGCTCGGCGTGCCCGGGGAGCGGCTGCGGCCGCTCGGCCCGCTGCCGGAGGAGACCGCGCTGCGGCTCCTCGCCGAGCGCGGCGCCGCCGTCCGGCCCGGCTTCGACCCGGCAAAGGACCCCGAGGCGGCCCGCGAGGTGGTGCGCCGCCTCGACGGGCTGCCGCTCGCGGTGGAGCTGGCCGCCGCCCGGCTGCGGGTGCTGTCGGTCCGGCAGATCGCGGACCGGCTCGACGACCGCTTCCGGCTGCTCACCTCCGGCGCCCGCACCGTGCTGCCCCGGCAGCAGACGCTGCGGGCCGTCGTCGACTGGTCCTGGGAGCTCCTGGAGGCGCCCGAGCGGGCCGTGCTGCGGCGCCTCGCCGTCTTCACCGGCGGCTGCGGCCTGGAGGCGGCCGAGGCGGTGTGCGCCGGACCCGAGGGCCTGGACGTGCTCGACCTGCTGGGCGCCCTGGTCGACAAGTCGCTGGTGGTCTCCGCGCCCGGCGAGGACGGGATGCGCTTCCGGCTCCTGGAGACCGTCGCCGAGTACGCGGCCGAACGGCTCGACGAGGCGGGCGAGCGGGCGGCGGCCGAGCGGGCCCACCTCGTCCACTACCGCGAACTCGCCCGCCGCACCGATCCGGAGCTGCGCGGCGCCGGACAGCTCGCCGCCATGGCCCTCTTCGACACCGAGTACCGCAACCTGCGCACCGCGCTCGCGCGGGCCGTCGCCGCCCGCGACGAGGACGAGGCGCTCGTCCTCGTCCACGCCCTGCTCTGGTACTGGCAGCTGCGCGACCTGCGCTCCGACGCCCTCCAGGGCGCCCGGTCCGCCGCCGCCCTCGGCCCCGACCCCTTCGGGCCGCCCGCCGCGCCCGTCGTCCCGCTCACCGAGCCGTGCACCGCCGCCCCGCCGCCGCTCTCCGAGGAGCAGCGCTGGGAGGCCCGGCGCGGCGTCCGGCTGGTCGAGCTCATCAACATGGACCACGAGACGGCCCGCTGGACCAGCCCCGAGGGCGTCGCGCGGCTCCGCGTCATCACCGCCGCCTACGCGCCGGGACTGCCCCAGACCTGCCGGATGCCCGGCTCCTACGCGGTCTTCGCGGTCCTCGTCACCGGCGAGGCGGAGCGGCTGAACGACCTCCTCGACACCACCGTCGAGGCGTGCCGCCGGTACGGCTACGCCTGGGAGCTCGCCAGCATCCTGCACATGCGGGCCAACATGCGGGCCAACCGGGGCGCCTGGGCACAGCGGGCCATCGCCGACGCCGACGAGAGCCTGGAGATCTTCGAACGGCTGGGCGACGCCTGGGGCGCGGCCGAGGCGCTGTCCTCCCGGGCCGAGGCCCACGAGCGGCGGCTGGAGTACGACGAGGCGGCCCGGGACTTCACGGCCGCCATCGGCTACGCGGAGAAGATCGGCGCCGCCTCCCAGCAGGCCCTGCTGCGCGCCCGGTACGCCGACATCCTGGTGGAGACCGGCCGGATCGAGGAGGGCGAGGCGCTGCTCCGCTCGCTCATGGACGACGGCCCCGGCTCGGGCCACGAGGCGCAGCTCGGCGCCCGGCTCTACCTGGCGCTGACCCTGGGCAGGACCGGCCGGACCGGCGAGGCGCGCGAGCACCTGCTGACGCTGCGGCGGGAGTTCGGCAGCGAGACCCTCTCCCTCTTCGAGGGGTTCACGCTCGGCGCGCTGGGCTGGATCGACGTCCTGGAGGGCGACCACGCCGCCGCGTTCGCGCACGCCGCCGAGGGCTTCCGCAGTTCGCTGGGCGACCTGTCGATGATGGTGGCCCCGCAGATGCCCGCCCACCACCTGATCGTCGTGGCGTGGGCGCTGGGCGGCCTCGGCGGGCCGGGGGCGCGGACCGCGGCGGTGCTGCTGGGCGCCCAGGAGGGGCTGCTGCCGGCCGGGCACCGCCGGCAGACGATGGAGCGGGAGAACCTGGCGCGGGCGACGGAGACGGTCCGCGCGGCCCTCGGGGACGACGCCTTCGCGGCGGCGTACGCCGAGGGCGGCGGCCTCTCCCTGGAGGAGGCCGCCGCCCTGCTCGAACGCGCCGCCGACGCGATCTGAGGCGCGCCGAGTCCCGGTGGCCCCGCGGGTCAGGTCTTCTTGCGGAACTTGGAGACCGCCAGCGGGGCGGTGACCAGGGTGATGCCGACGGCCCAGGCGAGCGTCATCCACACGGAGTGGGCGACGGGACCGCCGTTGATCAGGTTGCGGGCGGCGTCGGCGAGGTTGGAGAGCGGGTTGTACTCGGTGAAGCTCTGGAGCCAGCCCGGCATGGTGGTCGGCTTGGCGAAGATCGACGAGCCGAACTGGAGCGGCATCAGGACCAGCATCGCCATGCCCTGGACGGCCTGGGGCGTCTTCAGGCTGAGGCCGAGCAGGATGAAGATCCACATCAGCGAGGCGCCGAAGGCCAGCGACAGGCCGATCGCGGCGAACAGGTCGAGGACCGAGGTGTGGATCTCCAGGCCGAGCAGGAAGCCCATGCCGAGGAGGATCGCGGTGGCCACCAGCATGCGGCCGATCTCGACGACGATCTTCGCGATGAGGACGGAGGAGCGGGCGATCGGCATGGTCCGGAACCGGTCCATGACGCCCTTCTTGAAGTCGTCGTTGACGCCGCTGCCGACGGCCATCGCGATGTTCATGCCCATCATCGCCATCAGGCCGGGCACCAGGTAGTTCACGTACTCCTGCTGGTTGCCCTTGCCGGCCATCGCGCCGCCGAAGACGTACACGAACAGCAGGATGAAGATGATCGGCATCAGGACGGCGTCGAACATCGACTCCGGGTCCTGCTTGATCTGGAGGGCGTTGCGCCGGGCGAGGGCGCCGATGTGGCGGAGGTTGGCCCGCAGGCCGATCCGGCCGTCGGCGGCGCCGGCGGGCCGCCGGGCGGGCGGGGCGCCGGGGGCGTCCACGGGGGACTGGGGCAGGGTGGTGGCGCTCATGCGGCGGCCTCCTCGTGGATCGCGTCGGAATCGGCGGTCTTCTGGCCGGTGAGGGCGAGGAACACCTCGTCGAGGCTGGGCAGGTGGGTGCCGATGTGGGAGATGCCGAAGCCGCGGGCGCCGAAGAGGCCGACGACGGCGGTCAGCTGCTCGTCGCTGAGGATCGGCACGTACAGCGCGTCCTCGTCGGGCACCACGGTCGCGCCGGCGACCCCGTCGAGACCGGCCTCGCGGAGCGCGGCGGCCATCGCGGGCAGGTCGGCCGGGTCGGCCGGGCGGACCTTCAGGGTGCGGCCGCCGACCCTGGCCTTCAGCTCGTCCACCCCGCCCCGGGCGATGACCCGGCCCCGGTCGATGACGGTCAGCTCACTGGCGAGCTGCTCCGCCTCCTCCATGTACTGGGTGGTGAGCAGGACGGTGGCGCCCTCGGCGACCATCCGCTGCACCTCGTCCCACACCTCGTTGCGGGTGCGGGGGTCGAGGCCGGTGGTCGGCTCGTCCAGGTAGAGCACGGCGGGCCGGCCGATCATCGAGGCGGCCAGGTCGAGGCGGCGCCGCATGCCGCCGGAGTAGGTCATGGCGGGGCGCTTGGCGGCCTCGGTGAGGGAGAAGCGCTCCAGGAGCTCGTCGGCGCGGCGGCGGGCGTCGGCGCGGGACAGGTCGAGCAGCCGCCCGATCATGTACAGGTTCTCGAAGCCGGAGAGCTTCTCGTCGACGGAGGCGTACTGGCCGGTGAGTCCTATGGTGCGGCGCAGCTGGCGGGGCTGGCGCACCACGTCGTAGCCGGCGACGAAGGCGGTCCCGGCGTCCGGGACGAGGAGGGTGGACAGGCAGCGGACGAGGGTGGTCTTCCCGGCGCCGTTGGGCCCGAGGACGCCGAGGACGGTGCCCTCGCGGACGTCCAGGTCGACCCCGTCGAGGGCCTTCGTCGCGCCGAAGTGCTTCACGAGGCCCCGTACCTCGACGGCGTTGGTGTGTGATCGCGTCATGCCCCCCATGGAACAGGCCGCCACCGACAGCCCGCCCACAGACGGCCGACAGCCCGCCGCGGGGGATGTCGGCGGGCTGTCGGTGGTGCCGGAAATGGTCGGGCGGGACCTAGTGGAAGGTGTGCTCCTCGGCGGGGAAGGACCCGCCGGCCACGTCCTGGGCGAAGGCGCGGGCGGCGTCGCCGAGCGTCTCGCGGAGGTGGGCGTACTGCTTGCTGAAGCGCGGGGTCTTCCCGGCGGTCAGCCCGGCCATGTCGGTCCAGACGAGGACCTGGGCGTCGGTGCCGGGGCCGGCGCCGATGCCGATGACCGGGATGTCGAGGGTGCGGGTGACCTCGGCGGCCAGTTCGGCCGGGACCAGTTCCAGGACGAGCGCGAAGGCGCCCGCGTCCTGGGCGGCCTTGGCGTCGCGCAGCAGCCGGTGGGCGCCCTCGTCGGAGCGGCCCTGCACCCGGTAGCCCATGGTGTTCACGGACTGCGGGGTCAGGCCCAGGTGGGACATGACGGGGATGCCGGCCTGGACCAGCGCCTCGGTCTGCGGCAGGGAGCGCTCGCCGCCCTCCAGCTTGACCGCCTGGACGCCCGCCTCCTTCACCAGCCGGGTGGCGCTGCGCAGGGCCTGGACGGGCCCCTCCTGGTACGAGCCGAAGGTGAGGTCGCCGACGACGAGGGCGCGCCTGGTGCCCCGGACGACGGCGGCGGAGAGGATGGCCATCTCGTCGAGCGTGACGGGCACGGTGGTCTCGTAGCCGAGGTGGCAGTTGCCCATGGAGTCGCCGACGAGGATCACGGGGATGCCGGCCTCGTCGAAGACGGAGGCGGTCATCGCGTCGTAGGCGGTGAGCATGGGCCACTTCTCGCCGCGCTGCTTGGCGGCGGCGATGTCGTGGACGGTGAGGCGGCGCGAGCCCGTGCCCCCGTACAGCGTCTTCGTGCTGTCGGCGGGCGGTTTCTGGGCAGCCTGAAGCGTCATGGTGAACGGCTCCTTCGTCATCTCGAGGCGCCCTGACGGCGTCCCCGGACCACATCCATGGTGGCACTTCGCCGGGCGGGCGGGGAAGTGGGGCGGCGTGGTGCTGTTCACACGGCGGTGGTACGGGCGCCACACCGGCCGCACGCCCGCCACGCGCCCGTCGCGCCCCCTTCGTACGCCCGTCACGTCCCCTTCGTACACCCGCCGCGCGGCCGGGGCGCGTCGGGGCCGCCGCCCCGGCCGTGCCCCGGAAGCGGTCCGGAAGCGGTCCGGGCCCGGCCCGGGTGCGGTCCGGGTATCCGGACGCAAAGAGTCCCCCATCTTTTTCGATACGAGACGGTCTCGTTTCGTAATGGGTCTAGAGTGGGCCGCATGTCCGCACCGTCCTCCGCCGCGCCCTCGCGCGTCCCCGAAGCCGTCCACCGCCGCCGGTGGGCCGTCCTCGGCGTCCTGATGCTCAGCCTGCTCATCGTCGTCCTCGACAACTCGATCCTGAACGTGGCGGTCAAGACGATCGCCTCCCCGGCCCCCACCGGCCTCGGCGCCACCCAGAGCGAGCTGGAGTGGGCCATCAACTCCTACACGCTCGTCTTCGCCGGGCTCCTCTTCGCCTCCGGCCTCCTCGGCGACCGGCTCGGCCGCAAGAGGTCCCTCCTCTTCGGCATCACCGTCTTCGGCCTCGGCTCCGCCCTCGCCGCCTTCTCCGGCTCCCCGGGCGAACTGATCGCCTACCGGGCCGTCATGGGCCTCGGCGCCGCCTTCGTCATGCCCGCCACCCTCGCCGTCCTCATGAACGTCTTCGAGCGCGACGAGCAGCCCAAGGCCATCGGCATCTGGGCCGGCAGCGTCGGCCTCGCGATAGCCGTCGGCCCCATCACCGGCGGCGTCCTCCTGGAGCACTTCTGGTGGGGCTCGATCTTCCTCGTCAACGTGCCCGTGGTGCTCCTCGCCCTGGTCCTGATGGCCTGGCTCGTCCCCGAGTCCCGCGACCCCGCGCCCGGCCGGATCGACCTCGTCGGCGTCCTGCTCTCCGTCCTCGGCCTCGTCCTCCTCGTGTACGGCATCATCCGCGGCGGCGAGCGGGCCTCCTTCACCGAGCCCGGGGTCCTGCTCCCGGCCCTCGGCGGCCTCGCCGTCCTCGTCGTCTTCGTCCTGTACGAGAAGCGCAGCGACCACCCGGCCCTGGACGTCTCGTACTTCCGCAAGCCGGTCTTCTCGGCCGCCGTCGCCGCCATCGCCCTGGTCTTCTTCGCCCTCATGGGCGTGACCTTCTTCTCCGCCTTCTACCTCCAGAGCGTCCGCGGCTACAGCGCCCTCGACTCCGGCCTGATGCTGCTGCCGCTCGCCGCCGCCCAGATGGTCTTCGCGCCCCGGGCCCGGCACGCCGTCGACCGCTTCGGCGCCCGCGCGGTCTGCGCCACCGGCATGGCCGCCGTCGCCCTCGGCCTCGGCGCCTTCGCCTTCTTCGACGCGGACACCCCGGTCTGGGTGATGTGCCTGGTCTTCACCGTCCAGGGCACCGGCATGGCGCACATCATGCCGCCGGTCACCGTCGCGATCATGCAGTCGCTGCCGCGCGAGAAGGCCGGCTCCGGCTCGGCCATCAACAACACCTTCCGCCAGGTCGGCGGCGCCCTCGGCGTCGCGGTGCTCGGCTCCGTCCTCTCCTCCGTCTACCGGGGCGAGATCGAACCCCACCTCGACGTCCTCCCGCCGGCCGCGCGCGCCGCCGCGGGCGAGTCGCTGGAGGCCACCCTCGCGGTCGCGGAGAAGCTCCACGCCGACGCCCTCGTCACCCCCGCGTACACCGCCTTCCTCGACGCGATGCACGTCACCGCGTACGCCTCGGCGGGCATCGCGGCGGTCGGCGCGATCGTCGTGGGCGTCTTCCTGCCGGGCCGGACCCCGGCCGCGCCCGCACCGGCCCGGCCCGGCGCGGACGCCCCGGAGCCGGCCCGCCGCTGACCCGGCCGCGCGGGGGAGGGGCGGAGGAGACAATGGAGGGGGTGGCGGCTTTCCACGACGACGAGAGGCGGAGCGCGTGTCCTTGACGGACGGCGAGAACCCCGGCGACCCCGGACCGGCCCCCGGCCGGGAGACCGCGCGGCCGGCCTGTGCCGAGGGCGGGGCGCGGCGCGGCCGGCCCCGCAGCGAGGCCGCCGACCAGGCGATCTTCGACGCCGTCGTCGGGATGCTGGAGGCCGGGGTCCCGCTCGGGGACATCTCCATCGAGCGGATCGCCCGCACCGCCGGCGTCGGCAAGGCCACCATCTACCGCCGCTGGTCCGGCAAGGAGGACCTCTTCGTCGAGCTGATCCGCTCGGTCGAGCCGCCCGACCCCGCGCTGCCCGGCACCTCCGTCCGCGACGACCTGATCATGTTCCTGGAGTTCATGCGGCAGCGCGGGCTCGCCAAGCGCGGCTCCGCGCTGCTGCGGAACGTCTTCGCCCAGATGCAGACCCACCCCCGGCTCTGGGAGCAGTACCACCGCACCGCCATCGAACCCCGCCGCCGGGTGGGCATCGAGGTGCTGGAGCGCGGGGTCGCCACCGGCGAGGTCCGGGCCGACCTCGACCTGGACCTGGTCAGCGACCTGTTCGTCGGGCCCCTGCTGCTCCGCACCGTCCTCCACCCCGACGCCGAACTGCCGCCGGACTTCCCGGCCCAGGTCGTCGACGCGATCCTCGCGGGCGTCCGCCCGAGCGCCTGAGCCCGGGCCCCGAGGCCGAGCGCCTGAACCCGGGGCCCTGAGCCCGCTCCCGGTCCCTGAGCCCGCTCCCGGGTCCGGCCCCTGGCCGAAGCGTCCTGGGCCGGACCCCCGCCCGGGTTCCGTTTCCGTTTCGCGGTACGGGTCCCGGCCGGGGTCCGTACCCCCGAAGCCGCACCCCGCGAATGTGCGCGTTCTGTCACAGCCCGCCCGAACCGGCTCTCCGCCGGAACTCCGGCACGCGCCTCGCCCGTCCCTGGGGGAGTGCGCCGGGCCCGGCATCGCCTAGGGTCGTGGCCGGGGCCCGGAGCACCGACGGCACGGCGGCACGGCAAGGCGAGTGAGGACAGCGATGGCGCGGGTGGACATGACGGAGACGGACCACGACGGCGCGGAGAGCGAGCCCTCCGCCCCGCGCGACCGGTTCCGCTCCGGTGCCCGGCGCCTGCTCCGCGACCCCGGGATCTGGCGGCGCGGCATCCTGCTGGCCCTGTGCGCCGTCGTCCTGACGCTCGTGATGGCCTTCCACTCACGGATCCCCAACCGGATCGGCAACCTCGGCAGCCTCACCGAGACCTTCCTCCCCTGGGCCGGCCTCCTCGTCCCGCTGCTCCTCCTGTGCGCCCTGCTGCGCCGCTCCGCCACCGCCCTGCTCGCCCTGCTCCTCCCGACGGTCGTCTGGCTCGACCTCTTCGGCGGCCTGGTCGCCGACAAGTCGGCGGACGGCGGCGACCTCACCGTCGCCACCCACAACGTCAACGCCGACAACCCCGACCCCGAGGGCACGGCCCGTCAGCTCGCCGCCTCCGGCGCCGAGGTGCTCGCCCTGGAGGAGCTGAAGGACGGCATGGTGCCGGTCTACGAGCGGGGGCTGGCGAAGGCGTACCCGTACCACTCGGTCCAGGGCACCGTCGGCCTGTGGAGCAAGCTGCCGCTGCGCGACCCGCAGCCGGTCGACATCCACCTCGGCTGGACCCGCGCCATGCGCGCCACCGTCATCGCCCCGCAGGGCGAGGTCCGCGTCTACGTCGCCCACCTCCCCTCCGTACGGGTCAAGCTCAACGCGGGCTTCACCGCCAACCAGCGCGACACCAGCGCCAACGCGCTGGGCGAGGCCATCTCCGAGGACCGGGCGCCCCGGATCGTCCTCCTCGGCGACCTCAACGGCACCCTGAACGACCGCGCGCTCAACGGCGTCAGCGCCCAGCTCCGCTCCACCCAGGGCGCGGCCGGCGACGGCTTCGGCTTCTCCTGGCCGGTCTCCTTCCCGATGGCCCGGATCGACCAGATCCTGGTGCGGGGCGTCGAGCCGGTGTCGTCCTGGACGCTGCCGAAGACCGACAGCGACCACCTGCCGCTGGCCGCCCGCGTCCGCTTCTAGCCCGCCGCTCCCGGCCCGTCCCCCAGGAGCCCCCCCGCCCCGTGGCGCGGGCACGACCCACGGTCTGCCAGAATTTGTTTTGAAAGAAAACAAACCCTCGGACCGGAAAGGGTCTCCCACCCATGCCCGTGGCCCTGCTCGCCCTGGCCATCTCCGCTTTCGGCATCGGCACCACCGAGTTCGTGATGATGGGCCTGCTGCCCGATGTCGCCGGCGACCTCGGCACCACCGTCCCCACCGCGGGCCACCTCGTCTCCGCCTACGCCCTCGGCGTCGTCCTCGGCGCCCCCCTGCTCACCGCCCTCGGCTCCCGCGTCCCCCGCAAGCGGATGCTGCTCCTGCTGATGGTCCTCTTCACCGTCGGCAACCTCGCCTCCGCCCTCGCCCCCGGCTACGGCTGGCTCCTCGCCGGCCGGGTCCTCGCGGGCCTCCCGCACGGCGCCTTCTTCGGCGTCGGCGCCGTCGTCGCCGCCCGGCTCGTCCGCCCCGACCGGCAGGCCCGCGCCGTGGCCACCATGTTCCTCGGCCTGACCGTCGCCAACATCCTCGGCGTCCCCGCCGCCACCCTGCTCGGCCAGCACCTCGGCTGGCGCGCCACCTTCCTCGTGGTCGCCGGCATCGGCCTGGCCGCCGTCGCCGCCCTCGCCCGGCTCGTCCCCGACCTTCCCCTCGACGACCACCGGGGCCTCGGCCGCGAACTGCGCGCCCTGCGCCGCCCGCAGGTCCTCCTCGGCCTGCTCACCGCCGTCTTCGGCTTCGCCGGCGTCTTCGCCGTCTACTCCTACCTGGCCTCCATGACCACCGAGGTGATGGGCTTCGGCACCTCCGCCGTCACCCTCGTCCTCGCCCTCTTCGGCCTCGGCATGACGGCCGGCGCGCTCGCCGCCGGACCGCTCACCGACCGCGCCCCGCGCGCCACCCTGTACGGCTCGCTGGCCGCCCTCGCGCTCGCCCTGGCCGCCTTCCGGTTCACCGTCCACGTGCCCTGGCTCGCCCTGGTCACGGTGGTGGTGCTCGGCGCCGTCGGCTTCATGACCACCACCCCGCTCCAGATGCTCGTCATGGAGAAGGCGAAGGACGCCCCCACCCTGGCCTCCGCCTCCAACCACTCCGCCTTCAACCTCGCCAACGCGGGCGGCGCCTGGGCCGGCGGCGCCGCCGTTGCGGCCGGCTGGGGCTGGACCTCCCCGGCCCTGGTCGGCTCGGCCCTCGCCGCCGCCGGCCTCGCCATCGCCGTCACCGCCGGCCTGCTGGACCGCGCGGGCGGCCGGCCCGGCGCCTCGCAGGTCGTCGCGCGGGGCGCGGGGGAGCCGGTCAGGACCCCGGTGCCGTCGTCTCCCGCCAGCGGTTCGTGACCGGCAGCCGCCGGTCCTTGCCGAAGCCCTTCGCCGAGATCTTGGTCCCCGGCGGGTACTGGCGCCGCTTGTACTCCGCCGCGTCCACCATCCGCAGCGTCCGCACCACCAGCTCCTCGTCGAAGCCGGCCGCCACGATCGCGTCCTTGCCCTCGTCCCCGTCGACGTACCGGGCGAGGATCCGGTCGAGCACGTCGTAGTCCGGCAGCGAGTCGGTGTCCACCTGGCCGGGGCGCAGCTCGGCGCTGGGCGGCTTGGCGATCGAGTTCTCCGGGATCGGCGGGGTCCGGTCGCGCGCGGCGGCGGCCCGGTTGCGCCAGCGGGCCAGCCGGAAGACGTCCGTCTTGTAGACGTCCTTGATCGGGCCGTACGCGCCGACGGAGTCGCCGTACAGCGTCGAGTACCCCACCGCCAGCTCCGACTTGTTGCCCGGGGCGAGGACGAGGTGGCCCTCCTGGTTGGAGATCGTCATCAGGGTCGTGCCGCGCACCCGCGACTGGAGGTTCTCCTCCGCCAGGCCGGTCGGCTCCAGCGCCGCCCGGTAGGCGTCGACCATCGGCTCGACGGAGACGGTCCGCAGGCGCAGACCGGTGCGCCGGGCCAGCTCCGCCGCGTCCTCCTTCGAGTGCTCGGAGGAGTACTTCGACGGCATCGACACCCCGTGCACCCGGTCCGCGCCCAGCGCGTCGCAGGCGATCGCGGCGACCAGCGCCGAGTCGATCCCGCCGGAGAGCCCGATCACCACCGACCGGAAGCCGTTCTTCGCCACGTACGCGCGCAGCCCGACGACGAGCGCCGAGTAGACCTCCTCGTCGCCGTCGAGCCGGTCCGCGACACCGCCCGTCAGCTCCGGCTCGTACGTCGGCAGCGCCTCGGCCGCCGGACCCTCCAGGACCGCCCGGTCCACCCGCAGCCCGTCGTCCACCACCGTGCCCGGCGCGGGCGCCTCCGGGTCGTGCGCCGGCAGGTCCAGGTCGAGCAGCACGCACCCCTCCGCGAACTGCGGGGCCCGCGCCAGCACCCCGCCCTCCGCGTCCACCACGATCGAGTCGCCGTCGAAGACCAGCTCGTCCTGGCCGCCGGTGCTCGCCAGGTACGCGGTCGTGCAGCCGGCCTCCCGGGCCCGCCGCCGGACCAGCTCCAGCCGGGTGTCGTCCTTGTCCCGCTCGTACGGGGAGGCGTTCAGCGACAGCAGCAGCCCGGCGCGGGCACTGCGCGCCGCCGGCACCCGGCCGCCCTCCTGCCACAGGTCCTCGCAGATCGCGAGCGCCACGTCCACCCCGCGCACCCGCAGCACCGGCAGCGTGTCTCCCTGCACGAAGTAGCGGAACTCGTCGAAGACGCCGTAGTTCGGCAGGTGGTGCTTGGCGAGGCGGAGCACCGGCCGGCCCCGGTGCAGCACCGCCGCCGCGTTCTCCGGCGCGCCCGCCGGACGGCCCAGCCGGGGCACCGCCCGCTCCGAGCGGTCGAGGTAGCCGACGGCCACCGGCACCTCGCCGAGGCCCTCGTCGGCGAGCCGCCGCGCGAGCGCGAGCAGCGCCGCCCGGGACGCCTCGACGAAGGACGGCCGCAGGGCCAGGTCCTCGACGGGATAGCCGGTCAGCGCCATCTCGGGGAAGGCGACGAGGTGCGCGCCCTGCCCGACGGCGTGCCGGGTCCAGCGGACGACCGCCTCGGAGTTCCCGGCGACGTCCCCGACGGTCGAGTCGATCTGATTCAGCGCGAGGCGTAGTTGAGGCACGCCCCCAGTGTAATCGTCAGACCGACGCTATGTCCGGGGAACCGCACCCGCGCGGGAAACGCCGAACGGCCCGGACGGGGGTCCGGGCCGTTCGGGGTGGTGCGAAGACCTCGGGCGCCTCAGAGGACCAGGAGGCTTCAGGAGGCCGCGTACACGCTCGCGCAGAACGCCTTCAGCTGCTCGTCCGAGAGCCGCTGGGCCAGGTCCGCCTCGCTGATCATGCCGACCAGCCGCTTGTTCTCGATCACCGGCAGCCGCCGGATCTGGTGGCTCTGCATCTCCTCCAGGACGGCGCCCACGTCCGCCCCCGAGTCGATCCAGCGCGGCGTGCCCTGGACGATCTCCCCGCAGGTCACCTTCGCCGGGTCGTGGCCCATCGCCACGCAGCGGACCACGATGTCGCGGTCGGTGACGATGCCGCAGAGCCGCTCGTTCTCGTCGGCGACGGGGAGCGCCCCCACGTTCAGGTTGCGCATCATCTGCGCGGCGCGGTCCAGCGTCTCGTGGGCCGGGATCCACTCGGCTCCCGGGTGCATGATGTCCTTCGCCGTGGTCATGGGGTGCGTGCCTTTCCGTCGACGCCGTCACGTGTGCCGTGCGTACGGGGTCCCCGAGCGCCTTCATTCTGCGGGCACGCACCGGCCCCCGCGACCGCAGCGGGTCACGGGGGCCGGGGTGCGGCGGACCGCTCAGGCGGTGGCGCCGCGCTTGCGCAGCATGTCCGCCATCAGGGCGATCTCCGACTCCTGGGCGTCGACCATGCCCTGGGCCAGGTCCCGCTGGAGCGGCACCGCGCAGCGCTCCACACAGCCCTGGGCCATGTGCACGCCGCCCCGGTGGTGCGCGGTCATCAGCTTCAGGTACAGGACCTCGGCCTCCTTGCCGGACGCCTTGCGCAGCGCGTCGAGCTGGGCGTTGGTCGCCATGCCGGGCATGAGGGCGCCGTCCTTGGGGGCGGAGTCGCCGGTGACGGGCATGTCCATCCACGTCATCGGAGCCGTACCGGACTGGACCTTCGGCAGCCCCCACATGTCCAGCCAGCCGAGCATCATGCCCCGCTGGTTGGCCTGGGTGTTGGCGATGTCGTACGCGAGCCGGCGGACCTCCTCGTCCCGGGTGCGGTCCCGGACGATGAAGGACATCTCGACGGCCTGCTGGTGGTGGACCGACATGTCCCGGGCGAAACCGGCGTCCGCGGAGGCGGTGCCCGGCACCGGGGGCGCCTCGTCGCGGTCGGCCGAGGCGACGGTGACCGCGCCCGCGGCGAACAGCACCGACAGGGCGACCGCCGTCACCGCCGCGTACCGCGTGCGGCGGGGGGTCACTGGCCCATCCCGGCGCCGCCCATGCCGTCGGCGCCGACACCGCCGGTGCAGGCCGCGCCGGGCTCCGGGGTCTGGGCGCCCTGGACGTACTTGGTGAAGAAGGCGTCGACGCGCGGGTCGGTGGCGCTGTCCACGGTGACCTGCTTGCCCCAGGCGCTCAGCATGATCGCGCCGCTCTGGCCGTCGACCGGGCTCATCAGCGTGTAGGGGGTGCCGGAGACCTTGTCCTTCAGCTTCTTGACGTCGGCCTCGGCGGCCTTCTTGTTGTACGTCACCCACACGGCGCCGTGCTCCAGGGAGTGCACGGCGTGCACCTCGGGGACGGCCTTGTCGTAGACGTCGCCGTCGCAGTTCAGCCAGACCGGGTGGTGGTCGCCGCCGACCGGCGGCGTGGTGTCGTACTTCACGGCCGTCTCGACGTGGTTGCGGCCGAGCTTCTTCGCGTCCCAGGACTTCTCGCCGGCGATCGGCGCCTTGGCGGCGGCGGCCTTGGCGTCCTCCTCGTCGGACTTCTTCATCAGCACGAAGGTGCCGAAGCCGACGAGGCTCAGCACGACGACGGCGGAGACGCCGATGGTGAGGAAGCGGTTGCGACGCTCCCGGGCCTGCTCGGCGCGGCGCATCTCCTCTATTCGGGCGCGGCGGTCGGCGGAGGTGGAGCGGTTGGCGGCCATGGTGGTCTCGTCCTTCTGGTCATGAAAAGTCAAGGGGGGGTGTGCGACAGGGGAGGGCGGACAGGCCCTAGGTGCGAAGAACTTGAAGGACGTGCAGGTCCGGGGCGCGCGGCCGGACCCCGGGACGCAGCACCGCACCGTCACCGGCCCCCACGTCGAAACGCGGCGGCCGGCCCTCGGTGTGCAGCGGCGGGTCCAGGGGCGGGGCACTGAGCACCGCGGGGGAGAGCGAGGGGAAGAGCGAACAGCCGCCCCCGTCGTACGGGCAGACCACGTAGGTCGCGCGGTCGGCCTCGGGCGCGGAGAGGGGAGCACGGGCCGGTACGGCGCCGGGGGCGGCGGCCCGGAGGCCCGACGAGGCGCCCGGGAGGCTCGACGGCGCGGTCCGGGGGCCCGGGAGGGCGGCCCGGGGGCCTGACAGAGCGGTTTGGGGGCCCGACAGGGCGGCCCCAGGGCCTGACGAGGCGGTCGCGCGGTCCGACAGGGCGGTCGGGAGGTCGGGGAAGGCGGCGCGGGCGACGCCCCGCCCGTGACCCGTATGGCCCCCCGGCCCGTCGCCGCCCGGACCGCCCGCTCCCGAGCCCCCCGCGGACCCGCCGGGCCCGGCCGGACCGCCGCCGAGGCAGACGAAGAGCGCGGCGAGGAGCGTCGCCACGGCACTCACCAGTGCCATGGGACGCGCGTTCCGGGACAGGCGTTCGAGCCGTGTGGCCCCCATGGGCGCCGATCGTAGTGGGCGAAGGCGTCCCGTGGGCCGAACGGGGTACGACTCGGGCCCTTCCCCGGCCCTTCCCCGGTTACCTCTGTCACACCCGGACGGGCAAGATGGGTGTGCAACGTGCGCGAAACCATGTGGTGGGATGCTCAGGTGCCCCCCGATGTGCCCGAGGCGGTGGGATCAGGCGGCCTGACCAGCGAGGATGGGTGTGGAAATGGACAAGCAGCAGGAATTCGTGCTCCGCACGCTCGAAGAGCGCGACATCCGGTTCGTGCGCCTGTGGTTCACCGACGTGCTGGGCTTCCTCAAGTCGGTCGCCGTCGCCCCCGCCGAACTGGAGCAGGCGTTCGACGAGGGCATCGGCTTCGACGGCTCCGCGATCGAGGGCTTCGCCCGTGTCTACGAGTCCGACATGATCGCCAAGCCGGACCCGGGCACCTTCCAGATCCTGCCCTGGCGGGCCGAGGCCCCCGGCACGGCCCGGATGTTCTGCGACATCCTCATGCCGGACGGCTCGCCGTCCTTCGCCGACCCGCGCTTCGTCCTCAAGCGGGCCCTGGCCAAGGCGTCCGACCTCGGGTTCACCTTCTACACCCACCCCGAGATCGAGTTCTTCCTCCTGAAGGACAAGCCGCTCGACGGCACCCGCCCCACCCCCGCCGACAACTCCGGCTACTTCGACCACACCCCGCAGAACGTGGGCATGGACTTCCGCCGCCAGGCCATCACCATGCTGGAGTCGATGGGCATCTCGGTCGAGTTCTCCCACCACGAGGGCGCCCCCGGCCAGCAGGAGATCGACCTCCGCTACGCGGACGCGCTCTCCACCGCCGACAACATCATGACCTTCCGGCTGATCATGAAGCAGGTGGCGCTGGAGCAGGGCGTGCAGGCCACCTTCATGCCGAAGCCGTTCTCCGATTACCCCGGCTCCGGCATGCACACCCACCTCTCCCTCTTCGAGGGCGACCGGAACGCCTTCTACGAGTCGGGCGCCGAGTACCAGCTCTCCAAGGTCGGCCGCTCCTTCATCGCGGGCCTGCTGCGCCACGCCGCCGAGACCGCCGCCGTCACCAACCAGTGGGTCAACTCGTACAAGCGCATCTGGGGCGGCTCCTCCCGCACCGCCGGCTCCGGCGGCGAGGCCCCCTCCTACATCTGCTGGGGCCACAACAACCGCTCCGCGCTCATCCGCGTCCCCATGTACAAGCCCGGCAAGATGGGCTCCTCCCGCATCGAGGTCCGCTCCATCGACTCCGGCGCCAACCCCTACCTCACCTACGCCGTCCTCCTCGCCGCCGGCCTCAAGGGCATCGAGGAGGGCTACGAACTCCCGGCCGGCGCCGACGACGACGTCTGGGCCCTCAGCGACGCCGAACGCCGCGCCATGGGCATCGAACCCCTCCCCCAGAACCTCGGCGAGGCCATCGCCCTCATGGAACGCAGCGAACTCGTCGCCGAAACCCTCGGCGAACACGTCTTCGACTTCTTCCTCCGCAACAAGAAGCAGGAGTGGGAGGAGTACCGCTCCGAGGTCACCGCCTTCGAACTGCGCAAGAACCTGCCGGTGCTGTAGCCGGTCCCGAAGCCTCCGGGAGTTGCCGGAGCGGCGGGCGTTCGCGCGGTGGCTCGGGGCGGGCTCCGCGGAGGGCGTCCGTGTGGGGGAAACCCGTTGCCCCGGGGGCGGTGATGGTTCAGGCTGCCGCCGTGAGCTTGCGTACCGTCGCCACCGAGCGGCTTCTTCTGCATCCGTTGTCCGTCGCCGAGTCCGAGCGCATCGTGGCCCGGGAGGCCGGGCCGGGGGACCGGTGGGCGGAGGGGTATCCGGGGGAGGGGGATGTCGTCGCGGCCGGGGCGTTCCTGCGCGGGGTGGCCGAGCGCGGCGATCCGGGGCCGTACCGGACGTACCAGATGCGGCTTCCCGAGGGCGGGGTCGCGGTCGGCGGGATCGGGTTCCACGGGCCGCCGGACCCGGACGGGGCCGTCACCGTCGGATACGGGATCCTGCCCGGGGTGCGGGGGCGGGGGTACGCCTCCGAGGCGCTGCGGGCGCTCATCGGGATCGCCCGGCAGGCCGGGGCGCGCGCGGTCCGGGGCGACGCCGACCCGGAGAACACGGCCTCGCACCGGGTGATGGAGGCCGCCGGGATGCTCCGGGTGGGGGAGGACAGTGAACTCGTCCACTACCGGCTGGAGTTGAAGGGGTAGGGCCTCAGCGTTCCGAGAGCTCCGTGGGGGCCTCCTGGAGGATCCAGCCGTTGCCGTCCGGGTCCTCGAAGCCGAGGAACGAGTTCCAGGCGGGGCCCTTGCCCTCCTCCCAGCCGCCCGGCCCCATGTGCATCACCGGCGAGGCCGCCACGCCCGCCGCGACGAGCTTCTCGCGGGCCGCCTCGATGTCGGTGACGCAGAGCTGGAGGCCGTGCAGGGTGCCGGGGGCCATCGTCCGGGTGCCGGGCAGCGGGGGCAGGCCGGAGACCAGGGCGATCGAGCAGCGCGAGCCCGGCGGCGTGACCTGGACGATCCGGGTGCCGGGGGCGACCTCGTCGTCCAGGTCGACGGTGAAGCCGCACTTCCCGCCGTAGAACTCCTTCGCCCGGTCCAGGTCGGAGACGGGGACGCGGACGACTTCGAGGGTCCAGTTCATGGGACCACCCTCGCGCACCCCGCCCCCGGCCGCATGTCGTCACCGAGCGTGTCGCGGACATCGCCGAGCGTCTCGCGGTCGTGGCGGCGTGTCGGTCTCGTCGCGCCGACTTGACGGAGAAGTGCCTTGCCTCCGGTCGCGTGACCTGATCTTTTCGCTCCGTGAGTTGAAATGATCGTGAACGGCCGGACCTGAGCCGTACAACCTCCTTATAGTGACCACTCGTTGACCGGGTCGACGCCATGTCACCACAGGAGACAGGACTCATGACGACTGGTTCCCCCTCCCCCGGACGTGCCCCCGACCCGGTGCCGCCGGCCGGCTGCCCGGCCGGTGCCGTCCCCCTCTCCGGCCCCGGATTCCAGACCGACCCGCAGGCCGTCTACCGGGCCATGCGCCGCGATCACGGCTCCGTCGTCCCGGTCGAACTGCCCGGCGGCCTGCCCGCCTGGCTCGTCATCGGCTACCGCGAGGTCCACCAGGTCACCAGCGACGGCGAACTCTTCCCCCGCGACGTCGGCCGCTGGAACCAGTGGCCGAACGTCCCCGACGACTGGCCGCTGCTCCCCATGGTCGGCCGCCCCCTGCCGTCCATCTACTTCAGCGCCGGCGAGGAGCACCGGCGGCACGTCCGGATGGTCGTCCCCGCCCTGGAGGCCGTCGACCCCTTCGAGGTACGGGCCCACGCCGAGCAGCTCGCCGACCGGCTCGTCGACGCCTTCTGCGGGCGCGGCACCGCCGACCTCGTCGCCGCCTTCTGCGAACCCCTCCCCGTCCTCGTCCTCGCCCGCCTCGTCGGCTTCCCCGACGACGAGGGCGCCGACATCGCCCGCGTCCTGAAGGACCTCGCCGACGGCGGTCCCGGCGCCCAGGAGGCCCACCAGCGCTTCGCCGGGCACATGGCCCGGCTGGTCGCCGCCAAACGGGCCGAACCCGGCGACGACGTGACCTCCCGGATGCTCGCCTTCCCCGAGGAGTTCACGGACGAGGAGTACATGCTCGACCTGATGGCGATCACCGCCGCCGGACACCTCACCACCGCCGACTGGATCGGCAACTCCGTCCGCCTCATGCTCACCGAGGACGGCTTCGCCGACTCCATGGCCGGCGGCCGCCACAGCGTCGCCGACGCCATGACCGAAGTGCTCTGGGAGGACGGCCCCACCCAGATCCTCGCCGGCCGCTGGCCCGCCCGCGACACCCGGCTCGGCAACCGCCTGATCAAGGCCGGCGACATGCTCCTCCTCGGCCTCGGCGCCGCCAACACCGACCCGCTGGTCCGCCAGGACGGCTCCAGCGGCGGCGGCGCCCACCTCGCCTTCAGCCACGGCGAGTACCGCTGCCCCTTCCCCGCCCAGGAGATCGCCGAGATCATCGCCAGGACCGGCATCGAAGTCCTCCTCGACCGGCTCCCCGACCTCGAACTCACCGTGAAGCCCGAGGAACTGGTCCGCCGGCCGTCCGCCTTCCTGCGCGGCAGCACCGCCCTCCCCGTCCGGTTCACCCCCGTACCCACGACAGGAGACCTCTCGTGACCTGCCCTCACGCCGCCGCCGCACAGGCCGGGGACACCGTCGTCATCGACCCGATGGTCGGGGACCTCGACGGCGAGACCGCGCGCATCCGGGACGCCGGCCCGCTGGCCCGGATCGACCTGCTCGGCGTGCCCGCCCGGGCCGTCACCCGGCACGCCGACGCCCGCCGCCTCCTGCTCGACCCCCGCCTCGTGAAGGACCTGGACGCCTGGGAGCTGTGGCGCACCGGACAGGTCACCCGCGCCTGGCCCCTCATCGGCATGGTCGACGCCGGCCGCTCCATGTTCACCGTCGACGGCGAGGAGCACCGCCGACTGCGCACCAAGACCTCCCAGGCGCTCACCCCGCGCCGCCTGGAGGCGATCCGCCCCGACATCGAGAAGTTCACCGCCGAACTCCTCGACGCGCTCGCGGCGGGCGGCGCGGACGGCGCCGTCGTCGACCTCAAGGCCGTCTACGCGCAGCCGCTGCCCATGCGGGTCGTCGGCATGCTGATGGGCGTCGACCCCGAGGCCAACACGATGCTCACCCGCCAGTACAAGAAGTTCTTCTCCATGCTCACCCCGCAGGACGAGCGCCTCGCCCTCCTCGCCGACCTCGACGTCTTCTACGCCGACCTCGTCCGGCAGAAGACCGCCCACCCCACCGACGACCTGACCTCCGCCCTGATCCTCGCCGACGAGGGCGGCGAACCGCTCACCGAGGAAGAGGTCGTCGGCAACCTCAAGGCCATGGTCGCCGCCGGGCACGAGACCACCATCGGCCTCATCCTCAACGCCGTGCGCGCCCTCCTCACCCACCCCGACCAGCTGCGCCTGGTCCTGGCCGGCGAGATCTCCTGGGAGCAGGTCATCGAGGAGACCCTGCGCTGGGACACCCCCACCACCCACCTGCTCATGCGGTTCGCCACCGAGGACATCGAGGTCGGCGACCAGGTCATCGCCGAGGGCGAGGGCGTCGTCATCTCCTACCGGGTCATCGGCCGCGACCCCGAACAGCACGGCCCGGAGGCGGACGCCTTCGACCTCACCCGTCCGGCCCCGATCCGGCACATGACCTTCGGCCACGGCCCGCACATCTGCCCCGGCGCCGCCCTCTCCCGCGTCGAGGCGGGTATCGCCCTGCCGGCCCTCTTCGCCCGCTTCCCGCGCCTCGCGCTCGCCGTGCCCTCCGGGGAACTCCGCAACCTGCCGGTGATGACGCAGAACGACCTGGAGTCCTTTCCGGTGCTGCTGAACGACTGATCGGATGAGGGATCTTGGATCCGGGAGGTTGGACATGGGATCCCGGACGTTGGATCCGGGATCCCGGATCCCGGATATCGGATCCAAGATCCTGGATCCGATATCCGGCCCGCCCCGCCGCCCCCCGCCACCCGCACGCCCCCGCCCCCTCCTGCGGATAGGCTCGACGCCGAAGGCGTGCGGGCTTGGAGGGAGCGGCGGAGATGACGGTGCCGGGGCGCAGGAGCAGTACGTTCTCACGGCTGCTGCGGCACGGGTTCACCGACCCTTCCGCGGCCGAGCGGCTGCTGGACCTGCCCGCGCTCGACGCGCTCCGGGGGGATCCCGTACTCCTGGACGCGCTCGGGGCCACGGCCGATCCGGACCTGGCGCTGCGGGGGCTGGTGCGGCTGGCGGAGGCGCAGCCGGAGACGGAGCGGGCCGCGCTCACGACCACGCTGGTGTCGGCGAAGCCGTTCCGGGACCGGCTGCTCGGGGTGCTCGGCACCTCGGAGGCGCTCGCGGACCACCTGGCGCGGCACCCGAGGGACTGGGAGACGCTGGTCACGTACGAGGCGGTGGACCTGCATCCGGGGGTGGCGGAGTTCGAGCGGGGCCTCGCGGAGGCGGGCGACGAGGTCGCGCTGCGGGTCGCCTACCGCCGCTGCCTGCTGGGGATAGCGGCGCGCGACGTGTGCGGCACGACCGACGTCGCCCAGACCGCCGCCGAGCTCGCGGACCTGGCCACCGCGACCCTGCGGGCCGCCCTCGGCCTGGCACGGGCGGCCGCCCCCGCCGACGCCGCCCAGTGCCGGCTCGCCGTGATCGCCATGGGCAAGTGCGGCGGCCACGAGCTGAACTACGTCTCCGACGTGGACGTCATCTTCGTCGGGGAGCCCGCCGAGGGCGCCGACGAGGGCAAGGCGCTCCAGGCCGCGACCCGGCTCGCCGCCCACCTCATGCGGATCTGCTCCGAGACCACCGTCGAGGGCACGATCTGGCCGGTCGACGCCAACCTCCGCCCCGAGGGCCGCAACGGGCCGCTGGTGCGCACCCTCTCCTCCCACCTGGCCTACTACCAGCGCTGGGCCAAGACGTGGGAGTTCCAGGCGCTGCTCAAGGCCCGCGCGGTGGCCGGCGACCCGTCCCTGGGCGCCGCCTACCTCGACGCCGTCTCCCCGATGGTCTGGCAGGCCGCCGAGCGGGAGAACTTCGTCACCGACGTGCAGGCCATGCGCCGCCGCGTCGTCGACAACATCCCGGCCGACCGGATCGACCGCGAGCTCAAGCTCGGTCCCGGCGGTCTGCGGGACGTCGAGTTCGCCGTCCAGCTGCTCCAGCTCGTGCACGGCCGCAGCGACGCCACCCTGCACAGCGGCACCACCCTCGACGCGCTCGCCGCCCTCGCCGCCGGCGGCTACGTCGGCCGCGCCGACGCGGCCCAGCTCGACGAGGCGTACCGCTTCCTGCGGGCGATGGAGCACCGCATCCAGCTGTACCGGCTGCGCCGCACCCACCTGGTCCCCGAGGACGAGGCCGACCTGCGCCGCCTCGGCCGCTCCCTCGGCCTGCGCACCGATCCGGTCGCCTCCCTCACCAGGGAGTGGAAGCGGCACGCGGCCGTCGTCCGGCGCCTCCACGAGAAGCTGTTCTACCGCCCGCTGCTCGACGCCGTCGCCCAGCTCGCCCCCGGCGAGATCCGGCTCAGCCCGCAGGCGGCGGGCCAGCGCCTCGAAGCCCTCGGCTACGCGGACCCGGCGGCCGCCCTGCGCCACCTGGAGGCGCTGGCCTCCGGCGTCAGCCGCAAGGCCGCCATCCAGCGGACCCTGCTGCCGGTGCTGCTCGGCTGGTTCGCGGACTCCGCCGACCCGGACGCGGGCCTGCTCGGCTTCCGCAAGGTCTCCGACGCCCTGGGCAAGACCCCCTGGTACCTGCGGCTGCTGCGCGACGAGGGCGCCGCCGCCGAGAACCTGGCCCGGGTCCTGTCGGCCGGCCGGTTCGCCCCCGACCTGCTGCTGCGGGCCCCCGAGGCGGTCGCCATACTCGGCGACCCCGGCGGCCTGGCGCCGCGCGGCCGCGACCACCTGGAGCAGGAGGTGCTGGCCGCGGTGGGCCGCGCGGACGGCGCCGAGCAGGCCGTCGCCGCCGCCCGCGGGGTGCGCCGCCGCGAGCTGTTCCGTACCGCCGCCGCCGACCTCATCGACTCGTACGGCACCGAGGACAGCCCCCGCACCTCCGACCCGGGCGCCCTGGTCGACCGGATCGGGCAGGCCGTCACCGACCTCAACGCCGCCACCCTCGCCGGCGCCCTGCGCGCCGCCGTCCGCGCCGAGTGGGGCGACGAGCTGCCCACCCGCTTCGCCGTCATCGGCATGGGCCGCTTCGGCGGCCACGAGCTGGGTTACGGCTCCGACGCCGACGTCCTCTTCGTGCACGAGCCGCGCGAGGGCGTGGACGAGCAGGAGGCGGCGCGGGCCGCCAACCGGGTCGTGGTCGAGATGCGCCGGCTGCTCCAGCTGCCCACCACCGATCCGCCGCTGCTCATCGACGCCGACCTGCGCCCGGAGGGCCGCAGCGGCCCGATGGTCCGTACCCTGGCCTCCTACCGGGCCTACTACCAGCGCTGGTCGCTGGTGTGGGAGGCGCAGGCGCTGCTGCGGGCCGCGCCGATGGCCGGCGACCGGGAGCTGGGGGAGCGGTTCGTCGAGCTGGTCGACCCGCTGCGCTACCCCGTCGAGGGGCTGGGCGACGACGCGGTCCGCGAGATCCGCCGGCTGAAGGCCCGCATGGAGTCCGAGCGGCTGCCGCGCGGCGCCGACCCGACCCTGCACGCCAAACTGGGCCGGGGCGGGCTCAGCGACGTCGAGTGGACCGTCCAGCTGCTCCAGATGCGGCACGGCTGGGCCGAGCCGGGGCTGCGCACCACCCGGACCCGGGAGGCGCTGGCCGCCGCGCACGCCGCCGGGCTGATCCCGGGGGAGGAGGCGCAGACCCTGGACGAGGCGTGGGTGCTGGCGACCCGGGTGCGCAACGCGGTGATGCTGGTCCGGGGCCGCGCCGGCGACACCTTCCCCCCGGAGCCGCGCGAGCTGGCCGCCGTGGGCCGCTACCTGGGGTACGGCCCCGGGCACGTCGGCGAGATGGTGGACGACTACCGGCGGATCACCCGGCGGGCCCGCGCGGTGGTGGAGGAGCTGTTCTACGGGGCCTGAGCGCCCGGGGCCGCGGCCCCGGGGGTCACGCGTCGGAGCGGACCCGCTCCGGCCGGGGCCCGGCCCCGTCGCGCCGCTCCTCCGCGGAGGCGGCGGCGGAGGCCGCGGCGGGCGGCTCGGCGGTGGCCGGTTCGATCAGCTTCGGGAGGCGCTGGGGCCAGGTGCCGTACCAGAAGTAGGCGACGAGGAAGCCGAAGGCGAGGCAGAGCAGGCCGCCGACCGCGTCCAGCCAGAAGTGGTTGGCGGTGGCGACGATGACGACCAGCGTCGCCGCCGGGTAGAGCAGGCCCAGGACGCGGGCCCAGGGCGCCTTCGCCAGGAAGAAGATCGTCAGACCGCACCAGGTGGACCAGCCGATGTGCATGGACGGCATGGCCGCGTACTGGTTCGACACGTGCTTGAGGTCGCCGGAGGCCATCGAGCCCCAGGTGTGGTGCACCAGGACGGTGTCGATGAAGTCCTTGCTCTCCATCAGCCGGGGCGGCGCGAGCGGGTACAGGTAGTAGCCGACCAGGGCGACGGCGGTGGTGGCGAAGAGGACCGTGCGGAACGCGGCGTAACGGCCCGGCTGCCGTCGGTACAGCCACACGAGCACACCGATGGTGACGATGAAGTGCAGCGTCGCGTAGTAGTAGTTCATGGCCACGATGAGCCATGTCACCGAGTTCACCGCGTGGTTGACCGCGTGCTCGAAGGCCAGGCCGAGCGAGCCCTCGGCCTTCCAGATCCAGTCGGCGTGCTTGAGCGCCTCCGCCTTCTGCTCCGGCACCGCGTTGCGGATCAGCGAGTACACCCAGTAGCTGATCGCGATCAGCAGCAGTTCGAACCAGATGCGGGGGCGGCGGGGGCTGCGCGCGCGCAGCCACGCCCACCGGCCGTCGGCCACGATGGGTGACGACGGGGTCGTCCGGTCGTCCAAACTCTTCACGGTCGTTTCACCCATAGGCAGAGAGTTTGCCAGATGCGCTCCCCCGACTGATCATCCCGCGGTCGGGTTCCCGGCGCACCCCGTCCGCCTTGAGGACTACGGCCCGTCCGGGGGATCCCGGACGGGTCCGCGAAGGTCCGCCGGACAGGGCCTAGGCCCTGTCCGGCTGTGCGGGCGGGGCCGAGGCGGTGGAGCCGCGGACGACGAGCTCCGGCATGAAGACGAACTCGGAGTGCGGCGCGGGGGTGCCCCCGACCTCCTCCAGGAGGGCCCGCACCGCGGCCTGCCCCATCGCCTGCACGGGCTGCCGGATGGTGGTGAGCGGCGGATCGGTGAACGCTATGAGGGGGGAGTCGTCGAAGCCGACCACCGAGACGTCCCGGGGCACCTGGAGACCCTGCTGCCGGGCGGCGCGGATGGCGCCGAGCGCCATCATGTCGCTGGCGCAGACCACGGCCGTGCAGCCCCGGGAGAGGAGCGAGGCCGCGGCGGCCTGCCCGCCCTCCAGGGTGTAGAGGGAGTGCTGGATCAGCTCCTCGGACTCCTCGGGGGAGAGGCCGAGCCGCTCCCGCATGCCCTTCTGGAAGCCCTCGATCTTGCGGAGCACCGGCACGAAGCGCTTGGGGCCGACGGCGAGCCCGATGCGGGTGTGGCCGAGGGCGGCGAGGTGGGTGACGGCGAGCTGCATCGCGGCCCGGTCGTCGGGGGAGACGAACGGCGCCTGCACCTTGGGGGAGAAGCCGTTGATGAGGACGTACGGGACGCCCTTGCCGCGCAGCTGGTCGTAGCGGCGGGTGTCCGCGGTGGTGTCCGCGTGCAGGCCGGAGACGAAGATGATGCCGGCCACCCCGCGCTCCACCAGCATGTCGGTGAGCTCGTCCTCGGTGGACCCGCCGGGGGTCTGGGTGGCGAGCACCGGGGTGTATCCCTGCCGGGTCAGCGCCTGGCCGATGACCTGGGCGAGGGCCGGGAAGATGGGGTTGTCCAGTTCGGGGGTGATCAGCCCGACGAGGCCGGCGCTGCGCCGGCGCAGCCGGACCGGACGCTCGTAGCCGAGCACGTCGAGTGCGGCAAGCACGGATTCGCGGGTGGCGGTGGCCACACCGGGCTTGCCGTTGAGCACGCGGCTGACTGTGGCTTCACTGACCCCCGCCTGGGCTGCGATGTCGGCAAGCCGCGCGGTCATGGGAGTGGACTGTACCGGTCACGCGGCGTATTGCCCACCGGCTGTCACGCGGCGACGGCGTCGCAAGGCCGGTCGCAAGCCGGCCCGCAAAGGCTTGCAGTTCTTGCGGCGGGGGCCGGGAAACCGGGGGACGGCGGGGGCGGAAGGGGTCGGTTCCGCGCGGCGGGGGCGGGTCCCTCCCGTCCCGTCGGCCTGGGGAAACGGGACGGAACGGCGGAAGTCGTACGCCGGAAGCACTGTCAAGCGGCGCGACGGCAACCTTCGGGACACGCGGATGTAACGATCCCCGGTTCTTGCAGAAAATCCACGCAAGCTCTTTCGGCTCGTTTTCATCCCTGTTACGTTCCTGGCAACCCGGAGCGCCGCGAGGGAGCGGTCGCATGAGGCAGGTTCCAGCCCCTCGTCACCCCGGGATCATGTTGAAGGAGTTCACATGCGGCGTGGCATAGCGGCCACCGCGCTGGTCGCGGCCCTGGGCGTCACCCTGGCGGCGTGCGGCGGAAGCGACGGCGGTTCCAACGGCGGCTCGAAGGGCTCGGGCGAGCTCTCCGGCACCGTGACGTGGTGGGACACCTCCACGGTCGGCTCCGAGGACAAGGTCTTCAAGAAGATCGCCGAGGACTTCACCAAGAAGCACCCGAAGGTCACCGTCAAGTACGTGAACGTGCCCTTCGGTGAGGCGCAGAACAAGTTCAAGAACGCCGCGCAGGCCGGCTCCGGCGCCCCCGACGTGATGCGCTCCGAGGTCGCCTGGACCCCCGAGTTCGCCGACCTCGGCTACCTCGCCCCGCTCGACGGCACCCCCGCCCTGAAGAACCAGGAAGACTTCCTGGAGCAGGCCGCGGCCTCCACCAAGTACAAGGGCAAGACCTACGCCGTCCCGCAGGTCATCGACTCCATGGGCATCTTCTACAACAAGAAGATCCTCAAGGAGGCCGGCGTCGAGGCCCCGGCCAGTATCGCCGACCTCAAGACGGCCGCTGCCAAGATCAAGGAGAAGACCGGCAAGACCGGCCTGTACCTCCGCGGCGACGACCCGTACTGGTTCCTCTCCTTCCTGTACGGCGAGGGCGGCGACCTCGTCGACGCCGACAAGAAGACGGTCACGATCGACTCCGAGGCCGGCGTCAAGGCCATGAAGACCGTCAAGGACCTGGTCGACTCCAAGGCCGCGATCACCGACGCGACCAACGGCTGGGACAACATGCAGGCGTCCTTCAAGGACGGCAAGGTCGCCATGATGATCAACGGCCCGTGGGCCGTGGCCGACACCTACACCGGCAAGGAGTTCGCCGACAAGGCGAACCTCGGCATCGCCCCGGTCCCGGCCGGCTCCGCCGGCCAGGGCTCCCCGCAGGGCGGCCACAACCTCGCGGTGTACGCCGGCTCCAAGAACCTGGACGCCTCCTACGCCTTCACCGAGTACATGTCCTCGCCCGAGGTGCAGGCCCAGATCGCCAAGGAGCTGAGCCTCCTGCCGACCCGCCAGTCCGTGTACCTGCAGAAGGAGGTCGTCACCAACCCGATGATCGCCTTCTTCAAGCCGGTCATCGACAAGGCCGTCGAGCGCCCCTGGATCCCCGAGACCGGCAGCCTCTTCGCCCCGCTGGGCGTCGAGTACACCAAGGTCCTGACCGGCCAGACCACCCCCGAGCAGGGAGCCAAGGCGGTGGGCGACAACTACCGCAAGCTCCTGAAGGACTGGAAGTAAGAGGAAGGCGGACCGGCTGATGGCTGTGGACACCCCCAGCCAGTCGGTGGCGAAGGCCGCGGGCGACGTCGTCGCCCGCGGCCCGCGCCGCGGGACTGGCTCGCGACGGGCGCCGAAGCGCTCGCTCGCCACGCACTGGTACGCCTGGGCCATGGTGGCCCCGGTGGTGATCGTGATCGCCGTGATCATCGGCTATCCGCTGGTCCGCGGACTGTACCTGTCACTGACCGACGCCAACGAGCGCAACGTCGCCCGCACGATCGGCGTCAACGAGATCCCGGCCACCTACGAGTTCGTCGGCCTGGACAACTACACGGACGCCCTCACCGGCAGCCAGTTCCTCGGCACCCTGGGCTGGACGGTCGTCTGGACCGTCTCCTGCGTGACGCTGACCTTCGCCCTCGGCCTGGTCCTCGCCAACGTCCTCAACCGCAGGATCGCCGGCCGCTCCGTCTACCGGATGCTGCTCATCCTCCCCTGGGCGATCCCCGGCTTCGTCTCCGTCTTCGCCTGGCGCTTCCTCTACGACGAGCGCCGCGGCATGCTCAACCAGATCCTCTCCGGCCTCGGCATGGACGCCGTCCCGTGGCTGAACGACCCGCTGATGGCCAAGTTCTCGGTCATCGCCGTCAACGTCTGGCTGGGCGTCCCCTTCATGATGGTCGCCCTCCTCGGCGGCCTCCAGTCCATCCCCGGCGAGCTCTACGAGGCCGCCGAGATGGACGGCGCCAACGCCTGGCAGCGCTTCCGCAACATCACCCTGCCCGGCCTGCGCTCGGTCTCCACCACGGTGGTCCTCCTCTCCACCATCTGGACCTTCAACATGTTCCCGGTGATCTTCCTGCTCACCCGGGGCGGGCCCGGCGAGGCCACCCAGATCCTCGTCACCCAGGCGTACAAGTTCTCCTTCGAGATCAGCCCGCGCGACTTCGCCCAGTCGTCCACGTGGGGCGTCCTCATCCTGGTGCTCCTGATGATCTTCGCCGCGTTCTACCAGCGAGTCCTCCGCAAGCAGGGAGATGTCTGGTGACCACCACGACCCCCACCCCCCAGACCCTCAACGCCCCGATCCGGGGCCGCCGCTCGCCTCGGCGGGGCTGCACCTCAGCCTGATCGTCGCCTCCGTGATCGCCGTCTTCCCGGTGCTGTGGGTCCTGCTGACCTCGCTCAAGCCCGCGAAGTACGCCTCCACCACGGACTTCTTCAAAGAGACGACGTTCGAGAACTACACGAACCTGCTGAGCGACACCCCCTTCCTCACCTGGTTCGGCAACTCGCTGCTCGTCGCCGGCCTCACCACGGTCGTCGGCGTCTTCATCTCCGCCACCACCGGCTACGCGGTCAGCCGCTTCCGCTTCCCCGGCAAGCGCGGCCTCATGTGGACCCTGCTCATCACGCAGATGTTCCCGGTCGCCGTCCTCATCGTGCCGATCTACAACATCATGTCGACGATGGGGCTGCTCAACGAGCCGCTCGGCCTGGTCATCACCTACCTGACCATCGCCGTCCCGTTCTGCGCCTGGATGATGAAGGGCTTCTTCGACACCATCCCGCGCGAGATCGACGAGTCGGGCTACGTCGACGGGCTGACCCCCTTCGGCACCTTCTGGCGGCTCATCCTGCCGCTGGCCAAGCCCGGCATCGCGGTGACCGCCTTCTACTCCTTCATCACCGCCTGGGGCGAGGTCGCCTACGCCTCGGCGTTCATGGTCGGCGACGAGAACATGACGCTCGCCGGCGGTCTCCAGAAGTTCGTCAACCAGTACGGCGCCCAGTGGGGTCCGATGTCCGCGGCCTCCGTGCTCATCGCCATCCCCGCCGCCCTGGTGTTCCTCTTCGCCCAGCGGCACCTGGTCACCGGCATGTCCGCCGGCGCCGTCAAGGGCTGAGGGACCTGGCCACCGCCCCCGTACGCCTCTTCGCACGCCCCTCCTCCTTACCAAGGGAAGACATGACCCAGCACCTCGCCGCCCCCGCCGCCGCCCCCACCACCGGCACCGACACGGGCTGGTGGAGAGACGCGGTGATCTACCAGGTCTACCCGCGCAGCTTCGCCGACGGCAACGGCGACGGCATGGGCGACCTGGAGGGCGTCCGCGGCCGGCTGCCGTACCTGAGGGACCTCGGCGTCGACGCCGTCTGGCTCTCCCCCTTCTACGCCTCCCCGCAGGCGGACGCCGGCTACGACGTCGCCGACTACCGGGCCATCGACCCGATGTTCGGCTCGCTCCTCGACGCCGACGCGCTGATCCGCGAGGCCCACGACCTGGGCCTGCGCATCATCGTGGACCTGGTCCCCAACCACTCCTCCGACCGGCACGAGTGGTTCCAGCGCGCCCTGCGCGAGGGCCCCGGCTCCCCGCTGCGCGACCGCTACCACTTCCGCCCCGGCCAGGGCGCGGACGGCGAACTGCCGCCCAACGACTGGGAGTCCATCTTCGGCGGCCCCGCCTGGACCCGCACCGAGAACCCGGACGGCACCCCCGGCGACTGGTACCTGCACCTCTTCGCCCCGGAGCAGCCCGACTTCAACTGGGAGCACCCGGCCGTCCGCGACGAGTTCCGCTCCATCCTGCGCTTCTGGCTCGACATGGGCGTCGACGGCTTCCGCGTCGACGTCGCCCACGGCCTGGTCAAGGCCGAGGGCCTGCCCGACCTCGGCGCCCACGACCAGCTCAAGCTGCTCGGCAACGACGTCATGCCCTTCTTCGACCAGGACGGCGTCCACGAGATCTACCGCTCCTGGCGCCGCATCCTCGCCGAGTACGGCGACGACCGCGTCCTCGTCGCCGAGGCGTGGACCCCGACCGTCGAGCGCACCGCCAACTACGTGCGCCCCGACGAGATGCACCAGGCGTTCAACTTCCAGTACCTGGGCACCCACTGGGACGCCGCCGAGCTGCGCGCCGTCATCGACGCCTCGCTCGCCGCGATGCGCCCGGTCGGCGCCCCCACCACCTGGGTGCTCTCCAACCACGACGTCACCCGGCACGCCACCCGCTTCGCCAACCCGGCGGGCCTCGGCACCCAGCTGCGCACCCCCGGCGACCGGGCCCTCGGCCTGCGCCGGGCCCGCGCCGCGACCCTGCTGATGCTGGCGCTGCCCGGCTCCGCCTACCTCTACCAGGGCGAGGAGCTGGGCCTGCCCGACGTCACCGACCTGCCCGACGAGGTCCGCCAGGACCCGTCGTTCTGGCGGGCCAGCGGCCAGGACGGCTTCCGCGACGGCTGCCGGGTGCCGATCCCGTGGACCGCCGAGGGCTCCTCGTACGGCTTCGGCACCGGCGGTTCCTGGCTGCCGCAGCCGGCCTCCTGGGGCGAGCTGAGCGTCGAGGCCCAGACCGGCGACCCCGGCTCCACCCTGGAGCTGTACCGCAGCGCGCTCGCCGTGCGCCGCGAGCGCCCCGAACTCGGTGCGGGCGACGCCGTCGAGTGGCTGGAGGCGCCCGAGGGCGTGCTCTCCTTCCGCCGCGGCGGCTTCGTCTGCACCGCCAACACCACCGGCCGGGCCATCTCCGTCCCGCTGCCCGGCCGGTACCTCCTCTCCAGCGAAGAGGTGCGGATCGTCGACGACGCGGCCGAGGTCCCGGCCGACACCACCGTCTGGTGGGCGGTGTGACGATCCCCCCGCCGCGGGGCACCGCCACCGGTGCCCCGCGGCTCGCGGACATCGCGGCCCAGTCCGGGGTCAGCGAGGCCACCGTCAGCCGCGTCCTCAACGGCAAGGCGGGCGTGGCCGGCGGCACCCGGCACCGGGTGCTGGCCGCGCTCGACGTGCTCGGCTACGAGCGCCCGGTCCGGCTCAAACGCCGCAGCGCCGGCCTGGTCGGCCTGGTGGTGCCCGAGCTGACCAACCCGATCTTCCCGGCCTTCGCGCAGGTCGTCGAACAGGTCCTGGCCGGGCACGGCTACACGCCGGTGCTCTGCACCCAGATGCCCGGCGGCGCCACCGAGGACGAGCTGGTCGACCAGCTGGTGGAGCGCGGGGTGGCCGGCATCGTCTTCCTCTCCGGGCTGCACGCGGACGCCACCGCCGACCCGGGGCGGTACGCCCGGCTGACCGAGCGGGGCGTGCCGTACGTCCTCATCAACGGCTACCACGAGCGGATCGACGCCACCTTCGTCTCCCCGGACGACCGGGCCGCGGCCCGGATGGCGGTCCGGCACCTCGCCGAACTCGGCCACGAGCGGATCGGCCTGGCCATCGGCCCGACCCGGTACGTGCCCTCGCGCCGCAAGGCGGAGGGCTTCGCCGCCGAGCTGTACGAGGTGCTGGGCGTGGAGCGGGCGGAGGCCGAACGCTTCGTGCGGCCCACCCTGTTCGGCGTCGAGGGCGGCCACGCGGCGGCCGAGATCCTGCTCGACGAGGGCTGTACGGGCATCGTCTGCGGCTCCGACCTGATGGCGCTCGGCGCCGTGCGGGCGGCCCGCGCCCGCGGCCTCGACGTGCCCGGGGACGTCTCCGTCGTCGGCTTCGACGACTCCCCGCTGGTCGCCTTCACCGATCCGCCGCTGACCACCGTGCGCCAGCCGGTGCAGGCGATGGCGACGGCCGCGGTCGGCGCGCTCCTGGAGGAGATCGAGGGCAATCCGGTGCAGCGCACCGAGTTCGTCTTCCAGCCGGAGCTGGTGGTGCGCGGTTCCACCGGGCAGTCGCCGCAGCCCCGCGCGTAACCCTGTGCGCAATCCCTTGCGAAGGCGTGCGGGAGGTATTGACCGCACGCCTGTACGCCCCTACGGTCGCGGCTGAAAAGTATTGCTGAACCTTTCGGCAACGTCTTGCGAATCGCATCCCGGTGAGCGGCTCCCCCCGAGCGGCTCCCGCTCCACGACAGGGACGTCGTACAGGAGGAAGCACATGGCAAGAAGGACCCTGGCCGCCGCGCTCGCCCTTGTGGCGGGAGCCGCCGCAGCCGTCACGGTCAACGCTCCCGCCCAGGCCACCCCGCCCGGCGAGAAGGACGTCACCGCGGTGATGTTCGAGTGGAAGTTCGACTCGGTGGCCCGTGAGTGCACCGACCGCCTCGGCCCCGCCGGCTACGGCTACGTCCAGGTCTCCCCGCCCCAGGAACACCTCCAGGGCGGCCAGTGGTGGACCTCGTACCAGCCCGTCAGCTACAAGATCGCAGGCCGCCTCGGCGACCGCGCCTCCTTCAAGAACATGATCGACACCTGCCACGCGGCCGGCGTGAAGGTGGTCGCGGACTCGGTCATCAACCACATGGCCAACGGCTCCGGCACCGGAACCGGCGGCACCCCGTTCTCCAAGTACGACTACCCGGGCCTCTACTCCGGCTCCGACATGGACGACTGCCGCGCCTCCATCTCCGACTACCGGGACCGCGGCAACGTCCAGAACTGCGAACTGGTCCAGCTCCCCGACCTCGACACCGGCGAGGAGTGGGTCCGCGCCAAGATCGCCGGATACCTCGACGACCTCCTCTCGCTCGGCGTCGACGGCCTGCGCATCGACGCCGCCAAGCACATGCCGGCCGCCGACCTCGCCGCCATCAAGTCCCGGCTGACCGACCCGAACGCCTACTGGAAGCAGGAGGCCATCCACGGCGCCGGCGAGGCCGTCTCCCCGAGCGAGTACCTCGGCACCGGAGACGTCCAGGAGTTCCGCTACGCCCGCGACCTCAAGCGGATCTTCCAGAACGAGAAGATCTCCTACCTCAAGAACTTCGGCGAGGCGTGGGGCTACATGCCCTCCGGGAAGTCCGCCGTCTTCGTCGACAACCACGACACCGAGCGCGGCGGCGACACCCTCAACTACAAGGACGGCGCGAACTACACCCTCGCCTCCGTCTTCATGCTCGCCTGGCCCTACGGCTCCCCGGACGTCCACTCCGGCTACGAGTGGACCGACAAGGACGCGGGACCGCCGGGCGGCGGCCAGGTGAACGCCTGTTACACCGACGGCTGGAAGTGCCAGCACGCCTGGCGCGAGATCTCCTCCATGGTCGCCCTCCGCAACACCGCCCGCGGCACGGCCGTCACCGACTGGTGGGACAACGGCGGCAACGCGATCGCGTTCGGCCGGGGGAACAAGGCGTACGTCGCCCTCAACCACGAGTCCTCCCCGCTCAGCCGCACCTTCCAGACCTCCCTGCCCGCCGGCACCTACTGCGACGTGCAGTCCGCCACCCCGGTCACCGTCGACGGCTCCGGCCGCTTCACCGCCACCCTCGGCGCGAACACCGCCCTCGCCCTCCACACGGGCGCCATGACCTGCGGCTCCGGCACCACCCCGCCCACCACGCCGCCGACCACGCCCCCCGCCACCGCGGGCGCCGCCTTCAACGCCACCGCCACCACGGTGATGGGCCAGAACATCCACGTCACCGGCGACCGCCCCGAACTGGGCAACTGGTCCCCGGCCGCCGCCCCCAAGCTCGACCCGGCCGCCTACCCCGTCTGGAAGCTGACGGTGAACCTGCCCGCCGGCACGGTCTTCGCGTACAAGTACGTCCGCAAGGACGCCGCCGGAAACGTCACCTGGGAGTCCGGTGCCAACCGCACCGCGACCGTCCCCGCCTCCGGACAGCTCGTCCTGAACGACACCTTCCGCCCCTGAGCCCCACCCCCTTCACGGGCCGCCCCGCCGGGGCGGCCCGCCCTTTCCCGTACCTCCAGGGAGCCCCCGTGATACCCAAGAGAACGGCGGTGGCACTCGCCGTCGCCCTGTGCGCCGCCCTGGCGCCCGCCGTCCCCGCGACGGCCGCACCCCGCCCCCCGGCGCCGCCGTCGGACCGGTCGCTGGCGGCCGAGCCGGCGCGCCAGGACCTGACCCGTGAGCAGTTCTACTTCGTGCTGCCGGACCGGTTCGCCAACGGTGATGCCTCCAACGACCGGGGCGGTCTGACCGGCAGCCGTACCGCGACCGGTTTCGATCCGTCGGACAAGGGCTTCTACCAGGGCGGTGACCTGAAAGGCCTCACGCAGCGCCTCGACTACATCAAGGGCCTGGGGACGACGGCGATCTGGATGGCGCCGATCTTCAAGAACCGTCCGGTGCAGGGCGAGGGCAAGGACGCCTCGGCCGGCTACCACGGCTACTGGATCACCGACTTCACGCGGGTCGACCCGCACTTCGGCACCAACGACGACCTCAAGAAGCTCATCGCCGCCGCCCACGCCAAGGGCATGAAGGTCTTCTTCGACGTCATCACCAACCACACCGCCGACACCGTCGACTACGCCGAGAAGAAGTACGGCTACCGCTCCAAGGGCGCCTACCCCTACCTCGACAAGGACGGCCGCCCCTTCGACGACCGCGCCGGCATGGGGAAGGTCGACGCCGACTCCTTCCCGTACACCCCCGTCGAGAAGGCGAACACCAAGGTCCCCGCCTGGCTCAACGACCCGACGATGTACCACAACCGGGGCGACTCCACCTGGGAGGGCGAGAACGCCGAGTACGGCGACTTCGTCGGCCTCGACGACCTGTGGACCGAACGCCCCGAGGTCGTCGAGGGCATGAAGAGGATCTACGAGACCTGGGTCCGCGACTTCCGGATCGACGGCTTCCGCATCGACACCGTCAAACACGTCGACCTCGACTTCTGGACCCAGTGGGCCACCGCCCTCGACGCTTACGCCAAGAAGCGCGGACGCGAGGACTTCTTCATGTTCGGCGAGGTCTACTCCGCCGACACCACCGTCACCGCCCCCTACGTCACCCGCGGCCGGCTCGACGCCACCCTCGACTTCCCCTTCCAGGACGCCGCCCGCGCCTTCGCCTCCCGGAGCGCCGGCGCCGACCGCCTGGCCAAGGTCTTCCGCGACGACTACCGCTACACCACCGACAAGGCCAACGCCTACGAGCAGGTCACCTTCCTCGGCAACCACGACATGGGCCGCATGGGGACCTTCCTCAAGCAGGACAACCCCGGCGCGAGCGACGCCGAACTCGTCCGCCGCGCCACCCTCGCCAACGAAATCATGTTCCTCTCCCGGGGCAACCCGGTGATCTACTCCGGCGACGAACAGGGCTTCACCGGCGCCGGCGGCGACAAGGACGCCCGCCAGCCCCTCTTCGGCACCGGCATCGCCGACTACCTCGACGACGACCAGCTCGGCACCGACCGCACCCACGCCACCGACGCCTACGACACCGGCCACCCCCTCTACCGGTCGATCGCCGCCCTCTCCAAGCTCACCCGGGAGAACCCGGCCCTGCGCGACGGAGTCCAGGAAGAGCGCCACGCCGAGGACTCCGTCTACGCCTTCGCCCGCACCGACCCCAAGCAGCGCACCGAATACCTCGTCGCCACCAACAGCGCCACGACCCCGAAGACCGTCACCGTCCCCGCCGGCTCCGCCCGCTACCACCTCCTCTACGGCGGCCGGGGCACCGCCGCCGCGAAGGACGGCGCCGTGACCGTCACCGTCCCGGCGCTCTCCTCCCTCGTCCTCAAGGCCGACGCCCCGCTCCCGGCCCCCGCCGCGCGGCCCGCCGTCACCCTCAAGGCCCCCGCCGCCGGCGCCACCGGCACCGTCGAGCTCACCGCCGACGTCACCGGCGGCGGCCTCAACCGCGTCGTCTTCGCCGCCCAGGTCGGCAACGGCCGCTGGCAGACCCTCGGCACCGCCGACCACGCCCCCTACAAGGTCACCCAGCACGTCACCGCCCCCGCCGGCACCGCGCTGCGCTACAAGGCCGTCGCCGTCGACACCGCCGGCCGCACCGCGAGCACCACCGCCGCCACCACCGCGGGCGCGCCCCCGGCCCCCGAGAAGCCCCTCGCCGTCGAGCGCCCGTACGCGATCGTCCACTACCGGCGCGAGGACGGCGACTACGACGGCTGGACCCTCAGGGCCGCCGGCCAGGAAGCCGCCTTCACCGGCCGCGACGCCCACGGCGCCTTCGCCTGGGTGAAGCTCCCCGAGGGCGCCACCGCCGTCCCGTACACCGTCGAGAAGAACGGCACCGCCGACGGCCCGCAGCGCACCGTCCCGCTCGCCCGCACCGGCGAGGTCTGGATCACCCAGGGCCGGGACGGCCAGTCCGAGACCGCCCCGGCACCCGCCCCCCGGGACACGACCAAGGCCGTCATCCACTACCAGCGCGAGGACGGGAAGTACGACGGCTGGGGCCTCCACCTGTGGAACGGCGCCGCCCAGCCCACCGACTGGTCCAAGCCCCTCCTCCCGGCCCGCACCGACGCCTACGGCGCCGTCTACGAGGTCCCGCTCGCCGAGGGCGCCACCTCCCTCTCGTACATCCTCCACAAGGGCGACGAGAAGGACCTGCCCTCCGACCAGTCGATCGACCTCGCCGCCACCGGCAACGAGATCTGGATCCTCGCCGGACGGCAGCAGCGCCTCCTGCCCGCCTCCGGCGGCGCCCCCTCCCTCGACCTCACCAAGGCCGAGGCCCAGTGGATCGACCGCACCACCGTCGTCTGGAAGGCGAAGGCCGACGACTCCACCAGCCGGCAGCTCGTCTACGCCCCCGACGGCGGCATCACCGTCACCGACGGAGCCCTCAGCGACGAGGGCCGGTGGATCCGCCTCAACCCCGGCGGCCTCAGCGACGCCCAGAAGGCGAAGTTCCCGCACCTCAAGGACTATCCCGCCTTCACCGTCGACCCGCGCGACGCCGACCGGATCCGCGCCGCCCTGCGCGGCCAGCTCCTCGCCACCCAGCGCGCCGCCAACGGCGCCCTGCTCGCCGCCACCGGCGTGCAGACCGCCGGGGTCCTCGACGACCTCTACGCCGCCAGGGCCACCACGGCCGCCCTCGGCCCGGTCTTCGACAAGGGCCGCCCCACCCTCTCCGTGTGGGCGCCCACCGCGCACTCCGTCGCCCTCGAACTCGACGGCCGCACCGTGCCCATGCGCCGCGACGACGCCTCCGGCGTCTGGTCCGCCACCGGCAACAGGTCCTGGACCGGCAAGCCCTACCGGTACGTCGTGAAGGTCTGGGCGCCCAGCGTCCAGAAGCTTGTCGAGAACCGCGTCACCGACCCGTACGCGACCGCCCTCACCACCGACTCCGCCCGCAGCCTCGTCGTCGACCTCGCCGACCCGAAGCTCGCCCCCGCCGGCTGGCAGGGGCTGAGGAAGCCCGCCGCCGTGCCGCTGCGCGACGCCCAGATCCAGGAACTCCACGTCCGCGACTTCTCCGTCGCCGACCCCACCGTCGAGCCCGCGCTGCGCGGCACCTTCGGCGCCTTCACCGACAAGGACAGCAAGGGCTCCCGGCACCTCAAGGCCCTCGCCGACTCCGGCACCTCCTACGTCCACCTCCTCCCGGCCTTCGACATCGGCACCGTCCCCGAGAAGAAGTCCGACCGCACCGAACCCGCCTGCGACCTGAAGGTCTACGCCCCCGACTCCGAGGAGCAGCAGGCGTGCGTCGCCGCCGCCGCGGCCACGGACGCCTACAACTGGGGCTACGACCCGCTGCACTACACGGTCCCCGAGGGCTCCTACTCCACCGACCCGAACGGCACCCGCCGCACGGTCGAGTTCCGCCAGATGGTCCAGGCCCTCAACGGCCAGGGCCTGCGCACCGTCATGGACGTCGTCTACAACCACACCGTCGCCGCCGGACAGTCCGACAAGTCGATCCTCGACCGGATCGTCCCCGGCTACTACCAGCGCCTCGACGCCGCCGGCGCCGTCGCCACCTCCACCTGCTGCGCCAACACCGCCCCCGAGAACGCCATGATGGGCAAGCTCGTCGTGGACTCGGTCGTCACCTGGGCCAGGCAGTACAAGGTCGACGGCTTCCGCTTCGACCTCATGGGCCACCACCCGAAGGAGAACATCCTCGCCGTCCGCAAGGCCCTCGACGCCCTGACCGTCGCCAAGGACGGCGTCGACGGGAAGTCGATCGTCCTCTACGGCGAGGGCTGGAACTTCGGCGAGGTCGCCGACGACGCCCGCTTCGTCCAGGCCACCCAGAAGAACATGGCCGGCACCGGCGTCGCCACCTTCTCCGACCGCTCCCGCGACGCGGTCCGCGGCGGCGGCCCCTTCGACGAGGACCCCGGCGTCCAGGGCTTCGCCTCCGGCCTCTACACCGACCCCAACACCTCCACCGCCAACGGCACCCCGGCCGAGCAGAAGGCCCGCCTCCTGCACTACCAGGACCTCATCAAGGTCGGCCTCACCGGCAACCTCGCCGGCTACACCTTCACCGACACCTCCGGCCGCACCGTCAAGGGCTCCGAGGTCGACTACAACGGCTCCCCGGCCGGCTACGCCGCCGTCCCCGGCGACGCCCTCTCCTACGCCGACGCCCACGACAACGAGAGCCTCTACGACGCCCTCGCCTTCAAGCTGCCGACCGGCACCTCCCCGGCGGACCGGGCCCGCATGCAGGTCCTCGCGATGGCGACCGCCACCCTCTCCCAGGGCCCGTCGCTCTCCCAGGCCGGCACCGACCTGCTGCGCTCCAAGTCCCTGGACCGCAACTCCTTCGACAGCGGCGACTGGTACAACTCCATCCAGTGGGACTGCCGCGCGGGCAACGGCTTCGGCCGCGGCCTGCCCCCCGCCGCCGACAACACGTCCAAGTGGGGCTACGGCAAGCCGCTCCTCACCCACCCGAACCTGACGGTCGGCTGCGCCGAGATCGACGGCTCCTCCGCCGCCTTCCGGGACCTCCAGAAGATCCGCACCACCGAACCGGTCTTCTCCCTGGCCACCGCCGGGCAGGTCCAGAACGCGCTGTCCTTCCCGCTCTCCGGCAAGGACGAGACCCCCGGCGTGATCACCATGCGTCTCGGTGACCTCGTGGTCGTCCTCAACGCGACCCCGACGGCCCAGGGCCAGACGGTCGCCGGCCTCGCCGGGAAGGGCTACGCGCTCCACCCCGTCCAGGCGAAGGGCTCCGACGCGGTCGTGAAGTCCGCCGCGTACGACGCCGGTTCGGGCACCTTCACGGTCCCGGCCCGCACGGTCGCGGTCTTCCGGGCCACCCGCTGACGGACCCCGCACTCCCCGGGAACACGGGCCCCGGCCGCCTCTTGCGCGGCCGGGGCCCGTGCCGTGAGGCTGGGCCCGACGCCGCCCCGGACCCGCAGGAGCCCCGCCATGCCGCAGATCGCCGTCGACCACTCCGCGCCCCTGGACCGGCGCGGCTTCGCGCTCGCCCTGCACGCGCTCCTGGCGGAGGCCACCGGCGTTCCGGCCGCCGCCTGCACGACCCGCTTCCGGCGGGTCGAGGAAGCCTTCACCGGGACCGGCACCGCCGAACGGGCCGTGGCGCACGTGGACATCGTCCTGCGGTACGGTCGGCACGACGACGCCAAGCGCCGCATCTCCAAGGCCGTGCTGGCGCTCCTGCGCGGCCACCTCGCCCCGCCCGGGGACGCGCGCCTCTCGGTCGAGATCCGGGACTTCGAGAACTCCTACGTGGAGGGCTGAGCGGGCCCGGCACGCGCTCCCGCCGGGAGGGCCCCTACCGGGAGGGCTGGGCCGGTACGCCGGGCGCGAGGGCCAGCAGCCGGGTCACCAGCTCCGCGAACGGCCCGTCGGCCGGCTCCTCGGCCAGCACCGCCGTCAGCACCGCCGCGATCTGCTCGTCCTGCGCCGCGCTCACCGCGGTCAGCGCCGCGAAGTCGTGCACGAGCTTGACCTCCAGCTCGGCGCGCGGCACCCGCCGCCCGTCCAGCCACAGCAGCGCCGTCGACTCCGCCAGCGACACCCAGGACCGCACGACCAGTTCGAGCCGCGGCGAGGGGTCCGCCACCCCGAGGTGGGCGACGATCTGCTCGTACGCGGCCTGCCGCACCTCGTCGATCATCGCGTTGGTCGTCGACGAACCGACCGCGGGGCCGCCCCGCATCAGCGCGGCGAAGCCCGGCCCGTGGTCGTCGACGAAGTCGAAGAAGCGGCCCATCACCCGGAGCAGCCGGGCCCCCAGCGGGCCCTGCGGCGGCTCCAGGAAGCGGGCGGCCAGCTCGTCGGCGGCCCGTCGCAGCGCCGCCTCGTACAGGCTCTGCTTGCCCGGGAAGTAGTGGTAGACCAGCGGCCGGGAGATGCCCGCGGCGGCGGCGATCTCGTCGATGGAGACCTCGTCGGGGGAGCGGTTGCCGAAGAGTTCGAGGGCGACCCCGATCAGCTGCTGCTTGCGCTCCTCGACGCCCATCCTGCGCCGCACACCGGTCGTCATACGAACAGCCTAACGGGGTCCGTTACGCTCCTCGTCCATGAGCGCTTCCGACCAGGACACCCCGGCCCCCGAGGCCCCCGCGAAGGACGAACCCGGCGAGCCCGCCGAGGCGGCACCGGAGACGCCCGGGACGCCGAAGGCCAAGGACGAGGCCGAGGCCGACGCCGAGGAAGCGGCGGGGGAAGAGGCCGGGGACGAGGACGAGGCCGGGGAAGAGGACGAGGACGAGGCCGGGGAAGAGGACGAGGCGGGGGAGCGGGAGCCCGGTGAGGGCCTCACCCCCAAGCAGGCGAGACGGCTGCGCGTGGCGGCCGCCTCGGTCCTGCTGGTGGCGCTGGGCGTGGTCCTGGTGATCCGCCTCGCGAGCCGCACCTCGGTGCTGGTCGTCGGCGTCTACGGCCTCGCCATGATCCTCTGCGGGATCGTCATCGAACTCTCCCGCAACGGCCGCACCCGGCTGGGCACCTGGCTGCTGGCGGGCGGCCTGGTGGCCGCCCTGGCCGCCGACTGGATCCTGCCCTAGGTTCCTCTGCCCGGAAGGCGGCGGCCGCTGCTCCGCGGACAGGCCCCGGGCCCCGTCCCGCGAAGAGCCGCCGGACAGGGCCTAGAGGTCCAGGACGAGCTTCCTCCCCGCGCAGCGGGAGACGCAGATCAGCATGGAGTCCGCCCGCTCGGCCTCGGTGAGGAGTTCGTCCCGGTGGTCGACCTCGCCCTCCAGGACGGTCTGCACGCAGGTGCCGCAGAAGCCCTGCGTGCAGGAGTACATGAGGCCGGGGACCTCCTCCCGTACCGCCGCGAGCACCGACCGGTCGGCGGGCACCGCCACCGTCCGTCCGGAGCGCCGGAGTTCGACCTCGAAGGCGGTGCCGCCGGCCGGCGCGGGCCCCGAGAAGCGCTCCAGGCGCGGCGCCCGGCCCTCCGGCATGGCGGCGGTCACCGCCGCCATCAGCCCCTCGGGGCCGCAGCAGTAGACGGCGGTCTCGGCCGGCACCGAGGCGAGGAACCCCAGGTCGGGGTGGCCCGATTCGTCCTGGGCGACCACCGTGACACGGTCCCCGCCCAGCCGGACGAGGTCCGCCAGGTACGGCATGGAGGCGCGGGAGCGCCCGCAGTAGACCAGCCGCCAGTCGGCCCCGGCGGCCTCCGCGGCCCGGACCATCGGCAGCACCGGGGTGACGCCGATGCCGCCGGCGACGAAGACGTAGGAGGGGGCGGCGGTGAGCGGGAAGCGGTTGCGCGGGCCCCGGATCTCGACCTCGACGCCCTCGTGGAGCTGTTCGTGCACCTCCCGGGAGCCGCCCCGGCCGCCGTGCTCCTCCCCGATGAGCCGGGTCGCGATCCGGTAGACGTCCGGCCGGGCGGGGTCGCCGCACAGCGAGTACTGCCGGACCTCGCCCGAGGGCAGCACCAGGTCGATGTGGGCGCCCGGCTCCCAGGCGGGCAGCCGCTCGCCCTCCAGGCGGAGTTCGACCACGCCCTCGGCGGGGACGGCCCGGCCGGTGACCAGCACCCGGCGCGGGACGGTGGCCCCGCGCCCGTAACCGGAGACGGGGGTCTCCAGGGCGGGCAGCGGCCACAGCGGGGCGGAGCGCATCCGGGAGCGGACCGCGCGCCGGAGCAGGAGCGCGGCGCCGGCGGCGAGGGCGACGGTGGCGAGGCGGGGCATCAGCGGCCTCCGTTGGCGCCGGGGGAGGCGGCGAGGTAGGCGACGGCCTGCGCGGTGTCGCCCTCCTGGGACGGGTGGTAGGAGCGGCTCAGATAGCGGGGGACCGAGCGGAGCACGGCCGGGGTGGACGGCAGCACGCCCGCGCGGCCCCGGCGGTAGAAGTCGGCCCAGGACGCCTTCGGGTCGAGCAGGCCGGGGTCGTTCTCCATGAAGAAGCGGGTCCCGCGCTGCCAGAGGAAGACCAGCGTGCCGAAGGCGAGCGCCCAGGTGCGGGCGCGCCGCCGGTAGCCGCCGTCGAGGTGCATGAAGAGCTCGAAGGCGACCGAGCGGTGCTCGACCTCCTCGGCGCCGTGCCAGCGCAGCAGGTCCAGCATCATCGGGTCGGCGCCCCGCCGGTCCAGCTCCTCGGCGTTGAGGATCCAGTCGCCGAGGAAGGCGGTGTAGTGCTCGATGGCGGCGATGAGCGCCACCCGTTCCATCAGCCACCAGCGGCGGGCCCGGCCCGGCGGCAGCGTCCGGTCGCCGAGCAGCTTCTCGAAGAACCAGTCGACCTGCGCGGTGTACGGGGTGGGGTCGAGCCCCTGGCGGCGCAGGTGCGGCAGGACGTCGTCGTGGGCCTGGGAGTGCACGGCCTCCTGGCCGATGAAGCCGATGACGTCCTCGCGCAGCCGGTCGTCGGTGATGTACGGCAGCGCCTGCTGGTAGACGTGCACGAACCACCGCTCGCCGGCCGGGAGCAGCAGGTGCAGCACGTTGATGGTGTGGGTGGTGAAGGGGTCGCCGGGGACCCAGTGGAGCGGGGTCTCCTGCCAGTCGAAGGCCACCTTGCGGGCCTTGAGCGCGACGTGCTCCGACGCCACCGGCGCAGGCTGCGTATTAGACATGCCGTCAATGTACTGAGGGGTAGGCACGGGGAACAGGTCTTTGCACCGCCTTTTTCCACCGTACGCGCCCCGCTTGGGGCCCGCCGGACGTCCCGCTTGAAGCCGGTGACACGCACCGCTTGAAGACGGACCCGGGGTGGGCACGGGCTCCGGTGCGGGAGCTACTTCAGGGCCGGCATGCGGCGGCCGTCCTCCAGGAGCGCCGACAGCTCCGCACGGGCGCCCGGCTCCGCCCTCGCGGCCAGCACCCCGCCCTCGGCGCGGGCCGTGACCCCGCCCGTCACCTCCAGCGACGCCACGTCCGGGCCGCCCGCCGCCAGCACGTACCAGCCGCCGCCCGGCGCCTGCCACAGCGCGCCCGCCACCACCCGGGGCTCCCGGGGCCCGCAGGCCGGCGCGGTCTCCG
Source organism: Streptomyces termitum (assembly GCF_014650175.1). Lineage (GTDB taxonomy): Bacteria > Actinomycetota > Actinomycetes > Streptomycetales > Streptomycetaceae > Streptomyces > Streptomyces termitum. Next base: position 116,268 of record NZ_BMUL01000018.1, read on the forward strand.
AGCGGGCGGCCTGCGCGGCCCCCGCGCGCGGGTCCGGCGACAGGAACTGGACGAGCACCCGGGCGCCCGTCCCCCGCCAGGTCTCGGCCCGGGTGCACACCCACGCCGCCCGCCCCGCGCCCTCCGGCAGCGACTGCCGGGCGAACCGCCAGGCCCGCACCGAGCGCACCCCCTGCCCGAGGACGGTCGACAGTTGGCAGGCGGTCCGCCCCCACACCTCCCGCGCCGCCGGGTCCGTCGCCTCCGCGGGCGCGGCGGGGGAGCCCCACAGCAGCCGGGCCGGGGTCAGCTCCCCCAGGTCGGACAGGAGCAGGTCGCGCTCCCCGCCGCGCACCTCCAGGGCGTTCCACCGCGCGCACTCCTTCGCGAGCGCCGGGCTCGGCATCGCGTCGGTCACCCCGTCCGCGTCCCGGCCCAGCGGCCACGCCGCCTTCCGGGGCATCAGCAGGTCCCGCACCGAGGCGGCCGTCACCCAGGGGGCCGTCAGATAGCGGACGTTGCCCGCCGCCCGGGAGACGACCACGGCCGCCGCCTCCGGGCCCTCGGCCGCGTCGGTGCGGGCGAAGTCGAGCGCCGCGCCCGCCGTGCCGTCCACCGGCTCCGCGTAGCGCACGATCCGCAGCCCGTCGTGGAGGAGCACCACCCGGGCCCCGTCGACCAGTCCCGCGAAGAGGAGCTGCGGCGGCCCCATCGGCGGCCCCACCGGGGTCCCCGGCGTCGCCGACGACTCCACCGCGCCGCCCGGCCGCGCCCACACGGCGAGCGCCCGCCGCAGCAGCTTCGCGTCCCCCGCCAGCCCGCCGCGCGCGGGCCACACCGAGAAGTCCCGCCGGGTCGCCCCCGGCCACACGGCGGGGTTCACCCGCCGCACCTTCGCCGGGTCGAGGGCGGCCTCGGCGGCCGGGTTGCGGGCGTAGGACGGGGCGGCCGCGCCGTCCCGGCCCCAGCCGTCCCCCGGCAGTCCGAGCAGTGCCCCGCAGACCAGCAGCGCCGCCACCCCGACCAGCGCGGCCCGGCCGTGCTGCCGCCGCCGCAGCAGGTCCCCGGGCCGCGCCTGGAGCACGCACGGGTCGAACTCCGCCGACTCCAGCAGCGCGGCCCCGCTCCGCCGGGGCCCGTCCGCCGCGCCGGAGGCACCGGCGGACGCCTCCGCCCGCTCCCGCGCGGTGAGTTCGGCGAGGGCCGCGCGGGGGTCCGGCGCGCCCGCCGCCGCCAGCACGCGGAGCACCTCCGGATCGCCCTGGCGCTCCAGCCCGCGCAGCACGTACGCCGCGCGGGCCGGGCCCGACAGGTCGGACAGGAGCTGGTCCAGGGCGAGTTCCTCGGCGCCGCCCGCGCGCGGGAACAGCCGCAGCCCCCACACCTGCGGCAGCAGCGGCGGGAGCTGGGCGCGGCGCGGCAGCGCGAGCCGCCGCAGCGGCAGGCAGGCCACCAGCGCCTGCCGCAGCACCTCGGTCCGCACGTACGCGTAGCCGGGGTCCACCGCGTCCTCGGGCCGCCGGGGCTCCGGGACCGGCGGGCCGCCGGTCCGCCGCCGGGGCAGCGCGCGCTGGACGAGCGCGTGCGCGGTCAGCACCCGCCGGTTGCGGCCCATCGACGGCGGCAGGACCAGATAGGCGATGCGGACGAGGCGCGGATAGCGCTCGACGAGGGCGGCCTCGGCCTGCTCGACGTCGACGGGGCCCACGGGCGAGGGGTCGAGATCCTGGGTGCTCACGTTCAGCAGAACGAGCGATTCTTCCGATGGTCACCCCGGCCGGGCGCGGCGGGCCGGGCCCGGTCAGGCCGCGTGGACGGTGAGCCGCTCCCGGAGCAGCGCCGTGACCCGGTCGGGGACGCCCAGCCCGTCCCGTACGTAGCGCTCCACGGAGCCGTACCGTTTCGCCACCTCCTCCAGACCGGCGTCCAGGTACTCCGGGAGGACGCCGACCATCGCCAGTACGAGGTCCGGGTCGCCGCCCTGCGCGATGAAGCCCTCGATCATCGGGGCGAACGCCTGCCGCACCGCCGGGTTGACGGACAGGTACTCCTCCCGCACCGTCCCCTCGTCCGCGCCGAGCAGCGCGAGCACCACCGTCGCCGCCCACCCGGTGCGGTCCTTGCCCGCCGTGCAGTGGAACAGCAGCGGCCCGCCGCCCGGCGTCCCCAGCTCGACGAGGAGCGAGCGGTACGAGGCGCGGGCCGAGTCGCTGGTCACGAAGGCGCGGTAGGTGCCGCGCATCGCCTCGACCACCCGCCCGCCGCCGAGGTGCTCCTCGGCGAGCGCCGGATCGCCCAGCAGCGTCTTGAGCCGGGCGGCCGGCGGCAGGCCGCTCGCGGCCAGGTGGTCGGCGAGCACGTCCGCGACCAGCAGCCGGGCCCCGACCGGCAGCCGGTCGGGGCGGTCGGCCCGCTCGGCGGCGGTCCGCAGGTCGACGACGGTGCGCAGGCCGAGCCCGGCCACGGGCGCCTCGGCCGGGTCCAGCCGGTCGAGCTGCGCGGACCGCAGCACCAGACCGGCCCGGACGGAGCGCCCGCCGCCGAGCGGCAGGCCGCCGAGGTCCCGCAGGTTGGCGACGGAGGCGGCGGGGATCGCGGGCATGGGGGCGTCTCCTCCCGGTTCACGGCGTACGTCCCGACCGTAGACGCCCGCCGCCGCGTCGGCACCAGGAGCGGGGGAGGAGCGAGGGCGAGGGGTCAGGGCAGGTACTTGTAGCCGACCCGCCGCACGGTCTGGATCGTGTGGCGGTGCTCGGCGCCCAGCTTGCGGCGCAGCCGCGCCACGTGGACGTCGACCGTCCGCCCGTCGCCCACGTGCCCGTACCCCCACACCGTCTGCACCAGCTGGTCGCGGGTGTGCACCCGGTGCGGGTGGGCCACCAGGTGGGCGAGCAACTCGAACTCCAGGTAGGTCAGGTCGAGCGTCCGCCCGTCGACGGTGGCGATCCGCCGGACCGCGTCGATGCCGACCGGGCCCTCCTCGGCGGGCGGTTCGGCCACGAGCGCCGGGGCCGCGCCGGACGGCGGATGCTCCTCGGCGGGCAGCAGCACCAGGTAGCCGACCATCGGCGGCCGGCCGGGCAGGGCGGGCAGCGCGTGCGGCGGCGCGGGCAGCAGCGTGGCGCCGGGCGGCAGGAAGTCGGCGACGCGGGCGAGTCCGGCGATCTCGTCGGGCGCGACGGCGCGCAGCCGGGGGCGCTGGTGGGGGGCGAGGGGGGCGGCGGCGGTCTGGACGTGGGCCATGGGATCAGCTCTTTCGCGCGGTACGGACGGACGGGCGTCGAACGTCATGCGCGTCGGCCGAAGGCCGCGGGACCGGACACGTCTCCGGTCGGGGCTTTAGAGGGCCGACGCGTTCCTCACGCGCCGACAGCACCGGTCGAAGTCGTGGTGCTGCCGGGAGGGCCAGAAGGGCTCCAGGTCATGGACGCGGCCCCGGGCGGGGCGTCCCGCGGCGGTGTCCTTCGTCGTCCTGGCCATATCCCTATTAAAGCAGCAGGGAATGCGGCGGGGGCAGCCCCCCGTCGGCCATCCCACCAGACGAGACACCCGCCCGGACGGCCGCCGGGTGTGTCTTCGGACCGCCGCCGTCCCTGGCTCAACCCACCAGCCGCTTGCGCCAGTCCAGGCCCGGCACCAGGATCGCCGCCGACGGGTCCCCGTCCCACTCCACGGCCAGCCCCCGCCCGCGCAGCGCCGCCGCGACCTCCGCGCCGACCGCCGCCGTCGTCTCGGACCGGCCGTCGAAACCGCCGTACAGCAGGTACAGCGCCCCGCCGCCCGCCACGCCCTCCGTGCACTGCGCGTGGAAGTAGACGAAGCCGCGCGCCTCCGAGGCGCCCTCCTCCGCACCGATCTCCGCCGTCCCGCAGCTCCGGCAGCAGGTGAAGTTCTCCCGGGCGACGATCCCGGACCGGTCCAGCTCCTCGAAGACGGCCGTGATCCGCTCCGGATCGGTCACGCCCTGCCAGCCGGCCGACTCGGCGACCCGCTCCAGCCACAGCCGGTCCACCAGCTCCCGGGCCTGCTCCCGGCACACCGGCCGCTCGTCGCCGGAGACCAGGTACTCCTCGGCCGCCTCGGCGAGCGCCTCCCGGTCGTCGTAGCCGCAGCGCAGCAGCTCCCGGACCCGCTCCTCCAGCTTCGCCCGCACCTCCGCGGGCAGTTCGGGCACTTCGGGCGCCGGCGGGAAGTCCAGCCGCTCCCACTCCAGGCCCGCGTCCCAGCCGTCCTCGGCGCGCGCCCAGCCGGCCAGCGCGGCGGCCGCCCGCCCGGCGTCGCCCACCGCGGTCTCGAAGTGCCGGTCGGGGCCGCCGTCCCGGTGCTCCAGCCGGTAGGCGTCGCCGTGCTCGTGCCACACCTGCGCGTACACGTCGGGCAGGTCCGGCACCCGCTGGAGGATCAGGAAGCGGTCCCCGTCGCCGCCGACGCGGCGCACCAGCGCCGCCAGTTCGTCCGCGGAGGGCCGCAGCCGCTTCCGCCAGTCCTCGGTCCGCACCGTGATGTCGAGCATGGCCCCATCCTCGCAGCCGCCACCGACAGCGCCCCGGCCCCGGCGGAGGGGCCGTACCACCGGGGACGCCCCGGGCGCTCGGGAGGTACCGGCCCGCCGACGGCGTCCCGGACGCACGCCGGAGGGGCGCCCCCGCCGCTGCGGGGACGCCCCTCACTCACGCCCGGCGCGTCCGGTCTCAGACCTGGCCGGCCTTCTCCAGGGCGGCGCAGCAGGTGTCCACCATGAGGCGGGTCACCGTGTACGGGTCGACGTTGGCGTTCGGACGGCGGTCCTCGATGTAGCCCTTGCCGTCCTTCTCGACCTGCCACGGGATGCGGACCGAGGCGCCGCGGTCGGAGACGCCGTAGGTGTACTGGTCCCACGGGGCGGTCTCGTGCAGACCGGTCAGGCGCTCGTCGATGCCGGCGCCGTAGTTCTTGACGTGGTCGAGCGGCTTCGAGCCCTCGCCGAGCGCCTCGCACGCGGTGATGATCGCGTCGTAGCCCTCGCGCATCGCCTTGGTGGAGAAGTTGGTGTGCGCGCCCGCGCCGTTCCAGTCGCCCTTCACCGGCTTCGGGTCGAGGGTCGCGGAGACGTCGAAGTCCTCGGCCGTGCGGTAGAGCAGCCAGCGGGCCACCCACAGCTGGTCGGCGACCTCCAGCGGCGCCAGCGGACCGACCTGGAACTCCCACTGGCCGGGCATGACCTCGGCGTTGATGCCGGAGATGCCGAGACCGGCCGTGAGGCAGTTCTCCAGGTGCGCCTCGACGATCGGGCGGCCGTGGATCTCGTCCGCGCCGACGCCGCAGTAGTAGCCGCCCTGCGGGGCCGGGAAGCCGTTGACCGGGAAGCCGAGCGGGCGGGTGCCCTCGAAGAAGGTGTACTCCTGCTCGATGCCGAAGATCGGCTCCTGCGCGGCGTAGGCGGCGTACGTCTCCGCCAGCGCGGCGCGGGTGTTCGACTCGTGCGGCGTCATGTCCGTGTTGAGGACCTCGCACAGCACCAGGACGTCGTTGCCGCCGCGGATCGGGTCCGGGCAGGAGAAGACCGGGCGCAGCACGCGGTCGGAGGCGTGGCCCTTGGCCTGGTTGGTGCTGGAGCCGTCGAAGCCCCACAGCGGCAGCTCGGCCAGCGGCAGGCCCTCGCCCTCGATGATCTTCGTCTTGGAGCGGAGCTTCGCGGTCGGCTCGGTTCCGTCGATCCAGATGTATTCGGCCTTGAAGGTCACGGGGTCATCCTTAGGGCGTGGCGGGCTGCTGCGGAGAGCCGCGGCGGCTCGCGGCGCTGCGAGAAGCTGCGGTGACGGCGGTCGGCACCGGCCGGGACCGGCCCGCCGTTCGCGCGTCGTGCGTACGACCGCAGCTTGGCAACACGGGATTTCCCTTCGGTTGCCCGTTTGTGAACCCCGTGTTACTCGGCCCGGGGACAGAAGGCCCGCCCCCGCCGTACCCGGCCCGCGCCGCCCGCCCGGCCCTCCGCCGCCGCCCCTCGCTTGGCCCTTCTCCGCCGCCGCCCCCGGCCGCCCCGCTCAGCCCTTCCCCGAAGCCGCCGCCCGCGCCTCCCGCGCCGCCCGCGCGAGCCCGTTCGCGTCGAGCAGCGGGCCGAAGCCGGCCGCCGTGATCCGCCGCACCAGCTCCTCCGGGGAGATCCCCATTTCCCCGGCGGTCCGCCCCAGGTGCCAGTCGAGGGAGGCGAGCCTGCGCAGCAGGTACCCCCGCCGGACCTGGGCGTCCGACAGCCGGAAGGTCTTCAGATAGGCCGTCCGCCCCCGCCGGTCGGTGATCAGCTCCCCGATGTGCTGGCCCAGCCCGTCCCGCGCGAACGGCGGCAGGAACCGGTACAGCGTGAACGGCCCCGCCCGGTACACCCGCTCGAAGGCGTACCGCGCCTCCAGCAGCTCCCGGGCCATCAGCCCGTCGTGCGCCAGGGCCCACCGGCGCTCCTGCTCCCGCGCCGCCGCCCGCAGGTCCGCCAGGTCCCGGATGCCGCCCGCCCCGTCCCGGATGCGGGCCGCGAACTCGTGGACCGGGCCGCCGTAGCGCGCGTACTGGTGCACCAGCTCGCCGAACAGGTCCTCCACCAGCGTCGGGTGCAGCGCCCGGTAGTCCTCCGGGCCCGGCACCACGAAGGCCGAGGCCAGCGCGTCCGCGACGTACACCAGCACCCCGCACTGCCCCGGGTGCAGCTCGAAGACCCGCAGCGCCTCGGCGAGCCCCGGCACCTCCGCGCCCGCGTACGCCGCCTCCGCGCGCGGCGACAGGCCCCGCCGCAGCGCCTGCCGCGACCACTCCTCCCACAGCACCGGCGGCCCGCCGAAGTGCAGCGCCAGATAGCCCTCCAGGGCCAGGTGGAGCGGCAGGAACCGCAGCCGCCTCCCGCCCCGCCGCTTCGCCATCCGCTGCCGGGGCGCCCGCACGGGCACGGCGGCCCCCGGCGCGTCCCCGAGCCGGGTGCCGTAGGCGGCCGACTCCCGGCCGTCCCCGGACCAGTCCGCGACGAAGCCGTGCGGCACGTACGCGGTGTAGACGGTGCCGTCGCCGACCTCGACCCGCCCGTTGGGATCGTCGTACGCCTCCCGGTGCAGCCGCAGCCCCGCGACCGGCTCGGACCGCACCAGCGGCACCAGCCGCACCCCGCCCCACACCTGCGAGGGCCGGACCTCCAGCCCGGTCAGGTCGATCCCGCTCACCGGCCCCCCTCCTTCCGCTCCCGCTCGTGCGCGGCCAGGCAGTCGGCCACCCGCCGGTCCAGATAGGCGCGCAGCTCCGCCAGGCCGGTCCGGCCCTCCGCGAACCGCGCGACCTCCACCAGCGCCGGCAGGTCCTCCGCGTCGCGGATGCCGACCGTCGGCACCGACGGCCCCAGCCGGCGCACGTCGAACCCCCGCGCGTCGTATACCGGGTTCACGTGCACCGCCGCCGTCCGCCGCTCCGGATCCAGCCGCGACCGCCACACCCGCAGCACCTCGCCCGCCAGCCCCGGCGGCGCGTTGTCCCAGCCGTCCGAGACGACCACCAGCCGCTCCGGCCCGGTGTCCAGCGCGTCCAGCACCCGCAGCCCCAGCGGAGTGGGCCCGTAGGGCCGGACCAGCAGCGGGTCCGTCCCGCCCGACGTCCACAGCCCGGTGTACGCCCCCGGTGCCGCCAGCGCCTCCAGGAGGAAGTGGCAGCCGAGCGCCACGGCCAGCGGACGGCGCCGCTTCACCGCCGAACCGGAGGCGGAGAAACTGTCGTCGAGCACGCCCGCGACCCACCCCCAGCTCCCCGCGTACGGCCCCGCCGCCCGCCGCGCCGCCGTCCGCAGCGCCCCGGTCAGCTCGGCCCGCCGCGCCGCCCGCTCGGCGAGCGGCAGCGCCAGCACGTACAGCGCGAGCCGGGTCAGCGGCATCCCCGGCAGACCGCCCGCCGCCCCGGCCTCCCGCGCGGTCCGCAGCCGCTCCAGCCGGGTCATCCGCGGCGCCATCCGCTCCAGGAACACCGGCCGGGCCACCCCGTGCCGCGCCGCGAACCCCTCCGCGACCGTGAACGGCAGCCCGTACAGCGCCGCCTCCTCGTAGTGCGCCCGCCGGTACGCCTCCAGGGTCGGGTTCCCGTACCGGACCCGCCGCCCCGGCGCGAACAGGAAGTCACCGGTCTCGGCGTCGGCCGCCGGCACGTGCGCGTGCCGCAGCGCCGCCTTCACCCCCGGCCGGTACTTCACCGCGTCGAGCGCCGGATCGGGCCGCGCGGCCACCCAGTCGCGGACGATCGCGCGCGTGCGGCGGTTGTTCACCCCGGCGGCGCGCAGCGCGCGGAACAGCCGGTACACCCGCTGCGGCGCCATCCGCGCCAGCCGGGCCGCGATCAGCCGCCCCTCCCCGGGCCCCGCCTCGCCGGGAGTGCGCAGCAGGTGCTCGGCGATCAGGGCGGCGTTGTGGTCGTTGATGTCGAGCGCCAGGCAGGAGGCGTACAGCGGCCGGTAGTTGATCCTTACGTACGCGTGCAGGAAGGCGAGCGAGAACCGCTGCTCGGCGGCGGAGGACCGGAACTCCCGCTGCCCGGTCGCGGTCACGGCCGCGTTCACGAACAGCAGCACGTCCTCGGCGGCGACGAGCTCGGACACGGCGGTCCCCTGTCTGGGAGGAGGAAGGGAGCCGGCCGGGGAGAGGAGGCGCGAACAGCGAAGACGTTGCTTTACGAGGCAGGTTCCGGAAGTCGCGCCGGAGTCCCGCGGCCGGCACCGGCACGCTAACACCGTCCGGGGGACGGGATCTCCCGGATAAACCCGCGGTCCCACGGGCCCCGGCGGGCAGACTGGCCCCATGACGAACAGCGACCCCTCCGGCACCCCGCTCCGCGTCGGCCTCTTCGGCACCGGCCCCTGGGCCGCCCGCGTCCACGCCCCCGCGCTCGCCGCCCACCCCGGCGTCGAGCTCGCCGGAGTGTGGGGCCGGCGCCCCGAGGCGGCCGCCGCCCTCGCCGAAGCCACCGGCACGCGCGCGTACGACGACCCCGACGCGCTCCTCGCCGACTGCGACGCCGTCGCGATCGCCCTCCCGCCCGACGTCCAGGCCCCGCTCGCCGCCCGCGCGGCCCGCGCCGGCCGCCACCTCCTCCTCGACAAGCCCCTCGCCACCACCGTCGAGGCGGCCCGCGAGGTCGCGGACGCGGCCGACGGGGCGGGCGTCGCCTCCGTCGTCTTCTGCACGCTGCGCTTCGCGCCGGAGACCGCGGGCTGGATCGAGGAGCGGCGGACCGAGGGCGGCTGGTACGTCGGCGAGGCCCGCTGGCTCGGCTCCCTCTACGGCCCCGGCTCGGACAGCCCCTACGCGGCGAGCCCGTGGCGCCGGGAGAAGGGCGGCCTGTGGGACCTCGGCCCGCACATCCTGTCCGTGCTCATCCCGATCCTGGGCGACGTCACCGGCCTGACGGCGGCGAAGGGCCCGGACGACGTCCACCACCTGGTCCTGCGGCACGCCTCGGGCGCGAGCAGCACCGCCACCCTCGGCCTGAGCGCGCCCCCGGCGGCGGGCGGCGCGGCGCTCACCCTGCACGGCACGGCGGGCCGCGCGGAACTCCCCGCCTGGGACGGCGCGCGGACCGCGTACGGCGAGGCCGTCACCGCCCTCCTCACCGCGGCCCGCACCGGCACCCCCCACCCCTGCGACGCCCGCTTCGGCCTCCGCCTGACCGAACTCCTCACCGAGGCGGAGACCCGTGCGGCCGGCCTCTGAACCGGACGCTCCCGCCCCTGCGGCCGCCGCCGTGGCGTGCGGCCCCACGGCCGGGCCCGGCGGGGAAGGCGTCCGCGCGGGGACCCCGGTCCTGCGCAGGGTGGGACCCGCCGACCGGCGGTGGTGGGGCGAGGCACGCCTCGCGGCCCTGACGGTCTCGCCCGAGGCGTTCACGATGGACCTCGCGGACTGGCGGGCCGGCGGCGAGGCGCGCTGGCACGCCCGCCTGGACGACCCGACGGCCCTCGGCCTCGTCGCCCTCCTGGACGACCGGCCGGTGGGCCTGGCGGGCGGCCTCGTCGCCCCCGACGGCACCCCCGAACTGCGCTCCCTCTGGGTCGCGCCCGAAGCCCGGGGCCGGGGACTGGCCGCCCGGCTGGCCGGGGCCGTGGAGGAATGGGCCCGGGGGACCGGCGCGCCCCGGATCCGGCTGGCGGTCCTCACCGGCAACACCCCGGCCCGGACCCTCTACGAACGCCTCGGCTACCACCACTCCGGCACACGCCCAGGCGAGCACCTCATGACGAAACCCCTCACCGGGGACTAGGCCACTCCGCCGGGCCCTCGGGGAGAGGGCCCGGCGAGGCGGTCGGGGCTCAGCCCCGCCCGAGGGCGTCGCGGACGGCCTCCTCGGAGCGGCCGACGACGGCCGTGCCGTCGTCGGCGGTGATGATCGGCCGCTGGATCAGCTTCGGGTGCGCGGACAGCGCCCCGATCCACCGCTCCCGGTCGCCCTCCTCCCGGCCCCACTCCTTCAGGCCGAGCTCCTTCGCGACGTCCTCGCCGGTCCGGGTGATGTCCCACGGTTCGAGCCCGAGCCGGTCGAGCACGGCCCGGATCTCCTCGGCGGAGGGCACGTCCTCCAGGTACTTCCGGACGGTGTACTCGGCCCCCTCCGCGTCCAGCAGGGTGAGGGCGCCACGGCACTTCGAACAGGCGGGATTGATCCAGATCTCCATCCCCCCAAAGTACCCCCGAACCCCGTCCGACCAGGGCCGATTGTCAGTGTCCGACCGTAGAATGGAAGCTGAAGGCAAGGGCCCCGGGGAGGGCCCCCGCCACCGTTCGCCAGGAGGTAGCCCATGGCAGTCGCCGTGATCCGCAGGCCGTCCATCGAACCCTTCACGCCCCTCCAGAAGAAGGCCCTTCCGGCAGGCCGGCCCCGCGAGTGGTACGTCACGCACAACCGCCGCCTCAAGGCGATGCGCCTCGCCATCGCCCTGCTCGACGCCGGCGTCTACATCCCCTCCAAGGCCACCAACGCCACCATCCGCACCACGGCCGAGCGCATAGGCATCCACCCGCCCTCGGACACCACCTGCCGCATGGTCCGCGCCCTCATCCGCTACGGCCGCTGACCCGGCGCACACACGACGAAGGGCCGCCGCCCCGGAATCGTTCCGGGACGGCGGCCCTCACCGCGAGCGCCTCGCGGCCTAGAGGTCGAAGTACAGCTCGAACTCGTGCGGGTGCGGGCGGAGCTGGATCGGGGCGATCTCGTGGGTGCGCTTGTAGTCGATCCAGGTCTCGATCAGGTCGGAGGTGAAGACGCCGCCGGCCTGGAGGTACTCGTTGTCCTCCTCCAGGGCGCGCAGGACGGCCTCCAGGTTGGTCGGGACCTGCGGGACGCTCGCGTGCTCCTCGGGGGCGAGCTCGTAGAGGTCCTTGTCGATCGGCTCCATGGGCTCGATCTTGTTCTTGACGCCGTCGAGGCCCGCGAGGAGGAGGGCGGAGAAGGCGAGGTACGGGTTCGAGGACGGGTCCGGGGCGCGGAACTCGACGCGCTTGGCTTTCGGGTTGGAGCCCGTGATCGGGATGCGCATGGCGGCGGAGCGGTTGCGCTGCGAGTAGACCAGGTTGATCGGGGCCTCGAAGCCCGGCACCAGGCGGTGGTAGGAGTTCACCGTCGGGTTGGTGAAGGCGAGCAGTGACGGGGCGTGCTTGAGGATGCCGCCGATGTAGTAGCGGGCGGTGTCCGACAGGCCCGCGTAGCCGGCCTCGTCGTAGAACAGCGGGGTGCCGTTCGACCACAGCGACTGGTGGACGTGCATGCCCGAGCCGTTGTCGCCGAAGATCGGCTTCGGCATGAAGGTCGCGGTCTTGCCGTTCCGCCAGGCGACGTTCTTGATGATGTACTTGAACAGCATCAGGTCGTCGGCCGAGGCCAGCAGCGTGTTGAACTTGTAGTTGATCTCCGCCTGGCCGGCGGTGCCGACCTCGTGGTGCTGGCGCTCGACCTGGAGGCCGACCTTCTCCAGCTCCAGGGACATCTCCGAGCGCAGGTCGGCGAAGTGGTCGACCGGCGGGGCCGGGAAGTAGCCGCCCTTGTAGCGGACCTTGTAGCCGCGGTTGTTCTCCTCCGCACCGGTGTTCCAGGCGCCGGCCTCGGAGTCGATGTGGTAGAAGCCCTGGTTGGCGGAGGTCTCGAAGCGGACCGAGTCGAAGACGTAGAACTCGGCCTCGGGACCGAAGTACGCGGTGTCGGCGATGCCGGTGGAGGCGAGGTACGCCTCCGCCTTCTTCGCGATGTTGCGCGGGTCGCGGCTGTACTGCTCGCCCGTGATCGGGTCGTGGATGAAGAAGTTGATGTTGAGCGTCTTGTCGCGGCGGAACGGGTCCAGGCGGGCCGTGGAGAGATCGGCGCGCAGCGACATGTCGGACTCGTGGATGGCCTGGAAGCCGCGGATCGACGAGCCGTCGAAGGCCAGCTCCTCGGACGGGTCGAAGGCCGTGGCCGGGATCGAGAAGTGCTGCATCACGCCGGGAAGGTCGCAGAAGCGGACGTCGACCATCTTGACGTCCTCGTCCTTGATGAACTTCGCGGCCTCTTCGGCGTTCTGGAACCCCTGCTTGGACATCCCACTCCTCCTACTCCCGGCCCGGGGAGGGGCGGGGTTGCAGCTCGGTCGCGCTTCCGCCGGTGCGGTCGCGCACGCTCGGACCCGACCATAGGCAGACCGGATTTCTCAAGCATGACCCATTTGTTTCGTCGAAGTTAACCGGAGCGGGTGGCGCCCCTCCGTGTCACGGCCCCCGCCGGGACCGTTCCGGGCCGCTTTCCGGCCCCAGCCGCACCCGGCCCGAAGTGATCGGAAATGGGCGCAGTACGGTGGTCGGGTGGACAACAGGCAAGCACTCGGATCGTGGCTCTCCGGCCCCCGCGCCGCGGCGGAGCAAGCAGGCGTGGACTTCGGCTACCGGGGGCAGCAGCTGGGCCTTCCGGAGGAGGGGCCCGGCTCCATCGCCCGGCCCGGCGCGCGGCTGGGCGCGCTCGCCGTGGACTGGGGGCTGTGCAGCCTGATCGCATACGGACTCATCACCCAGAGCTATGGCCAGACCAGCCAGAACTGGGCCCTGCTCATCCTCTTCGTCCTGATGACCGTGACCGTCGGCACCGTCGGCGCCACGCCGGGGAAGCTCCTCTTCCGGCTCCGGGTCGTCTCCGTCCGCGGCGGCCGGCTCGCTCCGCTGCGGGCCCTGCTCCGCGCCGCCCTCACCTGCCTGGCGATCCCGGCCCTCATCTGGGACCGCGACGGCCGCGGCCTCCACGACCGCCTCTCGGGCGCCGTCCAGATCCGCGTCTGACCCCCTCCGGCCCCTCCCGGCCCCGGTGAACGGCTGCGCCCCGGCGGCCTGCCTCCCGGACCGCGGCGGAAAGGTACGGCCCCGGCCCCCTGCCCCCCGCCTCCGCACCTCGCCGCGCCCACGCCGAAGGGCGGCGCCCCCGACCTTCCGGTCCGGGGGGCGCCGCCCTTCGGCGTCTCGTACGCGCCTCGCGCGTCAGCGCATCTTTCCGCCGCGCGGCATCTTCATGCCCTTCGGCATCGGGCCCTTCGGCAGCGGCATGTTGCTCATGAGGTCGCCCATCGCGCGCAGCCGGTCGTTGGCGGCCGTGACCTGCGGGCCGCTGAGCAGCCGGGGCAGCTTCAGCATCTTGGTGCGGATCTTCTTGAGCGGGACCTGGCCCTGCTCGTCGTCGTCGCCGACGACGATGTCCGTGACCGGGACGTCGACCAGGATGCGGGCCATCTTCTTCTTCTCGGCCGCGAGGAGGGGCTTCAGCCGGTTCGGGTTGCCCTCGCCGACCAGGACGATGCCCTGGCGGCCGACGGCCCGGTGCACCACGTCCTGGCTGCGGTTCATCGCGACCGCCGGGGTCACGGTCCAGCCGCGCCCGATGTTCTGCAGCACCGCCGCGGCGGCGCCCGGCTGTCCCTCCATCTGTCCGAAGGCCGCCCGCTCGGCGCGCCGTCCGAAGACGATGGCCATGGCCAGCAGCGCCAGGACGAAGCCCAGGATGCCCAGGTAGACCGGGTGGCCGATCAGGAAGCCGATACCGAGGAGGACACCGAGTACGACGATGCCCACGCCGGCCACGACGAGCCCGACCTTGGAGTCGGCCTTCCGGGTCATCTTGTACGTGAGGGCGATCTGCTTCAGTCGCCCGGGGTTCGCGGCGTCAGCGCCGCCCGTGTTTGCCTTCCTCGCCATGCCTTGAAGTCTACGTGGCCCGCGACGTCCGGCCGGACGCGGCCTCCAGGAGATCCTGGGCCTCGGTGCGGTCCTTCGCGCGGCGGCGGTCCTCCAGGACGGAGGTCCAGGCGTTGCGGCGGGCGGTGCGCTGCCCGGAGCCCAGGACGAGGGACTCGACGGCCCGGAGGGCGTCGGTGACGGAGGGGAGGGCGCTGACGCGGACGTGCGTCGACGCGGCTGCGGCCGGCATGGCGGGTCCTCTCTCGGACACGGATGAGACGAGGTGGGGGGGCGGAAGCGGTGGCGGTGCGTGAGAACGCGCTCACGGAACCATGCTCACAGAACGGTGTTACCAGGGCATGTCCCGGCGGTCAAACACTGATGAAACGCTGATGTCGCCCCTCGCGGGGCCGCCGGACGGGGGAGCGGCCCGTGCCGCCCCGCTGAGCTGCGGGGCCGCACGGGCCGCTCCCCGTACCGGTACTACTTGCCGGTAATCACCTGTGCGCCGATTCACACGGCGTACGGCCCGCCCGGCGCGGGCCGGGCGACCCGCGGCTCACACCGCCTGGGTGGCCTCCACCGCGCCGCGCTTCTCGATCGCCTGGAGGTACAGGCGCCCGGCGCGGTACGAGGAGCGGACCAGCGGGCCCGACATCACGCCGGAGAAGCCGATCGCGTCGGCCTCCTCCTTCAGCTCCACGAACTCCTGCGGCTTCACCCAGCGCTCCACGGGGTGGTGCCGGACGGAGGGGCGCAGGTACTGCGTGATCGTGATGAGCTCGCAACCGGCGTCGTGCAGCTGCCGCAGTGCCTCGCTGACCTCCTCGCGGGTCTCGCCCATGCCGAGGATCAGGTTCGACTTCGTGACCAGACCGTAGTCACGGGCCTGGGTGATGACGTCGAGCGAGCGCTCGTAGCGGAAGCCGGGGCGGATCCGCTTGAAGATCCGCGGGACCGTCTCGACGTTGTGCGCGAAGACCTCGGGGCGCGCGTCGAAGACCTCCTTGAGGAGCTCCGGCACCGCGTTGAAGTCGGGGGCGAGCAGCTCGACCTTGGTGCGGCCCTCGGCGCGCTCGGCCGTCTGCTGATGGATCTGGCGCACGGTCTCCGCGTACAGCCAGGCGCCGCCGTCCTCCAGGTCGTCGCGGGCGACGCCGGTGATGGTGGCGTAGTTCAGGTCCATCGTGACGACGGACTCGCCGACGCGGCGGGGCTCGTCCCGGTCCAGCGCCTCGGGCTTGCCCGTGTCGATCTGGCAGAAGTCGCAGCGCCGGGTGCACTGGTCACCGCCGATGAGGAAGGTGGCCTCGCGGTCCTCCCAGCACTCGAAGATGTTGGGGCAGCCCGCCTCCTGGCACACGGTGTGCAGGCCCTCGCTCTTCACGAGGCTCTGCATCTTCGTGTACTCGGGCCCCATCTTCGCGCGGGTCTTGATCCACTCGGGCTTGCGCTCGATGGGGGTCTGGGCGTTCCGGACCTCCAGGCGCAGCATCTTGCGTCCGTCGGGTGCGACTGCGGACACATCGGCTCCTGTAGCTTCGATTCTTCGGCGCACACCAGGGTACGCCCGTTGCTTCCATGCCTTGCTACGTCTGGCCAACCCGTGGCCAGAGCCAGGCATTCCTCAGGCGGACGCCGGCTCCACCGGGCGCTCGACCGGGCGGGGCCGGGGCTCCGCGTTCTCCAGGACGTCCCGCAGGTGCCTCTCGGCGACCGGCAGCACCTCCTCGACGGTGACGTCGCGGCCCAGCTCGTTGGCGAGCGAGGTGACGCCGGCGTCACGGATGCCGCACGGGATGATGCGGTCGAACCAGGCGTTGTCCGGGTTCACGTTGAACGAGAAGCCGTGCATGGTGACGCCCTTGGCGACCCGGATGCCGATGGCGGCGAGCTTGCGGTCCTCGCGGCGCTGGCCGGCGTTGGAGGGCGCGTACTCGGGGCCGTTCAGGCGCGGGTCGAACTCCTCGTCGGTCAGCCGGGGGTCGAAGTCCAGCGACAGTCCGCCGATCGCGGGCCGCCGCTCGACCGGGTCGCCGAGGACCCAGACGCCGCTGCGGCCCTCGACCCGGGTGGTCTCCAGGCCGAACTCGGCGGCGGTGCGGATCAGGGCCTCCTCCAGGCGGCGCACGTGGGCGACCACGTCCACCGGGCGGGGCAGCTTGAGGATGGGGTAGCCGACCAGCTGGCCGGGCCCGTGCCAGGTGATCTTGCCGCCCCGGTCCACGTCGACGACCGGGGTGCCGTCCAGCGGCCGCTCGCTCTCGGCGGTGCGCCGCCCGGCGGTGTAGACCGGGGGGTGCTCCAGGAGCAGGCAGGTGTCGCCGGTCTCGTCGGCGAACCGCGCGGCGTGCACCTCGCGCTGCTTGTCCCAGGCCACCCGGTAGTCGACGGCGTGTTCGCCGAAGCCCAGGCGGACGAATTGCAGCTCACTCACGGCCATGCCTCCTCCTGGGTGCCCGCGGCCGGGGTCCGGGGATCGTCCCGGGTGGGAGCCGGCCCGGCACCCTGCGTTCTACGCGCCCGTGCCACTGTACGGCGGTCCCCGGGGAGCCCGCCGGGAGGGCTCGGAGTCAGGGCGGTGAGGCAACCATCAGTCCGGTTGCTCACACGATCGGATGAATATGGGGCGAAGCTGGCGGTACGGGGCCTGATCGCCGCTACATTCGCGCCGTTCCATGAGGGTCGAAACGGGCTGCGACCTGCGCCCGGAAGGCAGGAGACCGCACAGCCGATGACGGAACGACCACCGCAGCGCGTCCCGAACCGCCAGCTCGCCGCGCTCATCGCCGAGGCCGGCTTCTCCAACGCGGGCCTCGCCAGACGAGTGGACCAGCTGGGCCTGGAGCACGGCCTCGACCTGCGGTACGACAAGACCTCGGTGACCCGCTGGCTGCGCGGCCAGCAGCCGCGCGGCACCACGCCCGCCCTCATCGCCGAGGTCTTCACCCGCCGCCTCGGCCGCCGGCTCTCCGCCCAGGACCTCGGCCTCGACGCCTGCGCGCCGGTCTACGCGGGCCTGGAGTTCGCCGCCACCCCCGAGGAGGCCGTGGACATCGTCAGCGGGCTCTGGCGCAAGGACTCCGGCAGCCACGCCGAGCTCCGCAAGATCGCCTTCACCCCGGCCGGACTCGTCGTGCCCAGCCGCGACTGGCTCATCGGCCGCGCCGACGACCGGGTCGCCCGCGGCGAGCAGCCGCCCGTCCCGGTGGTCCGCCCGTCCGGGCCCGACCCCCGGGTGCCCTCCCAGGGCCGCTTCTCGGTGCCCCGCCAGCGCAGCACCGAGCGCGGCCCCGGCCAGCGGGTCTCCGGCGGCGACGTGGCCGCCCTGCGCTCCGTCGCCGACCTCTTCCGCTCCCTCGACCACTCCTACGGCGGCGGCCACGCCCGCCAGGCCCTGGTCCGCTACCTGGAGCACGAGGCCGAGCCCATGCTGCGCGGCACCTACGGGGAGGCCACCGGGCGGCGCCTCTTCGGCGCCGTCGCCGACCTCACCCGGCTCGCGGGGTGGACCTCGTACGACATCGCCGCCCACGGCCTCGCCCAGCGCTACTTCGTCCAGGCGCTGCGCCTCGCCCAGGCGGCCGGCGACCGCGCCTACGGCTCGTACGTGCTGCTCACCATGAGCTGCCAGGCCGTCTACCTCGGCCACGGCCGGGAGGCCGTGCAGCTCGCCCGGGTCGCCCAGCAGGGCGTCGGACCGGCCGCCCCGCCGGTCGTCCAGGCGATGCTGAACGCCGTGGAGGCGCGCGGCCACGCCGTCCTCGGCGAGGCCCGCGCCTGCGGCGCCTGCCTGGTGCGCGCCGAGCGTGCCCTCGACGCCGCCCGGCCCGGCGACGAGGTGCCCTTCTGGGCCCGCCCCTTCGACGAGGCCCAGCTCGCCGACGAGCAGGGCCACTGCCACCGGGACCTCCAGCAGTACCGGGCCGCCGCCCAGTACGCCGAGCGGGCCCTCCAGCTCCGCGCCCCCGGCTACGCCCGCAGCCGGCTCTTCTGCCGGGTCGTCCTCGCCACCGCCCGGCTCGCCCTCGGCGAGCTGGACCAGGCGTGCGCGCTCGGCGCCGAGGCCGCCCAGCAGGCCGCCGAGATGCGCTCGGCCCGCGCGATCGAGTACGTCCGCGAGTTCGAGCGCCGCCTGGAGCCGTACCGGGACGCGCCGCCCGTCCGCACCTACCGCGACCGGGTGGCCGCCCTCGGCTGACCCCGGCGGGGCTCAGGGCCTGTCCGGCCGTTCCCCCCGGGGTCGGGCCCTAGGTTCTGTCGTCAAATGTCACGCCCACATCAGGAGTGATGCGAGAGTGATGGCTGCTTCGTAGGACTGGGCGGTCTTGTCGTAGCGGGTGGCGATGCCGCGCCACTGCTTCAGGCGATGAAAGCAACGTTCGA
>NZ_BMUL01000019.1 GCF_014650175.1 Streptomyces termitum
GCCGACAGCCGCAGCCCCTCCTCACCCACGTCCGCACCCTCCAGCGAGAGCAGCAGCCCGTAACAGGTCGCCGAGGGCAGCAGGTGGCCCGTGGGCTCCAGGGCGCGGTCGCCGGGTGCCTGGCCGGCGGCGAGGCCGTCATAGGCGTCGGGGGCGAACCGCCCCGCCGAGAGGCCGAGATGGGGGAAGTTACGGAAGTAGTCCAGCTTGGCCAGGCCGTCGGCGGCCAGCAGCGGCGGCCCGGTCACCTCCGGAGCCGCCAGCCGGACGGCGAGACCACTGAGAAGACCGTCGAGACCCCGCAGCAACGCGGTGTGGACGGGATCCAGCGTGACCAGACCCGGCCCGGAATTCTTCAGGACGGGGACGGGCGGGGCACCGGTGGGGCTCATGGGGCGTTCCTCTCGGATCGAAGACGGATCGGGGGCGGGCCTGGGGCGGGCCGCGGTCAGTCGAGGACGCCGATGCGCCGGTAGAAGGTGGTGGTGCGGGAGACGATCGCGTCGTGGGCGGGCTTGCGCGCGGGGTCGGCGAGCAGCCGGGTGCGGAAGGCGAAGGGGTCGGCGATGCCCGCCTCCCGGTAGGCGTCGACGCTGTACAGGGACTGGAGCGAGGTGGTGATGTAGCGCTCGATGTAGGCGCGGGCCGCGTCGAGTTCGGCCGGTTCGCCCTCGGCCTTGAGGCGCTCGTAGAAGGCGCGGACGAGCTGGCAGCCGAAGGCGATGTGGCGGGACTCGTCCTGGTGGTGGACCCGGTTGATGGCGCGGATGGTCTCCGGCAGGGCGGTGTCGGCGGCCATCCGGCTGTTGAAGTGGTCGACGATCTGCTCGAAGATCAGGATGCGGCTGAAGACGATGAAGTTGCCGAGCAGCGCGGACTGTTCGCGGGCCGGGAAGGCCAGGGAGCGGTCGGGGAAGAGCCGGCCGCCGTAGCGCAGGCAGAACTCGGCGAAGAACCACATGTGTTCGTTCTCCTCACCGAGGAAGTGGTGGAAGAACGGGGTGGGGATCTCGTAGCCGGGCGCGTGGATCCGGTGGACGACCTCGGCCATGAGCTCCCGGATGCCGTGCACGTTGAGGCTGTAGAAGTTGATGCTCTCCCACTTGGCGAGGGCCAGGTACTGCTCGCGGGTGAGGTCGGCGGCGGCGGCGGTGCCGTGGACCGTCATCAGGTCCTCGCTCATCCACAGGGCGCCCTCGGGGATGGAGTCGGGCCACGCGAAGGTCTGGTACGGGTTGTAGTACTCGTTCTCCGCGGCGGTGGTGAGGCGCTGGACAGCGCTGCGGACCTCTTCGTCCCACAGGGGTGCGGCGGTCGTCATGGCTTTCCTCCGGGGATCGGGGCATGAGGATCAGGGCATGCGGGTGCCACGCGCCGACGGGGCGGGAAAAGGGCGGAACGGCCCACGGGTGGGGCGGGCGCGGCGGCGTGGCGGGGACTCGACGAGTCGGAAACGGGCCGGTGGAGCGGGGCAGGAAGGATGGTCTGCGGCGTTCGCTCGCCTCGACACTAATCACGCCCGGCGGCCCGTGTCCAGACCGGAAAGGATCACCGGTTCGCGGCTTGTTCCCTTCGTCCCGGAAGCAAACGCTCCTCATGTCCGCCTGTTAATACGGCACTTGACACCCCCGAAGGTCTGGACCAATTGTGTGCTCCGGTGTCACCCCGCCCGTTCGGGTGCGCTGTCGCGAACCACCCTTCCCAGCAAGGAGAACGCGCTTGTCGCCGCCGCACGCCCCCACCGCCTCCGTGTCCCCGCTCCGTGCCCGTGCGCGGCGGACCCGGGACCTGATCGGACTGCTGCCGCACGCGGGAGCCGGACTGGTGTCGGCCGCCGTCGCGCTCAACCTCGTCATCGGCCTCCTGCCGCTCGCCTTCATCGTCTGGATGAGCGTGCTGCTCGACCGGCTCCCGAGGGCCGGCACCGGCACCGGGGCCGTCCTCGCGGCCCTCTTCCTCGCCCTCGGCGCCTTCGTCCTCCAGCAGTTGCTCGCCCCCTTCCAGGCGGCGCTCGGCGAGGTCGCGACCCGCCGGGTGGACGGCCACTGCGTGACCGGACTGATGGACACCGCACTGCGCCGTTCGCCGATCTCCCTGCTGGAGAACGAGGAGACCCTGAAGCTCCTCAGCGACGCCCGCGGCGCCTTCGACCGGCTGCTTCCCACGCCCGGCGACGCGGCGGCCGGGGCGCTCGCCCTCATCGCCCGCTACACCCAGCTGTCCGGCGCGGTGGTCCTCGTCGGCATCACCCTCTCGCCGTGGGCGGCGCTGCTGACCGGCGCCACCGCGCTCCTCCTGCGCTTCGGGCAGCGGGGCTCGCTGGGCCGGTTCGCCGGGCTGTACCAGGGCCTCGCCGGAGAGCGGCGGAAGATCGCGTACATGCTCAGGACCGCCGGCGGCACCGAGGCCGCCAAGGAGATCCGCGTCCTCGGCCTGTCGGGCTGGTTCGGCGCCCGGCACCACGCCGACATGCGCGGCTACCTGGACCCGCTGTGGGAGGGGCGGCGCCGGATCCTGATGGGCCCGTTCGTCGTACTGGCCCTCGCCGGGCTCGCCGGCGGCTCCGGCGTCCTGCTGCTGCTCGCGGGCCCCGCCGCCCGCGGCGAGCTGTCGCTGCTGACCCTCGCGATCGCCCTCCAGGCCGTCCTCATCCCCATGCGGTTCGGGGTGTACTTCCCCGAGGCCGACGTCCAGACCCAGTACGGCATGCAGGCGTACGACTCCCTCACCGCCTTCACCCGGCGCGCGGCCGCGCTGGAGGAGCGGGCCCCGGCCGCCGCCCCGCGGCCCCGGACCGGCGAGGCGGCCCCCGCCCCGGCCGAGGGCGTGCGCTTCGAGAACGTCGTCTTCCGCTACACCCCGGACGGACCCGCCGTCCTCGACGGCCTGGACCTGGAGATCGAGGCGGGCCGCTCGACCGCGATCGTCGGCCTCAACGGCGCCGGGAAGACCACCCTGGTCAAGCTCCTCACCCGGCTCCACGAGCCCACCTCCGGCCGCGTCACCGCCGACGGCGCCGACCTGCGGGACCGGACCCCGGCCGAGTGGCAGCGGCGGCTCGCCGTCACCTTCCAGAAGTTCAACCGGTACGAGCTGAGCCTGCGCGACAACGTGGTGCTCGGCGCTCCTGGCACCGGCGCCCCCGAGGACGCCGCCTTCGAGGCCGCCATGGCCCGCGCCGGCCTCGACGACGTCCTCGCCCGCCTCCCCCACGGCCCCGACACCGTGCTCTCCCGCCAGTACGAGGACGGCATCGACCTCTCCGGCGGCCAGTGGCAGCGCGTCGCCCTCGCCCGCTCCTTCCACGCGGTCGAGCGCGGCGCCCGGATCCTGGTCCTCGACGAGCCGACCTCCCAGCTCGACGTCCGCGCCGAGGTCGAGTTCTTCGACCGCTTCCTCACCATGACCAAGGGCCTGACCAGCGTGGTCATCTCGCACCGCTTCTCCACCGTCCGCCGCGCCGACCGGATTGTCGTCCTGGAGCACGGCAAGGTCGCCGAACAGGGCACCCACGACGAGCTGCTGGCCCTCGGCGGCCGCTACGCCGAGCTGTTCCGCCTCCAGGCGCAGCGGTTCTCCGACCCCCTGCTGGAGGAAGCCCGGTGACCACCCTCCTCACCGCCGTCCGCACCCTGCTGCGGCTCGCCCACCGGCTCGACCCGCGCCGCCTGTACGTCTCGGCGGCCCTGCTCCTCGTCGGGCTCCTCGCCACCCCGGCCGTCGCCCTGCTGCTGCGCGCCTTCACCGACAGCGCCCTCGACGGGGCCGCCGGCACCGCGGCGTGGCTCGCCGCCGGCATCGCCGCCGCCCTCGTCCTCGAACTGTCCATGGGGCACTTCGCCCACCTCTTCTACTTCGAACTGGGCGAGCAGCAGGAGACCGCGCTGCGCCAGGACGTGCTGGACGTCTCCAACGGCACGCACGGCCTGGAGCACCTGGACAGCCCCGAGTTCGCCGACACGCTCACCCTCGTCCGCGAGGACCTGCCGCGCACCCGCGCCTCGATGGAGGCCGTGCTCCAGCTCTGCGGACTCGCCCTCCAGGCCGTCCTCACCACCGTCATCCTCGCCACCGTCAACCCGTGGCTGGCCCTGCTGCCGCTGGCCGCGGTGCCGCCCGTCCTGGTCGCCGACCGGGCCCAGGCCGTCCTCGACCGGGCCAAGGAACGCTCCGCCGAACCCACCCGGCTCAGCCGCCACCTGCTGGCCCTGGCGACCTCCGACCACTCGGTCCCCGAGGTCCGTCTCAGCGGAGCCGAGAGCGAGCTGATGCGGCATCAGGCAAGGGCCTGGCAGCGCTCCACCGACCTGCTGCGCCGCGCCGCCCTGCACGCCGCGGCCCTCCGCGCGGGCGGCCAGCTGTTGTTCGCACTCGCATACGGAGGGGGGCTGTGGCTGGTGGTCCGGCAGGCCCTCGACGGCTCCGTCGACGCCGGTGACGTCATCCTCGTCATCACCCTCGCCGTCCAGGTGAGCGTGCAGGTGGCGAGCGCTCTCGGCCTCCTCGCGATGCTCCAGGGCGCGGGCCGCACCTTCGAGCGCCTGGACCGCCTGCGCGCCTGGTCCGCCGAGGAGCCCGCACCCGCCGCCCCCGTGCCCGCCCCCGCCCGTCTGGAGCAGGGCATCCGCCTGGAGAACGTCTCCTTCCGCTACCCCGGCAGCGACCGCGACGTCCTCACCGGCGTCGACCTGACCCTGCCCGCCGGCGCCACCGTCGCCCTCGTGGGCGAGAACGGCGCGGGCAAGAGCACCCTGGTCAAGCTGCTGTGCGGGATGTACCGGCCCACCACCGGACGCGTCCTGGTGGACGGCGTCGACCTGCGCGACCTCGACCCCGCGGCCTGGGCCGCCAGGATCGCCCCCCTCTTCCAGGACTTCGCCCGCCTCGAACTGCCGCTGCGCGAGAACGTCGGCGTCGGCCGGCTGTCCGCGCTCGACGACGACGGGGCGCTGCGCGGCGCGATCACCGCGGCCCGCGCCGACCGGGTCCTCGACCGGGTGCCCGGCGGCCTCGACGGCCTCCTCGGCAAGGGGTACGGCGACGGCACCGAGCTCTCCGGCGGCCAGTGGCAGCTCCTCGGCCTGGCCCGCTGCCTGGTCCGCGAGGACCCGCTCCTGATGCTCCTCGACGAACCGGCCTCGGCCCTGGACGCGGCGGCCGAGCACGCGCTGTTCGAGCGGTTCACGGACGCGGCGGACCGGGCCCGCTCGGACTCCGGCTCCCTGACCCTCTTCATCTCGCACCGCTTCTCCACCGTCCGCTCCGCCGACCTGATCGTCGTCCTGGAGAAGGGCGCGGTCCGGGAGCAGGGCGGCCACGACGGCCTCCTCGCCGCCCGGGGCCTCTACGCGGAACTCTTCGAACTCCAGGCCCGCGCCTACCAGTAGCCCACCCGGCCCACCACCCCGGCGGCCCCCGGCGATCACCGCCGGGGGCCACCCGCGTACCCGCCCGAGGAAAGGTTCCGATCGGCTACGTCATCGTCCGCGAGGCGACACCCGCCGCCGACGCCCGCGAACTCCTCGACTTCACCTGGGTCTTCCAGCACCTCAGCCCCGATGACCCCGAAGGCTGGTACGCCGACCGCCCGTTCCGCCCCGGCCTGGACCGCACCGCATACCCCGTGGTCCGCCCCGACCCGCACCCCGGTGACCCGCTCATCCGGAACGGCCTGCTCGCCCACGGCGTCGCCCGCGACACCTCGCACAACGGCGTCCGCGCCGTCCAGTACCTCTCGATGGTGCCCGCCCCTGGAGGAGCACGCGGAGCTGCGCCGCTCCCGCGTCGAGTCCTGGCGCCACCCGCGCCCCCGGCCGCGTGCGGCGGGGCGCACGACCGACGAGGCCCCCGGGCCGCGCGACGGAGACGTCTCCATCGGCGGCCCGGGGGCCTCGTCGGTCTGCCGTCCGGCGGACGACCGCGTCAGCGGACCTGCGCGCCGAAGCGGGTGCCGACGTTGGGCAGGCCGCCGGTGCCCGGCTTGTACACGGTCACCGGGGCGACCGTTCCGCCGGTGACGGTGTTGGACATGGGCAGGGCGTACAGGGCGCCGAGGCCGGGGCCGTAGGGCATGCCGACGTAGAGCTTGGTGCCGGTGTAGTGGATGTTGCGGCCCAGGTACTGGTTGGCGCCCGGGGTGCCGGGGATGCCGTCGCCGTCTCCGGCCTCGATCCAGCGGTCGTTGGCGCCGGCCGCGGCGACCAGGGAGAAGGTGTGGATCGCACCGGCGTTGTCGGTGGTGCCGAGGGCCTCGCCGGGGGTGCCGACGGCGAGGCGCATGGTGGCGCCGGTGCTCACGGCACGGGGTGCGGTGTTGACGGCGGTCAGGGTCTCGCCCATCCGGTCGCCGGCTTCGGCGGTGCCGGAGACGTCGTCGTCGGCGGTGCCCTGCCACAGCTGGCGCGTCTCGCTCCACGTGCCCGCGGCGGTCACCCGGCCGACCACGACACGGCCCGCGTCGGCCTTCTGCGTGGCGCCGCCGTCCGTGGACATGGCCTCACCGGGCGAACCGATCGCGAGGATCGACTCGTTGGCGGTGGCCGAGCCCGCGGGGCGGTAGTCGGTCAGGGAGAGCGACCAGGCGAAGTCGTCGTTCGCCTCGGCGCCGCCGGAGACGGAGTCGAGGTCCTGGTCGAGGCCGAACAGCGGCTTGGGGTGGCCGTCGGCGTGCAGGGTGTGGCTGAAGACCGCGAGGTTGCCCGCGGCGGCGTCGCCGTTGATGGTCTCGTTGGGCGCGCCGATCGCGATGTGCTGGGAGTCGGCGGCCAGGGAGGCGCCGAAGCCGTCGTTCGCCTCGGCCGCGCCGGGGACGTCGGCCTTGTCCTGGTGGATCGCGACGTTGACGGAGCCGCGCAGGTAGAAGGCGGCACCGGCCTTGGCGACCGTGCCCACCTTCTCGCCGGGCGCCGAGACCACGATGTAGGGCTCGCCCGCGGTGGTGGTGCCGGCCACGACGTTGTCGCCCATCCGGTCGCCCGCCTCGGGCGTGGCGGCCTTGATCGCTCCGGCGCCCGCACCCTGCTCGAAGTGGGTGCTCTTCAAGGTGCCGGTGCCCATGCCGCCCGGGGCGCCGTACAGGATGTCGAAGAAGCCCGCGTCGGCGGCGGAGCCCACGTCCTCCAGGGTGGTACCGACGACGAGGTCGGTGTAGCCGTCCTCGTTCCAGTCGACGGTGTCCATGGAGTCGGCGAACCAGTCGCCCTGCTCGGCGCCCCCCGCCACCCAGTCGAGGTCCTGGTTGATCTCGGCGACGCCCTTGCCCCCGCCGTACACGATCCGCACCAGACCCGCGTTGGTGTCGGTGCCGACCGTGGCGCCCGGGTCGGCGATCGCGACGTCCTCGACGCCGTCGCCGTTGAAGTCCACGATCCGGGTGGCGCCGACCTTGCCGTCGATCCAGGACTTGAGGTCGTCGACACGGGAGATGACACCGGCCGTGGAGGTCTGCGCGGGGTCGATGCCGTGGCAACCCCCCTGCGAGGACTGGCTGCTGAGGCCGACGAGCTGACCGGCGCGCAGGACGGGACCACCCGCGTCGCCCATGCAGGCGGCCGCGCCGTCCTTGCCGGTGACGGTCGCGGAGGTGGCGGCCGCCGCGTCGACGGTGTAGGAGGCGGTGTGCAGCTTGAGCGGTGCCCACTCGGTCTTGGTACGGCCGTAGCCGGCGAACTTCAGCTCCTCGCCCGCGGTCGGCCCGGACGTGGCGAGCGCCGCCGGAGCGACGCCTGCGACCGGTCTGTTGAGGCGGGCCAGGACGACGTCGCGGTCGGTGCGCGGGACGAGTTCGACCACGCGCCGCTCGGCGCCCTGGGTGCCGGACAGGTCGGAGCGGCCGATGATCGCGGTGGTGCTCTTCTGCGGGGCTCCGGCCGGGACGGCGAGCGAAGCGGCCGGGTCGGCGGCGAAGCAGCTCGCCGCGGTCAGCAGCCATTCGGCGTCCACGAGGACGGCGGAGCAGCCGCGGTCGTGCGGGCCGACGGTGATCTGGGCCGTATAGGCGTAGGTGGTGTCGGAGTCGGCGACGGGCGTGCCGGTGACGGCGGAGGCGGGTGCGGCGCACAGCGCCAGCGGAACCGCGACCAGGGCTGCGCCGAGCGTGGCCAGGCGGAGACCTCGGGAGTGCTGCATGAGTGGTTTCCTCGCTGCGGGATCCAAGGGGTGAACGGGTGGTCCGGCGTTCCTACTTGGAGGTGCGGATCTCGACGAGCATGTGGTCGCGGCCCTCGGGGTCGGCGCTCTCGCCGACCGCGGTCCAGGTGTCCTTGGCGACGTCGAAGGACTTCTCCTCCGTGCCGACCGTCATGTCGACCTGGGCGCTCTGGTCGGCGCTGCCCTTGACCGCGTACACGGAGGGGATCTCAAGCGTCAGCCAGCCGCTGTTCCCGGTGACCTTGAAGCAGATCTTCTCCTTGCTGCGGGCCCAGACCTCCAGCAGTCCGGCCTCGGCGGCGCAGTCGGCCAGCACGATGTGCCCGTCGCCCCGCTTCAGGACGATGTTCTTCTCGGCGAGGATCTTGTCCGCGTTCGGGTAGTCGTAGTTCTCCACGGCATAGCCGGGTGCCGCGTCGGCCACGGATTCGGTGCTCCCCGCCGGCGAGCCCGCCGACGAGGTCGTCCACAGCACGGCCGCCAGGCCGGCGGTACACGCCGTCGCAATGATGCGAGTGGCGATTTTCATGTGCAGCTCCCTCTTGTAGATCAGGTGTCTCATCCCCTTCTCCTCTGCATGGCGACGCGCCCCGACCGGGCGCCTCCACGCCGTTTCAGGGAAATACGAGCAAGCCCTGGACGCAGCCGGGATGGCGGCTGCCGATATTTCCGCGCAGGCCGTTTCGGCCCACCTGGCGGGGTGCGTGAATTCATCCAGGTGAGCTGAGTCGGCTTTCTGCGGCGCCCTATTCAAGGGCTCGACCCCTCCCCATGTCCAGCAGGGCAAACCGGAAGCGACCATGCAGGGTTGGCGAATTCACCCGCCTCAACAGCCGTTTTCACGAAGGTTGTAGGGATGACCGTGAAGACCCCGTGAAGAATCCGAGGTGCGACCTTCGCGAATGTGCGGGATTTGACGCGCGAATAGAAATTTCATCGAGATATGTTTGGGGTCGAAACTTCCAATTTGCTGAGTGGGTCGCACTTTGCGATCCGCCATGAACAATGGAGTCGATTCTCCGAGAAAACGGAACAATCACCACGGATCAAGCTGCGGAATCACGCCTCGTATTGCTATTGAATTGACGTTCGACTGAATGGGTGTTGGGATCGCTCTGCCTCAATGCCCGGACCACACCTGCGCGCCATTCGCGTATCCGTCCGGGCGGCGCGGCGGACGGGCGGCACCGTGCCGCGCCATCGGGCGCGCACGGGCCGGACAGACACAGCGAGAGTGGAAGGGAGTCGTGATGTCACAGCCGTCACGGCCGGGGTTGAGCAGGCGTCAGACACTGGCCATTTTCACCGGGATAGCCGCGGGCAGCATGCTGTCCACCGGTATGTTCGGGACGCGGCCGGCGTACGCGGCGAGCGGTTCGGGCGGCACGCCGGCGGTGCCCGAGGAGTCCGGGCTCCCGGACACCGATCGCGGCAAGGTGGTCTGGGCGTACCGGTCGGGCCGCCGGGCCGTCCGCGCCGCGGCGGCCACGGCGCTGGCGGGCTCCGCCGCGGACATCACGGACTTCCTCGACCAGAAGGCGCCGGTGGCCTGGGCCGAGGACAACAGGTTCGCGCTCGCGGAGTCCCTGGCCACGGCCGGCTCGGCGACGCGCACCGCCATCGGTGCGGCGCTGTCCGGCGGGGACGCGGCGGTCGAGGCCCTCCTCCAGGGCGGCTTCCGGACCGCCGTGGACGAGGACCTCAGGGTGGCAGTGAGCACGGTCCAGGCCCACGGTGCCAAGGCGGTGAAGCGTGACGCCTCCACCGCGCTGGCGGCCGACTCCCCCTTCGCGCTGCGCGCCTTCCTCAGTGACGGGCGGTTCGCTTCGCAGGAGGAGGACGACCGCATGCAGGTGATGACCATCCTCACCTCGGGGTCGCCCCAGGTGCGCGAGTACGCGAGCCGGGCCATGAACGACGGGTCGGCCAGGGCCGTCCGGTGGTTCCTGGAGACCGGCCAGTACATCGCCCGGGCGCGCGACGAGGAATCGGCCACGATCCAGCAGCTGGTCGACCTCGTGGAGAAGGAAGGCCGCCGCGCCGGCCAGAAGACCGACGAGGCCGTCGAGCTGTCCGACCAGGCGGTCAGCGCTTCCGAGAAGGCGAAGACCGCGGCGCTGGAGGCCAAGGCCGAGGCCCTGGCCGCCGGACAGGACGTCACCCGCTCGGCCAAGGCGGCGGGGAAGGCCGCGCAGGCGGCCAGGGGCGCGGCCGCCGCCGCGTCGACCGCGGTGTCGGCCTCGCGGACGGCGCAGGCCGCCGCACAGCGTTCGGTGGCCGCCGCCAACGCCGCCGCGGCGGCCGCGGCCATGGCGGGACGCGCCGCCGCGAACGCCTACCGTGCGGCGATCGCCGCCTCCAAGGACCGGGCGATGGCGGGCGCGGCCGGCGCGGCGGCGGACATCGCGCTGAAGCTGGTGAGCTTCGTGCGCACGGTGGCCGCCAAGGCGGACCTCGCGGCCGCGTCGGCCGAGGCGGCGCGGCGGGCGGGCGACGCCGCCACCAGCTCGGCGATCAACGCGGCCGACGCCGCCCGCTCGGCGGCCGACGCGGCCGTGGCCTCCGGAGCGGCCCAGTCCGAGGCCGCCGCCGCGAAGCGGGCCGCCGCCGAGGCGGACGCCGCCGCGGCCAGGGCCACCCGGGCGGCGAGCAGGGCGCGGAACCTGGCCGGGCAGGCGGCCGTCGCCGCCCGCGCGGCACGTGACGCGGCCAACAGCGCCGCCGACCACGCCGAGAAGGCCGCGGCCGCGGCCAAGGAGGCGGCCGCCCACGCCGGTGAGGCGGTCGACTACGCCAACCGGTCCACGCTGGCCGCCAACGCCGCCGTCACAGCGGCGAAGGCCGCCGCCGACGCGGTCGCCAAGGCGCGGGACGTCGAGCAGGCGGCCCGCCAGGCCGAGGCCGAGAGTCTGGCCGAGGAGACCGAGGAGGCGATCGAGCAGGCACGGCTCGCGGCGAAGGCGGAGTCGAACGACCTCGCGCGGTTCAACCGGGAGCGGTCCCAGGAGACGCGCCTCTCCGAAGAACTCCTGGCCCTCATCGGCGCCGCGGAAGCGGCCCTGCGGACCGGAACCGTCGAGCAGGCCGCGGCGGCCGGGCGCAAGGCGGCGGTCCGCCTCCTGGAGGGCGCGGGGACCTGGACCCGTCAGGCGGCGGAGTACGCGCTGGCCGGTTCGGACCAGGACGTCGCCCACTGGATCGAGACCGACCGCGTCCTCGCGCTCCAGCAGGACAACGTCGAGAACGTCGCGGCGCTCGCCGCGATGTCGACGCAGGCCGTGGCCACGGCGGCCGCGGCGGCGCTGAAGACCGAGGACCCGGCCAGGATCAAGGCGTTCCTGGAGACCGGATCGGTCGAGGCGGCCGCCGACGACAACCGGGTCGAGGTGGCCAGGATCCTGGCCGACCCCAGCAGCGGCACGAGGGTGCGGAGCGAGGCGGCGGCCGCGCTGAACACCGGGACCGCCGAGGCCGTGCACACCTTCCTGTGGGTGGGCCGCGAGGCGGCCGTGCGCGAGGACGACCGGGTGGCCGCGTCCGCGCTCCTCGCGACCGGGGGCCCGTACACCAAGGCGGCGGCGCAGATCGCGCTCGAAGGCGACACCTTCATGCTCCGCCAGTTCATCGCGACCACCCAGTACGACTTCGCGCGGATCGACCACGACCGCGCCACGCACATCAGCGCGATCCGTGCGTCGATCGCACGCGCGGCGAAGATCGCGGCGAACGCGCAGGAGGACGCGGCCCGCGCCTCCGAGGCCGCCGCCCTCGCACGCCAGGCCGCCGACAAGGCGACCGAGTGGGCCAACCTCGCCAAGGGGTACGCCGCGGACGCCGCGAAGTCCGCGCAGGAGGCGCGGGACAACGCCGAGGCCGCCGAGAAGTCCGCGGCCGAAGCGGCGAAGTCCGCCCAGACCGCGAGCAACGCGGCCGCCGCGGCACGCAAGGCGAGCAGCGTGGCGCGTCAGGCCGCGACGCGCGCCGTGCGGTCCGCCGAGATCGCCGCGCGCTACGCCACGGACGCCGCGATCTCGTCGACGATCGCCCGCAAGCAGGCGATCGAGGCCGGCCAGGACGCCGACGCCGCCGCGCGGGCCGCGACCCAGGCCTACCGTCTCGTCGCCGAGGCCGCGTGGCGCCAGGCGATCCAGAACGCGATCGACAACGCGTCCGTCCCCATCGGCGACGGCAAGGGCGAACTCCCGGCCGGAGCCGAGAGCTGCCTGACGCCGTTCGGCAAGCCCATCCCGTCCGGAAACGGCGCCAACCCGTTCGAGCTGGGATGGAGCTGGCTCACCGGAGGCGGCGACCGCTCCCAGTGCTTCGGCCCGGACGACCCGTTCACCAAGCTCTACCGCGAGCACCCCTGGACCAGCGAGACCCTCGGCTACTTCGCCGATCGGGTGCGGTCCGGGAAGTACGAGCTGGGCCACACCTACATGTACGACTACGGCCTCGACGGCTTCCAGGGCCTGAAGTGGCTCCGGGACGCCGGGCTCACGCAGCCGGCGGACGGGTTCCTGACCGGGTACACCGGAAACTCCGCGTACGCGTTCCTGGGCTCCCAGCAGATCCGGATGACCCCCATCCGGAAGAACGCGGACGGCAGCGTGGTGTGGCGGTACACGGCGTACAGCGCGCAGAGCATCGAGTCGGCGACCCGCCCGCCCGTCATCGGGTACCAGGACTGGTGGAAAGACGGCCCCGGC
This sequence comes from Streptomyces termitum, assembly GCF_014650175.1. GTDB lineage: Bacteria > Actinomycetota > Actinomycetes > Streptomycetales > Streptomycetaceae > Streptomyces > Streptomyces termitum. The sequence continues at coordinate 12,858 of NZ_BMUL01000019.1, forward strand.
AAGGCCATCAACGGTCTGATCGACTGGGTCAGCGGCGACTCGGGGCCGGGGTCCACCATGACCATGACCATCGAGTTCAACGTGACGCTGGGGCCGTAGTGGGCAAGCTGACGAGCGGACGCCGGTTCGCCGCCGCCCTCCTCGCCGTTTCCGCGGTACTCACCGCGGGCTGCGCGGCTCGGGTGGACGCCGCGGACCTGCCCGGCCTGTACCGCGACAAGGAGTCCGGCGGCGAGATCCGGCTCGATCCCGACGGCACCTTCACCGCCACCGCTCTGACGATGGACCCGGACACCGCCCCCGAAGACCTCCACGGCAAGTGGGAGTTCGTCGACAGCTCCGGCAGCGACTTCGTCTACCTGGACATCGCCGGGCGCGGCATCGGCGAGGTCTCCGGCGTCCAGCTCTACACGCGCGGCGGAGGAAAGGTGGCGTTCAGCGAGCCGGACGGATCGTGGTCCCTGACGCTCACCAAGACCACCGAGAAGTAGAAACAACACGCGCCCGAAGGCAGGGCCTCCCGACAGCTCACCGGCCGTCAAGGCCGAGAGCGTCCCCGGGAGGCCCTGCCACCCCACGCGCACGCGGCCGCACCCACTGACTCCAACGCGTCCACCGTAGGCACACGACGGCCCCCGGCGACAACGGGGGCGACCTCCCTGACCCCTATCCGCTAGGCTGTCAGCGGTCAGTCGGCCTCCACGGCACCCGCCACGGAAAGTGTCCCCACAGACACCTCCCGAGCACCCGCCCGAAAGCCCCTGACCAGGGCGCTTGTCACCACCGCCCCGGCAACCCCCACAGGGTTCCCGGCAACGTCCCCGACAAGCCCCGCCTCCGTAGCTCAGGGGATAGAGCACCGCTCTCCTAAAGCGGGTGTCGCAGGTTCGAATCCTGCCGGGGGCACCATGCAGTACCGCTCTGACCTGGGGTTTATCCCCCAGGGAAGGGTCTCACTCGGCCTCGGACGTCCCGTCCGGGGCCGTTTGCCTGAGCACTGCGTGAGCGGACGGGGCGGCAGCCCCCGAAATGCCCCCAAACGATCAGCACCATTCGGCACATCGCGAGGGGCGCGCGCACGCGGGACGAGACGGGCCGCAGCCTCGGCGATCGCGAGATCCGCCTCGGGGAGCAGGCTCGCGCAGGCGTCCGCTGTGATGGTGATCACGGGCGGATGATCGAGGAAAAACGTCGGCATGTCGAAGGCCCCACGGAGCCCTAGTCGCAGGAGCGGCAGGCACGGCCAGTGGCCTCCCCAGGGCCTACTCACACCGGCCCTCAACGGCCATCTGGAGCGACCCCCTTGTTCTCGGCAGAACCGCTTCCACCTAGCGATCCGTCACTCCAGAGACTTCCGCACCGCCTCGGTGAGCGAAGCCGCACGCACATCGCCGGATCCGCTGATGATGTGGTTCATCGCGTAGCCGAAGGCAATGCCGTGCTCGGGGTCGGCAAAGGCGAGTGAGCCGCCGCGGCCGGTGTGGCCGAAGGCGTTCGGGCCGGTCATGAGGTTGCCCTCGGTCGGCAGCATGTAGCCGGTGCTGAACCGGCTCGGGAACAGCAGCACCTGGTCCTCCCCACTGGCCTGTTCTTCAGTTGCCGATGCCAACGTCTCCCGGGCCAGCAGGCGCACGCCGTCGACTTCGCCGATCAGGGCGGCGTACATGCGGGCGAGTGCGTGGGCAGTGCCGATGCCGTTGGAGGACGGGAGTTCGGCGGCCTGCACCTCGGGGGAGTCGAAGTCGATCGCGGCCGGGTCGGTGACCGCGAAGGCCCGGTTGCTGAAGGAGTTCGGGTCGCGCCAGGCGGCGACCTGTTCGCGGAGTTCCTCGGGAACCTCCTCGGTGGGCACGGTGGTGAGGTCTACGGCCGGTCGCCGGTACACCATGCGGCTGACGCGACCGCGTTCGCTCGTGGGCAGGCCGATGAAGAAGTCCAGCGCCAGGGGGCGCGCGATCTCCTCGGCGAAGAAACGGCCCGGCGAACGGCCGGAGACCCGGCGAATCACCTCGCCGACGAGCCAGCCCCAGGTGCGACCGTGGTACCCGTGTGCAGTACCCGGAGTCCACAGCGGGCGCTGGGCCGCGAGCGCTGCGGCCATGGGGTCCCAGGCCAGCGCCTGGGACAGCGGGAGCGGTTCGTCCAGGGCGGCCAAGCCGGCCTGGTGGGACAGGAGCCAGCGCACGGGGATGTCCGCCTTGCCGTTCGCCGCGAACTCCGGCCAGTACTTCGCCACCGGTGCGTCGAGATCGAGCATGCCGCGCTCGACCAGCATGTGCGCTGCGGTCGCGGTGCCCCCCTTGGTCGCCGAGTACACCAGCTGCAAGGTGTCCCGGTCCCACGGACGGCCGGTGTCAGCATCGGCGACGCCACCCCACAGATCGACCACCGGCCGACCGTGCCAGTAGACGCACACGGCCGCGCCGATGTCCCCGTGCTGGGTGAAGTTCGCCGCGAACGCTTCGCGGACCGGTTCGAATCCGGGCGCTACCTCACCGTTGATCGTCGTCATACCGTTCATCCTGGCAGCCGCGCTGCCCTGGCTGACAGGGGAACTGGCCTCAGTTCAGAGGCATTCGGCGTCGACGCGCACGACGAGTGTGACGCGTTCGCCCCTCGTGATCGGCCGTACGCCGTGGATGTGGTCGCGGGTGGCGGGGAAGGCGACCAGGGTGCCGCAGGACGGCTTGATCTCCTGGGCGGGGTTCTCGAAGAACAGCTCCCCGCCGCCGTAGGAGTCCGGCGTGTTGAGGCAGACCACGAGGGTGAGGTCGCCGCCGACGACGGGCTGGCCGTTGGTCCGGGCCCGCTCGCGTTCGATGTCGGTGACCTCGTCGTGGTGGGCGACGAAGCCGACGCCGGGGCCGTAGCGGTAGACGACCGCCGGCTGGGTGGGTATGCACTTCGGGGCGATCTCGAAGTGGCTGCGGATGTGGGCAGCGCAGTGGGAGATGACCGCCTCCTGCAGGTGCACCGGAATCTCGACGTACTCGCTCTTGCGCAGCGATTCGTCGATGACGCCCCGGTAGGTGCGCGGGCGGGCGGTGTGGTTCTTCACGTGGTCCGTCAGCGCTCCGCAGAGGCTGAGAGGAATGGCGCTCTCTACGATGAGTGGTAAGCGGCTCTTCCAGGTCATGAGGTGGGTTCCTTCCACCAACGGGTGCCTTCGGGCGAGTCCTCAAGGGTCACGCCCTGCTGGGTGAGCTGGTCGCGGATCGCGTCGGCCTCGGCGAACTTCCGCGCCGCGCGGAGCCGGTCGCGTTCCTTCACGAGTTCGTCGACGGCGGCGTCGCTCTGGGCGGCGCCGGGGATGTCGAAGGTTCCGAAGAGGTTGTTCACGTCCTCGATCAGCCGCAGGGCGGCCGGTCCGGACGGCTCCTCGATGCGGTTCTGCTCGCGGATGTACTGGAACAGGACGGCGAGGGCGCCGGGGGTGTCGAAGTCGTCGTCCAGGCGCTCGCTCATCTCCTTCCAGGCGTCCGTCGCGCGTGCGGCGTTCGCCGGGCTGTCGGTGTGCGCGGGGTCGATGGTCCGGGCGAAGTTCTCGATCCGGCGGCGTGCCCCTCGGGCCTGCTCCAGCGTGGAATCGCTCAGCTCCATGGAGGAGCGGTAGTGCTGGGAGAGGAAGGCGTACCGCAGGGTGCGGAAGTCCGTCCGGGCGAGGGCGTCGCGGATGGTGAGGAAGTTGCCGGTGCTCTTCGACATCTTCTCGCCGTCGACCCGCAGCAGCCCGGTGTGCATCCAGTAGCGGGCCAGCGGCTCGATGCCGGAGGCGGCTTCCATCTGCGCGACCTCGGCTTCGTGGTGCGGGAAGATGAGGTCGACGGCACCGCCGTGCAGGTCGTACGAGGGCCCGAAGAAGGTCTCCGTGATCGCGGTGTCCTCGATGTGCCAGCCCGGCCGGCCCGGGCCCAGCTCGGTCTCCCAGAACGGCTCGCCGTCCTTGCGGCCCTTCCACAGGGCGAAGTCGCCCAGGTTGCGCTTCTTCGAGTTGTCGTCGATCCGCGCCACCGAGTCCTCAGGGCGGAGATCGGTGCGGCCGGAGAGCTTGCCGTACGCGGGGAACGAAGCCAGGTCGAAGTACCAGCCGTCGTCGAGCTGGTAAGCATGGCCACGCTCGATCAGTCGCTTGATCTGGTCCACGATCGCGTCGATGTGGTCGTGGGCCCGCGCGTGGACGTCGACGCGAGTGTTGCCCAGCGCGGCCATGTCCTCCAGGTACTCCTTCTCGAAGAGGGCCGCGATCTCCTCCGTCGGGATGCCCTCCTCCGCAGACCGCCGGATGATCTTGTCATCGACGTCGGTGATGTTCTGGAGGTACATGACCTTGTACCCGCTCGCCTCCAGGTACCGGGCGATGAAGTCGAACTGCGTGTACGTCTTCGCGTGCCCGACGTGGCTGGGGCCGTACACGGTGGGCCCGCACACGAACATCCGTACCTCGGCCTCCCGCTCGGGGCGGAACTCCTCGGTCTGGCCGGTCAGCGTGTTGTGGACCTTGATCGACATCATGCCTCCTGTGTAAACGGATCACGCAGCGTACTGACGCCCGGACATAAGCACCTAACTGGAACCGCAGCGCTCGCCGCAGGGGACGAATCGCGGGGACGGCAGGGTGGCGAAGACCGACGCCTTCCCCCCGAGCAAGTGGTGGTTGGCCTGCTGGTACGCCTTCCGCACGGCCTCGATCGCCCCGGGGCTGAGGTCCATCCCGACCACCCGGCAGAACTCGCTCAGGGCCTCGCACCGCCGCTCCAGGTCGACCATCGACAGCGGGTCGCACTGCTGGGCCTCGATCAGCAGGTTCTCCTGCTCGCTGCCGATCAGGCCGAGCGCGCCGAGGGAGTACAGCTTCCACTTCATGTTCGGAAGCAGCTGACCAGAGCGGGCGTACATCCAGTCCACGACCTCGTCCAGCGCCCCGGAGAGGACGAAGTGGCCCGTGGGCACTCCGACCCGCCGCGCCATGCGCAGCGGGATCTCGCGTACGTCCCAGGTGAGCCTGTTGTGCAGCCGGTGGGTCTCGCCCTCCAGGCGCTGGAGCTGCTCGCGCGTCTTGTGGGAGATCAGTGCCGCGAAGGCTTCCTCGCGGTCGAACAGCGGCTCGCCCTTGTTCCCGTAGGCGTCGCACTTGTCGCTGTTCCACGTCGTGCGCGGGTCGGCCTCGTACTGGAAGAGGAGCTGGTGGACGTTGACCTCCATGCGTCCCCAGGGAACCGGCAGATGGAAGCTGAACTCCGGGATCCAGGCGGGGAGCCGGTCGCGGACCAGGGCGTACGTGTCCGTCGGCCGCAGCCTCCACTCGTCCTCCTTGAGCGGGACGTCGAGGATGACGGCCAGGTCGAAGTCGGAGTCGGTGCTGAAGCGGGTGACGTTGCGGGGCGCGACCGCCGAGGAGGACAGGACGTAGAGCGCCTGGACCTCGGGCATCGTCTTGAGCGTGTCGAGCAGACCTCCGGCAGCGGCGCGGGCCTGCATTCTCAGGTTTTCCACGGGAACTCCTTGATCAGATGATCGGGCGATCCATTACGGAGCGGAGCGCGGGAACGAGCTCCAGCGCGATGCCGCCGTGGGTGCGCTGGATGTGCGCGAGGGAGGGGCTGCTGTTGCCCTCGATGACCACGGGTCCGCCGGGCGTGAGGGCGATGTCCCAGCCGATGAAGGGCACCTGTGGGAACAGGCGGGCACAGCGCTCGGCCAGCTCTCGGACCTCCGTCATGCGGGAGATCCGGTGGTCGGCGAACGGCACCGAACTGCCCCCGTGGCAGGTGTGGGCGTTCAGGGACCGGTCGTAGCCGTGGCGGTCGAGTCTTCCGTCAGGATGGACACGGATCTGCATGCCTCCGGCGGCCGAGTTGTCCGTGGTGCTCTCAGCTCCGCCGAGCTTCAACATCACGTACAGGACCTCGGCGGTGCCATCGCGCAGCAGAGTGATCACGCGGAACGTGTTGAGGGCGTACGGGTTCAACACGTCCAGATCGGAGTGCTGGGGTACGTGCTGCTCCACCAGCCACGTGCCCCACCGCTGCGCGTAGGCCGGCAAGTCGAAGGCGTCCTCACCAGGCCGCACGATCACGACGCCGGACCCGCCGCTGGAGTAGCGGGAGGGCTTGACCACCACGCGCCCGAAGGCGGAAGCGCGATCGAGGACGTTCCGCAGCGACACCGTCTCACCGTCGGACGTCACACCCGCACGGCGGTCACCGCTCGCGATCAGCGCGGGCTGCGGGATGCCGGCGGAGGCGAGGATCCTCTTGCAGGACGTCTTGTCGTCCAGGTCGATCGCGTCCCGGTTCACGCGGGGAAGGAGTCGGTGGAACAAGGCACTCTCCGGCAGGTACGAGCAGGCCCGCTCGGTGGACACCTCGCGCCGGTATCCGCCGTAGCGGAAGTAGTGGAACGGCAGGCAGCGCCACCGCGCGGAGACCTTCACCAGGTCCCCCGCGATACGGGCGATGCTTTTCCGGTCCTCGTCGCGCAACATCGCGGAAAGGTGCTCGTTCCGCATCTGTCGCATCTGGTAGGGGAGAAACCGTGCGCTGGACACGCGAGGAAGAACCTGGGTGCGGAACCACTCCTCGGTCACGGCCTGGCGGTGGTTGAAGCCGCGGTTCGGGGGATGTCTCAAGGTGCTTCTCCTGTCTCTCAGTGGTCCGGGGTTCCGGCGATGGCCAGCGTGACGACGAGCGCGGTGACGACGAGCACGTAGGCCATGACAGCGAGGCGCTGCCTCATCGGGCGGGCCCGATGTTGTCGGCGGCCGTCGACCAGCCGATGCCGTTCACGGGCTGGATGTGGGCGATACGGATAACCCGGCCGCCGTGCCTCTCGTGGACGACTTCTGTCAGCTCGCCTTCACCCCGGTTCGCGATGTCGCGGACCAGGCGGTGAAGGAGGGGGTGGTTCTCCCGGCCTTCGGCGTCGACCGGATTCACCGCTCGGACTCCTCACGGTCGCTCGCTGCGCGACGGAGGAATCTCTCCCACCCGGACTCGGCGCGGGCGCGGAGGGCCGGGCTCGGACCGGCCGACGGCTCGGGAACCATGTGCTGTCGCCCACTGCCGCCGGGCGTACGAACGGGCAGGGGCTGGCTCATCTCGACCTCCTCGGGGGTGGTGCAGCCCGTCACCCACGCGGGGGACGGCGATGACGGGCTGCGGTCCTGGGAACCGTCCGGAGCGGGGCGGGGAGCCGGTTAACCCGGGTGCCCAGCTCCGAACGGCGTGAAGCCCAGTGAACGGTCGTGGGCCACGGGCCCGGAACGTTTCCAGGGGGTTCCTCCAGCGAGAGAAACCCCGTTTCCCGCACGTACGGGGAGTAGCCTCCTGACTACCGACCTGAGGGGAGGGTGGGATGTCTGACCCGATGGCCCTGCACCCGCTGACCTACGTGCGAGAAGGCAAGGGCTGGGGCAAGGCCGAGTTAGCCCGGCGCATGCGCGAACGCGGAGCCGAACTGGGCGTACCACTGGCCACCAACCGGACGACGGTCTGGAAGTGGGAGCAGGGACAGGCGCCAGACTCGGACGCGCAACGCGTGCTCGCCGACCTACTGGGTGTCCCTGAGGACCACGTACGTTCAGTGGCCTGGCCCCGATGGCTGCCGGCGTGGGAATCGACGGCCCTGGCGGCCCCGTGGACTCCGGCCGGCACCGTGAAGGTGTTCGCTGACCTGGTCAGGAGCGGCCACATGGACCGGCGGGGCTTCCTGTCCATCACCGGCGTCGCGCTGACGGGATTCGCCGCCAACTGGGCGGCCGCACCAGAGGCGTTCGCCTCGGCCATCGGCGGCGACCGGGTCACCGACGCGATGGTGACCACCATCGAAGCGCGCGTGGACACCCTCCGCACGCTCGACGACCAGATGGGCGGCGCCCGCCTCCTGGACCAGGCCACCAGCGACCTCGCACTGATCACCAGCCTCCTCGACCACGGGCGCTACACCGACGCCATCGAACACCGCCTGTACGCCACGGCCGCCCGTGTGTCCTACCTCGCCGGATGGATGGCCTACGACAAGGGCCTCCGCTCCCTCGGCCAGCGCTACTACGTCGGCGCCCTCCGCAGCGCCCACAGCGCGAAGGACGACGGCTTCGGGGCCTTCATCCTGGCCGAGATGGGCGTTCACATCTCCGACGCTGGCGACACAGCGGCACGCGTGAAGCTCATCGACACGGCCATCGGCCATGCTCCGTCGGCCCTCCCGCCGGCGGCGACCTCGTACCTCTACCTCCACCAGGCCGAGGCGCTCTCCAGGGACACCCAGCACGAGGCGGCCGGAAAGTCCCTCAACCACGCCTACGACTTGTGGGGCGCCCACCGCGAAGGCGACCGTCCAGACTGGCTCGGCTGGTACGGCGAGGCCCAACTCAAGTCGACTGAGGGCAAGATCATGCTGCGCTCCGGCTTCCCCGAGCGAGCAACCAGCGCCCTCGCCGTCGCGGTGGATCAAGCGGTTCCCCGCGACCGGGCCGTCCGCTCCGGCCGCCTCGCCACGGCGCGGCTCGCCGCCCGGGACCTGGACGGCGCCCTGGACGCCGCCAACGTCGGCCTGGAACTGCTGGAGAACCGCGTCCGCTCCGACCGGGCACACGTCCGCCTGATGAAATTCAGCCGCCACCTCGAACCGCATGCCGCGGCGCCCGCCGTACGAGAGTTCCGCGACCGCCTCCGCGCGCTCCCCATAGATCTCTGATCACAGAAGGTCTGACTGCCTGGGTACCAAGAAGCTGCACGGGGTGGGAGCTGACGCGATCTTCGTCACCGTCTAGGCAACATGAATGCGGCATAGGCACCGACGCCTGATCCTCCCTGCACTCAGACCGGCGCCGGGTGATGTCCCTGACTGCCCCCTCGGACTATCTCGCTCCACATTCGTGGACCACTCGGGCCCGCACCATAGGCGCACCAGATCTAGTGGGGAACAGCGAAAACGGTCCGCGAGTACGTCTGGTTCTCCAACGCCACCCCGTCACAGGTCAACGCAACGGCTGATGTCTGAAGGTCCGAGGTTCCCAGGCTGAGGGCTCGGGCATTGCTGTGCCGGGGCCGCCCTAGTCGAAGGTCGGGGGGACCGGGAGGGTGGACCAGTGGGGGACGGGCCAGGCGACGACGATGGCCCGGCCCACGACGTCGTCCACGGGGACCATGCCGCCGTGGCTGTCGTTGCGGTGGTAGCGGGAGTCCTGGGAGGCCTGGCGGTGGTCGCCCATGACCCAGACCGTGCCGGGGCTGACGGTGATCTTGAACTGGCCTTCGGGGTCCGTGCTGCACGGGGTGTTGCCGGCGTAGACGTACGGCTCGTCGAGGGGGCGGCCGTTGAGCTTGAGGGGGCCGCTGCCCTGGCATTCGACGGTGTCGCCGGCGACGCCGATGACGCGCTTGATCAGGTGCTGCTCGCCGGCGGCCGGCATCAGGCCGACGAAGCCGAGGGCCTTCTGGAGGGTGGTCGGGGGCGTCGCCTCGTGGCCGGCGAGCCAGTCGGCGGGGTCGCGGAAGACGATGACCTCGCCGCGTTCGGGCTGGGAGCCGAACCACGGGGTGAGCTTGTCGACGAGGACCCGGTCGTCGAGCTGGAGGGTGTTCTGCATGGAGCCCGACGGGATCAGGAACGCCTGGACCAGGAAGGTCTTGATCAGGAAGGCGAGGACGAGGGCGGTCACCGCCAGGAGCGGGTACTCCGCCCAGGGCGAGAGGCGGCGGCGCTTCTGCCGCCGGGGGGTGTCCGGTCCGGCGCTCCCGGGACCGGGCCTCGGCTCCGTCGCCACGTCTCCCGCGTCCGCCACGTCCGTCGCCCCCGATTCAGTTGGTTCCTGCCGCATGGGACGACCCTAGGGCCCGTACACGTATCCGTGCAGGGGTCCGGGGCGTTCGCCCTCCTTACGGGTGACCGTCAGGGGGCGGTGCGGCGTGTCAGCGGAGCTCCTCGGGGCAGGCCGTGCCGCGCGAGAGCTTGTACGGGGCGGCGAGGCGGTACGTGCCCGCCTTGGGAGCGACCAGTTCGGTCCACTCGTCGCCCTCGGCGTCCGGTTCCGCCTTCAGCAGGCAGCCGTCCTCGTTGGCGAAGACCTTCGGGAGCTCGGTCTCGGACTCGTCCCGGGCCCGCTTCGACTCCTCGGTCTCCCGCGGCGGCTCCAGCTTGCCGCCGTTCTCGTCCATGAGCGCCAGCCACGGCGAGTAGGGGATCCGGATCCGGACCCGGGCCGGACGGTCGAGGCGGAGCACGACCTCGTTCTCGGCGGCCCGCTGCACCTCGGCGGGCGCGTCGGCGAGCGGGGTGGCGCCGCGGACCTCGTACAGCCGCCAGTTCGCGTCGGACCAGATCTGGTCGAGGTAGGGCAGGCCCGCGTCGACGAGCTCGGCCTCCCGGGCGGCGCCCGAGTCGGGGGCGCCGGTGGGCAGGACGACGTACCGGACGGCCCAGCGGTGCAGCCATTCGCGGTAGTTGACCGCGTTCAGGGTGTCGTCGTAGAAGAGCGGGTTGCGTTCCATGTCGGCCTGGCGGTTCCAGCCGCGCGCCAGGTTGATGTACGGGCTGAGCGCGGAGGACTCGCGGTGGCTGGAGGCCGGCACGACCTCGACGCGCGCCTTGTGCGCGTCCCGCACCTGGAGCTGGTTGATCAGCGGCGCCACCTCGAAGGCCCAGGAGGCGTCGGGGCGGGTGCGGATGATGTCGTCGACGCCCTTGAAGCCGATCCACAGGTTCAGGCCGAGGAAGGCGACGGCGAGCGCGTACCAGCGGCGCGAGCGGGGGCGTGTGTACGGCAGCGCGGCCAGCAGCACCACGCCCGCGAAGAGCATCGGGAGCCGCGAGATGTTCGACCCGATCTGGGAGTCGATCGCCCAGGTCAGGAAGGTGCCGACGGTGTAGCAGGCGGCGGCCGTGCGGACCGTCCGCCACTCCTTCGGCACGAGGACCAGGACGAGGACGCCGAAGGCCAGCGGCAGCGCCGTCGAGCCGAAGGCCATCGGCTGGGTGCCGGAGAAGGGGAACAGCCAGGAGGAGAGCGCGACGACGACGACCGGGGCGAGGCCGATCGCGTACGCCCCCGGGCGCCGCTTGTTGAGGAAGAGGGCCGCCGCGACGACGCCGAGGAAGAGGCCCGCGACCGGGCTGCACGCGGTCGCGAGCCCGGCGAGCGGCGCCGCCACCGCGGCCTTCGCCCACCGCTTGCGGCGCCAGCGGTGCGGCCAGCAGAAGACGGCGGCGACCGCGCCGAGCGCGAACATCATGCCGAGGCCGAAGGTGACCCGGCCCGACAGCGCGTTGCAGACGAAGGCGAAGACGCCCGCGAGCGAGCACGCCAGGGGGTTGCGGACCGCCGGGACGCGCACCAGGATCAGCGCGGTCAGGGCGGCGGAGAGGGTGCCCGCGATCATCATCGTGGAGCGGACGCCGAGCAGCGACATCACGTACGGCGAGATCACGCTGTACGAGACCGGGTGCATCCCGCCGTACCAGGCGAGGTTGTACGCGGAGTCCGGGTGCCGTCCGACGAACTCGGCCCACGCGTCCTGCGCCGCGAGGTCCCCGCCGCTGTTCGCGAACCAGAAGAACCACAGGAGGTGGAGGAGCGCGGCGGCGCCCGTCGCCACCAGGACCGGGTAGCGGCGCCTGCGGCGGAACGGCCGGGGCCGCGCCGGGGCCGGGGCCGGGGCGGAGCGCTGGGCCGGGAGCGCGATCCGCGAGGGCATGGGGGCCTCCGGGTCCGGATCGGGGATCGGGTCGGATGCCGGAGGCATATCGCGGCCCGCGCTCGTCGGCTCGACGGTGGTCACTGAGGCCCGCCCTTTCCGGTCCCGCTGTCCCGCTTCTCGTCACTCGTCTTCCGGCCCGTCACCCCGTCCGACGGTAGGCAAGACGCTAACAGCAGGGCGCCCCGGCGGCTTGCCGGGGCGCCCGCGCGGCCTGCCCGCCGGGCCCGGCCGGGGGCCGGTCCGGCCGGGGCCGTGGGGCCGCGCGGCCGGACCGGTGGTCCGGATCAGCTGATCCGGGTGAGCTTCTTGTCGAAGCCGGGCTCCGCCAGGTCGGCCTGGAGCGCGACCGGGGCACTGACCTTGCCCGCGCCCTCGCCGACCGAGACGGTGCCGACGACGTCGCCGGCCCTGCCGGTGTGCGGGAGGGTCTTGCCGCCGTCGGTCAGCTCCAGCTTCACCTTCAGGCCGGGCCAGCCGACCGGCTTCAGCTCCTTGGTGGCCACGACCGGGGTCCGGCCGCCGAGGCCGTCGTCGACGTAGCCGACGACCTGGCCCTTCCGGACGACGACCGCGGAGGTGACGTCCTTCTGGGCCTGCTTGATCAGCTCGTAGCTGTAGTCGATGGACAGCTGGAGCTTGTCGTTGAGGACCTTGGCGTTCTTCGCGCCCATCACGATGCCGAGGATGCGGCGGTTCTCGCCGTCGACGACGGTGTTCGCCGCCCAGAGCAGGTTGCCGCCGGCGGGCGTGGACGAGCCGGTCTTGATGCCGCTGACACCCGGCTTGAGCAGGATGTTGTTGTTGTTCTCGATGCGGCCGGGGATGCCGTCGACCGTCACGTTCGGCATGTTCACGATCTCGCGGAACACGTCGTACTGCATGACCGCCTTCGCCAGCTTCAGCTGGTCCTGCGGGGTGGAGACGGTCGAGTCGAGCAGGCCGGACGGGTCGGTGTAGCGGCTCTGGGTCATGCCCAGGTCCTTCGCCGCCGCGTTCATCTTGTCGACGAACGCCTGCTCCGAACCGGCGTCCCAGCGCGCGAGGAGCCGGGCCACGTTGTTGGCCGACGGGATCATCAGGAGCTGGAGGAGCTCCTTCTGCGTGTACTTCTGGCCCTCCCGCACGGCCGCCGTCGACTCGTGCTGGGCGTTCGCCTGCTCGGCGGCCTTCGCGTCGATGGTGATCTCGGGGCCCCGCTGCTTCCCCTTGATCGGGTGGTCGCGGAGGATCACGTACGCGGTCATCGTCTTCGTCACGGACGCGATCGGGGCCGGCTTCTGCGCCCCGTACATGCCCATGGAGCCGACGCCCTCGACCTCGACCGCGCCCTGGCCCTCGGTCGGCCACGGCATCGCCAGTTCGCCGCCCTCGAAGGTGAAGGAGGGCGCGGCGGAGAGGGCCAGCGCGGGCTGCGGGAGCGGCCGGACCATCTGTGCGATCGCGAAGACGATCAGGAGGATCAGGACCAGCGGGGTCCAGATCCGGACCCGGCGCAGCACCGTGCGCCAGGGGCTCGGCGGCGGGGGCGGGGTGTTCGTCAGCTCCGCGAGCAGGTCGAGCGGGGGCAGCGGCGGGAGCGGCTGCTGCCGGGTCCGCTCGGGCTCGGCGAGCGCCGGGTTGACGCCCGCGGCGGGGGTGGCGGGCGTGGCGGTGGCGGGGGTGGCCTTCGCGGCCTTCGGGCCGGGGGCCGGGACGACCGCCGTCTTGGCCTCGGGCTCGGACGCGCCGGCGCCCGGGAGGTCCGGGCGCAGCGGGACGAAGGTGCTCGTGCGCTCGCTGTCGGGGTCGGTCCCGGGGGTACGGGGCAGCTTGAGCGCGGTCGTCGGCTGGTCCACCACCGGCGGCCGTACGGCCCGGAACATGGTGGTGGGCTGATCCACGGGCGACTCGTCGGCACCGCCCTCGACGGCGGCACCGCCCTTCGCACCGGCAACCACGCCGGGCTTCGTCCCGGAGGTCGCGTCCGGCTTCGCCCCGGGGGCGGCGTCGGACTTCGCTCCGGGGGCCGTGTCCTGCTTCGCCCAGGCGGGCTTCGTCGCGGCGGTGTCGGCCTTCGGCTCCGGGCGCGCGCCGGTCCTCGGGTCCACGGGCGCCGCGGCCTTCGGCTCCGCCTTCGCGTCGCCCTCCGGCTCCGCGCTGTCCTCGGCCTTCTTCGGGGCGAACCAGGACGCGGCGGGGGCCCCGGCCGCCTTCCCGGCCCCGGAGGGCTCCTCGGACGGGTCGGCACCCGCCCCGACGCGCGCGGGGGCCTCCCTGGAGGCTTCCGGGGCCTCCGCAGAGCCCTCCCGGGCCTCTCCGGGGGCTTCGGGGGCCTTCCCGGCGGCCTCGGGGGCCTTCGGGGTGCTCTCGGCGGTCGCGCCGGTGGCCTCGGCGGGCTCCTCGACGTCCCCGGCGGTCGCGGCAGCGGTTCCGGAGGCCCCGGCCGTCTTCCCGGCGCTCCCGGCGGTCGCACCGGTGCCCTCGGCGGGCTCCTCGACGTCCCCGGCGGCCGTACGGCCCTCCACGGCGCTCCCGGAGCCCTTGGCGCCCTTGGCGGCCCGGGTGTCCCCGGCGGAGCCGGCGGCGCCCTCGGCGGGGCCGGGCTCCTCGGACGGGGCGGTGGTGCCGGACTCCGGTGCCGGCTTCGGCTCGGTCTCCGTCCCGGACCCGCCCTTCGGCTCCGTCCCGGACTTCGCCCCGGGCGCGGACTCGGACTCCGACGCGGGCTCGGGCCCGGACGCGGGCGCGGACTCCGACGCGGGCTCGGGCCCGGACGCGGCGTCCGCCCCGGACCCCGGCTCCGCCCCCGGCTCGCCGTCGGCACCGGCGGCGGTCCCAGTGGCGTCGGCGGCGGTCCCGGCACCGGCTCCGCCCCCGGCGGCGTCGGTGGGCGGGTCGTCCGTCGTCGCGACCCATGCCGCCACGGCCTGCTTCAGGCGGTCGCCGCCCTCGGGCGCGGTCGCGTCGTCCTCCGGGGTGCGCGGGGCCAGGGTCCTGAAGACCGCCGTCGCCCGGTCCACCCGCTCCGAGGAGGACGACGGCTCTGGGGTCGCCGTGGACACCGGGGACGCCGGGGGTGTCGAGGGGGGAACCGCCGAGGACGACGCCGTCGTCCTCCCCTCCGACGACCCCTGCTGCTCCGCCCTGTCGGGGGACTCGCCCGCCACCGTGCCTCCTCCATGCGTCATGCGTACGTCCGAACCGTCTACCAGTGTCCTGTGTGGGCCCCTTGGCCCCTGCGCTAGACGAGAACGACATACCTACTGGTTCCCGGACGAAGCACCCAGGCACTCTCGACAGATGAATGTGAGAGGGGTCACCCTGTCATTCATCCACGCGGGGAGGCATGGATGGGCAGGAGCCGCAGAACACTTCCGGAGGAGCTTCTGCTGCTCGCTCTGGACCCGACCACGGGTACCACAGCGCAGCCGCAGTCGCTCGACCTGGGCCTCGCCGGAGCACAGCTAGTGGAGCTGGCTCTGGCAGGACGGATAGCCCCTGACGGGGATCGTATCGCCGTGGTGATGCCACGGCCGACCGGAGATCCGACTCTGGACTCCGCACTGGAACTGCTGCGCAGGCGCGGCAGTCCGGTCCGGGCCGTCCACTGGATCGGCGGGCCCCGGCTGGGGCTCCGCCAGACGTATCTCTCGCATCTGGAGCGATGCGGCATGGTGCATGCCGTGGAGGGCCAGATGTGCGGGGTGTTGCCGACGACTCGCTACCAGGCGACGGACACGGCCATCAGCCGGGAGATCAGGGCCCGGCTGGACAGTGCGATCCGCACCGGCGTACCGCCGGACCCGCGGACCGCGGCGCTCGCCGCACTGGCCCACGCGGTCGGTCTCGGCAAGCACCTGTACCCCGGCAACGAAGGACGGTCGTCGCGGTCCCGGCTGCGCGACCTGATCCGGCACGACCCCATGGGCGGTCTCGTGGCGCACGCCGTGATGGACGTCCAGAACGGGGTGGCCGCACAGCCGCGCCGCGGCCAGGGCGTCCCCGCCCAGCCGCGCGGCGGCATGGCCCGCGCCGCCGCGCACTAGCGCGCGCGTCGCACCCGGGCCGTACGCGCTCCCGCTCGACCGGCGCGTGCGGCACCGCACGACACGGCCCGCACGATCCGGCCGTCGCACCACCACGTACCCCTCCGGGAGCCGCACGGTGTGCGGGGCGTCCGTCCGGGCGCCCCGCACACGCGCGTCCCCGGCCCGGCCCGGGCGCCCGCACGCGCGTCGGCCGGTCCTCGCCCCGGCGCGGCGACCTCGCGTCCCCGGCTCCGCTTTGTCGCGGTTTCCCAGCGCACGGCGGCTCTTTGGTGGCAGTCTGCCCCTCAGTACGTACGCACAGCGACGTACGCACGACTACGCATCGCAGACAGCAGCCGGAGGTGCAGTTTCCGTGGCGTCCAGTGTCAACCCCACCGTCAGGCGACGCCGTTTGGGGCAGGAGCTGCGCAAGCTCCGCGAGGGCAAGGGCATGACGGCCGAGCAGGTCGCCGAGCGCCTCCTCGTCTCCCAGTCCAAGATCAGCCGCCTTGAGAACGGCCGTCGCTCCATCAGCCAGCGGGACGTCCGCGACCTGTGCGGGGTGTACGAGGTCGAGGACGAGGCGATGGTCAACTCCCTCATGCAGATGGCCAAGGACTCGCGCCAGCAGGGCTGGTGGCACGCCTTCGGCGACATCCCGTACAGCGTGTACATCGGTCTGGAGGAGGCCGCGGAGAGCCTGCGCGTCTACGAGCCGCAGATCATCCCCGGCCTGCCCCAGACCCGTGCGTACGCCGCCTCGGTGATCTCCGGCGCGCTGCCCGAGTCGACGCCGGCCGACATCGAGAAGCGGACCACCGTCCGCGTCCACCGGCAGGCCCGGATCCACGACGACGAGCGGCCGCTGCGGCTGTGGGCGGTCATCGACGAGGCCGCGCTGCACCGGGTGGTGGGCAGCCGGCAGGTGATGGCCGAGCAGCTGGAGCACCTGGTCACGGCCTCGCAGCTGCCGCACGTCACCGTGCAGGTGCTGCCCTTCGCGACCGGCGCGCACCCGGGGATCAGCGGCCAGTACTCGATCCTGGAGTTCCCGGACACCTCGGACTCCAGCGTCGTCTACATCGAGGGCGTGACGAGCGACCTGTACCTGGAGAAGGGGCCGGACGTCTCGAAGTACAGCTACATGTACGAGCACCTGCGGGCGCAGGCGCTGGGCGTGGAGCAGACGCGGGAGTTCGTCGCGGACATCGCGAAGGGGTACGCGCGGGGGTGAACGCCGGTGCGCCCCGGGGGCGTTCGGGGCCCCGCCGGGGCGCGGACGCGGGGCGTCCGGCAGTTCCGGCGTTTCCGGCGCCTCGGACAGGTCTGAACCACAGGGCCAAATAAGGTACACCGCCGACTCGGTGGCGCGGAAGCCGAGTCGGAATATGCCACCCGGTCGTGTGAACGCCGGTCCCCTCGCCCGGGATTGGTGAGTAGCGTCGATCAGGCCGGTGGGGGTAACACCGGCACCGATCCCGACGCCCCTTCGGGCAGAACCGGAGCTGAGCACATCATGGCCATCATCCAGGGTGCCACCGACAACTGGACCAAGTCCTCCTACTCCGGCGGCAACGGTGCCTGCGTCGAGGTGAAGTCGCCGGCCGTCGCCTCCATCGCCGTCCGCGACTCCAAGGCCCCCGAGGGCCCCTCCCTCGCCTTCGGGCCGGGCTCGTGGAACGCCTTCGTCGGCCGGGTGAGCGACGGGTCCCTCTGAGACCGCAGGCAGAACCCCGCCCCGCGCGGGGACGCCCTCTCGTCCGGTCCGCCGTCCTGGCCGAGAGGGCCGTCCGCCCCGGGCCGTTCCGGATCCCGATCCGGAACGGCCCGGGGCGTTCCCGTCGGGCGAGCCGGACCCGGCGGGAATTGTCAGACAGGCCCTAGCGGAGCCGGTCCACGTACCGGTCGGTGCCCGGGACGGTCGGGATGAACGGCGCCACCAGTTCCACCCTCCCCGCATCGCCCGCGAGGCCGTCCAGGTCCGCGAAGTGCTCCGCCCAGCAGTCGCGCGGGTCCCGCTCCAGGAACCACAGGAGCGTCAGGCGGGTGTCGACGCCCTCCACCTGCTTCACGTACGCCATGCGGTCGCCCGGCAGCGGCGTCGGGCGGAAGACCGTCACCATCGCCGCCGGGGAACCGGCGAGCCGGCGGGGCAGGTCGCGGGCGGCGAGCCGTTCGAGGAGTTCCGCCCGCCGCGCCGGGTCCGCGCAGTCCACGACCTGGAGGACCAGGCCCGCGTAGGGGTGGTCGAGGGCGTGGAGGTCGCGGGGGCCCGCCGCCCCGTCCCGGTACACCGTCGTCTCGTGGTCCTGGAAGGACGTGAAGACGTGGGTGCGGGCCTGGTGGACGCGGGCGTCCCGGTCGAGCCGCTTGTTGATGGCGACCGTCCACCGCATGTGCTCGTCGTAGCGGCCCTCGGTGATCCAGTACGTGGAGAGGTAGCAGCCGGCGGTGACCGGGCGGGCGACGGCGGACTCGGCGGGCGTGCGGAGCTCCTGGAGGTCGCGGGTGGCGACCCAGCGGCGGCCGGCGAACATCCAGGGCATCGCCATCGCGCCCGCGTAGTAGTGGTCGTCCTCGTACCAGCGGTTGTACGCGTACTCGTGGCCCGGGTGCGGTTCGACCATGGTGATCAGGGCGTGGCCGGGGCGGACCCCGTACGGCCCGGTGGCGGCCAGTTCCCCGTACGCGTCGGCGTCGCTCATCGCCGTCCCCTCTCTTCCCTGCGCGGCTCGGGCCCCCTACTCTGACGGACCGTCAGATATCTGGCCAGAGGCGGGAGGAACCCGGATGCTGCTCCAGGGGAAGACGGTCGTCGTGTCGGGCGTCGGGGCCGGGCTCGGCCACCGGGTCGCCGAGGCGGTGGTGCGCGACGGCGGGAACGCGGTCCTCGGCGCCCGGACCGCCGCCGCGCTGGCGAAGACGGCCCGCGCGATCGACCCGGGCGGCCGGCACACCGCCCACCTCGCCACCGACATCACCGACGAGGCGCGGTGCGAGGCGCTGGCCGCGCTCGCCGTGGAGCGCTTCGGCGCGATCGACGCCGTCGTCCACGTCGCCGCCTGGGACTCGTACTTCGGCGGGCTCGCGGACGCCGACTTCGCCACCTGGCAGGGGGTCCTCGACGTCAACCTGCTCGGGACGCTGCGGATGACGCGCGCCTGTCTGCCCGCGCTGCGGGCGGCGGGCGGCGGGTCGGTCGTCTTCATCGGCACCCAGTCGGCCGTCGCCGCCCCCACCCAGGTCCAGCAGGCCGCCTACGCCGCCTCCAAGGGCGCGCTGACCTCCGCGATGTACTCGCTGGCGCGGGAGCTGGGCCCCGACCGGATCCGGGTCAACACGGTGCTGCCCGGGTGGATGTGGGGGCCGCCCGTCGAGGGCTTCGTCCGCTTCACCGCGCGGGCGGAGGGGGTGCCGGAGGCCGAGGTGCTGGCGCGGCTCACCGCCCGGACGGCGCTGCCGGAGCTGGCGACGGACGGCGACGTCGCCGACGCGGCGGTCTTCCTCGCCTCGCCCCGGGCCCGCGCCGTCACCGGGCAGTCGCTACTGGTCAACGCGGGCGAGCTGATGCGCTGAGCGGAAGCCCTCCGCGGCGGGGCGGCCGGGTCAGGTGGGGTAGCGGGCGTGCCAGACCGGGAGGTGCAGGGCGGTGGACTGGGTCAGCTCCATCGCGAAGTCGTCGGAGAGTTCGAGGATCGTGCCCCGGCCCTCCAGGCCCGCCAGCCAGGCCGGCGGGAGGGCCGTCTCGCCGTGCAGGGCGCCGAGGAGCGCGCCGGTGACCGCGCCGGTCACGGCGGAGGGCCCGTCGTGGTTGACGGCGAGGCGCAGGCCGTGGCGAACGTCCTCGCCGACCAGCGCGCAGTAGACGGCCGCCGCGAGCTGGCCCTCGGCCCGGTCCTCGGCCGCGCCGAGCGCGGTGACCCGGTCCGCGTCCGGAACCCCTTCCCGTATGGCTCCGAGGGCGCGGGCGAGGGCCCCGGTCACCGGCTCGTGGCCGGGGCGGGACGCCAGCAGGGACAGGGCCGTGCCGACGGCCGCCTCGACGGAGGCGCCCCGGGCGGCCCCGTGCAGGACGACGGCGAGCGCCCCGGCGGCGAGGGTGGCGGCGGGGGCGCCGTGGGTCTGGGCGGCGCACTCGACGGCGAGCTGGCAGACGAGCTGCGGCTCCCAGCCGACGAGGAGGCCGAAGGGGGCGGAGCGGGCGAGCGCGCCGGAGTCGGCGGCCTCGGGGTTCTTGGGCTTGTCGAGGGTGCCGAGGCGGTCGTCGCCGAGGCCGGTGAGGCAGGCGCGGGGCGGGCGGCGGCGGGCGTAGAGCCACTCCTCGCGGCCGAGCCAGCCGTTGTCGCGGCGCCGCTCGTCGGGGCCCCAGTCGCTCTGGGTGGCGGCCCAGCGCAGGTGGGCGCGGTGGATGTCGGTGGGCGGGTGCCAGACGCCGCCGTCGCGGCGGACGTGGGCGCGGACGAGGCCGTCGACGGTGAAGAGGCTCATCTGGGTGGCGGCGGTGACCGGGAGGGTGCCGTCGGGGGGTTCGGTCAGGCCGGTGTCCCCGTGGGTCTCGCGGATCTCGTCCAGGGTGCGGTCGTGGACTCCGGCGCCGAGGGCGTCGCCGACGGCCGCGCCGAGCAGGCAGCCGCGGACCCGGGCGCGGAAGTCCTGTTGTTCGGTGCGGCCCCACACGGCCGCGGCAGTGGTGGTCACGATGTGCCCCTCCCCCGTCCGAGGTCCCGTTCACCGGTCTGCGCAGCACTGTAATGGACCGAGTGGGCCGGTTCGGGGGCCGGAACGTTATGTGATCCGACGCCCTTACGGCCTTTTTTGAACGGAATTCGTCCTGTGCACGAAGAAAAAGGGGGGACCGCGCACGGCCGGAGGCCCGGCCCCCCGCGGAACGCTCCGCGAAGGGGCCGGGCCGTGGTGCGGCCGTCGTCAGCGGCGGACCTGGTAGGCCCGGGTGACCGTCTGGTCGACGGAGTTGCCGGCCGCGTCGGTGGCCGTGACCCGCAGCGTCACGAAGCCGGCCTTCGACGGGTTGGCGACGGAGCCGTTCAGGCCGCGGTCCAGACGGACCTCGCGCCAGGTGGTGCCGTCGTCGGCCGAGGCCCACAGCTTCACCGAGGCGATCCGCGGCGCGGCGGCCAGGCCCTTGGGGTGGCGCACCCCGAGCCCGACCTGGGTGCGGGAGCCGGCGCGGGCGCCGTTCGTCAGGTCGGTGCCGAGCCGGTAGTCGACCGACAGGACCGGCAGGACCGTCATGCCCTCGGCGCCCGCCGAGCGGAAGCGCCAGTCGGTGCGGACGCCGGTGGAGGTGGCCCAGCCGGCGCCGTCCCGCCGCACGTCGGTGACGACGCGGTACTCGGCGCTCTGCGGGACGACCGGGAAGGCGACGGCCGCGTAGGGCGCGGAGCCGAGCGCGACGCCGTCGCGGTAGACGGTGGTCGTCTCCTTGTCGGTGGCCCCGTCGCGGTTGACGGACCAGCGGGAGGTGCCGCTGTCGAGGAGACCGGCGGCGGCGACCACGCCGAGCTCGCCGCTGCGCTGCGCGGCGGCGTTCAGCCCGTCCGGCAGGGCGGTGCGGACCACGGCCCTGTTCCAGTCGCGCCGCACCTTCTGGCCCGGGGCGAAGGTCTGGTCGGCGGTGATCTGCGAGGCGCCGCCGGCGCTCCACACGGGGCCGAGCTTGAACGCCTCGGAGGTGCGCACGCCCGCCGTGACGTACTCGGTCAGGGTGCGCGGCAGGACCGTCCGGGCGTGGGTGAAGTACGCGACCGTCTGCATCGGGGAGCGCGTGACGCGGGCGTAGCCGGCCTCGGTGCCCCCGGTGGAGGCGTGGAAGCGGGAGTCGACGACGGCCAGGTCGCCGGTGCGGACCCGGTAGCGCTGGTCGGCGGGGACGCCGCCTGCGTGGTACTTCATCAGCTCGTACGCGTACGGGCTGAGCGCGGTGCCGGAGAAGGTGACCCGGGGCGCGGGCAGGGCCAGCAGGCGGGCGCCCTCGGCGCCGGAGAGGGTCATCGCCGGGATGCGGCTGGCCTCGGTGCGCAGGTGGCTGCCGGTCCAGGGGCCGGGGGTGTCGTTGTGGACGAGGACGGCGAGGGCGCCGGCGTCGGCGGCCGCGTCGATCTGGTCGTAGGTGCTGACGGCGTCGTCCCGCTTCACCAGGGCGACCTTGCCCCGGACGTCCTCACCGGGCTTGGCGACCCGCAGGGTGCGGGTGCCGTCGAAGCGGGCGGAGCCGATCCAGCCCTCGAAGTAGGCGGCGTCCAGGGCTCCGTCGGCGCGGCCCGCGATCCGGGCGGAGAGGGCGGGGGCGGCGAGCGACCAGGCGACGCGCGACTCGAAGAGGGCGGGGTCGGTGGTGGCCGACGGCACCGAGTAGACGGCGGTCCGGCCGCTCAGCCAGGTCTCGCGGCCGTGGACCATGTCGGCGGTGGCGGCGCGGGCGGTGGTGCCGATCCGGACCCGGCTCGCCTCGGTGGGCAGCGGGGTGCTCATGGTGACCCGTCCGGCCTTCGAGCCGTCGAAGGTGAAGGTCCGGTCGGACTCGATCACGGTGCCGGGCTGGACCGCGTAGGTGTACTCGGTCGTCAGGCTCTGGTCGGGGCTGTTGTGGGCGATCTCGGCGTAGAAGGAGTGCTCGCCGCGCGGCAGCCGCAGCCGGACGGTGCCGTCCGCGCCGACCGGGTAGGTGTCCGGGAAGGTGCCCTGGTCGAGGCGGGTGTCGGAGACGCTGGCGGTGCCCTTGGTGGGCTTGCCGTCGCGGTCGAGGACCTTGATCGTGACGTCGAAGCGCTGCACGTCGCGGCCGAAGCCGACCGCGGTGACGGCCGCCGTGGCGCCGTCGGCGGACCGGGCGGTGACGTGCGCCCCGTACGAGCCGGTGGTGACGGCGGTGCTGTCGAGGGTGACGGGGACGGTGGCGGTGCCGTGCGCCGGGACGGTCACCGAGGCGGCGCCGAGGGTGAGCGCGCCGGCCGGGAGGTCGCCGCCGGCCCGCTCGACGGAGAGCGCGAGGGTGACGGGGGCGTCGCCGTCGTTGGTGTAGGTGAGCGTCTTCTCGGCGGGGGCGGAGTCGTCCCAGCCCTTGAGGCCGAAGTCGACGGTGCCGTCGGCAAAGACGGTCTGGCGGAGCGCGCGGGCCACGTCGACGCGGCCGGCGCCCTGGGCGTAGACCGAGGTGTCGGCGGTGGTCCTCGCGGTGCTGACGAGCTGGGCCTTGAGGCGCTCGGGCGACCAGTCGGGGTGCCGCTGGGCGAGGATCGCGGCGGCCCCGGCGACGTGCGGGGTCGCCATCGACGTACCGCTGGCGGTGGTGTACTTGTCGCCGACGGGCGTGCCCATGGCGGTGCCGGCCGCGCGGGCGGCGACGATCCGGACGCCGGGGGCGGTGATCTCCGGCTTGAGGCCGCCGTCGCCGCGCGGGCCGCGGCTGGAGAAGTCCGCGACGGCGTCGGCGGAGTCGACGGCGCCGACGGTGAGGGCCGCGGCGGCGGCGCCGGGCGAGCCGACGGAGGTGGCGCGGGGGCCGCTGTTGCCTGCGGCGATGGTGAACAGGACGCCGGTCTCGGCGGTGAGTTCGTTGACGGCGAGGGACATCGGGTCGGTGCCGTCGGCGCCCTCCTGGCCGCCGAGGCTCATGGAGACGACCTTGGCGCCGGAGCGGGCGGCCCACTCCATGCCCTCGATGATGCCGGACTCCGAGCCGGAGCCGCCGTCGTCGAGGACCTTGCCGATGACGAGCCGGGCACCGGGGGCGACGCCCTTGTAGGAGCCGCCGGAGGCCGCGCCGCTGCCCGCGATGGTGGAGGCGACGTGGGTGCCGTGGCCGTGGCCGTCGCGGACGGTCTCGCCGGGGACGAAGCTGCGGCTGTCGGCGATGCGGTCGGCGAGGTCGGGGTGGGTGGTGTCGATGCCGGTGTCGAGGACGGCGACCTTGACGCCGGTGCCGTCGTAGCCGCCGGCCCACGCCTCGGGGGCGCCGATCTGCGGGACGCTCTTGTCGAGGAGGGTGTCGACCCGGCCGTCGAGCCAGAGGCGCTGGATGCCGCCGGAGAGGCGGGCCCTCGGGGTTCCGGCGCGGGCGCTGTCGTCGTCGACGGCCTCCCAGAAGGCGTCGCCCTTGCTCTTGTCGGCGGCGACGGCGGCGCCGCGCACGCCGGGGAGCTTGCGGGTGAGGCGGGCGCCGCCGGGGGTGGCGGCGCTCTCGCCGGTGTAGCGGACGATCAGCGGGGTCGCGGCCCGGTGGGCGTCGTCGTAGCCCTGGGCGACGAGCTGGGTGACGTTGAACAGGCGCTTGTCGACCTGGCCGGCGCGGATCAGGGCCTCGGCCTCGCGGGGGATCACGTAGACGTCGGTGCCGACGGTGTACGTGCGCAGCCCGGCGGCGTCGCTCCGGTACGGGAGGACGTCGACGGCCACGGTCTTCCCGGCGCGGGTGGCGACCGTGACCTTGTCCCCGGTCACCAGGGTGACCGTCGCGGTGGTGACCGCCGCCGTGCCGGGGGCGGCGGTGACGGCGTCGCCGCCGGTCGCGGGGAGGGGGGCGGCGCCGTACGCGAAGCCGCCGGCGGCCATGGTGGCGGCCAGGGCGAAGCTGAGCAGTGCGGTGGTCCGTCTGCGTCGCATGCTGGGAGCACTCCTTCCGCCGGCGGGGGATTCCGCGTCCGGCGGAACAAAGATTCGGCAGGAACGATCACCTTCGCTACGGGGTGCGGCTGACGAAGAAGCGACATGTCCACTCGCCGCCATCTTGACCGCATCGCTGGCCCGTTGGGGTGTGTGCGTGGTAATCGCACCCTCGTTTCCGCAGGTCCCGGCGTGATTTGATCCGCCGTGTCGAGAGGGGACACCGTGACGGCCGGGGTGGGAGGAGACGTCTTGGGAGACGGTCACATGCTGGAGGCGGCGGGGGTCGGCGCCCGGGAGGAGCGGGTCTACCGCTTCCTCGTCGGAGTGCGGGAGGCCGAAGTCCTGGAGGTCGCCCGGCAGTTGGGGCTCGACGTGGTGCAGGCGCAGGAGGCGCTGCTGTCGCTCCACGACAAGGGTCTGGTGGGGCGGGTCGCCGGAGCGCGGCCGGGCGGCGCCGCGCGGTACGTGCCGGTGGCGCCGGACGCGGCGCTGCGCCCGCTCCTGATGCGCGGGCACGAGGCGCTGGAGTCGGCCCGCCGGGGGATGGAGCAGCTGTCCGAGGCGTACCGGGCCGGGGGCCGGCGGCGCGACGCCGAGGAGCTCGTCGAGGTGATCACCGGGGCGAGCGTGATCCGGCAGCGGCTGCGGCACCTGGCGTACGGGGCGCGGGAGATGCGCTGGTTCTGCAAGACCCGGCCGGTCGCCCTGGCGGCGGAGGAGAACCACGAGGAGTGGGAGCTCCTCGCCCGGGGCGTGCGGTACCGGACGATCTACGAGCGGGAGCTCCTGGAGGTGCCGGGCATGGTGGACAACGTCGCCCGGAGCGTCCGCGCGGGCGAGGAGGCGCGGGCGACCGCGACGCTGCCGGTGCGGCTGGTGATCGCGGACAGTTCGGTCGCGGTCTGCCCGCTGGTGTCCGGGCAGTGGGACGGCGGCGCCGGCACGGCCGACGTGACCGATCCGGTCACCCCGGCCGGGGAGCCGACGGCCGCCGTGGTGCGCGGCAGCAGCCTCCTCGACGCGCTGATCGCCCTCTTCGAGAGCCAGTGGGCGGCGGCGACCCCGCTGCACCTCACCGACTCGGGAGAGCTGGCGGACACCGGACCGGACGGCGGCCCCCGGCCCGCCGTCCACCTCGCCGACGACGAGCGCTACCTGCTCTCCCTGATCGTCGCCGGCGTCGCGGACAAGGCGATCGCCTCCCAGCTGTGGGTCAGCCAGCGCACGGTGCAGCGCCGCATCCAGACCCTGATGCAGCGCGCGGGCGCCGCCACCCGCACCCAACTGGTCTGGCACGCGGCCCAGCGCGGCTGGCTGACCTGACGGTCGGCGGTCAGCCCTCGATCACCGGCAGGAGGTCCGGCAGGTGGCCGTCGGAGGTGCGGGCCGTGTGCCGGCGCTCCTCGGGGACCTCGCCGTAGAGGGTGGTGCGGGGGCGGGCGGGGCGGCCGGCGGCCTCGGCGATGGCCTCCAGGTCGCGGATGGAGCGGTACGAGCCGTAACTCGACCCGGCCATGCGGGAGATGGTCTCCTCCATGAGGGTGCCGCCGAGGTCGTCGGCCCCCGAGCGGAGCATCTCGGCGGCGCCCTCCGCGCCCAGCTTCACCCAGCTGGTCTGGATGTGGGGGATGTGCGGGTGGAGGAGGAGGCGGGCCATCGCGGTGACCGCGCGGTTGTCGCGGACGGTCGGCCCGGGGCGGGCGATGCCCGCGAGGTAGACGGGCGCGTTGGTGTGGATGAAGGGGAGGGTGACGAACTCGGTGAAGCCGCCGGTCCGCTGCTGGATGCCGGCCAGGGTGCGCAGGTGGCCGAGCCAGTGCCGGGGCTGGTCGACGTGGCCGTACATCATCGTCGAGGAGGAGCGGATGCCCAGTTCGTGGGCGGTGGTGACGACCTCGATCCAGGTGGCGGTGGGCAGTTTGCCCTTGGTGAGGACCCAGCGGACCTCGTCGTCGAGGATCTCGGCGGCGGTGCCGGGGATCGAGTCGAGTCCGGCCTCCTTCGCGGCGGTCAGCCACTCGCGGATCGACAGGCCGGTGCGGGTGGCGCCGTTGACGACCTCCATCGGGGAGAAGGCGTGCACGTGCATGCCGGGGACGCGCTCCTTCACCGCGCGGGCGATGTCGAAGTAGGCGGTGCCGGGCAGGTCGGGGTGGATGCCGCCCTGCATGCAGACCTCGACGGCGCCGACGTCCCACGCCTGCTGGGCGCGGTCGGCGACCTGCTCCAGGGAGAGGGTGTAGGCGTCGGCGTCGGTGCGGCGCTGGGCGAAGGCGCAGAAGCGGCAGCCGGTGTAGCAGACGTTGGTGAAGTTGATGTTGCGGGTGACGATGTAGGTGACCTCGTCGCCGCAGACCGATTTCCGCAGGTCGTCGGCGATGCGGGTGAGGGCGTCGAGGGCGGGCCCGTCGGCGTGGAGGAGGGCGAGGGCCTGCGGGTCGGTCAGCTTCTCCGGGTCGTCGGCGGCGACCCGGAGGGCCTCGCGGACGTCGCTGTCGACGCGCTCGGGGACCATGCCGGGCGCGGCGGCCTCGCGCAGCGCCGACCAGTCGCCGTACACCTCGTCGAAGTCCTCGCGCCGGTCGCCGGTGCGGCCCTCGGTGTCGATGGCGGTGTGCAGGTCGGTGCGGCCGGTGGCGGTGAACGCCTCGTCGGGCT
The DNA here is from genome assembly GCF_014650175.1 of Streptomyces termitum. Taxonomy (GTDB): domain Bacteria; phylum Actinomycetota; class Actinomycetes; order Streptomycetales; family Streptomycetaceae; genus Streptomyces; species Streptomyces termitum. The sequence continues at coordinate 39,844 of NZ_BMUL01000019.1, forward strand.
CCTGCCAGGGCAGGCCGCGCACCACCGCGTCCGGATTCGCGAGGCCGGTCTCCGGGTCGGCGAGGGCGCGCACGTGCGGCACGATCCGGGGGTCGAGCCAGGGTTCGCCGCGGCGGACGAACTCCGGGTAGACGCAGAGCCGTTCGCGCAGTTCGAAGCCGGCGGCGCGGGAGTGCTCGGCGAGTTCGCCGATGCGGGGCCAGGGGCGTTCGGGGTTGACGTGGTCGATGGTGAGGGGCGAGACGCCGCCCCAGTCGTCGATGCCGGCGGCGATCAGCCGCCCGTACTCGGCGTCGACCAGGTTCGGCGGGGCCTGGAGGCAGGCGGATGGGCCCATCACCAGGCGGGCGACGGCGACGGCGGCGACCAGGTCGTCGAGGTCGGCGTCGGGCATGGAGCGCATCGCGGTGTCGGGCTTGGCCCGGAAGTTCTGGATGATGAGTTCCTGGACGCCGTGGTAGGCGCGGGCCACCCGGCGCAGCGCGAACAGGGACTCGGCGCGCTCCTCGTAGGTCTCCCCGATGCCGAGGAGGAGGCCGGAGGTGAAGGGGACGGAGGACCGGCCGGCGTCCTCCAGGACCCGCAGCCGGACGGCGGGCTCCTTGTCGGGCGAGCCGTGGTGGGGGCCGCCGGGCTCGGACCACAGGCGGGTCGCGGTCGTCTCCAGCATCATGCCCATGGAGGGGGCGACCGGCTTGAGGCGCTGGAAGTCGGTCCAGGTCAGGACGCCGGGGTTGAGGTGGGGCAGGAGGCCGGTCTCCTCCAGGATGCGGATCGACATGGCCCGGACGTAGGCGAGGGTGTCGTCGTAGCCGTGCGCGTCGAGCCATTCGCGCGCCTCGGGCCACCGGTCCTCCGGCTTGTCGCCGAGCGTGATCAGCGCTTCCTTGCAGCCGAGTTCGGCGCCCCGGCGGGCGATGTCGAGGACCTCGTCGGGCGACAGGAACATGCCGTGTCCGGCCCGCCGCAGCTTGCCGGGCACGGTCACGAAGGTGCAGTAGTGGCAGGTGTCGCGGCACAGCCGGGTCAGGGGTATGAAGACGCTCTTCGAGTACGTGATCACCCCGGGCCGGCCGGCCGCCGCCAGGCCCGCGTCCCGCACCCGCCCCGCGATGCCCGCCAGTTCCTCCAGGTCGTCCCCGCGCGCGCGGAGCAGCACCGCCGCCTCGGCCGTGTCGAGCGCGACCCCGTCGCGCGCCCGGCGCAGCGCGCGGCGCATGGAGGTGGCGGTGGGGTATTCCTGCTGGTCGGCCTGGTGATCCGTCATGCGTCGAGCATACGAGCGGGGGACGGGCGGCGGAGCGGGCTCCCGGCAGCTTGGCGCAGACCGGTCACGCGCCCGGCGCGGACCGGCCACCCCCGCCGGGGACCGGTCGTCCCAGGTGGGTCGCGTAGGAGTCGAGGACGCGCAGGACCTCGGCCTCGCCGGCCGGGGGGAGCTGGAGGACGGTCTCCTCGCAGCCGAGTTCGGCGTAGCGGGCGAGTTTGCCGGGGGTGGGCAGGACGGCGTACGGGACGACCTGGAGGGCCCCGGGGTCGCGGCCGGCCCGCTCCCACCGGTCGCGCAGGACCGGCAGGGTCTCGCCGAGGCCGCGGCCGCCGATGGGCATCCAGCCGTCGGTGTGCTCGGCGACCGCGGCGAAGAGCTTCGGTCCGGCGGCGCCGCCGAGGAGGATCCGGGGGGCGCCACCGGCGGGCTTGGGCCAGGCGTCGGAGGCGCGGACGGAGTGGCCGAAGGCGCCCGCGTGAGCCGTGGGCCCGGGGGCCCAGAGGGCCTTCATGAGGGCGAGCCGGTCGGCGACGAGGTCGCGGCGGGCGGCCCAGTCGACGCCGTGGTCGGCGGCCTCCTCGCGGTTCCAGCCGTAGCCGAGGCCGAGGGTGAAGCGGCCGCCGGAGAGGTGGTCGAGGGTGGCGATCTGCTTGGCGAGGGCGATCGGGTCGTGCTGGGCGAGCAGGGTGATGCCGGTGCCGAGGGCGAGGCGTTCGGTGACGGCGGCGGCCTGGGCGAGGGCGACGAAGGGGTCGAGGGTGCGCCCGTACTCGCGCGGCAGGTCGCCGCCGGCCGGGTAGGGGGTGTCGCGGGAGACGGGGATGTGGGTGTGCTCGGGGAGGTAGAGCCCGGCGAAGCCGCGCGCCTCCAGCTCGCGGGCGAGCCGCACGGGGGAGATGGTCTCGTCGGTCAGGAAGATCGTGGTCGAGATCCGCATGACGGCACGGTAGGCCCCCGGCCCGTCTTTTCCGAGAGCCGCGACGCGTGTGTCAACGCGGTACGGGGTCCGCTGCCCGCCACCGCGCGGCCGGGTGTCCGTACCCACCGCACTCCCACACCCGCTCCCGGAACTCCTGGAGGCCGAGCGGGGTCGGGTCGCCCTCGTACGGGACGCACCCGAGCGGTCCGGGCGTGCGGCCGGGGCGCGGGGGCGGTCGCGGGTGTCCGGTCCGTAACCGGGTCGGGTGGGGTGGCGTTGGAGCGGGTATGAAGAGGATTCTCACCGCAGCCGCCCTGACCGCCTTCGCCGCCGCCGGCGGTCTCTCCGCCGCCGGGACCGCGGCGGCCGACACCGGTGGCCTGAACCTGCCGTCGGTCGTCCCGCTCAGCGGCGTCCTGAACCCCAAGCCGGTCCCGGCGAAGGCCGCCGCCGACCTGCCGGCCGCCAACAAGGCCGTGCAGGGCCTGCTGCCCGGCCGCCACTGACGCGGGCGCCCCCTCCCCGGGTCCGGGGAGGGGGCGGGCCGTCAGATCCGGGAGTTGCGCAGCGACTGCCAGGCCGCGCCGGCCAGGGCCCGCGTCGAGCGGGGCACCGACAGGTGCTCGTGCTCGCGGTAGAGCTCCCAGTTGTACTTGATCAGGGACATCTTGTTGGAGGACAGCGAGTTCGCCTGGTGGGCGCGGTAGACGGCGAGGGGCTCGGCCAGGCCGCGGGCGTCCGCGCCGTCCCGCATGATCGACAGCCACAGGGCGTAGTCCTGGCGCTTGCGCATCTCCGGCATGAGCCGGGTGCCGAGCGCCTTGCGGTCGTACATGGCGGTGAGGGCGCCGATGTAGTCCCGGACCAGCATGGCGCGGTAGTCGACGTGGGCGCGCGCCTGGATCACCCGCCCGTTCGGCACCCAGTCGGTGCTCTCGCCCGCGTGGTCGGCGTCCATCTTGAAGTACGAGGTGAAGGTCAGGGGCGCGGTGCCCCGGGCGGCGAAGGCGAGCTGCTTCTCGGTCTTCTCGGGGAGCCACATGTCGTCGCTGTCGAGGAAGGCGACGTAGTCGCCGCGGGCCCGCTCGATGGCGAGGTTGCGGGCGCGGCCCGCGCCGCCCCGCTCGGGGGCGCTCCGGGGCAGGACCCGCTCGTCCCGCTCGGCGAACTCGCGCAGCAGGTCCATGGAGCCGTCGGTGGACCGGTCGTCGGTGACCAGCAGCTCCACGTCGGCGTGGGTCTGGGTGAGCACCGAGCGGACGGCCGCGCCGAGGGTGGCCGCCGAGTTGTACACGGGCATGACGACGGACACCAGGGGCACAGCACTTCTCCTCGCAGGACCGGGGACGGCGGTCCGGTCCATTCAAGCACCGGATGCGGAGGGCGGCCGCCACGCGGGTGGGGGTGGAGCGGAGGGGCGGGACCCCCCACGGGCCCGCCCCTCCGCCGTTCGCGGGGTCGCTCAGTCGGCGACGATCAGGGAGGGGGTCTCCTTGGTGAGGACCTCGCCCCGGAAGAAGGCGGGGCTGCGGCGCCGCATGACGAGCATGATGACCGCGCCGAGGACGAGGAGGCCGACGGCGATGACGAAGACGGAGCCGACGCCGAGGACGGCGGAGCCGGAGCCGTAGGCCGGGTCCCACATGTCGTAGAGGGTCTTGCCGAAGACGGCGGTGAGCATGAGGCCGCCGAGGGCCGGCAGGAGGCCCTTGAAGACGAGGTCGCGGGCGGAGCGGAAGAGGTCGGCGCGGAAGTACCGGACGCAGGCGAAGGCCGTGATGCCGTAGTAGAAGCAGATCATGAGGCCGAGCGCGTAGATGGTGTCGACCAGGACGTGCTCGCTGACCAGGGTCATCACCGTGTAGAAGGCGCCGGTGGCGACCCCGGCGACGACGGTGGCCCTGCCGGGGGTCTTGAAGACCGGGTGGACCTCGGTGAAGGACTTCGGCAGGGCCTCGTAGGTGGACATGGCGAGGACCGTGCGGGCGACCGGGATGAAGGTGGTCTGGAGGCTGGCGGCGGCGGAGGCCAGGACCGCGACGAAGAGCAGGATGCCGAGGGCGGGGCCCATGACGGGTCCGGCGAGGGCGGCGAAGACGTTGTCGGAGGTCTCCGGGTTGGCGAGGCCGAGGCCCTCGGTGCCGGAGCCGACGGCCATCTGGGCGGCGATGCCGGTGGCCAGGTAGGAGCCGACGAGGACGACCATGGCGATGAGGGCGGCGCGGCCGGGGGTCTTGTCGCTGCCGACGGTCTCCTCGTTGGAGGCCATGCAGGTGTCCCAGCCCCAGTACATGAAGATCGAGAGCGAGAGTCCGGCGGTGAAGGCCGCGAAGGACTGGACCGCGAAGGGGTTCATCCAGGACCAGGAGAAGTCGACGGAGGTCTCGAAGGAGCCGGCCTTGCTCAGGGCGAGGGCGACGAAGACGGCGAGGACGACGAGCTGGAGGACGACGAGGGTGTACTGGACGCCCTTGGTGGCCGTCATGCCGCGGTAGCTGATCGCGGTGGCGGCGGCGATGAGGGCGAGGCAGGTGAGGATGTGGACGGCCTTGTTGTCGTCCAGGGCGCCGATGGAGTCGTTGCCGGTGATCTCGCCCGCGAGGAGCCAGAAGTAGGAGGTGGCGACGCCCGCGAGGTTGGAGAGGACGATGATCGTGGCGATCACCAGGCCCCAGCCGCACATCCAGCCGATCTTGGGTCCGAAGGCCTTCACGGTCCAGGTGAAGGAGGTGCCGCAGTCCGGCATGGCCTTGTTGAGCTCCCGGTACGCGAAGGCGACGAGGAGCATGGGGAGGAAGCCCGCGAGGAAGACGGCGGGCATCTGGAGGCCGACCTCGCCGGCGGTGGAGCCCAGGGTGGAGGTCAGGCAGTAGACCGGGGCGACGGTGGAGATGCCGATGATCGCGTTGCCGAAGAGTCCGACGGAGTTGCCGCCCAGTCCCTTCGTGCGGACGCCTTGCGTGTCCCCCGGCGCGCTGACGCCCGTTACCGTGTCTCCGGCCTGGGGCCGCACATCCACCTGAGTCATGAACAGGACGTTAAATGCTGCGGTTTCCACATCCGGAGGGGTTGACTCCGCTCACCTGAACGATCTGTGCCTTGCATTCTGGGACAGTTTCCCCCCTGGCGCCATCGATTGAAAGATCGACCGAGCCGGGGGACCGACCAACCGGCAGGTCGGCCCCCGGGTGTCCGCTATGCGGAAACCGCAGCTAAGCCCGGAATGTCCGTTCCGAAAATTTCCCGGGGAATTTTCGCGACGGTCTCCGGCGGCCGGTCAGCCGGGCCAGACCACCGCCTGGAGCTCGCTGTAGGCGTGCAGCGCGTACGAGCCCACGTCCCGCCCCACCCCGCTCTTCTTGAAGCCGCCGAAGGGCGCCTCCATGTTGCGGCCGACCGTGTTGATCCCGACCCCGCCGGCCCGCAGCCGGGCCGCGATCCGGAAGGCGCGGGCCACGTCGCCGGACCAGACGTAGTCGATCAGGCCGTAGTCGCTGTCGTTGGCGAGCGCGATGCCCTCCTCCTCGTCGTCGAAGGGGACGACCACGACGACCGGGCCGAAGATCTCCTCCCGGACCACCCGCATCTCGTGGGTGCAGTCGGCGAGCAGCGTCGGCGCCACGTAGAAGCCCCGGTCGAGGGCGGGCCGCCCGCCGCCCGCGACGACCCGCGCGCCCTCCTTGCGGCCCAGCTCCACGTACCCCTCGATCCGGTCGCGGTGGGCCGCCGAGATCACCGGGCCGACGACCGTGCCCTTCTCGGCCGGGTCCCCGACCTTCAGGTGCCCGGCGTAGGCGGCCAGCTTCTCGACCAGCCGGTCGTGGATCCCCCGCTGGGCGAGGACCCGGGTGGGGGCCGTGCAGATCTGGCCGCTGTAGAAGGAGAAGGTGGTGCCGATGCCGAGGACGGCCGCGTCCAGGTCGGCGTCGTCGAGGACGAGCGCCGCGCCCTTCCCGCCCAGCTCCATGAGCTGCCGCTTCATGGACCGGCCGCAGACCTCGCCGATGGCCTGGCCGACGGCGGTGGAGCCGGTGAAGGAGACCATGTCGACGTCCGGGGAGTCGACGGCGGCCTCGCCGACGGCGGGGGCGGAGCCGGTGACCAGGTTGACCACCCCGGCGGGGACGCCCGCCTCCTCCAGGGCGCGGACCATCGCGAAGACGGAGAGCGGGTCCTGCGGGGCGGGCTTCACGACGACCGTGTTGCCCATGGCGAGCGCCGGGGCGATCTTGCCGGCCGGGTTGGCCCAGGGGTTGTTGTACGAGGTCACGCAGGTGACGACGCCGACCGGGCGGCGCACCGCGACCGCGCCGAAGACCCCGGCCCGGCCCATCGGCCCGGCCTCGTTGACCTGCGGCGGCAGCGCCTCCTCGACCGGCTCCAGGGCGCCGCGCGCGTACCGCCGGAAGCGGGCGGCGCCGACGGCGACCTGCATGCCGCGCGCGGTGGCGGTGGTGGCGCCGCTCTCGGCGCGGGCGAGGGCGGTGTGCGCGGCGGCGTCGCGGGTCATGATCGCGGCGGCCCGGTCGAGGAGCGCGGCCCGCTCCTCGGGCCGGGTGCGCGACCAGGTGGCGAAGGCGTCGCGGGCGGCGGCGGCCGCGTCGTGGACCTGGGCGCGGGACGCCTCGGGGGCGAGGCCGACGGTCTCCTCGGTGGCCGGGTTCACCACCGGGTAGTGGCCGCCGTCGGGCTCGGTCCACTCCCCGCCGATGTAGAGCTTCTCCGTGGGCGTCATCGGGTCGGCACCGTCCTCGTGTCGCGGCCCGAGCGCAGGACGCGCCCGGGGATCGCCCCGGTCACCTCGTCGTCGCGGATCGTCTCCACGCCGTTGACCCGCACGGAGACGATGCCGACCGCGCGGGAGTCGAGGCGGGGGCTGTCGCCGGGCAGGTCGTGGACGAGGGTCGCCGGGCCCGCGTCGATCCGCTCGGGGTCGAAGAGGACCAGGTCGGCGTGGAAGCCCTCGGCGATCCGGCCGCGCTCGCGCAGGCCGAAGAGGCGGGCCGGGTCGTCGCTGAGCATCCGGACGGCCCGCTCCAGGGGGACCAGCTTCCGGCCGCGCAGGCAGTCGCCGAGGAAGCGGGTGGTGTAGGGGGCGCCGCACATGCGGTCCAGGTGGGCGCCGGCGTCGGAGCCGCCGAGGAGGACGTCCTCGTGCTCCCAGGTCTCGCGGCGCAGTTCCCAGGAGGCCGGGTCGTTGTCGCTGGGCATCGGCCACAGCACGGTCCGCAGGTCGTCGTGGGCGCAGATCTCGACGAGGCACTGGAAGGGGTCCTGGCCGCGTTCGGCGGCGATGTCCTTCACGACGCGGCCGGTCAGGCCCTCGTTCTCGCGGCTGTACGTGTCGCCGATGACGTACCGGCCGAAGTCGGCGAGCCGCCGGAAGACGCCCGCCTCCTTGGAGGAGGCGCGGCGCAGCATCCCGGCGCGGACGCCGGGGTCGCGGAGCCGTGCGATCCGCTCGGGCACGGGCAGGGCCAGGACCTCGCCCCAGCCGGGGATGAGGTTGAGGGCGCAGAAGGTGCCGAGGGACATGTTCATGGGGGTGAGGATCGGCATGGTGAGGGCGACGATCCGGCCGCCGGACTTCCGGGCCCGTTCGGAGGCGGTGAGCTGGCGGGGGACGCGTTCGGGGACGGCGGCGTCGATGGTGAGGACGTTCCAGTTCAGGGGGCGTCCGGCGGCGGCGGTCATCTCGACGAAGAGGTCGATCTCGGCGTCGGAGAACTGGTCGAGGCAGCCGGCGAGGATGGCCTCGATCTGGGTGCCCTCGTGCTCGCCGACCGCCTTCGACAGGGCGATCAGTTCGGCGGGGGCGGCGTGCCGGGAGGCGACGGGGGCGCCGTCGCCGTCGGAGTGGGTGGACGACTGGGTGGTGGACAGGCCCCAGGCGCCGGCCTCCATGGCCTCCTTGAGGAGGGCGGTCATCCGCTCCAGCTGCTCGGGGGTGGGCTGTCCGCCGACGGCGTCGGCGCCCATCACGTACCGGCGCAGGGCGCAGTGGCCGACCATGAAGCCGGCGTTGACGGCGATCCGGCCCTCCAGGGCGTCGAGGTACTCGCCGAAGGAGGACCAGCTCCAGTCGACGCCCTCTTCGAGGGCGGCCAGCGCCATGCCCTCGACCTTGGACATCATGCGGCGGGTGTAGTCGGCGTCCTCGGGCCGGCCGGGGTGGAGCGGGGCGAGGGTGAAGCCGCAGTTGCCGCCGGCGACGGTGGTGACGCCGTGGTTCATGGAGGGGGTGGCGTACGGGTCCCAGAACAGCTGGGCGTCGTAGTGGGTGTGCGGGTCGACGAAGCCGGGGGCGAGGACCAGCCCGGTGGCGTCCTCGCTGGTGCGGGCCTCCTCGGCGACGGTGCCGGGTGCGGCGATGACGGCGATCCGGCCGTCGCGCAGGCCGACGTCTGCCCGGCGGGAGGGCGCGCCGGTGCCGTCCACGACGGTGGCGCCCCTGATCAGGTGGTCGAGCATGGCGGTCCCTTTCTGGGCGGTGTCCGCACGGGGTCCGTACCGGGGTCCGCGCGGGCCTTCGGACGGGGGCTCCGGGCGCGGCGGGCGCGGGTGGGCCCCGGACCGGGGGCCGCCGCGGTGGGCCCCCGGCCGGGGCCGGTGACGGGGCGGCGGCCCGGGAAAGACGCCGCCCCGCGTTCCGCTACGCGCCGGCCGCCTGCCGGAAGCGGGTGGTGCGGTGGACGGGGTCGGTGTCGATGTGCGGGATCACGTGCTCGCCGATCAGCTTGATCGAGTTCATCGTGTCCTCGTACGAGATCCCGATGGGGAGGCCGAAGGAGAGCTGGTCGGCGCCGGCCCGCTCCCAGCGGCGGCACTGGGCGAGGACCTCGGAGGGGTCGCCGCAGATCATCAGCTCCTCCTGGATGAGGAGTTCGATGATCTCGGCCGAGTACTCGGGGAGCAGCTCGGGCCACTCGGGGATGCCCTCGGGCCGGGGGAAGGTGTCGTGGTAGCGGAAGAGGAGCGACTGGAGGTAGTTGAGCCCGCCGCCGACGGCGATCTCGACGGCCTTGTCGTGGGTCTCCGCGCAGATGGCGGTGGAGGTGACCATGACGTTGTCGTTGACGAAGTCGCCGACGGCCTTGGCCTCCTTGATCGCGTTCTTGTAGGACTCGACGACCCACTCCATGTCGGAGACCTTCTGGACGCTGAAGCCGAGGACGCCGAGGCCCATCTTCCCGGCCATCGCGTAGGAGGAGGGGGAGCCGGCGGCGTACCACATGGCGGGGTGGGACTTCCCGTACGGCTTGGGGAGGATCTTGCGGGGCGGGAGGGACCAGTGCTTGCCCTGGAAGCCCTGGTACTCCTCCTGGAGCCACATCTTGGGGAACTCCCCGATGGTCTCCTCCCAGATCTCCTTGGTGTGGTTCATGTCGGTGATGCCCGGGAAGAAGCCGAGGATCTCGTGGGACCCGGCGCCCCGTCCGGAGCCGAACTCGAACCGGCCGCCGGAGAGGTGGTCGAGCATGGCGACCTTCTCGGCGACCTTGACCGGGTGGTTGACCTGGGCGAGGGGGTTGAAGATGCCGGAGCCGAGGTGGATGCGCTCGGTGGCGTGGGCGAGGTAGCCCAGGTAGACGTCGTTGGCCGAGAGGTGCGAGTACTCCTCCAGGAAGTGGTGTTCGGAGGCCCAGGCGTACTTGAAGTTGTGCTTGTCGGCCTGGATGACGTACTCGGTCTCCTCCATGAGGGCCTTGTGCTCGGCTTCGGGATCGGTCTCGGCCCGCTTGCCGACGTATCCCTGTACGAAGATCCCGAATTCCACGGAAGTCACCGTCCTCGTGAGTTTCTGACGTGTCGTCAGATTCTTGGATGGGCTGCGCCCTGTCAATACCTGACAGGGCGTCAGATGAGCTCAGAAGAGGGAGACCCCGGCCAGCCAGCCGCCGTCGATGACGAACGGCTGGCCCGTCACGTACGAGGAGTCGTCCGAGGTCAGGAAGAGGGCGAGGGCCGCCACCTCCTCCGGGCGGCCGATCCGGCCGAGCGGCACCAGCTTGCGGTACAGCTCGCCGGTGGCCGCCGGGTCCACCCCCTCCGGGTTGCTCATCGCGGTGTCGATCGCGCCGGGGCAGACCGCGTTGACCCGGATGCCCTTCGGCGCCAGCTCCAGGGCCGCGACCCGGGTCAGCCCGAGGACCGCGTGCTTGGAGGCCGCGTAGGCGCCGACCCCGGCCATCCCGGTCACCCCCGTGTACGAGGCGGTGTTGACGATCGTGCCGCCGCCGGCCGCCGCGATCTCGGGCGCCACCGCCCGGATGCCGAGGAAGCAGCCGGTCTGGTTGACCGAGACGACCGCCTGGAACTCCTCCAGCGGGGTGGCGAGCAGCTCGTTGAAGCGGAGCACGCCCGCGTTGTTCACCAGCCCGTCGATCCGCCCGAACCGCTCCTTCGCCGCCGCCACCGCGGCCGTCCAGTCGTCCTCTCGGGTCACGTCCAGGCGGACGTAGGCGGCCCGCTCCTCCCCCAGCTCCTTCGCCAGCGCCTCCCCGGGGCCGTCGAGGACGTCGGCGAGGACCACCCGCGCCCCCTCGGCGGCGAAGAGGCGCGCCTCCTGCTCGCCCTGCCCGCGCGCCGCCCCCGTGACGAGGACGACCCGACCCTCCAGCTTGCCCATGCGCGCTCCCTAAAGACGGGGGGCGACCTCCTCGGCGAAGGCCGCCATCTGGTCGATGAGTTCGGTACGGCTCCGGCTGCGGAAGCGCACCTGGATCTGGCCGACGCCCATCGCCCCGTACTCCCGCAGCGAGGCCGCCAGCTCCTCGGGCGGGCCGCTGAGCGTGCGCCGCCCGACCGGCCAGCCGGGGGTGCCCACGTAGAGCGGTTCGGCGATGGCGCCGAAGGTGAAGGGGGCGTCGAGTCCGGCCTCCTCGCGCAGCCGCCGGATCCGGCCGATCCGCTCGGCGAGCACCGGCCTCGGGTCGCCCTGCGGCAGCCAGCCGTCGCCCTTGAGCGCGGCCCGCCGCACCGCCGCCGGGGAGGAGCCGCCGACCCAGACCGGCACCCGCGCCTGCGCGGGCCGGGGCCGCTGCCCCAGGTCCTTGAAGGCGAAGCGCTCCCCCAGGTGCTCGGGGAACTCCTCCGGGCCCAGCGCGGCCCGCAGCGCGTCGATCGTCTCGTCGAGGACCCCGCCGCGCCCGTCGAAGTCCGCCCCGACCGCGTCGAACTCCTCCCGCACGTGCCCGGCCCCCACCCCGAGGACCAGCCGGCCGCCGGAGAGGTGGTCGACGGTCGCGTACGCCTTGGCGGTGGCCAGCGGGTGGCGCAGTCCGACCACGGCGACGTGCGAGACGAGGCGGACCCGCTCGGTGGCGGCGGCGAGGAAGGAGAGGGTGGCGACGGGGTCGTACCAGACGGTGCTCATCGCCTCCGCGAGCCGGCGCGGGATCGCCACGTGGTCGCAGGAGGCCAGGTAGTCGAAGCCGTACGCGTCGGCGGCGCGGGCCACGGCGAGCAGGTCGGCGGGCCCGGCGGCGGCCTCCCAGGGCTCGGCGTAGAGCGCGGACTGGGACTGGACGGGCAGCTGCATCCCGTGGACCACCATGAGCGACCCCTCCATCTGACACATCGTCAGTTATGCCGACGGGGCCATGCTGATACCTGACGGACCATCAGGCAAGAGGGTGAGGCGACCGACCCCTCCCACCTTTGACATGCGGCATAAAGTGCAGCACTATGTGATGCATGGCAACCTTGACGCGAAAGAGCGTGCCGCTGGACGCCCCCACGGAAGAGGCGATGCGCCGGGTGCGCCGCCACGACAGCCCGGAGAACAGGGCCCTGCGCCAGGTCACCGGGATAAAAGTGGGCGACGACACGTCGGACGCCGAAGTACTGCGCGCCCTCCTCAACGCCGGACGGGTCGCCATCGAAGAGAAGGCCCTGGAGAACGGCTACGCGGCGCTCGCCGCCGCCCAGGACGACGAGGACCGCGCCTATGCGGCCGCGCGCCGCACCCGCAGGCGGAGCCGCCCGGAGAGTGGCGAATGACGGAGATCGTCCCCCTGCGCGGACGCCTCTACCGGGCCGACCTGGGCTTTGGCCTCAAGCCCTGGCTCGTCGTCTCCAACAACGCCCGCAATCGGAAACTGGACGAGTGCCTGGTGGTCCGCGTCACGACGAGCGACAAACCGAACATCCCCAGCGTCGTCGAGCTGGGGCCCGACGACCCCGCGGTCGGACGGATCCTCTGTGACGACCTCGGCCCGATGTACCGGGACGACATCAAGGCCGACCTCGGCGCCCTCTCGGCGCGGACGATGGCACAGGTGGCCACGGCCTTGCGGCACGTACTGGCCCTCTGACCGGACAGCCGGGGGAAGGCGATCCCGCGCACGGCGGGCAAGGCCCTCCCCCGGCTCCGCGCTCACGGGCGCCAGAGGCCCTCCGGGCTCAGGCCGAGCAGCTCGATCGCGTTGCCGCGCACGATGCGCTCGACGGCGTCCGGGGCCAGGTGGCCCATCTGCGCCTCGCCGACCTCGCGGGACTTGGGCCAGGTCGAGTCCGAGTGCGGGTAGTCCGTCTCGTACAGCACGTTCCCGACGCCGATCGCGTCGAGGTTGCGCAGCCCGAAGGCGTCGTCGAAGAAGCAGCCGAAGACGTGCCCGGCGAAGAGCTCCGACGGCGGCCGGGTGACCTTGTCGGCGACGCCGCCCCAGGCCCGGTTCTCCTCCCAGACCACGTCCGCCCGCTCCAGGATGTACGGGATCCAGCCGATCTGGCCCTCCGCGTACATGATCCGCAGGTTCGGGAAGCGCTCGAACTTGCCGCTCATCAGCCAGTCGACCATCGAGAAGCAGCAGTTGGCGAAGGTGATCGTGGAGCCGACCGCCGGCGGGGCGTCCGCCGAGGTGGACGGCATCCGGCTGGACGAGCCGATGTGCATGGCGATGACCGTGCCGGTCTCGTCGCAGGCCCGCAGGAAGGGGTCCCAGTGGTCGGTGTGGACCGAGGGGAGCCCGAGGTGCGGCGGGATCTCGGAGAAGGCGACCGCCCGGACGCCCCGGGCGGCGTTGCGCCGCACCTCGGCGGCGGCCAGCTCGGGGTCCCAGAGCGGGACGAGGGTGAGCGGGATCAGCCGGCCGTCCGCCTCGGGGCCGCACCACTCCTCGACCATCCAGTCGTTGTACGCGCGCACGCACAGCAGGCCAAGCTCGCGGTCGGACGCCTCGGTGAAGGTCTGGCCGCAGAAGCGCGGGAAGGTCGGGAAGCAGAGCGCGGACTGGACGTGGTTGACGTCCATGTCGGCGAGCCGGTCGGGGACGGAGAAGGAGCCCGGCCGCATCTGCTCGTAGGTGATGACTTCGAGGCGTATCTCGTCGCGGTCGTAGCCGACGGCGGTGTCGAGCCTGGTCAGCGGCCGGTGCAGGTCCTCGTAGACCCACCAGTCGCCGATCGGGCCGTCGTCGCCGGGGGCGCCCATGACGGGGGCGAACTTGCCGCCGAGGAAGGTCATCTCCTTCAGCGGGGCACGGACGATCCGGGGCCCGGTGTCGTGGTACCGGGACGGGAGCCGGTCGCGCCAGACGTGCGCGGGCTCCACCGTGTGGTCGTCCACCGAGATGATCCTGGGGAAGGTCTCCTGGGTCTCCATGCCGTTCACGGTAGCGCTGATCTGACGAACCGTCAGCTACCGTGTCCCTTACGGGCTCGCGCGACTTCTGTCCACCGCCCCGCCCCGGTTGTCCGCAAGGTCCCACCCGATGCTGACGCGCTCCCTCCGGACAGGGCAGACTGTCCAGGGCGATACCAGCGGTACGGGCAGGGGGAGCCATGGGGCAGGACAAGGGGCCGCGCGTCCCGACGCAGGGCCCCGGCCGGAACGGGGCCGGAGCGGAGGGCCGGGCAGGCGTGCCCCGGCAGCGCGGAACGGACCGGAGACCGGAACCGGAAGCGGAGCCTGGAGCGGAACCGGTGACGAGCACGGGAGCGGGTACGGAAGCGAGCGCGGGAGCGGGTACGGGGGCAGGAGCGGCGACAGTTTCCGCGGCTCCGGGTACCCCCGCGTCCGGGACCCCGGCCGCCGGGCTGCGGTTCGGCGTGCTCGGGCCCGTCCGGGCCTGGCGGGGGGACGAACCGCTGGCCACCGGGTCGCCCCAGCAGCGCGCCCTGCTCGCCGCCCTGCTCCTGCGCGGCGGCCGGACCGCCACCGCCGCCGAGCTCATCGACGCCCTCTGGGGCGAGGAACCGCCCTCCCAGGCGCTCGCCGCCCTGCGCACCTACGCCTCCCGGCTCCGCAAGGTCCTCGGCGCCGACGTCCTCGTCAGCGAGTCCGGCGGCTACGCCCTGCGGGCCGGCGACCTCGACCTGGCCCGCGCCCGCGCGCTGGCCGGGGAGGCCGAGAAGCTGCGGGCCGGCGGCGAGCGGACCGCCGCCCGCGCCCGGCTCGCCGACGCCCTCGACCTGTGGGAGGGCGAGGTCCTGGCCTCCGTCCCCGGGCCGTACGCCGAGGGCCAGCGGACCCGCCTGGAGGAGTGGCGGCTCACCCTCCTGGAGACCCGCCTCGACGTCGACCTGGAGATCGGCGCGCACGCCGAGGCCGTCTCCGAGCTGACCGCGCTGACCGCCGCGCACCCGCTGCGCGAGCGCCTGCGCGAACTGCTGATGCTCGCCCTCTACCGGGGCGGCCGGCAGGCCGAGGCGCTCGCCGTCTACGCCGACACCCGCCGCCTCCTCGCCGACGAGCTGGGCGTCGACCCCACGCCCGAACTCTCCCGGCTCCAGCGCCGCATCCTCCAGGGCGACACCGAACTCGCCCGCCCCGTCGAGGAGCAGGCCCCGGCCGCCGCGCCCCTGGCCCGGCCCGCCCAACTGCCCGCCACCGTGCCCGACTTCACCGGCCGGGCCGCCTTCGTCCGCGAGCTGGGCGCCCGGCTCTCCACCGCCGAGGGCTCCGTGATGGCCGTCTCCGCCCTCGCCGGCATCGGCGGCGTCGGCAAGACCACCCTCGCGGTGCACGTCGCCCACGAGGCCCGGCGGCACTTCCCGGACGGGCAGCTGTACGTGGACCTCCAGGGCGCGGGCGCCCGGGCCGCCGCCCCGGAGACCGTCCTCGGCTCCTTCCTGCGCGCCCTCGGCACCCCCGACGCGGCCATCCCCGACTCCGTGCAGGAGCGGGCCGCGCTCTACCGCTCCACCCTCGACGGCCGCCGCGTCCTCGTCCTCCTCGACAACGCCCGGGACGCCGCCCAGATCCGCCCCCTGCTGCCCGGCACGGCGGGCTGCGCGGCCCTGGTGACCAGCCGCATCCGGATGGTCGACCTGGCCGGCGCGCACCTGGTGGACCTCGACGTGATGTCCCCCGAGGAGGCGCTCCAGCTCTTCACCCGGATCGTCGGCGCGGAGCGGGTGCGGGCCGAGCGGGAGGCGTCCCTGGACGTCGTCGCGGCCTGCGGCTTCCTGCCGCTGGCGATCCGCATCGCCGCCTCCCGGCTGGCCGCCCGCCGCACCTGGACGGTCTCGGTGCTGGCGGCGAAGCTGGCCGACGAGCGCCGCCGCCTCGACGAGCTCCAGGCGGGCGACCTCGCGGTCAAGGCGACCTTCGAACTCGGCTACGGCCAGCTGGAGCCGGCCCAGGCGCGCGCCTTCCGCCTCCTCGGCCTGGCCGACGGCCCCGACATCTCCCTGGCCGCCGCGGCGGCCGTCCTCGACCTGCCCCTGTGGGACACCGAAGACCTCCTGGAGGCCCTGGTCGACACGTCCCTCCTCGAATCGGCCGCGCCCGGCCGCTACCGCTACCACGACCTGGTGCGGCTGTACGCGCGGGCGTGCGCCGACCGGGACGAGCACCCGCCGACGGAGAAGGAGGCGGCGCTCTCCCGGCTCCTCGACTTCTACCTGTCGACGGCGGCCCGGGTGTACGCCATCGAGCGCCCCGGCGACCGGCTGGTCGACCACCTGGAGCGGACCGCGTACGAGGGCCTGTCCTTCACCGACCGCCACGAGGCCCAGGACTGGCTGTACGCCGAGTCCCGCTGCCTCCTCTCCTGCGTCCGCCAGTCCGCCGCCGCCCCGGCGACCCTCCGCCGCGCCGTGGACCTCCTGTGGGCCTCCCTGGACCTCGCCGAGTCGGGCACCGACTCCAAGGAGTACGAGGCGGTGGCGACGGTCCTGCGGGAGGCGGCCGTGCGCACCGGCGACGTCCGGGCCCAGGGCCGCGCTGCCATCACCCTGGCCTATGTGCACCAGCTCTCCGGCCGCTTCGACCTGGCGGGCGAGGAGGCCGGCCGGGCCCGCGCCCTCGCGACCGGCTCGCCCGATCCGCTCCCCCTGTGCTGGGCCTCCAACCTCCTCGGCGTGGTCGCCTTCTACCGGGCCCGCTACGAGGAGGCCGAGGAGCACCTGGTGCGGGCCATCGAGGACTTCCGGCGCTGCGAGGACCTCGCCGGGGAGGCCAGCGCCCTGTGCAACCAGTCGCGGGTCCACCTGGCGACCGGGCGGCCCGGCACGGCCGTGGCCTTCGCCCGGCGCGGCACCGAGATGTACGACGACCTCGGACACGCCCTCAAGGGGGCCAACGGCCGGTACGCGATGGGCATCGCGCTCACCGAGGGCGGGCGGCTCTCCGACGCCTCGCACTGCCTGCGGGAGGCGCTCACCACCTTCACGGACAGCAGGCAGCGGCTGTGGCAGGGCATGACCCTGTTCCGCCTCGCCGAGGTGGACATCGCCGACCGGGAGTACGCCCGGGCCGCCTCCAACGCCGAGACGGCCCTCACCGTGCTGCGGGACGTCGGCGGCGAGTGGCGGCGCGGCAAGGTCCTCATGGTGCTGGGGCACGCCCTGCGCGGCATCGGCCAGCAGGGCCGCGCGGTGGTGTGCTGGCAGGACGCCCTGGCCATATTCGAGGCCACCCGGTCGCCGGAGGCGGCGGAGGTGCGCGAGCTCCTGACGCGCTGTCCGGCGGGCTGATCCCGCCCGGGCTGCGCGTTCATCGTTCGTTTATCGCACCGCGCCATGCTTCACTCATCGATCCGTCGCGTCGGGGGGCAGACGGGTCAGCGGTAGGAACGTCACCCCGACCCACTAGGGTGATCGGCCCTGCTTCGGGTCACGTCCGGCTGTCCGTTGGGGGAAGCAGCCGGACGTGGCCCAGAGACCCACCTGCCGAACGATCGAGGAGAGTTGCCATGAGCGACGAGCAGAGCGTCAACCCGGCGAACGTGCACATCACGGGCGAGCCCGCCACCGCCGGTCTGGAGACCAAGAACGTCCACATCACGGACACCGAGGCCACCGACGCGATAGCCGAGAAGATCGGCATCAAGAACGTGCACATCACCGGCGAGCCGGCCACCGCGGGCGAGGGCACCACCGCCCCCCTCGGCAACGTGCACATCACGTCCGAGCCGGCCAAGTAGACCATTCCCGACGGGGAGAACGGCACCGGCGGCGACTTCGGGGGAGCCGCCGGGGCCGTCCGGAGGAGGTCCGGTCGACGGGGGAGCGCACGGTCCCGGGGGACACCGGGGCGGAACCAGGGGGGATCCGCCCGGTGCGGGCCGCGCGCGACGCGATCGGACCACCGAGAGGAGGGGCCGGGCGACAGCCCGGCCCCTCCCGCGTGTGCGCGCCACCTGACGAAGTAGACCGCTCCGGTTCGCGGGGCGCGTACGCCACCGCGATGATCGTTCCGCCCGCTCGTCCCGATGTCCCGAGGAGTCCGCCATGCGCGCCACGAAGCGCCTCTTCGCCCTCGCGGCCGTCGCCGCCGCCCTCACCCTCGGCGTCGCGGCCCCCGCCTCCGCCAACGTCCACGTGACCGGCACCGTCTCCTCCGGCTGGGGCAGCTGAATCCGGTGGGCGCCGCCTAGTTCCGGGCGTAGGAGCCCAGGCCGACGAGGCAGTAGACGTACTCGTTGATGGTGGTGCCGTTCATCGTGTAGCGGTGCGAGAAGGCGTACTCGGTCTTCGGGTTGGCGCCGCACTTGTTCATGTCGGACGTGAACGGGAAGGTCTGGATGACCTTGTAGTGGGCGTCGGCGGCCGAGCAGGAGACCTCGTCGACGCCGCTGACGCTCTGCGCGGTCTCGGAGTCGGGGAGCGTGCCGTTGAGGCAGGTGCCCTTCTCGTACGGGTCGGGCTCCTCCCGCGTGGGGGTGCCGCCGGTGCCGGGGAGGTCCAGGTCGAGGCTGGGGAAGGGCGAGACCGAGAAGGTGGGGACGACGGGCCGCGCGATGTCGGGGTTCTCCTTCTCGCCGCTGCCGAAGAAGTGGACGCCGGCCGCGATGGCGCCGATGACGGCGAGCGGGACGAGGCAGCCCGCCAGGCCGGACGTGCCGGAGCGCGCGGCCTGCGGGGCGGTGACGGTGATCCGGAGCAGGACGGTCGCGTCGCCGGCCTGCGCGCGGACGAGGTCGCCGTGGCGGCAGGGCGGGATCCTGAGCTGGGTGCGGCCGGTGGGCAGGTCGATCGGGATGACGACGCCGGTGGCGGCCTGTTGCGGGGTGAGGGCGAGGGGGATCTCCTGCGTGGACACTGCTGCTCCTCGGAGGGGGCTCGGAGGGGGCGGCGCGGCGGCGGGCGCCGCGCCGGGGGCGCCCCGGGGGCGTCCGCTGCCCTATGACGTGTACACGCACTCTCCCGGTTGCGTCCCGCGCGCCCCGGGAAGACCTCAACTCCGTTTGCGCAGCTCGCCCTTGACGACCTTCCCGCCGGCGTTGCGCGGGAGCTCGGGCACGAATTCGACCTGCCGGGGCACCTTGTAGTTGGCCATCTCCCGCCGCGACCAGGCGATCAGGTCGTCGGCGGTGAGCCGCGCGCCCGGCCGCCGGACCGCGAACGCCTTGCCGACCTCGCCGAGCCGGGGGTCGGGGACGCCGACGACGGCGACGTCGGCGATGTCCGGGTGGAGGCCGAGGAGTTGCTCGATCTCGGCCGGGTAGGCGTTGAAGCCGCCGACGATGAACATGTCCTTGAGCCGGTCGGTGATGCGGAGGTTGCCCGCCTCGTCGAGGACGCCGACGTCGCCGGTGCGCAGCCATCCTTCGGCGTCGACCGCCTCGGCGGTGGCGGCCTCGTCCTCGAAGTAGCCGCGCATCACGTTGTGCCCCCGGACCAGGACCTCGCCGGTGGCGGAGATCCGGACCTCGGTGCCGGGGACGGGGCGGCCGGAGGTGGTGGCGACGGTCTCGGCGGGGTCGCCCCGGCGGCACATGGTGACGAGGCCGCTCGCCTCGGAGAGGCCGTAGGCGGTGAGGACGGTGCCGACGCCGAGTTCGGAGCGGAGCCGTTCGACGAGGAGGAGCGGGACGACGGCCGCGCCGGTGACGACGAGGCGGAGGCTGGACAGGTCGTGGGCGGCGCGGGCCGGGTGGTCCAGGAGCGACTGGTGGAGGGTGGGCGGGCCGGGCAGGACGGTGATCCGCTCGGCGGCGATGTTGGCGAGGACGGTGTCGACGGCGAAGACGGACTGGGGCACGATCACCGCGCCGCGCATGAGGCAGGCGAGGACGCCGGCCTTGTAGCCGAAGGTGTGGAAGAAGGGGTTGACGATCAGGTAGCGGTCGCCTTCGGCGAGTCCGGCGATGTCGGCCCAGTCGTGGTAGCAGCGCAGGGTCTGGGCGTGGGTGATGACGGCGCCCTTGGGGCGGCCGGTGGTGCCGGAGGTGTAGACGACGTCGGAGGGGCTGTCGGGGTCGACGGCGTCGGCGCGGGCCCGGACCCGGTCGGCGGGGATCCGGTCGCCCTCGGCGAGGAACTCCTTCCAGGTGGTCCACTCGGCCTCGTCGGGGGCGGTGTCGCCGAGGACGACGGTCCGCTCCAGGTGCGGCAGGGGGACCCCGGCGCGGCGCAGCGAGGCGACGTAGGAGGTGCCGAGGAAGGTGCCGGTGACGAAGAGGAGGCGGGCCCGGGAGCGGGCGAGGACGTCGGCGGCCTCGGTGCCCTTGAAGCGGGTGTTGAGGGGGACGAGGACGGCTCCGGCGGTGACCGCGCCGAGGGCGGCGGTGATCCAGTCGAGGCTGTTGGGCGCCCAGAGGGCGACCCGGTCGCCGGTGCGGACGCCGGCGGCGATACAGGCGGCGGCGGCCCGTTCGACGCGGGCGGCGAGTTCGGCGTACGAGACGCGGACGCGGCCGTCGGCGACGGCCTCCCGTTCGCCGTACCGCAGTGCCGCCGCCCGGACGAGTCCGGGGATGGTGCCCCACTCCAGGTCTCCGCGCATCGCTTCCTCCGCCCTCCCGTTAGCTGACTATCCGTCAGATTAGTTGTAGCCTGACGCGCTGTCAGCAGTGCTGCCCCATGAGGAGGTCCGGTGCTCAAGGACGCCACGGCCATCGTCGGAATCGGACAGACGGCCTTCGCGAAACAGCTCCCCGAGTCCGAGAGGACCCTCGCCTGCCGGGCGATCCTCGCCGCCCTCGACGACGCGGGGATCGCCCCCTCCGAGGTGGACGCCTTCGCCTCGTACACCATGGAGGAGACCGACGAGGTCGAGGTCGCCAAGGCCATCGGCGCCGGGGACGTCACCTTCTTCTCCAAGGTCGGCTACGGCGGCGGCGGTTCCTGCGCCACCGTCGCCCACCTCGCCGCCGCCGTCGCCACCGGCCAGGCGACCGTCGGCGTCGCCTGGCGCTCCCGCAAGCGCGGCTCGGGCCCCCGCCCCTGGAAGAACACCGCCGTCCAGCTTCCCACCCCCGGCCAGTGGACCCGCCCCTTCGGGCTGCTCCGCCCCGCCGACGAGATCGGCATGCTGGCCCGCCGCTACATGCACGAGTACGGCGCCACCCGCGACCACCTCTTCAACGTCGCCCTGGCCTGCCGCAACCGCGCCAACCAGAACCCCGACGCGATCATGTACGAGCGCCCGCTGACCCGGGAGATGTACATGACCTCCCGCTGGATCAGCGAGCCCCTCTGCCTCTTCGACAACTGCCTGGAGACCGACGGCGCGCTGGCCTGCGTGATCGTCTCCGCCGAGCGCGCCCGCGACTGCCGGCGGCGGCCGGTCTACGTGCACTCCGCCGCCCAGGGCCTGCCCGCCCAGCACCACGGCATGGTCAACTACTGGAACGACGACCCGCTCTCCGGGCCCGCCTGGACCGCCGCCCGCCACCTGTGGAAGACCGCCGACTTCGGCCCGCAGGACGTGGACGTCGCCCAGATCTACGACGCCTTCACCCCGCTGGTCCCGCTCTCCCTGGAGGGCTACGGCTTCTGCGGGCGCGGCGAGGGCGCCGCCTTCACCGAGGGCGGCGCCCTCGAACTCGGCGGCCGGCTGCCCCTCAACACCGGCGGCGGCGGCCTCTCGGAGGCGTACGTGCACGGCTTCAACCTCATCAACGAGGGCGTGAAGCAGCTCCGCGGCACCTCGACGGCCCAGGTGCCGTCCGCCGCCACCTGCCTCGTCACCGCCGGCGAGGGCGTCCCCACCTCGGCCCTACTCCTGAGGAGCTGACCGCATGCTGAACCCCGTCATCGACGAAGACGGCGCCCCCTTCTGGGAGTACGCGGCGCGCGGCGAGCTCCGGATCCAGGCGTGCGCCGCCTGCGGCGAGCTGCGCTTCCCGCCCCGCCCCTGCTGCCCGCACTGCCAGAGCTTCGACAGCGAGTGGCGGCTCATGTCCGGCCGGGGCCGGATCTGGTCCTACGTGCTGCCGCACCCGCCGCTGCTGCCGGACTACGCCGAACAGGCGCCGTACAACGCGGTCCTGGTCGAGCTCGCCGACGCGCCCCGCGTCCGGCTCGCCGGGAACGTGGTGGCCTCCCCCGGCGCCCGCCTCGACTCCGTCGACCCGGCCCGGCTCCGCATCGGCGCCGCCGTCCGCGTCGCCTTCACCGAGGTCGACGGCCTGGCCGTGCCCCGCTGGCTCCTGGAGCGCGGATGAGCGCCCCCGGCGGCCCCTCCCACGTCTCGGTCGAGCGCGACAAGGAGACCGGCGTCGCCGTCGTCACCCTCGACCGCCCCGAGAAGCACAACGCGCTGACCCTCGCCATGGCCGCCGAACTCGCCGCCGTCTGGCGGGGGTTCCGGTACGAGGACGGGGTCAGGGCGGTCGTCCTCACCGGCGCCGGCGGCCGGGCCTTCTGCACCGGCGTCGACCGCGAGGACGCCGGGCGGGTGCCGCAGCCGTCCTCCCCGTACACGATCGACGACCCGCTGGTCGCGATCGGACCGAAGGCGAACGACCTGTGGAAGCCGGTGGTCGCCGCCGTCGAGGGGATGGCCTGCGGGGGCGCCTTCTATCTGCTGGGCGAGGCCGAGTTCCTGATCGCGGGCGAGACCGCGTCCTTCTTCGACCCGCACACCACCTACGGCATGGTCAGCGCCTTCGAGACCGTCCACATGGCGCGGCGGATGCCCTTCGGGGAGGTCGCCCGGATGGCGCTGATGGGCTCCGCCGAGCGGGTCTCCGCCCGGCGGGCGTACGAGATCGGGCTGGTCAGCGAGGTCACGGAGGCGGGCGGGGCGCTGGCGGCGGCCACCGCCGCGGCCGCCGTCCTCGCCTCCTGCCCGACCGCCGCCGTGCAGGGCACGGTCCGGGCGCTGTGGGCGGCCAAGGAGGCCACCCGCTCCCAGGCCCTCGCCCTGGCCCCCCACCTGGTGACGCTCGGCAACCTCCCGGCGGACCGGCAGGCCGAGCTGTTCGAGAGGCGGGCGGGGGGGCACCGGCTGCGGTGAGGAGCGGGGCGGCTACGCCTCGCGGACGTCGTACACCCAGCAGTTGCGGACGCGGTCGACGGTCTTCGGGGCCTTCATCGCCACCTCGAAGGTCTTCGTCTCGTTCGGTTCGACGGTCACCCCGGCGTCGACCGTGTCCACCGCCGAACCGGCGGCGTTCTTGAACTCCAGCTTGATCCGGTAGACGGTCCGGGCCGCCGCGTGCGAGGTGATCCGGAGGGTCGCCGTGGTGTCCGCCGAGCGGGCGGGCCGGCCCTTGGCCTTCTTCTGGGCGGGCTTCACGCAGTCGACGACGACGACCTCCACCTCGGCGGAGGGGCTGGGCGTCGGCGTGGTGGACGAGCCGGAGCCCGAGCCGCCGAAGTCGCCGGACGAGTCGTCGTCGTAGTCGTGGTTGCTCTTCTTGGAGCTGGAGCAGCCGCCCCCGCCGCCCTTGCTCTTGCTCTTGCCGCTCTTGCCACTACCGCTGCCGCTGCCGCCGGTGCTCGTCTGGAAACCGGTCAGCGCGAGCACCACCACCGTGAGCGTGGCGGCCATCTTCAGCCGGGTCCGTACCATCGCCGTCTCCCCCGTACGTGTATTGGGCATGTTCGCGCCACACCCTAGCGGGGGCGGCCGGGGCCGCGTGGCGGGGGCCGCGGACCGGGCGTAGCGTCGGCAGGGAGGGATCCCGGACCGCGCGCGACCGCGAGGAGGCCGATCGATGATCCGCAACGTGGCCGGCTCGGTCCTGGCCCTCGTCGGAGCGACGGCCGCCGTCTGGAGCCCCTTCCGTGCCTGGTACGACGGCCGTCACGGCAGCACCTACCGGATCGGGGACCTCTTCACCGGCGTCACCGACGCGCGGGCCGGCGTCCTCGGTTCGGTCCTGCTCCCCTTCGCCTTCGCCGCCCTCGTCACCCTGGTCGGCGTCGTCCTGCGCTCCCGGCTCCTGGTCGCCCTCGCCGGGCTGGTCGTCCTCGGCTTCACCGTGCTGTGGATGGTGCGGGTCGGGCAGGCCGAGGGGAGCCTGGCGGTCTCCGGGGACGGGCACGGCCTGGGCGACGGCGTCGCGAACGCCCTGGGCGGCGGCGTGCTCCTGCTGATCGGCGCCCTGGTGATGTCCGGGCGGCCCCGCAGCCACCGGCTCCCGCCGGAACCGCCGCCCACCCGCCCGACGCTCGACGGCCCGCCGCTCACCGGCCCGCCGCCCGCGGGCGACGCCGAGACCCGGTCGATGCCGTACGCCGCCCCGGGCCGCTTCGACGTCCCGGTCGAACCCCCGAGGGAGCGCACCGACCGGAACGCGCCCCCGGGGCCCTAGACCGGCACGGCACCCCGGGACCTGGACCGGCACGGCCCCGGGACCCGGGCGCCTAGGCGGGCGCGGCGCCCCGGCCGCCGGAGGTGGCCGTGCCCTTCGCCGCGTCGAGGGCGTAGACGCAGCGGTCCTTGCTGCACGCGTACACGACCCCGCCCCGGACCACCGGCGAGCCGGTGATCTCGCCGCCGGTGGCGAGCTTCCAGCGGAGCTGCCCGCCGGTCGCGTCCAGGGTGTAGAGGACGTGGTCGGCGGAGCCGAAGTGGACCCGGCCGTCGGCGACGACGGGGGTGCCGACCAGTTCGGCACCGGCCGCGAACCGCCAGCGGGGGGTGCCGGTGACCGCGTCCAGGGTGTAGAGCGCGCTGCCGCTGCCCACGTGCACGTTGCCGTGCGCGACCAGGACCGGTTCGGCGGACTGGCGCTGCTCGGTCGCGATCCGCCAGCGGTCCTGGCCGGTGGTGGCGTCGAGCGCGTACACCGTGCCGAGGTGGTCGGCGAGGTAGACGCCGCCGCCGGTGACGGCCGGGCCGGGGGCGAAGACCGGCGGCGAGAGGAAGACGGCGGGCGCCTCGAAGTGCCAGCGGACGTGCCCGGCGGCGATGTCGATCGACAGCACCCGGGTGCCGGCGGCGACGTACACGCAGCCGTCCTCGGCCGGGGCGACCCGGACCGGGACGTGCCCGCAGGAGGCGGCGTCGCCGATCGGGTACGACCAGCGCTCGGTGCCCGTGCGGGCGTCCAGCGCCTTCAGCCGGGCGTCCCGCCACACGTAGACCGTGTCGCCGTGGACCGCAGGGCCCGCCTCCGGGGTCTCGAAGTCGGTCTGGCAGCCGGTGAGCTCCCACAGCTTGGCGCCGTTGGACGCCTCCCACGCCTGGACGCCGCCGCCCCGGGTGCCGGTGACGACGGTGCCCCGGTCCACCCGGAGGGAGTACACCCAGGCGTCGGTGGACAGCCGCCAGCGCTCGCCGCCGTCGGTGGCGTCGAGGGCGTAGAGCGTCGGCCCGTCGGAGGCGTGGATGCGGCCGCCGGCCACCGCCATCGACCAGGCGACGTCGCGGGTCTTGAACTGGCGCCGGCCGCTGCCAGTGTCCAGGGCGTGCACCTCGAAGGAGGTGACGTAGAGCAGGTCGCCGTCGACGACGGGGGTGCCCCACACGTCGTTCGACATGCGGAAGCGCCACGGCCGCCACCGGCCGGGCTGCTCGGGGGCCGGCCGCTGCTGCCCCTGCTGCGGGACGGGCGCGGGCGTCGGCTCGCCGCCCGGCGGGCGGACCCAGCCGGTGGCGTGCGGGTCGGCGGCCTGACCGACGGCGATGGCCGCCCGGGTGTCGGCGACCCGGGGGCCGGGGCCGATCGGCACGGTCGCGCCGCCGAGCCGGACCGGTCCGCCCTGGTCGGCGGGGCCGGCGTGGCGTCCGCCGCCGACCCCGGCGGGTTCGGGGGCGCGCGGGTCGCCGCCGTCGTACGGGCGGGGCGGGCGGGGCGGCATCGGCGGCGGGGCGACCGGCGGCGGCGGGTTGGGCCGGCCGCCCCGGCGGGCCTCGATCATGCCGACGGCGCTGGCCGGGAGCCACGCGGAGGCGGTGCCGCTGTCGTCGCTGCCGGGGCCGAAGAGGTGCGGGGCGAGCATGGCCTGGAGGTCGGCGGGGGTGGGCCGCTGGGCGACGTCCCGCTGCATGCACGCCTCGATGAGGGGCCGCAGCTCCTCGGGCATGCCCTCCAGGTCGGGGCCCTCGCGCAGCAGCATGAAGACGGTCTCGACCGGGTTGGCGCCGTGGAAGGGCGCGTGGCCGGTGGCGGCGAAGACCAGCATGGAGCCGAGCGAGAAGACGTCGCTGGCGCCGGTGACGCTGCGCGAGTCGCGAGCCTGCTCGGGCGACATGTAGGCGGGGGTGCCGACGGCGACGTTGGTCATGGTCAGCCGGGTGTTGGAGACGCCGGACGCGATGCCGAAGTCGATCACCCGGGGGCCGTCCTCGACGACGAGGACGTTGGACGGCTTGAGGTCGCGGTGGACGAGCCCGGCGCCGTGGATGGACTGGAGGGCCTCGGCCACGCCCGCGGCGAGCCAGCGGACCGCCTGGGCCGGGAGCGGCCCGCACTCGTTCACTATCTCTTCGAGCGAGGGCGCGGGAACGTACGCGGTGGCCAGCCACGGCACGGCGGCGCGCGGGTCGGCGTCGACGACGGCGGCCGTGTAGAAGCCGGAGACCGCCCGGGCGGCCTCGACCTCCCGGGTGAAGCGGACCCGGAACAGCTGGTCCTCCGCGAGCTCCGTGCGCACGGTCTTGATCGCCACGCGCCGGCCGGACGCCGAGCGCGCCAGATAGACCAGGCCCATGCCGCCCGCGCCGAGCCGGCCCAGCACCTCGAAGGGCCCGATGCGTCTCGGGTCGTGCTGCGTCAGCTGTTCCACTTGCCTGCCACCTCCCCGTACGGGCCATGACGGTACGGCCCGGGCCCCTGATTCTTCCTGTCCGGAGCCCTGATTACGAACCCGGGGGCGAATCTGGGTGTCGCGCCTCATACGGAGCGGATCAGGTCACCCTTCCGGGGGCGGCGGTTCCGGATCCCGCTCCGTGCGGGTCCCGGGCTTCGCTCCCGGCTCAGGCCCGGGTCCGGTCCCGGGTCCCGGGGACCGCTCGGGCTCCCGCGAAGGCTGCGGCTCGGGCTCCCGCGACGGCTCCCGGGGCGGCCGTTCCTCGGTCGCCCGGGGCGGCTCCGGCTCGGGGGCCGGTGCGGGCTCCGGCTCGGGGGCCGGTGCGGGCTCCGGTTCCGCGAGGACGGCGAAGCGGGCGCCCTGGTCGTCGTGGAGGACGGCCATCCGGCCGTAGGGGGTGTCGGCGGGGGGTTCGGCGATCCGGCCGCCGAGCCGGACGGCGGTGGCGCAGGTCGCGTCGCAGTCCCGGACGGCGAAGTAGACGAGGACGTGGCCGGGCATCTCGGCGGGGAAGGCGTCGGTGATGACGGCCCGGCCGCCGAAGGCGCTGTCGTCGCCGGGGCGGGCGCCGGGCGGGGACCAGACGCGGTAGTCGAAGCCGGGGGCCTTGCCCTCGGCGGCGGGGTCGGCCTGGTGGCCGAGCCAGCCGAGGACGGAGGCGTAGAAGGTGTCCACCGGGCCGGGGCTGCGGGTGTAGACCTCCATCCAGCAGAAGGAGCCGGGCTCGTTCACCACCTGGAAGCCGTCGTCCCGGGCGGTCTGGCGCAGGCCGAGGACGGCGCCGCCGGGGTCGGCGGCGAGGGCGAGGACCTCGGCGGGCCCGGCCGGGTAGGGCTCCATGACCATGTGGCCGCCGGCCGCCCGGACCCGGCCGGCGACGGCGGCGGCGTCGCGGGTGGCGAGGTAGACGGTCCAGGTGGTGGGCATCCGGCCGTCGCGCTTGGGCAGCAGTCCGGCGGCGCGGCGCCCGCGCAGCAGCGCCTCGGCGCGGTCCGCCGCGAAGGTCCAGCCGAACAGCTCGCCGTAGAAGCGCTTGCCCGCCTCGACGTCGGGGAGCTGCGCCTCCACCCAGCAGGGGGTGCCCTCTGTCCATGCCGCCATGGCTCCACGCTAGGGCGGCGGGGGCGGCGGCGCGCCCCGGCGTGCGCCGTCCGTGCGGGAGGTCCCCCGGTCGGGCCCGTGGCGCGTTCCGTTCCCCGGGACGCGCCGGGGACACCCCCGCCGACCTCGGGGAACGGGGTGCACCCCATTTGCAGTCGGCCGAATCGCGCGCTGATCCGCCCTCGGTAAGCTGACGGCATGACAGGACAAGTACGCACCGTCGACGGCCGCGTGGCCGGACGACGCGGCCAGGCGACGCGGCAGAAGCTGCTCGACTGCCTCGGTGAGATGCTGAGCTCCTCGCCGTACCGGGACGTCAAGGTGATCGACGTGGCCCGGAAGGCGGGTACTTCGCCCGCGACGTTCTATCAGTACTTCCCGGACGTCGAGGGCGCCGTCCTGGAGCTCGCGGAGGAAATGGCGAAGGAGGGCGCCGGGTTGACCGAGCTGGTCTCCGGCCGCTCCTGGGTCGGCAAGGCGGCCTGGCAGACCTCCGAGGACCTCGTCGACGGCTTCCTCGACTTCTGGCGGCGGCACGACGCGATCCTGCGGGTCGTGGACCTGGGCGCCGCCGAGGGCGACAAGCGGTTCTACAAGATCCGTATGAAGATCCTGAACTCGGTCACCAACTCCCTGACGGACGCGGTGAAGGAGCTCCAGGCCAAGGGCAGGGTCGACAAGGAGGTCAGCGCGGCGGCGATGGCGGGCTCGCTGGTGGCGATGCTGGCGTCGGTCGCCGGCCACCAGAAGGGTTTCACCACCTGGGGCGTGAAGCAGGCCGAACTGAAGCCGAACCTGGCCCTGTTGGTCCACCTGGGCATCACCGGCAAGAAGCCGGTGAGATAGCGCGGACGAGCCCTCTCCGCCCGTCCTGTCGTCGACGCCGACGCCGGTCCGGTCCCCCGTGCGGGGGCGGGCCGCCGTCGGCGTCGTCGTGTCCGGGGGCGTGCGCGGGTACGGCTCCGGGCCCCCGGGCGTCATCTGCGGGTGAGCCGGAAGAGGCGGATCTCGCGCTCGATCCTGGCCTGGTAGGAGGCGTACGGCGGCCAGAAGGCGAGGGCCGCCGTCCAGGCCGCCGCCCGCTCCTCCCCCGTCAGCCGTTCGGCCCGCACCGCGATGGTCTCGCCCTTCCAGCTGATCTCGGCGTCCGGGTGGGCGAGCAGGTTGGCGGTCCAGGCGGGGTGGCCGGGGCGGCCGAAGTTGGAGCCGACGAGGAGCCAGGTGCCCCGGTCGGGCTCGGGCATGCAGGCGAGCGGCGTGGTGCGCGCCTGCCCGCTGCGCGCGCCCTTGGCGGTGAGCACGACGCCGGGCAGCATCTGGGCGCTGAGCAGCGTCTTTCCCCGGCTGAGGCGGTGCACGGCCTTGTCGAGGGCGGGGATGAGGTGCGGCGCGATCTTCGCGAAGGTCCGGGTGGAGGAGACCTTCTGGACGATTCTCCGGCCGGTCGAGGGGGACATCAGGCGGCCGCCTCTCCGGGGAGTCCGGTCCGTTCGGCGGCGCGGGCGCGGAGGCGTCCGGCGGGGCCGAAGAGGAGTTCGTCGGCGGCGGCGCGGCGGAAGTAGCGGTGGGCGCCCCGGTCCCGGCCGGGGGCGCCGGGCCGGGCGGTCTCGGCGCGGACGGCCTCTCCGGCGGCGGCGCGCAGGGCGTCGAGGGCCTGGGCGAGGGCGAGGGGGCCGGCGGCGGGTCCGGGGCCGGGTTCGAGGGCGGCGCAGCGGGCGAGCGTGCGGGCGGTCTCGACCTGGACGGCCAGTTCGGCGAGCCGGTGCCGGGCGGCCGGGCCGTCGGGGCCGGTCCGGGGGGAGCCGGGGCCTTCGGCGAGGCCGAGGGTGTGTTCCAGGGCGCCCCGGGCGGCTCCGGCGGCCTCGGCGGCGAGGAGGACGGCGGCGGTGCGGCCGGTGGCGGCGAGGGCGGTGAGGACGGCGGCCGGGTCGGCGGGGTCCTCGCCGAGGAGGACGGCGGGCACGTCGCGGAGCTGGACGGTGGCGGGGGCCCGGGTGGGGTCGAGGCCGGGGTCGGGGAGCCGGACCAGGCCGGGGCCCGCGTCGGCGGCGCGCACCAGGTAGAGGAGGGTGCGGCTGCGGGCGAAGCCGCCGGTGTGGGCGGCGACGAGGAGGAGTCCGGCGCTGTGTCCGTCGAGGACCTGTCCGGCCTCGCCGTAGAGGAGCCAGCCGTCGCCGTCGCCGTCGGGGCGGGCCTGGATGCCGCCGGCCCGGCCGTCGCCGGACCAGGCGCCGGTGGTGTTGTCGCCGGTGAGGCCGAGGGCGTGGGCGAGGGAGCCGCCGGGGGCGGCGAGCGCGCAGGTGAGGTCGCCCCCGGCGATGCGGGGCAGCAGGTCGGCGCGCTGGGCGGGGGTGCCGAGGGCGGCGATGAGGGGGGCGGCGAGGACGCGGGTGGCGAGGAGCGGGGAGGCGGCGAGGGCGCGGCCGGTCTCCTCGCAGGCGAGGACGAGGGCGGGGGTGCCCCGGCCGGTGCCGCCGTACTCCTCGGGGAGGCCGAGCCGGGCGAGCCCGAGCTCGCGGGCCATCCGCGCCCAGAGTCCGGCCTCGCGGCCCCCGGGCCCGGCGTCGCCGCCGTCCGGGGCCCCGGCACCTGCGGCCCGGCCATCGGCGGACCCGTCGGCAGCGGACCCGGCAGCGGCGGACCCGGCAGCGGACCCGTCGGTGGCGGTCCCGGCGGCGGACCCGGCAGCGGACCCTGCGGCGGCGGCCCCGGAGCCTGCGGACCCGGAGCCTGCGGACCCGTCGGTGGCGGTCCCGGCGGCAGGGGTGCGGGTGGTGTGCCGGGCGAGCAGGGCCCGCAGGGTGCGGCGGATCTCCCGCTGTTCCTCGGTGAGCGCGGCGGCGTCCGCGTCTTCGGCGGTTTCCATGGGGCTCCCTCCGTATCTGACGGTCCGTCATGCTAGGGCGGCGGAAGGCGCGTTGCCCAGAGAGACGCGGGTCCCGATCGAAAGAATCTGATGTACCGTCAGATCTATGACCGTCCACGGCACCACCCCGCCCCCGCCCGCCCGGCGCCGGGTCGCCGTCGCCGGCGTCGCGCTCTCCGACTGCGGCCGGGTCGACGAGGCCACCCCGTACGCGCTGCACGCCCAGGCCGCCCGCCGGGCCCTCGCGGACAGCGGCCTCGACCGCTCCCTGATCGACGGCCTCGCCTCCGCCGGACTCGGCACCCTGGCCCCCGTCGAGGTCGCCGAGTACCTCGGCCTGCGCCCCACCTGGACCGACTCCACCGCCGTCGGCGGCGCCACCTGGGAGGTGATGGCCGCGCACGCCGCCGACGCCATCGCCGCCGGGCACGCCAACGCGGTGCTGCTGGTGTACGGCTCCACCGCGCGCGCCGACATCAGGGCCCGGCGCCGCACCTCCAACCTCTCCTTCGGCGCGCGCGGCCCGCTCCAGTTCGAGGTCCCCCACGGCCACACCCTGGTCGCCAAGTACGCGATGGCCGCCCGCCGCCACATGCACGAGTACGGCACCACCCTGGAGCAGCTCGCGGAGGTCGCCGTCCGGGCCCGCGCGCACGCCGCCCTCAATCCCGAGGCCATGTTCCGCACGCCGGTCACCGTCGACGAGGTCCTCTCCGGGCCGATGATCGCCGACCCCTTCACCAAGCTGCACTGCTGCATCCGCAGCGACGGCGGCTGCGCGGTGCTGCTGGTGGCGGAGGAGTACGTGCCGGACACCCGCAAGGCGCCGGTCTGGGTGCTGGGCACCGGCGAGCACGTCTCGCACACCACGATGTCCGAGTGGGAGGACTTCACGGTCTCCCCCGCCGCCGTCAGCGGCCGGCTCGCCTTCGAGCGCGCCGGGCTGACCCCGGCCGACGTGGACGTCGCCGAGATCTACGACGCCTTCACCTACATGACCCTGGTCACCCTGGAGGACCTGGGCTTCTGCGCCAAGGGCGAGGGCGGGGCGTACTTCGCGGAGAAGGACGCGGTGCCGGTCAACACCGACGGCGGCGGGCTCTCCGCCTGCCATCCCGGCATGCGCGGCCTCTTCCTGCTGGTCGAGGCGGTCCGCCAGCTACGCGGCGAGGCCCCCGGCCTCCAGGTCCGCCGCCCGGACGGCGGCCTCCCCGAGGTGGCCCTGGCCTCCGGCACCGGCGGCTGGTTCTGCTCCTCCGGCACGGTCCTCCTCGGCCGCACCTGAGACCGCCCGCGCCTGCCCCCGTACGAGGAAGCGGCGTCCGGCACCGCCCGCCCCGGCCCGGACACCCCCGCCCGCCTGCCCCGCCCCCGGCCCGGGCGTTCCCGCCCGGCCGGCCCCGGCCGCACCCGGCCCGCCCGCGCCGCCCCGGGGCGCACCGCACCCACCCGGCCGCGCCGGAAACGGACACGCCCACCCGCGCCCGCCCGCGCCGCCCCGCCCGCCCGCCCCCGGAACCGGCACCCCCTAGGCTCGCCCCATGAGTGACTTCCACGAGGTCCTGCGCGGGCTGCGGGTCTGGGACACCGAGCTGCCCGCGTTCGATCCGGCGACCGCGCCCGGGGACCCGCTGCCGCTGTTTCGCGCGTGGTTCCTCGACGCGGTGGCGGCCGGGCAGGCCGAGCCGCACACGCCCTCGCTCGCGACGGCGGGGGCGGACGGCCGGCCGGACGTCCGCACGGTGATGCTGCACGACGCGGACGACCGGGGCTGGCACTTCGCCTCGCACGCCACCAGCGCGAAGGGCCGTCAGCTCGCGGCCCGGCCGGAGGCGGCACTCGGCTTCTACTGGCCGGTGCGGGGCCGCCAGGTCCGGGTGCGCGGCCGGGTCGTGACCGCGAGCCGCGCGGAGGCGTACGCGGATCTGCACGCCCGCACCACCGGCGCGCTCGCCGCCGCGCTGACCGGCCGCCAGAGCGAGGTCCTGGACTCCCCCGCGACCCTGGCGGGGGCGAGCGAGGCGGCCTGGGCGCGGGCCGGGGCCGAGCCGGACGCGGACGTGCCGACCTGGACGCTGTACGTGGTGGAGCCGGACGAGGTGGAGTTCTTCCAGGGCGACGCCCGCCGCCGCCACGTCCGCCTCCGCTACCGCCGCCCCCGGGAGGACGGCGACACCTCCTGGGTCCGCGAACTCCTCTGGCCCTGACGCCTGTTCGGCTGTTCGGCTATTCGGCGTACGCCCCGTACATCTCGTCGATCTCCCGGGCGTAGTCCCGCAGCACCGCGCGCCGCCGGAGCTTCAGGGACGGCGTGAGGTGGCCGGAGGATTCGGTGAAGCCGGTGGTGAGGACGCGGAAGGCGCGGATCGACTCGGCGCGGGAGACGAGCCGGTTGGCGTCGTCGACGGCCTTCTGGACGACGGCGAGGAGTTCGCGGTCGCGGGTCAGTTCCCACAGTGCCAGGTGGTCCTTCTGCCGCATCCGCCGCCAGTGGGCGAGGCCCTCGTGGTCGAGGGTGACGAGGGCGGAGACGTACGGCCGGTCGTCGCCGACCACCATGCACTGGGCGACCAGCGGGTGGGCCCGCAGCCGGTCCTCCAGCGGCCCGGGGGCGACGTTCTTCCCGGCGGAGGTGACGAGGAGGTCCTTCTTGCGGCCGGTGATGGTGAGGTAGCCGTCGTCGTCGAGGGAGCCGAGGTCGCCGGTGGGGAACCAGCCGCCGTCGGTGTACGGGACGGAGGCGCCGCGCGCGCCGTCCCAGTAGCCGGCGAAGACGTGCGGGCCGGCGAGCCAGACCTCGCCGTCGTCGGCGACGCGGACGGCGGTGCCGGGCAGCGGCAGGCCGACGGTGCCGGTGCGCGGGGCGAGCGGCGGGGTGACGGTGGCGGCGGCGGTGGTCTCCGTCAGGCCGTACCCCTCGAAGACCTCGACGCCCGCGCCGCGGAAGAACTCGGCGAGCCGGACGCCCAGCGGGGAGCCGCCGCAGATGACGTACCGCACCCGGCCGCCGAGGGCGGCCCGGATCCGGCGGTAGACGAGCGGGTCGTAGAGGGCGCGGGCGGCCCGCACGGAGAGCGAGGGGTCTCCGGTCCGGCCGAAGCGGCGGGCGGTGCGGGCGGCCCGGTCGAAGGCGGCGCCCTTCCCGGCGCGTTCGGCGGTGGCGCGGGCCCGGTCGTAGACCTTCTCCATGACGTGGGGGATGGCGAGGAGGAAGGTGGGGCGGAAGGCGGCGAGGTCGTCGAGGAGGGCGTCGCCCTCGACGGCGGGGGCGTGGCCGACGCGGACCCGGGCCCGGACGCAGCCGATGGAGACCATCCGGCCGAAGACGTGCGAGAGGGGCAGGAAGAGGAGGGTGGAGGGGGGTTCGCCGCCCTCGGGGGCGAAGACGGGGTGGAGGAGCTTGACCGCGTTGTCGACCTCGGCGAAGAAGTTGGCGTGGGTGAGGGCGCAGCCCTTGGGGCGGCCGGTGGTGCCGGAGGTGTAGACGAGGGTGGCGAGGGCTTCGGGGGCGAGGAGGCCGCGGCGGGCGGTGACGGTCTCGTCGGGGACCCGCTGTCCGGCCCTGCGGAGCTGTTCGACCGCGCCGGCGTCGAGGACCCACAGGTGGGCGAGGCCGGGGACGTGGCGGCGCTCGGCGGAGAGCAGGCGGGCCTGGTCGGCGTCCTCGACGACGCAGGCGACGGCGCCGGAGTCCTGGAGGATCCAGCGGACCTGGAAGGCGGAGGAGGTGGGGTAGACGGGCACGGTGACGAGTCCGGCGGCCCAGGCGGCGAAGTCGAGGAGGGTGAACTCGTAGGTGGTGCGGGCCATGACGGCGAGCCGGTCGCCGGGGCGCAGTCCGTGGGCGACGAGTCCCTTGGCGACGGCGTGGACGTCGGCGGCGAAGCGGGCGGCGGTGACGTCGTACCAGGTGCCGTCGGGGTTCTTGCGGGAGAAGACGGCGGCGTCGGGGTCCTGGCGGGCGTTGTCGTACGGGAGGTCGGCGAGTGAGCCGCGGGCGACGCGGGGGACGAGGGCGGGGACGGAGACCTCGCGGACCCGGCCGTCGGCGCGGGTGAGCAGGGGGGCGGACGGCACGAGTGGCTCCTCGGTCGGCGCGATGAACGAAAAAGGTCGTACGTCGTGGAGCTGAGGTGCGGAAACGCGAAGGGACCGCCGGGCGAGGACGGCGGAAACCCGTCTTGACCGGCCGGTAACTTTACTGGCGGTAACCTTACTGTGCCGTACGGGTCAGCGGGGAGACCAGCGCTCGTTTTTCATGAGGTTCCCGAGGCCGGACCAGGCGAAGTTCATGAGGGTGGCCGCGGCTTCCCGGGCGGTGACGTCCGGTGTCCCGTTGGCCCAGGTGGCGAGGGACTCGGCGGAGCCGACGAGGGCCTCGGCGAGGGCGGCGACGTCCCGGCCGACGAAGTCGGCGGGCCCGTGGGCGGCGCGCGCCGCCTCCCCGATGAGGTCCGCGACGAAGGCGGTGATCTCGTCCCGCATCCGGAACGCCTCGGTCGCGAAGGGTTCGCCCTGGGTGCGGGCGTGCCGGCTGAGCACCGCCCAGGCGTCGGGGTGCTCGGCGGCGTGCCCGAAGAAGGCGAGCAGCCCGGCCCAGAGCCGCTCGTCGGGCGGGGCGGCGGTGTCGGTGACGGCCTCCGCGACGGCGGCGAGCAGGGCGTGCGCCTCCCGCCGGATGCAGGCGGTGAAGAGGTCTTCCTTGGAGTTGAGGTACAGGTACACCAGGGGTTTGGACACCCCGGCGAGTTCGGCGATCTCGTCCATGGAGGCGGCCTGGTAGCCGTGCCGGGCGAAGCAGGCCACGGCGGCGTCGAGCATCTGCCGCTCCCGCACGGCCCGCGGCAGTCTCCTGGTCCCCGCCACGCGCACCCTCCGCCTTCCAAGATCATCCATCGGCCCCGGGAAAGCCTACGTGCCCCCCGCCCGGACGGGGGCGAGGGGCACGGAGGGGCACCGGGGTGCGGGAGGGGGTCAGGCCGCGGCCGCGACCGCCTTCTCCTGGACGGCGGCCGGCTGCTTCTCCTCGATGGGGGAGGCGGAGGCGTTCTCGTACGCGGTCAGGTCGAGGATCTTCTCGCGGGCGGAGACGAGCACCGGGACGAGCGCCTGGCCGGCGACGTTGGTGGCGGTGCGCATCATGTCGAGGATCGGGTCGATCGCCATGAGCAGGCCGACGCCCTCCAGCGGGAGGCCCAGGGTGGAGAGGGTCAGCGTCAGCATGACCGTCGCGCCGGTCAGACCGGCGGTGGCCGCCGAGCCGATGACCGAGACGAAGGCGATGAGCAGGTACTCCTTGATGCCGAGCTGCACGTCGAAGATCTGGGCGATGAAGATCGCGGAGATCGCCGGGTAGATCGCGGCGCAGCCGTCCATCTTGGTGGTGGCGCCGAACGGGACGGCGAAGGAGGCGTACTCCTTCGGGACGCCGAGGCGCTCGGTGACCCGCTGCGTGACCGGCATGGTGCCGACGGAGGAGCGGGAGACGAAGGCCAGCTGGATCGCGGGCCAGGCGCCCTTGAAGAACTGGACCGGGTTGAGCTTGGCGACCGTGGCGAGGAGCAGCGGGTAGACGCCGAAGAGGACCAGGGCGCAGCCGACGTAGATGTCGATGGTGAAGGTCGCGTACTGGCCGAGCAGGTCCCAGCCGTAGTTGACGATGGCGCGGCCGATGAGGCCGGCGGTGCCGATCGGGGCGAGGAGGATGACCCACCACAGCGCCTTCTGGAGGAGCTCCAGGATCGACTCGGAGAGGGTGAGGATCGGCTGGGCCTTCTCGCCGAGCTTCAGGGCGGCGATGCCGGCGACGGCGGCCATGAAGACGATCTGGAGGACGTTCAGCTCGGTGAAGGGCGTGATGACGTCGGTCGGGACGATGCCCGTCAGGAAGTCGATCCAGCTGCCCTGGTGCTCGGGCGCCTTGCCGTCGGCCGGGGTGAGGCCGCTGCCGGAGCCGGGGCTGGTGATGAGGCCGATCGCGAGGCCGATGGCGACCGCGATCAGCGAGGTGATCATGAACCAGACGAGGGTCTGCGCGGCCAGCCGGGCCGCGTTGTTGACCTTCCGCAGGTTGGTGATCGAGACGAGGATCGCGAAGAAGACGAGCGGGGCGACGGCCAGCTTCAGGAGCTGGATGAAGATCCCGCCGACCTGGCCGAGGGTCTCCTTCAGCCAGCCGATGTCCTGGCTGCGGGCGAGCCAGCCGAGGAGGACGCCGAGGACGAGACCGGCGACGATCTGGGCCCAGAAGGGGATCTTGGGTATCCGGGACGAGGGCTTGGCCTCGGTGGCGGACGCGGACGCGGACACGGACACACTCCACTGGTGCGTATCGGGGGGAATACGGGGGACGGGGGTGCGGCACCACGAGACGCGCGCTCGCGCGCGGGGCCGCTGCATGCTGCCGGAAGGGCGGCAGACCTCAGGAAGCGCGGCGACAACAGGCCGCGGACATACAGCGGCAGAGGTCGACGTGCAGGCGCGCCACGAGCGGGATGCCCGGGGCGTCGGAGAGGCGCTCTGCTGTCGTCATGGCCGATACGTTAACACTTGAACTTTGAGAACCTCAAAGGTGTTCTTTGAGATCGATTACCGGCCAGCCCCAGCGAGGGCTGGCCGGATCGTGAAAAGCCCCTGGCCGGAGCGGTGGCGCTCCCGCCAGGGGCGGATGATCTGTGAGGAACCTTACGCAGCCCTTACGCCCCGGACGAAGGAGGCGAAGGCGCCGGCGCCGACGGTCAGGACCGGTCCGTCGGGCACCTTCGAGTCCCGGACGGGCACGATGCCGCGCGCGGCGGCGAGATTGAGGGCGACCTGAACACATGCGCCGCCGTTGTTGCTGTACGAGGACGTGAACCACTGCGGTGAGTCGGTCATGCGAAAAAGGCTAGGCCCCCGTCCCCTTCCGGAGAAGGGGGCGGGGGCCGCCGCAATCAGCCATTCGAGAGGGTCAGACGAACATGCCGTTCTTGACACCTTCGAGGAAGGACGCGAACGCGGGGGCGCCGACGGTCACGACCGGGCCGGCCAGAACCTTCGAGTCGCGGACCGGGACGACGCCGTGCGAAGCGACGAGGTTGGCAGCGGTCTCCACGCACTGGCCACCGTTGTCGCTGTAGGAGGACTTGAACCACTGCGGAGAGTCGGTCGTCACTGGTGGGCCTTTCGTACCTCGCGGATCAGATCCACCGAGGCCGCGTGAGGGAGGGCTTCGGCTTGAAGCTGATGGTAGTCCCTCAACAGGTCCAGCACGGACGCAGTTTCACGCTCCAGGTACCCGCGAATCTGCGACTCGCCGTACGCCAGAACCGACAGGTCCGGCAGCGTCAGCAGGGTCACGGGGAGGTTGAATGTGCGGCGTTCCCCTATCGAGAAGGGGGCGATCTGGAGCACGGTGTTCGGCTGGTCGGCGAACTCCAGCAGCCGGTCGAGCTGGGCACCCATGATCTCCGGACCGCCCACCTCCCTGCGGATGCAGCTCTCATCCATGACGACCAGCATCACCGGGGGCTTGGGGCGCATGAGGGCCTTCTGCCGGTCCTCCACCACCACGACTCGATCGTCCGCCTGCCTGGACGTGATCGACCCTCGCCGTGCGGCACTGTCTGCGAGGCAACGCGCGTACTCCGGCGTCTGGACGAGCCCCGGAATGATCCCGATCTCGTACAGCCGGATCTCCACGGCCTTGCCCTCGTGCTGGACGAAGTCCGGGAAGTCCTCCAGCAGGATGCCGAAGCGCAGCTTTCTCCACTCGTTCTGGAACTTCTCCCCGGTGCCGAGCGCGGTGTCCGCCATGCGCGAGAAATGCAAGGTCGGCATTTTGCGGGCGGTTTCCACGGACGAGACGTGGGTGGAGGAGTACCCCATACGGCGGCCCAGTTGCCCCTGGGAGAAGCCCTGTTCGTCCCGATGCTTCCGCAGAAGTGCCCCGTAGGCGGCCCGGGGAGAGGAGCTGGGGTCCAGCTCCTTGATGTTCGCCAACTTTTCGTCCTTCCCTGGAACGTTGAAAGGATCACTGACTCCCAGTCACCCTGAGAGCTCCTGGTCGGAATGCTACGGAGAGGAGCGGTCGTGCGGGACGAGACCGAGCAGATCCAGCAGATCGAGTGCGTCGAACAGACGAATCAAGTCCTCCCGGACGTAGGCGTGTTCGTGATCGACACACGCTTCTCGGGGGCGCGGGCGGGCAGGGTCACGGCGCACGAGGCGGGGACGGTGCGCCTGGTGCCGCCGGGCGGCGGGGGCTGGTGGCACGCGCCGGGGGACGGACTGCGGCCGCCGACACCGGAAGAGTGGGAGCGGATCCGGGTCCTCAGCACGCCGGTGCGGCCGCTGCGACTGGACGGCGACGCGCACCAACTCCGCCCGGACCCGGGCCCGGTGGTCCTGACGGCCGGGACGGACGCCGACCCCGCCCCGGCCGAGGGCTGCACCCCCTGCGCCCTGCTGGCCCGCCGCCGCGCCGAACTCCGCGAGGGCCCGTCCCCGGACTGGTCGGCGGCGACGGACTGCTCGGTGGAGATCAGGAACCACCCCCACACCCCGCCCAAACTCCCCCACCCCTGAGGACCCGCCCCATGGAGACGCCGGCCCCCGACCCCTCCCCCACCGACCCCCACCGAACCACCCCCGCACCCCCGGCACCGACCCCCCGGGACCGCTCCCCGGCCGGATGGCGAAAGTTCCTGGACCTCTGGTTCGAGGAATGGGAGAACTCCCGACCCACCCCACCCCCTCACGACCGGGAGCACCCATGACCGGCACGGACCCCGACCTCTGGCTCACCACCCCGACCTGCGGCCTGGGGCCCTATCGGGGGGATCTCGTGGAGACGTACTGGCGCTGGGAGCAGGACCCGGTGGCGATGGTCGGCCAGGGCCGCCAGGTCCCCGCCTCCCTGGAGTCCCGTACCGAGGGGATGGCGCACCAACTGCGGGGGGCCAACATCCGGTTCACGGTCTACGACCTGGCCGGGGGCGGGCCGGTGCCCGCCGGGGTGAGCACGCTGCTGCCCGACGACGCCGTCCGCACCGCCGAGTTCGCCGTCCTGATCGGCGGCGGGGCGCGCGGGCGCGGCCTCGGGACGGCGGCGGCGCGGCTCACGCTCGACTACGCGTTCCACGTGGCGGCGCTGCGGATGGTGTGGCTGAGGGTGCTCGCGCCGCACGCGGCGGCCGTGACGGCGTACGAGCGGGCCGGCTTCCGGCACGCCGGGAGGCTGCGGGAAGCCGGCTACTGGTTCGGGGAGGTGTGCGACGAACTGCTGATGGACGCGACGGCGTCCGGGTTCGCCGGGCCCTCGGGAGTGAGCGGAGCCTAGGCCGCGTCCTCGCTCGCGCGGTTGGCGTCCAGGCGGCCCTTGGCGCGGTCCACCTTCTCGACGATCTCGGCGCTCAGGGCGTCGCGCTGCTTGCGCAGCAGCACGAAGCTGAGGGGGGCCGAGACCACGATGGAGAGGACGAGGACCCACAGGAGGTTGGAGTCGCCGAGGCCGCGCGGGAGCGCGCCGACGTAGACGAGGCCCCAGAGGGCGAAGAAGCATCCGGCGAAGATGCCGAGCCGCATCAGCGAGTAGCGGAGCATGACCCACTCTTCCGTTCCGACGTTCCGAACCTTCTCAAACGGGACGAGAGCCCCGTCCAGTGAAACACGCGACGGCCGCCCCGCCTTGAGCACCCCCAGAGGTAATAGATAAAATAGAAGAATGACCCTTACCTTCGAGGTCGACCCGGCGGTCGACCGGTCCCTGACCGACGGCGTGCTCGCCCTCTGGGCCGACGTCTCCAACGCCGGCGGCGCCGTCGGCTTCGTCCCGCCCGTCACCCCCGACGCCATCCGCCCCGCCCTGCTCCGGCACCTCACCGGCATGGTCCAGGGCACCCACCGCCTCCTCGTCGGCCGCGACGAGGAGGGTGAGGTCGCCGCCACCGCCTTCTACGCCTTCAACGACCACCCCCTGATGACCCACTGGGTGTGGCTCTACACGGTGATGGTGCACCCCAAGCACCAGGGCCGGGGGTACGGCCGCGACCTCATGGCCGCCGTCGAGCACACCGCCCGCACCGCCCCCGGCTTCGGGGAGATCGAGGCCATCCGCCTCGGCGTCCGGGGCGGCACCGGCGTCGACGCCTTCTACGCGAAGGCCGGGTACAAGGAGGTCGGCCGCATCCCCGACGCCCTCCGCGTCGCCCCCGGCGACGACCGCGACGAGATCCTCATGCTGCTGCCCCTGCGCTGACCCCGCACCGGGACGCGCGCAGGGCCCGGCGGGGGTCTCCCGCCGGGCCCTGCGGCCGTACGACAAGGCGCGCGTCAGACGCGCATCGCCTGGGGCGACTCGCGGCGCTCCGGGTCCGGACCCGGGTACTCGCGGATGATCTCGTACCGGGTGTTCCGCTCGACCGGCCGGAAGCCCGCGTCCCGGATCAGCTCCAGCAGGTCGTCACGGGTCAGCTTGTTCGGCGTCCCGTAGTTGTCGGCGTCGTGCGTGATCTTGTACTCGACCACCGAGCCGTCCATGTCGTCGGCGCCGTGCTGGAGCGCGAGCTGGGCGGTCTGCACGCCGTGCATGACCCAGAAGACCTTGACGTGCGGCACGTTGTCGAAGAGGAGCCGGGAGACCGCGAAGGTCTTCAGGGCCTCGGCGCCGGTCGCCATCGTGGTGCGGGCCTGGAGCTTGTTGCGGACCTTGCCGTCCTTCACGTCCACGAAGTCGTGCTGGTAGCGCAGCGGGATGAAGACCTGGAAGCCGTTCGTCTCGTCCTGGAGCTCCCGCAGCCGCAGCACGTGGTCCACGCGGTGGCGCGGCTCCTCGATGTGCCCGTACAGCATCGTCGCGGGGG
Source organism: Streptomyces termitum (assembly GCF_014650175.1). Lineage (GTDB taxonomy): Bacteria > Actinomycetota > Actinomycetes > Streptomycetales > Streptomycetaceae > Streptomyces > Streptomyces termitum. The sequence goes on from NZ_BMUL01000019.1 coordinate 81,219, forward strand.
TCTTCAGCCCCTTCTCGTGGGCGAGCCGGTGGATCCGGGACCAGTCCTCCCAGTGGGTGCGGTGGTCCACGATGTGCTGCCGGACCTCCCAGTCGAAGATCTCGGCGCCGCCGCCGGTCAGCGACTCCAGGCCCGCCTCGATCAGCTCGTCGAGGATGTCGGAGGCCGACAGCCCGGAGATCGTCTCGAAGTGGTGGATCTCGGTGGCGGTGAACGCCTTGAGCGAGACGTTCGGCAGCGCCTTCTTCAGCTCGCTCAGCGACCGGGGGTAGTACCGCCACGGCAGGTTGGGGTGCAGGCCGTTGACGATGTGCAGCTCGGTGAGGTTCTCGCCCTCCATCGCCTTGGCGAGGCGGACGGCCTCCTCGATGCGCATCGTGTACGCGTCCTTCTCGCCCGGCTTGCGCTGGAACGAGCAGTAGGCGCAGGAGGCGGTGCAGACGTTGGTCATGTTCAGATGCCGGTTGACATTGAAGTGGACCACGTCGCCGTTCTTGCGGGTCCTGACCTCGTGGGCCAGCCCGCCGAGCCAGGCGAGGTCGTCGGAGTCGTAGAGCGCCACGCCGTCCTCGCGGCTCAGCCGCTCACCGGCCAGCACCTTCTGCTCCAGCTCCCGCTTGAGCCCAGCGTCCATCTCCGGCCGCCTCCCATGTATCCGAAATCAGACTTCCCCCACCGTACTCCCCCACCCTCCGGGCGGGGGGACCCCCATTGACGCTTCGCGTCAGCTTTCTTCCGGCAGCTCTCCGACCCGGTTCTCCCACTTGGTGGAGAGCACGATCGTGGTCCGGGTGCGGGAGACGCCCCGGGTGCCGGAGAGACGGCGGATCGTCTTCTCCAGGCCGTCCACGTCACTGGCCCGGACCTTGAGCATGAACGAGTCGTCACCGGCGATGAACCAGCAGTCCTCGATCTCCGCCAGGTCCTTCAGACGGCGGGCCACGTCCTCGTGGTCGGCGGCGTCGGAGAGGGAGATGCCGATGAGGGCGGTCACGCCCAGGCCCAGCGAGGCGGAGTCGACGGTGGCGCGGTAGCCGGTGATGACCCCGGCCGCCTCCAGGCGGTTGATGCGGTCGGTGACGGAGGGGCCGGAGAGCCCGACCAGCCGGCCCAGCTCGGCGTACGAGGCGCGGCCGTTCTCGCGCAGGGCCTGGATGAGCTGCCTGTCCACGGCGTCCATAGGTATACGACCTTCCATTGTCCAGCGATACCGCAAGTTTAGGTGTAGAATCTAAGGCATGCAGGGGAAACACCCTGCGAATCTTTCAGCAGATCAAAGACGATCTTTCAGGAGTGAGAACACCGTGTACACGATCGAGATGGCCTACGCCCGTATGCGCGAGCTGCAGGACCTGGCCAACCGCTCGCGTGCCCACCAGTCCGCCTCCGCCTCCGAGCGGGCCGCCAAGAAGGCCCCCAAGAAGCGCTAACCGGCACGGGGAACCCCCGGAGCTCCTCCTCCGATCTCCCCCCGCCACCGGCGGTACAGCTCGTGCGGCACCCCCGCCGCGTCGAGCGCCCGCCCCGCGACGAAGTCCACCAGATCCTGGATGTGCGTCGCCCCCGCGTAGAACGCCGGAGAGGCGGGCAGCACCACCGCGCCCGCCTCGTCCAGCGCCACCATCTGCTTCAGCGTCTGCCCGCTCAGCGGGGTCTCCCGCACCGCGACCACCAGCGGACGCCGCTCCTTGAGCGTCACGCTCGCCACCCGCTGCAAGAGGTCCTTCGACAGGCCCAGCGCCACTCCCGCCACCGCGGCGGTCGAGGCCGGCACGATCAGCATCCCCTTCGCCGGGTACGACCCCGACGAAGGACCGGCGGCCAGGTCCCCGGCCGCCCAGTACCGCACCCCGCTCACATCCACCCCGGCAAACGCGTCCGGCTTCCCGTCCGCGCCCCGCGCCAGCCACGCCGCCAGGTCGTCGCGCCAGTGCGCGTCCCGGAAGGCGAGACCCGTCTCGTCCAGCAGCGTCAGCCGCGAGGCCCGCGACACCACCAGGTCCACGCTCTCCCCGGCGGCCAGCAGCCCCCGCAGCACCGAAGCGGCGTACGGCGTCCCCGACGCCCCGGAGACCCCCACCACCCAGGGAGTGCGCGTGCCGTCCTCCATGCCGTCCTCCATCTCGCGGAACTACGGGGTCAGCCCGCGGACCAGCAGGTCGAGCAGGGCGCACACGAAGAGGCTGATGCCGATGAAACCGTTCGTCGTGAAGAACGCCCGGTTCAGCCGCGACAGGTCGTGCGGCTTCACGATCGAGTGCTCGTAGCAGAACGCCGCCACCACGATCACCAGACCGATCCAGAAGAACGCGCCCGCGTCCGTCGCCAGCGCGTACCAGACCAGCAGGCCCGTGGTGACGACCGCCGAGGCACGCGCCCCCCACAGCGCCGCCGGAATGCCGAACCGGGCCGGCACCGACATCACGCCGTGCGCCCGGTCCGCCCGCACGTCCTGGCAGGCGAAGATCAGGTCGAAGCCGCCGATCCACACGCCGACCGCCAGACCCAGGATCACCGCGTCCCAGGACCACTCCCCCGTCACCGCCAGCCAGGCGCCGACCGGGCCGATCGCCTGCGCCAGGCCCAGGATCGCGTGCGGGAAGTTCGTGAACCGCTTGCCGTACGGATAGACCACCATCGGCACCACCGCCAGCGGCGCGAGCGCCAGGCAGAGCGGGTTCAGCAGCGCGGCGGCGCCCAGGAAGACCACCACCGCGATGCCCGCCCCGGTCCACGCCGAGCGCACCGACACCGCGCCGGTCACCAGCTCCCGGCCGGCCGTGCGCGGGTTACGCGCGTCGATCTCCCGGTCGATGATCCGGTTGCAGGCCATCGCGAAGGTCCGCAGCCCCACCATGCACACCGTCACCAGGAACAGCGTCCACCAGTGGATCTCCCGGTCCAGCTGGAACATCGCCGTGAGCGCGGCGATGTACGCGAAGGGCAGCGCGAAGACCGAGTGCTCGATCATCACCAGCCGGAGGAAGGCTTTCGTGCGGCCGGGCTGCGCGCCCGGCACCGCGGCCGTGGTCATCAGAGTCCGTATTCCTTCCAGCGGCGGTCCACCAGGGCCGCCGTCGCCGGGTCGGACTCCACCATGTCCGGCCAGCCGCCGTCCCGGGTGTAGCCCTCCTCCGGCAGCTTCTTCGTCGCGTCGATGCCCGCCTTGCCGCCCCAGAACTGCTGGTAGGAGGCGTGGTCCAGATGGTCGACCGGGCCCTCGACGACCGTGAGGTCGCGCGCGTAGTCGGTGTTGCCCAGCGCCCGCCAGGACACCTCGTGCAGGTCGTGCACGTCGCAGTCCTTGTCGACCACGATGATCAGCTTGGTCAGCGACATCATGTGCGCGCCCCAGATGGCGTGCATCACCTTCTGCGCGTGCTTCGGGTACTTCTTGTCGATCGACACGATCGCGCAGTTGTGGAAGCCGCCCGACTCCGGCAGGTGGTAGTCCACGATGTCCGGCACGATGATCTTGAGGAGCGGCAGGAAGAAGCGCTCCGTCGCCCGGCCCAGCGGCCCGTCCTCGGTCGGCGGCCGGCCGACCACGATCGACTGGAGCAGCGGACGCCTGCGCATCGTCACGCAGTCGATCCTCAGCGCGGGGAACGGCTCCTGCGGCGTGTAGAAGCCCGTGTGGTCGCCGAAGGGGCCCTCGGGCAGCATCTCGCCCGGCTCCAGCCAGCCCTCGATCACCACCTCGGCCTGCGCCGGGACCTGGAGCGGGACCGTCTTGCAGTCCACCATCTCGATCCTCTTGCCCTGCACGAAGCCCGCGAAGAGGTACTCGTCGATGTCGCCCGGCAGCGGCGCCGTCGAGGCGTACGTCACGGCCGGCGGGCAGCCGAAGGCGATGGCGACCGGCAGCCGCTCACCGCGCGCGGCGGCGACCGCGTAGTGGTTCCGGCTGTCCTTGTGGATCTGCCAGTGCATGCCGATGGTGCGCCTGTCGTGGCGCTGGAGCCGGTAGAGGCCCAGGTTCCGCACGCCGGTCTCGGGGTGCTTGGTGTGGGTGAGGCCCAGGTTGAAGAAGGAGCCGCCGTCCTTCGGCCAGGTGAAGAGCGCGGGCAGCCGGTCGAGGTCCACGTCGTCACCGGTCAGGACGACCTCCTGGACCGGGGCCGCCTCCTGCTTCACCTTCTTCGGCGGCACGTGGACCATCGAGCCCAGCTTGCCGAATGCCTCCCGGACGCCCACGAAACCGTGCGGCAGCTCGGGCTTGAGCAGACCGCCGATCTTCTCGCCGATCTCCGCGTACGACTTCAGACCCAGCGCCTTGAGCAGGCGCCGGTCCGTGCCGAACACGTTCATCGCGAGGGGCATCGAGGAGCCCTTCACGTTCTCGAAGAGGAGCGCGGGCCCTCCCGCCTTGTTCACCCGGTCGACGATCTCCCCGACCTCCAGGTACGGGTCGACTTCGGCCTTGATGCGCTTGAGGTCGCCTTCACGCTCCAGAGCCCTGAGCAGCGAGCGGAGATCGTCGTAAGCCATACGGGCAAGTATCGGTCACCGGCTAGGCTGGGCATGTCACCGGGGCCGCCTCGACGCGCCCCCGCCACCGCTTCCAGGGGGCTGTCCCACATGCTCAGGGCGCTGATGTTCATCCTGCCGCTGGCGCTGCTGATCTATGCCTTCATCGACTGCCTGAACACCCCCGAGGACGAGGTCAAGCACCTCCCCAAGGTGGTCTGGGTGCTCGTCGTCCTCCTCTTCCCGCTGGTCGGCTCCATCGGCTGGCTCGCCGCAGGCAAGGAGCGCCGCCGCGCCGGGCGGGGCGGCTGGGTCGCCCCCGACGACAACCCCGAGTTCCTGAAGTACCTCTCCGAGGAGAAGCGGAAGCGCGACGGGAACGCCCCCGGGGCCGGGGACTCCCCCCGGGACCAGGACGCCCCCAAGGACGAGGACGTCCTCAAGGACTGGGAGGCCGACCTGCGCCGCCGCGAGGAGGAGCTCAAGCGGCGCGAGGGCGGGGAGGCCCGGGAGGACGGCGAGGAGAAGGGCGCCTGATGGAGCTGCGCCTCCTCGCGACCTTCGAGAAGGTCGCCGAGGTCCTCTCCTTCACCCGCGCCGCCGCCGAACTCGGCTACGCCCAGTCCAGCGTGACCGCCCAGGTCAGAGCCCTGGAGACGTCCCTCGGCGCCGAACTCTTCGACCGGCTCGGCGGCCACATCCGGCTCACCCCCGCCGGTGAGCGGCTGCTGCCCTACGCGCGCCGCATGGCCGAGCTCGCCGGGGAGGCCCGGGAGGCGGTCACCGCCGGGGAGGCGGCCGGGACGATCTCCGTCGCCACCATGGAATCCCTCTCCACCTACCGGCTCCCGCCGCTCCTGGAGTACGTCCACCACCGCCACCCGGGCATCCGGCTCTCGCTGCGCCCCACCCTCGGCGACGCGGCCCGGGAGGCGCTGCGCCGGGGCACCTACGACCTCGGGTTCCTGATGGAGGCCGAGACCTCGTACGAAGGACTGGAGACCGAGGTCCTGGGGCCCGAACCGCTCGTCCTGGTCGCCGCCCCCGGCCACCCGCTCGCCGCCCGCACCGCGCTGACCACGGCCGACCTGGCGGGCACCGCCCTCGTCGGCACCGAGCCGGGCTGCGCCTACCGGGACCTCTTCGAGGCCGAGCTGGCCCCGTGGCGGCCCGGCTTCCTGGAGTTCGGCACCGTCGAGGCGAGCAAGCGGGCCGTCGCGTCCGGGCTCGGGATCGTGCTGCTGCCCCGCGTCGCCGTCCGGGAGGAACTGGCCGCCGGGACCCTTGCGGCCCTCGACTGGGAGCCGCCCTTCACCCTCTTCACCCAGCTCGCGTGGCGACGGGGGAAGCGGCTTCCGGCCCACGTGCGGCTGTTCGTGGAGCAGGCGCGGCGGCTCGCCCGAGAGTGACCCGCAGGCTCGCCAGCACGATCAGCGGCACGCCCAGCGCCTGCACGAGCCCGATGTGGTGCCCGTACACCGCCCAGTCGACCAGCATCGCGACCGCCGGATAGGTGAAGGCCAGGACCGCGATCTTCGCGGTGGGCAGCTCGGCGTACGCCGCGTACATGAGGACGTACATCAGGCCGGTGTGGATCAGGCCCAGACCGGCCAGCCAGCCCCAGCCCGCGCCGAGCCCCGAGACCGCGCCCGGGTCGGCGAAGGGCAGCAGCAGCGGCACCCCCGCCGCCACCTGCACGAGCGCGATCAGGTGCGGCCGCACCCCGGTGATCCTCCGGGTGACGACCGTGGCCAGCGCGTACAGGACGGCGGCGGCCAGCGCGTAGCCGAGGCCGGTCAGCGAGGCCGCGTCGCCCGGCCGGACCCCCGACACCAGCACCAGCCCGGCGAAGGCCACCGCCAGCCAGCCCAGCTTCCCCGCCGGGATCCGCTCCCGCAGGAACAGGGCGCTCAGCAGCACCAGGAAGAACGGCTGCGTGTGGTAGACGACCGTGGCCAGCGAGATCGAGGTCGCCGCGTACGCCTCGAAGAGGAGGACCCAGTTGAAGACGACGAACGCCCCGCCGAGGACCGCCAGGCCGAAGGTCCGGCGGGTGAAGCCGTGCCCGGTGAGGTAGCCCCGCGCCAGGCTGTACAGGCCGAGCGCCGCCGCGCCGAAGAGGCAGCGGAAGAACACCACCTCGAAGGGCGACGCCCCGGACTCCACGACGAAGACGCCGAGGGTGCCCGACAGCACCATGGCGAGGGTCAGTTCGACGGTTCCCCTGGTCTCGTTTCTCATGCCCCCGACGCTACGAACGGGCCCCGGGCCCGGTCCACGCGCCGCCGGGGCGTCCTGCCGATGCCCCCATCGGCGGAACCGATCGGGCCGGTCCGACCGGAAAGAAAACGGGAGCGGAATACCCGCGCGCGACGGGCAGTTGGCACGGGGGCACCCGCCGTCACACGCGCCGCCGCGCGCCCAGCAGACCGGAGCAGACATGACCACCGACACCGGAAGCGGCGCGGACCGCTCCTTCCTCTTCGTCCTCGGCAGCTCCCGCTCCGACGGCAACTCCGAACTCCTCGCCCGCGAGGCCGCCGCCCACCTCCCCGCCGGTGTCCCCCGCCGCTGGGTCGACCTCAACCGGCTCGACCTGCCCGACTTCCAGGACGGCCGGCACGAGGACGGCCACCGGCTCGGCGAGGTCGAGGAGGAGCTGCGGCGGGCCACCGTCGAGGCCACCGACGTCGTCATCGTCTCCCCCCTCTACTGGTACACCCTCTCCGCCCAGACCAAGCGCTACCTCGACCACTGGTCCGGCTGGCTCAACGTGCCGGACTCCGACTTCAAGGAGCGGATGGCCGGCGGCACCCTGTGGGGCGTCACCGCCATGGCCCACGACGAGCACGTCGTCGCCGACGGCCTGACCACCGCCCTCCACCACTCGGCCGCCTACCTGCGGATGCGCTTCGGCGGCGTCCTCACCGGCACCGCCTCCCGCCCCGGCCGCATCCGCGCCGACGAGGCCGCGCTGACCCGCGCCCGGACCTTCTTCCAGCGCGACGCCCCGCTCGCCCTCTTCCCCTACGAGGAGACCGCCGGCCTCGCCGTGTGACCCGGGACCGCAACACCTCCGCAACGAAGCCCGCACACCCCTCCAGTTCCCAACTCGCCCCGGATATTCTTGAGTTGACTGCGACGGGGGTGGCGGGTGGACAGAGAGCTGTACGGCCGCGAAGCGGTGCTGGAACCGGGCGGCCTCGCCGCCCGCCTCATCGGCCTCGGGCCGTACGGCCACGGGCGGGTGCCCTTCGAACACGGCGAGGACCCGCCCGTCACCGTCTTCACCGGCGGCCGCGGCATGGGCAAGACCGTCCTCCTCAAAGAGGTCCGCAACCGCTACCGGGGCTTCACCCCGCTCGCCCTCCTCGACTGCGCCGCCGTCGAGGAACCCGCCGACCACGGGCCCGGCTGGACCCCGCTCACCGGCGCCCTCGCCGAACTCGCCGTCCAGCTCGGACAGCGCGGCGAGGCCGTCCGGCCCGTCCCCTTCCCCCGGCTCTCCCTCGCCCTCGTCGCCGTCGCCTCCGTCGGCTGGACCCGCGAGGACGACGAGCGGGCCCGCCGCGACCTCCAGCGCCTCGGCCCCCTCCTCGCCACCGTCGACGCCGGCCGGGCCGCCGCCGCCTCCTGGGTCGGTAAGGTCCTCGCCAAACTCGCCGGCACCGCCGCCGACGCGGGCGTCCCCTTCGCCGGACTCATCGCCGAGGCCACCGTCGAAACCGTCGTCGAGGAGTTCTTCAGCCGCTTCAAGAAGGCCCCCGAGGACTGGTTCGGCGGCTACCGCACCGCCGGTGGCCGGGGCCGCGCCGGACTCCAGCAGCTCGCCGTCGACTTCGGCCAGGGCGGCCCCCGCCGCGAGGAGGCCGAGTCCTTCCTCGTCCTCACCCTCACCGAGGACCTCCACCGCGCCTACACCGGACTGCGCCGCGGCACCCGCGTCGGCAGGCCCCTCATCCTCCTCGACAACGCCCACGCGCCCGTCGGCCGCGCCCTCGTCGAACCGGTCCTGCGGGCCCGCGCCACCGGCCGCCGCGACCACACCGTCCTCCTCACCGCCTCCCGCGCCCGCGACCACGAGGCCCTGCGCCACGCCACCCGCGCCCGGCTGCCCGAGACCGCCCACCAGGCACCCTGCCCGCGCACCGACCGCGTCGGCTCCGGCCTCCTCGCCGTCGAACTCCCCCCGCTCACCCCCACCCAGACCCGCGCCGCCCTCGACCGCCACGACCCCGCGGGCCGCACCCCCGCCACCCTCTCCCGCGCCGTCCACCGGCTCACCGGCGGCCGGCCCCTCGGCGTCGACCTCCTCGCCCGCGCCGCCGGCGAGGCCCCGCCCGCCGCCCGCGCCACCCTCACCCCCGGCGACCTCCTCGACCTCACCGTCGAACTCCGCGAGGACGCCGCCCCCGTGCCGGTCGCCCCCGCCCTCCTCGCCGCCCTCCTCCCGGTGCCCCGCACCGGCCCCTACACCGTCCTCGCCGCCGCCCACGACGAGGAGTCCGCCCGCCGCCTCGCCCAGGCCCGCCTCCCCGGCGAATCCCTCGACGGCGACGTCGCCCTCCGCGTCCGCGACCTGCTGCGCGCCGAGCACTGGACCGAGCACCCCGGCCACTTCGTCGGCGACCCGCTGCTGCGCGCCCTGCTCCTGCACCGGCTCCGCTTCGAGGACGACGACCACCCCCACCACGCCGCCTGGCGCGCCGTCCACGAGACCCTGCGCCGCCACTACGGCCCCCAGCCCGGCCCGTACCGGCTCCACCACGACCTCGCCCTCGGCACCACCGCCGAGGCCGTCGCCCACCTCCGGCTCACCTTCCCCGAACCCGACGTCCTCGGCTGGCTCGGCCGCCTCCGCTTCATCGCCGCCGCCCCCTACCCCCGCGACAGGGGCCGCACCGGACCCGACCCGCGCCGGGCCGTCGCCCTCGGCCAGACCCCCGCCCCCGACCTCCCCGGCGGCCTCGACCCCGACGCCGCCGAACTGCACCTCTCCCTACGGCGCCTGCTGCACGCCGTATGGCTGCTCACCGATCCGCTCGCGCTGCCCGACGAGGAGGTCGCCGACCGGCTGGCGCACGAACTGCGCCGGCTCTCCGGCCGCCACCTCACCGGCAGCGGTCCGCTGTGGGACGCGGCCGGACAGTGGCCGCGGGACATCCGCGCCTGGCGGGAGCTGTCGCTGCCGCCCGGCCGCGAGGACGGAGACTGACCCATGCTCGACCGGCTGCGCCGCCGCCTCTTCTGGACCCCGCGGCAGAAGTTCCTCACCCTCTTCGTCGCCCTCGCCCTCGTCGCCGGCCTCGGCGGCTACGGCCTGAGCCGCTACCTGGCCCCCGAGGACCGCTCCTGCGCGCCCGGCGTCGCCCGCCCCTCCGGCAGCACCGAGTGCGTCGGCGTCAACGGCACCGGACACGACTTCCGCGTCCCGTCCCTCACCGCCGTCACCGCCGCCATCGGCCGGGAGAACGCCTCCCTCAAGGACGGCGAGTACGCCACCGTCGCCCTGCTGCTGCCGATCACCGCCGCCGACCACGGCACCCAGGTCAAGATCCTCCGCGAACTCCAGGGCGCCCACGCCTACCAGTACCGGGCCAACCACGAGTCCAACAGCGAGACCCCCAAGATCCGGCTCGTCCTCGCCAACACCGGCAACCGCAACGCCCACTGGCGCACCGTCGTCGACCGGCTCACCGCCATGACCGGCGCCCCCGACCGGCTCCGCGCCGTCTCCGGCGTCGCCACCTCCTCCGGCGAGGTCCGCGACGCCGTCACCGCCCTCACCGGCGCCGGGATCGCCGTCGTCGGCACCACCATCACCGCCGACGACCTCGCCAACGGCCCCGGCCGCGACCGCTACCCCGGCCTCGCCCGGGTCTCCCCCACCAACGGCGACGAGGCCGACGCCCTCGCCCACTTCGGCAAGGTCGACGCCGCCCGCGCGATCCTCGTCCAGGACTCCCGCACCGGCGACCACTACATCGACACCCTCCGCTCCGCCTTCGCCGCCTCCCTCAAGGGCGCCCCCTACGAACCGCAGCTCTACACCTCCCCCGCCGACAACACCCAGGAGGGCACCACCGCCAACACCTTCCGCCAGATCACCCACCTGATCTGCGACACCCGCGCCGAGACCGTCTTCTTCGCCGGCCGCCACACCCAGCTCCGCCAGTTCATCAACGCGCTCGGCGCCCGCGGCTGCACCGAACGCTCCTTCACCGTCCTCACCGGCGACGAGGGCTCCTACCTCGGCACCGACGACAAGCTCGACCGCACCGTCCTCGGCAAGCGCCTCACCGTCCGCTACGCCGCCCTCGCCCACCCCGACGCCTGGCAGCCCGCCCCCGGCCGGCCCGTCCCCGCCACCGGCGGCTCCACCGTCGCCTACCGCACCTTCCTCACCGACATCGCCCGCGCCGACCCCAAGCCGGTCCCGCTCCACGACGGGCAGGCGATCGTCGCGTACGACGCCATGGCCACCGCCGTCCACGCCATCCGCCAGGCCACCCCCGCCGACGCCCCCTACCCCGCGCTCGCCGACGTCGGCACCCAGTGGCCGCAGGTCAAGGGCTCCCTGCGGGTCCAGGGCGCCAGCGGCTGGATCTGCCTCGACAACCACGGCAACCCCTACAACAAGGCCGTCCCCATCGTGGAGCTCGCCCCCGACGGCACCCAGCGCTTCGTCCAGATCGCCTGGCCCCGGGGCACACCCCCCGCCACCTCCTGCCTGCCGCCCAAGAAGGACTGACACCGCGTCCGGGAGGGGACCGGTGGAACCGCCGCCGCCCCCGGCCCGGGAGGGGACCCGGGGCGGGGGCGGCGGCGTGGTGCGGGCCGGGGCTAGACGCCCGCGTAGGAGTGCTTGCTGTTCACGAAGATGTTCACGCCGTAGTAGTTGAAGAGGAAGCAGCCGAAGGCGATGAGCGCGATGTACGCGGCCTTGCGGCCCTTCCAGCCGGCGGTGGCGCGGGCGTGCAGGTAGGCGGCGTAGCCGACCCAGGTGATGAAGGACCAGACCTCCTTGGCGTCCCAGCCCCAGTAGCGGCCCCACGCGTCGCCGGCCCAGATGGCGCCCGCGATGATCGTGAAGGTCCACAGCGGGAAGACCGCCGCGTTGACCCGGTAGGCGAACTTGTCGAGGGTCGCGGCGGCGGGCAGCCGCTCCAGGACCGAGCGGGCGAAGCCGCTGGGCGTGCCGCCGCCGGCCAGCTTGCTCTCGTACGAGTCGCGGAACAGGTAGAGCAGGGTGGCGACCGCGCCGAGGTAGAAGACGGCGCCGCAGAAGATGGCGGTGGAGACGTGGATCCACAGCCAGTACGAGTCGAGGGCCGGGACGAGCTGGTCGCTGTCGCTGTAGAGCCAGGTGGTGGCGAGGCCCAGGTCGAGCAGGACCGTGGTCACCAGGGGCAGGCCGATCCAGCGGACGTTCTTCTTCGCGACCAGGAAGCCGAGGTAGGCGCCGACCGCCACCGTGGAGAAGGTGGTGGAGAACTCGTACATGTTGCCCCAGGGGGCGCGCTGCACGGCGATGGCGCGGGAGATCACGCCGGCCGCCTCGATCAGGAAGCCGAGGGCGGTGAGGGAGACGGCGATCCGGCCGTACAGGTCGCCCTTGACGGTGCCGCCGGCGGCACCGGGGCCGTCCGGGACGTCGCGGGTGCCGGCGGCGGACCGGGTGATGACCTCGGGCCGGTCCAGGACGGCGGTCCCGCCGGCCTTCTTGACCTGGACGGACACGGTGGCGGGCGCGGTCTTCGACGGCGTCAGCGCGGCGGCGGTGCGGCCGACCTTGCTGCGGCTGCCGAACACCCACTCGGCGATGTGGGCGAGGAAGGCCAGGGTGTAGACGGCCATCGAGGAGTAGACGAGCGTATTGCTCATCTGCGCCAGGCTCGCGTTGGTCTCGGCGGCGAGGATCACTTCTCGGCCCCTTCTGATGCTTCTGCTTCGGCAGGTTCGGGCGCCGGGGGCGCCTGGGCGGTGAGCGCGACCGCGAGATCGGCGAGCTCCTCGGGCAGCTTGGCGGACTCGCTGCGGCCGAGGCCCGCCATCTCGACGACGGTCGTGCCGTCGTCACCGCGGACGGCGCGGACCCAGACCCGGCGCCGCTGGATGAAGAGGGAGCCGGTGAGGCCGGCGATGGCGGCGACGGCGCCGGTGAGGGCGAGGCCGTTGCCGGGCTGCTGGGAGACCTGGAAGCTCGCCCACTCCTTGATCTCCTTCTCGAAGGTGATCGAGCCGGCGCCGTCGGGCAGGGTCATCGTCTCGCCGGGCAGCAGCCGCTTGGCGACCCCGGTGCCTCCGTCGACCTTGTACTGGGTCATCTTGGAGGTGTCGAGCTGGTAGACGTTCTGCGGCAGGCCGGAGTCGACGCGCAGGTCGCCGTGGAAGCCGGTGAGGGCGAGGACGGGGAAGTCGAGCCCGGGGAACTGGGACACCATGGTGCCCTTCCCCGCGCCGGCGAAGGTCGGCACGAAGAAGGCCGTGAAGCCGAGCTGCTCCCGCTTGCCGTTCTTGTCGCGGTAGCCGTCCATGACCTTGACCGCGCCGGTCGAGGTGATGTTGTTGTCGACCGGCAGCATGGGCACGGCGCCGTTGAAGACGACCTTGCCGCGGCCGTCCTTGACGGTGAGGACGGGGGCGTAGCCGTGGGAGATCAGGTAGACCTTGGAGTCCCCGACCTTCAGCGGCTGGTTGACCCGGATGACGGCCTTCTCGTCCTTGCCGTCGCCGCGCGTGTAGGTGACGTCCGCCTCGAAGGTGCGGGGGGTGCCGCGCTGCGGGCCGGTCTTCTCGTAGGTGCCGGTGAAGCTGTTCAGGGTGAAGCCGAACGGTTCCAGCTCGTCGGTGGCGAACTGGGAGCCGGACTTGAAGTCGTCGTACTGGGTGAGCGTGTTGGAGAAGCCGTCGCCCTCGACGATCAGCTTGCCGCCCTCGGACTTGAAGAGGACGCCCCAGGCGAAGGCGACCAGCATGACGATGAGCGCGATGTGGAAGACCAGGTTGCCGACCTCCCGCAGGAAGCCCTTCTCGGCGGCGACCGCGTCGTCCACCGTGTGGGCGCGGAAGCGGCGGCCCTTGAGGAGGGCGCGGGCGGCCTCGCGGACCTGCTCGGGCTCGGCCTCGGTGCGCCAGGTGGTGTAGGCGGGGAGGCGGGTGAGCCGCTTGGGGGCGCCCGGCGGGCGGCTGCGGAGCTGGCCGACGAACTGCCAGGTGCGCGGCACGATGCAGCCGATGAGCGAGACGAACAGCAGGATGTAGATCGCGGAGAACCACACCGAGCCGTAGACGTCGAACAGCTGGAGCTTCTCGTAGAGCGGGGTGAGGGTCTCGTGCGCCTTCTTGAAGTCGGCGACCTTGAGCTCGTCCACGCTGTTCTGCGGGATGAGGGAGCCGGGGACGGCGCCCAGGGAGAGCAGGAACAGCAGGATGAGCGCCACCCGCATGGAGGTGAGCTGGCGCCAGAACCAGCGGATCCAGCCGACGGCCCCGAGGGTGGGGCCGCCGGGGGCGGGCCCGGCCGGGTCCTCCTTGGGCGCGGTGGACAGGTCCGCGCCGGCCGCCTCGTCCCCCGGGGACGTGTCGGCCGCGCCGGCCGCGTCGGTCGCGGAGGGCGTGTCGGCCTCGTCGGCCGCCGGGTGCTCGCCGGTCGTGCCGGTCGTGTCGGTCGTGCTCATGGATCAGATTCCCACCGTGAAACCGCTGGACCAGCCCTGCATCGTGGAGACCATGCTGTCCCAGATGCCCGTGAGGAGCAGGATGCCGGTGACGACCATCATGGCGCCGCCGATCCGCATCACCCAGACGTAGTGCTTCTTCACCCAGCCGAACGCTCCGAGGGCCTTGCGGAAGGCGACGGCGGCGAGGACGAAGGGGACGCCGAGGCCGAGGCAGTACGCCAGGGCGAGGATCGCTCCCCGGCCGGCGCTGGCCTGTTCGAGGGCGAGGGCGTTGACGGAGGCGAGGGTCGGACCGATGCAGGGGGTCCAGCCGATGCCGAAGAGGGCGCCGAGGACGGGGGCGCCGAGGAGGCCGGTGACGGGCTTCCGGTGGAAGCGGAACTCGCGCTGGGTGAACCAGGGCATCAGCCCGGCGAAGAACAGCCCCATGAGGATCATGAAGACGCCGAGGACCGTGCTGAGCGTCCCGCTGTACTCCTGGAGGGTGGCGCCGAAGAAGCCGAAGAGGGCGCCGCCGGAGACGAAGACGGCGGTGAAGCCGGCGACGAAGAGGAGCGATCCGGCGGCCATCCGGCCGCGCCGGTTCTCGGCGAGGTCGGTGCCGGTGACGCCGGTGACGTAGCTGAGGTAGCCGGGGACGAGCGGGAGCACGCACGGCGAGAAGAAGGAGACCAGCCCGGCCAGGAGGGCGACGGGGAAGGCGAGCAGCAGGGCTCCGCTGGTGACGGTCTCGTTCACCGGCTCACTTCTCCTGGAGCAGCGGGTCGATCATGGACCGGAGCTTGGTCTCGTCGAGGGCCATCAGGGCGCGGGCCGCGATCTTGCCCTCCTTGTCGAGGACGACGGTGGAGGGGATGCCCTTGAGGCTGAGGGTGCCCTTGGGGAAGCCGAAGAGGATCAGCTTGCCGTCGGGGTCGTACAGGCTCGGGTAGGGGACCTTGTAGTCCTCTTCGAAGGTGAGGGCCTGCTGCTTGTTGAAGTCGCGGGTGTTGAGGCCGACGAAGGCGACGTCCTTGCCCTTGTACGCCTCCGCCGCCTTGGCGAAGTGGGGGGCCTCGGCGCGGCAGGGGCCGCACCAGGAGCCCCAGGCGTTGAGGACGACGACCTTGCCCTTGAGGTCGGCGACGTCGAGCTTCGTGCCGTCGAGGGTCTCGCCCGCGATGGTGTCGATGTCGGCGCGCTCGCCCTTGGCCGCGGTGGAGATGCCGCCCTTGCTGGTGACGAAGTTGGTGTTGCCGCCGCCCGAGGTGTCGTCGGCGTCCCCGCCGCCGCAGGCGGAGAGCACGAGGGCGGCGGACAGCGCGCCGGCGGTCGCGAGGACGCGCCGGGGGGCAGGACGGAGGCCACGGCTAAGGCTCATGTGAAAAGTTTCGCATGGGCGTTTGGGGGATCTTGGGCACCCCCCTACGTGCCCGTGATGCCCCTTGTCAAGATCGCCTAAGCCGCCCGCCGGAATCGGCCCGGCCCCGGCCCCCGGCGGGGGGGCCGGTCACGGCGCGGCGGGACGCCCGGGGGGGCGGCGGTCACGGCGTGGCGGGATGCCGAGGGGCGGCGGCGGTCACGGCGTGGCGGGGGTGCCCGAGGCGGTGCCGGTCGCGGCCGGCCGCAGGTAGGAGTTCCAGCCGCCGGCCGGCTTCTGGCCGACGCCGAGGCCGCGCAGGCGGTCCAGGACCAGCGGGTCCTGCACGTCCATCCAGTCGGTGAACTGGCGGAACGAGACCAGCCGGACGTCCTTCTTCCCGGCCATCGCCTTGAGTGCCTCCTCGACGGCGTCCATGTAGATGCCGCCGTTCCACTGCTCGAAGTGGTTGCCGACGAAGAAGGGCGCGCGATTCGTCTCGTACGCGCGCGTGAAGCCCGCGATCAGCGCCTCGGTGGCCTGCTTGCGCCAGCCCGGGTAGCGGGAGGGCATGCCCTTGGTGCTGTTCTTGGACTGGTTCGCGAGGATGTTGTAGTCCATGGACAGGACCTCGAAGGAGTGGCCGGGGAAGGGCACGGCCTGGAGCGGGAAGTCCCAGATGTCCTGGCGCTTGACCGGCCAGGTCTGGATGCCGCCGGGCGAGCTGGCGTCGTAGCGCCAGCCGAGGCGCTTGGCGGTGGGCAGCAGGTTGTCCCGGCCGAGGAGGCAGGGGGTGCGGCCGCCGACGAGCTCCTTGGAGTAGTCGAAGGGCAGCGGGTCGAGGTCGGTCCAGCCGGTGTTCGTCTTCCAGCGGGTGACGAAGCCCATGGCCTGGTCGATCTCGCTCTGCCACTGGGCGGGGGTCCAGTTGGCGACGGAGCCGGAGCCGCCGCAGAAGTGCCCGTTGAAGTGGGTGCCGATCTCGTGTCCTTCGAGCCAGGCCCGGCGGACGTTCTTCAGCGTGTCCTTGATGTGGTCGTCGGTGAGGTAGCCGATGTCGGAGGCGCCGACCCGGTTGTTCGGCGGCCGGTAGAGGTCCTTCTTGGACTCGGGCAGCAGGTAGACGCCGGAGAGGAAGAAGGTCATGGCGGCGTCGTGGTTCTTCGCCAGGTCCAGGAAGCGGGGGAAGAGGCCGTTGCCGACCTCGCCGGCGCCGTCCCAGGAGAAGACGACGAACTGGGGCGGGGTCTGGCCGGGTTCGAGGGGGACGGGGGCGTCGGGCTGGTGGGGCTGCTTGCCGGTGTCGGCGGTGGAACCGTCGCCGATCGGACGCGCGTCCTCCTTGGTGGGGGCGGGCGTCACGGGCCCGTCGGTCCCGCTGCCGCCGCCCTGGGCCGGCCCGGAACTGCCCTTCTTCTCCGCGCCGTCCGTCCCGCATCCCGCGATGCCGAGTGCGGCGGCGGCACCGACGCCCGCTCCGAGAAGGCCCCTTCGACTGATCCCGCGCATGTCATCCCCATTCGCGCTGCTGTTTGACCCGAAACATCATCCAAACCGACAATGAGTGAGATGTGGGGATGAACACGGAGGTTCCAGTCAATCGCACAAAAATTTCAGAGCAATCGAATGACGGGGCGATCGAATGACATGTACATCATTCGACCGCCCCGCACTGTGCCCGGCCCCGCCCGCCCTGTCCAGCGCACGGGGGTCTCCCGCCGGGGCGGTCGCCGGAACCTAGGCCCCGAACGCCTTCGCCTTGCCCTTGACCGGCTTGGCGCCCGCCCGCAGGTGCACCGGCACCAGGTCGATCGCCGGCTCGCTGTAGCCGACCGACACGATCCGGTCACCGCGGTACGTGAACGAGGTCAGCGAGGCCAGCGTGCACTGCCGCCGCCGCGGGTCGTGCCACAGCCGGCGCCGCTCCACGAAGGACCGCACGATCCAGATCGGCAGCTGGTGACTGACCAGCACCGCCTCGTGCCCGCGCGCCGCGTCCCTCGCCGCGTCCAGCGCGCCCATCATCCGGACGACCTGCTCGATGTACGGCTCGCCCCAGGACGGCTGGAAGGGGTTGGTCAGGTGCTTCCAGTTGGCCGGGCGGCGCAGCGCCCCGTCGCCGACGCCGAAGGTCTTGCCCTCGAAGACGTTCGCCGCCTCGATCAGCCGCTCGTCGGTGGCCAGTTCCAGGCCGTGCGCCTTGGCGATCGGCGCGGCCGTCTCCTGCGCCCGCTCCAGCGGGGAGGCGACGACGTACGTGATGTCCCGCTCGGTCAGCGACTCCGCCACCCGGTCGGCCATCTTCCGGCCCAGCTCGGAGAGGTGGTAGCCGGGGCGGCGCCCGTAGAGCACGCCGTCCGGGTTGTGCACCTCGCCGTGGCGCATCAGGTGGACGACGGTGACGTCCTGCTTCGTGTCGGCGCTCATGCGGTGGCCTCCGCGGCGGCGCGGGCGGCGGCGGGCAGCGCGGCGGCGATCCGCTCGACCGCGCGCTCGTCGTGGGCGGCCGAGACGAACCACGACTCGAAGGCCGACGGCGGCAGGTAGACGCCGTCCGCGAGCATCGAGTGGAAGAAGGCGTTGAACCGGAACGCCTCCTGCCGCTTCGCCTCGTCGTAGTTCCGCACCTCGTCGGCGGTGAAGAAGACCGAGAACATGTTGGACGCGGTCTGGAGCCGGTGCGCCACGCCCTCCTTCGCCAGCGCCCCGGTGACCAGGCCCTGGATCTCCTTCGAGACCGCGTCCACCGTCGCGTACGCGGCCTCGTCGAGCAGCCGCAGCTGCGCGAGCCCGGCGGCGGTCGCGACCGGGTTCCCGGAGAGGGTGCCCGCCTGGTAGACGGGGCCCGCCGGGGCCAGGTGGCCCATCACGTCGGCGCGGCCGCCGAAGGCCGCCGCCGGGAAGCCGCCGCCCATGACCTTGCCGAAGGTCATCAGGTCGGGCTTCACGCCGTCCACGCCGTACCAGCCGGCCCGGCTCGTACGGAAACCGGTCATGACCTCGTCGGAGACGTACAGCGCGCCGTTCTCCCGGCACAGGTCCGCCAGGCCCTGGTTGAAGCCGGGCAGCGGCGGGACGACGCCCATGTTGCCCGGCGACGCCTCGGTGATCACACAGGCGATCTCGCCCGGGTGCGCGGCGAACGCCGCCCGCACGGCCTCCAGGTCGTTGTACGGCAGCACGATCGTGTCGCCCGCCTGCGCGCCGGTCACGCCGGGCGTGTCGGGCAGGCCGAAGGTGGCGACGCCGGAGCCCGCCGCGGCCAGCAGCGCGTCCACGTGGCCGTGGTAGCAGCCGGCGAACTTGACGACCTTCGCGCGCCCGGTGAAGCCGCGGGCGAGCCGGATCGCGGACATCGTGGCCTCGGTGCCGGAGGAGACCAGGCGGACCTGCTCGACCGGCTCGACCCGGGCGACGATCTCCTCGGCGAGCGCGACCTCGCCCTCACCGGGGGTGCCGAAGGAGGTGCCGCGCGCCACCGCGGCCTGCACGGCGGCGGTGACCTCGGGGTGCGCGTGGCCGAGAATCATCGGCCCCCACGAGCAGACGAGGTCGACGTACTCCCGACCGTCCGCGTCCGTGAGGTACGGACCCGTACCGGACACCATGAAGCGGGGCGTACCGCCCACGGCCCGGAAGGCACGCACCGGTGAGTTCACGCCGCCGGGCGTCACAAGGGACGCGCGGTCGAAAAGCGTCTGTGAGACTGGGGCTTCGTATGAATACGACACAGTGATCCTGACCTGCGAGTACGACGTCTGGTACAGAAGGACGGTGTGGACACCCCGCCGTGCGCTCCGTACCGGACGCCGAGGCGCCGGTTCCCCGCGTCTGCGAAACTGGGACGGCGGGGGCGTCATTGGGGATGGCCCACGCGATCCATGGTGTCAGAGGCCACGGCGTTTCTTGCGGACAGGTGTTTCACCGCTGTGACGCGGGGGAGGTCACTGACACGATGATCGGGTCGCGCGGCGGGTTCGTGTTGCCGAGAAAAAGCAGTCGGGTGGAGATATGCATCGCGGTGGCGGACCGGGCGAGGGGACGGACGACCTGGGTCCGGAGCCTGTCCGGCGGGGGAGGCACCGGCGGCGGCGGGCCGAGGACCCGGCCGCGCCGGAGCATCGCGCTTCCCCGGAGCAGCCCGGGGACGGCCCGCCCCTCGGGGGCCGCAGCTTGCGGGTGACCTACAAGTACTTCGGCGCGCCCGACGGCGCGACGGCGGCCCGCGTCCCCATCTCGATGCGCCCGGAGGAGCTGGGCGGCGACGAGCTGGGCATGGGCGGCATGTTCTCCAAGATCAAGCCCGAGACGATAGCCGCGATGGTCCTCACCGGCATCCAGGGCCTGCCCCTGCACAAGGTCCCCCCGCTGGAGCTGGTCGTCCTCCATCCCGACTACGCGGTGGTGAAGCTCCCCACGACCGTGGTGGACCCGCTGCGCGCGATCGGCGAGGAGTCCGTCGGCGCCGCCGCCTTCATCTGGTCCACCGTCCCCGACCGGGGCGGCCCGCGCGACGCGTTCGACGTCTACCAGCTCCTCCACGAGTGGCAGGACTTCTCGGTCCGCCTGCACGAGGCCGGCCACCAGCCGTACTGCCTGGTCTGGCCCTGACCCCTCCCCCTCTCCGGCCGTCTCCTTCTCGCCTTCTTCCAGATTTCCGAACGTCATAGCGCAATAAATTAGGACGAATCGGATCTAATGCTTGGAGGTCGGTTCCAGAGACGCCGTACGAGGAGGACCCCGCCATGACCGGAGTACGCACGTCCGCCCCCGCCGCCCGCATGCCCGGGGCGCGCGCCGCGACCTGCGAACCCATGCAGATCTCCGAGGTCGCCGCCCGCACCGGACTCCCCCTGCGCACCATCCGCCAGTACGAGGACCGCGGACTCGTCGTCCCCTCCGCCTCCTCCCCCGGCGGCTTCCCCCTCTACACCGACTCCGACGTGGCCCGCCTCATGGTGATCCGCCGCATGCAGCCGCTCGGCTTCGGCCTCGACGAGACCCGCGAACTCCTCACCTCCGTCGACCGCCTCGCCGCCGACCTCCCCGGCACCGACACCGAGCTCGACGAGGAGGAACGCGCCCTCCTCGTCGCCCGCGTCCGCCGCTACGAGGAAGCCGCCGCCGCCCGCGTCGCCGACCTCCGCGCCCAGCTCGCCCGCGCCGAGGAGTTCGCCGCCTCCCTCACCTCCCGCCTGACGACCTGACCCGGGGGCATCGGCCCCGGCGCGTCAGGCCCCGGAACATCAGGCCCCGGGCACGCCGAGGCCGGAAACGTCAGGCCCCGGGCACGCCGAGGCCGGGAAGGCCAGGCCCCGGACGCGTCAGGGCTCAAGGGCCCGGGCCACCGCGCGGAAGAAGCGGGCGTACGCGGCCGGACTCGGCGGCACCTCCGGACTCCACGGCACCAGCCGCGCCCCGGCCGGCACCCGCCCCACAGGGGACGTCGCGTGCGCCCGGTCGTCGTACAGGACAAGGTCCGGGCCCGCCTCGACGGCCCGCTCCCACCCCCCGGTCAGCCAGTTCGCCCCCGGACCCGGCCCCGGGTCCAGGAACCGCACCCCCAGCTCGGCCAGCCGCGCCAGCTCCGGCCACGCCCCCGGCCGCGCCAGGTGCACCTGCTCCGGCCCGCCCCCGGAGAGCGCCAGCACCCCCGGCCCCGCCGCCCCGGCCGCCGCCCGTACCGCCTCCTCCGCCGCCGCCAGCTCCCCGCCGCCGTCCCCCGCGGCCCCCGGTCCGGCGGACCGTGCGGGCGGTACGGCCTCCGGCCCGGCGAGCCCTTCCCCCGCCACGGCCTCCGGTCCGCCGAGGGCCGCGCCCAGCGCCCCGAACCGGCCGATGATCTCGCCCAGGGGCAGCTCGCCGCCGACCGAGAGCGCCACCAGCGGCACCCCCAGCCGTTCCGCGAGCCCCTCGTCGACGGCGTACGGACTCTTCCCGTCGTACGTGACGTCCACCACCAGGTCCGGCGCCACCGCCCGCAGCCGCTCCTCGTCCAGCGCCCGCCCCGGCCCCAGGTACGGCACCCCGGCCGCCGCGAGCCCGCCGTCCTTCGCGGGGTCCGGCTCCGGCCCGTCGTGCCCCGACCCGTACACCGCGACCGGCACCACCCCCAGGTCCAGCAGGGCCGCCCCCGCCCGGACGTAGGCCACCACCCGCGCCGGAACCGCCGGCGCCACCGCCTCCACACCCCTGTCGTCCGCGAATCCCCAACCGCGCGCACCCGCTCCGGACATGTGACCGCTCCTCCCCGGGCCGGAAACCGTCTCCGCCGCCACCTTCGAACGGTTCCCCGCCCCGCACAAGAGGGCCTGCCGCCACGCGCCGCCGTACCCGCGCGCCGCCGGCCGGCTCCGCCGACCGCGCGCCCCGCGGTCACGGCCCCGGTCCCGGCTCAGACCGCGGGGTGTTCCCGCGGGTCGCGGCCCGTCGTCACGAGCAGGCGCTCGAACGGGGTCGCCCCGGCCGGCGGGGTGACGGCCTCGCCGAAGACCTTCGCCTCGCGGGCCATCGGCGCCATCCGCTCCACCTCGCCGGCCAGCCCGGCCACCACCGCCGGGTCCGGCTCGAAGTCACGGCCGGTGGCCCGCGCCAGGTCCCAGGCGTGCACCGTGAGGTCGAGCAGCACCATCGCCCCGACCATGCGGGCCGGCAGCCCCATCGCCCCCGAGGTGCCCTCCTCGGCGCCCGGCTCCGCCCACGCCTCGACCAGGCGTCCGGTCTCCGCCGCGAAACCGGCCCGCCACCCGGCCCCGGCGACCCGGTCCGGGATCTCCGAGAAGTCGGCGTCCTCCTTCGCCGCCAGCGCCTGGAAGTTCACGACCACGGCGAACAGGTGGTTGAGCAGGGCGCGGACGTCGTACTCGGCACAGGGCGTGGGTGCGCCGAGGTCGGCGTCCGCGATGCCCTCGACCAGCGGGACGGCCCGGTCGGCGGCGAGGCGGAGCAGTTCGCTCACGCGGGGCTGGGAGGTCTCTTCGTACGTCATGCCCCCACGCTAGGGAAACGCCCCGGGCGGGTCTTGAAGAAACCCGCCACGCGCCCGGACGGATCCCTGATCCCCTCCCTCGGGGCGGCGCGGCCGGGGCTTTCCGGCCTACGATCAAAGGATGGCCGACCCCGCCCCGCGCCGGGACACCCGGGGCATCGTCACCCCCGGCGAGCTCTTCTCCCGGGTCCGCTTCCGCCGGCACCTGCCCGCGCCCGAATTGCGCCCCTGGCTGGAGCACTACTGGCTGATCGACTGGGCGCTGCCGGAGCCGTACGAGACCCGGGTCGTGCCGCATCCCTCGGTCAACGTGGTCTTCCAGCGGTACGGGCCGCTGGGCGACGCCTCCCGGAACCGGTCCTCCGCGGAGGTCTCCGGGATCGGGCTCGGGCTGTTCACGAAGCGGCTTGAGGGCACCGGCCGGGTGTGCGGGATCCAGTTCCGGCCCGGCGGCTTCCGGCCCTTCGCGCCCGCCCTGCCGGTGTCCGAGTGGACGGGGCGCCGCGTGCCGCTGGCCGACGTGTTCCCCCTCACCGAGGCGTTCCCGGGGGCGGGCGGCAGCGGCGGCGAGGAGGCCGTCCTGTCCTCCGTGCTCACGCCCGGGACCGACGAGGCGCGGGTAGCCGCCCTCGACGCGTTCCTCCTCGCCCACGGCCCCGCCCCCGATCCGGCCGCCGTACAGGCGATGGAGCTGGTGGAGCTGGTCCGGTCCGACCGGAGCGTGCGGCGGGTGGCCCGGCTCGCCCGTCTGTCGGGGCTCTCGCCCCGCTCCCTCCAGCGGCTGTTCGCCTCCCACGTCGGCGTCGGCCCGAAGTGGGTGATCCTGCGCTACCGCCTCCACGAGGCCCTGGAGCGGGCCGGGGAGGAGACCCGTCCGGCGGGCGCCCACCCGGACTGGGCCGGTCTGGCGGCCGAGCTGGGCTACAGCGACCAGGCCCACCTGGTCCGCGACTTCACCGCCACCGTCGGCCTCTCCCCCGCCGCGTACGCGCGGGCGGCGGCCGTGCCCTGAGGCGCCTTGTTACGAGGCGGCGGGAAGCGGCCGGGAGAAGTGGAAGGCGTCGATGTCGAAGCGTTCCCGCAGGTAGAAGCGGTGGGCGCTGGTGCGCTGGGTGCCGGAGTCCAGGCTCACCTCGGTGCAGCCGGCGGCCCGCGCGTGGCCTTCCACATGGGCGATGAGGGCGTGGCCGACGCCGGTGGAGCGCTCGGCGGAGGCGGTCACCAGATCGTCCACGTACAGCTTGCGCACCGCGCTGGTGTTGTCGACGATCCGCCATCCGGCGACGCCGACGCAGCGGCCGTCGTCACGGTAGGCGGCGGAGAAGCGCAGGCCCTGCGCGTGCCCGCGCGCGTACACGTCCCGGAACAGCTCCGGGGTGAGGTGCGGGCGCAGTTCGAGGAGGACCGGGAGGAGGTCGGTCTCCAGGCGCGGGTCGCCGGGGCCGAGTTCGATGATCTTCATGCGGGGGACGGTATCCCGGCCCCGGGCCTCCCGGGGAGCCCCGCCGGGCGCTCCCGCCGGGGCGGCCGGAAATCCGTGGCCCGGCCCCGGGGGCGGTGCCATCCTGTCCCCGTGAACGGACCCGAGATCCAGATCAGCTTCGCCCCCGGCCTCGCCGTCTTCGTCGCCGCCGCCCGGCGCGCCGGACGCACCGCCGTCACCACCGACGGCGTCTCCTCGCTGGGCCACGTCGTGGAGTCCCTCGGCGTCCCGCTCACCGAGGCCGGCCGGCTCCTCGTCGACGGCCGGCCGGTGGACACCGCGCACGTGCCGTCGGCCGGCGAGACCGTCGAGGTGGAGGGCGTCGTCCGCCCGCAGCGGGTGCCCGGCGCGCCGCTCCGCTTCCTGCTCGACGTGCACCTCGGCACGCTGGCCCGGCGGCTGCGGCTGCTCGGCGTGGACGCCGCGTACGAGAACGAGGACCTCGGCGACCCGGCCCTGGCCGCGCTCTCCGCGCGCGAACAGCGGGTCATGCTCTCCCGCGACCGGGGGCTGCTGCGCCGCCGCGAGCTGTGGGCGGGCGCGTACGTCTACAGCGACCGGCCCGAGGACCAGCTCCGCGACGTCCTGGAGCGCTTCGCCCCCGCCCTCGCCCCCTGGACCCGCTGCACCGCCTGCAACGGCCGCCTGGAGGAGGCCGACAAGGACGTCGTGCGCGAGCGACTGGAGCGGGGCACGGAGAACACGTACGACGTGTTCGCCCGGTGCGGGCGGTGCGAGCGCGTCTACTGGCGCGGCGCGCACCACGCGCGCCTGGAGGCGATCGTCGAGGAGGCGGTACGGGAATTCGGCGGCACCGCCGCCGCCTGAGAAACCGGATCCTGGATATCGGATCCAAGGTCCGGGATCCAAGGTCCGGGATCCAAGGTCCGGGATCCGGGATCCGGGATCCGAAGGCCAGGATCTCGGATCCAGAATCCAAGATCCCGGATCCCGGATCCCGCCCCCTCAGAAAACGTACGGATCCCCCGTAGCCAGCACCAGCACCCGATGCCGGTCGTTGACCGGGTTGCGGTCGATGCCACCGGCCCGCCAGGCGGTGCTGACGTCGACCGTGAGTTCCTGCGGGCGGCCGAGGGTCCGCAGCTCCAGGGACAGTTCGCCCGACTCACCGCCGGCGGGGAGGCCGCCGGTCCGGCAGGAGATCACGCGGGCGCTGCTCCACAGGCAGCCGGACGGCAGGTCGCGGCCGCCCTCCATGGGGGCGGAGAAGGCGAGCCGCACGGTGGCCTCGGCCACGTCGGCGGGGCCTTCGTTGCGGCTGGCCAGCCGTACGCCGACCCGGCCGTCCCACAGGGAGACCCGGCCGTGATGGGCCAGATCGGATTCGGTGCCGGCCACCACGGGACCGGCCACGCCGGAATCGGCCGAGGCGACAGCGGTCCCGGCACCCAGGAACACCAGCGCCGTGAGCGCGGCTCCCGTCACACCCTTCGACATCACACGCATAGGAGAAAAATACCCACGGAACATCCGATCGTCTGACAACCCGTCAGTCAGCGTGTCCCCCGCCCCGCCCTATCCTGGCCCTCACACCGACCGGACCGTCCACCTGTGCGAGGAGCCCCGCCATGTCCGCCCCCATCGCCGTCGTCACCGGAGCGAGCAGCGGCATCGGCGCCGCCACGGCCCGGCAGCTGGCCGCCGCCGGCTACCGCGTGGTCCTCACCGCCCGCCGCAAGGACCGCGTCGAGGCCCTCGCCGCCGAGATCACCGAGGCCGGCCACCAGGCGACCGCGTACGCCCTCGACGTCACCGACCGCGCCGCCGTCAACGAGTTCGCCTCCGCCTTCCGCACCCTCGCCGTCCTCGTGAACAACGCCGGCGGGGCCCTCGGCCTCGACCCGGTCGCCACCACGGACCCCGAGGACTGGCGCCGCATGTACGACGTCAACGTCCTCGGCACCCTCCACATGACCCAGGCCCTGCTGCCGGCCCTCACCGCGAGCGGCGACGGCACGGTCGTCGTCCTCTCCTCCACCGCGGGCCACGGCACCTACGAGGGCGGCGCCGGGTACGTCGCGGCCAAGAACGGCGCCCGGGTCCTCGCCGAGACCCTCCGCCTGGAGATCGTCGGCACCCCGGTCCGCGTCATCGAGATCGCCCCCGGCCTGGTGAAGACCGAGGAGTTCGCCACCACCCGCTTCCGCGGCGACACCGACCGCGCCGCCGCCGTCTACGCGGGCGTCGCCGAGCCGCTCACCGCCGACGACGTCGCCGAGACCGTCACCTGGGCCTGCACCCGCCCCCCGCACGTCAACATCGACCTCCTGGTCGTCCGCCCCCGCGCCCAGGCGTCCAACACCAAGCTCCACCGCGAGCCGTAGGACGCGCGCGGGGGCCGGCGCGCACCCGCGCGCCGGCCCCCGCGCCGTACCGCTCAGCCCTTCACGCAGATGACCTGCTTGAGCTTGGCGACGACCTCCACCAGGTCGGTCTGCTGCTCGATGACCTGCTCGATCGGCTTGTACGCGCCCGGGATCTCGTCCACGACGCCGGAGTCCTTGCGGCACTCGACGCCCCGCGTCTGCTCCTCCAGGTCCCGCGTGGTGAAGCGCCGCTTCGCCGCGCTCCGGCTCATCCGGCGGCCGGCGCCGTGCGAGGCCGAGTTGAACGAGGCCGCGTTGCCGAGGCCCTTCACGATGTACGAGCCGGTGCCCATCGAGCCGGGGATGATCCCGAACTCCCCGGAGCCCGCCCGGATCGCGCCCTTGCGGGTCACGAGCAGGTCCATGCCGTCGTACCGCTCCTCCGCCACGTAGTTGTGGTGGCAGGAGATCACCGGGTCGAAGGAGACCTTCGCCTTCCGGAACTCCTTGCGGACGACCTCCTGGAAGAGCGCCATCATGATCGCGCGGTTGTACTTCGCGTACTCCTGAGCCCAGAACAGGTCGTGCCGGTAGGCGGCCATCTGCGGCGTGTCCGCGACGAACACCGCCAGGTCGCGGTCGATCAGGCCCTGGTTGTGCGGGAGCGACTGCGCGATGCCGATGTGGTGCTCCGCCAGCTCCTTGCCGACGTTGCGGGACCCGGAGTGCAGCATGAGCCACACCGAACCGGATGAATCAACACAAAGCTCAACAAAGTGGTTTCCCCCGCCCAGCGTTCCCATCTGCAACGCAGCCCGTTCGCGGCGGAACTTCACCGCGTCCGCCACCCCGTCGAAGCGGGACCAGAAGTCGTCCCAGCCCGAGGTGGGGAACTGGTAGAGCCGCTTCGGGTCGACCTCCGCGCGGTGCAGACCGCGGCCGACCGGGATGGCCTGCTCGATCCGGGTGCGCAGGCGGGAGAGGTCGCCCGGGAGGTCGTTGGCGGTCAGGGAGGTCTTGACGGCGGACATGCCGCAGCCGATGTCCACGCCGACCGCCGCCGGACAGACCGCGCCGCGCATGGCGATGACCGAACCGACCGTGGCGCCCTTGCCGTAGTGGACGTCCGGCATGACCGCCAGGCCCTCGATCCACGGCAGCGTCGCCACGTTGTGGAGCTGTCGCATCGCGCCGTCCTCGACGGCGGCCGGGTCGGCCCACATCCGGATCGGCACCCGTGCCCCCGGCACCTCGACGTACGACATACTCCCTCGATTCCCCCGATAGATCCAGATAGACCCGATAACGCAAAAACCGGTGCCAAAGCCCGTACAAGTGAGGGCGGACCAGCATCAACGGCTGCGCGTGCGATAGACATTGTGTCCATCCGCCCTCTCCGGGCGGCAAACAGTTTTCTGGGAAACACTTCGGGAGAAGGGAGCCTGGGACCGTGCAGCGAAAGAGGTACGCCCCCGGCCGCGACGGCGCCTCGGGCACCCGCCCCACCCCCCTCGCCGTGCTCGCCGCGGGCCTCGGGCTCGCCGCCGGGCTGGGGCTCACCGGCTGCTCGGCCGGCGGGACCGCCGAGGACGTGGCGCTCGACGCGAAGGCCGGGTCCGGGACGACGCCCGTCGTCGCACCGGGCCGCTACCGCACCCTCTTCGAGCCCTGCGGCGCCGTCCCGCAGGCCACCCTCCAGGCCCTGCTGCCCGCCACCGCCGCGCTGACCGAGCCCGAGCGCGCCGAGATCCTCCGGGGCACGCACGCCGCCACGTACGACACCGACCGCCGCGTGGGCTGCTCCTGGAACGCCGACTTCGGCGGGGAGGCGCAGCGGCTGGTGCTCGACGTGGAGCGGGTGGTCTCCTACGACCCGGCGGTGAGCGACGCGACGCGGGCCCAGGAGGTGTTCGCCCGCAAGCAGCTCGCGGCGAAGATCCCGCTGCCGCCGGCGGAGCACCCGGACGGCGCCCCGAGCGGCGCCGCCGGCACGACCGCCGCGGCGCCGCCCCCGGGCACGCCGTCCGGTCCGGCCTCGCACCCGGCGCCGCCCCCCGGCTCGGACGCCGCTTCGCACGCTCCCGCGCACGACCCGTCGGCCCCCGTGTCGCCGTCCGCGCCGTCCGCGTCGGCCGGGGCGCCCTCCGCCTCCGCGACGACCGGTCTGGAGCCCCGGCAGCTGAGCGGCCTCGGCGACATCGCGTTCCTCGACGACGTCCCCGGCACGGCGGGCGGCAGCGGCCACCAGCGGGTCGTGAGCGTGGTGTTCCGCACATCGAACGTGCTCGTGACCGTCGAGTACCTGGGGCGGACGACGGGGGTGGAGACGCCTCCGGACAGCAAGGAACTGCAGGACAGGGCGCAGAACCTGGCCCGGCTGCTGGCCGACCGGCTGGAGGAGTAGCGGCCCGGGAGGCGTTTCGCGCGAGCCCCGGGGCGGCGGGGGGACCACGTAACGTGTCGGCGTACCCAGGGCCGCCCACCGGCGCCGGCCGTACGACAAGCGACTGAAGGAACCATGCAGCGAACAGCTTCGCGTCTCACCCGACTCCTCGCCTGCGCCGCCGTCCCGGTGATGCTCGTCGTCGCCGGCTGCTCCTCCGACGCGGGCAGCGGTGACGGCGGGGGCGGCAAGGCGAAGACCGGGGCGGGCGCGGACGCGGGCTCGGGCACGGGCGGGGAGGCGGCGACGCCGTCCCCGAAGCCGAAGCCGACGGTCGAGGCGGCGCGGTTCGCGAAGCTGCCGCAGGCGTGCCAGGCGGTCACGGAGAAGACGACGGGCGCCCTGGTGCCGAAGGCGAAGGCCCCGAAGGGCACGGCCGCCTCGTCGACGGACCTGGCGCTGCGCGGCGGCTGCTCGTGGAACGGCCTGGAGGACAAGGGCGTCAAGGGTTCGCAGTACCGGTGGCTGGACGTGTCCTTCTACCGGTACGACTCGGAGGCGTCCCTCGGCAGCGGCCAGGACCGGGCGCGGGAGAACTTCGAGAAGGAGGTCGCGAAGGTCCAGGCGACCGAGAACGCCCAGAAGGTGAGCACGGCGGCGACGCCGGGCATCGGCGACGAGGCGAAGACGGTCACGTACACGGTGCGGAAGACCGGCGAGGACTTCGTCTACTCGTCGGTGGTGGCGCGGACGGGCAACGTGCTGGTGCTGCTGACCTACAACGGCACGGGGTACTGGGGCGCGGCGGAGCCGGAGCTGAAGAAGGTCGTCGAGGGCTCGGCGACGGCGGCGAAGGAGGCCGTGGCCTCGGTGGCCGCGGCGAACAAGTAGCCGTACCTCCGGCGGTCGTACAAGTCTCAATCATCGCAAAGCACCACGGATCGCCAGGTCAGCGCGGAGCCCGTCCCTCCCCAGAGGGCCGGGCTTCGCTCATGTGTGCCACTCTGGGCGCGCGAACGTCGTAAGCACGGGAGGGGTCGCGGGTGGCCGCGATAGAACTGACACGGACACACCGCATACTCATCGGCGTCGTCATCGGCGGCGCGGTGATCATCGCGGGGATCGGTTTCGCGGGTTCGTACACGGCGGTGCGGGAGCTCGCCGTGCACAAGGGCTTCGGCACGTTCGCGTACTTCTTCCCGATCGGCATCGACGCGGGCATCTGCGTGCTGCTCGCCATGGACCTGCTGCTGACGTGGATCCGCATCCCGTTCCCGCTGCTGCGGCAGACGGCGTGGCTGCTGACGGCGGCGACGATCGCGTTCAACGGCGCGGCGGCCTGGCCGGACCCGCTGGGCGTGGGCATGCACGCGGTGATCCCGGTGCTGTTCGTGGTGGCCGTGGAGGCCGCGCGGCACGCGGTGGGCCGGATCGCGGACATCACGGCGGACAAGCACATGGAGGGCGTGCGGCTGACCCGGTGGCTGCTGTCGCCGATCCCGACGTTCCGGCTGTGGCGGCGGATGAAGCTGTGGGAGCTGCGGTCGTACGAGCAGGTGATCAAGCTGGAGCAGGAGCGGCTGATCTACCAGGCGCGGCTGCAGGCCCGGTTCGGCCGGGCGTGGCGGCGGAAGGCGCCGGTGGAGGCGCTGATGCCGCTGCGGCTCGCGCGGTACGGCGTGCCGCTGGCGGAGACCGCTCCGGCGGGGCTGGCGGCGGCCGGGGTGGACCCGGTGCTGCTGCCGCCCCACCCGCACCAGGACCTGTACGGGGCGGCGCCGGCGCAGCCGGTGGCCCCGGCGGCGGTGACGGCGGCCCCGGAGCTCGCGCCGGTGGTGACGGCTCCCGAGGCCCCGGCGCCGGCCGTGGAGCAGGCGCCCCCGGTGGCGCCGCCGGAGCCGAACCACGAGAGCCCGTGGTTCGACACCCCGCAGGTGACGCCGGAGGGGTACGACGGGGCGTACTACGACCCCCGGGCGGGCGAGCCGCAGGCGGAGGACGTGGAGGAGACCGGCTACAAGGCGGCCTACGGCCACGTGCAGGAGCACGGGGCCTTCCCCGATCCGTACGAGCTGGAGCAGCTGGTGTCGGCGGCGTACGGCTTCCAGCGGCTGCCGGAGCCGATGGCGGAGCGGCTGCGGCAGGCGACGCCCCGGATCATGGAGCTGATCCAGCAGGAGATGGCGGCGTACGACCCGTCCTGACCGGACGGTGGTGCGCGCGGACGGCCGAGGGCCGCCCCGGAGGTCCGGGGCGGCCCTCGGCCGTCTGTGCGGGGTTACGCGGCGAGCAGCTTGCGGACCCGGTCCGCGCCGACGGCGAGGAGGAGGGTGGGCAGGCGGGGGCCCGTCTCGCGGCTCACGAGGAGCTTGTAGAGCAGGGCGAAGAAGGAGCGCTGGGCGACCTTCAGCTCGGGGGTCGGCTTGGCCTCGGGGGTGAGGCCGGCCATCACCTTGGGGACGCCGTAGACGAGGGTGGTGAGCCCGTCGAGGGACCAGTGGTCGTCGAGGCCCTCCAGGAGGAGGCGGAGCGACTCGCGGCCCTCGTCGTCGAGGGAGCCGAGGAGCTCGGTGTCGGGCTCCTCGCGGACGATGGTGCGCTGGTCGGCCGGGACCTGGGTGGTGATCCAGTTCTCGGCGCGGTCGAGGCGCGGCCGGACCTCGTCGAGGGAGGTGACCGGGGAGTCGGGGTCGAGGTCGGTGAGGATGCGGAGGGTCTGCTCGTCGTGGCCTGCGGTGATGTCGGCGACGGAGGCGAGCGTGCGGTACGGGAGCGGGCGCGGGGTGCGCGGAAGCTCACCGGCTGCGGTGCGGGCGGCGCGCGCGTGGGCGGCGGCGTCGGCGGGCAGGGCGGTGCCGTCGGCGACCTTGGCCTCCAGCTTGTCCCACTCGTCGTAGAGCCGCTGGATCTCCTGGTCGAAGGCGATCTTGAAGGACTGGTTGGGGCGGCGGCGGGCGTAGAGCCAGCGCAGGAGCTGGGGCTCCATGATCTCCAGCGCGTCGGCGGCGGTGGGGACGCCGCCCTTGGAGGAGGACATCTTGGCCATGCCGCTGATGCCGACGAAGGCGTACATCGGGCCGATGGGCTGGACGCCGTCGAAGATCTCGACGATCTGGCCGCCGACCTGGAAGGAGGAGCCGGGCGAGGAGTGGTCGACGCCGGAGGGCTCGAAGATCACGCCCTCGTAGGCCCAGCGCATCGGCCAGTCGACCTTCCAGACGAGCTTGCCCCGGTTGAACTCGCTGAGCTTCACGGTCTCGCCGAAGCCGCAGGAGGAGCAGGTGTAGGCCAGCTCGGTGGTGTCGTCGTCGTAGGAGGTGACGGTGGTGAGGTCCTTCTCGCACCGGCCGCAGTAGGGCTTGTACGGGAAGTAGCCCGCGCCGCCGCCGGAGCCGTCGTCCTCGCCGGCGGCGCCGGAGCCCTCGGCGGCCTCCAGCTCGGCCTCGTCGACGGGCTTCTGCGACTGCTTCTTGGGGGCCTTCTTCGTCCGGTACTGGTCGAGGACGGCGTCGATGTCGCCCCGGTGGCGCATGGCGTGCAGGATCTGCTCGCGGTAGACGCCGGAGGTGTACTGCTCGGTCTGGCTGATGGGGTCGTACTCGACGCCCAGCTCGGCCAGGGCCTCGACCATGGCGGCCTTGAAGTGCTCGGCCCAGTTGGCGTGGGGCGAGCCGGCGGGGGCGGGGACGGAGGTCAGGGGCTTGCCGATGTGCTCGGCCCAGGACGCGTCGATGCCCTCGATGCCGTTCGGCACCTTGCGGTAGCGGTCGTAGTCGTCCCACGAGATGAGGTGGCGGACGGTGTACCCGCGGCGGCGGATCTCGTCGGCGACCAGGTGGGGGGTCATGACCTCGCGGAGGTTGCCCAGGTGGATGGGGCCGGAGGGCGAGAGGCCGGAGGCGACGACGACCGGTTTGCCAGGCGCACGTCGCTCCGACTCGGTGATGACCTCGTCCGCGAAACGGGAGACCCAGTCGGTCTCGGTGCTGCTCTGAGCCACGGTCGTTACGTCCTTCTTCTTTCTCGGATCCCTCAAAGCCTTACGGGGCCATTCTCCCAGACGGAACGGAGCACCCGGAGGTTGTCCACAGGCCGGGGGGATGTCGGGGGATCGGGGGTGCCTGTCCACAGGTGTGGACGGCGGCGAAAACACGTTGCCCGCCCGTGGGACACTTGACAAGCGATATAGCCCACCCAGCACCTACACAGGAACGGAAGCTCATGGCCTCGGTCCCTTCCCTCGCTTCGACCGTGCAGCAGCGCCTCGCGGAAGGTCTCTCGGCAGCCCTGCCGGAGGCCGGTGCCGCCGACCCGCTGCTGCGACGAAGCGACCGGGCCGATTTCCAGGCCAACGGCATCCTGGCGCTGGCCAAGCGGTTCAAGGGCAACCCCCGGGAGCTGGCGGCGAAGGTCGTCGACGCGCTCCCGGCCGATGACGTGCTGGCGGAGATCGAGGTCTCCGGCCCCGGCTTCCTCAACATCACCGTGTCGGACGCGGCGATCGTCCGGACCCTGGCGGCCCGGGCGGCCGACGCGCGCCTGGGCGTGCCGCTGAACGGGGCGGCGGGCACCACGGTCATCGACTACGCCCAGCCGAACGTGGCGAAGGAGATGCACGTCGGCCACCTGCGGTCGGCGGTCATCGGCGCGGCGATGGTGGAGATCCTGGAGTTCACGGGCGAGACCGTGGTCCGCCGGCACCACATCGGCGACTGGGGCACCCAGTTCGGCATGCTCATCCAGTACCTGATCGAGCACCCGCACGAGCTGGACCACGGCTCCGAGGGCGGCGAGGTCTCCGGCGAGGAGGCCATGTCCAGCCTGAACCGGCTGTACAAGGCGTCCCGTGCCCTCTTCGACTCCGACGAGGAGTTCAAGACGCGGGCGCGCGCCCGCGTGGTGGACCTCCAGGCGGGCGACGAGGAGACCCTCGCCCTGTGGCAGCGGTTCGTCGACGAGTCGAAGATCTACTTCTACTCGGTCTTCGACAAGCTCGACATGGACGTCCGGGACCCCGACATCGTCGGCGAGTCCGGGTACAACGACATGCTCCAGGAGACGTGCCGCCTCCTGGAGGAGTCCGGCGTGGCGGTCCGCTCCGAGGGCGCGCTGTGCGTGTTCTTCGACGACGTGAAGGGCCCGGACGGCAACCCGGTGCCGCTGATCGTCCAGAAGTCCGACGGCGGCTTCGGCTACGCGGCGACCGACCTGTCCGCGATCCGCGACCGGGTGGGGAGCCTGAAGGCGTCGACGCTGCTGTACGTGGTGGACGCCCGCCAGTCGCTGCACTTCAAGATGGTCTTCGAGACGGCCCGCCGGGCGGGCTGGCTGAACGACGACGTGAAGGCCGTCCAGCTCGCCTTCGGCACGGTCCTCGGCAAGGACGGCAAGCCGTTCAAGACCCGTGAGGGCGAGACGATCCGGCTGGTGGACCTGCTGGACGAGGCGATCGACCGGGCCTCGGCCGTGGTCCGGGAGAAGGCCCAGGACCTCACCGAGGAGGAGATCGCCGAGCGGGGCACCCAGGTGGGCATCGGCGCGGTGAAGTACGCGGACCTGTCGACGTCGGCGGCCCGCGACTACAAGTTCGACCTGGACCAGATGGTGTCGCTGAACGGCGACACGTCCGTCTACATCCAGTACGCGTACGCCCGTATCCGGTCGATCCTGCGGAAGGCCGGGGAGGCGAAGCCGGCCGCCCACCCGGAGCTGGAGCTCGCGGCCTCGGAGCGGGCCCTCGGCCTGCACCTGGACGGCTTCGGCGAGACCGTCGCGGAGGCCGCCGCGGAGTACGCGCCGCACAAGGTGGCCGGGTACCTGTACCAGCTGGCGTCGCTGTACACGACGTTCTACTCGGAGTGCCCCGTCCTGAAGGCGGACACCCCGGAGCAGGTGGAGAGCCGCCTCTTCCTGTGCGAGCTGACGGCCCGCACCCTGCACCAGGGCATGGCCCTGCTGGGCATCCGGACGCCCGAGCGCCTCTGACGCCGGCGCCCCCGGGCGCTAGCGGTTGATCGGGTACGAGGTGCGGCCCGAGGCGTCGTCGATCTCCGCGTGGGCCTTCTGGAGCAGTTGCGAGGCCAGGTCCATCAGGGCGCGGGCCCCGGCGATCTCCTCGCCGACGCGCAGCTGCTCGGGATCGGAGGGGTGCCGGTGCGCGGTGCCGTGGGCCCGGTACTCGGAGCCGTCCGAGAGCCGGACCATGGCCGCCGCCCGCGTCCGGTCGCCCTCCTCCTGGAACTCCATCTCGACGTGCCAGCCGACGAGGGTGTTCATCATGGGGACCACCTCCAGAGAGGTACCTGTCGGGTACCTCTCCAGGGTGCGCCGGTCCGCCGCTCCTAGCGAGCGGACCGGAGGGCGCGGGCGGCCTCGGTGGCCCAGTAGGTGAGGATCATCTTGGCGCCGGCCCGGCGGATGCCGGTGAGGGTCTCCATGATCGCCTTGTCGCGGTCGATCCAGCCGCGCTGGGCGGCGGCCTCGACCATCGCGTACTCGCCGCTGATCTGGTAGGCGGCGACGGGCACGTCCACGGCCTCCGCGACCTTCGCGAGGACGTCGAGGTACGGGCCGGCGGGCTTCACCATCACCATGTCCGCGCCCTCCTCCAGGTCGAGCGCGAGCTCGCGCATCGACTCGCGGAGGTTGGCCGGGTCCTGCTGGTAGGTCTTGCGGTCGCCCTTGAGGGACGAGCCGACGGCCTCGCGGAAGGGGCCGTAGAAGGCGGAGGAGTACTTCGCGGTGTACGCGAGGACCGACACGTCCTCCTTGCCGATGGTGTCCAGCGCGTCCCGGACGACGCCGACCTGGCCGTCCATCATCCCGGAGGGGCCGACCACATGGGCGCCCGCGTCGGCCTGGACCTGCGCCATCTCGGCGTACCGCTCCAGGGTGGCGTCGTTGTCGACCCGGCCGTCGTCGGCGAGGACGCCGCAGTGGCCGTGGTCGGTGTACTCGTCGAGGCACAGGTCGGACATGACGATCAGCTCGTCGCCGACCTCGGCCCGCACGTCGCGGAGCGCGACCTGGAGGATGCCGTCGGGGTCGGTGCCGGCCGTCCCCAGCGCGTCCTTCTTCGCCTCCTCGGGCACGCCGAACAGCATGATCCCGGAGACCCCGGCCTCCAGCGCCTCCACGGCGGCCCGGCGCAGGGTGTCCCGCGTGTGCTGCACGACCCCGGGCATCGCCTCGATCGGCACGGGCTCGGTGACGCCCTCGCGCACGAACGCGGGGAGGATCAGGTCGGCCGGGTGCAGGCGCGTCTCGGCGACCATCCGCCGCATGGCGGGCGTCGTCCGCAGCCGGCGCGGCCGCGCTCCCGGAAAGCTTCCATACGAGTTCATCCCCCGAGGCTACGCCCGCCCCGTCCGCCGACTTACCGACAGCGTGTTGCCGCCGCCCCCGCGCGGGCGGGGGCGGCGGCGGGGCCGTGTCAGGTGGTGCGGCGCCTGCGGGCGCCCGGACGGCGCTCGCTGGGGCGCGTCACCGGATCGCCCGCCTCCAGCGCCGCCTCCCGGCGCCGGGTCCCGAACTCCGCCAGCGCCTCGGCCAGCTTGTGCACGGAGGGCTCGGGCGACAGCACGTCCACCCGCAGCCCGTGCTCCTCGGCCGTCTTCGCCGTCGCCGGGCCGATGCAGGCGATGACGGTGACGTTGTGCGGCTTGCCGGCGATGCCGACGAGGTTGCGCACGGTGGAGGAGGAGGTGAAGAGGACCGCGTCGAAGCCGCCGCCCTTGATCGCCTCGCGGGTCTCGGCCGGCGGCGGCGAGGCGCGCACGGTCCGGTAGGCGGTGACGTCGTCGACCTCCCAGCCCAGCTCGATGAGACCGGCGACGAGCGTCTCGGTGGCGATGTCGGCGCGCGGCAGGAAGACGCGGTCGATCGGGTCGAAGACGGGGTCGTACGGCGGCCAGTCCTCCAGGAGTCCGGCGGCGGACTGCTCGCCGCTGGGCACCAGGTCGGGCTTGACGCCGAAGTCGACGAGGGCGGCGGCGGTCTGCTCGCCGACGGCGGCGACCTTGATGCCGGCGAAGGCGCGGGCGTCGAGCCCGTACTCCTCGAACTTCTCGCGGACGGCCTTGACCGCGTTGACCGAGGTGAAGGCGATCCACTCGTAGCGTCCGGTGACGAGGCCCTTGACGGCCCGCTCCATCTGCTGCGGGGTGCGCGGCGGTTCGACCGCGATGGTCGGCACCTCGTGCGGTACGGCTCCGTACGAGCGCAGCTGGTCGGAGAGCGACGCGGCCTGCTCCTTGGTGCGCGGCACGAGGACCCGCCAGCCGAAGAGGGGCTTGGACTCGAACCACGAGAGCTGGTCGCGCTGCGCGGGGGCGCTGCGCTCGCCGACCACGGCTATCACCGGCCGGTGGCCTTCGGGCGAGGGGAGGATCTTGCCCTGCTTGAAGACCTGGGCGATGGTGCCGAGGGTGGCGTTCCAGGTGCGCTGCCGGGTGGTGGTGCCGGCGACGGTGACGGTGAGCGGGGTGTCCGGCTTGCGGCCGGCCGCCACGAGCTCGCCTGCGGCGGCGGCCACCGCGTCCAGGGTGGTGGAGACGACGACGGTGCCGTCGGAGGCGCCGACCTCGGCCCAGCAGCGGTCGTCGGCGGTGCGGGCGTCGACGAAGCGGACGTCGGTGCCCTGCCGGTCGCGGAGCGGGACGCCCGCGTAGGCGGGGACGCCGACGGCGGTCGCGACGCCGGGGACGACCTCGAAGGGGATGCCGGCGGCGGCGCAGGCGAGCATCTCGGTGCCCGCGTCGCCGTCGAGGCCGGGATCGCCGGTGACCGCACGGACCACCCGCCTGCCGCCGCGCGCGGCCTCCATGACAAGATTGGCGGCATCCCTCAGCACGGGGACCCCGGCGGCCGCCGACGCCTCGTCGACGACCGGCAGTTCGGGCGTGCTCACGCCCGCGCGCGCGTGGTCGCGGACGACGTCGAGGACGTCCGGCTCGGCGATCAGGACGTCCGCTCCCGCCAGGGCCTCGACGGCCCGGAGGGTGAGGAGTCCGGGGTCACCCGGTCCTGCGCCGAGGAAGGTGACGTGGCCGTGGCCCGCGAAGACGGGGGGCACGGGGCTGGTGGTCGGTCGGGCGGGGCTCAAAGTGCTCGCTCCCCCATAAGACCGGCCGCACCCTTGGCGAGCATCTCGTCCGCGAGTTCGCGTCCGAGCGCCGCCGCCTCGTCGTGCGAGGTGGGTACGGGGCCGGTGGTGGACAGCTGCACCAGCGTGGAACCGTCGGTGGTGCCGACGATGCCGCGCAGGCGCATTTCGGTGACAACCTGCCCGTGACCGGGGCCGTCGGCGAGGATGTCGGCGAGCGCTCCCACGGGTGCGCTGCAGCCGGCCTCCAGGGCGGCGAGCAGGGATCGCTCGGCGGTCACGGCGGCCCGGGTGACCGGGTCGTCGAGAGCGGAGAGCGTGGCGACGAGGTCGGTGTTCGACGCCGGGCATTCGACGGCCAGGGCGCCCTGGCCGGGGGCGGGCAGCACGGCGTCGACCGGCAGCGGGTCGGCGTGGAGGGAGCCGAGGAGCTCCTCGGTGCCGCCGATGCGGTTGAGTCCGGCGGCGGCGAGGACGACGGCGTCGAGTTCGCCGCGGCGGACGTAGTCGACGCGGGTGTCGACGTTGCCGCGGATGGGCACGCAGGTCAGGTCGAGGCCGTGGCTGCGGGCGTAGGCGTGCAGCTGGGCCATGCGGCGGGGGGAGCCGGTGCCGACGCGGGCGCCCGCGGGGAGCCGGTCGAGGGTGACGCCCCCGGCGGCGATGAGGACGTCGCGGGGGTCCTCGCGGGGCGGGGTGGCGGCGAGGACGAGCCCGGGGTGCCGCGCGGTGGGCAGGTCCTTCAGGGAGTGGACGGCGAAGTCGACCTCACCGGCGAGCAGCGCGTCGCGGAGGGCGGCGACGAAGACGCCGGTGCCGCCGATCTGCGCGAGGTGCTCACGGGAGGTGTCCCCGTACGTGGTGATCTCCACGAGCTCGACGGGCCGTCCGGTCAGCTGCCGGACCGCGTCGGCCACGTGGCCGGACTGGGCCATGGCGAGCTTGCTGCGCCTGGTCCCGAGCCTCAGTGCCCTCTCGGTCATACTCGCCCTCGGTTCTTGACGTCGGCGTCATTCAGGTCGGCCCGGGAGACGGACGCCACCGTCTCCGGGTCGAGGTCGAAGAGTGTGCGCAGCGCGTCCGCGTACCCGGCGCCGCCGGGCTCGCTGGCGAGCTGCTTGACCCGCACGGTCGGCGCGTGCAGGAGCTTGTCGACGACGCGGCGCACGGTCTGGGTGATCTCGGCGCGCTGCTTGTCGTCGAGGCCGGGGAGGCGGCCTTCGAGGCGGGCGACCTCTCCGGCCACCACGTCGGCGGCCATGGTGCGCAGGGCGACCACGGTGGGGGTGATGTGGGCGGCGCGCTGGGCGGCGCCGAAGGCGGCGACCTCGTCGGAGACGAGGGTGCGGACCTGGTCCACGTCGGCGGCCATGGGGGCGTCGGCGGAGGCGTCGGCGAGCGATTCGATGTCCACGAGCCGGACGCCGGGGAGGCGGTGGGCGGCGGCGTCGATGTCGCGGGGCATGGCGAGGTCGAGGAGGTACCGGGGGGCGGTGCGGTCCCGGTCGGCGGTCTCGATGTCGTCGGCGGTGAGGACGAGTCCGGTGGCGCCGGTGCAGGAGACGACGATGTCGGCCCGGCCGAGTTCGTCGCCGACGGCAACCATTTCGGCGGCGCGCGCGGTGACGCCGGTGCCGCCGGGTTCGCCCAGGATCTCGGCGAGGCGCTCGGCGCGGGCGAGGGTGCGGTTGGCGACGACGATCTCGGCGACGCCGGCCCGGGCGAGGGTGGCGGCGGCGAGGGAGGACATCGATCCGGCGCCGATGACCAGGGCCTTCTTTCCGGCGGCCCACTGGCCGACGGGGGCGCCGTCGGCGAGCTGCTCCAGGCCGAAGGTGACGAGGGACTGCCCGGCGCGGTCGATGCCGGTCTCGCTGTGGGCGCGCTTGCCGACCCGCAGGGCCTGCTGGAAGAGGTCGTTGAGGAGGCGGCCGGCGGTGTGGAGGTCCTGGCCGAGGGCCAGGGCGTCCTTGATCTGGCCGAGGATCTGGCCCTCGCCGACGACCATGGAGTCGAGGCCGCAGGCCACCGAGAAGAGGTGGTGGACGGCCCGGTCCTCGTAGTGGACGTACAGGTAGGGGGTGAGCTCCTCCAGGCCGACGCCGCTGTGCTGGGCGAGGAGCGTGGAGAGTTCGGCGACGCCGGCGTGGAACTTGTCGACGTCGGCGTAGAGCTCGATGCGGTTGCAGGTGGCGAGGACGGTGGCCTCGGTGGCCGGTTCGGCGGCGAGGCTGTCCTGGAGGAGCTTGGCCTGGGTGTCGGAGGGCAGCGAGGCGCGTTCCAGGAGGGAGACGGGGGCGCTGCGGTGGCTCAGGCCGACGACGAGGAGGCTCATGCGGGCATCACCGCGGGGACGTCCCCGTCGGGTCCCTTGCGGCCGCCGTCGGCGGCCGGGGCGGCGGTGGCGCGGGGGGCGGGCGGCGGTACGGGCGCGGCGGGGCGCGCGGAGTCGGCGCCGGCCTCCTCGCCGGCCTTCCGCTGCTCGTGGAAGGCGAGGATCTGGAGCTCGATGGAGAGGTCGACCTTGCGCACGTCGACGCCGTCGGGGACGGAGAGGACGGTGGGCGCGAAGTTGAGGATGGAGGTGACGCCGGCGGCGACGAGGCGGTCGCAGACCTGCTGGGCGACGCCGGCCGGGGTCGCGATGACGCCGATGGAGACGCCGTCCTCGGCGATGATCTTCTCCAGGTCGTCGCTGTGCTGGACGGGGATCCCGGCGACCGGGCGGCCGGTCATGGCGGGGTCGGCGTCGATGAGCGCGGCGACGCGGAAGCCCCGGGAGGCGAAGCCGCCGTAGCCGGCGAGCGCGGCGCCGAGGTTGCCGATGCCGACGATGACGACGGGCCAGTCCTGGGTCAGACCGAGCTCGCGGGAGATCTGGTAGACGAGGTACTCGACGTCGTAGCCGACACCGCGGGTGCCGTACGAGCCGAGGTAGCTGAAGTCCTTGCGCAGCTTGGCGGAGTTGACGCCGGCCGCGGCCGCGAGCTCCTCGGAGGAGACCGTGGGTACGGAGCGTTCCGAGAGCGCGGTCAGGGCGCGCAGATACAGCGGAAGGCGGGCGACGGTGGCCTCGGGAATTCCTCGGCTACGGGTCGCCGGTCGGTGAGTTCGGCCAGTTGCCACGGTGCTCCTGCGGGATGAGCGGGGCTGCAGGCGGCCACACGTCCCAGGACCGCCCCGTCGAATGCAGGCTATGTCTTTGTGAACGCGTGCACAAAGATGGTGTCCGTTTTGTCCGGCCAAAGTGACCGGGGTCACGCAACGGGTTCCGGCCGATGTGGAACCGCGCGACGCCACGACGCGTTGAAAACCCGAAGGGGGCAAAGCCGTACACACTCCTCACGACGTGGCCCCCGAATGCCAACAAAACGTCCACGATGGTAGCCGTCTTTCGGTCACACACCCAGTTCGCGCCGGAGCCGGTCGGCATCCACCCGCCAGAAGGTGTGCTGCTCGCCGTCGACCAGCACCACCGGGATCTGCTCCCAGTACTCCTTGTACAGCGCCTCGTCCCGGAGGATGTCCCGCTCCTCCCAGCGCGCCCCGGTCTCCGCGCACACCGCCTCGACCACCGCCCGCGCGTCGTCGCAGAGATGGCACCCCGGCTTCCCGATCAGGGTCACCGTCCGCGCGGCCGGATCCTTCGCCGCGTCCTTCTTCCTGCCCAGTCCGAACATGCCGCCCATTGTCCCGCCCCGTCACGGCGCCGACCCCCACTGTTCACACCGCGGCGTCCTCGCGGGTCGGGCAGGACCGAACAGACTGGCTATGCTCCAGACATGGCCGCTCTGGGATGGCTCACCCCCCGTAGGCGCTCCGCCACCGCGCGCAGCGTCCTGGCAGGCGAGGCCGCCGCGGAGGCGGCGCGCAAGTCCTCGCTCCAGCTGGAACAGGAGAGGGGGGAGGACTCCGGCGCCGGAACCGCGCCGGAGGAACCGGAGTTCCCCGTCGTCGGCGACGTGCGGGCCGCCGCCTTCTTCGACCTCGACAACACCGTGATGCAGGGCGCCGCGATCTTCCACTTCGGCCGCGGCCTGTACAAGCGGAAGTTCTTCCAGCGCCGCGAACTCGCCCGCTTCGCCTGGGCGCAGGTCTGGTTCCGGCTGGCCGGCGTCGAGGACCCGGCCCACATGCAGGAGGCCCGCGACAGCGCGCTCTCCATCGTGCAGGGCCACCGCGTCTCCGAACTGATGTCGATCGGCGAGGAGATCTACGACGAGTACATGGCCGACCGCATCTGGCCGGGCACCCGCGCCCTGGCCCAGGCCCACCTCGACGCGGGCCAGAAGGTGTGGCTGGTCACGGCCGCCCCGGTCGAGACGGCCACGATCATCGCCCGCCGCCTCGGCCTCACCGGCGCCCTGGGCACGGTCGCCGAGTCCGTCGACGGCGTCTACACCGGCCGACTGGTCGGCGAGCTGCTGCACGGTCCGGCGAAGGCCGAGGCGGTCCGGGCGCTGGCCGCCGCCGAGGGGCTGGACCTGGCCCGCTGCGCCGCCTACAGCGACTCGCACAACGACATCCCGATGCTCTCGCTCGTCGGCCACCCGTACGCGATCAACCCGGACGCCAAGCTGCGCAAGCACGCCAAGGCCCGGGACTGGCGGCTGCGCGACTACCGGACCGGCCGCAAGGCCGCGAAGATCGGCATCCCGGCCGCCGCCGGGGTCGGCGCCCTCGCGGGCGGCACCGCCGCCGCGGTCGCCCTGCACCGCCGCCGCCGCTGACCGCCCGGGGCCCGCCGCGGCCCCGCCCGGACCACGCCCCGGCCCCCGTACCCGAGTTCCCGCGTGTCCGGGACTCGCCACGCCCACGCCGATACGTTTCGGCTGCGATCACCTACGACAACCACGGACCAGCGGCCCTCACCCGTCCGTGGTCGAACAGCCGCTCCCACCTCGACTCCCGGGCATTCGCACGCCCTTACCCAGGAGCGGCCCGAATCACTCACGGCTCCCGCACATGAGCACAACGCAACGCCGACGCAGTCACACTCGGAAGCCAAACGATCAAAACCCGGTCACCAACTGCGACGTTATCTATCCGCAAGAGGCAACAGAACCGACGTAATCGATGATTTAGGCAACTCGGTGTAGCGCTGCCTGTACGAAGCGTTATTCTCCTCAAACGCACAGCGGAACCCTCCCGTCGCCACGACGAGTGAACGGATCCGCACTGCACGTGATGGAAGCTCTGCCTCTGGGAGTCCCGTGTACCCACACGTCGGGGTTGACGCCTCGGGCCTGGCTACGCTGCGCGCAACGGTCCTCGACCGCTTGCGTGGCTTCGTCCCCACCGCGTACGCCGGCCCTGCCTTCGCCTTCACCGCACCGGCACCCGCCGGAGCCTGCTATGCCCTGGCCGACGGCGCCGCCGTGAGCAGACGGAGCGCGCGCGGCAGCGCCGGAACCTCGACCACCGCACGACGGCCCACCGCCGACAGCGACAGCGCCCGCATGATGGACCTGGTCGAACGGGCCCAGGCGGGCGAGGCCGACGCGTTCGGCCGGCTGTACGACCAGTACAGCGACACCGTCTACCGCTACATCTACTACCGCGTCGGCGGAAAGGCGACGGCGGAGGACCTCACCAGCGAGACCTTCCTGCGCGCCCTGCGCCGGATCTCCACCTTCACCTGGCAGGGACGCGACTTCGGCGCCTGGCTCGTCACCATCGCCCGGAACCTGGTCGCCGACCACTTCAAGTCCAGCCGCTTCCGCCTCGAAGTCACCACCGGCGAGATGCTCGACGCCAACGAGGTCGAGCGCAGCCCCGAGGACTCGGTCCTGGAGTCCCTCTCCAACGCCGCGCTCCTCGACGCCGTCCGCCGGCTCAATCCCCAGCAGCAGGAGTGCGTCACCCTCCGCTTCCTCCAGGGCCTCTCGGTCGCCGAGACCGCCCGGGTCATGGGGAAGAACGAGGGCGCGATCAAGACCCTCCAGTACCGGGCCGTCCGCACCCTGGCCCGGCTCCTGCCCGAAGACACCCGCTGACCCACCGGCCCCGCACGGCCGCCGACCGCCGCCACCCCCGCTCCACCCACCCCCCACGCACCACCTCCGGTATCCCCCGATCCGGCCCCGGCCCCTGTCCCCCTCCGGGCCGCCGCCGGACCCCGACCACCCCCCTCCCACCGTGCCCCTTCCCTCCCCCCACGCCACCACTGCCCGTCCCACATCACAGTTGGTGACGCATCGATGACGCACTGGTCCGATCATCTTTCGCGCGTAACCCAAGTGCCGCGCCGCTCGTTGTGCGAAATGCAGGCTCCCTGTGGTCACGCCCTGCCCGCAGACACTCACTCGTTCGTGTGGATCTGCTCAAGGGGTGCAACCTTCCGGACCCCCAGGGGAGTCGACCGTCATGACGAGAGGAGGTGCCGCCAGTGATCGCGAACGTGCACCGGCGGGCGAACGCCTTCGCCCAGGCCCTGGAGGACAGGACGTCCGAGGGCGCGGCCGAACAGCCCGACGCCCCGGCCGATGCCGGCGATCAGGG
The DNA here is from genome assembly GCF_014650175.1 of Streptomyces termitum. GTDB lineage: Bacteria > Actinomycetota > Actinomycetes > Streptomycetales > Streptomycetaceae > Streptomyces > Streptomyces termitum. The sequence goes on from NZ_BMUL01000019.1 coordinate 125,496, forward strand.
ACGGCTGCTGGCCTTGGCGAGCGGCCTCGGCGAACTGCCGAAGCCGGAACTGGACCCCGAGGTCAAGGTGGTGCAGCGAGCCCAGCTCGTGGCCGCCATGGAAGCGATGTTCGCCCAGGGGACCGCGGCAGCGGTCCCCACCGTCCCCGAGCAGCGGACCACACGGGGGGCCCACCGGGCCTCCCCCCTGAGAAAACTCCGCCCCCGATCCCGCTGGACCAAGGGGCTCGCCGCCGGCGGCCTCACGGTCGGCGTCGCCGCCGGAGCCTTCGGCGGCGTGGCCGCCGCCAGCTCCGACGCCCTCCCCGGAGACTCGCTCTACGGGCTCAAGCGGGGCATGGAGGACCTCAAGCTCGGCATGGCCGACGACGACGCCGACCGCGGGGGCATCTACCTCGACCAGGCGTCCACCCGGCTCAGCGAGGCCCGCCGGCTCATGGAGCGCACCCGCGCCGGGGACCTCGACCACGAGGCCCTCGCCGAGATCCGCCGGGCCCTCGGCGGAATGAAGCACGACGCCGAGGAAGGCCACCGGCTGCTCCGCCAGGCCTACGACCGGGACGGCGAGATCGGGCCCATGGCCCGGCTCGACTCCTTCGCCCAGGCCCACCGCGACACGTGGAACGGCCTGCGCGACCGCCTCCCGGTCCAGCTCGCCGACGTCGGCGACGAGGTCACCGGCGTCTTCGACGCCATAGACCAGGAGGTCCAGCCGCTCCAGTCGATGCTGCCCCGCACCCTCGACAAGGGCGCGGCCGGCACCGCCACCCCCGGAGGCCAGGGCACCGGCACCCGGCCGCCCTCCGAGGCCGGGCCCACCCCCGGCCGGGACGGCCACCCCACGCCCGATCCCTCCGGTGCCGGACACGACACCGGTCCGGGCAGTGGTACGGGGAGCGGCACCCCCAGCCCGGACGCGGGCACCGGCACCCCCGACCCGGAGAACGACGGGCTCCTCGGCGGCAGCGCCGGCGGACTGCTCAGACCCTCCCCGACCGGCACCCCGACCACCCCGTCGGGCCAGGAGACGCCCCGTACCCCGGACGTCACCCTGCCGCCGCTCCTGCCCGGCCTCCTTCCCGGCCTCGGCATCGACAGCGAGGACGCTCGCTGACACGGAGAAGGGGCGCCCCCACGGACGGGGGCGCCCCTTCGTCCTGTCCACCGGCCGTTCCACCGGCCCGCCGGAAGAAGACCGCAGAAAGAAGGCCGTCCGTCAGAAGAAGACGGACCGCCGCTGCACCAGCAGCTTGTACAGCGTGTGCTGGATCTGCTCCCTGACCTGGTCCGTCAGGTTGAACATCAGCATCGGGTCCTCCGCCGCCTCCGGCGGATAGGAGTCCGTGGCGATCGGCTCGCCGAACTGGATCGTCCACTTCGTCGGCAGCGGCAGCGCCCCCAGCGGGCCCAGCCACGGGAAGGTCGGCGTGATCGGCACGTACGGCAGCCCGAGCAGCCGCGCCAGCGTCTTCGCGTTCCCGATCATCGGGTAGATCTCCTCGGCGCCCACGATCGAGCACGGCACGATCGGCACCCCCGCCCGCAGCGCCGTCGACACGAAACCGCCCCGGCCGAACCGCTGGAGCTTGTACCGCTCCGAGAACGGCTTCCCGATGCCCTTGAAGCCCTCCGGCATCACCCCGACGATCTCCCCGGCCCGCAGCAGCCGCTCCGCGTCCTCCGCGCACGCCAGCGTGTGCCCCGCCTTCCGGGCCAGCTCGTTGACGACCGGCAGGACGAAGACCAGGTCCGCCGCGAGCAGCCGCAGGTGCCGGCCCGCCGGATGGTGGTCGTGCACCGCCACCTGCATCATCAGCCCGTCCAGCGGCAGCGTCCCGGAGTGGTTGGCGACGATCAGCGCCCCGCCCTTCTCCGGGATGTTCTCGACGCCCTTCACCTCCACCCGGAAGTACTTCTCGTACACCGGGCGCAGCAGACCCATCAGGACCTGGTCGGTCAGCTCCTCGTCGTAGCCGAACTCGTCGACCTCGTACTCCCCGGTGACCCGCCGCCGCAGGAAGGCGAGGCCGCTGGCGAGCCGCCGCTCCCAGCCGCCCCGCCCCTCGCCCGCACCGGCGGCGGAAGTCTCCGGGGCGGCCTCCGGGCCGGTCTCCCCGGGCGTCTCCAGGGCCCCCGGGAGCGCCCGTACGGCCGCCGGGCCTGCGTCCGGGCCGGGTGGTGGCGCGTCCGCCCGCCGCCGGGACCGGGACCGGTCGTCGTCGAAGGGAATGACCTTGGCGTCCGCCATCGCTGTCGCTGCTCCTCAGCCGCCGTCGTGAAGGGTTGTCGCGCGCGGGCCGCCCGCCTCCGGGACCAGGCGCTCCGCCAGCCGGTCGACCGCTCCCGCCAGCCGCTCCGGCGGCAGCGGACCCGGGCCCCGGCTCGCCGCGAAGTCCGCGAACGCCTCCGCCGTCGAGTAGCGCGGCCGGAAGCCCAGCACCTCCCACAGCCGCACCGTCGAGACCACCCGCCCGTGCGTCAGCAGCCGGATCTGCTCCGGCGCGAAGTCCGTCAGGCCGACCGTCCGCAGCGCGGAGCCGACCCAGGTGACCGCGGGCAGCAGCACCGGCACGGTGGGCCGCCCCAGCCGCCGCGCGCACTGCGACAGCAGCAGCACCCCCTCGCCGGCCACGTTGAAGGTGCCGGTGTCGAGGGTGCCCCGGCGCGGCTCCTGCGCCACCAGGCGCAGCACCTCGACCACGTCGTCCTCGTGGACGAACTGGAGCCGGGGGTCGTAGCCCAGGACCGTCGGCAGCACCGGCAGCGACAGGTACTCGGTCAGCGGGGAGTCGATCCGCGGCCCGAGGATGTTCGCGAACCGCAGCACGCACACCGCCACGTCGGGCCGCCGCCGGGCGAAGCCCCGGACGTACCCCTCGACCTCGACCGCGTCCTTCGCGAAGCCGCCGCTCGGCAGCGCCTTCGCCGGGGTCGTCTCGGTGAAGACCGCCGGGTCGCGCGGCGCGGAGCCGTACACGTTGGTGCTCGACTTCACCACGAGCCGGCCGATCCGCGGGGACTTCTGGCAGGCGCCGAGCAGCTGCATGGTGCCGATGACGTTGGTCTCCTTGACCGTCGTCCGGCCGCCCGCGCCCAGCGCCGTCCCCGTCACGTCCAGGTGGACCACCGTGTCCACCTCGTGCTCCGCGAGGACCCGGGCGATCGCCGGGCGGCGGATGTCCGCCCGGACGAACTCGGCGGCCCCCAGGGAGTGCGCCGGTTCGACCGCGTCCACGGCCACCACCCGCTCCACCCCGGGCTCCCGCTGGACGCGCCGCACGAAACGGCCCCCCAGATGCCGGGCGGCACCGGTGACGAGCACGACCCTGCCCACGATCAGCGCCTTCCGTCCGGACTTCCGTCCGCCTGCGTCCGTCTTTCCGTAGCCGCCACCGTAGCGCCTGGAGATTTCGGCGCAATGAAAACGTGGCCCTCCACCGTTGCAGGTGGAGGGCCACGCCTCACGCACGGAAGCCGCTCTCGCGGCCTTCGCTTACTTCTTGTTGCGACGCTGAACGCGCGTGCGCTTGAGCAGCTTGCGGTGCTTCTTCTTGGCCATCCGCTTGCGCCGCTTCTTGATAACAGAGCCCACGACTACCCTCGCTCACTTCTTCTCACTGGTGCGGGGCGTCTGGGCCCACACGACCTACGTCGGCCTAGCCTACCGGCATGCGGGCCCCACTCGTAATCCGAGGGCCGGGCAGGGCTCACCGACCGTTCGGCCGCAGGACGGCCACGCGCCCGCTACGCGGTCCCCACCCCCACGTACGACTCCCTCAGGTACGCGTGAACCGCCTGTTCCGGGACCCGGAAGGACCTGCCCACCCGGATCGCCGGCAGATGACCGCTGTGCACCAAGCGGTACACGGTCATCTTCGAGACGCGCATCACCGCGGCGACTTCCGCCACGGTCAGGAACTTGACCTCGTTGAGAGGCCGATCGCCAGCAGCCATGACCCACCTGTACCTTCCGCCGCGACGCCCACCGGCTTCCCCTCCGGTGACTCTTCGTCGTCGAACGCTCACGAATCAGAGTAGGGGCGGGTGGTGCGAGTGAGGAAGAGGAGCCCCCATCGGTCCCTATCGCCCGTTTACCGTGACAGAAACGCTCGATTGAGTACATAGCGCGTGAGCGGTCGGTAGTGCGCCGACGGCACCCCGTCATCAAGCGGAACGACCACCGCCACCTGCCCCTCGGCCTCGCCGACGAAGGGGGCCGGATCGTCCGTGTCGGCCAGTCCGATCGCCTCGACACCGAGCTGACCAGCACCGCAGACCCAGCCGTGGTCGCCGATCACGAGCTCGGGCAGCGGCCCGCCGGACGCGGCGGCGCTCTCCAGGGCGGCCCGCACCGGCAGCGCCGAGTGGGAGTGCGCCCCCGGCTCGCGCCCTTCTTCCCGCGCTCCCGCCTCCCTCACGTACGCCACCCCGCCGCCGTACTCCAGGAGGTGCGTGCGTAGACCGAACCGGGTCGTCATGTCGACACGTCTCCCCTGCGCCGGGGTGAGTACGTCACATCCCGCCGCCGACAAAGCGTCTGCGAGAGCGGCGTAGAAACCGAGCAGCCGGTGCGGATGGCCTGTCCCGAACAGCACCGCGGCCCGCCGGGACGCCGCCGCGGCCAGCCGCCGCGCGAAGGCGTCGAGCGCCCGCAGGGTCCGCTCGGGGTCGATGACGTCCGGGCCGGTGCGGTGCCCGGGGTCCTCCGACACCCCGCACTTCTCGGCCATCAGCCGCAGCAGCCCGGCCTCGTCCCAGTCACCGTCCGGCACCAGCCCCAGCGTGACCCGGGGGTCGCGCGCGGCGAAGAGGCGGTAGCTCCGCAGGCTGTCCTCCCGCCGCGTCGCCACCGTCCCCGCCAACCCCGCCGCCAACAGATGCGCCCGCAGCGCCCCGGTACTCAACACCCTCCGATGCTGCCGGGAACCTTTCTGCCCGGGCGTCAAAACTCCCTGGTTTCCCCACAGTTGGCGTAACAGGCCGCCGGACAGGGCCTAGTTCTCACACACTGCCTAGGCCAGCAGACCGCGCAGCGGGAAGGACGACCGGCGGGTCGCGAGGACCGCCTGGTCGAGGCGGTCGGCCGGGTCGTACCCCGCCGACCAGTCCCGGAAGTCGACCGGCCACCGTCCGTCGGTCATCCGTCCGGGGCCGAGCTGCCGGGTCCGCGCGTACACCTCGTCGCGCCAGGACGACGGCACGACGGTCTCGGGCGCGACGGGCGCGTGGGCGGCGATGCCCACCAGGTGGGTCCAGGAGCGGGGCACCACGTCGACCACCGCGTATCCGCCGCCGCCGAGCGCCAGCCAGCGGCCGTCGCTGTGGGCGTGCGCGAGTTCGTGGCACGCCTCCTGCACGGCCCGCTGCGCGTCGAGTGAGACGGCCAGGTGGGCCAGCGGGTCCTCGAAGTGGGTGTCGGCGCCGTGCTGGGTGACGAGGACCTGCGGCCGGAAGTCGGCGATCAGTTCGGGGACGACCGCGTGGAAGGCCCGCAGCCAGCCGGCGTCGCCGGTCCCGGCGGGCAGCGCCAGGTTGACCGCGCTGCCCTCGCCGGGCCCGTCCGCCCCGGTCTCCTCGGGCCAGCCGGTCTGCGGGAAGAGCGTCCGGGGGTGTTCGTGCAGCGATACGGTCAGGACCCGCGGGTCCTCCCAGAACGCGGCCTGGACGCCGTCCCCGTGGTGCACGTCGACGTCGACGTACGCGACGCGCTCCGCGCCCAGTTCGAGGAGGCGGGCGATGGCGAGGGAGGCGTCGTTGTAGACGCAGAAGCCGGCCGCGCCGCCCGGCATCGCGTGGTGCAGCCCGCCGGTGAAGTTGACCGCGTGCTCCGCCTCGCCCCGCCATACGGCCTCGGCCGCCGCGACCGACTGTCCGGCGATCAGCGCGGACGCCTCGTGCATCCCCGCGAAGGCCGGGTCGTCGACGGTGCCGAGCCCGTACTTCTGGTCGGCCCGCCGCGGGTCGGCCGAGGCGGCCTTCACCGCGGCCACGTAGTCCTCGCGGTGGACGAGCCGCAGGGTGGAGTCCCCGGCGGGCCGGGCGGCGACCACGTCGACCGCCCGGTCGAGGCCGAAGGACCTCACCAGTCCCATGGTCAGCGCGAGCCGCACCGGGTCCATGGGGTGCTGGGGACCGAAGTCGTACCCCGTGACCGCCTCATCCCACATCAACAGTGCGCGGCTGCTCATGCCCGCCACCGTATCGGGCCCCGCGCGCGCCGAACGACGTGGCGTACACCACCGTCACCAGGACGAGCACCATCGGCACCAGCATGGCGCCCCGGTAGCTCCACGCGTCGCCGAGCGCGCCCACGAGCGGGGAGCCGACGAGGAAGCCGACGTAGTTGAAGACGTTGAGCCGGGCGACCGCCGCGTCGCTGTTGCCCGGGAAGAGCCGGCCGGCCGCCGCGAAGGTCTGCGGCACGATCACGCTGAGCCCGAGGCCGAGCACGGTGAAGGCCGCGATCCCGAGCCAGACCGACGGGGCCAGCGCCACCAGCGCGAATCCGCAGGCCGCGAGCACCGCACCGGCCCGCACGACGACGGACGCCCCGAAGTACCGCACGCCGAGGTCGCCGACGGCCCGCCCGAGCAGCGTCGTCACCATGTACGCGTTGTACGGGACGGTCGCCGCCTCCTCCGAGCTGCCCAGCACGTCCTGGAGGTACTTCGCCGACCAGTTGGAGACCGTGGAGTCCCCGATGTACGCGAAGGTCATCACCAGGCACAGCGGCAGCAGCAGCCGGAACGACAGCGCCCCGGCCCCGCCCGGCCCGGCCGTCTCCCCCGGCTGGGCGCCCTTGGCGTCCACGTACCAGCGGGCGGCCAGGAAGGCGAGGGGGCCGAGGACGAGCGCCACCGGCAGGTACGACCAGAACAGGGACACGTGCCAGTGCGCCCCCACCCAGGCCAGCGAGGCGCCGGCGATCCCGCCGAGGCTGTACGCGGCGTGGAAGCCGAGCATGATGCTCCGGCCGTACGTCCGCTGGAGGCTCACCCCCAGCATGTTCATGGAGGCGTCGAGGGCGCCGACCGACAGTCCGAACAGGCCGAGGGCCACGGCCGCCATCCACAGCGCGTCCCCGGCCCCGGCGCCCACCAGGGCCAGCAGCACCACGGGCTGCGACCAGCGCAGCACCCGGGAGGGCGCCACCCGCGCCACCAGCTTCTCGGTCACCACGCTCGCGACGCCGGCGAGGACGGGGACGGCCGCGAGGAAGACGGGCAGCAGCCCGTCGGAGATCCCGTACCGGTCCTGAATGCCGGGTATTCGGGTCACGAGCAGGGCGAAGGCCACGCCCTGCACGAAGAAACTGAGGGCGAGGGCCCTACGCCCGTGCCGCAGCCGCGCATCTGTCATGGCGGCACAGTAGGGCCGTCGCCTACTGATGGGTAGATGGATCACATACCCAAAATCGCGGGCAGTTCCTCCATCGTGCGGAAGAAGCCCTTCGCGCCGGTCAGCCGGTCCTCGGGGGTCATGGCGGTGAAGCCGTACACGTCCATCCCGGCGGCGACGGCGGCCTGGACGCCGAGCCGGCTGTCCTCGACGACGACGCACTTCCCGGGGGCGACGCCCATCCGGCGGGCGGCGTGGAGGAAGAGGTCGGGGGCCGGCTTGCCCCGGCCGACGTCTTCGGCGCTGAAGACGATCTCCTCGGGGAACCAGGCGTCGAGTCCGGTCTTCCGGTGGCCGACGCGGATCCGCTCGTGGCTGCCGGACGAGGCGACGCAGTACGGCGTCCCGGCGTCGGCCAGCGCCTTCAGTACGTCCACGGCGCCTTCCACGGGCTCCAGTTCGGCCCGGAAGGCGGCGAACACCCGCGCGTGGAAGGTGTCGTCGAAGTCGTCGGGCAGCCGCTGCCCGGTCCGCTCCCGCACGACGTCGTGCACCCGGTGCATCGCGGCTCCCATGTAGTCGCGCAGGGAGTCCTCGTACGTGGTGGGGTGCCCCAGCTCGGTGAGGTAGCCGGCCAGCAGCCGGTTGGAGAGCGGCTCGCTGTCGACGAGCACGCCGTCGTTGTCGAAGATGACCAGGTCGTAGCGCATGCCCCCAGCCTAGGACTTGACTGGTTTTGAACGCAGAAATGCCTCAACCCCCGGACAAGGTCCGGGGGTTGAGGCTAAAAATTGTTCGGCGGTGTCCTACTCTCCCACAGGGTCCCCCCTGCAGTACCATCGGCGCTGAAAGG
>NZ_BMUL01000020.1 GCF_014650175.1 Streptomyces termitum
AACCTTAGCGGATTCCCCGACCGGCTCATAATCGAGCCTTTCGAATTGAATTTCGGCATGCCGAAATTCATCCCGGGAGGGAGACCGTGCTGGATTGAGGTGCCGCTGACGCGGCGGAGTGGCTGCCGCAGAACCGTTCCGGCTCCGTGACAACTCGGAGAACACTACGCGTCTCCCAGGGGGAGCGTCAACCCCCTCCTGGGAGACATCTCAGTCGAGGTCCGTGAGCCGGCCGCCGGCGTCGGGCTGGGTCAGTTCCACCCGGCGCAGGAGGCGGATCAGGGCGTCGCCCAGGGCGCCGCGCTCCTCGGAGGAGAGGTCCTGGAGGAGCTCCTCCTCGAAGCCGGTGGCCATGCGCATCGCCTCCAGCCACTTCGTACGGCCCTCGTCGGTCAGCTCGACGATCACGCGGACACGGTTGTTCTCGTCGCGGTCGCGGGTGACCAGGCCCTCGCCGGCCATGCGGTCGATGCGGTGCGTCATCGCGGCCGGGGTGAGGCCGAGGCGCTTCGCCAGCTCCCCCGGACCCAGCCGGTAGGGGGCGCCGGAGAGGACGAGGGTCTTGAGGACCTCCCACTCGGCGTTGCTGATGCCGAGGTCGGCGAGCTGGCGGCCGTACGCCACGTTCATCCGGCGGTTCAGCCGGCCGAGTGCCGAGACCACCTTCTCCACCTGGGGGTCCAGGTCTCGGTACTCCCGCTGATAGGCCGCGATCTGCTCATCGAGGGTCGGCTCCTGCGGCTCTTGCGAGGCGGACCGCTCGGGGGTGTCGGACATGCGGGCGAGTATCCCACGGTATCCGTTGGCGTTGAAGTCCTTCTATGTGTACTGTTAAGGATCGAACTTTAGGGTTGAAGTCTTGAGGGTTCAGGCATACAAGGCTGAACCCGCGACCGAAGTGGGTGAGTGTGACCAAGGCGAGGGGCGCTGCGATGCGCCGGATCCAGGCAGGCAGCGCGCTGAGCGCGTTCGGACTCGGTTTCACCGTGCCGTACCTCTATGTGTACGTGGCACAGGTGCGGGGGCTGGGCGCGACGACCGCGGGCGTGGTGCTGGCCGTCTTCGCCATGGCCGCGCTCGTGGTGCTGCCGTTCAGCGGGCGGGCGATCGACCGGCGCGGGCCCGTCCCGGTGCTGCTGGCCGCCTCCGCGGTGGCCGCGGTCGGAGCCGTCGGCATGGGGCTCGCGTCGAGCGTCCCGGCGGCGGTGGGCGCCGCCGCGCTGCTCGGCGCGGGCACCGCCGTGCTCCAGCCCGCCCTGGCCACGATGATCGTCTGGTGCTCCGAGCCCGCCGGGCGGACCCGGGCCTTCGCGCTCCAGTTCTTCCTCCAGAACCTCGGCCTGGGCGTCGGCGGACTCATCGGCGGCCAGCTCGTCGACGTGAACCGGCCCGGCAGCTTCCTGCTGCTGTTCTCGATCGAGGCGGCCATGTTCCTGGTCCTCGCCGCGGTCGTCGGCACCGTGCGGACCGCCGGCTCGGCCGCGCTCCAGGACACCCGGCCCGCCGCGGCCGGCAAAGGCGGCGGAATCCGGGCGCTCCTCTCCCACAAGGCGATGGTCCAGCTCTGCGTCCTCGGCTTCGTCCTCTTCTTCGCCTGCTACGGACAGTTCGAATCGGGACTGGCCGCGTACGGCACCGAGGCCGCCGGTATCGCGCCGTCGACGCTCGGCGTGGCCCTGGCCGCGAACACCGCGGTCATCGTCCTGGCCCAGTTCCTGGTGCTCAAGTTCGTCGAGCGCCGCAAGCGCACCCGGGTCATCGCCGCCGTCGGCCTGATCTGGGCCCTGGCGTGGATCATCGCCGGGTACGCGGGCCTCGGACACGGCAGCCAGGCGATGGCGACCGCCGCGTTCGTCTCCACGTACGCCCTCTTCGGGCTCGGCGAGGCGATGCTGTCGCCGACCGTCGCGCCGCTGGTCGCCGACCTGGCGCCGGAGTCGATGGTGGGCTCGTACAACTCGGCCTTCGCCCTGGTGAAGCAGCTCGCCCTGGCGGTCGGGCCGGCCGTCGGCGGGCCGATGGGCGCCTCGCTGCACGGGCCGTACATCGTGACCTTCGTACTGTTCTCGCTGCTCGTCACCGTGCTCGCGGTGCGGCTGGGCAAGCAGCTCACGCCGGTGCAGAACCAGCCCTCGCTGGCCGTGCGGCCCTCGCGGGTGGTCGCCCAGCACCAGCCCGCGCAGGAGACCGCCGCCGTATAAGGACACCTCTTCACGTCCTCAAGGGCGCCTCTTTAAAAAGAGGCGCCCTTTTCGCGCGCTAGTCGCGGAGCGCGAATTCGCACCACACCGCTTTGCCGCCGCCCGGAGTGCGGCGGCTCCCCCAGGACGAGGCGATCGTCGCGATGATCGAGATCCCGCGGCCCGCCTCGTCCTCCGTCTCCGCCCTCCGGCGGCGCGGCAGGTGGTCGTCCCCGTCGGTGACCTCGATGATCAGACGGCGGTCGGTACGGCGCAGCCGCAGCCGCATCGGAGGGGTGCCGTGCTGGAGGCTGTTGCCCACCAGCTCACTGGTGGCCAGGACGCCCAGATCGCGCAGCTCCACCGGGAAGCGCCAGGAGGAGAGGACCCCGGAGGCGAAGGCACGCGCGCGTGGCGCCGCCTCCACGCCCCCGAGCAGCTCCAGGGCCGCGTTGTGGAAGAGCTCCGCGTCGGCGCCGTCGCGCGCCGGATGCTGGACCACGAGGACGGCGACGTCGTCGTCGTGCTCGGCGGTCACCCCCAGGGCGCGCAACAGCCGGTCGCAGACCACCTGCGGCGTGCCGGTCGCGCCCGAGAGGGCGCGGGCCAGCGCGTCGACGCCCTCGTCGATGTCCTCCCGGCGGCGCTCCACCAGGCCGTCGGTGTAGAAGACGGCGGTGGAACCGGGCGGCAGCGCGACCGAACCCGACGAGTGCAGCCAGCCGCCGGTGCCCAGCGGCGGGCCGGTGGCGCCGTCGGCCTTGCGGACCGTGCCGTCCTGGTCCCGGACGAGGATCGGCAGGTGACCGGCGGAGGCGTAGACGAGCTTGCCCTCGTTGGGATCGTGGACCGCGTAGACGCAGGTGGCGATCTGGCTGGCGTCGATCTCGGCGGCGAGGCCGTCGAGCAGCTGGAGCACCTCGTGCGGCGGCAGGTCCAGGCGCGCGTACGCGCGTACGGCCGTGCGGAGCTGGCCCATCACGGCGGCGGCCCGCACGCCCCGGCCCATCACGTCGCCGATGACGAGCGCGGTGCGGCCCGCGCCCAGGGTGATCACGTCGTACCAGTCGCCGCCCACGGCCGCGTCGGCGACGCCGGGCTGGTAGGTGGCGGCGATCCGCAGGTCGTCGGGCTGCTCCAGCTCCTGCGGCAGCAGCGAGCGCTGGAGGGTGACGGCGGTCTCGCGGTGCCGGCGCTCGCTCGCCCGCAGCCTCTCGGCGGCGTCCGCGTGGTCGGTGACGTCGGCCGCGTGGACGAGGACGGCGCCGTCGGGGCGCGGGCCGTCGACCGGCAGGCAGGTGACCGTGTACGAGCCGCCGTCGGCGGTGCGGCGGGACTTCACCGTGCGGGTCCTGCCGCTGCGCAGGACCTGGTCCAGGAGCGGCAGCAGGCCCAGCTCCTCGGCCTCCGGGCAGGTGGCGGCGACGGTGGCCCCGGCGGGACGGGGGCCAAACGCGGACACGTACGCCTCGTTCACGTACGCGATGCGGTGCTCGGGGCCGTACACGAGGGCGACGAGGCCGGGGAGGCGGCCGAGGAGCTCCCGGACGGGAAAGTCCTCCAGGGCCGGGACCTCGCCGGGGCCGCCGTCCTCGGCGGGGTGCTCCTGCCGCGGACCGTACTCACCGCGGGCGGCGGGCACGGAGCCGTCGCCGTCCCGCGCCGCGCGGCGCTGCGTGCCGGGGAGCCGGGCGCTCCAACGGGTGAAGTTCACGGATCTGTATGCCTCGGGGTGTCGGTGCCGTGCGGAGTCACGCTGTGCAGGTGTGAGCCCACCTATGGTCACACGTCCAGTGTGGACGAGTGCACTGACAGTGATGTCAGGAGGACTGTTCGGGGTCGGGGTCGGGGGGCGGGGAGGCCGCGAGTTCGAACTCGGCCCGGGGGTGTTCGAGGGATCCGAGGGAGACGATCTCCCGTTTGAACAGGCCGGACAGGGTCCACTCGGCCAGGACGCGGGCCTTCCGGTTGGCCGTGGGCATCCGGCTGAGGTGGTAGGCGCGGTGCATCAGCCAGGCCGGATACCCCTTGATCTTGCGCCCGTACACATGGGCGACCCCCTTGTGGAGGCCGAGGGAGGCGACGGAGCCCGCGTACGCGTGCGCGTACTCCTTGAGCGGGCGCCCCCGGAGGGAGGCGGCGATGTTCTCGGCGAGGACCTTCGCCTGCCGGACGGCGTGCTGGGCGTTGGGCGCGCAGGGGGTGCCGGGCTTCTCGGCGGTGGTGTCGGGAACGGCGGCGGCGTCCCCGGCGGCCCACGCGTGCGCCGTGCCCTCCACCGTCAGGTGGGCGGTGCACCGGACCCGGCCGCGCTCGTCGAGCGGCAGGTCGGTCGCGGCGAGCAGCGGCGCCGGTCTCACCCCGGCCGTCCACACGACGGTGCGGGTCGGCAGCCGGGTGCCGTCGCTGAGGACCGCGATCCGGTCCTCGCAGCCGTCGAGCCGGGTCTCCAGGCGGACGTCGACGTTCCGGCCGCGCAGTTCGCGGATCGCGTACCGGCCCATCTCGTCGCCGACCTCGGGGAGGATCCGGCCGGCCGCCTCGACGAGGACCCAGCGCAGGTCCTCGGGGCGGATGTTCTGGTGGTAGCGGGTGGCGTACCGGGCCATGTCCTCCAGTTCGGCGAGCGCCTCCACGCCCGCGTACCCGCCGCCGACGAAGACGAAGGTGAGGGCCGCGTCGCGGAGGGCGGGGTCGCGGGTGGAGGAGGCGATGTCCATCTGCTCCAGGACGTGGTTGCGCAGCCCGATGGCCTCCTCGACGGTCCTGAAGCCGATGCCGTGCTCGGCGAGGCCGGGGACCGGGAGGGTGCGCGAGACCGAGCCGGGGGCGAGGACCAGTTCGTCGTAGGCGAGGGCGGCCGGGCCCGAGCCCTCCTCGTCGGTGGCGAGGGTGGTGAGGAGCGCGGTGCGCCGGGCGTGGTCCACCGACTCGACCGCGCCGATGAGCAGCCGGCAGCGGCCCAGTACGCGGCGGAGCGGGACGACGACGTGGCGCGGCGAGAGCGATCCGGCGGCGGCCTCCGGCAGGAACGGCCGGTACGTCATGTACGGGTCGGGGGTGACCACCACGATCTCGACGGTGCCCGCGTCGAGTTCCGCCCTGAGCTGCCGCTGGAGGCGCAGCGCGGTGTACATGCCGACGTATCCACCGCCGACCACGAGAATGCGCGCAGGTTCGGTCACCGTCCCATGAGGCATCGCCGTCCGGTGTTTGTCCACAGGCCCGGCGAATTGTGTGACCGGAGGGGTGTGGAGGCGCGGGGCGGCGCGCGCGGCACGGGCGCGCGCAACGGCGCAGGTCACGGCGGGCGGGGCCGACGGGGCAGGGGGTGGGAAACCGGTGGCTTCGGCGCCTTGCTCCGATCGGGGGGCGCACCGTACGGAACTCCCCCTTCTGAATTGACTCCGACTCAACTATGTTCGTAGTTCGTCGGGGTGCCGGTTCCGGCGTGCGCGCGGACCGATCGCGCACAGCCGGACGAGGATCCCGTGTCAGGGCGGGGAGTCTCCGGGGGGAGACGATCATGAGCGGGGGAACGCTTATGCAGATTCAGGATTCTCGGTGGCAGTCCGTCGTCGGAGTGCCCCAGGACGACCGGGGCACGGCCCCCGCGTCGGCCGTGGGCACGCTCGGCGGGACCGTCTCCGGCACGGGCACGGTCGTGACCGGCCCGGTGGCGGGCGGCCGCGCGGCCCCGCTGCGGGTCGACGCGCAGCGGAACCTGGAGCACGTGCTCCGCGCCGCGCGCGAGGTCTTCGGCGAACTCGGGTACGGCGCGCCGATGGAGGACGTGGCCCGGCGGGCGCGCGTCGGCGTCGGCACGGTCTACCGGCGGTTCCCCAGCAAGGACGTGCTGGTCCGGCGGATAGCCGAGGAGGAGACCGCGCGCCTCACCGAGCAGGCGCGGGCCGCCCTCGGCCAGGAGGACGAGCCGTGGTCGGCGCTCTCCCGCTTCCTGCGCACCTCCGTCGCCTCGGGCGCCGGGCGGCTGCTGCCGCCGCAGGTGCTGCGGGTCGGTGTCGACGAGACCCCGGCCGTGGCGGAGGAGGACGGCGAGGGCGCGGCCCGGGTGCCGTACCAGCGCGGGCTGGCCGAGCAGGCGGACGCGCGCGTGGTGGCGCCCCGCGCGGTGCCCGTGGACGAGCGGGACGACGCGGGGGCCGGAGAGCTCCTGGAGGTCGTCGGCCGGCTGGTCGACCGGGCCCGGGAGGCGGGCGAGCTGCGGACGGACGTGACCGTGGCCGACGTGCTGCTGGTCATCGCGACCGCGGCGCCCGCGCTGCCGGACGCCGCCCAGCAGGCGGCGGCCTCGGCCCGGCTCCTCGACATCCTCCTGGAGGGCCTGCGCTCCCGGTGACGTGACGGGGGCCTTCGCGGCTCCCGCACGGGGTCCCGCCGTCCCGCTCGGGCTCTTCTTCAGGGAGTCGGCACGGGCAGGGGTGCTTTCCGGCCGGTACGGGCCGGGCGGCGGGAGTCTCCCGGTTCGTCCGTTCGGGCCGACGGCATGACACGCGTGTGTGAGCGGTCACGCCCGGGTGCGGGAAGTCGCCCCGGACGGGTGGTATGTGGACACGGCGCTTCGGCCTGCCCGCACGGTGTGGCACGCTTGGCCGGTGTTCGGGTCTGGGCAGGCGTACGGGGGCTTCCGCGATGAGCCGTGACGGTCGGGACGATCCGCTGGGCGGGGGCGGCGGCACCGAGGCCGAGGGCCTGCCCGCCCGCCAGGTGCCCAGCCAGGGGGGTCCCGCCGGGGCGCCGCCGCATCCGCCGCGGGAACCCTTCGAAGCGAGCGTGCCGCAGCAGCGCGAGTCCCTGTCGGCCCAGGCCGCCCGCAGCACCGCCGCCGCGCCGGGCGGCGGGGCCGACCCGGCCGGCGAGGGGGTGCTGCCGCCGCCGCGCGAACTGCCGCCGTCCGACGCCGACCTGATCCAGCTCATGCGGGACGGCGACGACAGCGCCTACGAGGAGCTGTTCCGCCGCCACTCGGAGGCCGTCCGCCGCTACGCCCGCACCTGCTGCCGGGACGCCCACACCGCCGACGACCTCACCGCCGAGGTCTTCGCCCGCACCCTCCAGGCCGTCCGCGGCGGCGCCGGACCCGAACAGGCCGTCCGCGCCTACCTGATGACCACCGTCCGCCGGGTCGGCGCGGGCTGGACCAAGACCCAGAAGCGCGAGCACCTCGTCGAGGACTTCGCCGTCTTCGCCGCCGACGCCGCCCGCTCCTCCGAGGTGTCCGACCAGGACACCATGGACCTCGGCGCCGAGGTCCGGGCCATGCAGGAGGCGGAACAGTCGCTGGCCATGCAGGCGTTCCGCTCGCTGCCCGAGCGCTGGCAGGCCGTCCTGTGGCACACCACCGTCGAGGAGGAGTCGCCCAGCGAGGTCGCCCCCCTCTTCGGCCTGACCGCCAACGCCACCGCCGTCCTCGCCAGCCGCGCCCGCGAGGGCCTCAAGCAGGCGTACCTCCAGGCGCACGTCAGCCAGTCCCTCACGGCCGGCGGGGACTGCGCCCGGTACGCCGACCGGCTCGGCGCCTACGCGCGCGGCGGACTGCGCATGCGGGCCGAGCGCGGCCTGCGCAAGCACCTGGACGAGTGCGCCAAGTGCCGGCTCGCCGCCGGTGAACTCGCCCACGTCAACGCCGGGATCCCGGCGCTGCTCCCGATCGCCGTCATCGGCTGGTTCGCCGCCGGGTACGCCCTCAAGGCCGCCGGGGTCGTCGCGGGCGGCACCGTCGCGGCGGCCGGGGCCGGGGCGGCCGCCGCCGCGACCGGCGGGACGACGGGCGGCGCGGCCTCGGGCGGGGCCGCCGCCGAGGGGCTCGGCGCGCCCGCCAAGGTCGGCATCGCCGCCGCCGCGGCCGTCGCCGCCGCCGCGGGGCTCGTCTGGGCGATGACCGGCGACCCGCAGCCGGTCGCCGCGCCCCGCCCGGCCCCGCAGGTCACCACCCCCGCCGCACCGGCCCCTCCCCCGCCGCCGCCCGCGCCCTCGCCTTCGCCGAAGCCGGTGGCGAAGCCCGCCCCGAAGCCGACGACGCCCCCGCCGCCCCCGCCGAAGCCGACACCCACCCCGCCGCCGAAGCCGAAGCCGGTGGTGAAGCCGTCCCCGAAGCCGACGCCCCGGCCGACGACACCGCCGCCGAGCCCGACGCCCACCCCGAAGCCGACGCCCCCGCCCACGACGCCGCCGCCTCCCCCGCCGCCGCCCGCCGTCTACCAGGTGGACGAGCTGGACTACGAGGCCTTCGGCGACGGCACCAAGCCCGAGGTCGTCATGGAGGACGGCAGCTGGATGTGGGCGCGCCGCGGCCTGTCCATCGGCGACACCTCGTACGCGTACGGCGTCAGCGTGCACGCCCCGTCCTCACTGCTCATCCGGCTCAACCGGCAGTGCACCCGCTACGACGCGGTCGTCGGCGTCGACGACCTGAGCGCGCCGCTCGGCCCCGGCGGGGTCCGCTTCTCGGTGTACGGCGACGGACAGCGGCTCTGGCGCTCGCCCGTGGTCCGGCCCGGCGACCCGGCGATCCCCGTCCACCTGGACATCACCGGCCGCTCCACGATCCGGCTGGTCGTCGAGGAGCACACGCCGTTCGGGCGGGCCGCCGTCGCCGACTGGGCGGAGTCCCGGATCAGCTGCGTCTGACCGGCTCCTCCCCGGCTCCGGAGAGGTACGGCTCCAGCAGCGCGAGGACGTCCCCGGGGCCGAGCCCGGTCCCGGCGGCGCGGGCGGCGGCCAGCCCGTCGGCGCCGAGCGCGGTCCGGCAGGCGGCGCGGACCAGGTCGGCCTCGCGCCGCTCGGGCACCGAACGGGGGATGTCCCGCCGCCAGCCGTCCACGGCGGCGGCCACCCGCGCGCAGAGCTCCGCCGCGCCCGCCCGGTGCAGGGCGAAGACGGTCCCCTCCCCGAGGCCGGTCACGACGAGGTCGGCGCACCGGCCGTCGAGGGCGGCGCGCAGCGAGGCGGCGGCCGCGGCGACGGCGGGGCGGCCCGCGCCCTCGGCCGCGTCGATCCGGGCGACGAAGCCCTCCAGGGCGATGACGAAGTGCGGCGGCGGGGCGGAGGCCCGCACATGGGCGCCGGCCGAGGTGATCAGCGCCCGCGCGCGTACCGGATCGTTCTGGTCGAGGGCGAGGACGGCGTGCAGGAAGTCGACGTAGGCGAGGGCGTCCTGGAGGCGGAGCCGGGCGGCCTCCCGGGCGGCCTCGGCGAGGTCCCGCTCGGCGGTGGCCGTGTCGCCCTCGCGGTAGGTCACCTCGGCGAGCCGGGCCATCAGGAACGGGGTCTCCGCGTGGGCGCCGACCTCCCGGGCGAGGGCGAGCGACTCCTCGTACGCCTGCCGCGCCTCCGCCAGGCGGCCCCGCATCAGGTACGCCTCCGCGGCGGCCGAGGCGACCTGGGCGCCCATCCAGCGGTCGCCGACCCGGCGGCAGAGGGCGCGGAGTTCGGCGAGGTCGTCGTCGACGCCCGCCATGCCGCCGGGCATGTCCACGATCATGTGGGTGCGGAACATCAGGCTGACGCCCAGCTCCCAGGGGCCGCCGTGACGGCGGCAGGCGGCGATGCCCGCGTCGAGAAAGGCGCGGACCGTGTCCGGCTTCTCGGTCAGGTAGGCGGTGAACGGCCAGAGCAGGCCGGGGAAGCGGGCGGACTCGGGGCCGGGATCCGTACCGAAGGCGTCCCGGACGCGGCGCAGAAGGGCCAGTTCCTCCCGGCCCTCCGGGGAGTCCCCGGTGTGCATGGGGGAGTCCTCCATGCCGAGGAAGAAGAACAGCATCCGCAGGTGCATCCGGGGCCAGTGGCGCGGGTCGGCCGGGTCCTCGGGGTCCTCGCCGAGGGCGAGGGCGCGCCGGGTCCAGGCCAGGCCCTCCGCCCGGTGGTTGCGCAGCCACCAGAACCAGCCGGTGGCGAGGACCAGCCGGATCGCGGCCGCCTCGTCGGGCGGGGGTCCGCCCCGCGCGGCGCGCGCGGGGGCGGTGACGAGGGCGCGGTGGAGGGCGGCCCGCACGTTGTCGAGGTCCCGCTCCATCCGGTCGATCCAGGGCAGTTGCTCACCGGAGCGGAGCTTGGGCTCGGCCTCCTCGACGAAGGCCGTGAAGTACGCGGTGTGGGCGGCCTCGGCGACGGCGCGCGACTCCGGGGTCTCGGCGGCGCGCTCGGCGGCGTACTCGTGGATGGTCTCCAGGAGGCGGTAGCGCATCTCGCCGCCGTCGGTGGGGGCGGCCACGACGAGGGACTTGTCGACGAGGGCGCCGAGGACCGCGAGGGTGTCGTCCCGCGCGCCCGCGCGCGTGCCCCTGCCCATACCCCTGCCCGTGCCCGTGTCCGGGGCGTGGACGGCTTCGGCGGCCGGGAGGTCCCAGCCGCCGGTGAAGACGGAGACCTGGCGGAGCAGGGTGCGTTCGGCCGGTTCGAGCAGGTCCCAGGACCAGTCGACGACCGCGCGGAGGGTCTGCTGGCGGGGCAGGAGGGTGCGGGCTCCGGAGGTGAGCAGCCGAAAGCGGTCGTCGAGCCGGTCGGCGATCTGGCGCGGGGTGAGCAGCCGCAGCCGGGCGGCGGCCAGTTCGATGGCGAGGGGGAGGCCGTCGAGGCGGCGGCAGATCTCGGCGACGGCACCGGCCGCGTCCGCGTCCCGCGCGAAGTCCCGGTCCACGTCGGGGCGGACGGCGCGGGCCCGCTCGGTGAAGAGGCGGTGGGCGGGGGCGGGCGGCAGCGGCTCGACCGGGCGGACGGTCTCGCCGGGGACGCCGAGGGGCTCGCGGCTGGTGGCGAGGACCCGGAGGCCGGGGCAGTGGGCGAGCAGGGTCTCGGCCAGACCGGCGGCGGCGCCGATCAGGTGCTCGCAGTTGTCGAGGACCAGGAGGAGGCCGGGGCGGCGGGACAGTTGCTCGACGAGGAGGGCGGTGGGGTCGTCGGGAAGGAGGGCGCCCTCCCGGGTGATCAGGTTGGTCTCGCGGAGGCGGAGCGCGGAGAGGACGGCGCCGGGCAGCGCCCCGGGGTCGTCGAGCGGGGCGAGTTCGGCGATCCACGCGTCGGGGCCGGCGACCCGGCGGGCGGTCTCCTCGGCAAGCCGGGTCTTCCCGGAGCCCCCGGGGCCGGTGAGCGTGACGAGCCGGGAGCGGCCGAGGTCCTCCCGGAGCGCGGCGAGATCCGGCTCGCGGCCGACGAAGGAGGTGAGCCGGGGACGGATGTTGCCCCCTTCGGGGAGGGGACCGGGGTCGGGGCCGAGGCCGGGATCCGGAGATTGGATCCGGTCTGGGAGTTGGATCCGATCCGAGGGCTGGATCCGGTCTGGGAATTGGATCCGATCCGGAGACTGGATCCGATCCGGCGCGGGACGTGCCGGAGTAGGGCGTGCCGGAGTGGGGCCGGGGGCCGGGGCTCCGGTGAGGAGTTCCCTGTGGAGCGCGGTCAGTTCGGGGCCGGGGTCGGTGCCGAGGGCGTCCGCGAGGGTGCGGCGGGCCGTCTCGTACGCGGCGAGCGCGTCCGCGTGCCGGCCCTCGGCGCGCAGGGCGCGGACGAGCTGGGCGCGGAAGCCCTCGTCGTACGGGTGGACGGCGGTGAGCTCGGTGAGTTCGGGGACGAGTCCGTCGGTGGCGCCGCGCCGCAGGTCGGCCTCGATCCGACGGCGCAGGGCGGCCAGCCGCTGGGCCTCGGGGCGGAGGCCCGCCAGGCCGGGGAGGTCGGCGAGGGCCGGTCCCCGGAACAGCCCGAGGGCCTCCCGGAGGAGGGCGGCGGCGGTCTCCGGGTCGCCCGCGTCGAGACGGGCGGCGGCCTCGGCGGCGCGGCGCTCGAACACGTACAGGTCGACGTCCTCGGCGGTCGCGGCGAGCCGGTACCCGGGCCCCGGGGTGGCGGCGACGGCCTCCCGGCCGAGGATCCGGCGCAGCCGGGCGACGAGGGCCTGGAGCGCGGCGGGCGCGTCGAGCGGCGGCTCGTCCCCGTACACGTCCTCGACCAGCTCTCCGACGGACACGGCCCGGCCCGCGCGCAGGGCGAGCGCGGCGAGCAGCGCGCGCAGCCGCGCCCCGCCGAGGGGCAGGGGGGTGCCGTCGGGGCCGAGGGCCTCGGTGCTGCCGAGGAGGAGATACCGCACCGCCCCATTCTCGTCACGGAGCACGACGGACGCCTCGGGGTTTCCCCGGGCGGCCCCCCGATCCGGCCCTGATCCCGGTCGCCGGTCCCGAGCCCGGTCGCCGACCCCGAGCCCCGACCCCGAGCCCGACCCCGGTCCCGGCCCCTGGTCCCGGCCCCTGGTCCCGGCTCGGTCCGCCTCCGGACCCGGCCCGCCCCCGGCCCGTCTTCCGGTCCGTCTCCCGGACCGGAGCGGCTCAGAAGGCGGAGGTGTCCAGGACGAAGCCGAGCGGCGCGGGGAGCGGAACCGCCGTCCCCAACTTGTGGACGGACTTGTGGGCGTAATCGTCCGCGACGGGGTCGGAGCAGACGACGGCCTCGGCGGTCTCCCGGTCGACGAGCAGGTACACGGGGATCTCCGCGCGCGCGTAGGCGCGGATCTTCTGGAGGCGGTCGCGGCTCGCGGTGGAGGTGGAGGTGACCTCGGCGACGAGGCGGACGGGGGCGGGCGCGTGCCACTCCTCCCTGTCGTCGAAGCTCCCCTTCGGAGCGATCACGAGGTCGGGGATGACACGGACCGCGTCGCCCGCTCCGGGCAGGCTGAGGCCGATGCCGGTGAAGCTGCGGAGCCGCTGGTCGGTCCTGCGTGCGATGACCTGCTCCACCACCTCGGTGACGATCTCCTCGTGCTCGCCGTTGGCCGGTGGTACCACGCAGATCTCCTCTTCGATCAGCTCCACGCGCCAGCCCTTGGGGGCCGACGCACTGAACAGCTCGAAGGTCTCCTGCACCGTCGCGCCCTCGTGGTCGGGCGGTCCCCCCGGGGCCGCCTCATCCGGTGCCGGCAGCGGCATCGCCATGCTGGGCCTCCTTCGCTCGGTGCGACGTTCTCAGCTTAGGACGGGCCGGAAGACGGTGTCGGAGACGCGTTCACTCGCACGGGTGTGCTGTGACGTTCCACCCGGAGGCGTCAGCCGGTCGTGAGGGAGCGGGAGGCGGGGATGAGGGGGCCCTGGACGGCGCGGGGGGCCCGGGGGGTGGCCGTGTCGGTCCAGCAGGAGCCCCGGCGGGCGAGGAGGCGGCGGAGCCAGAGTTCGGTGGAGACCAGGTCGGCGAGGCCGTCGAGGGGGACGCGGACGCCGTCGGCGGCGGCCTGGAGGGCGGTCCGGACGGTGCCCGCCTCGACGAGGCCCGCGTCGGCGAGGAGCGGGGCCTCGAAGAGGGCCAGCAGGTCGGGAAGGGCGGCGCGCAGCCCGGCGCGGGCGGTCCCGGCGGGGACGGCGGGGTAGGGGGCGCCCCAGCCGGGGGGCAGGTCGCGGATGCCGGTGTCGGCGAGGACCGTGCGCAGCACGCCCGCGCGCGCGTCGGGCTGGACCCGGAGCGATTCGGGGAGGTCCCGGCAGGCCCGTACGACCTGGTTGTCGAGGAAGGGGGCGTGCAGGCGCTGGCCCCGGATCTCGGCGGCCTGCTCCAGGACCCGGTGGTCGGCGGCGGCGCGGGCGAGGGCGGCACGCGCGCGTGCCTCGCCGGGGCGCTGGACGGTCGGCGGGAGGGTGGCCGCCCGGTTGAGGCGGACCGACACCTCGGCCAGCGCCTCGCCGGTCAGCCAGCGGGCCGCCGGGCCGGGCCGGGACCAGGCGAGGGCGGACAGCGAGGCGGCGAGCGGCCCGTGGGTGTCGGCGGGGCTGCGGTTGGCGTCGAGGACGTGCCGGGCGGCGGTCTCCAGGCCGGTCCGGTAGGGGGTGCGGGCGAGGCGGCGGGCCGCGCGGTAGACGGTGACCGGCACCAGGAAGGCGCCCGCCGAGGGGCCGGTCGCCTTGGCGAGGGCCGTCACCGGGCGGAGCAGGGAGCGGCGCCTGCGGTCCATCAGGAGGTCGGCGAGCCGGGCCGGGTGGGCGTCGAGGACCTGTTTGGCGCCGAGGCCGGTGAAGTGGTCGGCGCTGCCGCCGGCGAGCCGCCTGCGGTGGCGTTCGGCGGTGACCAGGGCGGGGCCGGGCTCGTCGGTGAGCGGCCCGTCGAGGGCGGCGTACGGCAGGGCCTCCTCGCCCGCGGTGACGACGACGTGCCGCAGCCGGGGGTCGGCGGCCAGCTCGCGGGCCCGCTCCAGCTCGGCGGAGCGCCCCGGGCCGGGCTTGGCGGCCAGGTCGGTGAAGGTGACGGCGAGCAGCCGCTCCCCCGCGCCCGCGCCGTGGCCGAGGATCGTGCCGGGCACGCCGGGCAGTCCGGCGGCGAGCAGGGCGAGGGTGGCGGAGGCGCTGCCGCCGGACAGGTCGGCGCCGATGCCGGGCACCGGGCCCGCGCCGCGGGCGGCCCGCCGGTCCGCGGGCCCCATGCCGGGGACCGGTCCGGGGTCGGGCGGCGCCTCGGCCGCGTGCCGGGGGGCGGTGAGCCGGGCCCGTACGGACTCCACCAGCGCGTCCCGGACGGCTTCGACGGCCTGCCGGGGGTCGGCCTCGGGCGCGGCGACGGCGAGCGAGGCGACCGTCTCGTACCCGGCGATCTCGCGGGAGCCCTCGCGCAGCACGAGGGCGTGGCCGGGCGGGACCCGCCGCACGCCCTCGTACGGGGTCGAGTCGCGCAGCGCCTCGGGGGACTCGGGGCAGGCGAGGAGGGCGGCGAGGTGGCCGATGTCGAGCTGGGCCTCGACGAGGTCGGCGAGCGGCAGGGCGGCGGTGGCGTAGGCGGTGCCGCCCTCCCAGGGGGTGTGGAAGACGGGCCGGGCGCCCGCGAGGTCGCCGGTGACGGTGACCCGGCGGCCGGCCTTCACGACGGCGGTGTAGCTGCCGGGCCAGGCGGTGAGGTGGCGCAGGGCGCCGCCGCGCGCGGTGACGAGGCCGCGGCGGAGTTCGTCGTCGCCCGCGGCGCAGCAGCCGAGGACGGCGAGCCGGGTCCCGTCGTCGAGGGCGACCACCCGGACCTCGTCGGGGCGCCAGTCGCCGACGGCCCACAGCGGGTCGGGGTCGCCCCACAGGAGCTGTGCGCCCACCGGTTGCACCGTGCGCCCCCCGACGTGCCCGCCGCTCTCGGCGAAGGGCGGGGGCGGGAGCGCGTCGCCGGAGCCGTACGCCCCGTGGACGGCGCCGGCCGCTCCGGGACGGGCGCCGGCCGTCGCGGCGTAGCCCGAGGAGGAACTGCTCCAGCCCACCAGCCATCGCATCGGCGCCTCCACGTCCGTTTCGGTGGGGACATGCTGCCATGACAACGGCGCACGGGGCGGAGTCCGGGGGCACGCGCCCGAAAGCCGAATGCGCCCCTGGCATGCACCAGTTGGCCGGCCGGTGGCGGGCTCCGGACGGAGGGGTGACGCACCGGGGGCGGGGGCGGGCGAGGGCCGTCCGCGACGGCGTGCCGGATCCGGCACGGAGGCGGATCAGCCCCTTCACGCCCCCTCCACGGCCCCGTCACGGAGCACCGGAGGGGCGTGTGGCGGTGCGGACCGGCCCCTCGGAGCCTCCGGAAGGGGGCGTTTTCGGCCGAATATCGCCGTCGCCAACAGGTTTGATCGATAGTCAGTCACTCACAGGGCGCACCGGAAGCACTCCGTCCGGGCGAGCGGGGGCGGGGTGAGCGCGGCGCCGGGCGCCGCCCGGCGGCCCGGTGCTCCGGCAGTCCGGGAGGCGACCCGCCCCCCGGCGCCGGCCGCCGTCCGCGGGGAGTGGACGGCGGTATCCCCCAGCCCACCGGTGCGGGACCCGGAGCCATCAGGTGCTCCGCCTCCCGGCCGGACGGGCCGACCCACGCGGGACCCATGCAAGTCGCCCCGGCCCTCGGCGACGAGAGCGCACGGCCGGGCGCACGGCCACACGGGCGGAGCACGCGGGGACCGGTCCGCACCTCCGGTCGGCTGGTCACACAACATTCTCGCCATACGGAACTCTGCCCCTTAACGGTGGGGATGCGGCGAACTACGCTGTGTTTACGAATGCCGCACGCCTATGCCCGGCGTCGCGGCGGCCGTCTGGATGTCGAGGGGTGGCGTCATGTCCAGGGAGCAACGCGGGCCGAACGAGAAGCTCGGCGCCGTTCTCGCCCTCGCGGGAATCAGCAACGCCGGCCTCGCCCGGCGCGTCAACGACCTCGGCGCACAGCGCGGTCTGACGCTTCGTTACGACAAGACCTCGGTGGCCCGCTGGGTCTCCAAGGGGATGGTGCCGCAGGGCGCCGCGCCGCACCTGATCGCCGCCGCGATCGGACAGAAGCTCGGCCGGCCCGTCCCGCTGCACGAGATCGGGCTCGCGGACGCCGACCCGGCGCCGGAGGTCGGCCTCGCCTTCCCCCGGGACGTCGGCGAGGCGGTCCGCGCCGCCACCGACCTCTACCGGCTCGACCTCGCCGGCCGCCGGGCCGGCGGGGGCGGCATCTGGCAGTCGCTCGCGGGCTCCTTCTCCGTCAGCGCCTACGCCACCCCGGCCTCCCGGTGGCTGATCACGCCCGCCGACCCGTCGGTGGAGCGGGACGCCCCGCGCGCGGCCGGTGCGCCGGGGACGGTCGCGGCCGAACCCGGGGAGCACGCGCGCGTGGGCCACAGCGACGTCGCGAAGCTCCGCGAGGCCGCCGAGGACGCCCGCAAGTGGGACTCCAAGTACGGCGGCGGCGACTGGCGCTCCTCGATGGTCCCGGAGTGCCTGCGGGTGGACGCGGCGCCGCTGCTGCTCGGCTCGTACTCGGACGAGGTCGGCCGGGCCCTCTTCGGGGCGACCTCCGAACTGACCCGGCTGGCCGGCTGGATGGCCTTCGACACCGGCCAGCAGGAGGCCGCCCAGCGGTACTACATCCAGGCCCTCAGGCTGGCCCGCGCCGCCGCCGATGTGCCCCTGGGCGGCTACGTGCTGGCCTCCATGTCGCTCCAGGCCACCTACCGGGGCTTCGCCGACGAGGGCGTCGACCTGGCGCAGGCCGCGCTGGAGCGGAACCGGGGCCTCGCCACCGCCCGCACCATGTCCTTCTTCCGGCTGGTGGAGGCCCGCGCCCACGCCAAGGCGGGCGACGGACCGGCCGCCGCCGGGGCGCTCAAGTCCGCCGAGGGGTGGCTGGAGCGCTCCCGGGAGGGCGACGCCGACCCGACGTGGCTGGGCTTCTACTCGTACGACCGGTTCTGCGCGGACGCCGCCGAGTGCTACCGGGACCTCCGGATGCCGCGCGAGGTGCGGCGCTTCACCGAGCAGGCGCTGTCCCGGCCGACCGAGGAGTTCGTCCGCTCGCACGGGCTGCGGCTGGTCGTCTCGGCCGTCGCCGAGCTGGAGTCGGGGAACCTGGACGCGGCCTGCGCGGCAGGCACGCGCGCGGTGGAGGTGGCCGGGCGGATCTCCTCGGCCCGGACCACCGAGTACGTACGGGACCTGCTGCACCGCCTGGAGCCGTACGGGCACGAGCCCCGCGTCAGGGAACTGCGGGAGCGGGCCCGGCCCCTCCTCGTCACCCCGGCGTGACCGGAGCGGGGACCCCGGCCGGAGGGAGACCGCGGCCGGGGAGGAGCACGGCCGGGGCGGGGACCCCGGCCCTCGGAAGAGACCAGGAGGAGAGCGTGACGCGCGTCCCATCGCGGGGGCGTTTGACCGGGGCACCGGCGGGCCAGTGCACTATCAGGGGTGGGAGGTGGCGCCGTGTTCGACTGTGACGTGCTGGTGATCGGTGGCGGGATCGTCGGTCTGTCGACGGCGTACGCCCTCCGGCGCGCCGACCCCGGCCTGCGCGTGACCGTCCTGGAGAAGGAGCCCGGCCCCGCCCGCCACCAGACCGGGCGCAACAGCGGCGTCATCCACAGCGGCCTCTACTACCGTCCCGGCTCCCTGAAGGCGCGGTTCGCCGTCGAGGGCGCGGCCGAGATGGTCACGTTCTGCGCGGAGCGGGACATCCCGCACGAGGTGACGGGCAAGCTCGTCGTCGCCACCGCGCGCGAGGAGCTGCCCCGGCTGCACGCCCTCGTGCAGCGCGGCCGGGAGAACGGCATCCCCGTGCGCGAGCTGGGCCCCGCCCAGATCAGCGAGTACGAGCCGCACGTGCGGGGCCTCGCCGCCATCCACGTCGGCACCACCGGCATCTGCGACTACGGGGCCGTCACCCGCCGGCTCGCCGAGGAGTCCGGCGCCACGATCCTGTACGGCGCCGAGGCCGCCGCCGTCGACCGGCGCCCCTGGGGCGTCGCCGTGCGCACCGCCGACGGGCGCGTCGCACGCGGGCGCGTGCTGGTGAACTGCGCGGGGCTGCACTGCGACCGGGTCGCGCGGCTGGCCGGGGACGACCCCGGCATGCGGATCGTGCCCTTCCGGGGGGAGTACTACGAGCTCGTCGACACCTCCCTCGTCCGGGGGCTCGTCTATCCCGTCCCCGACCCCGCCTTCCCCTTCCTCGGCGTCCACCTGACCCGGGGCGTCGACGGCGGCGTGCACGTCGGGCCCAACGCGGTGCCCGCGCTCGCCCGCGAGGGGTACGACTGGGGCGTCGTCCGCCCGCGCGAGCTGGCCGGCACGCTCGCCTGGCCCGGCTCCTGGTCCATCGCCCGCCGCCACTGGCGGTACGGCGCGGGCGAGCTGCGCCGCTCCCTGTCGAAGCGGGCCTTCACCGACGCGGTGCGGCGCCTGCTGCCGCCCGTGGAGGCGTCCGGACTGCGGCCGACGGCGGCCGGGGTGCGGGCGCAGGCGGTGCTGCGGGACGGGACCCTCGTCGACGACTTCCTCATCCGCGAGGCGCCCCGCACGGTCCACGTGCTGAACGCGCCCTCGCCCGCGGCGACCGCGTCCCTGCCGATCGGCCGCGAGATCGCGGGCCGGGCCCTGGCCCGGCTGTAGGACCGGCCGGGAAGGCCCGGGAGGAAACCCGGCGAGAACCCCCCGGGGGACCCCGGCCGCGGCGGGGCCGGGCGCTCCGGCCGCCGTACCATGGGCGCATTGTGTCTGATGAGTCTGAGAACAGCGCCCAGCCCGTCGCCCGCCGGGGCAGCCGCATGTTCGCGCCCGGCGAGGGCCCGTCGCCCGATCCCGCCGGGTCCCACTTCGAGCGGCGGATCCGGAGCTTCCAGCCGCGCCGGAGCCGGGTGACGGCCGGGCAGGCCGAGGCCATGCTGAAGCGCTGGCCCGACTGGGGCCTCGACATCGACGGCAAGCGGGTCCTCGACCTGCGGGAGATGTTCGGCGGCCTGCCGGTGGTCCTGGAGATCGGCTTCGGGATGGGCGAGGCGACCGCGCAGATGGCCGCCGCCGACCCCGGCACCGGCATCCTCGCCGTCGACGTGCACACCCCCGGCCAGGGCAACCTCCTCGGGCTCGCCGACCGCAACGGCCTGGACAACGTCCGGGTCGCCAACGGGGACGCGATCATCCTGCTGCGCGAGATGCTCGACCCGGCCGCACTGGACGGCTGCCGCGTCTACTTCCCGGACCCGTGGCCCAAGAAGCGCCACCACAAGAGGCGGCTGATCCAGCCGGAGTTCCTCACCCTGCTGGCGACCCGGCTGAAGCCGGGCGGCGTCCTGCACTGCGCGACGGACTGGGAGCCGTACGCGGAGCAGATGCTGGAGGTGCTCTCCGCGCACCCCGACTACGAGAACACGGCCCCCGGCGGCGGCTACGCCCCGCGCCCCGGCTTCCGGCCCCTGACCCGCTTCGAGGGCCAGGGCCTCGACAAGGGCCACGCCGTGCACGACCTCCTCTTTCGCCGGAAGTGACCGCCGGGGGCCTCCCCCGGCGGCCTCCGGCAACTCCGTCGCCCCTGTCGGCGCCGATGGTTAGGGTCGTGGGGTGACGCACCCCATGCCGCCACCCCAGCCGGAGCCGCCCGCCGTGCCGCTCGCCGCACCGCCCGCCGGGTCCCCCGCGGACCCCGGGCGCCCGGCGCTGCCCGCCCAGCCCGGCCCCCCGGCCGCCGAGACCACCGCCGCTGCCGCCGCCGAAGGCACCGGCACCGCCGTCCCCACCCGGGAGGGCGACGCGCCCTCCTTCGACGTGGCCGCCGACCGCGAACAGTGGCGGTACCGGCCGCGCCGGGCGTTCTGGCGGAGCCGGATCCTGTGGGCCGTCGTCGTGGTCGTCGCGCTGCTGGTCTGCGCCCTGGCGATCCTGGCGATGGTCCGGGAGGAGACCGGCACCGAGGGCTTCCTCGTCGGCCTGGGCCTCGCCGTCCTCCCCGTACCGCTGCTCCTGACGGCCTTCCGCTGGCTGGACCGGGTGGAGCCGGGGCCGTGGCGGAACCTGCTGTTCGCCTTCGCGTGGGGCGCGTTCGCCGCCGCCCTGATCGCGATCCTGACGAACACCTTCGCCATCCGGTGGATCGCCACCGCGACCGCCGACCCGGACTCCGCCGACGCCCTGGGCGCCACCCTGGTCGCGCCGGTGGTCGAGGAGAGCGCGAAGGCCGCCGCGATCCTGCTCCTCTTCCTCTTCCGGAGGCGGGACTTCCGCAGTCTGGTCGACGGGGTGGTGATCGCCGGGTTCACCGCCGCGGGCTTCGCCTTCACCGAGAACATCCTCTACCTGGGCAACGCCTTCGGCGAGGACCAGGACCTCGGCGGCGGCCTCGACGCCACCGTCGGCACCTTCGTCGCGCGCGCGGTGATGTCCCCGTTCGCCCACCCGCTGTTCACCGTCTGCACCGGCGTCGGCTTCGGCCTGGCCGCGGTCGCCCCGCGCGGCAAGCGGCTGCGCCGGGTGCTGCTGCCGCTCGCCGGACTGCTGCTCGCCATGGTCGTCCACGGGCTGTGGAACGGCTCGGTCGCCTTCGGCGGCCCGCTCGGCTTCCTCGCCATGTACGGGATCATCATGGTGCCGGCCTTCGGCCTGCTGACCTGGCTCGCGATCTGGAGCCGGCAGCGCGAGCTGCGCACGATCGCCGCGGCGCTCCCGGAGTACGCGGCGGCCGGCTGGCTCTCCCCCGAGGAGCCGCTGGCGCTCTCCTCGATGGGCGCCCGGCGCGCCGCGCGCGCGGCGGCCCGGAGGGCGTACGGGAAGACGGGGGCGCGGGCAGTCGGCGAGTACGAGTCCTTCGCCACGACGCTCGCCTTCCTGCGCGAGCGGGCCCGCCGGGGCACCGTCCCGGTGCCGGACTTCGCCGCCCGCGAGCAGGAGCTGCTGCACCACCTGTGGCAGCGCCGGCCGGTGGCCTCGCCCGCGCTGTCGTACGCGGCCCGGTCGACCGGCCGGGTGTGGGTGCCGCCGCAGTACCTGGACTACGCGGGCTACAACCCGTACAAGGGGTGACCTCCCCCGGCGCCCCGGGGAGGGGCGGGCCTCCCCGGGGCGCGGCGGATCAGACCTCCGAGGCCGCCGTGAGGCGGGCCAGCTCGCCGTCCGTCAGCGTCAGGCCGGCGACCGCGAGCAGGGCCGGGAGCTGCTCGACCGTACGGGCCGAGGCGATCGGGGCGACGACGGTCGGCCGGGAGGCGAGCCAGGCGAGGGCGACGGTGGCGGGCTCGGCGCCCCGCTCCCCGGCGACCTCGTCGAGGGCGGCCAGCACGGCCTGCCCGCGCGCGGTCCCGGCGAGGGCGGCGGCCCCCTGGGCGCGGACGCTCTCGACGGTCCGGCCGGGCCGGTACTTGCCGGTGAGGAAACCGGCGGCGAGGCCGAAGTACGGGACGGCGGCGAGACCGGTGTCGGCGGCGGTGTCGAGGAGCGGGCCCTCGTAGGTGTCGCGGGAGACCAGGTTGTAGTGCGGCTGGAGCGCCACGTAGCGGGCGAGGCCCTCGGCCTCGGCGAAGTCGAGGGAGGCCCGCAGCCGCTCGGGGGAGATGTTGGAGGCGGCGACGGCGCGCACCTTGCCCTCCTTCACCAGCTGGTCGAGGGCGGTGACGATCTCCTCCACGGGCACCGACTCGTCGTCGAAGTGGCTGTAGTAGAGGTCGATGTGGTCGGTGCCGAGCCGGCGCAGCGACTCCTCGGCGCCCGCCTTGATGACGGGGGCGGAGAGGCCCTTGAAGCGGGAGTGGCCGCCGACCTTGGTGGCGACGACGATGTCGGAGCGGTTGCCCCGGGAGGCCAGCCAGCGGCCGATGATCGTCTCGGACTCGCCGCCCTCGTTGCCCTCGGCCCATTCCGAGTAGACGTCGGCGGTGTCCAGGAAGTTGCCGCCGGCCGCCGCGTAGGCGTCGAGGACGGCGAAGGACTGCCGCTCGTCGGCGCTCCAGCCGAAGACGTTGCCGCCGAGGGCGAGCGGGAAGACGCGGAGGTCGGAGGAGCCCAGCGGGCGCAGAGGTGACGTCATGGAGAGTCCAACCGTCTGCGCCGCCGGGCCTATTCCGGTAGGGGAGCCTGAACCCCGGCCGGAAGACTCGTCCTCCGGGTCAGACCGTCAGGCCCTTGGAGCGCAGCCACTCGGCCGGGTCGATGCCCGCGCCGGAGGCGGTGTGGACCTCCAGGTGGAGGTGGGGTCCGGTGACGTTGCCGGTGGCGCCGACGCGGCCGATGGTCTCGCCGGTGGAGACGGACTGGCCGGCGGAGACCGTCATGGAGGACATGTGGCAGTACCAGACCTCGGTGCCGTCCGCGAGCTCCAGGACGACCCGGTAGCCGTACGAGCCGGACCAGCCCGCGGACTTCACGGTGCCGGTGTGCACGGCCTTGAGCGGGGTGCCGGTGGGGGCCGCGAAGTCGAGGCCGGTGTGGTAGCCGGAGGACCACATGGAGCCGGACTGCATGTAGGTCGAGGTGAGGGTGTACGAGGAGAGCGGCATCGAGTAGCTCGCCGCGAGCTTGGCGAGGCGCTCGGCCTCCGCCTTCTCGGCGGCTATCCGCTCGGCCTCGGCCTTCTCCTTGGCGATCCGCTCCGCCTCCGCCTTGGCCTTGGCGTCGGCCTCGGCCTTCGCGGCGGCGTCGGCCTTGGCCTTGGCGTCCGCCGCGGCCTTCTCGGCGGCGGCCTTCTCGGCCGCCTCCTTCTCGGCGTCGGCGGCGGCCTGCTGCTGCTGTTCGGCCTGCTGGAGGATGCGGGTGCGCAGGGCCTCGCCCGCGTCGGCGGCGGTGGCGGAGCGCTCCTCGGCGACGCTGCCCGCGGGGGCGTCGGCGGGGGCCGCGTAGGTGATCGAGGTGAGGGGGGCCGCGGCGGCGCCGCCGGTGGCGACCGGGGCGTTGTCGTCGGTCCGGGTCTTGTCGCCGCCGGGGAGGAGGGAGCCGATGCCCGGCAGGTCGTGGGCGTCCGGCAGGCCGAGGTCGGGGAGGTCCGGGAGGGAGATCGCGACCGGGGGCTTGTCCTGCGCGGTGGCGATGCCGCCCGCGCCGACGGCGGCGATGACGCCGACGCCGAGGACGGTGGAGGAGCGGGCGAAGTTCGAGCGCTGCTTGGCGACGCGGTGCCGGCCGCCGGAGCGGGCCTCGGCGCGCAGTGAGCCCTCGGTCGGGTTCCACTCCCCGGGGGAGGGGGTGAAGGAGGCGGGCTCGTAGCCACCCGGCACGGAGCCGGCGGGGTCCTCCGTCCCGACGGCACCCTGGCCGCCGAAGGGGTCGAACGGGGCTCCGGGTGCAGGGGTGTTGGACGCCACGGAGGCGTGCTCCTTTCCTTCCTTCTCGCCTACCGGGTTAGCTGACGGGTTCGGAGCAGGAAGGTCTCCTACGGGCGTTCTCGCACGGGGGTGCGAGGGGCCCGATTCACCCCAAGGGTTGGTTCCCCGGTTCCCTTGCGGGATTCGGCACACGCGCACGGAGCCGCCTCTTGCGACGGCTGGGACGACCGCGCTGCGTTATCGAACGTTAATAGACACGGCGCTCCGATTCCAAGCCGTCCCCCTTGATCATTCATTGAATTGGCAGGTAATCGCCCGAGTTGACCGCCCCGTGGCGAGCGATCGCCACACTCTTCACATCTGACGTTATGTCAATTGTTATCTCTGTGAGACCCCCCGACCACGCACCGTCACACCCCGCTCCGGGGCCCGCTCACCCGCCGGTCGGCACCACCGGCATCGTCCGCCGCCGCTCCGGCGCGCCCCGCGCCGGCCGGGCCACCGCGAGCAGCGCCATGTCGTCCGTCGACCCGCCGCCGGTGTGCCGGCGCACGTCGTCCACGAGCGCGTCGAGCAGCTCCTCAGGACCCGGGAAGACGGCCCCCGCCAGCCGGGCCGCCGGATCGTAGAAGAGGCCGTGCCGGTCCCGCGCCTCCGAGAGCCCGTCGGTGTAGAAGAGGAGCGTCGCGCCCGGCGGATAGGGCCGCTCGTCGGCCCGGTCCGGCGCCACCGACAGCTCGCCCATGCCGAGCGGCAGCGCCGCCTCGGCCGGCTCCACCGCCTCCAGCCGCCCGTCCCCGCACAGCAGCAGCGGCGGCGGATGCCCCCGGTTCACGATCCGCACGGTCCCGCCGCCGTGCGGGACCTCGGCCAGCACCGCCGTGGTGAACCCCTCGAAGGCGTCCAGCCCTTCGCGCCGGGCGCCCTCCCGGGTGAGCGCCCGGTCCAGCCGCCGCGCCACCCCCGCCAGGTCCGCCTCCTGCTCGGCCGCCTCCCGGAAGGCGCCGATGACGACGGCGACCGCCTCCACCGCGTCCATCCCCTTCCCCCGTACGTCCCCGACCACCAGCCGCACCCCGTGCGGGGTGTCCTGCACCGCGAACAGGTCGCCGCCGATGAACGCGTCCGCCTGCGCCGCCTCGTACCGGGCCGCGCACTGGAGCCCCGCGATCCGGGGCGGCGGCGCGGGCAGCACCGCCCGCTGCGCCGCCTCCGCGATCACCCGGGCCGAGGCGAGCCGCTCCCCGCTGCGCCGCACCACCAGGTTGATGAGCATGGCGAGCGCCGAGACGGTGACCACGGTGAGCGTCTCGGTCAGCGAGGGCACGTCGTAGATCGACTCGTTGTAGGAGTGCAGACCGGCCGAGGCGAGGATCGCCGCGATCCCGGTCAGCAGGGTGGTGAGCCGCGAGAAGAAGGGCGCGGCGATGAGCGGGGCGGCGGCGAAGAGGGGCGAAGCGGTGTACGGGGAGGGCGTCGCCACGTCGTACACCACCCCGCCCACGATGATCAGCGGCGGCAGCGCCCGCAGGAACCTCCGGGTCAGGCCGTAGGGGAGCGGCGGGGGATCCGGCGCACCCCCGTACGGGCCCAGGGGCGCCCCGGGCGCGGGGTCCCGGCGGCCCGCGCCGGGCCGGGCGGGGCCGCGCCCCCGGCCGGAACCGGCGGCACGGCGGCCGGACCGCTCCCGCCGCTCTCCGCCCGCCGCTGCCCGAGCGTCCGCCACCTGTGCACTCCTGACCGGTCCGTGGCCCGTCCCCGGGCCGTGCGGGCCGGGCCGGGCCCGCCACCGCACACCTTCCAGGGTCACCCGCCCGCCCCCGGAGGGCGACCGGCGCGGGTCCGACCGGCGTACGGCCCCGGCCCGAGCGCCCCCGAGAACCGGCGCGCGCCCCCGGGCCCGCCCGGCGGATCTTCGCGGGACAGGCCCTAGGCCGTGTCCGGCGGATCTTCGCGGGCCCGCGACGCCTGGCACGCCCTCTCGCCGCACGCCCGGATCGCCCGAGTACGTCCAGTACGAGGGCGACCCGGGCGCACGCCGAGAGAACGCACCAGACGCCGCGGGCTGATCCACGAAGATCCGCCGGACACAGCCTAGGCGGCGCGGAGCCGGCCGCCCCGGGCCAGGGCCGCCACCGCCGCCGCGCAGGCCAGCCCCACCGAGGCGAGGGCCAGCCAGGGCAGCGGCGTCCAGCCGGTGACGTCGAGGAGGACGCCCGTGCCCAGGTTCCCCAGGGTGATGCCGATGCCGCAGACCGTGTTGTAGAGCCCGTAGTGGGTGGCGATCCAGCGCCCCCGGGAGAGGGCGACGACGGTGTCCATCTCGTACGGGTAGAGCACCGCGTTCGCCACCGCCAGCACCGCCGCGCACAGCAGCAGCGCCGGGGCGCCCCGGCCGAGGGCGGCGGGCAGCAGGAAGGCGCCGCCCATCAGGGCGAGCCCCAGGACGAGGCACCGCTCGCGGGAGAGCCGGGCCGCGCACCAGGCGGTGATCCGCAGCTGCCCGGCGAGCGCGACGAGCGCGGAGACGACGAACAGCGCGGTCGTCGTCCCGGTGCCGCCCGCCGCGAGCGGCAGCGCCAGGTAGACCTGGAAGGAGAGCACGTACGAGCCGGTCATGGCGAGCGAGAAGAGCCAGAAGAGCCGGTTGCCGAGGACGGTGCGGAACTGCCCCCGGGCCCCGGCCCTCCCCGGCTCGGGGCGCCCGCCGCCCGCCGAGACCGGCAGGTGGCGCAGCTGTACCAGGGTCAGGGCGAGGAAGAGGAGCGCCGCGACCACGCAGGTCAGCCGGAAGGAGACCCCGGTGAGCGCCACCCCGAGCAGCGGGCCGAGCAGGATGCCCGCCTGGTAGTACGTGTTGAACAGGGCGAATGCCTCCACCCGGCGCTCCTCCCCGGCCTCCGCCGCCAGGCAGGCGCGGACGGCCGGGTTGAAGAGGGCGCCGGCGAGGCCGGTGGCGAGCGAGGCGGCGATCAGGACGGGCAGCGACTGCGCGAAGGCGAGCGCGCCGAAGCCCGCGGTCCGCAGCGCGCAGCCGGCCACGATGAGCGGCTTGAAGCCGAGCCGGTCGGCGAGCGCGCCGCCGACGAGGAACATGCCCTGCTGGGAGAGGTTGCGGACGCCGAGGACGAGCCCGACCGCCCAGGCCGCCATGCCGAGCCCGTCGGCCAGGTGGGCGGCCAGGTAGGGCATCAGCATGTAGAAGCCGAGGTTGATGGTGAGCTGGTTGAGGAAGAGGAGCCGGACCGCCGGGGTGAAGGTACGGCTCCGCTTCCAGATCCCGCCCTGCGGCGGGGCGGGCGTGGGGGTGGTCGTGGTGCTCAACGCGCCGCCCCCGCCCGCACCTCGGGACCGGCCTCCGCGACCGGTCCCGCCGCGACCCCCGGCCCCGCCGCCGCCCGGTCCAGGACCCTGCGGGTCCAGCTCTCGATGCCCTCCGGGCCCGTGTAGGGGGCGGGTTCGTCGCGGACGGGGCCGTCGAGGAGGCCGTGCGCGGCGCAGTACTCGTCGTTGAAGACGGTGTCGAAGTAGCGCTGCGGCCCGTCCGGGAAGACGGCCGCGATGCGGGTGCCGCGCGGGCGGGTCCGGGCGAGCCAGCCGGCGACGAGGGCGACCGCGCCGACGCTCCAGCCGCCGGTGGCGAACTGGCGGGCGGCGAGCCGGCGGGCCGAGCGGACCGCCTCGGCGGGCGCCACCCAGTGGACCTCGTCGAAGGCCGCGTGGTCGACGTTGGCCGGGTGGATGGAGGAGCCGAGCCCGCGCATCAGCCGCTCCCCGGCGGGCAGTCCGAAGACGGTGGAGCGGATCGAGTCGACGCCGACGAGCTCCAGGGCGGGGCTGCTGGTGGCGCGCAGCGCGCGGGCGACGCCGGCCGAGTGGCCGCCGGTGCCGACGGCGCAGACGAGGACGTCGATCCGGTCGAGCTGTCCGGAGAGTTCGGCGGCGAGCCCGGTGTAGGCGGCCGGGTTGTCGGGGTTCCCGTACTGGTCGGGCCACCAGGCGCCGTCGAGGCGGGCGAGGAGTTCGGCGACCCGGTCCTTGCGGGCCTGCTGCCAGCCGCCGTGCGGGCTGGGCTCGGTGACCAGGTGGACGGTGGCGCCGTGGGCGGTGAGCAGCCGCTCGACGATCGGCTCCAGGCCGGGGTCGGTGACGACGTGCACGGGGTGGCCGTGGACCACCCCGGCGAGGGCGAGGCCGAGGCCGAGGGTGCCGGAGGTGGACTCGACGATGGGGGCGCCGGGCCGCAGGTCGCCCCGGCGGCGGGCCTGCTCGACCATGTGGAGCGCGGCCCGGTCCTTGATGCCGCCGGAGTTGAAGCCTTCGAGCTTGGCCCAGTAGCCGTCGTCGGTCCACAGGACGGGGGTGTTGCCGACGGTCGGGTACGCGGGCAGGGGGGTGCGCGTGGGGGCGTGCATGGGGTACGTCCTCAAGATGGGGTGGTGCGCGGGAAGGTGCGGGCGGTCGCGGCGGGGCGCCGCGGCGGCCGGCTCAGTTCCGGTCCACCCCGAGGGCGATGAGCAGTCTTCCGGGCGCGGGGCGGGGCCCGGCGCGGGTGCGGCCGCCCGGGGGCACGGCGCCCGGCGGCGGCGGGGTGTCCCCGGCGTCGGCGGCGGCGGAGGGCCCCGGCGGGTCGAGCTGCGGGGCGGCGGCGGTCGCGGCGGAGACGGGCAGGTCCACGACGTGGCCCTCGCCGCCCTCGCCGCAGCCGTGCGGCACGGGTCCGTGGACGGGACTGGCGACGGCGACGGCCGCGCCGGTGGCCGCGTGCCCGACGGGGCCGGAGGCGGGGGCCGCGTGCGCGGGGGTCCCGTGGCAGAGGCCGGCGAAGAGCGCGACCAGCGCGAGGAGGAGCAGGAGGACGGGCGCCCGTCCTCCTGCTCCTCCTCGTCCGGCCGTCACCGCCGGCCCCGTTCGCTCACGCATCGCACTCGTGACGTTACGTTCCGCGTTCGTCCGTGCGCAAAGGGACGGGCGGGGACCGGCGGTGTTTCGGCCAGCGTTTACTTCGGGCGGGTCGCCGCCGGGCGGGCTACAGGTTCCGCTCGGCGAAGACCGCGAGGGCGTCGCGCACCAGGATCGCGGTGCCCTCGCCGTGCCGGTCGTAGTTCTCGGCGAACCTCGGATCGTCCACGTACATCTGGCCGAGCCCGATCACGTACTCCTTCGTCGGGCTCGTCGTCAGGGACAGCCAGTCGTACTGGCGGCGGGCGAGCTCCTGCACCTCCGGGGCGTCCGGGGCGAGCCCGGCCGCGGCGGCGGCGCCGAAGTCGCGGGCGATGCCCTTCTGGGTCTCCAGGAACTCCCGCCTCTCGGCCTCGCCCAGCGAGCGCCACCAGCGGTCCCCGCTCTCGTACGCCTCGCGGCCCCACCGTTCGGTGACCTCGGCCTCGTAGCGGGTGTGGTCGAATCCGTCGAGGACTTCGTCGGCCATGAGCTGTTCTCCTCTCTCGGTCTTGTGGAGAGTGGTCCGTACGGCTTCGATCCGCCGCCCGATGCGCTCGCGCTCCTGTTCCAGGAGGGCCAGATGCGTGCGCAGGGCGGCCGAGGTGTCCCGCTGGCCTTCGAGGACCTCGGCGATCGCGGGCAGCGAGAGCCCGAGC
Source organism: Streptomyces termitum (assembly GCF_014650175.1). Taxonomy (GTDB): domain Bacteria; phylum Actinomycetota; class Actinomycetes; order Streptomycetales; family Streptomycetaceae; genus Streptomyces; species Streptomyces termitum. Next base: position 29,283 of record NZ_BMUL01000020.1, read on the forward strand.
TCGCGCAGCAGCAGGATGCGCTGCAGCCGGACGAGCGCCGCCTGGTCGTAGTACCGGTAACCGTTCGCGCCGGTCCGGCTCGGCTCCAGCAGTCCCAGCTCGCCGTAGTGGCGGAGCGTGCGGCTGGTGGTGCCGGCCTTCCTGGCGATCTCCTGGATCGACCACTCCATGCCGAGAACGGTAGAACTTGACGCTGCGTAAAGGTCAAGCGCGCTCGATGCCCCGGGGCCGGACCCCGGGAACGCCGAAGGCCCGGACCGTCCTGAGACGATCCGGGCCTTCGGGCTACTGAGTAGCGGGGACAGGATTTGAACCTGCGACCTCTGGGTTATGAGCCCAGCGAGCTACCGAGCTGCTCCACCCCGCGTCGGTGAATACGACTCTACGCGATGGTCGGCGAAAACCGAAATCCGTTTCCCCGGGGCCCCGGGCCACCCCCCGGCCGCTCCTGGAGGCGCCCCCGCCCCCGGTCGTCAGCAGCCGCAGTCCCCGCCCTCGGCGGGTGCCGTCAGCGGGTCCGGGGTCCGCCGCGCCGGGCCCTCCCAGGTCTCGTACGCGAAGCCCTCCCGCACCCAGTACTCGAAGCCGCCGAGCATCTCCTTCACCCGGAAGCCCCGCTCGGCGAGGGCGAGCGCCGCGCGCGTGGCGCCGTTGCAGCCCGGCCCCCAGCAGTAGGTGACGACCGGCACCGACCGGTCCAGGAGCCGGTCGGCCTGCTCGGGGACGAGCGCCGTCGGCAGGTGCACCGCGCCGGGCACGTGCCCCTGGTCCCAGGCGGCGGTGGAGCGGGAGTCGAGCACCACGAAGCCCGGGTCTCCCCCGGCGGCCAGCGCGGCGGCCACGTCGGAGACGTCGGCGTGGAAGGCGAGGCTCGCGGAGAAGTACGCGGCCGCGGCGGCGGGTGTGGCCGGCGGGGTGCGGAGGACCGGGTTGACCTGCGTCGATGTCGTCGTCATGACCATCAACCTACGGAGGATGACCCCGCCCTTGAAGGGGCGTTCCACGGCGCAAAGGCCACCCCGCCGGGAAAGCCACGGCACGGAGCCGCCCCCGCCGTGGATCTCACGCTCCGGTCCGGCACTCCGGCACCCACCGGTCCGCCGACTACTCCTAGGCTCGGGCCCGTTGACGGCTCCGGCACCCCTTTCCGGGGGCCCGCCGTCACATCCGCGCGTTCCGATCCGTCATGGAGCCATGACGGAACACGAAGGGGGAGAACGAAGGATGGAAGACACCAGGACCGGCGCACCGGACCGCACCGGGGGCGACGCGGAGGCGCTGGCCCGCCGCTTCGAGGCCGACCGGGGCCACCTGCGGGCCGTCGCCTACCGCATGCTCGGCTCCCTCGGCGAGGCCGAGGACGCCGTCCAGGAGACCTGGATCAAGCTCGGCCGCACCGACGTGAGCGGCGTCGCCAACCTCACCGGCTGGCTCACCACCGTCATCGGCCGGGTCTGCCTGGACATGCTGCGCTCGCGCGGCTCCCGGCGCGAGGACCCGCTGGAGTACTACGTCCCCGACCCGGTCGTGCACGTCCCCGGCGCGGGCGACCCGGCGCACGCCGCCGAACTCACCGAATCCGTCGGCCTGGCGCTCCTCGTCGTCCTGGAGACCCTCGCCCCGGCCGAACGGCTCGCCTTCGTGCTGCACGACATGTTCGCCGTCCCCTTCGACGAGATCGCGCCCGTCGTGGACCGCTCCGCCGCCGCGACCCGCCAGCTCGCCAGCCGGGCCCGCCGCCGCGTCCAGGACGCCACCCTGGGCCCCGGGCCCGACGCCCGCCGCCAGCGGGAGATCGCCGACGCCTTCCTCGCCGCCTCCCGGGGCGGCGACTTCGAGGGCCTTCTCGCCGTCCTCGACCCGGACGCCGTGCTGCGCGCCGACGGCGGCACGCTCCTCGCGGGCACCTCCCGGGTCGTCCGGGGCGCCGAGACGATCACCCGCCAGGCCCTCATGTACGCGTCCTTCGGCCACGCGTCCCTGCCGGTCGTCGCCAACGGGCAGCCGGCGCTCCTCTCCGTCGTCGACGGGAAGCCCGGCTCCCTCATGGTCTTCACGATCGTCGGCGACCGGATCGTCGAACTGCACGTCCTGGCGGACCCGGAGCGCGTCGCCGCCCTCGGCATCCCTCAGGAGGCCCTCGCCGGCGCGATCGGCTCCGCCTGACCCCGGCCGGACCGGGGCCGTCGCGAGCCGTACGCCCGTCCCCTCAGGAGGCGGGCGTACGGCGGTGGGTGAGGGAGGCGCCGACGGCGAGGGACGCGGCGCCGCTCGCCAGGCCCAGGACGGCGCCCGCGGCCACGTCGCCGGGGTAGTGCACGCCGGTGTGGACGCGGGAGTAGCCGACCGCCCAGGCCAGCAGCCCCAGCGGCACCGCCACCGGCGGCAGCACGACGCCCGCGGCGGTGGCGAAGGCGACCGCCGAGGCGGTGTGCCCGGACGGGAACGACGCCGACTCCGGCATCGGCACGTGCCGGCCCACCACCACCCGGGCCGCCTCCCGGTCCGGGCGCGGCCGGCGCACCAGCCGCTTGCCGAGGAGGTTCGCCGAGGCCGAGGCGATCGCGATGGCGCCGACGCCCGCGAGGGCCGCCCGGCGCGGCCGCCCCGGGAAGAGGGCGAGCCCGGCGGCGACCGCGAAGGAGATCTTGGAGTGGTCGGCGGTGTGCGACAGCCGCCGCAGCCCGGCGTCCAGCGCGGGCGTCGGGGTGGCGGCCACCGCCCCGTACACGGCGCCGTCCACCGCCCGCAGGTCGTGCAGCACGGCGCGGGCGGCGGCCGCCGCGGACCGCGGCCGGTCCCGGAGCCGTACCCGCCCCTGGGCCGCCCCGTCGGTCCCGGTGTGCTCTCCGTGCTCGGTGTGCTCGTCGCTCATGCGCCGCTCCTGTGGGAATCGTCCCCGTGGTGAGGGTGGTGGTCGGGGAAGGCGAGCCGGATGATCCGCCGCCAGTCCAACGGCGGAGGCACCGGGACCGTCCCCGGCCGGTCCTTCGGCACCAGGACGCGCAGCGCGCGCGGCCGGATCTCGCAGACCACCGGGGTGGGCAGGACGAGGGCCTCCCCGTCCACGGCCACCGGGAGGGTGTCCTCCTCCGTCGGCACGCCGTCGGTGGTGACCCCGCCGTGGACCTCGACGCGGCGGGCGGCCAGCACGTTGAGCGCGGCGGACTGGGTGCCGAGGACGGCCAGTTCGGCGGCGTGCGCCGCGCCGTCCACCCGGATGCCGATCACGCCGAGCCGGCCGCCGTCGAGCCGGGCCCGGCGCCCCGCGCCCGCGCTGAGCGGGTCGGGGGTGGCGTACGGGTTGTTGCTGACCAGGATCGCCTGCTGGCCCGGGAGCCGGGTCGTGTCGGCGGTCGCGTCGAGCCGGTCGCCCTGCCCGCCCTGGAGCAGGTCCGGCAGCGCCTCCAGGGCGGTCCCGGCCTTGGCGTCGCGGTACTCGGGACGCTGCACGACGTCCGCGTACACGCCGAAGGAGACCGTGTTGACGAAGGGGCGGCCGGAGACCGAGCCGAGGTCGACGCGGAGCTCCTCGCCGTCGGTCAGCGCGTCCAGGCAGGCCGACGGGTCCTCCCGGTCGAGGCCCAGGTCCATGGCGAAGTGGTTGCGGGTACCGGCCGAGATCACCAGGAACGGCAGGTCGTGCTCGGCGGCCACCGCGGCCACCAGGGCCTGCGTGCCGTCGCCGCCCGCCACCCCGAGCAGGTCGGCGCCGTCCTCGACGGCCCGCCGGGCGAGCGCGGTGACGTCGGTCTCCCGCTCCGGGTCGAGCAGCTCGACCCGGGCGCCGAGCCGCTCCGCCTTCTCCACCAGGCCGAACCGCTCCACCTTCCCGCCGCCGGACTTCGGGTTCATGATCAGCACGGCCCGGCGGGGCCGGGCGGCGGGCCGGGCCTCGGCGGGCCCGGACTCCTCCTCGCCCGGCCGCCGCAGCGCCGCCCGCGCGCAGCCCAGCGCGACGGCCCACAGCGCGACCGCGAGCAGCGCGAACAGCCACAGCCCCCCGACGACGTACAGCACCAGCACCGCCACCGGAGCCCCGAACAGCAGCACCCCGCCGAGCACCCGCACCGGCCCCCGGTGCGCCAGGAACCACCACAGCCCCACGGCCGCCGCCGCCAGCCCCACCAGCCCGGTGAGCAGCACCAGGAGCCCGCCGCCGCCGAGCGCCGTGAGCAGCACCACGACCGCCGCGGCCGCCGCCGCGAGCGCCCCGCGCGCCAGCCCGCGCGCCACCTGCCCGGCGTCCCCGTGCTCACGCCACCGCGTCGACCCCGTCACCGACTCCACCTCCACGCTCCAGCTTCCCCCGGCGCTCCGCGGCACACCGCCTGGAGACACCCGTTCGACGGAACCCTCCCAGACCCGTGTCTCAACCCTGTCCCCGAACCGTCAGATGCGGGTCCCGGCCGGGACGGGCCCGGGGGCCAGGACCTTGCGGGTGACGCGCTCGGCGACGGCGGCGACCAGGGTCCGGGGGCGGCGGGGCGTCAGGTGCGCGGCCAGGGCGTTGCCGAGGCCGGGGGCGAGGTAGCCGCGGTCGCGCTCCAGGGCGCGCAGCGCGGCGCGGACGACGGGTTCCGGAGTGGTCATGGAGCCGGTGACGGCCGCCTTCCGGGTGCCGATGACGTCGAAGAAGGCGGTCTCGACCGGGCCGGGGCACAGGGTGAGGACGCGGACGCCGCGCCCCCGGCACTCCTGGCGCAGGGCGAGGCCGAAGTTGAGGACGAAGCTCTTGGCCGCGCCGTAGACGGCGAAGTACGGGGAGGGCTGGAAGCCCGCGTTGGAGGCGACGTTGAGGACCGCGCCCCGGCCGCGCTCCAGCATGCCGGGCAGCAGCGCGTGGGTGAGGCCGACGAGGGCGACGACGTTGACCATCAGCTGCTCGTGGTCGCGCCCGGCGTCGATCTCCTCGAAGCGGCCGCAGGTGCCGAAGCCCGCGTTGTTGACCAGCAGGTCGACGCCCAGGCCGCGTTCCGCGAGCCGGCCGACGACGCGGCGGGCGGCGTCCGGCTCGGCGAGGTCCTGGACGAGGACGTGGGCGCGGACGCCGTACCGGGAGGTCAGGCGTTCGGCGAGCGCGGCGAGGCGGTCGCCGGAGCGGGCCACCAGGACGAGGTCGTGGCCCTGGGCGGCGAGCTGGTCGGCGAACTCCGCGCCGAGGCCGGACGAGGCCCCGGTGACGAGGGCGGTGCGGTGCATGCGTCTCTCCTCCAGTCGGAAGCAACTGGCATGGAGCGTAGCGGTTTCCCATCAACATGCAACACTCATGTTGCACTTCATTCCGAGACCGCAACGCTGCTGTACCTTGTTTTCGGACAAGTGGCCTACCTGGGAGGCGATGTGGGCGAGACGGCGGCACAACCGCTGCGGGCGGACGCGGAGCGCAGTGTGCGCGCGATCCTGGAGGCGGCGGAACGGGTCCTCGCCGAGGACCCCGGCGCCTCCATGGAGCAGATCGCCGCCGCCGCGGGCGTCGCCCGCACCACGATCCACCGGCGCTTCGCCAGCCGGCAGGCGCTGATCGAGGCCCTGGCCTCCTCCGCGGCCCGCCGGCTCGCCCGCGCGGTGGACGACGGCAGGCCGGACACCGCGCCGCCCCTGGTCGCCATGCACCGGATCACCGCCAACGTGCTCCAGGTCAAGGGCGCCTGGGCCTTCGCCCTGGGCGTGGCCCAGGACCCGGACAGCGAGGCGGCCGCCCTCCAGCGGGACATCGCCGTCCGCTGCGTCGCCGTCCTGAAGCGCGCCCAGGACGCCGGCCTCATCGCCCCGGACGCCGACCTCGACTGGGTCCGCCGCGTCTACTACGCCCTCATCGGCGAGTCCCTCCACGGCACCGACGCCCCCACCGACCCCGACACCCTCGCCGCCCGGATCATCGACACCCTCCTCCACGGCACGGGCCCCCACACCTGACCCCGCCCGCCCCCGGAAACGACGAAGCGCCCCGACCGGAGAAGACCGGTCGGGGCGCTCGGTGCGCCGGTAGGCCGTGTGGGACTCGAACCCACAACCAATGGATTAAAAGTCCACTGCTCTGCCAATTGAGCTAACGGCCCGTGTGCGAGCACATCGAGCAGCATAGCCCGACGGGCCCCGCGAACCGATCGGGTATCCGCTTCCCGCCGTGGCGCGGGTCGGGCCGGGTACGGCACAGGGCCCGTACGGCGGTGCTCGTACGGGCCCTGTGTCAGGAGGTCAGGCGGGGTCAGCCGTTGCGCTTCCAGCGCGGCTTGTCGTCGCGGCGGCCGAAGGAGGACGACGGGCCGGACGGGCGGTGGTCGTCGCGGCGGCCGAAGGGACGGTCGTCGCGGCGGAAGCCGCCGGAGGGACGGTCGTCACGACGGTCGCGGTTGAACGGACGGTCGTTGTCGCGGCGGAAACCACCGGACGGACGGTCGTTGTCCCGGCGGAAGCCGCCCGACGGACGGTCGTCGCGGCGCTCGTCGCGGCGGAAGCCGCCGGACGGACGGTCGTTGTCGCGACGGAAGCCACCGCGGTCGTCACGGTCGTTGTCGCGGCGGAAGCCGCCCGACGGACGGTCGTCACGGTCCCGGAAGGACGGACGGTCGTTGTCCCGGCGGAAGCCGCCCGAGGGACGGTCGTTGTCACGGCGGAAACCACCGGACGGACGGTCGTCGCGACGGAAACCGCCCGACGGACGGTCGTTGTCACGGCGGAAACCACCGGACGGACGGTCGTTGTCCCGGCGGAAGCCGCCCGACGGACGGTCGTCACGGTCGCGGTCCCGGAAGGACGGACGGTCGTTGTCCCGGCGGAAGCCGCCGGACGGACGGTCGTCGCGGCGGAAGCCACCGCGGTCACCGCCCCGGTCGTCACGGCGGTCGTCGCGGCGGTCGCGGTTGAAGGAACGCTCCTCGCGGCGCTCCTCCGCGCGCTCGGCGGCGGCAGCGGCGGCGGTGACCTCGGCCTCGGCGGCCTCGGCGACGGCGGCCACGGCGGTCTCCGGGTCCTCACCGCGCTCGCGGGCGGCCTGGGCGACGAGGCGGTCGGCCTCCTCGCGGAGCTCGACGGCACGGCGCTGGAGGCGCTCCAGCTGCTTGGTCAGGTCGACGACCTCGCGCTCGGCCTGCTTGGCCGAGTTGTTGGCCGAGTCGGCCTGGACCTCGGTGAGCGAACGGGCGCCGGTGATCTCGGCGACCTCCGGGTCGAAGGCCCCGGCGCCGCCCACGATGTGGCGGGAGGCGTCGACGCCCGCGTCCTCCATGAGGCGGAAGATCTGGCGGCGCTGGTGCGGCAGGGCCAGGGAGACCACGACGCCGGAGCGGCCGGCGCGGGCGGTGCGGCCCGAGCGGTGCAGGTAGTCCTTGTGGTCGCCGGCCGGGTCCACGTTGAGGACCAGGTCGATGCCGTCGACGTGGATGCCGCGCGCGGCGACGTCGGTGGCGACGAGGACGTTGACGTAACCGTCCTTGAAGTCGGCGAGCGTACGGGTACGGGCGCCCTGGGTCATGCCGCCGTGCAGCGCGTCCGCCTTCACGCCGGACTCGCGCAGCTGCTCGGCGACGCGGTCGGCACCGAGCTGGGTGCGGACGAAGATGATGGTGCGGCCCTTGCGGGCGGCGATGGCGGCGGTGACCGGCGCCTTGTCCTTCGGCTTCACGACCAGGACGTGGTGGGTCATCGTGGTGACGGCACCGGCCGACGGGTCGACCTCGTGGGTGACCGGGTTCACCAGGTAGCGCTTGACCAGGCTGTCGATCTCGTTCTCCAGGGTGGCGGAGAAGAGCAGGCGCTGGCCGCCGGCCGGGACCTGGTCGAGGAGCTCGGTGACCTCGGGCAGGAAGCCCAGGTCGGCCATCTGGTCGGCCTCGTCGAGGACGGCGATCTGGACCTGCTCCAGGGAGCAGGCGCCGCGGTTGATGATGTCGCGCAGGCGGCCCGGGGTGGCGACGAGGATGTCGACGCCGCGCTCCAGGGCGTAGATCTGGTTGCCCATCGACGTACCGCCGCAGACGACCTTCATGCGCAGGCCGAGCACGTCGCCGTACGGCTGGAGGGCGTCCGCGACCTGCATCGCGAGCTCGCGGGTCGGGGTCAGGATGACGCCGCGGGGCTTCTTCTTCTCGGTGTCGCCGCCGGCCAGGGTGGCGAGCAGCGGGAGGCCGAAGGAGAGGGTCTTGCCGGAGCCGGTGCGACCGCGGCCCAGGATGTCCTTGCCGGCCAGGGCGTCCGGGATGGTCGCGGCCTGGATCGGGAAGGGGGTGGTCACACCGTTCTGGGCGAGCTTGCGCACGACGCCCTCGGGGAGGCCCAGGTCACCGAAGGTGATCTCGGGGGTCTCGTCGGTGTCGTCGGCCTCATCGGCCTCGTCGGTGAGCTCGACGGTCTCGTCGGTCGGCTCGTCGGTGATCTCTGCGTCGTCGGCCAGCTCGACGATCTCGGTGATCTCGTCGTTCTCGGGCATGACGGCGTGGTCAGAACTGGAAATGGACATGCGAAATGCGAAACCTTCCGGAGTCTCGGCACGCGCCCGTCAACTCCGTGTTTCGCACAAGACCGCCTCGATGCGGTCAGCCACGGCTAGGGGAGAGTACGCGCCAGTCACGGCGCTCTTCGGTCGTGGCGCCGGGCAAATGGGATCAAACGATCTACCACCATACGCACTCCCCCCCACCGAAGGCAAACCGATCATCCTCACACGGGGCTCACCTGCGGCGATGCGACCGGTTCGGTGGCCGCGCCGACGACCCCGGCGGCCCGCAGGCCCCCCATCTGGGTGCCCGGTCCCTCACTCGGCGGATCGCTCGGGTGGGAGGTCGGCTCGGGCGTGGGTTCGGGCGTCGGCTGTGTGGTCGGCTCCGGGCTCGTGGTCGGCTGCGCGGTGGGCTCCGGCGAGGGGGTGCCCCCGCCGCCCGGCCCGCCGGCCTCGCCGCCGGACCCGCCCACGGCGCCCCCGGACCCGGTGCCGGCCTCGCCTCCGGAGCCGCCCGCGCCCCCGGCCTCCCCGCCCCCGCTGGGGTGCGGCCGCGGCGGTACGGCCCCGGAGGCGTCCGGGTCCGGCGTCCCGGCGCCCGCCGAGGGCGACGCGGAGGAGGACGGCGCACCGCTCGGCACGGGGGACTCGCCGCCCTCACCGGCCGGATGCGGTCCGCCCGCCCGGCCGACCCGCCCGCCGGAGCCGCCGCCCCCGCCCGGGGCCCCGTCGGCGCCGCCCGGCTCGGCCGACGCGCCCCGCTCCCCCTCGGTGGCACCGGCCGCCGGACGGGCGCTCTCGTCGCCCACGCTCATGCAACCGCTCAGGCCGGCGCTCGCGGCGACCGCGAGCGCGGCGACCGCCCATCGAACACGGGTGGGCAAATGGCGCACGGGGGCACCTCCAGGACGCGGCGGGCGGGGAAGGAACGCTTCCTCCTGCCCAACTCCCCCGGCGCCGCGAGGGACACGGCGCGGCTGGCCCCTTGTTCGATCCGTTTCGGCCGGACGGCCGGGATCACCCCCGCGCGCAGCCCGCGCCCAGAACCACGGCCTCGCGCGCGCCCGCGCGAGGTCGGCCCCGCGCGGGATCGGCGAACGGCCCGCCGCCCGGCCGCTGTGCCCGGTCGGCGCCCGCGCGAGGCCACCCCCGGGCTCCGGCTCAGCCGTACCCCAGCGCGTGCAGCCGCTCGTCGTCGATGCCGAAGTGGTGGGCGATCTCGTGCACCACCGTGATCTCGGTCTCCGCGACGACGTCCTCGCGGGATTCGCACATCCGCAGCGTCGGCCCCCGGTAGATCGTGATCCGGTCGGGCAGCACGCCCGCGTACCACTCGCCGCGCTCCGTCAGCGGCGTCCCCTCGTAGAGCCCGAGCAGCTCCGGATCGTCCGGGGAGGGCTCGTCCTCCACGAACACCGCGACGTTGTCCATCAGCCGCGTCAGCTCCGGCGGGATCCGGTCCAGGGCCTCGGCGACAAGCTCCTCGAACTCCTCGCGCGTCATCTCCAGCACGGGCCCATTCTCCCCCTCCCGGAAACCGTTTTGGCGATACCGCCCGCCATCCCATATGCTTCTCACGTCCCCGAGGCGCCGACAAGCGCCCAGGTGGGGCCGTTAGCCCTCATCGTCTAGTGGCCCAGGACGCCGCCCTTTCAAGGCGGTAGCACGGGTTCGAATCCCGTTGGGGGCACGCAACACCCGTGTGCGAGACTGGTTCTCGCACACAAAGCAAGGCTCTGTGGAGCAGTTGGTTAGCTCGCCACCCTGTCAAGGTGGAGGTCGCGGGTTCAAGTCCCGTCAGAGTCGCTGAAGCCGGAAACGGCTTCGTGGCTGGGTAGCTCAGTTGGTACGAGCGATCGCCTGAAAAGCGATAGGTCGCCGGTTCGACCCCGGCCCCAGCCACAAAAGGAAGGGCCCCGTTCTCACGAACGGGGCCCTTCCGCTATTCCGGCTGTTCCGTACGGCTCCGATCACGGCCCCGGCTCCGGCTCCGCACCGCCGCCACCAGCCCCGCGACCGCCACCACCACGACCAGCAGCGCCCAGTCCGGCACCGCCCGGCCCCACTCGGCCACCCGCCGCTCCACCTCGAACGAGTCGTCCACCGACAGCAGCCCCGGCAGCGCGGTCGTCCCGTCGAAGACCAGGAACATCGTGCCCAGGGCGATGAAGAAGAGGCCCGAGACCAGCGAGGTCGAGTGCAGCTCGAACCGGCCCAGCCGCAGCGGCCGGCCCCGCAGCCAGCGCCGCCGCCCCAGGTCGAACCGCTCCCACAGCAGCGCCAGCACGAACAGCGGCACCGCCATCCCCAGCGCGTACACCGCCAGCAGCAGACCGCCGTACGCCGGGCTGCCGCTCACCGCCGCCACCGTCAGGACGCTGCCCAGGATCGGGCCCGCGCAGAACCCGGCCAGGCCGTAGACCAGGCCGAGGGCGTAGACCGACACCGCCGAGGTGGGCCGGATGCGGCCGCTCGCCTCCGCCAGCCGCCGGGAGGCGAAGCCCAGGCCCAGGACCTGGAGCACGCCGAGGCCGATGATCAGCCAGCCGCCCGCCGCCACCAGCAGGTCCCGGTTGCCGTAGAAGAAGCGGCCCGCGAGCGAACCGGCCGCGCCCAGCGGCACCAGGGTCGTCGCCAGGCCCGCGTAGAGGATCGCGGTCCGCGCCACCAGCTTCGCCCGCGTCTCGATCGAGTACGCGAAGAAGGCCGGCAGCAGCAGGGCGCTGCACGGGCTGAGGAGGGCGAGCAGCCCGCCGAGGAAGGCCGCGAAGTAGCCGATCCCCGACGTCACGGCGTGGCCCCCGCCTTCTTCCCGGCCGCCTCCGCCGCCGCCTCGATCGCCTCCGTGAAGGTCTCCAGCGGCTGGGCGCCCGCGATCGGGCGGCCGTTCACCAGGAAGGAGGGGGTGGAGGTGGCGCCGAGCGCGTACCCCTGGTCCTGGTCCTTCTTCACCGCCGCGCGGGCCTCCGCGCTGTCGCCGTCCTTCGCGAAGCGGCCGAGGTCGGGCACGCCCGCCTCCCGGGCCAGCGCGGCCAGCCGCTCCTTCCCGAAGCCCTTCTCCTTGGCCCCCTCCGCGTACGCGGCCCGGTGGAACTCCCAGAAGCGGCCCTGCCGGCCGGCCGCCCAGGAGGCGCGGGCGACGGCCTCCGACTCCTCGCCGAAGATCGGGAAGTTGCGCCACTCGATCCGCAGCGTCCCGTCCTCCACGTACTTCCTCACCAGCTCCGGCTCGGTCTCCCGGGCGAACTTGCCGCAGTAGCCGCACTTGAAGTCGGCGTACTCGATGAGGACCACGGGCGCGTCGGCCCGGCCCAGGGCGAGCGCGTCGGACGCGTCCCGGCGGGCGTACGCCTCCAGCTCCGGGTAGGCGCCCACCGCCGGGTCGGCGGAGACCTCCGCGACGGAGGAGGAGCCGGCCGCGGACGGGGCGGCGGGCTTGGTCGCCTGGTAGGAGGCGAGGCCGAGCACCGCGGCGGCCAGGGCCACTCCGGCGACGATCAGGACGGGACGGGTCTTGGACCGGGGCGAGGACTGAGGGCTGGACATGACCGCACTCTATGCAGGGGCCCGTCACACTCCGCTCCCAAGGGGGTCGGACCACCGCGAAACGGCCCCCGGGCGGCCGGTAAATCGGTTCGCCGGTTCTCGCCCGCAGGTGCGATCCTGGGGTCCGTATGTCTACTTCCTTCGCCGCCCTCCAGTCCGTCCTGGCCGGGATCTCGCTGCGGGACTCCCACCGGCTCGGCCGTCGTCTCGAAGGCGCCCGCCGCATCCGCAAGCCCGAGGCCCGCGCCGCCGTCCTGGACGAGATCGCCGCCGAGGCCGCGAAGGCCAAGGAGCGCGTCGACGGGCGCGCCGCCCGCGTGCCCGCGGTCACCTATCCCGAACAGCTCCCGGTCTCCCAGAAGAAGGACGAGATCCTGGAGGCGATACGCGACCACCAGGTCGTGATCGTCGCCGGCGAGACCGGCTCCGGGAAGACCACGCAGATCCCCAAGATCTGCCTGGAGCTGGGCCGGGGCGTCCGGGGCATGATCGGCCACACCCAGCCCCGCCGGCTCGCCGCCCGCACCGTCGCCGAGCGCGTCGCCGAGGAGCTGCGGACCCCGCTGGGCGAGGCCGTCGGCTGGAAGGTCCGCTTCACCGACCAGGTGAACCCCGACGCGACCTTCGTGAAGCTGATGACCGACGGCATCCTGCTCGCCGAGATCCAGACCGACCGCGAGCTGCGCGCCTACGACACGATCATCATCGACGAGGCCCACGAGCGGTCCCTCAACATCGACTTCCTGCTCGGCTACCTCGCCCAGCTCCTGCCGAAGCGCCCCGACCTCAAGGTCGTCATCACCTCGGCGACCATCGACCCGGAGCGCTTCTCCCGCCACTTCGGCGACGCCCCGATCGTCGAGGTCTCCGGACGGACGTACCCCGTCGAGGTCCGCTACCGGCCGCTCCTCGAAGAGGACTCCGAGGACGCCGACCGCGACCAGATCACCGCCATCTGCGACGCCGTCGACGAGCTCCAGAAAGAGGGGCCGGGCGACATCCTGGTCTTCCTCTCCGGCGAGCGGGAGATCCGCGACACCGCGGACGCGCTCACCAAGAAGAAGCTCCGCGACACCGAGATCCTGCCGCTGTACGCCCGGCTCTCCCACGCCGAGCAGCACCGCGTCTTCCAGGCGCACTCCGGCCGCCGCGTCGTCCTCGCGACCAACGTGGCCGAGACCTCGCTGACCGTCCCCGGCATCAAGTACGTGATCGACCCGGGCACCGCCCGCATCTCGCGCTACTCGCACCGCACCAAGGTCCAGCGCCTCCCCATCGAGGCCGTCTCCCAGGCCAGCGCCAACCAGCGCAAGGGCCGCTGCGGCCGCACCAGCGACGGCATCTGCGTCCGGCTCTACTCCGAGGACGACTTCCTCACCCGGCCGGAGTTCACCGACGCCGAGATCCTCCGCACCAACCTGGCCTCCGTCATCCTCCAGATGACCGCGGCCGGCCTCGGCGACATCGAGAAGTTCCCCTTCATCGACCCGCCGGACCACCGCAACATCCGGGACGGCGTCCAGCTCCTCCAGGAGCTCGGCGCGCTCGACCCGCACGAGAAGGACCCCAAGAAGCGGCTCACCCAGCAGGGCCGGAAGCTCGCCCAGCTGCCCGTCGACCCCCGGCTCGCCCGCATGGTCCTGGAGGCCGACAAGAACGGCTGCGCCCGCGAGGTCATGGTCATCGCGGCGGCCCTGTCCATCCAGGACCCGCGCGAGCGGCCCTCCGAGAAGCAGGCCCAGGCCGACCAGCAGCACGCCCGCTTCAAGGACGAGACCAGCGACTTCCTCTCCCTGCTCAACCTGTGGCGGTACGTCCGCGAGCAGCAGAAGGAGCGCGGGTCCAGCTCCTTCCGCCGGATGTGCAAGCAGGAGTACCTGAACTTCCTGCGCATCCGCGAGTGGCAGGACATCTACTCGCAGCTGCGCACGGTCGCCAAGCAGATGGGGATCCACCTCACCGAGCCCCGGGACGACGAGACCTTCCCCGAGCAGGCCATCCACGTCTCCCTCCTCTCCGGCCTCCTCAGCCACATCGGCCTCAAGGACGTGAAGGACGCCAAGGAGGGCGCCCCGAAGGACGGCCGGCGCGAGGGCACCCGGAACGAGTACCTGGGCGCGCGCAACGCCAAGTTCGCGATCTTCCCGGGCTCCGCCCTCTTCAAGAAGCCGCCGCGGATGGTGATGTCCGCCGAGCTGGTGGAGACCTCCCGGCTGTGGGCGCGGGTCAACGCCCGGATCGAGCCCGAGTGGATCGAGCCGCTCGCCCAGCACCTGGTGAAGAAGACGTACAGCGAACCGCACTGGGAGAAGGACCAGGCGGCCGTGATGGCGTACGAGAAGGTGACCCTGTACGGCGTCCCGATCGTCGCCGACCGGAAGGTCAACTACGGGCGGATCGACCCCGAGGTCTCCCGCGAGCTGTTCATCCGCAACGCCCTGGTGGAGGGCGACTGGCGCACCCACCACAAGTTCTTCGCCGACAACCGCAAGCTGCTCACCGAGGTCGAGGAGCTGGAGCACCGGGCCCGGCGCCGGGACATCCTCGTCGACGACGAGACCCTCTTCGACTTCTACGACAAGCGGGTCCCCGAGCACGTCGTGTCGGGCGCCCACTTCGACTCGTGGTGGAAGCACAAGAGGCACGAGGAGCCGGAGTTCCTCGACTTCGAGCGCGAGATGCTCATCAACGAGAAGGCCGGGGCCGTCACCAAGGACGACTACCCGGACTCGTGGCGGCAGGGCGCGCTGAAGTTCCGGGTGACGTACCAGTTCGAGCCGGGCGCGGACGCGGACGGCGTGACCGTCCACGTGCCGCTCCAGGTGCTCAACCAGGTGACGGACGAGGGCTTCGACTGGCAGATCCCCGGCCTGCGCGAGGAGGTCGTCACCGAGCTGATCCGCTCGCTGCCGAAGCCGATCCGCCGCCACTACGTGCCCGCCCCGAACTTCGCGGGCCGCTTCCTGGACGCGGTCGTGCCCGTGCAGGAGCCGCTGACGGCGGCGCTGGCGCGCGAGCTCCAGCGGATGGTCGGCGTGCCGGTCGCGGCCGAGGACTTCGACTGGGCGAAGGTCCCCGAACACCTCAAGATCACCTTCCGGATCGTCGACGAGCGGCGCCGGAAGCTGGCCGAGGACAAGGACCTGGAGACGCTGCGCCTGAAGCTGCGCCCCAAGGCCCGCCAGGCGCTCTCCAAGGCCGCCCAGGCGGCCACGGCGGGCCCGGACGGCTCCGGGCCCTCCCTGGAGCGCACGGGGCTGAAGGACTGGACGATCGGGACGCTCCCCCGGGTCTTCGAGACCAAGCGCGGCGGCCAGCCGGTGAAGGCGTATCCGGCGCTGGCCGACGAGGGCGATTCGGTCGCCGTACGGCTCTTCGACTCGGAGGCCGAGCAGGCGCCGGCGATGTGGCGCGGCACCCGGAAGCTGATCATGCTGAACATCCCGGTGAACCCGGCGAAGTTCGCCTCCGACCGGCTGACGAACCAGCAGAAGCTGGCCCTGTCGGCGAACCCGCACGGCTCGGTCCAGGCCCTCTTCGAGGACTGCGCGACCGCCGCCGCCGACAAGCTGATCGCGGACCACGGCGGCCCCGCGTGGGACGAGGCGTCCTTCCGGAAGCTGTACGACAGGGTCCGCGCCGACCTGGTCGAGCTGACGATCCGCACGGTGGACCAGGTGCGGCAGGTGCTGGCCGCCTGGCAGGCGTGCGAGCGGCGCCTGAAGACGGCGAGCAGCCCGGCGCTGCTGCCGAACCTCCAGGACGTGCGCCGGCAGCTGGACTGGCTGGTGCCGGCCGGCTTCGTGACCCGCACCGGCCTGAAGCGGCTGCCGGACCTGATGCGCTACCTGGTGGCGGTGGACCGGCGGCTCCAGCAGATGCCCACCGGCGTCCAGCGGGACACCACCCGCATGGAGAAGGTCCACGAGATGCTCGACGAGTACGCGTGGCTCCTGGAGCAGCTCCCGAAGGGTCGGCCGGTGCCGGCGGAGGTCACGGACATCCGCTGGATGATCGAGGAGCTGCGCGTCAGCTACTTCGCGCACGCGCTGGGAACGGCGTACCCGGTCTCGGACAAGCGCATCGTGAAGGCCGTCGACGCGGCGGTCCCGCAGGCCGTGCGATAGCCGCGGGGGCCGGTCCGGCGGGGGGTGTCGCGGTGGCGGGGCACCCCCCGCCGGTGAGTTCGACCAGACCGCTGACCTGCTGTACAGTTTTCCTCGCAGCCAAGCACAAACGGTTGCGAAGGTCCTGTGGAGCAGTTGGTTAGCTCGCCACCCTGTCAAGGTGGAGGTCGCGGGTTCAAGTCCCGTCAGGATCGCTTCAGAGAAGGCCCGCATCGTGTCGATGCGGGCCTTCTTCGTCGTGCGGCGGTAGGGTCCGGCTCCACTCGAACGGGGGACGAAAGTCCTTCCGGCCCGTGACCATCGGCGCGCCCGGCCCGCCCTCCCGGGTGGGAGGCTTGTCCGTGGCAAGCCTTGAGCAGTGTGACGGGAGTCACTGAAGGCGTTTCAGAAACCCCCTCACTTACGCGTCTCCTACAACGACTCAATTTAATATGTGCAATTGCACCGCCGTCCGGACTCTCCCCCGGCGGCCGGGGGGACGCGGACCGGGCCCGGAGACGACGAACGCGCTGGACCCGGCGGAGTCCAGCGCGATCGGTGACGGTGGCCTGTTGGGGCAGGAACCGCCGGCAAAGCTGTGGGACGGGCGCCGGATTGGGGGATCCGGACGTGCCCGGTACTACGGGTGGTGCGGGGTGCTGCTGCTGCCTCAGGCCTCGCTGCGCTGCTGCGGAATGCCCGCAAGCAGGGCGCGGACCTCGGCCTCGCGGTAACGACGGTGCCCACCCAGGGTGCGGATGGACGTGAGCTTGCCGGCCTTGGCCCAGCGAGTCACCGTCTTCGGGTCCACGCGGAACATGGTGGCGACCTCGGCAGGGGTCAGCAGCGGCTCGGCATCAGGGGTGCGAGCGGTCATGAGCGGCCTCCTCGGGAGAACCGAACCTTCTCGGTTCTTTCCTCTAAATTCTGCACCTTGACCCGCCTTGCCCGAAATGGCAGAAGCGGGCCGAGTCGGTTATAGGACGAACGGCTTGTCCTCGGCACTACAACTACACCATCCGTCCAGCCGCGTCGGCCAAACCGATGGAATTGCCCTCGCAGGTGTTCATCAGTGGCGGAAGTCGACTGACCATGCCATAGCGGACAGTCACGCCGTTGTGACGATCAGTCACAGGGCGATCAGGAGTCCCCAGAGACCCCCCATAGAGTGCAATGCTGAGCGTTCCGCCCAAAGTTGGGCGGAAGGAACCCTCCCCGGACTCCTTGTCCTATTTTGGCACGAGGGAGGGTGATCGACGCAAGGGTGCGTTTAGTGCTGTCCGTCACGCTTGACTCAAAGGCCCGGTTCAGGACCAACGTCCCACCGGATCCGGCCAGAACCTTCCGGCCAGCCACCCCTGATGATCATTTACCCCCGGGGCACATGTCTTGTCCATGCACACCTGACGAAGATGCCCGACCTATGTCAATTCGCACGGCGCAGGTCCCTGACGGCCCGCCAGCGCTCCGACAGCCGGGCGTACACCTCGCCCGCCGCCTCGTCGTCCCCCGCCCGCAGCGCCGCGAGCCCCGCCGCCACGTCCGCCGCCGACCGGTCCGCCGCCAGCCGCTCCTCGGCCACCGCGTGCACCAGGCCCCCGTAGTCCAGCTCCACCAGCGCCCGCGGATGGAACTCCTCCAGCCAGCGCCCCACGTCGATCAGACCCCGCGTCAGCGGCCCCTCGTCCACCGAGTCCCGCAGCGCCCGCAGCGCCCGCGCGAGCCGCCGCCGGGCCTGCGCCATCGTCGTCCGGTAGCACAGCACCGGCGCCCGCCCCGCCGCCCGGTCCCCCGCCTCGTACCGCCGCTCCTCGTCCCCGAAGAGGGCGAACCACCGCAGCGGCACCTGCCACACCGCCGTCCGGATCCACGGCCGCGCGTCCGGGTTCCGCGCCAGCCACCGCTCGTGGTCCGCCTCCACCTGGGCCCGCACCACCGGCGGCAGCATCGCGTCCAGGACCGGCGCCGGCAGCCCGCCCTCCGCCACCAGCTCCCGCAGCGCCAGCCAGCCGCGCAGCCGGGTCCGCCACGGGCAGACCACCACCACCCCGTCCAGGTGCGCCACGAACGCCTCGCCGCTCTCGTGCACCGGGACCGGCACCGGCGGCACCGGCACCAGGTCCGCCAGCGACCGCCGCAGCTCCTCCTGCGCCCCCGGGGCACCCGCCCGGCGGGCGTACCGCGCCCAGTGGGTCCGCTCCGGCTCGGGGAAGGCTGCCAGCGGCTCGTAGACACGCAGATACGAGGCGTACGGGACGAGCAGCGTGGAGTCGACCGACATGCCGCGAATCCTTCCACGCGGTTCCCTCACAAGAGGGTGATCCGGCCCACTCCGCCCCCCTTACGCCCAGGTAGGACTTAACCTCATGGCGCAATGGTCCTCCCCCCACCCACAGGGGCGGACCTTCCGCCGCTTCGTACCCGGGAGTCACCACCGTGACCGCTGCATCCGACGGCGTCCTGCACACCCTGTTCCACTCGGAGCAGGGGGGACACGAGCAGGTCGTCCTCTGCCAGGACCGCGCCACCGGCCTCAAGGCCGTCATCGCCCTCCACTCGACCGCCCTGGGCCCCGCCCTCGGCGGCACCCGCTTCTACCCGTACGCCACCGAGGCCGAGGCCGTCGCCGACGCCCTCAACCTGGCCCGCGGGATGTCGTACAAGAACGCCATGGCCGGCCTCGACCACGGCGGCGGCAAGGCCGTGATCATCGGCGACCCCGAGCAGATCAAGAGCGAGGAGCTGCTCCTCGCCTACGGCCGCTTCGTCGCCTCCCTCAACGGCCTGTACGTCACGGCCTGCGACGTCGGCACCTACGTCGCCGACATGGACGTCGTCGCGCGGACCAACCGGTGGACCACCGGGCGCTCCCCCGAGAACGGCGGCGCCGGCGACTCCTCCGTCCTCACCGCCTTCGGCGTCTTCCAGGGCATGCGCGCCTCCGCCCAGGAGCTGTGGGGCGACCCGACCCTGCGCGGCCGGAAGGTCGGCGTCGCGGGCGTCGGCAAGGTCGGCCACTACCTGGTCGAGCACCTGGTCTCCGACGGGGCCGAGGTCTACGTCACCGACGTCCGCGAGGAGTCGGTGCGCCGGATCACCGAGAAGTTCCCCCAGGTCACCGTGGTCGCCGACACCGACGCGCTGATCCGCGTCGAGGGCCTCGACGTCTACGCGCCGTGCGCGCTCGGCGGAGCGCTCAACGAGGAGACCGTGCCGTTCCTCACGGCCCGGATCGTCTGCGGCGCGGCCAACAACCAGCTCGCCCACCCGGGCATCGAGAAGGACCTGGTGGAGCGCGGCATCCTCTACGCGCCGGACTACGTGGTGAACGCCGGCGGCGTGATCCAGGTCGCCGACGAGCTGCACGGCTTCGACTTCGACCGCTGCAAGGCGAAGGCCGTGAAGATCTTCGACACCACCCTGGAGATCTTCGCACGTGCGAAGGCGGACGGCATTCCGCCGGCCGCGGCCGCCGACCGGATCGCCGAGCAGCGGATGGCGGAGGCCCGGCGCGCCTGAGCCGGGCGGCCCCCGGGCCCCGACGGCCCGCCGTCCGGGAGACTTCGCTCACCCCGGTCGGCGGGTCGTACCCCCAGAAGAGGTTAAAATCGCGACTGACCAGCGAGGAAAGGGCACCTCGATGGTTCTGTACCGGGGTATGTGATGCGCACGGCGTACCGTAGACCCGCGGAAACAGGTACCGTTGAAGCCCTACGGACCGGTCTCTCCATCGAGAGCCCGTTTCGCATCATGAACGCGTGTCAAGACTCTGGGGCCAGAGAGCCCCGTCACCGAGGGGGTCGAGCCATGGGGCGCGGCCGGGCAAAGGCCAAGCAGACCAAGGTCGCCCGCCAGCTGAAGTACAGCAGCGGCGGGACTGACCTGTCGCGTCTGGCCAATGAGCTGGGCGCTTCGACTTCGAGCCAGCCGCCGAATGGCGAGCCGTTCGAGGACGACGACGAGGAAGACGACCCGTACGCGCAGTACGCGGATCTCTACAACACCGACGATGACGAGGACGAGGACGACCAGTCCGGTCCGCAGTCGCCTCGGCGTCGCGCTTGACCTTCTGAACGCCGGAACTCGGCCCGGGGCATCCCGGGCCGAGTTTTCGTGCTGCCGCGGCGGAGACGGCGCGTGGAGCACGGAGCACGGCGGCGGGAGAGAGACGCGGGAGAGGGGCCCCGGGAGGCTTTCCCGGGGCCCCTCTCCTGCGTACGTGCTCCGAGCGGTCTACCGCGCGTAGTCGCCCACCAGCTCGGCGCCGGAGGGCTTGTCGCCGCGCTCGGTGATCTCGCCGGCGACCCAGGCGTCGAGCCCCCGGTCGGCCAGCGTCGTCAGGGCCGCGTCGACCGACTCGGCGGGGACGACGGCCATCATGCCGACGCCCATGTTGAGGGTCTTCTCCAGCTCCAGGCGCTCCACCCGGCCGGCGGTGCCGACCAGGTCGAAGATCGCGCCCGGGGTCCAGGTGGAGCGGTCCACGGTGGCGTGCAGCCCGTCCGGGACGACCCGGGCGAGGTTGGCCGCGAGGCCGCCGCCGGTGATGTGGCTGTAGGCGTGCACCTCGGTGGTCCGGGTGAGCGCCAGGCAGTCCAGCGAGTAGATCCGGGTGGGCTCCAGGAGCTCCTCGCCGAGGGTCCGGCCCAGCTCCTCGACCTGCTGGTCGAGGCGCATCCCGGCGCGGTCGAAGACCACGTGCCGGACGAGCGAGTACCCGTTGGAGTGAAGACCCGAGGAGGCCATGGCGATGACCGCGTCCCCCGTACGGATGCGGTCGGGGCCCAGCAGGCGGTCGTGCTCCACCACGCCGGTGCCCGCGCCGGCGACGTCGAAGTCGTCCGGGCCGAGGAGGCCCGGGTGCTCCGCCGTCTCGCCGCCGACCAGGGCGCAGCCGGCCAGGACGCAGCCCTCGGCGATGCCCTTGACGATGGCGGCGACCCGCTCCGGGTGGACCTTGCCCACACAGATGTAGTCGGTCATGAAGAGCGGCTCGGCGCCGCAGACGACGATGTCGTCCATGACCATGGCGACCAGGTCGTGGCCGATGGTGTCGTACACGCCCATCTGGCGGGCGATGTCGACCTTCGTGCCGACGCCGTCGGTGGCCGAGGCGAGCAGCGGACGCTCATAGCGCTTGAGGGCGGAGGCGTCGAAGAGGCCGGCGAAACCGCCGAGGCCGCCGAGGACCTCGGGGCGCTGCGTCTTCTTCACCCACTCCTTCATCAGCTCGACGGCGCGGTCGCCCGCCTCGATGTCGACGCCCGCAGAGGCGTAGCTGGCACCGGTGGTCTCAGACATGGTGTGAGAGCTTTCGTGTCGTCACTGCGGGGGTGCAGCGGGGGCTCACGGACGGCGGAGTGCCTCGGAGGCCGCGGTGGCCGCCGGACCGGCGGCCAGCTCGGTCTCCAGGAGCTGCTTGCCGAGCAGCTCCGGGTCGGGCAGCTCCATCGGGTACTCGCCGTCGAAGCAGGCACGGCAGAGGTTCGGCTTCTGGATGGTGGTCGCCTCGATCATCCCGTCGAGGGAGATGTACGAGAGCGAGTCCGCGCCCAGCGACTTGCCGATCTCCTCGATGGACATGCCGTTGGCGATCAGCTCCGCGCGGGTGGCGAAGTCGATGCCGAAGAAGCAGGGCCACTTGACCGGCGGCGAGGAGATCCGGATGTGGATCTCGGCCGCGCCGGCCTCGCGGAGCATCTTGACCAGGGCGCGCTGGGTGTTGCCGCGGACGATCGAGTCGTCGACGACCACCAGGCGCTTGCCCTTGATGACGTCCTTGAGGGGGTTCAGCTTGAGCCGGATGCCGAGCTGGCGGATGGTCTGCGAGGGCTGGATGAAGGTGCGGCCCACATAGGCGTTCTTCACCAGGCCGGCGCCGAAGGGGATGCCGGACGCCTCCGCGTAGCCGATGGCGGCGGGGGTGCCGGACTCCGGCGTCGCTATGACCAGGTCGGCCTCGACGGGCGCCTCCTTCGCGAGGCGGCGGCCCATCTCCACGCGGGAGAGGTACACGTTCCGGCCGGCGATGTCGGTGTCCGGGCGGGCCAGGTACACGTACTCGAAGACACAGCCCTTGGGCTTCGCTTCCGCGAATCGCGAGGTGCGCATGCCGTTCTCGTCGATCGCGATGAGCTCGCCCGGCTCGACCTCGCGGACGAAGGTCGCGCCGCAGATGTCGAGGGCGGCGGTCTCCGAGGCGACCACCCAGCCGCGCTCCAGCCGGCCGAGGACCAGCGGGCGGATGCCCTGCGGGTCGCGGGCGGCGTAGAGCGTGTGCTCGTCCATGAAGACGAGGGAGAAGGCGCCCCGGACCTCGGGGAGGACCTTCGTGGCCGCCTGCTCGATGGTGAGCGGCTTGCCGTCCTCGTCCGCCTGGCCCGCGAGGAGCGCGGTGACCAGGTCGGTGTCGTTGGTGGCGGCGACCTGGGTGGCGCGGCCGTCCTTCTTGGGAAGGGCGGCGACCATCTCGGCCAGCCGCGCCGTGTTCACCAGGTTGCCGTTGTGGCCGAGCGCCAGGGACCCGTGGGCGGTGGCCCGGAAGGTCGGCTGGGCGTTCTCCCACACGGAGGCCCCGGTGGTCGAGTAGCGGGCGTGACCGACCGCGATATGACCCTGGAGGGAACCGAGAGAGGTCTCGTCGAAGACCTGGGACACGAGGCCCATGTCCTTGAAGACGAGGATCTGGGAGCCGTTGCTGACCGCGATTCCCGCGGATTCCTGACCCCGATGCTGGAGGGCGTAGAGCCCGAAGTACGTGAGCTTTGCGACCTCTTCACCCGGAGCCCAGACACCGAAGACGCCACACGCGTCCTGGGGGCCTTTCTCGCCGGGGAGCAGGTCGTGATTGAGTCGACCGTCACCACGTGGCACGTCTTCGAGTCTAGGGGACCTCGACCACTGGTCCGAATTGGGGATACGGAGCGTAGGCGCCGCTCGTACGTTCGCACCAAAAGATCGTCGCGAACTTGGAGGGGCCTACAAGCCAGGCGCGATAAGGGCTCCGGGCCCCGGGAGCCGGCCCGGACACCCGCCCGTACCAGCCCCCAGGACCGCCCGCGATGTGACGCAGAACGCAGTCCCGGGCCCTGTCCGGAGGGTGTCCGGCGCGTGGACTACGCGCGTGGACCGGCCTGTTCCGCACCCTCGGCGCGGGCCGTCAGCCCCTCCCCCGAGGCATCGGTGAGCGTCAGGACGCGGCCCTCGATCCGGTACGTGAGGGGGCGGCCGTCGAGGAGCGCGTAGAGCTTCGTCTCCAGACCCATCTGGGGGCTCGCGCACATCATCCGGGTGGTCGCGGCCGGGCCCTCGACCACGAGGGTCCGGGCCCGCTCGTCGACCTCGGCCGCCGCCGAGAAGTTGTTGCACCCGAGGTTGCCGGTCGTCCGGCCGTCCGCGCCCACCGTGAACCGGGCCTTCTCCCCGCTGCCCGCCGGGAGCGAGGAGACCGACTCCTTCGCGACCAGGCCGTCGATCCGCCAGACCGTGCCGCGCAGCGGGGCCGGCGGCACGGCGGGCGCGGCCGCCAGCTCCAGCCGCTTCGCCCCGTCCAGGGAAGCGAGGGTCAGGGCGCCGTCCTTCAGCTCGCCGTCCAGTCCGCCCCCCGGAGCGCCGCCGAGCGCCGCCAGGAAGGCGGCCTCGAACCGCTGCCGGTCCGCCGGGCAGCCCTTCTCCGTGACCTCCACCGGCCCGACGGTCAGCCGCCGTCCGGACAGCCCGGCCTTCGCCCCGAAGTCGTTGCACCCCGTGCTCCCGCGCACCCGGCCGTCCGCCGTGAACTCGACCAGCGTCCCTTCCGGGGCCGCCGAGCGGGTCCCGTCGACGGTGACGGCCCCGACGGTCCACCGGGTGCCGGTGACCGGGAGGTCCGGATCGGGGGCGCCGCCCGCGCCCCCGCCCGCGCCCTGGCCGCAGGCGGCCAGCAGGAGGACGAGCGGGGCCGCCAGCAGGGCGGAGGCTTCGAGGGTGCGGCGCGGCTTCGGCATGCCGGTGGGACGCGGCGGGGGACGGCGGGGTTCCCTCCGCCGGACGATCCCCCCGTTCAGCCCATCACGGGCAGGAAGGCCGTGAGGTCGGCGCGCTCTCCACTGGCGGCGACCCGGGCGGCGTCATGGGCCTCGGCCCAGGTCGTCCGGCCGGTGGCGAGGCGGATCCAGGTGAGGGGGTCGGTCTCGACGACGTTCGGCGGGGTGCCCCGGGTGTGCCGGGGGCCCTCCACGCACTGCACCACGGCGTACGGGGGGACGCGGACCTCCACCGCGCCGCCGGGGGCCCTGGCCGCGAGGGCGTCGGCGAGAAGCCGGGTGGCGGCGGCGAGCGCCTGCCGGTCGTGGGGGACGGCGGTGCCGGTGGCGGCGGCCAGGTCGTCGGTGTGGACGACGAGCTCGACGGTGCGGGTGACGAGGAAGTCGGCGAGGGTCATGGCGCCGAAGCGGGTCGGCACGAGGCGGTCCCCGTCCGCGCCGGCGACCAGCTCCTCGTACCGCCCGGCGGTGTGCGCGTACAGGGCCGGGAGGTCGGCGGGGCCCGCGGCGCGGGTGTCCTCGTCGATGCGGGCGGCGGCGGTCGCGGTGGCGGCGGGCCAGTCGGGCAGGAGCAGCTCGCGGCGGGCGGGCTCGGGGCCCTCCAGCCCCCGGACGACCGCGCCGAGGGCCGCGGCCAGGTGCCCGGCCAGGTCCCGCACGGTCCAGGCGCCGAGCCGGGTCGGGGCGTCGAGGGCCTCCGGCGGCAGCGCGAGCACCGCGTCCCGCACGTGCCCGAACTGGGCGGACACGGCGGTCCGGATCTTCACGGGGTCGTAGCTGCGGGCGCGTTTCCTGGCAGGAGGCATGCGCCGAGGCTAGCGCTCCGGTACGACACCTCCCGGACGCCGGCGAGGGCGGTCGATCCGGCCGGCGGGACGGGCGTCTTCCGGGGCCGGAGTCGGGGACTGGGCCTCGGCCTGGGTCTGGGGCGGGGTCGGGGACTGGGTCTCGGCCGGGGGCTGGGACTGGGTCTCGGTCCGGGGCGGGGACGAGGCCGGGGGCCGGTCTTCGGTGGGGGTCGAGGTCTGGGCCTGCGCCTGGGCCGGGGCCCGGTCTTCAGCAAGGGTCGAGGTCTGGGCCGGGGCCCGGTCTTCGGTAGGGGTCGGGGCCTGCGCCGGGGGCCGGTCTTCGGTGGGGGGCGGCGGGGCGGTGAAGACCTCGCCGCCGCGCGGGACGCCGACGCCGCGCCAGGTGAACGGGATGCCCGAGGCGGTGTCCGGGTCGGGGGCGTCCATCAGCTGGAAGTGGACGTGGGGCTCGCTGGAGTTGCCCGAGTTCCCGCAGGCGGCGAGCAGCTGCCCGGCCGCGACCCGGTCCCCGGGCCGGACCCGCAGCGAGCCGCGCCGCAGGTGGGCGTAGAGCGCGTACGTCCCGTCGCCGAGGTCGAGGACCAGGTGGTTGCCCGTCACCTGGCTCACTCCCGCGACCGCGCGCACCAGGGACTCCACGACCAGGAGGTACAGCAGACCGGGGAGCGAGGAGCGCGCCCGGTGGTCGCGCAGGCGGTCCTCGGCGCGCACGACGGTCCCGTCCGCCACCGCGAACAGCGGCGCGCCGAAGGCCGGGTATGCCTCCGGGCGGCGGGCAGGCGGCCCGAACCAGGCGAAGGCGGGCCGGGGCCGGTCCGGGTCCTCGGCGGTGATGTCGATCGCGTACGCCTGCCCGTATGCCCGGGTGCCGTGGCTGGGGACCCGGTCGGCCGGGCTGTTCAGCGCGGACCAGGTCCCGGCGACCGGCGGCGCCACCTCGACCGGTCCGCGCGCCACCGCGGCGGCCTCGGCACGGCGGGCCGTCAGCGACAGGCCCGTGCCGAGCAGGACGGCGGCGACGGCGGGCAGCCAGCCCGCGGCGTAGGAGTACGGGAGGTCGACCAGGAGGGAGGCGAGCGCCTGGGCGACGAAGACGGCCCAGAGGAGGCGGTGGAGGACGGAGCAGACCTTGCGCGGGGACGTGACCATGACCTTCTCCTCTGTCGGGACCACTCGGTCGGGGAGCGCGTTCAGCGGCGGGCGGCCGCGAGGACGACCAGCAGGGGGACGACTCTCTCCGGGGGGACCTCGTGGTGGGCGCGGCCGGCCGCGCGGAGCCAGCCCGCGGCGGTGAGCTGGCGCAGGTGGTGGTAGATCTGCCCGGTGGTGCCGAGGTCCTCGAGTCCGGACAGCTCGGCCGCCGTGCGCCGCCCGCCGAGGATCTCGCGCAGCAGCCGGAGCCGTACCGGATGGCCGAGGGCGGCGAGGGACTCGGCGGGGCCCTCCTCGTCGAGGAGGTCGGCGGTGAGGGCGCCGGTCTGCCACTCGTACCGCTCCCCGGTGGGGAGGCGGACGGCCCCGGTGTAGAGGACCCCGCCGTCGGGGCCGCCGCTCGCCGCCAGGCGGTCCTTCCAGCCGTCGAGGGCCCAGAAGTCGCCCTCGTACTCCGCGGCCGGAGGCGGGGGCGCGGGGGATTCCAGGGCCGCGACACGGGCTTCCAGCGCGGTGAGGCGCTCCGCCAGCCCGGTCCCGTCCCGTTCCGTACGCGTTTCCATAATCACGAGATTACGCTATTACGCCGATCCGTACAACGGGGTACGGGAAAACCCCCGCCCTCTCGGGACGGGGGTTCTCTCGTGGGACGGGAGGGACGGTCCGTCAGGCCAGGAGGCCCGGGATCGTCGTCTCGTGGGCGGTGCGCAGCTCCTCCAGGGAGAGGCTGAACTCGCCCTGCACCTCGACCGCGTCGCCGTCGACGACGCCGACGCGGGTCACCGGCAGACCCCGCGCACCGCACATGTCGGTGAAGCGGAGCTCCTCGCTGCGCGGGACGGCGACGACCGCGCGGCCCGCCGACTCGGAGAAGAGGAGGGTGAAGGCGTCCAGGCCGTCGGGGACGACCAGGCGCGCGCCGTTCCCGCCGCGCAGGCAGGACTCGACGACCGCCTGCACGAGACCGCCGTCGGACAGGTCGTGCGCCGCGTCGATCATGCCGTCGCGGGAGGCCGAGATCAGGATCTCGCCGAGCAGCCGCTCACGGTCGAGGTCCACGGCCGGCGGGAGGCCGCCGAGGTGCTGGTGGACCACCTCGGACCAGGCCGAACCGCCGAACTCCTCTCGCGTGTCGCCCAGCAGGTAGAGGAGCTGGCCCTCTTCCGCGAAGGCGATCGGCGTGCGCCGGTTCACGTCGTCGATCACACCGAGGACGGCCACGACGGGCGTCGGGTGGATCGCCACGTCGCCGGTCTGGTTGTACAGCGACACGTTGCCGCCGGTGACCGGGGTGCCGAGCTCGAAGCAGGCGTCCGCGAGACCGCGGGTGGCCTCGGCGAACTGCCACATGACGGCCGGGTCCTCGGGCGAGCCGAAGTTCAGGCAGTCGGAGACGGCGAGCGGCTTGGCACCGGTCGCGGCTACGTTCCGGTACGCCTCCGCCAGCGCGAGCTGCGCGCCCGCGTACGGGTCGAGCTTCGCGTAGCGGCCGTTGCCGTCGGTCGCCATGGCGACGCCCAGGTTCGACTCCTCGTCGATCCGGACCATGCCCGCGTCCTCGGGCTGCGCGAGGACGGTGTTGCCCTGCACGAAGCGGTCGTACTGGTCGGTGATCCAGGACTTCGACGCCTGGTTCGGGGAGGAGACGAGCTTCAGGACCTGGTCCTTCAGCTCGGCGCCGGTCTGCGGCCGGGGCAGCTTCGCGGCGTCGTCGGCCTGGAGCGCGTCCTGCCACTCCGGACGGGCGTACGGGCGCTCGTAGACCGGGCCCTCGTGGGCGACGGTGCGCGGCGGCACGTCCACGATCTGCTCGCCGTGCCAGAAGATCTCCAGGCGCTCGCCCTCGGTGACCTCACCGATGACGACGGCGATGACGTCCCACTTCTCGCAGATCTCCAGGAAGCGGTCGACGTACTGCGGCTCGACGATCGCGCACATGCGCTCCTGCGACTCGCTCATGAGGATCTCCTCGGGCGAGAGCGTCGCGTCGCGCAGGTGGACCTTCTCCAGGTCGACCCGCATGCCGCCGGAACCGGCCGAGGCCAGCTCGGAGGTGGCGCAGGAGAGACCGGCGCCGCCGAGGTCCTGGATGCCCGCGACGAGCTTCTCCTGGAAGATCTCCAGGGTGCACTCGATCAGGAGCTTCTCCTGGAACGGGTCGCCGACCTGGACGGCCGGGCGCTTGGCCGGCTTGGTGTCGTCGAAGGTCTCGGACGCGAGGACCGAGACGCCGCCGATGCCGTCGCCGCCGGTGCGGGCGCCGTACAGGATGACCTTGTTGCCGGGGCCGGACGCCTTGGCGAGGTGGATGTCCTCGTGCTTCATCACGCCGATGCAGCCGGCGTTGACCAGGGGGTTGCCCTGGTAGCAGGAGTCGAAGACGACCTCGCCGCCGATGTTCGGCAGGCCCAGGCAGTTGCCGTAGCCGCCGATGCCGGCGACGACACCGGGCAGCACGCGCTTGGTGTCGGGGTGGTCGGCCGCGCCGAAGCGCAGCGGGTCCACGACCGCGACCGGGCGGGCGCCCATGGCGAGGATGTCGCGGACGATGCCGCCGACGCCGGTGGCCGCGCCCTGGTAGGGCTCGATGTACGAGGGGTGGTTGTGCGACTCGACCTTGAAGGTGACCGCGTACCCCTGGCCGACGTCCACGACGCCCGCGTTCTCACCGATGCCGACGAGCATGGCGTCGTTCTGCGGGGTCTTCTCGCCGAACTGCTTCAGGTGGACCTTGCTGCTCTTGTAGGAGCAGTGCTCGGACCACATGACCGAGTACATCGCGAGCTCGGCGCCGGTGGGCCGGCGGCCGAGGATCTCGCGGATGCGCGCGTACTCGTCCTCCTTGAGGCCGAGTTCCTTCCAGGGCTGCTCGACGTCGGGCGTGTCGGTGGCGTGCTTGACGGTGTCGAGGCTCATCAGGCGTTGACCAGCTTCTTGAGGATCGAGGTGAAGAAACCGAGGCCGTCGGTCTTGCCGGTGCCGATCAGCGGCTCCACGGCGTGCTCGGGGTGCGGCATGAGGCCGACCACGTTGCCCGCGGCGTTGGTGATGCCGGCGATGTCACGGAGCGAGCCGTTCGGGTTCACGTCCAGGTAGCGGAACGCGACCCGGCCCTCGGCCTCCAGCTCGTCGAGCACCCGCTCGTCGGCGACGTACCGGCCGTCCATGTTCTTGAGCGGGACCTCGATCTCCTGCCCCCGGACGTAGTCCGAGGTCCAGGCGGTCTCCGCGTTCTCCACCCGCAGCTTCTGGTCGCGGCAGATGAAGTGGAGGTGGTTGTTGCGCAGCATCGCGCCCGGCAGCAGGTGGGCCTCGGTGAGGATCTGGAAGCCGTTGCAGATGCCGAGGACGGGCATGCCCGCCTTCGCCTGCTCGATGATCGTCTCCATCACCGGCGAGAAGCGGGAGATGGCGCCGGCCCGCAGGTAGTCGCCGTAGGAGAAGCCGCCGGCGAGGACCACGGCGTCGACCTGCTTGAGGTCCTTGTCGCGGTGCCACAGCGAGACGGGCTCGGCGCCCGCGAGACGGGCGGCGCGCAGCGCGTCCTGGTCGTCGAGCGTGCCGGGGAAGGTGACGACGCCGATGCGAGCGGTCACGACTCGACCTTCACGACGAAGTCTTCGATCACGGTGTTGGCAAGGAAGGTTTCGGCCATCTCATGGATGCGGGCGAGGGCGGCGTCGTCGACCGGTCCCTCCACCTCCAGCTCGAAGCGCTTCCCCTGACGGACGTCGGCGATTCCGGCGAACCCGAGGCGGGGCAGTGCACGCTGCACCGCCTGTCCCTGCGGGTCGAGGATCTCCGGCTTGAGCATGACGTCGACTACGACGCGTGCCACTGGCACTCCCGGTGGTGTGTTGCGTGGGCGGTTCCCTCAGCGTACCTGCCTCCAAATTCTACGCGGGTAGAGATCTGAAGGATCCTCCAAAAGCCCAGGAAGGAAGCCGGAACGATCAAGACCGGTACGCAAACCTCCGCCACCCGGCCCCACCGGCCGCCCCCACATGAAATGCGCGTGAAATATTGCACTCGCGATTGCCCGGGACACGCGGGGACAATTGCCAGGGCTTCACAATGCGACGCCGTGCGCTGTACAAATGTTTCCAGAGGCGGGCAGAATTGTCCCTGGACGGCCATAGGCCCGGCATCACCGCACGTCAGAGACGTACCCCAGTCTCCGATACGGCGGCGGGCCACAGGAAAGGACCGATATCCGTGGCACAGCGAGTCGTGGTCACCCTCTCCGACGACATCGAGGGTGGAGCAGCAGCGGAAACGGTCGCCTTCGGCCTCGACGGGAAGATGTACGAGATCGACCTGAATGCTGCCAATGCAGAGAAACTCCGCGAGGCCCTCGCCCCCTACCTCGCGGCCGGCCGGAAGCTCACCGGCAAGGCGGCCGCCGGTGTGACCGGAAGCACGGTCACCTACAAGCACACCGCCCTCGCCCCCGATCCGGCGGCGGTCCGCGCCTGGGCCCAGTCCAACAAGATGGACGTCCCCGCCCGGGGCCGCATCCCCAAGCGCGTGTACGAGGCGTTCCGCGAGGCGAGCTGAGGGTGTGGGGCGGGGCTCGTGGTGGATCCAGGATCGTGGATCCGGGATCCGGGATCCTGGATCCACAGCGCGGCTCCCCGCACCTCCCCGCGCCCCCGGCCGGCCCCCGCCCCGGAGCCGATTTGCATTCCACCCCCGATGATCC
Organism: Streptomyces termitum; assembly: GCF_014650175.1. Lineage (GTDB taxonomy): Bacteria > Actinomycetota > Actinomycetes > Streptomycetales > Streptomycetaceae > Streptomyces > Streptomyces termitum. The sequence goes on from NZ_BMUL01000020.1 coordinate 60,062, forward strand.
GCTAGAGTCTGGATCACGCCGAGGGGCAAGGCCGAAAAGCCGAGTCCCACGACAGCGTGCGGGTGTAGTTCAGTAGCAGAACAGCCCCCTTCCAGGGGGAAGGCGCAGTGTGCGATCCCTGTCACCCGCTCTGCATCACACTTCCCGACCACTCCGGTGGATCAGGTAGAGTGGTGCTCGCACCGCCCGGTGAAAGCCGGTCGGGAGCAATGCGGACGTGGCTCAGTTGGTAGAGCATCACCTTGCCAAGGTGAGGGTCGCGAGTTCGAATCTCGTCGTCCGCTCAGGGAGAAGGCCCCGGTTCTCAGGAACCGGGGCCTTCTGCATTTCCTCCTCCCCTCGCCCTCCCCGCCCCGCGCGCCCATGACATTTGTCAGTGCGGCTCATGACACCGCGCACTGCCCGGGGGCACCCGGCGGCGGGAGGCTTGAGCCATGACAGACGAAGCCCGCACCCCGGCCACCGAGCACCAGGCGCCCGCCGCCGAGGCCCCCGCCATCGAGGCGACCGACCTCAAGCGCGGCTACGGCGGCGGCTTCGAGGCCGTGCGCGGCCTCACCTTCTCCGTCGCCCGGGGCGAGGTCTTCGCCCTGCTCGGCACCAACGGCGCCGGCAAGACCTCCACGGTCGAACTCCTGGAGGGCCTCGCCGCCCCGAGCGGCGGCACCGCCCGGGTCCTCGGCCACGACCCGTACCGGGAGCGCGGTCTCGTCCGCCCCCGCATCGGCGTGATGCTCCAGGAGGGCGGCTTCCCCTCCGACCTGACCGTCGCCGAGACCATCCGCATGTGGGCCGGCTGCACCAGCGGCGCACGGCCCACCGGGGAGGCGCTCGCCGCCGTCGGCCTCACCGGCCGCGAGAAGGTGCGGATCAAGCAGCTGTCCGGCGGCGAGCGCCGCCGCCTCGACCTCGCCTGCGCCCTCCTCGGCCGCCCCGAGGTCCTCTTCCTCGACGAGCCCACCACCGGCCTCGACGCCGAAGGCCGCCGCGACACCTGGGAACTCGTCCGCGCCCTGCGCGACCAGGGCACCACCGTCCTCCTCACCACGCACTACCTGGAGGAGGCCGAAACCCTCGCCGACCGGCTCGCGATCATGCACCGGGGCCGGATCGTCCTCTCCGGCACCCCCGCCGAGGTCACCGCCGCCCAGCCCGCCCGGATCCGCTTCACGCTCCCGGCCCACGTGCCCGCCGCGCACCTGCCCACGCGGCTGCGGGCCGCCGCCGACGGAACCAGGATCGAGATCCGTACCCACGCCCTCCAGGACGACCTGGCCGACCTCCTCGGCTGGGCCCGTGAGCACGGCGTCCGCCTCGGCGGGCTCGACGCCCGCTCCGCCTCCCTCGAAGAGGCCTTCCTCGACATCGCCTCCCGCACGGAGGACACCGACGCCCCGGCCGCCCCGAAGGAGACCGCAGCCCGATGAGCACGCAGAAGCAGACGCACACGGACACGCACACGCCCGCGCGTACGGGCGGCGCGGCCGGGGCCGGCCGGGCCTCCACCACCGCCACCCGGCTCGCGGCCCTCGGCCGGGCCGAGCTCACCCTCCTCGGCCGCAACCGCAACAACCTCTTCATCGCGGTCCTCATGCCGCTGCTGATGATCTTCCTGATGCGGACCAGCCTCAAGGGCGTCGACGAGGCCACCCTCGGCATCCCCCTCAGCGCCGCCACCGTCATCGGCGGCACCGGCACCGTCCTGCTCCTCGTCGTCTACATGAGCCTGACCTCCAGCCTCGTCGCCCGCCGCGAGGAGCTCGTCCTCAAGCGGCTGCGCACCGGCGAGGCCACCGACGCCGAGATCCTCGCCGGCTCCGCCCTGCCGGGCACCGCCATCGCACTCGCCCAGTGCGCGATCCTCACCGTCGGCGGCTTCACCCTGCTCAACGCCGACGCCCCCACCCGCCCCGACCTGCTGATCCTCGGCATGCTCGGCATGATCGCGCTGCTCGTCGGGCTCGCCGCCGTCACCACCTCCATCACCCGGGGCGTCGAGAGCGCCGGCCTGACCACCCTGCCGCTGTTCCTCGTCTCCGCCTTCGGCTCCGGCCTCTTCGTCCCCCGCGACGCGCTTCCCGGCCTCGCCGCCGACCTCTCCGACCTGCTGCCGCTCAGCGGCGTCATGGAGTTCGTCCGGGCCGGCTGGCTCGGTACCGCCCAGTCGGGCAGTCTGCTGACGGCCGCCCTCAATACAGTGGCCTGGGCGGTCCTGACGGGGTGGGCGGTCCGCCGCTGGTTCCGCTGGGAGCCCCGGCGCTAGCGAGCGGCACGCACGCGCGCACGCGAAGAACGTGGAAAACGTACGGAGACGGGGGACGGACCTATGTCCGCGATGACCGGATGGTGGTCCCGGCGCAGCATCGCCGGAAAGGTCGAGCTGTACACCCGGTGGACCTTCCACACGTTCGTACCGCTGGAGGTGGCCGCCTTCGGCGCGGTACCGCTCGGCCGCGGCGACGACAGCCCCCTCGGCTCCGCCGGCGCCGCCGGGATCTGCCTGTGGGTCCTCGTCCACGCCGTGCTCTGCGCGGCCCTCGCCTCCCGCTCCCTCGACCACACCAGCGGCACCCGCCCCCGGCCCGTCCGGCTCGCGGCGGCCCTCGCCGTCGTGACCGCCGCCGCCAACCTCCTGATCATCGTGCTGTGGACGACCGGGGCCCTGCCCGACGCCTCCGTGAACGGCGCCGTGGTCGTCGGCACCGCCGTCTTCAGCGTCGGCTCGCTCTCCCTCTGCATCGAGGGAGTCCGCCGGCTGGCCTGGACCGCCGGGGCCGCCGCCCTCGTCACCGCCCTGCCCGTCGTCCTCCTCGGCCACGGCCTGGCCGAGGGAACCGCCACCGCGGTCGCCGTCTTCGTCGGCGGCAGCGCCATCGCCTCCGCCTGCGGCTTCTCCTCCTGGCTGCTCGGCGTCGTCCACGAGCTGGAACGCTCCCGCGACCTCAAGGCCCGGCTCGCCGTCGCCGAGGAACGGCTCCGCTTCGGCCGCGACCTGCACGACGTCATGGGCCGCAACCTCGCGGTGATCGCCCTCAAGAGCGAACTCGCCGTCCAGCTCGCCCGGCGCGGCCGCCCCGAGGGCGTGGACCAGATGGTCGAGGTCCAGCGGATCGCCCGGGAGTCGCAGCGCGAGGTCCGGGAGGTCGTACGCGGCTACCGCGAGGCCGACCTGCGGGTCGAGCTGGAGGGCGCCCGCGGCGTCCTCGACGCCGCGGGCATCCACTGCGCCGTCGACGCCCCCGCCGCCGAGGCCGTCGCCCTGCCCGCCGCGGTCCAGTCCGCGCTCGGCTGGGTCGTCCGCGAGGCCACCACCAACGTGCTGCGCCACGGCGACGCCCGCCACTGCGCGATCACCCTCCGCACGGAGGCGGGCGAGGCCGTCCTCACCGTCGAGAACGACGGGGCGGACACCCGCTCCGACACCCCCGGCCGGACCGGTTCCGGCCTCGCCGGGCTCCGGGAGCGGCTCGGCGCCGTGGACGGCGCCCTGGAGGCCGGACCGGCCGCCCCGCACTCCTTCCGCGTCACCGCGCGCGTGCCGCTGCCCACCGCCGTACCGACACCCCGCACCACGCCCGCCGGTCCGGCCGCCCCGAACCATCCAGGCGACTCGACCGGCCCGGCCGATCCGGACCACGCGTCCCGCCCGACCGACCCGACCGACCCGACCGAGGAAGAGGTGACGGTCGCGTGACCGAGCCCGTCCGCGTCCTGCTCGCCGACGACGAGCACCTGATCCGCGGCGCGCTCGCCGCCCTGCTCGCCCTGGAGGACGACCTCGTCGTCGTCGCGGAGGCCGCCACCGGCCCCGAGGCGCTCGCCATGGCCCGCGCCCACCGGCCCGACGTCGCCGTCCTCGACCTCCAGATGCCCGGCGCGGACGGTGTGACCGTGGCCACATCGATCCGGGACGAACTCCCCGGCTGCCGCACGATGATCGTGACCAGCCACGGCCGCCCCGGCCACCTCAAGCGGGCCCTCGCGGCGGGCGTGCGCGGCTTCGCCCCGAAGACCGTCAGCGCCCAGCGGCTGGCCGAGCTGATCCGTACGGTCCACGCCGGAAACCGCTACGTCGACCCCGAGTTGGCCGCCGACGCGATCGCCGCCGGGGACTCCCCGCTGACCGCCCGCGAGGCCGAGGTGCTCGAACTCGCCGCCGACGGCGCCCCCGTCGCGGAGATCGCCAAGCGGGCCGCGCTCTCCCCGGGGACCGTCCGCAACTACCTCTCCTCCGCCGCCGCGAAGCTCGGTGCGGAGAACCGTCATGCGGCGGTGCGTCTCGCACGGTCGAAAGGTTGGGTATAGTTAGCAGCGCGCTACGGCGCATGCGGACGTGGCTCAGTTGGTAGAGCATCACCTTGCCAAGGTGAGGGTCGCGAGTTCGAATCTCGTCGTCCGCTCAGCGTGAAGGCCCCGGTTCTCAGGAACCGGGGCCTTCTTCGTGTGCCCGGGGAGAGACGGCCGGAGGGCCGGTACGGAGTCCGTACCGGCCCCGCCGTCTCAGAAGGAGCCGGACCAGGTGGTGCCGGTCAGCAGCTCGTACGCCTCCAGGTACTTGGCGCGGGTGGCGTCCACGATCTCCTGCGGGAGCGCCGGCGGCGGCTGCTCGCTCCTGCGGTCCCAGCCGGAGGCCGGGGAGGTCAGCCAGTCGCGCACGAACTGCTTGTCGTACGAGGGCTGGGCGCGGCCCGGCCGCCACTGGTCGGCCGGCCAGAAGCGGGAGGAGTCCGGGGTGAGGACCTCGTCCGCGAGGACCAGGGTCTCCCCGTCGAAGCCGAACTCGAACTTGGTGTCCGCCAGCACGATCCCGCGCTCGCGGGCGACGTCCCGGGCCCGGCCGTAGACGGCGAGCGTGGTCCGGCGCAGCAGGGCGGCCGTCTCGGCGCCGACCTGGCGGGCGACCTCCTCGTACGACACGTTCTCGTCGTGGTCGCCGACGGCGGCCTTCGTGGCCGGGGTGAAGATCGGCGCGGGCAGCTCGGAGCCGTCCGTCAGCCCCTCGGGCAGCGCGAGGCCGCAGACCGTCCGGGAGACCTCGTACTCGGCGAGCCCGGAACCGGTCAGGTAGCCGCGCGCCACGCACTCGACCGGGACCATGGCGAGCGACTTGCAGATCAGGGTGCGGCCCGCCCAGTCGGCGGGGGCGCCGGCCGGCAGCTCGGTGGAGAGCACGTGGTGCGGGACCAGGTCGGCGAGCTGGTCGAACCACCACAGCGAGAGCTGGGTGAGCACCCGGCCCTTGTCCGGGATCTCGGTGGGCAGCACCCAGTCGTACGCGGACATGCGGTCGCTCGCCACCATCACGAGGTCACCGGCCTCGTTCCGGTACAGGTCGCGCACCTTGCCCGTGTGCAGGTGGGTCAGGCCCGGAACCTCGACGGGCTCGGGCTTTTCTACGAATCCGGACACGGTTCCTCCGCGTAGGTTGATCCAGGAACGGTCCGATTCTCTCGCACGCGCCTCGCGCGCACGCGGCCGGGCCCGGTCAGTCCCTCTTACAGATGCGGTCCAGGAGGTTCGCGGTGGCGCGCTGCACCCGGGCGTCGACGTGGCCCGGCCGGTCCAGCGCCGGCGACCAGGCGAAGGTGCCGGAGGCGAAGACCCACGCCCCCGACGGCGCCCGGTAGAGGCTCGTCTCCTGGTGCCGCAGCGCCCCCTCGCCGTCCCGGTAGGGCGAGTGGGCCAGCAGGATCCGGCCCTGGTGCTCGGGGAGCGCGGTGCGCGGGAAGTAGCGGTCGGCTTCGCCCGCGACCAGGCCCGGCAGCTCGTCCCCGTCGCCCGCGCCGGTCGCCTCCCACAGCCAGTGCTCCGCGTTGCGCACCACCATCGGGTGCGGCTCGGGGACCCGGCCCGCGTACTGGATGCCGAGGAGCTGCTGCTCGGGCCGGTCCACCTCGCGCCAGAGCGCGGGGCGGCCGGGACCGCGCCGCTTGCGGCAGGTCAGCAGCCGGTCCGGCACCCCGGACGGCGAGGGGCCCAGCTCCACCCGCCAGTACAGGGTGTTGGCGGACAGGAAGACGAGGGAGGTGCCCTGGTCGCGGGCGCGCTCGGCGGCCTTCCGCATCGGCGCCGACCAGTACTCGTCGTGGCCGGGGAAGACCAGGCCCCGGTAGCGCGCCGGGTCCACCCGGCCCGCGTGCAGGTCGCGGGTCTCCGCGTACGCCAGGTCGTAGCCGTACCGCTCGGCCCAGCGGATGAAGTCGTAGGCGTGGCCCACGTGCAGGGGCAGGCCCGCGCCCGCGTACGGCCGGTCGAAGGAGACGGTGACGGCCGCCTCCTCCTCGCCGACCAGCCGCCCCTCCTCGTCCCAGGCGTGGTAGAGACTGGCACCGGTGTGCCCGTCCTCCGGGTAGAGGTTGTACGCCTGCCACGTGATGTCCGGGAGGACGAGGAGCAGGTCCGCCGGGTGCGAGTCGCGGACCGTGAAGGGGATGTGCGAGCGGTAGCCGTCGGCGGTGGTGAGCACCGCGACGTACGCGCCGATCGACCAGTAGCTCGGGATCTGGAGCCGCCAGGACTGCCACCAGTGGTGGCAGGAGACCGTGCGGTCGGCGGTGAGCGGCGGCGGCTGCACGATGCCGGGGAGCCGGGGGCTCGTGGTGATCTTCGCAGCGCCGTCGCCGCCGTAGTGGCCGATCCGGTAGACGTCGACCGAGAAGTTCTGCGGCGGGTCCACGGTGATGTGGAAATCGATCGACTCGCCGGGCGCGACCGCGCCGCCGGAGGCGAAGCCCTTGATCTGCCGGCGGACGTCGTCGGCCGTGCGCGGGCCGCCCGAACCGCCGCGGGCCAGGGTCTCGTCGGCGTACCAGGGCACGAGCTGGCCCGTGCCGTCGAAGTAGTTGTCCGAACCGCGCAGCCAGGGCAGCGGGCCCTGGCCGAAGGGATCGGAGACGGCGTGCGCGAGCGCGCCCGAATCCCAGCGCCTGATCTGCTCCGCCCCCATGACGCGCCCCTCCCTCGCTCCCCCGGTCAGTGCCGCCGGACCCTGCCCGCGGGTGGTGCCCCTGTCAGTGCCGGTCTCCAGCACATCACATAAAGCACGCGGACCGTCACCGTTCGTCGCGAATCGGCAAAGGTGGAAGACACCCCTCCGGAAAACGACGGCCCCGGCGGCACGGCGGGGCGGGAGCGGCCGGGGCGGTTCCGGAGCCGCGGCGGGTCAGCTCAGGCGGACGGGCTTCTCGGGGCGCACTCCCGTGCGGTCCAGCCAGGCCCGCAGCGGCCCGGGGTCGCCGTCCTCGACCAGGGCGAGCACCCTCGGGCCGAGGTCGGCCGCCCGCTCGCCGCCGACCAGCAGCGCGGGCCCGTCGAGCCAGTCCAGGCCGGGCTCGGCGCCGGTGGTGTCCACGGCGGCGCAGCAGACCAGCGCGGTCACATGGTCGGCGAGCAGGTCCCGGCCGGTACGGGGCGGGGCGGGCGGACAGAGCGGCCAGGGCCCGTCCGGGCCGGTGAAGCCGGGGCCGGAGGCGGCCTCGGCGCCACGGGCCTCCTCCCGCGCCACCCGGGCGCCGAGCGCGGCGGCGAGGGCGTCGGCCGCCGGATTGCGCGCGCAGTCGCCGGTACGGCTCCCGACGGCGGCGGGGTCCACCGGGCGCCCCGCCGCCTCGGCGGCCAGCAGCTCGGCCGGGACCACCGGCAGGTGGTCGTCGTCCTCGAAGTCCCGCGCGGAAGCGCCGTCGCGCACGGAGGCGGCGTCCCGTACGGAGGCGGTGGCCGCGCGGTGGGCGACGGCGGTCCGGCCGGGGGCGGCGCCCGCCGTCCTGGACGGTCCGGCCGGGCGGGGCGGCGCGGCCTCCCGCCGCTCCCCGTCCCCGGCGGCTCCCCCGGAGGCGTTCCCGGTGGTCAGGTGGTCGAGGACGCGGGCCAGCGTCGGCCCCTCGGGGTCCTCCGGCGTCCCCGGCGCGTCCGGTCCGAGCCGGTCGAGGACCTCGTGCAGCCGGGTGGCGTCCGCACGCCACTTCCGGTCGACGACCTCCTCCGGATACCGGCTCCAGTCGACCGGCGCCCAGTCGGGGCCCGCCTCGGCGGGGCCGCCGTGGAAGAGCCGGGCCGCGAGCAGGGAGGCGGCCTCGTCGACCGCGCCGGGCTCCTCCAGGAGGTCGCAGGCCGGGCGCTCGCCGAGCCGGGAGGAGAAGCCCTCCGCGAGCCGGTCGCGGCGGGAGAGTTCGGTGAGGGCGGAGACCACGCCCGCGCCGAGGCCGGACGGCCAGCGGCCCATCCGCCAGGCGGGCAGCGCGACCCGGGTCAGCAGCCGGTCCCAGCCCGCGTACGCCAGGCCGACCTGCTCCTGGGCGACGGTCCGCGCCCCGTGGTCCACGTCCTGGGCCCGCTCGGAACCGGCGACGGCGACCCCGCGCTCCATCTCGGCCGCGTGCGGCCCGCAGGCCCGCAGCAGCACCCGGGCCACCCGGCCGACGCCCCGGGCGCCCAGCCGGCGCAGCGGGCCGAGGCCGGGCTCGGCGGGCACCGCGACGGCCGCGTCGAGCCCGCGCACGAAGCGGCGGGCGGCGGCTATGTCGGGGTCGGCGGCCGGGCCCGTGCCCGCGACGACCGGCGCGAGGACCGCGCGCAGCTCGGCGACCCGCATCCACCACAGGAACGGGGAGCCTATGACGAGGACGGGCGCGCCCGGGGTCCGCCGGGCGACGGCGCCGGACCGGGCGTGCGCCGGATGGGAGCGGTCCTCCAGCCAGCTGTCGCAGTCCGGCGTCAGGGCTATCGCGGAGGGCGCGGGCACGTCGAGCCGCTCGGCCAGCTCCCGCACGAGGCGGTGCAGGTCGGGGGCGGCGGCCTCGGTCAGCTCCACGGTCGGCGTCACGGCCGGGCGGGCGCGGGCGACGACGAGGGCGACGGCCGCGCCCGCGAGGAGGACGACCAGGGCGAGGACGGTGACGGCCCAGCGGGCGGCGGTCCAGCCCGCCCCCGTGAAGTGGCCGGTGACCCCGCCCGCGTACAGGACGACCGCGACGGCGGCGGGGAGGATCGCGGCGCCGAGCGCCCGTCCCCGGACGCGGAGGACGGCGAGGGCGCGGGAGCGCGCGGCACGCGCGCCCCATTCGTCGCCGAGGCCGCCGCCCGCGCCGTGGCGCGCGTCGTCGTTTCCGAAGCCTTTGCCGGACACGCCGTGCCTCACCCCCTCACCTGTCCTCGACGGGACTACCCGTGGCGGTGTCGCTCATTCCCCCACTGTGGCACCCGCCGCCGACATCGCAATGCCGGTGGGCCAAGTGCCGGAACGCCTGCGCCGCACCCTAGTTGGGGCGTCGCCGGGCGTCATCCGGACGGGCGAGTCGTCACCCGATCGAATGGCTTTGGGTAAAGGTGGTGCCGGAGGCGCGGCCGTGCGGTTCACTGCGCGGCCGCGCCTCCGGGTCCGGCGCGGCTCAGGCCCCGGCGGCCTTGAGGGCGATGTCCGTACGGTGCTGGGAGCCGTCGAGGCGGATGCGGCCGACTGCCGCGTAGGCGCGCTCGCGGGCCTCGGCCAGGTCGGCGCCGGTGGCGGTGACCGAGAGGACCCGGCCGCCCGCGCTGACGACCGCGTCGCCGTCCCGCTTCGTGCCGGCGTGGAGCACGTACGCGTGCGGCGCGTCCTGCTCCGCGACCTCGGCCAGCCCCTCGATGGGGTCGCCGGTGCGCGGGGTGCCCGGGTAGTTGTGCGAGGCGACGACCACGGTGACGGCGGCCTCGTCGCGCCAGGCCAGCGGGGCCTGGTCGGCGAGGGTGCCGTTGGCGGAGTGCAGCAGCACGCCGGCCAGCGGGGTCCGGAGGCGGGCGAGCACGACCTGCGTCTCGGGGTCGCCGAAGCGGGCGTTGAACTCGATGACCCGCACGCCGCGGCCGGTGATCGCCAGGCCCGCGTAGAGGAGGCCGGAGAAGGGGGTGCCGCGGCGGCGCAGCTCGTCGACGGTCGGCTGGAGGACGGTCCGGAGGACCTCCTCGACCAGCTTCGGGTCGGCCCACGGCAGCGGCGAGTAGGCGCCCATGCCGCCGGTGTTGGGGCCCTCGTCGCCGTCGAGCGCGCGCTTGAAGTCCTGGGCGGGCTGGAGCGGGAGGACGGTGGTGCCGTCGGTGATCGCGAAGAGGGAGACCTCGGGGCCGTCCAGGTACTCCTCGATGACCACGCGGTCGCAGGCGCGCGCGTGGGCGCGGGCCTGCTCGACGTCCTCGGTGACGACGACGCCCTTGCCGGCCGCGAGGCCGTCGTCCTTGACGACGTACGGGGCGCCGAAGGCGTCGAGGGCCTCGTCGATCTCGGCGGGGGTGGTGCAGACGTAGCTGCGGGCGGTGGGCACGCCGGCGCCGGCCATGACGTCCTTGGCGAAGGCCTTGGAGCCCTCCAGGAGCGCCGCCTCGCCGGACGGGCCGAAGACCGGGACGCCGGCCGCGCGGACGGCGTCGGCGACCCCGGCGACGAGCGGGGCCTCCGGGCCGACGACGACCAGGTCGGCGCCGAGCTCCAGGGCGAGCGCGGCGACCGCGGCGCCGTCGAGCTGGTCGACGGCGTGCAGCTCGGCGACCTCGGCGATTCCGGCGTTGCCGGGCGCGCAGTGCAGAGCGGTGACGTCGGGATCGAGGGAGAGAGAGCGGCACAGGGCGTGTTCGCGGGCGCCGCCGCCGATGACGAGGACCTTCACACCGGTCAGGGTAGCCGGACGGGCGCGGCGGTCCTTGTGCGGGCCACCGAGCGAGACGGCCCTACTCGTTCGTGTATTCCTCCACAACGGTGGCGCCGAGCTCGCGCACGATCAGCTCGTGCCCGGAGAGCGCCGACTCGACGAGGTCGGGATCGTCCTCCTCCGGGACGTCGTCCTCGGGCGCGACGGGCTGCGGGTGGCTGCGCGGCGGCTGCGCGGGCGCGGGCGGCGCCTGCGCGGGGGCCTGGGCGGGCGCGGGTGCGGCCGCCGGGGCCGGGGCGAAGGCGGGCGGCGCGGCCGGCGGCGGGGGCGCGGCGGGCCGGCCGAAGCCGCCTCCGCCGCCGAAGTTCCCGGACGGGGCGGCGGCCGGCGGGGGCGCGGAGCCGCCCGACGGGTCGACGATCGCCTCGACCTTCCAGTGCACGTTGAACTGCTCGGTGAGCGCGGCCCTGAGGACGTCCTCGCTGCCGCTGCTCGCGAAGTTGTCCCTGGCCCCGGCGTTGAGGAAGCCGAGCTGGAGGGTGGTGCCGTCGAACCCGGCCACCTGCGCGTTCTGGCTGAGCAGGATCCAGGTGAAGCGGCGCCGGTTCTTGACCGCCTCCAGGATCGACGGCCACATGTTCCGCACCTGGGCGGCGCCCGCGGCCGGGTCCCCGGACGGCGCCTGCCCGGCGGGCTGCGCCTGCGGCTGCTGTACGGGCGCGGGCGCGGGGGCCTGCGGGGCGGCGGTGGGCCAGCCGCCGGGCCGGGCCGCACCCGGCCAGGCCCCGGGCTGGGCGCCCTGCGGCGCGGGCGCCTGCTGCGGCGGGGGCGGCGGGGCGACCGGCGTGTGCGCCTCGGGCCCGGGGACGTACCCCATCGGCGGGGCGGCCGGCGGAGGCGGCGTGAAGACGGCGGCGGGCGGCGCGGCGGCGTGCTGCGCGGGGGCGGCCTGCGGGACGGCGGGCGGCGCGGCGGCGGCGCCGCGCTCCAGCCGGTCGAGGCGCGCGAGCAGCGACCGCTCGTCGTCGAAGGCGGCGGGCAGCAGCACGCGCGCGCAGATCAGCTCCAGCTGGAGGCGCGGCGAGGTGGCGCCGCGCATCTCGGTCAGCCCGGCGTTGACGAGGTCGGCGGCGCGGCTCAGCTCGGCGGCCCCGAACACCGACGCCTGCGCCTGCATCCGCTCGACGACGTCGGCGGGCGCGTCGATCAGCCCCTTCTCGGCGGCGTCCGGCACGGCGGCCAGGATCACCAGGTCCCGCAGCCGCTCCAGCAGGTCGGTGACGAACCGCCGGGGGTCGTTGCCGCCCTCGATGACCCGGTCCACGACCTCGAAGGCGGCGGCGCCGTCCCCGGCCGCGAAGGCGTCCACCACGGAGTCCAGCAGCGACCCCTCCGTGTAGCCGAGGAGGGAGGTCGCCATGGTGTACGTCACACCCTCCTCTCCGGCGCCGGCGAGGAGCTGGTCCATGACGGACATCGAGTCACGCACCGACCCCGCGCCCGCGCGCACGACGAGCGGCAGTACGCCGTCCTCGACGGGGATGCCCTCGCGCCCGCACACGTCCCCCAGGTACTCCCGCAGGGTCCCCGGCGGCACCAGGCGGAAGGGGTAGTGGTGGGTCCGCGACCGGATGGTCCCGATGACCTTCTCGGGCTCCGTCGTGGCGAAGATGAACTTGAGGTGCTCCGGCGGCTCCTCGACCACCTTCAGCAGGGCGTTGAAGCCCGCCGAGGTGACCATGTGGGCCTCGTCGATGATGTAGATCTTGTACCGGCTCGACGCCGGCCCGAAGAACGCCTTCTCGCGCAGGTCGCGCGCGTCGTCCACACCACCGTGCGAGGCGGCGTCGATCTCGATGACGTCGATCGACCCCGGCCCGTTGCGCGCGAGGTCCTGGCAGGACTGGCACTCCCCGCAGGGCGTCGGCGTCGGCCCCTGCTCGCAGTTCAGGCACCGCGCGAGGATCCGCGCGCTGGTCGTCTTGCCGCACCCGCGCGGACCGCTGAACAGGTACGCGTGATTGACCCGGTTGTTCCGCAGGGCCTGCTGCAACGGGTCGGTGACATGCTCCTGCCCGATGACCTCGGCGAAGGACTCGGGGCGGTAGCGGCGGTACAGCGCGAGAGACGACACGCCTACGAGGTTATAGGCGCCCGCCGACAACCCGGGAAAACCCGCTGCGGCACTTCCCGTCCCCAGCGTCCCGCGCGCGGGAGAGCGGAAGACTCCACCCGGGAGGGAACACCGCACAGGAAGGAGCACCACCCGGGAGGGAACATCACACGGGGGAACATCACCGGGGGGCACCGCACGAGGGGGAACGAACACCCCGTCCACGCAAGCGCCCCCCACGCACCCGCCAGAGCCGACCTACCCTTGCTGCCTTCCGGCCCTGGGGGAGTTCAGTCAGATAGCGCCGCGTGAGGGGCTCCGCCCAGACTACCCGATCCCAGCCCCTCCCCCGACCCCGCACCCCTCCCCACCCCCTTCCGGATCAGGTTCGCGAGCACCCTCCCAGGTCATGTAATGTTCTCCACGGAGGATTCGCCTAGAGGCCTAGGGCGCACGCTTGGAAAGCGTGTTGGGGGCAACCCCTCACGAGTTCGAATCTCGTATCCTCCGCCAGCCGAAGGGCCGGACCGCGAAAGCGGTCCGGCCCTTCGTCGTTCCTACGTTCCGTCCGGGACCGGGTCCTCGCCCTCCTCCGCGAACCGCGCGCCGGCCTCGAAGTCGTCGTAGTGGACGCGTACGTCCTGGATGCGAAGGGCCCGGAGCAGGTCGGGCATGCGCACCACGTACTTCCTCCCGGGCCGCCGCAGGGGGCAGGGGAAGGCATCGCTCCGCGCCAGCCTGTACGCGCGGGAGAGCTTCATGTCCAGCGCCTCCGCGGCGACCCGCAGCCCGACCTCGTCGGGCAGGCCGAAGAGGACCGAGAAGGGTACGTACTCGTCCCGGTGGTACCTCATGACTCTTCCTCCCCCAGCTCGAACAGAACGAACTGCCCGTTCCGCGCGTGTGCTCCCCTGTCCTCCGGCCGCCGCGATCCGGCGCGGTTCGCCCGGCGGACCCGGCGGGCGTGTTCCAGCAGTCCCAGCCGATGGGCGAGGGATCCCAGGCGCTCGCCCTGGGCCCGCCGGGCGAGCGCCCCGGACAGGTCACCGACCTCGACGACACCACCGGGGGCCCTCACCTGCGGCCCCTGTGCGACGGTGCCCCCGAGGACCTCCCACTCGCCCACCGGCGTCTCCCTTCGGTGCGGGGACACGGCCTGGAGCCAGCCTGCCGTGTACGCCGCGTTCACCAGGTGCCGCCCGACGTCCTCGGGGGACTTCTCCCCGATCGTCCGGACGCCTTCCAGTACGCCTTCCAGCACGGCGGAGGCCACATCGGCGAGCGCGGAGCCCGGATTCGCCCTGGAGATCTTGTAGGAGGCGGCGCGCAAGCGGGAGGCGAGCAGCCACACCGCGATCAGCGTCCAGGTCCGGTCGCCGGGGTCCTTCGCCTCTTCCTGGAGGTGCCGTCCCACGTGCTGCCAGACCGCGAGCCGTTCGGAGTCGGTGAAGTCACCGCCGCGCGCCCTGGACCGCGCTTCGACGAGCGAGACCCCGCCCCCGGTGGCGCAGGCGCCTTCGGCGGCCCCGCCCCGGCAGGGGAAGACTCCCCCGGCGTGCCGCTCCTCGACGGACCGCTCGACGCGTGCGAACACGTCGGCGGTGAACGACGCGCTCACCGCTCCTCCCCCGCCGGCTCCGGGTCGCGTTTCCGCTCCCGCGGCATTCCGAAGTCCCGCGCGCCGGGCCCCTCGGCCTCGTCCACGACGCCCTCGGGCGAGACCTGCCAGCCGCTCCGGCGCGGCCCCCGCGCCTCGGGAACGGGCCCCGCCCTCCCCTCGTCCGCAAGCGGGCCGCCGAGAGGGCCGGGAGGCTCCTCCCCGACTCCGCCGCGGGCCTCCCTGCGGATGTTCTCCGCCGCGTCCGTCCGGCCGGCCGCCTCCGAGATGACGGCGATCCTGTGGAGGAACGCCGCCCGTTCGGCTGTTCCTCCCTCGAATCCCAGCCCGTCCATCCAGGCGGAGAGATGCTCCTGCGACGCCCTCTGGTCCGCCTCCGGCGGGGCGGCGTCCTCGGCCGTGTGCACGGGGGCGGGTTCGTCATCGACCGGCTCCGGGTGGCCGAACCCGGTTCCCGTCTCCGGTTCGGCGTCGTGCCCGGCCCCGGACAAGAAGTTCCGGTACCTCTCCGGAGGCTGCTCGTTGTTGGCCGCGGCGGACAGCACCGTGAGGGGGGCGATCATCTCCACCGCCCGTTCGATCTGGTCGTCGTGACGCGCCAGCCACCACACCACCGCGTCACCCGGGCTCTGGAGAACGTCGTCCCCCAGGTATTCGCGGAGGTTCCGCTCGTGCTCGCGGCGGCTCTCCCAGGCGCTGATGGCCTTTTTCAGACTGTCGAGTTCTTCGAGGTAGTCCTGGTCCTTCTTCCGCAGGACCAGTCGGACGTCCGTGGCGAACGCGGTCACCAGACCGGAGGCATCGGGCAACGGCGCTCCCAGGACCCCCTCCAGTTCGCGTTCGAGGAACGTGTGATGACTCGGGTGCTCCATCGAGGTCACCCGGCGCACCCGGTCCAGCAAGGAGTTCACCGCCAGCGCTCCCGGGTTCCCGTGCGGTTCGGTCGAGGCCGGGGCGAGGAAACGCCACGAGATCGTCGCGGAGAAGAGGAAGGGGCAGTCCGCCACGGAGCTCAGGACGGGCACCACCGACACGGACGTCTCCCGGTACGGGTTCTCGTCGACCGGCTCCGTTCCGGCGTCCTCCTCGTCCGGAAAGGCGGTGTCCACCGAACGCTGGAGTTGAAGGTCGACCAGCAGCGAACCGGCTCCGAGGGTCGGTAACAGGAACCAGATCCATGTGGGCCAGTCGAGCGCCGATCCGTAGACCGCCACGCCGCTAAGGGCACATACGGAGACGGCTCGCGCGATGCGCAGTCTGTTCATTCCCCATCCCTGTTCACTCGTGCACCCGAACCGGAGAGGACCATGCCGATTCCCAGTGCGGTGTCGATCTCCTGGCAGAATCCACGCGCCGTACGCGCCCGGGCCTCCGCGGCCGGCGTCTCGCCGACCCAGTCGCACGCCGTGGCATAGAGCTGGTCCAGAAGCATCCGGTCGCCCGAAGCCGCGAGCAGCAGTGCGACAAGCACCTGGTCGCTCACCCGGCGCTCCGCGACGGCGGTCAGCCAGCGCTTGACCAGCGGAGTCCACGATCCGGGGGTCCCACGTGCCATGACGGCCCTCCAGACCAGTGCGAATTCCTCCCACGGCGGTTCGATCCGCAGGCCGACCGGGTCCACCAGTCCCACCAGGACGTCGAGGAGGCGCTCCCCGGCCGTGCTGACGAGGAGCCGGTGGACCAGGCGGCGGTACTGGCGGCGGCTGCCGGCCGCCAGCCCCAGAAGCGCCGTCCTGGCGGCCCGTACGGCGTCCTCCGGCGCCTCCCCGTTGAGCGCGAGGTACCGGAGCCGGACCATCGCCTGTTCCGGGTGGGTGACGGAAAGGACGTACCGGCAGACGTCCGTCAGCACGCGCGCGAGGTCCGGGTCCAGCTTGGACGCCTTCACCCACTGGTAGACGCGGTTGCGGAACCAGGGGCCGTACTGCTCGTGGCTGAGGCCCAGTTCCAGCAGGACGGCGGCTTCGGCCCGCAGCCGCCCGCCCTCCACGGGCCGCGTCCACGCCTCGACGAGGAGCGGCAGGTCGTCCGGCCGCCCTGCCGCGAGCGCCTGCTCGGCGAAGCGGGCGGCGAGCCGGCCCCGTTCCTCCGATGCGATCCCTCGGCGGGCGACGCAGAGTCCCACCCAGTCCCTGAACTCGGGCCGGATCTCGGGGAAGTTCTCCCAGAAGTGCTTCCGGACCGCGCCGTCGTAGGCGAGTCCGGAGAATCCCACGCGACCGTCGTCCTCCCGGAGCAGCGCGAGTTTGTCGAACCGCTCCCCGAGTCCTTCCCCCGCCAGTCCGGGCGCCCCGTCCTCCGGGTGCCTCAGGACCTCCAGGAGGACACCCGCGGCTTCGAGGACCGTCTCCGCCGGGGCGCCGTGCAGCATCGCGGCGGCGAGGAGCAGGGCGCGCTCCCGCGCTCCGGGGTGCTCCCTGAGCTGCCGCGCCACCTGCTGCGACCAGTTGGTGGAGGCCGAGAGCGCCGCGTCCCGCCAGCGCACGAAGTCAGTTCCGTACCGGGCGCTGTCGCGTGCCTGGGCCACCAGGTCGGCCAGCCGGTCCAGTTCCCGCATGGGGGCCGTCTCGCACAGCCTTCCCAGGTCGTCGGTGGTCAGCTGCTCGTGGGTGAACTCCACGCCCCGCACCCGGAGGTGGCGGCCGAGGACCGCCCGTCCGCGCGGCCGCTCGATCCGCACGACCAGAGGAGCCAGCTCCGCGTCCAGCATCCATTCGAGACCGGCGGGGGCCACCACGACCATGCGGGCGTCGTTCTTCTCGACCATCGTCCGGTACTGGGCGAGCGTCTTCTGCACGGAGGGGTACTCGGTGTCGTCGACGCGCGAGAGGTCCAACAGGTACCGCCGGCCGGGCGACGGTTCGGAGAACCCGTCCTCCGAGGCGAGCGGAAGCTCCTCGATCCCTCCGTCCGGCTCCGGCGCCTCTTCCAGCAGCATCGTCGCGGTGGCGCGGCGCCCCGATCCGGCCGCCCCGTCCAGCAGCACCACCGCTCCGGGCGGTTCCAGCCGCTCCGCGGCCCGCGCGTACCCGCGCGGTCGCACGTAGCACCGGGTGAGCCTCAGCCGGTGCTCCCGCACGATCTCCCGCCGGGCCGTACCGCGCCTCAGCAGCTGCGATTCCGGTCCGATCGACCACTGGTAGACGTACTGGTTCCCGCTTCCGCTGTGCAGGGGCCCCCTCGGATCGCTGACCCAGGTGAACCCCTGACCGGTCAACGCCGTCCGTCCGGGTGCCCGCTCCGGTCGTCGCCCTGGTCCAGGGTGCCGTGGTTGTCGGCAACGTGGTTCAGGGTCCCCCCGGCGCTGGTGAAGCTGTCACCGAGGTGCTGCTCGCGCGCGTGGTACAGATGCCCGCTCCCCGTGTGCACCGGCCCCTGCGGTTCGCTGACGAAGGTTCCGGAGAAGTCGCCGTTGACGTTGCCGATGCCGCCGCGCTGCCGGTGTTTCACCACGGTGCCCTTGTCCGCTCCGGTGTTCCTCGTACGGGCCTCCTCGCCCGCCGGCTCGTATCCGTTCCGCCGGGCAGAGGCGGCGAGGTCCGGCAGGAGCCGGACGAGGTCGTCGACCAACCGCTTCAGGTCGGCCGCCGCGTTGCGGTGGTCGAGCCTGCGGTACTGGCACTCGGCGAGGTCCTTGATCTCGGCGGGGAGGTCTTCCGCGCGCAGCGGTTCGACGCCCCCGACCAGCAGCGGAACGACCACCGCCCCGGTCTCGAGCGCCTCGTGGATCTCCCTGCGCGTCCAGTCCTCCGGCCCCTCTCCCGGCTCGGCCTCGCCGCGCCAGGACTTCGTCCAGCCGGGTCCGATCACCGCGACCAGCACCTGGCTGCGCCGGACGGCCGTGAGGAGTTCCTGCGGGAACCGGCTCCCGGGGACGATCGACTTGCTGGCCCGGAAAACGTTGTCCTCACCGAAGACACGGGAGAGTTCCCGGTCCACGAGCGTCGCCGTCTCCTCTCCGTCACCGGTCCGGTAGTTCACGAAGATCTGGTTCATTTTTCTCCTGCTCTCTTCAAATCGAGAATCCCCCTCATTCTTTTCATCAACTTCACACGAAAAGAATTCGGACAGATCTCGCGATGGGAAATGCTGAAGGTTTTCGAGCGCCGGACGGCCGGCTATTCCGGGGCGCTCAGCGCGTTGGCCAGCGCGGGGCGGAGCCTGCGCACCGCGGGGTTGCCGCGGAACCTGGACCATTCGCGGTGCAGCCTGTGCACATCCGTCCGGACGGTCGCCGAGTGGACGACCCCCATCAGCCTCAGCAGTTCTCCGGCCACCTCGCAGGAGGACTCGACCTCTCCCGCCCCTGCCAGTGCCAGCGCGCGCCGAAGGCCGTACCGCATCCGCGTGTTCAAGGCGTCCGGTGCGATCCGCCGGCACTCCAGGTCCAGGATTCCGGCCGCCCGGCGCGGGCGCCCCAGGTCGTGCAGGCACCACCCCTCGACCATGGACACGGGGTCCGCCAGCTGGGTCGTACCGAGTACCGCGCCCTCCGCGCCGTCCTCGGCCCTGGCCCGCTCCAGGAGCCCCCGGGCCCGCTCCAGGGCCGACATGCAGGCCCGCTCGTCCCCGGCGAGCGCATGTCCCTGAGCCTCTCGCTGCGCGGCGAGTCCCCTGATCCGGGGCGGGGCGCCGGAGCGCTGCGCCTGCCGGGCCAGGGTGACGGTCCGGGCCGCGTCCCCGCCGTAGTACGTGACGAGGGCCCGCCGGACCCAGGCGTAGTCGGCCAGGTGTGCGTCACCGCCGGCGCGGGCCAGTTCGACGGCCTCGCCGGTCGCCCGGAGGGACGCCGCCTCGTCCCCCTTCTCCTGCGCCATCCACCCGATGTACTCGACGAACCGGGAGGCCATGACGAGGAGGCCGTCCCGGGACGAGCCCGCCGCGTGGGCAGCCTGGGCCAGCACCGCCGACGCCTGTGCGCGCAGGACGGGAAGCATGGTCGCGGGAGCGAGGGTCTGCCCCAGTTGTCTCATCCCGTGCAACTGGCTCTCGTAGAGGGCGACCGGTGGCACTTCCCCTCCGGCAGGAAGAACCGGCCCTCCCGGCACGAGCGGCACGGAGACCAGTGATCCCGCCCCCACCTGAAGGACCCTCCGCCGGGTCGTCTCCGGCTTCTTCCGCGCGCTTCTCGCCTCCGTTTCGAACTCCCTCCGCAACCGCCCACCGGTACGGAACAGGACGTCGCAGCGCTGGATCAACGTGAGGGTCGGCGGATTGAGGCCGCGCTCGATCTTCGAGAGATGACCAATGCTGTAGGTCGTCTCCTTCGCCAGTTTATCGAGAGTCATTCCTGTGGACTCCCGCAGACGACGCAGTTCCGCACCGAAACGCAAGGGGGTTTCCACCACTTCTCCTCTCCACACATTCGACGGGACTCCGGCTATTCCTCGGCCGGCTTCGCTCGAAGCGTCCTGCACCCACTGCCTCCACCGCAACAGAAACAGCGAATTTTCATGTTTCATCTTTCGGCGCGACGGAATATGGCCACGTTCGAGAGAACACGGTTCCGGTAGGGCCCCTCAGCGGCCTCCGGCCCTTGACCTGCCGATACCCCTTCCGCAGCACCAGAGCACCAGGACCCTCGAACGGCCTGGAAACGATCGCAATTCGCCGTTTCTCCGAATCCCGCGCTCCCCGGCACATCAGCTGGCTACCGTGACCGCAAACCGACGAGAGGAGCCACACGTGCCGGAGGACTTGTCCGGAACAGCGGCGGAGGCGGGCATCGCCGTGGTGAGAACAGCCGGAACGGATCTCTGGGATTCCTTTCGGCGTCAGGTGGCCGCGTGGATCGGCCGGGGCGACGGGCCGAGCGAGCGGTCGGAGCTGCTCCGGCTGACGGACACGGCCTCGGCGCTCCGGGAGGCCGGCGGTGCCGGGAGCGCCGCCGTCGCCGCCCGGCACGCGCTGGACTGGCAGAGGCGCTTCGCCGACCTGTTGCAACGGCTCGACGACGCCGAGCGGGAGACGGCCGCGGCCCGCCTGCGGCAGCTCGTACGGGAGCACTCCGCCGGGGACGGTCCCGCCGCCCCGGAGTTCAACCTCGTCTCCGGCGAGAACGTACGGATCCAGGCGGACCACGGGTCGGTCGCGGCGGGCACGGTGAACGGAGACGTGCGCATCGGGTTCCCTCACTCCCCGGACTCGCCGCAGGGCTGAGCGAGCCGGGAGACCCCACCCCAGGCCCACCCCGTCACGTCCAGGCGTCCGGCAACAGCGTCGCGGTGGGGAGCGCGGACTACGTCTTCGTCGGCGCCGCCCTCCCGACCGGCCCCGTGCCCGACCCGGCGGAGACCGACAGGCGCTCCGTCGAGGCCGCCCGCCGTCGTTTCCTGCGTCACGAGAAAGGGAAGCGGCCCCTCTTCGGGCTGGCGGACCGCGCTACGGCGCACGAGCTGTTCACCCGGCTGCTCACCGATGACGAGACGAGGATCCTCGTCTGCGACGGCCCCGCGGGCATGGGGAAGTCGGCGGTCGTCGGAGAGGTCGTCGCCCTCGCCCACGAGCGGGGCTGGCCGGTCCTCCCCTTCCGCATGGACGAGGTCGAGGCCGCCGACCGGACGGCGGAGGCCGTGGGAGGGCGCGTCCAGCTCGGCGGGTGCCCCGCCTCGCTCCTCGCCCGCGTCGCGCGCGGCGCCCCGGCGCTGCTGGTCGTGGACCAGCTCGACGCGGCCAGCAGCTACAGCGGCCGGATCCCCGAGGTGTTCGAGGCCGTGGACGAGATGCTGGAGGTGCTGGACGCCTTCCCCAACGTACGGACCGTCCTCGTGGCCCGGACGATCGACGTCGAGAAGGACCCCCGGCTGATGAACCTGGTCGGCGACCGGGGACCGGCGAAGCGCTTCCCGGTGGGGCTCCTCGACGACGAAGCCGTCGCGGCGGTCCTCGCGCGCGGCGGTACGCCCCCGCAGCGGCTCGGCGGGGAGACCCTGCGGCTGCTGCGCACCCCCCTGCACCTGTCGGTCTTCTGCAGACTCTCGGAAAGGGCGAGGAACGCCTCCTACCGGAACCTCGCCGACCTGTACGCCACCTACACCGACGAGGTCCGCCGCAAGATCGAGAAGTTCCTGCCCGCCGACCTGTGGCCGGCCGTCACCCACCTGCTGGTGGACGAGATGAGCCGCCGTGAGACCGTCACCGTCCCCTACGGGATCCTGGACCGCTTCGCGAGGGAGGACCTGGCCGTCCTCGTCTCGGCGGGCGTGCTCCTCCACGGGGACAACGACCGCATCGGCTTCTTCCACGAGACGTACTTCGACTACCTGTTCGCGCGCTCCTTCGTCCTGTCCGGCAAGGACCTCCACGACTTCCTCGCGACAGGAGGGCAGGCCCTCTTCCGCAGGGCCCAGACCCGGCAGGTCCTCGAACACCTGCGGGAGACCGACCGGGCGGAATTCCGGCGGACGGCGGTACGGCTCCTCGGCTCGGACGTGGTCCGCCCCCACCTGCGCTTCGTCGTCGTCTCCGTCCTCGAACAGCTCGACGCGACCGACGAGGACTGGGCGGCCCTGGACCCACTGGCCTGGGACGACGGGGTCACCGCGCGCAAGCTGCGCGGGCTGCTCGGCCTGCCCGCGTGGTTCGACGCCACCGACACGGGCCGGTGGGAGCGGTGGCTGGGGGACCCCGCCACCACACCGCTCGTCTTCCCCCAGCTCTCCTGGTGCACCGCCCACCGTCCGAAGCGGGTGACGGAGCTGATGAGGCCGTACGCGAACGCCGCCGCCCCGTGGCCCGGACTGTTGCAGGACTGGCTCTGGCGGTGGCCGACCCACCACTCCGCGGAGATGGTCGAGACCCTCATCGAACAGGGCTACTTCGACGAGGGGAACGCGGAGGTCCCGGGTTCCGGCAGGACCTTCTGGGACTACTTCCGGGGCGTGGCCGAACAGGAGGCGGAGACCGCGCTCCGGCTCCTGGGCACCTTCCTCCGGCGGGCGGCCGCACACACGGCGTCGAACGGCGGGGATCCCCTCGACTCCGACCGCCTGAACACATCACCGGGCACCGGAATCGGCGAAGACGTCTCCAAAGCCGCGGCCGCCTCTCCCCGGGCCGCACTCGACCACCTGCTGCCCTTCGTGGTCGCCGTGGCCGAGGCCAGCCACGTACGGCACAGCCCTGACCACCCTTCACGTGCCCGGTGGTACCACCGCCTCCTGCCCGTCCACCCCGACCTCGACGAGGCCCTCTACTGGGGGGTGCACGACGCCCTGCGCACCCTCGCGCAGCAGGACCCCGACTCCGTCGCGGAGACGATGAGGACCCTCTCCACGAGCGACAGCAAGGCTCTGCGCTTTCTCGCCTGCCGTGTCCACACGGTGTGGAACCGCCCGGACGAAGCGCTCGCCTGGCTCATGGCCGACCCGGAGAACCTGCGCCTCGGCTGGGTGGACAGCGCACGGTGGGCGTCCCGCGAACTCGTGTCCCGGGCGACCCGGGACTGCGGCGCGGAACTGCTCGAACGGTTCGTCCACCTGCTCCTCGACCACTACCCGGCCTGGGAACGCCTCCCCGAGAACCGCCAGGTGTTCGGACACGCCCAGTACGTCCTCCTCGACGCGGTCGCCCCCCACCGGCGGAGTCCGGAGGCGCGGCGCCGCCTCGGAGAGCTGGAACGCAAGTTCTCCGGCTTTCCCCTCGTAGGCCCGAAACCCGTGACGGCCGATTTCCTCGGCCCTCCCGTCCCCTCCGCCGCGGGGGAGCACATGTCGGACGCCCAATGGCTGCGTGCGCTCCGCAAACACGCGGAAGACCGGCACAACTGGCGTACGGACCCTCCGACGGGCGGCGCCCGGGAACTGGCCCAGCTCCTCGGGTCTTGTGCCAAGGTTCAGCCGGATCGGTTCACCGCCCTCGCCCAGGGCTTCGACCGGAGCATCCCCGCTCCGGCCTTCGTCGCCGTGATCGACGCGGTGGCCGGGAAGGTGGAAGCGGACCGCCTGCTGGCACTCTGCGCGCACGCCCATGACGTGATCGGAGGGAAAGCGGGCCGATCCGTGTGCGGAGCCATCGGCACCGTCGCACGAGATCTCCAGGACCTCTCCGTCGCGATCCCCCTGCTCGCCCACTATGCCGACGACCCGCACCCCGCTTCCGAAGCCGCGCGGACCAGCTCCGGCCCAGGGAAATACCACTACGGCGGCGACCTTCTGATGGCCGGCATCAACTCCACCCGGGGAGAGGCCGCCATCGCTATCGGAGCCCTCCTCCGCCTCCCCGGGACGCCCGTGGAGCCCTTCCTCCCTGCACTCGGCCGACTGGTATGCGACCCCGTCATGGCCGTCCGGGTCTGCGCCGCCGAACCCGTGACGTTCCTGCTGGGTCGAGCCCCGGAGACCGCGCTCGACCTCGCGGAACTGCTCTTCACGGGCACCCCCGTCGATGTCCACGAGACCCGGACCGTCCACCGGCTCCTCACCTGGAGCCTGATCCACGAAACCGCGCGCTTCGCCCCCGAACTGCTCCGGGCTCTCGACGGCCCCGATGAGGCCGCGCGGTACGCGGGAGCGGCGTGGGCCGTCCTCGCGCTCCGGGAGCGGCTCGCCCATGGGCTGCCCGGCACCTGGGACTCCCTGCCCGTCGCGGCACGGCGAGGAGCCGCAGAGATGACCGCCACCGACCCGGTGGGCGGTGTCTCCCTGCTCCGCGGCATGTTCGACGACAACGACCCCTCGGTACGCAAAGCGGCGTCCCGCTGCCTCCGTAAGCTGGAGTCGCTGCCACCGGCCGTCGCGGACGAGCTGATCGGTTCGTTCCTGACGAGCCGCGCCTTCCCCGACCACGCCGAGGGCCTCGCGGCGTCGCTCGCCCCGCTGGCCCTGAGCCTGCCCGCCCGGACCCTTGAGGCGGGACAGGCGCTGGCGGCGCTGGCGGAGTCGCCGAACGCCTCTCGGCGGTTCGAGCGCGGGATCATCCACCAGCACCTGATCGAGGTGGTGCTCCGGCTGTACCGGCGGGGGGACGAGCGGATCCGCTCCCAGTGCCTCGACATCATCGACGCGCTCTACCGGGCGGCGACGGGCAGGCTCGACGAGGCCCTCTCCGAGGAGCGGTGAGCCCTTCGTTCCGTACGAACCCCGGGGCCCTGGGACAAGGAGGAAGCGGCCGTACCGCCACCGGTCGCCGTCACACCGGGCAGGGCCGGTACTCCAGGCTCAGTTCGCGGTCGACCGCGTAGCTGGTGCGCATGGAGGCGTCGATGACCTGCTGCCACGAGCCGTACTTGACGTACAGCTGGTCGGCGGTGGGGCCCAGGGGGTTCCCGTACTTCGCCTGGTTGCGGGCCTCCAGGACGCGCACCTCCTCCGGGGTCATGCCCGCGCGGGTGATCGACTTGGCCTGGTTGCGCATGTCGACCAGTTCGCGGGCGATCTCCTCGTCGGTCGCGCCGGCCTCCCGCATGGCCGCCTCGGTGCGGTGCATGTCCTCCAGGAGTCCGTGGTACCTCATCCGGGTCCGCTGGGCCTCGACCTTCTCGTCCATCGGCATCACGCGGATCCGGCACACCACCGGATCGCTGCTCGGACAGGGGTCGTCGGCGGAGACGGGCCGTTCGAGCGGGGCGGTGATGACCGAACCGCACGCCTCGGCCGCCGACGCGGTGGCCGAGGCGCCCATGCCGAGAAGGGCGAACGCGGCGGCGAACGGTACGGCGAGGGAGGAGGTGAAAGGGGAGGTGAGACGCATGCGCGCCACTCTGGGGAGGGAAGTGGATCACTTCACGCAGGCACACCGGGGATCACTCCTACGAGCCATCCGATCCCTTTATCCCCATGAATGACACGAGATGCGGCTTATAGGACGATCGCTTCTACTGGGGGCAGTCATTGCCCAGTGCCGCGCAGGTGTCGTGCGGTGGTTTTCGGAGGTTTCGTGTGGCCACGTTGACCGTGTGGAAGTTCGACGCGCCCGAGGGGGCGGCGGCGGTGGAGGACACGCTTCTTCAGTTGCAGAAGCAGGAGCTGATCAAGGTGCTCGACGCGGCGACGGTCAGCTGGCCGGCCGAGGCGTCGAAGCCGAAGACGAAGCAGTTGAACAACCTGACCGGGGTCGGGGCCCTCTCCGGGACCTTCTGGGGGATGCTTTTCGGTCTCCTCTTCCTGATGCCGCTGCTCGGCGCGGCGGTGGGCGCGGCGGCGGGGGCGCTGGGCGGGAAGCTGGCGGACGTCGGCATCGACGACGACTTCATCGAGTCGGTCAAGGCGAAGGTGACGCCGGGCACCTCGGCGCTCTTCCTGCTCTCCGAGGGCGCCATCGTCGACCGCGTCCGGGAGGCGTTCCCCCAGGGACACGCGGAGCTCATCCAGTCCAACCTGGACCGTGCCCAGGAGGAGAAGCTGCGGGAGGTGTTCGCCGGCTGAGGCAGGGGATGGGGTACGGATCGGGCCGCTGGTGGATCGCCGCTGGCGGTCCCCTTCGCGAGGGTCGGTTCACCGGATCGGGGGGTGATCGGACAGAGGGACGTTCCTGCACCGTCCGGAGCAGGGCGGCGCCGCTACTTTCTGTGATCGGTGTCCGGTGGGCAGGAGAGATCCGCGCGGAAGCCGGGGACATCGCCGTGGTCGGCGGGGCCGTCGCGGCTTCGAGGGTGCCGCCGGGCCCGGTCACCGCTCGCCCAGGGGGCCGCGACGGTCGGTCCCTCCTCCAGGAAGCAGTCACGGAATGGACCACATCCTCAGCGCCAGGGGCGTCGACTTCTTCTACGGGGAGCGACAGGCGTTGTACGGCGCCGATTTCGAGCTGGCCGGCGGTGAGGTCGCCGCCATCACGGGAGGCAGCGGTGCGGGCAAGTCCTCGCTGCTGTACTGCCTCGCCGGTGTGCTGCCCCCGGCGCGCGGCACGGTGACCTTCGACGGGATCGTCCTGTCGTCCCTCTCCGGCGCCGATCTGAGCGCCTTGCGCCGCGAACGCCTCGGGTTCGTCTCCTCCTCCGGGGAGCCGCTTCCCGAGCTGACCGTGCAGGAGAACGCGGCCCTGCCGATGCGGCTGGCGGGCATCGCCAAGGACCGCGCGCACGCGGCGGCCGGCCGGGTGCTCGAACCGCTCGGCATGGGCGCCCATCTGCGGCGCAGGGCCGCGAACCTGTCGGGCGGCCAGAACCGGCGGGTCGCCGTCGCCCGCGCCCTCGTCCACCGGCCCGACGTAGTGTTCGCGGACGAGCCGACCGGCGCGCTGGACGGCGCCGACGCCACCGCGGTCCTGGAGGAGTTCCTCCGGCTCGCGCGGGAGCAGGAGACCGCCGTGGTGCTCGTGACGCACGACCCGGACGTGGCCGCCCGCGCCGACACCCGGTACGTGATGGCCGACGGGGCGATCAGCCGACGGGTGACGGTGTGAGGCCCTTCCCGGGCCCCGGCCGGGTCTTCTCCTGACGGTCTCCGGGGCGGTGCCGGGCCCCGCCTGCCCGGCGGCGACGGCTCCCGCCGCCCTCGCGGCGCGCGGGCCCCTTCCAGCCGGGCGGGCCGATGTCCGCCGCCCGCGCTCCTCCGGCCCGTACGGATCGGAGCCGTTCATCCAGGTCCTCCCGTCCCGTACGAGGGAGGGCCCCGGGCGCGGGACGGGCCGGGCCGGGCCGGAACCCCTCGGCCGCGCCGCCCGCCCACCGCACGCGCGGCCGGGGGTCCCGCGCGCGGGCCGTCGCGGGCGGCCGGGGCGCTGCCGGTACCGGGGCCGGGCGTGATCCGGGGCCGCGGGGCGCGCCTCCCGGAGGCCGTTCCGGCCGCGCTTCGGTGCGGCGCGGCCCCGGCTCGCGTACGGGCTAGGAGAACTGGCCGGGGACGTAGTCGCCGGCGGGCTGCCGGGTCATGACGTTCAGGCGGTTGAAGGCGTTGATGAGCGCGATCAGCGAGACCAGGGCCGCCAGCTGCTCCTCGTCGTAGTGCTGGGCGGCGTTCTGCCAGGCCGCGTCCGTGATGCCGGTGCCGTTCGCGAGGCGGGTGCCCTCCTCGGCCAGTTCGAGGGCGGCGCGCTCGGCCTCCGTGTAGACCGTGGCCTCGCGCCAGGCCGCGACGAGGTGGAGGCGGAGGGCCGTCTCGCCGGCCGCCGCCGCGTCCTTGGTGTGCATGTCGAGGCAGAATCCACAGCCGTTGATCTGGCTGGCGCGGATCTTCACCAGCTCCTGGGTGCTGTGCGGCAGGACCGTCTCCGGGATGGCGAAGCCGGCGGAGGCCAGGTGACGGACGACCTTGGAGGCGATCGGGCTGGTGAAGAGGTTGAGGCGGGCGTCCATGGGTGCTCCTCGGGTCGAGAGTGCCGGTGGCGGCGGGAGGCGGATCGTTCCGTCTCTTCCGCGCTTTCATGGGACTGACGGAACGCCGCACGGCGATGTGACGGGGAGGGGCGGAACGTGGGTGTGAACTGGGTCACATGGCAGTTCGTACGGGACGGGGTGACGCTGTCCGGGCGGGAATGGACGGACACGGGGGCCGGGCCGGGGCCCTCCGTGCTGCTGCTGCACGGGCTCGCCGGGCACTGCGGCGAGTGGGACGCGCTGGCCGGGGCCCTGGCCGCCGACGGGTACCGCGTCCTCGCCCTCGACCAGCGCGGGCACGGGGACAGCGAGCGCCGCCCCGGGGACGTCTCCCGGGCCGCGTACGCCTCCGACGTCCTGGAGGTCGCCGGAGCCCTCACGGCGGACGGCGGGCCCGTCGCGCTCGTCGGGCAGTCCTACGGCGGGCACGCCGCGCTCCTCGCCGCCGCCCGCAGGCCGCCCCGCGTCGCCGGGGCCGTACTCGTCGAGGCCGGTCCCGGCGGGTCCGCGCCCGACCGGACCGAGCAGGTCGCCGGGTGGCTGCGGGGATGGCCGGTGCCCTTCCCCGACCGGGAGGCCGCCGTCGCGCACTTCGGCGGCGGGCCGGTCGGCGAGGGGTGGGCCGGCGGGCTGGAGGAGCGGGACGGCGGCTGGTGGCCGCGGTTCGACCCCGAGGTCCTGGCCGCCTCGCTCGCCGAGAACGCCGTCCGCTCCTGGTGGGAGGAGTGGGACGCGATCGACGTGCCCCTCCTCGCCGTCCTCGGCCAGAACGGCATCATCGACCCGGAGCAGTGGGACGGGATGGCCCGGCGGCAGGAACGGCGGCTGACCGCGGTCAGCGTGCCCGGCACCGGACACGACCTGCACCTGGAGGCGCCGGAGGCGCTGTACGGGGTGGTGGCGCCGTTCCTGCGGGAGCTGTTCGCGGGGGTGGATGGATAGGCGTTCTCTCTGTACGGGGAGGGCGGGAGGGCCGGGGCAGCGGATCGTGGAGGCGCACGCGGTGGCCGAGCGGCGCGGGCTGCGCCGCTTCCGCACCGAGCAGCCGCCGTACTCGCTCCTCGCGCGCGGCGCGGAGACCTCGGTGCCGCCCGTCGCCCGGGAGTACGGGATGGGCGTGCCGGCCTGGGCCCCGCCGGCCTCCGGCTATCTGTCGGGGGCGTACCGGAAGGGGCGGCCGGCCGTCCTCGGCTCCGGGCGGGCCGCGCTCACTCCGCACCGCTTCGACCCCGCCCTCCCCGAGAACGCGGTGAAGCTCGACGCGGTCGAGGAACCCGCCCTGCTCGCCGAGGAGATCGGCTGCTCGCTGCCCGGGCCGCCGCCGACCCGCTCTCCTGACCCCCGGACCGCCCCCGGACCGCCCCGGGAAGAAGGGCTCAGTGCCGCCCGAGGATGTGCACACCCAGGTCGGACAGGCCGTCGAGGAAGAGGTCCACGCCGACCGCGGCGAGCAGCAGGCCCAGCAGGCGGCCGAGCAGTTCGATGGTGGTGTGGTGGGTGCGGCTCAGCAGCCGGGTGAGGACCAGGACGCAGACCAGGTCGAGCGCGATGACGCACACGTACGCGCCGACCACGGTCGAGCGCCAGCCGACCGAGTAGCGGGCGGCGGCCTCGATCAGGACGGCGGTCATGGCGAGCGGGCTGACGATGTACGGCATCAGCAGTTCGCGGACGCCGCCGGCGATGTCGGGGGCGTCCTGGTGGGGGCCGTCCGAGCCGAGGTGCATGCCGAGCACGAGCCCGACCGCGTACACGAAGAAGATCGCGCCACCGGCGAGTTGGAGCGCCGGGGTGCTGATGTGGAAGAGGTCGAGCAGCCACGGCGCCGTGATGCCGGTGACCAGGCCGACGAGGACCGCCGCGCCCGAGGAGATCAGGGCGATGGTGCGGAGCTGGCGGACCGGGTGGGTCTGGGCGAGCCCGGCGAAGGCGAGGAGCACCTTCGGCGGGCCGACGACGGAGAAGAAGGTGATGAAGGCCGCGGAGAAGGTGAAGGGGTTCACAGCGGACATCATGCGGCGGCCGGGTGATTCCGGGCGGATTGACGTGTTTCCTCCCGCGCGGCGTCGAGAACGGCGGCCCGTCTCCTCCCCGGGACGGAAACGGGCCCGACCGCCCCGGCACCGCCCCGCACGGAACCCGGTACCGCCCCCGCGCGAGGCAGTCCGACTTTCACATCTCCTCCCCATTCCGTTCGCCCGGACGCTACCGTTCCCCAGGGACCGGTCCATGAGCGAGATCTGGGGGACGGACATATGCGGGAACTGCCCAAGGGAGCCAACACCGGCCTCGCCGCGCTGAGCGAGGACACCGGGTCGGTGGTCGTCGGACTGGGCTGGAGCAGCCCGTCCGGGGACGGGGACGCCGACGTCTCGGTCCTCCTCCTCGACGACGGCGGCAAGGTCCGCAGCGACGCCGACTTCTACTTCTACAACCGCCCGTCCGCCGAGGACGGCAGCGTCCAGCTGCTCGGCAAGGTCCCGACGGAGGACGGCAGCGAGGACCGCATCAGCATCGACCTGACCGCGGTCCCCCCGGAGGTCACCAGGATCGTGATCGCGGCGAGCCGGTACGGCGAATCGTCCTTCGGCGACCTGAACGACCTGCGGCTCTCCCTCGCGGACCGCTCGGGCGAGGCCCTGCTCGGCTTCTCCATCACGGACGCCACCGTCGAGACCGCGTTCATCTTCGGGGAGCTCTACCGGCGCGGCGAGGAGTGGAAGTTCCGGGCCGTCGGGCAGGGGTACGAGACGGGGCTCGCGGGGCTCGCCACGGACTTCGGCATCCGGATCGCCGAGGACGACGAGGGCCAGGAGGCGGAGCCGGGGGCGGAGGCGGGCCCGGAGGCCACCGCGCCCGCCGCGGCCCCGGAGGGCGTACGGGACGGCGCGGCGGCCCCCGCCGGGGGCGCCCCCGGCGACGCGACCCCCGCGCAGCCGGCCGGCACCGCCCCCGCCGGCTCCCCGGACGCGCCGGCGGCGGGCGCGCGCGCCCGTGGGACCCGTACCGCGAAGAAGAAGGTCACCCTCCCCCGTACCGCGAAGAAGTCCCTGGCGGAGAACGACTCCTGGCGGCCCGCCCGGCTCTTCCCCGTCCCCTCCTACCGCAGCGACAAGGAGCGCGAGGTGCGGGCGACCTCGGTGCTGCTCTCGGTCATGGCCGAGGTCCCGGAGTTCGGCCGGCGCCTGACCGCGGGATTCGGCGCCCCGGCGGGCCGCATGCAGACCTTCACCGAGGTGTCCCTGCCGCACGGGGAGACCCCGAAGCGGCCGGACGGGGTGATCCGGGTGGAGCGGGCGGGCAAGCTCTGGACGGCGCTGGTCGAGACGAAGACCAACGGCAACCCGCTGAAGAGCGAGCAGGTCCAGAACTACATGGACATCGCCGCCCGGCGGGGGTACGAGGCCGTGATCACGCTCTCCAACGACGTGGCCCTGGAGGGCATCCCGCTCGTCGAGGTGAAGACCGACGGCCGCCGCAAGCACAAGGTCTCGCTGTGGCACCTCTCCTGGGCCGAGGTGGCCCACCAGGCGCAGATGCTGATCCGGCACGAGGGCGTCGGCAACGCGGCGCACGTCTGGCTGCTCCAGGAGCTCCTGCACTACCTCCAGCACGACAACTCGGGCTGCCACGGCTTCCAGAACATGGGCCCCTCCTGGGTCCCGGTGCGCAACGGGATCGACGACGAGACCCTCGTCCCCGGCGACCCGCGCGCGGTGGAGGTCGTGGAGAGCTGGGAGCGGCTGATCCGCCAGGTCTGCCTGCGCCTCGGCGGGGAGCTCGGCCAGAAGGCCCTCCCGGTGCAGCGCGCGAAGCGGGGCACCGACCCCAAGTCCCGGCGCGTCGAGCTCGCCGACCGGCTGTGCGAGGAGGGGAAGCTCTCCGCGGAGATCCGCATCGACGGCACCCCGACCGTCCTGTCGCTCACCGCCGACCTCAGGACCGGCAAGATCCGCACGTCCGTCGAGGTGCCCGCGCCGGACGGCACCTACCCGCTGTCGGTGGTGAAGCGGCTGATCCGCGCGCTGGAGACGGCGCCCGCGGACCTGCACGTCGAGACGCTCGTGGAGGGGCGCACCGGGCCGCGCGGGACACTGGAGCGCCTGCGGCCCGAGCCGGGCGACCTGCTGCCCAGGGACGGCGCCGAGACGGCCGGGTTCCGGCTCTCCCTCTTCAAGGGGATGGGGAACACCCGCGGCTCCGCCGAGTCCGGGTTCATCCGCAGCATCGACGACGCGGTCGACCGCTTCCACGGCTCCGTCGTCGTCCACCTCGGCCAGTTCGAGCAGCGCCGCCCGGCGCGGGCGAAGACCGCCTCCGAACCGTCCGCACCCCGCTGACCTGCACCGACGCGGTCCGGCAGGGGCGCGGGGCCGGGGAGTTCGACGGCTCTCGGGAATCAGCGGGGCGGGTGTCATCCTTGACAGGACAGGCCCCGGTGCGGGGATGAATCCCCCCTGGGGTATCTGCTGGAGGAGTGGCTGTGCAACTCGATCTCGCGGGCGCGGAGCTCAAGGCCGTGCTCAACCGGCTGCGCCGGGCGCAGGGTCAGATCTCCGGGGTGATCCGGATGATCGAGGAGGGGCGGGACTGCGAGGAGGTCGTGACGCAGCTGGCCGCCGCCTCGCGGGCGCTGGACCGGGCCGGGTTCGCGATCATCGCGACCGGGCTCCAGCAGTGCCTGACGGACATGGAGGACGGGAAGCGGAACGGCGAGGACCCGGACAAGATGCGGGCCCGGCTGGAGAAGCTGTTCCTGTCGCTGGCCTGAGCGGACGCGGTGCCCCGTACACGGGGGCACTGCGTCCGACCTAATCGGATAGGAATCCGTTTCCTGGGTCGCGCCAGGTATGCTCGAAGGACGGAACCATCGACGACGGGGGCGCGACGAAGGGCAGGAACGGGCGATGAGCACGAGACGACCGCAGGCCGGCGACGGGCCGCCCGGCCCCCTGCTCGCCCTCCTCCCGGCCGGGAACACGCCGGGGACCGGCGCCGCCCCCGCGCCCGCCCCCGAGCGCGCCGACGCCGCCCGCAACCGCCGCCGGATCCTCGACGCCGCCGCCCGGATCGTCGCCGAGAAGGGCCCCGACGCGGTCACCATGAACCAGGTCGCCCACGCCAGCGGAATCGGCGTCGGCACCGTCTACCGCCGCTTCGGCGACGTCTCGCAGCTGCTCTGGGCGCTCCTCGACGACCGCGAGCGCCGGTTCCAGGAGGCGTACATGAGCGGGCCGCCGCCGCTCGGGCCC
The DNA here is from genome assembly GCF_014650175.1 of Streptomyces termitum. GTDB lineage: Bacteria > Actinomycetota > Actinomycetes > Streptomycetales > Streptomycetaceae > Streptomyces > Streptomyces termitum. The sequence goes on from NZ_BMUL01000020.1 coordinate 92,916, forward strand.
GGCGCCCCCGCCGGCGAGCGGCTCGACGCCTTCCTCGACGCGCTGGTGGACCGGGTCGCCGAGCAGCGGGCCCTGCTGCTCGCCGCCCACTCCGCCGCCCCCCGCGCCCGCTACCACAGCGGCGCCTACCAGGTGATGCACACGCACACGGCGATGCTGCTGTCCCGGCTGCGGCCCGGCTGCGACGCCGCCCTCCTCGCCCACCTGCTGCTGGCGCCGTTCTCGCCGGACCTGATGCACCACCTCTCGGTGGAACAGGCGTTGCCCGCCGAGCGGGTCAAGGCGGGCGTACGGGACCTGCTCGCGCTGCGCGCCCCGGCGGCGTCCCCGTCCGTGGACACCCCCTGGACCCCGCCGCCCCCGCGTCCGACGATCACCCCATGACCACCACGCCGAAGACCTTCCTGATCCTGCACGGCTTCCAGAACCACCGGCCGGCCGGGCACTGGCAGCACTGGCTCGCCGGCGAGCTGCGCGGCCGGGGCCACGAGGTGCGCTACCCGCAGCTCCCGGAGCCGGACGCGCCGGTCCTCGCCGACTGGCTGGACGCGCTGGACGCGCACGGCGGGCGGCCCGCCAAGGGCGAGTTCGTCGTCCTCGCGCACAGCCTGTCCGTCCTGCTGTGGCTGCGCGCCGGGGACCGCCGGCCCGGGGCCGACCGGGCGCTGCTCGTCGCCCCGCCCTCGCCCGCCGTCACCGCCTCCATCCCGGAGATCGCGGCCTTCGCCGACGGCCTCGACCTCACCCGGAAGGACGTGCCGGGACGGCTGGTGTACGGGGACGGGGACCCGTACTGCCCCGAGGGCGCCGGCACCGTGTACGGGGCTCCGCTCGGCCTGGACACCGACTTCGTGCCGGGCGGCGAGCACCTCAACCCGGACAGCGGCTACGGTCCGTGGCCGGCGGTCCTGGAGTGGTGCGAGAACCCGGAGGCGCGGGTCACCGGCGCTCGGTAGCGTCGGCGGGATGCGAACCGAGACGACTCCCGCGCCCGCGCGCTTCCCCGCCCTCGACCCCCACGAGGAGGGCCTCCTCGACGTCGGGGACGGCCAGCGGGTCCACTACGCCGTCTCCGGGAACCCGGCGGGGAAGCCCGCGCTCGTCGTGCACGGCGGGCCCGGCTCCGGGTCCTCCCCGGGCGCCCGCCGCCTCTTCGACCCGGAGGCGTACCGGATCGTCCAGTTCGACCAGCGCGGCTGCGGCCGGTCGCTGCCGCACGCGAGCGACCCGGCCGCCGACCTCTCGGTGAACACCACCGCCCACCTGGTGGCCGACATGGAGCGGCTCCGGGTCCACCTGGGCATCGACCGGTGGCTGCTGCACGGGGGCTCCTGGGGATCGACCCTGATCCTCGCGTACGCGCAGGCCCACCCGGAGCGGGTCACCGGGATCGTGCTCGCCGCCGTGACGACGACCCGCCGCTCCGAGACGGCCTGGCTGTACGGGGGCGTCGGCCGCTTCTTCCCGGAGGCGTACGAGCGCTTCCTCGCCGGGGCGGGGGACGCCGGGGACCCGGTGGGGGCGTACGCGGCCCTGCTGAACCACCCCGACCGGGCGGTCCGGGAGCGGGCGGCGGCCGACTGGTGCGCCTGGGAGGACGCCGTCCTGTCGACGGAGGGCATGGGGACCCCGTACAGCGACCGCGTCGACGACGCCCGGCTCGGTTTCGTACGGATCTGCTCGCACTACTTCGCCCACGGTGCCTTCCTGGAGGAGGGCGTCCTGATCCGGGAGGCGCACCGGCTCGCCGGCGTTCCGGGCGTGCTGGTCCACGGCCGGCTCGACATGGGCGGCCCGCTCACCACCGCCTGGGAGCTGGCGCGGGCCTGGCCGGGCGCCGAACTGCACGTCGTGGAGGGTGCGGGGCACCTGGGCGGCGATCCGACCCGTACACACGTCATGTCCGCGCTCGCCCGTTTCGCGGGGAACTGATCGCGCCGGGCGCGGACCTCTCCGGAGGCGCCGCGCCGAAGAAGCCGAAAGCCGCCAAGGGCCGCAAATCATCCGGGAATTGATAATTCCAGATGTCAATCCTGCTCAAGCTGACATGAATTGCGGAGAACGTGTTCACAGAACCCCCTCCCGGTGGCTAGTTTCCCCCTCAACCTCGTCCCCATCGGGAAGGACTTCTGTGAACGCAACGCAGCGTCGTGCCGCGGCCATCCTCGCGGCTGCCGCCCTCGCCACCCCCCTGGTCCTCGCCTCTCCGGCCACCGCCGGCCAGGACCCCAACGCGGCGCCCGCGCGGGACGCGGCGAAGCTGGCGAAGAAGCTGGTCCGCGAGACCACCGGCAAGGACGCCTTCAAGCACCTCCAGAAGTTCCAGGCGATAGCCGACTCGGCCGGCGGCCACCGCGCCGCCGGTTCGCTGGGCCACGACGCCTCGGCCGCGTACGTCTACACCCAGCTGAAGAAGGCCGGCTACAACGTCTCGTACCAGAAGTTCGACTTCGTCTACACGGAGACGCTGGCCGAGAAGGCGTCGGTCCTCGGCTCCGCCCCGCGCGACCTCGACATCAGCGCGATGACCTACACCAAGTCCACCCCGGTCGGCGGCATCACCGCCGCCGTGGCCGCCGTCCCGGTCGACGCCGACGGCACCACCGGCTGCGAGCCGGGCGACTTCGCCGCGGGCGCCTTCACCGGCAAGATCGCCCTGATCAAGCGCGGCGGCTGCACCTTCGCGATCAAGCAGGAGAACGCCGCCGCGGCCGGCGCCGCCGGCGCGATCATCTACAACAACACCGAGGGCCTGCTCTCCGGCACCCTCGGCGACGCCGCCTCGGCCAAGGTCCCGACCGCGGGCCTCGGCCAGGCGGAGGGCGAGCGCCTCGCCGCCGACGTGGCGGCCGGCCCGGTCAGCCTCTCCTTCGAGGTCCGCCAGCTCAACGAGACGCGCTCCACCAACAACGTCATCGCGGAGACCAAGGGCGGCAACGCCGCCAACACCGTGATGCTCGGCGCCCACCTCGACTCGGTCACCGCCGGCCCCGGCATCAACGACAACGGCTCCGGCTCGGCCGGCATCCTCCAGACCGCCCTGGAGCTCGCCAAGTCGAAGGACAAGGTCCGCAACAAGGTCCGCTTCGCCTGGTGGTCCGCGGAGGAGAACGGCCTGCTCGGCGCCGAGCACTACGTCAACAACCTGACGGCGCTGGACAAGCGGGAGATCAAGCTCTACCTCAACTTCGACATGATCGCCTCGCCGAACTACGGCCTGTTCGTCTACGACGGCGACGACTCGGACGGCCTCGGCGAGGGCCCCGGCCCGGCGGGCTCCGCCCAGCTGGAGCGGGACATCACCGACTTCATGGACAAGAAGGGCCTCCCGCACGCGGGCACCGACTTCGACGGCCGCTCCGACTACGGCCCGTTCATCGAGACCGGCATCCCGTCCGGCGGCACCTTCACCGGCGCCGAGGGCATCAAGACCCCGGAGCAGGCCGCGCTCTTCGGCGGCCAGGCGGGCGTCGCCTTCGACGTGAACTACCACGCCAAGGGCGACGACCTGAAGAACGTCAACATGAAGGCGTTCGACGCCAACATCGACGTCATCGCCAACGCCGTGGGCACCTACGCCCACGACATCTCCTCGCTGCGCAAGCCGGTCGCCTCGGTGCCCACCTCCGGCGGCACGGCGGGCGGCGGCCACTCCCACGACCACGGCGGCGTGACCGAGTAGGCCCCCGGGGCGCGGCCGGGCGGAACCGCTGACACCCCGCCCCCGCGCCACCCGCACCCCACCGTCCGCATTCCGGACACATTCGTACGCGCACGGCCGGCGAGGGCCTCCGACAGGGGGCCCTCGCCCGCGTCCGGGACCGCCCGCCGCAGCCATATGACTGTTACGTCCCGGTTCATCCCGTCTTCACCCCCGGTCCGCCTGGCTGCGCCGGTAGCCGCTCGAACGGTAGGCTTTCCGTGTGATCTTCAAGCGCATCGGAAACGGACGGCCGTATCCCGACCACGGCCGGGAAAGCACCCGGCAGTGGGCGGACGTCGCCCCGCGCCCGGTCCGCCTCGACCAGCTCGTCACCACCAAGGGCCAGCTGGACCTGGAAACCCTGCTCGCCGAGGACTCGACCTTCTACGGCGACCTCTTCGCGCACGTCGTGAAGTGGCGGGGCGACCTCTACCTGGAGGACGGGCTGCACCGCGCGGTCCGCGCCGCGCTCCAGCAGCGCCAGGTGCTCCACGCGCGCGTGCTGGAACTGGACTGAGTCCGCGCCGGCCCCCGGGCCGGCCGCCCGCCCGGTCACCCCGCCCCCGCGGGCTGATCCTTTCGGGGGCAGTTCACCCCCATCCGGGCGCGATCACATGATCATCAAGTAGGCATCGCGGACGGGCGGCATTACGCTGCGTTCATGAGCATGCTCACTCCCCCCGGCATGGGCGGAAAGTACCGCATCACGGGGGATGTCTACCCGCGCATGCGCCGCCCCCACCGTCGGCGCAGGATCGTTCTGGCCTCCGCCGCCGCCGTGGTCCTGCTGGGCGCGGCCGGCTGGGGCACGTACCAGCTCGTCGACGTCTTCTCCGGCGGCGACGACACGAAGACCACCGCCGCCGGGAAACGGGCCGACTGCAAGCCCGCCCCCGCTCCCACCCCGGCCGTCGCGCTGCCCAAGCCCGGCCAGGTCACGGTGAACGTCTACAACGCGACCCCGCGCAGCGGCCTCGCCAAGACCACCGCCGACGAGCTGAAGAAGCGCGGCTTCGCCATCGGCAAGATCGGGAACGCGCCGGCCGCCTACGACAAGAAGGTCACCGGCACCGGGCTGCTGCTCGGCGCGCCGGCCGCCACCAAGGGCTCCTTCGCCGTCCTCGGCACCCAGCTCGCGGGCACCACGACGAAGGTCGACACCCGCACCACGGCGGACGTCGACCTGATCATCGGTACAGCCTTCAAGAACCTGTCGCCCAAGGCGACCGCGGACGCGGCCCTGGCCGTCCTGAACAAGCCCAAGCCCGCGCCCACCCGCTGCTGAGGAAGTGCCCCGGCGGACCGCCGGGGCGCCTCCCGGGAACGTCCTAGTCGGCGGTGCCGTACATGCGGTCGCCCGCGTCGCCCAGGCCCGGCACGATGTAGCCGTGCTCGTTGAGCCGCTCGTCGACCGAGGCCGTCACGACCGTCACCGGCGTGCCCGCCAGCTCGCGCTCCATCACCGCGACGCCCTCCGGCGCCGCGAGCAGCACCACGGCCGTCACGTCGTCCGCGCCGCGCCGGATCAGCTCCTGGATCGCCGCCACCAGCGTGCCGCCGGTCGCCAGCATCGGGTCGACCACGTACACCTGGCGGCCCGAGAGGTCCTCCGGCATCCGGCTCGCGTAGGTCGACGCCTCCAGCGTCTCCTCGTTGCGGATCATGCCCAGGAAGCCGACCTCGGCGGTCGGGAGCAGCCGGACCATGCCGTCGAGCATGCCGAGGCCCGCCCGCAGGATCGGGACCACCAGCGGGCGCGGGTACGACAGCTTCACGCCGTTCGTCGCCGTCACCGGGGTCTCGACGTCGACCCGCTCGGTCCGCACGTCCCGGGTCGCCTCGTAGGCGAGCAGGGTGACCAGCTCGTCGGCGAGCCGGCGGAAGGTCGGGGAGTCCGTGCGCTTGTCGCGCAGGGTGGTGAGCTTGTGGGCGACCAGCGGGTGATCGACGACGTGGAGACGCATGGTTCAACAGTAGCCCGCCGCGCACTGGCCCCGACCCGCGCCGCTGCGGCAAGGTGGGGGGACAGGGACCCAGCGATGGGGTGAGGTGGCCGATGGCCGAGCCGAAGAACACCGCCGGCCGGACCCGGACGGGCCCGGAGCCCGGGGTGCCGGAGCCGGAGCAGGACCCGGAGACCGACGCGGAGCGCCGCAGGCGCCGCGCCCAGTTCCTCCGCGAGCTCCACGAGGCCAAGGCGCTGCGCGACCGCGTGCAGCCCCGGCGCGCCCGGGCCGCCCGGATGAGACAGGCCATGCGGATGCGGACCTTCCGCTGGTGAGGGCGGTCTCCGGCACCCCGGCGCGCCCCCTCCGCGCGCCGGGGTCGTACGCCCGCCCGAACGCGGTGTGGTTCAGACTGATGCACGACGCAAGACCCGAAGACCTCTCCTGCGGCCGTCGTTTCTGTCACGATGCCGAAGGGCGGGGCTCAGGACCGCGCCACCGGTTCATCACACCTCTGATCAGTGGGAGAGTCAGGTGTACTTCGCCGCACTGCTCGCGCGCACCGAAGACGGGTGGGAAGCGAGCGATACGGAGCTCGACGACGTGGAGACGCTGGCGGACCTGGCCGATCTGGCCCGCGAGTCGGCCTCCGACGACGGGGAGACCGTGCTCGTCTTCATCGAGCAGGAGGACGCGTGGTTCGGCGTCGTCCGCGTGGACGGGGAGGACGACCCCCGGGTCTTCGTCTCCCACGCGGTCGCCGCGGCCCGCTCCTCGTACGGGGAGATCCTCACCTCGGAGCTGATGGGCTCCGACGGGGACAGCGCCCTCGACGAACTCGTCGACCTCGACGGGACCGAGGACGGCGAGCCGGAGACGGCGGCCGACGACGACGGCGAGGCCACCGGCGAGGTCCTGCCGGCCGGACCGCTCGGCGACGGCCGGATCCTCGCCGACCTCGGCATGTCCGAGCGGGACCTCCTCGCCCTGACCGAGGACGCCCTCGGGGAGATCGCCGACGCCATCGGCGCCTCCGACATCCTGGAGGCCGTCCGCTAGTGCACCTCGCGCCACCCCCGGTCCCGGACCCCGTGCCGGAGCCGGTGCCCGACCTCTGGCGGGACGCCATGCGGCTCGCCCTCGGCGAGGCCGCCGCGGCCGTGCCGGCCGGTGACGTACCGGTCGGCGCGGTCGTGCTCTCCCCCGCCGGCGACGTCCTCGCCCGCGCGCACAACGAACGCGAGGCGACCGGCGACCCGAGCGCCCACGCCGAGGTCCTCGCCCTGCGCCGGGCCGCGGCCGCCACCGGCGCGTGGCGGCTCACCGGCTGCACCCTCGTGGTCACCCTGGAACCCTGCGTGATGTGCGCGGGCGCCCTCGTGCAGTCCCGGATCGCCCGGGTCGTGTACGGCGCCGACGACGAGAAGGCGGGCGCGGCGGGATCCCTCTGGGACCTGGTCCGCGACCGGCGGCTCAACCACCGCCCGGAGGTCGTCCGCGGCGTCCTCGGCGAGGAGTGCGCCCAGCGGCTCACCGCCTTCTTCCGCGACCGCTGACACCCGCTGACCAGCGCGGGGATACGGATTTCATCGCGGAGCGACTTTGGGCTAAGCTCTCTCTCGGTAGCGTGTCCGAGCGGCCGAAGGAGCTCGCCTCGAAAGCGAGTGTGGGGAAACTCACCGAGGGTTCAAATCCCTCCGCTACCGCCATCACGAAGGGCCCGACGCGAAAGCGCCGGGCCCTTCGGCGTTCCCGGGAACGGACGAGACGGGAGCGGGGCCCCGGCGCACCACCGGGGCCCCGCTCCGTCCTGCTGGGGCCGGGGGGAGCGGCATCGGGGGGACAAGCCGCTCCCCCCGATGAGAACCGGACCCGCAAGCCCTGCGCCGCAGTCAGGGGGGAAGCTCGCGGCGCGGGCCCCGCAGTGGGGACCGGTTCCTCGGCCCTGCGGATTCCTGCCAGATCCGCCGGGCTCGTCATCCATCCTGCTCCCCGTGCGGCCGTCCGGGTGACGGCGAAAGACCCCGAAGGCAGGGTCCTTGGTCCATAAAGCCTCGGTTAGAGTGGCCAGCGCCGAGGCGGGGTCACGGTACGGGGAGGGGAGGGACGGATGTCCCAGGCGAGGAAAGTCGCGGTGTACGCGTTCGGGGTCTTCATCCTGTACGCGATCATCACGTCCCCCGACCGCTCCGCCGAGCTGGTCCAGATAGGGTTCGAGGGCCTTTCCAGCGCCGCCAAGGGTGTCGGAGAGTTCATGACCGAACTCATCAACTAGGAGCCCTCCGTGATCCGCCATCTGGTCCTCTTCAAGCTCGACGAGGGCGTCGACCGCGACGAGCCGCGCGTGGTCGCCGGCGTCGAGGCGTTCCGCGCGCTGGGCGGGCAGATCCCCGAGCTGCGCTTCTGGGAGTGCGACTGGAACGTCTCCGAGCGGCCGATCGCCTACGACTTCGCGATCAACTCCGCCGTCGAGGACCTGGACGCGCTCCAGCGGTACCTGGACCACCCCGCGCACCAGGCCGGAGTGGCCCTGTGGCGCGAGTTCTCCACCTGGGTGATCGCCGACTACCCCTTCTAGTCGCCGGCCCCTCCCGTACCTTCCGAGGCCCCCCGCCCTTCCGGCGGGGGGCCTCGCACGTCTCTGGCCTCCGCTTTTCCCTCCCCGACGCCCCCAACACGTGGTGATGGGGTGCTTGCACACAGTGGACATGTCTTGTGATGCTATGACCGCTTTTGACGGATGAGTTGACCGTAGGTGACCGGTGGCCGAGGCCCCGTGACCCCCCGGTCCCGCGACACCAGCCGAAGGGGTGGCGTGAACGTGCCGGCCAGTACAGCGCCTCAGGTCCCGCCCCAGCACGAGGGCGGCGACCCCGCCGACCCTCCGCGCCCCCGGGAGCGCAGCACCCGGGGCGCCGACACCCGGGCCCTCACCCAGGTCCTCTTCGGGCAGCTGAAGGGGCTGGAGCCCGGCTCCGCCGAGCACGACCGGGTGCGCGGGGCGCTCATCGAGGCCAACCTCCCGCTCGTCCGGTACGCGGCGGCCCGCTTCCGCTCGCGCAACGAGCCGATGGAGGACGTCGTCCAGGTCGGCACCATCGGCCTGATCAACGCGATCGACCGCTTCGACCCCGACCGGGGCGTGCAGTTCCCCACCTTCGCCATGCCGACCGTGGTCGGCGAGATCAAGCGGTACTTCCGCGACAACGTCCGCACCGTGCACGTGCCGCGCCGGCTGCACGAGCTGTGGGTGCAGGTCAACGGCGCCACCGAGGACCTGACGACGGCCCACGGCCGCTCCCCCACCACCGCCGAGATCGCCGAGCGGCTGCGGATCGCCGAGGACGAGGTGCTCGCCTGCATCGAGGCCGGACGGTCTTACCACGCCACCTCCCTGGAGGCCGCGCAGGAGGGCGACGGGCTGCCCGGACTGCTCGACCGGCTCGGCTACGAGGACCCCGCGCTGGCCGGCGTCGAACACCGCGACCTGGTCCGGCACCTGCTCGTCCAGCTCCCCGAGCGCGAGCAGCGGATCCTGATGCTCCGTTACTACAGCAACCTGACCCAGTCCCAGATCAGCCAGGAGCTGGGGGTCTCGCAGATGCACGTGTCAAGGCTCCTCGCCCGGAGCTTCGCCCGACTGCGATCCGCAAACAGGATCGAGGCGTAACCGGAACGGGTAGACCGGTTCGGAGCAGTTCTCCGGCGCCCCACATGCCGTACACCCCTTGTTTCCTGCGGATATGCGCCCACGCAGTGTCGACAAGTCACTACAGCGTGTTGCCGACATGTGACATTCTGCCGGGGACGCGTTTGCCGCAGCCCCACGGCCGGTATTCAGGTGGAAGCTGCGTTCCTCCGATGGTCGCGGCCCACCGCGACCGTCCGCGACCTCCAGGGGGTGGCATGTCCGCAGACCAGGGCAGCTCGAAGATGCTCACGCTCACGCCCGTTCCGGTCCTCGCGCCCGGCCCGGTGCCCGCGCAGACGACCGCGGCGACCTCGGCCGAGAGCGGGGCGCTGCCGGCGATCCCGGCCCCGGCGCCCCCCGTCGCGTCGGGGAACCTCGACACCCGGACCCTCTCCCGCTCCCTCTTCCTGCGGCTGCGCGCCCTGGACTCCGCGGGCGCGGCCTCGGACAGCCCGGAGCGGACCTACGTCCGCGACACCCTCATCGAACTGAACCTCCCCCTCGTGCGGTACGCGGCGGCCCGCTTCCGCTCGCGCAACGAGCCGATGGAGGACATCGTCCAGGTCGGCACCATCGGCCTGATCAAGGCGATCGACCGCTTCGACTGCGAACGGGGCGTGGAGTTCCCGACGTTCGCGATGCCGACCGTCGTCGGCGAGATCAAGCGCTTCTTCCGCGACACCTCGTGGTCGGTGCGGGTGCCGCGCCGGCTCCAGGAGCTGCGCCTCGCCCTCACCAAGGCCAGCGACGAGCTCGCCCAGAAGCTCGACCGCTCCCCGACCGTGCCCGAACTCGCCGCCGTGCTCGGGGTGTCGGAGGAGGACGTCGTCGACGGCCTCGCGGTCGGCAACGCGTACACCGCCTCCTCGCTCGACTCGCCCTCCCCGGAGGACGACGGCGGCGAGGGCTCCCTCGCGGACCGCCTCGGCTACGAGGACACCGCCCTGGAGGGCGTCGAGTACCGCGAGTCGCTCAAGCCGCTGCTCGCCAAACTCCCGCCCCGGGAGCGGCAGATCATCATGCTCCGGTTCTTCGCGAACATGACCCAGTCGCAGATCGGCGAGGAGGTCGGCATCTCCCAGATGCACGTCTCCCGGCTGCTCACCCGGACCCTCGCGCAGCTCCGCGAGGGCCTGATCTCCGACTGACTTCCCCGAATCCGCCCCGGCTTGACTGCCCGTCAGCCAGACTGGGGCGCATGAGGCGAAGGAAGCAGCCGGTACTCGCGGCGGTGGCGCTCTGCCTCGGCGGAGCGCTCACCGCCTGCGGCGGCGGGGACGGCGGAGGGTTCACGGCGGTCGGCGCCGGGCCCTCGCCCGGCGGCGCGGTCGGCCCCTCGGGCGCGGTCACGCTGGTCCCGCTGGACTCCCCCACCGCGAGCGGCACCACCTCCAGCACCTCCTCCCCGCCCCCGGGCCCCGCGCCGACGGCGTCCCCCGGGGCGACCGGCACGTCCGGCGCGCCGTCCCCGGGCCGGGACCCCGCCGACCGTACGGGCTCCGCCTCCGGGCCGGGTTCCGACGGCGCGGGAAGCGGCGCGTCCGGCGGCTCCGGCGGTACGGGCTCCGGCGGCGGGCCCGCCCCGTCCCGCACCACCCCGGCCCCGGGCCCCGGCACCTCCGCGCCCGGCACCCCGTCCCGGCCGCCGGCCACCACCCCGGGCACCCCCTCGCGACCCCCGGCCACCACCCCGGGCCCGGCCCTACTCACCGTCTCCGCCCCGGTCACCGCCGACGCCGACCAGCGCTGGTGCGAGCGGGTCACGGTGACCTTCCGGAACACCGGCGGCTCCCCCGCCGCCTCCGGCCGGGCCACCTTCGCCACCCACCTCATCGGCGCGCTCGGCCTGGACTGGGGCACGGTCACCACCTCCCAGCCGCTGCCGGCCCCGATCCCGGCGGGCGCCACGCGGACCCGTACGTACACGGTCTGCGTCGAGTCCTGGCGGGTGCCGCTGGGGATGCGGGTGGAGACCCGCGCGGTGACCGCCGACTGGAAGTGACCCGACGGCGCCGAGGCCGGACCCGTGGGAACGGGTCCGGCCTCGGCGCGCGGGGAGTGGGGGACGGAAGAAGGAGGGGGGAAGGAGAAGAAAGGGGATCAGGGGGTCAGACGGCGAGCCAGATGACCACCGCGAGGACGGCGAGCGCGGCGACGACGCCGACGATCACACCGGCCTTGGGACCGCGGGCGGCCGCGGCGGGCTGCTGCGGCTGGTGCTGCGGGGTGCCCTCGTCGACGAAGGCGCGGAACATCTGGGTGCTGCCGGCGGGGTCGTAACCGCCCTCGGGGGCCTGTCCGCCCTGGCCGTACGGTGCTTGCGGGTTGTGTGCCATGAGCCGGACCCTAGCGAAAGCGGTCCGAGGGGCCCAAGCCCCGGGGGCCGCGGGAGTCCCGTACGCCGCTCCGGTCCCGTACGGCCGTCGCCACAGCCCGCCTTTGCCGATTCTTTAGCACTGTTTGACCGATTTAGTTTGCCTGGAGCAACCATCCATCTCTATGGTTGCCCTAAGCAACAAACTGGATGAGAGAGACGGACGGGGGGCTCGCGATGGAGCCGCGGAACCGGTACGAGGAGCTCGCCCGCGCGGTGAGCGCGTTCGGCGCCGTGAAACGCGGACTCGCCCGCGTCCTGCCCGTCGACTGCCAGGGCGCCTCCGCCGCCGTGCTCGCGCTGCTCAAGCACCACGGCGACATGCGGATGGGGCGGCTGGCCGAGCTCATGTCCGTGGACATGTCGGTGTGCAGCCGGCACGCGGCCCACACCGTCGAGCGCGGCTGGGTCGAGCGCCTGCCCGACCCCGACGACGGCCGCTCCCGCATCCTGCGCCTCACCCCCGACGGCCTCGCGATGCTCACCGAGCTGGACCGGCGCGTCACCGATGCCTTCACCCGCCACCTCGCGGAATGGTCCGACGACGACGTCGACCGGCTCACCACCCTGCTCGCCCGACTCCGCGACTCCTTCGGGGACTGCCGGGCCACCCACGCCTGAACCGCACCCGGACGCCCACCGGCGCCCGAACTCGCTGGAAAACAGAGGAATTTCATGGCAACGACCACACCTGACACCGGTGTGCGGAGCGCCTCGGCCGAAACCGGAGGCTCCGGCGCTCCGATGACACACCGTCAGATCATGGAGGCGCTCTCCGGGCTGCTGCTCGGCATGTTCGTCGCCATCCTGTCCTCGACGATCGTCTCGAACGCCCTCCCGCAGATCATCACCGACCTGGGCGGCGGCCAGTCCGCCTACACCTGGGTCGTCACCGCGTCCCTGCTCGCGATGACCGCCACCACCCCGCTCTGGGGCAAGCTGGCCGACCTCTTCTCCAAGAAGCTGCTGGTCCAGATAGCCCTGGTCATCTACGTCGCGGGCTCGGTCGTCGCCGGTCTCTCCCAGTCCACCGGCATGCTCATCGCCTGCCGCGTCGTCCAGGGCGTCGGCGTCGGCGGCCTCACCGCCCTCTCGCAGGTCATCCTGGCCGCGATGATCGCCCCCCGCGAGCGCGGCCGCTACAGCGGCTACCTCGGCGCGGTCTTCGCCGTCGCCACCGTCGGCGGCCCGCTGCTCGGCGGCGTCATCACCGACACCGAGTGGCTCGGCTGGCGCTGGTGCTTCTACGTCGGCGTGCCGTTCGCGATCATCGCCCTGCTGGTCCTCCAGAAGACCCTCAAGCTGCCCGTCGTGAAGCGCGAGGTCAAGGTCGACTGGGCCGGCGCCTTCTTCATCAGCGCCGCCGTCTCGCTGCTCCTCGTCTGGGTCACCTTCGCCGGCGACAAGTACGACTGGATGTCCTGGCAGACCGCCGCCATGGTCGGCGGATCGGTCCTGCTCGGCGCGGTCTTCGTCCTCGTCGAGTCCCGGGCGGCCGAGCCGATCATCCCGCTGCGCCTGTTCCGCAACCGGACCATCACCCTCGCCTCGCTCGCCTCGCTCTTCGTCGGCGTCGCGATGTTCGCGGGCACGGTCTTCTTCAGCCAGTACTTCCAGCTGGCCCGCAACGAGTCGCCGACCATGTCCGGCGTCCTCACCATCCCGATGATCGCCGGTCTCTTCGTCTCCTCGACCGTCTCCGGCCAGGTCATCACCAAGACCGGCCGCTGGAAGGCGTGGCTGGTCAGCGGCGGCGCCCTCGCCGCCGGCGGCCTCGGCCTCCTCGGCACCATCCGGTACGACACGGAGTACTGGCACATCGCCCTCTTCATGGCCGTCCTCGGCCTGGGCATCGGCATGATGATGCAGAACCTCGTGCTCTGCACCCAGAACCAGGTCGACCCCTCCGACCTCGGCGCCGCCTCCTCCACCGTCGCCTTCTTCCGCTCCCTCGGCGGCGCGATCGGCGTCTCGGCGCTCGGCGCGATCATGGCCCACCGGGTCACGAGCTACGTCAAGGAGGGCATCACCGCCCTCGGCCCGGACGCCGCGAAGGCGATGCAGCAGAGCGGTGCCGGCGGCGGCATCCCCGACATGGACACGCTGCCCGGACCGATCCGGACCGTCTTCGAGAGCGCGTACGGGCACGGCGTCGGCGACGTCTTCCTCTACTCGGCGCCGTTCGCGCTGCTCGCCTTCGTGGTGACGCTCTTCATCAAGGAGGTCGCCCTCAAGAGCAGCACGGTGACGGGCGACAAGAAGTAACACCGTCCCGGGGTACGTCCCCGGGAACACGGGAAAGACTCCCGGCCGTGCTTCGAGCGGAGGCGCGGCCGGGTCACCACGGAGCGGCGGGCAGGGGACGGCCCGCCGCTCCGCCCTGTCATCCCCGGCCGCCGCCGGAGGGCGTACCGGCCTCCCGGGCCACCATCGCCTCGATGCCCGCGATCAGGATGTCCAGGGCGTAGTCGAAGTCCCGCTCCCAGATGTCGGCGACGGCGCCGTGCGTGGCCCGCTCGTCCAGGATCTCCGTCATCGGCTCCAGCGCCGCCGCGAACCGCGGCTCCTCGCGGAAGGCCCGGATCGAGGCGTCGTAGAAGTCGTCCTGGGACATCCCGACCTCGGCGGCCCGCCGCCCGAACTGCGCCTCGATCGTCCCGTAGCCGTACACGAACTGGAAGACGGCCGAGGTCGCGCTCGGCTGCCGGTGCAGCGGCAGGCCGGTGGCGCGGACCGCCTCCTGGATCTTGGTGCCGACGGCGATGGCGTACGGCCCGACGTTGAGGTACGAGCCGGCGCACGGCGATATCCACGGGTGGCGGACCAGCATCGCGCGGTACTGGCGGGCGAGGATCCGGACGCGCGCCCGCCAGTCGGCGGCCGCGTCGACGGCGGCCAGGTCGACCTCCCCGTACGCCGTGTCGAGGGCGTACTCGATGATGTCGTCCTTGGTGTCCACGTACCAGTACAGGGACATCGCGGTGACGCCCAGCTCGGCCGCGAGCCGCCGCATGGACAGCTTCGCCAGCCCGCCCTCGTCGAGCATCCGCACCGAGGCGGCGACGATCCGGTCCCGGTCGAGCCCGGTCGGGCCGCCACCGCCGCGGGGGGCGCGGTGCTCCAGCCAGACGCTGGAGCCCGCCGGGTTCTTGGCCCGTTCCGCCGCCTTGACCATGGTCGCCCTCCGTCCGTCACCGCTGGTGACCATGCTAGGTCGCGTCCGGAACATCCCGCCGTGCGCCCGGGGTGCGCGGCCTGGGTCCTGTCCGGCGGATCTTCGTGGATCAGCCCGCGGCGTCCGGTGCGTTCTCTCGGCGTGCGCCCGGGTCGCCCTCGTACTGGACGTACTCGGGCGATCCGGGCGTGCGGCGAGAGGGCGTGCCAGGCGTCGCGGGCCCGCGAAGATCCGCCGGACACGGCCTAGGCGGCCACCGGTTCCGGTGCGGCGGACCGCTCCGCCCGCTCGGCCCGGCGCAGCAGCGCGGCGGCGAGGAGGCCGCCCGCGAGGACCGCGACGGCGCCGACGAGCTGGCTGGTCCGGAGCCCGGAGGCGAAGGCGTCGGAGATCGCCGCCCGCTCGGCGTCGCCGCCGGCCGCGGCGAGGGCCGCCGGGAAGGAGGTCGCGGTGACGGCGACGAGCGCGGCGAAGCGGGCGTTGAGGACCGCGCCGAGGACGGCGACGCCGAGGCCGTTGCCAAACTCCGCGAGGGTGCCGTTGACGCCCGCGCCCACCCCGGCCTTCTCCGGCGGGATCGCGGACATGATCGCGTTGGCCATGGCCGGGTTGGAGACCGCGAGGCCGGTGCCCATCAGGACCAGGCCGAGCAGCATGCCGCCGTACGAGCCGTCGGTGCCGCCGCCGAGCAGGGCGATCGCGGCGAGACCGGCCGCGACCAGGGCCATGCCGACGGCGACGGTGAGCGCGGTGCCGAGCCTCATCACGATCCGCGGGCCGATGCCGCTGAGGTTGAGGACGACGACGGTCAGCGCGAGCGGCGCCATCCGCAGGCCCGCCTCCAGCGGCTCGTAGCCGAGGACGAACTGGAGGTGCTGGGTGAGCAGGAACAGCGAACCGCCCATCCCGAACACCACCAGGATGGCGCCCGCGACCGCGCCCACGAACTTCTGGTTGCGGAAGAAGTGCATGTCCAGCATCGGATGCGGGACGCGCAGCTCCCACAGGGCGAAGGCGCCGAGCACCAGGACGCCGATCGCGGCCGGGACCAGCACCTGGGCGGAGGTCCAGCCGTGCTCCGGGCCGGTGATGATCGCGTACACGGCGGCGGTCATGCCGATCGTGGAGAGCAGCGCGCCCATCAGGTCGGGGCGTTCACCCTGGGGGTCCCCCCTGCTCGAACGAAGTTGAGAGCTTGGGGGAGGATTCTTGGACTCGGGGACCAGTTTGAGGACGGCGACCAGGCCGATCACGGCCACCGGGATGTTGACGAGGAAGATCATCCCCCACCAGAAGTGGTTGAGGATCACGCCGCCGATCAGCGGTCCCGCGGCGAAGCCGAACGAGCTGACGGTGGCCCAGAGCGCGATCGCCTTCACCCGCTCGGAGTCGTCGAAGATCTGCATGACGACGGCGAGGGTGGTGGTCATCAGGAGCGCGCCGCCGACGCCCATGCCCGCGCGGGCGGCGATGAGCTGGGCGGTGGAGCCGGCCAGTCCTGCGGCGAGCGAGCCGAGGCCGAAGAGGGCGAGTCCTGCGGCGAGCAGCTTCTTGCGGCCGTAGCGGTCGGCCGCGTTGCCCGCCGTCAGGAGCAGGCCGGACTGGACGAGCGAGTAGGCGTTGATCATCCACTGGATGTCGCTGGTGGAGGCGTGCAGCTCCGTGGTCAGCGAGGGGATGGCGACGCTGAGGACGGTGTTGTCGAGCAGCACGGTGAGCTGGGCGAGACAGATGACGCCGAGGATCAGCCAGCGCTGGGGATGGCCGCCGGTGGCCGTCATGAGCAGCTCCTTATACGGTGTACGAGGCGGAAGCTCGTACACCGTACAAGGGGGCCCTCGCGCGGTACAGCGCTTTTCAGCGCCGGGCGGCGAGGGGGCTGGTCAGGTCGTAGAAGACGGCTCCGCCGACCGTGGTGGAGGCGAAGTTCTCCCGCACCCAGTCGCTGATCGCGGAGTTGCCGCCGCCGGGGCCGCCGAAGCCGCCGGGGCCGGTGGCCGTGCCGCCGTTCCTGCCGCCGCCCGTGCCGCCGTCTCCGGTTCCGCTTCCGGTTCCGGTTCCGTTTCCGATGAAGTAGTGGATCTTTCCTTCGGCGACGTACCGCTTGAACTGGTCGAGGGTCGGGGACGGGTCGCTGCCGTTGAAGCCGCCGATCGCCATCACCGGCTTCTCGGTGGCGAGCTGGTAACTGGCCGCGTTCTGCGAGCCGATCGTGGCGGCGGCCCAGGTGTACGCGTCGGCGTCCCGAAGCAGCTTCGCCTTCGCCTCCGCACCGACACTGGCGCCGTTGAGCAGACCGCCCATGCCGCCACCGCCCATACCGCCTCGGCCGCCTTCGCCGCCGGAACCGGGGAAGCCGGTGAGGGGCTGCTGCTGGTTCCCGCCTTGCTGGGGGTTCTGGCCCGGCTGCGGGTTCTGGCCCTGGCCCGGCGTCCGGCCGCCGCCGGGGAAACCGTTCGGGAAGCCGTTCGGCGGCTGCATCGCCGTGCCGCCCCGGCCGTCCGGCCCCGCGCCCTCCGGGCGCGGGCCGCCGCCGGGGAAGCCGCCGCCCGGACCCCGGCCGCCGAAGCCGCCCGCCGGGCCCGCCGTGACGATCGAGCCCTGGTGGCCGGTGGAGAGCGTCTCCAGCGTGTACGCGAACGGTCCCGCGAGTCCCGCCGCCAGACCGAGCCCGGCGGCGGCGAGCCCGAGGCGCCGGTCGACGCGGCCCGCCGCAAGGAGTCCCAGCGCGCCCGCCGCACCCGCGCCGAGCACCGCCCAGCGCAGCCACGGCAACCAGTCCGGCGTACGGCCCAGCAGCTCCCAGCCCCACCACGCGGTGACCCCGGCGGCGACCGCCAGCGTCGCCGAGGCGGCGAACCGGGTCCGCTCCTCCCACAGCACCGACGCGCCCATGCCGACGAGGGCGGCGAGGTACGGGGCCAGGGCGACCGTGTAGTACTCGTGGAAGATGCCGGCCATGAAGCTGAAGACGCCCAGCGTCATCAGCAGCGAGCCGCCCCACAGCAGGAACGCGGCCCGTGCGGTGTCCGTGCGCGGCGCCCGGCGGGTGACGACCAGTCCGGCGGCGAGCAGGACCAGCGCGGCCGGGAGCAGCCAGGAGATCTGGCCGCCGACCGAGTCGTTGAACATGCGCAGCAGGCCGGTCTCGCCCCAGCGGCCGCCCTGTCCGCCGCCGGGTCCGCCCCCGCCGCCGACGCTGCCGACCTCGTCGCCGTTGATGCGGCCGAGGCCGTTGTAGCCGAAGGTCAGCTCCAGGAAGCTGTTGTCCTGCGAGCCGCCGACGTACGGCCGCGAGTCCGCCGGCCACAGTTCGACGAGCGCCACCCACCAGCCGCCGGAGACCAGCAGCACCAGCCCGGCGAGGGCCAGCTGACCGCACCGGCGCAGCGGCCGGACCGGCGCGCAGACCGCGTACACGACGGCGAGCGGCGGCAGGATCAGGAACGCCTGGAGGGTCTTCGTCAGGAACGCGAGACCGAACGCGGCCCCGGCCGCCGCCAGCCACTTCGTACCGTCCTCGGCGCTCTCCAGGGCCCGCAGCACGGCGTACACGGCCACCGTCATCAGCAGCGCGAGGAGCGCGTCCGGGTTGTTGAAGCGGAACATCAGCGCGGCGACCGGGGTGAGCGCGAGGACCGTGCCCGCGATCAGGCCGGCGCCCGCCCCGAAGCGGCGGCGGACGGCCCCGTACAGCACGGCGACCGTGGCCGTGGCCATCAGCACCTCGGGCAGCAGGATCTGCCAGGAGCCGAGGCCGAAGAGGCGGACGGAGAGCGCCATCGGCCAGAGCGCGGCCGGCGGCTTGTCGACGGTGATGGCGTTGGCCGCGTCGAGCGAGCCGAAGAAGAACGCCTTCCAGCTCTCGCCGCCCGCCTGGACGGCCGCCGAATAGAAGGAGTTGGCGTAGCCGGAGGCGCTCAGGTTCCACAGGTAGAGCGCGGTGGTGGCGGCGAGCAGCGCCAGGAAGGCCGGGCGGACCCAGGGCGCGTCCTCGGGCCGGCCCCGCCGGAGCCGGGCGAACCGGCCCGCGCTCGGGACCGGCACCGGGTCCGGGGCCGGGGCCGGGGCCGGGCTCGCGGGGAGGGTGGGTGAGGTCATCGGGAGTCCCCCGTGGAGTGGCGGCGCTCCGGGAAGACCCAGAGCCGGAACAGCAGGAAGCGCAGGACGGTCGCGGCGAGGTTGGCGACGACGAGCACGGCCAGTTCGGTGGAGTGCGCCGGGTCGCCGCTCGCCGCGCCGAGGGCGGCGAGCGAACCGCTGGTCAGGGCGAGGCCGATGGCGAAGACCACCAGCCCCTGCGCCTGGTGGCGCACGGCCCGGTCCCGGCCGCGCACCCCGAAGGTGAGCCGCCGGTTGGCGGCCGTGTTGGCGACGGCGGAGACCAGCAGCGCGGCGGCGTTGGCGACCTGGGCGCCCGCGCCGAGCCGGAACAGCGAGTACAGCGCCAGGTAGAAGAGGGTGGAGAGGACGCCGACGACGCAGAAGCCGACGAGCTGGCGGGCGAGCCCGCCGGGGACGCCGGGCAGTTCGCGGTCGCGCGGGTCGTCGCCGAACGGCCGGGCCAGCCGGTCCAGCGGCAGCGACCCCGTCGCCAGCGCCCGGCCGACCCGCCACACGCCCTTCAGGTCGTCGGTGGCGGTGCGCACCAGGTGCACGGTCGAGTCGGGGTCGTCGACCCAGTCGACCGGCACCTCGTGGATCCGCAGCCCGGCCCGCTCGGCGAGCACCAGCATCTCGGTGTCGAAGAACCAGCCGGAGTCCTCGACCATCGGCAGCAGCCGCTCGGCGACCTCGCGCCGGATCGCCTTGAAACCGCACTGGGCGTCGGAGAAGCGGGCGGCGAGCGAACCGCGCAGGATCAGGTTGTAGGCGCGGCTGATGAACTCCCGCTTGGGCCCGCGCACCACCCGCGAGGAGCGGGCGAGCCGGGAGCCTATCGCCAGGTCGGAGTGGCCGGAGATCAGCGGGGCGACCAGCGGCAGCAGCGCGTTGAGGTCGGTGGACAGGTCCACGTCCATGTAGGCGAGGACGGGCGCGTCGGAGGCCGACCAGACGGTCCGCAGCGCCCGGCCGCGCCCCTTCTGTTCGAGCCGGACGGAGCGCACCCCGGGCAGGTCGGCGGCGAGCGCCGCGGCGACGTCGGGGGTGGTGTCGGTGGAGGCGTTGTCGGCGACGGTGACGCGGAAGCCGTACGGGAAGGTGCGCGTGAGGTGCGCGTGGAGCCTGCGGACGCACGGCTCCAGGTCCTTCTCCTCGTTGTAGACGGGGATCACCACGTCCAGGACGGGCCGTCCGGCGCCTCCCACCGGCAGGTGCTCCCGGGCGGGGAGGGCTCCGGGGGCCTGCGTCGCGGGCCCCGCGAGGGTGTGGGTTCGCATGTCCACGACCCTCGCCGGGCCCGCTGTCACGGCTGTGTGATCAGCCTGTGGCCCGCCTGTGAGTCCGGCCGGGGGGCCGTGGCCGCTCCGGGCATCCGCATCCGGAAGACCGTCCGGCCGGGGGCCGACTCGACGGTCACCTCACCCCCGTGGGCGGTGGCGACGGCCCGCACGATGGCGAGGCCGAGGCCGGTGGAGCCGGCCTGCCGGGAGCGGGAGGCGTCGCCGCGCGCGAACCGTTCGAAGACGGCGGGCAGCAGGTCCGGCGGGATGCCGGGCCCGTCGTCCTCGACCTCGACGACGGCGCGGGCCCCGCCGCGCACCCGGGCGGTGACGGTGGTACCGGGCGGGGTGTGGGTCCGGGCGTTGGCGAGCAGGTTGACCAGCACCT
Organism: Streptomyces termitum; assembly: GCF_014650175.1. GTDB lineage: Bacteria > Actinomycetota > Actinomycetes > Streptomycetales > Streptomycetaceae > Streptomyces > Streptomyces termitum. Next base: position 113,577 of record NZ_BMUL01000020.1, read on the forward strand.
GCTGGAGCCGGGCCGCGTCGCCCCGTACGGCCGCCTCCCGCCCGTCCGGGGGCAGTTCGAGCCGCCAGTGGTGGCCGGGCCCGGCCGCGCGGGCGTCCCCGACGGCGTCCACGACCAGCGGGACCAGGTCCACCGGGTCGTCCGCGAGCGGGCGCCCGGCGTCGAGCCGGGCGAGCAGCAGCAGGTCCTCGACCAGGCCGGTCATCCGGGTGGCCTCGGACTCGATCCGGCCCAGCGCGTGCCGGGTGTCGGGCCCGCACTCCTCCCCGCCGCGCCGGGTCAGTTCCGCGTAGCCGCGGATGGAGGCGAGCGGGGTGCGCAGCTCGTGGCTGGCGTCGGCGACGAACTGCCGGACCCGGGTCTCGCTCCGCTGCCGGGCGTCGAGGGCGTCGTGGACGTGGTCGAGCATCCGGTTGAGGGCGGCGCCGACCTGCCCCACCTCGGTCCGCGGGTCGGCCTCCGCCTCCGGGACCCGCTGGTGCAGGGCCACCTCGCCGCTGTGCAGCGGCAGCCGGGCGACCTGCGCGGCGGTGGCGGCGACCCGACGCAGCGGCCGCAGCGCGATCCGCACCAGCACCGTCCCGGCGAGCGAGGCGGCGGCCAGCGAGGCGAGGGTGAGGCTCAGTTCGACCAGGACGAGGGTGGAGAGGGCGTTCTCCACCTCGGTGAGCGGGATGCCGGTGAGGTACGCGCCGTGGGCGCCCTCCGTGTGCACGACCCGGTACGAGCCGAGCCCGCCGGGCAGCTCCACCGTGTGCGCCCGGCCGTCGCGGGGCACGGCGGCGAGCGCCGTCCGCTGCGCCGCGTCCAGCGCCTCGACCGGGAAGCGGGGCCGGTCCGTCGTGGCGGTGCCGGCGACCTCCGTGGAGTACCCGGCCTCGGTGACGGCCCCGTCCTCGACGACCGCGCCGAGGGTCCCTATCGGGGAGCCGGGCGTGACGAGGAAGCCGAGGGGTTCGCGGTCCTGCCGGACCGGTCCGGGCCCGAAGCCCATCCCCGGCGGCCCGGAGGCCCGCAGGGCGAGCCCGGTGAGCTGCTCGTCCGCCCGGTCGTAGAGGTACGAGCGGTACGCGATGGTGGTGACCGTGCCGATGACCGCCGCGACGACCGCGATCAGCGCGACGGCCGACACCACGAGCCGGGTCCGCAGCGACCACGGCCGCCGGGCGCGGCGCGGGGAAGGGCGGGCGCGGCGGAAGGGCGGGCGGACGCGGCGGAGCGACGGGCGGGGCACGGGCGGCTACTCCCCCGGCTTGATGAGGTAACCGGCCCCCCGCCGGGTGTGGATCATCGGGGCGCGCCCCGCGTCGAGCTTCCGCCGCAGGTAGGAGATGTACAGCTCGACGACGTTGGCCTGGCCGCCGAAGTCGTACGACCACACGCGGTCCAGGATCTGCGCCTTGCTGAGCACCCGGCGCGGGTTGCGCATGAGGTAGCGCAGCAGCTCGAACTCGGTCGCCGTCAGGTGGATCGAGTCGCCACCCCGGGTGACCTCGTGGCTGTCCTCGTCGAGGGTGAGGTCGCCGACCCGGAGCACCGACTCGGAGCGCGCCTGCGCGGCCCCGGAGCGCCGGATCAGACCGCGCAGCCGGGCGACGACCTCCTCCAGGCTGAACGGCTTGGTCACGTAGTCGTCGCCACCGGCGGTGAGTCCGGCGATCCGGTCCTCGACGGCGTCCTTCGCCGTCAGGAAGAGGACCGGCACCTCGGGCATCTCGCGCCGGATCGATCCGAGCAGGCTCAGCCCGTCGACGTCCGGGAGCATGATGTCCAGGACCACGACGTCGGGCCGGAACTCACGCACGGCCCGCAGGGCGTGGGCCCCGTCACCGGCGCTGTGCACCTGCCAGCCCTCGTAGCGCAGGGCCATGGAGAGCAGTTCGGAGAGGGACGCCTCGTCGTCCACGACGAGGACGCGGACGGCGGTGCCGTCGGCACGGAGCAGATCGGCGCGGGTGCCGCGGCGGGCTGAAGTGCTGCGAGTGGTGACGGTCATGCTGCCACGCTCGCCGCCGCCGCTGAGACGGTCCTTGCGCTTTCCTGTGAATTCCCTGAGAAAGCGGCGGGCCAGGACCAGGGTCCGGTTTCGCGCGTTTCACGTGAAACCACACCCCGGGCCCCGTTTCACGTGAAACACCCCCCGTGGCACGGTCTCACCGCTTCACCTCTTCACGGCTTCACGGTTTCACGTGAAACAGCGCGGCGGCATTGTCGTGGAGGACCGCCCGCAGCCAGTCGTCGCCGAGCCCGAGCCCTTCGAGGGCCTGGAGCTGGTGGAGGTACGGGTACGGGATGTTCGGGAAGTCGGAACCGAGCAGGATCCGCTCCCGGAGCGCGGCGAGGCGCGGGAGCGCACCGGGCGGGAAGGGCGCGAGCCGCTCGCTGAAGTCGGTGAACGCCATGGTGGTGTCCAGGTGCACGCCCTCGTACCGCTCGGCGAGCCCGAGGAAGTCCTCGTACTCCGGCATCCCCATGTGCGCGACGACCAGCCGCAGCCGGGGGTGGCGGGCGAGCAGCCGGCCGGTCGGCCCGGGGCCGGTGAAGGCGCCGGGCGCGGGCCCGGAGCCGCAGTGCACGACGACGGGGGTCCCGCTCTCGGCGAGCAGCCCCCACACCCCGTCGAGCAGCGGATCGTTCGGGTCGTACCCGCCGACCTGGAGGTGCGCCTTGAAGATCCGGGCCCCGCCGGAGAGCGCGTCCCGCACGTGCCCGTCGGCGCCGGGCTCGGGGAAGAAGGTCGCGGTGTGCAGGCAGTCGGGGGTCCGGGCGGCGAAGTCGGCGGCCCAGGCGTTGAGCCAGGCGGCCATGCCGGGCTTGTGCGGGTAGAGCATGGCGGTGAAGGCCCGCACCCCGAAGCCGCGCAGCAGCTCGACCCGCCGGTCCTCCTCCTCGCGGTAGGTGATGGGCCACTCCATGCCGGTCAGCGGGCCGACCGCGTCGAAGTAGGCCCACACCTTGTCGAGGACGTTCTTCGGCATGAAGTGGGTGTGGACGTCGACGAGCCCGGGCAGTCCGAGCCGCTCGGTCAGCGCCCGCACCGCTCCGGCCTCCTCAGCCGCGCGCAAAGCCATAGCTCCGTTCGACCTTCCCGATGTGCACGCTGTACGCCTCGTACCAGTGCTCCCGCCCGTGCTCCTTCGCCGCCGTGTGCGCCGCGTCGAGCCGCCAGGCGTCGAGCGCCTCCAGGTCGCGGAAGTAGGCGACGGTGATCCCGATGCCACCGGGCGTGCGGGCGGACTCGTAGCCGAGGAAGCCGGGGACGGCGGCGACCCGCTCGCGCAGATCGGCCAGGGTCTCGGCGTACCCCTCGGGGGCGTCGGGCCGCAGGGAGGTGAAGACAGCGGTGTAGTAGGGCGGTTCGAGGCCCGCCACCAGCTTCTGGGTCATGCGCCCACCCTCGCCGGGCACGGCGCCCGATGTCCACGGCCCCCGGAGAAGGGATCCAAGACTTTACGAAGCCCGCCGGCCCCGGCCCGAACGCGCACGGACCACCCGCCGAGCCCGCACACGCCCCCCGTCAGAACAGTCCCTCCTGCTCGCTCCCGCCGCTCCCCTCCCCCGGTACGGCTCCGATCGGCACGCTCCAGGCGTCGTCGCCGCCCCGCTCCAGGCCCCAGCCGCCGAGCAGCCGCCCGTCGAGGACGAGGTGGCGCCCGGCGGGGTCGCTCAGGTGGAGGTCGGGTCCGGCGGCGGCGATCAGCCGCCCGGTGACGACGCCGCCGTCGACGAGTCCGGTGACGGTCCCGTCGAGCGGGGGCAGCCCGGCGAGCCCGAAGGCGTCCCCGTGGTCGTACGGGACGAAGGGCAGCGCCTCCAGCGTCTCGCTCCAGCCGCCGACCGCCAGGGCCCGCGCGTGCAGTTCTCCCAGCTCGGCGGCGCGCGCCCCGGCGTCCGGCAGGCCGGGCCGCAGCAGCCGCTTCCGCTCGTACGGCACCCGGTCGGGCACACCGAGCGCCCGCCGCAGCACCTCCTCGGTCCGCCGGGCCGCCATCAGCGGCCCCCGGCCGAGCCAGCAGAAGGCGACGGCCCCCTGTTCCAGGAGGCGCGCGGAGCCCCGGTGCTCACCGGTGATCCCGGCCTTGACGGTGCCGGGCCCGAACCAGGCGAGGTAGACGCGGTAGGGCCGGGGGTCGTCGGTGAAGGTGTCGGCCGCGACGGAGTGGGCCCGGTCGAGCCGTGTGCAGGCGGGGCAGAGCCCGCCGGTGGAGCGGCCGGGGACGGCGGCGGCCACGGGGCACGGGTTCCCGCGCGCCCCGGCACACGCCCGGCCGCCCACGGCCCGGAAGGCGAGCGGCCGCCCGTACCCGAGGGGGCTCGTCCGGCCGCCCCACCACCGCAGGACGGGCCGGTCCCCGTCCCATCCGACCCCACCGCTCCGCCACACGCGCGCCCCGCCCCTTCCCGCTCCCTCCCACTCTCCCTCATGACGTCACGGCCTCACGGCCTCACGGTAGGACGTAGATCCGGGTCCCGTCCGGGTCGGGGTCGCCGACCTCCCGCATGCAGCCCCGCTCGATCAGCAGCCGGACGCAGTCCTGGACGCGGTCGCCGGAGAGCCCGGTGCGGCGGGTGACGTCCTGGGGGCGGCAGCGGACGCCGCCCCGGACCAGGGCGGGGGCGAGGAAGCTGGCGACGGCCCGCATGTCGCCGCTGATCTCCCAGGACGCGACGAGTTCCTGGGCGCTGAGCGGGGCGGGGCCGCCGCCGGTGCGCTGCCGGGGCACGGCGAAGCTCCGCTCAAGGGAGTCGGCGACCCTTGAGAGGCTGCTCCGGGTGGTCCGCAGCAGCTCGGCGTAGTCCGCGTGGTCGGCGAAGAAGCCGGCGCCGTCGCCGAACCGGCTCTCCAGCCGGACGAGGACGTCGACCAGCTCGTGCGGGAGGACGAACCCCTCGTGCGCGGGCGCGGGTTCGAGCGCGTACCCGCCGTGCCGCTGCACCTCGGAGACCAGCTCGCCCACCCAGGCCCGGAACGGCGCGGCCTCGGGCCTGCGGCAGGCGGTGACGAGTTGCACGAGCCCGGAGAGGCTCACCATGCGGGCGGTGCCGCGGATGCCGCTGCGCGCGAGTATGCCGGGGCTGGGGGCCAGTTCCCTGGCGGGTGCCAGGCAGCGGCTCGGCAGGGCCACGCTCCGCAGCGCCGCGCGCGGCTCCCCGTAGCCGAGCCCGCGGGCCACGTCCACGAGGGGGAACCAGTGCTCCCCGTCGACGGCCGCCAGCCGCCGCAGCCCCTGTCCGGCCGCGGCCCGTACGAAGTCATCGATGTCGATCGCGTTCAACGATGATCACCTCCACCCGCACGGTAAGCCGAAGGCATATTCAACTGACATGCACATCGGCCGAGTTCACCCAAAAGGGGAAGGCCCCAGGCAAACCTGGAACCTTCCCCTTTCTTTCCCCCCGTTCGCGCCTAGCGGGCGACGAACTGGGTGAGGATCGCCTGCACCTCGTAGATGTCCACGCCCTTGGTGAAGGTCTTGGTGACCGGCAGCGCCTGGCCCGAGATCCAGATCTTCAGCTCGGCGTCGAGGTCGAACGTGCCGGCCGTCTCCACGGCGAAGTGCGTGATGCTGCGGTACGGGATCGAGTGGTACTCGACCTTCTTGCCCGTGATCCCCTGCTTGTCGACCAGCACGAGCCGCCGGTCCGTGAAGAAGATGACGTCGCGGATCAGCAGGTACGCGGCGTTCACCTGCTCCCCCGCCCCGAGCAGCCGCGCGTAGTCCTGCTGCGCCTGCGCCGGATCGATCGCGTGCGCGTTCCCGAAGAGCGCCATGCCCTTTACCCCCAACTTTCGGCCAAAAAGACGATCACCTGCACTAAACCCCACACCCCCCGCCCCTGACAACGCCCGCCCGCTGTCAGTGCCCGCCCCTAGGCTCGTGAACGCGCGGTCGGCCACGGGGGATCCAGCTCCGCATGGAATGGCTGCATCCCCGGTCTGTCAGAGGGCGGCCCGGAGAACGCGTCCGGGACCCAACCGACGTCCGGGCTCCGCCGATGGCCAAGCAAGCGCCCCACCCGAGCCGCCCGCGCACCCCACACCCACGAACCGGCACATGGGGTTGGTCGAGGAAGGCGAAACGCCGGCTGAAGCGGCGGCTCGTGAGGTTCTGGAGGAGACCGGCTGGCGCCCTGGTCCCATCGAGCCGTTGATCTACGCCGAGGCGGCGAACGGCATCACCGACTCCCAGCACCACGTCTTCCGGGCCGACGGGGCCACCTGCGAAGGCCCGCCGACCGAGAAGAACGAGTCGGACCGGATCGAGTGGATCCCGCCGGCCGACGTGCGGGGCATGCTCGACCGCCGCGAGATCGTCAGCAGCGGCTCTCTGATCGGCCTGCTCTAGGTCCTGTCCGGCGGGTCTTCGCGGGACAGGGCCTAGAGCAGGCCGATCATCTGGACACCGGTGGCCACCAGGAAGATCACTCCGAGAAAACCAGCAAGCACTCTCAGCGCGTCAGGGGTGAACCTTGGGTCCAGACCACCCCCCGGGGACCGCCGGGCCATCAGGTCGTAGACCTTCAGGCCAAAGTTTCGGTAGTCGAAAGCGACCAGAAGCGCGCAAGCACTGAACGCAAGCGGCAACAGGAGCGGTATCCAACCATCCATGTGCTGTCCCCCCTGGCGGGTGCCAGCCAGGCAAGCACCCGACGATGAACCCGTTGATGTCATCCGCTGATGCCAGAGGCCCCCTGGACGATGTCCAGGGGGCCTCTGATCTGTGTGCACTCGGCAGGATTCGAACCTGCAACCTTCTGATCCGTAGTCAGATGCTCTATCCGTTAAGCTACGAGTGCTTGTTCTTTTTTCTTGTCTTCGTTCCCTCTGCCTTTCGGCTTCGTTCCCGGCGACAGGAAGAACATTACATGACTGCCGCCGTCATGTGAAATCCGATTCCCCCACCCCGCCTGACCTGCGCAAACGCCGTGCGGGGAGGGAGTCGGGGGAGGGGCGGAGGGTGGGGTTCCAGGGGTGGGGGCGGGGCCTGGGGAGATGGAAGAGACCGGGGTCACAGCGGGGGCGCAAGGGGAGGGGCGCGAGGGACGCAAGAGGCCGGGACGGGGGAAAGCCGTGGGAACGGCGGAAGCCCCGGCCTGTGGGGCCGGGGCTTCCTGGGGGCGGAGGCGGAGGGATTTGAACCCTCGATGGGGGGTAAGCCCCAAACCGCATTAGCAGTGCGGCGCCATAGACCGGACTAGGCGACGCCTCCTCGCACCTCGCGCCTGCGCGGGGTGCGTGCAGATGATGACACAGGCGAGCCTCCTGTCACCAATCGCTTTCACCGTACTAGGCGGACGGGCGCCAGGGCAAAGCCTCCCCGCCCGGCGCACCCGGCTTGCGCAACGCCCTTCCGTCCGCAGCGTTAGGAGGGGTGGGGGCGCTCCGTGCGCCGCCCGAGGTTCGCCGTCCACGGTCCGCTGTCCGTCGTTCCCGGAGATGTCCATGCTGTTGCGCAGTCTCGTCCTCGCCGCCGCCGTCGTGACGTCGGCGGCCACCGCCGCCGGGAGCGCCGCCGCGCTGCCGCTGCCGCCGCTGCCCCTGCTCTCGGCGCCGCAGCCGGACTCGTTGACGGTGGTCGTCGCCAAGAGCGGGCGCCCGGACGCCGACGGGACGTGGACGCTCACCTGTGACGGCGCGCGGGCCGGGGGCGACCATCCGGCCGCCGCGCGGGCGTGCGAGCGGCTCGGCGGGTTCGCGCGGGAGGGGAAGGACCCCTTCGCCCCCGTGCCGGCCGGCGGCCTGTGCGCACAGGTGTACGGCGGGCCGGTGACGGCGCGGGTGACGGGCACCTGGCAGGGGCGGCGGATCGACGCCCGTTTCTCCCGTTCGGACGGGTGTGAGATCGCCCGCTGGGAGAACGCGGAGCCGTTGCTTCCGGGTGTCCGGGGCTGACGGCCGGGGGCGCCGTTAGACTCCCTCAGTGACAGGGCCGCCGCCCCAGGGGCAAGATGGGGCCGGCCGGTCGCCGTGGCACATGCCGGGCGGCCCACACCACGGGCACATTCCGTGGTCACATGCAGGCGTCAGGGAGGAAACGTCGTCGTGAGCAGCAGGCCATCCCGAGGCGCTGCTCGCCTCGCAGCCATACTCGACGCCCTGCCCGACGGGCTCGTGCTGGTGAACTGCAACGGCACCGTCGTC
>NZ_BMUL01000021.1 GCF_014650175.1 Streptomyces termitum
AGACCGCCCAGTCCTACGAAGCAGCCGTCACTCTCGCATCACTCCTGATGTGGGCGTGACATTTGACGACAGAACCTAGGGCGCGGGCCATGGGGTCGGAGTACAGGTAGTACGGGGCCCCCTGCGCGGCCGCCTTCAGCTTCGTCACGGCGGACGGGCTCTTGCCCATGCGGTGCAGCGCACGAGCCTCGTCGATCGCGTAGTGGGTACGGCGCTCCCGGCTCGGGATCTCGGCGATGTTCGCCTCCGTCACCCGGCCCAGGCCCGTGTCGGGCTGGTCGACCTCGACGCCGACCTCGGCCGCGTGCACGGCCACCGTGCCCCGCCCGAAGACGGTGTGGCGGTCGAGGTCGTACCACTCCGGGCCGAGCCGTTCCGAGTCCTCCAGGGCCGCGGTGATCCGCGCCCACGCATCGTCGCTCCGGCCGCCCCGGGCATGGGCGATGGAGCACCGAAGGTGGAGGGCACCGCGCAGGGAAACGGCCGGCCTGTCGGCAGCCGAGTCGGAGGCGAGCGGCTCCAGGTCGCGCAGGGCGGCTTCCGCGACCGCGATCGCCTCCCCGAGGGACGCCTGGTGCAGCAGCGCGCCGCAGCGGTCCCAGGCGACGGCGGCCCGGACGACCGGGTCGCCGAGCTTCGTCGCGGCACCGGCCGCGACCTCGGCGGCCGACCACGCCAGGTCGGGGTAGCCGAGCTGGTTGAGGCACATCCGGGCGGTCCGGGCGGCGTCCGCCAGGAGGCGGAGCGCGTCCTCCCGGGCGCGGCCCTCGGAGACGAGGACGGCGGTGTTCAGGTCCTCGATCAGGGACGGGAGGAGAGAGGCGACGGCCGGCAGGTTCGCCGCCTGGCGCGCGGTGTTGGCCTTCCGGGCGCGGGCGGTCATGTCGCCCAGCGCGGACCGGACGCCCGACGGGGCGAGACCGGGGTGGCCGGAGAGGATGAGTCCGGCGCGGCGCAGGCCGGTGCGCAGGGCGGGGATGTGAGCGTGGGCGAGGTTGCCGCCGCCGCGCTGGAGCCGGTAGGGCTGTCCGAGGAGCCAGACCACATCGACGTCGCAGCGCTCCGCGATGGCGGTGATGACGCTGTACCGGTCGAGCGGCTGCCGCCCGCGCTCGACGTTGGCGACCCATGACTCCGTACGGCCGATGAAGCCCGCGAGCTCCACCTGCGTCAGCCCGGCGGCGTTGCGGGCGATCTGTACACGCGTACCGATGTGCTCGTCGCTGGAAAGGGGCATGCTGAACTCCGTTCTGACCTGAACACTCAGGACGGTACTCCCGATCGCGCCCCCGTACAGCCCCAGTTGGCCGTCGGGGCGCCGCCATGTCCGGCATCCCTGCTGCCGAACATGAAGAAGCCGCTTCCCTCGATCCGGAGGTCAAGGAGGCAGCTCCGCCCTGAGGCCGCCGACCGGAACCCGGAGAAGGCGTGCGAGTACGCCGTCGCCGCACTCGACCAGCTGTGCAACACCTGGTACGCCACGGGCATGGAGCGCGTCCGGGAGGTCCGGCGCGCGCTCGCGCCGTGGCAGCACGAGCGCTGCGTCCAGGACCTCGATGACCGGCTGTACGGCTGGGAGACGACCGTCAGTGCCCTCGGCCGTTGAACTGGGCGATGTTCCCGGACAGTTCCGTCAGGCTCTCGACCCGGAAGGTCGGGAGGCTGACGGCTTCCTCGTCGTTCCACTGGATCGTCGCCCAGGGCCCCCGGCGGACGAGCGCGGTCTCCATTCCGGCGGCGACAGCGGGACGGAGATCGTTGTCGACGCGGTCGCCGACGTAGAGGATCTCGGGGTTCTCGAAGGGGACGACCTCGGCCACCCGGTGGAAGAACTCGGGATCGGGCTTGGATGCGCCCCAGTCGTCGGAGGTGCCTATGAGGTCGACGTCCTCGCTGAACAGCTCGCGCAGGATCTTCCCGGCGCGGATGGTCTGGTTGCCCGCGATCCCGAGCCACAGGCCATCGGCGCGAAGCCGGGCGAGCGCGGGGCGGACGTCGGGGTAGAGGTCCTCCTCGCCGAATTGCTCGGGCCGGCCGGCGGCGGCGCGGGCCTCCCGCTGCTCGTAGAGGTCGAAGCCCGGCCGGAACGCCTGGAAGGTCTCGCGGTAGTCCCGGCCCTGGGCGATCACCGCGCCGAACATGGCCGCGAAGGTGTGCCGGGGTACACCGAGCCAGTCCGCCCACGTGCCGTACTCCCTGGTCTCGTCCACCAGGCACTCACCGACGTCGAACACCACCGCACGAATCATGGGCGCGATCCTACGGACCCTGACCATGGGTGTCAGGAGAGCCGGCCCGGCCGATCCGCGCCATGGCAGACCGCCACCAGGCCGCCCGTCGGGATCACGCAGGCTATGAGCAGACCCTCTCCAGTGGCTCAAGAACGCTTCGACCTCAGCACCGTTCGTACCCTCCGCGTGGACGCACTCAGGGTCTCGGCAAGCGTGTTCGAGTCCATCCCCGCGGGCGCGGGGGGGCAGGCCCTGGCGTGGATCTCCGCCGTGCGGGCCCGGGGTCCATCCCCGCAGGCGCGGGGAGCAGGTGACCCCGGCCGCGGCGGCGGCCTTTTCCTCGGGTCCATCCCCGCAGGCGCGGGGAGCAGGAACTTGCGCAAGTACCTGTTCGTACTTCACGAGGTCCATCCCCGCAGGCGCGGGGAGCAGTTCGGCTTGGCGCGGTTCTCCGGCACCGCCCAGGGTCCATCCCCGCAGGCTCGGGGAGCAGAACGGGCCGTCGCCCAGGGTCGGGCGGGGCTTGGGTCCATCCCCGCAGGCGCGGGGAGCAGTCTTCCTGACCTGCACTTCTACCCCACATCGGGCACCCTTCGAGCAACTTTCGCTGAAACCGGCAAAACACCCACCTCGCATCGCCGAGGTGGGCCGGTCCGGCCTGGACGGCCGCCGCCCCGCCTGGGATGTCCGGGCGGGGCGGTCGCAGGCCGACCAGGGCGCAGCAGGGGGAAGACCGCGCGGTCGGTGGTGAGGGCTGCTCCGTGCCCTCGTAAAGGCCGTGCGCCCCGCCTTCCTCCCCACACGCCTCCCCCCTCGCCCCGGATTTCTCCCGAGCGGCGTCCAAGGGGCGCTCCGCACAGGGTGGCCCCGCAGCTCCCGGGGCGAGCCCAGCCCTCGTCACACATGGTTCGACCTGCTACTTCTCCGGCTTCGCCAGCCCTCGGCTGATGACGAGGCGCTGGATCTGGTTCGTTCCCTCGAAGATCTGCATGATCTTGGCTTCGCGCATGTAGCGCTCGACCGGGAAGTCGCGGGTGTAGCCGTAGCCGCCGAGGACCTGGACCGCGTCCGTCGTCACCTTCATCGCCGTGTCGGTGGCGATGAGCTTGGCGGCGCTGGCCTGGCGGCTGAAGGGGCGGCCGAGGTCGCGGCGGCGGGCCGCGTCCAGGTAGGTGGCGCGGGCCGCGTCGACGGCGGCGGCCATGTCGGCGAGGAGGAAGCCGAGGCCCTGGTGGTCGACGATGCGGCGGCCGAAGGTGGTGCGCTCGTTGGCGTAGTCGACGGCGGCGTCCAGGGCGGCCTGGGCGAGGCCGGTGGCGCAGGCGGCGATGCCGAGGCGGCCGTTGTCGAGGGCGCTGAAGGCGATCTGGAGGCCCTGGCCCTCGGTGCCGATGAGGCGGTCCTCGCCGATGAGGGCGCCGTCCCAGTAGGCGGAGGTGGTGGGGACCGCCTGGAGGCCCATCTTGCGTTCGGGGGCGCCGAAGGAGAGGCCCTCGGTGCTGCCGGGGGCGAGGAAGCAGGAGATGCCGTGGCTTCCGGGGGCGGTGCGGGCGAAGAGGGAGTAGAAGCCGGCCCGGCCGCCGTGGGTGATCCACGCCTTGGTGCCGGTGATCCGGTAGCCGCTGCCGTCCTCCTGCCGTTCGGCCTTGCAGGAGAGGGCGGCGGCGTCGGAGCCGGCCTGCGGCTCGGAGAGGCTGTAGCCGCCGATGGCGCGGCCCTCCAGCATCCCGGGGAGCCAGCGCTCCTTCTGCGCCTCGGTGCCGAAGGCGTAGAGGGGGTGGCAGGCCAGCGTGTGGACGCTGGTGGCGACGGCGACGGCGGCCCAGCGGGCGGCCAGCTCCTCCAGGACCTGGAGGTAGACCTCGTACGGCTGGCCTCCGCCGCCGTACTCCTCGGGGTAGGCGAGGCCGAGCAGGCCGGCCGCTCCGAGGGTGGCGAAGAGGCCCTCGGGATAGGTCTCGGCGGCCTCGTGCTCGTTCACCCGGGGGGAGAGTTCCCTGTCGGCGATCTCCCGGGTGAGGGCGATGAGGTCCGCCGCCTCGGGGGTGGGAAGCAGGCGGTCGACATCCATGGCGACTCCATCGGCGCGCAAAGTGGTACTAGGACGGGTACTCCAGTACCGCTAAAAATAGCGCAGAAGTCGCCGGGAGGAACCCCCGGCCGGTCGGAGCGGCATACTGTGCGGGTGATCGAGACCTCCGCCGCCGTCACCCCGAAGCTCACGGGCCGCGGAGCGGCACGCCGTTCCGCCCTCTTCGAGGACCTCGTCGCCCTGCTCGTCGGCGAGGGCTTCGCCCAGCTGACCCTCGACGACCTCGCCGCCCGGCTGCACTGCTCCAAGCGCACCCTGTACGGCCTGGCCGACAGCAAGGAACAGCTGGTCAGGGCGGCCGTCGTGCACTTCTTCCGGCGCGCCACCGCCCGTGTGGAGGCGGTCCTCGCCGCCGCGAGCGGACCGGCCGAGCGGCTCTCCGCCTATCTGCGGGCGGTCTCCGCCGAGCTGGCTCCGGTCTCCCCGCGCTTCTTCGACGACGTGGCCGCCTTCGAACCGGCCGCCGAGGTGTACGAGCGGAACACCCGGGCCGCCGCCGGGCGGGTCCAGCAGCTCATCGAGGAGGGCGTCCGGGCGGGGGTCTTCCGCGAGGTCCACGTGGCCTTCGCCGCCGACGTCATCGCCTCCGTCATGGTCCGCATCCAGCGGCGGCAGGTGGCCTCGGCCACCGGCCTCGGGGACGCGGAGGCGTACGACCAGCTGGCCGAGCTGCTGCTCGGCGGGCTGCGGCGGGCGTAGGGCGCTCCTTTCGCATCAGGCCATACGACCGGGTAGGACAGCGTCCGCCGGGTGAGTACCGCTACTCACGCGCGGGCGCGGCGTCCCGCCTACCGTCGCCCCAGGACACGGCGGTACGGCACCCGGGGGTGGACCTCATGGCACGGTCACGGCACGGCGCGCGGCGCCTCGCGGGGGCGCTCGCCCTGGTCCTCGCGGCGGTCGGCGCCGCGGGCTGCGGGACCTTCGACACCGGCGACGACGAGAAGCGCGCCGTCGAGGTCGCCGAGCGGGTCGCGCCGGGGCGGCTGGCGGTGATCGGCGCCCGGACCCTCTTCCCGGAGGCGGGCGGCTCCGAGGTGACCTTCCGGATCGCGGACGACGCCGACGCCTTCGTCCGGCTGCGGGTGGACGCGGAGAAGGCGGACTGCGAGGGGCGGCCGTGCGAGGACCGGCTGCGGGACGGGCTCGCGCGGGCCGTCCGGGAGGCGGAGGACTTCCGGACGCTGCGGCGCGAGTTCGAGGCGTGCGGCCATCCGGTGCGCGGGCTGTCCGCGGACGGCACCGGGCCGTGGGTCGCCGCGCCCGTCGGAGCGGAGACCGTACGGCCCCTGGTGGCGTCCCTCGGCGACTGCCTGGAGCGCTGGGCGCGGGCCCGGACGCGGGACGGCGGGGCGCCGCCTGCCGCGCTCTCCGTGAAGGTGGTACCACCGGAGCGGGCGGCCGGACCGGCCGGGGAGGGCGCGGGGCAGCCGGCGCTGCTGGAGTTCACCTCGGCCGACCGGCTGGCCGCGCTGGGCCGGGGGGCGTACCACCGGGTGTCGTACCGCTTCGGGCCCGGCGGGATCGACCGGGAGTCGGCCGAGGTGGGGGTGGTCCGGCCCTTCGAGGAGCGGCAGCGGTACGAGAAGGCGGTGCGGGCCTCGGCGGAGGAGTGGCTGCGGGGCCGGGGCGGGCTGCCGGAGGCGGTGACCGCCGACTTCTCGACGGTGGGGAGCCTGCTGCCGGGCCGGGTGGACCGCTTCGGCGGCTGGCTGCTGTTCTGCGAGCGGCCCGAGGGCGAGCGCCCGGTCTGCCTCGGCCGGCACGCCCTGGCGGTCACCGCGGGGCCCGACGGCCGGCTGGCCGGTGAGCCCCGGGTCTTCCGGGACATCCGCGAGGGCAACGGCCCGCTGGTCCTGCCGACCGGGGCGGACGGGGCTCCGTCGTACGCGTGGGGCCGTTCCTGAGGGCGCCGGGGGCGGCGGGTTCAGGCGCTCCCGGGGTGCGGGGCGGGGGTCGCCGTGAGCGGGACGCCGAGGGTGTCGCACCCGCGGCGGGCGCGGGCGCTCGGGGCGGCCGGGCCGTGCGGCACCTCCGCGGGGCGCGCGGGAGGGGGCCGTCAGGCGACGGAGCCTATGCGGCCCGCGAGGGGGCCGTCGGGGCCGTCGTGGTGGATGGGGGTGTGGGCGCCGGTGAGGGAGGCGCCGCTGCCGCCGCGCCGGTCGGCGACGATCTCGGCGGCGATGGAGAGGGCCGTCTCCTCCGGGGTGCGGGCGCCGAGGTCGAGGCCGATCGGGGAGCGCAGCCGGGCGAGTTCGAGTTCGGTGACGCCGACCTCGCGCAGCCGGGCGTTGCGGTCCTCGTGGGTGCGGCGGGAGCCCATCGCGCCGACGTAGGCGACGGGGAGCCGCAGGGCGGCCTGGAGGAGCGGGACGTCGAACTTGGCGTCGTGGGTGAGGACGCACAGCACGGTGCGGGCGTCCACCTCGGTCGAGGCGAGGTAGCGGTGGGGCCAGGCGACGACGATCTCGTCGGCCTCGGGGAAGCGGGCCTTCGTCGCGAAGACGGGCCGGGCGTCGCAGACGGTGACGTGGTAGCCGAGGAACCTGCCGACCCGGACGAGGGCGGAGGCGAAGTCGATGGCACCGAAGACGATCATGCGGGGGGCGGGGACGGAGGACTCGACGAGCAGGGTCAGCGGCTGTCCGCAGCGGCTGCCGTCCTCCCCGATCTCCACGGTGGCGGTGCGGCCGGCGTCGAGGAGGGCGCGGGCCTCGGCGGCGGCGGTGCGGTCCAGCTCGGGATGGCCGCCGAGGGCGCCCTCGTACGAGCCGTCGGGGCGGACCAGGAGGGCCCGGCCGAGCAGGTCGCCGGGGCCGGAGACGATCCGGGCCAGGGCCGCCGGCTCTCCCGAGACGGCGGCGGCCAGCGCGGCGGGGAAGACCCCGCCGCGGACCGGGGTGACGAGGATGTCGATGATGCCGCCGCAGGTCAGGCCGACCGCGAAGGCGTCCTCGTCGCTGTAGCCGAAGCGTTCGACGACGGTCCGGCCGTCGGCGAGCGCCGTCTGGCACAGCTCGTACACCGCGCCCTCCACACAGCCTCCGGAGACCGATCCGATCGCCGTGCCCTCGCCGTCGACGGCGAGCGCGGCGCCCGGCTGCCGGGGCGCGCTGCCGCCGACGGCCACCACGGTGGCCACGGCGAAGTCGCGTCCCTGCTCGACCCACCGGTGCAGCTCCTCGGCGATGTCCAGCATGTCGGTCTCCTCGGCTGTGTGAAGGGGCGGGCGGGCGTCAGCTGACGCCGAGCCAGCCCTCGATCGGGTGAAGGGCGAAGAACACGATGAAGATCGCGGTCAGGCACCACATGAACGCGCCGACCTCGCGCGCCTTGCCCTGCGCCACCTTGATGACGGTGTACGCGATGACGCCGGCGGCGACGCCCGGGGTGATGCTGTACGTGAACGGCATCAGGACGACGGTCAGGAAGACCGGGATCGCGACGGAGCTGTCGCCCCAGTTCACGTGCTTGGCGTTCATCATCATCATCGCGCCGATGACGACCAGGGCGGCGGAGCCGACCTCGCGGGGCACGATCTGGGTGATCGGGGTGAAGAAGAGGCAGGCCGCGAAGAACAGGCCGGTGATCACCGAGGAGAAGCCGGTGCGGGCTCCCTCACCGACGCCGGTGGCGGACTCCACGAAGACGGTCTGCCCGGAGGCGCCGGAGACGCCGCCGATCGCGCCGCCCGCGCCGTCGATGAAGAGGGCCTTGGAGAGGCCGGGCATGCGGCCCTTGTCGTCGGCGAGGTTGGCCTCGGTGCCGACGCCGATGATGGTGGCCATGGCGTCGAAGAAGCCGGCGAGGACCAGGGTGAAGACGATCACGCCGACGGTGATGTAGCCGACGTCGCCCCAGCCGCCGAAGGAGACGTCTCCGAAGAGGGAGAAGTCCGGGCTGGAGACCGCGCCGCCCTTGAGCTCGGGGGCGCCGTTGGCCCAGGAGCCGGGGCCCTTGGCCGGGATGTCGGCGACGGCGTTGACGATGAGCGAGAGGACGGTGCCGCCGACGATGCCGATCAGGATGGCGCCGGGGACCTTGCGGGCCTGGAGGGCGAAGATCGCGAGGAGGGTGACCGCGAAGATCAGGACGGGCCAGCCCATCAAGGTGCCGCCGGAGCCCATGGTGACGGGCGGGCCGAACTGCGGTCCCGCGCCCACGAAGCCGGCCTTGTTGAAGCCGATCAGGGCGATGAAGAGGCCGATGCCGATGGTGATGCCGTGCTTCAGCGGCAGCGGGATGGCGTTCATGATCATCTCGCGGAGCCCGGTGACCACCAGGAGGCAGATCACCACGCCGTAGACCACGCACATGCCCATGGCCTGCGGCCAGGTCATCTGGGGCACGACCTGGGTGGCGAGGACGCCGGAGACGCTGAGGCCGGCCGCGAGCACGAGCGGCACCTTGCCGACGAAGCCCATCAGCAGGGTGGTCACCGCCGCGGCGAAGGCGGTCGCCGTGATGACGGCGGAGGAGGCGAGGACGTTCTTGTCGACGTCCGGCCCCCCGAGCAGGATCGGGTTGAGCAGGAGGATGTACGCCATCGCCATGAAGGTGGTGATGCCGCCTCGGATCTCCGTGCCGACGGAGGATCCTCTCTCCGAGATGTGAAAGTACCGGTCGAGCCAAGACCGTCCGGCGGGGTTGCGCGAGCCGGAGCCCGCGTCCTCGGCGGTGGTCTTCGGCTCCACGGACGACTGGGTCATGGGGCCTACTCCCAAGGTTCAAAGGGGCACCCGTCCGAGGGGGACTCGTAGCGACGGGATTTGGGAAACGCTGTGGCTGCACGACCCGGGGGACGGCCCGAGACGAACGGGGTGGTGCGGTGTCGCTCTGTGCTGCTCCGTGATGCTTGTACTGCTCTGGTGGTACGGGTGGTGCTCTGGTGGTGCGGGTGGTGCTCCGGTACGGCTCCGATGGTGCGGGTACCGCTGCTCCGGGCGGTGCGGGCGGGGAAGGTGTGACGCTCCTGGGAGGCACGCACCGCCCGGAGGGCCTACAGGGTGCCGGTGAGCGCCTCGGGGCGGACCGGCGTCTTGTTCAGCTCCAGGCCCGTCGCGTTCCGGATCGCCGCGAGGACGGCCGGGGTGGACGACAGGGTGGGAGCCTCGCCGATGCCGCGCAGCCCGTACGGGGCGTTGTCGTCGGCGAGTTCGAGCACGTCGACCGGGATGGTCGGGGTGTCGAGGATGGTGGGGATGAGGTAGTCCGTGAAGGAGGGGTTGCGCACCTTCGCGGTCTTCGGGTCGACGATGATCTCCTCCATCACCGCGACGCCCAGGCCCTGGGTCGTACCGCCCTGGATCTGGCCGACGACGGAGAGCGGGTTGAGCGCCTTGCCGACGTCCTGGGCGGTGGCCAGCTCGATCACCTTGACCAGGCCGAGCTCGGTGTCGACCTCGACCACCGCGCGGTGCGCGGCGAAGGTGTACTGGACGTGGCCGTCGCCCTGGCCGGTGCGCAGGTCGAAGGGGACCGTCGGGCGGTGGCGGAACTCCAGCTCGACGTCGACCGGCTCCTCGCCCTCCAGGACGTCCGCGAGGGTCGCGAGGACCTCGCCGCCGTCGGTGACGACCTTGCCGCCCTCCAGGAGGAGTTCGGCGGTGGCCCAGGCGGGGTGGTAGGAGCCGTTCTTGCGGCGGCCGATCTCCAGGACCTTCTCGCGGACGGCCTCGCAGGTGTTCTTCACCGCGCCGCCGGTCATGTACGTCTGCCGGGAGGCGGACGTGGAGCCGGCGGAGCCGACCTGGGTGTCGGCCGGGTGGATGGTGACCTGCGTGACGCCCAGCTCGGTGCGGGCGATCTGGGCGTGGACGGTGACGCCGCCCTGGCCGACCTCGGCCATGGCCGTGTGGACCATGGCGACCGGCTCGCCGTTGATGACCTGGAGGACCACGCGGGCGGTCGAGTAGTCGTCGAAGCCCTCGGAGAAGCCGACGTTCTTGATGCCGACCGCGTAGCCGACGCCGCGGACGACGCCCTCGCCGTGGGTGGTGTTGGAGAGGCCGCCGGGCAGCGCGCGGACGTCCGCGCCCTCGCCCGCGGTCTCCCACTGGCGCTCCGGCGGCAGCGGGCGGGCCTTGACCCGGCGCAGCAGCTCGGCGACCGGGGCCGGGGAGTCCACGACCTGGCCGGTGGGCATCAGCGTGCCCTGCTCCATGGCGTTGAGCCGGCGGAACTCCACCGGGTCCATGCCGAGCTTGGCGGCCAGCTTGTCCATCTGCGCCTCGTAGGCGAAGCACGCCTGGACCGCGCCGAAGCCGCGCATGGCGCCGCAGGGCGGGTTGTTGGTGTAGAGGGCGACGGCCTCGATCTCGACGTCGTCGACCACGTACGGGCCGGCGCCGAGCGAGGAGGCGTTGCCGACGACGGCCGGGGAGGCCGAGGCGTAGGCGCCGCCGTCGAGGACGATCCGGGCCTTGAGGTGGGTGAGCTTGCCGTCCTTGGTGGCGCCGTGCTCGTAGTGCAGCTTCGCCGGGTGGCGGTGCACGTGGCCGAAGAAGGACTCGAAGCGGTTGTAGACGATCTTGACGGGCTTGCCGGTGCGCAGGGCGAGCAGGCAGGCGTGGATCTGCATCGAGATGTCCTCGCGGCCGCCGAAGGCGCCGCCGACGCCGGAGAGCGTCATGCGGACCTTGTCCTCGGGCAGGCCGAGGACGGGGGCGATCTGCTTGAGGTCCGAGTGCAGCCACTGGGTGGCGACATAGAGGTCGACGCCGCCGTCCTCGGCGGGCACGGCGAGGCCGGACTCGGGGCCGAGGAACGCCTGGTCCTGCATGCCGAAGACGTACTCGCCCTCGACGATGACGTCGGCCCGCTTCCGGGCCTCCGCCACGTTCCCGCGCACGATGGGCTGGCGGTGCACGATGTTGGGGTGCGGCACGTGGCCGGAGTGGTGGTCGTCGCGGCCCTCGTGGACGAGGGGCGCGTCGGGGGCGAGCGCGGACGCCTCGTCGGTGACGACGGGGAGCTCCCGGTACTCGATCCTGATCTTGGCGGCGGCGCGGCGGGCGGTCTCCGGGTGGTCGGCGGCGACCAGCGCCACCGGCTCGCCGTGGTGGCGGACCTTGCCGTGGGCCAGGACGGGGGTGTCCTGGATCTCCAGGCCGTAGTTCTTCATCGCGGCCGGGAGGTCGTCGTAGGTCAGGACGGCGTAGACGCCCGACGTGGCGAGGGCCTCGGAGGTGTCGATGGAGACGATCTCGGCGTGGGCGACGGTGGAGCGCAGGGTCTGGCCCCACAGCATGTCCTCGTGCCACATGTCCGAGGAGTAGGCGAACTCGCCGGTGACCTTGAGGGTGCCGTCCGGGCGGAGGGTGGACTCGCCGATGCCGCCCTTGACGTGGTTCTGGGTGACGTCGGTCGGGGTGCCGGCCGGGACGGTGCGGGTGTGCTGGGCCATGGTCAGACCGCCTCTCCCTGACGGGCGGCCGCGAGGCGGACCGCGTCGAGGATCTTCTCGTAGCCCGTGCAGCGGCAGAGGTTGCCGGAGAGGGCTTCGCGGATGTCCTGGTCGGACGGGGAGGCGTTGCGCTCCAGGAGCTCGTCGGCGGCGATGAGCAGGCCGGGGGTGCAGAAGCCGCACTGGACGGCGCCGGCGTCGATGAACGCCTGCTGGATCGGGCTGAGTTCGACGCCCTCGCCGGTCTGCGAGTCCTGACCGGGCTTCGCCTCCCACTTCTTGGCGGCGTCGAGCGGGGTGCCGCAGGCGCCGGAGGCGCAACCGCCGTGCTCGGCGCGCTCCTTGGCGAACTCGGCGAGCCCTTCGACGGTGACGACCTCGCGGCCCTCGACCTGGCCGGCCGCGACCAGGCAGGAGCAGACCGGCACGCCGTCGAGGCGGACCGTGCAGGAGCCGCACTCGCCCTGCTCGCAGGCGTTCTTGGAGCCGGGCAGGCCCAGGCGCTCGCGGAGCACGTAGAGGAGGGATTCGCCCTCCCAGACGTCGTCGGCTTCCTGCGGACGACCGTTGACCGTGAAATTGACGCGCATGGTTATGCAGCTCCCTCAAGCGTGCGGCCGGTGCCGCGGTACTGCTCCCAGGTCCAGCCGAGCTGGCGGCGGGCCATGATGCCGACGGCGTGGCGGCGGTACTTCGCGGTGCCGCGGACGTCGTCGATGGGGTTGGCGGCGGCCGAGACGAGGTCGGCGAACTGCTTGGCGACCGACGGGGTGATGATCTTCCCGTTGTCCCAGAAGCCGCCCTCCTCCAGGGCCGCGTTCAGGAAGGACTCGGCCTCCTTGGCGCGGATCGGGGTGGGCGCGGCGGAGCCGATGCCGGTGCGGACGGTCCGGGTCTCCGGGTGGAGCGCGAGACCGAAGGCGCAGACGGCGATGACCATCGCGTTGCGGGTGCCGACCTTGGAGTACTGCTGGGGGCCGTCCGCCTTCTTGATGTGGACGGTCTTGATCAGTTCGTCGGGCTGGAGCGCGTTGCGCTTCACACCGGTGTAGAACGCGTCGATCGGGATGAGGCGGCTGCCCCGGACCGATTCGACCTCGACCTCCGCGCCGGCGGCGAGGAGGGCGGGGTGGGCGTCGCCGGCGGGCGAGGCGGTGCCGAGGTTGCCGCCGACACCGCCGCGGTTGCGGATCTGCGGGGAGGCGACCGTGTGGGAGGCGAGCGCCAGGCCGGGCAGCTCGGTCCGCAGGTTCTCCATGATCTGGGTGTACGGGACGGAGGCGCCGAGCCGGACGTTCTCCTCGCCGACCTCCCACTCGCGCAGCAGCTCGATGCGGTTCAGGTCCAGCAGGTACGCGGGGCGCCGGTGGTCGAAGTTGATCTCGACCATGACGTCGGTACCGCCGGCGATGGGCACGGCCGTGGGGTGCTCTGCCTTGGCGGCGAGCGCCTCCTCCCAGCTGGCGGGGCGAAGGAAGTCCATGGTGGCTCTCTTCTAAGTGATTCTGGCGATCGGGGTCGGACGGCCGGGCCCTCAGGGACGTTCGGCCCTCGACTTTCGTGTTCATGTCCTGTTCACGCGGTGTGTGGCCCAGTACACAAGCCCGCCGGGCCCGGTGTGCAGTGACCGAAACCATGAAGGAGTTGGCCGGTGCCCCGGCACGTCTTGTAGATTCGAACGAAAGGCGGGGCACGCGTACCTCGCTGTTTTCCCCTGGAAACAGTGACACCATCGCGCCGCCTCCCACCCGTCGAATACACGACACCCGTCGGCGCCCGGCACCCGTCGGCACCCGACCCCACCACCACTCGAAGGAACGGCGGCGAGACGATGCGGCTGCGCGCACTGCTGGAGAACGACGCGCTCGGGCTGCGCCTGCTGGGCGGCGAGGACGAGCTGGACCGCTCCGTCCGCGGCGTGATGACCACGGACCTCAAGGATCCCAGTCGGTACCTGTCCGGCGGCGAGCTGGTCCTCACCGGCCTGGCCTGGCTGCGGGAGCCGGCCGACGCCGAGCCCTTCGTCCGGATCCTCACCGCCGCCGGGGTGGCCGCGCTGGCGGCCGGCGAGGCGGAGCTGGGCGACATCCCCGACGATCTCGTACAGGCGTGTTCGCGCCACCGGCTGCCGCTGTTCGCGGTCAACGAATCCGTTGCGTTCGCGACGATCACCGAGCACGTTGTTCGACAGGTCTCCGGCGAGCGGGCCGGCGACCTGGCCGCCGTCGTGGACCGGCACCGGCGGCTGATGACCTCCGGTCCGGCCGGCGGCGGCCCCGAGGCGGTCCTGGACCTGCTCGGCTCCGACCTGGACCTGCGGGCCTGGGTCCTCTCCCCCACCGGGCGGCAGGTCGCGGGCGCCGGACAGCCCCTGGAACCGGCGCTGGCGGCGGCGCTGGCGGGCGAGCACCTGGCCGCCACCCGGACCGGCCGGCGCGGCCCGCACCGGCTGGCCGTCCAGGGCACCGCGTACTCGCTGTTCCCGATCCGGAACACCGCACGGGCCGCCGGGCCGGTCCCCCGGGACGTCCGCGAGACCGTCCTGTCGGACTGGCTGCTGGCCGTCGAGGCCGACGCCGGGGACTGGCCGGCCGCCCGGCTCGACCTGCTCCAGGGCGTCACCCAGCTGATCGCCGTGGAGCGCGACCGGCGCGACGCGGCCCGCACCGTGCGCCGCCGGCTGGCCCAGGAGGTGCTGGAGCTGGTGCAGACCGGCGCGGCGCCCGCCGAGATCGCCGCCCGGCTGCGGGTCGCCGCCCCGGTGCTGCTGCCCGGCCTGGGCGCCGCCCCGCACTGGCAGGTCGTGGTGGCCCGGGTCGAGTGGGACCAGGACGGCGGGCAGCCCCCGGTGGAGGCGGGCCCGGTCACCCAGGCGCTCCTGGAGGAGGTCCTGGTGGACCCGGCGACCGCCGGCGCCGACTCGTCCGACCGGATCGCGGTCGCCCACACCGGCGAGGAGGCCGTCGCACTGGTCCCGCTGGCCGCCGGGCCGCTGCCGGACAGCGAGGACGACGCCCCGAAGACCGCCCTGGGCCTGCACGCGGACGCGCTGCTCGCTGCGGTACGGGCCCCGCTCTCGGCGGGCCTCGGCGACGACGGGCGGCTCACCCTGGGCGTCAGCGCCGCCGTGCACTCGGCGGAGGGGCTGCGCGGCGCCCTGGAGGAGGCCCGGCACGCCCGCCGGGTGGCCGCCGCCCGGCCCGGCCGGGTCTGCGCGGCCGGCCACCACGAGCTGGCCTCGCACGTGCTGCTGCTGCCCTTCGTCCCGGACGACGTGCGGCGCGCCTTCACCGCCCGGCTGCTCGACCCGCTGCGGGACTACGACCGGCGCCACCGGGCCGAGCTGATCCCGACCCTGGAGGCGTTCCTGGACTGCGACGGCTCCTGGACCCGCTGCGCGACCCGGCTGCACCTGCACGTGAACACGCTGCGCTACCGGGTGGGCCGGATCGAGCAGCTGACCGGCCGCGACCTGTCCCGCCTGGAGGACAAGCTCGACTTCTTCCTGGCGCTGCGGATGAGCTGACGCGCGGCACGGGCGGATGCGCGGACGGCCCGGCGCGCGGCCCGGCGCGCCGTCGGGCCGGCGCGCGGCCGGGCCCTCCCCCGGGGAGGGGCATACGGAATTCACTCCTTCGGTTGACTCCGTCGGAGTGGCGGCGGGGCCCTTCGGGGGTCCCGCCGGAGCGGCCCGGCGTCCCCCTCGCACCGCTGATCACCGCCGTGATCACGGGCCCCGGGAGCCCCTGACGCCCCGTCGGAACCGCTCCGCACCGGGCGCCCCACTCCCCGCCCGGCTTTGTGAAAAATTTCACCCGACCCCTTGGCCGGGGTCTCCCCTTCGTGCTGAGATGCCGTCCTACTCAACAGCTCGACGGCGCGCTCGGGGAGGGCAATGTGGCGGACACCGCCATGTCTGGTTCCGAATCGGAGGACGGCGGCGATCCGTCCCTCGCCCACGGCAAGGAGACTCCGGTGGAGACCGCCATATGGCGCCTCCGCTCCCGTGCCTGCTGGGCCGACGCGGCGGCCCTGCTCGCCCCCCGCGCCCACGAGCCCGCCGCGGCGCTCGAACGGGCCTCGCTGCTGATCGAGCGCTGTCTCTACACCGAACAGGGCTGGGCCGACGCCGAGGAGGCGCTGCGCGCCGCCGAGGCCGTCGCCACCGGTGACGAGGAGCGCGGCGCGGCGGCCTGCGAACGCGGCTACCTGGCCTACGCCTCCACCCTGCTGCGGGTCCGCGACCGCGCCGACGAGGCCCGGATGGCGCTGGGCCGCGCCGCCGCCCTCATCTCCCCCTCGGCGGCGGGCCGTCCGCTGCTCGACTACCGGCGCGGCCTCGTCGCCCAGAACCTCGGCGACTCCCCGCAGGCGGCCCGCGCCGCGTACCGCCGCGCCCACGCCGGCGCCACCGCCCAGGACGACCGGCTCCTGCTCTCCTCCACCTGGCGCCACCTCGCCGGACTCGCCCTGCGCGAGGGCGAGTTGGCCGAGGCCCGGAACGGATTCGCCGAATCGCTGCGGATCCGCGAGGAGTTGGGCTATCTGGTCGGTACGGCTCCGGCGCTCACCGCCCTGGCCGACACCGAGACGGAGCCGGAGGCGGGCCGGCTGCGCGCCGAGGCCCGCCGCCTCTTCCGGCTCCTCGGCGGGGTGCCGACCTGGCTGGCGGGCCAGCTGACCCCCCGTACCGCCATGTGATCGTCCGTCAGTTCCCTTGCGGTTCCAGGCAGACGAGGCTCTCGTCGGTGCCGACCAGCAGGGCTCCGGTGGCCGTGACCGCGACGGCGCGGACCGCCGGGCCCGGCCGGAAGGAGCGGCGCCGACCGCCCTCGGCGGGGATCAGCTCGACCCGGCCGTCCGCCCAGGCGGCGGCGACGAGCGGGCCGCCGGGGGCGGGGGCCGCGTGCAGGGCGACGACCGGCGCCCGGCGCTCCGCGAGCGGTTCGGGCACCGGCGGCCGCCCCGGCGTCCAGAGCCGTACGGTGCCGTCGGCGCCGCCCGAGCAGACGAAGGGGGCCTCGGCGCCGACGGCGGTCACGGCGGTGACCCGGCCGCTGTGGAGGGCGGCCTGGTGCAGCCCGGTCACCCCGAAGGCGTGGACGGAGCCGAGCCGGTCCCCCACCACCACCGAGCCCGCGATGGCCGCGAGGGCGGTGCCGGGGTGCCGGGACAGGGTGGTGGAGACGGCGTCGGTCAGCCGCTCCAGATAGGGCGGGCGGGGCGCGGTGCCCCGCACCGTGTGCAGCCGGCCGTGCTCGTCGAGCAGCAGCACCGTGCCGTCGGCGGTCGGCGCGAGCGCGGTGACCCGGCCCGGGACCCGGTGGGCGAGCCGCCCCTCGCCGCCGGCGTCGGCCTCCCGGAGCAGCCGGACCGTGCCCGTCCGGTCGCCCGCCAGGAGCAGTCCGGCGGAGGGCCCCTCGGCGGTGGCGCCGAGCACGGCGACCGGGCCCGGCCACGGCGGGGCGACGTCGCCCCGGTGCCGCGCCCAGCGCAGCCGCCACGGGGCGGGACCGGCCCGGTCGGCGAGGGCGGGCCGCAGCCGGGGGTCGGCGCCGTCACCGAGCGCGGTGAGCAGGGTCAGCGCCCGGCCGGCCGGTCCGTCCGCCGCGCACAGCGCCTGCCCGGCGCGCAGCCAGGCGTCGCGCAGTCCCCCGTGGTCGTCGCCGTCGGCGGCCGTCGCGTAGCCGGTGGTGACCAGGAGCGGGTCGGCGGCGCAGACGGCGACCGGGTCGGAGAGGTCGGGGAGCGGCCGGGCCGGGCCGCCCGGCAGGCCGTTCCAGCCGCCGGTGCCTCCCTCGTCGCCCTCGTCGTCCCCGTCCTCGTCGAGGTCGACCACGGTGGTGCGGGCGGCCTCGGGGGCGGGGGTGCCGGGGCGGAGTTCGACGACGAGCCGGATCCGGCCGACCTCGGCGAGGGCGGTGAGCAGGTCGGCGAGGGCGGCGGGTTCGGCGGCGGCGTGCAGGTCGGTGAGGAGGAGGACGGGGCGGCCGGGGCGGCGGGCCTCGCTGGTGGCGAGGGCGTGGACGAGGTCGGCCGGGGTGCGGGCGACGACGCCGAGCCGGTTCGCCAGCGTCCAGGCGGCGCCGAGGGCGCTCTGCCCGGCGAGCGGGACGAGGGCCCGCTCGGTGCGGGGGCGGCCCCGGCGGGCCCGGGTGCCGTGCGCGGCGAGCCAGCCGAGGAGCGCGGTCTTGCCCCGGCCGGGGGCGCCGCTGACCAGGCAGAGCCGGGGCGCGTCGGGGTCGGTGAGCCAGCCGAGGAGGGCGGTGGCGCCGGGTTCCGTGCCGGTGGCGGGCCGGCGTCCGTCCGCCGGGGACGGGGTCGCGGACGGCATGGGGCAACCTCACGGGCGACGCGGTACGGGCTGACGCCCCCGACCTTAGTCGGCGCGGGCGCCCGCCGGGAGTGTCCGGAAAGCGACGCCGCACCGAGGGCCGGGACGGGGGGCGGTCTCAGCGGTCGGCGCCGGCGAAGTGCTCCCGCACCAGGGCCTCGACGACCGGGAGGTCGTGGGCGGTGAGGGCGTCGAGGAGGGCGGTGTGCTCGGCGGCGTCGGCGACCAGGTCCGCGTGGCGCGGGACGGGGGCGCTGAGCAGCGGCCACTGGGAGCGGCGGTGCAGGTCGTCGGCGACGACGAGGAGCTGCTCGTTGCCCGCGAGGGCGAGGACCGCGCGGTGGAAGGCGCGGTCGGTCTCCGCGTAGTGGGCGCGGTCGCCCCGGGCGGCGGCGGCACCGGTGGCCTCGGCGAGCGGGCGCAGCGCGGCCCACCGCGCGGCGGGGACGGTGCGGGCCAGCCGCAGCATCACCGGGACCTCGATGAGGGCCCGCACCTCGGCCAGTTCGGCGAGTTCGCGGGGGCCCCGGACGACGACCCGGAAGCCCCGGTTGGGGACGACCTCGACGGCGCCCTCGACGGCGAGCCGCTGCATGGCCTCCCGGACGGGGGTGGCGGAGACGCCGAAGCGCTCGCCGAGCGCGGGGGCGGAGTACACCTCGCCGGGACGCAGCTCGCCGGAGACGAGGGCGGTGCGCAGGGCGTCGAGGATCTGGCTCCGGACGGAATGCCGCCGGACGGGGCGCGGCCCCTCCCCGGGCAGCGGCGCCTCGGCGGGCGGATGCTCCCCCCGCGCCTGCTCGGGCACCCGGGGCACCTCACTCGTCCGTACGGCTCCGGCCGCCTCGGCGCCGCGTACGGCTCCGGCCGCCTCGCCGCCGTGGACGGCCCCGGACCCGGGCCCCCGGATCGCCCCGTGGGCCCGTACGGCTCCGGGATCGCGGGGTGCCTCGTGGGCCCGTACGGCTCCGGGGGCGGGGTCGCCGAATCGCACGGACGGTCCCTCCGTCGCCCGCTCGCGCGCTGCGCCCTGCTCCACCCGGGTCCTCCTGCGGCCTCGTGCCGGGCCCGGCTCGCGTGGCGGGGGCCCTCTGTGCACCATAGGCGAACGGGCCGTTCCCCGGGGCCGTGCCCTTGCGGCGCAGGTGGGAGCGGGTTCTCCGGTGGTGAGACGCGAGACCGAATCGGGTAAGGTAAGGCTAACCTGTCAACGCTCGCGATTCGGTGGTCCGCATGACCGTCCCCGCCCTGTTGTCCGCCCCCCTCGCCTCGCCCGTCGCGGCCTCGTACGCCCGGCTCGCCGAGGTCTTCTCCGGCCTGCGGATAGAGGAGACGGCCCCGGGCGAACGGCTGCCGGAGGGGGCCGGCTGGTTCGGCGCCGCCGAGCTCGCGGCCGGCGGCGAGCGGCTGGACGCCTTCCTCGCCTGGGACGACGCGCAGGTGCTCCGCGACTACGGACAGCGGGGCCGCCCCGACGTGGTCGCCACCTTCGGTCTGCACCGCTACGGCTGGCCCGCCTGCCTGCTGGTGACCGTGCCGTGGTTCCTGCACCGGCGGGTGCCCCGGCTGCCGGCCGGCGCCGTCGCCTTCCAGCGCGTCCAGGGCCGGCTGGCGGTCCGGATCGAGGAGTTCGCCTGCCTGCCCGGCGACCCCGCCGCCGCGCTGCCCGGCGCCCGGGTGGTCGACGGCGAGGAGGCCCTGCGGGCCGAGGTGCGGGCCTCGCTCGCCGAGCACTTCGAGGCCCTCCTGGAGGGCTTCGGCCCCCGGATGCGGCGCGGCCGCCGGGCGCTGTGGGGGATGGTGACCGACGAGATCGTCGAGAGCCTCTGGTACGTCGGCGCGCTGCTCGGCGAGGAGGAGCGGGCGGTGGCGGAGCTGGAGCTGCTGATGCCGGGGTCGGCCGGGCGGGCCGGGCGGCCTGCGGGACTGCCCGAGCGGCGCCCGGAGAAGCCGTACGCGGGCGGCGCCGGGTTCCGTCCGCTGCCGGGGGCCGGGGCGCCCGACGGCACGGCGCGTCCCACCCGGGACCGGGCCGCCTGCTGCCTCTTCTACACGCTGCGGCCCGAGGACACCTGTCTGACCTGTCCGCGCACCTGTGACGAGGAGCGGGTCCGGCGGCTCGCGGCGACCGCCTGACCCTTCCGACACTTACGCCACTCGAACGAGTGGCGTAAATCGAACCCAACTCTCCCCATCCGGGCTGGCGTTCGACCAGAACGTACCTATTCGTATGCCCTGGCACCCCGTTGGCGTGCTCTTGCCCCGAAACCCCGTGGGTCCGCCGGTCGGTCGGACAGTATGGGCCGCCACAAGCCCCACTGCGATGCGAGGGACACCGCATGAGACTGACCGACATATCGCTGGACTGGCTGCTTCCGGGCGGCGTGATGGTGGCGGGGGTCCTGACGGCGGTCGCGGTGCTCGCGCGCGGTAAGCGCGCCGGTGACCAGGCAGCGGCCGAGGACTCCTGGGAGCGCAGCGAGGAGCGTCGCAGACGCAAGGAGGCGGTCTACGGATTCGCCTCGTACGGGCTGCTGTTCTGCTGCGCCGCCGTCGCGGCGGCGCTCTCCTTCCACGGACTGGTCGGCTTCGGCCGGCAGAACCTCAGCCTGACCGGCGGCTGGGAGTACCTGGTGCCGTTCGGCCTCGACGGCGCCGCCATGTTCTGCTCGGTGCTCGCCGTCCGCGAGGCCAGCCACGGCGACGCGGCCCTCGGCTCGCGCCTCCTGGTCTGGCTCTTCGCCGGTGCGGCCGCCTGGTTCAACTGGGTGCACGCGCCGCGCGGTCTGGGCCACGACGGGGCCCCGCACTTCTTCGCGGGGATGTCCCTGTCGGCGGCGGTCCTCTTCGACCGGGCGCTGAAGCAGACCCGCCGGGCGGCGCTGCGCGAGCAGGGCCTGGTGCCCCGCCCGCTGCCGCAGATCCGCATCGTGCGGTGGCTGCGGGCCCCCCGGGAGACCTTCGCGGCCTGGTCGCTGATGCTCCTGGAGGGCGTACGGACCCTGGACGAGGCGGTCGACGAGGTCCGCGAGGACCGGCGCGAGAAGGAGCAGAACCGGCTCCGCCGGCGCGAGCAGGCCAAGCTCGACCGGGCGCAGATCAAGGCGCTCAACCGCCAGCACCGCGCCTTCGGCCGGGGCGGCGGGCGGCAGGTGGAGGTGGCGGCGCTCGGCTCCGCCGGCGCGACCGGCGGGGGCCAGGGCCCCGGCTCCGGCCCGGGTTCCGCGACGGCGGCCGTACCGGCGGCCGTCGCGGAACCCGCCATAGCGGATCCGGGACAGCTGCCGCTCAGACCCCGGCCCTCCCTGCAAGCCGTCGGGGCCGGTAGGTCCCGCACGGTGGATCTGACCGCCGAGGACGACACCCAGGGGCTGCCGCTCCTGGACGACCTGGAGGCCAAGATCTCAGAGATGGAGCGGAAGCTCGGCTGACCCCGGCTTCCCACCCCCGGCGGGGCCGCCCCTCAGGCGGCCCCGCCGTTCAGTTCGAACCACACGACCTTCCCCGTGCCCTGCTCCTCCACTCCCCAGGAGTCGGCGAGTTCGCGAACGAGGAAGAGGCCCCGGCCGCTCGTACCGTCGTCGGCGGGCGGTACGGGCGGCCGGTCGAGCCCCGGCTCGAAGTCGCGGACCTCGACCCTCAGCTGCTCGGGGACGACGGTGGCGGTGACGACGGCCCCCTGGCCGGTGTGGACCAGGGCGTTGGTGACCAGCTCGCTGGTGAGCAGCTCCGCCACGTCCCCGGCGCCCGGCTCGCCCCAGGACCCGAGGAGCTCCCGTAAGGCGTGCCGGACCTCCGGAACCGCGGTCAGATCGGCCCCGCCGACCCTTCTCAGCAGCCGGCCCGGCCGGCGGGCCTGCGGACGGTCCGGCGACCGGGCCGACTCGTGGGCCGGTGGACGGGTCGGCTCGTGGGCCGGCGGACGGGTCGGTTGTCGGATCGGCTGTCGGGTCGGCTGTCGTGCCTTTCGATTCATGGCCCCCACCCACGATCGCTTCGAACAGGTTCACGCAGAAGCCTGCCCCGCGAGCCCGCCCCCATGCCCCGCCCTCGCGGCCCGGCCCGTGCCCGGCCCGGCGGGGCGTCAGGGCCTGGGGACGTTGCGCAGGTTGGAGCGGGCCATCTGGAGCATCCGGCCCACTCCCCCGTCGAGGACGATCTTCCCGGTGGAGAGCGCGAAGCCGGTGACCATCTCCTTGCTGATCTTCGGGGGGATGGAGAGGGCGTTGGGGTCGGTGACGACGTCGACCAGGGCCGGGCCCTTGTGCTTGAAGGCGTCCTTGAGGGCGCCCGCGAGCTGCTTGGGCTTCTCCACCCGGACGCCGTACGCCCCGGCGGCCCGCGCGACGGCGGCGAAGTCCGGATTGTGGTTGGTCGTCCCGTACGAGGGGAGCCCGGCGACCAGCATCTCCAGTTCGACCATGCCGAGCGAGGAGTTGTTGAACAGCACGATCTTCACCGGGAGTTCGTACTGGACGAGGGTGAGGAAGTCGCCCATGAGCATGGAGAAGCCGCCGTCGCCGGAGAGCGAGACGACCTGCCGTCCCCGATCGGTGAACTGGGCGCCGATCGCCTGCGGCAGCGCGTTGGCCATGGAGCCGTGGCTGAACGAACCGATGATCCTGCGGCGGCCGTTGGGGGTCAGGTAGCGGGCCGCCCACACATTGCACATACCGGTGTCGACAGTGAAGACGGCGTCGTCGTCGGCGAGTTCGTCCAGGACGGAGGCGACGTACTCGGGGTGGATCGGGACGTGCTTCTCGACCTTGCGGGTGTACGCCTTGACCACGCCCTCCAGGGCCTCGGCGTGCTTCTTCAGCATCTTGTCGAGGAAGCGGCGGTCGGTGCGGGCGCGGACCCGGGGGGTGACGCAGCGCAGCGTCTCGCGGACGTCGCCCCAGACGGCGAGGTCGAGCCGGGAGCGGCGGCCGAGGTGTTCGGGGCGGACGTCGATCTGCACGATCCGCACGTCGTCGGGGAGGAAGGCGTTGTACGGGAAGTCGGTGCCGAGCAGGATCAGCAGGTCGCACTCGTGGGTGGCCTCGTAGGCGGCGCCGTAGCCGAGCAGCCCACTCATGCCGACGTCGAAAGGATTGTCGTACTGGATCCATTCCTTGCCGCGCAGGGCGTGGCCGACGGGTGCCTTGAGCGTCTCGGCGAACCGCATCACCTCGTCGTGGGCGCCTGCGGTGCCGCTGCCGCAGAAGAGGGTGACCCGCTGGGCCGCGTCGATCATGCGGACCAGTTCGTCGATCTCGGCGTCGCCGGGGCGGACGGCGGGGCGGCTGGTGACGAGGGCGCTGCCGGTGGCCTTCTCGGGGGCGGGCTGGTCGGCGACGTCGCCGGGGAGCGAGACCACCGAGACGCCGCCGCGGCCGACGGCGTGCTGGATCGCGGTGTGCAGCAGCCGGGGCATCTGCTTCGGGCTGGAGATCAGCTCGCTGTAGTGGCTGCACTCGCGGAACAGCTGGTCGGGGTGGGTCTCCTGGAAGTAGCCGAGGCCGATCTCGCCGGACGGGATGTGCGAGGCGAGGGCGAGCACCGGGGCCATCGAGCGGTGGGCGTCGTACAGGCCGTTGATGAGGTGGAGGTTGCCGGGGCCGCAGGAGCCCGCGCAGGCGGCGAGGCTCCCGGTGATCTGGGCCTCGGCGCCCGCGGCGAAGGCGGCCGTCTCCTCGTGCCGCACCTGGATCCAGTCGATGGCGGGGGTGCGGCGGATGGCGTCGACGACCGGGTTCAGGCTGTCGCCGACCACCCCGTACAGGCGCTTCACACCGGCGCGCACGAGGGTGTCGACGAACTGTTCGGCTACGTTCTGTTTGGCCATGGGTCCATCAACACACGGCCCGGCCCGTCACGCCTCCCAGACGGCCGCCCCCGTACGGTCATCGGCGTACCCCGTCACCCTCAGCTGGGTGTCGGCGAGGAAGTCGGCCAGGCCCGGCGGTTCCGCGCCGGCCCAGCGGGCGGCCAGTTCGCGGGCGAGGGCGGGCTCGCCGCGCATCGGCTCGGCGAGGCCGGGCGAGGCGAGCAGCAGGGTGTCGCCGGGGCGGGCCACCGAGGCGCGGAACCGGAAGGGTTCGGCGGGCGGCGGGACCGGCTCCTCGACGAGCGGGCCGGGGGCGGTGGCGATGCCGAGGTCCAGGGTGAGGCGGTCGCCCTCCTCCGTCGCCTCCGGGACCCCGCCCGGCGGCGTCGAGCCGAAGCCGACGACCGGCTCGCCGGTGACGGCGGCGGGGTCGGGCAGCAGCGGCTCGATGTCCTGCCAGGCGCCGTCCCTGAGCCGGAACAGCCCGCCGCCGCCGACCCCGAAGAAGACCCGGGTGCGGCATTCCGGGTCGGCCGGGATCAGCAGGCAGCGGAGGGTGGCGGTGTACGCGTCGGGGGCGAGGCCGCGCTCGGCGGCGCCGGCCCGCAGCCGTCCGTAGGCCCGGTCGGTGAGCCGGTGCAGCCCGGACTTGAGCTCGCCCCGGCGGCCGGTGCGGATGTCCTCGGAGAGCCGGGCGTGGCTGCGGCCGACGGCCTCGCCGATCCAGCGGCAGACGTCGGCGGCGGCCCGGTGGGCCTCCTCGGCGGCGCGGGACCCGGCGGCGACGGCGACCAGTACGAGGGCGGCCTCGTCGTGGCCGAAGCGGGCGGTGAGGAGGGCGTCGCGGCGGGGCTCGCCCCGGTAGCGGGCCGAGTCGCCGCGGACGGAGGCGGCGCGGAGGGTGGCGGCGCCGTAGCGGGCGCCGTCCAGGACGGTGTCGGCGGCCAGGCCGTCGAGGTCGCCGGGCCGGGCGACGGGCAGCGCGGTGGGCTCGGCCTCGTACGTGGGCGGTCTGCTGCCGACGAAGCCGGTACGGGGCCGGGGCAGCGGCACCTGGACCGTCGGCTCGTGCCCCGCCCCCGTCCGCACCTGAACGGTGACGTCCTCCCCCACCGGCTCCGGCGCGACCGGCGGCGGCGACGGGAAGGTCCGGGGCCCGCCGTCCCCGCCCTCCGGCGGCTCCCACGGCGCGGGCGCCAGCACGGCCCGCACGGGCGCCGACGGCTTGACCGGCGGCTCGAACAGGGAGGGCGCGGGCGGGGTGGACGGGTCCGACGGGGACTCATCGTGTCCGGCACCCGCCGGGTCCGGCACCCGCCGGACCGGGGGCTCGGCCGGGGGCTCGGCGGGCCGGGCGGGCGGGGAGAGCACGGACCGGGTCGGCCCGGCCCCCGGCGCCCGGGGGGCCCGCTCCGGACGGGGCGGTTCGGGCGCCGGGACCGGCGGGACCGGCGCCGTACCGGACGGCGCGGGCGCGACCGCCGGGGCCTGGGGCGGAGCCGGGGCCGGCGGGGCGGACGCCGGAAGCGGTGGCTCAGGGGCCGGGGTCGGCGGGGTCCGGGGTACCGGAGGAGCCGGGGGCGGTGGTGCCGGGGGTGTCTGTGCGACCGGCGGCGCCGGTGGGGCCGGGACGGCCGGGTGGGCGGAGGGTGGTGGTGGGGTGGCGGGGGTGGGTGCCGTGGCTCGGGTGGCGGAGGCGAAGCGGGCGTCGAGGCTGTCGCCCGAGGCCGCCGGGGCGGTGTCCTCCGCCGCGTCGTCGTAGAGCGCGTCCCACCAGTTGTCCCCCTGCTGCGTCATGCCCTTATTGTCCACCGCGGGGAGCGCCGGAAAACGGGACACGGCGAAAAGCGTTGCGGCGAACGGGTGGTCCGCCGGACGGCCCCACCCCCCACGGGAAGGACGCCCGGCGGACCGGCGTGGTCAGCGCACGTCGTAGGCGCGGACCACGGTCTGGGTGACGGAGTTGCCGTTGGCGTCCGTCAGTTCGGTCTTCAGGGTGACCTGCTTCCCCGTCGCGCCCGCGTGGTTCACGGTCGCGGACCAGCCGTCGCCCTGTCGGGTGACCGGTGCCTCGGTCCAGGTGGTGCCGCCGTCGTAGGAGTACGACAGCGCGGCCGAGGTGAGGGCGGCGGGGCGGTAGCCCGCGTGTCCCGTCACGGTGAGGCCGATCTTCTGGCCGTCGGTGGCGGCGAGGGTCTTGAGCCCGTCCGCCGGCAGGTCGTACCGGGGGAAGAGGATCGGGACGCCCTGAGAATAGACGGTCTCGTCGAGGCGGGAGGTGAACTTCCAGACCGACTGGACGGAGGTGGAGCGGGCCCAGTTCCGGTTGCCCATCTTCATGGTGTTCTGTTCGAGCTCGTACGTGCCGGGCTCGGCGGGCACCTCGAAGGCGCCGAAGGGCCAGGCGTTCTCGCCGATGAGCTCGCCGTCGCGGCGCAGCCGCAGGTTGCCGAGGTCGCCGAAGGAACCGGGCTCGGCGTGGTGGGTGCCGTCGCCCCACATCGCCGCGGCGAAGCCGATGAGGTTGCCCTGGCGTTCGGCGACGAGGACCGGCGCGCCGGTCGCGTCGCGCGGGGCGGTCGGCGCGGTGACTCCGTCGTACCAGGTCTCGGTGCGGCGCTCGCCGGGGGTGTAGGCGTGCTGGTCGCCGATCATCAGCTCGCCGTACGGGAAGCTGCTGCCGGTCATCTGCTGCCAAGCGGTGTCGCCGGGGGTGTAGTACTCGGTGCGGGTGCCCGGGGCGGGGACCGTCTCCAGGCCGGCGAAGCCGACGGAGAGGCCGCCGGGGCGGTGGGCGGTGGGGAAGTTCATGAAGTCGGCGGCGACACCGGCCGAGTGGACGGTGACGTCCGAGCGGCCGAGGCGCGCGTCGCGGACCCGGTAGGCGCGGTCGCGGCCGATCTCGCCGGTCTCGGGGAAGCCGAGGGTGTAGACGTACGGGGTCTTCGCCGTGGCCCGCCAGTCCAGGGTGACCGCGCCCGCGGCGAGCCGCTCGCGCAGGGCGGCGGCCTCGGCGGCCGGGACCGCGAGGACGGGGAGGTCGTTGCCGGTGAAGCCGCCGGTGGGGTACCAGCGGGCGGCCGAGGCGTGGTGGACGAGGAGGCCGGTCGCGCCGGCGCTCTTGGCGTCGCGGGCGAGGGCGCCGACGGCGTTGGTGTCGTCGGGGAGGGAGACCAGGGCGAGGCGGCCCCGGACTCCGGCGGCCTTCAGTTCGTCCGGGGTGCCGGTGCCCGCGTCGACGAGTCCGGCGCTGCCGGTGCCGTCGAGGTTGTCGGAGCCGGTGGAGCCGGTGACCGGGTGGAGGGCCAGGCCGTCGCCGGTGCGCAGGGAGGTGATCTGCGGGGCGGCGGCGCGCCAGTAGCTGCCGGACTCGAAGGAGCCGTCGCGGGCCTCGCCCTCGACGGAGGCGTAGTAGGCGCGGACGGTGCGCGGTCCGATGGCGGTGCCGGCGTGGGTCCAGAGGTCGTCCCAGGCGCGGGCGAAGGCGAGGGTGGCGCCGCGGACCTCGGAGGGCCGGTCGGTGCGGACCGACAGTTCGGCCGCCTTGCGGGCGTCGAGGACGAGGGTGGTGTCCTTCTTGATCTCGACCTGCGGCCGGGACAGCTGGGTGAGCGAGTCGGTCAGCGTGGCGCCCTCGCCCGCGTCGGGGGTGGTGACGAAGGAGGTGAGGAAGTAGCTGCCGGGGCGCAGGCGGAAGACCTGGTCGGCGGCGCCGTCGTTGAAGCGGCGTTCGCCGGTGGCGGTGTCGGTGCCGATGACGTCCAGCGAGGACGATCCGGCGGCGGGCCTGCCGAGGCGGTCGATCAGCTTGACGCGGAGGGTGACCGTCTCGGGTTCGACGTAGAGGGAGAAGGGGGTGGAGACGTGGACGCCGGTGCGGCTGGTGGCGACGACCCTGCCCGTGACGTCGCCGTACTGCGCGCGCTCCAGGCGGGCGGTGGGGTCGAGGGCGAGCGGGACCTTCACGGTGGCGCCGGCCGGGACGGTGACGCGGCGCTCGCCGAGGCGGGCGACGGAGGACCTGACCGGGGAGCCGTCGTTGCCGGTGAGCCGTTCGACGGCGAGGTCGAGGGTGACCGGGCGGTCGGAGGTGTTGGTGTACGGCACCTGGACCGTGGTGCGGTCGCTCCGGTCCTGCGGCCAGTGGAAGGTGCCGCCCTGGACGGCGGGGGCGGAGAGGACGGTCTGGTCGACGGCGGCCTTCACGTCGAGCCGTCCGCCGCCGGTCTCCCGGACGTCGCCGGGAATGTCCGTCTCGGCGGAGGCGACGAGGGCGGCCTTCACCTGCTGCGCGGTCCAGTCGGGGTGACGCTGCTTCAGGACGGCGGCGGCGCCCGCGACGTGCGGGGTGGCCATCGAGGTGCCGGACATCTCCCGGTAGGCGTACAGGCCGCGGCCACCGGCCGAGGCGGCGGAGATGCCGACGCCGGGGGCGGCGATCTCCGGCTTGAGGGTGTGGGCCTCGTTGGCGACCGGGCCGCGGCTGGAGAACCAGGCGGTGGAGTCGTCGCGGTCGGTGGCGCCGACGGTGAGGACGCCGGGGGCGCAGCCGGGCGAGGAGACCGAGTTGAGGCTCGGGCCCGTGTTGCCCGCGGCGATCACGAACAGGGTCTTCTCGTTCTGGGCGAGCCGTTCGGCCGCGACGCCCATCGGGTCGTCGCAGCTGGTCTCGGAGGGGTTGCCGAGGCTCATGGAGACGACGTCGGCGCCCTGGGCGACGGCCCACTCCATGCCGGCGATGATCCACGAGGTGGCGCCGGAGCCGGAGTCGTCGAGGACCTTGCCGTTGAGGAGCCGGGCGCCGGGGGCGACGCCCTTCTTCTTGCCGCCGGAGGCCGCGCCGGAGCCGCCGACGGTGGAGATGGTGTGGGTGCCGTGGCCCTGGACGTCGCCGGTGCCGGCGGAGTCGGTGAAGTTCTCGGCGGCGGCGATCCGGCCCTTGAGGTCGGGGTGGTCGGCGTCGGCGCCGGTGTCGAGGACGGCGACCGTGGTGCCGGTGCCGTCGTAGCCGGCGGCCCACGCCTCGGGGGCGTGGACCTGGGCGGTCGAACGCTCCAGGGTGGCCTCGACCTTGCGGTCCAGCCAGAGCTTGTCGAGCCCGGCGGAGAAGGTGCGGGCGGTGGGGGCGGAGAGGTCCGCCCAGAAGGTGGCGGCCTGCTTCTTCTCGGTGGTGAGGGCGACGCCGCCGATGGTCTTGAGGACCTGGCCCCGGCGGGTGCCGCGCGGGGCGGCGAGGGGGGCGCGGGCGAGGTCGGAGCCGTAGACCGCGATGAGGGGGAGCGTGGTCGTGGAGGCGTCGTCGTAGCCCTGCCGGACCAGGCCGGTGACGTTGAAGAGTTCCTCGTCGACGCGGCCGGCGGCGAGCGCGCCGGTGGCGTTCTCGGGGTAGACGTAGAGGTCCTGGCCGGAGCGGCGGGTCTGGACCAGCGGGACGGTGCCGTCCTCGCGGGGCAGCACGGTGGCGGCCGGGGCGCCCCGGTCGTCGCGGGTGACCAGGACGCGGTCGCCGGTGACCAGGGTCACCGTGGCGGGCCGCTGCCCGGTCCGGGCCTGGGCCTCGCTGCCGACCAGTGGGCGGTCTGCGGTCGTTCCGTCCTGCGGCTGTGCCGCGAGGGACGGGCCGACCGCGGTGACGGCCAGCACGGCGGCGGTCGCCGCTGCCAGGGCCGTACGCGGAATCGGGCGCATCGCTCTCCCCATCAGAATCCGAACGAAAGGTGCAACTCACCTGCGTGTGAAGGTGGTTGGTGCTGCGGTGGCGCCACATTGGCAGAGGTGGGGGTGGGGCGGGGATGATGGCGAGGCGGGAATACGCCGTGGCCGATTCCCGCCAGGCAACCAACGGAACGGACGTCTCCGGAAGAACGCGCGCGGAACGCCGCGCGTCCGCCGGGGGCCGGTGAGGGGCGGGAACCGATGCTCGGTGCGATAGGACTGGACGAGCGGCAGGAGTCGGCGTACCGGGCGCTGATCGCGCTCGGCGCGGCGGAGGTGACCGACCTGGCGCACCGGCTGTCGCTGCCCGAGGGCGAGACCGAGCGGACGCTGCGCCGGCTGGAGGCGCAGGGGCTCGCCGCCCAGTCCTCGGCGCGCACCGGCCGCTGGGTGGCCGCGCCGCCCGCGGTGGCGCTCGGCGCGCTCCTCACCCAGCAGCGGCACGAGCTGGAGCAGGCGGAGCTGGCGGCGGCGCTGCTCACCGAGGAGTACCGGGCCGAGACCGCCGAGCCGGCCGTGCACGACCTGGTCGAGGTGGTCACCGGGGCGAGCGCGGTCACCCACCGCTTCCTCCAGCTCCAGCTCGGCGCCGCCGAGGAGGTGTGCGCCCTGGTCACCGGCAAGCCGATCGCGGTCTCCGGGCTGGAGAACGACGCGGAGGAGCTGGCCGCGGGCCGGGGCGTGCGCTACCGGGTGGTCGTCGAGCGCGAGGTGCTGGGCCTGCCCTCCGGGCTGCTGGAGCTGTCGGCGGCGCTCGGCCGGGAGGAGCAGATCCGGGTCGTCGACCGGGTGCCGACCAAGCTGATCGTCGCCGACCGGTCGCTGGCGCTGGTGCCGCTGACCGGCCGGGGCGCGGAGCCCGCCGCGCTGGTGGTGCACGCCAGCGGTCTCCTGGAGTCGCTGATGGGCCTCTTCGAGGCGGTGTGGCGGGAGGCGCTGCCGCTGCGGCTCGGCGCGGGCGCGCAGGTCACCGAGGAGCGGGCGCCGGGGCCCGACCCCACCGACCTGGAGATCCTGTCCCTGCTGCTGGCCGGGATGACCGACGCGAGCGTCGCCAAACAGCTCGACCTGGGGCTGCGGACGGTGCAGCGGCGGGTGAAGGGGCTGATGGAGCTGGCGGCGGTGACGACCCGGCTCCAGCTCGGCTGGCACGCGTACGAGAAGGGCTGGGTGGCCCGGGGCTGACCGGCCACCCGGACGGCCCTCGCGGCCTGCGGCGGCGGGGGCCGTGCGGGAGGCTGGGAGGCATGGGCGTGTGGCAGCTCCTGCTGGTGGCGACGGTCATGCTGCTCGGCCTGTTCGGGGTCCTCGCGCCGGGCGTGCCGGGGACCTGGCTGGTGTGGGCCGCCGTGCTGTGGTGGTCGCTGCACGAGCAGACCGGGCTCGCCTGGATCCTGCTGGTCTCCTCGACGGCGCTGCTGCTGCTCACCCAGGTCGTGGTGTGGCAGCTGCCGCCGCGCCGCTTCCGGGGGGTGGGGCTCACCCGCCGGACCATCGGGTGCGCGGGCGCGGGCGCCCTCCTCGGCTTCGTCCTGGTGCCGGTGGTGGGCGCGGTCCCCGGTTTCGTCGGCGGGATCTACCTGTCGGAGCGGCTGCGGCTCGGCGGCCACGGCCAGGCCAGGGCGGCCACCCGCGCGATCATGCGGGCGGCCGGGACGAGCGTCCTGGTGGAGCTCTTCGCCTGCCTGCTGATCGTGGGGGCGTGGGCCGGGGCGGTGCTCTGGGGCTGATCAGCCCCGGCGGGCCGCCGCCCGGTACCGGCGGGCGTACGACCGCCACGGCCGCGTCCCCGCGTCGTCCGCCCCGGGCGCGTCGGGGTCGGGGACGTCCGGGTCCCCCAGCGACCGGACCCTGATCAGCGCGGCGGTCCCCGGATCCATCCCCGGTACGGCTCCGAGGCCGAGGGCGGCCTCGTCGCGGTCGGCCCCGGGGTCGAGGCGCAGGGTCCCGTCGGCGAGGGCGCGGGCGAGCGGGCCGGCCACCGGGTGGCCGGTCAGGGCGGCGGGGGTGGGGAAGAGCGCGCGGAGCGTGCCGTCGGGGGCGTCGAGGGGGGTGCCGTGGGCGGCCAGCACCCGGGCCGACTCCCCGGGGCCGAGGACGGCCCGCAGGGCGTACTCCTCGGGGTCGGCGGCGCCGGGCGAGCGGACGCCGGGGCGGGCGGCGACCTCGGCGGCCAGGCCGGGGTCGGCGCCGAGCCGTTCGGCGACGGCGTAGGGGTCGGCGTCGAGGTCGAGGAGGCGGCGCAGCCGGTGCACGGCGGTCGTCAGGTCGCGCAGGTCGGCCAGCCGCAGCCGGGCCTCCAGCCAGCGGCCGGGCGCGTGCTCGTCGACGGCGACGACGCCGGGGCCGTACGGCAGCCGCAGGGCGCGCCGGTAGGTGCGGGCGCCGGGCGGTCCGGTGACCTCCTCGACGCCCGGCAGTGCCTCGGCGGCCAGCAGGTCGAAGACCTCGGCGGCGGCGTAGGGGCCCCGGTGGGCGAGGCGCAGCGGGACGCCGGTGGCGGCGGCCGCGGCCGCGGGCTTCTCGGCGCGCAGCTCGGTGGGGGTGCGGGCGTACACGGTCCGGATGGTGTCGTTGAACTGGCGGACGCTCGCGAAGCCGGCCGCGAAGGCGATCTCGGTGACGGGCAGGGCGGTGGTCTGGAGCAGCACCCGGGCGGTGTGCGCCCGCTGGGCGCGGGCCAGCGCCACCGGTCCGGCGCCCAGCTCGGCGGTGAGCTGGCGCTGGACCTGGCGGGTGCTGTAGCCGAGGCGGACGGCGAGGCCGGGCACGCCCTCGCGGTCCACGACGCCGTCGCCGATCAGGCGGACGGCCCGGCCGACGACGTCGGCCCGGACGTTCCACTCGGCGGAGCCGGGGACCGCGTCGGGACGGCAGCGGCGGCAGGCCCGGAAGCCGTGCCCCTGGGCGGCGGCGGCCGTCGGGAAGAAGGCGACGTTGCGCCGCTTGGGGGTGACGGCGGGGCAGCTGGGCCGGCAGTAGATGCCGGTGGTGCGGACGGCGAAGAAGAACGCGCCGTCGAACCGCGCGTCCCTGCTGCTGACCGCCTCGTAGCGGGTGTCGTCGTCCGTCATGCCTCCAGTGTGCGGCGGCGGACCGCCGCACACCGGCGGGATTCGGACGGGGGGCTCGGGCGCCCGGGTTACCGGAGGCGGCCCTCGCGCTTGAACTCCATGGCGGCGCGGCCCTCGGCGCCCTTGCGCTTCCAGTCCTTGCGGATCTCGTGGCGCAGGCGGGCGTCGGTCTTGGCGACCAGCCGCTGGTTCTCGCGGATCAGTTTGCGGTAGCTCTCCAGGCGGCGTACGGACAGCGAACCGTCCTCCAGCGCGGCCACGACGGCGCAGCCCGGTTCGGACTCGTGGGCGCAGTCGTGGAAGCGGCACTCGGCCGCCAGCTCCTCGATCTCGGCGAAGGTCTGGCCGACGCCGGCCTCCGCGTCCCACAGTCCGACCCCGCGCAGTCCGGGGGTGTCGATGAGGACCCCGCCGGCGGGCAGCACGAAGAGGTTGCGGGTGGTCGTGGTGTGCCGGCCCTTGCCGTCCACGTCACGGGCCGCCTGGACGGTCATGACGTCGTCGCCGACGAGGGCGTTGGCGAGGGTGGACTTCCCGGCGCCGGAGACGCCGAGGAGGACGGTGGTGCCGCCGGAGACGACGGCCTTGAGGATCTCGATCCCCTCGCCGGTGGCGGAGCTGAGCGGCAGCACCTCCACGCCGGGGGCGGCCGCGCCGACGTCCTCGACCAGGTGGGAGAGGACGACCGGGTCGGGCACCAGGTCGGCCTTGGACAGGACGACGGTCGGCTGGGCGCCGGACTCCCACGCCAGGGCGAGGAAGCGTTCGATCCGGCCGAGGTCAAGCTCGACGGCGAGCGAGACGGTGATGACGGCGTGGTCGACGTTGGCCGCGAGGATCTGGCCCTCGGACCGCTTGGAGGAGGTGGACCGCGCGAACGCCGTCCGGCGCGGCAGGCAGGCCCGTACGTACCGGGGGTCGCCGGCGCCCTCGGGGTCGACGGCGGCCCAGTCCCCGGTGCACACGACGCGCAGCGGATCGTGCGGCGTCACGAACGCCGTGTCGGCCCGGACGGTCCCGTCGGCGGTGGCGACGTCGCACTGCCCCCGGTCGACCCGGACGACCCGCCCGGGCACGAGCCCCTGGGCGGCGTACGGGGCGAAGTCCTCGGCCCAGCCGGAGTCCCAGCCGTGGGCGTCGAGCACCGGGGAGGAGAAGGAAGGGGTGGTGGAACGGAAGGAAAGCGGGAAAGACAAGGGGAACCCTTCACAGGGTGGCCCCGGCACCGCGCTCCGAGCGCGCGGCAGGTCGGACGG
Source organism: Streptomyces termitum (assembly GCF_014650175.1). GTDB lineage: Bacteria > Actinomycetota > Actinomycetes > Streptomycetales > Streptomycetaceae > Streptomyces > Streptomyces termitum. Next base: position 33,917 of record NZ_BMUL01000021.1, read on the forward strand.
ATGTCAGCCGGAGACCACAGGGGTGGGAACGATGAACTCCTGAATGCGGGCAGAGCCCGTCACCGTGACAGTCATCAATGTCCTCACCTCCTGCTTCTTCTGTGCTTCTTCTGCGCCGAACCGGCACCGCCCCTCTCCGGAACGGATGACACGCACGATAGCCCCGGCCCGGGGCACGGCACCACCGATTAAACGGCGGGACCCCGGTTCCGTGGGGAACCGGGGTCCTGTGCCGTGATTACGCCGCCCAGCGGAGCAGGGTCGTGCCGATGGACATGCCGCCGCCGAAGGCCGACAGGAGGACGGTGTCCCCGTCCTTCAGGGCGCCCCGGCCGTTGACCAGGTCGAGGGTGAGGGGGACGGAGGCGGCGCCGGTGTTGGCGGTGGACTCGACGACGAGGTGGTGGACGGCGTGGTCGAGGCCGAGGGTGGGGGCGATCTCCTGGAGCATCTGGCCGTTGGCCTGGTGCGGGATGAAGTGCTGGACGGAGTCCGGGGTGGTGTCGGTGTCGCGGAGGATCTCCTTGACGGCCGACGGGAGCCGCTCGGTGACGAAGTCGCGGACGGCGCGGCCGTGCATGGCGAAGTAGTGCGCCGGGTCGTCCGGCCCGTGGTGGCGGGCGGGCAGCCGGCTGCCGCCGGCGGGGACCTCGATGGTGCGGTGGAGGTCGCCGAAGGTGCGCAGGTTCGTGGCGATCAGTCCGGCGGGGCGGTCGACGGGGCCGATGACCACGGCTCCGGCCCCGTCGCCGAAGAGGACGGCGGTCCTGCGGTCGGTGGGGTTGACGATCCGCGAGTAGATGTCGGCGCCTATGACGAGGCCGTAGCCGTCCTCGGGGACGATGCGGTGGGCCGTGTTGAGGGCGAAGAGGAAGCCCGTGCAGACGGCGTTGACGTCGAACGCGGCGGCGTTCTCGGCGCCGATGAGGTGCTGCACGATCGCGGCGGTGGCGGGCTGGGGGTGGTCGGGGGTCGAGGTGGCGACCATGACGTAGGAGAGCTGCCCGGGGCGGATGCCGGCGTCCGCGAGGGCGGCGCGGGCCGCGTGCGCGGCGAGGTCGGAGGTGGCCTCGTGCGCGGCGGCGTAGTGGCGGGAGCGGATGCCGGTCTTGCGCAGGATCCATTCCTCGGTGACGCCGGTGCGGGAGGCGATCTCGTCGTTGGCGACCGTGCGGGACGGCAGGTAGGAGCCGGTGCCGAGGACGCCGAGGGTGGTGGCGGAGGCGGGGGCGGACGGTTCGAGTTCGCCGCCCTGGGTGTACCAGACACCGGTGACGCAGGGCGATGTGGTGCGGGACATGGGTGGTGTGCCTTTCCTGTGGCGGCGGTCGGCCGGGGTCGCCGGCCGTGTCAGTGGCGGGTGGTCGCCGGGGCCTTCCCGGCCGCGGGGCCCGTGTCGGTGCCCGGGGCCGTACCGGCTTCCGGGGCGGTGCCGGGGCCCGGGGGCGTACCGGGGGCGCTCGGGGCCGCGGCCGCGGCGCGGGCGGCGTGGCGGCGGCCGGCGAGGTTGGCTCCGAGCAGGGAGACGATGACCAGGCTGATGCCGGTGAGTTCGGCGCCGGTCGGGGTGTGGCCCTGGAAGGCGGAGACGACGAACGCGGTGACGGGGACCAGGTTGATGAACAGCACCCCGTTGGTGGGGCCGAGGTTCCGGTTGGCGATGTTCCAGGTCAGGATGGCGACGGCCGTGGCGGGGACGGCGACGTACAGGATCTGCCACCAGGCGTCCAGGTAGGCGCCCGGTCCGAAGCTGCCGGTCCAGCCGGCCGCCTGGCTGACGGCGGTGACGACCAGGATGCTGAGGGTGCCGGGCAGGCAGCTCAGCGCGGTGTACCGCAGCGGCGACCAGCCGGCGAACTGCGCGGCGCTGGTGGTGTACACGACCCAGCAGATCACGCCGATCAGGGTGAGCAGTCCGCCGGTGCCCAGGCCGCCGGAGAAGGCGGCGAGCGGGTTGCCGTCGCCGAGCACGATCGTCAGGCCGACCAGGGCGAGGACGGTGAAGGCGAGCGCGAGGGGCGCCGGCTTCCTCTTGGTCCTGATCCACAGCACGATCACCGTGACCAGGGGCATGGTGGCGACGACGAGCGAGGAGCTCTGGGCGGGGATGGACTGGAGGCCGACGTAGGTGAGCAGGTTGAAGCCGGCGAAGCCGACCGTGCCCAGGATCCAGAGCTTGGCGAGGTTGCCCTCGTAGCGGAAGGCGGAGGCGCCCTCCCTGACGGCGAGGAGCGCCAGGAAGATGAGGGCGCCGAGGGCGAAGCGGACGGCGGTGAGGTGGAAGGGGTCCAGGTGGTCGTAGGCGGACCGGGCGACGGCGAACATGCCGCCCCAGGCCAGTGCGGTGGTCAGGCCGCCCGTGACTCCGGTCAGGGTCTTGGATGAGGACATGAGGAGTGCGGTCCCGTCTCTGGTGGTTCGAGGGGTGGGGGGTGTGGGGGGGATGGGGAGGGTGGGGGTGGGGGGTGAGGGGCTGGGGGGACGGACGGGGTCAGACCCAGCGCCACGCGTCGAGTTCGATGGACGACGGGTGGGCGCGGGAGGAGCTGCTGAGGACGGCCCAGGTGGCGTCGGCCACGTCGTCGGCGGAGAGCATCCGGTCCCGCTGCTCCTCGTCGTACGAGACGTACTCGGCCATGCCGTCGCGGAAGCCGGTGTCCACCTTGTCGAGGACGAGGCTGGAGACCTTGACGCCCCAGGGCCTGGCCTCTTCGGCGAGGCACTTGGTCAGGCCCTCGACGCCGTACTTGGAGACCGAGTAGGCGAGGGTGCCGGGGGCGGGGCGGCGGCCCCAGATCGAGGACATGTTGACGATGACGCCCGAGCCGGCGGCGCGCATGTGCGGGAGCACGGTGCGGGCCATGAGGAAGTAGCCGGTGAGGTTCGTCCGCAGCGTCCGCTCCCATTCGTCGACCGTGCACTTCTCGATGCCGCCGAAGTGGACGATGCCGGCGACGTTGAGCAGGTGGTCGATGGCGCCGAAGCGGTCCATCGCCTCGGCCACGGCGCGTTCGACGGCCGCCGCGTCGGACACGTCGAGGACGCTGGTGTGCAGCCGCTCCTCCGGCCACTTCTCGCGCTCGACGGTGGCGCGCAGGCTCTCGGCGTCGTGGGAGTGCAGGACGAGGTTGGCGCCTTCCGCGCCGAGGCGGCGGGCCAGGGCGAGGCCGATGCCCCGGTCGGCTCCGGTGATCAGTGCGGTGGGGCGCAGGGGTTCGGACATGGGTGTTCCTTCGTGCGGGGAGGGAAAGGGCGGGGTGGGAAAGGGCGGGACGGGCGAGGGCCGCGGGTCAGTCGCGGGTGGTGAACTCGCCGAAGTGCGGGCCCCGGAGCTTGAGCTGGGCGTGGATGTCGCCCCCGAGGCCGAAGTGGCCGATGGCGCCGCCGTAGTTCTGCTGGTAGCTCATCCACAGCACCACGACGTTGATCACCCGGTTCCCGCCGGGCGTGCCGGGGGCGGGGAAGGGGTCGGGCAGTTCGGCCCGGTAGTGGCCCATGCCGTGCTCGTCGCTGTAGAAGGCGTTGGGCACGCCGAGCGGTCCCGGGCGGGTGGGCCCCGCGGGGTCCAGGTCGCGTTCGCGCAGCGACATCACCGTGTACACGCTGTCGGGGATGAGTCCGGTGAACGAGAAGGCGAAGCGGGCGGCGCGCCGGTCCGGGGTCAGCGTGACGTCGAGCTGGCCCCGCGCCCTGATCCACTGGCCCAGGGTGATCGGGTCCCGCAGCCGGGGCCCGTCCGCCTCCCGCAGGTCCGGTATCGGCGCCCGGTGCAGCGGGTGGCTCGGGCGCTCGATCCGGTGGGCGTCGGGGCGTTGTTCCGGTGCGAAGAGCATCGGGTAGTTGTTGCAGGGCAGCGGCAGGGGGAGCGTGTACAGCTCCATCTCCCGGTCCCGCTCGTCGAGTTCGTCCGGCAGCCGGCGCACGATCGTGTACGGCAGGTCCTCGCCGAGCGGCGGGAGCGGGCTGGCGGCGGAGACCACCGCCCGCCCCCAGCTCGGTCCGGACCGGGTGTTGAGCCGGCCGATGACGACGAAGTCGCCGTCCTTGTTCATGATCTCGCTGGGCGGGTACGCGGGTCCCTGCGTCGTGACGCTCAGGTCGTACGAGCGGTTCGCCGTCATCGCTGCTGCTCTACGCGCTCGTAGAACTTCGTGTAGAGGCCGCGGTCGCCGCCGGTGATGTACCGGTCCCCCGCCTGCCGCACGATCTCCTGGTAACGGGACGAGGTGAAGGCGGTGTTGTACCGCTCGGGCGGGCAGTCGAAGCCGGAGACGAACATGACGCCCGGCTCGCTGCTCAGGACCGAGTGGTAGGCGAGGAAGACCTGGACGTCGTCGTGGTTCCGTACGACGTCGAAGATGGTCGCCTCGCGCCAGTCGCGGTACGCGGCGTACTGCGCGGGCTTCACCTCGACGTGGCGCATCTGGATGTAGCGGGTCCGGGGCAGCGCCAGCTCCGTCGGCTTCGGGGCCTCGACGAAGCCGAGCAGCTCGCGGGAGAAGTCGCCCTCCGCGAACGGGGCGAGCTCCTCGAACTGGCGCTGCCAGTCGGGGCGGAGCGCCTCGACGTCGGTGAGGGCGGAGAGCGGCGTGAACTCCAGCAGGGAGGTGCCGTCGAGACCGCGGTAGAGGGAGCGGTCGGGGACGGGGGACTCCCCCTGCAGGCGGTGCCACGCGGCGGCGGCCTCGTCGACCAGGTCGGGCTTGACGGACAGCTCCGAGGTGACGATCAGGGAAGCGGACATGAAGGATCCCTCCGGGAATCGGTGTGTGTGGATGAACGGATGAACGGATGGGTGCGTGGGCGAGTGAGCGGGTGGTACGGGGTGTTCACACCGCGGCGGGGGTCCGGGCCGGGCCCGGAAGCCGCCGCCAGCCCCGCTCCTCGGCGAGCCGCGCCATGCGCGGTTCGTCGCCGACCACGACCGGCTCGCCCATGGCCCGCAGCAGCGGGAGGTCGCTCGTGTGGTCCCCGTACGCGGCGCAGCGTTCGGCCGGGACGCCCCGGCCGGCCAGCCAGGCGCGGGCGGCGCGCACCTTGCCCTCGCCGATGACCGGTTCGGCGATCTCGCCGGTCAGCCGCCCGTCGTGGACCAGGACCGGTGCGCCGAGGGCGTCGGTCGCGCCCAGCTCCTCGGCGATCGGGTCGAGGCAGGCGAAGAAGGAGCCGGAGACCAGGACGGTCGGGGTGCCCCGCTCGCGGAGCCGGGCGTGTTCGGCGACGGACTCCGGGAGCCAGAAGTCCTCCCGCCGGCTCTCCTGGGCGAACCAGCGGGCTCCCCAGCGGGTCAGGTCGCGCTCCGACTCGCCCGCGTAGAAGCGGTAGTACGCGCGGTTCACGTCCTCGCGGGCCACTCCCATGGCGGCCATGTGGCTCAGCTCCCCGGCCAGGCGCCGGTAGGTGGCCGGGCCCTCACCCTTGGCCGCCAGGTAGAAGTCGAGGAAGCGGAACATGCTCTTGACCGAGATCAGCGTCTCGTCGACGTCGAAGAAGGCGACGGCGGGAGCGGCGTCCGAGGTGGTGGCGGGAGCGCTGTCCGGGGTGGCGTCGTGGTCAGACACCGGCGGGCTCCCGCAGGTCGGCCGCCGCCCGGGTCACGGTGTCCGCCACGGTGTGGGCGACGGCCTGCGCCGCCCGGCGGTGCTCCTTCGGCTTGAGCGTCCGCTCGTCGAAGGCGCTGAAGACGACGCGGCTGGCGGACGCCCGGCGGCCGGCCTGGAACAGGCCGATCTCGACCTCGAACGACATCCTCTCGGGGTCGCTCGTGTCGGCGGTCTTCACCAGGTACTCGATCCGCGCGTCGACCGGGAAGAGGAAGTTCTCGAAGTCCGTGTTCATGGACTCGATGACGTAGTAGTAGCGGCGCTCGGGATGCGCCGAGGCGAAGAAGCGCTCGCTGACCGCGAGGAACATCTGCCGCGCGGCCTCGACGGCCACCATGCCCTGGACGTGCTGTCCGGTCTGGTGGTCGAGGAGTAACTCGTTGTCGTTGTGCAGGCGCAGGGCGGCGTGGAAGAGCCGGTCGTCCACCCGGCGCAGGTCCGCTATGAGCGCGTTGGGCTCGCTGCACTTGTGGCACTCGGAGCGGGAGGCGAGCTCGGTCCCCGGCCGGACCGGCGGCATGCGGTGCTCCAGGCCGTGGGCGCGGAGCTGCTCGCGGACGAGCTGCCACTCGAAGTCGCCCACCCCCTGGCCGGCGCGCACGGCGCGGGCCGTTCCCTCCTCGTAGGCGCCGGCCCGCAGTTCGGTGAGGAACTGCGACACCGTGACGACGCCTTCCTGTGCGGCGAAGCCGACGAAGCGGTCGCCGACGACCACCAGTGCCTGTGTGTCTCCGGACATGACTGAATCCCCTGTTGTCGTGACGGATGCACCGTTGTAGTGACGGATGCGCCGCAATCCCTTGCGACGACGATCACGCTACGGATCCTCGGCGAGCGGTGCAACCATCTAGTTGGTTTCTTTGCGGTGTCTTGGAACTAACTAGATGGTTGGTATCTCTATACTGGTCACATGCAAACGGAGAGGACCCTCAACACGCGTCGCAAACTGCTCGACGCGGCGCGGGCCGAGTTCGCGGAGCACGGGATCGCCGGCGCGCGCGTCGACGCGATCGCCGCGGCCTCGGGCGTGAACAAGCAGCGGCTCTACGCGAACTTCACCAACAAGGAGGGCCTGTTCTCAGCGGTCATCAGCACCGCGTACGAGGACCTCGGCCTCCACGTCCCCGTCCCCGACTCGCTCGACTCGGCCCGCCGGTACGTCGGTGACATCTTCGACTACCACTCCAAGGACCCCACCCTCGCCCGGCTCATCGCCTGGGAGGGGCTCCACTACGGGAGCCAGGGCTTCCCCGACCAGCAGGCGCGGGCCGCCTACTACGAGGCGAAGTGCGCCAAGCTGGACGAGGCGCTCGGCGGGATCGGCCGCAGCGAGACCGCCCATCTCGTCCTCACCCTGATCGCCGTCGCGACCTGGCCCTTCGTCGCCGAGCAGCAACGCGCCCTGCTGACGACCCGGGACGCGCACCCGAACGCCCTGCGGGAGACGCTGCTGCGGCAGGGGGCGGCGGTCGTCGACGCCGCGACCGCGCGGGACCAGGAGGCGTAACCCCGGACGCGCGTCGGGCCCGTGCGTTCCCGGGTGGGGAGCGGACGGGCCCGGCGCGCGCGGGTCACCGCTGGTGCGGGACGGCGCCCGGGGCCACGTGGAAGCGGGCCGCGTCCGGGAGCGGGCGGCGGTCGGCGGTCTCCAGCATGTCGCGGCGCTCGAACCACTCGGTGAGCCGGGTGCGGGCCTGGTCGTCGCGCTTGCGGAAGCGCTCGTCGGCCCGCGCCTCGGGACGGGCCTCCGCCGCGGAGATCTCGCGGAGCAGGACCCGGATCGGCGCCGCCTCGTCCTCCGGCAGGCACAGGTCGAGGACGGAGAAGGCCGTGCCCGGCGGGAACACCACCTCCGGCTCGTCGTCCGTGCCGAGGAAGACCGAGGTGCGGCGGCCCGTGGTGGACCAGACGCCGAACTCGACCGCGCCCTCCAGCTCCGCGTCGCACGCCGGCACCGCCGCCACCGCCGCGGGCTCGACCAGGACCGCGCCCGGCGCGTACCGGTCCAGCGGGACCCGCTCCACCGGGGCCGCCAGCATGACCGCCCCGTAGTGGCCCGGCAGCCGGCGCAGCCCCGAGTCCAGGCAGCGCAGCAGCGGGGTGAGGGGGCCGGGGGCCGCCGCCCGCGCCGCCGCCGCCAGCCCCTCGCGGGTCACCAGGTCGGTGGCGTCGTCCTGGTACAGCGCGATGGCCACCAGGTCCGGCTTGAGGCCGTCCTGCGCGAGGGAGCGCAGCGACGGCAGCCGGGACGCCAGCAGCTCCGTCTTGCTGGCCAGGATGTGGTACTTCTCCCCCAGCAGCGCCCGGAGCGCCGCCCGGTCGTCCGGCCCGCTCCTGCCGCCGGGGGCGGGAGCCGGGACGGAAGCCGCGGGGGGCACGGGCGCGGGCGCGGGGGGCTTCTGCGGCCGGGGCTCCGGGGCCGGGGGCTCTGAGACCGGAGGTTCGGGGGCCGGAGTTTCGGGGACCGGGGATTCGGAAGCCTGGGGTTCGGGGGCCGGGGGCGGGGCTTCCCCGGTCGGGGGTTCGGGAGCGGGATCCCGTACGGGGACGGGCGCGGGTACGGGTGTGGGCGCGGGTACGGGTGTGGGCGCGGGCGCCGGGGGCCGGTGGTGGAGGGAGAGTTCCTCCGCCCAGGTGCGGACCGTGTCCTCGTCGGACGCCGCGCCGTGCAGCACCAGGCCGTACGGCTCCGTCGCGCCCAGGTCCGGCAGCGCGGCCAGGATGCCGGGCAGGGCCCCGCGCAGTCCGGGCGGGAGCGGGTGCTCGCCGTCGCCCACGACCAGGACCGGGCGGGCCGGGTCGGGCCTCCTCGTGCGCGGGGCCGGGTCCGGCGTCCCGCCCGCCGGGCGCAGCCAGAGGCCCGCCGGGACGGCTTCGGCGGTCCAGTCCGCCGCGTCCGCGCACGCGTACCGGGCCGGGCCCGCCTCCTCGGGGCCGGAGAGCCGCAGCCACGCGGACGGTGCCACGCGGTGGCGGTCGGGCGAGGCGGCGAGTTCGACCAGGAGGGGCTGCCAGGTGGGCGCGCCCCGGCCGTCGAGGAAGGTGGTGGCGTGGTCGTCGGCCGTGCGCACGGGGAGGCCGATCGCCGCCCGTACCGTACGGCCCAGGTCGTCCGCGAGCGCCGTCGCCATGGCGACGAGGTCGGCGGGGTCGGCCCACGGCGCGGCCAGTAGAAGGTGGCGCGCGCCGGCCGCGTCCGCCGGCACCCGGTCCAGGAGCTCGCCGGCGGGCAGCGCGGGGCGGGCCGGGGAGCCGACGCCCAGGAGGTAGGTGTCCGGGGCGGCGCCGATCAGCGGCTCGATCGCCCGGGGCGGGGCGCCGAGCCAGACCCCGCCGGGGACCGTACGGGTCTCTCCCCCGGACTCTTCCCCTGGCTCTTCCCCGGTCCGCTCGCCGTCGGCCCGCTCATCGTCGGTCCGCTCGGCGGCGGTCTCCCCGACGGGGGAATCGTGGAGGGGGGAATCCTGGACGGGGGACGGGTCGAAGGCGTGGGCGCCGCCCCCGGACTCCGCCCTGACGGGGACCGGCGGGGGCGGGGGCGGAAGCAGGTCCTCTTCGTGCGCCTCTTCCTGTTCCTCTTCCGGTTCCCCCGAGGCTTCCGGCTCCTCCGAGGCTTCCGGCTCCCCCGGGGCTTCCGGGAGTGCCGGGTTCCCGGGCTCCGGCAGCGGCGGCCAGCCGGGGCCCAGGTCGTACGGCTCCTCCCCCGGGGCCGCGAGCCACCAGCCGCCCGGTCCGTCGACGCTCAGGGTGCCGTCGGGTTCGACGCTGACCGTGCCGTCCGGGGCGATCACCGTGAACCGAGCCGTCCGGGCGACCGACGCCACCGGGCGCTCGCCGCCGGGCGCGGGCGCGGCGAGGCCCGAGGCGGCGAGGACCAGGCCGGTGGCGCCGCGCTCCCGGGCGAGGCCGACCAGGTCCGGCAGGGCGCCGCGCAGGACGGGGGCCGCGTCCGGGGCCGCGGCGAGGACCAGGACCGCGCCGGGCAGCGGCGGCAGCTCGTGCAGGACCGGGGCGAGGGCGGCGGCCGTCTCCTCGGAGGCGATCACCACGTGCGGGCCGACGGGATGCGTCCCCGTTCCGGTGGCGGGGGCGGGGGCGGTCATCCTTCGTGTCCGTTCTGCGGGGTCCCGCCGTCGGGGTCGAGCAGCGGGGTCTGGAGCTGGACCGTGCGGCGGCGGGTGATGTGCTGCGCGCGTCCGGTGGGCAGCACCTTCGGCTTCGTACCGCCGAAGAGGTAGCCCTCGGTGGGCGGGCAGGAGAGCAGGACGGCCGGGGTGTTGACGTCCTGGAGCTTGCGCAGGAGCGGGTCGGACAGGCCGCGGGAGGCGCCGTTGGCGGAGCGGGCGACGATGATGTGCAGGCCGATCTCGGCGCCCTGGGCGAGGTTGTCGAGGACGGCGGCGAAGGGGTGGGACGACAGCGAGCCGTTGACGAGGTCGTAGTCGTCGACGAGGACGAAGAGTTCGGGCCCGCTCCACCAGTCGCGCCGCCGCAGCCGGTCCGGGGTGATGTCGGCGGACGGGATCCGGTTGGCGATCGCCTTGCCCGCGCCGGTGATCATCTGGCGCAGCGGGTCGGCGGAGACGGCGTAGCCGAGGCGGTACTCCTCGGGCACGGTCTCGTACATCTCGCGGCGGAAGTCGGCCAGCATGAGGCGGCCCTGGTCGGGGGTGTAGGCCCGCATGATCTGGGTCGCGATGTGCTTGAGCAGGTTGGTCTTGCCGGTCTCGCTGTCGCCGACGACGATCAGGTGCGGGTCCTGGGAGAAGTCGTGCCACAGCGGCTGGACCTCGGTGTCCTCCAGGCCGAGCGGGATGCGCAGGGAGCCGTGGGGGGCGGGGAGGTCGGCGGCGTCGAGGACGAGCGGGAGCATCCGCACCTCGGGGGCGCGGGGGCCGGTCCAGTGGTCGGCGACGACGTCGACCAGGTCGGCGACGCCCTCGCCGAGGTCGTGGGCGGTGCCGATGCCGTCCATGCGGGGCAGCGCGCACAGGAAGTGCATCTGGTCGGCGGTGATGCCGCGGCCGGGGATCTTGGGGACCTTGGCCGCCGCCCGCATGTTGACGACCGAGTCGACGGCGTCGCCCAGGCGGAGTTCGAAGCGGGTCTGGAGCTGGTCGCGGAGGGCGCCGGTGATCTCGCCCCAGCGGGTGGTGCCGACGACGAGGTGGACGCCGTAGTTGAGGCCGCGCTGGGAGATCAGGGTGAGGGGCTGGACCAGGTCCATGAACTCCTGGCGGAGGGTGTTCCAGCCGTCGATGACGAGGAACACGTCGCCGTGCCGGTCGTCGGGGAGTTCCCCGGCGGCCTTCTTGCGGCGGAAGGAGGCGATGGAGTCGATGCCGAGCTCGGCGAAGTACTTCTCGCGGCGGGTGATGACCGCGTTGACCTCGGCGATGGTGCGGATGACCCGGTCGGGGTCGTGCCGGCCGGTGACGCCGCCGACGTGCGGCAGGCCGCGCAGGCTCGACAGGGCGCCGCCGCCGAAGTCCAGGCAGTAGAACTGCACTTCGGCGGGGGTGTGGGTGAGGGCGAGCGCCGTCATCAGGGTGCGGATGAGGGTCGACTTGCCGGACTGCGGGGCGCCGGCGACGCCGATGTGGCCGTCGGCGCCGCCGAGGTCGGCGACGAGCAGGTCGCGGAGCTGCTGGAAGGGCCGGTCGACGACGCCGACGGGGACCCTGAGGGTGCCGCGGGCCTCGCCCTCGGCGGTGAAGCCGTGGTCGGGGTGGGGGCCGATCGGGGGCAGCAGTTCGTCCAGGGTGGGCGGCACGCCGAGCGGCGGCAGCCACACCTGGTAGGCGGGCGGTCCGGCGTCGGTGAGGCGCTCGGCCGCGATGTCGAGGAGGCTGCCGGTCTCCTCGGGCACCGCCTCCTCCTCCGGGTCGGGGGCGACGGGCAGCACGTGCGGGGCGACGTACTCGGTGCCGAGGGCGACGACCTGGCCCTCGATGACCGAACGGCGGGCGTTCGGGCGGCGCTTGGGCCGGTAGGTGCCGGAGACGTAGGCGGCCTTGAAGCGGCTGAGGGTGGAGATGTCGCTGCGCAGGTAGCCGTTGCCGGGCTGGGAGGGCAGCTGGTAGGCGTCGGGGACGCCGAGGACGCCCCGGGACTCCATGGCGGAGAAGGTCCGCAGGCCGATCCGGTACGACAGGTGGGACTCCAGCTGGTGCACGCGGCCCTCGTCGAGGCGCTGGGAGGCGAGCAGCAGGTGGACGCCGAGCGAGCGGCCGAGGCGGCCGATCATGACGAAGAGGTCCATGAAGTCGCGGTGGGCGGCGAGCAGTTCGGAGAACTCGTCGACGACGACGAAGAGGGTGGGCAGCGGGTCGAGCGGGGTGCCGGCGGCGCGGGCGGTCTCGTACTCCAGGAGGGAGGCGTAGTTTCCGGCGGCGCGCAGCAGTTCCTGGCGGCGGATCATCTCGCCGTGCAGGGCGTCGCGCATGCGGTCGACGAGGTCGGCCTCGTCGGCGAGGTTGGTGATGACGGCCGAGGTGTGCGGCAGGCCGTCGAGGCCGAGGAAGGTGGCGCCGCCCTTGAAGTCGACGAGGACGAAGTTGAGGATCTCCGAGGAGTGGGTGAGGGCCAGGGCGAGGACGAGGGTGCGCAGCAGCTCGGACTTGCCGGAGCCGGTGGCGCCGATGAGCATGCCGTGCGGGCCCATGCCGCCCTGGGCGGATTCCTTGATGTCGAGGTCGATGGGGGTGCCGTCGGGGCCGAGGCCGAGCGGGACCCGGAGCTTGTTCGACTGGTTGCGGCGCGCCCACTGCTCCTTGACGTCGAAGCGGTGCAGGTCGGGGATGCCGAGCAGGCCCGCCAGGTCGAAGTCGGTCTCCAGGGGTTCGCCCGCGTCGATGCTGTCGCCGAGGCGGTACGGGGCCATGGCGGCGGCCAGCCGGGTGGCGGCGGCGGGGGTCAGGGCGTCGGGGACGCCGAGCGGGGTGACCTGGTCCTTGCGGTTGCGGTCGGCGCCGACCATCTCCAGGGTGCCGGGGGTGTCGGGGGCGCCGGTGATCCGCAGCCGGAGGGTGAGGCGGCCGTGCTTCCACTCCAGGGTGGAGCCGAGGTCGACGACGGTGGCGTTGCGGTAGCCGCCGAGCGCGACCCGGTGGGGGCCGGTGAGGACGGCGCCGTCGAGGACGACGACGGTGTAGGGCTCGTCGCGGCTGGGGGTGGCGTCGGGCTCGTACGGGGGCCGGGCGCCGAACTCCTCGCCGAGGAGCTGCTCCAGCTCGCCGATGCTGGCGGCGACGAGCCGCAGCGGTCCCGCGCCGTCGGTCTCGTGCGGGTGCAGGGCGTGCGGGAGCCACTTGGTCCACTCCCAGTGGGCCCGCCGGTCGGGGGCGGCGACGACGGCGACGCGCAGTTCGTCGGGGGCGTGGAAGGTGGCCATCTGGGCGAGGACGGCGCGGAGCAGGGCGCGGGCCCGGTCGTCCTCGGGGCCGCCCTCCGCGCCGTTCTCCGCGCCGGGGTCCGTACCGGTGCCGGGTTCGGTGTCCCCGGCGCGGACCAGGACGTGGGCGAAGCCTCGCAGGTGGATGGCGACGGGCTGGTCGGCGATGGAGCCGTACGCGTGGATGAAGCGGCGCAGCGCGTGGGCGCTGAGCGGTTCGAGGTCCTCGACGGGCTTGGTGGCGAGGGGGGCGAGGCGGACGGCGAGCCGCTGGGAGCCCAGCGCGATCCGCACGTCGCTGAAGTCGGGGTGCGAGGAGCGGCGCTCCCACAGGCGGGAGGTCCGGACCAGGAAGGGGAGTTCGGCCGGGTCGGGGTGGCGCCAGGCGAGGGCCTCCTGCTGCTGGAGGATCTCCTTGCGGACCTGCCGCCGCATCTGCGCGAGGTAGCGCAGGTAGTCGCGGCGCTCGCCGGTGAGTTCCTGTTTGCGGTCGGCGTTCCCGCGCATGATCTGGGTGACGATCATGCCGATGGCGGACACGGCCATGGTGCCCATGGCGATGTACGTCATCATGCCGCCGTTGGGCCGCAGGAAGATGAAGACCATGGAGAGCGAGGACAGCGCCATCGGCACCATCGTGATGATGCTTCCCACGCCGCTCTGCTTCTCCGGCAGGCCGGGCGGCTCCTGGAGCTGGATCTCGCCGTCGGGCATCTCGGGGCCCGGCCGCCGCGGCGGGCGGTTGACTTGCACCACGCTCAACGAACAACGCTCCTCACGCCTGGCGCACGCCGGGCGGCCGACTTCGTGCGGTTTCCTCGTCAGTCGGGAACGGACGGACGGTGCGGGACGGTTCACCCCGGCCGCGCGGTTCCCCCCGGGTGAACGCCGGATGAACCCCGACGGCGGGGAGGTCCGTTGATCCCTGCGGCAGGGAGGGAGCGGAGGATCGGGGGGAGAACGTGCGTGCGTACGGATGCCCGTCGGGTCGGCCGGGGCGCCGTCCCGGCCGGTCCGGGCGGTCGCCGGGGCGGCCGGGGCGGTGTGCGTACGCCCGCCGGGACGGCGTCGGGAGGAGAGCGGTGAACGGGGCGGGCGAGGGCGCCGGGGACGGCGGCGGGCCGGGCTCCGGGGCCCGGGAGGCGTACGGGGCGGGGGTGCCGCCGCGTACGTGGCTGCCGGACGTCGGCCCGGAGGACGTGGACCCGCTGGCCGGGGCCGTGACCGGGCTGGACGTGCCGGAGGCGACGGCGACCGAGGTGACGGGCGTCCTCGTCCGGCTGCTCGGGACGACCGCCCCGGCCGGACTGCCGGATCCGGAGGCGCTGCTGATCGCGCGGGTGTTCGTGGTCGACGAGCATCCGTCGGCGGCCCGCTGGAGCGAGGACGAGCGGCGCTCGGTGGCCGGGCTGACCGCCGCCCTGGTGGCCCGGCACGGCGAGGAGGGCGTCGAGGCGCTCGTACGGGAACTGCGGGGCGCGGGGCGCGGGGACGACTGAGGGACCGGGTCCCGTGCGGGCGCGGGAGGGGGCCGGGTCCCGTGCGGGCGGCGGGTGGCCGGTGGAGTGGCGTGCGGGGGCTTCCGGCTGAACCCGGGGGCGGGGTGCTTCCGTTCCCCTGTCCGCCGAGGGTTTTCCGGCCTCGGCTGGACAGCGGGAAGGACACGCGGGCAGTGAGCGGTAGCGCGGTGGCGGGGCTGTGCCGGTTGAGGTTCCACGGGCCGCACAAGGTGGTCGAGCTCTCCGTACCGGCCGACGTCCCCCTGGCGGACCTGTTGCCGACCATCGTCGGCTATTCCGGGGACGACCTGGACGAGAAGGCCGTCGAGGCGGGCGGCTGGGTGCTCCAGCGGCTCGGCGAGGAGCCGCTCGACGAGGAGCGGACGGCGGAGGCGCTGGAGCTGCGCGACGGCGAGCGGCTCTACCTGCGGATGCGCCGCGAGGCCCTGCCGGAGGTCCACTTCGACGATGTCGTCGACGGGGTCGCGGCCGGTCTGGAGCGGCGCGGCGACGGCTGGAGCCCCGCCCTCACCCACCATCTGGCGCTCGGCGTCGCGCTGCTCGCGCTGGCGGGCGGCTTCGTGCTGCTGGCCCTGTCCGGCGGGCTCGGCCCGCTGCGGGTGGTGGCGGCGGCCGGCACCGGGGCGCTGCTGCTGCTCGGCGCGGGCAGTGCCGCGCGGGCGGTGGGCGACGCGGGGGCCGGTACGGCGCTCGGCGCGGCGGCGGTGCCCTATCTGGCGCTGGCCGGGGCGCTGCTGCCGGCCGGGGAGAGCGACCTGACGGCGGCCCGGCTGCTGGCGGGCGGTTCGGCGGCGGCGGGGGCCTCGGTCCTGGCGCTGGCGTCGGTGGCCTGCTCGGCGCCGCTCTTCCTGGGGCTGCTCGTCACCGCGGTCGCCGCGTCGGTGGCCGGGACGCTCGCGCTGGTGGGCCTGTCGCCGTCGGAGACGGCGGGGGCGCTGGCGGTGCTCGTGGTGGCCGCCGGGGCGTTCCTGCCCGGTTTCGCCTTCCGGCTGTCGGGGCTGAAGCTGCCCGCGCTGCCGCGCCGGGCGGAGGAGCTCCAGGAGGACATCGAGCCGTATCCGGCGCGGGAGGTCGTGGACCGCAGCGCGGTGGCCGACGGCTATCTGACCGCCTTCCACGTGGTGACCGGCGCCCTGTGCGCGGGCTGTCTGACGCTGATGGCGCCCGCGCCGGGCTGGGCGCCGGTGGCGCTGGCGGCCGTGCTGTCGCTGCTGCTGGTGCTGCACGTCCGCGAGGTCGGTTCCCGGTGGCAGCGGCTGGCCCTGATCGTGCCCGGCGTGTACGGGCTGGCACTGCTCGCGGCCGGGTGGGCGCTGTCGCTCGGCGCGACGGGCCGGCTGGGCCTGCTGACCGGTCTGGTGGCGGTGGCCGCGGCGCTCGCGGTCTTCTCGTGGACGGTGCCGGGGCGGCGGCTGCTGCCGTACTGGGGCCGGGCCGCCGACCTGCTGCACAGCGCGCTGGCGCTGAGCCTGATCCCGCTGGCGCTGGCCGAGGCCGGGGTCTTCACCTGGGTGCGCGGGCTCACCGGCTGAGCGCCCCGCACCGCCCCTGACGCCCGACACCCCTTCCCCCTCCAGGAGTTCACATGCAGTCCAGGCGCGACCAGGTGCAGGCCCACCTGTTCGTGATGAGCAGGCTCGGGGCCGGCATGCTGCGGGGCGAGCCCGACGCGCTGGACCTCCCGACCCGGCGGACCGTCCGGGGGGTGCGGACCGGGCTGTTCATCGCCGTGGTCATCGCCCTGGTGATGGGCCTGTACGGGGCGATCAAGCCGGGCGGCTCGGCGGGCTGGGCCAAGCCGGGGACCCTGGTGGTGGTGAAGGAGACGGGCGCCCGGTACCTGTTCGTCGGCGGGGAGCTGCGGCCGGTCCTCAACCAGGCCAGCGCCCGGCTGGTCGCCGGGTCCAGGATGACCGTCACGCAGGTCGGGCAGGCGTCGCTGGGGGCGGTGCCGCGCGGCGGCCCGCTGGGGATCGTGGGCGCGCCGGACGGGCTGCCCGCCTCGTCCGCGCTGGCCCGGGGCGACTGGCTGGTGTGCGGCCTGGTGGCGGCGGGGCCGTCGGGGCGGCCCGGCCCGGTGGTGTCGGTGGCGGTCGGCGCGGCGGGCTCCGGCCGGGCGCTCGGCCCGGACCAGGGGCTGCTGGTGGCGGCCTCGGACGGCACCGGGCACGTGCTGTGGCAGGGGCGGCGGCTGCGGCTCGGCGCGGGCGCGGCGACGGCGCTCGGTTACGGCACGGCCACCCCGTTCCCGGTGGCGGCCGCCTATCTCAACTCCCTTCCGGCGGGCCCCGACCTGGCGCTGCCGGAGATCGCGGGCCGGGGTGCGGCCGGTCCCGCCCTGGCCGGGCGGGCGACCCGGGTCGGGCAGCTCTTCACGGGCCCGGGCGGTGAGCCGTACGTGCTGACCCGGAAGGGTCTGGCGGCGCTCGACCGGACCCGTTTCGAGCTGCTGCGGGGCGATCCGCGCACGCAGCGGGAGGCGTACGCGGGGGCGCCGGCGGTCGCCGTGGCGGTGGGCGCCGCCGATCTGGCCGCCCACTCGGCACCGGCCGGGACGCTGCCGGCCGGGGGGCTTCCCGAGGCGCCGCCGAAGCTGGTGGAGCCGGGGGCCGGGCAGGGCGTGTGCACGGCGGTGCGGCCGGCGGCGGGCGGCGGGGTCTCCACCCTGGTGACCGTGGCCGACGCGGCGGCGGTCGCGGGCCGTCCGGTGACGCCCCAGCCGGGCGTGACGGCGGGGTGCGGCGCGGCGGACCTGGTCGCGGTGCGGCCCGGCGGCGGGGCGCTGGTGCGGGCGCTGTCCGGGGCGGGCGCGGCCGGGGTGACGTACCTGGTGGCGGACAACGGCGTGAAGTACCCGCTGCCGACGGACGACGCCGCGAAGGCCCTGGGCTATCCGGGCGCGGTGGACACGGGCGTACCGGCGACGCTGCTGTCGCTGCTGCCGTCGGGCCCGGCCCTGGACCCGTCGGCGCTGGCGGCGGCGGGGGTCGTCGACGTGACGGCGGGCGTGCCGGCACCGGTCTGCCCCGGGGCGGAGCCCGCGGGCGGCAAGGGCGTGAAGGCCGGGGAGGCCCTGGAGGTCCCGCGGGCCGGGACGTCCGGGGCGGAGCGCGCGCTGGGCGCGGTCGCGCCGTAGGACCGGGGGCCGTAACGCGGTCGCGGCGTGAACCCCGCGCCGTGAGCGCCCCGTTCTTCCTGCCGGGGACCACCCCGACCGTACGACAAAGGAGTTCAGGTGACCGACGCGCCCAACGCCAACCTCAAGGTCTCGTCAGCGGTACTCACCCAGACCCTCAACGAGCTGGAGGAGCACCTCCAGACGATGGAGCGGTCCTACACGCAGTCCGAGGACATCGCGCGCCAGGTCGCGGACAGCATGAAGTCCACCGCCGGAACCAAGTTCATCGCGAAGATCGAGAACTGGCAGCGCGGCTACCGCACGGTGATGGCCGAGTACAAGGACCTCGTGGACGCCGTCGGCATGACCAGCAAGGTCATGACGGACACCGCCGGCGAGGCGGACGCCAACATGGACATGTGGGACGGCGACGTCTACGACATCCTCAGCAAGTGACCGGGGCGAAGCCTCCCTTCGCTTCGCTTCCCCCTCTCCCTCCCTTTCCTCCCCTCTGCCGTAAGGAACGCGCATGGACTCCATGGACATGGACATCAAGCACGGCGCCCTCCAGGACGCCAACGACCAGATGAAGCAGGTCGCGGCCGCCATGAGCTCGGCCGTGAACACCATCGTGCAGCGCCTCAGCGCCATCCAGTCCGAGTTCACCGGTGAGGCGGCCAAGGAGTTCGAGGAGTTCAAGCAGGTCGTGAACAACCTGGACTCCACGCTGTCGCACCAGTTCGACAAGGGCGCGGACCTGCTGGCGGACGCCCACGGCATCATCCGCAACGGCGACCGCAAGAGCGCCTACCTGTTCCAGCGCTGAGCCCCGCGCCGCCCGGGACCCGGCCCGCCGCCCTCGTGCCGGCGCGCCGGGTTCCGCCGTTCCCGGGCCCGGGCTGAACCCCGGGGCGGGGGGCTTCCGTTCTCCGTGCCGGACCGCGTACGCGGGGACGGCACCAGGACAGGAGAGGGCCCATGGCGACCAGCGAACCCGACGACAACGAGGACGGCGGCGACTCCACCACGGTCTCGCTGGACGTTCTGCTCGCCAAGCAGAAGGCGTTCGAGAGCCTGATGAACGAGTTCACCTCGGACCCTTACCTCACGAGGCTCGCCGAGTGGAAGAACCAGACCCTCGTCGGCGACTACGGCCGGCTCGTCCCGGGCAACACGAAGGCCCTGGCCAGCGCCGAGCAGGTGCAGAGGCTGTTCGCCAAGGTGGCCGGAGAGCTGGACACGGCGCTGAGCAAGCTCAACGCCATCGCCAACAGCGGCTACATCAACCTCGGCAGCGTCAAGCAGATCCTGGGCGAGGCGGTCGGGGACTCCCTCGACACGGCCGAGATGTGGGAGCTCCTCGGCTACATCCAGCGGGACGGCCAGAACACCGGCAATTCCGGAACCACTTCCTCGCCGTGACCCCCTGTACCACCGGAGAAAGGAGCCGGGTGTGAGCGAACAGCCGACCGGAACGACGCCGCCGACGCGCAAGTGGGCCTGGGAAGACTCCATCAAGATCTTCCTGGACAGCACCGGGACCCTGACGACACGGAACATGGTGGCCGGCCCGGGTTCCAAGGACTGGTCCGACTTCGGGACCTTCAGGATCGAGAAGAACGTCTCCTTCAGCAAGGACTACTCGACGATCTTCGATTTCTGGTGGGAGTTCGTCTCCACCTACGGTAGCCGGAAAGCCCGGTACGTCGTGGGTTTCAGTGCCAACTGGGCGGGTTACTTCGACGACGGCAGCTCGCCGTACAACCTGTTCCTGAACGAGCCGAACAAGGGACTCCTCCCCTTGGTGAGCGGGCCGACGACGGCGAGGACGGACGTCGTCAACCCCTACACGTTCGAGAACGCGAAGAACGAACTGAACGGCGTCGTCAAGTGGATGGAGAAGTGGAACCCCATCATCAAGGGATGGGGCGACGATCTGGAGTCCGAGGGAAGCGAGTGGCGGGGCAGCGCCGCCGGTTCGTTCAAGAAGTTCGTCAACGTCATCTACGGCGAGATGTACAAGGTCTGGCTGGACATCACCACGCCCAAGAACCTGGTGACCCTGCTGGAGAATTCCCAGATCGGGCTCGTCGCCGCCTACTGGGGCATGTACAACGGGTTCGAGGACTGGAAGAAGAAGCAGAAGGACCTGACCAAGGCCGACGGAACGACGCAGGCCTACCGGACCCACAACGGGGTGGAGCTGCTGCGCGCCAACTTCTACGCCCTCATGCAGGGCGCCACGCTCCACACCACCTGGACGACGACCACGACGGTCACCGTGGCGGGCGGCGGCGGCACCTCCACCAGCACCAGTTCCGACTTCGTCGCCCTCTATGACAAGGACGGGAAGGACGTCAGTTCCCCCGACTGGGTCCGGATGGTCGAGCAGAACGCGAAGGCCGAGTGGCTGAAGGAGACCGAGAGTCTCGACACGACCGCGACGACCTACACCAACATCATGGATGACGCCTACCGGGAGCTGGCCGCCGCGCTCGCCCCGGTGCTCCACCAACCGAACTTCGCCCTCCCCAGTGGTACCGGCGGCCCGGGTGGACCTGGAGGCCCCGGGGGGCCCGGTGGCGGGGATTCCGGCCTGCCCGACGGATTGGGCGGGAACGGCGACGGCGCGGGCGGCTCCGGAGGCGGCATCGGCGGCGGGGGCGGCGGCGGCATCAAGGTGCCCGACTTGACCACCGGCAAAGAGGGCGACGGAAACGGCAAGAACGGGAACGGCAAGAATCCCGGAGGGCTGCCCGCCCCGCCCACCATCCCCCCGCCGATCACCGTCCCCGACACCACCACGGGCAAGCCCGGCTCGGGACCGGGCACGGGCAACAACGTCCCGCTGCTCGACAAGAACGGCAAGCCCGTCACCGGCGCGGACGGCAAGCCCGTCATGCTGCCGCCGGGCTCCCGCATCGGCAAGGACGGCAAGGTCTACGACTCGAAGGGCAACCCGGTCCTCGGCTCGAACGGCAAGCAGATCGTCGCACCCCCCGGCGCCAAGACGGGGACGCCGCAGCCGCCCACCCGCGAGGAGAACCAGACGGGCGGCACGCCGGGCGCCGGCTACGACCGGATCCGGCTTCCCGAGGGCGCCAAGGTCATGCCCGACGGCAGCGTGGTCGACGCCAAGGGCAAGCCGCTCCTCGACGCCAACGGCAACCCCTACGTACTGCCGAAGGGCGCCACCCTCAAGGACGGCATCGTCATCGACGCCAACGGCAACCCGATCAGCCGCAGTCACCAGATGCTCACCAACGCCGAGCACGCCCTCTCCTCCCGCCCCGAGCAGAAGAACCCGACCACCGGCGGGAAGAACGTCTTCGACGGGATCAACACCGGCGGCAGCGGCCGCAAGTTCGACCTGAACGGCCTCGGTTCCGGCGGCTCCGGCCTCGGTGGCGGCAGCGGAAAAAGCGTCTCGTCGGTCGTCGGCGGCGGCGTCGGCGGCACCGGCGAGCGGCTCGCCCGGATGCTCGGCGAACCGAGCGGTACGCAGGCCACCGCCGGCGGCACGGGCACCGGTTCCGGGGGCGGTTCCGGCACCGGAACCGGTGGTGGTACGGGCACGGGCTCCGGGGGCGGCACCGGAGCGGGCGGTCCCCAGACCGCGCAGTCCCCGATGATGCCGCCGATGAACCCCGGCGCGGCCGGCGGCGGCCAGCCCAACCAGGGCAAGGACCGGCAGCGCACCACCTGGCTGACCGAGGACGAGGACACCTGGGGCACCGACACCGGCTCCGTCAGCGGGGTCATCGGCCGCTGACCCCGCCCGCGACGAACGACCCCTCTTCCCCATGAAAGGCGGCCCCATGGCCATGGACTTCGAGAGCATCCTCAAGGACACGATGTCCGCCCTGCACGAGCATCGGGACAAGATGCTGGAGGCCAAGCGCGAACTGGACGCGGCGACCACGTCGGTCACCTCCAAGGACCGCATGGTGTCCGTGACGGTCGGCCCCCAGGGCCAGGTGGTCTCGATGACCTTCCACACCAAGGCGTACCAGTCGATGGCACCGGCCGAACTGGCCGCCGCCCTCGTCATCGTCCTCAACGAGGCACGGGCCAGGATGGGCAGCGAGGTCATCGAGCGCATCAAGGGCTTCCAGGACTTCAGCGGCCACCTGCGCAGCGTGACGGGGCTCGCCGGCACGCCGGTCGAGATGGACGAGGTCCTCAAGCCGCTGCGGGCCATGGCCCCGACCTTCAGCCAGGAGGAGGCTCTGGAGGAGCTGAGGGCTTCCCGGCAGGAGGAGTTCGCCGCCGAGGAGGAGGCGGCCCGCCGGGCCTCCGAACAGAAGGCGAAGCAGGAAGAGTTCGAGGCCGAGGCCGAGAACCGCATCCCCACCGGGAAGCAGGAGGAGTTCAGTGGCTGAGGACCTGAAGGTCCTGAGTGACCTCAAGGGAAAGTTCGCCCACTACGAGGAGTACCAGCGCTGCCTCTCCGACCTGGGCCGGACGATCCTGGAGATCAACCGGATCAACAAGGAGTCGGCGGGCCAGGACGAGATCGGGAAGACGTACCACAAGCAGGTGGACAAGCCCACCGAAAACCTGACCGAGACCCTCGGGTACATCACCAAGCGGCTGGGCGCGGTGACGGACGCGGGCAAGCAGACGACCGACACGATGGCGAAGTCGGACGAAGAGGCCGGTTCCCACGTGGACGGCTTCTGAGACGGGTCTCCATGGAGATGCGCCCGCCTCCCCCGGCCGGGGCGGCGGGCGCTCACCGTGCTGAACCGCGTGGGTGGCCGTCCCCGTTCTCCCGGGCACAGCCACCCGCCGACCAGAGGACCGCCGCCCATGGCCATCAACCCGCCCGAGGGGATCGCCGACTTCCTCGCCTTCGTGTCGGGCATGGAGTGGCCCGAGGCCGACGAGGACCTCATGCGGCGGGTGGCCGAGCACTACAGCACCATCGCGGACGACCTGGAGACGCTCTCCGGGTACGTCATCGAGCTCATCCCGATCGTCAAGAACGACTTCGAAGGCGAGGCCGCCGAGTCGTTCCTGGTCTCGATGCGGGACCTGACGGGCCAGACGGCGGGCGCGAACCAGCTGGAGCAGACGGCGGAGCTGTCGCGTCAGCTGTCCGAAGTGGCGCTGAAGGTCGCCAACCAGGTCGAGTACTCGAAGATCATGGCCATCCTCCAGCTGGTGCAGCTGCTGGCCGAGATCCTCTTCGCCACCCTCTTCTCCGCCTTCACCTTCGGCGCGGTCTGGGGTCCCGTGTCGGCGCTCTTCGCCGCGACCCGCGAGGGCCTCCACCAGCTCTTCCGCTGGCTGCTCCAGACGATCCTCAGCCAGACCTTCATCGGCATCATGGGCGGCGTCTTCCAGGACACCGTGATCCAGCTCTACCAGCTCACCTCGGGCCACACGACGAGCTGGAACATGGAGTCGCTGCTCGACTCCGTCAAGCAGGGCGCGCTGAGCGGCGTCGTCGCCGGTCCGCTGGAGATCCTGTCCCACTACGGCGGCAAGATCCTCGGCCGGCTCCTCGGCGGCAAGCCGCCGGGCTCGATCATCAGCAAGCGCGTCGACGACGTCCTCAACAAGGTCGACGACAACCTCGACAACGTCACGCCGAACCCGAAGCCGGACCTGCCGCCGGGCGGGGCGGGCAAGCCGGGCGGCCCCGAGGGGCCGAAGGCGAAGGAGGACCTGCCGCCGACCCCGCCGAACACGCCGCCGAAGGACGTGACCCCGCCGCCGGTGCCGCCGAAGAAGACCGAGGCGACCCCGCCGCCGGTCCCGCCGAAGACCGAGGTGGCCCCGCCGGTCCCGCCGAAGACCGTCGGCGACGGCCTCGCCTCCCCGCCCGTCACCACCCGTCCGAAGCCGGAGGCGCCGGTCGGCGCCGGGGCCAAGGAGAAGCCGGGCGCTCCGGCGACGGGGAAGCCGGGCGCTCCGGCCACCGGCAAGGGCGACGTCCCGACCGCCCCGCCGAAGGCGGACGTCCCGACGACCGGCAAGGGCGAGGTCCCGGGCGCCAACAAGGGCGACGTGCCCACGACCGGCAAGGGCGAGGTGCCCGGCGCGAACAAGGGGGACGTGCCGACCGGCAACAAGGGCGACGTCCCGGGTGCGAACAAGGGCGACGTGCCCACGACGGGCAAGGGTGACGTGCCCGGTGCCAACAAGGGCGACGTGCCCACGACCGGCAAGGGCGAGGTGCCCGGCGCGAACAAGGGGGACGTCCCGACCACCGGCAAGGGCGACGTGCCCGGCGCGGAGAAGCCCGAGGTGCCGAACGCGCACAAGACGGAGGGCGGCGACACGGCCGGTGCGGGCGCCGGAGCCGGGGCGGGCAAGACCGGCTCCGGGGACGTGCCCACGGCGGGCGCGGGCTCCAAGGTGCCCGACGCGTCCGACGCGTCGGGATCCGCAGGCCGTACCGCGGGCGACGCGGAGAACCCGCTGGACGACCTCCTGTCCACCCCGGAGGCCCGTTCGGCCTTCGCCAAGGACATCGGCGAGCTGTTCGGCGGGGTCACCCGCAACCTGGAGACCGGCTTCATGCGGCACGGCGCCGGAAGCATCGCGGACTCCTTCTCCGAGAAGATGGGCGAGGTCTTCAAGAAGCACCTCGCGCACGAGGGCGCGGAGGAGGCGGGCAAGGACTTCGGCAAGATGCTGACCCAGCAGTGGGGTCGCGCCGGAGCCGATCACACCGGCCTGTCCCAGGCGCTCACCGAGGCGATGGGCGACCTGGGCAACCTGGCGCCGCTCAAGAACCTCGCCGACTCGATGCCGACCCTGTTCGCCCGCTCCGAGCACACCAACGCCCTCGCCCGCATCTTCAAGCAGGAGAACCCGCTCCAGGGCAACCCGATGTACCAGCTCGGCGGAGCCGTCGCCTCCCTCCTCAACGAGGGTACGAGCGAGATGCTCAGCGAGGGCTTCTACAACATGATCTTCGGGGACGGCACGTTCTCCGTCAGCGGCGGCCCGTTCGCCTCCGGCGTGGCCATGGGTGCGCTGAGCGCCGGTCTGCACCGGGCGTTCGAGCCGGTGATGGTGAAGTACCAGAACTGGGTCCTCAGCCACCAGCACGCCGACAACCCCACCGACAGCAAGTACTTCGGGCTGCTGCACCCCATCAACATCGCCTCGTTCGTGTCGAACATGACGGGCAATCCCGCGCCCTGGCCGGTCCCCCGCCCCACGGCGAGCACCGAACAGACCAGCTTCAAGCAGGACATGAAGGACATGGTGAAGTGGGTCTTCTCCCACCCCATCAGCGGCACTCCCTTCTTCTCCGACCTGCCGGACCGGCCGGACGCCACGGCCGACGGCGACGGTGACGCCTTCACGCCGCTCGACCTGGACCTCGGGCCGTCGTTCGGCGACGAGATCGCCAAGGACCCGCTGTTCCGCACCGAGTCGGACGGCGACCTGACCTCGGACGACGGTCTGACGTCGGACGGGAAGACCGACGACGTCCTCGCCGGGGAGGACGCCGGCGACACCGCCGTCACCGCGCCGCCCCGGGCCACCGTCTCCTCCGACCTCTCCTCCCTGCTGGGCGACGACGCGGAGATCCCGGCCCCCACCCAGGCGAACAGGCCCGTCACCCTGAGCGGCGGCGACCAGTTCAGCGCCCCCCTGACCCGGGACGACGACGCCCCGGCGCAGGCACAGGCGACGCCCAGGTTCCCCGGTGACTGGGCGCACCTCCCCACGCCGAGCGACGACGAGCTGTCGTACCTCGACGTCGGTGACGGCGACGTCAGGACCAAGGGCACGAACGACGGCAACGCCCTCACGCCCCCCGACGACAAGGCCCAGGAGAAGGCCGAGGACAAGGCCGACGACAAGATCGACGGCGACGACAACGACGACCGCAGCGGCGAGAACAAGCACGAGAACGCCGTCGAGAACGACGACAGCGCCATCGCCCGCGGCAACGACGACGACCGCGACCGCGACCGCGACGACGACACCCCGTCCGACCCGCCGCCCGTCCGGGACATCCCCTCCGGCATCGCCCTGGGCGTCCTCAGCCCCGCCCAGACCACCGCCCTCCAGGCCGTCCCGAAGCGCGACGGCGTCTTCGTCGTCGGCATGCACACCGACCCGGACGCCCCGAACGACCCGGCCACCGTCCTCAAGGCGCTCACCGACGCCCACGACGAGGGCCGCCTCGACGGCGTCACCGAGATCCAGTTCACCGCCTGCAACCTCGCCGCGCCCGTGCACGAGAGCACGGTCAGGACCGTCATGAGCGGGCTGTGGAAGCACCGCGCGCAGTCCGGCACCACGGCCACGCCGGACCCGCTCACCGCCCGCGCCGCCGACGCCCCCGTCTGGTACGTGCCCACGACGGGCGGCGACGGGACGGGCGGCCACCTCCTCACCGCCCAGCACATCGGGCTCACCGGTGACGGGAAGATCGCCGTCGTGGACCGGGGCGCCTGGCACGTCTACGGCGACAGCGGCGACCAGGACCACACCCCCGTCCGTACGACCCCCGACCCGGACGCCCTCCCCGACGACGCGGTCTCCTTCCTCTTCCGCACGCCGGGGGTGAGGGAAGTGCACCCGGACGCGGTCAAGTTCGGCGACGGGGACCACACACCGGCCGACAACGGCGAGGGTTCCAGCACCGGTGCGGGCTCCCGGCCCTCCCCGGAACAGGACCGGACGCCCTCCGACGACGACCCGCCCGCCGTGCCCCGGGACGCCTTGTCCGACGCCCTGGTCCGCATCCGGTACCGGGAGGAGTCAGAGTGGTTCGAGAGGCAGCTCGCCAACCGCCTGTTCGACGTGCCGCAGGTGCACCAGATGGCCACGCTGCTGTCGACCAGCGTCCTGAACGCCTTCCGCGGCAACCCTGGCCTCTACAACCGGCTGAGCCAGCCCAGCAGGTCCACTCCCGGGGCCGTGGGCTCCTCCCCCCTGGAGTGGGAGCGGGTCGGGAGCGAGGGCAACACGCGGGAGCGGATGACCCTGTTCTTCCAGTCCATCGCCTCTCTGGCCCTTCCCGAATTCGTCCGCGTTCCCGCCGACTATCCGGCCGAGCTGCACCGTGAGCGCCTCCAGCGGGAGAGCAACCCCGACGCACACGACTACAAGCTGCTCAACGACCTGCGCACGAGCATGTCCGTCGAGCGGTGGAACAGCCCCGAGCTCGCCCGGTACAACGAGAAGTGGCACGCGCTCGACTCCGTCCTGCGGCCGTTCCGGGCGGACGAGGTGGTCCCGCCCCTGAGCGCGACCGAGCGGAGAAGGGCGGTGAACAGCCGGGGCACGATGAACTGGAACCCCGGCGGAGCCAGCCTGCACATCCGCATGGACCAGCCCTACCAGCAGTCCGCCGAACAGGCCGGCCGGCTGGTCAGGTCGGGCACCTCCGGATCGGGCTACTACTTCCACCTGTACGCCGAACTGCTGGGCCGGCAGCTCGGTTTCCACGTCGACCACGGGGTGCTGCGGCTCGCGATCATCGCCACCTTCGTCAGCGAGGGGCACCACACCCTGCCCGAGGTGATGGCGTCCTCCTCGCTGTTCGCCAGGGAGTACCTCACGTCCCAGCCTCCGCGCCCGGACGTCGAGGCCCTGCTCCAGCCGGCCGACGACGACACGCCGCGGTGGGACCGCTACACGGCCCTGGCCCCGCTGCACCCGGACTTCCTGCGCCGCGGGGTGGCCCGCGAGGGCCTCTTCCCCCACGAGCACGCCGAGGACTTCCGGCGCCGTCTGCGGGAAGCACCCGACCCGGAGCCGTCGCCGCTCCCCGACGACGCGGACCCCGACGACGACACGGCCAGCGACGACGACACCGCCAGCCACATGAGCTACGAGACGGACACGGACGACGACGAGACGGACAGCGGAACCGACGAGAGCGACGCGAGCGACGCGAGCGACGCGAGCGACGAGGAGTACGAGACCGACGACACCGACCGGAGCGACGACGGCGCGGCCCCGCCCCTCGCGGGCGGCAAGCCCTCGCACGGCGGCGAGGGCACCGGCAGGCGGAACGACGAGGACCGGAACCGCGAGGACCGGGACGACGAGGGTCCCGCCTCCACGGAGTCCGGTTCCGTCCCGCACGACGCCGCCGGTTCGGCCCCGCGCGACGACGCCGGTGCCGCGTCCACGACCTCCCCCGTCCACGGCATCCCCTCCGGGATCGCCGTCGGTCCGCTCTCCCCCGCCCAGGCCGCCGCGCTCCACGCGCTCCCGCGGCGCGACGGCGTCTTCGTCGTCGGCACCCACACCGACCCGGACGCCCCGACCGACCCGGCCGTCCTCCTCAAGGCGCTCACCGACGCCCACGACGAGGGCCGCCTCGACGGCGTCACCGAGATCCAGTTCACCGGCTGCGGCCTCGGCTCGCCCGTGCGCGAGTCCACCGTCAGGACCGTCATGAGCGGCCTGTGGCAGCACCGCGCGAACTCGGGGGCCACGGGGCCCGACCCGCTCACCGCCCGCGCCGCCGACGCCCCCGTCTGGTACGTCCCCGGCGCCGACGGCCCCCATCCCCTGCTGACCGCCCAGCACATCGGGGTCACCCCCGACGGGCGGATCGCCGTCGTCGGCCAGGGCTCCTGGCACGTCTACGGCGACAGCGGCGACCGGGACCACACCCCCGTCCGTACGACCCCCGACCCGGACGCCCTGCCCGACGGCGCGGTGCGCTTCCCCACCCGTACGCCCGAGAGCGGTGCCGACCACCCCGACGCCGTCAAGTTCGGCACGGACGCCGGTCCGCCGGTCCCCCTGGCCGAGCGGCTGCCGCGGGACCGGTGGACGGCCCTGCTGTCCGACCCGGGGCAGGCGGACCTGCTCGCGGCGGTGACCGCCGTCCCGCGCGACCCGGACGGCGGCTGGCACACCATGGACGCGGAGGCGTACCAGGCGCTGCGGGAGCGGACCCGTGAGGAGGGCGGCCCCTCGGACGAGGTCGTCGAGGACGCGTTCGCGTACCTGCCCGACCCCGACACCGACCCCGACGAGCGCCTGACGGCCGTCGCGACCCTGATCAAGACCCTCCAGGACGGCGCCGACGAGGGGCCGGTGCGCCCCAGCGTCCAGATCCTGCTCCAGCGCCTGCTCCAGGACCAGGGCTTCCCGCCTGCCCGGCTGCCCGACGCCGCCCGGGAGGCGGCGTTCTGGTCGGGCAACGAGCCCAAGGCCCTGGCCACCGAGCTGGCCCTCGGCATGGCCGACGCCGCCCGCGCCACGGACGCCCCCCTCACCGGGGAGATCACGATCACCCCGGCGGCGGCGCCGTCCGACGCGGCCCTGACCGGCCTGCTCCCGAACCCGAACCCGTTCCCGGACCGGCAGGCCCTGCTCCGGGAACTGCTGGCAGACGCCGGGCGCGACGGAAGCCCCTGGCACACCCTGGACGCCGACGCCTACCTCGCCCTGCGCTCCCGGATCGCGGGCGGCCCGCCCGCCGAGCCCGACCCGCGGGTGCGGGAGGACGTCGAGCGGATCCTGCGGGAGTACGGGACGGCCGTCCGCGCGGCCACCACCCGCACGGACCAGCTGAAGGCCGTCGCCGACGCCGTCCTGAAGCTGCACCAGACCACCGGCCTCCCGGGATCGCCGGAGGACGCGCTGGCCGCCCACTCCCGCTTCCTGGTCCCCCGGATGCTGCTGGACCTCGGCATCACCCCGGTGCCCCTGCCGGGCAGGCTGCACGGCAAGGCGGCCTGGCAGAATCCGACGGACAGGATGCGGGAGTCCCGGCTCACGGCCTTCGCCACCAGCGTCGGCAACTCCGTCCTGACCTCCCACACCACCCCGGCCCCGGTGAACGACGGCAGCACCGGCGCCGGTACCGGCCCGGCGGACCGGCGGACGACCGGCGGCGCCACCCCCGACGCCCCGGCCCCCTCCGCACCGGTCTCTCCCGAGGCGCCCGCCGCCCCCGAGGCACCGGCCTCCCCCGCCCCCCGGAAGACCCCCGCACCCGACGAGGAAACCGCCCCCGAGCCCCGCGACTGGCGGAAGGAGCTGGACGCCCTCGGCACCCGCACCCGGGAGGAGACCACCGTCTACCTGCCGCTCCCGGAGCACCCGGCCGGGCTGGTGGGCCGCGCGGACCGGCTCCTGCGGACCGGCGACCGCCCGTACACCACCCTCTTCAAGGACCTCCCGCCCGGCACGGAGCACTGGCTGGCGGTACGGGTCCCCGCCGGGGACGGCGTCGACACCGGCGACGGACGGATCCTGGTCGGCAAGGACCGGCTGGCGGACGCGGCCCTCACCGGCCCCGACACCGTGCTCGCCTCCCTCCAGGACCTCGAACGCGGACTGCGGCCCGCCGGCGGCCCGGACGGCCCCCTGCCGCTCGCCGTCCTGAGCCGCGTCGGACAGGCGCGGTACGTCAACCCGGGCGCCGACGAGCACCACTCCGCCGTCCGGACGGCGGTCCGGCTGGCGTACGCCGACGCGTCCCGCGACGCCGAGCGGCCCCTGGGCACGTACCTCGCACAGCGCGAGGACGTCCAGAACCACGTGGAGATGCTGGTGAAGGCCGTGTGGGAGAAGCTCCCGGACGACGCGCGCCGCAAGCTCGGCACCCCGGGGAAGGCCGGCAGCGGATCCGTCGGCGACGACCTGGACACGCTGCGGGAGGTCGTCGAGAACGGAAACATCCGCGAACGGATGCACCTGCTCATCACCGGCGTCCACGGTCCCCTCCTGGGGGCACTGGGGCTGACGAAGCCCAAGCCGGCGATCCTCGCCCGCGAGTGGAACACCCCTGAGCAGGAGCGGGAGCCGGAGCCGGGGGAGCCCAAGCCGAGGAAGACCCAGCAGGAAACCGACATCGTCGAGAGCATCAAGGAGGAGCAGGCCCGGCTGCGGCGGGAGGAGGCGGACAACCCCGACCTGGAGTCCCTCCTGCACGCCGAGGAGAGCCGTCGGCGCACCGACCTGCGCACCGAGGACCTCGTGCCGCCGCTCAGCGCGCGCGAGGAGCGGCACGTCCTGGAGGACGGGCGGCTGACGTGGGAGCCCGGCGAGCGGCACCGGCAGATCTCGCTCTTCACCGAGAGCCAGGTGACCGCCGAGGGCACCGGCGGCCTGATGAGCGCGGGAACGTCGAACACGACGTACTTCACGATGATGGTCGTCCACACCATGGCCCAGAAGTGGAACGTCCCCGTCGACTACCGGCTGGTCCGGCTCGCCCTGATGGCCGACATGCTCCCGGTCGGGCACCACACCTTCCACGAGGTGATGACGGCGGCCGAGGCGTTCGAGCGGGACCGGATGCTCCCGAAGCCCGGCGGGAAGACCCCGCCCCGCGACGCGGTCCTGTCGTACACCGACGACTGGACCCGGTTCCGTTCGCTCGCGCCGCTGACCGAGAAGGAGCTGCGGGACGCCATGCCCGGCGGCAGGTTCCCCGACGAGGTCGCCCTCGGGCTCGAAGCGCACGAGCGGACCCCCGACGCGCTGCCCGCCACCCCGTCCGACACTCCGGTACGGCGCACCCTGCGGACACTCCCCGCCGGCGAACTGCACACGCTCCTGGACGGCACGCCCGGCCTGACCGACCGCACCGCCGGACTGCTGCGCGAGGCGCTCGGCGACGACAGGAGCAGCGCCCGCGACTGGCGCCGGCTCCACGCCGACTCCTACCTGGACCTGCACCGGCGGGCCACCGGGACCGACACCGCCCCCGACCCGCAGACCGGTGTGTGGGACGAACTCGGCTCCCTCATGGACCGCTGGTACGGCGGGACCATGGACGTCCCCGAGCCGGACGCGCTGCGGGAGAGCCTCGACTCCGCCTTCGACGACTACTACACCGCCGTGGAACGCGCGCCGGGCGACCGGAGCCGGCTGACGGCCCTCGCCGATCTGCTCGTGAGGCTGCGGCAGGACGGCAACCTCCCGACAGTCACCGAGAGCAACCCTCCGACTACCGATGGGAACGGCCTTCCGCCGGCCGGCGCGGACGTCTCCACCACCCTCGGCGTGGTGGCGCAGCGGCTCCTGGTGGACCAGGGCTACCCGCCCGCGCTGTGGGGCGAGGACACCGGCACCCCCGGCTTCTGGCCGGACGACGCGCCCTCCATGGTCCGCAGACTGGAAGAGGCCGTCGCCGACTTCACCCGCCGCGCACCGGTGCGGCGGACCCCGGCGGGCCTCGCCGTCGGCCCCATGAACGCGGCCCAGTCCCGGGCCCTGAACTCCCTCCCGGCGGCCCCCGGCGTCTTCGTCGTCGGCACCCACACCGACCCGGACGCCCCGACCGACCCCGCCGCCCTCCTCAAGGCACTCACCGACGCCCACGACGAGGGCCGCCTCGACGGCGTCACCGAGATCCGCTTCACCGGCTGCGAACTCGGCTCACCCGTGCACGAGTCCACCGTCAGGACCGTCATGAGCGGCCTGTGGCAGCACCGCGCGGGGTCCGGCACGACCGCACCGGACCCGCTCACCGCCCGCGCCGCCGACACCCCCGTCTGGTACGTCCCCGGCACCGACGGCCCCGACGGCGAGCCGCGCCTCCTGGCGGCCCGGCACATCGGGGTCACCCCCGACGGGAAGATCGCCGTCGTCGGCCAGGGCTCCTGGCACGTCTACGGCGACAGCGGCGACCGGGACCACACCCCCGTCCGCACCCTCTCCGACCCGGACGCCCTGCCCGCCGACGCGGTGCGCGAGACCGAGGCGGACACGTCCCCCCACCCCGACGCGGTGCGATTCGGCGAGGAGGACGGCACGGACTTGCTGACCGTGGTCTTCGGGCCCTTGGGCGAGCCCGCCACGCCCCGGATCCTGAACGTACAGTTCACCGAGAAGACCAAAACGCTCAACCCGGCCCAGCGCGACGAGGTCGACCGCTTCACCCAGGAGCTGCTGCCCGAACTGCGGCGCCGCAAGCAGGCGGGGGAGGAGTCGCTGCGGGTCACCGTGACCGCGGGGGGCAACAACCGCCTCTCCTCCGAGGCGGCGCAGAACCGGGTCTCGGCCCTCGTCGACTCGATCACCACAAGCGTGCACAAGCATGACCCCGAACTGTCCGGTCTGATCTCCTTCGACCAGAAGCCGCGCAAACTCTCGCTTCTGGAAACCTTCACCCCGACCGACGCGGAGCAGGCGGAGGCCCGTCGCCTGGGCACCGTCTCCGGCGAGGTCCGGACGCTGACGCCGTATGTCGAGAAGGCCCGGGACCTGCTGCACAGGCTGCCCGTCGCCGATGTCCGGCCGGAGGATCTGGCGCTCGTCGTCAAGCGCGCCGAGGAGGACCAGCTCCGGCACGCGGAGGGGCAGGAGGCCGACCGTTCGGCGGACGAGACGTTCGCGACCGTGTACGAGCGGATCAGGCCCTACTGGCACCCGTTGCAGACGGGCGTCACCCTCTCGTCCGAAGCCCTTTCCCGGCTGCGGGACCTGACGCACGGCTCAGAGACGTTCCCCCTGGACGATCTGGTGCCCGGCGCCTCGGCGGCCGTCTGGACGCCCCGGCAGCGGCACGTGCCCGTGGGCGAGGACGCGATCGTCGAGGTGCGACCGCTGATCGGCTGGTCCGCCGGCGACGCCACCGCAGGGGGGACCTTCTCCTTCCTCCCCGGCGCCCACTACGAGGTGACGTCGGTGACGCGCGGTCCGGGCGGCCGTCCCCTGGTGAAGATCCGCGAGGTGGATCCGGCGGCGCCCGAGGGCTCCGCGCGGGGCCGGTCCCGGCGGACCGACCCCGACGCCCCGGTGATCGGGGTTCCCGGCATGAGCTACCCGGGACCGAGCCGCCCCACCGCCACCGGCCCCCAGTGGGAGCAGAACCGGTACGCGTTCAGTTCGAAGTTCTACGTCCACCGGGGCGAGGCCGAGGTGGAGCTGTGGAACGGGGTCCCGCACGTGCGCTTCTACACAGCCTCGTACGCGGAGGTGAATCTCAGCATCCCCGAGGAAGGCGGTGGGCGCGCGACCGCGATCGTGGCCCGCAAGGAGGACGACTTCAAGGACATCCAGCAGGATCCCCGTACGGGGCGGGTGGTGTTCTGCACGGGTTCCGGCGGCACGATGTGGACGAGCGTCGGCACCCCCATGCGTTCCGTCGCCTGGCTCATGAAGTACCAGGCGGCCGAGGACGCGGCCATGAAGAAGGCCAAGGCTAACGAGGAAGAGCAGGCCGCGAGCACGGCCGGGACGAGCAAGGAAAAGCGCCCCGCGGACAAGACCGGGACGAGCGAGGAGGAACACGCCCCGAGCAAGGCCCTGATCCGCTCCTACCTGGTTCCCCAGGACGTCTTCCACAGGATCACCACCGCCTCGCGCGACTTCGAAGATCCACAGGCGGGAAACGCGACGACCAACGTCGACCACTCCGGCGACCGCAACCAGTTCGGAATCCGGGGGGCCGAGCTGGACCTGCTCGTCGAGAAGGCCGTACCGGGGTCCCTCATCACCTACTACGACGGTCCGACGGACCACATGAGCGAGGACCCCGCCCTGCCCTACCCCACCTTCCCGAAGCACGGCGAGCACTTCCACGTGAACGAGCTCAGGGACCGGGTGGGCATGCCCAGCTCCGAGAGTCCGAAGCTCGTCGGCCCGTACAACCCGTGGCTCAAGGACGCCACACCCCAGAAGGGCCCCTCGCACCAGAACGACGCGGCCGTCCTCGACCGAATCTCCACGAAGCTGCGCCAGCACTACATCACCTGGAAGCAGTCCCAGCAGGAGCCCTCCCTGCGCCAGACCGATCCGCTCCAGGACCGTGACCCGATCCCGTACAAGGGCCGCAAGAACGAGCTGGACAAGTTCCTCGCGGATCAGAAAAACCTCCTCGAATCCGGCGCCTTCGGAGACGACAGGGAACTGGCCATCGGCAAACTCATGGAAGGACCCGTCCTCCTCTGGGCCTCCCACGCGGCGATCGGCCACGAGCTCTCCCGTCAGGACAAGGAGGTCGCCGCCGACCTGAACGTGGGCCGGGACAGCGTGTCGCAGGACTTCGCCACGCTCCGCGACGCCCTGCCGGAAGTGATCGCCCAGCAGATCGAAACGGGTGCCGAGCTGACCTCGATGGTGGAAACCGGGGAGAGCGCGCAGAGCATGCTGGACCTCCTGGCGGAGAAGTCGCCCGAGCTCGACAGCCGTTACCGGATGATCTGCGCCAAGTCGGAGGAGTACACCTTCTACCAGCACGCGCAGATGGTGGCCGGTCAGTACCTCAAACTCGCCGCCTCCACAACCGGGAACGACGCCCGTCTGGTCCCCGTGGACGTCGTCGTCAAGGCGATCCTCTTCCACGACATCGAGAAGCTGAACTCACAGGGGATGTACGGGAAGGACAAGGCCGAGCACGACAAGGAGCCGGAGCACCGCGGCGCCGTGGAGCTCATGCGCACCTACCAGCGCCTCTGGGGAGACCCCCACGACGCGACGGTGGCCCGCGCCTTCCGTGCCGCCGTGGCCATGGTCGACTCCGACCCGCTGGGGTTCTACTTCCGGGAGAAGAGCACCGCCGACGAGACGTTCCTCTGGATCACGGAGAAGGCCCTCCAGCTGACGGACCGGCCGGAGACGGTCGTGGTGGACGGCCGGCGCCGCCCCGCTCCTCTCGGTGACGCGGAGCTCCGCGACATCCGGAAGTTCTTCCACGAGTTCGTCCAGTACTACCAGGCGGACCTCTCCTCCTACACGACGTACAGCAGCTACCGCTCCGACGGCACCACGCAGAGCGGAAAGAACACCTACAACAAGTACTTCCTGCCCCCCGCGGGCACTTTCGTCGGGGGCGAGGGACCCCTCCTCGCCCCCGACGGGACCCCGGCCCCCGAGGAGGGCTTCCCGCGCTACCACAGGTTCAAGTTCTCCCCGCACCAAGACAGCGCGAACAAGCCCTCGTACGAGGAGAAGTACGCCGAGCTGGCCGCGATGTTCGCGGACAACGACGCCGTGCGCAGTAATTTCGAGCGCACCGAGACGTCGCGTCTCCGCCTGGTGACCGAGAAGTTCGAAGACCCGGCGAACCCCCAGCCGTCCCCCACGTCGGAGCAGACGCAGAGCGACGAGGACGGCTCGTCGGACAGCGATTTCTACGGAATCGACTTCGCCCCCATGCCCGGCGAAGAGGACGGCAACGGCGCGGACACGGACTCCGACGGCGGCCTGACGGGCCTCTTCAACGAAGAGGGCGGGGACGGCATCACCCCCTTCGGCGGCGGCGACGGCCCCGCCCCCGGTGCGCGGGGGACCTCCGCCGAGAGGATCGCCGAACTCGCCGACGCCCTCGCCCGGTCCCACCAGGACAACGAGACCCACCACCTCGTCGATCCCGACGCCGGTACGGCCGAGTCGGACCGCATCCGGAGGGTCGTCGCGCGCTTCCCCCGGGACGACCGGTTCTTCACGCTCGCCGGGCACGTCACGGGGAGCGACGGCGCGCCCGTCTGGCACGGGCACCCGGTCACCCCCGACGAGCTGGCCGGGGCGCTGTCCCGGCTCGCCGACGACGGGGTGTGGGACACGGCGAAGCCGCTGCGGTTCGCCGCCTGCGGGCTGGGCGGCGACGTGGAGCACTCGTACGCCGCCGACACGCTGCGGGCGCTGCGGGAGCTGCGGCCCGATCTGCCGCTCACCGCGTACGCCCCCCGGTCCACGCTGTGGTTCGTCCCCTCGGTGACCGGTACGGACTCCTCGGGCACCGGGCACACGGTCGTGGCCCAGAAGGTCGCCTGGGGTGCCGACGGCAAGCCCCGGCTGGTCCCCGACCACTGGGTCAAGCTGTCCCTGCCGGCGGACGGGGACGGCACCGTGAAGGCCACCCTCCTCG
Source organism: Streptomyces termitum (assembly GCF_014650175.1). Taxonomy (GTDB): domain Bacteria; phylum Actinomycetota; class Actinomycetes; order Streptomycetales; family Streptomycetaceae; genus Streptomyces; species Streptomyces termitum. The sequence goes on from NZ_BMUL01000021.1 coordinate 70,317, forward strand.
GTGCCCACATGCCGCCGGACGGCGTCCTGCCCGACGACGCGCTCTCCCCCGACGACGTGCCGGTGACGACTCCGGCGCCGGAGGGCTATCTCGTCGACGACGGGACCGCGGACGGGGACGCCTCCCGCGCCGTGCCGTTCGGCCCCGTCACGAACGGCCGCGACGGCCAGGCCGAGAGCAGCGCCATGGCCCAACAGCGGGCCGAGCGGGCCGAGGCGCGGCGGCTCGCCGAGGAGGCCGAGGCGCAGCGGACCGCCGAGGCCGAGGCCGAGAAGAAGCGGCTCGCCGAGGAGGCCGGGGAGCGGCGCCGGGCCCGGCGTCACGCCCGGCGCCTCGCCGAGGCCGAACTCCGCGTGCGGGCCGGGCACCCCGCCGGCGCCACTCCCCTCACCGAGGCCCAGGTCGCCGACGCCGCCCGGCGCCTCGTCCTGGCAGAGGACGTCGCCGCCTCGCTCCTCGCCACCCCGCACCCCGACGACGCCGGAACCACCTCCTCCCCGGAGGACTCCTCGTCCGCGAAGGCCCCCTGGTACACCGCGCGGCAGGCGCTCGGCGACGGGCAGGTCCTGCCCTCGACCGAGGCGACCCTGCGGCGCCAGGACCTGCACCGGGCCCTGGCGCCCGGGGCGGAGGCGCTGGGCGGGAACAAGACGCTCCGCCGGATCGTGGGGAAGCTGGACCTGCTGATCGGCCGGGAGGCGTCGGCCGACTGGGACGGGTTCCTGCGCAAGGGCGCGGTCTTCCCCCTCGGCGACAAGATCGTGGTCGTGACCGCCGGTCCGGGCCGCCTCACCCGCGACCAGGACCGGACCACGGGGACGATGCCCCCGTACGCCACGCGGAACCAGGCCGTCGCCGGCCACGTCGAGTCCTCCGGCGGCAACCTCGGGCTCTCCGGCGGTCTGGACGTGGTGACGAAGCTGGTGGGCATGGGCGCCCTGACCGGCGTGACCCCGTCCGGCAAGATCCAGGCCGGTGCCACGTACGGCTCGGCCCGCACCGCCACGACGGAGACCCAGGCCGCCGGGCGGACCGTGCTCAAGGAGCTGGACGTGTTCACCGGAGGCGTGGACCTCCAGGTGCACGTCATCGACAAGGCGGGCTCCTCCCGCACGGCGCACGCGTCCCTGCCCGTGAAGCTGCGGTACGCCTTCCCGACCGGCGTCACCCCCGACGATTCGAAGGACGCCTCGAAGGACGACTGGAAGGTCGTCCGGCCCGAGGCGCTCAAGACCGTGCTCTCCACGGTCAACGCGGTCGCGCCGGGACCGCTCCTGGTCGACCTCGCCGCGACCCTGCGGAAGGCCAAGTTCGCCCCGGACGCCGTCTCCCGGCTCGTCGCCGACGTCTCCGACGGCTTCTTCAACGAGAAGTCGCTCAAGGACGGCAACCAGTGGTGGAGCACCGGGAGCCTGACCTCCCGGCCGTTCAGCGGCGGGGGGCTGCTGAAGCCGCTCGGCGGCCACTTCGTCGTCGGCGCCACCCTGACCGGCCTGCGGCACAAGGGCGACACCGCGAGCGCGCTGCGGGTGCGGGAGGACTTCTCCGGCACGTTCGGCGTGAAGTCGAGCGGCAAGCACGCCGACAAGTCGGGCCTCACGTTCGGCGCGACCATGCCGATGAGCACCTCGGGGTTCTCCTTCGCCCCCAGCGTGGAGGTGAGCCTCAGCGCGTCCCGCGCGCACAACTTCGACGTCGGCGGCTCCGACAAGAGCAAGGTGAAGATCAAGCACAAGGAGGAGATCCAGGCCGAGTACCAGGCCACGGCGCGGTTCCGGGTGGAGTTCTTCTCGACGTCCAAGCGGGCGCCGCTGACGTTCACCTCGACGGTGGAACTGGCCGTGGGCGTGCCCGCCTCCCGGTCCGCCGAGTTCGAGAACCTGCTGCTCGGCCCGGAGGGAGAGCGGGAGACGGCGGAGACGCAGCCGGAGCGGGACACCTCCCCGGTGGCCCCGTACCCCTCCCGCTTCCAGGACGTGGGGAAGGCCGTGCTCACCCTGCTGGGGCTGGCCGGCACCAAGCCGTCCCCCCTCCCCGACCCGAACGCACTGCCGTTCCCGAAGGAGCCCGTGACCGGGCCGGAGGGGCTGCTGAAGGTGGCCCAGAAGCATCCGATCGAGATCGCGGCGCCCCTCGGCGTGCTCCCGGCCGGTGACGCCTGGGCGGGACTGCGCGACAACTCGCGGGTGAAGCCGGTCGTCCAGGACCAGGTCTACACGGTGACCCCTCCGGGCACCCCCGGCCCGGCCTTCCGCTACCTGGTGGACGCCTTCGGGCGGATCACCGGCGTGGAGCGGATGCGCTCCTCCACCTTCACCGAGGCGTTCGGCGCGCTGACGGCAACGGACCTCGTGAAGCGGCTCACCGAGCTCAGCGAGAGCCGCCCCGAGCTCGTCTTCGAGGTGCGGTACCCGCCCGGCACCGCGTCGTATCGCATCCCGGACAACGAGACCGGCGCCCCGCGGCAGCGGATGGTGGTCCACCCCGGCCCGGCCGGAGAACCGACCGTGGACAGCGTCATCCACCACCCGGTCGAGCACGCCGCCCGCCCCGACGGGACGCCCGCGCCGGAAGCGGCACCGGTGCCGACGGTGGAGAACCCCCGGGACGCCCAGACGGTCGCCACCGGTCTGCGCGGTCTCCGCTCCCTCGTCCCCCACCGGTCCGTCGCGGTGCGCATCCACCCGGATTACGGCCCCTCCGCCGACCTCGTCACGGCCCTGGACCCCACGAACACGGCGAACGACGGGCTGGCCGTCCTCCTGGACGACCGCGCTCCCCGGACCGTCGAGAACGGGCGGCCCACCGGCTACGTGGTCGACGTGGCGGCGGACGGCACCGTCACCGGCCCCGTCCGGCTGCGGGACTTCGCCAAGGACCCGCGGGAACCGGCCGCCCTCGCCTCGCGCACCGGCCTCGGCTCCGGCGTGGCCGCCGAACTCCCCGGCGCCGACGACGTGCTGGCGGCCGCCCGGAGCTGGCTCGACGGCCATCTGAAGAACACCGGCCTGAAGGACACGCTGAGCCGGGAGGAGTACGCGCAGCTCCACCGGGAGCTGGAGGCGGCCTTCGGCACGCCCGCCCTGCGGGCCCGCTTCGCCGACCTCCTCGGCGCGGGATTCCCCCTCGTCCTGCACGTCGGCGGCCAGGAGATCCGGCTGCACGTGCGCAGCGAACTCCTCGACCTGTGGGGCACGTCCACCGAGGACGGCCTGTCGACGACCCGCGCGGTCACCCGCAACACCAACCAGGCCGTGGGCGTCGGCGACCAGTACGGCGGCTCGCTCTCCGCCGGTTTCACGCCGCGGTTCGAGCCCCGGGAGAACCACCGGGTCGAGATGCCCTCCGTCAAGGCCGCCGCCGGCGTCACCTTCTCGAACACCAAGGAGTCGGTGGCCGCCACCGTCAAGACCACCCGCGAGCAGGAGACCACCGGTGGCCACACCGTCTTCTCCTACGAGGTCTCCCACCACCTGACGGCGACGGTCCACACGAGCGGGGGCAAGCTGCTCTCCGGCTCCGGCCTGAGCGTCGAGGGCCCCGGCGTGTCCGCGAAGATCCGCGTCGGCGACGACCACCTGGGCTCCTCCGGCACGGCCCCCTCCGACACCCTCGGCACCGTGCGGGACCACGAGACGGACGCCACCGCCTGGGAGAGCCATGCCGAACAGCCGCTCCTCACCGGTCTCCGCCAGGGCACCGGAACCGTCCACCCCGAATTCCTCGGCACCTCCGACCTCACCCTCATCACCGCCCGGATGGTCACCGGGAACACCGGCGGGAAGCCGTCCGAGGGCCTGGCGGGCGAGTTCGCCCAGCACTCCGAGGACGCCGTCGGCGCCCTGGACGAGAAGGTCACCGAGGAGATCGAGAAGGTCTTCACGCCGACCTTCCTCCAGTCCCAGTTCGAGCAGCTCATCGGAGCGGACGGCGCGGTCTTCCCGCTGCCGGACACCTCGTCCGGCCTCACGCAGGCCCTCGTGGTCCGGCTGCTCCCGGGCCCGCTCCGGCACGAGGGGAGCGGCGACAGCACCAACCAGGGGTACGTGGCGGAGACCGGCACCAAGTCCGGCAAGGCCACGACCTCGTCGCACAACTTCGGCGCCGGCGCCGGCCTCGGCGGCTTCGCGAGCCTCAACGACAAGGGCGTCTCGGTCGCCGGAACCCTGACCCTGGACCAGACCCGGACGAGCACCACGGTGAAGACGGACGCCTCGGCGAACACCCTGTCCTCGACCCTCACCGACAAGGGCGCCACCCACCGCTACCGCGCCGACGCCCACTACGAGATCACCCACCACACCTGGAAGCCCGCGGACCGCCTCACGACCGTTCCGACGCAGCACACCTCGCGGAAGCGGTACGCGCAGGTGGAGGGCGGCCTGGAGCTGTCCCTGCCCGAGCCCGAGGCCCGCGCCCTGGAGCTCGGCGGTCTGCCCCCCGTGTCCTCCGAGGCGTCCTCCTCCACCGCCCCCGCCTCCCCTCCGGAGACCCGCGGCTATCTCGACGCCGACCTGGCGGAGGCCGTCGCGCACGTGGAGAAGCTCGACGCGGGGGCCGTCCTGCCCACCATCAGGAAGCTGATCGGCAATCTGCCGAAGATGTCGGAGCACCTCAAGGACGACATCCCCGCCGACCTTCACCGGGGCCTGAGTTCGGTCTTCTCCTCGGAATCGCTGCGCGCCAACTTCCCCTCGCTCCGCACCGGTTCGGTGCGCCAGCTGATCAAGCTGCGGCAGGTGAGCGGCGGCACCCGGCTGATCGGCATCCGGGTCACGGCGGCCTTCGGCGCCCCGTCCTACAGCGGTTCCCGCGACAACGTCACGCTCGCCACCAGCGACACCGCCACCCTGTCGAAGGCGGAGGCCGCCGGGACGTCGTACAAGACGAGCCTCCAGGGGTCCCTCACCGTGAAGGGGCTCAACGGGGAGGGCAAGGCCGTCGGCGGGGCCAAGGCCGGCGGCGGTCTGGAGCGGACCACCGGCTCGACCCTGACCGAGACCTCCTCGGAACGCGACCAGCACACCATGGAGTCCAGCGGCAAGGTCCGGCAGTTCACGTACCCGGTCGACTACACGGTGGAGGTCTTCGACGCCTCCGAGCCCCACCAGCTGACCCAGATGGCGGGGAGCGTGCTCAAGGCTCCCGTGAAGTTCGTCGACTGGGCCACGGACGGCCGGGCGGACCGCTGGTTCACCGAGCGGTGGGGCGAGCAGTGGAACCAGGTCTTCCCGTCCGGCCACAAGGCGAAGCAGACGAGCCCGCCCCTGACCGGAACGGCCAAGCTGCTGGTCCCCGACCACCTGACCGGGGAGACCGCCCCGACGCCCCCCGCGCGGACCGCGCTGACGCCCGCGGTCCGTCCGCAGGGCCCCTCGGCCGTGTCCCCGGAGGTGGGGCAGCTCAGCAAGGACCTGTCCTCCCGGATCCAGGCCCTCTCCCTGCCCCGGCTCGCCGAGGTCATGGAGTGGCTGCCCACCGCCGCCTCCCGGCAGCACCGCGTCGAGGCCGGGGACACCGAGCCGCTGAAGCGCGAGGACCTCGCCCCGGCGACCCTGCCGGGCCTGCGGACCGACCTGCTGACCACCGCGCGGAACCTGCGGGCCAACATCCGGCAGGTGCTCGACGGGGGGTACGCGATCCCGGTGGCGGGCGGCGGGAAGGTCACCGTGCGGCTCCTCGTCACCGGCGCCGAGCACCTCACCTCGGAGACCTTCGACACGAACGTGGAGACGGGCGTCCGGGAGCGGGAGTCGGAGCGCGAGCGGGAGAGGGGCACGGTCGCCTGGTCCGCCTCGCTCACCGCCGACGCCCGCCTCCGCTCGCTGGACGTCGGGAACCCGGAGGGCCCCGGCGCCTCCGAGCGCACCATGAACGCGAACCTCCAGCCCCTGAACGTCGGCGGGGAGTCCGGGAACAACCTCAGCACCAACCGGAGCGTGACGGTCGACGAGAAGGACAAGAAGAAGGGGCTCCAGCACTACTACCGGGCCGACGTCACCTGGGTCCTCACCGGCGACCGGAACACCACCGTGGAGATCAAGGTGCCCGGCGGCCTGATCGGCCTCCTGTCCGACACCTCGGTCGACACCTTGCTGGCGGACCACCAGGACCTCTTCGGGCCGAAGCCGGAGCCGAAGACGAAGACGAAGACCCCGGAGACCCCGGAGACCCCGGAGACCTCAGAGACCTCAGAGACGAAGGAGACGAAGGAGACCCCCAAGCCTTCGGAGCCCATCGTCCTGCCCCCGATGAAGTGGTAGGACCGGGCCCGTTCGCGCCGGATCTGAACCGTGCCCGGCGTTCCGTACGTTCCCCCGGGAGCGTACGGAACGCCGGGCCGCCCCGGCCCGCCACGAACCACCAGGACAGGAACCCGCCATGACCGACCCCGCGCCCCGGCCGGAGTTCCGGCTCGCCTCCGTCTTCGACCACGCGGACCCGGAGACGGGACCGGGCTTCGCCACGGACCACCCGGTCGTCGAGGACCCCGAGCTGCACGCCCTGCTGCTGGAGCGGCTGGCGGCCGGGACGCCCGTCCTCGCGACGCCGGTCCTGATGGACGACGTGCTGGACGCCTCCCGGGTCGCGGAGGTGCCGCTCACCTTCCGTACGGACGGGCGGTGGGTGTGGACGGACACCGTCACCTACTACCTGGAGAACTACGCGCTCGCCCCCGACCCCGAACTGCTGGCGCACCTGACCGACCCCGGCTACGCGGTGTCCGGCCCCCTCGGGCAGGACGTCGTGGAGCGGGCCGCCGCCTTCGTCCTCACCCCGGCGCCGGAGGGCACCGAGGTCCATCCGCTGGGCTGACCGGGGACGGTGAACCCCGGGGCGCCGCCGGTCCGTTCGTACGTGCGCGGAGGGTTCGCGACGACCGAGGGGACCGAGGGGAATGACCGTGGACGACAACGAGGTGCGGGGCGGGAACGCCGCCGGGCGGGACGCGGCGGGCATCAGCCTGCCCACCGTCGCCTGGCAGCAGGCGGACGGGGAGCCCGCGGAGGAGACCGGCGGCGCGCCGGTGACGGGCGCCGTGGCGCCGGAGCCGAAGGCGGAGACCGGGCCGGAAGCGGAACCGGAGGCCGTCGCGCCCGCCGGCGCCGTCCCGGCCCTCCCCTCCGACCCGGAGACCGGCACCGGCACCGGCACCGATACGGACGCCGACGGCGACGTCCGGGCGGACGCCCCGGCGGACGCCGACGCCGAGGAGGACCCGCAGGTCGAGGTCCCCGTGGCCGTGCCCGCCGCGCGGGCCGAGGGCCGGCCCGCGCGGCGGCTGTCGAAGCCGATGATCGCGGCGGCGGCCACCTCGGGCGTGGTCCTGATGGGCGTGCCGCTGCTGCTGTCGCAGCTCGGCGGGGGCGGCGGCGGGGGCGGCCAGGGCCCGGTGCCGCCGCGCCCCAGCGGGTACAACCAGGCCGACGGCGGTCCGGGCGGTTTCGTGCCGCGGGCGGACGCGCCGGAGAAGGGCTCCTCGGTGCCGGGCGCCGCCCTGCCGGGGGCGACGGGCGCGCCGGGCGGAAGGACGACGGTGGCCGGGAAGGGCCCGCTGGCCACGGGCGTCGCCGGGGTCGGCGTCGGCATGGGGATGCCGGCCGCCCCGGTGCCGACCGAGTCGGGGGCCCCGGCCGCCGGCAAGGGCGGCGGCGGGGGCGGGGGCGCGAAGCCGACCGGCGCGTCCGGCGGCGGCGCGCCCACCACGGTCCCCGCGGTGCCCCGGGAGACGGCCGGCACCCCGCAGAAGCCGGCCAGCCAGGCCCCTCCGGCTCCCCCGGCGCCTCCGGCGAAGCGGCAGTACTCGGCGGTGGCGGGCCCGAACTGCGCGAGCACGGGGGCGGGCTTCACGTACAGCGGCTGGTACACCGACGGCAAGGAGGGCTGGCAGAAGTACGGCTCCGGCGGCTACTCCGGCGGCGGCTGCAACGGCTCCTTCCTGTCACTGCCGATGTCCGGGAAGGCGGGTTCGGACGCGGGGAACGCGCTGCGCTGGACCTTCCGCACCGGTTCCTTCACCACCGGCACCTGCCAGGTGTCGGTGCACATCCCGAGCAACGGCGACATCAAGGCGGTCGGCGGGAAGCCGGCGTACTACACGGTGCACGCGGGGGCCACGGGCAGCGATCCGATCCTGCGGTCCTTCAACGTCGACCAGCCGTCCCTGCGGGGCCAGTGGGTGAGCGCGGGCAGCGTCCGCATCACCGGCGGCGTGCTGACGGTGAAGCTGCACGACCGGGGCCTGGACTGGTCCGGTTCGCAGAAGACGTACGCGCACCACGCGGGCGACGCCGCCCGGGTCCAGTGCACCTCGGCCTGAGAACATCCGACACCGCCTGAAAGGGAACCACCACGCATGTCGCGCCATGTGCTGACCGTGAGCGCCGAGGCGCAGAGCGACCGTCCGGCCCCCGGCGGCCCCTACCGCACCATCGGGGCGGCCCTGGAGGCCGCGCGCGGCGGCGCGGTGATCTCGGTGCGCCCGGGGCGGTACGAGGAGAACCTGGTCATCACCAAGATGGTGACGATCACCGCGGAGGACCCGAACGGGACCGTGCGGATCGTGCCGCCCCGGGGGACGGTGGTGCAGGTGGTGGCCGAGGCGGTGCAGCTGACGGGCCTGGTGCTCCAGGGCCGGGACGACGAACTGCCCGCCGTGGACGTGCCGCGCGGGCAGGCGGCGCTCCAGGACTGCGAGGTGGTGGGCAACGCCTGGACGGCCGTACTGACCCGGCAGCAGGGTTCGCTGGCGATGCGGGGCTGCCGGGTGACCAACCCGGGCGGCGCGGGGATCGTGGAGACGTCCACGGGCACCAGCGTGATCGACGGCTGCGTGGTGGAGCACCTGGGCACGTCGGCGGTGGTGATCGGCGAGCGCGCCAATCCGACCTTCCGCAACTGCGTGCTGCGCGACGCCCGGGGCAACGGGGTGTGCGCGAACGGCGAGGGCCGGGGGCTGATCGAGGACTGCGAGATCTCGGCCACCGACAAGCCGGCCATCGCCCTGGAGCAGAACAGCGCGACCCGGGTGGTGCGGACCTCGGTCCGCGACTGCCTGCTCGGGGTGTACGTCAGCTCCAAGGAGCGGGTGGTCCTGGAGGAGTGCTCGGTGTCCTCGACGAAGGTGCACGGCATCGCGCTCGCCGAGGGCACCGACCCGCTGCTGAGCCGCTGCCGGGTCTCCCGGACGAAGGGCAACGGCATTCACGTGACGGGGCGTTCGCGCGGCGCGTTCGAGGACTGCGAGGTGACCGCCGCCGAGGGCGTCGGGATCTGGGTGGAGGAGTCCTCGGGCCCCTCCTTCAAGCGGTGCTCGGTGCGGGACGCGAAGGAGGCCGGGGTCCAGCTGACCGGTGACAGCGCCCCGGACTTCGACCGGCTGGAGGTGCGCGGCGGGGCGGCGGCGGGGGTGCGCGTCCTGGAGGGCGCGAACCCGATGCTGCGGCGGCTGGACGTGTCGGACACGGCCGGGGCCGGGGTGGAGGTGACCCGGGGCGGCCGGGGCCGGCTGGAGGCGTCGGAGGTGTCGGGGACGGGGCAGTCCGGGGTGCGGATCTCGGACGGCGGGGACGCCTACGTGGGCACCACGGTGGTCCGGGGGACCGGTGCGGCCGGGGTGTCGGTCGGCCGGGAGGGCGTGGCGACGCTGCGGGACTGCGAGGTGTCCGAATCGCCGCAGGAGGGCGTCCTCGTGGAGGACGGCGGGGAGCTGACGGCGGCCCGCACCCGGGTGCGGTCGTGCCGGCGGTACGGCTTCCGGGTCGCGGAGGGCGGCCGGGCCTCGCTGAACCGGTGCGAGGCGGTGGACAACACCGGCGACGGCATCCGCGTGGACTCGACGGAGGCGGTGCGGGTGCACGACTGCTCGGTGTCGGGGAACGGCGGCTCGGGGCTGCGGCAGCTGAAGCCGTCGTCGCGGCTCGCGGTGGAGAACCTGACGAGCACGGAGAACGAGCTGCCGGACGCGTACGGGGAGGCCGCGGCGGCCTCCGGCGGCGCGGGCGCGGCGGCGGGCGGCCCGCGCGGGGAGGACGGCTCCGGGGGCGCGGAGGGCGCCGTGGACGGTCCGCCGGGCGGGGGCGGGGAGCCGGCGGGCGCGTCGCGCCGCCCGGACGGCCCGCTGGAGGCGCTGAACGCGCTGGTGGGCCTGGACGGGGTGAAGGAGCAGGTCGCCACCCTTGTCAACCTGAACAAGCTGGCGCGGCGGCGGGAGCTGGCGGGGATGCCCGCGCTGCCGATGAGCCGGCACCTGATCTTCGCGGGGCCGCCCGGCACCGGCAAGACGACGGTGGCCCGGCTGTACGGCTCGATCCTGGCCGAGCTGGAGGTGCTGCCGTCGGGCCATCTGGTGGAGGTGGCGCGGGCGGACCTGGTGGCGTCGATCATCGGCGGCACCGCGATCAAGACGACGGAGGTGTTCCAGCAGGCCCTGGGCGGCGTGCTGTTCATCGACGAGGCGTACACCCTGTCGCAGGGGACCGGCGGCAGCGGCCCCGACTTCGGCCGGGAGGCCATCGACACGCTGGTGAAGCTGATGGAGGACCACCGCGACGAGGTCGTGGTGATCGTGGCCGGGTACTCGGAGGAGATGCGGGGCTTCCTGGACTCCAACCCGGGTCTGGCGTCCCGCTTCAGCCGCACGGTGGAGTTCGCGAACTACGCGGACGACGAGCTGACGACGATCGTGGCGATGTCGGCCGCCTCGCACGGCTACCAGCTCGCCGACGGCACGCGCGACGCGCTGACCCGGCACTTCGAGACGATGGCGAAGGGCGCCGACTTCGGCAACGGCCGGGCGGCGCGCAAGGTGTTCGAGGAGATGGTGGACCGGCAGGCGTCCCGGCTGGCGGCGCTGACCGAGATCGGCAACGCCGATCTGGCGCTGCTCAAGCCGGAGGACGTGGGCGAGGAGGCCGCGGCGGCGGTCGCGGCGGACGGCGCGCCGGTGGAGCGCCGGACGGAACTCCTCGACGAGCTGCGGTCGATGATCGGCCTGCCCGCCGCGAAGGAGCAGGTCGAGGACCTGGTCAATCTGATCAAGCAGGTCAACCGGCGCAAGGAGGCCGGGCTGCCGACGGCGACGATCAGCCACCACGTGGTCTTCTCGGGTCCGCCCGGTACCGGCAAGACGACGGTGGCCCGGCTGTACGGGCAGTTGCTCGCCGAGCTGGGCGTGCTGTCGGGCGGCCAGCTGGTGGAGACGGCGCGGGCGGACCTGGTGGGCCGGTTCGTGGGCCACACCGCGCAGTTGACGAAGGAGGCGTTCGACCGGGCGCGCGGCGGCGTGCTGTTCGTCGACGAGGCGTACACGCTGACGCCGCGCGGCGGTTCGGGCAACGACTTCGGGCAGGAGGCGGTGGACACCCTCATGAAGCTGATGGAGGACCACCGCGACGAGGTCGTGGTGATCGTCGCCGGTTACGCCGACGAGATGCAGGGCTTCCTGGACTCCAACCCCGGTCTGGCGTCCCGCTTCTCCCGCTCGGTCGCCTTCGAGCACTACACGGACGGCGAGCTGGTGCAGATCGTGGAGGCGCTGTCCGACAAGGCGGGGTACGTGTGCCCGCCGGAGACGCTGGCGGCGCTGGGCGAGCTGTTCGCGGCGGTGCCGCGCGACCGGACCTTCGGCAACGGCCGGTTCGCCCGTCAGGTCCTGGAGTCGATGATCACCCGGCAGGCGGGCCGGCTCAGCCGGCTGGACGTCGAGGACGTGGCCGAGCTCAGCCTGCTGCTGCCGCAGGACGTGCCCTGGGACCGGGTGCCGGACGGTGTCGCGTGAGCCGGGGCGCGCGGGGCGGGGCGGCCCTCGTGGCGGCGGTGCTGTGCGGGTCCCTGGTCCTGTCGCCGGGGACGGCGGCGGCCGTGCCGGGCCCGGACGGCGGCACCGGAGCGGGCGTGGAGACGGGCGCGGCGGGGACGGGCGCGGCAGCGGGGACGGGTGCGGAGGCGGGGACGGATCCCGCCTCGCTGCCCGCCGTCACGCAGCGGCTCTCCGACGACGCCTGCCGCAAGGCGTCGCCCCGGAAGGTCACCGGGCTGCCGTGGCCCCAGGCGCGGCTGCGCCCGGACCGGGTCTGGCCGCTGACCGAGGGCGCCGGGGTGACGGTGGCGGTGCTGGGGTCGGGGGTGGACGACGCCGCCGGGCTGCTGGGCGGCCGGCTGAAGCGGACGCCGCGCCTCTTCCCGGCCGGCGGCCCGGCCGCGGACTGCGTCGGGCACGGCACCTTCGCGGCCGGTCTGATCGCGGCGGCCCCCACCCCGGGGGCCGGTTTCGCGGGCCTCGCGCCCGGGGCGCGGATCCTCGACGTGCCGGTGACCGACCGGCGCGGGAACACCACCGCCGACCTGCTGGCCGAGGGCGTCCGGGTGGCGGTCGGCGGCGGTGCCCGGGTCATCGCCGTGGTGGCGGTGGCGGGCACGGACAGCCCGAAGCTGCGGAGCGCCGTGCGGTACGCGGTCGGCAGGGGCGCGGTGGTGATCGCCCCGGTCTCCCCGGACGGGGCGAAGGGCGCGGCGTACCCGGCGGCCGATCCGCTGGTGCTGTCGGTGGCGGCGACCGGGCCCGGCGCGAAGGCGTCCGGGCAGGCCCCGGAGGGCCGGGTGGACCTGACGGCGCCGGGCGAGGCGGTGACGGGGCCGGGGCCGGGCGGCCGGGGCAGTTTCACGGCGTCCGGGCCGAGCTACGCGACGGCGCTGGTGGCCGGGACGGCGGCCCTGGTCCTGGGCCGGCACCCGGGGCTGAGCGGCCCGCAGCTGGTCCACCGGCTGCGCGCGACCACGTCGGGGCCGGGCGAGCCGCTGCCGGACCGGGCCCGGGGGTACGGCGCGGTCGACCCGGTCGCCGCCGTCACGGCCGTCCTCCCCGAGGAGCGGCGGGGCGCGGCGGGGACCGGCCGGGCGGCGGCGGTGCCCGGGGCCGTGATGCCGCCCGAGCCGGGGCCGTCCGCCGCCGGGTCCGCCTGGGGGGTGGCCGCCGGTTCGCTGGCGCTGCTGGCCGGGGTGGCGGGGGCGGCGGCCGTGCTGCCGAGGGGCCGGCGGCGGAAATGGCGGCCGGGCGGCTATCGCGCTCCGGAGCCGGCCCGGAGGGGCGCCGCCGACGCGGACTGACCGCGCGTTACCGGCCGGGGCGGAGACCACCGGCGCATTAGCAAAGCATTAGTCAAGGTTGTCAAGGTCGTTCCGACCAGTCCGACGTGACCGAACCGTCGGCGATCGATGCCGCCGTCCGCCGCCCCAGAGCCGTGACGTGCGGCGGGGAAGGAACGACCGGGGTGGGAACGCAGGAGAACGGCGCCGGTGGCACGATCCGCGGGGAGGCGGGCCCGGACGCCCGCGCGAAGGACCGGCCCCGGCCCGTCATGGACCGCGACACCCTGGCGGAGCTGCACCGGCTGCACGCCGCGGCCCTGTTGCGGGCCCTGCTCCGGCTGACCAGCGGGGACCGGGGCCGGGCCGAGGACATGCTCCAGGAGACCTTCCTGCGCGCCTGGCAGAACCCGCAGGCGCTGACCCGGGGCCCGGAGCACGGCCGCCCCTGGCTGTTCACCGTCGCCCGCCGCATCGCCATCGACCACTTCCGGGCGCTGTCCGCGCGGGCGAAGGAGCTGGGCGACGAGACGCCGGAGGACCGGGCGGCGGCGGACGATCCGTACGAGGAGATCGTGACCGCGCACGCGGTCGGCGACGCGCTCGCCGAACTCCCGCGCCACCAGCGGGAGGTGCTGGTGGAGCTGCACCTCAACGACCGTTCGACGGCGGACGCGGCGGAGGTGCTCGGCATCCCGCCGGGCACGGTCAAGTCCCGCAATTTCTACGCGGTACGAGCGCTGCGCCCGGTCCTGGAGCGGCACGGCCTCGCCCCGGCGTGACCGTCCGGCGCGGCCCCGCTGAACCGGCCGCGCCCACCGGGCCGTTCCCCCGGGCGACCGACGAGAGGGGGCCGAGGTGGCCACCGTCGTAGCCAGGAACGACATGGACGCGCCGGAGCACTGGACGGACGCGCCCGACTACAGCCCCGGGCACTGGCGTGCGAGGCGCCCCGCGCTCCCCCCGGAGCCGGCCCCCGCGCCGCCCCCGGAGCCCCTGCCGGAGACCACCGGACCCGTACCGGCGGAGCCCGTGACGGCGGAGGCCCCGGTGGTGGAACCCGTACCGGCGGAGCACGTACCGGTGGAATCCGTGACGGCGGAACCTGTGACGGCGGAATCCGTGACGGCGGAGGCCCCGGTGGGGGAACCCGTACCGGTGGGGGAACCCGTGCCGGCGGAGCACGTGCCGCCGGTGATGGTGCCGGAACCGGCGCGGGAGCACCCGCCGGTGACGGCGCACGGGACCGGGGTCGAGGCCGGGCCCGGTCCCGGGCCCGAAGCCTGGGACCGGGACCGGGACGGGGACGGGGACGCGGCCGAGACCGTGGCCATGGACGCGTACGCCGCGCTTCCCGGCGTCCCGGTGGCCCCGGCGCGCCGGGCCGCGCGGCCGCTGTTCCGGATCGGGCGGCGCGCGGTGCCCGGCGGGGCCTTGGACGACCTGCGGATCCCGCTGCTGCGCAGCCACCGGATCGCGGTGATCGGCCTGAGCGGCGGCGCCGGGAAGACGACGATCGCCCTGGCGCTCGGCGCGGTGCTGGCGCGGGAGCGGGCCGACCGGGTGGTGGCCGTGGACGCGAGCCCCGACTCGGGCGCGCTGGGCCGCCGGGTCCAGCGGCAGTCCGGCGCCGGGGTGCGGGACCTGGTCGCCGCGCTCCCCCGGCTGCGGACCTACATGGACATCCGGGCCTTCACCTCGCAGACGCCCAGCGGCCTGGAGGTCGTGGCGCACGACCCGGACCCGGCGGACGCGCGGCCGTTCGGCGAGGCGGAGTACCGGCAGGTCGTCGGGGCGCTGGCCGGGCAGTACCCGCTCGTCCTCACCGACGCCGGGACCGGCATGCCGCACGACACCCTGCGCGCGGTCCTGGAGCTGTCGGACCAGCTGGTCGTGGCGGCGGCGCCGGGCGCGGACGGGCTGGCCGGGGCCGGGCTGGTCTTCGACCGGCTGGCGGCCCTCGGCCACGAGGAGAAGGCGCGGGGCGCGGTCACGGTCTTCTCCGGGGTGCGCACCGCGCCGGGCCGGGCGGACGAGGCCGCCGCGCACTTCCGGCAGCGCTGCCGGGGCGTGGTGACCGTCCCGTACGACCCGCACCTGGCCCGGGGCGGCGAGGTCGACCCCGCGTGGATGCGGGGCCGGACCCGGACCGCGTACTACGAGCTGGCGGCGCTGGTCGCCCGGGGCTTCCCCCTCGGCTGACGCTTCCCCGCGCCCGCCCCCCACCCGTTTCCCGTTTCCGTTTCCCGTTTCCGTTTCCGAGAACACTGGAGAGCACCTATGGCCTGGTACGAGGGCCCCTGCCGGATCACCGTCATCGGCGTCGACGCCGACTGGCCGCAGCGCGCGGTGGTCACCGTCTCCGGCCCGCGCGGGGCGCGGATCGAGATCCCGGGCGTGGCGGGCACGGTCCGGCACGTGGACGCGGCGGGCTGGCACCTGAACGTGGAGCACCAGTACGAGGGCCGGTGGCGGCCCAACATCCGGGCGGTCAGGAGCCGCTGGGAGACGGTGGACGGCGTCCGCACCCAGACGATCACCAGCAAGGACGTGGACTGGCCGGGCGGCAACCAGCACGAGCGGAACCTGGTGCTGCTCCTGGAGCAGGTCGGCGAGGAGGCCCGGCGGCCGCGCGAGCAGGCCGGGGAGGCGGGCCGGGGGGCGCCGTCCCGCGCGGTGACGCAGTCGGAGGCGGAGACCCCGCTGCGCCGGGCGGCGTCCGGTCCGGCCTCCGTGCCCACCGGTTCCGTCTCGGGCGGTTCCGTCTTCGGCACCCCGCCCGGCACGTCCGGCAAAAGCTCCGGGAGCACGTCCGGGACCGCTTCCGGCGGGGCTTCCGGGGGCGCCACGTCCACGAGCAGCAGCAGTCCCTGGTAGCCCGCTGTCCGATCCGTACAAGACGGCGCCGGGGCGGATGCCTACCGTCGGGGGCATGAACGCACTCCGACTCGACCTCATCGGCCTGGTGGTCTCCGACATGGCCGCCTCGCTCGCCTTCTACCGCCGGCTCGGCCTCGACCTCCCGGCCGGTGCGGAGGACGCCCCGCACGTGGAGGTGGTCCTGCCCGGCGGGCTGCGGCTCGCCTGGGACACGGAGGAGTCCGTCCGGTCCTTCGACCCGTCCTACCGGCGGGGTGACGGGGGCCGGGGCGAGCTGGCCTTCCGGTGCGGCACGGCGGCGGAGGTGGACGCGGCGTACGCGGAGCTGACCGGGGCCGGGCACACCGGGCACCTGGCGCCGTGGGACGCGGTGTGGGGGCAGCGGTACGCGGTCGTGCTCGACCCGGACGGCTACGGGGTCTCCCTCTTCGCGGACGTGCCGTCCGGCGCCTGACCGCGCGCCGCGCGGGCGTAGGCCCCGGGGGTGGTGTCCGCCAGCGCGCGGGCGTCGCGCCCCAGGTGGGCCTGGTCGGTGTAGCCGGCGCGGGCGGCGGCCCCGGCGGGCGGGACGCCGTCCCGCAGGAGGGCCAGGGCGCGCTGGAGGCGGAGGATCCGGGACAGCGTCAGGGGGCCGTAGCCGAAGGCGTCCAGGGAGAGCCGGTGGAGGCGGCGGGGGCCGATCCCGAGGGCGTCGGCGGTCTCGGCGACCGGGCGGCCCGCGCCGAGCCGGGCGGTGACCGCGCGGAGCAGCGGGTCGGCGGGGGCGGCGTCGGCGGCGCGGCGCAGCGCGTACTCCTCCAGGGCGAGGGCCGGGTCGGGGGCGGCGGCGATCCGGTCGGCGAGGCGGCGGGCGGGGGCGGCGCCCCACAGTTCGGCCGGGTCGACCCGGAGGTCGCGCAGCGCGCGGGCCGGGACGCCGAGGAGGCGGGGGGCGTCGCCGGGGGCGAAGCGCAGTCCGGCGTAGCGGGCGACGGCGCCCCGGGGGCGGTACGGGCGGGTGTCGGGGCCCGCGACGAGGAGCCGTCCGTCGGCCCAGATCAGGTCCATGCAGCCGTCGGGGACGACCGGTCCGGCGGACACGACGGGGGCGGGGGCCGTCCGGGTCCACAGGACGGCGCCGTCGAGCCGGGCCGGGCGTTCCTCGTACACACCGCCCAGCTTAGGAGGCGTCCCGGGGGGGCGTCAGTCCTTCTCGCGGCCGGAGTGGAGGCGGGCCTTCACGTCGTCGGGGGGCAGGAACCTGGACCAGCGCTCGGGGAACTCGGACGGCATGTCGGGGTCGTCCTCGTCGACGTCGTCGGCCTCGGCCCGGATGCGGGCGACGAGTTCGGCGGCCTGGACGGCGCGGGCCCGCTCGTTGGCCTCGCGGGCGGCGGCGGTGGCGACGGAGGGCCAGACCCGGTCGATGGCGGCGTTGACGGCGGCGCCGACGAGGACGGCGAAGGCGGAGACGCCGATCCAGAGGAGGACGGCGATGGGGGCGGCGAGCGAGCCGTAGATGGTGGGGCCCTCGACCTGGCTGGTGAGGTAGATCCGCAGCAGGAAGCTGCCGAGGATCCACATGGCGAGGGCGACGAGGGCGCCGGGGATGTCCTCGATCCAGGGCGAGCGGACCGGGACGGAGACGTGGTAGAGCGTGGTGAGGAAGGCGACGGAGAGCAGGATGACGGCCGGCCAGTAGAGGACGGCGACGACGTCGGTGCCCCAGGGGACGAGGGCGACGACCCGGTCGGGTCCGGCGACCGCCAGCGGCAGGACGACGGCGCCGATGAGCAGGGCCACGACGTAGAGGAGCAGGGCGAGGAGCCGGGTCTTGACGATGCCCCGGTGGCCGTCGAGGCCGTACATGACGGTGATGGTGTCGATGAAGACGTTGACGGCGCGGGAGCCGGACCAGAGGGCGATGGCGAAGCCGAGGGAGATCAGGTCGGGCCGCTTGCCCTGGGTGATGTCGTCGAGGAGGGGTTCGGCGATCTCGCCGACGCCCCGGTCGGAGAGGACCGCTCCGGCGGCGTGGAGGATGTTCTCCCGGATGCTGGCGACGGTGTCGGTGTTGGTCCAGTCGTCGGCGTAGCCGAGGACGGCGATGAGGCCGAGCAGCAGGGGCGGCAGGGACAGCAGGGTGAAGAAGGCGGCCTCGGCGGCGAGGCCGAGGATCCGGTACTCGATGCACGAGTTGACGGTGTCCTTGAGGAGCAGCCAGACCATCTTCCGCTTCGAGACGTTGCGGTAGAGGACGCGGGCGCGGTGGAGCCTGCTCCAGGGGCGCCGCTCCGGCCGTTCGGGTGTTTCGCTTGCTGCCTGCACCCGCTTACCGTATCCGCACGACGGGGGGCCCACGCACCGTGGCCGTCCGGCTCGCGGGCCCGGTGGGCGGGGGCTTCCGGGAGGTTTCGGCCGCGCGTACCGGGGGTGTGCCGGGCCGGGCCGCGCGAGGCGGGGCGGGCGGGGCGGCACGCGCGGAAGGCGGGGGTGGTGCTGCGCCGACACGGCACCACCACCCGCCTCCACCACCCTCGCTCAGGGGGGCGGGAAGCGGCCAGAGTTGCAAAGGGTTGCGGCATTACGTGAAACGGGGCGCCGCGGGGTCCCTCCGGACGGCACGATGGTCCCCCGGCACGCAACGGAGCTCCGGCCGACCGTCCGGACCCCGCGGAACCGATCCAGCGCACCGGGTGGCGGAGAGGGACCGATGAACGACACGCGGCTCGACATGAAGCGGCTGGCCGCCATGGACTCCCTCCAGGCGGCCCGGCTGCTGCGCCGGGTCCGGGAGGAGACCCTGGCGGGCCGGCGGCCGCCGATCGCGCCCCGCCCGGAGATCGACGCCTCCTGGCGGCGGATGGCGCGGCTCGGCCTCGATCCCGACCGGGGCACCAGCACGGTGCTGCTGCGCCGGGACGAGCTGGAGCGGCGGCGGCGGGCGACCCTGCTCGCCGACGTGATGCAGACGCTCAGCGCGGGGCTGGCCGGGATCGCCGACGCCTCGCTCCAGATCATGGTCGTCACCGACGAGCACGGCCGGGTGCTGTGGCGGGAGGGGCATCCGGCGGTGATGCGGCGGGCGCAGCTGATCTGCCTGGAGGAGGGGGCGGCCTGGACCGAGCAGAGCACCGGGACGAACGCGGTGGGGACCGCGCTCGCCACCCACCGGGCGGTGCAGGTGCACTCGGCGGAGCACTACGTGGAGGCGCTGCGGGACTGGACCTGCGCGGCGGCGCCGGTGCACGACCCGCGCGACGGGCGGCTGCTGGGCATCGTGGACGTGAGCGGTCCGGCCTCCACCTTCCATCCGTCGATGCTGGCACTGGTGGGTTCGGTGGCGCGGCTGGCCGAGGCGGAGCTGCGCGAGCGGCACCGGGGGGCGGTGGAGCGGCTGCGGGCGGTGGCGGCGCCGATCCTGTGCCGGGTGGGCGGCCGGGCGGTCGCGGTGGACGTCCACGGCTGGACGGCGGCGGTGACGGGGCTGGCGCCGGTGGACCGGGTCGCGCTGCCGAAGGGGCTGGGGGCGGGCCCGGCGTGGCTGCCGTCGCTGGGGCTGTGCGCGGTGGAGCCGCTGCCGGGGGGCTGGCTGCTGCGGGTGGAGGAGGACACCGCTCCGGCGGGCGCGGGGTCGGGGGCGGCGGGCCGGGTGGTGCTCGACCTGAGCCGGCCGCGCCGCTGGACGGTGGCGGTGTCGGGGGCGGCGGGGAGCTGGCAGCAGGAGCTGAGCCCGCGCCACGCCGAGCTGCTGTACCTGCTGGCGCTGCATCCGGAGGGGCGGACGGCGGCGGAGCTGGCGGAGGACGTGTTCGGGGACCGGACGCGGACGGTGACGGTGCGGGCCGAGCTGTCGCGGATGCGCCGCACCCTGGCGGGGGTGCTGGCGCACCGCCCGTACCGCTTCCGCGAGGAGCTCGTGGTGGAGGTGCTGCGTCCGGAGCGGCCGGAGGAGCTGTTCCCCTACTCGTCGGCCCCGGCGATCCGCGCGGGCGGCCGGGTCCCGGGGGCCCGGGTCGCGGACGCCCGGGTTTCCGGGGCCCTGGTCCCGGGGGCTCTGGTTCCGGGCGCCCGGCTCCCGGGGGCCCCGGAGGAGCACGGCGGGCGGGGCGAGGGGGTGCGCGGGGGGCACGGGGAGCGGGTGCCGGTGCCCCGGGAGGGGCGCGGCGGGCGGCCGCCCGGACCGGGTGTCCACATGTCGGACAGCCGTCCGGGGATCCCGCCCGACCCGGCCTGGGAATCCGTCGCTCCGCATGATGCGATGGAGCCATGAGCATCAGTGTCACCATCTGGTCCCTGGAACAGACCTCGCCCGACGACCTGCGTCCGGCGCGGGCCTTGGAGGGCGACGACGTCGTCATCCGCCGTTCCGAGGTGCCCTCGCCCGAGTTCAGCCGCTTCCTCTACACCGCCGTCGGCGGCGACGTCCACTGGGGCGACCGGCTGCCGCTGTCGTACGCGCAGTGGAAGGAGGTGGCGGAGAAGCCGGGCGCCGAGGTGTGGGTGGCGTACGACCGGGGGACGCCGGCCGGGTACGTGGAGTTCGACCCGCAGGACGACGGCGTGGTGGAGATCGTCTACTTCGGCCTGATCGCGGCCTTCCGGGGGCGCGGGATCGGCGGCCACCTGCTCACCGAGGGGATCCGGCGGGCCTGGGACCTGGCGGAGCGCTGGCCGGACCGGGAGCCGACGAAGCGGGTGTGGCTGCACACCTGCTCGCTGGACGGCCCGCACGCGATGCCGAACTACGAGCGGCGGGGCTTCCGGCTCTTCGACACCAGGGTGGAGGAGGCCGAGGAAGGTCCGACCCCGGGGCCGTGGCCCGGGGCCGCGGCCTGACGCGCCGCCGCGGCGCCGCCCTCCTGCGAAAGGGGCCCTGATCAGGGCCCCTTTTGCGTGACCCAGACCACACCGTCTCACTTATCGAGACTTTCACGTCCACATGACGGACGATGCTGGACTGGGTCCAAAGTCCCGTGACACGCTTCCGCCATGCCTGGAACTGGAACTGCCTTGGTGAGTCGACGACACGTCGATCTCGGCCGCGTGTCCAGCGCCATCTGTCCGGTGCGCTGAACAGCCAGCACCGCCGCCCCTCCCCCTCTGCCCGACCCCTGCTGCGCACCGCCGCGCCACCCTCTCTCCTGCGCGCGAGTGTGCAGGTCAGAGCCGCCCTCTCGCAGTCCCGAAGGACAAGACGCCATGGCCGCCACCCCGGAAAACCCCACTCCCGCCGCCGCCCGCCGCAAGGCCGGACGCCACCGTGGCGAGGGTCAGTGGGCCGCGGGGCACTTCACCCCGCTGAACGGCAATGAGCAGTTCAAGAAGGATGACGACGGTCTCAATGTGCGGACACGTATTGAGACGATCTACTCCCAGCGTGGATTCGACTCGATCGACCCCAACGACCTGCGCGGGCGCATGCGCTGGTGGGGGCTCTACACCCAGCGGCGACAGGGCCTCGACGGCACCAAGACCGGTGTCCTGGAGCCGGAGGAGCTGGACGACGAGTTCTTCATGCTGCGCGTCCGCATCGACGGCGGCCGGCTGACCACCCGGCAGCTCCGGGTGATCGGCGAGATCTCCGAGGAGTTCGCGCGCGGCACCGCCGACATCACGGACCGGCAGAACGTCCAGTACCACTGGATCCGCATCGAGGACGTCCCCGAGATCTGGAACCGCCTGGAGGCGGTCGGCCTCTCCACCACCGAGGCGTGCGGCGACACCCCGCGCACCATCCTCGGCTCCCCGGTGGCCGGCATCGCCGCCGACGAGATCGTCGACGGCACGCCCGCGATCGAGGAGATCCACCGCCGGATCATCGGCAACAAGGACTTCTCCAACCTGCCCCGCAAGTTCAAGACCGCGGTCTCCGGCTCGCCGCTGCTCGACGTGGCGCACGAGATCAACGACGTCGCCTTCGTCGGCGTCGTCCACCCGGAGCACGGCCCCGGCTTCGACGTCTGGGTCGGCGGCGGTCTCTCCACCAACCCCAAGCTCGGCGTCCGGCTCGGCGCCTGGGTCCCGGTCGAGGAGGTCGCCGACGTCCACGAGGGCGTCATCTCGATCTTCCGCGACTACGGCTACCGCCGGCTGCGCAACCGCGCCCGTCTGAAGTTCCTCGTCGCCGACTGGGGCCCGGAGAAGTTCCGGCGGATCCTGGAGGACGAGTACCTGGAGCGGAAGCTCGTCGACGGCCCCGCGCCGCAGGAGCCCGCCGGCCGCTGGCGCGACCACGTCGGCGTCCACCGGCAGAACGACGGCCTCTTCTACGTCGGCTTCGCCCCGCGCGTCGGCCGCGTGGACGGCGCCACCCTGACGAAGATCGCCGAGGTCGCCGAGGCGCACGGCTCCGGCCGGGTCCGCACCACCGCCGAGCAGAAGCTCATCGTCCTGGACGTCCCCGAGGCGCAGGTCGAGTCGCTGGTCGCCGCCCTGGAGGCGCTCGACCTGCGGGTCACCCCGTCCCCGTTCCGGCGCGGCACGATGGCCTGCACCGGCATCGAGTTCTGCAAGCTCGCCATCGTCGAGACGAAGGGCCGCGGCTCCTCGCTCATCGACGAACTGGAGCGCCGCCTCCCGGACTTCGACGAGCCGCTGACCATCAACATCAACGGCTGCCCGAACGCCTGCGCCCGCATCCAGGTCGCCGACATCGGCCTCAAGGGCCAGCTCGTCCTGGACGACGAGGGCAACCGCGTCGAGGGCTACCAGGTCCACCTGGGCGGCGCCCTCGGCCTGGAGGCCGGCTTCGGCCGCAAGGTCCGCGGCCTGAAGGTCACCGCGACCGAACTCCCCGACTACGTCGAGCGCGTCCTCACCCGCTACCACGCGGAGCGCGAGGACGGCGAGCGCTTCGCCGCCTGGACGGCCCGCGCCTCCGAGGAGTCGCTGTCGTGAGCGAGCGAGCCGCGCCGTTCTTCTGCCCGTACTGCGGCGACGAGGACCTGCGCCCGGACGAGCGGGGGCACGGGGCCTGGGACTGCGTCGCCTGCGGCCGGGCCTTCCAGCTGAAGTTCCTGGGGCTGCTCGCCCCGGGCACCACCGGAGTCGACACCACACGGAGGGAGGGGATATGACGACCGCTCAGGTCACCGAGGAGACCACCGCCGAGGAGCTGCGCGCCCTGGCCGAGCAGGCCGGACGCGACCTGGAGGACGCCTCCGCGCTGGAGATCCTCCAGTGGGCCGCGGCCGCCTTCGGCCCCCGCTTCTGCGTCACCTCCTCCATGGAGGACGCGGTCGTCGCCCACCTCGCCTCCCGCGCCCTGCCCGGCGTGGACGTCGTCTTCCTCGACACCGGCTACCACTTCGAGGAGACGATCGGCACCCGGGACGCCGTGGACGCCGTCATGGACGTCAACGTCATCACCCTGACCCCGCGGCAGACCGTGGCCGAGCAGGACGCCGAGCACGGGCCGCGGCTGTACGAGCGCGACCCCGACCTGTGCTGCGCCCTGCGCAAGCTCGCCCCGCTCCAGGACGGCCTGACCGCCTACAGCGCGTGGGCCACCGGCCTGCGCCGCGACGAGTCCCCGACCCGGGCGAACACCCCGGTCGTCGGCTGGGACGAGAAGCGGCGGAAGGTGAAGGTCTCCCCCATCGCCCGCTGGACGCAGGACGACGTCGACGCCTACGTCGCCGAGTACGGGGTCCTCACCAACCCGCTCCTCATGGACGGTTACGCCTCCGTCGGCTGCGCCCCCTGCACCCGCCGGGTCGCGGCGGGCGAGGACGCGCGGGCCGGCCGCTGGGCCGGGCGCGCCAAGACCGAATGCGGGCTGCACGGCTGATGACCACCCCCCACACCCCCCAGGAGAACCACGTGACCGGTGCCACCGTCTGGCTGACCGGCCTGCCGAGCGCCGGCAAGACCACGATCGCCTACGAGCTGGCCGGGCGGCTGCGCGAGGAGGGCCGCCGCGTCGAGATCCTCGACGGCGACGAGATCCGCGAGTTCCTCTCCGCCGGCCTCGGCTTCTCCCGCGAGGACCGCTTCACCAACGTGCAGCGGATCGGCTTCGTCGCCGAGCTGCTCGCCTCGCACGGCGTGACCGTGCTGGTCCCGGTCATCGCCCCGTACGCCGACAGCCGCGAGGCGGTCCGCAAGCGCCACCAGGCCGAGGGCACCGCCTTCGTCGAGGTGCACGTGGCCACCCCGGTGGAGGTGTGCTCCGTCCGGGACGTCAAGGGCCTGTACGCCCGGCAGGCGGCGGGCGAGATCTCCGGCCTGACCGGCGTCGACGACCCGTACGAGGCACCCCAGGCACCCGACCTGCGCATCGAGTCGCACACCCAGACCGTGCGCGAATCGGCCTCGGCCCTGCACGCACTGCTCACCGAGAGGGGCCTGCTGTGAGCGACGCGCGCGTGACCACCGGCCCGCAGACGAGCACGCAAGCCGCACCTCTGCGCCACGCGGGCGGAGAAGCGAACGAAAGGACCGCAGCATGACGACCGTCGCTCATGCCCACGACACCACGGACAGTCCGTTCGCGCTGTCGCACCTCGACTCCCTGGAGTCGGAGGCCGTGCACATCTTCCGCGAGGTCGCGGGCGAGTTCGAACGACCGGTGATCCTCTTCTCCGGCGGCAAGGACTCCATCGTCATGCTCCACCTCGCGCTGAAGGCCTTCGCCCCCGCACCCGTCCCCTTCACCCTCCTCCACGTCGACACCGGCCACAACTTCCCCGAAGTCCTCGCCTACCGCGACCGCGTGGTCGCCGAGCACGGACTGCGCCTGCACGTCGCCTCCGTCCAGGACTACATCGACGCCGGGAAACTCCGCGAACGCCCCGACGGCACCCGCAACCCCCTCCAGACCGTGCCGCTGACCGAAGCCATCCAGCAGCACCGCTTCGACGCCGTCTTCGGCGGCGGACGCCGCGACGAGGAAAAAGCCCGCGCCAAGGAACGCGTCTTCTCCCTCCGAGACGAGTTCTCCCAGTGGGACCCCCGCCGCCAGCGCCCCGAACTCTGGCAGCTCTACAACGGCCGCCACGCCCCCGGCGAACACGTCCGCGTCTTCCCCCTCTCCAACTGGACCGAACTCGACGTCTGGCAGTACATCCAGCGCGAAGCCATCGACCTCCCCCCCATCTACTACGCCCACGAGCGCGAGGTCTTCGCCCGCAACGGCATGTGGCTGACCGCCGGCGACTGGGGCGGCCCGAAGGAGTCGGAGACGGTCGAGACGCGGCTGATCCGCTACCGCACCGTCGGTGACATGTCCTGCACCGGCGCCGTCGACTCCGACGCCACCACGCTGGACGCCGTCATCGCCGAGATCGCCGCCTCCCGGCTCACCGAGCGGGGCGCGACCCGCGCCGACGACAAGATGTCCGAGGCCGCGATGGAAGACCGCAAGCGCGAAGGGTACTTCTAACCATGAGCACGTCCACCGAGCAGCCGTCGCCCGAACTGGCCGCGACCACCCTGCTGCGCTTCGCCACCGCGGGCTCCGTCGACGACGGCAAGTCCACCCTCGTCGGCCGGCTCCTGCACGACTCCAAGTCGGTCCTCGCCGACCAGCTGGAGGCCGTCGAGCAGGTCTCGCGCGGCCGGGGCCAGGAGGCGCCGGACCTGGCGCTGCTGACCGACGGGCTGCGGGCCGAGCGCGAGCAGGGCATCACCATCGATGTGGCGTACCGCTACTTCGCCACCCCGCGCCGCCGCTT
>NZ_BMUL01000022.1 GCF_014650175.1 Streptomyces termitum
CAGCGGGCGAAGACGGCTTTGACCTCGGGGGTTTCGAGGGAGGCGGGGTAGGAGTCGAAGGTCAGGCGGTCCACGAGGGGGGTGACGCCCCGGGTGGAACTGCCCAGGGTGGCGCGTGCCTGTCCGAAGCAGCCGCCGGGCGGGATCGGACGGCCGTTCTTCGTCCCACCGCGCACCTCGGCGCTCGCGCCCGGCGGGAGGCCGCCGGGCGCGCCGGTGCCGCTCAGCAGGACCTCGGTGTCGGGGGACGGGGCGGGGCGGGCCCGGTCGGCGCGCAGGGCCGTCTCGTACCGTGCCTGTTCGGCGGCGTCGGGCTGGTAGCCGCGCCGGGCGGACAGGGCCGGATCGTGGATGCCGTACCGCCAGTCCATCATGTTGCGGGGTCCGGCCCCGGGCAGTTCGGCCTGCGGTTTCCAGGCGACGTCGAACTCCTTCATGCACTGCCCGACGAGCTTCGCCTCGGCCCGGCCGATGCTCCTGGCCTGCGCCTCGGTGGGCCGGAACCGCTGGAGGGGAAGCGTCCAGGTGGCCGGGTCGGCCGCGGTGCCCCGGTCGGAGGCGGGTGGCGCGGACGGGGAGGAGGGCGGGGAAGACGTCCCGGAGGACGCCGGGGAGGGCGTCCGGGAGGACGTTCTCGGCGGGGTGTCGGCGGGCTGCCCCGCCGCGCAGCCCGCCAGCAGGAACGCGGCACCCGCCAGGGCCGCGGCCGTCCCCCGTACCCGGTGATGGCCTCGTGTCATCGTCACTCCTCGTCCGGCCGTGGGGCGTCCGCTACCAGCAGTTCGCGAAGTCGATGGAGCGGTTGTCGTTGCGCAGGCCGACGTCCTGGAGGTTGCCGCCGCTGTGGGGCCAGTACGTCTTGTAGGCGCCCTTGCGGTTGTAGCCGGCGTAGTAGTAGACGGTGCCGCAGTAGCCGTCGTACCAGTTGTAGACCGAGGCGGCGTTGTTGCCGACGTTCTGGCCCCAGCCCGCGGCGCCCTCTCCGCCGCAGAACTTCAGCGGGTGCGCGCCGTCGCCGGCGTACACCGCCAGCAGGTCGTACAGCGGGTGGCCGATGTTGATGAACGCGCCCTGGTAGTTCGGGCTGTAGTAGAAGCGGAACCGGAACTGCTCCGTGTGGTCGGCGCAGCGCGCGGGGAAGCTGTTGCCGTTGACGATCTCGACGGCGTCCCACTGCTTGTAGTCGCCCTCGATCATCGGGTTGCTCTCGGCCGCGGCCGGAACGGCCGAGGCGGCGAGGGTGAGCGCCGTGAGGCCGAGTGCGGTGAACACGCCCGCGACCACCGAGGCCGGCTTGCGTCCCGACTTCTTCGTGACCATGTGAATCGTCTCCCTGTACGTACCGTGCGGAGGCGGGCCCGTCGTGCGGTCACCCGTCCTTGCTTGCGGCTGAACCGTACGAGGGCGCCGGGCCGTTCCCGGGCCGCCGGGACGGACGGGACGTCCCGTGGGGCGTCTCGGGGGACGCGCTGAACCCGTTGACCTGCGGATTCGCCGCGTGTCCCGGAACGGGGGGCGGGACGTGGGACGCCTCGGGGGGAAGAGGGGCGGGGGCTTGTCGTTCTCGGTGGCCTTCGGGCCCGGTGGCCGTATCCGGACCGGAGACGGAAGCGGGTACGAGGCAGGGGGCGATCGCGGTCGGATAGGTTCTGGCCATGGTTGATGACTGGCGGGCGGATCGGATCGGCAGTGCCCTGCGGGGCGAGAACCCCACGGTTCTACGGCGCCTGGACGCGGGGTTCGCGGTGATCGGCGACGTGCAGTTCCTCCCGGGCTACTCGGTGCTCCTGGCGGACGACCCCGGAGTGGAAAGGCTGTCGGACCTGCCCGGGGAGAAGCGGCTGGCTTTCCTGTCCGACATGGACCGGCTCGGGGAAGCCGTCGAGCGGGCGTCCCGGCGTCTGGACCCGGCGTTCCGACGGGTCAACCTGGAGATCCTGGGCAACACCGACGGCTTCCTGCACGCACACGTATGGCCCCGGTTCTCGTGGGAACCGGCCGACCTGGTGCGCATGCCGGTGTGGCTCTACCCCCGCGACAGCTGGACCGACGAACAGCACGCCCTCGGACCCCGGCACGACCCGCTGCGCACGGCGATCGGGGAGGAGCTGGACCGTCTCCGGCCGATGCCCGGGGGACGTGCGCGGTGACGGTCCGGGGGCGGTCGCGCGGAAGGCGATGACCGGTTCGTGCCCTGGCCGGGGAGGACCGTCGGGGGTGGTACGACCGGTGGCCGAGTCGGCACGCGGAACCCGAGACGGCCCTCGTGGCCCGGTCCGGGGCGTACCGGCTCCACGTCGGGGAGGTGCTTGCCTCGGGAGAACGGACGGCCGGGTGAGGCACCGGCCCGGCACCGGTGCGGGTGGGCGGGACCGGGGTCAGACCTCGATATAAGCGACGACGACCACGGTCTTCAGGGCGGTGACGAAGTACAGCAGGCGTACCCGTTCGACGTCGTCGGCGTACTGCCGCAGTTGGGGGCCGTCGGTGGAGCCGGGGATCGGCTCGCCGATCTCGGGGTCGACGGAGAGGACGACCAGGGCGCGGTCCAGGGCGTGGAGTTCGGCCTCGTCGGTGAGGGCTTCGAGCTGTTTGGCGGCGGCGTCGGAGAAGGCGACGCGGGCCCGTCGGCGGTCGTGCGGCGGCATCAGGCGACGGCCGGGCGGTGGGCGGCGAGCCGGGCAAGGTGCTTCTCGCGCAGGTCCTCCCACGGCGTGCACTCGTCGACGCTCGGCAGGCCGTGGGTGGCGAGGTCTTCGAGGACGGAGGCGAACCGGTCGGCGCTCTCGCGGGTCCGGGCCGCGTAGGCGCGTACGGCGTCGGCGGCTTCGGGGTCGAGGTGCTGCCGGACGGTGTCGGCGGTGGCCGGCTGGTCGCTCATCGAGGCCTCCGTGAAGGGAGCGGGACGGGACGTGACTCCCCACGGTATCGCCGAGCTCGCGGCACCGGAGCCGGTCCGGCCGAACCCGCCCCTTCCTTCGACTCCCCTTCCTTCGGCCCCCTGTTCCCTTCGGCTGCCTTTCCATCGACTCCCTTTCCTTCGGCGCCTCTTGCTGAACCCTGAGGGCGGCCCCTCAATACCCCCAGCCCGCGTAGACGGTGACGTTCTCGCCGTCGGCTCTGGCCCCGACGCACACGTCCCGCCAGTCGAGCAGCCAGCCGCTGGGGCGGCACTTCTCCCGCTGGAGGCCCAGCGCGTGGATGATCTCCGCGTGGGACAGGCCGTCCTCGCCGATGACGGTCGCGGTGCGCCAACAGCCGCCGGAACCACAGCTGGTGCCTTCCCCGATCTTGGTGATGCCCGGCGGCAGCGCGGGAAGGTTCCTGGCCGACGGGGCGTCCGAGCCTTCGCTGATCAGCAGCGCGTACAGGAGCCCGGCCACGAGGGTGAGGGCGAACTGCGCCCCCAGAAAGCCGACCGCTCCGTTGCGACGGGAGATCCACTCCGGTGGAGGCGCACTCCCGTTCCGTCCTTCCAGCCCCGCGCCGCAGGCGATGAGCAAGGGCGCGAGGACCGTGAACACGAGATGGGCGTCGGGCCCGGGGGCGTCGATCCAGCCCCGCTGGACACCGACCAGCAGACCGGCCCCGGCGAACAGCACGCCGCCGACGGGAAATCCGACAGAACGGCTGCGGGCGATCGCCACCCAGACGACGACGGGCACGACGGCGAAGAGTATCCCCAGGACGGTCAGCACACATGGGGGAACGTACGACCCCGAACCCCCGGTTCCGCCCACCCCGGGCCCACCCCGGAACCGTCCGGCGTCCGAGCGGCGACCTGCCTCACGAGCGCCCCGGTCCGTGGGCTGCACTGCTCGGCGAAGACACCGCCTGGCCGTTCCCGGAAATGGGCGGGTTACCGTCTGGCCCCGATGATCGGAAGTCCGGGGAAGGGGTGGCAGGGCCGAGGGCGTGAACGTCCTGAGCGCCAGTGGGCCCGGCTCCGAGCAGTCGGTGCCCCACCTGCATTTCCACGTGGCCCCGCGCTGGTCGGACGACGCCTTCTCCACCTGGCCCGCCCGGCGGTCCCGTCACCGGATGGCCGGCGACCCCGTCGCGCGGCTCGCCGACGCCATGGCCGCCGCGCGCGTACGGTGACCTCCCCGCGGAACCCGTACCCGTACGCGTACCCCTGCCCCTGCCCCTGCCAGCACACGGGTCACTGCGGCCGCCTGCGGTGTCGTTTGGCTTCCCGGTCCACGGCCCAGGCGTCGGCGACCGGGCCGAGGTGGCCGAGCTTGTCGGGGTTGATGACCGAACGGACGGCCTGGACCCGCCCGTCGAGGACGTCGAGGGCCAGGGTGTGGAGGACCCTGCCGTCCCGGTCCCGGAAGACCGCGCCCGGCTGGCCGTTGACCTCGTGCTCCTCGAAGGTGATGTCGATCCGCGCCATGAGCGGGTAGGCGGTGGCGAGCAGCCGGGCCACGTGCTCGGCGCCGACGACGGTCCTCGCCAGTTGCGGGGCCTTGCCGCCGCCGTCGCCGACCAGCTGGACGTCGGCGGACAGCAGGCTCCGCAGCCCGTCCACGTCGCCCAGCGACAGCGCCTCGAAGAACCGCGCGGCCAGTTCCCGCCGTTCCCGCCGGTCCGCCTCGAAGCGGGGCCGCCCGTCCTTCATGTGCCGGCGCGCCCGCACCAGCAGTTGCCGGCAGGCCGCCTCCGAGCGGCCCACCGCCTCGGCGATCTCGTCGAAGCCGAAGGCGAACACCTCCCGCAGCACGAACACCGACCGCTCCAGCGGGCTGAGCCGCTCCAGGAGCAGCAGCGCCGCCATCGACACCGAGTCGGCCAGTTCGGCCGCGCGCGCCGGGTCCTGGTAGGGGTCGTTCAGCAGCGGCTCGGGCAGCCACGGCCCGGCGTACTCCTCCCGCCGCACCCGGGCGGAACGCAGCACGTCGATCGCGATCCGGGTCACCGTCGCCGACAGGAACGCCTTGACCGACACCGGCCGGGTCGTCGAGGCGTCGAAGCGCAGCCACGTCTCCTGGACCGCGTCCTCCGCCTCGCCCACGCCACCCAGGATCCGGTACGCGATCGAGAACAGCAGCGGCCTCAACTCCTCGAACGCCTCCGTCTTCTCGGACTTCTCCAACTCCTCGGCCTCGTGCACGTGGTCTTCCCTCTCTGTCCTCAGTGATCGTCCGGGGCGCGGGGAACGGCGTTCAGTGGAACCGGCCGGCCACGTAGTCGCCGGCGGGCTGCCGGGTGATGACGTTCAGCCGGTTCACCGCGTTCATGAACGAGACCAGAACCACCAGGGCGGTGAGCTGGTCCTCGTCGTAGTGTCGTGCGGCGCGGGCCCAGACGTCGTCGCCGACGCCGTCGGCCGCGTCCGCCACCCGGGTGCCCCGTTCCGCCAGTTCCAGGGCGGCGCGTTCGGCCTCGGTGAAGACCGTGGCCTCCCGCCACACGGCCACCAGCGCCAGCCGCACCGCCGTCTCACCGGCGGCCGCGGCCTCCTTGGCGTGCATGTCGACGCAGGCCGCGCACCCGTTGATCTGGCTCACCCGCAGGGCCACCAGTTCCTGCGTGGCGGCGGGCAGCGCCGACTCCTTCAGCGCCTTCCCGGCCGCCATGAAGTGCTTGAGGGCCCTGCCCGCGGCCGGGTGGGCGAAGTAGTCCAGTCGCGCGTCCATGAGGTACTCCTCCGTGCTCGTCGATGCCGTCATCCCCGAGACGAGACGGCCCTCTTCCCTGTGACACGACGAGATGTGACCCGCGTCTCCCCGGGGCCGTACGTGGTCGCCTTCCCGAGTCGTGGCCGAAGCACGTCGTCACGACTCCGGGCGCCGCCCCGGAGCCTTCGTTCCTCCGGCGCTGACGGAGGCCGGTGTTCCGGGGATACTGCGGACACAGGGCCGGGTTGCGGGATGCGTGGGGGGCGCGGGGATGACGAGGGAACTGCTGCTGAAGGGGGTGGCGTCGGTCGTCCTGGCCGGTGCGCTGCTGGCGGGCGCGGTCACCGTCCACGGGGAGAGCCGCCACCTCGGCACCGGTGGTGTCGTACGGGTCGGGGAGGGTCACGGCCCGTCCGCCGACGGGGTGGTACGGGCCGGGGCGGTGGCTTCGACGGTCGAATGGCCCGACTTCCTCCAGGTCGGGCCGGCGTCGATCTGACGGGCCGTGCCATGGTGGGTTCCGGTGCCTGGTTCCTCCTGCGCGGGCGGACCGCGTCCGCGGCCTGGCAGCCGCTCTCGATGGTCCGGGAGGACAGGTGGACGTGCATGAGTTCCTGCGCCGTTCCGCGCTCGCTGTCGAGCGTCTCGTGCCGCGCATCGGCCCCAGGTACCGGGAGATGATCCTCACCTCCGCGCAGGCGGGGGCCTGGGACGTCGCGGTCCCCGATCTCGTCGGAGCGCTGTCGGAAGAGGACGTGGTGATCACCGCGGCGGAGAAGGAGGAGCTGTGGCTGCTCATGCTCCACATGGAAGCGCCGCCGACCCGCTTGGCCGGGATCCGTACCCGTGGACATCGTCGGCCGGCGTGAAGGGGCCGTACCCGTCGAGCGTCTTCCGGACGTGCTCGGTGCACTCCCCCGGCGTCCGCTCCACGACCGTCGGCGTCTTTGAGACGATCTGACGGACACGAACCCCGGAGGAGTCGGTGGAGGAGCACGGGGCGCTGCCGGTCGACGGGGGCGGCGCGTGGCCGGGTACGGGGGTGACGCTCCCGGACCCCGGTGCGGGCCGGGGCGGTGGACGTGGACGGCGTACGGGTCGCGGAGGCACCGGTCCGGTGCCGTCCGGGCCGGGACAACAGGAGAGGATGCGGTGACGGTGGGCATGCGGGCGGTTCCTTTGGTGGGCGGGCCGGTGGAGATTCGGGGGGCGCTGGATCTGGAGACCACGGCGGCCGGGGTGATGCCGCGGCGGTTGCCCGCGTGGACCAAGGAGCAGTACCAGAACCCGTCGGTCCACGGGGTGACGGTCATGCCTTCGGGAGTACGGCTGGTGTTCCGCACCGACGCACGCGTACTGGAGCTGGAGGTGCTCACCTCCACCGGGCAGCTCGCCACCGAATCCCGTCCTCGTCCGACCGGGATGCTGGAGCTGCTGGTAGACGGGGCCCTGGTCGAGCGCCGGCGGGCGCCGGTGGGCAACGTGCTGATGATGGCGGGCCCCGGGGCCCCGCAGCGGCTCGTTCCGGGCAGGCCCGGAACCGTGCGGTTCGCCGGGCTGCGGGACGGCATGAAGGACGTCGAGGTGTGGCTTCCGCAGCAGACCCCTACGGAACTGGTGGCGCTGCGCGCCGACGGCGAGGTGCTGGCGCCGCTGCCGGACGGGCGGCGGCGCTGGGTGCACCACGGCAGTTCCCTCAGCCACTGCATCGAGGCCGACGGTCCGACCGGGACCTGGCCGGTGGTGGCCGCCGCGCTCGGCGGGGTGGAGGTGATCAACCTCAGCCAGGCGGGCAACGCGCTGCTCGACCCGTACGTCGCCCGGACGATCCGCGACACGCCGGCCGACCTGATCAGCCTGAAGGTGGGCATCAACATCGTGGCCCTGGCCGCCTTCCGGCTGCGGACGTTCGGCCCGGCGGTGCACGGCTTCCTGGACACGATCCGGGACGGCCACCCGGACACCCCGATCCTGCTGGTCTCCCCGGTGAGCTGCCCGGCCCTCGAAGAGGTGCCCGGCCCGGCCGGGAGGGAGCCGGACGGAAGGATCACCGCCCTGGGCGACCCGGCCGACGTGGCCGACGGCGCGCTGTCGCTGGCGGTGGTCCGTACCGAACTGGCCCGGATCGCCGCGGCGCGGCAGGCGTCCGACCACCACCTCCACCACCTCGACGGGCGCACGCTGCTCGGCCCGGACGAGACGGACGACCTGCCCGACGGCCTCCACCCCACCCCCGCCGCGTACCGCCGCATGGGCCGGCGCTTCGCCGCCCACGCCTTCGCGCCCGACGGTCCTCTCGCACGCTGGGCGCACCCGCTGACGAGTCCGTCGGCGGACCCGTCGGCGCGTCCGGAGGGCGCGGTTTAAGCGAACGCGCCGCGAGGCCAACGGGACTATCTTGTCGAGGAGTTGGCCGAAAAAAAAGGGGGGAGATCACCGTGCGAGCGACGCACCGGCACGTCCTGCATCTGGCTCTCGTGGCGGTGGGCATCGACATGAAGGTGTACCCGGCGACCGGCTGATCCGGGACTCCGGCCGAGCCCGGGCGTGATCCGCGAGAGGTATGGAGCTACCCGCCGGTCCCGTCCTGGGCGCGGCTCAGGATCCAGACGCCGTACGCGTCGTTCGCGGGGTGCAGGTGGTAGGTGCCCGCCCGCAGGTCGACGCGGAGTCCGGCGGCCGTGGCATCCGCCTCGAACTCGGCGGCGGGGTAGGCGCGGGCGTGCGGCGGCCGGTCCTGGAGGTGGAAGCCGACCAGGATCCGGCCGTTCTCGCCGAGGGCGGAGCGCATCGCGCGCAGGGCGTCGCGTTCGGTGTCCTCGGCGAGGAAGACCATGACGTTGCCGACGCAGACGATCAGGTCGAACGGGCCGTCCTCGGGGCGGAGGTCGAGGATGTCGCGCTCCTCGACCGGCAGCCCGGGGTAGGTCTCCCGGGCCTGCCGGACCAGTGCCTCGTCGGGCTCGATCGCGGCCACGTCGTGTCCGCGCCGCAGCAGCGCCGCGGCGACCCGGCCCATGCCGGCACCGGCGTCGAGCACACGGGCGCCGCGGGGCAGGAGCGTGTCGGCGAGCCGGGCCTCACCGTCGATGTCCTCGCCGGCGGAGACGAGGTCGGCGAACCGCTTGCCGTACTTTCCGCTGTTGCCCGCCTCCTGCCAGCGGGTCCGCCGCGTCGTCATCGGCAGGAGCCTCCGTATGCCGCCGTGATCTTGTTCATGCCCCCATCCTAGGCCGCGCCGGGAAGGGTGGACGAGCGGTCCACGAGGGGGCCGCGATGCTCCGCGCCGGTCGCTTCCCGACCGGAGACCAGCTGGTCGAGGCCGGTCGGGCCCGTCCCGGCCCGGCCTGTGTCACGGTCCGCGCCAGAGGTTCGCGAAGGCCGCGTTCTCGATGTTCCGCCGCTGGCGGACGGCCTCCAGTTCCATGACCGCGTCATGCACGGCGGCGACCACGGCCGTGGCCGCGTCGTCGTCGAGCCCCGGCTCCTCGTCGGACGGTTCGCCGCCGATGCCCAGGGCCGAGGCGAGGGCCGTCAGGACGGGTTCCCGGCGCTCCCAGCGGTCGACGGCGCCGTGCCGGGCCGGGGTGTCGACCGCTTCCACGCGGCGCGCGCCGAACGACAGGCGGCCGGCGGTCTTCGGCGTCAGCTCGCCGTCCGCCTCCAGCGCGGTCTGGTAGGTGGCCGCGAGGTCCCTGCCCCGGCGCCACAGCCAGTCCTCGACCCTCTCGTACGGCGCCTGCCGGACGGTCCGCGCCGCCGCCTCGCCGAGGAGCCGGTCGGCGGGGGCCGGCGCCCCGCCCGGCACGAGGACGTCGTCCTCCAGGGCGAGGCCCCCGGCCCCGAGGAGGTCGATCAGCTCGGCACCCGCGAGCGCGAGCGACAGGTCCCCCTGCCCGACGGCCTGCTCCTGCCCCGAGTCCATCGCGATGACGAACAGGTCTTTCGCCGTGGTCATGAACGGCTCCCTCCTCACGAACGGCCCCCTGCCAGTATCGGCCCGCCCGCTCGCTCCCGTCACGGATTCCGCCGCATCGCGGCCGGCTCAGGCGCCGCGGCGGTCTCCGTCGGCGTCGCAGGGGAGGTCGGCGACCGGGTGGTGGGCGGTGAAGTCGCGCTCGGCCTGGCGCTCGGCCTCGGCGATCGCGGTGGGGTCGACGCTGATGATGCCGCCGAAGGGGCGGTCGACGTCGCGGATGATGACCAGGGCCGTGGTCAGCAGGGCGGTGATCACGACGAGGGTGAGGATCTGGCCCCGGTTGTTCTTCCGGGGCAGGCAGATCCCCAGGGCGGACACGGTGATGACGAGAGTGGCGAGCAGGAACCAGAAGATGGTGGCGGGGATGCTGGAGGTCGCCTGGGTGAGGCGTTCCTCCCGTTCGTCGGAGCGCTTGTTGTCGGCGGCGACCAGCATGCCGAAGACCGGCTGGCCCGCCACGCTCTTGAAGGACCGCCGGAGGTCGGTCGACCACACGCTGGGCGCCGGTGAGCCGTTGCCGTCGGCCATGGCCGGCCATTCCTGGACGCGTACGGCGCGGGCGTAGCAGACGGCGTCGGCCTGGACGCGGGCGCGTTCGGCGGCCGGCGCGTACTCGGCGGTCTCCACCAGCTGGTCCAGGGCGCGGGCCTCGCCCCGGGAGGCGACCTCGGCCTTCCCGTACGAGCCGTTGGCGGTGACGAGGACGAAGGAGAGCAGCAGGACGGTCATCGTCAGGAGCGGCCCGACGAGATCCTTGACCGCCATGCCCTCGTCGTCGGCGACGTCGAGCAGCCGCGGCCGCAGCCAGCGGTTCGCGGCGAGGCCCGCGAGCAGGGCGAGTACGGCCACGACGATGACGAGGACCACGGACGGCCACCTCCGGAAACGGTGCGGGAACCCCGGAGGGCGCGCCGGGGCGCCGCGATCCTCCCCCGCGCCGGTCCCCGCCCGGAACGACGGAAACGTTCCCTCGCCTCCGCACGGGGGAGCCGCCTTGCGCCAGGTGGACGCGACGGCGGCGGTGGCCTTCGCCGGAGTGGTGGCCGGGGCCGGGTCGCCGGCGGTCACACTCCGACGAAGGTCACCGTCTCCGCCACGTCCGCCCGCCCGGTGCGCGGCCGGGGCACGCCTTCCTTCTCGAATCCCACCGAGACGCCGCAGAAGAGCACGAGGCCGTCATCGGCCCCGACCGTCCGGCCGACGGTCTCGCGGTACACGGTCCACATCACCTGGGGGCAGCTGTGCAGCCCCTCCGCCCTCAGCAGCAGCATGACCGTCTGGAGGTACATCCCCGCGTCGCCCCACTGTCCGGGCCCCATCGCCCGGTCGAGGTAGCAGAACAGGACGACGGGCGCCCCGAACGCCTCCGCGTTCACGGCGGCGATCTTCCGGGGCCGGTCGGGGTCGTCGCGCGCGATCCCCAGCGCCGCGTACCGCTGGGCCGCCGCGGCGGAGAAGCGGTCCGGGTACGGCGCGGCCAGTCCGTCCGGGTACATCGGGTACTCCCGTTCGTCCCCCGGGTCCCCCGCCAGCGCCCGGGCGGTCGCGCGCCTCTTCAGCTCGGCCAGGGGCTCGCCCGCCACGGCGTACAGGCGCCACGGCTGGAGGTTCCCGCTGGACGGAGCGCGCGCCGCCGCGGTCAGCACCCGTTCGAGAACCTCCCTGGGCACCGGTTCGTCGCTGAACGCCCGCACGGCCCGGCGGCTGTCCACGGCCTCGTACACGTCCACGTCTCCGCGTCCTCCCCTTCGACCGGCCCGACCACCGTGTGCGGCACCCGGAACCCCCACCGCTTCGCCGGGGTGGTCCTGGGCACTGCCGCGAGTGGCGTACAGTTGAGCCTACCGACGCGGGGTGGAGCAGCTCGGTAGCTCGCTGGGCTCATAACCCAGAGGTCGCAGGTTCAAATCCTGTCCCCGCTACTGAAGTGACGTGAGGCCCGGATCCACAGGATCCGGGCCTCACGCGTGCGCGGAGGACCTCATCGCAGGGGTCCGGACGCGCGTCCGGAGCCGTCCGCCGCCTCATGGCGGTGGACGGCTCCGGACGGGGTGCCTCAGGTCGACGCGTCCGGCATCGGCGGACCGGACGCGTCGGGATCAGCGGTTCTGCAGGGCCTTGACGTTGTCGCCGAAGGACCAGCCCTTCGAGCCGTCCCAGTTGATGGACCACGTCATGAGGCCCTTGAGCGAGCCGTTGAACGTGTTCCACGCCTGGCTGACCTGGCTGGGCGCCATGTGGCCGCCGCCCGCGCCGGGCTGCGCCGGAAGGCCGGGGACCTGCTTGTCGTACGGCACCTTGATCGTGGTGCCCTGGATGGTCAGGCCGTTGTTGAGGCAGGTGGTCTGGGCGGCGAAGCCCTCCACGGTGCCGGCCGAGTAGGAGTCGCCGGAGCAGCCGTACATGCTGCCGTTGTAGTACTGCATGTTGAGCCACCACAGGCGGCCGTTGTCCGCGTACTTCTTGATGATCGGCAGGTACGAGCCCCAGATGGAGCCGTAGGTGACGCTGCCGCCGGTGACGTACGCGGTCTCGGGCGCCATCGTCAGACCGAAGCCGGCCGGCATCTTGGCGAGGACGCCGTCGATGATGCGGATCAGGTTGGACTGGGAGGCGGAGAGGGTGTTGATGTTCCCGCTGCCGGACAGGCCGGTCTCGATGTCGATGTCGATGCCGTCGAAGTTGTACTTCTGGAGGATCGGGACGACCGTCTCCACGAAGCGGTCGGCGACCTTGCTCGACGACAGGTCGATGCCCGCGGCCGCGCCGCCGATGGACATCAGGATCGTGGCGCCCTTGGCCTTGGCCTCACACATCTCGGCCGGCGTCGACACCTTCACGCCCGCGTCCATCCCGTTCTCCCACAGGACGGTTCCGTCCGAGAGGATCACCGGGAAGGCGGCGTTGATGACGTTGTAGCCGTGCTGGGAGATCCGGCTGTCGGTGATCGGAACCCAGCCCATGCCGGGGTGGACGCCGTTCGCCGCGCCGTCCCAGTTCTCCCAGTACCCCTGCAGCACCTTGCCGGTCGGCTTGGGCTTCGTGGCGCAGGTGGCGTCACCCGGAGGGTTGCCGGTGGGCGGGGTGGTCGGCGGCGTCGTCGGAGGGGTGGTGGGAGGCGTGGTGGGCGGGGTCGTCGGCGGCGTGGTGGTCGGCGGCGTGGTCGGCGTGCCGCCGGGGCCGGTGAGCGACACGTCGTCCGCGAAGTACGCGGGCGTCCCGTACCAGCCGTGCAGGTAGACCGTCACCGAGGTGGTGTTCGCGCCGGTGGTGAAGTCGACGCTGAGCTGGCTGTACGACGAGGAGCTGGGCGTCCAGGTCCGCGGCTCGCTGGCGGCACCCGTGCCGCTGGCGCCGAGGTAGACGTAGCTGCCCTGGACGAAGGCGCTCAGCGTGTACTTCGAGTTGGGCTGCACGTTGACCGTCTGGGAGCACTGGGCGTTGCCCAGGCCGGACGGCGTAGCCTTCAGCGCGGACGAGCCGGAGTGCGCCGGGCTGCTGACGACCGCGCCGGAACCATCGGTACAGGACCAGTCGGAAAGTCCGCTCTCGAAGCCGGAGTTGGCCACCAGGTTGGTACCGGCGGCGTCGGCCGCGCCGGAACCTGCCACGGTGACGCAGGCGCCGATGACGGTGGCGGCGCTCACCCCGGCGAGCGTACGGGTCAGGGCGGTCGAACCGCGCCGGGCCCGGACGGCGGCCGAAGGCCCGCCGTCCGCCTCGGGCAGGGTACGAATCCTGCGACGGAACATGCTGTGCTCCATTCTCGCCACGTGCCGTGGGCGTGAGCGTGCGTGTGGGGGGGCGTGGACGCACGGCCCCGGATGCAACGGGAGAGATGCAGTGGGGCGGTCGACGGGATCGTAGGAAAGGCGACCGGGCCCGTCAATAGGTCTGGACCAAAGGCGAACGACTGCCGGGAATCTGACGTGCTGAAACTTGCCAGGACTTGCCGGACCGGTCGCCACCTGGCGCATCGCTTGAACCCGGGCCCGGTCCTGTGCGAGGGTGCGGGCTGCCCGAGCGGTGTCGTGCCGTACGGGAGTTCGCGCCCGGTCGCGTCCACGCCCTGCCCGCGGTCGGCGAGGCGCCGTGGTTCGACCGCCCGGGCCCGTGCGGCACCGTGCGCACCCGGTTCCGTACCGCGAAGAACAACGCCGACGGCGGCCGGCCCGCCGCGCCGAGGCCGAGTGCCACCGTGGCGAGGATCGCGGGGGCGGGAGCCGACCCGCGCCAGGACGCGGAGCGCGGCGTCGACGGCGAACAGCGCGGCGCTCCGGCGTGTGCGGAGATCCGGACCGACGGGAACGGACCGTCCGCGAAAGCGAGCCGGCGCCGTTGTCGCGGCGGTGCGGCGGGCGCCGGGTGACCGTCCGGGCGGGCAATCGCCACGTCGGAAGCAACTTCCGTGCCGAAACCCACGTCTGCCAGTGGGAGCGGGACCGAACCCCATCGATCCCGTACATGAACGGAGATTTTGGTGCTCATAGGGCTGCTCACCGCCGTGGCCGCATCGATCTGTTACGGCACGGGCTCCGTCCTCCAGGCCGTCGGATCACGGAAGTCGGCGCGCCGGGAGAACGCCGCGGGCCGTGTGACCCAGCACGGTGGCCCGAGCCTGTCGTCCACGGCGAAGGCCGCGATGACCTGGGAGTTCGTCGTCGGGACCATTCTGGACTTCGTCGGCTTCGGGCTCGGCGCGCTGGCGGCGCGCCTCCTGCCGCTGTTCCTGTCGCAGACCGTGATCAGCGCCAACCTGGTGATCACGGCGGTGCTGAGCATCAAGCTCCTCGGCATCCGGCTCAACCGCGCCGAACAGGTCTCGATCGGCGTGGTCTGCTCCGCGCTGGTGCTTCTGGCGACGGCGGCGGGCGCGGAGGGCAGCGGTGACACCCCGATCGCCACGCACTGGTGGCTGCTGGGGATCTCGCTGCTCCTGATCGTGGGCGGCACCGTGGTCGTGCGCATGCTGGGGGCGCGCGCCGCGATCCTGGCCGGTCTGCTGTCCGGACTGGGCTTCGGCGCCCTCGGCGTCGGGGTCCGCGTCCTGAACGGCATCGACCCGTTCGACCCGGGAGTGCTGCTCCGCGACCCGGCGCTCTACGCGATCCTGGTGGCGGGCATCGGCGGCATGTACCTGCACACGGTCGCCCTGCAGATCGGTTCGGTCAACGGCGCCACCGCCGCGCTGGTCGTCGGCGAGACGGTCCTGCCCGGCGCCATCGGCGTGCTGTGGCTCGGCGACGCCTCCCGTCCCGGCTTCGCCTGGGTGGCGGTCACCGGGTTCGTGTGCGCGGTCGCGGGCGCGGTGGCGGTGGCCTGGTTCGGTTCCCCGGAAGGCCACGGCAGCGCCCCCGAGGCGGTGCCCACGGCGCCCGCCGACGAGGGCGCCCGGACGTCCGCGGGGGTCTGACCCGGCACCGGATGCGTCCTCCTCGACGGGGTCCGCCCGGCCCGCCGGTCGCCGAAGGCGCGCCGCGACCGGCTCACACTCCGCCTCCGCAGCCCCCTCCGCCTCCGCAGCCGCCACCGCACGAGCCGGCGGCGCCG
Organism: Streptomyces termitum; assembly: GCF_014650175.1. Lineage (GTDB taxonomy): Bacteria > Actinomycetota > Actinomycetes > Streptomycetales > Streptomycetaceae > Streptomyces > Streptomyces termitum. Next base: position 15,151 of record NZ_BMUL01000022.1, read on the forward strand.
ACGCCGCCGTCACCGGACCGGCCGGAGGTGGCGGCGGAGCCCGTACCGGCTGCTCGCTCCGGCGCGGTGACGCGTACGCCCGCCTCGGTGGCGCAGCGCTCGCACAGCGCCCCGAAGTCGGGCCACCGCTCCGGTCCCGTCCGGCCGCCCGCCACGCCGAGCCAGACCGCCACCGGCACGTGCACGGCCAGGGCGATCATGAACCAGATCCCGTTCGAACCGGGCTGGCGGGAGTAGAAGCCGATGCCGAGGACGAGGACGGCGGCCAGGCCGCACACCGCGGCCCACCCCTCCCTCGCGCCGGGCACGTCGTGCGTCCGGCGGACTGGGAGGGCGTACCGCGCTGTCCGCAGCAGTTGGGAGCGGAAGGCCGGGAAGCGGGGCGATGCCCTCGTCTCCTCCAGGGAGCCGCTCCCTCCGGCGTCGTCGACGGCCGCCCGCAGTGCCGCCAGCAGGGGGTGCGTCTCCGGTACGGCTTCCGGGACCGCCGGGCGCCGGCTCCGGGAGGAGCGGGGTCCGGCGGAGAGCAGCAGCATCCCGGCCCGTGTCGCGGCCCGCTCCCCCTCCAGGTGGTACACGGCGAGAACGGGCCGCGCGTCGCCGGTCTCGAAGAAGCGCCCGATGGCCTGCCGGTCGCGCCGGAGCGCGTGACGGAGGCGGAGCAGCGAGAACACCATGAACGCCGCGAAGGCGCTCCCCCAGACCGCCGCGAAGGCCCAGAAGGTCGGTAAGTCCGTCAAGAAGCCCGGCATCCGTCGCCCCCGCTGTCCCTCGCCGATCCGCACGGTCCCCGGGGTCTCCGAGCGAGCGGTGCCCCGGCTCCCAGAATGTCAGGAACGACCCCGGCCGCACAGATCGCCCACGGGATCCGCGGCGAGGCTTGGCCACCGCTCAGAAGCGGCTGAGCCCGCTGGATGCCGGCCGGGGGGACAGCCGCGAGGGGCGGCTCTGGCACGTTCCCTATTCGACCGCCGCGACCTAGCGAATCCTGACGCAGGCGCGCCCGAGGGAGCGTCCGTCGAGGTAACCCTGACCGCAGATCTGGGAGTTGTAGGCGACCTGCCGGTTGGTGAGGGAGAAGGTCCGGGTGCCGTTCGTGCCACGGGCGCTCTGACGGATTCCGGGTCCGTCGAGGGTGAAGCGGTCGATGGCGAAGTGGCCCTCGGTGGAGACGGTCGCATCGTGCAGGATGCCGCCGTCGTGCGCGACGGCGAGGAAGATCCGGCCGTCACGACCGCCGGTGATCGTGGCGCTGGCGGGGCTCGCCACGGTCAGGACGATCGCGGTGGCGGCTGCCACCGCGGCCAGGAGCTTACGCATCGGAGGACCCTTCCAGGAGAGATACGGCTGCGTTCCCGAGCATTCACGACACCACCGGCCCGACGACGCGGGGCACCGCGAAGCCACCCGCGCGGGCGACGGCGTGCGGAAGCGCGCTCCCGGGCGCACACCGGCGCTCCACGTGGAAAGGGCGTTGTCAGACCCCCGCGCCAAGATGGATCCATGACCGTCACCTCCGCCGTCGAGGCGTCCCTCGTCCTGTCCACCTCCGCCGCGTACGGGGAGGCGCTCGACCGGCTGCGCGCCGCTTCGGCCGCCTACTACGCGGGCGAGAACAGCCCGCTGGACGACGCGTCGTACGACGCGCTGCGCCTCGCCGTCCTCGCGTGGGAGGCCGCGCATCCCGGGGAGGCGCCGGAGTCGCCGACGGGGCTGGTCGCGGACGGTGCCGCGCCGGCGGGCGACGTCGCGCACACCACGCGGCTGCTGAGTCTGGACAACGTGTTCGGGCCCGAGCAGCTGGTCGCCTGGGACGCCTCGCTCCAGCGGCGGCTCGGGCGGCCCGTCGAGGGCGGTTTCACGGTGGAGCCGAAGCTGGACGGGGCCGCGATCGCGGCCCGTTACCGGGACGGGGTCCTGGTGCGGGTGGTGACACGGGGCGACGGCGGCCACGGCGAGGACGTCAGCCACGTCATCGGCTCGGTCGCCGGACTGCCCGAGCGGCTGCCCTCGCCGGTGACCTTCGAGGTGCGCGGTGAAGTGCTGTTCACGCAGGCGCAGTTCGAGACGGCGCAGGAGGTGCGGGCGGCACACGGCGGCGCTCCGTTCGCCAATCCGCGCAACGCGGTGGCGGGCACGCTGCGGGCGAAGGACCGCCCGTACCGGCTGGAGATGTCGTTCTGGGCGTACGGTGCCGTCGACCTCGACGGAGGATCGTTTCTGCCCGTCGGGGCGACCCATGCCGAGGTGCTGGCCGCCGTCGCCGCCGCGGGCGTGCGGACCACGGCGGACACCCCCGCCGGGCTGCACGTGGTGACCGAGGTCGCCGAGGTACAGGCCCGGATCGACGCGATCGCCGCGCTGCGCCCCGGCCTGCCGTTCGGCATCGACGGTGTGGTCGTCAAGGCGAACAGCGCGGACGAGCAGGCCGCGGCCGGGCTCGGCAGCCGCTTCCCGTACTGGGCGATCGCCTACAAGCTGTCGGCGGTGGAGCGGCAGACCGTGCTGCGGGACGTCGTCTGGGAGGTCGGCAGGACCGGTGTCCTCGCGCCGACCGCCGTCCTCGACCCGGTGGAGGTCGACGGTTCCACCGTCTCCCGCGCCACCCTGCACAACCCGGCCGACATCGCCCGCCGCGACCTGCACCTCGGCGACACCGTCACCGTCTACAAGGCGGGCGACATCATCCCGCGCGTGCAGGCGCCCGTCGTCGAACTGCGCCCCGACGGCGCCCTCCCGGTCCCGCTGCCGGCCGCCTGCCCGAACTGCGGCGGCGCCGTCGACAAGAGCCAGGAGCGCTGGCGGTGCGCGAAGGGCGCGGGCTGCGCGCTCGCCCCGCTGATCGAGTACGCGGCCGGGCGGGACGTGCTCGACGTGGACGGCCTGGGCCGGACCTACGTGAAGGCGCTGATCGACTCCGGTCTGGTCACCGACGTGGCCGACCTGTTCACCCTCACCGAGGAGCAGCTCACCGTCGCCTCGGGCAGCGCACGGCGCGGCGCGAAGCTGGCCGAGCAGTTCGCGCTGGCCCGCAGCCGCCCGCTCAGCCGGGTGTTCTGCGCGCTCGGCATCCGCGGCACCGGCCGCCGCATGTCCAAGCGGCTCGCGGCCCACTTCGGCACCATGGACGCGATCCGCGCGGCGAGCGCCGAGGACCTCCTGGCCGTCGAGGGCATCGGCCCGGAGAAGGCGCCCGTCGTCGTCGCCGAACTGGCCGCGCTCGCCCCGGTCGTCGACAAGCTGGTCACGGCGGGCGTCAACATGGCCGAACCCGGCTGGACCCCGCCGTCGAACGCCTCGGACGGCGAGGCCGGCGAGGTCGGCGGGGCCGGTGCCGGGGGCGCGGAGGGCGAGGCACCCGCCGCCGGACCGCTGTCCGGACAGACGGTCGTCGTCACCGGCAAGATGACCGGCCGCCTGGACGGCTGGAGCCGCTCGCGGATGAACGAGCTGATCGAGCGGGCAGGCGGCCGCGCGGGCAGCAGCGTCAACGGAAGGACGACGTACCTCGTCTCCGCCCCCTCGGCCACCGGCAAGCCGAGCTCCAAGGCCGTCGCCGCCGAGAAGCTCGGCGTCCAGGTCGTCACCCCGGAAGCCTTCGCCGACATGGTCACCGACTTCCTCCTCTGACCCTCCGACCCCCGACGGACGTCCCCGGCCGGGGCCCACCCTCGGCTGCGGGAACCGGCCGGCCTCATCCGCACCGGCCCAGAGCCTTCCGCGACGGGAAGCGGCCTGTCACGGCAGCTGACCGAACGCCAGCTCCGCATCGGCTACAGCTTCGGGGTGGACGGCGTGGGCGGTGCGCCCGGCGGCGATCTTCTGCCAGTTGGCCCGGGAGAGCACACGCTGGACCACGAGGACCTGGGCGGCGCGCAGGCGGGCCCGGATGCCTTCGCCGAGGGCGTTCGCCAGCGCCTCCTCGTCCTCCTGCGAGTACCGGGCGAGCCGTGCCGCCAGGCTCGGTGTGGTGAACACCAGCCGGTGGAAGGCCACCACCTGGGGGTGGTCGTTGAGGCCGGTGACGGGGTCGTACCGGTCGAGGCCGGCCCGGAAGTGCCGGTGCAGTGCCGCCATCGGCCCGACGCCGGGTGCCCGGTCGCGCACGACGCGCGCCGCCTCGCCCTGGTGGTCCGCGAACCGGTGCAGCACCAGGTCTTCCTTGGTGGGGAAGTACCGGAAGAGGGTCGGCTTGGAGACCTCGGCCGCCGCGGCGATGTCGTTGACCGAGACGCTGTCGAAGCCGCGCTCCAGGAACAGCGCGACGGCCGCGTCTCCGATGGCGTCGCGCGTCCGCTCCTTCTTGCGGGCCCGCAGCCCCGTCGGCTCACTCATCCGGCCACCGTAACATTCGTTACCAGGTTGAATTTTTAACCCGGTAACGTTTTCATGGGCGGAATGAACCCGACAGACATCCCTCCCGTGCTCGTCACCGGGGCGACGGGCCGCGTCGGCCGCGTCGTCATCGACCGGCTCCTCGACGCGGGCGTGCCGGTCCGCGCCCTCACCCGCCGCGCCGAGGCCGCGGCGACGCTGCCGGCGCAGGTCGAGGTCTTCACCGGTGACCTCACCGTGCCCGAGTCGCTCGACCCCGCGCTGCGCGGCGCCGGCGCGGTCTTCCTCGTATGGACCGCCCCGCCGCGGACCGCCGCGGCAGTCGTCGACCGGCTGGCGGCCCACGTGCGGCGGGTCGTCTTCCTCTCTTCCCCGCACCGGACGCCGCACCCCTTCTTCCAGCAGCCCAACCCCATGGCGGTGCTGCACGCCGACATCGAACGGCTCATCGCGGCCACCGGACTCGAATCGACGATCCTCCGGCCCGGGATGTTCGCGTCGAACGCGCTGGCCTGGTGGGCGCCCGCGATCCGGGCCGGCGAAACCGTCCGGTGGCCTTACGGCACGGCGGAGTCGGCACCGGTCGACGACCGCGACATCGCGGCCGTCGCGGCGCGGACGCTCCATCGGAGCGGATACGCCGGAGGCGACTACGTGCTCACGGGCCCCGAATCGCTGACCCAGGCGGCACAGGTGGACGTCATCGGTGACGTCCTGGGGCGGCGCATCGCGTACGAGGAGATGACGCCGGACGCGTTCCGGAGCCCGTGGGAGGGGACTCCGGCCGGCCCGGCCGTCGACATGCTGCTGGCCGCGTGGAGCGCGGCCGTCGGACAGCCCGCGTACCTCACCACCACGGTGGCCGACATCCTCGGAACGGCTCCACGGACGTTCCGCCAGTGGGCCGCCGACCACGCCACCGCGTTCACGGAGGGGTCGGCATGACCAGCACCGCGCCCCCTGCGTTCTTCGCCCGCTTCGACCGCCCGGGAGACCGCCCTCGGCCCGGTGTGCCGGGTCCCGTCGCGGCGACGGGACCCGGCACACCGGGAGGGCTTCCCGGTTACATGCCGCTCCACGACCAGGTCTTGGTCCAGATGTCGCTACAGGTCCACTGCTGGACGGGCGCGCCGTTGTCGGTCCGGGAGTCGGCCACCTCCAGGCACTTGCCGCTGTTGGCGTTGACCAGCCCGGCGACGCCGGGGAGCGGGGTGCCCGTCTTGTACCAGAGCTGGCCGGGGAGGTCGTAGCAGGTCCACTGCTGGACGCGCGCGCCGTTGGCGGTGCTGGAGCCGGCCACCTCCAGGCACTTGCCGCTGTTGGCGTTGCGGATCCGGTAGTACGACGCGCCGTTCTTGATCACCGTCTCGAAGCGCCAGTAGCTCCCGGCCTGGCCACCGCACCTCCACTGCTGGGCCCGGGCACCGTCGATCATGCTCGAACTCACGATCTCCAGGCACTTGCCGCTGTTGCCGTTGTAGACCATGGAGGAAAACGCCAGTGGCGGGGCTTGGGCGGCCTGGGCCGCCGTCCCGCCGGACAGCATCCCGAGGGTGGTGGCGGCCACCGAGACGAACAGGGCGGTGGCCCGGCCGGCCGGCTTCATGGAACGGATCATCTGGTCTTGTCTCCCGTTGTCGGATCGGACCGTACGCCCCAGGAAGCGGACACGTACGGATGGCGCTGACCTCGATTCTTCGCCGTCGGAGAGTTGTCCGGCAGGCCCCTCCATCACGGTGGACAAACCCGCGGCGGGCGCTTCCGAACCGTCGGGCGGGGGCGGACGGGCGGGGTCCGGCATTCCCGTGCCGCGTCGGGGGTAGGGGTTGCGGCGTTGTGCCGAACGGGTCGATCCGAGGGGGGACACGACAGTGGGACGCCGTGAACGGGAGGTGGATCCGGCCGACGGACCGGTGGTGCGGTTCGCCCTGGAGTTACGGAAGTTACGGGAGGAGGCGGGTGTACGACCGGGGCCGCTGACGTACCGGGAGATGGCCCGGCGGGCGCACTACTCCGCCGCCACCCTGGCCCAGGCCGCCGCCGGGGAGCGGCTGCCGTCGCTGCCGGTGGCCCTCGCCTACGTACGGGCCTGCGGCGGCGACGAGGCCGTCTGGGAGGCGCGCTGGCACGAGGTCGGGCGGGAAGCGGCGGCGGAGCGCCTGGCCGCCGACGATCCCGGCACGGCCCCGGCTCCGTACCGGGGACTGGCCCGGTACGAGACCGGCGACACCGACCTCTTCTTCGGCCGCGACCGCACCACCGGGGAACTCGCCGACCTGGTCCGGGCGAAACCGTTCACCGTACTGTCGGGCCCGTCCGGCAGCGGGAAGTCGTCGCTGCTCCGGGCCGGACTGATCCCCCGGCTGCGGCACCTGCCGGAGTCCGGCGGCAGACCGTCGGTGATCAGGGTCCTCACCCCCGGCCCGCGCCCCGCCGCCACGCACGCGGAACTCCTCGATCCCGCCGCCGCGGTCCCCCGCTCCCTGCTGATCGTCGACCAGTTCGAGGAACTCTTCACGCTGTGCGCCGACGGCGCCGAGCGGACCCGCTTCGTCCGGGGGCTCCTGGACACGACGCGTCCCGAACGCGGGGGCCGCGTGCTGATCGCGATACGCGCCGACTTCTACGGCCACCTCGCGCGGAACCGCGGGCTCGCCGACGCGGCCGGCGCCGGCACGCTCCTCCTCGGACCGATGAACCCGGAGGAACTGCGCGAGGCGATCACCAAGCCCGCCGCCGCCCAGGGGCACCTCGTCGAGAAGGCCCTGACCGCCCGGATCGTCGGGGAGCTCGACCGGCAACCGGGCGGCCTGCCCCTGATGTCGCACGCGCTCCTGGAGACCTGGCGCCGCCGCCACGGCCGTACGCTCACCGCGTCGGCGTACGACGAGACGGGCGGCATGGCCGGCGCGCTCGCCCGGACCGCCGAGGACTGCTACGACCGGCTCACGCCCGCCCAGCGCCGGACGGCCCGCCATCTGCTGCTGCGGCTGGTCGCCCCGGGCCTGGGCACCCAGGACACCCGCCGCCCCGTCCCCCGTACCGAGCTGGACTTCCGGACGGCGGAGAGGGAGGAGGGGGCCTCGGCGGACGACCTGGCCGTCGTCCTCGAACGGCTCGCCCGCGCGCGGCTGATCACCCTCGACCACGACACCGTCGACCTCGCCCACGAGGCGATCCTGACCGCCTGGCCACGGCTCCGCGGCTGGATCGACGAGGACCGCGAGCGGTTGCGCCAGCAGCGGCGCCTCACCGAGGCCGCCGCCGGCTGGCACGAGCTCGGCCGCGACCCGGGGGCGCTGTACCGGGGCGTACGGCTGTCGACCGCGCGGGAGCACTTCACCGCGCGGTCCGTGGAGAACGGCGAACTCACCTCGGTGGAAGGAGAGTTCCTCGCCGCGAGCATCGGGGCGGCCGTACGTGCCCGGCGGCGGCGCCGCGCGCGCTCCGGCGTGCTGTCGGCGCTGCTGGTCCTCGCCGTACTGGTGGGGATGGCGGCCTGGCAGCAGAACCGGGACGGCGAGCGGCGCCGCGTCGAGGACGAGGCGCGCCGCGTCGCGGGAGTGGCCGAGAGCCTACGGCGGTCGGACCCGGTGACCTCCATGCGCCTGAGCCTCGCGGCGTGGCAGGTGGCCGAACTGCCCGAGACGAAGTCCGCGCTGCTCAGCGCCATGGCCCAGCCCGAGCAGGGGTTCTTCACCGACCCCGACACGGACGGGGACACCCGGCGGCGGCTGAGCGACGACGGCCGTACGCTGCTCAGCATCGGCAGCCGGCGCGTCGTCGAGTGGGACGTGCGGACGGGGCGGCAGCGCCGCGTCATGCCCGGCCTCGGCGCCTCGCTGACGAACACCGCGCCGCTGCGGGGAGATGGGCTGAAGGTCCTCGAATTCACCGGTGGCCAGGACCGGCCGTACCGGGTAGGGGTCCGGGACCTCGCCAGTGGCCGTACGGGAAAGCCGCTGTCGACGGCCTTCTCCGTGGGTGCCGCCACGGGGCCGAGCGGACGGCTCGTCGCCTCGTACGAGCTCGTCCCTCCCGTCCATGCCGACGAGGGCAAACGGCAGCGCGTCGTTCTGCTCGACGCTGCGACCGGGGCGGTCCGGTTGTCTCTTCCGCCTCAGCCTTGGCCCGAACCCCCTGCCTACTCCTTTGCCCCACCCACCTCGTCCGTGCTGGATCTCCAGCTCCAGGCCGAACGACGTGATCTGGAGGCCCTTCAAGACGTGGTCCTCAGCGGGGACGACGCCCTGCTCCTCTGGTGCCGACCGGGCAAACCGGTTCAGATCTGGGATCTGGTCCGGCGCCGCAGCCTCGCCACGCCGTGGGCTCCGACCATGACCCGTGCCCAGTACTTCAGCGAGGCGGCGCAGTTCACACCCGAGGGTGACGCCCTCGCGCTGGCCGACGACGAGGGCATCCGTACCTGGGACATCGCCACGGGAAAGGAACGCCGGATCGTCGAACAACAAGGAATCATCGAGGTGCGGTTCAGTCCCGACGGAAGGTTCGTGGCAACGACGGACCGGAAGGAGCTACTGGTCTGGCGTACCGACCTGGACGCGCAGCACACGCCGGTGTTCCGGTTCCCGCTCAAGGGCGAGGAAGCCGGGCAGTTGCGCTTCGACCTCGCGTCCGGCCGGCTCGCCTACCTGGTCAGCACGCCCACTTCGTTTCGTTGGGGAACCTCCGTCCGGACGGTCGACATACGCCGGATCCTGAGCACCGGATGGCGGGCAGAGAACGCTACGCGGAATCAGTTCAGCGCCGATGGCTCTCTACTCGTGGTCGCGCACCGGCAGGGGGACCAGATGCGCTTCCGGCTTCGTGACCTCCGGCCGGGCGGCGGCTGGCGCGAGCTGCCTCCGATGTCCTGCAGACCCGAGAAGGGGCCCTACCCCGACTGCCGAGCACTTCTCGCCTTCCGGCCCGACAGCCGCGTACTCGCCTACGGCATCACGGAGGACGACGATCGGTCCTCTGCCGGAAAGGTGTCCCTCTGGGACGTGGACCGGCACCGCGTCACCGAGTCCCAGGACCTCGTGGTGTCCGAGCGCCCGAACATGGCTCTGAGCATGATCGCCTACGCTTCCGACGACCAATCACTGCTGCTGGTCCGGCCTCCGTCCATAGGCTCCACCCACCTCTGGGACCTGCGGCGCCGCAAAGTGGTCAGATCGTGGCCCGGAGTTTGGGGCAACTGGTTGGGCATCGCCCCTGACGGTAGCGTTTTCGTCACCTCCGACGGCGCGGTGCAGGAACTGCGGCAGGACCGGGAGTCTTCGGCGCGACGGCGTATCCGCGGCACGGGCGCCGCTGTGGCCTTCAGCCCTGACGGAACCCGACTGGCCGTCGGGGACGACACGGGCCGCGTGCTGCTCTGGGACGGGCAGGCCCGGAAAATCCTGGGGGAACTGAGCCCCGCGATGTTCACGTCACCCGTGCAGTGGGTCCACGCCCTGGCCTTCTCCCCCGACTCGCGCCTGCTCGCCGTCGGCTTCGGCAACACCGTCCAGATCTGGGACACCGCCTCCCGCACACCGCTCGGTTCGCCCCTGCCGACAGCGGGGGACTCCCCACGTGCCCTGAGCTTCAGTTCGGACGGGGCCACCCTGTACGTCTCCGGAGAGCACATGGACCTCGCGGCCTACAAGATCGACATGCCTACCGCCGTCGCCGCAGTCTGCCGCCGGGCGAACGGCTCGCTGCCCCGGGCGGCCTGGAAGACCTTCCTTCCCGGCGTGCCCTTCATGCCGAGCTGTCCCGCCGGCTGAGGCGCCCCGGGTCGAGAGCCGCGCCGTCGGAGCCCGTGCGGCGGTGCCGGACGGATGACGGGGCTTCAGGTCCGTCCGGGGATGAGGCGGTCGTCCAGCCCCGCCGCCCCGGGCATGCGCCGGCCCAGGAACAGGCACAGGGTCGTCCGCAGCCCCGAGTCGGAATCGGAATTGGGGTCGGGGTCGGGGGCGGGGGTTTCTGACATCGTCAGGTCGACGGCCCTGGGGTCCAGGCCCAGGAGCAGTCCGCAGCCGAGTCCGGTGGCCTCGGCCGCGAGGTGCAGGTACTGCGCGGCGGCACCGGCCTCGGCGTGGGCCGCGCGGTAGGCGTTCGGGCCGAGCGCGGCGAGCGTCGGGCCGGGCCGCCAGGTGAACGCGATGACCGCTCCGGCGTGGGCCACCGCGTAGTTCCGCATGGCGTAGTCGCGCTCGCCCAGCCGGGACGCCGTCTCCACCGGGACCAGGGCGTGGCGCGCGGCCTCGTACCGGTAGCTGCCGGGGGCGATCCCCTCGACCCGCTGGGCGAGTACGCGCATCCCGGTCAGCGGCCGTGCGCCGGTCGCCGCGGCGGCGCAGCGCAGGGCGACGGCCAGTTCGGCGGTGGTCAGGGGCGCACGGGGGTCGAGCCGGCCGACGGTGGAGCGGCGGCGGGAGAGGAGTTCCCCGAGGGCGACGGCCGGGATCTCCACGTCGGGCAGGGGAAGGGCTCCCGACGCGAGCGGGGTGAGCGGGGTGAGCGGGGTGAGCGAGGCGGGCGAGGCGGGCGTCGGGTCCGGTTCCCGCCCGAGTCGCTCTCCCTCGCCCGCCCCGCCCGCCGGGCCCGCCGTCGCGCGGCGCAGTGCCGTCAGCGTGGGGAAGTGCGTGACCTTCGTGGACCTCTCCCGTGCTCTCGGGCGTGCGGGGCCGGGTGCGGTCACCGCCGGGGGGACGGTTCCCGTCCGTGGCCGGCGGTGCTCGGCCGGGTGCCAGGTCAGGGGGATCACGGCGTACGCGGACTCCTGGTCTGGGTCGAGTCCCAGGGCGGCGTTCAGGGCCGCCTCGTCGAACCGCAGCCGGGGGCGGAAGGGCAGGCCCGCCGCGTGGTGGCACAGGCCGAGGGAGCCGAGGAGGGCGCCGACGTCGTGGGTGGCGACGTGGTAGGCGAAGCCGCCGTACTTGAAGCCGGTCTTCCAGGGGCGCAGGGTGCAGATGAGGTGGCCGCCGGAGGGAGGCGGTCCGGGGTCGGCCGCCGCTGCCGCCAGGGCCGTACGGACCATAGGGGTGGGGTCGCCGGTGGCGAGGCGTTCCAGGGTGTGCCGGCCGCTCGCGTAGTGCAGCAGTCCCGGCGGTACGGGCAGGCCGGGGGCGGCCGCCCAGTACAGCTCCCAGGGGTAGTTGGCCCCGCCGGAGGGCGTGCCCCGGCCCCAGGCGGCGCCGTGCAGGCGGGCCCGTACGGCCGCGTCGCCGTTCCAGTCGATCTGCCAGCGCCGCGCCAGGGTTCCGGCGGTCAGCTGGAGCATTCCGGCGAAGTCGCGGAACGTGAGTCCGGAGGACTCCCCCGGGCCCGTCGCCCGCGCGCGTGCCACCGCGTCGGCGAGGGTGCCGCCGGCGGGTGACGCCGTGGCGGTCGGGAGGACGGTCTCCGGGGCGCCGGGGTGCACGGTGTGCGGGGCCGGCCGGTCGGACCAGTCGGGGGTGAAGTCCTCGCCCGCGATGGGCTCGCGGGGGCGTTCCCGTACCGCTTCGATGTAGTCCAGCACGGTGGTGACGTCGTGTCCGGTCCGGTCGTCGTCCGTGGCCGGGGTGTGGTCGCGCGTGTCGTCGGTCATGGTCCCTCGTCCTTCGTCCCTCGTGCTCTCTGACGTTCTCTCGCGCTCGCCGTCCGGGTCACAGGAACGGATGGGGGTGCCGGTGGATCTCGTCCTCGCCGAGCGGCGCGGACCGCTTGCCGGCCCGCCAGGCCGCCGTCCGCAGGCGTTCGGAGCGGAGCACGCGCTGGTAGCTCCAGCCGAAGTCGATGGGCACCAGGCCGGGGGCGATCACGGAGGCGGTGCGCACCCCGGCCGACCGCTGCTCGGGGCAGGTCTGGTCGACCACGACCACGTCGCGGGCGACGGTGCGGACCAGGTCGGTGTAGTGCAGCAACTGGTCGCGCAGGTCGGTGTGCCGGGGCGGGGACCAGTCCGCGAACGTCTCGCGGAGCGGGCGCGGCGTGGTCGGAGGGCCGGGGAAGGGGGACCGCTCCGCCATCTCGGGGAGGCCGTACAGCGCGCCGTGGTGGTCCAGTTCGGTGACGGCGGAGTAGTCGTCGACGAGGGGGCGGAGCTCGTCCGCGTCGCGTTCCACCCGCTGGGCGAAGCCCGGCAGGTAGCTGGCCACTTCGCGTACGGCGGCCAGCGCGGCGTCCTCCGGGTCGGGGGCGACCCCGGCCGACATGCACAGGTTGCCCGGCCCCGGGACGTTCAGCCGGGCCACGCACAGCACGATCGGGACGGGGAGGTCAAGGCGCAGGTCGAACAGCCGGACCTGGTAGCCGAGGGCGCGCATGCGGTCCATGGCGGTGGCCGTCTGGGGCTCGGCGCAGCTCTCCGGGTCGATCTCGGGCAGGGTGGCGGCCGAGTGCCAGGCGACCATGAAGGCGTCCCGCTCGATGAGTTCGAACAGGCCGTGCAGGGCCGCCTCCTCCAGGCAGCCGCCGGTGGCGCAGCCGCTCGACGAGCCCAGGAGGAACTGCTCGCCCAGGGGGTGCGGTCCGTAGTAGGCGAGCTGGGCGGGGACGAGGAGCGGGCCGCCCCGGGCGAAGGAGTGCCCCCAGACCCAGCCGAGTTCCCGGTCCGGGGCGAACGGGGCGAAGGTGCGGCCGTGGTCCTCCTCGTAGAAGGCGGCGTCGGGGAGGACGGTGTCGCGCGGGTCGAGCGCGGGGCGCGCGGCTGCCGGATCGGCCGCGTCGTCCAGGTCCGCGAAGGCCGCGCGCAGGGCGGGGCGGCGGCCGCGCGGGCGCTGCCCGGCGTACCGTTCGAGCCCTTCGAGGAGGCCGAGGACCCGGCTCTCGCGGTAGCTCGCGGCGTGGCCGCCCCAGGTGACCTCGTACAGCGTGGTGCGCTCCGACGTCCTGCCGCCGAGCCGGAGCCGACCGGTCACCGGGGCGTTGACGCCGGCGAGGAGCCGGTTGGCGCGGCCGGTGCCCATCGCGCCGCAGAGTTCGTTGTCCAGCGCGTCGAGGGGGAGTTCGACGGCGTGCCAGGGGCGGAGCCGGGTGAGGCCGGGGCGCGGGAGGGGGCGCGAGCGGGGGAAGTCGCGTGCCGAGGGCGGTTCGTCGTCGCGCGGGCGGGCGCAGTGGGCGCAGGCCGGGTCGGCGAGGAGGGGGAAGCGGGTGGTCCTGCCGGTCGAGAGGTCGATCTCCAGGACGTCGGCGACGCCGGGGGTGTACGCGGTGCGGTGCCGCCGTTCGGTCGCCAGCCGGCGCACCGCGAGCGCGAGCACGGGCACCTGCCAGTCGACCGGTACGCAGGTGCCGGGTCCGGGGCCGGCGGTGTGATGGGCGCGGCCGGCCTCCAGCGCCTGGCGCTCGCGGGCGGGCCGGAGCCTGGTCCACCGGTGGCGCAGGCACGCCCCGCACGGCCCGCTCCCGCCGGTCGTGGCGGTCGTGGCGTGGGCGGGGCCGACGAGGGCCGTGTCGCCGTAGAGGTGCACGGGGATCGTGAGGTCTTCCTCACTGAACTCGCCGGACTTGCCGGACTTGCCGGACTTGCTGAACTCACTGGGCTCACTGGGCTCACTGGGCTCACGGGACTCGTCCGGTGTGCCGGGTGGGTCGAGGGCGAGGCCGAGCGTCCTGACCCGGACGGTGGGGCCGGGCGGTGCGTCGTGGTGGGAGAGGTGGGCGCGCAGCGCTCGGACCAGCGCTTCGTGCCGCTCGCCGAGGGGGGCTCCGGACGCGGACGGGGCGTGGGGCGCGGTGTCGTCGATGTCAGTCACTGGTTCTCCGTCAGGGCGCCGTGGTGACCGGCCCCCGCTGGGGCCGGTCACCACGGGTCACGCCGTTGCCAGGGTCACGGCCGGAGGCCGGGGCTCAGGGTCAGGCTTCCTCGCCGACCGGGGTGCCGCTGGTGGAGCAGCAGCCGACGTTGCTGCTGCACGTGGCGGCGAGCATGGTCGGGTCGTTCTCCTTCTGCACCGGCTCCAGCGAGAAGGTCTCGATGGTGAGGTCGGCGAACTCGTTGTTCTTGGTGAACATGGCGGTCTCCATTCGTGAGGTGGGGCGGTGACCGAGCGGGATCGCCCGGGTCCTCCCCCGCGCGGGACGGCACGGGGGACGTCTGAGGGTCCGGCCGGACTAGGGCCTGTCGGTGAGGAGCACGCGGCCGGTGAGGACGACCGGCTCTCCGGCCGGTGTGGTGGGCAGCCCGGCGGGGACGAGTTCCAGGAAGAGGACGTCCCGGTCCGGACCCGCGAGGCGCAGGAGGTCGGTGAGGTCTGCGGGGCCGGTGGAGCCCGGGGAGTCAGCAGGGCCGTCGTGGCTGGTGAGGTCGGTGGGGCTGGTGGGGTCGGCGGGGCCGGAAGCCTCGGTGCCGTGCAGGGGCGCGCCGTCCGCCGTTCCGCCGGGTGCGCGGCCGTCGTCGTCCGGGGGGACGGGGACGAGGTCCGCGCGGTCCACCGGCGGGGTGTCCGGTACGGGCCAGTCGGGCGGGCACAGGACGTGGTGGGGACCGCCGGGCCCGTGGGCGGCTTCGGGCGCCGCCGCCAGGCCGGACAGTTCGCGCAGCGCGGTGGCGAGCGCGGCCCGCGCGGTGGGTCCGGCCGCCGCCACCTGGTGCCCCGCGCCGTCGGCCGTGGGGACGTGACGGGCCAGGACCACCGCGACGCCGTCGGGCCGCGCGGGCGGGGCGGGCAGTTCCTGGAGGGTGAGCGTGCCGGTGCGCAGCAGTGCCAGGGCGAGCGGGGTGTGGCGGGCGTCCAGTTCCACCGGGCCGGGGGCCCCGGGGACGACGTGCCCGTGCAGCCAGTCGTGCAGCCGCTCCTCCAGCAGGGTGGCGGTGAGGCCCGCGGCGACGACTTCCCGGAACGTGGCGCCCGCGCCGACGCCGCCTTCTGCGAGGGCGTGTTCCACGGGCACCCAGACTGGCGCGTCGTCGCGCAGCCGCAGGGCGGGGGTCCACTCCCGCTCCGTACCGTCGGCCCCGCCGCCCGCTGTCAGCGCGCCCTCGGCCCGCAGCTCCCCGGCCGTGGCCCGTCGTACGGGGAGGGGCGCGGAGTCGTGGGACGCGGCGTGCCGCAGCGCGCGCTCGACGGCGACGGCGCGGGCCTCGTGCGAGGTGCCGGTGCTGAAGCCGTACGCCTGCGGGCCGGAGCTTCCTCCCGTGCGCACCAGGCCGGCCCGTACGGGTGCCTGGGGCAGGTCGTCGTCGGCGAACTCGCGCAGGATTCCCGTGGTCCTGCCGAACACCGAGAGGTAGCGCGTCAAGCGGTCCTCGGGCGAATCAGGAAGGTCGCATTCCGCTGCCTTGAGTTCTTTTTCCCTCCGGGGCGCGGGCTGTCCGCACACCTCGCAGTCGTGGCGCCGGGGAAGGGGTTCGCGCCAGCTTTCCAGTGTTTCGGAGTGCTGGATGACGACCGCTCCGGAAAGGTCGGATTCCATTTCCCCCGAGAGGTGTTTGAAGAGTTCGGTGGCGAGTTCGCTTCCCACCGCCGCGGCGAGCAGCTGAGTGAGCCGGTCCGTGGAGCCCTTCCGGTGGCGCGGGCGCCGCGCGGTGGCCGACTCGTCCCGCAGGACGAGAGCGGCCAGCGCTTCCGTGCCGTGCTCGGCCAGCTGGAGGCGCAGACAGTTCCGGCAGGCGGAGGTGATGGTGACGTACGGGGCGGGGGCGGCGTGCGGGGCGGGGGCTACGAGCGGGTCGGGGGCTACGAGCGGTCCCTTGACGATGAGGTCGCCGTAGGAGCGGGCCGCGAGGAGGACGGCGCCGACGCGGCGGGCGAGGGCGGCGAGCGGGTCCAGGAGCGCGCCGGGCAGTCCGTCGGGCGGTACGACGAGGGCGGTCGGCCGCCACGCGGCGAGCGCCTCCCGCCAGCCGTCGTCCCGGATGCCCGGGAGCGCCTCCACCCGGGCGGATTCCGCCACCGGCAGGGCGTCCGGCCGCGCGCCGAGGAGGGCGAGGTGTCCCACGCCGTTGCGCAGCAGGGTCCGCGCGGCGGCCGTCGCCCCGGATTCCCCGGCTTCCGCGCCCAGGACGGCGACCCTGGCGTCGCGCACCCGGCGGAGGGCCGCGTGCGGGGTGCGGCAGTGGTGCGCGAGGTAGGCGAGCTGCTCGGCGAAGGTCTCCCGTTCGGCGGCGTCCAGCAGGTCGCCGGGCTCCTCGGCGAGCGCCCGTACGAACCGCTGGTCCACGAGGTGGCGCACCAGCCCGTCGAGGACGGCGGCGCGCTCCGGCGCCAGCCCTTCGCCCACCTCCCGCAGGGTGGTCCCCGCGGCGAGGACCGGGGCGAGCCGGCTCAGCCAGCCGTACGCGGACGCGCCCTTGAGGTAGAAGTCCCCCGCGCCACTGCGCAGGAAAACCCCGTCATCGGATTCCACGAAAACCGAATCCTGCCGCAGGAAAATGCGGGTGTCCGGCCCCAATTCCGCCTGGCCGATTTCCGCGGTCATGCAACCCCCTCCGTGCCCTCGAACCTTCTGACGAGGAGATTAGCAAATTACCGCTCAGTAAATTCCTGGGACGTTCACCAAAGGATCAAGGGAGTTTCCGGCCGTCATATTGGACGATCGCACAGGGGCTTTTCGGGGTCTCCTGAGTTACGACCGGCAAGGCCGTCGGGTTGTTTTCACGGATTCGCGCACGAACGATTCGCCGAGCGTCCGGTGACACCGGAAACACCCGTACCGCACCCGGAAAAACCGCGCGCGAAATCACCGCCGCAGGAAAAGCGGAAACCCGCCGGCCGGGGTTTCGGGAACCCCGGTCGACGGGAGGCGCGTCAGGCGCCCGGCAGCTCCGGCGGCCGGGTCGCGGGGGTGCGCGCGC
This sequence comes from Streptomyces termitum, assembly GCF_014650175.1. Classification (GTDB taxonomy): domain Bacteria; phylum Actinomycetota; class Actinomycetes; order Streptomycetales; family Streptomycetaceae; genus Streptomyces; species Streptomyces termitum. Next base: position 32,258 of record NZ_BMUL01000022.1, read on the forward strand.
ACGCCGCCAGCGCCACGTCGATCGCCGCGTCCAGCTGCGGATCGTCGCCCGCCGCCCGCTGGTGCGGCGCGACGGTCACCTCCACGTCCGGTGCGACGCCCGCGTTCTCCAGGTCCCACCCTCCGTGCGCGAACCAGAACGCGCCGCGCGGATGGACCAGGCGGGTGCCGTCGACCAGACCGTGGCCGACCTCCATGGCGCGCACGCCGCCCCACGTCCGTACGCCCACCACGGGGCCCAGCCCTCGGGCGCGCACCGCGGCCACGACGTTGTCGCCGTCCGAACCGGACAGTTCGTCGGCGAGGAACACCAGCGGACCCAGGGCCGCCAGGGGCGGATAGGACTGGGGCGGGTTGCCGCGCCTGAGCTGCCAGCCCACCGGCCGGCGGGTGAGGCGTTCGAGCACCAGCGCCGACAGGTGCCCGCCGGCGTTCTCCCGGAAGTCCACCAGCAGACCGTCGCGGCCCGCTTCGGCGCGCAGATCGCGGTGGAGCTGCGCCCAGCCGCTCGCGACCATGTCCGGTACGTGCACGTAGCCGAGCCGTCCGCCGGTCCGCGCGCGGACCCGGGCCCGGCGGGTGCGGACGAGGTCGTGGTAGCGCAGCGCGGCCTCCGAGGCCAGCGGCACGACCGTCACCCGGCGGACCGGGCCGCCCGACGCCGGACGCACCGTCAGTTCGACGGGCCGGTCCGCGGTTCCGCGCAGCAGGGGGGCGGGGCCGGCCGACGGGTCCACCGGGCGGCCGTCGACGGCCAGCAGGACGTCCCCGGGGCCCAGCCCCGTGCCCGGAGCGGCCAGCGGCGACCGGGCCTGCGGCACGGAGCGCTCGCCCGGCACGATCCGCACGATCCGCCAACCACCGCCCGCGCCGGTGCCCGCGCCGTCGCCGTCGTCATCGCCGTTGCCGTCGCCGTCCGGGGCCAGGTCGGCGCCGAGCAGTCCCGGACGTTCCCGGTCCGGTTCGGCGGCGCGCGGCCAGACGTAGGTGTGGGACCAGCCCAGGTCACCGTGGGTCTCCCACAGCAGGTCCGTGAACTCCTCGGCGCAGCCGATCCGTTCGAGCAGCGGCCGGTACCGGGACCAGGGGCCGCCACCGGCCAGTTCCGGCAGTCCCGACCGCCAGACGTTGTCCCGCATCAGCCGCTCGTCCTCCGCGAACGCCTGGCGCCACTCGGCCACCGGGTCCACGGTGACCCGTATCCGTGCCGGATCGACGGGCCGCTCGCCAGAGCCGGGCGGACCGGCGACGGCACGCGCCGACAGCGCCTTCCCGTCCCGGACCAGGACCCGGCCGCCGTCGGCCGACGCCGCGTACCCGTCGGCGCCCTCGCGCAGGACGCTCAGGACCCCGGTCGCCAGGTCCCAGCGTTCGACGCGGGGACGGGGCGGAGCGGAGCGCGTACCGGCCCAGGCGTCCCCGAGGGTGCCCCGGGGCGGGGTGCGTACCCACAGCAGCGCCCCGCCGACGGCCCGCAGACCGCCGTACTCAGCGGCCGGCACCGGGAAGGCGACGACCCTCCCGGGCAACCCTTCGGCGTCCACCCGGGTCCGGGGCGGCGCCGGACGCGCGGCCCCTTCGGCCCCCTCCGCTCCCTCTGCCCCGCCGTCCCCGCCGTCCCCGCCGATGTCGGCCAGGAGTGACGGCGTGTCGGCCCGCAGGCTCAGCAGCTGTGGGCGTTTCGCGGCGAGGAACGCCAGGTCCAGGACGTGCGTCTGGTACTCGGGGTCGAACACCCCGTCCGAGACGAAGGCCAGGTGCGCGCCGTCCGGGGTGAAGGCGGGCGACTCGTCCCTGCACCGTCCTTCCGTCGCCTCGACGACCGCTCCCCCGCCCGCCGCGCGGGCCAGCCTGATCTGTCGCAGTCCCTCGGGGCCCGGGTGCGACCAGGCGAGCCACGCCGAGTCGGGCGAGAAGGCGAGCCCGGTGACCTCTTCGCGGGCGCTGCGGTCCAGTTCGGTGACAGCGCCGGAAGCCGTGTCGACCACCAGGACCCGCCCGTCGTGGGCGGCGACGGCCAGCGACGCGCCGTCCGGGGACGCGCACAGCTCCAGCACCCGGCCGAGACGGCCGGCCGCGAGGACCCGGGGCGCGGCCGGGGCCGCCGCGCGCGCCGCGCGGCCCGGCAGGACCTCCAGGGCGTCGGCGCCCTCGACGTCCGACACCCAGGCCACGCCGCCGGTGCGGCCCAGCGCCCGGGGAAGCCGGCAGCGCACTCCGGGACGCCGGGACAGGGCCACGGGCAGGGCGTCTCCTTCGGGCAGGACGTGTACGGTGCCGCGCACCTCCAGCAGCCAGTCGGCGTCGCCGGGTCCGCCCGAGAAGTCGCCCGCCTCCTCCGCCCCCGACACGGCGAACGGCGCCCGGCCGCCCCGCGGCTCCGGCAGGCGTACGTCGACCCGTTCCGCCTCGGCGTACGGGGAGGCGTCCGCGAGCAGCCACAGGTCGCCGCCGCTCTGGTAGACCACCCGGGTTCCGTCGGTGGCGGCGTTGCGCGCGGCGAAGCCGGGATGCGCGCCCTCAGGGGTGTGCGGGCGGGCGTCGGAGCCGTCCGGGAGGCTGGACCAGAGCCGGGCGCGTCCCCCGAGGTCGCTGAGGAACGCGATGCGGTCGCCCCGCCCTCCGGAACCGCCGAAGCCGTCGGGACCCCCGATGCCGCCGCTGCCGCCGGAGCCGTCAGGTCCCGCGAGCCACAGCGGGCACTCCAGGTCGGCCTCGCGCTCCCCGTGCCCCTCCGGCACCACACGGGCGAACGCGCCGTCACCGTCCGCCGCCGCCCGGGAGATCCACAGCCGCCCCACCGCGCCGCCCCGGTACCGCTTCCAGTACGCGGACTGCGGAAGCATCCCGACGCTCCGCAGCAGCACCTCGCCGCGCGGCCCGTACGCGAGGTCGCCGACCGGCCCGTACGGCAGCCGCTGCGCCGGACCTCCCTCCGGAGGGACGCTCCAGGCCCAGGTGGCGAGCGGTGAGTGCGTGTGCTGCGGGGTGAGGACGACCACCTCTCCCCCGAGGGTCCAGCCCGCGACCCGGGTGCGGGGGTGGCCGAAGTGGGTCAGCCTGCGCGGCGTGCCTCCGGCGAGCGGGACGGCGTACGCCTCGGGCGTGCCGTCGCGGGACGAGGTCCACGCGAGCAGCCGTCCGTCCGGCGAGACGCGGGGGTGGCTCACCCGGGCGCCGTCGGAGGTCAGTCTCCGGGCCCGGCCCCCGGTCACCGGGACGCCCCACACCTCGCGGTCGGCGGTGAACACCAGCAGGTCGCCGTGGAGGTGGGGGTGGGCGGCGTAGGGGCGGTCGGAAGACACAGGGCTCCTGGCGGGACGGGATTCCCGGAAAAGTAGCACCGTCAACTACCGTTCCCCCGCGGGGAGATCATCCAGGATTCCCGCCCGCGTCCCGGGCGATCGCACATCGGCGACCGGCTGCGCCAGGGGGCCGAGCTCCGGGAACTCCGGCCCGGTGAGCCCGGCGGTGTCCGTCCGGGACCGTACGCGTCACCACCGGCGGCCGTCGCCCCGGTCGCTCACAGGCCGGAGAGGTCCCCGGCCTTCTTCCGTACGGAGTCGATCGCGTCCCTCACCTTGCCGTGCCGCTCCGCGCGGGCCGCCCGGTCCGCCGGGACCAGCCGCGCGGCGGCCCGGACGGCGTACGCGTCCGGGTCGCCGAAGGCGGCCCGCGGGTGCTCGCCCGTCACCGCGCAGTGCCCGGCGACGTCCTTGACCGCCCGGAGCACGACCGTCCGGTCCACGCCGGGCTGCATGGCCAGCCTCACCTGGAAACGGGCCATCCACTTCTCGCGGTCCTGCTCCGTCATGCGCGCTCCCCGGTGGGTCGGTCGGTGCCGTGGACGTTCGTCCGTCCTGCCATGGTGACGGACGCCGTGGCACCGGAGCGGGTTCCGGTACGGTCCTCCGGTTCCGTGCGCCCCGGGCCGCCAGGGTACGGCGAAATCGGCTCGCGGCGCCGACGGGGCGGGTGGCAGGGTTCGGGACATGACGCCCCCGTACCAGATCCGTGCCGACTACGACGCCCGCACGATCGTGGTCTACCAGGCGTACCCGCCGGCCATCGCCGACGCGGCGCTGCGGGCGGGCCGTTTCGTCGCGCCGTTCTCGTTCCACCGGATGACGTGGATCAAGCCGTCGTTCACCTGGCTGATGCACCGCAGCAACTGGGCCCGCAAGCCGGGCCAGGAACGCGTCCTCGCGGTGCGGATCACCCGGGACGGCTGGGAGGAGGCCCTGTCCCGGGCCGTCCTGACGACAGCCGACCCGGCGGCGGTGGCCCGGGCGGCCGTGCACGTCCAGTGGGACCCGGAGCGTTCGCCGCGCGGGGCGGCGCTGAACCACTACAGCATCCAGGTCGGCATCGGCCGCCACCTGATCCGCGCGCTCGCCGACGACTGGACCGTCAGTCTCACCGACCTCACCCCCCAGGTCCGCAGGGCCGCGACCCTGATCCGGACCGGCAACGCCGCCAAGGCCCCGCGCCTGCTCCCCGCGGAACGCGTGTACCCGCTCCCCCGGGCCCTGGAGAATCTCGTTCCCGCGGGCGGATGACGACGGACCGCGGGGCCCGGCCCCGTACGAAGGGCAGCTACGCCCCGTCCTTGACCGGTGTGGTGCCCGCCCGCTCCGTCGGCTCGCGCCAGGCGGCGACGAGGTCGCCGAAACGCGGGAATCCGGTGCCCGGAACCGTCTCACCGTCGACCGTCTCGCCATTGAGCCAGCAGATGTCGAAGGTCTCGGTCTCGGTGTCGAGCAGGCAGCACACACCACCAGTGGCGGCAGTGAGGTCGGTGAACACCCTCCTGACGTTCGCGGACCGCTCGAACATCCGGCTCATGGCCGAGGTTGCCGCCGTGAACTGCAGCGACGCGAAGTCCGGATGCCACGCGGGGGAGAACCTGACGGTCAGGTAGATGTACCCGACCCTCACGCATCCCCGCTCGTCGATCCTACCGAGATCCTGGAGGAAGGACTCGCGCATCACGTCATCGGCATCGATGACGAGCGAGGTGTCCAGATCGAGTGTGCCACCTGCTGAACAATCGACCGGTTCGCTCTTGAAATGCGAGGTGAACGGTACGGTCACCTGCTCCCCACCCGGCAGGGTCACCGGAAGCGGCGGGGCGTCGCGGTCCTGAGGGGCGAGCTCGGCCAGCCGCCTCAGCGCCTTCGCGACGTTCCGAGGGGGCGTGAAGATCTCGTAGCTGTAGTCCAGTCCCATACCGCCCCGCCCCCTGCCCTGATCGAACCGGCATCCTCGCACGGTACGGACCGGCTGCCCAGTCGATTACGAGGCGGTCGGCCCGGCCGCGAGAGAGGGCACCCGTGCCCCGAAAGCCCCTCAAGCTCCAGCAGGTGGATCCGCGTGTACGGGCGTCCGCGTCCAGGCCGTGGTCTCCCGGGGTGCGGTGCCTCGCAGCAGGGCGAACAGGGCGCGGGAGACGCGGAGGTCCAGGCGGCGGTCGTAGCCGTCGTAGCCGGGCATCGGGTTGGCCTCCAGGACCGTGTAGGAGCCGTCGTCCCCCACCATGAAGTCGAAGCCGATGAAGGACAGGCCGCTCAGGGCCTGGTAGGCCAGGCAGTGTTCGGCGACGTCGTCGGGGAGGCGGGTCGGAGTGAAGGTCCTGCCGCCCTGGCAGTACTGGTAGTTGACGCCGTCGCAGTCGATCCGCTCGGAGACGTGCTCGGTGCCGGCCAGGTGGGTGCGGACGTCGGCGCCGGGCATCCGCTCCTGGAACAGGACCGGGCTGTGGGGCAGCAGCTCCAGCCGGGCGGTCTGCGCCGGGTCGAAGGCGGACGCCACCGTCTTCTCGCCGCTGGCGCCCTTGTAGACGGCCCGCGGCCGCGCCCGCAGGAAGGCGCGGGCCTCCTCCGCGTCGTTGGTGAGCAGCGACGCGGGCACCCGGAAGCCGCACCGGGCGAGCAGGCCGAGGTGGTACGTCTTGGCCCAGTTGCTCAGGTCGGTTCCCGGGCGGTTGACGACGAGCGCGTCGACGGTCGTGAGGATCTCGGTGAGCGCCCGGAGGCGCGCCGAGGCGGCGGCGCGGTCCGGCGGGTCGAAACCGCCGACGACGTCGAGGAGGCGCGCGTAGATCCCCGTGATCCGGGGGTCGGGCAGGTCCACCGTGAGCGTTCCGGCGGTCAGGCGTCCGCACCGGGCGCGGGAGTCCCACCGGTACGTGCCGGAGCGCAGGAACGCCACGAGGTCGAAGAAGAGGAAGGCGACGCCCTGGTGCCGCGCGCTGCGCACGGTGTGCACGATCGTGCGGTCGTGGGGCGATCCGACGATGAGGACGGTCATCGGGTCTCCCCCGTGCCCGCCCGCGGGCCGTGGCCGAGTTCGGCGCAGAGCTGTCCGTGGACCTCGTCGGCGATGTCCCGGTACCAGGAGAACGGCGGGACGGGCACGACGCGGCTCACCAGGGGCCATCGCCGCTCGTCGGCGACCAGGGCGGCGGCGAAGAAGCGGAGGCCCTGCCCGCGCAGGACGGCGGCGAGGTCGCGGACGAAGGCCCGGTACGGTGCGGCGGTCACGTCCACGCCGGGCTCGTTGAGGACGGTGAAGGACCGCCGTCCCACGCAGAGTTCGATGACGTAGGCGCTGGACGGCGCGAACAGGGCCCGCAGGTGCCCCGTACCCCCTTCGCCCTCCCCCGCGCCGGGGTCCGTGGCCCTCCGGACGATCCGGCGTTCGCGGGTCAGCAGGTCCTCCACGTGGAGTTCGGCCGCCGGGGACCGCCTCCAGTCGTCGAGCAGTTCCCCGCCGTCCGTCGTCCAGCGCTCCGGGAGCACCGAGGACGGGGCGATGCGGCGGCGCAGGTCGGCGGCGTCGGGCCAGGCCCGCGGGCCCGGCCGGTTGACGACGCGGGGCAGGAAGGCGCACAGGGACCACAGCGCGGCGCGGTACTCGTCGGCGGCGAAGCGGGCGTCCGGCCCGGACGGACCGGACCGACCGGACGGGTCCGGGGGCACGAGCGCCGACGGGTCGCGGACGAAGACCGCGACCTCGTCGCCGTCGAGCGTGCCGTGGCCGGGCGGGCGCAGGCGGACGCGCGTACGGCCGTCGGGGTCCACGCGCACCGCGAAGGGGAGCCGGCCGGGGTCGCGGCAGACCGCGTGGTCGATCGAGCGGCGGGTCAGGTAGCCGTCGAAGGAGTCCACCGCGGGATCGTCCGGGCCGGCCCCCAGGAGGAGGATCATCCGCGCCGGGTCACATGATCGGGCGGATGAGGTCCCGCACGGCCGGCAGGGTTCCGTTCACGACCCGGGACTGGGCGTCGCACGCTTCCTTGCCCGTGTCGGAGGTCTCCTTGCCGGTGCCCTCGCTCTGCTCCTTGCCGGTGCAGTCCTGCGACTTGTCCAGGCCGCCCGCGAAGAAGCGGCCCTCCACGCCGTCCCGTTTGTCGCCGACCTGTTCGCCGCGGGCCACGGCCGCGCGGATGGCGTCCTCGATGCCGACGGGTTCCACGTCGTGGGTGTCGGCGAGGTCCGGGCGCAGCTCGGGGTGGATGAAGATCATGGGTGTGGGCGCGGGCATCACTGGGCCCCTTCCCGCGGTGCGAGCAGGTCCCCGATCCGTACTCCGTCGATGATCAGGCCCTTGAGGTCGCAGTTCTCGATGACCACGTCGCGCAGCGAGCAGCCCACCAGGCGGGTGCCGTCGAGGACGGTGCCGGCGAACGTGGCGCGCCGGGCCTTGCCGTAGAGGAACTGGGAGTCGTCGAGGACGGACTCCGCGAACAGCGAGCCGAGGAACGCGCTCTGGTACCAGGTGCTCTGCCGGACGTCCGCGTTGGTGACGTACATGTTCGGCGTCAACCTCGCGCCGTCAACTACTTGGTCGGGCTCCATCTCGTCCTCCTTTGACGGAACCGCGTATTCACATTGTCGTCCCGGGTCAGAGGGCCGTCAAAAGGGGGCTCTCCGGCGTGGCGTGCTCCCCGCGTGAGCGAGACGACACGGGTTTCCGTACATCCATCGGGGCCGTTCGCGCATCTTGCCTGCGCGAGGGCCGTCCGGCCCTCGTCGGCAGCGAGACTCCCACCGAGGGCAGAACACTTTGATATCTACGCCACTGCGTGTGCGCCGGGCCGTGACGGTCGTGGTCACCACCTCCGCCGTACTCGCCGGAGGCTTCTCCGCGAGCCAGGCGCGGGCGGCGACGCCGCCCGCTCCGTCCATCACCGCCCCGGGCGGGTTCGTCATGAACAACGGGACGGGCGCGACGCTGTTCGGGAAGGCCGCGGACACCCGCCGGCCGACCGGTTCCACCACCAAGATCATGACGGCGAAGGTGGTGCTGGCCCAGCGGGGCCTGAACCTCGACGCGAAGGTCACGATCGACAAGGCCTACAGCGACTACATCGTCTCGAAGAACGCCTCCTCGGCCCGGCTCATCGTCGGGGACAAGGTGACGGTCCGGCAGCTGCTCTACGGCCTGATGCTGCCGTCGGGCTGCGATGCCGCCTACGCGCTGGCCGACAAGTTCGGCACCGGCACCACCCGGGCGGCGCGGGTGAAGTCGTTCATCGGGAAGATGAACGACGAGGCCCGCCGGATGGGGCTGCGGAACACGCACTTCGACTCGTTCGACGGGATCAGCAACGGGTCGAACTACTCGACGCCCCGCGACCTGACGAAGATCGCGAGCAGCGCGATGCAGAACGGCACGTTCCGCGCCATCGTCAAGACCAGGTCCACGACGCAGAAGGTGACCACCAAGAGCGGTGGCTACCGGAACATGGCGTGGACCAACACGAACAAGCTGCTGAGCACCTACAGCGGCGCGATCGGCGTGAAGACCGGCTCCGGCCAGCAGGCCAAGTACTGCCTCGTCTTCGCGGCGACCCGCAACAACAAGACCGTCATCGGCACGGTCCTCGCCGCGCCGAGCGAGGCGAACCGCACGTCCGACGTGAAGAAGCTGCTGGACTACGGCTTCGCGAAGTAGGAGCGGACGGTCGGCCGGTGGTGACATCCCACCGGCCGACCGTCCGGCCGGGCCCCCTGCCGCCCACGACCGACCGCGGTCCGGGCGCTCGTCCGGAGGGGCGCTACAGCTCCTCGCCGGGAATGGCCGCGTAGGCCGCGCGCAGCCGGTCGAGGACGGGGTGCGCGACGTCCATGGGGGTGGAGTCGACGGCTGACAGCGCCCGTACGCCGATCGAGACGTTGGTGGCGAACGCCGCCCGCATGGCACCGGCGCGGGCGGGGGTGACGGGGAGGACGCGGTGCTCGGCGCGCTCCCGCAGGAGCGCCATCGTGACGCCGGGCAGGACCCGGGCCCGGGGCCACACCACGGCGCCGTCGGAGTCGACGAACCCCACGTTCCAGGTGACGCCCTCGCTGAGGTGGCCGTCCCGGTCGACGAGGAGCGCGTCGTCGAAGCCCTCCAGTTGGGCGGCGCGGCGGGCGCGGAGGGCTCCGAACAGGCCGCAGTGCTTGACCTCGGGCTGGTCGCGCTCGTGCGGGACGCTCATCGCGCGCAGGGGCGGCGGGGAGAGCGTTCCGGCGGGCCGCACGGTCACCAGGACGGAGGGCCGGCCGGACGCGGCGGGACGCCCCAGGTCGAGCAGGGGGTCGTAGACCGTGATCCGGACCGTGTGGACCCCCTTCCGCCCGGGCAGGGCCTCGCGGGCCCACGCGCGGACGCATCCGATGTCCAGGTCCGTGCCGAACACGGCCCGGCAGTCCCGGGCGAGGCGCTCCAGGTGCAGGCGGAGGCCGCGGACCCGGCCGTCGTCCACCCGCATTGAGGTGAAGTGCCCGTAGGACGTCAGGGCCAGGGGCAGGACGTCGTCGGGAGCGGCCAGGGGGATTCCGTTCAGGGTCGCCATGGGCCCCAGCATGTCCGACCGGTGGGGGGTCGGGCACGCCGGGGCCCGGGGGCGGGGCCGGTCAGGAGGTGGCCGGGCTCAGGGCCCGGCGGGCCGGGAGGAGGGTGGCGGTCAGGCCCACCAGGAGGGCGCCCGCCACGAAGGAGCCGTAGACCAGGGGCGGGACGTGCGGCGGTTCGCCGGTCAGCGCCCTGGTCAGGGGGACCAGGGTGGCCAGGGCGATCACCGAGCCGAGGACCACGCCGGAGCCGCTGATCAGGAGCGCCTCCCAGCGGAGCATGCGCAGGACCTGGGCGCGGGTGGAGCCGACCAGGCGCAGCATGCGCAGTTCGCGGCGGCGGTCGAGGACGGTCATCACCAGGGTGTTGGCGGCGGCGAGGACGGCGAAGCCGCCGAGGACGGCCGCCATGGTGGTGTTGGCCCAGGCGTTCAGGTCGCGCTCCACGCTCTGGGCGACGGCCCAGCCCTCCCGGTCGGCGACGGGTCCGAGGCCCTCGGGGGCGGGGCCCTTCACGAGGAGTTCCGTGGGGCGGCCCGAGGTGGTGTGGCCGGCGAGGTCGGCGGCCGGGAGCGTGACCTGGGCGAGGCCGAGGCCGCGGGTGTAGACCGCCACGATCTCGGGCGTGGTCCTGGTCCCGTCGGGGAGGTACAGGTCGATCCGGTCGCCGACGCCCGCGCCCGCGGACTCGGCCACGGTACGGTCCACGGCGACCCGGCCCGGGGCGAGGCGGTCGAGGCCGCCCTCGCGGACGCCGAGGTCCTGGACGGTGGCCAGGTCGCCGGAGACGCCCTGGGCGGAGACGGCTTCGATCCGGCGGTCGTCGCCGGAGCCGAGGGGGGTGACGACGGCGGTACGGGTGACGGCGACGCCGCCGGGCACGGTGCCCGCCCCGGAGCCGGGGTCGCTGATCACGTGGTCGGCCAGCAGTCCTTCCCGCTGCTGGTTCACCGCCGCCCGGTCCTGGCTGGTGTGGAGGAAGACCAGGGTGGAGGCGAAGGCCATGGCGAGCACGAGGGGGGTGAGCGCGGAGGCGAGACGGCGGGCGTTGGTACGGGAGTTGGCGGCGGCCAGTTCCCCGGCGGCGCCCGCGGCGCGCAGCGGGAGTCCGAGCACGGCGGCGCAGGCGCGGGCGACCATCGGTCCGAGCAGGGCCACGGCCAGCATGAACAGCATGACGACGCCGAGGGCCGCGTCGGCGGCCCCCTCGCCGGAGGAGCCGGCGGCGAGGCCCGCGCAGGCGGTTCCGCCGGCCAGGGCCGCGAGGCCGAGGGGGGTGCGGACCCGGCCCGGCCGGATCCGTTCCACGGCGGCCTCGGCGAGGGCCTGGCCGGGCCGGATCCGGGCCGGCCGGCGGGAGGCGGCCCATCCGGCGAGGAGGGCGGCGACGACCGCGATGCCGACGGCGGAGAGCAGCGGGATCCAGGAGACGGTGAGCTCGACGGGGGCGGGGACGGCGCCCCTGGCCTTGAGTTCGCCGAACCACCAGGAGGCGAGGGCGATGCCGGGCAGGCAGCCGAGGGCCCCGGCGGCGGGGGCGACGAGGAGGGCCTCGGTGGCGACCGTGCGGCGGATCTGGCGCGGGGTGGCTCCGACGGCGCGCAGCAGAGCGTACTCGCGGGAGCGCTGTCCGACGGAGAGGGCGACGGTGCCGGCGGCGGTGAAGACGGCGACGAGGGTGGCGACGCCGCCGAAGGAGCCGCCGAGGCCGGTCAGGGTCTCCTGGGCTCCGCTGAGCCGCGGGTCCGTGGCGCGGTCGGCGCCGGTGAGGACCTGGGCGCGGCCGTCGACGGCCTGCGCGGCCGCGGCGGCGGTGCGGGCGGTCCAGGCCGCTTCGCCACCGGCGGGGGCGGTCGTGCCGGTGGTGTCCCCGGTGGCGCCGCCGGGGAGGAGGGCGATGGCGTCGAGGGCGTCCGGGTGGCCCGAGAGCGCGCGGGCCTCGGTGTCGGCGAACCAGACGCCCGGGGCGTCGGCGCGGCCGACGACGCGGAACTCCCGCTCGCCGACCGGGGTGTCGAGGGTGAGGCGGTCGCGGTCGGCGCCGGGGCCGCCGAGGACCACCTCGCCCGCGGCGGCGGGGGCCTGGCCGTGGCCGAGGCGGGTGCCGGTGAAGGCGGTGGAGCCCCAGCCCGCCGCCTCGACGGTGCCGTTCGCGCCGTCGCGTACGGGGAACGTCACGTCGGGCACGGCCCGGCCCAGCGGGGCGAGCCGCTCCAGCAGGGCGGCGTCGACGCGGGCCCGTTCGGGGACGCGTGTCGAGACCTCGTAGGAGACCTCGCCGCCGCCCGCCCTCACGTGGATCCGCTGGTCGGCGGCGACGACGACGGGTGCTTCGGCGTACCGGGTCGGCGGGACGGACGCCCGCGCCCCGGTCTCCAGGAGGATGCCGCAGGCGGAGACGATGGCGGCGGTCATGAGCAGGGCGAGCAGGGTGCCGGCGAAGGCCGAGGGGCGGAAGCGCACCGCCGCGCGGGCCAGGCCGTTGGTACGGAGGAGCATCAGGCGGCCGCTCCCGCGTGCGCCGGGGCGGCGGGGCGCGCGGTGAGCGCGGCCATCCGGGCGGCGATGACCGGGACGGAGGCGCGCGGCAGGCGGTCGGCGATGAGACCGTCGGCGAGGAAGAGCACCTGGTCGGCGTGGGCGGCGGCGGCCGGGTCGTGGGTGACCATGACGATGGTGGCGCCGAGGGAGTCGACCGCGGACCGCAGCAGGCCGAGGACCTCCGCCGCGGTGGTGGTGTCCAGGGCTCCCGTGGGTTCGTCGGCGAAGAGCACGTCGGGGCTGGTGACCAGGGCGCGGGCGAGGGCGACGCGCTGCTGCTGGCCGCCGGAGAGCTCGGCGGGGCGCCGGTTCCCCTTGCCCTCCAGGCCGACGCGGGCGAGGAGGCCGGCGGCCCGCTCCCGGCCCTGCCTCGACGCCCCGTCGCCCGCGAGCCGCAGCGGGAGCAGCACGTTCTGTTCGACGGTGAGGGAGGGCAGGAGGTTGAAGGACTGGAAGACGAAGCCGAGGCGGCCGCGGCGGAGTTCGGTGAGCTCGTTCTCGTCCATGCCGGTGATCTCCGTGCCGCCGAGGCGGACGGAGCCCGCGGTGGGGCGGTCGAGTCCGGCGGCGCACTGGAGGAAGGTGGACTTCCCGGAGCCGGAGGGGCCCATCACGGCGGTGAAGCTGCCGGACGGCAGGCTGAGGTCGATCCCGCGCAGCGCGTGCACGGTGGCGGCGCCCCGGCCGTACCCGCGGCGCACTCCGCGCAGTTCGACGGCCGCGGTCGGGTACGAGCCGGGCGCGGCGGCCGTGCCGGGCTCACGGGCCTCGCCGTGTCCGCCGGTCGTGCCGCCCGCTCCGTACGGTCGCGCCGGTCCCTCGTCCCGCTGCCGCCGCATGCTCCGCCGGATCCCCATGGTGTGTCGCCTTCCGTTTCCGGTGTCGTGCTGTTCCTGTCCCCGACGTTACGGATCTTGGTGAGGTGTCGGCCATGGCGCGACCCGGCGGACCGGAGGTGGGGTTTTCCCCACCCCGCCGAGGGGGTCTCCCGGTCATGGCGTTTCGGCCACGCGTGACATCGGCCGTTCCCCGGTCCCGTGGGGGTCGGTGCACACCGCATGAACAGACTTTCGCTTGTTTCCGGGGTTCGAACGCCGTCCGAATCCGGTGTGCTCGCCTCGTGCCTCCGTCTCGTTGACCCACCTGACACCCCGTCTCCCCGACCTCTTGGAGTGCCGCCGTGCATCCCCTTCCCGCTCGTCTTCCCTCCCTCTTTCCCACTCCCCTTCCCGCGCCCCTTCCCGCCGCTCCGCCCCGGCCCCTTCAGTCCCGGACCGGGGGATTCCGTCGCACAGACCGTCCGGACCCGAGGGGGACAGCATGAAGCGTGCCGGTGACGTGCCACCGGCGTCCCCGGGCGGGGCGTCGGAGTCGGAGCGGCTGCTGTTCGGCGGGAAGCTCACGTACGACCAGGGCTTCGCCGTCCACTCCGACGCCTGGACGGTGCTCGGAATGTGGGAGATGGCCCGTTCGCTCCCCCGTCAGGTCGGCCTCGCCGTCCGGCTCGCCCGCCGGGCCGACCGGCGGGCGTTCGCCACGGTCGCCTTCGGCGAGATCGCGCAGGGCGTCACGCAGGCCGTCTCCCTGATCATGGTCAACGCCCTGCTGGTACGGCTCCTCGCCCCGGGGGACGTTCCCGGGCGGCTGCGCTCCGCGCTGTCCGCGATCGTCGCCGTCGCCGTCCTGTCGTCGGTGGGCGCGCTCTGCCGGTCGGCCTCGCTCGCCGCCACCCGCGTCCTGGAGCCGAAGGTGCAGCGGGCGGCGACCGAGCGCTATCTGAGCCTGGTGGCCCGGGTGGAGCTGGAGGCGATCGAGGACGACGGCTTCCACAAGTTGATGGACACCGCGCAGTGGGGCGCGGACGCCGCGCGCCGGATGGTCGGCTACTGCACCGCCGTGACGGCCTCCCTGATCTCGCTGATCGCGGCCGCCGGCGTGCTGACCGTGCTCCACCCCGTGCTCCTGCCGCTCCTGGTGCTGATGGCGCTGCCGAGCGCGTGGGGCTCGATCAGCATGGCCCGGCACCGGTACACGAGCTTCCACCGTTTCGCGCAGCACGCGCGGGCGGCCAAACTGCTGAGCCAGCTGCTGATCGACCAGAAGGCCGCGGCCGAGGTCCGCGTCCACGGGGTGGCCCCGCTGCTGCTCACGCACTTCCGGCTGATGGCCGAGACCAGCGAGGAGGAGCAGACGAGGCTGGCCCGGACCGGGGTGGGGGTGAACCTGCTCGCCGACTCCGCCCGGGGGCTGGCGACCGTCACCACCTACGGTGTGCTCGGGGCGCTGCTGTGGGCCGGGCGGATGGACCTCGCCGTCGCCGGCACGGCGGTCCTGGCGATCCGGAGCAGTTCGGCCAGCATCACCGCCCTCGTCCTGCGCGTCACCGAACTCCAGGCCGAGGCCCTGTACATCGCGGACCTGGAGCGCCTGTGCGACGAGGCCGCCCGGCGCGCCGTACCGGACGGCGGCCGGGACCTCCCGGAGATGGTGGACGAGATCCGCTTCGAGAACGTCACCTACGCCTACCCCGGCAAGGACACGCCGTCCCTGGAGGGCGTCGACCTCGTCATCCCCCGGGGCAGGACCGTCGCCCTGGTGGGGACGAACGGGGCCGGCAAGTCCACCCTGGTCAGCCTCCTCAGCGGGGTGCGGCAGCCCACCGGGGGGCGGGTCCTGTGGGGCGGGGTCAGCACCG
The DNA here is from genome assembly GCF_014650175.1 of Streptomyces termitum. Taxonomy (GTDB): domain Bacteria; phylum Actinomycetota; class Actinomycetes; order Streptomycetales; family Streptomycetaceae; genus Streptomyces; species Streptomyces termitum. The sequence goes on from NZ_BMUL01000022.1 coordinate 47,335, forward strand.
CCGAGGCCGACCGGGAGCAGATCTTCGACCGGGTCGCCATGGTGGCCCAGGACTTCTACCGGTGGCCGTTCACCGCCCGCGTCAACATCGGCATCGGCCGCAGTTCGGCCGCCCCGTGGGACGACGCGGAGATCCGGGACGCCGCCGCCTACTCCGGCGCCGACGAGGTCGTCGCCCGGCTCGCGCACGGCCTCGACGCGCTGCTCGCCCGGGGCTACCAGCGCGGCCAGGAGATCTCCGGCGGGCAGTGGCAGAAACTGGGGCTCGCCCGGGCCCGGCTGCGCCGGGGCGACCTCCTGATCGTCGACGAACCCACCAGCGCGCTCGACGCCGCCGCCGAACAGCGGGTCTTCGACCAGATCCACCGGCTCGCCGACGAGGGGCAGACGGTCGTCCTGATCACCCACCGGCTGGCCAGCGCACGCCACGCCGACCTCATCTACGTCCTCGACGAGGGACGCGTCGTGGAGCACGGCACCTTCACCGAACTGATGGACCCCACCCTCGTCCTGGGAACCGGTGCGGGCGCGTTCCGCAGCGCGTACGAACTCCAGGCCCGCCAGTTCCACCTCCCCACCGTCCCCACCCAGCCCGCGCCCGCCCCCGGTCCCACCGCTCCCGGCCCCGCCGGCACCGCCGGCACCGGCTCCGGCGCCAGTCCCACGGGTCACACCGGCACCGGCGCGGCGCCGGGCGCGCCGGCCGGTGCCGTCGGTGAGGGGCGGTCCCGGTCGTGACGCCACCGCCCGCCGCCCGCCCGTCGACCACCTGTCCCCTTCCCTCGTCCGAGAGGTCCGACATGCCGCCCGTCCTCCCCCGTCCGCGCGCCCTGGTCTCCGCCTACCTCGACCGAAACCCCGCCGAACGGGACGCCCTGGCCGGGTTCCTGACCACCCTGGACGCCCTCGGCGATCCGGCCGACCTCGCCGCCCTCCCCGGGCACATCACCTGCGGCGCGGTGGTGGTCGACCGGCACCGGAGGGTCCTCCACCTCCGCGACGAGGCGTCCGGAGGAATCCCGCTCCACCCCGGCGGGCGCGTCGAAGCGGCCGACGCCGGCCTCCCGGCCACGGCCCTGCGGGCGGTCGCGGAGAAGGCGGGCATCCCCGCCTCCTTCCTCGTCCTGACCTCCGAGTTCGCGGACGCGCCGATCGACATCGGCGTCCGCGACACCGCCCCCGACCCCCTGAGGGGCGAACCGGCCCGGCGTCACTACGACGTCCGCTTCGTCTTCCTCCTCGCCGACGACGCCCCCGCCCCCGCCCTTCCGGAGGAGGCGGCGGACGTCGTATGGCTGCCGTTCGAGGAGGTGCCCTCCCCGTCCCTGCGCCGCAAGCTCGTCGCCTCCGGCCCGGACGGCACGGTCGTCCCGGCGAACGCCTCCGCGATCGTCCACGACGGCCGGGGCCGGTACCTGCTGCACCTGAGGGACGCCGACAAGCCGTGGATCTGGGAGCCGGGATGCTGGGCGCTGCTGGGCGGCGGCCGGGAGCCGCAGGACCGGAGCCCGTACGACACCGTCGTCCGCGAACTCGCGGAGGAGGCCGGTCTCGCCGTCGCCGGTCTGGAGCCGTACGCGGTCGAGCACGTCGTCTCCACTCTGGGGACCCGCGTGCCGATCCAGCTGTTCACCGGCCGCTGGAACGGCGACCCGGCCCGGCTGCGCCTCACCGAGGGCGTGATGCTCGCCTGGGTACGGCCGGAGCAGTTCCCGCACATGACGATGCTGGAGTCGACCCGGGAGCTGCTGGAGCGGCACGCCGCCGAGCACCCCGCGCCCGCCGGAGCCTTCGTGGGCGAAGAGGCCGGACCATCGGCGGCGCCGTCCGGGACCGTGCCGAACGTGGTCGGCGTCCACCTCTACCTGGAGCGCGGCGGGCAGGTGCTGCTGGGGCTGCGGCATCCGGACTCGGCGTACGCGGGCGGTTCCTGGCACGTCCTGGCCGGCCACTGCGAGGCGGAGGCCGCGACGGCGTGCCTGGTGCGGGAGGCGTACGAGGAGGCGGGGCTGGTCATCGATCCGGCCGACGTCGACCTCGTCCACACCGTGCACATGCGGGAACGGCCCTCGGCGGCGCCCCGCGTCCAGCTCTTCTTCCGCGCCCGGCACTGGGAGGGCGTCCCCGAGCTGCGGGAGCCGGACAAGTGCGTGGCCTGGCAGTGGTGGGACGCGAAGGACCTGCCCGAGCCGACCGTTCCCTACACCCGCGCCGCACTCGACGGCATCCGGGCCGGGCGCGCCTACACTGAGCTCGGGTGGACCCGGCACCCGTGACCCGGGAGGCGGCCTTGAACGAGCGCGACGTCCTGCTCAACGAACTCGCGCAAGGACTGCGCCCGATGGCGCGGGGGCTCGCGTGGTTCGACGGCCTCGCCCCGGACGCGCAGTCCGAGGTGCTGCTGTTCCTGCGCCACCACTGCCTCCAGGCGCGCGCCGTCACCGAGGACGCGCCGGAGAGCGTCCGCCGCGCCGGGCTGCGCCCGACGCACACACCGGCGGTGCTCCTCGCCCGAGGCCGGATCGACGAACAGCTGGGCAAGATCGCCGCGCTCGCCCCGTCCGACGAACGCCGCAAGGCGTTCCTCCTGCTGGTCGCCCTCCTCTCGGTCGCCGACGCCCGCCGCCGCGCCCGCTTCTGCTCCACCGGCTGCGCCCACTGGTGGCACGCCCTGCCGCCCACGGCCTGACGGCCCGGGGCGGGTCAGGAGGCAGCCGTGCGGGCCGCTTCCAGGTCGGTGACCAGGCGGGCCACGCGTCTGTTGCGGATGCGGCCCCAGCTCTGGCCGCCCAGCATCAGCAGTTGGTCCGTCGTGCCGGAGGTCAGGACCAGTTCCGGGACGTCGGACGAGTAGATCGCGCCCGTCAGGACGGCCACCCGTACCTCCCGGACGTCCGACCACGGATGGAAGCGGGAGCCGAACAGCCCGACGTACCTGACCCCGGCCGGGCCGTAGGAGACGGCGAACGTCGGCGCGCGCAGCGCCAGCAGCGCACTCGGCACCCCCAGGAGGAGGAGCACGACCGGGCCGATCACCTTGCCCGCGCCGAACGCCATCAGCACGGCGAGCAGCAGGCACACCACGCCCGTCAGGAAGTAGCCGAACGCCGAGGGAGGGCGTCTCTTCTTCATCACCCGTTCTCCCGGTTCTCCCAGGCCGCCTCGAACATCTCGTGCAGGGGCGCCGTCGGAAGCACCCGTCCGAGGGGCGAGCGGATCTGGTTGCGCCAGAGGGGGCGGACCAGGTGGGTCGCCAGCTTGGCCGTCTCCAGGGGCAGATGGGGCGACTTGAGCTCGGTCCACGCGCCGGGAACGAAGAGGGTGCGGCCGGCGCGGGCGCGCTTGGCCTCCACCACCGCGCCCGTGGCCAGCAGTTCGGCCCTCACCTCCGCGTGCCTGGCCGCCGACCAGCCCGTCCAGCGGCGGACGTCGCGGTCGGTGGGGGCCGCGAGCGTGGCGAGCTGGAGGTAGAGGGCGGCCGCGTCCGGGCCCGTCCCGAGCTCCTCGGCGGCCCGGGCGACCAGGTCCGGGCAGGAGTGGCGGGGGTCGGCCTCGTACGCGCCGTCGGGGACGGCTCCCGAGCGGGCGCGGCGCATCATCCGGTCCAGGCCGCCGCCCTCCAGCAGGGGTTCCAGCCGGTCGAGTTCGTCGGTGAGGTCGGTGAGCTCGCGCAGCCGCCGCCAGGTCTCCGCGTCGGTGATCGCGGCGGGGCGCAGGAACGGGGTGCCCCCGGGCGCGCAGACGATCAGGGCTCCGGAGTCGTACGCCGTCTCCGGGGCCTCGCTGTCGGGCTTGAGGCCGTCCGTGGAGACCGGGAAGAGGCGGGGTCCGAACCGTTCGGCGATCCGCTCGGGGGTGTCCCTGACGCGGGCGAGGTGGAGGTCGAGGAGGAGTTCCGGGCGGGCCAGTTCGGAGCGCAGGCGCCGGTGCAGGTCGTGCGCCCCGGCGGTGGCCGGGTCGCCGACGGGGCGGTCCGTGCAGGCCCAGACGAGGGCGCTCGCGATCTGTCGCGGGTCGAGGCCGACCGGGGTGCCGTAGGGCGGCCGGGGACCGGCCGGGGGGACGGCGCGGACGTCGGTCCCGCGCCCGTGCCGTCGCGCGGCGAGTTCCCATCCGGCGGCGGGGAGGGTCGCGTCGGAGGCGGCTTCGAAGCCGCCCGCGAGGCGCCGGGCCCACACCTCGGACAGGCCGGGGCCGGCCTCCAGGGCGTCGGCCGCCGCGTCGTCCACGCGGGGCAGGGCGCCGAGGCGTGCGCACCACGCCTCGGCCATCCGGTCCACGGCGGCCTCGACGCCGCCCGGACGCCAGAGTCCGGCCGGGTCGTCGGGCATCGCCGCCGCCAGGACGGCCCTGCGGCCCGCCGCTCCGAGCCGGGTGCGGAGCCGGTCGTAGGAGTCGGCCGTCATCGGGGTGGCCCGGTAGGGGGCCTTGCCGACGAGGGCCTGGTGCTCCTTCGGGTCCGGCCGTCCGATCAGTCCGGCGACGACGAGCCGGGCCAGGGCGCGGCGCACGCCCGTGCGTTCCGCGAAGCGTTCGGCCGCCGTCTCCGGCACGGGGAGCGGGCCGTGTTCTTCGAGGGCCGTGAGGAGGGTCCGCAGCCGGGCTGCGTCGTCCCGGTCGGTCCGGACGCGGCGGGCGTCCGGCACGTCGGCGGGTGCGGGAGCGTCCTCGGCGGCTTCGGCGGGCGTCACGAACCAGTGGGTGCCGCTGCCGGGGCGGACCGCGCCGGACGCCACGGGCGCGCCGTGCTGTCGGAGCCGGTCGAGGGCTTCGGCGGGGGCCCGTCCCGTCCACCAGCTCAGGCCGGGGCGGGCGACGGGCTGGTCGGCCCAGGTGTCGAGGAGGGCCAGCAGGGCGGCGCGCTCCCCGTCCGGGGTGGGGGCGATCGCGGCCCGCCAGGCGGCGGCGTCGACGGTGCCGAGCAGGACGGACCAGTCGTGCGGCGGGGCGAGCGGGGACAGGCGCCGTACCTCTTCGTCGATCGTGCCCGCCAGGCAGGCGCCGTCGGCGGCGAGCGCGCTCAGCGTCGCCGGCTGGGGCGACGGCGGGGCGGGGCGGGAGCCGGGGACCCGTTCCTCGTCGGCGGTCAGGCCGAACAGCGCGGGCAGCAGGTCGGTGTCCGGCGTGGTCCTGCGCGGCGCGGCCGGCGCGGCCTGGGCGAGGACCGTGACCCGGCGGTGCAGGGCGAGCCTGCGCTGCTCCACCCGGGCCGCCCGGGCGGCCACCGAGGCGACGGCGCGGGCCAGGACGGGGTCGGTGACCTGCGGGAGGTGCCGTGCGACGGCGGCCTCCAGCGACCCGTCGCCGCCGGTGAGCGCGGCGGCCAGGAGCGCTTCCGCGGTCTTCCGGTCCGCCGTGCGCAGGGCGCGCGATCCGGCGGTGTCGCGGGTGCGCAGCAGGTACCAGAAGGCGGGCGGCGGGGCCACGCCGCCGGAGACGGTGACCCGGCGGGCCGGCCTGCCCGGCCGGTGCCGGGGCGTGGTGTGTCCGTCCAGCTCCCACAGGAGGGAGCCGTCGGCGGCGTACGCGCGCACGCCGGTACGGGTCTCGGCCTCGGCGAGCACCACATCCTCCACGGCGCCTTCCGGGGGCGCCCACAGGCCCCAGGGTTCCTGTCCGGGGCGGTCGATGTCGAACCGGGCGGTCCGGCCGTCGGCGCTCTCCACCAGGTAGTGGTCGGGGGCGTGGGCGCGGTGCCGGGTGCGGAACAGGACGCGGGTGCCGGTCAGGCCGTCCCGGCTGCCGAGCGGGCTGGTGTCGGTGCCGGGCGGCAGCGGGGCCAGTTGGAGGGCTTCGCGGGCGAGCGAGAGGTCGGACTCGTCCGTCTCCGTGCCGGGGGCCGTGCCGGGCGCGCGGCCGGGGAAGTCGGGCAGCGGCGCCGGGTCCTGCGGGCGGCCGGTGACGGGGTCGACCCGGTTCCAGGGGCGCCGCCCGAAGACGGCGTTCGTCCAGGTGCGGGTGGTGTCGCGGAGTTGCAGTTCGTCGCGGTCGATGCCTTCCCTGCCGCCCGGCCGCAGCACCCGGTTCCCGCCGTGGCGGCCGCCGCCGTCGACCGTCTCGAACTGGAAGCCGTACGCGCCGTCGAGGCTGCCGTCGAAGGGGACGAGTCCGCCGGTCTCCTCGGGGGTGAAGGGGTCGTCGGGGCGGTCGGCCCAGACGGCGGTGTCGCAGTGGTACGGGTTCGGGGTGTGCGTCCAGCTGACCAGGAAGGAGCCGCCGACGTAGTGGACCGCGTACAGGGTGGCGCCGTCCGGGACCGTGAAGCGGCACGAGGCCCGGACGCCGTCCGGGGCGACGGCGACGGCGCGGTCCGTGCCGAACACGGTGAGGACCGGCCAGGTCGCGGTGACGCCCGCGACGCCGGGGACGGGACCGTCCGGTGCCGGGGGCGCGCCGGGGGCGGGCGGGGCGGAACGGGCCGTCGCGGCGAACTCCTCGTAGACCGCTTCCAGGGCGGGCCAGGCCAGTTCCTCGGGGAGTCCGGCGGCGAGCGAGCGCCGCAGCGCGCCCGCGGCGCTCGCCTCGTCGAGGGCTTCGGCGATGCCGTCGAGCGCGCGGACCGTCGGCCGGTCGAGCAGGGTCGCGAGTTCGGCGACGGCCTCCTCGGCTCCGGCCATGCCCCCGCCGCCGACGGTGCCGACGAGCTTGCCGATGCGCTCGGCGACCGCCTGGGCGATGCCCGGGTTGCCCGGCAGCAGGGTGACCGCCGTCCCGGCCCGGCGCCGCTGGGCCGTCGACCAGTCGGGCAGCAGGTCCGCGTGGACGGTCCCCTCCAGGCGGGGGCCGAAGACCGGGTGGGCGGCCAGTGCGGCGAGGTCGCGCCGGGACTTCTCGCCCCAGAACCGCATCGGGACCTCCGCGCCGGGGTCGACGACCTCGGCGCCTGCGGCCAGGCAGGCGTCCAGCACGTCCGCGTCGAGCCCCTGGTAGTGGAAGCGGGTCGTGTGCAGGGCCACGGGGGTGCCCGCCGCCCGCAGTTCGGGTCCCAGCCGGCCGATCAGGTCGAGGAGTTCCCCGGGCAGCGGCTGCCGAGCGACTCCGCCGCCGGACTGCGCCGCGTACTGGTACGTGTGGACGAAGCGGCCGATCCAGCCGGAGAGGCCGTCCTCCGGCACGATCCGGCCGCTCTCCAGCGCGCCCGCCGCGCCGCAGTCGATCAGCAGCCGCAGCCAGGCTCCGCCGTCGACGGCCCCGTCGGGGAAGACCTCCAGCAGTCCGGCGGCCACCGCGTCGGCCGGCGGGTAGGCCGCCAGGACCGGGCGGGCGGCGTCCAGGAGGGCGTTCGGCACGGCCTTCTTCCTGGTGGTCGACAGGACCGCGCCGACCACGCGCGCGACCTCCTTCGCGCCCCGTCCCGCTTCCTTGGCCGAGGCCCGGACCCGGCGCACGAGGTCGGCGGGGAGGTCCGCCGGCGAGCCCGCCCAGGCGGTCAGGAACTCCTCGAACGCGGTGTGGGCCGCCACGGGGTCCAGGGTGTCGGCGAGGAAGCTCCGGTGCGCGGCGAACTCCTTGACGGGCATGGCGCCCCGCGCGGCGAACAGCAGGGCGTTGGCCCGGCGGTAGGCGGGGTCGGCCGCGAGGCCGTGCTCGGTCTCGGCCGCCCGCGCCGCCGCGTAGGCGCGCCCGCCGGCCCGGGTTCCGTAACCGAGCAGCCGGTGGCCGACGGTGTCCCAGAACCAGGGCAGGTGGGCCGGGGGCAGGGTGCGGGCCTTCACCGCCATGGCGTCGACGAACCGGCCGGGCTTGTCCCAGGTCCGGGCGAGTTCGGTCCGCATCGCGTCGATCAGCTCGCGCGCGCCCGGGGCCGCCGCCTGGTCGTGCAGGTCGGCCCAGTCGGCGTACGTCGTCGAGGCGTGGGGGCCGGTGACGGGCAGGAGCGAGGCGAGCGAGGCGATCATGTGAGGGATCGTCGCACACGCCACCGACAACGCCCGGGGCCCGCCCGGCGGGCGGTGGGCGCCCCGGTCCGGGGCCTTCGCGCGTCCCGCGAGGGCCCCGGGCGGGAGGGGCGGGTGTCAGCCGGCGCGGTTGTAGATCGCGGTGCCGGGGCAGGCGGTGACGCCGAGGCGGGTGCCGCAGCCGGAGTACTGGGCGGAGCCGTTCCACCACGTCCAGCCGCCGATGGTGCGGCCGTTCAGCCAGGTGTACTGGCCGTTGTAGTTGGCGTCGTAGGTGCGCAGGCTCCAGTGGACGTGGGCGCCGGTCGCGGAGCCGCCCGCGCAGGTGTCGGTGCCGATGTTGCCGAGCAGGGCGCTGCGGGGGACCGAGGTGCCGTTGTAGTAGGTCGTGTTCCACATGTGGTAGTAGTCCGTGGAGAATCCGCCGGGGTGGATCACCCGCGTCCAGCCGCCGCCCGCGCCGCACATCGAGGTCGCCGTGCCCTCGCGGGACGAGCGGACCCGGCCGCTGGCGTTGCCGCCGGCGAAGTCGAGGGCGCTCCAGTAGCCGGACCCGCTGTCGTGGGCGTGCGGGCCGCCGGTCAGGGTCATGTAGTAGTCGGGCATCCAGGGAAGCAGCAGTCCGCCGGTGTTGGCCTGGGCACCGGCGGGCGACAGTCGCGCCTGTGCCTGCGGGGTGGCCTTGCGCTCGGCGTACGCCGTCATGGTCCGCCGTTCGGCCTCGCCGATCAGGGGGGAATCGGCGACGTAGGCGGCGAACTCGTCGTCGCCCTCCAGGCCCGCGGTCCACCGGCCCTTGTCGCGGTGGGCGAGGTAGAGCCAGCCCTCCGGCTCGCCGTGGCGCGTGCGGGGGGCCTCGACGTAGGCGACGCCCCGGGCCCAGTCGCGGGAGACCGTGCGGACGTCGACGACGACCTCGCGGCCCTCGGCGGCGAGTCTGCCGACGGCGGTCGCCGGGGCGAGGCCCTTGGCGTCGCGGGACCGGGAGAGGGCGTCCGCGGAGACGGCGTCTATCAGGGCCTGGCGGTCGGCGCCGAGGCTGTCGGCGACCTTGGCCGGCATCTTCACGGTCACGGCGGCGGGCCCGGCCGTGGCGGGCGCCGCCGGTTCGGCGGCCGCCGTCGGCGCGGCGGCCGGGGTACGGAGGGCGGTCGCCGACGCCGGTGCGGCGGCGGCGAACAGTCCGGTGAGGGCGAGGGAGGTGACGGTGACCGTGAGTCTCGCGGAGAGTCGGGAGAACATGTGCGGTGCTCCTTTCGCGCAGGAGCCTGCCGGGGGCAGGCGGGGTGTCCTGGGGCAGAGGGCGCGGACGCCGGGCAGGGTGGTGCCGGGGTCCGAGCGGGCAGGGGCGTCCGGTACCGGCCGGACCGGTCCGCGCGACGTACCCGCCCTCACCATTCTTGACATGTACCTGCGCGATTCTGGCGGCCCTTGTCAACGCGCGTCAACCACGCCGGGACCTCGTCGTTCGTCCGCCCCGTGACACCCCCCGGGACGCAACCCGGACCGCACCGCACGTTCAACCCCGCGAACGGATCCGGCCCCGGGCGCGCTTCCGCTTCGGACGACGCGAAGGGGGACGTGGGCGATTGGGCCGTTCGGCGCGGGGGAGGAGCACTCCCCCGCACCCGCTCCGGCCTTTACGAGATGGCGTCATTTCGGTTCAGGCGGATTCGAGGACCGGGCGGACCTCGACGGTCTCCGGGGTGGGCAGGCTCGCGGCCAGCGCGAGGGCCTCCTCACGGTCGGCCACCTCGACGAGGAACCAGCCGCCGAGCGTCTCCTCCCCCGCGTGCGCGGGGCCCTCCGCCACCGTCCGCGTCCCGTCGGCCCTGACCCGCACGGTCGCGGGGGCCGTCCGCCCGGTCTCCAGTGCGTCGCCGCCCACCAGTTTCCCGGCCGCGGCGAGAGCGCCGATCCAGCCCTCGTACTCCTTGCGGTACGCGGCCCGGTCGGCCCGGATCAGACGGCGCGACGCGTCCGTCTCGAAGATGACGAGTGCGTATTTCACGGGGAACTTCCTCTCGGGTGGCCCCTGGTGACAGGGGATGGGGTGGCGGCGCGGCAGGGGGACGGCTCAGGCGTTCGCGGGGGCGGACGGAGTGACCCACTCGACGAACTGGACGATCACGCCGTTGGGGTCGGTGACCTGGAAGAGGCGCTCGCCCCAGGGCTCCTCGCGCAGCGGCATGGTGATCTCGACGCCCTCGGCGCGCAGTCGCTCCTCCTCGGCCTCGATGCCGGTGGCGGTGAACGCGAGGATCAGGCCGGAGGCGTGCCGGTCGCGCTGGTCGGCCGGCAGCACTTCGGTGCCCCGCGCGAGCAGGACGACGTCCAGGGCGGCGTCGGAGCGCGCCAGGGAGGCGAAGCCCTCGGCGGCGGCCTGTTCGACGTAGCCGAGGTGGGTGGTGAAGAACCGCTGGGAGGCGGCGACGTCGTCGACGGTGAGCGAGACGGTGGAGGCGGTGATCTGCAAGGCGATTCTCCTCGGGGAGGTCTGAGCGATGGCGGTACGGGGGCGGGCGGCGGGGAGCGACCGGCGTTCGGGCACGGCCGCCCCTCACTACGAAAGCAAACTTGCGACGGACGTAAATTTAGACCGGACGCACCATGGGCGTCAACATAAAAATGCTACGGGTGTAAGATTTCTTCATGACTATCGACGCAGCCTCGCCCGCACCCCCTCCCGGCCTGCGGGAATCCAAGAAGCAGGAGACCCGGCAGCTCATCTCCGACGTCGCCACCGGCCTCTTCCTCGCCCAGGGGTTCGAGCGGACCACCATCGCCGAGATCGCCGCCGCCGCGCGCGTGGCGAAGAAGACGGTGACCAACTACTTCCCCCACAAGGAAGACCTGGCCCTGGACCACCAGGACGCCTTCACCGCCTCGCTGGCCGCCACGGTGACCGGCCGTCAGGCCGGCGAACCGGCCCTCGCGGCCCTGCGCCGCGCCTTCGCCGACGCCGCCGCGAGCGCCGACCCCGTCGCCGGGTTCTCCGGCCCCGGCTTCGCCCGCATGGTCGCCGACAGCCCCACCCTGTCCGCCCGGCTGCGCGACCTGCACGACCTGCGGGAAGCCGCCCTGGCCGACGCCCTGGCCGACGCCACCGGCACTCCGCGCGACGACATCACCCCCCGTACCGCCGCCGCCCTGCTCGGCGCCGTGCACCGCACCCTGTTCCAGCGCATCCAGGAACTCACCCTCGCCGGCCAGGACACGGCCCGGATCTCCGCCACCGTCACCACGGAGGCGGACAGCGCCTTCGGCCTGCTGGAACCCTCACTCGCCGCCTACGCCGCCGGGTGAGCCGACGGGCCCCGCCGGGCCCTGCTACGGCGCCGTCATGGCCCTCTGTTCAGGCTGACCAGAGTCTCCCTCTCGCCGGTCCGTGCCGGTCTGATCGACCGGTACGGGCCGCGCCGGGCCCTGCTCCCCATGGCGGCCGCCTACGCGCTGCTGCTGACCGGACTCGCCGTCGCGACCTCATGGCCGGGTGCACCGGATACGCCGGATACACCGGGCGCGCCGGGGGCGTCCGGCGTGCTGCTGGGCGCTCTGGCGATGGCCGCCGGCGCGTGCGTACCGCCGCTCGGGCCGGTGATGCGGACGCTGTGGAGCCGTCTGGTGCCCGACCGGGACCTGTTGCGGCGCGCGTACAGCCTGGACACGGTCGCCGAGGAACTCCTCTTCGTCACGGGGCCGTTGCTGGTGGCGCTGCTGGTGCGGGTCGCCGCTCCCCCGGCCGGTCTCGCGGTGAGCGCCGCTCTCGTCCTGACCGGCGCGTTCGCCCTGATCACGTCCCCGGCGGTCCGTAGTTGGACCGGCCGGGGGAAGGCCCTTCCCGTCGCCGCGCCGCCAAAGGCTCCGGACGCCTCGGGGGTCCCGTCGCGCCGGTGGCCGCCGCGGGTCGCCCCCGGGCTGCGGCAGGCGATCGCCGTCTCCGCCGCCATGGGCGGCTGTCTGGGGGCGTTCGACCTCCTCGTGATCGCCTTCGCCGACGCGCACGGGGCCCCCGCGGTGGTCGCCTGGGTGCTGGCCGCGCTGTCCGGCGGCAGCGCGATCGGCGGCCTGCTCCACGGCGCCGTCGCGTGGCGGGTCCCGCACCGCACACGGCTGGCGTTCCTCGCGGTGGCCCTGGGAATCCCCCTGGCCTCGGCCGGGTTCGTCCCGCACCCCGCCGTGCTCGTCGCGTGGGCGGCGCTCGGCGGGCTGTTCGTGGCGCCGGCCCTCACCACCGCGTATCTGATCGCCGACGAGTGCGCGGCCCCGGCCGCCCGCACCCGGTCGGGCGCCTGGGTCAACACCTCCTTCAACGCCGGTTCGGCGGGCTCCACGGCCGCCGCGGGGCTGCTGGTGGGCCGCTTCCCGCTGACCGTGTGCTTCGCACTGGCCGCGGCCCCGGTCCTGCTCTCCGCCGCCACGGCGCTGCGCTTCCCCCGCCGTCGGGCCGCTCCCGAAGCGGTCGGCCTCGCGACGCGCGCGTCGCGGCCGTCTCGCTGACGGCGCTCCGGTGAGCAAGGATCGGGAAAGGTCCGGATGGGTTCGGCGGCCGGATCCGACACCGTACGGCAGTGGAGACAGGCGGGCGCGACGGTCGCGGCCGGCCCGGGAAGGATTCCGATGCGCAGGGTGACGTACTCGATGAACACCTCGCTCGACGGCTACATCGTCGGGCCGGACGGCCGCTTCGACTGGACCGCGCCCGACGAGGAGGTCTTCCGCTTCACCACCGACGAGGTCCGGCAGCTCGGCGTCTACCTGCTGGGACGGCGGTTGTACGAGACGATGCTCTACTGGGAGACCGTCGAGCAGCACCCGTCGCTCGGCTTTTCCACGCGCGAGTGGGCCGCGCTCTGGAGGTCGCTCCCGAAGGTGGTGTTCTCCACCACCCTGTCGGCGGTGGAGGGCAACGCCCGCCTGGCCTCCGGCAGCCTGGCCGAGGAGATCGGGCGGCTGCGGGCCGGGCCGGGGACCGGCGACATCGCGATCGGCGGCGCGGGACTCGCCGCCGAGGCGGCCTCGGCCGGTCTGATCGACGAGTACCGGACCAAGGTCCACCCGGTGCTCGTCGGCGGCGGCGTGCCGTTCTTCCCCCGGGACGAACGGCGGGTGGACCTCGCCCTCGTCGAGACCCGCGTCTTCGCCTCGTCCATCGTCCACCTCCGCTACCGGGTCGTACGGGACGCGGGGACGGGACGGTCCTGAGCAAACCGGGGCAAGCCAGGCCGCCCGAGCTGACCGGGCCGACCCGCCCGGGCGCGCGAGCGGCGACGGCGCCCGCCCGGAAGCCGGGACTATCCGTCCTCGTCCGTGGCGGTGTCCCACGTCGGCAGGGGGCTTCCGGCCGCGTCCGTGATCCGGAGGACTTCGCACTCCATGAGCCGTACGGCGGCGAGGAGACGCCGCTGGACGCGGGCGCCGTCCTCGGGCGGGAAGGCGATCCGTATCTGGTGGGGACGGGACAGGTCGTACGTGAGCAGCCAGTCGGTGTCCACGGTCGCGAAGTGGTCCTGTCCCGTCCCACCGGACTCGGAGCGCCACGATCCCCGGTCCGTGGTGGGGGCCAGCGCCCCGCGCAGTCGCCGCAGGCGCTCGGGGCGGGCGAGGGGGCCTTCGGACAGGCGCAGGCAGCGGTGGACGCGGAGCCGGAAGGCGTTGAACCACGGTGCCAGGTCCGGTTCCATCTCCCCGAGCAGCGGGGACCGGACGCGCCCGCCGGCCCAGCCCTCGACGAACTCCGCCGCGCCCATGGCGTGGGTCTCGTACCGGCCCTCGCCGCTCCACACCACGACGGGCCAGCCGTCGGGAGCCCCGCCGGCGCGCCAGCACAGGCGGTCGGCGTCCATGGTGGTGCCCCACACGAGCAGCCCGCCGGGGGCGGGGTGCGGTGGGTACGGGAAGCGCTCGCGGTCCCGTCCGGGCACCCCCGTGAGGCGTACGGCCTGCCATGCGACCGGCCTGGGTTCAGGCGGGCTTGCGCCACACGGAGATGTGCTTCGTGGAGTCCTGGGTGAACGGCGATCCGTCCCAGTCCGCGACGCGGCGCTCCCGTTCGAGTCCGGCGATCCGCGCCATCAGGTCCAGCTCCGCGGGCCAGGCGTACCGGTGCCGGGAGTTCTCGCGGCGGTAGCGGCCGTCGTCGCCGTCGAGGGTGAGGTGGTGCGAGACGAGGACCTGCTCGACCAGGTCGAAGGTGTCGAAGCCGAGGTGCCGCTCCGAGACGTCGAACGGCACCGCGACCTGACCGTGCGGCAGGGACCGCAGCGGCGGCACGAGCAGCTCGACGACGAAGCGGCCGCCGGGCTCCAGGTGCCGTGCGGCGTTGCGGAAGCACTCGACCTGCTCGTCCTGCGTGAGCAGGTTGCTGATGGTGTTGTAGAGGAGGTAGACCAGCGAGAATCCGCCGGGGACGACGGTGGTGGCCATGTCACCGATGACCACCGGAAGGGTGTCCTCGTCGGCCTTGCGCCGCAGCACCGCCGCCATGTGCTCGGACAGTTCGACGCCCACCACCGGCACGCCGCGCTCCCGGAGCGGCACCCCCACCCGTCCCGTCCCGATGGCGAACTCCAGCGCCCGGCCTTCCCCTGCGAGCTCGCCGAGGAAGGCGACGGTCGGTCCGAGGACGGCCTCCGAGAACGCTTCGGTCTCCTCGGCGTCGTACCGCTCGGCGGTGGCACGGCTCCACAGTTCGCTGCTCGTCATGGGCGGTCACTGTGCCGGACACGGGAAGGGCTGTCCACGCGTTTACGGTCTCCGCGCCGCGAACCGCCCCGCTCGGAGCACCCCCCGGAACACAGGCGGCCGCCCGGCCGGGGGTGAGCGTCCGGGGCCGGTCGGATCATTCCGTGACGGGCAGGCATTCGGCGAGCAGGGCGACGATGTCGCGCCAGGCTCGCCGTGCGTGCCGTGGGTGGTGGCCGACGCCGGGCGGCGTGGGGTGGTCGACCGGCGGGTGGTGGAAGGCGTGCAGGGCTCCGCCGTAGACCACGAGGCGCCAGTCGACGTCCGCGGCCCGCATCTCCGCGACGAACGCCTCCCGTTGGGCGGGCGGCATGATCGGGTCCTCCGATCCGACTCCGGCCCATACCGGGCAGCGGATGCGTGCCGTCTCGCCCGGCCGGCCCGTGGTCAGCGCGTTGACCGTCCCGATCGCGCGCAGGTCGACGCCGTCGCGGCCGAGCTCCAGCGCGACGGCGCCCCCGGTGCCGTAGCCGATGGCGGCGATCCGGCCGGGGTCGGCCCGTCCTTCGGTACGCAGCACGTCGAGCGCGGCGTGACCGATTCCCCGCATGCGGCCGGGGTCGGCGAGCAGCGGCAGGCAACGCGCCAGCATCTCCTCCGGGTCCTCCAGATATCGTCCGCCGTGGAGGTCGAAGGCCAGCGCCACGTATCCCAGTTCGGCCAGCGCCTCGGCCCGTCGGCGCTCGACGTCGCTGAGCCCCGTCCCCTCGGGACCGATCAGCACGGCGGGCCGACGCCCGGTGCCGCCCGGAAGCGCGAGGTGCCCGATCATCGTCAGTCCGTCGGCCGGGTACGCGACCGTGCGAGTGGTGACCGTCGTCATGGGACGGGACGGTAGCGGCCGGTGCCGCCCGCCCGGGGCGGTGTTCACCGACGGCAGACAGCGGGCTGTCCCGGCCCGCGGGATCAGCCGGCCGGCCGGCGGACGAGGTCCGCGGAGAGCGCCGCGTGGATGTACTCGCTGCCCCAGCGGTCCCCGTCGAGGTCGTTCTCGACCAGGTGCGCCTCGCGGCGCATCCCGAGGCGCTCGCAGACCCGCACGGAGCCGGTGTTCTCCACGTCCAGCCGGGCGTAGAGCCGGTGCACGCCCAGCGTGTCGAAGGCGAACCCGGCCAGCGCCGCGGCCGCCTCGGTCGCGTAGCCGTGCCCCTGGTGGCCCGGCGCGAGAGTCCAGCCGATCTCGGCCTGGGCGGCACGGGCATCGGCCAGGGAGAGGCTCACCTCGCCGAGGAGACCGGGCTCGTCACGCCGGCAGACGGCGAGCGCCAGCTTGTCCCCGTCGGCCCGCCAGCCCGTCCGCACCGCGCGCTCGGCGGCGACCTGCCCACTGCGCTCACGCGTGTGCGCCGGCCGGTACAGATAGCGCGCCACGCTCGCCAGGCCCTGGTAGGCGTACAGGTCGTCGGCGTCGCCGGGAGCGAACAGCCGCAGCGACAACCTGGCCGTGGTCAACGGCAGCAGCGGGGCGACGTCCATACGGGGCCCTCCGGGACGTGAAGTGGAACGGACGCGGATCATGGTGTACGCCGATCCTCGCACCGCGCCCACCCGGCGGCCACGCCTTTTCACGAGGGGCGCCGGGGGCCGGCCCCCACCGGGAAGAGGGCGTCCAGCCGGGGCGTCCCGCCTCCCGCCGCGCCGGCCTCCGCTCTGGGCTCGGGCTCGGGTTCCGCCTCCTGGGCTACTTCCAGCGCGTCGTAGAACGCCTCCTCGCGGTCGTCCGCCCCGCCGGTCAGTTCCTCGAACACCTCCTGGGCCACGTAGTCGAGTTCCTCCCATTCCGGCCATTCGTCGTCGTGCCATTCCCTCGGGTGCCGTCCCGCAAGAGTCCGTATCCCGGCGAGACCGGCGAGGACGTCCGGATCGGCGAGGACGGCCTCGTACGTCCCCCGCCCCTGGGCCGCCAGCCAGAGGGCGAAGTAGTCGAAGCCGTCGTCGGAGCACAGGCCGCTCTCGATCCGGCGCACCGCCCGCCACAGCGCGTCCGTGGCGACCGCCTCGCACGCGGACTCCAGGCGCACCTGGAACCCCACCGCCTCCGCGACCGGCCGGCCCCGCAGGCGCCCGCGCAGCCACTCCAGCCGTTCCGGCCGACCGCCGGGGCGACGGCTCAGCTCGTCCATGAGCGTCCAGAAGGTGTTCTCGTCCATGTGATGCAGGATCGCAGCGGCCACTGACACTCCGCGGAACCCCTGTGCGGGGCGCACGTCGAAAGTGCCGGTCGTCGGCGTGGCGCCGGCTGAAATGACGTGCGGTCCTCGCTCGGTCGTGCTGGTATCGGTCCCTATGAACGACTGCTTTCCCGATGAAGCCGACCTGACGGACAGGATGGAACGGAACCTGGCGGAACACGCCTGCCATCTGCACCGGAGCATGTCCGGTGCGACCGTCGTGGAGACCGGGGACCTGCTGATCGCGGACAGCGGTCTGGACGACGACACGTTCAACATCGTCGCCGCGGCCCGCTTCACCGCCGGTGACGCCGCCGTCCGCGTCTCCGAGACCGTCGGGGCGCTGGCCGGCACGGGGCGCGGTTTCTCCTGGTGGGTGGGGCCCGCCTCGACGCCGGCGGACCTCAGCGCGCGCCTGACGGCAGCCGGTCTGCCGGTGTCCGAGCACGAGACGGCGATGTGGGCCGAACTGGACGACACCCTGCCGGTTCCCTCCGCCCCGGGGCTGGACATCCGAACGGTGACCACGCCCGACCAGCTCGCCGACTACGCCACGGTCCTCGCCGCGAACTGGAATCCACCCGCCGGAACCGTCCGCGACTTCTTCGCCCGGGCCGCGCCCCGGGCGCTGGCCGCGACCTGCCCGGCCAGGTACCTGGTGGGCTACGTGGAGAACCGTCCGGTCTGCTCCGCCGAGGTGTTCCACCACGCGGGAGTCGCCGGCGTCTACAACATCTCCACCCTGGCCGCCCACCGACGGCGCGGCTACGGCGGAGCCATCACGCTCGCGGCCCTTCACGCCGCCCGCGAGCAAAACCACCGCATCGCGGTCCTTCAGGCGTCGGCCGACGGCGAACCCGTGTACCGCCGTCTGGGGTTCCGCGCCTGCGGCCGGTTCGTCGAACACGCCGTCAACGCCTGAGCCTTCCCCCCTCCCCCCGCCACTCCACGGTTGTCCGTCCATCGCCCCTGATCGAGCCGACCGCAGCCGTTCACGAGTGGCCGCGGCGCCCCGGCCGGGAGACGGGCGGGGCGGGTCAGGCCGAGAGCAGGTCCACGACGAAGACGAGCGTCGAGTTCGGGGGGATCAGGGAGGAGGGCGACTGCTTGCCGTAGCCGAGGCGCGGGGGGACGGTGATCTCGCGGCGGCCGCCCACGCGCATGCCCCGGATGCCCCGGTCCATGCCCTTGATGGCCCTGCCGCCGCCCACGGCGAACTTGAACGGCTGGTCCCGCTCCCAGGAGGAGTCGAACTCCTTCCCGGATGCGAAGGCGACGCCGACGTAGTGGATCCTGACGACCATGCCCGGCCGCACCTCGGTGCCGTCCCCGACGACCAGGTCCCGTACGGCCAGTTCGGCGGGGGCCTCGCCCTCGGGGACGCGGACCTCGGGCCTGGTCCGCCCGCCGGTCACGCCACTGTTCGCCATGTTCTCGTTCGTCACGTTCTCGTTCTCCTCCGCCCCGTTCCCCCGCCCGGACCGGGCGGGCCGGGGCTCCTCGCGGCGGACGGCCACGTTACCGGGGCTCACGGGCCGGGGCACGTCCGGCGATTCCTCGCGAAACACCTCCCCTCCCCGGCGGGATAGCCCGGCGTCGGGGACGTACGTCACGGAACCGGCCCGTCTCGGCGGTATCCATCGTTGTCGCGTTTCTGGTGTGGACCTGCCAAGCCGAGGGCGCTAGCGTACGGCCCACAGGTTGCTGAGAGCGCTCTCAGAGCGCTCTCAGGCGTTTGGCTCCCCCACACCAGGAGGCTCCGTGAAACGCACCACCCCCCTGGGCTTCGCCCTCGCGGCCCTGTTGCTCACGCTCGGCGCCGGGACCGGTGCCGCCCAGGCCGCCCCGCCGCCCGAACCGGCCGCCGCGCCCGCCGCCTCGGCCGGGCTGATCGACGCGCTCCGTGACGACCTCGGGCTGAGCCCGGCGCGGGCCGAGGAGCGGCTGCGCGCCGAGAAGGCCGCCGCGCGGGTCGAGGAGGAGGCCCGGCGGACGGCCGGCGGCGCGTACGCGGGCGCCTGGTTCGACCCCGCCTCGGAGCGGCTCGTCGTCGCCCTCACCGACCGCGCCGAGGAGGCCGGGGTGCGGGCGCTCGGGGCCGACACCCGGCTGGTCCGGCACAGCGCCGCCGCCCTCGACCGGGCCAAGGCCCGCCTCGACGGGCGCGCCGCGCCCCGGGGCGTCGCCGGCTGGCACGTCGACCCGAGGACGAACAGCGTCGTCGTCACGGTCGTACGGGCCGAGCGGGACGCCCCCGCCGTGCGCGCCTTCGTCGAGGAGGCGCGGGCGCACGGGCCCGTCACCGTCGCCGAGACGGCCGCCGCTCCCCGTACCTACGCGGCGGGGACCGTCGGCGGCGACCCGTACTACACCGGCAACGTGCGCTGCTCGATCGGCTTCTCGGTGCACGGCGGGTTCGTCACGGCCGGTCACTGCGGGCGGGCCGGGGCGGCGGTGCGCGGCTGGGACGGCTCCGCCATGGGCACCTTCCAGGGCTCCTCGTTCCCCGGCGACGACTACGCGTACGTGAGCGTCCACAGCGGCTGGTGGACCGTGCCCGTCGTCCTCGGCTGGGGCGTCATCCCGGACCGGCTGGTGCGCGGCTCCGCCGAGGCGCCCGTGGGCGCGTCGATCTGCCGCTCGGGCTCCACCACGAAGTGGCACTGCGGCACCGTCCTCGCCAAGAACGAGACGGTCAACTACAGCCAGGGCGCCGTGCACCAGATGACGAAGACCAGCGTCTGCGCGGAGGGCGGCGACTCCGGCGGCGCGTTCATCAGCGGCGACCAGGCCCAGGGCGTCACTTCCGGCGGCTGGGGCAACTGCTCCTCCGGCGGCGAGACCTGGTTCCAGCCCGTCAACGAGATCCTCGGCCGCTACGGGCTGACGCTGCACACCGCCTGACCGGGGCCCGGCCTCCCGGGCGGCGTGCGGGACTCCCCGAGGGGTACGGGGTTCCCCGCGTCGCCCGGAGTTCCCCGCGTCGCCCGGGGGGGCGGCGGGGTCTGCCGGTCAGCGTGCCAGCAGGTCGACCACCCCCGTGAGGTCCTCCGCGCCGTCGCCCTCGGCCAGTCGGCGGCGCATCAGCGCGAAGTAGGGGCTGAGCAGTTCGGCGCTGACGCCCTGCCCCTCGGCCGTCGCCAGGAAGGTCGGCGTGCCGGCCACCTGCATGGCGAGGTGGGAGACGACGCCCTCGGTGTAGTCGCCGCTCCGCAGCTGGTCGGCGGTCCGGTGGACCGACGGGGCCATCGCGACGAGCCAGTCGGCGAGGAGCGGGGCGAACGACACGGGGTCGATGTCCTCCCGGCGGATCAGGGCGAAGGCGTGCGCGGCACCGGCGAACATCCCGTACATGGCGCTGAGCAGGGCCACGTCGTGCAGGGCCGCGAAGCCGGCGTCCTCGCCGACGTAGGTGGTGCCGACCGGGACGGCCAGCGCCTCCCGGTGCCGCTCGAACAGCTCCCGGTCGCCGCTGTAGAAGACGTAGCCGCCGGCCTCCGGGACGCCGACCATCGGGGGGACGGCCATGATGCCGCCGTCGAGGTAGCGGGCGCCGCGCGCACGGGCCCAGGCGGCGCGGGTCCGGGCCTGCTCGGGGGTGCCGGTGGTCAGGTTGACCAGGTCACGGCCCGTCAGATCGACACCGGCCAGGGTCTCCTCGACCGAGGCGTCGTCCAGCAGGCAGACGACGACCAGACGGTTCGCGGCGACCGCCTCGGCGGCGGTGGCGGCGGTCCTCGCCCCCTCGGCGGCGAGCGCCCCGGCGCGGGCCGGGGTGCGGTTCCAGACGGTCAGCGGGTGCCCGGCGGCGAGCCAGGCGCGGGCCAGCGCGGTGCCCATGGCGCCCAGGCCGAGCAGGGTCACGGGGGTCTTCTCGGTGGTCTTCTCAGGGGTGTTCCGTGTCATGTGCACCAGGCTGCTCGCCGGGTTCGGAGTGATCAAGTACGCACTTGGGAGTGGGTGGTTACCCTGAGGTGAGCGAGCAGGTCAGGAGGGTGGGACATGGCGACCGTGAACCGACCGGGCGGCCCGGACGGCCACGTCTGCGGGATCGACACCGCGATGGAGGTCATCGGCGGGAAGTGGAAGGTGCTGATCCTCTGGGCGCTCCACGAGCATCCCCGGCGCCGCTTCGGCGAGCTGCGGCGGCTGCTTCCGGGGGTCACCGAGAAGGTGCTCGCCTCCCACCTGCGGGAGCTGGAGGCGGACGGCGTCGTGCGCCGCTTCTCCTACGACGAGGTGCCGCCCCGCGTCGAGTACGCGCTGACCGAGGACGGCCGGCGGCTCAACGAGGCGCTCGGGCCGCTGGCGGCCTGGGGGCGCACCCGGGCGCGCGTCGCGGAGCCGGTGGGGGCGGAGGGCTGAGCGGCGCCCCGGCGGCGGGCGGGCCGCGGGCCTCCGACCGGGCCCGGACTGAAGCGTGTCGCAGCCCCGCTCCCGCGCCGCCCCGGCCGCGTCCCGGCCCTCAGCGCCCTCCGGGCGTACGGCGGGAGCTTCCGGGCAGGCCCTGGGGTCAGCGGCCCTCCGGGCGTACGGCGGGACTTTCCGAGCAGGGCCTAGGGTTGTCGGCATGACGACCGAAACCGGCACGGCGGGAGCGCTGTTCGCGTCCCTCCGGGCGAACGCCCTCACCGGACCCGACCAGTTGCGCGCGCTCTACCCGCCGCCGAACCCCCACTCGCTCCGCAAGGAGACCGGGCACCTGACCGAGGAGGCGCGGGCGCTGATCGGCTGCTCCTCGCTGGTGTTCATCGGCAGCGCCGACGCCGGGGGGCGGGCCGACGTGACGCCGCGCGGCGGCCCGGCCGGCTTCGTCTCGGTGCTGGACGAGCGGACCCTGGCCGTCCCCGACGCGACCGGCAACAAGCGGCTCGACACTCTGCACAACGTCCTGGAGACCGGCCACGCCGGCCTGCTGTTCCTCGTCCCCGGCCGGCCGACCACGCTGCGCGTCAACGGCCGCGCCTGCGTCTCGGCCGACCCCGACCTGCTCGCCGGGCTCACCGCCGTCGGCCGGCCGCCGGTGACGGCGCTGGTCGTGGAGGTCGAGCAGGTCTACCCGCACTGCCCGAAGTCGCTGATGCGGTCCGACGCCTGGCGGCCGGAGCGGTGGCTGCCCGCCGACGCCCAGCCGACCAGCGCCGAGGTGACGCTCGCACAGCTGGACCTGCCGGGCCTGACCCTCGCCCAGGTCGAGGAGGCCGAGCGGGAGTCGCTGCGCCTGCGCTACGAGTGAGCGGGCCGGTCCGGGGCCGGGCAAGACAGCGGACGGGCCGGGGGCGGGGCGAGCGGGTTAGGCTCGCGCCGTCCCGCACGCCGCTCTCCAGGAGGTACCCCGTGCCGCTCGACGCCTCGGCCCCCGTTCGCGTGGCCCGGCCCTCCCTCGACCTCCGCGCGGCGGAGCGGTTCTGGGCCCTCGGGCTCGGCCTCGACGTCCTGTACCGGCACGAGGCGGACGCGGCCCTGGGGCACAGCGCGCTCCTCATGGTCGGCCTGCCGGGCGCGAGCTGGCACCTGGAGCTCGTGCACGACCCCGCCGCGCCGGTGGAGCCCCGGCCGACCCCCGAGGACCTCCTGGTCGTCTACCTCGGCGAGCCGGTGCCCGACGCCCTGGTGGCGCGGCTGGAGGAGCACGGCGGGAAGCGGGTGCCCGCGCACAACCCGTACTGGGACACCTGGGGCGTGACCCTGCGGGACCCGGACGGCTACCTGCTGGTGCTGTCCACCCGTACCTGGTCCAACGGCTGACGGACCGGAAGTCAGGAGGCGGGTGCCCGGCCCTCGGCGGGCTTCCAGGGGCCGACGCCGAGGCGGCCGGTGGTGCCGAGGTCGAGCTCCGGGACGACCATGACGGGGGCGGCGCCGGACCGCCAGCGGACGCGGGCGTAGGGGGCGTTGACGGGTTCGCCCGCCTCGGTGGTGTTGCGCCAGACGAGGCCCGCGCGGGCGCGGGCGCCGGGGCGGAGGGTGAAGGGCCGCGCCGGGCCCTCCGCGCCGGTGCCGCTCGCGATGGCCTCGCCGCCCTTGAGGATCCGGACGGCGGGCAGGGCCCGGTGCTCCTCGTCGAGGGGCTGGACCTCGGGGTAGCCGTCGAGGGACAGCGGGGCGGTACCGCAGTTCTCCAGGTGGAGGCCGACGACCCGCAGGCCCATGGCCGAGTCGCCCTTGTCCGCGTACACCCGCACGCCGGAGGGCGGGCAGGGCCCGGAGGAGGCGGACGCCTCGGCGGCGGGGACGGTCCGCACGGTCCCGATGGCGACGCGCCCGCCGACGACGGAGTCCGGCGGGACCATGGCCGCGGTGACGGTACGGCTCACGGTGGCGCCGGGCGCGACGGCCGGGACGGTCTCCTTCACGCTGTCCATCACTCCCCCGTCGGCCGCGCGGAACTCGAAGAAGACGGTGGTGACGACGGGGCCGTCGGCCGGTCCGGTGACGGTGTAGGTGGCGCAGGGCCGCGCGCACCCCCCGGTACCGGTGACGCGGATGCCGTCCTTCTCCTCCCCGGCGGCGGAGGGGGTCGGGACGACGGGCTCCCCGGCGGAGGTGAGGGTGCCGCAGCCGGTGAGGAGGAGCAGGCCGGAGGCGAGGACGGGCAGGAGGGCGGGGTGGGGACGCATGGAGGCGAGTCGATCAAGGTCCCGTACCGCCGTCCGTGACGCAGGTCACTTCCCCGGTCACAAGGCCGTCACAGTTCCCCCGGCACCGCGCCCCCGGACCGGAGGCCCGGACCGGACGCCCGGGACACGGGCGGGGAGGACGGGGGGGGACGACGCGAAAGTGCCAGTACAGGACCGGTCGCGCGGTTCCGGATAGCGGACGCGGCACGGCGCAGAAGTCCCTTGTGCCCGGCGGGCCTCTCCAGTGGGCTGGGGCCCATGAAGAAGAGAAGCATCGCGGCCCTGTCCGCGGCCCTGGTGGCGGCGCCCCTGCTGGCGGCGGGAGCGCCCGGACAGCCCGCGGCGGCGGCCGAGGCGGGGGCCGGCCACCCCTCGGCCCCCGCCGCCCCGGGGTTCGTGCGCGGGGTCGATCTGGACACGGTGACCATCCCCGAGCTGCAGGCGCGCATGAAGCGCGGCTCCCTGACCTCGTCGGAACTGACCCTGGCCTACCTCCAGCGGATCAGGACCGTCGACCCGAAGATCAACGCCGTGCTGCGGACCAGCCCGACGGCGCTGGCCCAAGCGGTCGCCAGCGACATCCGCCACCGGCTCGGGAAGTCCCTCGGCCCGCTCGACGGCATCCCCGTCCTCCTGAAGGACAACGTCGACACCCGCGACATGCCGACGACGGCCGGCTCACTGGCACTGGCCGGAAAAGCACCCTCGAAGGACGCCGAACTCGTCCGGCGGCTGCGCGCGGCGGGCGCGGTGGTGCTCGGCAAGGCGAACATGTCCGAGTGGGCCAACTTCCGCGCGGTCAAGCCCACCTCGGGCTGGTCGGCGGTGGGCGGGCAGACCCTCAACCCGTACGTCCTGGACCGCAACCCGTGCGGCTCGTCGTCCGGTTCGGCCGCCGCGCTCGCCGCCTCGCTGGCGCAGGTGACCATCGGCACCGAGACCGACGGCTCCATCGTCTGTCCGGCCGGGATGAACGGGGTCGTGGGCCACAAGCCCAGCCTGGGCCTCGTCAGCCAGTCCGGCGTCGTCCCGATCTCCGCCGAGCAGGACACGGCGGGCCCGATGGCGCGCAACGTCGTGGACACCGCGCTCACCCTGTCGGTGATCGGCGGCTCCGACTCCCGCACCTCCGCCGGCCTCGCGGACGCGGGTCTGCGCCCCGGCAGCCTGCGCGGCAAGCGGATCGGCCTGTGGCGGCTGCCGACCCTGGGTGCCGGGGTGGACGAGCTGATGACCCGGACCGCGGCGCGGCTGCGGGCCGCCGGGGCGCAGGTCGTCGAGGTGACGCCGCCCTACCAGGACCGGCTCGCCGAGCTGGAGTTCCCGGCCCTGCTGAGCGAGTTCCACCGGGACATCGACGCCTACCTGGCCACCCGGAACGGGCCCCGCGACCTGGCCGGGCTGATCGAGTTCAACCGCAGCCACCCGGCCGAGCGGTCCTGCTTCGCCGGCCAGGAGCTGTTCGAGATGGCGCTGGCCGCGCCGCCGACCACCGATCCCGGCTACCTGGCGGTGCGGGCCGAGCTGAAGGACCTGTCCCGCCGGTCCATCGACGAGACCATGGCCGCCCACGACCTGGACGCGATCGCCTCCCCGTCGAACCCGCCCGCCTGGACGACCGACTGCGCGCGGGGCGACAACGACGTGATCCCGTCCTCCACCCCGGCCGCCGTCGCCGGATACCCCTCGCTGTCCGTGCCCGCCGGCTTCGTCGGCGAGCTGCCCGTCGGCCTGCTGCTGATGGCGGGCGACCGCCAGGACGCGGCGCTGCTGTCTCTGGGCGGGGCGGTGGAGCGGAAGCTCGACGCGTGGCGCGCGCCGCGCTACCTGCCGACGGTGCCGCCCGCCACCACCGGCTGACCCTCCGGCCGCCGGGGCGCGGTGCCCGGGTCCGATCCAGGACCCGGGCACCGCGCCTTGGCCGTCCGGCCGTCGGCACAGGCGGCGGCCGTCTCCGGCAGGTGCCGGTGGCGCACCGGTCGCCGGGCCGGTGGTCCACGCGTCCCGGCTCCGCGGGCGCGGTCAGGCGTCCGCGCCGCCCCGGCGCCTGGTCCACAGCCAGGCCCCGGCAAGCACCAGGACCAGCAGGACGACGCCGACGACGACGGCGACCGTGCCGGGCCCGGAGTCCGTCTCCGCCGCCTTCTCGTCCGCCGCCGCCTTCCCGTCGGCCTCGGCCGTGGCGGTGGCCGTGGCCGACGGGGCGGGGGCCCGGGTGGTCGGCGGGGTGGTGGCGGGTGCGAGGGAGGCGGCGCCCGGCGCGGCGGCGGCGAGCTTCAGGACCGGCGCGGCGTTGCCGTGGCCGCCGCCGTCGGACTTCTCCAGCTCGATCCAGCGGTCGACGCGGCCGTCGCCGTAGGTCTGGAGCGTCTTGAAGGCCAGCGACTTCGCGTCGGGGAGCTGACGGACGACGACCTTGTACGCGGCGTCCTCGCCGACCGCGACGGCCGGGCCGGAGACGGTGTAGCCCCGGTCGGTGGGGGTGAGCTTCCAGCCCGCCGGGCCGCTCTTGTAGGCGATGTCGGCGGGCTTCAGGCCCTCGGGGAGGACGACCTCCAGGGCGGTGATGCCGGCCGAGGAGGACTCGGTCTCGGCGCTGAAGGAGAGTTCGACGTTCTGGTCGAGCGCGCGGGCGTTCGCCGCCTCGACCTCGACGTGGGCGAGGGCGGAGGTGGTCATCGCGAGCGAGGCGGCGGCCGTCGCGGCGGCGACGCACGCGGCCCGGACGGAAAGACGGGCTCGGGAACGGGAACGGGCGGTGCGGGACACGGTGGACTCCGTGGGGGTGGGAAGGGCGGGCGTGCCGGTGCACGCCTCCGGTCGGACGGTGGTGTTCCGTCCGGCCGGCGGTCCCCGGCGCACCAGCACGTGGGCCAGTGCCACCGCGCGGGGTCCGGGCCGCCGCTCCGCCCCCGGCCGGTTCCGGCGCGCCGCCGGCGGGGGCGCGGGGGTGTGCCCGGGGGTGAGGAGCCGTACAAGGAGGTGGCCGAGGGCGTCGGCGAAGCGGCGGCCCGCCGCCGTGGCCGCGCCGCGCACGGCGGTGTCGGCACGCTGCATCAGCCAGGCCGCCAGCAGCGCCGCCGCACCGTGCGCCGCGCTCAGCGCCACGCCGTGGTCCCCGGCCCGGCCGAGCACGTCACCGCCGTGCGCCGCGAGGGCGCCGGGGGGCGGGAGCGCGGTGTGCGCCGCGTGTCCTGCGGGGGCCTGAGGGCCGTCGGCGCGGCCGAACCAGAAGTGCAGCAGGAGCTGCGCGGCGACGGTCGCGGCGGCCGTGCCCGGCAGCGAGACGGGTCCGCGCGGGCGGGCCGGTGCGGCGAGGAGGAGAACGGCGGCGCCGGGCAGCGCCGCGCCCCAGGGCACGGAACGGCCGGAGGCCAGGTGGTGGCCGGTGACCGCGAGTCCGGTGCTCACACCGCTGAACAGCACCGCGCGGACGACGCGGCCCGGCGCGTCGCCCTCCGGCGCCCCGCCGGGGTGACGCGCGAAGCGGTGAGGACGCGTCCACGGCATGACCGGCCCATCATGAACCACGGGCCCCCGCGCCGTACACCACGCCCCGGCCGTTCCCGGCCGGCGCCGGTCACCGGGGCCGAGGGGCGCGGCACGGAGAAGTCCGGTCCGCTCGATTCAAACTGACGCGCCATCCGTCCCCGGTGTGGGTGATGACTTCGAATATCGGACGACGAGATTATTTACGGATGAAGGGAGCGCTCCCTTCCCGGTTCCTGGCTGTTCCCCCGTGTTTCATGGAGGAGTCGACGTGACCGCCTGCGTTGTCATGTTCCCCGGGCAGGGGGCCTATTTCCCCGGTGCCCTCGCCCCGCTGGCCGACGACGAACCACTGGTCCACGAGACGCTGCGGACGCTGGACGCCGCAGCGGTCCGCCTGGGCCGGACCGCCCCCTCGCGCCTCCTGCTCGACGACCGGGCCCCGGCCCTAGCCGAGCTGGTGGAGACCGCCCCGGCCGACCTGCACGCGGCGCTGTTCGCCGCCGGGACCGCCCTGTTCCGCGTCCTGACCGAACGGCACGGGCTGCGGCCCGCCGTCCTGCTCGGGCACAGCTTCGGCGAGCTGGTGGCCCTCACCGCCGCCGGGGTGTACGACCCCGCCGACGGCATGGCCCTGGTCGCCGCCCGCGACGAGGCGTTCGCCGCGTGCCCGCCGGAGCCCGGCGGCATGGTGGCGCTGTCCCTGTCGGCGGCCCGGACCGAGGGGCTGCTCCTCGCCCTGGGCGCCTGGGAGGTCGTCCTCGCCGCGGACAACGGCCCGCGCCAGTGCGTGGTCTCCGGTCCCGCCGGTCCCCTGGAGCGGGTCCGGGCGGCGGCCGAGGCGCTGGGCGTCGGCGCCACCCCGCTCCGCGTCCCCCACGCCTTCCACCACCGGAGCCTGGCCGCCGTCGCCGACGACTTCGCCCGCCGCGCCGCCGCACTGCGCGCCCGGCCCGCCCGGCACCCGCTGCACTCGGCGATCCTGGGGCGGCGCCTGGACGACGGGGACGCGGTGGCCGAACTGGTCGCCGCCCACCTGGTGCGTCCCACCCGGTTCGCGGACGCGGTACGCGCCCTGCACGCGGACGGCGCGGACCTGTTCGTGGAGTGCGGCCCGCGCGGCACGCTGAGCGACCTGGTGGCGGCGACGGTGCCCGGCGTCCGCACCGTCGCCCCGCTGCGCCGCCGCGCGGACGGACGGGAGGTGGCGGACGCGCTGGCGGACGCGGCGGAAAGGGCGGGGGCCGGGACGCTTGCCGGTGGCCCCGCGGCCCTTCCCGCACCGTCGGCGCCCGAGCCCGAACCCGAGCCATGGAACGCGTACGAGCCCCGGAACACGTACGGGCGCGGCCCGTCACCCGCCCCCAGGGACACGTACCAGAGCGACCCGCCGGGGCCCGGCGGGGATCCCCTCACCGACCGGCGGACCGTCGTGGAGACGCTGCGGGCCCTGTACGCCGACGCCCTCGGGTATCCCCCCGAGGTCCTGACCGGTGACGCCGACCTGGAGGCCGACCTCGGGGTGGACTCCATCAAGCAGACGGAGCTGTTCGCCCGCGCCGTCACCCACTACGGGCGGACCCTGCCCGCCGACGGGTCGCGGCTGACCGGCCACACCACCCTCGACGCGCTGGCCGGCCTGCTGGCGGCGCTGCCCGCCGACGGCGCCCGGACGACGGGGGCGGCCTCATGAGCGGGGCACCCCCGGCCGCGCCCGACCTGCGGGGGAAGGTCGCGGTGGTGACCGGCGGCGGCAAGGGCGTGGGCGCGGCGATCAGCCGCGAACTCGCCCGGCACGGCGCCCACGTGATCGTCAACCACTTCCACTCGCCCGAGGCCGCCGAGGCGACCGTCGCCGCGATCCGCGCCGCCGGAGGCACCGCCCGGACGCTGCGGGCCAGCGTCGCCAAGCCCGAGCAGGTCACCGCGATGTTCGCGGAACTCGCCGAGGAGCACGGCGGGGTGGACGTCCTCGTGAACAACGCGGCGCGCGGCGTCTTCGCCCCGTACCACGACCTCACCGACACCGAGTGGCGGCGCGCCCTGGACACCAACCTCCACGGGGCCCGCTGGTGCGCCCTGGCGGCGGCGCCCCTGATGGCCGCCCGAGGCGGCGGGTCGATCGTCAACGTCTCCTCCATCGGCGCGGGCCTGGCCATGGACAACTACCTGCTGGTGGGCGTCTGCAAGGCCGCCCTGGAGGCGATGACCCGCTATCTGGCCGCCGACCTGGGGCCGTCGGGCATCCGCGTCAACACCGCCTCCGCCGGGCTCCTCGACAACGCCACCGCGCGGCTGTTCCCCGGCGCGGACGCCCTGCGGGACACCTACCGGGCGGCCTCGCCGCTGGGCGAGGTGGGCACCGAGGAGGACCTGGCCCGGCTGGTGGCGTTCCTGGCCTCGCCGCGCTCCCGCTGGATCTCCGGGCAGTGCCTGCTCGCGGACGGCGGGCTCTCGGTGGGCCGCGCCATGCTCACCCCCCGCCCGGCGGCCGTACCCGCGCCCGCCCCCGTACCCGTACCGGCGGCCGCGCCGTCGGCTCCGGCCTCCTCCTCCTCCTCCTCCTCCTCCTCCTCCTCCGACGGGGACCGGACCGTGGCCGTGGTCGGCATGGGGCTGGTGGCGCCCGGCGTGGACGACCCCGACATGCTCTGGCGGCGGCTGGTCGAGGGGGCGCCCCTGTTCGGGGAGCCCGGGGACCGCTTCGACCTCGCGCACTTCTGGTCCCCCGGAGCCTCGCCCGAGCACACCTACAGCCGCGTCGCCGGTTACGCCCGGCCGCCGGGGCCGGCCCCGGACGGGGACTTCCTGGCGGACTGGACGCACACCGCCCTCGGCCAGTGCGGCGCCCGGGAGCTGGGCGCCGCCCCGGGGACCCGTACCGCCTGCTTCGTCGGGGCGTGGGCCGAGGGCTCCCAGCACGTCGAGGAGAGCCTGTTCGTCGAGGCCGCCGCCGACGGGCTCGCCGCGCACTGGCCCGGCACCCCCGCCGAGGGGCTGCGCGAACGGCTGCGGGACCATCTGCGCGGGCGCTACCCGCACGCCGGGGACCCGGTGCGGCACCTGCCGGAGGCCGCCGTCCGCCGGGCCGTCGCCCGGCTGCTGCCCCCGGACACGCCGGTGCGGGTCGTCGACACCGCCTGCTCCTCCTCGCTCTACGCCCTCGACCTGGGGGCCCGCGCCCTGCTGGACGGCGAGTGCGACGTGGCCCTGTGCGGCGGGGTGTTCTCCCTGGGGCCCCGCTACAGCGTGCTGTTCTCCCGGCTCGGCGGGCTGAGCCGCACCGGCGCCGTGCGGGCCCTGGACGGCGGCGCCGACGGGGTGCTGTTCTCCGACGGGGCGGGGTTCGTGGCCCTCAAGCGGCTGGACCGGGCCCGCGCCGACGGCGACCGGGTGCTCGGGGTGCTCGCCGGGTTCGGCGCGGCCTCCGACGGCCGGGGCCGCGCCGTGCACGCCACCCACCACACCGGCCAGGAACGGGCCCTGGAGCGGGCCGGGACCGCCGCCAAAATCGCCCCCGGGCAGGTCGACTGGGTGGTCGCGCACGCCACCGGGACCCCCGCCGGGGACGCGGTGGAGCGCGGCGTGCTGGCCCGGCTGCTCCCCGGCGCCTGGTGCACCTCGAACAAGTCGGTGGTGGGGCACACCGGCTGGGCCTCGGGCGTGGTCTCCGTCATCCACGCCCTCCAGGCCCTCGCGCACAGCGTGATCCCGCCGCAGACCCCGTACGCCCCGCCCGCCGACGGCCCGGCGCCCCGGGTGCCGACCGGTCCGGTGCCCTGGCCGCGTCCCGCCGGACGGCCGCGCACGGTCGGCGTGTCGTCCTTCGGCTTCGGCGGCACCAACGCCCACCTGCTGCTGCGGGACGCCCCGCGCCCCGGGGAGGCCGCCCCCGCCTCACTGCCCGAACCCGTCGACGGCGACCCGGTGGTGGCGGTGGCCTGGTCGGCGCACCTGCCCGGCGCGCCCGCCCCGGCGGAGGTGGCCCGCCGCCTGGCCTCGGGGCTGCCGCCCGCCGACCGGCGCTCCTTCGGAGCCGACTACCCGGCGCCGTCCTTCGCCGAGGCCCGGATGCCCGCCCGGACCGCCGCCGCCGTGGACCGCGCCCAGCTGACGGCCCTCCAGGCCGCGGCCGGGCTCGCCGGGCCGAACGGCTCCCCCTACTGGGAGGGGCTGCGGGAGGAGTGCGGGATCTTCGCCGCCCACACGGGCGTCCCGGCCCTCTCCCCCGCCGTCACCCTGCGCTGCTACGCCACCTCGCTGACCGAGACCGCGCGCGGAGCGGCGCCCCCTGGCCTGGACGCCGGGGACCTGGAGCGGGCCGCGGCGGACCTCGTGGCCTCGGTGAGGGCCGGCACGCCACCCGGGGAGGACACGCTGGCCGGGCTGATGCCCAACGTGATCCCGGCCCGGATCGCCGCCCTGCACGACCTGCACGGCCCCACCATGGTCCTGGACACCGGCCCCTCCTCCGGCCGGACCGCGCTGCGGACCGCCGCGTCCCACCTGCGGCGGGGCGGGCTCCGGCTGGCCCTGGTCATCGGCGTCAACGGCGCCTCCGGCCCGCTGTTCGACCGCTTGTACGGGACGGAGGAGCGGGACCGGCTCGCCGAGGGGGCCTTCGCGCTGCTGCTCACCCGGGCGTCCGTCGCGGCCGCCCGGGGCTGGCCGGTCCTGGGCGAACTCGCCCCGCTCCTCGACGCGCTGCCCGCCGAGCCCCGGCCGCACGCGGGCCACAGCTACCGGGGCGCCGACGACCTGGTCACGGTCCTGCGCCGCCTCACCGGCCCGCCCCCGTCCCCGTCCTCCGACTCCCCCGACCCGGAATCCGCATCCGCATCCGCATCCGCCACGATCTCCCCCGCCCCCGCACTGACCCACCGTCACACCCTGGACTGGCGGCCCGCCGGGCCGACCGGCCCCGGGGCGCGCCCGCTGCCGGACCGCACGCTGGTCGTCACGCACGCCCGGCACGCGGCCGGGCTGCGTCCCCTCGTGCCGGCCGGGACCGGAGGGCACCTGCTCGCCCTGGACGGCACGGAGGACCCGGAGCGCGCGGTCGACGCGGTCCTGGCCGGGGCCCCGGACGGCTTCGACCACCTGCGGGTGGTGGCCGACCCGCGGTCCGGTCCCGCCTGGCCGGCTCCGCCCGAAGCCGGGTTCCTGGCCGTGCAGGAGGCCGCGTTCTGGGCCGTACGGCAGTCGCGCGACCGGCTGGCGGCGGGCGGCAGCTGCGCGGTGGCCGTGCTCGCGCCGTTCACCGGCGGCCGGCCGGCCCCGCACGCCCACCTGCTCACCGGCTTCGTCAAGTCCCTCGCCTGGGAGCTGACCGGCTGCGCCGTGCGGGCCGTCGTCACCGACGCCGCCTCGCCCGGCGCCGCGCTGGCCGCCCTGGAGGACGAACTCGCCCGCCCCGCCGACGGCCTGCCCGTCGTCCACCACCGCGACGGCGTGCGGCTCGTCCAGCGGCTCGTCCCGGACGCGCCGCCGGACGACGGCGCCCTCCCGCTCGCGCCGGACGCCGTGGTCGTCGCCACCGGCGGGGCGCGCGGCATCACCGCCGCCTGCGTGCGGGGACTGGCCCGGCTGCTCCCGCTCCGCGTCCACCTGGTGGGCTCCGGCCGCCCCGGCGACGTCCCCGCCGCCCTGCTCGACACCCCGGAGGAGGAGCTGCCCGCCGCCCGCGCCCGGCACATCGCGGCGGAGCGCGTACGGCGTCCGGACCGGCCGGTGCGCGCGATCTCCGCGGACTTCGACCGGCTGCTGCACGCCCGCGAGTCCGCCCTGAACCTCCGGGCCCTGCGCGCCCTGTGCGGCGAGGACCGCGTCCGCTTCCACACCTGCGACGTCACCGACCCGAAGGCCGTCCGGGCCCTGGCCGACGCGGTCCGGGAGCGGGAGGGCCGCGTCGACCTGCTGGTGAACGGCGCGGGACTGCACCATCCCGGCGACATCACCCGCAAGACCCTGTCCGGCATGCGGCGCGTCCGCGACGTGAAGCTGTACGGGTACCACCACCTGCGCGCCGCCTTCACCGGGGCCCTCGCCCCGCGCCTGTGGTGCAACTTCGGCTCCGTCACCGGGGTCGTCGGGCTGCCCGGCGAGAGCGACTACTCCCCGGCCAACGACTTCCTGTCCGGCGCCGCCCACGCCGGGCCCCCGGGCGAGTACACCCTCGCCTGGACGATCTGGGACGAGACCGGCCTCGGCTCCGGCCCGGTCGTCCAGTCCTACACCGCCCGCACCGCCCGGCTCTCCCGGATGTCCACGGCGGAGGGCGTCGCCCACTTCCTGGCCGAACTGCGCCGCGGGCCGGGCCGCGAGGACCGGGTCGTCACCTTCGTCGGCGAGGCCGAGCGCCGCTCCTTCGACCTCCTCTTCCCCGGCCTGTACGCCTCCGGGGCCGGGGCCCGGAGGAACGGGGCCGCGCACGGCCCGGCCGTGCTCCCGGGGCTGCTCGGGCCGCCGGCCGAGCGGCGGGACGACCGCGCGGCCTGGCACCTCGACCTCGCGACCGGCACCCATCCCTTCCTCCTCGACCACCTGGTCGACGGCCGGCCCACCGTGCCCGGCGTCCTGCTCGCCGACGTCGCCGTCCAGGCCGCGCGCACGCTCGCCCCCGGCCTGCCGGTGCGCGGCGTCGACGACCTCGCCTTCAGTGCCTGGGTCCGGGCCCGCGCCGACGGCGGGCCCGCCCGGTTCCGCGTCGAGGCGCGCCGTACGGACACCAGGACCGCCACCGCCGTCACCGTCACGGTCCGGTCCGACACCACCGCCCCCGACGGCCGGGTCCTGGTCCGGGACCGCGAGCACTTCCGGGCCACCGTCCGGCTCGGCGCCGTCCCCCTCGTACCCGATCCCCCGCCGCCGCCCGCCGCGTTCCACCGGCCGGTCGCCGACCCCTACCACGATCCGGCCTCCCCGGTCCTGCTCGACGGCGTCTTCCGCGTCACCGAGGAGTGCCGGAGCGACGGCCTGGGGACCACCGCCCGCTGGCGCCCCGATCCCAGGCGGCTCGCCGGGCTGCCGCGCCTCGGCACGCCCTGCACCCTGCTCGACGCCCTCGCCCGCACCCCGGCGCTGCGGCCGGACCCGGACGGCCGCCACCCCGTGCCCGTCCCGCGCCGGATCGAGCGCCTCGCCCTCTACCTGCCCGGCGACGACCACGACCTCGCCGCCGCCCATCCCGACGGCCTCCTCCTGCGCCACTCGCCCACCACCGCGACCAGCACCGCGACCACCGGGGACGGCCGGGTCGTCGCCCGGATCAGCGGGATGCGCGCCACCGTCCTCGCCCACGTCCCCGCCGCCCCCGCCCCCTCTCCCTCTCCCGCATCCGAATCCGCATCCGCATCCGCATCCGCATCCGCATCCGATGACGCCTCCGGCCGGGCCTGAGCCCCGGCTGCGGCGGCTCGCCTCCGCGCTCGGCCCGGTGGACGTCTGGTGGCGGGCCGGGGCCGGAACGGCCGGGCGGGGGTGCGGCCGGGAGCTGCTGCGGCACGCCGTCGCGGCGCGCTTCGGGCGGGACCCCGGCACGGTCCGCCTCGTCCCCGGCCCCGCGGGCCGTCCCGTACCGGCGGCCGGGCAGGGGCTGCCCCCGCTGCGGCTCGCCGCGGCCCACTGCGGGCCCCTCACGGTCGCCGCCCTGGCCGGGCCCGTACGTCCCCGCGCGGGCACCGGTCTCGGGATCGACGTCGAGCACCTGGCCGCCCCGCCCCATCCCGACCTGGTGCGGCACGCCCTCGGCCCGGCCGAGCGGTCCGCCGTGGCGGCCGCGGCCGCCCGGTCCGAGGCGGCCGGGACGGAGGCGTTCCTGACCGTGTGGACGGCGAAGGAGGCCGTCGCCAAGGTCCTCGGCTGGCCGCTGCCGCGCGCCCTGGTCGACGTCGAGATCGCCCTCGGTCCCCACCCGGCCGTGGTCCGCCTCGGCGCGGACCGCGCCCCGCGCGGCTGGCGGCTCGTACCGCTCCGCCTGCCCGGCCTCCCGCACACCGTCACGCTCGCGCTCCGCCATCCGCACCCCACCCCGGAACGGGAGACCCCATGGACCTCACCGGCACCACCGCGCTCATCACCGGCGGCACCCGCGGCATCGGCCTGGCCATCGCCGACACCCTGCACCGGCACGGCGCCCGGATCGTCGTCACCGGCCGCGACGAGGAGCGCGGGCGGCAGGCCCTGGAGCGCCTCGGCGGGGGCGACGGCGTCTCCTTCTGCGCGGCGGACGCCACCCGCCGCGCGGACGCCGAGCGGGCCGTCGACACCGTCGTGGACCGCTACGGCCACCTCGACGTCGTCGTCAACAACGTCGGCGGCGCCACCGACTTCGCCACCGTCGCCGAGATCTCCGACGACACCTGGCACCGCACCCTCGCCCTCAACCTCGACAGCGCGCTCTACACCACCCGGCGCGCCCTGGCCCACCTCGTCCCGCAGCGCTCCGGCCGGATCGTCAGCGTCTCCTCCATGGAGGGGCGGGACCCCGACCCCGGGCTGTGCGCCTACGCCGCCGCCAAGCACGCCCTGATCGGCCTCACCCGGGTCCTGGCGAAGGAGGTCGGCCCGTACGGCGTCACGGCGAACTGCGTCTGCCCCGGCGCCGTCGAGACGGACTGGGTGGTCGAGCAGGGGCCCCGGGCGGCGCGCGTCCTGGGCACCGACTACGCCGGGCTGATCGGGCACTTCACCGGCCGGACCGCGACCGGCCGGCTCACCCGTCCGGAGGAGGTGGCCGCCGCGGTGCTGCTCCTCGCCTCGCCCGAGGGGTCGGGGATCACCGGTTCCTGTCTGGCGGTCGACGGGGGCGCCACCGTGTGACCGGGCCCACCCTCCGCGAAGTTTGCACCGCTCACATCAGCCCCCTAATGTGAGCGGTGCACACATAGTCGGTGGACGAGGAGACCCCGGATGACCAGCGAACTGTTCTCACCCCTGCCCCTGCGCTCGGGCGGAGTGCTGCCCAACCGGATCGCCAAGGCGGCCATGGAGGAGAACATGGCCGGCGACGGCCAGCTGCCCGACGAGCGGTTCCTCACGCTGTACCGCCGCTGGGCGGCCGGTGGCACCGGCCTGCTGATCACCGGCAACGTGATGGTGCACGCCGAGGCGCTGACCGGCCCCGCCGGCGTCGTCCTCGACGCGCGCGCCCCGCTGGAGCCGTTCGCCGCGTGGGCGCGGGCCGCGAAGTCCGGCGGCGGCGCGGTCTGGATGCAGCTCAACCACCCCGGCCGCCAGGTCGGCTCCGACATGCCCGGCGTCGTGTGGGGCCCGTCCGACGTCCCGGTGGACCTCGGCCGGCACAGCGGCCGCTTCGGGCGGCCGACGCCCATGACCGCCGAGCGGATCGAGGCCACCGTCGCCCGGTTCGCGGTCACCGCCGCCCGCGCGGAGGAGGCCGGCTTCGACGGCGTGCAGATCCACGCGGCGCACGGCTACCTGCTGTCGCAGTTCCTCTCCCCGCTGTCCAACCGGCGCACCGACCGGTGGGGCGGGCCGCTGGAGAACCGGGCCCGGATGCTCCTGGACACCGTCCGCGCCGTGCGCGCCGTCGTCTCCCCGTCCTTCGCGGTCTCGGTGAAGCTCAACTCCGCCGACTTCCAGCGCGGCGGCTTCGACGCCGAGGACGCGCGGCGGGTGATCGGGATGCTCGCCCCGCTCGGCGTCGACCTGGTCGAACTGTCGGGCGGCAATTACGAGAGCCCGGCGATGGCCGGGCGGCCCGCCGACGCGCGCACCCGGGCCCGGGAGGCGTACTTCCTCGACCTGGCGGAGGAACTGGTCGCGACCAGCCCCCTGCCGCTGATGCTCACCGGCGGCATCACCCGGCGCGCCACCGCCGAGGAGGCGCTGCGCGGCGGGGTGGCGGTGGTCGGCATGGGCACCGCGCTCGCGGTCACCCCCGACCTGCCGCTGCGCTGGCAGCGGGGCGGCGAGGCCGACCGCCCGCTGCGGCCGGTGACCTGGTCCGACAAGACCCTCGCCTCGGCCGCCGGCATGGCGCAGGTCCGCCACCAGCTCCGCCGGCTCGCCCGGGGCGGCAGCCCCCGGCCGGGCACCCACCCGGCGCGCGCCCTGGTCTGCGAGGGACTGCGACAGCAGCGGGCGCTGCGCCGCTACCGCGCCTGGCTGCCCACCACGGAGGAGACCGGGCGGGCCGCGTAGCAGGCCGGAAGGAGCCCGTCCCTCGTCGTCACGCGTCCGCGAGGAGCCCTTCCAGGGCCCGCGCCGCCTCGGGACGGCGGCCCGTCAGGAGCGCGCCGGACCCGATGCCCTCCGCCCGCCGCACCACCGAGGAGCGCCGCGAGGGCGTCCGTCGCCGGGGCGCGCGGGCCGGTGTTGACCTTCGAGCTGGTCGAAACCCGATGATGACCGGGTGCCGCCTTCCGAACTGATGCCGATCGGGGTCTTCGCCCGGCGCAGCGGGCTGACCCCCAGCGCGCTGCGCTTCTACGCCGACTCCGGGCTGCTGCCCCCCGCCGAGGTCGACCCGGTCACCGGGTACCGCTACTACGCCGCCGAGCAGGTGGCGCGGGCGACCGCGCTGCGCCGGCTCCGCGAGATCGACGTGCCGCTCACCACCGCCCTGACGATCCTGGACGCCGGGCCCGAGGAGGCGTCCCGGCTGGTCGACGAGCACGTCGCCGGGATCCTCGGGGACGCGGCCGAGGCGCTGCGGAAGGCCGCCGTCATCAAGTCCGCGCTCGGCGGCGGCGCGTCCGGTCGGCCGGTCGCGGTGCTGAAGGGGCCGGTGCTGGCGGACGCGGTCGAGCAGGTCCTGACCGCGACCGCGCACGAGCCGGGGCTGCCGGTCCTGGCGGGGCTGCGGATCGAGGCGGACGGCGCGTCGGTCGCCCTGACCGCGACGGACCGGTACCGGCTGGCCCACCGGACCCTGGTGCCGGTGCGGCCGGCGGAGCGGGCGTGGGCGGGCACGGTGGACGGCGACGACCTGCGGGCGGCGGTCTCCGAGGTACGGCGCAGTCCGCTGGTCCGGCTCGAAGCGGTGCCCCACGGGCTCCGGCTCCGGATGCCGGGGCGGGCGGACCGGCACTGCCGGCTGCTGTCGGAGCCGTTCCCCGACCACCGGCTGCTGCTCGCGTCGCTGGAACCGGCGACCACCCGTGCGACGCTCGCGAAGCACGCCCTGCTGCGGGCCCTGGAGGAACAGCCGGGCGCGTACGTCGCGCTGCGGGTGACGGGCGGCGCCGTGACCGTCCGGGCGCTGCCGGACGGACCGGAGGGCGCGGAGCTGCCGGCCGTCACGGAGGGTCCGGAGGTGACGGTCCGGTTCGGGCTGACCACGCTCCATCCCGCCGTGAGCACCGTGATCGGCCCCGACGTGATGCTGGACCTGCGGGGCGGGACCGGGCCCGCGACGGTCCGCTCCGCCGATCGCGGCGACCTCACCACCCTGGCGATGCCCGTCGCCCCCGGACTCCCCCCGGACCCCGAAGATCCCGACGACCACTCCGACCACTCCAGCCACGACCCCGACCACGACCCCGAGGAGCACCTGTGACGACCACGCCCGAGACCCCGACCACCCCGGCCACCCCCGATCCCGTCATGGAGGCCATCGCCGCGGCCGTCGTCGAGGGCCACGGCGGCGACACCGCCGCCGCCCGGCGACGGCTCCTGGAGCTGTGGGCGTCGATCGGCGTCACCGGCGACGCGCTGCACCGCTGCTCGCTGGCCCACCACCTGGCGGACCTGTACGAGGACCCGGCCCAGGCCCTCGCCTGGGACATCCGCGCCCTGGACGCCGCCGCCGCGTTGACCGAGCGGCGCGCCCAGGAGCACCACGCCGATCTCAGCGTCGCGGGTTTCCATCCCTCCCTGCACCTCAACCTGGCCGACTGCTACCGCCGGCTGGGCTCCTTCGAGGCCGCGGCGGAGCACATCGACGCGGCGCGCGAACACCTGCACGCCCTGCCCCGCGCGCCCTACGGGGACATGATCCGGGGCGCCGTCGAAGAGGTGGCCGAGGCCGTGGCCCGGCAGGACCGGACACCCCGGTCCTCCGCCCCCGGCCCCGTCTCTGCCTCTGTCTCCGGGTGAGGCGTCACGGGTGACGCGTCACGCCCAGCGGCCGAGTTCGGCGTCGATCCGGGGGTCCGTGCGGACCCACACCTCGCCGGTGGCGGCCCCCGGCGGCGCGTCGACGCGTTCGAGCCCCAGCGTGCCGATCAGCCGGAGGAGTTCGTCCCGGCTCCCGCCCGTCCGTTCCAGGGCGTGGCCGTCGAAGAAGACGTAGTGCACGTCCCAGCGGTCGTTGTAGCCGGAGTCGGCCCAGATCCGGCAGAAGCGGTCCAGCGTCTCCCGGTCGGCGGGGGCGGGCGCGGGGACGGCGGCGGTCTCCGCGAAGGCCGCCGCGACGTCCTCGGCGCGCCACCCCGGCGCCGCCCGCGCGACCGTCTCGGGGGTGAGGCCGGCCCCGGTGAGGAAGGGGTCGAGCAGCCGGCCGGTCCCGGTGTCCCCGATCTCCGCCCCGGTCTCGCGCAGCCGGTCCACCAGGCCGGTCGCCATGGCGCAGGGGCCCGAGAGGTGGAAGACGCCGGTGGCGGCCGGCAGGGCGCCGCCCGCGGTCTCCGCGGCGGGCGTGTTCCGCGCCAGGGCGAGGAGATCCTCCGGCACGCCGTCGTACAGTGCCGCGTGCGCGCCGTCCGGGGAGCCGAGGGCGCCGTCGGGGTCGTACGTCACCAGCAGGGCGCGCCCGCCGGTGGTCCACCAGGCGTCGACGGTGCCTCCCGCGCCGTCCCCGAAGCCGAAGCGGGTGACCTCGCCGTCGGTCGTCGGCGCGCGTCCCCCGGCGCGGGTCAGGAGCTCCAGCCTGCGGCGCAGTTCGCGCGGGTGGGTGCGGCGCAGCGGGGACGTCTCGAAGGCGTTCCGGAGCCGTGCCCGCGCGAGGTCGGCGAGGTCCGGCAGCCAGGGCCCGAAGCGGTCGAGGGAGGCGAACCCGCCGCGGGCGAAATTGACGACCAGGGTGCGGTAGGCGCCGCCGCCGTCGACGACGCGGTACGCGCTCCGCCCGTCGCCCGCCCCGCGGACCCGGGCGACGGCCTCCTCCTCGAAGAGGAACACGAGCGCGTCCCCGGTCTCCGCGTCCTCGACGCGGACCGAGGTGCTGTCGTCGTCGAGGTGCGCCTCCATGAAGTCCGCGAACGCGTCGAAGGCGGAGCGGGTGCCGTCGGGGTGCCAGGTCCGCTCGGTGCCCTCGCCGTCGCTGAAGGTCAGTGTCCTCATCGTCGTCCTCGCCGTGTGCCGTCGTGGTGGTTCCCCGCCGAGCGTCGCACGCGCGGTGCGCGCTCCGGTCCGCGCCCCCGTGCGGGCGTGCCCGGTGGCGGCCGGGCCCGCCAGTAGGCTGCTCGCGTGTTCGAATATCACGGCTGGATCAGTGTCCAGGAGAGCGCCGGCGCCGATGACGACGATCCCGGGAGCTTCCGGCTCAAGGGGATCGTGGCGGCCATCGAGAGCCGGATCAGGGAGATCGACAGTCAGCACCTGCTCGACCTCCGGTGGATGAACGGCGAGGCGTTCGTGCACTTCGGCGGGTTGCGGAACCACCGCGACCCGGAGGTCCTGGACTTCTTCGGCGAGATCGGCCGGTGGGCGCCGGGCTCGTACGGCCTCCTGCACGTACGGGACGACGAGGACCCCGGTCACGAGAACGAGGTCCGGGTCCTCCGGATGGTGCGCGGCGCGCTCTTCGAGGACGTGGAGGCGTCCCTGTCGCCGTGCGTCCCCGTGCTGGAGGACCCCTACGAGGCGTGACGCCTCCCGATCCCCTTCGAGCGACCCCGCGCGGGCCCGGCCGAGAGGCCGGGCCCGCGCTTCCGTTCCGGGCGTCCCCTCCGTCACACCGAGCCGGTCTCCAGCGAGGCGAGGGCCGCGTCGAGGCGCCGGGTGGCTTCCCGCGCGACGGGTTCCATGGCGGCGAGGCCGGTGAGGGAGACCATGGTGCCGGGGTCGATGGCCTGGACGACGACCTGGTCGCCCTCGGTCCGGACCACGACGTTGCAGGGCAGCAGCAGCCCGATCGAGGGGTCGGCCTCCAGGGCGCGCTTGGCGAGCGGCGGATTGCAGGCACCCAGGATCAGGTACGGCTCCATGGCGTGGCCGAGCTTGGCCTTGAGGGTGGCCTGGACGTCGATCTCGGTGAGGACGCCGAAGCCCTGCTCCCCCAGACTCCGCCGGACGGCCTGCTCGGCCTCCTCGAACGTCGTGTTCAGTCTCACGGTGCGGTCGTAGGACACGTGCTCCCACCTCGTCTCTCGTACGGCCCGCGGCGTCGGCACACGGTGTGCGCGGGCGGGCCGCTCCTCTCCGCAAAGATACCCCCGGGGGTAAGAGTGTTAGGGTGATGACATACCCCTGGGGGTAATTTTCGCGCGAATGGCCCAGCCGTCGCCCGCGCGAACGGCGCGGTCGCGCCCCCGCCGGCACGGCGGAACCCGACGGGCCCGGGAGCCACCCGGCCGCCCCTCCCGCACCCCCGGGCGAGAACCAGAAAGGCGAGTCGCCGATGTTCCTCTTCCGTAAGAGCCAAGAGCGCCTGTCCGTGGACGAGGCCCGCACCAGGACCACCGGGGAGCACCCCGAAGCCGTCCTGCTGGACGTGCGGGAGAAGCCCGAGTGGCGGGCCGGGCACGCGCCGGGCGCGGTGCACGCCCCGCTGACCGGGCTGGTCGCAGGCGCCGCGCCGCCCCCGGCGGCGCAGGGCCGCCCGCTCGTGGTGATCTGTCGCAGCGGGCACCGCTCACAGCAGGCCGCGAAGCTCCTCGCCGAGCGGGGCGCGGCGGCGGTCGACGTCAAGGGCGGCATGAACGCGTGGGCCGCCGCCGGATTCCCGGTCGTCGACGAGCGCGGGAACAGCGGCTCGATAGCGTGAGCACGCTGATCCTCGCGCTCGCCGCCGGAGCCGTCATCGGCCTCGCCCTCGGCGCCCTCGGCGGCGGTGGCAGCGTCCTGGCCGTTCCGGCCCTGATCTACCTGCTGGGCTTCTCCCCCGCGTCGGCGACCACCGCCGCCCTCCTGATCGTCACGGCGACCTCGGCCACCGCCCTCTTCGCGCACGCGCGCGACGGGAACGTGGCCTGGCGGACCGGCGCCCTGTTCGCCGCCGCGGGCGTCGTCCCCGCCTTCCTCGCCGGGGCCGCCGCCGGGCACCTCCCGGCGGCGGCGCTGACCATCGCCTTCTCGGTGGTGGCCGCGCTCGCGGCCGTACGGATGCTCCGGCCCTCGCGCGCCGAGCCGCCGGAGCGGATCCGTCCGGCCAAGGCGGCCGGCGCGGGCGCCGGACTCGGTGCCGTGACGGGCTTCCTCGGCGTGGGCGGCGGTTTCCTCGCCGTTCCCGCCCTGGTCGGCGTCCTCGGTCTGCGCATGCGCCAGGCCGTGGGCACCAGTCTGCTGGTGATCACCGTCAACTCCCTGGCCGCGCTCTCCGCACGGGCGGGCACCGGCGGTGACCTGCGCTGGGAGGTGATCGCCCCGTTCACCGGCGCCGCGATCCTCGGCGCCTGGGACGGCAAGCGCCTCGCCGCGAAGATCACCGGCCAGGGGCTGCAGCGGATCTTCGCGTTCGTCCTGCTGGGCGTGGCGGTCTTCATGCTCGTCGACGCCGCGGTCTGACCGGCCACCGTGACCCAGAATACCCAGGGGGGTATTTGACTTCCGAGGGGAAGCCCCCTTACGGTCGAAGACATAAATACCCCCGGGGGTACATGAGGGCGGAGGACCGCCCCGTACCCCCACCCCGTCCCCATCCGCCCCACCCCAGGTGGGCGCCGGTTCCTCAGGAGGGAATGCGCCGTGTTCTTCACCCAGTACTACCTCGACTGCCTCTCCCAGGCGTCGTACATGATCGCCGACGAAAAGACCCAGCAGGCCGTGGTCGTCGACCCGCGCCGCGACGTCTCGGAGTACCTCGCCGACGCCCGGGCCCACGGCTTCACCGTCGTCGGCGTCATCAACACCCACTTCCACGCCGACTTCGTCGCGGGGCACCTGGAGATGGCGGCCGAGACCGGCGCCTGGATCGGCTACGGCTCCCGCGCCGAGACCGAGTACCCGATCCGCCACCTCGCCGAGGGCGAGCGGATCCCGCTGGGCGACGTCGCGCTGGAGATCATGGAGACCCCCGGGCACACGCCCGAGTCGATCAGCGTCCTGGTGTACGAGCACGCCGACGACGAGGCCGCGTACGGCGTCCTGACCGGCGACGCCCTCTTCATCGGCGACGTCGGCCGCCCCGACCTCCTCGCCTCGGTCGGCGTGACCGCCGAGGAGCTGGGCGGGATGCTCCACGACAGCGTGCAGAACAAGCTGATGGGCCTGCCCGACGAGGTCCGCGTCTTCCCCGCGCACGGCGCGGGATCGGCCTGCGGCAAGAACCTCTCGACGGAGAAGCAGTCCACCATCGGCGAGCAGCGCGCCACCAACTACGCCTGCGCCCCGATGGACCGCGAGGACTTCGTCGCGCTCGTCACCGCCGGCCAGTCCACCGCCCCGGGCTACTTCGCGTACGACGCCGAGCTCAACCGCAAGGAGCGCCCGCTGTACGACGGGACCGCGGCCGCCCGGCCGCTGTCCCTGGACGAGTTCACCGCGCTGCGGACCGGCGGCGCCGTCGTCGTCGACACCCGCGACCCGCAGGAGTTCGCCGCCGGCCATCTGCGCGGCGCGGTCAACCTGCCCGCCGACGGCCGCTTCGCCGAGCAGGCCGGCACCGTCCTCGACCCGTCCGACGAGCTGCTCGTCATGGCCCCGCAGAACCGCGAGGAGGAGGTCGTCACCCGCCTCGCCCGCATCGGCTTCGACCACGTCACGGGTTACGTCCGCAACCCCGAGGACGCCCTGCGGGTCCTGGCGGACGAGGTCGCCCCCGCCAGCCGCCTCACCGCCGCCCACCTGCGGACCGCCCTCGCCGGCGACCACCCGCCGGTCGTCGTCGACGTCCGCACCTGCGGCGAGCGCGAGGCCGACGGCTTCATCCCCGAGGCCCTGCACATCCCGCTGAGCGAGCTGCCCGCGCGGGCCGCCGAGCTCCCCGCCGACCGGCCGCTCGTCCTGCACTGCGCCGGCGGCCACCGCTCCTCCATCGCGGCCAGCCTGCTGCGCCACCGGGGCGTGCGGGACGTCTCCGACATCCTCGGCGGATACGCCGCCTGGTCCCTCACCGCCGCCTGACCCTCCCCCTCCCCCCTCCCCACTTCTCCCC
Organism: Streptomyces termitum; assembly: GCF_014650175.1. Taxonomy (GTDB): domain Bacteria; phylum Actinomycetota; class Actinomycetes; order Streptomycetales; family Streptomycetaceae; genus Streptomyces; species Streptomyces termitum. The sequence continues at coordinate 91,474 of NZ_BMUL01000022.1, forward strand.
GGAGCCCTTTAAATGAGCGCGAAGCGCACCGTCCAGTCCATCTCCCCCGCCGTCCTGCGCGGGCTCACCGAGGAAGGCCGCGCCCCGCGCCTGCTCGACGTGCGGACCCCCGCCGAGTTCCGTACGGCCCACATATCCGGCGCGTACAACGTCCCGCTGCACACCCTGCGCGAGCACCGCGCCGAGCTGCTCTCCCACCTCGACGAGGAGGTCGTGCTCGTCTGCCGCTCCGGGCAGCGCGCGAAGGAGGCCGAGCAGGCGCTCGCCGAGGCCGGCCTGCCCAACCTCCGCGTCCTGGAGGGCGGCATGAACGCCTGGGAGACGGCCGGCGCCCCCGTGAACCGGGGCCCCGAGCGCTGGGACATGGAGCGCCAGGTCCGGCTCGTCGCCGGCTCGATCGTCCTGACCACCGGCCTCGTCGGCATCCTGGTCCCGGGTGTGCACCTCGTCGGTACGGCGGTCGGCGCCGGCCTGACCTACGCGGCGCTCAGCAACTCCTGCGCCATGGGCGTCCTGCTGTCCAAGCTGCCCTACAACCGCGGCCCCCGCACCGACATCAGCACGGTGATCGCGGGCCTCCGCGCCACCGCGTAACACTGTCCCGCATACCCCAAGGGGTATCATCGAAGAGGGGGAAGGCACAGAAGGGAACACCCCATGCAGGTGGACGAAGAGTCGATGAAGCCCGTCCTGAACCGGCTCCGCCGGGCCCAGGGGCAGCTGGCCGCCGTCATCACCATGATCGAGTCGGGCCGCGACTGCAAGGACGTCGTCACCCAGCTCGCCGCCGTCTCCCGCGCCCTGGACCGGGCCGGCTTCAAGATCGTGGCCGGCGGCATGCGCCAGTGCCTGGCCGAAGGCTCCGACACCCCGCCCATGACCGAAGAAGAACTGGAAAAGCTCTTCCTCACCCTCGCCTGACTCCCACCGCCCCTGCTGGCCGGAGCCCCCTCCCCCACCAGGGGCACACCCATGCCCGCCGAACGCCGACGAGCGCGCGGTGCTCGAACAGATCCTGTCGGCGGAGTTCACCAGCGCCGCACAGCTGCGGAATCAGCCGACCCGCACCGAGGCGACCGCCGTCCGGGGACCCGATCCGGTGAGCGTCGACCTGCGAGTCCGGGAACCGTGCGAGCATGCGGCACCGCGGCTCGCACGGACCGACCGCGGAGCCACGCTTGCGGCTCTGGAGTTGGCGTGGGTCACCGACGAGATGCCCACGTCCCTCCCGGCCGTCCTGACGACTGGGCCCGCCCCCACCTCACATGTGCCGGAAAATCACACACTTGACCTCAACCAAACTTGAGATCCTACGTTCTCCGCATGAACCGCACAGCGTGCGGGCTTCGCACCGAAGCACCAGGAGAGGACTCCCCATGGCGACCCAGCAGACCTCCGACGCCGAGCTGGCCGGACAGCCCGCCGCATACTGGACCGGCGTCGCCCATGAGGCCCTCATCGCGTACACCCGAGCCCAGCAGGCCGCGAAGGGCTACACCCAGCCCCAGTTCTGGCTGCTGCGCAATCTGTCGGAGAACGACATCTCGCCCGACGACGAGGGGATGACCCTGCCCGCACTGCGGGAGGCCATGACCTCCTACATCCGCCCCGAGGACGATCTGGCGGCGGAGGCCGCGACACTCCTGAAGCGTGGCTGGCTGACCCGGGACACCGAAGACCGCCTGTGGCTCACCCCGGAAGGCGAACAGGCCCGCATCGACCTCGCGCGCAACGGCCCCGCGATCCGCGCCGCCCTCCACGAAGGCATCGACGACACCGACTACATCACCACGGTGAAGGTACTCCAGCAACTGATCCACAACGCGGGCGGAACAATCGCCTGACAGAACGCGGGCCCGAACGTCCTGCCCGCCTCCCTGGCGAATTCACGGCAGGTCAGCCCGCGCCACTGAGCCTTTTCCATCCTCATGCTGAGGCGTGTCGAAGGACGAGGACGGCCTGAACGATCGTGGTGATGCCGTGTCACCCACCGGGGTAAGGGCGACACGAGGCGCTGCCCGTGCTTTCGGTCCTCACGCCGTCCCGGCGCTTGGTGCCGCCCGCGGCGCGCGTTGCGAGAATGCTTCCTGTAGGCACGTTTCGATCTGGGGTGGGTTGGTTGGGCTGGTGGGCGGAAAGGTTTCTCCGGGACGGAGAGCGTCCTGCGTGGGCGTGGGTTCCGATGAAGTCCGTGGGGCCCCTACGGTTCAGTCAGAGCAAGGAGGAGGTCTCAGCCGCTCTGGGCGAGCCGATCACGGCATGGGACACCAAGAAGTACGCGCGCTGGTTTCCCTTCGACGGGGTGGGTATCGACACCTACTACGACCAGGAGACGCAGACCTTGGCCGCAGTGGCTGTCGATGCCTGCCGGGGTCCGCAGGTCAGCCTCGATGGTGTCCCTCTGGTGGGTCGGCTGCCGTCGGAACTCGAACCCTGGATCGAGCAGACCGCGTCAACACTTGAGGATCCGACGCTGCCCGAGTACGTCGACGGCCTGCGCTTCGGGCCCCGCGGGGAGCCGTATCTCCTCAGCCTGGGATTGGTCCTGCGCTGCCAGCAGAATGGAGACCACGCCCGCTGCCGCCCGGTGTCCCTTGCGCCTCAGTGGGCCATGCGAGGCCGGGAAGGGATCAAGGACTTGATCCCCGACAGGGAGTGGCTGACGTACTGAGCGGCTTCGACCTGACGGAAGGATGGGCGTGCGGCCCCAGCGGCGGAGATGAAGAAAGCTCCTGGTAGACGGGTTCACGACCAAGATCGCCAGTCCGCCAGGACCTTTCTCGTGCTTGTCTACCCATCCGCTACCGGTCTGTCCAGCCGCACCCTGCGCCACCTCTCCGGTCTTCTCGCAGGCCACCGCCGCCGCATCGGCTCCCGCTGGCGTCGCCTGACCTGCGGCCGGCAGGCCCTGCTCGTCATGGCTCACCTGCGCTACGGCGACACTTACGCGCGCCTCGCAGCAGGCTTCCGCATGAGAATCGCCACGGCTTACCGCTGCATACGCGAGGCCATCGACCTCCCGGCCGCCCTCGCTGGAACAGGCCATGGAGACCGTAGGGGTTCGGCAGCGTGCCGTCGAGGTTGTCGAGCAGGGGAAGTCGCCGAAGCCCGCCGCGAAGCGGACCCAGGCCGCTTCCCCATATTGATGCTGGCGCTTGAAGACCACGACATCCCAGCCGTCCGGATCGCGGGTGTCGCAGAGCCAGAAGACCACGTCGCCGCTGGCACTGCGCACGAAGGGAAGCAGCCTTCCCTCTTTCAGATCTTCCGGGGAGGTACCGGGAGAAGACCACCGTATGGGGAACCTGCCACTGGCGGCGTGCTGATGCCGAGGCACTCGTTCAGATCGCCGCCTCCGTAGAGCGTGACGAAGTCGCGGTAGTCGGCCGGCAACCGCAGGCCCGTGCTCCGGGTCCGCGCCGGCACCGAGGTCATCGCTCCCCGACCATAAAAAGACTCCCGGAACGCAGGAAAGCCCCGCACCAGTGGTGCGGGGCTTTCCCG
>NZ_BMUL01000023.1 GCF_014650175.1 Streptomyces termitum
GCTCGCGATCCCGGCGTCCCGGCAGGCACGGGCGACACGAACAGCGATTTCGCCACGGTTGGCGATGAGCACCTTGCGCACGACGGCTCCTCAGACGTGTGTGGATCGGGTCCGCGCGCCCTCGGCACGCGGACGCAGCGGCAGATGCGCCTCTACGAGAGTCCCCTCCAGCGGGGAACTGCTGACGGTCAGCCGGCCGCCGATGTCCTCCATCCGCTCCGCCATCGAGCGGAACCCCTGGTGGCCGTGGCCCGGCCGCAGCGCGCGCCCCGAGTCGAAGCCGCGCCCGTCGTCCTCGACGCTCGCGTAGGCCCACCACCGGGTACAGCGGACGACGACCTTCACCTGGCGGGCGTCCGCGTGCGCGAAACTGTTGCGCAGCGCCTCGCAGACCACCAGGTACAGGTCCCGGCGCCGGGCGTCGGGGATCAGCCCCTCGTCGCCCGTCGTCCGGACGCTCAACCGGACGCCCTCGGGGGCGAGTCCGGCGGCGAACCGGCGCACGGCGGAACCGAGCGCGGGCAGCGCGGCCCGGCTCCGCTCCCCGCGCACCAGGGCGCGCAGCCGCAGCTCGGCCTCGCGCAGCGCGTGCCCGGCGGCGAGCAGCCGGCCGGTGTCCTGGGGGACCGGCGGCTCCGTCGCGCACCGCTCCACCATCGCCCGGGCGGCGGTGACGCCCCGGGCGACCTCGTCGTGGAGCTCGCGCGCGATGCGCCGCCGCTCGCCCCAGCAGCAGGCGCCCGGCCCGGCCCGCTCCACCGGCCCGGCCGCCCGGAGCGCCTCGCCCAGGGCCCGTACCGACGGCCCGTCCAGGCAGCCGCTCTCCATCATCTGGAGCACGGCACACTCCATCAACAGGGCGGAAGCGAGCGGGAGATGGGGACCGGCGGGGCCCGGTCCCGGCACGCCCGGCGCCCCGCCCCCGCCCCCGGGCCCTGAGCCGGGGACGGGAGGGGACGCCGGGCCGTAGGCGGCGGTGAGCACCGCACCGGCCCACCGCCTCAGGGGTTCGCGGACCGGGGCGTCCCGGTCCTCCGGGGGCAGCACGCCGGGCAGCGCCGCCTCGAACCGGCGCAGCACCGCCTCGACGTGCTCCCGCAGCGGCCCCGAAGGACCGCCCGCCTCGACGGGGACGAGGGCGCGGGCGACCCCGCCCCGGGGCGGGGCGCTGCGCGCCACCCGGTCCAGGCCCTGCTGGAGCGCCTCGGCGAAACCGGGGCCGATGAGGGTGCCCCAGCCGCCCGCGCCCGCCGGGGCGGTCATCGGGAGGAGACGGCCCGCTGGAACGCGCCGTCGAAGAACAGCAGCCCGTCCGCGTCACCACCCCGGCCGGTGCCGACCACGGTCCCCACGAAGAGGGAGTGGTCGCCGACGTCGTACGCCGTGGACAGCTCGCACTCCAGCCACGCCAGCGCCCCGTGCAGCAGGGGCGCGCCGGTGCGCGGACCCGGGGCCCAGTCGACCCCGGAGAACTGCTCGGGCCCCAGCGGGCGCTTCTTGTCGGCGAAGAACCGGGCCAGGGACTCCTGCCCCGCACCCATGATCGACACCCCGAAGTGCCCGGCGGCGCGGATCGCGCCGTGCATGACCGCGCTGTGGGCCACGCAGCACAGGACGGTCGGCGGGTCCAGGGAGACCGAGGTGAAGGCGTTGGCCGTCATCCCGTGGACGTGCTCCCCGCCGACGGACAGCACGGTCACGCCGGTCGCGAACCGGGCCATGACCTCGCGCAGCGACGCCGGCTGCGCGAGCTGCTCCCAGGAGGCGGCGACCTCCGTCGACACCGAATTCATGATGATTCCTTCGGATAATCCATGGAGGGAAACGTACGGGGCGGCGGGAATCCTCCGGTAACTCTCCGGTCTGCCGAATCCGGGCACCCCCGATTACCGGTGCGTGACCCGGTGCTGGCCGGTCGCGGAACGCCTCTCGGTAAGGTCGGGAAGCTTCGCCAAGACACTATGGAACCAGTGTGAGGGGTGTTCATGGAAACCGTCCCTGCCGATCAGCGGCTCGCCGAACCGTATCTTCTGGACTGGCTGTCCTCGGTCGGTCTCGACGTCCACTACGTACGGGCCGAGGGAAACACGCTCTACTACCGGGACGCGAACGGGGAGGAAATTCCCGTCGTCGATTTCGCGGGCGGTTACGGCTCGCTGATCCTGGGCCACAACCACCCGCGGATCACGGCGCACGCGCAGCGGCTGCTCGCCGCGGGCACCCCCGTGCACGCGCAGTTCTCCCGGCACCCGTACGCCAACGACGTGGCGCTCGCGCTGAACCGGATCATCCGGCGCGAGCTGGGCACGGACGAGTCCTACGCGGCGATCTTCGCCAACACCGGTGCCGAGGCCGTCGAGGCCGCCGTCAAGCACGCCGAGCTCGACCGGGGGATGCGCCTGCGGGACCTCGCCGGCGAACTGGCCGACCACCTGGCCGCCGCCCGGCTCGCGGTCCTCGGCGGCGCGACCGTCGCCCCGGAGGCGTACGCCCTGGCCGGGGTGGAGCGCCCGGCCGGGCCGGAGGACGGCTTCGGCGCCCTGACGGCGGCGGTGGAGCGGCACAACGCCCGGCAGCTCGACCGCCCGCCGGTCTTCCTCACCCTGGAGGGCGGCTTCCACGGCAAGCTCGTCGGCAGCGTGCAGCTCACCCACAACGAGGGCTACCGGGCCCCCTTCGCGGCGCTCGCCGCCCCGGCCCGCTTCGTCCCGGCCGGCAGCCCCGAGGCGCTCAAGGCGGTCGTCGAGGCCGAGCGGGCCACCGTCCTGGACCTGGTCGTCCGCGACGGTCAGGTCCACGCCGTCGAGCGGAATTCCCCGGTCTTCTGCGCCTTCGTCCTCGAACCCGTGCAGGGCGAGGGCGGCATCCACGTCCTCACGAAGGAATTCGCCCGCGAGATCCAGCGGATCTGTGCGGAGATCGAATGCCCGGTCGTCGTGGACGAGGTACAGAGCGGAATGGGCCGCACCGGCGATTTCCTGGCGAGTTCGGCACTCGGGCTGCGCGGCGACTACTACACCCTGGCCAAGAGCCTCGGCGGCGGAATAGCGAAGACCTCGGTGATGCTCACCCGCGGTTCCCTGTACCGCCCCGAATTCGAGCTGGTGCACAGCTCGACCTTCGCGAAGGACGCCTTCTCCTGCTACGTCGCGCAGGAGGTCCTGGAGATCCTGGAGGCCGACGGCGGCGCCGCGTACCGCACGATCCGCGAGCGCGGCGAGAAGCTGGAGGGCATGCTCCGGGCGGTCGCGGCCGACCACCCCGACGCGGTCAAGGACGTCCGGGGGCGCGGCCTGATGCTCGGCCTGGAGTTCCACGACCAGGCGGGCTCCGCCTCCGCGGCGATCCGGGAGAGCGCGGGCCTGCTCGGCTACACGGCCGCCGGATACCTGCTGCGCGAGCACCGCATCCGTACGTTCCCGACCGCGAGCGCCGTCAACACGCTGCGGTTCGAGCCGTCCCTGCTCCTGACGGACGCGGAGATCCGGCAGCTGGAGGAGGGCCTGCGGGCGCTCTGCGTGATCTTCCGCGAGGCGGACGGCGCGCGCCTGACCGGGACCCCGGCGGCGGCCTGACCCCGCGCACCGGGGCCGGAACCCGACCGGGATCCGGCCCCGGGACCCGGGGGCGTACATGAGGGGTCATACGGAGACGCGTCTGCCCCGGGGGTTCGGGGCGGCCGGCGGGGGCAGCAGGGTCAGGGTCGAGGAGCGGTGCTTGCCGCCGCCCCAGCCGGGCCGCCGCTCCAGGAGTTCGGGCCGGGCGGTGGCCACCGCCAGCAGCGGAGCCGTCCCCGCGTCGTCCGGGAGGGACGCGAGCCGGTCCAGTACGGCGTCGTCCGCGCGGTGCGCGTCGTCGACGACCACCACGACCGGTTCCAGCACGGCGGCGGCGGTCAGGAACTCCGCCCAGGCATCGAGGACTTCGCCGTCCGACGGTGGCCGCGCCGGGGCGGCGCCGGGGCCGAGGAGCGGGAGCAGCAGCCGGTAGAGCAGGGCGCGGCGGGCCTTCGGCAGCCGCAGCCGCCAGACGGCCGCGGCGAGCCGGGCCCGCGCGCCCTGGAGGCCGTCCCGGGGCAGGACGCCGCAGTAGCGGGCGAGGGTCGCCCGGGGGATCGACAGCGGGCCGGTGCCCGGGGCGCGCGCGATGAGCACGCGGGCCGTGGACCCCGGCTGCACGGCGATGCTCCGCTCGAACTCGGTGAGCAGATGGGACTTGCCGACGCCCGGCGCGCCCAGGACGGTCACCAGGTGCGGCACGGAGCTGTGCCGGGCCCAGTCGAGCAGGCCGTTCAGCACGCCCAGTTCGTGCTCGCGGTCGGTGCGCAGGGCGGCGTCGGCCCCCACCAGACCGAGGACCTGCCAGTCGTCCGAGCAGTCGTCGGCCGTCCGCGCCGCGACGAAGGACCCGGTCGCGAGCCGGGTGGCGCCGCTCATCCAGACCTCCCCGTCGGGTAATCGGCCGAGCATCGCCCGCGCGTCGTCCAGCAGGGAGCCCACCGCCGACGGCCGGCTGCCCTCGGCGGCCGCGGCGAGCCGCACCAGGGCCCGGCCGGTGGTCACGGCGGCCCGGAAGGCGGGCGCCCCGCCCGGGGGGAACCTCTCGCGCAGCGCCAGGGCGGCCCGTACGGCCCGCTCGGGGTCGTCGTCCCGGTGCCCGCCGACCCCGAAGAGGGCCAGGGTGAGCGAGCCGATCGCGGCGACCACCGTGCCGCCGAAGTGGGCGATGACGTCCTCGACGGCGTGCTGGGCGGTGTCGATCTCCCCGGGGGCGACCTCGTCCAGACTGCCCCGGCGCAGCCCCACGAGCAGGGCGCTTACGGGGATCCGCTCGGTCACGCCGGCCCGGCCGGTGCGCGGCGCCCCGGTGGGAGCGGGGGCCGGTTCGGGGGCCGGGGGAGCGGCGGCGGGAGGGTCGGCGAAAACAATGACGGAATCGACGGAAGCGATGGAAGCGACGGAGCCGACGGAGTCGATGGAAGCGACGGAGCCGACGGACGCGGAGAAGCCCGGGGGTTCGACGGCCGCCGGGGCCGCGGCGGTCCAGGTCAGCGCGGGGTCGTGGGTGAGGATCGCGTGCTGGAGGGTCCGCAGATCGTGCCCCGGCTCCAGGCCGAGGTCCTCGACCAGGGCCGATCGGACCCGCTCGTAGGCGCCGAGCGCGTCGGCCTGCCGGCCGCAGCGGTACAGCGCGAGCATCAGCTGCCCGCAGGCCCGCTCCCGCAGCGGCTCCGCCTCGGCCATCATCGTCAGTTCGCCGAGGAGCGAATAGTGGCGCCCGCACTCCAGTTCGGCGTCGAACAGGTCCTCCAGGACGTCGAGCCGGTCCCGGCGCGCGGCGTCCAGTTCCGGCCAGGTGATGCCGGACTCCGCCAGGTCGGCGAGGAGCGGTCCGTCCCACAGGTCGAGCCCCTCCCGCAGCAGCCGCGCCGCCTCGGCGGGCGCGGACGCGGCGAGCGCGGCCCGGCCCCGGGCCACCCGTCGGCGGTAGACCAGCAGGTCCACGTCGTCCGGGTCGACGCGGAGCACGTACCCCGGTGCCTTGGTGACCAGCTCCGGCGCGGTGGTGCCGGGCGGGGCGGTGGCGGCGCCGTCGGCGAGGACGGTCCGCAGCCCCCAGATCGCGTTGTGCAGGATCTTCCTGGCCGACGCCGGTACGTCCTCCAGGTCCCACAGCGCCTGGACGAGTTCGCTCGTGGCCACCACCCGGTTGGCGTGCAGCAGGAGATAACCCAGCGTCGCGCGCTGTTTCGTCCCGCCCAGGACGACCGGGCCGTCCGCCGCTATCGCTTCCAGTGGCCCCAGCAGTCTGAATTTCATGGCCCCCGCTCCAAGGAATGAAAGTGACGTGGGAGCGCATCGGGCGGACGAGGCGTAAGAATGAGAGTGTCGCCCGGCGCTTCTGATGCGCTTTCCGTGAAAATCTGCCCAAAGGTTCTCACGGGGGCCTTGAGGCGGTCTTGAGCAGGGAGTGACCGGAACCCGACCGTCCGATAGCCGGAAGGTGCTGGTCGGACGGGTTGCCGACGGACCTGCCCGGCGGGTCCCGCCGACTCCGGCGGCTGGAAGGGGCCGGGTGGGACCGGCCGCCGGCCGCGTGCCCGCCCGATGGTGACCGCCGGATAAGTAGGTGACTTCAAAGTGCCTTCTTCCCCGTTCCGGAACGCTGCCGCATGCTGGTTCCAAGAATTCCTGACGACGTCGCCTCACCGCGGGGCGGAGCTGCCGGATACCGAGAGGAATCGTTATGGCCGACAAAGTGGAATCCTTCTCGGAAATCGAGGACAAGTTCTTCTCCTACATCCAGGACATCGTCTACTGCACGATGATCACCGTGGACAAGAAGGCGCGCCCCCGGGCCCGGGTCCTGCTGCCCATCTGGGAAGTGGTCGACGGGAAGCCGATCGGCTGGCTGGCCGCCTACAAGACCCCGGTGAAGGTGGCGCACCTGGCCAACAACCCGCACACCACGTACTCGTACTGGAACCCCCGCCAGAACGCCGTCTTCATCGACAGCGTCTCCACCTGGGCCGAGGACCCCGAGACCCGGCGGTACGCGTGGGACCTCTACCGCAAGGGGAGCCCGGCGGGCGTCGGCTACAACCCGCTCAACTTCTGGCGCGGCGGCCCCGACGACCCCAAGTACCACGTGCTGCGCATCGACCCCTGGCGCGTGCAGGTGCTGCGCGGGTCGGACCTCAGCAGCCGCATCTGGACCGACGAGAGCAGGAGGTGAGGCCCCGGCACGGCGAGACGACGGCGCGCGGACGCGCGTCCTTCCGGTGGTGGGTGTGACTCCCGGCGCGGACAGGTGAGGGGATCCCTGTCCGCGCCGGGGCTTTTCCCGTGGAGCCGCACGCGCGAGGACCCGTACCGATCCTTCCGGTACGGGTCCTCGCGCGTGCGGCTCCGCTCAGGCGTCCGCGCCCGCCGGCAGTCCCGTGGCGGCGAGGCCCTCGACGACGAGGTCCGCGACACCGGCGGCGTGCGCGTCGAGGTAGAAGTGCCCGCCGGGAAAGACGCGCAGGTCGAAACCGCCCGTCGTGTGCGCCCGCCACCCGGCCGACGCGGCCGTGTCCACCACCGGGTCGCGGTCGCCGACCAGCGCGGTGACCGGCACGGGCAGCGGTGCCCCGCCGGACCAGCGGTAGGCGCCCAGCGCCCCGTAGTCGGCGCGCAGGGCCGGCATCACCATCTCCCGCAGTTCGGGGTCGTCCAGGACGTCCGGGACGGTGCCGCCGAGCGCGCGCACCGCGGCGAGCACCTCGGCGTCGGTGGTGAGGACGTCGTTGACGTGCGGCCGGGGCGCCGGGGCGCCGCGCCCGGAGACGTACAGCCGGCGCGGCGCGGGAAGCCCGTCGCGCAGCAGCCGCCGCAGCGTCTCGTACGCGACGACGGCGCCCATGCTGTGGCCGAAGAGGGCGTACGCCCCTCCGGTGAGGGGCCGCACCTCCTCGGCGAGGGCCCCGGCCAGCGCGTCGACGCTGTCGAAGGGCCGCTCCCGGCGCCGGTCCTGCCGGCCCGGGTACTGCACGGCGAGCACGTCCAGCCGTCCCGCCAGGGCCTTCACGAGCGGCAGGTAGGAGCTGGCCGCGCCGCCCGCGTGCGGGAAGCACACCAGCTTCACCGCGCCGTCGGGGGCCGTTCCGAACCGCCGGAACCAGATGCTGTTCACTGCGTCCCTTTCTGAAAGACCGCTTCCGCTCGCCCCTCCCGCTCCAGGCGGGGGAGCATGAACCGCCAGAAACGGCCGAGCCGTTGCGGCGAGAGCCATTCGGGGTTCTTCCGGCCGAGTGCCTCGAAGCCCACGGTCGACGCGGCCACCACCGTCGCCGCGTCCTCCGGCGCCGTGCCGTCCGCGAGGACGCCCCGGTCGGCGGCCGAGGCGAGCGTGCTGCCGATCCAGTCCTTCCACTGCCCGTGCAGGTCCACCTCGCCCCGCCAGGCCGCCTCGCAGCCCAGGGAGAAGCCGGCGCGCAGCACGACATCGTTGTTCAGCTGGTCGAACAGCTCGTGGGAGGCGTCGACCAGCAGGCGCAGGGGACACTCGGACGGCGCGGGCGTCCGGCAGGTGATCAGCCGGAGCCGGCGTTCGGCCTCCGCCTCGATCGCCTCCGCCAGGGCGCTCTTGCTGGGGAAGTGGAAGTGGAGCGCACCGCCGCTCACCCCGGCCCGGCTGCTGATGGCGGAGATCGAGGCGGCGACGAAGCCGTCCGTGTCGAAGATCTCCGCTGCGGACCGAATGAGCGTCCCACGCGTACGGACCGCGCGTTCCTGCTTTGCCATGGTGCTCTCCGTGGATGCCTGGGGCTCGGCCTGACGGGCCCTCAAGGCCGACCAGCGTAATGAACCGTCCCTGCGGTTTCCATCCGCCGGTTCGACGCCGTCCGGAACCATGCGGACCGCCGACCGGCCGGAACGGGGTTCGGACGGGGATCGCGGTGCGCCGCTCCGGCCCACCGCGACCGGTCCGCCGGGCCCGGCCGGGACCGGCGGACCGCACCCGCCGGGCCCGGTACGGCGTACCGGGCCCGAAGGGTCAACCGATCACTCGGGCAGCAGAGTTCCCGCGACCGGCCGGTCGATGGCCATGAGCCACCGGCCGTCCTCGCCGAGGCGCAGCACGTCGGTGCAGCTGCCCTCCAGCCGCACGGGCTCCCCGTCCGGACCGGTGCTGTCGACGCTGAACCGCACGCCGATCAGGGCCACGTCGCCGGCCACGTACGCATGGGTCACCTCGGCCTTCAGGAACGGCTTGGGCGCCAGGAACTCCTTGAAGAACGCCAGCCGCGCCTCGCCCGTCAGGGGAGATCCGGAGAAGTTCGAGATCGCGTCGTCCCGGTACAGAAGGTCGAACAGCGCCCCGTCGCCGGAGTTGAAAAGCTGAATGAAGATCTCGTTCTGGGTGTCGGTGTCTCCGGTGAGATCCGGGTTGTTGACGTCGAAGTCGACGGTGACGCCGGGAATGCTCATGGGAATGAGGCCCCACTTTCTTGATCATGGCATGTGATCGCCTGAGAGAGGTGCACGAAGAAGTTACCCAGCACTTCACCGAACACTTCTCACGCAGCGGTAACCCGCCACTCACCAGGGGCCTTCGGAGGCGATGACCCGGGCGTGAGCGGACGACGGAAGAAAGGAGACCGGGCGGCATTAAAGTCGGCCCGGAATCGAATGACGAAACGGCAGAGGAGAGCAGGATGGCCACGGTCGACATCGACTCCGGCACCCTACGGAAAGCGGTGCGGGAGCTCGTCCCCACCCTCCGGGCGAACGGACCCGCCACGGAGGAGCGAGGCTGGCTCGTCGAGGAGAACATCGAACTGCTGGAGCAGGCCGGCGTCTTCCGGTCCGCCGTCCCGCGCAGGTTCGGCGGCCTCGACCTCCCCCTCGCCGACCAGCACGCGGTCGTCGCGGAGATCGCCCGCGGCTGCGGATCGACCGGCTGGGTGGCCAACGCCTGGATCTCCAGCGCCTGGATCGTCTCCCAGTACCCCGACCGCGCCCAGGAGGAGATCTACGGGACGAGCGGCGGCTCCCTGAAGGTCTCCGGCGGCTTCACCCCGACCGGCCGCGCCACCCGCACCGAGGACGGCTTCGTCCTCAACGGCGGCTGGCGCTTCAACACCGGCATCCGCGCCGCCGACTGGAACATCCTCGCCGCCCTCGTGGAGCGCTCCGACGACGTCCACGAGGAGGTCTACGCGATCGTGCCCGCCTCCGCGATGACCCTCGCCGACGACTGGGACGTCACCGCCGCCGCCGGCACCGGCAGCTGCACCTCCTCGGTGAAGGACCTCTTCGTCCCCGCCCACCGCGTCGTGGACGGCTTCGAGGTCCTGGAGGGCCAGGTCGCCGACCGCGCCCACACCGCCGGCACCGGCCGGGAGTACGGGCTCACCGCCTACGTGATGGCGCTCTCCGCCGCCGCCTACATCGGCATGGCCCGCGCCGGCCTCGAACTCTTCCTCGACCGGCTCCCCGGCAAGAGCATCGCCTACACGCACTGGGAGGAGCAGCGGGCGCACCCGCACATCCAGTTCCAGGTCGCCGCCGCCGCCAACAAGATCGCCGCGGCCCAGGCGCTCGCCGACGACTGGACCCTGCGCATGCAGGGCGCCGCCGACGCCGACGAGCGGCTCGGCGTGAACGACCGGGTGGAGATCCGCAGCCGGATCACGTACGCCGTCCTGCTGGCGAAGGAGGCCGTCGACCTCCTGCACTCGGTCAGCGGCGCGTCCGTCATCCAGCGCGCCCAGCCCTTCCAGCGCGTCCACCGGGACATCCAGGGGCTCGCCCTGCACGGCCTGATGGCGCCGCTCGGCGGCTTCGAGGCGTACGGCCGGATCCTCGTCGGCCTCGACCCGGACACCGAGTTCTTCTAGACGGGACGGCAGGACCGGACGGCCGGAGGCCGGGGACGGGGGAGAGGGCCCCCGTCCCCGGCCTCCGGCCGTCCGCGTGCGCGCTCTCCGGCCGTCCGGGTGTACGGGCCGTCCCACTGCCACGCGAGGCCCGGCCGTCCGCGTGCGCGAGCCGGGCCGTCCGTGCGCGTGGGCCCGTCCTGCCGCCGTGCGGGGGCCCGGGACGCGACGAGGCCGCGGACCGGGCGCAGTGTGCGCTGCGCGCGGTCCGCGGCCTGCTGCCACGGGGGGCGGTCCGGCCGGCCCCGGCGGCCCGGGGACCCGTACGGGCCCGGGACCGGCCGGACCGGAACCGCCTACTGCTCGCCGTACGGGTCGTCGATCGCGTAGCGCCAGTTGCCGTCCGCGCCCTTGCGCAGGACGTCGACGCCCACGCCCGTCAGCAGCTCGGGCGCGCCGTCGTCGTCGACGGTGGCGATCGACCAGTCCACGATCAGCAGCGCGGTGTCACCCGTCACGAACGACTGGCGCGGCTTGGCGCTCATCTTCGGCTTGCGGGCCAGGAACTCCTTGACGGCCGCCTTGCGGGCCTCGCCGGAGAGCGGCCGGCCGGGCTCCCAGACGGCGACGGCCTCATCGGTGTACATCGCGTTCACCGCGTCGGCGTCCCCCGAGTTGAAGGCCGCCTCGTACAACGCGGTGTGCTTTTCCACATCGTTGGTCAGAAGACTCATGACGAGCTTTCCCTGCTTTCTTCAGACGTGACGCCGAGGAGTTGGCGTGTTTCCGGCGCAGAAGCGTTCCGAACGTATCCGGGACCGCCTCACCGGATGTCCACCGCCCAGTAACGGAACGGCGCCGGAACAGGGAAACCGCATCGGTTACCCGGTCATGAGCGGCTGTTGAGAGGAAATCGGCCGACCGGTTCTAAAGTCGGCGTTCGAGTGTGGTGACGTGATGACTCAGCTTTCACGCCGTTTCGAAGCCAGCCAAGAAAGGGCAGCCGACCGCGATGACGAGCAATGGCAATTCTGTGGAGAACCGGGCGCCGCGCGGGGACGAAGGAGCCGTGGCCGTCATCGGCATGGCCGGCAGGCTTCCGGGCGACTGTGGTCCGGCGGGCTTCTGGGAGCTGCTCCGCGACGGCGCCGACGCGATCACCGACGTGCCCGAGGGCCGCTGGAACACCTCCGCCGCCGCCCCCGGAGCGGGCGTCCGCCGGGGCGGGTTCATCGACGGCGTCGGCGACTTCGACGCCGCCTTCTTCGGGATCTCGCCGCGCGAGGCCGCCGCCATGGACCCGCAGCAGCGCCTCGTCCTCGAACTGGCCTGGGAGGCCCTGGAGGACGCCGGCGTCCTGCCCGCCGCGCTGCGCGACTCCCGTACCGCCGTCTTCGTCGGCACCCTCCGCGACGACTACGCCGGCCTCGCCCACCAGCACGGCGAACAGGCCCTCACCCAGCACTCGATGACCGGCCTCAACCGGGGCGTCATCGCCAACCGGGTCTCCTACCACCTGGGCCTGCGCGGACCGAGCCTCACCGTCGACGCCGCCCAGTCGTCCTCGCTGGTCGCCGTGCACCTGGCCTGCGAATCCCTCCGCTCGGGCGAGTCCGCCACCGCCATCGCGGCGGGCGTCAACCTCAACATCCTGGGCGAGAGCGCCGTCGCCGAGGAGCGCTTCGGCGGCCTCTCCCCGACCGGCACCGCCCACACCTTCGACGCCCGCGCCGACGGCTTCGTCCGGGGCGAGGGCGGCGCCGCCGTCCTCCTCAAGCCGCTGGACCGGGCCCTCGCCGACGGCGACCGGATCTACGGCGTCATCCGGGGCAGCGCGGTCAACAACGACGGCGCCACCCCCGGCCTCACCGTGCCCAGCCGCACGGCCCAGGCGCAGGTCATCCGCGCCGCCCACGAAAAGGCTCGAATCAGCCCCTCCGACGTGCAGTACGTCGAACTGCACGGCACCGGCACCCCCGTCGGCGACCCCATCGAGGCCGCCGCCCTCGGCGACGTCTTCACCGCCCACCGCGCCCCCGGCGACCCCCTCCTCGTCGGTTCCGCGAAGACCAACGTCGGCCACCTGGAAGGGGCCGCCGGACTGGTCGGCCTGCTCAAGGCCCTGCTGAGCCTCACCCACCGGCGCATCCCCGCGAGCCTGAACTTCGAGACGCCGAACCCGGCCATCGACCTCGACGCCCTCCGCCTCGCCGTGCCGCGCGCCCTCGGCCCCTGGCCGCACCCCGACCGCCCCCTCGTCGCGGGCGTCTCCTCCTTCGGCATGGGCGGCACCAACTGCCACGTCGTCGTCACCGAGGCCCCCGCCGCCGCGACCCCGGAGCCGGCCCCGGCGGACGGGCGGGGCGTGCTGCCCTGGGTCCTCTCCGCGAAGACGCCGGACGCCCTGCGCGCCCAGGCCGCGCGGCTCGGCACCTTCGCCGGCGGGGGAGCGGCGGGCACCGCCGACACCGGCCGCTCGCTGCTGGCCACCCGTACCCTCTTCGACGAGCGGGCCGTCGTCCTCGCCGACGCGAAGGAAGGTTTCCTCACCGGTCTCGACTCCCTCGCCCGGGCCACCCCCCACGCGGGCGTCGTCACCGGCCGGGTGCGGGACGGCCGGCTCGGCTTCCTCTTCACCGGCCAGGGCGCGCAGCGCGTCGGGATGGCGGGTGAACTGCACGCCTCGTTCCCGGTGTTCGCCGCCGCCTTCGACGAGATCGCGGACCTTCTGGACGCGGGTCTGGGCGGTTCGGTGCGTGAAGTGATCGCGTCGGGGGAGGGGCTGGACGAGACCGGTTGGACGCAGCCCGCGCTGTTCGCCGTCGAGGTCGCGCTCTTCCGGCTGGTGGAGTCCTGGGGTGTGCGCCCGGACTTCGTGGCCGGGCACTCGATCGGTGAGCTCGCCGCCGCGCACGTGGCCGGGGTGTTCTCGCTGGAGGACGCGGTCCGTCTGGTGGTGGCGCGGGCGCGGCTGATGCAGGCGCTGCCGAAGGGCGGCGCGATGGTCGCCGTACAGGCCACCGAGGACGAGGTGCTGCCGTTCCTCGACGACGCGGTGGCGGTCGCGGCGGTCAACGGCCCCGCCTCCGTGGTCCTCTCCGGCGACGAGACCGCCGTCCTCGCGGCGGCGGAGAAGCTCGCGGAGCAGGGCCGCAAGACCAAGCGGCTCTCGGTCAGTCACGCCTTCCACTCGCCGCTGATGGACCCGATGCTGGCGGAGTTCACGGCCCGCGCCTCCGAACTCGCCTACACGGCACCGGAGATACCGGTCGTCTCCACCCTCACCGGCGCGCTCGCCACCGGCGACGACCTGCGCACCGCCCAGTACTGGGCCGACCAGGTCCGGGGCACCGTCCGCTTCGCCGACGCCGTGGACACCCTGGCCGCCGAGGGCGTCACCTCGTACCTGGAGATCGGCCCCGACGGCGTCCTCTCCGCCCTCGCCGAAGGAGCCGTGCCCGCCCTGCGCCGGGGCCGCGACGAGGTCACCGGCCTGCTCACCGCCCTCGCCACCCTCTTCACCCGGGGCGTCCCCGTCGACTGGGAGGCGCTGTACGAGGGGACCGGCGCCCGCCGCGTCCCCCTGCCCACGTACGCCTTCCAGCGCGAGCGGTACTGGATCGACGCCCGCGGCACCGGCCGCGCCGCCCCCGCCCTCCCGGCCGCCCCCGCCGAGCGGACGGATTCCGCCCCCGCCCCCCGGGGCGCGCTCGGCGCCCGGCTGGCCGCGCTGACCCCCGCCGAGCGGTCCCGCGCCGTCACCGACCTGACCGCCGCGCACATCGCCGCCGTCCTCGGCCACGACGACGGGCGCCGCGCCGACGCCCGCACCTCCTTCAAGGACCTCGGCTTCGACTCCCTCATGTCCGTCGAGCTGCGCGACCGGCTCGCCGAGGCCACCGGACTGCGCCTGGCCGGCGGCCTCCTCTTCGACCACCCCACCCCGGAGGCGCTCGCCGCCCACCTGGAGGCCGGACTCACCGGCACGGCCGGCACCGCCGACGACGTACCGTCCCCCACCCCGCTCCAGGACGACGAGCCCATCGCCATCGTCGGCATGGCCTGCCGCTACCCCGGCGGCGTCGCCTCCCCCGAGGACCTGTGGCGGCTCGTCGCCGACGGCACCGACGCCATCTCCGGCTTCCCCACCGACCGGGGCTGGGACGAGGACCTGTACGACCGGGACCCCGAACGCTCCGGCAAGAGCTCCGTCGACGAAGGAGGCTTCCTCCACGACGCGGCCCTCTTCGACGCCGGCTTCTTCGGCATCTCGCCCCGCGAGGCCCTCGCCATGGACCCGCAGCAGCGCCTCCTCCTGGAGACCGCGTGGGAGGCCGTCGAGCGCGCCGGCATCGACCCGCACACCCTCAAGGGCAGCCGCACCGGCGTCTTCGTCGGCGCCACCGCCCTCGACTACGGGCCGCGCCTGCACGACGCCCCCCAGAGCGTCGAGGGCCACCTCCTCACCGGCTCCACCAGCAGCGTCATGTCCGGCCGCATCGCCTACCAGCTCGGCCTCGTCGGCCCCGCGCTCACCGTCGACACCGCCTGCTCCTCCTCCCTCGTCGCCCTCCACATGGCCGTCCGGTCGCTGCGCCAGGGCGAGACGACCCTCGCCCTGGCGGGCGGCGCGACCGTCATGTCCGCGCCCGGCATGTTCGTGGAGTTCTCCCGGCAGCGGGGCCTCGCCGCCGACGGCCGCAGCAAGTCCTTCTCCGCCGACGCCGACGGCACCTCCTGGGCGGAGGGCGTCGGCCTCCTCCTCGTCGAGCGGCTCTCCGACGCCCGCCGCCACGGCCACCGGGTCCTCGCCGTCGTCCGGGGGACGGCCGTCAACCAGGACGGCGCCTCCAACGGCCTGACCGCCCCCAACGGGCCCTCCCAGGAACGCGTCATCCGCCAGGCCCTCGCCGACGCCCGCCTCACCCCCGCCGACGTCGACGCCGTCGAGGCGCACGGTACCGGCACCCGCCTCGGCGACCCCATCGAGGCCGAGGCCCTGCTCGCCACCTACGGCAGCGGCCGGGACGACCGGCACCCCGTCTACCTCGGCTCCCTCAAGTCGAACATCGGGCACGCCCAGGCCGCCGCCGGCGTCGGCGGCGTCATCAAGATGGTGCAGGCCATGCGGCACGGCCTGCTGCCGCGCACCCTGCACGTCACCGAGCCCACCCCGCACGCCGACTGGCAGGCCGGCGCGGTCGAGCTCCTCACCGAGGCCCGCGCCTGGCCCGAGACCGGCCGCCCGGCCCGCGCCGCCGTCTCCTCCTTCGGCATCAGCGGCACCAACGCCCATGTCATCGTCGAACAGGCGGAACCGTGCGACGCGGCCCGGCCCCCGGCGGAGCGGGACGCCCCGGCATCCGGCACCGCACCCGTCCTGTGGGCCCTGTCCGCCCCCGACCGGACCGCCCTCGCCGCCCAGGCCGAACGCCTCCACCAGCACCTCACCGCGGCCACCGGCACCGCGGCCCCCGAGACCGCGGCCACCGGCGCCGCGGCCGCTGCCACCGCCCCCGGGGCCGACCCGGTGGACACCGACCCCGCCGCCGTCGGCCTCGCCCTCGCCACCACCCGCGCCACCTGGACCGAGCGGGCCGTCGTCACCGGCACCACCGCCGACGACCTCCGCACCGGCCTCGACGCGCTGCGCCACGGCCTCGACGCCCCCCACCTGGTGACCGGCTCCGCCGCCCGAGCGGGCCGCACCGCCCTCCTCTTCACCGGCCAGGGCGCCCAGCACCCCGGCATGGGCCGCGAACTGTACGAGACCCAGCCCGTCTTCGCCGCCGCCCTCGACCGGGCGTGCGCCGCCCTCGACCCGCACCTCGACCTCGGCCGCCCGCTGCGCGACGTCATGTTCGCCGACGCCGGTACGGACGACTCCGCGCCGCTCCACGAGACGCGCGCCACCCAGCCCGCCCTCTTCGCCCTGGAGACCGCCCTCCACGCGCTGCTCCGGGCCCACGGCCTCACCCCCGACGCGGTCGCCGGACACTCCGTCGGCGAGATCGCCGCCGCGCACGCCGCCGGCGTCCTCTCCCTCGACGACGCCGCCGCGCTCGTCGCCGCCCGGGGCCGGCTCATGCAGGCCGCCACCCCCGGCGGCGCGATGATCGCCGTCCAGGCCTCCGAGGACGAGATCGCCCCGACCCTCGCCCCGTACGCGGACCGGCTCGCCGTCGCCGCCGTCAACGGCCCCGACGCCGTCGTCGTCTCCGGCGACGCCGAGGCCGCCGAGGCCGTCGCCGGGACCTGGCACGCCCAGGGCCGCAAGACCCGCCGCCTCACGGTCAGCCACGCCTTCCACTCGCCGCACATGGACGAGATCCTCGACGCCTTCCGCGCCGTCGCCGAGACCCTGACCTACCACGCGCCGCGCGTCCCGGTCGTCTCCACCCTCACCGGCGCGCTCGCCACCGGCGACGACCTGCGCACCGCCGACTACTGGGTGCGCCAGATCCGCGGCGCCGTCCGCTTCCTCGACGCCACCCGCACCCTGGAGGACGAGGGCGTCACCGTCTTCGTCGAGGCCGGCCCCGACGCCGTCCTCACCGCCATGGCCGCCGGCTCCTTCCGCGCCCCCGGCTCCCGGGCCGTCGCCCTCCAGCGGGCCGGCCGCCCGCAGACCACCGCGCTCGCCACCGGACTCGCCACCGCCCACACCCTGGGCGCCCCCCTCGACCTGGCGTCGTTCTTCCCCGGCGCCGCCCGCGCCGACCTGCCCACCTACGCCTTCACCCGCGCCCCCTACTGGCTGCGGCCCGAGGCCCGCACCGACGCCCGCAGCCTCGGCCTCGACCCGGCCGGACACCCGCTCCTGGCCACCTCCGTCGAACTCGCCGACCGCGACGGCCTCGTCCTCACCAGCCGGCTCTCCACCACCGCCCACCCCTGGCTCGCCGACCACCGCATCCAGGACACCGTCCTCGTCCCCGCCACCGCCTTCGTCGAACTCGCCACCGCGGCGGGCCGCGCGGCCGGCGCCGAGCACCTCGCCGAACTCACCCTGGAAGCCCCCCTCGCCCTGCCCGGGGAACGCGACGCCGTCCGCGTCCAGCTCGCCGTCGCCGCCCCCGACGCCTCCGGCGCCCGCTCCTTCACCCTCCACTCCCGGCCCGACACCGACGAGGAGCAGGCCGCCTGGACCCGCCACGTCTCCGGCACCCTCGCCCCCGCCCCCGACCCGGCCGCCGAGGACCCCGCCTTCGACGCCCTGCGCGCCTGGCCGCCCGCCGGCGCCCGGCCCCGCCCCACCGACGACGCCTACCCCCGGCTCGCCGCCCTCGGCTACGGGTACGGCCCCGTCTTCCAGGGCCTGCGCGCCCTCTGGGACGGCGCCGACGGCAGCACGTACGCCGAGGTCGCCCTCCCCGACGAGCAGCACGGGGCCGCCGCCCGGTACGGCGTCCACCCCGCCCTCCTCGACGCCGTCCTCCACCCCGTCGTCCTCGACGCCGCCGACCCCGACGCGCCCGACACCATCCGCCTCCCCTTCGCCTGGAGCGGCGTCACCCCCTACGCCTCCGGCGCCACCACCCTGCGCGTCCGCGTCACCCCGACCGGCCCCGACACCGTCGCCCTGCACCTCGCCGACGCGGCGGGCGCCCCCGTCGCCGCCGTCGACACCCTCCTCCTGCGGCCCGTCGCCAAGGACCGGATCGCCCCCGCGCCCACCACCGACGGCCTCTTCACCGTCGCCTGGACGCCCCTCACCGGCCCGGCCGCCCCCACCGGACCCGCGCCGCGCGTCACCGAACTCCCCGACACCACCGACCCGGCCGCCCTCGCCGCCGACGGCGAAGAAGCCGACGTCCTCGTCGTCCGGATCACCCCCGACCCCGCCCCCCACACCCCGGCCGCCGCCCACGAGACGGCCGCCCGCACCCTCGCCCTCGCCCAGCGCCTCCTCGCCGACGACGACCTCGAACGGGCCGGCACCCGCTTCGCGTTCGTCACCACCGGCGCGGTCGCCACCACCCCCGGCGACCCCGTCCCCGGCCTCGCCGCCGCCCCCCTGTGGGGCCTGCTGCGCACCGCCCAGAGCGAGCACCCCGGCCGGATCGTCCTCGTCGACACCGACGGCGGCCCCGAGGCCGAGGAACGGCTGCCCGCCGCCCTCGCCGCCGACGAACCCCAGCTCGCCCTGCGCGGCACCCGGATCCACGCCCCCCGGCTCAGCCGCGACCGGACCCCCGCCCCCGACGGCGCCCCCCGCCTCGACCCCGACGGCACCGTCCTCGTCACCGGCGGCACCGGCGGCCTCGGCGGCCTCCTCGCCCGCCACCTCGTCACCGCCCACGGCGTCCGCCACCTGCTGCTCACCAGCCGCCGCGGCCCCGCCACCCCCGGCGCCGACCGGCTCGCCGACGAACTCACCGCCCTCGGCGCCCACGTCACCACGGTCGCCGCCGACGCCGCCGACCCCCTCGCCGTCGCCGCCCTCCTCGCCGGCATCGACCCCGACCACCCGCTCACCGCCGTCGTGCACACCGCCGGCGTCCTCGACGACGCCACCCTCGGCTCCCTCACCCCCGGGCAGCTGGCGGACGTCCTGCGGCCCAAGGCGGACGCCGCCTGGCACCTGCACGAGCAGACCCGCGACCTCGACCTCGCCGCCTTCGTCCTCTTCTCCTCCGTCTCCGGCCTCACCGGCACCGCCGGACAGGCCAACTACGCCGCCGCCAACACCTACCTGGACGCCCTCGCCGCCCACCGCCGCGCCCAGGGCCTGCCCGGCCTCTCCCTCGCCTGGGGCCTGTGGGACTCCAGCCACGGCATGGGCGCCCGGCTCGGCGAGGCCGACCTCGCCCGCTGGACCCGCGCCGGCATCACCCCCCTCGACCCGGACACCGGCCTCGCCCTCCTCGACACCGCGCTCGCCACCGACGACGCGCTCCTCGTCCCCGCCCTCCTCGACCCCGCCCGGCTGCGCGGCGCCGACGGCCGGCCCCCCGCCCTGCTCCGCGCCCTCGTCCGCTCCCGCCCCGCCCCCGCGCGGGCCGCGGCCGCCCCGAGCCCGGCGGCGGGCGGCACCGACGGCTGGGCCGGCCGGATCGCCGCCCTCCCCGAGGAAGAGGGCCGGACCGCCGTCTCCGACCTCGTCCGGGGCGCCGTCGCGGGCGTCCTCGGCCACG
Organism: Streptomyces termitum; assembly: GCF_014650175.1. GTDB lineage: Bacteria > Actinomycetota > Actinomycetes > Streptomycetales > Streptomycetaceae > Streptomyces > Streptomyces termitum. Next base: position 19,501 of record NZ_BMUL01000023.1, read on the forward strand.
CCGCCCCCGACGGGATCGACCCCGACCGCGCCTTCAAGGAGCTCGGCTTCGACTCCCTGGCCGCCGTCGAACTCCGCAACCGGCTCAACACCCTCACCGGACTGCGGCTGCCCGCCACCGCCGTCTTCGACCACCCCTCGCCCGCCGCCCTCGCCGCCCACCTGCACCGGCGGACCGCGGGCAGCACCCCGGCCGCCGCCCCGGTCCGCCGCCCGGCCGCGACCGCCGACGAACCGATCGCCATCGTCGGCATGGCCTGCCGCTTCCCCGGCGGCGTCGCCTCCCCCGACGACCTGTGGCGGCTCGTCGCCGACGGCACCGACGCCATCAGCGCCTTCCCCGACAACCGCGGCTGGGACCTGGACGCCCTCTACGACCCCGACCCGGAGAAGACCGGCACCTCCTACACCCGCCACGGCGGCTTCCTCCACGACGCCGACCGCTTCGACCCCGCCTTCTTCGGCATGTCGCCCCGCGAGGCCACCGCCACCGACCCGCAGCAGCGCCTCCTCCTGGAGACCGCCTGGGAGACCTTCGAGAGCGCCGGCATCGACCCGGCCACCCTGCGCGGCACCCCCACCGGCGTCTTCACCGGCGCCATGTACGACGACTACGCCTCCCGGCTCGCCAAGAGCCCCGAGGAGTTCGAGGGCTTCCTCCTCGCCGGGAACCTCTCCAGCGTCGTCTCCGGCCGCCTCGCCTACACCTACGGCCTCGAAGGCCCCGCCCTCACCGTCGACACCGCCTGCTCCTCCTCCCTCGTCGCCCTCCACCTCGCCGCCGGCGCCCTGCGCCAGGGCGAGTGCGACCTCGCCCTCGCGGGCGGCGTCACCGTCATGTCCGGCCCCCACACCTTCGTCGAGTTCTCCCGCCAGCGCGGCCTGTCCACCGACGGCCGCTGCCGCTCCTTCTCCGCCGACGCCTCCGGCACCGGCTGGGCCGAGGGCGTCGGCCTCCTCCTCGTCGAGCGGCTCTCCGACGCCCGCCGCCGGGGCCACCGGGTCCTCGCCGTGCTGCGCGGCTCGGCCGTCAACCAGGACGGCGCCTCCAACGGGCTGACCGCCCCCAACGGCCCCGCCCAGGAACGCGTCATCCGCCAGGCCCTCGCCGGGGCGGGCCTCGCCCCCGCCGACGTCGACGCCGTCGAGGCGCACGGCACCGGCACCAGCCTCGGCGACCCCATCGAAGCCCAGGCCCTCCTCGCCACCTACGGCCAGGACCGGCCCGAGGACCGGCCGCTCTACCTCGGCTCCCTCAAGTCGAACATCGGGCACGCCCAGGCCGCCGCCGGCGTCGGCGGCGTCATCAAGATGATCCAGGCCATGCGCCACGGCACCCTGCCCCGCACCCTCCACGCCGAGAACCCCTCCCCGCACATCGACTGGGAGACCGGCGCGGTCGAACTCCTCACCGAGGCCCGCGCCTGGCCCGAGACCGGCCGCCCGGCCCGCGCCGCCGTCTCCTCCTTCGGCATCAGCGGCACCAACGCCCACGTCATCCTCGAAGCCCCCCAGGCCCCGACCCCGGCCCGGACCCAGGCCCCGGCCCCCGGCGACGACACCACCCCCCGCCCCTGGCTGCTCACCGCCAAGGACGAGCCCGCCCTGCGCCGCCAGGCCGAACGCCTCCACCGGCACCTCACCGACCACCCCGGCCACGACATCCACGACACCGGCCTCTCCCTGGCCACCACCCGCGCCGCCCTGGACCACCGCGCCGCCGTCCTCGCCACCGACCGCACCACCCTCCTCGACGGCCTCGCCGCCCTCGCCCGGGGCGAGACGGCCCCCGCCGTCGTCCGCGCCGCCCCCGGCCCCCGGGGCCGTACCGCCTTCCTCTTCACCGGCCAGGGCAGCCAGCGGCTCGGCATGGGCCGCGACCTGTACGCGGCGTCCCCCGTCTTCCGCCGGGCCCTCGACGAGGTGTGCGCCCACCTCGACACCGAACTGTTCCGCCCCGTCAAGGACGTCCTCTTCGCCCCCGCCGGCTCCGCCGACTCCGCCCTCATCGACCAGACCGCCTTCACCCAGGCCGCCCTCTTCGCCATCGAGGTCGCCCTCTTCCGCCTCGCCGAACACCACGGCCTCACCCCCGACTACCTCCTCGGCCACTCCATCGGCGAGGTCACCGCCGCCCACCTCGCCGGGGTCCTCGACCTCGCCGACGCCTGCACCCTCGTCGCTGAACGCGGCCGGCTCATGCAGGCCGCCCGCGAGGGCGGCGCCATGGCCGCCCTCCAGGCGAGCGAGGAGGAGGTACGGGCCCTGCTCGCCGACCACGACCCGAACGCCGTCGCCATCGCCGGACTCAACGGCCCCCGCTCCACCGTCATCTCCGGCGACGAGGCCCTCGTCGCCGAGATCAGCACCCTGTGGCGGGCCCGCGGCCACAAGACGAAGCGACTGCCCGTCAGCCACGCCTTCCACTCCCCGCACATGGACGAGGTCCTCGACGAGTTCCGCGCCGTCGCCGAATGCCTCACCTACCACGCCCCCCGCATCCCCGTCGTCTCCAACGTCACCGGTGTCCTCGCCACCACCGAGCAGCTCACCTCGCCCGGCTACTGGGCCGACCACATCCGCGGCGCGGTCCGCTTCCACGACGGCATCCGCCACCTGGAGGAACTCGGCGTCACCGACTACGTGGAGATGGGCCCCGACGGCGTCCTCACCGCCATGGCCCAGGACTGCCTGACCCGCGAGGCGGGCCTCCTCGCCCCCATGCTGCGCGCGGGCCGCCCCGAGACCGAGACCGCCGCGGCCGCCCTCGCCGGCACCGTGCTGCGCGGCGCCCGCCCCGACTGGGACACGTACTTCCCCGGCGCCCGCCGCACCGACCTGCCCACCTACTCCTTCGACCGCTCCCGCTACTGGCTGGAGGGCGACACCGCCCCCGGCGACGCCGAGGGCCTCGGCCTCGCCGCCACCGGCCACCCGCTGCTCGGCGCGGCCGTCCGCGTCGCCGACCGGGACGCGTACCTCCTCACCGGCCGGCTCTCCCGCCGCACCCACCCCTGGCTCGACGGCCACGCCGTCCAGGACACCGTCCTGCTGCCCGCCACCGGCCTCCTCGACCTGGCCCTGGCCGCCGCCGACCGGGTCGGCCTCGACCGGGTCGACGAACTGACCCTCGCCGCCCCCCTCCTCCTGCCCGAACGGGGCGCCGTCCAGCTCCAGCTCGTCACCGGCGAACCTGACGCCGACGGCGGCCGCGCCCTCGCCGTCTACGCCCGCCCCGACGGCGACGACGACGGCACCGAACAGCCCTGGACCCTGCACGCCGAGGGCCGCCTCGCCGCCGCCACCGGCACCCCGGCCCCCGAGGGGCTGCCCGTCTGGCCGCCGGCCGGCGCCACCGAGACCGACCTCGACGGCGTCTACGACCGGCTCGCCGCCGCCGGATACGGCTACCAGGACGCCTTCCGCGGCCTGCGCCGCCTGTGGACGGCCGGCGACGACCTCTACGCCGAGGTCGCCCTCCCCGACGACCACCGCGCCGACGCCCCCCGCTTCGGCCTCCACCCCGCCCTCCTCGACGCCGCCCTGCACCCGCTGCTCCCCGGCGTCACCGCCCCCGGCGGCACCTCCTGGCTGCCGTTCTCCTGGTCCGGCGTCGGCCTGCACGCCACCGGCGCCACCGTCCTGCGCGTCCGCCTCTCCCTCGACCGCACCGCCCCCGACGCGCTGCGCGCCGCCCTCACCGTCGCCGACGGCACCGGCGCCCCCGTCGCCACCGCGGACTCCCTCCTGCTCCGCCCCCTCGCCGAGGACGCCCTCCGCGGGGCCGGCACGACCGCCCGCGACGGCCTGTTCGCCCTCGCCTGGACCCCGCTGCCCGCCCCCGGACCCGTCCCGCCCGGCACCGCCCGGACGGAGATCGTCGACGACGACGCCGTACGCGCCCTGACCGCCGCGCTCGACGACGGCGCCGAGGCCCCCGCCCTCCTCCACCTCACCGCCGCCGCCGACGGTCCCGCCGTCCCCGGGGACGACCCCGGCCTGCCCGACCGGGCCCGCGCCGCCGTCCACCGCGTCCTGCGCACCGTACGGGCCTGGCTCGCCGACGACCGGCTCGCCCGCACCCGCCTCCTCGTCACCACCCGGGGCGCCGTCGCCACCGGCACCGAGGACGTCGCCGACCCGGTCCACGCCGGAGTCTGGGGCCTCCTCAGGTCCGTCCAGACCGAGAACCCCGGCCGCGTCGTCCTCGTCGACCTCGACCCGGCCGCCGCCCCCGCCGACCGTGCCGCCGAGGACCGGCTCCTCGACGCCGCCGTCGCGAGCGGCGAACCCCAGACCGCCGTGCGCGCCGCCGCCCTCGCCGTCCCGCGCCTCACCCGCACCACCCCGCCCGCCGAACCGCAGGCCGCCCCCGCCTGGGACCGGGGCACCGTCCTCGTCACCGGCGCCACCGGCGCCCTCGGCACCGTCATCGCCCGCCACCTCGTCACCGAGCACGGCGCCCGCCGGCTCCTCCTCCTCAGCCGCCGCGGCCCCGACGCCCCCGGCGCCGCCGAACTCCGCACCGGACTCGAAGCCCTCGGCGCCCACGTCTCCACCGCCGCCTGCGACGTCACCGACCGCGCCGCCCTCGCCGCCGTCCTCGCCGCGATCCCGGCCGAACACCCGCTGACCGCCGTCGTGCACACCGCCGGCGTCCTCGACGACGGCATCGCCGCCCAGCTCACCCCCGACCGCCTCGACACCGTCCTGCGGCCCAAGATCGACGCCGCCTGGCACCTCCACGACCTCACCCGCCACCTCGACCTCACCGCCTTCGTCCTCTACTCCTCCGTCGCCGGCCTCATCGGCACCGCCGGACAGGCCAACTACGCCGCCGGAAACACCTTCCTCGACGCCCTCGCCGCCCACCGCCGCGCCCACGGCCTGCCCGGCCTCTCCCTCGCCTGGGGCCTGTGGGCCGAGGCCAGCACCCTCTCCGGCGGCCTCGACGAGACCGACCTGCGCCGCCTGGCCCGCGTCGGCCTGCGCCCCCTCGCCACCCGCGAGGCCACCGCGCTCTTCGACGCCGCCCCCGCCACCGGCGAGGCCGTCCTCGCCGTCACCCGCCTCGACACGGCGGCCCTGCGCAGCCGGGGCGACGACCTGCCGCCCGTCCTGCGCGCCCTGGCCGGACCGGCCGCCCGCCGCACCGCCGCCACCGCGGGCGACGGCACCGACGGCCAGCCCCCGCTCGCCGAACGGCTCGCCGCCCTCGGCCCCGCCGACCGCGCCCGCACCCTCACCGACCTCGTCCGCGCCCAGGTCGCCGGCGTCCTCGGCCACGGCGACCCCGGCGGCATCGCCCCCGACCGCGCCTTCCAGGAGCTCGGCTTCGACTCGCTCACCGCCGTCGAACTGCGCAACCAGCTCAACCGGGCCACCGGACTGCGCCTGCCCACCACGCTCGTCTTCGACCACCCCACCCCGCAGGCGCTCGCCGCCCACCTCCTCGACGGCCTCGCCGTCCGCGAGGCGTCGCCCGCCGACCCCGTCCTCACCCCCCTCGCCGGACTGGAGGCGGCCATCGCCGCCGCCGCACCCGACCAGGAGGCCCGTGACCTCATCACCGCCCGCCTGCGGGACCTCCTCAGGACGGCCGAGACCGCGCACGGCGGCCCGCAGGACGCCCCCGAGGACGACCAGGACCTGGAGACGGCGAGCGACGAGGAACTCTTCGCGCTCCTCGACGACCTGGACTGACCCGCCGCCCGCCCCGCCCGGTGCCGCGCCGACCCCCGGCGCGGCACCACCCCCACGCCCCACGCCCGACGCACACACCACCACCCGGGAGCTGAATTCACGTGGCTGACGAGGTACAACTCCGCGAATACCTCAAGAGGGCCATCGCCGACGCCCGAGACGCCCGCAAGCGTCTCCGCGAGGTCGAGGACAAGGAGCAGGAGCCGATCGCGATCGTCTCCATGGCCTGCCGCTACCCCGGCGGCGTCGCCTCCCCCGAGGACCTGTGGCGCCTGGTGGCCGACGGCGTCGACGCCGTCTCCGACTTCCCCACCGACCGGGGCTGGGACCTGGAGCACCTCTACGACCCCGACCCCGAGAAGACCGGCACCTCCTACTCCCGCGAGGGCGGCTTCCTCTACGACGCCGACCTCTTCGACCCGGAGCTCTTCGGCATGTCCCCCCGCGAGGCCCTCGCCGCCGACCCGCAGCAGCGCCTCCTCCTGGAGACCGCCTGGGAGACCTTCGAACGCGCCGGCATCGACCCCGTCTCCCTCAAGGGCACCCGCACGGGCGTCTTCACCGGCGTCATGTACAACGACTACGGCTCCCGCCCCCACCTCCCCCCGGAGGGCTTCGAGGGCTACCTCTTCAGCGGCAGCGCGGGCTCCATCGCCTCCGGCCGCGTCGCCTACACGTACGGCCTCGAAGGGCCCGCCGTCACCGTCGACACGGCCTGCTCGTCCTCCCTCGTCGCCCTTCACCTCGCCGCCAACGCCCTGCGGCGCGGCGAGTGCGAACTCGCCCTCGCGGGCGGCGTCACCGTCATGTCCACCCCCGTCGCCTTCGTCGAGTTCTCCCGCCTGCGGGGCCTCGCCGCCGACGGCCGCAGCAAGTCCTTCTCCGCCGACGCCGACGGCACCGGCTGGGCCGAGGGCGTCGGCCTCCTCCTCCTGGAGAAGCTGTCCGACGCCCGCCGCCACGGCCACCGGGTCCTCGCCGTCGTCCGCGGCTCGGCCGTCAACCAGGACGGCGCCTCCAACGGGCTGACCGCCCCCAACGGCCCCGCGCAGGAACGCGTCATCCGCCAGGCCCTGGCGAGCGCCGGCCTCACCCCCGCCGACATCGACGCCGTCGAGGCGCACGGCACCGGCACCCGCCTCGGCGACCCCATCGAGGCCCAGGCCCTCTTCGCCACCTACGGCCAGGACCGGCCCGGCGACCGCCCCCTCCACCTCGGCTCCCTCAAGTCGAACATCGCCCACGCCCAGGCCGCCGCCGGTGTCGGCGGCATCATCAAGATGATCCAGGCCATGGAGCACGAGGTGCTGCCCCGCACCCTCCACGCGGACCGGCCCACCACCCACGTCGACTGGGACGCGGGCGCCATCGCCCTCCTCCACGAGGCCAGGCCCTGGCCCAGGACCGCCACCCCGCGCCGCGCCGCCGTCTCCTCCTTCGGCTTCGGCGGCACCAACGCCCACGTCATCATCGAGGAGCCCCTGCCCGCACCGGCGGAACCGGAGGAGACCCCCGGGAGCACGGACGGGCCGACCGCCCTGCCCGTCGTCCCGTGGACCGTCTCCGGCAAGACCGCCGACGCCCTGCGCGACCAGGCCCGCCGCCTCTACGCCCGCCTCACGGCGGACCTTGGCGTCTCCCCCCTGGACGTCGGCTTCTCCCTGGCGACCGGTCGCGCCTCGCTGGACCACCGGGCGGTGGTGACGGGCCGCGACCGGGCCGAACTCCTCGCCGGGGTCCGCGCCCTGGCCGAGGGCGGTACGGCCCCGGGCCTGGTCCACGGCGAGCGCGCGGGCGGCCGGCTCGGCTTCCTCTTCACCGGCCAGGGCGCCCAGCGCGCCGGAATGGCCCGTGAACTGCACGCCTCGTTCCCGGTGTTCGCGTCGGCCTTCGACGAGATCGCGGATCTCCTGGACGCGGGTCTGGGCGGTTCGGTGCGCGAAGTGATCGCGTCGGGGGAGGGGCTGGACGAGACCGGCTGGACGCAGCCCGCGCTGTTCGCGGTCGAGGTCGCGCTCTTCCGGCTGGTGGAGTCCTGGGGCGTGAAGCCGGACTTCGTCGCCGGGCACTCCATCGGCGAGCTCGCCGCCGCGCACGTCGCCGGGGTCTTCTCGCTCCAGGACGCGGTCCGCCTGGTGGTGGCGCGGGCGCGGCTGATGCAGGCGCTGCCGGAGGGCGGTGCGATGGTCGCCGTACAGGCCACCGAGGAGGAGGTGATCCCCCTGCTCGACGGTGCCGTCTCGGTCGCCGCCGTCAACGGCCCCGCCTCCGTGGTCCTCTCCGGTGAGGAGACGGCCGTCCTCGCGGCGGCCGGGAAGCTGGCGGAGCTGGGTCGCAAGACCAAGCGCCTGTCGGTCAGCCACGCCTTCCACTCGCCTCTGATGGACCCGATGCTGGCGGAGTTCACGGCCGTCGCCTCCGAACTCACGTACACGGCACCGGACATCGCGGTCGTCTCCACCCTCACCGGCCGGCTCGCGACCGGTGACGACCTGCGCACGGCCGCCTACTGGGCCGACCAGGTGCGGGGCACCGTCCGCTTCGCCGACGCCGTGGACACCCTGGCCGCCGAGGGCGTCACCTCGTACCTGGAGATCGGCCCCGACGGCGTCCTCTCCGCCCTCACCGAGGGCGCCGTGCCCGCCCTGCGCCGGGGCCGCGACGAGGCGGGCACCCTCCTCCTGGCGGTCGGATCGCTGTACGCGCGCGGCGTCCCCGTCCGCTGGGAGGCGCTGTACGAGGGGACCGGCGCCCGCCGCGTCCCGCTGCCCACGTACGCCTTCCAGCGCCGCCGGTACTGGCTCGAACCCCGCCCCGCCGCCGAGCCCTTCGGCGCCGGAGCCCCCACCACCGGGCACCCGGTCCTCGGCTCGCCCGTCACCGTGGCCGGGTTCAACCAGATCCTCTTCACGAGCCGGCTCTCCCTGCGCAGCCACCCGTGGCTCGCCGACCACGTCGTCCTCGGCTCGCCCGTGCTGCCCGCCTCCGCCCTCGTCGAACTAGCCATCCACGCGGGCGACCTGATTGGGCATCCGGCCCTCGACGAGCTCAACCTCCAGGTGCCGCTGGTCCTCCCCGAGGAGGGCAACATCCAGCTCCAGGTCAGGGCCGGCACCCCGGACGACAGCGGACGCCACTGCCTGTGCCTCTACTCCCGCCCCGACGACTTCGACGCGCCGTGGACCATGCACGCCGAGGGCTGGTACCTCACCGAGGAGCCCGAGGCCGTGACCGTCCCGGCCTGGGACGAGGACGCCGAGGACCGCACCACCGAGATCCGGCTCCCCGAAGGACTGCGGACCGACGCGGGCCGGTACGGGCTCCACCCCGTGCTGCTCCAGGCGGCCCTGCCGACCCGGCCCGTCGACCCCGAGGCGGGCACGGTCCCGGTGCCGGCCGACTGGTACGGCGTACGGCTCCACGCGACCGGTGCGACCGCCGTCCGGGCGCGGGTCACGGAGATCGACGCCGACTCCTTCTCGCTCCAACTGGCCGACGCCGAGGGTGACCTCGTCGTCTCGGTCGACTCCATCGTCTTCCGTGACGTGCCCAACGAGCAGTTCCGGGCCGCCGTCGGCGGCGACAGCACCGGCCGCGAGTCGCTGTTCCACCTGGACTGGACGCCCGCCGTCCTTCCGGACCCCGCCCCCGGCCCGCGCACGACGGCCGTCCTCGACCCGGACGGCACGGGCGGCACGGGCGAGGCGCGGTACCCGACCCCGGCGGCCGTCGCCGACGCCCTCGCGTCCGGCGCCCTCGCCCCCGGCACCGACGCGGTCCTGCTGCCGTGGCCCCCGGCCCGTACCGGCACCGACCGGGTCACCGCCGTCCACGACGCCACCCACAAGGCCCTCGGGGTCGTACGGGAGTGGCTGGCGGACGAGCGGCTGGAGGGGGTCCGGCTGGCCGTGGCGACCTCGGGCGCGGTCGCGACGGAGGAGAAGGAGGACGTGACCGACCTCGCGGGCGCGGCCGTCTGGGGCCTGCTCCGCTCGGCCCAGTCCGAGCACCCCGGCCGCCTGGTCCTCCTCGACACCGACACGACGGACCCCGAGGCGCTGTCCGGCGTCCTCGCCTCCGGCGAACCGCAGGCCGCCCTCCGCGACGGCAGGATCCTCCTGCCCCGCCTGCGCCGCGTCCCCGCCACCGCCCCCGGCAGGGCCCCGGCCTGGAAGAAGGACGGCACCGTCCTCGTCACCGGCGGCACCGGCACCCTGGGCGCCGAGATCGCCCGCCACCTCGTCGCGGAGCACGGCGCCTCCCGGCTCCTGCTCCTCACCCGCAGCGGCGGCGAGGCCGCGCACGTCCGGCCGCTCCTCGACGACCTGCGCGGCATCGGCGCCCACGTCACCCTCGCCGCCGTCGACGTCGCCGACCGCGCCGCGCTCGCCGAGGCCATCGCCGCGATCCCGGCCGAGCACCCGCTGACCGCCGTCGTGCACACCGCCGGCGTCCTCGACAACGGCCTGCTCCCCGCCCTCACCGGCGACCGGCTCGACGCCGTGCTGCGGCCCAAGGCCGACGCCGCCTGGCACCTCCACGAACTGACCAGGGACATGCCCCTCGACGCGTTCGTGCTGTTCTCCTCCACCGTCGGCGTCCTCGGCGGCCCCGGCCAGGCCAACTACGCCGCCGCCAACCACTTCCTGGACGGCCTCGCCGCCCACCGGCACGCCCACGGCCTGCCCGCGACCTCCATCGCCTGGGGCCTGTGGCAGCTCGGCGGCATCAACGCCCACCTCTCCGAGGCCGACCTCAACCGCTTCGCCCGCGACGGCTTCCGGCCGATCGCCCGCGTCGAGGGCCTCTCCCTCTTCGACCGCGCCACCGCCGACGGCCGGGCCGCGCTCGTCGCCACCCCGGTCGGCGTCTCCGCCCTCCGCGCCCAGACCCGCGTCCCCGCCCTCCTGACCGAACTCGCCGCCCCGTCCGGCCGCCGCGTCGCCGCCGGACCCGCCGAGACGGCCCCCGGCACGGCCGCCGACCCGGCCGCCGCGCTCACCGCCCGCCTGACCGGCCTGAGCGAGGTCGAGCAGGAGCAGCTCCTGCTCACCCTCGTCCGGACCGAGGTGGCCGCCGTCCTCGCCCGCACCGACGCCGGGGCCATCGCCCCGGACCGCGCCTTCCAGGACCTGGGCTTCGACTCGCTCACCGCCGTCGACCTGCGCAACCGGCTCACCACCGCCACCGGCACCCGGCTCCCCGCCACCCTCGTCTTCGACCACCCCACCCCGGCGGCCCTCGTCGCCCTCCTGCGCGAACGCCTCGTCCCGCGGGCCCCCGACGCCCGCCGCGCCCTCCTCGACGAACTCGACGCCATGGAAGGGAAGCTGGCCTCCCTCACCGGGGACGACGAGGACCGCTCGGCGCTCTCCGGACGCCTCCGCGCCCTCCTCGCCCGCGTCGAGGGGACGGGAGGAGCGGCGGCCGGCCGGCCGGACACGGCCGCCGACGCCGCCGCCGAGGCGATCGAGGCGGCCTCCGTCGACGAACTCCTCAGCCTCATCGACGGCGAACTCGGCCGCCCCTGATCCCCCTTCACGGCCCCACCCCGCACCCCGCCCCCGCCCCGTCGCCCGCCTTCCGCCCTTCGCCCGAGGAGAGCACGCACCCGATGTCCAGCCCGTCGAACGAAGAGAAACTCGTCGAGTACCTGAAGCGGGTCACCGTCGACCTGCAGAAGGCGAACCGCAGGATCGCCGAACTGGAGGCGGCCGAACCCGACCCCGTCGCCGTCGTCGGCATGGCCTGCCGCTTCCCCGGCGGCGTCGCCTCCGCCGACGACCTGTGGCGGCTCGTCGCGAACGGCACCGACGCCATCACCGACTTCCCCACCGACCGGGGCTGGGACCTGGACCGACTCTACGACCCCGACCCGGACCGCCCCGGCACCTCGTACACCCGCCGGGCGGGCTTCCTCCACGACGCGGCCCTCTTCGACGCCGGCTTCTTCGGCATCTCGCCCCGCGAGGCCCTCGCCATGGACCCGCAGCAGCGCCTCCTCCTGGAGACCTCCTGGGAGGCGCTGGAGCAGGCCGGCATAGACCCGGAGACCCTGCGCGGCAGCCGCACCGGCGTCTTCGCGGGCATCATCGAGCAGAGCTACCTGGGCCTCGACGGGCCCGAGGAGTTCGAGGGCTACCTGCTGACCAGCAAGCTGAGCAGCGTCGCCTCCGGCCGCATCGCCTACAGCCTCGGCCTCGAAGGCCCGGCGGTCTCCGTCGACACCGCCTGCTCGTCCTCCCTCGTCGCCCTCCACCTCGCCGTCCAGTCGCTGCGCTCCGGCGAATCCGACCTCGCGCTCGCGGGCGGCGTCACGGTGACCGCGACCCCCGGCGGCTTCGTCGACTTCTCCCGGCAGAGCGGCCTCGCCCCCGACGGCCGGATCAAGTCCTTCTCCGCCGACGCCGACGGCACCTCGTGGTCCGAGGGCGTCGGCATGCTTCTGGTCGAGCGGCTCTCCGACGCCCGCCGCCACGGCCACCGGGTCCTCGCCGTCGTCCGGGGCACCGCCGTCAACCAGGACGGCGCCTCCAACGGCCTGACCGCCCCCAACGGCCCGTCGCAGGAGCGCGTCATCCGCCAGGCCCTCGCCGACGCCCGCCTCACCCCCGTCGACGTCGACGCCGTCGAGGCGCACGGCACCGGCACCCGCCTGGGCGACCCCATCGAGGCGCAGGCCCTGCTCGCCACCTACGGCCAGGACCGGCCCGCGGACCGGCCGCTCCACCTCGGCTCCCTCAAGTCGAACCTCGGGCACACGGTCGCCGCCGCCGGTGTCGGCGGCGTCATCAAGATGATCCAGGCCATGGAACGGGGCGTCCTGCCCCGCACCCTGCACGTGGAGCGGCCCACCCCGATGGCCGACTGGGACTCCGGCGCCGTCTCCCTCCTCACCGAGGCCCGCGCCTGGCCGGAGACCGGGCGCGAGCGCCGCGCCGCCGTCTCCGCCTTCGGCGTCAGCGGCACCAACGCCCACGTCATCCTCGAACAGCCGCCCGCGCAGGACCCGGCGGCCCCCGAACCGGCCCCGGACGCGCCCCCGATGCCCGTGGTGCCCTGGCTGCTGTCGGCCAGGACGGCGGACGCCCTGCGCGCCCAGGCCCGCCGCCTCCACGACCACCTCACCGCCGATCCCGCCCTCTCCGCCCGGGACGTCGGTTTCTCCCTGGCGACCGGCCGCGCCTCGCTGGACCACCGGGCGGTGGTGACGGGCCGCGACCGGGCCGAACTCCTCGCCGGGGTCGCGGCCCTGGCCGACGGCGGTACGGCCCCGGGGCTCACCCACGGCGAGCGCGCGGGCGGCCGGCTCGGCTTCCTCTTCACCGGCCAGGGCGCGCAGCGCACCGGCATGGCCCGTGAACTGCACGCCTCCTTCCCGGTGTTTGCCACCGCCTTCGACGAGATCACCGCCCTCCTCGACGCGCACCTGGACGGTTCGGTCCAGGACGTCATCGCCTCGGGGGAGGGGCTGGACGAGACCGGCTGGACGCAGCCCGCGCTGTTCGCCGTCGAGGTCGCGCTCTTCCGGCTGGTCGAATCCTGGGGCGTGCGCCCGGACTTCGTCGCCGGGCACTCCATCGGCGAGCTCGCCGCCGCACATGTCGCCGGGGTGCTCTCCCTGGAGGACGCCGTACGCCTCGTGGCGGCCCGCGCGACGCTGATGCAGGCGCTGCCGGAGGGCGGCGCGATGGTCGCCGTACAGGCCACCGAGGAGGAGGTCCTTCCCCTGCTCGACGGCGCCGTCTCGGTCGCCGCCGTCAACGGACCCGCCTCCGTGGTCCTCTCCGGCGACGAGACCGCCGTCCTCGCGGTGGCCGGGAAGCTCGCGGAGCAGGGCCGTAAGACCAAGCGGCTCTCGGTCAGTCACGCCTTCCACTCGCCGCTGATGGACCCGATGCTGGCGGAGTTCACGGCCCGCGCCTCCGAACTCACCTACGCGGCCCCCCGTATCCCGGTCGTCTCCACCCTCACCGGCAAGGTCGCCACCGGCGACGACCTGCGCACCGCCCAGTACTGGGCCGACCAGGTCCGGGGCACCGTCCGCTTCGCCGACGCCGTCGAGACCCTGGCCGCCCAGGGCGTCACCGCCGCCCTGGAGATCGGCCCCGACGGCGTCCTGTCCGCCCTCGCGGCCGACCTCGTCCCCACCGCCGTCCCCCTGCTGCGCCGCGACCGGCCCGAGGCGCCGACCGCCGTCGCCGCCGTCGGCCGGCTCCACCAGCACGGCGTACCCGTCGACTGGCGGGCCCTCTTCCCCACCGGCAGCACCCGCGTCGACCTCCCCACCTACGCCTTCCAGCGGGAGCGGTACTGGGTCCAGGCCGCGCCCGCCTCGGCCGGGGCCGCCGGACTCGGGCTCCGGCCCACCGGGCACCCGCTGCTCGGCGCGGCCGTCGCCCTCGCGGGCACCGACCGGACCGTCTTCACCGCCACCTTCTCGCCCCGCACCCACCCGTGGCTCGCCGACCACACCGCCGGGGGCTCGGCGGCGCTGCCCCCGGCCGCGCTCGTCGAACTCGTGATCAGGGCCGGGGACGAGAGCGGCACGGCCGTCCTCGACGAACTGGTCCTGGACGCGCCCGCGCTCCTCGCCCCCGGCGGCGCCCACCAGCTCCAGGTCGCCGTGGACGCCGCCGACGGCACCGGCCGCCGCCCCTTCACCGTGCACGGCCGCCCCGACGACCCCGACGCCCCCTGGACCGCGCACGCCCACGGCACCCTGAGCGCGGCGACGGGCACCCCGGCCGGGGCCGACCCGGCCGCCTGGCCGCCCGCCGGGGCCGAGGAGATCGACCCCGGCACCCTGGCGGGGGGACTCGCCGCGTCCGGCCTCGCGCACGGCCCCGCCTTCCAGGGGCCCACCGCCGTGTGGCGCCGGGGCGACGAACTGTTCGCCGAGGTCGCGCTGCCCCCGGCCGCGACCGCCGGCCCCGGCACGGCCTCCGACGGCTTCACGCTCCACCCCGCCCTCCTCGACGCGGCCGTACGCCCCCTGACCGCGGCCGTACGGGAGGACGGCGCCCCGCTCGCCGGCCACTGGCACGGCGTACGGCTCCACGCGACCGGCGCCACCGCCCTCCGCGTCCGCATCGCCCCGGCCGCCCCCGGCACGTCCCGCGTCGAGCTGACCGACACCACCGGCCGGCCGGTCGCCACCGTCGACGGCCTCGCGGTGCGGGCGGTCGCCGGGGACGCGCTCGCCCGCGCCGCCGCCCGCCTCGACGACGAGCTGTTCCACGTCGCCTGGACACCGCTGGCCACGACGGGGGAGACCCCCGGGGACGCCCCGGCCCCCGCCGTGCTCGGCGCGGGCGGCGACTTCGCGGACCCCGCCGAGGCGGCCGACGCGGTCGCCTCGGGCCGTACCCTCCCCCTCGTCCTCCTGCGCGTCGCACCGGAACCGGCGGGCTCGCTGCCCGGCTCCGTCCACGCCACGACGGAGAAGGCCCTCGGGGTCGTACGGGAGTGGCTGGCGGACGAGCGGCTGGAGGGGGTCCGGCTGGCCGTGGCCACCTCGGGCGCGGTGGCCGCCGCGGACGGGGAGGACGTGACGGACCTCGCGGGCGCGGCGGTCTGGGGCCTGCTCCGCTCGGCCCAGTCCGAGCACCCCGGCCGCCTGGTCCTCCTCGACACCGACACGACGGACCTCCAGGCGCTGTCCGGCGTCCTCGCCTCCGGGGAGCCGCAGGCCGCCCTCCGCGACGGCAGGATCCTCCTGCCCCGGCTGCGCCGAATTTCCGCCGCCCCCGGCCGTGACCCGGTGTGGAACCCCGACGGCACGGTCCTGATCACCGGCGGCACGGGCAGCCTCGGCGCCCTCTTCGCCCGCCACCTCGTGACCGCGCACGGCGTCCGCCACCTCCTCCTGACCAGCCGCGGCGGCCCCGCCGCCCCCGGCGCCCGGGAACTGGCCGCCGAACTCACCGCCCTCGGCGCCCGCGTCACCGTCGCCGCCTGCGACACCGCCGACCACACCGCGCTCGCCGGCCTCCTCGCCACCGTCCCCGCCGACCTGCCGCTCACCGGCGTCGTGCACGCCGCAGGCGTCCTCGACGACGGCCTCCTCGCCACGCTCACCCCCGACCGGCTCCACGCCGTGCTGCGGCCCAAGGCCGACGCCGCCTGGCACCTGCACCAGCTCACCCGGCACAGCACGGACCTGACGGCCTTCGTCCTCTTCTCCTCCGTCGCCGCCGTCGTCGGCGGCCCCGGCCAGGCCAACTACGCCGCCGCCAACCACTTCCTGGACGGCCTCGCCGCCCACCGGCACGCCCACGGCCTCCCGGCGACCTCCGTCGCCTGGGGCCTGTGGGAGCAGACCGGCGGCATGAGCGGCCACCTCGGCGAGGCCGACCTCGGGCGCATCGCGCGCAGCGGCTTCCTGCCGGTCGCGCAGGACCGGGGGCCCGCGCTCCTCGACCGGGCGCTCGCGCTCGGCCGGCCGGACCTCGTCGCCACCCCGATGGACCTCGGCGTCCTGCGCGAACGGCCCGACCGGATCCCCGCCGTGCTCACCGCCCTGGCGCCCGCGCCCGTCCGCCGCGCGGCGGACGGCGGCGGCCCGGAGGAGGAGGGCTCCCCGGCCGACCTGGTCGCGGGCCTCGACGGGCCCGCGCGCGAACGGGCCGTCCTCGACGCGGTCCTGGCCCGGATCGCGGCCGTCCTCGGCCACGCCGACACCCGGGGCATCGGCGCCGACCAGCCGCTGACCAAACTCGGCTTCGACTCGCTGACCTCCGTCGAGCTCCGCAACCGGCTGAGCGCCCTGGCCGGCGCCAAGCTGCCCGCGACGCTCGTCTTCGACCACCCGACCCCGGCCGCGCTCGCCGCCTTCGTCTCCGCCCGGCTGCCCGGCGGGACCGGCGCCGAGGACGGCCCGGAGGCCGCCGCCGTGGACTTCGCGGCGGAGGCGGTCCTCCCGGACGACATCCGCCCGGCGGCCGTCTCCGTCCCCGCCGGCACCGCCGCCGCGCCGCGCCGCGTCCTGCTCACCGGGGCCACCGGCTTCCTCGGCGCCTTCCTGCTGCGGGACCTGATGCGGACCACCACGGCGACGGTCCACTGCCTGGTCCGGGGCGCCGACGAGGCCGAGGCCCTGAAGCGGCTGCGGGCCAACATGGAGTGGTACCGGCTGTGGGACGAGGTCGACGAGAGCCGCCTCTCCCTCGTCCTCGGCGACCTTGCCGAGGAGCGGCTCGGCCTCACCGAGGAGCGGTTCGACGAGCTGGCGCGGGAGGTGGACGTCGTCTACCACAACGGCGCCCGCGTCCACTGGCTCCAGCCGTACACCGCGCTGCGCGACGCCAACGTCCGGGGCACGCGCGAGGTGCTGCGCCTGGCGGCCCGGCACCGCACCGCCCCCGTCCACCACGTGTCGACGGTCGGAGTCTTCGACGGCGTCCGGGAGGAGGGCGTGCCGCTGCGCACCACCGACCCCACCGGCCCCGCCGAGGCGCTCCCCAGCGGCTACCTCCAGAGCAAGTGGGTCGCCGAGCAGCTCATCGGCGCCGCGCGCGAGCGGGGCCTGCCGGTCTCCGTCTACCGGGTGGACGTGATCTCCGGCGACACCCGCACCGGGGCCTGCCAGACCCGCGACTTCGTGTGGCTGAGCCTGAAGGGCATCCTCCAGTCCGGTGCCGTCCCGGCGGACACCGAGGGCCGGTTCCACCTCCTGCCCGTCGACTACGTCAGCGCCGCCATCACCACCCTGTCGCGGCGCCCGGACGCCGCCGGCCGCACCTTCCACCTCTTCAACCGCAGCTCCCTCGGCCTCGGCCGGTGCGTCGCCCACCTGCGGGAGGCCGGCTACGACCTGGCCGAGCTGGGCTGGGAGGAGTGGAGCGAGAAGGTCGCCGGGGACCCGGGGAACGCGCTCCGGCCACTGCTGCACGCCTTCGAGATGATGACCTCGGACACCGACGGCTTCTATCCGCCGATCGACACCTCCGAGACCCTCGCCGCCCTCGCGGGGACCGGCGTCGACTGCCCGCCCCTGACCGCCGAACTCTTCGCGCGTTACGTGGAGTTCTTCGTGGAGGTGGGCCACTTCCCGCCGGCTCCGGGCCGCGTGCCGGCGGGCGGGTGACCGGAGGTCCGGGGCGGGTCTCTTCAACTCCCGCCCCGGACCGCCGACTTGACACATCCTTTACCCCCTTTGCCTCCGGAACACCGGACCCTGGCGTTCCGCTGACACCATCGGCGCCATGGTCGATTCGGACGGATTACTTCGGGGCAAGGTCGTGCTGATCACGGGGGCGAGCAGCGGCATCGGCGCCGCCGCCGCCCGCGTCTTCGCGGGGGAGGGGGCGGCGGTCGTCCTCGCGGCCCGCCGCGAGGCGCGGCTCGCCGCCCTCGTGGCGGAACTGACGGACAAGGGCCACCCGGCCTCGGCGGTGCTGTGCGACGTGACGCGGGCCGAGGACGCCCGGCGCGCGGTCGCCCACGCGCTGCGCCACCACGGCAGGCTCGACGGGGCCTTCAACAACGCGGGCCGGGGAGGCGACCTGACGCCCCTCCACGAGATGGACGACGACGTCTACGACGCCATCCTCGACACCAACGTGCGGGGGCTGTGGAACTGCCTGCGCGCCGAGATCGCCGCCATGCTCCCCACGGGCGGCGGCGCCATCGTCAACAACAGCAGCGTGGGCGGGCTCGTGGCCATCCCCACCGCCGCCCCGTACGTCGCCTCCAAGCACGCCGTCGTCGGCTTCACCCGGGCCGCCGCCGACGAGTACGCGGGCCGGGGCGTCCGGGTCAACGCGGTGGCGCCCGGCTCCACGCTCAGCGAGATCACCGCCGACTGGTACGCGCGCAACCCCGGCCTCCAGGACCGGATCCACGCCTCCGTCCCGCAGGGCCGCACCGCCGCGCCGGAGGAGGTCGCCGAGGCCGCGGCCTGGCTGCTCAGCGACCGCTCCTCGTACGTCACCGGCACCGTCCTGCCGGTGGACGGGGGGTACGTCAACCGCTGAGGACGCGCGGCAGAGGGGGTGGTGCCCCGGTCCGGCCGGACCGGGGCACCACCCCCTTCGCGCGCTCCCGCGCCGGTGGCTACGCCGGCCGGCGCAGGTCCATGGCGACGGAGAAGGCGCGCCTGCCGTGCTGCGTGCCGGTGATCTCGACGTGGGACGGGCCCTCGTCGGAGGCGGCGACGACGGCCGCGTCGATCCAGCACGGCGCGTCGAACTCGACGTACCGGTCGAAGGTGCACATCAGGCGGACGGGGTGCCGGTCCGGTCCGGCGGTCGCGTGCAGGGCCTGGTGGGCCGCCTCGACCAGGGCCAGGCCGGGCACGTGGTCGACCCGGTGGTCGTACAGCGCGAGGTTCGACGTGTCCACGCGCAGCTGCCAGCGGTCCGGCCGGCCGGACGGGGCCAGGACGACCTCCTCCTCGCGGACGCGGCCCACGGTGCGCGGCGCCAGCGGCGCGGGCGGCGCGGCCTCCCCCCACGGGGCGTCGGCGTACGGGCCGCGCAGCCGGCGGTAGGTCGCCGGGGCTATCCAGCTGAAGGACAGCCGGGCCTCGGCGACCGGCCGGCCCTCGGACAGGATCGACTGCTCCAGCCGTAAGGAGCGCGGCCCGGCGCGCTTGACCGTCACAAGAATGAACAGGGTGTCCGGTTTGTTTCCGGAGCAATAAAAATCCTCGGAGACGCCGAAGTCCATGACTCCCAGCAGGGTCTGGTGCGACAGCGGCACCTCCGCCTCGGCGTGCCCGATGAGCAGGCCGCTCTGCCGCATCGTCTGGGCGAGCAGCAGCGGGACCGAGCCCCCGTACACCCCGGAGTCGGGCCAGCGCGCGCTCACGGAGTAGCGATCCCCGCCCAGCGGAGCCCAGTTGGTGAGCAGGACCGCCTCCGGGTCGTGCAGGTGCACGAGCTCTTTGGGGACGGTGCGGACGGGGCTCGCGGCCCGGTGGGCGACGGTGACGTCCCGTCGACGATCGGCGAGCAGTGCTTTGGACATGATCCCCCCTGGGGTCAGGCCGAGACTGGGTACCTGATTCCGGTGCGAGATAAGATACCGGCTAACCGGTCCTTTTCAAGGGACGGTTGGAGACCGCACGTATACAAAAAGGGGTGACTGTGGCACAGCAGGAACGCGCGATCCGGACCAGGCGGGTCATCCTGGAGGCCGCCGCCGCGATCTTCGACGAGCACGGCTACAAGTCGACGACCATCGCCGAGGTCCTCGCGCGGGCCGACGTGACCAAGGGCGCGCTCTACTTCCACTTCCCCTCCAAGGGGGACCTGGCGCGCGGCGTCCTGGAGGCCGCCGTGACCACCGACGGCGTCCGGCCGCAGGCCCTCAAGCTCCAGGAGGTGATCGACACCATGCTGCTGCTGGCCCACCGGCTGCCCCGCGAACCGATGCTCAGCGCGGCCCTGCGGATGGCCCTCGACCTCTCCGCGCGCCGTCAGTTCGGCACCGCCTGGCCCGAGTGGACCGAGCTGATCGCCGGCATGCTCGGCGACGCCAAGGGGCGCGGCGAGGTCCTGCCGCACGTCGACGTGGCGGACGCCGCCCGCATGATGGTCTGCGCCTGGACCGGCGTCCGCGTCGTCTCCGAGGCGCTCCCGGAGCAGCCCGAACTCTCCGGCGAGATCGCGCTCCTGCTCCAACTGCTCCTGCCGGCCGTCGCCGCCCCCACGGTCCTGCCCCGCCTGGAGGTCTCGGCCGCCCGCGCCGCCCACCTCTACGCCGACATGCCGGCCTGGCGGGCCGAGGCGGCGGAGGCTGCCGCGGCGTCCGGCCTGGTGCACTGACGCGCCCCGCCCGGCCGGGGGAGGGGCGGCGCCTTCGCGCGCCCTCATCCCAGCCGGGCGGACGGCCCGCGCCACGGCACCACCACGCCGTCCCCGTCGTCCCCGCGCCCCTCCGGGGGCTCCTCCGCGGCCATCACCGCGGCCATGCCCGGCGGCACGGCGGAGGCGGGCGGCATCCGGGGCGGACTCAGCACCCGCTGGTGCAGCCACTGCACGTCCGGCGAGGGTTCGAGCCCCAGCTCGTCCCGCAGGATGCGCCGCACCTCCCGGTAGGCGTCCAGCGCCTCCGCCCGCCGGCCCGCCTGGTGCAGGGCGGCGATCAACTGCCCGTGGAACCACTCGTTGAGCGGGTAGTCGTGCACCAGCGCCCGCAGTTCCGGTACGAGTTCACGCAGCCGCCCGAGCCGGGCCACCGCCTCCACCCGCAGCTCCAGTGCCCTGATCCGCAGCTCTTCCAGGTGGACCACCCGCCCGCCGAGGACACCCCCGGCCGGTACGTTGGCGAGCGCGGGGCCCCGCCACAGGGCGAGCGCCCGCCCGAGCGTCTCGGCCGCGGCCTCGCACCGCCCGGCCCGTAACTCGTCCCGGCCCCGGGCGACCAGCCGCTCGAACACCTTCACGTCGATCGCCGACTCGTCGACCCGCAGCAGGTATCCGCCGAACCGCGTGGTCAGCGGCGACTCACCGGCCTCGGGCCGGGGCAGCAGCCGGCGCGCGTGGTGCACGTAGGTCTGGACGGTGTTGAGCGCCGAGCGCGGCGGGTCGTGCGGCCACAGCTCCTGGATGCACGTATCGGGGGTCACCAGGTCGTTGGCGTGGACGAGCAGCAGCGCCAGGATCTGCGAGACCTTGGGCGTCCCGCCGGGCAGGACCTCCCCGTCGTCCCCGATGATCTGGAACGGCCCGATGAGTCTGAACCGCATCACGCATTCCCCTTCCCGGTCATGACGTGCCGAAGGGCCCGCCGGTGGAGGCCCGTGCGGCAAGCCCTCTCAAATGAAACCACACATCCGGTTTGTTTATGGTTCGCTGCGGAAGCATTCACCCCTGCCGGAAACCCTGCTCAACACCCCTGAAACAAGTGGGACATGAGCCACGGAAGTCACCCGCTCAGCGGGACGCCCCCACCCCCGCCCCCGTCCGCCGCTCGCGGACCGCGATCCGGGCCAGCTTCGTCAGCATCATGCCGTTGCGGACGGAGACGAGGTAGTCGACGGGAAGCCCGTGCATGCGGGTGCCGGGGCCCCGCAGCGGATGCCATTCGAGCAGGAAGAGGGTGTGCTCGCCCCACGGGACCAGGTTCATGGCGATCCGCGCCGCCCCGAAGGGGTCCGCCTTCGCCTCCAGTTCGAGCCGCCGCCCCGGCTCGCAGATCCGGACGACGCAGGTGTCGTCCAGGGTGAGCGGACCGACGCCCACCCGGACCCGGAGCCGGGCCCCCACCGCGGGCCAGTGCGGATCGGCGGCGATGACCCGCTGCGTCCCCGAGACCCACTCGCCGTAGCGGTGGCCGTCGGACAGCAGCTCCCACACCGTGGACGGCGGACTCAGGATCAGACGGCGATTGCGGGACACCGTACGAACGCCTCCTCGGCTCTCCACGGAAGACCGGACCCCGGGACCGGCCGGGCGACCGGGCACCCGAGAACGCCCCGGAGAACCCCCACCCGCCCCGACGCTAACCGCCCCACCCGCCCCACCCCGCCCACCACCCCGCGTGTCGGCCCGCCGTCCCCCGCCCGGAGGCGGCGAGGCGCGGTCGCACCCGCCTGAACGGGCCCATCGCCTTCGGGCACCTGTGCGACGATCGCCCCATGCCGCTCCCTCCTTCCCGCCCTCCTTCCCGCCCCTCCTCCGTCCTGGCGGCGCTGCTGGACCGCTCGGTGGCGCGGATGGCGGAGGCCGCGGCGGACGCCCGGTGGTACGACCGGGAGGCGATCCGCGCCGCCGCCGACATCTGGGACAACAACCTGCGCCCGCTGTTCTGGGCGGCGAGCACGTCCGACGCCGCCGAACGCGAGCGGCGGGCGACGGCCGTACTGGAGTGGATGGGCGGCTACAGCGACCGGCGACGCGCGTGGATGACCGAACAGGCCGCGCTCGCCGGACACGACGTCGGCCCGTTCCTCCCGCCGTTCCGGGACCTCCCCGGACGCGACCACCAGGGACACGTCATGGCGCCGCACCACCGGTTCGAGCCGTCGAGCACGGCCGGACTCGCCCTCGACTACGACCTGGAGACCGCGTCCGTGCGCCACTTCCAGGTGGAGCGGGCCGGCCCGCTCCTGACCGGATACCTCCAGCTCCGCGCCGACCGCCGGTTCCCCGTCGAGGACGACGGAGAACCCGCCCTGCTGAACGTGTGGCTGGACGGCGTCACGGAAGCCGTCTTCACCCTGGCCGACGCGCGGGGCGGCGTCGCCCTGGAGCCGGGAGCGGACGGGGTCGCGGTCCTCCTGGGCCCCGGCGGCCGGATCCGGGCCGCCCGCGGCGAGCACCGCCTCGACGACCGCTCCTGGCACCTGTCCGACGCCGGCCGCCGCGCGGACGCGGCCCGCCCGCCCCGCGTGCCGCGCCCGCTGCCCCGGCCGCCCGGCGAAGCCCCGGGGCCCGGCGCGGACACCGCCGCCGCCCTGCTGCGCTTCGCCATGCTGGAGCTCCGCTCGGTGCGGTACGCCGAGCAGGCGGACCGGGTCCCGGTGTCCGACCTGTGCCGGGCCTTCGCCGGAGCGGGCGGCGAGGTCCTGGCCGCAGGCGCCCGGGACGACTCCCGCCGCGAGGCGGCCTTCCTCGACCTGATCCGCGCCTGGGCCGAGCGGGGCGGTCCGCGCCTCGCCCGCTGGTTCGCGTCCGCGCTCGGCGACCGCCGGGACCTGCTCGGAGAACTCCCGGAGCGCGAACGGCCGGTGCCCTCCCTCGCCGACGCCCCGCCCCCGCCCGCCGCGCCCACCCGGGCGGTGCTCCTCCTGGCCGCCTGGACGGCCGCCCACACCCGCCACGGCAAGGAGCACCGGGCCCTCGCGCGGCTCCAGTTGGCCCTCCCGCCCCGCTCCGACGCGCCCCCCTCGGGGCCCTGGCGGATCAGTACCGGGGACGGCACCGCACCGGAGGTCTTCCGGCTCCGTACCGCCGCCTTCGACGGCCCCGGACCCCTCGTCAGGACCCGGACCGGCACCGCCCGCGCCTTCGACCTGCACGGGGGAGCCCTGCACGTCGGCGCCGAAGGCGGCTGGAGCGCGGCGGCGGACTGACCGGGGACTTGGCATGATGCCGGGTATGACGAAGGCGCAGCGCATCGCGGGTTTCCGCGCGACCGGCGGTTCGGGGACCGCCCCCACCACCCGGTTCGGCGGTCGGCCGGCGTGGCTGGCCGGGCCGCAGCGGCCGGTCAGTGCCGCGTGGGGCCGGCCGATGCGCTTCATCGGGCAGATCGCCCTGGGGCCCGTCCTCGGGCCGGTGGGCGAAGGACGGCTGGCGTACCTCTTCGTCACCCACGCCGACCACGGGGAGGACTTCTTCGACCCCGACGTCATCGACCCCGAGGGCGGCGAGAACGCGGTGATCGTGCAGCCGGGCGGCGCCCACGACGGGCCGGTCCTCCCGCTGACGGCCGGACCGACCCTCTACGACGGGACCGGCGCGCCCGCTGCCTACACCCCCGACCTCCGCCCCGCCGAGGAGACCGGCGACGGCGACCGGATCGGGGGGACGCCCTCCTTCTTCCAGGGCGACCCCCACCCGGGCGACGACTCCTGGCGGCTCCTGCTGCAACTGGACACGAACTGGACCCCGTTCCGCCTCCACCTCGGCGCCGCGCCGCGACTCTTCGCCTTCGTCTCCGCCGACGGCACCCGGGGCCGGCTCCTGGTCCAGGACTCCTGACCGGTCCGGCCCGCGGCTCAGAAGTCGCCGTAAGCGACCTGCCAGGTGGGCAGGCCCATGCGGCGCCATACCGCGACCACCCGGTCCCGGTCGTCGAGCGACACGCGGACCGCGTAGCGGGGCCGGACGTGGGCGTCGAACAGTTCGGCCTTGACGATGTCGTCGGAGCGGCCGTCCCCGGAGGCCCGCATCCACAGCTCGTCGTAGGGGACCTCGTACCGCTCCAGCCACTCCTCCGTCAGCGCCCGGTGGTCCTCGCTGCGGCCGGAGAGCAGCACGACGCGGTCCCCGTGGGCGCCGCGGAAGGCCCGCAGGGCGTCCCGGACCGGACCGTTGAGCAGGTCCAGGCCGCAGCGGGTGAAGTCGTACGGCCCCCGGTCGCCGCGCAGCGCCAGCGTGCCGTCGATGTCGCACAGCACGGCCGGCGGCAGCGCCGGATCGGGGACGTACGGGGTGACGCCGGGCCGGTCCGCGAGCCATGCGGCGGTCAGCCGCCAGCCGCCGCGCACCGCCTTGGCGTGCTTCTCGGCGAGGATGCGGATGATCTCCTCGCCCACCGGCCGCTCGCGGGCCGCGTCGCGGCGCAGGCACTCCTCGACCGGCACATCGGTGAAGTCGTGCACGACGAAGTCGGCCGCCCGGCCGGTCAGGGCCGCCTTCAGGCGCCGCGGGATGTGCGGGGTGAGGTGGGTGTTGTCGACGACGACGTCGAAGCCGTCGTCGACGGCGGCGCGCACGGCGGCGTCCTGGATGTCGAGCACCGTCCGCTCGTGGTCCCGCGAGCGGTCGCCGCCCGGCAGGTCGAGCATGGTGCGCAGGTCGTCGAGGTTGACGCGGCGCATCCGGCCCGCCGCCTCCGCCTGGAGGGCGCGGGCGGCGGTCGTCTTGCCGGAGGCCGGCAGTCCGGTCATCACGTGGACCACGGGCACGGTCAGTTCTCCTCGTCGGTGTTGAAGGGATCGGCGGTCTCGGGGCGCAGGCCGCGCCACACGAGCAGGTCGGTCGGGCGGCCGTCGAGCCGCAGGAACAGGGCGGAGCGCAGCACCGGGTCGGCCAGCTCCTTCACCGCGCGGGCGAAGGCGCCCCGGTCGGCGGCGAGCGGCGCGAGCCGTGCGTACGCCTCGTCGACGGCCCGCTCCCGGACGGTGAACTCCTCCTCCAGGCCCGCCACGACGGACCGCACCCAGGCGTCGAACTCGTCCGGCACCTGCTCCAGGAGGGCGTCCAGCGGCCGGCCGCCCCGCGCCCGGACCCCGCCGAGCTCCGCCATCGACAGGCCGAGGCCCTGCGCGAGGCGCTTGGCGGAGGTGCCGGCGAAGCGCTGGACGCCGTGCCCGCGCCAGATGTCCCGGGCGGTGA
Source organism: Streptomyces termitum (assembly GCF_014650175.1). GTDB lineage: Bacteria > Actinomycetota > Actinomycetes > Streptomycetales > Streptomycetaceae > Streptomyces > Streptomyces termitum. Next base: position 45,215 of record NZ_BMUL01000023.1, read on the forward strand.
TCCCGGTGAGGATCTTGTGCAGCCGCACGTACTCGGCGAGCTTGGCCTTGGCCCGTACACCGGACGCGAAGCGCAGCACGAAGCCCTCGGCGTCGGTGCCGGTGGCGGCCGAGCCGTCGGGCAGCGTGTTCGTCTCGGTCAGCTTGACGAGCGCTTCCAGCGGCATGGGCGGGTGCACGGTGACGACCGACCCGACGCCCTCCCACGCCGCCGCGGCCTCGCCGAGCCCGAGCTCCGCGCCGTCCGGGCCGAAGGCGGCGAGCAGGACCAGGTCCCGCCGGTCGCCGTAGTGCACGACGATCCGGTTCTCCGGGTAGACGATCTCCATCAGGTACGTCACCCCGGGCACCAGCCGCGCGGTGTCGGCGGCGTCCAGCCGGCGCTGCGCCCACGTCGCCTGGGTGCTGGTGAAGGAGCCCTTGGAGGCGACCCGCCAGCGGCCCTCGTAGTGGAAGACGAGACCGAGGCTCCCGTCGACCTTCTCGTACACCTCGAACGGCTCGTCGGGCAGCGCGGGCGCGTGCGGCAGCCGGGCCTCGTGCTCGGAGACGTTGAAGAACTTCGGCAGCGGGAGGGCCACGATCCGCCCGCTGCGGTCGTCGGCGACGAGGCCGCGGCAGCGGGTGGTGACACGGTTCCAGACGCCTTCGTACTGGCAGACGCGCGTGTACGTGTAGATCGACAGCGGCAGTTCGGGATGCGACGTGCGGGTCACATGCCCGGCTTCGAGCGCCGCGGCCAACTCCTGGGGCGGCAGCAGCGCGTCGAGCGTCAGGTACGCCTGGCTCATGGATTCCCTCCCGTGTGCGAGGAGGCCCATTCTTCTGTGCGGGCCGCCGCCCCGACCAGCGATTTAGCGCCCGCCCACGGCCCCCCGCACCGGCCCCCGGCCGCCGTGCGGCGCGGCGCCCGCCTCCCGCCCGGCCGGTGCGGGCACGGCCGCGTCCCGGCGGGCGCCGTGCCCCTCCGGCGGACCGGCGGGCTCCCGCAGCGCGGGCACCCGGTCCAGGTGCCGCAGCAGCCGGGCCAGGGCGGTGTGCGCCTGGGGCGCGTCGAGCCGGGCCTCCAGGTGCGCGAGGGCGCGCCGGACCCGGTACCGGGCGCGCCCGGTGCGCCCGGCCCGGTGGTCGGCGAGGACCAGGGCGTACTGCGCGAGGGCGGTGGCCCAGGTGTCGTGGCCCCCGGCGGGCTGGGCGAGGGCCCGGCGCGCGGTGCGGGCCGCCGCGGCGGGGGCGGTGCGGGTCTGGATGACGGCCAGGGCGGCGAGGCTGACCATGGGGCCGGGGCCGCCGGGGGAGTGCTCGGGGACGGTGTCGGCGGCCTGCCGGTAGAGCTCGGCGGCCGAGACCAGGTCGCGCCGCTTCCAGGCGAGCGTGCCGTGCGCGTGGGCGATCCGGCCGACGAGCGCGTCGTCGCCCGCGAGGACGGCCGCGGGCCAGGCGAGTTCCAGCAGGCAGCGGGCGGTGGCCGGGTCCGCGTCGGCGGCCAGCCAGCCGGCCAGCCACTGCCCCCGCGCGGTCAGCGCGCTGTCCGGGGGCAGCAGCGGGAGCAGGGCGAGGAGACGGGCGACGCCCTCCGCGCCCCGGTGGTGCGCCGCCCACCAGAACCAGAGGTGGAGGACGGTCTCCACGGCCGTCTCGGCGTGCACGGGGTGCCGTGCCGCGTGGTCGAGGAAACCGCCCAGGTCGTCGAGGCCGTCGCGGACGAGGCCCACGGCCTGCTGCTGGAGCCCGGTGTTCCACAGGGTCTCCGCGACGGCCGCCGTGCTCCGGCAGTGCCGGGCGTGCCGGGCCCGCGCCGCCGCGGACTCGCCGGCCGCCGCGAGCCGTTCGGCCCCGAAGTCCCGGGCGGCCCGGCCCATGAGGAGACGCGGCTCGCGGAGCGGCCTGGGGGGTGCGGCGGCGGGCGGCCCGGGGGCGCGCAGCACGCCGACCTCGGCCAGGGCGGCGAGTGCGCGCGGCACGTCGGCGGGGGCGAGGTCCGCCTCCTCGCAGACGAAGACCGCTGCCTGCTCGGTGAAGGAGCCGGTGAAGACGCTCAGGCGCCGCCAGACCGTGCGCACGACCGGATCGCACAGGGCGTGCACGGCGCCGATCGACGCCCGGACCGACCGGTGCCGCAGCAGGGGCGCGCCGGGCGCCGCCAGCCAGCACTGCCCGCCCCGCAGCCGGGTGGCGAGCCGGCCGGGCCCGAGCCGCTCCAGCTGCGCCGCGGCCAGTTCGAGCGCCAGCGGCACCCCCTCCACGAGCGCGCACACCCGGGCGGCCGTCGCCCGGTCCACCGCCCCGGCCAGGCCCCGCCGCTCCGCGAGCGCGCGGAACAGCTCGGCGGCGGGCGCCGGGGCCAGCGGCGGGAGCCGCAGCACGTGCTCGCCGCCGACGCCCAGCGGGCGGCGCGCCGTGACCAGCACCCGCAGGGCCGGTACGTCCGCGAGGAGCGCGCGGACCAGTCCGGCGCAGTCGGCGAGCACGGGGTCGACGTCGTCGAGGACGAGCAGCGGCGCGCCGCCGGGCAGGGCCCGCACGGCCGCCGCGAGTCCCGGGAGCGCGCCGCCGCCCGGTCCGCCGCCGGCCGCCGTGTCCAGCTCCCGGGCGATCCGGGTGGCCAGCGCCCGGGGACCGGCCGGGACGCCGTCGTGCCAGCGGACGCGCACCACGGTCCGGTGCGGCCCGCCGGGCGGCCCGACCGTCGCCTCCCGGCCCGTCGCCTCCCGGACCAGCCGGCTCTTGCCGACTCCGGCCGCGCCCGTCACGGTGACGAGCCGGTGCGTCGCCAGCGCCGTTCCCAGCGCGGCGAGTTCGCCGTCCCGCCCGATCAGGGCGCCCCCACCGACCTGGCCTGCTGCCCACACGTTCGCCACTCCCACCGTCGGATCGACCTCACCGTCACGACGCCGGCCCCCGGCCCGCCGACCGGTCGGGATTCGCTGGGGAATCCGCAGGTCGTGGATGCAGAACCGTCACTGCAAAGGCGTCACCGCACCCCAACGCCCCACCCCGGCGGGAGGTAGCGCCGGGGCCCGACAGATCACCCGTCCCAGTGAAGGGGACGGCACGTCCGGGGGAGGCGAAGGGGGTGGCGGAGCGGTGGCGGGACGGGGCGGTGGTGGGACGGCGGCTCAGTCGGCGAGCGACTGCCGCACCGCCAGGGACTCGCTGCCGGTCCAGTACGTGACCTCGGGCGCGGCGTCGACGTTCAGGAACGGCGCGCCGGCGGGCAGCGCCACGTCCTGCTCGTACCCCTCGGGCGAGAGGCTGACGCCCATCTTCTCCACCGCGTCCGTCGGCGCGCCGGTCCGGAAGAGGCGCACGCCCGCGTACGCCTTCCCGCCCGGCCGGACCAGGAACTCCTCCAACTGGGACGGCATCAGCGAGGTCCGGTGGCGCGCGTCCCCGAACGTCACGGCCGGATACCCGCCCAGGACGCACGGCTCGTCACCGGTGTGGGTCGCCGTGAGCAGCAGGTGCTGGAGCGAGTCGTGCGGCGAGGACGAGGCGGTGATCGTGAAGGTGTCGTCGGTGCACGGGGTGCCGGGAACGCCGTCGCCCCCGACGTCGCCCGAACCGCCGCCCGTGCCCTTCCCCTTGCCGCCGCCGCTCTTGCCGGGCGCGGTGGTCGGGGCGGCGGGAGAGGACGGGGCGTCGTCGGGCGCGGCGGACGCGCTCGGGGTCGTACCCGTACGCGTCCCGGTGGCGCCGGACGACGGCGCGCCCGCCCCCTCGGCCCCGCCGCCGGGCCCGCAGGCGGCGGTCGAGAGCACGGCGGCGACGGCCGCGGCCCCCAGGGCACAGGTCTTCAGGATCTCGCGTGCGAGGCGCATGGTGGTTCCCCCGTGGTACGTCGCGTGGCGCGGAGCGATGGAAGTGACGGCCCGTCAACGATCCGCCGGGGCGCGGGTGATGGAGTCCCCGTTCCCGCTTCCCGGCGATCCTCCGGTCCGTCGTGGCCTTTGACGGTACGGTCCGCCGGGCGGCCCCGCGTCCGGTGCGGGGTGGAACTTCCGGGCCGACCTCCGCCGTACCCCCGCGGCCCCTCGGCTCGGCGCCGTACGCCCCAGGTTGACGGGAAGCGGCCCGTGGCGGTCCCTTCTGCGGCTCCGGTCCACCCCCGCGTACCGGCACGTCTCCGGAAGTCGACGGGAGCCCGGCACCACGGCGGGATGCCCGGCCCGCCGGTCCTTCCTAAGGTCGTCGTACCGGCCGGCCGGGGAGGGCGCGCGGGCTTCGCCCCCGCCGCTCCGCGGGCCGGCGCGCCGGGCGCGCACGGGGGGCCGCCGGCGGGCGCGGGCGGTGGCGGCGACGGGGGACGCGGCCGCCGCCCACGGCACCGGGGACCGGCGGACCGCCGGTCCCCGGCACCGCCGCCGGGCCGCGACGGGACGGCCGCGCCCGCCGCCGGGCGCGCACGACTCACCTGGAGGGGCGAGCAGTTGGGGACCGTCGTCTACCCTGTCGGGATGTCCGCGCTGGAGGCCCTCCGCCCACGGCTCGCGGCGGTGGCCCTGGCCGTCGGGTTCGCCGTCGCGGGCTGTCTGATCGGCACCTTCTACCACCCGGCGCCCTGGCCGCCGTTCGACCGCTGGGCCTACGCGTTGACCCTGCTGACCGCCCTGCCCCTCGCCCTGCGGGAGCGGTGGCCGCTCGGGGTGCTCGCGGCCACGGCGGCGGCGTTCGCCGCCTACCTGCTCCTCGGCTACCAGCCCTCGCTCAACTTCTGGTGCCCGGCGGTCGCGTTCGTCTCCGTCGCCGCCGGGGAGCGGCGCGGCCGGACGGCCTGCGGGGCGGTGGTCCTGGCGGCGGTCATCGCCCTCAGCGGGGCGTGCGGCCGGCTGCCCTGGCCCGTGACGGCCGTGCAGGCGCTGATCGTCCCCGCCGTCGCCTGCGCCTTCGGACTCGCCCAGCGCCGGCTGGCCCGGCGCAACGCGGAACTGCGGCGGCTCACCGTCCTCCTCGACGAGCAGCAGCGCCAGGAGGCCCGCCGGGCCGTGCTCGACGAGCGGTTCCGGATCGCGCGCGAACTGCACGACACGATCTCGCAGCACATGACCATCGTCACCCTCCAGACGGGCCTCGCCCAGTACACCTTCCGCTCCGATCCCGACGCCGCCCACCGGGCCCTCGGCGTCGCCGCCACGGCCGGCCGGGACACCCTGGACGACCTGCGCCGCCTGCTGCTCGTCCTGCGGACGTACGACCTCGCGGACCCGGACGGCGGGCCCGGCGCGCCCGGCCCGGACGCCCCGATCCCCGACGACCTGCTCGCCGACATCGGCCGCATCCCCGCCCTCGCCGAACGCCTGGAGGCGGCCGGTCTGCGCGTCGAGGTCGGCTTCTTCGGCCCGCGCCGCCCCCTCCACCCCGGCGTCGAACTGTGCGCCTACCGCGTCGTCCAGGAGGCGCTCACCAACGTCGTCAAGCACTCCGGGGCCCGCGCCGCCGCCGTCACCGTCGCCTACCGGGACCGCGAACTCCGGGTCACCGTACGGAACGAGGGGCCCCCGGGCCCGGACCCGTCGCGGCGGGCGCACGGGGCCGGCTCCGGCCGGGGTTCGGGGCACGGCTTGATCGGAATGCGGGAACGGGCGAAGATCTGGCACGGCTCGCTGACCGCCGAGGCGCGCCCCGGGGGCGGGTTCGAGGTGTGCCTCCGCCTCCCCCTGGAGGAGCCCGCCCGCCCGGACCGGGGGCGGAGCGGCTGAACCGAGGCGCGAACGCCTCCCGAGGCCGAGGAGCACTGTGGCCCGCATCCTGGTGGTGGACGACCAGCACCTGATCCGCTCCGGCATCGTCGCCCTGCTGCGCACGGTGGCCGGGCTGGGCCCGGTCGTGGAGGCGGCGGACGGCGAGGAGGCCGTCGCGGCGGCCCGCGCGCACCGCCCCGACCTGATCCTGATGGACATCAAGATGCCCCGGCTCAGCGGCCTCGCCGCCGCCGAGCGCATCCTCGCCCTCGGCCTCGACCCGGCCCCGCGCGTCCTCGTCCTCACCACCTTCGACGACGACGCGTTCGTCTACGCCGCCCTGCGCGCGGGCTGTAGCGGCTTCCTCCTGAAGGACATGCCGCCCGAGCAGCTCCTCAACGCGGTCGAGGCGACCCTCGCCGCCGACCTGCTCGTCGCCCCGGCCCGCATCCGCCGCCTCGTCCAGAAGCACGTCGGCCACGACCCGCGGCCCGCCCGGCCCGCCCCCGACGCGACCCACCTGCTCACCGGGCGCGAGATCGAGGTCCTCGCCCTGGTCGCCCAGGGCCTCGCCAACGAGGAGATCGCCGAGCGGCTGTGCGTCAGCGACTCCACCGTCAAGACCCATCTGCACCGCCTGATGGCCAAGCTGAACCTCCGCAGCCGCGCCCAGGCCGTGGTGTTCGCCTACGAGACCGGTGTCGCCCGGGTCGGCGGCCGCCCCGAACTCCCGGACGCCTGACCCCGAACACCCCTTGCGCTCAAGGGAGTCGAGGGCTGTCGGCCGGGGCGTCCGGCGTGCAGAATCACCCCATGACGATCACGGCGGACACACCGCCCGCGCGGCCCGGGCCCGGTAGGCTCCTCCGGGAGGTCCTGACGGGCGCGGCGGTCGGCGGGGCGGTCGCCGCCTTCGTCGTCGGCTGCGTGCTGGAGCGGGCGTCGCTGGTCGTCCTGGGGCCGCTCCTGGGCGCCGCCTACGGCCTGCTCCTCCTCGCCACCCGGCCGCGCCGACGCCGCGAGGCGGCGGTCGCACCGCGCACGGCGCTCGCCCGGATCGAGGCCCTGGAGGCCGCCGGGGGCGAGGCCACCGACATGCCGACGCGGTTCGAGCTGAGCGTCGTGCCGGACGGCGCGCCCGCCTTCCGCGTCGAGATCCGGCAGGAGGTCCACGTCGCCGAACTGGCCGACCTCCGGGCGGGCGGGGCCGTGGTGGTCACGTACCCGCCGGACCGGCCGGAGCGGATACGGATCGTGCGGCGGCCGACGCCGGAGTGGGAGGAGCGGGCCGCCGGAGCGAGCCTGGACCCGGCGCCCGGCCCGCTCCTGGGCGGGGAGGCCGCCGGGTACCGGGAGGAGGGGTACCTCGTCCTGCTCGGGCTGCTGCTCGGCGTGGCCGCCGTGCTCCTGCCGCTGCGCGCCGAGCTGTTCGGCCTCGCCGGGACCGCCCCCGCCCGCCCCGGTCCCGCGGCGACGGCTTCCGGGGGCGGCTCCACGACCACCGTCACGTCGGGCATGGGCACGGTCGTCCTCGGCCCCGGCAGGTCGATGCTCGACCCGGGCGAACTCCGCGCGGCCGTCGAGTCGTTGACCGAGCGGCCGGAGGGCCGCCGGGCGCTCACCCTGGTCGTCAGGGAGCGGCTGCTGACGGTGGTCCTCGCCCCGTCCGGAGGGACGCGGACCGGCGGGTTCGACCCGCGCTCCCTGCCGTACGACCGCCTCCCCGCCCTGGTCGAGGAGGCCGGCGCGGGGGAGTGGCAGGTGACCGCCGACGCGCTCGCCGGCCCGCTCGTCCTCCGGATCGTGGTGACGGGCGACGGCGGCGCGCGGACGCTGGAGGCGGACGGCCGGGGCCGGGTGCTGCGGCGCACCGGAGACTGACGGAAGCGGGAGAAGGGGGAACTCCGGTGGACTGGAACGTGATTCTCAGGCTGTGGTGCGCGGTGTGGGGCGTGCTCGCGCTCGCCGGGTACGGTGCCGCGCTGGCCGGGCTGACCGGGGAGCGGCACACCGTCCGGGCGACGGGCCGCGTCGTGCGGGTCCGCGAGCCGCGCCACGGCGGGAGCCGCAGGGACGGCGTGTCGGTGGTCGTCGCCTACCGCGACCCGGACTCCGGGCGGGAGGTCGTCGTGACGAACGAGGGGGAGCGCGGCACGACCTTCAGCGCGGCCTGGGAGGGTCGGGAGGTCGGGATCGCCCACCCGGAGGGCAGGCCGCACGCGTACCGCTTCACCCGTGTCGGCGAGCGGCCCGGCCGGGGCCTGGGGCGCCCCGGCCTCGCCCTCTTCCTGGCCTGCGCCGGCCTGGTGGCCCTCGTCGCCGTCGAGCGGGGCTGGCCGTGGGCCCTGATCGGCGGCGCCGGGCCGTGCGCGGTCTACGCGGCCGTCCTCCTGCCCGGAGCGGCGCGGGACCGGCGGAAGCGGCGCGCCGAACTGGCCGCGATGGAGGCCGTGCGGGGGCGGATCGTCGCCGTCCTGCGGGACGTGAGCGTCGACCAGGACGACGGCCACGTCCTGACCACCCTCACCCCGGTCGTCTCCTTCACCACCCGCGCGGGCGCGGTCGTCACGGCCCACTGGGGCGGGAGCCTGCCGGATGCCGCGAGCGCGCGCGGCCGCGAGGTGACGGTCCATCACGCACCGGATGATCCGGCCGACTTCACGCTCGACATGGCGGCCGAGCGCCGCTCCTGGAAGGGGGACGCGGCGCTGCACGTCCTGACCGTCGCCGTGCTCGCGGCGACGGCCGTGACGGGAGCGGTGCTGCGGTGAGCGCGGCGCGCGCCGCGCGGGGCCGTCAGGGCTGGAAGGGCATGGTCCAGCAGTTGCCGCCGGCGGGCTTGCCGGCGAGCCGGTCGGCCAGCCAGGAGACGGCGTCGCCCTGGTCGGTGACGAGCGGCACCAGGTGGTTGGTGAGGATCTTGTCGCCGAGGTTCGGCAGGACGACGGCGTCGTAGGTGACGGCGGCGCCCTTGGCGCACCAGTCGACGGCCAGCTGCCGGGCCTGTGCGTGCGGCACGATGTCGTCCTGGGTGCCGGTGGCCAGCCGGACCGGTCCGGACGGCTTGAGCCTGCCGATGCGCTGCTTGTCCAGCGCGGCCCTGGCCCGGGGGTCGGCGGCGATGACGGTGCCCAGGGAGGCGCCGCTGACGGTCCACTTGCCGCTCTTGGTGAAGCCGTAGCCGAGGATCGCGTCGCCGACGCACATGGTCGAGGCGTCCGCGAGGGCGGCCCGGCCGGTGGCGCTGACGTTCGCGTCGACCACCGCGCGCAGGTCGGGGTCGGACTGGGCGAACCCGTTGATCGCCCAGGCCAGCGCTCCGGCGAGGGCGCTGCCGTCGATGCCGTTCATGACGGCGGTGAGGTCCGCCGGGGGAGCGCCGGAGTAGGTGCCGGAGAGGGGGACGTCGGGGGCGTAGGAGGACTGGAGCTCGGCGGCGGCGGCACTGGCGCCGCCGCCCTGGCTGTAGCCGTAGAGGCCGGTGCGGGAGGCCGGGGTGACGGAGGCGCCGGGGACGGCGCGGGCGGCGCGCACCGCGTCGAGCAGCGCGTGCGCCTCGTCGACGCGGTTGACGTAGGTGTGCAGCCGGTCGGTGGTGCCGAGCCCGGCGTAGTCGGTGACGACGACCGCCGCGCCGGTGGCGAGCAGCCGGTAGACCGACAGGGCCTCGTAGCCGACCGACAGGGTGTCGCCGGTGAGGGTCAGCGGGTGCTGGAGGGCGAAGGACGGGGCGCACTGGTCGCCCTGGCCCATGGTGCCCGAGGCCACCGCGACCAGGGGGCGCGGCCCGCCGCCCTTCCAGGCGGCGGACGGCTCGATGTAGGCGCCGGTGACGGCGACGGCCGCCCCGGTCGAGTCGGTGGAGCGGTACATCAGCCGGGTCGCGGTGCCGGGCATGGGGCGGCCGTCCAGGCCGGGGATGGACAGGCCGAGCGGCAGGGGCTCGGTGCGGATCAGGGCGCCGTTCTCGCCGGGGAGTTCGGCGGGCGGGGTGTAGAAGGCGGGGATGGTGACCCCGCGGGAGACGACGGGCCCGGGGGCGTCGGTCCCGGCGGAGGAGGCCGGGGCGGCCGACAGTCCGACGCAGACGGCGCCGCCGAGGACGCCGGCCAGCAGGCGGCGGCCGGTGCGGGGGGTACGGGGGGCGTGGGGAGTGCGGGGGGTGCGGGAAAGAATGCTCCTGCGGCTCAAGGAGTGCTCCTCGCTCGTCGTTCGGGTGGGGCGCCCGAAGTGGGGGAGTGTCGTGGGCATGCCAAGGCGTCGCCGGTACGCGGCTGTTACCCACGGGTTACTTACTGGAGCGTAAGTTTGCCGGGCGGCCGGTGACAAGACGTCTGCACGGCCCGCTTCCGGGCCGCCCCGCCCCCGCCGGAGGGGCCCGTCAGACCCGCTCGCCCGCCCGCACCACGCCCGCCTCGTAGGCGGCGATCACCGCCTGGGCCCGGTCGCGGACCCCGAGCTTGGTGAAGAGGGCGGTGATGTGGTTCTTCACCGTCGACGGGCTGATGGCCATCGCCGCCGCGATCCCGGAGTTGTCCAGACCGGTCGCGATCAGCCGCCACACCTCCCGCTCGCGCGGCGTCAGCGCGTCGAGCACGCCCTCCGGGAGCGTCCCGGCGGCGGGCCGCGCCGGGTGCCGGGGCGCCGTCACGTACGAGGAGATGAGCCGGGTCAGCAGCCGGGGCGCCACCACCGCCTCCCCGGTGTGGACCACGTGCAGCGCCGTGACCAGCTCCTCGGGCGAGACGTCCTTGGGCAGGAAGCCGCAGGCGCCCGCGCGCAGCGCGGCGACCACATGCTCGTCCATGTCGAAGGTGCTCAGCGCGAGCACCCGGCACCCGGGCGCCTCCCGGGTGAGCCGCTCCGTCGCGGCGATGCCGTCCAGGACCGGCATGCGGATGTCCATGACGACCACGTCCGGCCGCAGCCGCACCGCGAGCTCCACGGCCCGCGCGCCGTCGGCGGCCTCGCCGACGACCTCGACGGTGGGCTCGGGCCCCAGCATGAGCACCAGCCCCCGGCGCACGAGGAGCTGATCGTCGGCGATCAGCACCCGGATGACACCGTCGCCCCCGCCCGTCGCCGGACCCCCCGCCGCACCGCCCGCCACCGCGTCCGCCGCCGGGACCGCCCCCGTACCGCCCGCGCCACCGCCCGCCGCTCCGGCCGCCCCCGTACCGCCGCCGTCCCCCGTGCCGTCCACGGTCCCGCCCGCAGCCCCGCTCATCGCCCCGCTCCCTTCTCCCCGGGCAGCGGCAGCCGCGCCGCGACCCGGTAGCCGGCCCCGTCCCGGAAGCCCGTCTCCAGGCTTCCGCCGTGCAGCGCGACCCGCTCGCGCATGCCGATCAGACCGTAACCGGAGCCGGGCGGCGGTACGGCCCCGGAGGGCGCCCCCGCCCCGTCGTCCAGCACCTCCACCGCCGCCTCGTCCTCCCCGTACACGAGGAGCACGCGCGCGCGTGCGCCGTTCCCCGCGTGCTTGCGGGTGTTGGTCAGGGCCTCCTGGACCACCCGGAACAGGGTCAGCTCCACGCTCGCCGGCAGCGGCCGGGAGGCGCCCCGCACCTCGAAGCCGGTGGGCAGGCCCGCCCCGGCCGACTCGGCGACGAGCCGCTCCAGGTCCGCGACGCCCGGCTGCGGCGAGGTCGGCTCCGCCCCGGTGTCGTCGCCGGCCCGCAGCACGTCGAGCAGCTGCCGCATCTCGCCCAGCGCCGTGCGCCCCAGGTCCTCCAGGGTGACGAGGGCCTCCCGGGACAGCTCCGGGTTCCGGTCGAGGTTCGCGCGGGCGCCGCCCGCCATCAGCCGCATCGTCGTCATGTGGTGCGCGACGATGTCGTGCATCTCCCGGGCGATGCGCCGCCGCTCGTCGGCCACGGCCCGCTCGGCGAGCAGCCCGCGGTGCGCCTCGACCTCCCGGTGCCAGCGGCCCGCCCCGAGCCCGACCGCGATGACGAACAGCACCGCCGCGCCGTTCCCCGCCAGCGTCAGGAGCACGTCCCGGGGCCAGGGCCGCCCGGCGGCCAGCGGCAGCACCGCGCCCACCAGGGCCGCCGGCACGTAGACGGCGGGACCCCGGGCGCGCACGACGGAGTAGAGGGCGACGGTCAGGGCGGCGTTGAAGCCCTGCCCCACCGGCCAGGTCAGATGCCCGGCGAGCCCGGCGGCCAGGACGGCGGCCAGGGTCGGGAGCGGGGCGCGCCGCCGCGCGAGCAGCGTCAGCGCGGACACCGTCACCAGCAGGCAGCCGGCCACCGGCACGGACCCCCGGGTGGCCTGGCTGGTGAGGGTGAAGCCGATCAGGTCGAGGACGGCGGCGCCGACGGCGACCAGCGCGTCGCTCCGCGTCCAGGGCGTCGCGTCCCCGCCCGGCCCGGGACGCCGCCCGGTGGTTCCCGGCACGGCAGGAGTCATGGCCATCGCGTTCTTCTTCCCCGGCTTCCTTCGGCTGCTCTCGTACGGCTCCCGGGCGGGGCCCGTCCGGCCACCCGAACGCCCATTCTCCCCCGCCCCCGGGCCCGTCCGGCGGGGACCGGGGGAGGAACCCGGCCTGGGAGCGGGCTCCCACCGGGGGCTCCGGCGGCACCGGGCTCCCAGTCCGCTTCTCGTCCCCGGTGCGGAGGATCCGGCGCGTCCGCGCTGATGTGCTGGAAGCGGCCCCGGGACACCGGCGCCGCCCCCCCCGCACCCTCCCTCTTCCCCCTCTGCCGGAGGCAGTACGTGATACGCGCCCTGACCGGGTTCTCCACCCGCCATCCCTGGAAGGTCATCGCCCTGTGGTCGGTGGTCGGCATGCTCCTCGCCGTGGTCGCCGGGGCGCTCGGGCCCCGCGCCACCCAGGCGCGGAGCGCCGACTTCCTGCCCCGGGGGTACGACTCCGCCGCCGCGCTCCGGATCGCCGAGGAGAGCTTCGGCGTCACGTCCGACGCCGGCACCGTCACCGTCCTCGTCGCCCGCCCCGACGGCGAGCCGCTGACCGGCCCCGACCTGAAGCGCGTCGACGCCGTCGCCCGGGAGATCGGCAGCCGCCGCGTGACGATGCCCGACCCGGCGGACACGGCGACGAAGGAGGACGACCAGATCCCCTTCCTCCTCGTCGACCACTCGCAGACCCCGCGGGTCGGCGCGGCGATGGCCGCCCCGGACGGCACCTTCGAACTGATCCCGGTACGTCTGGTGGGCAACACCAACGACACCGGCATGCACAGCCTCTACCGCACCTTCCGCGCCCAGACCGAGGCGGCGTTCGCCGCGGAGGGACTGCGGACCGGATTCACCGGCGGCCTCGCCGACACCGTCGACACCCTGGACGCGGAGGAGACGACCCGGATCGTCACCGGCCTCCTCATGATGGGCCTGATCGTCCTCGTCCACGTCCTCGTCTTCCGCAGCGTGCTCGCCGCGTTCGTCCCGCTCCTCGCCGTCGTCGTGGTGAGCGGCGCGGCGACCGGCGCGGTCGTCGCGGGCTCCCTCCTCACCGGCATCTCCCTGGACGCCTCCACCCCCGGCCTGATCGGAGTCGTCCTCATCGGGATCGGAGTCGACTACTTCCTGTTCCTTCTCTTCCGCTTCCGGGAACTGCTGCGGGAACGCCCCGACGCGCCCGCCCGCGCCGTCGCGGCCGAGGCCGGCGCCCGCGTCGGCACCGCCGTCACCTCCGCCGCCCTCACCATCGTCGCCGCCTTCGCCACCCTGGGCACCGCGACCTTCGGACAGTTCCGGGTGCTCGGCCCCTCCGTCGCCGTCTCCGTGCTCGTCATGCTCCTCGCCGCCCTCACCCTGATGCCCGCCCTGCTGGCGGTCACCGGCCGCCGCATGTTCCGGCCCTCCCGCGCCCTGAAGCACCCGCCGCGCACCGGCCTCGCCGACCGGACCGCCGACCGCGTCGCCCGCCGCCCGCTGACCGCCCTCCTCGCCGGCACCGCCCTCCTCGGCGCGCTCGCCGCCGGCCTCGTGGGCATCCGCATGGACTTCGGGCAGGGCGGCACCCCGTCCGGGACCCGGGCCGCCGCCACCGCCGCCGAGATCGCCCGCGCCCTCCCGGCCGGCGTCTCCGACCCGGCCTCCGTCTACGTCACCGCCCCCGACGGCCGCCGGATCACCGCCGGGGACCTGGGCGGACTGCCCGCCGCGCTGGCCCGGATCCCCGGCGTCGGCGAGGTCGGCGCCCCCGTCCCCGCCCCGCGCGGCGACGCCGTCCGCATCGACCTCTACCCGACGGCGGACTCCCGGACCCGGGAGGCCCGCGACCTGGTCTCGGGCCCGGTGCGCGCCGCCGTGCGGGCCCACACCCCGCAGGGGCTCGAAGCGCACGTCGGCGGCACGGCGGCGGTCCTCGCCGACATGTCCACCGCCGTCGACAAGGACCTGAGGACCGTCTTCCCGGTGGCCGCCGGCCTGATCTCCCTCATCCTGCTCGTGCTGCTGCGTAGCCTGCTCGCCCCCGTCGTCCTGATGCTCTCCGTGGGCCTCTGCTTCGCCGCGACCCTCGGCGCCGCCACCCTGGTCTTCCAGCACGGCCTCGGCGAACCGGGCGTCGACTTCACCCTGCCGCTGGTGCTGTTCCTCTTCGTCGTCGCCATCGGCACCGACTACAACATCCTCATCGGCGACCGCGTCCGCGAGGAGATGGAGCGCCCCGGCCCGGCCCGCGCGGCGGTCGCCCGCGCCGTGCGCCACACCGCGCCGGCCATCGCCACGGCCGGCGTCGTCCTCGCCGCCTCCTTCGGCAGCCTCGCCACCGGGTCGAACCCCTCCACCCGCCAGATCGGCTTCGCGACCGGCCTCGGAATCCTGCTCTCCGCCTTCGTCCTGTCGATCGTGCTCGTCCCGGCCGCCGCCGCGCTCCTCGGCCGCCACCTCTGGTGGCCCGTCCGCCCCGGCCGCCGCCGCACCGAACCGCCCGCGCCCGGCCCCGCCCCCACCCCGCCCCACCGGCCCGAACGGCTCCCCACCGGGCTCTGAACCGCCCGGCCCCCGGGCGAGCCGGGCCCTTCTCCGGCCCTGCCTCGCCCCGGCACACGTGCCGGGGCGAGGCAGGGCCGGAGATAATTTTTGCAGGCTCTGCATTTTTGCGTAGCATGCACGCATGACGGAAGGCGTGACCGCCCGGGGCGGGCTGAGGGAGCGGAAGAAGAAGGCGACCCGCGCCGCCCTGGTGGAGGCGGCCGTACGGCTCGCGGCCGAGCACGGCGTCGAGCACGTCACGGTCGACGCCATCAGCGCGGCCGCCGGGGTGTCGACGCGCACCTTCTTCAACTACTTCGACTCCCGCGACGAGGTCTTCGTCATGATCGGCGCGGACTCCGGCGAGCGCGTCCGCCGGGCCGTCCTCGCCGCCCCCCGCGCGCTCTCCCCCCTGGAGGCGCTGCGCGAGGCGCTGGCGGCCGAACTGGAGGAGATCGAGCGGCAGCGGGACCTGTGGCACCTGCACGCGGAGGTCCTGCGCGCCGCCCCCCAACTGCTCGCCCGGAGCA
Organism: Streptomyces termitum; assembly: GCF_014650175.1. Taxonomy (GTDB): domain Bacteria; phylum Actinomycetota; class Actinomycetes; order Streptomycetales; family Streptomycetaceae; genus Streptomyces; species Streptomyces termitum. The sequence goes on from NZ_BMUL01000023.1 coordinate 60,368, forward strand.
TCGGCGCCCACATGGCCGACGAACTCGGGCTCGCGGAGGCGCTGGCGGAGCGCATCGGGGAGGGCTCGCCCCTCTTCACCCCGGACCGCCCCGCCTTCTCGACCGCCGAGGACCAGCGGCGCAGACAGGAGATCGGGCTCTACCCCCGCCTCCTGGCCGCCGTCGGCACGACGGCCGTCCGCGTCGCCGTCGAGCACTGGTGCGTCCGGCAGGGCGAGGTCGGCTTCGCGGACGTGTTCCGCGAGACCTTCGCCCACGTCGCCTCCGGCCTCGCCGACCCGGCCGCCCGGTCCTGACCCGGCCACCCTCCCTCCGAGGGAAGACCCTCCTGCCCCGGGAGCCGCCCCCGCGCGGCTCCCACCCCTTGAACGAACACCTGAAAGAGAAGCAGTGAACTCAACAGCGGCGCCGGTCGAGGCGTCCCCGACCTCCATGTCGGACCGACAGATACTCCAGGCCATGTCCGGGCTGATGGCGGGCATGTTCGTGTCCATCCTCGCCGGCACCGTGGTCGCCAACGCCCTGCCCCGGATCATCGCCGACCTCGGCGCCACCCAGTCCTCGTACACCTGGGTCGTCACCGCCGAACTGCTCGCCATGACGGCGACGGTGCCGCTGTGGGGCAAGCTCGCCGACCTCTACAACCAGAAGCTGCTCCTCCAGATCTCCCTCGGCCTCTTCGTGGTCGGCTCGCTGCTCGCGGGCTTCTCCCACGACGTCAGCCTGCTGATCTTCAGCCGGGTCGCCCAGGGCATCGGCGCCGGCGGCCTGACCGCCCTCGCCCAGGTCGTCATGGCGGCGATCATCCCGCCCCGCCGGCTCGGCAAGTACGCGGGCATGTTCGGCGCCGTCTTCGCCGTCGGCACCGTCGCCGGACCGCTCATCGGCGGCGTCCTGGTGGACACCTCGTGGCTGGGCTGGCGCTGGTGCTTCTTCATCGGCGTCCCCTTCGCCCTGCTCGCCATCTTCCTGCTCCAGCGGACCCTGAAGCTGCCGGTCGTCCGCCGCGAGGCGAAGATCGACTACCTCGGCGCCTTCCTCATCGTCGCCGGCGTCTGCGCGCTCCTCATCTGGGTGACGCTGGCGGGCAACAGCTTCGACTGGGCGTCCTGGCAGACCGCGGCCCTGACCGGCGGCGGCCTGGTCCTCCTCGTCGCCGCCGTGTTCGTCGAGTCCCGGGTGGACGAGCCGATCATCCCGCTCGGCATCTTCCGCAACCGCACGGTGACCCTCACCACCGTGGCCAGCCTCTTCGTCGGCCTGGCCATGTTCGGCGGCACCGTCTTCCTCTCCCAGTACTTCCAGATCTCGCTCGGCAAGTCCCCGACGGTCGCCGGCCTGATGAGCCTGCCGATGATCCTCGGCCTGCTGGTCTCCTCGACCGTCGCCGGCCAGATCATCAGCAAGACCGGCCGCTGGAAGGTCTACCTGGTGGCGGGCGGCATCCTGATGACCGCCGGCCTCGGCCTCCTCTCCACGATCGGCGCCGACACCCACTTCGGCCTGCTCAGCCTCTACATGGCGGTCATGGGCGTCGGCGTCGGCATGCTGATGCAGAACCTCGTCCTGGCCGCGCAGAACGACGTGGCCGCCGCCGAACTCGGCGCCGCCACCTCCGTCCTGTCCTTCTTCCGCAGCCTGGGCGGCACCATCGGCACCAGCGTCCTCGGCGCGATCCTCGCGAGCCGCGTCGCCACCGAGATGAGCAAGGGCCTCCAGGAGGCCGGCGTCCCCGCCCAGGGCGGCGGCTCCGGCCACGGCGCCGTGCCGGACATGACGACCCTGCCCGCCCCGATCCGCGAGATCGTGGAGCAGGCGTACGGCACCGCCACCGGCGAACTCTTCCTCGTCGCCACCCCCTTCGCGCTGCTGGCCGTGATCGCGGTCCTCTTCGTCAAGGAGAAGCCGCTCAAGACGACCAGCGGCATGGAGCGCCTCGCCGAGGAGTCCGGCGCCGCCGGCCGCCCGAGCACGGACGGGACGCCCGTCCCCGTCGAGAAGGGCTGACCCCTCCCGTACGGCACGCACGGCCCCGGCACCGGACGCCACCGCGGCCTCTCCCACCGTCCCGGTGGGGGAGGCCGTCGCCGTGTCCGGCCCCGTCCCTTCCCGCCTCCCGGCCCCTCCGTGGGACACAGCCGGATAACCGTGCCGTGAAAGCCCGGTGGAGGACCCGGCCGCTGTGCTGGGGTGGAGGGGATCATGACGGTGCGGTACTCCCGCCGCCGCGACGCCCGGCCCGTTTCCCGGGCGGGCCGCGACGGCGGGCCACAAGGGAGGCGTGATGCAGGCGGGGTGGACGGGGAGCGCGCGCCCGGGGGACCGGATCGGCCCGTACACGGTGCTCTCCGAACTGGCCAGCGGCGGCATGGGCCGGGTGTACGTGGCCCGCTCGCCCGGCGGCCGGACGGTCGCCGTGAAGACGCTCCTCACCTCCGACGGCGGGAACATCGCCCCCGACGACCGGCGCCGCTTCGCCCGCGAGGCGGCCCTCGCCCAGCGGGTGCACGGCCCCTTCACCGCCGGGATCGTGGCCGCGGACGCCGAGGCGCCCGTCCCCTGGATAGCGACCGAGTACATCCCCGCCCCGTCCCTGCGCGACCTCGTCGTCTCCCGGGGCCCGCTGCCCGTCGAGGCCCTGCCGTGGATCGCGGCCGGCACCGCCGAGGCCCTCGTCGGCATCCACGCGGCGGGCCTCGTCCACCGGGACGTGAAGCCGTCCAACATCCTGCTGCCCGGCGACGGCCCCCGGGTCATCGACTTCGGCATCTCGCAGGCCGCCGACCTCACCCGCACCGGCACCGCGCTCGGCACCATCCCCTTCGCCGCCCCCGAGCAGGCGCGCGGGGAACCGACCACCCCGGCGTCGGACGTCTTCTCGCTCGGCGCCACCTTCTTCTTCCTCGTCACCGGCCGCAGCCCCTACCGGGGCATGGGCGAGGGCACGGCGATGGAGCAGCTGGTCCGCGCCGCCGAGGCCGACCTCGACCTGACCGGGCTGCCCGCCGGGGCGGCCGCGCTGATCCGGCCGTGCCTCGCCGTCGAGCCCGCCGCACGCCCCACCCCCGGCGCCCTGCTCGCCCTGGTCGAACCCGTCCTCGCCGCCCGGCCCCGGGCGCACGGCGCCGCCGCCTGGCTCCCCGACGACTGGTCCGACGCCATCGAACGGCACCGCAGGCAGCGCACCGAGGAGGCCGACGAGGCCCGGCGGACGGTCGGCCCCGACGCCGCCACCGCCCGCACCCCGCGCCCGGCTCCGCCGCGCACCCGGCGCCTGCCCCGCCCGGCCCCGGCCCGGCGGCGCACCGGCCCCCTCCTCGGCGTCGCCCTGGCCGCCCTCCTCGCCGGCGGGGGCGGCGTCTACCTGCTGAGCCGCCCCGACGAGCCCCTCGTGGTCCGGCAGGACCTGCGGCTGGCCCTGGTGGAGCAGTCGGAACAGGGAGAGTGCACGGACAAACTGGCCCCGCCGACCTTCTACGACAAGAAGCAGAACATCTGCTACCGGATCTCCACCCGGGACGCCGACCGCATGAGCGTGCGGCGGCTCAAGCAGGTCCGCACCCAGTTCGACACCCAGTTCGCGGTCATGGTGACCTTCGAGGAGGGCGACGGACAGCGGTTCTCCGCCCTCACCGCCCGGGCGGCCACCCGGCAGCCGCCCCAGAACCAGATCGCCATCGTCCTCGGCGACCGCCTGATCAGCGCCCCTCTGGTCAACTCGCGCATCGACGGGGACGAGATGCAGATCTCCGGCGCCTTCAACCGGACCGAGGCGGACTCCCTGGTGAAGGAACTGGGCGGCTAGGGCCTGTCTGACAATTCCCGCCGGGTCCGGCCCGCCCGGCACGCACTCCCCCAGAGGGGGGACCCCCAGCCGTACGGCCGAAACACCCAAGTAGCTCCGCTACGAGGGTGCCCCGGCCGCACGCCGATCGCACGCACCGAACGACCCGGCCTGATCCGACGCGAATTATCAGACAGGCCCTAGAGCGTTTCCTTCGGATCGGGCCGGGTCCGGCCCGCCCAGTACGCGGTCCGCACCAGCCCCTCCTCGAAGTCCCGGCGCGGTAGGCGCAGTCCGAGGGACTCCTCCAGGGCGTGGAAGTACAGGGCGAAAGTGTCGGTCAGCCCGGGGTGGTCCAGTTCGGCGCGGCGCAGGGCCCGGTTGTGGAAGTCGAGCACGCCGCCCCTGATGTGGGGGGCCCGGCCGCGCTCGTACCAGATCAGCTCCAGCACGCTCTCCGGATCGTCGGAGACGAGCCGGCCGCCCCTCAGGTAGTCGAGGGTGTAGATGGCCTTCGCGGAGGTGGCGGACAGCCACACGCTCTCCTCGATGCCGAGCGCCGCGTACGCCTCCTTGTCGGCGAAGGCCCCCGGCGGGGAGTCGTGGTGCAGCAGGAACGTCCACTCGCCCTCCCGTCCGTAGGCGCAGCTCTCCCACTGGCGGTCCCAGTGGCTCCGGCCGCCGTCCTTTGCGAGCAGGTCCTTCAGCCGGGTGCCGGCCGCCACCTGCGCGGGATCCGCCCCGTACAGCAGGGCCAGCCGCTCGGGGTCCACGGTCCGGCCCGGCGCCGCCCGGTAGAACGCCAGGGTCGTGTAGGGCGCCTGCTCGTGCCAGGACTCGGCCACCCAGGCGAAGCCCTCCAGCGGGTCGCGCCCGCAGGCCGCCACCGTCCCGGGGTCGTCGAGACCGCCGTCGCGGAACCTCCTGCCCCAGGCCGGGTCGATCCGCCCCAGCGCGTCGGCGACCTCCTCCGGGCCGCCGCCGCGCCGGCGTATCGCGTGCTCGGCGAGCAGGTACAGCACCTGCGCGAGCTCACGGGCGACGAACTGCTCCTGGACGGCGGCGTACCGGCCGCGCACGGTCCCGTCCCCGGGCAGGAACAGGAACAGCCGGTCGTCGCCCTCCCCCTCCGCCAGGTCGGCCCACTCGTCCCACTCCTCCTCGGAGGGGGCGAAGGCCGGCGGCCCGGACTCCCGGAGAAGGGGGTGTCCGTCCGCCGTCCGGCGCCACGACTCCATGATCTCCCGCTCGGTGATCTTCATGCCGCCAGCATAGGAACCGGCACCGACAGCGCCCCCGGGCTCACCGGCCGGAGCGCGCCCCGCGCGGGTCGATCGGAGTGAGGACGCCCAGCCGGTCCTCGATCGCCCCGGCCGCGTCCAGGCACAGGTCCTCACGGAACGCGCGCCCCACGACCTGGACCCCCAGGGGGAGTCCGTCGGCCGTGCCGGTCGGCACGGCCACGGCGGGCAGGCCGGCGAAGCTGGTCGCGGTGCACAGCCGCATGCCCGCCCCGACCCGCTCGTGCCCGGCCCGGTCGCGGGACTCGAGACCCGGTGCGACCGGCGGCTCGGTGAACGACGGGCCGAGCAGCAGCGGATACGTGTCGAGGAACCCGGCCCACGCGCGGCGGACGCCCATCCAGGTGCCCGTCAGCCGCACCAGCTCGTCCGCGTCCGCCGGCGAGGTCCGCTCCATCGACATCCCGATGTACCGGTCCCCGCCCGGCCCGAGCAGCGTGCGCACCATCGGCCAGGCCGGGGCGAACTCGGTCATGACGATCCGGCCGTACGCGTCGAGCGCCTCGTCCAGCCGGGGCACGTCCGGCACCTCGCGCACGTCGTACCCGGCGTCGCGGAGCGCGTCGGCGGCGGTCTCCACGGCCTTGCGGACGGCCGGATGGACGCCGTGCCCGCCCGGGTCCGCGACCACCGCGACCGGGACCGGGCCGGGGAGCCGCGCGCCGTACGCGGGCACCGGCACGGCCCGGGGGTCGCGCGGATCGGTCCCGGCCAGCACCTCGTACGCCAGCCGCAGATCGGCCACGGTCCGGGCCAGCGGCCCGTCGGTGACCAGGAACTGGGAGGCGGGCCCGGGGTCGTCCGGGCCGAGGACGCGGTGGTCGGCCGGGAAGCGGCCGGTGGACGGCTTCAGCGCGGCCACGCCGCAGAAGTGGGCCGGGACGCGGAGCGAGCCCCCGGAGTCGTTGCCGAGCCCGAGCGCGGCCATGCCCGTCGCCACGGCGACCGCGTCGCCCCCGCTGGAACCGCCCGGAGTCACGGCCGGGTCCCACGGGTTGACCGTGTCGCCGAAGAGTTCGCTGCGGGTGTGCATCCCCGCCAGGATCAGGGTCGGCACGTTGCCGCGCCCGACGGGCACGGCGTCGGCGGCCCGCAGCCGCGCCACCGGCGGTGCGTCGTCCGGCGTCACCAGGTCGCGGAAGCGCTCCGCGCCGAACGTCGTCGGCACGCCCGCGACGGCGGTGCTCTCCTTCACCGTGAAGGGCACGCCCGCGAGCGGCCCCAGCGCCTCGCCGGCCGCCCTCCGGCGGTCGATCCGCCGGGCGGTCTCGCGGGCGGAGTCCGCCAGGACCCGCGTGAGCGCGTTCACGCGCGGGTCGGTCTCCGCGATGCGGTCGAGGTGGCTGTCGAGCAGTTCGACCGCCGAGACGTGCCCGCCGCGCACGGCCTGTGCCTGGGTCGTGGCCGGCAGTTTCCACAGGGCGTCCTCCGCCATGGTCTTCCTTCCCCTCCGACGTTCCGATGCGCTCGCATCGAAACCATGGCCGACACCGTACCCCGGTACCGATGCGGGTGCATCGAATAAACCGCGCCGTTGTTAAGGTGTGCCGCACGACGGCGGACGAGCGAGGGAGACGACCCGGGATGCCCAGACAGGTGGACCACGCGGGCCGCCGCCGCCTCATCGCGGAGGCCGTCTGCCGCCTCGCGGACGAGCACGGCCTCGAAGGCGTGACCCTCCGCGACGTCGCCGCCCGCGCCGAGGTCTCCATGGGCGCCGTCCAGCGCTGCTTCCGCACCAAGGAGGAGATGCTCGTCTTCGCCCTCGGGCACATCGGCGCCCGCATCGGCGAACGCGTCCGGGCCCGCCTCGTCCGCAGCCCCGCCCAGTCGGCCGGCACCACCCTCGGCCACGCCGTCGCCGAGGTCTCGCTCCTCGCCGAGGAGCACCGCGCCGAAGCCCGGGTCTGGCTCGCCTTCGTCGCCCAGGCGGCCGTCAGCGAGGCGCTCGCCGGGACGCTGCGCGCGTCGTACGCGGCACTGGAGGAGGCGTTCGCCCGCCTCGTCGCGGAGGCGGCCGGGGACGCCGGCCGCGCCGCCCCCCTCGACGCGCGCCGCAAGGCCCGCACCCTCCTCGCCCTCGCCGACGGCCTCACCGCCCACGTCCTCATCGGCCGCCTCACCCCCGACGAGGCGCACGGCCTCCTCCACGACCACCTGGCCGCCCTCTGGCCCCGCGTGACCGGGCCCGGCCCCGACGGCGGCAACCACCGCCCTCCGGACGGCACTTGAGGTCGTGACCATGAAACGGACCACGCCCCCGCGCCCGCTCGACGTCGAGGCCCTCTTCCCCGAGCTCGCCGCCCACCGGGGCACGACCACCCGCCTGCACCCGCGCCCCGGCCGCCCGGACGCGTCGCAGAGCTCCGTCGGCGGGCCGATGCTGTGGCCCGCCGACGAACCGTGGCCGGTCTGCACCGCCGCCCACCCCCGCGACCGCGGACGGCGCCCCGAGGACATCCGCCGGGAACGGGACCTCCTCGCCGAGGCCAGGAAGCGGGAGCCGTACGAGGGGCTGACCGAGGAGGAGCGGCGCCTCGTCGAGGAGTGGGACCGGACCCACCGGGTGCCGGGACCCGACGGCGCGAAGTCGGACGGCACGGAGCCGCTGCCCATGATCGGCCTCGCGCAGCTGTACCGCCGGGACGTCCCCGACCTGCCCGAGGGACCGGACGGCCACGACCTGCTCCAGGTGTTCTGGTGCCCCTTCGACGCCCACGGCCCCACCGGGTACGGCGTCTTTCTCCGGCTCCACTGGCGCGGAGCGGAGCGGACGGCGGCCGGGGAACTCCTGACCGAGCCGCCGTCACCGCCCGTCGTGGGATACCAGGGGTACGTCCCCGATCCCTGCGCGCTCCACCCGGAACGGGTCGTCACCTACCCCTTCGCGGGCCTCCTGCCCGAAGAGCTGCGCGACCGGATCGACGCCTGGGAGGAGGCCCTGGAGGAGGAGGCCGAGGAGCGGGAGGAGGAGACGGGGGAGGAGACCGACCCGGTCGGCTACCAGTACGACCTGTCGATCCCGCCGGGCTGGCGCGCGGGCGGATACGCCTCCTGGCACGCGACCGACCCGTCCCCGATGGACTGCCCGGCCTGCGCCGCCCCCATGCGCCTGCTGCTGACCGTCGACAGCTCCGAGTGGGACGGCGGGAGCGGCAGCTGGACCCCGGTCGAGGAGCGGGACCTGCCGCCCTTCCCGCACGCCCTGCCCACCGGGGTCACCGTCGGGAACCACGGCGAGCTCAACGTCTTCGCCTGCCCCGCCGACCCCGCGCACCCGCCCCGCTGGAGCGTGCAGTGACCCTTCCCCTCAGGGCGCCGCCAGCTCGTCCAGGGCCGCCACCCACAGGCCGGGCAGATCGGCCGCCCCCGCGAGCGACGGATCGTGGACGACCGTGACGCGGGCGGTGCCCGCCGTCCGGGTGAGGGAGAAGTAGCCGAGCATCCCGGGGCTGTTCAGGGCGAAGACGCCGCCGGCGAGCAGGGACGCGCCGAACACCCGGTAGGCGCCGTTCAGATGGACGCTGCTGGCGGCCAGCCGGAAGCCGGCCCGCTCCACCGTCCGGCCCAGCAGGCGCGGCGGGACGCGGCACAGGGCCCGCCAGCCGCCCTCCCGCAGTCCGGACTCCTTGTGGCCGAGGGACTGCGCGGCCACGTCCGCCAGCCGCCGCTCCGGCCGGGGCTCGCCGCACGGCAGCCGGACGATCGCCGGGAGCGCGGCGTTCCCCGGCGCGAGCCGGGCCGCCCCGGTGCGCACCGACATCGGCATCACCACCCGCAGGTCCCGCACCCGGCCCGCCCGCCGCCGCTGGGAGGCCGCGAGCGCGCCGGCCACCGACGCGAGGTGCACGTCGTTGACGCCCACCCCCCACCGCGCGGCCACCGCCCGCAGCCGCGCGTCCGGGACGTCCGCGTACGCCATGGCCGCCGGCCCGCTCGGCACTGCCTCCGACCCGGCCGGGACCGTCCGGCGCACGGACGGCCTGCCGAACGGCTGCCCGCGCAGCCACCCGGCGGAGGAGCGCCCCGGCACGGGACGGTAGGGGTACGGCCCGGTGACGGGCCCGTCCGCGAGCAGCGCGGCCAGCAGGTGCGCCGCGCCGACGCCGTCGGTGACGGCGTGCTCGACGCGGAAGCACAACCGCTGCACCCCCGCGCTCCGGCAGCCCAGCAGCCGCAGGTCCCAGCCGGGCACCAGAAGCCCGGAACCCGGGCGGTCCGGTGCCGGGCGGCCGGGCAGCGGCCGGGCCAGGGCCGCGTCGGTCGCCTCCGCCAGCCGGCCGTCCGCCCGCGCCTCCCCGCCGACGTGCAGGCCGGCGTCGGGCGGTGCGGTACGGGTCCACGCGCGCGCCCCGGGGACCGCCGCGACCCCCAGCGCCGCCAGCCCGTGCGCCCGCTCGGCCACGCGGGCCCGCAACGCGTCGAGAGTGAACGATTCGGCGGGGAAGTCCAGCACGTGGCCGACCATGAACGGGGCGGGCCCCCGGGCCGAGACGCGCGCCAGCGCGCGGTCCAGCGCGTTCATCTCCCCCACCGGGGCGACGGCCCTCCCGGCACAGGCCCCGCCCGCGCCCACCGAACTCTCCGACACCATCCCGGACCGCACGAACCACCTCGTATCCTCACGTCCGTTCGATACACGGAACCCCTTGTCGAACGAGCCACGGGACCAAGGGACACGGGAGGCCGGGAACAGGCTTCCAGCCGGGAGAACGGGCGTCCGAACGGCAACCGGACAGCGTCCGGCGGAGTTCCCGCCAACGTCCGCCGACCGGCTGCGCCCCCGCCCCGCGATCCGCTCCACTGGTCCGGCAGCCGCGCGGGACGCGGACGGACGGGAACGGCGGGAGCGGATTCCGGCATGGAGACGACCGGCACACGACCGACCACCCGAGCCCGCCCCCACCCTCCCGGCCCCGACGCCCCCGACCGCGGCGGCTTCGGGCCCGACGCGCCCGGCCCCGAGGCCGTCAGGGCCACGTGCCGCTTCGCGGGCGGCCGTGCGGGAGCCCGTACATGAGCGCGCGCCCCCGCCCCGGCGGCCGTCGCCGCCCGGCCCCGCGCCGCCCGCGCCCCGCTCCCCGTACGGGCTCCGCTTCCCGCCCGCGCCCCGCTTCCCGTACGGGCTCCGCGTCCCGCGTGGGCGGGTTCGTCCGCAGGGTCCGGCGGGCCTCGGCGCCCGAACTGCTGGCCCTCCTCCTGCTGGCCGCCCTGCTGCTGAGCCTGGCGGCCGACGCGCTGCGGTGGCTCGCCGCGCACCCGTGGATCCCGGCCCTCCTGGCGCTCGCCGGGGCGGCGGCCGGCGCCGCGTGGGCGCACCAGCGCCGCGAGGCCGCCCGCCGGAACCGGCTGCGGGAGCGCGGACTGCGGTACGCGCTGCCGTCGATCGACGCCCTCCACCACCGCCAGTTCGAGGAGGCGGTACGGGACCTGATGCGCCGTGACGGCTGCCCCCGGGCCGACCGGGTCGGCGGCGCGGGGGACAACGGCGCCGACGTGAAGGCCACCGACCCCTTCGGCCGCCTCTGGGTCATCCAGTGCAAGCACCGCGCGGCCGGCCGGGCGGGCGCCCCGGTCGGCACCCCCGACCTGCACGTCCTCAACGGCACCGGACGCCCCGTCCACGGGGGCGACGTCGTCGTCCTGGTCACCAACGGCCGCTTCACGGGCCGGGCCGTCGACTTCGCCCGCTCCCAGCGCCTCCACCTGGTCGACCGCGACCTCCTCGCCCGCTGGGCCGCCGGCTCCGCCCCGCTCTGGGAACTCCTCGGCACGATCCCCTCCCCGCGCCGCCCCGACTAGTCGGCGGCGCCGTCCGGCAGGCGCGGGGGAGTGCCCCGGGTCCACACCACGCGCAGCGCCGTGGCGGAGATCCGCCAGCCGTCGGCCGTCCGGACCAGCTCGCTGTCCGTGTGTCCGGCGGAGACGAACAGGCCGTCCGAGCCGTCCGCCAGGATGTGCGTGCTCAACTGGGCGCCCCGGGCGGTGGCCCGGTCGCCGTCCACCTCGACGGTGAGGCCGGTGCCCAGGTGCACGGTCCGGTCGAACAGGGCCATCCCCCGCCGGATCCGCTCCAGGACGGCGGCCCGGCCGCGCACGGTCCCGATCGGCATCTCCGCGGTGACGTCCTCGGTGTGGAAGGCGCGGGCCCACTCCTCGTCGAAGACCCCCTCGTCCAGGGAGAGCAGGTAGCGGCCCATCAGATCGGTGATCTCGGCGCGGTCGGTCAGCATCCGCACCCGCCGCAGCGTCTCGTCGGCGTCCGTGTCCGTGTGCGTACTGGTGTACGTGTCAGTGTCCATGGCGAAAGCCTCGTTCCTCAAGCAAGGTTGAGGTCAAGCCCCCTTCCCGGAAGTCCTCGGAAGTCCTCGGAACCGCCGGAACCGTGGGAACCGCCCCCGGTCGCGGAGGGTCGCGCTCCGCGGCCGGGGGCCGTACGTCAGAGCGCGGAGACGTAGTACCGCTCGACCGTCATGCGGGCGTTGGCGGCGGCGCCGACCCGGCTGCCGGCGGTCTCCCGGGCCAGGGTGTAGAAGGAGTCGACGTAGTCGGGGTCGTCGGTCCACCACGAGGCGGGCATGGCGTCCACGATCGCGTCGACGAGCGGGATGTACGCGCCCTGGTCGGTGACGGTCAGCAGGACCGCGGCGAGGGCCTTGGCGAGCGAGGAATAGTTGGTGTCCCCGTCGTCCTCCATCAGGACCACGTCGGCCAGGCTGTACTTGTAGTTCGACCAGTTGACCAGGATCTGGTTCGGGTAGTACGTCGTCCCCGCGTCGTCGAGGTACGGCATGGTGACCGTGTCGACGCGGACCTTGCCGTCCGTCCCGAAGCCGGTGACCAGGCTGAAGATCTCGGCGCTGCTCTTGAACCAGGGCTCCTTGACGTCCCCCACGCTGATCGACTTGATCCGCGTCGTCCAGAAACCGGCGGCGGCGCCGGAGGAGGAGACCGTGGCGGGGGCGGCCGGAGCGGTGAGCCCCCGCGCGGCGAGTTCCCCGTCGATCACCCGCAGGCCGGCGGCGAGCGCCGCCTCCCCGTCGACGCCGACGACGTAGACCGGCCGGTCCGGCGCCTTTGCCGCGTCCAGCTCGTGCGCGTTGCCCGCGCTGTCGTACGCGACGACCACCTCGGCGTCCTCGTCGGCGGGCGCCGACGCGACCAGCGGCTCCGCGTCCGCGAGCGCGGCCGCGTCCACCGCCCGCCCGACGAGGCCCACCCGCAGCAGGGACGGCGTGCCCGCGCCGAGCCCCTTCGCCTCGGCGACATCCGCCTCGGCCCCGGCCAGCACCGCCCGGAACCGCTGGGCGGACGCGCTGCGGGACTTCCCGCTCAGGGTCATCAGGTCCACGTCCTCGCCCGCCAGGGCGGCCTTCGCGACCTGCCGGTCCCACGTCGGCTCGCCGAGCGAGCGGGCCAGGGCGCGCGCCGTCGCCGCCTCGATCGCGGCGACCGGCGAACCCGGGGCGGGCGCCGCGACCGGGCGGGCGGACGCCCCGGCCGCCACCGCGGTTCCCTGGAGGGTGGTCAGGGCGAGGGCGCCCAGGGCGAGTCCGGTGAGTGCCGCGCGGAGCTGTCTTCCAGCGAACAAGTCGTCCTCCAGAAAAGGGCGTTGCCCGGATCCGGGCATGCCGGGAACACCGCCGCGCGGTCGCGCGGCGGGCGTGTTCGTGCAGGTGCGGCGTCATTCTGGAGGACCCGCGTCTACGCGGATAGACCTCCTCTCGGCGATTGGTGGACAGTGGTGCCGGAGTGCCGGGAATGTTCTTGCGGAAAGAAGCGGCAAAGGGTCGACAGGCCGCATCCCGTACGGGCGGAGCCACGGCTTTTCGCCCCGTACGGCTCGGCCGCCCCGGCCCGCCCGCCGCCGTTCCGTACGATCACTCCCTGATGTGCCCCCGTGACACACGGTCCCGAACGGCCCGCCGTGCGAAACGATCCGGGAAAAGTCGGCGAACCGTGTCGAGAACCCGCGCCCCGCTCCGTCCCAGGGGTGAGCGCGACCGCGAGGGGTCGTACGAGCGAGGAGAACGATCATGGCCAAGTACCTGCTGCTGAAGCACTACCGAGGCGCCCCGGCCGCGGTCAACGACGTGCCGATGGACCGCTGGACCCCCGAGGAGATCGCGGCCCACATGCGGTACATGAACGACTTCGCGGCCCGGCTGGAGAAGACCGGCGAGTTCGTCGACGGCCAGGCGCTCGCCCCCGAGGGCACGTGGGTCCGCTACGACGGCGAGGGCCGCCCGCCGGTCACCGACGGACCGTTCGCCGAGACCAAGGACCTCATCGCCGGCTGGATGGTCATCGACGTCGACGACCACGCCCGCGCGGTCGAACTCGCCGGCGAACTGTCCGCCGCCCCCGGCGCGGGCGGCGAGCCCATTCACGAGTGGCTCGAACTGCGCCCCTTCCTGACCGAGCCGCCCGTCATCACGGAATGACCCCGCACGGGGCACCGGAGTACGGGATGCCGGAGCGCGGAACGGCACCGCGCGGAACGAGGCCGCAGGGAACGGCATCGCACGGAACGACACCGAACGGAATGGCACCGGACACCATGGCACCGCACGGAACGATGCCCCCGATCGACGAATCCCTGCTCAGGAGCCTCACCCCGGAGGTGCTCGCCGCCCTCGTCCGCCGCGGAGCCGACTTCGCGGCGGCCGAGGACGCCGTGCAGGACGCCCTCGTCGAGGCGGTCCGGGTCTGGCCGGCCGACCCGCCCCGGGACCCGAAGGGCTGGCTGGTCACCGTGGCCTGGCGCAAGTTCCTCGACGCGGCCCGCGCCGACACCGCCCGGCGGCGGCGCGAGGACCGCGTGGAGGAGGAACCGGCGCCCGGCGCCGTGCCCGGCGCGGACGACACCCTCCAGCTGTACTTCCTGTGCGCTCACCCGTCCCTCACCCCCGCCTCCGCCGTCGCGCTCACGCTGCGCGCCGTCGGCGGCCTGACCACCCGGCAGATCGCCCGCGCCTACCTGGTGCCCGAGGCGACGATGGCGCAGCGGGTCAGCCGGGCCAAGCGCACCGTCTCCGGCGTGCGCCTCGACCGCCCCGGCGACGTCGCCACCGTGCTGCGCGTCCTCTACCTCGTCTTCAACGAGGGCTACTCCGGGGACGTCGACCTCGCCGCCGAGGCCATCCGGCTCACCCGGCAGCTCGCCGCGCGGGTCGACCACCCCGAGGCGGCCGGACTGCTCGCCCTCATGCTCCTCCACCACGCCCGGCGCCCCGCCCGCACCGACCCCGACGGCTGCCTGGTGCCGCTCGCCGCGCAGGACCGCACCCGATGGGACACCTCGGCCATCGCCGAGGGCATCGGGATCCTCCAGCGGGCCCTCGCCCGCGACCGCCTGGGCGAGTTCCAGGCCCAGGCCGCCATCGCCGCCCTCCACGCCGACGCGCCCACCGCCGAGGAGACCGACTGGCCGCAGATCGTCGAGTGGTACGACGAACTGGTCCGCCTGACCGACAGCCCGGTCGTCCGGCTCAACCGCGCGGTCGCCGTCGGCGAGGCCGACGGGCCGCGGGCCGGCCTCGCGGCCCTCGCCGCGCTGGACGACACCCTGCCCCGCCACACCGCCGCCGCGGCCTACCTCCACGAACGCGCCGGCGACGTGGAGACGGCGGCACGGCTGTTCGCCGAGGCGGCCCACCGGGCGACCAACCTCGCCGAACGCGACCACCTGACCCGCCAGGCCGCCCGGCTCCGCGCCCACCGCCCCGCCGGCCAGAGGGGCACGGATCACCCCGGCGGGTGACCCCTCCCGTTCAAACGGGGCGCGCGAAGCACCCGGCGCGCGGGCGGCGACCATCCGCGCCCCCGCGCACCACCGGACGCCGTTGGGGCGCGGACGCCTGCGGGCAGGATCGCCCAGGACCCCGACAGAACAGAAAGGCCCCCCGTGGCGAGTCAGTTCCAGCACGACAAGTTCCTCGACATGTTCCAGGCGTTCGACGCCGACGGGAACGGCTACCTCGACGAGCGCGACTTCCAGGCCCTCGCGGAGCGCTGGCGGGCCCTGCCCCGGGTCCGGCCGGGCTCCGAACTCGCCGGACGCGTGGACACCGTCGTACTGGGCTGGTGGGACCACCTCGCCACCCACGTCGACACGGACCACGACGGCAGGGTCGACATGGACGAGCTCCTCACCATGGTGGACATGCTGCACACCATGCGCGAGGTCGTCGCCGCGACCGCCGAGACCATCTTCGACGCCGTCGACGAGAACGGCGACGGCCGCATCTCGCCCGAGGAGCACCAGCGGCTGGTCGACACCTGGCACGGCCGCAGCGTCGACACCACCGGCGTCTTCGAACAACTCGACCGGGACGGCGACGGCTACCTCAGCCGCCCCGAGTTCACCGCGCTGTGGATCGAGTTCTGGATCAGCGACGACCCCGCCGACCCGGGCAACCAGCTCTGCGGCCCCGTCCCCACCACCCGCACCTGACACCGCCCGACCGGTGGCCCCCGGTCCCGGCGCCCCGCCGCTCCCGGCACCCTCACCCGTCCCGGTGGTGCGGGGCGCCCCGCCGTCACGTTCCGTGCCCCGCCGCCGTTGACGGGGGAGCACGCAGTGAACCAGGCCCGCCGCGACGGGCCGCGCGAGACAGGTGTACAGACATGCGAACCGAGGCCGCCCAGCGGATCGAGCTGGTCTTCTCCCTCTTCGACGCCAACGGCAACGGGGTCCTCGACTCCGAGGACTTCGACCTCATGGCGGACCGCGTCGTGAAGGCGGCCGCCGCGTCGGACGACGACGCCAAGGCGGCCATCCGGGCCGCCTTCCGCCGCTACTGGAAGACGCTCGCCACCGAGCTGGACGCCAACGGGGACGGCGTGATCAGCGTCGAGGAGTTCCGCCCCTTCGTGCTCGACCCCGAGCGCTTCGGCCCCACCGTCACCGAGTTCGCCGAGGCCCTCTCGGTCCTCGGCGACCCCGACGGCGACGGCCTGATCGAGCGCCCGCTGTTCGTCGACCTGATGACGGCGATCGGCTTCGAGGAGCCCAACATCCACTCCCTCTTCGACGCCTTCGAGCCCGACGCCGAGGACCGCGTCACCGTCACCGCCTGGGCCGTCGGCATCAAGGACTACTACGCCCCGGACAAGGCCGGGATCCCGGGCGACCGGCTGGTGACCGTCCCCACCGCCTGACCCGGGCCGCGCCCGCCCGTCACCGGCCGCGCTTGTGCGCGAACACCCAGCGGTTCCCCTCCAGCGCGTCGTTCGGCTCGGGGAGGGGACCGCGCCCGTGCCGGAGCGTGAACCCGAAGGGGGTGCACGTCGAGACGGACCAGCCCGCGGCGGTCAGCGCCCCCGCCGAGTCGGGACGCGGCCCCAGGTCGAAGAGGCGGAGCAGGTCGATCCCGATCCGCTCCCGCGTCGCCGTGTAGATCGAGCTGTCGCGGTACGCCAGCAGGTCCTTCTCCAGCTTCACCTCGAAGGCCAGCGAGCCGCCCCCGGCGGTCAGCCGGTCCACCGTGCCGAGGAGGCCCGTCTCGACCGGCCCCGGCAGGTAGAACAGCAGGCCCTCGGCCAGCCAGACGCTTGGCGCGGCCGGGTCGAAGCCGGCCGAGGTCAGCGCCCCGGCCCAGTCGTCGCGCAGGTCGACCGGCACGGTCACCCGCCGCGCCCGGGGGACCGCCGAAAGGTCCGCGAGCACCCCCTCCTTGAACGCCAGGACGCCCGGCCGGTCGATCTCGTAGACGACGAGGCCGGGCGGCCAGTCCAGCCGGAAGGCCCGGCTGTCCAGGCCCGCGCCCAGCAGCACCACCTGGCGGGCGCCCGTGCCGGTCGACCGGAGCAGGAAGTCGTCGAGGACCCGGGTCCGCAGGCCGAAGTAGCGGGCGAACCGCCCCCACAGCGGGTCGCCGTCCCCGGCCGGGACCTGCCGGGGCCGTACCGGCCACCGCGCGGACACCGGCGCGGCCCGCACGAAGTGCTCCGCGTAGACGTCCCGGGCCAGGCTGTCCGGACGGTGGGTCTCGATCGCCCGCGCCGCGGCCACCAGCAGGGCGGTCAGCCCCACGCCCCCCTCCACGCCCGCGGCGCGTACCCCGCCCGCCGCGTCCTTCGTGTCCTCCGTGCGCGTCTCGCTCATCGGCTTCCTCCCTCGGGGATCAGGACGGGTTTGACCACGAGGCCCGCCTCGCAGTCGCGCTCGGCCTCGTTGACCTCGGACAGCGGATAGGTGCGGATCAGCCGGTCGAAGGGGAACCGCCCGGCCTGCCACAGCCCGGTCAGCCGGGGGATCAGCAGTCCGGGGACCGCGTCCCCCTCGCAGATGTGGCGGACGGAGCGGCCCCGGTCCAGCGTCCCGGGTTCGAGCGGCAGCACGCCGGGCAGCCGGGCCACCAGGCCGAGGGTGCCGGTGGGGCGCAGCGCCCGCAGCGCGTCGTTGACCAGCTCCGGCGAGGCCGTGGTGTCGAGCGCGTACCGCGCGCCGCCGTCGGTCAGCCGCCGGATCCGGTCGGGCAGCCCGGCCGTCCCGGCGGGCAGCGGGACCGCGCCGAACCGCTCGGCCAGGGCCAGCCGCCGGGGATGCCGGTCGACGGCCACGACCGGCGCGCCGGCGGCCCCGGCCGCCATCACCGCCGCCAGCCCCACCGCCCCCGCGCCGAGGACGACGAGCGGATCGCCGGGCCCGGCCCGGAAGGAGTTCAGTACGGCCCCGGCGCCGGTGAGGAAGCCGCAGCCGAGCGGCCCGAGCAGCGCGAGGGGCAGCGCGGGATCGACCCGGACGGCGTTGCGGGCCCGCACGAGCGCGTACCGGGCGAACGACGACTGGCCGAACCAGCGGGGCGCCAGCGCGTCCCCGGCCGCGTCGGTGAACCGGGGCGGATGCTCCGGGCGCCCGCCGAAGAGGTTGAGGGCGGCGAACGAGTCGCAGTAGGCGGGGGCCGCGCCCCGGCAGGCGGGGCAGTCCCCGCAGGAGTCGAAGCTCAGCACCACGTGGTCGCCGACCCCGATCGCACCGCCCGGCCCGTCGCCCGCCGCCACCACGATCCCGGCCCCCTCGTGACCGAGGACCGCCGGCAGCGGGCTGCGGCCTGCCGACCGCCGGACCGCCAGGTCGGTCCGGCACATCCCGCAGCCCGCGATCTCCACCAGCAGCTCACCGGGCCCCGGCTCCCCGGACAGGGCCACCTCCTCGACCGCGAACGGCCCCTCGTACGAGCGCAGCACGGCCGCGCGGAACCTCGTCACGGCTCCTCCCTGGGGCGGTGGACGACGAACGGCCGGAGGTTCCCGTAGAACCCCCACGGCCCGCCCGCGACGCCGACGCCGCTCTCCTTGACGCCCGCGAAGGGCTGGGCGAGGGACAGCTCGGCATGGTGGTTGATCCAGGCCGTGCCGCATTCGAGCCGCTCCGCCACCGCCCCGGCCCGGTCGAGGTCGGTGCCCCACACCGAGCCGCCCAGGCCGAAACCGGTGCCGTTGGCCGCGGCGACGGCCTCGTCGAGGCTCCGGTACGGCAGCACGGGCAGGACCGGCCCGAACTGCTCCTCGGTCACCACCGGACTGCCGGGCGGGACGCCGGTGAGGACGGTGGGCGCGAAGAAGTACCCCGGCCGGTCCAGCCGCCGGCCCCCGGCCGCGGCCCGCGCGCCGTCCGCGAGGGCCCGCTCGGTGACCCGCTCGACCCGGGCCAGCTGGGCGGCGTTGTTGACCGGCCCCAGCCGGGTGCCCGGGGCGAGACCGGGGCCGACGGCGACGCTCCGCGCCCGCTGTGCGAGGGCCTCGACGACTTCGGCGTGCAGCCGGGCCGGCACGTACACCCGCTTGACCGCCATGCAGACCTGACCGCAGTTGCGGAACGCGGCCCAGAACAGCCGGTCCGCGATCCGGTCCACCTCGACGTCGTCCAGCAGGACGGCCGCGTCGTTGCCGCCGAGCTCCAGGGTGACCCGCGCCAGCGAGTCCGCCGCGGCCCGCGCGACCGCCCGCCCGGTCGGCACCGAGCCGGTGAAGGTGACGTGGCGGATCCCCGGGTGGGAGGCGAGCCGGGCGCCGAGGGGCTCGTGGCCGGTGACGACCGTCAGGACGCCCTCGGGGAGCGCGGCGGCGAGGACGGCGCCGAGCGCGCGGGTGGCGAGCGGCGTGAACGGCGACGGCTTGAGGACCATGGTGTTGCCCGCCGCCAGCGCGGGCGCGAACTTCGCCGCCGCGAGCTGGAGCGGGAAGTTCCACGGGACGATCGCGGCGACGGGCCCGAGGGACCGCCAGCGGACCTCGCTGTCCACCGGCCGGCCGTCGTCGATCCGCCGGGTCCTGGGAGCCAGCCCGGCGAAGTAACGCAGCCGGGCCGCCGTGCGGGCGACCTCCGCCGCCGACTCGGCGAGCGGCTTGCCCTGCTCCCGGGTGAGCAGCCGGGCGAGGTCGTCGCCGGCCGCCTCCACGGCGTCGGCCGAGGCGAGCAGCGCGGCGGTACGGGCGGCGGGGTCGGCCCGCCAGCCGTACCAGGCCCGCCGGGCCTCCTCGACGACACCGTCCAACGCGTCCGGCCCCTGGTCGGGCGCCTCGGCGAACACCTCCCCGGTGGCCGGGTCGACGACACCGAACCGCCCCTCCCGCCGCCGACCGCCACCGACCGGGGGAGCCGCCCGCCGCGCGGGCCGGGGACCGGGGCGGGAATCGGGCCGGGAGACGGACACGGGATCGAGCCGGGAGCCGGGGACGGGCCGGGAGCCGGATACGGGATCGAGCTGGGAGCCGGGGACGGGCTCGGACCGGGAGCCGGAGACAGGGCCGGTACGGGAGTCGGGGCCGGCATCGAGGCCGGGATCGACCCCGGAGCCGGAGCCCGGAGGGAGGCCGGTACGGGAATCGGGCCGGGGACCGGGTAGGGGTACGGGCGCGGACGTCGGCATCCCGGCGTCAGCTCGCGGCGGCGGCGACGTCGGCCGCGTACTCGCGCGCCTGCCGGTCCATCTCGGCCCGGAAGGCGGCCACCAGGTCCGGCCTGATCCTTCCCGCGTCGCGGTCGCCGCCCTGGCAGACCGCCCCGCGCACCCCCACGATGTCCGTGCCCATACGGGTCAGCGCCCCGAGGTCGGCCTGCCGGACGCTGCCCGCGAGCGCGGCGAGCAGATCGGCCGCGTGGGCGCGCCGGACGAACTCGGCGCAGACGTCCGGCGGCAGGTGGTCGAACAGCCGCGTCCCGTCCTTCACGGCCGTGTCGAGCATGGCCGCGTCGGCACCGGACCGGGCGGCGATGTCGGGGACGGAGAGCGGGTTGACGCAGCCGACGCGGTGCGCGTCGGCGTAACCGGAGGCGACCACCAGGGCCTCCGGACGGTGGTCCTTCACGGCCCGGACGACCGCCCGCATCACCTCGACGCCCTGCTCGGGCGTCGTACACCCGTAGAGGCCGACCTTGATGTACGTGGCGCCGGAGACCACCGCGCCGAGCGCGGCCTGCGCGACCGTGCCGGGCTTGTACGGGACGTCCCCGACGGTCGCGGAGACCGGCTTGTCCGCCGGGACCGCGTCCCGGACCTCCCTGATGACCCAGGGGAAGTTGGCGCCGAGCGACCCCTCGGCGGGCCTCTTCACGTCCACGATGTCGAGGTGTTCCGCCGCCTTCGCACAGTCGAGGGCCTCTTCGACGCCGTCCGGGGAGATGAGAAGCAACACCATGAGCTCCTTCCGCCGCACGCCCGCCCGTCCGTGGGACGCGGGACAGGGGGGTGCGGATCGCCTGGTTCATGTGCGGTGCGCTCATCATTTCCGCCGCCCCCGCGCGCCGGTAGAGCGCGCGGAGTGCCCGAGGGGCGCTCACGCCGCGCCGAATGCGCCGCGTGCACCGGCGTAAGCCGGAGCACAGGCTCTCTTTCTCAGGCGGGACCTGCCCGGGACCCGCCCGGTGCGAGGACGGCAGCGGAACGGCCCCGAGATTTCCGGCCCCCGGCATGACCGGCCGCCGCCGGGCCCGGTGACAATGCGGCTGTCTTCGGCCCGGTCCGCGCTCCGCGCACCGGGCCCCGCGGAACGGGGAAGGGAGCGACGCCATGGGATGGGTCGTGGGAACGGGCGCGGTCATGGGACTGCTGGTGATCACCCTGGGCGTCGCCGCCCTCCGGACGGGCTGGGTCCTGCCCGTCTCCCGACGGCACGTCACCCGCCCCCGCCTCTACGGGGCCGGCGCCCTGGTCCTCGGCGCCTCGCTCCTGCTGCCGGGCCTCTCCGCCCTGCGCCTGCTGCCCGGTGTCTCGGAGGAGACCCGCCTCCTCGGCGGAACCGGCCTCCTGCTCGCCGGTCTGCTCCTGCTCCTCGTCAGCCAGCTGTCACCGCTCCACCGCGACCGGCGAAGCACCCTGTAGAAAACGCCGCCCCGCCCGCCGCCCCGCCAGCCACCGGGCACCGGCGGCGGGCCCTCGGCCAGGATGCCAGGACCAGGCGGAACAGGAAGTCCCCGCTCAGCTCCCGGCGGGTACGTACTCAGGCGACCGTCCCCGGCGGAACGGGAGGGGGATAGCCTCCGCGCATGGCAGAGAGCGAAGCGGAGAAGAAGGAGCACCGGCCCCTCGTCTGGACGGCGGGCCGGCTGCGGGAAGCGCTCAGGGACGTCCCCGACGACGCCCTCGTGCACATCGCCGTCGCGCCGGTCCCCGGCGCCCTCGACTACGACGACCGGGTCCTGATCGGATACGGGGCCGCGACGCTGGTCCGCCCGGCGACCGACGAGGAACCGGCACGGACCGAGATCGAGCACACCCTGTTTGCGGACTGGCCGGCCGGCGCCTACGAGAACACCTACCCGTGGGCCGACGACGGCGGGCAGGGCTGCGACGACGAGTAGCGCGAATGAGGACCGCCCGCCGCACGGGTCCGCCCCGTATCCGTGCGGAGGACGGGTGTCGGCCATGTCACCCTCTCCGAGCCACCTGTCTGAAAAAGATACTTCGTGCGTCGATATATGCTCGCTCCATGACGCGACCGAACCCGTCCCTGACGGAACCGCAGTACTTCATCCTCGCCGCGCTCCTGGACGGCCCCCTGCACGGCTACGGCATCATCAAGGCCGCCGAGCAGGCCACCGGCGGCCGGCTCCGCATCGCCGTCGGCACCCTCTACGGCGCACTGGAGCGGCTGGAACGCGCCGGCCTCGTCACCCCCGGCGAAGAAGAGATCGTCGACGGCCGGGCACGCCGCTACTACCTGCTCACCGAGGAGGGCACCGCCGCCCTCGACCGGGAGGCGCTGCGCATGCGGCAGGCGGCGGCCGTCGTCCTCGGCCGCACCCGGGACACCGGGGTGGCCCCCGCGTGAACCGCCTGCTGCTCGCCGCCTACCCCAAGGAACACCGCGCCCGGCAGGGGGACGAACTGCTGGCCTGCCTCGCCGAGGCGTACCCCGGCCGCTCCTGGCCCCCGGCCCGCGAGGTCGCCGCCCTGACGCGCGCCGGAGTACAGGCCCGCGCCCGCGCCGTCGTCGACGACACGGCCCGGCCCTGGTGGCTGGACGGCATCCACCTGGCCGCCCTCGTCCTCGCCGCCCTGGCCCTCGTCCCGTACCTCCAGGACGTCTGGCACTGGGCGCTGCGCATCGACCCCGGCACACACGCCATCGCCTTCCGCTTCTCCGGCTGGTACCCCTGGGCGGAGGGCGAGGGCGGCAGGACCCGGCTGCTGCCCTACGGACTGCTCCCGCTGGTCTGCCTCCTCGCACTGCTGCGCGGCAAGGCGTGGATCGCCCTGCCCGCCGCCGCGACGATGATCTACGCGGGCGCCTCCTTCCACCACAGCACGCTCTTCGGCGACGAGGGCAAGGCCGGCCTCGGCTACTACGGCCTCGGCGCCCCGATCACCGCCCGCGACCTGGTCCTGTCCGCGACCCTGTGCGCCGCCTGCGCCGTACTGGCCCTCTGCCGCCCCGGCCGCCTGCGCCGCCACTCGTACCGCTGGCTGCTCCCCCTCCTGCTCGCCCTCTTCGTCGCCGGCGGCCTGCACGTCATCGCCGTCAGCCCGTCCTTCCAGCGCGGCATGTTCCTCCTGGAGATCGCCGGACTGCTCACCGCGTGGGTGGCGACGGCGGCCACCGGCGACCACCGCTGGCTGATCCCCGTCGCGGCGTTCGCGTTCGTCCGCGTCCAGGCGATCGTCGTCCAGCCGGACGGATTCATGCGGTCCCTGCCGGACCTGGTCGTCCTCCTGCTCCTCGTCGCCCCCCTCCCGGCCCTGGCCATCGCCGCCCAGCGCCGCCAGGACCGCGCCCTCCTCGGCTGAGCCACCCGCCCCGCCCCTCCCGCAGACAGAGAAGAACGATGTCCCAGCACGACCTCCTGACCCCGACCGGGCCCACCGCCCCGGCACCCCGGACGGCTCCGGCGGCCCGGTCGTGGCTCCCGGCCCCGCTCCACCTCCTGGCGTTCCTGGCGCTCTACCTGCTCGCGGTCTGCACCCCCTTCGGACAGCGGGCGGAGAACGCCCTGCTCGACGGCGACGCCGGCGCCGGACCCGCCTGGATCTACGACCTCTCGGGCGCGGTCTACGGCTCCACGCCCCTGCCGCCCCTCGAACACAGCGCCATGCCCACCCTGCTCGCGGGCCTCGCGCTCATCGCCGCCGTCACCGTGGTCCGGCGGCGCTGGTGGCAGGGGTGCGCGGCGCTCGGGGTCGTCGTGGCCACGATCGGTGCCAAGGAGGTCACCCGGACGCTCCTGCCCCGCCCCGACCTGGTGGGCGCGAGCGACCTGCTCACCGAGGCGAGCTTCCCCAGCGGACACGCCGCCGTGCCCGCCGCCCTGGCCCTCGGCACCGCCCTCATCGCCTCCCCGAGGCTGCGCCCCTACGTCCTCACGGTCGGCACCCTGTGGTTCGCCGTCACCGCCGCCGCCGTCCAGGCCACCTACCACCACCGGCCCAGCGACGTCCTCGGCTCCGCCCTCCTGGCCTGCGCCTGCTACGCCCTCGCCACCCGTCTGCTGCCCCCGACCGGCGAACCGGCCCCCGCGCACCCCCGCGCCCTGCCCGCCGTCGCCCTGGCCCTCGCGGCGATCGGCGCACTCCTCGCCGGAGCCCGCGACGACTCCCTCGTACAGTCGCTGACGTTCGCGGCGGCGGGCTTCCTGAGCGCGGCCCTGCTCCACTTCACGGCGACCCGGCACGCCCCGCGCCCCTGAGCCCCCCACACCCTCCCCGGGAGAACGCCCACGCGATCCCGTCCGACCCGACCGACCGGGCCGGGCGGGATCCCGGCGTCTCGGGGCACACCCGCCCGGCCCCGCCGGAGAAAACCGCTCGTGGGCCTCCCCGGCGGTGGGGTACGGTCACGGGCATGTTCTTCATGCAGCAGATCTACGGCTGACGACACGGCAGGGAAGCGGCCCCCCGCCTCCCCTCCCCGCACGCCCCGCGCCCCCGCGACCGAGACCCTCGGCGGGGGCGGCGCACGGGCCTGCCCGTCCTTCCAGACCGAGACCTGAAGCGAGCGAACACCCATGTCACGTCGCCGTGCCCACATCGCGATGGCCGGAATCCCCGCCGTCAGCCACATCCGCCCCAGCCTGGACGTCATCCGCGAACTGGTGGCCCGAGGCCACCGGGTCACCTACGCCAACGACCCCGCGGTCGCCGACCTGATCACCGCGACCGGCGCCGAACTCGTCCCCTGCGCCTCGGTCCTGCCGGTCGCCGACAACGACTGGCCCGAGGACCCCGTCGCCGCGATGGACCTCTTCCTCGACGACGCCGTCCAGGCGCTGCCCCAGCTGCGCGCCGCCTACCGGGACGACCCGGCGGACCTGTACCTGTACGACATCGGGGCCTACGCCGCCCGCGCCCTCGCCGAGGAGCAGGGCCGGCCCCTCGTCCAGCTGTCCCCGACGTTCGTGGCCTGGGAGGGGTACGAGGAGGAGATCGGGGCCCACCTGCGCGCCCTGCCCGGCGCCGACGCCCACCGGGCGAAGTTCGCGCGGTGGCTCGCCGCCTGCGGGGCGTCCACCACCGACGTGGACGCCTTCTCCGGGCGCCCGCCGCGCTGCCTGGCCCTGATCCCCGGCGCGATGCAGCCGCACGCCGACCGGGTCGACACCGACACG
Source organism: Streptomyces termitum (assembly GCF_014650175.1). GTDB lineage: Bacteria > Actinomycetota > Actinomycetes > Streptomycetales > Streptomycetaceae > Streptomyces > Streptomyces termitum. The sequence continues at coordinate 85,503 of NZ_BMUL01000023.1, forward strand.
GTGACCTTCGTCGGCCCCTGCTTCGACCCGCGTACGGAGACAGGCGACTGGACCCGTCCCGCCGGAGCGGAGAACGTCCTGCTGGTCTCCCTGGGCTCGGCGTACACCCGGCAGCCGGAGTTCTACCGCCAGTGCCTGGCGGCGTACGGGGACCTCCCCGGCTGGCACGTCGTCCTCCAGATCGGCCGGCACACCGACCCGAAGGAACTCGGCGGGATCCCGGCCAACGTCGAGGTCCACCCCTGGGTCCCGCAGCGCGCGATCCTGGAGGACGCGGACGCCTTCGTCACCCACGCGGGCATGGGCGGCTGCGGCGAAGGACTCCGGGCGGGCGTCCCGATGATCGCCGTGCCCCAGGGCGTCGACCAGTTCATGAACGCCGACCGGCTCGTGGAACTGGGCGTCGCCCGCCGTGTCGACACCGGCGAGGCCACGGCCGAAACCCTCAGGGCGGCCTTGCTCGACCTGACCGGCGACCCGGAGGTCGCCCGCCGCTCGGCCCGCCTGAGCGCCGCCACCCGCACCGAGGGCGGCACCGCGCACGCGGCCGACCTCATCGAGGCCCTGCTGCCCTGACCCGACCGCCGGCCCCGCCCCTGTCCCGGGCGGGGCCGGCGGTGTCTCGGCTACGGCGTGACCACGCGGTAGCTCAGCGCCTGCCCGGGCAGGTTGCTCTGGGCCAGCGAACCGCTGGCCCACGCCCAGGAACCGCCGCACCCGGCCTGCGGGTAGAGCACCAGGGACGCGGAGCCCGAGGCGATCTGGACCGAGGAGACCGGGTCCGCCAGCGTGTGGCACGTACCGAAGTCACCGAGGTCGGCCTCCGTCACGGCACCCGTTCCGTTCGTCCCGCCGTAGAGGTGGCCGCCCAGCCGCAACGGCGGCCAGCCGGCGGCGTGCGCCGTCCCGGCGCCGATGCCGATCAGAGCCGCCGTCATGACCGCGGCAGCGGCGGCACCGCGCTTCCTCGCTCGGGAAGAGACCATGTACCCCATCTTTCCGTGTGCGGGCGGAGCCGGGCAGGCGCCGCCGTGTCCGTCCGGTCGGATGCATCCGGAACAAGATTCTTGCAGGTTCAACCAATCGTGGGGAGGGTGCGGGCGGACCCGCTTCCGCACGGCGATCGTTTCCGGACAGGAGCTTCCGGTTCGTCCCCGCCCCGGCGATCCCTCGGGGAAAAAACGGTGCGAGCGACGCGCGGTGCCTTCGATACGATGCCGACGGCCTGCGGAGACCGCCCGTCGCCCCCATCCGACGCCGTCGTCCCCCGCCGCCTCCCGAACAGGGCCCGCCGTGGCAGCGCCACCGGCGCCGTACGTACGAAATGGAGCATCCGAGGATGACCCGCCACCTGGTAACCAGCGCGCTTCCCTACATCAACGGGATCAAGCATCTGGGCAACATGGTCGGGTCGATGCTCCCGGCGGACGTGTACTCCCGGTACCTCCGCCGGCGCGGTCACGACGTCCTCTACATCTGCGCCACCGACGAGCACGGCACCCCCGCCGAGCTCGCCGCCAAGGAGGCCGGACTGAGCGTCGCCGACTTCTGCGCGCAGGCGCACGACGCGCAGAAGGCCGTGTACGACGGCTTCGCCCTGGCCTTCGACCACTTCGGCCGCAGCTCCTCCCCGCAGAACGCCGAGATCACCCAGCACTTCGCGCGCAGGCTCCACGAGAACGGCTTCATCGAGGAGCGCGCGATCCGCCAGGTGTACTCGCCGGTCGACGGCCGCTTCCTGCCGGACCGGTACGTGGAGGGCACCTGCCCGCACTGCGGATACGACAAGGCCCGCGGCGACCAGTGCGAGAACTGCACCCGCGTCCTCGACCCGACCGACCTGATCGACCCGCGCTCGGCGATCAGCGGCTCCACGGACCTGGAGGTCCGCGAGACCAAGCACCTCTTCCTGCTGCAGTCCAAGCTCCAGCACGAGGTCGAGGAGTGGATCGCCACCGTCGGCGACCAGTGGCCGCACCTGTCCACCTCCATCGCCCGCAAGTGGCTGACCGAGGGCCTGAACGACCGCGCCATCACCCGCGACCTCGACTGGGGCGTCCCCGTCCCCGCCGACACCTGGCCGGAGCTCGCGGCCGAGGGCAAGGTCTTCTACGTCTGGTTCGACGCCCCCATCGAGTACATCGGCGCGACCCGCGAATGGGCGGACGCCGCCGCCGACGGCGAGACCCGCGACTGGAAGTCGTGGTGGTACGAGGCGGACGACACCGTCCACTACACCCAGTTCATGGCGAAGGACAACGTCCCCTTCCACACCGTGATGTTCCCGGCGACCGAGATCGGCGTCCGCGAACCGTGGAAGAAGGTCGACGTCGTCAAGGGCTTCAACTGGCTCACCTACTATGGCGGCAAATTCTCCACCTCGCAGAAGCGCGGCGTCTTCACCGACGCGGCCCTCGACATCCTCCCCGGCGACTACTGGCGCTATTTCCTCATCGCCAACGCCCCCGAGTCCGACGACTCCTCCTTCACCTGGGAACACTTCACCGCCACGGTCAACAAGGACCTCGCCGACACCCTCGGCAACTTCGTCAACCGCGTGCTCTCCTTCTCCCGCAAGCGATTCGGCGACGAGGTCCCCGCCGGCCACCCCGCCGGAGAGGCGGAGGCGAAGCTGGGGGAGGGCATCGCCCAGCTGCTCGCCGAGTACGAGGAGCACATGGAGGCCCTCCAGTTCCGCAAGGCCGCAGCCGCCCTGCGCGCCCTGTGGTCCGCGGGCAACTCCTACCTGGAGGAGAAGGCCCCCTGGCTGGAGATCAAGACCGATCCCGAGGGCGCCGCGCTCACCCTGCGCACCGCGATGAACCTCATCCACCTGTACGCGGTCGTCTCCGAGCCCTTCATCCCGACGTCGGCCGCCGCCATGCGCGGGGCCTTCGCCCTGGCGGACGACACCGCGACCTGGGTGACCGCCGCCCAGGCCACGTCCCTGGACACCGTCCCGGCCGGCACCGCCTTCATCGTGCCCCCGGTCCTCTTCGCGAAGATCACGGAAGAAGACCTGGCCTCCTACCGCGAACGCTTCGGCGGCAGCCCGACCACGGCCTGAGCCGGCCGTCCCCCTACGAGGCCCCTCGGCCCCTCCCGCGAGGGAGGGGCCACCCACGGGGACCCGAGTTGACATGGGATGACGTGCTCCGTAGTGTTCTCCGAGTTGTCACGGAGCCGGAACGGTTCTGCGGCAGCCACTCCGCCGCGTCAGCGGCACCTCAATCCAGCACGGCCTCCCTCCCGGGATGAATTTCGGCATGCCGAAATTCAATTCGAAAGGCTCGATTATGAGCCGGTCGGGGAATCCGCTAAGGTT
>NZ_BMUL01000024.1 GCF_014650175.1 Streptomyces termitum
CGATTCCCCCATGTGGTGTACGAAGTCGTTCGAACGCGAGCGAGCCTATGAGGGTGATCGCGCTGTCGCTGTGCATCCCGCGCGGGTCCGGCGGGCCGCGCAGGACGCCGGCTTCCTGGTGAACTCGGCGGGACCCGCCGTCGTCCGGCTGGCCCCCGCCCTGACACTGGAGGAGGAAGAGGCCGCGGCCCTCGTGTCGGCCCTCCCCGAAATCCTCGACGCCTCCGCGGACGACGGCACCTGACGGCGACGCGCGCGGACGGGCCGTGACACCGCGGCCCGTCGGCACGGCCGGTGCCGCCGGCATGCCTGCGGAGCGGAGGAGCCGGGCCCGGCAGGGCCACAGGGCCGAGAGGTCGGGTCCGGTCGGTGGCCAGGCCGACGAGGTGCTACGCGCAGGGGCCGCCCGGGTAGTCGTCGGTCTCCGGGGCTCCGGCCGTCCGCATGCGGCGCAGGACTTCCGGGAGGAACCGGTCGTCGACGTCGACCGGGAAGTTGGAGCTCCGGTCGAAGACCATCGGCTCGTCGGCGCCCGTGTGCCAGATGACCCAGCGCGGCGGCACGGCCGGGGGCTCCCACAGTTCGGCGAAGCGCTCCGGGACGTTTCCGTCGCCGCTCACGGCCTGGCCTCCCCGGTGGCCTCGCGGCCGTCGACGAAGGTCGACACGACCTCGATCCCACCGATCCGGGAGGGGGCGACGCGCCGCGGGTCGTCTCCCAGTACGACGAGGTCGGCACGCTTCCCCGGGGCGAGGACGCCCGCGCTGTCGTCCCAGCGGCAGGCGTACGCGCCGGCGACGGTGTAGGCGCGCAGCGCCTCGTCCACGGTGACGGCCTCGTCGGGTCCGATGGGCCGGCCGGAGACGGAGGTGCGCTCGACCATGAACTGGACGGCGCGCAGCGGGGAGCCGTCCGTGACGGGCCGGTCGGAGCTGCCGACGAGGGTCACGCCGTGGTCGAGGAAGCCGCGGCCCCGGTACATCCAGGGGGCCCGCCGCTCCCCCATGACGTCGGCGTAGTCGTCGCCGAAGCAGCGCAGGAAGTTGGGCTGGACCACCGCGCTGACGCCGAGCCGGGCGAAGCGCGGGAGCTGGTCGGGGCGGATCAGCCCGGCGTGCTCGACGCGGTGCCGGGCGTCGGGGCGGGGGCGCGCCTTCTGTGCCTGCTCCAGGGCGTCGAGGGCGAGGTCGGCCGCGCGATCGCCGATCGCGTGCACGGCGAGCTGCCAGCCGGCGAGGTGGCCGTCCACGATGAGGTCGGTGAGCCGGTCGGGGTCGTCCTGGAGCTGTCCGGTGTGTTCCATCCCCTCGTACGGCTCCGTGAGGGCGGCCGTCCGGGCCATCATCCCGCCGTCGGTGTAGATCTTGAGCGCGCCGACGGAGAGCCAGTCGTCGCCGAAGCCGGTGCGCAGACCGAGGTCGAGCGCGCGGGGTATGCCGTCGTGCTCGTGGGTGCGGACCGGCTTCAGGGTGTCGCCGCCGGGCATGAGCTGGACCCGCAGGGGCAGCCGGCCCTCGTCGCGCAGGAGCTGGTAGGCGCCGAGTTCGACGGCGCTGTGCCCGAGCAGCCCTCCGCCGATACCGGCCTCGGCGCAGGCCGTGATGCCCTCCGCAAGGCAGGCGCGGCCGGCGTGCTCGATGGCGTCGGCGAGCTCGGCCTGGGAGTACGGCAGCCGCAGCTTCCGTACGGCGCCCATGGCGCCTTCCACGAGGAGGCCGTCCTCGTGGGGGACGTCGGCCGGGAGCAGGTCGAGCACCGCGGTGTTGACGACGCAGGCGTGGCCGGAGTCGTGCATGAGGAAGATCCGGCGCCCGTGGCCGACCCTGTCCAGTTCGGCGGCGGTCAGGTGCCGGCCGAGGACCCGCTGGTCGTAGCCGCCGACGCTGACCCAGGAGCCGGGTCCGCCGCCACGCGTGGCGGCCTCCTCCACGGCCCGGAGGACCTCCTCCACGCGGGTGAGCCCGGCGATGCTGGAGGTGCGCGCCTTGAGTCCGGCCCACGACAGGTGCACGTGGCTGTCGATGAACCCCGGCAGCACGGTGGCCCCCTGGAGGTCGACGACCTCCCGGGCGGGCAGCGAGGTCACGGCCTCGTCCACGCCGACGACGCGGCCCCGCCAGATGCCCAGGTCGCGGGCGACCGGGTGGTCCGGGTCCATGGTGAGGATGTTCGCGTTCGTCAGCCTCGTACAGAGCATCATGGGCTGTCCGTCCTAACGGGGTTCGGCCATCACGGATTCGGGCGACCGGCCGTGCCCTTCGCCGTCCTCGGGCGCGAACCGCCGGGGTGCGGCGGGGATCATGAGGGGGGTGCCGGTCTCGGGGTCGTCGATGATGCGGCAGGCCAGGCCGAAGACGTCCTCGACGAGTTCCGCGGTCATGACGTCGGCGGGGGCGCCTTCGGCGGCGACGGTGCCGCCGGGGCGCATGACGACGAGGTGGGTGGCGTAGCGGCAGGCCTGGTTGAGGTCGTGCAGCACGGCGACGACGGTGTGGCCCTTGCGGGCGTGGAGGTCGGCGCAGAGGTCGAGGACGTCCACCTGGTGGGCGATGTCGAGGAAGGTGGTGGGCTCGTCGAGGAGGAGCAGCGAGGTCTGCTGGGCAAGGACCATGGAGAGCCAGACGCGCTGGCGCTGGCCGCCGGAGAGGTCGTCGACGGGCCGGTCGGCGAGTTCGAGGACGCCGGTCTGCCGCATGGCGTCGACGACGGCCGTCTCGTCGTCGGCGGACCACTGCTTGAGGAGCCCCTGGTGGGGGTAGCGGCCGCGGGCGACGAGGTCGCCGACGGTGATGCCGCCGGGGGCGGTGGAGGTCTGCGGGAGGAGTCCGATGCGGCGGGCGACTTCGCGGGAGCGGTACGAGGCGATGGCGGCGCCGTCGAGGTGGACCTGCCCGTGGCGGGGCTTCAGCATCCGGGCGAGCGCCTTGAGGAGGGTGGACTTGCCGCAGGCGTTGGGGCCGATGATGACGGTGAAGGAGTGGTCCGGGATGTCGACGCCGAGGTGGGTGGCGACCGTCCGCTGGTCGTAGGAGAGCGTCAGGTCCTCGGCGCGCAGCCGGGGCGTGGGAGGGTGTGGTGCTGTCATGCGCGGCTCTTTCGCGACTCGGTGATCAGTAGCCAGATCAGGTACAGCCCGCCGATGGTGCCGGTGGCCGTACCGACGGGGAGAAGGGCCGGGGCGAACAGGCGCTGGGCGGCGAGGTCGCTGCCGGCGAGGAGCAGCGCGCCCGTGAGCGCGGCGGGCAGCAGGGCGGGGCCGGCGGTGCGGGTCAGGCGCCGGGCGAGCTGGGGCGCGGCCAGGGCGATGAACCAGATCGGGCCGGTCACGGCGGTGGCGAAGGCGGCCAGGGCGACGCTGACGACGAGGAGCGTCGCGCGGGTGCGGGTGACGTTCACGCCGAGGGCGGTGGCGGTGAGGTCGCCCATCTCGACCATGGAGAGCCTGCGGGAGAGGACGAAGGCGGGCGGGAGGAGGACCGCGCAGGCCAGGAGGATGGCCTGGGCGTGGATCCAGCCGCGGTTGCCGAGGCTGCCGATCAGCCACGCCTGGGCCTCCAGGGCCTCCTGGAAGGTCGCCCGGGTGATCAGGTAGGAGTTGACGGCGAGGAGGAGGGTGCTGACGCCGATGCCGGTGACGATCAGGCGGAAGCCGTGCAGTCCGCGGCCGAGCATGAGGAAGTGGACGGCGGCGGCGGTGGCGAGGCCTCCGACGAGGGCGCCGGCCGCGATCTGGGTCATGCTGCCGTGCACCAGGATGATGACGGTGAGCGCGCCGACGGCCGAGCCGTTGGTGAAGCCGATGATGTCCGGGCTGCCCAGCGCGTTGCCGGTCAGGCTCGTCAGGAGCGCGCCGCTGACGGCGAGGGCGGCGCCGACCGTGAGGGCGGTGAGCAGGCGGGGCAGGCGCAGGGTGTTGACGATGAAGTCGGCGCCTCCCGAGTCCTGTCCGGCCAGCGCCCGGACGACCTCGCCGACGGACAGTTCGTAGTCGCCGGTCGTGAGGCTGATGAGCGCGACCGCGACCAGGACGGCGAGGGTCGCGGCCGTCACGACGATGGCCCGGCCCCGTATCCGTACCGACAGTCCGCCGGCGCGCAGGACGGTTCCGGTGATCACGCGCGGCCGGTGGACCCACCGGCCCGTGGTGGTCGCGGGCGCCGGAGGGGCGGGGGGCGTGTCGTGTGCGGTGCTCACAGCATGACCAGCTTTCGGCGTCGGCACAGCGCGAGGAACACGGGCGCGCCCAGGAACGCGGTGACGATGCCGACCTGGACCTCGCCCGGCGCGCCCATCACCCGGCCCAGGACGTCCGCGCCGATGAGCAGGACGGGGGCGAGCAGCATCGAGTAGGCGAGCACCCAGCGCTGGTCCGGGCCGACGACGAAGCGCGCGATGTGCGGGACGACGAGGCCGACGAAGGCGATCGGTCCGGCGGCGGCGGTCGCGGCGCCGCAGAGCAGCATGACGCCGACGGCGCCGAGGATCCGGGTCCGGTGGACGTTCACGCCCAGCGCCCGCCCCATCTGGTCGCCCAGGGCGAGGGCGTTGAGCGAGGGGCCGAGCAGCAGGGCGATCACCAGTCCGGTCGCCACGAACGGCAGGACCACGTACACGATGTCGAGGTACCGGCCGGCGAGCGAGCCCACCGTCCAGAAGCGGAACTGGTCGAAGGCGCGCGGGTTCAGCAGAAGAACCGCCGAGTTGAAGGCGTACAGCACCGCCGTCACCGCGGCACCGGCGACCACCAGGCGGTCGGGGGTCGCGAGCTGGCGTCCGGCCGAGCCCAGCAGGTGGACGACCGCCGAGGCGAGGGCCGCGCCGAGGAAGGCGAACCACACGTACCCGAGGACGGACCCCACCCCCAGGAAGGCGATGGCGACGACGACGCCGGCGGAGGAACCGAGGCTGATGCCGAGCAGTCCCGGCTCCGCGAGCGGGTTGCGGGTCAGTGCCTGCATGAGCGCGCCCGACAGTCCCAGGGCCGCGCCGACGAGCAGTCCGAGCAGGGTCCTGGGGATGCGGTAGTCGTGGATGATGACCGAGGTCTCGGATCCGTCGGGGTTCCAGAGCGCGTTCCACGTGGCGGAGAACGCGATCCCCCGCGTGCCCGTCCACACGCTCAGCAGAGCCACCAGGACCAGCGCGGCCAGGACGACGAGCAGTCCGGTGCCCCGCAGCGCGGCGCCTCGGCGTGGTGCGGGCAGGACGGTGGGGGCGGCCTCCGCGTCGGACATCACCCGGATTTCGACCGGCAACGACTTTTCCCCCTGACGGCGGTGCGCGCGTGCCGCGGGCGTTCGCGCGCTGTAGGGATGAGGTGGCGGTTCGACGCACCTGAGGCTTGCAACTTAGGCGAGGCTAACCGAACGTGGTCGGTGGGTCAACGCGCCTGCGCACAGGGCGAGATGGCCCGTCAGGGCACTCACCCGCAGGGATGTTCGGCCGCACCACGCCTGCTCGACCTTCAGGATAGCCTTACCTAACTTTCCCATGACTCCGGATGGAGGGTCCCATGCCTGTTGGAGGACCGACCGGAGGACTCGTCCTCCGCGAGGCGATCAGAGGCCAGCGCCGAAGGATCGTCCCGGCGTCCGCGCTCGGCATGATCCACCAGGCGTGCGAGGCCCTGGTCCCCGTGGTCATCGGCGCCGCCATCGACTCGGCGTTCGCCACCGGCTCCGCCCAGGCCCTGTTGCGCTGGCTACTGCTCCTGGGCGTCCTCTTCCTCGTGCTGTCCACCTGCTACCGGACGAGCGCCAGGATCGCCGAGGGCGCCGGGGAACACGCCGCCCACCGGCTCCGCCTCGAACTCGGCGCCCGCGTCCTCGACCCGCGCGGCGGCGCCGACGCCGACCGCCTGCCCGGCGCGCTCACCAGCATCGCCACCAACGACGCCCGCCGCGTCGGCTCCGTCGCCACCGTGCTCCCCTACGGCTGCGCGGCGATCGCCGCGCTCGTGGTCAGCGCCGTCGCCCTGCTGAGGATCTCCGTCCCGCTCGGCCTGCTCGTCCTCCTCGGCATCCCGCCCCTGCTCTGGCTCGGCCACCGCATCAGCCGGCCCCTGGAACAGCGCAGCGAGACCGAGCAGGAGAGCGCCGCGCACGCCTCCGGCGTCGCCGCCGACCTGGTCTCCGGCCTCCGCGTCCTCAAGGGCATGGGCGCCGAGTCCGCGGCCGTGGACCGCTACCGCACCACCAGCCAGGAGTCGCTGGCCGCGGCGCTGCGGGCGGCCCGCAGCCGCGCCGGCCACGAAGGCGCGCTCCTCGCCCTGACCGGCGTCTTCATCGCGGTCATCGGCATCGTCGGCGCCTACCTGGCGATGAACGGCAGCATCAGCGTCGGCGACCTGGTCGCCGCGGTCGGACTCGCGCAGTTCCTCCTCGCCCCCTTCCAGCTCCTCGCCTACTCCAACGCCGAGTTCGCCCAGGCCCGGGCCTCCGCCCGCCGCATCGCCGACGTCCTCGCCTCCCCCACCGCCGTCACCGGCGGTGAGCGGGCCCCCGACGGCGCCACCGCCGGGCACGTCCGGCTGCGCAACGTCCACCTGGGCGACCTGCGCGGGGTCGACCTCGACTTCCCGGCCGGCAGCCTCACCGGCGTCGTGACCCGTGATCCGGCCGCCGCCCGGGACCTCCTCCTCGCCCTCGCCCGCGAGACGGACCCCGCCGACGGACACGTCGAACTCGACGGCGTACCGCTGACCGAGCTCGACCCGGATCTGCTGCGCCGCCGCGTGCTCGTCTCCCCCCACGACGCCGACCTGTTCGAGAGCAGCCTCCTGGACAACGTGCGGGCGGGGGCCGCCGGCCGGGAGTCGGTCGACGCCGCCCTGGCCGCCTCCACGGCGGACGAGGTGACCCGGCTGCTGCCGGACGGCGGGGACACGGTGCTCGCCGAGCGCGGCCGGTCCCTGTCCGGCGGGCAGCGTCAGCGCGTCGCGCTCGCCCGGGCCCTCGCCACCGACCGCCCTGTCCTCGTCCTGCACGACCCCACCACGGCCGTGGACACGGTCACCGAGTCCCGGATCGCCGCCCGCCTGCGGGAGAGCCGCTGGGGGCTGACCACCGTCCTGGTCACGACCAGTCCGGCGCTCCTCGCGGTGACGGACCGGGTGGTCGTCCTCGACGGGGGGACCGTGACGGCCGAGGGACCGCACGCCGCACTCGTCACCGCGAACGAGACCTACCGCAGGGCGGTGCTCGCATGACCGCCCTGCACGACGACCGCGCGGATGTCACGGAGATCACGCCCCCGACCGGCGACACGCAGACGGAGACCGACATGAGCGGAACCAGCACGGACCACCCGGGCCGCGCGCTCCTCCCGACGGCCGGCGGCGCGGAGAGCCTGGCGGCGCTGCGGGGGATCCTGAGCGGCCACCGGCTCCTGGCCGTCGCCGCCGCCCTCGTGCTCGTCGCCGGCACCGGGATCGGCCTGCTGACCGCCCCGCTGCTCGGTCACATCGTCGACCTCGTGGTGGAGCGCGAGGGGCCGCGGGCCCTGACGGTCCCGCTGGTCCTGCTCGTCGTGGTGGCCCTGGCGCGGGGCGCCGCGGCCGTGGCCGGCGGCGTGCTGGTGGCCCGGCTCGGCGAGACGGTGCTCGCCACCGTGCGCGAGCGGTTCATCGAACGGGCGCTGCGGCTGCCCCTCGAGCGCGTCGAGGCGGCCGGCTCCGGGGACCTGGTCTCCCGCGTCACCAGCGACGTCTCCATGATCGCCAAATCGGTGCGCCAGGCGCTCCCCGAGTTCACCCGCTCCGCGCTGACGATCGTCCTCACCCTGGCCGGCCTCGCCGTCCTGGACTGGCGGTTCCTGCTGGCCGCGCTCCTCGCGGTACCCGTCCAGATCCTGTCCGTCCGCTGGTACCTGCGCCGGGCCGCCCCCGTGTACGCGAAGCACCGCGTCGCCACCGGAGCGCTCCAGCACCAGCTGCTCGACAGCATCGGCGGGGTGCGTACCGTACGGGCCTTCCGGCTCAACGGCCCGCACGCCGCGCTCCTGGAGGACCGGTCGGGGGCCGCGCGCGACGTGGCGCTGCGCGGGCTGCACATCGTCACCGGGTTCTTCTCCCGGCTGAACCTGGCCGAGTTCATCGGCCTCGCCGCCATGCTCGGCACCGGCTTCCTCCTCGTCCGGAACGGGGCCGTGAGCATCGGCACCGCCACCGCCGCCGCCCTGTACTTCCACAGCCTCTTCAACCCGGTCAACGCCGCCCTCTACCTCATCGACGACGCCCAGTCCGCCGGCGCGAGCTTCGCCCGCCTCATCGGCGTGGCGAACCTGCCCGCCGAGCGGACCCCGGAGGGGGGGAAGGCGCCGGCCGACGGCGCCGTACGCGTGACCGGGCTCGGCCACGCGTACGCCGACGGACGCCCGGTGCTGTCCGGCATCACCCTCGACGTGCGCAGCGGGGAGCGGGTGGCGCTGGTCGGTGCGAGCGGGGCGGGCAAGACCACCCTGGCCAAGGTCATCGCCGGCATCCACACGCCGACCGGCGGATCGATCTCCCTCGGCGGGGTCGACGTGCGCGAGCTGGGCCCGGAGGGCGTCCGGCGCGCGGTGACCCTGATCAGCCAGGAGGTCCACGTCTTCGCCGGCCCGCTCGGCGCCGACCTGCGCCTGGCCCAGCCGGACGCCACCGACGAGGAGCTGCGGCGCGCTCTCGCCACGGTGGGCGCCCTCGACTGGGCGGAGGCCCTGCCCGAGGGCCTCGCCACCGTGGTGGGCGAGGGCGGTCACCGGCTGACAGTCGCGCAGGCCCAGCACGTGGCGCTGGCGCGGCTGGTGCTCGCGGATCCGCCGATCGCCATTCTGGACGAGGCGACCGCCGACGCGGGCAGCGCCGGTGCCCGGGTACTGGAGGAGGCGGCCGAGCGCGCCCTGGAAGGCCGTACCGGCGTGGTCGTCGCCCACCGCCTCCCTCAGGCGGCCGCCGCCGACCGGGTCGTCGTCCTCGACGGGGGCAGGGTCGTCGAGACCGGCACCCACACCGAACTGGTCGCGGCCGGCGGCCGGTACGCGGAGCTGTGGGCCGCGTGGTCGGACAGCCGGCAGGAGGCGGACGTCCCGTCGGCGGCGGGCGCGCGGGCGGCCGGTCACGCCACCGCGGACGTGCCCGCGCCCGGCCCTTCGGACCGCTCCGGGGCCGGTTCCGCGCTCGGCGGGGGCCGGTAGGCGGGCCGTCCGCACCGGCGGCCCCCATGCACGGCCGCGGCCCGCGGAGGTCTTCCCTCCGCGGGCCGCGGCCGTGCGTGTGTGGGACCGGTGCCGGCCGGTCAGTCCTGCCGGGCGGCCAGGCTCGCCGGACGCAGGTCGGTCCAGTGCTCCTCCACGTACCCGAGGCAGGCCTCGCGGGTGTCCGGCCCGGCGACCGTGCGCCAGCCGGCCGGGACGTCGGCGAAGGACGGCCACACCGAGTGCTGGTTCTCGTCGTTGACCAGGACCAGGAAGGTGCCCTGCGGGTCTTCGAACGGGTTGGTCGTCATGCGTGGTCCCTCCTCGGGGACGGTGCGGTGAACAGCTCGGACAGGGGCTGTTCCGGACGGGTCGCCACGGTGCGCAGCAGCCGCTGGAGTTCGTCGGCGAGTCGCCGGGCCCCGTCGGGGCCGAGCAGGCCGGTGGCGTGGGTCAGGGCGCAGTGCACGGGGCCGTCGCCGCGCGGTTCGTGGAAGCCGAGGGTCAGCTCGGCGCGGGACCAGCCGGTCGGTACCACGTCCAGCGTGCCCACGCCGCCCTCCAGCAGGGCCGTGTCGGCCTGCTCGTGGTGGACCACCATGACCTGCGGTCCCCCGACGGGCAGGCCCGTGGTGCGGGCGACCTCGTCGTAGGGGACCTCCTGCCGGTCGAGGGCGCGCAGCGTGGTCTCCCGGACCCGGGTCAGCAGCTCGGCGAAGGTCGGATCGCCCGCGGTGTCGGTGCGCAGCACGACCGTGTTGAGGAAGCTGCCGACGAGGTCGGCGAGCTGGTCGTCGGCACGGCCGGCGACCATCGTGCCGATGGGCAGGTCGGTGCCCGCGCCGTGCGCGGTGAGAAGGGCCGCGAAGGCCGAGTGCAGCACCATGAACATGCTGGTGCCGGTGGCCCGGGCCAGCTCGTCCACGGCCGTGTGCAGCTCCGCGTCGAGCACGAACCCGACCTGCTCCGCGGGCCGGTGCGCCGGGTCCGCGGCGGCCGGCCGGCCGCCTTCGGCCGGGAGGGCCAGCCGGGCCGGGACGTCCCGGAGCGTCTCCCGCCAGTGGGCGAGCTGGCGCCCGCCGCGGCTGTCGGGGTCCGCTGGGTCGCCGAGGACCTCGTGGGCCCAGCGGGTGTAGTCCGCGTACGAGACGGGCAGCGGCTCCCAGGCCGGGGCGAGGCCCCGGGTGCGGGCCGTGTAGGCCGTGGCGAGGTCGCGCAGGAGCGGGACCACGGACCACTCGTCGACCGCGAGGTAGTGCAGGGCGAGCAGCAGGGCCTGGGCGCCGTCGGGACCGGTCAGCAGGTGGACCCGCAGGGGGGCCTCCCGCGTCGGGTCGAACGTCCCGGCGGCCAGTTCGCGCAGGCGGGTCTCCGGGTCGGCGCAGGACTCGGTGGTCAGGTCCGGAGCCGGGGCGGGCCGCTGGAGCACGGCGCCGCCGCGCTCCTCGAAGGCCGTGCGCAGCGGCTCGTGACGGCCGGTCACGTCGTCGAGGGCGGCGGCGAGCGCCGCCTCGTCGAAGCCGTCCGGGGCGCGCAGGACCAGGGCGTGGTCGAAGCCGGGACGGCTCCGGTACGCCTGCCAGCGGGAGCGCTGGCCGGGTGCGAGGGGCAGCGGCTCGCCGCCGCGCGCGGCGGGGCGCAGCGGCGGGCGGGCGGCCGCGGCGCCGTCGAGCCTGGCCGCGAGGCGGGCGACGGTCAGCGCGTCGAAGACGTCCCGGATGCCGAGCTCGACGCCGAACCCGGCGCGGATGCGGCCGAGCAGCCGCATCGCGGCCATGGAATGGCCGCCGAGCGCGAAGAAGTCGTCGTGCACGCCGACGGAGTCCAGCCGGAGGATCTCGCGGAACATTCCGGCGAGGCGGGCCTGCGACGCGGTGGCCGGGTGGACGTCTCCGGTCATCGCCGACCAGTCCGGCGCGGGCAGCGCCTTGCGGTCCAGCTTGCCGTTGGGGGTCAGCGGCAGCGGGCCGTCGAGCGGCACCACCAGCGCGGGGACCATGTACTCGGGCAGCACTCCGGCGACGTGGGCGCGCAGCTCCTGCGGGTCCGCCTCCCCGGCGGCTCCCGGCTCCGGGACCGCGTAGCCGATCAGGCGGACGATGTCGCCGTCGCGGTCCGGCAGGACGGCGGCCTGGGCGACCGCGGGGTGTCCGGCGAGGGCCGCCTCGATCTCCCCGAGCTCGATCCGGAAGCCGCGGATCTTGACCTGGGTGTCGACCCGGCCGAGGAAGTCGAGGTTGCCGTCGCGGCGCCAGCGGGCCCGGTCGCCGGTGCGGTACATGCGGCTGCCGGGCGCTCCGTACGGGTCGGCGACGAACCGCTCCGAGGTCAGCCCCGGCTTGCCGAGGTAGCCACGGGCGAGGCCGCGTCCGGCGACGTACAGCTCGCCCACCACGCCGGGGGGCACGGGCCGCAGGTTCCCGTCGAGGACGTAGGCGCGGGTATTGGGGTCGGGGCGGCCGATGGGGACCCGTCCCGCCGGGGTGCCGCCGTACTCGCGGGCGGGCCACAGCGTGGAGTTGACCGTCGCCTCGGTGAGTCCGTAGGCGCAGATCAGGTCGGCCGTGGCACCGAACCGCTCGAACAGGTCCGGGGGGACGGTCTCGGTGCCGACGAGGACGGTCGAGCCCTCGGGGAGCTCGCAGCCGGGCGGCAGCGCCGAGACCAGCGACGGCGGCAGGATCATGTGGGTGATCCGCTGGTCCGCGAGGAAGTCGGTGAGCGCCGGTCCGGCGACCCTCGCCTCGTCGGTGATCAGGACGAGCCGGCCGCCGTGGCACAGTGCCATCGCCAGCTCGAACGCGAAGACGTCGAAGCCGATCGAGGCGAACTGGAGCACGCGGCTGTCGGGGCGCAGACCCATCCGGTCGACGGCGGTCGCGACCAGACTGGAGATGCCCTCGTGGGGCACGACCACGCCCTTGGGGCGGCCGGTGGAGCCGGAGGTGTAGATCACGTACGCGGCCTGGTCGAGGGCGACCCGGCCGTGCTCCGGGGGAAGGCCGGGGAGCGCGTCGAGCTCGGCGGCGGTGCCGGGGGCGTCGAGGAGCACGAGCGGGACGCCCGGTACGCCGGGGATCTTGCCCGCGGCCGGCTCGGTGGCGACCACGAGAGCGGCCCCCGAGTCCTCGATCATGTAGGCGAGCCGGTCGGCGGGGTGGGCGAGGTCGAGCGGCAGGAAGGCGGCGCCCAGCTTCAGGGCGGCCAGCACGGTGGCGACCATGTCGACGGACCGGGGCACCGCCACGCCGACGACGCTCTCGGCACCGACGCCGCGGGCGGCGAGCAGCCGGGCGAGCCGGTCGGAGCGGGCGTCGAGCTGCGCGTACGTGACGGAGCGGGCGCGGTCGACGACGGCGACGGCATCGGGCCGTTCGGCGAGGCGCCGGGCGAAGAGGCCGGGGAACGTCTCCTCGTCGACCGCGCGCGGTGCGCCGTTGAAGCTCTCCAGGACGAGCCGCCGCTCGTCGCCGGTGAGGACCTCCGCCTGCGACAGGGGCCGTTCGGGCGCCGCGACGACGGTGGCGACGAGCCGACGGAGCCGGGCTCCGAGTTCCTGCGCGGTCTCACGGTCGAAGAGCTCGGTGGCGTACTCCAGGCGGCAGGTCAGGGAGCCGGGGGCGCCGTCGGCGGGGGTGTGCTCGGTGAAGCTGAACACCAGGTCGAACTTGGCCGAGCGGACCCGGAAGGGCACGTACTCCACGGCGAGGCCGGGCAGGGTGAGCTCCTCTCCGGTCCGGGCGTGGTAGCCGACCATGACCTGGAAGAGCGGGTTGCGGGCGAGGGAACGGGTGGGATTGAGCGCCTCGACGACAGCCTCGAAGGGCACGTCCGCGTGGGAGAACGCGGCGAGGTCGGTCGCGCGGACCCGGGCCAGCAGTTCGGTGAAGCCGGGGTCGCCGCTCAGGTCGGTGCGGAGCACCAGGGTGTTGACGAAGAAGCCGACGAGGTCGTCGAGGGCTTCGTCGGTCCGTCCGGCGATCGGCGAGCCGAGCGGGATGTCGGTGCCCGCGCCCATGCGGTGCAGCAGGGCGGCCACGGCCGCGTGCACCACCATGAACATGCTGGCTCCGGTCTCCCGGGCGAGCCGCCGCAGGCCCTCGTGGGTCCCGGCGTCGAAGGCGATGTCCAGCTCGGCGCCGGTGAACGCCGGGCGGGCGGGCCGGGGCCGGTCGGTGGGGAGCTCCAGCTCCTCGGGGGCGCCGGCCAGCGCCGTCCGCCAGTGCTCCAGCTGCCGGGCGGCGAGGCTGTCGCCGGCCGTCGGGTCGCCGAGGAGCCGCTGCTGCCAGAGCGCGTAGTCGGCGTACTGCACCGGCAGCGGTTCCCACGCGGGGGCGTCGCCCCGGGCGCGTGCCGCGTAGGCGGCGGCGAGGTCCCGCAGGAAGGGGCGGTCCGACCACTCGTCGGTGGTGATGTGGTGCAGCAGTACGACCAGGACGTGGTCCTCGGGCGCCAGCTCCACGACGGTGGCCCGCAGCGGGAGTTCCGTGGCGAGGTCGAAGGGGCGGCCGACGGCCGCGGCGACGAGGCCGGGCAGCTCGTCCTCCGTGGCGCGCACGGTCTCCACCACGGGCCGCGCCTCGCCGGCGGGCAGCACCCGCTGCACGGCGTGGCCGTCGGGGGTGGTGAGGAAGAGGGTGCGCAGCGGTTCGTGGCGGCTCGTCACGTCGGTGAGAGCGGCGCGCCAGGCGTCGGGGTCGAGTGCGCCGCGTACGCGCATGACCAGCGGGAAGTTGTAGGCGGCGGAGGTGCACTCGATCTGCTGGATCATCCACAGCCGCTGCTGGGCGTGGGACAGCGGCAGCTCGTCGGGGCGGTCGGCGGCCGTGAGGGTCGGGCGGGCCGCGCCGCCGGAGCGGTCGGCGCGCTCGGCCAGTTCGGCGACGGTGGGAGCCTCGAAGAGGTCGCGGATGGCGAGTTCCGCGTCGAGCGCGGTCCGGGCGCGGCTGACGAGGCGGGTGGCGAGGAGCGAGTGGCCGCCGAGCTCGAAGAAGTCGCCGTCGATGCCGACGCTTCCCTCGGGCAGGCCCAGGACCTCGGCGAAGAGGCCGCACAGCGTCTCCTCGCGCGGGGTGCGCGGCGGGCGGCTGGCGGCGGTGCCGGCGAAGTCGGGTGTGGGCAGGGCCCGGACGTCGAGCTTGCCGTTGACGGTGAGAGGCAGGGTGGTGACGGTGACGAGCGCGGACGGGACCATGTAGTCCGGCAGGGCGGCCTTGAGGTGGTCGCGCAGTCGCTGGTGCAGCTCCTCTCCGGCGTCGGCCCCGGACTCGGGGACGACGTAGCCGGCCAGGCGCTTGACGCCGGTGGACTCGTCGACGACGACAGCGGCGTGCGCGACCGCCGGGTGGGCGGAGAGGGCGCCCGCGATCTCGCCCGGTTCGACGCGGTAGCCGCGGATCTTGACCTGGTCGTCGGTGCGGCCGAGGAAGTCGAGCAGTCCGTCGGGGCGCTGCCGGACGAGGTCCCCGGTGCGGTACATGCGCTCGCCGGGCTCGCCGAAGGGGTCGGCGACGAAGCGCTCGGCGGTCAGGCCGGGCCGGTCGTGGTAGCCGCGGGCGAGGCCGGTGCCCGCGATGTACAGCTCGCCGGGGGTGCCCGGCGGGACGGGCCGGAGCATGGCGTCCAGGACGTGGGCGCGGGTGTTGCGGATCGGCACGCCGACCGTGGACGTGGCGCTGTCCGCCGTCGACCCGCCGAGCGTGTTGATGGTGTACTCGGTCGGCCCGTACAGGTTGTAGCCGTAGGTGTCCTCGGTGCGGCGCAGCCGGTCCCAGACCGTGTCGGGGACGGCCTCGCCGCCGAGCAGGACCAGGGCGGGGCGGTGTGTGCCCGCCGTCTCGTCCCGGTCGAGCAGGCCCTCCTCGATGAGGAGCTGGGCGTAGGTGGGGGTCACGTTGACGACGTCGACGCGGTGGGCGTCGCAGTAGGCGACCAGGGCCTCGGCGTCCCTGCGGAGCTCTTCGTCGCAGACGTGGACCTCGTGGCCCTCGACGAGCCAGAGCAGCTCCTCCCAGGACATGTCGAAGGCGAAGGAGACGGTGTGCGCGATGCGCAGTCGGCGTCCGCCGGCCGAGGCGATCGCCGGGTCGAAAATCTCCTTCTGGTGGTTGAGCTGCATGTTCGTCAGGCCCCGGTAGGGTGTGACGACGCCCTTGGGGCGGCCGGTGGAGCCCGAGGTGTAGATGACGTACGCGGGGTGCTCCAGGCGGCCCGGTACGTCGTGCGCGAAGGCGGGCCGTTCGGCGTCGGTGATGTCCTCGCCGGACAGGGCGGCCAGCTCGGCGGCCACGGCCTCGTCGTCCAGGAGGACCTCGGGGGCGACGGGGCCCGTGGGGCCGCGCAGGGTCGGGGCGACGGCCGCGGTGGAGACGAGGCAGAGCGGTCCGGTGTCCTCGGCCATCATCCGCAGCCGGTCGGCGGGGTGGTCCAGGTCGAGCGGCAGGTAGGCGGCGCCGGTGCGCAGGACCGCGAAGAGCGCCGCCACCATGTCGAGGGAGCGGGGCAGCGCGAGCGCCACGGCCTTCTCCGGTCCGGCGCCGCGGGCGAGCAGCAGCCGGGCGATCCGGTTGACGCGCGTGTCCAGTTCGGCGTAGGTGAGGGCGTGCTCGCCGAAGACCAGCGCCACCTCGTCGGGGGTGCGGGCCACCTGGGCGGTCAGCATGTCGGCGATGGTCTCGTCCGGCACGTGGCCGCGGCTGCCGGACCGTCCGGCGGTCAGGGCGGCGTGCTCGGCGGGCAGCAGCAGGTCCACGCCCACGGTCCGGGCCGTGGCGGCGCCGGGGGCGTCGAGGAGCGCGGCGAGGCGTTCCAGGACGGTCGTGAACCGGCTCAGGACAGTGGCGGACGCCGCCTCGTCGAAGAGATCGGGCCGTGCCGCCAGGGTGACGCGCAGCCGGGTCCCGGGGGTGACGATCAGGGTGAGGGGGAAGTGGGTGCCGTCCACGTTCGACACCTTGGTGATGCCGTGC
This sequence comes from Streptomyces termitum, assembly GCF_014650175.1. GTDB lineage: Bacteria > Actinomycetota > Actinomycetes > Streptomycetales > Streptomycetaceae > Streptomyces > Streptomyces termitum. Next base: position 16,143 of record NZ_BMUL01000024.1, read on the forward strand.
CGTCGGCGCAGTTCGGCGGCCCGGTCCTCGCCGTCGGCGGAGCGGAGCACGAACAGGGTGTCGAACAGGCGGCGGTGGCCGGTCTCCTGCTGGAGCGTGCCGAGGCCCACGTACTCGTACGGCATGACGGCGGCGCGCTCGGTCTGGGTCCGCCGCAGCAGGTCGAGCAGCGGCTCGTCCGGGGCGAAGGCGATCCGGGCGGGGACGGTGTTGAGGAACATGCCGATGATGCCGGCCGCGTTCGGCACGTCGGCGGGCCGTCCGGCGACCGCGGTGCCGAAGGCGACGTCGGCGCGGCCGGTCATCGCGGAGAGGACCAGCCCCCAGGCGGTGGTGAGCACGGTGTTGAGGGTGAGGCCGTGCCGGCGGGCGAGGACGCGCAGCCGGTCGCCGGTCTCCCGGGACAGGACGGCGTGGTGGTCGGCCGGGATGACGGGGCCGGCGTCGCGGCCGGTGGGGGCGACGAGCGTCGGCTCGTCGAAGCCCGCGAGGGAGTCGCGCCAGGCGGTGAGGGCTCGGCCGGTGTCCTGCCGGTCCAGCCAGGCCAGGTAGTCGCGGTACGAGCCGGGGGCGGTCAGGCCGGTGGTGTCGCCGCCCCGCTCGTAGAGGGTGAACAGCTCCTCCAGGAACAGCCAGGCGGACCAGCCGTCCCAGAGGATGAGGTGGTGGGTGACGACGAGCCGGTCTCGACCGTCGCCGAGGCGGATCAGCCGGAGGCGGCAGAGCGGCGGCGCGGACAGGTCGAAGCGCTGCCGGCGGTCGGCGGCGAGGAGCTCGCCGACCCGGGCGTTCCGCTCCTCGGGGTGCAGTGCGGCCAGGTCGGTCACGGTGAGCGGGATCTCGGCGCCGTCGGCGATGAACTGCACGGGGCGGGGCAGGCCGTCGCTGGTGAAGCCGGCGCGCAGGCTCGTGTTGCGGGCGAGCAGGGCGCGGCAGGCGGCGCGCAGCCGGTCGGCGTCCAGCTCGTGGTCGAAGTCCAGGGTCTCCTGGGAGAGGTAGACGTCGAGTGCGTCGCCGGAGTCGTAGGTGGCGTGGAAGTACATGCCCTCCTGGAGCGGGGAGAGCGGCCACACGTCGGCGACGGGGAGTCCGGCGGCGGCCCCGACGCGGGCGGTCTCCTCCGGGGTCAGTGCGAGGCCGCCCAGCGGGGCGGCGGCCGGGGGTTCGGCCGGGGAGGCCGCGGCCAGCTGGTCGAGGAGGGCCTTGAGCGCCGGGTCGACCGGCGCGCCGGAGAGGGTCTGGGCGGCGAGCACCGCCTGGAGGGCGGCGGCCGCCTGGCCGGCGTCAGCGGCGGAGACGGTCACGTCGGCGGCCGGCTCCTCGGGGGCCGGTGCGGCGGTGGGCTCGTCCGGCGCGTTCGCGGCGAGCGCGGCGGGCGTGCGGTGCTCGAAGACATCGCGCGGGCTGATGGCCAGTCCCCTTTCACGGGCCCGGGTGGCGACGGCGATCGAGGTGAGGCTGTCGCCGCCGAGCATGAAGAAGTCGTCGTCGGCCCCGATGGAATCGATGCCGAGGACCTCGGTGAAGATCCGGCAGAGCGCGCTCTCCCGCTCGTCGCGGGGCGCACGGCCGCCGGCCCTGGGGGCGAGCTCGGGCGACGGCAGGGCGTTCTGGTCGAGCTTCCCGCTGGGCGTCAGCGGCAGCTCGTCCAGGATCGTCACGGCGCCGGGCACCAGGGTGGCGGGCAGCACCCCGGCGAGCGCGGCGAGCAGGGCCGGGCCGGCGGGCGCGGCGCCGGGGGCCGGGACGGCGTATCCGAGGAGGGTGTCGTCGCGGACGATCACGGCGGCGCGGGCGACGCCCGGCAGGGCGGCCAGCGCGGCCTCGATCTCGCCGGGTTCGACGCGGTTCCCGCGGATCTTGACCTGCCGGTCGGTGCGGCCTAGGTACTCGACGGCTCCGTCGGGGCGGCGGCGCACCAGGTCGCCGGTGCGGTACATGCGCGTGCCGGGCGGGCCGGACGGGTCGGCGACGAACCGCTCGGAGGTCAGGGCGGCGCGGCCGTGGTAGCCGCGGGCCAGCTGGACTCCGGCGAGGTACAGCTCGCCGGGGACGCCGTCGGGCACCGGGCGCAGGAAGGGGTCGAGGACGTGCAGGCGGGTGTTCCAGACGGGCCGTCCGATGGGGACGGAGAGCTCGGTGCCGCCCTCGTAGGGGAAGTACGTGACGTCCACGGCGGCCTCGGTGGGGCCGTAGAGGTTGTGCAGCGGCACGGGTCCGTGCGCGGAGCCTCCGGTGAGTTCCCGCCAGCGTCCGGCGTCGGCGCCGGTGAGCGCCTCGCCGCTGCAGAAGACCCGCCGCAGACTCGCCGCCCAGTCGGGCCGGGCCGCGGCGCCCTCCATGGCCCGGGTGAAGGCGGCCAGCATGGAGGGGACGAAGTGGAGCGTCGTGATCCGTCGCGCGCGGATCAGCTCGGCGAGGTAGGCGGGGTCGCGGTGGCCGTCCGGGCGGGCGAGGACGACGGTGGCGCCGGTGGTCAGGGCCCAGAAGAACTCCCAGACGGACACGTCGAAGCTGGACGGCGTCTTCTGGAGCACCCGGTCGTCGGCGGCGAGCCCGTACGCGTCCTGCATCCAGGCGAGCCGGTTGACGACGGCCCGGTGGGTGACGGCGACGCCCTTGGGGCGTCCGGTGGAACCGGAGGTGTAGATGAGGTACGCGGGGTGGTCGGGTCCGGCGGCCGGTCCGGGAACGCCGGACGCAGCCTCGGCGTCGGTGGGGTCCGCCAGGTCGAGCACGAGGGGGTCGAGGCCGTCCGTGCGGGGCAGCCGGGCGGCCGCTCCGGCGGTGGTCACGACGGTGCGGGCGCCGGAGTCGGCGAGCATGAGGGCGACGCGGTCGGCCGGGTAGTCGAGGTCGACCGGCAGGTAGGCGGCGCCCGCTTTGAGGACGCCGAGGAGGGCGACCATCAGTTCGGCCGAGCGGGGCACGGCGACGGCGACGTACGTCTCCGGTCCGGTACCGCGGGCGCGCAGCCGGCCGGCCAGGGCCTCGGCGCGCCGGTCGAGTTCCGCGTAGCTGAGGGTGGTGTCGTCGAAGACGACGGCAGGGTGGTCCGGGGTGCGGGCGGTCTGCGCGGCGATCAGGGAGACGAGGGTGGCGTCGGGAACGGCGTGCCCGGTGGCGTGCGACGCGGCGAGGTGGCCGCGTTCCCGGTCGGAGAGCACGTCCGTGCGGGCGACCGTGCGTCCCGGGTCCGCCACCAGGGTGCGCAGCAGCGTGGTGAAGCGGGTGGCGAGGACGGCGACGGTGAGGCCGTCGAGCCGGGCGGCGTCGTGCTTGAACCGCAGCTGCAGGCCGTCGCCCGGTTCCACGACGAGGGCGAGCGGATAGTGCACGGCGTCGAGGACCTCGGTACCGGTGACGCGCAGCGCTCCCGGTGCACGTCCGGGGGCGGGGTCGCCCGCGGGAAAGTTCTCGACGACCACGAGCGTGTCGAAGAGCTCCCCGCCGCCGGCCAGCCGCTGGATGTCGGCGAGGCCGAGGTGGTGGTGGTCGAGGAGGGCGGCGTGCTCGTCCTGTACGCGACGCAGCAGGGCGCCCAGCGGCTCGTCGGGGCGCAGGGTCACGCGGACCGGAACGGTGTTGATGAACAGGCCGACGGCCGCGTCGACGCCGGGGACCTCGGTCGTCCGCCCGGACACGGTGGTGCCGAAGACGACGTCCCGGCGGCCGGTGAGCGCGCCGAGAAGCAGGGCCCAGGCTCCGTTCAGGACGGTGCCGAGGGTGACGCCGCCGGCACGGGCGAAGGCGTTCAGCCCGGTGGTGAGGTCCTCAGGCAGCCGGGTGTCGACGTGTCCGGGCCTGGCGGGGAACCGGTCGGGATCCGCAGCTCCGGCGGGCGCGGCAAGGCGGGTGGCCCCGTCCAGACCGGCCAGAGCGCCGCGCCAGGCGTCGCGGGCGGCGTCCCGGTCGCGGGCGGCCAGCCACTCCAGGTAAGGGCGGGGGTCGAAGGGCTCGGGAAGCGCGCCACCCTCGTAGGCGGTGGCCAGTTCGCGCAGGAGGAGGGCGACGGACCAGCCGTCGGCGACGATGTGGTGCAGCGTGAGGAGGAGGCGGTGGTGCCGGCCGTCGCGGATCAGGGTGGCCCGCATCAGCGGCGGTCGTGCCAGGTCGAAGCGGGTGGCCCGGTCGGCAGCGAGCAGTGTGGCGAGAGGGGTGTCGGTGGTGTCGGCCTGTCGCCACGGTAGCGTGACGTGGTCGGCGAGCCGCTGGACGACCTCGCCGCCGGGCAGTTGGCGGTAGGAGGCGCGGAGCAGGGGATGCCGGTCGAGCATCATCTGGAGGGCACGGCGCAGCCGGTCGGGGTCGACGGGGCCGTCGAGGTCGAGGAGTTCCTGCACGACGTAGAGGTCGGCGGCCTCCTCGTCGAAGGCGGCGTGGAAGTAGAAGCCCTCCTGGAGCGGGGAGACGGGCAGGGCCGTTCCGTCGAGCTCGACGGGGGCGGTGGCCGGGGCCGTCCGCTCCGGGACCCGGGCGAGCGCGGCGACCGTGCGGTGCCGGAAGACCTCGCGCGGGGTGAGGACGAGGCCCGCCTCGCGGGCCCGGTTGACGAGCTGGATGGCGATGATGCTGTCGCCGCCGAGCTCGAAGAAGCTGTCGTGGACGCCGACCGAGGGCAGGCCGAGGAGCTCCGCGAAGAGGCCGGCGAGCACGGTCTCCACCGGGCCCTCGGGCGCGTCCGTGCCGCTCACCGCGGTCCACCGGGGCTCGGGCAGGGCGCGCCGGTCGAGCTTGCCGTTGGGGGTGAGCGGCAGTGGTCCGTCGAGCACGACGACCGCGGACGGCGTCATGGAGTCGGGCAGGGTGTCGGCGACCCGGGCGCGGGCGGCGGAGACGGCGGACTCGGTGTCCGTTCCCTCGTCGCCGACCAGGTAGGCGACGAGGCGCTTGACGCCCCGGTGGTCCTCCCGGGCGAGGACGGCGGCCTGCGCGATGCCCGAGCAGGCCATGAAGGCGCTCTCGATCTCGCCCGGTTCGATCCGGTGACCGCGGATCTTGATCTGGCCGTCGGCCCGGCCGAGGAACTCCAGATGGCCGTCGGCGCCCCAGCGCACGCGGTCGCCCGTCCGGTACATGCGGCTGCCGGGTGCGCCGTAGGGATCGGCGACGAATCGTTCCGCCGTGAGTCCGTGCCGGCCGAGGTAGCCGCGGGCGAGGCCGCGTCCGGCGACGTACAGCTCGCCCTCGGCTCCGACGGGGACGGGGCGCAGGGCCGTGTCGAGGACGTAGGCGCGGGTGTTGGGGTCGGGGCGGCCGATCGGGGCGGCGCCGGGCCGGTCCGGGTCGGCGGGCCACAGGGTGGAGTTGACGCTCGCCTCGGTGAGTCCGTACGCGACGACCACCCGGACCCGTCCGGACCAGCGGGCGACGAGCTCGTTGGGCACGGCCTCGGTGCCCACGATCAGGACGGCGCCGTCGGGGAGTTCGCACTCCGGGGGCAGCGCGGAGACCAGCGACGGAGGCAGGATCATGTGCGTGGCCCGGTGCCGCGCGATGTACTCGGTGAGGGCGGGTCCGGCGACACGGCGTTCGGCGGGGACGACGATGATCCGGCCGCCGACGCACAGGGACATGATCAGGTCCCAGACGGTCACGTCGAAGCCGACGGAGGCGAACTGGACGACGCGGCTGCCGGCGGTGACGCCGATGCGGTCGGTGGCGGTGGCGATGAGGCTGCCGACCCCGTCGTGCGGGACGACGACGCCCTTGGGGCGGCCGGTGGAACCGGAGGTGTAGATGACGTACGCCGCCTGGTCCAGGGCGACCGGCACGCCGGGGCGGGTGTCGTCGAGGCGCGCGAGGGCGTGCTCGGTGGCCGGGGCGTCGAGCAGCAGGCGGGTGACGCGCGGCAGCTCGGGGAGCTCGTCGGCGAGCTCGCGCGCGGTGATGACGGTGCGGGCGCCGGCGTCGTCCAGCATGTAGGCGATGCGGTCCCGGGGGTGGTCGGCGTCCAGCGGCAGGTAGGCGGCGCCGGCCTTCATCACGGCGAGCAGGGCGACGACGAGTTCCGGGGAGCGCGGCAGGGCGACGGCGACGACGTCCTCGGTCCGCGTGCCGCGGTCCACGAGGTGGCGGGCGAGCCGGTTCGCGGCGGCGTCGAGTTCCGCGTACGTCAGCTCGCGCTCCTCGCAGACGAGGGCGACGGCGCCGGGCGAGCGGCGCACCTGCGCCTCGAAGGCGGCGGGCCAGGACAGCTCGGCCGTCTCGCGCGGCGCCACGCCGAACTCGTCGAGCAGGAGGTCCCGTTCGGTCTCCGAGGTGAGGTCCAGGCGGCCGACGGGCCGGTCCGGGTCCTCGGTGAAGGCGCGCAGCAGGGCGAGGAAGCGCCGCTCGTGCGCGCGCAGTGTCTCCTCGTCGCAGGCGGCGGCGTCGGCGTCCAGGTGCACGGAGGTCCCGGTCCCGCCCGGGTGCTCCCCGAAGCCGAAGGCCAGGTCGCTGACCGGGCCCAGCCACTCCGGCCGGAGTTCGGCGGCGAGGTCCGCGAAGCGCAGGTCGTCGGAGCGGGGCAGGACGTTGACGGTGGGGCCGACGAGTTCGGCGACTCCGTCGACGAGACCCAGGTCCCTGGCGAGGTCCTCGGCGCGGTGGCGGCCGTGCTCGACCGCCTCGGCGACGGCGTCGCGGACGTGGGCCACGAGGGCGGACGCGGTGGTAGCGGGCCGGACGGTCAGGCGCAGCGGGACGATGTTGGAGACCATGCCGGGGACACCGGCCGCGGCCTCGTCCTGCCGGGCGGCGACGGGCAGACCGAGGACGAGGTCCTGCTCTCCGGTCACCCGGTGCAGGTAGGCGGCCACGGCCGCGATCAGGACGCGCGAGGCGCGGGTGTCCGCGCGGCCGGCGGCCCGGTCCAGCCGTCCGGTCTCCTCGGCGGACAGCCGCACCGAGCGGCGCAGCCGACGGGTCGTGAGCGAGGAGGCCCGCTCGACCAGGCGGACGGGTTCGGCGCGGTCGGTCATGCGCTCCCGCCACCAGGCGCGGTCGGCCGCGTACCGTTCGGAGGCGCGGTGGGCTCGGTCGGCATCCACCAGCCGGGTCAGGGACCAGTCGGGGCCCGCCGGGGCCCGGTCGCCCAGGGTGTACAGCTCGCCCGCGCGCCGGGAGATCAGCGCGACGCCCATGCCGTCCACGAGGATGTGGTGGTAGCGCTGGTGCCACCACACGCGGTCGTCGGCGAGCCGGAGCAGGGCGTGGGCGAAGAGCGGCCCGTCGGCCTCCAGGTCGACGGGCCGGTCGCGGTCGGCGGTGATCCAGGCGGTGGCGGCCTCCTCCGGGACGGCGGCGCCGCGCAGATCGACGACCGGGACGTCGAAGGCGGCGGCGACGGGTGTCTGGCGGGGCGCGCCGTCCTTCCCCGGTGCGATGCGGACGTGGAGGCAGTCGGCCTCCACGACGGTCCGCCGCACCGCCGCGCCGAGGCGTTCCAGGTCGATGTCGCCGCGCAGGTCCAGGGCGAAGACGATGTTGTAGGCGGAGGTTCCCGGCTCTAGCTGCTGGGCCAGCCAGATGCCGTTCTGCCCGCCCGTCACGGGCGTTCCGGGTGTGGGCATCGGATCCGACTCGACGTCAAACATCGTGCGTGGTGGCCTTTCCCTGGGATGCGGCGGCGAGGGGCGGGGTGCAGGACCGGCCGCGGGGGAGGCCGCCCGCGGCCGGCACGCCGTACCGGACCTCGGCGCCCTCCCCCGCCCCGCCTCGGCGGTGGGGTGCTACTTGACGGCCGTCAGCAGCGGCTCGATCTCGTCGATCGCGTACGGGATCGACAGGACGGTGTTGAAGGAGAACGCGGCGCCGATGTCCGGGCCCTGGTAGGGCACGAACAGGTCGCGCTTCTCCTGGTTGACCTTGAGCTTCCTGTAGAGCGGCTCGGCCTTGATCCGGGTGTTGGCGTCGGTGCTGGAGGTCACCCAGACCAGGCGGTCGACGTCGAGGACGTTCAGCTTCTCCGCGCTCAGCTCGGCGACGTTCCAGCCGGGCTTGGCGAGCGTGTCGATCTCCGGCTTCAGCTGGAAGCCGAGCTCCTGGAAGAAGATCGACTTGGGGTCGGTCTTCGTGAACGCCGAGTACTTGCCCGCCTCGAAGCTGTCGGCGACCGCGAGGGTCTTCCGCGCCCACTCCGGGTGCTTGTCACGCACGGCCCTGAAGCGCGCGTCGATGCCCTCGATCAGCTTCTCGGTCTCGTCGGACTTGCCGAGGGACTTGCCGATCTGGCGGGTCATCACCTGCCACGAGGCGCCGTAGTCGGGCACCCCCTCGGGCTGGGCGACGACCTTGGTGAACTTCGAGAGCGTGTCGTACTGCTCCTTCTTCATGCCCGAGTACTGCGCGACGACGAGGTCGGGCTTGAGCGCCGCGATCTTCTCGATGTTGTACTCGTCGCGCTCACCGACGATCTCCGGCTTGTCGGACCCCCACTTTTCCTTCGTCCAGGGCCACTTGCCGTACGGGTCCTCCTTGAACCAGTCCACCGCCCCGACCGGCTTGACCCCCAGCGCCAGCACCGCGTCCTGGTCCGACAGGCCCAGCGTGACGATCCGCTTCGGCTCCTTGTCGATCGTGGTGCTGCCGTACTTGTGCTCGATGGTCACCGGAAAGGCGGACGACGCGGTCGTCGCGTCGGTGCTCTTCGGGGCGCCGGGCTTCGGCTCCGCCTTCTCCGTTCCGCCCCCGCAGGCCGACAGGGCGAGCACGGCGATCGCGGCGAGGGCCGCGCCCGGCAGGTGTCTGCCGGAGCTCCGCGGGGTGGGACGCGTACCAAGGGACACGGACGTTCCTTTCGAAGGTTCTCACGGTGCATGCCTCGCCCGCCGGGTGCGGCGGCTCCGCCCGGCGGGAGGGGTGGGTGGGGCCCGGCCAGGGTGTGGCCCCGGCGGCTCTAGCGCGGCGAGCCGATGCCGTCGGCGACCGGCCGGGGCTCGCCCGGCGCGGGCGTCCGCCCCTGGTCGAGGAGGGAGTCGAGGATCTCGCCGACCCTGATCGCGGTGTTGGAGAGCAGGGACGACGTGATGCCGTGGGTGTGCTCGGTGCCGCCCTGGAGGTAGACGCCGCAGCGCAGTTCGGCGTCGGTCGTCAGCCGGTAGTCGCGCTCGACGCGGACGCGGCCCTCCTCGTCACGCCGGCAGTGCTCGGCGACCGGGCCGAGCAGTCCGACAGGGTCGGCGGGGCTGTAGCCGGTGGCGTACACCACGATGTCGGCGTCCAGGAAGCTCTCCTCGCCGGTCACCAGGGAGGTGATGGAGGCGCGGACCTTCTCGCCGTCGTCCTCGACCCCGGTGAGCCGGGAAACGTTGATGAAGCGGAGGCGTTCGGTGCCGAGGACCTTCTCCTGGTACGCCTGGCGGTAGAGGTCGTCGATCAAGTCGATGTCGACGACCGAGTAGTTGGTGTTGCCGTGATAGTCCATCAGCTTCTGCTTCACGTCGTCGGGGGCCGTGAAGTACTCGTCGACGGCGGCCGGGTCGAAGATCCGGTTGGCGAAGCTGCTGTCGTCCGCGGGGCTGTAGCCGTAGCGGGAGAAGACGGCGCAGACCTCGGCCTCGGGGAAGCGGCGGTGGAGGTAGGCGACGTTCTCGGCCGCGCTCTGTCCGGCGCCGACGACGACGAAGCGCGTGGGGTTCGTGCCGTCCAGGGCGTCGACCTTGGCGAGGAGTTCGGAGTTGTGCCAGACGCGGTCCGTGCGCGCGACGCCTTCGGGCATCAGCGGGCGGAGTCCCGTGCCGATCACGAGGTTCCGGGCCCGGTGGACCACGGTCTCGGTGCCGGTCCTGGCGGTGACGTCGAGGTACTCGATGACGCCGTCCCGTACGACGGGTTCGATCGCGACGACCTCGTGACCGTAGGAGACCATGTCGTCGACCTTGGCCGCCGCCCACTCGAAGTAGTCGTGGAACTCGACGCGGAGCGGGAAGAGGTTCTTGTGGTTGACGAAGTCGATCAGCCGGCCCCTGCTCTGGAGGTAGCAGAGGAAGCTGTACTCGCTGGTCGGATTCCGCAGCGTCACGAGGTCCTTGAGGAAGGAGACCTGCATCGTGGCGTCGTCGATCAGCATCCCGCGGTGCCAGCCGAAGCCGGACTGCCGCTCGAAGAAGTGCGCGGTGACGGTCTCCTGCCTTCCTACGCCGGCGTTGTGCTCACTGAGCGCTATCGCCATGGCCACATTGGACGGCCCGAAGCCGATGCCTATGAGGTCGTGGACCAGAGGGGCGTCGCCAGGAAGGCCCTGAGACATGTCACTCCCATCATGCGGAACTGCCGCCTGTGAGGCGCGGGGCGAAAAGAGGCGCGACAGCGGACCGGTGCCATCCGCAAGCCAGCCGCAACTTAGGTAAAGCTAACCTGACCTGGACGGGACTGTCGACAGGGCAAAACGGGCACGCAGCGAACGAGCAAGGTCAACTGGCCGAAAATAAAGGACACTTGCAGATCTTAGGTAAGCCTTGCTTTACTTGGCGTGACCAGTCGTTCCACCGAGGAGGAAGTCCTTATGCGGGTCGTCATGTTCGGTTACCAGACGTGGGGTCACCGCACCCTGAAGGCACTCCTGGAGTCCGAACACGACGTCGTGATGGTCGTAACACACCCCAAGAGCGAGCACGCCTACGAGAAGATCTGGAGCGACTCGGTCGCCGACCTGGCCGAGGAGAACGGCGTGCCCGTCGCGATCCGCAACCGGCCCGACGACGACGAGCTGTTCGACCTCCTCAAGGCCGCCGATCCGGACATCATCGTGGCCAACAACTGGCGCACGTGGATCCCGCCGCACATCTACTCGCTGCCCCGCCACGGCACGCTCAACGTCCACGACTCGCTGCTGCCCAAGTACGCCGGCTTCTCACCGCTCATCTGGGCGCTCATCAACGGCGAGTCCGAAGTGGGCGTCACGGCCCACATGATGGACGAGGTGCTCGACGCCGGCGACATCGTGGACCAGCGCGCGGTCGCCGTGGGGCCGACCGACACGACCACCGACCTGTTCCACAAGACGGTCGACCTCATCGCCCCGGTGACGATCGGCGCACTCGCCCGGATCGCCGCCGGGGAGACCGAGTTCACCCGGCAGGACCGCTCGCAGGCCAGCTTCTTCCACAAGCGGGCGGAGGAGGACATCCGCATCGACTGGGGCTGGCCGGCCGATGTCCTGGAGCGCCTGGTCCGCGCGCAGTCCGCGCCGTACCCCAGCGCCTTCACCTTCCACCGGGGCAAGCGCCTGGAGATCCTTTCCGCCGTCGTGTCGGAGGGCCGCTACGGCGGCACCCCCGGGCGGATCTTCTACCGCGAGGAAGCCGGTGTCGTGATCGTCGCCGGCTCCGATGCCCGCACCGGCCGCAACCACGGACTCGCGGTCACCCGGGTCCGCACGGAGGACGGCCGCGAACTGCCCGCCACCGAGTACTTCACTTCCATGGGCGGCTACCTCACCGGCCGCCCCTGAGCGCAGGGGCTCGGCCCCCGCACCCCGTCGCCCCTCGGACGGCCCTGAGGGGCGACGGTTTCATGACGACACGAGCAGGTCGGGTACACCTGCTCACTCCGCGATCAAGGGACAGCCCCATGGAACGACCGGCCGTCTCCGGAATCGCGCACGACGCGTCCGGAGCCGCATTCGCCGTCGTCGGCATATCCAGTCTGCCGACGACCGACTGGGCCCAGATCTTCAGGACACTGGCCAACACCGACCTCACCGTCCAGGGCGCCGCCCTGCCCGGTGCGCCGCACCCGGCTCCCGCGCCGGAACCGGCACGCGACGCCGGAGGTCCCGGCGCCGGGACCTCCGGGCCGCCCCGCCTGAGCATGACGCCACCGAGCGTGCTCCAGCTCAACGCCTACCTCCTGTACGCGCTCGGCAAGGCCGCCCGCCGCCGGCTCACCGAGCGACTCGCCGCCCACAACCTGCGGTTATGGCATCTGACCGTGATGGCGCTCGTCGCCGATCTCGGCCCGCAGATGAAGACCGTCCTCGCCGCGCGGCTCGACATGAACCCCAGCGACCTGGTGAAGATCGTCAACGACCTGGTGCGGACCGGCCACGTCAACTGCGCCCGCGACCCGGCCAACCGGCGCCGGGTCCTCGTCCGGCTGACCCCCGAGGGACGGACCTGGCTGGCCCGCCTCAACGCGGAGATCGCCGCGACGGACGACGAGGTCCTCGCCCCGCTGAGCGAGGAGGAGCGCGTCGTGCTCGCCTCCCTGCTCCGCCGGGTCCACCGGCACCTCGAACCGAGCCCGGCGAGCGTGGTCCACGACCCGCCGCGGGACGTCGAGATCCTGGCCGGCGGCTCCCACGAGGACGGCCGCATCGACTGGACGCACCCCGCGGAGGCCGTCGCCCGCTTCGTCGAGACCCGGCGACCGCTGCACCCGGCCGCCTTCACCCACCACGACGGCCGACGGTTCGACGTCCTCACCGCGTCGGTCTCCCGCGGCCTCCACACCGGCGAGCCGGGCCTCATCCTGCGGACCGAGGACGAGGGCGTGGTCGTCGTCACCGGCACGGACCACGGCGGCGCCGGCCGGCCCGGACTCGTGCTGGGCCGGGTCCGCGCCGAAGGGGCCGTCGAGACGGACGCCGAGGAGCACTTCGGCACGGGGACCGGACATGACGGGGGCCGGACGTGACGGCCCCGTCCGGCGCTCAGGAGACGCGGCGGCCGAGGGTCCAGAGGCGGTGGTCCCAGCCGATGTCGGCGCGGGAGCGCACCACGAGCCCCGCGCGCCCGGCGAGGTCCTCGATCTCCTCCGCGCCGCGCACCCCGGAGCCGAAGGCGCACTTGAGGCGCAGGTGGTGCAGGACCGCCTCCCCGTCCTCGGGGTCACCGGTCGCGACCTGCTCGACCAGGAGCAGGGTGCCGTCCGCCGCCAGCGAGGCGGCGGCCCCGGAGAGGGTGTGCACCGCGTCCTCGTCGTCCTGCCACTCCAGCTGACGGCGCCGTCATGCCGCCGGAGGCGTGGCACCGGCAGCGCCTCGCCCGGTACTCCGCCCTGCCGCCGGAGACGTACGGCGACAGCGACCGGGACGTGCACGGGCGCCCGGTGGCGACCGTCGCCGACACGGGCTGCGCGGTCGACGGCTGCCGGAAGCCGGTCGTCCACGAGGACTGCCTCGGCGCCCGCCCGTGCTGCCCGCACGTCGTCTGCTGCCCGACGCCGCCGTGGTGGCGGAGGGCCGCCTGGATCCGCGCGGCATGGAAGGGGACCGACGGTGCCGGGTGAGCTCGGCCGCATCCTCAGCCCCGACGAGACGTGCGCCCCCACCGACGACCGCCGGTGCGCCGAGCCCGGCTCCCGCGTCCGCCGACACGACCACTGCGGGTTCCGGCGCCCGTGACGCCCTCGGAAGCCCCCGGCGATGGCACCGGTCTGCTGACTGCACCAAGTGGGTGATCCGCTGGTGTTCCAGCTGGTGGGTGCCGAGGATCTCGGCATGTCGTCGTTTCACGGAATGCCCTCCGTACATCGGGATCTGATGGATGGCCGCGGCCGGTTGCCGTCGGTCGGTGAGGTGGTGAAGGGGTTGAGACCTTCGCTGCCGTGGTTCGTGGTTGATGCGGCGGGCCGGGAGGTCGAGCCGGTGAGCCGGTACCTGCGGGATCCGGCGCTCGGTGACGCGAGCGCGCTGACGTGCCGGAGCTAGTTGACCGTGGTGCACGGCTCCTACGCCTTCCACCAGCACTACGGCCGGGGGCCGGTGATCAACCCGGTGCCCGGGAGCCGGGACCGCCGGGCCCGGCCGGCTCACCGCTCCCCGCTGGAGACGCCGGCGCCCACCAGGCGGGCCCGGCTGCGGCCGAAGGTGCGGGAGCGCCGGCTCCGGGCGATTCCGGATCGGCTGTGGGACGAGCTGTTCGCGCAGATGAGATGCGATCGGGACCGTGCCCTGCTGCCCTGCTGGCCTGCTGGCCTGCTGGCCTGCTGGCCTGCTGGCCTGCTGGCCTGCTGGCCTGCTGGCCTGCTACGTCGGCTCCGGTGCCCGCGCCAGCGAACTGCTCGGGGTGCGTCTGGAGGACGTGGACTGGTCGGTCGGCCGCTTGTGGGTGATCACCAAGGGCACCGGCCTGCGGAGACCCGGTGCCCGCGTCCCCGCAGGCGTTCGCCTACACGGCTGCCTACCTGGACCAGGCCGGGCTGCCCGAGCCGGGCGGGCCGCTCTGGCGGACCCGCCGGGGTGATCCCCGACAGCTGACCCACTGGGCGATGCGCCGCGTGCTCCAGCGGGCGAACGCCGTGCTCGGCTGGTCGCAGACCTACGATCCGGCCGACGTCGAGGCGGTGTTCGGTGCCCGGTAGTACCGCTGGTTACAACGCACGGGCGATGGGCCCGACGGCCGGACGCATCCAGCGCAACCCCCTGCGGGAGGCGCCGGCGGACCGGGTGAACACCAAGGCCGTCCAGCCCGCGCCGCCGCCCGAGCCGGAGAACCCGCCCCGGCCGGCCGGTGGCCTCTCCCGGGCCTCGCTGGCCAAGGCGGCCGACGCTGTCGTGACGGCCTGGGGCGACGAGGGCCTTGAGCGGCGCCGACTGCGCCGCCTCAGCACGGTGACGGTCCTCGAACACCTCCAGCGGTTCCCCGGCACGACCTGGCAGCAGCGATGGGTGGCGGCCGGGCCGGACGAGTACGGCACGAATCCCGGCGACCTGGGCGGCGAGGACAAGAAGCTGCGCAAGTTGCTCATCTCGGGCACCCGGCAGTTGTTCTGCCTGCGGGTGATCCGTCCGAGCCCGGACGCCTTCCGCGGCCACACCTATCCGAACTACGCGCTCGACTTCCGCCTGGTGGCCAAGGACCCGCTGCTGGACAAGTTCCACGCGGCGGCCGAGGCGTCCGACGCGACCCCGGCGGCCCGGCGCACCGCGCTGTGACCGGCAGCAGCCGCGCAACACCAACGTGCGGAACCTGCTGGTGGACTGCCTGCGTCGCCGCGCCGCCGACCTTGGCCACTCCTCGCTGCGGCAGCCGGCCCGGGTTCTGCCCGGCACGTTCTGGAGCAACGTCGAGAAGGTCAACCCCGACCAGGCCGACCTGCGGCTGAGCGAGGAGACCCACCAGCAGGGGAAGGAGACCATCTCCGTCCTGCCGGGCGGGCGGCCCCGCCTCGACATGGACGGCGTTTTGCTCAAGGTCCGCACCTTCTACCCGGACTTGCAGAGCTGGGCGGTCGCCGAACCCGAGCGCTGGGCGGTGTGGTCGGTGCCCTGCCCCGTCCGGGATGCCGACCTGCGCTGGTTCAACGTCCGCCGCCGCGAGATCCACGCACGGATGGCCGAACGCACCCGTGTCCGCCAGCCCCTGCTGCCTCTGCTGGTCGACCACGTCACCGATACCGGCGTCCCAATGGCGAGGTCGTCGCGCTCCTGGTCGTCGCTCCCTCCAGGACGGACCGCGAGCGCGTGATCCCCGTGTCCGCCGAGTTGTTCCACGTCATCTCTCAGGTCATCCGCCGGCACCGCGGCACCTACGGCACGGTGCCGATCGCGACCCGGTACGACGTCCACGACTTCCGCAGGCCCTTCGCCACCGACCTGGTCGACTCGGGGCTGCCCATCCACATCGGTGCCGCCCTGCTCGGCCACCTGAATATCCAGACCACTCGTGGCTGCGTCGCGGTCTTCGACGACGACATCGTGCGGCACTACCAGCAGTTCCTCGACCAGCGCCGTCAGCTGCGGCCGGAGGAGGAGTACCGGGACCCCGCATCGGAGGAGCGGTCAAAGTCAGGGAGTCATGAGCCAGAAGACGTGGCCGTCGTCTTCGCCCCAGCTCGTGTCACCGACGAGCCATCCAGGAGATCTGCAAACGGGACAGGGCTGCCCTGAGCCACGAGGGGCGACCACGACCACGTGGCCGCCCCTGTTTCATCGGCTGTCGGCGGGCGCCTGGCAGGCGATGTCCTTCTCCGGCAGCCTGCCCGTGGTCAGGTAGACCGTGGCGGGCTCGTCCGCGCAGGATCCGGTGCCGTAGACGCCGTGCCCCTCTCCGCCGAGCACGGTGACCATTCGGGAGCCATGCAGGGACCGGTGCATCTGCCGGGCGGCCGTCAGGGGCGTCTGCGGGTCCCACTCGTTCTGCAAGATCAACGCGACAACGTTGTTGTCCACCGTGGTCGGGGCCTCGGCGGCGGGCTTCCAGAAGGCGCACGGCTTGATGTTGGACGCGAAGTCGCCGTACAGCGGGTATCGGGCCTTGTCGCGGACGGCGTCGCGCCGGTACTGCTGGGGGACGCGCGGCCACGAAGCGGCGGTGTCGCCGCACAGGACCGCCCACAGCCCCGCGACCTCGTTCTCCGGGGGGAGTTCGGGGTCGGGCGCCGGCGTGGTGGGCCTCTCGCCCTCGGCGGCCTTCTTCAGCCCGGCGACCCACTCGGCGGCGTGCCGTTCTCGGAAGAAAACGTCGCGCACAGAGCGGATGTCGTCGCCGGTGAGGCGCCCCTCGTCGGTGTCGAGGGGCTTGCGGTCGGCCTGGGCGACGATGTCCCAGAAGGTCGCGCGCACTTCGGCCGCCGTGGTACCCAGGTGGTACGTGGCGTCCTGCCCGGCGGTCCACTCGCTCCACCGGGTGAAGGCGGGCTCGGTCGCCTCCGCCATCTCCTGGAAGGTGCCCCGCCCGTACCGTGTGGGGTCGACCGCACTGTCCAGCACGAACCGGTCGGCCCGCCGGGGGAACATCTGCATGTAGACGGCGCCGAGGTAGGTACCGTACGAGCCTCCGTAGTAGGAGATCTTCCGCTCTCCCATGACGGCACGCAGGAGGTCCATGTCGCGCGCGGTGTCGCGGGTGGTGATGTGCCGCAGCGTGTCTCCTTCCCCGGCCTCGCACTTGCCGGCCACCGTGCGTGCCCAGCGCACGTCCTTCGCGAAGGTCTTGGCGTGGTAGGGGCGGTCGAAGTTCAGCTCGTCGGGGGTCAGCCCACAGCTGAGGGGGGAACTTCGGCCTATGCCCCTCGGGTCGAACCCGACGAGGTCGTACTGCTTCTTCACCTCCCGGGGGAGGTACGGCTCCATGGCGGCCGGGAGGCCGAGGCCCGGCGCGCCGGGGCCGCCAGGATTGAACAGCAGCACGCCGCGGCGTTTCTTCGTGCTGCCCGCCGGCATCCGGTTCACGGCGATGTCGAGGCTCTTGCCGCCCGGGGCACTGTAGTCCAGGGGGACCTCAAGCGTCGCGCACTGGAAGGCGGCGGGTGTCTTCGCGTCGCAGGGCCCCCAGTGGAGCTTCTGCTGTGTGTACGGCCGCAGGGGGTTCGTGGCGGGGGGCCCCGAGGCGGTGAAGGCGGTCGCGGGGGTCAGCGTCGTGGCCAGGGTCACTGCCACGCCGGCGGCCAGAAGAGAGGCTATGCGTGTGTTGCGCACGGTGATGCGGGTCCTTGTCGGGTGATGAGGGGTGATCGCGTGGTCGGACCGGTCAGCTCTTTGCGAGGTGCCGGCTGACGCACTGCGCGTACTGCCGCAGGGTGTCGGGCTGGTAGCACGCCTGGGTCCGGTTCGCGTACCAGGCCAGGAAGAAGGCGGCCAGGACGGCGACCACCATTGCGAGGAGCGACGTCACCACGCCGGTGACGGCCTTGCCACGGCCGGTGCCGGTTGGACCGGCCGTCTTCAGGCCGACGGCGCCCAGGACCACGCCCATGAGGCCGAGTGCTCCGCCGACGAGGACGACCGAGGTGAACAGGCCGGTGATGCCCAGCACCATGGCCGCGGTGGCCGGCCCGTCCTTGCCGACCGCAGGCCGTGTGTCGGGGCTTGCCGTTCCTTGCGTGTTCATCCGCCGTCCTCCTGTGTCGACAACCGAGCAGGAAAGGATCATGAGCGGCGGGGGCACGGGCGCACATCGCGAGAAGGCGGGAAAAGTTCCTCCCCCGATCGAGGGAGGTCTCCCGCGCGCCGAGAAGCGATACTTACCGACTATGACCAGGGGTTTTTCGCCGTTTCTGCGCGGCTCCACCTATTCGGGCGTGCTATTCGCCTCCCTCGGCGCGATGGCGAGCGCTCCGCTGCTGCCGCTCGCCGCGCTTCCAGCACTGGCGTGGCTCTCTGCCCCGTACGAGGTGCAGGCCGCGCTGACCGTGGTGGTCTGGGCGGCCCTGGTCGCCGCGGCCGGACTCGCCCCCGTCACCCGGCGCGTGCTGATCGCGTCCGCGCGTCGCCTGTTGAAGGTGCCGCTGCCCCAGACGCCCCTACGAGAGCCTGCGAGCGCACCCGCCGACGGCCCGGCCCCTGCCGCGTCGTCCCCTGCCGACCGCTGGCGGACCCCGCTGTGGCTGCTGCTGCACGTGGCACTGGGGTGGGCGGGAACGCTGACCGCGCTGGTGCTGCTCCTCACTGGACTGGCCCTGCCGGAGCACTGGCTCGACGACCGGCCGGAGATCGTCCTGTTCGACTGGACGCTGCGGCCCGGGCGCGGCTGGCAGAGCTGGGTGGCGGCGCTCGTCTGCCTGCTGCTGGCGGCGCTCGTCTGCGCGGCGGTGACGAGGGCTCTGCGGTGGCTGGCACCCCGCCTGCTGGGGCCGTCGGCGGCCGAACGGCTCGCGCTGGCTGCCGAACGCGAGCAGCGGCTGGCCGAACGCAACCGGCTGGCCCACGAATTGCACGACTCGATCGGGCACACGCTGACGGCGACCACGATCCAGGCGGCGGTGGCGGGCGAGGTGCTCACCGCCGACCCCGAGGCGGCTCGGGCCGCCCTGCGGGGCATCGAGGAGTCGGCCCGAGCCGCGCTGGAGGACTTGGACTACGTGCTGGGCGTGCTGCGCGCGGAGAAGGCCGGGACGACACCGGCCCGAACCCTGGCCGATCTGCCCGAACTGATCGACCGCCTGCGGCACACGGGCGCAGTAGTCGAGGCGGACCTCACGGGCGACCTGGCACAGGTGCAGGGGACGCTCTCCCGAGCAGCGTACCGGATCCTGCAGGAGGGGCTGACGAACGCGCTACGGCACGGGGCGGGCGGCCCGGTCCAGATCGGCGTGGCGGCCACGCGGGACAGGCTGGAGCTCAGCGTGGTCAACCGGACCGGACGGGAGAAGGACACGGACACGGCTGCGGGCCGGGGCGACTTCCCGACGTCCGGGCACGGCCTGCCCGGCCTCGCCGAGCGCGTGCGGCTGCTGCACGGCGAGTTCCGGTCGGGCCCCGACGGGACGGAGCACTGGCGGCTGGCGGTCCGCCTGCCGGCCAGGGCAACGGCATGACGGTCGCCACCACCGCCGTCACCCTCCTGATCGCGGACGACGACGAAGTCACCCGCAGCGGTCTGCGCACACTGCTCGCGGCACAGCCGGGAATCACGGTGGTCGGGGAGGCCGCGGACGGCATCGAGGCGGTCGAGCAGGCGCAGCGGCTGCGGCCGGACGTGGTCCTGATGGATGTGCGCATGCCCCGCCGCAACGGGATCGAGGCCACCCGACTGCTTCTCGCCGAGGCGTCCGACCCGCCGAAGATCGTGGTGATCACCACCTTCGAGAACGACGACTACGTCACAGCCGCGCTCAGCGCGGGGGCCGGCGGGTTTGTCCTCAAGCGGCTTCCGGTCCGACAGATAGCGGAGGCGGTGCGGGTGGTGGCACAGGGGGAGGCGATTCTCTTCCCGGCGGCACTGCGCCAGATGGTCACCGCACGCCCGCTGGATTCCTCCCGCGCGTTGCCGAGGGCGGCGCTGACGGGCCGTGAGGAGGCGGTTCTGCGGCTGATGGCCACCGGCCGGTCCAACCCGGAAATCGCGCAGACGCTCACGGTGAGCCTGGAGACCGTGAAGACCCACGTCGGAAATGTGCTGACCAAGCTCGACGCACAGAACCGGACCCACGCGGTGGTGATCGCATACGAATCCGGCCTGGTGGTGCCGGGATCCGCTGGCTGACGCCGCGTCATGGCGGGAAAGGGCCGGGGTCGGGTCTGTGGCCGCCGTGTCGGGGCCGGCCTTCACGGCACCAGGACGTGCAGCATGCGGACGTTCGCGCCCTGCCCCTTCTCGTTGGTGGTCGCGACCAGCTTCGGCGCGCTCCAGCGCAGCTTCGTGCCGCACACCGGAGCGTCAGGGGCGACGTCCAGGCGCCCGGTGTCCGCGTCAAACTTCATCGCCTGGACCTGCCCGGCGAGCTCGGGCGCGGCTGCGGCGAGGATGTCGTCGGCTCTCGTCGTTGGTGCAGAGAAGGCAAACGGCTGCTCGCCGTCGTGCGCCACCGCCGGCTGCCCCGGCGGGGCGGCGGGGCAGCCGTCGTGGTGGCGGCGGCCGTTCCGGCGGTGACGTCCCGCCTCCGCCCGTCAGAAGGGACCGCCCGTGCCGGGAGGTAGGTCCCGGCACGGGCGGTGGTCATACCCGGCGTCGGCCGGGCAGGGTCGACCGCGATCCGGTACTTCTCCCAGAGCAGGTCGCGTCTGGAGGATCTCGTCGTCGACCAGCACGGACGTCACGCCGTGGAGGGTCAGGATCTCGAAGGCGACCCCGCCGACCCGGGCGGCACCCGTGGCGGACTCGGCCACGGGCCCACGGGGGAGTTCGCCGGCTTCCCGGCGGCCAGCGCGTCGTGCAGGCAGCGGCAGCCCTCCGGTTCGACGACGACGGCACGGCCGGCGATCACCAGCACCGTACCGGCCACGAGACCGCCACCGCCCACGGCCGCGACGACCGTGTCGACGGCCGGCTCGTCGGCCACAATCTCGGCGCCCGCGTCGCCCTGGCCCACGACGACTGCCGGATCGCCGTACGGGTGCACGAACCGGTGATCCGGCCGCGCCGCCGCGTCCACCGCCACCGACGCCGCCTCAGCGAAGGCCGCGCCGTGCCGGACGAGCCGCGCCCCGGCGGCGAACGCCCTCGACGTCTCCAGCGGAACCGCCGCAGCTCCCGTCCCCGGGCAGGCCGAAACCCGCAACCCGGCCAACCCGAGCGCGGCACCGGCCTGCGCCAACGGGCACCTGTGCATCAGGGACGGCTGCGGCGCCGACCACGACCACTACGGCTCCAACGGTGCCGGTGACGGCACCTTCAACGACAACCAGACCTCCAGCACCCGCACCCATTGCTACAACGTCGAGCAAGGACCCTCAGCCGGGGACGACTTCCGATGCCGGTCCACTCCTCGATCGCTCTCGGGGCTCCGGGGTCTACGCGGGCCCCGCAGTGCGGGCCGTCACCGAGCGGCACCGCGCGTCGTCCGCCTTTCGAAACGGCCTGGCGTGCATCACGCCGACGATCCCACCCCTCCACCGGCCCGGAAGGCCGCCCGGGACGCCGGCCGCGACCCCGACGCCCTCACCATCTGCGTCGCCGCCCCCGCCTACGTGGGGGACGACCCGGCGCACGCCCGGGACCAGTGCCGGTGGTTCGGCGGCACGGTCGGCAACCACGTCGCCGACCTGGTCGCCAAGTACGGCGAGCACTCGGACATGGTGCCGGAGGAGCTGACCGCGTACATCAAGGGCCGCCGCCTCAAGGCCCTCGGCGTCGACCAGTTCTCCGTCTACGCCATGCACGACGACCGCGAGGGCACCATCGACGTCTACGGCACCCACGTCATCCCGTCGTTTCACTGACGAAGCCGTCCGGGCCTGGCCCGGCAGGGCGCTTCAGCACGCCGCGGGCGATCAGTTCCAGCGTGATGGCCGTGGCGACGGCTTGGACGAGGAGGAGTGCGATCAGGACGAAAAGTTGTACCGCGCCTGCTTGGAGCGGTGAGGCGCCGCCCAGGAGCATACCGACGAAGGCGCCGGGCAGGGTGACGAGTCCGACCGTGCGGGTCTGGTCCATGCCGGGCAGCAGAGCGTCGGCGGCGGCCGGACGGGCGACTTCCATGCGTGCCTCGCGGTCGGTGAGGCCGAGCGCGAGGCCGGCTTCCACTTCGCCGTGACGGGTGGCGAGTTCGTCCAGGGTGCGGCGTCCGGCGAGCACGGTGGCGGTGAGGGCGCCGCCGATGAGGATGCCGGTGACCGGGATGAGTGCGATGCCCCGGGGCGGAAGCACTCCGGTGAGGAGCAGGGTGACGACGACCGGCAGAACGCCTGCGGCGATGGGGAGTGCCGCCCAGGGCCAGGAGCTGCCGGGGGCGGGAACGATGCGCCGACCTGCCGTGCGGACGGCGACGGCGTACATCAGCAGGAGGAAGCAGAGCAGGAGGGGGAGTGCCTGGACGACGGAGCCGATGAGGAACGAGACGGCGACGAGTTGCAGGGCCGCGCGGGCTCCGGCGAACAGGGGGTGACGGGCGGAGGTGAGCTTGGCAATCGCGACCACCGCGGCCGCGAGGCCGAGGAAGACCGCCAGGAGCACCGCGAAGGTGGTGTTCACGTGGAGGAGCACGGGTCAACCCTATGGGTGACTCGTTTCGGCCGGGGGTGTCCCGGAAGGGGAGCAGGTGCGGGCCGGTGAGGTGAGCCGGCGCAGGAGCCGGGCTCCCCACGCGGTCCGGAGAAGGGCGAGGAGCCGGCCGGCCACGACGTCGCTCGCCCAGTGCGCGCCGAGACAGACACGGCCGATGCCCACGGTCGCGGCCCAGCACAGGACCGGGCCGGTGGCCCTTCTCGGCCGCCGGGCCGGGTGGGTGGAGAGAGCGAGGACGAGAAGACCCGCGGCCATGGCGAAGGTCGTGGCGTGACCGGAGGGGAAGTCCCGGCGTGACGCGCCGGTCAGCCACATCTCGGCCGGGGCCGCAGACGCGCTATGACGGCCATCGTCGTCAGACGGATGGCCCGTCCCAGCGCCGGCCACCCGAGTGCGCCCCGACATCGCCCTGGGCGCGGTCACCGGCGCCGCAGCCGCGCCGGCTGTGGGCGCGGTCGCCTGCCCGGTCATGCCGCTGCTCCCGCTCCTGCCGCGTCTTCCGGCGCCGGCCGCTCTCGCGCACCTGCTCAAGCCGGTCCAGGCGGGTCCGGCCGCCTTCGTCTTCGGGGCCTCCGCCCTGGCGGCCGGTGCGCTGGCCATGGTCGTGGCAGCCGCGGTAGGGGGCGCTGCGGCAGAGGCTCTGCGACTGCGCGCCGCCGTGGGCCGCGCGGACACCGCCCCGCAAGCCGGCGGGCTGTGCGTCCTCGACGAGGAGAGGCCGGATGCTTTCGCCCTGCCCGGCCGCCCGGGACGGGTGGGCAGGATCGTGGTGACCGCGGGCATGTTCAGGGCCCTGGACCCGCACGAGCGCGATGTGCTCCTCGGGCACGAGCGCGCTCACCTGGATTCGCGCCACCACTTGTTCCTGGCGGTCGCGCAGTTGGCCGGCTGGTGTCACCCCGCCTCGGCGACGGTCGTCCCGCAGGTCTCCTTCGCCGCCGAACGAGCGGCAGACGAAACCCCGGCCGCCGCCTGCGGGGACCGGCGGCCGACGGCGCGGGCCGTGGGGAAGGCCGCCCTGGCGGCCCTCTTCCTACCGGCCAGGACCGCGGCCGGAGGGACCACCGGCCCCGTGCCCGCACGGGTCAAAGCCCTCCTCCTCAAGGCTCCGGCCCATCGCCCCCACCTCGATGGCCAACGGCGCCGAGGAGCTCCTCGATGAGATCGTCACCGGCGAGGTCACCGGCGAGGAGGAGCGCTGCTCCCACACCGACCTCGCCGGCTTCAAGGCCAACGTCGAGGGCGCCCAGATGTCCTTCGACCTGCTCAAGCCGGTCGCCGCCAAGAACGACGCGGCGCTCGTCGCCGAACTCGACAAGCAGTTCGGCGCCCTGAACACGCTCCTCGACCAGTACCGCGCCGACAAGGCCGGCTACGGCTTCACCCCCTACGACAAGGTCGGCAAGGAGCAGCGCAAGGAGCTCTCCGACGCCGTCAACGCGCTGGCCGAGCCGCTCTCCGAGCTCGCCGCGGCGGTCGTGAAGTGACCACCGAAATCAGCAGCCCGGCCTGCCGCCCCGTCCGAGCCGCCCTAAAGAGCCTGCCTCGTCGTCTGCATCCTCATCGTCCACCTGGCCAAGACCGGCACCTCAAGAGCGAACCGCACGGCCGGCTCGACGCCGCCCTCGCCCTCGGTACCGGCGCGCTCGTCGCCATCTCGTTCCTCGCCGTCGGCCGCGAGGCCTGGAGACGTCCCTGTTCATCTGGACCGCGGTCCAGGCCACCGGTGACGGCGCCCGGCCCCTCGTCGGAGCCCTCCTGGGCCTGGCTCTGTTCACGTCGTAGAGCAGCGTTTCGACAGCAGCTCGGGAGACGGGCAAGCGGCTCTCTCGTGGTCCGGGGGCAGGCGTTGTGAACCTGGCCGGATCCGGATGACGGGAGGGAGAGGGGCTGGTGGTTCGGGTTCTTGTGAGGGGGCGTGGGAAGGGTCAGGCGTTGAAGCCCACGGAGGAGACGTAGGCGTAGGCGTTGTAGTCGGAGTCCAGGTCGGAGATGACGTCGTCCCAGATTTCGTCGACCATGTTGGCGTTCTTGTTCGCCCAGGCGGTGACGAGGTCGGACCAGATGTAGCGGACGGTGATGGTGCGGGAGTTCAGGTCGCGGCGGTATTTGGATTCGACTCGGGTCTGGTCGACGGGGTGGATTTCCATGCGGCGGCCCCGGCCGTCGTTGTCGAGGTGTTTCACGAGCCAGCCGGAGCGGATCAGGTTTTCGCGGCGGCGGTGCCAGTAGGCGGTGTCGATCTTCTCTCGGCTCGCGGGGGTCGGGGACGTCTTGTTCTTCGCCTTCATCCAGGTGCGGATGGTGCGGGGGGAGATGCCCTGGGCCGCGAGTTCGGCGCGGCCGGCGGGGCTGTCGAGGTAGCGGAGGCGGGCGGTGAGGCCGCGGCGGGTGGTGACGGGTGAGGTGATGCCGGAGGTGTGGACGATCCGGTTCAGTTCGCGGATGAGGGCTTCGCCGCCCTTGATGCCCGCCGCGTCGGACTTCTGCCACTGGCCCCAGCGGGACCAGAGATCGGGTGATCCGGCCATCAGCGTTCGCCTCCGAGGGTGTAGACGTCTTTCTGCTTGACCTGGTTCAGGTCACGGCCTTCCGTGAAGGCCGTGCGCCAGTCGCCGATGACGTGGAGTTCGTCGGTGCCGGAGATCTCCACGACCTTCAGGCCGGCGGTGCGGGCCTTGTGGGCCTTCATCCAGAGGTTCGCGAACGCCTTGGCGCGGATGAGGTGCATCCAGTCCGGGCGGCGGATCTCGCGGTTCGCGCTCGATTCTCCGATGGTGGAGACGAACTTCGAGTACATCGCCTTGACGTAGGCGACGGTCAGTTCGTCGCCCTCGGCCAGGGCGGTCTTGCGGGTCTCGGTCAGTGCGCGGCGCAGTTTCTCCAGGAGGGCCTCGGAGGCGCCGGAGACGAGGGAGCGGTGGATGACGGGGGCGTCGGAGAGGTCTTTGCGGGCGCAGTCCAGGAGGAGGCGGAGGGTCGACTCCGTCACCCACAGTTCGCCGGGCTCCATGCGGTTGCCCAGTGGGTTGGGGAGGTCCGGGTGGTCCCAGGCGGGTGGGGTGATGAGGTGGACGCCGGCCTTCTTCGGGTCGTGGACGCCGGTGGTGTCCTCGCGGAGCTGGCCGATGGGAAGGTGGCACTTGAGGGCGGAGAGGTAGGCGGCGTTCATGTCGAGCGCGGTGACCTCGAACCGTTCGCCCTGCCTCGCCGCCTTGAGGAGGGGGGTGTTGCGCCACTTCGGGCGGCCTTCCCAGATCTCGTCCGCGCCCTTCTGTGACTTCTTGCGGAGGATCTCGGCGGTCGGGGGGAACTCGGAGTGCTCGTAGCGGCCGCCGACCCGGGAGGCCCTCATCAGCGTCATGACGTCCGGGATCGCCGTCTTGAGGAGTGCCGCCTGCGCGGTCTCCAGGTCGCCGCCGTGCTCCGCCAGGACGTCGCGGACCCGGTCGGTGATCTGCTCGATCAGCGTGCCGGAGGCGTAGTGGGGGGTGCCGCGGTGGGACGGCGGCGGTGGGGGCGACGCCGGGGCTGGGGCGGGGGCAGATTGTTGCTGGTCGGTGTCGGTGGGCTCGTCGTCGAGGGTCGTGTCGGCGGGGGCGGGTGCTGGTGTGGGGGGAGCCGTGGGGGCCGGCTGTTCCCGGGCGGTGAGGGTGGAAGGCCGGTCGAGGGCCGTGTCCTGGGGGGTGTGGACGGTCGGGCGGCGGGTGGCGGCGATGGCGGCCGCGCAGTCCTCGGCCGTCAGGTGCTGGGGGAAGCCGTCGACCTCGTCGGGGGCGGGCTGCCCGCACAGTACGCAGGGTTCGACCGGCACCGGCGGCGCCTGTGCGGGTTCGGGCGGTGCGGGTTCCGGTGCGGGTGCGGGTGCGGCCGGGGTGGTGGTCCACGGGCTGACGGGTTTCAGGGCGGGCAGGTCGCCGCGCGCGACGCCGAGGGCGTGGGTGGGGCCGGCCAGGAGGTCGAGGGTGTGGAGGCGGTAGTGGGCGGCGAGGAGGTCGACGTCCTCCAGGGACCAGTGGGCACGGCCGGTGAGCTTGCGGGAGATCTGGGCCTGCGCCTGGCCCAGGCCGACGGCTAGATCGGTCTGCCGCTCGCCCCGGTTCGCCATGAGGGCCGCGACGGTCACTCTCAGGTCGTCTTCGATGCCGGGCATGACGTGACCTTATCGAATCCGATGATCGAACCTGATGCAGGATGCGTATATGGATTGCCGGATGGGGATGAGTGGTTCTCCCTTCTTCCTTCTCCCCTGCCGTACAGCCGTCCGCCTGGGTCAGCTGAGTCGGGGTGGGAGCCAGGTGTGGTGTCGGAGGAGCATGCGTGCCGCGGTGCGGGAGGGGGTCAGTCGCATCGCCGTGTTGCGGAGGGAGACGGCCAGGGGGCGGTGAACCGCGTACGGGCGGGGAGGCTGAGGGCGGCGTGTCATTCGGCCCGGCCGTCAGGGAAGGTGATGCGGAGGATGCCCATGATCGGCGCGCCCGCCGCCGCTCTGCGGTAGGGCGGGGCAGGACCGGGAGGGGCTTGTCTGCGGTTCCCGGTCCGTGCCCCGCGAACGGCTCTTGGGGCCGATTCCCTGTGTCTACAGTGGGCGGCGGAAAGACAGGGGGCGGGTGGGGTGGACGGTGGGTCTGTTCTGGTGTCCGCGGTACGGGCCGGGGACGCGGACCTGGTGAGGGTTCTGCTTCATGAGGACAGCGATCCCGGTCATCTGGACGCCGCGTTCCGTCTGGCGGTGCGGATGCGGGCCGGGCACGTGGCCCAGTTGCTGCTCCAGTACGGGGCGGACCCCGGTCCGAGCGGGGTGAGGGACCTCCTCTCCCTGGAGGAGGCGGCCGACTCGGGTTCGCCCGCTCTGGTCGAGGCGCTGCTGGACGACAGGGTCCGGGGGCGGTCTCGCGTGGCCGAGCTGCTGGAGGCGCGGGAGCTCACGCGCCGCTGGCACGGGGCGGGGGTCGAGGCCGAGCTGCGGCGCCGTACGGGGTCCCGGGAGCCCGTCGTCCGTACGCCGGTTCGGGACGACGAGTACCACGGTGCCGACGAGTTCGCCCTCGGCGGCACGACCGTGCGGGACGGTCACGGGGCGATCCTCACGCGCATCGAGGAACTGCTCGGGTTCCGGGCCTCGTTCGGGGAATTGAGGGACCGTGCGCTGGCCCATGCCGGACGGCAGGACCACACGACGTGGAGCAGCGCCACGATCCTGCTGGCCGGGCGGCGTGACCGGGAGACCTGGGACGACGCCGTGGCGCTGCGGACGGACCCGGATCAGTACCGTCGGCTGTTCGGTGCCGAGGTGCTGCGGTTGACCCACCTGTTCGACGAGAGCGACGAGGACCCGTTCGCAGGTCCCGCCCTGGATGTGTTCGCTGGCTGGTCGGCCGGGGAGACGGACTCCGCCGTGCTCGCCGAGGTGCTGATCGGGCTCGGAGAGCACGCCGGTCCCCGCGCGGAGGCGGCCCTCGTTCCCCATGCGGGCCATCCGGAAGCGCCGGTGCGGTGTGCGGTGGCGCGGGGGCTCCACGCGTGGTCCTCGCCGCCCGCCTTCTCCGGCGGCGCGCGTACGGCGCTGTTGCGGCTGATGGCCGATCCGGACGCGACGGTACGGAGCGCCGCCTGCCACACGGTCGCCTTCGGCGGGGGCGCCGATCCCGGCCTCCTGGACGCCATGGCCGTGCTGCTGGACGACGCGGACCGGCTGGTCGGGGTGACCGCCGTCTCCGGGCTCGCCCTCCACGACGACGAACGGTGCGTGGCGGCGGCACGGCTCCTCGGGCCGCCGCAGCGCGGTTCGCTGGAGGAGGAGCGGTGCCTCGACGAGGTGCGGCGCTACGAGTACCGCCGCGACCGGCCCTGACCTACCCCCCTTTCGGCCTGCTCCGTCCTCGGGCGGTCTATGTCGTCGGCCAGTACGGGCTCGGCAGGCCGTCGTCGCCCATGTGGGCCCGCCGCCAGATCCCGTGCCAGTGGGACGGGGTCTCCGGTACGGGCCGGTGCCACCGGCCGCACGGGCACGGCGCCAGCACCCACGCGCACCCCCGGCACAGCTCCGTCCGGCCGTGACCGGTCGGGATCGGCACGGGTGGCCCCTCGTCCCCGCAGGCCGGGCAGCCGGGCGGCTCGGCGCCGTCCAGGAGCGCGTTCTGCCGACGGACGTACGCGGGCAGCCGCAGCGGCGGGTGCCGGAACGGGTCCTCGAACCACGCGCGTGCCGGGCTCTCCCATCCTCGCCGCAGCCACCACGGCCGGGGCTCCGGTACGGCCCGCCGCCCGGCCCGCTTCTGTGCCCGGCGCCGTACGTCGTACTCCCCCGCCCGCGCGAGCCACAGCACCCGCGCCTCGTGCAGTTCCTCCACCGCCCGCCCCGGCGCGTCCGGGTCCGCCTCCAGGTGCCGGGGGATGCCGGCGCTGAGCGTGAGGTGGTGGTACGTCGCCCGCAGGCCGTACGGGGCGAAGACGGTGAGGCAGGTGCGCAGCGCGCTGTGCCGCCGGTGGGGCGGGAGCCGGGTGTCGTGCACGCGCGCCCGGTGGGTGAGGAAACTGCTCATCGTGCCGGGGAGCCAGTCGGGTACGGCGCGGGCTCCTCCCCCGGCTCGCGTACGGCAGGGGTCTCCGGAACGGGTCGTATCGCGATCACACGGGGATGATGCCGGACCCGCTCCGGCACTGCCACGGGCTTTCGACGGGGCGGCTCGCGTGCGCGGCCTTCGCCTGGCGCGGCGGCGGCGTTTCACGGTCCATGCGGTGGCCAGTGCTCCGAGCGGGGCGGCTGCCGTGCCGGTCGCGGCGAGTGCCGGGGGGCGACTCCGTCCCGGTCGCTGTGGCGGGTGAGGGCGTCTGCGTCGGCTGAGGTGTAGGGGGGCGGGGCCGTTGTGCCGGGTCGGTCTCTGGGCGGCCGGGAAGTGGCTGACCTGCGACGACACCATGGCGTACGTTCCCCGGTTCCGCCGCGGCGTGCGGGAAACGGCCGCCTGGCTGTGGTCCGGTGGGGGCTCTCCCCCGCCCCTGTCGTGCGCCGGTCTGTCCCCCGGGGCCGTACACCGTCGTCTCGTGCGGTGCGCGGAGGACGGAGCCGGGGCAGGGGCAGGGGCAGAGACGGGGGAACGGTTTCGGTTTCTGCTGTGGGGACCCACCACCGACAACGTGCTCGCCTGTCTGTTCCGTGAGAAGGACCGCCTGGTGGTCACGTTCGAGTTCTGGCGTGAGGAGCACCTGCGCGATCACCCCGAGGACGCCGGTGTCGTCTTCGTGGCCGCGGTCCCGGTACGGGAGTTCGGCGGAATCCTCGACGGCATCACGGCCGCGCTGGACGCCGGAGATAATCCTTGATCGAGCACGGTCGCCTCGTGGGCGGCCGGCCATCTCGGTGGCACCCGTACGAGTGAGCGGGTGGTCGGCCGGAGGACGAGAGAGAAGAGTTCGCGTGGACTCCCGGATCGCCCACATCCGGCGCAAGTTGGCCAAGGTGCCCTACGCCGCGCTGCGAAGCCACTCCTTCGGCGAGGAGAAGCACGGGTTCCGCCTCGAACCCCCCTTGCCGGTCGCGAGGATCGCCGAGTTCGAGGCCGAGTACCGCATCGAACTGCCCGTCTCCTACCGTTCCTTCCTGACCACGCTGGGCGGGAGCGGAGCGTCGCCTTTCTACGGTCTGATGCCGTTGCGGGCGTGTCGGCTGTTCACGATGGATGCCCAAGGCGAACTTGGCCGGCCTCGGGGCTTCACGTTCGCCGCCGGCCCGGCCCACCGGGGCGACCTCTTCCTGCACATCATCGAGGCAGGCTGCACCGACCTGGTGCTCCTCGGCATCACCGGCCCCCTGACCGGCCGCGTCGTCACCGGCAACTCCGACGGCTTCTGGGGCCCCGACGTCTCGTCGGCCACCGATTTCCTGGCCTGGTACGAGCGCTGGCTCGACCACATGCTCGACGGCCGCGACAACCGCGCCCTGGAACTGACCTCGCCCGCCCTGCGAGCGCCTGTCGACCGTCTGCTGAGGGAGAAGGCCCGGCCGGCAGCGCCCTGACGGCACCCTGTGGACGGTCCGGGACGCCGCCATGCCGGCCGGCTGCCCGCGTGCGGGTCAGCGGGCGATCGAGAGTGCGAACGGTGCGAATCCGCTCGTCCGGATCACGTGCGGTACGAAAAGTATCGCGGCCTCGGTGGCGCGGGCGGTCCGGATTCCGCCGAGGTCGGTGATCCACTCCTCACGCCGGCCGAGGTCGGCGAGCAGTTCGCGGACGGTCTGCTTGGCCTGGGGGTCGTCGCCGGAGAGGAAGGCGTCGGGTGCTTGTGCCAGGGCGGCGGGCGCGGTCATCACCGGGAAGAGCATCGTGTTGAGCGTCTTGACGACGTGTGTGTCGGGGAGCGCTTCCTGGAGTCGCTCGGCCAGGCTGGAGCCGGGGTGGATCAGGTCGCCGGGCAGGCCGTCGGGCCCGTCGGCGGTGGCGTTGGAGACGTCGACGAGGATCTTGCCGCGCAGTTCCTCGCGCAGGGCGGTGAGCCGGTCCAGCGAGCCGGCCCCCGGGGTGGCGTTGATGACGATCCGGGCCGTCCGCGCCGCTGCCGCGGCGGCGCCCGGCGTGCGGCCCGCTGTCGTCACCTCGTGTCCTGCCCGGGTGAGGGCGGTGGCCAGGTTGCCGCCGACGCGGCCTTTTCCGAGAACGGCGATGGTGGTCATGTCGATCAGGTCCTTCGTGTGGGTGCGGAGGGTGGTGTGCGGTCAGCGGGAGAGCGTGTCGACGGCCTGGGCGTGAACACCGGGCGCGGCGGCCAGGAAGCTCTCGCTCCGGGGCGGCCCTCGGCGTCGGAGATCCGTCCGCCGGCCTCGGCGACGAGCAGGGCTCCGGGCAGCAGGTCCGCGCGGGCTCCGGCGAACTGCCAGAAGGCGTCGATCCGGCCGGCGGCCACGTTCAGCAGGTGCAGGGTCGCGGGGACGGCGGTGCGGACGACGAGGGCGTCGAAGAGCATCGCGGTGATCGAGGAGCCGACGCGCCGCACGACCTCCTCGTCCTCGTCCGGCCGGGCCTGGCTGGTGGCCACGAGGCCGAGGCCGAGGTCCGTGGTCGGGGAGACGCGCAGCGGGCGGCCGTCGAGGTGGCTCCCCCGCCCGCGAGCGCGGTGTAGGTCTCGCCGGTCAGCGGCACGTGGACCGCGGTGAGCACCGGGCGGTTCTCGCGTACGAGGGTGGCGGTCACCGCCCACTCCGGCAGGGCGTGCAGGTGGTTGACGTTGCCCTCGGCCGGATCCACGACCCCCCATTCGCCGGGCGGCAGCGCTCCGCCGTCCAGTTCGTCCTCCACCCGGCCGGCGTCCGGGCGCAGACGGGTGAGGGCGGGGCGCAGGGTGCCGAGGGCCGTGTCGTCGTTGTCGGCGAGCGCGCTCATGAGCTCCTCCCGGGTCCGGTAGGGGACCACGTCGCCGAAACGCTCGCGCAGCGCCGAGGCGGCCTCGCGCACGGCGATCACGGTCCGGGCGAGCAGGTCGGCGTCGGAGGCGGTGGCGCCGGTGGTCCGGAGGGCTTCGGGCATGGCTGTACTCCTGTGCGGGGAAGGCGGGTTGAGGCGTCCGGGTCGGGCTGCGCGCCTGCACGTCACCGCGCCCGCGATGAGCCGGAGTCTGGGGCGGATCCGTCGTACGACGGGGGATCAGATCCTGGTGCGCACCGGCCGGACGATGACCCCGACGCCGTACGCGATCGCCGTGCGCGAGCAGGTGCACGCGTTGTTGCAGCAGGTCCAGGGGGTGCTGGCACCGAGCCGCGCACTCGATCTGGACACCCTGGAACGCACCTTCACCCTCCGCTGGCACGACTCCCTCGTCGCGCTGTGCGGCCCCGCGCTGCTCTCCGCCGTACGCGAGGAGGCACCCGGCGTGCGCCTGCGCTTCCTCGCGGAAGCGAGCGTCGACACACCCGGGCTGCGGCGCGGCGAGGTCGACCTGGAGGCGAACGCCACCCGGCCGAGCGCCCCGGACATCCGTGCCGAGAACGTGGGCGGGACCCGCCTCGTCATCGTCATGAGACAGGGACACCCGCTCACTCGCGGCCGGGCCGTCACCGCGGAACAGTACGCCGCTGCCGAGCACGTCACCGTCTCGCGCCGCGGAAACCTCCACGACGTCGTCGACGAGGCCCTCGCACCACTCGGCCTCACCCGCCGCGTGGTGGCGGCCGCGCCCACCGAAGCGGCCGCGCTGGAGTTCGCGCGCGGCTCCGACCTGCTGATCTGCGTCCCCGAGGCCACCACGCACACAGCGGTCAGCGACCTCGGCCTGACCACTCTCCCCCTCCCCCTCGACCTGCCGCCGGCCCCGATCTACCTCTCCTGGCATCAGCGCTACGACACCGACCAGGCCCACACCTGGCTGCGCGACCTGGCCCGGGCAGCGCCGGCCCGGCACGGAGCGGCGTCGTAACGGCACTCGCACCGGCCGTACCGTTCCGGCTTCTCCGCTGGAGAGGGGTCACCCGGTCGCGGTGGGGCGATCAGTGGTGGACCGGGAGGGAGCGCGGGGGGTCCTGGCTGACGGTGATGGTGGTGATCGTCTCGCCGTCGGAGGCGTGGACGTGGATCCAGCCCTGGGTGAAGTCCCGGAGGTCGTCGCGGTCGCCGGTGTGGGTCGGTACGCCGAAGGGGAGGTCGGTGCGGATGGGGGCGGGCGGCATGCCGTCGGCGAAGGCCGCGAGGCGTTCGGGGCGGTGGCCGCGGTCGCCGATGGTGACCGCGGTGACGGTGCCGGCGTGGGTCCGTACGCGCGTTCCGGCGAGGCCGCGTACGTGCCGGGCGAGGGGGTGGTCGGCGTCGAGGCCCAGGACGTCGAGGAACAGGGTGAACTCGCCGGAGCGCCAGCGGTGGATCCGGTGCGAGACGCCGACCTCGCCGAGGACCGTCGTGATCTCCTCCGGTGCCTCGCCGTCGGGCCCGTACCGGACGACCAGGTCGCGGGGGCCGTACCGGTGGAGTTCGGCGCGGCCGCTGACGGCCGCCGGGGTGCCGAGGGCCCGGTGGACGTCGGCGCGCGCGAGGGGGCGGACCGCCCCGGGGAACAGGGTGTCCGCGTCGAACGTGTCGAGCCTGATCCGGGTGCTCAGGACCCGGCCGTCCTGGACCTGCACCTCCACTCCCCCGTCGCACACGATCAGCCGCCGGGTGACGCCGGACGAGACCGCCCAGCGCCGGGTGGTGCCGCCGGCCCGCCGTACCGCCTCCTGGAACTCCGTCCCCGCTTCGGGGCGGCCGAGCGGGGCGAGGAAGGCGCGGATCGGGCCGGACGGCAGAGGGGCCGGGGCGGGGCGTTCCAGGGTGATCCTCGTGAGGCCGCCGTCGGTGTGGTGGAGCCGTACGCGGTCCCCTTCCATCGGGTACGTGTCCGGGGCGCCCTCCAGCGGGTCGCCCAGGACCGCCCGGGCGCGCTCGCGGTCGCTTCCCGCGTCCAGACCGGCGATCAGCGCGGCGGGGCGCGGATAGGCGCCGTCGCCGGTGAGGGCGAACGTCAGGGTGTGCCCGCCGTCGGGGCCGGGCACAGCGTCGGGCCCGTGCTCGCCGCCGGGCGCGGGGACGCTGTCGGGTTCGTGCGCGCCGTCCGGTCCGGGCCCGCTGCCGGGTCCGGGCCGGGCGTGGGCGGGGCCGGCGGCCAGTGCGCGGGAGAGGGCCGTCCGCTCTCCGTCCGGGGTGTCGGCGAGGGCGTCGGCGTGGTGCCAGAGCTCGCCGGCGAAGCGGGGCGGGATCACGCGCGGGCGGCTGGGGAACCAGCGGCCGGGGATCCACGCCCCGCCCCTGGGGTCGAACAGGCGCAGGTCGTCGTGCTCGCCCCGCCAGCACGCCGCCATGAACGGCCTGATCTCCCAGGCGTCGGCGAGCGCCGTCGCGTACTGCTCCCGCGTCAGGGCGAACAGCGCGTCGGCCGAGCCGTGCCCGACCTGCTGGTCGACGCCGACCCAGGGCCGTCCCGTCGACACCTCCACCCCGATGCTCGGCTCGCGTGCGACCTGCACGAAGCACGTCGTGTCGGGCTTGCGCCGGGTCGCCTTCTTGTCGCGCTTCGCCACCGTCGTCCCGTCCCTCCGTCTGTTCGTCGGCAGGGTACGGGACCCGTCCTGCGGCAGGCCTGTGGGGACGCGACGTCCCTAAGGGGTGTCGTTCAGGAGGGCGCGGCCCAGGGGGGTCAGGGTGTGGCGGACTCCGGTGCCGTCGCGGTCCGAGGTGAGCAGGCCGGCCGTGCGCAGCACGGTGGCGTGGTGGCTCGCGGTCGCCGGGGAGGTGCCGGTGCGCCGTCCCAGTTCCGCCGTGCCGGCGGGGGTCTCGGCGGCGCGCAGGACGCGGGCGCGGGTGGTGCCGAGCAGGGCGGCGAGGGCTCCGTCGGTGTGGTGCGGGGCGGCGGGGGTCCAGACGCGGGCGTAGTCGGGCAGGTCGCGGGCGACCGGGTAGCGCAGGACCAGGGGCCGGTCGGGGTCGGCGTTGTCGGTCAGGGCCAGCGGACCGGGCCGGAAGAAGGTCGGTACGAGCAGCAGCCCGCGTCCGGCCAGCCGCAGTTCCGCGTCGGTCTCGCACGGGACGTGGAGGACGGGCGGGGTCCAGTGGATGCCGGGGTGCAGGCCGGTGAGGAGTCCTTCGACGCCGAGGTCGGCCAGGGCCAGGGCGCGCCGGGTGCGGTCGGTGTGCGCCATCGCGGTGATCTGTGCCCAGTAGGGGGCGACGGCGACGGCGTGGTAGGCCGACAGGGCGTGACGGACGGTCGCGCCCCAGCGCGGGTCGCCGTGGTGCAGTGCGTGGATCCAGCGCGGCGCGCGGGGGCGCTGGTGGGCGACGGCGTCGAAGTCCGCCGTCCACTGCGGGCGGGGCAGGGACCAGGTGTGGTCGAGGCTGTCGGCGAGGGTGGGGGTGGTCGCGTGGGTGAAGACCTCCGGGACGTACTCCCCGATGCCGGCGGGGGCCAGCTCGAACAGCGGGCGCATCGCCGCCTTCAGGCGGGTACGGGTGCGCTCCCGCCAGCCCGCGAACGCGACGCTTCCCGGCCCGCCGTCCTGGAGCACGGGCAGGCTCAGCACGGTCTCGGCGAGCGGGTCGGGGAACCGGGCGACGCGGACGCGGGCGAGGTCCTGCGGGGTGAGGTGGACGTGCAGCACCGGTGGTTCTCCGGAAGGTGGGGGCGGCCGGGGCGACCCGTTCACGGCACGCTAACCGGCGCGGTACGGGCCCGGGGCCGAGGAGCGCGGAACTGGCCGGGAGGCGCCGCGCGGCGCGCGCCGGATGTCCGGATTCGAGGGTGCTCGAAGGGCGTTGTCCGCCGTTCGGGGGCGTGGGGAGACTGGGGACCGGCCGGGGGATACGGGGAGGGAGGCGGGAGTGCGGCGGGGGTGCGGGGAGGCGGCGCGGGCCGCCGCTGCGGCGGGCGGTTGTCGTACCGAGGTGTCCGCCGTACCGAAGTGCCGGTCGCGCCAAGGTGTCCGCCGTGTCCATGGATACGCCGTACCCGTGGATAAGCCCTACCCGTGGACACGTCGTACCGAGATCCGCCGCACCGGGCATTCCCCGTGCCGAGGCATCCGCCGCATCGGGCATTCGCCGTACCGAGGAGCTGATCTGTGATGAGACTTACGCGCCATCCGTTCGCCGCGCACACCGCCGTCGCCGTCGGCGCGGCCCTCGCGGTCGCCGGCCTGCTGGCCGGGCCCGCGGCCGCCGCGCCCGCCGCCGCGCCCGCGTCCACCGCCACGGTGGCGGCCGCGAGCGCCGGGGACACGATCATCCGGGGCACCAGCATGCTGGCGCGGGGCGAGGCCTGGTACTCGCCGGACGGCCGGACCATGCTCGCGATGCAGGGCGACGGGCACGCCGTGCTCTACCACGACGGGGTCGCGATCTGGACCGCGCGCGGAAGCTACGGCGTCGGCAACCAGCTCTACATGCAGGCGGACGGCAACCTGGTGGTCTACGACGCCGGCATGCGCGCCGTGTGGAACAGCCAGACGCACTCCCACACGGGCGCCTACCTGGCCGTCCAGAACGCCGGGAACCTGGTGGTGTACTACGGCTCCACCCCGCTGTGGTGGTCGAACTTCCGTCCCGGCGGCCCCGGAGACCCGGAAGACCCGGGCTGCCTGCCGCGCCCGGGGCGGCTGTGTCCCTGAACCTGCCGTCCCTGTCGGGCCGTTGCGACGCCCCTGATCCAGGGGCTTTCCCCGGCGTTTGAACTCCCTCTCCCCACCCGCGCACGCGGGTGGGGAGGGAGCCGTAGGGCGCCCGCCGGGAGCGGGTCCCGGCGGGCGCCGTACGGGGGCGGGGTGGGGTCAGTTCCAGACCATGCCGTAGAAGTAACCGCCGGTGCCGCGCTCGTAGTAGTGCTGGCCGTACAGGCCGCCGACACAGCGCCACTTGTCGTCGAAGGGGTTGGTGGCGTAGGAGCCGACCATCACGCCGGTGTCGGCGTCCCACAGCTCGGCGCGGCCCCAGTAGGACAGGGCCTTGTGCTTGCCGGAGAAGCAGACCTCGTGGTTGCCGTTGGCCGCGACCGTGCCGCTGGTGCACACCCCGCCCCAGCTCTCGCAGACGGCCGAGGCCGCGCTGGCGGGGGCGGCGGTGATGAGGCCGAAGCTGAGCATCGCGGCCGCCGTCACGGCCACCTGCGCGATTCTCTTCTTCATACTGTTTCCTCCCGTTTTCTGTGGAACTGGTGTGGACGACGCCCAGACTAGGAAGCGGATGATCACGGGAGTGTGCGCCGGGTGCGGGTTTCCTTGACGCTCAGCGCGCGGAACTCGGTGGGGGTCATTCCGTACTCCTCCCTGAAGGAGCGGCTGAAGACGGCCGGGCCGCTGAAGCCCCAGCGGGCGGCGACGACGGCGACCGGGTAGGCGCGGGAGCCGGTACGGGCGAGGTCCTCGCGGGAGCGTTGCAGGCGGCGGTGGCGGATGCGGGCCGCGACGGTCTGGCCCGTGCCGCGGAACGCCTCGTGGAGGGTGCGCACCGAGACGGCGAGGGCGGCGGCGATCGCGGCGGGGGTCAGGTCCGGGTCGCCGAGGTGGGCGTCGACGAAGGCGTGGGCACGGCGCAGCAGCGCCTGGGTGCGGACCTCGGCGGGGAGGCGGTCCTCGGCTCCGAGTCGCTGGGCGAGGCCGGCGGCCAGCAGGTCGACGGCGATCGTGCCGAGCCGGTCGCGTTCGTCCGGTGCGCAGCGGGCCGCGTGGCCTTCGAGGGAGTGCAGGAAGGCGGCGAGGACGGCGGTCGTGCCGTGGTCGCCGGGGAGGCGGCCGGCGAGGAGCCGGTCGGTATGGCGGTCCCTCAGTGGCAGCATGTGGCGCGGCAGTTGGAGCATGAGGAGCCGTACCGGCCCGGTCTCGGCCGGGATCTGCGCCTCGTAGGGGCGCGAGGTGTCCCAGAGGACGAGGTCGCCGGGGGCGACGCGGCAGTCGCCGTGGTGCTGGGTGAAGGCGGCGGTGCCCGCCTGGATGAGTCCCAGCTGGTACTGCTCGGGATCGCCCCGCCGGATCAGGGCCGGGGTGCGGCGCGAGCGCAGGGGCGAGAAGGCGAAGGCCGCCATCCTGACGTCGCCCAGCGGCAGGACGGCGGCCTCGGCCTCGAAGTCGGCGGGGGTGTCGGTGCGCAGGTCGGTGGGGGTCACCTCGCGCGAGACGAGTTCCTCGAACCAGTCGAACCGCTCCCCCATCGGCAAGGTCTTCGACGACACCTGCGACCACATCCGCACCCCCCCCCCGGCTTTCCGCGTTCATGTCTCCGACCGGCGCGTCGGCCGGCCGGTCCGTGCTTACGATGCGCCGCCGAAGGGGCGTCCGCCGCATGGTTCGCCCCGGCGTGCCGCACACAGCCGTCCCGACCTGACCCGGCCCGGCCCGATCCGGATCGGCCCGAATCGGCCCGGATCGGCGAGGAGGTCGAGCGGGCCGCGCGGTCGGGCCTCCGGCCGGGGAAGCGGCCGGCGCTCAGGCGGAGGTCGGCCACGGCGTCTTCGGCCTTGGCCTTGGTCCTTCTGGGAAGGTCGGCGGGTTTCCGCGTCGGCGGTCCCAGGAGTGCCTTCGCTACCGCCCGTGGCCTTCGGTGTCGGCGGGGGCGGCGGCCTCTCCCTCGGCGAAGACGATGACGGTGTCCGTCGGGCCGAAGGTGAGGGGGGTCGTGCGGGGCGGGTTGAGGAAGATGCCGTAGGAGGGGGGCCTTTCGCCGTGGTCGGCCAGGCGGTAGCCGATGGCGGTCTCGCCCCGGCGGCGGGCGGCTTCGATGACGGTGGCGAAGTCGGCCCCGGCGCCGCGGGCCACGTAGTCGGAGGCGGGTTTGAGGTAGATCTCCGAGCCCTCGGGGGTGAAGAGGTCGGTGAACACGGCGTGCAGGTGGGGGTTCTCGGTCAACTGGGTGAGCAGCAGGCTGATCATCTTGGTGCTGACGATGAAGTCGTCGGCCTTGGTGACCTGGGCGACCTCGCGGTTGGCGTCGTCGTTCATCTCCGTGACGATCGAGTACGGGTTTCCGAGGGAGTCCTCGATGTCCCGCAGGTGCAGGAGGGTCACCAGGGTCCGGTCGTCGGCGGGGCCGGCGGCGACGGTGTCGTCCGAGAGCACGACGACGTGCTGGTAGTCGCCGAGGTCCAGGGCCTCCAGGGAGGACCGCCGGGTGGGCGCGCAGGTCTTGAATCCGACGGTGAGGTTGACCAGGGGGTCGCGGAGGACGGCTTCCGGGCGGTGCGGTGCGGCGATGTCGAGGGTCGATCCGGGCTGGACGAAGCTGTCGAGGAGGGTGACCAGCTTCGCCGTACGGGAGTTCTCGCCGATCAGGAGGGTGCGGTCGGGTGTCGGCGGCTGGGCCGGGGCGGAGGTGATCGCCGACTCGGTGATCGCCGGGCGGGTCCGGCCCAGCCGGATGAGCAGGTCGTCCTCGGCCAGCAGGAGTATCTGGTCGCCGGGGCCTATGACGGTGTCCATGGGCGGGTTGACCAGGGCGTCTCCCGTCGCGGTGCGCAGGCCGACCGGGATGCCGAGGTCGAAGGCGTTCAGCGCGTGCCCGTACGTCGAGCCCTCCAGGGCGGGGGCGTCGTAGAAGTAGAACTCGTTGCCGACGAAGCTCAGCAGTTCGTTGAAGACGGTCGAGAGGCCCGTCTGCCGGTGCGCCTGTGCGATGAGGCGGACCGCGATGTCCTCGGCGTCGATCACGAGGGCGCTCCGGCCGGCGGCCAGCCGGGCCGCCGCCAGGTTCTCCGAGTCGTGGACGGCGGCGACGACCTGCGGCCTGTCCCCGGTCCAGGGCCGGCTGTGCAGCAGGAGCAGGACCTTGATGACGTCGACGTCGCGGTCGTCGCCCACCGGCGGCAGCACCATGATCGACTTTGCCGTGTCCGGGCTGACCAGTTCCAGGTCCGCCCGTACGAGCGGGTTCCCGGAGCGGCAGATGACGCGGGTCCTGCCGGGGTCGGGGATGCGGGCGCGGATCGCGTCCTCCATGGAGACCTTGTCCCGGTCGGCGAGGATCACGACGCACGAGCGGCGTTCGCTCTGGTTCGCCTCGACGAGTTCGGCGACCACGGTGAAGACCTGGTCCGACCAGCCCAGGACGATGGTGTGCCCGCGCTCGACGAGCCGCGACCGGCCCGTGCGCAGCTTCTGGAGCTTCTGGTTCAGACCGGCGGTCAGGACGCCGATGAGCGCGCTGACGATGAAGATCCCGCCGAGCGTCACCGCCAGCATCAGGACGAGGAACACCGGGCTGCCCGTGTCCCCGCCCATGGTGCCGGGGTCGAGCGTGCGCAGCAGGCTCATCCACGCGACGCCCGGCCAGCCGCCGTTGTCCTCCGCGTCGGTGTCCGTGAACAGCACGACCAAGGTCGAGGCCAGCCCGATGAGCACGAGCGAGGCGAGCGCCAGCCAGCTGATCAGGGCCGGTGTCCCCCGGTCCATCGTGCCGTCGAACCAGTACCGGAACCGGGTCCGTACGCTCTCCCTCATCCCCGACCTCATCCCCGACCTCATCCCCGTCCTCTCCCCGCCCTCTCCCTGTCGCCCGCGCCCTCCGGCCGGGCCGTGCGCTCCGTCGGCGCCGCCGCGACGATGCGCAGTTGATCATTCTCCCCGCCCTGCCGGGTGCGTGTCGCCAAGGGGGCCCGGACCGGGGCCGGTTCGGGTCTTCGACGGGCCGCTCCCCCGCCCTCCCCGTCGGTCCGAGCGGGTTCTCCCCGCCCCTGCGACCCTGATACTTTCTACACTGTTGTAGAAAGTCGGGCGGTCGGTTCCAGCCGTCGTGCGCCTCCCGGGGAACCGAAGCGTCCGCGGGTCCGCGGACCGCGTCGGGCCCTGCCCGGCGGCGACTTCGACGGGGGCGGGCGACCCGCCCCCGCACGCATGCGACCTGTAGACGCCGCGCCCGGCGCGGGAAAGGGGATCGAGATGGAGATCTCGGGCATCATCAGCGCGATCGTGATCGGCATCGTCGTCGGCACGCTGGGGCGGCTCGTCCTGCCGGGGCGGCAGCGCATCGGGGTGCTGTGGACGATCGCCGTCGGCATCGTCGCGGCCTTCGTCGGCACGGGGATCGCGGCGGTGCTGGGAGTGGCGGACACGAAGGGCATCGACTGGATCGAATGGCTCATCCAGATCGGTCTCGCCGCCGCGGGCGTGGCCGCCCTCGAACGGTACAGGGCCCGCGACTGACCCGGGTCCGTGAGGTGAGGGGCCCGCACCGGCCGGTGCGGGCCCCTCACCTCACGGACCGGACGGCCCGGAGGGCCCCGGCGCGTCCGGCGCCGGGGCCCTCCCCTCCGCTACGGAATCGTCAGCACCTGGCCCACGCCGACCACATCGGGGTCGTCGATGCCGTTGGCCGCGGCGATGTCCTGGTAGCGGGTGCCGTCGCCGTAGAAGCGCTCGGCGATGCCCCACAGCGTGTCGCCGGGTTCGACGGTGTAGGTGCGCGGCTCGACGGGCATGGGCACGACCTCGTGGGCGACCTGCTCCTCGGTCGGCTCCTCGGTCGGCTCCTCGACGACGATCGGGTGGTCCGTGGGGGTGTTCGACGCCCACAGCGCGCCGCCGTCCCCGGCGTACAGCACCACGTTCCTGTCGCCCTGCACGACCAGCCGGTCGGCGCCCCGGCCGTCGGTGTCGGTGGCCCACGCCGGGCCGTCGTCGGTGTAGAGCACGAAGTTGCCGTCGTGCTGGAGCACGGCCCGCCGGACCCCCCGCTCCTCGGTGCCGGTCGCCCACACCGCGCCCGCCGGCTCGGAGAGCACCAGGTTGCCGTCGCTCTGGAGCGTCAGGACGTAGGCGCCCGCCCGCAGGGACTGGCCGAGACCGAGCTCCTCACCCGCGTACAAGGTGTCACTCATGGGATTCCTTTCCAAGGGGAGCGCGAGGGGCGATGCCCGCGACGCCCCTCCGCGATCACTCAATTTCTACAAGAGTGTAGAAGATCAAGAGGGGGCTCGGCGCGTCAACCGCCGACATCTCGCACGGATGCGGAACGGGCCCGTCGACGCCATACCGAAGAGCTTGCACCCAAGGGGTTGAAGGTATCCGGCGGTTCTGGCAGGGTTCCGATGACCGGCAGGGCAAGGAGCCCTGGGTATCCATCTCTTGGGGGCGGATTCATGATCCACATCACTCTCGGCGACATGCGCCCCGTCGAGCCGCAGGAGGACCAGCTGGGGCGCGATCACGTCGGCTGGCACAAGGACATGAGCGACGAAGCGCTCTTCCAGGCCAACCGGGGCTGCTGGGTCCTGGGCGAGCGGGCGGAGAAGGAGCGGTACGCGCTGCTCTCGCACGGCGGGAAGGTGCGCATGGCCATCGAGATCGACCGGCTGGTTCCGGTGGCCGGGGGCCGCAAGGCGATCGAGGGCAGGTTCCTCAAGGCGGGCGACGCGGTCCACGACGCCTACGTGGGCGAGGACACCCCCACGGAGCGGGCCCGGAATCCGATCACCTACTTCGACTCGCCGCACGACACCCGCCTGTGCGGGTGCGACTGCGGCGAGCCGGTCGTCGGCGGATGGTTCCTGGCCGGGCACGACCAGAAGGCGCTGCACGCCCGGGTCGCCAGGATCGGCACCGTCCGCGAGTTCCTCGACTGGTTCGACAGCACCTACGTCGAGCCGACGGCCGAGTAGCGGCCGGGCCCGCACCCCGCCGCACGCCGGAAGCCGCCGGGCCCGCCGCACAACGCGTCGGCCCCGGCGCCCGGGCCGGTGCCGTGTCCACGATGCAGTCATCCGCGCGGGTCGATGCCGCCTACAGCTACCCTTCGCGCCAAGCGGGGTGACACCTTTTCAGAGTGCAGGGGAAGGGCTACGGAATGAACGGGAGCACCGGCCACGGACGCGTCGTCGCCGCCCTCGACGGCGTGCGCATGACCCGCCACACCACGGGCCAGGTCATTCTCGACGACATCGACTGGACGGTACGGGCGGGCGAGCACTGGGCCCTGCTCGGCCCCAACGGGGCGGGCAAGACCAGCACGCTGCGGATCGTCGGCGCCGTCGCGTTCCCCACCACCGGCACGGTCGACGTCCTCGGCCACCGGCTCGGCCGGGTCGACGTACGGGAACTGCGTGCCCTGATCGGCCACGTCTCCCCCTCCCAGCGCGTGCCGCCGGAGCTGACGGGCCACGCCGTCGTCCTCACCGGACACAGCGGAACGGTCCAGCCGCTGTGGCGGACGTACGGCGCCGAGGTGCGCGAACGCGCGCACGCACTGCTCGCCGAACTCCAGGTCAAGGACCTCGCCGACCGCCCGTACGGCGTCTGCTCGGGCGGCCAGCGCGCCCGCCTCCTCATCGCCCGCGCCCTCATGGCCGACCCGGGTCTGCTGCTGCTGGACGAACCGTTCAACGCGCTCGACCTGCCCTCGCGCGAGGACCTCATCGACACCATGCGCCATCTGGCCGCCTCCCGGCCGGAACTGGCGACGGTGACCGTCACCCACCACCTGGAGGAGCTCTCCCCGGCGATCACGCACGCCCTGCTCCTGCGGGAAGGGCGCGTCCTCGCGCGGGGAGCGGTGGAGGACGTCCTCACGCGGGACCGCATGACCGCCTGCTTCGGCCGCCCCATCGAGGTGACGCGGCACGCCGGCCGGTGGCTGGCCCGCTCGGGCGGCAGCGCTTAGCGGCCTCTCCCGAGCCCGGACGGCCTCCTGGCCAGGGGCGCGAACCCGCACCCCGCCGAAAGGGGGGTGCGGGCGGCGGGCGGGAGGGCGTCAGCCGGCGCGGTGGACGGAGATCTGTTCGATGTGGCCGGCGAAGTGCCACTGGGGGCCGCCGTCGTCGACGTTGCGGCCGGCCCACAGGCCGGTGAGGCCCGGGGCGCGGGCGAAGAGCGCCGGGGTCGTGGTCGAGGCGATGCGCACGCCGTCCGCGTACATCGCCGTTCCGGAGTCGGTCACGGCGACGGCGAGGGTGTGGTCGCGGCCGTCGGCGAGGGACGTCGTGCCGTCGAGCTTCGCGCTGTAGGCGCCGCCTGCGCGGGCTTCGTAGTGGGGTACACCGCCGTTCAGGGAGAGCGTGACGTTGGTCGACGCCGCGCGGGTGTCCGAGGCGGACAGCAGGGTGGCCGCGACGGGCGTCTTCGTGGTGCGGAAC
The DNA here is from genome assembly GCF_014650175.1 of Streptomyces termitum. Classification (GTDB taxonomy): domain Bacteria; phylum Actinomycetota; class Actinomycetes; order Streptomycetales; family Streptomycetaceae; genus Streptomyces; species Streptomyces termitum. Next base: position 60,020 of record NZ_BMUL01000024.1, read on the forward strand.
CGTGCGGTGATCACTCCGCGGGCGAGCGGGGCGACATCGGGCAGAGCCGGGGTCAGGTCGGTGTACGAGGAGACGCCGTCGTACTCCCGCGCGGGCGTCGCGTGGAGCGCCCGGTCCGGTCCGGCGACGAGCACCGGCGTGGTCGTGGAGGTCTCAGTGGCACCGGCCGTGAGCGTGACCGTGAGGTTCCGCTCGCCGGTGGGCGTGCCCGCCGGTGGCAGCACGGTGAAGCGGAGGACGGCGGTGGCGCCGGGGGCGACGGCCGGGACCGGCCGGGACGCGTCCCCGCTCCAGCCGGCGGGCAGGCTCAGCGCGGCCCGGCCCGGAACGCCGGCGAGGTGGCCGTGGTTGGTGACGCGCACCTCCACGGTGTTCGCGGCGCCGGCCGTCAGCAGGCCGTCGGGGACCGCGGTGCGGGCTTCGAGCTTCGGACGTCCCTGGTCCGTGGGACAGTCCGCGCCGAGCCAGGCGGCGTCGAAGCGGGCGAAGGTGATGCGCTGGTACGGGCCGGACTCGTAGAGCAGGCCGAAGGTGCCGTCCGCGAGGCGGGTCATCGTGGAGTAGGCCGTGCCGCCCGCCTCGACGACCCTGGCCGCGGGCCAGGTGAGGCCGTCGTTGCAGGACGTCCTGACCGTCAGGTTGTGGCGGGTGGTGGTGCTGGCGGTGTTGCTGAAGAGCAGCCGGTGCGACTCCGGCCGCGAGGCGTCCGCGGTCGCGTCGTACCGCAGGATCGCGGCGTTGTTGGTCGGGTCGATCAGCTCGTCGTCCGGGACGGGGGCGGAGTAGGTGACGCCGCCGTCGTCCGAGTAGGCCACGAGCCGGGTCTTCGCGCTGGACGTGCGGCTGTTGAGCATGATCCGGCCGTCGGCCAGTTCGACGGTCTTGTTCTCGTCCATCAGCGGGCCGACGGGGTCGCCCGCCTTCCAGGTGTCGCCGTGGTCGTCGCTGTACGCGCTGACCGCCCAGATGCCGCCGTCGGCTCCCCGGAAGGCGTACTGCTGCACCAGGCGTCCGGTGGAGAGCTGGATGCCGGTGCCGGAGGAGGCGAACATGCCCTTCCAGGAAGGGTCCTTGATGTCCCGGGTGATGCGGCGGGCGGTCCAGGTGACGCCGCCGTCGTCGGAGTAGGCGTAGTCGGCGTGGAGGGAGTTCACGGCGTCGTTCGCGTTGCCGGCGGCGGAGTTGAAGAACCCGATGCCCTGGGGGCCGTAGGCGTAGAAGACGAAGACCCGGCCGGTCTCGCGGTCGACGAGCATGCTGGGGTCGCCCGCGCCGACGCCGCCGTCGAAGTCGGCGATCGCCTGCGGGGCGGTCCAGGTGCGGCCGTTGTCGGTGCTGCGGCGGACCATGACGTCGAGGTTGCCGGGGAGGTCGGCCGCGTTGTCGTTGCGGCGGTCGTAGGCGGCGAGGAGCGTGCCGTCCGGGAGGGTGTCCAGGGCGGGGATGCGGTACGTGTGGGCGCCCTGGCCGGAGGTGGCGAGGACGGTGCTCTCGAACAGGGGCTCCGGGGACGCGGCGGCGGCCCGGGCCGCGCCGTCGGCCGGGGGCGGCCCGGCGGCCGACGGCGCGGCTCCGAGGAGGCCGGCGCCGAGCGCGGCCAGGAGAAGCAGGGAGACGGAACGGGCGGTTTTCACCGGCACCTCCACAACAGACGACAGGGAGGCATCGGACATCAGACGTTGCGGCGAAACCTAGATCGCCGCTGATGCGGCGTCAACCCTTCCGGCGGAGGGCGGGAACGTGCGGCGCGACGCTTGCGGCACCGGGCGCGGAACCATAGAGTCACCTCGGCATCGGACATCAGACGTCTCATGCCCCATGTCAGGCTCTCATGCCCTCAGATGATCGGTTCCCGCCGTGGGATCGGCCAGCCGGTGCAGCCGCCTCGGCACGTCGAACCCCACCAGCACGACCACCACCAGGCTCAGACCGGACGTCAGCACCGCCAGCGCCGTCCCCAGCGCCATGCCCTCGGCCAGCCGCGCCCCGAGCACCGGGGCCACCGCACCGCCCAGCGCCCCCACGTTGTACGTGAACCCCAGCCCGGCCGCCCGCCGTTCCGCCGGGAAGTGCCCGCCGATCCAGCGCGGCAGCAGCCCGGAGACCCCGAAACCCAGCGCCTGGAGCGCGAACAGCAGCACGCCGAGCAGCGGCAGGTCGTCGCCGACCGCGAACACCGGGAACACGAACACCAGCGAGGCGGTCAGCGTCCACGCGTACGCCCGCGAGGGACCGAACCGGTCCCCCGTGAACCCCGACAGCCAGCAGCCCGCCATCGTCCCGAACCCCGCGAAGTACAGCACCCGCGCCACTTCCTGCGGCGCGTACCCCAGCTCGGTCTTCAGGTACGTCGGCAGCAGCGCCTGGATCGGCCAGCTGTACAGGAACGCCGCGAACACCGTCCCGATCAGCGCCAGGTACAGCACCCGGCCCCGCCGCCCGCCCAGCTGCGCGGCGAACACCGCCATCACCGCTCCGGCCGTGACCGACAGCACCGCAGTCCAGCCCCCCGCGAGGCCGGCGAACACCGCGAACAGCGCGCCCAGCGCCACCGCCGCGAGGAGCACGTTCACCACCGCCCGGCGCCGGTCCGCGAACAGCGGCCGGAAGGGGCTCGGCCTGGTCGCCGTCTCCGCGACCGCCTCCTCCCAGTCCGCCGCCTCCGGCAGCGCCCGCCGCACCCACAGCGCCACCACCACCGGCAGCACGCCGAGGTAGAACATCCAGCGCCAGCCGTGCGCCGGCACCACGACGCTGTACGCCTCCGCCGCCAGCACCGTGCCCATCGAGTAGCCCGAGATCAGGAAGCCGCTCGCCCGGCCGCGCAGCCGCGCGGGCCAGCTCTCCATCACGTACGTCGCGCTCGCGCTGTACTCCCCGGCCATGCCGAGCCCGATCACCAGCCGCGCCGCGAACAGGCTCCCGTAGCTCCATGCGAAACCGCAGGCCAGGGTTCCCAGCGAGAACAGCCAGATGCTCAGCACCATCGCCGTCCGGCGGCCGTACCGGTCACCGATCGCACCCAGGACGGCGCCGCCCAGCCACCGGGTGACGAAGGCGGCCGAGACCAGGCCGGCCGCCTCCACGGGGTCGAGGCCGAACTCCTCGCTCACCTCGGTGAGCACCAGGGTGATCAGGACGAAGTCGAAGCCGTCGAGGAGATAGCCGATCCAGGCACCCGCGAACGCCTTCCAGCGGGTCCGCCCGATCTGCCGGTACCAGGGGCGCGGGTCGCGCGGGTCGTCGGTCACGGGGACAGCATGAGGGGCGCGGCCCCCTCCGCCCGGGAGGGCCGCGCCCATGGCGTCGCCGGAGGCACCAGACCGTGCCCCGGGCGACGGGTTCAGACCCGGCCGCTCGCCACGGCGGCCGCGAACCACCCGGTCAGGGTGGTGGGATGGGTGATCGCCGTGCCGACGACCACCGCGTGCGCCCCGCGCTCCAGCGCCTCGGCGGCCTGGGCGGGGGTGTGGATCCGGCCCTCGGCGACCACCGGCACGTCGAGCGTCCCGGCGAGCCGTGCCACCAGGTCGAGGTCGGGGCCGGCCGCCTTGCGGTCGTACGTGGCGGGGGTGTAGCCGGAGAGCGTGGTGCCCACCAGATGGGCGCCGAGCGCGGCGGCCCGCACCCCTTCCTCGTACGTGGACACGTCGGCCATCACCAGGCCGCCGGCCGCGCGGACCGCGTCGATCGACGCGGCCAGGGGGCGGCCGTCGGGGCGGGGCCGATCGGTGGCGTCCAGGGCGACGACGTCCGCCCCGGCGTCGAGGACGGCGAGGGCGTGCCGGGCCGTCGGGGTGATGTACACGCCCTCCGCCCCGTCCTTCCACAGCCCGATCAGCGGCAGGTCGAGGGCGCCGCGGACGGCCCGGAGGTCGTCCAGCCCCTGGGCGCGGATGCCGGCCGCGCCGCCGTCGCGGGCGGCCAGGGCCACCCGGCGCATGGTGTCGGGGTCGCGCATCGGCTCGCCCGGGTACGCCTGGCAGGAGACGATCAGGGTGCCGCGCAGGCGCTCGACGACTCCGGTGGCGGTGGGACGCTCGTTCATCTCAGGACCTCCAGGGCGAGACGGGCCGCGCCGAGGAGCGCGGCGTCGCCGCCGAGCGAGCCCGGCCGCAGTTCCACGCCCTTCAGCGGGGGCAGGAGTTCGGCCTCGAACGCCTGCCGCAGGGGCTCCCACCAGGCGGGGCCGCAGTGGGCGACGCCGCCGCCGACGAGGACGAGTTCGGGGTCGGTCATGTTGACGATCCCGCCCAGGGCCTCGCCGAGCGCCCGCGCGCCCCGGGCCAGGACCCGGCGGGCCGTCTCCTCTCCCCCGTCGGCCCGCGCGGAGACCTCTGCCAGCGAGGAGGCGGGCACCGGCGCGGACCGCGCGTACGCGGCCAGCAGCGCGGGCCCGCTGCCGACCGCCTCCGCGTGCGAGGTTCCGCCGCAGGTGCAGGGCGCCCCGGCGGCGGAGGGGACGGGGACGTGGCCCGCGTGCCCGGCGGCGGACCGGGCGCCGTGGTGGACGCGGCCGTCGACGAGGAGCGAGCCGCCGATGCCCGTGCCGACCGCGGCGAGCAGGACGTGCCGGCGGCCGGCGGCGGCGCCGCGCCACGCCTCGCCCAGGGCGTGGGCGTGGACGTCGTTGTCGACGGCCACGGGGACGCCGAGGGCCCGCTCCAGGTCCCGGCGCAGTGCGGTGCCGGCCCAGCCGGGCAGGGCGTCGGTGGCCGAGACGATCCGGCCGGACTCCGGGTCCACGACGCCGGCGCTGCCGACGCCGACGGCCGCCACCGGGACGCCCAGGTCCCGTACGGCCCTCACCGCCGCCGCCACGACGGCCGCCGGGCCGTCGGACGCGGGGGTCGGCACCGTGTGCCGGCGCCGGAGGGTGCCGTGCGGGTCGACGATCCCGGCGGCGGTCTTCGTGCCGCCGATGTCGATTCCGGCGACGAGGGTCATCGCAGGCCCGCCCGCTCCAGGATCTCCGCGATCCGCGCGGTCTCGCCCGCGTCGAGCGGGCGCATCGGCGGGCTGACGACGTTGGTGTCGATGATCCCGCGCACCTTCAGGGCGGTCTTGAAGGCGCCGAGGCCGCCGGCGGTGGCGGAGGCGGTGCCGGGATCGGCGACGGTCACGATCTCGAAGAGCCGGGCGATGCGGTCCTGTTCGGCCCGGGCCGCCGCCCAGTCGCCCGCGGCGGCCAGCGCGTCGAGGCGGGCGTAGCCGTGCGGGTCGACGTTGCCGAGGCCGGGGACGGCGCCGTCGGCGCCGCCGAGCAGCATCGCGTCGACGACCACCTCGTGTCCGGTCAGGACCGAGAAGTCCGGCAGTTCGCGGGCGCCGAGGCACAGGTAGCGCAGGCCCACGTCGTCGCCGCTGGAGTCCTTGACGCCGGCCAGGACGCCGTCGGCGGCGAGCCGCAGGACGAGGTCGGCGGAGAGCTTGCTGTGGACGCAGACCGGGACGTCGTAGGCGAGGAGGGGGAGGTCCACGGCGTCGGCGACGAGCCGGAAGTGCCGGTCGATCTCGGTGTCGTGGGTGCGGGTGTAGAAGGGGGCGGTGGCGACGATCGCGTCGGCGCCGCTCTTCAGGGCGGCCCGGCCCCGCTCGACGGCGCGGTTGGTGGTCTGCTCGATCGTGCCGACGACGACGGGCACCTGTCCGGCGGCGGCGCCGACGATGGTGTCGACCACGACGTCCTTCCGGGCGTCGGTCAGGTAGGCGGTCTCACCGGAGCTGCCGAGGGCGAAGAGGCCGGTCACCCCGCCTTCGATGAGGAAGCCGACGAGCCGCTCCAGGGAGGCGGTGTCGATCTCTCCGTCGGCGGTCAGGGGGGTGACCACGGGCGGGATGACACCGGTGAAGCGGGGGGTACGGGCGTTCACGACGTGCTCCTGGAGATGTGTACGGGGGTGGGACGGGGGGAGGAGGCGGGTGCGTCGTCCCCCACCGGGTGGACGCAGTGCCAGCGGTGGCCGTCCGCGGTGCCGTCGGCCGCCGGGAAGGCGGTCGCGCAGGCGTCGTCCGCGTGCCGGCAGCGGGTGCGGAACGGGCAGCCGCTGGGCGGGTTGACGGCGGAGGGCACCGGACCGGTCAGGATGATCCGCTCGGTGCGCTCCAGCAGGCTCGGGGTCGCCGAGAACAGTGCCTCGGTGTACGGGTGGGTCGGGGAGGCCGACACGGCGCGGGCCGGGCCCTCCTCGACGATCCGTCCGAGGTAGAGGACGGCGAGCCGGTCGGAGAGGTGGCGGACGGTCTGGATGTCGTGGGAGATGAACACCATGCCGAGGCCGAGCCGGGCGCGCAGGTCGACGAGCAGGTTGAGCACCTGGGCGCGTACGGACACGTCGAGCGCGGAGGTCGGTTCGTCGGCGACGATGACGTCCGGTTCGAGGGCGAGGGCCCGGGCGATGGCGACGCGCTGGCGCTGGCCGCCGGAGAGCTGTCCGGGCAGGGCGCGCAGGGTGTGGCCGGGGAGTCCGACGAGGTCGAGGAGTTCCTCGACGCGTGCCTCGCGCTCCTGCTCGGTGCCGCGCTTGTGGACGTCGAGCGGGTCGCGCAGGATGCGGCCGACGGACATGCGGGGGTTGAGGGCGGTCGAGGCGTCCTGGAAGACGACGCCGACCGAGGAGCCGAACTCCTCGCGGCGGCGGGCGGCGGGCATCCGCCACAGGTCCTCGCCGCGGAAGCGGACGCTGCCCTCGGTGGGCTTCTGGAGGCCGGTGAGGACGCGGGCGAGCGTCGACTTGCCGCAGCCGGACTCGCCGACCAGGCCGAGGATCTCGCCCTTCTCGACCTCCAGCGTGGCGTCGGTGAGGGCGTGGACCGCGTCGTGGCGGAAGAGTCCGCCGCCGCGGGCCTTGTGCCGGACGTGGACGTTCTCCAGGCGGATCATCGGACCGCCTCCTTCCGCGGTGCGGCGGCGGTCGCCGGGTGGTGGCAGGCGAACGCGTGGGTCCGGCCCTCGGGGGCGGTCAGCTCCGGGGGCGTCGTGCGGCACGCCTCCGTGGCCGCGTCGCAGCGCGAGGCGAACCGGCAGCCGGCGCCGAACTCCTTCGGGGCGGGGACCACGCCGTGGATCTGGTGGAGCCGCTTCGCGCCGGCCTCCAGGGAGACGACCGAGCCGAGCAGGCCGCGGCTGTAGTGGTGCGAGGGGGCCTGGAGGACGGAGCGGGTGTCGCCGACCTCGGCGAGCTGCCCGGCGTACATCACGGCGACGCGGTGGGAGAGGTCGCCGACCAGGGCGAGGTCGTGCGAGACCAGCACCATCGCGAAGCCGAGTTCGTCGCGCAGCCGGACGAGGAGTTCCACCACCTGGGCCTGCACGGTGACGTCCAGGGCCGTGGTCGGCTCGTCGGCGATGAGCAGCTTGGGGCTGCGGGAGAGCGCCATGGCGATGAGGACGCGCTGGCGCTGGCCGCCGGACAGTTCGTGCGGGTAGCTGCGCAGGGTGCGCTTCGGGTCCAGGCCGACGAGTTCCAGGAGTTCGGCCGGGGTGCGGGTGCCGCCGCGCGAGGTGAGCTGGCTCAGCTGCTTGCCGACGAGGACCGAGGGGTTGAGGGACGACATGGCGTCCTGGTAGACCATGGCGATCTCGGGGCCGGCCAGCGTCCGGCGCTCCTTGCGGTCCATCGTCAGCAGGTTCCGGCCGCGGTACTCGACGGTGCCGGAGACCTCGGCGTTGCGGGCGAGCAGGCCCATGACCGCGAGGCTGGTGATGGACTTGCCGCAGCCGGACTCGCCGACCAGGCCGAGGGTCTCACCCTCGCGGACGGTGAAGGAGATCCCGTCGACGACGTTCACGTCGCCGTACCGGTCCGGGAAGCGGATGGCGAGGTCCTTGACGACCAGCAGTTCGGCCGCGTCCCCGGGTACCGGCCGGGCGGTCGGCGGGGTGGTCCGGACGATCTCGGCGAGCGTGGCGAGGGCCGCGTCGATCTCCTGGCGCGAGCGGGGCTCCGTCCCGGGGCGGGCGGTCTCCCGCTTGGCGGGGGCGTCCTCCGTCCGGGCCCGCTCCGGTGCGGCCGAGGCGTCCGTGAGTCCCTCGGAGAGGACGTTCAGCGCGAGGACGGTGACGAGGAGGACCACACCGGGGAAGAAGGTGGCCCACCAGCCGCCGGAGAGCAGGATCTGCCGGCCGTACGCCAGGACGTTGCCCCAGCTGGGGTTCGGGTCCTGCACGCCGGCGCTGATGAAGGAGAGGCTCGCCTCGAAGGTGATCGCCTCGGCGACCAGGACGGTCGCGAAGACCATGACGGGCGCGGCGCAGTTGACGGCGACGTGGCGGAGCACGATGTGGCCGCGGCGGGCGCCGATGACCTTCTCGGCGGCCACGTAGTCCTCGCCGTACTGGGCCAGCACGTTGGCGCGGACGACGCGGGCCAGGGAGGGGACGTAGACGAAGGCGATGGTGCCGATGATCACCGGGACGCTGGGGCCGAAGACGGCGACCAGGACGGCGGCGAGGGCGATCGGCGGGAAGGACATGACGACGTCGAGGGTGCGCATGACCGACTCGTCGCCCAGTTTGCGGGAGGTGGCGGCGAGCGCGCCGAGGAGGGCGCCGACGACGACCGCGAGGGCGGTGGCGCCCAGGCCGATGACGAGCGAGTAGCGGGCTCCGTGCACGACGCGGGAGAAGACGTCGCGGCCCACGCGGTCGGTGCCGAACCAGTGCTCGGCGCCGGGCGGCTGGACCGGGGTGCCGGTGGCCAGCGGGTCGGGGGCGATCAGCGGGGCGAGGAGGGCGGCGGCGCCGACGAGCAGCAGGATGCCGAGGGCGGCGCGCGAGGTGGGCGGCAGAGCGCGGAAGCGGATGCCGGGTCGGGAGAGCCTCTGGGCGAGGCGACCGGTGAACATGCGTCACACCGTCCTGATACGGGGGTTGACCAGCAGGTACAGGAGGTCGACGACGACGTTGACGACCAGGAACGCGAGGGCGATGGTGAGGACGGTGCCCTGGACGAGGGCGGTGTCGCCGCCGGTGACGCCTTCGAGGATGAGCTTGCCCATGCCGGGCAGGTCGAAGATCGTCTCGATGACGACGGCGCCGCTGAGGAGGTAGCCGACCTTGATGCCGAGCACGGTCAGCGGGGTGACGAGGGCGTTGCGCAGCACGCCGCGGATCACCAGGGCCCTGGGGAGGCCGTTGCCGGTGGCGGTGCGGACGTAGTCGCGGTCGAGTTCGGCGACCATCGAGGTGCGGATGAGGCGGGCGAGCGAGGCGGCGACGGGGACGGCCAGGGAGATCGCGGGCAGGGCCATGGCCCGCAGCCATCCGGTGGGGGACTCGGCCGGGTTGACGTAGCCGCCGGTCGGGAAGGCGGGGGTGTTCAGGGCGAACTGCTGGATGAGGACGACGCCGAGCCAGAAGGAGGGGATCGCGATGCCGGCCATCGACAGGATCCGGGTGACCTGGTCGGGCCAGCGGTCGCGCCGCACCGCTCCGGTCACGCCCATGGCGACGGCGAGGACGATCGCGAGGACCAGGCCGAGGGCGGTGAGTTGCAGGGTGACGGGGAGGGCGAGCGCGATCCGGTCGGCGACGGCCTGGCCGGGCGGCAGGGTGACGCCGAGGTCGCCCCGGAGGAGTTGCCCGAGGAAGTCCGCGTACCGGATCGGCAGCGGGTCGTTCAACCCGTGTTCCTCGGCGAAGGCGGCGCGGGCCTCGGGGGTGGCGCCCTCGCCGAGCGCGTTGAAGGCCGGGTCGGCGGGGGAGAACTGCATCACCACGAAGACCAGCAGGGTGATGCCCAGGATCATCACCGGCATGATCGCGATGCGGCGCAGGGCGAGCCGGAGGAAGACAGCCATCGTTCGGTTCCTAGCGGTTGGAGGGGTACCCGGGCCGGCCCGCGGTCGGGTGCGGGCCGGCCCGGGACCGGTCAGGAACGGCCGACGTTCAGGAACGACATGCCGGTGGTGGGCAGCGGGCTGAAGCCGGGCAGCGCCTTGTCGTTCCAGGCGGTGGGCAGCTTGCGGTGCAGGATCGGGTAGATCGGGACCTCGTCGGAGATCAGGTCCATGGCCTGGTTCCACAGCTTCGTGCGCTCGGCGGCGTCGGAGCTGCGGGCCGCCTCGTCGAGGAGCGCGCGGAGCTGCTTGTCGGGGGCGGTGCCGTCCCAGCGGTAGCGCTTGGTGGGCCAGGTGCCGTCGTAGAACCAGCGCATGAGCAGGTCGACGTCGTTGCCGAAGACCGAGGGGTCGCCCGGCGCGACGAGGACCTGGAACTTCCCCTCGTCGACCTTGCCGTACTGGGCGGAGGACTGGCCGATGCTCAGCGTGGTCTTCACGCCGACCGCGTCGAGGCTCTCCTTGACCAGGGGGGCGATGTCCTTGACCCAGCCGGTGTCGGTGGTGAGCAGCTCGATCGAGAGGTTGTTCACGCCCGCCTCGGCGAGCAGCTTCCTGGCCTTCGCCGGGTCGTACGTGTAGACCGTGGACGCCTTGTGGAAGTCGGGGTGGGTCGTCTGGAGGTAGCCCTGGGCGGCGGAGCCGTTGCCCATCATCGCGGTCTCGATGATCTTGGGGGTGTTCAGGGCGTAGTGGAAGGCCTGGCGGACGCGCTTGTCGTCGAAGGGCTTCTGCCGGGTGTTGAACATCATGAAGAGCTGGCCGAAGGACTGCACCGAGTCGACGGTGGCCTTCTGGGACAGGCGCTTGGCGTCGATGTAGGGGACGTCCTCGATGGCCTGGACGCGGCCGGACTCCAGGGCGCTGACCCGGGCGGCGGGGTCCGACATCAGCCGCCAGGTCATGGACTTGGCCTTGGCCTTGTTGCGGCCGTTGTACTTGTCGTACGCCTCGAAGACGATCTTGTCTTCCTTGGTGGCGGAGACCAGGCGGTACGGCCCCGAGCCCACCGGCTTGGCGTCGAAGCCCTTGGGGTCGGCCTCGACCAGCTTCTTCGGGACGATCTTGGCGACGGTGACCCGGGACGGGAAGAGGTCGAAGGCGTACTTGAGCCGGAACTCGACGGTGGAGGCGTCCACCGCCTTGACCGAGTCGAGGAAGGGCAGGAACTGCGCCATGAGCGAGGCGTTCTTCGGGTCGAGGATGCGCTCGAAGCTGTAGACGACGTCCTCGGAGGTCACCGGGGAGCCGTCGTGGAAGGTGGCGCCGGAGCGCAGGGTCGCCCGGTAGGTGGTCGCGTTCACCTTCTCGGGGAGGGCGGTGGCCAGGGCCGGGCGGGCGACGAGGGTGGCGGGGTCGAGGTCGGCGAGGCCCTCGAAGACGTGGGTGTTCGCGGCGACGGGGGTGGCGCCGGAGGCCGTCATGGGGTCGAAGCCCGTGGAGAGCGCGTACGAGATGCCCGCCTCGATCGAGCTCGTGCCGCCCCCCGCGCCGCTCGCGGAGCCGGTGGAGGTCGGACCACCGCACGCGGCCAGTGTGCCGGTCAGGACGGCCGCGGTGCCGACGACGCCGGTGTAGCGCAGGAAGCTGCGACGGCGGAGTCCTGCGGGTGTCCGCTGCGACATGGGGGTTCCTCCTAGGGGGCAACGTTCACTCGGAAAGAGCCGGGAGTTAGGACGTCTGATGTCCGACGGCTGATAGCGTGTGAACCTAGCTGGACGAGGGAGAGGGGTCAATAGGTGGCCAGTCCTGAGATTTCGGGTGTGCGCCCAGTGCGCGCGTCGCTCCGCAAGACGGTGGCGGAGGAGATCAAGCACTACATGCTCGACAACCGCATGCGGCCCGGAGATCCCCTGCCCACCGAAGCGGAGTTGTGCATCGCGCTGGGCGCGAGCCGGTCCAGCGTCCGCGAGGCGGTCAAGACCCTGGCCGCGCTCGACATCGTCGAGGTCCGCCACGGCCACGGCACCTACGTGGGCCGGCTGAGCCTCTCCGCGCTCGTGGAGTCCATGACCTTCCGCGGCATGCTCAGCCCCGACGACGACTTCCAGGTGTACGCCGACCTCGTCGACGTGCGGGAACTCTTCGAGCGCGGCAACGCCGAGCGCATCATCCACGCGCTCGACCCGCAGCACCTCGACACCCTCGAAGGGCTCGTCGACGAGATGGAGCGGCAGGGCTCGGGCGACGGGGACGGCTTCGTCGCCTCCGACCGCGCCTTCCACGCCCTCCTGGTGGAGCCGCTCGGCAACGAGCTGATGAGCCAGCTGACGCTCGCCTTCTGGGACGTCTACGCGATCGTCTCCCCGCACCTGAACCTGATGACCATCGAGGACGAGAGGGTGACGGTGGACGTCCACCGCCGCATCGTCGAGGCCGCGCGGGCCGGCGATCCGGTCGCCTTCGTCGCCGCCGTCGCCGACCACTACGCGCCGGTGCGCCGCCGCCTGGCCGCCGCCCGCGCCAGGGACTGATCCCGGACCTGACGGATTCGCCGGGGAAGGACGGCCACCCGATTCCGGTCGGGTGGCCGCCCCCGGGCGGGCCGCCCGCTTGACCCCCTCCCCCAGGGATCCCTACAGTCACCGGACATCAGACATCTCATCTCTGGGGCTCTCGTCCCCTCCGAGGAGGCGCCCCGTGCCGCTCACCGACCTGACGCTGGACGACTGCCTGGCGTACCGGCCCGAGGTCCCCGCCCCGGCCGACTTCGACGACTTCTGGTCCCGCACCCTCGCCCGGGGCGCCGCCGCCCCGCCGGTCCTGCGCCCGGTCGACAACGGCCTCGCCCTCGTGGACACCTACGACGTCACCGTGCCCGGCTTCGACGGGCAGCCGGTACGGGGCTGGCTGCGCGTCCCGGCCGGTGCGACGGGGCCGCTGGGCTGCGTCGTCGAGTTCCTCGGGTACGGGCGGGGGCGCGGCCTCCCGCACGAGAACCTCCTCTACCCGGCGGCCGGGCACGCCCACTTCCTCATGGACACCCGGGGCCAGGGCTGGTCCGCCGCCCCCGGCGGCACGGAGGACCCCGCGCCCGGCCCGAGCGGCACCGTCCCCGGTTTCCTCACCCGCGGCGTCGAGCGCCCCGAGGACCACTACTACCGGCGCCTCTTCGCCGACGCGGCCCGCTGGACCGAGGCGGCCCGCGCCCTGCCGATGGTCGACCCCGACCGCATCGTCGTCACCGGCTTCAGCCAGGGCGGCGGCATCGCCCTCGCCGTCGCCGGGCTCGTCCCGGGCCTCGCCGGCGTCATGCCGGACGTGCCGTTCCTCTGCCACATCCGGCGGGGCGCCGAGATCGCGCCCCAGCCGCCCTACACCGAGATAGCCGCGTACCTCGCCCTCCACCGCGACCGCGTCGACCGGGTCTTCACGACCCTGTCCTACTTCGACGGCATGCACTTCGCCGCCCGCGCGGACGCCCCCGCGCTCTTCTCCATCGCCCTGATGGACCCGGTCTGCCCGCCCTCCACCTGCTTCGCCGCCTACCACCGCTACGCCGGGGAGAAGGCGGTCGAGGTCTACCCCTTCAACGGCCACGAGGGCGGCGGCCGCGCGCACGAGCGGCTGCAACTCGCCTTCGTCCGCGACCGCGTCGGATGACGGCGGGGTCACGACACGACCGGAAGCTCTTGGTCGAGCACGGCCGCGCCGGCCCCGGAAGACTTCCGGGGCCGGCGCGGAGTGCGTGTCTCGTGCGGGGGGGGGATCAGCCGGTGAAGCCCGCGGTGATGGAGGTGAACTGCCAGGCCGGACGGTCCCGGTTGACCGCCCAGAAGGCGAGCCGGCCCAGGTCGTGGCTGTTGGCCCAGTCGCGGATCTGGGTCCAGATCTGCGCCGTGGTCACCTCGCCGGCGTCGCTGGAGTCGTTCATGCCGGAGATGCCGATGTGGTGGTACGCCTGCTGGTCGGTCCAGCCGAAGGTGGAGACGAGCTTGGCCTTCAGCCCCTCGGTGGCCTTGACGGTGTTGCCGTACATGTCGGCCTGGCCGCCGAAGTTGAACGGCATGATGGTGAAGTTGTCGATGTCGGCCCCGAGTTCGTGGGCACGCTCGATCAGGCGGTCGCCCCAGGAGTTGGGCCCGGTGTTGAGGGTCGGGAAGGTCAGGATCGTCCGGAGGCCGGGGTTGTTCTGCTTGACGATCTTCAGCGCGCCGAGGATGCGGTCCTGCACGGCGGGGTTCTCGAACTCGTCGGTGTTCTCGATGTCGACGTCGATCGCCTTCAGCCGATAGGCGTCGATGACCTTCTGGTACGCGCCCGCGAGCGCTTCCGTCGTGGAGCAGTTGGGGCCGAGCTTGTTGCCGCTCCAGCCTCCGATGGACGGGACGATGTCGCCGCCGGCCGCCCGGATCGCCTTGATGGCCGCCTCGTCCTGGCCGCCGGTCAGCGGGCGCTGGCTGTCCCAGGCGGGGTTGCAGCCGTTCTGCGCGAGGATGAAGGCCATGGTGTACCACTTGATGCCGGTCGCCTTCATGACCTCGGTCGGGCTCGGCGGGTTGCCCCAGCCGAGGTAGAGGTACGGGGCGGCCTGGATGAAGCGGTCGCCGCCGTTGCCGTCGTCCTTCCCGGTCGTCGCGGTGACGGTCGCGGAGTCCGGGGAGACGTTGCCCGCGCGGTCCTTCGCCCGGACCGTGAAGCGGTACGAGGTGCCGGGCGCCAGCCCGCCGACGGTCGCGGAGGTCCCCGTCACGGAGGTCGCCAGGGTGCCGTCCCGGTACACGTCGTAGCCGGTGACGCCGACGTTGTCGGAGGCCGCGTCCCAGGCGAGCGAGACGCCGCTCGCGGAGGTGCCGGTGGCCCGCGGGTTGCCGGGCGCGGAGGGCGCCTCGGTGTCGTCACCGCCGCCCGGACCGTCCAGGCTGATGTCGTCCGCGTAGTACGTGCCCTGCCCGTACCAGCCGTGCAGGTAGATCTCGGCGCTCTGCTGGGAGGCCCCGGTGGTGAAGGAGACCGTCAGCTGCTTCCAGTCGGCGGCGGACCCCGTCCAGGTGGCGGTGCCGCCCTGGACGCCGAGGTACGTGTACGAGCCGCGCACCCAGGCCGAGAGGGTGTACTTCGTACCGGGCCGGACGGACACCGTCTGGGCGCACCGCGCGGTGTCCGAGTTGCTCGCGGCTCCGGCCAGCGCGCGGGTGCCGCCGTGCACGGGGCCGCTCACGACCGAGCCCGCGTTCCCGGCGCAGGACCAGCCCGCGAGGGTGCCGGTCTCGAACCCGGGGTTGGTCAGCAGGTTGGCCGCTTGCGCGGCGGCCGGGGCCATCAGCACGCCGGCGCCGCCGAACAGGGCGGCGGTGGCGCAGGCGAGCAGGCGATGCCGAGTTCTCACGCTGTCTCCGGGGCGTGGTGGGGGGTGGGGTGGTGCTCCGGTGCGGGGAAGACGCGGGACCGGCCGGCGCAGGCTCCTTCGAGGGGCCGCGCCGGCCGGTCGCGCTGGATCGTGCGGGTGGTGCGGGTGGTGCGGGTGGTGCGGGTGGTGCGGGTGGTGCGGGTGGTGCGGGTGGTGCGGGAGTCTGGGCCGTACGGGAATCGGAGCCGCACGGGGCTCCAGGGGCCGTACGGGGCTCAGGACCGCTGCGGGACTCGGAGCCGTACGAGATTCAGGGGTGTACGGGAACGAGGGACGCGCGGGGCTCAGCAGGCGCCGAGGTCCTCCCAGACGCCCCACTCGCCGGTGGTGCCGGGCACCTCGCCGGTCACCCACCACTTGGCCCGCCAGTTGTGGCCGTTGTACGAGACGGTCTGGCCGCCGGTGTAGATGCTGCCGGAGCTCCAGGCCGCGGTCGTGCAGTCGCCGGGCTGCTCGCCGCCGCCGGTGCCGCCATCGCCACCGCCGGTCTCGCCGCCGGTGCCTCCACCGGTCTCGCCGCCGGTCCCGCCGCCGGTCTCGCCACCGCCGGTACCACCGCCGTCGCTGCCGCCCGTACCGCCGCCGGTCCCGCCGTCACCGCCGCCGATGTTCACGTCGATGCAGGCGTAGAACGCGTTGGAGGTGTCCGCGATGTTCCAGACGGCGAGCAGCTTCTGCTTGCCGCTGAACCCGGTGAAGTCCAGCTGGTGGCTGACCGAGGAGGCCGGGATGCGGCCGCCGTCGTTGAACTGGGCGATCTTCTGGTCGCCGATGAAGTACTGCCAGTTGCTCGTGGCGTGGCGCGCCTCGATCGTCCACGTCAGGGTCTGCTGGGTGCCGACGGAAGTGACCTTCCAGCCCTTGCTGTCGTTGTCCAGGTCCGCCCAGCGGGGGTCGCCCCCGCTACAGGTCCGCAGCCCCTTCGGGCCCTCGACGCTGGCCGGCTCGTACTTGATCTGACCGCACTGGACCACGCGGTTGGCGCATTGGTCCTGCCGGCTGGACGGCGAGACCACCCAGCCGTGGGCGCTCGCCGAGGGCGCCGGGAGGCTCAGGACCACCGCGGGAGCGAGCAGGGTGCCCAGGGCCGCGGCCCACGTCTTCTTCTTCATGTGCATGACATTAAGTTCCCTTCGTGTACACCGGATCCGCCCGGGTGAACGCGGCGCATGACCGGTGGGGCAACCTCACAGGCGAAGGTCTAGACCGACGCTTTCAGGTCTAGACCTTAGCGAAGGAAGGCAACCCGTCAAGGGGGTGAGTGCCGTCCCGCGCCGCCCGTCGAATCCGTGAACTTCCTTCTACGCGCGCGGACTTGAGAAGCGGTTTCGGGCGGCTCCGCAGCGGGCGGAAGAGGGCCCTTGCCCATGCGGCCCGCCGTGTAGTGGGGTATCCGCCATGAAGAAGAGAAGCAGGGCGGCCGCCCGGTCCCGATCCGCCGGATCGACGCCGGTCGACGGTATGGGTGCCATCAGGGTCGGCGGCGTCGACCTCGACACCGTCACCATCCCCGAGTTGCAGACCCGCATGGCCCGCGGCTCGCTCTCCTCGGTCCGGCTGACCCTCGCCTACCTGCGGCGGATCAGGTCCGTCGACCCCCGGCTCAACGCCGTCCTGCACACCAGCCCGACGGCCCTGGGACAGGCGGTGGTCAGCGACATCAGGCGCCGCCTCGGCCGGACGCGCGGCCCGCTGGACGGCATCCCCGTCCTCCTCAAGGACAACATCGACACCCGCGACATGCCGACGACCGCCGGGTCCCTGGCCCTGGCCGGGAGGCCGCCGCGCGCCGACGCCGAACTCGTCACCAGGCTCCGGGCGGGCGGCGCGGTGGTGCTCGGCAAGGCCAACCTCTCGGAGTGGGCCAACTTCCGCTCCATGACGCCGACATCGGGCTGGTCGGCGGTGGGCGGCCAGACCCGCAACCCGTACGTCCTCGACCGCAGCCCCTGCGGCTCGTCCGCCGGTTCGGCCGCCGCCCTGGCCGCCTCGCTGGCGCAGGTCGCGATCGGCACCGAGACGGACGGCTCCATCGTCTGCCCCGCCGGGATGAACGCCGTCGTCGGCCTCAAGCCGAGCCTCGGCGTGGTCAGCCGGTCGGGCGTGGTGCCGATCTCCGCCGAGCAGGACACCGCCGGCCCCATGGCCCGCAGCGTCATCGACGCCGCGCTCACCCTCTCGGTCATCGGCGGCGTCCCGGTGGCCCCGGACTTCGCGGAGGCGGCGACCCGTCCCGGCGCGCTGCGTGGCAGGCGGATCGGCCTGTGGCGGATGCCGCTGTTCGGCGCCGGGGTGGACGCGCTCATGACGCGCACCGCCGAGCGGCTGCGGGAGGCGGGCGCCGACGTCGTCGAGGTGTGCCTCCCCTATCAGCTGCGTATGGTCGAACTCGAATTCCCCTGCCTGCTCAGTGAGTTCCACCGGGACATCAACGCCTACCTCGCCACCCGGAACGGCCCGCGCGACCTCGCCGAACTGATCGAGTTCAACCGGACGCACCCGCGGGAGCAGACCTGCTTCGCCGGCCAGGAACTGTTCGAGGAGGCCCTCGCCGCACCGCCCGCCACGGACCCGGAGTACCGGGCGATGCGCACGGAACTGAGGGACCTGGCCCGCCGCTCCGTCGACGAGGTCATGGCCGAGCACGGCCTGGACGCGATCGCCTCCCCGGCGAACCCGCCCGCGTGGACGATCGACTGCGCGCGCGGCGACGCCGACGCGATCCCGTCCGCCAAGCCCGCCGCCGTGGCCGGCTACCCCTCCCTGTCGGTCCCCGCCGGCTTCGTCGGCGAACTCCCGGTGGGCCTGCTCCTCACCGCGGGCGACGGCCAGGACGCCCGCCTCCTGTCCCTGGGCGCCGCCGTCGAACACCACCTGGCCGGCCGACGCGCGCCGCGCTACCTGCCGACGCTTCCGGCTGACGGGTGACGGCCGGGGCGGCGTGGGGCGGCAGCTGTTCCCTGCGTCCGGCGACGAGCCGCGCACCGGCGGAGGAGGCGTAGGCCGGGGGCAGGGGGCCGCTGCCGTTGACGGTCAGGACGCCCATGAGGCCCGTGAACAGGAGCAGCGGCGCGAGGTAGCACTGCGGCGGTACGCGGCCGGCTCGGCCCGCGGTGGTCGGTGAAGACGACGGTGCCGCCGGAGGCCGCGACTTCGGTCATGATCTCGGCGAGTACGCCGTGGGCGTCGGCGTCCGGACCGGACCACGGCTCGTCCAGGACGAGGAGTCCGGGCTCCACGAGGAGGGCCTGGGCCAGCGCCACCTTCTGCGCGGTGCCGTCCTCCAGGTCCTGGGTCCGCTTGCCTCACCGGCCCGTGAGGGTGGTCTCCGCGGTCCGGACGACGCGGTCCAAGGCGTGGCGGTCCTCGGTGAGTCGGGGGGTGTTCTCTCGTATGTACTGCTCCTGGATGCGGCGTTCGGTCGTGAACCAGACCCGGGTGACCTGGTGTTCTTCCCGGCAGGCGAGGTCGGCCAGTGCGGTGTCGATCTCCTGTTGGGAGACGC
>NZ_BMUL01000025.1 GCF_014650175.1 Streptomyces termitum
GCGCGGGATGCACAGCGACAGCGCGATCACCCTCATAGGCTCGCTCGCGTTCGAACGACTTCGTACACCACATGGGGGAATCGACATGAAGAAGCGACTTGCCCAGATCGTCACGACCGCGACCGCGGTGGCCGCGCTCGGGCTGGTCACCGCCGGCACGGCGAGCGCCGCGACGTCCTCGTGCTCCACCTCGGGTGGGACGCTCTGCACCAGTTCCAGCATCCCGGCCAACAGCGGCCACCAGGTCTGCTTCGGGGGCAAGCACAACGCCATCGCCCAGTGGGGACGCGCCGAACTCTGGGACGCGGACACCGGCGTGATGGTCGGCTCCATCGCCACCAACGGCTTCCGCTGGCAGCAGACCTGCACCGGAGGACTGTACGGACAGCACTACTACCTGCGGGGCACGGGCGGCTACTTCTACGGCGAGGTCTGGAACTGACCCGACACCCCCCGCCCACCGGAGCCCGGAGCAGCTTGACACAGGCCGCCCCCGCCGGTCCCGAACCGGCGGGGGCACCGCCCGTTCAAGCCGCCGACTCAGGCGTCCCGACGGCCGGTTCCCGGCGCAGGGCTCCGCCGTACGCGGCGCGCGGTACCCGCTGGAACCCATCCCGTACGCCTCACGGAACCACCGGCCGAAGACCGCCGGGCCACTGAATCCCCACCGCGCCGCGATGATCCGCACCTGGCCGGCGCCAGAGCCCTCGCCACCGAGTGCGGTACGACACCGCTCCAGCCGCCGCCACCTGATCCAGCCGCGGACGCCCTCGCCCTGAAAGACCTGGTGGAGGCCGCGCAAGGAGCCGTTGCGGCAGGCGGCCACGGCCGACGGGGCCGGCCCCGGATCGCCGAGGTCGCGCTCGGCGAAAGCGCGGGCCCGCCACAGCAGCAGGTTCCGCACCGGCTCCGCCCATTCCAGACCGGAGAGAAGGTCGCGGACCATGTCCGCGTGCCGGCTTCCGCCGTGCGCCCACACCAGCCATCTGCCGGCGCGCGGCCGCTCGGGCCTCAGGACGAGCCCCGGGACGGGGCGGCCAGGTGCGGGGACACGTACCCGCTTCCAGCTGGCCGGAGACGACTGAAGCCGGGTATGCGGAGCCATCGGACGTTCCTTTCGTGAGGGCGTCGTATGCGGACCGCGGCCCCCGGCGGCCGTATGACCGGTTCGTCACGAGGTGGAGCTGCCCGAGGGCGCGGCCGTCCCGGGTGTCCTGGTGCGGAGGTAGAGGGCGGTGGTGAGGGTGCCGGTGAGGACGATGGCGGCGTTGACGATGACGGCGGTGGTGATGCCGTGGCGGATGTCGAGGGCGGTGGCGGCGATGGCGCTCATGACGGGTGTCGGTTACCTGTGTAGTTGCAACATGACTATCTCCTTGAGCTGGGTTGTTGCACTTCTAATGGTGGGAATTTCTAGGTGGCCTGACCTGCATGGCTACATCCTGCTTCGATCGGATCATGCCTCTGAACTGTGATGCGGCAGTTTGAATTCGAGATGTTGCAACTACAGAGGTAAATCCTTTGAGGAGGGACGCTGGCGGGGACGCGAAAGATGTCGGGGGCGTGTCAATGAGTGACGCCGAGGCCGTGCCCGGCAGGCGGGGACCGCCGGCGCAGGTAGGCGCCTGAAAGCCACTCCAGCCCGGCTGCACAGCGACACCTTGCGCCCGGGCGACGAAGGATTGTCAGTGCCCACGGATAGCCTTCGCCGCTATGACCACGACGCGTCGTCCCGCCTCCGAACTGCCTGCCGACCCCGCGCACCTTCGACTGTCCTACAGTCACCAGCACCCTGCCGAGCCCTACGACTTCGAGGACACCCTCGAGGCGTGGCACGTGTCGATCCGCGCCTACCACTTCGAGGAAGACGAGTGTGAAGGCGGCTGTACCGAAGCGTGTCAGGACCGGATCGACAACGGCAGCAGCATCGGCCACCTTCAGCTGTGGCGGCTGAGGGACTACACCGGCGACAACCGGTGGGAGGCGGCCGACGCGGAGTCCGGTGACCTGGAGTCCATCGCCGCCACTGTCTTCGACGCCCGAACCAACGAGTACTCGCAGGACTTCGAGGAGTTCATCGAGTGCCCGGTCGGCGATCTGCTCATCCTGGACCGGGTGTTCCTGGACAAGGAGTGGCGCGGCTTCGGACTGGGACCGGTCTTTGCCGCGGAGGCGATCCGGCGCCTGGCCGGCGGCTGCTGCGCGGTGGCAGCCCAACCCGGGCTGGGAGAGCTGCCGGACGGCGCTCACAAGGTCCCCCGCACCTACCGCGAGCAAGCCACGAAGAAGATCGCCGCCTTGTGGCGGAGTATCGGCTTCCGCGACTTCACCGACGATGTCCAGCTCCTCGACCCCGCACTGCGCGAACCGTCAGACCAACTGCGCAACGCCCGACAGCACCTCGCTTCCCTCTCCCACGCCTACCAGGGCCAGACCCTCCGCAGGCGTGCGTAGGCGAACCAGAGCTGAACAGCTTCCCCCGGGGGGCATCGACTCGGCCGGCCGTGCACGCCGCGAAGCCGCCACTGAGGCGCGAAATGCATGGTCCATGTCAATCCATTGAGTTGCGCGGTTCCGGTCACGCCTGCTGCTGAGGGCGGCCTTGCCTGACTGTCAGAGCGCGGTGCCATACTCGCCCCTTCCGGGAGAACTCCGCCATGTGGAGGACCTGCCGGGGTTCTCTGACTCTGCCGGCCTGATGCTTGTGGGGGATTGCGCTCTATGTCTGACTTTCCGGCCCCGAGTTCGACGGGGGTTCGTATTGCTGGTGACCGTTATCAGTGGCTGGTTGCGTGGCAGGGATGTGTCACGGCTGTGCGGGACTTCGAGCTGCGCGTCCCGAACCCGGTGGTGGCGGTCGGCGTCGAGGTGGGCGGCGTGGGAAACGTGGATGACGTCGTCCTGTGGCGGCAGGCGCCGCCTCACACATACATGCAGGTCAAATACGCCGTAGACAGTTCCACCCCGGTCAACGAGGACTATCTACTCAGCCCCAGTGACCAGGGCGGCCCGTCGATCCTGCACAAGCTGGCGAAGGCTTGGCGACAGCTCGCCAAGGACAGTACGCCGGTGGATCTCGCGTTGCTGAGCAACCGGTTCCCGGACGCGGGCGATCCGCTGGTCTCACTTCGGGATTCCCGCACTCAACTGCTCCTGCCCAAGGCGGCGCAACAGGGGCCCAGATCGAAGCGGGGGCAGGCACGCGGGCGCTGGGCCCACGGCGCCGGGCTGACCGAGGAGGAGCTGCTGGAGCTGTTGAAGGTGCTGCGCTTCGACCTGGCGCGAGACGTGGGGCACCTGCACGAGCACTTGCAGATGTTGATGTTCGCTGCAGGACTGCGGTTCGACGAGGAGTCGATGCACGCCGGCGCCGACTGGGTGGCGCGCCAGGTTGCCGCAGGGCAGCGTCGGTTGTCGCTGGCAGACATCAAAGAGGCGATCCGGGCTCTGCGTCTGGAAGCCGGCTCATCGCGTGCGGTGGTGTCCGTTGCCACTTTGAAGCCGGATCCGATGGCTGAGGACGCGGACTATGCGGTGGACTGGACGGACCGCTTCGAGGGAGCTTCGGCCTATCTGAAGCGGCGCCCGCTGTCCCCGGCGACCTGGGCTCAACTGCAGACGGACATCGAATCCGCGCCGCACCGGATGCCGCCTGGCACGACCGCGGTTGCTGTCACCGGCAGCCTTCGTCTGGCACCTGCGTTCGTGGTCGGGGCAGCCTTCCGGATGGTGGCCGGTGTCGACCTGGCCGTGGTCCAGCGTGGGCAGCTGTGGTCATCCACGACGCAGTACGAGACGCCGCTTGCGCCGGCCGTCGACGAGCATGCCCTCGGACTCGGGCCCGATCTCGCCGTGGCGGTGGCGGTCGCCACCGACCCGACGCAGGATGTGCTGGATTTTCTTCGCGAACAGCAGGTGCCTGTGTCCCGGCTGCTGGTCTTGCGCCCGCCTGCGGGAGCGAAGGACAACTCCGTGCCGGATGCGGCTGCCGCCAACGCGCTGGCCGTCGGCATTCGGGACCTTCTGCGCCGTGAGTGTCGTGCCAACCCCGCGATCCACCTCTTCCAGGCCGGCCCGATGGGCCTGTCCTTGCTGCTCGGCAACCGGTGGAACCGACTGCGCCCCACCATCGTGTACGAGGACGTCAACGCACTTCAGGTGTATGAGAAGGCCTTCGCCATAGACGCGTGAGGAGCCGCGCATCCTCACGGTGAATCCGCTGGGGGAGGTGGTGCTGCGCCCTGTGCAAGCTGCAGATCGTGGTGGACCAGCGTGATGCGGTCGCGGGCCGTAAGCCAGCCCAGTGCGACCGCGATCGGGAGCGGGCCATGGAAGAACAACAACCCCTCCACTGCCGCGTTGCCGCCGAGGCGCTGGGCCCATTCCTGCCGCGCGGCAAGCCAGCACTCCCAGACGTAGGTGGTCACCGCGGCGTGGAGAGCCGAATCGTCGGGCAAGTAAGGGGTTCCGATGTCGCTGACGACGTAGGCGCCGCACGGACCGTTTACACCGCTTGTGTCCGTGCCTGGCAGCTGATAGCCGGTGTGGTGTCCCGACCCGTAGGTGGTCTGTCCGGTTGCCGCTATGTGAAGGGCGTCGTCGACCATGGAGCCGGCTGATGCCAGGCGTACGATCACCGCGATGTGATGGCGTCGCTGTCCTGCTTCGGCGGGTAGCTCCACGAGCCGCGGACGGCCTGTCCCGGCAGCGTCCAGGTGCCGGCTGACCTGATTGCGCTGATGGGCATCGAGCGGGGTACGAAGCGAGCTGCTCAGGCCGACTCCAGGAACCAGCGAACGACCAGCCTGCTGCGACAGATGCATGACGTTCAGCGACAACTGGGGATCGTCGGCCAGACGACGCCCCAGACGGAATCCGTCCCGTAGATGCGCAAGTACATACAGCACCACTTCGGGCTCGGTCCGGTTTCCTGAGCGCAACTCCTCAACCTGCGCATCGATCAGCCGGGCGACGAAGTCGACAACGTCCGAGTCGCCCTGCGTGGACCCTTCACCTGGCCACAGGGCTGCTCGGTCGACGACCAGCGTCACGTTGTGTGCACCGCGAGAAGCGTTCTTGAGTGCTACGACCCGCGAACCCTGCGTACGGCTTGCCGGGTAGAGACTGACCACCACGCCGAGCCCGCGCGGGCGCTGCAGAACCCACCCCACCAGCACCAGGGCGAGAGCGCCGGCGAAGACTACGCCGAACACCCACAGGCGCGTGGTCCACTGTTCCAGGATGCTCGGCACGACGCCGAGCGCAACGGCTGTGAAGGCCGCCATCAGTACGGTGCCGCAGCCTTCCCGGGAGAACAGCAGTTTTCTCAGCTGTCGATGCCATCTCACACACGCCCCCACTCTCTCTGGCCACCGTTACGTACCGCAGTGTGCTGCTGCGCGCCCCGGATTCCAAAGGCGGAGTACAGATCTTCCAGCTGCCCGCGGCGCTCCTGGCCTCCTGCCGGCCGACGCTGGGCGCCGGGGCTCGTTCGCGGAGCTTCCCAGCAGGAGACAGTCGACCGGCGAATACGCCTCCCACCTGCACGGATCCGTGGGCCCGACACGGAGAGAAGCCCCCCTGCGTGATCGTTTAGTTCCGGTGCAGCGGGTTTGTCAGTGGTGAGTCGTAATGTGGTGAAGGAGCAGCCACACAGATGCCGGTTCGCGGTCACCAGCTTCCAACCCGGGGGCTGAACACCGCAGGGTGCACCCTGGCTGAACGACTCGCCGAGGAGGCACGTGGCATGGGACCGACAAGCTGCTCGACGCAGCCCCAACGGCTTTTCCTCCACCAGGCTGCTGCCTCCATCTGACCAGCCTGACCCTGTCACCGGTGAGCCAGACTCACCGCTGTCCGACGCATTGACAACGAGGATCGGAGGGCCTGATGGCTCACCTCAAGCAGCAGTTCAAGACGGCGCTGAGCTCCATCGAGCCCGGCGCCGACAAAGACAACGCGCCGGAGGCTCATCACCTCGTCAGCGATGCTCTCAAGGCCGACCCGAAGCTCGCCGAGTACGGCGTCAGCCCGGTACTGATCGGCTCCTACAAGCGCAACGTGTCGATCCGCAGGATCAAGGACGTCGACGTATTCGTGCGCCTCGCCGATGTCCCCCGGGACGTGACCTCGCAGGACATCCTCGACAGGTTCTTCAAGGTCCTGCACGCGGAGTTCCGCACCGACGCCGACGGGCGCCGACGTACCAAGCGTCAGGACCGCAGCCTGCAGGTCTCCTTCCCGGACTACGACCTCTACGTCGACGCGGTGCCGGCCCGGCCCTACGGCGACGGTACGTGGGAGATCCCGCAGAAAGGCGAGGACAACAAGTGGGTGCGCACGAACCCCGACGGGCTGACGGAACTGTCCAGCGCGATGAACGCGGACCACGAGGAGTACTACGTACCGACCGTCAAGCTGCTCCGCCAGACCCGTCGTGCCCTGCTCGGTAAGAAGAAGCTCGGCGGATTCTTCATCGAGATGGCGGCCTACCAGGCATTCGCCTCGGGCCTGGTCTCGGGCGACGACCAGGCGGAGTACTACGTCTCCGCTCTGCGGGAGGTCAGCAAGATCGTCGACAACTTCGTGACCTACGGCATTGCGGTGACAGATCCGACACTGCCGGGACACACCATCAGCATCCGAGCAACCGACGACGAACTGAACACCGCGCGTGAGCGTTTCGCCGACGCTGCAGCGTCGGCGGAAGCAGCGCTAGCGGAGGAGGACGAGGGGCAGGCTGCACTGGCGTTCCGGAAACTGCTGGGAACGAACGGCGATGGAGACACGGTGTTCCCGATGCCGAACGGCTTCAACGACGACGGCAGCAAGAAGGCATCGGCCATCTCGCCCGGCGCTCGCGCCGTTCCTGCCGGCAGGGCGACCTTCGGGTGACCCCTGACGACTTCGACGAGAACGTCGCCTACGCCCGGCAGCACTTTGAGGAAGGCTTGATCCGCGCCAGGTTCAAGGAGGTCGAAGCAGGATGGGAAGGACCTGTCCCGCGCGCGACAGGAACGACCCGTGTCCTGATCAACCTGCCGCCCCGCTTTCCGTTCGTGCCCCCGAGAGTAGAGCCGGTCGATCACGACGCGGTGCCCTGGTCCTGGCACCGCGAACCGGACGGCGGCCTGTGCCTGGTCGCCGAAGACGATCACGAAGGGCTGTGGTGGGCAGAGGCACCGGCGTTCCTCGCCCACGTCACAGCGTGGTTCGACCAGGCGGACAACGGCTGGAGGGGCGACCGACCCGACCTGGACCTCGACCGGTACTTCCAGCAATCCGCAGACCACCGTCTCTACCTCTATGGCGACCTCCGCCCATACCTTGGCCACTTCGTCCGCTTCAGCCCCTCCAACAACAACACGATGCGAATCGGGCCCGGCACCAGTCCCAAGAAGCCCCGTACGCGCAACAAGCACCGCTTCGGATATGTAGCCGATCTGGGCGAGCTGGACGCACCGCCGCGGACCTGGGCGGACATCTCCGCCCGGCTCGCCTCGAGCGCGGACCTGGACCGCAAAATTCGCCGGCACTCGATCACCGCCGTCGTGCTGCTCTACCGGCGCGGCACCCACGAGGGCGTGATCCTTCTGGACGTAGCACCCACGAAGGAAGCAGGCACAGCGGTCACACGACTGCGTTCGGCCGCAGACACCGAAATAGCGCGGACCATCCGCGCAGGCGTCCTTGCTCCCGAACTGCGTGAATCCAAGGTCGCGATCGTCGGCACCGGCGCCCTGGGATCCTTCATCGCCGACACGCTGGCACGCTCCGGCGTGCGTCACCTCACTCTCATCGACGGCGATGTCGTCATGCCTGGAAACCTCGTCCGCCACCTTGTGGGACCAGAAACGGTCGGCCTGCTGAAAGCCGAAGCAGTCAAGCAACACCTCGTCAAGCACAACAGAACCCTGGCCAACAACATCACCACCATCAACCACGCACTCACATCAGCCGCTGACGTCTTCGACCACCTGCAAAGCCACGACCTCGTCGTGAACGCCACAGCCGATTTCGCCACCACTGCCCTCCTGCACCTGAGCGCCCAGACGCTAGGCATACACATCCTCTCTGCAGCACTCCAGAACGACGGTAGGACCTACCGCATCGACGTCCTGCCGCCCCTCGGCAACGCAGCACCGCTCCCGCCTTCGGCAACCAGCACCGACACCGAGACACCCCCACTGCTCGAAGCAGGCTGCGGGAGCCCGATATCCCCCACACCACCCCACGCAGTGATCGAGGCAGCAGCCGCAACCGTCCGCCACGCCCTCGGCCTCCTCGTAAACCGCCCTCTCCACCCCGCAGGCGAGACGCACAACCTCCACCTCCCACCGGAAAAGAGCCACCAGTGACCCGGCCGGCAACACGGATCGATCTGCGCCAAGAGGCGTACGAGGTCATCGCAGTAGCCACCGCCAAAAAGCTGCCACAGGAAACGGGCGGCATCCTTCTCGGTTACGGACAAGACACCGACATCGTCGTCACCCATGCCCTCGAGGTCGACGGAGAAGGAGCATCCACCCACAGATACGTGCGAGACGACGTCACAGCGAACGCGCTCCTCGCAGCCTTCCTGACCGAGCGAGCCAGCGACGATCCAACCGGCTACATCGGCGAGTGGCACAGCCATCCCGCCCCTGTCGGACCGAGCCCCACCGACATCACTGCCATGAAAGCAATCGCCAGGGACCACGACGGCCCCCTCGCACTCGTCGTCTACACGCCCAAAGGAACGCACCCGCTCTTCGGACGGATCACCAGGCGCCAACGATGGGGACGCGTCACGAGCAAAGCAGTCACGGTCCTTCCGCCGCCGCCGAGGTTCGAAGCACTCGGCCCCCTTCCCGCCGACGCTGTACGAGCTGACGGCCCCGTGTTCATCTCCTACCGGCAATCGGACGGAACCCCGCAAGCCGAGTCGATCGAGAACCTGCTCAGAGCCGCCGGTCTCGTCGTGTGGAGAGACCACAGAGACCTGCGCCCGGGCACGACAACCGACCGTCTCGAGCAGGCCCTGACCCAAGGACTCTCAGCAGCCGTGCTCGTCGTGACACCGGAGATCGCCCACAGCGACATCGTCCGGGAACGCGAGCTGCCGCGGCTGCTCCAACTCGACGAACACCCCGCCTTCAGCCTGTGCATCGCGAACACAACCGCCAGAGCGGGAAGCCCCACACAGTGTGACTACGACGCACCCGACCGACTCCTCAGACTCGCCCCCTCCCGGACCCTCGCCGACAAAAAACAGAACAACATGCTCCAGCCGACCGGCGAGAGCGAGATCGTGCGCGACCTCCTGATGCACCGAACCGAACAGCGCAAGCCCGCCACCCACAGCGAGGACCGACCCTTCACGATCCGAGTCCAGACCCGCCCCGTACCCTTCGCCATGGACGCGGGCGAGGACGACCTGCACATCCGCATCCAAGCCGCCAACGAAGGGCGCCTGCCGTCACGAACCGGCCTCCAGCTCCTTCAGACCACGTTGCCCCTGACCAGCGACGCCGTCTATGCCACGCGCGCGCGAACAGTGCGTATCGGCGGCGGAGCACATCTGTCCGTGGCTCTTGCCCTGGGCGCGGCCCTACCCGAAACCAAGATCGGCAACGTTGAGGTGGTCGATGCCAAAAACGCTCTGTGGGCATCTGCCGAAGCCGGTGACGATCCGCTGACCGGGGAACTGCACACGCAGCCTGTCGACTTCGGGAAATCGGAGTCACACGACGGCCAGAACCGCGTCGCGGTCCTGGTCAGCCTGACCCCAGATCCAGACCTCACCGCATTCGAACGGCTCCTGGACCAGTCCGGCGGCGGCTTCACCGAGGCCGCCATACTCACGGTCGTCGGGGAGGACCGCCTCGACCCGCGCGAAGCCGCACGGCTCAGCACAACTGCCGCGCAACAGATCAAAAGACTGGCCGCACGACATGGCCATGCGGAGGTACACCTCGCCTTCCACGGCCCGTACACGATGGCTCTACTTGTAGGGCGACACCTCAACACACTGCGCACCGTCGTCTACGAATGGGACAACGCCACCCTTGGGAAGCCCCTCTACGCCCCAGCCCTCGTGCTCGAGCCAGGTGTTGCCGGCGGCCCGATCACCGAAGTCCTGCTCAACCCATAGACATGCCAACAAGCATCGCGGCACGCGGCGACCACCGCGCAATGCTGTGGCAGTGCCGCGACCGCACTTGGCTCACAGTCATGCGCGGGCCTGCAGTCCGGCGCGCAGACGGTTGATGACCTGCCGCCACTGGCGGGCCTGCCCTCGGTCGGGAAACCACGCCTGTTCAGCCTGAGCATCCAGGCTGCAGAGCCCGTCGAGCCGACTCAAGTACTTCTCCACATCGGCCGTGCCAGAGTCAGAAACTGAGATCTGGATGAGGTGGTGCAGACGGTGTGCTGCCCGGTAGTAGGCGACCTGGACATCGCTGAGCCGACGCACCGCGTATCCGCCGCACTTGCTGCAGGCATTAAAGCCCTTGGCGTACAGCAGTTCCTCGATGCTCACCTTCTCGTCGTGCCGATCAACTCCGGCGTAGGGGCGTCGGTGCGCGCAGCCGGGGGAGTGGGCCCGGCCCTGGAAGCGACCGAACGCATCCGTGGTGTATGCCTGCACGGAGGCGAGTACTCCCAGAGGAAGGCCAGAGCCATCGGCCCAGTGCTCGTCTCCCTCTGGTGCGAAGGGCTCCAGGTCCAGCTGTTCCATCGCCAGCAGTCCGTTCCACACTGCCCTGGCGAACGGCCTGAGTGGATAGCCCTGCTCGTCTTCCGCGACGGCCTCGAGATCCCGCAGATCCGGCAACGAACGCGCCAGAGCCAGAGATTTCAGCGCCTGACGAACCTCCCGCTTCTCCCTGCACAGCCGCACCAGGACCCGTTCGCCCTCCGCTGCGCTCAGACTCCGGCCGAACGCCTCCTCCTCCGGGTCGTACACCGGCCGAGCCCACACGTCGTCGTTCTCAACCGCCTCTGCGGCGGACGGCCGCAAGGCAGCATCGATCAGAGCGTCGGGGAGGTCACTCGCGGCGGCGAGAATGACACCCTGCCATCCGGCCGCGCAGCGCTGTTCCAGGGCGCCCAGTGTCATCACTTCCACACCGGCGCCCAGGCCCAGGACCACGTACAGCTGTTCCGTACCGCCTGCTGTGTCGCGCAAGGCCCGCAGGTGCTCCTGCCTCAGCAGTTGGCGGCCATGCACCGGAGTGTCGTCGAACACTCCGGGCCCAAGAGCAGGGCTCATCTCCAGAGCCGTCATCCTGTCTCCGGCCAGGGGCTTCTCATCGTCCCGATGTTCGTACACGAGCGGGGAACGCTGCAACAGCAGGCGGGCCGCGATCGGCTCCGGCACTCGCAGGGAGAGGACCGGCTCAGCCCCCGCCCAATCCACCGAGACCGTATACGTGGCCAGCACACCCCATTCCCACTGACTGAGCTGCTCGAGCACAGACGCCCTCCGGCCGGACGCCGACAGGAAACCCCCGTCAAGAGCTACGGCCAGGACCCGCTCCCCGCAGTCGCCTGCGACCGGCCGGGCAGCTTCCTCCGCCCAGGCCCCCAGCAGCACCTGGGCCCGCTCCAGCATCTGATCCCGCCCCTTGCGCCGACTGCTCATCCCTCGGGACAGCCGGTAGGCGAGATACTCCTGCTCACGCGGATGGTCCCAACTGTCCTCCACCGCGCTGCGCCACTGCCGCCACAGTGACATCAACGAGTCCGCCACCTCGCCGCGTGTACCCAGCAGGGCGAAAGCGGGATCATCGACAGGAAGATCCGGTTCCTTCATGACCGACACCGCTGCCGCCAAGACCAGCGCATCTGGGGCGACCAGCCGACCGGCCCGTGCCCGCAACACCTGAAGGCGGTCCGACTTCCGCTGCACCCGCGGCTCAGCCCAGGACCTCAGCCAGGGAAACATCGCGACGACGCGGAGCACGCGGTGCAGGCTGACCAGCGCGTCGAGCCACTCGGCCACGACGGATTCCCGCACCCGCCGAGCTTCCCGCACCTCCTCCCAGTGATCGTCCTCCGCGTCCTCCCCACCGGTCTGAGCGCTCTCCTCGCCGCGTACAGAGGAAGACAAGAGCAACGAGGCAGCCTCGTCCAGCTCCACATCATCGAAGCCGTCTTCGCCGTCGCAGCAGCGGTCCAGTTCATACAGCAGGCCCATGCCGGTGACCGCGTCCAGGAAGACGGCCAGCCCCGTCCCGGGGCGCGCCCACGATCCGTACGACGCGCACTGGGTGCACAGTCGGCCGACAGCCGAAGCGTCCAGCTGCACCTTCCGCTCAGCTACAAAAGCGGAACGCACGTAAGAACAAGAGGACGTGGAGTGCAGCTTCGCGTCCTTCGCCTGCGCCGACCACAGAGTGACAACAGCACCTTCGAACGGACCGAGCGGCACGTCCGGCGTCAGCAGACCGTACGACATGCAACCTCCCCCTAGCGGTGGCGCGAGCATAGCGACGGCCACTGACATCGACGCCCAGCCGCCGGCCCTTACCCGTTACCCCCAGGACTGGAGAGTGCGCCATGCCTTTGCAGACGAAGGCCCTCTGCGGCCACTCAGGACCTGCCGCCATGGGCAGCCAGGCACAAACGAGATGCCGGCCTAGCGAGGCACCCCCGGAAGCAGAGCCGAGGCCCCGAACTGAGACAACGCCTCTCGCGCCGCTGCGATCATGCCGTCCAGACGCACCTTGAGCTCCCCCAGTTCCGGGGGAACACCCAGCTCCTCGCCTTCAGCGGCGAACTCGCCCAGAACGCCACTCTCCACAAGGGAGTGCAACCGACCATGCAGAGCAGAGAACAGGTCCATGACCCTGTCAGCCGCCTCAACGACCTCCTCAGGACCCTCCAAAGCCACCTGAGCCCGCACCCGCTCCAACTCGTCAATGAACTGCTCGTCCTCCAGGACAAGCAGCACGCGGCCGTATCCATCACCAGGCCCGTCGCCCCACGCCTCGTACAGCCGCGAACGCATCCGGTAGACCAGCGCCACGAAGTCACCATAGACACGCCGCCGCGGTTCCACCGCCTGCAGCAGATGCGCCGACTGCAACTGGCCCGCCATCAAGACCTGCTGGCTCCGGATCTGCTCCCGCTGGCTCCTGCGACTCCACCAGCCGCTCAGCAGCGCCGGCACACCCGCCAGCACCCCGCCCGCCACTGCAGCCACCACTACCGCCCACTGTTCATCCATGCTGGCCATCATTACGCAGACGAACTCGGCCCTAGCCTGACCCTTCTTGCGATCCCTCCCGACGGCGCCCCGAGGGCAGGTCCACACTCGCCCAGTCCGGCAGAGGCAGTGTGGACGGTGGAGAAAGAACCATAAGCCATCAGAGAAGACCATCCCGCCCTCCCGGCTACAAGGAGGCCGCACCCGTGCGTGCGGTCTCGCCCCGGCCGAAGCCCAGGGCGAAAGAGGTCGTCCGACTCTGCCGCCGCTCCAGGAACTGTCCTGATGTGATCGTCGAGCTGCTCACCGCACGGTAAGTCTGTGAGACCTCGCCCACGGAAAGGACGCCGAAGACACGATGCGAAACGACTCCCGCTCGGCACCGCTCACGCCGGAGGAACGCTGGGGTGATCTGGGCTTGTACGGAGCACGTGGCATGTCCGGCGGCGAAGCACTGGCACGCCAGCTCGACTACCAGGCCAGCAGTCGGCTTCCCTCGGTGAACACCGCGCGCGGACTGATCATCAGGCTCCGCTACCTCACCTGGAACAACCGAGACGACCACTGGCTACGCAGAGCCGGGATCACCGCCACAGACCGGACCATCGCCCGATGGAAGAACGGACAGCAACGCCCCCGACCGGCCAGCCTGAAGAAGATCGACCGGGCGTTCTGGACCTGCCGCCGCGCCCATCTGGCCGAGTACTACAAGCGGCGCCTGTGGGATGACGGCCGCGGCACGCGCATCGAGATCCACCCGGTCGACCAGGAGCAGGTCGATTCCAGCCGGCGCAGGGAGCTCCGCATGCGCCGCATCACCGTACGGAGGCAATGGGCGGCCATCGTGGACGCCTGGAGCAGCAACGACTACGCCGCACTCGATGACCTGTGGCAGTCGATCGTCAGCGACCTCGGATCAGACCACAATGCGTACAGCTATGTATCCCACCTTGGATTTGCCGCCTGATCCCGCCCTGACTGCCGGCTGACAAGCAGCCCGAGAAGCGCCAGCTACCGACGGACGAGGTGCCCGCCCTCAGTTGGGCCTGGGAGTGCAAGCGCCCGCGCGTACGGTGCCTGCCCAGCTGCCGGTCCGTGACTGCTGCTGGCCACGTGCCTCCTTGGTCCCGCACGAACTCGTACGGGACCAAGGAGGCGCTCATGTTCCTGTTAGTCGGCTGTGATCACGTTGAAGAACAGCACCGCGGCGAGAAACTCTGAACCCCAGCCGGCAGGGCAGCGGAAGCGGCCTGCCTGCACGTGCGAAGCTACAGCCGCCGGGCAGGTGGTGTCGTCGCCAGCGTGGGACTCCGGCCCTGCACGCGCTCATGATCCTGATGGCTGGTCCAGCTGGCGACAGACCGGTACAGCGCCACTGCCCTACAAGAGGTAAGAGGTGCCGAGGGCTCCGCCGTAGTGGGAACTCTCGCAGGGCCCCGCAAGTGTGCGGACGGATGGCAGACTCCCAAAATCCGTGCGGCGGCCCAGAGAGCGAGAGTCCACGCCGTCATGTCGGTGCTGAGGCCTCGGCGCACACGCACAGTCACCATCCTGTTTGTGCCATGGCCTGAAATCCTTGCCGGCGGAGGCGGCGGTGGTGGCCCTTCTGGCCGGACAGCCTCGGCCTCCCCGAGCCGGCGCATCACGCCGTGTCCGGCTTCACCCGGCCCATACCGGGGTGGCAGAGCAGCACTCGACCAGGCACCTTGCTTTGCCCTGGCAAACGTGCCGTCGAGTGCCGGAATCGTGCTCGCGGCAGCTTGCGGCCTGGCAGGGCATGCTGCAGGGGCCCGGTCGTCGCTCCCGGGGAGCGGCGACGACCGGTCGTGGATGCCGAGACCGAGGGGGAATCACGCCGGACGATTCCGGAGACCACGGAGACGGGCTTCGAGATGCCCGGGGGTGAACGGATCTTGCTGGGCCGCGCCGCGAAGATCCCGCGCTCCTCGGCTTCAGGTGCACCTGGTCCCTGTCTCCGTCCCGCGAGGCGGAAGTCTCCATCGCCTCCTGCGGCCGTCGCGCACCCTGTTGTTACGCCATGCCGAAGGCCTCCGCCTTACGGTTCCTGCACCGGTCTCGACCGCCGTGCCGGGTCCGGTCATGAGGCCCTCCGGCCGGACTGGACGCCACGGTCGCGATGCCCTGCCGTTCGTCTCCGGTCCGGATGTCCCGAACACCGGCGGCTGTGCATGCCCGCCTTCCGGCGTGCATGTCCGGGTGCCGGCTCCCGCCCGGACGCGCGGGGGCCGGCAAGGTCGCGGCGTGGAGCAGTCCGTGGGGGAGCGCGGCGGTGTGGGCCTGGCTCGTGTCCGAGGGCGAGGAGATCTCCATGGGCATGCCGAGCCCTTCTCGCGCGGGGTTCCTGGGGGCCGCATCCGTGGCAGCATGCAGACCGTCCCGGCGGCCCTGTCTCCGTGCGGTACACCTGGTGACCTGCGGCGGAGCGCACGCATGAAAAAGCCGGTGGCCCCGGGCAGCGATGCTGCCCGGGGCCACCGGCCGGATGATCAGGTACTACCGGGAGCGGTTGCCGCCCCGGCCCCCGGCACCCTTCTTCTGCCGCCGGGCGGGGGGACGGCGCGTCGGCGCCGGGCCGTCAGTATGGGACCCCGTCTTCTTGTACACGAAGAACAGCAGGCCCACCGCGACGACCAGGGTCACGCCGGCGGTGACGGCGATGCCGACCGGGCCGAAGCCCACCCACATCGCCAGCGCGCCCGCCGCAGAAGGCGGCACGAAGACCACCAGCATGAGCAGCAGGCTCACCACGCCCACGGAGATCGGAGAGCCCTCGCGCAGGGTGCTGCGCAGGCGCAGCCCGCGGGGGGTCAGCTCGAGGTCGACGTGGTCCATCTCCGGGTCTGCCCGGCGCGTCGGCTCCTCGTTGGAAAGGTCGACGTTCTTCCTTACGGCCATCTTCGGCCCCTTCGTCTCATCTAATACTTCGGCCCCCCGCCGGCTGACGGGGAGTGTCCCACCTTGAAGATTACCAGCCGTATGCATGAACGCCGTATGTCATCAGAGTCATATGTGCATGTCAGTGCGGTAGAAGTGCGAATGATGTGCTGCTGCAACAATCTTTCCAAGGTGCGCGCGTGGGGGCACGGGAGGTCGAGGGGTGTTGCTCAGACTGCTGGGGAGCCCCGCCTCGGCGGTGCGTGCTGCGAGTCTTGATGACCGTCGTGATGGTGTGAGTGGGGC
Source organism: Streptomyces termitum (assembly GCF_014650175.1). Taxonomy (GTDB): domain Bacteria; phylum Actinomycetota; class Actinomycetes; order Streptomycetales; family Streptomycetaceae; genus Streptomyces; species Streptomyces termitum. The sequence goes on from NZ_BMUL01000025.1 coordinate 16,391, forward strand.
TGGAAACAGCTCCCGTGCTACTTCACTGTGAGTGACCGAGCTGACGCTTCCGGTGGTCGCTTTGGAGCAGCAATTTGATGCTCAAAACCTGCATCGTTAGCTTGACTCGCGCACATTTTGAGAGCACAGTGTTCCTACAAGCCGATCTCGCCGAGGGGAAACGGCTGCAACTGGCTCCTGATCGGCGAGGTCGGGATCCGCGAAGGGAAGGAAACTGTCATGCCGAGAAGTGCTGGGGGCACCACTATTGACGGAGGCCGTCCAGCTGCTTCGGGGCGATCGACCAGCCCGCTGGAGAGGGTCACCGTCAACCTCACGGGGCGGGCGTCCAAGGCACTCGAACGCACCGTTGAGCTGACCGGGGACAGCAAGACGGACAGCATCAACCGAGCCTTGTCCGTGTACGCCTACATCGAGCAGGTGCTGAGTGAGGGCGGCTCCATCATGGTGAGTGAGACGCCCGACAGTCCACCGCAGAAGCTCCTGATCTTCTGATCCGCTAGGCCTGGTCCCGTCCATCGGGTTGCCTGACGCCGGCTTCAAGAACGACTCGCGCGCACAACTGCTACTTCTGCCCCTGAGTGTCCCAACGCCTTGGCAGGCCCCTTTCGTGCGTGTGATCCGTTCCCAGCCACCCAGACCCCTGATGAGAACGGCCTCCCATGGCCTTCAACGGCACAGCAGACTGGCGAACCCGGGGAATCAGGGTTCGCCAGCCTGCTGTGAACGAAGGCAGCGTGTTCCCCACTCGACGTGAAGCCCGCAGGATCCCCCCTGCCGGCGCAGGTAGGTCCGGGAGCGTGGCTCACGACACACCTGCCACCTCGCGTCCGCGCTGCAGCAGGAATGGACATGCTCCGCCCCACGGTTCGCGCCAAGGATCTGGGTCTTGCTGATGAGGCATTTCCCCACCAGAGGCGCCCAACGCCTCATCCAGTTCCTCGAACGCCCCGAAACGGTTCCTGAGCATGGGGAACCGCCGCAGATCGGGTTCCTCGGAACCGAGGATCTCCTCAGCCAGATCCAGCAGACCGCTGTCATCCGGGCGCGCCTCGTACTCGTTCATGAGCTCGTAGGTGAGGTAGCCGGGATACCGGAGCCAGAGATCCAGCTTTTGTAGACGCACCTGTGTCCCACCACCCCCACTGCCTCGACCGGGGCGACGAGGCCTGCAGGGACCGACTGAGCTTCTTCAACGGCCGCCCTAGAGGGTGAATGATCCTGTGGGGTTGACCGGCCTTTGAACTGCAGCGGTGTTCAGCTGTCACGGATCAGGCCGTCACCCGATCGATGTTCTGAAGAAGCTCACTGGGCGGAAGCATCGATCAGGAGCAGCAGCCGCACCGCGTCCTGCCACCGGCCTGCCCGGCGGACACCGTCTGCAAAGGCCATCAGCCCCCATTCTGTGCATCAGCGCACTCATCATCCCCGGCGGTACAGCGGGCACCGGTCACGAAGCCGGAACTCGCCCTCGCCACTACACACCCCCATGCAGGCACCGCGGGCAGTCCGTGTCTGGACTGTTCACGTGGGACACAACACGGCATCTGTCAGGTCAGGTCATGCCCACATTGGTATGCGACAGCGCCGCCTGCGAGACGGCCAGCGTCGGCGGGCCATCAGGCCACGAGCTGTGCCGATGCCTCACACCGAGCCCCCGCGCCCGAGCGAGGCGGTCTGCCACCCCGGTAAAGCAGGCCGGCATCACCTACGGGCTGCGGGTGACATCCAGGTTTGGGACGTATAAGCATTAACCTGCGGACAAGTCGTACAGGCACTGCTCAGCGGGGCCACAGGGGCGCTCTTAGAGCCGGTGAGACACCAGTGCAATAACGACACCGGCCTCGTTTGGCCGCAGCAGAGCCTGATGCCAGCATCGCTCCACGCAGCGGTCCCCATGCTTAAAGCAGCCAGGCCAGCCCAGTTGTTGGCAGGCTCGCGGAAGGATTACCCCCATGCCTGATCGCATGATCCGCGCCACCCGACGGCGCGCGGCCTCTCACCACCTACGCATTCCGGCAGTCGTCTGCGTCGTCGCTCTCATCGTTGTGCTGTGGCGCCCGGCTGCGGCTCAGGCCGTCACCTGCGCTGTCCTCATCGAGGCCCTGCTGAACCTGTACAACGCCCCAGACCGCATACACCCCCGCGCGCCACAGGTGAGGGACCGCGCTTACGGACGCCGACATGTCACGGCCTGAAACGCCCATCGCCGACGGCGCGGCCTGCGCACTTGCCGCCTGGCTCCGCGCCCGACGCCATGCGGCCCAGCTCAGCTACCTCGACCTCGCCCAGCGCACATCGCTCAGCGCCTCCACGCTGAGTCGCGCCGCGTCCGGAAACAGGGTCCCGTCCCTGGCCGTGGTCCGTGCCTACGCCCAAGCGTGCGGCGCCGACCCGGATGAAGCCGAACGCCTGTGGAAGCAAGCCTGGTACGACTCGACGGCGAAGAAGCGCCCCCTCCGCTACCGGATCCATGTGGACTGCGTGCGAACCTACGCTGACCTGCACGCCGCGCTGATCGACCTCTACCACCGGCAAGGAAGTCCTCCATACCGGCAGCTCGAGGCACGAGCCGGGGGTCACGGGCAGCTTCCCCACGCCACCGTCGGCCGGGTCCTCAGCCGTCAGAGTCGGCCCCGTCAGGAATTCGTCCTGGCCTTCGTCCAGGCCTGCGGCGACAGGAGCGGCTCCCAACTCGCCGCCTGGTCACGCGCCTGAAAGCGTGCCGAGGAGGACCGGCTCTCCCGGCTGCCTCCCCGGCCGGCCGTCGCTGAACACCACCTTGAGCGTGAACTCCGGTTCTCAGCCGACACCGACGGCGCCCCGAAAGTGCAGATGACACCCCTGCTGGACAGGTTGCTGCGCACTGCCCCGGCATCATCGCGACGTGAAGGCAGAGGAGTGCCTTGCGCTGGGTGCGGTCACCGCATCACTACGTACTCCGATGCCGCGGCAGCGCTCGGCCCCCTGATGTGGTGCTTGTCCTGCGGATGTCGCCACCACCCAAGCCGGGGAAGCGCAACTGGTACTGGACCGGATGCCGGCGAGCCGGTGCCCCGGCACAGGCTCCGCCGGGACCTGGAGTGAGATCAGGCGCGGCCGGCGACAGACCAGGTCATCGTGTCATCTGGTTCCGGGGGTTCGTCGCCGAACCGCCACGGCAGACACGTGATCCGTTCCAGGTGAGTGTCTGATGGGGCGTCCTCGTGAGGATGCGGCGCTGGCAGCTGGCGCCACTTGCCCTGCACTGGTCGGCTGACGCTCCGGTGCAGCGGGGGCATGCTGTGGTGCTGCATCCAGAGGTCCACGGGCGTCAGCGCGAGATCCGCGGGCATCTGCCATTCCTCCAGCATGGCGCCCACCGCAGCAAGCCATGCCGTGTCGTGTTCGGCGCTCCAGGTGCGCCGCATGCGACGGCGTTCCCGGGCCGCGAGCATCCATGCCAGTCGCATGGTCTCGGGGTAGGACACGAGCGGCGCCAGACGAAGGTCACCGCCAGCCTCCTCGCCCAGGAGCCGCCCCCGCGCTTCCCACACCGGCGGGCCCAGCTCGGGGACGTTCCACCAGAACGCCGTGATGTGCAGGGCATCGGCAAACAGGGCACGCCCGCCGGCACCGAGCCTGCGCTCCAGCCCCGCCCGGTCACGGTGCGCCCGGACCACCTCGGGCACGTTCTGCAGAGGCAGCCAGGTCGCACCGTCCTCGCGGAGGTTGTCCAGCCACCGGTGGTGCCGGGCGCACACTCTCCACCGGGTCACCGACACCAGGTACACATCCGACGGATGCCGCCTGGCCGCGGCACACAGATCACACGCCCGCACGAGAAAGACGCCCCTAGCCTCCCACTGCGGCCACCTCCACACCGGTCCCGGCCCCGCCTTGAGCAGGCGATGCGGCGCGAGGCTGGGCAGCGCCCGCTGCAGGACCTCCGGGCCGTGCGCGGTCAGTGCCGCCAGCCGCTCGAGCGCGCCCGGGTTGAGGTACACCTCGGTGTATCGCGGATGCATCGCTTTGCCGCCCTCGCCGACGAGGCCCATCAGGTCGTCCAGCGGCATGTGGTTGAGCTGCGCGAGCCGGCCGATGAACGACCCCGTCGACTCGTCCGCGATCAGCCGCGCCTGCCGCGGCAGGCGCTCTGGCGTCTTCCACGCCTTGCGCCGCGCCGTGCTTTTCCTTGTCGCCACCCGTCTCAGCCCCCTCACCCCGCTCCAGTTCGGCCGGAGACAACCGCAGAATGTCTCAGACTCCCCGCGCCACCAGCGATATCCGGCCGGATCTCCAAGATCCCCGACTTCCCGCTGGGCCCGCCTCGTACGGTGCGTCGCCAGCACCACACCGGGGCCCGGGCCGGGCGCCCGTCAGCGAGCCCGAGGAACACCACGTGACACCCGCTCCGCCGCGCCTGCGTCCGCACCAGACCGAAGCCGCCGACGCGGCCCTGGCCGCTTTCCAATCCGGCGAGCGCCGCGCCACCGTGGTGTCGGCCTGCGGAACAGGGAAAACACTCACCGCCGCCCACATCGCCGAGCAGGCCGCGGGGGACGGGCACGTCCTGGTGGTCGTCCCCACCCTGGAACTCCTCGCCCAGACCATCCAAAGATGGCGCCAGGCGGGCCGGGACGGCACGGCGATCGGTGTCTCGTCGATGAAGCAGACGACAAGCGGCCTGGGCACCGAGCAGGCGATCATGACCACCGACACGGATGCCGCCGCCCAGCTGATCGAGCAGGCCCGCGGCCCGGTGACCGTCTTCGTCACCTACGGCTCCCTGCCCCGCATCCGGCACCTCCACGAGCAGTACCGGATACCGGCGTGGGACCTGGCGGTGATCGACGAGGCCCACCGCGCCACGAGACGCTCAGACGAAGGATGGGGCGTCATCCACGACGACGCCCAGATCCCGGCGAAGCTCCGCCTCTACATGACCGCCACCCCGCGCATCTTCCGCACCCCCGCACCCGCGAGCGGCCTCACCTCGCTGTTCGAGTCCATGCCCGACGCCACCATGGACCGCGTCGACATCTTCGGCCCCACCGTCTACCGCCTCGGCCTGGCCGACGCCATCGAACGCAAAATCCTCGCCGACTACCGCGTCGTCATGCCCGTCATCGAAGACACCGACCTGCGCACCATCCTCACCACACCGCCCGCCGGCACCAGCCACCACAACGGACTGCGCACCGCGGCCCTCCACGTCGCGGTGCTGCGCGCCATCGCCGACCACGACCTGCGACGCGTCCTGGTCTTCCACAACCGCATCGCCGCCGCCCACGCCTTCGCCAAAGCCCTTCCCGGCACCGCCAGCCAGGTGACCGGCGACCTGACAATCCCCGACCTGTGGTCCCACGCCGTCGACAGCACACAAAAACCCTGGCAACGCCGGTGGCTGCTCCACGGCTTCGACGCAACCAGCCGGCGCGCGGTCCTCAGCAACGTCCGCGTCCTCAACGAAGGCGTCGACATCCCTGCCATCGACGCCGTCGTCTTCGCCGCCGCCCGCAAAAGCGTCATCGACGCCATCCAGTCCATCGGCCGCGCCCTTCGCCAGCAGCCCGGCGAGGGCAAGAAAGCCACCCTCGTCATCCCCGTCTACCTGCCCGACGGCGCCAGCGCCCACGACATCCTGGCCGGCACCAGCTTCGGCGGCCTGTGGAACATCCTCCAAGCCCTGCGCGCCCACGACGACACCTTCCTCGACCGCGTCGCCATGCCGCACACCAGCGGCTCCACAAGCCGCCCCACGCGTAAAGTCCACTACCACCTGCCCGAACGCGCCCTCGAGATCGCCCACGCCCTCGGCCTGGAGATCACCCTTCCCCCCACAGGCGACTGGGACCAGGCCCACGTCAGCGCCACCTCTTACCACGACACCTACGGCCACCTGGACGTGCCCGCCGACTACACAGGCCCGGACGGATTCGCGCTGGGGGAGTGGATCGGACACCAGCGGACCCGGCACACCCTCGGCCGGCTCAGCCCCGAACACCGAACCGCACTCGACACCCTCGGCATGCTGTGGCTCCCGCCCGAAGACGACTTTCCCCGCATGCTCGACCACGCCCGGGCCTGGGCCGCCCAACACGGACACCTCGCACCACCCCACGACGCCACACACGGCGGCCACCGCGTGGGCCGCTGGATCGCCGAATGCCGGCGCAAAGCCAAAGCCGGCACCCTCGCCCCCGCCCACGACCAGGCCCTCACCGACATCGACCCCTGGTGGAACCCACCCTTCACCGTCACCCGGCGCCGCTTCTACGCCTACGCCAAAACACACGTCGAACAGCACGGCAACGACCACGTCCCCAACGCCTACAAGACACCCGACGGCGTTCCCCTGGGGCAGTGGATCAGCCGCCAGCGCAACAACTTCCACACCCTGCACCCCGCCCAGGCAGAGCTCCTGCTCGCCATCCACCTCGGCCCCCGCGCCGCGAGCATCTACCACGGCCGCACGGAACGGGACCGGGAGTTCCGCGAGTACCTTCAGGCGGCAGTCGCCTACCTCACCCGCGAAGGACACCTCAGAGTCCCGGCCAGGCACGTCGAGACCCTGTGGAACGACCACCCCGTCCGCCTAGGCACCTGGATCCACAAGATCCGCAAAGCCCCCGGCGACCTGACCGAAGAACAACGCCAGGCCCTGGCGCGCGTGCACATGGTGTGGGACCCGAAATTGGGTGTCCGTAAAACACCCCGAGCGGCCAAAGCCAGAGCAACGCCCCGGGCCTGACCTCTCACCCTCGGGCGGGCACAGGCCGCGCGCCGCGCAGCGGACCTGTTCGGCCCGCCGATGCCGACAGCGGCACCGGCGGGCCGGAGCGGGCGATCAGATGTTGATGACTCGTCCGACCGTGAGGGTGTCGAGGAGCTCTTCGCTGATGCGTTCCTCGCCGGACAGCATGGCGTGCTGGGCCGCCTGGCAGATGAGCTGGGACAGGGCCCGCAGGTAGCCCTTGCTGCGCACGTGCAGGACGGGGGACAGGCCGGTCAGGTCGCCGGCGTGGTGATGGTAGAGCCGCAGGTCCTTGTCGAACTCGTTGACGATGCGGCGGAAGCGGTCCTTGCCTTCCTGGTCGTAGCCCAGGCGGCTGGTCATCAGGACGGGGTGGTCGCCCCAGGGATCTTCGTTCTTGTCCCGCGGTGTCTCGCTGTCCCGCAGATAGGGGTCGACGATGGCACGGCTGTTGCGGCCGCAGTAGACGAACGTTGCCCCGGTCTCATCGCTGATGTGCTCGAGGTAGGCGAAGGTCTGCTTCACATCGGCGCCGTGCTGCAGCCGGTGGATGCCGTCGATGAGGACGAGCTGGGTGTGGCAGTGCCGCATCACGTAGCAGATCGAATCGGTCGGGTCGCTGCCCAGCGACCCTTCCAGCCCGAGGAAGCGGGCGAAGGCCCCGCTCCAGTTCCGTGTTCCTCCGCGGCCCTTGTCCGGCACGCTGAGCGCGACGACCGGGATCCGGTCGTCGTTGCGGCCGTAGCGGTTGTTCAGCCGTACTTCCAGGTCCCGGCCCACGTACCGCATCAGCGAGGTCTTCCCGGTGCCGGACGGGCCCTGGATGATCACACCGAGCCGCCCCGAGGTCCTCTTGGCGTTGGCGTAGAGCTGGCGCTTCACCACCAGCCTGGCGGTTTTGATCGCCGGTGTCTCCACCGGGCGCATGCTGCCGTGGAACACGAACCGGGGGTCGTCCGGGCTGACCTCGGTGCCCAGCGGAGCGCAGTCCGCCAGATCCGGCGGATCAAGGACGCGATCGACCGAGGCACGCCAGTTCGTCAGGGTGTCGCACCATTCCGGCGCGGGCGGGCGCAGCTGATCAGGCCCGTCGACCAGGTCGCGCAGTTCCTCGTCGCCGATACTCGGCCGCTTCACCATCAGTCCTCCGGGTCCAGGTCAGGGTCGGAAAGATCGAACAGATCACCTTCAAGACCCGGCAGCCCAAGCTCGCCGGACGGCTTGGCGCGAGCGGCACCGTCGGGGTCCAGCGGCGGCAGACCGTCGAAGTAGCTGTCCTTGAACGCGGCCATCGCCTCGGCGCTCCAGGCGCTGCCTTGCGAGGCAGGGCTCAAGAACAGCGGGTCACCGCCGCCCAGAGCGCGCCGTGACAGGTCGGCCGGCCCGGGCAGCCCGTACATGCCGTCGTCGGGCAGATCCAGCTCCCCCGAATCCTGGCCCGCAGCAGAGGCGTCCAACGCGGCGTAGGGGTCGAACACGGGCGCCGGGGCGGGCGGAGGGAACTGCGGCCCCCATCCGTCCGGAACCACAGCTGCGGTCGTCTCCTGCGGGCCTTGCCCGGCACGCTCCAGAAGCTCAGCCAGCGCCTGGGCGATGGCGTCGTCATCGTCTTTGCGGCCACCGCGCGCCAGATGCTCGGTCGTCGCGATGTCCCACAGGTACTGCGTCCACGGCGCACCGATCAGATGCTGATGCCGGAACGACGCCTCGACCCACTGCGTCTTCTCGTGGTCATACAGCCATACATGCTCGGGGGCGTAGGGGTTGTAGCGCAGCTGCCAGCCGCCGCGACGTTTGCCGCCGAGCCCCGACCGGCGGTTGCGGTACGGGTCGAGCTTTCCCTCGGGGTTCTCATAGACACGGTTCATGAACCGGATGCCCTCGTCACTGACCCCGACCCAGGCGGTGGGCAGCAGCCTCAGATAGTCGTCCCGGCCCAGGGGGACCGGGATATATCCGGCCGCCCGCACCGTGGCCGCGTACATCTGGTTCGGGGTGAGCGCAGGAAGGTTCGGGTCGTAGGGGCTGCGCAGCTCGTCGTGGACACGGTTCTGCCAGCCCAGGACGATCCACTCCTGCAGCAGGTCGTCGAGCTGGGCGAGCGTGAACAGCTCTTCCCCGTCCACGGTCCGCGCCCGGTAGCCGGGCCTGTTGCCGGTGTAGGTGTTCACGTACTGGCTGAACAGCGACTTGATCGAGCCGTTGGTCCGCTCGATGATCGCCTTGTCGGTCGGCGTGCGGACGCGGGCGGGACGCACCGAGATGCCCAGGTAGGCGCAGGCGTCGAAGAACGCCGTTCCCGTGAAGACCGACCCGTGGTCGATCACGATCAGATCCGGGAAGATCACCGGCCGGCTCGCCGCCCGCAGCATGCGTTCGTCCGCGGCCACCAACTCCTCATAGGGAAGATCGGAAGCCGACGCGTGCGCGGCCGCGGAGAAGCCCGGCCGCATCGGCAGCGGGACCAGGGCCTGCGCCAGCAGCAGCGTGGCGTCCACCGCCTTCGTGGCACGCCCCGGACTCTTGCGCGAGGCCACCAGCCCCAGCCGCTGCGAGCCCTTGCGTGCCCGGCGGTGCCGGGAGGTCTTGGGCCGCAGGACCGCCGCGAGGATGCTGCGGGTGGCGACATCCACCATCACCGTCAGCTCGACCGATGTCGGCAGCCCGTCATCGCCCAGGACCTTCACATCCAGTTCCGTGGAATCGATCTGCACCAGCTCACCCGGCGCCACCGCGGTCGTCGTCCCGAACGGCGGCCCGGGCGTGTTGCCTGCCCCCGGCTTCCGGCGCGAGGCGGACCGCAGATCCGTCACCCTGATCCCGAGCCGGTCCAGCAGCTTGTACAGCGTGGTGTCAGGCGGCACCTTCATCGTGGGCCCGTACTCGCGGCGCACCGTGCGGCGCACCAGCGTGAACAGCGCCGAGGCGGTGATCGCAACCTTGCCCTCCCGCTCCCGGACCAGCTGCAAAAGGACATCGACCATGCGCGGATCGCACCGCCCGTACAGCGACGGCATCCTGGTGCGCCGCTTGTCGACCAGCCCCCACACACCGTTCTTCTCGTACTGCAGCCGCTTGCGCTGAACGGTGTGCCACGACACGTCGAAGTCCAGCACCGCGTTGAGCTCGGCCGCTTTCGTCTTGTACCGCTCGATCAGCGTGAACTCACCTGGCGCGTACCCCGGCCGGGGCGTGGCATCCTCGGCCTGCCCGGGCAGCAGTCCGGTCGCCACCTCGATGACGTGCCGCTCCCAGATACGGGCCTCACGGTCAGCCTCGGGACTGATTCCCTCCATAAGACCGAAGTCGGCGATCGGAGCGTACTTGACCGGCCGGCCCTCGGCGTCCAGGACAGCGAAGTCCCGGGCCGAAGCCAGAAGCCCGACCGGAAGAGCCACCAGAGGCAGGCCGCTTCCCGGCCGCGGCGCCAGATGCACCATCACCCCGTCCAGCAGCACCACCGAGTACCGCTCGCCCCGCCAGCGCACCATGTCCCCGCACGACAGCAGGCCATGATGCGCACGCGACACCCGCTCGGCCACAGCCGCCCTCGCCATCACGTCGGCTCTCCGACCCGGAACGGCCCCATCGACGTCACAGAACCCCCGCCACGGCGGACCACCGTGGCCGGCCCCAGAGAGATACTCCAGTCCATCCTCAACTCACGCCGCCACATCAGGTGATACAGACGGGGCAACGCCTGAAGAGGAGGCAGCCCCGCATTCTCGATACCTTCCACAAGCCCGGCCGGCGCCTTGAACGCGTCGAGCAGCGCCCGCTCCATCACCGCGTCGGCGTACCGGGGATGCCGGTAGCGGGAAATCCAGCGCAAGTTGGCCATGGCCACAGGCCGAGGTAGCCGAGGAGACCCCAGCTGCCACCCCGCCTCGGAGCATGCCTCCTTGAGCACATCTTCCTGCCGCTGCCACCTCGAGCTGGGGCCCTTAGCTGGTGGACAGGCCACCATCACCGTCTCACCCGCTGCTGTGGGTACGAAGAAGTCCGGCACAAAACGCCGGACGCGGCCCCGCTCGCGCCATTCCAGACGCGCCGTCCAGGCAGAGAACTCGGTCACGTTCGGATGGAAGTCCAGCAGCATGGCCACCGACAGGCGCTCAAGCGACCGGCAGCCCACATGCCTGCCCGTCGTCGCCGACCACCAGTACGTCACGATGCTGCGCTCGGAAGGATGCCGGAGGGGAACCCACACCGGCTCCCCTCCGGTCAGCCGGACTCCCGCTGCCTGCCCGGCAGGCAGACTGACCTCCCGCCCCCGCTCATCACGGTGAACGACCTGCAGGCTCCCCGACATCCATGCTTCCCTGCACCGAACGACCAGCTGCCCACCGCCAACGTTCACAGCGCAGCGCAGAGCGTCGCAGCCGCCGCGGTGACGAGTACGGCACACTTGTGCGCCCGCACCGCTGCGGACGGCGTGAGCCGATACCTGAACCATGCGGCAGACCGGAAGGAAGGGTGAACAATTCCCGTCATTCTCACGGCTGTTGAATGAGAGCACGCGGGGTGGGATTGTCCGTATTTCGTGGCTCCCGGCGGCCACGGGACCACGCAGACCGCTGGCGCGACGATGACCAGAACTCATGTGCCAAGCAGACAGAACCTGCGAGATTCCCACGTCGTGCGAGACGAACAAGAAGCCTCGGTATTCGCCCGCGTCGATGCCCTTCTGGAGTCCCTGCAGACACCCCTGCCCCCGCCCGAGGGGCGCGCCCGGCTGAGGCAGCGGGCCCACCTCACACGGGAACAGCTGGCAGACGCGTTGCAGTGCCAGGCCCAGGACATCGAAGCCTGGGAAAGCGGCGCCGGCGATCCGCAAGGCATCCAGCGCGCGGGCTATGCCCGCCTTCTGGCGGGCCTGCTCGCCCTGGACGCGCCCCCGCAGAGCGAAGCCGGAGCACCCGAAGAACCACCCGCCCCCATCCCGCGCCTGCCGCGGCAGACCGAACCGCAGCCACGTCCAGCCCCGCAGGCTGCCGCTCCGCACCGCGGTACGCGCCGAAGGCCCGGATTCCCCCGCGGACCGCTGGCCGTCGTCGACCAGACAGGCCCAGCCCTCACGGCCTTCTTCGCCGACCAGAGCTCCACCGAGATTCCCGCCGACCACCTCGTCGACCTGCTGCAGTGGGCGATCGACGCCGGCATCGGACGAGACGCGCTGAGCTCCCACGACCGCGCCGGCGACCCCCTCCTCGTCTTGACCCCTGCCGCCTCACAATTCCTCGGTCTCCCCATGGACCTGGAGGACCGGGCCCGCCTGCGTCTTCCCGACAGTCACCCGCAGATCGTGAACCTGCGCGCCGCCGGCTTCAAACTCACCCGCCGCGGCTTCGGCCCCTGGGCCCGGGCCTACCTGCCCGTCACCGACGGCAAACGGGCATCCGTGCAACTTGCCGTGACCGGCTGGGGAGCCCTGTCCGACCGCGACGGATGGAACCTGCCGCCCCTCGCCCCAGCCCCACTGGCCAGGCTCCTGGGCACCTACGCCGACCGCGTCCTCACCCCGAGAGGGTCGACCGCCGTGTGCGGCCAGGAGCTCATGACCGCACTACGCCCCCCAACCCGCGGACGATGGTCGCACACCGACCGCAGACGCGTGTCGTCCCCCAACCCCGGGGCGCTTTGGGAACCCCTCGACCCGGCCCCACCCGAGGCCCACGACGCCCACCCCCTCGCCCAAGGCCGCCTTCCCCAGGACGCCATGGACGAGGAAGCCTGGGACTGGAGCCGGACACCCACCGACACCGAGAACGCCGCATTCGCCCACGTCGTGGGCCTCGACATCAACCTCGCCTTCATCGCCGCAGCCTCCAGCGCATCCGTCGGCCTGAACTCCCCGCCCCGCCACATCCACAACCCGACCTTCGACCGAAAGATCCCCGGCACCTGGCTCTGCGACCTCTCCCACATCCCCACCGACCCCCGCCTGCCCTCCCCGTTCACCTCCACCGGACAGCCGCCCACCGGCCCCGCCTGGTACGCCACCCCCACCCTCGACTACGCGGTCAAAGACCTCGGCGCCACCATCAAGCCCCTCGAGGCCTACCTCCGCGACGACCACGGCCCCTACCTCACCCCCTGGTACGAGCGGCTCCGCGACGCCTACCTCGCCACCATGGCCGAGGCCGGAATCCACCAGGACATCCCCCAAGAGCGGTTCCTGCAGGCCATGAACACCCTGCCCGAGGCCGACCCCGCCCTGCTCGCCCTGCTGTCCGCCATCAAAGCAACCGGAAAGGGAGGCCTCGGCAAACTGAGGGAAGGCCCGCGGGAGACCACCACCCCCTACCAGCGCTGGGCCGCACTGGACAGCCCCACCTGGCGCCCCGACATCCGCGCTGCTGTCATCTCCCGCGCCCGCGTCAACACACACCGCAAGATGATCAAAACCGCCGAGCGCACCGGACGCTACCCCCTCGCCGTCCTGTCCGACTGCGTCGTCTACCCCGCACACACACCCAGCGCACTCGACGTCGTCCCATCCGGACCCGACGGACGAGGAATCCCCGGACTGTTCTGCCTCGGCGTCAACCCCGGCTTCGCCAAAGAGGAAGGCACCCGGGCCATCAGCTGGTTCCACCAGCAGCACAGCCAAGGCCTCAACCCCGCCCGCTACATCAAGAACAGCTGACCCCCACCCCTTGCAAGGGGGCTGAAGACCTGGCCCTCAGCCCCTGAACGCCACGCTCGTCATCGGCGACCCCAGCCGCCAAGGCAGACACGACACCTCCTCCAACGGGCCGGCTGAAGGAATCACACGATGAGGCTCCAACAACGCAAGCGGCACACTCCGCCCCGCCGGCCGCACCTCCCGAGCAAGCCGCTGCACCACCGGCACCGTGTTGCGGTGCGCCATCAGCCACGCCTCCAGAGCACGATGACCCCCCTCAGCCATCTCCTCGCCCATCCCCAGACGCTCACCCACCCATTCGACCCACCGGCCCGTCGACCAGCCGGCAGGGCCGCCCGCGAAACTCCGCCCCACCGCACGCTGCCGCTCCCGCACCGCCATCGACTCCGCCACGATCACAGCCTCCGGATACACCACCAGCGGCACCGCCCACAGCGCCGACCGGTCCACCCCCAGCACCTCCTGCCGCCGGCGCCACACCCCCCGCGCACCCATCTGACGACACTGCCACCAATACACAGCCACCTGCTGCGCATCCGCCATCAACGCCCGCCCGTACACACCCGTCCTGCGCTCGAGACGAACTCTGCGGACATGCGCCCCCACCACCTCTGGCAGCCCCGACAGCCCCACCTGAAAGCGCCCATCAGCCCGCCCCGTCCATCGGCCATGCCGCGTACAGACCGCCCACTGCTCGCCATGAACCCGCCACACCGGACGCTCACTACGCCCCGCCACACACAGCGCACACGCCTGCACCGGACACTGCTCCACAGGCCAGGCCTCGATCCGTACCTGCTGACGAGCACGCGCCCCGATCCGGCCTGCGGCCCACGACGGCAAAGCCCGCTCCATCTGCTCCACCGCGCGACCGCTGACCTCGGCAAGACGCTGCCGAGCCACCGGGCCCAGCTGTACCTCTTGCGTCTCGGCGTCAGCCTGTCCGACCGTCCTCGGCCCGCCGATCCGCCTCGCCAACTCCTCGAAGGCCATCCCATTGCGATCGGCGAGCCTCCACATGTACGAGGCGAGCGTCTCCCCACGGATCAACTCCACCCGGCGTGGCAACACCGCCATCATCCCCACGTGCACCTACCCGCTCCTCACTGACATCACAAGCCACACGCCAGAAGGAACGATGCCGCCTCTGAGCCTGAGCGCCAACACCGTCCAAGAAGCCCTCGACCGGGCAGACGCCCGCCACTGGACACGCAACCCGCCCCGTTCGCGACGAGCGCGGCTGGCCTTCCTCCTGAGCAAGAACGGCCACGACCACACCGCGCTTGCCGCACGCCTTCACACAACACCCCAGGCCCTGGAGTCCTTCGGCAACCTGCCAGGCAGCCAGGGAGGAGACCACGAGAACAGCGCCCTGCAACAGGCCGTCGAACGAGAAGTCATCCGCCTGTGGCAACCCCGCATCCGCCGCCGCGCTCACGCCACCATCCTGCACAACAACGGACAGATGATGATCAGCTTCCGAGCCTGGCTCGGCTTCACCGCCGCAGCCGGCTCCAGCGACGACCCGCGATTGCGGACACTCACCCTCAGCCTTCACGCCCCCCACGTCGAGGCGCTGTTCAGCGCCTGGCACCGTGACGCACCAGAGCAGGAACTGGTCACCCTCCTCAGCGATGCGCTCAGCGCCTGCTACTTCCACCGCAACAGGCCCCAGGGAACCACCGAAACGGTGAGGATCGAACGCATCGACTACCTCGAGTTCTACTACTGACGGAGCCAACGGGGGCCCGAACAGGCGCAGACCGCTGCGCCCCCATGCCCTGGGGCACAGCGGACGGCACCCGTACTCAAGAGGAACGGGCGGCTTTGCGGCCGACGCAGATCACGCCTGATCAGATATTCAAGTTCGCATGCTGGTGAACGGGAAAGCGCTGGCCGGGCCGCCCTGTTCGCCGAGCACGGTCACGCCATGGCACCCAGCCACGGCGCTCGGATCCGAGATGTTGACATGCCAACCGCTGGTTGCAGGCGGCGTTCCACCATCGGCTACAGTATATGCTGAATCAAATATCTGATCGAGCATGAAAGTGGGGTGGGGCGTGCTTCTGACAACCGGGCAGGCTGCCAGCGAGCTCGGCATGGCCATCACCACCTTCCGCCGCCTCACCCGCGCGAACCTGATCCCCGGCACGACCTCCCGGGGCGTGCGGGTCGTCGTGCCACTGGAAGCGGTCCAGGCACTGGCCGCACGGAGCCATGCCCCGCTGCATCACCTTGCCGCTCGCGAGATAGCGGTCCTGCGCGTCGAGCCGGCCAAGCTGCCGGACAGCCAGCAGGCGCCCGACGACGGCCCGGGATCCGGATTCTCGGCCGACCTGGACGAACGAGCCGTGCTGGACCGGCTCACCGGCTGGTGGCGATGCGACGCCCCCAGCATTGCGGCGGGCCGCGTGCTTCCCGTCACCGTCGCCGGATACGTCGTGGCCGTCCTCACCGGCCTGCAGCGCTGGGAGAGCAACGGCCGCGGACGCCACCGCTTCCCCGGCATGCAGCTCGCCGGCTACGTCACCGACCTGGTCAGCCCACGCATCCACATCACGGCGACCACCGACGAAGACCGCGCCGCCGCCGAACTGCTGCTCGCGGCCCGCCTGCCCTCCGAATCCGGCGGCCCGATCGCCTACGTCTCCACCCACCACCCCGACCCCGAGGGACCGTGATGGACACCAAGACCTACAACGCTGTCCTCGCCGAACTCCGCGCGGACCGGGATGAGATCAAGCGGGCCCGCAGCGCTCTGGCCAGGCTCGAAGCCGCCCGTGACAAGAAGATCCGCACACTCGCCGCATACGAGAAGGCCAACGCCGAACGCATCGCCCCAGCCGCAGGCCTCAGCCTCGCCGACATCGTCCAGATCGCCCCTGCCCTCGCCCCCGAGCACCTCACCGCCCCCGGAGCCCAACCTGACGGGGAGACTCCGCCTCCCGCCGCCTCCGGCCGGCAGGCCGAAATCCCCGCTCCTGCCCGCGCGGCTCATGTCGACGAGCCCGCCGCACCTCCTGCGACGCCCGCGGCACCGACGGCAACCACCCCTGCCGCGCTGGAGCCGACCGCCGCGCCTTCGCCGGAGCCCGCGAACAACACCCCCACGGCCGGGCACGGGCGAGAGCTGCCCTCGATCCCTCAAAGCCCCGAGGGCGATCGCTGGTTCGCCTGCACCCCGAACCTCGCTTCCACCCACCCGAACTTCACCCAGCAGGCCCGCTCCACCGTCTTCCTCGACACCGCCACCGGCATCCTGGTCCACCGCGACCAGACTCTGCGCCTGGCGCTGCCCGACACTCGCGCCGCGACCATCCTCCAGGCCGTATTCCACGCCGTTCCCGAAGGAACCGAGCGGATCTTCATCACCGCAGGCGATCCTTGGCACCACCAGGCTGACCGTCACCCCTTCCTCAAGGATGCCGTCGCCGCCTGGCTGAACGAGCCCATCGACGGCTGGCGAACCGACACCGGCCGCGGCAAGGACAAGATGGCCGGGCACTTCGTCCACCCGCGCAACCCCGTCGGCCGCTACCAGAGTGACAACGGCCGCCACCACGTCGAGGTCCGCTCGGTGGGGGAGTGGTTCGACCCCGAAGGCGCCGAACCCACCACCGTCCGCGACGCCTTCGTCCTGCTATGGAAGGCCCTGCGCGCCCACTGGAACGACGCCGTCCTGATGGGCTCGCCCTCCCAGACCGGACGCGACCTGTGGACCCGCACCATCCCCGCCCGCGGTCAGCACGCCGACGGCTACCCCGTCCTGTCCGAAGAGCTCCGCGGTCTCCTGCACGCCACCGCCGGCCAGGGCCGCACCGAACTCATCACCCCGCCCGCCGTCCCCGACCAGCTGCCCGCCCTGGTGGAGTACGACCGCACGTTCGCCTACGCCAAGCACACCTGGAAATCCCCCGTCGGCACACCCCGCCGCATCACCGCCCGCACCTTCGCCTCCTGGAGCGAAAAAGAGCAGGTCAAGGCCCTTTATGGCTGCGGCCACTGGCATGTGCGCGTCACCGTTCCTGACACCTGGAACCACGTCGGCCTGCTGCCCGCCCCCGCCCCCGGCGACCGCGCCTGGCACTACCCCGCCACCCCCGGCACCACCTTCACCACCTGGGCCGGGGGCCCCGAGATCCACACCGCGCTGACCAACCCGCTCACCCCCTGGCGCATCGAGATCCTCGACGGCCTCCTCTTCGGCGACGGCAAACCCCTCGACGACTGGGCCAGGAAACTCAAAGAAGCCTGGTCCACCCTCGCCGCCCAGGCCGACCTCCACGGCGACCCCGCCCAGCGGCAGGCCGCACGCCTCGCCTCACGCGCCGTCCGCTCCCTGCTCCTCTACGGCATCGGCTCCTTCGCCCAGCGCCCCCGCATGGTCACCGGTACCACCCCCCGCACCGCGGAGCGCGACGTTCCCGCCGACGCCGAGATCATCGGCTTCACCGACGAGACGATCACCTGGCAGCGGCCCACCGGCTTCACCCGCGACCCCAACGCCCACCCCGAATGGGCCGCCGCCATCTGGTCCGGTGCCCGCGCCGCCCTGCTCTCCCAGCGCCATCGCGACGACAACACCTACGCCGGAGCCCTGCACACCCCACCCGGCGCCGTCGTCGCCTTCCGCACCGACGCCGTCTACCTCACCGCCCCCCAGCCCTGGCCCTACCACGGCCAGCCCGGCGACTACCTCAACAAGGGCCACCTCACCGGCCCCCTTGCCGCCCCCACCACCGAAGAGCAGCTCCTCGCGCTGCGCGACGCCGGCCGCACAGCCCTCAAGGAGACCTGATGCCCTCCCATGCTCCCGGGGCCCCGCAGCCAGGCGAAGCCGTCCGCCTCGCCGACGATCTCCAAGCCGCGGGCTTTACCAAGCGCAGCATCGCCCGCATCATCGACCGCGACCCCTCCCTCGTCTCACAGTTCTACACACGAGGCAAAGGCGCCGCCTTCGTTCCCGCCCTCACCCGCGTTCTCGCCGCCGTCCGCACCGCGGGCATCACCGACCTCGACGAACTCGCTGGCATCGCCGCCCCCCACATCACCCGGCGCACCACCACCTCCGGCGCCCGGGCCCGCGTGCGTACCAAAGCCGTTCTCATCACCCCTGCCGGAACCGGCACCGGCCGCGCCGGCGCCCAGGCCATCGCCTCCGGCGCCGCACGCCTGCGCCCACTGATCGCCGAAGCCGCCCGCCAGGGCCTCCGCCTCGCCTTCACCATCCGCATGCCCAAGAGCGGCTACACCCTCGCCTCGGGCAGCCGAACCGACTCGCCGGGCATCCGCCGCGATGTCGTCCAACGCGCCGACCACACCGAGGAACGCTCCTACGGATCCGCCGCGACGGGAGGCTTCGACGCCGCCGACTTCGCTCACCGCGTCGATGCGGAAGGCGGCGACGTCACAGCCGCCGTTCACAGGTGGCTCCTCGAAACGGGCCGCATCCGCCCGGACGCCCCCATCACACACCTTGAGGTACGGACCTGGCGCCCGCGCTGACCGCTCACACCGCAAAACGAGCCGGATGCCTCAGCGGCCGTACACGCTCGGGCGACGTCCCGGCGTGCGCCCGGCCGCCACAATCCGGCCGCAGCTGATCCGGCGCCTCCACTTCAAGCCAGATGCCCTGCGCATCGAGCGGAGAAGCGAGCGGTTCGTATGGCTTTCAGCCACACCGCCGCCCGAGCGTCACCGGTATCCTCGCCTGTGCCCAGACCGCCCGCGCACATCCGCCGGCACCCCTACCGGTGCTTCACCGATCCCCGGCGAAGCACACGAAAGACCTCTCGCAGCCCAAGACGGCTGACGGAAGACAATAAAAAGGCACCAAACCAAGGTGGTTGAAGCAAGCTGCTACCTAGCTCCACGGACGAATCCAAGCCGGCAGCACACCTCCGCCCATATCGCTCTTACGTACGAACGCGGGAGTGTGCGGGCCCAGCTCCCTGAGGGAACGGGCCCCGATGAGGCCTGCCGGCAAAGCTACTGGCCGGTCCAACTGACGCAAAACATCCTGTAGTTGTTCAACAGCACTTAATATGACGGCCTGTGCCAGTGGCACAGGCGCCTCGTCAGCATCTGCGCTTGCCGCACGCCACGCCTCTGTCCACCGTCGGGCAGAGAGATACGGAGCAGCTCCCGTGTATCTCGACAGCTACTCCGCGCGCGGATTCCGCTCCCTGGCCCATGTCGAAGGCATCCCCGTCAGCCGGCCGACCGTCCTGGCCGGCCGCAACGACGGAGGCAAAAGCGCCGTGCTCACCGCACTGGCCTTCCTCCTCGGCAACCACCGCCTGACCGACGAGGACCGCACCTACGCGCAGAGTGAAGAGAGCGCCACAGGCCGGCGATGCGCCGAGACCTGGGTAGAGGGCCACTTCCGGCTGGACGCCGAAGAACGAAGCCGTAGCGGCCTGGCCGAGCACGTACGCATCCGCCGGCGCTCCTCCCTGGGAGAAGCAGCCTGCCTGGAGTACTTCGGCAGCCGGCCCGTCGACCCGAAGCTGCGCGACCTGAGCCAGCTCCTCAAGCCGGTACTGGCGAAGCTCGTCACCGAGTACGGCCTGTCCCCGGCAGGAAGTCTCAAAGAGGACCTGCTCGCGGAACTCACGGCACACGCCAAAACCCTCCCCCAGGAGCAGGGATGGCAGCCGCTGCCCAAGGCCCTCGAAGAGCGGCTCCCGCGGCTTTTGTCGTTCGGCGGGAAACACGAAAGCCCCGACGCCGCCGTACACACGGCGCTGAACAGCAGCTACAAGACGCACCTGGAGGACGAGACCCTCCAGGGCCGTGTCCGCGAGATCGAACAAGAGATCAACCAGCGGCTGGAGAAGGAAGCCGACTCGCTGTGCAGCCACATCCGCCAGCACTGCGGCGAGTACGTCAGCGTCAACGTCAAGCCCATGGTCTCCTTCAGCGGAGGGTTCAAAGGCGCTCCGCTGCACGTTTCGAGGGCCGACGGTGAACTGGTCGACCTGACACGCGCCGGCCAGGGAAGCACCCGACGCATCGCCCTGGCGGTATGGGAATGGACCAGCAACCTCCTGGAGACCGCCGAACTGGCCGCATCAGGAGAACCCGCAGCCACCCAGCCCACCCAGACCATCGTCGTCTACGACGAGCCCGACACCCACCTCGACTACCACCACCAGCGCACGGTCATGGACATCGTCCGCAAGCAATGCGCCCTGCCTCATGTGAACGTCATGGTCGCCACCCACTCGATGAACCTCATCGACGGCGTCGACATCGCCGACGTGGTCCACCTCAGCCTCGGACCCGGCGGCCGCACCATCGTCGAACGCCTCAAGGACGACCAGCACGACGGCATCGACTTCCATCTCGGCCAGATCGCGGCATCACTGGGCCTGCGCAACTCCGTCCTGCTCCACGAACGCTGCTTCCTCGCCGTCGAAGGCGACACCGAGCAAAAAAGCCTGCCCCTGCTCTTCCGCCTGGCCCAGAACATGTCGCTCCAGGCCGCGGGCATCGCCCTGTGGGGCTGCGAGAACAACGAAGGCGCCCTCCACCTGGCCAGCTACCTCGTCAAACACCAGCGCACCGTCATGCTGATGGTCGACGCCGACAGCCGCACCAACAAACTCTTCAAAACAGAACGACTCAGGCGCACTGGCCTCAACCTCGAACAGCAGGTGTCCTACGTCGGCGAAGCCGAGGGCTACAACGAACTCGAAGAACTCTTCAGCAACGAGCAGTGGACCAAGGCCGCCAACACCCTGTGGCCCAAGCCCGCACCCCAGACCTGGCACCCGGACGACTTCGAGGCACACCGTGACGGCAAGAAATTCAGCGCCCACATCCTCGACATGATCAAAAAGGAAGCCGAGGACACCAGCCCCAACGGCAAACCCGCCATGGTCTACGGGCTCGCCACCACCCTCACCACCCCCGAGGACGTGCCACACCAGCTACGGGAAATCTTCGCCCAACTACAGCAACTCGCTCACTGACCAGACGCCGACCGCTGCGCCCGGCGCAACCGCATGCGCTCTTTGCGCTGCTCGTCGGTCGGCGCCACCCACGCATGCCAGCCGACCGATTCCACCCACTGCCGGGCATGAATCCGGGCGTCGATCCCACACCATCTGCACCCGCCTGGCGAGGGAACGCAGCCAGCACGAGCAGACCTCGGAGAGGACATCTCTCCTCCTTCCCACGCCTCTTATCTTCTCTTCCTGCACTGACAATCACACTGAGTGACGAAGCTCGAGGTGTACGCGCATGAGGTTCCTCCACACATCCGACTGGCACTTGGGCCGACGTTTCCATTCAGAAGACCTGGTACCCGCCCAGCGCGTTTTCCTCGACCATCTGGTCGACACCGCGCGAACCGAGAACGTCGACGCCGTCCTGGTGGCCGGAGACATCTACGACCGGGCCATCCCGAGCCTTGACGCCGTACGCCTGTTCAACCACGCCCTGCACCAGCTCGCGGACCTGAACGTGCCGATCATCATGATCAGCGGAAACCACGACTCCGCCCACCGCCTCGGCGTCGCCTCCGGCCTCCTGGCACGCACCGGAATCCACCTGCGCACCGACCCCGCCACCTGCCACACCCCCGTCATCCTCGAAGATCCCCACGGTCCCGTCGCCGTCTATGGCATCCCCTACCTCGAGCCCTCGATGGCCCGCACCCCGCTGGAAGCAGAAGCCGTCTCCCACCGCGCCGTGCTGACCGCGGCCCTGGACCGCATCCGCACCGACCTCGCCACTCACCATCCGGCCGGCACCCGCTGCGTGGTCCTCGCCCACGCCTTCGTCACCCCCGGCACCGGACAGCCCGAAGAACGCGACAAGGCCAAGGAATCCACCAGCGAACGCGACCTCACCGTCGGAGGCATCGCCCACGTGGGCGCCGACCTCTTTCACGACATCGACTACGTCGCCCTCGGCCACCTGCATGGCGCTCAGTCCATCACCGACCGCATCCAATACAGCGGCTCCCCCCTGGCCTACTCCTTCTCCGAGGCCCGCCACACCAAGACGACCACTCTCGTCGACCTCACTGTCGAAAAGGCCCCCACCCTCACCCGCCTGCCCTGCCCCGTTCCCCGCCGCCTGGAGCGCGTCACCGGTCTCATCGACGACCTCCTGACCAACCCCGTCCACGAACCACTGCAAGACGCCTGGCTCGAGGTCACCCTTACCGACACCGCCCTGCCCTTCGAGGCCATGGCCCGCCTGCGCCGCCGCTTCCCCCACACCGCCGAACTCAAGCACCGGCCCGCCCGCATTCCCGCCCAGGCCACCCACACCACCTACAGCGAACGCATCCACGGCCGCAGCGACCTCGGCATCACCACCGACTTCATCCACAGCATGCGAGGCACCGAACCCACCCCGGACGAACACGCCCTGCTCCAGCAAGCCGTCGAAGCCTCCCGCCTGAACGAACAGCAGAAGGAAACCGTCTGACATGCG
This sequence comes from Streptomyces termitum, assembly GCF_014650175.1. Classification (GTDB taxonomy): domain Bacteria; phylum Actinomycetota; class Actinomycetes; order Streptomycetales; family Streptomycetaceae; genus Streptomyces; species Streptomyces termitum. The sequence goes on from NZ_BMUL01000025.1 coordinate 39,226, forward strand.
CCTGCACACTCTGCACCTGCAGGCCTTCGGCCCCTTCGCAGGCACCCACACCATCGACTTCGACACCCTGTCCGCCGACGGCCTCTTCCTCCTCCACGGCGACACCGGCGCCGGGAAGAGCACCGTCTTCGCCGCCATCTGCTACGCCCTCTACGGCAAACCCCCCGGCGACCGCGACCTGCTGCTGCGCAGCCATCACGCTCCCGAAGGCCTCCTGACCGAAGTCACCCTCGACGTCACCCTCGCAGGCCGCCGCCTGCGCATCCGCCGGGTCCCCGCCCAGATGCGCCCCAAGCGATCCGGCCCGGGCGAGACCCAGCAGAAGCCCGAGACCTTCCTCAGCGAGCGGACCACCGACACCACCGGACAGGAACGCTGGGAAGCATCCAGCAAGTCCCACCAGGAAGCCTCCGCCGAGATCACCGACCTGCTGGGCATGAGCCGGGACCAGTTCTGCCAGGTCGTCCTGCTGCCCCAGAACGAATTCACCAAGTTCCTCCACGCCGATGCCCACGGCCGGCGCGAACTCCTCGGGAAACTCTTCCGCACCCACCGCTTCGCCTTCGTCGAACGTTGGCTCCACGATCACAGCCGCAGCATCGAGAAGGACCGCGAAACCGCCCGCGCCGACGTCCTTCGCCTGGCCGAACGCATCCACCAGGCTGCCGGAGCCGACCTTGCGACCGAGCACCCCGCACCCACCCCCGAAGACCCCCGCACCCTCACCGAGCCCGCGCAGACCTGGGCCCAGGACCTCCTGCGCGCCAGCCACACCCACCACGAACACACACTCCAGGCAGCAGCCACGGCCAAGACCCACCTGCTCGAAAAGCAGACCCTCGAAGCCGCAGCACGCGATCTCCACCAACAGCAGGCCGCCTACACAGACGCCCGACGACAGCTCGACCTGCTGCAGGAACAACAACCACACCAGGACACCCTCCGCCAGCGCCGCGACCAGGCCCGCCGCGCCCAGCACGCGGCTCCCCAACTGCACGCCGCCGACACCGCAGCCAGCGACCACGCCGACGCCCAGCGCACCGAACACAGCGCCCGCCACCACCTGCCGCCTCAACACGTGGACCTGGACGCCGACCAGCTGGAAACCCTTGAGCACACCACCCGCAACGAAGCCGCTGTCCTGGCCGAGCTCATCGCCGAAGAAGCCACCGTCCGCCGGCTGACCACCCAGCTGAAGCGCATCGACGCCGAACGGCAGGACTTCGACACCCAGCAACGCACCTCCCAGGACTGGCTCGATCAGGAGCCCGGCACGCGCCGCACCCTCGAGGCACGGCGTGAAGCCGCCCGCCACGCCGAACTGGAAGGCCGCCGTCACCACGACGCCCTGGACGGCCTCAAGACCCGCATCGAAGCCGCCGAGCTGCGCGACACCCACCTTGCGGAAGTCGCCAAGGCCGAACAGCGCCTGGCAAAGACGCAAGAGATCGCCACCCTGGCCGGCCAGGAGCACCTCGACATCCGCCGCCGGCGCACCGAAGGCATGGCCGCCGAACTCGCCGCCACCCTCACCGACGGCATGCCCTGCCCGGTCTGCGGCTCCTGCACCCACCCCGCCCCCGCCGCCGCCCAGGACGGGCAGCCCACACGCCAGGACGAACAGGACGCCGAAACCGCCCACGAGCGAGCCAACGCCGCCCGGGACGCCGCCGCGGCCGTCCTGCACGGCCTGCGTGAACAAGCAGCCGCCGCGACCGGTGAAGCGGGCGACACCTCACTGGCCGACCTGCAGACCCAGCACGCCACGCTCAACGCCGCCCTGGCCGCCGCCCTGGCCCGGGCTGCCGACCAAGAAGCCGCGCAAGAAGAACTCCACGCGCTCGACACCGAGCACACCCACCACACCGAACAGCACCGCACCGCAACCGCCGGCCTGTCCGCCCGCAACGCCGACTACGACACCCTCACCCTGCAACGCGCCGAGCTGACCACCAAGCTCACCACAGCCCGCGGCACCCACCCCACCGTCGCCGCCCGCGCCGCCGAACTCACCCGCACCGCCGACCACCTCAAGCAAGCCGCCCAAGCCTCCCGCACCCTCGCCACCGCAGCCCAGACCCTCCACCACCGCACCGAGCAGGCCCTCCTCACCGCGAAGGACCAAGGGTTCGACACCCTGGCACTCGCCCAGCAGGCCCTCCTCGACGACGAAACCCTGCGCGCCATCGAAGAAGAGATCACCCAATGGCGCGAGAACTGCGCCGTCCACACCGCAGTCCTCCAAGACCCGGCACTGCAGCAGGCCGCCACCCAGCCCCCCGCCGACACCACCGCAGCCACAGAAGCCCGTGCCGCCGCCGACAACCAGCACGCAGCGGCCACCGCCGCCACCGACGCCGCCCGCACCCGCACCCAGGACCTCGCCACACTGGCCACCGACCTCGCCACCGCCGTCCAGCGACTCCAGCCACTCGAACAGGCCTACAGCACCGCACGCCACCTGGCCGAACTCGTCACCGGCACCTCAACCAGCGCCCGCGTCCGCATGCAGCTCGAGGCATACGTCCTGGCAGCACGACTCGAAGAAGTCGTCACCGCCGCCAACACCCGCCTGAACATCATGTCCGAAGGCCGCTACACCCTCTCCCACTCCGACCACCAAGCCCCCCGCGGCGCCCGCTCCGGCCTCGGCCTGCAGATCACCGACTCCTGGACCGGCCGCCCCCGCAAGACCGACACCCTCTCCGGCGGCGAGTCCTTCTTCGCCTCCCTCTCCCTGGCCCTCGGACTGGCCGACGTCGTCACCCACGAATCCGGCGGCAACCCCCTCGATACCCTCTTCATCGACGAAGGCTTCGGCACCCTCGACGAAGACACCCTCCACAAAGTCCTCGACGTCCTCGACTCCCTGCGCGCCCACGACCGCACCGTCGGCGTCATCAGCCACGTCCCCGAACTACGCCGCCGCATCCCCCACCGCCTCCACGTACGCAAGAACCCCACCGGCTCCACCCTCGCCCACCTGACCGAAGCAGCCGAATAGCCTGACACCCACCAAGCAGAGAGGACCGGGCAACTCGTCCCCTCTGCTCGGCACCAGTCGGCCGACCCGTTGGAGCGGTACCCCCATGCCAGAGATCGAGCTGCGCCCGCACCAGCAGGAAGCTGTCACCGCCGCCGTCAAGGCACTGCGCATCCATTCTCGGGCCACCGTGGTCGCTGCCTGCGGTACCGGGAAGACTCTCATCGCCGCCCGCACCACAGCCCGCCTCACCCCGCGGGGCAGGACCCTGGTCCTGTTGCCCACCCTGGACCTGCTGTCCCAGACAGCCCGCTCCTGGCACGCAGCAGGCCGTAAAGGCAGGGCGGTCGCTGTCTGCTCGGCACGACAAGCCGTCGACCACGCTCCGGCCGGTGACCTGCCCATGACCACCAGCCCCGCCGAACTCACCGCCCTCACCGCCGGCCAAGAGGGCGAGCCGGTGACTGTCTACGCCACCTACGCCTCCCTGACCGCCGTCGCCGCCGCCCACCAGACCCACACACTGCCCCACTGGGACCTGGTGGTCATCGACGAAGCCCACCGCACCGCCGGCAGACTCGGCAAAGCCTGGGCAGCCATCCACCACGACGACCAGGTCCCTGCCCACCACCGCCTCTACCTCACCGCCACCCCTCGCATCTGGGACGCTGACGCAGACGCCGATCAGGCCGGAGACGCCGGGACCGTCGCCTCCATGGACGACGAAACCCTCTTCGGACCTGTCGCCTACCGCCTCACCCTCTCCGACGCCATCGACCTCGGTCTGCTCGCCGACTACCAGATCCTCGTCCCCGTCATCGACGACACCACCCTGCGCGACTGGCTCGCCACCGGCCCAGGCGCCGGCGTCGACGGCCTGCGCCTCGCCGGCCGCCAAGTCGCCGTCCTCAAAGCCATCCACGACCACCAACTCCGCCGTGTCCTGACCTTCCACCACCGCGTCCAGGACGCCCGCGCCTTCGCCACCACCCTCCCCGACACCGCCGCCGCCCTCCCCGCCGACCTGCAGCCCGACGGCCTGTGGTCACAGTGGATCAGCGGCACCCACCCGCCCCGCGTACGCCGCCGCATCCTCCTCGACTTCGCCGCCCACACCCACCCCGAACAACCCGCCGTCCTCGCCAACGCCCGTGTCCTCGGCGAAGGCATCGACGTCCCTTCGATCGACGCCGTCGTCTTCGCCGACCCCAAGAACAGCCCCGTCGACACCGTCCAGGCCGTCGGCCGCGCTCTACGCCAGCAACCCGGCGCGAACAAAAAAGCCACTCTGATCGTCCCCGTCTACCTCACCCCCGACGAGAACCCCGACGACCTCCTCAGCGCCGACGCCTACACCCCACTGTGGCGCACCATCCAAGCCCTCCGCGCCCACGACACCCGCCTAGAAGCACGCCTCGCCGACCCTCGCACCCACCGCCCCACCGCCGATACCGACGGCCCCGGACACTGGCTCCACTTCGAGCGCCCCACCCAGGCCGACGAAGTCGCCCTCGCCCTCACCCTGCGCGTCCTCAAACCCAAAAGCGCCGAATGGCGCCGCGGCCTGGCCTCAGCCCGCCGCTACCACCGCACCCACCACCACCTCGACATCCCCCAGACATACGAGGACCCCGCCGGCTACGCCCTGGGACGCTGGCTCACCTGGCAACGCCACCTCCACAACCAAAACGCCCTCGACCACGCCCGCACCCACGCCCTCGAACAACTCGGCATCATCTGGAACCCCCGCCAGCAAGCATGGGACCGCGGCCTCACCCACGCAGCCGCCTACGCCACCACCCACGGACACCTCGCCGCCCCCGTCGACCACCACGATCCCGAAACCGGCTTCGCCCTCGGCCGCTGGCTCGCCACCCAACGCAAACGAGCCGACCAGCTCACCCCCGCCCGCACCAAGGCCCTGGAAGAACTCGACCCGCACTGGAACCCACCCTGGCCCCTGACATGGCAACGCACCTATCACGCCGCCCGCCACCATCAGAAGGCCGGTCACACCCTCGCTGATGTCCCGCGGACCTTCGCCACTCTCGAAGGCGTCCGCCTAGGGGAGTGGCTCCGCACCCAGCGCAGCACACCACCCGCCCACCCTGGTCAACTCCGCCTCCTGCAAGACCTGGGGCTGTACACCACCACCCCACCCTCGATGCCGCCGCCCTTGCTCTCGGCACGAGAACAGTCCTTCCGGCGTGGACTGGAAGCAGCGGCTGCCTTCCTCGCCAGAGAAGGCCACCCGAAGGTGCCCCAGCGCCACATCGAGCAACTCGCCAATGGGCCGGTACGTCTTGGGCAGTGGCTCACCAACACCCGGCGTCGATGGGACCGTCTCTCACCAGAACATCGCCAGGCACTCACAGAACTGGGCATCCAGCCGCCCGCGCCCGGCCCGGGGACCCGCCAGTGAATCAGGCATCGACTTCCCCATCCGCTCTCCCCACGGCCCCCCATGACAACGTGCCGAGCGGGCGGCACCGGGGGCTGGGTTTGTCCCTTCTAGGGGCTCTGGCACCACAGAAGTTGCGCCAGAGCCCAAACCCGTGCACAAAGCCAGCCGGCAACACCCAGGTGTCAGTTGCGGTGCCGTGTCAGAGCCTCTCGCACTGCACCGATGGCGATGCGCTCCTGTTCCAGGCGAAGGTTCGGACGGTAAACGCCGGTTCGCAGGTCCTGGGCGAGCTGGGCTTCCTCGGGGGTGAGATGTGTCAGGTTGCCGTTCGCCTGTGTCATTTCCTGCCCCCAGTGGGGTTCGTGGGCGAAGAGGGTGGCGCGGTCCATGAGCAGTGATGTGGTGTGAGGAAAGCGTTCCCGGACCTGGTCCAGGATGGCGAAGCCGTGGGTATCGATATCGCCCCAGTAGTAGAGGTCGACGTCGTCGAGCCAGGGCAGGTGCCGCAGCAGGGCCGCGGCGTATCCGGAGCCGAGAATGGCGATGGCGTCGGGGACCGGCGGTAGCGAGAGATAGGTGATCTCGTTCTCGAGGACGAAGACGGTGCGTACTCCGGGAGACCAGTCGGCCAGTTCATCAGCGCGGACAGCGAGTTCGCTGAAGGGCAGGGGAGAGGTGCCGAGATAACGCAGCCGGACGTAGGTGGGCTTGACGCGGAAGCCGTAGCGGGCGGCGAGGTTGCTCTTCGGGATGCCGGAGTCGATCCGGTCCTCGGGCAAGGTGTGGTCGAGGAGTTCGGCGAGGATCGCCTTGTGGGTCTCGACGAACTTGGTGTCCACGCCGGGGACATCAAGTTCGCGCAGGTAGATCTGTTCAGCGCTGTGACTGCCGATCCAGCAGACGACGCGTACGAGCTGGTGCCAGACCGCGCTGTGCCGGAGGACTTTCATGGGATGGTCGGCCATCCACAGCGCTAGGTCGGGTGCGCGGAGCGCGGTGTGCGCGTGCAGAGCGTGAAAGTGGTCGACCTCGGCAGTGACGCCCAGCAGTGCCCACAGGGCGTGGCGGGACTCGATCCAGGCTTGTGCCGGAACGGTTTGGGAGGGAAGGCCGTTGCGGCCGCCGATGGTTTTGGTCTGGACGCGCAGATGGGGATGCAGGCTCGGGTCCCAGGACTGCGCCCAAACGTATGCCTCCTCGAAGTGGTGCAGGGCATCGGCTGCAACCGGGCCCTTGAGCGTCACTGCAATGGGTTCGAAGGGATGTCCGCCTGCAGCGGCCGCGAGGAGTCGGCCGTCGGCCCACTTGCGGCGCAGGGCTTCGACAATGTCCTCGGGGCGACTCCACTTGGCCGGTTTCATGACGGCTCCTTGTGGTTTTTCCGGGCGGCCTGCTTGTGGGCGCGGAACTCCTCGATGGTGAGGTTGACCAGACGCGAGCGGGTTTCGTCAGGCTTGTCGACGTAGCCGACGCGCGTCACGTGGGGCTCGATGACGTGCAGTTTCTGGAGCGGGGTGACGACAAGGAGCTGCAGGCCCAGACGCTGGAAAAGATCGAGGGCGAAGTGGGCGGAGGAGTCGTCTCCACGTCCGAACGCCTCGTCGATGGTGACGAAATGGAAGGTCTTGGGCCTGGCGGCTGCGGGGTCGATACGGAACTGGTAGGCGAGGGAGGCTGCGAGAACGGTGTAAGCGAGCTTCTCCTTCTGGCCGCCTGACTTGCCGCCGGAATCGGGGTGGACCTCGTGTTCGGTGCCGGTGTTCCGGTCGAGTTCGCTGGCGGAGAAGGCGAACCAGTGACGCACGTCAGTGACCCGGGCAGTCCACCCGGCGTCGACGCGGGTGTGGTCGGCTCGGCCCTTGAAGCGATCGAGGAGGGCCTTGACCTGGAGGAACTTTTCCTCCGTGTAGGCATCGCCGGTTTCGTTGGAGAGCGCTTCGCTGCTGCAGGCCTTCAAGTCGTGCTGGAACTGGCGGATTTCCCTGCCTTGGGTGGCGGCGGCGTTCAGCCGGATGTAGCGGCCCGGGTTGTAGTCGATGCCGGCCAGCGAGTTGTTGATCACGTCGATGCGATCGCGGATTTGCTGTTCCTGGGCGGTGAGCCGTCCGTGGAACGAGGCGATGTCGCGGATGACGTTGGTGCGCAGGTAACGGAGGAACTCCTGCTCGAAGCGGGGCAGGTCCTCGTCGGTGAGGTTGCGGTGCAGGGCTTTGTAGCCGGCGGCGGACTCCATGGAGTTGTCCAGGTCGGTGGTGTGAGCCCGGTACTTGCCGCGGAAGGAGGTCATCAGCCCGATGGCCTGGTTGCTTGCCTGGCGCAGGCTGTCGTTGCGCTTGCCGATCGTGCGCTGCAGCTGGGATTCGGTGTCGCGCTCGGCGGCGTCCAGGTGCTCCAGGCTGTTGTCGGTGGCGGGCAGGAACTGGCGCAGGGCCGTCTCGTGCTCGGCTACGGAGCCCCCGTCGTACTGGGCCAGCAGGTTCGTGGTCCTTTGCAGCTGAGCGGTGGTGCCCTCTGCGTCGTGGCGCAGCGCGCCCAGCTCTTCCCGTCCCTGATTGAGGGTCTCGTCGTGCTGCTTGATGCCGTCCCTGATCTGCTGAAGCTGCGTGGTGAGCGCGTCCAGGCCCGCCTTTGTCTCCAGGGCGCGTTTTTGCCGCTCGAGCTCCTCGATGTCGGCAATGGTGGCTGGCCAGTCGAGTTCTGTGTAGGTGGTGACACTGGCCAGGAGGGTGAGGGCACGGGTGAGCCTGGTGCGGTCCTTCTGCCGCTTCTCGAGTTCGCGGGTGGCCGCGGTGAGGGCGGCGCTCTCGAGGGTGAGGCGCTGGGCTTCGGTGAGCAGGGCGTCGAGTTTGGTCTGGTTGCTCCAGCCGAGGACCCAGTTGCGTCGGTCGTCGATGCGGTGGGTGTCGTTCTTCTCGTGGCGGCCTCCGCCGGCCCTGACCAGGCCTTGGCGTGTGATGGTGGGCCGGGTGGAGCGGGTGAAGGTGTCCAGGTCTTTAGCGCACAGGTAGTCAGCGTGCGAGCGGAGCCGCGTGGCGAGCCAGTCGCAGGCCCAGCTGTCGGACTTCAGGTCAAGTTTGCCGCTCAGCAGGGTGCGGTCGTCGGGCAGTGCCGTGCGGGGGGTGTGCTCGGGAATCTTGTAGTAGACGAGCCGGAGCCCCAGGTGACGGTCATTGACCCAGGACGAGACCGCGTCGTAGTGGGCGTGCGGGACCAGCAGGGACAAGGCGATTCCGCGCAGGACACGCTCCGCGGCGCCGGCCCAGACGGCCTCGTCCTCGCGAACCTGGATCAGCTCGCCTGCGAAGGGCAGGGCGTCGATGCCGATGTCGGCGGCCGCGGCCAGTTCGCGGCGCAGGTCCAGCAGGTGGGCGGGGATGCTGGAGCGCTGCTGCTGAAGGCTGGTGATCTCTCGCCGCGTCTCGTCGGTCGCGGCTGTGTTGTCGCGACGCGTAACAGCGAGGCGGTCGAACTCCTTGCGATCCAGCCTCTCCTGATCTGCAGCCTGGGAGCGGGCAGTGGCGACGTGCGCCATGCGCTCGCGGAAGGAGACGGAGTCGGTGACCGGGTCCATGCCCGCTTGCGCGAGCCAGCCGTTGTACTCGGCCGCACGGTCACGGCGCCGCCGGCGTTCGCGGCCCAGCTCATCGATCCGGCCGGTCAGCAGGACCAGCTTCTCCCCGCCGGCGCCGTCGATGCGGCGCTGCAGACCGTCAGCTTCCTCGCGCAGCTGCTCCAGCTTCCGTGCGCGGGTGGACTGCGATTCCTCCAGTTCCGTCATGCGGGTACGCAAGGCCGTGTGGCGTGCGGCGAGGAGACGCTGGCGGTGGCCGGCGAAGAACGCCGGGACGGCGCTGCGCCGCTTTTCCAGGATGGTGAGGTCTTTCTGGAGGATGCCGTATCGGGCGCACGCCTCCACGATCGGCGCCAGACCTTCGATCATCTCGCGGGCCCGTACCACTTCGCTGTGGCTGGCGGTGAGTGCGTCGAAGTGATTGACGATCTTGTCGACGGTCGTCTGGGCGTCGAACGGCTCCAGCATCCTTTCGCGGACGAACTCGTCCAGGCTGCCCACGGCCTTCATCGACACCGTCTGGTGGAACAGCTCCAGGGCCTGCTCGCCCGGGATGCCCAGGCCGCGGCGCAGCGCCTTGCCGTACTGCGTGTACGCGCTGCCGTGCAGGGTGGCCCCGCGCTTTTTCAGCTGCTCACGCAAGTCGGTGATGTTGGTGCCGAAGCCGGTGAAGTCGGTTTCGATGGAGAGCGGGCGCTCGGCGGTGAGGTAGATCCGCTCAGGCTGTCCGGTCTGGGTGGGGGAGGTCCAGTAGAAGACCTGCGCGAGCGTGAGGTGGGTGTCGAGGGCGTAGTTGGTGAAGACACCAAGGATCACGCTGTAGGAGGTGTGGTCACGCAGTCCCACGGGGCGGGTACTGCCTGTTGCTTCGACACGTTCGTTCCTGTGGTGACCGAGAACATAGGAGCGCAGGTCGCGCTCCTTGGCATCAGCGCCGGCGGCCTTGTTGTAGTCGATCTTGTGGGCGGGCCGGAACAGAGTTGTGATCGCGTCCACCAGGGTGGACTTGCCGGAGCCCACGCCACCGGTGAGTAGCGCGCTGTGCCCGTCGACGGTGAACGTGCGGGGGGCGTTGTGGAAGGTTCCCCAGTTCAGCACTTCGAGGCGGGCGAGCCGGAATCCGGGGCCGGCGTCATGCATGTGTGCTGGACCGGGCACCGGCTGGCGGGGGATCGATGCCGCTGGGGCGGTGGCGAGAGTCATTCGTCGTCCTAAGCCGTGGTGGAGACGGTGTTGTCGCGGTAGGTGGCGAGGAGGTCGTTGAAATCGCTCAGAACCTGGGCGTCGACCAGGGCCTTGAGATGGCGCCGTACCTCGTAGGCTGCGGCTTGTTTCGTCGGCCGCAGCACCTTGAGGTCGACGAGCTTTCTGATGTGGGTGTCGATCTGGTCGACGAGCTGGGCTTCGTTGCTCCGCGGGGGAAGGAAGCTGCGGACCATCTCGACAAGGTCCTCACGGGTCAGCACCAGGCGGGGATCGCCTGAGCCGGCGTCGCTGTCCGCGAGCCGCCCGCGCAGCAGGACAAGCATCAGGCTGACCGGGAAGGAGAGCCGGTGGCGGGTGACCAGCCGCGGCACCGTAGTTCCGTCGTCCCGGACCTCGCTGTCCTGCTGCCGCACATAGGCGTAGCCCTCGGAGCGGTCGATGACGACATCGAGGCCGATGACGCCGAGGTAGTCGCCGATCGCCGCCTGCTGAGAGAGGATCTGCTCCCACACCAGCGGGGCGTCGCCCTGGTAGACCACTCCCGCTTTCAGTAGATGGACCACGGGGGCGGTGAGGGCATCGCTCATCGAGGGTCGGCCTTTCCGGCGGCTGTGCCGCCCTCATTGCGTACGAAGGTCACATGGGGCACCTCGGCCCGGGTGTGGTCAGGTGTTCCTGCACGTGGATAGACCAGGACATCGGTGCGCTCCGTGTCCACGCTCACGTCCAGCTCGGGATGCTGGATACGGAAGTAGCCGAGCAGCTCTGCGAGACCCAGTTCCAGCGGGTGGTTGTCGACGACGGTGGCCAGCGTCACCTGGCCGTTCGGGCTCGCGGCTACCGCGTCCAAGACGTGGCCGGCCAGCACCTCGGTGTCGATGTGGATGCCGGCGAACAGCTCTGTGAGGTCCGCCTCGGGATCGTCGGGGGGCTCCTGCACGGTGGTGTTCAGCTCGACGCGCTCGACTGGCATGTACAGCCGCCGTTCCATGGGCAGCGAGATGCCCGCCTGGGGCATCTCCAGTTCCATCCCGGGTAGCTTCGCGGTGCCGCCCAGGGCAGTGACGTGGCGCTGTACGGAGCGGACCAGAGCCAGCACGCGCTGGTCCTCCGCCCGGCTTCGGTCGGACAGGAAGCGGCGCAGCTGCTCGGTCAGCTGCCTCACGGTGTCCTGGGTGTTCTCGGCTGCCTCCAGCCAGGCGAACGGGATCTTCAGCAGGGTCCGGTCTGTTCTGCCTTCCAGCTGAGGCAACTGGGTCACCTGCTGCAGCAGTTCCCGCAGCTCCTGCTGGCGGCTGGGGGAGAGGAGGTAGTCGAAGAACGCCTGGAAACTCTGCCCCTGGTCGGACTGGGCGATCTCGTCACGCTCCAGCAGGAAGGCGGCCAGCTGCTCGCCCTTGCCGCCCTCAGCGGTCGCCACCTGCCGCCGCAGCCGCCGGTCCAGTTCCCGAAGGTTCGACTCCACCTCGCGGAAGTCCCGCAGGAGTTCGACTGCGGTGGCCTCCACCTGCTGGTACCGGTCCCGCAGGGCGATCGGGGAGAGGAGTTCCACTTCTCCGGTGAGCAGCCGGGCGATCTGGGCGTCGAGCGCATCACGTTCCCTGATCAGTTCGTCGATGCGCGCCTGCGGGTCGGTCTGTGCCCCGAAGGCCATCTGCCGGAGGAGTGCGACGATGGTGTTGAGGCGGGACTCGGTTCCGATGAACGAGCGTGCCGGCAGATCCCGTACCCAGGCAACGGCCTTCTCCAGGGCTGTGGTCGCATCGAAATGCGCCTCGTCCTCGCCGGGCGGGTAGTACTTGCGCAGCCAGCCGTTCTTTGTCCAGTCCGCGAGGTAGGCGGCCGCCGCCCGCGGAAAGGAGCCGGGCTCACGCTCGTTGAAGAAGTAGAGCTGGTCCTCCAGCCGGGACTCCAGCGTGCTCTCCGGCACGCCGCGTGCGTTCTCCTCGACGAACACCGTGCCGCATAAGGAAAGCACCAGGGCGGCGTTGTCCGCTCGCAGCAGCACCCATGCCGGATGACTGGTGAGACCCGTGACCTGATCGAATTGCATGCAACCTCCGATCGCACAGCTGGTATGTGCGCATCCGCCCGCATGGACGGGATGCGCACACCTTAGAGACGACCACTGACAAGAGTGGAGCAATGGGGCAAACGTTCGAACCCGGTTGGTGCGTGCACCCAGGTGAAGGTGCCGACTGGGGTCAGGCAGCGACGCGGTGCTGGGCAAGCTTGTCCAGCATGATCTGATTGGCTTCCCAGCCGTCGGGGAACTTGGCCCGCACGGACAGATGGACGGGGTCCGTCGAAGGGTGGCTGTCCAGAAGGTCAGCGATGCCCTCCCGGGCGACGACGATGCACGCCTGCCGGTGGCGGGAAGCGAGCACGCACAGCCGCCCGGCTTCCAGGTGGAAAGCCGTTGCGTCCCGGCGGCCCGACAACGGGTGCACGACGATGACGACTTCGAACTCGCGGCCCTGCAGCCGGTTCGCGGTGTCCACCACCACGCCCGGCGCGCCGGTGCTGCCGGTCCGGACGAGCGCCGCCCGGACCAGGTCGGCCTGGTCGCGATGGGCGACGCCGATGGCGATGTCGCCGGGTTGCAGTTCGCGGCCGCTCCGGTGGCGCTCGCAGGTGGCGACCGCTCCGCGTTCCAGCAGCCGGCCGGCGAGGTCGGTGGCGGTCTGGAGGGTCTCGGTGTCGGTGCGCGGGACGTGCCGGCGGCGCAGTTCGTGCAGGGCCCACCCGGTGGTGAACGCCTGCGCAAGCGTCTCGTCCAGGTCGGTGCGGGCGAACCCGGTGGTGCGGAACTCCAGAGCGCGGGTGTCTGCACCGGTTCCGGCGGTGAAATGGGTGAACGGGTAAAACGCCCGGGAAATGGTTGGCGCGGCCGTCAGAGGCAGACGCCAGGACACCGGCAGCCGGTGCACAGGGATACCGTGATTGTGCTCCAGCATCACGCTGACACCGTTCTGCGTGGGGTCGTGCGGCAGTCCGATCCAGCGTTCGGTGCCGACGATCGTGAACGGGTCCAGTTGGCCGGGATCGCCGACGAACAAGCCTCGCTCGAAGCGTTCAACGATCTGCAGCAGCATGTCCGAACGCATCTGATAGGCCTCGTCCAGGATCGCCCACCCGAACGTCGCGTCGCGAACAGTGGCCCACTTGGCTGCGGTTGCCACGATGATCCGGCATCCGGTCAGATCCGCCAGCGTGCGGCCGACGACGGCGTTCGTCAGAGCGTTCAGGGCAGCAGACGGGGCGTAGCTGCTGCCGCTCAGCCGTCCGACGGCGATGTCGGGGTGCTCCCGGGCCAGACGCTCGACCAGGTCGTCGACCTGGTTGTTGGTCTGGGCGACGATGATCGGGCGCTCGCCGCCCTCGGTGAGCTCCCGAGCGGCACGCACCACCAGGGTGCTCTTGCCGGCGCCCGGTGGGGAGTCGACGACCACGGCCCGGTGCCCGCCGTCGGCCATGTTCGCGAGAATCGCCTCTGTGGCCGCGGCAGGGTCGGGCACGGAAGGGTCGGGGGTCATGCCGTCGTCAGTCCTCATTGCCCCACTCCTCTGCTGCGGTGTTCTCGGGAACCGCCGATTCGGTGTCGTTTCCGTCGGGGGCGCTGTGTGTCCACGGAGTGGCGTCGGAGGCAGGGAACTGCGGTGACGGACGCCACCCCGGATCGGGCAGGTAGGCGACATACTGGCCCAGCTCCGGGACAGTGCCCTGCTTCGGGACGCGGGCGCGCCCCATCCCACCGGTGATCTCCACCGTGACTCGCGTGGTGCCACCGACACGACGGACGGATACGACCTTGGCCTTGTGACCGGTCGGCATGGACGGGCTGATCAGCTTGGTGTCGGCGGCCAGCCGCAGAGGGTCCTCGGTGAGCACAGTGACGAGCGGCCGCGGCACCCGACTGTTCTTGTCCGTGGTGACCATCCTGCCGGGTTCGGCCTCCACGACCGTCCCGGCGAACGCCTCACCGGCGCTGCGCCGGTCGGCCAGCACGAAACGATCGTCGAACGCCATATCGGCCTCGAACTCGGCCAGTGCATGCTCCAACTGGCCCAGTCGCCGGGCCGCGCCGATCGCAGTATCCCGCTTGCGCTGCGGAAGGGCTCCGGTGTCCTGGTAGTCGGAGTAGGCCGTGAACGCCCTGCAGTCGCTCTCGAAGCGTTTGGCTGCGCGCGGTGCCTCGGGCACAGAACGCAGGAGCGATATGGCCTGCCACACCATGCGCCAGGTGGGCTGGATCTGTCCTGCGATCAGTTCCCGTAGGTCGCTCTCGGCGTCGGCCAGCGCCTGCGGGTCGCCCAGTGCGCTGGCCTCGTCGAAGTTCCTGATTGCCGGGGCCAGGTCGCGGTTGTCGAACTCGGGGGAGGTCGACGGGCCTGCCGGCGGGCACACGTCCGGGTTCTCCGCGTCGGCCATGGCCTGCTCGACACTCAGACCCGGCGGGGGAGCGATCCAGGCCATCAACGAGGCGAGGTTCTGGTTCTCGAGCGTGCTCTGACCTGTTGCCCAGTGCTCGGCGAGCATGCCGGTGACGGGCAGCAGCACGGAGGAACCGGCCTGTTCGGCCCTGTCGACCAGGAACGTCAGCCACATGCCGAGCTCCGGAACGACCTCCGGCACCGCGTAGGGACCGGTCGTCGCACGGAAGCGGCACATGCGTCCCAGGTCGGCCAGAGTTCTGACACCGCCGGGGTTGGGGACCAGGATCTGAGGCGTGTCGGTGTACCGGGAGCGCTCGCCTTCTCCGGACCGGTCCTGGCGGAACGAATTGATGTACTCCATCACGATCCGGCCGAGGCCGGCGGCGAAAGCGAACCGCTGGTCGCGGTTCCGGGGCTGGGCCACGACCAGCAGGGTCCCGTTCCTCCTGGCGGTGCCGACCATCGCGGCCAGCGGAGCGCCGGCTTCTCCGGCCATGGCCAGCGGGATGATCACCAGAGGCCGGCTCGACAGGCGCCGGTGCCGGAACTCGGTCAGGGGCACTGCCCGCATCGACTCCATCGCCTGCACGTGTGCCAGCGCCGACAGCGTGCTCATGCCGCACCCCCGAGATCTTCCAGTTCTGCACGCAGCCGTGCGGCGTGCCGCAGGGCCGCGGCCATCTCCACCTGGTCCTCGCTCGGCTTCAGCTCTCCGCGCGCCAGCCCCATGACCATGGTCGTGGTGTCGATACCGCCGAACTGCTCGCGCACCACCGGGCCGAGGACGTCCAGCGAGGCTTCCGCGCGGGCGCGGCTGCGGCAGTAGAACGCCATCTCGCAGTGGTTGAGGCAGTCCGGGCGGTAGGTCTTGAGGACCTGATCCAGTGTCTCGGCCAGTTCCTCGGGCGGGCGCCGGGGCTGCTCGTCCTCATCCAGGTAGAGATCGAAGGTGAGGTCGTCGGGCAGCAGGTCGACCAGTTCCCCGATGCGCTCGATGCGGGACAGCTGACGGGTCAGGGCGGCCACCTGCTTGCGGGCGTCGACGAAGGCTGCGGTCGGCCGGTTGGTGAAGTCCTTCGGCGCCACCAGCACGATCGTGTCGGAAACGGCCTCCGCACCGATGCCGGCCCGCCCGAGCAGGTCGCGCAGCGCGATGATGTACGCACACGCCTGGGTGGTCGCGGCCCGCACCTGCGTGGGATCGGCCTGTCCGTCGATGATCGGGAAGCTCTTGATCTCCATGACGTGGAAGCGTCCGTCGATGCGAAAGGCGACCAGGTCCGGTTCGAGGTACGCCGGGTGCCCGCCGATCAGCAGGCGCAGCATCGGGTGATCGAACAAGGTGCCCTCACCGTCGCCCCGGGCCGCCCGCAGCAGGACTTCCTCGGTGCGCTCGTAGCGCTTGTCGGAACGGCCGTTCCCGCCGACGTCGTTCAGGTCCTCGTACGCCACCTCCGGCAGTGTCAGCTCCAGGGTCTCGCGCAGGACCCGCAGGAGCTCCGCGCAGCCGTTGTCCTTCACCATCGCCTCGAAGGCGTTGCCGCGTGTGATGGCGAAGACGGACTGGCCGAAGGCCGGGGGGTGGCCGACATGTGCGGCGATCGCGGCCTTGTTGGATCCGGAGGCGTCCAGCAGGGCCCGCAGGGTGCAGCGAGGATTGTTCTCCAGAGCCGCCAGTGACCTGGCGTTGTAGTCCAGGCGCTTCCCGGATCCGCGCAGTGCGGCGAGACGGCCGTCGACTGGTGCTTTCACGATCTCGTAGATCCTTGTGGTGGAAGAGAGGCTGTGGGGGACGGGAGTCAGGCGCGGGCCGACCGCAGGTACGTGACACCCTGAGACGGCGCGCCGAACAACTGCTCGTCGTCCCCGAGGGACTTGCGGGCCTGCCGTGCGGCCGCGGTACGGGTGGCACGGTCGGCATCCGTATGCACGTCCAGTTCGGCCCGGGCGGCAATGACCACCTGCTGGGGATCCAGCGCTCCGCCATGGCTGGAGGCGTCTTTCGGCATGGCGTCAGGGATGTTCACCGCGAAACGCCACAGCAGCCGCAAGGCCTCCGGACTGGGCCCTTCACCTGTGGAATCGGCTGCGGTGTGTACCGCTTCGGCGATGCCGATTGCGCTGGTGAGGAAGTCCACGCGAGGGGACAGCGGGCCTATGACGCGCCGTTCCAGCGGCCAGGTGCTGATGGTGATCAGGGCCCGCACCGGGGTCAGCAGGTCGTGCGCCAGTGCCGGGCACAGGTAGTAGGGCCGGGCGCCCGGGCTGGAGCGGTAGGAGCGTTCCTCGTCTCGGCGCAGGCTGGAGAGCTTGGAGGCGGACAGCTCTCCCGGGAAGAACGCCTCGTGCACCCCGACGATCAGTTTGGGAGCCGCCGGGGCCCCAAGGAGCATCAGGGCGCGGTGGACGTGTTCGCGCGCCGGGAGCTGCGACCCCCGGGCCACCGGAGCGGGCGGGGGCGAGGGAGGCGTTGGCTCGCCGGTGTCGACGAGGGCGTCCCAGGCGCGCTCGGCTCGGCGCAGCTGCATACGCAGCTCGCGGGCCCGTTCGGCGTCACCGGCGGCGGCTGCGTCGCGGATCGCGCGGCGCAGGGTGCCGATGCTCTTCTCCAAGGCGTCCAGCGGATCACTCATGCACCAGACGGTACCAGAGTTCCAGAGCTTTCCAGACTCTTCCCGTGATTCGCGGTATAGTCGGCATCACCGAACCTCCGGCCGCGGCGACGCAACCCGCCTCGCCCCGCAGGCCGTTGCTCTGGAGGCACCCGTGACGGGACGCGTATTCCACACCTCCGACTGGCACTTGGGCCGCCAGATCGGCCGCCATCGACGCGACAGCGAGGTCGACGCCGTCCTGGCCGAAATCATCGACATCGCCGAGGACTACGCCCCCGACCTGATCGTGCACAGCGGCGACCTCTTCGACAGCCCCCGGCCGAGTCTCGACGACATGCGCCGCGCCGCCCACGCACTGCGCCGCCTCGGCGAGATCGCACCCGTGGTCGTCGTCGCCGGCAACCACGACACCACCCACGTCCTGACATTCCTCAAGTACGTCCTCAGCGACATGGGCACCCGCGAAGACGACCAGACCCGGGTCCGCTTCGCCACCGACGCTCATCCCGACAGACTGCTCCTGGCCGAATACCCGACCAGGAACGGGGACTTCACCTTGCGTATCGGCGCACTGCCCTACCTGCACCCCAACCGCTTCACCTACGACTTCGCCAACCCCGACCTGACCACCGCGACCTACGCCGAACGGATGCGCAACGTCCAGGCCGATGTCTACCGCCGCCTGGCCGCTGACCGCGGCCCCCGCGACATCCTCGTCTACGCCGCCCACCTGTTCGTCGAAGGCGCCCTCCCGTCCTACTCGGAGCGGCGGATCTCCCTCAACGCCGAGTACGCGGCCGCAGCAGCATCCCTGCCCGATGTCGCCTACGGCGCCCTCGGCCACATCCACAAACCCCAGTCCGTGGGCCGCTCCGGATTCCCCGCCTACTACGCCGGAAGCCCCCTGCAGATGGACTTCGGCGAAACCGGCGAAACCAAGTGCGTCGTCCTCGCTGAGATCGGCCCGGACACCAACCCCCACATCGATCTGCAAGAGCTCCATGCGGGCCGCCGCCTGGTCCGGCTCGAAGGAACCCTGGAAGAGATCGCCCCGCGTGCCGCCCGTGTGGGTGACGCATGGGTGAAAGCAGTGGTGAACGTCGACACCTTCGACCCGTCCCTGCCGGAAACCCTCGCCAAAATGCTGCCCCGGGCAACTCTCGTCGACATCGACGAACGCCGCTCCGGCACAGCACACCGCGTACTGGACCGGCAGACGGCCGCCACCGAACTCCCCGACATCAACGACCTCCTGCACGACTACCTCGCCGACCGAGGCACCAGCGGCCCGGCCCTGGACCGCGCCATGGCCGCCTTCACACACCTGCGAGCCGAACCCGACCCCGAAGACCCCACACCGTGCTGCGAGGAAACCCTGCTGACCGCGGCCATCGCCGGCCAACCCCTCGACACCCATGACCGCTCCAGCCTGCTGACCGGCATCGACACCACCGACGCGGAGACCACGCGATGAAGCCGATCACCCTCACCCTCACCGGATTCCGCAGCTACCCCACCCAGACCACCATCGACTTCACCGGCAAGAGCCTCGTCGCGGTCCTCGGGGACACCGGCTCCGGAAAGAGCAGCCAGCTCGACGCCATCACCTTCGCCCTGTTCCGCAAAAGCTCCTGGGACGCGAAGGAGCCGCGCCAGCTCATCGCCGACGGCGCAAAAGCCATGAGTGTCGAACTCACCTTCGTGCACGACGGTCAGAACTGGCGTGTCCACCGCACCATGCACGCCACCAACCCCAACGCGGGCCGGCACCACCTGAAGAACCTGGACACCGGCGAGGAGACCGACGGCGCCACGGCCGTCGACAACCGCATCAGAACAGTGCTGCAGATGAGCTACGACACCTTCCTGCGGGTCGGACTCCTCCCGCAGGGCAAATTCGACCAACTCCTCACCGCTGCCCCCAAGGAACGCAGCGAACGGCTCCGTGAGCTGTTCGGCGCCGAATCGCTGGAAGCGATCCGGGACCTGGCGACCCGACACGGCCGCACAATCCAGCAACTCCTCACCGAAGCACGAGTCAAACGGGCTTCCATGCCGGACAATCCCCGCCAGACGGCCTCCGCAGCCGGTGCAGCCGCCGACGCCGCCACCGCCCATGCCCAACGCCTCGACACCGCCATCAAGCGTGTCACGGCACTGCAGGAAGAAGCAGCACAGGCCCGGAGCATTACGGCGGCGGCCACCAACGCCTGCCAGAGCCTGACCACACACAAGGTGGCCGACGCCGACACCATCCTCGACACGCTCGAGCGGACCGCCACCGAACTCGCGGAACGGCGCGACCTCCTCGAACGGCGCAACGAGCAGGCCAAGGCCAGGGAAGAGGAACTGACCGAAGCAATCGCCGCAGCAGAGGGCCAGGGAGAGAGCCGTGAAGCCCTCGTCCAGGCCGCAATGCTCCTGGAGACCTTGGCAGAGAAAGCGGAAGAACACCGAGACGAGCGCGATCGGCTGGCTTCCGTCACCGCGCAACTCGAGAACGAGCACGACGCCATCGCCCAGGCCGAAGCGAAGCTGGCCGAACAGGCCGCAGACATCGAAGCGGCAGCAGAGGCAGCCCGTGCGGCTGTCGAGACCAGCAAGCAGATCCGCACCCACAGCAACATTGTCCGCACCGCGCTGAGCGAGGCCCTCACGGCAGCCCAGTACGTCGCTGACACCGCGCGTGCCCACGCCGCCGCAGCGGACCACCAGGAAGCCGCCCGCGACGATCTCGGCCGGCTTGAGACAGAAGAAGTTGCCGCCTACGCGACCCTCACCACGGCCGAAACGCACCTCGAAACGCTGAAGCTGCGAAAGACGGCTGCGACGATCGCCGCCGGAGTCGCGCCCGGCGACGACTGCCCCGTGTGCCACCGACAGCTCCCTGCCGACTTCCATCCCGCCCCGGCCGACACAAAAGAACTGGCCGGAGCGCACACCCAGCGGGAGCAGGCCAAGAACTCATACGCCGAGGTCACCAGACTGTGCGCTGAAGCCCGCGCCGCAGTGACCGCCGCCGACAAAGCGGTGCGCGAGCACGACAACGAGCACACCTACGCACAGCAGGCAGCCGAAGGGGCCACCCAGAAAGCGGAAGGAGCCTTTCGGACCCTGCAGGACCTGGCCACCAAGGCAGGCACGGAATTCGATGCCCAGTCAGCCACGGTGAGGCTGGCCGTCACCACCGCTGCCCGCGCCTCCACCACATCACCGCCCCAGCAACAGGCCGAACAGGACCCCGCAGCGATCACCTCCGCCATCGCCACATGCGAACAGGAAGCCGACACGCACGCGGAACAGCTGCAGTCCGACGCGTACCACCGCACCGCTGCAGTCAAAGCGGACCGCGCAACGCTGACCGAACGCGCCAAGACGCACCAGCGGAACCAGAAGGAGGCATCTGCCGCGCAAGAGCGGCACAGCCGGGCCGTGGCAAGGACCGCCGCCGACATCGGCAGGCTTCCCCTTCGCATCCAGGCGATGCTGCCGCCCAACCCGACCGACATCCTCGTCGCACACACAAACGCCGCAGCCGCAGCCGTCAGCGCCACACGGGCTGAACAGGAAGAACTGCTCAGCCAGAGGGAGGCAGCCCGGACGGAGAAGACCGCCGTACTCGCCGACCAGCGCACCCTCGAGCACGAGACCACCACGCTCCTGGAACACCCCCTCGAAAAACTGCGCGACCGCCTCGACGCATGGGTCCAGGCCGCATACCAGGCGTGCACCTGCCTCGATGAAGCCGACCGTCCAGCACTGCCCGAGACAACCGGCCAGCCGACCATCTTCCAGACCCGCCACCACGCCGCCACCCTGGCAACGGCGGCCTCGGACCTCGGCGACAAGCTCATGGAGCGGGCCACCGCGGCGACAGAGCGAGCATCCGCCGCCGAGAACCGCCTCAGCGAGCAGGCAGCCGCACTCGCCGACATCGACGCCCCCGCCGACCTCACCACACCCCAATCGCTCCACCCCCTCGTTGCCGCAGCAGCACAGGCAGACAAAGAGGCCACAGACCAGCGCCGCGAACAGCAAGAAGCCGAGAACCTGATCAAGCCGGCAGCAGATCTGGACTTCGCCATCACCGCAGGCGAAGCCCGCTTCGAAGCACTTGAGGTACTCCGCCGCGAACTGGTCGACGCCAAATTCCTGGGCCACCTCACCATGCTGCGCACCCGCGCCCTGCTCGGGGTCGCCAGCGACCTGCTCGGCCAGATGTCCGACGGGCGATTCGGCTTCGCAGACAACTTCGACATCATCAGCCGGACCTCCGGCGTCGCCCATCACCCGAACCGCTTGTCAGGAGGGGAGAAGTTCATGGCATCCCTGGCCCTGGCACTGGCCCTGGCCGAACTGCACTCCCGCAGCGGGCCGGCTCTCGGCTCCCTCTTCCTCGACGAGGGCTTCGCCGCCCTCGACACCAGCGCCCTGGACCTGGCTCTGGAGGTACTCCGCGCACAGGCCGGCGGCGACCGCATGGTCATGGTCATCAGCCACCTGTACGCCGTCGCAGAAGCCGTCGACGACGTGCTGTGGGTGGAGCGCACGACCACAGGCTCCACTGCCCGGTGGCTCACATCGGCCGAGCGAGACGCCATGGCCCAGGACCAACTCGCCAGCGGGCTGCACTCCCAGGCCCGATAGACCACTGCAGTGCACACCCGGAGCATAGACAGGCCCGCACGGTCCTCAACAAACCGTGCGGGACACATGGGAGGCGGTCGCCGTCGAGCAGCCCATCAGCGAATCCCTGTCTCTCACGCCTGAGGCCGGCTCCGGGAGCTGGATCGGCGCGAGGCAGCAGGGGAACATCTGGAACGACAGCAACCACTAGAGGAAGCTGCTGGACTCCAGGACGATCCCACCGATTTCACGTTCCGTTACCTTCATTCCATGGGCGCGGCATTCCCCGAAGCCGTCGGCGACGTCATTACCCGGGCCGACGAGATCGCCGGACTGGACGTCCGTTTCACCGGACACAGCTCCCGCTGGCCGCACCATCGAATCCATCAGGAAGGGCCGCGAACGCGAAGCGAAGTGTCAAGGCGGCTGGTCCAAGGCCAGCCGAGCCTTCGAGGAGTATGTCGAAGAGGCAGGCACGTTGGAGGAGAACGCCCCCGGAATCGCCGACGGCCCCGTACGGCCCCGATCCTTCCGATACGAGGCGTGGACGACACGCAGGGGCAAGGCCGCGTACGAGCTGGAAAAGGAGAGTGTCCTGGACCGGCTCCGAGGTCGCGAGACGTCTGAGGCCGAATGCGGCTGGGCTCCCTGGTGGCTGTAGAAACGACTTCGTTCGGGTGGGTGAGTGGGAAGTCTGGGGCGGACGATCTTGAAGGTGCCCTAGGGTGTACCGATGTTCCCGGTGGCGTCTCGCCGCCGGGACTTCGTGTTTCCTGGGCGGAGATTGACCTTGCGGTATGGGCGCGTGGCGGGGCGGCGGGACGATTCGGATGCCCTTCCTCGGATCGGCTGGGGAGCGCGCGTCCGATCGGCTGCGGCCCCGCTTTCAGTCCCGGCCTACCGGTTGCATTTCACCGCGCGGCTGCTGTCGTGGACCGGGTCCGCGGTGGCCCCGATCGGGTTGGCCTTTGCCGTTCTGCACATCGAGGACGGGGCCGGCGGCCTCGGCCTGGTGCTCGCGGCCGGGATGGTTCCGCAGATCCTGCTTCTGCTCGTCGGGGGAGTCGTCGCCGACCGGTTGGCCCGGGCCCGCGTGATGGTATGGAGCAACGTCGTCTGCTTCGCAGCCGAGGGCCTCGCCGCGCTGCTGCTGTACGCGGACGTGGCCCGCGTGTGGCACCTGGCGGCCATGTCCGCCGGGTGCGGTGCGGCGTCCGCGTTCTTCACCCCAGCCGCCAGCGGGGTCGTCGTCGAAGTGGTGCCCCAAGAGATGCGGCACGCGGCGAACGCTTTGCTCAAGATCGGGCAGAACACGGTGAAGGTCGGCGGCCCCGCGCTCGGCGGCGTGCTGGTCGCGGTCGCGGGGCCCGCGTGGGTGATCGGCTGGGACGCGCTGACCTTCGCGGCGGCGGCTGTGCTGTGCGCGAAGATCAAGCTCGCACCGAGCCGGGTGAAGATGCGGGCGGGGTTCGTTACCGACCTGCGCGAGGGCTGGCGCGATTTCTGGTCCCGCACCTGGCTGTGGATCATGGTCGTGCAGGGCTCGGTCATCGTTCCGATGTGGCTGGTCGGGTATCAGCTCCTTGGCCCGGTGTACGGCCAGCGGTTCCTCGGCGGCTCCGGTCCATGGGGTCTGGTCGTGTCCGGATTCACGGGCGGCCTGATCGCCGGCGCCGCACTCGCGCTGATGTGGAAGCCCCGGCGGATCGGCCTGGTGGTGTGCTTTGGCACCGGCTTCATGGCGCTGCCGCTGGCCATGATGGCGCTCGACCTGCCCGTCCTGGTGCTGATCGGAGTGACTGCAGTTGCGGGGACCGGCCTGGCGGTCAGCATGACCACGTGGGCCAGTCTCGTGCAGGAGCGCATCCCGAAGGACCGGCTGAGCAGGACCACCTCCTACTCGACGCTGGGGCAGCTTCTTCCCGTCCCCCTCGGCTACCTCGCGGCCGGTCCCGCTGCCGAGCTGCTCGGTGTACGGGCCGTCCTCGCGGTAGCCGCCGTCGTGATCGCCGCCGCCGCCACTTCACCGCTGCTGATCCGTCAGATCAGGGAGCTGTCCCGGGCCGTCACGGACGAGTCCGTCGACTCCGAGCTGACCTCGGTGGCGCGGGCCCCGAGGTAGAAAGCGCGGGTGACTTCGACGGCCCCGGCGAAATCACGGAATGCTCGATCGCGGGCGGCGGCGTCACGGGTCGGCGAGTCCGTGTGATGGTCCAGGCCCCAGGTAGTGAGCAGATGCTGCGCGAGACGCTCAGGGGCGAGATGCGCGATGGTGTGCTGGGGGTTGCCGGCCGCAACCGCCGTGTTGATCCGGTACGCGGCGGCCACCCACTCGGCTGTCTGCACGGGTGAGTCGAACAGGTCCCCGGCCTCGGCATGGCCGGCCGGCCACGCGTCCCATGCTCCGTCGAGCCGGGCCGAGCGCACCATGATGCGCAGCAGCGCCTCGTTCTGGGGCAGGGACTGCATCTCGTCGGGCGTCAGCCAGAAGGTGCGCTGCTCCGGCGATAGGGCCGTAAGGCTCATGCCGTCGGCGGAGGCCGCCTCGATCGCCGCGGCCTCCAACTGTGCGGCGGGCACCGTGGTGGGAAGTCCCGCGATCCGGCTCAGGACCCGTGCTCGCCACCAGGCCGGGAAACCGGGGTCGTAGATCTGCTGATGCTGGAGGAGAGGGAGGAACGGCATCTCGATGCCCGGCGCGGTGGGACGGAAAGTCGCCGTCCAGTACCGGACGAAGCTGGTCTTCCACAGCTCCTCACGCCACGCCCCGGAGCCCGACGGGACCGGAACGCCTGCCGCCACCAGGGCCAGCGCCTCCTCGGCGTCCTCGCGTTTGGCGTCGTACGGGTGGGCCATCCGCCAGCCGTCCAACGTAGTGAAGGGCTCGTCCAGGGCCGCCTTGCGCGCGACGCGGCCGAGCGCCTGCCACGTCCGGCGGGTGTAGGGGAGGGAGCGTGCCAGGTCCAGGAGGGACAGGGCGTCGTGGCTGTTGAGCCTCTCGTCCGAGACGGAGCGGTCGAGGGCCGTGCGGATGTTCACGAGGGCCTCAGAGAGCTGCTCACCTTCGGGGGTGTGCAGGACGGCGACCTCGTCATCCGCGTCCAGGCGGCCGGCGTGGAAGTCCTCGAAGATCCTCCCCACGCCAACCATCCCGTACGGGGCGAGCTCGGCAGCCCGCAGGGCTCCCATGCTGGCAGCGCCGACCACGGCGACACCATCGGCCAGGAGGGCGAGGATCTCCTTGTGCCGCACGGGAGCGCTCTGGTGCCACACGCCGTCGATGATCAGCGCGACGTCGCCGGGGCCCAGCGCGAGACGGAGCAGACCGCCGTGCTTGACCGGCGGGTGCGGCACCGCGTGCGGCACGAGTTTGCGGATGCGGTCGGCGCCGATAGTAGGGCCCGCGAAGACGTGGATGGTCATGCGGCGGCCTCCGGGCGCGGGCGGGGGATGATGTGGCGGGAGCTGTAGCGCAGGTGCGGCGCGCAGACCTTGACCACGGCGAACTCCTCGCGCTCGTACGGTCCCGTGGTCAGGTCCACCACGACCGGGGCGGCGCCGACCCTCGCGGCGATCACGGACGCCAGGCAAGCGGCCTCGGCCTGGTGGGTGGGAAACGTCGAGCTGTACCGGCGGGTGATGTGCTCCCAGGGGGTGCACCGCGCGGACGCCGGGGCGGGACCTTGGTGTGTGCCAGGGCGGTAGACGACGGGGTGGGTGTCGTCGCGGCTTCCAGTGATCAGGGTCAACCGTGTTTGGGCCGCTTCGGTGATCGCCCGGGACAGGGCGACGCTCGGGTCCAGGTAGGCGCCGGAGCCGCTGACGAGGACGGTGGGCTGGTCCTCACGCCAGAGGAAGCAGGCCATCACGGGCACGCCGAAGCGCGTGGGGAGGTGCCACAGCTCGAACCAGGCCGCCGCGGAGAGGAGCCGGCCGAGGAGCGCGGAGCAATGCGGGTCGTCGATGCTCCAAGGGGCGAGAAGCTGCGCGTCCTCGGTGTGCGGGGTGTCGTTGAGATCGCTGATGGCGTCGCGCTCGATGACCTCGTACAGGGCGTGAACGGTGGCTTCGGACCGGGTGTTGCCAGAGGCGAGGCCGTTGGTCGAGGCGCTGGGCAGGTGCATCCGCCAGTCGGTGTGTGCCTCCCTTCCGATCTTCACGGCCGCGACAGGAACGGGCACGGGGCTGTTGTCCACGGCGGAGCGGCCGGTGATCCAGTCCAGCCGGGTGCGGTTGGTGAGGAGACTCCCATCGTGCTGCTCAAGCGCGGTGACCGGGTACGGCAGGCCCATCTCCGTGGCCGGGGTGCGCCGTACCGAGACGGGCGGGAGGGAA
Source organism: Streptomyces termitum (assembly GCF_014650175.1). GTDB lineage: Bacteria > Actinomycetota > Actinomycetes > Streptomycetales > Streptomycetaceae > Streptomyces > Streptomyces termitum. The sequence continues at coordinate 65,402 of NZ_BMUL01000025.1, forward strand.
CGCTCGGCGTGCCATGCCTCGATCGCCTCCATGGCGCCGGAGACGCGGGCGGCGTCGCGGGTGACGCCCTTGCCCTGGGCGACGGACAGGGTGCGGGCGAGCGGGCGGACGGCCATGGTGACGGGGATGCCGATGTCGTCCAGGCCCGTGACGTCGGCGACCCGGGTGATCCCGAAACCGTCGAGAAGCGGACGGATGGCCTTCCACGTGTCGGACGGGGGGCGGGTGCGGTGTGTGCCGTCGAAGTACGTCTTGTGCATAGTCAGCTCCTGCGTAACGACGGCGCCCGGCCGCCGGAGTGTCCCAGGGAAGGGAGCTCCGGCGACCGGGCGCGCTGAGGGTCAGACGGCGGGGTGCTCGTAGGTGTGGGTGTCGGGGAAGGCGGAGTCCGGCACGGCCGGGTCGCCGCCGGTGTTCTGCGGAAGGTTGCCCTCGGCGTGCAGCTCGGCCACGAACTCGGCCGGGTCCACTGCCTTGGTGGTGGCTTCGATGTTGCGCATCGGTGCTCCTTGTCGGGTGGGCTGCTGCTACACCGTGAGGTCGGTGAAGCAGATGGTGATCAGTACCTCGCGCGACTGGGAGTCGAGAGGGGTACGCCAGTGGGGGATTCGGCTTCCGTCGAATCCGGCGAGGACGCGGTGGCGGATGGGGAACTCCTCGCCACCGTCGGGGTACGGGGTGTCCGCGAGGCGCTCGGTGACCTGTTCGGTGGTCAGCCAGCGCAGGTTGGGGAGCCAGCCCATCGCGGCGAGGCCGGGGGTGAGGCCGCACGAGAAAGTGATCTCGCATTTCCCGTCGTCGCAGTGGACGTGCATGTAGTCGCCGGGCGCGTAGAACTTGAACCCGAAGCGGATCGGCGTCATCTTCGTCTGGCTGGTCGCCTCGCCGGCGACCTCGGCGAGTTCCTTGGACATAGCCAGGGAGCTGAGCGCCGGACCGCCGGGGTGGACGCGGCAGCGCTGGGGGGAGGTGATCGAGCCGTCCCGCATCGGCAGCAGGCCGGGCCGCTGGTTGTGGCGGACCACGGAGTGCGGCTCGCACTGCTCGGCTTCCTGGGCGATCTCCTCCCACAGGGAGGAGCTGATGACGTCCGGCGGGACGTCCGCGCGGCCCTCGGCGAGCCACGTCTGGCGCAGCACGGTCCCCATCACAGGTCCATGAAGGACATCGTGGCGAGCATCCCCCTCGCGGGCTGACGCGGACGCCAGTGCGGCACGGCGTACCCGGCGAAGGCGCGGACGCTCCCGTCGCCGTAGGGGTGCTCCAGGCTGGTGAAGCCCTCGCCGCTCGGGAAGATCCCGCGCTCGCTGACGACCTCGCCGAGCTGGTCGGGGTGGGCGTTGTGCAGGTGCGGGGCCCAGCCCATCGGGGGCAGGTTCTCAGTGAGGGCGATGGCCACGGTCACCGTGGACTTCACCGAGTCGGTGTGGATGCCCTGGAAGTCGCCCTTCTCGTACAGGACGACGGCCCCGCCGCGGGGGATGAGGCGCGGGATGCCGGTGGTCTTGCGCAGCGCGGTCAAGAGACCCTTGTCGTAGGCCAGGTTCTCCAGGACGGGGCCGGGCGGGATGAAGGCGCAGTGCACGGGGGTGGCGAAGGAGCCTTCCCGGTGCGCGGCGGTGTGGTCGTGGATGTGCGCGGTGGCGAGCCCGACGCGCTCGTTCGCCTCGGCCACGATGGCCTCGAAGCGGTCGAGCTCCAGGACGTCCGGCACCACGACGGTGCCCTTCTCGTCCCACGCGGCTCGGGCGGGAAGCTGTGCGATGGAGTGACCGGTGTTCATGAAGGGCTCCTTGCGCGAGAGGTCATGGAGGGTGCGGAAGCGCTCAGCCGTGCGATACCTCGGGAAGTCGGCGACCGTCACTGACCGGAATCGGTCTCCGGCTGCTCGCCTTCGGCGGCGGCCAGGAACCTCTCCCATCCGGCCTCGGCGAGGGCCACCAGATCGCGGCTCGGGACGCCGTACAGCCGGGGCTCACCTTGGGCGCCGGAGTCCGGCGAGCGGTGAGGGAAGGGCGCGGTCATCGGCTTCTCCTCGGTCGGGGCGGGCAGCAGCGGGCCGCATTGGCGAACGGACGCGTTGCGGCCCGCTGCTGCGGGGAGCCACCTGAGTCCAAGCTCCGGGGGGCGTATGAACAGTCAACGCGGCTGCGTCCGTTCGGACTATGTCTGACGGAGGGGCTGCAAAGTCTGTGCGTCGATCGGCACACTCCGTGCATGGGCGATTCACTGGGGGATGTGCTGCGACAGGCTCGGAACGCCAAGCGCCTGTCACAAAGTGAGGTCGGTAAGGCCGTCGGATACTCCGGCTCATGGCTCTCACGGGTCGAAAACGACAAGATCCAGCCGGACGAGGACACGCTGCTCGCCTTATGTGGTGTCCTGGGGCTGACTGCTGCTGACGTCGGACTCGAAGGGGATGCCGTGCACCGCCGAAAAGTGCTCACACTCGGGCTGGGGGTCGGAATCGCCGCCGCGCTGCCCAGCACGGCAGCCGCCGCGGCCGACCCCAAGGAGCTGGTGGAGCGGTCCCTGTTCCACCTCCCCGACGCACGGCAGGCGTCGCGTGAGGCGCTCTTCTCCGCGCTCGTCGAGGCCCGGACGGTGTTCCAGGCGGCCCAGTACAGCAAGCTAGGGCGGACGCTACCGTCGTTGATCTCCGGCTCCCTCGCCTCGCAGGCCCACGACATCGCCGCCCGCGCCTACGTCCTGCTCGCACAGCTCGCGATCAAGAACTACCAGGGCATGGCGTGGGTCGCGGCCGAACGGGCACGGGCCCAGGCGGAGCTGACCGGCAACCCGGTGGTGATGGGCGAAGCCGCGCACTCCATGGGCGTCTCCCTGCGCCGCAGCGGTGACTATCAGGCTGCGATCGACCATCTCCAGGAAGCGGCCGGACGGTTGGGTCAGCATCCGGATGAACTCGCGATGCGGGGCACGCTGATGCTGACAGCGTCCTACAGTGCGGCACAGGCCGGTTGGCGGGGGCAGGCGATGGAGCTGATCGGCGATGCCGAGGAGACGGGAAGCGCCGGGAGACGACCGCACAGCGTCTCTACATCCCCGGCGAGTTCGGGGAAGCCCAAACATGCGGCTTCCGCATCTCCGTCCACCACGCCCTCGGCGAGGACGACCAGGCGCTGAGGTACGCGGAGAAGCTCGATCCGCGGCGGCTTCCGACGGCCGAGCGGCGGGGACGCATGTGCATGGACGTCGCCCGGGTCTGGCAGGCGCTCGACGAGCCCGAGATGACGTTCCACGCTCTCCGCGCCCTGGCATCGTACGCACCGGAGGAGGCGACTCGGCCGAAGGTGCGGGGGATCACTGCGGAGCTGCTGATGATGCACCCGGAGATGCCGGGGCCGCGCCGGTTCTCCCAGAAGATCGGAGCGACTGTCTGATGAGGAAGGGCGACAGCATGAACGAGGACGGCCGGATCTTTCGCGAGGCGTGGATCACCGGGGCCAAGAAGCACTTCCCCGGGGAACCGAAGCCGGGATACATCGCACCGTGGGACGAGACGCCGGAGTGGGAACGGCAGTCTGCGGCGGCCGTCTATGGCCAGGTGCGCGACTTCGTCCAGGTGAGCGGCGGGCAGACGGCCAAGCTGAGCCGGGAGCAGAAGGGCCGCTTCGTCGCCCTGTGCTGGATCGCGCAGATCCACAAGCACATCGAGGACCCGAAAGCCGGATACGTCGCCGACTGGGATGCCCTTCCCAAGTGGCAGCAGGAGACCGACGCGGACATCTTCGAGCACATCGAGCAGACCGTCTGATCCCGAGAACGACGAAGCCCCCGCTGGTCCGGATCGCTCAGGGGTGAGGGCTGTCGTGCCTCATGCGTTAAGGCATGGAGGAGCTTGTACTTGTCCGGGTCCCAACGGACGAGGGCATCCCGGTGCTGTTGTTCGGTGCCAATGTGGGTGGCGAGGGTGCGCGTGATGTGGTTGGCCCTGGTGCCGACGACAAGGCCGCTGACGCGGGAGCAGCCGGGTTGGGGACCGTCGTCCAGGAGAAGGGCGTCTTCCGCCACGAGCAGGGTGTGCGGCGGAAGGACCATCGTTGACTGCGGCGTAGGCACGGGCGTGGGTGATGTGGAGGAGGGCCTCGGTCTGGCCGTCGACGTGGTCAAGCCCGGCCTGGAGGGTGCCTTCGACGAGGTTGACGCAGCGATGGGGCTGCTTGAGGCTCAGGGACGCAGTGGATGACCATGGCATGACCAACCACCCGCGTGGCGCGCCTGGGAGGTGGCGAGGTCACAGCGTCTGTACGGTCATGGACGGCACCCCGGACAGGACGGGTGCGCACCGTGAGCCGGTCCTGTGCTCTTCGCACGTGCACGGGACCGGCCGTGCACCACAAGACCAGTCCGCGTCAGGTCAGCGGATCGCCTCGTCCATGAGGACGTAGAGCAGCCCGACCAGAGAGCCACTGCTGACGATCTCGCGGCGGTCGATCATGCCCCGCACGTCGGCCAGCGGGATCCACTCGATCCGGTCCGACTCGTTCTTTTCCGTCGGCGGACCCTCGTACGTCGCCCCGTCGGCCCGGAAGACATGGTGCTGGGAGTCGGTGATGCCGTTGGCCGGCTCGGCGTAGATCAGCGGCTTGATGGGACCGGGCCGCCAGCCGGTCTCCTCCAGCACCTCACGGGCCGCCGCATCGGCCGGCGTCTCGCCCTCCTCGACCAGGCCCATGGGCAGCTCCCACGCCCAGGCATCCGTGATGAAGCGGTGCCGCCACATCATCAGCACCTCGCGCCGCTCGTTGACCACGGCGGCCACGTCCAGATGACGGAGCTTCACGACGTGGTGCTCCCACCGGTTCCCGTCCGGCGTCTCGACGTCGGTGAGCCACAGGTTCACCCAGCTGTTCTCGTAGATCGGACGTTCCCCATGGATCTTCCACTGCATCGCTGCGGCCCCTCTCGATCGGCCTCCAGCATCGCAGAGTCAGCCAGGAGATCCGCTGGGGCAGCCCTGCGCCCTTCGCTCTCGAGGCGGTCTTTGATGCCGGACGGGCAGGAGGCCAGCCGGACGCGGGCACGTCTCGCACCACACAAGGCGACCACTACCAGTGCTCGACCAAATCGAAGGCGCCATCGCGCCCCCACGCCTTGATATCGAAGGTAGAAGAGAATTTTTATTGCGAGATTTCAGGCAACAACCCTGCTCCCGGCCCCGCTGAGAAAAGCGGCGGCGGTCTTGGGGAGCCAGGAGATGAGGAGACAACAGGCCCATGACGACAGGATCGTTGGTCTCGGTGGATCAGGCTGACAAGGAGGAGCGAGAAACTGCCGAGGGTGCTGCCACGTTGACAGCGTCGCTCACCCCTGTTCTCAACCCATCAGGTTCAGCCGGTGGTACCAGAGACTGTGCCGCGCGGGCGGCTTCGACGAACGGCGCACGCAGGGAAGCGAACCGTTCCATGAGCGGATCGCGGACAGGGCCGCCGATCATCCGCGACCAGGCAGCCGGCACACGGTCGACGACCGCAAGAACACCGGCTATCTCGCCCTCGGCCATGCACCGGCTCTCCTGGAGGCAGTACTCCAGGAGACCCCGGTCCCTCCACCGTTCCTCATCTTCCCGTTCAGGCCACTCCAAGAGGAACTCCCACGCCACGAACGCTGCGCCATGATGATCGTGGTCACAGGTCTCCGCATTGAACGGGCACCAGCCGCCCTCCAGAGCCCGCACAGCTGACCGGAGCACTGCCCTGTCCAGCGCAAGCTTCTCCAGCGTCCGGCAGTACTCCCGCAGCGCTTTTGCATGACGCAGAAGCTCCGGTGGCGCCAGGAGCTCCAACGAACCCAGTGTCGTCTCCACTGCCATGCCGTGAGGGGTGAGCTGAGCGTGACGCTCCTCAAGCGCGAGGCCGGGCAGCTGCTCAACGGTGCGCGCGAGCGCGTCGCAGGCCCGCAGGAAGGCGGCAGACGTGTCGGCCAGTGCGGTCTGCTGCCGCAGCTTGAGCTCTCCACGCGTCTGGACACGGGCCGCGGCCACGGAGCCATGGGCCTGGTTGACGCCCGAAACGACGGTCGCGTCCGCCGACTGCCTGCCGCTGCGCCTGGCCCACAAGGCGGCCAGGAACGCGATGGGAGGCGTGAGGAAAGCGGTGGCGACAGCGACGAGATCTACCAAGTCCATGGAACCGATGCTGTCGGCCCGGGCCGGGAGTGCAGGCGCCATGGCAGATACTGCCGCAAAGTGACAGGCCATGATCACCCCTGTACCCCGCCTGTCATGTACGGGGCACGTTCAAACTGGTGGCGCCTGGCCCGCAGGGCTGCTCCGCCGCGCATGTTCCTCGACGTAATGGTCGCCCGTGCCGTCGACGACGACCTGGACGGGTTGGGCAGCGTGCGAGAGGGCGGGTGGTTGTCCCGCGGTTCTGGATAGGCGTTCCTGTCCTGCCCTGTGCACGCGACGGTAGCGGCAGAGCCCTCTACAGTCCGGGCCATGACAAAGATGATCTTGATGTATGGCCCGGAGCACGGTCGGATCCTGGCAACCGAGGCAACCGAGGCAACCGAGGCAACCGACGAAGGCGAAGTGCTGCGTGAGGCCGGCTGGAGCTACCGGCTGACCGAGGACGTGGACGAGCAGGGGAGGCGTATCGCACGGGCCTATATGGACTGACCGGGCGGTAGGACCTTGCGGCCACGGCCTGACTGGTGGTTCGTTTCCTTCTCTGTTGCGGAAGGGAGGGAGAACAAGGGTGAGGGGTGGGAGAGAAGCCTGGAAAGCGCGTCACCTGCGCCGCCGTATTCAGGCCGCCAGGAGCCCGCCGGACCGGCCGAAGACGTTCTCGAACGGCATGGACCGGTCGGCGGGGACGAGGGGGTAGGGCGACCCGGAGCCAGCAGTTGTTCGGGGGCCTTCTTGCCCGTAACCGAGGGCGTCGTAGGGGGTGAGGAGGTCGAAGACGTAGTAGAGGGGGAGGGCGGTCCAGGCGACGAGCTGGAGGTGGGCGTTGACTGCGGCGCGCTCGACGACGTGCCGTCGGCTTGCGCGACTGGTCATGCGGCTCTTGCAGTCGATCAGGACCACTTGCCGCTCACGGGCGGCGATGAGGTCGGGCGTCCAGCGCAGCGAGCTGGTGGTGTGATGCAGGGCGAGCCGTATGGGCTCGCCCATGATGCCCTGTCCCCAGGGACTGACGTGCCAGCCGCGGTGGTTGAGTTCGCGGGCGACGCGCTGTTCATGGGCGTCACCGATTGCCTTCCTTCTCTGAAAGCTCGCCATACGGGGGAGTGTGGCGCACCTCGGCCCTGGTGAAACAGAGACCGCTCCCCGGCCCGGTACGGTTCGGCCACACCCTTCCCACGTCCGTGGACGTCCGTGGTTGTCCGCGGGTGTCCGCCCCTGTCCGACGGTGTCTCACCATGTCCGGCTATCACCGGCTGGAACTTGGCCGGATCCCATGCCTCCCGGGCCTGCTCCGCAGAGGGGCGGCTTCCGCCCGCGCGTCGGTCAGGGGCGCCAGCCCCTGGAGAAACGTGTGTACGAAGAGGACACCCTGAGCAGAAACAGCACCCCGCCCTGATCAAGCGTGAGCCCACCACACCCCACCACGTGTGAGTCGGCCCTATCGCCACCCATAAGACGGAAACCAGATGCCACGGCGTTCGAAACAACCACCCCACCGCGCAAACCCCCGCAACACCACGGCAACCTCCCCGCCAGGGGAGGTACCACCAAATCAAATCACTGCCCAACAAACCCATATGACATCAAGACGTCGGCAGGCGCCCCAGATAAAGCACCCCCTTCCCGCCAGGGAAGGGCAATCACCAACACCCTGTCATGCCATCAGGCATGACACACCACTAACCTCCGGCCGCCAGGCCGGAGTTGACAACCAACCCACGTTGGGCCGTCAGGCCCAACCCCCACCCCCATATCGCCCCCGTCAGGGGGCGAGCCCCCACAACCCCCGTCATGCCGTCAGGCATGACGCCGCGCCACTCTCCCGCCGTCAGGCGGGAGTTGGGCCGCCAGGCCCAACTTAAGAGCCGACAGGCTCTCCGCCCCC
>NZ_BMUL01000026.1 GCF_014650175.1 Streptomyces termitum
TACGCCGACGGTTCGGTGTCGCTCTTCACCTTCAAGTCCCGTGCCGACGGCGGTTTCTCGGATCCGGTGAAGTCGTGGACGACGGCGCCGGGCAACTGGTGGCCGGAGAACGTGAAGCTGGCCTCGGGTGACTTTGACGGCAACGGGCGCGACGACGTGGCGGCGTTCTACGGCTACAGCGACGGCCGGGCGGCCCTCTACACCTTCAAGTCCACCGCCACCGGCGAGTTCGGCACCCCGCTGCGCTCGTGGAACGTCCCGGAGAACTACTGGTGGGGCAAGAACGTGAAGCTGGCCTCGGGCGACTTCGACGGCGACGGCCGTGACGACGTGGCGGCGTTCTACGGCTACAGCGACGGCCGCGCCGCGCTCTACACCTTCAAGTCCCGCACCGACGGCGGCTTCTCCGACCCGGTCCGCTCGTGGAACGTTCCCGAGAAGTACTGGTGGGGCGAGAACGTGAAGCTGACCGCCGGGGACTACGACGGCGACGGCCGGGCGGACGTGGCCGCGATGTACGGCTACGAGGACGGCGGCGTCGCCCTCTTCACCTTCCTCACCGCCGCCGACGGCACGTTCTCCGACCCGGTGAAGTCGTGGACCACCGCGCCCGGCAACTGGTGGATCGAGAACGTCCAGATCGCCTCGGGCGACTACGACGGCAACGGCCGGTCCGACGTGGCCGCGTTCTACGGCTACAGCGACGGACGGGCCGCCTTCTACACCTTCAAGCCGGACACGGCGGGAAGGTTCGGCACCCCGCTGCGCTCGTGGAACGTCCCCGCGGAGTACTGGTGGGGCGACCACGTGAAGCTCGGCTGACCCGCACACCGCACCAGGGCGGCGGCACGGTCCGTGCCGCCGCCCTTCGTCACGAAACGAGACATTCCATGGGACGCAAGACCTTCCGTACGGGAGCCCGCGCCGCCCTCACGACGGCCCTGCTGCTGGGCGCGGCCGCCCTGACCCCGGCGCAGTCGGCCTCCGCCGCCTCGCTCGCCACCTGGGAGAAGGTCGCCCAGTGCGAGAGCGGCGGCAACTGGTCCATCGTCAGCTCGAACGGCCTCTACTACGGCGGCCTCCAGTTCTCCCTCAGCACCTGGCGGGCGTACGGCGGCAGCAACTACGCCACCTACCCGAACCTGGCCACCAAGAAGGAGCAGATCCTCATAGGCGAGAAGGTCCTGGCCGGTCAGGGCGAGGGTGCCTGGCCCGTCTGCGGGCCCCGCGCGGGCCTCGGCGGCGACAGGGCCGAGCCCTTCCCCGACGAGCCGACGGAACCCGTCGAGCCGGCCTGGCGCGACGACGCCGCCTCCCGGGTGAGCGCGGACTTCAACGGCGACGGCCGCGACGACAACGCCGCCTTCTACGGCTACGCCGACGGCTCGGTCGCCCTCTTCTCCTTCCTCGGCCGGAGCGACGGCGGCTTCGCCGACCCGGTCAAGTCGTGGAGCACGACCCCCGGGAACTGGACCCACCGCAGCATCAAGCCCGTGGCCGGCGACTTCAACGGCGACGGCCGGGCGGACCTGGCCGCGATGTACGACTACGCCGACGGCTCGGTGGCCCTGTTCACCTTCCTGGCCCGGCCCGACGGCGGCTTCGCCGCACCGGTGAAGTCGTGGACGACGGCGCCGGGCAACTGGTGGCCGGAGAACGTGAAGCTGGCCTCGGGCGACTTCGACGGCGACGGCCGTGACGACGTGGCCGCGTTCTACGGCTACAGCGACGGCCGGGCGGCCCTCTACACCTTCAAGTCCACCGCCACCGGCGGATTCGGTACGCCGCTGCGCTCGTGGAACGTCCCGGCGGACCACTGGTGGGGCGAGAACGTGAAGCTGGCCTCGGGCGACTTCGACGGCAACGGGCGCGACGACGTGGCCGCCTTCTACGGCTACAACGACGGCCGCGCCGCCCTCTTCACCTTCAAGTCCCGCACCGACGGCGGCTTCTCCGACCCGGTGAAGTCCTGGAACGTCCCGGAGAAGTACTGGTGGGGCGAGAACGTGAAGCTGACCGCCGGGGACTACGACGGCGACGGCCGGGCGGACGTGGCCGCGATGTACGGCTACGAGGACGGCGGCGTCGCCCTCTTCACCTTCGCCACCCGCGCCGACGGCACCTTCGGGAGCCCGGTGAAGTCGTGGACCACCGCGCCCGGCAACTGGTGGATCGAGCACGTCCAGATCGCCTCGGGCGACTACGACGGCAACGGCCGGTCCGACGTGGCCGCGTTCTACGGCTACAGCGACGGACGGGCCGCCTTCTACACCTTCAAGCCCAACGCCTCCGGCGAGTTCGGTACGCCGCTGCGCTCGTGGAACGTCCCGCAGAACTACTGGTGGGGCAGCGCCGTCACCCTCGCCTGACCCCGGGCGGGGCTCAGTGCCACGGCCCGGTCACGGCGAACGTGGTGCCCGGCGTGTAGCAGTTCACGTACATCGTGGAGCCGTCGGGGGAGAAGGTGACCCCGGCGAACTCCCCCCACTCGGGGGCGCCGGGCGCCCCGATGTCCTGGCGCCCGCGCGCGACCGGGTACACCTCGCCCTTCCGGGTCACCCCGAAGACGTGCTGCGCGCCCGCGCCGTCCTCGCAGACCATCAGGCCGCCGGTGGGCGCGAGGCAGATGTTGTCGGGGCTCTCGCCGGGCAGCCGCACGTCGGTGTCGGGGCCGAAGACCACGGCGAGGGTGAGGCTCCGCTTCCGGGGGTCGTACGTCCACACCTGCCCGAAGTGGGTGGCGCCCGAGCCGTCGGACGCGCGGGCGAAGGAGGAGACGAAGTGGACGTTCCGGCCGCCCCAGTAGCAGCCCTCCAGCTTCTGCGCGTGGGTGATGCCGCGCCGCCCGAAGTCCTGGAGGCGGATCGGCGTCCCGGCCGCGCCCGGGTCCGGCACCGGCACCCACTCGACGCGTTCGAGGACCGTCCCGGCCTCCTGGACCACCGACAGGTCGGGGACGCCCGGCACGCGCAGTGCCTCCAGGGCGCCGCCCGCGCGCAGGGAGCCGGTGCCGCCGCGCGGCCGCTCGGGCAGGAAGCGGTAGAAGAGGCCGAAGGGATGGTCGAAGGCGTCCTCCGTCTCGTAGACGATCCCGGTGGACGGGTCGACGGCGACGGCCTCGTGCGCGAAGCGGCCGAGGGCGGTGAGCGGGACGGCCCCGGTGCGGCTCGGGTCGGCCGGGTCGACCTCGAAGACGAAGCCGTGGTCCTTCTCGTACCCCTTGGTTCCGGCCGTGTCCTCGGTCTCCTCGCAGGTCAGCCAGGTGCCCCAGGGGGTGGGCCCGCCCGCGCAGTTGACGGCGGTGCCGGCGATGCCGACGTGTTCGGCGTGCACGTCGCCGTCCGCGTCGAGGGCGAGGACGGTGCAGCCGCCCTTGCCGCCCCGGTCGTAGACGAGGCCGGGGACCTGGGGGACGGGGTGGCGGGCCTCGGGGCGGTTCTCGTGGTTGCGGACGAGCCGCACCCCGCCGTCCCGGCCCGCGAAGGCGGCCATGCCGTCGCAGTGGCTGGGCACGGGCCCCTCGCCGGAGCGCAGCGGATCGCCCTCGCGGGAGAGGACCCGGTAGGAGAACCCGGCGGGGAGGTCGAGCAGACCGGCCGGGTCGGGCAGCAGCGGGCCGTAGCGGCCGCGCGGCACGGCGGCGGCGGGGCCGCCGGTGAAGAGTTCGGCCAGGGCGCCGGTGAAGGCGATCCCGACGGCGGACGCACCGCCGCGGGCCAGGAGCTGACGTCGTGTCACGGACATGGGACGGCCTTCCCGCCGGGGACAGGGGTGGACCCGCTGTACGTACCACGCGCCGGGGCGCCTGATGCGCGGGGCGGGTCCGCCCCTCCTCGAACGGCGTAAAGCCGCCGGGCCGCCGGCCCGGCCGGGGCGTCAGGCCAGTTCGGCCGTCAGGGTGATCGTGGTGCCCGCGAGCGCCTGGCTGACCGGGCAGTTCTTCTTGGCGCCCTCGGCGGCCTCCTGGAACTGGCCGGCGTCCAGGCCCGGCACCTCGCCGCGCACGGTGAGGTGGATGCCGGTGATGCCCTCGCCCGGCTGGAAGGTGACGTCGGCCTTGGTCTCCAGGCGGGTGGGCGGGGTGCCCGCGCCGGCCAGGCCGTGCGACAGGGCCATCGAGAAGCAGGCGGAGTGCGCGGCGGCGATGAGCTCCTCGGGGCTGGTCTTCCCGTTCGGCTCCTCGGAGCGGGCCGGCCACGAGACGTCGTACGAGCCGAGGCCGGAGGAGTCGAGGCTGACGACTCCGGAACCCTTGAGGAGGTCGCCCTCCCAGACGGTGTGGGCGTGACGGACGGTGGCCATGATGGCTCCCTTTCGGTGGGGTACGGCCCCGGTGGGGTACGGCTCCCCGCCGGGGGGTACGGCCCAACCTACTGGGCCACGAGCCCCTTTGCGTCCCGCGCCAGGGCGGTGAGCCGGGAGATGGCGCGGAAGTACTTCTTGCGGTATCCGCCGTTCAGCATCTCGTCGCCGAACAGCCGGTCGAAGGGGAGCCCGGAGGCGAGGACGGGTATCTCGCGGTCGTACAGCCGGTCGGCGAGGACGACGAGCCGCAGCGCGGTCGACTGGTCCGGGACCGGGCCCACGTCGGTGAGGCAGACGGCGGACAGGTCGTCGGTGAGGGCGCCGTACCGGCTCGGGTGGACCTTGGCCAGGTGTTCGAGCAGGTGCGGGAAGTCGTCCAGGGAGGCGCCGGGGGTGGCGTAGGCGGTGGAGGTGACGACCTGCTCGGAGTACGGGGCGGGGGCCTGGGGCAGACCCCGGTGGCGGTAGTCCTCGCCGTCGATCCGCAGCGGCCGGAAGTGCGCGGAGAGGCCCTGGATCTCGCGGAGGAAGTCGGCGGCGGCGAAGCGGCCCTCGCCGAGCTTGCCGGGGAGCGTGTTGGAGGTGGCGGCGAGCGCCACGCCCGACTCGACCAGCTTGCCGAGCAGGCTGGAGACGAGGACGGTGTCGCCCGGGTCGTCCAGTTCGAATTCGTCGATGCACAGGAGGCGGTGCCCGCCGAGGGTCCGGACGGTCTGCTGGAAGCCGAGCGCGCCGACCAGGTTCGTCAGCTCCACGAAGGTGCCGAACGCCTTGAGCGCGGGCTCGGCGGGGGTGGCGTGCCACAGGGAGGCGAGCAGGTGGGTCTTGCCGACGCCGTACCCGCCGTCCAGGTAGACGCCGCGCGGCCCGGTGGGGGCGGCGGGCTTCCGGGCGAACCAGCGGCGCTTGCCCGCACCGCTGGCGTGCGCCCCGCCGAGGGACTCGGCGAAGCCGGAGAGGACCTTGACGGCCTCGCTCTGGCTGGGCTGGTTCGGGTCCGGTAGGTACGTGTCGAAGCGCACCGAGTCGAAGCGCGGCGGCGGGACCATCTCGGCGACCAGACGGTCGGCGGGGACACGGGGCTCACGCTCGCAGAGCGAGGCCGGGGCCGCGGCGGCGGCTTCATTCAGGGTACGGGTCGACACAGTTCTCCACTGTATGCGCCATGTCAGACTGCGGGGATGCGACGCCTCTTCCCTGTGACGGACATGACAGCTTCCACCGCCTCTGACCAGGGGGCCGACCGGGAATGGTCCCTCCTGGAGCTGGCCGACGCCTATGCGTACCCGGAGGGGGAGGAGCTCTGGCTGCGGGCCAACATGGTCTCCTCGCTGGACGGCGCGGGCCAGCACGAGGGGCGCTCCCAGCCGCTCTCCTCCGACGCCGACATGCGGATCTTCGGCACCCTGCGGGGGCTCGCGGACGTGGTCGTGGTCGGCGCGGAGACGGTGCGCCGGGAGGGGTACCGGCCGGCCCGCGCCCGGGAGGCGTTCGCGGCCCGCCGGGCCGCCGCCGGGCAGGGCCCGGCACCGGCCGTCGCGGTCGTGACGGCCTCCCTCGGCCTGGACCTCTCGGCGCCGCTGTTCACCGAGCCGCTGGTGCCGACCCTGGTGCTGACCGGGGCCGGGGCGCCGTCCGACCGGGTGGCGGCGGCCCGGGCGGCGGGCGTCGAGGTGCTGTTCGCGGGGGAGGGCGCGGCGGTGGACCCGGCGCGGGCGGCGGCGCTGCTCGCGGAGCGGGGGCTGCGCCGCCAGCTCACCGAGGGCGGGCCCCGGCTGCTCGGCCAGTTCACGGCGGCGGGGGTGCTCGACGAGCTGTGTCTGACGCTCTCCCCGACGATGACGGCGGGCGACGCCCAGCGGATCGCGCACGGCCCCTCCGTCGAGGTTCCGACACGCTTTGGGCTGGCTTCTCTGCTGGAGCAGGACGGCTTCCTCTTCAGCCGCTACCGTCGGATCTGACAATCAGCGGAATTTGCCGTTCCGCTTAGCTGCGGCTGGGCACAATCACAGTCGCAGTCCCCGTGGGGACACGGGGAAGGATGGTTTCCGCAGAAGGGCTCCTGAGGTGTTCACAAGCGTTCTGATGATCGAGAAGCCCCTGACGTCCGTGGACGTGGAATTCGTCACCACCCTGCACGGCGACGAGGGCGTGTCCTTCATCGTGCTGATGCAGCCGCGCGGTGATCAGGCCGATGTGCTGCTGCGCGCCATCGACGACGTGGCCATGGGGGAACTCAAGGAGGCGGCCCGCGAGGGCGACGAACCGGAGGGGAAGGAGGCCCTCGGCCCGGCCGGACTGGCCCTCGAACACTCCCTCCGGGCACTGAGAGAGGCGGGCTGCGAAGCGGTCGGACAAGTGGTCGAGGAGCACCCCCTCGACAAGATGAGGTCCGTCGTCGAGGAGTCCGAGGCGGACGAGGTCATCGTCCTCACCGCCCCGCACTACGTCGAGGAGTTCTTCCACCGCGACTGGGCCTCCCGGGCCCGCCACAAGGTCGGCGTCCCCGTCCTGAAGCTCTTCGCGCACAGCGAGTAGCCGCACCGCCCCCCGGGGGACACGGCCCGCCCGTGCCCCCGGGGGCCCCGCGCGCAGCCACTACCCTGGGACCGTCACGTCGTACGCACACCCGGGGAGAGAACCGCATGGCACCCGCCATCCCTGCCGCCATGGAACGGCCGCACTTCATCGGCATCGGCGGTGCCGGAATGTCGGGCATCGCGAAGATCCTCGCCCAGCGCGGCGCCAAGGTGGCGGGCAGCGACGCCAAGGACTCCCCGACCGCCGAGGCGCTGCGCGCCCACGGCGTCACCGTCCACCTCGGCCACGCCGCCGAGCACCTCGCCGACGACGCCTCCGCCGTCGTCGTCTCCAGCGCCATCCGCGCCGACAACCCCGAGCTGGCCCGCGCCGCCGAGCTGGGCATCCCCGTCGTGCACCGCTCCGACGCGCTCGCCTCCCTCATGGACGGCCTGGCGTCGATCGCCGTCGCCGGCACCCACGGCAAGACGACGACCACCTCGATGCTGGCCGTCGCCCTCACCGAGCTGGGCCTCGACCCGTCCTACGCGATCGGCGGCGACCTCGCGGGCCCCGGCACCAACGCCCGGCACGGCGACGGCCAGGTCTTCGTCGCCGAGGCCGACGAGAGCGACCGCAGCTTCCAGAAGTACGACCCCCAGGTCGCGATCGTCCTCAACGTCGAGCTCGACCACCACGCCAACTACGCCTCCATGGACGAGATCTACGAGTCCTTCGAGAAGTTCGCCGCGAAGATCCGCCCCGGCGGCGCCCTCGTCGTCGGCGAGCACCCCGGCGCCCGCGAGCTCGCCGCCCGGGTCTCCGGGAGCAGGGACCTGATGATCACCACGGTCGGCGAGGCCGAGACCTCCGACGTGTGGATCCGCCGCATCACGCCCAAGGGCATGACCAGCGAGGTCTGCGTGGTGATGGACGGCGTCGAGCACGTCTTCACCGTCTCCGTCCCCGGCCGCCACTACGCGCACAACGCCGCCGCCGCGCTCGCCGCCGGCGCCCACGCGGGCCTCGACCCGGCCGCCCTCGCCCAGGCCCTCACCGCCTACACCGGCGTCGGCCGCCGCCTCCAGCCCAAGGGCGAGGCCGGGGGCGTCCGGGTCATCGACTCGTACGCGCACCACCCCACCGAGATGACCGCCGACCTGGAGGCCATGCGCGGCGCCGTCGGCGACGCCCGCCTCCTCGTCGTCTTCCAGCCGCACCTCTTCTCCCGCACCCAGGAGCTGGGCAAGGAGATGGGCGACGCCCTCGCCCTCGCGGACGCCTCCGTCGTCCTCGACATCTACCCGGCCCGCGAGGACCCGATCCCCGGCGTCACCAGCGAGCTGATCCTCGACGCGGCGCGCGCCGCGGGCGCCGACGCGACCCCCGTCCACGACAAGGACGCCGTCGCCGGAGTGATCGCGGGAATGGTCCGCCCCGGCGACTTCGTTCTGACCATGGGCGCGGGCGACGTCACGGACCTCGGTCCGCGGATCCTCGCCCGCCTGACCGACTGAGGGAGTGGAGCGAACGATGGCGTACGAGGTCGAGAAGCCCGACGAGGAGTGGCAGGCCCAGCTGACCCCGTCGGAGTACCAGGTGCTCCGGCTGGCCGGGACCGAGCCCGCCTTCCGGGGCGAGTACACCGACACGAAGACGAAGGGCGTCTACTCCTGCCGCGCCTGCGGGGCGGACCTCTTCACCTCGAACGAGAAGTTCGAGTCCCACTGCGGTTGGCCGTCCTTCTACGACCCGAAGGACAGCGAGGCCGTCGAGCTGGTCGCGGACACCTCCCACGGCATGGTCCGCACCGAGGTCCGCTGCGCCCGCTGCGGCTCGCACCTGGGCCACGTCTTCGAGGGCGAGGGCTACCCCACGCCGACGGACCAGCGGTACTGCATCAACTCCCTCTCGCTGCGGCTGGAGCCGTCGGAGGACTGACGGGACGGGGGCCCGCCCTACTCCGCCGCCGGGTGCGCGTAGCAGTGCACGGCCACGGTGCCGTGCGGCCCCCACTCCTGCGCGACGGTGGCCAGCCGCCGCCAGCCGAGCCGCTCGTAGAGGGCGACCGCCGCGCCGTCGTGCGCGGCCACGTCCAGCACCGGCTGGAGGCCGCGGGTCCGGGCCTCCGCGACGGCCTCGGCGAGCAGCAGCGCGCCGAGGCCGTGGCCGCGCGCCGAGGGGGACACGTACAGCCGGTTCACCATGACGGCCGGGGCCGCCCCCGGCCGCCCGGCCCACACCCCGGGCGCCCCCTCGCCGGGCCGGGGCCCGGCCAGCCCCACGTGCCCGGCGGGCCGCCCGTCCAGCTCGGCCACCCACGCGCCCACGGTCGTCGGCGGCGTGATCCAGGCGGCCGGGCGCTCGGGCCAGCTCACCGGATAGCCGTCGTGCTCGTGCACCTCCCGCAGCAGCCGCACACAGGCGTCCAGGTCGTCGTCGGTCCGCCGCCGGACGGTGGGGTTCGCGTGCTCGCTCGTCATCGGGGCATCGAAGCACACGGGAAAGTGGCCCACTCCGGCAGGTGCGAAGTTGCCCACCCGGGTGGGCTGCCCGACCGGAAGACTGCCCGCATGACGACCGAGGACACGCCCCGTACGCACGCCCCCGCCCGCACCCGGGTGGACTTCTGGTTCGACCCCGCCTGCCCCTTCGCCTGGATCACCTCCCGCTGGATCCTGGAGGTGGAACGGCTCCGGGAGATCGACCTCCGCTTCCACGTGATGAGCCTCTACCTCCACAACGAGGGCAACGAACTGCCCGACTGGTACCGGGACCTGGTGGACCGCTCGCTCGGCCCGGTGCGGGTGGCGACGGCGGCCGCCGCGCGCCACGGCGACGGGGTCCTGCGCGATCTCTACACCGCGTACGGCACCCGTCTGCACCCGGGCGGGGAGAAGGACTTCGACCGGGCCACCGCCGAGGTCCTGGCCGAACTGGGCCTCCCCGCCGACCTGGCCGACGCGGCCCGCACCGACGCCCACGACGAGGCGCTCCGCCGCGGCCACGCCGCCGGTGCGGACCCGGCCACCGGCGGCTACGTCGGCACCCCCACCCTCCACCTCGACGGCGTCCCCTTCTTCGGCCCCGTCCTCGGCGCGGTCCCGCGCGGCGAGGAGGCCGCCGAACTCTTCGACGCGGTACGCCTCCTGGCCCACCACCCCCACTTCTTCGAACTGAAGCGCGAACGGACCGGGGCTCTCGTCTTCGACTAGACCCCGGGCCCGCCCCCGGGTGGCTAGCATGCGAACGGTCCGCCGAATGATCATTCGACGGAGGAAGGGGCGTTCGACATGGCCAGGGGTGGGGACCAGGACGGTTCGCCGGTGCCGGACGAGGAGTGGGAGCGGTTCCTCCGGGAGTCGGTGGAGGGCGTGGCCGACGCCCCGGTGGAGCCGTCGGCACGGGCCCGCGAGCGGAAGGCCGCGCCGCCGGTCCCGCCGGAGGGATGGCGCACGCCCGCCGCGCCGGTCCGGCGCGCCCGGCGCGGCACCGGCTGGTACGTGGCCGGGTTCGTGGCGGCCGTCGCGCTGCTGGCCGTGGCGCTGTTCCCGCAGTGGATCGTCGGCCGGTTCGGCGGGGACGACGGCGGCGGGGCGCCGCTCGCGGCCGAGTCGGAGCGTCCGACCGGGGCGCCCGCGGCCGGGGCGGACCAGCGGCCGACGCGGGCCGAGCCGTTCCGGGGCTCGCCCGCCGCGCGCTGGGCGGACGGGGCGGCCGGGATCACGGTCCCGGCGGCGAAGGCCACCGGCTGGATGGATGCCGCGCAGGTCGGCCGGGCCCTGGAGAGCAGCCGGGACTTCCTGGCCGCCGCGGGACTGGACCGGGGCGTGCTGGCCGGCGGGCACCCCACCCGGGCCGTCGCGCTCCTGAACCCGCACCAGAAGGACGTCCGGGAATACCTGCGGGCGGCGCTCTCGGGCGGGAAGGTCACGCCCTCGACGGATCCGCTGCTGCTGTTCAGCCGCTTCCGCCCGGACCGGGCGCGGCCGGCCGGCGACGTGGTGAAGACGCGCGGGCGGCTCACGTACCGGGAGGGGAAGCGGGGCGCGGTCGAGGTGACGGCGGACGTCACCTTCGTCTACCCCGTGGTCCCGGCGGCCGACGACGGCCCGGACGCCGAGGTGGTGCGGACGATCGTGCGCCGCGAGATCGTGCTGAGCTGGGACGATCCGGAGAAGGTCGTCACCGAGCCGGGCACCGCCTCCCTCGTCTCGTACGCCTCCGACCGGACGAACGGCGGCTGCGGCGACCCGACCGGCTACTTCGAGCCGCCCTTCGGGGAGGCCGGTGCGGGGCCCGCCGACGGGCGCCCGGAGGTCGATCCGTACGGCCGTACGGCTCCGATCGCGCCGAACGGCGGAGCGCGGACCGGTGACTGCGCGGCGGCCTCCCGCTCCTGACCCCGAAGGAGTGTCCATGACGTGGAAAGCCCGGTGGGAGGGCCGGTGACCGGCCTAGCATCGGGAACCTGTCGATGATCATGGGGGTGTGGGGACATGACGGACGCGGACGGTACGGCGGTGCGGGTCGCGGCGGCCTACCGGGCGTCGCGGGAGGTGCCCCGGGAGGGGCTGGCCGCCTGGCGCGCGGTGGTCGCGGAGGAGGCGGCGCCGGGACCCGGCCGGGTGCTGCTCGACGTGGGCGCGGGGACGGGGGCGTTCGCCTCGGCGTTCCACGACTGGTTCGGGGCGCGGGTCCTCGCGGTCGAACCGGACGGCGCCATGCGGGCGTTGATCCCGGCCGTGCCCGGCGGGGTGGTGCCGCTGGGCGGCCGGGCGGAGCGGCTGCCGCTGGCGGACGCGAGCGCGGACGCGGCCTGGCTGGGTTCGGTGGTGCACCACATCGGCGATCTGGCGGCGGCGGCCCGGGAGTTGCGCCGCGTCCTGCGCCCCGGGGCGCCGGTCCTCATCCGCAACACCTTCCCCGGGCGCTGCGCCGACGACCTGCGGGTCCGCTTCTTCCCGGAGACGGCCCGCAGCGTCGACGGCTACCCGAGCGTGGACGAGGTCTGTACGGCCTTCGGCGCGGCGGGCTTCCGCCGCACGGGCCTGCACTCCCTCCCGCAGCGCTCCGCCCCCACCCTCGCCGCCTACGCCGCGGGCCTGAACCGCGAGGCCGACTCCGAACTCCGCGCCCTGACCGACCCCGAATACACCGCGGGCCTCACCCGCCTCCACGCCGCGGCCGCGGAGGCCCCCCACGCGTCGGCGGTCAGCTGGATGGACCTCCTGGTCCTGCGCTGACGCCCGGTCAGACCGGTGGCAGGAGGTCGCTTTCGCTGAGGGTGTGGGGGAGGGGCGGGTAGGTGAACGTCGTTTCCCGGTTCTCGCGGCGGCGCAGGGCGTAGAGCTCCTGCCGCTGGTCCTCGTCGGCGAGGACGAGGCGGGTGCCGTCCGGGAGGAGCGGGCCGTCGGGGACGTACCGGAGGCGGGTCTTCGACGTGCGGAAGGTGATGCCCAGCCAGGGGTTCTCCGGTGCGCCCGCGCGCCTGTCCAGGACGATGCGGTGCCGGAGGAGGCGGTTGGCGGTGAGGGGGAAGGCGACCACCCCGTGGTGGGGGAGGGGGAGCGCGAAGGGCTCGCCGCCGGAACCGTCGGCGGTGTCCTTCGGTTCGAAGCGCAGGGTGCGTCCGGCGGGCGCGTCCGGGTTCTCGTAGCAGGAGAAGACCGCGATGTACGAGCCTTCGGCCAGGTCCTGGGCCTGGTCGGAGTGGGCGCCCATGGTGGCGTACGCGTCGGTGTACCGCTCCGCCAGCGCGTTGTCGAAGTCCGCCGGGAGGTGCGCGGCGGCCCGGACGCGCCGCGCGAGCCGTTCGTGGACGGGGCGGAAGCGCTGCGCCGGGGTGCCGTACCGGGTGGTGGTGCGGACGAGGGGCACGGCGCCGGTCGCGTCGGGCCGGGTGAGGACGGCGCCCCGCCGCCCCCTGCCCAC
The DNA here is from genome assembly GCF_014650175.1 of Streptomyces termitum. GTDB lineage: Bacteria > Actinomycetota > Actinomycetes > Streptomycetales > Streptomycetaceae > Streptomyces > Streptomyces termitum. Next base: position 12,760 of record NZ_BMUL01000026.1, read on the forward strand.
GTCCTCCCAGCGGACGGCGGCGGCCAGTTCGGCGTAGAGGTCCTCGCCGGGGAGGCGCGGCAGGTCGCGGGCGAGGACCTCCCGCCGGGGGTCAGGGGCGGGGCGCACGGTAGTCTCCCGCGTTCATGCTGAAGGGGAACCTCTCGCCGTAGTCGACGAAGCCCGTGGTCCGGTTCTCCTCGGCGTACAGCGCGCGGAGTTCCGCCATGCCGGTCTCGGTGGGCGGTTCGAGCCGGACGCGGCCGCCGGGCCGGTCGAGGTAGGTGTGCCCGTCCTCGTGGACGGCTTCGGCGGCCGAGCAGCGCACGACGTAGCCCAGGCGGGTGGGGAGGACGGCGGCGTCCAGCGCGGAGGGCCGGACCTCGTGCGTGTAGAGGCGGTTGGTGGACAGCGGCATGAAGAAGACGGAGCCGGGATACAGGGTGACCTCGAAGCGCTCGGGACCCGTGGTGTGCTGTTCCTTGCGGCGGAAGCGGAGGACGGTCAGTCCGCTGGTGCCCCTCAGGCCCAGGCCGAAGGGGTCTTCGGGCTGGGCCTCCAGGAGCCCCGGGCCGTCGTAGAAGGTGCAGAAGGCCATGATGCCGCCGGCCGGCATGTCCTTGGTCTTGTCGGCGTGCGACGCGATCCGCGCCTTCGTCTGCCGCCGCTCCTCGGTGGCGCGGGTGTTGTGGTAGGTCTGCGCGAGGACGTGGTTGAGCGGGGCGTGGTCCCGGAAGAGGGTGTCGGCCTCGCGTGCGACGGCGCCGACGATCTCGGCGTCGGTGGGGCGGAAGCCCTCGGTGGGGCCCGAGAGGTTGGTGGAGCACCGCAGGAGGCGGAAGCGGAGCGCGTCGCCGTCGCGGGTGACGGGCGTCAGGTAGACGCCGCTGCGGTGGGCGGTGCCCGGCTTGGTGGACTCGGTCAGCGACTGGAAGGCGTGTTCGGCGCGGATCCGCTGGAAGTGGCCGTCCTCGGGGGCGAAGAAGCGCCGGTAGTGGACGCCGGCGCCGTGGACGCGGAGGGGGACCCGGCCGGAGCCGATCGTGGTCCACGGCGCGGCGGGGTCCTCGCGGAGGCCGGGGCACAGGTCGCGCACGGCGAGGACGCGCGCCGCGGTGCGGAGCCGGTCCGCCGGGACCGCGTGCGGGTCGCCGCACAGGTAGACGGTGCGGGGCGCGTCGGCGGCCGGGGCGGCGGCGAACTCCTCCGGGGTGACGACGGCGCCGAAGAAGCCGCGGACCGTCTCGTGGTCCCGCAGTCCGGGCGGGGCGACGAGCACGTTCCCGGTCTCGTCGAGCCGGGCCTCCACGGGTCGTGTCGTGAGCATCGGACGGTTCCCTTCCTCTGTGGGGACGGGGCGGGGACGGGGGACACGGCAGCGGTCCGCCCCTTCCCGTCCGCGCGGCGGGGCGCGGGCGGGAAGGGGCGGACCGCTGGACGCCCGATGCTCTCACGGGGTCCGGTGCCGGGCAACGGAGTTCGGCGGCTGCCGCCGGGGGCCTCCGCGCGCCCGCCGACCGGGGCGGGGGCGCGCCGGAGACGGGGCCCGCGCGGGTCAGCTCTGGGTGATGTCGGCCTGCTTCATGGAGGCGGTGGCGTCGGCGACGTTGTCGCGGTAGAGGCCGAGCTTCGGGACGGCGACGCGGGCACCGGCGCCGATCGCGAAGTTGCGGGTGTCGGCGTTCGGCATGTGGGAGGGGCTGACGAGGACGTTGATCTCGTCGACCTTCTTGCCGGTGCCGCCGGCCTTCCCGGCGAGGTCGAGCACCGCGTACGCCTTCGTGCCGGCCAGCAGGGCGTGGTCGGGGCCGCCGATGCCGCTGGGGACCAGCGGGTGGATGTTGCCGCTGCGGTCGGCGGAGGTCGACAGGCCGAGGTCGACGGCGGGCAGCAGGTCGAGGCCGCAGGCGGTCGCGCCCTTGTTGGTGACCTCGATGACCCGCAGGGAGCCGCCGCCCTGACGGACGTTCACCGTCAGGTTCGTCATGGCGCAGGGGTGCTTGTACGCGTACTCCTCGGTGTTCTTCGAGGAGTTGCCGGCCTTGGCGGTGCCGCTGCCCTTGCTCGTGCCGGAACCGGTGCCGGTGCCGGAGCCCGTGCCGGTGCTCGCGCCGGTGCCGCCGGTCGTCTTCTGGGCGGCCTTGGCGGGGGCGGGCGTCGTGACGGGGGTCTCGGAGGAGCCGCCGGACTGCGCCGCCGCGCCGCCGGTGGTGGCGGGCGCGCTCGCGTCGGCCTGCTGACCGGCGGCCGGGGTGGTGGCCTGGCCCGCCGGGGCCGGGGCGGCCTTGTCGCTGCCGTTGCAGGCGGTCAGGCCCAGGGCCAGGACGGCGGTGGTGGCGGCGAGCAGGGCACGGTGCTGGGTGCGGACGCGCATGACGACTCCAGGGGGAGAGTGAGGGCGAGAGGAAGGAGTCCGGTTTCCGGTGCGCTTTCCGCGCCCCGTTCCGACCGGTGATACGAGCTTCGCAGCTCGTCTCTTGCGTTCCGCTAACGTCCGCTACCGCTCCGCTCACGTCCCGCGACACCCCGCGTGAGGGAGGGAGAACCACCGGAAAGAGGCCGTGCCCGCCCCGCTCACCGGTCGCGTGCCCGTACCCCGGCGACCGCGACCGCGCACGCGGCGCACGCCCACACCGCGTAGACCGTCCAGGCCCCGCCGGTGGTCCAGGGGAAGGCCACCGGGCCGGGGGAGGGGTCGGCGAGCCGGAGCCAGGCGCGGTAGGGGAGGGCGTGTCCGGCCACCGCCGACCAGCGGCGGCCGTCGGTCAGGAACAGCGGCAGGACGAGGAGGACCAGGACCGTCGCGACCATGGTGGAGGCGGTGTGCCTCAGGAGGGTGCCGAGGGCGAGGCCGGTGAGCGCGCACACGGGGGCGAGGAGCGCGGAGGCCAGGACGATGCGGAGGGCGCCGGGATCGCCCGGGGAGGCGCCCGCGTCCCGGAGTTCGAGGATGCCCTGGGTGACGGCGAAGGAGGCCCCGGCGGCGACCGCGCCGAAGACCGTGGTGACCAGGGCGACGACGACCGCCTTGGCGGCCATGACGGAGCCGCGGGCGGGGACGGCGGCGAAGGTCGTCCGGTCGGTTCCGGTGGCGTACTCCCCGACGACGACCAGGGCCCCGACGGCGCCGAGGGCGAGGGCCATGAGCATGGCGGCGTTCGGGGTGAACGCCTCCTGTAGCGCGATCCCGTCCCGCGCGAAGGGGACACGGTCCTCCGGCCGCCAGTGGCTGTACGTGTCGTAGGCGACGCCCGCGTTGAAGCCGACGACCGCGAGGAGGGCGGCCGTGTAGGCGATCCAGGTGGAGCGCAGCGAGCGGTGCTTGATCCACTCGGCGGCGACCAGGTCGGTGAACCGGGCGCGGGGCCAGGAGGCTTCGGCCGTCGGGAGGGCGGCGGGTGCGAGGGTCATCGGGTCTCTCCTCCGGAGAACTGGACGCGGTCGGCGGTGAGTTCCATGAACGCCTCTTCGAGCGAGGCGGTACGGGTGGCGAGTTCGTGCACCGGCAGGGCGTGCAGCCGGGCGATCTCGCTGACGCGCACGGCGTCCAGGCCGGTCACGGTGAGCCGTTCGCCCTCCGCGTGCACGGTGGCGCCCTCGGCCGTCAGCAGGTCCCGCAGGGCGGTCGCGGCGGGGGTGGTCACGGCGACGTGCCGCCGGGTGCCGCGCGCGGAGAAGTCCACGAGGCTCTCGGCCGCGAGGAGTTCGCCCCGGCCGATGACGACGAGCTGGTCGGCGGTGTGCTCCATCTCGGACATCAGATGGCTGGAGACGAAGACGGTACGGCCCTCGGCGGCGAGCCGCCGGAAGAGGTCGCGGACCCATTTCACGCCTTCCGGGTCCAGGCCGTTGAGCGGCTCGTCGAAGAGGAGGACCGGCGGGTCGCCGAGGAGGGCGGACGCGATGCCGAGGCGTTGTCTCATGCCGAGGGAGAAGCCGCCGATGCGGCGCCGGGCGACGTCGGCGAGGCCGACCTCGCGCAGCACTTCGCCGACCCGGCCGCGCGGGATGCCGTTGCCCCGGGCCAGGGCCCACAGGTGGGCTTCGGCGCTGCGCCCGCCGTGCACGTCGTGGGCGTCGAGGAGGGCGCCGACGTGGCGCAGGCCGCGCGGACGGTCGCGGAAGGGTCTTCCCGCGACGGTGACGGTGCCGCCGGTGGGCCGGTCGAGGCCGAGGATCATCCGGAGCGTGGTGCTCTTGCCGGAGCCGTTCGGGCCGAGGAATCCGGTCACCCGGCCGGGGTGCACGGTGAAGGTCAGGCCGTTGACGGCGGTCGTGCCGCCGTAGCGCTTGGTGAGTTCGCTGATGTCGATCACGGGGTTCACGGTGCCGTCCGGGCCCCCCGCCCGTCGTCGGACCGGTGCGGACAATCTCCGGGCGCGGTGTCGACCGGGGTTGTACGGCCCGGGTCCGATGACCCGGGGCGGGGACGCGCCTACGATCACGGCATGCCCGTCTCCCCGCCTCCGTCCCCGCCCACGGTGCCGCCCCCGATGCCCCTGCCGCTGCTCAAGCGCATCCCGCCGGGCCTGTGGGTGGGCCTGGCGTGGGTGCCGGCGGCGGTGCAGCCGATCGTGCGGTACGTGCTGGTGCCGCCGCGCGACGCGTACTCCCTCAGCTATCCCCGGCACGGTCTCGACGCGCCCGCCGCGCAGGTGCTGCTGGCGCTGGCCCTCCTCCTGGCGCTGACCGGCTGCGTGCTGCTGGGCCGCCGCCCCGGGACGGCGTACGCCCTGGTGGTCGGCGGGACGGTCGTCCTGTCGCTGGCGTGGCGTCAGGACGAGGCCATGCCGATCCAGTTCCTCGGGGTGGGCGTCGCCCTCTGCTGCCTGGCGGCGGCGCTGCCCCGGCGGGCCGCGCTCGTGGCGACGGCCGGGACGCTGGGCGTGCTCGCCGGGTACCTCGTCCTGCGGTGGGCGACGGACGCGGAGACGGGGACGGCCTCGGAGCCGTTCATCGCGCTGATGGTCGTCATCGCCGGGCTCCTCGGCAACTCGGTGCACCAGGCCGGCGCGCACACCGCCGAGCTGCACGCGCGGGCCGCCGCGCAGGCGGTCATCGCCGAACGGCTCCGGATCGCGCGGGAGATGCACGACACGGTCGCCCACAGCATCGGCATCATCGCCCTCCAGGCGGGGGCGGCGGCCCGGGTGGTGGAGACGCAGCCGGACCGGGCCCGGGAGGCGATGACGACGGTGGAGCTGGTGGGCCGGGAGACGCTGGCGGGGCTGCGGCGCATGCTGGGCGCCCTGCGCGAGGCCGACCACGACCCCGCCGCGCACGACCGGGACCGGGACCGGGACCGGGACCGGAGCCGCGCCCCCGCCGCCGGTCTCGCGGACCTGGAGCGGCTGGCCGCGACGACCACGGCGGCCGGTGTCCGGGTGGACGTCCGCCGGAGGGGCGAGTGCCGCCCGCTCCCCGCCGACGTCGACCTGGCGGCGTTCCGCATCGTCCAGGAGGCGGTGACGAACGTCGTGCGGCACGCGGCGACCGACCGCTGCCGGGTGGACGTCGAGTACCGCGCGGACGAGCTCGTCGTCGAGGTCACCGACCGGGGCGCGGCCGTGCCCGGAGCCCCGGACGGTTCCCGGCCCCGGAGCACCGGGTTCGGCCTGCTCGGCATGGGCGAGCGGGTCGCCCTGCTGGACGGCGGCTTCACGGCGGGCCCGCGCCCGGAGGGCGGCTTCCGGGTCGCCGCCCGGCTGCCGCTGCCGCAGGGCGCGACGGCGGGAGCGGAGGCGGGTGCCCGATGACCGTGCGCGTGCTGCTCGCCGACGACCAGCCCCTGGTCCGCGCCGCCCTCCAGATGGTGATCACCGACACCGCCGACGTCGAGGTCGTGGGCGAGGCGGGGAACGGCGAGGAGGCGGTCCGGATGACCGGGGAACTCGCCCCCGACGTGGTCGTCATGGACATCCGGATGCCCGGCACGGACGGCATCGAGGCCACCCGCCTGATCACGGCGGGCGGCGGCCCCACCCGGGTGGTCGTCCTCACCACCTTCGACGAGGACGACCATGTGTACGGGGCGCTGCGGGCGGGCGCGTCCGGGTTCCTGGTCAAGGACATGGCCCTGGACGACATCCTCGCCGCGATCCGGGTCGTCGCCGCCGGTGACGCCCTCATCTCCCCGGCCGTCACCCGCAGGCTGATCAGGGAGTTCGCGGCCCGCCCCGAGACGGCCCGCCCCGAAACGTCCCGCCCCGAAACGTCCCGCCCCGAGACGGCCGGACCCGGGACGGCCGGACCCGAAGCGGCCCACCCCGGGACGGCACCGGAGTCCCGCCGTCCGGAGCTGGCGCGGATCACGGACCGGGAGCGCGAGGTGCTCGTCCTGGTCGGCCAGGGCCTGTCCAATACGGAGATCGCCGAACGGCTCTCCCTCAGCGTCGCCACCGCCAAGACCTACCTGACCCGCCTGCTGGCCAAGCTGGACGCCCGCGACCGCGTCCAGCTCGTGATCCTCGCCTACGAGGCGGGCCTGGTGGGCCCGCACGCCTGACCGGAACCCGGGCCCCGGGCCCCCGGGGGTCAGTGCACGGAGAAGCCGCCGTCCACGAAGAGGGAGTGGCCGGTGATGGAGGCGGAGGCGGGGCCCGCGAGGAGGACGGCGGCACCGGCGAAGTCCTCGGCGAGGCCGTTGCGACCGGTCAGGGTGCGGGCGGCGAGGGCGGCGACCTTCTCCGGGTCGGAGGAGAGCCGCTGGTTGAGCGGGGTCATCACGAAGCCGGGCACCAGGGTGTTGACGGTGACGCCGTACGGGGACCACGCCTCGGCCTGGGAGCGGGCCAGCGACTCCAGGGCGCCCTTCGACACCCCGTACGCCCCGCTCTGCACGAACGCGCGGTGCGCCTGCTGCGAGGTGATGTGGATGATCCGGCCGTGGCCGCGCTCGGCCATGCCGGGCCCGAACCGCTGCCCGAGCAGGAACGGCGCCTCCAGGTTCACCGTCATCGTCGTGTCCCACACCTCCTCGCCCAGCTCCCCGAGCGGCGGCCGGAGGTTGATCCCGGCGGAGTTCACGAGGATGTCCGGCTCGCCGAAGACGGCCGCCGCCGCCTCCGCGCCCGCCCCGATCCCCTCCCGGGTGCTCAGGTCGGCGCTCACCCATCCCGCCTCGCACCCGTCGGCGGTGAGTGCGGCGACGGTCGCGGCGAGTTCCGCCTCCTTGCGGGCGAGGACGACGACGCGCGCCCCGGCGCGGGCCAGCGCCCCGGCGACGGCCCGGCCGATGCCGGAGCTGCCGCCGGTGACGAGGGCGGTGCGGCCTTCGAGGGAGAAGAGGCCGGAGAGGTATCCGGCGGGCCCGGTGGTCATGGTCGTGCTCCTCGTGCGTGCGTACGGCCCCGGTCCGCCCGGTGCGGCGGCCGGGCCGGTGTCCCGCATCCTGGCACAGCGCTCCGGCGGCCCGCGAAGGCCGTCCCGGGGTCAGGCTGAGGCCGCTCGGAGGAGGGTCTCGGCCGCGCCGGTGCGGGCGTAGAGGACGGAGCGGCCGGCGCGGTGGGCGCTGACCAGGCCCGCGTCGCGCAGCGCGGTGAGGTGCTGGGACACCCCGGCCGGGGAGAGCCCGGTGCGGTGGGCCAGCCGTGTGGTGGAGGCCGGGTTCTCCAGGGAGGCCAGCAGCAGGGTGCGCGAGCGGCCCAGGACGGCGGAGAGGGCGTCGGCCCGCGCGACGGGCCGCGCCTGCCAGAGCGAGCCGACACCGCGTGCCTGGTAGGCGAGCTGGGGCGGGTCCGGCGGTGTCGTCCGGGTGCGCAGCCCCGTCCCGGTGAAGACCGAGGGGATCAGCAGCAGTCCCGTGCCCGCCGTCGTGCGGGTCAGCGGCTGCTTCCGGCGGGCCATCCGCAGCACGTCGCCGTCCCAGCTCAGCGACGGGTGCAGGGTGTCGAGGAGGTGGCCGGTGCCGTGCTCGGCGGCGGTGCGGGCCCGGTGGAGGACGTCGGTGTCCAGGACGGCCCGGATGCGCGCCCAGTAGGGGGCGAGTGCCAGTTCCCAGTAGGTCTCGATCTCCTCCGTCACCTTGGGCAGGAGGCCCTGCGGGTCGTTGCGCAGGGCGCGCGTCCGGCGGCCGAGGGCGCCCTGGTGGCGGGCCAGGTGGTCGAGGTCCTGGCGGACCCGGTCGGCGGGCGCGGCCCGGATCGCCTCCCGCTCCGCCGCCGGGGCGGGGGCCGGTCCGGTGGGGGCCGGGTTGAGGAAGTCGGGGACGTAGCCGCCACCGGGCGGGATCAGTTCGTGGAGCCATCCCCGGTCCAGCCCGGCGGCGATCAGCCGGGGCCGTACCTGGTCGGCCCAGGTCCGGTGCACGGGATGCGCGGCGCCGGACCTCAGCAGCCGGAAGCTGGGCGCGACCTCCCACAGGGGCGAGACGGCGAACCGCACCCGCGCCAGGTCGTCCGTCGAGAACGCCAGCTCCGCCAGGGCGACCACTCCTCGATGGATTCGGGCATGAGTGAATCAATGGCGGGCCAGGCTATCGCGCGGACAGCATCCCTCCATGACCTCACAGAAGATCACCGCGTCGGCGTCGGGCACGTGGAAGCTCGGCGACCTGACGGTCCACCGGATCGGTTTCGGCGCGATGCGCCTGCCCCAGCACGGCGAGGCACTCGCGGACGGCGCCGTCCCGCGCGACCGCGACCGGGCGATCCGCGTGCTGCGCCGCGCGGTCGAGCTCGGCGTGAACCACATCGACACCGCCGCGTTCTACTTCTCACCGCTGCGCTCGGCCAACGAGCTGATCAACCGGGCGCTGGCCCCCTACCCCGACGACCTCGTCATCGCCACCAAGGTCGGACCGGGCCGCGACCCCTCGGGCCGGTGGCTGCCGCACGCCACCCCCGGGCAACTGCGCGGCCAGGTCGAGGAGAACCTGCGCCAGCTCGGCCGCGACCACCTCGACGTGGTGAACCTGCGCATCGTCGGTGACGGCTCGATCGCCGAACGCTTCGGCGCGCTCGCCGAACTGCGCGAGGCCGGACTCGTCCGCCACGTGGGCCTGTCCAACGTCCGCCCCCACCACCTCGCCGAGGCCCAGGCCATCGCGCCGGTGGTCTGCGTCCAGAACATGTACGGCATCGGCGCCCCGTCCGAGCAGAGGGAGCTGCTGGACCTCTGCGGTCGACAGCGCCTCGCGTTCGTGCCGTTCTACTCGATCGCCGGTGCCGGACGCACCGCCGGCGCGACCGCCGACCACGACCCGCGGGTGCGCGCCGTCGCCCGCGCCCACGGTGTGAGCGCGGCCCAGGTCCGGCTGGCGTGGACGCTGCACCAAGGCGCGCACGTCCTGGCCATCCCCGGCACCGGCGACCTCGGCCACCTCGCCCAGAACGTCGCCGCCGGCTCCCTGCGGCTGTCGGAGGCCGAACTCGCCGCCCTGGACTCCGCCGCCGGAGGGGACGGGCCCCGCGCGTCCTGAACGGCTTCGGGCCGCCGGGGCGCGGACGTCAGGCGAGCCGGGAGAGGAACTCCGTCCAGGCGGCGGGACCCACCGTGAACCGCGGGCCGTCGGGGACCTTGGAGTCGCGGACGTGGACGGTGGTGGGGCATGTGGCGACCTCGACGCAGTCACCGTCGCCGCCGCTGCTGTGGCTGGACTTGTGCCAGGGCAGGGCGACTTCGACGCAGTCGCCGCCGTTGCCGGTGCTGTGGCTGCTCTTGAACCAGGACAGATCGTTCGTGTGCATGGTGCTCCTCGGATCTCTCGTGGTGGTGCCGGGACGGTCGCACGGGACCGTCCCGGCAACGGTGTCTCAGACGAGCCGGGAGAGGAACTCCGTCCAGGCGGCCGGAGCCACCGTGAACTGCGGGCCGTCGGGGACCTTGGAGTCGCGGACGTGGACGGTGGTGGGGCATGTGGCGACCTCGACGCAGTCGTCGCCGCTGCCGCCGCTGTAGCTGGACTTGTGCCAGGACAGGGCGACTTCGACGCAGTTGTCGCCGCTGCCGCTGCTGTAGCTGCTCTTGAACCAGGCCAGTTCGGTCGTGCTCATAGTGCTCCTCGGATCTCCCGCAACAGACTCACGGATGCTTCTACGGACAGAGCCTGTGTCCGCATCCTGGCATATCGCTGCTGGAGCATGCTGACCACTTTGGGGTCCGAGATGAGGTGGCCGGTCTCCTGGCCCTCGCAGTACGCGTACCAGACGTTCTCCTCGGTTTCCAGGAGGCAAAGGGGGCCACCGAGGCCCGCGTGATAGCCGCGCGATTCCGGCATGACCTGGATGTCGATGTTGCGCCGCTCGCAAAGGTCGAGGATGTGGTCGAGCTGCTCGCGCATGACCTCCGGGTCGGCCACCTGACGGCGCAGTACGGACTCCTCGATGATGAAGCTGTAGATCGTTTCCGGGCGCTCGGTGAGGATGCGCGCCCGCTCCATGCGACGGAGCAGGTTCGATTCGATCTTCTCCTCGCTCATCGCCGGGATCTGCTTCTCGAAGAGGGTCTTGGCGTAGGCAGGTGTCTGGAGCAGGCCCGGTACGAGCCGGTTCTCGTAGGTGTCCAGGGTCACCGCCAGCGGCTCCAGGTCCGCCCACTTCTCGAACCACTTCGCCACGCCCAACCTGCGCGTGATGCGCCTGGCCGACGCCCGGATGACACCGAACGCGTCCAGCACCTCCTCCGCACGCGTCACGAACTTCTCCGAGGGGAGGCGTCTGCCCTGCTCGATCGAGGAGACCGTCGGGAGCGAGTAGTCGATCCGCGCCGCGAACTGCTCCTGCGTCAGACCGGCCCGGTTACGGAAAAGCTTGACCACTTCCCCGAAAGCCTTCAGAGTCTCCGACCAGTCCTGGCCGTCGCCCGCGAACGTCTTCTTCGACACCCCGTCACCTCCGTACGCGCGTGATCACGCTGACCGCACCAAGCTTTACGGATAGTCACCGGTACCGTCCAGCGGAACGGCTCGTACAAGCCCTCTTGTACGGGTTCGTGACCTGGCAAGTACCTGCTCACGCCGTCACATTGGCCCCATGGCCACCCCTCTGGCCCGCAAAGGGCCTGTCACCGTACGTATGTTCGCGCAGCGTTTCAGCTCCACCCCGCGAGGGGCCCGCCTCGCCCGTCGGCTGGCGCTCCATCAACTCCACCAGTGGAAGGTCCCGTACGGCTCCGAGCTGTCCGACACCGCCGGACTCGTCGCCGCCGAACTGGCCTCCAACGCCGTCCTGCACGGCCGGGTGCCCGGACGTGAGTGCGAGATCGCGCTGCTGTACGCGCCCGGACTGCTGCTCCGTATCGACGTCTCCGACGCCCGGGACGAACGCCGGCCGCTGCCCGTCAGCCGCGACCCCCTCGACGAGGGCGGGCGCGGTCTGCTCCTCGTCGAGGCGCTGACCTCGCGATGGGAGGTGCTCGACCGGGTGCCCGTCGGCAAGACGGTGCGGGCCGAGATCGACCTCGCCCCGACCCTGTCCGGCCCGCCGAGAGCCGAATGACACCCTGCCACCCCCAAAAGAAGCTCCCCACTCCGGACCCGCGCCCCCTGGAAAGGGCGTTCTGACGTTCCCGGCTCGCACCGAGCGCGCCTCGCCCCACCGCGCAACCGTCCCAGCCCCGCGCCGCCCGCCCCCGGGCGGAGCGCGGCCCGTCAGTCCCCGACCGGCTCGGCTTCCCGCAGGTCTTCCAGCCGTACCGGCCGCAGCCCCTCGAACACCACCCCGACCCCGTACGGCTCGCAGATCGGCAGGTCTCCCTCCGTGAACCGCAGCATCCACCCGTCGGCGTAGACGTCCACCTCCGGAGCGTCCACCGCCACCCGCTCCTCCGGGACGCCCAGCTCGGCACCGACGAACCGCCGCGCCTCCGCGACCACGTCGTCCAGACGCGCCAGCACCTCCCCGAGCAGCCGCAGATCCACCGCCCCGACGTCCTCGCCCGCCTCCAGCATCACGTGCACCTCCACGCCCCACCGCTCCGGCTCCGCCACCCCCCACACGGACAGCCCGCCCGGCCCGTCGGCCACACGCACCAGCGGTCCCACCCCCTCGGGGAAGACCGGACCGCCCCTCTCCACCTCCCGCTCGGTGAGGGACGGGAGCGCTTCCGCCCCGGGCCGCTCCACGCGGTCCGCGCCGGCCGGACAGGTCCGCTTCCCCACGAGAACTCCTTTCGCCGACGAAGCCGGAAGCCGCGGAAAGCGGCCCCGGCCCCATCCTGCCGCGAGCGGGGCTGGTTCAGGGACTCTGAGTCCCTCCCGGGGAGAGAGGTGTGCTTCCGTCCATGGGAATGGCTGAAGGGTCCCTCACGTCTCCGGTGGTGGCATCCACGACGGCCGAGAACAGGGTTCCTCCGGCACTGGCCCCCAGACGCCAGTGGACACGCCACTCGCCGCCCCGCCGCTCCGCCAGCAGAACAGGATCTTCTCGCTTTCCCTGGCCGGGCTTGAGCTTGTGCCGAGAATCAAACCTGGCCCATGCTTTCTGCTCGTCGACGGCGACCGGAGGCAGCGAAGGGTCATCGACGTTCCGGGCTATGAGATCGGTCATTCGCCCAGAGGGTTCGATCAGGATGTCCAGACGCATGGGCATGAGGACCTTCCCCTCCCAACGGCGCCATTCCACCACCCAACCCAGATCCTTGACGCTGCTGTCGACCGGCCAGACTCTGACCCTTGAGTCGCGCAACGCCCACGGCGCGTAACGCTTCGCGAAGGTGGTTGCGACCTGCTGTGCCTGATCGGCCGTATCGGCTCGCCCGCTGACCCCGGGAATCTTGTAGGCGTATGTTCCCTCACCCTGACTGGTGGGAGTGAAGTGAACGGTGAGCTTCTCTCGATCCGGCCAGGTGAGCTCGGCATATCCCCCTGGCAGGGGGGCGCTGACGGTGCTGGGACCTTCTACGCTGTTGAGGAAGCTGGCATCGCCGATGGCGTAGGTGTCCCCGAAAGCCTTCTTCACCTCGACTTCGAGCGCCTGGTTCTGCTCTCGGCTCGCTTCAGGAATCGCGGCGGGCAGGACGGCACGCACCGGCTCGATGACTACGACCCAGATTGCGGCGATGAGCAGTGCGATTGCCGTCCCGGCCACGGCGGCGCGGCGGACCGTGGCCCGGGGGAGCGGCGTGCCGTGGCTGATTCTGCGGCAGACGAGGGATCCGATCGCCGCACCGGCGATTATGCCGGCCGTATTCGCGACGAGATCGTCGGTGTCACAGAGGCGGGTGATGAAGGGGACCGTGGCCTGGGCGGTTTCCACGGTCGCGGTGAACAAGACCCCGATCGCGGCGCTGAAGTATGGGCGCCTGGTCGCCAGAACCGCGAAAAACCCGAAGGGGGCGAAGAGCACGACGTTGAGTCGGCCCTGGGTCGTCATGAACGCCTCGACGACGTCGGGGTTTATGGTGCAGCGTTGCATGAGAATTCCGCTGCCACCCCACGTGGTCAGCAGGATCGGCCCGATCGTGGATGAGGCCCACAGCCCTTGGAAAAGCGCCTGCACCCGGTCGAACTTTCGCGCGGCCACGATGAAAGTGATGCCGCCCGTGGCGAGAGTCGCGACGATGGCCCATGCGAGGAAGAGCAGATGGTCCTGGAATACTGCTTGAATCATGTAGGAGCCTGTCCATGGGGAAGGGCCCGCATCTCCCACCTTTCGAGCTGAGACCGATGCGGGCCCTAAGGGTGTTCCGCGTGCGATCCGGCAGGGGGCCATGGGCGGTGCCGAATGGATCTTGATCGACAAGTTGTCCGAGTGGTCGCAGGTCTGGACGCTCACCGTTTTCTTCTGTTCGCGGACGGTCCGTGCGGTGGTCTTCCCGTCCGGCGGGGCTCCGTTGGTCGGCGGTTGGGGAAGGGTTGGACCGCCGCGCGAGGCTCGGCGCGGCGGACGGGGGGACCCGGCCGCTACGCCCCGGGGAGGGGGTCGGGCCTCCGCCGGACCCCTGCCCCGGGGGCGTACCGATCGCACCGCACGAAGGGAACCGCACCACCGATGTCACGCACGCCCCTCCGCCGGGCCGTCTCCCGCGCCGGTCTCACCGCCGCCGCCCTGGTCTCCGCGCTCGCCGCCGTCCTCACCGCGCCCGCCCCGGCCTCCGCCGCCGTCCTCTCCTGCTCCGGCTACGGCTGCGACGGGCACGACCCCAACATCCAGACCTGGCAGAGCGGACCCGCCACCGCCTCGGGCCCCTACGACTACGGCAGCGGCTTCAGCATCGAACTGCGCAGGGGCACCACCGACGGCGACCTGTACGTCTGGGGCCGGGCTCGCTTCCCCAACGGCAGCAACGGCTTCGAGTACGGCACCTACGTCGAGCGCTGCTACCCCGACGGCACCGTCTGCGAGATCCTCCCCGGCAAGAACCTGGGCACCAGCGGCTGGACGGCCGACAGCACCCTCAACTACAGCATGACGCGCACCCCGATGTACTACGACCCGGGCAACCGCAAGATCCGCGCCTGCCTCTACCACTACAACACCAACGACCCCTGGAAGAAGTGCACCGGCTGGTACTGACGGACCCCCACCCCGGCCCCGGGAGCACCGGGCCGCCCGCGCCCCCTTCCGGGGCCGGACGGCCCGGCCGTTCAGATGCCGGTCTTGGCCGTGATCCAGGTGCGATAGGCGGCGACGCTGGTGTAGACGGAGGGGGTCTGGCCGTTGCACGTCTTGGCGCCCCAGCTGACGATGCCGATCACGCGGCCGTACTGGGCGAGGGGGCCGCCGCTGTCGCCCGAGCAGGCGGACAGGCCCGCGGCCTTGTCGAGGGTGCAGAGGTGGTTGACCAGGCTGATGCCCTGCCCCGGCCAGCGCAGTCGGCATTCGGCCGGGGGCAGGAGGGTGACGGTGGCCTGCTGGAGGGTGTCGGAGGCCGGGCCGTTGCCGGTGAGGTAGCCCCAGCCGGTGAGGGTCGCGGTCCCGCTGAAGGCTTCTGGCAGGGCGGGGAGGGCGATCGGCTGGACCTGGGGGGTGAAGACGATCGGGGTGCTCAGCTTCAGAACGGCGATGTCGTTCGGCTTGCCGGCGGCTTCGCCGTTGTGGTCCGCGTGGCCGATCGCCTCCTGTACCGGGTAGAGAGTGCCGCCGGGGACGAGGGTGTTCGATCCGACCGCCACCCGCAGCCTGTTGGCCGGCGCCGTCAGGCAGTGGGCGGCCGTCAGGACCCACCGGTCGCCGATGATCGACCCTCCGCACCTGGGGTACCAGCCATCGGTGGCCTGCTGCTGTACGGAGACCTGGTACGGGTACGCGCCCTCGGGGGCGTCCGTCCCGCCCACGACCTGGGCGACCGGCGGCGCCGGCGGTACGGCCGCCGCCGTGCCCGCGCCGAGGCCGACGGCCGGCAGAACCGCCCCCGCCACCGCCGCGATCATGTGCCGCAGCCGACTGCCCACCCGTGTCATGCCCCCACCTGTTCCCGTCTCGGCGCCCCGACGGCAGGGGCGCGACCGTGGGGGAGCGTGCCGGTGCCCGTCCGCCCGGCGCAAGAGGGGCGAACAAGCCGCCGCCGGCCACCCGCCACCGGCCCGGCCGGAGGGGCGGCGGTCAGCGCACGTCGACCTTGAGGACGAAGATCTCCCGCACATTGACGCCGTAGGTGAGGGCCTCGGTCCGGACGGAGTCCTGCGGCGGGGAAACGGCGACGGCGAGTGCGGACAGGCCGACCGCGACGGCCACGGCCCCCACGCCCCGGCGGACCGTCCGGCGCACGGCGGTTCCACGAAACAGGCTCACGGGTGTTCTCCCTCTCGACATCCGGCCAGGGCGCATCCTGGGGCGGGCATCCGCCGACGTGAAAATATCACCGAGGGTATGTGCGTGATCGCGGAACGTGGAGAAAGGGCGAGGCTCCCGGCTCGCTTGCCGGATATTTGTCCGTTTGGATCCCTCATGGTCATTTATGGGATTTATTGCCAATCATGTGAAGATATGGGTGCCTTGCGGTAAGGGGAGTGTCCGCTCCGCCGGGTGACGTCGTACCGCCGTACGGAACGGAGCAGCCCCATGTCCACACACCGCACCCCCGCCCGGCAGGGCAGAACGCTCACCTGGCCGTGGTTCCTGGCCGTGGCCGTCGTCTACCTCGCGATCATCCAGGTCACGGGCGCCCTCATCGGCGTCGACACCGCCGGTGCGAAGAGCGAGTTCCCCACCACCGAGGCGATCGTCCGCAACGGCCTGATCCCGATCGTCCTGTCCGTCGTGTTCGGGGCGGCGGTGGTGACCTGGCTCGGCTGGTGGGGCGACGTCCTGCGCTACCGGGCGCCGGTGCGGCGCTGGGTGCGGTTCGTGCCCGTCTCGATGCTGGTCGCCGCCGTGCTCGCGATCAACTACGGGAACCTCGCCGACCAGTCGGCGTCCATGGTCCTGGCCCTGATCGCCATGGCTGTGTGCGTCGGCATCGGCGAGGAGCTGATGTTCCGCGGGGTCGGCGTGCAGGTCTTCAAGAAGGCCGGGTTCGGCGAGGGCAAGGTCGCGCTCTGGTCCTCCGTCGTCTTCGGCGCCGCCCACCTCTCCAACGCCTTCGGCGCCGGATCGCAGGCGATCCTCCAGGCGATCGTCGTCTCCACCTCCGGCTACTTCTTCTACCTCTGCCTCCGCGTCGGCGGCACCCTGCTGCTGCCCATGCTGGTCCACGGCATGTGGGACTTCAGCCTCATCTCCAACGGCGTCGGCACCGACCCCAAGACCTCCCCGGGCCTGCTGCTCCCGCTCCTCCTCCAGGTCGCCCTGATCGTCCTCCTGCTCGTCAGGCGCCGCTCCGTCGAACCGGCGGCCCCCGCGGGCGACACCACCGGCGGACCCGCCCCGGCCGAGCCGGCGCCCGGCCGCTGATCCCTCGGGGCGTGCGGCGGTGGCGAGAAGCGGAATTCGGGATTCGGGGTTCCCGCTCGGCGGGCACGCCCCAGGGCTCCGCAGGAGGCTCTCAACAAGATCGACTTCTGGGGGCATGTGAGGGAGGATGCCTCCACTCGACAGAAGGGTTGGCTCCCAACAATGCAGCGCAGTCTCACGCGGGTCGTCGCAGGCACGGCCGCGATGATCGGCATAGCGGCCGGAAGTTTCGCACTCGCCGCCCCCGCCACGGCCGCCGCACCGGCCGCTCCGCGGACCGCGGTCGTGGCCGTGACCGCCGTCAACAACCTCGGTCTCACCCAGAACCAGGCCAAGGGCGTCCAGTGCTTCCTGGACGGCTCCATCTACGGCAACTTCGTGATCGACGGATACCTCGGCACGGAGAGCTGGAAGGGGATCCAGCGCTGGCTCAACAACGAGTGGGGCCAGAACCTCTCCGTCGACGGAGCGGTCGGCCCGCAGACGATCAAGGGACTCCAGCACTTCCTCAAGTACGGCAACTGGGGTTACAACGGCGCCGTGGACGGCGTCGCCGGTCCCGAGACGCAGGCGGCCTTCGCCCGGTTCGGCGCCTCGACCTTCAACCAGTTCTGCTGACCCCGGCCCTTCGCGACGGCCCGCCCGCACCGCGAGGGTGACGGGGGCGGCCGGAAGCAGGCGCTTCCGGCCGCCGGGCGGTCAGCCCTTCAGGGGCTCGTAGCCCGCGGGGCGGGTGGTGAAGGTGCCCCGGCCCTGGGTGCGGCCGCGCAGGCGGGTCGCGTAGCCGAAGAGCTCGGCCAGCGGCACCGTCGCCGTCACCACCGACGTGCCGCCCCGGACCTCGGAGTCCGTGACCCGGCCCCGGCGGGACGCCAGGTCGCCCAGGACCGTGCCGACGGACTCGGCGGGGACGGTGACCGTCACCTCGGCCACCGGCTCCAGGACCGTCATCGCGCTCGCCCGCAGCGCCTCGCGGAGCGCGAAGCGGCCCGCCGTGCGGAACGCCATCTCCGAGGAGTCCTTCGGATGCGTCGCACCGTCCGTCAGCGTGACCCGGACGCCCGTCACCGGATGCCCGCCGAGCGGGCCGTCGACGAGCGCGTCCCGGCAGCCGGCCTCGACCGCCCGGACGTACTCCGCCGGAACCCGCCCGCCGGTCACCGCCGACGCGAACGCGAAACCGTCCTCCCCGTCGTACGGCTCGACGTCGACCACGACGTGCGCGAACTGGCCCGAGCCGCCGTCCTGCTTCACATGCCGGTACAGCACGCCCGCCACCCCCTTCACCACCGTCTCGCGGTACGCCACCTGCGGGCGGCCCACCGCGACCTCCAGGCCCCGGTCCCGCCGCAGCCGCTCCACCGCCACCTCCAGGTGCAGCTCGCCCAGCCCCGACAGCACCGTCTGGCCCGTCTCCGGGTCGCGCCGCACCACCAGCGACGGATCCTCCTCGGCCAGCCGGACCAGGCCCGTCGCCAGCCGGTCCACGTCGGTGCCCCGGCGCGCCTCCACCGCCACCGAGACCACCGGGGCGGCCGTCACCGGCGGTTCGAGGACCACCGGCGCCGCCGGATCGCACAGCGTCGCCCCGGCGCGGACGGCCTTCGGACCGATCACGGCGACGATCTCCCCGGCCACCGCCGAGGACAGCTCCTCCGTGCGGTCCGCCTGCACGCGCAGCACCCGCGAGACCCGCTCCGCGCGCCCCGTCGCGGTGTCCAGCACGGCGTCCCCCTTCGTGATCGTGCCCGCGTAGACGCGGACGTAGGTCATGCGGCCCGTCGGGGTCGCGCTCACCTTGAACGCGAGCGCCACCAGCGGCGCCGCCGGATCGGCCGGGACCCGCCCGCCGCCGACCGGAGGCCGGTCCAGTGGGGAGGGCAGATAGGAGACGACCGCGTCGAGCAGCGGCTCCACGCCCCGGTTGCGGTACGCCGAACCGCACAGCACGACCACCGCCGCACCCGACAGGGTCAGCTCCCGCAGCGCCCCGGCCAGCGTGCCGTCCGTCAGGGCGTCCGTCGCGCAGAACTCCTCCAGGGCGCCCGGATGCAGCTCCGCCACCGCCTCCTCCAGCGCCCGGCGCCGGGCCGCCGCCTCCCGCCGCAGCCCGACGGGGACCTCGGTCTCGGCGAGGCCGTCGCCGTCCCACACGTACGCCCGCGTCCCGACCAGGTCCACCACGCCCCGGAAGCCGTCCTCGCGGCCGATCGGCAGCTGGACCGGGAGCGGGACGACGCCGAGGCGGTCCCGGAGCGAGGCCACGGCCGCCTCCAGATCGGCGCCCGCCCGGTCCATCTTGTTGACGAACGCGATCCGGGGCACGCCGTGACGGTCGGCCTGCCGCCACACCGTCTCGCTCTGCGGCTCGACGCCCGCGACCGCGTCGAAGACGGCCACGGCGCCGTCGAGGACGCGCAGCGCCCGCTCGACCTCGTCGGAGAAGTCGACGTGGCCCGGCGTGTCGATCAGGTCGATCCGGTGCCGGTCCCAGAAGCAGCTGACGGCGGCCGAGGAGATCGTGATGCCCCGCTCCCGCTCCTGCGGGTCGAAGTCGGTGACCGTCGTGCCGTCGTGGACCTCGCCCTTCTTGTGGACGGCGCCGGTCAGGAACAGGATCCGCTCGGTCACGGTCGTCTTGCCCGCGTCGACGTGGGCGAGGATGCCGAGGTTGCGGATGCGGGTGTTCGGGAAGGAGCGCACGGTGTCGTGCCTTTCGCTGCTGTGGTGCGGACACAGGGCAGCGCGATTCCCGGACGCGGAAAGGCGTCAGCGGGCCTGCGATGACGGGCGCGCAGCCGTCACCGGCAGGCGGGAGAGGCGAGGATCACGTCGTACCGGGCACGGGGGAGGGCCGTGAGACGCACGGTCGACTCCCCTCGGACGGATGCACGGACGGACGGACGCGGCACCCTCGGGGGGCGCGCGGTGCGGCGAGTCTAGGGAACCGTCCTCCGGGGACGACAGCGAATTTTCAGGCGGCCGGCTGGAGCAGGTCCCAGCGGTTGCCGTACAGGTCCTCGAAGACGGCGACCGAACCGTACGCCTCGTGGCGCGGCTCCTCCAGGAACTTCACCCCCGCCTCCGACATCCGGGCGTGGTCCCGGGCGAAGTCGTCCGTGTGCAGGAAGAAGGCGACCCGGCCGCCGCTCTGGTTCCCGACGGCCGCCGACTCGGCCTCGTTCCTGGCGCGGGCCAGCAGCAGCCCGGCGTTCCCGATCCCGCCGACCCCGCCGGCCCCCGGGGGCCGGACCACGACCCAGCGGACGCCGCCGCCCCGGTCGGTGTCCTCCACGAGCTCGAACCCGAGGGAGTCGGTGTAGAAGGCGATGGCCTCGTCGTAGTCGTGGACGACGAGGGTGACGAGCGCGATGGACGGCATGCGCCCAACGTAACGCCGGAGACCGGCGGCCACCCACCCGCGCGGCCCCGCGTCCGACCCTGCCCCGACCCTCGCCGTCCGGCGCGGCGGCGAGGGTCGGGACGGGGGGTGCACAGGGGTCGGGGCCGGGTCGGCCCGTCCGGCGGGATGGGATGCTGGGGCACATGGGTGACGCGCGGGGCATCGAGGGGCTCGCCGGACGGGCGCGCGGGCTCGCCGTGCCGGGGCGGCGGCGCATCCTCGGCATCGCCGGGCCGCCCGGCGCGGGCAAGTCCACGCTCGCCGCCCGGCTCGTCGAGCGGCTCGGCGGGCTCGCCGTCCTCGTCCCCATGGACGGCTTCCACCTCGCCGGCGCCGAACTCGACCGGCTCGGCCGGACCGGCCGCAAGGGCGCCCCCGACACCTTCGACGCCGCCGGATACGCCGCCCTCCTCGCCCGCCTGCGCGCCCCCGAACCCGGCACCGTCGTCTACGCCCCCGCCTTCGACCGCGCCCTGGAGGAACCGGTCGCCGGCTCGCTGCCCGTCGCCCCGGAGGTCCCGCTCGTCGTCACCGAGGGCAACTACCTCCTGCACGACGCGGGCCCCTGGGCGGCGGTCCGGCCGCTCCTCGACGAGGTCTGGTACCTCGACCTCCCCGACGCCGTCCGCGTCCCCCGCCTCGTCGCCCGGCACGTCCGCTTCGGCCGCGCCCCGGAGGCGGCGGCCCGCTGGGTCGAGCGCTCCGACGAGGCCAACGCCCGCCTGATCGCCGACGGCCGGCACCGCGCGGACCTCGTGGTGCCGGGGGAGTAGCCCCCGGGCCCGGCCCCCGGCCCCGGCCGCCGATGCCGCCCCCGGCGGGAGGCGCGTCAGCGCAGGGTGCGCGTCAGCCAGAAGACCTCGCCCTTCTCCTCCGTCGTCACCCGGTCCCGCGTGAAGCCGAGCTTCTCCAGGACCCGCAGCGACGGCGCGTTCCACGTGCCCACCGTCGACCACAGCCGCTCCCGGCCCGTCGCCCGCGCCGCCTCCACGACCGCCGCCGCGGCCTCCGTCGCGTACCCGTTCCCGTGCACCCGCTCGAACAGCTCGTACGCGATCTCCGGCTCCTCCAGCGAGGCGCGGCCGACGATCAGCCCGCAGTAGCCGATGAAGTCGCCCTCCGCGCGGCGCACGATCGGCAGCAGCGCGATCCCCGTCGTCTCCGTCGCGGCCAGGAACCCCCCGATCGCCTTCCGGATCCGGTCCTCCGGCGGCTTCCCCTCCCCGCGCTCGGCCAGCAGCGAGCAGAACACGGGCGCGTCCGACTCCGCCCACGGCCGCAGGACCAGCCGCTCGGTCTCCAGGTGGAAGGGCATCGTCTGAAACTCAGTCATGCCCCCACCCTGCCCCACCTCTCCCATCCCTCCTGCCCCACCCCGCCCCTCCCGCCCCCGCCCCGGCGTCTCCTTGCCGCCGACCGGCAAGGACCGGGGCGCCGCTCCTGCCCGCCGCCGCCCTCGCGACGCCCGGCCTCCGCCGCGATCCTGCGGGGGAACGGAAAGGGGGACGCGTGTGCTCGACGTACTGGACGGCCTGTTCCTGTGGGCCGCCGGGGTGGTCTTCGTGTGGCGGGGCGCCCTCCGGCTGATCGGCCGCGCCGACGCCCCCGGACCGGACGGCCCCCGCTGGACCGGCCTCTCCCGGGGCGCCGGATGCGTCCTCCTGGGCGTCTCCCTCGCCGCCCAGGCGCTCGGCGTCTTCGACCCCGTCGGCAGCACCCTCCGCCTTCTCGGCCTCCCGCTGCTCGCGCTCGCCCTCGCCGGCGGGCACCTCCACCGGTGCCGGAACCGGCGGGCCCCCCGCCACGCCGCCCGCGTACCCTGACCGCCCCCGACGGCTCCTGACGGCCCCTCACCCCGCCTCCGGGGCGCGGTGAGTTCGACGGGAGGGCGGTGCTCCGGCCGCCCCGGTCGCTACGCTGAACACAACGGCGACGGAAGGCGGGGCTGGCGTGGGGTGGTTGAGGAGAGGACCCAGGCGGGACGGCGAGGACGCCCCGCGCGACCCCGAGTTCGGCTACTTCTCCGTGCGCGAGGCCGCGCTCTTCCGCTCCACCGTCCGCGAGGCGTTCGCCGAACTCGGCCTGGAGGTCACCGTCTACGCCGACTCCGTGCAGGACGACGGCCGGCGCCGCTTCGGCCTCGGCAACCTCGCCGCCGTCTGCCACCGCGACCGGCGCGGCCCCCGCGTCTGGCCCGCCCTGATCCGCCGGCACGTCTCCCTCGTCGTCCGCACCCTGGACGGGCCCTCCGCCCTCGACACCCTGCCGCCCGACCAGATCCGCGCCCAGCTCTACCCCCGCGTCGTCAACGCCGACGGCATCGACCCCGGCGCCTTCGGCTACGCCCGCACCGTCGCCCCCGGCCTGTACGAGATCCTCGCCCTCGACCTGCCCGAGAGCGTCATGATGCTCACCGACGAGGCCCTCGACCGGCTCGGCGACCCCGCCCAGCTCCGCGCCCGCGCCCTGAAGAACCTGCGCGGACTGCCCGTCGAGGACCACGAGACCGTCCGCGACGCCGACGGCATGTGCTTCGAGATCGTCGCCGGGGACTCCTTCTACACCGCCAGCCGCGTCCTCGACCTCGACGGCCTCGCCCACCGCGTCACCGGCCTGCCGCTCGGCGAGCACGGCGCCCTCGTCGCCCTGCCCTTCCGGCACCAGATCGCCTTCCACCCCATCCGCGACACCTCCATCATCCCGGCGCTCGGCGCCCTGGCCTCCTTCGCCGCCGCCGAGTACGAGGACACCCCCGGCGCGATCAGCCCGTACGTCTTCTGGTGGCGCGACGGCGTCCTCACTCAGCTCAGCGAGCACGACGAGGACCACGGCGAACTGCGGATCGTCGTCGGCGACGACTTCCAGGAACTCCTGGAACGGCTCATCGCCCAGGGCCCCGGCCCCTGCTGAACCCGGCCCGCGCGGTCGCGGCGGCGAGGACCGGCGGGCAGGATGCTGAGGGACCCACCGCCGCGCGAGGAGACCCCATGCCGAGCAGCCCCGAGGACGCCGCCCCCGCCCCCTTCACCGCCGACGACTACCGGGCCCGGATGGACCGGGCCGCCGCCTCCGCCGCCGACGCCGGACTCGCCGGGGTCCTCGTCGCCCCCGGCCCCGACCTCGTCCACCTCACCGGCTACCGGCCGACCGCGATCACCGAACGGCTCACCGTCCTCGTCATCGCCCCCGGCCGCGACCCCGTCCTCGTCGTCCCCACCCTGGAGGCCCCCGACGCCGAGAAGGCCGCCGGGGCCGCCGCGCTCACCCTGCGCACCTGGACCGACGGCAAGGACCCGTACGCCGTCACCGCGCCCCTCCTGGACGCCTCCGGCCGCTTCGGCGTCAGCGACAACGCCTGGGCGATGCACCTGCTCGGCCTCCAGCAGGCCCTGCCCGCCACCTCGTACGTCTCCCTCACCGAGGCCCTGCCCATGCTCCGGGCCGTCAAGGACGCCCACGAGCTGGCCCGGATCGCCGCCGCCGGGGCCGCCGCCGACCGGGCCTACGGCGAGATCCTCAAGGTGCGCTTCGCCGGCCGCCGCGAGACCGAGGTCGCCGCCGACCTGGCCCGGCTGCTCATCGACTTCGGCCACTCCCAGGTCGACTTCACGGTCGTCGGCTCCGGACCCAACGGCGCCGACCCGCACCACGAGGCGGGCGAGCGGACCATCGAGCACGGCGACATGGTCGTCCTCGACTTCGGCGGCCTCAAGCACGGCTACGGCTCCGACACCACCCGTACCGTCCACGTCGGCGAACCCACCGACGAGGAGCGCCGCGTCCACGACCTGGTCCGCGAGGCCCAGCAGGCCGGCTTCGAGGCCGTGCGGCCCGGCATCGCCTGCCAGGACGTCGACCGCGCCGCCCGTAAGGTCATCACCGACGCCGGATACGGCGCGTACTTCATCCACCGCACCGGCCACGGCATCGGCGTCACCACCCACGAACCGCCCTACATGATCGAGGGCGAGGAGCGGCCCGTCGTCCCCGGCATGTGCTTCTCCATCGAACCCGGCGTCTACCTGCCCGGCCGCTTCGGCGTCCGCATCGAGGACATCGTCACGATGACCGAGGACGGCACCGGCCACCGCTTCAACACCACCCCGCACGAGATGGCCCTCGTCGAATAGCCGGACCGGCCCCGGCGGAAAGGACCCCGCTCAGCCGTCCGCCAGGACCGCCGCCGACTCGCCGGGCAGGCGCAGCAGCCCGTCCCGGCCCGGCGCCGCCACCGGCTCCCAGGCGGCGAGCACCCGGTCCCGGCCGTTCGACCCCAGCGGGATCTCCACCGGCACCGCCGACAGGTTCACCGCCACCCGCACGTCACCCCGCCGGAAGACCAGCCACCGGGCCTCCTCGTCGAAGGCGGCCTTCACCCCGCCCAGGTCCGGATCGGTCAGGTCCGGCAGGGTGCGGCGCAGCGCGATCAGCTCCCGGTGCCAGGCCAGCACCCGCCGGTGCGGGTCCCGCTCCCGCTCCGACCGGTCCAGCACCGATCGGTCCCGGGTCGCCGGGTCCTGCGGATCGGGCACCTCGCCCTCCGCCCAGCCGTGCGCCGCGAACTCCCGCCGCCGCCCCTGCCGCACCGCCTCCGCCAGCTCCGGGTCCGTGTGGTCGGTGAAGTACCGCCACGGCGTCGTCGCCCCCCACTCCTCGCCCATGAAGAGCATCGGCACCGACGGCCCCGTCAGCACCAGCGCCGCCGCGCACGCCAGCAGCCCGGGGGAGAGGGAGGCCGACAGCCGGTCCCCCAGCGCCCGGTTGCCGATCTGGTCGTGGGTCTGCGCGTACCCCAGGAAGCGGTGCGCGGGCGTCCGCTCCCGGTCCACCGGACGGCCGTGGTGCCGCCCCCGGAAGGACGACCATGTCCCGTCGTGGAAGAAGACCCGCGTCAGGGTCTTCGCCAGCGCCGCCAGCGGGGCGCGCGCGAAGTCCGCGTAATAGCCCTGCGCCTCGCCCGTCAGCGCCGTGTGCAGGGCGTGGTGGAAGTCGTCGTTCCACTGCGCGTGCAGGCCCAGCCCGCCCCGCGCGCGCGGCGTCGTCGTCCGGGGGTCGCCGAGGTCCGACTCCGCGATCAGGAAGTGCTGCCGGCCCTGCTCCCGCGCCAGCTCGTCCACCGCCGCCGACAGCTCCTCCAGGAAGGTCAGCGCCCGGTCGTCCGCCAGCGCGTGCACCGCGTCCAGCCGCAGCCCGTCGATCCGGTAGTCCCGCAGCCAGGCCAGCGCGCTGCCCAGCAGATACGCCCGCACCTCGTCCGAACCCGGCGCGTCCAGGTTCACCGCCGCCCCCCACGGCGTGTGGTGGGTCTCCGTGAAGTACGGCCCGAAGAGGGGCAGGTAATTGCCCGACGGGCCCAGGTGGTTGTGGACCACGTCCAGCACCACGCCCATGCCCAGGCCGTGCGCCGCGTCCACGAACCGCTTCAGCGCCGCCGGGCCGCCGTACGGCTCGTGCACCGCCCACGGCGCCACCCCGTCGTACCCCCAGCCGTGCGTCCCCGGGAAGGGACACAGCGGCATCAGCTCCACATGGGTGACGCCCAGTCCGGCCGGCTCGCCCAGCCGCTCCGCCGCCGCGTCCAGCGTGCCCTCCGGGGTGAAGGTGCCGACGTGCAGCTCGTAGAGGACCGCGCCGCGCAGCCGCAGCCGGGGCGGCTCGTGCCGCCACGCGTGCGCCGCGTGGTCCACCACCGCGCTCAGTCCGTCCGGGCCGTCCGGCAGCGCCCGGCCGCGCGGATCGGGCCGGACCGGCCCGTCGTCGAGCCGGAAGCCGTACCGGTCGCCGTCCCGCGCCGGGACCGTGCCGGTCCACCAGCCGTCCCGCTCGGCATCCCGGTCCAGCGGATGCCCGGCGCCGTTCAGCTCCAGGGTCACCCGGTCACGGGCGTACGGGGCCCACACCTCGAACAGCACGACGGTCCCCTCGCAGACGACGGTACGGTCACGGCCGGGCCGCCCCACCGGGACGGCACGGCGGCCGTCTCCATCCTGGCAGTCAGGACGGCGACGCGCCCGGCGCGTCCCACACGCAGTCGATCTGCCGCTGGAAGACGGCGTACCCCGCGCGGGCGAAGGCGGCGGCCATCGGCACGTTCCCCACGTCGGTGGAGGCCCGCACCCGGTCCACGCCCGTCCCGGCCAGGATCCGGGTGCCCTCGGCGAGGATCTCGTCGATGTACCCGTGGCCCCGGTGGTCCGGGAGCACCCCGATGTAGGCGATGATCGGGTTGTAGCTGTTGCGGGCGGGGACCACGAAGCCCACCGGGTCGCCCGTGTCGGCCCGCTCGGCGATCCGCCACCAGTCGCGCGGCGACGCGTAGCGGGCGAACTCCCCGTCGTACTGCCGCTCCGCCGCCTCCCGCGCCGCCAGGCCCCCGGCCAGCTCCGCCCGGCTGTGCGCGTCGAGCGTGCCCTCCAGCGTCCGCGCCATCAGCGCGACCAGGTCCTCCCGGTCCCGCACCGGCCGGAACCGCAGCCGGCCGGACGGCTCCGCGACCGGCCTTCCCGGCCGCCACTCCAGCCGCAGCCGCTCCACCAGCGGCCGGGCGCCGGTCTCCGCGAGCAGGTCGAGCCGCGCCTCCACCCCGGCCCGCTCCACCGCGTCCTCCCGCCAGTCCGGCGACAGGAAGCGGCTGTACTCCGGCGGGACCGTCCCGGCCGGCACGACCGCCGCCGACGCCTCCGCGAGCAGCCTGCGGCCCACCCCGGCCGCCTCCTCGGCGGACAGCTCCGGCGCCAGGTCGAAGAAGTCGAGGAGGTACGGGGCGGCGCCCGCCGTGTGGGTCCACCAGGCGATCCGGCCGAGCGGCCGGCCGTCCCGCACCGCCACCCACATCCACTCCGGGAGGCGGCGGCCCGACGCGAGGTCGTCGGAGAGCTCGTGGTCGAGCGTGTAGGACAGGCCGAGGAAGAGGTCCAGCTCCTCGGAGCCGGTGAGCGGGCGGACGACGAGACCGTCGGTCATACAGGAGTTCCCCCAGGGGTACGGGTGCGCTGAGCCCGCAGACCGTAACAGCGGCCGCGCCCCCCGGTCGCCCGGTTTTACGGCGGGGCCGGGGCCGGGCCGGGGCCGCCGCCGGGCCGGGGCGGATGCGCGGCGGGGCCCGGCGGGAGCCCGGGACGGCGGCGGGCCCGGGGGCGCTCAGGGGCGGGGCCGGGGATTTCTGTGGCAGAGCCGGTACGGGGCGGGGCACCGGGACTTCTGGACAGTCCGGGCCGGTCACCCGGACAATCACCCCTGTGACGACCCCTTACGAGCCCCCGGCGCAGGCACCCGCGCAGGCCCCGGCGCAGCTCCCCGCGCCCGCGCCCGCCCTGCCCCCGGCGCCCGTACCGGCGCACGCCCCCCGGCTGACCGACGCCGAGCGGGACCGCGCCCTGGGACTCCTCCGGGAAGGCGCGGCCCAGGGGCGGCTCTCCCACGACACCTTCCTCTTCCGCATGGAGCGGGCGCTCCAGGCCCGCCGCCCCGACGAACTCGCCGTCCTCACCGCCGACCTGCGCGCCGAGGGCACCTGGACCCGGCGGGTCGTCGGCGCCGTCGAGCGGATGTCGGCCTTCACCGCCCGCGTCGGCCGGGCCTGGCACGCCGAGCGGCTGCCGAAACTGCTGCTGCCGCAGCCGGGGCCGTACCCCCTGCGGATCGGCCGCGACCCG
Organism: Streptomyces termitum; assembly: GCF_014650175.1. Classification (GTDB taxonomy): domain Bacteria; phylum Actinomycetota; class Actinomycetes; order Streptomycetales; family Streptomycetaceae; genus Streptomyces; species Streptomyces termitum. The sequence continues at coordinate 40,569 of NZ_BMUL01000026.1, forward strand.
GCCAACGGCCTGCGCCTCAGCCACGAGACCGCCTCCCGGCTGCACGCCGAGCTCTCCCTCCAGGGCGGCCTGTGGATCCTGCGCGACCTCGGCTCCACCAACGGCACCACCGTCAACGGCCGGCGGGTCGTCGGCGCCGTCGCCGTCCGGGCCGGCGACGTCGTCGGCTTCGGCGAGACGACCTTCCGCCTCGCCGCCGACTGACCGCGCGTCCGCCGAGGTCAGAGCCGTACCCCTTCACCCGTACGGCGGCACGTGGCGGGCGGTGGGCGGCGGCCGGTGGTCCGCTGGGAGGACCCGCGCCGCCACCCGGCCGCGGCAGCCACCGCCGGACGACAGGGGACGCGATGCGCGACGAGCCGAACCCCGCCCCGGGCCGCCCCGGCCCCCGCCCCGCCGCCGGCCCCTGGGCCGCCGGGGACCCCTGGCGGAGCCTGCCCGCGATGAGCCCCGCCGCCCGGGTCACCCCCCTCGGTCCCGGCCGCGTCCGCGCCGCGACCCGCCCCGCCGCCGGCCCGCCCGGCGGCCGGACCGTCGCCCCCAGCCCGCTGGACCCCGGCGCCGCCCGCGACCCGCACCCCGTGCACCGCAGGCTCCGCGAGGAGTTCCCCCTCACCTACGACCCGCTGCTGCGCGCCTGGGTGCTCAGCCGGTACGCCGACGTCGCCGCCGCCCTCACCGACCCGCGCTTCACCCACGGCCACCGGCCCGGCGACCCGCCGTGCGCCCGTGCCCGGGGCCACGCCGACGTGGACCTCGACGGACTGCGGGCCGCCGCCGAACGCACCGCCCACGTCCTCGCCCGCCGGATCGCCGACCGGCCGCAGGCCGACCTGGTCGCCGACTTCTGCCACTGGCTGCCCGCCGGGACCGTCGCCACCGCCGTCGGCGTGCCCTACCGGGACATGATGCGGCTGGTGCGCGGCCGGGCCGCGACCGCGCTCGCCGGGAAGTGCGGCGGCCAGCTCGCCGTCCGCGAGAAGGCGCTCGCCTCCTTCCTCGCCAACGTCCTCACCGACCCCGCCCTCACCGCCGCCCTGCGCCGGGCCCCGGCGGAGGCGGTGGACCGGGCGTGGACCGAGTCGCTGCGCCGCGACCCGCCGGTGCAGATCGCCGTCCGGCGGGTCCGCGAGGACGTGCCGGTGAGCGGCGGCGTGCTGCCCGGCGGCTCCTCCGTCGCCCTCCTCATCGGCGCCGCCGGACGGGACCCGGAGCGCTTCCGCGACCCGGACCGCTTCGACCCCGAGCGCGACGACCCGGGCCAGCTCACCTACGGCGGCGGCTTCTGCCCGGCGGTCGTCCTGGCCGGACTGGAGGCGCGGCACGCGCTGCGCGCGCTCTTCGAGGCGATGCCGAGGCTGCGGCCGGCCGACGGCTTCCGCCCGGTGCCGGCCGGCCTCATCACCCGCGCGCCCCAGACCCTGATCGTCCGGCCCGGCGGCTGACGCTCAGCGGCGCCGCTGGTAGGAGTCGCTCTGCGTCAGCGGCGAGTTGTGCACCGCGAAGCTGTTGTACGACACCCGGTCCTGCGCCGCCTGGACCCGGGCCTCCTGCTCGATCAGCAGCCCGTCCGCGTTCTCCGTCCTGTTCCCGCCGCGCCGCAGCAGGACCACGATGAGCAGGAGGATGATCGCCCCGAGAATCCCGAACAGCACCAACAATCCGATCGCCTCCCTCTCTTCGAACACCGTCGTCCCAGTATGCGGTCAATTCGTTGTACGGGCCAGGAGTGCGAAGGGCCGGTCCGCGAACAGTTCTGCCAGCTTGAGGGGGTTGGCGGTCCCCCCGGCGAACTCCCGCACCCCGTCCAGGACATCGCACCAGCGCCCCTCCGGAAGCGTCAGGGCGGTGTCCCGCCAGCCGCCCGCCTCCGCCAGCCGCAGCGACAGCCGGGTCACCGCCGTCACCGCCTCGCCGCCCCGGACGAAGGCCAGGCAGTGCGCGGCGGCCGGGCCCCCGGCGGTCAGCGGGACGTGCCCGGCGCCCGGCCCGAAGGCCGCCGGGCGCTCCCGGCGCAGCCGCAGCGCGGCCCGCACCACCGCCGTCCGCGCGTCGTCCGGCCCCGGCGCGTACGGCGCCCGGTTGTCGGGGTCCACCAGCGCCCGGTACTCCCGCTCGGTGTGCTGGTACAGCTCCGGCACGCCCGGCATGGTCAGCTGCACCAGGGCCGCGCCCAGCGCGTGCGCCCGGATGTGCGGCTCCAGCGCGAAGGCCGCCTCCGACGCCGTCCGCAGCGGCACCCGGCCGGGCCCGGCGGCCGTGAAGTCCGCCACCGCCCGCTCGTACACCGGATCCGGCTCGGTCCACGAGGTCCGCAGCCCCTCCTCCCGCACCGCCTTCAGCACCGCCGGGCCGATCCGCGCCGGGTCCGGGACGCCGAAGCCGAAGGCGGTCTGCCAGGCCGTCCAGGCCAGGTGCGGATCGGGCGCCGGGACGCCGGACACCTCCGCGAGCAGCCCCGTCCACACCCGGGGGCACTGGGCGAGGACCGCGACCGCCGCCCGCACGTCGGCGCTGCGCTTGGTGTCGTGCGTGGTGAGGACCGTGCCGGTGCCCGGCCAGTCGCGGGCCAGCCGGGCGCACTCCTCGTGGAACTCGGCGACCGGGACGCCCGGCCGCCCCGGGTCCCCGCCGACCTCGTTGGCCGAGAGCAGCGGCGCGAACCGGTAGAAGGCGGTGTCCTCGGTGGACTTGGCGCGCAGCGCCGACGAGGTCTGCGCGAACCGGGCCCGGAAGGCCCGGTGCTCCGGGGAGTCGCCGAAGGAGCCGAGGAGCAGGCCGCGCACCGCGTCGACGGCGTCCGCCTCCTCCGGGACGGCGAAGGCGGCCCGGCAGGCACGGGCCGCGCCGGGGGTGAGGACCTCCTCGGCGCCGGTCCGGTACGGCCGGTAGACCCGCAGATGGACGAGGAGCTCCTCGATCGCGGTGCGCAGCGCCCACGGCGCGTGGTCCGCCAGCGCCGGATCGGCCGCGCACAGCCGGACGGCCTCCCGGGTCAGCCGGGCCGCCTCCGCCGCCAGGTCGTGCCGCACCACCTCGTAGGCGGCACGCCGGGCGGTGTCCGGCCAGGCGCCGCCCCGGTCGGCCGAGCGGCGGGTGAAGTCCCGGTAGGCGTCGGTCAGTTCGGCCGCGCCCTCCGGGTCGGTGAGGACGCCGTCGACCAGCCGGAGCGCGTCGTAGCCGGTGGTCCCGGCCACCGGCCAGGCGGCCGGCAGCCGCTCCCCGTCGGCGAGGATCTTCTCCACCACCGTCCAGCACCGGCCGCCGGTCGCCGCCGCCAGCCGCTCCAGATAGCCCTGCGGGTCGGCGAGCCCGTCCGGGTGGTCGATCCGGAGCCCCTCCACGACCCCGTCCGCGACCAGCTCCACGATCTTCGCGTGGGTCGCGTCGAAGACCTCCGGGTCCTCCACCCGGACCCCGATCAGCTCCGACACGGTGAAGAAGCGGCGGTAGTTCAGCTCGGTGCGGGCCAGCCGCCACCAGCACAGCCGGTACCACTGGGCGTCCAGCAGCGCGTCCGGCGGCAGGCCCTCGGTGCCGGGCCGCAGCGGGAACTCCTGCCCGTCCAGGCGCAGCGTCCCGTCCTCGACGCGCAGCCGGTCGCGGACGGCGGACAGCCGGCCGGGCAGCACCGGCAGCAGCACCTTCCCGTCCCCGGCCGCCCGGTCCACGTCGAACCAGCGGGCGTACGGCGACGCGGGGCCGTCCCGCAGCACCGCCCGCAGCGCGTGGTTGTGGCGCGGTGAGGCCGCCATGTGGTTCGGCACCAGGTCCAGGACCAGGCCGAGGCCGTGGGCGCGGGCGGTCGCGGCCAGCGCGCGCAGTCCGGCCTCGCCGCCCAGCTCGGCCCGCACGGAGCGGTGGTCGGTGACGTCGTAGCCGTGCGCGGAGCCGGGCACGGCCTCAAGGACGGGGGAGAGGTGCAGGTGGGAGACGCCGAGCCCGGCCAGGTGCGGCACGACCCGCTCGGCGGCGGCGAACGGGAAGGCGGGCTGGAGCTGGAGCCGGTAGGTGGCGGTGGGCATGACGGCGGGGGAGGGCGAGGGGGACGTCATGTGGGGGTACGTACCCGGTGCGGCCGGTTCCGTCCCGGCCCGGTGCGCCCGGCCCCGCACGCCTTCACCCGTACGAGTGGAGACGTACGGGTGGAGGCGTACGGACGAAGGCGTACGGGCGCGGCGCACCGGAGGCCCGGGGTGGTCCGGCGGGCGGCCCGGGAGCGCCGGGGGGGCGGGCCCGGGGCCGGGCCGGGGGAGGCGGGGCCGGGTCAGGCCGGGCGGCGGAGCACCGCCAGGCTCAGGGGGGCGAGCACCACCCGCTCGCCGGCCGCGATCTCCGGCCCCTCCAGCGGCGGCACGCCCTCCGGCTCCGAGGTGTCCACCACCGTCCGCCAGCACCGCCCGTGGCTGTCCGGCACCGCGAACTCCAGCTCCTGGGCGGAGGCGTTGAACATCAGCAGGAAGGAGTCGTCGGCGATCGGCTCGCCCTGCGGGCCCGGCTCCGAGATCGCGTTGCCGTTGAGGAAGACGGTCAGCGCGCGGGCGTGCGCCGCCTGCCAGTCGCGGGCCGTCATCTCCTCGCCCTCGGGGGTGAACCAGGCGATGTCGGTCAGCTCGTCGTGGGTGCCCTCCACCGGCCGGCCGTGGAAGAAGCGGCGGCGCCGGAAGACCGGGTGGTCGCGGCGCAGCCGCACCATCGCCCGGGTGAAGCGCAGCAGGGTCTCCCCGGCCTCGCCGCCCTCCTTCGGCCAGTGCACCCAGGACAGCTCGCCGTCCTGGCAGTAGGCGTTGTTGTTGCCGCCCTGGGTGCGGCCGAACTCGTCGCCGTGGCTGAGCATCGGCACGCCCTGCGACAGCATCAGGGTGGCGAGGAAGTTGCGGGTCTGGCGGTTGCGCAGCTCGTTGATGCCGACGTCGCCGGTCTCGCCCTCCTCCCCGCAGTTCCAGGAGCGGTTGAAGCTCTCGCCGTCCCGGTTGCCCTCCCCGTTGGCCTCGTTGTGCTTCTCGTTGTACGAGACGAGGTCGCGCAGGGTGAAGCCGTCGTGGCAGGTCACGAAGTTGACCGAGGCGAGCGGGCGGCGGCCGTCGTCCTGGTACAGGTCGGAGGAGCCGGTGAGCCGGGAGGCGAACTCGGCGAGGGTGCGCGGCTCGCCCCGCCACAGGTCCCGCACGCAGTCCCGGTACTTGCCGTTCCACTCGGTCCACAGCGGCGGGAAGTTGCCCACCTGGTAGCCGCCCTCGCCGACGTCCCACGGCTCCGCGATCAGCTTGACCTGGCTCACCACCGGGTCCTGCTGCACCAGGTCGAAGAAGGACGACAGCCGGTCCACCTCGTGGAACTGCCGGGCCAGGGTGGCCGCCAGGTCGAAGCGGAAGCCGTCCACGTGCATCTCGGTCACCCAGTACCGCAGACTGTCCATGATCATCTGGAGGACGTGCGGGGACCGCATGAGCAGCGAGTTCCCGGTGCCGGTGGTGTCCGTGTAGTGGCGCGGGTCGTCGCCCAGCCGGTAGTACGAGGGATTGTCCAGGCCCCGGAAGGAGAGCGTGGGGCCCAGGTGGTTGCCCTCGGCGGTGTGGTTGTAGACGACGTCGAGGATGACCTCGATCCCCGCCTGGTGCAGCGCCCGCACCGCCGCCTTGAACTCCAGGACCTGCTGGCCCCGGTCGCCCCAGGAGGCGTAGGCGTTGTGCGGGGCGAAGAAGCCGATCGTGTTGTAGCCCCAGTAGTTCGACAGCCCCTGGTCGGCCAGCCGGTGGTCGTTCACGAACTGGTGCACCGGCATCAGCTCCAGCGCGGTCACGCCCAGTTCCTTCAGGTGCCCGATCACCGAGGGGTGCGCGAGCCCCGCGTAGGTGCCGCGCAGCTCCTCCGGCAGGTCCGGGTGGAGCATCGTCAGGCCCTTCACGTGGGCCTCGTAGATCACCGTGTGGTGGTAGTCGGTGCGCGGCCGGCGGTCGTCGCCCCAGTCGAAGTACGGGTTGACCACCACCGAGGTCATGGTGTGCGGGGCCGAGTCCAGGTCGCTCCGCGCGTCGGGCCGCCCGAAGGGGTAGCCGTACACCGCCTCGCCCCAGTCGACCGATCCGGACATCGCCCGCGCGTACGGATCGAGGAGCAGCTTGGCCGGATTGCAGCGCAGCCCGCGCTCCGGCGCGTACGGCCCGTGCACCCGGAACCCGTACCGCTGCCCCGGCATCACGCCGGGCAGGTAGGCGTGGCGGACGAAGGCGTCCGTCTCGCGCAGCTCGACGGCGGTCTCCGTGCCGTCGTCGTCGATGAGACACAGCTCGATGCGGTGCGCCGCCTCCGAGAAGACCGCGAAGTTGGTGCCCGCTCCGTCATAGGTGGCGCCCAGGGGGTACGCCTGTCCCGGCCAGACCTGCATGGGTACGAATCTTCCTCTTCTGTCCGGGTTCGGGGATCTTCTTCGGCCAGATCCTGCCCGAAAGATGTCCAACCGCCCAGGGACGCGCCCCGTCCTACCGGGTGACCGCAGACCAAGAGGGGGATAGAGGGGGAAATATGTACGAAATGCTACGACGTCACCTGGGGAAGGTGATGGCGGGGACGGCCATGGCGGTGACCGGCACCGCCGTCGCCGTCGCCGTGACCCTGCCCGGCGCGGCGGGCGCCGACGACGCCCCGGGCGACCGGACCGCCGCCCGCGCCCCGGCCGGCGCCTCCGCCGGCTCCGCCGGCTCCGGCGGCGCCCCGGACGCGGCCGGAGCCGGCGGTGCGGCAGGTACGGCCCCGCCGCCGCCCGCGACCGTCCTCCCGGCCGCCGCCGAGGGCCCCCGGGGCACCGGCACCGACCCGCTCACCGACGCCGAACTGGCCCGCGCCGAGGCCCTCGCCCTCACCCCGCCCGGCGCCGCCGCGCTCCAGGACGCCGCGGGCGACCGGGGCCGTCCGCAGCGCCTCGGCACCGAACTCGCCGACCCCGAACCCGGCCGGGAGGACGTCCGCCGCGCCCAGGTCCGCTTCTACGACTACGCCCGCGACGAACTCGTCGTCCGCACCGTCAACCTCACCACCGGCGCCGTCGAGTCCACCTCGGCCCGGCGCGGGGTGCAGCCCTCCGCCCACCCCGAGGAAGTGCGCGCCGCCCTCGCGCTCCTCCTCGCCGCACCGCTCGGCCAGGGCGTCAAGGAGGACTACGCGCACGCCACCGGCGGCACCCTGACCGACCCCGGCCGGCTCCGCGCCACCGGCGACGTCTACCGCCCCTACCGGGAGAAGAACGTCCCCGAGGCCCTCGCCCGCTGCGGCGAGCACCGCTGCCTCCGGCTCGTCACCAAGATCCCCGACGGGCCCTGGATCGACACCCGGAACCTCATCGTCGACCTCTCCGCGAGGAACGTCGTCCGCGTCGGCTGACCACCGCCGCCCGCCGTTCCACCGCACCCCGCGCACATCCTTCACGCACAAGGAGCACACCCGCATGACCGTCCGGTACTCCAGGCGGGCCCGGGGGACGCTCGCCGCCCTCGCGGCGACCGCCCTCCTCGGCACCGCCACCGCCGCGAGCCCCGCCGTCGGGGCCCCCGCCGCGACCGCGCCCGCCGCACCCGCCGCCGCGCCCGCGCCCCCGTGCTCGGCCGCCCAGCGCGTCACCCGCACCCTCGACGGCGGCGCCGTCTGGGCCATGTGCTGGCGCTACAGCACCGACGCCGGCCTGATCCTCGACCACATCACCTACCAGCCGCCCGGCGGCGCCCCGGTGAAGGTCCTGCGCACCGCCCGCCTCGCCCAGATCCACGTCCCCTACGACGACGGCGGCGCCGAGTACGACGACCTCACCGGCGCCGGCTTCGGCTGGGGCCTCCAGGACCTCAAGCCCGCCGAATGCCCCGGCGGCGCCCTCACCACCGTCAAGATCCCCGACGCCGGGCGGGTCAAGGGCCTGTGCACCACCACCCGCGCCCGGGGCCACGCCTACCGCATGGCCAAGGACACCGGGACCGGCGTCTACCAGGCCCAGGCCAAGGACCTGCTCGTCTACACCGTGAACAAGGTCGGCTGGTACGAGTACATCTCCGAATGGCGCTTCTCCGCCGACGGCACCATCGGCGTCAACGTCGGCGCCACCGGCAGCCTCTCGCCCGTCGACTACAACGCCGCCGACGGCCGCGGCTGGCCGCTCGGCAAGGGAGCCCGCGGCTACGCCACCAGCCACGCCCACAACGTCTTCTGGAAGCTCGACTTCGGCCTCGACGGCGGCAAGGACCGCATCGAGCAGTACGACTCCACCGTCACCGCCCCCGCCCGGGGCGGCGGCCCCACCGTCAAGACCCGCCGGACCGCCGTCACCAAGGAACTCGCCGGCGACGCCAAGAACATGCGCTGGTGGCGGGTGGTCAGCGGCACCGGCAAGAACGCCGACGGGCACCCCCGCAGCTACGAGATCGTCCCCGGCCACACCGACACCCACGCCGGCCGCCCCTTCACCCGGCACGACGTCTACTTCACCCAGGCCCGCTCCTGCGAGCAGTACGCCAGCAACAACATCGGCAACTGCCCCGCCAACGCCGGTGACAGCGTGGACAAATGGGTCAACGGGGAGACTCTGACCAAACCGACCGTCTGGGTCAACATCGGGTTCCACCACATCGCCCGAGACGAGGACCAGCAGCCCATGCCGGTCCACTGGCAGGGCTTCCAGCTCGCCCCCAGGGACGTAACCGCTATGAATCCGCTCACTCCGGCCGATCTCGCCTCCCAGAACGGTCAGCCCGAACTGGGCAGTTGAGCAAGAGCCCGTTCGATCCTGCTGCACCGCCTCCCGCTCCCGGAGTACCCTTCCTTGATCGTTGTCGGAGAGTGTTCAGGGACGGGCGTCCAGAGCAGAAGGCGGTGCGCGGGTGAGCTCCGGAGGTCTTGAGCTGCCCCCGGGGGACACGGGTCCCGAAAGGGGCCCGGCGGATTCCGCGGCGGCGCCGCCCGGCACCGTCCTGCCCTCCGGAGCCCCCGCGCGCCCCGGCGCCGTCCACGTCGCCCGCCCGGTCGAGATCGGCGCCGAACTCGACTGGGGCGCCGAGGCGTGGAGCGAGGTCCGCACCCGTGCCCAGCGGGCCGGCCGCGCCTACATCTGGCTCAATCTCGTCGAACAGCGGATGCGGGCCGTCGTCGCCGCCGTCCTCCGGCCCGTCTACGAACCCGTGCACGGCGAGGAGTGGGTGGTCGCGGCGGCCGGCCCGGCGGGGCAGGAATGGGTCCGCCGGGCCGTCGCCGTCCGCGAGGTCTCCCGCCGCAAGGGCTACCTCCTCGACCCCGCCGACGACAACGTCCTCTCCTTCCTCACCCTGCCCCAGCTCCGCGAGCTGATGGTCCAGCACTGGCCCTGCTTCGAGCCCTACTTCGACGACCGGCGCGAGGTCGAGCTCGCCCTCGACGAACTGGAGGTGACCCGCAACGTCGTCTCCCGCAACCGCGCCCTGTCGCCCACCGTCCTCGCCCAGGCCGAACGGGCCTCCGCGCTCATCCTGGAGATCCTCGGCAGCGGCGCGGGCGTCCCCTCCGCCGACCGGCTGCCCGTCGACGCCGTCGAGGACCTCGTCGGCGACCGGTACGCCGACGTCGTCTCCGTCCACCCCGACCGGGTCCGGCTCCAGCGCCAGCTGCCCGCCGAGGACCTCTTCGGCGGCGCCCGCCGCCTCGACGCCACCGGCATAGGTCTCAACCTCCTCGTGCAGAACTTCTCCGGCCGCCGGATGGTCCGCCTCGCCGAGTCCGGCTGCCGGATACGGCTCCTCTTCCTCAACCCGGCCAGCAGCGCCGTCAAGCGGCGCGAGCGCGAGCTCGGCATCAAGAAGGGCGAGCTCAGCCGCTCCGTCGAGATGAACATCCTGCACATGCGGCGGGTCCGCGCCCGGCTCCGCGACCCCGGCGCCTTCGAGATCCACGTCTTCGACGAGACCCCCCGCTTCACCGCCTACCTCGTCGACGGCGACGGCCCCGACGGCGTCGGCGTCGTCCAGTCCTACCTGCGCAAGGCCCGCGGCATGGAGGCCCCCGTCCTGGTGCTCAGGGGCGGCGGCCGGTCCGTCGTCCGCGCCCTCGCCCCCGGACGCGAGGCCGACCACGGACTCTTCGAGACGTATCGTGAGGAGTTCGAGTCGGTCTGGCTCGACTCCCGACCGGTCTCCTGACGCCGTTGTCAGTGGCCCGTGCGAGGGTGGAGAACACCACGGGGAGAACGCCACGGGGAGATCACGCAAGGAGGAATCGATGGCCTGGCACGGGGAACCACTGGTCGGCTTCGACCTGGAGACCACCGGCACCGACCCGCTGGAAGCCCGCATCGTGACGGCCTGCGTCGTCGGCTTCCACGAGGGACGGGTGCTCCGGCAGCGGGACTGGCTCGCCGACCCCGGCGTCCCCATCCCCGAGCCCGCGACCGCCATCCACGGCATCAGCAGCGAGCGGGCCGCCACCGAGGGCCGCCCCGCCCGCGAGGTCGCCGACGAGGTCGCCGAGACCCTCGCCGGATACTGGCGCCAGGGCGTCCCGGTCGTCGCGTACAACGCCTCCTTCGACCTCAGCCTGCTCGCCGCCGAACTGCGCCGCCACGGCCTGCCCTCCCTGGAGGAGCGGCTCGGCGGGACGGACATCGGGCCGGTCCTCGACCCGTACACCATCGACCGCGCCGTCGACCGCTACCGGCGCGGCAAGCGGAACCTCGAAGCGGTCTGCGGCGAGTACGGCGTCGTCCTCGAAGCCGCCCACCAGGCCGCCGCCGACGCGCTCGCCGCCGTCCGGGTCGCCGTCGCGATAGCCGAGCGGCACCCGAAGGTGGCCGCGATGACCCCGGCCGAGCTCCACGAGCGGCAGATCGTCTGGTACCGCGCCTGGGCCGAGAACTTCCAGGACTTCCTGCGCCGCAAGGGCGAGGCGGACGCGGTCGTGGACCCCGTGTGGCCGCTGCGCGGCGAGCCCGCCGGCGCCACCCCCTGACGGGACGCGCCGGCCGGGCCCCGGGACCCGGCCGGACGGTTGTTCCTCCCGCCGCCGGGCTCCGGCCGTTCGTCGCGAAGCCGGGCGTCAGGCGTTCTTCTCGAAGAAGGAGAGCAGCAGGCCGTTCACGGTCTCCGGCCGGTCCAGCGGGAACCAGTGCCCCGCCTCCTCCACCCGCTCGTACCGCCAGGACCCCGCCACGTGGGCGCCCGTCCCGGCCATCGAGCCCTCCGTGAGGAAGCGGTCCCCGGTGGACCAGACACCCATCACCGGCACCGCGGGCAGCGGCGGCAGCGGAAGCTCCGGCGCGAACTGCACCTCCGCCGGGAGACCCGCCCGGTAGATGTTCAGCGCCGCCGTCAGCGCGCCCGGCGCGCGCAGCGGCTCGATCACCGCCTCCGCGTCCGGGTGCTCGGTCAGCATCTCCCGCAGCCCCGCGAAGTCGTCCCGGCGCAGCCACTCCTCGGCCACCCCCGGAAGCTGGAACAGCAGCATGTACCAGGACAGCTTCCGCTGCTCCCAGCCCACCTCCCGGTAGGCCGCCAGGTGGCCCACCGAGAGCAGGCTCAGCGACCGCACCCGGTCCGGCACCGCGTGCGCGATGCCCTGCGCGACGCCCGACCCCCAGTCGTGGCCCACCAGATGGAAGCGGTCCACCTCCAGCCGGGCCAGCAGCTCCAGCAGGTCGCCCACGTGCTTCGCCGGGTGGTACGCCTCCGGGCCGCCCTCCGGCCGGTCCGAACCGCCGAAGCCCCGCAGGGTCGGGGCGACGGTGCGGTAGCCCGCCGCGTTCAGCGCCGCGATCTGGTGGCGCCACAGGAGGTGGCTGTCGGGGAAGCCGTGGACCAGCAGCACCACCGGCCCCTCGCCGCTCACCTCGACGTCGAGTTCCACTTCGGAGAGCCGTACCCGCATCACGCCACCTGTTCCTCTCGCCCCGTTCAAGGGTTGGAAAACCGGACCGACCTGGCGGCCACCCTAGAAGGGGTACCAGCGGACTTCAAGATCGCCGTCCCGCAGCGAGGCCACCCGCCGCTCGAATTCGGCCAGCGCCTTCGGGTTGTGCGGCGCGTGCTGGGCCACCCACGCGCAACTCGCGGTCTCCCGCGCCCCGCGCAGCACCCCGCACCCCTCCCACTCCCGCACGTCCCAGCCGTACGCCTCCGTGAAGGCGTCGTACGCCGCCGGATCCAGGCCGTACCGGTCCCGGGAGAGCGCCGGCACCACCAGGTCGTGCTCCCGCAGGTCCGACGAGAAGGTCTCCAGATCCATCAGGACCGGCCCGTCCGGACCCACCTGCACATTGCGCGGCAGCGCGTCGCCGTGCACCGGCCCCCGGGGCAGGTGCGGCACCAGCGCCGCCGCCGAGGGCGCGAAGGCGTCCCGCCGCTCCCGCAGGAAGGCCGCGTCCGCCGGATCGATCGCCTCCCCCGCCAGCCGCAGCCACCGCTCCACCCCGCCCAGCAGCTCCCGGCGCGGCAGGACGAAGCCCTCCGGCTCCGGCAGCGCGTGCACCGCCCGCAGCAGCGGCGCCAGGTCCCGCGGCTCGGCCGGCCGCACCGGCTCCGGCAGCGGCCGCCAGAACGTCACCGGATGCCCCTCCACCAGCCGCGGCTCCTCGTCCGCCGCCCGCACCGCCGGGATCCCGGCCGCCGCCAGCCACCCGGCCAGCGCCACCTCCCGCTCGGCCCGCGCGAACAACTCGGCGTCCCGCCCGACCTTCACCACCAGACCGGCCACCGCGAAGACCGCGTTCTCGCCCAGCGCGAGCAGCCGCGCCCCGTCCGCCGGCAGCCCCGCCGCGCCCAGGACCTCCCGCGCCCTCGCCTCGTCCATCGTCCTCTTCTCCCTGCTCAGCGGTGTGCGTGCGCCGCCAGTCTCGCACCACCCGACCCCACCCCCGGCATTACGAAACCTTGTTCAATAAGTCACAGATGGGTGACGGGCCTTCCGTTTCCCCCCGTCCATCGGGAAAGGTGCCGAACGGCTCCCGCGCCGCCCCCCACGGGGCGCGGTGGCCCCCTCCGGGCCCCCTCCCCTCCGAGCGGCGGACGCACCCGGAGGGCCGCGCCCCCGCGCCGCGCGGGTCCCTCCACCCGCCGCGGCGCGGGGGGTGCCCGCGAGCCGCCGGACGGCCCGTGTCATCCTGGAAGATCACGAAGCGCAGGACGACGGTGACCGGCGTCCGCGGGCACGGGGGATACGGGAAGACCGATGAGGCTCTGCTTCCTGGTGGAAGATCGCTACCGCAACGACGGGATGCCGGTCGAGGTGATCCGCACCCTCACCGCGTGGGGCCACCACGTCGACGTCCTGCGCCCCGGCGCCTCCCTGCTCCGCCTCGACGACGAGATCCGGGCCGGCAGCCACGACGCCTGGGTCCTCAAGACCGTCTCCGGCGGCCCCGGCCTGCCGCTGCTCGAAGCCGCCGCCGCCGTCGGACTGCGCACCGTCAACGACGCCCGCTCCATACGCGGGGTGCGGGACAAGGCCCTCGCCGCCGTCATCGGCCGCGCCCACGGCCTGCCCGTACCCCTCACCTACGCCACGGCCCGGCCCGAACACCTCGCCGCGATACCCGAATCCGCCTACCCCCTCGTCGTCAAACCCGCCGACGGCAGCGCCGGCCGTGCCGTCCACCTCGTCGCCAACCCCGGCCGCCTCACCGGAATCCTCCCGCTGCTCGCCGGCGAGGGCCCCCTGATCGCCCAGCCCTACGTGCCCAACTCCGGCGTGGACCTCAAGGTCTACTGCGTCGCCGGCGACTACCACGCCACCGAACGCTGCTCCCCGCTCCACCCCGGCCGCACCGTCGTCGAACGCGCCGTCCCCGTCACCGCCGAGATCGCCGCCCTCGCCGCCCGCGTCGGCGCCGTCTACGGCCTCGACCTGTACGGCTTCGACGTCCTCCTCGGCCCCGACGGCCCCGTCGTCGTCGACGTCAACGACTTCCCCAGCTTCCGGCAGGTCCCCGACGCGGCCGCCCGGGTCGCCGCCGCCGTCCTCGAACTCGCCCGCCACGAGAGCGGCGCGGTCCGGACGGAGCCCGTGTGAACCCCCTCCGCATCGGCGTCGTCACCCCCGACCCCGGCCACCAGCTCCTCGCCGACACCGCCCGCCTGCTGCGCGCCGCCGGGCACCGGGTCGACTGGCTGCACCCGCGCGACCCCGCCCCGGCGGACACCTGCGACGCCTACCTCCTCAAGGCCCGCACCCCCGAAGCCCTCGCCCTCGGCCGGGAACTGGAGGCGCGGGGCGCCCCGGTGGTCAACTCCACCGCCGCCACCGAACGCTGCCGCGACCGGGTCGCCCTCGCCGACACGGCCCGCCGCGCCGGCCTCCCCTACGCCCCCACCCTCGCCGTGACCACCCCCGCCCGGCTCGCCGCGGAGCCGTGGACCGGCCGGCCGCTCGTCCTCAAGAGCCGCTGGAGCCGCCGGGGCGACCTCGTGGCCCGCGCCGACACCCCCGACGCCCTGCGGGACCTCGCCCGGCGGTGGCCCGACGAGCCGGTCGTCGTCCAGGAGTTCGTGCCCAACGACGGCTGGGACCGCAAGCTCTGGTCCGTCGCCGGCCACCCCTTCGGCGCCCTGCGCCGCTCCGAACTCACCCCCGACGGCAAGGGCCCCAACCTCCCCCTGACCCCCCTGCCCCCCGCCTGGACCGCCCTCCTCCACGCCGTCGGCACCGCCTTCGCCCTCGACGTCCACGGCGTCGACCTCGTCGTCCCCGAGGACGGCCCCCCGCTCATCGTCGACATCAACGCCTTCCCCGGCGCCCGCGACCAGCCCGGCGCCCCCGAAGCCCTCGCGAAACTGGCGGCGACCCGCGCCCGCGGCGCCTAGGGTGACCGCATGACGACGTACGCGCTGCTGCTCCGGGGGATCAATGTCAGTGGGCGGCGGAAGGTGCCGATGGCGGAGTTGCGGGAGTTGCTCGGAGGGCTCGGGCACACCGGTGTCCGTACCTATCTCCAGAGCGGCAACGCCGTCTTCACGGCTGCCGGTGGGAACGGCGAGGAGGAGATCGCGGTGGTGATCGAGGACGCCGTCGAGGAGCGGTTCGGGTTCCGCGTCAACTGTCTCGTCCGCGACCACGCGTACCTCGCCGCCGTGGCCGATGCCTGTCCCTTCCCCGTCGGCGAACTGGAGGGGAAGCAGGTGCACGCCGTGTACTGCTCCGGGGCCGTGACCGCCGAGCGGTTCGCCGCCGTCGACGCCGCCGGACTCGCGCCCGAGGAGTTCGCGCTCGGGGACCGGGTCATCTATCTGCACACGCCCGACGGGCTCGGCCGGTCGCGGCTCGCCGACGCCGTCCTGAAGCCCTCGCTCACCCGGGGACTGGTCACCACGGCCCGCAACTGGAACACCGTCCGCGCCCTGATCGACATGACCGCCGGTACGGCCTGACGGGATGACCGCCGGTACGGCCCGGCGGGTGGTTCAGCCCGCGACGGCGGGGATCCGCTCCGGGGCCCGGACCGCCGCCGCGTACCGCTCCAGGAGCAGCGCGGCCAGTTCGGGCGCGGGGCCCAGGACGTCCGCGAGGACGTCGGCCTCCGCCGCGCCCGCCGCGATCCGGTCCGGCAGCCGGCCCGGCGCGATCACGTACGGCGCCACGGCCACCCGCCGGACCCCCGGCTCGGCGCGCAGCGCCCGGACCGCGTCCTCGGTCCGGGGAAGGGATGCGGAGGCGAACGCGGGCCGCACGGAGCACCAACCGGTGCGCCGCAGCTCCCGCGCCGTTTCTGCGATCACCGCGATCGCCTCCGGGTCGGTGGAGCCCGCCGAGGCCAGGACGACCCCGGTGGTGCTCCGGTCGCCGGGCGCGAGCCCGGCCTCGTACAGCCGCCGCTCCACCGCCGCGAGCAGCAGCGGCGACGGCCCCAGGACCTCCGCCCGCCGGATCCGCAGCGGGGCGGGCGCCCCGCGCAGCACGGCCGGGACGTCGGCCTTCGCGTGGAAGGCCCGGGTCAGCAGCAGCGGCAGCGCCACCACCTCCCGCACCCCCTCGGCGGCGAGCCGCTCCAGGACGCCCGCCGCGGACGGCAGGTCGAAGTCCAGGAACGCGGTCTCCACCCGCAGCCCCGGCCGCAGCACGCCGGCCCGGCGCACCAGCGCCCGGACGGTCGCCGCGTGCCGCGGGTCGCGGCTGCCGTGGGCGATGACGAGGAGGACGGGGGAGGAGGTCATGGCACGTGGCTCACTTCACCAGCAGGCCGCGGCTGCGGAGCACCCAGCGCTCCAGCGGGCTGAAGATCAGCAGGTCGATGGCGATGCCGACGACCAGGATCAGCAGGATCGCGAGGAACACGCCGGGCAGGTCGATGTTGTTGCGGCCGTTCTCCAGGAGCTGGCCCAGGCCGAGGCCCAGGTCGGGCGAGGAGGCGATGATCTCCGCCGCCATCAGCGAGCGCCAGGAGAACGCCCAGCCCTGCTTGAGGCCCGCCAGGTAGCCCGGCAGCGCGGCCGGCAGCACCACGTGCCAGGTGCCCTTGAGGCCGGTGGCGCCCAGGGTGCGGCCGGCCCGCAGGAACAGCGGCGGCACCTGGTCGACGCCGGACACCAGGCCGTTGGCGATGGAGGGGACGGCGCCCAGCAGGATCACCGTGTACATCATCGCGTCGTTGAGGCCGAACCAGAGCACGGCCGGCGGCACCCACGCCACCGACGGCAGTGACTGGAGACCGGACAGGATCGGGCCGATCGCGGCGCGCACGAACTTCACCCGGGCCACCAGCAGACCCAGCGGGGTGCCGATGGCGAGGGCGAGGAGGAAGCCGGACAGGCCCCGGGAGACGCTGGTCCAGATCACGTCGAGCAGGGTGCCCTGGAGCCACATGTCCGCCAGGCCGTCCCAGACCGCGGACGGCGCGGGCAGCTTGGTCTCCTCGGTGACCTTCGCCGAGACGAGGAGCTGCCAGACGGCGAGGACGAGGAGGACGGCGAGGCTGGGCGGGAGGACCTTCTTGAGGAGGACCTCCCGGACCGGGGTGCGGCGCAGCTCGACCGCGTCCAGCGCGTCGAGTCCCGCCTCCAGACCGGCGAGGTCGTCCTTCCGGACCGTCGTGGCGGTGTCAGTGCTGGCCATGGCGGCGGATCTCCCCACGCAGGTGGTCGGTGATTTCGAGGGACAGCTCGGCGACGTCCGCGTCCTCGATGCGGCGCGGCTGCGCGATGTCCACGGTCCACTCCTTGGCGACCCGGCCGGGCCGGGAGGACAGGAGGACCACCCGCTGGGCGAGGCGGACGGCCTCGCGCACGTTGTGGGTGACGAAGAGGACCGAGAGGTTCGTCTCTTCCCAGACGCGGGTCAGCTCGCCGTGCAGGACGTCGCGGGTGATGGCGTCCAGGGCCGCGAACGGCTCGTCCATCAGCAGCAGCTGGCTGTCCTGCGCGAGGGCGCGGGCCAGCGCCACGCGCTGCCGCATGCCGCCGGAGAGTTCGTGCACCCGCTTGCCGTACGCGCCGCCGAGCCGGACCAGTTCGAGCAGCCGCTCGGCCTCCGGGCGGCGCTCCGCCCGGGGCAGCCCGCGCAGCCGCAGGGCGAGTTCGATGTTCTTGCCCGCGGTCAGCCACGGGAAGAGGGCGTGCTCCTGGAACATCAGGGCCGGCCGGCCGCCCGGGGTCGCGATGGACCCCTGGGTCGGCCGGTCCAGTCCCGCGACCAGGTTCAGCAGCGTGGACTTGCCACACCCCGAGGCCCCGAGGAGGGTGACGAACTCGCCGGGCGCGACGTCGAGACTGACGTCGTCCAGGACGAGCTGGGTACCGGCCGGGCCGGAGAAGGACTTCGAGACGTGCTCGATCCGGGCGGCGTGCGTCTGCTCCACTGCGGTGCCCTCGGCAGCCTTGGCGAGCGTCGTGGCCATGGTCGTCACCTCCTGGGGTTACGGATTCGCTGACGGGGGCGGTTACTTGACGCCGAGACCGGCGTCGGACACCTCGGGCTTGCCGGCGGCCTTCAGCACCTTGTTGAGGAGCGTGAGGTCGTAGATGCCGGACAGCTCGGGCTCCTTGATCAGCTGTGCCTTGACGGCCCACTCGGACTGCGTCTTCAGCGTCGCGGCCAGCGGGTCGTCGGTGATCGCGATGCTCGGCCACGCCGGGTCGATGATCTTCGCGTCGAGGGCCTTGCCGCCGAGCTTCTTCAGCGCCTCGTTCGCGGACGCCTTCGCCGCGTCCGGGTTGGCGTTGATCCACTCGTTGGTCTTCACCGTGCCCTTCAGCACGGCCTCGACCACGTCGGGGTGCTCGGAGAGGAACTTCTGCGACACGATGACGTTCGTGATCACGAACTTCTTGTCGGGCCACAGCGAGGTCTCGTCGAGGAGCACGCTGCCGCCCTGGGAGACCAGCTTGGAGGCGGTCGGCTCGGGCACCCAGGCGCCGTCGATGGAGCCGGACTTGAAGGCGTCCGGGGTGACCTTGTTGTCCGTGCGGACGACGGAGACGTCGCCCTTGCCGGACTCCGGGTCGACCTTCCAGCCCTTCTCGGAGATCCAGTTGAGCAGCGCGACGTCCTGCGTGTTGCCCTTCTGCGGGGTCGCGATCCGCTTGCCCTTGACGTCGTCCAGGGTCTTGATCTTCGCCGGGTCCACGACCAGCTTCACGCCGCCGGAGGCGGAGCCGGAGACGATCCGGAGGTTCTGGCCCTTGGACTTGACGTAGGCGTTGATGGACGGCGAGGGGCCGATGAAGCCGATGTCCAGGGAGCCGCCGTTGAGCGCCTCGATCTCGGACGGACCGGCGTTGAAGGTCTGGGGCTTGAGGACGGTGCCGCCCAGTTCCTTCTGGATGAGGCCGTCCTGCACGCCGATCAGGGCGGTGGCGTGCGTCAGGTTCGGGAAGTATCCGATCCGTACCTCGGAGGCCGAGAGCTTCTTCGCTCCGGCGGCGACGGGCGCCTTGCCGGCGGCCGGGTCCTTGGCGGCCTCGGAGCCGTAGCCGCAGGAGGCGAGGGCGCCGATCAGCAGCGGCAGGGCGGCGACGGCGGCCGGACCGCGGCGCGGGGTGGTACGGGTGGTGGCAGGCACGGGAGGTTTTCCCCTCGATTCAGCGTTTTCGAAGTCTGCGTCTATGTCGTGCGGGGTGGAGCGGGTACAGCGGCGCCGTGCGGCGACAGCCGCACGCGGAGGCGGTCAGCACGCACATCGCGCGACACCTCCCCTGCCCGCGCCGAGGGCGCCGGAACCGATCCGGCCCCCTTCCTTCGCGAAGGTCCCGTAGAAGTCCTGGCCCATGGTCAGAAGTCCCAGCCTTCCTCGTCGTTGTCGCCGGCCGCGGCGGGTTCGGCGGTGGCGAAGGACTCGCCCGCCATGCCCGCGGCCAGGGTGGTGCCGTCGGCCGGGTCGATCAGCAGGAACGAACCGGTGCGGCGGGAGTCGGCGTACGCGTCCAGGGCGAGCGGCTCCGCGGTGCGGACCTTCACCCGGCCGATGTCATTGGCGACCAGCCGGCCCGGCTCCGGGTGCTGGGAGAGGTCGTCCAGGGTGAGCCGGGACGGGATCTCCTTGACGATCGCCTTGACGGTCCGGGTGGTGTGCTTGAGCAGCACCCGCTGGCCGACGGTCAGCGGCTGGTCCGCGACGTGGCAGACGGTCGCCTCGACGTCCTGGCTGACGGCCGGGGCGTCGCCGCTCGGGGCCAGCAGGTCGCCGCGCGAGATGTCGATGTCGTCCGCGAGCCGGATCGTCACCGACTGCGGTGCCCAGGCGATGTCCACGGACTCGCCCAGCGCGTCGATGCCGGTGATGGTGGACTTCTTGCCCGACGGCAGGACGGTGATCTCCTCGCCGACCCGGAAGGCGCCGGCCGCGATCTGGCCCGCGTAGCCGCGGTAGTCGGGGTGCTCGGCGGTCTGCGGCCGGATCACGTACTGCACGGGGAAGCGGGCGTGGCAGGCCGTCAGGTCGTGGCTGACCGGGACGGTCTCCAGGTGCTCCAGGACGGTCGGGCCGCCGTACCAGTCCATGTTCGCGGACGGCTCCACCACGTTGTCCCCGGCGAGGGCCGAGATCGGGATGGCGGTGATCTCCGGGACGCCCAGCTCGGAGGCGTACGTGGTGAACTCCTCGGCGATCGAGGCGAAGACGGTCTCCCGGTACTCGACCAGGTCCATCTTGTTCACCGCGAGCACCACGTGCGGGACGCGCAGCAGGGCGGCGACCGCGGCGTGCCGGCGGGTCTGTTCGACGACGCCGTTGCGGGCGTCGACGAGGACCACGGCCAGTTCGGCGGTGGAGGCGCCGGTGACCA
>NZ_BMUL01000027.1 GCF_014650175.1 Streptomyces termitum
TCCCACTCGGCATCCGACAGTTCATGGCGACGTATCACAGCACCATGATCCACCAGCGGTAATCATTTGAAGACACTGCCTAGTCTCCGACCTCGCGCGGACCGGCGTTCCCTCGCAGGCGTCCGCGCTCTCCGGCCTCATCCGCAGCATGGAACTGGTCAGTTACTGAGGTTGAACTCGTGATGTCGCCGGGTTACTCAGGGGGGTCTGATGGTCGGGCCGGTCTCGGTGAGGCAGTCGTCTATGAGGTCGCTGCGGTACTGGATGTGCCGTAGGCCGCGTCGGATGCGCTGGGCGAGGCGTTCGGGGGTGGGGAAGGCGATGTTGGAGAGCCAGCCGGGCCACAGGAGGGACCAGATCCCTTCGGCGGGGTTCAGGTCTTGGCCTGCGGCGGTGTCATGGAGAATCCGGCTTCGTCCTCGAAGACGAGCCAGGCTCCACGGGCCGCCGCGAGTCTTCCGCGCACGGCCACACTGCCTTGACCCACCCGGCCACCGCATCGTCGTACCGCTCCCTCGCGCTTCGGGCCGGGACCTGGCAGGACCAACCGTTACGCACCAGCAGTTTCCGCACGCCCTGGATGGTGTGGGTCAGGTGGAAACGCCGGCCAATCACGGTCTTGACCCGCGCCGGCGTCCACCGCTGGTCCTCCCGGCCATGTGCGGCCGGTCCCTTGGCCGACTCCGCCTCCAGCTGCGCGAACTGCTTCTCGCTCAGCCTCGGCAGCGACGCCGGCCCCTGCGACCGCAGAGCACGCGGACCGCCTTCCTCCCACGTCTGCCGCCATCGCTGCACGGAGCGGACGCTGACCCGCAGGGCCTTGGCGATCACCGAGCCCGCCTCGCCCTGGGCGAACCGCTCTGCCGCCTTAAGCCGTAACCCCTCACGAAACTGCTGACGTTCGGCGGTCAGCCCGCCCCCTTGCGGATACCGAATGCCCCGGTGATACCGCACGGGCGACAAACCGCCAGCCCCTACGACTCCACAAGTTCAACCTCAGGAGTAAGAGCCACGCCAGCCAGAACCCGGGCCGATCCCCACAAGTACGAGCAGCAGATGCAGGCGTCTCCCTTACGGGGTGCCGTCGCGCATGACGGCGCCCCGCTTCAATTCACGCCCGGCGTGCAGCCGGATCAGCCCTTTTAGCTATTCAGTGTCAGGCTCCTCCAGGAGCGTTCCGTCGAAGTTCGCCTGCGTCCACTCGATACATGTTGGGCGGTCACCGTTTCCGTTTGCACAGAATTCTCCCAAGGCCACCCTTAGGACCTCGACAGGGAAAGCGCAAGTGCGGTGAATGTAGGTGGGAGCCCATGGATCGACAAGGATCTTCGGCTCAAATTCTGGAGGATTAGAGTTTGCCGATACCCAGACAGAGTCTGCGACTTCTTGCCCCGTGGATCCTGCCAGCCGTCGGGCGGTTTCTCCGTCGACATACCAGACAAGGCCACCGTATCCGTTGTCGTGGTTGACGGTGACGGTAAGAGAGGCCTCCGTGTGCGCCGGGCTTTCTCCTTTTCGATAAAGGAAAGACACGGTGTCGCAGCTCAGGCCACTGGCCCTCGTAGTGAGCGTGCGATCGATAGCTTCAGCCATCGCGTTCACGTCCGGGAGGGGAGTGGGTTTGTCTGCGTGGGTGGAGAGGATCATCATGACAGCGGCTTCTTCCTCTTGCCGACCAGGGGTACGGGCGTGGAGGTGTCAGGGTAAATCACATTCAACGTGTGCCCGTCGGGCAGGATCGCCTCGATCGCCATGCTACAGTTCAGTGCCTTTTTGCATACGCCTTGCCTGTTGTTGATAACCACGGTCGCATTACTGACATTGTTCACTCCGGTATCCGAGGTGAAGATCAATTCCTTGGCCTTCTCCCGCCAGGGGTCGATTTTTCCGTCGAGAGAGTAGTGGCTGCTTGCCGCCCCTTCCGGGTTCTTTGAAAGCGCGGCGATAGGCTTGCCGTCGGGACCAAACAACCGGCTAACCGTTTGGTCACCCTCGCTCCACTTGGGAAGCTTTTCGAGGATGGGTTGCGCCCGCTTGACGCAGTCGTTATCTGTGTTGCGAACAAGGGTATCGGTAGGACCGATGTTGACATACTGAGGTTGAACTTGTGGAGTCGTAGGGGCTGGCGGTTTGTCGCCCGTGCGGTATCACCGGGGCATTCGGTATCCGCAAGGGGGCGGGCTGACCGCCGAACGTCAGCAGTTTCGTGAGGGGTTANACCTGCGGGTCAGCGTCCGCTCCGTCTGAACGGGGTGCGCCCGGTCGACCTGGCCGAGGAGGCCGCGCGCGCCGGCCTGCTCGACCAGGACGGCGGCCCCGGCCCCCGTCACGGGGAGGGGAGCCGGTGACCGGGCACGCACGGCAGGCCGTCTGTCTGGCGGCACTCGCCGCGCTGCTCACCTGGGGAATCGCCCGATGACACCACCCTCCACCGCCTCCCCGCCCGGAACCTGGGCCCCCGGCCTGTGCTGGCGCTGCGAGACCGACGACGTGCCCGTCATATGGCTCGGCCCCGCCCACAGCGAACACCACGGCCACGCCCCGTTCGTGGCCTGCGAGCGGTGCGTGACCCGCCTGGAGGAGCTGATCGCGGCCTACGCCGTCGGCCGCTCCAGGACCTCCTGACCTCTACCCCTCTCATCCCAAGGAGCTCGACCGGCGCCGTTCCACCGGGGAAGAGGCGATGTGACCACCTCGGAGCGCACCCCGTGCTCCCGGTACCGGATCACACCGGGCACCCCGGGTGGCGCTGCTCCGGCCCGGACGGCCACCATCGGCCCAGGATGGTCAGGGCACCATCCACACCCGGTCAGGTTTGTGCGGGTACAGGGGCTCAGCCCGCCCCAGCCCGAACGTGCTGTTGCCCGGAGCCTGGAAGACCAGGCCCGGGGCAGCGGCATTCTCCGCTGCGGTCTCAGGTGGTGGGGCGCTGGGCCGAGACGAGGAGGGTGGCGGCGGAACGGGGGCCGTCTCCGGCGGGCAGCTCCTCGATGAGGATGTCGGTGAACCCGGCCTCGTCCAGGGCCTTGGTCCACACCTGTTCCTGCAACACCCAGCGGAGCATGGTGGCGCTTTCGCCGTCCGGGGTTTTGGCCGGTACTTCCTGGGCTGTGACGTCCGGCTGGGCGGGCGAGCCGGACAGGTAGTGGGCGAGAGTGGAGAAGACCAGGCGCCCGCCGGGACGGAGCGCGTCGGCGGCGGCCGGGAGCAGTGCGCGAGGGTCGGTGAAGTCCACTGCTCCGAAGACGCTGTACAGCACGTCGTAGGCGCCCGGTGTGGCGCGGAGGTGAGTGGTGACGTCAGCCTGGACGAGACGGAGCCGTGGGGCGAGGGAGGCGTAGAGGGCGGTGGCCATGTCGTGCTGGGCAGGGGAGGAGTCCACGGCGTCGATCCGGCCGGGGGTGTGGTGCACGGTCAGGTGCGCGGCGTGGCGGGCGACACCGGCCCCGAGGTCGGCCACGGTCTTTCCGGTGAGGTCGCCGAGGGCTTCGGGTCCCGGCCCGCTCTGCTGGTCCCAGGCCCAGCGGAACGAGTCGGGGACGGCGTGGTCCTGCTCGGCGCGGGCCCGGCCGTAGTGGTGCCAAAGGTCTGTGGTCGTCACCCGGGTCATCCTGGTGGCACGGTGCGCGGTCCGTTGCCGGTTTGGGCGAACATCACCCGGGCGCGCCTCGGCGGCCCGAGCCGTGGGCCCGGACCGCCAAGGGGTTCATGCGGGGGTTGGTGAGATTCGTTGCCCGGCTGGCGAAGCCAGAGAAGCAGCGGTCCGCGCGCACGCGAAACGGTCCACCGCCGGATGCGGTGGGCCGTTTTTCGGTGATGCGCGATCAGTACGTCACGCGGACGGGCCTCACCGGGTCATGGTCTCGAAAGCGTGTCTCGCCGCTTCGACGACCCCGGGCCATTCGGGCGCGTCCATGTAGGCGGCGTCGGGGGCGTCGCCGAGGCGGTCGATCAGCGGGTCGAGCAGGGTTGCCAGGGGCTGGAGCGCCCGTACTTCCTGGTCCGACACGAGGACCCATCCGACGCGGTTCTCCGGGTCCTCCAGGACCCTGGTGTCGTCGAACAGGACATGGATGACGGACGTGAGGTCGTCCACCGCGTCGCCGGCCTCCCGGACGCCGTTGCGCCAGACCCTCTCCTGGTGGTGGACGTCGGAGAGGGAGCGCAGCGACCAGAGGACCTGGGTCCGGACGTCCGGGAACTCGACGCGGTCGGTCCGGTGCGGGCGCGATCCGTACGCGTGCGGGCTCATCGGCTGTTCCTCTCCTTCGGGGAGAGGAGCTTGCCACGGGGCACGCGCCCGCGGGGGCCGCCGGGATGATTTCATCTTGAACAAGTTTGGGCGTATGCTCGGACCCGCCACCCCGGCGCGCCTGTGTTCCCCCGTTTCAGGCGCGTCGGGGTTCGGTGTTTTCCGGGGCTTTACGGGTCGGGGCGGTGTTACTCGGCGAGGGAGGCGACGCCGGCCTGGGCGAACTTCTCGTCGAGGTCGCCGGAGGGGGCGCCCGCGACGCCGATGCCCGCGATCGGGGCACCCTTGGCGGTGACCGGGGCGCCGCCGCCGAGGAAGAGGGTGCCGGGGATGTCCTTCAGGGTCGGGGCGTTCGCCAGGCGCTTGGCCAGCTCCGAGGTGGGGGCGTTCCAGGAGACGGCGGTGAACGCCTTCTTCTCGGCGGCCTCGTAGGACTGGGGGCCCGCACCGTCGCCGCGCAGGGTCAGGATCGTGTTGCCGTTGCGGTCCACGATCGCCACGGAGACGCGCTGGTTCTCCTTCTTCGCCGCGTCCAGCGTCGCCTGAGCGGCCTTCGTCGCCGCCTCGATCGTCAGGTGGGTGGAGGAGTGCGTGTTCTTGTTCTTCGCCTCGGTGTTCACCTGGGCGGCCGGGGCGGCGTTGGTGTTGCCGGCGCTCGCGGAGTAGGCGCCGAAACCGGCCAGGCCGAGGGCGACGATCGCGCCACCGTTCATCAGACGGGTGCGGTGGGCCTTCTTCACGTGCTTCATGGGGATTCCCCTCCGGGGGGACTCGGGGTGGTTCTCAGGGCGGTCTCATCGTCCGGCCGCCGGAGTGCGGAACCCGTCGTCGTCCCGGCTGCACCCCGGGGGCGCATCGGGGGACCCCGGGGTCAGCCGATCGGCTGACCCGCGCCGTCCGCTCCCCACTGTGCCGCCAGGGCCGCGAAGGCCCCGGCGGCCGCGCTGCGGTAGGCGCTCGCCCGGCGGAGCAGGACGACCGGGCGGGAGGGCAGGGCGGGGGAGAGCGGGACCGGGGTGAGGCCGGAGTGCTCGCGCGAGACCGCGTCGGGCAGCACGGTGGCCAGCGGCGCGCGCCGGACGACCTCGGTGAGGGCGTGCACCGAGTTGGCCTCCATCGCGACCCGGGGCCGTACGCGGTGTTCCTCCAGGTACGCGTCGATGTGCCGCCGCGTCGCGAAGTCCTCGCTCAGCACCGCGAACTGATGGCCGCTCAGCTCCGCCGCGGGCAGTGGTTCGGTGCGGCCCGCGTGCGGGTGGCCGGGGCCCACGACCAGGCCGAGGGCCTCCGTGAACAGCACCGCCGCCTCCACCCCCGGCAGGTGCGTACCCCGGAAGGCGATGCCGAGGTCGAGGCCGTCGGCGAGCAGGTCGGCCTCGATCCGGTCCTGCGGCGACTCCCGTACGTCCAGGGTGATCCCGGGGTGCCGGGCGTGGAAGGCGGCGACCAGCGGGCCCGTGAGGTAGGCGGTGAAGGTGGGGGTGAAGGCGACCCGGAGCCGGCCCCGGGAGAGGTCCCGCACGTCCAGGACGGCCCGCTCGCCCGCCGCCAGGTCCTGGAGCGCCCGTCGGGCGTACCGCGCGTAGGTCTCCCCGGCGTCGGTCAGGCGGACGGACCGGCCGCCCCGGTCCAGGAGCTGCGTGCCGAGCGCCTTCTCCAACTGCCTGATCTGCTGGGACAGGGTCGGCTGGGCGATGCGCAGCTCCTCGGCGGCCCGGGTGAAGTTGGCGTGCTCGGCGACCGCGAGCAGGTAGCGCAGATGGCGCAGTTCCGGCTTCATGCCCCGACCGTAACCCAAGGTATAGATGACAGCTATGGCGGGGATCGACAGTGGGTCTTGGACGCTATAGGCACTGGTCGTGCAGGGTGGAGGACGTCGAAGAGAGACAGCGACGGAGGCTCCGGCCCCGTCCGTGATCCGATGGGAGGAAGCGACGCCATGCCGCATCTCGCCGAGGGAATCGACCGCTTCCGGCGGGAGGTCTTCCCCGCCAAGGCCGGGCTCTTCGCCCACCTGGCGACCAGCCACCGCCCCGGCACCCTGTTCATCGGCTGCTCGGACGCCCGGGTCGTGCCCGAGCTGATCACCCAGACGGACCCGGGCGAGCTGTTCGTCGTCCGGACCGCGGGCAATCTCGTCCCCGCCCACACCCCGGGCGGCGACGCGGTCGGCGCGGCCATCGAGTACGCGATCGCCGTCCTGGGCGTACGGGACGTCATCGTCTGCGGCCACTCCGCCTGCGGGGCCATGACCGCGCTCGCCGAGGGCCACGACCTGACCGCCGCCCCCGCCGTCGCCGACTGGCTGCGGCACGCCGACGCCTCGCTGGCACGGGCCCGCGCGGCCGGCGGCCGGGACGGCGTGACCGGACTCGTCCGGGCCAACGTCGTCGCCCAGCTGGCCAACCTGGCCACCCACCCGGCGGTGGCGCGGGCCCTCGCCGAGGACTCCGTACGCCTGCACGGCTGGGTCTTCGACATCGCCTCCGGGACGGTCGAGGAACTCACCGGGGCGCGACCGGCCCACGCCGCCTGAACCCCTTCCCCCCCGCCCACTCGGCACCCCCCACCCCCCACCCCCCACCCCCTTCTCCGGCCCCCCTCAAAGGGCCTCCCGAAAGGACGTACCTCTCATGGTGCACGCCCAGTTCGACGCCACCGCCCGCCGCGACCTGGCCATCGCCGCCGTCGAGGCCAAGACCGTCAAGGACCTGACCTGGGAGCGGATCGCCGAGGCGTCCGGCTTCTCCGTCGCCTTCACCACCGCCGCCGTCCTCGGCCAGCACGCCCTGCCGGCCCCGGCCGCCCGGGCCGTCGCCGACCTCCTCGGCCTCGGCGAGGACGCGGTCCGGCTGCTCCAGACCATCCCGACCCGCGGCTCCCTCGACGGCGGCGTCCCCACCGACCCGACGATCTACCGCTTCTACGAGATGCTCCAGGTGTACGGCACCACCCTCAAGGCCCTCGTGCACGAGCAGTTCGGCGACGGCATCATCTCCGCGATCAACTTCAAGCTGGACGTGAAGAAGGTCGCCGACCCCGAGGGCGGCGAGCGCGCGGTGATCACCCTGGACGGCAAGTACCTCCCCACCAAGCCGTTCTGACCCGTCCGCCCCGCGGACCGCTCGCGGCCCGCCCCGGAACTCTTTCCGGGGCGGGCCGGTCCGCTTCCGCTTCCTGGCGCGCGACCCGGGGTTCTATGGTGGCGGCGCAGACCGCGCGGACCGCGTGGTCCCTCCGCGGGGACGCGCCCCCGGCCGGCGGCACCCCGCCGGCGGGGACACCCGCACGAAACGTAACGAGGAGTTCCATGGACATCGCCGGCTCCGCCGCTCTCGTCACCGGCGCCGCCTCCGGCCTCGGCGCCGCCACCGCCGCCGCGCTCGCCGCCCGCGGCGCCACGGTCTACGGCCTGGACCTGGAGAAGGCCGTCGCCGGGGCCGGGGAGCTCCCCGACGGGGTGCGGCTGCTCGCGGCCGACGTCACCGACGAGGACCAGGTCCGCGCCGCGCTGGCCGCGATCGACGCCGACGGGGCCGAGCTGCGGCTCGCCGTGAACTGCGCGGGCATCGCGCCGTCCGCCCGCGTCCTGGGCCGCAAGGGCCCGCACGACCTCGACCTGTTCCGCGCGGTCCTGAACGTCAATCTGATCGGCACCTTCAACGTGATGCGGCTGGCCGCCGAGGCCATCGCCCGCCACGAGCCCGACGCCCACGGCCAGCGCGGCCTCGTCGTCAACACCGCCTCGATCGCCGCCTTCGAGGGCCAGGTCGGGCAGATCGCGTACGCCGCCTCCAAGGCCGGGGTCGCCGGGATGACCATCACGGCCGCCCGCGACCTGGCCCAGTACGGCATCCGGGTCGTCACCGTCGCCCCCGGCATCGTGGACACCCCGATGATGGCCGGGTTCAGTGACGAGGTCCGGGCCGGGCTCGCCGCGGGCGTCACCTTCCCGCAGCGCCTCGCCCGCCCGGAGGAGTACGCCCGCCTGGTCACCATGATCGTCGAGCACGACTACCTCAACGGGGAGACGATCCGGATGGACGGCGCCCTGCGGATGGCGGCCCGCTGACCCCGGCCCCTCCCGCAGCACTCGGTGTCGGAGAAATCCGGCACCGAGTGCCGCGCCGGGGCGGTGCGGATGTTAGGTTCGCTCCATGGCAGCAGCGGCGACGAACCCCCCGACCTCCCCGAAGCCCGCGATGCGGGACTCCCTCATCGCCGCGGCCTTCCAGCTCTTCCTGGAGCGCGGCTACGAGCAGACCACCGTCGACGACATCGTCACCCTCGCCGGGGTCGGCCGCCGCTCCTTCTTCCGCTACTTCCCGTCGAAGGAGGACGTGGTCTTCCCCGACCACGAGCAGTGCCTCGACGACATGACCCGCTTCCTCGCCGCGAGCGCCGACTCCGACGACCCCATGGCCCGGGTCTGCGGCGCCGCCCGCCTGGTCATGCGGATGTACGCGGAGAACCCGACCTTCTCCGTCCAGCGCTACCGGCTGACCCGCGAGGTCGCCGGGCTGCGCGCGTACGAGCTCTCGGTCGTCTGGCGGTACGAGAAGACCCTCGGCGACTACCTGCGCGCCCGCTGGTCCGACCGCAGGGACGGCACCCTGCGGGCCAACGTGGCCGCCGCGGCCGTCGTCGCCGCCCACAACCACGCCCTGCGGCACTGGCTGCGCTCCGGCGGCGAGGGGGAGCCGCTGGAGGAGGTGGACCGGGCCCTGGAGTTCGTCCGCGCCACCTGGAGCCCGGACGCCCCGGCAGGCGCCGACGCCCCGGCCGACGGCGACGAGGACGTCGTCGTGGTCATCACCAGGCGCTCCACCCCCATGTGGCGCGTGGTGCGCGAGGTGGAGTCGAGCCTCGGCGAGAGCTGAGGGACGGGGGAGCCGGGCCCGCCGCCCGCACCCCGGAAAAAGGGTCCTCAGTATCTCGGATTGAGGGAACTCAGGTCTTTCATTGCTGGCACTGAGTGCCATATCTTTTCCCCATGCACGGTCGAGCCGCCGAGTGCGAGGAGAAGGCATCGTGTTCCACACGGGACTGAGGAACCCCGGAGCCGTCCGGACCGAGGAATCGGCCGCCGACGCCGAGATCTACTTCCAGCGCTGCGCCTGGTGCCACACCACCACCTTCCAGCGCCTGCTCTGCCCGACCTGCGGGTCCACCGAGCTGGCCCCGCAGCGGAGCGAGGGCGAGGGCGTGATCACCGTGCGGCGTGCCCACACCGCCGCCGAGGCCGACCTCTGGCCGGTCCACATGGCCGAGGGCTTCGTGGTCCGCTGCCGGGTCGACGGGCCGCCGCACGCGGTGCGGCCGGGCGTCCGGGTCCGGGTCGCGAGCGCCGCCGAGACCGGCCGGCGGCCGGTCGTCCGGCTGTGCGAGGAGGTCGCGCTGGACGGCTGGTACTGACTCCCCGGGGCGCCTGGGGCGGGAGCTGCGGAAGGGAGGGGGTGGCACAGAGTGCCACCCCCTCCCTTCCGTTCGCGCGGAGCGTCAGCGGGCGCCGATCTCCTCGGTCAGCTGCGGCAGCACCTCGAAGAGGTCGCCGACCACGCCGTAGTCGACCAGGTCGAAGATCGGGGCCTCGGGGTCCTTGTTGACCGCGACGATCGTCTTCGAGGTCTGCATGCCCGCCCGGTGCTGGATCGCGCCGGAGATGCCCGCCGCGACGTACAGCTGCGGCGAGACCTGCTTGCCGGTCTGGCCCACCTGGTTGGCGTGCGGGTACCAGCCGGCGTCCACCGCGGCGCGGGAGGCGCCGACGGCCGCGCCGAGCGAGTCGGCCAGCTTCTCGACGACTCCGAAGCCCTCGGCGGCGCCGACGCCCCGGCCGCCGGAGACCACGATCGCGGACTCGGTCAGCTCCGGGCGGCCGGTGGAGACGCGGGCGGTGCGCGAGACGACCTTCGCCGCGTTGCCGGTGAAGGCGACGGCGACGTCCTCGACCGTGCCGGCGGCCGGCGCGGCCTCCGGGGCGGCCGAGTTCGGCTTGACGGTGATGACCGGGACGCCGCGCGAGACGCGGGACTTCACCTGGTACGAGGCGGCGAAGACCGACTGCGTGGCGACCGGGCCCTCGTCGCCTGCCTCCAGCTCGACGGCGTCGGTGAGGAGGCCGGAGCCGAGGCGGAGCGCGACGCGGGCCGCGATCTCCTTGCCCTCGCCGGAGGAGGTCACCAGGACGGCGGCCACCTCCTTCTCCTTCGCGATCTGGGTCAGCGCGTCGACCTTCGGCACGACGAGCCGCTCGGAGAACTCCGCGCCGTCCGCGACGTAGACGGTGGCGGCGCCGTACTCGGCGGCGGTGGCGGCCACGGAGGCGGCGGCCTCACCGGCGCCGAGGACGACAGCGGACGGCGTGCCGATCCGGCGGGCCAGGGTGAGCAGTTCGAGGGCCGGCTTGCGGACCGCACCGTCGGCGTGGTCCACGAGGACCAGGATCTCAGCCATGATTCCTTGCTCCTGAGGTGGGATGACGGACGGTCAGATGAACTTCTGGGCGGCGAGGAAGGCGGCGAGCTGCTTGCCGCCGTCACCGTCCTCGTTCGTGACGATCGTGCCCTGGGTACGGGCCGGGCGGGCCGCGGCCGACTCGACCAGGGTCCAGGAGCCGGTCAGGCCGACCTCGTCCTCGTCGATCTCCAGGTCGTCGAGCTCCAGCTCCTCGACCGGCTTCTTCTTCGCGGCCATGATCCCCTTGAAGGAGGGGTAACGGGCCTCGCCGGACTGATCGGTGACCGAGACGACGGCCGGCAGCGGGGCCTCCAGGAGCTCGGTGGCGGCGTCGCCGTCGCGGCGGCCCTTCACCAGCCCGTCCTCCACCGAGACCTCGGAGAGGAGGGTGACCTGCGGCAGGTTCAGCCGCTCGGCGAGCAGCGCGGGCAGCACGCCCATCGTGCCGTCGGTCGACGCCATGCCGCAGACGACCAGGTCGAAGCCGGTCTTCTCCAGGGCCTTGGCGAGGATCGCCGAGGTGCCCATGACGTCGGAGCCGTGGATGGACTCGTCGTTGACGTGCACGGCCTTGTCGGCGCCCATGGACAGCGCCTTGCGCAGGGCGTCCTTGGCGTCGTCCGGGCCGACCGTGACGACGGTGACCTCGGCCTCGTCGGCCTCCTCGGAGATCCGCAGGGCCTGCTCGACCGCGTACTCGTCCAGCTCCGAGAGCAGGCCGTCGACCTCGTCGCGGTCGACGGTCAGGTCGTCGGCGAAACCGCGGTCGCCGGTGGCGTCGGGAACGTACTTCACACAGACAGCGATCCTCAGGGTCACGGCCTGTCTCCTTTCAACGGGCTTTTCGGCGAGCTGACGGTTACGGGAGGTTGCGGGCCATGACGATGCGCTGGACCTGGTTGGTGCCCTCGTAGATCTGGGTGATCTTGGCGTCGCGCATCATGCGCTCGACGGGGTAGTCGCGGGTGTAGCCGTAGCCGCCCAGGAGCTGGACCGCGTCGATGGTGACCTCCATGGCGACGTCGGAGGCGAAGCACTTGGCGGCGGCGCCGAAGAAGGTGAGATCACCGTCGACGCGCTCGGACTTGGCGGCGGCGGCGTAGGTGAGCTGGCGGGCGGCCTCCAGCTTCATGGCCATGTCGGCGAGCATGAACTGCACGCCCTGGAAGTCGGCGATCGGCTTGCCGAACTGCTTGCGCTCCTTGACGTAGCCCTTGGCGTAGTCCAGGGCGCCCTGGGCGATGCCCAGGGCCTGGGCGGCGATGGTGATGCGGGTGTGGTCCAGGGTCTTCATCGCGGTGGCGAAGCCGGTGCCCTCGGCGCCGATCATGCGGTCGGCGGGGATGCGGACGTTGTCGAAGTAGACCTCGCGGGTCGGCGAGCCCTTGATGCCGAGCTTCTTCTCCGGCGCGCCGAAGGAGACGCCCTCGTCGCTCTTCTCCACCACGAAGGCGGAGATGCCCTTCGAGCGCTTCTCGGGGTCGGTGACCGCCATCACCGTGTAGTACTCGCTCACGCCGGCGTTGGTGATCCACCGCTTCACGCCGTTGAGCACCCAGAAGTCGCCGTCGCGGACCGCGCGGGTCTTCATCCCCGCCGCGTCCGACCCCGCGTCCGGCTCGGACAGCGCGTAGGAGAACATCGCCTCGCCCGCGGCCAGCGGCGCCAGGTACTTCGCCTTCAGCTCCTCCGAGCCCGACAGGATCACGGGCAGCGAGCCGAGCTTGTTCACCGCCGGGATCAGCGACGACGAACCGCAGACCCGCGCGACCTCCTCGATCACGATCACCGTCGCCAGCGCGTCCGCCCCCGCGCCCCCGTACGACTCCGGCACGTGCACCGCGTGCAGGTCGTTGGCCACCAGCGCGTCCAGGGCCTCCTGCGGGAACCGCCCCTCCTCGTCCACCGCCGCGGCGAACGGGGCGATCTTCGCCTCCGCCAGCGCCCGCACCGACTCCCGGAGCATCTCGTGCTCCTCGGCGGTCCGATACAGGTCGAAGTCCTTGCTGCCCATGGTCTTGAGCTCCCTGGAGACGCTTGTGGCACCCGGCCCGTGGCGCCCTGCTTGTGGCACCCGGAATCCTCTGTGGCACCGTTGATGGCACTGAGTACCCTCAGCAAAACACACTCAGTGCCATGACGCCAGAGCGCCCCGACGGCGGGTGGCCGTCGGGGCGCTCTTTCGGACCCTCCTCGCGTACCGCGAGGTCGGTTTCCGGTCACTCCTCCGCATTCGCCGGGCCGCCCTCCTCGCGCCGCTGCCGGACCTCCTCGTACTCGGCGGCCAGGAACCTGGCCCGCTCCTGGCTCATGTCGAGCCCGGTGAGCACCGCGGGGGTGCTGATGCTCGGCAGGACGTGCTGGAGCAGCACGACCACGCGATGCGTCAGGTCTTTTCGATCGCAAAGAACCTGGGACATGGTCTGGATGCCGGCGAACGCGCCCGAGAACAGCTCGGCGGTGTCCAGCACGTTCACGTGCGGCAGGATCTCGCCCCGGGCCTTGGCGACCGTGAGGGCCTCCGCCACCTGGTCGACCCACGCCTTGAACGGAGCGGCCCGGTCCACCCCGGTGGCGCCGCTGTCCAGGGCCAGCGCCACGCTCGCCCGCACCAGCGAGTCGGTCTGCAGCCGGTGGGCGAGCAGGAAGCCCTGGTCCACCAGTTCCTGGAGCTTGGTCTCCTGCGGAGTCAGTGGCTCGTCGAGGAGTTGGGCGCCGAGGACGCCCAGTGCGAGGTCTTCCTTGGAAGCAAAGTGAAAATAGAGGGCGCCTTTGGTGACCCCGGCGCGATTCAGGATCTCCCCGATCGTGGCCCGCTCGTAACCGCGCTCCCCGAAGACGGCCGCCGCCGCGTCGAGGAGCAGGCGTCGAGTCCTGATCGCACGCGCTTGCTGCGCCAAGGTCACTCCCGTTGTCTCGCTGTCCGTGCTCACTCTGTGACGTGAAGCATTGAAAAGAAAACCAGATAGTACGTAATCTGTGCGCTGCCGCAAACGGCGAACTGTGAGGGACGGTGCAAGGGGAGCCATGGAACAGAACCTTCGAGAGCTGACACCCCCTGTCCCGGGAGAGTTCGTTCACCGTGCGGATCCCGCAGACATCCTTCCCACCGGTTGGAACCGGATCGCAGAGAACCGATTCTCCATAACGGCCCGGTGGCCCGCCGACCACCCCTTCTTCGTACCCCAGAACGGCGACCGGCATGATCCGATCCTGGTCGCGGAGACGATGCGACAGGCGACCATGCTGGTCGGACACGCGGAATTCGATGTTCCCGCCGACGATCAGTTCGTCATGTGGGACCTGTCCTACACCGCCGACACCGCCGCCCTCGTCCACGACGGACGCCCCTGGGACATCACCGTCGACCTCCTCTGCACCGACGTGCGCACCCGGGGCCGGGGCCTGCGCGAGATGCGCACCGCCCTCGTCCTCACCCGCGACGGCCGGCGGATCGCCACCGGCGGCGGCGGCATCAGCTGCACCTCCGCCGCCGCCTACCGCCGGATGCGCGGCGACCGCCTGGCGGCCCTGGGCGCCCCCGTCCCCCTCCTGCCCGCCCTGAGGCCCGAGGAGGTCGGCCGGGAGCGGACGAAGGACGTCGTCCTCTCGCCCGGCGACACCCCCTCCCGCTGGCGGCTGCGGGTGGACACCGGCCACCCCACCCTCTTCCGGCGCCCCAACGACCACGTGCCGGGCATGCTCCTCCTGGAGGCCGCCCGGCAGGCCGCCGTCGCCGTCACCGGCGGCACCGGACTGCTGCCCGCCGGCCTCGAAGCCCGCTTCCACCGCTACGCGGAGCTCGACACCCCCTGCTGGGTGGAGGCCGAGGTCCTGACCGGCGCGGACCGCAACACCACCACCGTCCAGGTCCTGGCCCACCAGGACGGCGCCCCCGTCCTCGACTGCACGCTCACCTCCCCGCGCGTCCTGCCCGCCGTCCGCGTGCCCGCCGCCCGCGCCTGCTGACCGCCCCACCCGCACCGACCGGAAGAAGCCATGGGAACCCGCATCCTCGTCACCGGCGCCACCGGCTTCGTCGGCGGCCGGGTCGCCGCCGCGGCCGCCGCGCACCCCGGCCTCGACCACGTGCGCCTCCTCGTCCGGGGAACAGGCGGCCCCGACCTGACGGACTCCGCCCCCGGCGGCCCCGCCGTCGAGACCGCGCACGGCGACCTCCGCGACCCGGAATCGCTCCGCCGGGCCTGCGAGGGCGTCGACGCGGTCGTGCACTGCGCCTCGGCGATCGGCGGCGACGAGGACCTCCTGCGCGCCGTCAACGAGACCGGCGCCCGGAACCTCGCCGACGCCGCCGTCCGGGCCGGAGCCCGCCGGATCGTCTCCCTCAGCACCGCCTCCGTGCACGGCCGGGGCCCCTTCCGGGCCGCCGCCCCCGACAGCCTCCCGCTCGCCCCCGGCTCCGCGACCAGCCGCACCCGCGCGGCGGGCGAGCGGCACGTCCTGGACGCCGGCGGCACCGTCCTGCGGCCCCACCTGGTCTACGGCGCGGGCGACCGCCAGGTGATCCCCGGACTCCTGCTGCTCCTCGCGGCGCTGCCCGGCCCCCTCGCTCCCGTCGGCTCGCTCCACTCGCTCGTCGAGGTGGACGCCCTGGCCGGCGCCCTCCTGGGCGCCGCGCTCTCCCCGGCCGCCCGGCCCGGCGCGTACTACGTCGCCCACCCCGACCCGGTCTCCGACGACGAACTCCTCACCGCCGTCGCCCCGCTCCTCCCGGAGCCCGTCCGGGCCGCCCGGGGCCCGGCGGTGGACCTCGGCACGGCCCGCGCGCTCCTCGCGGACCACCCGGTCGCCGCCCACCACCTGGAGATGCTCGGCCTCGACCACTGGTTCGCCGACGAGCGCCCCTGGACCGACTTCGGACGCGGCCCCGGCCCCGGCTTCACCGCCGCCTTCCCCCGCCACCTGGCCTGGTACCGCTCCTTCCTCGCCGCCCGGGGCTGAGCCGCCCGGGGCTGAGCCGCGCCCCCCCCGCAGCCCCGTACGCCCTCCGCCGCACCCCCGGGGCCCCGTACGCCCCCCGTACCTCCCGCACATCCCGTACTCCCCGTACCTCCCCTACTTCCCGCAGGACAGGAAACACCCCATGTCGAGACTGGCAGGCAGGACCGCGATCGTGACCGGCGCGAGCCGGGGCATCGGACGGGGGATCGCCGAGCGGCTGGGCCGCGACGGCGCCCTCGTCGCCGTCCACTACGGCAGCTCCGCCGACGCCGCCGCCGCGACCGTCGAGGCCGTCGAGCGGGCGGGCGGCCGCGCCTTCGCCTTCCGCGCCGCGCTGGACCTCCCCGACGCGGCCGGCGCCTTCTACGCCGCCCTCGACGAGGGGCTCGCCGGGGCCGGCGCCGGGCCGGAGTTCGACATCCTCGTCAACAACGCCGGCGCCAGCGGCTCCGGCCGGATCCACCAGCTGACCCCCGAGGTCTTCGACCGCCTCTTCGCCGTCAACGTCAAGGCGCCCCTCTTCCTCGTCCAGCAGGGCCTCGGCCGGCTCCGCGACGGCGGCCGGATCGTCAACATCTCCTCGCTGACCTCCCGCCACGCCTACCCGGAGTCCGTGACCTACGCGATGACGAAGGGGGCCCTCGACACCATGACCCTGGCGCTGGCCAAGGAACTGGGCCCGCGCGGCATCACCGTCAACACGGTCGCCCCCGGCTTCGTCGCCACCGACATGAACGCCCGCCACCGGACGACCCCCGAGGCCGCCGCCGTCCTCGCCGCGCACTCGGTCTTCGGCCGGATCGGGGCTCCCGCCGACATCGCCGACGTGGTTTCCTTCCTCGTCTCCGACGACGCCCGCTGGCTCACCGGCCAGTACCTGGAGACGGGCGGCGGAGCCGGGCTCTGAGCCCGCCGCGTCTAAGGTGAGGGCACGATGACACGTTTCCGCGAGACCGTCCGGTCCCTCATGCGCGAGCAGGTGCTCGACGCGGCCTACGGGCTCGTCGCGGGCGACGGGTGGGGCGTGCTGCGCATGACCGCCATCGCGCGGGAGGCGGGGATCAGCCGGCAGACGCTCTACAACGAGTTCGGCTCGAAGGAGGCGATCGGCCGGGCGCTGGTCCAGCGGGAGCTGGAGCGGTTCCTCGTCGGCATCCAGGGGGAGCTGGACGCGCACCGGGGCGAGCTGGAGCGGTCGGCCCGCGCGGGGGTCGGGTACACGCTGCGGCAGGCCGTCGGCAATCCGCTGATCAGGAGCGTCCTGCTGGCGGCCAGGGGCGGCGCGGAGGACGACCTCCTCGCCTATCTGACCACCCGCACCGAGCCCGTCTTCGGCACCGCGATGTCCCTGCTCGACGCCTACGCGACCGAGGCGTGGCCGGACGTCGACGCGGAGTCCCGGGGGCTCGCCGTCGAGACCATCGTCCGGCTCACCGTGAGCCACATCGTCCAGCCGGTGGCCGCCCCGGAGGAGACGGCGGCGCGGATCGCCCGGATCACCGCCCGGGTCGCCTACCCGGAGGGCGCGCCCCGGGGCACCGGCGGGACGGCCGCCGACGGCACGGCGCCCCCGCCGGGCGCGGACCCGGCGGCGAGCGCCCCGCCGGTCTGACGGGGCGGGACGCGGACCTTCCGTACGGCTCCGGTCTCAGCCCACGTGGACGTGGGGGCGGAGCTCCGGATCGGGCTCCGCCTCGCGCAGCACCTCGCGGGTGACCGGCGCGATCTCGCCGTGGCCGAAGAGGAAGAAGCGGAAGAAGTTGGCGAAGGGATTGCCCTCGGTCCACTCGAAGTAGATGTGCGGACGGGTGCCGGTGAGGTCCCGGGCGTGCAGCAGCAGGGCCGCGAGGGAGTTGGAGACCGAGGAGGACTCCAGGGTGAGGACGCGGTAGCGGTCGTGCAGGACCTCGCCCCGGACGGTCAGCGCGGCCTCGAACTCGGACGGGTCGGTGACGGTGACCTCGACGAAGACGAAGTCGTCCGAGGCGGGCAGCTCGTTGTCGGTGCGGATCTGCTCCAGCTTGTGCCGGTACTCGGCCTCGTCCCGCCGCAGCGGCTTGTTGGCGGCGAAGCGGGGCGTGCGGTGCGCGATGTCCCGGATGAACCGCTCGGCCAGCTCGTCCAGCTCGATGTGGGTGACGCGCAGCTCGAAGAGCCGGCCGAGCCGGGAGAGGAACGAGACCAGCATGATGCCCGCGATGAAGCAGGCGCCGATCTTCACGCCGTCCGGGCGCTCGATCACGTTGAGGACGGTGGTGTAGAGGAAGACGGCGGCGATCGCCCCGAAGCCGATCGTCCAGCGCTTCTGGCGGGCCTTGCGGGCGGCGATGGTCACCGCGATGGCCGCCGAGGAGATCAGCACCAGGACGCCGGTGGCGTACGCCCCGCCCTGCGCGTCGACGTCCGCGTCGAACAGCCAGGTGACGAGGAAGGCGATCAGGGTGAAGACCAGCACCATCGGCCGGACGGCCCGCGCCCAGTGCGGGGCCATGCCGTACTTGGGCAGGTAGCGCGGCATCAGGTTGAGCAGTCCCGCCATGGCGGAGGCGCCCGCGAACCACAGGATCGCGATGGTGGAGACGTCGTAGACGGTGCCGAAGGCGCTGCCGAGGTAGGCGTGGGCGAGGTAGGCGAGCGCCCGCCCGTTGGCCTGGCCGCCGGGCTCGAACTCCTGGTGCGGGATGAGCACGGTGGTGATGAAGCTGGTGCAGATGAGGAAGACGCTCATGATCAGCGCGGCGGTGGTGAGCAGCTTCTTCGTGTCGCGGATCCGGCCGGCGGGCCGCGCCTCGGTGTCCTCCGGGTCGCCCTTCACGTGCGGCATGACGGCGACGCCGGTCTCGAAGCCGGAGAGGCCGAGCGCCAGCTTGGGGAAGACGATCAGCGCGACGCCGACCATCACCAGGACGTTGCCGTGCTCCTGGGTGAGGGCCGCCGTCCAGTCGGTGACCACGTGCCCCTGGGTGATCACCTGCCACAGGCCGGTCGCCACCACCACGGCGTTGAGCGCCAGATACGTCCCCACCAGGGCGACGGCGACGCCGATGGCCTCCAGGAAGCCCTTCATGAAGACCGCGCCGAGCAGCGCGATCAGCACCATCGTGATGATCAGCTGCTTGTCGTGCAGGGCGGCGTTGAGGTGCGGGTTCTCCACCAGGTGGGTGGAGGCGTCGGCCGCCGACAGGGTGATCGTGATGAGGAAGTCGGTCGCCGCGAACCCGAGCAGGGTCAGCACGAACAGCTTGCCCTTCCAGAACGACAGCAGCCGCGACAGCATCGCGATCGAGCCCTCGCCGTGCGGGCTCTCCTCCGCGACCCGCCGGTAGACCGGCAGCGCCCCGGCGAGCGTCACGACCACCAGGACGACGGTGGCGACGGGGGAGAGGAGGCCGGCCGCGAGGGCGGCGATGCCCGGCTGGTAGCCGAGGGTGGAGAAGTAGTCGACACCGGTCAGGCACATCACCCGGTACCAGGGCTGGCCCTTGTGCCCGGCGTCCGGCGCGGGCTCCACGGGCCGCGAGGGTCTGCCCCTGCCCATGTCGGACAGGCCCTCCAGCATCCACGCGCGCAGCTTGCTCGTGCGCGTCTCGTTCGAGGGGGACATGGGGGCTCCAGGGCTGTCCGGACGGGGTTCTCGGGCCCGAGGGGGCCGAGAGGGGCCGACGGGCCGGGTCAGCCTAAGCAGCGGCGGAGGTGCCGGTCCGCGTCCGCGCGTCAGAGATGCGTCAAGATCCCCCGGCCGGGCGTCGGAAACCTCACAAGGTGCCGTCCGTCACGGCCCCGACCCTGGCTTTCCCAGGTGCCGTCGCCACGGCCCGGCCTCCGCTTTTCCCGCTGCCGTCCGCTTTTCCCCGGTGCCGTCCGTCACCGCCCGGCCTCCGCTTTTCCCGGGTGCCGTCAGAGCCAGCCGTTGCGGCGGAAGCCCCGGTGGAGGAGGAGGCAGGCGGTCGCCATCACGCCGAGGACGGCCGGGTAGCCGTAGGTCCACCCCAGCTCCGGCATGTGCGTGAAGTTCATGCCGTACACCCCGCACACCATCGTCGGCACGGCGACGATCGCCGCCCAGGCGGTGATCTTCCGCATGTCCTCGTTCTGGGCGACGGTCACCTGCGCCAGGTGCGCCTGGAGCACCGAGTCGAGGAGGGCGTCGTACGAGCCGATCTGCTCGGTCGCGCGGGCGAGGTGGTCGGTGACGTCCCGGAAGTACGCCCGGATCTCCGGGTCCACCAGCGGCGTCGGCCGGGTCGCCAGCGAGGCCAGCGGGCGGGCCAGCGGGGCGACCGCCCGGCGCAGCTCCAGCAGCTCCCGCTTGAGCTGGTAGATCCGCTCGGCGTCGCCCCGGCCCGCCTGCCCGGAGAAGACGGCGTTCTCGATCGCCTCCAGGTCGCTGCGGACCGCGTCCGTGACGGCCAGGTAGTCGTCCACCACGTGGTCCGCTATGGCGTGCAGCACCGCCGAGGGACCCTTGGCGAGCTGCTCGGGCCGCGCCTCCAGCGCCTCGCGCAGCGGCCCGAGCGAGCCGTGCCCGCCGTGCCGGACGGTGAGCACGAAGCCGGGTCCGACAAAGGCCATCAGCTCGCCGGTGTCCACCACCTCGCTGGTCGCGGTCAGCTCCTCGTGCTCGACGTACCGGACCGTCTTCAGGACGGCGAACAGCACCTCGTCGTACGCCTCGACCTTCGGCCGCTGGTGGGCGTGGACCGCGTCCTCGACGGCCAGCGGATGCAGCCCGAGCGGCTCGGCGAGGGCCGCCAGCTCCTTCTCGTCCGGCTCGTGCAGGCCGATCCACACGAAGCCGCGCCCGGCCCGGCGCACGGACCGCAGCGCGTCCTCGACGCCGGTGCCCCGGACCGGCCGGCGCACCCCGTCGACGTACGCCACGCAGTTCACGACCGCGCTGCCGAGCGGCGAGCGGGCCGGGTGGCTCAGGTCCACGGTCCGCCGGTGGGTCCGGCGGACGGCGGTGCGCAGGCGCTGGATCACGGACACGGCGGGACTCCTTCGGCGGGCCGGTGGCGGGACCGGGGGGTCAGTCTGCCACCGGGCCCCGGGGGAGGTCGCCGGATTCCGGACGGTTCCCCCGGGGGTCAGCCGGCCGCCGGGGCCGGGCCGAGGACGCGGTCGAGGTACGGGTTGGACAGCACGCCCGCCGGGTCGAGCGCGTCGCGCAGGGCGACGAAGTCGTCGAACCGCTCGTAGCGGGGCCGGAGTTCGTCCACGCCGAGTTCGTGCATCTTGCCCCAGTGCGGCCGGCCGCCGTAGGAGCCGAGGATCCGCGCGCAGGCGTCGAAGTACCGGCGGTAGGGCATCCGGTGGTACTGGTGGAAGGCGATGTAGCAGCTCTCCCGGCCGTGCGCGGTGGAGAGCCAGATGTCGTCGGCGGCGGTGAAGCGCACCTCCAGCGGGAACGACACCCGCTCGTCGTGGGCGTCGATCCAGGCCCGGATCTCCCGCAGCGCCTCGGCCGCGTGGGCGCGCGGGATCGCGAACTCGCCCTCGTGGAAGCGGACGTCGCGGACCGAGGCGAAGATCCGGTACGAGTGGTCGGTCCAGGTCCGGGAGGACATGGCGCGCGCCGCGAAGCGGGTGATCGGCGGCACCAGGCCCGGCACCCGGGTGCCGAGCCGGTTGAGGAGCTCGAAGCCGGGGCCGCTGACCGCCTCGTCGAGGCGCCGGGAGAAGGCGCCGATGGGGGCGAGGGGCGCGTCGCCGGGCAGCCGGCGGAAGCGGCGGGTGAGCGTGGTCTCGCTGTGCGGGAACCAGAAGAACTCGAAGTGGTCGTTCTCCTCGACGAGTTCGTCGATCCGGCCGAGGGTCTCGGCGACCGGCAGGGCGGTGTCCCGGGCGTGCAGGGCGTAGAGCGGCACGGTCTGGAGGGTGACCCGGGTGAGGACGCCGAGCGCGCCGAGGCCGACCCGGGCCGCCGCGAAGAGGTCGGGCCGCTCGGTCGGCGAACAGGTCGTCACCGTCCCGTCGGCCAGGACGAGTTCGAGGGCGCGGACCTGGGTGGCGATGCCGCCGAAGCCGACGCCGGAGCCGTGGGTGCCGGTGGAGATGGCGCCGGAGACGGTCTGCCGGTCGATGTCGCCCATGTTCTCCAGGGCGAGGCCGTGCGAGGCGAGCAGCGGGTTCAGCTTCCACAGCGGCATCCCGGCGCCGACGGTGACGAGCCCGGTCTCCGGGTCCACCGCGTGCACCGCGTCCAGCCGGTCGAGGCGGAGCTGCACGCCGGGGGCGACGGCGACGCCGCTGAAGGAGTGCCCGGAGCCGACCGGCTTGACCCGCAGCCCGTCCCGCACCGCGTCCCGCACGGCGGCGGCGACCTCCTCGGTGTGCGCCGGGTGGCGGACGCGGCGGGGGCGGACCTCCTCGTTCCCGGCCCAGTTGCGCCACACGCCGTTGTTCTCGCTGCTGCTCATGCCGGGCGTTCCTCTCGGGCCGACGGGGGCCGGACGGGCCAGGGGCCGGACGGGTCAGGGGCGGGCGGAGGGTTACCCCCGGTTCTCGTTGTCCGGAAGGGTGGACTTGGTCAACCGTCCAAGTCAAGGGTCCCGGAGCCTTGACTTGGACGCATGACCAAGAGACCGTGACGGCGTCGCCACCGGCCCGCCCCGGCCCCGCACCCGGGCCCCGCACGGGCCGGCGCGGCCCCGCACGGCCCCCGCCGGGGCCGCGCCCAGCCCCTCGTACGAAGGTCCCCGCACGCAGGTCCACGAAAGGCCGCCCACCATGGCAAGCGCCCGCCCCGAAGCCGCCGCCCCGCCCGTGCCGCGCCCCGCGGGCTTCGCCGACCTGGAGAAGGCGACCGCCGGCCTCCAGCCGCCCTTCGCCGTCGTCGACCTCGGCGCCCTGCGCGCCAACGCCGCCCAGATGGTCCGCCGGGCCGGCGGCAAGCCCGTCCGCCTCGCCAGCAAGTCGCTGCGCTGCCGGGCCCTGATCGACGAGGTGCTGGCCCGCCCCGGCTTCTCCGGCGTCCTCGCCTTCACCCTCCCCGAGGCGCTCTGGCTCGCCTCCCACGACCCCGCCCTCGACGTCCTCGTCGGCTACCCCACCGCCGACACCGACGCCCTCGCCCGGCTCGCCGCCGACACGGACGCCGCCGCCCGGATCACCGTCATGGCCGACTCCCCGGAGCAGCTCGACCTCCTCACCGAGGCCGCCGCGGCCGCCGGACCGGACGGCCCGCCGCTGCGGGTCTGCCTCGACCTCGACGCCTCCCTGCGCCTCCTCGGCGGCCGCGTCCACCTCGGGATGCGCCGCTCCCCGCTGCACGCCCCCGAGCAGGCCGCCGCGCTGGCCCGCGCCGTCGTCGCCCGCCCGCGTCTGAGGCTGGTCGGCGTCATGGCGTACGAGGGGCAGATCGCGGGCGTCGGCGACGCCCAGCCCGGCCAGGGGCGCCCGATGCGCACCGCCGTCCGCGTGGTCCAGCACCTCTCCGCCCGCGAACTGCGCGCCCGCCGGGCCGCCGCCGTCCGCGCCGTCCGGGCGGTCGCCCCGCTGGAGTTCGTCAACGGCGGCGGCACCGGCAGCCTGGAGTCCACCTCCGCCGAACCCGCCGTCACCGAACTCGGCGCCGGCTCCGGGCTCTACGCCCCCGCCCTCTTCGACCACTACCGCGGCTTCAGCCCGCTGCCCGCCGCCTACTTCGCGCTCTCCGTGGTCCGCCGCCCCGCCCCCGGCCACGTCACCGTCCTCGGCGGCGGCTGGACCGCCTCCGGCGCCCCCGGCCCCGACCGGCTCCCCGTCCCCGTCCACCCGGCCGGGCTCAGCCTCACCGGCACCGAGGGCGCGGGCGAGGTGCAGACCCCGCTCACCGGGCCCGCCGCCGACGGCCTGCGGGTCGGCGACCGCGTCTGGTTCCGGCACGCCAAGGCGGGCGAACTGTGCGAGCGGGTGGACGTCCTGCACCTCGTCGAGCACGACCGGGTGGTCGGCACCGTCCCCACCTACCGGGGCGAGGGCCTGGCCTTCCTGTAGTCCCGCCCGCCGGGCCCTGCGATACGTTGACCGCACCCGCCCCGTCCCGAGGAGCCCGCCGATGCCCCGACTCTCCGCCGACGAGCGCCGCGAGCAACTGGCGGAGGCGGCGATCCGGGTGATGATCCGCGACGGGGTCGCCCGGACCACCACCCGGGCCGTGGTCACCGAGGCGGGGGTGCCGCTCGGCGCCTTCCACTACTGCTTCCGCTCCAAGGAGGAGCTGTTCCAGACCGTCATCGAGCGGATCATGGAGCGCAACCTGCCGCCGGGGGACCTGGCCCCTCCCGAGGGCGCCACGCCCTTCGAGGCGGTCCGGGCGATCCTGCGGGCGTACTGGGAGCAGGTCCGGGCCCGCCCGGCCGAGCACCTGGT
The DNA here is from genome assembly GCF_014650175.1 of Streptomyces termitum. Taxonomy (GTDB): domain Bacteria; phylum Actinomycetota; class Actinomycetes; order Streptomycetales; family Streptomycetaceae; genus Streptomyces; species Streptomyces termitum. The sequence continues at coordinate 24,026 of NZ_BMUL01000027.1, forward strand.
GACGTACGAGGTGACCCAGTACGCGCTGCGCAGCCCCGGTCTCGCCGACCTGGCGCGCCGCCAGTACCGCCACTACCTCGACGTGAACGCCGCCCACCTGGAGGCGATGGGCCGGGCGGCCGGGCTGGCCTGGACGGTGGAGCTGCCGGTCCTCGCCCGGCACGGCCTCGGGGTCCTCGACGGCCTCACCCTGACCTGGCTGATCGACCGCGACGACGCGCAGGCGCTGGCCGCGCTGGACGAGTACGCCCGCTACCTCGCCTCGGTCGCCGTGCCGCTCCCGGCGGCCGGGCGGCCCGGCGGCGCGGGGGTCAGCGGTCCTCGGCGGGGGTCCGCGTCTCCTTGACGGTGTAGGTGGCGGCCGGCTCGCGGGGGCCGTCGCCGGCCTTCATCTCGCGCGTCTCGGCCTTGAGGATGCGGGTCGCCTTGCCCGCGCTGCGGATCAGCTCCGGGAGCTTCTTCGCGCCGAGCACCACGACGACGACGAGCAGCAGGATCGCGATCTCGCTGAGACCGAACATGGGGACTCTCCTGGCCGGGCGGGACGGTGGTCGGACGGGCGACAATCTACAGGGGAGTAGAAGAACCGGGTAGGGCCGCCCCCCCCGAACGATGGCCGTCGTCCGGGTGCCCCGGGCGAGCACCCGGGAAAGGGCAGGCGGACGACAGGTGAAGACGCGGGACGCCGCCGACGCGGGCAGGGCGAACCGGAGGCCCGGGTCCTCACGGCGGTACGGACCGGCGACGGCCCGGTCACCGCCACCGGCGTCCGCGAACGCCTCGCCCCCACCACGGTCCTCACGATCCTGATACCCGGGGACCGCCCCCGGCCACGGCTCGGTGGGCGCCCCTGACCCCGGCCCCGGCCGTCGTACGGATTCCGCCCCCGGGTGATACGGGCGTGGGCCCCGTCCCGTACGAGGAGGGCGCGCCCGCCCGCCCCGACCGGCCCGGGGCGGCCCGCCACGAGTCGCGGAAGGCCGTCCCGTGCCGTCCAATGGCAGGGCGGACCGGGGCCGGGCGGAGCCGGGCCGAGTCGGGAGGCGCGGGATGTCGTGGGCGAGCCGGGTGCGGAGCCTCCGGTCCGGCGCCGAGAGGCGCTTCCCGGTGCTGGCCGGACTGACCGAGCGGCTGGTGGACGGCAACCTCCTGGACGCCGGCACCCGGCTCGCCGCCCAGGCGTTCCTGGCCTCCGTGCCGCTCCTGTTCGCCTTCGCCGCCTTCGCCCCGGCCGCCGTCCGCGACCAGCTCCGCGACTCCCTGCGCGCCATGTTCGGCCTCACCGGCGCCTCCGCCGCCGAGTTCCAGCGGGTCCTCGGCGGCGGCGCCCCCGACGAGGTGCGGGAGACCACCGGCGCCATCGGCGCCCTCATCGCCCTCGTCTCCGCCACCAGCTTCAGCCGGGCCATGGCCCGCGTCTGCGAGCGGGCCTGGGGCCTGCCCCGGGCCCGCACCCGGATCGCCGCCTGGCGGTGGGCGGCCTGGCTGTTCTTCCTGCTCCTCGTCGTCTTCCTCCAGGCGCCCATCCGCGACGGCTTCGGCGCCGGCGCCTGGCTGGGCGTGCCGCTCTTCTTCGTGCTCGCCACCGGCGTCTGGCTGTGGACCCAGCACCTCCTGCTGGCCAAGCGCGTCGCCTGGCTGCCGCTGCTGCCCGGCGCCCTCCTGGGCGCCGCCGCCTCCACGGCCCTCGGCATCACGGCCCCGCTCTACATGCCGACCGCGTTCGACCGGGCCCTCTCCGAGTACGGCTCCCTCGGCCTGGTGCTGACCCTGCTCTCCTGGCTGATCGCGGTGTGCGGGGCGGTGACCTTCGCCCTGACCATCGGAGCCGTACTCGCCAGGGAACCCCCGCTCGACCGCTGGTTCGACCCGGCCCGCCACCCCGGCCGGGCCCCGGCGTCCGGGGCGGAACCGGACGGCGGCTGACGCCCCGGGGTCAGCGGAGCGAGAGCGGCTCCGGGGCCCGGCGCTCCGGGGTCCGCGCCGCCGCCAGGACGGACAGGGCCCGCAGCGCCGCCGGCAGGCCGTGCGCCCGGCCGGTCCGGGAGAAGGCCGGCGCCCCCGCCGGCAGGCCGCGCCGGGCCGCCTCCGGGTCCTCGGGGGCGGCCGCCGCGCCGGACCGCAGCTCCCCGTGGCCGAGCACCGGCCCCCACGGGCCCGTCGGCGTCTCGCCCGGCCCGGCCATCAGCGCCGGGGCGTCGTCCGCCCGGTCCACCACCCCCGCGTACTGCGGCCAGAAGGCCACCTGGGAGAGGAAGCCGGGGCCGATCGGCACGTGCGTGGTGTCCCCCGGCACCTCCGCCCCCGCGCCCTCGCCCTCGCCGCCGGGCGCGGCGAAGACCAGCCGCGCGCCCCGCACGTCCCCGCGCGGCCGCGGGGCGAAGGACCACGGCCGGGGCCGCAGCGGCACCACCACCGCCCCGGCCCGCAGCGCCCCCAGGCACAGCACGGGGAAGGCCGGCACGTCCGGCAGCCGCAGCCCGACCCGGTCGCCGGGCCGCACCCCGTGCGCCAGCAGCCCGCCCGCCACCCGCGCGCTCGCCTCGTCCAGTTCGGCCCAGCCCACGACGGCCCCGTCGGCCAGCACGGCCGGCCGCTGCGGATACCGCCGGGCCGCTTCCACCAGGGCGACGACGAGATTGGTCACGTCACTCTCACTTCTCACACGCGTGTACGTACGGGGGAACGGGACGATCTTCGCCACGCCCGGTGCGTTCCGGCCATGTGGACGCGCACAGGGACTCCTGTATCCGACGACAACGACCTCCGGGGGAGTTGTGCCGTTGGACCCTGTCCGGGCCCGCCCCTGCCCTAGGCTCTCCCGAATGCACGCAACAGCCGCGCGGCGGCAGGTGGCCGAACTGTCCCGGACGCTGGCGCTCAGGATCGACGCCCTCGCGGGGGCCATGGCCCAGCACACGTACGACCACATCGAGTTCTACCGGAGCACGGTCGTCGGACCCGACGACCTCCGGGCCTCCATGCGGCACAACGTGGCCTACATCATCGACTACCTCGCCGACCCCCGCTCCGCCTCGGTGGACCTCTCCGCCCCCGCCGAGACCGGCCGCCGCCGCGCCCTCCAGGACGCGCCGCTCGCGGAGGTCCTGCGCGCCTACCGCCTCGGCTTCACCTACTTCTGGGAGCAGCTCCTGCTGGAGGCGCGGAAGACCGGCGGCACCGCGCCCGACGCCCTCCTCGACGCCGCCTCCGACATCTGGGAACTCTCCGACGCCTACTCCATCGCCCTCACCGACTCCTACCGGCAGACCCGCGCCGAGCGGATGGTGGAGACCGACCGCCGCCGCTCCGCCCTGGTCGCCGAGCTGATAGACGGCCCGTCGCTGAGCAGCGAGACGGTCTGGGAGGTCGCCCGCATCCTCGACTTCCCCTTCCAGGGCACCTTCCTCGTCGTCACCGCCGAGGGCGTCACCCCCGGCGAGCCGCCGCTGCCCGGCCTGGAGAGCCGGCTCCGCGCCCTCGACGTCTCCTCGGCGTGGCGCGCCCAGCCCGGCTCCGAGACCGGCGTCCTGTCCTGCCCGCAGCGGCAGAAGGCCGCCGCCGCTCTGGAGGCCGTCCGGTCCGCCGCCACCGGCCGGGTCGGCGTCAGCCCCGTCTACGAGCGGCTCGACCAGACCGGCCACGCCCTGCGGTACGCGCAGGTGGCCGCCGAGTCGCTGCCGCCGGGCGCGGTGGCGGTCCGCCAGCTCGACGACACGCCGCTGACCGAACTGGTGATGAACAACCTGGAGACCACCCAGCGCGCCGTCCACCGCATCCTCGGCGGCGTCCTCTCGCTGCCCGAGGAGGACCGCACCACCCTCCTCGCCACCGCCCGCGCCTGGCTGGAGGCGCACGGCTCGGCCACCGAGGCGGGCCGGGCCCTCTACTGCCACGCCAACACCGTCCGCTACCGCATGCACCGCCTGGAGGAGTTCCTGCGCGGCCCGCTGGACGACCCCCGGATCGTCGCCGAACTCTCCATGGCGCTCGACGCGGTGGGCACCTTCCCGACCCTCCTGGACCTCCGCCGCCCGTGACCCGGCGGCGCCCTCAGTACGATGTACCGCCCCACGGGGGCGGTCGAGGCGCAGGAGGGCGGCGGTATGACGGAACACGAGCGGGACGACCGGGGGCCGGGGGCGGTCTCCCGGCGGCGGGGCCAGGGCGAACTGGAGGCCCAGGTGGTGACCGCCCTGCGGCAGGCCGGCGGAGCCCGTACCGCCGGCTGGGTCCAGGAACGCCTCGGCACCGGCCTCGCCTACACCACGGTCATCACGATCCTGACCCGGCTGTACGCGAAGGGCGCGGTGAGCCGGGAGCGGGTCGGCCGGTCCTTCGAGTGGACGGCCGTCGCCGACGAGGCGGGTCTCGCCGCGCTGCGGATGCGCCGGGTCCTGGACGCCGAGAGCGACCGGGAGGCGGTCCTCGCCCGCTTCGTCACCGCGCTCTCGCCCCACGACGAACGACTGCTCCGGGGCCTGCTGGCCGAGGGCCCCGGGGAGGGTGAAGACTGACCGCATGGGGGTCTTCGTCTTCCTGCCGCTGGTCCTGCCGCTGACCGCCTGGCCGGTCGCCCGGCTCGCCGAGCACCACCTCCACCCGAGGACGGCGACCTGGCTGCTCACCGGCCTCTCCGTCGTCCTCGCCGTGTGCAGCACCCTCTCGCTGGCCCTGCTCGTGGTCGTCGGCACCGCCCAGCTGCCGGGCAACCCGCTGCCCGACGCCTGGTCCGACCCCGAGGTCCGGGCCGCCGTCCCGTACGACGAACTCGCGGGCCGGGCCGCCATCCCCGCCCTGCTCGCCGTCCTCGCCTCCTGCGGGCGGACCGCCTGGCACCACCACCGGGTGCGCCGCCGGGCCGCCCGCGCGCTGGCGGGCCTGCCCGGCTCCTCCGTCGTCCTGCTCCCCGACGACCGGAACGCCTACGCGTACGCGCTGCCCGGTCGCCGGGGCCGGGTGGTGGCCACGACCGGCCTGGTCCGGGCCCTGACCGGGCCCGAGCGGCGGGCCCTCTTCGCCCACGAGCGGGCCCACCTGACGGGCCGTCACCACCGCTTCCTGCTGGCCGTCCAGCTCGCGGCGCGGGCCAACCCCTTCCTGCGCCCGCTGCGCACGGCCGTCGCCTACACGACCGAGCGGTGGGCGGACGAGGAGGCGGCCGACCGGATCGGCAGCCGGCGGACGGTGGCGCGGGCGGTGGGCCGGGCCGCGCTGCTCTCCGGCGGCGCCCCGCCCGGCCTGCTTCCCGGCCTCCTCTCCGGCTTCGCGGCGGCGGGCCCGGTGCCGCGCCGGGTGGCCGCCCTGATGGGGCCGCCGGTGGCACGGGCCTGGCCCTCGCCGCTCTCCGGGGCGGGGCTGGCCGCCTGGGGCGCGGCGGCCGGCACCACGGCCTCGGCCCTGGCCTCGGCGAACTCGGCGGTGACGCTGTTCCTGATCCTCAAGGCCGCGACCCCGCTCTGAGGGTGAGGTGAGGAGAGCGGGGCCGCGGAGTCGGGGAGGGGTTCGGGCGGGGCGTCAGTCCTCGTCGCCGCCCTCGTCCTCGTCTTCGTCCTCGTCCTCGAAGAAGTCGCCGATCTCGTCGACGACTTCGGCCGCGACCATGCCGCCGACGACGCCGACGGCGAGGCCGGCCGCGCCCGCCGCGACGGCGGTGCCGACGCCGGGCCCGGAGTGGTGCCCGCCCCCGTGCTTGTGGCCGTCCCCGTGGCCGTGGCTGTCCCCGTGGCCGTACGGGTCGGCGTGGCCGTACGAGCCGTGGGCGCCGCCCGGGTGGTGGGCGAGGAGCCGCTGGAGCCAGCCGTCCACCTCCGTGTTCCAGTCGGTGTGCCCGACCTGCTGGTGGGTGACGACGAAGTGGCTGAGCGCGTCGTGGCCCTCGGAGAAGAGGCCGCCGCGCTTGTCGGCCTCCAGGACGACCTCCATCGCCGCCGACCCGGTCAGGAAGGTCACCTCGACCTCGTTGAACGCGTGCGCGTACCGAGGGCTCGGGACCAGCTCGATCTCCTGGTAGAAGGGGAGCTGCTGGCCGGTGCCGCCGATGTGGCCGAGCTCCAGGTCGGCCGACTTGAAGCCGAAGCCGAGCTGCCCGAGGGCTTCGAGGACGACCTCCTGGACGGGCAGCGGGCGCACGGCCAGCGGGTCCAGGTCGCCCTTGTCCTTCGCCCCGGCCACGCCGAGTTCGGTCCGCACGCCGAGCGCGATGCCGAGCGACTGCCCGTACAGCTCGGTGACGGGGGTCTCCCAGGGGAGGGCGAAGGCGAAGGGGACGGTGCGCTCCTCGCCCTCGGCGAGCCGGAAGTGGCCGCCCACGACGTGCTGGTGGAAAACGACCGTGCCCCGCGACTCGCCGTCGTGGTGCTCGGCCTCGACGTGGGCCACCAGCTCCAGGGTGATGTGCTCGACGGTGAAGTCGGCGTTGCCGCCGCGCAGCCGGACCTGGCCGCTGACGGTGCCGCCGGGCGTCACCGCGCCGGGGTCGAGCACGGTGTCCACCGAGGGACCGCCCACACCGAGCGAGCCGAGCAGACGCTTGAACACCATGGGGCGTTCACTCCATTTCACGTAAGAACGCACAAGAAAGCACAAGAACGCTGAGAAGAAAGGCGGGTGATGGAAGGTCAGGGACTCGCGGGGTCGAAGCCGTAGCGCAGCTCCCCGGAATCCCCGGTCTCCCGCCGGTAGATGCAGAGGGCGGCGGCGCGCACCCCGCTCCCGGGGTCCTCCACCTCGCAGGGGTACGTCACCTGGATCACGCCGGGCCGTCCCGCCACGCGGACGCGGAGGCCGTCGGCGGGCCCTCCGACGAGGAGGGCGGTCTCCGGGCCGGTCGGTTCGGTCGGCATGGCGGCACCTCGGGGGAGGAAGAAGGCGGGGGAGGCGGGGAGCGGGCGCGGAGGGGTACCCCGCTCCCGCTCTCTACAGGACTGTAGAAGCATAGAGGCGGCGGGGCCGGGGGCGCTCGTACGGTCCCCCGATCTTCGCGGAAATGGCCGAAACGTGATGCGGGGTGGTCGCCCCTCGGGCGTCTTTCCCCAGGTCGGAGGGGGTGCTCGCGGTTCCGTCCGCCTCCGGGGCGGAGTGCTCCGACATCCCCTCGGGAAAGTCGACTTGGGCGACGGAGGCGAAGGTGCCCCGAGGCTCGCGACCGGCTTCCGCCGCCCGGGATCCGGCAGTCGCTTTCCGGCCATCCGTCGCCGGGCCGCCGGCGGCCCGGCTCCCCGCGGGGAGCCGGGCGCGGGGGTCAGTTCCGCGAGTTGCCGAAGAGCAGGCGGTACGCGATGAGCAGCACGAGCGAGCCGCCGATGGCCGCTCCCCAGGTGGCCAGGTCGAAGAACTCGTTCTGGATGGGGCGGTCGAGGAACTTGGCGGAGAGCCAGCCCCCGAGGAAGGCCCCCGCGACGCCGATGAGGGTGGTGCCGATGAAGCCGCCGGGGTCGCGGCCCGGCAGCAGGAACTTGGCTATGGCTCCGGCCAGGAGGCCGAGGATGATCCAGCTGACGATGCCCAAGGTGGTTCCGCCTTCCGCTCTGACCGTACGGACGGTGTGCCCGTACGGGCGCCGCGACCGATCGCGGCGCTCGAATCTACGTCACTTCTACGTCACTGTAGAAATTCGCCCGGTGACGTCCCGGACGCGCCGTCCCCCTCCGCCCCTTCCCGACCGCTTCCCGGCCCCGCCCCGTGACGCCTCCACTGCATCCCCGCGTCACCCCCCGTTCACACCCGCGCCGGAACCGCGTCGCCGGGCCCTGTCATCGTCCGGCCGACGGCACAGGCCGGTCCGCCCCGGGCGGACCAGGAGGAGGAGACGCATGGGCACGGCGAGCAAGAGGCGGATACGGGGCACGGGTCTGGTCGCCGGAGCGCTGGTGGCGGGCACGGTCGCCGCCGCGACGCCGGGCACGGCCGGCGCCGCCGAAGCCGCCCGCTGCGCTCCCGGGCGGACCGCCCCGGCGTACACCTGCGCACAGCCCGGCGACCTGGTCGCCCCCGCCCTGGAGGAACTGCGCCCGACGCAGGCCGTCCTCGGCCACGACGAGGTCTACTACAAGCTCGGCCGCTACCGCTCGGACAAGGACGCGGCGGCCGGCGGCTTCAACAAGCGCTTCGACGACTGGTGCGAGGCCAACGGGCAGGGCGAGGCCGCCTCCGTCCGGCCGGACGCCCGCCTCGACGACCCCTCGACGTTCACCTGCACGGTGCCCCTCGGCCAGGAGACCGAGGAGAGCGTCGAGCCGATGAAGACGGCCGTCGTCGGCCCCGGCGGACAGCTCTACCTCACCGACGGGCACCACACCCTCACCTCCTTCCTGGAGAGCCCCGACGGCGGCCCCCGCGCCCGCGTCCGGCTCCGCGTCACCGACAACTTCAGCGACCTGTCGCCCGCCGCGTTCTGGCAGCGGATGCGCGCCGAGAACAAGGTGTGGCTCCGCGACGCGGACGGCCGCGAGATCACGGTCGGCCGGCTCCCGGAGCGGCTCGGCCTGGCGTCCTTCCAGGACGACCCGTACCGCAGCCTCGTCTACTTCACCCGCGACATCGGCTACGCCGTCCCCGACCACGCGCCGGAGTTCCTGGAGTACCAATGGGGCTCCTGGCTGCGCCCGGAGCTGTCCCTGGACGGCCGGGACCTCGACGACCCCGCCGCGTACCTCGCCCTGGTGAAGGACGCCTCCCGGCGGATGACGGCCCTCGCCCCGGACGCCGTCGTCGCCGACGGCCGCACCGCCGCCCAGCTCGGCCGCCTCGCCGCCTGGAACGACGGAAAGAAGGAGACCGGCGGCGAGTTCGCCAAGCTGGGCCGGCCGCTCACCGACGCCAAGCCCGGCAAGCTCGCCTACGCCCTGGACTTCAAGAAGGACGTGGCCCGCACGCCCGCCTGCACCACCACGCTGACCGGCACCCACAACGGCCCGCTCGTCGTGAACCGGGGCGTCACCTGCCTCGACCGGGCGTCGGTGCGCGGCCCGGTCACCGTCCGCCCCTCGGCGGTCCTCGTCGCCACCGGAGCCCGCGTCGAGGGCCCCGTCCGCGCCGACGGCGCCGCCGGGGTCCAGCTCTGCGGCACCTCGGTCACCGGCCCGCTCGCGGTCACCGGCGCCACCGGCCCGGTCCGCGTCGGCGGCACCGGCTGCACCGGCAACCGGATCACCGGCCCCGTACAGCTCGTGAACAACACCGGCCCCGTCGCCTTCACCGCCAACGAGGTCACCGGCCCCCTCATCTGCTCCGGCAACACCACGGGCGTCGACACCACGCCCCGCCCCAACACGGTCCGGGGCCCCGCCACCGGCCAGTGCGCGCACCACTGACCCGCCCGCCCTGCTGAACGCCCCTGCCCGCCGACGACGACCACCGTCGGCGGGCGGACCCGCGCGACGGATCCGTAGGACACTCGGGCCATGACTCCGCCCTTACGCCAGAGGGCTCGACCGGGTCGCGTCCCTCCTGCTCCTGGGGCCCGCCGCTGCGGACCACCCTCGTGGACACCTGCACCCGGGGCGGAGGCAGGAACCACTTCGACCGGAACGCCCCCAAGCAGCCCGCCCTGCACTGCGTGATGCGGCTGCACCTGTACTTCGTCGTCGACCGCCCCGTCTCCCGGGTCCTCCGAGACCTGCGCTCCATGAGCACCCCCGCCCGGTGGTCAGGGGACTCGATCGACAGCGCGGCGCGGTACTACGAGAGGAAGACGTACGAGACGCCGCACGGCTTTTCCCCGTCGATCGGCTCCCGCCCCGGAGGCGAGACCCTGACGTGGGACGCCCCCGGCGACGCCGCGACGACGAAGGTCCGGGAACCGTCCCCCCGTCACAGGACCGTCCACGCGACCCGCGTCTCCACCCCCGCCGCACTGCGGGAACACGCCGGAACCCTGTACGAGTGGACCCTCGCATCGACCTACCACACGGCGTACCGCACGTAGCCGCTACAGCCAGTCCTTCCGCTTGAAGGCCATGTACAGGCTCGCGCACACGCCTGCCATCAGGACGACGGCGAAGGGGTGGCCGAGGGTCCAGTGGAGTTCCGGCATGGTGTCGAAGTTCATGCCGTAGATGGTGCCGACCAGGGTGGGGGCGAAGAGGATGGCGGCCCAGGCGGAGATCTTCTTGAAGTCGTCGTCCTCAGGGCTCAGAAGGTGATTTGCCGATGGCCAACGGAGCGACTTGAACGGCAGGCAGCCATGGTCGACGAGGTGTCAGTCCCCGGTCTGACCTGTGGCCCGGACGGCGACGCGACGAATCGATCGGGGGTTTGGTGTGGGGCAGCTCTCACGGTAGCCGGTGGTGATCGACAAGAAGATCCCCCTCCTCTTCAGCGTGGCCTCTGATCGGATGACGGGCCTGTGTCCCGTGGGGCTGTCGTGCCGCCCCGCGAGGCTGGGGCCCCGAACGGGGGTGTCGTGACAGACCTACCGGATCCACGGCATGATCTATGCAGGGAGCAGTACGTCGGGGTGGGAAACGGGGGCTGTTCATGGGTGGGGGCTCGCGCGAGAGGGCAACGGGCAGGATCGAATGCGGACCGCTGCCGCCGCGCTCAGTCTGGGGGCTGCGATGCCAGTTCTATCTGCAGTGGATCTATCTTCCCGCAGGTCTTGCCGTGGCTGTAGTCGCATCGCTCTTCGCCGGTGGCGGCGGGACACCGTTGTTCGGCAGCACACCGAAGGGCGTGCCGAAGGATCCGTACGGTGACAGCGTGTTGCTGTCCCGGCGCCAGTACCGGCTCGAACTGAACGGCACCCCCGAGCAGTGGCGGGAGCGTGCGGGCTTCGCCCTGCGGCGAGCTGTCGCACAAGGTTCCCAGGGTCCTGGCGAGACGCTCTCGCTCTCCGTCAGCGCCTACCGTGGGCTGGGGCTTGAGGGCCTTGATGAGCTGGCCCGTGCGCAGGGGTGGCATCTCGATCGGAAACATCTGCAATTCGGGGCGGTGGTCCTCAAGCCGGTGCCTACGCCTCATTGAGGATGTTCAGCGTCGACGCTCCAGGGGGAGGACGGCTGCGGCGATGGCTGTCACGCGGTGGGGGCTGCAGCGGGTTCTGCGGAAGACGCGCCAGGACTTGAGTCGCGCGACGCTTCGTTCGACCGGTGCTCGCGCCGCCGACAGGGCCCGGTTGATCGTCTGCCGGGTCGTGGTGAGGTCCCGGCCGGGGAGCCGTCTGATCGGTGTGGTCACCCAGGAGCCGGCGCCGATGGAGGCGCGGTCGGCGAGGACCGGGACGCCCTGGCGTTCGCAGATGCGGTGGGTGCGGGCGGCGGTCAGGTCGTGGGGGCGGCCGGGTAGTGCGGGTGAGGTCCACAGCAGGTTGCCGGTGGGGTCGGCCATGGCCTGGACGTTCACGCCGTGACGGCGGTGCTTCTGGGAGAAGTCGGCCCGGCTGTCGCCGACCTGGTCGCACTCGGCGAGCGTCCCGTCGAGCAGGACGTGGCCAGGGTCCCTCTCGCGCAGGACCCGCAGCAGGCCCGGCGCCTTCCGGGACAGATGCTCGACGACGGCCGTGACGTAGGCGGTGCCGACGGATATGCCGAAGCCGGCGGCGATCTGCGTGAGCGTGTCGTGTCGGCGAAGGTGGACCAGGCCGACGAGGGCACGCTGGTGGGGCGGCAGCTTGCAGCGGCGGTCACCCTCACAGGTGACGATGAGCATGGGTACCCACTCGACCAGGGCATGAGGCAGGTCGAGCGCGGCAGGATAGGAACCAACAGAGCTTCTGCGTCAATGGGTTGATACTTCGAACACCTCCCTCAACGGCACGGGAGCCCGTGCGTTGCGACCCTCATCCTGACTCGGCCTGAGCCACTCGATCAGTGACCACTCCGAAAGAGCCCAGTGACTCCTTCTACGCTTCCAGCCGTGAACACCGATGATCTTTCTTGGCAGGCCCACCACCCTGCGGCCGCCCGAAGTTCCCTCGGCCGGCTCGACGACGGCGGTGGAGTGGGCGCCGTAAAGACGCGGCCACTGTCCGAAGCGGCTCTCGGCGGCCTCCTCCTGGTTCCAGCGGCCGGTGATCGTCGGCCCTGACGGCGGTTGGAAGCGGAGGGTGAGCAGGAAGGACATGCCGGCGAGCCTGCGCCGCCGCCCTTGCTTCACCGTTTCCCCGGTCCCGGGGCCCGCAGGCCAGTACGGTCCCCTTCACGCACGAGACCGCGCGCACGGACCAGATGCGCAGGTGCCTGACAGGTGCTCACCGGGGGTGGTCTGGGCCGTCCTCGGACTCGGGGTGGTAGCGCAGGGTCGGGCCGGGCCGGTAGCGCCCCAGGAAGGGCGGGCGGTGCGGGCCTTCGACGCAGCTCAGAAGGAAATCAGTGAAGGGGCCAGGGAGCTCGTGCCACTCCCCTTCCTCCGTCTCTACCACCACGCGCCAGTCGTCGGGGTCATCCTCCTCGGGAAGGAAGTAGCACATGAGGCCGTCCCCACCCCCACCCCACTGAATCAGACCGCCTGGGTGCGGATGGAAGGGGAACGGAGCGCGCTCCGGGTCGTCGAGGTGCTGGCGTCCTGACAAGGACCAGATCTGCTCCAGTTCGGCCTGGGTCCCCTCGACCGGGCGGACGAGCCAGAAGAGGTGGTCGAAGGAGCCCGGACCGTACAGGTCGAGGAAGGCCTTGTAGTCCGTCGGCAGGGTCACCCCGAGGTGCTCCTCGGCCGCCTCCCACAGCTGCGGCCGCGCCCAGCCCCAGCACGGCGGCTCACCCAGCAGCTCCCTCAATCGCGCCGCTGCATGGGTCGGTTGGTCGTTCATGAGGGGCACCCTGCCAGACCCCACTGCCAGGGCCTCGCCCCGCCCCCGCGTCAGCCGCGCACGCGGCTCCGGAAACCCGGCAATCCCGTGCGCAGAGACGAACAAGATCCAGGCTCCGGTTCAGTACCGGTGATCTGACCCTTTGTCTATCCACCTACGGGTGGGCACGGACGGTTCTGAACCGTCGACATCTGCTTCGCAAGTTCGCCCGGTCACGCTCCGCCTCGCGGTCGCGCATGAAGCCACGCCCGGCCTGGGCTCCGACGAGCCTCTGCGGGCCCTTAAGGCGTCGTTTCCTTTGGCTGGCTCCTGCTTCCGAACGGCCAGGCGAGTGTCAGTGCGGTGTGGGAGTCTCCGCGGCATGAGTTATGACCTGGCTGTCTGGGAAGGCGAGAGGCCGGCGGATGACAAGACCGCCGGCCAGGTCTTCAGCAACCTGTACGACCGCTACATCGACGGCGAGGTGGAAGAGCCTCCGTCCGAACGCATCGCGGCTTACGTGGCAGTGTTGCTTGAGCGGTGGTGCGACATCACCGAGGACGAGGAGGACACCTCGCCCTGGTCGACCGGTCCGTTGATCGACGAGGCCAGTGGTCCGCTGATCTACTTCGCCATGCGGTGGAGCATGGCGGAGGAGTCGTCGGCCTACGCGGCGGCCGTCGCAAAGTCCATGGGGCTGGTCTGCTTCGACGTGCAGCAGGACCGGCTCAGGCCGTGAGCAGGGACGCCAGTCGGCGGTAGCCGATCAGGGTCGCGGCTATGCCGACGAAGGCGGGGAAGTGTTCGGCTTTGCGTTCGTACCGCCGGTGGAGGCGTCGGCAGCCCGCCAGCCAGGACACGGTTCTCTCGACCACCCAGCGATGCCGGCCCAGCCGCTGCGAGGACTCGACGCCCTTGCGGGCGATGCGGTGGCGGATGCCCTGGTCGCGGAGCCAACGGCACAGGTGGCCGTAGTCGTAGCCCTTGTCCGCGTGCAGCTTCGCCGGCCTCCGACGCCGGGGTCCGCGCCGGGACCGGATGGGCGGGATACCGCGCACGAGCGGCTCCAGGCCCTGGCTGTCATGCATGTTCGCACCTGAGATGCCCAGGGAGAGGGGCAGTCCGTTGCGGTCGCAGATCAGGTGGATCTTCGATCCCGGTTTGCCGCGGTCGGTCGGATTCGGTCCCGTCAGTGGCCCCCTTTTGCGGCCCGCAGGCTGACGGAGTCGATCGCGCACCGTGACCAGTCCAGCTCGCCCCGCGCTCCGAGTTCGTCGAGGATCACGCGGTGGAGCCTGGCCCAGACCCGGTCCCGGCTCCACTGGACGAACCGGCGGTAGACCGTGGGCCAGGCGGGACCGAACACCGGCGGCAGCTGCCGCCAGGTGCAGCCTGAGGTCGCCACGAAGATGATCGCCGCCAGGGCTTCACGGTCACCTGCCCGCCGTCGACCACCGCCCTGCGGACGTACAACCACTGCCGGCGGCACCACCCGCCTGAACAGCATCCACAGCTCGTCCGGAACCAGTCGCTCAACGAGATCCGTCATGCACGACTCAACGAACGATCACGCCATAAGAAACGACGTCTAAGTGCATTGAGGTTGCCGTCACAGACTGCCGTCAGTCTCCTGGGTTCTGTCCGGCCGATCTTGGTCGTGGGAGGATGTCGTCCATGACTTGTATGTGAAGGGGTTGTGCCTCGTAGACCAGCAGCTTTGCTTCGGCCTCGGGGGCGCGGCTGGCGTAGCCCCTGGTTGCGGTATCGCGATGTCCCGGGTCTGTCGGGAGCGGCGAATGCGGCTGTCCGTGTGTTCGAACGGGATCGATCGTCTCCGGGCATCGTGGCGGCGGCGCTGAGCGTGTGGTCCGTGCGTGTCCACGGCACGAGGCGCCGGTGGAGGCCGTGGGAGGAGGAGTACACCTGCTTCTGCTGCGGCGAGGGTTGGGCCCGGGACAAGCTGCAGGAGGCTCTGTTCATGCTTCCACCGAGGGCCGCCGGCGAGCTTCGGGTACAGGTCGAGCGCCTGGACGCGGTGTTCCTCCGGCGCACGCATCACGAGCCGACGGAAGGCCCGGAGTTGGCGTGGTGGCATCGTAGGTGCTGACCGTACCCATGCCGCCCACTGGTTCGTTGGCCCTTGCGTGACTGGTCGGGGGAGCTGACAGAGGCGGAGTGGCGACGTCTGAAGCCGCTCCTGCCCACGGGTGACAACCGCTGTGGGCGGTGGCGCGACCACCGTCAGGTGATCAACGGCATCCTGCACCGGGTGCGAACCGGGGCGCAGTGGCGTGACCTACCCGAACGCTACGGGCCGTGGAAGACCGTCTACGAGCGCCACCGGCGCTGGTCGGCCGACGGAACCTGGGAACGACTACTCCAGCAGGCGCAGGCCCAGGCCGAAGCCTCCGACGGGATCGACTGGGACGTCTCGGTTGATTCCGCCTCGATCCACGCCCACCAGCATGCGGCCGACGTACGGAAAGCTCCGCCGCCTCCTGCGTCAGAAGGGGCGGCCGCGATGGAACAACCAGAGCGAAAGGTCGGGGTGAGACTGTGCGTCCGCCTGGCGGAGGTGGTGCAGGAGGTGAGGCGCTCGATCGTTCCCGAGGAGGCGTCACCACCGCAGCAACCATCATCTGGCTCCGAACATGATCGGCGGGACAGAGCCTAGGGGGAGAGCCGAGTCCGACTACGCCGCACGCCAAGGACCGTTGCCGGACACCTCCACGCCAAGCCTCGTCGATGACGTTCCGGATTCACAAGGCGGTCACCCCATCAGCGTGACCAGAACTGGCGAATCGTCAGGGCGATTTGTGCTGCACAGCCTTCGGGACTCGGCTGATCTGTGATCGGACTTTCGTGGTTGATCGTTGAGGGCCGCCTCTGGGCCCCTGTGCGCGACCCGGAGACGGCTCGGCGCACTAGGCACGGTCTAAGCTTGTTCTTTATCTTCGGCGGTCTGTGGCTGGGTAGGGCGGGCCCATGAAGGCGTCAAGCTCTTCGATGATCTTGCGGAGTTCGCGGGCTCCGCGAGGCGACATTGCTCGGATCACGCCGTCGAGTAGGGCACGGCCTTCGAGAGGGTCGCCGCAGCAGTACCAGTGCACGTTGCCGAACTCGTCGTCGTGCCAGAGCTCGCGCTCCGGGCGATGGACGTAGTCCTTCCAGAGGCGCAAAGCCGCGCTGGTGTCTCCCGGCTGGAGGTAGTTCCGCGTGCGTTCAAGGCGAACGATCTCGGACAGCGCTCGCGAGGAGAGGCGGTCGATGACCGGCCTTGAGTTCTGTGACTGGTGCCGGTCCGGGATTCCGGCCCGGATGCGTCCTGGCCGTCTACGCGGCATGGACCTTTCGGTTGGTCGTCATGCCGTACATGGTGCCACGATCTCGAACGGTGTCTCGAACGGGTTCGCTCGCCTGGGGATTCACCGGACGTGGGGGCGGCCCTCGTCTGATCATGTGCTCCGACCAAGGAGTACACGTGACCACGACGAAGGCCGCGAGGGTGAGTCTGCTGGACCACGATGTCCGGAGGGAAGCGTTCGCGGAAGCGTCACGCTTCCGGGGAGAGTTCTACGAGTGTCTGACCGTCCGGCGTGACGAACTGTTCGAGCTGACGGATGTCCTGCTGTGCGTCGACGGGCCGGTGGTCTCGCCGGTGGACCTGACGCTGGTGCCCGAGCACCGTCGTGCGCACGGAGCGTTGTACGGAGCCCTCAACCACGGCCGGATCGGCACCGAGCGGTTGCGGACGGTGCTGGCCGGGCTGCCGTTGCCGCGGTTCGAGGGCGGGCGTCTGGTCCTGGCGGTCGATGTGTCGCCGTGGTTGCGGTCGGACGCGCCGTGCTCGGCTGACCGGCTGTTCTGCCACGTCTACGGGCGGGCGAAGTCCGCGTCGCAGTTCATCCCGGGCTGGCCGTACTCCTTCGTCGCCGTTCTGGAGCCTGGTGCCACTTCGTGGACCGGGATCCTGGACGTGGTCCGGCTCGGGCCCGAGGACGACGCGACCGCGGTCACCACCGCCCAGCTGAGGGCCGTGGCTGAACGGCTCGTCGCGGCCGGCCAGCGGACGCCCGGAGACCCGGACATCACGATCGTCATGGACGCCGGCTACGACGTCACCCGCCTGGCCTGGGTGCTGCGGGATCTCCCCGTCGAGCTGGTCGGGCGGATCCGCTCCGACCGGGTGATGCGTCTGCCGAAGCCACCGAGGATGCACGGCGTCAATGGCCGGCCGCCCAAGCACGGGCCGGAGTTCCGTTTCGCCAAGCCCGAGACCTGGCCCGCCCCTACGATCATCACGGCCACCGCCACGGTGAACTACGGCAAGGCCGAAGCCCCGGCGTGGGACCGGGTTCACCTGCGGCTGACCCACCGCTCGGCCTGGCTGGAGCACGACGGTGAACTTCCCATCGTCGAGGGCACCCTGGTCCGATTGAAGGTCGAGCACCTGTCAAAAGAACGAGAAGCCCCGCCGGTGTGGTTGTGGTCCTCAACGACCGGCACCGCCCCGGGAGACGTGGACCTGTGGTGGCAGGTGTTCCTCAGGAGATTCGATCTGGAGCACACGTTCCGTTTCGGGAAACAGACGCTCGGCTGGACTACTCCTAAGGTCCGCACTCCCGAGGCGGCGGACCGCTGGACCTGGCTCTTGGTCGTCGCCCACACCCAACTCCGCCTCGCTCGGCCCCTCGCCGCAGACCTCCGCCGGCCCTGGGAGAAGCCGGCCGAGCCCGAACGCCTCACCCCGGCCCGGGTCCGCCGAGGGTTCAGGAACATCCGCGCGCACCTGCTCTGCCCGGCCCGTGTTCCTCGACCGACCGGAATCGGGCCCGGACGCCCCCTCGGCTCGAAGAACCGGCGACCCGCCACCCGCTACGACGTTGGCAAGACCGTCAAACGCCCCGAGACCCTCAAGGCCATCGGCAAACCTGGAAGATCTTGGTAGATAAAGAACAAGCTAAGGAGCGTTGCCGAACGCCCGCTCCACCTCGTCGAGCCGCTCCGTCCACCAGTGAAGGAGCGCCTCGTCGGCGATGAACAGGCTGTCGTAGGAGTGATCGCCCCGGGCGTAGTGGAATTCGAGCTGCCAGAAGTCCGTCATCCGCTTCCACCACGGGCGGCGTGCGGCGTCGAGCAGCGCGGCCGGCTCCAGCGGGATCACCGACCGGTAGCCGCTCACGAAGGCCGCCACCCGCTCCAGGTCGAAGACGCCCTCCACCCCGAACTGCACCTGCGCCGTCCGGACGACCTCCTCGGCGTACGGGCGGACGCCCAGCCGGTCCCAGTCCAGGACGGCCGTCAGCTCGCCGTCGGCCCAGAGGAGGTTCCGGTACTTTCACTAGGCTTCCCAGAGTTGTCGGGTAATCGGCTCATGACTCGCACTTGGGGAAGTGATGTGGGATCGCTGGAGTGTCGAGTTCTACGACTTTTTGAAGCCGCCGCCGTCCTTGGGTGAGGGCATGCTCGGAGGGTTCGGTGATCTGCACGACCGGGCGGCGAGGAATGGAGCTCAGCATGGCACGCCGGTCCTTGTCACTGTCTCGGGCTTTGCCGATCCAGGCGTGAATCTGTTCTTTCGCGTCTCGCCGATGAAGGGGCGTGGGGCTCGGACTTGGAAGCGGTACGCGTACACGCTGGTCGTGTGGTTGAACTTCCTGCGGGTGTTCGGCAAGGGCTGGCGGGAGGCGACGGCGCGGGACGTGGAGGCGTTCAAGGACTGGCGCCTGACCGATGTACGCAATGACGACCGGATCAAGGCGGTCAGTTTCGACACGGACCGTGCCGCTCTGAACACCTTCTACACCTGGGCGTGGGGGAAGTACGGCGTCCAGAACCCTGTGTCCGGGGTCGCTCTGGCGTCGAGCTCCGGTGGCCGTTCTAGACAGGGGGTCGGCCCTGGGGGAGAGCGGCGCG
This sequence comes from Streptomyces termitum, assembly GCF_014650175.1. GTDB lineage: Bacteria > Actinomycetota > Actinomycetes > Streptomycetales > Streptomycetaceae > Streptomyces > Streptomyces termitum. The sequence continues at coordinate 42,669 of NZ_BMUL01000027.1, forward strand.
ATGGGTTCCGGCCAGCGGGTTCTCGTGGCCGTCAGGTGAAGTGGATGCTGCGTGCGCCCTTCGAGCAGTGGCGGGACATCGGTCTGCGCGGCTACGGCTTCGATGGGTTGCGCAGGGCCGGCTGGTCGGGGCCGAACGAGGACCGGGACGCGGTCTTCGTCGACGGGTTGTACGGCACGGGGCTGCGCCTTCAGGAGTGGGGGAGCGTCCTGGATGTGGAGATTCCGCGTTCCGCTGGAGGCCGTCTTCCACGGGCCTGGTTGGCGGCGGCGTGCGTGAAGGGCGCCAAGGAGGGGCGATGGTACCGAATACCGAGGGCGGTACTGCGGGAGATCGAGGGCTACGCCGACCCGCTGGAGGGTTCCCGGACGCAGGCGGTACGCCGAGCTCAACGGCGAGGGACCTACGAAAGGATCTCGTACAAGCGGGTGGTCCGTGGCTACAACGCCCGAAACCGGCTGCTGTATCTGGAGAGCGGGGGATCGCTCTCGGTAGACGTACTGGGCCCCGACGAGCGCCGTCTGCTGTTCCGGCGCACCGCGTCCGGGCTGGAGCCGCTGGCCCTGTGGCTGTCGCCGAACGGGATGCCAAAGAAGTTCGAGGGCTGGGAGGACACGTTCACCGCCGCCAACGAGCGGATCCAGCGGGTCTGGGCGCAGGCGGGCGGGGAGGGGCTCGTGCCGTTGTGGTGCCGCCCGCACATGTGCCGGCACTCTTTCGCCCTGAAGTGGTATTCGCTGCTCTCGACGGTGTGGCAGCCCCAGCTGGATGGGTTCACCGAGCAGGAACTCCTGGACATCCGGGAGATGTTCGGCGGCGTGTGGTACGCGCTGTCCCTCATGTTGGGTCACGTCGATCCGTCCACAACGCGGGAGACGTACCTGGAGCCGTTCACCGCACTGCAGGTCGACTACTTGATGGAGTTGCTGGACAGCGAGGAGACCCAAGCGGTCGAAGTGCTGATCCGCACCGTGGCGGAGCAGGGTGGACGGACGCTGACCGGCGTCGCTCGTCCGGGCGCCCATGTTCAGATGGGGGGCCGGGCGTGAGCGGGGGAGGGCGCGGCGGGCGCCAGGCGGGCATGCCGCCGTGCGACTGGCAGCCCCCGGAGCGGCTGCTGGAGGCATCGGGGGGTACCGCGGTACGCGTCATCGAGGAGTCCGGCGACCGCTCGCGGGTGTTCGACTTCGCCAACATCCAAGACTCCAAGGGGAAGCGGGTCGTGATTGAAGAGGGCCTGCAACGCTGGTTCGCCTCCGCCTTCGCGGAACGTACCTCGCCGCGTTCGGGCGTGAAGCGGGTGAGAGGGGCCGAGAGCCTCTACGCGGTACTGTCCTGGCTCGCCCGCTACTTCTCCGTCCAGAGCCCAACCGTCCGGGGGCCGGGCGACGTCACCGAGGCGCACGTGCTGGAGCTGTGGACGCACACGGAAGGACGAAACGCCGCCTCGCAACGCACCCACCTTCATCGGCTCCGGCAGCTGTGGCGTGATGACAAGAAGCTGTCGAAGGAGGTGCGAGACGCTCTGTACAAGGAGCGGATGCCGGAGGTGACGGAGCTTTCCGACGTCCCGGAGTACGACGACGCCATGCAGCGGATCATGGTCGCCCTGCGGCACGACATTCGGGTGGCGCGGGACCGCATCCGGTCCGGCCAGGATCTCCTGGCCCGCTTCCGAGCCGGACAGGTCGGATCCGGGCATCCAGACCACGAGCTCGGCATGCTGCTGGACGTCTTCGAGCGCACAGGTGATCTTCCGCGGGTGCCTGGAGGCACCATGGTGAGCGTGGTGTGGAAGCTGGGAGGGTCCAAGGTGATCACTCGGCGGTTGTGCCTTACCTCGCGGGAGTTGACGGCGTTCGGCCTGTTGCTGACGGCATTGACCGCGGAGAACTTCGGCACGGTGGCGGCCTGGCCCGCCGCGCACTACCGGCCGGATGGTGGAGTCGAGGGAGTTCCCCAGGTCGCGCTGATCGAGGCATCCAAGCCCCGGCGTGGCCCGGAGCGCGAGCACATGGTGACACCTGTGGAAGATGTGCCGGAAGAACTGGCCGATCTGCTGATCGCCGATGATCCAGAACACCGGCTGTTTCGTTCACCGCTACGGGTCTACCAGCTGCTGTTGGACCTGACTCAGCTCGCCCGGCGCCACGGCGGCCACAGCTCGGCCTTCGCCGGATTCCGGACGCAGACATCCGGAGCGAAACGCTGGACGCGGGGGGCCGACGCCAAGAACATCGCCCGATGGTCCGTACAGCACGGATTTCCTACCAAGGAGCCCACGAAGGACGGGGTCGAGCCGGTGGAGTCGCGGCGACTGCGGCAGACCGGAATCGAGCGCAAGCGGCGCCCGGTGGCCCATAGCCGGTCCACCATGAACGATCACTACCTCGCCCGCAGCAAGGACATCGCCACCCAGTCCCGCGTCGTCGTCGCGGACGCACTGCGCTCCCAAGTAGCCGCTGCCCGCAAGCGACGCAGTATCGCCGTACTGCCGGCCGCGCTGGTTGCCCGGGCGGCGTCCGACCTAGAGGGCACCGCCCGGGACGCTGACCTGGATCCCGCGGTCCTTCAACGCCTGGTCTCCGGTGAACAGGACACCGTGCTGACGGGGTGCACCGACCACCTCAACAGCCCTGGAGCCCCACCGGGTCAACCCTGCGCAGAATCGTTCTTGGCCTGCCTGGGATGCGAGAACGCCCGCGCACTGCCCCACCAACTCCCCCTGCAAATAGCGGCCCTGGATCAAATGAGCATCCTGAAGGTTCACACCGACGTGGCGACGTGGAACGCGAGACACGCGGTGCACCATGAGCGACTCGAGGACCTGGTGGGGCAGTACCACCAGTCCGAGCAGGACCAGGCACGCCGCCGGCTCACCGGGCGCCAGTCAGAAATGATCAACGACCTGATGGCCGGACGGATGGACCTGCGATGACCACGGCCAATGACGCTGCCGCTACCCTGCCGGCGCTGCTGAACGAACTTGCGGACAGGGACGTCCTCCATACCCGGTCTCTGCGGCACGGAACCGACCCCGCGGCACTGTCCAGGGTCAGGGATCGCGCCTGGTCACTGGCGGAAGCCCAGCCGGACCAGCACCTCGAATCGATCACACTCCACTGGCCGACGTATCCGAACCTGCTGGAGCACGACTTCAAGGTCTTTATCCTGGCAACCCTCGACAGGCCGTACCCGCCCGCCCTGGGCAGGTACACGGGGATCGACCAGGCGAGCATCTCCACGGTGCACCTGTGGTTCAAGCGCCTGCGCGTCTTTGCGACCTGGCTGCGGCATCGCGGCATCGATCGGCTCTACGAAGTGAACGACCGCGATCTCGACCAGTATCTGGATCATGTCCGGTCCATACAGGCCAGTACGAGCACACGCCGCCAACTCTTCAGCGCCGTTCGGGCCGTGTGGGCCTATGCGCAGTATTTGCCTCCGGAATGCCGTATGTCCGTTGCGGAGCCGTGGCAGGGACGCTCTCCGGGCGAGCTCGCGGAGGACATCCAGACCGGCCGCGGCAACAAGACCGCGAGGATCGCGGTGGACACGATGATCCCCCTGCTGGACTGGGCCCTGCGGATCGTCGAAGACATCGGCCCGGATGTCCGTGATGCCTGGCGAGAATTCCGTCAGCTGTACACCGGAACCCATCCCGGGCAGGCGCGGTTCGCCGGACTGCCACGCGCCGAGCGGATGAACCTCTTCCTCCGGGACGCACACCGCACAGGCGTCGCGCTGCCAGGCGACCCCGAGAGCCCTGGCGCGATTGACTACAAGTACTTGGCCTGCCTCCTCGGGCTTCCCGTGGCGTCCAATTCCATCGGCCTCGGGCTCCGTTCGATCGCCGAAGCCTCCGAAGCCTCCGGAGTTCCGGTGGCCGGGGACTTCTTCATCGGTAGTGTCGCTGGTCAGGTCGACGGGCGCCCGTGGAGGGGCAAGCCGATCACCGCGTCCGAACTCCCCGAACTCGTCTGGGTGGTGACGGCGGCATGTTTCGTCATCGTGTCCTATCTATCCGGTATGCGCCCCGGGGAAGTGTCCAATCTCCGCCGCGGCTGCCGTGCGGAGGATCCCGATTCCGGGGAGCTGCTGCTGCTCGGGCACCGTGGCAAAGGTCACGACCGCACCGCGGCCGAGTCGCGCAGGCCGGCCAGCCGCCCTTGGGCGGTCGTCCGCCCCGTGCATCAATCCATCGACCTGCTGGAGACGCTTCACGCAACCGACATGCTTTTCCCGACCCGCCTGCCCGGAGGCAGCGGCCGCAGGAGTCGAATGGGCGCTATGACGTGGGGATCCAGCAAGGTCATCCGTGAGCTGCAGAGGCTCCAGGACTGGGTGAACTCCACCTTCACCCCCGCCGATGGGACAGTGGCGATTCCTCCAGATCCCATCAAGCACCTGCACGGGTCGCGCTTCCGCCGAACCCTCGCGTACTTCATCGTGCGCCGCCCTCGCGGCCTCATTGCCGCCGCTCTTCAGTACGGCCATCTCAGGACGAAGGTCACTCTGAATTACGCCGCCCAAGGCGACGATTCCTGGCTGGACGACGTCGCGGTGGAGCGTCTGGAGATGGCCCTCGAGCAGTCCGAGGACGACTGGACTCGTCTGGATGAGGACAACGAGCAGGTCAGCGGGCCGGCCGCAGCCGAGTACCGACGCCGGTCTGCTGGCGCTGCGGCCTTCCTCGGCCGCACCGTACGCGCGCAGGCCAGCGTCAAGCGACTCCTTGAGCAAAGCGACACCGACATCCACCACGGCGAAGCCATGACCTGCGTCCATCGAGCCGAAACCGCCGAGTGCCGGAAGGAGAAGCTGCTGCTGGGACTACCCGCCGATGATGGGCCCGACGAATCGCTGTGCCACAGCAGTTGCGCCAACCTCGCTTACACCGACCGGGACATCGCCGAACACCGCAGGCGACTGCCCATCCTGGAAAATGAGGCCCGTGACCCGATGACGCCACGTCCGCGTCGGGACCGAGCCGCCGCGAAGGCGGCGCAGATCTGCGTAGTGATCGAGCTGCACGAGGCGTCACGCCTGGAAGTCACACACATGGAAGGAGGCCGGGTCGCATGACACGAAGGAACCGAGACCGGGAAGCCGAACGTCAGGACATACGCGCCGCGGCAGAACGCCTTCTGGCCGGGACACCCCTGCGCTCGTCTGTCGGAAAGCTCACGGGGACCGAGCTGATCGCCGAGTGCGGGCTCCGGCGCGACGTCGTCTATGGCGATCACAAAGAGCTCGTGGAAGAGTTCCGGGCACGGGCCAAGGCGCAGAACTTCACCCCGCAGGTCGTCCAGGACATGGCCGATGAGAACACCGCGCTGCGCGAAGCCCTGACGAAGATCAAGACGGGTCTCGCGGCAGTGCGCGAACGGGTTCGCGCACTGGTGCGCGCTGCCACCGAGCTGTCTCTGGAGCTGGAGCAGACCCGGGAAGAGCTCGCAGCGGCTCAGCAGGTCACCCGGCTTCCGGGACCCAGAGGAACTGGACGAATTCCCGAACGTTAAACCTGACAGCCGACTTGCCTAATGAATTGAGGGCAGGCAGCGCCACGAACTTCCGGCTCATGCCTGGCCAGCCCACGCAGTAGCGGCCGGCCATGCGACAACGGGGTGGGATGCAGCACCGTGCCCCTCGGCAATGTTCACGCGGGAAAACTTGATGACCGAGGCCGGTCCCAACCTGCCCTTACCCCGAACGAAGCCGTTGAACTGGAGGCAGTGGACGCTACCGGATGGCTCAGCGACTGCGGAAACCATAAGCGGGCTGAGGGGAATGGGCTCGACATCCTTGTCGACGAGCAGTACTGCTCCGTTGACGATAGGAATGTTGGTGAGTATCTCAACCGGGCTAGGATTTCCGGTTCCATGAAGATTAAGAGCTTCAACCGCGTACATTTCGCCGTCATATTTCATCGATTTGGCGACAATCAATTCGCCAGTACGGGACGAGATCATCCGGTGCGCGACACGGCGAAGAAATGAATCAAGGCGCCCCAAATCTTCAGGGCTCGGATCAGCAGTGTCGTGGAAAATGCCATTTCGGATAGGTATGAAATTCTGGACGGTCTGGCGTGCCCCGGAGTCGGGAGCGATACACGAAAGGAGGCGCCTGAACGCGCTGCTGGCACTGGGGCTACCGGCCAGCGCCGTACAGACGTTGAACCACGTTCCCATGGCCGGCGCGGCGAGCTTGTCGAGAGTGATTCCAGGCAGGACGAACGGCGGCGTGCTGGAGAGACCGACGACTGCTGCGAAGCGCAGTAACGACTCCAGGGCGTGAAGTCCCTCCGTGAGCTGCTTTTCAGAGTCTGTGGTTCGGATATAGCGAGCAAGGCGCGAGGCGATCGGCGTGGGCAGGTGCTCGCTTGCGATGGTCAGGGATTGCTTGTGGCGGTCAGCGAGGATCGTGGTTGCCCGGTCGAGTAGCTCCCGGTCGGCGACGTCCTTGAAGATCCAGTCGGTAGCTCCGAGGCGCATAGCCTGGATGATCTGTTGCGTGGCGCCCTCGCCGGAGAGGACAAGGGTAGGAATGCGCGAGCCTTCGGCGTGAAGCTGCTTCAGTAGCCACAGGCCGCCCCATTCTTCAGGGGGCATCTTCATGTCGATCACGACGAGGTCAAAGGGCTGTGCGGCAAGTGCGTCACGTGCTGCCTGGCCATCCTCGACGAAGGTGAGCCGTGCCTTGGCTCGTCGCAGGGGATTGCACAGGGTTCTCGCGACATCAGTCTGGTCGTCTGCTACCAGGATTTGGATATCTGCGAGGGGGTGGGTCACGTTGTCTCCTGGTTCGGGGCAGGGGCGATGGGGAGGGTGATGAGCCACGCGGTACCGGAGTGCACCTGGAGAGCAGTGAGGTGGCCTCCAGCGCGCGCCAGGAGCGAACGGGCTCCGAGAAGGCCGAGGCCGTTTCCTCCGGGTTTAGTACTGCGGATGCGTTCGCCAGATTCGAGGGCTGCGAGAACATCAGGAGGGAGGCCGGGGCCGGAGTCGGAAACGTCGATTACGGCTTCATTGGCGTCCGCAGTCCAGTCCAGGGTCATCGCGCCGCCATCGTGCATTGCCTCTATCGCGTTGCCTACCAGATTGTCCAGGATCGCGCGGAGAGTCCGTTCTCCTAGGGCTACGCGGGCTGTACTCCGGGCATCAGGGACCGAGAGGGAGATCGTTTGGGGCAGCCGGGGAAGCAGGGCGGCGGCGTAAGAGCGGAGGAAAGAGCCCAGTTCGGTACTCAACTCGTCATCGTGGCCGGACATGGCCGTGGATGCCTTGAGTCGGACCGCGAGGGACTGGGCTTGGTCTAGGTGCCGACTGGCCGCCAATTGGTGTTCGCGGTGCGCGGTACGTGTCGTGGCGGGCGCGGAAGCGGCTGTCCGAGCGGCGGTGACCTGATTCTTCAGGTCGTGGAGGAGGCCCGCGATACTGGCTCGGTACGGCTCGGTTTTGGGTTGAAGGGCGGCGAGCGCAGCGCGGGCTATAGGTCCAGGAGCCGACGGAGTGTGTGCTGTAGCGACGGTCGCCTCGATGCCGAGTACAGAGGTTTCGAGAGTGACTGTCCTGGTCGCACCGGCCCAGAGGGCACAGGTCTCGTCGAGTTCCGCCTGTTGTGCCTCATCGAGGGCTGCGGCGAACCGGAGTTTTACGGGTATGTAACTGAGCATTTGGACACTCGCCTTGCCTCTCACTCTGAGTAGAGCGTTGGCGAGCCCATCGAGGACAGCCCGTTCGCGGCCGGTGAGAGTGGTATCGATTCCTTTTTCTCCAATGAGGACATCGAGTCGCCCGCGATGCAGGACCGCCCATGCCTCGACAAGTTCTCGAACACTGGTGTCGGGGTCATCGGTACCCATGCAGCGGCAGATGTCGCAGAGCCGGGCCAGTCGGTCGAAGTCCTCGCGGGTCAGGGACTCGGGATCTTGGAGTCGTTCAATGCGTCTTACGACGTGGGTGAGCTCGACATCGACGCTTCGGGACTGATCGTCTGCCAACTCGGCGTCGCGGGCGGCGCGAAACACCGTCTCGAACCTACCGATCCGATCGTCCAAGTTCATGGCACGGGTCATGAGCTGATCAGCTTCCGTGGCCCACTCGAGGAAGGCTTCGGGAGATGCTGCCCACTGGAGGCCAAACAGTTGCCCGGATATCCACCGTTGAAGAGGAATGGTAGTACTCGTGAGCGCTGCCGCCTGGTGGGCCAACATGAAGCGGGCCAGAGACTGGTCCTCCGCAGACGCGGACGTCATTGCCTTTGCTGGTCGGCGTTCGGCGAGGCGATCCAAGACGTCGAGGACTACCTCACTGGCATTATGCCGCGCGGCTGTCTTCGATGGACCTGGCGCGCCTTCCCTTGCCTTGACGCTGATAGTCAACGAGGGGCTTGTCAGCACGGCTGTGGCGCGGCGTTGCTTCAGGTGGTCCGGCCCGTACTCACGAAAGGTGTAGTCGATCTGGAGCTTCATGCTGCTGGCGAGAATCCCGAGCACGGTCGAGGGATCATGCTCAGCGTCAGGCATGATCGTCCGCCACAGCGGAGCCCACTCCTGAGGCCAGTCGTGAGCGAGTGATGGTGGGAAATTCTTTGCGACGTAGACAGCGCCGATCACCGCTTGGAAGGCGTTCGATCCCACCTCAACAGGTATTCCCTTGCTGGCCTGTCCGATACCCAGGAGGAGAGCTTGCGCCAGCCCTGTCTGGCGCAGCGCAGAGTCGAACGCGGTGTTAGGCACGCTGCTGGTGATGACTGATTCGGGTGGTGAGAGAACCGCCCTCCGCGACCGGACGAGGAGATACTCAAAAGAGAAGGCTTGGGAGCCCATGAAGCTGAGCGCTTGGTTGTCTTGCTGATGGAGTGGCGCCAACAGTCTTCGCTGCTCATAGGTCCAGGAAGCGTGGGCCAGTGCCTGGCCAAGTAACGGGCGGGCGATAGGAGGAAGGGAGAAAAGATCCTGGAGCCGCTGCACGGCTGCCAAGTGGGCTTCTGAGCCTGGGATCTCTCCGAGCACCGGGCGAGGGGCCGACCGGGCTGCGGCTTCTTCCAGAGCAGAGGGTATGTGCCTTGCGAGGAAGTCAAGAGCTGCGTTGCGAGCCGCTGTCTTCCTGCTGTTGCCCTGTGCAGTACCTTGCCGACCTCTACTGTCCGTCGCAACAGCCGTGAAGACTAGAGCGTGATCAGGACCTTCGCTGTTGATCTCGTAGCTGGCCGGCTCCATGGTGCTGCGGCGAAGGAGAACGTCAAGCATGGTCCTCGGGTCGGCGAGCACCTCCGATCTCGCCACGTTCCCCGCAAGACCTTCTAGGAGCTTGCTGGCCACATGCTGCTCATCGAGGAGGCAGAGGACGCCGAGCAACTGCCGAAACAAAGCGCCTGTGACTCCCGGCGGGAGTGGCTTTCCAAGTAGGCCAGCGCTGACCCGACACGAGAGAAGCAGCCAGGTTTGCTTGGCTGCCCATTCCGGGATCTTAGGAGGGACGGTGCTTGTGTGCTTGCTCAGCGCACCGGCCGTCAGCGACGGCAACTCCTGATAGGCCCGTACTGCACCAAGCCGCCTCGCGAAAGCGTCGCCGAGCGTGGCGAGAGTGTCCAACAGCCCTCGTGTCACGCCCGGAAGGACATCCTGATGCTCGTAGACGAAGGAGATATGCGTCAGCGCGACCGTCAGCGCACGCCTCACGCCTCCAGATGGCGGGCGGAATCCGCAGTCCTGAAGGTGCGTCAAGGCCGGAGAGATATCGTGCGCGCGGTCGGCCACACTCCGCTCAAGCACACCGAGCGAAGATCCGGTTGAGTCCCGGCGAGAGCTCGACGCCATCTATCCCCCACGAACACCTGCTGATCCGAAAGAACGCCTCGACACTACCTGGGGCACGCTGGAAGGGTGGTCGAGATCGACCATGTCACGCTCATCTCAGTCGCCCACCCCTTCTGCGCCCGGCAACGAGGAGCCCAAGCCCCCCAAGGCGCGGCGCCAGCCTGAGGCTCTACCAGGTCGTCCGCGAGCTCCGAAGCCTCCTCGCTCTCTGGGTCGACGCTGCCTCACCTGCCACCGCAACGTAGCTACGCCCGCAGTAACCCGACCAGATGCTGCAAGGGCGACAACGCCAAACCCGACAAGCGACTTGCCTAGTGAATGAGCTGGAAATCGCCGTGCGTCCAGCCGTACGGTCCTGCGGGAACGTCTCCTTCAGGGCGCAGGGCCGCGTACTCGGCGAGCAGCACCTGACGCTTGGCGAAGGGCGTCCAGCGCTGCCCCGTCGAAGGCGTCGCCCGTACCGTGGGTCCGTGCAGTAGCGGCGAGCTGGTCGGCCTTCTCCGATGTCCGTTCAGGCGTGACGACGTCCGCGGTGAGGCCCCCGGTCTCGGCGGCGTGCCCGAGCGCCAGGTGGAGCTTGGCGAGGACCACGCCGAGCCGCCGCACCTGCACGTGGGGGAGGTCCACGCCACGAACGTGCGCTCCTCGTGCCCAGGGGAACAGGCAGTACCCGCTCCCATCGACCTCGACCACGATCCCACCCGATGAGCCCACCACAGGGACGATCACCGGAATGCCGGCCTCAGCCAGGGCCGGCAACACGGCAAGATTGCGGCGCAACCTGTCGAGCGGCACATCCGTGACCCGCTTGAGAGCGAAGATCCCTCTCCACATGCGCGTTGGCCACCTAGGCGACGAGACGAGAGCAGGGCGTTCAGGCGCACAAGGATCACCGCACGACACCGGACGTCCGTGGCCTGGTCGACGCTCGTACGCGGACACCGTGCCCTCCCGGATGTGCGCGGTCGTGGAATCGGGTGCGTGGTCCCAGAGCCCCGCTACAGCCAGTCCTTCCGCTTGAAGACCATGTACAGGCTCGCGCACACGCCCGCCATCAGGACGACGGCGAAGGGGTAGCCGAGGGTCCAGTGGAGTTCCGGCATGGTGTCGAAGTTCATGCCGTAGATGGTGCCGACCAGGGTGGGGGCGAAGAGGATGGCGGCCCAGGCGGAGATCTTCTTGACCTCTTCGTTCTGTTCGAAGCCGGCTTCCGCGAGGGCGCGCATCTCGGCGTTCTGCTGCTGGGTGACCAGGGTCGCGTTGACCGTCAGGATCTCGGTGAGGGCCTGGCGGAAGCCGTCGACGCGTTCGCTGATGTGGGTCACGTGGTCGGCGACGTCGCGGAGGTAGCGCTGGAGTTCCTCGTCGGTGCCGTACTTGGCGAAGCCGGCCATCAGGCCGTGCAGCATGCCGACGAGGGGGCGGGTGGCGCGCTGGAACTCGACCATCTCGCGGGAGAGTTCGTAGATGCGGCGGGAGACGGACGGGTCGCCGCCGAAGACCTCGGTCTCGATCTCGTCGACGTCGTTCTGGACGCCGGCCACGACCGGGGCGTAGCCGTCGACGACCGCGTCGAGGATCGCGTACAGGACGGCCTCCGGGCCCAGGGCGAGGAGGTCCGGGTCCTCCTCCATGCGGCGGCGGACCGCCGTGAGGTCGGGGGCGGCGCCGTGCCGGACGGTGATGAGGAAGTCGGGGCCGACGAAGACGTGCAGTTCGCCGAAGTCGACCTCCTCCGGGGCGTCCAGGTAGCGGGCGGCGCGCAGGACGACGAAGAGGGTGTCGCCGTACCGCTCCAGTTTGGGGCGCTGGTGGGCCTCCAGGGCGTCCTCGACGGCGAGTTCGTGGAGGTCGAACTCGGCGGCCAGGGAGTGCAGTTCCTGTGCGGTCGGGCGCTGGAGGCCGATCCACGCCATGCCGTCGGGGTCCGCGCGCAGCTGCCGGTACGTCTCCGCCAGCGTGGCCGGCGAGGAGACCTTCCGGCCGCCCCGGTACAGGGTCGCCCGCACCACGCTCGGGCCTCCGGCGGCGGGCGGGGGAGCGGGCGGCGGTTCGGGGCGGCGGCGGGCCGGGCGGTGGTCGGGCACGGGCGCCCCTCTCGGGCCGGCCGGCGGGCGGGTCCTTTCCCGCCCGCGAGGGACGACCAGGATATAGGGACATAAAGGGATGATTCTTCTTTGGTGGGCTAGGCAGTGTCTTCAAATGATTACCGCTGGTGGATCATGGTGCTGTGATACGTCGCCATGAACTGTCGGATGCCGAGTGGGA
>NZ_BMUL01000028.1 GCF_014650175.1 Streptomyces termitum
GCTCGCGATCCCGGCGTCCCGGCAGGCACGGGCGACACGAACAGCGATTTCGCCACGGTTGGCGATGAGCACCTTGCGCACGATGGCTCCCTCCTTGAAACAAGCTGAGTTTAGGGACTGCCGACACGGCGTCTCGACCCGTCCCCAATGGTGAGCTTGCCCACACGGAGTGTGAATCGAGGCTCGCTCGGGTCGTGAAATCCCTTGTCGCACCACGGTACGCAGGGTTCCTTTACGGCACAGTAGCCCCGAGGTGTGGCACAGGTCTCTGTTCGTGGGGCCAGTCGCCGTTCGGGTTTCTTTGTCGGGTCCCTACGAACAGGGTCAAGATTCTTTGCTCCACCAGCGGTCTTGGGGCTTCCCGTGAGAACCCTTGTCCGGCCGTTTACCGACCAGTAGCCTTCCCGCTGTCGACCGTACTGTCGGTAACAAGCGAATCCAGGGGGTGGCCGAGGTGGCCCGCAGACCGATCGCGTTCATCACGGCCGCCGTGCTCCTCGTCGAGGCGCCCGCCGTCGTCGGCCTCAACGCGGTCATGGCCCGCTTCGTGGAGATCCAGTCCATGTCGCTCGACGGCCTCGACCCCGACCACATGGTCACCGGCACCTGGGCGCTCGGCATCGGCTCCGGCGCCGCCCTGCTCCTCTGCTCCCTGGTCGCCCTCGTCACCGGCGTCCGCGACCGCCGCCCCGGCCGGCTGGGCCGGGGCCTGCTGATCGGCTGCGCGATCGTCCACGCCGTCCTCGGCGCGGTCGTCGTCGGCCTGGTCGGCTGGGCCGCCTTCGCCGTCCTGATGACGGTCGTCGGCCTCGTCGTCCTCACCCTGGTGGCGTACGGGAAGGACCCCGAGGCGCCCGAAAAGGCCGAGGAGGCGCGGCCGCTGACGGTCTGAGGACCGGCTCAGACCGTCCAGAGGTCGGTGATCCGCACGTCCAGCCGGGCCAGCAGCCGCCGCAGCAGCGGCAGCGACAGGCCGATCACGTTCCCCGGGTCGCCGTCGATGCCGTCCACGAACGGCGCCGACCGCCCGTCCAGGGTGAAGGCCCCGGCCACGTGCAGCGGTTCGCCGCTGGCGACGTACGCGGCGATCTCCTCGTCCGACGGCTCGCCGAACCGCACCACCGTCGACGCCGTCGCCGACTCGTACCGCTTGGTCTCCGTGTCGTACACGCAGTGACCCGTCTGGAGGATGCCGACCCGGCCGCGCATGTCCTTCCAGCGGGCCGTCGCCTCCGCCGCGTCCGCCGGCTTGCCCAGCGCCCGGCCGTCCAGCTCCAGGACCGAGTCGCAGCCGACGACCAGCGCGCCGGACGCCTCCGGCCGGGCCGCCACGTGCGCCGCCTTGGCCTCCGCGAGGGCCAGCGCCAGCTCCGCCGGGGTCGGCGCGTGGACCTTGTCCTCGTCCACCCCGCTCACGATCACCTCGGGCTCGATCCCGGCCTGCCGGAGCAGGCCCAGGCGGGCGGGGGAGGCGGAGGCGAGGACGAGCCGGCGGGGCGCGGCCGGGTGATCAGCAGTCATGGGGGGCAGCGTACTCAGCGCGCGCCCGCCACGAGCATCAGGACGACCATGGCCAGCGCGAGCAGCACGCCCGACCGCCGCAGCATCTCCTGCGTCTCGCGCAGGAACTTGGGCGTCTTGTTCTCCGGGTCGGACCACAGCATGGTCCCGATGGTGCGCCGGGCGGCCCCCGGGACGCCTGAGTACGCGTACTCAACCGCCCCGTGACTCCCGTGACACCCCGTCCCACCTGCGGTTCCCCGCCCGGACACGGCGGAGGGCCGGACCCCCCGCACACGGGGTCCGGCCCTCGGGACCGCGCCCGTCCGGCCCGTCAGACGGGCCAGGCGGACCGGGCCCAGGCGCGCGGGCCCGGCCGGGGGTGGACCGAGCGGGCGATCCGCGCCGGGTCCGACCAGCCCTCCGGAGCCGCCGGCCCGCCGCCGCCCGCGGCCGCCGCCGCCAGGACCGCGGCCCGTGCCCGCACCACCGCCAGCGCGGCGGCCAGCTCCTCGGGCGTCGGGTTGCCTCGTACGACCTTGATCATCGTGCTGTCCCTCCCGAGGGCTAGAGCGGGATGTTGCCGTGCTTCTTCGGAGGCAGGGATTCCCGCTTGGTCCGCAGTTGGCGCAGGCCCTTCACGATCTGCGACCGGGTCTCCGAGGGCGGGATCACCCCGTCGACGTAACCGCGCTCGGCCGCGATGTACGGGTTGAGCAGGGTGTCCTCGTACTCCTGGATCAGCCGTGCCCGCACCGCCTCGACGTCCTCGCCGTTCGCCTCCGCCTCCGCGATCGTGCGGCGGTGCAGGATGTTGACGGCGCCCTGCGCGCCCATGACGGCGATCTGCGCCGTCGGCCACGCCAGGTTCAGGTCGGCGCCCAGGTGCTTGGAGCCCATGACGTCGTACGCGCCGCCGAACGCCTTGCGGGTGATGACCGTGATCAGCGGGACCGTCGCCTCGGCGTACGCGTAGATCAGCTTCGCGCCGCGCCGGATGATGCCGCCGTACTCCTGGTCCACGCCCGGCAGGAAGCCCGGCACGTCCACGAAGGTCAGGACCGGGATGTTGAAGGCGTCGCAGGTGCGGACGAAGCGCGCGGCCTTCTCGGAGGCGTCGATGTCCAGGCAGCCCGCGAACTGCATCGGCTGGTTGGCGACGACGCCGACCGGGAAGCCCTCCACCCGGCCGAAGCCGGTCAGGATGTTCGGCGCGAAGAGGGCCTGCGTCTCCAGGAAGTCGCCGTCGTCCACGACGTGCTCGATCACCCGGTGCATGTCGTACGGCTGGTTCGCCGAGTCCGGGATCAGCGCGTCGAGCTCCAGGTCGTCGCCCGAGACCCCGGTGTCGGCCTCCTCCGGGAAGGACGGCGGCTCGGAGAGGTTGTTCGACGGCAGGTACGAGAGCAGCTGCTTCACGTACTCGACGGCGTCCTTCTCGTCGCCCGCCATGTGGTGCGCCACGCCCGACGTCGCGTTGTGCGTGCGGGCGCCGCCCAGCTCCTCGAAGCCCACGTCCTCGCCCGTCACCGTCTTGATGACGTCGGGGCCCGTGATGAACATGTGCGAGGTCTGGTCCACCATCACCGTGAAGTCGGTGATCGCGGGGGAGTACACCGCGCCGCCCGCGCACGGGCCGACGACCAGCGAGATCTGCGGGATCACGCCCGACGCGTGGGTGTTGCGGCGGAAGATCTCGCCGTACATGCCGAGCGCGCTCACGCCCTCCTGGATGCGGGCGCCGCCGGAGTCGTTGATGCCGACGACCGGGCAGCCGGTCTTCAGCGCGAAGTCCATGACCTTGATGATCTTCTGGCCGTAGGTCTCGCCCAGCGCGCCGCCGAAGACCGTGAAGTCCTGCGAGAAGACGGCCACCGGGCGGCCGTCCACCGTGCCGTACCCCGTCACGACGCCGTCGCCGTACGGCCGGTTCTTCTCCAGGCCGAAGTTGGTCGACCGGTGCCGGGCCAGCTCGTCCAGTTCCACGAAGGAGCCCTCGTCCAGCAGCAGGGCGATCCGCTCGCGCGCGGTCAGCTTGCCCTTCGCGTGCTGCTTCTCCACCGCCCGTTCCGAACCGGCGTGCGTGGCCTCGTCGACGCGGCGCCTCAGGTCCGCGATCTTGCCCGCGGTCGTGTGAATGTCGATCTCGTACTGCTCTGCCGGCTCGGACATCGGGATGCGGCTCCCTGCCTGGTCACGGGGGGTTCGTGGACTGCGAATGGGCTACTGACGGCCTACTGACCCGTAGCGTATCGGCGCCGGTACGGCGGCGCAGTGCGGTCTATCCCACACCTAGTCTGGCTTGCATGACGTCCTCCCACGGCTCCGGCAGCCCCTGGTCCGACCTCGGCCGGCCCCCGCTCAACGCGCGCGTCCTGCGCCAGGCCCTGCTCCTCCCCGACGGCCTGTGGACCTCGCTCGACGTGGTGCCCCGCACCGGCTCCACCAACTCCGACCTCGCCGCCCGCGCCGCGGAACTCCCCGAGGGCGCCGTCCTCGTCGCCGAGGAGCAGACCGCCGCGCGCGGCCGGCTCGACCGCACCTGGAGCGCCCCCGCCCGCTCCGGCCTCTTCCTCTCCGTCCTCCTCAAGCCGGACGTCCCCGTCCACCGGCTCGGCTGGCTGCCGCTGCTCACCGGCGTCGCCGCCGCCGACGGCCTGGCGAAGGCCGCCGGCGTCGACGTCTCCCTCAAGTGGCCCAACGACCTCCTGGTGAAGGTCGACGGCGAGGAGCGCAAGGCCGGCGGCATCCTCGCCGAGCGCGCCGGGGACGACGGCGTCGTCGTCGGCCTCGGCCTCAACGTCTCCCTCGCCGCCGACGAGCTCCCCGTCCCCGGCGCCGGCTCCCTCCTCCTCGCGGGCGCGGTCTCCACCGACCGCGACACCCTGCTGCGGGCCGTCCTGCGCTCCCTCGCCGACCGGTACGGCGCCTGGGTCCGGGCGGGCGGCGACCCGGAGGCGTCCGGCATCCAGGCCGCCTACACGGACGGCTGCGCCACCCTCGGCCGCCGGGTCCGCGCCGAACTGCCCGGCGAGCGGACCCTGGAGGGCGAGGCGATCGGCGTGGACGGCGACGGCCGCCTGGTCGTCGCCACCGAGGGCGGCGGCACCGAGGCGGTCGGCGCGGGCGACATCGTCCACCTCCGCGCGGCCGGCTGACCGGACCGGCGGGCCGGGCGCACCGGCCGCGGGCGGGGGTGACCCGGCTGTGACCGGGCGTTTCCGGGGCGCGACCGGCCGGGACTCCCCGGGCCGTTCCGGCGTGAGCCAGCCCACACCTGTCGTATCGTGGAGCGCGATCCAGGCGAACAGATCGGCAGGACAGTGGGCAGCGGCAGGGAACGGGCAGGAGGCGGCCGGTGACCGTCGACGACGCGAACACGGGCGACGACCGTCCCGGGAAGCCCGAGCCGTCCGCGGCGGACGGCCCCGCGGAACCCTCGGTGTACCCGACGCCGCACCACGCCGTCGACCACACGGCCGAGCCGACCGACGACCCGCTCGCCATCCGGCTCGAACAGCTCATCCTCGGCGCCGACCGCCGCTACACGCCCTTCCAGGCCGCCCGCACCGCCGGCGTCTCCATGGAGCTCGCCTCCCGCTTCTGGCGGGCGATGGGCTTCGCCGACATCGGCCAGGCCAAGGCGCTCACCGAGGCCGACGTCCTCGCCCTGCGGCGGCTCGCCGGCCTGGTCGAGGCGGGGCTGCTGAGCGAGCCGATGGCGGTCCAGGTCGCCCGGTCCACCGGGCAGACCACCGCCCGGCTGGCCGAATGGCAGATCGACTCCTTCCTGGAGGGGCTCACCGAGCCGCCGGAGCCCGGCATGACCCGCACCGAGGTGACGTATCCGCTGGTCGAACTCCTCCTTCCGGAACTGGAGGAGTTCCTCATCTACGTGTGGCGGCGCCAGCTCGCCGCCGCCACCGGCCGCGTCGTGCAGGCCGCCGACGACGAGGAGATGGTGGACCGCCGCCTCGCCGTCGGCTTCGCCGACCTCGTCGGCTTCACCCGGCTCACCCGCCGCCTGGAGGAGGAGGAGCTCGGCGAACTGGTCGAGGCCTTCGAGACCACCTGCGCCGACCTGGTCGCCGCGCACGGCGGCCGGCTGATCAAGACCCTCGGCGACGAGGTGCTGTACGCGGCGGACGATGCCGGCATCGCCGCCGAGATCGCGCTCCGCCTGATCGAGACCCTCAGCGAGGACGAGACGATGCCCGCGCTGCGCGTCGGCATCGCCTTCGGCACGGTGACGACCCGGATGGGCGACGTCTTCGGCACCACGGTCAACCTGGCGAGCCGGCTCACCTCGATAGCCCCCAAGGACACCGTCCTCGTCGACAGCGCCTTCGCGCAGGAGCTGACCCGCACCGGCGAGGTGCCGGTCTCGGAGGCCCAGGCGGCCGAGGAGGCGGCCCGCGCCGAGAAGGAGGGCCGGACCCCGGACGCGTACCGCTTCGCCCTCCAGCCGATGTGGCAGCGCTCCGTCCGCGGCCTCGGCACGGTCGAACCCTGGCTCCTGGGCCGCCGCCCGACCTAGGGCCTGTCTGACGATTCCCGCTGGGTCCGGCCCGCCCGGCACGCACTCCCCCAGAGGGGGGACCCCCAGCCGCACGGCCGAAACGCCCAAGTAGCTCCGCTACAAGGGCGCCCCGGCCGCACGCCGATCGCACGCACCGAACGACCCGGCCTGATCCGACGCGAATTATCAGACAGGCCCTAGGATCCCGGTGAACAGTCGTTAACCGGGAGGGTCGAGGTATGTCCGAGCAGCGTTTCGGCGAGTTCGTGGCGGTACGCAGGGACGGGGACGGGCACGTCGCCGAGTTCGTCCTCGACCGGCCCAGGGCCATGAACGCGGTCTCCTCCGAGATGGCCCGCTCGCTGGCCGCCGCCTGCGCGGCCCTGGCCGCCGACCCCTCGGTCCGGGTCACCGTCCTGACCTCCTCCCACGACCGGGCCTTCTGCGTCGGCGCCGACCTCAAGGAGCGCAACTCCTTCACCGACGCCGACCTGGTCCGCCAGCGGCCCACCGCCCGCGCCGCCTACACCGGCGTCCTGGAGCTGCCCATGCCGACGGTCGCCGCCGTGCACGGCTTCGCCCTCGGCGGCGGCTACGAGCTGGCGCTCGCCTGTGACCTGATCGTCGCCGACGCCAGCACGGTGGTGGGCCTGCCGGAGGTCTCCGTCGGCGTCATCCCCGGCGGCGGCGGCACCCAGTTGCTGCCGCGCCGGGTGGGCGCGGCGCGCGCCGCCGAACTGGTCTTCACCGCCCGCCGGGTGGAGGCCGCCGAGGCGCACGCCCTGGGCCTGGTGGACGTGGTCGCCGAGGACGCCCGGGAGGCGGCCCTGGAACTGGCCGGCCGGATCGCGGCGAACTCGCCGGTGGGGCTGCGCGCGGCGAAGCGGGCGATGCGGCTGGGCCAGGGCCTGGACCTGCGGGCGGGCCTGGAGGTCGAGGACGCGGCCTGGCGCTCGGTGGCCTTCTCCGGCGACCGCGCGGAGGGCGTGGCGGCCTTCAACGAGAAGCGGAAGCCGCAGTGGCCCGGCGAGTGAGGCACCCGCGCCGCCGTCACCGCGCGTGACGTTCTCACTTTCCGTGAGCTTCGGTGACGTCCCGGAAGGGAAAACGGATCATTCGTATCTAAGCTGGAGGAATGGGAGAGGACGGACGGCTGCGGGCCGTAGTGGCGCTGGCGCAGGGGATGGCCGCGGCGCACACTCCGCGCGAGTTCTGGTGGGCCGCCGCGCTCGGCGCCTGCCGGGGCCTGGACGGGAGCTTCGGCGCCCTGTCGGTCTGGGAGCGGGACCACGGGCGGCTGCGGGTGCTGGTGAACGCCGGGGAGCGGGCCGAGGGGGAGGAGGAGTTCCCGGACGCGGAGACGTATCCGGTGCACCAGTTCCCCGAGATCACCGAGTTCCTGCACGAGCGGTGGGCGGTCGGCGGCGGCCCGAGCGCGTGGGTGGAGAGCGCCGACGCGCCGGTGGCCACCGGCCGCGTCCAGGGCCTGCGGCGGCGCGGCCGGGCCTGCTGCGTGGTCGCCCCGGTGGTCCTGCACGGACGCGCCTGGGGTGAGCTGTACGTCGCCCGGAGGCCGGGGCAGAAACCTTTCCTCCGGGCCGACGCCGAGTTCGCGAACGTCCTCGCGGCGGTCGTCGCCGCCGGCATCGCCCAGGCCGAACGGCTCGAAGAGGTCCGCAAGCTCGCCTTCACCGACCCGCTCACCGGCCTCGCCAACCGCCGCGCGGTCGACGCCCGCCTCGACGAGGCCATCGAGCGCCACCGCGCCGACGGCGCCGTCGTCAGCCTCGTCGTCTGCGACCTCAACGGCCTCAAACGGGTCAACGACACCCACGGCCACGCCGTCGGCGACCGCCTCCTCGAACGCTTCGGCTCCGTCCTCTCCCGCTGCGGCGCCCGCCTCCCCGGGGCCCTCGCCGCCCGCCTCGGCGGCGACGAGTTCTGCCTCCTGGCGGTGGGGCCGCCGGCCGACGAGGTCGTCGCGGTCGCGGAGGAGCTCTGCGTCCGCGCCGCCGCACTCGAACTCGGCGAGGGCGTCGCCTGCGGGGTCGCCTCCACCGGCGACCCCATCGGCCCGCTCCGCTCCGCCCGCCGCCTCTTCCGCCTCGCCGACGCCGCCCAGTACCAGGCCAAGGCCGCCCGCTCCGCGAAACCGGTGGTGGCCGGCCGCGACGGCACCGTCGTCCGCCTCGCCGACGCCCCGCCCGGCACCCGCGACCGCCGCCGCTTCCGGGACGCGCCGCCGGCGGAGCTCCCGCCGGAGCCGTGACGGCGCACCGGGCCGCCGCCGGTGCGCCCCGGTGCTCCCGGTAAGGGGCCCACCACCGCCGGGACGGTGACGGAGTCAGCTAGTGACAGGTTCGTCTTCAATCCGTAGGGTGCTGAATATGGATATGCAGACAGTCGTGCTCGGCACGTCCGGCACCACCCCCCAGGACGTCATCGCCGTCGCCCGCCACGGCGCCCGGGTCGAGCTGTCGACCGAGGCCGTCGAGGCGCTCGCCGCCGCCCGCGCCGTCGTCGAGGCGCTCGCCGCCAAGCCCGAGCCCGTCTACGGCGTCTCCACCGGGTTCGGCGCCCTCGCCACCCGGCACATCGACCACGAGCTGCGCACCCAGCTCCAGCGCAACATCGTCCGCTCGCACGCCGCGGGCATGGGCCCCCGCGTCGAGCGCGAGGTCGTCCGCGCCCTGATGTTCCTGCGGCTCAAGACCGTCGCCTCCGGCCACACCGGCGTCCGCCCCGAGGTCGCGCGGACCATGGCCGACGTCCTCAACGCCGGCATCACCCCGGTCGTCCACGAGTACGGCTCCCTCGGCTGCTCCGGCGACCTCGCCCCGCTCTCCCACTGCGCCCTCGCGCTCATGGGCGAGGGCGACGCCGAGGGCCCCGACGGCACCGTGAGGCCCGCCGGCGAACTGCTCGCCGCCGCCGGCATCGAGCCGGTCGTGCTCCGCGAGAAGGAGGGCCTCGCCCTCCTCAACGGCACCGACGGCATGCTCGGCATGCTGATCATGGCCCTCGCCGACCTCGACACCCTCTACAAGTCGGCCGACGTCACCGCCGCGCTCTCCCTCGAAGCCCTCCTCGGCACCGAGAAGGTCCTCGAACCCGAGCTGCACGCCATCCGCCCCCACCCCGGCCAGGCCGCCTCCGCCGCCAACATGCTGGCCGTCCTCAAGGGCTCCGGCCTCACCGGCCACTTCCAGGCCGGCGAAGCCCCCCGCGTCCAGGACGCCTACTCGATCCGCTGCGCCCCGCAGGTCGCCGGCGCCGGCCGCGACACCATGGCCCACGCCCTCCTCGTCGCCGAGCGCGAACTGGCCGCCGCCGTCGACAACCCCGTCGTGCTGGGCAACGGAGAAGTCCGCTCCAACGGCAACTTCCACGGCGCCCCCGTCGCGTACGTCCTCGACTTCCTCGCCATCGCCGCCGCCGACCTCGGCTCCATCGCCGAGCGCCGCACCGACCGGCTCCTCGACAAGAACCGCAGCCACGGCCTCCCGCCGTTCCTCGCCGACGACGCCGGAGTCGACTCGGGCCTCATGATCGCCCAGTACACGCAGGCCGCCCTGGTCAGCGAGATGAAGCGGCTCGCCGTCCCGGCCTCCGCCGACTCCATCCCGTCCTCCGCCATGCAGGAGGACCACGTCTCCATGGGCTGGTCCGCCGCCCGCAAGCTGCGCACCGCCGTCGGAAACCTCGCCCGGATCATCGCCGTCGAGCTGTACGCCGCCACCCGGGGCATCGAGCTGCGCGAGGGCCTCACCCCCGCCCCCGCCTCGCGGGCCGCCATCGACGCCCTGCGCGCCGCCGGTGTCGAGGGCCCCGGCCCGGACCGCTTCCTCGCCCCCGACCTCGCCGCCGCCGACGCCTTCGTCCGCGAAGGCCGCCTGGTCGCCGCCGTGGAGCCGGTCACCGGCCCGCTCGCCTGACACCCGCGCGGGCCGTCCCCCTCACGAGGAGGGGCGGCCCGCCGCCGTCAGGACGCGCGTCCGTGCCGCCGCAGCGCCAGCGCCACGAAACCCGCGCCGACCCCGAGGAAACCCGTCCCGCCCAGCACGTACGCCGTCGTGTCCGGGCCCCCGGTCTCGGCCAGCCGCCCGTCGTCCGGGTCCGCCGGAGCCGACGTGCCCCCGCCGCGCACGAGGCCGACGCCGGGGCCGTCGGAGGCGTTCGCCGAGGGGACGAACCACAGGGCGCACAGCAGGGTGCCCGCCGCGACGGAGGTCAGCAGGGGGCGTCGGGCGGCGGACACGTGGATCTCGTTCTCCCTAGAAAGGCCCAGCGGGAAGCCCGCGGTGGCCAGATGCTAGTGAACCCAGCGGGTCGTGGGAAAGCCGGACCCCCGCGACCCCTACGCTCCCAGCCATGAGCACCCCCGAATCCGTCCCCGCCGCCGACGGCGCCCCCGCGTCCGAGCCCGGCACCGCCTCCCGCCACGTGCGGCTCCGCGTCGACATCGTCCTTGAGATCGACGACCCCGCCGCGCTGACCGCCGCCGCCGAGCGCCGTATCGACGCCGACGAGTTCATGCCGGCCGAGGAGCGCGCCCACGCCCGCACCGCCGTCCAGGACGACCCCTCCGAGGCCCTGTCCTACCTGGTGGAGCCCTTCGACCTGGTCCGCGACCTGCCCGGCGTCGAGCTCGTCCAGGCGGCCTGGAGCAGCGAGGAGGCCGAGTACGACCCCGAGGCGATGGAGTGGGACCTCGACGGGGAAGATGACGACGAGGAAGACGACGACAGCGACAACGACGGCGACGGCGAGAACGGCGACCGGGTCTAGGGGCGCGCACGCACCCCGCCGACGGGCCCCGGGACGGCGTTCCGGGGCCCTCGTGCGAACAGGGGCGCGACGGCGGGAACCGGACGACTTCGCCAGGCGTGTCGAACAGTGTTGTTCAGTGGTCTTCCCCACAAACCCCCCGCTTCCGGAACCGCAGGGGGTCTCATGGGTGTTCTGATGGATTGACAGGGAATCTGCGACGATGGAGAAGCGTGTGATGACGGTCGGCAAGCACCGCAGGAGCCTGGCCGCGGCGGCGGCGGTGCTCAGTGGCGTACTCGTGCTCTCGGCCTGCAACGACGGGGACAAGAACGAGTCCGCCGGCCCCGGCACCCCCTCCGGCACGTCACAGGCGCAGGTGGACGAGGCGGCCGAGCAGAAGACCTCCAAGGCGCAGATCACCATCTCGCCCGAGAACGGCTCGCAGAACGCCTCCATCAACAACGACGCCAAGGTCGCCGTCAAGGAGGGCAAGCTCACCGCCGTCTCCATGACCTCCGCCGAGGGCGGCGAGGTCAAGGGCGAGATAGCGGCCGACGGGCTGTCCTGGAAGCCGACCGGAGCGCTCCAGCGCGCCACCGTCTACAAGATCGCCGCCACCGCCGTCGACGCCTCCGGCCTGGAGGCGCACGAGAACTCCTCCTTCACCACCGTGTCGAAGGAGAACAGCTTCATCGGCAACTTCACCCCCGAGGACGGCTCGACCGTCGGCGTGGGCATGCCGGTCTCGATCAACTTCAACAAGGCGATCACCGACAAGAAGGCCGTCCAGGCGGGCATCACCGTCTCCTCCAGCTCCGGCCAGGAGGTCGTCGGCCACTGGTTCAGCGGCACCCGCCTCGACTTCCGCCCGGACGACTACTGGCAGGCCGGCTCCACCGTCACCCTGAAGCTGGAGCTGGACGGCGTCGAGGGTGCCAACGGCGTCTTCGGCGTCCAGCAGAAGACCGTCACCTTCAAGATCGGCCGCAGCCAGGTCTCCACCGTGGACGTCGCCGCCAAGACGATGACGGTCAAGCGCGACGGCAAGGTCGTCAAGACCATCCCGATCTCCGCCGGCTCCCCGGACAACACCACCTACAACGGCCAGATGGTGATCTCCGAGAAGTTCAAGGAGACCCGGATGAACGGCGCCACCGTCGGCTTCACCGACTCCGACGGCAAGGGCGAGTACGACATCAAGGACGTGCCGCACGCCATGCGGCTGTCCACCTCGGGCACCTTCATCCACGGCAACTACTGGGGCGCCCGCTCCATCTTCGGCTCGGTCAACACCAGCCACGGCTGCGTCGGCCTCGCCGACGTCAAGGGCGCCGGCGACCCCAACCAGATGGCCGCCTGGTTCTACGACCAGTCGCTCATCGGCGACGTCGTGATCGTCAAGAACTCCAAGGACAAGACGATCGCCCCCGACAACGGCCTCAACGGCTGGAACATGGACTGGTCCACCTGGAAGGCCGGCTCCCAGGGCTGACCCCCGGAACATCCGAAGGGCCCTCCCCGCACCGGAGAGGGCCCTTCGGCCTGTCCCCGGCCCATGACCTCCGGGGTAATCGACCCCGCGCCCGGTCCCCGGCACGCTGGTCCCATGACCGCATACGCCCTCGCCAGACTGCGCCCGGAGCCCGTCCTCGACCCCGAGGTCCTCGACTACATGGACCGCATCCAGACCACCCTCGACCCCTTCGGCGGCCGCTTCCTCGTCCACGGCGCCCCCCGCCGCGAGGTCCTGGAGGGCCGGTGGCCCGAAGCCCTCGTGATCATCGGCTTCCCGACGTACGCACAGGCGAGGGCCTGGTACGACTCCGAGCCGTACCAGGCCCTCCTGCCCCTGCGCACCCGCCACATGCCGGGCGACGTCCTCCTGATCGACGGCACCCCCGACGGCTACGACCCGTCCGTCACGGCGGCCGCGCTGCGGGCCTCCTACTCGGCCGGGACCACGCCCACCGGGCAGGAGACGCCCGTGCCGCCGATGCCGCAGTAGCCGGCCGGGTTCTTGTCCAGGTACTGCTGGTGGTAGCCCTCCGCCGGGTAGAAGGGGCGGGTGCCGTCGGCCGGCAGGACGTGGGTGGTGATCTCGCCGTGGCCGGAGGACGCCAGGGCCTTCTGGTAGGCCGCGCGGGACGCCTCGGCGGTGGCGGCCTGGGCGGCGGAGTGGGTGTAGACGGCGGAGCGGTACTGGGTGCCCACGTCGTTGCCCTGCCGGAAGCCCTGGGTCGGGTCGTGGGACTCCCAGAAGACCTTCAGGAGCGTCTCGTACGACACCTTCGACGGGTCGAAGACGACCCGGACGACCTCGGTGTGCCCGGTCAGGCCCGAGCAGACCTCCTCGTAGGTGGGGTTCGGCGTGTGGCCGCCCTGGTAGCCGACGAGCGTCGTCCAGACGCCGTCGGTCCGCCAGAACTTCCGCTCGGCGCCCCAGAAGCAGCCGAGGCCGAAGTCGGCGGTCTCCAGGCCCTCGGGGTAGGGGCCGGCCAGCGGGTTGCCGAGCACCGTGTGGCGCTCGGGGACGGAGAACTCCGGCTCCGGGCGGCCGCGCAGGGCCTGCTCCGGAGTGGGCAGGACGGGGGTGCGGGACAGGAACATGCGGCATCTCTCCTCGACGCGGTTCGGCAGTCCGCACAACGCCGGGACGGCCGCCGCTGTTCCCCCGCCGCACGGGCCCGCGACGGACCCGCCGCCCCGGCGCACGCCCCCGTCCCGGCCCCGCCGCCCCGGCCCGCGACGGACGCGCCGCCCCGGCCCGGGGGCACGCGGCGGTCAGGGCCGCAGCGTCATCGGGCTCCCGCCGTTCGCCTCGTACCCCGCCACCGCCAGGTTCCGCACGACCGTGTACTCGGCCGCCGGGTCGGGGCTCAGCGTCCACGGCAGCGCGCCCACGTAGCCGTCCACGTGCACCAGCTGGTGCATCGCCTCCGACCAGCGCTCGGCGCTCACCAGGAACGACACCAGCAGGTGGCGTACGTGCGCCAGCATCGGGTCGTCCGGGCGGGCCGAGTGGACCGCGTACAGCGCGCCCTCCATCGCCCGGCCCACCACCGCCGTCCGGTAGAAGTCCCGCACCAGCACCATGTCCGGCACGTGCTCGAAGAGCGCGAACAGCGGCAGCGCCGCCAGCAGCGAGCCCTTCGGGGCGCGGGCCGCGGCCGTCGTCGCGAAGTGGTCGGCCTCCTCGCGCGAACCGTGCCACTTCTCGCACCAGTAGTGCAGCGCCGCCAGGTGCGCGCCCATGTGCTGCGGCGCCCGGTCGATGACCTCCGCCCACACCCGGTCGAACTGCTCGTGCCCGTACCCGAGTCCGCGCGCCACCGCCAGCTTCGTGATGTACGGGACGGGGTCGCCGGGCGCCAGCGGTGCCGCCTCGTCGGCGACCTTGCCGGCCTCCTCCAGGATGATCCGGAAGTCGTCGCTGCCGGCGGCCGAGGAGCGCCACGCCTGCTGCACCAGGAACTCGGCGTGCACCGCCGCGCCGCCCGCGTCCTTCGGGGCGTCGGCGCGCCAGGCCCGCAGCCACGCGCCGCCCTCGCCGGGCCGCTGCGCCAGCTCCAGGGAGGCCGCGCCGGCGAACGCCTGCACCCGCTGCCAGCGGACCTCGCCCTCCTTGCCGGTGCCCGCGAGGAGTTGGGACGCGGCCCGCCAGTCCTGGGTGGCCTGGACGACGCGCAGCACGTCGAGGAGGTCCTCGTCAGGACCCGGCAGCCGCACGTCCAGTTCCTCCTGGCGGGCGAATCCGTACGCCTCCGGGTCGGCGGCGTCGGGCGTGCCGGGCGCGACCTGCCGGATGCCGCCGCCGCGCCGGCGCAGCAGGTAGGGGCCGAGGACACCGAAGAGGAGACCCAGGGCGATCAGGAACCAGAGAACATCCATGCGTCCATTGTCCAGGACGCCGCCCCGGACGAATCGCGGCGTCGGCGGGTGCGCGGCACTACGCTCCTGAGCATGAGCGACCAGCACAGCCACCAGAACTTCGAGACCCGCGCGATCCACGCGGGCAACACCGCCGACCCGCTGACCGGCGCGGTCGTCCCGCCCATCTACCAGGTCTCCACCTACAAGCAGGACGGCGTGGGCGGACTGCGCGGCGGCTACGAGTACAGCCGCAGCGCCAACCCGACCCGCACCGCCCTGGAGGAGAACCTGGCGGCGCTGGAGGGCGGCCGCCGCGGCCTCGCCTTCGCGTCGGGCCTGGCCGCCGAGGACTGCCTGCTGCGCACGCTCCTCGCCCCCGGCGACCACGTCGTCATCCCGAACGACGCCTACGGCGGCACCTTCCGCCTCTTCGCCAAGGTCGTCCAGCGCTGGGGCGTCGACTTCTCGGTCGCGGACACCTCGGACGTCGCGTCGGTGCGGGCCGCGGTCAACGACCGCACCAAGCTGGTCTGGGTCGAGACCCCGTCGAACCCGCTGCTCGGCATCACCGACATCGAGGCCGTCGCGGGCGTGGCCCGCCAGGCCGGCGTGAAGCTGGTCGTGGACAACACCTTCGCCTCGCCCTACCTCCAGCAGCCGCTGGCGCTCGGCGCGGACGTCGTCGTCCACTCCCTCACCAAGTACATGGGCGGCCACTCGGACGTCGTCGGCGGCGCCCTGATCGCGGCCGACGCGGAGCTCGGCGAGGAACTGGCGTACCACCAGAACGCGATGGGCGCGGTGGCCGGCCCGTTCGACTCGTGGATCGTGCTGCGCGGCATCAAGACCCTCGCCGTCCGCATGGACCGCCACAGCGAGAACGCGACGAAGGTCGCCGACTTCCTCTCCCGCCACCCGAAGGTCACCCAGGTCCTCTACCCGGGCCTGTCCGGGCACCCGGGCCACGAGGTCGCGGCGAAGCAGATGCGGTCCTTCGGCGGCATGATCTCCTTCCGCGTCGACGGCGGCGAGGAGGCGGCGGTCGCCGTCTGCGACCGCGCGAAGCTCTTCACCCTGGGCGAGTCCCTGGGCGGCGTCGAGTCCCTCATCGAGCACCCGGGCCGGATGACGCACGCGAGCGTCGCCGGTTCGGCCCTGGAGGTCCCGGCCGACCTGGTCCGCCTCTCGGTCGGCATCGAGAACGTCGACGACCTGATCGAGGACCTGCGCGAGGCGCTGGGCTAGCCCCTGTCCGGCGGATCGCCGCGGGCCCGCGACGCCTGGCACGCGCTCCCGCCGGTACGCCACGGGCCGGGCACCCCGCAGCGGGGTGCCCGGCCCTTCCGCGTGTCCTCAGGTGCCGGGCAGCGCCTCCTTCAGGCTCGCCCGGACGCCGTCCCGCAGCTCCTGTCCGTCGGTGTGCCCGTGGACGGAGACCGCGTGCTCGGCGGCGGCGCGGACGACTTCCTCCTCCTCGCCCGAGATGTAGAGCGAGCAGCCCGAGACGCTCGGGGTGTCCCGGCAGTCGGTGGCTTTCCTGGTCATGCCGGCCTCCTGGTGCTGTCCGACCGACCCCTCTCCCTACCAGGCTAGGCCGCCGTTCACGGCCCGTCGAACGGCGGAGTGGTGGCGGCCGGCGGCGGTTCCCAGGGGCGGGCGTCGGCCGCCCAGAGGGTGAACCAGAGGACGGCGAGCGCGCACAGCGCCCGGAGGGTCCGGCGCAGCAGCCGGCCGCGCCGCCCGAGCCGGGCCCCGCGCGCCGCGGCCCGCCGGCCGAGGTCGCCGGGGACGGGCGGGTGCGCGGTGTCGAGTAGCCGCCGGACGGCCTCCTCCTTCTCGTCGTACCTCACGCGGCCGCCCCCCTGCCCCCGGCACCCCGGGAGGCCGCACCGAGGCCGCTCGGGGCCGGGCCGGGGCCGCGCCGCTCCGCCCGGACACGGGCGACGGCGCGGGCGCAGACGGCCCTGATCCGGGCCTCCGGCAGGCCGAGCAGCGCCCCCACCTGCTCCTCCTCCACGCCCTCGTACAGCCGGAGGACGAGGACGAGCCGCTCGTGCGGGGTGAGGACGGCGAGCGGGCCGCCCCGGCCGCCGTGGTGGCGCCAGGCGGTGCGGGCGAAGCGGAGCGCGAGGTCGTCGCGGGTGAGGGCGTACGGGTCCTCGTCGGCGTTCCGCTCCCGGAGGGCGTACGTGTGGGCGAGGGCGGCGGTCAGCAGCTCCCGGGCGTACGGGTTGCGGGCGCGGGTCTCGGCGGTGAGCAGCGTCGCGGTGTGCAGCAGCCGTCCCGCCGCGCCCGCCACGAAGGTGTCGAACTCCTGGGCGCGGCGGGCGTGTTCGGACCGTCTCCGGTTCTTCCCCTGGTTCCCCACACCTCATCTAGCCGCCGGAGGGGAAGCGGGGTCAACCCCCGTGCGCGACCGGCCGCGCACGGGGCCGGGC
The DNA here is from genome assembly GCF_014650175.1 of Streptomyces termitum. GTDB lineage: Bacteria > Actinomycetota > Actinomycetes > Streptomycetales > Streptomycetaceae > Streptomyces > Streptomyces termitum. The sequence continues at coordinate 17,098 of NZ_BMUL01000028.1, forward strand.
CCGGTCGTGTCCGGCCGGCCGCGCACAGGGGGCCGACCGGTCCGCGCGGCCGGTCGCGCACGGCCCCGCCCGGTTCAGCCGCCGTGCGCGGCCCCGGCGGCGCCCGTCTGGTGGGCCGCCGCCTGCCGGGCGGACAGCGCCGCGTTGAAGCGGGTGAGGAGGGTGCGGAAGGAGTCGCGCTCGTCCCGCGTCCACCCGTCGGTGACCTCGGCCATCAGCCGACGGCGCGACTCCCGCACCTCCTCCAGGCGGTCGAGGCCGCGCGGCGAGAGCTGGAGGACGACGGCGCGCCCGTCCTCGGGGTGCGAGGTGCGCTTGACGAGGCCGGAGTCGACGAGCGGGGCGACCTGGCGGGTCACGGTCGAGGAGTCGATCCCCATCCCCGCCGCGAGCGCCTTGACGCCCATCGGCCCCTCCCGGTCGAGCCGGTTGAGGAGCAGGTAGGCGGCCCGGTCCATGGAGTTGCGGAGCTGACCGGTGCCGCCGAGGCGGGTCTGCTCGGCCCGGCGGGCGAAGACGGCCACCTGGTGCTGGAGGGCATCGAGGAGACCGGGGTCGAGCTCGGTCGACATGTCCTGAGAAGTGGGCATGGCTGGGGGCTCTCTCGTGCGGGGGGTGGGCGGTGTGGGGGACAGAGTACGCGGACCGGACGGGCTGCGTACCGGCCCTGCGCAAACCGGTCCCGGGGCCCGCCCGGCGGGCGGCCGGGACCCCGGTGAGCTGCGAGACTTGAGGTCATGACCTTCGGTACGCCTCACCCCTTGCACCGGCTGATGCTGGACGACGTGCGCGGTGCGCAGAAGATGCTCGCGGGGGTGGCCCGGACGACCGTCCTGGAGGGCAGCCGTCACCTGTCGTCGCTGGTGGGGGCGCCGGTCCTGCTCAAGTGCGAGAACCTCCAGCGGACCGGCTCGTTCAAGCTGCGCGGCGCGTACGTGCGGATCGCGGGGCTGCGGCCGGAGGAGCGGGCGGCCGGGGTGGTCGCCGCCTCGGCGGGCAACCACGCGCAGGGTGTGGCGCTCGCCTCACAGCTGCTCGGGGTCCGCGCGACCGTCTTCATGCCGGTCGGGGCGCCGCTGCCGAAGGTCGCGGCGACCCGCGAGTACGGCGCGGACGTCCGCCTCCAGGGGCACGTGGTGGACGAGACGCTGGCCGCCGCGCAGGAGTACGCGGACGAGACGGGCGCGGTCTTCATCCACCCCTTCGACCACCCCGACGTGATCGTCGGCCAGGGCACGGTCGGCCTGGAGATCCTGGAGCAGTGCCCGGAGGTCCGGACGATCGTCGTCGGCATGGGCGGCGGCGGGCTCGCGGCCGGGGTGGGGCTCGCGGTGAAGTCGGTCCGTCCGGACGTGCGGATCGTGGGCGTGCAGGCGGAGGGCGCGGCGGCCTATCCGCCGTCGCTGGCGGCCGGGCACCCGGTGGTGGTCGAGTCGCCGGTGACGATGGCCGACGGGATCAGGGTCGGCCGGCCCGGCGACGTGCCGTTCGGCCTGGTGAGGGAGTACGTGGACGAGGTCCGCACGGTCTCGGAGGACGCCCTCTCCTCGGCGCTGCTGCTCTGCCTGGAGCGGGCGAAGCTGGTGGTGGAGCCGGCCGGGGCGAGCCCGGTGGCCGCCCTGCTGAGCGACCCGGGCTCCTTCCGGGGCCCGGTGGTCGCGGTCCTCTCCGGCGGGAACGTGGACCCGCTGCTGCTCCAGCGGATCCTGCGGCACGGCATGGCGGCCGGGGGCCGCTACCTGAGCCTGCGGGTGCGGGTGACGGACCGGCCGGGGGCGCTGGCGACGCTGCTCGCGGTGCTGACGGTCGCCGACGCGAACGTGCTCGACGTCGGCCACGTCCGCACCGACCCGCGCCTCGGCCTCACGGAGGTGGACGTGGAGCTGCGCCTGGAGACGAAGGGCCCCGACCACTGCCGGGAGGTCGAGGCGGCACTGCGGGACGCGGGGTACACGGTCCTGGACTGAGCACGCGTACGGCCCCGGACCGGGGGCGCCGGGGAGGGGCCGCGCGGACGGCCCCGGACCGGGGTGCGGAGGGAAGCCGCGCGGACGGCCCCGGCCTGGGCGCGCCGTGCCGCGTCCCCTGCCCTAGGATCGTCAGAATCACCCGAAACGATCCTCTATGTCCGGGAGTGTGGGCATGCCAGGCGCGATCCACGCCGAGGGTCTGGTGAAGACCTTCGGCGACGTACGAGCACTGGACGGCGTGGACCTGGACGTGCCGGAGGGCACCGTCCTGGGCCTCCTCGGACCCAACGGCGCGGGGAAGACCACCACCGTGCGGGTCCTCACCACCCTGCTCCGCCCCGACAGCGGCACCGCCACCGTCGCCGGCGTCGACGTCCTGAAGCACCCCGACGCGGTCCGCCGCTCCATCGGCCTCTCCGGCCAGTTCGCGGCCGTCGACGAGTACCTCACCGGCCGCGAGAACCTCCAGATGGTCGGCCGCCTCTACCAGCTGCGGGCCCCCGCCGCGAAGGCCCGCGCCGGCGACCTGCTCGACCGCTTCGGCCTCGCCGACGCCGCCGACCGCCCCGCCAAGACCTACTCCGGCGGCATGCGCCGCCGCCTCGACCTGGCCGCCGCCCTGGTCGTCTCCCCGCCCGTGATGTTCATGGACGAGCCGACCACCGGCCTCGACCCCCGCAACCGGCAGGCCCTGTGGGAGGTCATCAAGGAACTCGTGGCCGGCGGCACGACCCTCCTGCTCACCACCCAGTACCTGGAGGAGGCCGACCACCTCGCCCACGACATCGCGGTGGTCGACCAGGGCCGCGTCATCGCCCGCGGCACCTCCGACCAGCTCAAGGCCCGCACCGGCGGCGAGCGCGTCGAGGTCGTCGTGCACGACCGCGACACCATCGCCGCCGCCCGCGCCGTCCTCGCCCGCTACGGTCCCGAGGGCCGGGGCGGCGACGCCGTCGCGGTCGAGGACCACACCCGCCGGCTGACCGTCCCGGTCACCGGCGGCGCCAAACTGCTCGCCGAGGTCATCCGCGACCTGGACGCCATCGGCGCCGAGATCGACGACATCGGCCTGCGCCGCCCCACCCTCGACGACGTCTTCATCTCCCTCACCGGCCACGCCGCCGCCCCCGGCGAGGGGCGGGAGGAGCCGGGGGAGGGGGACGGCGAGGGCCGCCCGCACCGGAAGGAGCCGGCCGCGTGACCACGCTCATCGACACCGCCCCCGAGGTCCCCGCCCCGCGCGGCGGGCTCGCCCGGTCCGTCGCGGACTCCCTCGTCGTCACCCGGCGGAACCTGATCCGCATGACCCGGATCCCGGAGATGGTCATCTTCGGCCTCATCCAGCCGGTCATGTTCGTGATCCTGTTCAGCTACGTCTTCGGCGGCTCCCTGAACATCGGCGGCACCACCGACGCGGCCGCCTACCGCGAGTTCCTGATGGCCGGCATCTTCGCCCAGACCGTCACCTTCGCCACCGCGGGCGCGGGCGCCGGGATCGCCGACGACATGAGCAAGGGCCTCGTCGACCGCTTCCGCTCGCTGCCGATGGCCCGCGGCGCCGTCCTCACCGGCCGCACCCTCGCCGACCTCGTGCAGACCACGCTCACCGTCGTCGTCCTCGCGGTCGTCGGCCTGCTGGTCGGCTGGCGCATCCACGAGGGCGTGCCCAAGGCGCTCGGCGCCTTCGCCCTGCTGCTGCTCCTCGGCTACGCCTTCTCGTGGATCGGGGCCCTCATCGGCCTCTCGGTCCGCACCCCCGAGGCGGCCACCTCCGGCGGCCTGATCTGGCTCTTCCCGGTCACCTTCGTCTCGAACGCCTTCGTGAACCCGGAGCAGATGGCCTCCTGGATCCGGCCCATCGCCGAGTGGAACCCGTTCAGCGCCACCGTCCAGGCGTGCCGCGAGCTCTTCGGCAACCCCGGCGTCGTCCAGTCCGACGCCTGGCCCATGCAGCACCCCGTCTGGGCCTCGCTGCTCTGGTCGCTGCTGATCATCGCGGTCTTCCGCACCCTCGCCGTCCGCAAGTACCGCTCGGCGACCGCCTGACCCCGTCCGTCCCCCGGACACGACGAAGGGCCGGCCCCCGTCCGGGGGACCGGCCCTTCGTCACGCGCGGGGACCGTCTCACTCGCTGTACGGCTTGGCGCTGAGGATCTTCACCCGGGCCTTCTTGCCGTTCGGCAGCTCGTACTCGGCGTCGTCACCGGCCTTCTTGCCGTTCACGCCGATGCCGAGCGGCGACTGCGGCGAGTAGGTGTCGATCTTGTCGCTGGCGTACTCGCGGGAGGCGAGCAGGAAGGTCACCGTGTCGGACTCGTCGCCGTCGAAGGCGATCGTCACGACCATGCCCGGCTCGACGACGCCGTCGTCCGCCGGGGCCTCGCCGACCTTCGCGTTCTGAAGGAGCTGGGTGAGCTGCCGGACCCGGAGCTCCTGCTTGCCCTGCTCCTCCTTGGCCGCGTGGTACCCGCCGTTCTCGCGCAGGTCCCCCTCTTCGCGCGCCGCGGCGATCTTCGTCGCGATCTCGGTACGCGCGGGACCAGACAGGTACTCAAGCTCGTCCTTGAGCTTGTTGTACGCCTCCTGGGTGAGCCAGGTGACGTTGTCGCTGGTCTGGGTCACAGGTGCTCCTCGTAGGTACTGGGAATACAAAGCATCGCCCTACGCGGGAAGCGGTCGCTCCCGGGTGGGCGAAAGCACGAGCCTAACAATGAGTGGCGGAAAGCGGGAGGACATAAACCATCAGGATGGCGTCGGTCCAGGTCACGACGGTGACCCGCCGGGGCTCGTCCCCCGCTCCCTACCCACCGCTACCGCGTCGTACACCCCAGCAGCTCCGCGCTGGTCGCACGGGCCGTCGTACGGAGGGAGTAGACGCGGTCCACCCGGCCGCCCGGGTCGTCGACCACGACGTCCTTGCGGGCCACCTCGGCGCCGTCCTCGGACCGGGACCGGAGCGTGCACACGCCCTCCAGGCCCTCGTCCTTGCGGATCTCCAGGTGCACCTGGACCTCGGTGTCGCTCACCACGTCGAATTTGATCATCTCGGCGCTGATCTTGTTGTCGACCACGTAGTACCAGCCGAACCAGCCCATCAGCCCGAGGAACAGCACCCCGAGGACCGCGCCCGCGATCCGGAGCTTCCGGTCGGCCCGCTCGTCCGCGGAGCGCCCGTAGCGCCCCTCGGGCGGCTGCTCTCGCACGGCGCTCATCTCTCGGTCCTCTCCGGGGTCGGGGGTCGGAATTTTTCCTCCCCCCGATTCCGTCACTATAGAGACCTGCCTGCGTGCCTAATCACTGAGGATCGAGTCTTGACTGAGCAGCTGCGACTGATGGCCGTGCACGCCCACCCCGACGACGAGTCGAGCAAGGGCGCGGCGACCATGGCCAAGTACGTGTCCGAGGGGGTGGACGTCCTGGTGGTGACGTGCACGGGCGGCGAGCGCGGCTCTGTCCTCAACCCCAAGCTCCAGGGCGACCCCTACGTGGAGGAGAACATCCACGAGGTCCGCCGCAAGGAGATGGACGAGGCCCGCGAGATCCTCGGCGTGAAGCAGGAGTGGCTCGGCTTCGTCGACTCCGGCCTCCCCGAGGGCGACCCGCTGCCCCCGCTCCCGCAGGGCTGCTTCGCCCTGGAGGACGTCGACCACGCGGCCGGCGAGCTGGTCCGCAAGATCCGCGCGTTCCGCCCGCAGGTCATCACGACCTACGACGAGAACGGCGGCTACCCGCACCCCGACCACATCATGACCCACAAGATCACGATGGTGGCCTTCGACGGCGCGGCCGACGCGGAGAAGTACCCCGAGGCCGAGTACGGCCCCGTCTTCCAGGCCCGGAAGCTCTACTACAACCAGGGCTTCAACCGCCCCCGCACCGAGGCCCTCCACAAGGCCCTCCTCGACCGGGGCCTGGAGTCCCCGTACGGCGAGTGGCTGGAGCGCTGGAAGGACTTCGAGCGCAAGGAGCGGACCCTCACCACCTTCGTCCCCTGCGCCGACTTCTTCGAGACCCGCGACCGCGCGCTCATCGCCCACGCCACCCAGATCGACCCCGAGGGCGGCTGGTTCCGCGTCCCGATGGAGATCCAGAAGGAGGTCTGGCCGACGGAGGAGTACGAGCTCAGCAAGTCGCTGGTGTCGACCTCCCTCCCCGAGGAAGATCTCTTCGCGGGCATCCGCGACAATGCCTGACATGAGCGCACACCTCGCACTGACGCAGCTGGTCCCCTTCGCCGCCGAAGAGCTGGACAAGAACAAGGTGACCCCCGGCGTCCTCGGCTTCGTCGTCTTCGCGGTCCTGGCCCTCGCGGTCTGGGCGCTGATGAAGTCGATGAACCGCCACATGAACAGCATCACCTTCGACGAGGCCCCCGCCCCGTCCGACCCCGCCCCGACCCAGGACAAGCAGGCTCCGGCCACGTCCTGACCCGCCCCGCCCCGGCACCGGAGGAACAGCCCACCGGCCCCCCTCCGGCCCGGGGCGGCGTGCACTCCGACACGCCCCTCCGCGGTGAGCACGCACTCGGGTGCGCCCTCGCGGTGGGTCGGCACTACCGGTACGTCCCTCCGGACCCCGAGGTGGACGCGCACTCAGGTGTGTCCTAGCGATCCCCGCGACGGGTACGCACCGCTGCGGGCAGGCCCCTCCGGTCCCTGCGGTCGGCACACCCTCCCGCCCCCTCCGCAGCGGATGCGCACGGCCGGTACGCCCCTCCGGCGCCGGGCGGTACGTACTCCGGTGCGCCGCTCCGGCCCTCGTGGCAGGGCCGTACGCCACCACGCCCCTTCGGCCGCCCGGCGGCCTGTCGGCGCGGCCGCGTACAGTCGGCGTACAGCCGACGCCGGGGGGAGCCGGACCCAGTGAACGACGACACGCCCGTACTCGCCGCGCACGACGCCGAGGTCGTCCTCGACGGCACCGTCCTGCTGGCGCCGACGACCCTCGCCGTCCCGCCCGGCGAGTTCCGGTGCCTCACCGGCGGCAACGGCACCGGCAAGACCACCCTCCTGCGCGCCTTCCAGGGCACCCGGCGGCCCACCGGCGGCACCGTCCTCGTGCGCGGCGAACCCGCCGACCCGGCCCGCCCCCGGCACCGCCGCCTCGTCGCCGCCCTCGTCGACCCCGTCCCGCTCGCCCGGGACCTCACCGTCCGCGAGCAGACCACCCTCGTCGCCGCCTCCTGGTACGGCACCACCGCGGCCACCGCCGACCGCGCCGAGGAGACCCTCGACCGGCTGGGCCTCACCGCCCTGGGCGCGCGCTTCCCCGGCCGGCTCTCCGCGGGCCAGCTCCAGCTGCTGCACCTCGCGCTCACCCTGGTCCGCCCCGCCGACGCCCTCCTCCTCGACGAACCCGAACGGCACCTCGACGCCGACCGCGTCGCCCTCCTCGCCGACCTGCTCGCCGCCCGCGCCCGGCAGGGCGCCGCCCTCCTCGTCGCCACCCACGAACCCGCCCTGACCCGCGCCTGCGACGCCGTCACGGAGCTGGGATGAGCACGGACACCGCCGTCCCCGGGGCCGTCGCCGACGCCGGGGACCGCGTCCGCGCCGTACGCCGCCGGTACGCCCGCCGGGGCGACGCCCCCACCGCCCGGGGCTGGGCCTACCCCGCCTACCTCACCGCCGTCCTCGCCCTCGTCTACGCGGGCCCGGTCGTCGGCCTGGCCGCCACGTCCCGGCCGCTGCTCTCCCCGGACACCCCCGGCGCCACGACCGCCACCGCCTGCCTGCTGACGGCCGCCGCCGTCGCCGCCGCCCAGCTCACCGGCCGCTTCTGGGGACCGCTGATCCTCCCGCCGTTCCTGCTGCACGTCCTGGCCACGACCGACCTGCCCCCGGAGCGGTACCTCGCCCCGATCGCCCGCCGCCGCCTCGCGTACGCCGCCCTCGGCACCCTCACGGCACTGGCCACGGCCGCCCTCCTCACCACCGGCGGCCTGCTGCCCCGGGCCCTCGCGCTCGCGGCGGGCCTCGCCGCCCTCACCCCGGTGGCCTGGCTCTGGGGCCAGCTCCGCACCGTCCGCGCCAACCTCCTCCTCACCCTCGGCACGGCCGCCACCACGGCCGCCGCCGCCCCCCTCGGCCCGGACGCCGCCTGGCTCCTCGCCGGCGCGACGGCCCTCGCCGCCCCCCTCCTCGGCCGCCCGGCCCTCCGCGCCCTGCGCACCGCCGACCTCGCCCGGCTCGCCCGCGAGGCAGCCCGCGCCGCCGACGCCCGGACCTTCGCCGGCACCGGCACCCTCCACCGCGCCCTCGACCTCTACCGCCCCGAACCGCGCGGCCTCGCCACGGCCCTCGCCCGCCCCGACGGCCGCCCGCGCGGCCCCCTCGCCCACGGCGCCGTCCGCGCCCTGCGCACCCCCGGCCGCACCCTCGCCGGCGTCCTCTGCCTGACCGCCGCCGCCGTCCTCCTCGCCCTCGGCCCCGGCCCGGCCGGCGCGGTCCTCCTCTACGCGGGCTCCGGCTGGATCGGCGAGACCTGGCGCGGCCTGCGCGACGAACTGACCCTGACCCCCCTGTACGGCCCGCGCGGCGGCGGCCCCTTCGCCCGCGCCCTCCCCTGGCCGGTCGCCGCCGTCGCCCTCGCGACCGCCCCCGCCGTCCTCCTCCAGCCCCCGCTCCCCGCCCTCCTCACCGCCGCCACGGCCCTCCTCGTCCTGAGCGCCCGCCTCCTGCGCGAGATGAAGAACGACCTCCCCGTCGAACTCCTCCTGCCGATCATCACCCCCTTCGGCGACCTCGCCGCCGCCCGCGTCTTCCTCTGGCAGTTCGACGGCCTCGCCGCGGTCCTGACCGGCACCCTCCTGGCCACCGCCCTCCCCACCACCCCCACCGCCCTCCTCACCACCCTCGCCCTCACCACCTACTGCACCCGAACCGCCCTCCACCGCCCCCACCGCTCCTCCCCCTCCTGACCACCCCCGGCAGGGCAGGATGACCCCATGCCGAACCGACTGACCCATGAGACGTCGCCCTACCTCCTCCAACACGCCGACAACCCGGTCGACTGGTGGCCCTGGTCCCCGGAAGCCTTCGAGGAGGCCCGGCGCAGGAACGTGCCCGTCCTGCTGAGCGTCGGCTACAGCTCCTGTCACTGGTGCCACGTCATGGCGCACGAGTCGTTCGAGGACGAGGCCACGGCCGCGTTCGTCAATGAGCACTTCGTGGCGGTCAAGGTGGACCGGGAGGAGCGGCCCGATGTCGACGCCGTGTACATGGAGGCCGTGCAGGCGGCCACCGGGCAGGGGGGATGGCCGATGACCGTCTTCCTGACGCCCGACGCGGCGCCCTTCTACTTCGGGACGTACTTTCCGCCGGAGCCCCGGCACGGGATGCCGTCGTTCCCGGAGGTGCTGGACGGGGTGCGGGCCGCCTGGGCGGACCGGCGGGACGAGGTGGACCAGGTCGCGGCGCGGATCGTCGAGGACCTCGCGAGCCGCTCGCTGGCGCACGGCGGGAAGGGGCTGCCGGGGGAGGAGGAGCTGGCCGGGGCGCTGCTCGGGCTGACCCGGGAGTACGACGCGGCCCGGGGCGGTTTCGGCGGCGCGCCGAAGTTCCCGCCGTCGATGGTGCTGGAGTTCCTGCTCCGCCACCACGCCCGCACCGGCTCCGAGGGCGCCCTCCAGATGGCCTCCGACACCTGCGAGGCGATGGCCCGGGGCGGCATCTACGACCAGCTCGGCGGCGGCTTCGCCCGGTACTCCGTGGACCGCGCCTGGGTCGTGCCGCACTTCGAGAAGATGCTGTACGACAACGCGCTGCTCTGCCGCGTGTACGCGCACCTCTGGAAGGCCACCGGCAGCGACCTCGCCCGCCGGGTCGCCCTGGAGACCGCCGACTTCATGGTCCGCGAGCTGCGCACCCCGGAGGGCGGCTTCGCCTCCGCGCTCGACGCGGACAGCGACGACGGCACCGGCCGGCACGTCGAGGGCGCCTACTACGCCTGGACCCCCGCCCAGCTGGCCGAGGTCCTCGGCGCGGAGGACGCCGCGCTCGCCGCCGTCCACTACGGCGTCACCGAGGAGGGCACCTTCGAGCACGGCTCCTCGGTGCTCCAGCTCCCGCAGGAGGCGGGCCCGGCCGACGCCGGCCGCATCGCCTCGATCCGGGCCCGGCTGCACGCCGCCCGCGAGCGCCGCGAGCGCCCCGGCCGGGACGACAAGGTCGTCGCCGCCTGGAACGGCCTGGCGGTCGCCGCCCTCGCCGAGACCGGCGCCCTCTTCGACCGGCCCGACCTGGTCGAGCGCGCCACCGAGGCCGCCGACCTGCTGGTCCGGCTCCACCTGGACGAGAGCGCCCGCCTCACCCGTACCTCGAAGGACGGCCGGGCCGGGGGCAACGCGGGCGTCCTGGAGGACTACGCCGACGTCGCCGAGGGGTTCCTCGCCCTCGCCGCCGTCACCGGCGAGGGCGCCTGGCTGGAGTTCGCCGGCTTCCTCCTGGACGGCGTCCTGGCCCGCTTCACCGCCGAGGACGGCGCGCTGTACGACACGGCGCACGACGCCGAGACCCTCATCCGGCGCCCCCAGGACCCGACCGACAACGCCACCCCGTCCGGCTGGACCGCCGCCGCCGGAGCCCTGCTCTCGTACGCGGCCCACACCGGCTCGCAGCCGCACCGGGCCGCCGCCGAGGCCGCCCTCGGCGTGGTGAAGGCGCTCGGCCCGCGCGCGCCCCGCTTCATCGGCTGGGGGCTCGCGGTCGCGGAGGCCCTCCTCGACGGGCCGCGCGAGATCGCCGTGGTCGGCGCCGCCGGCGACCCGGCCTTCCAGGAGCTGCGCCGTACGGCCCTGCGGGCCACGACGCCCGGCGCGGTCGTCGCCGCCGGGGCTCCCGGCAGCGAGGAGTTCCCGCTGCTGCGGGACCGCCCGCTGGTGGCCGGGGCGCCCGCCGCGTACGTCTGCCGTCACTTCACCTGCGACGCGCCGGTCACCGACCCGGCCGAGCTGAGTGCCAGGCTCTGAGCCCCGCCCTCACGGGAACGGCCCCGGCTCCCCTCCGCAGAGGGGCGCCGGGGCCGTACGCACGCCGGGTGGGGTCGCTCAGCTGTTGCCGGCGCCGTTGCCGGAGAGCACCGGGATGTCGCTGAGGATGTGCGACAGCGGCTCGTCGCCCTTGGCCTGGGTCGAGTTCTCGACGCACTGCTGGTTCTGCGGGGAGGACAGGACGTTGATGTCCTGGACCGCGATCGGGACCAGGCCGACGAGCGAACCGGCGTTGACCTTCGCGGGGAGACCCACGCACGGCTTGTTCAGGGAACCCTGGACGAGCGCGAGCTGCGGGCTCATGTTGCCGTAGGTGGCGGAGTTGCCGAACTCCTGGTGCGCGCCGTTGCCGGAGAGCGAGGTGGTGCCACCGTCGTCGGCGATCGCGAGCGCCTGCCCGGCCGTCGCGCCGACGACCGAAACGGCCACCGCTGCGGTCGCGAGGAGCTTCTTCATGGTTCTGGCCTTTCGGATTACTGGCCCGAGCTGAGTGCCGAGCCATGCTGATCAACTGGTCAGGAGGGCCGAGGTTCCGGCATGTCCACCGGACGGCCTACGGGCAGATGAGCGAAGACCCCCGGGCGGGCCGGTACGCGGCGGCGGGGACGTCACCGGGCGCGACGGCCCCGGACGGCGGCAGGGGGCGGTCCGAGGCCAGCCGCCGGAAGACCTCCCGGGCCCCCTCCGGGTCCCAGCCGACCGTCGAACCGGCGCCCTCCACCGGCGGGTTGAACCCCTTCACCGGTACGGTCGCGAATTCGGTCCCGGACGGCTCCAGCCCCTTCAGCCGGCCCGCGAGCGCGACCAGCTCGGCGACGGACAGGCCCCGTTCGGCCGGGGCGGTGCCGCGCAGGACGGCGGCGAACGCCCGCAGCCGCTTCCGGTCGGTCAGGACGTCGTCCGCGCGCAGCCGTTCCAGCGTGTTGGCGACGAACAGCTGCTGCTTGCGGATGCGGCCGAAGTCCATCTCCCCGTCGGCCTTCCGCGAGCGCACGTACTGGAGCCCGGGGCCGCCGGCCAGCCGGGTGGTGCCGGCCGCCAGGTCGAGCCCGGTGGCCGGGTCCTTCAGCGGCTTCGCGGTGCAGACCGGCACCCCGTCCTCGACCCGGTCCACGGAGTCCATGAACCGCCGGAAGTCGATCTCCAGGTAGCGGTGCACCTCCAGGCCGGTCAGCGCCTCGACGGTCTCGGTCGCGAGGGCCGGACCGCCTTCCGAACGCGCGGCGTTGAGCTTGGCCGCGTGGGCCGCGTGGACGGTCCCGGTACGCAGGTCGGTGTGGCCGGCGGGCAGGTGCGCGAGCGAGTCGCGGGGCAGTCCGACCACGCTCACCCGGTCGCCGCGCGCGGAGACGTGCACGAGCATCATCACGTCCGCGCAGTCGCAGCCCTTCCCGCCGAGCCGGAACCGCTCCTTCTCGTCCGGGGTGATCCCGGCCCGGGAGTCGATGCCGACGACGAGCAGGTTCAGCCCCTTCGCGGGGGAGGGGAGTTCGGCGGGTCCCGCGGCGGCCAGGGCCCCGGGGGCGAGCGCGAGGAGCGCCGCAGGGACGGGCAACAGCCGCCGGGAGAGCGGGAGTCTCATGCCCGCACGCTAGGGCGAACCCGCTCGCACACAGATGCGCGACGCGACATTGTCCGGGTGAATCACCCCGCCGCGGGGTTTGTGTAATGATGCGGGAATAGCAGCGGAAGGAGCGAAGAATGGCGCCGCCTGGTCCCGGTAATCCCGGGAAATGGGAACGCATGGCCTTCATTCCGAGGAGCCGGTACGTGGGCGACCCACCGCCCCCCGAAAGAAATCTGACGCCGAACCAATTCCCTGTCTATTCCGCCCTGGCGAGCCAGTGGGCGCAGGCGGGGCGGGCGGTGCCGGGGCTGCCCGACCGGGAGTGGGAGCGCCTGATGTCCGCCCCGGTCTGGCCGCTCTAGGCCGTACGCACGAAGGGGCCGCCCCCGTCCGGGGGCGGCCCCTTCGGCGTGCCGACGGCGCCGGGGAGGCGTCCGTCAGCCGTTGGCCACGCCGTTGCCCGAGAGGATCGGGATGTCCTCCAGCAGGTGGGAGAGCGGCTCGTCGCCCTTGGCCTGGGTCGAGTTCTCGACGCACTGCTGGTTCTGCGGGGAGGACAGGACGTTGACGTCCTGGACCGAGATCGGGATGGCGCCGACCAGCGAACCGGCGTTGAGCTTGGCCGGCAGGCCGATGCAGGGCTTGTTCAGCGAGCCCTGGATGAGCGCCATCTGCGGGCTCATGTTCCCGTAGGTCGCCGAGTTGCCGTACGACTGGCTGGCGAAGTTGCCGCTGTAGGAGGTGGTGCCGCCGTCGTCGGCGAGCGCGAGGGCGGGGGTGGCCGCGGCGGCGGTGGCGCCGACGATCGAGGCGGCGGCAGCCGCGGTGGCCATGACCTTCTTGATCACGGTAGTTCCCTTCTAGAACCTGCCCCGTGCAGGGAGCGCCCTGGACAACTGGGTCCGGACCGGTGAGTTCCGCCCTGTCACTCCGATGGCGGAGCGCGCGCGGCAGCGCTCGGCACGGTTCCCAGTCGATCGGGTGAAGGGCCGGAACCTCCGCCCCCGGTCGCAGTTGTTCCGGTCGCATCAATCACGTCGATTGGTGGGAACAGAACGGATTCACCGTGATCAAGAAGATGATGGCGGCCGCGGCCGTCACCGCTTCGGCCGTCGGCTTCGCCGCCGCGGCCGCCGCCCCCGCGATGGCCATCGCCAACGACGGCGGCACGACCTCCCTCTCCGGGAACGGCGCCCACCAGGAGTTCGGCAACGCCACCACCGTCGGCGACATGAGCCCGCAGGTCTCCGCCGTCCAGGGCTCGCTGAACAAGCTGTGCCTCGGCGTCCCGGTCAAGGGCAACGTCGGCTCGGTCGTCGGCGTCCTCGTCCCGGTCGCGGTCCAGGACGTCAACGTCCTGTCCTCCCCGCAGAACCAGCAGTGCGCGGAGAACTCCACCCAGGCCAAGGGCGACGAGCCGCTCTCGCACGTCCTGGAGGACATCCCGGTGCTCTCGGGCAACGGCATCGGCAACAGCTGATCACCGCACCCCCGCACAGGGCCGGAGGAATTCCTTCCTCCGGCCCTGTGCCGTGTGCGCGTACGGCCCCGTCCCGTGCGCGCAATGGAGTGAAAGCGGGTGTCGCGGCGGAATCACCGGTTTCCCCCGCGAGAGGTTGTCGTTGTCCCTGTGTGCAGCGGAGGCCGATCTTCCGCCGCGGAAAGGAACCAGACGACATGAAGTGCAAGAAGGCTGCCGCCGTCATCGCCGGAGTCATCCTGGCCATGGGAGCGGCCACGCCCGCCTTCGCCGACGCCGAGGCCGAGGGTGTGGCCGTCGGCTCCCCGGGTGTCCTCTCGGGCAACGTCGTGCAGATCCCGATCCACGTGCCGATCAACGCCTGCGGCAACAGCATCAACGTGATCGGCCTGCTGAACCCGGCCTTCGGCAACACCTGCGTCAACGCCTGATCCGGTCCGCCCGGCCAGGGCGGAGCACCACCCGGCCCCGGGGAGCGTCACGCCCCCGGGGCCGGGTCGCGTCTCAGCGCCGGGTGAGTCCGCGCGGGGCGCCGCCGCGCGGGGCCGGCAGCGAGGCCGCCGGCCGGGGCCGCCCGGCCGTGAGCCGCCGCCGCACCGCCGCCAGGGCCCGGCGCGCCAGGTGGGCGAGCCAGGCCCGGCCCATGGCGAGCGCGGGCAGCGGGTCGTCGGCGGCCCACCAGGCGCGCTCGCCCCGCCGCCGGACGGTGCCGGGGGCGGGTCCGGGAGCGGTCCGGGGGCCCGGGGAGGTGAGCAGGGAGAGCGCCGCGTAGTTCTCCACGACGAAGCGGCGGCCGTACGCGGGGGAGAGCGGCGGCACCGGACGGCCGGTGAGGTCCAGGTGCAGAGCCCGTACGACATCGAGGCCCGCGTCGGCGAAGAGGCGGAACTGGGCGCCGGGGCGCGGGTTGAAGTCGAGCAGGTGGTACGCGCCCGTCACCGGGTCCAGCCGGAAGTCGAGGTCGCACACGCCCCGGTGGCCGAGCGCGCCGAGCACCCCGCGCGCGAGCCGGTCGAGTTCCGGGTTGGCGGCCCAGCGGCCCACGGCGGTGAGTCCGGCCGCGTCCGGCCAGGAGCGCTCCTTGCGGCCGGTGGCCCCCACGACGCACCGGCCGGCCGTGTCGACGTATCCGTGGAAGAACCAGTCGAGGCCCCGGCCGGGCGGCAGGAGCTCCTGGAGCAGCAGCCGGCTGCCGGCCTGCGGGGTTCGCGCGTACAGCTCCCTGACCTCGGCGAGCGAGCGCAGGACCGTGGTGCTGCGCAGCCCGCGGCCGGCCGGCAGCAGCCACGGGCGGCTCCACTTGGCGACCACCGGCAGCCCGAGCGACCAGGCCATGGCGGCGGCCTCGTCGGCTCCGGAGGGGAGTTCGGTACGGGGGTGGGGCAGGCCCAGGGCGGCGCAGGTCCCGGCGAGCGCGGCCTTGTCGGCGACCCGCAGCAGCTGCTCCTCGGTCCGCGCGGGCAGCAGGAAGCGGTCCGCCAGTTCGGCGCGGCGGCGGGCCAGGGCCAGCGCGCTGATGTCGTCCATCGGCACGGCGAGCACGGGGGCGGCCGGGTCGCCGGTGATCTCGGCGGCGAGCGCGCCGAGCAGCGCGGCCAGTTCGGTGGCGGCGGCCGAGGCGGGGCGGGGCCGGACGGAGCGGACGTACCGGGAGCGCGCGACGGGGCTGTCGGCCGCCTCGACGACGGCGTGGACGGGGATTCCGGCCCGGCCCAGCGAGCGGGCGGCGCCCAGCGTTCCGTGGTGGAAGGGATTCCGGTCGAGCCGTACGAGAACGGCGGGGACGCGGGTGTCGAAAGGCGGCACGGTCATGGCCCCTTCGTCTCGGGTGCCCCAAGTGGGCGATGAAATCCTCTAATGGACTACACGCCGGAGGGAAGCCGAGTTCACGGTCGGCTCATTAGGAATACTTTCGGAGTATCGGATTGATTGGTCGTCACATGCTGTGCGTGCGGAGGAGTGGCCCGTGGAATCTTTCGGAAGAAAGCCCGGAACGAGAAGATGGCTCGGGGTGGTCACCGCCGGAATCCTCGTCTCGGGAGCGGCCGTCCCGGCCGCCGCCGCGCAGGCGCCCGGACCGGCGGACTCCCCGGCCGGGGCCATGGGGGCCTTCCTCTCCTCCGGCGACCTCGGCGTCTCCCGGATCAACCAGCTCGAACGCTGGCTCGGCGGACGCGAACTGCGTGTCGGCCACACCTATCTGCCCGGCGACCTCTGGTCCAACATCGAGGGACGGCCCGCCTTCCTCGCCGCCTGGGCGGACTGGCGCACCGCCAAGTGGGACCGGATGCTCGTCCTCAACGTCCCCATGCTGGAACGGAACGAGGCCGGCCTCCCCGACGCGGAGGTCCGCCGACAGCTCCAGCTCGGCGCCGCCGGTTACTACGACCACCACTTCCGCACCCTCGCCCGCCGGCTGGTCGCGGCCGGGGCCCTCGACACGGTCGTCGCCCTCGGCTGGGAGATGAACGGCACCACCTACACCTCCCGGTGCGCGCCCGACCCCACCGCCTGGAAGCGGTACTGGAACCGGATCGTCACCGCCATGCGTTCCGTGCCGGGCCAGAAGTTCCGCTTCGACTTCAATCCGAGCCGGGGCCTCGACGCGATTCCGTGGACCGAGTGCTATCCCGGCGACGACGTCGTCGACATCATCGGCATGGACTCCTACGACCAGCCGGCCGGCGCCGATTTCGACCAGCACGTCACGGAGCCGTACGGGCTCCAGAAGCAGGTCGATTTCGCCGCCGAGCACGGAAAGGAGATCTCGTACCCCGAATGGGGCCTCTTCCGGAACGGCGACAATCCCGCGTACATGCGGCGGATGCTGGAATGGATCCGCCGGCAGAAACCGCTGTACCACACCATCACCGACTACTGCCCGCACGGCGTCTGGCAGTGCGACGACAACCCGCGGTCGTCGCGGGTGTTCCGGGAGATGCTGTACGGGGAGGGGACGGAGACGCCGGTGGATCCGGTGGATCCGGTGGACCCGACGATTCCCGAACCGAAGCCGGAACCGAAGCCTGAGCCCAAGCCCAAGCCCGAGCCGAAGCCCGAGCCCAAGCCCAAGCCGGAACCCAAGCCCAAGCCCAAGCCGGAACCCAAGCCCGAGCCGAAGCCGGAACCGAAGCCGGAACCCAAGCCGGAACCGAAGCCGGAACCCAAGCCCGAGCCGAAGCCCGAGCCCAAGCCGGAACCGAAGCCCGAGCCGAAGCCGGAACCGAAACCTGAGCCGAAGCCCGAGCCGGAGCCCGGGTCGGAACCCCAACCCGACTGTTGGAAGGTCGAGTTGGGGGAGTGGGTGGAGAGCTGGATCGGGGGGTCGGTGTGCGTGCCGAAGGAGATCGGGTGGAAGGAGGCGCTGAAGGGGAGCTGGCCGTTCTGACGGGTCAGCCGGGGGCGCCGGGGAGGCGGGCCAGGAGGCGGCCCGCCCAGGGGCGCTCCCGGACCTCCCGGGCGGCCCGGCGGCGGGCGTCGGCCGCGCCCGCGCGCAGCCACAGCAGCGGGGCGGTGGCGGGCCCGGTCAGCAGCAGCCGCCGGTTGCGGACCGGGTCCGGCCGCCAGTGGTGCTTGTACGGTTCGCTGCCCCGCAGCATGCTCAGCGTGGCCCGGCCGTCCGCGCTGGTCTCGCGGGCGCCGTGCCGCAGCAGCATCGCCGCGACGTCCACCTTCCGCTCCCGCAGCACGGGATCGGCGCCGTACAGGTAGCCGCCGGCGAGGCGCGGGGACATCAGGGTGAGGTCGGCGGCGACCACGTCCCCGCCGAGCCGGAACTCGGTGACCATCGCGTCGCCGCGCTCCACCATGGGCCGTACCGCGCGGGCGAGGTGCTGGGCGAAGCGCGCGCTGGTGTGCTCGGCGGTCACCCCGCGCCCGCGCCACTGGAGCCGGTGGAGGGCGAGGAGCCGGTCGAGGGCGGCGGGCACGTCGGGGGCGGCGACGATCCGCGCGTCGATGCCCAGCGCGTCGACCTTGCGCAGTTTGGCCCGCACCCGCTGGGCCTTCCCGGACGGGATGCGCGCGAGCAGCCCCTCCATGGGGACGGCGGGCAGTTCCAGGCAGAGCGAGTCCGGCAGCCGGCGGCACGGCCCGCGCCAGTGGGCGAAGACCCGCTCGGCGGCGGCGCCCGGCCGGACCTCCCGCAGGTCGACCACGGCCCCGCGCGCGGCGCGGGCCACCGCCGAGGCGAGCGCGGCCGCCGCGTCGGGGCGGCCGTCGTCGAGGAGGACGTCGGTGAAGTCGGTGATGGCGCCGCCGAGCTGGGTGAGCACGGGCAGCGGCCCGCGCGCCCGCATCAGGGGCGCCGCCGCCACCAGCGCGCCCCGGCCGTCCCGTACGAGCACCACGCGCAGGGCGCCGGGGCGGCCGTACGAGACCCACCAGGAGTGCAGCCAGGAGTGGGACTGGAACGGGGTGGCCGAGGCGCAGCGCCCGTACAGCGCCGTCCACTCGGACGCCAGCCGCCCGAAGCCCTCGGTGTCACGGCAGACCTCGGTCCGCAGGCTTCCCCCGCTCACACCGACTCCGGTTCCGGCTGGTGGGCGGCGGGCGCGGGCACGGCCGGGCGGGAGTGGCGGCCCTCGGCGCGGGCGGCCGGGCGCTTCGGCCGGACCAGCAGGGCGAGGCCGCCGAGGAGCCCGCCGGCGCAGGCGCCGACCAGGGCGGCGAGCGGCGCCGACGGCGACACCGGGGAGACCGGCTCGGTGGCACGGGAGAACTGCACGACCTTCACGCCCGTGCTGCCCGCCACCTGCGAGGAGTTGGCGACCAGCGAGCGGGCCACGCCGTCCGCGATCGACACGGCCCGCGCGGGCTTCGCGGCGCGGGCCGTGAGGGAGATCATCGGCGCGTCCGGCGAGGTCTCCGCCTGGACGCTCTTGCGCAGGGTGGCGGCGCTGACGCCGGTCCACGCCTTGGCGTCGCCGGTGACCGCGATGTCGGTGGCGACCCGCCCGTACGCCTGGGCGAAGCCGAGCGCCGCCGCCGGGTCGGACTTCTCGCCGGGCACGACGATGACGTAGCTGGTCGCCGCGTACTCCGGGGTCTTCAGGGCCCCGTAGCCGCCGCCGAGCGCGGCCCCGGCGACCACGGCGGCGGGCAGCACCGCCCAGCGGCCGGGGGAGCGCAGGGCGGCGGGCAGGCGGGTGGCGCGGGGTGGGGTGGTGGTCATGGCGGGTTCTCTCGTTTCACGGAACGGCGCGGGACGGTGGGACTCCGTGACCGCGGGACTGCGGGTTACGGGCGGGACGGTGGGTTACGGGGGAGGCGGTGGGTTACGGGAGGGGCTGAGGGTTCGTGGGAGGCGGTGGGTTACGGGTGGGGCGACGGGTCACGGGTGGGGCGCGGGGACGGGAGCGGGCCGTGGACCGCGCGGTCGTACAGCGACATCAGCCGGTCGGCGCTGTGCGCGATGTCGTAGCGGCGGGCGGCCGGCGGCTGCGGCAGCCGGTCCGGCGGGCCGGCGTCGAGGAAGGCCCGTAGCAGCCGGGTCAGTTCGGCCGCCGAGCCGTCGAACCGGCGGGCGCCGGGCGCCTCCTCGGGCGGCAGGTCCTCGATCGCCGGGCAGGCCGCGTACAGCACCGGCAGACCGGCGGCGAGCGCCTCGACGACGGCGAGGCCGAAGGTCTCGTCGGGCGAGGCGGAGACGAGGACGTCCATCGCGGAGAGCAGCTCGGGCAGGGTCGGGCCGCCGGGCGCGAGGACCGGCGGGTCCTCGCAGGCGCCGAAGAACAGCACCCGGTCGGCGGCCCCGCGCTCCCGGGCCAGCGCCCGCAGCTCCTCGCGCCGCTCGCCGTCGCCGACGAGCAGCAGCCGGGCCTCCGGGACGGCGGCGACGGCCCGGACGAGCCGGTCGAAGCGCTTGCCGGGGGCGAGCCGGCCCACCCCGCCGACCACGAACGCGTCGGCGGGCAGCCCGAGCACGCCCCGGACCAGGCGCCGGCCGCGCGGGTCGTAGGCGAAGCGGGCGGTCTCGATGCCGTTCGGCACCACCTCGATCCGCTCCGGGGCCACGCCCCAGTCGGCGAGCCGCCGGGCCACGCTCGCCGAGACCGCGACGGTCGAGGTGCCGAGCCGCTCCGACGCCAGGTAGAGGGCGCGGGTGCCCGCCGACAGCGGGCGGCCCTCGATCTGCGACTCGCCGAGCGAGTGCTCGGTGGCGATGACCCGGCGGACCCCGCCGAGCCGGGCCGCCAGCCGGCCGTACACACAGGCCCGGTAGAGGTGGGTGTGGACCAGGTCGTAGCCGCCCCGGCGGACGATCCCGGCGAGCCGGGGCAGCGCGCCCAGGTCGCGGTTGCCGGTCATGGCGAGGTCGGTGACGGGCACCCCGTCGGCCTCGATGCCGTCGGCGACCGGGCCCGGATTGGTGAGGGTCACCACCCGGCTGTGGACCGGCAGGTGGCGCAGCAGCAGCCGCAGCTGCTGCTCGGCGCCGCCGATGCCGAGACCGGTGATGACGTGCAGGACCTTCAGGCCGCTCATCGCAGCACCGCCGAGGCCGGGCGGGTGCGCAGCGGGAGGAGTGCGGCGGGCCGGCGGCGGCGCAGCGGGTGCAGGGCCAGTTTGGCCGCGAGTCTCCACGCGGTGTCGTTCTCCCCGATGTGCGCGCGGGGCAGGGCGTGGGTGCCGGTCAGCGGGCCGGGGTCGATGCCGCAGGCGTAGCCGTACCCGGCCCCGCGGACGGCCCGCACGGTCCGCGGGTCGACCGCCCCGTACGGATAGCAGAAGCCGTCCACCGGGCCGCCGGTGATCTCCTCCAGGAGGACCCGGGAGGTGCGGGTCTCCTCGGCGAGGACGTCGTCGCCCGCCTCGGTCAGCCGCACGTGGGTCAGGCCGTGCGAGCCGACCTCCATGCCGGCGCGGGCGATGTCCGCGATGCCGTCGGCGTCGAGCAGCCGCTTGCGCGGGCCGTCGGCGTCCCAGGCGTTGGTGCCGCCGAGCCGGCCCGGCAGGACGTACACGGTGGCGGTGAAGCCGTGCCGCCGCAGCAGCGGCAGCGCCGCGTCCGTGAAGTCGGCGTAGCCGTCGTCGAAGCTGAGGCCGACCAGGCCCCGGGCGCGCCCGGCGGCGGTCGCGGCGAGGAGCTCGCGCACCGACACCCCGCGCAGCCCCCGGTCGCGCAGCCAGCTCAGCTGCCGGGCGAAGCGCGCGGGGGAGACGGTCACCCGGTACGGATCGTCAGCGGTGTTTGTGACCGAGTGGTACATCGCCACCCACAGGGGAGGCGTCGGCAGCAGGCGGTGCAGCGCGGTGGGGGCGGCCATGGGCGGTCCTTCGGCGTCGGGTGGAGAGGCGGGGGAGGAGGGGGAGCTCGGGGGCCCGGGGGGAGCAGGCCAGGAAGAGCAGCAGGACGGCGACGGCGGCGAGGGCCGCGACGGCGACGGCGAGCGCGGCGGGGCCGATCGCCACCGAGCAGAGCCAGCCCGCACCGGTCGCCCCGGCGGCCGCCCCGGCGAGCCGCAGCAGGTCCTCGCCGAGCGGGCCGGAGCGGACCGGGACGGTCTGCCGGTGGGCGCCGCGCAGCAGCAGGACGGCGGTCAGGGTGATGCCGGCGGCGTTGGCGGCGGCGATGCCGACGGCGCCCCAGGCGGCCGCGCCGGGGACTCCGGCGGCGGCGGTGGCGGCGAGCCCGGCGGCCATCGCGGCGGCCGGGTACCAGAGGGGGCGGGCGGCGGAGAAGTAGCAGCGGACGAGGGCGCCGACCATGGTCTGGCCGAGCAGCCCGAGCGCGTACACCCGCATGACGGCGGCCGTGGCGACCGTGTCCGCCCGGCCGAACTCACCCCGTTGGAACAGCAGTTCGACGATACGGGGGGCGGTGGCGATCACCACCGCGGCACCCGCCAGCACCACCACCGCCGCCATCAGCAGATCCCGCTCGACCCGCCGCCTGGCCCCCTCCGGATCACCCGCCGCCAGCGCCCGCGCCACCATCGGGAAACTGACCGTGCACAGCATCAGCGACAGGATCATCGGCATCTGCGCGATCTTCTGCGCGTAGTTCAGGTGCGAGATCGCGCCGGACGGCAGCGGCGCCGCCAGGAACCGCTCGATCAGCGTCTGCGACTGGCGGATCAGCGAGAAGGCGACCACCGGGGCGATCAGCCCGACCACCACCAGGCGCCCCTCCCCGCCCGCCCCCGCCGCCGCGCGCTCCGGCCGCCGCACCGGCCCCGGCCGCGTCCGCAGCTCCCGCAGCAGCGCCGGAAGCTGCACCAGCACCATGAACACCCCGCCGACCGCCACCCCGGCGGCCGCCGACCGCACCCCCCACGGCTCCCGCAGCAGCACCATCGCGCCGATGATCCCGACGTTGTACGCCACGTAGATCGTCGCCGGAGGCAGGAAGACGTGGTGCGCCCGCAGCGCCGCCGAGCAGTAGCCGACCAGCGCGAAGGTCAGCACGCAGGTCGCCGTCAGCCGTACGCAGTCCACCGCGAGCGCCCGGTCCGACAGCCCCGGCGCCAGCAGGTCCACCACCGCGGGCGCGGCCGCCACCAGGAACGCGGCCACCACCCCCACCACCAGCGTCAGCCGCGGCAGGGTCCCCCGCACCAGCTCCCGCACCGGGTCCCCGGCGAGCGCCGCCGGACGCCGGGCCAGCGCCCGCGAGAAGGCGGGCACCAGGATCAGCGCCATCGCGTCCTCGATCAGCAGCGTGGACGCGAACTCCGGCACCGTCCACGCCACCAGGAAGGCGTCCGTCTCCGCACCCGCCCCGAAGTACCCCGCCAGGATCTGGTCTCGGACCAGCCCCAGCAGCGCCCCGGCGGCCGTCAGCCCCGCCGTCACCGCGGCGGCACGGGCCAGGAAGCCCCGGCCCTCCCCCCGGACCTTCGCCCGCGCGTGCGCCCGCCGCCCGGTGCGCGGCGGCAGCGGCGGCGCCGGAGCCGTCAGCGTCGCCACCCCGCCGGAACCGCCCGGCAGCACCTCCGCCGGACCCGGCGCCGCCGCCCACACGTCACCCGCCGCCGCCCGCCGCAGCGAGACCCGGCGCGCCCCGCCCGGCAGCACGCCGGCCCCCGGCGCGCACGGCGAGTCCGTGGCGTCCGGAGGCATCGGGGACCAGGGGTCGGCCGGCGGACCGGCGTGCCGGCCCGGCCCCGGGGGCGCGGCGTACGCGTCCGTGGGGTCCGGCGGACCGCCCCACGGGTCACGCACGGCCCACCCCCACCGGCCCCCGGCCCGCCGGGGCCGGCACCGCGGCCACCGGGACGCCCTCCCCGCCGTCACCCGCGGCCTCGTCCTCCGGGGCCAGCGCCCACCAGGCCGCGAGCCCGAACACCACCGACATCAGCACCGTCGAGGGCCCGCCGATGTCCGCGTAGAAGAAGTCCACCAGCTGCCAGATCAGCAGCCCGCCCGCCACCAGCGCGCACCCCGCCCCCGCCCGGCGCCGCCGCAGCGCCGCCACCAGCAGCGCCAGCCAGCTCCCCGCCAGCGCGAGCAGCCCGATCAGCCCCTGCTCGCTGAGGACCAGCAGATACATGTTGTGCGGGGAGAGCAGCGGCTGCCGCCGGAAGCCCGCGCCCGCCCCGGCGGTGTCGCTGCCCGAGGAGAGCGCCACCGAGGCGTTCGAGTCGCGGTACGCCGGGAAGCCCTTGAGCCCCACCCCGGTCAGCGGCTCCGCCCGCCACATCCGGCCCGCCGCCGCCCACATCGTGTACCGGTCCGTCACCGACTGGTCCGGCGCCGCCGCCACCCGGGTGATGCTCGCGACCCGCTCCTCCACCATCGACGAACCGATCCCCAGACCGCCGACCAGCACCACCCCCAGCGCGCCCACCACAAGGGCCACCCGCACCGCCCGCCGGACCCCGCCGAGCAGCAGCTGAGCCCCGCAGGCCAGCACCGTCGCGATCCACGCGCCCCGGCTGAAGGACAGCACCAGCGGCACCACCAGCAGCACCGCGCACACCAGCGCCGCCGTCCGGGCCCGGCCCGCCGGACCGCCCAGCGCCAGCCCGGTCGCCACCACCAGCCCGTACGCGACGACCGTCGCCATCCCCATCACGTCGGTCGCGCCGAAGGTGCCGACCGCCCGGACGTCCGCCCCCTGGTACGAGGCACCCGTCCCGGTCAGGTACTGGACGACGCCCACCGACCCCTGGAGCAGCGCGAACGCCACCAGCGCCCACGCCACCACCGCGAAGTCCCGCCGGTCGCGCACCATCAGCAGCACCGCCGCCGGCACCAGCACGAAGACCTGGAGGTACCGGGCCACGCCCGGCAGACCGGCCGCCGGATCGTGCGCGGTGACCGCCGCCAGGCAGATCCCCGCCACCGGCAGTCCCAGCACCACCGCCGCCGTCCGGGTCAGCGGCCGGAGCCCGCCGCGCAGCAGCCGTACGAGACAGACCACCACCAGCAGACCGGAGGCCGCGTCGGCGACCGTCCCGGTCCCGCCGGTGCCGCCCTCCGCCCCGCCGCCCCCCGGCACCAGCAGCAGCGCGACCACCGCGAGCACCGGCGACAGCGCCGCGATCCGGCGCCCCCACCCCCGGGCCTCCGCCGCTTCCCGCGCCGGGACCCGCACCGTCGTCACGGCCGTCGCCATCCTCAGCTCCCCGTCGGTCGGACCAGCCCGGCCGCCGTGCGGACGAGGATGCAGACGTCCTGCCAGAGCGACCAGTGGTCGATGTAGTGGTTGTCGAAGCGGGCCCGGTCCTCGATCGAGGTGTCCCCGCGCAGCCCGTGCACCTGCGCCAGGCCGGTCAGCCCGACCGGCATCCGGTGCCGGGACGCGTAACCGGTGTGGACCCGGCTGAACTGCGCGACGAAGTACGGCCGCTCCGGACGCGGCCCGACCAGGCTCATGTCCCCGCGCAGCACGTTCCACAGCTGCGGCAGCTCGTCCAGCGAGGTCTTGCGCAGGAAGCTCCCGGCCGCGCTCATCCGCCGGTCCCCCGCCACGTTCCACCGGGTCGCCGACTCCGTCTCGTCCGAGGGCCGCAGCGTCCGGAACTTCAGCAGCGTGAAGTGGCGCCCGTGCTGGCCCACCCGCTCCTGCCGGAACAGCACCCCCGGCCCGTCCGAGAGCCGCACCGCCAGCGCGCACACCGCGAGCACCGGCAGCGCCGCCAGCATCGCGGGCCCGGCCAGCGCCACGTCCAGGACCCGCTTGGCCCGCGCCCCGTGCCGCCCGGCCGCCGCCGGGACGAGCCGACGGCGGGCGTACCCCCACACGTGCTCGCCCATCGGCCCCTCCCGCCGGTCCCCGCCGACCCGCCAGGTCACGCAGCCGTAGTGCTGGAGCAGGGTCACCAGCTCCGGCTCGTCGACCAGGAACACCGCCTCGCGGACCGCGTTCTGGATGACCGCCCGGTGGACCTCCTCCGGCGTCGTCAGCAGCGGCGGGCCCGGCTCCACCGGACGCTGCTCGCCGACCGTGTGCTCCGGCAGCCCCACGATCCCCACCGGCCGCATCCCGTACTCCGGATGCCGCCCGGCCGCCGCCGCGAACCGGCGGGCCGCCGCCGGTGGACCCACCACCAGCGCCGACCTCGGCCGCTCCCGGGCGATCCGCCGCCCGCGCGCCAGCAGCACCGCCCGCAGCACGGCCGCGACGCCGACGTGCACGCCGTACGCCCCGGCCAGCCGCAGCGGGCCCATCGCCAGCGCGGGCGACCAGGCCGCGACGGCCGCCGCCGCCACGCACCACACCACCCCGGCCCGGGAGGCCAGCGCGGGCAGCTCGTCGAGCAGCCGCACGTGCGCGGCCGGCCGGTACAGCCCGCCGCGCCCGTCGAGGACCAGCAGCAGCGCGGCGACCGGCAGCAGCAGCCGGGGATCGCGGTGGACGGGGGCGAGCAGCGCGGCCCCCGCCAGCACCGCCAGGCAGTCGACGGACCGCAGGACCGCGGGACCCGGGAACGGCCGGTCGGCCGCCGCCCGGTGCCGCGGCAGCACGAGCCGGCCGGCCGTCCGCCGCCGGGGGGCGAGGGAGGCGAGCCCGAAGGCCGGGCCGGCGGCCGGCCACGGCCCGGGTGAGGAGGGGACGCTGGTGCTTTCCGTGGTCACTGCGCAATCGGCTCTCTGTGCTCGGTGCCCCGCACTCCGGCCAGTTCGCGGTAGATCTCCGCGACGGCCGCGCCGGTGCGCCGCACGTCGAATCTGCTGAGGACGTGTCCGTGGGCCTCGCGGCCCAGACGGTGCCGCAGCTCCGGCCGGCCGAGGAGGCGGCCGAGGGCGGCGGCGAGGGCGGCCGGGTCCTCGGAGGGGACCAGGCAGGTGGCTTCGTGGCCGGGCGGCAGGCTCTCGCGGGCCCCGGCGACATCGGTGACGACGACCGGCCGGCCCGCCGCCATCGCCTCCAGCGGCGCCAGCGCCATGCCCTCCCAGCGGGACGGCAGGACGACCACGTCCGCCGCCCGGTACCAGGGCGCGGTGTCGCCCACGGCGCCCGCGAAGCGCACCGACGGCCCGGCGGCGGCCCGCAGCCGCTCCCCGTCCGGCCCGTCGCCGACCAGCACCAGCCGGGCGGCCGGCACCTCGGCGAGGACGGCGGACCAGGCGGCGAGCAGCACGTCCTGGCCCTTCTGCCGGCACAGCCGTCCCACGCACACGGCGGTCGGCGCCGGGTTCCCGGCCGGCCCGCCGGTCGCGAAGCGGGCCGTGTCCACCCCGTTGTGGACGACCGACCAGGCCGCCGGCACCCCGGCCGCCTCGCCGGTACGCCGCTCCGCCTCGCTGACGCACAGGACCCGGTCCGCCCAGCGGGCCCCGAACCGCTCCCAGCGGCGCGCGAGTGCGGCGGTGGTGCCGGTGACGGCCTCGAAGGACCAGGCGTGCGGCTGGTAGACGGTCGGGATCCGGCCGCGCACGGCGAGCCGGGCGCACAGCCCCGCCTTGGCCGAGTGCGCGTGGACCAGGGCGGGCCGGACGGCCCGGACCACCCGGGCCAGGTCGCGGGTCTCGCGGACGAGCGCCGGGCCGGGGTCGCGGCCGGCCCGCCAGTCGTGGACCTCCGCCCCTCCGGCGCGCAGTTCGGCGGCGAGGGCGGTGCCGGGCGGGCAGGCGACGACGGGCCGCAGTCCGGCGGAGCGCTGGGCCCGCACCAGGTCGGCGACGACCCGGGCGACCCCGCCGTCGCCGGGCTGGACCGCGTGCAGGACGGTGGCGGACCCCGGGCCCGCCTCGATCGGGGCGCTCATGTCAGCGCCGTACGCTGCGCCGCACAGGGAGAAGCGCTGAATTCCGCATACAGGTTCTCCGCTTTGCTGAGAGAAGGAAGGGAAGACCCGTGAAGACCGGGGGAGAGGAGAGGTGTCGTCCGCACGAAAAGGGTGAACGCGCGGCGGGCCCGGAAGCAACGTTCTGAAACGTTATAACGCCGGAGCCGGGCGATAGTAAGCATTAGACGGCGGGAAAAGCTAACTCCCGTATCTGTGCGGCGGGTTCGTCGTTGAGCGTGTTGCGCCTTTCTTCGGGCCGTCGCTCGAATGGCCCTCCTCCGGGCCAAAGATCGGATCGACGTCACCCGTTCGGGAGAGCAACCGATGAAAAGCCGGAGCGTTGTTGAGGGAGCCGGGCCGAACAGTCCGGGCAGTCCCCGTTGGAAATCGATCGAGGAGAACTTCTCCATGTCCCGTATCGCGAAGGCCGTTGTCCTGACCGTGGGTGCCGCCGCCGCGGTCGCCGGTGCCGCCGGTGCTGCCGCCGCCGACTCCATCGCCGAGGGCGCCGCCGTGAAGTCCCCCGGCGTCGGCTCCGGCAATGTCGTCCAGATCCCGGTGCACGTCCCGGTGAACCTCTGCGGCAACACCGTCAGCGTCATCGGCGCGCTGAACCCGGCCTTCGGCAACACCTGCGTCAACGCCTGACCTCGCACGTCTGATCGGTCCTTCCGAAGCCGGTGCGCCCACCCGACGGTGGGCGCACCGGCTTTTTCCTTGTGGCCCTGGGGCCGACACCCGTTCGGACGCACCCCCGTGCGCCGCCCGGTGCAACGGCGTACGCCCCCGGAAGGGCAGGGGCGGGCCGCTGATTCACCCGAACGAAGGTGTGGCGCTCTGTAGTTCCGTGATCGCTGAGCGCTATATCCGCAGGCACCGCGGAGGGGGCGCGATCCGGCGCGCGAGGAGGCGAACGCGTGTGCGCTCTCCCGCTCCGCCGCGCCCCGCGGCCCCCGGCCCGCCCGCCGCACCGTCGGAGGGGCCGTCGCCGCCGGCGCGTGCGGGGGCGCGTGCGGTCATCCGGAAATCACACCGGTCGCCTTCGATCGGGTGCAGTAGTCGAGAAATCCTCGATCCCGGAGTTTCCGGGGAGCGAACCTCTCGTTACAGAAGACGGAACGTCGTACGGGAATTCTCCAAGAAGCCTGTGCGGAACGTGATTTGAAAGAACAGAGGAAGGAATCCCCCATGAAGCCCACCAAGGCCGCCGCGGTCTTCGCCGGTTCGCTCATGGCCCTCGGCGTCGCCGCCCCCGCCATGGCCCTCAGCCCCGAGGCGCTGACCCCGACCAGCCTCAACGGTGGCCTGGAGACGATCGCCGCCCACGGGCTGAAGTCGGACGCGCTCAGCAGCACCACCGACGGCTCCCCGGTCAAGAGCGTCACGGACGCCGCCACCCAGCTGAACAAGACGGGCAAGGGCCTTCCGCTGATCGGTGGCCTCCCGGTCAACCCGCTCGGCGGCTGATCGAATGATTTTCTGACCGGTGTCCGTGTGGCCTCGCCGCCTCACGGCGTGCCGCTCCTACTGTCTGGTCCGTCCCCACGCGAACGTCAGCGAGGGGACACGGCCGGTCGGAGCGAGGGGGGATCCTCGCCGGTCTCTCCCTTTCTCCCGAGGAAGAGCGGTATGCGGTCCATCATCAGCAGGAAAGTACTCATCGCGGCGGCAGCGACCGGAATGCTCTCGCTGACCGGCGGATTCGCCCTGGCCGCGAACGCCCACCCCGGCACGGGCGATCCCGGCTCCGGCAGGGCCCCGCTCCCGCCGAAGGTCTGCGCCGACCTGAGCGGCTACGCCGCCGCGGCCGTCGCCGACCTCTGCGGGCAGAAGGCCCCGCAGGGCGAGCAGGGCTCCGACGGCTACGGCGAGGAGCCCACGCCTCCGGTCACCCACCCGCCCACCACCCCGCCGGCGACCACGCCCCCGGCCACCCACCCGCCGGGCGACTGCGAGTACGGGGAGGAGGGGCCGGGCTGCCACCCCACCACCCCGCCCGCGACCACCCCGCCGGTCACCACGCCCCCGGTGACCACGCCCCCGGTCACGACGCCCCCCGTCACCACGCCCCCGGTGACGACCCCGCCGGTGACCACGCCCCCCGTCACCACCCCGCCCGTCACCACACCCCCG
>NZ_BMUL01000029.1 GCF_014650175.1 Streptomyces termitum
CCCACTCGGCATCCGACAGTTCATGGCGACGTATCACAGCACCATGATCCACCAGCGGTAATCATTTGAAGACACTGCCTAGGAAGGATCTCTCCCAGGCAGAGCTTTTCCCTCGGTGCCATGCTGAAGGAATGGCTGATTCCGTGCATCTTCGTGAGCTCGGTGAGTTCTTCAAGCACCGCCGTGGTGAACTCACACCGGCACAGGTCGGGCTCCCCGAGCGCACCCACACCCAGCGCCGCGTGCGGGGGCTGCGCCGCGAGGAGGTGGCCGAGCTCGCCGCCATCAGTACCGACTACTACGTACGCATCGAGCAGGGCCGACTGGCACCGTCGCCGCCGGTACTTGAGTCCCTCGCGCGGGAGCTGCGGCTGGACGCCGACCAGAGGACGTACGCGGAAGGACTGGTCGACCAGGCCGCGCGCGCCGGACACCGCAAGACGCCGCGCCGGTCCCCGCGCCCCAAAGTGCACCCGCACCTGACCCGGCTGCTCGGCCAGCTCACCGGTACGCCCGCCCTCGTCTTCGGCCCGCGCCTCGACATCCTCGCCTGGAACCCACTGGCAGCACATCTGCTGTGCGACTCCGCGACCGTGCCCGAGCCCGAGCGCAACTACGTTCGCATGGTCTTCACCGACCCGGTGATGCGCGACATCTACCCGGACTGGGAAGACGTGGCCCGCACCTGCGTCGAAGTCCTGCGCATGGAAGCCGGAACGAATCCGACGGACCCAGCCCTCACCGCCCTCGTGGGCGAGCTGGCCGTCGCCGATCGGCAGTTCCGGGTCTGGTGGGCCGAGCACCGCGTCGCGCACCAGGACTTCGGCAGCAAACGCATCAGACACCCCGTCGTCGGCGATCTCACCCTCGACTGGGACACCTTCCGCTACGCCGGCGCCCCGGAACAGCAACTCGTGCTCTGGTCGGCCGAACCCGGCACCCCCGACGCGGAACGGCTGGCCGACCTGGCCCACGGCACGGCCCAGAGTCCGCAGTCTTCGTGAGCATCACTGCGACTGATCTTTTCGAGGAGCAGCGAACCGTCGCCGCTTTCGATACACCCCCTAGGGCGGCCGCTCATAGCGGACGGAATCTGTCCTGTACGGCTTGTACCGTCCCTCCCATGGACGCCCTCCCCCCGCTCTCCCGCCGCGCGCTCGGCCGTGCCACCCTCGCCCGCCAACTGCTCCTGAACCCCTCGCCGCTCGGGGCCGAGGAGGCCGTGCACCACCTGGTCGGACTCCAGGCGCAGAACACCAAGCCCCCGTACTACGCCCTCGCCGCCCGCCTCGGCGGCTTCCGGCCCGAGGACCTCTCCGCGCTGATGGAGTCCCGGGCCGTGGCCCGGATCGCGAGCCTGCGCTCCACCGTCCACACCCACACCGCCCGCGACACGGTCGCCCTGCGCGCCCTCGTCCAGTCGGGGGCCATCTCCCGGGAACTCGCGATGTTCCGCAAGGGGCTCGCCGGGGCCGACCCCGACCGGCTCGCCGCCCTCGCCCGCGCCTTCGTCGAGGCGGAGCCCCGTACCCCCGGCGAGATCCGCGCGCACCTGCTCCGGGAGTGGCCCGCCGCCGACCCGCAGGCCCTCACCCTCGCCGCCCGCTGCCTCCTGCCGCTCGTCCAGACCACCCCGCGCGGCCTGTGGGGCCGCAGCGGGCAGGTGCGGCTCACCACCGCCGACCGCTGGTTCCCCGGCCACGGGTACGACGCCGCCGACGCCGAGGAGCTCGTCCTGCGCTACCTCGGCGCCTTCGGGCCCGCCTCCGTCAAGGACGCCCAGACCTGGTGCGGGCTGACCCGGCTGCGGCCCGTCTTCGACCGGCTGCGGCCCCGGCTCCTCGCCCTGCGCGACGAGGACGGCACCGAACTCTTCGACCTGCCGGACGCGCCCCGCCCCGACCCGGACGTGCCGGCCCCGCCGCGCCTGCTGCCCGAGTTCGACAACCTGCTGCTCTCCCACGCCGACCGGCGCCGGATCGTCCCGGAGGAGTACCGGCACCGCACCTGGACCGGCAACCAGGCCCACCGCGTCCTCCTCCTCGACGGGGCCGTCGCCGGGCTCTGGTACCTGGACGAGGGCAAGGACCGCGTCACCCTGACCCTTGAGCCCTTCGCCCCGGTCGCCCGCGCCGACCGGGCCGCGCTCACCGAGGAGGCCGAGCGGGTCCTGCGGCTCACCGCGCGGAGCCCGTACGACATCGTCTTCCGCGCGGAGGGCGGCGCGGAAGGCTGACGGGGAGGGGTCAGGGCAGGAGGCCCGCGCGGCGGGCGGAGACGACGGCCTCCAGACGGGTGTGGGCGCCCAGCTTCCGCATCGCCGAACGCAGGTACCCCTTCACCGTCTCCGGGCTCAGCCCCAGCCGCCGGCCCGCCGTCGCGTTCGTCGCCCCCGAGGCGACCGCCGCCAGGACGTCCGTCTCGCGCGGCGTCAGCCGCACGTCCGCCACCGGCGCCGCCGGCCCCCCGGCGGCGGTCTCCAGCCGGCCGCAGACGGCCAGCAGCCGGGCCCGCAGCGCCGGGTCCACCACCCGCGGCGCGAGCGCCCGCAGCTCGCCGTACGCCTGCCGGACCTCCTCCCACGACGGGTCCGCCCCGGCCGGCGGCTCCGCCAGCCGGGCCGCCTCGTCCCGCACCGCCAGCGCCTGCTCCACGTCCCGGGCCGCCGCCACCGCCGCGTCCAGGACCCGCTCGCCCAGCGGCAGCGCGTCCCGCAGCGCCCCGTACAGCACCCCGCGCACCTGCCGCCGGACCACCACCGGCACCGCGACCACCGAGCGCAGCCCCTCCGCCGACACCGGCACGTCGTACTCGTGCGTGATGTGCCGGGCCGCCGGGTAGTCCGTCACCGCGCACGGCCGGCCCAGTGCCAGGCACTTCCCGCCCAGGCCGGAGCCGGTGGAGATGACCAGGCCGCGCAGGGCGGGGGTGACCGCCCCGTGCAGCTCGGCGATCCGCAGCCGGGGCCCGCCGTCCCGGAACAGCCCGCCGAAGACCACGGGCAGCCCGCTGCCCCGGCGCAGCCGCACCAGCGCCGCCCGCAGCTCCACCGCTTCCATCGCTTCCATCCGCTCCGACACGGAAGAACACTCCTTCCACGGTCCCCCCGAACACCCCCGAACGGGGGTAGTGAGACCTGGGTCACCGATTACACGATGAGCGGGACGGGTCCCGCAACGAGGAGGACACATGACGGCAACCAGCGCGACCGAGGAGTTCCGGGCCGCCCGGGACTTCCTGCTCCGGCACCGCGAGGACTACACAGCGGCGTACGAGGGCTTCGCCTGGCCCCGTCCCGAGCGGTTCAACTGGGCGCTGGAGTGGTTCGACGTCATCGCCGAGGGCAACGACGCCACCGCCCTCCACCTCGTCGAGGAGGACGGCTCCGAGGCCAAGGTGAGCTTCGCCGAGATGTCCGCCCGCTCGAACCGGGTCGCGAACTGGCTGCGTGCCCGGGGCGTCGCCGCCGGGGACCGGATCATCGTCATGCTGGGCAACCAGACCGAGCTGTGGGAGACCATGCTCGCCGCGATGAAGCTGCGCGCCGTCGTCATCCCCGCCACCCCGCTCCTCGGCCCCGCCGACCTGCGCGACCGGATCGAGCGCGGCCGGGCCCGGCACGTGATCGCGCGCGCCGAGGACACCGCCAAGTTCGACGAGGTGCCCGGCGACTACGGCCGGATCACGGTCGGCGGCGCCCGGGAGGGCTGGACGGGGTACGAGGACTCCGCCGCCGCCTCCGAGGTCTTCGCGCCCGACGGCCCCACCCCGGCCGACGACACGCTGATGCTCTACTTCACCTCCGGCACCACCGCCCGCCCCAAGCTCGTCGAGCACACCCACACCTCGTACCCGGTGGGGCACCTGGCCACGATGTACTGGATCGGGCTCAAGCCCGGCGACGTCCACCTCAACATCTCCTCGCCGGGCTGGGCCAAGCACGCCTGGTCGAACCTCTTCGCCCCCTGGAACGCCGGCGCGACCGTCTTCATCCACAACTACACGCGCTTCGACGCGGGCCGCCTGATGGCCGAGATGGACCGGCACGGCGTCACCTCCTTCTGCGCCCCGCCGACCGTGTGGCGCATGCTCATCCAGTCCGACCTCGGCCGGCTCGCCACCCCGCCGCGCGAGGTCGTCGCCGCCGGGGAACCGCTCAACCCGGAGGTCATCGAGGCGGTCCGGCGCGCCTGGGGCGTCACCATCCGCGACGGCTTCGGGCAGACCGAGACCGCCGTCCAGGTCTCCAACAGCCCCGGCCAGCCGCTGAAGGAGGGCTCCATGGGCCGTCCCAGCCCCGGCTACCGGGTCACCCTGGTCGACCCGGTGACCGGCACCCCGGACGTCGCCGAGGGCGAGATCTGCCTCGACCTGTCGGCCCGCCCGGTCGGCCTGATGACCGGCTACCACGGCGACCCGGAGAAGACCGCCGAGGCGATGGCCGGCGGCTACTACCGCACCGGCGACATCGGCAGCCGGGACGAGGACGGCTACATCCACTACGTGGGCCGGGCCGACGACGTCTTCAAGGCCAGCGACTACAAGATCAGCCCCTTCGAGCTGGAGAGCGCCCTCCTGGAGCACGAGGCCGTCGCCGAGGCCGCCGTCGTCCCCGCCCCCGACCCGCTGCGGCTCGCCGTCCCCAAGGCGTACGTCGTCCTCGCCGAGGGCTTCGAGCCCGACGCGGAGACCGCCCGCGCGCTCTTCGCCCACTCGCGGGCCGTGCTCGCCCCGTACAAGCGGGTCCGCCGCATCGAGTTCGCCGACCTGCCCAAGACCGTCTCCGGCAAGATCCGCCGGGTGGAGCTGCGCCGCCTCACCGCCGAAGGCGCCCCCACCGGGCCCGAGTTCACCGAGGGGGACCTGAAGTGACCGGTACGGAACTCTCCTACGCGCACGGGGTGTCGGAAACCCCGCTGCTCGGCGACACCATCGGCGCGAACCTCGACCGGGCCGTCGCCGCCTTTCCCGGCCGGGAGGCTCTTGTCGACCTGCCGACCGGACGGCGCTGGACCTACGCCGAGTTCGGCGCCGAGGTGGACCGGCTCGCCGGGGCGCTCCTCGGCAGCGGCGTCGGCAAGGGCGACCGGGTCGGCATCTGGGCCGTCAACTGCGCCGAATGGGTGCTGGTGCAGTACGCCACCGCCCGCGTCGGCGCCGTCATGGTCACCATCAACCCGGCCTACCGCGCCCACGAACTCGCCTATGTGCTCGACCAGTCGGGCGTCTCGATGCTGTTCGCCTCGCTCACCCACAAGGGCAGCGACTACCGGGCGATGGTCGAGGAGGTGCGGGGCGGGCGCCCCGGGCTGCGGGAGGCGGTCTACTTCGGCGACGCGAGCTGGGACGCCTTCGCGTCCCGCGACGCGGGCGGCCTCGTCCCCGAGCCGCTCTCCGCCGACGAGCCGGTCAACATCCAGTACACCTCGGGCACCACCGGCTTCCCGAAGGGCGCCACGCTCTCCCACCACAACATCCTCAACAACGGTTACTTCGTGGGCGAGATGATCGCCTACACGGAGGAGGACCGGATCTGCGTGCCGGTGCCCTTCTACCACTGCTTCGGCATGGTGATGGGCAATCTGGCCGCCACCTCGCACGGCGCCTGCGTCGTCGTCCCGGCCGCCTCCTTCGACCCGGCGGCCACCCTCCGCGCCGTCCAGGAGGAGCGCTGCACCTCGCTCTACGGGGTGCCCACCATGTTCATCGCCGAGCTGAACCTGCCCGACTTCGCCTCGTACGACCTCTCCACCCTCCGCACCGGCATCATGGCGGGCTCGCCGTGCCCGGAGGAGGTGATGAAGCGGGTGGTCGCCGAGATGAACATGGCGGAGGTGTCGATCTGTTACGGCATGACGGAGACCTCGCCCGTCTCCACCCAGACCCGCCGCGACGACGACCTGGAGCGCCGCACCGGCACCGTCGGCCGGGTCCTGCCGCACGTCGAGGTCAAGGTAGTCGACCCGGCCACCGGCCTTACCGTCCCGCGCGGCGCGGCGGGCGAACTGTGCACCCGGGGCTACGGCGTGATGCTCGGCTACTGGGACGAGCCGGAGAAGACCGCCGAGGTCGTCGACGCGGGCCGCTGGATGCACACCGGCGACCTGGCGGTGATGCGGGACGACGGCTACGTGCGGATCGTCGGCCGCATCAAGGACATGATCATCCGGGGTGGCGAGAACGTGTACCCGCGCGAGATCGAGGAGTTCCTCTACGGCCACCCCAAGATCGCGGACGTGCAGGTCGTCGGCGTGTCCGACGCGCGGTACGGCGAGGAGATCCTCGCCTGCGTGATCCCCCGCGACCCGGCCGACCCGCCGACCCTCGACGACCTCACCGCCTTCTGCCGCGACCGCCTCGCCCACTACAAGGTCCCGCGCCGCCTGGAGGTCCTCGCCGAGTTCCCCATGACGGTCAGCGGAAAGGTACGGAAGGTCGAACTCCGGGAGCGGTACGGGGACTAGGACCGGGCGGGGCGGGGCTCCGCGGGCCTGGAGGCGAAGGGGGCCCTACGGCTCCCGGGCGCGGCGGTCCCGCAGGACGCCCACGAGTCCGCCCGCCGCCGGGCCGAGCCACACGAGGACCGCGCCCACGGGGAGCGGGCCCGGGCCCAGCGCCCCGAGCACGGCGGCGATCAGCCCGAGCAGGGCGCACTGGGCCACCGCGTAGACCGCGACCGCACGCCGGGTGCTCCAGTCCCGCGTCCACTCCGCCACCCGGCTCCGCCGTCCGCTCATGTCCGCCCCCTCGCCGTCCCGCCGGTCCCGTCCGGGGACCGTGGGAAGGGTGGCACGCCCGGGACGCCCCGGGCACTGCCCGCGACCGGCAGGGGCGGCGGCCGTTCGCTGCCGGTACCGGCGGGGGATCGCCGGACATGCCCTAGACGGCGGCCTCCTCCGGGGTGGGCAGGTCGCGGCGCATGCAGACGCGGGGCCAGGCGGCCAGGCCGTGGGCGGCCTCGGCGCGGCCGATGGCGCGCAGGCCGTCGGTCAGGGCCGGGTCGCCGTCGGTGAGCGGGCGGAAGCCCAGGCGGGTGTAGTAGGGGGCGTTCCACGGCACCTCGACGAAGGTCGTCAGGGTGAGGGCCGACAGGCCCTCCTCCCGGGCGGCCCGCGCCAGGTGCTCGATCAGCGCCCGGCCGACGCCCCGGCGGGCGGCGTCGGGGTGCACCGACACCTGCTCGATGTGGGCCGCGCCGTCGACGGTCTCCGCCAGCAGGTACGCGACGGGCCGGTCGTCCCCGTCGACCGCCACCCAGGCCCGGCCCGCGGCCCGGTAGCCCTCCAGGACGTCCAGGGGCAGGGGGTCGTCCTCGGCGATCGCCGCCATGCCGAGACCGCGGAAGGGTTCGCCCGCCGCGCGTTCGATGGACTGGAGCAGCGGGAGTTCGGCCGGTTCGGCCGCTCTGATGCGCATACGCCAGTATGCCCCG
The DNA here is from genome assembly GCF_014650175.1 of Streptomyces termitum. Classification (GTDB taxonomy): domain Bacteria; phylum Actinomycetota; class Actinomycetes; order Streptomycetales; family Streptomycetaceae; genus Streptomyces; species Streptomyces termitum. The sequence continues at coordinate 7,433 of NZ_BMUL01000029.1, forward strand.
GCGTCACGGGCGCTCCTCCGGCGGTTCCGGGCGGGACAGCAGGCCGCTGTCCCGGGAGAAGCGCGGCAGGAACAGGGCGAGGGCCGGGTCGCCGTACAGCGCCACGTAGAGCTGGACCAGCCGGCCGTCCGTCACCTCGCGCCGGTGCGCGGGCAGCGGGTGCCGCTCCCGCAGCTCGGCCAGCAGCCGCCGGGCGGCCCGGGTGGCGGGTGGCAGGCACAGCAGGGTCGGCGCCGCCACCAGGACGGGCAGCCCGGCCGCGACCACCGTGCCGAGCGCGGCCCCGCTCGCCGCGACCCCCGCCGCGAAGGTCGGCGGCACGGCGGCCAGCAGCAGCCAGGCCGCGCGCCGCCGCCCCGGCGGGCGCAGCAGCCCCGCCCGCCCCAGCTCGGCCCGCAGTCCGTCGACCGCCCGCCGGGCCTCGGGGCGCAGGGCGAGTTCCCGCAGTCCCAGGGCGTTGCGCAGCGAGCGGTGGACGCCCAGCTGCACCGGGTCCCGGGTCCGGCCCGGCCCGCCGTTGGCCCGAATCGTGCGTTTGCGCCCGGCTGCGACCGCTCCGTGCTGGTGCAGCGCCACCAGGGCGACCGTCACCGCCGCCAGCCGTCCGCCGCGCAGCAGGGCCAGGCCCTCCGGGCCGGGCGTCGCCCCGGCGGAGCCCGTACCGGACCCGTTCCGCGTGCGCAGCAGGACCGCCGCGGTCAGTACTTCGGCCCAGGCCGCGACGACCGCCGCCACGAACCATCCGCTCCCCGTCCCCATGCCGTCCACCCCCAGGTTCTTTGTGCCCGGGGGAGGGGGGTCCTCACGCGTGAATGGCCGGATCCGTTCCCCGCGCGCAAGGGCGCGGCTCGGCTCGGACGGGGCTCTTCGGGCGGTGGCCCGCGGAGCGCGGCGGCTTCGGGGCGGGGCGCCTCAGACGGCGCCGCCCGAGGTCAGTTCGTCGGCGGCGTCGTTCACGGGCTGCGGGGTGCCGGTGAGGTCGAGCACGAAGAGGGGCAGCCGGACCTCGGCGGCCCGCGCCCGCGCCTCCGGGGTGTATCCGGCCAGCGAGAAGAAGACGGCGACGGCGGAGGCGTTCATCCCGTGCAGCCAGAGGCACTCCACGGCCCGCAGCCCGGCCGGGGCGGTGCTCGGGTCGACCTGGGCGACGAGGCCGGGGCCGCGCAGGTCGGCTCCGGCGGCGTGCCGGTCCTCCGGCTGCCGCACCTCCTCGAAGCCGAGCCAGGCCAGGTACGCGGCCGCGGCGGCGACCGTGTCCCGCGCGGTGCGGATCGTGACCGGCCGGAAGGGGCCCCGCCGCGCCGCGGGACCCGTCCGCGGAGGCGGCGGGATGTGGGCGGGGTACCGCTCGGAGAACGGCGGGGTGCCGGTCCGGTCGGGGGCGGAGGAGTACGGATACGGGGACGGGTGCGGGTACGGGGACGCCGCGTCGTCGGCGAGGGCGTCGGGCTCGCCGGCTCCGTCGAGCCGGGCGTCCCACGCGCCCCAGCCGTCGTCGAGGGCGTGCGGGTCGAGCGGTTCGTACGGCACGGGCGGGACGTCGTACGCCTCGTCGGCCCCGTACGCCTCATCGGTCCCGTACATCCTGCCGGTCCCGTACGGCTCCGTGCTCCCGTACGTCCTGTCGGCCCCGTACGGCTCCGCGCTCCCGCGGGGCGCGTCGGCCTCGTGCGCCGCCGGGCTCCCGTGCGGCGCGTCCGTCCCGTACGCCGTCCCGCCCGCCCCGGCGGACGCGTCCGGCGCGGGTGCCGCGGGGACCGGGGTGACCGGGACCCGGAGCAGCGTCCCGCAGGGGCAGCCGAGCTCCGGCTGGGGCCAGTCGTCCTCGCGCCCGCAGGCCGCGCAGCGCACGGTGACCCACTCCTCCCGCCAGGTGCGGTGCCGGATCGGTTCGGGGGCGCCGCCGGGGAGCAGCGGCGGGGCGACCGGGCTTCCGCAGGCGCAGGGGAAGACGGGTGCCGCGTACGGATGTGTCCGCAGGCACTCCGGACAGCGCACCGATACCGACTCACTCACGCCGAACCCCCTCTTCTCGCCCGTCCATCGTCCACCCATCCGGCCGTTCGGGGGGCCGACTTCGGTCATCAGGGGCGTTTCCCGGCCACCTTCCGCCGCCTTTCCGCCGTCCTTCTCCGTTCCCGCCCGATCCGCCTCCGCTCTCCTTCCGGCCCGCTCCCGACCTGCTGGGGGAGGTCCGGTCCGGCGCCGTCCGGCCCCCGGGAGGTGCCCGCCCGGCGGGCGGTCCCTTGACGGCTCCCCGACCCCCACTTACATTGCTTCCGTATAGCAGAACAGAACTTCCGCATTATGGAAACAAGGTTCGGGCGGTCCGTCCGGCCCCCTGTCTCCCCCCGGTTGAAGCAGGAGTCCTCCCATGCCCCGTATGACCGCCGCCGCAGCGGCCGTTGAGATCCTCAAGCGCGAAGGCGTCACCAACGCGTTCGGCGTGCCCGGCGCGGCGATCAACCCCTTCTACCGCGAGCTCAAGAACGTCGGCGGCATCAGCCACACGCTCGCCCGCCACGTCGAGGGCGCCTCCCACATGGCGGAGGGCTACACCCGCGCCAAGCCCGGCAACATCGGCGTCTGCATCGGCACCTCCGGCCCCGCCGGCACCGACATGATCACCGGCCTGTACTCGGCCATCGCGGACTCGATCCCGATCCTGTGCATCACCGGCCAGGCCCCGGTCTCGAAGCTCCACAAGGAGGACTTCCAGGCCGTCGACATCGCCGCCATCGCGGGTCCGGTCACCAAGAAGGCCACCACCGTCCTGGAGGCCGCGCAGGTCCCCGGCGTCTTCCAGCAGGCCTTCCACCTGATGCGCTCCGGCCGCCCCGGCCCGGTCCTCATCGACCTCCCGATCGACGTCCAGCAGACCGAGATCGAGTTCGACCCCGAGACCTACGAGCCGCTGCCGGTCTACAAGCCGCGGGCCACCCGCGCCCAGGCCGAGAAGGCCCTCGGCTTCCTCCTGGAGTCCGAGCGCCCGCTGATCGTGGCCGGCGGCGGCATCATCAACGCCGACGCCACCGACCTCCTCGTCGAGTTCGCCGAACTGACCGGCATCCCGGTCATCTCCACCCTCATGGGCTGGGGCACCATCCCGGACGACCACGCGCTCGCCGCCGGCATGGTCGGCGTCCAGACCGCGCACCGCTACGGCAACGCGACCTTCCTGGAGTCCGACTTCGTCCTCGGCATCGGCAACCGCTGGGCCAACCGCCACACCGGCTACAACCTCGACGCCTACACCCAGGGCCGGAAGTTCGTCCACGTCGACGTCGAGCCCACCCAGATCGGCAAGATCTTCGCCCCGGACTACGGCATCGCCTCCGACGCCAAGGCCGCCCTGGAGCTCTTCGTCGCCATCGCCACGGAGTGGAAGGCCGCGGGCCGGCTCCCCGACTTCACCGCCTGGGCCGCCTCCGCGCAGGAGCGCAAGGCCACCCTCCAGCGCCGCACGCACTTCGACAACGTGCCGATCAAGCCGCAGCGCGTCTACGAGGAGATGAACAGGGCCTTCGGCCCGGAGACCCGGTACGTCACCACCATCGGCCTCTCCCAGATCGCCGCCGCGCAGTTCCTGCACGTCTACAAGCCGCGCCACTGGATCAACTGCGGCCAGGCCGGCCCGCTCGGCTGGACCATCCCGGCCGCCATCGGCGCCGCCACCGCCGACCCGGAGACCCCGGTCGTCGCGCTCTCCGGCGACTACGACTTCCAGTTCATGATCGAGGAGCTGGCGGTCGCCGCCCAGCACAAGGTCCCCTACGTCCACGTCCTCGTGAACAACGCCTACCTCGGCCTGATCCGCCAGGCCCAGATCGGCCTCGGCATCAACTTCGAGGTCAACCTCGAGTTCGAGAACATCAACACCCCCGAGATCGGCGCCTACGGCGTCGACCACGTCAAGGTCGCCGAGGGCCTCGGCGTCAAGGCCATCCGCGTCACCGACCCGGAGGAGCTGGGCGAGGCGCTGGAGCGGGCCAAGAAGCTGGCCGTCGAGCACCAGGTCCCGGTCGTCGTCGAGGCGATCCTGGAGCGCATCACCAACATCGCGATGAGCCGGACCGTCGACATGAGCGACGTCACCGAGTTCGAGGACCTGGCCACCGAGCCGGGCCACGCCCCGACCGCGATCAAGCCGCTCGCGGTCTGATCCACCCGGGCCCGCGCCCGCCCCGTCGCCTCGCGCACGGGGCCCGCGGCCCCGCCTCCGGGGTCCCCGTCCCCGCGAGACCCGTGCCCGGCCGGTTCCCCACCGGCCGGGCACGCGGCACGTTCGGGGGACGGCGGATAGATTGGAGAGCCACAGCAGGAGCCGAAGCCGGAGCCGTATGGCGAGGAGGACCCCATGACCACCGTCGTCCGCCTGGTCACCCGCGCCGAGCTGGACGAGGCGCACACCACCGCCCGCCAGGTGTCGGTGTCGGCCCGGCTGGAGGCCGAACTCTCCGACGGGCGCGTCCTCGTCCTCCTCGACGACCGGGGCTGGGCCGAGAGCGTCCTGGGCGACGGCGACCTCCGGGCCCTCCTCACCCGGGACTCCCTGGCCGAGACCGCCCGCACGGTCGTCGGCCCCCGACGAGCCCCACGGCGGCGAGACCGCCGAGGAGGCCGCCGCCGCGCACTGGGCCGCCCTCGCCGACGGCCTCGCCCGCCGGGGCGTGAGGACCGCCCCCGCCGCCCTCGCCCGCCTGCCCCACGCCGTCGACCTCGGCCCGCGCCTGCGCGCCTGGGCCGGCCTCGGCGGGGGCTGACCCGGAGCCCCCGTCAGTCCCGCGGGGCGCCGGGGTCCTCGATCGGCCAGGCGATCTCCAGCAGGTTCTCCGGGGAGTCGGGGGTCCCGGTCCAGCGGCGGTGGATCAGCCGGACCGGGCCCGCGAAGGCGAAGCCGTGCTCGGCGATCCAGCCGGCGACGACGTCGTACGCGCCGAGTATCCGGGGGAAGGCGGCGGCCGCCCCCTGGACCTCCGTGCAGGCGAGGGCGGTCTCGGGCAGGTCGCGCACGGTGATGCCCTCGGGCAGTCCGGCCGGCTGCGCGCCGTCCTTCCAGAAGGGCAGGCACGCCTCGACGAGCGTCTCGTTCTCGTCGTCGCACACCCCGTGGAAGCGGATGAAGGCGGGGCCGGCGAAGGTGAGCGGGCCACGGCCGGCGGCCGCGTACAGCTCCTGGTAGGCGTCGCGCAGGAAGGCGTCGAGCCCGGAGTTGCCGAGGGTCGCGGCGCGGACGAGGACGCGCTCGGCGGCGCCCTGGCGGACGGTGACGCGGTGGGTCATCTCTGCTCCTTCGGAGAGTCGGTCCAGCAGGTCGTGGGCGGTGGCGCGCTGTTCCGCCAGGCGGCGTTCGGCCGCGTGCAGGCGGGTGCGCAGCGCGGCGGAGAGCTCCGCCGCGCCGAGGTCGAGGAGCCGGCGCACCTCCTCGACCGGGACGTCCAGCCGGCGCAGCGCCCTGATCGTCTGCGCCGTACGGACCTGGTCGCGCCGGAAGTAGCGGTAGCCGCTCATCGGGTCGACGAACGCCGGCACGAGGACGCCACCGGCGTCGTAGTGCCGCAGCGCGGTGATCGAGAGGCCGGCGGCCTGCGAGAACTGCCCGATCGGCAGCAGGTCGTGTTTCTCCATGGCGCCGACTGTGCCGTCTCGCGTCACCCGAGAGTCAAGCCCGTGCCCGGAATCCTCAGGGCCGTTCCTGGGCCCGTACGAGGACGGTGCCGGCTTCCGTGCGGTCGTACAGGACCGAGCGGCCCGCCCGGCGGCGGCGGATCAGGCCCGCGTCGTGCAGGACCTTCAGGTGCCGTCCCACCGAACCCAGGCCCTGACCGGTCAGGGCCACCAACTGGCTGGTGGACAAAGGGGTTTCGAGGCGCAGCAGGACCCCCGCGCGGGCCGGCCCGAGCAGGGCGCCCAGCGCCCGGGGCACCAGCGGGCCCGCCCCGTCCGCCAGGACGCCCGCGCACGGGTAGACGATCGCGTACCGCTCACCGGCCTCCGGCGCGTCGTCCCACGACACCCAGCCCGTCGCGGGCGTCACCGGCACCAGCAGCAGCCGCCCGCCCGTCACCGAACGCGGCGGATAATCACGGGCGTTGACCTGGAGCCGGCCGTCCCCCAGCCAGCGGGTCCGGCCCGGACACAGCTCGTCGAGGGCCGCCGCCCAGCCGTCCCGCGCCAGCCGCGCCGTGCGGGCCGCCACATCGGCCTCCATCACCCGGCGGCGGCGCGGCCACTCCGGCAGCACCGTCTCCCGCCACACCCACTCCAGCAGCGCCGCCAGCCGCCCCGGCAGGTCGGGCGCCGCCGCCAGCGGCTCCGGCACCGGGCCGCCGACCGACACCGCCAGGTCGGCCAGGGCGGCGGCGGGCGGGGTCGCCCGGACCACCGCCACCTCCTCCTCGAAGCCGCGCTCGCCGTGGCCCAGCGGGGTGGGGGTGAGGAAGTCCGCGTTCCAGGTGGGGCTGATCGCCGCCCGGACCAGCAGCGCGTCCAGCGGTTCGGCGGCGAGCCGGGCCCGGTAGGCGGGCAGGTGCCGGGCGAGCCAGGCCCGCTCGCCCGGGTGCCCCGCCCGGCCCGCGTGCAGCGTCTTCAGCGAGGCGACGGTCTCCGCGAGCGGCGATACGAGGAACCGGCTGCCCGCGAGCGTGTCCGCGCCGACCCGCCACCACCCCATGCCGTGACCCCTCCCCGCGCCTCGCGGCCCTCGCCGTCCCGGAGACCGCCTTCCCGGCTCCGGGGCGCGTACACCTCTTCCCGGTACGGGCTTTCGCCGGTGCGCGAAACAGTACCGGCGCCCGGCCGGGTGCCCCACGCTCCCCGCATGCCCCTTCCCGCCCCGCCGCCGACGGCGGACGCCCCGCCGCGCTACCGCGACCTCCTGCGCACCCCCGAGTTCACCCCGCTCTTCCTGGCCGGTGCCGCGCAGACCGCCGCACAGACCGTGGCCGGGCTCGGACTCGCCACCCTGGTCTTCCGGGCCACCGGCTCCCCGCTGCTCAGCGCGCTCGCCCTGTTCGGTCCGTCGCTGGCCCAACTGGTCGGCGCCCTCACGCTGTTGTCGGCCGCCGACCGGCTGCCGCCGCGCACCGCGCTCGCCGCGATCTCCGCCGTCTTCGCCGCGGGCACCGCCCTCCAGGCGCTGCCCGGACTGCCGGTCGGCGCGTCGTTCGGCCTCCTCGCCGTCCTCGGCCTGGTCGGCTCGCTCGGCGGGGGAGTGCGGTACGGGCTCCTCGGCGAGATCCTGCCCCGGGAGCGGTTCCTGCTCGGGCGCTCCGTGATGAACATGGCGGTCGGGGTCTGCCAGATCGCGGGCTTCGCCACCGGCGGCCTGCTCCTCGCCGTGCTCTCGCCGCGCGGCACCCTCCTCGTCGGCGCCGCGTTCCATCTGCTCGCCGCGGTCCTCGCCCGCCGGGGGCTCACCGCCCGTCCGCCGCGCGCCACCGGCCGGTCCTCGGCCGCCGAGACCTGGCGGACCGACGTCCGGCTGCTCTCCTCCCGCCCGCGCCGCCTGCTGTACCTGGCGCTGTGGGTGCCGAACGGACTGATCGTGGGCTGCGAATCGCTCTTCGTGCCGTACGCCCCCGACCGCGCCGGGCTCCTCTTCGCCTGCGCCGCCCTCGGCATGCTGGCGGGGGACGTGGCGGTCGGGAGGTTCGTGCCCGAGCGGCTGCGGGGGCGGCTCGCCGCACCGCTCCAGGCCCTCCTCGCGGCCCCGTACCTGCTCTTCGCGCTCGGCGCGGGGCTGCCGACGGCGCTGGCGGTGGCGGCCGTGACGGTCTCCGCCGCCGGCTACGGCGCGAGCCTCCTTTACCAGGAGCGGCTGCTGGCCCTGGTCCCGGACGACACGGCCGGGCACGCGCTGGGCCTGCACGCCTCCGGGATGCTCGCCTGCCAGGGGCTGAGCGCGGCACTGGCGGGCGGGCTCGCCCAGCTGGCCTCCCCGGCGACCGCGATGGCCGTCCTGGCGGCGGCCTCGCTCACCGTCAACGCCGCGCTCGCCGCGGGGCTGCGCGCGGCGGGCGGGGGCCCTGGGGGCGCGGGCGCGTGAAAAAGGAAAGAGCGCGGAACCAGGGACCGTAAACCTGGTTCCGCGCTCTCGTTCGTGGACCGCCCGGCGGCGCGAGGGCTGGCGCGACAGGACGTTCGCGCCGCCGGGCGGAGAGGGTGGCCCCTGCGCGGGGCTCCCGGGGCGGACCCGGGCTTGTCCCCTTATACAGGGGGCGGGCGTTGGGACCGCGGCGGCACCGACGGACGCTTCGGCCGGTCCCTTCCTTCAGGTCAGGAAGGGGGCCGGGCGTCCTGGCCACCGCACTGGCTCGATGCCGCCGCGGTCCTCACGCTGTCCGGCGGACACCGACCACCCCTCATCCGGGCCGGTGCCTCCGGACGGCGTACGGCATTGACCTCCCGTCAGATGCCGTACGCGGTCTGGGAGTACGAGATCAGTCCTCGCGCAGGGCGCGGACGGCCTCCTCGACGCGCTTGCCGTACTCGGCGTCGGCGGCGGCGAAGTGGGCGAGGTTCTTCTCGATGACGTCCTCGCGGGACACCTGGGACAGACCGCCGGCGATGTTGGCGATCAGGCGGGACTTCTCGTCCTCCGACATCAGCCGGTACAGCTCGCCGGCCTGGAAGAAGTCGTCGTCCTTGGTGTGCTGCGGGGCGGCGTGGGTGCCGGTCCAGCCGTGGATCGCGAGCGGCGCGGAGAGCGGCGCGTCGGTCTGGGCCGGGCCCTGGTACGAGTTGGGCTCGTAGTTCTTGTCGTGCCGCGAGCCGTAGCGGGTGGCCATCAGGCCGTCGCGCCCGTAGTTGTCGGCGGCGGTCGCCTTCGGGGCGTTCACCGGCAGCTGGGTGTGGTTGACGCCGAGGCGGTAGCGGTGGGCGTCCGCGTAGGCGAAGAGGCGGCCCTGGAGCATCTTGTCCGGCGAGGGGCCGATGCCCGGCACGAAGTTGTTCGGGGAGAACGCGGCCTGCTCGACCTCGGCGAAGACGTTGTCCGGGTTGCGGTCGAGGACCATCCGGCCGACGCGCTGGAGCGGGTAGTCGCTGTGCGGCCACACCTTGGTGAGGTCGAACGGGTTGAAGCGGTACTCGGCGGCCTCGGCGGCCGGCATGACCTGGACGTACAGGGTCCACGAGGGGGTGACCCCGCGCTCGATGGCCTGGAGCAGGTCGGTCTGGTGCGAGTTGGCGTCCTGGCCGACGAGCTCGGCGGCCTGCTCCGAGGAGAGGCTGCGCACGCCCTGGTTGGTCTTGAAGTGGTACTTCACGAAGAAGGCTTCGCCGGCCTCGTTGGTCCACTGGTAGGTGTGGGAGCCGTAGCCGTTCATGTGCCGGTACGACGCCGGGATGCCGCGGTCGCCCATCAGCCAGGTGACCTGGTGGGTGGCCTCGGGGGCGTGGGCCCAGAAGTCCCAGACGTTGTCCGCCTCCTGCTTGCCCGTGAACGGGTCGCGCTTCTGGGAGTGGATGAAGTCGGGGAACTTGATCGGGTCCTTGATGAAGAAGACCGGGGTGTTGTTGCCGACGAGGTCGTAGTTGCCCTCTTCGGTGTAGAACTTCACCGCGAAGCCGCGCGGGTCGCGGACGGCGTCGGCGCCGCCGAGCGAGTCGGCCACGGTGGAGAAGCGGATGAAGAGCTCGGTCTTCTTGCCGACCTCGCCGAGGAAGTCCGCCTTGGTGTAGGCGGTGACGTCGTCGGTCACCTCGAAGTAGCCGTAGGCGCCGGAGCCGCGGGCGTGCACCACGCGCTCCGGGATGCGCTCACGGTTGAAGCGCGCGAGCTTCTCCAGCAGGTGCTGGTCCTGGAGGAGGAGGGGGCCGCCGACGCCGGCGGTGGCGGAGTTCTGGTTGTCGGCGACGGGGGCGCCGGACTCGGTCGTAAGCACGCGCTGCGTCATTTGTCGGGGCGGCCTTTCCGTACAGGATGCTGCGGACGATGCCGTGGAGCGTAAGTTCGCTCGGAACACAGCGTCAACAGTTTGTTGAAAATGAAGTGTGGTGTTCCGGTCGGCGGCGGCGCCTGGGCGCGACAGGACAGGTGTCAGCGCCGCCGCCGACCGGAAATCTGGGGCCCCGGGAATCCGGGGCGGTGGATCAGACCTGGGCGCCGGAGAGGCGCTCGACCGCGCGGAGCAGGGCCGAGTGGTCCAGGCCGCCGTCACCCTGCGCGCGCAGCGAGGCGACGAGCTGGGCGACCACGGCGCCGACCGGGAGGGCCGCGCCGACGTTGCGGGCGGCGTCGGTCACGATGCCCATGTCCTTGTGGTGCAGGTCGATCCGGAAGCCGGGCTTGAAGTCCCGGTTCAGGAAGTTGTCCTTCTTGCGGGTCAGCACGGTCGAGCCGGCCAGACCGCCGTTGAGGACGTCGAGGGCGGCGGTCAGGTTCACGCCGGACTTCTCCAGGAAGACCACGGCCTCGGCGCACGCCTGGATGTTCACGGCGACGATGAGCTGGTTGGCCGCCTTGACCGTCTGGCCGGAGCCGTGCGGGCCGCACAGGACGATGACCTTGCCGAGGGCCTCCAGGATCGGGAGGGCCTCGTCGAAGTCGGCCTGCTCGCCGCCGACCATGATGGAGAGCACGGCCTCGATGGCACCGGCCTCGCCGCCGGAGACGGGGGCGTCGATGACGCGGATGCCCTTCTCCGCGGCGTTCTTCGCCAGGTCGACGGAGGTCTGCGGGGTGATCGACGACATGTCGATGACCAGCGCGCCCCGCTTGGCGTTCTCCAGGATGCCCTCGGGGCCGTAGGAGATCGCCTCGACCTGCGGGGAGGCGGGCACCATCGTGATGACCACGTCGGCGTCCTTCACGGCCTCGGCGATCGAGCCGGCCGCGGTGCCGCCGGCGGCCGCCAGGCGCTCCAGCTTGTCCTGCTCCAGGGTGAAGCCGGTCACCGAGTAGCCGGCCTTGATCAGGTTCTCGGACATGGGGGAGCCCATGATGCCGAGGCCGATCCACGCGATCTTGGGGAGGTTGCTCATGAGGGTGCCTCTCAAAACAAGGTGATACGGGGAGGGAGCCTGCGTCAGCGGGCCGGGCGGGCCTCGGCGGGGAGCCACTCGAAGGACGCGGCGGCGTCGGCCGCCTTGTACTCCAGGCCGACCCAGCCGTCGTAACCGGCCTTCCTCAGCTCGCCGAGGAGCTGCTCCAGCGGGAGGTCGCCGGTGCCCGGGGCGCCGCGGCCCGGCATGTCCGCGATCTGGACGTGGCCGGTCTTCGCCGCGTACTCGGCGATGACCGCGCTGACGTCCTCGCCGTTCATGGCCAGGTGGTAGATGTCGAGGAGGAACTTGGCGTTGCCGAGCCCGGTGGCCTCGTTCACCTTGTCGACGACCTCGATCGCGGAGGGGGCGCTCACCAGCGGGTAGAGCGGCGACTCCGGCTTGTTGAGGGTCTCGATCAGCAGGATCGCGCCGACGCGGTCGGCGGCGCGGGCGGCCGTGACCAGGTTCTCCAGGGCGAGGGCGTCCTGGGCCTTGGGGTCGACGCCCTCCACGCGGTTGCCGTAGAGCGCGTTGAGCGCCGTGCAGCCGACCGAGGCGGCGAAGTCCGCGGCGACGTCGATGTTGGCCCGGAAGCGCTCGGACTCCTCGCCCGGGACCGAGACCGCGCCGCGGTCCGGGCCGGGGAGCTGTCCGGCGTAGAAGTTCAGGCCCACCAGCCGGGTGCCGGCGTCGTCGAGGGCCTTCTTGAGGGCGTCGAGCTCGCTCTGCTCGGGGGTGGCGGTGTCGATCCAGGGCCACCACAGCTCGACCGCGGTGAAGCCGGCCGCGGCGGCGGCCGCGGGGCGCTCCAGGAGCGGGAGTTCCGTGAAGAGGATCGACAGGTTCACATCGAAGCGCTGGTCCGTGCCGGCGCCTACTGAGAAGCGGGCCATGAGGGCGGCGCTCCTTCCGTATTGCGGAAGTAAGTTTCTGTCTGACGGAATGTTGCAAGCGGGTGGCGCTCCTTGTCAAGGGGCCCCCTCCGCTCCGGGGCTCCCCAGGGGCCCGGTACGGGCCGTAGCGTGGGGCCATGGTGCGTTTGAGAGTGGAGTTCACGACCGAGCCGTTCGACCTCGACGAGGCGCCGGCCCACGCGGTCGTGGCCCGTGAGGTCATCCAGTCGGCGGAGCTGGACGCCGTCGACGTCGGCCCCTTCGGCAACACCGCGGAAGGCGGTGCCGACGCCGTCCTCACGGCCGTCGACGAGCTGCTGCGCAAGGCGCTCGCCGCCGGAGCCACCCGGGTCTCGCTCCAGGTCAACGTGATCGGTGAGGGCGGGGAGGACGCGAAGTGACCGAGCACCCCTTGGCGGCGGCGGTGAAGCCGCTGGTCGACGCGATGGGCGCGGAAGTGCTGGAGCCGGGGGAGGCGGCGGCCGACGACGTCGTCCTCTCCTGGGACGGCCAGGACGTCCTCGCCGTACGGCTGCCGCAGCTGTCGGACTCCCTGGACCACATCCTCGCGGCGCTCCAGCGGCGGCACGGAATGCCGCTGGCGGATCTGGACCGCAAGGCCAAGCAGGAGGTGGTCCGGGTCCTGGAGGCGCGCGGTGCCTTTTCGGTGCGGCACGGAGTGGAGACGGTGGCCGGCGCCCTGGGGGTCAGCCGCTTCACCGTCTACAACTACCTGAACAGGGAAAACGCCTCCAAGAACGCCTAGTTGATCAAGTATGGCTACAAGCCGTCGCCCGGATGTCGGGGCGACGGCTTTCGTGTCACCGACTTTTCAACAAAGTGTTGACGTCGTGTTGCCGAGGGCGTTAGCTATCCGCAGCCCGTCCGACGCACAGCGAAAAACAGCCACGGAGGCTTCCCGTGACTTCAGGTACGACACCGGGTCTCACCCGGTTCAACACCACGGCGGACAGCGAGGCTCTCGCCGCGCTCCACGAGGTGTGCTCCAGTTCGGCGTGGGGGAGCAAGATCCTCGCCCAGCGCCCGTTCCCCACCGCCGAAGCCCTCTTCCTCGCCAGCGACGCCGCCATGGCCGAGCTGACCGCGGAAGACCTGGCCGAGGCGATGGCGGGCCACCCGCCGATCGGTCGTCCGAAGGAAGGGGACCCGACCTCCACCCGCGAGCAGAGCGGGATGGCCGGGGCCTCCGACGCGCTCAAGGCCGAGATGCTCGAACTGAACCTGGCCTACCAGGACCGGTTCGGCCACGTCTTCCTCATCTGCGCCACCGGTCTGACCGGCGAGCGGATGCGCGACGCGGTCAGGGAACGGATCGGCAACTCGCCCGAGGCGGAGCGGGAGACCGTCCGCACCGAACTCGGCAAGATCAACCGCATCCGGCTCGCCCGACTCGCAGAGGAAGAGACCGCCGCATGAGCACCGACACCACCGCATCGGTGTCCACCCACATCCTGGACACCAGCATCGGCCGCCCCGCGGAGGGCGTGGCGATCACCCTCGCCGCCCGCGCCGGCTCCGGCGCCGCGTGGGTCGCGCTCGGCGGCTCGGCCACCGACGCCGACGGACGGTGCAAGGACCTGCCGGCCCTGCCGGTCGGCACCACCCACGTGCGCCTCGACTTCGAGACCGAGGCGTACTTCCTGACCAAGCAGAACCAGCAAGCCGAGGCGCAGCAGGACGCCCCCGCGAATCGGGACAGCGGTCCGGACGGTGCTTTCTTCCCGGAGGTGGCGATCACGTTCGCCGTCGAGCCGGGCGAGCACTACCACGTACCGCTGCTGCTCAACCCGTTCGGCTACTCCGTTTACCGAGGGAGCTAGCAGACATGCCCACGATTCTCGGCCAGAACCAGTACGGCAAAGCAGAGAACCGCGTCGTCAAGATCACGCGGGACGGCGCCACCCACCACATCAAGGACCTGAACGTCTCTGTCGCCCTCTCCGGCGACCTCAGCGACGTCCACCTCACCGGCTCCAACGCCCACTGCCTCCCCACCGACACGACGAAGAACACCGTCTTCGCGTTCGCCAAGGAGTACGGCATCGAGTCCGCCGAGCAGTTCGGCATCCACCTCGCCCGCCACTTCGTGACGAGCCAGGAGCCGATCAAGCAGGCCCGCATCCGGATCGAGGAGTACTCCTGGGAGCGCATCGCCTCCTCGGACGCCAACTCCAAGTTCATCGGCGCCGACGAGGTCAACCACTCCTTCGCCCGCAAGGGCCAGGAGACCCGGGTCACCCAGATCACCTACGACGGCGAGAAGTGGGAGGTCATCTCCGGCCTCAAGGACCTCGTCGTCATGAACTCCACCAACTCGGAGTTCTGGGGCTACATCAAGGACCAGTACACCACCCTCCAGGAGGCGTACGACCGCATCCTGGCCACCCAGGTGTCCGGCCGCTGGCGGTTCAACTGGACCGACGACGAGCAGCGGATGCCCAACTGGGAGCGGTCCTACGAGCAGACCAAGCGGCACATGCTCGAAGCCTTCGCGGAGACGTACTCGTACTCCCTCCAGCAGACGCTGTACCAGATGGCCACGCGGATCATCAACCACCGCGCGGAGATCGACGAGGTGCGCTTCTCGCTCCCCAACAAGCACCACTTCCTGGTCGACCTCGAACCCTTCGGGCTGAAGAACGACAACGAGGTCTACTACGCCGCGGACCGCATGTACGGCCTCATCGAGGCCACGGTCCTGCGTGACGGCGCCACGGCGCTGATCCCGGTCGACATGACCAATCTCTGAGCGGCACCTCATCTCTGAGCGGCACTGAGTGAACCGGCCCCCGCCCGCCCGCAGTCGGGCGGGGCCCGGCACCAGACCGGAGGGAACCCCACATGGCACTGCCCGCAAAGGGGCCGGCACCTGCCGAAGGCCCGTGTTCCACCCCGTCCACCGCGGCCCCGTCCCCGGCCGCCTGCCACCCCGTGGACGAAAAGCTCCCCGCCTCGCGGCTCGTCCCCGCCGCGCTCCAGCACATCGCCGCCATGTACGCCGGCGTCGTCACCCCTCCGCTCATCATCGGCCAGGCCGTCGGCCTGGACGCCGCCGGAATGACCCGGCTCATCGCCGCCGGCCTCCTGATCGCCGGCTGCGCCACCATCCTGCAGACCCTCGGCGTCCGCGGCTTCGCCGGCAACCGGCTCCCGTTCGTCAACGCCGCCTCCTCGGCGGGCATCGCCCCCATGCTGGCGATCGCCGAGACCAGCGCCCCGGGTCACCAACTCCCCGCCATCTACGGCGCGGTCATGGTCGCCGGTGTCTTCTGCCTCGCCGTCGGACCCTTCTTCGGCCGGCTCCTGCGCTTCTTCCCGCCGCTCGTCACCGGCGTCGTCATCACCCTGATCGGCGTCACCCTGATGCCGGTGCCCGTCAGCTGGGCCCAGGGCGGCGACAAGACCGCCGCCGACTTCGGCTCGATGAGATACCTCGCCCTCGCCGGCTTCACCCTCGTCGTCGTCCTGCTGTTCCAGCGCTTCGGCAAGGGCTTCCTCAAGCAGGTCGCCCTGCTCCTCGGCCTGCTCATCGGCACCCTGGCCGCCATCCCCTTCGGCATGGCCGACTTCAGCGCCCTGCGCGAGGCGCCGATCGCCGCGCTGCCCGCGCCCTTCGCCTTCGGCGCCCCCGAGTTCCAGCCCGCCGCGATCCTCTCCCTGTGCATCGTGATGCTGGTCCTCATGACCGAGTCCAGCGCCGGCATGCTCGCCCTCGGCGAGATCTGCGAACGGCCCAGCGACGGCAGGACCATCACCCGCGGCCTGCGCACCGACGGCATCGCCACCCTGCTCGGCCCCGTCTTCGGCGGCTTCCCCACCTCCGCCTTCGCGCAGAACGTCGGCGTCGTCTCGCTCACCCGGGTCCGCTCCCGCTACGTGGTCGCCGTCGCCGGCGGCGCCCTCCTGGTCCTCGGCGCCTTCCCGGTGCTCGGCGCGGTCGTCTCCATGGTCCCGATGCCCGTCCTCGGCGGCGCCGGCATCGTCCTCTTCGGCTCCATCGCCGTCAGCGGCATCCGGACCCTCTCCGAGGCCGGACTCGACGACAGCTCCAACATCATCCTGGTGGCCGTCGCACTCGGCGCGGGCATCATCCCGCTCGCCGCCCCCACCTTCTACGCCGACTTCCCCGCCTGGGCCCAGACCGTCCTCGGCTCCGGCATCAGCGCCGGCGCGCTCGTCGCCGTCCTGCTGAACCTGTTCTTCCATCATCTCGGCACCCGGAGCCGCCAGACGGCCCCGGCACTCAAATCCTCCTAGGGTCCTGCCGTGCCCACCCCACCCAAGAGGAATGAAGGAAGCACCGCCATGGCAGCACCTTCGGCAGACCGGCGCATCGTCATCGAGAACGCGGCGATCGCCACCGTCGACGCGCACGACACCGAGTACGCCTCCGGGTACCTCGTCGTCGCCGGCAACAGGATCGAGTCCCTCGGCCCCGGCAGGGCCCCCGAGAACCTGGAGAACGTGGTCCGGCGGATCGACGCCACCGGCCACCTGGTCACCCCCGGCCTGGTCAACACCCACCACCACTTCTACCAGTGGATCACCCGCGGCCTCGCCACCGACCACAACCTCTTCGACTGGCTCGTCGCGCTCTACCCCACCTGGGCGCGGATCGACGAGCCCATGGTGCGCGCCGCCGCCCGGGGATCGCTCGCGATGATGGCCCGCGGCGGCGTCACCACCGCCATGGACCACCACTACGTCTTCCCCCGGGGCTCCGGCGACCTGTCCGGCGCGATCATCGGCGCCGCCTCCGAGATGGGCGTGCGCTTCACCCTGGCCCGCGGCTCCATGGACCGCAGCGAGAAGGACGGCGGCCTGCCGCCGGACTTCGCCGTCGAGACCACCGAGGGCGCGCTCGCCGCGACCGAGGAGACCGTCAAGCGGTACCACGACGCCTCCTTCGACGCGATGACGCAGGTCGCCGTCGCGCCCTGCTCGCCCTTCTCGATCTCCACCGAGCTGCTCCGCGAGGGCGCCGCGCTCGGCCGCCGCCTCGGCGTGCGCATGCACACCCACGGCTCGGAGACCGTCGAGGAGGAGAAGTTCTGCCACGAGCTCTTCGGCATGGGCCCGACCGACTACTTCGAGTCGACCGGCTTCCTCGGCGAGGACGTGTGGATGGCGCACTGCGTCCACATGAACGACTCCGACATCGCCGCCTTCGCCCGCACGAAGACCGGCGTCGCCCACTGCCCGTCGTCCAACGCGCGCCTCGCCGCCGGCATCGCCCGCGTCCCCGACATGCTGAAGGCGGGCGTCCCGGTCGGCCTCGGCGTCGACGGCACCGCCTCCAACGAGTCCGGCGAACTCCACACCGAACTCCGCAACGCGCTGCTGATCAACCGCCTCGGCGCCCACCGCGAGGCCGCGCTCAACGCCCGCCAGGCCCTCCGCCTCGGCACCTACGGCGGCGCGCAGGTCCTCGGCCGCGCCGACAGCGTCGGCTCCCTGGAGGCGGGCAAGCTCGCCGACCTCGTCCTGTGGAAGGTCGACGGCCTCGGCCACTCGACCATCGCCGACCCGGTCACCGCCCTCGTCTTCGGCGCGGCGGCCCCGGTCACCGCCTCCTTCGTCAACGGCCGGCAGATCGTCGAGAACGACCACCTGCTCACCGTCGACGAGGACACCATCGCGCGCGAGGCGCGCACCGAGGCACAGCGTCTGGCCCGCATCGCGGCCCAGGGCTGAGCCTCCCCCGGAATCCGGTCGGGGGGGACGGCCCCCGACCGGTCGCCGCGGACCCGAGCGGGGTCCGCGGCAGCCCGACCGGGGTGCGGCGCACGGAAGAACCGAGCGCCGCGCTCCGGGACGGCGGCCCGTGACGGGACCGCATCCGGTCCCCGCCGGGCCGCCCGCACCAGGACCCCGCCCGGTCCTCCGCGGGCGATCGCCCCGCGGGACCCGAACCGGTCCCGCGATCGCCCGTACCCGAACGGCACCGCCGGCCGGACCGTCGTACCCCAGGGACGGGGAGTCCCGTCCGATCCCCCCACCGGACGCCCCGCCCCCGCGCCACGCCTCCCGCACCCGGCGCACCGCACCACCCAGCGAACGAGCCGCACCTCGCGCACAGCACCGCACGCACCACCTCCCTGACACCCGCGTCACCGCCGACGTGTACCCGACCGGAGGAACCCCGTGGTCGTCAAGCCCCAGGTTCGCCATGCAGACGATGCAGGCTCCGCCCCCGAAGACCGGACCAAGCATCCGGTCGACGAGACCCTGCCCCCACTCAAGATGTTCACCAGCGGCCTCCAGCACGTGGCCGCCATGTACGCGGGCGTGGTCGCCCCGCCGCTGATCGTCGGAGCGGCCGTCGGCCTCTCCGGCACCGAACTGACCTTCCTGACCGGCGCCAGCCTCTTCACCGCCGGCCTCGCGACCTTCCTCCAGACGCTGGGCGTCTGGAAGATCGGCGCCAAGCTGCCCTTCGTCAACGGCGTCACCTTCGCCGGCGTGGCCCCCATGATCGCCATCGTCAACACGACGGAGAACAAGGCCGACGCGCTGCCCGTCATCTTCGGCGCGATCATCGTCGCCGGACTCCTCGGCTTCCTCGCCGCGCCGTGGTTCTCCCGGCTGGTGAGATTCTTCCCGCCGGTCGTCACCGGCACCGTCATCACCCTCATCGGCATCTCGCTCCTGCCGGTGGCCTTCGGCTGGGCCCAGGGGCCCGACCCCAAGGCGGCGGAGTACGGTTCGGGCAAGTTCCTCGCCCTGGCCGCGATCACCCTCGCGGTGGTCCTGCTGCTGCGCCGCTTCACCAAGGGCTTCCTGAAGCAGATCGCGGTCCTCGTCGGCCTCGTCCTGGGCACCCTGATCGCCATACCCTTCGGCGTCACCGACTTCACGCCGGTCACCGAGGCCGACGTCGTCGGCTTCCCCACCCCCTTCCACTTCGGCGCCCCGCAGTTCGCGCTCGCCGCGATCATCTCGATGTGCGTGGTCATGCTGGTCTCGATGACCGAGTCGACCGCCGACATGCTGGCGCTCGGCGAGATCGTCGAGCGGCCCGCCGACGAGAAGACCATCGCGGCCGGCCTGCGCGCCGACACCCTCGGCTCGGCGCTCAGCCCCCTCTTCAACGGCTTCATGTGCAGCGCCTTCGCACAGAACGTCGGCCTGGTCGCCATGACCCGGATCCGCAGTCGCTTCGTGGTCGCCTGCGGCGGCGGCATCCTCGTCCTGATGGGCCTCTCGCCGGTCGCGGCCTCGCTGATCTCGGTCGTGCCCCGCCCGGTCCTGGGCGGCGCGGGCGTCGTCCTCTTCGGCTCGGTCGCCGCCAGCGGCATCCAGACCCTGGTCAAGGCGGGCCTGGAGAAGGACAACAACGTCCTCATCGTGGCCGTCTCGCTGGCCGTCGGCATCATCCCGATCACCAAGCCGGACTTCTACCACGCCTTCCCGGAGACCGCGCAGATCATCCTGGACTCCGGCATCTCCACCGGCTGTGTCGCGGCCGTCCTGCTCAACGTGGTCTTCAACCACTTCGGCGCCCGCCGCAACGACGACGAGGTGACCGCGCCCATGGAACCGGGCGAGGAGATCTCGGAGGCCCGGGGAGTGAAGACGGCCCACGCCCACTAGGGCGGGTCCGGAAGCTCCCGCCCGGCCCGCCCTCCCGGAGGGGCGCCCCAGCTGTCCCAGCCGACCGGGAGGCCCCGGCAGAATCCTCCGGACGGCGCTCCGGGCCGCCGCGAGCCACCTCCGGCCGCTCCCTCCGCCCCGCCCCGGGTCCCGCGTGTCGCGCGGGACCCGGGGCGGGGGCGCGTCCGGGCGGCTCACCGGTCCTCCAGGGCGAGGCGCCGGGCGCACTCCGGGGCCAGTGCCGGATAGGCCGCCGCGATCGCCCCGTACACCCGGCGCCGCAGCAGTCGCTCGGCCTCGCGGCGGCCGGTCCCGCCGTACAGCCCGTCGAGCAGGGAGTCGTACCGGGCGAGGCACCGGCGCAGGTAGGCGACCCGCCAGCGGGCGGGCGGCCCGACGGGCACCGCGCCGGCCGGCGCCCGCGCGGCCAGCAGCCGCCGGTACCGGGCGGCCCGCCGGTCCAGCTCGGCGGGCGGCAGCAGGGGCACCTCGATCGGCTCGGCCCGGACGGCGGCCAGCACGGCGTCCCGTCGCCGCGCGGCCCGCCCGGCGACGGCGGCCCGCAGCCCCGGCGCGGACCCGGCCGCCCGCGCCCGCGCCGCCACGGAGGCGAACTCCGGCGTCCGCTCCAGCGCCTCCACCCGCGCCAGCCGGTACAGCCGCAGCGGCGCGGGCGACCACCGGCGCGGGTCGCGCCCCTGCACGTCCGGCAGGCCCAGCAGTTCCCGCACCATCCCGTCGGTCCAGCCGCGCCGCAGCACCCCGGCCGACGACACGTACAGCGAACGGTCCGTCATGATCCCCCCAAGAATCGACTACGGAGAGTAACGGTTCCAGTGAAGCGGACCCCACTGACAACGCCCCCGCCGCCACCCCCTTGCGACCCGCCCCCGCCCCGTGCGATATAGGTCCAGACCTTTCCGACGGACGGAGGCCGGCCCGTGCAACGCCCGCTCGCCGCAAGCTTGTTGACCGCACTCGCACTCGCGCTCGCCCTCACCGGCTGCGCCGACCCCGCCCCGGCACCGCACACCACCCCGGCCACCACCCCCACCGGCCTCACCGCCGTCTCCGGCAGCTCCACCACCGTCCACGTCATGTGGGAGGCCGCCACTGACGACCGGGCCGTCACCGGCTACGAGATCCTCCAGGACGGCCGCAAGGTCAAGGACCTCCCCGCCCCCCATCTCATGACCGACGTCACCGGCCTCGCCCCCGGCACCCGGCACGCCTTCGCCGTCCGCGCCCGCGACGCCGCCGGCAACACCTCGCCGCCCACCGCCGCCGTCCCCGCCACCACCCGGCGCGCCACCGCCGAGGACCGCGAACCCCCCACCGCCCCCCGCGCCCTGCGCGCCGCCCCCGCCGGCGCCACCGCCGCCACCCTCACCTGGACCGCCGCCCGCGACGACCGCCGCGTCACCGCGTACGACGTCTACCAGGCCGGCGTACGCATCCACACCGCACCCGGCGACACCACCACCGCCCGCCTCACCGGCCTGCGCCCCGGCACCGCCTACTCCTTCACCCTCCGCGCCCGCGACGCCGCCGACAACTCCTCCCCGGACAGCCCCCCGGCCGAACTCACCACCGCCACCGCCCCCGGCGCGCCCCCCAACACCTCCCCCCGCGACCTCGCCGCCACCTCCGCGCACGGCGAGGTCACCCTCACCTGGACCCCGCCGGAGACCGGCGGCCCCGTTACCCATTACCAGTTCCACATCGACGGCCGCTTCGCCACCACCATCGTCTGGGGCGCCGACCCGCCCACCGGCCGTGCCACCTACACCTTCTCCGCCCAGGCGAAACCCGGCACCACCTACACCCTCACCCTCCGCGCCCGCCTCCCCGACGGCACCTGGGGCGACTTCTCCGCCCCGCGCACGGTGGTGGTCCGCTGACCTCCGCCGGGTGGCGGTCAACCCTTCACCCGATACGGGGACACGTCATAGGATCGTGTGATCAGGGTGAGGCGGTGGGCCCGTGCGGCCGGTGCCGTCGAGAGAAGACGAGAAACTAGGACCAGCGTGACGAACCCGATCGCCTTCGGTGGCGGCGAAGACCTGGAACGGTTCAAGACGATCCTGGCCGAGTGGCGGAAATCCCTCGTCGACCTGAGCGGTCGCAACAAGCTCCTCAACTTCCGGCACACCAGGTCGGCGACGCTGGAGATCCAGTACCCGCCGGTCGGCGAACTGGTGGCGGGCCTCGACCGGGGCTGGCGGTTCGCCCCGCTGCCCGAAGCGGAGCCGGACGGGACCGGCGACCCCGAGGACCGGCCGAACGCCGTCGGTACGGACCCCGACGGCATCGTCACCCAGAAGACCACCGCCCCCGCCCTGCTCCGGGCGCTCACCAGCCTCCGCGGCAAGTCCGTGCAACTCTTCAACGACTACGGCCTGTGGACCCTCCAGCTCGGCGTCGGCATGCTGCGCTGGCGCGAGGACGGTGCCACGACGAGCAGTGACGCACCGCTCGTCCTGTTCCCCGTCCGGCTGGAGCGGCTGGCCGACGGCCGGGTCCGGCTCGTCTCCAACGACGACGAGGACCCCCGGCTCAACCCCGCGCTCCGGGTCAAGCTGGAGCAGTTCCACATCGACTGGTCCCCTGTCCTGGAACAGGACCCGGCCGACGTCGACGCCGTCCTGGACACGGTGACAGCGGCCGTCGCGGGGAAGACCGGCTGGGAGGTCTCGCGCCGGGTCGTCGTCGCGCTCTTCGCCTCCCACAAGGAGTCGATGTACCAGGACCTGCTGGAGAACGAGGCCCGCATCCTCAACAGCGACCTGGTCAGGGCCGTCGCCCTCGGCCCCGAGGCGGGCCTCGCCCCCGACCGCTTCGACTTCGAGGAGATCGACCTCGACCGGATCGACGAGCTGAGCCCGCCCGAGGACAGCCCGCTGGTCCTCGACGCCGACGCCTCGCAGCGGCAGGCCGTCGCGGCGGCGGTCGCCGGCCGCTCCTTCGTCCTCGACGGCCCTCCGGGCACCGGCAAGAGCCAGACGATCACCAACATGATCGCGGGCCTGATGCACGCGGGCCGCAGCGTGCTGTTCGTCAGCGAGAAGGCCGCGGCGCTCGACGTGGTCCTCGACCGGCTGAAGTCCGTCGGCCTCGATTCGTACGCGCTGGCGCTGCACAGCCACAACACCAGCCGCCGCGCCGTCGCCCAGGAACTCGGCCGGGCCCTGGAGGAGGAGCCGCAGGCACCCCGGCTCTCCGCGCAGACCGTCACCTCCGCGCGCCAGGCCCGTACGGCCCTGAGCGCCTACGCGGACGCCATGAACGAGATCAGCGAGCCCCTCGGCCGCAGCCTCCACGACGTCATCGGCCGTGTCGGCCGGCTCTCCGACGCTCCGGTGGCCTACCTGGCCCCGAACACCGGCGGTGCCGGGAAGCGTCCGGCCTTCGACCCCGCCGCGCTCGGCGCCGAGGACCTGCGGCTCGTCGTCGAGGCCACGCACGCCATCGCCGACGCCTGGCAGGCCGTCGCCGACCCCGCCTTCCCCTGGCGGGACCTGCGGACCGGCGCCCCCTCCCCGCGCCCGGCCCTGGAACAGGCCGCGGCGGCCCTGTCGGCGCTCTCCAAGGGCATCGCACGGCACCAGGACCTCCTGCCCGGCGGGCCGATCGAGGACGAGGAGACCGTCACCCGGCTGGTGAACCTCCTGCGGCTCGCCGAGGTCCGGCCGGAGATCCCCGTCCGCTGGCTCACCGAGGACGACTTCGCCGACGAGGTGGAGGGCCCGGTGGACGCCTTCACCACCGAGCTGCGCACCGCCCTGCGAGCCCGGTCGCACGCCCGGACAGCGGTCGGTGAGCGCTGGGAGGAGCTCTCGCCCCGGCTGTCCCCCGAGCCCGGCCCGAAGGAGAAGGCGCTCGCCGCCCTGTCCCCGGCCGGGACGGACCTGTCCGACCTGACGGCGGAACAGGCGACCGACCGGGCCGGCGCGTACGAGCGGGCGGCCGCCGGCCTCGACCGGGCCCAGCGGGCGCTGGAGGCCGTCACCCGGGACTTCGGCCTGCGCACGCCCCGGGGCGTCGCCGCCGCGGAAGAACTCCGCGCGCTGGTGGCCGAGGCCGGTGCGGACCACCGTCCCCTCGCCCGCTGGCTCGCCCCCGGCGGCCCGGCGGAGGCCGAGGAAGCGGCGGTACGCGTCACGGCAGACGCCCTGCGGGCCTTCTTCGCCCGGCGTGCCGAGGCCCTGGCGGCCCGGGAGCGGGCCGCCGCCGAGGCCGGCCCCGGCTGGACCGGACTGCCCCCGGCCCTCACCGCGCAGCCCCCCGCCGACGAGCAGGCGCTCGCCGGGCTGCGGCCCGCGGGCCTCGACCTCACCCCGCTCACCCGGGCCAGGGCCGCCGAGCTCGCCGCGTGGCTCTCCGACCTCGTGGCCCTCCTGGAGAAGACCGACCCGCGCGCCTCGGCTCTCGCCGGGCTGCTGGGCCGCGGCGTGCCGTCGGGCACCCGGGAGGCCGAGGAGCTGATCGCCCTCGCCGACCTGGCCTCGGCCCCGCACCGGGCCCCGGCGCACTGGCTGGACCCGGAGGTGCTGCCCCGGGTCCGCGCGGCCCGCGCCGAGCTCGCCGACGCCACCCGCCGCCTCGCGAAGGCGGAGGCGGCCGCGTCCGCCGTCTTCAGACCCGAGGTCGTCACCCTTCCCGAGCTTCCCGAGGTCGTCGGACGGCTGGCCGAGGGCGCGCGCGGCATCGGCGGCATGCTGTCGGGCGCCGTACGCGCGGACCGCAAGATCATCAGCGCCTTCACCATCGCCGGGACCTGGCGCGCCGACCTGTACGACCAACTGCCCCTCGCTCTCGCCTGGCACGCCGCCCACGACCTGCTGCGATCGCTCACCCGGACCCACGGCGCGCTGCTCGGCCGGTACGCGACGCCGGAGCTCCCCGACCTGACGGTCCTGGAGGCCGCCCTCGCCCACGCGGAGGCCCTCCACCGCCTCGCGCCCGACACCCTGGCCGACCCGGGCCGCCGCGCCCTCCTCGCCGGGCAGCTCTCCGACGGCCGCACCCCCACCCCGGAACTGACCGGCCACGTCGCCGCGGTGCGGGGCGCGCTGGCCGACTGGCGCACGGCCCTGGGCGGGCCGCACCTCGCGGACCGCGCGGACGGCCTCGCCGGGCAGCCGCTCGGCCGGGCGGCCCGCTGGGCGGGCGCCCACCTGGCCCCCCTCACCGGGGTCGTGGACCTCCTCGACACCGTCGCCTCGGCCGGCCGGGGCGACGACGACCACACGTACGCCCCCACCCTGGAGGAGGCGCGGACCGCCCTCGACGCCGTACGGGAGGCCCGCCGGGCGACCGACGCCTTCGACGAGGGGGCCGCGACGGACCGGCTCCTGCTCGGCCCCTGGTACCAGGGGCTCGACACCGAGCCGGCCCGGCTCGCCGGACCCGCCCCCGACGGCGCACCGGGACAGGAGGCCGTCGGCGCGCTCCTCGCCCGTGCCCGGGACCTCGCCGACCGCCCCGACGCGCCCCGCGCCGAGGAACGCCACCACGAGCTCCTCGGCCGGTACGCGTCCTGCGACGGCCCCGGCACGATCACCCTGTGCCGGGTCCTGGACACCGCCCGCACGGCGGAACGGCTCGCGCCGGACACCCTCGCGGACCCGGAACGCCGGGCCCGCCTCGCCGACCGCCTCGCCGACGGCCGCCCGGTGCCCCACGAGACCCTGCGGCAGGCGGAGGAGCTCGGCGCGGAGCTGTCGGCCTGGCGGCGGCAGGCCGCCCTGCCCCACCTCGCGGCCTCCGGGGAACGTCTCCTGGAACTGCCGTTCGAGGATGCGGCCCGCTGGCTCCGTGCCCACGTCGAACCCCTGGAGGACGCGGCGGACCTCATCCGCACGGTGGCCCGGGTCCTCGACACCGACGGCTCCGACCCCGCCCCGGGGCTCGGCCGCGCCCGGCGGACCGTGGCGGCGGTCGCGGAGGCGCGCGAGGCGGGGACGCGCTTCCTGTCGGCCGAGGCCGCGCACCGGGAGCTGCTCGGAGCTCTCTACCAGGGGACGGAGACCGACAGGTCCGCCGTCCTCGACGCGCTGGACTGGGCCCGGAAGGCGCGCCGCACGGCCCACGGGGTCCACGCGGCCCCGATGCCGGAGACGGCGGCCCGGACGATGCTGGGGGCGGCCGCCGACCCGTCCGTGGCCGGCCTGCACCAGGACTGGCTGCGCCAGCGGGAGAACCTCGCGGAGTGCTTCGAGCCCCAGCGGGCCGCCGCCGTCCGCCGCGAACTCGTCCGCTCGCTGACCGCGGCGGAGGACCTGCTGACCCGGCTCGACGCCGACCCCTACGGCCCGGAGGCGTGGATCTCCTGCGCCGGGGCGCTCGGCCGGCTCAAGGAGTACGGACTGCACGAGCTGCCCGGTCAGCTCGCCCAGCGGGACGTGTCGGCGGCCGACTTCCCCGACGCCGTCGAACGCGCGGTCCTCACCGCCTGGATCGAACGCCGCCTCGAACTCGACGCCCGCCTCAGGCCCCTGCGGGCCGTCGACCGCGACCAGCTGGTGGAGCGGTTCCGGGAGGCGGACCGCGCCCTGGTGGAGGCCGCCCACGCGGAGGTCATCGCCGCCTGCAATGCCCGCCGCCCCCGCCGCACCAGCGTCGGCCAGGCCGCGGTCCTGAAGCGCCAGGCCCAGCTGAAGAAGCGCCACAAGCCGGTGCGTCAGCTCCTCGACGAGACCGGTGACGTCGTGCGGCTCATCAAGCCCTGCTTCATGATGAGCCCCCTGACGGTCAGCCAGTTCCTGCCCGCGGACTTCCGGTTCGATGTCGTCATCTTCGACGAGGCGTCCCAGGTGCTGCCGCAGGACGCGGTCAACTCCATCTACCGCGGCAACGCGCTGATCGTGGCCGGAGACCAGAAGCAGCTGCCGCCCACCTCCTTCTTCAGCGCCGGCGGCGACGCCGACGACGACGAGGACGAGGAGGGCATGGACACCTTCGAGTCCGTCCTCGACGCCTGCAAGGCCAGCGGTGTCCTGCGCGACCTTCCCCTGCGCTGGCACTACCGCAGCCGGCACGAGAACCTCATCGCCTTCAGCAACCACGAGTTCTACGACGGCTCGATGGTCACCTTCCCCGGCGCGCTGGAGGAGGGACCCGACGTCGGCGTCTCCTTCCACAAGGCCGACGGTGTCTACGACCGGGGCGGCCGCAGCGACAACGTGGGGGAGGCCGCGCTGGTCGCCCGGCGCGTGATCCACCACTTCGCCACCCGGCCGGGCCTCACGCTCGGCGTGGTCGCCCTGTCGAAGGCGCAGGCCGAGGCGATCGAGGAGGCCGTGCGCGAGGCCAGGGCCGCCCGGCCCGACCTGGACCGGTTCTTCACGGAGGACCGGCTCGACGGCTTCTTCGTGAAGAACCTGGAGACCGTGCAGGGCGACGAGCGCGACGTCATCGTCCTGTCGGTCGGCTACGGCCCGAACCAGCAGGGCAGGCTCCTGTCGACCTTCGGTCCGATCAACAAGGAGGGCGGCTGGCGCCGGCTCAACGTCGCCGTGACCCGGGCCCGGCGCCGCATGGAGGTCGTCGCCTCCTTCCACGGCGGCGAACTGGGCGACAGCGCCAACAAGAGCGTTCAGCACTTGAAGCGCTACCTCCAGTACGCCGAGCACGGACCGAACACCCTCCAGACGGCCGCGCCCGACCCGGACGCCCAGCCGGAGAGCCCCTTCGAGGAGGAGGTCCTCGGCATCCTGCAGGGCTGGGGGTACGACGTCCAGCCGCAGGTCGGCGTCGCGGGCTTCCGCATCGACATGGCCGTACGGCACCCGCGGGCGCGGGGCAGCTACGCGCTCGGCATCGAGTGCGACGGTGTCATGTACCACTCGTCACGGGCGGCCCGCGACCGCGACCGGCTGCGCGAGGCCGTGCTGCGCGACCTCGGCTGGCAGCTCCACCGGATCTGGGGCACCGACTGGTACCGCAACCGGCGCGACGCGCTCGCGCGCCTGCGGGCCGCGGTGGAGGCCGCCTGCGCCGAGGACCCGCACGCGGCACGCCCCGCGGAGCCGGAGCGGACCCTGCCGCAGGACTCGGACCCGGACCCGGAGCCGGCCGCCGCGCAGACCGTGTCCTTCGTGCCCGTGGACGCGGGTCCCCCGGACTGGAGCCGGCCGTACCGGGAGACCCCCGACGCCGAACTCCTCAAGGTCCGGATCGTCTCCGCCAAGCGCCGCGGCGTGCCCGGAGCGGAGCTCCAGAACCCCGATGCCTCGGGAGTCGTCGCGGACGTGGCGCTGTGCGTGATCGACACCGAGGGACCGGTCACCGAGGAACTGATCATCACCAGGGTGCGCTCGGCGTGGGACCTCGGCCGCGCCGGCGCGGTCGTCCAGGACCGGGTCCGCCGCGCCCTGCGCGGACTCGTCTCCCGGGGCCAGGCCGTCGCCGTCGACGGTGCGTACGACCTTCCGGGGCGCGAGCCGGACCGGGCGCGGACGCCGACCCGGACGGTCGCGCGGAAGGTCGGGCAGGTCCCGTCGGCCGAGCGGCGGATCGTGGTGCTGCACGTGGTGGAGGAGAGCCCGGGCGTGGACCGGGAGGAGCTGCTGCGCGAGGTCGCGCGGTTCTTCGGCTGGGCGCGGCTCGGATCCGAGATCAGGGACGCGCTGACGGCCGACGTCGACGGGCTCGTCCGGTCCGGGACGCTCCAGGAGACCACGGGCGGACTGGTACCGGCCGAAGCCGACTGAGGACGGCCCGGAACTCCGGAAGCTGTCGGGAACGGCTTGGGAGCGCCCCCCCGCCCGGGGTGTCTCCCCAGCCGTTCCCGCCGCCCCGAACTACCCTGGAACCGTGGCCGAGAGCGTTCTCACCAATACCGGGCTGGACAGGTTCCTCGCCCTCCTCGACGGCGGACCCGGGCACCGGGACCCCGCCTTCCTGCGGGCCGCCGAGGTGGTGCTCGGGCTGCTGGCGCTGCGGGGCGCGGACCGGGCGAGCGGACTGCCCGCCCCGGAGCCCCGGCTGGTGCGGCAGCTGCTCGTGGAGGACCTGCCGGCGTTCGTGTACGTGCCGCCGGGCGAGCTGGACGCCTATCCGGCCGTCGTCGCGGCGCTCGCCGCCCGCTTCGACGGGGGGCTGCGCGAGCGGACCGCCGCCGCCGTCGAGGAGAGCGCCGGGGACTTCGCCCGCGCCATGGACGACCCCGGCAACCTCACCTGGCACCGCTGGTACGCCTCCCTGCTGCGCTCCGTCGGCACCGACCTCGCCGACCCGGCCGACGTCCGCCGCCGCATCGGCGCCCTCGACGGCGCGCCGCTGCCCGACGGGGTGCTGCGCGCCGACCTGACGGTGCGGACGGCGCTCGCCGACACCGTGCTCACCGAGGCCGTGGCCCGCGCCTACGTGCGGGACGCGGAGGCGCCGCCGCCCGCCGGGCCGCTGCTCACCGACCACGCGGTGGCCGCCGGGGTCGGCCCGGTCGCCGCCGCGCTCCTGGACCGCTGGACCGCCGCCGGGCTCGCCGAGCAGCTCGCCGGCCCGTACGCGCGCTACGCCCCCGGCCCCGACGACTTCCCCCACCTCGCACTCGCCGACGCCCTCCTCGACGAGCACATGGACTACTACGGCGACCCCGGCCTCCCCGTCCCGCCGCCCGCCGAGACCGCGGACCGGGACCCGGAGCGCGCCGCCGACCTGCTGCTCACCGCCGTGGAGGAGCTGGCGGAGGAGGAGTACGAGCCGTACGGCGGCGAGGCGCCGCACCTGCTGTACGCGCTCTACCAGCGGGGCTGCGCCGCCGACTCGGTCGCCCGCCGGGCCGCCGAGTACGAGGACTGGAGCGTCGATCCGGCCCTGGAGGACGTGCCGGTCGCCGTGCCCGGCGGCGTCACCGGGCCCTACGTCGTCCCGCCGGTGCCCGAGCTCGTCCGGCTGCTCGGCACCGCCGGGATCGACGAGGCCGACCGGGCCCGCCTGGAGGGCCCCGCCCGGGACCTGGCCGTCGCCGTGGACCGGCTCGCCGCCACCGGCCTCGTCTTCCGCTCCGGCGACGCCTTCGGCCTCACCCCGCACGGCGCCGCCACCGTCCGCTACCTGCTGCGGGTGCGCCGGGTCGCCGCGCCCACCGCCGCCGAGGCCGCCGCCTGGCCCGCCCGCGACCTGCTCGCGGCGGCGGCCCAGTGGCCGCGGGAGCCCGCCGCGCGCGTGCTCGCGGGCCGGCTGCACGCGCGCGGGGGCACCGCCGGGGCGTGGACGGAACTCCTGGACGCCTTCGGCCCCGCGCACGCCCACGCCCCCGACCCGGCGGCCGTACGGGACCTCTTCGGGCTCCTCGACACCGCGAGCGCCCCGCCCGGCGCCCTGCGCGCCGCCCTGGACTCCCCGGTGATCGGCGCCCGCGCCCTGCACGCCCTGGAGGTCCGGGGCGAGGCCGCCGACCCGCTGCGGGTGCCGGTCGCGGCCCGCGCCCTGCACGTCCTCGACCGGCTGCCCGCCAAGAAGGGCCCGCTGGAGTCCCGCCGTGCCGCCTTCGACGCGGCGGCCGCCGCCTGGCCCGGCGGCTCGGCCGCCCTGCTCCGCGCGATGACCGAGGCCGACCCCCGGGGCACGGCCCGCGTCCTGGGCCCCCTGGGCCTCCACACCTGACCCGGCCTCCGGACAGAAAACGCGGACGCGGGAAGGCCCCGCCCCCTCGGACTCATGAGGAGAGGGGCGGGGCCTTCCGCGTCGGGCGTCGGCCGCTGTGCGTGTCGGCCGAGGGGCGGGGCGGTCAGCCGACCAGCTGTTCGTACGCGGGGAGGGTGAGGAAGTCCGCGTAGTCCGCGTCGAGGGAGACGTGGAGGAGGAGGTCGTGGGCCTGCTGCCACTTGCCGGCGGCGAACGCCTCGTCGCCGATCTCGGCGCGGATGGCGGCCAGTTCCTCGGCGGCGACCTTGCGGGCCAGCTCCGGCGTGGCGGTCTCGCCGTTCTCGAAGACGACGCCCGCGTTGATCCACTGCCAGATCTGGGAGCGGGAGATCTCGGCGGTGGCCGCGTCCTCCATCAGGTTGAAGATGGCGACGGCGCCGAGGCCGCGCAGCCACGCCTCGATGTAGCGGATGCCGACCTGGGCCGCGTTGCGCAGGCCGTCGTAGGTGGGCTTCGCGTCGAGCGAGTCGATGGCGATGAGGTCGCCGGGCGCCACGGAGACGTCCTCGCGCAGGCGGTCCTTCTGGTTCGGCCGGTCGCCGAGGACGGCGTCGAAGGAGGCCATCGCGATCGGGACCAGGTCGGGGTGGGCGACCCAGGAGCCGTCGAAGCCGTCGCCGGCCTCGCGGTCCTTGTCGGCCTTGACCTTCTCGAAGGCGACCTTGTTGACCTCGGCGTCGCGGCGGGACGGGATGAAGGCCGCCATGCCGCCGATGGCGTGCGCGCCGCGCTTGTGGCAGGTGCGGACGAGGAGTTCGGTGTACGCCCGCATGAACGGGGCGGTCATGGTCACCGCGTTGCGGTCCGGGAGGACGAACTTGGCGCCGCCGTCGCGGAAGTTCTTGACGATGGAGAAGAGGTAGTCCCAGCGGCCCGCGTTCAGTCCTGCGGCGTGGTCGCGGAGCTCGTAGAGGATCTCCTCCATCTCGTACGCGGCCGTGATGGTCTCGATGAGGACCGTGGCGCGGACGGTGCCCTGCGGGATGCCGACGTAGTCCTGGGCGAAGACGAAGATGTCGTTCCAGAGGCGGGCCTCCAGGTGAGACTCGGTCTTCGGCAGGTAGAAGTACGGGCCCTTGCCGAGGTCGATCAGGCGCTGCGCGTTGTGGAAGAAGTACAGGCCGAAGTCGACGAGGGCGCCGGGCACCGCGCGGCCCTCGAAGGTGAGGTGCCGCTCCTCCAGGTGCCAGCCGCGCGGGCGCATGACGACCGTGGCCAGCTCCTCGGCGGGCTTGAGGGCGTACGCCTTGCCGGTGCGCGCGTCGGTGAAGTCGATGGTCCGGGTGTACGCGTCGATCAGGTTGACCTGGCCGAGGACGACGTTCTCCCAGGTCGGGGCGGAGGCGTCCTCGAAGTCCGCGAGCCACACCTTCGCACCGGAGTTCAGCGCGTTGATCGTCATCTTGCGGTCGGTCGGACCGGTGATCTCGACGCGGCGGTCGTTCAGGGCCGCCGGGGCCGGCGCGACCTTCCAGGAGTCGTCGGCGCGGATCGCCGCGGTCTCCGGCAGGAAGTCGAGGGCCGAGGTGCGGGCGATCTCGGCGCGGCGCTCGGCGCGGCGGGCGAGCAGCTCGTCCCGGCGCGGCGTGAAGCGGCGGTGGAGCTCGGCGACGAAGGCGAGGGCCGCCTCCGTCAGCACCTCCTCCTGGCGGGGCAGGGGCTCGGCGTCGACGACGACCAGGGGGGACGGCGCTGGTGCGGACATGGACTGTCACTTCCTTCAGCGGACTACGCGTGCGGTGCCTTGCGGCCGCCGGGCAACACGGACGGCACGGGGTGCCGCTGGTGCCGAGATACGGCCGCGAGCGCCGTCACAAGGGATCAGGCGCTTCTATGCAGTGGATATTAGTTTCCTCATGGTGGAAGTTCAATCGTTTGTTGATGTCGAGATTCTTTGGTTCGACAGAACGTGGCTCCCGGTGCCGCCCCCCTCACTCCAGGTGCCCGCACCCGGGCCCCCTCACCCCTCCAGCCGGTACAGGTCCGCCTCCGTGTCGATGTCGAACGGCTCCGCGGCGTCCCCGCACTCCACGAGATCCACCGCCGCCCGGTGCGCCGCCAGATAGTCCCGCGCCCCCCGGTCGCCCTCCGCCGCCGCCGCGATCCCGGCCCACCGGTCCGCCCCGAACAGCACCGGATGGCCGCGCCGGCCGTCGTACGAGGCCGCCGCCAGCGCGTCCCGCCCGCCGTACGCCCCCCGCACCCGGGCCACCGCCACCGCCCCGATGCCCGGCTGGTCCACCAGAGACACCAGCGCCGCGTCCACCCCGCCCGCCGCCGCCAGCGACGCCAGGCCGACCCGCAGCGAGGAGCCCATGCCGTCCGCCCACCCCGGGTTCTCCACCACTGTGCAGCCGGTCAGCTCGGCCCGCTCCCGTACGCGCTCCGCCGCCGCGCCGAGCACCACGTGCACCACCGCGCAGCCGCCCTCCCGCAGCGTCCGCACCGCGTGCTCGACCAGCGGCCGGCCCCGGTACGGCAGGAGCGCCTTCGGGCGGCCGCCGAGCCGCCGCCCGCCGCCCGCGGCGAGCAGCAGGCCCGCGACCAGCGGCGGAGCGGAAGGGGAGGAGGAGGAGGGCGGGGTCGTCTGTGTCATGGGACCTGCTTACCGCATGACCCGGAATGACACGGACGCATGAATACGGGGCGCGAAGTCTTCCCCAGAGCGGATGCGGGGAGTTAACTGACCGCTACTCCGGGCGCCCGACCCTCGCCCGGTGTGTCGGAACGGGCGTTTCGGAGTGGGGGACCGTGTCGCGAAGCGTGGAGCAGAGGCGAGTGACCGGCGAGGCAGTGGACCCGAGGGTGACCGGACTGAGGTCCGCCGTCTCCCGGCTCCGGCGCGAGCTGGCCGGGCACCGGGTGGAGTTCGCCGACCGGGAGATCGCGGAGGACGCGCTGGCCGCGCTCGACGCGATGGCCGTCAGCGGCGCCCCCGAAGTGTGGCGGCTGCGGCGCAGCCTGCTCCTCGTGGCGGGCTCGCTCGGCTCCGTCAGCGTCCTCGCCGACGCACTGACGGGTGTCCGCAACGCCGTCGAACTCTTCGGCCCGCCGGGCCCGCCGCGCCAGCGCTGAGAAAGGCGGCCGACCGGTCCGGCCCCGCCCCGGCGGGATTCGGCCCCGCCCCCGGCGGAACACGGTCCGGTCCCGGACAGCACCGGCGGGAGTCGTCAGCGGCGGATCAGCCGGCGTTCCCGGGCCGCCGCCACCGCCGCCGTCCGGGACTCGACGCCCAGCTTGGCGAAGACGTGCACCAGGTGGGACTTCACCGTCGCCTGGCTCAGGAACAGCGCCTTGCTGATCTGCTGGTTCGACAGGCCCTCGCCGACCAGTTGGAGCACCTCCAGCTCCCGCTTCGTCAGCGCCTCCGCCGGGGTCCGCATCCGGTCCATCAGCCGGTGCGCCACCGCCGGGGCCAGCGCCGACTGCCCGGCCGCCGCCGTCCGGACCGCCGCCGCCAGCTCCTCCGGCGGCGCGTCCTTCAGCAGATAGCCCGAGGCGCCCGCCTCGACCGCCGCCAGGATGTCCGCGTCCGTGTCGTACGTCGTCAGCACCAGCACCCGGGGCCCGCCCGGCACCGCCGTGATCGCCGCCGTCGCCTCCGAGCCGTGCATCCCCGCGCCGAACTGGAGGTCCATCAGGACCACGTCCACGCCCCCGGCCGCCGCCAGCTCCACCGCCCGCTCGGCCGTCGCCGCCTCGCCGACCACGGTGAAGCCCGGCTCCGTGTCCAGGACCGCGCGCAGCCCCGCCCGTACCACCGGATGGTCGTCGGCCAGCAGCAGCCGGATTCCCGTCCCCGCGTCCGTCATGCCGCTCCTCCCGCGGGCAGGGGGAGGGTGACGGCGACCGCCGTGCCCTGCCCCGGCGCCGATTCGACCGTGAACGTACCGCCCAGCGACTCCGCCCGCGACCGCATCGCGGGCAGCCCGAACCCCTCGCCGTCGGCGGCCGGGCGCACCGCCTCCGGATCGAACCCCCGGCCGTCGTCCACGACGTCCAGCGCCACCGCGTCGTCCATGAACGACAGGGTGATCTCCGCCCGGTCCGCCCCCGCGTGCCGCACCGTGTTCCCCAGCGCCGACTGCGCGATCCGCAACAGCGCCACCTCGTACGGCGTCGGCAGCTCCACCGGCGTCCCGCTCACCGAGAACCGGGCCCGCGGCCCCGCCCCCGGCTCGCACAGCCGCTCCAGCGCCGCCGCCAGCGACCCGTGCTCCAGGTCCGGCGGGGTCAGCGCCCGCACGAAGCGGCGCGCCTCCGCCAGGTTGTCCTGCGCCGCCTGCCGCGCCCGGTCGATGTGTCCGGCCGCCGGCGACCCCGTCGGCAGCGCCCGCTCGGCCGCCCGCAGCAGCAGCTGGATCGACGACAGGCCCTGCGCGAGCGTGTCGTGGATCTCCCGGGCCAGCCGCTCCCGCTCCGCCAGCGTCCCCGCGTGCCGCTCCGCCGCCGCCAGCTCCGCCCGGGTCGCGATCAGCTCCTCGATCAGCCGCCGCCGCCGCTCGCTCTCCCGGTACAGCGCCTGGTAGCCCAGGACCGTCGCCACCGCCACCGCGCCCCCGAGCAGCGGCCCGATGAAGACCCCCGGGTTCAGGGCGGCGCCGTGGCCGACGTACGAGAGGATCGCGGCGCCCGCCGTCAGCGCCACCGCCGGCAGCGACCAGCGGACCGGCAGCAGGTGCAGTTGGAGGAAGTACAGCGGGAAGGCCAGCCACAGGGCCTCCGGCGTGGCGCACAGCAGGGCCAGCCACGCCAGTCCCAGCACGGCCAGCCAGCAGGCTGCCGCCCGCTGCGACCGGCCGACCGCGGGGATCAGCGAGCCCGCCGCGTAGACGGCGCCGACCGCGACGGCGAGCGCCGTCCCGGCGGGGGAGTGGGCGCGGACCGCCGCCAGCACCAGCAGCCCCGCCATCAGCAGGTGCAGGCACAGGCGCAGGGCGCGGAAGGCGGGGGTGAGGGTGCGTGGGTCCATGTCCCCACCAGCGTAGACAGGATCTGACAATCCGGACTCAACCGAAAGTTTGACTCCGCGGCCGGGGCGTCCGGTGGATTCGACATGACAGATTCGGGCGGGCGTCGGCCGGGGTGGTGGCGGCCATCCGCGGTGGCGCTTGAGGGGAATCTGAGGTTCTTATTCCATCTTTTGCCATAAAGGCACTCAAGGGCGGCTCGGGAATCTGGGACTTTCGCAGTCCTCACCCCTTCTGTCCTGCGCTTTCATCCTGATCACGTAGGTTTTGTTGCTTTATGGCTCCATGGTCGCCGCCGAAATAGCGGACTGTTTGTTTTGGCGTCTAAATGATTGTTGGGGGCTTGTGTGCCGCTGTTAGCATGCGGCGGCATTATTTGGTGATTCAGAGGGGTGGGGTGTGAGAATTTTCAGAAAAAGAGGGCTGCCGGTGGTATTGGCCGCCGCGGTCCTGGCCGGCGCACTGCCGGGTGTGGCCGTCGCGGCGGGCCGGGGGCCGGACCTTCCGGAGCTGAGGCAGCCGAAGGCCGTACCGGTCGAGGGGGTCGCCGCCGGGGGGAAGAAGAAGCCCGACGCGGCCAAGCCGTGGAAGCGTCCCCGCGTGACCTGGCCGGCGGCCGGGACCGCCGAGGTCTCCCTGGCGGACGGCGGCGGCCAGGCGGGTGCCCTGCCGGTGTCCGTCGCGCCCGCCGGTGCCTCCGCGGAGAAGGGCGCCTCCGCGCAGACCGGCGCTCCCGGCGGGGCGGGAGCCTCCGCGAGGACGGGCGCCTCCGCTCCGGCGAGGGCCGCCGCCTCCGCTGAGGCGCGGGTCGCCCTCTCCTCCCGCGACACCGCGCGCAGGGCCGGGATCGACGGCGTCCTGTTCACGGTCGGCCGCGCCGACGGCGGACGGGGGGACGTTCCCTCCCGCGTCGCGGTGGACTACGGCGGCTTCCGTGACGCCTACGGCGGCGACTGGGCCGCCCGGCTGCGCCTGGTCCGGCTGCCCGCGTGCGCGCTGACCACACCGGACCTCGCGAAGTGCCGGGTCCGGCAGCCGCTCCCGACGGAGAACGACACCCGTGCGGGCACGCTCTCCACGACCGGTGCCATCCTCAGGAGCGGCGCCCCCATGGTCCTGGCCGCGACGGCGGACGACTCCGGTCCGACCGGCGACTACAAGGCGACCTCGCTCCAGGCATCCGGCTCGTGGAGCACGGGCGGGGCGACGGGCGCGTTCTCCTGGACATACCCGATCGGCACGCCGACCGTCCCCGGCGGGCTCGACCCCAAGGTCTCCCTGAACTACAACTCGCAGGCGGTGGACGGCCGCACGGGAGCCTCCAACAGTCAGCCGTCGTGGATCGGTGACGGCTGGAACTGGGAGCCGGGGTTCATCGAGCGCAAGTACAAGGCGTGCAACGACGACAAGACGGGTGGCACCAATACCACCAAGGTCGGTGACCTGTGCTGGTTCAACGACAACGCGGTGCTGAACCTGGGCGGTAAGAACACCGAGCTGGTGTATGAGAAGGACAAGGGGTGGCATCCGGCCTCGGACTCGGGGGAGAAGGTCGAGAAGCTGACCGGTGCCGTCAACGGTGACAAGGGTACGGCCGGGGTCGACGGCGAGGGTGAGCACTGGAAGGTGACCACGGCCGACGGGACGCAGTACTTCTTCGGTCTGAACCGGCTGCCGGGGTGGAAGGACAACGGGACCGCGGCCGATGATCCGGTGACGAACTCGGCGTGGACGGTGCCGGTCTTCGGCAACCAGTCCGGTGAGCCGTGCTATGACGCGAGCTTCGCGTCCGCGTGGTGCCAGCAGGCGTGGCGCTGGCAGCTCGACTACGTCGTCGACCCGCACGGCAACGCGATGGCGTACTACTGGAAGACCGAGAAGAACAACTACGGCCGCAACGTCTCCATGACCACCGGCTCCTCCACCGCCACGCCGTACGTGCGCGGCGGCTGGCTGGACCGGATCGAGTACGGGCTGCGCGACGACGCGGTGTACACCGGCAAGGCGATGGGCCAGGTGCGGTTCGGGGTGGCCGAGCGCTGCCTGAGCGGCTGCGGGACCTTCGACGAGACCAACGCCAAGAACTGGCCGGACGTCCCCTTCGACCGCCACTGCAAGGACGGGGAGGAGTGCAAGCAGCGGATCTCCCCGACCTTCTGGTCCCGGATGCGGCTCACCTCGATCACCACGAAGGTGCTGACCGGCGGGACGTACAAGGACGTCGACACCTGGACGCTGGACCAGAACTTCCCGCCCTCCGGCGACGGCATCTCCACCCCCATGTGGCTGAAGTCCATTCAGCGCACCGGCAAGACCGGTGGCATCATGGCGCTTCCGCCCGTCACCTTCGCGGGTGAGCAGCTTCCGAACCGGGTGGACAGGACCGGTGACGGTCTGGCGCCCTTCATCCGGCTGCGGGTGTATCAGGTGACGACGGAGACCGGTGGCACCATCGGGGTCAGTTACTCGGAGCCCGACTGCACGCCCGCCAGTCTTCCGCA
>NZ_BMUL01000030.1 GCF_014650175.1 Streptomyces termitum
CGATTCCCCCATGTGGTGTACGAAGTCGTTCGAACGCGAGCGAGCCTATGAGGGTGATCGCGCTGTCGCTGTGCATCCCGCGCACACCTGCTTGACGATCCGCGCGAGGGGCGGGCCGGGGCGCTGGGCGGCAGCTTCTTGTGTGACCACTGGGGTGGAATTCAGGTCATTCGATGGCCGGAACCAGTAGAAAAACACCTTTCCTTCGAAATTCCGTGCTGTTCACCCCAGCGCGCTGCCATGATCCATCCGTAAGCCATGTGACATTTCACATTGCTCTTGGATGAGAGCAATGGAAGAAGGAGGGACCCCATGAAGAGTCTTGCCACTGTCGCGGTCGCCGCTGCGACCCTGGCCACCCTGGCCACCGGCCAGGAAGCCGTCGCCGCGCCGGCCGGTCCGGTCGGCGCCGTCGTCACCTGCGGTACCCCCGGTGCGCCTGGGATCCTGCTGACCAGAGCCTGTGTCGAGGTGACCGGCAACCAGGTCCGCTTCTACGGGGTCGCGGCCACGACCACCTCCGGGTGGCAGCCCCAGCAGGTCGGCTTCACGGTCTCCGGCGCGGTCGTCGGCGGCGCCCCGATCGCACCCATCAACCCGACCGTGCTCGTCCAGGCGGGCGCGACCTCGGTCGGCAGCATCGTCACCACCGCGCCGTGCGGTTCGACGGTCACCGGTGGCTTCTCCGTGAACCAGTGGGGCTGGCCCCCGTCGGCCGCGACCGTCTCGGCCGTGGTGTCCTGCTGACCGGAGGCTCCGCCCGGCTCCCGGGCCCGCGCCGAGAGCGACTCGCGCCGCCCCGGTGACCCACGCGCTCTGAGCCCCTGCGACAGCACCCCGCCCCGGGAACGGCGCCGGAACCTCCGGGCACGGACCGCCCCGGGGGTCGCGGACTCAGAGTGCGTGCGGCGACGGCGGCGTCGCAGCCGTCACCTCGGCCAGCGCCTCGCCGAGGGCCGGGCCCGTCTCGGCGGGCCCGGCTCGGCGGGTGCGAAGGCGAGGGTGTCGGCCGCCCCCTGGCCGTCCACTCCTGCGGTGCCGTCCGGTCGTACCCGCCGAAGAGGCTGTTCTCCAGGTCGGAGAGCAGCCTCTTCGACGTGCTGGCGGGTGCGGGCGGAGGCGATATCGCCGAGACGGGCGCCGCCGGCATCGTGGACGCGGTCGGTGAGGGCGTCGATGCCCTGACGGTGGGTGACCGGGTCGCCGGGCTGTCGCCGGACGGCGCCGCCGCCGAGTACGCGGTCACCTACACGACGGCCCTCGTACGGACCCCGGAGGGCATCGACGCGGCCTTCGACCTCGTCATCGGCGGCGAGTTCGACGTTTTCTCCGCCCTCGTGAAGGAGGGCGGAGCACTCGTGACGCTCCTCGACCCCGAGGTGCCCGCGCGCGGCGGGATCCTCGTCACGGGCACGGAACAGGGGTACGAGGGCGCGCTCCAGCAGGTCCTGGGCGGCGTCGCCTCCGGCGCCGTCGTCGTGCCGATCGAGGACGTCCTGCCGATCGGCCGCATCGCCGAGGCCCGGGACCGCTCCGCGGCCGGCCGCGTGCGCGGCAAGCCGGTGCTGTCCATCGGCGCCTGACGCGGATCCTCCCCGGCTCCTGGTCGGGGCCGCTGCTCAGGGGCGGGAGCAGGAGCGCACCGCGTCGTCCCAGGCGCCGGGGCTGCGGTGGTGGTTCCTGTGGCCCGCGGCGAGGGCGTGGCGGAGTTCGGGGAGGTGCCGGGTGTGCGGGGGGAGGTCCAGTCGGTCGAGGAGGGCCCGTGCGGGGGTCGGGTCGAGGTCGCCGTAGAGGTCGTGGAAGCTCGCCAGGAGGCCGCGGAAGACGGGTTCGTGCAGGTCGGGGAGGCGTACGGCGGTGCGGTACGCCGGTTCCTTCACCGTCCAGTCCACCGGTCCCGAGCATTCCAGGACCCGGCGGGCCCGGCGGATCAGGGCCTCCGAGGGTTCGGCCGCCGTCCGGTCGATGTCGTTGCCGAGGACCTCGGCGAAGGCCGTCGCGGAGGTGGCGCGGTCCTCGAACCAGTCCACCCACAGCGAGTAGGTGACGGTCTCGGCGTCCCGGTCCGCCTCCAGCCGCCGCCGGTAGCCGTCCCACAGCGCGCCGGCCGGCAGGGGGTCCTCCGGGTCCTCGTACGCGAACCGGATCTCGCAGGTGACCCAGTACGTGTCGAGGAGGTCCAGCAGTCCGAAGGCCAGCCGCACCCGGTCGGCCGCGTCCATGTCCTCGGCGAACACGTCGCCGGCCCAGGAGTGCGCCACCTGGCCGGCTGTGAACAGCACGTCCGGTTCCCCGTCGCGCACCCACCCGCCGGCCGTACGGCTGACTCCCTGGTCGGCCAGCCAGCGCCGCGCCGCCTCCTCGTGCCGTGTCTCCATCGGGGAAGTATGACAAGCCTCGCGGGGTCCGTCCGGCGGGGAGGGCTACGACTCCAGGTAGCGGAGCACCGCGAGGATCCGCCGGTTGTAGCCGGTGGTGCGGGGCAGTTCCAGTTTGTCGAAGACGGTGTTGAGGTTCTTCTCCACCGAGCTCAGCGAGAGGTGCAGCTTCTGCGCGATGGCCGCGTTCGTGTGGCCCTGCGCGAGTGCCTCCAGGACCGTGCGTTCCCGGGGCGTGAGGCGCGCCAGCGGGTCGCCGTGGGTGGTCCGGACGACCAGGTGCCGTACGACCTCCGGGTCGATCGCCGCGCCGCCGGCGCCGATCCGCTCCAGGGCGTCCAGGAACTCCTCGACCTGCGCCACCCGGTCCTTCAGGAGGTAGCCGACCCGCTCGGCTCCGGCCGCCAGGAGCTGGGCCGCGTAGGCGCGTTCGATGTGCTGCGACAGGACCAGGACGCCGACTTCGGGCCATCGCTCCCGGATCTCGACGGCCGCCCGCAGTCCCTCGTCCGTGTGGGTGGGGGGCATCCGGATGTCGGCGACGACGACGTCCGGCCGCCGTTCCCCGACCTCCTTGAGGAGGGTCGCCGCGTCGCCGAGCGCGGCCAGGACCTCGTGGCCCTCCTCGGCGAGGAGCCTGACCAGGCCCTCCCGCAGCAGGGTCGAGTCCTCGGCCAGGATTACGCGCATGGGAGCTCCGCGGTGATGGTGGTCGGTCCCCCGTGGGGGCTGTGGACGCGCAGGACGCCGTCGAGGGCGGCCACCCGGCTGCGCAGCCCGGTCAGGCCGCCGCCGGTCGCGTCCGCGCCGCCCGTGCCGTCGTCCTCGACCCGGACGGTGAGCCGTGCCCCGTCGAGGACGACCGTCACCGCGATCGCCGAGGCCGAGGAGTGCTTGGCCGCGTTCGTCACGGACTCCGACACCACGAAGTAGGCGGCCGTCTCGACCGGCCGGGGCAGCGGGGCGCCGACCTCGAAGCGGGTCCGGAGCGGGATGCCGCACCGTTCGGCGACCCCGCCGAGGGCTTCTTGGAGGCCGAGGCCGTCGAGCGCCGACGGGTACACCCGCCAGGCCACCTCGCGGAGTTCGGTCAGTACGGCCCGGGACTCCTCGTGCGCCTGGAGCAGCAGCGCGTCGGTCCGTTCGGGGTCGCGGCCCCGGCGCGCCCGGCCGATCAGCATGGCCAGCGCCACCAGCCGCTGCTGGACCCCGTCGTGCAGATCGCGCTCGATGCGCCGCCGTTCGGCGTCCACGGCCTCGACGACCGCGGCCCGGCTGGCGGCGAGTTCGTCGATGCGGCGCTGGAGCAGCTCCCGCTCGGAGGGGCCGAAGCAGGCGCGGGCGGTACGGGCGTCGAGGGCGGCCAGCGAGTACAGGCCCTGGACGTCGAGGAAGAGCAGGACGCCGCCGAGGAGGACCTGGGTCGGCAGCTCGTCCCAGGGGAGGGTGCCCCGGACGGCGCCGGCGAGCAGGAGGCCGGCCAGGACGGCGCCGAAGGCCAGCAGCCCGAGCACCACGGAGCAGAGCAGCCCCGTGGAGCAGCGGACCGCGAGGTAGCGCAGGAGCCTTGGGTCCGAGGTCCGGTACCGCGCGGGGAAGAGGTCCCCGAAGAAGGCGGAGCGGCGGGCCCGTTCGAGGGCGGCCAGGCGGCGGGCGCCGGTCATCAGGACCTCCCGGGCGCCGGGCCGGGTGCGCGGCGGGAGCAGGAACGGGCCGAGGGCCGTCCCGGCGACGAGGAAGTACAGGGTGCCGGCCAGCGCGGTCGCGCAGCCGAGGAGGACGCCCAGGGCGCGGCGCGGGCGGGGTGGGGGCTGGGGCCGGGACGTCGTACGGGGAGCGCCTGTCTGGTCCCCGGGGCCGTTCTCGCCTGGGTCGTACCCGCCGGGCTCGTTCCCGCCGGGCCCAGCGGGGCTGTTCTCACCGGGGCCGTACCCGTCGGAGCCGTACCCTCCGAGGACGTTCTCGCCGGGGCCGGTCCTGTCGGGCCCGGTCGGTGTCCGGTCGGGCGTCGTACCTGCTGGGTCCCCTCCCACGGAGCCCGAGACTAGTGCGCCCGTACCGCCCGGACAAGATCGTCCGGACGGTGCGGGAAGCGGGGCCGTACCGGCGGGGCGGGGGTCGGGGGTCACGAGGTGCGGCGGTGCTGGGCCCGGCCCCGGCCGCGCAGGCGGACCGTCACGTAGGCCGCGACGGCGACGAGGACGAGCACCAGGACGGCCTTCGACAGGACGCCGACGTAGGTCTCCACGACGTCCCACCGGTCGCCCAGCCAGTAGCCGGCCATCACGAGGACGCCGTTCCAGATGAGGCTGCCGAGCGTGGTGAGCATGACGAAGAGGGGCATCGGCATCCGCTCGACACCGGCGGGCACCGAGATCAGGCTCCGGAAGATCGGCACCATCCGGCCGAGGAAGACGGCCTTGGTGCCGTGCCTGGCGAACCATTCCTCGGTGCGGACCAGGTCCGATGCCTTCACCAGGGGCAGCTTTCCCCAGATCCGGTGCATCCGTTCCCGGCCGAAGACCATGCCGATCCAGTAGAGCGCGACCGCGCCGGTCACCGAGCCGAGCGTCGTCCAGAACAGTGCCGAGGCCAGGCTCAGCACGCCCTGTCCGGCGGCGAAGCCGGTCAGGGGCAGGATGACCTCGCTGGGCAGCGGCGGGAAGAGGTTCTCCAGGGCGATGGCCAGTCCGGCTCCCGGGCCGCCCATCGTGTCGACGAGGCCGGCGGCCCAGCCGGCGAAGCCGTCCGCGGGCTGCTGGGCGAGCGCCAGGTGTGCGGGGTGTGTGAGGTGCGTGGGGTTCATGAGGGGGCTCCGATTCGGAGGGGAGAGGGCGGGGCGGGCGCCCCGTTCTCTTCCTCGAACCTAGGAACCGCCGCTCAGCGCCGGTATGAGGGTTGCCGTCCGCTCCGGTGCGGTTTCCCGTACTCCCGACCCCGCGGAGAACCGCGGAAGCGTGCGGGAGCGCTCAGGGGGCGGACCCCTGCGGACTCTCCCCCGCCGGTTTCCTCCCCGGCGGGTTCTCCCCCTTCGGGATCTCCCACAGCCGCACTCCGCTGTTCGCCTCGGCGTCCCGCGAAGGGCCGTACTGGTCCGGGGAGTCGGAGTCCTCGTCGGGTTCGTCGACGCCTCCGAGGGTGGTGCCCGCGAGGAACCGCCCGTCCGGGCTGAAGGCCAGCTCCTTGATGTCCTCGTCGCCGTAGCCGGTGCTGTCGTCGGCCAGGAGGGCGCTCGGCTTGCGGTCGGCCAGGTTCCAGAGCAGCACCCCGCCGTCGGCGGTGACGGCGAGGCTCCGGCCGTCGGGGCTGAAGGCCAGGTCCCCGACCCTGAGGAGGCGGTCGGCGATCGTGGTCTTGAGGCGGCCGGTGGCCACGTCCCACAGCCGTACGTCGCCGCCCGGCCCGCCGGTCGCGAGGGTCTTGCCGTCGGGGCTGAAGGCGACGGCGTAGGTGACCTCTTCGAGGGCGAGGGTGCGGCGGGCGTCGCCCTGGCCGTAGGGCTCCGGGTCGATCCGGGTCAGGTCCCACAGCTTGGCAGGTTCGTTGTCGGGGTAGCTCCGGAAGTCGGACGGGTCCCCGACGGTGGCGAGGGTCCTGCCGTCGGGACTGAACGCCAGGTCCATCGCCCGCACCTCCTGGCCGAAGTGGGCGCGGGGCTTCTCGCCGCGGCTGCCGACGTCCCACAGGTTGGCCCCGGTGGTGCTGGCGAGCGCGATCCGCTTGCCGTCGGGGCTGAGGGCGATGGTGTAGGCGTGTTGCTCGATGCGGCGGATCTGCCGTCGCCCCGCCACGTCCCAGACGCCGACCAGGTGGTTGTAGGTCCTCGTGGCCAGGGTCTTGCCGTCGGCGCTGAACGTCACGTTGAGGACCCTCATCGGCTCCCCCGCCCAGTTCTTCTCGATGAGCGTGGCGCGCGTCCTGCGCGTGGCGACGTCCCACAGCCTGACCTTGCCGCCCTCGCCGCCGGTGGCGAGGGTCCTGCCGTCGCGGCTGAACGCGATGCCGCTGGTCCCCTGGGCGAAGATCGCGGTCGCCGCGACGACGGGGTACGGCCGCCGGCTCTTCGGGGGCTTCTCCGACGAGGGAAGCAGCACCGCGACGAGGACGGCGACCAGCACGACGACGCCGACGGCGCCGACGGCCCCGAGCAGGGCGACGGACGGCGGGACGGGCGGGGGGACGGTGTCGGCGGCGGTGCCGGTGGCATCCGGCGCGGGCGTACGTACTGGTGCGGGGGCGGCGTGCGGTGCGGGGGTACGGCTCTGCGCGGGGGCGGCGGCGTCCGGTGCGGGGGTACGGGTCTGCGCGGGGGCGGTGGGCGCGTCGGGACCGGTCGCCGGGGGCGCGGACAGGACGGTGG
The DNA here is from genome assembly GCF_014650175.1 of Streptomyces termitum. Taxonomy (GTDB): domain Bacteria; phylum Actinomycetota; class Actinomycetes; order Streptomycetales; family Streptomycetaceae; genus Streptomyces; species Streptomyces termitum. The sequence continues at coordinate 6,739 of NZ_BMUL01000030.1, forward strand.
GCGTACGGCCGTCGCCGGTGTTCCCGGTCTCCGCCCCGCCGCAGAGCCGGACGACCTCGGCGGGTGTCGGGCGCCGTGCCGGGTCCTTCTCCAGGCAGCGGGCCACGACGCGGCGCACGGGTTCGGGGCAGCCGTCGAGGTCGGGTTCCGCTTCGAGGATGCGGTACGCCACTCCGTGTCCGCTGCCGCCGCCGAAGGCGAGCCGTCCGCTGGCGGCGAAGTGGGCGACGAGGCCGAGCGCGAAGACGTCACCGGCTTCGGTGACCTCCTGCCCCCGGATGTACTCGGGTGCCATGTAGGCCGGTGTCCCGGCGCGCATGCCCGTGGCGGTGACGGCGGTGACGTCCGCGGCGCGGGCGATGCCGAAATCGATGACCTTGGGGCCGTCGGCGGTGAGGACGATGTTGGAGGGTTTCAGGTCGCGGTGGACGACTCCGGCGGCGTGGATGGTCTCCAGCGCTTCGGCGACCCGGGCCGTCAGCGCGAGGACCTCGTCGGCGGGTAGTGGGCCCCGTTCGCCGACGGCCTGCTGGAGCGAGGGCCCGGGGGCGTAGGCGGTGGCGAGCCAGGGCTCGTCGGCGTCCAGGTCGGCCGCGACCACGGGCACGGTGTAGAGCCCTTGTACGCGCCGGGCCGCCGCGACCTCCAGCGCGAAGCGCCTGCGGAACTCCGGGTCCGCGGCGTACGCGCGGTGGACGACCTTGACGGCCACGGCGCTGCCGGCGGGTGTACGCCCCAGGTACACGCGGCCCATCCCGCCCTCGCCCAGCAGTCCTTCCAGCCGGTACGGCCCGATCTCCGCCGGTGTCCCACCGGCCCGGCCCACCACACCCGTCATCGCGCGAGCCCTTCGCCGGACGCGGTGCAGCGGATCATGACTCTCCAGGGCTCGGCTCGGCGACGGCCCGCGACTGTCGAGGCGTGCGGGCCCGGCCCGGATCATTCCACAACACAACTCACGCTCCAGGAAGGTGACTTGCCCTGCCGGGTGCCGGACTTTCACACCGTGCCGCGCCGTCACCGGATGCCCGAGCGACGGTCCGGCGGTTCCACACCCTTCTGAACAGCCGCGCGTCACGAGAACCCCTCGTACGGAACGCGCCGGTGAGGCGATCCCGGCCGAGGCCCGCCGCCTCGCCGACTGCCCGAGTTCCGGGGCAAGCGCCGCGACTGGTCGGGGGTATGGCGGGGCGTGCGCCGGGTTCCGGCGGCGGCGTATGGCAGTCGGGCCCGTTGCCACCCGTTCGCGCGCGGCGTCCCGGGGGTTTCTCGTCTTTTCGCGGCGCGGCCGATGAGTTCGCGGCTCCTGGCCGGTCCAAGCTGGTGAGACCTCAGGAAGGACATCGCCATGTCGGAGCTTCTCGTCGACTTCATCACCACCCTCGACGGCTACGCGTCAGGAGAGGGGTGGCCGGGGTTCTGGGGCCTGGAGGGCCCGGAGTACCTCGCCTGGCTCGGCGAGCAGCCCGAGGCCACCTACCTGATGGGGGCGAACACCTACCGTCTGATGTCGGGCTTCGCCGAGGGGAAGGTCCCGGGCGGCCAGGACGAGTTCAGGCCCGAGGAGGAGGCGTCCGTCGACGAGCTCACGCGAGCCTCCAAGATCGTGTTCTCCTCCTCGCTCGACGCGCCGCCGACCTGGGCGAACTGCACGCTCGTCCGCGACGACGCCGTCGAGGCGGTCCGCGCCATGAAGGCGGGCGGCTCGGGGCTCCTCAGCACGATCGGCAGCCTCAGCCTGTGCCGGTCCCTGCTGAGCGCCGGGCTCGTCGACCGCTTCCGGGTCGTGATGTTCCCCGTGATCACCGGGGCCACGGGGGAGGAACGCGTCTACGACGGCTATCCGGACATCGCCCTCGACATGATCGATCACCGCACCTTCGACGGCCGCATCCAACTGGTCGAGTACGCGCCCCGCGTGCTCCGGCACCCTCCGCTCGTCACCCCTTCCTGACCTCGCCCGGCCCGTCCTGCGGGCGGTCCGTGGCCTGCGGAGCGTCGTAGGCGATCACGACCGGCGCGTTCGCCTCCGCCCGTGCGCGGTCGGAGGCCGCCGCGATCTCCTCGTAGGTCCACTCCCTGTAGAAGCGCTCCCCGTGGGCGTCCGTGATGTCGATGATCACGCCGGTCCACTCCTCGGCGGGCCGCTCGGGGACGATTCCCAGTGCGTACGTGGCGTCCTGGAGGAAGGGTTCGGTGACGCGTACCCCGGTGAGTCTCTCGGTCAGGGCGAGGACCGCCGCCTTCCCGTCGACGTCCGGGGCGCTCTCGTCGTGCTCCCCCTCGGGGGTCAGCGGGAAGCCGACGTCCCGCAGCAGGGGGACCAGTTCGTCCGGGGTGCTGCCGTAGCGCGCCGAAGCGGCTTCGAACATCGTGCGCAGTGCTCCGTCCTCGAACCAGTGGAAGAGGTGGATGGGCTTGCCGCCGTTGCTCGAATGGACCACGATCCGGCCGCCCTTCGACAGCTCCTCCACGGCCGCGTCCCCGATGCCCAGACCGCCGTCGAAGCCGAGGACGAGCGTCCAGTCGCCGCCCTCGCCCGGCGTGCCGAAGACGCCCGCGACGTAGGACTCGTCCCAGGAGTCCCAGCCCGCTTCGTCCCGGTGGTCGCTGTCCGCCTCGATCAGCCCCTCCGTCCCCTCACCGGTGCCGCACGGCTCCGCCTCCATCGCGCGCAGCACCTCGTGCGGGCTCCGTCCCCGTATCAGCGTCAGGGTGTATCCGCTCTCCAAGGCATGGCGGAAGAGCGGCGAGGTGCGGATCCAGGCGTAGTCGTGCGCGGTCACGAGGTTCATACGAGGCAGTGTCCCCGACGCCTCTGACAAGCACCGTGTCCACCTCGCGTCCCTCGCCGGGTTCCGCCTCTCCCCCACCGTGGTCGCCCTCCTCCTCGAAGTCCTGCCGGAGGAGACCGCGCTGCGCGGACGCACCTGGGCCTCCCCCGCCACGGTCTCGGTCCTGGGCGCCGCGGCGGTCTTCCTCCTGGTGCCGGGGGCCGCGTCGGTGGTCCACGCCGGGGCGGCACGGCTGATCGGCGGCGAACCCGGCCCGGTGGGGCCGACTCCGGGCGGGGAGGAGCCTGTCGGCCACCTCGTCCTGCCTGCCCTGGTCGGCCTGGTGCTCCTCGCCGCGAGGACCGCGTCGACCGGGCGCGCCGCTGTGGACCGCGATCGGGGCCCGCCTGGCCTTCCTCACGGTCGACCGCGTCATGCTGGAGGGCGACCGGCGCGGCACCGGCCGGCCCCCGGCACGCCTCTGCTCGTCCCCACGTACGTGCTGGTCGCGACCGCCGGGTTCGTGGCGTACCACCGCGTCGCGCGACCGGCGCCCGTACGAAAGGAAACGGATCCATGACCGCGGTGATCACGATGCTGGAAGAGCTCCGAGCCCTCGCCCCGCTGACCGCCGTGGAGGTGGCCGCCCGGTTCTCGGCCCGGGGGTGGGTGCCCGCGGGCAGGCTCCGCGACGGTGTGGAGACGTCGTGGGACAAGAACGGCATCGGGGCCTGGATCCAGCCGTCCGGCAGCGGAGCGGTCGGCGTCTCGTTCGCCGTCTGGATCCGTGACGTCGACACGTCGGGCTACTTCGACGACCTGGAGGCCGTCTACGAGCAGGGGGCACGGGCCCTGGCCGATGCCCTTCCCGCCATCAAGGGGTCCTCTCTGGCCGGTCATCTTGCCGATTCCCCCCAGAGGGCGGAGGACGAGGACGAGTTCATCGCGGTGAAGCGGTGGACGCTGGGCGGTCTCGCGCTCACCGCCGGTGTGGTCCAGCACGACACGGACCTTCCCGTCATGGTCGTCATCGGCCTGGAGTCCTCCCCCGGCCCCGGCTGACGGGCGAGGGCCGGGGCGAGGGGAAATCGGGTTGTCGTTCCCGTGCGGCGGGCCGGACGATCGTGTCCTGTGACGACTGCTGAGGAGAAGTCGCGGTCCGGCGCCTTCAGGCCGGTCGCGTGGGTGACCGGTGTCGGCCGGGGCCGCCTGAATCCTCCGCCTGAAGGGGATGGAGAACGTGAACCGACCGCTGCTGTTCCTCGACGTGGACGGGCCGCTCAACCCCTACGCGGCTCAGCCGGAGAGGCGTCCCGCCGGGTACACCACGATCAGGGTCCCCCGGCCCGCCGCCCCTGAGGACGACACGGGTTTCCCGTCCCGGCGGCGCCCCCTGCGGGTCTGGCTCGACCCGGAGCACGGGCGCGTCCTGCTCGGGCTCGGTTTCGAACTGTGCTGGGCCACCACGTGGAGGGACGACGCCAACCGGTGGATCGCCCCGGTCCTCGGCCTCCCGGAGCTGCCCTTCGTCGACTTCGGCGAGGACCTGTTCCGGGAGCGCCCCGACGGAGTCCACCGGAAGACCGGTCCGCTGGTGGACCACGCCGACGGGCGCCCCTTCGCCTGGGTGGACGACGAGCAGGGCGAACCGGACCGGGCGTACGTGTCCGCCCATCATCGGGGGGCCGCGCTTCTCCATCACGTCAGTCCGCGGATCGGTCTGCGGGAGGACGACTTCCGGGCGCTCACCGCGTTCGCCCGCGCCCTGGGCACCCCGTGAAGGGAGGACCGGGCATCCCGGGAGCGGAAAAATCGGCGTTCCGCGGTGGTCCGCGTGGCTAGCCTGGCCCCGTGGAAGATCGGGAAGTGTTCGTCGGCGGTGTGAACCGGGTCGTCCGGGAAGGCGGTCTGGTGCGGCGGCCGGCCGGTGCCTGGAGCCCCGCCGTGCAGCGCCTGCTCGCGCACCTGCGTGACGCGGGGTTCTCCGGCGCGCCGCGCCCGTACGGGCTCAGTGACGACGGTGCCGAGGAACTCGTCGAGTTCCTCCCCGGGGAGGTGGGGCACGACTTCGCCGCGCCCGACGTGCGGAGCGACGCTTCGCTGGTGGCGGCGGGGCGGCTGCTGCGCGGTCTGCACGACGCGTCGGCCGGCTTCGTACCGGAGCGGGGCGACGTCTGGCAGTTCCCCGTACGCGAGCCGGCGGAGGTGATCTGCCACGGTGACGCGGCGACGTACAACACGGTCTTCCGGGACCGGCTGCCCGTCGCCTTCATCGACTTCGACACGGCCCACCCGGGTCCCCGGCTGTGGGACGCCGCCTACACCGCCTACCGGTTCGTGCCGCTGTACGCCCCCGACGAGGTGGAGCACACCCTGCCGGTCCCGGAGGCGGCGCGGCGGCTCGCCCTGTTCGCCGACGCCTACGGCCTGTCCCGGGAAGAGCGGTCCCGGCTGCCCGCCACGGCGGCGGCGCGGCTGCGAGCACTCGTCGCCTGGATGCGCGAGCACGCGGCGGCGGGGCATCCGGCGTTCGGGCAACATGTCGCGGAAGGCCACGACCTCCGCTATCTGACGGATGCCACGTGGATCGAGGACACCTTCACGACCGCCGGACCTCGCGGGCGGGAAGCCTCGGAAAGTTCGGAAAGTTCGGGAGGGGCCGGGTAACAGAGGAACCCGCGCACAAAGGTCCCGCTAGCGTGGGCACATGACGAGCCTCGATCACCCCCGGCTCTCGGGGCTGGGCCGGAACCCGTCGGCTCCCGAGGACCTCCTCGTCCGCCTGGCCGCGCACCGGGCCGGACGGCACGGAATGTCGCGACGTCGCGGACGGCTGTCGGACGCCGTCGTCGAGGCGCTGCTCGCGCACGGCGGCGGCAGGACCGCGGTGGGCCTGCACGGGGACCGGATCTCCCCGGAGATGCGGCGGCGGATCGCCGAGCACCCCGATCCGGCGATCCGCGACGCGTACGCGGACTTCATCCGCGACATGGTGCGGCGCGCCGTAGCCGTCGGCATCCGCGACCTGGAGGAGGTCCACGGCCTGCCCCGGGAGGCACTCGCCAGCGCGCCGGACCCTGACCTGCGCCTCGCGGACGCGCAGGGCTGGCACGACCGGCCGCTCGCCGTGCAGGTGGCGCTGCTCGCCGACACCGACGCCCGGGTTCGCGCGGCCGCCACCCGGCACCGTGATCCGGGTGTCCCGCCCGCGTGGCGGGACCGGTGCCTGGCCGACCCCGCCACGCGGGCCAACACAGCGCGTCACGCTCCCCTCACCCGGGAGTGGTTCGAGCGGCTCGTCCGGAGCGGGGAGGAAGAGGTCCATCAGGCCGTCGCCGACAACCCGCACCTGTCGGCGGAGATGGTCGCCCGGCTGCTGGACTCCACCGACCCGTACGTACGGATCTCGATGGCCCGGAGCCGTCATGTGGACGCCGGGACCCGGGACCGGCTGTACGCCCTCGTGGAAGCCGAGCGGGCGGCCGGAAGCATCACGGCTGAGGTGGCTCTGACCTGGCACGGAACCGAACCGGACTGGCTGTGTGACGTGCCCCTCGCCGAGCGGCTGGCCTACCTGGACTGCCCGCACACGGTGTTCCGGCGTGTCCTGGCCTCCTGCCCCGACCTGCCCGCGGAGGCGTGGCGCCGCCTGGACGACGACCCGGAGCTTTCGGTCCGCCGCACGGCCGCCCGCCGCCCCGACGCGCCGCCAGAGGTTCTGGAGCGGCTGGTGCGGGCCCACGGCGACGTGCGCCACGTCCGGCCGCGCCACGTCCGGCCGCGCCTCGTCGACCACCCGAACTTCCCCCGCGCCGCCCTGCGCACGTTCACCGACGCGCCGGACCCGCAGGTGCGCTTCCTCGCCCTGGAGGACCCGGAACTCCCCCTGCCGTGCCTCCGGCGCCTCGCCACCGCCGCCGAACCCTTTCTGCGCGGCGGGGTCGCCCGGCATCCCGCCGCCACGGAGCCCCTGCTGGACGAGCTGCTCTCCGACCCGGATCCCGACGTCGCGGACCACGCCGCCGCCCACCCCGCGCTGCGACCGGCCCGGATGCGCCGCATCCTCGCCGAGGCCGGGTTGTGAGCCCGCCGCCTGTCGTGGAGGTGCCCTGGGGCCTCCGGCGGCGACGATGGAGGGCACCTGCCCGCGCCCGGGGAGGGCGGGCGGCGGGACCGCAACCCCGTTGCCGTGACGGTCAGTCGCGGTCGATGTCGGGTACGGCCTCGCGGGCCATGCGCAGGTTCGGGAGCTTTCCGCGCCAGAGTTCTCGCTCGCCCGTGCTCTCGAAGCCGTACCGCCGGTAGAAGCGGATCGCGCTCTCGTTGTAGTCGGTGACCCACAGGGAGATGCGTGCGGTGCCGGCCCAGGTGAGGAACTCGGTCATCATCCGACCGCCGATCCCCCGGCCCTGGGCGTGGTCCAGCAGGTACATCGGCCCGAGGGCGACCGTCGGGCCGCGCCGTCCGCAGAGAAGGCCGACAGGCTCCGTCCCGGACCGGACGACACGGCAGAACAGCAGGTCAGGGCGCCGGTTCGCCTCCTCGATGAACTCCCGCCACCGGATGGCGCCCTCCGCCGTGGCCGCCGAGCCGCGCTGCTCGTGGATCCACTCCTCGTCGATCCCCGCCTCCGGGGAGGGGTACGTCTGCAGCCACGCCCTCAGCAGCAGCGGCCCCAGCCACGCGGAGTCCCCCGGACGGGCCGCTTCGATCGTGTAGGCCATGCCGATGATCCTCGCCGATCGGCCGCCCCTTCGGTCCGTCGTGCCCGTTCCCGCGTTCTTGCGGGCCGCAGGCAACGAACCGGCCTGTCCGGATGCCAGTGGCCCCACATGACGGTGGCCCGGCCCGGGGCTACGGTGTCGGCCATGGCTCCGGGGCGGCGCGGGGCGGGGCGGGAGGCGGGGCGTGGAAGGCACGGGAGAGATCGGGGCTTCGGGGCCGGGCGGGCGGAAGGCCACGAAGGCGCAGCTCCCGCCGCTCGCGGCCTTCGTGCTGTCGATGGTGCTCGCACTGCTGCTGGGCGCGCTGTCGCTCCTGGTGATGCTGCCCGCGAAGCGGCACATGGAGTCGCTGGCGGAGGGGCGGCGGGCCGAGGCGACGCTGGTGCGGGCCGGGTCCTGCATGGCGGGCCGCTGCCGGGTCGAGTTCGAGGCGGACGGCCGTACGGTGGTGGCGTCCCTGCCCGTGGGAAGCGGCGGGGCCAAGGACCCCGTGGGCGCCCGGATCGCCGTCCGGTACGCGGCGGACGACCCGCTGACGGCGGCCCGCGAGGACGACACCGGTGGCGGCGGCGCCGCGGTGCTGGCCGCGCTGTCGGGCGGAGCCGCCCTGCTCTTCCTCGGCCTGTCGGGGGCGATGGCGGTCGTACGGGCACGGCAACGGCGGCCGTGAGGGGAGGGGCGCGCCGGTGCCGCGTGCCCGGCGCTCGACGTTCCCGCGGTCCGAACGCCGCCCGCCTGCTGACGCGCGGGCCGTCGCCCGTCGGCGGAAGCCCTGTCGGCGGGCGCGTGCGCGGTGTCCGGAAAAGGTCGGAGCACGGGTGTTCCCACGGGGGTACGGGCATGTTCGCGCACCGGTCACGCCATATCCCTGAGGAGTCGGCCCGCAGGCCCTTGTCTCCTCAGGGTCTCCTCGGGCCGGCGGGGGCACACATCGCCCCCAGCCCCCGAAGCTCAGGAAGGATCCCATGCGCGTCCTCGGCATACGACCGCGTCCGACCGACGGCGGCGGAACCCCCGGCACGACCGGGTCCCGCGCCACCGCCACCCGTCCGGCCCGGCTCCTCACCGCTCTGATCACGGCCGTGACGGCGGCCGTGGCCCTCGTGCTCGCCGGTTCCGCCCCCGCGTGGGCGTACTACCCGGTGCTGTCGGTCTCGCTGACGCCGAGCACGGTCGCCTCCGGAAACACCGTCACCATCCATGTGACCAGCGTCTCCGACGCGACCTACACCCATGCCCGCATCGGGCTGTACGCGGGCAACGGGGTGCAGTTGGACGCGATCACGTCGGTCGTTTCCTGTTCCACCAGTTGTTCGGAGGCGGTCGGGCTCGGCTACTTCGCCCAAGTGGGCGACCTGGCCCCCGGCGACCCCATCGACATCTCGGTCACCCTGAAGGTCGACCCGGGCGTGCCGCCGCAGAGCTTCCCCGTACGCCACCAGTTCCTGACCTCAGGACAGGGCAACGCGGGCACCGTGAACGGCCCCGTCCTGACCGTCACCGCCCCGCCCGCCGACCTCGCCGTCGGTCTGGAGGCCCGGCCCAGGCTCGCCGTCCTGGCGCCCTCCGTGGCGTACACCCTGACCGCGACGAACAACGGCCCCGGCGCGGTCTCCTCGGCCACCCTGACCGCCGAGCTCCCGGCGGGCGCGCAGGCGACCGACCTGTCACCGGACTGCACCGTCGCGGCGTCCGCCGTCACCTGTGCCTACGGCGCGATCGCTCCGGGCGCCACCGTCTCCAGGACCTTCCACGTCCCCGTCTCGCTCCTGCACATCGGCCCGGTCACCGTCACCGCCGCGCGCACCGCCGGTTCCCCCGACGATCCCGACGCCGGCAACGACACCGCCGCCGTCACCTGTACGACCCTCTCCATCGCCCTCGTCATCTGTCCCTAGGCCGTGTCCGGCGGATCTTCGTGGATCAGCCCGCGGCGTCTGGTGCGTTCTCTCGGCGTGCGCCCGGGTCGCCCTCGTACTGGACNCGATCCGGGCGTGCGGCGAGAGGACGTGCCAGGCGTCGCGGGCCCGCGAAGATCCGCCGGACACGGCCTAGCCCCGTCGTCCCGCCGCTCCTTCCTTCCGCCCGGGGCGGGGCGCGCGGTGGCGAGCATCTGCCACGAAGAGAGAGGTGCCCTCCCCCATGACCGCGGAGCACTATCGTCCGCTCGTGCAGACGAACACCTTGGCCCTCGCGGCCGCGGCGGCCGCCGTCGTGCTGCTGGCCGTTCCGGCTCCGGCGCACGCGGCGCCGGGTGCGGCCCGGCCGTACAAGTGCCTCGACGGGATGGTCGATTCGCGCGGCCGTTCCTCCGTGGACGGTTCCGTGATCGCCTGGGACGACGAGTCGGTGTTCGACGACGCGCGCAGACACGCGGTCAAGGTGTGGACGGCGGGCACGCTCAAACGGGTGAAGATCAAGCCGGACGACGCGACGACCTACGCCGATCTGGAGTGGCGGGACGCCGACAGTACGGCGGGGACGTGGCGCGATGTGTACGGCATGTGGTCCGGGCGGCCCGGCGCGGACCTCCTGCTGCTGAACCGGGCGTATCTCGGCGCCGGGAAGCGCAAGGGTTCGGACGAGCACCGCCGGAGGGTGGCCGCGCACGAGCTGGGCCACGCGCTGGGCTTCTGCCACAAGGCGTACGACGAGGGCCGGTCCCTGCTCTGGTACGACTACGGCCGGCTCGAGGAGCAGAGGCTGAACGGTCCGACCGCGAAGGACATCGACGCCTATCACGCGCTGTGGGGATGAGCATGTTCGAGAAGAAGGCGGCCGTGCTGGTCGGTGTGGTGACGGCCGGGGTGCTGGCGGCGGGAAGCTGGGCCGGTCACCAGGGGCGGACGAGTCCGCGGGAGACCGAGGTGCTGCGCGACTACGACGCGACCAGCGTGGCGTCCACCGCGCCCCACACGCAGGACGTGTTCGTGGGGCGGGTGGTGGCGTTCGAGGAGCGGCGCGAGATCGAGGGGTGGACGCAGGACGTCTACCGGGTCGAGGTCGGCTCCGTCCTGCGCGGGGACGTGGCGGGCACGGTCCGGGTGACGTACGGCCTGGACGAGGGTACGGCGCCCCGGCTCACGGACGGCCTCTCGTACCTCTTCGCCACCAACGCCTGGACGGACCCGGTCGACGACGGCCACGCCCAGCTCTACCAGGGCGCGCTGAAGCCGGTGGACGACGCGCTGATGGCCACCTGGAAGGCAGCGGCGGCGCTTCCCGTGGCACCGGCCCGGTGAGGGCGGAGGCGGTGCTCCGCCGTTCACCGGGCCGGGGCCCGTGGTGGGCGGTTCAGGACCGTTCCGTACGCTCCAGGTGCTCGGCCACGCGGCGCACGGCGCTCCCGCTCGCGTAGGCTCCGGCGCCCAGGGCCGCGAGGGGGACGGAGCCGCCGAAGAGGGCGGTCACGAGGGGCCAGTCCAGCTCCTCGACGCACTCTCTGTCGTGGACGTACTCGCTGGCGATCGGCGCGGGGCATTCGTTGTCGTCCCCGTACGGCATGGCGAGGAGAACGGCGGCTCCAACCCAGAGAAGCCCCGCGACGGCGAGCAGACCTAGCCCCAGCCCCTGAGAACGAACGGCCTTGGCGAGCAGCGGGAACTCGGCATTGATGATGGCGTCATCGCTTGGCATGACCACAACCTATCGAACGCCTCCGGTACGACGGCACGCAGGTCGCGGCGCGGGGAAGCGGTGCGGGCGGTGTGCGGTACGTCCACCAGGGCGGGGATGCGATCCATGTCCCCGTAGCACGTGCATCTGCGACCAGTTCACCATCCGGGTATTGAAGCGCCTCATGACAGCCGGACCGGATGCGTTCCGTCCGCCGTGTCGAGAGGCAGGAACTCGCTTGTGGCGTGGTGCCCCGCCTGGACGGTGTCCGAGACTGCCTTGGGAGGACGTCGGAAGGCGGCGGTGTGGAGGCGTACCCCATCGGCTCAGAACGGGTTCTTCGCGCGGCTGGTACTTTCCCGGGCCATGGACGACAGCGTGTATGTGGGCAACGCGGGCGCGGATGCGGCCCTCGACCGGGGGTGGCTGATGGGCCACTTCAAGGACGCCTCCGATCCCCGTCACAGCGAGGCCGTGGAGATCAAGTGGGGTGTCCACCCCGCGGGGGACGAGCGGGTCGAGTGGGTGCGGGGCGAGGACCGTACGGCCTTGCTGGTCCTCATCAGCGGATGCTTTCTGGTGGAACTTCCCGGGCGTACCGTCCGCCTGGAGCACCAGGGGGATTACGTGGTGTGGGGGCAGGGCGTCGACCACTCCTGGTTCGCGGAGGAGGAGTCCGTGGTCCTGACGGTCCGCTGGCCTTCCGTGCCCGGGTACGCGGTGGAGGGGACGGAGGCGTAAGGCCGCTTCCGTCCGCGGAGCACGTACGGCTCCGGTCCGAGCCGGCTTCCCCCTGCGCCCGTGCGGGAAGGGCACCTGTTCCTCCCACTGCTGAACCGGACAGCGGGCATGGCCGGAGGGCGCGATCGGGGCTACGGCCACGACGCGTACCGCTGCCGCCTCGTCCGCGCGCTCGACGTGAACCCGCTGATCGGCGAAGGCGGCACCCGCCTCGAACCGGACTCGCCGTCGCCCGCGCCCAAGCGGAGCGAGCGGCTGTCCAAGAGCAGTGCACCCGGCCTATCGGACGGGTCCGCGCTCGTCGACGACCAGGGTCGGTTCCGACAGGAAGACATCCTGGCCGACGGGGCCATAAGCGATGTTGAACGTGTCGAGCCAGTACGACCAACCGCGGAGTCCCAGGGCGCTGGTGAAGCGGTAGTTCAACTGCCGGCGGACCCACTGCCCGGGGAGGAGTCGGACCGCCGGAGGCCTGCGCGGCCGAGGGGGCAACCCGAAGAGCGGCTCCACGCGGGCGTGCACTCGAAGTCGGCCATGTTCGTCCCGCAGACTGACGCCGATCTCGGCGAAGGGGCGGTCGCCGAGTATCCGGTCGATGGAGAACGGCTTGGTCATGGCCATGGCGTCGATCTTCGCACCGTCCGCGAGGGCGTCGGACGTTCCCGGACCGCTCCGGTGGGGCCGCCCGGTTCGACGCGGCCTCTCGTCGGCGGGGCGTCCGTACGTCGCCCCTTCCGGGTTCCCGGCGGGCGGGGCGGGCGGTCACCAAGTGTGCGGGCCGTCGAGTTCGGTGAGGGGGCGGGGGGTGGCTCTGGGGAGGGCCAGGCGGGTGCGGGCCTCGTGGACGGAGGCGAGTTGGTCGGCCGCGGCCAGGCCCCAGTCGAACAGGGCCAGGGCCTGTTCGGGGGTGGCGAGGACGCGTACGTACGTGTGGCCGGTGGCCGGGTCGACGGGCGGTGCGCCGACGGCGGCCAGGGCGGCGGCGTAGCGGGTGCGGGCGACGGGCTCGGCGGGGTCGGACAGGTATCCGAGGTGGAGGAGGTCGCGCAGTTCCGCCGCCGCCTCTTCACGGGTTTCGCGACGGACGGTGGCCTCCGGGTCGCCGTCGTCCTCGGGTTCGGGGGTGCCGCCGGGCAGGCAGGCCGCTCCGGTGCCGGGGTCAAGGAGAAGCAGGATCCGGCCGTCGGGGGCGAAGGCCCAGCACCACGCCTGCCGGAGCGCGAGGCCGTCGGGGACGGGGCCCGGGTGGAAGGGGAAGTGGTGCCGCGCCCTGGGCGTGCTCAGGACGGCCGTCCGGTCCAGCACGCTCGGTGTGAGGGGGAATCCGTCCTCCAGGAGGACGGGACCGGCGTGGTCGATGCGCGCGCGGAGGGCGGCCAGGGCGCGGCGGGCGTCGTCCGGGGACATGAGGGCGGCCAGGTCGGCGGGTTCGACGAATTCGATCGCCTGGATCTCGTCCGGCGGGAGCCGGACGCCGGCGATCCGCTCCTCGGTCCAGACGCCTCCGTCGAAGACGTGCAGGATCTCCCCCGGGAAGCGCATCTCCTCGGCCCTGGGGGCGCCGGCGGCGGTGACCCAGTCGACCGCGAGGCCGCGGGTGAGGGTGGTGGTGACGCCGAGTTCCTCCGCCACCTCCCGCACGGCGGCCCGGGCGGCGGTCTCGCCCCGGTCGACGGCCCCGCCCGGCAGCAGCCGGAACGGCCGGTAGCCGACCTTCTGGACCAGGACCCTCCCCCGTTCGTCCGTGATCAGCACGGAGGCGCCGGCCCACACCGCCGCCGAGGTGCGCAGCGCGCCGTACTCCTCGTCGGTCAGGTCCGGGGTGGGCGGCTGGTCGTCGGCTGTCGTCATCGTCGTTTCTTTCCTTGCGGCGGGGTCCGTTCCGGGTGCGGACCCGGGTCCGGACGAAGTGCTTGAACCGCACGATAACGATCCGGGGGTGGTCGGGGACGGTCCCGGGAAACCGGGCAGGGACGCCGGTCGGCGGTCACTCTCGCTCGGCTTCGCTTCTGTGTGCGGTGCGCGGCGGGTGGCGTCTATGCGCTACCGAGGTCGTCGGTCCGACGGCCCTCATCGGCGTGTCGGTGAACGGCTCCGGGACCGAAGCGGCCCGCCGGCCCCGGGCGCACTGACGCGGCCGGTTCAGCCGGTCGGGTTCTCGGTGGGCAGGGCGTGTGCGAGGAGGAACTCGGTCGCTCCCGCGATGGCCTCCGCGTAGCTGCCGTGGACGGGCTCGGATTCGCTCTCCTGCCGGTCCGCGGCGGTGGCCGTGTACCACCAGGCTTCGGATTCGGCGTCGTGGTGCACGACGGCGGTGCCGCCGGCGTAGTTCAGCGGGATCGATTCGGCGGCGGTCTTCCTGACCACGGCGTGCGGCCATTTGACGCGGGCGGACTGGCGCTTGATGCCGCCCCAGGCGGCACCGAGCTGGGCGTAGTTCGCCCCGCCGCGCCCGGCGACGGTGGCGGCGGACTCCGCGAGCCGGTCGACGGCCAGTTTGGCCTCGTAGAGGGCGCGCAGCAGCGCCAGTTGCACGTCGGGCGCCGCCATGAGCACGGGGTCGGGGGTCTTGTCCGCGGCGCGGTAGGCCAGCAGGCGGGTCGAGATCCGCTCCGCCAGCGCGCGGACCGCGTCGTGGACCTGCTCGTCCATGGTGAACGCGTCGCGCTGGGTGGGCTCGTTCCAGGGGGGCTCCACCAGGTTCGAGACGGCGGTCCAGAAGTCGTCGTCGGTCTTGTCGGGTGTGGGGATTCCAGTCGGATCACTCATGTGACAAGTTTAGCTGTCGTGATGCCATTGCGACAGTTTTTACTGTCGGGAGCGAGGGGAGGGCCCCGCATATCCGGAATCGCCTTGCGCCCCTGGAGTGACGAGGTGTCATATTCACCCGTTTTGCTCCGACCGGAGGAAAGCGGATGGACGTCCCTGGTGGCCGGGTTCACCGGGGCGCGTCGGGGAGCCGCACCTGATCGTCACGCTCGCCGGGCCGCCCGCCGGGCGGGGCCGCGCTCCGAGGCGTGCGCCTCCTGGAGAGCCTCGCGCCCGAGGAGGCCCGCGCCCTTCGGGTCACGCTGTGCGGCTACGACCACCGCGAGGCCGGACAGGCGCTCCTCGCCGCCATCGCGCTCTGCCGCCGCTGGTCTGCCGCCGCCGAGGCGCCCGTCGAGCGTCGACGCCACGCCGAGGAACTCGCCGTGCGGTACCTCCTCGACGTCGTCGAGGGGAGCATCGGGAGGAGTACCGGGGCAGACGGCTGACGGGAGGACGGTGGGGCGCGCGCGTCGCGCGTGCGCGGTAAGTCCGGTGACGTGGATGTACGGCTCCGGGACAATGACCGTCCATGGATGAGGTCGAGGTCGTCGTCGCCCATGCCGAGCGTGCGACCCTGCGCGTCGGCGGGGTGTTCCTGAAGGTGGACGCCGATCGGGCCCGTACCGACACCGAGGTCGGGGCGATGGCCCTCGCACCGGTCCCGACCCCGCAGGTCCTGTGGCGCAGACCGCCCGTGCTCGCGCTCGCCGCCCTCCCCGGCGCCCCACTCGGACGTCTCGGCCGGGCGCCGACCGCGTCACCGGCGGCGTGGGCCGCGGCGGGCGCCGTCGTCCGCGAACTCCACGACGCGCCACCGCCTCCCTGGCCCGGCCGGGCGGGCCGGAGCCCCGCCGCGCTCGCTTCGGAACTCGACGCCGAGTGCGAGACGCTCGTGACGAGAGGGCTGCTGCCCGCCGGACTCGTCGCCCGTAACCACGAGATCGCCCGGGCCGCGCTCCGGCCGTGGGCCCCGGCCTTCACCCACGGCGACCTGCAGATCGCACACGTCTTCACCGACGACGACCAGGTCACCGGCATCATCGACTGGTCCGAAGCCGGCCGGGGCGACCCCCTCTACGACCTCGCCACCCTCACGCTCGGACACGAGCGGCACCTCGACGACCTGCTCACCGGCTACGGCACCGATGCCGGCGTCGATCCCGACGTGATCCGCGGATGGTGGTCACTGCGGAGCCTGCTGGCCGTCCGCTGGCTGACCGAGCACGGCTTCGACCCCTTCGCGCCGGGCTGCGAGGTCGACATACTGAGATCCCGGATGTGAAGCCGCGCGAACCCACCGCCACCCGGCCGACGAGCCGATCGACATCGCCCTCCTCCTTGTGAACCACTCCCTCCGCCCAGCGTCCGCTTCGGGCGGGGCCGGGGCGCGGTGTAGGGCCCGGGCCTAGGTCCCGCGCCCCATGTGGGGTGGGGGGCCGGTGGTTAGGGTCGGGGACCATGCGAAGTGCGGAGGTTCATCGTCGTTCTGCTGCGGAGCGCAGGCGGGACGTGCTGGAGCGGCTCGGGGCGGAGCGGGACGTGTGGGTGTCGACGTCCCATCCCGATCACGGCCCGCATCAGGTGCCGTTGTGGTTCCTGTGGGACGGTCGGGCGGTGTGGATGTGCACCGGGGCGGGTTCCGCGACGGCGCGCAACGTGCGCGCGGAACCGCGGGTGCGGCTGGCCCTCCCGGACGCCTTCGACGTGGTGCTGGTGCAGGGGGAGGCCCGGTGCCATGCCGCGCGGGAGGCGCCGGAGGAGGCAGCGGCCGCGTTCATGGAGAAGTTCGGCTGGGACCCGCGGACGGAGGAGGCCCCCTTCGTGTATCTGCGCGTGGTGCCGCGCACCGTGCGCGCCTGGCGCGGGGAGGCGGAGCAGCGCGGGCGGGTCGTGATGCGCGAGGGGGTGTGGGTGGAGTAGGGCGGTGCCGGACCCCTGGTCGCCGGTTCGCCGCGTACCGCCCCAGGTTTCTGGGGTACGGCGGGGCCGGTTCCGCTGGGAGCCTCCGTGGAGGGCCGGGGCGGGTGGGAAACCGAACGGCCCCGGGGAAAGGGGGCGTGGTGGACGGCGCGGTCGTGGGAGACGTGGGGGACTCGGGATGTGTGAGGGGTCTGGGGGGCGTAGGGGATGTGAGGGACCTGGGGGTCGTAGGAGATCCGGGGGTCGTAGGGGACCTGGAGGATTTGGGGGGCGTGGGGGGTCTGGGGGTCCTGGAGGACCGGGGGGACCTGGGGGACGTCACCGTCGTGGTCGTGGACGGGGATCCGGTCTTCCGGATGGGGATGGCGGTGCTGCTCGGCTCGGTGGCCGGGGTGGCGGTGGTGGCCGAGGCCGCGACCGCCGACGAGGCCGTCGTCGCGGTCGAGCGGTTCCGGCCCCGGGTGGTGGTGACGGATCTGTGCCCCGGGCCGGGGGAAGGGGCCGGGAGTGATGCCGTACGGCGGCTGCTGCGGTCGCGGCCGCAGCCTGCCGTCCTGGTCGTGACCGTGGCCGACGACGACGAACTCGTCCTCGCCTCGCTGCGGTCCGGCGCGCGCGGCTATCTCCTCAAGGGGGCCGGTCCGGTCGTGGTGGAGCGGGCGGTACGGGCGGTCGCCGACGGCGAGATCCTGCTGGGCCCCGGGGTCGGCGAGCGCGTCGCCGCCCTGCTGGCCGCGCCGGCTTCGGGCCGTACCGCCCCGGCTCTGCGGGGGCTGACGCCCCGGGAGCACGAGGTGCTGGACCTGGTGGCCCGGGGCCTCGGCAACGAGGCGATCGCGCGGCGGCTGGCGGTGCGCGCGAAGACCGTGCGGAACCACGTCTCCGCCGTTCTCACCAAGCTGCACACCGCCAGCCGCGCGGAGGCGATCGTCCGGGCCCGGGAGGCGGGGCTGGGCGGGGGCCACCGGGACACCGCCGCCCCTCCCCCACAGACGTGACCCTCCGCCCGGCCCGGCCCGTTCCCGGTGTGTCAGGCGATGCGCCAGTGCTGGTTGATCTGGCCCGTGCCGAGGCAGTCCCAGAGCTGCACCCGGCCGGGGTTCTGGTCGATCGTCTGGAAGTGGCCGTCCAGGCAGCGGCTGTTCGTCTCGACGGTCACCGAGAAGGTGTCCGGCAGGTTGGTGATCGGGCGCATCCGCCAGTGCTGGTTGGTCTGGGCGGTGCCCGCGCAGGTCCACACCTGCATGCGGGTGCCGTTGCCGCCGATCGACGCCCAGTCGGCGTCCAGGCAGAGCCCGCTCGGTGCGCTGCGCAGCTCGTAGTAGCCGCCCGCCGGGGTGTAGACCCAGGCGATGTCCCACTTCTGGCGGGGGTCGTTGGCGTCGCAGTTCGCGAGCTGGACGTCGAAGCCGGCCACGTCGCCCTTGGCGCGCAGGCAGCGGTCGTTGTACCGGTTCTTGATGGTGACGGTCCCCGCGGCGGCGAGTGCCTCGCCCGCCGCGGCCCGCTCCTGGACCGCCGGGCCGGCCGGGGCGGGTCCCGCCTGGGCCTGGGCGGCGGGGACCAGCAGGGCGGCGGGGACCAGGGCGGCCGACAGGGCGGCGAACAGGGCTTTCCTCATCGTGCGTACCTCTTCTCACGTGCGCGGACGGTGGTGGACGGTCGCCGTTCGACGGCGACGGCGGCCATCCTGTGCCGCCCGGCGTCCCGGGCACACGGGGCGGGCGTCCCGGCCGACCGGGCGGTTCCCCGGCCGGTTCCCCGGCCGGATCACCGGTGCCGGTGCGTCAGTGGCCGTCCGCCGCGGCGTCGTTCCGCAGGCGGGGCGCGACGTGCCGGGCGAAGAGGGTGGCCACCAGGTCGCGGCGGCTCCGTACCCCCGTCTTGTCGAAGACCGAGGTCAGGTGTTCCTGGACGGTGTACGGGGAGAGGCGGGTAAGGCGGCCGATCTCCGCCGTGGAGTGGCCGCGCAGCACCAGGCCGGTGATCTCTGCCTCCCGGGGCGTGAGGCCGTGGGCCGCCGTGATGAGCGCGATGTGCTCCCCCGGGCCGGCCGCCTCGACGGCGACCGCGACGCGGGCGGGACCGGGGCCGTCCAGCCGCCAGGCGTGCAGCCGGACCCTGCCCCGGGTCCGGGTGTGCGCCCACGAGGCCAGGGACCCGGAGGAGCCGGGGCCCGGGGCGCCGGGGCGGACCGCCGCCGCGACGCCGTACAGGGCGGGCGGCAGTCCGCTCTCCGTGCGGCGGCGGCACGGGGACGCGTACGTCCCCCGGCCTTCGGCACCGGACCGGGGCGGGGCGGGTTCGCCGGGGGCGAGGAGTTCGTCCAGCCAGAGCCCGGCGGTGGGGCTGAGCTGGACCGGCGCGTACGCCTCGTCCAGGAGGACGAGGGCGGGGACCGGGGTGTCCGTGCCGGTCACGTCCCCGGTCGCGGGCGCCCCGGCGCGGCGGGTCAGGTGGAGGCGGCGCAGGCTCTCCCCCAGCGGGCGGGCGATCGCCCGCGCCACGGCGTCCGCCTCCGGGCCATACGGCGGGGTGTCGGGGCCGGTGCCGAGGATCAGGGCGCCCCAGACCCCGTACCGGTCGCGCAGCAGGATCCGCACCTCGTCCGTGAGCCCCAGGGGCCGGATGATGTCGCGGTAGCGGGGGCTGCGGTCCCGCACCCCGCCGACGGCCTCGCCGAGGACGCCCACCGGACCGGGGCCCCGGGCGAGCTGCGGCAGCCCGTTGACGTCGCCCTCGCGGTACTCGATGTCGAGCATGCGGGGCAGGTAGCGGACCGGGACGGCCTGCCGGTAGTGGCCGCCGGTGTTCATCAGGGTGACCGGGTCGACGGTGATCCCGGCCCACACCTCGGAGCCGAGCACGGGGCGGACGGCGCGCATCACCCCGTCGAAGAAGTCGTCCACCCCGCTCGCCGCGCCGGCCGCGCGCACCGCGGCGTCCCGGATCCGGCCGACACGCCCCGCTCCCTCGTACCGCGTCATGACCGCAGGGTAGGGCGGGCGCGGGCCCGGCGACGAGACGTTCGGCAGCGCGCCGCCCCGGCACTCCCCGGGTGCGCCCCGGGGATACCTGGGCGAGGGTGCGCGGGCGGGGTCCGGCGGTCTTCCCCCGCTCCGGGACCCTACAATGTACGCATTGTGCACATGGGGGCGCCGGTACGGGCTCCGCGGACGCGAGGGAGCACGATCCATGCCGCAGCCGGGCCCGTACCACCACGGGGACCTCCGGGCCGCCTGCCTGCGGGCCGCCCGGGATCTCCTGGAGGAGGACGGCAGCGCCGCCCTCTCCCTGCGCGCGGTCGCCCGCCGGGCCGGTGTGTCGCCGACGGCGCCGTACCGCCACTACGCGGACCGCGACGCGCTCGTCTCCGCGGTCGCCGCCGAGGGCTACCGCGAGCTCGCCGAGTCCCTCGCCGCCGCGCACCCCGCGCCCTCGGCCCCCGGGGAGCTGGCGTCGGTCGCGGTGGCCTACGTGCGGTTCGCGCTCGACCACCCCGCGCTGTTCCGGGCGATGTTCGCCGAGCCGTGCGACCCGGCGGACGAGGCGCGGGTCGCGGCGACCGCCGTCATCACCGCGTACCTGCGGGGCATCGTCCGCGACGTCTTCCCCGGCGCGGCCCCGCCGGACCGGGCGGACGCGCTGGCGACCGCCGTCTGGGCCCTGGTCCACGGGCTGGCGTTCCTGCACCTCGACGGCAAGCTGGACGGCTCCTCCCCCGAGGCCGTCGCCGGGCAGGTCCGCGCCTCGGTGCACGCGGTCCTCGCCCTGCCGGACACCGCCGGCGCGGGGGCGTAGAGGGGGAGGAAGCCCGGTCGGGCCGTCCGCTCCCCGTCACGAAGGCCGCGGCGGCCGCGCAGGCCGCACCGGAGGTCCCGGCCCGGACGGCCCTCCGGTGGGGAGGCGGTTCAGGTGACGGTGACGAAGACGCTGTGGTGGCCGGTGGCTCCGTCGGGGATCGTGCCGGTCCGGCGTTCCGGCTGGACCCGCCCGGTGGCGTCGGTGGCGCGGACGGTGAGGGTGTGGCCGCCGGGCGTCGCGGGCCAGCGGTAGGACCACTGCCGCCAGGTGTCGACGGTGTCCTGCGCGGCGAGGTCGGCGTCCTGCCAGGGGCCGTCGTCGACGCGGACCTCGACCCGGGTGACGCCCCGGCGCTGGGCCCACGCGACGCCCGCGACCATGACCGTCCCCGCAGGCATCCGGGCGAAGGGCCGGGGGGTGTCGATGCGGGACTGGGTCTTCACCGGGGCGCGCCGCGCCCACTTCCGCCTCACCCAGTACGCGCTGTAGGCGTCGAACGTGGTCAGCTCGATCGACTCGATCCACTTGCAGGCCGACACGTAGCCGTACAGGCCGGGGACGAGCATGCGGACCGGGAAGCCGTGCGCGAAGGGGAGCGGTTCGCCGTTCATGCCGACCGCGAGCATCGCGTCCCGGCCGTCCATCACGTCCTCGACCGGGGAGCCGAGCGTCATGCCGTCGACGGACCGGGCCACGAGCTGGTCGGCGGGGCCGCCCTCCGACGGCGGCCGGACCCCGCACTCGGCCAGCAGCGCGGCCAGCGGGACGCCGAGCCAGCGGGCGTTGCCCAGGTAGGGGCCGCCCACCTCGTTGGACACGCAGGTGAGCGTGATGTCGCGTTCGATCAGGGGGCGGGCGAGCAGTTCGCCGAGGGTGAGGACCCGGGGCCTCGGCACGCCCTTGCCGTGGATCCGCAGGCGCCAGGCGTCCGCCTCGACCTTCGGTACGACGAGGGCGGTGTCGACCCGGTAGAAGTCGCGGTTCGGCGTCGTGAACGGGCTGATGCCCGGTACGGCGAGCCGGGCGCCGCGCGGCACGGCGGGGGCGGGGGACGCGGGCGGCGGCAGGACGAGAGCGGCGCGGGACGCCTCCGCGTCCCGTCCCCGGCGGCCGGACAGCACCCTGCCCAGGGCGCCCGCCCCGGTCGCGGCGAGGAGGGTGAGCGCGGTCGCGGCGAGAAAGCCGCGCCTGCCCCGCGCGGGCGTGCCCGGACGGCCCCGCCCGAGGGCGCTCGGGCCCGGTGCGAGTGCGGCCGGACGGTCCTGCCCGGGTGCGGCCGGCGCCGGGCCGTCCTCCACCGGAGCTGCGCCGGCCGCCCGTACGGCTCTGCCCGCGAGGACGTACAGGACCGCCGCGCCCGCCGTCGCCCCGGCCAGGGAGGGCAGCGCGTCGCCGGGGCCCGTGGAGTCGGGCCTGCTCAGGGCCGCGGCGGCGCCGATCAGCCCGAACGCCAGGACGCCGAGCGCGCCCGCGCGCCGGTGCCTCAGGGCCGTGACCCCGAGGGCCGCCGCGAGGAGGGCCAGCAGGACGAGGATGCCGACGGCGAGGGCCGTCTTGTCGTTCTCGCCGAAGGCGCGGATCGCGAAGTCCTTCACCGGCGCCGGTGTGCGGTCGACGACCGCGCCGCCGACGGCCGTGACCGGCCCCGCGGCGGGGTTCACCAGGGCCGCGACCAGTTCGGCCGTGGCCAGGGCGGCCCATCCGGCCGTCAGACCGGCGACCATGCCGAGGAGGAGGGGGAAAGGGCGGGGGCGGGGGCCGCGGGTGTTCCTGAGACTGCTCACGACCGGTTCTTCGGCACCGGCCGCCCGACGGACCGGTCACCCCACCCGAACGGGTGAAGGAGGAGCGGCTGCGGCGTCCGTCCCGCCCCGTCCTTCCTCCTCCCGCCCCGTTCCGCCCCGTTCCGTGACGGCATCGTGACCGGTCCGGGCCATCCGCCGGGGCGCCCGCGCCGAAGAACCCGCGGAAGCAGTCCGCCGGCTCCGCGCCGCCCCTCCCGTGAAGGACCCGCATGCGATGGCCATCCCCGCCCAGGAGCTCCGCCCCCGGGGCCTCTCCCCCGCCCGGCCGGCCGGAGGCCGCCCGGTGACCCGGCCCCTGTCCTTCGGCGCCCCCGGGCCGCGTGCCCGGGAGGATCTCGCGGAGGTGATGAGCAGGGTCGCCCGGGGCGACCAGCAGGCGTTCGCCACCCTCTACGACGCCGTCGCGCCCCTGGTCTTCGGCATCGTGCTCCGGGTGGTGCGCGACCGCGCCCAGTCCGAGGAGGTCACCCAGGAGGTCATGATCGACCTGTGGCGGCAGGCCGCCCGCTTCCGGCCCGAGGCGGGAAGCGTCACCGCCTGGGCGGCGACCATCGCGCACCGGCGGGCGGTGGACCGCGTCCGGTCGGCCCAGGCCGCGTCCGACCGGGAGCACGCCCGGGCGACCCGCGAACACACCACGGCCTTCGACGAGGTGGCCGAGCAGGTCGAGACCCGGCTGGAGAGCGAACAGGTGCGCCGCTGCCTGCGCGCGCTGACCGAGCTCCAGCGCCAGGCCGTGACCCTCGCCTACTACCGGGGGCTCACCTACCGCGAGGTCGCCCAGACCCTGGGGGCGCCGCTCCCCACCGTCAAGACGCGCCTGCGCGACGGGCTGATCCGGCTCCGCGACTGCATGGGGGTGGGCTCGTGAGGCAGCACCGCCCCGACCTCCACTCCCTCGCGGCCGCGTACGCGCTCCACGCCCTCGACCCCGAGGAGCGGGAGGACTTCGCCGCCCACCTCGCGCACTGCGAGGAGTGCCGGGGGGACGTGGCCGGATTCGAGGAGACCGCCGCCCGGCTCGCGGCCGCCGCCGGGCAGCACCCCCCGGAGGAGCTCAAACGCCGGACGCTGGACGCCGTCGAGGGCGTACGCCAGCTTCCGCCGCGGGTCCCGGCGACCGGGCGGGTGCCGCGCCTCGTGCGGACACTGCGGCGCAGGGCGGTGCCGCTCGGCCTCGCCGCCGGTCTGGCCGCCGCAACCGTGCTCGGCGGCCTCGCCGTCCGGCAGCACCAGGAGAACGAAGACGTCCGGCTGCGGGCCCGGCAGGCCGAACAGCGGCTCGAAGCCGTCGGCGCCGTGCTCGCCGCGCCCGACGCCCGGACCGCGCACGGGCGCACCGCCGACGGGGCCCTGGCGACGGTCGTCACCTCGGAGCACCGGAACCAGGCCGTGTTCGCCGCCGAGGGGCTGCCCGCACCGGCCCGGGGCCACACCTACCAACTGTGGCTCGACCTGGGGGGCACGATGCGGCCGGCCGGGTTCCTGCACGCCGACGGCGCGGTCCTCCTGGACGGCGCCCCGGCCGGCGCGACGGCGGTGGGCCTCACCGTCGAACCGGCCGGCGGCTCCGCGCGGCCCACCACGCGCCCGCTGCTCCTGCTCGCCCTCCCCTTCTGACCCGCCCCGCGCCCCGTCCTCCTTCCGGGGGCCGGGGCGCGTCCGGCGGACTCCCCGGGCGGAAACACGAAAGACCGGTCCCCTCGCGTCCGGCGCCTTCGACGCGCGGCGCGGCCGGGACGCCGTACCAGGAGATCCCCGGAAAGAGGACGGCATGACGAGGGCGACGGAGAAGTGGACCGGGGGGAGGCGGACGGACGGCGGGCCGTACGACGCCGTGGTCGTCGGGGCCGGGGCCGCCGGGCTCGCCCGCGCCGCCGACCTGAGCGCGGCGGGGCTGCCGCCGGGCGTGCTGCCGGACCGGCGCCCCCGTCGCCACCCTGTCGGCCCGGGGCGTGCTCCTCGCGGACGGCGGTGAGGAGCGGGCCCGTACGGTCGTGGTCGCCACCGGGCAGCGGGCGGCGGAGCTGCTGCCAGGGCTCCGCGTCCCGGGCGGACGAACCGTCACCACGCTGTACCACGCGGCGGTCCGGCCACCCCTGGAGGAGCCGGTGCTGGTCGTCGACTCCCGCCGCAGGTTCCTCGACGCCTGTGTTCCAACGTCCGGGCGGGCGCGGTCTGAGGCCCCTCTCCTTCCCCGGAATGCGGTACGGCGAGGCCCCGCGCCCTTCCTCGGGGAGGGCGCGGGGCCGGTCGTGTCCGGGCCGGGTGGGCCTACTGGGGCATGAGGACGGTGTCGATGATGTAGACGTGGGCGTTGGCGGTCCTCACGTTGCCGCAGACGACCTTGGCGGTGTCGTTGACGGTGTAGTTCTCGCCGGACCCCTTGGTGGTGATCATGCCCTTCTGGAGGGTCTCGAAGGAGCCGTTCTCCAGTTGCTTCGGGGTCAGCTTCTGTCCGACCACGTGGTAGGTGAGGATCTTGGTGAGCGTCGCCTTGTCGGCGAGGACCTTGTCGAGGTCGGCCTTCGGGATCTTCGCGAAGGCGTCGTTCGTCGGCGCGAAGACGGTGATGTCCTTCGCGTTGTTGAGGGTGTCGACGAGTCCGGCCCGCTGCACGGCCGCGACCAGGGTGGACAGGGCGGGGTTGTGGGAGGCGGCGGTCGCCACCGGGTCCTTGGCCATGCCGTCGAAGGAGCCCGCTCCTTCCTTCGGGACGCCCGCGCAGGCGGGGCCGAAGGGGGCGTCCGCAGTCATCGCGCCCTCGGCGGGCGTCGCGTCGGCCCGTGCGGGGTCGGCCGCCGCGCTGGTGGAGGCGGCCCCGGTGCCGCTGTCGGAGCCGGAGTCCGAGCAGGCGGCCAGCGCGAAGGGGAGGGTGGTCGCGGCGGCCAGGGCGATGGCGCCGCGGCGGATGCGCAGGGTGTTCATGTCGGTTGCTCCTCGGGGTTTCTCCGCTCGGTTCCGCGGGGACCCGGAGGAAGCCGGCCGGTGGTTCCGGCCGGTGGCGTCGCCGCGGAAGGTGTTCACGCCCTTGATTCGGCGCGCACGGCCCGACGGATGGCCCCTTCACTCGGACGAGTGACGTCTCCGTCCCGGCCGGCCGGTTGTCGCGGTGCTGCGGGAGGTGGGACCGGTCGACACCGTCCGCACCGGGACGGCGGTCCTGCACAGCCGCACGCCCCTCGGCCGCTCCCTGCCCGCCGGGACGGACGCGCGAGGGGCGTGTCATTGAGGGGGCCGCCGCCGGATCCGGGGCACCCTGGGGCTCGTTCCCCCTCCTCCCGAGCGAAGGCCCGATGCGATGGATCCGGTGACGGAGTCCCTGAACGAGGTGCACCGACGGCTCAGCGGCCTGCGCGAGGGTCAGGTCGCCGACTACATCCCCCAGTTGGCGACGGCCGATCCGGACGACTTCGGCCTCGCGCTCGTCAGCATGGCCGGGCACGCCTACCGGGCGGGGAAGGCGGACGTCCCGTTCAGCATCCAGTCGGTGTCGAAGCCCTTCGTCTACGCCCTCGCCCTGAGCGACCTGGGCTTCGAGGAGGTGCGCCGCCGGGTCGGGGTGGAGCCGAGCGGGAACCCCTTCAACGCCATCAGCCTGGAGCCGGACACCGGGCGGCCCGCCAATCCGATGATCAACGCCGGGGCGATCGCGACCACCGCGCTGGTGCGCGCGGACGGTCCGGCCGAACGCTTCCACCGCATCCTCGCCTGTCTGTCGGCGTTCGCCGGGCGGCCCCTCGACGTCGACGAGGAGGTCTACGCCAGCGAGGCCGCCACCGGTGACCGGAACCGCGCCCTGGCCTATCTGATGCATTCGGCCGGTTCGCTGCGCGCCGGGCCCGAGGAGACCGTGGACACGTACTTCCGGCAGTGCTCCGTCCGGGTCACCGCCGGCGACCTGGCCGTGATGGCGGCGACCCTCGCCAACGGGGGCCGCAATCCGGTCACCGGGGTCCAGGTCGTCGCCGAGCCCGATGTCGTCCGCACCCTGGCCGTGATGGCGACCTGCGGCATGTACGACGGGGCGGGCGAATGGCTCCTGGACGTCGGGCTGCCCGCCAAGAGCGGGGTGTCCGGCGGTCTCATCGCCGCCAGTCCGGCCCGGTTCGGCGTCGCCGTCTACAGTCCGCCGCTGGACGCGTCGGGCAATCCGGTGCGGGCCGTGGCGGCGCTCGGGGAGATGTCGAAGCGTTTCGGCCTCCACATCATGCACGGGCCGGGGCTGCACGCCGCGACGGTGACCGGGGCCCAGCGCTTCGCGTACGGCGGTCTGGAGGTCGGGGTGGTGACGGCCCAGGGGGCGCTGGAGTTCACCGAGTTCGAGGCGCTGGCGCACGCCGTGCGGGAGGTCACCCCGAGCGCTCCGGGCCGGCTGATCCTTGATCTGACGGCGGTCACCTCGGTGATGCCCGGCCCGGCGGCCGGGATGGCCATGATCCTCGACGACCTCGCGGCACGGGGGCACCGTACCGCCGTCGCCGCGCAGGAGACGTTCGTCGAGGTGACCGAGAACAGGCCCCGGACCTGGGAGCTTTTCCGCACCCGCGAGGAGGCCCTGGACTGGTGCCGGAAGGGGTGACTCCGCCCGCCGCTCCGGGAACGGCGCGGCGGGCGGAATCGTCCGGCAGGGGTGACAGGAGTCGAACCTGCGACATTCGGTTTTGGAGACCGACGCTCTGACCAGCTGAGCTACACCCCTCGGTGGGACGGATCTTCTCATCCCGGTGGAGCGCGGCGCCACCCGGTATTCAGGAGGCGGTGCCGAGGCGCGGGCCGCCCCGGTCGCGCAGGCGCCGGAAGAAGGCGAGGACGCCGGCGGAGCCGCCGGCCCAGGTGGCGCTCGGGCGGGCGAGGCCGGTGTCCGGGAGGACGGGCCGGGCCGGGGTGCCGCCGCTGCGGTTCAGGACGAGCCGGGCGACGGTCTCGGCCCCGTCCCGGAACTCCTCCTCGCCGGTCGCCTCCGCGACGTCCACCAGCAGGTCGCCCACCCCGGCCAGGCCGCAGCACTGGGTGACCAGCGGCATCCGGGGCGCCAGGGCGGCGCAGGCGCGCGCGGCCCGCCGGGCGAGGTCGAGATGGCGGGGGTTCCCGAGCTCCCCGGCGGCCTGGAGGTGTACGGCTCCGATGCCGGCCAGGCCCCGGCACCACGAGCCGTAGCGGCGGGTCGCCCCGGGCGCGGCGGCGGCCGCGAGGACGTCCGGCGTGACGGCGGCCAGGCGTGCGGCGGCCCGCTCGGAGCGGGCGACCGCGTCCGGGTCGCCGGTCCGCGCGCCGTACGCGAGGAGGAAGGAGACGACGCCCGCCTCTCCGTGCGCGAGTCCCTCGCGGAGCGCGGCGCTGCCGGGCGTGTCCGGGCCTGCCGGGGTGAGCCGGGCTGCGCCCGAGGCCAGCATCCGGGCGCAGCCGGCGGCGACGGCGAGGTGCCGTCCGGCGGCGCCCGGGTCGCCGGTCCGGAGGGCGTACCGGGAGAGCAGCAGGCAGCCGAGGCCGATGCCGGCGGCGCCCGCGATCAGGTCCGCCTCGGGCGGGCCGCCGTCCGGGGCGCGCTCCGGCAGCCCGGGCTCCGGTCCTTCGCGAAGCCGCGTCTCGACGCCCGCCTCCGCGAGGAAGAGCGCGACGCCGGTGCGGCCGGTGTAGAAGCCGGGCGGCAGGTCGCGGGACTGGTCCGCCGTCCAGCGGGCCAGCGCGGTGACGGCCTCGCGCACGTGCGGCCGGTGGGTGTGGTGGAGGAGTTCCAGGCCGAGGCCCGAGCTGCCGCCGTAGACGTCGAGCGAGGTGGGGACGTGGAGCCGGGCGGCCCGTACCGGGTCCGTGATCGCCTCGGCCTCGACGGCGCAGTAGGCGGCCGTGTGCGCGATGACCTCGTCCAGCAGGTCGTCGTCGATCCGGAGGGGCCCGGTCCGGCGGGCCGGACCGCGCGCGGGGGCGGGCTCGGGCGTGCCGGTGCGCAGGCGGTCGGCGGTGGCGGTCCGGACGGCCGGGTCGAAACCGAGGAGGCCGGTGATCGCCGCCCGGACGTTCCGGTGGGCGTCCCCGGGCAGGGCGTCCGCCAGGCAGGCCAGGGTCCGGTCACGGTTGGTGGCGCGGTCGGCGTCGACGATCACGGGGTCGAGGCCGGTCGCGGCGAAGAAGAGGGTGGCGCCGAGGGCGTAGTGGTCGTCGGCGGGGGCGGCCGGGCCGGTCGCGGGCAGGACCGGTGCGGTGTAGCCGGGGGTGGCGCCGCCCGGCCCGGTGCCGTGCCGCTCGCTCGTCCCGAAGTCGACGAGGTGGACGGCGCGGTCGGGGCCGTCGAGCACGACGTTGTCGGGTTTGAGGTCGCGGACGACCACGCCCCGCGCGTGGACCGCGTCGAGGATCGCCAGGAGCCGGGCGGCGAGCCCGGACAGGGAGCGCTCGGGGCGGGTGCCGTCGTCGCGGTAGGGGCCGTCGCGCAGGACCTCGCGGCGCAGGTCGCGGTCGCCGCAGCTGGTCGTCACCAGGTACTCGTCGGTTTGGTGGGCGAAGTAGTCCAGGGCGCGGGGCACGCCGGGGACGCCGTCGAGGGCGGTGAGGACGGCGTGTTCGTTGCGCAGGTGGTGGCGGGCGTCGGCGCCGGACGCCTCCTCGCCGACGTAGGCCCGTGCCTGTTTGACGATCACGGGCCGGCCGAGGTCGCGGTCGAAGGCGCGGTAGACGTTGCCCCGGGGCGTGCGGGCGATGCCGGCGGTGACGGCGTAGCGGCCGCCGCCGAGCGCGGGCGCGGCCGGTGCCCCGGCGGGGGCGGGGCCGGTCGCGAAGGGGTCCTCGGCCCAGGGCGGGCAGCGGTAGCGGCCGGTGGCCAGGCCGTCGAAGATCCGGCCGTCCGGGCCGGTCATGACCGATTCGAGCCGTCCGCTCCGGCCGGTCCGGTAGTCGCCGGTGAAGGGGCCGTAGCGGTAGTAGACCGGGGCCCTGGGGTCGACCCGCCGGTCGCTGACGACCTGCGGCCCCTCCCGGTCGCGCAGGGCGGCGGCGAGTTCCCGGGCGAGGGCGGCCACGGTCCCGGCGAGGGGGTAGACGGTGATCGCCTTGCCGACGGCCCCGGCGCTCGCCGCGCCGGAGTTGAGGCGGCGCAGCGTCTCCGGGTCGCGGGCGAACTTCGCGTGGCAGACGTGCCGGGACAGCACCGGCAGGACGAGCCGGGTCACGGCGTCGAGTTCGCCGGGGCGCGTCGAGACGTGCAGTTTCCAGCCGTGTTCCATCGCCGGCATCCGGGGGTCGTTGAGGTACGCCCACGTGTCGTCGGACCAACTGTCGCGGCCGGCGATGGAGACGGCCACCGCTAGGAGTTGAAGTCGCAGGCGAAGCGGGTGGTGGCGGTCACCCAGGGGTCGGAGAGACACGCGGTGTACTCGCGGTCGCCCCGGTCGTCGTCCTCGAACGCGATCGCCGCGTCGTCGATCTCCAGGGGACCCGCGTCGCGGACGTCGAGGGATCCTTCGGCTTCCAGAAGTTCCGGCACGGCTACGGGCATGTGACGCCTCCAGGGTCGGTCGTGCGCTGAGGAGCGGGAAAGGCACGGCGCGGGCCGGTGGACCCGTCGGGCCGTGAACTCGCTGGACAAAAGTAGGGAGGGGCGCATCCCGTGACAAGGCGTCGGTTCAGCCATGCTCCGGGGCCCGGCGCGGGGCCCGCGATTCCCCCTTCGGAGACGACGGTACGGCCCTGGGGACTGCGGGAGTGCCAGGTGGGACCGTGTCCGGCTGGCCGCCGCCGGGAAGTTCGCCGCCCGTCCCGGCGCGTGGGGCGGGCGCGTCAAGGGGGCCGTTCGCGCCGTTCGCCGCCCGACAACCGGACAGCCCGACCGCCCACCGCCCGCCCTTCGCCGCCCGACTGCTGTTCGCCGTTCGCCACCCGACAGCCCGACCGCCCGCCGCCCGGCATTCCCCGCCCAGTCGGCGGTCCGCCATGACCCGCCCCGCCACCGGCCGTTCCACGCCTGCCGACCGCCATCCGACCGGCCCGCCGTTCGCCGCGCTTTCGCAGGTCAGTACGATCCTGCCGGAATGATCGGCTCCGTACGGTCGCGTCCTCGTGGGCCGCGACGGGGCCACCCCTTCGTCGTCGAAAGGGCGGCAGCGCCTCCATGTCCGGCCCCAGCACCCCCGTCCCTCCCCCGCCGTCCGCGGGCCCCGGCTCTCCGGCCCCGTGGTGGCGTACGAGCCCCGCCCGGCTCGGGGCCGTCGCCGCGGTGCCGCTGCTCGGGGCCCTGGACGAGCGGGTGGGCTTCGTGATGCTCCTGGTCGCGCTCGTGCTGCTGTGGCGCGGCGACGCGTGGCCGACGCGCGGCAAGGTGCTCGGCACGGTCGCGGCGACGGCGCTGCTCGGCGGGGTGCTGCCGGCCCAGCCCCGGTCCGGCGCGGACCCGGCCGCGTCCTCGGAGGGGACGGCGCGGCCGACCGTCTCGGCGCCCGCGTTCGGCGCGACCGTGCCCGCCACCGCGCCGGCGACTCCGGCCGTGCCGGTGGAGAGGATGACCGACTTCGTCGGGAAGCGGCTGGACCTCGCCTTCTCCCGCTCCCGCAAGCGCGGGCACGAGGTCCGGTACCACGACGCCTCCGCCGAGGCCCGGGAGGTGTCGGCCCGCTCCCTGTGGACGGTCTGCTTCCAGACCCCGGCGCCCGGCACCGTCATGACCGGGAACGGCGTGGTGGAGTTCGGCGCGGTCCGCACCGGGGAGCCCTGCCCGGCCCGGGAGGGCGGGGCGGTGCCGTGGCCGAGGATGCCCGATCTGGTGGGGAAGACCTGGCCCGCCGCCCGTACGGCCGCTCTCGCCCTCGGGGTGCCGGAATGGCGGGTGCGCGCGGAGGCGGCCTATCTGAACGACCGGCTGCCCGACGAGGGCGCGTACGACGACTGGCGGGTCTGCCGGCAGGACCCGGGCGAGGGCGCCGAGGTGCGCGAGGACGACGGGGTGACGCTGTCCCTGTCCTCGCCCGAGAACGGCTGCCCCGACCCCGACCGGGGCCACGCGGTGCGCCTCCCGGACCGGGACGGTGACGGCGACCCCGACTACCGCGACCCCTACCCGCGCGACCGGAACCGCGACACGGCCTTCCCCGACGGCCGTCCTCACTACGGTAGTTCGGGCGGCGGCTCGGGCGGTTCCTCGGGCGGCGACTCGGACCGCGGCGGCTGGAGCCCGTGCCGGCACACCCGGTGGTGCTGACGGCCCGTCCCCCGCGCCCCCTCAGCGGTTCGCGGAGGCACCGCCGGTCTGGGTGAACAGGTCGTTCACGATCTTCTCGGCCGTCGCCGTGTCCGCCTCCGGGACCTCGGCGCGCACCCAGAGCAGTTGGGGGCGCAGGGGCCTCCCCTCGGCGTCCCGCCAGCCCCAGTGGCGCACCATGTCGATCCGTCGGCGGCCCGTCCGGTCGACGAGGGTCGAGGCGATGGACGTGGAAGGGTCGACCGCCCGCCACGCGATCGCCCCGCTGTCGGGGAGCGCGCGCACGAAGGCGTCGGTCTCCTTCTGGTCGCAGGAGTCCCCGCAGGCGTGGAAGCGCAGGGAGAGCCGGAGACCGGGCAGGAGGC
The DNA here is from genome assembly GCF_014650175.1 of Streptomyces termitum. Lineage (GTDB taxonomy): Bacteria > Actinomycetota > Actinomycetes > Streptomycetales > Streptomycetaceae > Streptomyces > Streptomyces termitum. The sequence continues at coordinate 38,488 of NZ_BMUL01000030.1, forward strand.
CGGCCTTCACCGGGCCCGGCCGGGCCGTGCAGGTGTACGCGACCGGGTCGTCGTCCTCGGCCCGCGCGCAGTCCAGGTGCTTCGGTGCGCGGAAGACGACCGGCGCCTGCCAGAGGTTCCACAGGTAGGAGCGGTCGTCGTCGCGCCAGGTCGCTCCGCGCACCGACTGCGCCGGGCGGCGGGAGTAGAAGGCGAACCGGTTGTCCTTCGGCGGGACGGCCGTCCGGGGCGGCAGGTCCGCCACGGAGCGCGCGCCCAAGGCGCCTTCGCCGGTACGGGCCGTGCCGCCCGGGAGTCCGGCCCGGCGGACGGCCTCCTCGGCGAGGAGCCGCGCGACCCCGGCCGCCCGCTCCGGGGAGGCGAACTCCTCCTCGTACGAGATCCGCAGGAAGACGTTCTCGAAGCGCACGCCGACCTCGCCGGAGCCGCGCGGTGACGCCTCCTCCTCGGTGGTCCGGTACGACCCTGGCCGCGCCGCCACGTACGCCTCGTCGCCGAGGCCGGGAAGCGCCCGGTGGAAGCCACCCGCCCCGGCGGTTCCCTTCGCCCAGGACTCCGCCCAGAGCCGCGTCGTCCGGTACTCCTTCCAGGCCAGGTCGGGGCCCGTCGCCGAGGCTCCCTCCCGGGTGAAGAGCCAGGCGCCGACGGCGATCCTCACGTCGCGGGCGAAGGGCGCCTGCTCGCCCGCACCGCACGTCCCCCCTTCCTCTCCGGCGAGGACCGCCGGGTCCTCCATCAGCCGGTCGAGGTCCTCCGCGTCGAGCAGCGCGCACGGTTCGGGCAGCGCGCGGACCGGGCCCGGCAGCGGCGCCGCGGTGAAGACCCCGGAGCCGAAGGCGAGCGCCGCGAGGACGGAGACCGTCGCCAGCAGCCCGCCGAGGGCGCGGCGCGGGCGCGACCGGGTGCGGACCGGGGGCGCGCCGCCCGTGTCCCGGGCCAGCCGGTCGCGCAGCTCGATGTGCCGGAAGCGGTAGACGCCGCCGGACTGGCGCAGCACGCCCCGGGCGTGGGCGTCCGCCAGGAACGGCATGAGCCGCCGGGGCAGTCGGCCGGTCGCCCAGAGGTACAGGCGCGCCACCGTGAACCCGCCCCACGCGGACGCCCCGGCGGCATACAGGGCCCAGGCGACCGGCAGCCCGACGGCGAGGCGCAGCCAGTCCTGGCCGGAGACGGTATCCGCGCCGCCGCCCAGCTGCCAGAAGGCGAGCAGCCCGATCGGGAGCACCAGGACGGCCAGCGGCGTCTCGTCCGTCCCCTTCGTGACCGGGGCCGCCCAGCCCAGGAGGAGAACGCCGCGCCGGTCGGCGCGCAGCAGTCCGGCCGGGCTGTCGGCGCTCGCCGTGTCGGAGCGGGGCCAGACGGCGGCGACGAGGCGCGCGCCGCCCGTCCACACCGCGATCGCGGTCGGCACCGCCATCAGCCGTTCGAAGCCGCCGGAGGGCAGCAGGACGGCCCAGCCCGCCACCAGGCCGAGGGCCACGAGCCCCGCCTTCCAGCGGGCCGGGCAGCCCTCGGGGAGGACGTCGGCGACGGCGGGCCGGGCCGGGCGGCGCGGCGGGAAGGCCCACGCGCCCCGGCGCACGGCCGCGGCGGCCGTCAGGACCAGCCCGCACAGGAGCGCGAAGGCGCCCGGCAGGCCCAGCGGCAGGCCCGTCCACCGGTCCCACCAGGTCTCCCCGAAGCCGGTCGCCGCGACGAGCCAGGCCGTCAGGGCGAAGGCCGGGACCAGGGCGAGGACCCGGACGGGCCCCGGCACCGTCTCCTCCAGCCGCCACCAGGCGAGGTCCTGCTCGTTCTCCTCCCTCATCCGGGAGGCGAGGAACCCGGCCCAGGCGCGCGCCCGCTCCGGCGCCCATCCGCCGTGCGCGGCCCGGACGTCGTGCGAGGCGCTGTAGACGACATCGAGGAAGGCGTCGTACAGGTGCCGTTCGACCTCCCGCACGCTGTCGAACCGGGCCGGTTCGAGGAGTTCGCGGGGGTCGGGGGCGCCGTGGCCGTACGCGACCCGGGCCAGGCTCGCCATCAGCGGCACGCCGAGCACCTCGCGCAACCGCTCCTCCGGAGTACCACGCCCGCCCTCTCCGGCCTCGCCCTCGCCCTCTCCGGCCTCGTCGAGCCGGTCGAGGACGGGGGTCCACCGGCTAGGGCTCCCGGCCGGGGCGAGGTAGGCCCGCAGCGCGTCACCGCTCAGCGGGCTGAGCCGGATCTCCGTGCGCGCGAACATCCCTTCCTCCGGGGCGTGTTCGCGGTAGGCGGGCTCGCGGCTCGCCAGCACGAACGGGCGGCCGCCCCGCATCGTCGCGACGAGCTGGCGGAAGGCGTCGGCGCGCCGGTGCACGGGCAGTTCGTCGAACCCGTCGAAGAGGGGCAGGACCCGGCCGGTCAGCAGCAGGTGGAGGGCGACGTCGGTCGGCGGGGCGCCCTCGGCCGGCACGAAGGCGCCCGGGTACTCCTCGGCGAGCCGTTCGGCCGTCCACCTCAGGAGGCCGTGGTCCGGGTCCCAGGAGGACAGCGACACGACGGCGGGCACCGGCTCCCGGGAGCCGGGGACGCGGGCCTTCAGGAGGGCGTGCCCGAGGCGTAGCAGGAGGACGGACTTGCCCGCCCCGGCACCGCCGAGGACGACGAGGCGCCGGGAGGGCGTGGCGGCCAGGAGCCCGGCGACGGCCTCGCCGTCTCCCCCGGTGCCGGCGGGCGGGCCCGCCGGGCCGGTCGTCCAGTGCACGGCGAGCGGACGCGGGTCGTGGACCCTGGTCAGGATCTCGTCCTGGCCGTAGCGGAAGGCGAGCCCCTCCGCGAGGGCGTCGGCCGCGCGGGCGAGGTTCTTCTCGGAGCGCCAGGCGGCGCGTCGGCGCCGGGCCACCACCCGGTTCAGCCTGGCGACTGCCTCGGCCAGCAGCGCGCCGCCGATCAGGAGCCATCCCCAGGCCACCGGGCCGAAATCGATCCGCTGCGGCAGGGGCAGGCCGGGGCGGGTGACGAGGAGCAGCAGTCCGGCGAGCCCGGCGGCGAGCCGTCCGACCGGGCCGAAGCGAAGCCCGTGGGGCCCGTGGATCTCCACGGTCCCGATGTCGCGCGCGAAGACGACGTTGTGCTGGGTGCCGCCCGAGATCTCCTGGCGGGTGCCGCCGCCCTCCGGTCTCACCGCCGCGCCCCTCAGCTCAGGTTGACGGGTCCGTGGACGTCCCGGGTGAAGACGACGTTGTGCTGGGTGCCGCCGGATATCTCCTGGTGGGTGCCGCCGTCCCGCTCCCCGCCCTGTACGCGCTCCGCCTCCCGGTGCCAGAGCTCCAGGGCCCGGGCGAAGGCCGGGTCCTGGCCGGCGCGCAGGGCGAGGGCGGCGGCCAGTTCGCGGGCCCGCGCGTCGTCGCCGGAGTCTTCGTCGAGCGCGGCCAGTTCTCCCGCCCCGACGGCCTCCGCGTCCTGCCTCCGGACGAGGGCGCGGAGGCGTTCCCACAGGCTCTGGCCCGCCGCCCCCGCGGTGCCGCTCGCCAGCGCCATGAGCAGTTCCGCCGCCACCGGTTCCACGCGTGCTCCCCTCGTCACGGTCCCCCGACCGGACCATCCCACCGGAGACGTACCCGCTCTGTCCACCGAAAACGAGCCCGGGGACGGCCCGCTCCGGCGAAACCTCGGGCCACCCCCGTACGGCCGCTCCTCCGATGAGTTCGCGGCGGCGGCGGAGTCTCTTCTTCCAGCACACCCGCGACAGGGAGGAACATCATGGGAGAACACGTCTGGGCGCTGGTCCACACCGAGCGCGCCGCGCTGATCCGGGACCTGGCCCGGCTCGACGGGGAGCAGTGGCGGACGCCGTCCCTCTGCGCGGGGTGGACGGTGCACGACGTGGCCGCCCACCTGGTCGACAGCGCGAGGACGACCCGGCTCGGCTTCCTGGCCGGTCTGGTCCGGGCGCGCTTCGACTTCGACCGGCAGAACACCGCCGGGGTGGAGCGCGAGCGCGGGGCGACCCCGGACGAGACCCTGCGCCGTCTGGAGCAGGTCGCGGACCGCACCTCGGCGCCGCCCGGGGCCCTGGACAGCCGTCTGGTGGAGGAGGTCGTCCACGGCGAGGACATCCGCAGGCCGCTGGGACTGACCCGGGCCTATCCGAAGGAGGCGGTCGTCCGGGCGCTACGGCTCCAGGCCCGCACCCCCGCCGCGTTCGGCGGCGCCCGGGAACTGCTGGCGCGGGTGCGGCTCGACGCGACGGACACCGCGCTGACCCTGGGCGCCGGGCCGTCGGTGGCGGGCCCCGCGCTCTCCCTGCTGCTGGCCGTCAGCGGGCGCCGGGCCGCCCGGTCCGACCTGGCGGGCCCCGGCCTGGACGCCCTGCCGTGAACGGGTCACTTCTCCGGCGCGTGCCAGAGGGTGTCGAGGGAGCCGAGGACGAGCCGGCACACCGCTTCGGGGTCGGCGCTCGCGAGGGGTTCTCGGGCCACGACCGTGCGCAGGATGCCGATGCCGAGCAGCCAGGCCATCGCGAGGTCGGCGCGGAGCGCGGCGTCCTCGGCGCAGGACAGGGACGCCAGGACGCTCTGGTACTTCTCCCCCAGTTCGCGCAGGGCTCCGGCGTTCTCCTCGCCCCGGCTGTGGGAGCGGAGGTAGACCTCCAGGGACCGGTCGCCGTTGCCGTCCGCATCGCGCGTGAGCATCGAGCGGAGGGCCGTCTCGAAGAGTTCCTCGGGGGGCGTGGCCCGGACCCGTTCGAGCCCGTCCTCGGCGACGGCCTCGGCCAGGAGTCCCTGTTTGGAGCCGAAGTAGCGGAACAGCAGGGCCTGGTTGACCCCGGCCCGCTCGGCTATGCCGCGCACCGTGGCGCCCTCGTAGCCGCGCTCGGCGAACAGGTCGCGGGCCGCGTCGAGGAGCCGACGGCGCGTGGCCGCCGCGTCACGGCGCCGCTCGGCGGGCGCCTCGCCGGGGGTCCCCGTGCCGGGGTCGCTGACGGATCGGTCCATGGCTGTCCTCTCAGACGGCCCGTCAGGATAACGGCTTTAAACGGTCGTTGACCGCCCCGGCCACCGGTCCTAGCGTTGTAAGCACGTGCTTACAACTAGGAGGACCTAGTGACGACAGCCGATGCCGCACCGCTCGCGTACCCCTTCAACACCGCCGACGGGCTGGCGCTCGCCGAGGAGTACGAGCGGGTGCGCGACCAGCCCGGTCTGTTACGCGTGCGCCTTCCCTTCGGCGAGCCCGCCTGGCTCGCCACCCGGTACGCCGATGCCCGGCTCGTCCTGGGCGACCAGCGCTTCAGCCGGGCCGCGGGGATCGGCCGGGACGAGCCCCGCCAGTCGGAGGGCAGCCGCGACAGCGGCATCCTGAGCATGGACCCGCCGGACCACACCCGGCTGCGGTCCCTGGTGGCGAAGGCGTTCACCGTCCGCCAGGTGGAGAAGCTGCGCCCGCGCGTACGGGAGCTGACGGCGGAGCTCCTCGACGAGCTGGAGGCGGCGGGCCCGCCGGCCGATCTGGTGGACCGGTACGCGCTGCCGATCCCGGTCGCGGTGATCTGCCAGATGCTGGGCGTACCGACGGAGGACCGGCCGCGCTTCCGGGTGTGGAGCGACGCCGCCCTGTCGACGAGTTCCCTGACGGCCGCCGAGTTCGACGCGAACCGCGAGGAGCTGCGCGCCTACATGGCCGGGCTGATCGCGGAGCACCGCGAGGAGCCCAGGGACGACCTGATGACGGCCCTCATCGAGGCGCGCGACGGCCGGGACCGGCTGTCGGAGCTGGAGCTGATCGACCTGTGCGTCGGCATCCTGGTCGCCGGCCACGAGACGACCGCGTCGCAGATCCCGAACTTCACCCTCACCCTCCTCGACCATCCCGACCAGCTCGCGGCGCTCCGCGAGAACCCGGAACTGATCAATCCGGCCGTCGAGGAGCTGCTGCGCTTCGTCCCCCTGGGGAGCGGCGCGAGCCAGGCCCGGTACGCCACGGAGGACGTCGAGGTCGGCGGCACGCTGGTACGGGCCGGGGAGCCGGTCCTCGTCGCGATGGGCGCCGCGAACCGCGACGCGCTGCGGTTCGACGGCGCCGGTCGGCTCGACCTCGCCCGCGAGGGCAACCAGCACCTCGGTTTCGGCCACGGCGTCCACCACTGCCTGGGCGCGCCCCTGGCCCGGCTCGAACTCCAGGAGGCCCTGCTCGCCCTGATCACCCGCTTCCCCGGACTGCACCTGGCGGGCGACATCACCTGGAAGTCCGAGATGCTGGTACGCGGCCCGCGCGTCATGCCGATCGGCTGGTGACCGCGATGTCCTGGACGGTCCGCGTCGACCCCGGCCTCTGCATGGGATCCGGCATGTGCGCCGCGATCGCCCCCGAGGCCCTCGCCTTGGACGGGGAGCACGCCCGCCCCCTCTCCGAGACCACCGCCCCCGACGACCGGATCCTGGAGGCCGCCGAGATCTGCCCGGCCCAGGCCCTCACGGTCCACGCTGGCACCGAGGTCATCGCTCCCCGACCATAAAAAGACTCCCGGAACGCAGGAAAGCCCCGCACCAGTGGTGCGGGGCTTTCCCG
>NZ_BMUL01000031.1 GCF_014650175.1 Streptomyces termitum
AACCAGAAGCGGTCCTGTCCGGGGGTGCCGAACAGGTACAGGATCAGGTCCTGGTCCAGCGTGATGCGGCCGAAGTCCATGGCGACGGTCGTCGTCTTCTTGTCGCCGGTGTGCGTGAGGTCGTCGATGCCCGCGGAAGCGGACGTCATGACGGCTTCGGTACGCAGCGGGTTGATCTCCGAGACGGCGCCGACGAACGTGGTCTTGCCCACGCCGAAGCCACCCGCCACCACGATCTTCGCGCTGGTGGTTGAACGGGCCGCGCCGCCGCTAGAGCTTGCGAAGTCCACTGAGCACCCTTTCGAGCAGTGTCACGTCTGGCTGACCGCCGGCGGCCTCGTCGCCGCCGGGCTGGTGAATGGCGACGAGCCCGGCCTCCGCCAGGTCGGCGACGAGGATCCGGGCAACGCCGAGGGGAATGGAGAGGAGGGCCGAGATCTCCGCGACCGATTTGATCTCGAAGCACAGCCGGCAGATCCGTTGATGCTCGGGCAACTGCCCCTGCAACCGGGACGGATCGGCCGTGGTGCTGACCAGCGCCTCGATGGCGAGCTGGTAGCGCGGCCGGGTCCGGCCGCCGGTCATCGCGTACGGCCGCACCAGCGGGTTGTGCCCGCCGTACCCGCCCGACGAGCGCTGCGCGGCGGGCGGCTGGGGTGCCTGCGGCTGGGGGTAGGGCTGAGCGACGCCACCCTGTCTGCTGGGTGCGGAGGGAAAGTCGTACCGGTTCTGCGCGGTGTCGCCGAGCGGCGTCTGATACGCGTCGAATCCGTTGTAGGGGTTCGCCCCCGAGGGTGTTCCCACGTCTCCTCCTCCGACTGCTTCGCGGTCCATGTCCCTTGGAGCCGCGTCACCGCACCCTAACGGTGCGGTGACGTGAAACGCACCGTGTGTCTATTAGTTGAGAAGACTTCCCTGGAGCTCCGCGCGCAGGTCCGGGGTGAGGACGGAGCCCGCCCGGTCCACCAGCAGGGCCATCTCGTACCCCACCAGACCGATGTCGGACTCGGGGTGCGAGAGGACGGCCAGCGAGGAACCGTCCGAGATCGACATGATGAAGAGGAAGCCGCGCTCCATCTCCACCACGGTCTGGTTGACCGCGCCGCCCTCGAAGATCCGGGACGCGCCCGCGGTCAGCGAGGTCAGACCGGAGGCCACCGCCGCCAGCTGGTCGGCACGGTCGCGGGGGAACCCCTCGGACATGGCCAGCAGGAGTCCGTCGGCGGAGACCACCACCGTGTGGGACACCCCGGGGGTGTTGTCCACGAAGTTGGTGATCAACCAGTTCAGATTCTGCGCCGCCTGGCTCATCGCGCTCACACTAACGCTCCTGGTTGTAGGTGCTACCCGGGCCGAAGCCCGATCCGTTCGTGTCCGCCCCCGCGGTGCGCCCCTGCTGGACGCCCCGGCGCAGGTTGCTCAACCTGCCCCGCACGTCCTCGGGAGCGCGGGAGACCTGGGGGCCGCCCTGCGGGGTCTGTTCCGCGGTGCCCTCGACCAGGTTGGCCTTGGGGACGCGCCGGGGGAGACCGGACGGGGTGACCCCGCCGGCCTTCGGCTCGCGGAGCTTCTTGGCCTGCTCCCAGCGCTCGTCGTTGGCCGAGCGCCAATCCTCGGAGCCGCCGTTCTCGTTCTCCCCGTCCTGCCCCACCGGCTGGTCGGGCTGGGCCGGCGGCTCGGGCCGCTGCGCCTGGGGCGTCTGCGGGGCGACGCCGCCGCGGCGCGGCAGACCGGCGTCGGTCAGCGCGTGGCCGGTGTCCGGAGCGGGACTCGGTGCCGGGGCCGGACGGTCGAAGCCTACGCGCTCGGCGCCCTGTTCGGGAGCGACCTGGGAAGATTCCGATTCCGGACGGTAACCCTGGTCGAAAGCGCCCTGGTAGGAGCTCTGCTCGGGCCACCCGCCCTGGTGGGACTGGCCGTCGAACGCCTGCTCGTATCCGGTGTGGCCGGCGTCCTGGGTGCCGTATCCCGCTTCCGCATACGTCTGCTGCGGGTACCCGCCGGTCTGCTGGTCGTAGCCCTCGTAGCCCTGCTGCGGGGGCTGGCCGTAGCCGCCCTGCGGCTGCTGGGCGTAGCCCGCGCCGTACTCCTGACCGTACGCGGCGCCGTACTCCTGGCCCTGGCCCTGCTCGTACCCGGAGCCGTACTCCTGGCCGTAGCCCTGCTCCTGGCCGTACTCCTGCTCCTGGCCGTACTCCTGGACCTGCTCGCCCGGGTGGGCCTGGGCCTCCAGGGCCGCGCGGCGCTCCTCGCGCACCAGCGAGCGGTTGACCGGGTCGAGCGGGCGCTCCGCGTCCTGCTGCTCGTAGCGCGAGTCGTCGAAGCCGAGCTCGGCCGCGGTCCGCATCGGGGCCGGGGCCTGCGGCTCCAGGCCCGGCTGCTGCTGGTGCTGGTGCGGGATGATCTGCGAGACGGTGAAGTCGCCCGGCGCCGGCTGCTCGCCGCCGCCGCCGTGGGTGATCGCGTCCGGCAGCATGACCAGCGAGGTGGTGCCGGCCTGCTCGCCCGAGGGGCGGAGCTGGACGCGGATGCCGTGCCGGTCGGACAGCCGGCCGACCACGAAGAGGCCCATGCGCTGCGAGACGGCCGCGTCCACGGTCGGCGGGTTCGCCAGCTTGTGGTTGATGTCCGCGAAGTCCTCGGCGGTGAGGCCGATGCCCTTGTCGTGGATCTCGACCATCACGCGGCCGTCGGGGAGACGGGTCGCGGTCACCCGGACCTTGGTCTGCGGGGAGGAGAACGTGGTGGCGTTCTCCAGCAGCTCGGCGAGCAGGTGCACGAGGTCGGTCACGGCCTGGCCGTGGATGTCGGCCTCCGGCACGCCGGCGATCTCGATGCGCTCGTACTGCTCCACCTCGGAGGAGGCGGCGCGCAGCACGTCCACCAGCGGGACCGGCTGGTCCCAGCGGCGGCCCGGCTCCTCGCCGGCGAGGACCAGGAGGTTCTCGCCGTTGCGGCGCATGCGGGTCGCGAGGTGGTCCAGCTTGAAGAGGTTCTCCAGCTGGTCCGGGTCGGCCTCGTTGTTCTCCAGGTCGGTGATGAGGGTCAGCTGGCCCTCGATGAGCGACTGGTTGCGGCGCGACAGGTTGGTGAAGATCGCGTTGACGTTGCCCCGGAGCATGGCCTGCTCGGCGGCGAGCCGGACGGCCTCCCGGTGGACCTGGTCGAAGGCGCGGGCGACCTCGCCGATCTCGTCCTGGGAGTCGATCGGGATGGGCTGGACGCGGGTGTCCACCCGGCCCGGCTCGGTGCGGGAGAGCTGGTCGACCAGCATCGGCAGGCGCTGCTCGGCGATGCCGAAGGCCGCGGTGCGCAGCTCGCGCATCGAGCGGCTCATCTGCCGGGCCATCATCCCGGCCAGGACGAAGGCGGCGAGCAGGGCGATGACGACGATCGCGCCGTTGACCCAGGCGTCCGTCTTGGCGTCGTCGGAGATCCGGGCGGCCTCGGTCACGGCCTTCTCGACGAGGGTGTTCTCGACCTCGGTGTAGCCGTCGAACCGGGAGGTGGCGACGGTCATCCAGCTCTCGGCGGTGACCCCCCGGGCGGACAGCGCCCTCAGGGCGTCGGGGTCCTTGGCGGTGCCGATCGCGGTGGCGAAGCCGGTGTAGGCGGAACCGTCCGGGGCCTTGGGGCCGTCGGACGCGGCCTTCGCGCTCTCGGCGGCCTTGGCGGCCATGACCTTCTTGAACGCCTGGACGTCCTCGGGCGTGCTGCCGGAGGTGAACTCGCCGAGGGCGATCTGCTCCACGTAGTTGAACGAGTTGAACGACAGCGACTGCTGGGCGAAGTCGGCCGGCTTCGCGCTCGGCCGGATCAGCAGGTGGGTGCCGATGGAGCGCTGGAGCGACTCGGCGCCCTTGGCGAGCTGGATCGCGTAGACGCTGCGGCCGTAGGAGGTGATGTTGCCGGTGCCGAGCCCGAGCTCGTTGGAGAACTGCATCAGGTAGTGCTGGACGTCGGTGTACCCGAGCTGGGTGTTCACCGGGTCGAGCGCGCCCGTGTAGGCGGCCTTGCGGAGCGCCGCCAGCTTCGGCTCCTGGTTGCGGAACTCCTTGAGGCGCCCCTCCAGACCCTGGCCCGAGGGCATGTCCCGGACGGCCTCGTCGAACTTGGCGCGGGCCGCCTCGGTCGCCGCGTACGCGCGCGTGATGTCCTCGCCGCCGCGGTCCTTGCCGGAGAGCAGCGGGGCGGCCGTGAGGTCGCGCTCGTCGAGCAGCGCGGTGGAGTACTCCGAGGCGGCGCGCACGATGAGCGCCGTCTTCTCGGCGTCCTGGGCCTCCTGCCAGGTGTCGATGGCTCCCTTGACCTGGAACCCGCCCATGACGAGGCCGACGAGCACGGGTATGAGGAGGATCGCGTTCAGCCGGGTGGGCACCCGCCAGTTGCGCGGCGACAGCCTGCTGGAACTGCCGGGCGCAGCGGGCGCGGGCGGAGGCGTCACGGGTACGTCCGCGGGCGACACCGCTGTGCGCGACGGCGGGGTGAAGTTGCCCCGCGCCTCCTGCTCCGCGGAGCTGTCCATGCTTCGCCTCACTCGACCAACAACCTCTCGGCGTCGGCACCTACGTCGTGCCGGTGTTTCGTTCAGGGTCGTACTACTCGGGAGTTCATGAATTGCAGCACGTGAAGGGGGTCCGTTCCAAACAGTGCGGCGCCCGGGGTTTCAGTGGTCCAGGCCGCACGTAAAACGGGCATAAAGAACGAGCCCCGCCAAATGGCGGGGCTCGTATGAGCGCAGCGGCACGGATCGGATGCGTCGGGTGTCCGAGGCGTCCGAATTTCTCTGTCGAAACGTTATGAAGACCCTGCCGCCCGTGGTGAAGGACACAGATCCACAAGAGCCGTTCCGGACATCGTCATATGACAAGTGCCTTGATCGCGGAGCTTACTTGAGCCGCGCCATCAGCGCGTGCTCGACGAGGGTGATCAGCGCGCTCTTGGCGTCCGCGCGGTGGCGGGCGTCCGTCGTGATGATCGGCGCGTCCGGTCCGATCTGGAGCGCCTCGCGGACCTCGTCCGGGGTGTAGGGCTGGCTGCCGTCGAAGCCGTTGAGGGCGATGACGA
>NZ_BMUL01000032.1 GCF_014650175.1 Streptomyces termitum
ATTCACCAGCACCTACCGCATGATCGTCTGGGGAAAGCTCGTCGACGAACGCCCACGCAGCAAGGGAAAGCCACCCGCGCTCGCGGACCGGCCGTGAGCGTCAGGCCGACGCCTCCGGGAACTCCGGGGCCTCCAGTTTGATCCCGACGTGGCGGACCGTGTGCAGGTAGCGGGGCCGGAGGGCGGATTCGCCGAGCTTCCGGCGCAGCCAGGACAGGTGGGCGTCCACGGTGCGCTCGCCCCGGTGCGTCTGCAGCCACACCTGCTTGAACAGCTCGCCCCTCGGCACGACGACACCGGGGCGCCAGGCCAGGAACTCCAGGAGGTCGAACTCCTTGCGGGTCAGCCGGAGGCGGGCGCCGTCGAGGCAGGCATGGCGGTGCGCCGTGTCGATGACGAGGCCGCCGACCCTCACCACGTGCGCGCGCATGTGCCCGGTGCCGGCGGCCGACCGCCGCAGCACCGCGGTCAGCCGGGCGCCGAGGAGTTCGGCGGAGAGGGGTTTGACCAGGCAGTCGTCGGCCCCGCTGCCCAGCAGGCGGACGATCTCGCGCTCGTCGTGGCGGGCCGTGACGACGAGGACGGGGAGGTCGGAGAGGGTACGGAGCCTCCTGAGCGTCTCCGGCCCGTCGAGGCCCGGCAGGGCCAGGTCGAGGACCACCGCGTCGAAGGGCTCGTCCAGGACGGCGTTCAGCGCCCCCTCGGCCGTCCCGCAGCTCCGCACCGTGTACGAGTCCCCCGAGAGGCTCCCGCGCAGGGCGGAGGGGGCGGACGCGTCATCCTCGACGAGAAGCACCTTTGCCATGGGTGGCACGCTACGCGACACACATATGTCCGGTTGTGCCGGGGTGGGCGCCACGGCGACGACTCCCTCATGCCATATGCGATCGAAGCGGGGACCCGCGGACCTTCCGCCGCCTCGGTTAAGGGTCTTTAAGGCATGAGAAAGTCCGCGTTAAGCCCTTCCTTCCGGGCGGCTCCTAAGATGGCATGTGCCGCCGGGAGGACCCGGCGGCGGGAAAGAGCCGGGGCCGGCCGGCCGCGCTACCGCGCGGGGGCGGCCGGCGTGTAGAAGACGGAGGAGCCCTGCTTGGTGCGGTGCGCCTCACCCCTGGCGACGAGGTTCTCCAGGGAGGTGCGGACGACGGTGGTCTGGATGTGCCGGTCGCGGTGCTGCTCGCTCAGCGCGGTCGTGACCTCGGAGGCGGAACAGGGAGTGCTGCTCGCGGCGAGGTGATGGCGGATCAGTTCCACGAGCGTGGGGCGTCCGGCGGCGGAACTCCTCCTGCCCTTTCCGGACTTCCCGGTTCTCTGCCGGGGAAGGTCCGGGGCGGACAGCGGCGCTTCGGACCGAAGGGCCTTCTGGAGGTTGAGCAGAACGGCGTGGTCGTGCATCAGGGCGTCGAGTTCGGCCGTCAGGCGCGTGACCTCCCCGCGAATCCGCTCCTGCTCCTCCAGATTGCGTTCGAGGTCGCTGGCGACCTTGCTGCTGTACGCGGACGTGAGTTCCGTTTCTCCCGGCATGCTTCTCTCTTCTTCACACGGTTCCGAACGCGACCGGCGCCACTTCGTCCTGTTCCCTCGGGGCGGAATCCGCCGCGCCGCATCCGCCCCGCCGCACGCGCGGCGCCCTTTTCCGGGGAATTCGCGCGAGGACGGAACGCGTCGGCGGCATCGGGCGGCGAACTCGTCTCCGGCTCCCTCGCCGGACCGCGTCGTCACAGGGGGGCGGGGCCGAAGAACGTCATTCTGTCTCCTGCGGAAAGGCGCTCCTCCCAGGCCCCTGAGCACACCGCCGATGTCACACGAGCGCATGGCATACGGCTGACGGCATCGACCGCCGACCACTGTAAGGCATGGGCCTCGCACGCTCGGCTTTTGGGCATCCCCCCACCCCGGAAGAGCACTATTGGCCGTCTGACCAATTCATGTGTGGAGAGTGGTCGGGGAATGCCGGACAAACGGGGGCGTCCGCCTCGGCGGGCGAAGTCCCGGACCGATCGGCGATACGGCGCGACCCGGCTCCTGTCGGCATGAAAGCCCTTTCTCCTTCGTACCCGAAAGAGCGGTTCCGGCCGAGGTCGCGGCCACCCCTACGGGTGCCGGGAGGGACTCGGAGCCGTACCCCGTAAGTGGCATGTGCGGCGTACGCCTCGTACCGCGTGCGACCACGGGAGCGACCGGTGTCCGGCCGTGCCGGGACCCCGGCACGGGTTCCGGTCCCTGACCCGGTTCCGGCGCCGGTTCCCGCGCCGGCCGGAAGCCTCCTTCCCCCGCCTCGTCCACCCGCCCCGAAAGGAATCCCCAGAATTACACGCCCGCGTACGGGAAATCACACCAGCCCCTTTCCCTCGCATATCGGAAGAACGGACACGGCATGCCACCGGCGGCATTTGTTCGCCCCTTCCTCAAGAAGGCCATAAAACCCTTCCCCGGAAGGGGAGCGAGTTCCTTTCATGTGTTTCCATGTGGCGGCGGAACGGGAAAGGCGGACGGACATCCCACCGCCTTCCGTGCCCGGCCTCCAGAAGAACAAGAGTCCGCGGACGGCGTGACAGTCAGGAAGAATCAGCGGTGAACTTCGAGAACGGCCCGACGGCGCTCCCCCGTGAAGAAGTGGTGGACTTCCTCCCCGACGCCGTGCTGATCGTCGACGACAACGGAACCGTGGTCAGGGCGAACCTGGCCGCGGCGGCCCTGCTCGGACACGAACGGCACGCGGTCGAGGGGCGGGGCGTCCTGGACTTCCTCCCGTCCTTCGACTGGAACCTGACCCGCCCGCCCGCCGAGGCCGGTCCGCCCGGGGCCGCGCCGACGGCCCGGCTCCGGACCACCGCGCGGACCGGCGACGGCGGGAGCTTCACCGCCGAGATCCACACCCTGCGGCTGGACCGGCACGTCCTCCACGACCACATCCCCTACGGTTCGTCCCTGGTCATCTCCCTGCGGGACGCCACGGCGGACGAGGGGACCCGGGCACTGCTCTCCCGCGCCCTCCTCCAGGCCGAGGCCGTCCTGCGCACCGCCGGCGAAGCGCTCATCGGGACGGACGCCGAGGGCAGGATCGACCTGGTCAACCCGGCCGCCGCCCGGCTGCTCGGCGGCAAGGCGTCGGAGCTGGGCGGCCGTCCGCTCCTGGAGCGGCTCACCCCCCTCGGGCACGACGGCGAGCCCCTCGACGCGGAGGGCACCGCCCTGACCCGGGCGCTGCGCACCGGCCGGGCGAGCAGGCTCCCCGGGCAGGAGCTGATGACGCGGGACGGCACCCGGCTGACCGCCGACGTCGCCGTCCGGCCCGTCGCCGAGGGGGACCGGGTCGTCGGCGCCGTCGTCGCCCTCACCGACCGCCGCCCGTACGAGCGGCTCGCCGACGAGTACATCGCCGCGCAGACCCGCTCCGTCCGGCACCACGAGACCGAACTCGCGCTGCACCGGCGGCGGACCGACCGTGCCGTGGCCCACGCGCACGACCTCGCCGACTTCCTCTCCGGCCCCCTGGCCGAAGCCCTGCACCACCTGCACGCCGAGCTGAGCCGGCTCGCGGGCGACAGCTCCCGCCCCCTGTGGCCCGAGGCGACCGCCGGCATCGAGTCCCTGGCCGCCGACCTGCGCATGACCATGGCCCTGGTGAACGGCAGGTCCCAGCCGTACCGGCACGACGACGCGCCGGTCGGGCCGCAGCGGCGCACGGTGCTCATCGACGAGGTGGTGCAGGCCGGGGTGCGGGCCGCGACCGCCTTCGCCGGGCCCGCGCCCGTACGGTTCTCCGTGCACGCGCCGAGGTTCGCCGTCCACGTGGACCCCGACGACATGACGACCGCCGTCGGCCGCCTGATCGCCGACGTCATCCACTCCGGCGACGCCCCGGCCCCGACCGGGCCCCACCACGTCGTCGTCGCGGCCCTCCAGCAGCGCGGACTCCTGCGCATCGAGGTGCGCGGCCCCTACAGCGGCGGGGTGCGGGAGCACGCCGACATCGTCCGGGGCATCGCCGAGGCCCACGGGGGCACGCTCCGCACGCACCGGGCGCCGGGCGTCAGCGGCAGCACGTACGTCCTGGAACTCCCCTCGGCCGTCCGCGACGACACCGGGACCCCGGCCGACGGGACGCCCACGCATACGGACACGGATGCGGGCACCGGCACGGACGCCGGTGCGGCCGTCCTCCGGCCCACCGGGCGCCACCGCGCGCTGACGGCGTAGGCGTACGGGAGGAAAGCGGAAGGCACGGCGCGGACGGTACGGCGGGGGAGCCGGGCCGTCCGCGCCGTGCGGCGTGCCGGTCGGACCCGCCCTTGAGCGGGGGACTGTCGGGCGGGGCGGACGCACGCCCGGAGGACCGGGGGCGTCGGGCACGCAGGAGGAGTATGACACAGGCATGCCCCGCATATGCCATGCCCGGCGCCCGTCATGACATGTCATCACCCCTCCCGCCCCCCAAGGGTGTTCACGGCCGGGTCCGGACGCTTTCCGGCCCTGTCTGATCATGGCCTCAAGGAACCCTCAAGCAAGCCTTAAAGATCGCCCGAGGGTGGTCTCGCGCCTCGGACATGCCATCAGCGGATGGTTAGGTTTCCCCACCAGCCACACCGCGCCCGCCGGTTCCCAGGCCCGGAAAGGAAACGTCGCCATGGCCCCTTCCCTCCCCCGAGGCGCTGCTCGCCTCGCAGCCATACTCGACGCCCTGCCCGACGGGCTCGTGCTGGTGAACTGCAACGGCACCGTCGTC
>NZ_BMUL01000033.1 GCF_014650175.1 Streptomyces termitum
CACCGAACCATCGGCATACCCGTACAACGCCGCCACATCGTCCCGGCCATCACCATTGAAGTCCGCGTTCACCCGCGACGAGGCGTCCTCGCGCCACGGGTCGGGCGCGGGCTCCGGGGTGGCGGCGAAGGCGACGTCCACGTAGTTGCGGTCGATGTTGAGGGACGCGCCGCCCCACGTCTCGGAGACCTCGCCCTCGTACTGGTGCGCCCGCTTCCGGCCGGGCCAGTAGGTGGCGCCGGGCAGGCCCATCGAGGCGTTGGAGACGTCCGCCTTGTGGTTCCAGTTGGCCACCCACAGGACGTCGGGCTCGGTGTAGCGGGAGTTGCTGTGCAGGGCCGCCATGTCGCCGGTGTTCTGGATGTTCACGTACGCGCCCGCGCGGAAGCCGAGTTCTTTGACGCGCGCGCTGTAGGCGGAGAGGTAGCCGAGGACCCGGGTGCGGTAGGTCCCCGAGTCGTACTGCTCCATGTCCGTGTACAGCACGGCCCCGGGGCCGAACCCCAAGGTCTTGGCCTTGGCCACCGCGTCGTCGGCGGAGGCGCGGCCCTGCGCGGCGGCCTCGGTGGCACCGATCCTTCCGGCCTGGAGGCCCGCGTAGATCGGGATCATGTGCCAGCCCTCGGCCGTGCGGTCGGCGACCCAGCCGGCCGTCAGGTTGGGCTGGGAGCAGACGCGGGTGGGGCCGCCGAAGTAGATGCCGACGCCGCCGTAGGGCGAGGAGGTCTTCCAGCTCCGCATCAGGCTCGCGGAGGGGGCGGCGCAGGCGTCGAACGCCTTGCCGGTGAAGCCGGTGGTGGGTTCCGCGGCCAGGGCCCGCGCGGTCGTGTCCGACCCGGGGCTCCGGGGGGTCTTCGCGGCGGGCGCCAGTGTGCCGGGGACCGCCGCCGGGCCGACGCGGGCCGAGCCGACGACGCGGGAGACGGTGTCGGTGTCCTCGCCGTGGGAGACGGTGACGAGCAGTCCGGCACCCTCGACGGCCAGGGCTGCCTCGTGGTCGACGGGGTCCCCGACACGGGCCGGGAGGGCCCGGCCCGCGGGGACGCGGAGGACGGCCCCGGGGTCCGGGACGGTGGCGCCGGCGAGGGGTTCCACGACCAGGGCGTCGGTCCGCTCGCCGACCGCGTCGGCGGAGCAGGACTGCTGCGTGCCGGGGTGGCCGAGGTAGAGGGTGGCCGTGTCGAATCGCACACACGTCCCGGGCGCCTCCTCCAGGTCGACGACGCGCCAGTGCGCGGGGACGTCCAGGCGCAGGCCCCGGTACTCCACGGACCGGGTCTCGCCGGCCGCTCCCGTGCCGGGCCCGGCGGGGGCGGTGGAGGCGGCGGCCGCCTGGGCGGTCGTGCCGGACAGCGCGAGGGCCGTCAGCACGGCGGCGACCCGGCTCCCGCGCCGTTGCCGGGGAGGACGGACAGGAGGTGGTGCGTGCATGGCAGGTCTCACTTCCGGTGTACGGGGCCACGGAGGCGCGGGGAGAGGGAGGGGCGGTACGGGGAAGGGATGCGGGGGCGGCGGCACGACGGGCGCCGCCGCCCCCGGTACGGCGTCCGGGTCAGCCGAGCTTCACGTGGTCGCCCCACCAGTACTCCGCGGGGACGTTCCACGAGCGCAGCGGGCTGTCGAACTTGCCCGTCGCGTCCGGCTTGAAGGTGTAGAGCGCGGCACGGCCGTCGCTGTAGCCGTAGAACGCCGCCACGTCCGCGCGGCCGTTGCCGTCGTAGTCGCCCGAGGCGATCTGGACGTGCTCGCCCCACCAGTAGTCCGCGGGGACGTTCCAGGACCGCACGGGGCTGTTGAAGGTGCCGTCGGTCTTGGTGAGGAAGGTGTACAGGGCGGCGCGGCCGTCGCTGTAGCCGTAGAACGCGGCGGCGTCCGCGCGGCCGTCGCCGTCGTAGTCGCCGGCGGTCAGCTTGACGTTGGAGAAGTTCCAGTTGCCCGGCGCGGTGGTCCAGGACTTCACCGGTGCCGTGAAGCCGCCGTCGGTCTGCGACTTGAAGGTGAACATCGAGACCGTGCCGTCCTCGTACCCGTACATCGCGGCCAGATCCGCACGGCCGTTGCCGTCGAAGTCACCGACGGCGAGCTCGACGTTCTCGCCCCACCAGTAGTTCTCCGGGACGTTCCACGAGCGCAGCGGGGTGCCGAACTCGCCGGAGGCGTTGGGCTTGAAGGTGTAGAGCGCGGCGCGGCCGTCGCTGTAGCCGTAGAAGGCAGCCACGTCGTCGCGCCCGTTGCCGTCGAAGTCGCCCGAGGCCAGCTTCACGTTCTCCGGCCACCAGTTGCCCGGCGCGGTCGTCCACGACTTCACCGGATCCGAGAAACCGCCGTCGGCACGGGACTTGAAGGTGAAGAGCGACACCGAACCGTCGGCGTA
>NZ_BMUL01000034.1 GCF_014650175.1 Streptomyces termitum
ACAAGACCGCCCAGTCCTACGAAGCAGCCGTCACTCTCGCATCACTCCTGATGTGGGCGTGACATTTGACGACAGAACCTAGGAAGCAGCCCGACCTTCCCGGGCCCCGGCCGTCGGCCGGACAGTGGACACAGGCCCGCAGATCGCCGGCCGGCACTGATTCCCCCAGGAGCAGAACATGAGGACCGACGTCCGCTTCCCCACCAACGGCCTGCAGCTCGCCGGCCACCTCTACCTCCCCGACGGCGCCGACGGACCGCTCGCCGCCATCGTCGTCGGCCACCCCACGACCGGAGTCAAGGAGCAGGCGCCGGCGGCGTACGCCACACGCCTGGTCCAGGAGGGATTCGCCGTCCTGACCTTCGACGCCGCCTTCCAGGGCGAGTCCGAGGGCATGCCCCGCGGCCTGGAGGACCCCTTCCAGCGCGCCGAGGACTTCCGCGCGGCGGTCTCCTACCTCACCACCCGCCCCGAGATCGACTCCGAGCGCATCGGGGTGATGGGCGTGTGCGGCTCGGGCGCCTACGTGCCCTACGCCGCCCAGACCGACCACCGGATGAAGGCCGTGGCCGGCGTGTCCGGGACGGACGTCCCCAGCTTCTTCCGCGGCGCCGACCCCGAGGGCTGGCAGCAGATGGTGGCGAACTCCGGAAACCTTCGCAGCGCCGAAGCCGCCGGCGAGCCCGCGGCGACGTTCGCCGTCCTCCCGGAGACGGCCGACGCCGACACCCCCGCCCCGACGGCCGAGTTCGTCGACTACTACAAGACGCCCCGCGGCCATCACCCGCGCTCCACGGGCGACATGGTCGTACGCAGCGCCGACCTCCTCGACCAGTTCGACTCCTTCGCCGGCGTCGCCAAGATCGCGCCCCGCCCCCTGCTCATGATCGCCGGAACCGAGGCGGTGACCCGCGGGTTCTCCGAGAAGGCCGTCGCCGACAGCCCCGGCAACGCCGAACTGTTCCTCGTCGACGGCGCCACCCACGTCGACCTGTACGACCGCGACCAGTACGTGACCCCCGCCGTCGCCAAGCTGGCTGAGTTCTTCGGCAAGCACCTCGCCTGAGCCGACAAGCGTGAGCCGTCATCCAGCGGGCGCCTCGTCCGCGCTGCGGGTAGATCCCCCTTGGTCAGGGTGAACGTCCCCGGCGAGAGTCAGGCGCCCGAGTATCGCGAAGGCGTTGGCCACAGCCACTCGCCGATGGCTGCGACCAGCACCACGGCCTCGTAGCGAACGGCAAGCTTGTCGTATCCGGGAGGCGTACGCCTTGTCGGCACGCACCCGATTGGGGCGGACACGCGGCCGGCCCGGCCCGATGCGAGGCACGCGGACCTTCTCCAGCACGGGTTCGAACTGCGGCGAGTCACCGCACTGTCCCGCCGTGAGCACGATCGACAGGGGCTGCTGGCCCTGCTCGACGGCCAGGTGCAGCTTGGTGGTGAATCCGCCGCGCGAGCGTCCAAGGGCGTGATCACCAGGTTCGACGAAGATTCCGCCCGGTGGTTCCTTCTGCGGATCGCCCTGCTTGCGGGCCCCGGCCGCGTGCTGGTGGGCGCGGCAGACCGTGGAGTCGACGTTCAGGTCCCAGGCGATCGCGCCTTTCGCATCGGCCAGGGACTGGAGCCGAGTGAGGATCCGCTGCCAGGCGCCGTTCCGCTGCCATCGGCGGAACAGGTCGTAGACCCGGCTCCACGGTCCGTACTCGGCGGGGACGGCTCGCCACGACACACCGGTCCGGACCCGGAACCGTATGCCGTCGATCAACTGCCGTCGAGGCCAGACCGGCGGTCGCCCCGTCTTCGTGCCCTTCGGCAACAACGGCTCCAGCACCGCCCACTGCTCGTCCGTGAGATCTCCCCGACCCATGAACCGTGATCATTCACAGCCCAAGATCCACTTTCGATACACGGCCTAGGTTCTGTCGTCAAATGTCACGCCCACATCAGGAGTGATGCGAGAGTGACGGCTGCTTCGTAGGACTGGGCGGTCTTGT
>NZ_BMUL01000035.1 GCF_014650175.1 Streptomyces termitum
GCCGAGTTTAATTGCAATCAATTAGAAGAATAAAGAAGAATTACTGCATTTCATAACTTATTTTTTTCTCTTTTTATTTCGTTTCTTTTTTATTTATACCTTCTCTTCTTTATCTTTAGTTTTATCTACTTATCAATAGTATCTACCGGCTCGAACTCGAATTTGATCGCCTTCCATACTTCACAAGCTGCGGCTAGTTCAGGACTCCATTTGCAAGCTGCTCGGATAATTTCATTACCTTCGCGAGCAAGATCGCGCCCTTCGTTACGAGCTTGTACACAGGCTTCTAAAGCCACTCGATTAGCTGCTGCACCAGGTGCATTTCCCCAAGGATGTCCTAAAGTTCCTCCACCAAATTGTAATACAGAATCGTCCCCAAAGATTTCGGTCAGAGCTGGCATATGCCAAACATGAATACCACCTGAAGCTACCGGTATAACACCTGGCATGGATACCCAGTCCTGAGTGAAAAAGATACCGCGAGCACGATCTTTTTCAATAAAATCATCGCGCAATAAATCAACAAAACCTAAAGTCATTTCGCGTTCCCCTTCTAACTTACCTACTACTGTACCGGAGTGGATATGATCTCCCCCAGACATACGCAATGCTTTAGCTAATACACGGAAATGCATACCATGATTTTTCTGTCTATCAATAACTGCATGCATTGCACGGTGAATGTGAAGAAGTAGGCCATTGTCGCGGCAATAATGAGCCAAAGTAGTATTTGCGGTGAATCCCCCAGTTAAGTAGTCATGCATTACAATAGGAACCCCTAATTCTCTTGCAAATACAGCTCTCTTAATCATTTCTTCACATGTACCCGCAGTCGCATTCAAGTAATGCCCCTTGATTTCACCGGTTTCGGCCTGTGATTTATAAATAGCTTCGGCACAAAAGACAAAACGGTCTCTCCAGCGCATAAATGGTTGTGAGTTTACGTTTTCATCATCTTTGGTAAAATCAAGTCCACCACGTAGACACTCATAACACGCTCTACCATAATTTTTTGCGGATAATCCCAATTTTGGTTTAATAGTACATCCCAATAAAGGACGACCATACTTGTTCAACTTATCTCTTTCAACTTGGATACCATGAGGCGGGCCTTGGAAAGTTTTTGAATAAGTAGGGGGAATTCGTAGATCCTCCAAACGTAGAGCACGTAGGGCTTTGAAACCAAATACGTTACCTACAATGGAAGTAAACATGTTAGTAACGGAACCCTCTTCAAATAGGTCTAATGGATAAGCTACATAACAGATCCATTGGCTGTCTTCCCCAGCAACAGGCTCGATGTGATAGCATCGTCCTTTGTAACGATCAAGACTGGTAAGTCCATCAGTCCAAACAGTTGTCCATGTACCAGTAGAAGATTCGGCAGCTACTGCAGCCCCTGCTTCTTCGGGCGGAACCCCAGGCTGAGGACTTACTCGGAATGCTGCCAAGATATCAGTATCCTTAGTTTCATACTCTGGGGTGTAGTAAGTCAATTTATAATCTTTAACACCAGCTTTAAATCCAACACCTGCTTTAGTTTCTGTTTGTGGTGACATAAGTCCCTCCCTATAACTCTTGAATTAAGAATTCTCACAATAACAGGGTCTACTCGATGTTAATTAGGCGTAAATGAA
>NZ_BMUL01000037.1 GCF_014650175.1 Streptomyces termitum
TTGGCGGAGCGGCCGGCTTCGGTAACTTTCAAGGCGGCGGCTACAATGCTATGAGTGCCAACAGCGCGAATGCCAACAGCTTCCAGGCTGGGGGATACCAAGCTGGAGGTCTCGGTGGTTTCGGCGCCGGCGGCAGCAGCTTTTCGTCCAGCCAGCAAAGCTCGAGCGTCTCGTCGGTCAGCTCCAGCTTCCAAAGCTTGAATGGGCTCATCGGCGGCTTCCAATCCCAGCTCGCGGCCGGCCAGCTCACTCGGGACCTCGCGTTCCAGCGATGCCAGCAACTTGCCCAGTCCCTCCAGGCCGTCTTGAGCCAAGCCACCAACTGTGCCACTTGCTTCAACATCGGTCAATTCGGCAGCATCGCCTCGAGCACCTTGATCCAGTTCACCAACTTTGTGAGCTCGTTGCAAACCAGCTTTGATGGAAGCGCCTTCAGCCGAATCGCGTCTCCCTTGTCGGGTCTCACCTCGTCCTTCCAGCAGTTCTTCCAGAGGACGTCCGCTTCCTCTGCGATCAGCACCAGCAGCCTCATCCCGCAGAACTTCGGCCCGGTCTTCCAAGGCATCATGCCCTCGGTCGTCCAGCAGTTCAGCGCCAACAGCTTTAACCAGCAATCCAGCAGCAACAGCTTCCAGGCTGGTGGGTTCGGCGCCGGCGGCAGCAGCTTCTCGTCCAGCCAGCAGAGCTCGAGCGTCTCGTCGGTCAGCTCCAGCTTCCAAAGCTTGAACGGGCTCATCGGCGGCTTCCAGTCTCAGCTCGCGGCCGGCCAGCTCACTCGCGACATCGCGTTCCAGCGATGCCAGCAACTCGCCCGGTCCTTCCAGGCCGTCCTGAGCCAAGCCAACAACTGCGGCACCTGCTTCAAAAGCCCGGGCCAATTCGGTAGCATCGCCTCGAGCACCTTTAGCCAATTCACCAACTTTGTGAGCTCGCTGCAGACCAGCTTTGGCGGAGATGCCTTGAGCCAAATCGCGTCTCCCTTGGCGTCGCTCAGCTCGTCGTTCCAGCAGTTCTACCAACGGACCTCAGCCTCTTCGGCTGTCAGCTCCACCAGCATCTTCCCCCAGGACTTCGCCTCGGTCATGCAGCCCATCATGCCCTCGCTCGGCCCAGTCTTCCAACAGTCGGCCTTCCAGAAGAAGTAGATCATTGCTTTTTCTGTTGTTACCCTCGCTAGGGAGACTCCCTTGCC
>NZ_BMUL01000038.1 GCF_014650175.1 Streptomyces termitum
GCTGTACTCATTCTGTGTTGCGTGTGTATTGGGAATCATGGGAGGACGTGAAAAACGAATGTAATTACTACACAAGATGTGGGGGATAACATCTAAGAGTCGTGAGCGGTTTATACAGCTACTCCAGCGCCAACGTTTGCACCAGCGTAGATGGGACCAACGGGGCTAGCAACATTGACACCAGCTCCAACGTGGGCTCCAGCGCCAATAGGGGCCACACCAACATTTGCATCGACATTAGCGCCAACTCCGACTCCAATGGGACCCACGACGCCAGCTCCTACGTTGGCACCGGCGTTGACACCGGCTCCAACACGAGCCCCGACATCTACGTTCGCACCGGCGTTTACACCGGCTCCAACACGAGCACCAGCTCCTACGTTCGCACCGGCGTGGACACCGGCTCCAACGCGGGCTCCAGCACCAACACCGACTCCCGCATGGGCGCCTGCATTGATACCGGCTCCTGCGAGACCGCCGAGGCCGACACCGACGTTGCCCATGACGTTGCCGCTGATGCCCGAGGCGAGATCTGTACTGCCCGAGAAGATACCTCCAATTCCTGCACCGAGGCCTCCTCCAACATTAACATCGGCGTTAGCTCCGAATCCTAGACCTCCGAGACCAATTCCAGGGATCATGCCACCACCATTTCCGAAACCTCCAACAGCTGGGCCAGATGGGAGACGGACGGGTCCAGGGGCGTGGAATGTAGGGGATTGGACGGTGCCAGAAGGGTGTTGAGGGGCAGGTCGGGGCTGGGCAGGCTTCTCTGTGTACGATGGGTGTTGAGCTGGTGCTGGCTTGGGTGGTGCGGAGTACGACGCATGGGTTGGCGCGTACGACTCATAGGCTGGCGCGTACGACTCGTGGGCTGGTGCGTACGACTGACGGGCTGGCGCGTAAGACTCAGATTCTCCGTAAGATTCGTGAGCAGCGTAGTCGCTGCCTCGGGAGGTAGGTACAGCGATGACACCGCTGCAGACAATGAGAACGCTGATCAACAAGCTGGATTGCATCTTCGACGTGATTTAAATTTAAGTAAAAGATAAATTAAGGGCTTGAAAGAGTGCTTGACGTGATACGATTCGACTCCGAAAGATTGAAAGGTCTGGAAATGATAGTGATGTGTGTAGGAGGTGCCGAAAGGTGA
>NZ_BMUL01000039.1 GCF_014650175.1 Streptomyces termitum
CTCAGTCTTAACGATAGTTTCACGGATTGTGATGTGTGTATTACTGAAGACAGTCCAACAAACAGCCAGCTATCCGGTGGGTTACAAACAAGACTGAGAAACAAGAATTGCGCGCTTATGCAAGAAGGATTAATTAGATGTGAGGCTTAGATTGATAACCCTGCTCCTACACCGAGGCCACCGAGGCCAACACCTGCTCCTACACCGAGGCCACCGAGGCCAACACCTGCTCCTACACCAAGGCCGCCCAGTCCGACACCTGCTCCTACACCGAGGCCGCCCAGTCCAACACCTGCTCCGACACCAAGGCCGCCTAGCCCAACACCTGCTCCTACACCGAGGCCGCCCAGTCCAACACCAACGCCGCCAAGACCTCCTAGGCCAACTCCAGCGTTAAATCCGACGCCGCCACCGAATCCCATACCAGGGCCGTACGCTGGACGCGGGTAGGCAAATCCACCGTGAGCCGGTCCGTAGGCGAATCCGCCGGATGGGTAGAATGCACCGTATCCTCCGGGGTAGCCTGCGCCATGAGCTGGTCTACCGTACCCTTGGGCATGAGCTCGCGCGTTGGCCTCAGCGAAAGCATCGGCGTCGCTGGAGCCTTGGTACTGGGGAGGAGGGAATTGAGGCATCTGCCCGCCTGGTGGGCTTTGGAAGGATGGCATTTGGGGCATTTGAGGTGGACCGTTAGGGCCTGGTTGAGAGGAGCCGGAGGTCATCGGAGGTTGCCCTGCGGAGGGGCCATTAGGCTGAGCTCCGGACGGGCCCATCGGCGGCAGGGATGGAGAAGATTGATCCATGGGAGGGCTTCCACCCGGCTGAGATGCAGATGGCATTGACGGGCCAGTTGGGCCAGCAGGTTGACCACCAGACTGAGGTGAAGAAGGCATTGGGGGCTGACCACCGAACTGCGGGGGGAATGAAGTTGGGGGTCCGTTCATGCTGGTAGATTGACCAGCTTGCGGAGGGGATTGCATCGACGCGCCGTTGAATGGGGGCTGGCTGCTGGATGGGAACCCAGGGGGTCCCATTGATTGGGAGTCCTGGGATCCAGGGAACCCGGGCATCGAGGGTTGATCTGAT
>NZ_BMUL01000040.1 GCF_014650175.1 Streptomyces termitum
CAAAAGTTGTAGGGGCGTAGCTGCCATCCTTGTGGCTTCATTTCAAGTGCTCTTTCAAAACAAATTAATTGGCAAAGGGATGTACATGAAAAGCGAAATCAATCAACTCGGGTTATCTGGAGAAGCCTGACTAATTTGCCGAGAGTTTTGGGGCTCCTCGACAGCGAACCAAAGCAAATGAATAAATAGCGAATGTCCAAAAAGAGTGCATGTGTTGCTTCAACTAAGGGTGAACGGATTTGAAAAAGCTGCCAGCAACCAAGTTTTGTAGGCCGGCTTGAGCACGGAAGGCCTTCAAGTCCATTGAACCGGAGAGGCTCGCTCGTAA
Organism: Streptomyces termitum; assembly: GCF_014650175.1. Taxonomy (GTDB): domain Bacteria; phylum Actinomycetota; class Actinomycetes; order Streptomycetales; family Streptomycetaceae; genus Streptomyces; species Streptomyces termitum. The sequence goes on from NZ_BMUL01000040.1 coordinate 329, forward strand.
TTGCGGGTGTTGCTTGAGGGATGCCCATAATCCAGCGCCGTTTTCTTGAAAGACTAAGAAGACGTATTCATGCGTTCCGGTTCCTCGCTGAGGGTTAGGGGATGTGTAAGGAATGATGGGGGCAGTTGATGAGCTCAATGCTCCAGTGTTGCGGTTCACAGTCATCCCGGATTGAATCCAGATTGGCTTGGTAATTCGGGCTTGGGGCTGGAAGTCAACAAGCATTACGACGTATTTGTTCAAAAGCATCTGTGCTCCGGGCACGCTGAGTGGGCCACGCATGAAGGCGATCGAGAGGTTGGGCTTCGTAGCAACTCGGTTGGGTGTAAGTTGCTGAGCACCGCCAACGATCACCTCAGCATAGTGAACGTAGAGAGCTGCCTGGGGGTCAAAGATAGACAAAAGCTGAGGGAAAACTGAGCTTCCGCCGAAGGCTTTCTTCATGCTGCAGGCGTCATCTGCAGCATCGTTATTCATCACATCACAAACGTCTCGCTTGATGTTATTTGATCGCGTGACAGAAACGCCGACGCACAAGGCCATAACTAATGCCGCTAAAAAGGAACGCATGTTGGTTCTGGACGAGAAAATGTGTATAGCAAATGCGATTGTTTGGAGGTCGAAGGTTCTGGATCTCTTAGTCAGACGGCGAAAGAAAGATAATTGAAAGCTGCTTGCAAAGCTTGTTGGTTGAACGAACTGGGTATGTAATGGAATGAGA
>NZ_BMUL01000041.1 GCF_014650175.1 Streptomyces termitum
ACCCAGTGGCCCCGGAAACGGCGCATCATCCAGCGCCAGCTCCGCCATCAGCCACAGCGGCGCGCCGGGTGGCTCAGCCCCTCTTCCATCCGGTCACCCTCTCCCGACACCTACTGGCCCGACGCCAACTGCTCCTGGTCTTCCCCCAATTGCCCCCGGTGGACCCAACGGCAGCAGCTCCGCTTCCAGCAACGCTCATGCGAACGCGAACGCTAATGCTGGTGTTAGCCAAGGTATCCCCAGAGGTTCGCCCTTTGTCCCCAGCGGCTACCCAATGCCCTCATCTGGATTCAACGGAATGCCACCCTCGTTCCCCGGTGCATCAGGACCTGCTCACGGCTACCCCAGCTTTCCTGTCGGCGGCTCCATGTCCTCCGGCTCAGCTAACTCGAACAGTGGCAGTGGCGCATTTGACTGGAACGGCTTCATGCCTGGTGGCTCGCAAGCATCGGCATCCGCTTCGGCCCAGGCCCAGGCTCAGGCCCAGGCTCAAGCCTCGGCTTTTGCCCAAGCCCAAGCTTCCGCTAACGCCAACGGAAACGCGAACGCGAACGCCAACGCGAACGCACACGCAAACTGGAACGGAAACGGAAACGCAAACGCTAACGCTAACGCCCAAGCATCTGCATCTGCGTCCGGACAAGGCCAAGGACCGATGTTAGCAGGACAAGCTTCAGCAGCCGCCCAGGCCCAAGGAAAGCCCGGCTCACCTCCAGCCTATGCCTCCCAATCCAGCCAATGGAACAGCCAGCATGGTGGAGCGACCCAATCGTTTGCCACCCCAGGGGGGCAATACGGTCCCCCATCTTTCCCCAGCGGAGGATTCTACGGTGGCAGCGGTGGCTTTGCCGTTCCTGGCCAGATGGGCTGGGCCGGCTATGCTCCTCAGCCGTACGGTTACGGTGGCTACGGACTCGGTGGCGGCCTGAATGTCGGTGTTGGACTTGGCGGACTCGGTGCTGGTGTCCTCGGCACCGGTGCTGGCATCC
>NZ_BMUL01000042.1 GCF_014650175.1 Streptomyces termitum
ACGCCAATGTTCCTGATGTCAAGCAAGATCAAGTCACTTGGCGTCAAGATGGTCATCTCTGGTGAGGGTTCCGATGAGATTTTCGGAGGGTACCTCTACTTCCACAAGGCACCCAACAAAGAGGAGCTCCACCGTGAGACATGTCAAAAGATCAAAGCTCTGCATCAGTACGATTGCTTGAGGGCCAACAAGGCAACATCTGCATGGGGACTCGAAGCACGTGTGCCATTCCTGGACAAGGAGTTTATCAATGAGGCAATGAGCATAGATCCTGAGTGGAAGATGATCCGACCTGATCTTGGAAGAATTGAGAAGTGGGTGCTGAGGAAAGCATTTGATGACGAGGAGCAACCATTCCTGCCAAAGCACATTCTGTACAGGCAGAAAGAGCAGTTCAGTGATGGTGTTGGCTATAGCTGGATTGATGGCCTAAAGGCTCACGCAGAATCAAATGTGACCGATAAGATGATGTCAAATGCAAAGTTCATCTACCCGCACAACACCCCGACTACAAAAGAGGCCTACTGTTACAGGATGATATTTGAGAGGTTCTTCCCCCAGAACTCGGCGATCCTGACGGTGCCAGGCGGGCCAAGCGTTGCATGCAGCACGGCAAAGGCGGTAGAGTGGGATGCTCAGTGGTCGGGGAACCTGGATCCCTCAGGGAGAGCAGCACTTGGAGTCCATCTCTCGGCCTATGAACAGGAGCATCTCCCAGCAACCATCTTGACAGGAACCAGCAAGAAGCCGAGGATGATCGAGGTTGCAGCGCCTGGTGTCGCAATTGAGAGTTGATGGTGTCCTGTCCTGCTTGCCGTTTCTGATAAGAAATAAGATGTACCTGGTCTTGCCATTAGAGTGGTGCAGACCTAAGGTTTGAGTGAAGATTGTGCATTAATGTATCTATTGTTCTTATGAAATCGGAGACCGG
>NZ_BMUL01000043.1 GCF_014650175.1 Streptomyces termitum
CTACTTGTTTACCTTTTCCTGTGGTCCATTACCTTTACCTTTCCGTGTCTATATTCACTTGGTTGAATTTGAACTCTCTGTATCTTCCTTTTCGAACCCATCTACCTCAGTAGCCTACGCCTTTATACCCGTTTGTTACTCTTTCAAACCTTTCCGCAATGTTCTCCAATGTCCTTCAAGCCTTACTGTTTTGTGCAGTTTTTCAACTCATCAGTGCTTCGGTCGCAGGTGCCAAGAGTGACTTCGACAAGTTGCGAACTGATCGCGTAGTATCTCGACGAGACGGTTTGGCCCCATTAACTAAAGACAGCGGATCTCTCGTACGCCGCCAAGATTGGGGCTNGCAGGGAGCATCGATGGAAGTTGCTCTTCAGGCTGCCTCCTCGTTCTCATACCAGGCGGTTGCTGTAAATAGACAGGCTGGCCGATGCGCATGTGACTCTTCTGCGTTTGACGTGTCGGCTCAGTTCAAAGCACAGATCGTCCACTTGTTCTCGTCACTTCAAGTCACTCTCAAGCTCGGTGCTGAGCGCTACGGTTCAGACTGGTCCAACCGATTCAGACCCGTTTTCCAAGACTGTTCACCTGCCTTCGCCTCGATGAAGCAAATTTCCGCTCAATTGAACATAGATCTTGCGGCTACACTCAAGCAAGCTCATTTAGACCTTGGGGTGTTCCTCAATGTTGGCCTCAACGTCAACGCTCTGCTAGGTCTGAACCTTCGGATTGGCGGGCTTTTATCACTTTAGGGCCTTTTTGCAATCCCAGTTCTTAGTTGATTGTTATGCTTGTGTCTCTATCGTACGTTGATGATTGCATATGTACAGCTGAGGCCTGCCAAACCTGCGATCGTGCAAGCATCTGGCAGGACTTTATATTTGTTGAATGTAGCC
>NZ_BMUL01000044.1 GCF_014650175.1 Streptomyces termitum
TCGAATTTCTTCACAGTCACCAGCAGCTATCAACCCCAAGATGCGTGTCACCTGCTTTTTCGTGTCTGTTGCTATCATGCTTGCAGCTGAGCAAACCAGTGCCGTGCCGATCGGAGGTCTTCCTAAGCTTCCTGTCCTCGGTAACGAAGGCCGCCTTGTCAGCAGTGTCGCCAACACTTTGGAGCCGGTCCCCCTTATTGGAGACCTTACCCACAATGTTCTCCAAGACCAGAGCTCCGGCGACCTGCTTTCCAGCACCAAGTTGGCTGGTGAGAAGGGCTTAATTCACGACGACGGTGTCTTGGGTGACCTCACCCGCTCCCTTCAGCGCCGAGTCCTCTCGGACACTAAACTGATTGGCGAGGGTGGATTAATCGATCTTGAGGGCACCTTAGACGAGGTCACTCGCTCCCTTGAGCGCCGGGTCCTCTCGGACACTAAGTTGATTGGCGAGGGTGGACTAATTGACCTTGAGGGCACTTTAGACGAGGTCACCCGCTCCCTTGAGCGCCGTGAACTAGGAGGCCTCGACCTCTTGGGTACCGTGGGCTCGCTTACCAACGGTGTCCAAACCCTCCCGGTGCTCGGCAGCGTCGGCTCTATCCTTCCTGTCACCCAAGGCCTCACCTCCAAGCTTGGCTCATTGAACGGCGCCCACCAAGCCTCACCCTTGTCCACCTCCGGCTTATTGATTCCCCACTTGCTCAAACGTGACGTTGGCCTCGGATCTCTTCCATTGATCGGCTCTCTCCCTGGAGCCAGCAGCCTTTCTGCAATTCCCGGCTTGAGCAGCTTGCCCTCGATGCCGTCGCTCCCCGGAATGTCAAGCTTGCCATCGATCCCCGGAATGTCAAGCTTGCCATCGATCCCCGGCATG
>NZ_BMUL01000045.1 GCF_014650175.1 Streptomyces termitum
GAACAATCATGTAGCCAAAAGACGGTAACAAGTGTTGAACAATCATGTAGCCAAAAGAATGCTTTCTTGCAGGTTAAAAATACCTGAACTCTCAAGGATAAGTGGCTAGACATCGGTGTGTGAAAGTGCGAAAAAATAGGGTGCACAGCTAACAAATCAAAAAACTATGACTCCCAATGCCTGTTCTACAAGGCAATAGCGGCCAAAGACATCGCTAATAAGCTGGTGAGCACGGTACCTTGCGCAGAGGTGAAAGCAGCGGCGCCGGGCTGATCTCCTGGAGTAGTGCCGTTGACAGGAGGTGTACCAGCCTGAGCAGGGTCAGGAGATTGGCTCGTGGGGTCAGACGCGGAACCCGAAGGTGAGGGCGAGGATGCTCCACCAGGTGTGGGTGAGGCGCCGGCACCGCCGGCTGCACAGGAAGGAGGCGGAGGACACATGCATTGTCCACTTGACATGTCGCCGGGAACCGGAGCTTGAGGGCCAGCGGCTCCAGGTTTGCCGGTTGCACTGACCGCAGTACCAGATGGCGACGGGCCACCAGCGCCGGCATCAGGTGATGAGGCACCCGACGGTGCAGGGGTGGGAGAGGCACCACCTGCACCTGCATCAGGGCTTGGAGCACCGGACGGCGGGGGTGGAGGTGTGGAACCACCAGCTCCCGCATCAGGAGACGGAGCACCCGGCGGTGGGGGCGGAGGTGGAGGGGAACCTGCACCACCTGGAGGAGGAGTCGCACCCGCAGCCTCACCGCCGCCACCTGGGGTGGGTGCACCTGCAGCAGGGGATGACGCGTCAAGAGATGCACCCGGTGGGGCGCCAGATTGGCCAGCACCTGCATCAGGCGGC
>NZ_BMUL01000046.1 GCF_014650175.1 Streptomyces termitum
ACCCAATATCCAACCAAGCCCGCTCGCTTCACCTAATTTATCAATTCAGCCAATAATAATAATCAATCATCTTCGATCCTTTCAAACTTACACCAACCAACATGCAGTCCAGCTTACTCATCACCCTTCTCGTTGCTACTAGCGCGGTCTTCGCCTTGCCAGCCGGACAACACCAACCCAGCGATTACGCTGCCTCAGACTACGACTCTGACTCCTATGCCCCACCAGAATCTTACTCTCCCCCAGCCCAACACCCTTCCTACGGTGGCAAGCCATCTCAACCTTTCCACTCAGCTCCTTATCACCCATCTCCCAGCATCCCGTCCCGTGGTCGTCCCGGCGAAGGATCCGGCATCGGTGGCATGTTCCCCGGCTTTGGCGGCATGGGTAACGGCTTCGGCATGATGCCCGGCTTTGGTGGTTTCGGCGGCTTTGGCGGTCTCTTCGGCATGATCCCCGGCTTTGGGGTTAACGCCGGTTTTGGTGCCAACCTAGGAACTGGTTTCGGAGCCAACGTAGGGGTCAACGCCGGACTTGGTGGCGGACTCGGTGGATTTGGTGGACTCGGCGCCAACGTAGGTGCCGACGTAGGCGTAGGAGCCGGTCTGGGAGGTGTCGGTGTGGGAGCTGGCGCGAATGTGGGCATCGGAGTGGGTGTTGGCGGTCCCCTTGGTGTTGGTGCTGGTGTTGACGCCTCAGCTGGTGTCGGCATTTAATACAGACATGCCTCCATCTCCCACAACCAACTTCATACGTGTATTCTACTAGCCTCTTACATGACACACACCATTCGTTACCCTCTTCACTTGCAATCCAAATCACTGAATCGCC
>NZ_BMUL01000047.1 GCF_014650175.1 Streptomyces termitum
CCCGAGGCGCTGCTCGCCTCGCAGCCATACTCGACGCCCTGCCCGACGGGCTCGTGCTGGTGAACTGCAACGGCACCGTCGTCAACGCGAACACCATCGCGCTGGGCATGTTCGAGACCCCCGGCACCGCCCTGGTCGGCCGGGGCCTGCTCGACCTCCTGCCCGACTTCGACTCCCGCCTCATCCCCGGCTCCATGCGCCGCCCCGACCCCGCCGACCAACGCGGCCGCACCACCCCCACCCGCATGACCGCCCGCCGCACCGACGGCGACGAGTTCCCCGTCGAGGTCACCAGCGCCAGCCTCGAAGACGGCCGCGCCGCCTACGCCGCTTCGACCCCCACCGGCGCGTTCACCGGCGACGAACTCCTCATGCTCGTCGTCCGCGACCTCACCGGCACCCTCGACACCGAAGCCGAACTCGCCCGCTCCCAGCGCCAGACCGAAATGATCCTGCGCGCCGCCGCCGAAGGCGTCGTCGGCACCGACACCGACGGCCGCGTCGTCCTGGTCAACCCCGCCTTCGCCCAGATCCTCGGCTACCGCGCCGGCGAACTCGGCGGCGCGGAACTCCACCCCCTCATCCTCCCCAAACGCCCCGACGGCACCCCCTTCCCCTACGACGAATCCCCCCTCGCCGACACCCTCAGATCCGGACGCAAACACCGCGTCCGCGGCCAGGTCCTGTGGTCCAAAACCGGCGAACGCGTCCCCGTCGACCTCACCACCGCCCCCGTCCGCGACGGCGACCAGCTCGTCGGCGCCGTCATGACCTTCACCGACCGCCGCCCCCACGAACAACTCGTCGAGAAACACACCACCGAACTCGC
>NZ_BMUL01000048.1 GCF_014650175.1 Streptomyces termitum
ACCGCTGGTGGATCATGGTGCTGTGATACGTCGCCATGAACTGTCGGATGCCGAGTGGGAGTTCGTCCGGCCGCTGCTGCCCGAGTCGTTGAGGGGGCGGAAGCGGCTGGACGACCGCAGAGTGCTGAACGGGATCGTGTGGAAGTTCCGGACCGGAACGGCCTGGCGGGACGTGCCCGAACGTTACGGGCCGTGGGCCACGCTCCACACACGTTTCCGCAGGTGGGCGGCGGATGGGACGTTTGACCGGATGCTGCGGGCCGCGCAGGCCGAAGCTGATGCAGCGGGCGACATCGAGTGGCTGGTGTCGGTCGACTCCACGATCGTTCGAGCTCACCAGCATGCGGCCGGAGCCCGAAAAGGGGGCTCCGCGACCCGGCCCTCGGCCGGTCCCGAGGCGGTCTGACCAGCAAGATTCACCTGGCCTGCGACGGCCGGGGCCGTCCGCTCGCATTCGTCGTCACGGGCGGCAACACCAACGACTGCACCCGGTTCACCGCCGTGATGGAGGCGATCCGGGTGCCCCGGATCGGACCGGGGCGACCCCGGGTCCGGCCCGATCACGTCCTGGGCGACAAGGGCTACAGCTCGAAGGCGATCCGCGCCTGGCTCCGCCGCAAGGGCATCACCCACACGATCCCGGAGCGGGCCGACCAGGTCCGCAACCGGGCCCGGCGAGGCAGCCGCGGCGGCCGCCCGCCGGCCTTCGACCGCGAGGCATACAAGCACCGCAACGTCGTCGAACGTTGCTTTCATCGCCTGAAGCAGTGGCGCGGCATCGCCACCCGCTACGACAAGACCGCCCAGTCCTACGAAGCAGCC
>NZ_BMUL01000049.1 GCF_014650175.1 Streptomyces termitum
CATTGATCAATCACCCACTAGTATCTTTATTTCAAACCTATTAAAATTTCTGTCAGGTACAGACTTTGCTCTCCTAATTCCGCGTCTTTTGCTTGAATCTTTCACTCTACTCCCACAACCTCGCTACTATCAACATGCAGTTCATCACCCTCGCCGTTGCGTTTGCCTTCTTCACCGGTGTTACTTCATCGCCGGTGTCCATTGACCGTAGAGCCTCCAAGGACGACCCCTCTTCGTCCAGTGACGCTTCTGCTAGCGCTTCTGCGGCCGCGCATGCTCACTCAACATGGTCCGGGCCGACCCCAACTCCTGGACCTCTGCCGTCAGTGTCGGCTGAAGCCAAGGCTCAAGCCGCCGCCTCTGCGAAAGCCCAGTCCCAGTCGGCTCCTCATCCCATCCAAACAGTTGGCCAGGCCCCGTCAGCATCGGCCAGCGCTAATGCATCAGCAGCAGCTGCTGCTCAAGCCGCGCAATCGGCCGGGACACCCACTGTCCCTGTTGCATCGCCATCCACATCATCGGCCAACGCCAACGCTAATGCGGCAGCCAACACGGGAGCAAACGCAGCTGGGAATGGCTTCCCCGGTCCTAACGGTAACCTTCCTACAGGTATCTCTGGCCCGGTTGACTTTTCAGGCGATGACTTCGGTGACATGTCATTCTCAGGTGCTCCAGGTTCTCCCATTGTCGGCCCTTTCCCAAGTGGTCCTTCAGCAGGCCCAGCCCCCACAGGCCCATCGGTATCTTCCTCATCCAGCCAGTCGAACGCCTCTTCCGGCTCTAGCTCCGCTGGCCCTACCGGCCCGCAGGGCCCAATGACC
>NZ_BMUL01000050.1 GCF_014650175.1 Streptomyces termitum
CACATTTGGACTTGCACCTTCCCTCTATATAATCTAATCCAACCCGCTCGCTCCAACTAATTTATCATTTGCATCAGTCAACACTCCAACGCACTCCTCGGAACAGTTCTTATTCTGGTTAAATAGCTCGATTCCGAATCACTTCTCTCATCGCCCCCACCACCACTCAGAAACAACTCTCAAATTTTCCTCAGCATGAAGTTTCTCATCTTCGCATTGGCTGCGTCGGTTCTCCCAGTCATTGACGCGGCAGCCAATTTCAAGAGCACTTGTAACACCGTTAACAACCAGATGGCCACCCTGACCGGCTCATTGGCTCAGCTCAAGGCCACTGCCGACAGATTAGGACATGCCCACATTTCAAGCAGATGTAGTGAAGCCAGCCAACATCTCGGCTACGCACAGTCGTCGTGGGGTGGAATCAGCTCTGGATTTGGCGGGTTCCCGTGGCAAGCAAGGGATTCATCGCACGCCAGCAAGGTCCAGTCCCGTATGTCATCATGTGGATCCTCTTTGGACTGGATCTACAGCCAGCCGGAGATCAATGAATATTCCGACTACCAGGCGCCAGTCAGAAATTGCCGACGCACTTACAGCTCGTGTCAAACTGGATGTTCGCAAGTATGGAACTGGCCTTCACCTCCTGGCTACAAGCCCAAGCCCAGTCAATACGCTGGCTACCACCGTCGTCGTCGTGACACTGGCGAGAAAGTCTGCCCCAACGTCCAAGAGACTGCTTGCCCCATCAGCGCCAACGCCTCCGGGCACGAATGTATCGACACTCAAGTTGAGATCACTTC
>NZ_BMUL01000051.1 GCF_014650175.1 Streptomyces termitum
TTCAGAACTAACACAGTGGACGCGAGCAACTGAGGACAAGCCCTCGGCCTATTAGTACCGGTCAGCTCCACCCATTACTGGGCTTCCACATCCGGCCTATCAACCCAGTCGTCTACTGGGAGCCTTACCCCATCAAGTGGGTGGGAATACTCATCTCGAAGCAGGCTTCCCGCTTAGATGCTTTCAGCGGTTATCCCTCCCGAACGTAGCCAACCAGCCATGCCCTTGGCAGGACAACTGGCACACCAGAGGTTCGTCCGTCCCGGTCCTCTCGTACTAGGGACAGCCCTTCTCAATATTCCTACGCGCACAGCGGATAGGGACCGAACTGTCTCACGACGTTCTAAACCCAGCTCGCGTACCGCTTTAATGGGCGAACAGCCCAACCCTTGGGACCGACTCCAGCCCCAGGATGCGACGAGCCGACATCGAGGTGCCAAACCATCCCGTCGATATGGACTCTTGGGGAAGATCAGCCTGTTATCCCCGGGGTACCTTTTATCCGTTGAGCGACGGCGCTTCCACAAGCCACCGCCGGATCACTAGTCCCGACTTTCGTCCCTGCTCGACCCGTCGGTCTCACAGTCAAGCTCCCTTGTGCACTTACACTCAACACCTGATTGCCAACCAGGCTGAGGGAACCTTTGGGCGCCTCCGTTACCCTTTGGGAGGCAACCGCCCCAGTTAAACTACCCATCAGACACTGTCCCTGATCCGGATCACGGACCGAGGTTAGACATCCAGCACGACCAGAGTGGTATTTCAACGGCGACTCCAC
>NZ_BMUL01000052.1 GCF_014650175.1 Streptomyces termitum
ACCTCAGTACCTCCGTTGGATTTGTTAATCATAATACGTTCCTTCATCCCCATCTTTCTATCCTTATTTCTTTTTGCCCCGATATTGTCACCCTGAAAAGATCTCAATCGCTCTCTCAAGATGGTCAACTTCTTTACCTTCGCTTTTGTTGCAAGTGCTTTATCCATCGCTGCCGTGGAAAGCAAGAATTCAGTTATCAGCGAAGACAGCCTTCTTGAACCCCAGGTCGAACCTATCTTTGCTTCACTTGAGGCCGTCACTAGCCCACTTCTCGAAAAGAGAGGATCGAGCCCGGCGCTCGAAAAGCGGCTTCTAGGCAACCTGCTTGAGCTTCCCACCTCGATCATTTCGGAGGTGCTCCCCGTGGCAACGCGAACCATGCCCCAACCGCCCCATGAACGCTCTTCAGGACGGTTTTCTTTCAAGCAAATCAGAGTGCATGCTTACCTATCAGACACGCTCAATGCAATCTTGCCTCACACCAACGCCATTCGAAGTCTCTGCACCGGTGATGTCAACCCTGATGCCGATCAACTTAGTTGGGACTTGGTCAATGAGCTCCGAGCCATTTTGGATATTCTCAATGGCTGCTTGTACAAAGTGAAAGACTGTGGAAAGGCACCTACCCCAAGTGGTATTCCGGGTGGAAGGCCTATCACTCTGGATGACATTTGCCAGCTATTCTTCAAAATAATGTGCGAAATCAGGGAGTGCTGCAAGCTAATTGGCTCGTTGTGCATCAAGTACAAAACCGTTCGCCGGGTTTGCCAAAATACT
>NZ_BMUL01000053.1 GCF_014650175.1 Streptomyces termitum
CGAGCGCGGGTGGCTTTCCCTTGCTGCGTGGGCGTTCGTCGACGAGCTTTCCCCAGACGATCATGCGGTAGGTGCTGGTGAATTCGGGGGTGCAGGTGGTGAGGGTGATGTAGCGGCCGGGTGTGGTGAAGCCGGAGCCTTTGGGGACGGGGTCGATGACGGAGACGTTGGAGGGGGAGGTCTGGGGGAGGATGCTGGCCATGGCGTAGGTGTAGTAGGTGTCCTGGGTCTCGACGACGATGGGGTCGCCGGGGGTGAGGCGGTTGATGTAGCGGAAGGGTTCGCCGTGGGTGTTGCGGTGGCCGGCTACGGCGAAGTTGCCTTGTTTGTCGGCGGGCATGGCGGTTTTGAGGGTGCCTTCGGCGTAGTGGCCGACCATGCCTTTGTCGAGGACTTTGGGTTTGCTGATGCCTTCGGCGACGGGGACGACGACGTCGAGTTTGGGGATGTGCATGATGGCGAAGCCTTCGCCGGGGGCGAAGGTTCCGGGGGTGGTGGTGTCGCCGGTGTGGTTCTTGTTCTTGGCCCAGGTGTCTTCGATGCGGGCTTTGGCCTGGTCGGTTTCCTGGCCGGCGAGGACGTTGGTCCACCAGAGCTGGTAGGCGACGAAGAGGAGCATGACGACGCCGAGGGTGATGAAGACCTCGCCGACGGCGCGGCTGGCGATGACGCCGGGGCTGTCCTTGGCGGCCTTCGCGGCGCGGCGGGCCTCCACCCGCGACAACCCCCGCCCACCCG
>NZ_BMUL01000054.1 GCF_014650175.1 Streptomyces termitum
GTAGTAGGTAAGCGATGGGGTGACGCAGGAAGGTAGTCCAGCCCGGGCGGTGGTAGTCCCGGGGTAAGGGTGTAGGACGCACGGTAGGCAAATCCGTCGTGCATATAAGTCTGAGACCTGATGCCGAGCCGATTGTGGTGAAGTGGATGATCCTATGCTGTCGAGAAAAGCCTCTAGCGAGTTTCATGGCGGCCCGTACCCTAAACCGACTCAGGTGGTCAGGTAGAGAATACCGAGGCGTTCGGGTGAACTATGGTTAAGGAACTCGGCAAAATGCCCCCGTAACTTCGGGAGAAGGGGGGCCATCACCGGTGATGACACTTGCTGTCTGAGCTGGGGGTGGCCGCAGAGACCAGCGAGAAGCGACTGTTTACTAAAAACACAGGTCCGTGCGAAGCCGTAAGGCGATGTATACGGACTGACGCCTGCCCGGTGCTGGAACGTTAAGGGGACCGGTTAGTGATCTTTCGGGGTTGCGAAGCTGAGAACTTAAGCGCCAGTAAACGGCGGTGGTAACTATAACCATCCTAAGGTAGCGAAATTCCTTGTCGGGTAAGTTCCGACCTGCACGAATGGCGTAACGACTTCTCGACTGTCTCAACCATAGGCCCGGTGAAATTGCACTACGAGTAAAGATGCTCGTTTCGCGCAGCAGGACGGAAAGACCCCGGGACCTTTACTACAGTTTGATATTGGTGTTCGGTTCGGCTTGTGTAGGATAGGTGGGAGACTGTGAA
>NZ_BMUL01000055.1 GCF_014650175.1 Streptomyces termitum
AGTAGCACGCTCAAGACCCGAAGCGGAGTGATCTAGCCATGGGCAGGTTGAAGCGGAGGTAAGACTTCGTGGAGGACCGAACCCACCAGGGTTGAAAACCTGGGGGATGACCTGTGGTTAGGGGTGAAAGGCCAATCAAACTCCGTGATAGCTGGTTCTCCCCGAAATGCATTTAGGTGCAGCGTCGTGTGTTTCTTGCCGGAGGTAGAGCACTGGATAGGCGATGGGCCCTACCGGGTTACTGACCTTAGCCAAACTCCGAATGCCGGTAAGTGAGAGCACGGCAGTGAGACTGTGGGGGATAAGCTCCATGGTCGAGAGGGAAACAGCCCAGAGCATCGACTAAGGCCCCTAAGCGTACGCTAAGTGGGAAAGGATGTGGAGTCGCAGAGACAACCAGGAGGTTGGCTTAGAAGCAGCCACCCTTGAAAGAGTGCGTAATAGCTCACTGGTCAAGTGATTCCGCGCCGACAATGTAGCGGGGCTCAAGCGTACCGCCGAAGTCGTGTCATTGCAGTACATACCCCCAACGGGGACTGTGATGGGTAGGGGAGCGTCGTGTGCCGGGTGAAGCAGCCGCGGAAGCGAGTTGTGGACGGTTCACGAGTGAGAATGCAGGCATGAGTAGCGATACACACGTGAGAAACGTGTGCGCCGATTGACTAAGGGTTCCTGGGTCAAGCTGATCTGCCCAGGGTAAGTCGGGACCTAAGGCGAGG
>NZ_BMUL01000056.1 GCF_014650175.1 Streptomyces termitum
ATTTGACCGCCGCGGCCACTATCCTGACTGTCGAGGCTCGTCACAACGCCTACGTCAGACTGGCCAACGGAGAGTCCCCCTTCCCCACCGCCTTCGACACCCCAGTTGACCCCCGAGGAATCGTCACTCTGGCCACCCCGTTCTTCGCCGCCTGCCCCAACGGCTCCGCCCCCTCTTTCCAAGGTTTCCCAGCCTTGAATGTCACCGGGAAGCTCACCCAAGGAGCCTCGTTGACGGTTGCTTCAACCAACATGACTGGTGCTACCACCTGTGCTTTCTTGAGCGGCTTGAACACCACGTTCTCTTCGTTCGCCGATGGCAAATGTCAAGTGCCCACCGACGGTAAAGTTGGAGGTGGACAGGTTTACGTTCTGTTGACCAGTGGCCAAAACGTCACCGACTACTCAACTATCGCTGGCCCGGCCATTGTCGAGATGGACACTCCTGGTACCGCCAACGCCACCCACACCCTGGCCACTGGTGCCTCCCAGAACGCTGCTTCCTCCGTCATGGTCGGTGGTCTGGCCGTCTTCGGCTCAGCTGTCGCCGGTCTCTTTTCCCTTTTGGCTTAAAGATCACTTAGACTGGTTGTCTTATCCTCTCTTCTTGATGCTGCTACTATCACGATCTCCCTCACGATCTTTGTCAAAGTCGCTTGTTGTATCTCCATAGTAACTAAATTATCATCTGTCAACG
>NZ_BMUL01000057.1 GCF_014650175.1 Streptomyces termitum
TCGTGCGCAAGGTGCTCATCGCCAACCGTGGCGAAATCGCTGTTCGTGTCGCCCGTGCCTGCCGGGACGCCGGGATCGCGAGCGTAGCCGTCTACGCCGATCCGGACCGGGACGCCCTGCACGTCCGCGCGGCCGACGAGGCGTTCGCCCTGGGCGGTGACACCCCCGCCACCAGCTACCTGGACATCACCAAGGTCCTGGCCGCCGCGAAGGACTCCGGCGCGGACGCCATCCACCCCGGCTACGGCTTCCTCTCCGAGAACGCCGACTTCGCCCAGGCCGTCCTCGACGCCGGCCTCACCTGGATCGGCCCCCCGCCCCACGCCATCCGCGACCTCGGCGACAAGGTCGCCGCCCGCCACATCGCCCAGCGCGCCGGAGCCCCCCTCGTCGCCGGCACCCCCGACCCCGTCACCGGCGCCGACGAAGTCGTCGCCTTCGCCGAACAGCACGGCCTGCCCATCGCCATCAAGGCAGCCTTCGGCGGCGGCGGCCGCGGCCTCAAAGTCGCCCGCACCCTCGAAGAAGTCCCCGAACTCTACGACTCCGCCGTCCGCGAGGCCGTCGCCGCCTTCGGCCGCGGCGAATGCTTCGTCGAGCGCTACCTCGACAAGCCCCGCCACGTCGAAACCCAGTGCCTCGCCGACACCCACGGCAACGTCGTCGTCGTCTCCACCCGCGACTGCTC
>NZ_BMUL01000058.1 GCF_014650175.1 Streptomyces termitum
GGGTGGCTGGTCGTTGTTTGAGAACTACACAGTGGACGCGAGCATCTGTGGCCAAGTTTTTAAGGGCGCACGGTGGATGCCTTGGCACCAGGAACCGATGAAGGACGTGGGAGGCCGCGATAGTCCCCGGGGAGTCGTCAACCAGGCTTTGATCCGGGGGTTTCCGAATGGGGAAACCCGGCAGTCGTCATGGGCTGTCACCCACTGCTGAACACATAGGCAGTGTGGAGGGAACGAGGGGAAGTGAAACATCTCAGTACCCTCAGGAAGAGAAAACAACCGTGATTCCGGGAGTAGTGGCGAGCGAAACCGGATGAGGCCAAACCGTATGCGTGTGATACCCGGCAGGGGTTGCGCATGCGGGGTTGTGGGATCTCTCTTCCGTCGTCTGCCGGCGGCGGGACGAGTGAGAAACCGTATGGATAGGCGAAGGACATGCGAAAGGTCCGGCGTAGAGGGTAAGACCCCCGTAGCTGAAATCTGTACGGCTCGTTTGAGAGACACCCAAGTAGCACGGGGCCCGAGAAATCCCGTGTGAATCTGGCGGGACCACCCGCTAAGCCTAAATATTCCCTGGTGACCGATAGCGGATAGTACCGTGAGGGAATGGTGAAAAGTACCGCGGGAGCGGAGTGAAATAGTACCTGAAACCGTGTGCCTACAAGCCGTGGGAGCGTCGG
>NZ_BMUL01000059.1 GCF_014650175.1 Streptomyces termitum
TCCAGACGGGCCCTATTTGTAAACATCTTTGATAGTGTACAACATCAACGATCAGATATTAATCATACATCCAGAGTACACATATACTCCTGAGAAGTCGATTTTCATGTGTTTACTTGCCGGGCACAAAGTTGGTGGCGAAGGCCCACGCGTTGTTGTTGACAGGGTCGGCGAGGTGGTCAGCGAGGTTCTCCAGCGGACCCTTACCAGTGACGATGGCCTGCACAAAGTATCCAAACATGGAGAACATTGCAAGGCGGCCGTTCTTGATTTCCTTCACCTTGAGCTCAGCAAACGCCTCCGGGTCGTCGGCTAGGCCAAGGGGGTCGAAGCTGCCACCGGGGTAGAGTGGGTCGACGATCTCCCCGAGCGGGCCACCGGCGACGCGGTACCCCTCGACGGCGCCCATGAGCACGACCTGGCAAGCCCAGATGGCAAGGATGCTTTGAGCGTGGACCAAGCTAGGGTTGCCGAGGTAGTCGAGGCCGCCCTCGCTGAAGATCTGGGAGCCCGCCTTGAACCAGACTGCCTCGCCGAACTTGACGCCGTTGCGAGCGAGCAGCTCGGGGAAGACGCAGCCGAGCGCGCCGAGCATGGCCCAGCGGCAGTGGATTACCTCGAGCTCGCGGTTCTTGGCGAAGGTCTCCGGGTCGGCGGAGAGGCCCGCGGTGTCCC
>NZ_BMUL01000060.1 GCF_014650175.1 Streptomyces termitum
GGCGATTCAGTGATTTGGATTGCAAGTGAAGAGGGTAACGAATGGTGTGTGTCATGTAAGAGGCTAGTAGAATACACGTATGAGGTTGGTTGTGGGAGATGGGGGCATGTCTGTATTAAATGCCGACACCAGCTGAGGCGTCAACACCAGTACCAACATCAAGGGGACCGCCAACACCCACTCCGACGCCCACATTCGCACCAGCTCCCACACCGACACCTCCCAGACCGGCTCCTACGCCTACGTCGGCACCTACGTTGGCGCCGAGTCCACCAAATCCACCGAGTCCGCCACCAAGTCCAGCGTTGACCCCTACGTTGGCTCCGAAACCAGTTCCTAGGTTAGCACCAAAACCGGCGTTGACCCCAAAGCCGGGGATCATGCCGAAGAGACCGCCAAAGCCGCCGAAACCACCAAAGCCGGGCATCATGCCGAAGCCGTTACCCATACCGCCAAAGCCGGGGAACATGCCACCAATGCCGGATCCTTGGCCGGGACGACCACGGGACGGGATGCTGGGAGATGGGTGATAAGGAGCTGGGTGGTAAGGTTGAGATGGCTTGCCACCGTAGGAAGGGTGTTGGGCTGGGGGAGAGTAAGATTCTGGTGGGGCATAGGAGTCAGAGTCG
>NZ_BMUL01000062.1 GCF_014650175.1 Streptomyces termitum
CAGAACGCGCAGCTCTACGCGGCCTCCAAGGCGATCCTGAAGGAAGCCGGCTACGTAGGCGCCGGAACCGTCGAGTTCCTCGTCGGCACCGACGGCACCATCTCCTTCCTCGAAGTCAACACCCGCCTCCAGGTCGAACACCCCGTCACCGAAGAAGTCACCGGCATCGACCTCGTCCGCGAGATGTTCCGCATCGCCGACGGCGAAGAACTCGGCTACGACGACCCCGCCGTGCGCGGACACTCCTTCGAGTTCCGCATCAACGGCGAAGACCCCGGCCGCGGCTTCCTGCCCGCCCCCGGCACCGTCACCCTCTTCACACCCCCCACCGGCCCCGGCGTCCGCCTCGACACCGGCGTCGAGACCGGCTCCGTCATCGGCCCCGCCTGGGACTCCCTCCTCGCCAAACTCATCGTCACCGGCGCCACCCGCGAACAGGCCCTCCAGCGCGCCGCCCGCGCCCTCGCCGAATTCCGCGTCGAAGGCATGGCCACCGCCATCCCCTTCCACCAGGCCGTCGTCACCGACCCCGCCTTCACCACCGACCCCTTCCGCATCCACACCCGCTGGATCGAGACCGAGTTCACCAACGACATCAAACCCTTCGCCCCC
>NZ_BMUL01000063.1 GCF_014650175.1 Streptomyces termitum
GCCTCCTCCTAGCAAGCTATATACCTACATAGTACAGCCATGGCCCCCACCGTGATGGCCTCGTCGGCCACCTCCGTCGCTCCTTTCCAGGGGCTCAAGTCCACCGCCGGCCTCCCCGTCAGCCGCCGCTCCAACGGCGCTAGCCTCGGCAGCGTCAGCAACGGTGGAAGGATCAGGTGCATGCAGGTGTGGCCCATCGAGGGCATCAAGAAGTTCGAGACCCTGTCCTACCTGCCACCGCTCAGCACGGAGGCCCTCCTCAAGCAGGTCGACTACCTGATCCGCTCCAAGTGGGTGCCTTGCCTCGAGTTCAGCAAGGTTGGGTTCATCTTCCGTGAGCACAACGCATCCCCTGGGTACTACGATGGCCGGTACTGGACAATGTGGAAGCTGCCTATGTTCGGGTGCACCGACGCCACACAGGTGATCAACGAGGTGGAGGAGGTCAAGAAGGAGTACCCTGACGCGTATGTCCGCATCATCGGATTCGACAACATGCGCCAGGTGCAGTGCGTCAGCTTCATCGCCTTCAAGCCACCGGGCTGCGAGGAGTCCGGCAAGGCCTAAACAGCTCACTCACGAC
>NZ_BMUL01000064.1 GCF_014650175.1 Streptomyces termitum
ATCAACTGCACCTTCCTCGAATCCAACATGAATGCCGCTCCCTATGCTTTACTCTGCCTCGCTGCTGCCGCAGCCAACGTTGCTGCCGTTGGCGAGAAAATGAAATGTTCGACCTATGCTGCTGTCGGCGCCAAAGGATTCACTTGCAATGACCGGTCTGATATTATTTGCACCGAAGGCTGCAAGTCATTCGTCACGATAACCAACTGCACTTTGCCAAGCTACCCGAAAAAGCCGGTCACCACTGAACTCTGCACGATTGGGTATGGACGTGACACTGCCGCGGCCAAGGCTTGTATCACTGGTCAAGGTTCATTTCGTTGCACTGGCACTACAACTGGATACGGCAGTTGCTTTGGGTGCGTGCCATACGATAAAGTCAGCTGGGCAAAATAAAGCTGCATCGTAAACTTTCTTCACTGTAACGAGTTGCCTTAAGCCCGCTTATTTGGTTGAGGACAATTTTTAATTCTAGCCTACTCCCTGTCATAGTCTCTGTCAATTGTACCCCTCACTCTCTGTACACATGTCAACCCAAACACACGGTAGCCGCATCAATAAATGAGAAAATAGGTGTCCCC
>NZ_BMUL01000065.1 GCF_014650175.1 Streptomyces termitum
GTCAAACCCACCAAAAAATACCTAAAAACAATAATTATTACCGTCCTTAAGAATATCTTTGTCTTCTTCTAACACCCAACCACACACTTAGCCACTCACCCCACTCCCAACAAACCATTATGAGATCCTCCTCCATCGTCAGCGCTGCTTTGATCGCCGCCCCAGCTATGGCCGCCGCCGGCCCCGCTGGTAACATCACTGATGCCGATATCCTCAACTTTGCGTTGACTCTCGAGCACCTTGAGGCTGCCTTCTACTCGCAAGGTCTTGCCAAATACGACGCCAAGGCGTTCAGCAACGCCGGTTTCAGTGACGAGATTCGACACAAGATCCAAACCATCTCCGACGATGAGACTGCCCACGTCAACTTTTTGACTACGGCCTTGACTGCTGCTGGTGCCACTCCCGTCCAAGCTTGTAACTACACCTTTCCTCACGTTGACGCCAAGTCTTTCATGGCTGTCTCCCAAATTCTCGAGGGTGTTGGTGTCTCCGCTTACCTCGGAGCCGCTGGCTCGATCCAAAACCCAGCCTATTTGACCGCCGCGGCCACTATCCTGACTGTCGAGGCTCG
>NZ_BMUL01000066.1 GCF_014650175.1 Streptomyces termitum
ACCCGCTCCCTTGAGCGCCGTGAATTAGGAGGCCTCGACCTCTTGGGTACCGTGGGCTCGCTCACCAACGGTGTCCAAACCCTCCCGGTGCTCGGCAGCGTCGGCTCCATTCTTCCTGTCACTCAAGGCCTTACCTCCAAGCTTGGCTCATTGAACGGCGCCCACCAAGCCTCACCCTTGTCCACCTCCGGCTTNAGCAGCCTGCCCTCAATCCCTGGCATGTCCAGCTTGCCCTCAATCCCCAGTATGAGCAGCTTGCCCTCGCTCCCTAGCATGGATAGCCTGCCCTCAATCCCCGGCATCAGCAGCTTGACCTCCCTTCCCAAGATGGCGTCCTCGAGCATTCCCGGCATGTCTAGCTTGGCCTCCATCCCCGGTGTCGGCGGCCTTACCTCTGGCGGTCTCCCAGGCATGAGCAGCCTCACTAACCTTCTTTAAGCCCCCCTGGAATTCGCACCCAGCTACCGGTAGCATTTTTTCCCTTTTAATTTGTCTGACACGTTCACAAACCCCTGTCACTATTCACGCGCTTGCTTGGCACCCATGAATAATTGTAGCCACTTTTCT
>NZ_BMUL01000067.1 GCF_014650175.1 Streptomyces termitum
AGAGCATGCAGCTGTGGGCATCTGTGAGCGGTGAAGGAAAAGGGGTACATCTGTGAACAGGAATAAGAACGGAAAAGAGCTGTCTCGATGAAGAGTGCCCGAGCGTGTTGGTACAAGGGAGTGATGTACAACAGCGGAAAACCAGCAACAGACAAAGATGATGTAAAGGTAAAAAGGGGAAATGGTTCGGGCCTTGCAGTCCATCACAGGCAATTACAATAATGTTTATAAGAAAAACCTCCGATAATCTCACTCGTATCTGTAACAATACGGGGCTGCGTACGTGTCCATCGTATCTTGCACTCGTACATCGGGGCCCAAGCCTAAAAACTTGAGATTGTCGGTCAGCTTAGCGTCGTTTCGGGTTGAACCGCGAGTGGCCGGTCCCCCGTACGCCATCAAGCGATTGGAGCGTTGATTATTTTGCCATTGCCACCAGTGGAAATCAACGTTCGTGTGGTGCAGGTAAAATAGCGGTTCGTTTGCTGCGTAGGCAGTAGGAGAAATATCTCCACCAATGATGACGTGGATTATACTGTGCGGCCCCGGGTTGCTGGGTCCTGTGG
>NZ_BMUL01000068.1 GCF_014650175.1 Streptomyces termitum
GTCGGTATTATTGACTGCGGCCTGCGGGTACTGATATTTACATCCAGTTACATATGTCGTTGCGGTTGTAACCCGTACAGTACACATCGTTTGATTCATATTTTGGTTTGCCGCACAGGCTTCAAGAAGCCAAGGCACTAGTATTGTAGACAAGCAGAGCACCGCCCAGCAGAATTCCAGCAAGAGTGATTGCCCAGAGAAACAGCCCTGTCTTTCCTCCAACATAAACGTCACCACTTGGGGACCATTCTTCTGGTGTATATATTGGGCTGTACCCATCAACATTTGCTCCATACTTGTCGGCAAACTGGTAGACACCCTTCCCCTTGGCTACCCTTCCAGACGCATCGACGCCTTCCTTGAACTCCACTCCACCACCAGGCCCGTAGGGTTGGGCAGTCTGGACCTTCTTCGCCTTCTTGCTGGCTACTATGAGCAGCGATGGCCTCGCCGATGGTCGCAAACCTCGGAGTTTCGCTCGTTCTAACAGTGGAGAGGGAGATGGCTTCGTCAGAACCATAGACGCCATGACAGAGGCAGACATGTTTGTGCTCACTGGATCACCC
>NZ_BMUL01000069.1 GCF_014650175.1 Streptomyces termitum
GTTTCGGTAGCAATGTCCCTTCATCAAATGGTGTAGGACTTGGTGTTGTTGGGCCAAATGGATCTTCGGCTTCCGGAACAAGCTCTGCCTCCGGTGACTCCATATCCGGTGGCGTAGGTGTTTCCCTAGGTGGCCTTGGAGGCCCGGGCCCTCTCTCCAACGGTCTCCCGCAAGGCCCACCCGGCGCACCTTCATTTGGACTGCCCAACGGCTCTGTCAGCTCTGCTACATCGACCAGCAAGGATTCTGCAAACAGTGGTCCTGCTCCCTTCCCTGGTGGGCCAGTTCTTTCCCCTGCAGGCCTGATCGGCCACCTTCCCGGCGCACCTGGCGCACCCATCATTTCCGGCAGCAATGCTTCTGCTAGTGCCAACGCATCTGCATCTAGCAAGGGCGGTCTACCCGGTGGCCCAGTCCCTACACCATCTGGCGGACCTGCCCCTCTGCCTGCTGGCCCCATGGGCCCTATTCCTACAGGTTCGGTTGCGCCTTCCTTCGGCGGGCCAGGTGGCCCCGGAAACGGACCATCATCCACGATCAGCTCTGCCACTAGCCA
>NZ_BMUL01000070.1 GCF_014650175.1 Streptomyces termitum
AGGGTTTGGACACCGTTGGTGAGCGAGCCCACGGTACCCAAGAGGTCGAGGCCTCCTAATTCACGGCGCTCAAGGGAGCGGGTGACCTCGTCTAAGGTGCCCTCAAGGTCAATTAGTCCACCCTCGCCAATCAATTTAGTGTCCGAGAGGACCCGGCGCTCAAGGGAGCGAGTGACCTCGTCTAAGGTGCCTTCAAGATCGATTAATCCACCCTCGCCAATCAGTTTAGTGTCCGAGAGGACTCGGCGCTGAAGAGAGCGGGTGAGGTCACCCAAGACACCGTCGTCGTGAATTAAGCCCTTCTCACCAGCCAACTTGGTGCTGGAAAGCAGGTCGCCGGAGCTCTGGTCTTGGAGAACATTGTGGGTAAGATCTCCAATAAGGGGGACCGGCTCCAAAGTGTTGGCGACACTGCTGACAAGGCGGCCTTCGTTGCCGAGGACAGGTAGCTTAGGAAGACCTCCGATCGGGACGGCACTGGTTTGCTCAGCTACAAGCATGATAGCAACAGACACGAAAAAGCAGGTGAC
>NZ_BMUL01000071.1 GCF_014650175.1 Streptomyces termitum
ACAGCAGCGGCCCGAACAGAGGCTGACTTGGCGTTAGCATTGGCGGTACCGTTGTTCTTGAAGCTGTTGCCGTTGATGTCAGGGTGGGAACTGGTTGAGTTGGAGGACGAGGTGCTGTTCGAGCTGGAGTTGCTGGCGGAGTCGTGAGTTCCTGGGGCGTAAGTGACTTGTGCTTCAGGAGTTCCGCTGACTTTAACCGAAAAGGGGGCAGAGGTCGCTAATACTTGTGTGTTGTTCAACGGGCTGACAAACTGGACTTGGTATCCATCGCCAACAATGAGCTGCACGTTGGTAACATCGTAGGACATCTTCGCGGCTGGAACATATTCAGCAATCGAAAAGGGACCGTTGAACTGCTTGTTGGTTGGGTTGACGATTTGAATGGAGACAGAGGTAGGATCTCCTGAAGAAAGCGCCCAAGCAATGGTGTTGGTAGAAAACTGAACCCAGTACGAACTTCCGGAAGGAGAAGTGACGCTCAAAGCAGTTACTCCGGAGCTGAGGGCGACTAATCCCGAGATAGCGGT
>NZ_BMUL01000072.1 GCF_014650175.1 Streptomyces termitum
CACTGCGATCCTTTAAGCGTTCATCAACATATTCCATCCCCCTGACAAATACTTTCGGTTGATTCAGATCAGTCTGTTTTAAAAAATCCAACACCACACAAGCAACATACTCAGTTCGCTATGCAGTTCAACTTTCTACCAGCATTCATGCTCATTGTTGTCGCTTCGGCAGTCCTAGAAGCTACTGCCGTTCCCATCGCCAACATCATGCGGGTCAAAGGACTTAACATCAAGACTCTCGCCAAGGTCACTACCAACAGCACCGCCGGGACACCCGTCAGCAACAAGCAGATGGCTAAGGGTTTTGGCTGGTAACCGATACTTCTCATTGGCCGTCATTTTTATTCAACCATTCATATTTAGCTTTCAACATCATTCTGTTTAGTCGCACTGCATTTCTCATTTTTTAAGCATAGAAATTGCAAACCAATTTCTCTTGAGTCATGTTTAGTTCATCCTCTTACCCCACACGAGTTGGTAATGTCAGCCCTCCGCTCTTTTTTTCTTTGCAGATATAATATTGTGA
>NZ_BMUL01000073.1 GCF_014650175.1 Streptomyces termitum
TAGCTAGTCATGGCATCTTCCAAGAGCAGTCTTGCAATGTTCGCACTGGCCATAGTCATGGCCGTGGTGGCTGACGTCTCGGCGCAGAACACCCCGCAGGACTTCGTCAACCTGCACAACCGCGCCCGCGCCGTGGACGGTGTCGGCCCGGTGGCGTGGGACAACAACGTGGCCAGGTTTGCGCAGGACTGGGCGGCGCAGCGCGCCGGCGATTGCCGGCTCCAGCACTCCGGCGGGCCGTTCGGCGAGAACATCTTCTGGGGTTCCGGGCAGTCGTGGACGGCCGCCGACGCGGTGAAGCTGTGGGTGGACGAGAAGCAGAACTACCATCTTGACAGCAACACCTGCGACGCCGGCAAGGTGTGCGGGCACTACACGCAGGTGGTGTGGCGCAAGTCGACCCGCATCGGCTGCGCGCGCGTGGTCTGCGCCGGGAACCGGGGCGTCTTCATCACCTGCAACTACAACCCCCCGGGCAACTTCAACGGCGAGCGCCCGTTCGCGTTCCTCACCCTTGAC
>NZ_BMUL01000074.1 GCF_014650175.1 Streptomyces termitum
CCCAGGCTTATTTTTGCGATACAGGCTACTACACTTTTACAGACTATAGATCTGCCTGCTACTCAAAAGTACCGCGGACACACATATTTACAAAATCCACAAGTACCGGGCATGGACTCCTGCATCACTAAAACTTCAGCATGGCCTCCAACGCGCGAAGAACGTCATCGCGGGTAACTATACCTATTACTTGATTGTCCTGGTTTACTATCGGTAATCTGTGGATCTTCTTCCTGAGCATCAGAGCTGCGGCATCGGTCACTGTTTTATCGCATGATAGCGTGATTGCTGGAGATGTCATCACATCTGCAATCTTCGTCTTCGACCCATGTGAAGCCCTCACACGATCGCTCTTGACGACGACCCCGATGCATCTGCGAGCGCTGTCGACAACCGGGAGGCCTGACACGAGCTGAAAGTGGCCTTCAACCTCCACCAGCGCCTGCTCCGCTGTGACCATCAGCACGGGCGTCGACATGGCCTCGCGCAGGAGCGGCCCCCGCTGCTGATCG
>NZ_BMUL01000075.1 GCF_014650175.1 Streptomyces termitum
CGAGGTGAGACCCGACAAGGGAGACGCGATTCGGCTGAAGGCGCTTCCATCAAAGCTGGATTGCAACGAGCTCACGAAGTTGGTGAACTGGCTCAAGGTGCTCGAGGCGATGCTGCCGAATTGACCAGGGTCGTTGAAGCAAATGCCACAGTTGGTGGCTTGGCTCAAGACGGCCTGGAGGGACTGGGCAAGTTGCTGGCATCGCTGGAACGCGAGGTCCCGAGTGAGCTGGCCGGCCGCGAGCTGGGATTGGAAGCCGCCGATAAGCCCATTCAAGCTTTGGAAGCTGGAGCTGACCGACGAGACGCTCGAGCTCTGCTGGCTGGACGAAATGCTGCTGCCGCCGGCGCCGAAACCACCGAGACCTCCAGCTTGGTATCCCCCAGCCTGAAAGCTGTTGGCATTCGCGCTGTTGGCACTCATAGCATTGTAGCCGCCGCCTTGAAAGTTACCGAAGCCGGCCGCTCCGCCAAAGCCTGGGTCAACATCACCGCCGAACGCGAGTCCATT
>NZ_BMUL01000076.1 GCF_014650175.1 Streptomyces termitum
GCAAGGTTTATATATGCAGCATAGCACTTTGATTAAGGAATGGTAATTGATCAAGATGATACAAACGGCTAGAAATCCAGACAAGCCAATGTAAACATCAGAATGGGGATGCAAAGAATTAAAACTACTATAAGGGGCTTGGCTCAATGGCATCAGAGGAGACTGCCGAGGCTGGCAGGGCTAGGAAGACCTGATGAAAGCTTGCTGATGCCTGGAACGGAGCTGATCAAAGGGAGACTGCTGAAGCTCGGGACGGAGCTGATCAGAGGAAGACTGCTAAAGCTCGGGACGGAGCTGATCAAAGGAAGACTGCTGAAGCTCGGGAGAGAGCTGATCAAAGGCAGTTTGTTAAGGCTGGGGAGGCTGCTGGCACCGGGGATTGATCCGACGAGCGGGAGCGAATTGACGGTAGAATCGCGCTTCAAGAGGGAGGTGAGTCCGACGGGCAGAGCAGCGACCGGCGCAGACTTGTGGAGACCACCGCTCAGCCCGCCGACCTGGG
>NZ_BMUL01000077.1 GCF_014650175.1 Streptomyces termitum
GGCGACTCGGGTGTATTCCAAACTGGAACTGACAACCCCTTACCGGCGTGTGGAAGGACGCCCGAACTGGGCCCAATCGACATTCCCGCATGGCTCGATCAGGCTGAAGGTTACGGACTTCCCGCGGCCTACGGCAATTTATCGGTCGTCGTTGATGCTTTCCAAGTCAACCGTGATGGCGGAGGTCCCATGAGTTGTGAATACAACGAGGATGCAACTGCCACTTCGTGGAAGCCAATGTTCATGACTCTTAATCAAGCTGGAAATTCAGGGATCCAGAACCAAGTCCGCTCCAACCAAACTGTTGTCATGAACTTTCCTGAGGGTGCTCAGTGCACAGGGGGATGGAGTCAAACCGCATGTATCGTGCGATGCCGCACCGGTGTCAATAAGAGATTTGGTGGATGCTTTGCCGTCAAATTGGCTGGTGCCGTTCCTACCGCCCTCACCACCATGGCCGCTGATTTGAACTCCACCGCGAATGTCGCAATCAAGGCCATAG
>NZ_BMUL01000078.1 GCF_014650175.1 Streptomyces termitum
TGCTACCTCTCCCACCAGCGCCTCGCCATCATCGACCCTGCCTCTGGCGACCAGCCCCTCTACAACGAGGACAAGTCCATCGTCGTCACTGTGAATGGAGAGATCTACAACCATGAACAGCTCCGGGCGCAGCTCTCCTCCCACACGTTCAGGACAGGCAGCGACTGCGAGGTCATCGCGCACCTGTACGAGGAGCACGGGGAGAACTTCATCGACATGCTGGATGGTGTCTTCTCCTTCGTCTTGCTCGACACACGCGACAACAGCTTCATTGCTGCCCGTGATGCCATTNATGCCATTGGCGTCACACCCCTGTATATTGGCTGGGGAATTGATGGGTCGGTGTGGATATCATCAGAGATGAAGGGCCTGAATGATGATTGTGAGCACTTTGAGATCTTTCCTCCTGGCCATCTCTACTCCAGCAAGCAGGGAGGCTTCAAGAGATGGTACAACCCACCTTGGTTCTCCGAGGTCATTCCTTCAGTGCCATATGATCCA
>NZ_BMUL01000079.1 GCF_014650175.1 Streptomyces termitum
CTTCACCTTTCAAAGTCGATCTTCCAATAATCACCTTTAGCGCCTGACAGGTCTCAGCTCTTACCCCCTCGATTTGCCCAGCTCCTTTTACCAACTTTTTTTTCCGAGACAAGATGCAATTCTTCACCGTCATCGCTGCCCTCGTCGCCTTCACCGGTGTCTTCGCTGTCCCAGCCCCCACTCAAACCGAGCAGGCAACCCTTGAACCTCGCCAGTTTGGTGGTTTCGGCGGCTTTGGACCCGCAAACGTAGTCGCCGGAGCGGCTGACATTGCCACACTCGGTGTTTTCCACAACGCGCTTGGCGGTGGATTCGGCGGTGGATTCGGCGGTGGATTCTTCTAAGACTTGTCATCTCGATCCCTGACAAACCTGGAATACCGTTGACGATGAAGTTTCTCTTTCTCATTTTTTGTTCTCCTTGTAACTGCTGGGCATTATTATCTTTAAGCTGAGACCTTATGAGTAGCTTGCTACTGCGCAAATTATAGTGATTATTTTT